>NZ_VAJM01000009.1 GCF_005771675.1 Hymenobacter jeollabukensis | reverse complement strand
TGGCCATGCACCACGTCCGCATTCAACTCGTCATTGACGAGCATAATCGACGATGCACCATGTATTAGACCACCGCTAACTCCCGAACAGCCGACCTACGCCTGCGCGGCCACTACTGCAATTCCCTCCTCGAAGGAGTGCGGCCGGAAGCCCAGCTCCCGCTCAGCTTTGTCGATGATGAAGCCGGTGCGGGGCGGGCGGCGGGCCGGCTGGGTGAAGGTGCTGGCGTCGACCCGGGTAATCAGCCCGGCATCGAGGCCGAAGTGCGCGGCTACCTGCCGGGCCATATCGTAGGGCGTCAGCAGCTCGCGGCCGGAAAGATGGTAAATGCCCCGGGCGCTTTGCCGGGCTATCAGCCAGCAGCCCTCGGCCAAATCCTCGGCCAGCGTGGGCGTGCGCCACTGGTCCGACACCACGTTGATGGGCTTGCCGGCCCGCAGCGAGTCGCGCACCCACAGCACGATGTTCGGGCGCCCGCCGCCGCGCAGCACCCCGTACACCAGCACCGTGCGGGCAATGGCCCAGCGCAGGCCGGGCGTGGCCTGCACGGCCTGCTCGGCAGCCAGCTTGCTGCGGCCGTAGTGGCTGATGGGGTTGGGCCGGGCGTCCTCGGCCAGCGGCCCGTCCGAGCCGTCGAAGATGAAGTCGGTGCTCAGGTGCGTCAGGTGCACACTCTGGGCGGCGCAGGCGCGGGCCAGAATGTCCACGGCCGTCACGTTGTGCAGCCAGCAGGCGTCGGGGTGCACCTCGCAGTCGTCCACCTGCGTCATGGCGGCGGTGTGGATGACGTGCGTGGGTTGCTGCTCGCGCAGCACCGCGGCCACCTGGGCGGCGTCGCTCACATCGAGCGGCACGTAGGGCACGGCGGGATAGGCCTCCGCCAGCCGAAACGGGCCGCGGCCGGTGGCAATCAGCGCCACGCCGGGCTCCTGGTGCAGACGGTCGAGCAGCTTCTGGCCGAGCAGGCCGTTGGCCCCGGTAATGAGCAGGCGCATAGGGTGGTGAACTGGTGAGGTGGTGAAATGGTGAGTTTGATGTGCTGGCGGCGCGGCTCCGCGCATGTTGAGCCGTCAAAACGACACTCACCAGTTCACCCCTCACCACCTCACCTAATACTGATAGCCGTAGAGCTTGGCAATTTTCTTCTTGCTGAGCTTCTGCACCTTCACGTCCATCTTGATGGCTTCGTTCGGGCGGTCCATCTCGTTGCGCGGGGCCTTGGCTATTTTATCCACCACGTCCTGCCCCTGAATCACCTGGCCGAACACCGTGTAGCCGCCGTTGAGGTGGGGCGTGCCGTTGGGGTTCTGCACGATGTAAAACTGCGAGGAGCTGCTGGGCGTGCCGGGAGGCCCGCCCATGCGGGCGGCGGCCACGGCGCCGGCTTTGTGCGTCAGCTCGGGGCGCAGTTCCGCCGGAATGGTTGGGTCGCCGGGCTGGCCCATGCCGTCGTTGCTGGGGTCACTGTCCTTGGAGTTGGCGTCGCCGCCCTGCACCATGAAGCCGGGAATGACGCGGTGAAAGGTGGTGCCGTTGTAAAAGCCGCTCTTGGCTTTCTGCAGAAAGTTTGCGCGGTGCAGCGGGGTTTGCTCGTAGGTCACTAGCCGGATGTCGCCGAGCGTGGTGCTGCCCTGCGTGACGTGCAGGGTCACTACTTCGTCCTTTTTGCTGGGCTTGGTTTTTTTGGTCTTGGCCTCTTGGGCGGATGCGGCGGCCGCGCCGAGCCACAGCGCGGCCGCCAGCAGACCGGAAAAGCGAAATGAGCGAATCATGGGCCGAATGGGGTATCGGGGGAGAAAAAGGCCGATACGCAAGTTACGGCGGCGAAGCTAAGCCGATTCGGTGGAACCCGCCAGCCAGTCGGCCCTGGTCAGGCCGAAGCTGTAGCTGTCGTGCAGCAGTCCGTCGCCGCCGCGAAAGTTGTTGCGCAGCAACCCCTCGCGGCGCAGGCCGCAGCGCTGGGCCAGGGCCGCGCTGCGTTGGTTTTCGGGGTCGGCGTGGCAGTACACCCGCTCCAGGCCCAGCGTCCGAAACGCCCAATCGATGACGGCCGTGGCGGCCTCGTGCATCAGGCCCTGGCCCTCGGCGGCGCGGCTGAGCAGGTAGGCCAGCTCGGCCTTGGGCACTTCCCACTCGATGTTGCGCACGCTCACGAAGCCCACCGGCGCCTCGGCCCCCTGCGGCCAGATGCCAAACTGAATGCCCTTGCCGATCAGCCAGTCGGCGTCCCAGATTTCGATGAACACCCGGGCGCTGGCCTCGTCCTGCACCGCCCGGGTGGTTTTGGGAAAGTCGCGGGTGAGGCGGGCGCGGTCCTGCTCGATAAGCTGCAGCACGGCAGGGGCTTCGTCGGGGTGCCAGGGGCGCAGGGTGAGGCGGGCGGTGCGCAGTTCGGGCGCGGGCGGCAGCGGGTTGGGGCGCATAAGGAGGGTGACGGGTAACAGGTCACAAGTAACAGGTTTGGACAGCGCTACGCCAGCTTTTCGGCCGCCTGAATCAGGCTACCCGATGCCCGGGGTGCCTGCGCCGTGCCGCTGAATCGTCTTTATCCGTAAAAATCAGGGCCACCAATGGTCCAGCTTTCTGCGTAAGCGGCTCCAACTCTCCTTTGCCGCCCCCTATGACGTCTACCCCTACTCCCCTGCGCAACCCCTCCTGGTTTCCCAAGCTGCTGCTGGCCGGCTACGTGGTGCTGTTCCTGGCCCTGGCCATTCACCCCTACAGCCGCGCCACCTGGGTGGTCGAAAACCTGCCCATCGTGCTCATTGCCGGGGCGCTGACGGTGCTATACCTGCGCGGCGTGCAGTTTTCCAACACGGCCTACCTGCTGATGAGCGTGCTGCTCTATATGCACACCATCGGCGGCTACTACACCTTCGAGCGGGTGCCCTTCGACTGGTTCAACGACCTGTTCGGCTTCAAGCGCAACATGTACGACCGGGTGGCGCACGTCACGGTGGGTTTCTACGCCTACGCCCTCATCGAATACACCGACGCGCGCGGGCTGATCCGCAGCCGCTTCCTCTCCTACCTGCTGCCCTTGTGCGTCATCGGCACGGTGGCCATGAGCTACGAAATCATCGAGTGGCTGTACGCGGCCACGGCCGGCGGCGAGTCGGGCGCGGCTTTCCTCGGCAGCCAGGGCGACATCTGGGACGCGCAGAAGGACATGCTGGCCGACACCAGCGGGGCCGTCATGGCGTTGGTGCTGTACGCGGTGACTAGCAAACGAGCACCCGCCGATCAGACCTTTAGCTGATAAAAGCCGCTGCCGACAAAATCAAACCCGGAGTCCAGCCCCGGGCTATAAATCAACCCAACGGTAACGGGTACCAAGCCAGCCGTCACCTGCTGCCAGTACCGGGCGCTGAATACGTCGTGGTAGGGCCGTTCATCTGGCTGGCACTCGATCAGCGCGTCTTACGAAAACTGCCGCTCGATCAACGTGGGAATGTTTTTCTCGGCCACTACCACCAACACGGCCGAATCGGTGCCGAAATGGTGCTGCGGACGTTCCGCGTACGCTGAACCAGCGTCGTTGCCTAGGATTATATCGGTTACTTCCAGCTAGTACAGGCCACTTGCTGCGGGTAGCTCAAACCGGGCGAAGGGCGTAGGGTTCCACTCAAACACATGCTGGGCAGACGCGACTAAATCCTGCGCATCCAGTTTGTGTGCTTCTGCTACAATCTCTGTCAGGTACAGCGCGTCGATAAGCCAATAGGCTTGACCAAAGGCCAGCCATAGTCTTTCACCGTTTATAGATATGTTGTTGGGCATTGCTAAGTTACTTATTCGCCGTGCCATAGACATACCACGCGCCCATCTTTGGCATCTAGCGTCACTTCAAACGTTCCACCAATATAGCTCTCAGGCAATGTGCCGTTGACAATCCAATACCCATCCAACAGCATAACCGAATAAGGCCGCTCTGGTACTATTTCACTTGGCCCACCGAATGCATCAAAGGCTAGTGCTTCGGCAATTGCAACTGCGGTTTCTGCATTTCGGATAACCGGCTGGATAAGTATCCTTTCTTTTTTGGGCTCGGCAAGACGTTCTTTCAGCCTCCTCCGGGCGCGGGCATAGGCAAGCGGCTGAGCCGATAACATATCCTGAGTTACCAAATAATACTTCGAGCTATCCGGGGTTACCTCTGGCTTAATCTGACCTGCTGCTGGCCTTTCCAGATTTTTACTTGGCTTGTCCGGATAGCAGGCACCAAGGTTTAGCATCATCATGATAGTTGTCCAGCGTGTAAGACCTGTTTGCATGGTATCAGGAAAAGCACAATGTATTGAAACATAGAAGCAGCATTTCATAACGAAATGCTGCTTCATACTGATAGATCTAAAAATTAAAACGTCGCTGACTCCGACTCGCGATGCTCCCGGATGTCGCGCAGAATCTGCACGCCGCCGCGGCTGAGCACGGCTTCAGCTACGGCCACGCCCAGCTGCTCGGCGGCTTCGGGGTCGTGGGTGAGCTGGATTTCCTCCACGTACTGCTGCCCGTCGAGGCTGATGAGGCCGCCGTGCAGCTGCAGGGCGCCCTCGTCGGTGAAGGTGGCCAGGGCGAAGCTAGGGATGCTGCAGCCGCCTTCCATGGTGCGCAGAAAGGCACGCTCGGCCCGCAGGCAGGTGTGCGTGTCGGGGTCGTCGAGCAGGTTGCGCAGGGCCAGCTTGCGGGGCATGTCGAGGCTCTTGGCGCACTCGATGGCCACCGAGCCCTGCCCGGCGGCGGGGATAAACTGCGTTTCGGGCAGCACACGCACGATGAGCTTGTCGTACTCCATGCGGTGCACGCCGGCAAAGGCCAGCACCAGCGCGTCGTACTGGCCTTCCTCTAGCTTGCGCAGGCGCGTCTGCAGGTTGCCGCGGGCCTCGGCCGTAATGGCGTGCGGGTAGTGGCGCTTGAAGAGGGCCCGGCGGCGGGTGCTGCTGGTGCCCAGCACGATGTCGGGCTTATCGAGCGAGAAACCCGGGTCGAAGCTGATGATGACGTCGTTGACCTGCTCGCGCGTCATAAAGGCCAGCAGCTCCAAATCGTCGGGGATGGTGCTTTGCACGTCCTTGGCGCTGTGCACGGCAATGTCGATGTGGCCGGTGCGCAGGCTCTCCTCCAGCTCCTCCGTAAACACGCCCTTGGCCCCGATCTTGTCGAGGGAGCGGTCCAGCACCACGTCGCCCTTGGTGGTAATAATGACGATTTCGGTGGCGAGGCCGGCGGCGTTCAGGGTATCGGCCACGTGGTGGGCCTGCCACAAGGCCAGCTTGCTGCCGCGGGTTCCGATGCGGATGGGACGGGTCATATGGTGAAATGGTGAGATAGTGAAATGGTGAGTGGCGAGTTGGTGAACCAGTGAGCTGGTGAAATGGTGAGTGCCGTTCTGATTGCGCTAACTGCGCAGTCTGCGCCTCCCAAACATCAACTCACCAGTTCACCACCTCACTAGTTCACCGCTACGCGCAGCAGGTCGGCCACTTGCAGCGAGACGTCCACGAAGGTCATGCGCGGGTTGGCGTTGCGCTCCACGTGAAAGTGCGCCTCGTTGAGTACCTGCGCCAGGCCTTCGGCATTGTAGCGGTGCACGAAGGGGCTGAACTTGCTGATAAACGTTTGCTCGGCGGCCGGCAGGTGGGGCACCAGCTGGCTGTCGAGGCCGAAGAGCAGCACCTTGCGCACCAGGCCCAGGGAGTACTGCAGCAGCTCCTTCTGGTTTTCGCGGCCCAGCTTCTGGAACTTGTCGGCCTGGGCTACCATGTCCTCCAGCTTGCCCTGGCTGACGCGGAAGCAGGCCTGCATCCACTCCCGGAAGAAGGTGAAGTAGTCGTTGTCGGGCGCGTCGCGGGCGGCCAGGGCGGCGCCGAGGTTGCCCTCGCTCACCAGCGCCAGCTGCCGGGCCTTGGCCTCGGGCACCTGGTAGTTATCCACGAGGTACTGCGTGAGGTCCGGCTCCTGGAAGCGCGGCACCGGCACCACCTGCACCCGGCTCAGGATGGTGGGCAGCAGCTTGTCGGGCTGCTGGCTCACCAGCAGGAACACGGTAGCGGGCGGCGGCTCCTCCAGCAGCTTGAGCACGGCGTTGGCGGCGGCCGGGTGCATCAGCTCGGGCAGCCAGATGACGACGATTTTGAACGGCGCCTCGAAGGCTTTCAACGACACCAGCTTGAGCAGCTGCACGGCCTCCTCCTTCGAGATGCTGCCCTGCTTGTTGTCGGCCCCGATGTGCTGCATCCAGTCGTTCAGGCCCTGGTACAGGCCACCGTCAGCCAGCACGAACGTGCGCCAGTCAGCCGTGAACTTGTGGCTGAGCGCGTCCTTGCTGACGGCCTTGGTGGTCGTCACCGGCAAGATGAAGTTCAGGTCGGGGTGCACCAGCCGGTCGATTTTGCGGCAGTTCGGGCACTGCCCGCAGGAGTCCTCCGGCTGGCGGTTTTCGCAGTTCAGAAAGGCCGCGTAGGCCAGCGCCAACGCCAGCGCGCCCGAGCCCTCGGCCCCGCGAAACAGCTGCGCGTGCGCCACGTGCTGGCGCCGCACCGACTGGCGCAGCACCTGCTTGACCTCGTTCAGCCCCGGAATATCAGCGAAACGCATAGGCCCTCAACCGCTAACGCAACAAAAACAGCAGCCCCGTGCGCACCGCCATGACCAGCACGGCAATGCCGATGGCGCCCATAATCCGGACCGCCGGCGGCTGCGCCTGGGCGCCGCGCACGAAGCGCAGCAGCCCCCACGCGCCCGCCGCCGTCACCGCTTCGGCCACGAGGCCGGCCGTGATGGACTGAAAAAACGCGAAAAACGCGCCTCCAAAGAGCACCGCCACCAGAAAGATGGTCAGCGCCCGGTCGGGGCCCTGCAAGGATGGTTGTTCGCTCATGGGACTACAGCTCGATGCTGGCGTTGTCGGCGGCGGGGGCCGTCCGCTCCCACGCGCGGTCCTTGGTCGTCAGCTCGAACACGTGCTGCATGATGCCGCGCTCCACTTCGTCGTAGGCCAGGCCGCGGCGGGCCATCACGCGCTCATTCACCTCGGCCACTTTGGGCAGGCGGAAGGTTTCGAAGCCCGCGGGGCCGCCCCAGCTGAACGAAGGAATGAAGTTGCGCGGGAAGCCGGCCCCGAAGATGTTGGCCGCCACGCCCACCACCGTGCCGGTGTTGAACATGGTGTTGATGCCGCACTTGCTATGGTCGCCCATCATCAGCCCGCAGAACTGCTGCCCGGTATTCACGAAGCGGCCGGCGGCGTGGCTCCAGATTTTCACCGGGGCGTAGTTGTTCTTTAGGTTCGAGGTGTTGGTGTCGGCCCCGAGGTTGCACCACTCCCCGATGACCGAGTTGCCCAGGTAACCGTCGTGGCCCTTGTTGGAGTAGCCGAGCAGAATCGAGTTGCCCACTTCGCCGCCCACCTTGCAGTGCGGGCCCACGGTGTTGTCGCCGCGCATCTTGGCGCCCGAGTTGATGTGCGAGCCTTCACCAAGCGCCAGCGGCCCCTTGATGATGGCCCCTTCGTGCACCTGGGAGTTCTTGCCGAGGTAAATCGGCCCGTCCTCCGCGTTCAGAATGGCCGCCCGAATCTTGACGCCCTCCTCGATAAAGATGTTTTCCGGCGCGTACACGATGGTGTGCGCGTCGTTCACCGGCTGCGACACCCGGCCCTTAGTCAGCAGGGCGAAGTCGCGGCGGATTTCGGCCCCGTTGCGCAGAAACAAGTGCCAGGGCTGGCTGATAACCGTCACCGGCTCGGCCACCTGCTTGGTGCGGCTAAAGCCGTCCTGAATTAGCTCGGCCACCTTGCTCGCGTCGGCCAAATGGGCCGCTACCAGCAGCTCGTCGTCGAACAGGGCCTCGCCGGGCTGCAGGGCCTGCACCTGCCGGGCCAGCAGGTCGTCGGCGCACACGGCCCCGTTGATAACCAGCGCGGGCCCCTCGGCGGGCGCGGCCGGAAACTTGGCCTGCAGGTAGGGCTCGGTGAGGTAATGCACTTCCTGGCCGAGGCGGTGCTCCCACTTCTCGGCCAGCGTCAGAATGCCGCAGCGCAGCGCCGCCACGGGCCGGGTGAAGGTAAACGGGAGCAGATTGGGCCGGATGGCGGGGTCGTCGAAGAGCAGAACAGTCATGGGAAGTTGTCAGGTGACAGTTGCCGGTTGTCAGTGGCAACGGCGCCGCGCAGCTGCGCGGCGCCGGGTGCAAAGGTCGGAGTCTGCTGGTCAGCATAAAACCCCGCGCCAAAACAAAAGCTCCCGCTGGCACGGAGCCGGCGGGAGCTTCGGAGCAAGCGGCCATCGTCACCGACAACGGCCCACCCGCAACTAATACCTCAAAGAAGCTTACTTCTTCTTGTAGCGGTTCATGAACTTCTCTACGCGGCCAGCCGTGTCGAGCAGTACGTTCTTACCCGTGTAAAAGGGGTGCGACTGGCTGCTAACTTCCACCTTGATGACGGGGTAGGTTTTGCCATCCTCCATCGTGATGGTCTCGCTCGAGGTCATGGTCGAGCGGGTGATGAATTTGAAGTCGCTCGTGGTGTCCTGAAACACTACCTCGCGGTACTCGGGGTGGATGTCCTTTTTCATGGCGCTGATGCGTGATGTCCTGTTAGGCCCCGCCGGTTTTGCGGAAGGGAGGGCAAAGGTAAGACCTTGAGGCTAAAAAGAAAAGCCAGCCCGTTTTTTTCGGCCGTAATAGAAACTTTACCTAGCTGAATTGGGCAAAAAAGTTATTTTTGGTCCCGGTCCGGCCCGACCTCGCCCCCATCCCACCCTTTGTTACCCGTGCCGCATGACCCGTAGATTTATTCTGTCGCTTCTGTTTACGCTGTTGTTGGCCGCTTCCGCCGCCTGGGCCGTTACCCTAACGGTGTTCCAGGCCACGCTGGATGGTGCTTCGGTACGCGTAGAGTGGGAGGTGCTCAACGAAAACGGGCTGACCAACTTCGAGCTCTACCGCAAAGGCGCCACCGACGTTAGCTTCGACCGCATCAGCGTGGTGGTGCCCACCGGGCAGCGCCGCTACCAATACCTCGACGCCAACCTCTACCGCGGCACGACCAGCACCGCCAGTACCAACTCCGGCCCCTACACCTACCGCCTGCAGGTGAAGACCAGCACCGGCGACCAGGTGTACACCACCATGCTCAGCCAGACGCCCAGCGCCGTGCAACGCTCCTGGGGCAGCATCAAGTCGATGTTTCGGTAGGTGGCGAAATAGAGATATAGTGAAATGGTGAATTTAATAGCCCATCGGCTCGGAATGTGCGGACGTTAAGCTAAGACCGGCAGCAGCCGGTTTTTTTGCGCCCCTACCTTTGCCCGCAGAGCAAGGCAAGTCAGACCTGGCTTCTTCCGAACGTGACACTCACCATTTCACCAATCACCATCTCACCCCATGCGCCTCTGCTTCGCTTCCAATAATGCCCACAAGCTGGACGAAATCCGGCCCCTGCTGCCCGCCCACGTCGAGCTGCTGAGCCTGGCCGATATCGGCTGCGCGGAGGAGCTGCCCGAAACCCAGGACACGCTGGAGGGCAATGCCCTGCAGAAGGCCCGCTACGTGTGGGACAACTACGGCGTGTCGTGCTTCGCCGACGATACCGGCCTGGAAGTAACGGCTTTGGGCGGCGCGCCGGGCGTGTACTCAGCCCGCTACGCCGGCCCGCAGCGTTCCTCCGCCGACAACCTGCAGAAGCTGCTGCGGGAGCTGGACGGCTCGGCCGAGCGCACCGCCCGTTTCCGCACCGTCATTGCCCTGGTGTCGGGCGCGGCCGATCAGTGGACGTTTGCGGGCGAGGTGCCGGGCCACATCACCACGGCCCCGCGCGGCGAGGGTGGCTTCGGCTACGACCCGGTGTTTGAGCCCGAAAACCGGGGCCGCACCTTCGCCGAAATGACGCTGGACGAAAAAAACGCCCTCAGCCACCGGGCGCGGGCCGTGGCGCAGCTGGCCGCGTTTCTACGGGAGCAATACTCTGTGGAATAAGCCCCGCCGCAACGAAAGCCGGCTTCATTGGGCGGCCGACAAGCGTTTTAATCTCCCAAACCCTTACTTTTGCAAGGTTGGCCCTGCTGGTCGGGCCGCAGTCAGCACCCATGCAACAGCCTTTCATCGTTGGTATCACCGGCGGCAGCGCCTCCGGCAAAACGACCTTTTTGCGCCGTCTTCTGGCCTCGTTTCCGGAAGAGGACATCTGCCTGATTTCGCAGGACAACTACTACCACCCCCGCGAGGATCAGCAGGTGGACGCGCAGGGCGTCACCAACTTCGACCTGCCCTCCAGCATCGACTCGGCCGCCTACGCCGCCGACGTGCTGCGCATCAGCCAGGGCCTGGAGGTGCGCCGCTCGGAGTACACCTTCAACAACCCCGACGCCCCGGCCAAGGAGCTGGTATTCAAGCCCGCGCCCATCGTGGTGGTCGAAGGCATCTTCGTGTTCTACTTCGAGGAAGTGGCCAAGCTGCTCGACCTGAAGGTTTACATCGACGCCCGGGAGCACGTGAAGGTGCTGCGCCGCATCGTGCGCGACCGGGACGAGCGCGGCTACGACCTGGAGGACGTGCTCTACCGCTACACCCACCACGTGGCGCCGACCTACGAGAAGTACATCAAGCCCTTCAAGCAAGACGCGGACATCATCATCCCGAACAACCGCCACTTCGACAAGGGCCTGGAAGTGCTGGTGGCCTACCTGAAAAGCCGCGTGACGGCGTCGTAAGGCACCTGAGTTCCGTAAGAAAAGCCGCTGGCCCGGGGTCAGCGGCTTTTTTTATGATTAGTCGGGGGCTCAGCGCCGGGCCGTCCACCAGCCGATGCCGGCCAACACCAACAGCAGGGCCAGCACCAGGTTGGCGTAGCGCTTCACCTGCCGGGGCGTGTCCATGTCCATCAGCGTCGCGTCGGCATTGGCCAGCTGCTGGGCGTAGAACGGGTCGGTGCGCACGAAGGCGGTGACTTCCTGCGGCGGCGTCACGGCCGGGCCCGTCACGGCCAGCTCCAGCTCCGGCCGCAAGGTGTCGTAGCGGCCGAGGTCGGGGTTAAAGACGGGCACGCGCAGCACGTCGCGCAGGCGCAGGCGGCCGGGCTGGCGCGGCACCAGCCGGTAGCGCAGCACCTTGCGGCCCGTCACGCGGCCGTCGGCGCGGGTGAGTTCCTGGTGCACTTCGGGGCCGTACACCTCCAGGCCGGGCAGGGGGCGGGGCACGGGCGGCGCCAGGGCGGTCAGGTTGCCTTCGCCCTCTACCGTGAGCGTGTAGCTAATGGTGTGCCCGGTGCGGAAGCTGGTGCTGCCCACGCCTTCGCGCAGTTGGTAGCGGCCTACGGCCGAGGGCGCGGCCCCGGCGGGCACCGGGGGCAGGGCGCGTACCTGCACGGTGCGGGGCTGGCTGAAGTAGGTTTTGTAGCCTTCCAGGCGGTTGTCGTCGCCCTCGACGGGGCGCTTGGCCAGGCGGTATTTCTTCATCTGCAGCGCCACCCGCGGAAACGTCAGCGCCCGGGCGCTGAGCGGGTAGTACACGGCCTCGTGTAGCTGGTAGCGCAGGTAAGGCTTGCCGCCCACGCGCACCGAGTCGGGCCGGATGTCGGTTTCGTCGAAGGCTTCTTCCCAGGCCGTGGGCTGGCGCAGCTGCCGCAGAATGGGCGGCAGCTGCTCGGCAAAGCGGTAGAAATCGAGCAGGCCCTGGTCGGCGGGGGCCAGGTAGAAGTACAGCCCCACGTGCACCGGCTCGCCCACCCAGGCGGTGGCCCGGTCCGGCTCCACGCTCAAAAAGGCGTTGTCGCGCGGCTCCACGTACTCCTGCGGCTTGGGCTTGCCCAGCAGCTGGTCGAGGTTGCCAATGCCTACCAGCGGCTGCTTGCCGGCGGGCGGCGGGCCGGCCCCGGCCGGCGGTGTGCTGCCCGCTGCCCCCGCCGCCTGCGGCAGTACGCGCAGTGTGGCCCCGGCCGAGCGCAGCACCTGCCCGTTGACGGTGATAGTGAAGGGCTTCAGCACGAACTCACCCTCCGCAAAGGCGGCGTAGCGCTGCGTCAGCACCAGCTCCATGCTGCTGCGCCCGCCCACGGTGCGGGTCGTGGTGGTCGAGGTCTTGCCGCTTTTCTTGAAGCCTTCAATGTCGGGGAAGGCGGAATAGCGCTCCAGGGGCGCCCCGCTGAGCCGGAAGGCAATGGTGAAGTATTCGTTGACGGGGAAGCTGCTGCGGCCAAGCTCCAGCGCGGCCTGCTGCTCGGCGGCGGGGGCGGCGGTCTGAGCGTAGCCCGGGGCCGGCGCGGCTACCAGGCCCGCCAGCAGTAAGGCCCATAAAAAAAAACTACGCCACGCCATGCAGTCAAACCTACGAAGAAAACCCGTTTTCGGGCTGCTGGCGGTGGTTTCGCTAAAGGCACAGCTCTCAGTGATTCTATATAAAAATTACAACATATAAACAAATATTTTCCAAAAAAGAATCCACACATCCTACCGCCGCGTACGTGCATCAAATTCCTCTCCCTTCCTGGTACAACATATTCCTTCCGGCGCCCCATCAGGCACCGGCCTAGGAAGTGCTACGCCGAAGGTTTTCACCCAACCATTCACCACACCCCCTTATTTCGCATGGCCACCCAACCTCCTGTTTCGGCCCCCGATGAGGCCGGCTTCAGCAGCCAGCTGCTGCAATCCGTCAACCGCCGCTCCTTTTTGCGCTACTCTGGCATGACGGCCGCCGCAGTCGGGCTGGTGCTAGCTGGCTGCGACGACGACGACAACGGCTCGAGCATGCCGAACAGCGTTAACCTAGGCACCGGCAACGTCGGCATTCTTAACTATGCCTATGCTCTGGAACAGCTCGAGGCGGCTTTTTACGCCCAGGTAGTCTCCAACTCGGCCTTCGCTACCACTTTCACCGATGCTGCCGAGCGTACGGCCTTGCAGGCTATTGCCCGTCACGAAGCCATTCACCGGGATTTCTTCAAGGCAGCTATCAACCGGGACGCTCCAGGCAACATCATCGCCGACCTGACCCCCAATTTCTCGAACATCAACTTCACCAGCCGCACCAACGTGCTGGAGACGGCGCGCATTTTCGAGGATCTGGGCGTGGCGGCCTACAATGGTGCCGGCCGTCTGATCGACACCACGACGGCAGCCGGCAAAACGTACCTGGGCTTGGCCGGCAAGATAGTATCGGTAGAAGCGCGTCACGCTGCCCAAATCCGCGACATCATCTCCCTCGGCACGTTCTCCAACGACGTGGTGAATGCCTTGGGCCTCGACCGCGCCCTCACGCCCACGGAAGTACTGGCCACCGCGCAGCCGTTCATCCGCGAAACCATCAACGGCAGCAACCTGCCTAGCTAATCCACCTCCAAGCCTCCATACGACATGAACCTGTTTAAAATTATCGCTGAACTGGAGAAGGTGGACCCGGAAGTAACCGACCGCCTGAATTCTCGCCGGAGCGCCCTCGCTGCCCTCGGCGATATTTCCAAGAAAATCACGCTGGCCAGCGCGCCGGCCATCATCGGGGCAGCGTTTAACAAGACGCTGGCGCAGAGCTCGGGCAGCCCGTTGAATGACGTGCTGAACTACGCCCTGCTACTGGAGCGTCTCGAAGCAGCATTCTATACCCAAGCCCTGCAAGCCACTTCAGCACCGGCGCTGGTGGCCTCGTTCACGGCCAACACCGGGCTGCGGACAAGTATCGAGAAAATCCGGGACCATGAAAACGCCCACGTAGCCCTGCTGACGGCGGCGTTGGGGCCCAACGTCGCTGCGGCGCCGTCGGGCTTCGATTTCAGCGCCGCGTTCGGCACCATCAACAATTTTCTGACTACGGCGCAGGCTTTTGAAGACTTGGGCGTACGCGCTTACAAAGGCCAGGCTGGCAATATCTCTCGCACCGCTCAAGTAGCGGCCAACACCTCGGTAACGGTGACCAACGCGGGCCAGTCGTCGACCGTCAACATCGGTGGCTCCAACGTGCTGCAGGTAGCCCTGCAGATTCACGCTACCGAAGCCCGCCACGCCGCTTATATTCGCTACATCCGTCGGCAAACGGCCTTCGGTGGCGTCAGCCAATACGGCTGGATTACCAATGCGCAGTCCAACGGGGCGCCCACAGCCGTGTACGCCGCTTCCACCACCGCTTCACTGGCAACCGACTTCCCGGCCGAAAGCAACTTGGCGCAGGGTGGCGTGGCCGACCTAACGACGGGCCTGACTGCTTCGCCGGCTTACACGGCGGCTGAGGTCAGCGAGGCTTTCGATGAGCCGCTCGACAGCACCACCGTGCGCGGCATTGCTGGTCCTTACATTCGCCCCTGAGGCGTTCCTCGATGTTCAAGCCACAAGCGCCAGTCCGCCACCCGCGGGCTGGCGCTTGTTCGTTAGGGAAATTACTTGGCTGCAGCGGCTCGGCGGGTGCAACTCCGTGGCGCGGTGTAGCCTCCTGTGATGGAAGCTGCGGATTTGCGTTGGAGCGAGTACCTTTGCGGTTCAGGCCGGCGGCAATTCCCTGCCCGTAAGCTCATTTGATTCTGCGTATGCCCGAGGCATCAACTTCTACTACCCCGTCGGGCCTCAGCCGGCGGACCTTTCTTACCCACACCGGGGTGGCGGCCGCGTCGTTGCTGCTGCTGACGGCCTGCCCCGACCCGGAAACGCCCCCGCTGACTACCCCCACCATCAGCCTGACGGGCGGCGACGAAGGCGTGCTGAACTACCTCTACCTGCTGGAGCGCACCGCCACCGAGCTGTACGATAAAGTGCTGGCCAATCCGCCCGCTGATTTGACCGCTGCGGCCGCCGACCTCGGCGTGCTGCGCGACATCAACCGCCACAATACCATTCACCGCGAGTTGCTGCTGCTGACTATAAGCGCCAACGGGTTTACGGCTAACAGCAACATCGGCGGGCTGGGCTTCGACTACTCGTCATTTACGCTGACTACGCGCGTCGGCGTGCTGGCGGCGGCGCAGTCGCTGGCCGACCTGACCGTGGCCGCGTACTGCGGCGCGGCCCGGCTGCTGAGCACCCCGGTGTTGCTACGCCTATACGTGAAGATGATGGCCGTGAAGGCCCGCCACGCCGCCGCCGTGCGTGACCTGCGTACCCCCGGCAGCTTTGCGGGTTCCGATGTGGTGCCTCAAAGCGGCGCCGATGCGGGCCTCAACCAAGTACTGACGCCCGCCGAGGTGCTGGCCGAGCTCAGCAAGTATACCGCCCCCATTCAACTCTCGGTAGGCTCCCTGCCCACCAATTAATGCCGCGCACTTCCCGTATGAATCTGCTTTCTTTTCTTGAGCAACTAGCCACGGCCGATGCGGCGGCGCATCCCACGGCCCGGCGCGGCGCCCTGACGCAATTGGCCCACACGGCGGCCGCAGCTCTGCCGGCCGCCGTGCTCGGTGCCCTGACCGCGCAGCCGGCTTCCGCCCAAATCACCGGCACCAGCCTCGACGGCTTGCAGTTGGCTTTGCGAGTAGAATGGCTGCAGGATGAGTTTTACACCCGGTTGCCCATCAGTATCGTACCGGCTGGTAGCGCGCCCGATTTCCTGCTGATGCGAGCCCAACAACGCCAGCATATTGCCCTGCTCGAATCGTACATCCGTACCTCAGGTGGCGTACTGGCAGCGCGTCCCAACTATGATTTTACCGGCGGCCGCGGCGGCTCGAACCGGATTTTCCCTGACGTCTTCACCAACACCAGCACCCTGCTGCTGGTGGCCCAGGTACTCGAAGACTTGGGGGTGCGCGTGTATGCGTATGCCATGCCGCTACTAGCCAGCAACAACGCCCAGATTGACAGCCTCAGCCGTATGTTCGCGGTGGAAGGCCGCCACGCGGCGCACCTGCGTCAACTGCGTCGGCAGGCGGGTGCCACCGTGAAGCACTGGATCAGCGGCACCGAGGCTGCGGCTTTGCCCACGGCGCAGGCCAACGTATATGCCGAGGAGGACCGCGTAATGCAGCAAGTAGCGAATTTGGCCTTGCGCGACGCCAGTACCCTGCTACCTACTATTGGTGGCATTACGGCGGCCGAAATCCGCGCCGCTGCTACCGAAGCCTTCGACGAGCCCCTCACTTACGACGCGGCATCGGCCATCATTCAGGTCTTCACCTACTGATCCGGAGTTACGCGAGTATTCGCATTTTTTGGCCTACCAGCCGCTGCCTACTTGGCAGCGGCCTTTTTTTTGCCCACGCCTTGCATTTTACCTCCTAATGGTTGTATCTTTCCTCGTACCGGTTAGAAAGAGCTAATGTTTGTTAGCCTTTTTCGTTCCTACACGTATAGGGATGCCGTCCGTTCTCCCAGCCCCCATCATTCCCACTTCCACTTCATTTCATTACCACGATGCTGGAATACGTAAAAACCATTCTGCTCAAGGTCAGCTTCGACGGAACGCTGTTTGAGAAAGAGCTTCGGAAGGCCCTGCGTACGCTGGTGCCCGACGAGGCCGGCCAGCTCAAGGCCTGGTGTTACCAGCAATTTGCCCGGCTCTACCGCCGGGTGCTTAACCGGGTATTCCGCCAGGTTAGCCTGACGTAGTTCCCCCTTCTTCTGTGATGATGGACGCCGGCCCCCCTGAGGCCGGCGTTTCTATTATAAATTGGATGTTGCGCTGCAGCCCCGCGTAGCCGGTGCGCTTCACGGCCGAGTGCCGAAACAGCGTCTGGAACACTTCCTGGGTGACTTCGCGCCAGTCCTGCTCGCGCATTTCCTTGAGCTGCGGGTGCGGGCTGAACTGCGCCTCCTGCGTGGGGCGGCTGAAGCGGTTCCAGGGGCACACGTCCTGGCAGATGTCGCAGCCGAAAATCCAGCTACCAAACTGCCCCTGCACTTCGGCGGGTAGCTGGTCCTTCAGCTCGATGGTGAAGTAGCTGATGCACTTGCTGCCGTCGACTACGTAGGGCTCGGTAATGGCCTGGGTGGGGCAGGCGTCGAGGCAGCGGGTGCAGCTGCCGCAGTAGTCGCGGATGGGGCCGTCGTAGGCCAGCTCCACGTCCACGATCAGCTCGGCAATGAAGTAAAACGAGCCGGCGCCGGGCGTAATCAGGTTGGAGTTCTTGCCCACCCAGCCCAGGCCGCTCTTGTTGGCCCAGGCTTTATCGAGCACCGGCGCCGAATCGACGAAGGCCCGGCCGCCCACTTCGCCGATGTGGGCCTGCATATCCCACATCAGGTGCTTGAGCTTGTCCTTGATGACGTGGTGGTAGTCGCGGCCGTAGGCGTACTTGCTGACTTTGAGCGTGTCGTCGGGCTGCTGGTCCTCCGCGGCCGGGTAGTAGTTCAGCAGCAGCGAAATCACCGACTTGGCCCCGTCGACCAGGCGGCGCGGGTCCAGGCGCTTGTCGAAGTGGTTTTCCATCCAGCGCATCTGGCCCTGCATACCCTTGCTGAGCCACTGCTCCAGCCGTGGCGCTTCCTCCTCCAGAAACTCGGCCCGCGAGATGCCACAAGCCATGAAGCCCAGCTCCGCCGCCCGGCGCTTGATGAAGCCGGTCCATTCGGCGCGGGTGAGGTCAGAGGCAAGCATGAGCACAAAGGTCGGGAAACAGCCGCATAGATGCAGGCTCCGATTCGCGACTTGCTTTGCGGAACGGACGCTAGCCCAGCCAACAAAAAAGCGCCCCGGGTAGGCACGGGCACACTTGGCAACAGGCCTAATCAAGCTTGCCGCGGAGGTAATACCTGGCGCCTTTAAAAGGCTATTTCTCCGTTACCAAATCGGAAAGACAAATCCAAAGAGAGTTCCTGACCGGATTATGATTTTCCAGACCATAATCATCCAGGTCATTCTCAAATAACACCAGCACCCGGCCATCGGAAGTGGCGGGAGCGTCTATGATTCTGCCTCGCTTGCCAATCAGCTGCCAGTAGTCCTCCCGCTTCTCCACGTCTGGATCGGCTTTAGTCGTCCCTAAAAATGATTTCATTACTACTATACCCTCTTTCATAAGGACTTCGATATTTGCTTAATCCTTCTGTTGCCGCTATCGGCCAGGTGGCTGACCTGTGAGACGCAGGCTAATAATAAGGGAGCCGACTGCATCATATTAAATACAGTCAGCTCCCTTATTACGCGGCTCTATTCCTGCGTGAACAGGTCGCCGGCCACGTTGCCGCGCATGTGCTGGGGCAGCGGGCGGCCCAAGTGGGTGTAAGCCTGCTCGGTGGCCTCACGGCCGCGCGAGGTGCGCTTGATGTAGCCCTCCTGAATCAGGAACGGCTCGTACACTTCCTCGATGGTTTCGGCTTCCTCGCCGCAAGCAGTGGCAATGGTGGT
Source organism: Hymenobacter jeollabukensis (assembly GCF_005771675.1). Taxonomy (GTDB): domain Bacteria; phylum Bacteroidota; class Bacteroidia; order Cytophagales; family Hymenobacteraceae; genus Solirubrum; species Solirubrum jeollabukense. The sequence continues at coordinate 273,205 of NZ_VAJM01000009.1, read as the reverse complement.
AATGCCGACCGGCCCGCCCTTGAACTTGTCGATAATGGTCGACAGGATGCGCTTATCCATGTCGTCGAGGCCTTGCGAGTCCACGTCGAGGGCGCTGAGGGCGAACTGGGCAATGTCGCGGGTGATGGTGCCGGTGCCCTTGATCTGGGCGAAGTCGCGGGTGCGGCGCAACAGGTTGTTGGCAATGCGCGGCGTACCGCGCGAGCGGCGGGCAATTTCAAAGGACGCGTCTTCGTGAATCGGCGTGCCCAGGATGTCGGCCGAGCGCTGCACGATGTCGGTGAGCAGCTTGGCGTCGTAGTACTCCAGGCGGGAGCTGATGCCGAAGCGGGCCCGCAGCGGCGCCGTGAGCATGCCCGAGCGCGTGGTGGCCCCGATGAGCGTGAACGGGCTCAGCGAAATCTGCACGGAGCGGGCGTTCGGGCCCGAGTCGAGCATAATGTCGATGCGGTAGTCCTCCATCGCCGAGTAGAGGTACTCCTCCACCACCGGGTTCAAGCGGTGAATCTCGTCGATGAAGAGCACGTCGTGCGGGTCGAGGTTGGTGAGCAGGCCCGCCAGGTCGGAGGGCTTGTCGAGCACCGGGCCGCTGGTCATCTTGATGCCCGCGCCCAGCTCGTTGGCAATGATGTGCGAAAGGGTGGTTTTGCCGAGGCCGGGAGGCCCGTGCAGCAGCACGTGGTCGAGGGCGTCGCCGCGCTGCTTGGCGGCGGCCACGAACACCTGCAGGTTGTCGACGACCTTGGCCTGACCGGCGAAGTCGGCAAAGCTCAGGGGGCGCAAGGCCTTGTCAATCTCTTTGTCGGTGGCGTTCATGTTGTCGGCGCCACCGGTCAGATATGATTCGCGCATACGGGAAAAGCGTAAAGCGGTAGGTTCAGTAGGTAAAGTAACACCAGTCGGCGGCAAATCATTTCGCCTGCACAATATTTTTAGCCAAATCTTTTCGGAGCCAAGCTTTATTTGCCAAAAATATTAGCAAATAAGTTGCATTGCAGGCTGCGAATAAGACAACGAAATGTTGCTTACCTTATCCTCTGTACCGCGTGTTCATCCGCCGTCGATATATGTCTGAACAGAGTGACGCCCCCACCGCCGCCGACGCGCTGCCGCCCGGCTTTTATGAGCGCGTAGCCCCTTTTCTGCAATTGTGCGGCATGGGCTGCCTGCAGTTCTTCAGCCGCCCCCACGACCCGCTGCCCCAGGAAATAACCGACCTGACCGGGCTGGACCTGGCCGGCACCCGCATGATTACGGCCATCAACAGCAACGACATGCTGGCCCGGCAGCTGCTGGAAGAGCCGGAGCTGTTTTACGTGTACCTGCTGGTGGGCTGCCTGGTGCTCGACGGGCCGCTGGCCGTGCCGGTGCTGCGCTTTCTGGAGCAGAGTATGCAACTCGACGCGGAGCAGACCGACGCCATCCGGGCGCACCTGCTGCCGTTTGGGGAAACCTTCGTGGAGCTGGTGGGCCGGTTTGCGGCGCACGACGACGAGGAAGCGCAGGAAGATTTGCACCTGCTGCGCCTGCAGATCGAAGGCGCCTTTGCCCGCCTGGCCGACACGCTGCAAACCACCGAGCTGCCGGACAACGCCCCCGCAGCACCAGCCGACGCGGAAGAGGAGGACGACTGGGACGAGGACGCCGAGGACGACGAAGCTGACGAGGACGACGAGCCCATTTTCGAAATCAGGTTTCGGGAAGAGCAGCTGCACATGCTGCGGCTGGCCGTGACGCTGGCGCGGGTGCTGCCCACCATTTCGGAACTGCCCTTCGCGCAGGCCGTGGCCCAGCTATCGGGCTGCACGCCGGCGGCCATTGTGTCGCTCAACGCGCGCCTGCGCGAGGCCGACGACACTGCGCCCACGCAGATGTCGTGGCACGACGTGGCCCTGCTCTACCAAAGCACGCAGGTGCTGGCCATGGCGCTGGTGTCGAACGTGCTGGACGTGCTGCGCTGGGAAGAGCACCTGAGCGAGGAGCCGCCCGCCGAAGCGCCGGCCGCCCCTGCCGATACCGCCGCCGATGATCCGGAAGCAGCGCTGACGCCGGCGGAGCGCTTCGTCCGGCGCCAGGAAATCATCTGCATGATGATAACCGGCTTCGTGGAGTGCGTGCAGGAGCACTTTGCCGACGAGCCGCGCTTGGATGAGCTACGCCAGGAAATGACCGACCTGGCGGATCTGCTATAAGTTTGTCTTTGCGGTTGAAGTCCGCGCCCGCTTCTTAATCAGTATGTCCGTGTACCGCCTGCCAGGCTTGTTATTCCTGATTTGCCTGCTGCCGCAAACCGGCCGCGGCCAGACGCCGACTGCGGCCGGGGCGCTGGTGCTGAAAGTGGCGCCGCTGAGCACCGCCGACCCGAATACCAGCTGCCTGCCGCTGAGCCTGGAATACTTCTGCTCGCCGGCCTGGAGCGTGGAGGCCAGCTACGCGCCGCGCTTCCGGCGCTGGCAGCCTGGCACCGCCCACGAAGAAAAGCTGGACTTCCGCTACACCAAGCTGCGGGCGGAAGTGCGCTATTATCCCAGCGCCGGTACCACGCCCCTCGCCTACTGGGCCGCCGAAGTATTCGTGATTCCGCAGCGCTACGACGAGCTGCGCCCCGGTCCGTTCGATCCGTACACGTATCAATACGACCCGACGCTGCGGCGGGTGGCGTACCGCAAGCAGGTGACGGGCCTGGCCGCTAAAGCCGGCGTAATGGCCCGGCTCGGGCCGCGCTGGCGGCTGGACGCCTTCGGGGGCCTGGGGCTGCGCTGGGTGCGCGTGCGCAACAACCAGGAGGCGCCCGGCCAGCGCCAGCTGGAGTTTCTGCCCAAGATTTACAGCGGCACGGAGCTGCCGGCCATCGAGCACGAGCACCACTCCCCGGGCGACTACCTGCTGCCCCACGTGGCGCTGAACGTCAAGGTGGGCTACCTGCTGCGCATCGGCACCCACTAGCAAACGAGCCCAGCCCGCACTAACTGCGGTTACGCCGTCGGGGCGGCGGTTTCCGGTAGCGGCGTTGCCGTATTGGCGGCCCGGCGCCACAGCTGCCGCAGCGACAACACGTGCGAGGTGTAGGCCACGGGCACGATGAACAGCGGCAGCCACACGAATGGAAACTGGCTGATGACCACGTTGGCCGGCTCGTTCCAGAACTGCCGGAAGGGCGTCGGGGCCGAGAGCAGAGCAATGGTGACGATGTTCAGCAGCAGCGCCAAGCCGAGCACGTTCCAGCCCACGGCCACCTGCCAGGGCCAGCTCCGGCGCGTGAAGCAGAAATACGCTACCACCGGCGCCGTCAGCCCGGTCAGCACGTCCCAGTTCAGGCCTTCGAAGGTCATCTGCCGGGGCACGGCGCCGGCCAGAAACAGCAGCCACAGCACCAGCTCCACCGCCACGCGCATGCTTTGCAGGTAGAGCAGCCCGGCACGGGGCAGCGCGTCGAGCAGGCGGCCCACGGCGGCCGAGCGCGCCAGCAGCACCGTCGCCAGCAGCGGCAGCGGCAACAGCAGCAGCAACCGGGGCGGCCGGGCGTCGAAGCTCAGGGCACCGGCAGCGGCCAGGGCAGCCGTCAGGCCCAGCCAGAAGGCCAGGGCGGCGGCGGTCAGCGGCAGGGCCCGGCGCGGGACCGGATTACCGGAGGCAGCCCCACGCAGGGCCCGGCGCAGGCCCAGCAGCACGGCGGCCAGCACCACGGCCACCACGGCTACGAACAGCCCGGCGGCCAGCAGATACAACAACGTTTTCATGGAAGTAAGAAACCTGGTGAGTGGCGTTCCAAAGCCAGGCTGGCACCTGCCCCGCCGCCTTGACCGAAATTGCCATTTCGCCGACGGAGCGGTGGCGGGTTACGGAATATACCCATTTGCCCGGCGCGCCCCGACAGCCCCCGGCGCCGGCCAAATCAGCCCCACGCGCACCACGCCAAAATGAATATCTTCCGCTCCTATCCGATACCCCGCCCAATGCTTCGTTCGCTTTCCGCGCTACTGCTGCTGCCCGGCCTCGCGCTGGCCCAAACGGAACCGCCCACGGTTCTGCGGGCCCGCACCACGCTCAAGCTGGTGCCCCTCACTTTGATCGACACGAGCACGCCCACGCTGATGCTGGGGGCCGAGTACCGGCTGCTTCCGCGCCTGAGCGTGGCCCTCGATTACGGTTACTCCATTCGCCGGCAGCCGTACAGGTATCGGTACCGCACCGACTGGCACTGCCACAAGCTGCGGGCCGAGCTGCGCTCCTACTTTGCCGAACAGGCCACCCAGGCCGGATTTTGGGCTCTGGAAGCGGCCTACGTGCCGCAGCGCTACACCCTGCGCAGCTACGACCAGGCCGAGTACTTGCACTACTTCGACCCGGCCCGGGTGCGGCGCGACGTGTGGGCGCTGGGCGCCAATGCCGGCTGGCTGTGGGGCCTGGGGCCGCACTGGCGCCTGGAGCTGGCGGGCGGGCTGGGCGCACGGCGGCGCAGCGTGCGCTACGCCGTGCAGAACGAACACGTGATGTCGCGCGGCGGCGTGTACGAGGGCCTCTTCGCCAGCGACGAAACGCCCGGCACGACGGCCTGGCTGCCGCAGCTGGCCCTGCGCTTCAAGGTTGGCTACGCCCTTGGCGCGGCCCAACGGCGCTGACGAGCCGGGCCGGGTTGGCGAAACGCCCCGGCTACTCGTGCAGCAGCACCTCGATGTTGAGGTACAGCCAGTCGTCTTCCCAGGATTTGTGGGTGAGGCGGGCGCTGATATGCTTGCCCGCGTCGAGCAGGCGGGCCACGGTTTCGTTGCGACCTTCGGGCAGGTAGCCCAGCCACACGCCGCCGGCCGCGGGCTCGGTATGCACCTGCACGGCCCAGTCATCGAAGGTGCTGTCGGCCTCGCGGCGCAGCACCAGGGGCTGGTTGATTTTCAGCTGGGGCTCGTGCTCGGCGAGGTTGTCGCGGTGCGAGGTGCCGGCGACGAGGCATTCGAGGATGACGAGCGGAGCGGCGGGGGTCGTGGGCATGGGGCGGAGGCTTAGCGGCTGCAAAATAGCAATGTAGCGGGCTTGTCAATCCATACCCAGGTCGTTGGTGATGCTGTCCTGGGGCCGAATTTCCCAGATATCGACGCCCGACTTCTCGCTGACGAGGCCGCAGACGGCGCGCAGCACGTCGTAGGCCCGGGTCAAATGGGGACCGTGGTAGAAGCGCTGGTAGTTCAGCGCCACTGTCCAGTCCACCAAATCGTCCACCGTGGCCTGCCGCCAGTCGATCCAGCGCTGGGGCTCCCGCCAGAACAGCCACCCCAGCCAGGACGTCGGCGGCACCGGCAGCCAGGGGTCGGTGAACTGGGGCAGAGCCCAGCCGAGTTGGGCGGCCAGCCGCGCCAGCAGGGGCCGCCAGTGCGCGGCCGTGGCGGGCAGCAGCTCGGCCAGTGGCGTGGTGCCGGCGGGCGGGTTGGCCAGATTCAGCGCGGCTTGCAGCTCCCGGCTCAGCGTGGCGAGGCAGTGCTGCCGCACCGGCGAGGGCGTGGCCGCGTCGCAGCCGCCGCGCAGCCGGCAGACGCCGTCGGCCAGCTGCTGCACGGTGCCCATCTGCTCGGCTTCGCGGTCGGGAATGGCGAGGCCGAAGTAGGTTTCGAGTTCATAGATCAGCTCAACGGTATCGAGGCCCATAGCACAGACAAACGCGGCGGGTGAAGCATATCGTCGGGCCAACTTACTTCGTAGGGCGCATTATACCTTCGCGCCCCGCTTAGCCTTTTCCCCGATGTACAGCAAAACCGAAGCCGCGCAGCTGCGGCAGGCGTTCTGGACCGCCTTCGGCCAATACATGCAGCCGGTGCCTTCGTCGGAAGGCCTGCCCACCAACTGGGTGAACTACAAAACCGGCCTCAAGCACGTGTTCTTCCGCCTGCACGCCGACACGCGCCGCGCCACCGTCGGCATCGACATCACCCACCCCGACGCGGGGCTGCGCGAGTTGTTTTTCGAGCAGTTTCGGGAGCTGCGGGCCCTGCTGGAAGAAACCACCGGCGAAGCCTGGACCTGGGCCGCCGACGCCGCCGACGAGTACGGCAAGCCCATCAGCCGCATCTACCAGGAGCTGACGCCGGTGAATATGTTCGACCGCAACGACTGGCCCCGGCTGATTTCCTTTTTCAAACCGCGCATCGTGGCCCTGGACGAGTTCTGGAGCACGGCGCAGTACGCGTTTGACGAACTGCGGTAACGACAAGTATTTTTTATAAATCTATCAATGCAAAGGCTTGTATTCGGCGCGGCATTGGCAATATTGCGGCATTGTTTCACCCAATTTTTCCCTTTCCGCATGAAGATTCGTTTACTCCTGTTCGCTCTGATCCTGGGTCTGGTTAGCTTCAGCCATCTGGCGCCCGCAGCTACCGCGGGCGACGGCGGCAGCTACATGATGGTTATCAGCCGCGTATCGATGGGTTTCGACGCGCAGGCCAGCATCGTGACCATACAACCCGACGGCAAGCAAGAAGTGAAAGCGGTGGATTTCAGCCGCTTCTCGGCCAAGCAGATGGCCAACAACATGACCGAAGTACACAAGGCTGCTATGACCATCGTCAACCAGTACGCCGCGCAGGGCTGGCGCATCGTCAACATCGCGCCCAGCGACGTAGCTAACGGCGGCAGCACGGTGTTCAGCCAGACGATTTACTACCTGGAGAAGAAGTAATTCTTCGCCGGCGGGGCCTGTTCGACCGTGTCGGAATCCGACAAGCAAAAGGCCGCTCTGCGCAGAGCGGCCTTTTGTCTTTCCGTGCCTGATGAATCGTTGGCCGGATCTTCTATAATTGCATTGCTTGCTTTATTTCCCTCTAGTATGTCTGCTATTTTCTCCGACGATGAACTGCCCACGGATGACAACTTTCTGGTTGATGCGGTACCAGTAGGGCTGACCTTAGCCCATGTCACCACTTCCCTGCTCTTGATGAATTCACACGACCCGCTGCCCCGCATCCTGGATCAGGAATTTGGCTTTACGGCCGAAGAGCAGGTTCGCTGCCGGAACGTGCGCGAGCTTCCCCAACTGCTGGAGGAGCTGCGCGCCGACCTGCCCGCTATGCACCGCTACTTGGTGGTGGCCCGCCTAGCCCTGGAATGCCCGCCTATCTGGGGCAAAATAGCGTCCTCCCTGCACCCCAACGATGACCCGGACGAGCAGGCAGCCGCCCTGGAGCTGAAGTACCGGAATAGCCGCCACTGCCTGGAAGCCCCGCTCCAGCTCATCCGGCGCGTGACCAGCAAGAACAGCTCCTTGACGGAAGAGCTGCACCTGCGGCAGCTGGCGCTGCAGGGTTTGTTTGCCCGTCTTGGCCATACCGTCCGCTCGGGCATGGCGCCCCGCCCAGCCCCCGGTACTCCTGCATCGGCGCCCTTCGAGTCGGTTTCGCCCGAGCTGGCCCAGCTCCTGCTGCTCGCCGTCAGCCTGATCGACCACCTCCCGTATATTTCCGACCACGGCCTGGTGCACGGTCTGCCGAGCCTGAGTTTCACGCAGGCCAGTGCCCGCCTGCCCCTGTTTCAGCGCCTGATCGGCTTGCCCCCTGACCGGGGAATCAGCCTTTCCGAAGAAGAGGCGCTGGTACTCTACCAATCCGCCCAGGTTACCCTGCTGGCCCTGCTCGTCGAGCTTACCCCCGAAGGCACCTGGGCCGACTGGGTAGCGTCCCGGATCGTAAACCCCGATCCGCCGCGGCCCTTCGTGTCCACCTACGAGCAGGACAAGCTCGATATGGTCACTACCACCGGCCCCGCTGATCTGCAGGCGTTTTGCCAGCGGGTGCAGGCGCATTTCGGAACTGAGCACCCCGACTTCGCCCAAGCCGCGGCGGAAGTTCGGGAGTTGACGGAGCTGCTGTAATCCGATTTTCCCGTTTGCTCGGCAGATGCTCAGGCTTTCAGGCGCTTTTAAAGAAACCGTAAAAACCCGCTGGTCGCTTCAGGGGCCCGTGAGCAGCAACAGAGCCTGGCCCGTGTCAGTTGTTGCCCGCAGAAAGCGGTTGAAGTCATTCTGCAATTGCTGCAATTCAGCAAGCGTATCTTCCGCCTGATCGGGGTACAGCTCGGCCGGCTGGCTGGCACTGCGCATGGCTATGGTCAGCGCCCGTACCTGAGCGGGCAGCAGCAGCCGGGCTTCGCACTCCATCAGGCATTGTTCTTCCAGCTCACCGACTACGTGGCTTTCCTCAACCAGAAGCTGCCAGGCGGCGTTGCTGCCCGCTGTCTGCGCCACTAAGACAATCCAGTCGTAATAGCGCACGTTTGGATCGGGCGCATGATTCGCCTGCTGGGCCGCATAGCCCAGGCGTTGTAAATCGGCGTAGTGCTGCTCGGATTCGGCTTTCACCTGCCGGGCCAGGGCCCGCGGATTCTGCAGAAAAAACAGGCCATCGGCGGCGCTGATGCGTCTTAGTTCACAGCTAGCTCCCATTGGGCCGCAAGATACCGCTCAGTGCCAGTTGTGGCCGCAGTGGCGGCACTGCCGGGCCTGCGGCGTACGGGCCATGCGGCCGCAATGCGGGCAGTTGTTGAGCAGCAGCTCCCCGCCGTGCTCCCGGTATATGCGCTCGGCCGTGGCTTGAAAAAACGCGTCGGGGCCGTTGGCAAGGCGACTCAGCAGTGCCTCGTCGTGGACCAGCAAGTCGCGCTCCTCCATCCACTGCCGGAAGCGCGGCCGGGACTCGGGCCGGGCCACCGCCGCCAGCTTTTGCGTGGAAACAACGTGGGTTTGCAGCCGCCGTTCAGCCGCCGTCATCAGCTGAGGGTAGTAGTTGATCAGGTAGCGGACGGTTTCCTGGTTCATGAGCACAAGAAACGAAAACGGCCGCCTCCCTGACAGGGAGGCGGCCGTTTTCAGGCTGCGACAAAAGGCTTACTTGAACGCCTGGATGCCCGTAATATCGGCCCCGGTGATGAGCAGGTGGATGTCGTGGGTGCCTTCGTAGGTGATGACCGACTCCAAGTTCATCATGTGGCGCATGATGGGGTACTCGCCGGTGATGCCCATGCCGCCGTGGATCTGGCGGGCTTCGCGGGCAATGTGCAGGGCAATTTCCACCGAGTTGCGCTTGGCCATCGAAATCTGGGCCGAGGTGGCTTTGCCGGCGTTCTTGAGCATGCCCAGGCGCCACACCATCAGCTGGGCCTTGGTAATTTCGGTAATCATTTCGGCCAGCTTCTTCTGCTGCAGCTGGAACGAGGCAATGGGCTTGCCGAACTGCTCCCGCTCCAGCGAGTATTTCAGGGCCGACTCGTAGCAGTCGATGGCCACGCCGATGGCGCCCCAGGCAATGCCGTAGCGGGCCGAGTCGAGGCAGCCGAGCGGGCCTTTGAGGCCTTCCACGTTGGGCAGCAGGTTTTCCTTGGGCACCTTCACGTTGTCGAACACCAGCTCGCCGGTGATGCTGGCGCGCAGGCTCCACTTGTTGTGGATTTCGGGGGCGGTGAAGCCTTCCATGCCTTTCTCCACGATGACGCCCTTGATGCGGCCGTTGTCGTCCTTGGCCCACACCACGGCCACCTGACTCTGGGGCGAGTTGCTGATCCACAGCTTGGCGCCGTTGAGCAGGTAGTAGTCGCCCATGTCCTTGATGGTGGTGGTCATGCCACCAGGGTTCGAGCCGTGGTCAGGCTCGGTGAGGCCGAAGCAGCCCAGCCACTCGCCGGAGGCCAGCTTGGGCAGGTACTTGCGGCGCTGCTCCTCCGAGCCGTACTGGTAGATGGGGTACATCACCAAGGAGCCTTGCACCGAGGCGGTGGAGCGCATGCCGGAGTCGCCGCGCTCGATTTCCTGCATGATCAGGCCGTAGCTGATGTAGTCGAGCCCGCCGCCGCCGTACTCGGTGGGGATGGTGGGGCCGAAGGCGCCCACTTCGCCGAACTTGCGCACGATTTCGGAGGGGAAGTGCGCCTGCTGGGCCCACTTCTCGATGTTGGGGCTGATTTCCTTCTTAACGAAGTCACGGATGCTCTGGCGGATGAGCTTGTGCTCTTCGGTGAGCAGGTCGTCGATGTCGTAGTAATCGGTGAACCCGGCGGCGTTCAGGGAGCCTTTGTTGCGCTGCACCTGGGCCTTGGGCGAGAGGACGTCGGTTTCGGAAGACATGCGTGGGATGAGTTGGGATGGGAAGCTCAAAGATAAACGATTCGGGATGCTTGGCGGGCGTTTGCGGGGTCGGGCCTGGGGTAGTTGCGGGGTTATTGGCGGAATATCTTCATCTTTTTGGCCCGGCAGCGCGTAGGCTATGCGCCGCCTGCTTCCCTCCTTTTCGCTTTCCTCTCCCATGAGCACGCATACCAAGCTGAATGAGCTGGAAGCCACTGCCATCTGCGGCAACGACATTTCCTCGTCGTGCCTCTACGTGTCGGCCCTGGCCATTACCTACGCCGGGCAGTATGCCTGGCTGGCGCTGCTGCTGGTGGCGGCGGTGCTGTTTCTGTTCCGCAAAATCTACGGTGAGGTGGTGGGCGCCCTGCCCCTCAACGGCGGGGCCTACAACGTGCTGCTGAATACCACCAGCAAAAGCAACGCCTCGCTGGCGGCGGCCCTCACCATCCTCTCCTACATGGCCACGGCGGTTATTTCGGCCAGCGAGGCCATGCACTACCTGCACACGCTCTGGGAGCCGCTGCCGGTGCTGCCGGCTACCATGGGGCTGCTCGGGCTGTTCCTGGTGCTCACGCTGCTGGGCATGTCGGAGTCGGCGAAGGTGGCGGTGGTGATTTTCCTGGTGCACCTGGCCACGCTGGTGCTGCTGGTGGGCGCCGCCACCTGGTACCTGGTCACGCACGGCCTAGATACGCTCCACCTCAACTTCCGGGCGCCGCTGCACGGCAGCCTGGGCACGGCGCTGTTCTACGGCTTCAGCGCGGCCATGCTGGGCATTTCGGGCTTCGAAAGCTCGGCCAACTTCGTGGAGGAGCAGGCGCCGGGCGTGTTTCAGAAGACGCTGCGCAACATGTGGGTGGTGGTGAGCTTCTTCAACCCAGTGCTGGCCCTGCTGGCCGTGGGCGTGCTGCCGCTGCTGACGGTGGGCCAGCACACCGAAACGCTCCTCTCCTACCTCGGCCAGGTGGCCGGGGGCCGCTGGCTGGCCGCGCTCATTTCCATCGACGCGGTGGCCGTGCTCAGCGGGGCCGTGCTCACGTCCTTCGTGGGCGTGAGCGGGCTGATGAAGCGCATGGCCCTGGACCGCATCTGGCCGCAGAGCTTTCTGAAGGAAAACCGCCGCGGCAGCAACTACATCATCCTCATCAGCTTCTTCGCGCTCTGCATCAGCATCCTGCTCATCACGCGCGGGCAGCTCGGGCCGCTGGCGGGCGTCTACACCATTTCCTTTCTCTCGGTCATGGCCTTCTTCGCCATCGGCAACTTCCTGCTGAAGGGCAAGCGGCGGCGCCTGCCCCGGCCCGTCTACGCCACCATCCCGACGGTGGTGCTGGCCCTGCTGGGCGTGGTGGTGGGGCTGTTCGGCAACATCAAGCTGCACCCCGCCCACCTCGTGACCTTCCTGCAGTATTTCGTGCCCACCATGCTGCTGGTGGTGGTGATGCTGGAGCGGGTGGCCATTCTGAAGCTGCTGCTGCACGGCATTCAGCGCCTCTCGGAGCGGTACGGCAGCTGGTCGCGCTACGGACGGCTCACGGTGCGCCGCCTGCTGCGCGAGCTGAACCAGCAGGAATTCGTGTTTTTTACCAAGGGCGACAACGTATCGAACCTCAACAAGGTGATGACCTACGTGGTGGAAAACGAATTCACCACCCGCCTGAAAATCGTGACGCTGCTGCGCGAGGGGGAGCAAGTAGCGCCCGAGCTGCTCAACGACGTGCGCGTGCTCGACCGCGCCTATGAGCAGATCGAGGTGGAATTCGTGACCCGGCAAGGCAAGTTCGGGCCCGAGCTGATCGACGAGTTGTCGCGCGAGTGGGGCATTCCGAAGAACTTCATGTTCATCGGCTCGCCCGGCGACCAGTTTCCCTACCAGATTTCGGAGCTGGGCGGCGTGCGGCTGATTATCTGACGAGTTGTGGCGCGAACTTTCAGTTCGCGTTTCGTTGAACAACACGCCTGAACGATTGTCGTGCGGCCGTCAGTAACGATACGCGAACTATAAAGCTCGCGCTATTTCCGCCGCAAATCCAGGTCGTAGGTCACGGCCACGTACAGCGTGTGGTTTCGCTCGAAGGTGCGGCCGTCGCCGTGGGCCTTCACGTGGTACATGTAGCCCAGCTCGGCGCTGCCGGCTTTGGTGAATTGCCGGCCCAGGGCGGCGTAGAGGCGGTTCTGATTGAAAGACTGGTCCACATTCCGCCCGAAGCCCACGAACAGTTCATCGTAGGCAGTCAGGTACCACTCCTTGGGGTCGACGCGGCGGCCTTGCAGGGGCAGCTGGGCGCTGAACTGGTACCGGGCGCGGTTGCTGAACGTCGGACCGGCTTCGCCTGCGCCCCGAATCCAGCGCTGCTCCAGGCGGAAGCGGTGGCCCAATGCCAGGCGCCCCAGCGTGTCGGCCAGCTGCACTTCCTCGTAGCCGCGGTGCTCCCAGCTGTGGCCTTCGGGGTACTCGCCGTAGGGATACGTGCGCAGGAACGTGTAGCCGGCCGCCGTCTGCAGCTTATCCGACCAGTGCTGATTCAGGCCCAGGCGCAGCAGCAGCTGCTGGCGCCGGGGCAGCAAATCGGCGCGGCGCAGCTGGGCTTCGGTGTGCAGACCCCAGAAGTCGGTGAGCTGATGGTCGCCGGTGTAGTTGTACCAGGTCTGGAAGGCGCGGTCCAGCCGGCGGGGCGGCGGGCTGGTTTGGGCGCGGGCGCGCTGGCTGAGGCCGAGCAGGCAGGCGAGAATCAGGCAGCGGTAAAGGCAGGGCATGGCGAACGGTAACGCCTGGCAGTACGCAGGTACGCCAGGAAAAGCCGACGACCACCCCGCTGTCATTGCGAAGCGTAGCCCCAGCAATGACATGCCGTACAGCTGTGTCATTCGCGTCAGCGCAGCACCACGGCTTTCCGCCGTCTACCTTTGCCCCCATGAGCAATTCCTACGGCACCCTGTTTCGCATCAGCACCTTCGGCGAGTCGCACGGCCCCGGCATCGGCGTGATTATCGACGGCTGCCCGGCCGGGCTGGCCGTAGAGGTGGCCGACATTCAGCACGCGCTGGACCGCCGCCGCCCGGGCCAGTCGGAGCTGACCACGCCGCGCAGCGAGGCCGATGAGGTGGAGGTGCTGTCGGGGCTGTTTGAGGGGCGGAGCACGGGCACGCCCATTGCGCTGCTGATTCGCAACCAGGACCAGCGCAGCCACGACTACTCGCACATTCAGCACGCCTACCGGCCTTCGCACGCCGACTACACCTACGACCAGAAATACGGGCACCGGGACTACCGGGGCGGGGGCCGCTCCTCGGCCCGCGAAACGGCCGCCCGCGTGGCCGCCGGGGCTGTAGCCGCCGCATTTCTGCGCCAGCACGGCATCACGGTGCAGAGCTACGTGTCGCAGGTGGGGGCGGTGGCCGTGCCGGTGGGCTACGAGCAGCTCAACCTCGCGCTCATCGACTCGAACCTGGTGCGCTGCCCCGACCCCGACACGGCCGAGCGCATGGCCCAGCTGATCCGGCAGACCCGCGACCGGCACGACACCGTGGGCGGGCTGATAACAGGCGTGGTGCGCGGCGTGCCCGCCGGCCTGGGCGAGCCGGTGTTCGACAAGCTGCACGCGGAATTGGGCAAGGCCATGCTGAGCATCAACGCCGTGAAGGGCTTCGAGTACGGTTCGGGCTTCGCGGGCACCTTGCTGTTCGGCTCGGAGCACAACGACGCTTTTTATACCGACGAGGCCGGGCAGGTGCGCACCCGTACCAACCACTCCGGCGGCATTCAGGGCGGCATCTCCAATGGGCAGGACATCTACTTCCGCGTGGCCTTCAAGCCCGTGGCCACCATTCTGCAGCCCCAGCAAACCATCGACGACCAGGGTCAGCCCATCGAGCTGGCCGGCCGAGGCCGCCACGACCCCTGCGTGCTGCCCCGCGCCGTGCCCATCGTGGATGCCATGACGGCGCTGGTGCTGGCCGATATGCTGCTGCGGGCCCGCGGGAGCCGGGTGTAGCAAGTCAGCCCGTTCATAATCCAACGGGTCTTTACCGGTCCGGATTACTTTCCTCGCCCGGCCCCGGCAGCACCCAAGGGTAGTGGCCCCAGCCGCGCCGTTGGGTAAGCAGGTTCAGCCGGGGGCTGACCAGCGGGCGGGCGGGGTGGCCGTTCAGGCTCAGGTGCGAGTCGCAGTACACGGCGACGGGTGGCAGGCCGCGCCGGCGGTAGTCCTGGGCCAGCAGGTGGGCAAACTGTAGGAGCAGATCGGGGCTGTCGACGAGCTTGCGGGCCTGGTTGGGCGTCAGGTACTGATCGGGCCAGACGGTTTCTTCGCGGCCATTGGCCAGGCGTACGCGGAAGCTGGCCGAGCCCTGCTTGGCGCGCAGCATCAGGTGCCAGCTGAAGCGGTGGCCTTCCTCGGTCCAGTGCGCGTCGGCGGGGTAAAGGAAGTGGCGCAGCGGCAGTAGCAGCTGCACCGCCACGAAAGCGGCCAGGCCGGCCAGCACCCGGCGACGCGTCGGGGCCGGGGGCAAGTTATCGGTGACCAATGCGGCCGGCTCAGTGGCAGGCACCGCGGGCAATCGGCTACGAAACCAGCGGCCGGCGAAACCGGGCAGGCGGCGCGGAAAATCGGGGGCAAAAAACAGGCTGGTGAGTAGCAGCGCCACCCACGGAAAGGTGCCCAGGCCGAACACTACCACGTTTGAGAGGTGAAACAGGGCCGCCCAGGCGAAGCCCCACACCCGGGTGCGGCGCCAGAGCAGCAGCGGCACCACCAGCGCGTCGAAGGCCAGCCCGCCGTAGCTCAGCAGCCAGGCGGTACTCGGGTGCGCCAGCAGCCCGCCGACGAGCGGGTAGTGCGCCTTAGCCGCCAGCCACACGCTGAGCGGGCGCGCGGCCAGCCAGTCGGGGTTGAGCTTGGCCAGGGCGGCAAACACGTACACTACGCCGACCTGAAAGAGAATGAGGGCCCGCATCCAGGCGGGCACCGTGGCGACGGGGGCCACGCGGCTGGCGCGCACGTCGGCGGAGGCGGCGCGGTGGGCGGGCAGCAGGGCCAGCACGGCCGCCAGCAGGGCGTAGAGGTAGAAGTGGTTGATGTACTCGGTTTCTTCCAGCAGCAGCAGGGCCACGTAGCCCAGGCTGAGCAGGGCGGCGGCCCAACGGTAGCGCCAGCCGGCGGCCACGGCCAGGCCGGCGGCCACAATCAGCGCATACAGGGCATAGATGACGCCGGCGGGCGGGTGCGGCAGCCATTCCCAGCCCAGGTAGCGCAGGTGAAAGCGCGGCGCGGTGTAGTTGCGCACCCGCCCGATGAGCAGCCCGCCGCCGTGCTCCAGGGCCAGCAGAAAGCCCGCGCCCAGGCGCAGATACACCAGCCAGGCAATGTCGACGGGGCGGAACAGGGCGCGGGTGAGGCGGGAAACGGTGGCAGCCATGCCCAAAGCTACGGGGCCAGCCCGGCCCGCAGCTTACTCCACGACCACGAATTCCACCCGGCGGTTGCGGCGGCGGTTCGGCTCGGAATCATTAGCCGCTACCGGGCGAGTGGAACCGTAGCCGGCCGTTTGGAGACGGGCCGCAGCCACGCCGTATTTCACCAGGAAGGCTTTGATGGCCTCGGCGCGCTGTTCGCTCAGGGTCTGATTCTTCTCCTCCGGCCCCTGGTTGTCGGTGTGGCCTTCCAGGCGGATGCGCAGCGCGGGCTGTCCGTTCAGGGCCGTCGCCAGCCGCGCCAGCTCGGGCTTGCTGGTGCCCAGCAGCTCCGGCTTGCCCTGCACGAAAAACACGTTGCGCAACGCCAGCCGCTGCCCGGCGTGCAGCGGCGTGGCCAGCGCCTCCGCCGCGTCGGCCGTTTCGGTGGGGGCAGGCGCGGCGGGCGGCGCGGCTGCTACCGGCGCCGGGGCGGCCGGCGGAGCGGGCTCCAGCTGCCACACCCGCAGGCGGCGCAGTCGGGCCGTGGAGCTGCGGTTGGTTTCCAGCCCGATGCCCTGCCCCCAGAGCCCGGCAAAGGCCGTTTCGGCCACCTGCTCGCCGTTGATGAAGTAGCGCACCCGGCCGCCGCGCCGCTCCAGACGCAGGGTATTCCAGCCTTTCTGGCTGATGCCGCGGGCGGTGGTGCTTTCGGGGGCGCCCCAGAAAAACGTGCCGCGCTGCCAGCCGCAGATGGACACGTGCTTGTCAGGATTGATGCCGAACAGCTGCATGTTGTACTCGTCGCGGGCACCCCAGGCCAGCGTGCCCACGTTGTTGGTGCGGTACTCCGCCTCGATGTCGAAGTCGCGGTCGGCGCGCAGCGGCACCTGAATCAGGGCCACGCGCTGGCGGTTGTTGTGGGTGTATTCCTCGCCGCTGTACTCGCCGTGCTTCAGCTCGTAGCGGGCATTGCCCAGCTCGCCCAGGGGCCAGTTGCGGCGGTTGTCCTGAAAATCCTCGTCGAGCAGCAGGCGGGGCACCAGCTGCTGGGCCGACGCCAGCCGCCCGCTCAGCAGCGCGGCTAACACCAACAGCGCCACGCGCCGGAATCGGGGTAAAGTCATCATCAGAAAGGGGAAAGGCGGCTCAGCGCTGCAGAATGGCAAATTCGACGCGGCGGTTGCGGCGGCGGTTGGCCTCCACGTCGTTGGCCGCTATCGGGCGCGTGGGGCCGTAGCCCACGGTTTCGAGCCGGTCGGCGGCCACCTGCTGGCGGATCAGGTACTTTTTGATTTCGGCCACGCGCAGCTCGCTCAGCAGCTGGTTTTTGGCAGCGTCGCCCTGGTTGTCGGTGTGGCCTTCCAGGCGAATGCGCAGCGTGGGGTTGTCGCGCAGCGTCTGGGCCAGGCGCTTCAGCTCGGGGAAGGAAGCGGGCAGCAGCACCGGCTTGCCCTGCTCGAAAAACACGTTGTTGAGCACCAGCCGCGCCGCGGTGGGCCGGGGCGGCGTCAGCGGGGCCACCTTGGCCGGGGTGCCGACCGAGGCGGCGGCCACGGCCACCGGCGCGGCGGCCAGTGGGGCCACCTCGGGCAGCACGGGCAGCAGGTACAGGTCGCGGCTGACTTCGCCGGTGGCGGTGGCGCCCAGGTCCAGGTTGTCGGAGGCGGTGAGGTAGCCCGTGGCCTCGGCCCGGAAGCCGTACTGGAGGCCAGCGGGCAGGGCTATTTCGAAGGTACCGGCCGCGGTGGCGGGCACCTCGCCGGCCTGCCGGCCGTCGGGCAGCTGCTCGTAGCGCAGCTGGGCGCCGGGCACGGGCTGGCCGGTGCGGGCGTCGAGCACGCGGCCGCGCACCAGCACGGTGGCCGTGGGGCGCAGGGCCGTCGGCAGGGCCATCCGGTAGATGTCGCCCAGCATGGTGAGGTTGTCGACGCTGGCGAAGTAGGCGAAGTCGCCGGTGGCGGTGGTGGAGAAGTCGATTTCGCTGAGTGCGGAGTTGACGGCCGGCCCCAGGTTCAGCGGCTCACTCCAGCGCGCCCACGAGTCGTCGAGCCGGCGGCTCACGAACACGTCGAAGCTGCCGTAGCCGGGGTGGGTATCGGAGGAAAAATAGAGCGTCTTGCCGTCGGGAGCCAGGAAAGGCGTGGTTTCGTTGCCGGCGGTGTTGATGGAAGCTGGCAGCGGCACCGAGGGCGACCAGTGCCCATCGAGCAAGCGGCGGCGCAGGTACAGCTCGGTGTTGTTGAGGTCGGAGGCCAGCACCGCCGAATGCACCAGTACGGTGCCGCTGGCGTCGAGGGCGCCCGACTGGTTGCGCACCCCGAACGCGGGCTGCTGGCTGTCGTCGGCGGCGGGAATGAGAGCGGCCGGCATCGTCCAGCTGCCATCGGCCTGGCGCTGGCTGTGCGAGTAGCCCATGCCGCCGCCCCGGCCTTCGGGGGTGTAGAGGCCGCCCAGCAGCAGGCTTTGCCCGTCGGGCGACACGGCCTGCGGGTAGTTGGATACGTCGTTGTTGATGGGGTAGCCCAGGGCGCGCACGGGGCCCCAGCTGCCATCGGCCTGCCGCTCGGTCACGTAGCTGTCCGAGTTGTAGCCGGTGGAGCTGTCCACGGCCTTATTGTCGCCCATAACGCGGGCGAAGTACAGCCACCGCCCGTCGGCCGATACCCGGGGCGAGCTTTCTTCGCGCTCGGTGTTCAGACCCGGCGCCGTGAGCCGCTCCCGGCGCAGGCCGGCGGGCAGGTTGGGGGCCAGGTTGAGGTGGTATCGATGCAGGATGCGCAGGCGGCGCAGGGTGATGAGGGAGCCGGGGTTTTGCACCGTCAGGCCCACGTTACGGCCGGGGGGCGGGCTCCAGGGCTGCTGCCACACCTGGGTGCCGTCGAGCCAGTACTGCACCGCGTCGCCCCGGCGCGCCACGCGCAGGGCGTGCCAGTCGGGCGCGGCGGCCGGCCCGGGCAGGGCACCGCTGGTCAGCTTGGTCCATTGGCTGCCCCGGCGCAACTGCCACACCGAAAAGCCGGGGCTGCCGGCATTGGCCAGGTCGAGCTGCAACAGGTTGAACTCGTTGCCCTCGGCGGACGACTGCCCGCCCCAGTAGAATCCGATGGAGCCCTGCCCGCGCACCTCTGCTTCGAGCACGAAGTCGGTCTGCTGGTTCAGGGCCGGGCCGGGCGGGTTGGTAGACTGGTTCACCAGCGTCGGCTGCGCGGCCGTGAAGCGCATGGTGTAGCCCTCGGGCCCCAGCGCGAGGGAGTTGTTCTGAAACTGCCCCAGCAGGTAGTGGTCGGGCGGCGGATGCTGAAAGGTTTCGTCGCAGAGCACATCCAGCGGGGGCGTCTGGGCATACGCCGGCGCGGCCGCCAGCCACAGCACCCCCAAACAGCAGAAGAGCAACGAAATTCGGGTCATCGGGGAGATGCTAGGAAATATTCCGGCCACCCGGCCACCACGGCCTAGCCACAGCCTCCGCGCGGCGGGTCAGCAGGCCGAAGGGCAACAGCAGGCGGCGCCTCATAGCAACCGGGCTCGGGCAAAGGCCAAAACTACCCGCTGCGGCGGCCTCGCCGCCATACCCGCCAGCGGGTATTTTCGCCTACCGGGCGGCCGCAATCTGTTACTTTTGCAACCGCGGGCCGGCAGTTGCGGTTATACACCAAATCCGCTTCCTTGCGGCTCCCTCTTCGTCTCTAAGCAGCACAGTCTCAACCATGAATACTACCGCCCCCGCCGGCTCGGTGTCCATCTACGCCGAAGCCTCCCCGAACCCCGAGTCGATGAAGTTCGTGCTCAACACCCAGCTGCTCAGCGACGGGGTGAGCGTGGACTACCCCGATGCCGAAGCCGCCGCCAACTCGCCGCTGGCCCAGGAGCTATTCAAGTTCGACTACGTGAGCCGCGTGTTCCTAGCCCAGAACTTCGTGACGGTGACCAAGTCGTCGGACCTGACCTGGACGCACCTGATTCCGGAGCTGCGCACCTTCCTGAAGTCCTACGTGGAGTCGGGCGGGCCCATTTTCCTCGTCGACCCCGTGACCGAGCACCGCGCCGCCCAGCAGGAAGCCGCTGGCGCCGCCGGCTCGGCCGAAGACCAGGCCACGGCCCAGAAAATCATCGACTTGCTCGACAACTACGTGCGTCCCGCCGTGGAGCAGGACGGCGGCAACATCACCTTCAAGAGCTACAACGAAGGCATCGTGACGGTGAACCTGCAGGGCTCCTGCTCAGGCTGCCCCTCGGCCACGGTGACGCTGAAATCGGGCATCGAAAACCTGCTCAAGCGCATGGTTCCCGAAGTGAAGGAAGTAGTGGCCGAAGGCGTCACGGCTTCGTTCTAACGCCTGATTCCGACTTTTCTCCGTTCAGCAACAGCCCCGGTCACGTGACCGGGGCTGTTGTCGTTTATGAGCGGGCCAGATTGGTTACGGGTCGTCGAACGATGTGGAAACGCAAGGTTGCGTCTCGTCGTGGAACGATTCATGCGTGAACAATTCCCACGCGGCGCGGGCGACGACACGCAATTATACCTCTCTACAATAGGCCGTTAGTTGGCCAGGTCGAACACTTCCCCGCTCTCCAGCTCGTAGCGGAGCAGGCCGGCGCGCTGGTCCCAGTAGGCCGCCCGCAGCTGGCTACCGCGCAGGTAGATGGCGTTCTGCCCATTGCGGATGGCGTAGGCCGCGGGGAAGCTGCGGCCGTTGCTGAGCGTCACCGGGGCCGGCAGCAGCTTGAATACCTTGCCGCCGGGCACGTCGCTGTTGTCGCCGAGCAGGCCGGCCAGGTTAAACAGCAGCGTGGCCGGGCGCTCGGGACTGGTTTTGTCCAGTTGCAGCGACCAGCTGGGGTTTTCCGGCCCGCCGTGGTTGGTAGCCGATTGCAGCACCAGCGTCAGGCGCAGGGGCTGGTACTTCCCGGATTCCAGCTTGTTGCAGTCCTGGTTGCTGCGCATTTCCTTGAGCGGCTGCATGGTCAGCACGTTGGTGGCGCCGCGGTTGCTGCGAAACGTAATCTGCTGACCGGGCCGGTACACCTCCACCCAGGCCCGCTCGTCGGGCGTCGGCTCGACGGGCACACAGTCGCCGCAGCCCGTACTGGCTATCAGCGGCGCGAGAAAGGAAAGCAGCTTGCGCATGGCGTCGCGTTGGCGCTATGTCCCACCAACCGTTCAGTTTAACGGCCGGGTGGCTTCTGGTGTTGGGCAACGCCCCGCTTGCCCGCACTACCGGCCGCGTCTCCCCACGTGTGGCGGCCCCGCACCCAGCCGCGCCAAACGCAGAAATGCCCGGCCAATCGACCGGGCATCCTGGCATAATGGGGAAGCTCCGTTGCCGGCGGCGCGGCCGCTACCGTCGTGCGTTAGGACATCCGCACGCCTCCTCCATTGGCGCGGCCGGACACCCGAAACGGAGCTTCCCGTTTGGCAACCTGTAGCGCGAACCGCCGGCCCGGCCGGCTGGCTCGCGTGGGGGCAGCCCGGCCGACACTCGGATTACAAACCGGGCTGCCGCTCCCGAACCACTGGTTCGCGCTACAGGATTGGTTTACTGCTTTTTGTGATTCAGCCCGAAGGAGCGGCTGATGTTGAAGCCAAAGAAAATGTCGCCCTTGAAGAAGTTACCGGTGGTGCGCGGAATGAACAGCGGGTCCACCATGCCCTGGGCGTTGGTGAAGTGCAGCTGAAACACGTGCCCGCCGGTTTCGATGTCGAAGCCCAGGGCCAGCGGGTTGTGCGTCTGGTTGGCCGTGGTGCTCGACAGCACATAGTAGTACTCGGCCGTGAGGGCAATGCGCTTGGTGAGCTTCTGCCGCACGGCCCCGCCCACGGCGTACACGTCGTTGTCGTCGCCGGGCAGGGGCACCAGGTTGCGGTGTACCAGCGTAGGCATCAGCTGGGCCGAGAGGCCGGGGCTGAACTTGCGCGCCACCAAGGCTTGGTAGCTGTAGGCCATGCGCGAAGAGGTGCTGCGGTCGGCCCCGACGGGGAATTTCAGCGTGGTGATGGTGCTGGTGGCCAGCAAGGTCACCGTTACGGGCACGGCGTGGGGGCCGGAGTGTTGCCGCAGCGCCTTGTACTTCACGAAGCCATCGAAAGTCTTGTCCATGGAGCTGCGGCCGATGCCCACGGCCAGCCGGTCGTTCAGCCCGTACTCCAGCCCGAGGCGGATGGTGGCCTGGTCGAGCCCGAAGAAGTTGTAGGCGCCGCTGTTGAGCTGCCCGAAGCGGTGCCCGATCAGAAACTGCATGGAGCCGCTGGCCGGCGTTTCGATGGACTGCCCGTTGACGATGCGCGTGCCCTTGAAGGTGCCGGTGGCGAAGTCGGGCTTGGCCTCGGTGGTGGATTGCTGCTCCAGCTGCTGCAGCAGGTCGTCCTGGGCGGCGGCCGTCAGGTGCAGGCCCAGCAGCAGGGCTCCGCTCAGCAAAAGCCGCCGCAGCGGCGTGGGGTAAAGAGTAAGCATACGGAGGAGGTGGTGGAGGAAGAAGGCGGGTTATCAGGGCCGGGCCGGCGGCGTGGCTTGCTGCTGCGACACGGGCGGGGCAATCTGCGGGGCGCACACGGCGTACACCGTAATGTCCACCGTCTTGGCAATGTGCTCCTTGATCAAGCTCGGAATGTCAATCTTGTAGTCGGCCGGGGCTACCGAAAACTTGGCCTTGGCCACCAGTTGCTTGTCGATAAACTCCAGCGTGCCGGGCACTTTCACGCGGCGCTTCACGCCGTGAATGGTCAGGTCGCCCTCCACTTCCACCGGCACGATTCCCGCCGTGGGCATGCCGCTTTCCGGAATGCCCAGCAGCCGGCCGCTGAAGGTGGCGCGCGGGTACTTTTCCGATTCCACGAAGTTTTCGTTGAAGTGCGCCTGCATCAGCCCGTCGGGAAACACGAATTCCTTCATCGTTGCCACGAAGGCCATCTGCTGACTGAGCAGGTCGATGGCGGCCGTAACCTGGGTGTTCTTGGCCGAAATGTCTTCCAGCGGGGCATCGGAGAAGAAATCGATGCTGGCCGAGCGCGTGGTATAGCGTTGCTGGGCCGAGAGGGGCGCGGCCAGCAGCAGGGTAGCGGCCAGCAGGGTGAAAAGGCGTTTCATGGTTGGTGGAGGCTTGGGTAGGATTAATTATCGGGCATGCCGGCGCGCACCCAGATCTTCACTTTATTGATGTCGCAGGCCCCGAGCATGGGCTCGTCGTCGGGCATGGCCGGGTAGCCCGGCTTGTGCTGAATCACGCCCAGCAGCTGCCCGGTGCGGCCCAGCGTCTGCACGTCGTGGTGCGAGGTGACGACCACCCCGCTCTCGGCGCGGGTGGGGCCGTGGCAGCGCTGGCAGTGCTGGGCCAGCAGCGGGGCGATGGTGCCGCGGTAGGTGACGCTGACGGTGTCGCAGCTGATTTGCTCGCCCGCGAACAGCTCCTGCTCGTTCTGGTACGAGCAGCTGCTCACGCCCAGCGCAGCACCGGCCGCCAGGGCCACTGCCGCCGCTAGGCCAAGCACGCGGGGTATTTGCCGTGAAAACATGGTATGGTGGAGGAAATGTAGCCCGGACCAGTGGCCCGCGCCCGGTGGAGAGGATGAGAAGTTACAAGCCGTACTTGAGGCCGAAGAACACGCCGCCGCTGCTCAGGCGCACCTTGCCCGCCCCTACCCCGCCCAGGGGCAGCTTCACGTAGGGCTCGGCCTGCAGGGCCCAGCGTAGCGAAAGTTGGCGCTCCAGCCCGGCCGAGAGGTTGACCACGCTGAAAAGGTGCTTGCTGCCTTTTTTCACCTGCCAGGTGCGGCTGTAGGAGGTACCGTAGTTGTTGTAGTGGTAGTAGTACTGCTCGTCGCGCATCAGCAGCGACGACAGCCCCGCGCTGACGAAAGCCCGGTAACGCACGCCCTGCATGGCATCGAAGCGCAGGTTCACCGGCACGTCGGTAATTCGGCAGGTGCCTTCCACGCGCGGAATGGTGTACATCGGCGGCCGGGGCCAGGTATAGTCGGAGCCCCGCGCCTGGTAGTATTTCATCGAGCTGAGCAGGCCCACGTTCAGGCGCAGCCGCGGCAGCAGCAGGTATTCCACCTGAATGCCCGCGCTGTGGCCTGGCCGCTCGAAGCCGGCGTTGCGCACGGTGGTCAGCTCCGGCGCGTACAGCCCAGTGATGAAGATGCGGCTGGGCACGAACGGCCGCGGGCGGCGCCGCACGATGCTGTCGGCCGGCAGCGTAGCGGGCAGTTCCTCGGCGGGCATCGTCAGCAGCGCCGTCGTCAGCGGCCGCAGCGCGTCGGCCGTCAGCCCGGCGCCTTCGTTGTTGGGTTGGTCCGCCCCGGCAGTCGTAGTGCCGGTAGCGTTGCCCCGCGTCGCGGCAGCGGCTGGAGCAGCCAGTAGTGCCGATTCAGAGGCGGGCTGTAAGGCTCCTGCCTGATTGCTGCTGACAGAAGGCAGCGGCAGCAAGCCCGTCGAAGCCGAAGTGCCTTGCCCGCCTTTGGAACCGACGTTGCGGTTGGTACGGCTGGCGGCCTTGCTCCCCGTCCCGGCTTCAGCGGCAGCCGGTGCCGAACCATCGTTCAGCGCGGCAGCCGTGGTGGGAATCGTATGCTCAGACCACCGGGCGCTCATTTCACGGCTGGCAGCGGCACTAGCCGCCGGATGCTTCGGACGGGCGGTTGCCGCCGCCAGTAGCGCCGCGTTCAGCTTAGCCTGGCGCCGGCGGCGGTTGGGCGTCCGGCCGGCTGCCGACCTGGTAGCTGCCTCGCCGGCTTCCGTCGTCGCACCTGGTTCATCAGCGGCCAGAGCCCCCGCGGTCAACGGCACGCGGCGCGTTTTGCGGCGCGAATTTGGCCCGACGGCCAGCTCCGCGGGTGCCGACACGGCCGGATCGGCAGCATTTACCGGCGGCTGACCTGGTGCCTCGGTCCTCGTTTCAGCCGGTTCAGCGGTCTGGCTGGCAGCGGCGGTTGCGGCGGCCACCTCAGCGGCGGGGCTCAGCTTACGCGTCGTGCCGGCTGCTGCGCCGGGGCGAATCGGTGCCGATGCATCATTACCCGGTGCGGCTGCATGTCCCACCACGGCGGCAGCGGCCGGAGCGGCGGTTTCCGATAGCGGCAGGTATTCGCGGTAGCCGCCCCAGATGAGCAGCAGCACCGCCACGATACCGATTTCGGCCGCGAACAGGCGGGCCACCTTGCGGTTGACCAGCTGCTGCACGTGGGCCTCGTCCAGCTTCTGCTCCATGCGCGCCCACGCCCCCAGGTTCAGTTCCTCGGGGTAGCGCTCGGCGCCCTGCCGAAACAGCGCATCGAGTTCTTCATCCGATAGATCCGGCGTATGCATGGTGGCGGTTTTTAAAGAGCAAGGTTTTCAGGTGGGCCCGGGCCTTGGAGAGGTTGGACTTGGAAGCCCCCACCGAAATGCCGAGCTGGCTGGCAATTTCCTCGTGAGTGTAGCCGTCGATGACGTAGAGGTTGAACACGGCCCGGTAGCCGGGGGTGAGCTGACCGACCAATTCAATGATTTCGTCGTAGCTCAGCGCGTCGAGGGCGGTGTAGTGGTCGTCGGCGTACTGCAGGGCCGGCGTGTCGTCGATGGACTGCTGCAGGCGGTGCTTGCCGCTGGCGCGGTACTGGTCGATGGCGGTGTGAATCATGATGCGCTTCAGCCACCCGCGGAAGGTGCTGGTCAGCTGGTCGTATTTCGTCGTGTCGAAACGCGTCACGTCGCGGAACACCTTCATGAACCCGTCGTTGACGGCTTCCATGGCTTCGTCGCGGGTGCGGGCGTAGCGCAGGCAGATGCCCATGGCGTAGCTGTAGTACAGCATGTAGAGCCGGCGCTGGCTGCCACGGTCAGCCCGCTGGCAGCCGCCAAGCAGGCCAAGCAGCAAATCGGGGTCGTGGTCGGGCTGAGCGGAGGACACGGCGGTGGGAGAAGTTTACAGCTGGCAACTCGCAGGCTGCTGGACAAATGGTTGCTTGATAATTCCTAAAATTCCCGAAAAGCCATGTAGCTACATGAAATTCAGTGACAACCGATTTTCAGGGAAAGCACCAGCCGACAAAACCAGTGGAAATCAACTGATAACTAGTATCCACCGCTTGTCGGCAACCTTCATAGTTAAATAAAATATTAGCGGATGTCAATGTCTGATTAAGACTTTTAATCCTGACCTTGACATACCCACAAAACAAAACAGCCCGACCTGTTGAGGTCGGGCTGCTTGCCGAATCGTTCACGAAATCCGTAGAATCCGCAATAATCCTTCTGAATCCGTGGTCCTTATTGCAGGGCCGTCGACAGCTTGGGCGCGGCGGCGTCGGTCGGAGCGCCGGGTTCCGAGCCTTTGCCTTTGGCCTTGCCGGCCGAGGTGTCGAGAATGAGCGGGGCGGCAATGAACAGCGAAGAGTACGTCCCGATGATCATACCCACAATCATGGCGAAGGAGAACGAGCGCAGCGTCTCGCCGCCGAAGAAGAAGAGCACCGTCACTACCATCAGGATGGTCGTGGCGGTAATCATCGTGCGGGAGAAGGTGCTGTTCAGGGCCGGGTTCACCACCTGCGCGAAGGTCAGGTTGGGGTTTTCCTTGAGGTACTCGCGAATCCGGTCGTAGATAACCACGGTGTCGTTCATCGAGTAGCCGATTACCGTGAGCACGGCGGCCACGAATACTTGGTCGATTTCCAGGTTCATGCCCAGGGCCCGCGCAATCGGGTAGCAGGCAATTACGAACAGCGCATCGTGGAACAGCGCCACCACGGCGGCCATCGAGTACTGCCACTTCTCGAAGCGGAAGAGTACGTACACGAAGATGGCCAGCAGGGTCAGGCCCAGGCTCAGCACCGAGGTTTTCTTGATGTCGTCGGCAATGGTAGCGCCCACTTTCGAGGTGCTCTGCACCACCGGCGCGTCGGCGGCGTACTGCTGCAGGCCGCGGTCGAGGGCGGCGCGCACTTTCTGGTCGGCAGTTACGCTCTCGTCATCGGCCAGGTAGCCGGTGGTGATGCGCAGGCGGTCGGGCGAGCCGTAGGTTTTCACCTCGGTACCGGCATCCTGGAACACCCCGTGCAGGTGCTCCCGCACGTCGGAGGCCACCATTTCCTTGTTGAAGTCCACCACGTAGGCGCGGCCCCCACGGAAGTCCACGCCCAGGTTCGGGCCACCCTGAATGAACATCAGGATAAAGCCAATCACGATGATCGACGACGAGAGGGCGTAGGCTAAGTAGCGCTTGCCCACGATGTCGAAGTTCACGTTCTGGAACAGGTTGCGCGAGAGGAAGGTCGAGAAGGTGATGCGGGTCGTTTCCTTGCCCTTGATCAGCCACTCGATGATGAGGCGCGACACGAAGAAGGCCGAGAGGAACGAGGTGAACACGCCGATACCCAGCGTCACGGCGAAGTTCTGCACCGGACCCGTGCCGAAGAAGCCCAGGATGATGGCAATAATCAGCGTGGTGACGTTGGTGTCGAAGATGGCCGTGAAGGCGCGCGAGTAGCCCTTGTTGATGGCGTCCTTGTGCGAGAGGCCGTGGTTGAGCTCTTCGCGGATCCGCTCGAAGATCAGTACGTTGGCGTCCACCGAGGTGGCAATGACCAGGATCATACCGGCAATGCCGGGCAGGGTGAGAGCGGTGCTGAACTGAGCCAGTACGCCCAGAATCAGGAACATGTTGAAGAGCAGCACGGCATCGGCGACCAGACCGGCGCGGCCGTAGTAGAAGGCCATGAACAGCATGATGACGCCCAGACCAGCCAGCGAGGAGTACAGGCCCTGGTTGATGGCTTCCTGACCGAGCGAGGGACCCACCACGGCTTCTTCCACGATGCGCGTGGGGGCCGGCAGCGTACCCGACTTCAGCTTGGTAGCGAGGTCCTGCGCTTCGTCGATGGTGAAGGAGCCCGAGATGCTGGAGTTGCCCCCGGCAATTTCGCCGTTGACGCGCGGGGCCGACTGCACCTGGTCGTCAAGCACGATGGCCACCTGGCGGCCGGCGTTGGCCCCGGTCAGCTTCTGCCACTTCTTGGCGCCCGAGGGGTTCATCTGCATCGATACCTCCGGCTGGCCGCTCTGGTCGTAGTCCTGGCGGGCGTCGGTTACCACTTCGCCGCCGATGGGGGCCTGCTGGTCGCGCGACTTGCGGATTGGGTAGATGGTCAGCATCTCTTCCTTGCCAATCACGTCGGGCTTGAAGCTCCACAGGAAGGTCAGGTTCGGGGGCAGCGCGGCGCGCACTTCGGGCGAAGCCAGCAGCTTGTTGACGCGGGCGGTGTCGCGCAGGCGGGCGCCTAGGGTGCCGGGGCCCACGGCCGTCAGGTAGCGGAACAGGCCCTGGCCCTGCTGGGCGGCGGCGCTGGTGTCCTTGGCGGCGGCTTTGGCGTCCTTGGTTTTGTTGGCCAGCTTACCAGCCAGCGAAGTGGTGTCGGCGGCGGCGGTAGCAGCGGCAGCGGTGGTGTCGCCGGGGGTGGCGGCAGCCGTGGTGGCGGTGCCGTTCTTAGCGGCTTTCTCCTGGGCAATGACCAGCTCGTTGGCCTGGGTCAGGAACGGCCCGATTTCGTCGATGTTCCACACTTCCCAGAACTCCAGCTTGGCCTGGCTCTGCAACAGCTTGCGGATACGGTCGGGGTTGTCGACGCCGGGCATTTCCACCTGGATGCGGCCGGTGCCCTTCACGCGCTGAATGTTCGGCTGGTTCACGCCGAACTTGTCGACGCGGGTGCGCAGGATGGTGAAGGCGCGGGTAATGGCCTCCTCCACTTCCTGGTCGATGGTGCGCAACACTTTCTCGTCGGTGGTGCCGGCGTCGATGTTGCGGCTGCGGTTGGTGGTGTTGGCGAAGATGCGGGCCAGCCGGTCGCCGGGGGCCACTTCGCGCCAGGCTTGACCAAACAGGGCCGTGAACGAGGTGCTCGGGTTCTGCTTCTGCAGCTCCTGGGCGCGGCGCAGGGCCTGGTTGAACTTGGCATCCTTGGAGTTGCCGGCCATGGCGCGCACAATCTCCACCGGCGACACTTCCAGCGTCACGTGCATGCCGCCCTTCAGGTCGAGGCCGAGGCCCAGCTCCGAGGCGCGCACGTCGCGGTAGGTGTAATCGGCCCCGAGCACGCTGGTGACGGGCGCCCGCCACACCGAGTCGAGGTAGTGCTGGCGCTGGGGCTGGTTGACTTCACCGTTGTGGGTGGCGTAGCGCACGGCATCGGCCTGCACCCGCCGCGAGACGAACGTGAAGTAGAGAAAGTAGACGCACAACGCCGACACGATAAGCGTCAGCGCAATGACTATACCTTTATTACGCATGAAAAAAGGGGTAAATGAATTGCGGGGTTGGGGTGCGGCCGATGAAAGTCATCGACTGCGGCGGCTACGCGGCCGCCTCTTCGGCTGACGCAGGTCAGAAAACCTGCTTCCGTTTTTCGGCCATCCGCTCAGGCTTCGCCTAAAGCCGGGGCCGGCGCGCCCAATGCGGCGCGCGGCCGCCCTAGGGCGCGTGCGGCGACAGCGCCGCTTCCAGCAGGCGCGTGCGGAACCAGTCGGGTACGGCCGAGGGCCGTACGGCGGGCGCGGTGGCCCGGAACCAGGCAATTCGGGTGGCGGCCGCAGGGGCCGCGGGCTCCCAGGCTTCGGCGGCGGGCTGCAGCCAGGGGCCGAGTTGGCTCGTGGCTTCCAGCATCACCTTCTGCTTCACCACCGTGCCCTTGGGCGCGCCCGTCACCCGCGCCGGCGCGCCAGCCTTGGCCGCGACGCGGAAGGTGGCTACGGCCTGGTTGTTCAGCCCGACGACCAGCAGCAGGGTAGCGGCCAGCAGACTGAAGCGCAGACGGGGCAATATGGTGGTGAGAAACAGCACGATGCAAAGCGGGGGCTACAAATATAGTTAATCCCGCCGCTCAGGGAAAGAGGTTTTGCCTTCGGCCGGGGCCGGAACTGGATTTTTGCCCGCCGGATAGCACCCAAAGCAAAAGCCCGGCGCATCCATTTGACGCGCCGGGCTCTGCAATTAGCGGCCTGGTTCTGAATCTAGAACTTCACGCCCACCGAAGCCAGGAAGTTGCGCGTGGCCTGGGGGTAGTAGTAGTTGTAGCTCAGGCGCTGGCCGGCGGGGTCGAAGTTGCCGAAGGTATAGCCGTTGTTCACGTACTCCTTATTCAGCAGGTTGTTGACCAGCAGGCCCAGCTCCAGCTCCCGCATCCACGAGGGGCGCAGCGTGTAGCGCAGGCGCAGGTCCATCACCTGGTAGGCCGGAATGCTGCGGGCCGCGCTGGCCGAGTTGTCGAGGTACTGGCGGCTGACGGTTTTGTAGAGCAAGGCCAAGCGCAGGCCTTTCAGCGGCTCGCCCTCCACCGTGCTGGCCGATACCACCGCAGGCGAGTAGGAAATGGTGGAGTTGCGGTACGTCAGCTCGCGGGTGTCGAGCAGGTTATAGTCGTCGTCGTACACGTACACCGTTTCGAGGTAGTTGCGCAGCTGGTTGCGGCTCAGCGTGAGGGTGCTGCTCAGGGTAAGGCGGTTTTGCAGCAGCCCGGCGGCCCCAGTCAGCTCCACGCCCGTGCGGAAGCTGCGCGGGATGTTGGTGCGGATGGCCGAGCCCACGTCGTTCAGCTGCCCGGTGTTGACTAGCTGGTTGCGGTAGTCCATGTAGAAGTAGTTCACTTCCAGGCGCAGGCTGGTACCGCGGCCCAGCCAGGAGTCGGTGGCCTGGGTGAGGCGGTAGCCCGCTTCGAAATCGGTCAGGTGCTCGGCCTTGGCGCGGTCGGTGGTGGGGCGGTCGGTGAAGTCGGAGCGCACCGGCTCGCGCTGGCCCACGGCCACGCTGCCGTAGAGCTGGCTGCCCGTAGCCAGGTCGAAGGTGGCGCCGGCCTTGGGGTTGAAGAAGGTGTAGCGGGCGTGGGTGGTCACGTCGCGCTTGTCGTCGTCGAGCCCCCGAATGTCGTAGCCGATGTGGCGCACCTGCGCGTCGCCGTACACGCCCAGGCGTGGCAGCACCTGCCAGGTGGCGCGGGCGTAGGTGTTGAAGTCGGTCTTGGTGGCGTCGTTGAAGTAGTAGCGGTGGCGAATGGCACCGTTGGAGGCGTACTGCGCCCAGATGACCTCGCCGTAATGGTCGCCGTCGTAGCGGTTCCAGGCGCCGCCCACGGTGGCCTGCAGCCGGTCGTTGTGGCGCGGCTGGTAGTTCAGGGCCACGGTGCCGCCGTAGAAGTAGTTGTCCAGCCACTTGCGCCGGATCAGGTCGGTGTACTCAATGGTGGTATCACCCAGCACCACCGGCGCCAGCCCGTAATCAGCCAGTGCCCGGTCGGTTTTGTATTCTTCGTAATAGCCAAAGCCGCGCGTCAGGTGCAGGGCCGCCGCCAGGTTCCAGTCGGCCCCGATGCCCTGGGCCAGGTGCAGCTGGTAGTGGTTTTGCTGGTAGTTGTCGGTCTGGTTGTCGTAGGTGAACTCGTTGTAGCGGCGGTTGGTTTTGAGCAACTCCTCCGGCACGCCGTTCCAGGCCTGGTAGGTTTTCTCGCGGCCTGAGAAGGTGATGAACTTCAGCAGCGTGCTGCCGCGCTGGTAGCCCGCCGCGAAGTAGTACGACTTCAGGTCCGACGAGGCCCGGTCGATGTAGCCCTCGGAGGCCAGGCGCGAGAGGCGGCCGTCGAAGGTGAAGTACTTGCCCACCAGCCCGGTGCCGAACGAGACGTTGTTTTTCCAGGTGTGGTAGGAGCCGAAGCTGTTCTGGCTTTCGGCGTAGGCCTCGCGCCGCTGGGCCAGGGTGCTCAGGTTCAGGCTGGCCCCGAAAGCTGCCCCGCCGTTCTGGCTGGTGCCCACCCCGCGCTGAATCTGCAGGGAGGTCGTCGAGGAGGCCAGGTCGGGCAGGTTCACGAAAAACGCCCCATGCGACTCCGCGTCGTTGAGCGGCACCCCGTTCACCATCACGTTGATGCCCTCGATGCCCGTGCCCCGAATGCGCAGGCCGGTGTAGCCGATGCCCGTGCCGGCATCGGAGCTGGTCACGACGGAGGGCGTCTGGTCGAGCAGGTAGGGAATGTCCTGACCGAAGTTGCGCTTCTCCAGGTCTTCCTTGCTCAGGTTGGTGTAGGCCGTGCCGGTGCGGTCGTTGGCGCGGCTGGCCGTTACCAGCGCCTCGCCGGTGAGCACGCTGCCGGGCTGCAAAGCCAGACTCAGCTGCTGGGCGCCGGGCTGGCCCTGCACCGAGCGCGTGGCCGCGTCGTAGCCCACGAAGGTGATGCGCAGCTCGTGCGCGCCGGCCGCCACGGCCGGCACCTGGTACGCCCCGCTGGCGTCGGTGGTGCCCACGGCCGTGCCGTCGAGCAGGATGGTGGCCCCGGGCAGGCCCTGTTGGGTGCGGCCGTCGGTGACGGTGCCGCTGACGGGGCCCTGGGCCCACGCCGCGCCGATGGGCAGGCACGCTAGCAGCGCTGCCCCCGGCAGATTCGACAACTTAAACAAGGTGTGAATGGAAAAAAATGGAACGAAGCCACACCCCAGGGGTCGGAGTCATGGTTTGCTCGCTCGCGGACCGTTTGTTCCCTTCGTCGGTATTAGCCGAATCAGGTTCAATGGGTATCATCTCAGCTTTGCTGCGTACGGCAAAGCACCCCTAAACGCGGCGCAAAGGTAGCGGCGGGCGCGGATTGCCGCAACTTTTGGGTTTCCATCCGGAAAGCGGCGGGGGTAAGCAGGACCGTCCTGCTGAGCCCCGCGAAACATCTCTACCGCTTCATCTGGATTGTTCCGCGAGGCGGCAGGGCTGCTTCGCGGGGCTCAGCAGGACGTCTGGTATTGTCCCGGCAGACTTGCCATGACCACGCCTGACGCAGCTCCAATAGTTAGGATAACCCACTACCCTTAAGTATATTACCTGTGACGCCGCTCCCCCGCAAAAAACCGGGTCCGACCAAAACCAGGCCGGCCCTTGTCCCGTTACCAGCTACATAGCCGACGCCGTGGCGCCGGTTGTCACCCCAGCCCGGAAACCGCCATGATTAGCCTTATCTACTCCCTCGTGGTCCTCACCATTCTGGCCTACTTCATGGTGATGCCGCGCCCCACGCCCTACCGCCCGCCCGCCACCGACAACGACGACGACGGCGGCGAACCGCTCGACGACGGCCTGCCCGACCTGGACTTGCCGCCGGGCATCTCGCGCCCCATCAACGACTGGGAGCCCGACTACAACCGCCGCCCGGTGCGCCCGCGCGAGCCGATGCTGCTCTAAGTTTTCAGCCCGCCGCCGGCAGCGCGCAGCTCATGCGCACGTAGGGAATCGGGCCTTTGTAGAACGGCTCCCCCTCCACACCGAAGCCGAACTTCTGGTAAAAACCGGCCTTCTCCTGCCGGGCATCACAACACAGCCGCCGGGCCCCATGCTCGGCGGCTTCTTGCATCATGTGCCGCAGCAAAGCCGACCCGATGCCCCTTCCCTGCCACGCGGGCTCGGTGGCAAACTTGCGGAAACGCGCCACTTCGCCGTCGACGAACAACGACACCACGCTGCGCAGCTGCCCGTCCTCGAACGCGCCGTAATGCCAGCCCGCCGCATCCTCGGGCAGCTCGACGTAGGCCGCCGGCTGGTCGGGCCAGAGCACGCGGTGGCGTAGGTCGTAGGTAGCGGCGGCGGGAATGAGGCGGATTTCCACCGCTTACTCGGCGCTGATGGTGTAGGCGGCCCGGAACGAGGCGCCGGGCGCCAACGTCAGAATACCTTCCTTGTCGGCCAGCTCGGCGGGGTCGCCCACGCTGCTGGCAATGCCGTGCCAGGGCTCGATGCACACGAACGGGGCACCGGGGCCCTTGGTCCAGAGGCCGAGGTAGGGAAAGCCGTCGAACTGCATCTGCACGGCCCGGGGGCTGCGGCGGCTCACCAGGGCCAGGCGGGTGAAGTCGTAGTGCTTCAGCACCAGCGCATCGTGGGCAAACAGCTCGTAGCTCAGCGGCAGCTCCTGCCCATTGGTCGGCACGGCTTCGGTCTGGCCGTTCAGCAAACCGCCCTGCAGCAGGTGGCGCTCCAGCTGCACCGGGTGGTCGAAGCGGAAAGCGTAGTCCTCGAAGGTTTCCTCGGGCAGCAGCGGGCAGCGGAAGGCCGGGTGCGCGCCGATGCTGAAGAGCAGCTCCTGGTCGGCGGCCGGGTTGCGCACCTCCCAGATAACGTGCACGGTGGTTCCCTGGAGCCGGTGCGTGATGGTCAGCTCGAAAGCGAAGGGAAACGCCTGCTGGCTTGCGGCGTCGTCCGTCAGGCGCAGCTGCACCTCGGTGGCCGACGCGCGCACCAGCTCGAAGGCCCGGTCGCGGGCGAAGCCGTGCTGGGACAGGCGGTAGGCCTGACCCTGGTGGTAATACGTATCCTCGGGCAGGCGGCCGACGATGGGAAACAGCACCGGCGCGTGGCGGGCCCACACCGCCGGGTCGGCTTGCCAGAGGTATTCGAGGCCGTCGAGGTCTTTGCGCACGAGGCTGCTCAGCTCGGCGCCGTGCTGGTTGACGCGCACGCGGCACTGCTCGTTTTCGAGGAAATAGGCGCTCATAAGGGTAGTTGAAACGGGTCGCGGCCGGGCAGGATGGAATCGGGCACGCGGCCCAGCAGGGTATCGACCAGGAAGCAGGCTTCTTCCAGGCGGTGGGCCGCCGGGCCGCTGATTTCGGCGAAGTTCGAGAGCTGCCCGTTCAGCTCGCGGCGGTACAGCTCGTAGAAATACTGGCGCAGGTGCGGATGCTCGCGGCGCGGGTCGGGCTCCCAGGGAATGTCGGTGCCCAGCAGCAGAATCAGGTCGTAGCGGTGCTGCTCGATTTGCTCGCGCACCCAGTTGGGGCACTGCCCGAAGGCATGCTCGGCCCATACCTTGATGACCAGCAGCTCGGTGTCGCAGAAGATGACCGGCAGGCCGCGGGCTTCGGCTTCGGCCACGGCGGCTTCTTCGGCGGCCAGCTGCCCGCGGGCAATGGCTTCGAGGTCGTCGGGGGTGTAGTCGAGGCCGATGCCGTGCTGGTCGAGGTACTCGCGGGCGTATTCGGGCACCCACAGCGTGCCGTAGCGGGCAGCCAGCTGCTGGCTAAGCGTGGTTTTGCCCGTCGATTCGGGACCAGTGAGGGCAACGCGCAGCATCAGCGGGTGGGTGGAGTAGCGGTGTCGAAGGCGGGAGCGGCCTGGGCCTGGCGCATCAGTCGGCGCCACTCCCAGTAGCCGAAGGCGGCAATGCCGAGGTAGAGCAGGTACAGCCCGCTGGTGGCGTGCAGGCTCTTGACCCAGTACATCGGCACGTAAATGATATCAACCAGAATCCACAGCAGCCAGTTTTCCAGGCGCTTGCGCGTCATCAGGTACTGGGCCATCAGGCTGATGGCGGTGGTCAGCGAATCGAGAAACGGCAGCGCGGCGTCGGTGTGATGGGCCAGGTAGTAGCCGAAACCGCCGGTGTAGCAGGCCCCGGCCAGGGTCAGCCACAGCCACTCCCGCGCCGTCGAATGCGTCACGACCAGGGCCGTGTGCGCCTTGCCGCCGCGCAGCCACTCGTACCAGCCGTACACGCTCATGGCAATGAACACGAACTGCAGGTTGCGGTCGGAATACAGCTGGGCGCGGTGAAACACCACCACGTAAAACGCGCAGCTGACGATGGCTACCGGGAAATTCCAGATGGTGCCCACGGCCGCCAGCACCACGCAGGCCAGCCCGGTGGCAAAGGCCGCCCACTCCAGCGGGCCGGTGCCGGCCACCGCGGTCAGAAGGTCATACCAGGACAAAACAGAGAAACGAAACGGTGGACGGAGCGGGCAGCCAACGCGTGGCGCCGTCAAAGCTAACGACTCCGAAGCTACTTTTGTCGGTGAAATGGCGAGATGGTGAGCTGGTGAGTGCCGTCCTGCTTGCGCGAAACGCGCAGCACCGCACCTCCCGAACATCAACGCCCCATTTCACCATCTCGCCATTTCACCGCCGCATGTCCCTGCCCGAACTCACGCCCGAACAACTCCGCGACCGGCTGGCCGCCGGCGAAACCCTGCAGCTGGTGGACGTGCGCCAGCCCGAGGAGTTTGAGTACTGCCGTATCGCGGGTAGCCAGCTCATTCCGCTGGGCGAGCTGGCCCGCCGCACCGACGAAATCAGCCCCGAGCAGCCGGTGGTGCTCATCTGCCACCACGGCGTGCGCTCCATGCAGGCCCTGGCCTACCTGCAGCACCGCCACGGCCTGCAGAACCTGCTGAACCTGCGCGGCGGCATCCACGCCTGGTCGGTGAAAGTCGACCCGCAGGTGCCGGTGTATTAATTAGTGAAGTGGTGAGATGGTGAACTGGTGAGTGCCGTCTACCAAGCCAGAACGTCAACTCACCAGTTCACCATCTCACCACTTCACCACTTGACCTTCCCCGATCTGCCGATTCGCGCCGCGCTGCCCGAGCTGCTGGCGGCCCTGGTGGCCGGCAACCGCGTCGTGCTGCAGGCCCCGCCGGGCGCCGGCAAGACCACGCTGGTGCCGCTGGCCCTGCTGGACGCGCCCTGGCGGCCCGCGGAAGGCAAAATCATCGTGCTGGAGCCGCGCCGGCTGGCCGCCCGCGCCGCCGCCACCCGCATGGCCCAGCTGCTGGGTGAGCCAGTGGGCCAGACCGTCGGCTACCGCGTGCGCCTCGAAAACAAGGTTTCGGCCCGCACCCGCATCGAAGTCGTCACCGAGGGCATCCTCACGCGCATGGTGCAGGACGACCCGGCCCTGGAAGGCGTGGCCGCCGTGCTCTTCGACGAGTTTCACGAGCGCAGCCTGCAGGCCGACCTGGGCCTGGCCCTCACCCTCGACGCCCAGCAGGTACTGCGGCCCGATCTGCGCCTCGTCGTGATGTCGGCCACGCTGGACGCGGCCCGGCTCGGCCCCTGGCTGCAGGCCCCGGTGGTGACGAGCGAGGGCCGCATGTACCCCGTCGAAACGATTTACCTGAGCCCGCGCCGCGCCGCCGGCCTCTCGAACCGCCCCGGCGAGCGGCTGGCCGAGTTGACGCCCGCCACCGTGCGCGAGGCGCTGAACACCCAAGCCGGCGATGTGCTGGTATTCCTGCCCGGCCTGGCCGACCAGCGCCGCGTGGGCGAAAAGCTGGAAGCCACGCTGCCCACGGAAATCGACCTTCACGTGCTGCACGGCGAGTTGCCGCTCGACAAGCAGGATGCCGCCCTGCGCCCCGCCCCCGCCGGCCGGCGCAAGGTGGTGCTGGCCACCAGCATTGCCGAAACCAGCCTCACCATCGAAGGCGTGCGGGTGGTCGTGGACGGCGGCTTTGCCCGGGTGCCGCGCTTCATTGCCCGCACCGGCCTCACCACGCTCGAAACCGTGCCCGTCAGCCAGGCCGCCGCCGACCAGCGCCGGGGCCGCGCTGGCCGCCTCGGCCCCGGCGTGTGCTACCGCCTCTGGCCCGAAATCGACCAGGCCGCGCTGCCCGCCCACCTCGCGCCCGAAATCCTCACCGCCGACCTCAGCGCCCTGGCCCTGGAGCTGGCCTTGTGGGGCGCCGAAGCGCAAAATCTGCTCTGGCTCGATGCCCCGCCCGCCCCGGCGCTGGCCCAGGCCCGGGAGCTGCTGGTGCGCCTCGGCGCCCTCACGCCGGCCGGTCAGCCCACCCCGCACGGCCGCGAGCTGGCCCGCCTGGGCTTGCCGCCGCGCCTGGGCCACTTGGTGGTGCGCGGCCGGGAGCTGGGCCACGGCCCCACGGCCTGCGCCCTCGCCGCCCTGCTGGCCGAGCGCGACATCCTGCGCGCCACCGACGGCCGCCCCGCCCCGCCCGACCTGCGTCTGCGCCTCGAAGCCCTGCAAACCGGCCGCGCGCCCCTGCCCGGCCTGCAGCCCGACAGCCAGGGCCTACGCCGCGTCCGCGAAGCCGCTACTGCCCTGCGGGGCCGCGCCGGCGTGAAATCAGCCGACCTGGAGCCCGACGTAGCCGGCCTGCTGGCCGCCCTCGCCTACCCCGACCGCCTCGGCCAGCGCGAAGGCTCGGACCGGCTGCGCCTCGTCACCGGACAGCGGGTGCAGCTGCCAGCCGAGTTTTTCGCCGGCTCCGACGTGTTTTTCGCCGCCGCCCACCTCGACGGCCCCGCCAACGCGCCCCGCGCCGCCCTGGCCGCGCCGCTGACCAAGGTGGAGGTAGAAGAGCTGTTCCGGGAGCAAATCAGCGAGCAGGCTGAAGTGCAGTTCGACGCGGCTACCGGCCGGGTGCTGGCCCGCAAGCTGCGCCGCCTGGGCGCGCTGGTGCTGTCGGAAACC
This sequence comes from Hymenobacter jeollabukensis, assembly GCF_005771675.1. GTDB lineage: Bacteria > Bacteroidota > Bacteroidia > Cytophagales > Hymenobacteraceae > Solirubrum > Solirubrum jeollabukense. Next base: position 235,495 of record NZ_VAJM01000009.1, on the reverse strand, counting down.
AACCTGCCCAACCCCAGCGCCGACGACGTGGCGGCGGCCCTGCTCACGGCCGTGCGCGACGGGGAGCTGCGCGCCCTCAACTGGACCGAGCACGCCCAGCAGCTGCGCGAGCGGCTGACCTTCCTGCACCACCTCAATCCCGCCGACTGGCCCGCCGCCTCCACCGAAGCCCTGCTGGCCGATGCCGACGAGTGGCTGGCGCCCAACCTGGCCGGCCTGCGCAGCCTCGCCGACGTAGGCCGCCTCGACGTGGCTGAGCTGCTGCTGCAGCGCCTGCCCGGCGGTTGGGCCCAGCGCCAGGAGCTGGACCGTCTCGCACCCGCGCACTTGGAAGTGCCCAGCGGCTCCCACGTCCGCATCGACTACGGCGACCCGGCCGCGCCGGTGCTGGCCGTGAAGCTGCAGGAGCTGTTTGGGCTGGTAGAAACGCCCGCCGTGGCCGCCGGCCGAGTGCCGCTGCTGCTGCACCTGCTCAGCCCCGGCGGCCGCCCCGCCCAGGTCACCCGCGACCTGCGCAGCTTCTGGGAGAAAGGCTACTTCGAGGTGCGCAAGGACCTGAAGGGCCGCTACCCCAAGCACCCCTGGCCCGACGACCCTATGAACCACATTCCCACTAAGCTGACCAAGAAGCGGCTGGAAGGCATGTAGCGCCGTAGCGCGAAGCTCTGCTGCGCGTATTCCGAACGATTGCCGCAGAACAGGTTAGGTATATCGATGATTAACGCGCTGAATACGCGCAGCAGAGCTTCGCGCTACCTCACCCGCGCACCGGCCACGGTGGCGCCTGCCACTGCTGCCCGTCGTGCATGACGACTACTGGCCCAGGCTCCCCGATGGGGCTGGTGTGCGTGAGCAGACCGGTATCGTCCGACCAGGTGTGCAGCAGCACGGCGGGCGGGTCGAACCGGACTTCCAGCCCGGCCGGGCGCCGAACATCAGCCAGCAGCTGGTGTAGTGTGGAGGGGCAGGTAACCGCCAGGGCTGAGTGCAGGGGCCGCTGCATGGCCATGTGCAGGTGCCCGGCCAGCACGCGCGTCACCTGCGGGTGCCGGGCTAGCACGGCGCCGAATTCGGCTATGGCGTCCAGTCCGATGGCGTCGAAGGGCGCGAGGCCGCAGCGGAACGGCGGGTGGTGCATCAGGATGATGGTGGGCCGCTCGGGCTGCTCCGTGAGTCGCTCCTCCAGCCACTGCAGGCGGGCGGGGCACAGCGTGCCGCCGTCCTGCCCCGGCACGTGAGTATCCAGCGCCAGCAGCCGCAGCGGCCCGGCCGCCACTGTGTACTGCATGAATTCGGGCATGGTCTGCTCGCCCTGCGCCCCGAACAGCGCCCGCAGCCGCGGCCGGTCGTCGTGGTTGCCGAGGATGACGTAGACGGGCACGGTCAGCGGCCGCAGCAGCTCCCGCAGCTGCGCGTATTCGCTGGCCGTACCGTGCTCGGCGCAGTCGCCGGTGAGCAGGACGATGTCGGGCACGGCCGGCAGGTGCAGCAGGTGCGCCACGGCCGCCCGTAGCCGGACGGCGGCCTCCGGCGCGTCGTCGTTGATGTGGGTGTCGCTGAGCTGGGCAATAACCATGACGGGGCCGTTGGGTTGGTCGGCCAAGCTACGGATTCGGCCCGCACCAGCCAGCGGCTACGAATCCGCTATCTACTAACCCAGCGGGTCGCGGCCGGAGTCGAGGGGCTGGCCGCCGTGGCCGGTGGTGGGGCTGTAGTGGCGGTGCAGCCAGCGGCTCAGTCCGCTCAGGCCCGGGAACAGCACCCGCTCGGTGATATTGGCCTGATCGAGCTTGTCGCGGGTTTCCCACTTCAGGCGGGCCGGCAGGATGATGCGGTAAAACAGCTCCGGGTGCTCTTCCAGCCAGCTGTCCAGGTTGGCGTGCGGCGTCGACATAAGGGCGAACAAAGCGTACTGGTGGATGATGCGCGCATCCAGCGAGGGCGGCTCCAGAAACAGCAGAAACGGCTGCTCGGGCTGCATGTCGCCCAGCTCGCGCAGGTTGCGGCACACGGGCTGCAGCAGCTCGGGCGTAAACACGTTGGAGCCCTCGGCGCGCAGGGCCTCGCGCAGCCGCTGGGGCATGTACTCGGCCGCCTTCACGTAGTTCAGCGCCCAGATAACGCCATCCTGGTCGTAGGCTTCGAGGTCGTCGGTGGCGAAGTGCAGGGCCACGTAGGGCGAGTACGTCCAGTCGAGCAGGCGGGTGGGCAGACCGTGGTGCTGGGCCACCGCCAGCCAGTCCCACACCGAGGAATGATCGGGCACGGCCGTGTCGTGGGCGTACTTGCGGAAGTTGCGCAGCAAGTGGTTTTCCAGCTCGTGGTAGGGCCCGCCGAGGCGCTGCAGGCTGGTGCTGAGGGTGTAGGCCCTGGAACGTACCCCCCGGTACACAAACGGCGAGCGGAACCGGCCGAGGCGGCCGTCCCAGGTGTCGCGGAACAGGACGTGCTGCAGCTCCTCCCAGGAGCTGACTTCAATTTCGTTGGGGGAGGTGGACACGGGCGGGAGCATTGGGGCCAAGCGGCCCTGCAAGTACGCAAAGTTGGCGCGGGGCAGCCAGCCCCGGCTCCGCGGGCGGCACCGCATCCCGAAAAACTTAACATACACCGGCCGAAAACTTAACATACCAAAGCGTAACATTCCCGTAACCTTGACCGATCTTCGGTAACAGTTTGATAACACTGGTCGTCCGCCTTTTTTCCCGCCCCGGCATGACTGCACTTTTCCGCGCTACCGGCCCGCTGCTGGCCTTCTTCCTTCCTTTGTTCGTCGCCGCCCAACAGCTGCCCGAAGCCCGCGTGGCCGAACGCAACGACAACCTTTGGCTGGTCGGCGCCGGCCAGCTGCGCCTCACCGATAAGTGGAGCAGCTACGCCGAAATGCAGCTGCGCCGCGCCGACCAGGGCCGCAAGCCCCAGCAAACGGTGCTGCGCCTCGCCGCCAACTACCACCTCGGCCAGCACTTTCAGCTGGGCGCCGGCGCGCTCTACCAGAAGATTTACCCCTACGGCCAGTTCGCCGCGTCCGAATCGGCGCCCGAGCACGGCTTTTATCAGCAGGTGCAGGTGCAGGACGTATCGGGCCGGGTGCAGCTGCTGCACCGCTACCGCCTGGAGCAGCGCTGGATTCGCTGGCCCGAAGCCAACCGCTTCACCTACCAGAACCGCACCCGCTACCAGCTCGGCCTGCTGCTGCCCCTGCTCGGCCCCAGGCTGACCACGCGCATGCCCTACCTCATTGCCTCCGACGAAATCCTGGTGAATTTTGGCCGCAATGCCCCCAACCGTTTCGATCAGAACCGCCTCTACGCCGGCCTGGGCTACACCGCTTCCAAACTGGTGCGCCTGGAAGCCGGCTACCTCAATCAGTTGCTACAGCAGCGCAACGGCCGGGTATTCGAGCACAACCACACCCTGCAATTGAGCCTGCTGCTGAACCTGGATTTGCGGGCGGACGCGCCCATGGCCGCGCCGCTGCCGCCAGGATATTGAGCACCAGTTACGCCGCTACTCAGAACGTCATTCCGAGCTTGGCGAGGAATCTCGCGTGTTGATGTTCGGGTACTATTCCTTTCGTTCAACGAGAATTCTACTCTCGGACGAACCCACGCGAGATTCCTCGACAAGCTCGGAATGACGTTCTTGTTTGGTTCTTGGCCCCGGGCATGTATCCCGTCAGCTTTCCATTAAGTAAGCCGCCGATTCGTCGGGAGTCCGAAATTCGCCGTAGCTTTGCGTGGCAAGAGGAGTAAACCACGCTAAAAGCCTTTTGCCTATGGCCGCCGACCCCGCCGCCAAGATTGCCTTCGAGGCCCTGACCTACGACGACGTACTGCTGCTGCCAGCTTACTCCGAGGTTCTGCCCCGCGACGCCGACGCCGGCACCCGGCTCACCCGCCGCATCACCCTCAACATCCCGTTCGTTTCGGCCGCCATGGACACGGTGACCGAGGCCGACATGGCCATTGCCATGGCCCAGGAGGGCGGCATCGGCTTCATCCACAAGAACATGAGCATCAAGCAGCAGGCCAACCAAGTCCGCCGCGTGAAGCGCAGCGAGAGCGGCATGGTGCTCGACCCCATTACCCTCAGCAACACGGCCACCCTGGGCGACGCCCAGAAGCTGATGCGCGACAACAAAATCGGCGGCATTCCCATCGTCGACGGCGAGCGGCGCCTGCTGGGCCTGCTCACCTCCCGCGACATGCGCTTCGAGAAGGACCCGGCCCGCCCCGTCACGGAGCTGATGACGCCCGGCGAGCGGCTCATCACCACGCCCGTGGGTACCGACCTGGCCCAGGCCGAAATCGTGCTGCAGGACAACCGGGTGGAAAAACTGCCGGTGGTGGACGCCGACGGCCGCCTGCAGGGCCTCATCACCTACCGCGACATCCGGAAGCGCCGCAGCCGCCCCCGCGCCTGCAAGGACGAGTTTGGCCGCCTGCGCGTCGGGGCCGCCGTGGGCGTCACGCCCGACACTCTGGACCGCGTGAAGGCACTGGTGGAAGCCGGCGTCGACGTTATCAGCATTGACACCGCCCACGGCCACTCCAAGGGCGTGATTGACATGGTGAGCCGGGTGAAAAAGGAATTCCCGAACCTGGAGCTGATTGCCGGCAACGTGGCCACCGCCGCGGGCGCCAAAGCCCTGGCCGACGCCGGCGCCGACGCCGTGAAAGTGGGCGTGGGCCCTGGCTCTATCTGCACCACCCGCATCATTGCCGGCATCGGCGTGCCGCAGCTCTCGGCCGTGATGGAAGCCGCCCGCGGCCTCGAAGGCACCGGCGTGCCGGTTATTGCCGACGGCGGCATCAAGTTCTCCGGCGACGCGGTGAAGGCCCTGGCCGGCGGCGCGTCGAGCATCATGATCGGCTCCTTGCTGGCCGGCACCGAGGAGGCCCCCGGCGAGGTCATCATCTACGAGGGCCGCAAATTCAAAACCTACCGCGGCATGGGCTCAGTAGAGGCCATGGAGGAAGGCTCGAAGGACCGCTACTTCCAGGACGCCGAAGACGACGTGAAAAAGCTGGTGCCCGAGGGCATCGTGGGCCGCGTGGCCTTCAAGGGCAGCACCGCCGAGGTGCTCTACCAGCTGGTGGGCGGCCTGCGCGCTGGCATGGGCTACGTGGGCGCCGCCGACGTGCCCGCCCTGCAGCAGGCCCAGATGGTGCGCATCACCGGCGCCGGCCTGCGCGAGTCGCACCCCCACGACGTGCAGATTACCCGCGAGGCGCCCAATTACAGCTCCCGCTAATTCTGGTCTTGATCCGGAAACGGCTGACGCTGCTTCCGGACGTTTTCCGAGTTGTTTTACGCCGAACCGCCGCCCACTTTGGGGCGGCGGTTTTGGTATACCGCTGACTGCCAGTACCTCCTAATTAAAAGCCCGTTAAAGGGCTTATCTATTTTCTGGGTGGTTCGTATCTTGGTCCTCCTGTCGCCCTCGTTGCCGTTTTTTGACGGCGCCTTGCCCTCTCCACCACCACGCATGATTGCACTGCTCCGCAAGCTTATTCCGCTAGCCCTGCCCGTGGCGGTGCTCAGTTGGCTGGGGCTGTTGCTGTGCATGTTGTTGCGCGCCAGCCCACCCGCGGCGGCCCGCTGGGGCTTTCCCCCCGACTGGGCCATTCTGACCACCCAGGCCCTGTTTGCCGCCGGTGTCTTCCTGCACGAGCGGGCCCGCCCCGACCGCCTGCGCGGCACCGAGTTTGTGCCCCTGCTGCGCCAGCTGCTGGTTTGGCCCGGCGCCCTGGCGGCCGTGTGCGTGGTGCTGCACCTCACCGAGCACCTGCTCGCCGCCTACGTGCCCGACCGCGGCCCGGTGCTGCTGAACACGTTCTACGTCATCAACCTCGGCCTCTTCGTCTACTTCCTGGCCCGCACCTGCTACACGTGGCGGTCCTTGGTGTTTTTCCGCTCCCAGCCGCGCATCCGGCAGGAATGGCGCTGGTTTGAGGTACTGCTGGGCGTGGCCCTGATGTTCCGCCTGGTCAGCGGCGACACGATTTCCTGGTTTATCCTGCCGGTGCTGCTGCTGCTGGCCGGCCTGGGCGTGTACCTGAGTGCGCACCAGCAGTGGATAGCCTACCTGAACCGCCGCCAGAAGTGGGAAATCGTGTTTCTGCAGCTGGCTATTCTGGGCGTCATGGCGGTGTTCGGGGCTTATTTCTATAGCCTGCAGGACGACCCGCAGCTGGCCGGCCCGCTGGCCCAGCACGCCTTTCTGGTCCTGACCAGCTTCTTTGCCGGTTTTTACGCCGTGATGGGCTTCCTCGTGACCCTGTTCAACCTGCCCACTGCGGGCGTATTCGAGCAGAAGCGCGAGGAAATCCTGAGCATGCAACGCCTCTCCCAGCTGATTCAGAAAGGGCAAAGCGAAAAGGAGGTCTACTCGCTCCTGTTTGATTCCGCCGTGCAAACGGTGGAGGCCGACGCCGCGTGGCTCGACCTCGACACCGACGGCGGAGCGCCCGGCTTCTCCTACCAGGTAGACGCGTCCACCCGTGAAGGTATCTGCCGCCTGCTGGCCGATTACAACATCGGCCACATCGAGTACCTCAACAACGACCTGCCCAACAGCGCCGGCTTCCGCGCCCTGGAGCTTCCTTACGGCTCGCTCATCGTGATGCCGCTGCGCTCCACCAAGCACCACTACGGCACGCTCTACCTGCTGAAGGAAACGCGCCAGGGCTTCGACCGCGAAAACCTCAGCCTGCTGCAGATCTTCACCAACCAGACGGTGCTCAGCATCGAAAACCTGCGCCTGCTGCAGGAGTCCTTGCAGTCGGAGCGAGTGAAGGAGGAGCTGAAGATTGCCAGCCTGGTGCAGGAAAGCCTGATTCCGAAGACCCTGCCCGCCGACAGCTGGTTTGAAATCCGCTGGCACAGCCTGCCCGCCCGCGAAGTGGGCGGCGACTTCTACGACTTCCTGCAGCTGAGCGCCTCGCGCATTGCCATTATCATCGGCGACGTGTCGGGCAAGGGTACCACGGCGGCCTTCCACGTGGCCCAGATGAAGGGCATCTTCCACTCGCTGATGCTGCTCGACAAGCCCGAAAAGGGCCAGCCCCTGCAGCCGAGCAAGTTCATGGCTATGGCCAATCAGGCCCTGAGCCACTGCCTGGAGCGCAGTTCGTTTATCACCGCTTCCTTCTACATCGTCGATTACAAAGAGCGGGGCTTCGCCTTCGCGCGGGCCGGGCACTGCCACACGCTCTACTACAATGCCATTACCGAGGAAACGTTCTATTTCCAGACGGAAGGCCTCGGCCTGGGCATTCTGCGCGACGGGGCGGCCTACGAGAAGCGCATCAAGAACATGTACTACGACTACAATCCCGGCGACGTGATGGTCATGTATACCGACGGCATCGTGGAGGCGCGCAACGCCCAGGACGAGGAGTACGGCGAGGACCGCCTGCGTAAGCTCCTGGAACGCAGCCACTACCTCGAAGCCGAGGACATCAAGCAGAGCATCATCCGCGACGTGGAGGAGTTCAGCCGCGGCCTGCCGCCCTTCGACGACCAGACCCTGCTCATCATCAAGTTCAAGAACGCCCAACCCCTCGCCTGACCACCGCGTAGAACTCAGCTATGAAAATTGTACCCCACGCCTCCACCGATACCCTCACCCTCGCCCTCGACGGCGAGCTGGACGCCAGCTCCTCGGTGTCGCTCGACACAGAGCTGACCAAGCCCGACGTGCTCGATTACCGCAAGGTAATGATTGACTGCCAGCGCCTTAACTACATCTCTTCGGCCGGTCTGGGGGTATTCATCTCGCACCTGCAGCGCTTTCAGGATGCCGGCGTGAAGCTGGTATTCTTCAACATGCAGGACAAAGTCCACAACGTGTTCGAGATTCTGGGCCTCGACTCGCTGATGACCATCGTGCCCACCCAGCAGGAGGCTACGGCCGTTTAATTTCGTTGTCTACGCCCGATTTCGCCATGCAGCACACCATCCGCGTCAGTTGCAGCCGCAGCAATCTGAAGACGGTGCGCGATTTTGTGGCGGGCGTGCTGCAGGAGCACCAGCTCTCGGATATTCTGCAGAACCAGATTATTCTGGCCGTCGACGAGATTGTAGCCAACCTGATCATTCACTCCAACCACGAGGACGAGCACAAGCACCTCGACATCCGGGTGGAAATTGCCGACCACGAGTTTCGCTTTGAAGCCGAGGATGACGGGCAGTCCTTCTCCCCCACTGAATACCGCGACCCAGACCTGCAGGAGCACATCCGCATCGGCAAAAAAGGCGGCGTGGGCATTGCCCTGGTCAACCGCATCATGGACCACGTGGAGTACACCACCGTCGGTACGCGCAATTTCTGCCGCCTGAGTAAGCGCCTGCCCTGAGCTTTAAGGCTTCGGCAGGCGCCGATTTTTGCGTAACATTGCGACAAGCAGCCGTCCGCGCCGGGCGTGATCTAGCGTGCGGACGGCTTTTTCGTGCCAATTATTTTGTATGCGTAACAACCGCATTCTGTTTTCCGGCGCCGCCGCGGTGGCCGCCTTCCTGGCCGCTTGCCAGGCCACTAAACCCACTACCGCAACCTCCACCCCGCAGCCGGTCCTGATGACCCTGGGCACCCACGAAGTGCCCGCGTCGGAGTTTGCCTACGTGTACCGCAAAAACAACAGCTCCGCCCCCGATGCCGGCAGCAAGGCCAGTGTGCAGGAATACCTGAACCTGTACACCAACTTCAAGCTGAAGGTCATCGAAGCCGAAGCCAAAGGCCTCGACACTACGCAGGCCTTCAAGCGCGAGCTGGAGGGCTACAAGCAGCAGCTGGCCCAGCCCTACCTGACGGAGAAAAGCGTCACGGATCAGCTGGTGCGCGAAGCGTATGAGCACATGCAGAAGGAGGTCAACGCCTCGCACATTCTCATCCGCGTCACGCCCGAGGCCGACCCCAAGGACACGCTGGCCGCCTACAACAAGATTGTGGCCCTGCGCCAGCGCGTAACCGGCGGCGAGGACTTCGAGAAAGTAGCCCGCGAAACATCGGAAGACCCCTCAGCCCGCGAAAACGGCGGCCGCCTGGGCTACTTCACGGCCCTGCAGATGGTGTACCCGTTTGAGGCCGCGGCCTACAAAACGCCGGTGGGTCAAGTGTCGCAGCCGATCCGCACGCGCTTCGGCTACCACATCATCAAGGTCAACGACATGCGCCCGGCCCAGGGCGAAATCAAAGTGGCTCACCTGATGGTGCGCGCCACGCCCGGCATGCCCAAGGCCGACTCCGTCATGGCCAAGAAGAAGGTCGACGAGCTGTACAGCCGCCTGCAGAAGGGTGAAAACTGGGACAAGCTCGTGGCCCAGTTCTCCGAGGACCAGGGCTCAGCCGCTAACGCCGGGGAGCTGCCGCCCTTCGGCACCGGCCGCATGATTCCCTCCTTCGAGGAGGCCGCCTTCAAGCTGCAGACGCCGGGCCAGCTTGCCGGCCCCGTGCAGACGCCCTACGGCTGGCACATCATCAAGCTGATCGAAAAGCAGGCGGTGCCCACGTTTGAGCAGTCGGAGGCCGGGCTGAAGCAAAAAGTAGCCAAAGACTCCCGCTCCGAGTTGAACCGCGCCGCCTTCATCAAGCGCGTGCGCACCGAAAACCACTTCACCGAAGTGGCGCCGGTAAAAGACCTGCTGCTGGCCCAGGCCGACACCGCGCTGACGGCCGGCCATTTCAAAACCGACCCTTACCTGACCCGGCTGACCAACGTGCCGGCCGCCAAGGGTAAAAAGAGCACCGTGGCCGGCGCTACGCCGGTCTTCACCATCGGCACCAAGGCCTACACGGTGAAGGACTTCGCCGACTACACAGCCCAGCACCAACAGGCCCGTCCTGGCACCTCGCCCAGCTACGCCATGCAGCTGCTCTACGACCAGTTCGTGGATCAGTCGCTGATGGAGTACGAGCGCGCCAACCTGGAAACCAAGCACGAAGACTACCGCATGCTCGTGAAAGAGTACCGCGACGGAATTCTGCTGTTCCAGCTGATGGACGAGAAGGTATGGTCGAAGGCCATCGAGGACACCGTGGGCCTGCAGAAGTATTTCACCGAGAACCAGGCGAAATACCAGTGGGAGCCGCGCGTGCAGGCTACCGTCATCAACGCCGCCACGCCGGAGCTGCTCAAGAAAGCCCAGCAGCAGCTGGCCGTGGGGCAGTACGTAGTGCAGCGCGACATGCCGCCGGCCCTGGAGTTCCGCCCCAACTCGGTGGAAATGACCAAGATTGGGCTGCTCAACCGCACGAAGCTGCTGCAGCGGCTGGTGAACGAGCCGGACATGAGCGTGCGCGTCACGGGGCAGTTCAAAGCCGGTGAAAAAGCCAGCCTAGCCAAGGACCGCACCCAGCGCGTGGTAAAATTCCTGACCGACAGCAAGGTTTCGGCCAACCGCATCAGCTCCGCTACGGCTGCGCGCGCCAGCGCACCGACGGCCAAAATTGAGTTGCTCAGCTCTCAGCCCAGCGTGCTGGAGGAAATGCTGAACAACCAGGCTCAGAACCCGCTGGGCGTGCAGATTCAGCAGCGGGCCTTCCCCAAAGGCGACAACAAAGTGGTGGACGGCGTGCCCCAGCAGCCCGGCACCTACACCGTGCAGCAGGATGGCCGCTACTACGCCGTGAAGGTGGAGAAAGTGCTGCCCGCCGGCCCCAAAACCCTCGCCGAAGCCCGCGGCCAGGCCACTTCCGATTACCAGAACTACCTGGAGCAGCAGTGGGTGCAGGAGCTGCGCGGCAAGTACCCGGTGAAAGTCAACGAAGCCGAAGTAAGCAAGCTGGTCACCAAGTAGACCACGGATTTTTCCGGATTTGACGGACACGGATTTTGTGGACGATTGTCGTCCGAACGAAGTGGTGCCACGGCTTAAAGCCGTGGCACCACTATTTTTAAGCTACTGGTATTTCTTGGCCACTTGGTTGTAGCCGTGGCGCTTTTTAACCGGCCGCAGCAATGACTGGCGACTGGCCGAAAACCACGGCCGGACGCTTGCAACCCTGGCCCCGCAGCCGGGCTCTTTCGGTCGTAGCGGGCCGGCTTTTTGTCCGCGCAGCTATTTATGTTGAAATTTACCGGCCGCTTGTGGCGTTTGCCTTGGCGGGGTGGTAGTGTCGGCCGTCATCGGGCGTTTGCCGGGCCCGCCACCGTTGCTTTTTCTTCTGACATGACCTATTTGTTTCGTTTCGCCGCCTTGTTGCTGGCCGTGCTGGTTTTCGGCCGCGCTGAGGCGCAAACCCTGGCCGGGGTAGGCCGCTCGGGCCCCGCTCGCCAGACCGTCGACGGTATCATCGTGAAAGTCGACAACCAGATTGTGCTGCGCTCCGACCTCGATGCCATCTACCAGCAGCAGCTGCAGCAGGCCGAGGGCAAGCCCCTGCCGCCCGACATTCAGTGCAAGATTCTGCAGTCGCTCACGCTCAACAAGCTATTGGTAGCCAAGGCCGAAACCGACTCGGTGGTGGTGGAAGACTCGCAGGTAAACAACGAGCTGAACCGCCGCATGAACTACTTCATCCAGCAGATCGGCTCGGAGAAGAAGCTCGAAGAGTACTACAACAAGCCCCTGCGCCAGCTCAAGGAGGAGCTGCGGCTTCAGGTGAAGGAACAGCTGGTGCAGCAGAAAATGCAGGACCAGATTGCTGGCAAGGTGACGGTGACGCCGCGCGAGGTGCGCCAGTTCTTCAACAAGATTCCCAAGGATTCGCTGCCTTACTACTCCACCGAAGTGGAAGTAGGCCAGATCGTGAAGCTGGCCAAGCCCGATGAGAAGGCCGAGCAGGCCGTGGTGGCCAAAATGAACGATTTGCGCGCCCAGATTCTGGCCGGCGCCGATTTTGCCGCCCTCGCCCGGCAGTATTCCGAAGACCCGGTATCGGCCAAGGACGGCGGCAACCTGGGCTTCTTCAAGCGCAAGGAGCTGGTGCCCGAGTACGAAGCGGCCTCGCTGCGCATGGAGCCGGGCGGCCTCTCGCCCATCGTCAAGTCGCAGTTCGGCTACCACCTGATTCAGCTGATCGAGAAGAAGGGCGACTCCTACAACACCCGCCACATCCTGATGAAGCCCGTATCGGGCGGCGCCGATATCGACGCGGCTTCGGCGGCGCTGCTCAAGCTTCGCTCGCGCATTCAGCACGACAGCATCACCTTCGCCAAAGCGGCCAAGGATATGTCGGAGGACAAGGAGTCGGGTGCCAACGGGGGCCTGCTCGCCAACCGCCGCGACGGCAGCTCCTACATTCCGCTCGACCAGCTCGACCCGGCCATCTTCTTCACCATCGACACGATGAAGGTGGGCCGCATCAGCAAGCCCCTGCCCTACCGCACCGACGACGGCAAGGACGCGGTGCGCATCATCTGGCTGAAGTCGAACACCCCGCCCCACCAGGCCAACCTCAAGGACGACTACCAGAAGATTGCGCTGGCGGCCCTGAACCAGAAGAAAAATAAAGCCCTCGATGAGTGGTTCCTGCGCAACCGCGGCACCGTGTTTATCGAAGTAGACCCCGAGTACGCCGGCTGCAAAGTGCTGGATGCCGAACAATAAGCGGTTGTCCGTTGTCCGTTTTTAGTTGTCGGGCCTGACGCAGCCTCCGGGCGCGGAACCTCGACCATGCTACACTGACAACTCGCAACTGACCACTGATACCTCCCTTAATGCGCACATACTCCTCGGACAAAGAAGCGGCTGACGCCCTGGCGCAGTCGTACCGCACCTTGCGGCAGGAAATCGGTAAGGTTATTATCGGGCAGGACGAGGTGGTGCGGCTGATGCTGACCGCCGTTTTCTCGCAGGGCCACGCCCTGCTGGTGGGCGTGCCGGGTCTGGCCAAAACGCTGCTGGTGCAAACCATCAGCAACGCGCTGGACCTCTCCTTCAACCGCATTCAGTTCACGCCCGACCTGATGCCCTCTGACATCGTGGGCTCGGAAACGCTCAACCAGCAGCGCGAATTTCACTTCGTGAAGGGGCCGATTTTCGCCAACATCATCCTCGCCGACGAAATCAACCGCACGCCGCCCAAGACGCAGGCGGCCCTGCTCGAAGCCATGCAGGAGCACGCCGTGACGGTGGCCGGGCAGCGTTACGCGCTGCCGCGCCCCTTCTTCGTGCTGGCGACGCAGAACCCCATCGAACAGGAAGGCACCTACCCGCTGCCCGAGGCGCAGCTGGACCGCTTCATGTTCAACATCACGCTGGACTACCCCAGCTACGAGGCCGAGCTGCAGATCGTGAAAAACACCACGGCCGACTTCAAGCCCACGGTGCAGCGCATCCTGCAGGCCGACGAAATCGAGGCCTTCCAGCACCTGGTGCGCCGCGTGCCGGTGACGGACAACGTCATCGAATACGCCGTGAACCTGGTGCACAAAACCCGCCCCGGCGGGCCCCGCGCCACCCCGCGCGCCACCCAGCTGCTGGAATGGGGTGCCGGTCCGCGCGCCTCGCAGCACCTCATCGTGGGGGCCAAGTGCAACGCCCTGCTCAACGGCAAGTACTCCCCCGACATCGAGGACGTGCGCGCCGTGGCCCCGGCCATCCTGCGCCACCGCATCGTGCGCAACTTCAAGGCCGAGGCCGAAGGCGTGACGGTGGACCAAATCGTTCAGGAACTGCTCTAGCAATTCTGAATTATGAATGCTGAATTATGAATTGGTCGTTCCGCACCAAGCCAGAATCAAATTCATAATTCAGCATTCATAATTCATCATTCTCTTCCCATGGAAGTCCAAGGCTACTACGACAGCTTTTCCCGCAACCTGCACATGGTGGACGACGCGCTGCGCGCCGGCCTCGACCTGCGCACCACGGCCCTCGAAACCTCGCTGCCGCTGGAAATCTACGTGCTGAGCGAGGTGCTCAACCACGGCGGCGCCTCGTTTCAGCTCACCACCGACGGCTTGGCCCGCGTGGCCGAGTTCAAGCAGCAGTACGAAGCCAGCTTCGACAACAGCAACGCCATCATGCGCCGCCTGCTCGACGACGCGAAGGACTACATGAAGACGCCCGAAGGCCGCGTGCTGACCAAGGAAATGCTCATCCGCCGCCTGGAATTTTTCAACGAAGCCGCCCGGCAGATGAACGTGATGCGCACCCAGCAGTCCTTGGGCAGCCCGGCCCAGTACCGCCACCCGCACCTGAGCGAAGCTGCCCTGATTTCGACGCTGCCGGCGCAGCGGTAAGCAGATTATGGTTTTACTTGGTGACGCCGCGGTTTACCAGCCGCGGCGTTATTGCGTTTAGGTTGGTCCATTGCCATATGTTGCTCAGAGAGTTATTAGGCCGTTCCATTATCCGGATTTCCGCTCAGTTTGGCCTCGTTGATGGCTGGCTCGATACGTGCTACTGCTACCTGCAACTGGATAACGGGCTGGTTATCGACCTGCCTTCGATGGTCGAATCCCTTGAGGACGGAGTGGGCACGCAGGACGCGCTACCTGCCGGGTCAACGGAGCTAACTCATCGGGTACCGTTTGTGTTGAATCAACCTATTGTGGGCATCATCAGCTATGAGTATGAAGACGACATACTCACTGCCGCGCTGCTGGAACTTGCCAACGGTTATCTGCTTACCGAGGTGAACATGGCGCCAAGTGGTACCGGAGCGGCTGCGCTGTGGCACCTGGCCTCACTCGCAGATGTAGAAGCGCAGTTTGGTCCTGATTATCGTCGCCTCGCGTAGCGCGCCTGGAGTTTGCCCACTGAAACCAGCCCGCGCGCAACCGTTCCGCACCGCCTTACGTGTGGAAAAGTGCCGCCTATGACGCTCCTGCCTCTGCTGGCCCCGACGCCCCTGCGCACGGCCCGCCTGCTGCTCCGCCCCTACCTGCTCACCGACGCCTCCGCCTTCTTCGCCCTGCTCGATGCGGAGGCGGCGCGCCTGCAACCGGCCTTTCCGCGCCGCGTGGCGGCGGTGCGCACCTACGCCGACGCTGAGCAGCAGCTGCGCCTGTTCACGGAGCAGTGGCGGCAGCGGCGCCTGCTGGTCTGGGGCATCTGGCAGCTCGGCACCGGCCAGTACCTCGGCGACATCAGTCTGCAGCCCGATTCGCCGCGCATCCGCACCGGCGAAATCGGCTACTACCTGGCCGCCGCCGCCGAAGGCCAGGGCTACGCCCGCGAGGCCCTGGCCGCCGTGGTCGACTTTGCCTTTGCCATGCTGCACGCCCGCCAGCTCACCCTGCGCTGCCGCCCCGACAACCAGCGCAGCCAGGCCACGGCCGAGGCCCTGGGCTTTCAGCGCACCGGCATCGACGAGCCCGGCATCTGGCACTACACGCTCAGCCGAGCGTAACCGCGGTGGAATCCACCTTATTCCAGGTAGCAGGTCTGTTCTGCATTTACTCGAACCCTACCGGGCCTGCTGCTACGCGCAAAACTGCTGCCGCGAGGCACATAGGACATCCCAGGTACCCGGAAACCATTGATTTTACCCAAGTGCGACGTCACATGAAGGCAAAAACCGTGGTTTTCGTCCTCATGTGACGTCGCACTTGCCCGGAAACCACAGTTTTTATCCTCATGTGACGTCGCATATGCCCGGAAACTGTGGTTTTCGTCCTTATGTGACGTCGCACCTGGGCAAAACCAATGGTTTCTGAGCACCTGGCACCTCCCAGGAGCCGTTCAGCCTCGTCGTCTTGCCGCTTATTCCCGCTTGAGCGTGGTCAGGCGAAATTCGCGGTTGAAGTTGATGTAGGTGCCGAAGGAAAACTCGATCTGCTTGTTGGTGAAGTCGTAGAACGGCTCGAAGCGGGTGCTGAGCGTGAGGCCGTCGGTGAGGCGGTAGTCGCTGAAGAAGCGCAGAATCAGCAGCTGCCGGTGGCGCTCGGTGTAGTCGGGGTTGCGCACCGTGTAGGAAATCGACTGGTAGAGCGGGCCGCCCAGCGGCGCCACGAAGCCCGTGCCGCTCCAGTAGCTGACCTGGATTTTCGAGAAGCGCGTATCGGCGCCCAAGTTCAGGTAGAGGCCGGTGCCGTTCTTGTAGGGCAGCTCCCGCGTGAAGGAATAGTCGTGGAAAAAGGTACCGTAGGCGTCGGCGTACCAGCTATGTAGGAACTTGCGGCCCACTTCCTTGCGCACGCGCAGGCCGCTGGCCACGTTGAACAGGGTCTGCAAGGGCGTTTCGATGGTGTCGAGCTGCCCGCCGCGGTGGGTGGCCAGAAACTGAAACGGCACCCGCACCAGCCAGCCGCTGGAGTCGCGCACCACGGCCGCGTCGGCTACCAGCCCGCCGGCAATGCGCTCCTGGAAGTCGCTGAAGCGGTACTGCTGCCGCTGCCAGTCCACCCAGGCATCAATGTTCCAGCGGCGGGTGGTGTACTGGTACTGCATGCCCTCCTCCAGCCGCTTGAGCATCACCCGCTCGAAGTCGAACAGCGGCTCGATGTAGTTGTGGTTGAGGTGGGCGTCGATGTTGCCGAACAGGATGCGGTGCGGACCCGTCTGGTAGATGGCCGTAAACAGCGGCTGCACCTGCCGCATCCGCGGGTTGCCGTAATCTTTATAGAGAAAGATGCCGCCCTCCAGCCGCAGCTTGGGGCTGGGAAAGTAGGCCAGCCGGGTGGCCAGCTGGGTGCCGTAGTAGGTGCGGCCCTCGAAGATCTTGTTGAAATATTCGTTATCCTTCGTGAACAGAAAGCTCTGCACCGCCAGCCGCAGCTGATTGTCGTACTCCGGCCGCACCGGGGCGCGGTACTGAAACGCCCGGTTGTCGAGCTGACCCCATGCTAACGGACTTATAAAATACAGAACCCCAGCTACTAATAGTTTTAGCAAAGATTTTCTCATATATTTATTGCGCAGTTGGCACAAAAAGACGGTCGGCTGTGTTAGAAAAAGCTGCCTGCAACGGACGCTGACGCGGTTTTCACCGTAATAGCTCCCGTCCCGGCGGCTTGGCCCGAAAGGACTTTCAAACCTACATCATATCTCCCCAACCCCCAGCAACACATGGCTGCTACCACTGACAAGACGGTCAACCAACAAGCCGAGAAACTCAAGGCGCTTCAGCTCACGATGGATAAGCTCGACAAAGCCTACGGCAAGGGCACCGTCATGAAGCTGAGCGACAACAAAGTCGGCGACATTCCCGCCATCAGCACCGGTTCGCTCGGGCTGGACATTGCCCTTGGCATTGGTGGCCTGCCCCGCGGCCGCGTCGTTGAGATTTACGGCCCGGAATCGTCGGGTAAGACCACGCTGACCATGCACGCCATTGCCGAAGCCCAGAAGAAGGGCGGCATTGCCGCGTTCATCGACGCCGAGCACGCCTTCGACCCGATCTACGCCCAGAAGCTCGGCATCGACACCGAAAACCTGATCATCTCGCAGCCCGACAACGGCGAGCAGGCCCTCGAAATTGCCGACCAGCTGATTTCGTCGGGTGCCATCGACATCATCGTTATCGACTCTGTGGCCGCCCTGGTGCCGAAAGGCGAACTGGAAGGCGACATGGGCGACTCGAAAGTGGGCCTGCACGCCCGCCTCATGTCGCAGGCGTTGCGCAAGCTCACCGGCACCATCAACAAGACCGGCTGCCTGTGCATCTTCATCAACCAGCTGCGCGAGAAAATCGGCGTGATGTTCGGCTCGCCCGAAACCACCACCGGTGGTAACGCCCTGAAATTCTACGCCTCCGTCCGCCTCGACATCCGCCGCATCGGTCAGATCAAGGAAGACAAGGATAACGTGACCGGCAACCGCACCAAGGTGAAGGTGGTGAAAAACAAAGTCGCGCCGCCCTTCAAAGTGGTCGAGTTTGACATCATCTACGGCGAGGGTATCAGCAAAGTCGGTGAAATACTCGACCTGGCTACCGACATGGGCATTATCGCCAAGTCGGGTTCCTGGTTCTCGTACAACGGCAACCGCCTCGGCCAGGGCCGCGAAGGGGTGAAAACCATTCTGCAGGACAACCCCGAGCTGGCCGACGAAATCGAAGCTAAAGTACGCGCCATGGCCAAGGGTGAGCCCGAAGCCGTAGCCGCCGCCATTCCGGTGGACCTGAGCGGCCCCGAGGACGGCGAAGACACGCTGTAAGCCTCTCTGCTTTCATTTGGAAAAGCCCGCGACTGGTGTCGCGGGCTTTTTTCGTTTGGTGTCGACCGCGCTACGACGTTGAGGGCGCGGACGACATAGTATCACACCGGGTCACAATTTCTTAGCCGCTGAACTACAGCCACATCAACATCCGTTAAGCTGCCAACGGCGGAAATCCCGTATATGGGTTTCGTGTGGCAACGGCGCCCGGTATATTTGCTTGGCACCTGCTTTGCCTAGCATCAAAAAGCCCCAGATTGCATATCGTTTACTTGCTTACATGAACCGTCGCCCCTGGCTTCTGCTTTCCCTACCTGCTTTGCTGAGCGCCGGCCTGATGGCCTTCGCGCCAAACGAGGCGCCGCGTACCGTCCGCAACGATAGTTTCGGCCGCGGCGAGACGATGCAGTACAAAGTGCACTACGGCCTGCTTACGGCCGCCGAAGCCACCATCGAGCTGTCCGACGACATTCACAAAGTGAACGACCGGCCCTGCTACAAGGCCACCGTGACGGGCCGCACCACCGGCTCCTTCGACCTGTTTCTGAAAGTTCGCGACACCTGGCGCTCCTACATCGACACGACGAGCATTCTGCCGCAGCGCTTTTTCCGCAACATCGAGGAAAACAACTACCGCAAGCGCGAAACCGTGGACTTCGACCACTACAAGAATACGGTGGACGTGGAGTCTCACAAACGGGATAAGAACAAGATCAAGCGCGAGTCGTTCAAGGTGCCCGACAATGTGCAGGACCTGGTCAGCGGCTTTTACTACCTGCGGACGCTGGACTACAACAACCGCAAAATCGGCGAGGTGATGAACGTGAAGGGCTTCTTCGACGACGAGGTATTCGACATGACGGTGAAGTACATGGGCCGGCAGAACGTGGAAACCAAGGCCGGCGTCATCCGCGCCATCCGCCTGACGCCCAAGATGCCCAAGAACAAGCTGTTTCGCGGCGAGGACGCCATTTCCGTGTACCTCTCCGACGACCGGAACAAGATTCCGGTGCTGTTCGAGGCGGAAATGTTCGTCGGCTCGGTGAAGATTGACATGTACAAATGCAGCGGCCTGAAAAACAAGCTGGCCGTGGTAGCGAAGAACTAGACCACGGATTCGACGGATTTTTCGGATTACGCGGATTTCGTGGACGATTATTGAGCCGAGGCTGACCGCTTCGGCTCATTTTTTGGTGACGAACTGAGCCGGCACTAACACAAACAGCTCAGCCTTGCGGTCGGGCTGTCTCGTCTGACGGACAATCGTCCACGAAATCCGCGTAATCCGAAAAATCCGTCGAATCCGTGGTTCACAATATGGTAACACGCACACTCCCCGGCTAGGCGGTATTTTTGTGGCGCAACGCGTGCCTTTGCTCACCTAAGTCATTCCCGCCGTGCAACATTCCGCCGCTTCCGCTTCCACGCCCTACAAGATTCTGGTGGTCGACGACGACCCGGACATCGTGGAGCTGCTCGAATACAATCTGCGCAAGGAAGGCTACGAGGTGGCTACGGCCTCCGACGGCCGCAAGGCGCTGGAGGTGGCCCCGCAGTTCGGGCCCGACATCATCCTGCTCGACGTGATGATGCCCAACCTCGACGGCATTGCCGCCTGCCGTGAGCTGCGCGCCATGCCCCGCTTCAAGGACACCTACATCCTGTTCCTGACGGCCCGCTCGGAGGAGTTTTCGGAAGTAGCCGCCTTCGACGCCGGCGCCGACGACTACCTGAGCAAGCCCATCAAGCCCCGCGCCCTGATGAGCCGCCTGGCCGCTGTGGTGCGCCGCGACCTGGAGCCCGCCGGCCCCCAGTCCGACGTTATCGACATCAACGGGCTGCGTATCGACCGCACGGGCTTCGCCGTGTACCAGGACGGGCGCAAAATCACCCTGCCCAAAAAGGAGTTTGAGCTGCTGGCCTTCCTGGCGGCCTCGCCCCACAAGGTTTTCGGCCGCGACGAGCTGCTGCAGAACATCTGGGGCAACGACGTATTCGTGCTGGCCCGCACCGTGGACGTGCACGTGCGCAAAGTGCGCGAGAAAGTGGGGGAACACCACATCCAGACCATCAAGGGCGTGGGCTACAAGTTCAACGCGGATAACTGATTAATTGTCAAATGGCTGCCTTGTTAAATGGCCGACCGTTCTGTCTTCCTGAACGGCCAGCCATTTAATGAGGCAGCCATTTAGCCATTTAAACAACGACTTTTGCGGTGAAGACCAACCAAACCGTCGCCGGGCTGTGGCGCGCCGTGGTGGGCCGCGTCGTGCAGGAGCCGGCCGTCCGCAGCGCGTTTTCGGCCCAGGAGGCGCCCATTCCGTTCGTGTTTCGCCTCCATCTGTCGTCCCGGGCCATTGCCGTCATCATCGCGCTGCTGGTTGCGGGCGTGCTCACGCTGTTTGCCTCGGCGGTGCCGCAGCTGCCGTTTCAGCAGGCCGTGCTGGCGGGGGGGGTCACGGTGGCGGCCTGCTTTCTGCTGGTTTACCTCTCGTTTGAGGCGTTAATGTTCCGCGAGGTCAACCAGATTTACTCGGGCCTGGAGCACGTCAAGCGCAAGGAGTTCAAGAAGCTGTCGAACAAGTTCCTGTTCCGGCCCGAGCCGCTCAAGCGCATGCGCGAGGAAATCCTCGACATGGCCGTGCGCCGCCAGAAGGAAATCGACGAGCTGCGGCGCCTGCAGCAGTTGCGCTCCGACTTCCTGGCCGACGTGTCGCACGAGTTGAAAACACCGATTTTCGCCGCCCAAGGCTTTGTATACACCGTGCTCGACGCGGGCGAAGACGAGGTATTTATTCGCGAGAAGTTCCTGCTCAAAGCCGCTTCCGCCCTCGACGCCCTCGACGCGCTGGTGCAGGACCTGGTCACGATTTCGCAGCTGGAAAAGGGCGTGGTGCGCATGCGCCGGCAGGCTTTCGACCTGGCCCTGCTGGTGCGCGAAATCTTCGATCATCTGGAACAGAAAGCCAGCAAGCGGCAGATGACGCTGCACCTGCAGCCCGACCACCTGCCCGCCGAAGGAATGCCGGTGCTGGCCGACCGCAACCGCATCCGGCAGGTGCTCGTCAACCTCATCGACAACGCCATCAAGTACGGCCGCGAGCAGGGCCACGTCACCGTCCGGCTTGCCGACGTGGGCAAGTCGGTGCGCATCAGCGTGCACGACGACGGTGAAGGCATTGCTGAAGAGCACCAGCGCCGCATCTTCGAGCGGTTTTACCGCATCGACAAAAGCCGCTCACGCGACGCGGGCGGCTCGGGCCTGGGCTTGGCCATCAGCAAGCACATCGTGGAGGCGCACAAGTCGACCATCCGGGTGCGCAGCAGCGCCGGGCAGGGCACCACGCTGGAATTTAAGCTGCCGCGGGCCCGGCAAACGCCGCCCGCCGGTTAAGGCTGGCGCTGATTATAGATTGATGCCAGCCCACTACACGGAAAACGGCCGCCGGAGCTTCCGGCGGCCGTTTTCTATATATGTCAGCAAGAAACTTAGCTGGACTTGCGGCCGGAGCCGCCGGGCTTTTTGCCGCCGCCGTCGTGCTTGTTGACGGTGGCCCAGGCGCGGCGTTCGGCTTCTTCTTCCGAGAGGCCGCGCTTTTCGTAGCTGTCTTCGATGTGTTCGGCCTGGCGTTTTTGCTTGTCCGTGTACTTGGACTTATCTCCCTGTGGCATGGCTGTGGATGGTTGGAGTGAAAGGAGCGCGGCAACTGATCCTGTTGTACGCGCGGGCCTAAACCGCGGTTTGAGTAGCCCGGCGTTTGCCGCCCCAAGGTGGTATCTTCGCCCCGCCAAATACCTGCCCATGCGCCACGTAGCCGACATTCCGCACCCCGACATGAAACTCACGCTGCTGGCGTGGAACGGCAAGTACCTGCTCAAGTGTGAGCAGGGCCCGCTGGAACAGACCTACAAGGTGGCCGAGCTGGACTTGCTGGGCGGCGACGCCGAGCTGCCGCAGCTGCTCGACGAAGCCTTCGTAGCCGCCGTGCTGCGCCGCTTCGCCGACATGCGCGCCGACTTTGGCGCCGCCCTCGAACGCCACGATTTGGTGTAGCTTGGCCTCCCCCTCTCTCACTACAACCTCCTTGCTGATGACAACCCCATTTTTCCGCGCTTTGCTGGCCGGGCTGCTGCTCTTGAGCCTGCCCGCCGCGGCGCAGGTATACGACGTGCGTACGAGCACCGTGAGCGTGGACAAGCGCGAGCGGCCGGCCCTGAAAGTGCAGGTGGAAGGCCCCGCCAAGGAAGCCCGCGAGTTCTGGCAGCAGTTTCTGAAGGACAGCTACAACATCAAGCTGCGCGCGGGCGGCGTGCTCGGCATCGGCGGCAATAAGGACGTGCTGCTGGCCAAGCAAACGCCGGTTTCGAGCGTGTCGGGCAAGCTGCTCGACCTTTATACCAACGTGGTGGCCCCCACCGACAGCACCGCCGAGCTGCAGGTCTTCGCCGCCTTTGACAACGGCAGTACCTGGCTAGACCCGGACAAAACCGCCTCGGAGTTTGCCGCCCTGCGCACCATGG
Source organism: Hymenobacter jeollabukensis (assembly GCF_005771675.1). Lineage (GTDB taxonomy): Bacteria > Bacteroidota > Bacteroidia > Cytophagales > Hymenobacteraceae > Solirubrum > Solirubrum jeollabukense. The sequence goes on along the minus strand of NZ_VAJM01000009.1, from coordinate 212,926 downwards.
TGCAGAACTTTGCCCGGGACTACCGCCCCTACCACTACAAGCTCGAGGTGGCCGCCGCCGAAAAGCAGCTGGCCGATGCCGAAAAGGAAAAGGCCCGGCTCGACAAGGAAATCAAGACCTTGGCGGCCGATACGGTGAGCAACCTGGCCAAGATGCAGCAGCTGCGCGAGCAGAACGTGCAGCATGCCACTAAAATCAAGGAAGACCAGCAGAAACTCACGCAGAACGCCACCGAAACCGAGCGCCGCAAGATTCTGGTGCAGCGCCGGCGTGACCGACTGTCCGCCCTCGACCGTAAGTAGCCTGAACCGCCGGTCCTCCTCCGCTCCCCATGGATAAGCCCACTCCGTCTCCCCTCGATACCCTGCGTCAGCTCAAGGAAATGCTCGACGCGGGCGCCATTACCCAGGACGAATTCAACAGGCTGAAGCAGCAGTTGCTGTTCGGCGAAACCAACGCCGCGCCGCCCGCCGCCCCGGTCGACGTACCCGCGGAACCCGTAGCAGTACCGCCTTTCTCGTTCGATGCGCCCACCTCGGTAGCCGGTCCCCACGTCATTCCCCCACCCATCGACGACCCGCTGCTGCCGCCGGTGGCCGCGCCCTACGGTGCGCCGCCCCTGGAGCCGGTGGTGATTGACCCTGGCACCCACCGCCCGACGGAAGGCCCCATAGGCTCGTCGCCGGTAGCATATGAGGCTGACGAGCCCGTGGAAGCTCCGCGTCAGTCGCCGCTGGGCATGGTGCTCATCATCGGCGGCGTGGTGGCGCTGCTGGCGCTGATTGGCTACCTGGTGCTCGGCAACCGCAGCTCGGAGCGCCTGACCAGCAACTCCATCACCGCCGCTGATACCACCGCCGTAGCCGTGGAAGAAGGCCCGCAGGCGGCCCAGCTCGATCTGCCGCCCGTGCAGGCCCCCGAAACCGTGCGCGTGCAGCCCACCATCCCACTGACTTCGCAGCCGCTGGACTCCGTCGGCGCCACCGGCAGCACCACCGGCCCCGTCACCGACGCGGCGGCGCTGGAGGCCGCTACCCGCGCCAAGGTGCAACGGGTGCTTACGGCCTTCTACAACGACCTGCTGACGGCGCCTTTCAACGCCAGCCAGCACTTTGCCCCGCAGGTGGAGCGGTTTTTCTCCTTGCAGAACACCACGCCCGCCGGTATCGAGGATGAGCTGAACCGCACGCACTTCCCCGAATTCACCGAAAGCCGCATCAGCTTCGACCCGAGCACGCTGCAGATCAGCGCCCCCGACGCCGATGGTGCCGTAACGGCCACCTTCCAGGAGCGCGGCCGTTCCCTGCGCAAGTCCCTGAACCAGTACCAGCAGACCTTGGCCCAGGTGCGCGCCCGCTTCGACCGTAGCGGCAAGCTGACGTACTTCCGCCAGGAGCGCCTGCTCGAAAACACCTTCACCGACGCTAAACCAGCCGCCCCGGTCACCACCACGCCGGACGCGGGCACCACGCCTCAGCAGAACTAGCCGCATGGGCGCCTCCTCACGGTCAGGCTTCTGGTGGCCGGCAGCGCTGGTGCTGCTGATGCTGATTAGTGGCGGCTGCATCCGGCTCATCAAGCCCCTGCGCAGCTTCGAGCACTACACGCCGCCGCCCGCGCCCGACTACAGCCGCCCCGAGAGCTGGGCTACCCTGCCCACCCGCGCCGATTCGGCCGATGCCGTGCCGCTGAACTCCGGTCTGCGCAGCCGCCAGGCCAGTGCCCCGGCCGACGTGTTCTTTCTGCACCTGACCACGCGCGTGCGCCCGCGGGGCTGGAACACGGACATTGCCAACCGGCACGTCAACCGCTACACCGACCGCTACAGCATCCGCACCCAGGCCAGCGTGTTCAACGCCGCCGGCCGCGTGTATGCTCCGCGCTACCGGCAGGCCACGCTCTACTCCTTCTTCGACAGCACCGCCAACAGCCGGCAGGCTCTGGCCCTAGCGTATGCCGACGTCAAATCGGCTTTCGAGTACTACCTAGCTCATTACAACCAGGGCCGGCCCATCATCATTGCCGCTCACAGCCAGGGCACCTACCACGCCCGGCGCCTGCTGCGCGAGTTTTTCGACCGCGACCCGGCCCTGCGCCGCCGCCTCGTAGCCGCCTACCTCGTCGGGCTGAACGTCGACACGCTGGGCTACCGGGCGCTGCGCCCTTGCCGCGACTCGCTGCAAACTGGCTGCTACGTGAGCTGGAACACCGGCTCCTGGGGCCACGACTATCCGCCTTACGACGGCGCCCTGGTCACCAACCCGCTCACCTGGCGCGTCGATACCGCCTACGCGCCTGCCCGCCTGAACCGTGGCAGCGTCCCTCTCTCCTTCAAGCGCCTCGACCAGCCCGGCGTGGCCGATGCCCAGGTCCATCAAGGCATCCTCTGGACCCACCCTTCGGGCCGCCGCGGCTACTTCCGGTTTCCGCTGCCGGGCAAGTGGGAGCTGCGCCACTCCTACCACCTCAACGACTACGGCCTGTACTACCTCAGCGTGCGGCGCAACGCTAGGGCCCGGTTGCGCGCCTGGCAGCGTGCCAACCCGTAGGTTGAAACTAATTCCACGCGTTTTGACCAGTGAGGCGTACAAACAAGAAAGCCCGCTGGCATTGTGCCAGCGGGCTTTCTGTCAGAAGCAAAAGTGCCTTAGTTCAGCACCGAAGCTTGGCCTTTCATTACCTGACGAGCCATAGCCAGGTTGGTGTCAGCCGAGTTGACGGCCAGGTAGATGAACTTGCCGCCGTCGGCCGACAGCTTCAGCAGGTGCAGCTGGTCGGTCAGCGTCAGCAGAATATCCTGCAGCGTTTGATTGAGCTTCAGGGCCTGGATGGCCTTCAGCTTTTGCTTGATAACCTCCGTGTTGTAGGCAGCGGCGGTTTCGGCATCGAACGTAGCCAGGTTGGAGTGGTGGGCCAGCGGCATACCGGTTTCGGTCTCCACGACGGCAACGGCAACCAGCGAGGGGATTTCCTTCAGAATGTTCTGGACAGCTTGTTGCGGGGTAATGTTTGCCATGAAAGGGTGAGGAAAAGAGGTGGTGGATGTTAAAAAGAAGGTCAGTTGGAATGGCGACGCATCACGTCGCGGACCAGCGCCATGTTGGTATCGGCGAGGCGCACGGCTACGTAGCACAAGCGCTGCCCGTCGGGCGTAGTGCGCAGGCAGTGCAGCTGTTCGTCGAGCACAATCACCAGGTCATTGAGCTGCTGGCCGGCCAGCCACGGCGCGGTCAGGTTTTTTTGAGTCTGACTAATCAGCTCCGCGTTACGGCTGCTGATTTTGTAGGGGTCGAAGCTGGCCACGGTGGTGTAGGCGGCCAGGGTTTTTTTCGACTGGATATCCACTACCGCGGCGGCTACCAGCTCGGGCAGCTCACGTAGCAGGTTGGAGATGACCGCGTCGGCCTTGTAACGTTCGATGCCTAATGCGTCTCCCGTGATTTTCTTCACAACCGTTTTGTGCAGAAAAGGAAGTCTCATGTAGCGGAATTTCGGCAGTCAGGAAGCATGGAAATAGTAGCCCGGCTGGGCCCGACAAAAGTCCCTTCGCCGCAGCGGAGGGACTTTTGCAGTGAAGTCAAGCCCAGGCGGCGCTCCGGCTTCTTGCGTTCCGTGTTGCGCCGCTGGCCTTTTCTCAGGTTAGAAGAACAGCCAGCGCTTTTTCGGTGCGCGCTCAGCTGCGCGCGGTACCAGAGTTACGTTCTCAGTAGCTCCGGCTCGTACCTGCAGTTCTTCTTCGGCGTAGCCGCCGTAAGCGTACTGCAGCGTGGCTTTCTGGCCGGCCGGAATGCGCATCGTGTAGGTGCCGTTGGCGTCGGTGCTCACGCCCGTGCGGGTTCCTTTTTGCAGCACGGTGGCGCCTACCAGGGGCCGCCCGTTTTCGTCAAGAATGCGGCCACGTACGGCCACCATGCGCATGGCGCCGGCGGCTTCGGTGCCCATGGCGGCATCCGTTACTTCCGTCACGGCCGGCAGGTTTTCCGTCGGCGTAGTGGGCAGGTTGGTGCCGGCAAACACGGCCCCACCAACCAGCGCACCAGCCGTTACCAGCATGGCAGCCCGGCGGCGGAAACGCTCCGGTTCTGTCCGAATCAAATCAAACTGCCGCTGTACCCAGCCTACCGGCTTGACACTGTGGCCAGCATTTTTCATTTCGTAGAAGCGGCGGAGCGTTTCGTCAGCCAAACCTTTGTTGGCTTTCAGATAGGCGTCCACCAGTTCGGTGTTTTCGCTTGTGAGGTCCCCGCGCAGGTAAGCGTCCCTGTAAGCGGGCAGCAGTTCACCGGTGGCGCGGTGAAAAGGCGTAGCGCTAAGTTTCATTTTTGGAAAAGGTTAGATTGTTGCAGTGGCAAGAAGCCGGTGGAGAAGCGGGGTACAAAAGTGGGCGTTATTGACTCTATTATCATCTTACCTGGTCTGCCCAAGACCGTAATTTCGCCGAACGGGGCACTTTCCTAGCTTAAAGCAAGATTTTGCTAGTCGAATGCGCTTCCCATTTTGACACTACCAAAGATAATATTTTATCGGTATCATACAATAGATTAGAAGCAATTAAATATTTTAACCTACCTATTTGATCTGCTTTTAGCATGGTATCATATATCATTGGAAGGGCGTTTACGGCCGTAAAGCGTTTGAGTTCCGCTTTGGCAATAAAAAAAGCCCGCTGGTAAGTACCAGCAGGCTTTTTCCGTATTAGTTACTAGGTGTTTTACGCACCAATAGCCACGCGCTTGAAGTCCGTCACCGTCATGCCTTTCGACGTCTTGTCGAGCAGCTGGGCGATGGTCAGCGAGCCGTCTTTCACGAACTCCTGGTTCAGCAGGGTGTTTTCCTTGTAGAACTTGTTCAGCTTGCCCTGAGCAATCTTCTCCAGCATAGCTTCGGGCTTGCCTTCGGCACGCGCCTGCTCTTTGCCGATTTCGATTTCGCGCTCCACGGTAGCCGAGTCCACACCGTCTTTGTCAACGGCTACGGGACGCATGGCTACGATCTGCATAGCCACGTCGCGGCCTACGCCGGCTACGTCGGTGCCGCCGGTGTTCTTCAGGCCCACCAGTACGCCTTTCTTGTTGTCCGAGTGGATGTACGAAGCCACTTTCTCGGCGTTCAGCGTAGCGTAAGCTACCACGTCGATTTTCTCGCCGATTTTGCCCATCAGGTCGGTGATGTGCTCCTGCAGCGAGCGTCCGTCAGCCTGCGGGGCGGCCAGCAGGTCTTCCTTGGTCGCGGCGTTGCTCTTCACGGCCGCTTCGATGGCCAGCTGGGCCAGGGCTTTGAAGTCGGCTACTTTCGCTACCGGCTCGGTTTCGCAGGCCAGGGCCACCAGCTTGCCGTTGGTGCCGTCTTCGCTTACGCTGGCCAGCACGAGGCCTTCCGAGGTGGTGTTGTCCGAACGCTTGTCGGCAATTTTCTGGCCCTGCTTGCGCAGGATGTCTTTGGCCTGCTCGAAGTCACCATTGGCTTCGGTCAGCGCTTTTTTGCAGTCCATCATGCCGGCGCCGGTCATAGCGCGCAGCTTGTTCACGTCTTGGGCGGTAATTGCCATAGCGGTGAAAATTGGGAGAGGTTGATGAGGGTTTCTCGTGGATAACTGCGGCCGGTGACTTTAGAACGTCATGTCGAGTGCAGCCGAGACATCTCGCGTGCTGATGCCTGATAGCAACTCAATGATTGATTTTACTATCCAGCGAGATTCCTCGACTTCGCTCGGAATGACGTTCTGCAAAGTCGTTCCTGCTAGCCGCAGCTTAAAAAAGAAGGGAACAACCGGAGCCTGTGTGCTTCGAATGTTCCCTCCTCTCAAATCAGGGGCAGTGCGGGACTATTCGTCGGCGGTCTGCTTTTCCTGGATGGCTTCTTCGTCAGCCTGCTTGCGGTCGGCGTCTTCTTTGTCCACCTTACGCTCCGACAGGCCTTCTTCGATGGCTTTGCCGACGGCGTTGATGATCAGCGAAATCGACTTCGAGGCGTCGTCGTTGGCCGGAATCGGGAAGTCGACCAGCTCGGGGTTCGAGTTCGTGTCGACGATGGCGAATACCGGGATACCCAGTTTCTGGGCTTCCTTCACGGCAATGTGCTCACGCTTCACGTCCACGATGAACAGGGCGGCGGGCAGGCGGCTCAGGTCGGCAATGCCACCGAGTACGCGCTCCAGCTTCTCACGCTCGCGGTTCATCATGAGCTTCTCGCGCTTAGCCAGGGCGGCGTAGGCGGTGTTCTCTTTCACCATCTTGTCGATGGTGCTCATCTTCTTCAGCGACTTGCGTACGGTGGCGAAGTTGGTGAGCATGCCACCCAGCCAACGGTCGGTCACGTAGGGCATTTTCAGGCGCTTCGCTTCGTCCGAAACGATTTCCTGAGCCTGCTTCTTCGTGGCTACGAACATTACTTTGCGGCCCGACTTGGCGATGTTGCGGATAGCCGAGGTGGCTTGCTCCAGCGACGCCAGGGTCTTGTTCAGGTCGATGATGTGGATGCCGTTCTTCTCCATGAAGATGAACGGGGCCATTTTCGGGTCCCACTTACGGGTGAGGTGACCAAAGTGGGCACCAGCATCCAGCAGGTCTTTATAGGTTACGGACTGAGCCATGATAGGAGTTCCTCTGGAAGATTAGCGTTTCGAGAACTGGAACGAACGACGAGCCTTGCGGCGGCCCGGCTTCTTGCGCTCCACCATGCGGGGGTCGCGGGTCAGGAAGCCTTCTTTCTTCAGGGCCGGACGGGCTTCGGCGTTTTCTTCAACCAGGGCCTTCGAAATAGCCAGGCGAATTGCTTCGGCCTGAGCGGCGATGCCTCCGCCGTGCACGTTTACTTGCACGTCGTACTTACCCACGGCATCGACCGTAGCGAAGGGCTGGTTGACGATGGTTTCCAGGAGCTCGTTGCTGAAGTACGACTTCATGTCCCGGTCGTTGATAGTGATATTCCCTTGCCCGGCTTGCATGTAGATGCGCGCCACCGAGGTTTTTCTTCTACCAGAGGTGTTGGTGATTTCCATGAGTTGAGAATCAATGAGACGCGGCCCGCAGCGGGGCTACGCGGTTTTTTACAGGTTGGTCAGCGAAACCGTGGTGGGCTGCTGGGCTTCGTGCGGGTGCTCGGCACCGGCATACACGAACATGTTGCGGTACTGGGCGGCGCCGAGGCGGTTGCCCTGCAACATGCCTTTCACGGCGTGCTCGATAACCGAGGCCGAGTTCTTGGCCTTTTTGTCGCGGAGGTTGATGCTACGCTGACCGCCGGGGTAGCCCGTGTGGCGCAGGTAGATCTTGTCCGTCAACTTTTTGCCGGTCACGCGCAGCTTGTCGGCGTTGATGACGATGACGTAGTCGCCGCAGTCGGCGTTGGGCGTGAACGAGGGCTTGTGCTTGCCGCGCAGAATGTTGGCAATCTGGCTGGCCACTCGCCCGAGCGTGTTGTCGCTGGCGTCAACAACAACCCAGGCCTTATCGGCCGAGGCTTTGTTCACCGAGCGCGTCTTGAAGCTCAGATGATCCATGGATCAGTTTCTTGTGGGGTTGGGTAAGTATTTACGATTCAGCCCGAAACCCTGAGAAAGAAGAAAGGGTCCGGGAAAAACGGACACAAAATTAGTGCTTTTTGCTTGAGAAGCAAAGCAGTAGCGTAATTAATCCAATTCGGGCCCTCACAACGAAGCGGCCGTATCTTCGGCGCCCCAACGCTGCTACGCATGATTTTCGCCGATTCACTGGCTATTCCGCGCCTCCCGGCCCCTAGTTCACCGGCCCCGGCTGAGCGCCGCCTGGCCCTGCGCCTGACGCTGGCCGGCCTGCTGGTTTCGGTGCTGACGGCCTTTCTGACGGGCAATACCTACGACCTGGGCGACAGTATCAACCACTACCTGTTCAGCCGCTACGCCCCCGCGCACCCCGACAATTTCTTTGATTCCTGGGCCAAGCCGGTGTTTGTGCTGCTGACGGTGCTGCCGAGCCAGGCGGGCTTTATCGGCATCAAGCTCTTCAATTGCGTGGTGGCGGCGCTGGCGGCTTGGCAGGCCTACCGCGTGGCCGCGGGGCTGCGGCTGCGCTGGCCCTGGCTGGCGGTGCTGTTCGTGTATTGCACCCCGGATTATTTCCGCATTCAGTTTTCGGGGCTGACCGAGCCGTTGTTCAGCCTGCTGCTGGTAAGTGGGGCAGCGCTGACGGTGCGCAACCGGGCCACCGCGGCGGCCATCGTGCTGTCGTTTCTGCCTTTCGTGCGCTCTGAGGGCTTTTTGATCCTGGCCGTGTGGGCGGTGTACCTGGTGCTGACGCGGCAGTGGCGGGTGCTGCCCTGGCTGCCCTTCGGCTACGTGGTTTATAGCGTGGCCGGCGCCGTGGTGTACCGCGACCTGGGCTGGGTGTTTCACCGCAACGCCTACGAAACCATTTCGCACTACGGCGCGGGCCGCTGGGGCCACTTCGTGCAGCAGCTGCCGGGAATATTGGGCTGGGTGCTGCTGGGGCTGTTCTGGCTGGGCATGCTGGCCGGGGTGCTGAACTGGCTCACGGCCCGCGACGCGGCCCGCCCGCCCGCCTACCGCTGGGCCGAGCGGCTGCTGGTGTACGGCAGCGTGGTGACCTACCTGGGCGCGCACACCGTATTCTGGGCACTGGGCCTGTTCGCCTCCTTCGGCATGACGCGGGTGATGGACGCCGTGGTGCCACTAATGACCGTCATTGCCCTGCAGGGCCTGGCGCTGCTGACGAGCCTGGCCCCGGAGCCGCGGCGGGCGGCGGTGGCCTACGTGCTGGCCGCCGCCGTGCTAGTCTTCCCGCTCACCGGGGCCCGCACCGGCTTCCGCTGGCGCACCGACTTTAGCCGCCCGGCCGAGCAGCAGCTCATTGAAGACGTGGCCGCGCAACTCCAGCCGCGCACCGCCGGCCGCCTCCTGCTCTGGGACCATCCGTACTGGAGCGTCGGCCTGGGCATCGACCCGTTTGATAGCACGCGGCATCAACTGTTGGATACCTGGCGCGAGAACAAGCCCGTGCCGGCGGGCACGCTGCTGCTCTGGGACAACTGGTTTTCGCCCACCGAAGCGCGGGTGAGCTACGGGCAGCTGCGGCAGGACGCGCGGCTGCGGCTGGTGCGCGAAGACTCGGTGCAGCGCGACGCCCGCAAGCCGGAGAAAGGCTACACGCGGCTGGCGGTGTTTGAGCGGCGGTAGGTCAGGCTAATAAAAACGGCCGGTGCGCCGGGAGTTTGTGCAACTCCCGGCGCACCGGCCGTTCCTGTCAACTGACTTGTTTAGCTGTACTGCCGCAGGGTGTCGACGAGCACGCGGAAGTCCTTGGGGTACTCGGCTTCCACGCTGATGGGCTCCCCGTCGAGGCCGGCGAAGGTGAGCTGGCGGGCGTGCAGGGCGAAGCGCTTGATGAATGGTTGCTCCTCCTCGCCTTCCTTCATGTTGAATTTGCGCTTGAGCGTGGAGAGGTAGAAATCCTCGCCGCCGTACATTTTGTCGCCCACGATGGGGGCCTGCAGGTACATCAGGTGCAGACGAATCTGGTGCATGCGGCCGGTGACGGGCAGGCACTCGAAGAGGGTGTGACGGGCGAAGGTTTCGAGGGTGCGGACCAGGGTTTCGGCGTGTTTGCCGCCGGGCGCCAGGCGGGCCTTGCCCTTGGTGGTGGTTTCGATGTTGCGCTCCACCCGCAAGCCGTCGAAGTGGTGCACACCCCAGCCCACGGCGTGGTAGACCTTACGCACTTTGCGGTCCTCAAACTGCATGGCGAGGTTGCGGTAGGCCTCCGGATTTTTGGCCAGGGCCAGGGCGCCGCTGGTTTCCTTGTCGAGGCGGTGGCAGGCCTGAATGTCGTCGTAGTGCTGCCGGGCCAGGCGCAGGATGTTGGGCGCCCCCCCTACCCGCTCGTCGAGGGTGGCCAGGAAGGGCGGCTTGTTGATGACGATGTAGTCATCGTTTTCAAAAATAATGAGGTCCTGAAAAGCGGGCAGCTTCATGAATCACGGATTTGGGCGGATCCTGCCGGATTGCACGGATTTAGTGGACGATTGACCGCGGCGGGGCCAGCGGTGTCGGGCAGATGATCGGACGTGGAATTAGCAGAAAGACTACAAAAGTAACAGAGCCCCGGCTTAGTAGCCGGGGCTCTGCTCGGGTGGGTGGCGGGAGGGGTTAGGCTACGGTATGCAGAATCACCCAGAGCGAGGCGGCCGAAATGGTCAGCCACAGCAGCACGCCCTGCATGAAAGGCTTCGGCCCGACGGCCTTGAGCACCTTGGTGCTGAGCCCGGCGCCGATGAGGAACAGCGTCACGGTCAGGCCAATTTTGGCCAGCTTCACCATCCAGGGGCCCAGCGGCTGCAGCGCGGGCACGTAGGTAGTCAGCAGCATGGCGCCGATGAAGCCCAGGATGAAGTAGGGCAGTTTGACCTTGGCGCCCGGCGTGCGAAACAGCACCGCCGTACCCAGGGCCACCGGGATAATCCAGAGGGCGCGGGCCAGCTTCACGGTGGTGGCCACCTGCAGGGCCTGGTCGCCGTAGTGGCTGGCGGCTCCTACCACCGAGGAAGTGTCGTGAATGGCAATGGCGGCCCAGAGACCGAACTGGTTTTGCGTCATGCTCAGCGCCTCGCCGATAACCGGGAAGAGGAACAGCGCCACGGCATTGAGCACGAACACCGTGCCCAGCGCCACCGACATTTCCTCGTCCGAGGCCTTCACCACCGGGCCGACGGCCGCAATGGCCGAGCCGCCGCAGATGGCGGTGCCGCTGGCAATGAGGTGGGAGGTTTTGGGCGCAATGCCCAGCCAGCGCCCCACGAAGTAGCCCAGGGTGAGCGTACCGAAAATGGAGGCCACGGTGAACAGCAGCCCTTCCTGCCCGGCGCGCAGGGCCGCGTGGGCGTTCATGCCGAAGCCCAGGCCCACTACTGACCATTGCAGCAGCTTGCTGGTGTACTGCTTGCTCTGCGCGGGAAAAGGGTTGCCGATGGTCAGCGCCAGGGCCAGGCCCAGGGCCAGGGCCAGCGGCGGGGAGCCCCAGGGCGTGAGGCAAATCAGCAGGGCCAGCCCGAAAGCCAGCATTTGCGGGGTGATATGGAGGCTACCGACGGTCAGGACCGGGCGGTGCCAGAACGGGACGGAGCGGCTACAGTCTTCTTCGACTGGGGCCGCGGTGGGGTGATGAGCAAGTTTCACGGGTGGGCGGGAATGGGTGGGTGCGTTGCCCCAAAATTACGCCCTTCCCTCCCCGAACGGTTATCAATAATATTTATCGGTAATTACTTCTGGTTATGAGCATCGGTTCCGAACTGCTGGTGGGCGTAGCGCAGAAACTGTTCGGCGGCCCGCAGCAGGGGCTGCCCCTGCAGCCACACCGCCTCGAAATGGCGCGTCAGGCGCAGCTCCTCGATGGGTACCACCGCCAGCTCGCCGCTGGCCAGCTCCTTTTTCAGCCCGCGCACCGACACGAAACCCACGCACTCGGGCGCGGCTTCGAGGTAGGACTTGATGCCCTCGGTGTTGTCGAGGTAAATGGCCACGCGGCACTGGGCCAGACGGATGCCTCGGTCACGCAGGGCCAGCTCCAGCACTTCCAGCGTGCCGGAGCCCCGTTCGCGCAGCACCAACGGGTGCCGGAGCACCTCGGCTAGCGGCTGCGGGGCCAGGGCCGCGCCGGTGCCGCGGCGTACGGCTACCAGCTCGTCGTCGAGCAGAAATTCGTAGTGCAGGTCGCGGTTTTTCACCTGGCCTTCCACCAGGCCCAGGTCGATTTCGCCGCGCAGCAGGGCTTCGGCCACCTGCTCGGAGTTGCCGATAAGCAGGGTCAGCTCGACGCGGGGGTAGCGGGCCTGGAAACCGGGCAGAATGGGCGGTACCACGTACTGGGCCAGGGTGGAGCTGGCCCCGAGGCGCAGACGGCCGGCGGTGGTATCGTGCAGGGTGTGCAGCTGCTCGGCCAGCTGGTGGTGCAGCTCGTGCACCTGCCCGGCGTAGCGCAGCAGCAGCTGCCCGGCTTCGGTGAGGCTCACGCGGTTGCCGCGCCGCTCGAACAGGCGCTGCTCGTAGCTGCGCTCCAGCTCGCGGATGTGCTTGGTGACGGCCGGCTGGGTGATGCACAGCTCCTGGGCCGCCTTGGTGAAGCTCAGGTGCCGGGCCACGGCCTGGAAAACGCGAAGACGGAAATCGGGCATGGTGCGAAGCGCCGGAAACGGCGCCGGGAAGTCAAAAGTAGAGCTGCTGGCTGGCCGGGGCTGCGCACATACTAAACAAAAAGAACGTCATGCTGAGCCCAGCGAAGCATCTCTACCGAACAACGAAGCGGTAGGGATGCTTCGCGGGGCTCAGCATGACGTTCTAGAATATTATGCCGCTTCTTAATGCAGCGGCCGTTTCTTCACCATGCCGCCCTCCGCGTCGTCGACGGTTTGCTGGATGAGGAAGGCCGCGGGGTCGATGCGGCGGACTTCAGTGCGCAGCTGCGGCAGCTCCAGGCGGGTGACGACGGTGAAGACGATGTCGCGGTCCACGTTTCGGTCGCCACGCTTGCCGTAGCCGCGCTTGCCCTGGTAGATGGTCACACCCCGGCCCAGCTTCTCGGTAATGGCCTCGCGGATTTCCTCGCTCAAGTCCGACACGATGGTGACGCCGGTGTACTGCTCCAAGCCGTTGAGCAGGAAATCCAGGGACTTGGAGGCCGCAACGTAAGTCAGGATAGAGTACAGCGCGGGCTCTTTGCCCAGGAAAAACGCCGCGGCGGTGAAGATGAACACGTTCAGAATCAGAATCACGTCGCTGACCTTGACTAGCGGGCTATGCTTGGTGATGAGCAGGGCGGCTATTTCGGTGCCGTCGAGCACGGCCCCGCCGCGCATAGCCAGCCCGATGCCCGCGCCGATGAACAAGCCGCCGAACACGGCCGTCAGCAGCTTGTCGGGGGTGATGTCGGGAATGGGGAGCACGGCCAAGGCCACGGAGAGGCCCGCAATGGCCAGGGCGCTTTTCAGGGCGAACAGGCGGCCGATCTGCCGGTAGCCGAGGATGACGAAGGGCAGGTTGATAACCAGCAGCAGGGCGGCCAGCGGCAGGCCGAGCACCTGGGCCAGCAGCATGGAAACACCGGTCACGCCGCCGTCGATGAAATGGCTGCCGAGCAGAAAGCCCTTCAGCCCGAAGGCGGCGGAAATGATACCCAGGACGACGAGGGCGGTATTTTTGAGCGTTTCGGCCGGCGACGACGCGGGCGGGGCAACGGTAGTAGGCATAGGTAGGGGGGGCGGACAGGCCGCAAAGGCGCCGGCCCATCAGTCGATGGACGGGCGCGTGACTCAGGAGTAGAAAAACGCGGGCAGGCGTCAGCGGCCTAGTAGGAGCCGGCCGGCGACGCAACCGATGGATGAACGGGCAAAGCAGCCGGGCTGCCGCCCGATGACCCTTGCCTTTACGGGCCGTTCGGGACTTCCGATATCAGGCGGGCGGTGGCCTCGCCGCGCGCCGGCTGGACCGGTCGAATGCTGATCGGCGCCGGACGGGGCAACCGGGCCGCTGGCAGGAACAGCGCGGCGGGGAGCAGCGCGGGCGGCAACGGCAGCGGCTCGGGCCCCGGCTGCGGTGCGGCCACTTCGGCGCCCGGCAGCAGGGCCGGCAACACGGCGTGCCGGCTGGCCGCCGCCAGGGCGTCGTCGGTCTGCCGGGCGACGACCGTGGCGGCGGCGAGGGGCCGCTCGGGCCGCAGCAGGCCGCTGAGCAGCAGAGCCAGCAGCAACACCAGCTGGCGCGCGTAGCCGCGGGCACCTCGCCCGTAGCGGGAAGGGTGCTGCAAAAGCTTCATCTGCCGGGAGTTTGCTGCCATGCTCCGGCAAAGGTACCCCAAAATGCGCCGACCGGCCGGCTTAAAAGCCCTCGGGGCTGCCTACCTTCGGGACTTCACATTCCCCCTCTTTTCTGCCATGAAAAAACCGTTGCTGCTGGCCGTGCTGGCCGGCGCTACGCTCTCCGCCTCGGCCCAGCAGACGCTCACGCCGGAGCTGCTCTGGAAGCTCGGCCGCCTGGGCGAATACCAGGTGTCGCCCGACCGTAAAACCGTGGCCTTCACCGTCACGCGCTACGATTTGGGCGCCAACCGCGGCAACACCGACATCTACACGGTGCCCGCAGCCGGCGGCGCGGTGAAGCAGCTCACCAGCACCCCGTTCAGCGAAAACACCCTGAACTGGCGCCCCGACGGCAAGCTCACCTTCCTGGCCGACGAAGGCCAGGGTACGCAGCTCTACGCCATGAATGCCGATGGCGCCGGCAAGCAGAAAATCAGCGAGTTTGCGGACGGCAGCCTGTCGAATCTGAAGTATGCCGGCTCGGGCAAGTTCATCCTGTACACCCAGGACGTGAAGGTGCGCAAGTCGCTGCAGGACCTCTACCCCGACCTGCCCAAAGCCGACGCCAAGCTCTACGACGACCTGTTTTACCGCCACTGGACGCAGTGGGAAGACGACAAGGCCTCGCACGTGTTCTTCCAGCCCGTGGGCGAGGATGGCCGCCCGACCGGCTACGGCAAGGACGTGCAGGCCGGTGAAGCCTTCGACGCGCCGGTGCGGCCCCTGGCCGGCTCCGAGCAGCTGGCTTTTTCGCCCGACGGCTACTGGCTGGCCTACACCTCGCGCAAGCTCTCGGGCCGGGCCGAAGCCGTCAGCACCAACTCGGACGTGTACCTCTACTCGGTGCGTGACGGGAAAACCCAGAACCTTTCCGAAGGCCTGGGCGGCTACGACATCGAGCCGGTGTTTTCGCCCGACGGCTCGAAAGTGGCCTGGCTGAGCATGGCCACGCCGGGCTTCGAGTCGGACCGCAACGGCATCATCGTGCACGACCTGAAAACCGGCAAGCACGAGGACGTGACCAAGGGCTCGGAGCTGAGCGCGGGCAACGTGCGCTGGTCGGCCGATGGTAAGACGCTGTACTTCGTGGCCGTGGTGGAGGGTACCGAGCAGCTGTTTTCGATGCCCAGCAAGGGCGGCAAAATCAAGCAGCTCACCCAGGGTCTGCAGAACTACAACAGCTTTGAGCTGGCCGGAACGGACGTGGCCATCTGCAACCGCACCACCATGCAAAGCCCGGCCGAAGTGGTGCGCGTGAACCTCAAGAACGGCCAGGAAACCGCGCTGACCCAGCTCAACCAGGACGTGATGGGCCCGGTGAAGGTGGGCAAGGTGGAAAACCGCCGCGTGACGACCACCGACGGCAAGCAGATGCAGGTGTACGTCATCTATCCGCCCGATTTCGACCCGGCCAAGAAGTACCCGGCGCTGCTTTACTGCCAGGGCGGCCCGCAGAGCCCCATCACCCAGGCCTTCTCGTACCGCTGGAATTTCGCCCTGATGGCCGCGCAGGGCTACATCGTGGTGGCCCCGAACCGCCGCGGCCTGCCCGGCTTCGGGCGCGAGTGGAACGATGCCATCAGCGGCGACTGGGGCGGGCAGCCCATCCGCGACTACCTCTCCGCCATCGACAAAGTGAGCGAGGAGCCCTACGTGGACAAGGACCGGCGCGGCTGCGTGGGCGCTTCGTACGGCGGCTTTTCGGTGTACTATCTGGCGGGCCACCACCAGGGCCGCTTCAAGACCTTCATTGCCCACGCGGGCCTCTACGACCTGGCCAGCTGGTACCCTACCACCGAGGAAATGTTCTTCGCCAACTACGAGTTTAAGGGTGCGCCCTGGGACAAAACGCAGCCCAAGAGCTATCAGGAATTCAGCCCGGCCAACTTCGTGGGCCAGTGGGATACGCCCATCCTGGTCATCCACGGCGGCAAGGACTTCCGGGTGCCCGAGGGCCAGGGCATGGAGGCCTTCGGGGCGGCGCAGCTGCGCGGCATTCCGAGCCGCTTCCTGTACTTCCCCAACGAGGGCCACTGGATTCAGAAGCCGCAGAACTCGGTGCTCTGGAACCGCGTGTTCTTCGACTGGCTGGGTCGCACGCTCAAGCCCGACGGGCAGGCGGCCAAATAAGCCGCTTGAATTTCAGGACAGAAAGCGCCGCAGCTCTTCCAGTTGCGGCGCTTTTGCGTTATTTTAAGCTCCCATTTAATTCAATTCATTATCGTACGTACCTCCACTTTATCGATGGCCGCGCTGCTGCTGAGCAGCCTGTTGGCCGCCCGCGCTGCAGTAGCGCAATCCGTCATTCAAAACGGCGTGGTGATACCCGGTAATCCCCGCCTGCCCCTGGGCTATTATGGCTGGGACCCCATGCGGCGCGTCACCTCCGCCCCCGCTGCGTGGCTGCCCGACGCTACTGCCAACCTCAAACCCGTCGCCCCCTTGCACCCCGAACCCGATACGGCCACGCAACGGGTATTCGCGCGCAACCGGGTTCGGTCGGTGCTGCGCCTGCAACTCGACGACGAGGGAATGGTCCGCGACACGGTGGGATACCAGGAAATCGACCCGCAGGGCCGCTGGACGATGGCCACCACCGGCTCGGCCAACTCACCCAGCCGGCGGCAGTGGGGCTACGACGCGCAGGGCCAGTGCGTGAGCCGCGTCGATGCGCCCACGCAGCGGTGGCCCTTTCTGACCCTTTACTACTTTAACCCGGCTACCCAGCAGGGCGTGCAAAAGGCATTCCTTTCCGATGGCTCCTCGCCTATCCTGGCCGAAACCCACCTCTACCAGCACGGCGACACCACCCTGGCCCAGAGCTGGCACTACCGGCTGACCGTCAACGGCCGACCGTACGGCACCACGGTGCTGCAGCGGGTATATACCTACACCCCGCACCCCGACACTGCCCTGACGCTGCATTGCTATTATTCAGCTAAAGGCCGAGTGCTACGGAGCCAGGCCAGCTACCGCCTCTACCGGCAGGGCCGGCCGATAGAGTACGGGCAGCTCCCAGCGAATGCGCTAACAGGCAACAAGACCCGA
Source organism: Hymenobacter jeollabukensis (assembly GCF_005771675.1). Classification (GTDB taxonomy): domain Bacteria; phylum Bacteroidota; class Bacteroidia; order Cytophagales; family Hymenobacteraceae; genus Solirubrum; species Solirubrum jeollabukense. Next base: position 196,036 of record NZ_VAJM01000009.1, on the reverse strand, counting down.
AAGCAGGAAGGCGCCCAGGAGCTGCAGCGCATGCTGTCGGCCTTACGCCACGGCCAGCCCCGGCAGGTACACCAGCGTTTTGCCTACGACCGGTGGCGCCGCTTGGTACGGCACGAAACCACCACTACCTCGCCCGAAGGTACCGTGAGTACGACCAGCGTCCGCTTTACCTACAACGTCCTGCACCAGCTAATCGGGCGCGAAGAAAGCGTATCCACGGGCACCCAGGGGCAGCACTACACGGTCTTTTCGTATACCCCAACGGGCCTGCTGGAACGCGAAAACACCAACCGCCATGGCGGCAAAAACACGTTTTACCGTTACCTCTACGCTTACTACGAATAGACCTGGCCGGCCTATGCGGCCACCACGTCCGTCACCTTGCGTAGGTCGTTGCTGACTTTCTGCACGAACTCCAGCTGCTCCAGCAGCAGCCGCTCCTCCCCGACCGGGGCAGGCTTGGCGGCGGCCAGCGGTGCCGGGGCGGTGGACAGCGGCGCCAGCTCCGGTACTTCGTCGGGGCTGAGCTTGCGCAGGCTCTCGGTGAGCAGCATCAACGACTGCCGCACCGGCTTCAGCGCTTCGGCCGGGCGGGCAGGCAAGGCGCCGCCGCGCGCCGCCGAAGCCAGCGTGGCAATGTTCGACGACAAAATCAGGTTCAGCACCACGAACTGGTGCACTTCGGCCTCGTGGCGCTGCTTGCTCTTGGGCTCGGAGAGCATGCGCTGAAACGCCGCCGCCAGGTTGGCCGAACTGATGTACACGTCTTTGCGGGCCAGCTTGTAGTCGGTGAGGCTGAGCGTGCCGCCGGCCAGGCACTCGCCCAGGCGGTGCAGGTAGTAGCGGTTGGCCTGCAGCACGTCGCGCATATAGGTGGTCAGCTGCTCCGACTCCCAGCGCGGAAACAACACGTAGCCGGTGGTCAGGGCAATGGCGCAGCCGATAACCGTGTCGAGCACGCGCTCCTCGATGACGGCCACGTAGCGGATGCCCAGGAAGTGAAACATGATGACCAGGAAGGGCGTCAGGAAGGTGACCATCACCACGTAGTTGAGCCGCTGGAAGCTGTAGGCCGTTATCATGAACACCAGCAGAAAGCCGAACTGCACCATTTCATTCGGCACCAGCCAGATGACCGCCACCCCAATCAGCCCGCCCACCAGGGTACCCGTCACGCGCTGAATGTTGCGCTCCTTGGTCAGGCTGAAGCCGGGCTTGAGCATGTACACCGTGGTCATCACAATCCAGTAGCTGTGGTGCCCGCTCACCAGCAGCCGCGCCACCGCGAAGCCGATGATGGCCGCCACGCTCACCCGCAGCGCGTGCCGAAACGTGGCCGACGACATGGTGAGGTTGCCCAGCAGAATGGCCGGGCTCAGCGACTGGTGCGACACGAAGCGGCTGTAATCGGCCTCGGCGGCGCCGTTGGGCGCGGGGGCGCGGTAGGTCGGGTCGGTTTCGCGGCTGATGTCGGCCAGGCGCTGGTGCAGGTTGCGCAGCTGCACCAGAATCTTGCGCAGCACCAGGTTGGAGCCCGGCTCCTCCTCCCCGATCCGGTCGATGCGGGCCTTAAGCTGCTCTAGCTCGGGCAGCCGGTCGTGGGGCGTGGCCGGGGCGCGGTTGGCCTGAATGGCCAGGCCGATGTGGTCCAGCTCCACGGCCATCACGCGAATCAGCCGGGCCACGTCGGCCAGCACGCCGGTGTGGTTGAAGCGCTGGCGCAGGGCCGCGTAGTCGTAGTAAGTAGCCGTAATCTGTTCGTAGAGGTCCACCGCATCCACGAACGTCAGCACCAGCCGGCGGCCGGTGCCGGTGGTTTCGCGCACGATCATGCGCGACTTGAACAGCAGCTCCCGGGCCGCGTCCTGCTTTTCGCTCACCGTCACCTGCTGCTGCACCAGCTGGCGGTAGTCGCGGTCGAGGCTGGTTTCGGGGTCGTAAAACTCGGCCTTGAGGCGCAAATACTCGGCAATGGCGTGAATGCACTCCCCCAGGGCCCGCTGCGCCGGCCGGTAGGGCCGAATGCGAAAAAACAGCAGACACACCAGCGTGTACCACACCCCGCCCAGCAGCACCAGGCCCGCGTAGCTGGCCAGCTGGGGCATGGTCAGGTCGCGGTCCATGGTCAGGATCATGATGAGCAGCCCGGCCGAGCCGATGGCCCCGGCCCGGGCGCCGTAGACCAGCAGCATGGTGAGGGCGAAGCTGAGCAGCAGGATTTCGCCGCCGAGCACCCACACGTTCAGCCGGGCCACGCCGGTGAGCAGGGCCACCACAAACACCAGCGCGGTGCAAAGCCAGAGGCCGTTGCGCTTGTGCCGTACCGGACCGGGAATGTCCGTCAGGCTGGCGCATACGGCCCCGAGCGACACGGTAAGGCCCAGCTCGAACTGACCGAACTGGGCCATCAGGAGCGTGGGCAGCAGAATGCCGAGCGTGACGCGCAGACCGTCGGCGAAGTCCTGTCCGAAAAAGAAGTATTGAAGGGTGCGTTCGTGTCGGCGCATAAGCGGAGGCGGGCGGCGCGGGCCAGGCCCAAAGCCCAGCCTTAAACGCAACCGCGCCCGAACGTAACCAACGCCCGCCGAAAAACCACCACGGCCGCTCGGCCGTGGCGGTGCTAAGCCAGGTTTTGTGGACCTTATGTAGGACAACAGCCGCTGCCAGGCAGCCCAAAAGTGGCCGCCAAACGCGTGGGGCAGTGCCTCAAGTGCCGCCGGGCGCCGAGCCTAGGAAGCGAAGCGCCCAAAGGAGGCGGGACGGTGACAGTACCGCTCGGCGTCGAGCAGCGTCGACACCACGGGGAGCGGGGCGGCCGTCAGGGCCTGCAGCTCCAGTTGCACGTCGTCGGTCAGGTGGCAGAGTACCAGGCTCATGCCGTGCCGGGCCAGCCGGTCGTGGTAGTAGGCCAGCAGTTCGGCCGCATCGGGCGGCAGGTGATGCAGGTGGCTGCAGTCGACCCACACACTGGATTTGCCGCTGCGGGCGGCGCGGCGCAGGGCATAGTCGAGCGCGTGCTCACGCTCGAAGCTCGGCGGAACGTCGTCGGCCAGGATGAGCAGGTAGCTCTCCGGCAGAATTTCGCGGTAAACCTCCATAATTCGTGGGAGCAGGTGCGAGGATAGGTGTGCGGTGTTAACGGTGGCGGGAAGTCGGGGGCGGTCTGGTCAGATTACCAATCAGCTTGCTTTTATACAAGTCTTTCTTGCTCTGATACCCCTAATATACAACAGCCCTATTATTTCCCGGCATTTTACTGCCTGAATTTTACCGCTTTAGCATCTGCGTCTTATTCAACGCGTTTTCCCGCGCCCAAACAAACCTTAAAAAAAGCCACAACTATTCCTTCAACAATACCCGAGGCTCCCGGCTTGGTAGCGGCTAATGCCCGTCAGACCGCCCACCGTTTCGGAGCGGCGGGCCGAGCGCGGCATCTGGCAGACCGATGCCCGGATGGCAGCGCTGCCTGGCAGGGCTTCTGGCTCCCGCTCCGGCCTCACTTAGTACAGAATATCCTGGATGGGCACGGTCTTCGGCGGCAGCTCGGTTTCGCCCAGCATCTCGCGCAGGTCGATTTCGATGGTGCGGCACAGCGCGGTCATCGGCACGTCGTTCATCTGGTACTCGAAGGGGTTTTCGCTGGTGTGGCCCACCACTTCGATGGTGTTGAACACCCAGCTGGTGAGCACCGAGAAGGGCACGGTAAGCCAGACCATGCCGGGCCCGAGCTGGTCGAACTCGCGCAGCAGGCCCAGGGGCAGCATCAGCGAGAACAGGCACACGAACAGGAAGCTGTAGAAAGCGTACTGGCGCGGGAAGGGCGTGTTTTTGATCCGCTCGCAGCCGCCCTGCAGGTCGAAGAGGCGCTCCAGGGTGCGCATCATGTTCACGTGCTGGAAGTCGTTGAGCAGGCCGCGCTCCTCACGCAGGATGCGCAGCTCGGCGGCTTGGCGGCGCAGCAGATGGGTGGCCGGGTTGGCCCGCTGCCGCATAAACTCCGATTCTTCGGGCTGCAGAAACGGGGCCACGTCGCTGTCCCAGAGGTCGTCGCGCTGCAGCCGCAGCTGCAGGCGCAGGGCATTGCACCAGGCAATGTGGCGGTACAGCAGCCGGTGGTGGCGCTCCGTCAGCTCGCGGGCCGTGGCCTGGGGCCGCACATCCGTCAGCTCGGGCGCATCGACGCGGGAGGTGACAAACTCCAGCGCCTGAATGGCCCAGGTGCGGCTGGTGTTGACGATGCCGCCCCAAATCTGCCGGCCCTCCCAGAACCGGTCGTAGGAGCCGTTGTTTTTGAAGCCGATGTAGAACGCCACGGCCGTGCCCAGCGTGGCCACGGGCTGCCAGGGAATGGAAAAGTGGTTGAAGCCGTGGGTGTAAAACCAGCAGATAACCAGGTTGTAGAGCGTCAGAATGAACACGCTGCGCCAGGCGCTGCGCCAGATGATGCTCCATCGAAGATTTTGGCGGACGTACATGCGGCAAGTTGGTGGCGCCCGGGGCGCCGTGGTTAGCAACGCGCGTTGTACGCAAAACGCCCGGCGCGGGGGCACCGGGCATTGCTAAAGCAGCAGCCGCCGGCTAGCAGGCGCGGCACGCGTTATTGACAGGCAGATGGAGCGTCGTGCGGGTTAGAATCTTTTCTGCACCTCAATGCCCATCAGCTCCATCAGCTTGCTGGCGTTGAACTCGCGGCAGAGGCCGGGCGTGAGGCGGTAATCGAAGCGGATTTCGTCGCCCTCGATGTCGCTGTTGAAGCTGTAGTTGGTCACGAAGCCGGGCAGCTCCTCGGCTAGGTCGCCCAGCTCCAGGTCGTGGGTGCTCACGAGGCCGCTGGCGGGGCGGCGGTGCAGCTGCCGGATGAGGCCGCGGGCGCCGTCGTGCCGGTCGCGGGAGTTGGTGCCCTTCAGGATTTCGTCGAGCAGAAAGAACACCGGCTGGCCGGCGGCCGTCAGGTCGAGCAGCTGGCGCAGGCGCTTGAGCTCGGCATAGAAGGACGACGTGCTTTCGGCCAGGTTGTCCTGGGTGCGCATGGCCGTAAACAGCTGCAGCGGCCCGATGCGCAGCGCCTGGGCGCACACCGGCCCGCCGGCCAGGGCCAGCACGGCATTGACGCCGATGGTGCGCAGGAAAGTGGTTTTGCCCGACATGTTGGAGCCCGTCACCAGCCCGGTGCGGCCCGGGCCCTCGGTGGCGAAGTCGTTGGCCACGCGGCCCGGGCTGAAGATGAGCGGGTGCGCCAGCTGAGTGGCCGCGAAGGTCAGGGGCGCCGCGGTCAGCGCGGGCACGGCCCAGGTGGGGTTGGCGTATTGCACGGCGGCGAGGCTGCCGAGGGCTTCCACTTCGGCCACCACTTCCAGCCAGGGCTCCAGCCGGCCGCCGAGCTGGCGTTTCCAGCGTTCCAGTCGCCACATCCAGAAGAAGTCCCACATCAGCAGGTTGTTGGCGAAGAAGCCGGCCAGGGTGCTCCAGCGCAGCGAGAAATTCTGCGCGATGCCCGCCAGCCGGCCCACGTAGGCCGAGGCCGGGGCGCCGTGGGCCAGCAACACCTGCCGCAGCTCGGCGAGGCGCGGGGCGGCGCATTCGCGCTGCTCCAGGTGGCGCAGCTGGTCGCGGTAGGCGCGCAGCACGTCGTACATATCCATGCAGCGCTCAAACACCTCGTCGCGCTCCTGCCGGAAGCGGTAGTTGACGGCGTACATCAGGAGCACCGGCACGGTGGCCAGCCAGCCCGAGGAGCCCGTCAGCCAGGCGGCAATGCCCAGCACGGCCAGCGGCGGCAGCACCGGCAGCAGGGCCAGCACCCAGCCGCGGCCCTGGTAGAAATCGGGGGCGTGCATCCAGGCCAGGAAAGGGCGCGGGTCATCGGACTGCTTGGGGAACTGCCGGGCGCGGGCCTGCCAGTGCTGCCGCCACGCCACGTCGGCGGCCAGCTCAGCCACGGCGGGCTGACGCTGCTCCAACTCTGGTATGGTGGCCGGAGCCTGCAGCCAGGCGGCCAGGCGGTCCTGGCCCAGGCGCGAGGTGGCCCGGCTAGTCAGCTGAAACAGGGAGTGCGGGCCGAACACGTCGAGGTCGGCGGTGTAGGGGTGCTGGGCGTCCTGGTAGCGCAGGCCGGCGTCGAAGCCGGTGAGTTGGCCGGCCAGGCGGTCCAGCTCTTCCTGGTTGATGAGGCGCAGCAGCTGGCGCTGGCGCAGCTGGTAGCCCACGCGGCCGTGCCAGCGCATCACCAGCATGAAGATGACGTAGGCGCCAATCAGCCAGCCGAAGGCGGCCAGGTTTTCGTCGTGCCGAAACAGCCCCCACGCCCCGCCGGCCCCGGCCAGGAACACGGCCACCCGCAGCCAGCCGATGAGGCTGTGGCGGCCGGCAAAGTGCCGCTCCTCGGCGGCGTAGGTGGCGAGGTTGTCGGTAAAGATGTCCCGCGGCTCGATAGTCAGCGGGCGGATGGTGTTGGCAACGGGCATGGGGCAAAGGAAGCGACTACCGGCCGGATGCCCGCCGGGCGCTAGTCAGCGGCTTGCGGTTCGGGCGCGGCCAGGGGCAGCTCGATGGTGATGGTGGTGCCCAGGCCCGGCTTGGAGCGGATGTCGAGGCGGCCACCGAGCAGGCTCACCCGGTTGCGGATGCCGGTCAGGCCGATGCCGCCGTGCTTGCGGGTGCTGGCTTCCACGTCGAAGCCGGTGCCGTCGTCCTCCACGCTGGCGTGCAGCACCTGGTTTTGCACCTCCACGTAGATAAACGCTTCCCGGGCCTGCGCGTGCTTGATGACGTTGTTGAGCAGCTCCTGCACGATGCGGTACACGGCCGTTTCGAGCAGGCGCGGCAAGGGATGGGGCATCACGCTCACGTTCAGGTGCACGGCCAGGTTTTGCTGCGGAATGCGCTTGCAGATTTCCTCCAGCGCGGTTTTCAGGCCAAAGTCCTCCAGAATGTTCGGCGTCAGCTCGAAGCTGATGGTGCGCGTGGCCTTGATGGCCTCGTTGAGCAGCCCCTGCGCCGCGGTGCGGTGGGCCTCGTCCACGGGCTGGTTGTAGAGGTGCAGCTTGGCCGCGTACAGCAGCTGGCCCACGCCGTTGTGCAGGGCTTCGGCAATGCGCTTCCGCTCGTCTTCCTGAGTGTGCATGATGGCGCTGAGCACCTCCTTCTCGCGCTGCAGCCGGGCCTGGGTGGCGTCCTCCATCAGGCGGTTGCGCTCCGTCACGTTGCGGACAACGCCCAGCGCCCCGGCCACCGCGCCCTGCGCGTCGCGCAGGGGCACAAAGGCCGCATCGAAGAAGCCTTCGCGCCGGCTGAAGGGCACGTTGTAGTAGGTCTGGGTTTCGCCGGCCAGGGTGCGGCGCAGAATGTCGCGGTTGCGCGGGGTATCCACGGCCGGAAACGCCTCGAAAATCGGCTGGTTGAGCACCGTGCTTCGCTCGGCCTGCAGATACTCCTCCATCAGGTAGTTCCACTCCGTCACGCGCAGCTCGGTGTCGAAGGCCATGATGCCCTCCTGGATGTTCGACACCAGGCCCTGCAGAAAGGCCGCGTCGGCCGCCAGCCGGGCGTTGGCCTGGTGGGTTTCGGTCACGTCGAGGCCGAAGAGCACGCCCGTTTGCCTTTCCTCGTCGAAGAAGCCGTAATTCTGGAAGTACAGCTGCTCGTCGCCGCGGCGGGGCGGGGCGCCCACAAACTCCACCGGCTCGCCCGCCATCAGCCGCTTGATGTAGGGCGTCAGCTGGGGCCAGTCCTCAAACACGTTGCGGCCCACCAGGGCGTTGTCGGCCACGCCGAGGCGGCGCAGGCCGGCGCCCGTCACCTGCTCCAGCGTGCCGTCGGCCGCCACGCGCGACAGCACCACCGGAATGGCCGTCAGGATGTGGTCGAGCAGGCGGTTTTTGGCGTTCAGCTCGTCCTGCGCCTGGCGGCGCTCGGTCACGTCGCGCAGCAGGCCGGCCAGGCGCTGGGGCTGGCCGGCTTCGTCGTAGTGCACCTGCCCGCTGGTGGCCACGTGGCGCACCGCGCCATCGGGCCGCACGATGCGGTGCTCCAGCTCGAAGGGCACCCCGTCGCGGATGGTGGTGGTCAGGGCGGCGGTGACGGCGTCGGCGTCGGCCGGGTGCACGGCGCGGCGAATGACGTCGAAGCTCTGGCGGCGCTCGTCGTAGGAGCGCCCGAAAATGGCCTGGGTGCGCGCGTCCCAAAACAGCTCGTCGCTCTCGAAAAGCCACTCGAACACTCCGGTCTGCGACGCTTCCAGGGCCAGGCGCAGGCGCTGCTCACTTTCCCGCAGGCGCAGATTGGCGCGCCGGAACTCGGTGATGTCGCGCACCACGCCGACCACGCGACTGGGCTGGCCGTGGTCGTCGTAGAGGGCCTGCCCACTGATGCGTACGTAGCGCAGCGGCGTCGGCGCCGGGGGCTGCACGCGCACGTGCAGCGAAAAGGCCTGGTGGCTGCGCAGGCCGCGCTCGACCTGCCCGACCACGCCGGGCAGGTCGTCGGGGTGCACCAGCTGGCTCAAGGCGGCGGCGGGAAAGCGGCCGGCGCCGGCCGCGAAGCCAAAGATTTCGGCGGTTCGGGCGTCGAGCACCACCTCTTCCCGGTGCGGCTCCCAGAGGCCCACGCCCATGTTGGCCGCGTTCAGAGCCGTGCGCAGCTGCTCTTCGCTTTCGCGCAGGCGCTGCTCGGCCAGGCGGCTCTCGGTCACGTCGCGCAGCACTCCGCTCATGCGCACGGGTGCGCCGGCCTCTCCCACCATCACCTGACCGTTAGCGTACACGTAGCGCACCGTGCCATCCGGCCACACCACGCGCACTTCCACGTCGAGGGGTGCTTCGCCGCTGGCGGCGCGCTGCAGGGAACTTGCAGCCAGCTCGGCATCGGCGGGGTGCACCATGGCCATCAGCTCCGCGAAAGTCAGCTCGGGGCCTTCGGGCGGCAGGCCGAACATGCGGCGGGCCCGCTCGTCGACGTAGAAGAGCTGGGAGGTGAAATTCCAGATGCCAATGCCCATGTCGGCGGCCCGCACGGCCGTTTTCAGGCGCATCTCGCTTTCCTGCAGCCGCTGGGCAGCCAGCTTTTTGTCGGTCACGTCCTGCACCACGCCGGTCATGTGCAGGGCCTGTCCGGCGGCATCATAGCCCACCTGCCCACTCGATACCACGTAGCGCACCGTGCCATCGGGCCACACCACGCGCTGGTCCATTTCCACCGGCTGGTGCTCCTCGATGGCGCGCTGCAGGGCGGCTTCCACCCGCTCCCGGTCGTCGGGGTGCAGCACCTGCCGGATATCGGGGAAAGTCAGCGGCGGCCCCTCGGCGGGCAGGCCGAACATCTGCCGCGCCCGGGCATCGAAAAACACCTCATCAGTCGTGAAATTCCACTGCGCCACGCCCAGCTCGGCCGCATCCAGGGCCGTGCTGAGACGGGTTTCGCTTTCCTGCAGCTGCCGCGCGGCGCGGCGTCGCGCGGTAATGTCGCGCCAGACGGCGTGCAGCAGCCCTTCGCCCTGCACCCGCACGGGCGTCAGCACGATTTCCTGCCAGATTTCCTCGCCCGTGAAGCGGTGCCGCAGCCACTCGAAGCGGAAAGAGCCCTCGTGCCGGGCAGTGGCCACGTGCTGCCGCAGGCCCTGGGCCGAGGGCACGCCGTCGGGCTGAAACTCGGGGGTGAGCAGCAGCACCGACTGGCCCACCAGCTGCTCGCGCCGGGTCGCCCCGAGCATGGCCAGGGCGGCAGGGTTGCAGTCGAGGAAGACCTCGTCGCGCACGAGCACGGCCGCGTCGGCCGAGTCCTCGAACAGGGCCCGGAATTTCTGCTCGCTCACGACCTGACTTTCAGCGGCCTGGCGGCGGGCGGTATCGTCGGTGAGGGCCAGGCGGCAGCGCGGCTCACCCGCCTCGGGCGGCAGGCGCAGGCCTTCGAGCAGCACGTAGCAGGCGCTGCCATCGGGGCGCCGCAGCTCCAGCTCGCAGCTTTGGCGCTCATCGGTGGCCAGCACCCGCTGCAGAAACGCGTGGAAGGACGCCCGCCCTTCGGGGGCCACGCACTGCGCGAAGGGCGGGCCCGGCGCCGTGCTGCCGCTGAGGCCCAGCAGCTGGGCGGCGCGCAGGCTCAATTGCCGCAGCAGCCCCTGCGCATCGAGGGTACAATAGCCCACGGGCCCGAAATCGTAGAGGTCGGCGTACTGCTCGCGCAGAGCGTCGCGCTCGGCCTGAGCCGTGCGCAGCGCTTCCTGCTGCCGTTTCAGCTCGAGCTGCAGCTCCCGCACCAGCCGGCCCGCGTCGGCGGGCGGGGGGGTAGCAGTGGTCGGGCTCGGGTCGTGGCCATCGACCGGGCGGTGCAACTCCTGCATGCGGTGCCGCGCCGCATCCTGTTCGTCGGGAGTTTGCTCCATAAGGAAAGGGTCGTCGGGAATGGGAACCAAAACGCGGGCGGCAACCGCGGCGGCCGGCTAAATATAAGCTAAGCCCCCGCGAAACCGCCGCCGCCGGCCATACTACCCTGCCCCCGGGATGGGCCGAGCCTTTTACACAACGCCACGGCAGCGCCGGCCGGGCCACCTCAGACCAGCAGGCCGTTTTCCATAGCAAATTTGATGAGGGCGGCCGTGTTCTTGGCCTGGGTTTTCTCGATGATGTTCTGCCGGTGCGTTTCGATGGTGCGCTTGCTGGTGAAGAGCTTGTCGGCAATTTCAGCGTTGGTCAGGCCTTCGGCAATGAGCTTGAGCACCTCCGTTTCGCGGTTGGAGAGGTCAGAGGGCTTTTTGGCGGCCGGCGCGGCGTGGCCCTGCACCAGCTTGCTGAGCAGGTTCAGCCCGATTTCGGTGCAGAGGAAAGGCTTGCCGGCCGCCACCGTGCGAATGGCGTGCACGATTTCCTCCTTGCTGGCATTCTTCAGCACGTAGCCCAGAGCGCCGGCTTCCAGCACCTGCTGCACGTACTTCTCGTGGTCGAGCATGCTCAGGATGAGCACCCGCACCTGCGGAAACTGCTCGCGCAACAGCGGCACGGCCTCGAAGCCCGACACGCCGGGCATGTTCAGGTCCATCAGCACCACGTCGGCCGGGGTAGCGGGCAGCATGTCGAGCAGCTCGCGGCCGTTGCGCGCCTGCCCCACCACCTGGAAATCGGGCACGTCGGCCAGCAGGGCCTGAATACCGTCGCGGATAATGGTGTGGTCGTCGACCAGAAGGAGGCGTATCATGGGCGTGGCGTGGTGGGGGCAGAACCGGGTTTCGACAATAACGGGGAAAGCCGCCGGTTGGCCGGCCGGAAGCGGCATTTTCAGCACTTGCACGGAAGCGGAAGCCACCCGCCGCAACAGGTAGTTATAAATACGGATAATCAAAATAGTAACTAACCCCGGGAGCTATGAGCGGCCAGGCGGTTAACTTTGGCAATGACGCCACAAACCATCAATAAATAACAGTATTTCAGGCATTTACCCGTCATCCACCCCGCTCTATCGCGTCCGTGGCACCGGGCTTTTTGCTCCGGCACCCTTATTCACCCCCACCTCTCCGGCAGCACCCGTCATCCGCCTGAGCACCGCCTGAGCACCGCCCTGCGTGGTTCGGCTCACCCCGCAGTTCGGCTGACGGCAGCAGTCCGGGCCGAGGCAGCGTAACGGGCCGCGCTATTTGTACGCAGTAGCCCGGCCCGACGGGGGTCAAACCATCCGTACAAAGCGGTAAAATGCACCGCGTTACCTGTTTTTTCAGGCCCAATCATCGACTGTTGCCGCCGGGCTTGCGTTAGTAGCAAGGTCCCCACTCCCCGCTCTTTTTTCCTCAACCAACCCCTACTGTTATGGCAACCAATCATGTGACGCAACGCACTACTTCCGGCGCCGCTGCCGCCAAAGCCGGCGGCAGCCGCCCTCAGAGCAACACCAGCCGGCGCGGCTTTGCCTCGATGGACCCCGAGCAGCAGCGCCGCATTGCCTCCGAGGGCGGCAAGGCCTCGCACGCCAGCGGCCGCGGCCACGAATGGACCTCCCAGGAAGCCCGCGAAGCCGGCCGCAAGGGCGGGCAGAGCAGCACCCGCCGCAGCACCGCCAAGACGGCCTAAGCTGAATTAAGTCGGACCGATGGCCGCCGCTCCGCCAGCCCCGGCCCGCAAAAAAGCCCCCGTACCGCGCGGTACGGGGGCTTTTTTGCGAGCCGGCGGTGTTTTACACGTGCAGTTGATCCTGCACCGGCAGGGTATAGCGCTGCCCGCGGGCTAGCAGGTGCACCCGCAGCTCGCGGATGCTGAACACCTCCCCGGGCTGGATTTCGTGAATGGTATTGCCCTGGCACTGGCGTCCGTCGACGACGACTACCATGCCATTGCCGATAACTTCCATTTCCTGCCCGTCGGTCACCACTACCGCCGTGTCTTCCTCCAGCCCCAGCCCGATGCAGCCGGGGTTGGTGGCAATGATCTGGGCCACGCGCACGATGCGCCCGCGGGCCACGAAGTGGGTATCGATGGCCACGTCGTGCATAAGCTGCAGGCCGGTGGTGATGTGGATTTCGTCCTTGAGGAAGCCCGCGTCGTTGCGGCCCTGGTAGATCATGGGCGTGCTCATGGCCGTGGCCCCGGCCGAGGTGCCCGCAATGACGATGCGCGAGTGGGCGTAGCGTTCCTTCAGGCGCCGGATCATCTCGGTGCCGCCCAGCGTGGCCGTGAGGCGCAGCTGGTCGCCGCCGGTAAACATCAGGCCGGCCGCGTCGTCGAGCTGGCGCAGGCGGTCCGCGTCGTTGGCCTCGTCGCGGGTCCGGATGTTGAGCACTTCCACCCGCTTCACGCCCAGGTCGTGGAACAGGCGCACGTAGTCGCGGGCGGTGTCTTCGGGCTCGGCGGAGGCCGTGGGCACGATGAGCACCGGCCCGTCGCCGTGCAGCTCCGCCACGAAGCGCTTCAGAATGCTTTCCGGCGCCAGCTCATCGGCGGAGCTGCCCACCTCGTCGCCCACGGTTTGCGGGTCTTTCTGCTCGTGCCCGCCAATGATAATCAGCGTGCCTTTGGGGCGCGGACAACTGGCGGAAGCGGAATGCTGCGGCGTAGACTTTTTGCTTTTGGCCATCTTTTCTGTCGGGTAGCGGGGTTACGCGGCAGCTGTACATACGCAGGTGCGCCCCGCCCGATGCTATCAACGCAGCGGGGCCGCCGGAGCCGGTTGCTCCGACGGCCCCGTCAGGCTGGCCGGCACACGCCGCGGCCTACCGCTCGCCCACCCAGGCCACGCACTTCAGCTCGATGGCAATGGGCGTGGGCAGACAGTTGATTTCGACGGTGGTGCGGCAGGGCTGGTTGGTGGCAAAGTACTCCGCGTAGAGGCGGTTGTAGGTCTGAAAGTCGTCCTGCATGTTGGTCAGGAACACGGTCACGTCGACCAGGTCTTCCCAGCGGGCCCCGGCTTCCTCCACGATGTAGCGCACGTTCTGAAACACGGCGTGGCACTGGCTCTCGAAGTCGTAGCGCAGGATGTTGCCGTCTTCGTCCAGCTCCACGCCGGGCACGTGCTTCTGCCCGCGCTGGCGCGGGCCCACGCCGGACAGGAACAGCAGGTTGCCCACGCGGCGGGCGTGCGGGTACAGGCCCACCGGCTCGGGGGCGCGGGCCGAGTTACGGGCCGAGGAATCGGGGGCGGGGGTGGCGTCGGGGGTGGTCATGGGCCGAAAATAGCCGCTTTTTCCTAGCTTGAGGTGAATCTGGTGAGATGGTGAAATCGTGAAATGGTGAGTTGACGTTCAACTTGCTCCAACATCAAACTCACCACTTCACGACTTCACCATCTCACCGCCTATGCTCCGTCCCGTTTGCCTGGCCCTCATCTTGGCCGCCCTCACCGCCGCCGCGCCCGCAGCCCTGGCCCAGAAAACCAAGCTGAAGTACCCCAAGCAGACCGCCGCGCCCGACGTGTACGACGCGGTGGAGAAGCCCGCCGTGCCCGTGGACGGCGTGGAGGCCTACGGCAACTACATCGGCGACCGGCTGAACTACCCCACCGCCGCGCTACAGGCCGGCGTGCAGGGCACGGTGGAAGTGACCTTCGTGGTGGAGAAAACCGGCGCCACCTCCAACTGGGAAGTCACCAAGAGCCTCTCGCCGGAGTGCGACGCCGAAGCCCTGCGCCTGATCAAGGCTGGCCCGCGCTGGACGCCCGCCCAGCACAAGGGCGGCGTGGTGCGCCAGCGCGTGACCATGCCCATCACCTTCCAGATTCCGGCCGGCAGCGACAACGCGGGCACCGCCGCTGCTCCGGCCAGCACCACCCCGGCCACCACGGCCGACGGCCTGCAGACCGTGGCGCCCGACGAACCGGCCCGGCCGGTGGGCGGTACCGAGGCCTGGTTTGAGTGGGTGCAGCAGGTGCAGAAATACCCCGCCCTGGCCCGGCAGCGCAAGGTATCGGGCAAGGTGATGATGGAGTTTGTCATCGAGAAAGACGGCTCGCTCTCGAACATCAAACCGGTGAAGCGCCTGGGCTCCGGCCTCGACGAAGAAGCCATCCGCATCGTAAAAGCCAGCCCCAAATGGGAGCCGGCAAAGTATAAGGGGGCCCCCATCCGTCAGAAGATGGTACTACCGATCCTCTTCTCGTTGTAGGCCCGGCCCGCGCCGCTGTATTCGCCGAAACATTTCGGGGCGCGGCGGGTACTTGTAGCACCCTTTCTCCCCCAACGCCGCCCCATGTTCAGTCCGCTGCCCGTCGTCTCGCCCAATGCCATTATCGTTCCGGCAGCGGCCGAGTTTACCATCTGGCCCTACCAGCACCGCTTTCAGCAGGCCGCGCAGCACATGGCCGAGGGCATTTTCGACGACCTTGACGCCGAGCTGCAACCCATCGTGATGCTCATCGGTATTCCGATGGAAGGCGGCGCGGCCGTGTGCCTGGAGCCCGAAACCTGCGGCCTGCCCTCCGAAGCCTTCTACGGCGTGGTGGCCCGCGGGCAGTATCTGCGCCGCACCGAGTCGGAGGGCTGGCCGGGGCGCGAGGGCGACACCGCCGAAATCCGGCGGAAGCGCCACGAGTTCAAGGGCATTAAGCTGGCCGTACAGGAAGTGCTCGACGAGCTCACGCCCCGCAACGGCGCCCGCCGCTCCTTCGCCGGCTGGCCGGTGCTCATCGGCGAGTTTTTCGTGGTGACGGTGCTGCAGCTGCGCCGCAAGGCCCTGCGCCACCACCCGGCCCTGAAGCCCTACCGCTACTATACCGACGGCCGCCCCCTGGCGTCGTCGCTGATCGAAGCGGCCATTGCGCGCTTCAGCGAGGAGTGCGTGAAGGCCCTCACCGAGCCCGAGCCCGGCTCCGGCCTGCTCACCCGCCCCCGCGACACCGACGAAATCGTGCGGGCCGCCGGCAAGTTCCTGATGGACACGCCCGCCCAGGCCCTGGGCCTCGACCCGGCCGGCGCCAAGCTCTTCAACGTGCTGAACACGGTGTCGTCGTTGCGCTACGAGGGCACGGCCGGCGTGGGGCAGCTGGTGCTGGCCCGGCGCGGCCACCCCAACGTGCAGGAAATCTTCGCCCTCACCTGCCCCACCCCGCTCAGCGACTACCGCGCCGTGCGCAAGCTGCTGCAGATGTCGACCAGCGACGTGAGCCTGCTCTCCGACGGCGAAAACGTGTACGCCCTGGGCCGCACCCTGGGCCAGTACGACGCCACCCGCGAGGATATGTTCGTCATCAGCTTCCTGCACCATTACGTGTGGGAGCTGCGCCACGACGGGCAGGTACTGGTGCGCGCCGCCTACGGGCAACCCAACCTGCCCCAGTCGCGCCTGAGCCGTTCGGAGTTCCGCCGCGGCCTGCGCGACACCTTCGGCGTGACGGAACCCGAAAAAGTGGAGCGCCTCTGGGACGTGCTGCTCGAAGCCAGCCGCCAGAAGCACGGTACGCTGGTCGTCATCACCACCGAGGCCCTGGCCGAGGCCGACCGCCTGAAGCTGCAGTGCACCCTCATCGAGCCGGTACCGCTCACCCCGCTTATCACCCGCCTCGTCACCGCCATCGACGGGGCCGTGCTCATCGACCCGGAGGCCTACTGCTACTCCATCGGCGTGATTCTGGACGGCAAGGCCTCGGGCCGGGGCTCCAGCACCCGGGGGGCGCGATACAACTCGGCCCTGCGCTACGTGGAAAGCTCGCCCTATCCGTGCATGGCCATCGTGGTGAGCGAAGACGGCCTGGTCGATATTCTGACCAAGGACACGCTGCCGAACCGGCACGAATAGGCAGCCCGCTCATTGGGCTCAAACAACGAAGGCCACGCGTCCGGGACGCGCGGCCTTCGTTGGTTTTGAAGTAATCCGCCACGGAAGCCGCTGGCCGGCTTGCGCGCAGCCTTTTCCACGCCCTACCGCTCCCACCAGCGCGAGATGAAGCCCGCGGGCTCGACCTCCGTTGGAACGCCGGGCTTGGGCAACAGCAGCGGAATACCAGCCGCGGCGGCCAGTTCCTGCACCTGCTCCACCGGCTCGCGCCAGCTGTGAAAAGCCAGGTTGAAAGTGCCCCAATGAATCGGCAGCAGCACCTTTCCACCTAAGGCCTGGTGGGCCTGAATGGCGTTTTCGGGCCCGAGGTGAATGTCGGGCCAGCCCTCCCCGTAGGCGCCTACTTCCAGCATGGTCAGATCGAACGGCCCGTAGGCGGCACCAATTTCGGTGTGGCCGGCCAGAAACGGGCCGGTGTCGCCGCCGAAGAATACGCGGTGCCGCGGGCCCTGCAGCACGTAGGAGGCCCACAGCGTCTGGTTCTGGCCGGTGATACCGCGGCCCGAGAAGTGCCGGGCGGGCACGGCCGTCACGGTCAGGTCGGCCACCTGGAAGGAGTCGGTCCAGTCCAGCTCGTGAATCAGCTGCGGCGCCCAGCCGGCTTCGGCGTAGTAACGGCCCACCCGCAGCGGGCACAGCACCGGCACGGTGGGCTGCAGCCGGGCCAGCTGGCGCAGGGTAGCCGGGTCGAGGTGGTCGTAGTGGTCGTGCGACTGCACGATGAGGTCGAGCGGCGGCAGATCCTGCAGGGCCAGCGGCACCGGGAAGAAGCGCTTGCCGAAACCCAGCGGCACCGGCGAGGCGTACGATGCCCACATTGGGTCGGTCAGGATGCGGCGGCCGTCCAGCTCCAGCAGCACCGTGGAGTGGCCCAGCCAGGTCACGCGCAGGTCGGCGGCCGGGCCGGCACAGGCCGCGGCTTCGGTGCGAAACGGGGCCAGCGCGGGATTAGGCACGCGTTCCTCGGGCCCGCGCAGCATCTTCCAGATGATGGGCAACATGCCGTTTTCCACGCCTTTGGCAGTGGGCACGGGATTCAGAAACTCAGCGCCCTGACGACGGGCGCGCTGCAGAAAAGGCATAGCGAAACGAATAGCCGGCTGGCAAAGGGCCGCCGGGGTATGGAGCAAGACGCACGGCCCGGCAAAATACTTTGACTGCCTGCTCGCCTTTCGCCAGCCGTCATGTAAGCGGGGCTGACTACCGCCGCACGACAACCGTGCTACCGCCTTGCTTGTGCGTGGGCGGTTGCTCTGCACGCTTCCGAAGCCGTTTTCTTGCCCAGCTCTTACGCCCGCTTTTTTGCCCGAAACGACCAGGTGATACGAAACACGGCCACCACGTCGCCGCTTTCGTCGCGGCCGGTGCTGGTGGCCTGCACGGTGCGGCCCTCGCCGGTGGCCCGGCTTTCGGCCACGGCCCGGGCAATGGCGGCCCCATCCGCGCACTCGAAGGCAATGCGCGTGACGGCCTTTTTAGTGAAGTCGGCCTCCAGCCCCACCACCAGCATCGACACCGGGGCGCCGGTGCTGGTGTGCATCATGGCCAGCACGCCCGAGGCCATTTCGGCGGCCATGCTCAGGCAGGCGAAGTAGATGCTACGAAAGGGGTTCTGGGTGAGAAATTTGAAGGGCACCGTGACGGTGGCGGCCTCCAGCGTGAGCTGCTGCACGCGCACCCCGGCAATGCCCGCCGCGGGTAGTCGGCTGAACAAAAACAGGCGCTGCTTGAGCGGGTTGAGTAGCTGGCGGCGGAAGGCGGCCAGCGCGGGCGTGTCGACAAGGGTATTCGGGGCGGGCTGGGGCAGCATGGCTTCGGTGGGAATGGATGGCTGGTAAGGTAGCAGAAATACTCGGCATGCCGACTATTTACGCACCGGCTCGCGGTACTGCCTATCTTTCCTTTTTATTCCGCCATGCCCGCTGCCTCTCCTACCGCCTCGCCAGCCGCTCCCGACACCGCGCTGGTTGATCAGCTCCTTGATTTTGTGCGCCGCACCGGCCTGCCGGTACGCGAGGCCCCGGTGCTGGCCGACTCCTTTCTGCCCGGCCTGCGCATCGACAACGGCGGGCTGGTGGTGGACCGCAGGCGCCTGCTCTACCCCGGCGACATTCTGCACGAGGCGGGGCATCTGGCCGTGGTGCCCGCCGCCGTGCGCGCCACGCTCGGCGCCAACATTGCCGACTACCGCACGCCCGACGAGGCCCAGGGCGACGAAATCGTGGCCCAGCTCTGGAGCTACGCCGCCGCCGTAGCCCTCGGCCTTTCCCCGGCCGTCGTCTTTCACGCCGACGGCTACCACGGCCACAGCGAGTGGTTCACCAGCAATTACCAGCGCGGGCAGTACCCCGGCCTCCCCTTACTGGTCTGGATGGGCCTGACCACCGCCGACGCATTTCCGCGCATGACGCGCTGGCTGCGCGAGTAGCCTGGTGTTGCCAACGGAAAAAGACCGTCATCCGGAGGCATGGCCGCACCGAAGGTCGACGTAGTCCAGAACCTTCCGCGCACCCTGCCCCGCCGCGGCTGACGAAGTACAGACGTCTTTTCAGCATCAACAAGCAGAAGCGCAGCCATCAACGCCCAATCGTAAGGGCATGATGGCTGCGCTTCTTGATGCGCGACATGCGCCGGCTCACGGGCTGGGGCGGTTACGAGCCTTTTTCCAGCACCAACACCACTTTATTGAAGTTGGCGGAGGCGTTAATGACGTTGCGGAAGGCCTCGAAGTCTTTTTTCGGCCAGTAGATCTGGTTGTAGCTTTCCTCGATCTGCACGGTCACCTTCTGGCCCTGCTGCTGAAAGCCGGAGTGAAAGAAATACACCGGCTTGTCGGCGGGGCCGGCGTCGGCTTTGATGTTGAGGTCCGTAAGATTGCGGATGCGGTAGCCGGTCGGAATGTCGAAGGTAATGGTACGGTTGAAGCGGTGGTTGTACACGTTTTCCACGTCGAGCTGCCGTTCTTCCTGCTGGTACAGGGACGACTGCGGCCCGATCAGCTCCCCGACTTTGAAGAGGTACTTGGGCCCGGCCCGGTCGAGCACGGCGGCCGATTCCACGGTGGCGTCGATGGTGAGCGGGTGCTGCAGGGCGTTGCGGTTGGGCTCGGCGTTTTTCACCTCCAGCGACTTAAACGTAGCATCGGGCACCGAGCTTTTCACCAGCGTCTGCAGCACTTCGGTGCGCTTGTCGGTCGGCATCAGCGGGAAGTAGGGCTGAATGGGCTGGGCCTGGTAGCCGCCGAAAATCTGCCGGATGGCCACGGTGGCCTTGTCCAGCGCCGGGGCGAAGTCCACCTTGATGTCGAGGTCGTTGGGGCTCAGCTCGGCGGGCAGGGCCGGAATGTCGCGCAGCACGCCCACGGCCGACTCGGCCGTGCCCAGCTGCACCAGCTTCACCGACAAGGCCTTACCGGCCGTCCACTCGGCCGGAATCATGCCGTAGCGGTATTCGGGGCGGCCGGGGGCGAGGTACTGCTTGGTGGCGGGAAAGTAGAAGGCGTAATGGTCGAGCTGGTTCCAGGTGTCGAAGTCGCCGTCGAAGGGAATTTCACTGCGGTCGGCCACCACCACCACCTCGTGGGTGATGTCGTGGGCGCGCAGCAGGCCGGCCAGCAGGCGGGCCATGCCCAGCTCCGAGGCCGTGCGCGTGGCCACCACCTGCCCCACCCGGTACACGCCGGGGCCCACGTTGATGCTGGTCTTGACGCCCTGTTCCAGGGCCCGGATCTGCTCTTCCACCGGCAGGGAAGTCGACACATTGAGCTGCTTGTCGAACTTCTCCACGGCCTTTTTCTCGTCCTTGTCCAGCTCCCACACCTGCCCGTACACCAGCTGGCTGGCGTCGTTCCAGGTGAAGAGGCGGCTGCGGCCGCGCTGGGCGGTGTAGGCAATCTTGAACTCGACGCGCATGCGCTGGGCCGAGCTGTGGGCAAAGGCTTCGTCGCGCAGGGCGGGCACGTCGGCGAGCTGCACGCGCAGGCGACGTTTTTTGGTGCTGCTGAGCGTGTCGATTTTGGCCTCGGGGCCATGGTAGGTGCGCGCCTCGTAGGTCACGCTAGCCGGGGCAATCAGCTCGAAGTCCACGTCGTGGGCGGGCACGGCGTTCTGCAGCCACTCGCGGCCGAAGTAGTCGGCGTCGGAAAGGTGGGCGTAGATGTATTCCACCTCGCTGCCCTTCTCCACGCCCTCCACGGCAATGATGCGGAAGTTGCGGCGGCTGCCTTCGCCGTCCTTCAGCTCCTTCATATCCTTTTCGGCCACTTCCACTACCTGCCCGCGCGGGCTCACGGTGCGCGCCCGCAGCTGCAGCACCTGCCCGCTGCCGTCGACGGGCAGGTAGATTTTGTTGTACTGCTCGATGCCCTCGTCGGTGTTCACGCGCACGATGCGGTGCTCCACGGTATACATCAGCGGCCGGTGGCGGGCGTCGAAAGCGTACTCGCGGGCCGTGAAGTCGCGCAGGATGACGGCCGGCTGGCCTTCATCAGCGGCCGACACGGGCAGGCGGGCGTGGCGGTCCTGCCACTTGTAGTCGGCGTAGGTCAGCCCATCGGGCAGCTCGACTTTGGCGGTTTTCTGGGCCAGCGCGGGCAGGGCGGCACCGGTGAGCAGCAGGGCCAGCAGCGGCCGGTGGAAGGTGAATGCAGAGCGCATAAGCGGATAATAAAGCAGATAAAGCCCGTGCTACAGCGGCTTGCGTTTCAAAATCAAAGCGTCGCGGTAGGCTTCGCTGAGTTGGCCGACGACTTTGTTGTAGGCGGCGAATTGCTTGGGTTCGAGCAGCAGGTAGTTCACGTACACTTCCTTGTCCTGCACCACCTTGTTGCCCTCGCGGCGGTAGCTGATGCGGAAGCCGGCCACCGCGTCGTCGGCCTGCACGTTGGCGGGCAGGTGGCTCAGGTCGTAGCCGGCGGGTATTTCAAACTCGGTCTGCTGGCTGGAGCGGCGGCAGTACTCGTTGGCGCGGGGCAGGCGGCGCCGCGCCAGGTCGATCTGGTCGTTGGTCAGCTCCCGTTCCAGGTTCAGGTTCACGTACAGCTCGTCGCCGGCGCGCTGCACGTAGTCGTCGAGGTGAAACTGGTAGTCCACGGTCAGCGGCTTTTCGGCTTCCGCGAGGCCGCTCACCGTGTATTTGTCGACGAAAAACTTGTTGGAGCCGCGCTCCAGCACGCTGCGCACGGTGCGTTGTTGGGTGAGCTGGTCGGCGCTGCGCAGGGCGGCGGTGGCGCGGCCGCGGGCGTAGCCAGCCAGGGCCAATTGCCCGCTGCCGCGCAGGCTGGTGCCGTCGAGGGTGAGCTTGGTGGCGTCGGTGCGGGCGTTCTGCTCGCGGGCCACCACCGGCACTTCGGCCACGCGGCTGTGCTCCTTATCGAGGCCAATCAGCGCTTCCTTGCCCTGAATCATGGCCGTGGGCAGGCCGAAGGGGTTGTAGGGGTCGGTGGCGTCGAGGAACACCAGCTCGCCGCCGGGCCGCTCGTACACCGCAATCATGTGGTTGTCGACGCCGGGCGTGGCCAGCTCGGAGTAGCGGTAGGGCAGGTCGCGGGTGCCAATCCAGGCCATGTGCGACTTCAGTCCGGCCAGCTGCAGCATGCCGTGGGTGAGGCTGGCCATGTCCTTACAGTCGCCGTAGCGGCGGGTATACACGGCCGCGGGCGCGTGGGGCACAAAGCCGCGCATGCCCTGCTCGAAGGCAATGTAGCGCACGTGGTCCTGCACCCAGTGGTAGATGTTGCGGGCCTTGTCGTCGGGCGTGGCGGCCTTGGCCGTGAGCGAGTCGACGAGGTGCTGGAGCACCGGCGCGGGCGCGGGCTGGTCGAGGTCCTTCACGAAGCTGCGGTACATGGTGTACAGCTCG
Organism: Hymenobacter jeollabukensis; assembly: GCF_005771675.1. Taxonomy (GTDB): domain Bacteria; phylum Bacteroidota; class Bacteroidia; order Cytophagales; family Hymenobacteraceae; genus Solirubrum; species Solirubrum jeollabukense. The sequence continues at coordinate 173,930 of NZ_VAJM01000009.1, read as the reverse complement.
GGCACGCCCGAAAGCATGCGCTGCGGCTTGCCGGCCAGCGGGGCTTCTTCCACGAAGTAGACCACGTGCGGCAGGTACCAGGCATCCTCGGGGGCGTCGGCGTCGGTGGGCGGGGCGGGCAAATTGTCGGCCACCCAGCGGTAGACCACGGTGCTGCCTTTCTCTTCCTTCGAGAACTGCACGTTGGCGCCCTCGGTGCCGAAGAGCTTGTAGTTTAGCTTCACCGCGCGCGGGGCCGTCACCGTCAGCTCGGCGTGGCGCACGGGCACCCCGGTGGCGAAGTAAAACGGCTGCAGAAAGCGCGCGTCGCGGAATTTCAGCGTGTAGTCGCTGATGGTGCGGGCGCCGGGGCTGACGTTAGGGTAGGTGAAGTTGGTGGCCCGCACGTCGTCGAAGAAGATGCCCGGCCGAATTTCGAACTGCTCGTGAAACTGCTGCACCTTCTGGGCGCGGTAGCTCGTGCCATTGGGCACCATGGTGCGGGCCTCAATCTTCTGCAGCTTAGAAAAATGCGAGCTGAACACCCGGTCTGCGGCGTAGGCGCCGGTGCCCTCGGCCACGTGCAGCAGGTCGCGGTGGTGCCGCGCCGACACGACCAGCGAGTCGCCGCGCAGCTCCAGCAGCACATCCTGCCGGTAGTCGAGGAAGACGGCGGGCTGGCCCGGAAACTGCTGCCGGGCCTCGGCCAGCACCTGCGCGGGCTGCTGGGCCCGGGCCGTGCGGGCGCCGAATACGCTCAGCCCCAGCGCGGCCACCAGAGCCGCGCGCTGCCAGTTATTTGCTGCCATAGACGTAGTTGTTCCAGTACGAGTCGGTGCGCTCGGGCTTGCCCTGGGCGGTGTAGTACACGGTGGGGCCGCTCTGCTCACCGCTGCGCCAGCTTTCCTCGCGCAGCAGGGTGCCGTCGGGGCGGTAGTAGCGGCTGCGGCCGTGCTTTTCGCCGTGGGCGTAGGCTTCGTCGGCCAGCAGCTTGCCGTCGGCGCCGTACTCGCGCTGCGGACCCACGTTCAGGCCGTCGCGCAGGGTGTTTTCGCGCATGAGCTGGCCGTTGCTGTGGTAGAGCTTGCAGGTACCGTCGAACTGCCCGTTGCGGTAGGTTTCCTCGGCGGCCAGCTTGCCGTTGGCGTAGTAGCTTTTCACGGTGCCGTTCTGGCTGCTCAGGTCCTGCCAGGCGCCGGGCTTGCCGTCGGCCTGCGCGCTGCGCCAGGCCATGATGTCGTCCTGCTGGTAGCGCTTCTCGTAGATGAGCTGCCCGGCGGGGTCGAAGGTGCGGCTCAGGCCGTGCAGCTCGCCGCTGCGGTAGGTTTCCACCGAGGCCACCTGCCCGCTTTCGTAGTAAGTGGTCCACTCGCCGTCCTTCTCGCCGCCCACGTAGCGGCCCTGGCTGCGCAGCTTGCCCTCGGCCGAGTAATACTTCCACTCGCCGCTGGGCTCACCGCTCTGGTAGCTGCCCTCCACGGAGGTCTTGCCGCTGGGATAAAAGGCGCGGAACACTCCTTCGCGGCGGCCCTGGCGCATGCCCACGCTGCTCTCGACCTGGCCCGAGGCGAAATACCACTCCTTGCTGGCGTAGAGGCCGCAGCTCAGGCCGGTGCGGGTGCGGAGCTTGCCCGAGGGGTAGGTCAGCTCGTAGTTCGGCGCGTCGACGGCCAGCTTCCGGTCGTCGAGCACGCGGCCGGTGGAGTCGTAGGCCACGACGCGGGTGGGCAGGCTGGCCTTAAACCACTGCTCGCCCCACAGCTTGCCGGTGGGCGTGTAGCTGCGGCGCTGGCCGTTTTCGTCGCCCTGGTAAAAGCCGTATTCCTCGCTGAGCGTGCCGTCGGCGTAGTAGTCGCGCCAGGTGCCCTGCCGCTGCCCGTTCACGTACCAGCCTTCCTGGCGCAGCACCCCGTCGGCGGCGTACTCCTCGAAGCGGCCGTGCTTGCTGCCCGCTTCGTAGGTGGTGCGGGTGCGCACGCGGCCGTTGGGGTGGAAGGCTTCCACCACGCCGTCGAGCTGGTCGTCGCGGTAGCGCTGGCGCACCGAGGGCGTGCCGTGGCGGTACACGTAGGTCCATTCGCCCTGCTGCAGGCCCTGGCGGTAGGTGCCGCTGTAGGCGGGCGTGCCGTCGGGGCGCAGGCCGCGCACGGCCACTTCGCCGTTGCCGCTGAGGTTGTTTTGCTGCAGCGGCTTGCCCTGCCGGTCCAGGTACACCGACTTGCGGGCCCGGTCGTGGTCGTAGGTGATTTCGCTGTAGAGCTGGCCGTCCACGTCGTAGTCGCGCAGCACGCCGTGCAGCTTGCCCTGGGCGTCGTAGCTCAGCTCGGTGGAGGGCTTGCCATCGGCGTAGAAGGTTTTCCAGAGGCCGGTGCGCTTGCCCTTGGTGTAGCTGCCCTGCTCGCGCACCTGCCCGTTGGGGTGGTAGCCGGTGTAGGCGCCATTCATCTCGCCCTGCTCCATCGTGCCGCGGTATTCCACGCGCTTGCCGGGGCCGGGGTAGTAGGAGGTTATTGGGCCCTGCTGCTTGCCGGCGGCCATGGTCACCTCGTACTCGGGCGTGCCGTCGGCGTAGAAATCCAGCAGCGGACCGTCGGTCTGGTCCTGGCGGTAGGTGCCGCGCTCCTCCACCTGTCCGCTGGCGAAGTACTTCACGAAGGGCCCGTCCTGCTGGCCGGCGTCGTTGTAGCGCCGCTCCTCGCGCAGGGCCCCGCAGGGATGGAAAATCTTGGCGGGCCCCACCGGCTCCCCGGCGCGGTAGTTGCCCTCGATTTCCAGCTTGCCGGTGTCGTAATACTGCTTGAAGGCGCCCGTGAGCTTGCCCTGCGCGTCGTAGGTGCACTCGCGCTGCAGCTTGCCGTCGGCAAAGTAGTAGCGCCAGGCGCCGGTTTTTTCGCCGCTGGTGTAGCTGCCCTCGCCTTCCAGGTTGCCCTGATTGTCGAAGAACTGCCAGGGGCCTTCGGGAATGACTTTGCCGGCCGCGTCGCGCTTGGCGTCGCCGAGGCCGCTGAGGGCACCTTCGTCGTAGTACCAGGCTTCTACCTTGGTGGGCTTGCCGCCGCGCTCCACGGTGGTAAAGTCGCGCAGCAGGTTCAGCTGGGGCCGGGCCGCGTCGTAGAGCTTGTTGACCTTGCTCATGTTGCCCTTCACCCACTTCAGGGCCTTTTTGTCGTCGGCCGAGCAGAGGATGAGATAGGTGAAGGTCGTGAGGTTGTCGCCCTGGCGCAGCGCCTCCACCAGCGGCCCGTAGGCGCGCTGCCAGAAGTCAGCGGAGGCGGCGTCCTTGGCCAGCGGGAATTTCTCCACCAGCAGCTTGGTCTGCTTCACCACGGCGGCCTGGAAGTTCACCGGGCTCTGGTAGTCCTTGCGCAGGGCCACGCGCGAGGCCAGCAGCTCGTCGAGCTCCGCAAAAGCCTCGTTGGGCGTGGTGGCGGGCCGCTTGTCCTTGGCCTCCACTTCCAGGCTGCCCGAGGACAGCTGCTCGGCCAGGATCAGCACGCTCTGGCTGCCGTCGGCGTCGGGCTGCAGCATCAGGTAAGTCAGGTAGCCGAGCAGGGCGTGGGCCGAATGGCCCTGCTGCAGCTCCACGCGGGCCAGCTGCAGGTGGCTGGCCGGGTGCATGGGCCGTAGCTCCAGGCTGCGCTGGTACGAGGCCACGGCGGCGGCCGTCTGGCCCGTTTGCCCGGCCAGGGTCACGGCCTGGTTGAACCACAGCGGCCCGGAGTACGGGTACTGCTTCAGCCCGGTCTTGAAGGTGGCCAGCGCCTTATCGACTTGTTTCAGCTCCTCCTGTGAGTTGCCGAGCGTGGCATAGGGCATGGGGCTGCGCTGCCCCAGGTCGATGGCGCGCTGGGCGGCGGCGGCCGCTTCGGCGTACTGGTCGTTGGCCCAGTACGAAAGGGCCAGCTCGCCCTGCACGTCGGTGTAGGCCGAGTCGCTGGCGGGCACGCGCAGGTAGGTGGCAATGGCGGCGGCGAAGTCGTTCTTATCGTGCAGCGCGACGCCCTGGCGCAGGGCCTCGCGGCCGAGCAGCGGCATCTGGGTGGGCGTGGGGGCAGCGGTAGTCCGGGCGGCCCGCGACGGAGCGTCGGCGGGGGCGGAGGGCTGCGCCGTGGCGGCAGCGGCCAGCAGGCTCAGCAGCAGCGTGGAACCAGCGTAGCGGTGGGGCATAGAAACGGGGTAAAAACACGAGCACTCATCCGGGCATAACGCTAGGCGCTATTCGGATATTACTACAATAATACTAAGGAAACGACGGCAGATTGCGCGCCGCCGCCCGACTTATTTTTTCCCTTTCGGCGGCTTGCGGCCCGCCTTTGCCGACGCCGCAGCGGCCGGCTTCACGGCCAGTTCGCGGTAGCCAAACGTCGGATCCGCCTCGCGCCCGAACTCCACGTCTTCCAGCACGCCCAGCACCAGCTCGGCGGTGGTATACACCACGTTGCCATCGAGCAGGTGCCCGCCGATGGTGCGCCCGGTCGAGTCGGCCACGGAGAGGTGCAGGTGGCTGCCGCTCTCGGCCAGCGTGCCCACCAGCGACACGATTTCGAAGTGGCCGCGGTACACCGTCGGGCCTTCCTGGTTGGCCAGGCGCAGGGTCACCTGGGTCAGGCTGCCCACGCAGGTCAGCACGGCGGCGGCGCGCAGGTGCTGCTGTTGCGTCAGCGCGGTGAGCTGCTGGCGCAGGTCCTGGCCGGGGCGCAGCCGCAGCGTGAGCGTGTGCATGCGCGAGGCGTGGGCAGTGACTTCCGGAGCAGCGGGCGGCGTGGGCATGGCGGCGGGTGTTTGGGCAAAGACCGGCGCGTTGAGCAGCAACGCGGCGCTGGCCAATAACAGGAAACGCATCGGGTAAAGGTAAGGCCGGCTCCCCGTCATCCTGAGGCGTAGCCGAAGGACCTTCCTCAAGCCTTGCGCGGACTGACAAGCGCAGCCACCAACGCCCTGTCGTCCGGGCTTGATGGCCGCGCTTGTCAGTTAATGCAGTTGCCGAAAAAGCGTCTGCACTTCGTAGGCAGCGGCGGTGCAAGGTTCGAGCAAGGTCCTTCGGCTACGCCGTACGCCAGATGAAGAATGACCGTGCTTTTTTTGTCCTCCCTACCCCCGAAAAAAGAAAAAGCCGGTTGCAGCCGGCTTTTTCTCTTCACTCCGCTCATCCTGCCTTTTCCGAAACAGGGTATGCGGTAAGTTCTGTTTAGCGGTTGAAGCTCACGCTGCTGTAGCGGGCTTTGATGTTTACGTTGGCCGCGGGCTTCACCTGCACGCCGCCGTACTGGCCCTGCATTTCGGTGCTCGACGAGCTGTTTTCCTCGCTATGCACCTTCACCAGTCGCTTGTCCATCAGCACCTTGCCGTTCTCCGAGTTTACGTCGAAGTTGAAGCCGGCGTTGTCGGGGAAGTTCAGCAGGATGGTGCTGTAGCCCCCGTCGACGCTGATGCGGCGGAAGTTGGGGCCGGTGGTGCGTACCTCGAAGGAGGGGCAATACTGCACCTTCATGTCCATCTGCTCGGCCACTTTGTCGATGCTGAAGCGCGAGTAGCCGGTCGAGCCCTGCAGGTTGTACACCGTGCCCAGGTTCACGTCGCCGTACTTGCTGAGCACGGCCAGGCTCTGCACCGTGCCCATGTCGATGTCGGAGCCGTTGTTGCGCAGATCCACCCGCAGTCCTTCTTCCAGCCGCAGGCGCGAGTGGTTGGCCTCGATGGTAGCCTGCCGGGCGTAGGGCAGCACGGCGGCGCCGTTGTTGAGGCGCACCGAGTTGCGCGGGCCTTCGAGGCGGCCGGTGCGCAGGCTGCCGTAGCACACGGCCAGGTCGGTGGGGCCGGTCAGGTCGCCGGTCAGGCTCACGTCGCCGAAGCTGTTCTTCACCTTCAGCGGCGTGCTCTTGGGCATCCAGATGGTGTAGTTGATTTCGTAGATGCGCTGCCGACTCCAGCACTCCTTGGGCATTTCGCCCAGCTGGGTTTTGAGCAGCAGCCCGACCTCGGGGTTGGCGTTTTCCTGCATCAGCACCTGAATCATGTCGAGCAGGCGCTGGGCCTTATCGTCCTCGTCGGCGCGGGCCACGATGTCGACTTCGGCCTTGATTTCGTTGCGCGTCCAGGTATTCACCTGCACACGGCCGTAGCGCGTCTCCACCGTCAGCGGGCGGCCCGCCACGGCGGCGAAGGAACGGGTGATTTTGCGGGTTTTCTCGGCCGTCAGGCCGCCGTTGTTGCCGGGCTCGGGCTGCGGCTGCGCGGGGCTGGTCTGCGCCGGAGTCGTCTGCCCGTCAGCCGGCTGCTGCAGCTGCTGAAAGCGGGCGTCCAGGGTTTCGTCCCAGAACCGGTCGGCGGGGCAGGGCTGCACGTACCCGCCGGCCGGCCGGGCCGCGGCGGACTGCGCCGCGGCGCCGCGAGGGCCGGCGGCCACAGCCAGCAGGGCCGTCAGCGCCAGAATGCCCTGCCGAAAAGGTCGAATCGGGGAATGCATGGGGTGGAAGGAAAAGCGGGGGTTACTTGTCGGCGGCGAGGGTGTACGCGTCGTCGTGGTACTGGCGAATCTGCTCCCGGGTGCGCAGCTGCTGGTTCAGGATGTCCAACCGGATCTGCAGGTTCTGGTTCATCGCGTCCAGCACGGCGTTCGGGTCGGGGTTCTGAAACAGGTCGGCGCGCAGCTGCCGGTAAGTGGAATCCTGCGCGGCCATTTCCTGCTGCCAGTCGGCGTCCTTGGGCATGGTGCCGGGCGCGGCGGCGTCGAGCAAATCCAGCTCGTGCTTTTTCTCGCTGATCTGGGCCGCGTAGTAGGTTTCCATGCGCTTCACAGCCTTTTCCAGGCGGCGGGCCGCGGCATTGCTCGATACGGCCAGGGCCTCGGGCTCGTCCATGACGCTTACAGAGGTCGACGGGCCGCCCAGCGTGGTCATGGCGGCCGTGTCGGTGGCGGCCACGGCGCCGGGCGTTTCGTCGGCGCGGCGCAGGCCGTAGCCGCCGGCTACCAGCAGCAGGGCCACGGCCGCGGCGGCGGCGTAGCGCTGCCAGCCAAAGCTAGCGGCGGGAGCGGTAACCTGGGGCTGGGTGGGCGCCGGGGCCGCCGGGAAGGGGTGCAGGGGCACGACGGGGGTGGGCGTCGCGCCGGAGGCTTCGTCAGCGTCGGCCGGCTGGTCGAGGCGGGCTTCGAGGGCGTCCCAGAGGTCGGGGCGCGGCTCGAAGGCGTCGAAGTCGGCGCGGTTGCGCTCGACGAAGGCCTCAAGTCCGGAGTTGGGTTTCATGACAGTCATGGTTCTTTCGCACGGGGCTCCCCGCGGCCGGGGCGCTGATTGGGTGGGACGCCCTTGGTGGCCGCTGATCTTATGAAACGATGATTACAGTCCTTGTTCGCGGGCCAGGTCCAGCAGCTTCTTACGGGCGCGGCTGTACTGCGACTTGGACGTGGATTCGGTGATGCCCATGATGCTGGCAATTTCGCCGTGGTCGTAGCCTTCCAGCAGGTACAGGGTCAGCACGAGGCGGTAGCCGTCGGGCAGCTCCTGAATGCAGCGGCGCAGCACATCGGCCCGCCACTGCACGTCGTCCTGCTCGCCCGGGGTGAGGGCTTCTTCGGAAGCGGCGCCGTCGTGCTGCTCGGCCAGAGGCACCAGCTGCAGGCGGCGGTTGCGCAGGCAGTTGATGCTCTTGTTGATGACGATGCGCTTCAGCCAGCTGCCGAACGAGGAGTCGCCCTTGTAGGTGTGCAGCTCGCGGAAAGCGCTCAGAAACGACTCCTGCAGCACATCTTCGGCCTCGGCGTAGTCGCCGGTGATGCGCAGCGAGGCGTTGAACATGGCTTTGGCGTAGCGCTTGTATATCTCGGCCTGGGCGCGCCGGTCGCCGAGGCGGCAGCGCTCCACCAGCGGAGCATTAATGTCAACGTAGGCAACGGCTTCCATAGGCGCAGCAGGCGAAGGAGGGGTCAGCGAATCACTAACGGCGGCAGGGGGTGGGTAAAGTTCAGACATCGGCGGCAGATTTTCTACTCCTCTGACCATTAGCGCCTCAAAGACCCCGGCCGATTTAGGAAGGTTGCACCGGCCGCAAACCGGGCGAAACCGGCCGTTTTTTCCCAACTTTAAAGCCGATTTTCCCTTGCCTAGCCCCCGCCGGCCATGAAAGAAGTGCTCAAATCCATCCTGAAACGCCTGCCGATTGCCTTTACCAAGAATCAGCAGTACGATGAGCAGACCCGCGCCGTGATTAAGCGCGTGTGCCGCCCGCAGTCGACTTGTATTGATATCGGCTGCCACAAGGGCGAAGTACTGGACCTGATGCTGGCCGCCGCCCCGCAGGGCAAGCACTTCGGCTTCGAACCCCTCCCCGACCTCTACGCCGACCTGCAGCGTCGCTACGACGCGCCCGGCCTGGCCCGCATCCTCAATGTGGCCCTGAGCAACAGCAAAGGCACGGCTACTTTCAATTACGTTATCAGCAACCCCGCCTACAGCGGCCTGCAGAAGCGCAACTACGACAAGCCCGACGAGCAGGACACCACCATCGAGGTGCAGACCGATTTGATGGACCACGTCATCCCCCAGGATCAGCGCGTCGACCTGATCAAAATCGACGTGGAAGGCGCCGAGTTGCAGGTGCTACAGGGCGCGGTGGAAACGCTGCGCCGCACCCGGCCGGTGGTCATCTTCGAGCACGGCCTGGGCGCGGCCGACTGCTACGGCACCCGCCCCGAGCAGGTGTACGACCTGCTGACGGAAAAAGCGGGCCTGCAGGTGTCGCTGATGAAGCGCTGGCTGCGCAGCGAGGCGCCATTTACCCGGGCCGAGTTCGTGCAGCAGTTTGAGCAGGGCAAGAACTATTACTTTATTGCCTACTCATCGTAACATTCACATGCGTACTCCTGTCCACGTTACAACGTTCCTCACGCTGCTCAGCTTAACTCTGTTTACGGGCTGCGGCAAAAGCAAGATTGATCCAGGCACTGGCGACGGCATCAGCTACCGCGACAGCAGCAATAACCCCGTCGGCGCCCAGGACGATACCGACTGGACTTCTGACGCCACCTGGAACGCGAAGGAGAAAGATCTGTTCAAGGACCTTGCAATGGACCTGAATGGCGCACAGAAGATAGATGCCGTGCGCTCCATCAGCCTGTACCCAAACCCAAACAAAGTGGGCAGTATCAGCTCATTGATCTTGCGGGCTTCAACGTCCTCGGTGCTCCGACGATTGGCCATTGTGATTGTGGACAAGAAGTACAAGGTCAAACATCGCTCTGAGCCTTCGCTATACGGCAACGGGCAGCTACTGACTACACTAGCGCTGCCGGCCGGCGAATATAAAAGCGGCGAATACTACCGCTTGTATTACGTGCTATACGAGCCTGACAACCAACTTCTCTATAAGGGCCACGGCGACATCAAATTGGTGGAATAAGCACCTGCTCAGGTCCTTTTCTTGGTGCTCTTTTCCAGCACTAAGTCCCGCTGTCAGTGGCTGCGAGGCTTGGTGCGGAGCATAAGCTTTGTCGGCTCTACCACAAACTTTCGCCGGCCCACGATGCCGGCCAGGCCGCTCAGGCGGTACATATAGGTGACGGGGCGCAGCTCATCAGCGCGTAACAGCAGGTGGTCAAGGCATCGAAGGTGAGCGAAGGGCCGCACTACGCAGCCGGCCACATTCGGCGCTTCCAGCGTGGCCGGTTGCCCGCATTAGTAGAGCACCTGAATACGCTCGGTGGCGTGGCTGGAAAACGGCATGACGGCCTCGGCTACCTTGGCCCGGCGGGCGAGGGTGGGCACGTAGATGCCGTCCACGGCGCCCTCCTTACGTACCACGCTCACTCGCTGGCCGCGCAGCGAGGCGTCGTTTACGCGCCAGGAGTTCGTGCAGCAGTTTGAGCAGGGCAAGAACTATTACTTTATTGTCTCTACCCGGCCCGTTAGTCCGAAGAGACGTACATACCGCGGTCAGATCAAATGCGTTTATCTGCAGCGCATATGCCTTGCGAATCATTTATGCCGCCAAACAACAGATTTCTCTATATCGTAGCGGGGCTGCTTTGTGCGACCAGTGCACCTGTGGGCGCCCAGCCTACTATTCTGCCCACGCTAGCTAGTCAATACCGCATCGTTTTTGCGGAGGATTTTCGCTATTCTTCCGTCGATTCTTTGCTGAGCCCACATTTGCGCAAGTGGGCGCCGGAGCACACTTGGGGCAACGCCAACTGGATAGCCTCGACGCCGTGCGGCAACATCGGTACCGACAACGTGGCGTATCGCCGCGAGGATATCCGCCTGGTGCCCAATCCGGATGACCCGCGGGATCAGTGCGTCGCGCTGGACTTTAATTACCACGCCGAGCCGCTGCGTCAAGTAACGTCGGCGCGCACCGGCAAAGTGACGACCGGCGAGTTTTATAAGACCAGCGGTATGCTGCGTGCCCTGTTTCGCGGCGACTCGCTCTGCACCGAAGAAGGCTTCCGCTACGGCATCTTTGAAATCCGCTGCCGGGTGCCCAACATTTCAGGCTTGCAGGCGGCTTTTTGGCTGTGGAGCGGCAATGGGGCCTGTGGGCCGCTGCCGGCCGGCTGGACCGCGGGCGACTCCTGGGAAATTGATGGTTTTGAGACCATCAACACTAACGGCCGGCGGGATTTTTTTAGCACACTGCAAGCCAATGCGCTTGGCGGCCACCGCCGCCGCGTCGGCAATTACTACTTCCGCTCAGCCGACGAGCCCGCAGTTCGTTTTCATACTTACACATTGGTCTGGACGCCTCGCACGCTGGCATGGTACCTCGATGGGAAGCTTTATAAGCGCCTGCGCAATCCGCGCAACTCAGACCGCAACCAAGTAGGCATTCCGGATCAGGAAATGGGGCTGCTCTTGAGCACGCATTATCAGTGGGACTGCAAAAATAACTACCACTGCCCCGTACTGCCTGATAGCGTGACTCGCAACGACCAGCAGTGCCCGCAGCCCAACGACCCGTTTCTGGTTGATTACGTGCGCGTGTATCGCCCCGTTGCCCTGAACTCCGATGGCACATGGCCGTTGGTAGACCGCCCCCGGCAGCCCAGACGACTGCCCGCCCCTGCGAAGGAGCAAGCCCGCTAGCCAACGTAAAAAAGCCCCGCTGCCAATGGCAGCGGGGCTTTTTTACGTTGGCCGAAAACGGCCTAGATATCGAACTTGATACCCTGGGCCAACGGCAGCTGGGTGCTATAGTTGATGGTGTTGGTCTGGCGGCGCATGTACACGCGCCAGGCATCGGAGCCGGATTCGCGGCCGCCACCGGTTTCCTTCTCGCCGCCGAAAGCCCCGCCGATTTCGGCGCCCGAGGTGCCGATGTTCACGTTGGCAATGCCGCAGTCGGAGCCGGTGTGAGCCAGGAAGGCTTCCGTCTCGCGCATGTTCAGCGAGAAAATGGACGAGGACAGGCCTTGCCGCACGCCGTTCTGCAGCTCAATACCGTTCTCCACCGCGCCTTCGTACTTGATCAGGTACAGAATCGGGGCGAAGGTTTCTTCCTGCACGGTGTGGTACTCGTTCTTGGCTTCCACCAGCGCCGGCTGCACGTAGGTACCGGTTTCGTAGCCCTTGCCGCTGAGCACCTCGCCGCCGGTGAGCAGCGTACCGCCTTCCTGCTGCACGGCTTCCAGGGCCTTGGTAAAGGCCTGCACCGCGTCGGTGTCAATGAGCGGGCCCACGAGGTTGCCCTCCTGCAGCGGGTGGCCGATGGGCAGCTTGGGGTAAGCCGAGAGCAGGCGCTGCTTCACGTCGTCGTACACGTCGGCGTGCACGATGAGGCGGCGCGTGGTGGTGCAGCGCTGGCCGGCGGTGCCCACCGCCCCGAACAGCACGGCGCGGATGGCCATGTCGAGGTCGGCGTGGGGGGTGATGATGATGGCGTTGTTGCCGCCCAGCTCCAGCAGGGCCTTGCCGAGGCGGGCACCCACCACGGCCCCCACCTTCTTGCCCATGCGCGTCGAACCGGTGGCCGACACCAGCGGTACGCGCTCATCGGCCGACATGAGGCTACCGATTTCGGCGTCGCCTACGATGACGCTGAAGATGCCCTCGGGCAGCTCGTTTTCGCGCAGCACGTCCTTGATGATGTGCTGCACGGCTACGGCCACCAGCGGAGTTTTCTCCGAGGGCTTCCAGATGCTCACGTCGCCGCACACGGCGGCCAGCATGGCGTTCCAGCTCCACACGGCCACCGGGAAGTTGAAGGCCGAGATGATGCCCACGATGCCCAGCGGGTGGTACTGCTCGTACATGCGGTGAGCGGGGCGCTCTGAGTGCATGGTGTAGCCGTGCAGCTGCCGCGAGAGGCCCACGGCGAAGTCGCAGATGTCAATCATTTCCTGCACTTCGCCCAGGCCTTCCTGCAGGATTTTGCCCATTTCGTAGCTCACCAGCTTGCCCAGCGGCTCCTTGTACTCGCGCAGCTTGTTGCCGATCTGCCGCACGATTTCGCCGCGCTTGGGCGCGGGCACCAGGCGCCAGGATTTAAAGGCTTCCTGGGCCGTCGTAACGACCTGCTCGTAGTCCTGGGCGGTGGCCACGCGCACCTTGGCAATCAGCTTGCCGTCGGTAGGCGACGAAATGCTCAGGATTCGCTCGTTGCCGTTACCACCCCACTGCAGGCCGGTGCTGTAGGCCGGGTTGGTAGCCTCTACGCCCAGTTCGCGCAGTACTTGCCGAATGCCGTGGTGGTCGTGGTCAATTACGTCGGTGCCGGTGGCGGTGGCTTCTTCGATGGCCTGTTTCATAAGGAAATGGTGCGGGGTGGGAGTTGCAGCCGGGGCAGGGGCGCGCCCGGTCAGCAAAGCTAGCAAATACCCGTGGCACGCTGCCAGCGCCTCGCCAGCCGTCAGTTGGCCATTATCAGGCGCAGGGCCTGCTGCAGGTCGGGCGTCAGGTCGTGCCGCTCAGCGCCGTACCAGATAAGCGTACCTTCCAGCAGCACCAGCAGGTCCTCCAGCTCGGCGCGCAGGTCGTCCAGCCACGCAAACGGCGCCATCTGCCCGCGCAGCTGAGTTAGCCGTCCGTGCAGGCGGCCCAGGTCGGTATTGGCAGCGGGCAAGGGCAAGGCGCGGGGGCCGGGCGTAGTGGCCACCTTCCGCAGCATGGTCAGCTCTTCGGCGCTGAAGGTGCGCAGGTAGGGCTGCAGCGTCTGCTGCAATACCTGGACGGCTTGCTGGATGTTGGCGCGGGTTCTGGCCTGGAATTGGTCGTCGTTAGCTTCTTCGCTCACTTTCGGTACAGTACTATTGCTACTAACCCGGGGCGGCTGCGGGACCGATAGCCGGTATTCGAAATAAGCCTATAAACGGGGCTTTTGCGCACATACTGGCACAAAAAAGCCCCGCCGTATCCGTGGCAGGGCTTTTTCAGTAAGTGCCGCAGTAGCAGCCAGTCCGCTTAGTCGACCTGCCCGATGGGATAGTAGGACTTGCGGCCGTCGGGGTAGATGCCCTCAACCAGCGCGCCCTGGCTTTGCTTGGCGGCTTCGAGGTAGCGCTTCACGTCCTGGGGCTTGCTCACCTTGTTCTTGTCGATGCGGGTGATGATGAAGCCGTCGGCAATGCCGGTTTCGCGGAAGTTGGAGCCGCGCACGCCGCTGATTTTGGCGCCGCCTTCCAGGTCCAGCTTGTTCATTTCCTGCCGGCTCAGCGGCGAGAATTTGGCGCCTTCGTACTCGATAGAGGCGGTGGTTTCCTCGCGCACGATGTCGGTGGTACCCGACGAGTTACGCAGGGTGGCCGTAGCGCTACGGCGGTCTTCCCCGCGCAGGTAGCTCACCTTGATCTTGTCGCCGGGGCGGTAGCGGGCCACCTGCTCCTGCAGCTGCGAGGAGGTATTCACCTTCGCGCCGTTGATTTCGGTGATGATGTCGCCTTCCTTCAGGCCCGCGTCGGCGGCGGCGCTGTTCGAGCTCAGGCCCACCACGTACACCCCGTCGAGCGACTTCAGCTTTTTCTCCGAAGCCAGCGTGGCGTCGACCTCGCGGATGTTCACCCCGAGCAGGGCGCGCTGCACCACTTTGTACTTCAGCAGGTCGTCGACCACCTTGCTCACGATGGAGCTGGGTACGGCGAAGGAGTAGCCCTCAAACGAGCCGGTGTGCGAGGCAATGGCCGAGTTGATGCCGATCAGGTCACCGTTCAGGTTGACCAGGGCGCCGCCCGAGTTGCCGGGGTTTACTACCGCGTCGGTCTGCAGGAACGACTCGATGCCCATGCGGTCCTCGCGGTTGAGGATGTTGATGTTGCGCCCTTTAGCCGAAATGATGCCGGCTGTCACGGTCGAGTTCAGGTTGAAGGGGTTGCCCACGGCCAAGACCCACTCCCCTACTTTCACGTTGTCGGACGAGCCGTAGCGCACGTAGGGCAGGTTGTCGGCCTCCACTTTCAGCAGGGCCAGGTCGGTGGTGGGGTCGGCGCCGATGAGCTTGGCGGAGTACTTGCGCTTGTCGTCGAGCACCACCTCAATCTTGTCGGCCTTATCGATGACGTGGTTGTTGGTCACGATGTAGCCGTTGGCGGCGATAATCACGCCCGAACCCGACCCGACCTGCGCGCCCTGCGGCTGTCGGCGCATTCCGCCGTCGAAGTCGTCACCAAAAAACTGGCGCAGGAACGGATCCATGCGAATCTGGTCGTTCTGCGCCATTTTAGGGGCGTATTCCGTCATCACGTGCACCACGGCGGGCGTCACGGCCGAGGCGGCCGCCACGAAGTTCAGGCCTTCGGGCACGTTGTAGGTGGAGCTACGCAGCGCGCTGGTGTAGCGCACGTTGGGGTCGGCAGCTACGGCCTGCGGCGCATCGGGGCGCGCGGGTTCCAGCAGCTTGTACCCGCCCACGGCCACGCTCCCGCCGAGAATGGCGGAGCCCAGGAGGCCGAGCATCATTTGTTTGGCTTGCATGGGTAAGCTAAGAAGGGAAAAAAGTGAGTCCGGGCTTAAAGTACGAAACGCTTCGTGAAGCTCCAATGAGCCAGCGGCGCTTTAACGCTAGATACCCGCCGGCTCGTACAGGGTTGCATCAGTTTGCTAAGGCAGCAACACGCGTACCAACAAAAAAGGCACCAACGAAAGGTGCCTTTTTTGCAGTCTGGTAGCCGGTTAGCGCACTTCGATCTGACGCTTGGTTGTTTTGTCGGTGTCGAAAGGCAGCACGAGGCGCAGCACGCCGTCGGTCATTTCGGCCTCGATGGCGTTGGCGTTGACGGTTTCGGGCAGGCGGAACTTGCGCGAGAACGTGCCGTAGCTCGACTCGGTGCGGCGCACTTTCACCGCGTTTTCGCCTTCGGTGACCGGGGCTTTCCGCTCGCCGCTCACCGTCAGGGTGCCTTCCTGCACGTCGATGGTCAGCGCATCTTTGGGCACGCCGGGCAGGGTGAGCAGCAGCTCAAAGCCGGTGGCGGTTTCCAGCACGTCGGCGGCGGGCAGGAAGCCGGTGCCGGTGGTGTAGCCGGGCAGGGTATCGTTGAACAACTGGCTCAGAACAGCGTCGAAGGGACGCACGGCGCGACGGGCGGGCTGGGTGTTGAACATGGTTGCCATAGAGTATTTGATTGGGTTGAGTTCAGAAGGTGAACCGCGTCGAAAGTGGCGCGGACGCTCTCCTACTTATCAATTTCGTACCAATCAAATAATTCAGACAAAAAGTCTTATTTTATCATCACAACCCAAACTACGTTCGAAGAAAACAAAGCTTATTATAGGGTCAAAGCCTGCAAAGCGCCATTTCCCGCGCCAGCCAGCACCGACAAAATGACATCATCATCAATGTTGCGTCGGCAGCTGCACCCGGTTGAAGGTCGATTTGCCTTGGAATAAGGTATAGCGCAGGTCGATGCCAACGACGGGTGTGCGCACGTTGGTACGGCCGCCGGAGACGAGGTTGCCGTCGGCGTCGAACTGGGGCAGGTAGATTGCAAAATCGGTCTGGCGCGCAACGTAGGGCGTCAGGTCGAAGTGGTCGGAAAGGCGGATGCCAACCTCGGCCCGCCAGATGCCCTGTTCGAGCGTGCGCTGATCGGGCGCGTCGTCGGGGGGCTGCAGGCGGATGTTGGCGGCGGCTTCGTAGGCAATGCGCGGACGTAGCTTCACCCGCTCGCCCACGTTGTAGAAGCGCTCCAGGTCGAGGCGCAGGCGGGCCTGGCTGAGGTTGCGCTGGTCGGCGGGCTGGAACAGGTAATCCAGGCTCAGGCGCTGCCCGAAAGTCAGCCCGAACACGTCGCCGCGGTGGCGCAGCAGCACTTCCGGACGGAAGTAAAGCTGCAGACTGCTCACGTCGCCGCCCAGCTCTTCCAGCAGGTACAGCCGGGCGTTGCCGCCGCCGCTCCAGTGCTCCGACCAGAAATGCTCGTAGCCGACCTGCCCCCAGTTGTTGACAAACGACTCGCCGTACTTACCGAAGCTGTGTCGGGCCTGCAGGCTGCCCCAGAAAAAGTCGCCGTTCTGGCGGGCCAGCTCCAGCTGCAACTCGGTGCTGCCGTTGAGCGGGTTGCGGAGCTTGCGCTGGGCCTGGGTGGCCGTGGGCGTGAGCAGCCCCAGCAGGCCACCGGCCAGCGCCACGCGCATCAGGATTGACTTCATAAGCGGATACGGATGATTAGCGGTGACTGCGGCTTACGCTTCCACGGCCAGCTCGCGCAAAGCCAGCCAGGCCATCAGGCCCGGGCCGACGGTGAGGGCCTGGGCTTCTACGTCGAAGGTGGGCGTGTGGACGGAGGAGGCGAAGCGGCCGTCGAGGGCGCGGGTGCCGAGGCGGTAAAAGCAGCTCGGCGCCTGCTGCGAGTAGAAAGCGAAGTCCTCAGAGGCCATCCACTGGTCGATGTCGATGACGTTGTCGGGGCCGAGGTAGTCGACCATAGCGGCGCGCACGCGGCTGGTTACGGTCACGTCGTTGTCGAGGCAGGGGTAGCCGCGGCGGATTTCCAGCTCGCACGTCGCGCCCATGGCCGTGGCCAGGCCCTCGCAGAGCTGGCGCAGGTGCACGTGGGCCTGCTCGCGCCAGGCTTCATCCATGGTGCGGAAGGTGCCTTCGATGTAGACCTCGTTGGGAATCACGTTGGTGGCGCCGTTGGCAATAACTTTGCCGAAGGACAGCACCGAGGGAATTTTGGGGTTGGCGCGGCGGCTCACCAGCTGCTGGGCGGCCACAATCAGGTTGGCCGCCACCAGCACCGTGTCGATGTTCTGCTCGGGCATGGCGCCGTGCCCGCCCTTGCCGCGCACGGTCAGGTACAGCTCGTCGGCCGAGGCCATGTAGCGGCCCGCGTGGATGCCCACCTGGCCGGCCGGCAGCTGCGGAAACACGTGCTGCCCGAGTACCGACTGCGGCGCGGGGTTGTCCAGCACGCCTTCCTTGATCATGATGGACGCGCCGCCGGGCACCAGCTCCTCGCCGGGCTGAAACATCAGCTTGACGGTACCCTCGAACTCGTCGCGCAGCTGCGAGAGGATGCGCGCCACGCCGAGCAGGGACGAGGTGTGCACGTCGTGGCCACAGGCGTGCATCACGCCGGGGTTCTGCGAGCGGTAGGGCACCTCGTTCTGCTCCTGAATGGGCAGCGCGTCCAGGTCGGCGCGCAGGGCCACGGTGCGGCGGCCGGGGTTGCGGCCCTCGATGTGGGCCACGAGGCCGGTGGTGGCAATGGGCTGCGGGTCGAGGCCGAGCTTGCGCAGCTCGGCGGCTACGTACTTCGCGGTTTCGAACTCCTTGAACGACAGCTCGGGGTGGGCGTGCAAGTGGTGGCGCTGCGCCACCACGTCGGCGGCCTGCGCGGCGGCCAGTTCCTGAATGCGGGTAAGCAAATGCTGCATAAGCCGCAAGGTACAACCGCGCGGCTTGCTGGTCAGCTGGTCCCGCCCCTACTCAAACAGCACGCTCACGTGGGGCTTGACGGCCAGCAGCATGGTGCGGCCCAGCAGGTTGGGGCTGAAGGCGGCTTCCATCTGCTCCTCGGCCAGCGTCACGCGGCTGACCAGCACGCAGTCGGCAAACTCGAGGTATTCGCCGCGCTTGTCGTTGTTGTAGCGGATGCGCCCGCGCACGGCCACGGTGAGGTCCAGCAGAATGGCCTCGGTGCCCGTCTGCACCAGCGTCACGTCGACCAAACCCAGATCGGGCCACAAGGACACGAGCAGCACTAGGCCGTCGTGGCGCACGCGGTAGTGCATACCGCCGTTGTCGTCCTGGGTCGGAATGGCCTCCAGGCCCTGCAACAAATCCAGCTCCTCCCACTGCAGCTGACGAATGAGCGGCATAGGCTAGAAGCGGGTTTTGTTGATGAGCACCTGCGCCGGCTGCAAATCCGCCTTGGGCGCCAGCGGCTTGATGCGCAGCATGGCCCGCTCGGCGTCGAGGCGGGTAGCGTAGTCGCCGATGAAGAGGCGGTAAATCGGCTGCTTGAACACCACGTAGTCGGTTTCCTCCGGGTAGCGGCTGATGACGGCCCGGCGGATGGCCATGGCCTCGTCGCGCTCCAGCCCCACGTAGGCCTGAATGCGGTAGCCCGAGGTGTACTTGACGTTCTGATTGGTGTAAGCCTGGTCGCGCAGGCGCTGGTCAATCAGCGTGTTCACGCTGGCCGTGGGCGTGACGAAGGCTTTGCCCGTCAGCGGCTTGGGCGCGGGCGGCGGGCTGAACTTCGGCCGGTACTTGCTCAGGTCTTCGGCCGGCTGACTGGCGCGGCCCGCCGTGGTAGTAGCGGGTTTGGTGGTATCGGGGGCGGCGGTGGTGGCGCCGGGCGCGGCCGGGCCCGAGGCAGCGCAGCCGGCCAGGGCGAGCGTAGCGAGGAGCACGGGCACGTTAGTAGGCAGTCGGTTCATGGGTGGAGGCAGCTTCGGCGGAATCGGGGGGCGTGAGCAGGGCCAGGCCGGCGGAGGCCCCGAGGCGGTCGGCCCCGGCCTGCACCAGCGCCACGGCCTGGGCGTGGGTGCGGATGCCGCCCGACGCCTTGATACGGATGTGGGCCGGCAGCTGGTCGCGCATGATGCGAATATCCTCGACCGAGGCGCCGCGGCTGCTGAAGCCAGTGGAGGTTTTCACGAAATCGGCTCCGGCGGCGGCGCACAGGTCGCAGGCCCGGCGGATTTCGGCCTCGCTGAGCAGCGCCGTTTCGATAATGACTTTGAGGATGCCGCCGCGGAAATGGCACAGCTCGGCCAGCTGCCCCAGCTCGTCCTCCACCTCCGCGTCGCGCCCCGACTTAAACGCGGCCACGTTCATCACCACGTCGATTTCGGTGGCACCTTCGCTCAGGGCCTGGTGCGCCTCGAAAAACTTCACCTTGGTGAGCTGATAGCCCAGCGGAAAGCCCACCACCGTGCACACGGCCACGCCCGAGTCGTACAGCTCGTTGGCGGCCACGCTCACGTAGCACGGCGGCACGCAGGCGCTGGCAAACTGCGCCGCCCGCGCCTCGGCGCACAGCTGCACGATCTGGTCACGGGTGGCCTCGGGCTTGAGCAGCGTGTGGTCGATGCGCGCGGCCAGGTTATCGGTGGAGAGCATGGGGCAAAGGTAAGGATTGCGGCTGGCGCCGGTTTAGCGAGTGAAACGAGCGTAACCGGTGCCCACCATAAAGCAGGCTTTCAGCCGGCGTGAAACGCTGCCATGTATCGTCGGAGCATCAGACGCCGGACGCAGGCTGAAAGCCTGACTGATTTTAGGCACCGGTTACGCTCGTTTCACTCGCTAAACCGGCGCCAGCAACGCAAAACCGCCCCAGCTTGGTAGCCGGGGCGGTTTTCAATCTTTCACCGAATTCGAGCGTTAGTCGATAATCACGGCGCGGTTGCTGAGCACGTCTTCTTCCACGCTCTTGAACTTCACGTCGCGCACGATGCGGCCGTCCATGTACTGCACGCTCACCTTGTCGTTGCGGTTGGCAATTTTCTGCGAGCGAACGGGCTCCTGCTTTTCCACGATGCCCTCGGCGTTGTCGTCCTCGGCGGTGTAGCCCGACTCCAGCTGCGAGTGCACCTGCTCCTTCTCGGCCTTCACGCGGGGCTGCGGCATGCGCGGCACGGTGTCGGCTTCTTCGAAGAAGATTTCCGGCTCCTGACCGGGGGCCTGGGTGGTAGCCGGGATGTCGGCGTGGAACAGGAAGTTCACGGTTTCCTCGTTCACCTTGCTGATCATGCGCTTGAACAGCTCAAACGACTCGAACTTGTAAACCAGCAGCGGGTCTTTCTGCTCGTACACGGCGTTCTGCACCACCTGCTTCAGGTCGTCCATGGAGCGCAGGTGCTGGGTCCAGGCCTCGTCGATAATCGACAGCACGATGACCTTCTCCATGGCGCGGATCAGCTCCTGCCCGTTGGTCTGCTGGGCCTTGCGCAGGCTGGCCACGGCCGTCACCTGCTTGCGCTGGTCGCTGAACGGCACGGCAATGTTTTCGAACGGCGCGTTCTGGGCCAGCAGGTCGTTGATGAGCGGCAGGGCCGACTCGCCGATGACCTCGTTCTTGGAGTGGTAGTAGCCCAGGGCCTCGTCGTAGAGCTTCTGCACCAGCGCGGCGGCCGGCTGCGAGGCAAACTCGTTGGCCGAAATGTGGGTGTCGTAGCCGAACACGCGGATGATGGCCAGCTGGAAGTCGTTGTAGTCGCCGCTGACCTTGTGGCCCGCCACGATGTCCTCCGCCACTTCGTAGACCATGTTCCAAACGTCCAGCTCCAGACGCTCCCCGAAGAGGGCGTTGCGGCGGCGGCGGTACACCACCTCGCGCTGGGCGTTCATCACGTCGTCGTACTCCAGCAGGCGCTTACGCATGCCGAAGTTGTTTTCCTCCACTTTCTTCTGGGCGCGCTCAATCGACGAGGTAATCATCGAGTGCTGAATCACCTCGCCTTCCTCCAGGCCCATGCGGTCCATGAGGGCGGCAATGCGCTCCGAGCCGAACAAGCGCATCAGGTTGTCTTCCAAGGACACGAAGAACTGCGAAGTACCCGGGTCACCCTGGCGGCCCGAGCGGCCGCGCAACTGCCGGTCGACGCGGCGGCTTTCGTGGCGCTCCGTGCCGATGATGGCCAGACCGCCGGCCTCCTTGGAGGTTTCGCGCAGCTTGATGTCGGTACCGCGGCCGGCCATGTTGGTGGCAATGGTCACGGTGCCGGGGTAGCCGGCGCCGGCCACGATTTCGGCTTCGCGCTGGTTCTGCTTGGCGTTCAGTACCTGGTGCGGAATCTTGCGCAGCTGCAGCAGGCGGCTGATGATTTCCGAGTTTTCCACCGAGGTGGTACCCACCAGCACCGGGCGACCGGCCTTCACCAGCTCCTGGATTTCCTCGGCCACGGCGTTGTACTTCTCGCGCGTGGTCTTGTACACTTTATCGTGCTGGTCTTTGCGGGCAATGCCGCGGTTGGTCGGGATGACCACCACGTCCAGCTTGTAGATCTGCCAGAATTCGCCCGCTTCCGTTTCGGCCGTACCGGTCATGCCGGCCAGCTTGTGGTACATGCGGAAGTAGTTCTGCAGGGTCACCGTGGCGTAGGTCTGCGTGGCGTCTTCGATGCGCACGTTTTCCTTGGCCTCGATGGCCTGGTGCAGGCCGTCGGAGTAGCGGCGGCCTTCCATCACGCGGCCGGTCTGCTCGTCCACAATCTTCACCTTGTGGTCTTCGCTGACGATGTACTGGTCGTCGCGCTCGAACAGGGTGTAGGCCTTCAGCAGCTGGTTGACGGTGTGAATGCGCTCCGACTTCTCCTGGTAGTCCTGCATCAGGTGTTCCTTCTGGTGCAGGCGCTCCTCGGCCGTCAGGGCCTTGTTGTTCTCGATGGCGGCCAGGTCCATGCCGATGTCGGGCATGATGAAGAAGTGCGGGTCTTCGCCCTGCCCGGTAATCAGGTCGATGCCGCGCTCGGTCAGCTCAATCTGGTTGTTCTTCTCGTCGATGGTGAAGAACAGCGGCGCGTCGGCCTGGGGCATCTGGCGCGAGTTGTCCTGCAGGTAGTGGTTTTCCGTCTTCTGCAGAATGGCGCGGTTGCCGGTTTCGGAGAGAAACTTGATGAGCGGCTTGCTCTTGGGCAGCCCGCGGAAGGCGCGGAACAGCGCCAGGCCGCCCTCCCCTTCCTTGGGGCCGTCTTTGCCTTCCTTCAGCTGGCGCTTGGCGTCGAGCAGGTATTGCTGGATGAGCTTTTTCTGCTCTTCCACCAGACGCTGAATGCGCGGCTTCAGGATCAGGAACTCGTGCACGTCGCCGCGGGGCACCGGGCCGCTGATGATGAGCGGGGTCCGGGCGTCGTCGATGAGCACGGAGTCCACTTCGTCGACCATGGCGTAGTGGTGCTTGCGCTGCACCAGCTCCTCCGGGTCGCGGGCCATGTTGTCGCGCAGGTAGTCGAAGCCGAACTCGTTGTTGGTGCCGTAGGTGATGTCGGCCAGGTAAGCCTGCCGGCGCGCGTCGGTGTTGGGCTGGTGCTTGTCGATGCAGTCACACCGCATGTTGTGGAACTCGAACAGCGGGCCCATCCACTCCGAGTCGCGCTTGGCGAGGTAGTCGTTGACGGTTACCACGTGCACGCCGCGGCGGGCCAGGGCATTGAGGAACGCGGGCAGCGTGGCCACCAGCGTCTTGCCTTCACCCGTAGCCATTTCCGAAATCTTGCCCTGGTGCAGCACCAGGCCGCCGATGAGCTGCACGTCGTAGTGCACCATCTCCCAGGTCATTTCCGAGCCGCCGGCCATCCACTTGTTCGGCCAGATGGCTTTGTCGCCCTCGAAGCGAATGTGCGGGCGGGTGCGCGCCAGGCTGCGGTCGTGCTCGGTGGCCGTAACCACCAGCTGGCCGTTTTCCTTGTAGCGGCGGGCGGTTTCCTTCACGATGGCGAAGGAGCGCGGCGCAATTTCCATCAGCACCTCTTCCAGCTGCACGTTGCGCTGCTTTTCCAGCGCGTCGATCTGGTCGAAGATCTGTTCCTTTTCCTGGATGTCGAGGTTGGGCTGGTCGTTGATACGGCCGTGCAGCTCGGCAATCTGGCCGTCTACGGCCCGCAGGCGCTCATCGATGATGGCGCGCAGCTCGTCGGACTGGCCGCGCAGCTCGTCATCGGAGATGCCTGCCAGTTTGGCGTATTCGGCGTTGATGGTCGCCACGTAGGGGATGATGCCTTTCAAGTCCCGCTCCGACTTGGTGCCGAAGACTTTCGTGACGGCCTTCCCGATAAAATCGAACATGCTGTAGAGGAAAATGTACTGAATGCGCTGGGGCGCACCTCAAAAATACGTTTTCTAAGGGAAAAGCCCCAGACGCGTTATCAGATGCCCCAGAAATGAACAACCCCGCCTCTTCAAAAAGAGTGCAGGGTTGGGTCAGTAAGCTAAGTTGTCAGGTTTCCGCCGGATGCCGCTACCAGAACGTCATTGCGGGCGGAGCCATGATGCCTGTGCGCTAAAAAGAACGTCATGTCGAGCGAAGTCGAGACATCTCGCTCGATAGTAATTTCCTCGTTGAACGAGAAGAATGCTATCTGAATACACACGCGAGATGTCTCGACTTCGCTCGACATGACGTTCTAATGGGAGCGTTCTGCCGGCCCGATCAACTTACGCCTGCTACTTGTCCGGGTCGCGGGGGAGCAGCTTTTCCATCAGCGTAGCCGAGCCGGTAATGGCGGGTTTCTTCGGCTGCGCTTCCTCCGATTTCTCGGTGAGCTTCTTATAAAGCGTTAGCGCCTGGGCTACCACCTGGTCCATGTTATAGTACTTGTAAGTAGCCAGGCGGCCTACGAAGTGCACATTGGGCGTCTCGTCGGCCAGCTTCTTGTACTTGTTGTACAGCTCGGCGTTTTCGAGGCGCGGGATGGGGTAATACGGGTCGCCCTCGGCCTTGGGGTACTCGTACACGATGCTGGTTTTGGGGTGCTGCTGGCCGGTGAGGGCCTTGAACTCGGTGATGCGCGTGTAGAGGTGCTCGTTGGGGTAGTTCACCACCGGCGCTTCGAGGTGCTGCTCCTTGTTCAGCGTCTCGTGCTTGAACTCCAGGGAGCGGTAGGGCAGCTTGCCGAATTTGAAGTCGAAGTACTCGTCTACCGGGCCGGTGAAAATCATTTCCTTGAAGGGAATGACGTTCATGATTTCGTGGTAGTCCACGTTCAGCATGATCTTGATGTTCGGGTGGTCGAGCATCTTCTCGAACATCTTGGTGTAGCCGTGCAGGGGCATGGCCTGGTAGGTGTCCGTGAAGTAGCGCCGGTCCCGGTTGGTGCGGGTGGGCACGCGCGAAGTCACCGACTTATCCAGCTCCGAGGGGTCGAGGCCCCACTGCTTGCGGGTGTAGTTGCGGAAAAACTTCTCATACAGCTCGCGGCCCACCTTGTTCACCACCACGTCCTCCGAGGTCTTAATGACCGGAATGTGCTCGGCCTGCGACTCCAGGAAAGCTTCGACTTCGAAGCTGGTCATGTTGGTGCCGTAGAGCTTGTTGATAGTGTCCAGGTTGATCGGAATCGGTACGTGCTGCCCGTCGACCGAGGCCAGCACCCAGTGCTCGTAAGGGCGCCAGTCGGTGAAGTCGGAGAGGTATTCGAATACGTCCCGGGAATTGGTGTGGAAGATGTGCGGGCCGTACTTGTGGACCAGGATGCCGTCCTCGTTGTAATGGTCGTAAGCGTTGCCACCGATGTGGTTACGCTTGTCGATAATCAGCACTTTCTTATTGGAGCGCGTGGCAAGGCGCTCGGCCAGCACGCTGCCAGCGAAGCCGGCTCCGACGATGAGGTAATCAAACATAGCTCCGGGGGCAGTTTAGGGTTGGTTGGGTAAGACGAATTGGTGTGGCAAGCGGCGGCGTGAATCCTAAGCGTTGGCTTTTTTCAGTTCGGCCTGCATCAGGTCGACCATGCCCTGCCAGGTCTGGTCCCAGGAGATGGTGCCGAGGTAGGCGTCGACGCGCTGCAGCCAGGCCGGGTCGGCGCTGTCAGCCAGGGCTTTTTCGATGGCCTGCTCGAACTCGGGCGCCCGAGCAGCAATGTGCACGAGGCCCAGCTCGCCGTAGGGGCGCACCACGTCGCGGATGGGCGTGCTGACCACGGGGCGGCCGGCGGCCAGGTACTCGGGCGTCTTGGTGGGCGAAATGAACTTGGTGCTTTCGTTGTCGGCGAAGAGCAGGGTGGCTACGTCCCAGCCGCGCAGGTAGTCGGGCAGCTCCTTATAGTCCTTGCCACCGAGGTAGTGGATGTTGCTCGACTTAGGCAGCGTGGCCGGGTCGATTTTCACCACCGGTCCGATGATGACCAACTGCCACTCGGGCCGCGCTGCGGCCAGCTGGCCCAGCAGCTCGATGTCGAGGCGCTCATCAACCACCCCGAAGAAGCCCACGCGCGGATGCGGAATGTGGGCCTGATCGGCCGGATCTGCAGCGGCCTTGCGGGCTTGGCCGAAGTGGGCTTTGTCGATGCTGCTCGGGAAGGCGTGGGCGCTGTGGTGCTGTTTGGTTTTGGCTTCGTAGAGGGTCTGGCCGCCGGTAAAAACGAGCTGGGCTTTGCGAAACAGCTCCTGCTCGCGGCTGCGCAGCTCGGGGTGGGCGCCCTTGAAGTTGGCCAGCTCGTCCATGCAGTCGTAGATGGTCAAAGCGGGCTTGAATTGCCGCGACTTGGCCAGGAACATGGGCGAGTAATACCAGGCCACGAAGTCCTGGATTTTTTCCTGCTTGAAGTACTCGCCCAGGATGTCGGCCTGCACCTTATCGGCGGCTTCTTCGGCCAGGCCTTCGGGCAGGTGCACCACCACGATTTTCAGTTTACCTTCCTCGCGGTCCTTGATTTCCAGCCAGGGCTCCATCGTTTTGTCGCCCCAGTGCGTGCAGGGCTCCTCCACATAGAATACGCGGGTGTGCCGGGCAAAGCGGGAGAGCAGGTGTTGCGGGCGCTGCCACACAAAATCCCAGTGCAGGTGCGCGAAGCACACCAGGTCGGGCAGCTGCTGGTCGGTGGTAACTTCGGTAGTGGCCTCGGTGGAAGCATCCGAGGGAGTGTTGTTGGCAGGTGCCGGCGCGTAGGATGGGACGTCGAGTAAGGACATGCGTAAGAGCGTCAAAAAATTTGGCGACAGGTGTGGCAGTAAGAATTGGTCGGCCCGGTTACACAACCCTTCTCAACCAAGCGCGGCAGATAGGCATACGCAGGCCCCCGGCAAAAGGATACTTCCCGGCTAACTCAACCATAAAATGGAATGATATCCCACAAAAAAACGGGCCTATTGGCCCGTTAACACGCATTGCATTTCCACGGCGTCTTCCCAGCCCACATCGGTGCTGAGCCACTGCCGCCGCACGCCCACGCGCCGAAACCCGGCCCCGCGGAACAGGCGCAGACTGGCCTGATTATTTCCCGCGATGGTGCAATACAGCTGGTGCAGGTGCAGGGTGCGGCGGGCGTAACGCTGCGTCAGTAGCAGGGCTTCGGCGGCGTAGCCGGCGCGGCGGCGGTTCTGCAGCACCATGATGCCCACGGCCGCGCGCCGGTGGTGTGGCTCGAAGTTGAACAGGTCCACGGTGCCCACGGCGGCTCCATCCGCCGCCGCGCAGATGACCAGGCGCAGCTGCCGCACCTCGTAGAAATCGGCCGCGGCCGCGTCGAGGTAGCGCTCCAGGGAGTAGTGCGAAATGGGCGTGAGCGTGTCGGAGGCCAGGCCCCACACGCTCCCGTCGTTTTCAATTTCGTAGAGGAAGGCGAGGTCGTCGGCTTCGAGGGCCCGCAGGTACACGGTGTCGCCGCGCAGCATGGGCTAGAGCTGGATGTCGCCCGCGAAGACGAATTCCGCCGGGCCATTCAGGTACACCTCGGTGAACGAGCCGTCGGGCTGCTGCCGGAACGACACCGACAGGTCGCCGCCGATGGTGCGCAGGGGCACCGGGCTGAGGGCGCCGCGGCGGGCGGCGGCCAGGGCCACGGCCGTTACGCCGGTGCCACAGGAGTGCGTTTCGTCTTCCACGCCGCGCTCGTAGGTGCGCACCTGCCAGGGCTGCCCGCTCACCTGCGGCTCCTCCACGAAGTTGACGTTGGTGCCGCCCCGGGCATTGAAAAACTCGCCGAAGCGGATGGCGCGGCCCTCGGCGTACACGTTGTGCTCGGCCAGGGAGCTGGCGGGCAGAAACCGGACGATGTGCGGGCTGCCGGTGTTGAGAAAAATACCGTCGGGCACCTCCTGCTGGCCGGCCACGTCCATCATGCGCAGGCGCACGGTACCGTCGGCATCCACGGTGGCCTCGTGCGGGCCGTCGGCGGCGAGGAAGTGGGCTTTGTCCTGAATCACGCCGAGCTGCTGGGCAAAGGCCACGGTGCAGCGGCCGCCGTTGCCGCACATCGAGCCCAGGTAGCCGTCGGCGTTGTAGTACACCATCTCGAAGTCGTAGCCGGGCAGGGTGCGCAGCAGGATGAGCCCGTCGGCGCCGATGCCGCGGCGCCGCTCGCAGAGGCGGCGCACCAGGGCGTAGTCGTCGGCCGGGAAGCTGCGGCTCCGGTCGTCAATCATCACGAAGTCGTTGCCGGTGCCCTGGTACTTATGAAAACGCATGGAAAAGCAGAGAAAAAACGGTCAGACCAGCTTGCGCAGCAGTGCCACCTGGCCGGCGTGGTAGAGGTAGTGCTGCGCCGTGCCGTGCAACAATACGTAAATGGAAACACCCGAACCGTCCGGGCGGTTGCGCTCGGCGCCGAGTACTTCGTTCAAGTCCTTGTCGTGCAGCGCCTGCACGGCCGTCAGCAGCCGCTCGTGGGCTTTGGAGAGTTCGGCCAGCGCGGTTTGCCAGGCCACTTCATCGGCCACCAGCGGCACGGCGGGCCAGTCCTCGCCCTCGATGAGCACGTGGTAGCGCTGCTCGATGCGGGCGCTGGCCGTGGCGGCCCAGGTGCGCAGGTGCAGCACCAGCTCCCAGATGCTGTGCGCCGGCGGAATCGGCCGCGCCGCCGCTTGCTCGGCCGACAAACCAATCAGCGTAGCCAGCAAGGATGGGCCGGACCAGGCGTCGCTGTGGAAGGCGCGTTCGAGCTGGTCGAGCAGGCGGGGGAGTTCGGTGTGAGGCATGTGCCAAGATACGCTAGAGCACGCCCCAACCGCTACCACCGCACACGCCGCAGCCCCAGTCGTGCCCACCGTCAGTTCCTTCGCCAAAGCAGCCCACGCACTGCTCTTGGAACGATTCGACACGCCAACTGCCCTTTTTTAGTAGCTCCATCCGGTAAGGCCAATTCATTTTGTCTTTCAAGATGAACGTGCAGCGGCATTCATCGTGGGCTAGCTGTTCTACCACCTCGAACTTCTTGTCATCGACGAGATAGATTTCAGCGCCGGCGCCGTCCGCGAGAATCCCGCTTTCACGCATGACATAGAGCAGGTAGATGCGGTGCTGACTCCGGCGATGCAGCTCCAGGAACAACGCCAGCACTTCCGGCGGATCCAACGAGTGGCCGCGCGGCGACGCAAGGCTGAACGAGGGTGACAACGGCGCGTGCATGTGGTAAGCTCAGTAAAATCTTCTTCTCTCCTACCCGCCCAAACGTCATCCGCCGCCCGGCCGTACCTTTGCCGGCCCGCCCCGCGGGGCTCACCAAAGGTAGCGCATGTACTCCTTCCTCACCACCAGTCCCTGGCCCGACTACGAGCTGCTCGACAGCGGCAACTTTCAAAAGCTGGAGCGCTTTGGGCGCTACGTGCTCAGCCGTCCCGAGCCCCAGGCCGTGTGGGACCCGCACCTGCCCAAGAGCGAATGGGACCGGGCCCACGCCACTTTCACCCGCGAAAAAGGCGCCAACGCGGCCACCGAAAAAGGCCAGTGGAAGCTCAAGCCGGGCATGGCCGAGCAGTGGTACATCGACTACGAGCGGCCCGACGGGCTGAAGCTGCGTTTCCGCCTGGGCCTCTCGTCGTTTAAGCACGTCGGGCTGTTTCCGGAGCAGGACCCGAATTGGCAGTTCATCTACGAGCAAACGAAGAAGCGCCGCGCCGAGAAGCCCCGGGTGCTCAACCTGTTTGCCTACACCGGCGGGGCCACCCTGGCCGCCCGCGCCGCCGGCGCCGATGTCACTCACCTCGATTCGGTGAAGCAGGTCAACTTCTGGGCCCGCGACAACATGGAAGCTTCCGGCCTCGACGGGGTGCGCTGGCTGGTGGAAGACGCCTTCAAGTACGTGCAGCGCGAAGTGAAGCGGGGCAACAAGTACCAGGGCCTCATCCTCGACCCGCCCGCCTACGGCCGCGGCCCCACCGGCGAAAAGTGGCAGCTCGAAGACCAGCTCAACGAGATGCTGAAGATGTGCCGGGAGCTGCTCGACCCGCAGGACCACTTCTACGTCATCAACCTCTACTCCATCGGCTACTCCGCGCTGATTCTGGACAACCTCATCGACACGATTTACGCGCCCTACGGCCAGCAGCGCGAAATCGGGGAAATCTACCTGCACGACAAGGGCCAGCGCAAGCTGCCGCTGGGTACCTTCTGCCGGTTCGCGAATTGAAAAGGTGACAGGTGACACGTGACAGGTTGAGCAAGTAACTTGTTGCGGACTCCCGCCTACGTGTCCTGTTTCGCTCCTCACTACTTCCCTGTTACTTGTCACGTGTTACGTGTCACCTCAAAGCTATGTCACACAAAAAGCGCCTGGCCCTCATCGACATGGGCACCAACACGTTTCACCTGCTCATCGTGGAGCTGCCCGAGCGGCGCGGCGAGGCGCCGCGGGTGCTGCTGCGCACCAAGGTGGGCGTGAAGCTGGGCGAAGGCGGCATCAGCAACGGCGAAATTGCGCCAGCCGCCTTCGACCGGGCCCTGCACACGCTGCAGGCGTTTCAGGAGGAAATCGAGCTGCACCAGGTGACGGACGTGCGCGCCACGGCCACCAGCGCGGTGCGCGTGGCCCGCAACGGCGAGGAGCTGGTGAAGGCCATTTTCGAGCAGACCGGCATTCGGGTGGAAATCATTGCCGGCGCGCGCGAGGCCGAGCTGATCTGCAAGGGCATCCGGCAGGCCGTGCCGCTGGGCGACGAGCCGCATCTGCTCATGGACATCGGCGGCGGCTCGGTGGAGTTTATCATTGCCAACGACCAGCAGATTTTCTGGAAGCAGAGCTTTGAAATCGGGGCACAGCGCCTGCTCGACCAGTTTTTCCGCCACGACCCGCTCACCCCGGACGACGTGCGCGCCGAGCAGGATTTCCTGCGCCACGCGCTGGTGCCCATGCTCTCGGCCGTGGAGCACTTCCGCCCCGGCACGCTGGTGGGCGCCTCCGGCTCGTTCGATACCTTGGGCGACCTGGAAGCGGCCCGGCAGGGCCAGGACCTGGCGCGGCAGCCCGCCGCCCGCGAGGTGTCGCTCGACAGCTTTTACCGCAGCTACGACGAGCTGCTGAACACCACCCACGAGCAGCGCTTGGCCCTGCCCGGCATGACGCCCATGCGCGCCGACATGATTGTGGTGGCCTGCGTGCTCATCGACTTCGTGCTCAACGCCTGCCGCCTCACCCGCATCAAAGCCTCCGCCTACGCGCTGAAAGAGGGCCTGCTGGCCGAAATGCTGGGCGAGTAACTGTCAGTAATGCCCCCGGCGGCTTGTCAGACCCCATTCCGAAACGCGGAACGGGGTCTGACAAGCGTTTTTAGCCATTCCGCATTCCGGAATGGGGTCTGACAACCATTCTTGGTCATTCCGAAATGCGGAATGGGGTCTGACAACCGTTTTTGGTCGTTCCGGAATGCGGAACGGGGTCCGACAGGCATTTTTGCCCGTTCCGAAATGCGGAATGGCATCTGACAACCATTTTTGCGCTTTCCGAATTGTGGCATGAGTGCCGCTGGCTGTTCGGGCTGGCGCGGCCCTCCTACCCTTCCACCTTTACCTGCTGCCCCCTTGACTTTCGAGTACCAGCGTCTGTTTGATTTTGCCGAGGGCGTATTTCGCGCCATGGGCTGCCCCGCCGAGGACGCCCGCCAGGCCACCGAAACCCTGCTGTCCGCCGATTTGCGCGGCGTCGACTCGCACGGCGTGGCGCGGCTCAGCGGCTACGTGCGCCTCTGGGAAGCCCAGCGCATCAACGCGGCCCCGCGCATCGGCGTGGTGCACGAAACGCCGAGCACGGCCGTGGTCGACGGCGACGCCGGCCTGGGGCTGGTGGTGGCCCCGCACGCCATGCGGCTGGCCATCGAAAAGGCGCGGGTGGCGGGCACGGGCTGGGTGGCCGTGCGCAACTCCAACCACTTCGGCATTGCCGGCTACCACGCCATGCTGGCCCTGCCCCACGACATGATTGGCATTGCCCTCACCAATGCCTCGCCGCTGGTGGCGCCCACGTATTCGTTGGAAAGGCTGCTGGGCACCAACCCGATTTCCGTCGCCATTCCGGCCGGGGAGCAGCCGCCCTTCGTGCTCGACATGGCCACCACCACGGCCGCCCAGGGCAAGATGGAAATCCTGGAGCGCAAGGGCTTACCCGCCCCCGCCGGCTGGATTCAGGACAAAGACGGCCAGCCCAGCAGCAACCCCACCGAAACCCGCAACGGCGGCGCGCTGGTGCCGCTGGGCGGCGAAACCGGCAGCCATAAGGGCTACGGCCTCGGCGCCACCGTCGATATCCTCTCCGCCGTGCTGTCGGGTGCCAACTATGGCCCCTGGGTGCCCCCGTTCGTGGCTTTCCTGCAGCCCCCCGCCGACCCGGTGGGCCAGGGCATAGGCCACTTCTTCGGCGTGATGCGCGTGGACGCCTTCCGCCCCGCCGCCGAGTTCAAGGCCCACATGGACAAGTGGATCGAAACCTTCCGCCATGCTAAGGCCGTGTCCGGGCAGCAGGTGCTCATCCCCGGCGACCCGGAGCGCCGCATGACGGAGGAGCGCCTCACCCACGGCATTCCGCTGCTGCAGAAAGTGGTGGACGACCTGCAGACCGTCGGGCAGAAGTTTGGCGTGACGCTGTAGCTGCGCCGCCCCTGATTTACCCGAAAAACGACGAAAGCCGGCGGATATCCGCCGGCTTTCGTCGTTTTTCGAGGGCACTGATTTACTACACCGTTTGGCCGCCGCTGGCCACCGTGGCGTACACGCGGGCCGCTTCGTCGGTATCGAGGTACTGCGACTGGTAGTTGGGGTCGTTGCCGTTCAGGAACAGGCAGGCGCCCTTGCCCAGCGTATCGATAATCTGGGCGTACTGGTCCATGGGCAGGGCCGGGCAGCCGAGGCTGCGGCCCAGGCGGCCGTTCTGCTTGATGAAATCCTCGCTCACGTAGTCGGCGCCGTGCATCACCACGGCCCGCTCGCGGGCGTTGTCGTTGAAGCCCAAATCCTGGCCGTCAAGCTTCAGGGAGCGGCCGTGCTTGCCCACGTACTCGGCATCGGTCACGTAGAAGCCCAGACTGCTCATGTTCGACTCGTTCTGGTTTGAGAAGTTGGTGGCCACGTTCTCGCCGGAATTGTGGCCGTGGGCCACCAGCGTGTGGAACAGCACTTCCTTCTTGCCCAGATCGAGCACCCACAGGCGCTTTTCGGTGGAAGGCAGGTCGAAATCGGCCACGGCCAGCAGCTCGCGGTTGGGGTCGAGCTTGTCTTCGGCGCGCAGGTTCAAGTAGCCCGTGTAGGCCTTCTCGAACACGTCGAAGCTCAGCCCCTGAGCCTGCAGGTTCATCTCGTCGTAGAGCTGGCGGGTGCCTTGGGTGAGCAGCGTAACGGGCGAGGGCGCAGCCGGGCGGCTGAGCGCCACCGGCAGCTGGTGCCCGTGCGCCTGCGTGGTGCGCACCGGCCCGGCCAGTGGCGTGGCCAGAAACAGAGAAGCCACGAACGGCAGCGCCCGGCGGGCCAGACGACGCGCTTTGACTTTCAGGCGGAGGCGGTGAACGACGCTATTATGCTTTTCCATCGGAGTGGTTTCGTTTGGGCTACAGGGCCTTGCGGCCCGCTTAGGCTCTATACGATGCGGCCCCGATATAGGCTGCAATTGATATTCTCAACGAACCGGGGCGGCGGATGATTCCCCGGAGCGGAAAAACCTGCGCAAACGATTGGGGAACCTAAAAATATTCCGCAACTTACCGCCCCGGTTTGCGTGCACGCATCCCGGTTCTGTCCCTTTTCCCTTACCGCATTCCCAACCTTTACTCATGCTGAAAATCTGGCGCACCGCGTCCCGCTTGGGGGCGCTGGCCGCAGTCGGCGTGGCCCTTCTGATGGGCCCTGCCGCACAGGCACAATCCAAAGTCGTCCTCCAGGGCTTCTGGTGGGACTACTGGAACTCCAACTACCCCAACGGCTGGGCTAACTACCTGGCCGAGCTGGCGCCCCGCCTTAAGGCTATGGGCGTCGACGCGGTCTGGATTCCGCCGAGCATCAAAAACGGCAACCAGGGCAACGGCTATTCCCCGTTCGACCACTACGACCTCGGCGACAAATACCAGAAAGGTTTCGTGGGCACGCGCCTGGGCACCAAGGATGAGCTGCTGCGCATGGTGGCGGTGCTCCACGCCAACGGCATCGAAGTGGTGCAGGACGTGGTGCTGAACCACGTCGACGGGGCCGGCTCGCAGTCGGGCGCGGGCGGGCAGGACCCGGCCGCTTGGGAAGACTACAGCACGAGTAAGTACAAAAACTTCCGCTACGTTTCCTACAACACGCCGGCCTCGGCGGAGGACGCGGGCAACTACCTTGCGCGCTCGGGCCGCTGGCCCAAAAACTGGCAGAATTTCAATCCCAACCCCGGCAATAATTCTACTTCCGGCGACTGGAACGCGGTGTATTTCGGGCCCGATGTGAGCTATTATTCCGGCTCATACGGCAGCAGCTCCAATGCCACGTACAACCCCGCCCAAACGGCCGATTATATGCGGACGCAGGCCCGCAACTGGCTGATCTGGTACAAAAAGCAGGAGGGTTTCGACGGGGTGCGCCTCGACGCGGTGAAGCACTTCCCGGACTTCGCCACCGAGGATTTTCTTTACAACCTGCAGAGCAACGCCGGCTGGGCCTCGGGCGGCGCGGGCATGTACGCCGTGGGCGAATGGGTAGGCGGCGGCAGCCAGCTCGACCAGTGGTGCACCAACGTGCAGAACCGCGCGGGCACCTTCGACTTTTCGCTGCGCAACGGCCTCTACAGCATCGTCAGCGGCGGCGGCAACTTCGACCTGGGCTCCTTGCCCAGCTACCAGCAGGGCACGCGGGTGGTGCTCACCAACGGGCAGTACGTGCACCGCACGGTGCCCTTCGTGAACAACCACGACACCTTCCGGCCCCAGACTGGCAGCACCGGCAACTACACCGGCTGGAACACCGGCTCGGAGCTGGCCCCGCACATCGACCCGTTCGACCCGCGCCTGTCGGCCACCTACGCCGCCGCGCTGGCCCTCGACGGTTCGCCGCAAATCTTCTTCGAGGACCTCTTCAACGTGGGCAACACCGGCAAGCGGTTCTCGCACAAGCCCACCAGCACCACCGACCTGCCCACGCGCTCGGACCTGGAAAACCTGATCTGGTGCCACCAAAACCTGCGCTTCAAGGACGGCGCTTACAAAGTGCGCTACCAGGCCGCCGACCACCTCGTCATCGAGCGCAGCACCAAGGCCATCATCGGCATCAACGACAACTTCTCCGCCTGGCAGAACAACACCGTGTCGTGCGACTTTGCCCCGGGCACGGTGCTCAAGGACTACTCCGGCGCCAACGGCACGGCCACCGTCACGGTGAGCGGCTCGCAGACGGTGAGCATCAACACGCCGCCCTGCAACGGCACGGCCACCGGCGGCCGCCGCGGCTACTCGGTGTGGGCCCCGGTGAACATCGGCACCAACTACGTGCGCGCCGCCATGACGACCACCCAGGAATGGGAACTGGCCGACGACCTGGGCGACCGGGACAGCCGCTCCCTGGGCCAGGGCGGGCAGCTGCCAGCCGCCTCAACGGCCTGGCGCACGGCTGGCCGCATCTACGTGGGCGCCAACAAGACGGTGAGCTATAACCTGTTTCCCTCGGATGGCACCCGCTCGTTGGTAATGGCGCTGTTTAACGCCAGCGGCACGCAGGTAAGCAGCGCTACCGGCACCGGCACGCTCACGGGCTCCTACACGCCCACAGCCGACGGCTGGATTACCCTGAAAGCCCGCCAGAACAGCACCGCCAACCCCGCGCAGAAAGCCTTCCTGAAGGTAACCTACACGGCCCCGACCGTCGTGAACACCGCCACGGCTGGCCGCAACAGCACCGTGACGGCCGCCACGGATGCCAAGCTGGCTGTGGCGGCGGACCTGCAGCTGTACCCCAACCCCACCGCCGCCGACCGCATCGAGCTGACGCTGGTGGCGCCCGAGGAGCAGACGGTGACCCTGCAGCTGCATGATCTGACCGGCCGCCGCGTGCACGAGGAAGTCATCAAGCTCTACCCCGGCTCGACGACCACGCGCCTGCAGCCGAACAAGCAGCTGCCCGCCGGCGTGTACACGGTGAGCGTGCCCGAGCTGCACCTCACGCGCAAGCTGGTGGTGAAGTAACCGCAGACTGATTGAAGGCAAAAAAGCCGCTTCCGGAATCCGGGAGCGGCTTTTTGCTTAAATGGCACCCGATTATTAGAACGTCATCCTGAGGCGCAGCCGAACCGCAGGTCGACGTAGTCAAGGACCTTCCTCCAACCCTGCACCAACCGAAAAGCGCAGCCACCAACGCCCAATCGTCCGGGCCGCGGTGGCTGCGCTTCGGTGTTACTGAAAAAACGTTGGTACTTCGTAGCCAGCGACGGTGCAGGGTGCGAGGAAGTTCCTTCGCTGCGCTCAGGATGACGGGCTGCTGTTCTAGAGTCTGTGGACAGTAATTAAAAGAGGTATTCTGATGCTTTCCAGGTCGTCATGCTGAGCTTGTCGAAGCATCTCTACCGCACGATGCAACGAAGCGGTAGAGATGCTTCGACAAGCTCAGCATGACGTTCTTTTTGCTTACTGTCCACACACCCTAGAAGAAGAAGCTGCCCGTCAGCTTGGCGAAAAACGGGGTACCGGGCGTGAAGTGCAGCTCCGACACGGGCGCCGCCTCGCCGCGCAGCTGGCTTTCGGTGTCGAACTGGGCCTCGTTCCAGTCCACGTTCAGCAGGTTTTCGATGGTCAGGCCCAGTTGGTAGCGCCGGTGGGTGTAGTTGGCCAGGGCATCGACGATGGTGTAGCCGCGGGCGCGCACCGAGTTGTCCTCGTTGGCCGGGCGGCTGTCGACGTGGCGGTAGCGCAAGCTGGCGCTGAAGCCGCCGGGGCGCTTCCACGTCAGCCCGCCGATGCTGGTGAGGCTGGGCGCCAGCGGAATGTAGTTCTGGCCCCGGGGGTCGTCCACCGAGCGGCCGCGGTTCAGGTTGAAGTCCACGTCGGCGAAGAGGGCGGGCGTGAGCTGGTAGCGCACGGCCAGGTCGAGGCCCAGGCGGCGGGTGCGGCCGGCGCTTTCCACCACGGCCTCATCGCCCACGTAAATCAGCTCGTCCTGCAGATGCAGGGCCCACACGGCCAGGTTCACCACCAGCTCGGGCACCGGCTTGAAGTTGGAGCCAACCTCATAGCCGATGGCGCGGGGCAGGGCGCCGGCGCGGTTCAGCACCACCGAGCGGGCGTCATTCGAGTGGAAGCCGAAGCCGGAGCGGGCAAACAGCTGCACGGCCGGGCTGAGCTGGTAGTACAGGTTCAGCTTGGGGCTGACGCGGGCCTTGCTGGCCCGGCCGGAGAGGGAATCAAACCGGTCTTCGCGGAAGCGGAACCGGAAGTAGTCGAGGCGGGCGGCGGCATTCAGCGTGAGGCGGTCCGACAACGGCAGCGTGGCGTCGAGCCAGGTGAAGTAGCTCTGCTCCTGCACCCGGCCGCTGACCAGCGTATCGGTGACGGCGCGGCGCACGGCGTGGCGCAGGGCCAGGTCCACGTCGTCGAAGCGGGTGCCGACGCCGAGCGTGGTGCGCAGGGTACGACTGCCCACGGCAAAGCCCCGCTCGTAGGTGCCGCGGTAGCCGGCGAGGTGGCGGGCTTCGTTCTGCCGGATCTGGTCCCCGTTCACGGGGTTGTCGCGGAAGAAGGTGAAGTTGGAGTACAGGTTGAAGCCGTAGCGCGAGTAGTACGCCTGCTGGGTGAGCACCGCGTCGTGGGGCAAATCCACCGTGAGCTGCACGTTGGCGTTGGTGCGGGCCGTGTTGCCGCCCTCGGTGGGGTCGATGGAGCCGAAACGGGTAATCAGGCCCTCCCGGATGGCGCGCTCCGGCACCTGGCCCGAAGCGTCCCAGCGGGAGCTGAAGTGCCAGCCGCTCACCGCCAGCGTGGTGCGCTCCGAGAGCTGCCCGGTGTACTTCAGCAGACCGTTGAAACGGTTGAAGTGCTGCTTCTGCTCGAAGTAGGCGTTGGTGAAATTGTACTCGGCGGCCAGGTAGGCGCTTTCGCGCCCGCGCTGGCTGAACAGGTGGCCGTTTTTGCCCAGCAAATCCAGCAGCAGCACCGCCCGGCGCGTGTCGAAGCGGCCGACTTCCAGCTTCACCTGGCTTTGCTCCAAGCTGGTCTTGGTGGTGAATTCGCCCGCGCCGGCCGTGGCAAAATCGCCGAAACGGGCCGAGTACGGGCCCTTGTATACGCGCAGCTGCTCTACTACTTCGGGAATCACGAAGTGAAAATCAGCGTAGCCCTGCCCGTGTGCGTGCGACACCATGTTCACCGGCATCCCGTCGATACTCACGTTGAAGTCGGTGCCGTGGTCACAGTCGAAGCCGCGCAGGTAAATCTGCTCGGCCTTGCCCCCACCCGCGTGCTGGGCAATGAAGAGGCCCGGCACCAGCCGCAGCAGGTCCTGGGCCGAATTGACGGGCCGCAGCTGCCGGTCGATGCCGCTGATGGCCGCCACGCTCTGGTTCAGGTCGCGGGGCTGGGCCACGGTTACTTCGGCCAGCTGCAGGGCGGTGGGCACCAGGGCCACCGTCAGCGGCTCGGGCGCGGCACTGCCCACGGTCAGCGCAGTGTGCTGACTGCGGTAGCCCAGCGCCGATACGTGCACCTGGTAGGTGCCGGCGGGCAGGCCGCCCAGGCGGAAGCGGCCCAGGGCGTCGGTGGTGGCGCCGTCGGTAGGGCGGCCGTCGAGGCGCACCGTCACGCCCGGCAGCGGGCGGTGCGAGGCCGAATCGAGCACCGAGCCGCGCAGAGCAGCTACCAATTGGGCCGTCGCCGTAGTGGCCGAGACCAGGAAAACCGATAGGAAAGACAACAGCAGGCTTAGCTGCCGGGCCAAGCGGCCGGAGCGTAGCAGTAAGGGCATAGCGGCAAAGCGGTGACGCCAAACCGGCCCGCGGAAAGCGCGGCGGCCGGCAGGACGTCGGATGACGAGAATAAGACGGGTGCCCAAGTCGACGCGACAGATGCGCGGCGGGCTCAGGCCGGAAACCGACCACGGCGGGCACGTCGGCCGAGCGGTGGTCAGGTGGTCTTAGGCGCGTCGGGGCGGGGCGTCGGGCTCAGCCAACAAACCCAGGGCCAGCGCGGGCGTCCACCTCGGGAAGGCGGGCCGGGGCTGGCGCAGGGCGGGGCGCGGCGGCAGCAGTGCTGTTTCCGCCAGCAAGTGCACGTCCGTGCCGTTCACTTGAGCCGCAATGTGGTGCCAGATATCTTCGCCGGGCTGCCGGGGCGTCCAGCGGTGCTGGTCGCCGTTGCAGCGGTCGAAGCAGTCGAGGCGCAGCGCGTTGTCGCGCTGGCAGGTGGAGCTGTGCACGTAGGCCCGCTTGGGCCGGTACCGCTCCCAGTCGTCGGTGCGCCGGCCCACGCAGCCGCAAGCCACTACCAGCAGGTAGTTGCACAGCAGCAGCACGATGAAGGCCTGACGCATGAGGTCGTTGAACTGTTAAATTGTTGAATGGCTAAATGGCTGGTTGCGCTGGTGCCAGCAGCCATTCAGGGGTGCAGAAGCGGCCGGAAAACCGGCGCAGGAAATCAAGCAGACGAGGCTCTGGAACAATCGAACCAGGCCCGCGCGGTGTCAGACAAAGAACACCCGCTCGACCGTCCACCAGGCGGCTACCAGCGCAATGCATACCGACATGGGCATGAGCACGCGCTGCTTGTACCAGGGTTTCGGGGCCGTCCACCAGCCGATAATCAGCCAGCAGAGCAGGATGATGCTGACCTGGCCCAGCTCCACACCCACGTTGAAGCTCACGAGGGCTTCGTAGAAGAGGTGGCGGGGTAGGCCGATGTCGCGCAGAATGCCGGCAAAGCCCAGCCCGTGCAGCAGTCCGAAGCCGAACACCACCGCCAGCCGCCAGGGCCGCAGTCGGTCGGTAATCAGGTTTTCGAGGGCCACGAAGAGGATGGACAGCGCAATGAGCGGCTCCACCACGCTCGGGGCCACCGAAATCAGCCCGGCGGCGGCCAGACCCAGTGTGATGCTGTGGGCCACCGTGAAGGCCGTGGCCTGCAGCAGCACCGGCTTCAGGCGCGGCTCGAGCACGAACAGGCTCACGATGAACAGGATGTGGTCGAGCCCCCAGGTCATGTCGGCCGAGAGGGGAATGATATGCTGAAAGCCCAGCTGCAGGTAGCCCCACACGGCCTGGGGCCGCGAGAGGCTGCTGATGTCGACGTTGCTGAA
Organism: Hymenobacter jeollabukensis; assembly: GCF_005771675.1. Lineage (GTDB taxonomy): Bacteria > Bacteroidota > Bacteroidia > Cytophagales > Hymenobacteraceae > Solirubrum > Solirubrum jeollabukense. The sequence goes on along the minus strand of NZ_VAJM01000009.1, from coordinate 134,419 downwards.
CGGGTGCGCCCCGGCCCACAGCGGTAAGAGCAGCAGCACCAGCAGCGCACCGGCGCGGGGCGGAAAAAGCGGTTTCATCGCAGCCTGGAAAAGCGAAGCCGACTAGCGGCGGGCCACCAGCAGGGCCGGCGTGGGGTCGGTCGGGTCGGGCTTGAAATTGGGGTTCTGCTCGCGGGCCTGCCGCAGCCACGATTCGCCCTGGGCCACTTCGCCGTTGCGCAGGGCAATGCAGCCGGCGCGATAGAGCAGCTGGGGGTTGCGGCAGTTGGTGCGCAGGGCCTGCGTCATGTACTTGCGGGCTTCGGCGTACTCGTTGCGCTTGTAGTGCACCCAGGCCATGGTTTCGCACACGTCGATGTTGGCCGGGCGCCGCTCGTACTCGGTTTGGGCGTGCTTAAGGGCCTGGTCCAGGTCGCCGGCTTTCAGGTAGGCGTAGGCCAGCTCCCGGTCGGTGTAGTGGCCCTGGCCGTCTTCCTGGTCGTTGGTGTTGGCGTGGGCCTGCAGCTGCTTGATGACGTTCTGCGCCGAAGCATCCGCCTGCGTGGGCTGGTTGTTGAGGCGGTACAGGTCGGTCAGCTCGTCGTCGAAGGCGAAGTCGCGCACCTGGGCACGGGCCTGCTTGAGCAGCCGGATGGCGGTGTGGTAGTCGCCGCGGGTGCGGGCCACGCGGGCCAGCCCGGCCTGGGCGTAGGCGTAGCCGGGGCGCGTCTGCAGGGCCTGCCGGTAAGCGGCTTCGGCCGGGGCCAGCTGCCCGGAGTTTTCGTAGAGGCGGCCGAGCATCACCCGGCACCACTCGGTTTGTTCCAGCCCGGTCACGCCGGCGCGCACGGCCAGGTCCATGGCTTCTTTGGCGCCATTCACGTCGCCGTGAATTTCGCGCAGGTACGACACGCGGGAGTAGGCGCGCAGGTCGGGGCGCAGCTCGTTCATGCGGTCGGCGGCCTTGATGGCTTCGGGGTAATGCCCCAGCTCCACGTGCGCGTCGCAGAGCAGGCCCTGCACGAAGCCGTTGTAGGGATTCAGCTCGGCGGCGCGCTCGGCCAGCGTCAGCCCCTGCCCGAAGTGGTGCTGCGAGAGGCTAATGACAGCCTTGGTGCACAGCGCCTCAAAATCGTCGGGGCGCTTGAGCAGCACCTCGTCCACCAGCTTGAGCGCGGCGGCGTCGTAGTAGGTATGGTCGCCGGTCACGCGGCTTTCCTGCACGTAGGCCTGGGCCAGCTGCAGGCGCGCTTCGTAATCATCGGGGTTGCGGCGCAGCTTCTCCTGCAGGCCCGCTACGGCCTGCTTGGTGTTCAGCCACTCGCCGCCCACGGCCAGGGCGCCGCGGCGCTCCTTGAGCTGCGGCACGGGCGCCTCCTTACGGGCCAGCAATACCGCCGCCACCGATACGGCGAAACCCACCAGCAGCAAGGCGTATAGTATGCGTCGAGGTAGAGACATAGAAGAGGGAAACGGGGAGTTGAGAGGGGCAATTCAGCTACGGCTGGTGCCCTCGGCCGCGTCGTCAGCGGCAACTGACGACGCAGCCGGGGGCCGCCGCGGGTGGGGCGGCGCCGGGCCGCCCCACCGTAGTTCACCTTAGGCTATTCGCCGCGGTGCAGAATGTGTACCGACTGCAGCGTGGTATTGCCGGTGCGGATGGTGGCAATGTATTCGCCTGCGGCCAGACGGCCGGCATCCCAGCGGAACTCATGCACGCCGGGGGCTTCCGTCTTGTTGCGCATGGGCGTGGCCACCACGCGGCCCATCAGGTCCATGATAACGATGGTTACGGGCATTTTCACGGCCGTTTCGTAGCGGATGGTGGTGCTGGCGCCGAAGGGATTCGGGTACACCTGCGCCGACATCAACTGGGGCTGCATGTTCAGGTTGCTGCTGCGCTGCGAGAGGGCCGTCTGCTGGGCCTTGGTGCCGCTCCAGGGCGTCTGTACGTAGGGGAAGGCCGCTTTCAGCGTGGTGTCGTTGGCCGTGATGCCGGCGTTGAAGCCGACTACGCCCAGCAGGCGCGGCGTCAGCGGGTTGGTCGACGTAGCGGTGTAGTCGTCGTAGAACAGGCCGATGGCGGCCAGTACGGCCCCACCCACGGCTTGCAGCTCGATGCGGGTCACGTCGTCTTCCAGGCGGCGGCCGTTCGGGAAGCCGTCCATGTTCGGAATGGCTTGCAGCGTGGCGTTGGCGTTATAGCGCGCGTCCGTCAGACCGAGCACGGCGGCCTGCAGCAGACCCTCCGAGCTGAAGTCAGCCGAGTTGCGCGGCGTTACGGGCACGGCCATGTTCAAGCGCAGCATGTCGCCGCCGGGGTTAGCCGCCGTGGCGTTGGCCAGCAGGAAGTTGTTGATGAAAGGCTTGCCGGCCGTGAGCGGGTTGCGGGGCGTTTTGCCGGTAGCCAGCTGGTACGGAATGGCGTTCGGCACGCCGGTGTGGAAGATGGGCAGAATATCCACCGAGCGGGGCTTTCCGGCGCGCAGCAGGTAGGGGCCGTAGGCATTGGCTGCCAACGCCGTACCAGCCAGGGCCGAGTTGCCGGCCAGACCTGAGAGGCCGGCGGCGCCGTTGCGGAAGTCGAAGCCGGCGGCGGGCAGGCCAGGGCTACCGGCTAGCGAAGCCGACTGAATGCGCAATGCGGCTAAGCCGAGCACCGAGCTGCCGTAGTAGGTCTGGCCGTTGGCAGTGCCCTCAGCCATGTACAAGCCCAACTCCGGGTTGGAGAGGTAGTCGTCGGTGACGGTGGCTTCGGCGTAGGGCGTCTTGGCGTTCCAGGCGTCTTTGGCACCGATGGGGTTCACCACCTCGTTCAGCAGCGGCATGCCGATGCGCGACACCTGCACGTACGAGCCGGTGTGCGTCTGCGTGCCGTCGGCGTTCAGGGTGCGCAGGGCCGGGCGGCTGGCCGAGGCCCACACGCCGATAACGAAGTCCGGATCGAGGATGTTAGCGGCCTGCGCGGCCGTTTTGCCATCCTTCTGCAGGGCTGCAATCGGGATTTGCAGGGCAATGGCGTGGGTGTTTTTCCGGGCCAACCCGTCGCGGGCCTGGCCGGGGGCGCGGATGCCGCCCAAATCAAAGATGCCGCCCAGATCGGCGAAGAACGGGTCGTCGACGGGGCCGCAGAACACCTTACCGCCGTTACTCAACGTCTGGATGGCGCCGGTCATGAGGGTATTGTAGGTCGTATTCAGACCGGCGGCGGCCGTGATGGAGCGCGGGCCCACGTTGGGCGGCGGCACTACGCCGTTGGAAATCAGCGTGGTGAAGGCCCCACCCCCGAGGCTCTGCTCCATCGTGTAGGTGGTCTTCAGGTTCTGCTGCCCCAACCGGATGTTGAAGAACGTGGTCGGGTCCTGATTGACGCGCGTGAACGTGAAGCGGTAGGTGATGTCGTCGCCCGTGCTGGTCGACTTGTTCTTGATGTGGATTTCGTACCGCACGTTTTCGCCGAACGTGTTGTAGTTCGGCCCGCCCTGGGGCAGCTCCAGCGGAATGTAGTTGGCAATGATGGTAATCTTCGAGTCGTCGTCCGGCGAGCGGAAGGCGTAGAGGTCGGTGTTGTCGGCCAGCGGGTCGTCGGCAATCAACGGGGCTTCGCGGTGGCTTGAGGCTTCCAGCGGGGCTTGCTGCCCGCTGTAGGCCACGACGCCAAGCGTCGCGGCTGCCGACAAGCCCAGGAAGAATAACGGGCGGAAACCGTTCTTCATAGGATTGGGGGTTTGGGTTGGGATATATGAATCATGCACCCGGCGACATTGCCGGACGACACATTCCAGGATAAACATGAGCGCGCTGCCCACCGGCAACCGGCAGGCTCGACTCGACGCTAGGGTGCCCCGGCGGTGGGGCGGTAAGAAGGAATGGGCGCGGCTGGCACTACAACTCGTAGCCACCAGGCAAAAGAAGAATAAGTCGAACGACAGCCGGTGCGGCAGCCAGCGTGGCTTAGTATTCGATTACAGCGTCAGATACGTAACGCGTCGGCAGAAAGATTGAAGTATTTTAAAAAAACACTGGTATTAATTTACGACAAGCCCTTACGCGGCTCCGTAGTTCTCCCGCAGGACTACCTAAGCGTAGCCGGCCGCATTGCTAATCAGGGCATTGCCGGCAGCCACGCGGAGGCGTAAGCCGCATCGGGCCCGTAGATGAACAGGCAGCTGCCCTCGTCCAGGCTGTTGATGATGGCCCGATACTGCGCGGGCGGCAGGGCCGGGCAGCCCCGGCTGTTGCCCAGCTGCCCGTTGCGGGCCAGGTAGTCGGCGCTGGCGTAATCGGCGGCGTGCAGCACCACGTAGCGGCTGCTGGCGTGGCCGTTCTGGCCCCGGTCGAGGCCGTGCAGGCGGCGCGAGAGGCCGTGCTTTCCGCGGTAGGTGTCGCCGGTGCGGTAAAAGCCCAGCGCCGTGCAGGCCGACTTCAGCCGGTCGGAAAAGCGGCGGGCGCGCAGGCCGCCCGAGCCGCGCCCATGCGTCACGTGGCTATGGTGCAGCAGGCGGCTGTTGCGCACATCGATAACCCAGAGGCGCGGCTCCGAGGACGGCAGCTCCATGTCGGCCACGGCCAGCACGCGGGGGCCGCGCAGCTGCCGGGCGCGGCGCAGGCGCTGGTAGCCGGCGTAGGCCCGCTCCAGCACCGCCGGGCGCAGCGTAGCCGCCTCCGGCCCCAGGGCAGCGTGCAAGCGCTGCACTTCCGCCCGCGTCGAATCGGGCAGGCCGGGCAGCGGCGCCAGGACGGCGGGCTGCAAAGAATCGGGCAAGCCCGGCAATAGCTTTGCGGGGGCCGGCTGCGTAGTAGCCAGGGGCGGCCGGGCGCTGATCCGGGTGCTCGGGGGCCCGGCCGGTTGCCCGGCATCGGAGGATTGGCAGGCGGGCAGCACGCCCAAGGCGCCGAGCAGGCATAACCCCAGGCCCAGGATGGTTGTTGTGCTGCGCATACGCGGCAAAGATAAGCGGCCCGACCGGGCGGCGGTTTCCGTTGTACTTTTGCGCCCCGGCGCGGCAGTCCCAACCGGGCTGCGTTCTGAGCACTTAATATGGCCAAAGTTTCCATCAACCTGTCAACCGGCGCCCTCCAGCAGGAGGAAATCATCGTCGGCATCGACCTGGGTACCACCAATAGCCTCGTCGCCTACATCCACCCCGAGTCGCGGCAGCCCATTGCCATCAACGACCAGGGCCGCGGCACCATCGTGCCCTCGGTAGTGCACTTCCCGCAGGACGGCGCGGCCCCGCTGGTGGGCAACGACGCCAAGGACTACCTCGAAACCACCCCCGAGCGCACCATCTACTCGGTGAAGCGCCTGCTCGGCAAGTCGTACCGCGACCTGGGCCAGCACGCCGGCGACCTGGGCTACAAGGTTATCGACGACGACTCCGAGGGGCTGGTGAAAATCCGGGTGGAGGACCGCTTCTACTCCCCCATCGAGCTGTCGAGCGAAATTCTGAAGGAACTGCGCGCCCGCGCCGAGCACGCGCTCAAGACGCCCGTCAACAAGGCTGTCATTACCGTACCGGCCTACTTCAACGACTCGCAGCGCCAAGCTACCCGCGACGCCGGCCGCCTCGCCGGGCTGGAAGTGCTGCGCATCGTGAACGAGCCCACGGCCGCCGCGCTGGCTTACGGCATCGGCCTGAACCCCGACGAGGAGAAAACCGTGGCCGTATACGACCTCGGGGGCGGCACCTTCGACATCAGCATCCTGAGCTTGCACCAAGGCATTTTCGAGGTGCTGAGCACCAACGGCGACACTTACCTCGGCGGCGACGACTTCGACCGCGCCATCGTCAACCACTGGGTGCACCGCCACGAGCTGCAGCAGGCCGTGGCCGACAGCCCGCAGCTCAAGCAGCGCCTGCGCCTGCTGGCCGAGCAGGCCAAGCGCTACCTCTCCGACCACGACCTGTTCGGCGCCCAGCTCGACCAGGCCAACAACCTCACGCTGAACCGCCAGGAATTCGACGAGCTGATCCGCCCGCTGGTGACGCGCACCATCGACAGCTGCCGCCGGGCCCTGAGCGACGCCAAGCTTACGGCCGACAAGCTCGACGCGGTGCTGCTGGTGGGCGGCTCCACGCGCGTGCCGCTGGTGTACGATTCGGTGTCCGAGTTCTTCGGGCAGCCGGCCAACGCCTCGCTCAACCCCGACGAAGTGGTGGCCCTCGGCGCCGCCATTCAGGCCGACATCCTGGCCGGCAACCGCCGCGACATCCTGCTGCTCGACGTGACGCCGCTCACCCTGGGCATCGAAACGATGGGCGGGCTGATGGACCCGATCATTCCGCGCAACTCCAAGATTCCGACCAAAGCCGGGCGCCAGTACACCACCTCAGTGGATGGGCAGGTGAACATGAAGATTTCGGTGTTTCAGGGCGAGCGGGACCTGGTGAAGGAAAACCGCAAGCTGGCCGAATTCGACCTGCGCGGCATCCCGGCCATGCCCGCCGGCCTGCCCAAAATCGACGTCAACTTCATCCTCAACGCCGACGGCATTCTGAAAGTCGAGGCCATCGAGCTGCGCTCCGGCACTAAGCAGAGCGTGGAAATCAAGCCCCAGTACGGCCTCACCGACGAGCAAGTGGAGCAGATGCTGATGGACTCGCTGACCCACGCCAAGGACGACGTGGCCGCCCGCATGGTCATCGAAGCCCGCACCGCCGCCGAGCAGATGCTCTACCAGGTGGACCGCTTCGTGCACACCAACGGCCAGCACCTGACCGAGGAAGAAATCAGCCAGACGCGCCAGCAGGCCGAGGTGCTGCGCGGCACCCTCACCTCCGGCGACAAAGACACCATCTACCGCGCCCTCGACGACCTGGAGGCGCTGACCAGCCCCTTTGCCGAGCGGGTGATGCAGATCAGCATCAAGCAGGCCATGGCGGGCAAGAAGATTATCTAGGTCCGGTCTTTCCGGCTGCCCAAACGGCCCGGCGGTAGTGTACCGTCGGGCCGTTTCTGTTGATGTAGGTTCCACCTGAACGTCATGTCGAGCACAGCCGAGACATCTCGCGTGCTGACGTCTGATAGTAAATCCTGTTCAACGAGAGAATTACTATCCAGCGAGATGTCTCGACTTCGCTCGACATGACGTTCATTTTTCCTTTCGCCTCTTCCCCTACCCCAGCTGATCCAGCGCGGCCATATCCTCGGCCGAGAGCTGCAGGTCGGCGGCTTTCACGTTTTCTTCGAGGTGCTTCACCTTGGAAGTGCCTGGAATCAGCAGGATGTTGGGGGCGCGGTGCAGCAGCCAGGCCAGGGCCACCTGCTGCGGGCTGGCGCCGAGGCGCTGGCCGATGCCGGAGAGCTTGTTGAGCGCCTCCTGGTTGCCGCCGGCCAGCGGGTACCACGGGATGAAGGCAATGTTGTGCTGCTGGCAGTAGTCCAGCTCGGCTTCCCACTTGCGGTTGTCCACGCTGTACATGTTCTGCACCGACACCACCGGGAAAAACTCCTGGGCCTGTTTGATCTGCTCCACGGTCACCTCCGAGAGGCCGATGTGGCGGATCAGGCCCTTCTGCTGGTTGCGCTGCAGCCAGGCGAAGCTTTCTTCGGCGGGCACGTTCGGGTCGATGCGGTGCAGCTGGTAGAGGTCGATGCGCTCCTGCTTGAGGCGCTTGAGGCTGCCGTGCAGAGCTTCTTCCAGGTGCTTGGGGCTGGCGTCGATGGGCCACTCGTTGGGCCCGGTGCGCAGCAGTGCGCCCTTGGTGCCGATGACGAGGCCCGCGGGGTACGGGTGCAGCGCTTCGGCAATCAGCTCCTCCGACACGTTGGGCCCGTAGCTGTCGGCCGTATCGATGAAGTTGATGCCCAGCTCCACGGCCCGCCGGAGCACGCGGATGGATTCGTCGTGGTCCTTGGGTGGCCCCCAGATGCCCTCCCCGGTGATGCGCATGGCACCGAAGCCCATGCGGTTGATGGTCAGGTCGCCGCCGAGGGCGAAGGTTTTGGCAACGGTGTTGGTGGTCGTGTCGGCCATGATGAGGAAGATGAGGAAATGCTGGTCGGCAAATGCCGCAGGGTATAACCGTCCAGTCGCCAAAAAGCTTACGAATAGGTTTTCAGAACGTCATGTCGAGCTTGTCGAGACATCTCGCGTGCTGATGGTCGATAGTAAAATCCTTTTCAACGAGGGAGTTACTATCAAGCAAGATGTCTCGATCCTTGCTTGATGCGCAACATGCTCGACATGACGTTCTACTTATTTACCGTCTCCCTCTTCGCCCGCGGCAGCCTTGCGCGGCTTCGGCGGCGTCTGCCGGGCTTCCTCCACGACGTCGGCAACGCGTCGGGCGCGGGTTTCGGGGCGCTTGGCCGCCAGCAGACGATACAGCAGCATCTTGCGGCGCGAAGGGCTAAGGGCAGCAAAGTTGCGGCCGGCCTCTTCATTCGCGGCCAGCGCTTCGGCCAGGTCGGCGGGCACCTCCAGGTTTTCCGAGGAGTCGATGGCCGTCCAGGAGCCGTTCTGCCGGGCCACCTCCACGGCGCGCAGGCCAGCGGGCATCATCTGCCCAGCCGCTTGCAGCCGCTCCAGCGTGGCCTTGTTAATCTTCGACCACACGCTGCGGGGCTTGCGCGGCGTGAATACCTGCTTGTAGCGGTGCGCGTCGAGGCTCACGGCCTTCGAGTCGATCCAGCCGAAGCACAGTGCCTCTTCCACGGCTTCGGACCAGCTGATGCTGGGCTGCCCGCTGGCTTTCTTGTGGTAGACCAGCCAGATGCCGGGGGCGGTTTCGTGATTTTCCAGCAGCCACTGCCGCCACTCGGCGCGGGTGGCGGCAGTTACCAGGGGCAGGTCGGCAAGGGTAGTTTTGGGTGGCATAGCGGCGGGTAATTGGTGACGCCGGAAGATACAGCGTGCCGGCCCGGGGCGCTACCTTCACCGCCATGAACCCGCACCTCGCCCGCCTCTGTCAGGCGGCCCAGCAGCCCACCCGCCGCATCCTCGGCCTGATGTCCGGCACCTCGCTCGATGGCCTCGACCTGGCCCTGTGCCGCTTCGAAGGCCACGGCCCCGCCACCCGCCTCACCCTGGAGCAGTTCATCACCCTGCCCTACGCGGAAGACGTGCGCCAGCGCATCCGGCGGGTATTCGCCCTCGAAACCGCCTCGCTGGAAGAGCTGACCCTGCTCAACGCCTGGATCGGTACGCTGCACGGCCAGCTGGTGCTCGAGGCCCTGCAAGGCTGGGGCATCCGCCCCGCCGACGTTGACGCGGTGGCCAGCCACGGGCAGACGGTGTACCACGCCCCGCAGCACCAGCACCAGCGCGCCGAATACCCGCTCAACGCCACGCTGCAGATCGGCGACGGGGACCACCTGGCCGTGCGCAGCGGCCTCATCACGCTCAGCGACTTCCGCCAGAAGCACATAGCCGCCGGCGGCGAAGGTGCCCCGCTGGCTGCCTACGGCGACTACCTGCTGTTTTCGAGCGCGGCCGAAGACCGACTGCTGCTCAACCTCGGCGGCATTGCCAACTTCACCTACCTGCCCGCCTCCCGCGACGCGGCACTCGTGTTCAGCACCGACGTGGGCCCCGGCAATACCCTGCTCGATGCCTTCGTGCGCGAGCTGTACCCCGGCCACAGCTTCGACCCCGACGGGCAGTTTGCCGCCGCCGGCACCACCGATGCCGCGCTGCTCGCCGCCTTGCTCGACCACCCGTTCTTCGCCGCGCCGCTGCCCAAGACCACCGGCCCCGAGCTGTTCAGCCCCGCCTACGTGCGCGCCGCCCAGCAGCGCAGCGCCTCCACCAGCCTCTCCCCCGCCGACCTGCTAGCTACGCTCACGGCCTTCAGCGCCGCGGGCATCCGGCTGGCCGTCGAGCAGGCATTGGGCAGCAGTCCACGCGCGGCCGTGTACGTCAGCGGCGGCGGTATGCACAATCCGGCGCTGCTGGGCGCCATCCGGCAGGGCCTCCCCCACTGCCGTTTCGCCGACACCCAGGCCCTGGACGTCGCGCCCGATGCCAAGGAAGCCGTGCTCTTCGCCGTGCTGGCCAACGAGACGCTGGCCGGCTCGGCCCTCTCCATCGGGCAGGGACGGCAGCGCGTGCCGGCCGTCACCATGGGCAAGATTTCCCTGCCGGGCTAGCGGGCGGGCGGTGATGGCACCAGGCCGAAGCCCTGCACCTGCCGGGCCGCGTCGCTGCCGAAGGTCACGTCCAGCTGTACCTCGGGCCGCGTCGCCGCCGTGTCGCTGCGAAACATGAAGGCGCAGAACGGCTGGCTGTCGGTGTCGCCGATGCGCACGCCGAACTTGTAGAGGTCGATGGTGGCTCCGCGGCGCTGGCCTTCGGCGTAGAGCGGCTGCGCGGCGGCGGCAAACCCGTCGGGCGACAAACGAGCCTGGGTTTCGGGAGCCAGCAGGCGGTATGCCGCCGCCCGGTGCCCGGCCAGCACGGCCAGCAGAAAGCGCCGCGCCACCTGCACCTGCGAAGGCGCTTCCGCCGCCGGGGTGGCCGGCCACGTCGTCAGGCACAGCCCCAGGGTCAGGGTCAGCACGCCGGCCCGTCCGGCCCGAAATCGAGTTGCTCTACGAAACATGATTGGCTAACGCGTCGATTGCGGCCATAAGTTGCGGCTGGGGCCATAAACGCCAATCGGCGGCACCGGCCGCGGGTTCGAAAACCCACGGCCGATGCCGCCGATGTTAGCGGATAGTTTGCCCGCCGTTAGTCGACGATAACCTGACGCGTGGCGTTCAGCTTCTCGCCGGTGATGCGCAGGGTGTACACGCCACGGGCCAGGCCCGCCGTCGAAACACTCACCGGAGCCGCACTGCCGCGCAGCGTAGCCCGCTGCTCGCTCACCAGCTGACCGAGGCTGTTGTACAGCGCCAGGTTGGCCGCCGGGGCCGTGCCGTTGCCCGCAAACTCCACCAGGAAGGGCTGGCCCGTGGCGGTGGGATTGGGGTGCAGGGTGATGGCAAAGCCCGCCGACTGCTCCCGTGCGGCCGTGTTGACGGTCACGGTCAGGGCCTGGCTGGCGATGTTGTTGACTTCGTTGCCTTCGGTAATCTGCCCTTGCGCGTCGGCCACGTAGAGCAGGTAGTAGTTGCCAGCGGCCGTGGCGGCCGGAATGGCAAAGGTGCCTACGCGCGTCAGGCCGCTGCCGGCTGCCATCGAAGGAATGCTGATGCTGTGCAGCAGTACGTCGTTGGTGCTGAAGGTAGCGTCGGTCGAGAGGTAGAAACCAAGCGTATGGGCGCTGGAGCTTACCATACCGGCATTTTCGTAGAAGCAGGTTGCCGTCACGTTGTTGCCGGCCATTACCGTGGTCGGCGTCAGCGTCGGCGAGCTGACCGCCAGGTCGGCGGTAACGGCCGTCACGGTGATGGCGACGCCCGTAGCCACGTTGTTGTTCTCGTTGCTTTCCGTCACCACGTTGTTGGCGTCAGCAGCGCAGATCAGGTAGTAGCTGCCGGCCGTGGTAGTCGACGGAATCGTCACCACGTTGCTGCGCGTCACGCTGGTGTTGGCGTTCAGGCCCGCGCCGGTCACGTTGGCCAGCAGACGGTCAGCGGCATCCAGCGTATTGTCGGCCGAGAGGTAGTAGGCCACCGGCGTCGAAGCAGCCGCGCCGGCGCCCACGTTGTTCACGCTCAGGCTCACGGTAGTGGTGCCACCGGCCATAACGGTCGTGGGTGTAGCAGTTACCTGCGTCAGCGTCAGGTCGGCCGGCACGGTCGTCACGCACGATACGGCGGCTTCGAAACCCGCGTAAGTGCCGCTGCTGTTGGAAACAAAGCGTACGGTCAGCGCACCGCTCGAATTGGTGCTCGACGCCGTTACCACGCCCGGGTTGTAGCTGTAAGTACCTAGCAACGGCGAGTTGGTGCTCGTGCCATCGTAGATCATGAGGTAGTCGCAGCAGGTTTCAACGCTAAACGTGCTGAACGTGAGGCGCACCTTGCTACCGGTCGTGCCGGGGTTAACCGTCAGCGAGCCGTCCGAATAGTTGGAGTAGAGGCCGTTGCCCCCGTTGTCGTAAATGTTGGTGCTGCAGCTGGTAATGCTGGCCGAGCCCGAGTACGGAACCAGGGTACCGTTGATCGGCGCGACGTTCGTCACGTAGACCGAGTAGTAAGCCACGTTGTTGGTTTCGTTGCTTTCCGTCACCTGGGCCTGGTCGTCGGCCACAAACAGCAGGTAGTACGTACCGGTGGCCGTGGCGGCCGGAATCGTCACGGTCGACGTACGGTAGCTCGACGCGCCGGCGCTCAGCGCGCCGCCGGTGCTGCTGGCCAGCAGCACGTCGTTGGTGCTGAAGGAGGCATCCGTCGAGAGGTAGAAACCAGCGTTGCTCGACGTGGCCGAGGCCTGTCCCTGGTTGTACACGTAGCCCGACACGGCAGTGCTGGAGCCGGAGTTCAGGTAGTACGAAGCCGGGTAGAAGCTGTTCACGGTCAGGTCGGGGCTGGGCGGCAGTACCGTCAGCGCCACACTGCTCACGTTGTTGTTTTCGTTGGTTTCCGTCACCTGCGCCTGATAGTCGGCCACGAACAGCACGTAGTAGCTGCCCGCCGCGGTACCGGTCGGAATGTAGAGCGTAGCCGTGCGCGACGAGCTGAAACCGCCCGACAGCGTGCTGCCGTACGAGGAGCTCAAGTAAGTATCCGCAGCGTCCAGCGTGGTGTTGGTCGAGAGGTAGTAGCCCACGGGGCTGTACAGCGCCTGGGTGGTGCCCTGGTTATAGATGCTGCTGGAGGCATACACGCTGCCCCCGGCGGAGGTTGTCGTGGGCGTCAGCGTCGCTTGCTGAATGACCAGGTCCACGTTCGGAGCCGTCACCGTCAGGGCCACACTGGCCACGTTGTTGGTTTCGTTGGTCTCCGCCTCCTGGCCCTGGTAATCGGCCACGAACAGGATGTAGTAGCTGCCGGTAGCCGTCGACGACGGAATCGTCAGCGACATTGCCCGCGACGAGCTGTAGCCACCCGACAGGGAGCTGCCGTACGCGTAGTTCAGATAGGTATCCGAAGCGTCCAGCGTGGTGTTGGTCGAGAGGTAGTAGCCCACGTACGACGAGGAGGCGTAGGTGGTACCGGCGTTGTAGATGTTGCAGCTGGCGTACACGCTGCCCCCGGCCGTGGTCGTCGTGGGCGTCAGCGTAGCCTGCTGAATCTGCAGGTCCACGTTCGGCTGCGTCACCGTCAGGGCCACGCTGGCCACGTTGTTGGTTTCGTTGGTTTCCGTCACCTGGGCCTGGTCGTCGGCCACGAACAGCACGTAGTAGCTGCCGGTGGTAGTCGACGACGGAATGGTCAGCGTCGGGTACAGCGAGAGGTACTGACCGGCCGTCAGGCTGGTTACGCTGCCGCTCGAGAGCAGCACGTCCGAGGCGTCGAAGGTGGTGTTGCTCGACAGGTAGTAACCCACCCGATGAGCGCCGGCGTTGGTGTTGCCAGTATTATAGAGGTAGCCCGAGGCGTAGATGCTCGAGCCGGCCAGCACCGAAGTGCTGCCCAACTGGGCCTGCTGAATCTGCAGGTCAACGCCGGGCGGCGACACCGTAATGGCCACCGAGGCGACGTTGTTGGTTTCGTTGCTTTCCGAAACCAGCCCTTGGTAGTCGGCCACGAACAGCACGTAGTAGCTGCCCGTCGGCGTCGTCGTCGGGATGTTGGTGTAGCCGTAGCGGCTGGTGCCAAACGACGAAGGAGCCAATGAGCCGCCGTAGGTCGAGGTCAGCAGCACGTCCGAAGCGTCCAGCGTAGTGTTGCTCGAGAGATAGTAGCCCACGCTGCTCGAGGTCGTCGTGGCGTTGCCCAGGTTGCTGATGTAGCACGAAAGCGAGAGCGTACCGCCCTGCGCCACCGAGGTCGGCGTCACGCTCGGCGTCTGAATCACCAGGTCGTAGGTCGGCGAGCTGACCGTGAATGACACGCTGGCGACGTTGTTGTTCTCGTTGCTTTCGTTGACGAGGTTATCGTAGTCGCCCGCAAACAGCAGGTAGTACGAACCGGGCGCCACCGTCGTCGGAATCTGCACCGAAGCGCTCCGCGACGACGATCCGCCCACGGCCAGCGCGTAGCCCGTGGAGTAGCCCAGCAGTTGGTCCGAAGAACTCAGCGTGTTGTCCGTCGAGAGGTAGTAGCCCACGTTGCTGCTCGTGGCCGTAGTGCCCGAGAGGTTGTAGATGCTGCAGCTCAGCGAGAGGTAGCTGCCCGCCACCGCCGACAGCGGGTAAGCGGAAGCGCCCTGCACGGCCAGGTCAGGCTGCGGCACGCTGGTTACGCAGGCAATGCTGGCCGCAAAACCAGTGTAGCCGTAGTAGTTGGTGCCGGTCAGGCGCAGCGTGATGGCCCCGCTGGTCGACGTACCATACACCGTTCCGATGTTGGCAGTGCCGTAGTACGTGCCGATAATCGGGGCCGACGTGCTGGTGCCGTCGTAGATGGTCAGGTAATCGTAGTAATCAATCGATACCGACGAAAACGTGAGCTGCACCTTGTTGCCGGTGGTAGCCGGCATGATGGTCAGGGAGCCGGTGTTACCGACGTAGGGGCCATTGGCTCCGCCGTTGTCATACAGGGTTCCCGCGCAGGTGGTGATGGTGTTGCTGCCGGTTACCGGCATGGTGTACGTTTGAGCGGCGGCCTGCTGTAGGCCCAACCAGCTCATTACCAGCCATGTTAACAGCCGGAGCTTGTTACCGTACCTCGAAAAGTAGGGCTTCTCCATATCCAAAAATGATTTGTTGGTTAGAATGAACTCCGAAAGTTAAGGCGAAAAATCACTCAGAGTTTTAGCCCACCCACAAAATATTACAATAAACACCCAATCATCACGCGTTGCGCAATGAGGCGTCATAATTCACCTGCCCTTTGTACAAGCATCAGCCGAATGAGCTGATAACCAGCCTTGCGCTACAGCCGCGCTATTCCTTCTCCTCCGGCACCAGCAAGAACACGTCCTCCCCCGGCCGCTTCATCACGTATTTCTCGCGGGCAAACTTTTCCAGCATCTCCGGACTGCTCAACAGCTCGGCCCGATCCTGTTTTACCTCCTCTATTTTGCCGGTATAGTACTGCTTCTGCTCCTGCAACTCGCGGTACTTATCGAGCATCTCGTACTGCTTCAGCAGGTCGTTCGAGTCAAACAGCAGCATCCACACCAAAAACGCCAGCCCGGTGAGCAGGTAAAAGTTGCGCAGCAAACGTGGTACGCGCCCCAGCACGTCAGAAAAACGCATAGCCAAAGATAATCACGGATTCCGGCGGATTTTCCGGATTGCACGGATTTCGTGGACGATTGCCCGGACAACCGCAAGCAGTTGACATCGTTACCGGGCTGTTTGCGGGTTCAGGTCACAAAACAAAAAGGCCGGGACACGAAGCCCCGACCTTTTTGATCATCTACACGTGCAATCCGAACCGAAGGTCGGCGGAGCCAGAAATCCGCCGAAATCCTTGATTACATGTTGCGGCCGGGGAAGTAGGCCACCTCGCCCAACTCCTCCTCGATACGGAGCAGCTGGTTGTACTTGGCCATGCGGTCCGAGCGCGACATCGAGCCGGTCTTGATCTGGCCGGTGTTCAGGGCCACGGCCAGGTCGGCGATGGTGCTGTCCTCCGTCTCACCCGAGCGGTGCGACATGATGCTCTTGTACTTAAAGCGGCGGCCCAGGTTCACCGCGTCGATGGTTTCCGACAACGAGCCGATCTGGTTCACCTTGATCAGAATGGCGTTGGCCACGCCCTTGTCGATGCCTTCCTGCAGGCGCTTCACATTGGTCACGAACAGGTCGTCGCCCACCAGCTGCACTTTGTCGCCCACGGCGTCGGTCAGCTGCTTCCAGCCGCTCCAGTCGTCCTCGTCCAGGCCGTCCTCGATGCTGATGATGGGGTACTTGCGGGTCCAATCAGCCCAGTAGTTCGCCATTTCCGAGGAGGTCAGCTTGTCGCCCGAGCTCTTCTTGAAGTGGTAGTGCCCATCCGAGTAGAACTCCGAAGCGGCCGCGTCCAGCGCAATCATCACGTCGTCGCCCGGCTTGTAGCCGGCCGTTTCGATGGCCTGCAGCACCACTTCGATGGCCGCCTCGTTCGACTCGATGTTCGGTGCAAACCCGCCTTCGTCGCCTACGTTGGTGCTCAGGCCTTTCTTCTTGAGCACGTTCTTCAGATGGTGGAAGATTTCCGAGCCCCAGCGCATAGCCTCGGTGAACGACTTGGCGCCCACCGGCATGATCATGAACTCCTGGAAGTCAATCGAGTTGTCGGCGTGCGAGCCGCCGTTCAGGATGTTCATCATCGGCACCGGCAGCGTGTTGGCGCCCACCCCGCCCACGTAGCGGTACAGCGGCATGCCCGCTTCCTGCGCCGCGGCCCGGGCCGCCGCCAGCGACACGCCCAGGATGGCGTTGGCGCCCAGGTTGGCCTTGTTCGGCGTACCGTCCAGCTCCAGCATGATGCGGTCCAGCAGCGCCTGCTCAAACACCGAGAAGCCCACCAGCTCTTCGGCAATCTTGCTGTTGACGTTGTCCACGGCCGTCAGCACGCCCTTGCCCATGTATTTCGACTTGTCGTCGTCGCGCAGCTCCACGGCTTCGTGCTTCCCGGTCGAGGCGCCCGAGGGCACGGCGGCGCGGCCCACCACCCCGTTGTCGGTGGTCACGTCTACTTCCACGGTCGGGTTACCGCGCGAGTCAAAAATTTGCCGGGCATTGATGGCGGCGATGATGCTCATAATCGGAGAATGAAAAAGTGAATTGCGGGCCTGACCAGCCCATGGGGAATCAGTCAGCAAGGCCCATCCCACACGGGCCCGATGGCAAAGAAACACAAGTGCCGGGGATTCGCCTAGGTGACAGGCCAAATCAACCGTTTGCGCAGACCAAGAATGCCCTACCACCTTCTTGTCCCTGACACCACCTGACTTTTCCGGCGCTCCTCCCACCACGATTTAGTACCGTCTGGAAAGTCCGGTAGCTACGCTGTCCCAGTTTCTGGCTTATTCGGAGGTCCGGTAGCTCTCCACCAATGGTTTCCGCCCTACCGGAAGTCCGGTAGATCATCTTACATTGATTTCTGCGCTACCGGACCTCCGGTAGCCCAAAAAACATGTACAAAACTGCTACCGGACTTCCGGTAGGCTCGAATACAGGTGCAGCTGCCTCCACCGGAAGTCCGGTAGCTTCCCAACAATGGTTTCCAGGCTATCGGACTTCCGGTGACCCAATTCAATATCAAAACGCACCCTATCTGCGCCGCCGTGGCTCCCCCTTCCGCCGCTTTATTCGCGGAATCTAAGGAGAGCGGGCCGGGGGGTGAGGTCACAAAAAAGGGACGGCTCCCGCAGGAACCGTCCCTTTCAATTCTAAGCGCTGTCAGCGCGGCGAATTACGAAGCCGACTCTTCGGTCTTGTCTTCGCGGGTTTCGCCTTCTTTCAGCGTTTCGGTAGCGGTATCAGCCGGAGCCGAGGTTTCTACCTGCGTGGTCGAAGCAGCGGGAGCA
This sequence comes from Hymenobacter jeollabukensis, assembly GCF_005771675.1. GTDB lineage: Bacteria > Bacteroidota > Bacteroidia > Cytophagales > Hymenobacteraceae > Solirubrum > Solirubrum jeollabukense. The sequence continues at coordinate 116,982 of NZ_VAJM01000009.1, read as the reverse complement.
GCCGGAGCGGCACCTTCAGCTTTCTTACCACCGCGGCGCGAACGACGGGTCGTAGCCTTAGCCTCGCCAGCCGATTTGGCTTCCAGCATAGCTTCGTTGTAGTCCACCAGCTCGATTACGCACATATCAGCGTTGTCACCGGCACGGCCGGCGCTCAGCTTGATGATGCGGGTGTAACCGCCCGGACGGCCGGCAATTTTGCCAGCTACTTCGCCGTACAGCTCCTTGATGGCTTCTTTGTTCTGCAGCTCAGCAAATACGATGCGGCGCGAGTGCGTCGTGTCGTCCTTCGAGCGGGTCAGAATCGGCTCTACGTACTTGCGCAGCTCCTTGGCCTTAGCCGTGGTCGTCGTAATCCGCTTGTGCAGGATCAGCGAGATGGCGAGGTTCGACAGCATGGCGCTGCGGTGGGCGGTAGTCCGGCCCAGGTGGTTGTCTTTTTTACCGTGACGCATTGGTCAAGAAAAGTTAGTGGTGTGCTTGCGGACGACGACCACGGCGGGCCGAAACCTCATTAGAACCGCCGCCCCGGAGGGCACACCTAGTTGAATGTGGGAAATGTGATTAATGTGCGGAATGCAGAAGAATGAACCGGGTCGTGCGAAGCCGTCAAAACGGCATTTTCACATTACCCACATTCACCCGCATTCCGCACATTACAGAATTAGTCTTCTTCCAGACGGAACTTGGCCACGTCCATGCCGAAGTGCAAGCCTTTTTCCTCAACGAGGTTTTCCAGCTCGGTCAGCGACTTCTTGCCGAAGTTGCGGAACTTCATCATGTCGGCCAGATCCAGCTGCACCAGGTCGCCGAGGGTCTTGATATCGGCGGCCTTGAGGCAGTTGTAGGCGCGAACCGACAGGTCCATGTCCTGCAGCGGGGTTTTGAGGACCTTGCGCATGTGCAGCGTCTCTTCGTCCACGCTGGTCTCCTCTTCGGCCTTGGCCGTTTCGAAGGTCATCGTGTTGTCCGAGAACAACATGAAGTGTTGGATCAGGATGTTGGCGGCGCCTTTCAGCGCATCTTCGGGGTGAATCGAGCCGTCCGTGTGGATTTCCAGCAACAACCGCTCGTAGTCGGTCTTCTGCTCCACGCGGGTATTTTCGATGCTGTACTTCACGTTCTTGATGGGCGTGAAGATGGCGTCGATGGCAATCTGACCGAATACTTGGTCAGCCGGCTTGTTTTCCTCGGCGGGCACGTAGCCACGGCCCTTCTGAACCGTGAATTCGAACTCCAGCGAGGTGCTCGGGTCGATGTTGCAAATCACCAGGTCCGGGTTCAGCACCTGGAAGCCGTTGGTGAACTTGTTGATGTCGCCGGCCGTGAAGGACTCTTGGCCGCTGATGCGCACCGTGATTTTGTCTTCGATAACGTCGTTGATCTTCTTGAACCGAACTTGCTTCAGGTTCAGGATGATTTCCGACATGTCCTCGATAACGCCTTCGATGGTCTGGAACTCGTGCAGCACGTTGCTCGTGCGGACCGAGGTAATTGCGTACCCCTCGAGCGACGACAGCAGGATGCGCCGCAGCGCGTTGCCGATCGTCACGCCGTAACCCTTCTCCAGCGGTTTAAACTCAAACGTTCCGTAGAAGTCGTCGGATTTCTCCATTACGACCTTCTCCGGCATTTGAAAAGCGAGAATTGACATAGATGCGGATGTAAGGGATGTTGAAGGAAGGAAGAAACCAATGCAGGAGCCGGCCGCTGCCGGAATGGGTATTCCAGGCAGCGGCCGGCTCTGCTATCAGGCTTACTTCGAATACAGTTCGACGATCAGCTGCTCCTCGATTTTCTCGGGAATCTGGTCGCGCTGCGGCGTCGAGATGACCTTGCCGGCCAGCTCTTTGCCGTCCCATTCGAGCCAGCCGAACTGACGGGCGTTGCGCACCGACAGGCTGTTCACGATGGCTTCCAGCGACTTCGACTTTTCGCGCACGGCTACGATGGTGCCGGGCTTCACGTGGTACGACGGGATGTTTACTACCTCGCCGTTTACCGTGATATGCTTGTGCGAAACCAGCTGACGGGCAGCGCGGCGCGTCGGGGCAATGCCCAGACGGTATACCACGTTGTCCAAACGCGTCTCCAGGAAAGCCAGCAGGTTTTCGCCGGTGATACCGGGTACGCGGGCGGCTTTGTCGAAGAGGTTAGCGAACTGCTTTTCCAGTACCCCGTAGAGGTACTTCACTTTTTGCTTCTCCATCAGCTGCACGGCGTATTCCGACTGCTTCTTGCGGCGGCCGCGGCCGTGCTGGCCCGGAGGATATGCTTTCTTGGTGAGTGCCTTGCTCGGGCCGAAAATGGCTTCCCCGAAGCGACGGGCAATCTTGGTTTTAGGGCCGGTATAACGTGCCATTCTTGAGAGGTGATTTTTCTGGGAAGAAAAGAAAACTGCCTGACCACCATAGCTCCCTCACGGGGCGGTAGCGGCCACGCGTCTGCCGTTACTCAGACGCGGCGACGTTTGGGCGGACGGCAGCCGTTGTGCGGCAGCGGCGTCACGTCGCGGATGGTCTGCACCTCAATGCCCATATTTTGGAACGCACGGATAGCCGACTCGCGGCCAGCGCCCGGACCTTTCACGAACACTTCGCACTTGCGCATGCCCAGGTCGTAAGCCACTTTGCCGCAATCTTGAGCTGCGGTTTGCGCGGCGTAGGGCGTGTTCTTTTTGGAACCACGGAAGCCCATCTTGCCGGCCGAAGCCCACGAAATCACCTGGCCGTTGTTGTTGGTGACCGAGATGATGATGTTGTTGAACGAAGCCTTGATGTGCACCTGGCCGGTGGCTTCCACCTGCACAATGCGCTTCTTGGCTTTGTCTTTTCTCTTTTGTGCCATTTGGTTTTCGCAGAAAACGAGCGAGAGGTGTTGGCGGCAGTTGGAAAGTCATGAAGGCCCGCCGCCGATTCCCGCTATGAATTATTTCGTAGCCTTCTTTTTGCCGGCAACGGTCTTCCGTTTGCCTTTGCGGGTGCGCGAGTTGTTCTTGGTGCGCTGACCCCGAACCGGCAGCCCTTTGCGGTGACGGAGGCCGCGGTAGCAACCGATGTCCATCAGACGCTTGATGTTGAGCTGAACTTCCGAGCGCAGCACACCTTCGGTTTTGTATTCCGAAGCAATGATGCTACGGATTTCACCCGACTCGGCTTCCGTCCACTCGCTCACCTTCTTGTTCAGGTCGACGCCTGCCTTGGTGAGGATAGCCTGGGCCGACGAACGACCGATGCCGAAGATGTAGGTGAGGGCGATTTCGCCGCGCTTTTTGTCCGGGATGTCTACCCCTGCAATACGTGCCATGTTCTTCCTATTGCTTGTTGATTAGCCCTGACGCTGCTTGTAGCGCGGGTTCTTCTTGTTGATCACGTAAAGCTTCCCTTTACGGCGGATCACTTTGCAGTCGGCGCTGCGCTTCTTGACCGAGGCTTTGACTTTCATGTCCGGGGGGTTATTTGTAACGGTAAACGATTCGCCCCTTCGACAGGTCGTAGGGCGACATTTCGAGCTTCACCTTATCGCCGGGCAGAATCTTGATGTAGTGCATGCGCATCTTTCCGGAGATGTGCGCAATCAGCTGGTGCCCGTTTTCCAGTTCCACCCGGAACATGGCATTAGACAAGGCTTCCAGGATGGTTCCGTCCTGCTCAATCGATGACTGTTTGGCCATAAGGCTGCGAGGTCTGCTGTAACGCTTTTTCTATGTGGGCGAAAGAGGTTAGTATCTCCGCTTTGTGTTGACGAACCACTACGGTGTGCTCGAAATGCGCCGAGGGCTGTCGGTCTTTGGTTCGGATGGTCCAGCCGTCCTGTTCCTGCACTACGGCTTTGGTGCCAAGGTTCACCATCGGTTCGATGGCCATAACCAAGCCGCTCTGCAGTTTCAGGCCCGAGCCACGCTTGCCGTAGTTCGGCACTTCGGGCTTTTCGTGCAGGCTCTTACCGATGCCGTGCCCAACAAGTTCCCGAACCACCGAATACCCACGTTTTTCCACGTAGTTCTGAATGGCGTAGCCGACGTCACCCATGCGGTTGCCAGCTACGGCCTGCTCGATGCCCTCGTACAAGGACTGCTTGGTGGCTTCGAGCAAGGCCAGGATTTCCGGTTTCACCTCCCCTACCGGGTAGGTATAGGCGCTGTCGCTGTGGTAGCCGTTGAGCTTCACGCCCGCGTCTACCGAAACGATGTCACCGCTCTTCAATACATGGTTGCCGGGAAACCCGTGCACTACCACCGCATTGGGCGAAATGCACAGGCTGTATTTGAACCCGTTGTAGCCCTTAAAGGAAGGTACTCCGCCGTGGTCCCGGATAAACTCCTCGGCGCGCTTATCCAGCTCGCCAGTGGTAATTCCTTCCCGGATCATGCCCGCAACTTCCCCATGGGCACGAGCCAGCACATCAGCGCTGGCTCGGATCAACTCAATTTCGTCTTCGGTCTTGTAGAGGATCATGGCTTAGGAGGCCAGCGCAATGTTTTGCGACCGACCTTTCAGCTTGCCCGTTTTCATCATTCCATCGTAGTGGCGCATGAGCAGATAGCTTTCAATCTGATTCATGGTATCGAGTACCACGCCCACCATAATGATGAGCGACGTGCCGCCGTAGAAGGCTGAGAACGGACGAGTGACCCCAAACAACAACGCAATGGCCGGAAAGATTGCAATCAAAGCCAAAGCAATTGCGCCGGGCAGGGTAATGTGGGTCAGCACCTCGTCGATATACTCCGAGGTAGCATCACCAGGCTTCACGCCCGGCACGAAACCGCCGCTGCGCTTCAGGTCATCGGCAATCTGTTTCGGGTTCACGCTGATGGCGGTGTAGAAGTACGTGAACAGGATGATCAGTACCGCAAACACTAGGTTGTATTGCCACGATGTGTAATCCGAAAACTTCTGGCCGATGAACGTTGCCGTGTCGCTGTCCTTCCACGCCGAGGCGGCAATGGCCGGTACGAACATCAGCGACTGGGCGAAAATGATCGGCATAACGCCGGCCGCATTCACCTTCAGCGGGATAAACTGACGCTGGGCATTCAGTTGGCTTACGCCACCGACTTGCTTGGCGTACTGCACTGGAATCTGGCGCACAGCCTGCGTCAGGATGATAACGCCCATAACCACGAAGAACAGCACCGCCAGCTCGATCAGGAAGATCAGCGAACCACGCATCCCTTTCGCCGCGGCTTCCCCGATGATAGCGCCGGGAAAGCGCGAGACGATACCGATCATGATGATCATCGAGATACCGTTACCGATGCCCTTATCGGTGATTTTCTCGCCCAGCCACATGCAGAACAGCGTACCGGCCGTGAGAATAATCATCGTCGAGACGGTGAAGAACACGCCGGGGTTAACCAGCGCATCTGCGTTAATCGTGGCGATAAAGCCTACCGACTGTGCCATTACAATAGGAATGGTGAGCAGACGGGTGTACTGGTTGATCTTCTTACGTCCCGACTCCCCTTCTTTCTGCAGCTTCTGGAAGTACGGCACTGCGATGGTCAGCAGCTGCAGTACGATAGAGGCCGAGATGTAGGGCATGATGCCCAACGCGAAGATGGAAGCGTGGCTAAACGCGCCGCCGAGCAAGGTGTCGAGGATGCCGAAAATCCCGCCCGACTTGGTGTCGAGACGGGACGGATCGACGCCCGGCAGCACAACGTAAGAACCCAGCCGGTAAATGGCGATGAAAAAAAGCGTATTGAGAATCCGCGTACGCAGATCCTCAATCGCAAAAATGTTCTTAATCGTCGTGATAAACTTGTTCATCGCCGGCGTGCTTTGACTACAGGGTCACTGCTTTGCCACCCGCCTTCTCGATGGCTTCGATAGCCGATTGCGAGAAAGCGTGGGCGTGTACTTCCACGGCGGCGGTCAGTTCGCCACGGCCGAGAACTTTGATCTTGGCGTTTTTCGACACCAGACCGTGCTGGATGAAGTAGGCCACATCCATCGTACCCGTCGCCGATTTCTCGTTCAGGGCTTGCAGTACGTCCAGGTTGATACCCTTGTACTCCACACGGTTGATGTTTTTGAAGCCGAACTTCGGCACGCGGCGCTGCAGGGGCATCTGGCCACCTTCAAAGCCGATTTTCTTGGAGTAACCCGAACGCGACTTCTGGCCTTTGTGGCCGCGCGTCGAGGTACCGCCGCGGGTCGAGCCTTCACCACGACCCAGACGCTTGTTATTGCGTACCGAGCCTTCAGCGGGCTTAAGATTGCTGAGATTCATGATGAGCTGAGGTCTACAGTTCGGTTACTTCTACCAGGTGGCCAACCTTGGCTACCATGCCGGCAATAGCAGGAGTGTTTTCCACTTCCTTCACTGCGCCGATTTTGGTGAGGCCCAGGGCCTTCATCGTGCGCTTCTGACGCTCGGGGCGGTCAATTACGCTGCGCACTTGCTTGATTTGAATCAGTGCCATCGTCGCTTAGCCGTTAAATACTTTGGCGAGGGAGATGCCGCGCTGCTGTGCAATCTGCATCGGGTCGCGCATCTTGTTCAGGGCGTCGAAGGTAGCCTTCACCACGTTGTGGGGGTTTGAGGAGCCTTTCGACTTGGCCAGTACGTCCTTGATGCCGGCGCTTTCGAACACGGCACGCATGGCACCACCAGCAATTACGCCGGTACCGGCAGCAGCCGGCTGCACCAGCACGAAGCCACCCGAGTACTTGCCTTCCATCACGTGGGGAACGGTGTGCTTGTACAGCGGCACCTTCACCAGGTTCTTTTTGGCATCGTCAATGGCTTTGGCAATGGCGTCGGTTACTTCGTTGGCTTTGCCCAGGCCGTAGCCTACGGTGCCAGCGCCGTCACCTACTACTACGATGGCCGAGAAGCTGAAGCGACGACCACCTTTTACCACCTTCGCTACGCGGTTGATGGCAACTACTTTTTCCTTCAGGTCCGACTCGGTGGTCTTCGCCGTGGGTTTATTTTGCTCGCGCATAGCTGCTTAGAAATTCAGGCCGCCTTCGCGGGCACCTTCTGCCAATGATTTAACGCGACCGTGGTAGAGGTAGCCCGAACGGTCGAATACAACCGTCGTGATACCAGCGGCCGTTGCCCGCGAGGCCAGCTCTTTGCCTACGGCGGCAGCAGTAGCTACCGGCGAGTCGCCAACCGTTACGTTCTTCGACGAAGCAGCTACCAGCGTGCGGCCAGCGGTGTCGTCGATGATCTGGGCGTAGATGCCCTTGTTGCTGCGGAACACCGACAGGCGGGGGCGCTCAGCGGTACCCGACACTTTCGTGCGGATGTGGCGCTTGATCCGGAGTCTTCTCTCAGTTTTATTAAAAGCCATGATGCTCGGTTATTTCGAGGCAGTCTTACCAGCCTTACGACGAATCTGCTCACCAACGAAGCGCACACCTTTGCCTTTGTAGGGCTCCACCTTGCGCAGCGAACGAATCTTAGCGGCCACCTGGCCGATGAGTTCCTTGTCGATGCTGGTCAGGGTGATGATGGGGTTCTTACCTTTTTCGGTAACGGCCGTAGCGGTTACTTCTTTCGGCAGCGCCAGGAAGATGTTGTGCGAGTAGCCCAAGGCCAGCTCCAGCGTCGAGCCGGTAGCAGTTGCCTTGAAACCTACGCCCACCAGTTCCAGCTGGTGCGTGTAGCCGGTGCTGACACCGGTTACCATGTTGTTGAGCAGCGAACGGTAGAGGCCGTGCATGGCCTTGTGGCGCTTTTGCTCGGTAGGACGTTCTACGACTACGGTGTTGTCTTCGGAGCGTACCGTGATGTCGCGGTCGACAGCGGTTTTCAGTTCCCCTTTGGGGCCTTTAACCGTGATGGTGTTGTCGTTATCAACCGATACCTGCACGCCCGAGGGCAGGCTGATCGGGAGTTTACCAATGCGGGACATATTGTCGGGAGTTTACTGCTGCGTTGAGCTTAGTACACGTAGCACAGCACCTCGCCGCCTACGTTCTGGGTGCGAGCTTCCTTCTCCGTCATTACCCCTTTCGAGGTCGACAGGATGGCAATGCCCAGACCGCTCAGCACGCGCGGCAGGTTTTCAACGTGGGCGTACGTACGCAGGCCCGGGGTGCTGATCCGCTGCAGCTTCTGGATGGCGGGCTTCTTGGTCACGGGGTGGTACTTCAGCGCGATTTTGATCGTGCCTTGTACTGCCGAGTCATCAAAACGGTAGCTCTGAATGTACCCTTTCTCGTAGAGCACTTTCGTGATTTCCTTTTTGATTTTGTTAGCCGGAATTTCTACTACCCGGTGGTTGGCCTTGATGGCGTTGCGCACCCGGGTCAGGTAGTCGGCAATCGGATCTGTGTTCATTTGGATGATTTGAAGGGCATCCCGTTTTAAGGGAACCGCAAAGGTAGGAAAATTTCGCAGCCATAGTCTTCCTATGACGGCGAAATCCTCGGTTAAGACTACTTGACATCCACAGCGTTTCCGCCGCAGCCAATGGTTTCTTGTGGCAACCTGCCAAATGGTATGTGGGGCGTCCCCCACTGCCCTAGAGCATTCTGGGGTGCAAAGATACGTAAATGCTTAACACAAAAGCAATAGGCACAGTAGCTTAATTGATAGATTGTTCGCAGCTACCGAGCAAACCACATTCTACTTCTTTCGGGTATAACAATCGTCAGGAGCTACGCACAATGCATCCGGTAGCTTCGCATTTACACTCTGAGTAAAGGTCTTTTTTAGCTTGTTCTTATCATAGTAAGAGAAATACAGAGTATTCCTGACCAACTTGATTGGAAGCTCATCAGGAGAACCAACTTCATATCTAGCTACAAGCCTGCGTTGGACATCATAAAAGCAGACCCAGCTATGTCCATGTAATACAATCGCCGCCTGAACCGTTTCGAATTGGGTTGTAACGTAAAATGCTACTTGCCCATTGGCCGTTTTTATTACTCCAAGCTGCTGGGTCTTGATATTTGGCTTCGGGTTTACCAGGCTTAGATTATTTTCAATACGCCAACTGGACTGATTAGAATTACTAGAAAGGCAGAGCAGAGCAATATGGAGCGAGCAAGAGTAAAACATAGGAGGAAGAGTCGAAGGCGTAGCCAAATGACAAAAAGAAAACTGCTCAGCCAAAACTCCCGGGAGAGTTTCAGCTGAGCAGTTTTGCTGAGCGTTGCTGGCGGTAGCGGACTACCAGCTGGCTTTCGTTACGCCGGGGATTTTGCCGGCCGAAGCCATTTCCCGGAACGTTACGCGGCTGATGCCAAACTTGCGCATGTAGCCACGCGGACGGCCGGTCAGTTTGCAGCGGTTGTGCAGACGTACGGGCGACGCGTTGCGGGGCAGTTTGTCGAGGCCTTCGAAGTCGCCAGCGGCTTTCAGGGCCTTGCGCTTCTCGGCGTAGCGAGCTACCAGCGCTTCACGCTTCCGCTCTCTTGCTTTGATGGATTCCTTAGCCATGGATTAGCTGTTTTTCTTGGCGTTAGCAAACGGCATCCCGAAGGCGCGCAGCAGCTCGTAGCTCTGCTCGTCGTTTTCAGCCGTCGTCACGAAGGTAATATCCATCCCGCCAATCTCCTTGATCTTGTCAATGGAGATTTCCGGGAAGATGATTTGCTCCTTGATGCCGAGGGTGTAGTTACCACGGCCGTCGAAGCCTTTGTCGTTGATGCCTTTGAAGTCGCGGACGCGGGGCAGGGCCACGGTCAGCAGACGGTCCAGGAACTCGTACATCTGGTTGCCACGCAGCGTTACGCGGGCGCCGATCGGCATGCCCTCGCGCAGCTTGAAGTTCGAAACCGAACGCTTGGCGATGGTCGGAACGGCTTTCTGACCGGTGATGATGGTCAGTTCGTCCACGCCGTTGTCAACAAGCTTCTTGTCGGCTACGGCCTTACCAATACCGCGGTTGATGCAGATTTTGGTAATGCGCGGCACCTGCATGGTGCTCTTGAACTGGAATTTCTCCTGCAGCTGCTGGCGAATCTCCTTGTCGTAAATTTCTTTCAGTCGAGCCATTGTCGGATACTTGATTAGGCGTTAGCCGAGCTAACAAGCTTGACATTGCTGACGTGAATCGGCGACTCGATCTTCGAGATGCCGCCCTGGGGGTTCTTGGCGCTCGGCTTCGAGTGCTTCGTGACCAGGTTCAGGCCTTCGATGATGACGCGCTGGGTCTGGCGGTTCACCGATTTGATGACGCCAGTCTTGCCGCGCTCGTCACCGGCGATTACCTGGACGGTATCACCGGTTTTCACGTGCAGCTTCGCGGGCTTTGCTTCTTTGGTTTTCAGTGCCATTGCGGTTAGAGAACTTCAGGAGCCAGCGAAACGATCTTCATGAACTGCTTCTCGCGCAGTTCGCGGGCCACCGGGCCGAAGATACGCGTGCCGCGAGGCTCGTCGTTGTTGTTGAGCAGCACGGCGGCGTTGTCGTCGAAGCGGATGTACGAACCGTCTTTACGGCGTACTTCCTTCTTCGTGCGAACCACCACAGCTTTTGATACGGAACCCTTCTTGGCGTTGCCCGAGGGGATGGCCGACTTGATAGCTACGACAATTTTGTCGCCTACCGAAGCGTACTTTTTGCCGGTGCCACCGAGGACACGGATGCAGAGCACTTCTTTGGCGCCGCTGTTGTCGGCTACCGTCAGACGGGATTCTTGCTGGATCATATTACTTGGCTCGCTCTACGATTTCTACCAGACGCCACCGCTTGCGCTTGCTCAGCGGGCGGGTTTCCATGATGCGCACCGTATCGCCTTCGCCGCACTCGTTGTTCTCGTCGTGGGCGGTGAACTTGGTCGATTTCGACACGAACTTGCCGTAAATCGGGTGCTTCATTTTGCTCTCGACCACGACCACGATGGTTTTATCCATCTTGTTGCTGGTCACGCGGCCGATACGCTCTTTGCGCAGGTTACGCTCTACCGTAGCGGTGCCCTGCTGTTCTGCGTTGTTTTCCATTACTAGCGGGGGACTACGATTGCTGCTCCTGCTCGCGACGCTTCAGCTCGGTGAGCAGGCGGGCGATGTTGCGCCGGGCCGTTTTGATGCGGACCGGGTTTTCGAGCGGGGAAATAGCGTGAGCGAAACGCAGGGTTTGCGCGCCCGACTGCTCCTTGTTGATTTGCTCTTTCAGATCCTCGATCGAAAGGGCACGGATTTCAGCGTTTTTCATCTTGCTTATGCCTCAACGAAGTCACGACGAACGACAAACTTGGTGCGAACCGGCAGCTTCTGAGCCGCCAAACGCAGCGACTCTTGTGCAAGTTCCAGCGAAACGCCATCCGATTCGAAGAGGATGGTGCCGGGCTTCACGATGGCTACCCAGTACTCGGGCGAGCCTTTGCCCTTACCCATACGTACCTCGGCAGGCTTCTTGGTGATAGGCTTGTCTGGGAAGATGCGAATCCATACCTGACCTTCACGCTTCATAGCGCGGGTCATAGCGATACGAGCAGCTTCAATCTGACGCGCGGTGATCCAAGCGGCCTCCAGCGACTTAATGCCAAACGAACCGAAGTCCAGCGAGCTGCCACGATAGGCCAGGCCGTTTACGCGGCCCTTCTGCATCTTCCGATACTTGGTTCTTTTCGGTTGTAACATGTCTTAGTCTCGAAAAAGAAGTGGAAGGAAGAAGGACTAGCGACGCGGGCCACGGCTTGCGCCGCCGCCTTGACCGCCACGATTAGCGCCGCCACCTTGGCCGCCACGGTTGCCACCGGCACCACCGCCGAAGCCACCTTGGCCACCACGGTTGTCACCGCCGCCACGCGGGCCACGGTCGTTGCCACCACGGCCACCACGGTCGCCGCCACGGCCACCACGGTCACCCCGGTCGCCACGCTCACCGCGCGGGCCACGGTCGCCGCGGTCGTTGCCGGCCGGGCCTTGCTGCTGGCTTAGCAGCTGGTTGGGCGACAGGTCGGGCTTGCCGAATACCTCGCCACGCATGATCCACACCTTGATGCCGATTTTGCCATACACGGTCTGAGCTTCAGACAGGGCGTAGTCGATATCGGCGCGGAGGGTGTGCAGCGGGGTGCGGCCTTCCTTGTATTGTTCCGAACGGGCAATTTCAGCACCGCCGAGGCGGCCGCCGCACTGCACCTTGATGCCTTCAGCGCCCACGCGGAGTGCGCCCTGAATGGCTTGCTTCATCGCACGACGGAACGAGATACGAGCCTGCAGCTGCTGAGCAATGCTCTCACCTACCAGCTTGGCGTCGAGTTCCGGACGCTTGATTTCGAAGATGTTGATCTGAACGTCCTTGCTCGTGAGCTTTTTCAGTTCGTCCTTGATCTTATCAACTTCCTGACCGCCTTTACCGATTACCACACCCGGACGAGCCGTGTTGATGGTGATGGTGATACGCTTCAGGGTGCGCTCGATGATGATTTTCGAGATGCCGCCCTTCGGGATGCGTGCCAGAATGTATTTGCGGATCTTTTCGTCCTCTACCAGCTTGTCGGCGAAGTCTTTGCCGCCGTACCAGTTAGAGTCCCAACCTTTAACGATACCGAGGCGGAAGCCAACGGGATTAACTTTCTGTCCCATGGTTACTATTCGGCGGCGTTAGCCGCGGTTTGGGTGTCAGCTTTCTTGGTCGAACGACGGGCCGTCTTCTTCGGAGCTTCTTCAGCAGCCGGAGCAGCGGCCGGGGCAGTTTCCTGCTTGGCAGCGGCGTTCTTCAGACCCTGGCGGCTGCCGATGGCTTCCACCTTGGAGTCGATGATCAGCGTGACGTGGTTGCTACGCTTACGGATGCGGTGGCCACGGCCCTGGGGGGCGGGGCGCAGGCGCTTCAGCTGGCGGCCTTCGTCAACGAAGATTTCTTTGATGTACAGGTTAGCGTCTTCGATGCGCTCGTCCTCGTTCTTCTGCTGCCAGTTGGCCAGGGCCGACAGGAGCAGTTTCTCGATTTTCTCAGCACCCGAATTGGCCTCAAACTTCAACAAGCCCAAGGCACGGGTAACGCTTTTGCCGCGTACTAGGCCGGCCACGAGGCGCATCTTGCGCGGCGAGGTCGGTACGTTACGGAGTTTGGCTACTGCTTCCATGTCTTAGCGCTTGCCTTTATCTTTCTTGGCTACGTGGCCGCGGAAGTTGCGCGTCGGCGCAAATTCCCCAAGCTTGTGACCAACCATGTTTTCGGTCACGTACACCGGGATGAACTTATTGCCGTTGTGCACGGCGAAGGTATGCCCTACGAAGTCCGGCGAAATCATCGAGCGGCGCGACCAGGTCTTCACCACCGATTTCTTGTTGGACTCCTCCATCACCTGCACTTTCCGCTCCAGGCGGAAGTCGATGTACGGGCCTTTTTTAAGCGAACGTGCCATTACTTCTTGCCTTTACGCGAAACGATGAGTTGCTCAGAGTACTTGTTCTTGTTGCGGGTCTTGTAGCCCTTCGCAAGCAAGCCTTTGCGGCTGCGCGGGTGACCACCGCTCGAGCGGCCTTCACCACCACCCATCGGGTGGTCGACGGGGTTCATGGCCACACCACGAACGCGCGGACGGTAGCCCAACCAACGGTGACGACCGGCTTTGCCGAGACGTACGTTCATGTGCTCACCGTTCGAAACGGTGCCGACCGTAGCCATGCAGGTCACGAGAACCATGCGCATCTCGCCGGAGGGCAGTTTCAGCGTCGCGTATTTTTCTTCGCGAGCCACCAGCTGGGCGTAGGTACCGGCCGAGCGGGCCAGCACTGCGCCGGCACCCGGCATCAGCTCGATGTTGTGAACAATCGTACCGAGCGGCATTTCGCGCAGCGGCAGGGCGTTGCCCAGTTCCGGTGCGGCGCCGGGGCCGGCTACCACGGTAGCACCCACCTGCAGGCCATTCGGGGCGATGATGTAGGCCTTCTCGCCGTCAGCGTAGCTGAGCAGGGCGATGCGCGCCGTACGGTTCGGATCGTACTCGATAGACTTCACGGTAGCCGGCACGGTGTGCTTGCTGCGCTTGAAGTCGATGATACGATACTGTTGCTTGTGACCACCACCGATGTAACGGTTGGTCATTTTCCCGGAATCATTCCGGCCACCGGATTTTTTCTTGGGTGCCAACAGCGACTTCTCCGGCGTCGACGTGGTAATCTCGTCGAAACCCGGGGCGATACGGAAGCGCTGACCCGGTGATGTTGGTCTTAGTTTTTTGAGTGCCATTTTATAGCGAAAATGCTCTAGCGAGGGGCCTCGGTCAGAAATTCAGTCGGCTTAGATGCCGCTGTAGAAGTCGATTACTTCGCCTTCCTTCACGGTTACGATGGCCTTCTTGCTGGAAGCACGACGGCCGGTAACGGCACCTGTTTTGGTGAAGCGCGACTTGAGTTTGCCCTGGCTGCGGATGGTGCTGATGCCCACCACGGTCACGCCGTAGAGCTTCTCGATTTCTTTTTTGATTTCAACCTTGTTGGCGGTGCGCTCCACTTCAAAGGCGTATTGGCCTTTCTCGTTCAGCGACGTTGCCTTCTCGGTCACGATGGGCTTCTTGATGATGCTCATTACTCAGCGGCCGTGTAAAGTTGGGTGAGCGTCTCCAGACCAGCTTCCGACAGCAGCAGCGTGTCGGTGTTCAGCAGGTCGTGGGTGTTGAGAGCCGTGGGAACAGCCACCTTCACCTTTTGGATGTTGCGGGCCGACAGTACCACGTTCTTGTCAACCGAGCCGGTTACCAGCAGGGTCTTCTTGCCGTTGTCCAGCTTCAGGCCGCTCAGGATGTTCAGGAAATCCTTCGTCTTGGGGCCTTCCAGGGAGAAGTTCTCCACCAGGGCCAGACGGTTTTCGCGAGCAAGAACCGACAGGGCCGACAGGCGGGCCAGCTGCTTGGTTTTCTTGTTCACTTTGAAGCCGTAGTCACGGGGCTTGGGACCGAATACGCGGCCACCACCGATGAACACCGGCGACTTCATCGAACCAGCGCGGGCACCGCCGGTGCCTTTCTGCTTCTTCAGTTTCTTAGTCGTGCGGGCGATTTCAGCACGTTCCTTCGACTTGTGCGTGCCCTGGCGCTGGTTGGCCAGGTACAGCTTCACGTCGAGGTACATGGCGTGCTCGTTCGGCTCCAGCCCGAAGATTGCGTCGGACAGCGTCACCTTGCGGCCGGTGTCCTCGCCTTTGATCGTCAATACAGAGAGTTCCATCGCGCCTATTTCTCCAGAATCACGTAACCGTTTTTAGCACCGGGTACCGAGCCGCTCACCAGGATGAGGTTCTGCTCGTTCATCACGCGCAGCACTTTCAGGTTCTGGATCTTTACACGGTCACCGCCCATGCGGCCAGCCATACGCATGCCTTTGAACACGCGGGAAGGCCAGGAGCAAGCACCGATCGAGCCAGGGTGACGGCCGCGGTTGTGCTGACCGTGGGTCTGGCCACCTACACCAGCAAAGTTGTGACGCTTTACAACGCCCTGGAAACCTTTGCCTTTCGAGGTACCAACCACGTCTACGAAGTCACCTTCGGCGAAGTAGTCAGCGTTGATTTCAGCACCTAGCGAGTAGGATGCCACGTCGTCGGTGCGGAACTCGACGAGTTTTTTGCGGGGGGTAACTCCCGCCTTAGCGAAGTGGCCAGCCAACGGTTTGTTGGTGTTTTTGGCCTTCTTGTCGCCGTAACCGAGCTGAACGGCCGTGTAGCCGTCAACTTCGAGCGTCTTCACCTGCGTCACTACGCACGGGCCGGCTTGGATGAGCGTGCAGGGCACGTTCCGGCCATCGGCAGTGAAGAGGCTTGTCATACCGATTTTTTTACCGATAATGCCAGGCATTCGAATGGGGTTTTAGAAAAGACACAGTGAAAACGCCCGAATGACGTTTTCGGAAAGGGAGTGCAAAGCTAGGGAATTGTTAAGACAAAAGCATCACCCCATCTGAAAATAATTCAGATAGATCGGTCTGTCCTTGCGGCTACTAGTCAATCAGTTTGCTGCCGACACCGGTTGCTTTCTCAACCGCTCCCCCATCTGCTTTGCGAAACTGGTCAGCAATTTGCTAAGCGCGGCCGAATCCTATTCCCACACCTGTTTTTGGATTATGCCGGGCGCCACTGGCGGCCTTTACGCACGCCACGCTCTTTCCTGCATTCAGCCACGCTGCTCAGCGGCAACAGCAGAAAGAACAAGGAAAACGTGAGTCCCGTCTGTCCCTCCATCGTCGGCTCGACCATGAAGGATAAGGTCACGATGAGGTACTGGGCCACGAGCATGGGCGCGTGCCGGCGGCGGGCCCACCACAGTGGGTAGTAAAAGGCCGCAATAAATAGTGCCAGTCCCAGCGCCCCGAAAGCTACCAGATACAGCAGAAACTGATTGTGCGGCTGAATCTGGTGCATGGTATCGATCTGTGGGAAAAACTCCCGGTAGCGCTCCGCCATTTCGTCGCGCAGATCCGCTTTGCCAACTCCCAGCAGTGGATTGTCTTTCCAGACCTGCAGGGCCGTCTGGTACGAGTACACCCGACCTACGAGGGAATAGTTGTTGGCCGAATGCGTCTGCTCGACGCGGCTGGCGTCGTCCTTGGTATTATGGTATTTGTTGTAAAACGTGGGCAGCGTGAAATAGCTGACCACGGGCAGCACTACCATCAGAGCCGCTACCGAAGCGGCTTTGCGCCAAGCCTGCTTCTTCAGCAAATACCCGATGGCCACTACGGCCAGCACGTACAGCGCCACCAACCCGCTGCGCACCGCCAGCAGGTGCAGAAACCCCGCCAAGAAGATAGTCGCGCCCATCACCGCCGCCCGCCGCCAACCGGTCAGCACTTTGCGGTTGAGCATAACAGCACCCACGGCCACGGAAAGCACGATGAGCAGACTGAACCGGATATGGTCCGGTACCGTGGGCATTATCTTGGAGTGGATGTACAACTCATTGATGTAATCCGCATTCAACAGGTAGTAAATCGTGCTGCCGAAGGCGGAAAACGTGGTAACGCCCAGCAGCAGCTTATAGAGCCTTTTCAGATCGTCGATCCGCAGGGGGGGCAGAATCCAGAACGACAACGGCAGCAGTAGGAAGGGCAGCTGCAGCACTACGTCCCGCCAGAACTCTTTGGCGTTGGCCGCGGTGGTATTCAAGCCCGCCGCCAGGTGCATCACAAAAATCAGCACGAAGCAGAAGTAGACGGGCCACTTACGCAGCTGCGCTACTTCCCGAAACTGCGCTAGGTAAGCCAGCGCTGACAAGACCAAGCAGCCCTGACCGATACTCGACAGCACGCGAAAAAACGGGAAGGTGAACAACCCGGTAATTACCATGCCGCAGCTGATAGCCGCGGCGGTTTGGATGCGGCCGACCGTTAGCCAGGAGGATGTACTTGAAGCGGCAGAAATACTCACAGACGTTGAACGCATACCCACAGCTGCACGCTTGGGCGAAACGCAAGTTACCGATTTCGTGCCAGCCTTGCCCGGCACGGCGTTGCCCACCTTCTACGCAGAGTCGGGGCATCGGGAAATGGTTGCACATAAAAAAGCCCCACCGGCCGAGGCCAGTGGGGCTTTTTTGCTGAGTGGTTAGGCTCAGACTTTGATTTCTACGTCAACGCCGCTCGGCAGTTCGAGCTTCATCAGGGCGTCCACCGTCTTCGACGAAGTCGAGAAGATGTCTACCAGGCGCTTGTAGGTGCAGAGCTGGAATTGCTCACGCGACTTCTTGTTCACGTGGGGCGAACGGAGCACGGTGAACTTTTCTTTTACCGTCGGCAAAGGAATCGGGCCGCTCACGATGGCACCCGTTGCTTTCACCGCCTTTACGATCTTCTCCGACGACTTGTCGACGAGGTTATGATCGTAAGACTTCAGTTTGATACGAATTTTCTGGTTCATGAGGTCAGCTTGTGAAAGCAATGATTATTTACCGCCCTTTACTTTGGCGATGATGCCCTCGGCGAGGTTTTGCGGCACCTGCTCGTAGTGCGAGAAGGTCAGCGAAGCCGAGGCGCGGCCCGACGAGATGGTGCGCAGGTCGGTTACGTAGCCGAACAGCTCCGACAGCGGAACGTCAGCCTTGATAACCTGGGCACCAGCCTTCGTGTCCATGCCTTTCATGATGCCACGACGACGGTTCAGGTCACCCGTTACCGGGCCCGTGTACTCGTCCGGCGACACTACTTCCACGGCCATGATGGGCTCGAGCAGCTTCGGAGCGCAACGCGGGGCTGCCTCTTTGTAGCCCAGACGAGCGGCCATTTCGAACGACAGGGCGTCCGAGTCAACGTCGTGGTACGAACCGTGGTAGATACGTACGCGCATCGAGTCCATCGGGAAGCCCGCCAGTACGCCGTGCTTCATCGCTTCTTCGAAGCCTTTCTGCACCGGAGCAATGAATTCTTTCGGGATAACGCCGCCGGTGATGCCGTTGACGAATTCCAGACCGGGTTTCTCCGGATCGGTTTCTTTCGGACCGATTTCGAATTCGATGTGAGCGAATTTACCACGACCACCCGTCTGCTTTTTGTAGACTTCGCGGTGCTCGATTTTCTTGGTAATCATCTCCTTGTAGGCTACCTGCGGAGCACCCTGGTTGATTTCAACCTTGAACTCCCGGCGCATGCGGTCGATGATGATTTCCAGGTGAAGCTCACCCATGCCGCGCAGTACCGTCTGGCCAGTCTCCTGGTCGGTGAATACCGTGAGGGTGGGGTCTTCTTCCACGAGCTTGGCAATGGCCATACCCATCTTGTCGACGTCCGCCTGAGTCTTGGGCTCGATGGCGTAGCCGATTACGGGCTCGGGGAACGACATGGACTCGAGAACCAGACGGTCTTTCTCTTCCGTCAGGGTGTCACCGGTCTTGATGTCTTTGAAACCCACGCCGGCGGCAATGTCACCAGCCTGGATTTTGTCGATCGGGTTCTGCTTGTTGGAGTGCATCTGCATCAGACGCGAGATGCGCTCCTTCTTGCCCGTACGGTTGTTGAACACGTACGAACCGGCATCGAGCTGGCCCGAGTAGCAGCGGAAGAAGCACAGACGGCCCACGAAGGGGTCGGTGGCAATCTTAAACGCCAGGGCGGTGAAGGGCTCCGAGTTGTCGGGGTGACGCTCCACTTCCTCGCCGGTGTCGGGGTTGGTACCGATGATGGCGGGCATGTCGAGCGGCGAGGGCAGGTAGGCCATTACGCCATCCAGCATCGACTGAACACCCTTGTTTTTGAAGGCCGAGCCGCACATTACGGGCGAGAACTTCATGTCGATAACCGCCTGGCGGATTACCTTCATCATTTCCTCGCGGGTGATGCTGTCCGGATCTTCGAAGAATTTCTCCAGCAGGGCGTCGTCGTATTCGGCAACGCTTTCCACCAGCTTCTGGCGCCACTCGGCTACCGTTTCCACCAGATCCTCGGGAACCGGGATTTCGTGGTACGATTTGCCCTGGGTAGCGTCGTCCCACACGATGGCTTTGCCGGTCAGCAGGTCAACTACGCCTTTGAAGGTGTCTTCAGCGCCAATCGGAATCTGCAGGGGCACCGGGTTAGCACCCAGCTTGTCCTTGATTTCGGTTACGGCTTTGAAGAAGTCAGCACCGGCGCGGTCCATCTTGTTGACGAAGCAGATGCGCGGCACTTTGTATTTGTCGGCCTGACGCCATACGGTTTCCGACTGCGGCTCTACGCCCGATACGGCGCAGAACAGGGCAACGGCACCGTCGAGCACGCGCAGCGAGCGTTCAACTTCAACGGTGAAGTCAACGTGGCCGGGGGTGTCAATCAGGTTGATTTTGTACTGCTTGGTGTCCGGGGTCGGGTCACCTTGCTCGTTGGTCGGGTAGTTCCAGAACGTGGTGGTAGCGGCCGAGGTGATGGTGATACCACGCTCCTGCTCCTGCTCCATCCAGTCCATCGTGGCGGCACCTTCGTGCACTTCCCCGATTTTGTGGGTCTTGCCCGTGTAGTAAAGAATGCGCTCCGAGGTCGTGGTCTTACCGGCGTCGATGTGCGCCATAATCCCAATGTTGCGGAGGTACTTCAGGTTTTCGTTAACAGCCATTTCTCTGTGTCAATGAGTGAATGAGAGAATGAGGGAATGAGTGATTAGGTTCCGTAGCGGCAAAATCACTCATTCCCTCATCTGCGTCATTCGCTGAATTAGAAGCGGAAGTGCGAGAAGGCCTTGTTGGCTTCAGCCATCCGGTGGGTGTCGTCCTTCTTCTTGACGGCGGCACCTTCACCTTTGGCGGCGGCGATAATCTCGCCGGCCAGCTTGTCTTTCATCGTCTTCTCACCGCGGCGACGCGAGTACTGAATCAGCCACTTCGAGCCAACGGCAATACGACGGTCGGGGCGAACTTCGGTGGGCACCTGGAAGGTAGCACCGCCTACGCGGCGGCTCTTTACTTCCACGGTCGGCATCACGTTGTTCAGGGCTTTGCGCCACTGCTCGAGGCCGTTTTCCTTGGTGCGCGATTCTACCTGCTCCAGGGCATCGTAGAAGATGCCGTACGCCAGGCTCTTCTTGCCGTCGTACATCAGGTAGTTAACGAAACGGGTTACCAGCGTCTCGCCGAACTTGGGGTCCGGCAGGAGGATACGCTTCTTCGGTTTTGCTTTTCTCATGGTATATGAGGAGTCGTGGGGACTGGGGTAGTTCGTCGACCTAGCTTCACGCGCCCTGCGGCGCATTACTCAGACCCGTGGTCAACGTTCAGGCCCCAACTACCTGATTACTATTTCTTCTTGCCTGCGGGTTTGCCACCTTTGCCAGCTGCTGCAGCCGGTTGACCGGGCTTCGGACGCTTGGCGCCGTACTTCGAGCGACGCTGCAGACGGCCGTTTACGCCGGCGGTGTCGAGGGCGCCACGGATGATGTGGTAACGCACGCCGGGAAGGTCTTTCACACGACCACCGCGGATCAGCACGATGCTGTGCTCCTGCAGGTTGTGGCCTTCGCCCGGGATGTAGGCGTTAACTTCTTTGCCGTTGGTCAGGCGCACGCGAGCTACTTTACGCATGGCCGAGTTCGGCTTCTTGGGCGTGGTGGTGTACACGCGGGTGCACACACCACGGCGCTGCGGGCACGAATCGAGGGCCGGCGACTTGGATTTCGTCGTCAGCTTCTCGCGGCCTTTGCGCACTAATTGGTTGATGGTTGGCATCTATTGAGCGTTTTGTCCGGGAGGGTCTTCTCCCAAAAAATTAGGCTTGCAAAGGTAGACACTCTGATTTACAATAGCAAACGGGTAATGTAACTTAACCTGAAGAGGCCTGCAGGCTCAGTATCAAGGACTTTTGAGGCGGCTGAACAACACTAAGCAGAAAGGCCCGCCAAGCTTTGCGCTCAGCGGGCCTTTCCTTTCAACTCATCGGGTACCAAACGCCCCTATAGGTAGGTGGAAGCATGTTCGGCAGCACATGTCCCTCATCCAGTGTGCTGACATCGACATTCTCAACAATCCGAAGTGCTTCTACCGGTCCCTCTTCCTGATAAGTACGCTCGAAATACTCCGTAATCAGGCCCAGTGCATCATCTACGGTATAAGCAGTAACGCCAAATTGGTTCGCAGGTGCGGCCTTTCCCTTCAATTCAATCCAGTAGCGGGTCAGTTTCATCTAAACGGTGCTTGTGTTAATCCGCCGCCTGCAACGTCACCGGCCCAAAGTCGGCGCAGCGGCTGAGCACGTAGCCGAGTACTTCCAGGCTGACGCGGCCGCGGCTGTAGTCGCAGAAGTAGAGTCCGTACTCGGCGCGCTGCAGCACGGCGTCGGGGAGGCTGGCGAGGCTGCCGGAGCCGCGGTACTCGTGCAGGCCCAACTCGTCGCAGTGGTCGAAGCTGGGGGCTTTGCCGAGGATGCTATTGGCCTGCTCAATAGTCAACGTGCAGATAATGCGGTACTCAAAGCCGGTTTCTATTAAGCACATTGCTTTAGCTCGTAAGCTGATTTACCAATAGCGACTTTTTGTAGCAAGATTTACTACTTACTGATTTGGCCGGCCCGCAGGAATATCGGGAAGCATACTTCGCGCTTTTCCGCGCCCCATAGCTCCCGCAGCGGTTGCTCAATCTGCTGGAGCGGCTCCTCCCCTACTGCCTGCTGGTAGCGCTGCACGCTGCTCCACGTCTGCAAATAACGCAGAAACCGCTCAGCATCCCAGTGCTGCCGTTCCTCGAATCGACGGTGCTGCACTGCGGCGAAGGGAAACGGAATGCGGGCAAACTCATCGTCGATGTGCCGGCGGTTCTCGTCCCAGTACGGTCCGACGATATCGGTGTAGAAGTGCTGAATCAGCGGATCAATCTGCTCGTTGACTTTCACCAGCCCATAGCCCCATTCGCCAATGGTGGCCCCCGGCTTGGCTACCCGCGTGGCTTCCCGGTGAAAGGCCGCCGCATCGAACCAGTGCAGAGCCTGCGCCACGGCCACGAGGTCGAAGGTATCGGCGGCAAATGGCGTCTGCTCGGCGCCGCTGACCTGGTAACGGATGTTGGGCTGCTGCACCGCCTGGGCCAGCTGCTTCGCGCTGATATCGGTGGCTTCCACCCGGCCGAAGTGCGGGGCCAGGTCGGCGGCGACCTGGCCGTTGCCGGTGCCGCAGTCCCAGGCAGCGGCGCGGCCGGGCGTGACGGATAGCAGGAACTTGTACAGCGCCGGCGGGTAGCTGATGCGGAACTGCGCGTACTGAGCGGCGTGGGAGGAGAAACGGTCGAGGGCCATGGGTACAAAATACAAAGAGCCGCGGGGAATGCCGCGGCTCTTTGTCAGTAGCAGGTAAGGCTTACGCCTCCCCCATCGTCCCGCTGAAGTTCATCGGGAAGCTGGTCATTTCCGTCTGCGTTTTCACCGGGCCGAAGCTCCGCTCGTAGCGGTCCAGGTTGTCCTGCAGCGCCGACAGCAGCCGCTTGGCGTGCTCCGGCGTGATGACGACGCGGGCCTTCACCTTGGCCTTGGGCAGGCCGGGCATCAGGCGGATGAAGTCGATGACGAATTCGCTGCTGGAATGCGCAATCATGGCCAGGTTGGCGTATTCGCCCTCGGCCACGTCTTCCGACAATTCGATGTTGATTTGTTGTTCTTCGGGTCCGGGTACGGGTGGTTGTTGGGCCATTCTATGTCAGGGCGTTTAGCGTTTCAAGATCAGGAAAGCACTTTATGCAGCAATTTACCGCTGAAAAATTAGCGGCTGCGGTACAGAAAGACGGCGTGCATAATCAACATGACCAATAGCCCTAACCAAGTAGGCCCCAAAGTCGGTAGCGCGAATGCCTCCCTGCTCACTCCGCCGATGCTCATGGCTACTAGCGGGACCAGCCCAACTCCGAGATAAGGCCAAACCACCGGCATTATCGACTCTGCCGTATTCTTTAGGCCTTTTTGCAATGCCCACAGCATCAAGCCGGCCCATAATAGTTGCGGAGCCCAAAACGCCATCATCGCCAAGCCGGCAATCCAATTAGGGAGTCGCCCACCATCCAATAGTAGAAATAGAGTTCCGTCGCTCATTATGAGTTTAACAAGCATTAGTCAAACATACATAAAAGAAAAGCCCGCCGGAATTGCTTCCGGCGGGCTTCCCTGTTCAATCAGCCAACGTTAATCGGCCGATACTTCGCGCTTGCTGCGGCTGGCGCGGGCGGGGCGCGTTTCCGTGGCGGCCGGAGCGGCAGGAGCCGGTTCCGGGTCCTCCGTCGAGCCGACCTGAATGCGCGTGTATTCGCGCAGACCGGTACCGGCCGGAATGAGGTGACCCACGATAACGTTTTCCTTCAGGCCCAGCAGTTCGTCGGCTTTGCCACGGATGGCAGCTTCCGACAGCACCTTGGTCGTCTCCTGGAACGAAGCGGCCGAGATGAACGACTGCGTGCCCAGCGAGGCTTGCGTGATGCCCTGCAGCGTCGGACGCGAAACGGCCGGCGAAGCGTCGCGCACTTCCACCAGTTTCAGGTCGCGGCGGCGCAACGAGGAATTCTCGTCGCGCAGCTTGCGGGCCGTCACGATCTGACCACGCTTCAGGATGGAAGAATCACCTTCCTCCGTCACGACTTTCATGTCGATGATGGAGTCGTTTTCTTCCATGAACGTCACCTTGTCGACCGACTGGTGCTCCAGGAACGAGGTGTCGCCCGGGTCCATGATAATCACCTTCTGCATCATCTGGCGGACGACCACCTCGATGTGCTTATCGTTGATTTTCACACCCTGCAAGCGGTATACTTCCTGAATCTCGTTCACGAGGTACTCCTGCACGGCACCAGGGCCCTGAATGCTCAGGATGTCGTTCGGCGTGATGGCGCCATCCGACAGCGGCGAACCGGCGCGGATGAAGTCGTTGTCCTGCACCAGAATGTGCTTGGACAGCGGCACCATATATTTCTTCTTCACGCCGTCTTTCGACTCCACGAAGATTTCACGGTTACCACGCTTCACCGTCCCGTAGGTTACCACGCCGTCGATTTCCGACACCACTGCCGGGTTCGACGGATTGCGGGCTTCGAACAGCTCGGTTACGCGGGGCAGACCACCCGTAATGTCACGGGTTTTGCCCACGGCGCGCGGAATCTTAGCCAGGATGTGACCAGCCTTGATTTTCTCGCCGTTCTCCACGTTGATGTGCGAGCCTACGGGGATGTTGTACGCCTTCTGGTTTTCGTCGCCGCCCGAACGTCCGGCCTTCACCATAATAGCCGGAGCCATGGTTTTGTCCTTCGATTCGATAACCACTTTCTCGCGGTAGCCGGTCTGTTCGTCCGACTCCTCGCGGTAGGTGATGCCCTCTTTGATACCCTCGTAGACGATGGTACCATCGAATTCGGCCAGAATAACGGCGTTGTAGGGGTCCCAGTTGTTGAGCTCCTGGCCCTTCTCGACCTCCTGACCTTCGTCGACGAGCAGGAACGAGCCGTACGGTACGTGGTTCGAGATGTACACCTTGCCGGTGCCTTTCTCCACGATACGTACTTCGCCCGAGCGGCCCATCACCACTTTCACCGGTTCGCCTTCGGCATTCACCGAATCCACGGTGCGCACGTCTTCAAACTCGATAACGCCGGCGAACTTGGCGCGGATGTTGGCTTCCACGGCAATGTTCGAGGCCGTACCACCTACGTGGAAGGTACGCAGCGTGAGCTGGGTGCCCGGCTCACCGATGGACTGGGCAGCAATTACACCGACGGCTTCACCTTTCTGGACCATGCGGCCCGACGAGAGGTTACGGCCGTAGCACTTGCCGCAGATACCACGCTTGGCTTCGCAGGTCAGTACCGAGCGGATTTCCACCGATTCGATGCTGGTCTGGTCGATGCGACGCGTGATTTCCTCGGTGATTTCCTCGCCAGCCGGCAGGATTACCTCGTCCGTCAGCGGGTCCACGATGTCGTGCACGGCTACGCGGCCCAGGATACGCTCGGCCAGCGGCTCCACGATGTCCTCGTTGTCCTTCAGGGCGAAGGTCTCGATGCCGCGGAGGGTACCGCAGTCCACATCGTTCACGATGACGTCCTGCGACACGTCCACCAGACGGCGGGTCAGGTAGCCGGCGTCAGCCGTTTTCAGTGCGGTGTCGGCCAGACCCTTACGGGCACCGTGGGTCGAAATGAAGTACTCGATTACGTCCAGGCCTTCTTTGAAGTTGGACAGGATCGGGTTTTCGATGATTTCGCCCACCGAACCCTGCAGCGACTTCTGCGGCTTGGCCATCAGACCACGCATACCGCCGAGCTGACGAATCTGCTCGCGCGAACCACGGGCACCGGAGTGCATCATCATGTAGATGGAGTTGAAGCCTTGCTTCTCCTTCTCCAAACGCGACATGAGCGTCTCGGTAATCTGGTTGTTGATGCGCGTCCAGATGTCGATAACCTGGTTGTAACGCTCGTTGTCGGTAATCAGACCCATCTGGTAGTTCTGGGTTACCGCCTTCACGTCGTTTTGCGCCTGCAGAATCAGCTCATCCTTCTCTTTCGGGATGTTGATGTCGCCCAGACCCATCGACAGACCACCTTTGTAAGCCGACTGGAAGCCCAGCGTCTTGATGTCGTCGAGGAACTGCGCCGTGCGGGCCATGCCCGTGCGCTTGAACACCAGCGAGATGATCTGCTGCAGCTTCTTCTTGGTCAGCAGCTCGTCCACGAAGCCGACTTCCTCCGGCACGTGCAGGTTGAAGAGCACGCGGCCAGCCACGGTCTCAATCACCTTCGTTACCAGGTTGTCTTCCTCGTCGCGGATTTTCGTGCGCACCTTGATGTAGGCGTGCTTCGAAAGCTGACCTTCGTTGATGGCAATAACGACTTCCTCCGCGGAGTAGAACGCACGGCCTTCGCCCTGCACTACTTCCTCTTCGGTGGTGCGCTTGCCTTTGGTCACGTAGTACAAGCCCAGAACCATG
Source organism: Hymenobacter jeollabukensis (assembly GCF_005771675.1). Classification (GTDB taxonomy): domain Bacteria; phylum Bacteroidota; class Bacteroidia; order Cytophagales; family Hymenobacteraceae; genus Solirubrum; species Solirubrum jeollabukense. The sequence continues at coordinate 90,714 of NZ_VAJM01000009.1, read as the reverse complement.
TCCTGCGACGGTACCGCAATCGGAGCGCCGTTGGCCGGGTTCAGGATGTTGTGCGAGGCCAGCATGAGCATCGAGGCTTCCAGCACGGCGGCCGGCCCGAGGGGCACGTGCACAGCCATCTGGTCACCGTCAAAGTCAGCGTTGAAGGCGGTACACACCAGCGGGTGCAGCTGGATGGCCTTGCCCTCGATGAGACGCGGCTGGAACGCCTGGATACCCAAGCGGTGCAGCGTAGGAGCGCGGTTCAGGAGCACCGGGTGGCCTTTCAGCACGTTCTCCAGGATGTCCCACACCACAGCGTCCTTGCGGTCCACGATTTTCTTGGCCGACTTCACCGTCTTCACGATGCCGCGCTCGATGAGCTTGCGGATGATGAACGGCTTGAACAGCTCGGCCGCCATGTTCTTGGGCAGGCCGCACTCGTGCAGCTTCAGCTCGGGGCCTACCACGATAACCGAACGGCCCGAGTAGTCGACGCGCTTACCGAGCAGGTTCTGACGGAAGCGGCCCTGCTTGCCTTTCAGCATGTCGGACAGCGACTTCAGGGCGCGGTTGCCTTCGGCGCGCACGGCATTCACCTTGCGCGAGTTGTCGAATAAGGAGTCGACGGCTTCCTGCAGCATGCGCTTCTCGTTGCGCAGAATCACCTCCGGCGCCTTGATTTCGATCAGGCGCTTGAGGCGGTTGTTGCGGATGATAACGCGACGGTACAGGTCGTTCAGGTCGGAGGTAGCGAAACGGCCACCGTCCAGGGGCACGAGGGGGCGCAGCTCCGGCGGAATCACCGGCACCATGCGAATCACCATCCACTCGGGGCGGTTCTCGATGCGGCCGTTGGCTTCACGGAAAGCTTCCACCACGCGCAGACGCTTCAAGGCTTCCGCCTTACGCTGCTGCGAAGTTTCGTGGGCGGCGGAGTCACGCAGGGAGTAGCTCAGCTCGTCCAGGTTCAGGCGCTCCAGCAGCATGTACAGCGCTTCGGCACCCATCTTGGCGATGAACTTCTGCGGGTCCTCGTTGGGCAGCATCTGGTTCTCGCGGGGAAGCTTGTCGATGATGTCCAGGTATTCGTCTTCCGTCAGGAAGTCGAGCTGCTGCACGCCGTCGGCCTCCAGCAAGCCCGGCTGCACTACCACGTAACGCTCGTAGTAGATGATCTGGTCGAGCTTCTTGGTGGGCAGGCCCAGCAGGTAACCAATCTTGTTGGGCAGCGACTTGAAGTACCAGATGTGCGCGACGGGGACCACCAGTTCGATGTGGCCCATCCGCTCGCGGCGCACTTTCTTCTCAGTCACCTCCACGCCGCACCGGTCGCAGATGATGCCCTTGTAGCGAATACGCTTGTATTTGCCGCAGTGGCACTCCCAGTCTTTTACCGGTCCGAAGATCCGCTCGCAGAACAGGCCGCCCATTTCGGGCTTGTACGTGCGGTAGTTGATCGTCTCGGGCTTCACCACTTCCCCGTTCGAGCGCTCCAGAATGGCTTCCGGAGAGGCGAGCGAGATGGTGACTTTCGAGAAGTCTTGAACCAGCTTTTTCGTTTTTGCAAACGCCATGTTGCTTGTGTTTAAGCTTTAGCTTGTTGCTATTTCACCGTTCGGTTTCTTCGGGCAGTGCCCAAACACTCAGAACAGCTCGACTTCGGTAAAAGTGCTCTGCGGGTCGGATAGGTACGCCGCGCAGTAGGTTTTATCGGGTCTGGGCGAAGCCTCGTCGGCTCCAATCGACCAGCTCATTGATGACTTCCGGGCCTTGTAGTGTTGTCCTGACCTTATCTCGGAACAACGGCCAAAAAGCATGTCGCAAAGCCGCTCGTACTATCTGTCTGGTTTGCCAAGCTCCTCCCCTGCTTGCCGACGAGTCAGCCTAGGGCAGGATGCGCAAAATGGTTGCCGGCACCGAGGCACCGACAACCATTCTGTTAGCAGCTTTTAACTAGTCCAGCGTGATTTCCAGGGCCAGACCACGCAGCTCGTGAATGAGTACGTTGAACGACTCCGGGATATTCGGCTTGGGCAGCACGTCGCCCTTCACGATGGCTTCGTAGGCTTTGGCCCGGCCAATCACGTCGTCCGATTTCACCGTCAGGATTTCCTGCAGGATGTTCGACGCGCCAAAGGCCTCCAGCGCCCACACTTCCATCTCGCCGAAACGCTGACCACCGAACTGCGCCTTACCACCCAGCGGCTGCTGCGTGATGAGCGAGTACGGCCCGATCGAACGGGCGTGCATCTTGTCGTCGACAAGGTGACCCAGCTTCAGCATGTAAATCACACCTACCGTCACGGGCTGGTCGAACCGGTCACCCGACAGACCATCGTGCAGGTACGCGCGGCCCCAATCCGGCAGGCCGGCTTCGGTCAGCTCCTTGGCCACCTCTTCTTCGGTACCACCGTCGAAGATGGGGGTCGAGTACTTGCGGCCCAGCTTGAGGCCGGCCCAGCCCAGTACCGTTTCGTAGATCTGACCGATGTTCATGCGGCTCGGTACCCCCAGCGGGTTGAGCACGATGTCCATCGGGGTGCCGTCGGGCAGGAAGGGCATGTCCTCATCGCGCACGATGCGGGCCACCACCCCTTTGTTACCGTGACGGCCGGCCATCTTGTCACCCACCTTCAGCTTGCGCTTCTTGGCGATGTACACTTTAGCCAGCTGCACGATACCAGCCGGGAGTTCGTCGCCTACTTCCAGCGTGAACCGGTCGCGCTTGAAGCGGGCCGTTACGATGTTGCGGCGCTTGGTGTAGTTCTTCACCAGCTCCGCCACCATCCCGTTGACCTTCTCGTCGGCGGTCCAGTTCTCCAGGATGAGGTCCTTGAACAGGTTCACCTCTTCCGGCACGGCGTAGTTGCTCTCGTCCTTATAGGGGTTCTTCTCGGGGAAGAGGGCATCGGTGATGTTCTTCTTGCCGAATTTGGCCCCTTTGGTCAACAGCTCGTCGCCAAACTTGTGCTTGATGCCTTGCGAGGTTTTGCCCTCCAGCAGCTGCACCAGCTTGTCGACCATCACGGACTTCACCCCGCGCAGCTCGGCGGCGTAACGGTCCTTGAGCTCTTCCACTTCGCGCTTGGACTTGGCCCGCAGGTTTTTGTCCTTCTTGGGGCGCGAGAACAGCTTCGTCTCGATGACGACACCCTGCAGGGAGGGCGGCGCCTTGAGGGAGGCATCCTTCACGTCGCCGGCCTTGTCGCCGAAGATGGCGCGCAGCAGCTTCTCTTCCGGGGTCGGGTCCGTCTCGCCCTTCGGCGTGATTTTACCGATCAGAATGTCGCCTTCGCGTACCTCAGCACCGATGCGGATGATACCGTTTTCGTCGAGGTTGCGGACGGCTTCTTCGCTCACGTTCGGAATTTCCGAGGTCAGCTCTTCTTCGCCGCGCTTGGTCTCGCGTACTTCCAGCTCAAACTCTTCGATGTGAATCGAGGTGAAGATGTCGTCGCGGACTACCTTCTCCGAAATGACGATGGCGTCCTCGAAGTTGTAGCCCTGCCACGGCATGAACGCCACCTGCATGTTGCGGCCCAGAGCCAGCTCACCGGCTTCGGTAGCGTAGCCCTCGCACAGCGGCTGACCTTTCAATACCCGCTCGCCCTTCTTCACAATCGGAGTCAGGTTGAGGCAGGTATCCTGGTTGGTACGGCGGAACTTGATCAGCTCGTAGGTCACGCGCTCGGCGTCGAAGCTCACGAGGATGTCTTCGGCGGTGAGGTCGTAACGAACGATAATCTTGTTGGCATCCACGTAGTCAATGACCCCGTCGCCCTCGGCCACCACCAGGGCGCGCGAGTCGATGGCCACGCGGCCTTCGAGGCCGGTGCCCACGATGGGCGCCTGGGGCTTGAGCAGCGGCACTGCCTGGCGCTGCATGTTCGAGCCCATCAGCGCACGGTTGGCGTCGTCGTGCTCCAGGAACGGAATCATCGAAGCAGCCACCGATACAATCTGGTTCGGGGCCACGTCCATGTAGCTGTACTCCGAAGGGCCAACCACCGGGAAGTCACCTTCAAAACGACCCTTCACGAGTTCGTTGATGAAGTTGCCTTTGTCATCGATGCGGGCGTTGGCCTGCGCGATGTGGTGGGTGTCTTCCTCTTCGGCCGTCAGGTACTTCACGTTGTCGGTGGTGTCCACCTTGCCGCCTTCTACCGTGCGGTAGGGCGTTTCGATGAAGCCCATCGAGTTAACGCGGGCGTGCACGCACAGCGACGAAATCAGCCCGATGTTCGGGCCTTCCGGCGTTTCGATGGTGCAGAGGCGGCCGTAGTGCGTGTAGTGCACGTCACGTACTTCGAAACCAGCCCGCTCGCGCGACAGACCGCCCGGCCCGAGTGCCGATACGCGACGCTTGTGCGTCACCTCGGCCAGCGGGTTGGTCTGGTCCATGAACTGCGACAACTGGTTCGTGCCGAAGAACGAGTTGATAACCGACGAGAGCGTCCGGGCGTTGATCAGGTCAACGGGCTTGAAGTCCTCGTTGTCGCGCACGTTCATGCGCTCCTTGATCGTGCGGGCCATGCGGGCCAGGCCGACGCCGAACTGGGCGTACAGCTGCTCCCCTACGGTACGCACGCGACGGTTCGACAAGTGGTCGATGTCGTCGACGATGGCCTTCGAGTTGATCAGGCCGATCAGGTACTTCACGATGAGCACAATGTCCTCGTTCGTGAGTACGCGGGCGTCCCAACCCGTGTCGATGCCCAGCTTCTTGTTGATGCGGTAGCGGCCTACGTCGCCGAGGTCGTAACGCTTATCCGAGAAGAACAGCTTCTGGATAATGTCACGGGCGGTTTCTTCGTCCGGCGCTTCCGTATTCCGGAGCTGGCGGTAAATCTGCTCTACAGCTTCCTTCTCCGAGTTGGAGTTGTCCTTCTGGAGGGTGTTGTAGATGATGGCGAAGTCGGCGATGTTGACATTCTCGCGGTGCAGGATGATGGACTTCACGCCCGAATCCACGATGGTGTCAATATCCAGGTCCTCCACCGTCGAGTCGCGCTCCAGGAGCACCTCGTTGCGGTCGATGGACACTACCTCGCCGGTGTCTTCGTCCACGAAGTCTTCCGTCCAGGTGCGCAGCACCCGGGCGGCCAGCTTGCGGCCGACTACTTTCTTGAGGGTTTTCTTGTCGGCTTTCACCTCTTCCGACAGCCCAAACAGGTCCAGGATGTCCTTATCGGTGCCGTAGCCGATTGCGCGCAGCAGCGTCGTCACCGGGAATTTCTTCTTCCGGTCGATGTACGCGTACATCACGTTGTTCACGTCCGTGGCGAATTCAATCCACGAGCCTTTGAACGGGATGATCCGGGCCGAGTACAGCTTCGTGCCGTTGGTGTGCTTGCTCTGGGCAAAGAACACGCCCGGCGAGCGGTGCAGCTGCGACACGATAACGCGCTCGGCGCCGTTGATGACGAACGAGCCCTTCTCCGTCATGTACGGGATGTTCCCGAGGAACACCTCCTGCTCGATGGTTTCGAAGTCCTCGTTGTCCTCGTCGTTGCAGAGCAGGCGCAGTTTGGCTTTCAGCGGAACCGAGTACGTCAGGCCGCGGTCGATGCACTCGTCCACGGAGTACTTCGGCGGATCAACGTGGTAGTCGATAAACTCCAGGACGAAGTTCTCACGCGAGTCGGAGATGGGGAAGTTCTCGGCAAACACCTTGAACAGGCCCTCATTCGAGCGGTTTTCGGCCGCCGTCTCCAACTGGAAGAAGTCCCGGAACGACTGCAGCTGCACGTCCAGGAAGTCCGGGTATTCGATTACCTTCTTAATCTTGGCGAAATTGATCCGCTCCAGGGCCGTAGCCTTTGCTTTGGGTGTAGCCAATGTGTTAAGAATTAAAATGACACTGGGAGGATGGAATCTTCAAACCATGCCAGTAGCGCGAGCCAACCACTCACGCATCGAAGAATAACCCCGGGGGCTACAAAAACGTTCTTCGGTGCTAGTGAGACGTGGTAGGGTCGCGCTACTGATTCGCCGTAAAAACGCTCCCAGAGCGCAGAAACAGCTTTTAGCAAAGTTTGCAGGCTACAAACAGGAAAAGACCTGACTTAGTTGCCAGGTCTAATCCATGCTTTGTCGGACTGGAAAAACAGGTGCGGCAAATGGAATCGACCGTTTCTGTTTAAGGTTTGATCAGTCCGGTTAAAGCAGGTAGTGGAGAGAGGTAATTACTTAACCTCTACTTCAGCACCAGCTTCTTCCAGCTGCTTCTTCAGGCCTTCAGCCTCGTCCTTGGTCACACCTTCTTTCAGGGGCTTCGGAGCGCCGTCAACCAGTTCTTTGGCTTCTTTCAGGCCCAGGCCCGTCAGGTCTTTCACCAGCTTCACGACAGCCAGTTTCTGAGCACCAGCGGCTTTCAGGATGACGTCGAACGAGGTTTTCTCTTCGGGAGCGTCAGCAGCAGCGCCAGCGCCACCACCGGCCATCATTACCGGAGCAGCAGCAGCCGGCTCGATGCCGTACTCGTCCTTCAGGATACCAGCCAGTTCGTTAACTTCTTTAACGGTCAGGCTAACGAGCTGCTCTGCAAATGCTTTCAGATCTGCCATTTTGCAAAAAATTTGGGGTGTTGTTGAAAACGATGAATTGAGAGAGAAAGAGAGCAGCGGTTAGCCTGCGGCCTCTTCTTTTTCCGAAAGGGTTTTGAGGATGCCGGCCAGCTTGTTGCCACCGCTCGACAGAGCGCTGATAACGTTTTTGGCGGGCGACTGGAGCAGACCGATGATGTCACCGATGAGTTCCTGCTTGCCTTTGATGGTGCTGAGCGTGTCGAGCTGGTTGGTACCAACGTACACGTCGCTGTCCAGGTAAGCACCTTTGAACACCGGCTTGGGCTCAACGCCGCGGCCGTAGTTCTGCGACTTGTAGAAGTCTTTCAGCAGCTTCGCCGGAGCCGAACCGGATTCCTGCGAGAACAGGATGCCCGACTGGCCTTTCAGCGCCTCGTCCATCGCTGAGGTATCACCCTCCAGACGGTCAAGAGCCTTACGGATCAGCGTGTTTTTGTAGACCTTGTATTCCATCCCGCGGTTGTAGCACAGGCGACGGAATTCGTTGATCTTCGCCACGGACATGCCCGAGGCATCCGTGATGTAGAAGAAGCTGTACTCGCCGAATTTACCGGCCAGCTCATCTACGAGGGCGTATTTTTCTTCCTTCGTCATGATCAGGCGTGATAATTACTTGGCGGAATTGGCAGCCGTGTCAACCGGCACGCCGGGGCTCATCGTGCTCGAGAGCGTGATGCTCTTGATGTACGTACCCTTAGCCGACGAAGGCTTCAGACGCTGCAGGGTCTGGATAAGCTCCAGTGCGTTTTCGGCCAGCTTCTGCTCGTCGAACGACACTTTGCCAACCGAGGTGTGAATGATGCCGGTCTTGTCAACTTTGAAGTCGATTTTACCAGCCTTCACTTCCTGCACAGCCTTGGCCACGTCCGTGGTTACGGTGCCCGACTTCGGGTTCGGCATCAGGCCACGCGGACCCAGTACCCGGCCCAGACGGCCCACTTTCGCCATTACGGCCGGCATCGTGATGATAACGTCCACGTCGGTCCAACCCTTCTCGATTTTCGAGATGTAGTCGTCCAGACCCACGAAATCAGCACCAGCTGCCGTAGCTTCAGCTTCTTTGTCCGGGGTCACCAGCGCCAGCACCCGTACGGTTTTACCTGTGCCGTGGGGCAGCGTGGCCACGCCGCGAACCATCTGGTCCGCTTTGCGCGGGTCAACGCCCAGGCGTACGTCGATGTCTACCGAAGCGTCAAACTTGGTGAAGGTGATTTCCTTTACCACTTTGGCGGCGTCCTGCAGCGACCGTACTTCCGTCAGATCGAATTTGGCAAGGGCTTCCTTGCGCTTTTTGCTCACTTTAGCCATGGTCTTAGCCGATTACTTGGTGAGGGGGCTTTCGCCCGTAATGGTGAGGCCCATGCTGCGAGCGGTACCGGCAACGAGTTTCATGGCCGACTCGATCTTGAACGCGTTCAGGTCGGGCATCTTCGTTTCGGCAATTTGGCGGACTTGGTCCCAGGTCACCGAGCCAACCTTGTTCCGGTTCGGCTCTTTCGACCCGCTCTGAATCTTCGCTGCTTCCATGAGCAGGATCGGCGCAGGCGGCGTCTTAATGACAAAGTCAAACGACTTGTCAGTGTACATGGTGATGAGAACAGGTAACACTTGGCCGGCTTTATCCTGGGTGCGAGCATTGAACTGCTTGCAGAACTCCATGATGTTCAAGCCTTTCGAACCAAGCGCAGGTCCAATCGGCGGAGCTGGGTTAGCCGCGCCTCCCTTTACCTGAAGCTTCAGGTAACCTCTGATTTCCTTGGCCATTTGGTTGATTACTTCGACTGTGGGTGGCTCCCACCGCCGTTGTGAAAAATGCTCCTATGGAAGCGGCTACCAGTCCGGAGCGGACGACCGATAGCCCAACTGTAACAGTTCTAGACTTCTTTCTCGACCTGGGTGTAGCTTAACTCCATCGGAGTGCTACGGCCAAAAATCTTCACGATTACGTTCAGCTTCTTGCGCTCCTCGAATACCTCGGATACCGTACCCGACATACCCGCGAAGCCGCCGTCGATAATCTTCACCAGCTCGCCAACCACGAAAGGCACTTCCAGCGCTGCCGGCTGCTCTTCCGTCTCATCCACGATACCGAGGATGCGGTTCACTTCGCTCATGCGGAGCGGAATGGGCTTGGCATTAGCCGTCTTGTTTTCCTTGTCGCTCAGAAAGCCCAGCACGCCCGGCGTGGTGGTGATGATGTGGTCCACCTCCCCGTGCGTCAAATCGGCGTGGATGAGGATGTAACCGGGGAAGAAGCTACGCTCGCGCACCCGCTTCTTGCCGTTGCGCATCTCGTACACTTTCTCGGCCGGAATCAGCACCTGCGGTACCAGCTCGTCGAGCCCGTGACGGTGAATCTCCGTTTCGAGGTATTGCTTGGCTTTCTTCTCCTGGCCGCTTACCGAGCGTACCACGTACCACTTCAATTCTCCCATTGTCCTGCGTAGTTAGGTTATAGGTGAAGGTTAGCGGAACGAGTTGTAGAACGCCTTCAGCAGCGACTCAAAGGTCACGTCCATCAGGCCCACCACGATGGCAAACACCAGCGAACCGATGAGCACCAGACCGGCGCTCTTCTGCAATTCCTCGAACGATGGCCAAGTCACCTTGTAGCGCATCTCTTCGACGGTATCGCGGAAGTATTTCGACAGCTTATCCATGATTGAAGGACCGGTTGGCGGTAAGGCAAAAGCGGCCGCTTCAGCAGCGGCCGTCTTTAGGTTTAATCTGCACGGGCGGAGAGATTCGAACTCCCATCAAAGGTTTTGGAGACCTCTATTCTACCCTTGAACTACGCCCGTGTAAGCGCTTATTGAGGCAGCTATGCTTCAATTCGGAGTGCAAATGTACCGAAGGTTATGGATAAAACAAATTCAAGCGTAAAAAAAACGTTATCGGATGCTCTTGACGGTCCGCTAATTACAGTAAATAGGGTTGTCGTCCTTCTGCACTTTAAGACCAATGCGGCGCTCAGGCATCATATACGCCGACAACTGCAAATAGCATCGTGAGCCTGATTTAACCCTATTCTGGCCAACCAGTGCCCTTATTAGAAACCGAAGTCGATAACCGGTAAATTGGGGCTTATAAGCTTATTCCAATAGCTTAAAAACACTACGGCCTCTACCGGTTTCCCAGTAGAGGCCGTGTGTCTAATAAGACCAGAGGTCGTAATTAGTCGAGGATTTCGGTTACCTGACCGGCACCTACCGTGCGGCCACCTTCGCGGATAGCGAAGCGCAGACCTTTCTCCATGGCCACAGCGTTGATCAGCTCAACGTTGATGGTCACGTTGTCGCCGGGCATTACCATTTCTACGCCTTCAGCCAGCGTGATGATACCGGTTACGTCGGTGGTGCGGAAGTAGAACTGCGGACGGTAGTTGTTGAAGAACGGCGTGTGACGGCCACCTTCTTCCTTCGACAGAACGTAAACTTCAGCCTTGAACTTTTTGTGGGGGGTTACCGAGCCGGGTTTGCAGATAACCATACCGCGACGGATGGCCTCTTTTTCAATACCGCGGAGTAGCAGACCTACGTTGTCACCAGCTTCGCCACGGTCCAGGATCTTGCGGAACATCTCAACGCCCGTTACGGTCGACTTGAGGTTTTCAGCACCCATACCGAGGATTTCAACCGGCTCACCCGAGTTGATTACGCCGCGCTCGATACGACCGGTAGCTACGGTGCCACGGCCGGTAATCGAGAAGACGTCTTCTACCGGCATCAGGAACGGCTGGTCCGTCAGACGGGGAGGAATCGGAATGAAGGAGTCAACAGCATCCATCAGAGCCTCGATGGTACCAACCCACTTGGCATCACCGTTCAGACCGCCGAGGGCCGAACCTTGGATAACCGGGATGTTGTCACCGTCGAAGTCGTAGAACGACAGCAGCTCGCGGATTTCCATCTCAACGAGTTCGAGCAGCTCGGGGTCGTCGACCATGTCGACTTTGTTCATGAACACCACCAGCTGCGGTACACCTACCTGGCGAGCCAGCAGGATGTGCTCACGGGTCTGGGGCATCGGGCCGTCGGTAGCAGCTACCACGAGGATAGCGCCGTCCATCTGAGCAGCACCGGTTACCATGTTCTTCACGTAGTCAGCGTGACCCGGGCAGTCAACGTGAGCATAGTGACGGTTGGCGGTGGAGTACTCGACGTGAGCGGTGTTGATGGTGATACCGCGCTCTTTTTCCTCCGGAGCGTTGTCGATCGAGGAGAAGTCACGCTTAGCGGCCAGACCTTTGTTAGCCAGCACCGTGGTGATGGCGGCGGTCAGAGTCGTTTTGCCGTGGTCCACGTGACCGATCGTGCCGATGTTTACGTGCGGCTTGGACCGGTCAAAAGTTTCTTTAGCCATTGTAAAGAGATTGGGAAGAAATTTTGAGGGAAAAGAGGGTGCTTACGCGCTGCGGGTATACTGCAAGAAAGCGATACGCAGACTTCTCCCTAGGAAAAAACTGCACGTCGCTTGCTGCAGGCCAGACGGCGGCAGGCGCGCTGCCCCGTTAGGTTCACTCTTGAGCCGTTGCGGGGATTTGAACCCCGGACCTCTTCCTTACCAAGGAAGTGCTCTACCCCTGAGCTACAACGGCTTGTTTCTTGTTTTATCAGACTCGGTCAGCGGAAAAAGAGCGGGAGACGAGGTTCGAACCCGCGACCTGCAGCTTGGAAGGCTGCCGCTCTACCAACTGAGCTACTCCCGCGTGATGAGCTGATTAGCAAGAAGAAATGAAGTGGGGGGAGAAGGATTCGAACCTTCGAAGTCGTAAGACAACGGATTTACAGTCCGTCCCATTTGGCCGCTCTGGAATCCCCCCGTTTTCAGGACTTCGGCCGGATGCCGAAACTCATTTTGTTCGCCTCATTAACCCGCCGTGGTAGCTAGGTCGCTGAATTGGATTGCAAAATTAGGGGCTTTCTGATGCAAGTCAAGCACCCGCGCAAAAACCTGAACTATTTTTTTTCGTCGTTTTCCTCGAAAAAGGCCTAAACCGCGCTATTGCAGCAGGTTATAGATACCGATGAGGCGCTCATCTTTTTCCTTGCTGCGAATGTCGGCCAGGGTAGTTTTCAGCGCCGGCATGTTCGAAGACAGCGTGCTGAGCCCTTTGTAGGCCCCGAGGCGCACTTCGTAGTTCGGATTGGTCCGGGCCATCTGCTCCATTTTCTTCAAGGCCTTGTCGCGTTCCACGGCCGGAATGCGCAGCATGTAGGTACCAAAATCCTGCAGCAGCTGGTAGAGCGTGGCGGCGTCGGCGTCGTCGAGCTGGGCGAGATACCACTGGTACTGGTCGATGCTGCCGTTCAGGGTAAAATACGTCGAGAGGGCCCCGACGATGAGCGGGTTCTTCTCGGTGCGCAGGCCGTCGATGCGCGACTGCGCGGCCACCGTGGGCGCCTTGGTCAGGGCCGTAATGGCGGCGCCCATTACTAAGTAGGAGCTGTCGTTCAGCGCCTGGGTGAATACTTTGCCGAAGTCCTCGTTCTGGAAGGCGGCGAGGGTGGTTAGGGTTGTCGCGCGGACGCGGCTGTCCTTGTCGGTAGTGGCTACGCGCTCCAGGTCTTTGCGCACCGCACCGCCTTCGGGGCCGCGGTAGCGGCGCAGGCCTTCGGCGGCGGCGGCCCGCACGCCCCAGAACGGGTCGTTAAGAGCGTTGCGCATCATGCTGCTCACGCCCAGATCGGCCAGCTTGGGCTTCAACTCGGCAATGGCCTGGGTTTTCGAGAGCAGGTTGCGGGCGTGGTAGAACTGATACACCAGCTCGTCCTGGCTTTTCTCCTCGGTCAGCTCGGCCAGCAAGGTCTTATCTGAGTCGAACTGTACTAGCCCGGGCTTCTGGCTAACGGGCAGCTGGAAGGTCTGGCTGGCTTTGGTAACGACAATGCGGTGGTCGGTGGGCTTGTCGTTGACCCAGGTGGTAACGGTAACGGGCAGGCGGTAGATGGGCTGGTAGAGGGTATCCTGCTTCTGCACCACGCGCAGCGTCACTTTCCCATCGGCATAGGAATGCGCCACGGCAACCGTGGGGTGGCCGCGCTGCAGAAACCACTGGTCGAAAAACCAGTTCAGGTCTTCGCCGGTGACTTCCTCGAAGGTCATGCGCAGCTCCGCCAGCTCCACGGCCGAGAACTTGTGCTGGGTCAGGTAGCGGTTGAGGGCCGTGAAGAAGGCGTCGTCGCCGACGTAGTTGCGCAGCATGTGGAGCACCTGCCCGCCTTTCTGGTAAGAATGGCGGTCGAACATGTCCTCCTTGTCGGCGTAGCGGTAGCGCACCAACGGCTCACGCTTGCTCTGGGCCTCCTCGAAATACAGCGCGGCCTGCTTCTGGCTCCAGAGGTCGGCGGCGTCGCGGCCGTACTTGAATTCATTCCAGAGGTACTCGCCGTAATTGGCGAAGGCCTCGTTGAGCGGCAGGTTGCTCCAGGATTCGGCCGTGACCAGGTCGCCGAACCACTGGTGAATCAGCTCGTGGGCAATGACGTCGTCGCTGTTGCCGTCGAGGAGCTGGCGGCGGGTTTTCAGCGTCATCTCGGTGCCGTGTACGGTGGCCGAGGTATTCTCCATGGCCCCCGAGATGTAGTCGCGCACGACGACCTGGCTGTATTTCTCCCAGGGAAACTCCATGCCAAGCTTCTTGCTGAAGAATTCCAGCATCTGCGGGGTACGCCCGAACAGCGGCCGGGCGTCGGCGGTGTTCTGCGGCTCCACGTAGTAGTCGACGGCCTTGCCGTGCCAGGAGTCGTTGACGACGGCAAAGTCGCCGACGGCCATCATGGCCAGATAGGGCGCGTGGGCGAGGCTCTGCTTCCAGGTATCGGTGCGGGTGCCGTCGTTATTCTTCTTCGAGCCGATCAGCAAGCCGTTGGACAGGGTCTTGAACTGCTGCTCCACCGTCAGGCTGATTTCCTGCGTCATGCGCTGGTTGGGCCGGTCGATGGTCGGAAACCAGCAGGAACTGCCTTCCGTCTCGCCCTGCGTCCACAGCTGGCGGGGCTTGTTTTTCTCGGCGCCGAGTGGGTTGATGAAGTACAGGCCCTTGGAAGCCCGAATGGCCGCGCTGCCGCCGGCGGGCAGCTCATTGGGCTTGGCCACGTACTGAATACGGACCTGGTACGGTTCAGTGCGGGCGTAGGCCCGGTCCAGCGTAATAGCCAGGCGGCGCTTGTCGTACTGGTAGTTCAGGGTCTTTTCCTTGCCACTCGTCACCAGCTTCACGCTCTTCACGTCGAAGCCCTTGGCGTCGAGCACCAGCTGCGTCTGCGGGTAGAAATGCGGGCGCACGGTGAGGGTGGCCGTACCCAGCAGCCACTGCTTGGCCCAGTCGAAGCGCACGTCGAGCTTGGTATCGACCAGGTCGTGCAGCAGGGTGGCGGCGGGCTGAACGGGATTGACCGGCGGCAGCCAGTTCGGCACAATCATGATGGACTGGGAAGCCGGCTGCCTGCTGTCGGTCGGCTCGGTGGCCGCGGCCTTGTGGGGGGTGTTCTTCTTGGCCGAACCCGGCTTCGAAGGCTGTCCCAGCAAGGTAAAAGGCAATGCAATAGCCAGCGTAAAAGCCCCGAGTGCCGGATATTTCATGAGGAGCTAGTTGGGGTAATCTGAGGGTTGAAGTTCCGAAATAATTTCAGATTCCCTCTATCTTTAAGCCCTTTTCCGCCGCATTCTCCCCCTCATCCTACCCCACCCGCATGCTACAGGTCAGCGCTGGCCCCGGACACTCATGGAGTGTCGACATCAACGCCCACGGCATCTCCGTCGACGAGCAACCCTTTGAGTGGGACCTGATTGACTTGGGCGAAGGCCGCTACCACCTGCTGTATCAGGGGCGCTCCTACGCCGCCGAACTGCTGGAAATCGACGCGGCCAGCAAGACCGTGCATCTTAAGCTTAACGGGCAGCGTTTTGAGCTGCAGGCCAAGGACCGTTTCGACCTGCTGCTCGATAAACTGGGCATGAGCCAGGCGGCCAGTACCAAGATCAACGAGGTGAAAGCCCCCATGCCGGGCCTTATCGTAGCCATTCGGGTGGAGCCGGGCCAGGCCGTGCAGAAGGGCGACCCGCTGCTGGTGCTGGAAGCCATGAAAATGGAGAACATCCTCAAGTCGCCCGGCGACGGGGTGGTAGGCGCCGTAAAAGTGGGCATGCGCGACAACGTGCAGAAGGGCCAGGTGCTGATTCAGTTTGCCTAAGCTGTTTCGGCCGCTCCCTTGCCGCGTCGCGTACCTAGCAAAGTCATCAACCTAACTCCAGACCGTTGAAATACAACCGAATCCTGCTGAAGCTGAGCGGCGAGGCCCTGATGGGCAAGCAGCAGTACGGCATTGATGCTGAGCGCCTGATGCAGTACGCCGAAGAAGTACGCGCCGTGGCCGAGCTGGGCGTGCAAGTGGCCGTGGTCATCGGCGGGGGCAACATCTTCCGCGGCGTGCAGGCCGAAGCCTTCGGGCTCGACCGCGTGCAGGGCGACTACATGGGCATGCTGGCCACGGTCATCAACTCGATGGCCCTGCAGAGCGCCCTGGAAAAGCTGGGCACGCCTACGCGCCTGCTCTCGGGCCTCACCATTCAGCGCGTGTGCGAGCCGTACATCCGCCGCCGGGCCATGCGCCACCTCGAAAAAGGCCGCGTGGTCATCTTCGGCGCCGGCATCGGCTCCCCGTACTTCACCACCGACTCGGCCGCCTCGCTGCGCGCCATCGAAGTGGAGGCCGACGTGGTGCTGAAGGGTACCCGCGTCGACGGCATCTACACGGCCGACCCCGAGAAGGACCCCACGGCCACGCGCTACCCGCAGATTACCTTCGACGAGGTGATGGAAAAGAACCTCAACGTGATGGACATGACCGCCTTCACGCTCTGCAAGGAGAATAATCTGCCCATCATCGTGTTCGACATGAACAAGGAAGGCAACCTGCAGAAGCTGCTCCGCGGCGAGGCCGTGGGTACTTTGGTGACGATGAACGGTGCCGAACCCAACCTCGACCCCAAGCACAGCGGCTTGCAGCCCGACCTGCACCACTCCTCCCCCGCTGCCAGCGGGCAACAGGCGTAACTCTTAATTGTCAAATGGCTGTATGGTTAAACGGCTGGTCGTTCTAGGTTTGCAGAACAATCAACCCTTTAGCCATTCAACAATTTAACCATTCCCTTTCCACACATGGACGAAGAAATTCAGCTGTACCTGAGCGACGCCGAAGAATCGATGGCGAAGGCGCTGCAGCACACCAACACGGAGCTGAGCCGCATCCGGGCCGGCAAGGCCACGCCCTCGATGCTGGACTCCCTGCGCGTCGACTACTACGGCACGCCTACGCCGGTGGCGCAGGTGGCCAACGTATCGGCCCCCGACGCCCGCTCGCTGGTTATCCGCCCCTGGGAAAAGAACATGCTGGGCGAAATCTCCAAGGCCATCAAGAACAGCGACCTGGGCCTGAACCCCATTTCGGATGCCGACTCGATTCGCCTGAACCTGCCCCCGATGACCGAGGAGCGGCGCCGCGACCTGGTGAAGCAGGTGAAGAACGAAGCCGAAAACGGCAAAGTCCGCATCCGCGGCATCCGCAAGGACGTGAACGAGTCGTTGCGCAAGCTGCAGAAGGAAGGCGCTTCGGAAGACGCCGTGAAGGACGCCGAAACCAAGGTGCAGAAGTACACCGACAGCTACATCGTGAAGATTGACGACGCGATGAGCAAGAAGGAAGCGGAGATTATGACCATCTAAGCTTTCGGCTCAAGCTGAAAAACAACGCGGCCCGACTGAGAAATCAGCCGGGCCGCGTTGCGTTTACTTGGTCTAGTTGCCGCGCCAGTAGCCCTGCGCTTCTATCTCACGCTCCACCGCCTCCGGTACGAGGTAGCGGATGGATTGCCCGGCGTGGATGCTGGCACGGATGAACGTAGCCGAAATATCCAGCAGCGGAGCTTCCACCACGCGCACCTTCGCGGGCAACGGCTCCGGCAGCGCATAACCGGACCGGGGGTACACGTACACTTCAAACTCGGTCAGCAGGCGGTCGGCGGACTTCCAGCGGGGCAAACCCGGCAGGTTGTCGCCGCCCATGAGCAGCACGAACTCGGTGCCCGGATACTGCCGGCGCAGCTCATCGAGGGTATCGATGGTATAGCTGGGCTTGGGCAGGCCGAACTCCACGTCGAGCACGCGCAGCCGTTCGTTGCCGGCAATGGCCAGCTGCACGAGGTGCAGGCGCGCCTGCTCGGATAGCAACTCCTCCCCCACCTTAAACGGGCTCTGCGGCGACACCACCAGCCACACCGCCTCCAGATCGGTGCGGGTGGCCAGGTGGTTGGCCAGGATCAGGTGCCCGACGTGGACGGGGTTGAACGAGCCGAAGAGCAGGCCCACGCGGCGCGGGCTGCTCATCAGACGATGGCCGGCTCGGCGGTGATGAAGTCGCGCACCAGCTTTTCGGCCTGGAAGGTGGCCAAGTCGAGGTCGTCGTTGACGATAACGGCGTCGAAGCGGTCCTCGAAAGTCAGCTCGAAGTTGGCCTTGTAAAGGCGGGCCGAAATGCTCGACGCCGAATCGGTGGCGCGGGACTTCAGGCGCTGCTCCAGCACTTCCAGGGACGGCGGCTTGACGAAAATGCACAAGGCACGCTCTTTGTAGAACTCCTTGATGCTGAGGCCACCCTTTACGTCGATATCGAGGATGGCGTGCTTGCCGCCTTCCCAGATACGCTCAACTTCCGACTTCAGGGTGCCATAGTAGGAGCCTTCGTAGACTTCCTCCCACTCCACAAATTCGTCGTGGCGGATTTTCTCCTGAAACTCCTGAACGGTGATGAAATAGTAGTCCTTGCCGTTCTGCTCGGCCCGGCCGCGACGGTCGCGCGTGCAGGCCGAGATAGAAAAGCTCAGCTCCGGAATGCGTTCCATGAGCCGGTGGACGATGGTGGTTTTGCCGGCCCCTGAAGGCGCCGAAAACGCGATGATTTTGCCCTGCATAGGGCAAAATTAGACCTTTTCGGCCTGTACGCGCGCCATAATGTTGGCAGAAAGACCAGCGGGTACGCCTTTGCGCCCTACGTACTGGTTCACGAAGTCAACGAAAACGCGCTGCTTATCAATACTATCGAAGCAGGGCGAGCAATCTTCCGCATGATGGACGAAGTACTCTTCGTCCTCGATGGTAGGCTCGTGGCCTACGATAATCTGGTCGAGGATGGTGTTCACACGCTCACAGTCGGCGCCGGCGGCAATGTGGGCGGCCGGGCCTTGTTGGTTGGGTGTAGACTTCGGGGCCATAGCGGAGGAAGTAGGTCGGTGGAGGAGGTTAAATGTACTTAGTCTTCGTCTTCATCGTACGCTGGGGCAACATCGTCTTCCTCAGAATCGTTGCCGTAACCCATTTTTTTTGCGTAGCGCTCCAGTTTGTCTTTCAAGAAATTACGGGCGCGGTGCAGGCGGGAGCGGACCGTCCCGATAGGAATATCGAGCACCTTGGCCATTTCCTCGTAGGTGAAACCTTCCAGGTCGCAGAGGATGATGACGGTGCGAAAGTCGACGGGCAGGGAGTTCAGGGCGCTGGCTACTTCGTCACCGATCAGGTCGCGGGTGGACTGCTGGCGCATGTCCTGCGAGGTGGCGCCGGTATCGGCGTCGGCATCCACGTCCTCGGTGTTGTAGTAGCCCTCGATTTCACTGTAGTCGACCTTGGCGGGCTGCTTGCTTTTTTTCCGAAAATCGTTGATGAACGAATTTTTCAGGATGCGAAACAGCCAGGCTTTGGCGTTGGTTCCGGGCTCAAAGTATTCGAAGAAGCGGTAGGCCTTCAGGTAGGTTTCCTGGACGAGGTCATTGGCGTCGTCTTCGTCGAGAGTCAGGCGGAAGGCAAAGTTGTAGAGGGAATCCAGCACGGGCAGCAGCTCGGCTTGGAAACGACGGTCTTTCTCCTCCTTGCTCAGTTTAGGAACCCGTTCGGGAGTGTCGCTCATAGAGGTGGGTGGTTCAGGCAGGTGAGTATTGCCTCGGCTAAATGTAACGAAAGGTTGGGTTCAACGGGTTACACCGCTGGCCTGGCGGCGCCGTTCGGCCGCGACGACCAGAAAGCCATAGAGGAAGACGAACAGGTTGAAGCCTATCTGCATTTCCAGCAGCGAATCGGCCAGGGCCGCCGCCGCGAAAATGAGCAGGTAGTGTCTCACGTACGGATTTTGGCGCAGCCCGGGTTGCACCAGGGGCGTAATGAGCACCCAGAGCCACACCAGCAGGCCCAGTGCGCCGGCCCCGACGAGGTAGTGCACGTACTGGTTGTGAATCATCACGCGGTTCTGCTGCTCCAGGCCGTAGGTCTGCCACGCGAACTGCGCGTCCATGGCCTGGCGCACGTCGGCCGGGGCCACGCCCAGCCAGGGGTGCTCGGTTACCAGCGCCTGCGCATTGTGCAGGGCCGCCAGCCGCCGACCGATGGACAGCTGGTTGATGTCGCGGCCGGCGTTGTATTCCTGCAGGTCGTAGAGCGTGGCCCCGACGCGTTTCTGCACCGAGGGCAGGCTGACGTAAGCGGTTACGGCCAGCCCAAGGCCCACGGTCAGCAGCCCCAGCGCCAGCAGCGGCCGGCGGAACAGCAGCAACAGGCCCGACACGAACAGCGCCGTATAAAACGCCAGCAAACCGGTGCGGTACACCAGCACGTGCAGGCTGACGGTGGCCGCCGCCGCCGCGCCGAGCAGCAGCCAGCGCCCGAGCCGCCCGGCCCGCGGCTCCTGGCTGAGCGACACGGCCCAGAATGCCGCCAGGGCCAGCATCACGCCGAAATAGATGTGGAAGATATTGGTGACCGAAGGCACATTTTGCCCGGTACCAATCAGTTCCTGCGCCCAGACAGGGTCGGCGAGGTAGCGGCCCAGGGTAGCCAGGCCCAGCAGTGCGGTGCTACCCACGAAGCCCGCTCCCAGCCCGAAGCGCTGCCGCCCCGACAACGGCACGGCCAAGACAAAGGCCAGCGGTACGCCGATAAGCGGCAACTGCCGGTACAGTTCGTGGCGCCACACGTCCCAGTCGGAGGTGTACCACCAAGTGAGCGGGATGAGCAGGTAGAGTACAGCAGCGCGGCGGGCGGCCCCGTTGCGCAGCCACTGCGGCACAGCCCGGCGCAGGTGAGGATTGAGCAGCGCTGCTACAACGGCCGCTAAGGGCGCCAGCGCCACCAAGGCCCGGGCTGTAAATAGTAACCCGATGCCACCGGCTACGCAGGCAATCAGCAGTAAGTATTGCGACAGGTAGCCGCGACGGTACCAATCCGGTAACGGGTTCAGACGAACATTCACGCGAAAAGACAAAAACGAGCGGCTAAAGCTACAACGCGGCCAGTGGCTGCCAAGTATCGATGCGGCTCAGCAGCTCGGCGGCCGTAATAGCCTTGATGCAAGTGCAGGCGGCGGGCGTTGAGCGGCAGTCCTCGCAGTCGGGCTTGTCGAACACTACGTACTCGGCGTGCGGGCCCAGCGGCGCCCAGCGGCCCGGGTGAATGGGCCGCATGGGCGGAAACACGCCCAGCGCGTGCCGCCCCAGCGCCGCCGCCAGGTGCAATGGCCCAGTACCGGAAGCCACCAGCCCATCGGCGGCGGCAATGAACGCCAGAAACTGCGGCAAGGACAGCTGCCCGGTGAGGTCGGTGAGGACGGCGGCGTGCGCCTGCAGCCACTCGCGCATGGAGTCGCCCTCGGCCTGGGTGCCGCTGACGAAGACGCGGTGGCCGCGCTGGTGCAGCGCCCGGGCCAACGTGCCGTAGTGCTCCAGGCCCCACTCGCGGCCGTGCCCGCGGGAGCGGGGGTGCAGAATGATGTTGAGCTGTTCGGGCCGCTCGCGCGCCAACATGGCCGCGTGAGCAGGCAGCAACGGCGAATCGGCGGCCAAGCGGCCAAGCGGCACCAGCTCAGCCAGGGCGGGAATGGCGGTGAGGCCGAGCGGGCGCAGCAGCTCCATGTTGAGCTGGGCTTCGTGCAGGGGCGAGTGGCGGCGGCTGAGCGGCACCAGGCGGTTGCAGCTCAGCCAGTGAAACCAGCGGTTGCGCGTGCCGATGCGCAGCGGAATGCGGGCCCGCTGGCACAGCCGGGCTAGGCGGCGGCTGGGAAATACGTGCAGCACGGCGTCGGCGCCCACGGCGCGCAGCGTGGCTACCTGTTCGGCGGCGGGCAGCTTTTGCAGGTCATCGTCGCTGATGAATTCGTCGACGGCGGGGCAGGCGGCGGCTACGGCGCGGGTGTAGTCGCGGCCGAGCAAGACCACGCGGCAGCCGGGGTAGCGCTGCTTCAGCCAGCCGCAGACGGGCAAAGTCAGCACCAGGTCGCCGATGGCGTCGGTGCGGCTGACGAGGAAGGTCTTCATGCGGCAGCTGGTTTGCGGGTGAGTACGCGCAGCTTGGCGTACTTCAGAAACACGCCCCAGGCCGATAGCGCGGCAATGCTCAGGCCGGCAAAGCCGTCGAGCCAGCCGCCGCGCAGCAGGTACAGGTGCCAGAACTTCCACGTCGGCTTCACCCACAGCTGCAGGCCGTTGGCGCGTTTGCCCCGGGCGGCCAGCTCCTCGGCGCCGATGGTCGTGAATTTGTTGAGCTGCTGCACGTGGCTTTCGATGGTCGGATAGGAATAGTGCAGCAAGTCGGACTGGAGCTGGCCCAGCGTCTGGCCGGGCTGTACCTCGTACCGTTCGTGCAGCAGCTGGCCCTGCCAGGCGCCCAGGCGCCGGTCGTAGAGGCGCAGCTTCCGGTCGGGGTACCAGCCGCCGTGGCGCACCCAGTGGCCGCAGTAGTTGGTGAGGCGCGGCAGGCTGTAGCCGGCGTGCTGCCAGTCGGCCGTCACGCGCTGGATTTCGGCGCGCAGGGCCTCGGTCAGCACTTCGTCGGCGTCGAGCTGCAGCACGTGGTTGTGGCGGGCCTGGGCGGTGGCAAAGTTCTTCTGCGCGACGTAGCCGGCGAAGGGATGCACCACGACGCGGGCGCCATGCTCCCGGCAGATGGCCACGGTGCGGTCGGTGGAGCCGGAGTCGACCACCACCACGTCGTCGGACAGGCCGTCCAGGGCCGCGAGGCAGCGGCCGATGTTGGCTTCTTCGTTGAAGGTGATGATGACAACCGAGAGCGGAACCGTGGGCATAAGGGCAAATATCCGTATTCCATTGGCTAAGCACATGGCTTCAGATCAGAAGGAAGGCGAGAGTTTGTTCCGGTTTTTCGTGTTCTTTCCGCCTTTCAACTTTCCCGGCTTTCATCCAATGACTTACACAACCGAATCTGAGGCACGGCAATGGGCCACGTTTCTGCATTTGTCGCTGCTAGCCGGCCTGCTGCTTCCCGGCGCCGGCTTTATACTGCCCATTATCCTCTGGCAACTCAAGAAAGATGAGCTGCCCGGTATTGATGCCCACGGCAAAGTGGTCGTCAACTGGCTTATCAGTGCCTTGATTTACGGTGCCGTCGGCGGCCTGCTCGTGTTTGTCTTGATTGGTTTTCCGCTGCTGGCCATTCTGGGCCTGGTTTCTCTGATCTTCCCCATCATCGGTGCCATCAAGGCCAACGAGGGCGTGCTGTGGCGGTATCCACTGTCCCTGCGCATTTTCTCCTGATGCGCCACGAAAGCAAAAAGCCCCGCCGGAATCGTCCGGCGGGGCTTTTTTATCTCGGCTTCAAGCCTAGTAGCGGTACAGGTCCGACTTGAACGGGCCTTCCACCGGTACTTTGATGTAATCAGCCTGCTTGGGCGTCAGCTCGTCCAGCTCCACGCCGATTTTGGCGAGGTGCAGGCGGGCCACCATTTCGTCGAGGTGCTTGGGCAGGGTGTACACCTTGTTCTCGTACTGGTCGTGGTTCTGCCACAGCTCCAGCTGGGCCAGCGTCTGGTTCGTAAACGAGTTGGACATCACGAACGAGGGGTGGCCGGTAGCGCAGCCCAGGTTCACCAGGCGGCCTTCGGCGAGGATGATGACCTCTTTGCCGTCGATGGTGTAGATGTCCACCTGCGGCTTCACCGTGTCCTTGGTGTGGCCGTAGTTCTGGTTCAGCCAAGCCATGTCGATTTCGTCATCGAAGTGGCCGATGTTGCAGACGATGGCCTTGTCCTTCAGCGCGCGGAAGTGCTCTTCGCGCACGATGTCGCAGTTGCCGGTGGTGGTGATGACGATGTCGGCCTCCTTGATGGCGTTTTCCATCTTCTTCACCGCGTAGCCGTCCATGGCGGCCTGCAGGGCGCAGATCGGGTCGATTTCCGTCACGACCACGCGGGCGCCGGCGCCGCGCAGCGAGGCGGCGGTGCCTTTTCCTACGTCGCCGTAGCCGGCCACCACGGCAATCTTGCCGGCCATCATCACGTCGGTAGCGCGGCGGATAGCGTCCACGGCCGACTCTTTGCAGCCGTACTTGTTATCGAACTTCGACTTGGTAACCGAGTCGTTGATGTTGATGGCGGGCAGGGGCAGCTTGCCGGCTTTCATGCGCTCCACCAGGCGCAGTACGCCGGTGGTCGTTTCTTCCGAGATGCCGCGGATGCCGCTCACCAACTCGGGGAAGCGGTCCAGCACCATGTTGGTCAGGTCGCCGCCGTCGTCGAGGATCATGTTCAGCGGCTGGCGCTCCTCGCCGAAGAACAGCGTCTGCTCGATGCACCAGTTGAATTCCTCCTCGTTCATGCCCTTCCAGGCGTACACGGCCGTGCCGGCGGCAGCAATGGCCGCGGCGGCGTGGTCCTGCGTCGAGAAGATGTTGCACGACGACCAGGTCACTTCCGCGCCCAGGGCCTGCAGCGTCTCGATCAGGACGGCCGTTTGAATGGTCATGTGCAGACAGCCGGCAATGCGGGCACCTTGCAGGGGCTTGCTGGCGCCGTACTGCGCGCGCAGGGACATCAGACCGGGCATTTCAGCCTCAGCCAAACGGATTTCCTTGCGGCCCCACTCGGCCAGCGAAATGTCTTTTACCTTATACGGTACGTAGGTCTTGGTCTCAACCATGGTCAGTCGTGGAAATGTCGCAATACAAGTACAAAGTTAACCAATTTGTTTGCCTTGAACTAGGCATAGCAAAAAGCCCGGACCAAGTGGCCCGGGCTTAGCGCAGGTGGCTCGAAAACGAGCTTTAGTTGTTGGTAATCACATCCAATTCCAACTGTTCATCCGTCGGCACGGCTAGGGAGTTGCGCCCCCGCAGCACTACGGTGTAGATTTTCCCGGATTCGAACGTGACGGCCTTGGATTTCAACGTGTTGCCCAGCCCGGCCGCCTCGCGGGCTTCCAAGGTGTACGCCCGGGCATCTACCGTCGTGGGCTGCTGCGAAGCGGCACCGTAAGCCAGGTTCGACACAATGGGCGTCGCCCCGGTGCCCTGGTACGTCAACGTCACGTTGCCCGCCCCAAAGCCGGCATTGACAAATCGCACATTGGCTTTGCCCGCGGCAGGCGCGGTTTGATCATCCGTGGTAATAAGGGTACCGACGGTGGAAGCCGTGGGGTTGTACACGTACAGCGTGTAGCGTTTGTCTTTTTCGATGGTCTGGGTAATAGCAGGCACCACGTCAGCCTGAGTGGTGGTGGCTTTCACCTTAAGCACCCGGTTGCCAGAGTTGGCAGCCTTGTACCCGGTGGCGCGGCCGTAATCCGCGTCGGCGGCTTTTTGGTCATCGACGAGCAGATCAATCTTGACCTTGTTGTAGGGAGCTACGTGTACTGCCTGCACCTGCCCCTGGTCGGGGGCGGGCGTCACCGGATCCGGATCATCGTCGCCGCCGCAGCTGGCGAGAAAGGTGGCTGGCACCGCGGCCAGAAGCAGGAGGTGACCAATGCGTTTCAGAGGGTGGTTCATGAAGGAAGGAATTAAGTGAACACCACATGCGTTGGGCCTGAAAACGTAACGTTCGTCGGTTTGGTTGGGCTGTTCGTCGGAACCTGCCCAATTCCGAGTCCCTGAATATTAACTTTGTAGCATGACGTCTACCGCCCTGCTGAAACCGTTGCGCCAAAGCGCCGCTGCTCTCTTCTTGCCCTTGCTGTGTGGCGCCGCGGCTCCGGCCCTGGCCCAGCAGACGCCGGTGACGCCCGGCACCAGCATCCGCCTGAGCCCTGAAGACCAGGACCGCGGCCTGAATGGCGTGCAGAAGAACTTCTGGTTTACCACTGGCAGCGGCGAGCAGTACCAGAACGCGGGCTTTTTCGGCCAGCGCCTGCGTCCTTACCTCACCGACGAGCAAGCCATTGCCAGCCTCGACAGCTACCGCCGGCAGCGCTGGCTGCACCTGGCCGAGCGGGCGGTATTCGTAGGGTCGGCCGGGGTATACGCCCAGCAGATCCTCAGCACCGATAAGCCGCAGTATTTCAGCAACGTCCAGAAGGCCGCTATCGGCGTGGCCGTGGTCAGCCTGATTTCGAACGCGTTTATCACGCGCCACACCAACCAGCATTTTATCCGCGCGGTGGAGGCCCAGAATGCGACTTCGCCGGCCGCGCGCCGTATGGGAATGGAGCGCGCCATGCCCGACCTGCTCGGCGTGACGGCCCCTACGGGCCGTCCGCAGCTGCTGGTGGGCTGGACGTTGCGCTAGTCCCACCCCTACCTTTGCGCCATTTGGGCGCTATCTTACCGTTGTGATGGACGTTTCTCTGTCGGCGGAGGCCCGCCAATACGTGGCCGAGCACCTGCACGACGACCCCGCCAAGCTGGCTCTGCAGGCCCGCCGTTACCCCAATCTGCCCGTGCCCGAGTTGGTGCGCCAGATTCAGGCCCGTCAGAAGGCCAAAACCAAGCTACCCACCTGGGCGGCCAATCCCGACCTGGTATTTCCGCCTGCGCTGTCGGTGGAGCAGGCCTCGTCGGCCCGCACGGCGGCGTTTAAGGCCTCGCTGGTGAGCGGCACCCGCCTGGCCGACCTTACCGGCGGTTTTGGCGTCGACAGCAGCCACTTCGCCCGTAGCGTGCAGGAAGTGCACTACGTGGAACGCAACGCGCAGCTGGTGGAAGTGGTACGCCACAACCTCGAGGTGCTCGGTATGACCAACGTGCACCTGCACGTAGGCGACGCCGCCGCGTGGCTGCGCGAGCAGCCTGACGGGCATTTCGACTGGCTGTACCTCGACCCGGCCCGCCGCGACTCGGCCGACAAGAAAATCTACCGCTTGGCCGACTGCGAGCCGGACGTGGTGAAGTTGCTGCCGCTGCTGCTGCGCAAGGCCGAGCGCGTGCTGCTCAAGACCTCGCCCATGCTCGACGTGGAGCAGGCCATTCAGGAGCTGGGCCGCGTGCGCCGCCTCTGGGTGGTGGCTGTCGATAACGAGTGCAAGGAAGTGCTGTACGAGCTGGGACAGGAGCCGGCCGTGGACCCGGAACGCCTGACGGTGAACCTGCTACGCGACGGGCGGGAGCAGACCTTCCGCTCGAACCGCACCCGGGAGACCAAAGCCGTGCCGCGCTATGCCGAACCGCAGGATTACATCTACGAACCCAACGTGGCGGTGCTCAAGGCCGGCAGCTTCAAGAGCATTGGCACCAGCTTCAGCCTGCTGAAGCTGCACCAGCACAGCCACCTCTACACCTCCAATCAGCTGCGCGAGGACTTTCCGGGGCGCATCTTCCGCTGCCGGGCCGTATGCCGCTACGACAAAAAGGAGCTGCTGAGCCACCTCGGGCCCGAGCAACGCGCCCACGTCACCACCCGCAACTTCCCCGACTCGGTAGCCGATTTCCGCCACCGCACCGGCATCCGCGAAGGCGGCACCACTTACCTCATGGCCACCACGGACCTGACCGGCCGCCTGATCGTGCTGGTGTGTGACCGGCTGGCGCCCTGACGGGCGGTGAAATGGCGAGGTGGTGACCTGGTGAGTTGATGTTCAATCGGCACCATCATCTATTTCAGAAGCAATGGCCCCGGCAACCTTGGTTGTCGGGGCCGTTGTGTATTTAGGCGCTATCAGAACGTCAAACTCACCATCTCACCATTTCACTTCGCCGGGCTGGTCCAGGGGTTGCCTTTCAGGCGAAAGCGCCACGGCAGGGCAGCATCGGCGCCGGCGTAATCGATGCCGACGCGGGGGCTGGCAACGATATCGGCCGCGGCTACGGGCTCCTGCCGGTCTTCGAGCCAGATGAGGTTGCCGGTGAGGTCGGTGCCGTAGTGCGGCACGCCGATGCCGAGGGCCTGGGTGAGCAGGCCGGGGCCGGCGGTGAGGTTGCGGGCCGGTTGGCTGAGGCCGCGGCGCAGCTGCATTTCGGGCAGGCCCTCGGTGGGCTCCAGGCCCCGGATGAGCACGGCGTCGGCCTTGCCGGCCACGTTAGTGATGATGTTGAACAGGGCGTAGCGGCCGTAAATCAGGTACACGTAGGCCACACCGCCGGCTTCGTACATCACGCGGGTGCGCTTGGTGAAGCGGCCCAGGTGGGAGTGGCAGGCCTGGTCGTCGATGTGGGCGTAGGCTTCGGTTTCGACGATGCGGCCGCCGGTCAGCACGCCGTCGATGCGGCTGAAGAGGTATTTGCCCACTAGGTCGCGGGCAATGGCCACCACGTCGGGCTGCCGGTAGTAGGCAAGCGGGAGTTTCATGGGCCTTGTACGGTCAAAGCGGGCTGTGGCTGGCTACGACTGCCGCAGCTCCTCTGATAACTTTCTGACGAGCAGCAATAACCCATCGGCAGCCGTCCACAAAATCCGTGGAATCCGAAAAATCCGTCGAATCCGTGGTTATCTTTGCCCCACGCATGGGTGGCCAGACCCCAATCGGGGGGCGCGGCTGAAAAGGGAATGCCGTGAAATTCGGCAGCTGTCCCCGCAACTGTAAGCTTCCATCATGCGCCGGGCCCACCTCGCCACTGTTCCGCTGATGCCGGTCGACCTGACCGGCGGAGGAATGGGAAGGCCGCCCGGCGCGAAGCAAGTCAGGAGACCTGCCCGTGCGCATCTTAGTGTTCGGCGCCTGCGGAGGACGGGCGGAGAATGAATCATTTTGGGCGGTGTCGTCATCTGGCGGCGGGCCCGGCTTCCCTGATTCTGCCTCAGCCCGGTAAGTAGCCTACACGGCCGCGCGCCTGGTTCTGAACCGAATTTTTCGGCTACGAAAATTTTGGTTCGGTTGTACGCTCCCCGTTTCTGCTCCGCGCTTGGTCGCGGTTGGCTAGCGCTGCTGCTTGGCAGCGGCCTCGCGCCGGCGTGGGCACAATCGGGCCGTACCGCCTCGGCTGATTCAGCCCGGCACGTGCTGCCCACGGTGCGGGTGCAGGCCCTGCGGCCCACGCGCTACGCTGCCGGTAGCCGCTTCACCTCCCTCGACTCGGCCGCGCTGGCGCCTTACCAGGGTGGCACGGTGGCCGATGCGCTATCGGGCCGCACGCCGCTGTATCTGCGCACCTACGGCCCGGGGCAGCTGGCTTCCTTGTCGATTCGGGGCACGTCGGCGCGGCACACGGCGGTGCTCTGGCACGGCTTCAACCTGAACTTTCCGACCCTGGGCGAAGCGGATTTTTCCCTGCTGCCAGTGGCCGGTTTGGGCCGCGTGGACGTGCAGCACGGGCCAGCGGCGGCGCTCTACGGTACCGGCGCGGTGGGCGGCGCGGTGGTCCTCGGCTCGGCCACGGCGCCAACGGGCACGCAGGTCAGCGCCTCGGCGGAAGCGGGCAGCTTTGGGGCCCGGGCCTTCAGCTTCAGCGGCAGCCAGCGCGACGCCCGCGTGGCGGTGCGCACCAGCTTCCTGGTGCGGCAGGCCGACAACGACTTCCATTACTATAGCCGGGAGCTGCAGGGCGAGGTGCGGCGGCGCCAGGAAAACGCGGCCCTCACGCAGAGCAGTCTGCAGCAGGACGTGACGGTGCAGGTCGGCCGGCGCGGCGAAGTCACGGCTGCGCTCTGGCTCACCGACGCCAACCGGCAGATTCAGCCCGCCATCGGCTCCAGCAACAACCACGCCCGCGAGCGGGACCAAAGCGCCCGCGCGGTGCTGGGCTACCGCCGCCGCGCCGCCCGCAGCGAAACCAGCGTACGGGCCGCCTGGTTCGGCGACCTGATCGACTACCAGAACGACCAGCTCAGCACCAGCCACTCGCGCAGCAGCGTGCGGCAGGCCCAGCTGGAACACACTTGGCAGTGGCGCCCTAATCTCAGCCTGCGCCTTGGGGCCGAAGCCCAGCATTTCGTGGCCCGCGTGGATGGCTACCGTCGCCCGGTGCAGGAGCAGCGCTACGCCGGCTTTGCCCTGCTGCGCTACGACCCTTCGGCCCGGCTGCGTCTCACGCTGAACGCCCGCCAGGCCGCGCTGCCCGGCCGCCGGCCGCCGCTGGCGCCCACGGCCGGCGCGGAGTGGCAGGCCTGGCGCACGGCCCGGCAGCAGCTGTGGCTGAAGGCCAGCGCCGCCCGCAGCTACCGCGCCCCTACCCTGAACGAGCGGTACTGGCGCCCCGGCGGCAACCCCGACCTGCGGCCCGAAACCAGCGTCGGTGGCGAAGCGGGCCTGCACTACGCAGCGCTGCCCAGCGCCCAGCTCAGCCTGCAGGCCGACCTGACGGCCTACCGCCTGCTGGTGGACAACTGGGTGCAGTGGCTGCCCGACGCCAACGGTACCTGGACGCCCCAGAACCTACGCCAGGTGCGCAGCCAGGGCCTCGAAGCCAGCACCCAGGCCCAGTGGCGCCGCGGGCGCTACCAGCTGCGCGCCACGGCTGGCTATGCCTTTACTCAGAGCCAGAAGCGCCGCGGTTACGTTCAGGATTCTGACCCGGTGGGCGTGCAGCTGGCCTACGTGCCACGGCACACCGCCTCGCTCAGCACCGACCACGACTGGCGCGGCTGGCTGCTGACCACGGCCGCCACCTTCACCGACCAGCGCTACACCACGGCCTCGGGCTCGGACTTTCTGCCCGCCTACGCCCTGCTGCACGGCAGCGTGGGGCGCCGCTGGCACTGCGGCCGCTGGCAGCTGACGGCCCTGCTGCAGGGCCATAACCTCACCAACGCCCGCTACCAGAACTACGCGTTCCGGGCTATGCCGCCGCGCGCGGGCACGCTGAGCCTGCGCGTGGCCTGGCACTAATCGACATTCACTTTTCCATCATACCCCATGCAATTCTCTCCCCTCGCCCTCCGACTTCGCCCCCTGCTGACGCTGCCGCTGGCGGCCACGCTACTGAGCAGCTGCGGCAAAGACGAAACCGAAAAAAAGACCCTTGACGCCAACGTGTACGTGCTGAACCAGGGCCAGTACGGTACCCCGAATGGCTCGGTGAGCGGCTACCGGCGCGAAACCAAGGAATCGGAAAAAGACCAGTTTCAACGCGCTAACGGCCGCACCGTGGGCGACGTGGTGCAGTCGATGACGGTGGTGGGCAACAAGGGCTACGTGGTGGTGAACAACAGCGGCAAGGTGGAAGTGGTGGAACTGCCCAAGTTCAACGCCGTGGCCTCCATCGACGGCCGTTCGCAGCCGCGCTACCTGGCTGCGAGCGGCAGCAAGGGCTACCTCACCGAGTGGCAGGGCGCCTACCCCAACTATTTGGCCGGCCGCGTGTCCGTCATCGATCTGAACACGAACAGCGTGACCAGCACCGTGACGGTAGGCCGCAATCCGGAAAAGGCCTTGGTGGCCGGCAACAAGCTGTTTGTGCCGAACGGCGACGAAAACACCATCAGCGTCGTTGACCTGACCTCCAACCAAGTGGAAACCACGCTGACCGTGGCGGCGGGCCCCAAATCCCTCGTGCAAGACGCCAGCGGCAACGTGTGGGTGGCCTGCGACGGCAACTATGGCGCGAGGCCCGGGGCGCTGATTCGCTTTTCGGCCACGGCCCCGTACGCCAGCCAGGCTACCTTCGCCTTCACGGCGGGCGGCCCCACCGAGCTGCAGCTTTCCTCCGACCGCACGGCGTTGTACTACAGCTACGGCTCGGCTATCTACCGCATGGCCACCACCGCCACGGCGCCGCCCACGACGCCGGTGCTGCGCCGCCGCAGCTTCAACGGCTTCGGCGTCGACCCGAGCAACAACGAGCTGTACCTGGCTACCGGCTCGTTCTCGGCCGATGGCCGCGCCGTGCGCTACAACACCAGCTACGCGCCCGTTGATTCGTTTACGGTGGGCATCGGGGCCAGCGCCTTCTCGTTCCGCTAAGCCGACCCAGAGCGCCCAGCCTCACTACAATAAACCGGCCCCGTCAGCTACGTGCTGGCGGGGCCGGTTTCGTTAGCAGGCAGCCAATTTACTGGTCGGCTTTGCCGTCGTTGTCGCGGTCTTTCCGGTTGCGCGACTTATCGTAGAGACGTTCCTGGGCGCTGACGGCGGTGTCGCGCTGGGCCCGCATCGTGTCGATGCCGCCGTTGGCGGACTGGGCGCCAGGGTCGCGGGCCACTTTTTCGGTGCCGCGTTCCACGTTGGTGTCGCCCGATTCGGTGCCGGTGCTGCAGGCGCTGAGGCCGGCGGCCAGCAGCAGGGCCGCGCCCAGGGTGCGCAGCGGGTGGAGGAAGGTGTTCATGGAAGTTGAGGGAGTAAGTATGGTCGGCAGGCAATATACGCAGCGGCCGGAGCCGGCAAAATGCCGCTGCTAGCACAAACGCGGCCGCCGGGCTTTGGTTATGTGGTTGATTTCGCGGCCGCTAAGCGCCCCGGCTGCCCCGAAACCGGCCGAATGCCCCGCTTGCAACGCACCTGCCCCCGGCCAAGGGCTCCGCGCCCGCCCCCCGGGCGGGCCTGCGGGCAGACCGATTCCGGGGTCTATCTTTGCCGAATGGCTGCTCCCCGTCGTCGCGCTTCTGCTTCCCGCAATTCATCCTGGCTGACGCACCCACTGGTGCGCCGGGCCGGCATCCTGCTGGCCGTCAGCTTCGGGCTATCGTTGCTGCTGGTGGCCTACCTGTTCGGGTTCGACGGCTTTTTCGGCCGGCTGATGGGGGCCACGTTCGTGTGGTTTGTGCTGCTGGGCGTCACTTTTCTGGCGGTGGTGCCGTTTGTCAACTGGGCGGCCGACAACTGGTTTGGCCGCAGCTGGGCCGAGCATCCCACGCCACAGCCCGCGCGCAAGCCCCGGGCCAGCAACACGCCCAAAACGCCGGCCACGCCCAAGCCCACCCGCTACGCCCCCCGCACGCCGACCACCTCCGACTAACCCGCGCCATGACCACCGAGCTGCACATCAAAAACATGGTTTGCCCGCGCTGCATCAGCACCGTGCAGCAAATCCTGACCGACGCCGGCCTGCAGCCCACGGAAGTCACGCTGGGCCACGCCGTGCTGCATGAGGCCACCCCGGCCGACCCGGCGCAGCTGCGCCCGCGGCTGGAAGCGGCCGGCTTCGAGCTGCTGCAAAGCCGCGACGAGCAACTGGTGGAGCAGGTGAAAGTGGCGCTGGCCGCCTACCTGGAGCACCTGCGCACGGCCCGCGCCCCGCTGACCACCTCGGCTTTCCTGGAAGAGCGGTTTGAAGCGTCGTATGCCCACCTGAGCAAGCTGTTTTCGCGCCTGGTGGGCCTGACGCTGGAGAAATACCTCATCCGCCTGAAAATTGAGCGGGTGAAGGAGCTGCTCAGCTACGGGCAGCTCACTCTGGCCGAAATTGCCGACGAGCTGCGCTACAGCTCCTCCCAGCACCTGAGCACGCAGTTTCGGCAGGTGACGGGCCAGACGGTAACCGAGTACAAGGCCCACCCCCGGCGCACCTCGCTCGACCAGCTAGCCTAGCGCTACTCGGCGTCGTGCATGTAGCAGAAGCTGCCCCGGTCGAGGGCTAGCTCCTGGCAGCCCTCGTGGGCGCAGCGGATGGCCGGCGGGCTGGGCGGGGGCACGGCCACATAGCTTTCCAGAAACCCGGTTTCCAGCCGGATACGGTTGATGGTGCGGATGATATTGCGCACCGATTCCGCGCCGGCAATCATGCGCGGGCCGGCGGAGGTGAGGTGAAACTGGTGGCCGTAGATGCGGCGGAGCGCCTGCTCGATTTCCTGCTCCGAAGGCCGTAGCTGGGCGCGGTACGCCGCCTGAATCTGCTGATAGAATGGATTCGTGCTCATACGGGAATGCGGCAGCGGGGCCCACGCGGGTGTTTACGCTTAACACCAAAACCACGCCTCGGGTGCGGCCGGGCCCGCCAAATATCGTACGGCCGGACCCCTAATCCTGCACCAACCCCGGGGCCGGTATCGGGGTATGTAGGCTAGCACTGACTACTGCCTCCGATGAAACGACTTCTGCCCCTCCTGGCGCTACTGCTGCCCCTGGCTGCCGCTGCCCAGCACCAGCATAACCCGCCCGCGCAGCCCGCCCGTCCGGCGCCCGCCGATACCACCCACCAGGGCCACGCCATGCCGGGCATGAACCACGCCGACCACGCTCAGCCAGCCGCCCCCGACCACAGTCAGCACGCTGGCCACCCGATGCCGGGCATGGGTGCCGACTCCGCCATGTCGCACGACATGCACGGGGGGATGGAAGGCATGTCGCACGCGTACTCGCGCAACCTGCCCATGGCCCGCAACGGCTCGGGCACGGCCTGGCAGCCCGACGCCACGCCGATGTATATGTGGATGAGCCACCACGGCAAGTGGATGGTGATGAACCACGGCGCCCTGTTCGGCCGCTACACCAACCAGAACCTCGGCCGCTCCGGCGGCCAGCGCGGCGGCCGCACCTTCGACGCGCCCAACTGGTTTATGACCATGGCCCAGCGCAACATCGGCGAAAAAGGCCTGCTGAACCTGACGGCCATGATTTCGCTGGACCCGCTGACCGAGGGCGGCAACGGCTACCCGCTGCTGTTTCAGTCGGGTGAAGCCTACCGAGGCCAGCCGCTGGTGGACCGCCAGCACCCGCACGACCTGTTTTCGGCCCTGAGCATCGGCTACACCCACGCCTTTTCGCAGGACGTGGACCTGACGCTGTACCTGGGCTACCCCGGCGAGCCGGCCGTGGGCCCGACGGCCTTTATGCACCGCATTTCGGCCATGCCCAACCCCGACGCGCCCCTCTCCCACCACTGGGTCGACGCGACGCACATCACCTTCGGGGTAGCCACCGTGGGCCTGCGCTACAAGCAATTCAAAATCGAGGGCTCCAACTTCACCGGCCGGGAGCCCGACGAGCACCGCTACGGTTTCGACCGCCCCCGCGCCGACTCCTGGGCCGCCCGCCTGCAGTGGGCCCCGACCAAGGAGCTGGTGCTCGAAGCCGGGCAGGCCCGCATCAAAAGCCCCGAGGAGCTGCACCTCGAGGACAACGTGACGCGCACCACCGCCGCCGTGCTCCACAGTCACCAGTGGGCCGATTACCGCTTCGTGGCCTCCTCGCTGATTTGGGGCCTGAATAAATCGGACCACGGCCGGGAGCACGCCGTGCTGACCGAAACCAACCTCACGCTGGGCCGCCCCACCGTGTACGGCCGCTACGAGTTCGTGCAGAAAGACCCCGACGAGATGCAGGTGCCGCACCTGCACGAAGGCGCCAGTGCGTTCAACATCCACGCCCTCACCCTGGGCACCAGCTACCGCCTCACCCAGCTTGGCGCCAAAGGCCCTGAGCTGCACCTGGGCGCGCAGGGCTCGGTGTACCGCCCGGATTCGGAATTGCGCGGCTACTATGGCAAGACGCCGGTATCGGCCGAGGTGTACCTGCGCCTGAATGCGCCGCTGATGCGTATGGGCGGCGGGATGAAGATGTAAGTTCAATCAGGCTGCGCCGGGCATTTATCGTGGTGGTCCAGCCGGCCGGTGTTGCTCAGAATGCGGGCCGGCACGTCGAACGTCAACGGGTAGTTTTCGGGCTGGCCCAAGAGGAGTCTTTTACGCCTGCAGACCCGATAACGGCTGCCGTTTCCACGCCAGCACGCTTGTTTTCGGCACCACAACGGGCGGCCGGCTTGAGGCCGGCTGCCCGGCAGACCCGGGCCGTCCACAAAATCCGTGGCATCCGAAAAAATCCGCAGTAATCCGTGGTCTACCTTTGCGGGCACCTTTGCCGCCGCGTGGCGGTTGTTGCCCCGTGCCGACGACATCTACGACGCCCTTGCGCATCCTCCTCATCACCCCGCCGCTCACGCAGCTGAACACCCCGTACCCGGCCACGGCCTACCTCACGGGCTTTCTGCGCGGGCGCGGCTACCACGCCGCCCAGGCCGATATCGGCATTGAGCTGGTGCTACGGCTGTTTTCGGCCGCCGGACTGCGCCGGGTGTTCGATGCCATCGAGCGAGGAGGATTCGAGCTGACGGACAACTCCCGGCGGATGCTGCGCCTGCGCCACCGCTACGAAAGCACGGTGGAGCCGGTCATTCGCTTTCTGCAGAACAAGGACCTGACGCTAGCCCCGCGCATCTGCCACGGCCGTTTCCTGCCCGAAGCGGCCCGCTTCGACAACGTGGCCGACCTCGAATCGGCCTTCGGCACCATGGGCCTCACCGACCAGGCCCGCCACCTGGCCACGCTCTACCTCGAAGACCTGGCCGACCTGCTCAAGGAAACCGTCGGCCCGCAGTTCGGCTTCTCGCGCTACGCTGAGCACCTGGGCCTCACCGCTACCAGCTTCGATGAGCTCCACGACGCGCTGCAAACGGCCCCGAACCTGGTAGACGAGTTCATGCTGGAGTGCTTCGCCGAAGTGCTGGAGCGCGAGCAGCCCGACCTCATCGGCTTCACGGTGCCCTTCCCCGGCAACCTCTACGGCGCCCTGCGCCTGGCCCAGTTTGCCAAGCAGCAGCGCCCCGAAATCCGCACGCTGATGGGCGGCGGCTACCCCAACACCGAGCTGCGCGGCATCAAGGAGCCGCGCTTCTTCGACTACATCGACTACCTCACCCTCGACGACGGCGAAGGCCCCTGGCTGCGGCTGCTGGCGTACCTGGGCGAGGAAAAAGAATGTCATGCTGAGCGCAGTCGAAGCATCTCTACCGCTTCGGCTGATAGTAATTTTTATCCCACGTCAGCGGTAGAGATGCTTCGGCAAGCTCAGCATGACGTTCTAGTGGAACCGCGATACCAGCGCACCTTCCTGCGCAACCCCGCCACCGGCCAGGTGGAATACCACAACGAAGCCACCACGGCCGACATTCCGCACACCGAAGTCGGGACGCCGGACTACGACGGGCTGCCGATCCGGGACTACCTCTCGGTGATTGAGGTGCTGAACCCCATGCACCGGCTCTGGAGCGACGGGCGCTGGAACAAGCTCACCGTGGCCCACGGCTGCTACTGGAAGCGCTGCAGCTTCTGTGACGTGACGCTGGACTACATCCGCCGCTACGAAACCGCCCCGAGCACCCTGCTGGTCGACCGTATCGAGCAAATCGTGCGGCAAACCGGGCAGACGGGCTTCCACTTCGTGGACGAGGCCGCGCCGCCCCTGGCCCTGCGCGACCTGGCCATCGAGCTGCTGCGCCGCCGCGTGAGCATCACCTGGTGGGGCAACATCCGCTTCGAGAAAACCTTCACACCTGACCTCTGCCGGCTGCTGGCCGCCGCGGGCTGCATTGCCGTGTCAGGCGGGCTGGAAGTGGCTTCGGACCGGCTGCTGGCGCTGATGGAAAAGGGCGTCACCATTGCCCAGGTGGCCCGCGTGACGGAGGGCTTCACCCAGGCTGGCATCATGGTACACGCGTATTTGATGTACGGCTTCCCCACCGAAACTGCCCAGGAAACCGTGGATTCGCTGGAAGTGGTGCGCCAGCTGTTCCAGGCCGGCATCGTGCAGTCGGGCTACTGGCACCGCTTCGCCATGACGGCCCACTCACCCGTGGGCCAGAACCCGGCGAAATACAAAGTGCAGCCCATCGGCCCCGAGCCCGGCGACTTTGCCTGGAACGACCTCTGGCACGACGACCCCACCGGCGCCGACCACGAGCGGTTCGGCCCCGGCCTGGCCAAGGCGCTCTACAACTACATGCACGGCGTGGCCCTCACCGAGCCGCTGCAGTTCTGGTTCGATGAACTGCGGGTACCGCGCACCACCGTCCCGCGCCAGCTCATCGAGTCGGCCCTGACGGAGCCCGGCAAGCCCGACCTGGCCAAGCAGAACCTGCGCCTGTTTTGGCTGGGCAACGCGCCCGAGCTGCGCCTGGAAACCCGCCACAAGAAAGGCCGCGCCACCGAGCAGGCCGTGCTCACGTTCTACGAGCAGGCCGAGGACTTCGAGCTGAAAACTACGCCCGTCATCGGCCGCTGGCTGACCAACCTGCTCACCCGGCTTTCGGCCGATTACGACACCAAAGTGCTGCTCAAAGAAGCCGCCGCGGCCTTCCCCGCCGCCGAGGCCGGCCTGTCGTTCGAGGCCTGGCTGATTTCGCCCACTTGGCTGCTGCTGCGCGAAAAAGGCCTGTTGCTGGTATAAGCCCCGCCGCTACCGCCGCAGCTGATTGCCCAGCCATTCCTGGAGGCTGGGCGCCAGATCGGCCGGCGGCCCGGGCCAGTGCCGCACCGAATCGGGCTTTTCGGGCCGGATCAGCAACAGGGCCTGATTAGCGCCCTCGTACACCTTCACGCCCGAGCCGCGCCGCCGCACCGCAGCGCGCAGCAGCTGGCTGCTCTCCGGCACGCTGAGCGTGGTATCGAGGGCGCCGTAGAGCCCCAGCACGGCTACCCGCTGCCGCCCCAACTGCCGCAGCCACACCCGGTCAGTCTTGCTGAAGGCGGCACCCTGCACCAGCATATAGCGTGGCGGACCAGGCAATTGAGCCGCCGCCAAAGCCGCCGCCCGGCCACCCGGCCCAACGGCCCACACGCCCACGCGCGCGGAATCGACTCCGGCATCAGCCCGCAGGCGCTGCAAAGCGGCCGCCAGCTGCTGCGCGGCCACCGAGTCGGGGGCGGCAGCTGGGGCAGCCACGGCCACTACCACGCCCTGACCGACCAGCCAGTCGGCCCAGCCGTAGGCCGTGCCGGCGGCTCCTGCGGCGGACCAGTACAGCAAGGCTGGCCGGCGGCGCGCGGTGTCGCGCGGTTCGTAGCGGAGCATGGCTGGAGCGCCGTTCGTGGCGGCCTGACGCGTCACGGTATAGGTCGGCAGGGCGGCTGGGCCGCGGCGCACGGCCACCAGTTCCGCCCGCAGCGTGTCGTGCAGCCACACGGTTCCAGTCAGAAAATTCGGCTCTTCGCGCAGGGCCAGCCGGCCACCGCCGGGCAATCGGCCCGCCAGGGAAGGTGCTTGGTAAGCCACGCTGTCGAACCAGCGGGCGTACACTGGCGCCCCCGGAGTGCGCAGCTGCACCTGCACTACCCGGCTGGCCGAGTCCTGATAAACGTTGAGCACCACCGGCAATTCGGCGCCCCGGTACGTGAGCGAGCCTTCGTAGCGCCCCACGGGTGCGGCGCGCTGCTGCTCGGCCGCAGGCGAGCAGGCGGCCAGCAGGCTCAGCCCCAAGCCCACTGTCCACATCCCGCGCACGCCGAACCGCCGCATCATCACAGTCCTTTGCGCAGGATGAAGTCGTTCTGCACGTCGTGGCCCACGCGGTACTCGGTTTCGCCGATCTGCTTGAAGCCTTTACGCCGGTAAAACTCCTGGGCCTGCGTATTTTTTTCCCACACGCACAGCAGCAGGGAGCGGCAGCCGCGCTGCCGGGCCTCGTCGAGGCAGCGCCGCAGCAGCGTGGCCCCCAGGCCGGTGCCCTGCCAATCCTCCTGCACGTAGAGGCGCTGCAACTCAGCCCGGTTGCTCACGTCAGCACCGGGCTCGGCACCGAGGGTCGAGCCGACGGTGAGCTTGGCGTAGCCCACGAGCTGCTGCTGCATCAGCGCCAGGAAGAAAACGGTATTCGGGTCCTGCAACTCAGCCAGCTGCTGCTCCGGGCCGAAATGCTCGGCCAGGTACTGGGCCATATCCTCGGCCGAGTTCTGAGCAGCATAAGTATCTTGAAACGTCTGACGGCCGAACTCGGCGAGTTGGGCCGCAACGGCGGCGGTTCGTTTGGCCGAAACAATACGGAGCGGTGACGGCATAGCCCGGCAAAGAAACGAAACGCGCAGCCGTTCGTCACGACACGCGGCCGCCGCCGGGCTCGTCGGAGATGCGCCCGTCCTGTCGCATCCGCCAGCCATAGCGAATAATAAGCACGCCGATGCTCAGCATCAGCACCGACAGTACCAGATAAGTCGTTTGCACGGCGTCCCAGCCGCCCTGCTGCCATTCGGCCGCCGATACGCCAAACCGCAATATCTGCGCCGCGACCAACAGCCCGCCCGCCACAATCAGCATCAGCCCGACTATGCGGCGGGTTGCCGGAGAAAGAGAAGTAGCCATTAGTAAATCAACGCAATATTCCGTGAGGCGTTGCCAGCACCGCCGCAATAGCGGCTTACTAAACCGCGTCCTCATTGCCGCAACAGGTGCCCGGCGGCGGCTCCTTGGTGTTGGATATTCGCTGCCGCTGTGTATTTTTGCCCTACCAAATCATCAGCGGGAGTAGCTCAGTTGGTAGAGCATCAGCTTCCCAAGCTGAGGGTCGCGAGTTCGAGCCTCGTTTCCCGCTCATTCAGAATCAGCCACTTAGACGATAGTCTGGGTGGCTGATTTGCTTTGGGTTTACATAGCGGTTGTCACTTAAGCTACATTATCTCTAAGCTTCTTATTCACAGCCACTCAGGACTGCCGGCTGGCCAAGCCGCGGCTGGCTGGCAAATCTGCTTTAAGTTTAACTTCGGAAACGGTCCCGAATGCTCCGCGCGCCGGAGTCGAAACGGTGGCCGATTTCGTTGACGCAAACAAGAAAAAACAAACCTACACTCTCAGAAATGACCAAAATCAAGGTAGCAAATCCCGTAGTGGAGCTGGATGGCGACGAAATGACGCGCATCATCTGGAAGTTCATCAAAGACAAGCTCATCACCCCGTACCTGGAGCTGGACATCAAGTACTACGACCTCGGAATTGAGTACCGCGATGAAACCAACGACCAGGTGACCATCGATGCGGCCAACGCCATCAAGCAGTACGGCGTGGGCATCAAGTGCGCCACCATCACCCCCGACGAAGAGCGGGTGAAGGAGTTTGGCCTGAAGCAGATGTGGAAGTCGCCGAACGGCACCATCCGCAACATCCTCGATGGCACCGTGTTCCGCGAACCTATCGTGATGCAGAACGTGCCGCGCCTGGTGCCGAACTGGACCGCGCCCATCTGCATCGGCCGCCACGCCTTCGGCGACCAGTACCGCGCCACCGACTTCGTGACCAAGGGCAAGGGCAAGCTCACCATCACCTTCCAGCCCGAGGACGGCGGCGAGGCGCAGTCGTTCGAGGTGTTCAACTTCAAGAGCGACGGCGTGGCCCTGGCCATGTACAACACCGACGAGTCCATCCGCGGCTTCGCGCACGCCTGCTTCAACCAGGCCCTGATGAAGGGCTGGCCGCTGTACCTCTCGACGAAAAACACCATCCTGAAGAAGTACGACGGCCGCTTCAAGGACATCTTCCAGGAAATCTACGAGCAGGACTACCTGGAGAAATTCAAAGCTGCCGGCATCACCTACGAGCATCGCCTGATCGACGACATGGTGGCCTCGGCGCTGAAGTGGAACGGCAACTTCGTGTGGGCCTGCAAAAACTACGACGGCGACGTGCAGAGCGACACCGTGGCGCAGGGCTTTGGCTCCCTGGGCCTGATGACCTCGACGCTGGTGACGCCCGACGGCAAAACGATGGAAGCCGAAGCGGCCCACGGCACCGTGACGCGCCACTACCGCGACCATCAGAAGGGCAAGCCCACCTCCACCAACCCGATTGCCAGCATCTTCGCCTGGACGCGCGGCCTGGAGTTCCGCGGCATCCTCGACGGCAACCAGGAGCTCATCGACTTCTGCAAAGCCCTCGAAGCCGTGTGCATCGAAACCGTGGAAAGCGGCAAGATGACCAAGGACCTGGCCGTCTGCATCCACGGCAACAAAGTGGAGCACGGCCGCGACTACCTCTACACCGAGGAATTCCTGGAAGCCCTGGACACCAACCTGAAAGCGAAGCTCGGCAAGTAAGCCCGGCGTGCCTCGAACAGAAAAAGCCCATCTGACTTCCAGATGGGCTTTTTCTGTTCAAGGCACGCCCCCGAGCTAGTCGTGCCGCATTTTGGCGGCCAGCAAGGCGCCGTTGGGCCTAGGGTAGCGCCTCAAGGGGCGGGTGATGCAGCAACAAGCCGAGGGCCTTGCTGATGGTGGGCACGCAGCGGCCGAACCCGGAAAGATGAGCGGCCCGCCTGGCCTCGACAAGCCACCCGCTCCGCCAATCACCGGAATACACGCGGGTTCCTCGCTGCCCTCGGCAAGGTACTGACCCGGCAGCGACC
The DNA here is from genome assembly GCF_005771675.1 of Hymenobacter jeollabukensis. Lineage (GTDB taxonomy): Bacteria > Bacteroidota > Bacteroidia > Cytophagales > Hymenobacteraceae > Solirubrum > Solirubrum jeollabukense. The sequence continues at coordinate 49,911 of NZ_VAJM01000009.1, read as the reverse complement.
CGGTCAGTCGTGGCGGGAATGGCGGTTCGTGCTTATGTTTACTACTCGCGTATGACCTGCGCGCCCGCTTACTGCCCCACCTTTTCCCGCCCGCTCCATTCGTGCTTCCGCCGCACCAACGGGGTTTATTACTCGCATGAAGGCACCTCACCGGACTTCCATCACCGACCTGGCCCGGGCCCTGAACCTCTCGCCCTCCACCGTGTCAAGGGCCCTGACGGGGCACCCGCAGGTGAGCGAGGCCACCAAGCAGCGGGTGCGCGAGCTGGCCGATCAGCTGCACTTTCAGCCCAACCAGCTGGCGGCGGCCCTGCGCCGCGGGCGCAGCAACACCATCGGGGTGCTGGTGCCCTACATCACCGGGCACTTCTTCCCCGAAGTCGTCAACGGCATTGCCCTCGAAGCCAGCCGCACGGGGCACAACGTGATGATCTGCCAGTCGAACGAGGACGTGCGGCAGGAGCAGCGCAACATCGAGCTGCTGCTGAACGCGCAGGTGGAAGGCATTCTGGTGTCGCTGGCCAGCACCACCCAGGATTTCAGCCACTTCGACGCCGTGCGCAGCGCCGGCGTGCCGCTGGTGTTCTTCGACCGCATCGTGGAGGACATGGCCGGCCCCTACACAAGCGCCGTGGTGCTCGACGACCACGCTGGCGCCTACGCGGCCGTGGCCCACCTGGCTGGGCAGGGCTACCGCCGCATCGCGCACTTCTCGGGCCCGCTGCACCTGAACATCCACCGCAACCGCCACCAGGGCTACCTCGACGCGCTGCGGGACCACGGCCTGCCCGTGCGCGAGGAGCTGGTGTTCGTGGCCGACCTCAACCAGGAAACCGGTAGCCAGGGCATGCGGCAGCTGCTGCAGCTGCCGGAGCCGCCCGACGCGGTGTTTTCGTCCAACGACCTGGCGGCCGTGGGCGCCATGCAGGTGCTCAAGGCCCACGGCCTACGCATTCCCGCCGACGTGGCCGTGGTGGGCTTCAGCAACGAGGCCTTCACCGCCCTCACCGAGCCCACCATCAGCTCGGTGGATCAGCGCTGCCACCTGATGGGCGTCACGGCCGTGCAGCAGCTGCTGCGCCTGCTCGATGCCCCTGGCAGCGCGCCGCTGCCGCCCGTAGTGCTGACGCCCGAGCTGCTGGTGCGCGCTTCTTCGCAGCGCCAGTGAGCGTCCGGCGGCCAGCCTTTTCGAGCCATTCCCCGAGCAGATAGGCTGCGTTAGTCAAAACACCGCTTTGACTAACGCACGTTCGTTCAGTGCATTAGCCAAAAAAAACATTTGGTATTGCGGCAGGTGGTCCGTATGCTTACGGCCACGTACGGGTAGCCGACCCGCTCATCCTGTAGAATGATGAAACTGGCAGACATGCCCTCCTGTCTCGAGGGTGGAGGTTTGGGAAAAACCGGGGGGACTCTGGCTAACTACTCCGTGGAGGTTCGAATCCTTCTTCTACAGCACCCAGGCTCGTCAGCCCCGCCGTCGGGGTGGCCTGATGACCGCCGCTTACGACAAAGCGCCCCGCAGATATGGTCTGCGGGGCGCTTTGCTTTCGGGGCTACGGAGTGCCGGGGTTATTTGGCTTTGCGAAACAGGTAGCGCGTCATGAAAATGCCCTGGCCGGTGGAGCCGCCGCTCTGCAGGGTCTGCGTGAGCGGGGTGACCTGCACCAGGTCCCAGCCCTCATTCTGCACGTCCTGCAGGGTGCGAATGATGGTTTCCTCGTTGGCGCGCACGTTCTGCATGTTGATACCGGTGAGGCTGAAGAGGTTTTCCATCTGCGCCTCCTTGGTGCCCTTGAATTCCGGCGTGAAGGTGATGCGCGAGCGGCCCAGCCCGCCGGCCACGACGGATTCAATGGTGGTCATCTGCATGAACTGGTAGGAGCCGGCTTTAGACACCTGCGCCAGACCACGCTGGGGCAGCAGCGGCAGTAACAACAACAACAGGCCGGGAAAGAAGCGGAGGAAAAGCTGAGCACGCATGTAGCTTGGAATGAAGGGGTTTGAGGCGGGCAAAAATAGCCGGGGCCTAGCGGCCCCGCAATGCATGATGATGTGACAAACCGGCCCGGAATGGTTGTATGCCCCGCCCCGATTTGCCCCCGAGCAGGCCCCGGCAACGCGGGGGCGGTGGCACGGGTATATTCCGGCAGTACTCTTTCCGTAAGCTCTTCCATGCTCTCCTTCCTCGACCAGCTGCTGGGCCTGCGGGCCGATTCGCGCACCATCGAAGCTTACCAGATGGCGGCGCGGGCGGTGCTGGTGTTTTTCGTGGCGCTGGCGCTGCTGCGGCTGTCGGGCAAGCGCACTTTCGGCAGCAACAGCCCCTTCGACGTGGTTATCCAGGTCATTTTCGGGGCGGTGCTGAGCCGGGCGGTGGTGGCGGCCTCGCCGCTGGGCGGCACCCTAGCGGCCTGCGCGGTGCTGGCGGCCCTGCACCGCCTGCTGGCCTGGGCCGCCCACCGCAGCCACTTCGTGGGGCGCGTCATCAAGGGCAGCTCCTACGTGCTGGTGCAGGAGGGCCGCATTATGCACGGCAACCTGCGCCGCAACAACCTCAGCCGCCGCGACCTGCTGCAGGGCCTGCGCGAAGCCGGCCAGACCGACGACCTCAACGCCATTCAGACGGCCCGCCTGGAGCGCGACGGCCGCATCAGCGTGGTGCTGAAACCGGGCACCACCATCCCCGACCGCGAATAACCAGATCTTACCGCTATGTTTCTGCCCAAACACGCCGCCTTGCTCCTGCTGCTGACCGCCGCCTGCCAGTCGGGCCCCAGCCAGCCGCCCCCCACGGTTACGGTCGACCTGATCTACGGGCCGACCTGCCCCAATTCGGCCGCGGCCTACCGCACCCTGCAAAAAATACAGGCTGATTGGGGCACCCGGCCGGGGGCAAAGCGGGCCCAGCTCCGGGTCAATCGATGGCGGGTACCCGAAAACGCCCTGCCTACGCCGGCTACCGTCCGGCTCAACGGCTATCCGTTCCCGGCCGATAGCAGCCTGCCGGTCCGGCTGAGCGGCTACAGCTCGCCTACGGTGCTGGTAGCCGGCCACAGCGTGACGGGCACCGCGCCGCAGCCCGGTTTGCCGGGCTGCGCGGTGCTGCTCCCCACCGAACGGTTGATCCGCGAGGCCATCGACGCCGCGCTACCGCCGGCCCGCTAGTCGCGCTTGGTTTTCAGCAGGTTGCGCAGCGAAGCCAGCTCGTCGCGGAACTTGGCGGCCTGCAGGAAGTCCAGCTCTTTGGCAGCGGCTTCCATCTGCTTTTCGGTCTGCTTGATGAGCTTTTCCAGATCGGCTTTGCTCATCATAGCCACCACCGGCTCGGCCGCAATGGCCAGCCCGCCGTCCTCGTCGGGGCCGGCGTAGGCCTGGGGCTGCTCCGGCACGCGGTAGTCGGAGAGGGACGTCTGCTCCATGATGGCCTCGCGCGACTTGCGCACGGTGCGCGGCGTGATGCCGTGCTCCTCGTTGTAGGCCAGCTGGGTGGCGCGGCGGCGGTTCGTCTCGTCCATGGCGCGCTGCATCGAGCCGGTAATGCGGTCGGCGTACATGATGACTTTGCCCCGGTCGTTACGGGCGGCGCGGCCCATAGTCTGAATCAGGCTGCGCTGGTCACGCAGGAAGCCTTCCTTGTCGGCATCCAGAATGGCTACCAGCGAGACTTCCGGCAAGTCCAGGCCCTCGCGCAGCAGGTTCACGCCGATGAGCACGTCGATTTCGCCCAGGCGCAGCTGCCGCAGGATTTCCACCCGGTCCAGGGTCTTCACGTCGCTGTGCACGTAGCTGACCTTGATGTTGAGCCGCTCCATGTACTTGGTCAGCTCCTCGGCCATGCGCTTGGTCAGCGTGGTCACCAGCACCCGGTCGCCCATCTTCACCCGGTTGTCCACCTCGTCCAGCAAATCGTCGATCTGGTTGACGCTCGGCCGGATTTCGATTTCGGGGTCGAGCAGGCCCGTGGGGCGGATGATCTGCTCGACTACCACGCCGCCGGCCCGCTCCAGCTCGTAGTCGGCCGGCGTGGCCGATACGTACACGGCCTGCCGGAACATGCTCTCGAACTCGTTGAAGGTCAGCGGGCGGTTGTCCATGGCACTCGGCAGGCGGAAGCCGTACTCCACCAGCGCGGTTTTGCGGCTTCGGTCGCCGCCCCACATGGCCCGTATCTGGGGCATGGTGGCGTGGCTTTCGTCCACCACCAGCAGGTAGTCGTCGGGGAAGTAGTCGAGCAGGCAGAACGGGCGGGAGCCGGGTGCCCGGCCGTCGAAGTAGCGCGAGTAGTTCTCGATGCCCGAGCAGTAGCCCAGCTCCCGGATCATCTCCAGGTCGAACTCGGTGCGCTCCATGATGCGCTTGGCCTCGGCGTCGCGCCCCTCCTTCTCGAAGTAGGCGTGCTGCTGCATCATGTCGTACTGAATTTCCTTGATGGCCTGCTGCAGGGTGTCCTTGCCGGTCACGAACAGGTTGGCCGGAAACAAGGCCACGTCCTTTTCCTCGCTCAGCTTCTTGCCGCTTTCCGGGTCGATGCGGTGCAGGGCCTCAATTTCGTCGCCGAAGAAGTAGATGCGGTAGGCGTAGTCGAGGTAGGCGGGGTAGATGTCGACGGTGTCGCCCTTCACGCGGAAGGTGCCGCGGGTAAACTCCTGCTCGGTGCGCGAGTACAGAATCTGCACGAACTGGTAGAGCAGGGCGTTGCGCGAGAATTTCAGCCCCGGCTTCAGCAGAATCATGTTCTTGCCGAACTCCTCCGGGTTGCCGATGCCGTAGATGCACGACACCGAGGCAATGACGATGACGTCGCGCCGCCCGCTCAACAGTGCCGACGTGGTGTGCAGCCGCAGCTTCTCGATTTCCTGGTTGATGGCCAGGTCCTTCTCGATGAACACGTCCGTCGAGGCAATGTAGGCCTCGGGCTGATAGTAGTCGTAGTAGCTGATGTAGTACTCGACGGAGTTGTTCGGGAAAAACTGCTTGAACTCGCCGTAGAGCTGGGCCGCCAGCGTTTTGTTGTGAGCCAGAATCAGCGCCGGTTTGCCCGTCTGGGCAATGACGTTGGCCATGGTGAACGTCTTGCCGGTGCCGGTAGCGCCCAGCAGCACCTGGGCCGGGTCACCGTTTTCGATGCCCGCCACGAGCTGGGCAATGGCTTTGGGCTGGTCGCCGGTGGGCTTGAATTCAGAGGTCAGTTGGTACTCCATGCAGGGAGAAGTCGGAGAGCGGAAAAGATAACCCTTCTTAACCGCAGGCGGGCGGCCGGGGTTTCCACCGCCGCAAAGAAACCTGCTGCCGCGCACCAGGCAACTACCGGGCCCGCCCACCAAAGAAAAACCCCACGACCGGAAACCAGCCGCGGGGTTCGGACCCAGGTGAGTGAATGGGTTAAGCTGTCATCGAAATCAGGGCGCCAGCTCGGCTTTGCCGCCGCCAAACTCCATGCTGGCCGACAAGCCCAGGGCGTAGGGGCGGGTGCGCTGGCTCCATTTTTCGGAGGGATTGGCATTGAGCGTATTCAGGCCGGCTTCGGCTTCGGGCCCCAGGTTAAGCTGCCAGTTGCCGCTGGCGGGCGAGAAGCGCACCCCGGCGCTGCCGCGGGTGGTAGCCAGCACGCGGCGGTACGAGGAGTCGTCGGTGGTGGCCTGGGTGCCTACGGCCGTGCGGTTGCGCAGCAGCACGTTGACGGCAGCGCCTACGGCGGCGTACACGCCCCAGCCCTGCTTGTGGCTTTCGTAGCGCACCTGCATGGGCACGCCCACGGTGGTGAGCTGGTAGCGGCCAGTCTGGAATTTCTCGTCGGCGGCGTTGTTGTTCAGCAGGGTCTGCGGCACTTCGCGGCCCGTACGGCCCGACATAACGGCCACTTCGGCGCCGGTCAGCAGCGTCCAGTGCTTTTTGCTGAGCGGCACGGCCACCCCAAACATGCCGCGCTGGGCCAGCCCGGGCTGCAACCGGGTAGGCTCTTCGGGCACGGGGGCGCGCTGGGCCACCGTCGTCGGCGTGGGCATGGCGCTGAAGGCCATACCGCTGCCCACCACGCTGCTCACGTTCGGGGCGAAGCGCTGGGCGCCGAAGCTGCCGCGCCAGCGCCAGTGGCTGCTGGCCGATGCTTTTTTGTCGTCCTGCTCCTGAGCCGCGGTAGCCTGAGCCGCCAGCAGCGCAGGCGTGCTGAGCAACGCGGGCTTCAGCGAGTCGGGCACATTGGCACTCAGGTTGGCGCGGCGTAGCCGGCTGGCAATGGCCGACATGTACTCTAATTCGGTCCCACCAGTGGCCGACGGCGCAACGGCAGCGCTACGAGCCCCCGTGGGCGCGACGCCGGCTACCAGAGTAGCACTGGCATTGCCGCGCGGGGCCAGCACCGGGTTGGCCGGCATCAGCGAGCCACCGCGCACGGCGGGCGAGGCAGCACCGCCGAAGGTCTGGCGGATGGCCGCTACGGCGCGGTTCAGCAGGCTGGGTTGGTCGGCCCGGCTGGCAGCCGAGCGGCGGGCACCAAACGACTCCCGCAGGTTCTCTACCGGGTTCGACGTCGTGGCAGAAGCGGCGGTAGTAGCAGCATCGGTGCTGGCCAGCAGTCCTGCCTCGGATTGCGTGGCGGCGCCGGAGCTGGCAGCCGAGGCATCAGCCGCGCTGGCCTGCTCATCCGAGAAGCCCGAGCGAGTAGAGCTGGCAGCAGTGCTGGCAGTTGCGGCACCGCGGGCAGCAGCTTCAGCTGAAGGCTGCGCGGCCTGGCCCAGACGAGCGGCGGCACTGCGGGCGGCGGCATTGCTGTCGACCACGGCTATTTCGGTGCCGGGGGCGGGCGCCAGGGTACGCTGGGTCAGCCAGCCTCCAAGGCCTAGTGTGGCCACGGCCACGGCCGCGGCGGCGGCGCGGCGGTAGCCCACCAGCCGGCGGCGGTAGCCCTGGTTTTCGCGCAGCAGCAGCTCGTGGTCGAGCCGGTCCCACACGTCGGCGCGGGGCGTCAGCTCAGCCTCGGCCATCTTCTGGCGGAATAGCTCCTCCAGATTGCCGGTGGGTGGCCGGTGGTCGTTATTATTATTGGAAACGGGTGTCATTGTAATGCTGGTCGAGTCTTTCAAGCTTGGCTTTCAGAATAGCGCGGGCGCGGGAGTACTGCGACTTGCTGGTACCCTCCGAAATGCCGAGCATCTCGCCAATTTCTTTGTGGCCGTAGCCTTCGATGGCAAACAGGTTGAACACCATGCGGTAGCGCGGGGCCAGGTCCTGAACCATCTTGAGTAATTCGGTGAAGTTGTAGTTCGACAGGATCAGCTCCTCGTCGGCCACGGCTTCGGGGTATTCGTTTTCCGTCACGGCCAGCATGGGGGCGTTGCGGCGGTGCTGGCGCAGGGCGGCGTTGATCATGATGCGCCGAATCCAGAACTCCAGCGGACACTCGCGCCGGAACAGGCGCAGGTTGCTGAACACCGTCACGAAGCCTTCCTGCAGCACGTCCTCGGCCTCGAAAGTCGTTTGGGAGTAGCGCGAGCAGACGGCCAACATGCGGCCGGCGTAGCGCGTGTACAGCTCCTTCTGGGCCACGCGGCTGCCGTCGAGGCAGGCGTCGATCAGCTCGGCTTCGCTCCAGCGGCTGGCCGGCGTGAGGGGCCGCGTGGCGGCAGGCGGAGCCGGGGCCACTTCCGTGGCTTCGGCCGAGGCAGCCGACATACCGCCGACGAGCCGGCCGAGGCTGCCGCCAAAGGCAGCGGCCAGGGCGCTCATATACGGGCCCGGCGGGTGCGGCCGGGGGCGCCATTGCCCGGCGCGGCGGCGCGGCGGGAGGTGTTGGTAACAGGTAGCGGATGTCTCATGGGCTAAAGGGCCACGAACGAACAAAACGAAGCCGGCCATTCGGCGGCGGTATGGGGATGAGTAGCAGCGGGGCCTCTTGGTTGCAAGCTCGGATATTTTTTTGTGTCGGCCCAGACTCAACCTTGCCACCGTCTTTCGGGTACCTACTCAGGTCGAGCCACGCAGGCCGATGCTTTCTGACCTTGCTCCGCGCCCATGAAAACCCTTATTCTATTTTACTCCACGTATGGCCACATCTGGAAAATGGCCGAAGCCGTAGCCGAGGGCGCCCGCGAAGTCGGCGGCAACGAGGTCAGCGTCAAGCGCGTGCCCGAAACCCTGCCCAAAGAGCTGCTCGACCAGATTGGGGCCACCGAGGCGCAGAAAGCCTTTGCCCACGTCCCGGTAGCCACGGTGGAGGAGCTGCCGGACTACGACGCCATCATTCTGGGTGTGCCCACGCGCTACGGCAGTCTGTGCGGGCAAATCCAGGCGTTTCTGGACGCGACGGGGCCGCTATGGGCTAAAGGCGCCTTGGTGGGCAAAGTCGGGGGGGCTTTCGTGAGCACGGCCACTCAGCACGGCGGGCAGGAAACCACCATTCGCACGGCCCACACGGCGCTGCTGCACCACGGCCTAATCATCGTGGGGCTGCCCTACGCCTGGCAGGGCCAGATGCGTATCGACGAAATAACGGGCGGCTCGCCCTACGGCGCCAGCACCATTGCCGGCGGCAAGGGCGAGCGGCAGCCCAGCGAGAACGAACTGGCCGGGGCCCGCTACCAGGGCAAACACACGGCCGAAATTGCCAGCAAGCTGGCGAAATAGTGAAATGGTGAGATGGTGAGATGGAGAACTGGTGAGTGTCGTTCTGGCGGCTCCAGTTCACCAAGCTATCCGGCCATAAATCAAGCGGCCCCGGCAACGTGCCGGGGCCGCTTACGCATTTGGCGCGGTCAGAACATCGACTCACTCACCCTTTCCCCATCTCACAGTTGGTTGTGCGTCCGGATCAGGCCCATGAAGGCGTCGCGGTAACTGTCGCCGACGGGGAGCAGGCGGCCGGCAATCTGCACCTTGCCGCGCTCCACGTGTTCGATGCGGTTCAGGGCCACTAAGAATGACTTATGGATGCGGGCGAAACGCTGCGGCGGCAGCACCTCCTCGACGCGGCGGAAGGACTGCAGGGTGAGGATTTTGCCGCTTTCGGCGGTATAGATCATCAGGTACTCCTTCATGCCCTCGATGTAGAGGATGTCGTCGAAGGCCACGCGCTGCAGCCGGTGCTCGTTCTTGACGAACATGGCGTCGGCCGCCACGGGCGTTTCTGGCTGCGCGGCGGGCGGTTGTGAAGCGGCGGGTGCGGCCGGGGCGCGCAGCTTACCGACGGCCTGCAGAAACCGCTCAAAGGCAATGGGTTTGAGCAGGTAATCGGTAGCCGCGAGGTCGTAGCTCTGCACGGCGTACTGGGCGTAAGCCGTGGTGAAGACCACGCGCGGGGCCGGTTGCGGCAGCAGCTGCACGAACTGCAGGCCGGTGATGCGCGGCATGTGAATGTCGAGGAAAATGACATCGACGGGGTGGTCCTGCACGAAGGCCAGGGCCTGCAGCGCGTCGTGAAACTGCCCGCACAGCTCCAGAAACGGCACCTGCGCGCAGTAGCCGGCCAGCACGTCGAGGGCCAGCGGCTCGTCATCGATGAGCACGCAGCGCAGCTTGCGGCCAGAAAGAGCTTCCATGCGGGAAAAGTAGTCAGATCAAGTCAACATAGAATAAGGCGAGGCGTGCCGCCGCTGAATCAGCCGAGCACAGGGCCGGGCAGCAGCGTGAGGGCGGCGCGGTAGTGGCCGGGTGGGGTTTCAAGTCGCAGCTCGTGCCGGCCGGGGTAAAGCAGCTCCAGACGGCGGCGCAGATTCACCAGGCCCACGCCGCCGGATGCCTCCAGCGCCGCCCCGCCGGGCTCCGGCGCCACGGCGTTGTCGACCACCAGCTGCAGGGCGCCGGCGGCGGTCAGGCCCAGGCGGATCTGCACGGCGGGGCGGGCCGTCAGGTCGCCGTGCTTGAAGGCGTTTTCGACCAAGGGCAGCAGCAGCATGGGCGCCACGGGCCACTCGGCCGCGGCGGGCAGGTCGGCGTCGTCGAACACGATGGCGGCGGCGCCGGTGGCGGGCAGGCGCAGCTGCTGCAGGGCCAGAAAGCTGCGCAGGTGCTGCAGCTCCTGGCTGAGCGGCACGGTGTCGGCAGCCGACTCGTAGAGCATGTAGCGCATGATTTCGGCCAAGCGCAGCACGGCTTCGGGGGCGCGGTCGGATTTCTGGCTGGCCAGGGCGTAGATGTTGTTGAGCGTGTTGAAGAGGAAGTGCGGGTTGACCTGCATTTTCAGCAACGACAGCTCGGTGAGCAGCTGCCGGCGTTCCAGCTCCCGGCGGTTGTGGCGCTCCTGCAGGTAGTCGCCAGTAACGCGCAGGGCCGAGCTAAGGAAAATCATCATCAGGCCCGTCAGCGCGTAGGGAATAACCTGCCGCTCCAGCTCGGGCGGCGGCATATCCGCGGGCGTGCTGTAAACCCAGCGCGAAGCCCCTACCCGTAACCCCACGAATACCGTCAGCAGCAGCAGTACGCCCAGCGCGTACCAGGCTACCCGGCCGCGGGCCAGCAACCGCGGAATCAACTCGCGCCAGTTCAGGTAGAAGATGGCGGCGTAAAGCGCATCGGTACTGAAGCTGCGCAGCAGCACGTTCTGCCACAGCGCCCAGGATTGAACGTCGGTGTGGTCGAGGGTGCTGAGCATCTGCCGGATTTGCAGCGCGTCGGTGAGCAGCAGTACGCTCCAGAGTACGGCGTGGGCCCACAGCGGCACCCGGCGCGAGGTGACGGGCTCGGCCGCCGGCCAGGGGGCGGAGCCAAACAACGGCGAAAAGGCGCGGGCGAGTAGGGTGGGCATGGGTCCGGGATAAAAGCTCCGGCAAGCTAGGGCCGGCGGGCCGCCAACGGGGCTTTTTTTCAACGAACCCGCCCGGACTGCCCCCCAACCACCCGCCGGCCGCCGCCAACCGCCGGGCAGCCCGTTGAGGGGCCGAAACGCGGCAATTCGCCACGGCAAAAGCGGCGTTCGACCCAGGTACAGTGGGTTTGGTGGATTTGTCGGAACGGAGTCAGAAGCGGCCAATACGTTTGCCAGCACTGACGCCTTCTGACCTATGAAAACCAACTCCTTACTCGTTGAAACGCGGGCCCTGTCCTTCGGCTTCGGGCCGCGGCCGGTGCTGCACCAGCTCGATCTGCAGGTGCCCGCGGGCAGCATCTACGGCTTTCTGGGCCCGAACGGGGCCGGCAAAAGCACCACCCTGCGCCTGCTGCTGGGCCTGCTGCCTGCCCCGGCCGGCACGGTGCACCTCTTCGGCCACGAGCTGGCCCGCCACCGCCTCGCCGCGCTCGGGCAGGTGGGCGCGCTCATCGAAATGCCTTCGCTCTACGACCACCTCAGCGGCCTCGATAACCTGGAGGTGACGCGCCGCCTGCGCGGGCTGCCAGCCGGCCGCACCGCCGACGTGCTGGCCACCGTGGGCCTCACGGCCGACGCCCACCGCCCCGCCCGCGAGTACTCGTTGGGTATGCGCCAGCGCCTCGGCCTGGCCCTGGCCCTGCTGCCCGACCCCGAGCTGCTCATCCTCGACGAGCCCACCAACGGCCTCGACCCGAACGGCATTATCGAAATGCGCGCTTTGCTGCAGACGCTGCAGCGGGAGCACGGCAAGACCATTCTGCTCTCCAGCCACCTCATCAGCGAGATTGAGCGCGTGGCCACCCACGTGGGCGTGTTGCAGCAGGGCCGGCTGGCCTTCCAGGGCAGCGTGGCCGAGCTGCAGCGCCGGCAGCAGGGCCACGCCCAGGTCGTCATCGACACCGACGACGCCGCCCGCTGCCAGCTGCTGCTGCCGGTGGACTTGGGCGGGGCCACCGTGCTGGGTCCGGGGCGGCTGGGCGTGCCTTACCAGTCGGCCGAGCAGATGGCCTACCTGGCCCAGCAGCTGGTGCTGGCCGGGCAGCCCGTGTATGCCCTGCATTGCCAGCAGCCCACGCTGGAGCAAGCCTTCCTGCATCTCACCGAACCCGCCGTAGCTTAATGGAAACCGCCCTGACTTTCGCCCAGCCCGGCCTGCTCACGCAGCTGCGCCGCTCCCTTTCAGCCGATGTGCTCAAGCTCAAGCACACCCCGGCCCTGTGGCTGACGTTGGGCAGCGGTGCGCTGCCGGTGCTGCTCTTCGGCCTAATTTTCTTCTTCAAGGGCCAGTTCCTGCTCAAGCCGGGCCAGAACCCCTGGCCGGCCTACATCCTGCAGAGTTGGCAAACGGCCACCGGCCTGCTGCTGCCGCTGTTCGTGGTGCTGCTCAGCAGCCTGGTGCTCCACACCGAAAACAAGGCCCTGGCCTGGAAGCACCTCTACGCCCAGCCCCTGAGCCGCGCCGCCGTGTTCGGCAGCAAGCTGCTGGTGCTGCTGGGGCTGAATCTGCTGGCGCAGGTGGTGTACGCGGTGCTGCTGGTGGCCTCGGGCTGGCTGCTGGGCGTGCTGCGCCCCGCGCTGCACTTCGCCGACTTTGCCGCGCCGCTGGGCGCCATCGTGCCCCTGCTCTGGCACACCTTCGCGGCCACGCTCGGCATCCTGGCGTTGCAGTACGTGGCGGCGCTGTGGTGGCGCAGCTTCGCGGCCCCGGTGGCCGTGGGCATGGCCTGCACCATTGCCGCCCTCACCCTGATGCGCTGGGAATTCATCGACTGGGTGCCCTACGCCGCGCCGCTGCTCAGCCTGAAAGCCGTGGGCAAGGGCTTGAACGTGGGCTGGGCGCTGTCGACCTCGGGGCTGCTGGCCCTGGGCTGGGCCGCCGCCACGCTGCTGCTGGGCTACGCGCTGCTGGGCCGCCGCCACGAGGGCGCCGCCCGCTAAGTGCCTGAGCTATATATCCTGACCACAATTTTGTCTGCCGGAAATGCAACCCCGCCCCGAATCGACCCGACCCTTGTCCCAAATGCTCCTAAAAGACTGGCTTGTGCTACCGCTTATCACATAATCGAGTGATTGTCTGACGACGAATTCTGCCGGTCCTTTGCCCTGAAATAGACCTGCTTACCGGCGGCACCCACCTCCCCTTACGCGCCGCGGGCGCCCGCTGCCCGCCGCCCACCGTTTCCGCTTACAGTTCACGGCGCTGCCTCGCCGGAGCCGCTTTCGGCGTCCGGCAGCGCGGCTACTTCCGCAGCCTTTCTGTAGTAGCGTCCCTCCTCCGCCCTCCCTTTACTCATGAAGAATTCCTTACTCCTGCTGCTCGCTTCCGCGGGCTTGCTTGCCACCGAAGCAGCCGCTCAGGCCCCTGCCACCCGCCCTGCCGCCCCCGCCAGCGGCGCGCCCACCGGCGCCCCGGGCGGCGCCAGCCCCCAGGCCGCCATCCTGCCTGCTGCCCCGCGCGGCAACGGCCGCATCTCGGGCACCGTGCTCGACGCCACCACCAAGCAGCCCGTGGAGTTTGCCACCGTGGCCCTGCTGCCCGCCACCGGCGAACAGCCCCTCGACGGGGCCGTGGCCGACGACAAGGGCCGTTTCTCCCTGAAAGGCCTCGCGCCCGGTTCCTACCGCCTGTCCGTCAGCTTTATCGGCTGCGGGGCGGTGGTGCAGCCCGTCACGCTGGCCGAGGGCAAGATGAGCGTGGACCTGGGCTCGGTGGCGCTGCAGAGCCAGACCAAGCAGCTGGGCGAGGTGCAGGTAACCGGCGAGCGGCCGGTGGTGGAAAGCAAGCCCGACCGCCTCGTGTACAACGCCGCCCAGGACGCCACCAACAAGGGCGGCACCGCCGCCGACGTGCTGCGCAAGGCCCCGATGGTGTCGGTGGACCCCGACGGCAACCTGCAGCTGCGCGGCTCGGGCAACGTGCGCGTACTCATCAACGGCAAGCCCTCGGCCATCGTGGCCAACGACGTGGCCCAGGCCCTGAAACAGCTGCCCGCCGACCAGATCAAGAACGTGGAGGTGATTACCAATCCCTCGGCGAAGTACGACTCGGAGGGCTCGGCCGGTATCATCAACATCGTGCTGAAGGAGAATAATCTGCAAGGCGTGAACGGCAGCGTGGGGCTGGCCGCGGGCACCCGCAACTCCAACGCCAACTTCAACCTGAACGCCCGCAAGGGCAAGGTGGGCTTCAACTCGGCCCTGAACGGCTGGGCCTTCTACGCCCCCGGCGTGCAGGCCGTGGACCGCAACACCTATGACCGCGCCGGCAAGCTCATCAGCACGCTCACGCAGCGCAACGAGGGCCGCGGCGGCGGGGGCGGCGGCAACCTGCGCCTGGGCGTGGACTACGAGCCGGCCCCCAACCACGCGCTGAACCTGACGCTGAACGGCAACCTGTTTCGCAACGGCAACAACGCCGACGTGAGCCAGACCTTCACGCCCGGCAACGACCGCCGCAGCAACTACGACCGGGAGCTGGAGCAGAAATTCCGCAACCAGAACTTCGACCTGACGGGCTCCTACACCCGCTCGTTCGGGCAGCAGAGCCGCCGGGAGTGGTCGGTGCTGGGGCAGCACTCGCGCAACACCAACCGCCGCGAATATGACATTGACCAGTACGAGCTGTACCAGGAGCACTTGTCGCCCTTCTACCAGGAATCGAGCCTGAACCGGGCCCGCAACGTGGAAACGACGCTGCAGACCGACTACGTGCACCCGCTGTCGGACAAGCAGACGGTGGAAGTGGGCGCCAAGATGATTCTGCGCGACGTGTACAGCAACTACTACGTGGACACGGCCGGCACGCGCGGGGTGTTCGGGCAGAACGCCAGCCTGACCAACATCTTCGACTACACCCAGAACGTGACGGCCGGCTACGCCACCTACGCCACGCCGCTGGGCAAGAAGTACAACGTACGCCTGGGCGGCCGCGTGGAGCGCACCGACATCGAGGGCAACTTCCAGGGCGACGCGGGCCGCTTCACGCTGGGCTACACCAACGCGCTGCCCAACGTGAGCCTGACGCGTAACCTCAAGCAGCAGGGCTCCACCATCCGGGCCAGCTACACGCGCCGCATTCAGCGCCCGAGCATCTTCTTCCTGAACCCTTACGTCAACCGCATCGACCCATTCAACATTCAGCGCGGCAACCCGAGCCTGAACGCGGAGTTTGCCGACAACTACGAACTGAACTGGAACACATTCGTGAAGGGCTCGGTGATTAACCTGACCGGCTACGCCCGCATCACCAACAACGCCATCGAGGCCGTGCGCACCACGCGCGACACTTTGGTGAACGGCGTGACGCGGCAGATTCTGACCGGCACCTACGGCAACGTGGCCCGCAACCAGACCTTCGGCCTGAACGCCTTCGGCTCGGTGAAGCCCCTGCCGAAGTGGGACGTGAGCGGCAACGTGAACGTGTCGTACGTGTACTTGAAAAGCCAGGCCCTGCAGACCAGCAACTCGGGCCTGATGTACTCGGCCAACATCAACTCGGGCTACAAATTCGACAAGGGCCTGAGCCTGCAGTTCTTCGGCATGCTGAACTCGCGCCGCATTCAGCTGCAGGGCACGTCTTCGGCCTGGAGCATGTACGCCATCGGGGTGCGCAAGGACCTCTTTAAGGGCAAGGGCGACCTGACGCTGAACGCCGACAACCCGTTCACCAAGTTCCGCCGCCTGGAAAACAACTTCCGCACCCGCTACTTCGACGACCCCTCGCTGGTGCAGTCGGATCAGCGCAACACCACCAACATCTACCAGCGCGGCGTGCGCCTGGCCTTCAACTACCGCTTCGGCAAGCTGGAGAACAAGCCCAAGCGCCCCAGCCGCTCCATCCGCAACGACGACCAGAAATCGGGTGACGGCGGCCAGGGTGGCAACTAAACACGGACTTGGGGCCTCTTGGTGAGTGAGTGCCCTTACGCCCCTCTTCCGGACAGCAGGCGCCTCTTCTAGGGCGCCTGCTGTTTTTGTTTGCCGGCCACCGGCCGACAAATGTCCGGCCGCCTTGCAATCGGCGGCCGGGGGCTGCGTTAGTTTGTAGCCGGTTGGCCCGGCCACCGCATTAGAGTGCCCTTGTTTGGCTGAGGCCGACGCCTCGCGCTATTGCTTTCGATTTACCCGTTCGCCGAATGCCCCACCGTGTACCCCTGGCCCTGTGGGCCTGCCTATCCACTACGGCCGCCTTGGCCCAAACCGCGCCACCCGCCTCCCCCGCCAGCACCGCCCCGGCTCCGCGCGGCACCGGCCGCCTCGCGGGCGTGGTGGTGGATGCGGCCACCAAGAAGCCCGTCGAATTTGCCACCGTGGCCCTGCTGCCCGCCACCGGCGACAAGCCGCTGACCGGCACCGCCGCCGACGAGCAGGGCCGCTTCCGCCTCACCGACCTGCCGGCGGGCGCCTACCGGCTCATGCTGAGCTTCGTGGGCTACGCCCCGCGCATCCTGCCCGTAACAGTGACCAAC
The DNA here is from genome assembly GCF_005771675.1 of Hymenobacter jeollabukensis. Classification (GTDB taxonomy): domain Bacteria; phylum Bacteroidota; class Bacteroidia; order Cytophagales; family Hymenobacteraceae; genus Solirubrum; species Solirubrum jeollabukense. The sequence continues at coordinate 33,639 of NZ_VAJM01000009.1, read as the reverse complement.
GAGGCCCAGGACCTGGGCACGCTGGAACTGACGGCGGCCAGCAAGCAACTGGGCGAGGTGACGGTGACCGGCGAGCGGGAAATCGTGGAGAACAAGCCCGATCGGCTGGTGTACAACGCCGAGCGCGACGTGACCAACACCGGCGGCACCGCGGCCGACGTACTGCGCAAAACCCCGCTGCTGAACGTGGACGCCGACGGCAACGTGCAGCTGCGCGGCTCCGCCAACCCGCGTATCCTGATCAACAACAAGCCTTCGGCCCTGCTCTCGGGCAACCTAGCCGACGCGCTCAAGCAGATTCCGGCCGACCAGATCAAGGCCGTGGAGGTGCTGACGGCGCCCTCAGCCAAGTACGACGGCGAGGGTTCGGGCGGGGTTATCAACATCGTGCTGAAGAAGAACAGCCTGCAGGGCGTGAACGGCAATGTGGGCGCCAGCGGCGGCAACCGGGGCCAGAGCCTGAATGGGGCCATCAACGCCCGGCGCGGCCAGTTGGGCACCAACGCCAGCCTGAGCCTAAACCGCAACCGCTACCCCTACCGCAACCGCACCGAGCGCACCGACTTTTTGCCCGACGGGCAAATCGGCCGCCTTAGCCAGCGCATGGAGGCCGTCAGCCGGGGCCGCAGCGGCTGGGGCGAAGCCGGCCTGACCTTCGACCCCTCGCCCGAGCACGGCTTCCAGCTCAGCTTCACCGGTAACGCCTACTCGGGCCGGCAGCCGCAGCACTTCTATAACCAGTACACGGGCGGCGGGCCCGACCGTGACACGCTTTACAGCCGCGAAAACCGGCAGAACTACCTCTACCAGAACTTCGACCTGAGCGGGGGATATACCCGCACCTTCAAGGCACACGAAGGCCGCGAGTGGAGCGTGCTGGTCCAACGCTCGCGCAACCACGGCAACCAGGACTACGACCTGGACCAGTACGCTGCGGCCGACCTGTTTATGGGTCCGCTGGAATACCGTGAGCGGAGCCGCAACAACTCCCTGAACCGCGAAACCACCCTGCAAACCGACTACGTGCACCCGTTCAAGGAAGGCGTGTCGGTGGAAACCGGGGCCAAGGTCATCCGCCGCCTCGTGGGCAGCGACTACAGCATCGACACCCTGCTGGTGAGCCGGCAGTCGGACTTTGCCCGCAGCCCGCGTCGCTCCAACGCGTTTGATTATCAGCAGGACGTGGCGGCGGCCTACGGCACCTACAACTTCGGGCTGGGCAAGAAGTACACCTTCAGCCTGGGCACGCGCCTGGAATACACCAACATCCGCGGCGAGTTTCAGGTGGAAAACGGGCGCTTTGCCAACGACTACACCAACCTGCTGCCCAGCCTGAGCGCCACCCGCACCCTCAAGCAGCCCGGTCAGACGCTGCGCCTGAGCTACTCCCGGCGCATTCAGCGGCCGGGCATCTGGTACCTGAACCCCTTCATCCAGCAGACCGACCCGCGCAACATCAGCTACGGCAACCCCGAGCTGGCCCCGGAAGTCACCGATAACTACGAGCTGACCTACAGCACCTTCGGCAAGGCCGGCTCCGTCAACGCCTCGGCCTACACCCGCCTCACCGGCAACGCCATCGAGGAAATCAATTTTTACAACACCGAGCTGGCGCGGGCCGAAAGCACCTACCGCAACATCGCCCGCAACAGCGGCTACGGCCTGAGCGTGAATACCAACCTCAAGCCCCTGCCCAAGTGGCAGGTGGGCGTGAACCTCGACGGCACGTACTCTCAGCTGCGCAGCGCGGCCCTGAACCGCACCACCAGCCGCCTGCAGTTCAACGGCAACCTGAACTCCTCCTGGCGCTTCGGCAAGGGCTACACGGTGCAGGGCTACGGCGGCTTCTGGACGGGCGGCGTGGGCCTGCAGACGCGCTACGGCGGCGGCGGCTACTACTCCCTGGGCCTGAAGCGCAGCCTGCTCAAGGAGAAGCTGGACCTGACGCTCAACGCCTCGAACTTCCTGCAGACCTACCGCGTGTTCCGCTCCAGCACCGTCACGCCGCAGTTCGAAACCCGCAGCGCCTACTACAACGCCCAACGCTCGGTGCGCCTTTCGCTGAGCTACCGCTTCGGCAAGGTGGATAGCGGCGCCCCGCAGCGCCAGCGCCGCAGCATCAGCAACGACGACCAGAAAGGCGGCGGCAGCAAGGGCGGAGGAAACTGAGGAGTTAGGAGTTAGGAGTTAGGAGTTAGGAGTTAGGAGTTAGGAGTTAGGGCATACTTGGTTGAGTGCCTGGGGTATCAGGGCGGCCGGCATTTCTGCGGAAGTGCCGGCCGTTTTTTTGATGGGCCAGGGCGGTGGGGTCGTGGGCGGCGACCAACAGCCCGAAGCCGCGCCGATACCCTCGGCGCGGCGGGGGAGCCGTTCGCACAGCAGAACGCTTGGCTCGCCGAAACTCCCGGCGGGCAGGGGGCCGGCCGCTGCACCTTTGTCATGTCGAACGGGCACAACGGCCCGCACGCTCCTCCCGAAACTCTTCTCTGTCAAGATCATGAAAGCTTCCCTCCTCGCCCGCCTCGCTTCGTTCTTCCTGGTTGTTGCCCTGCTGCTGCCTTCGCTGGAGGCTGCTGCGGCCCGGCCGGCCAACTTCGGCCGCCGCGGCAAGACGGGGATGCACCGCCCGGTATACAAGAAGTACCAGCCCGGCTGCCGCTGGATCTTCCAGAAATAATTTCCGCGCCGCCGCAGCTACCCGCTGCGCTTACTACCACACCTGCTTGAAAAGCCCACCGGTCTGACACACCGCCGGTGGGCTTTTTTCATTGGTGAAATGGTGAGTGGTGAAATAGTGAGGTTGATGTTTGGAAGGCACGGAACTGCACAGCTTGCGCAGCCAGAACGGCACTCACCATTTCACCACCTCACCATTTCACCACCTCACTGGTTCCAGATAACCCAGGCAGCTTCGGCTTGCAGGCAGAGCATTTCGAAGCCGTTCTGGGTGTGGGTGCCTAGTTCCCGGCCCCGGCGCAGAAACTCGGTTTCACGCGGGTTGTATACCAGGTCGAAGAGGTAGTGCTGGGGGGTGAGCAGCGCGTACGGGATGTCGGGGTAGCTCTCCACCTGCGGATAGGTGCCCAGCGGCGTGGTGTTGATGATAAGCGTGTGCTCGGCCAGCAGGCGGGGCGTGAGGTCGGCGTAGGTGAGGCCGCGGCTGAGCGGGTCGCGCGAGACCAGCCAGTAGCGGATGTCCAGCTCGCGCAGGGCTACTTCCACGGCCTTGGCCGCGCCGCCGGTACCGAGCACCAGCGCTCCGGCCGCCGCCCCGCGCAACGGGTAGAAGCGCCGCAGCGAGTCGCGGAAGCCGGCGTAGTCGGTGTTGTGGCCAATCAGCCGCCCCTCGGGCCCGAACTGCACGGTGTTGACGGCGCCCACGCGGCCGGCCGAGGGCGCCAGCTCGTCGAGGTAGGGGATGATCTGCTCCTTGTAGGGAATGGTCACGTTCAGGCCCCGCAGCTGCGGGTGGGCGGCCAGCAGAGCAGGCAGCTGCTGGATGTCGGCCAGCTCGAAGGCGTCGTAAGTACAATCGTCCAGCCCGAGGTGCTCGAACTTGCGCTGGAAGTAGGTGGGCGAAAATGAATGCGTCAGTGTCCGCCCGATCAGGCCAAATTCCCGGTTCATGCGCCCTTGCTGGTTGGTTTCGGAGCCGAACAAACAAAAAAATCCGCCCCGGCCAAAGCGGCTCGGGGCGGACTGCAACTTTCTATTGTCCAAATACCAGTTAGCGCGTGGCGGGAGTGAAGCGCGCCTTGATGAACTCGAACACCACCGGCAGCACCGACACGCCGATAATCAGCAGGGTGAATAGCCCGAAGTGCTGCTGAATCCACTGCAGCTGCCCCAGGAAGTAACCGGCGCCGGTCAGCAGCGACACCCACAGCACCGCACCGACTAGGTTGTAGGCCAGAAAGCGGCTGTAGCTCATGGTGCCCACGCCGGCAATAAAGGGCGCGAAGGTGCGGATAATGGGGATAAAGCGGGCAATGATGATGGTTTTGGCGCCGTGCTTCTCGTAGAATTGCTGGGTGCGCAACAGGTGTTCCCGCTTCAGGAAACGGTAGTCGCGCCGGAACACCCGCGGCCCGATATAGTCGCCGATGTGGTAGTTGAGCGCGTCGCCGAGCACGGCGGCCACGATGAGCAGCAGGATGAGCAGGCCCACGTTCAGCGGGCTGTTGGGCAGGGCAGCCAGCGAACCGGCGGCAAACAGCAGCGAGTCGCCGGGCAGGAAGGGCAGCACCACCACGCCGGTTTCCACGAAGATGATCAGAAACAGGATGGCGTACGTCCAGACGCCGTAATCCTGCACCAGATCCAGCAAGTGCTTATCGAGGTGAAGAATAAAATCGATGAGGTGCTTGATGATTTCCATGCGGGCGCAAAAGATTGATCCGCAAAGCTACGGCCTCGGCGGCAAAGCGCACCCAGCCAGCCGGCCCGGACTAAAAAAAGCCCAGGGCCGAAGCTCCTTTCCGCCTGAGCGGGCTCCGGCCCGCGCATTGGCCGGGGCGGCCCGGGCTTAGAGTACGCTGACGGGCACCTTGTGCTCGTCGATGGCCACGAAGGTGAAGGTGCCCGACACGGCGTGCAGGCGCACGTCGGAGTACATTTCCTCGATGTGAATGTCCACCGTCACGTCTAGGCTCTTGGTGCCGATGCGCGCAATGCGGCCCACCAGCTCCACAATGGTACCGGCCGGAATGGGCATGCGGAAGTTGATACGGTCGGAGGAAACGGTGACCATGCGCTTGCGGCTGAAGCGAGTGGCGGCAATGAAGGCCACTTCGTCCATGAGCTGCATGGCCGTGCCGCCGAAAAGCGTGTCGTAGTGGTTGGTGGTGTTCGGAAACACGGCCTTGAACAGGCGGGTTTCGGCGGCGGCAATGCGCGGGGCGAGGTCCGGAGTCATGCGAAAAAGGAGGATGAAGCCGCAACGGCCGCGCTCCTCCCTTGCCCTACTCCGCCCCGGACCCATACGGACGCGCCCGCCCCGGCCCGGGCAGCGTGGCCCCGGCAGCGGCAGTGCGGCATCAATTGGCCCGACGGCAGCTTCAGGTCGCGGAAGCGCGCGTCACGTCGTAGGTAGGCAAGTCTCCTGGCTCGTAACGGGGCGGCCGGCCTTCTCGCTTCGGGGCACGAAGCAATGGCCTGCGGGGGCTGCCCGGGGTAGTGTTACTTACAGTTGCGCGTCAGCCCGTGAATCACACACGGTTCCTTTTTCAGCCGAACTCGGGAGCCCGGCACCTTTCTACGGCAATTGCGGATGGCAAAGAACGGGGTGCAAGGTAGCACCGCCTGCCGAAACAGAACGTCATCCTGAGCAACGCAAAGGACCTTCCTCACACCCTGCACTGCCGCAACCGACAATGAGCAGACGCTTTTTCGGCAACGGAAACTAACCAAGAAGCGCAGCCACCTTGCCCAAAAGTAGGGCGTTGGTGGCTGCGCTTTTCGGTTGGTGCGAGGCTTGAGGAAGGTCCTTCGCGTTGCTCAGGATGACGGGCTTGTTTGGGCGCTCTTACCGGCTGCCGGCGGCCGTGCCGCTGCTGGCCGCCACGCGCCAGATGGTGTTGGCCGCGTCGTCGGTGACGAGCAGGGCGCCGTCGGGGGCGACGAAAGTGCCGACGGGGCGGCCGTAAGCTTTTTCGCCGCCGGCCAGGAAGCCGGTCAGGAAGTCTTCGGGCGGGCCGCTGGGCTTGCCGCCGCTGAAGGGTACGAATACCACCTTGTAGCCCGAGTAGGCCGAGCGGTTCCAGGAGCCGTGCTGGCCGATAAAGGCGCCGCCCTGGTACTTGGCAGGAAAGGCTTTGGCGTCGTAGAACGCCAGGCCGAGCGAGGCGGTGTGCGGGCCCAGCGGCACGTCGGGCACGATGGTTTTCTGCACCAGCTCGGGCCGCTCGCCCTGGCGGCGCGGGTCTTCGTGCGGGCCAAAGTAGGCGTAGGGCCAGCCGTAGAAGCCGCCCTCCCGCACGCTGGTCAGGTAGTCGGGCACGAGGTCGTCGCCCAGCTCGTCGCGCTCGTTGACGGCCGTCCAGAGCTGCTTGGTCGCGGGGTTCCAGGCCATGCCCACGGGGTTGCGCAGGCCGCTGGCGTACACCTGCTCGCCCGAGCCGTCGGCATTGATGCGCAGAATGTTGGCCCGGCGGATTTCGTTGGCCGGGCCGTGCTCCTGCACGTTGGAGCCCGAGCCGACGGACACGTAAATCTGCTTGCCATCGGGCCCGGCCAGCAGGTTGCGGGTCCAGTGGTTGTTGTAGCCGCCCTTGGGCAGGGTCATGATTTTCTGGCCCTGACCGCCGAGCCTGGTCTGCCCGGCCTGGTAGGGGAAGCGCAGCACGCCGTCGGTGTTGGCCACGTAGAAATAGTCGCCGATCAGCAGCATGCCGAAGGGCTGGTTGAGGCCGTTGGCGGCCGTCAGGAAGGTTTCGCGCACCTCGGGCTGGCCGTCCTTGTTGGCGTCGCGCAGCAGGGTGATGCGGTTGGCGCTGCTCTCGCGCAGGGCGCGCGACTTGTCGAGGTTCAGCTCGGCGGCAATTTTCTTCTTGACGCCCATCGGGATGGTGCTGGCTTCGGCCACCAGCACGTCGCCGTTGGGCAGCACGTACAGCCAGCGCGGGCCCTCGAAGCCGTCGGCATACTTGGTGACGGTGAAGCCGGCCGGGGCTACGGGCGTCTTGCCGGCCGGCCAGTCGATGATGTCGACGCGCTTGGTGACGGACTTGGTGGCGTTGGGCGGGGGCAGCTCCACGCGGCTGCCGGTGGCGGCGGCCGTATCGGCCGTGGCGGGCGGCGGCGGAGCAGGCGTGGATGTTTCGGCAGTTTTAGCGTTCTGATTGCACGCGGCCAGCAGCAACAGGGCAGCGGGCAGCAGCAGCGGCAGTTTTTTCATGGATGGCAGCTAATGGATGTACCTGCCTTCTTACTGCCGGACGGCGGTAGGGTTGCCCGGCTTACTTTCCGAGCAAGCGGCGCAGGCTTTCCAGCAACACAAACCGTTGCTCCTTTCCACCCTCGCAGCAGGAATACAAGTACACCGGCAGGTAATTATCATCCCAGAAGGCCACCTGATGCCGGTAATGGCCTACGTGCACGCCGTAAACCTGCCCGCAGTCGTCCAACGACACGCTCACCATCGGGTATTCGCCCGCCGCCGGTACCGGGTGGGAGTATTCCAGCTTGAAGTAGATGTAGTCCTGCCGGTTGTGGCGGTAGGCCGGGCAACAATACCGTAGCGTATCGGCCCGCAGCTGATCCAGCACCCTGGGCAGGCTGGTTGCAGAGCCGACCGGCGCTGATTCCGGCGTCATCGGCCCGGGGCAGTTCAGGTTGTGCCCCATGCTCATCTCCACGCTCACTTCGTAAGGCCGCCCAAGCTCCCGCGTCACTTCTTCGACGCCCATTCCGGCCCGCACCCGCTGCACGCCGGCCGTCGTCACCCCGGGCGCTACGTCCCGCCGCAACCCCAGCCGCTCGACCTCGCGCACCGCCAGGTAAGCGTTAACGCCGACGAACAGTACCAGCAGGCCCACCGCGGCCGCAAAAACCAGCAGCACGTGTAGGAGCACCCGACCCAAAAAGCGGACTATCATCAGTGGAGACATAGCGCGAAAGTACCGGCAACGGCGCTGGTAGCTACTTCACCTTCAACAGGAAGCGGGCCGGCACCTCGAAGCGCTTTTTCCAGCTGGCCTCGCTGTGCGCCGCGCCCTCGTACTTGCGCGTCAGCCAGTCCCGGCCGGTGTAGCCCTTGGCTTGCAGCAGGCTGTCGATGCGGCGCTGGTGCTGCTCGTAGCGCGCATCGAGGGTGGCAGTGCCGAAGTCAAAATACAGGCGCGGGCGCGGGTTCTTGGCGGGCAGGTGCTCGTCCAGGTAGCGCAGGCAGGCGTTGGTGAAGTCCGGGGTGTTGTCCTGTAGGCTCAGCGGCCAGTGCGTGGAGAGGCAGGCCGCCCCGCCGAACACTTTGGGGTACTCCACGGCGGCGTAGAGCGAAATCAGCCCGCCCATGCTGCTGCCGCCGATAAAGGTGCTTTGCCGCCGCTTATCGGTCTGGTAGTGCCCGTTGACGTAGGGCTTCAGCTCCTGCACCAGGAAGCGCAGGTACTCGTCGGACTGCGGCGCGTCCGGCAGCAGGCCTTCCTGCGCCAGCTGCGTCTTGCGGGCGGCGCTCAGCAGCTGATAGGGCTTGGCCGGGCAATACTCGTGGAAGCGCCGGTCGGTATTCCACACGCCCACCACGATGACGTCGGGGCGCACCGCGCCGCGCTGCTGCAGCCGGGCCAGCGTGCTGTCGACTTCCCAGGCCACGCCGCCGTAGCTGCTGGCCGGGTGGAAGAGGTTCTGCCCGTCGTGCAGGTAGAGCACGGCGTAGCGGCGGCCGGGCCGGGGGTAGTCGGCGGGCAGCCACACGTCCACGTGCCGGGGCTTGACGAACTTCGACGGAAAATCGGCCAGGTGCTCCACCCGGCCCGGGTCGCGCGGGTCGTCGGCGCGGAAGGCGGCCAGGCTCAGGGCCGCGGCCAGCAGCAGCGGAGCCCGGCGCAGGCGGAAAGGCAGGCGAAAAAGCATGGAAATGCGGAAGAAAAGCCAGGGTTTGGCCAGCGAAACAAGGGGCAGCCGGCGCAACCACGGGCCGACTCCGCCTCCCGATGCTTACTGACGCGGCGCCAGCAGGGAGTAAATGGCCGAGTCGAGAAACTGCCCGCGGCAGTAGTAGTTCTCGCGGAAATACGCCTCCCGCACGAAGCCCAGCTGCTCCAGCAGCCGAATAGAAGCGGCGTTGTGCGGGTTCACGTTGCCCTCGATGCTGTGCAGCTTCAGCTGCTCGAAGCCGTAACGGCACACGGCGGCGGCGGCTTCGGCCATCAGGCCCGCTCCCCAGGCCGCCGGGCTGAGCATGTAGCCGATTTCGCCGCGGTGGTGCTCGGGTATCAGGCGCCACAGGCCGCAGGTACCGATCAGCTGCGCCTCGTCCTCCGCCCGCGCCACCGCCCAGTTGACACCGGTGTTGCTGGCCAGGTTTTCGTCGATGCGGCCGATCAGCGCCTCGATGTCGGCCAGCGAGTTTTCGGGCTCCCGGTCCAGGTAGGTTAGCACCTGGGCATCGGTGCGGAGGGCAAACAGCGCCGGGGCGTCAGCCGGGGTGATGCGGCGCAACACGAGGCGTGGGGTGCGCAGCTCGGCGAGGGGCAGCAGCTGTAAATCGAGCATAAGGGGCAGAAAAATGAGCCGGCAAAATACGCGATTCTAGGCCTTGGCTTCCAGCATCTCCACCCCGCCGCGCAAATCCATCAGGAAGCAGCGCACGTGCAGCGGGTACTGCGGATGCGCCTGGCTCCAGGCCCGGATCTTATCGGCCAGCTGCTGGGCGTACTGGTTGTGCAGCGTGTGCTCGGCGTCGTGGTCGTGCGCCGAGTCGGTGAAAGTGCCCTGCTCACCCAGAAACACCCGGTAGGCCCCGCAGTTGCGGTGCTCCAGGATGTACACGTCGCGCACGTCGTGCAGCTGGCAGGCCACTTCCAGGTGCTCGAAAAAGGCCTGGCCCCAATGCCCGTTGTGCGCGGCCCCCAGCGCGGCCCCGGCCAGGATAAACTGGTCGTAGCGGTTGGTCAGGTTGTCGTGCTCCATGAAGTGCACGATGTCGTCGAGCAGGCGCAAATCCATGCAGCTCAACAGCAGCACATTGCCACGAGCGGGCGGGTACGTGGGATAGTGGCGGTGTGGCATGAGGGGGTAAGTCGTGAAAAGTTCAGCGCGAGTATACACAACCGACCGGCTACCAGCGGTTGATTTCCTGCACCTTGCTTTCCGACAGCTGCCCGCCGTTTTTCAAGCCCAGCAGGTAGTAGTACTTGGCTTTCTGCCGGTTGGGCTCCAGCACGGTGCCGCCCCAGCCGCGCAGCCCTTGCTCGTACAGCTCCGCCAGCTCCAGAGCGGCCGAGCCGTGGCTTTTGCGGGCGGCGGCTTCCAGGTAGTCCACCGCTTTCTTCTGCTCCGCCAGCGCGGCGCTGCTGCGGTAAATCAGCGCCATCTGGTACAGGGCCTCCACCTGCCCCTGCTGCGCCAGCCGGGCGTAGTGCTGCAGCGCCTCGCCGACGGGCACGTAGCCCTTGAGGGCGGACACCAGCACTTCCCGCTCGTCGTAGTTGGCCGCCGCCTGGGCCGCGTCGTGGGCCACGTCCACCACTTCGTTTTGCCACTGCACCACGTTTGCGGGCGGCGCGGCGGTGGGCGGCGGCACCTTGGGCACCGCCGTTTTGGGTAGGGCTGCTTTCTTACCGGCGTTGGGGCCGGTTAGCCGCACGTCCTGCCGCAGTCCATTGGCCTTGATGATGGTCGTATCCGGGCCGTGGGCCGCCGCCGGGCGCGCGGGCGCAGTCACGCCATCGGCGGAGTAGCTCAGGTGGTTCTGGCTGCCCTCGATGATGAGCACGCTCTGGTCGTTGGCCGGCGGCGCCGGCGTCGAGTTACGCTGGCTGGATTCCAGCAGGTTGTCGCGGCCCTTGAATATCACCTTGCCGCCTCCACCCCCGCCGCCGCTCGATATGACGACGTTGTTGGCGTTGTCGGCGGCGGCCTGGGGAGCAGCCGGCCCTGAGCTGGCGCAGCCCGTCAGCACACTCAGGACCAGCAGCAGACCGCCGGAGCCGAAAATGGCCGACGATGAGGGAGCAGGTGACATGAATGGCTTCATAGTGAGGGCTTCAGATCCGGATAAAAACAAACGCTGCCGTCGTTCCCGCAGGAACAACGGCAGCGTGATTAACGAGCATACCGCGCCGAAAGTCTACCCGCGCGGCATGGAGGTGCCCGGCTTGTTGCCCGGCTTTTCCACGGGCTTGAACATCGGGTCCACCGCGTCCATGTCGAGGAAGTGCGAGAACGTGTCGCCGCGCAAACCGAGGCGAATGGTTTCCAGCGAAATGACCTCGTTCGGGGCGATGTTGCCCAGGTTCACGTTGGCCCCCAGCATCTTGATAAACCACACCTGCTGGGCTTTCTGCGGGGCTTCCCAGAGGATTTTCTCGAAGGGAATCTGGGTCAGGATTTCTTCTACCAGGCCCGAGCGCACCTCGCCCGTCGAGCGGAACAAACCCACGTTGCCGGCCTCGCGGGCCTCGCCGATAACCTTGATGGCGCCGGCTTCCAGCTCGGTGCGCATCTGGGCAATCCACTTGTAGGGCGGGATGATCTTCTCCGCGTCCTTCGAGCCCACTTCCGACAGCACCTTCACCTGCCCCGACAGCTGACGAATAAAATCCAGCTTCCGGTCGTGGTCCAGCTCGATGGAGCCGTCCGACACCTCGGCGTACTCCATGCCGAACTGGTCGAGCAGGCGGCGGTAGTCATCGAACTGGTTGCGGATGATGAAGGCTTCGAACAAGGTGCCGCCGAAGTACACCGGAATGCCGGCCTCCTTGTAGGCGTCGAGCTTGCGCTGCAGGTTGCTGGTCACGTACGAAGTGGCCCAGCCCAGCTTCACGATGTCGGTGTAGTCGGCCCCGACTTCCAGAAAGTCTTCGACTTCGCGCACGCTCAGGCCCTTGTCCATGACCATGGTAAAGCCTTGTTCGCGCGGTTTCTGGGTGCGTTCGGGGATTTGCGAGAGGGTGTAGTTCATCTGGTTTGGAGGGGTCAAATGGCTCAATGGCCCAATGGCTGACCGGCCTGGCAATGGCAAAAAAAGAATGGCCGTTTGGCGCCGTAGCCCAAACAGCCATTCCTGGTATCAGCCCTTTAACAAGTCAGCCATTCAGCCATTTACTTCCGGTATTGCTCGATCAAGCGGGTGAGGGCGCGCTGCTGCTCCAGCTCCGGAAAGAACTCGAAGAGCAGGCGGTGCTTGTCGAAGTCCAAAAGTAAGGCATTTTCGAGTACGTCGTAGGCCTGGCGGTAGCGGCCGGCGGCCAGCTGGTAGGCGCAGAGGCGGTAAAGCAGCTCCGCGTCTTCGGGCAGCAGCTCGGTAGCCGTCTTCATCAGGTCGATGGCCGCGTCGTAGTTGCCCTGCTCGTAGAGGATGGCGCTCCAGTTGATCCAGCCCTCGGGCATGTCGGGCTGCACTTCGGTGGCCTTCTCGTAGGCTTCCAGCGCCGACACGATGTTGCCCACCTGGTACTCGGCCCCGGCCAGGGCCACCCAGTACTCCCCGCTCTCGGCGTAGAGGCCCACGGCCTTGCGGTAGTAGTGCAGGGCCTGAAACCAGTGCTCCTGCGCGTCCAGAATCACGCCGATGCCAAACCAGGCCTCGTCCATTTCGGGGTCGAGGTCCAGGGCTTTCTGGTAGTGCCGCCGCGAAAGGTCCCACTGGCGCAGCTTCTCGTAGCATTCCCCGATGTTGCAGAAGGCCTCCGCCGTCGGTTCGCCTTCGGGGTAGCTCAGCTGAAACTCCTCGATGGCGCGCGAATACTCCTCCATGCTCACGAAGCAGCTGGCCAGGTAGGCGTGCGCCTCGTAGAACTTCGGGTCGATGACGATGGCGTAGTCGAAGGCCTGGGCGGCGTTGCCGTACTGCAAGGCCTTGTAGTAGGCCTGCCCGAGGTTGTACCAGGCAATGGTCGAGTACGGGTCTTCGTCGGTGAAGCGGCGGAAGAACTCCAGATTGCTGTCCAACCGCCCCGACACTTCCAGGCAGTAGAGCAGCTCCTGCACCGCCGCGTCGTTGTCGGGGTTGAGCTTAAGGCTCTGCTTGTAGTTGCGGGCCGCGCTCTTAAACTTCTGCCACTGCTGGTAAGCCAGGCCGAGATTGAAGTAGATGTCGTCGCGGTCGGGGGCGCGCTCGGCGCCCTGCTGAAAGTAGGCCACGGCCGCCGGGTAGTCGCCCTGCTGCGTCGAGACGATGCCGCGGGTCACGGCCACGTCGGCGTTGTCCGGGTCGCGCTCGGCTACTTCGTCGATTTGCTTGAGCGCCTCGGGATATTCCCCGCGCATGGCCAGCACCTGCGCCCGGTCGATCAGCAGCTCGGTGCTGAAGGGGTATTGGGCCACGGCCGCCTCGCAGGCCTGCAGGGCCTTATCAAATTGCGCGGATTGGGTATAGTGGTCGATAATGCTTTCAAAATCGGCCAGATCAAAAAACGCCGGTTCGCCATCGGCCAGCATGCGCTCAAAGCGGCGCACGGTGGCCAACACCTCATCCCGTTCCTCAGACTGTTCGTTCATTCTCATTAATCAGCAACGGTCGCAGCGGCCGGGGTCGGCCTCCGCGTCTTTTCTCTGTACGGCGCCGCTTTCGTTGGCAGACAGCCCCTAGGGTATTACAACCCCCGAAACCGGCTGCGAGTTCGGCCCGGCCGCCAGGGCCGCGCAGGCCCAGCGGATGGTTTCCTCCACCGGCCGGAAGCGCAGGCCGGTAGCCTGCTGCACCTTCCCGGCCTGATACACCACCGGCCGCCGCCCGGCGCGGGCGGTATCCTTGGTAATCAGCGGCCGGGAACCACTGATCAGGCTGCGCACGTGCTCCAGCCGCCAGATGGCTTCGGCCGCCCAATCGGGCACTTCCACCGTCGGGGGCTTCTTGCCGAAGCAAGCGGCGGTCTGCCGGAAAAACTCGCCCAGCGGCAGCGCGCCGGCACTCAGGATGTACCGTTCGCCCGTCACCGCAAGGTCCAAAGTCAGCCGCAGCATGGCTGCCACCACGTCGCGTACATCTACAAAATTAACGCTTCCCGGCGTGTAAAACGAATGCTGCTGGTGGGCGTAGCGAAATAGTCGGGTGCTGCTCCGCTCCCAGTCGGTGGCGCCGAGGATGACGGAAGGATTCACGATGACGGCCGACAGGCCTTCGGCCACGCCGCGCCACACCTCCGTCTCGCCCAGATACTTGCTGGTGGCGTAGTGGCCGTGGGCCGCGCCCAGGTCCCATTTGGCCGATTCGTCCAGCTCGGGCCCGGTGGCCGTTTCGGGCAGCCCGCCCAGCGCCGCCACCGACGATACGTAGCACAGCCGCACGCCCGGCCGGGCCAGGCAGGCATCCACCACGGCCGCGGTGCCTTCCACGTTTACTTGTCGCAGCAGCTCAGCATCCTGCGGCGCATACGACACGAGGCCGGCGCAGTGAAACACGTGCGTGACGCCGGCCAGGGCCTCCAGCAGCACGCCGGAGTCGCGCAGCTCGCCCTCCACCCACTCCACCCGCTCGTGGCCGGGCACGTGCCGGGGCACGGCCTGGCGGTACAGCGCCCGCACGCTCAGCCCCCGCGCCAACAAGGCCGGAATCAGGTAGGAACCCACAAGGCCGCTGCCGCCGGTAACGAATATCATAGGTTCAATGAGTGAATGAGTAAATGAGCGAATGAGTGAGTTGAAGGGACGTTCATACGAGAATCACTCATTCACTCAGTCGCTTATCCACTCATTGATTTACAGTTCCGCGTTGCGCAGCGGCAGGCGCAGCAGCTTGGTCAGGTACTCGCTTTCCAGCACCCGGTTCAGCGCCGACATGTGCTTGAGGTTGTGCGCGTCGGTGCCCACGAAGTCGACCAGGCCCGCGTCGATGAGCTTCTCGGCCACGCGCTTGGCGCCGCTGGAGTAGTAGCCCACCAGGGAGTTGAGGTTGACTTGCAGCAAGGCCCCGTTTTCGCGGATTTTTTCCAGCTCCGGGAAGCGGCCGTACAGGTAAGTGTAGCGTTCCGGGTGGGCCAGCACTGGTTGGTAGCCCGCCGATTTCAGCCCGAACACCGCTTCCTGCAGGTTGAACGGCTCGTTGATGTACGACGTCTCAAAGAGCACGTAGCGCTTGTCGCCGCCGAAGCTCAGCAGCTCGTCCCGGGTTTCCAGGCGCCGCATAAAAAACTCGTCGAGGTAATATTCCGCCGCGCAGTCCAGCTCCACCTCGATGCCGGCGGCGGTGGCGGCCTGCTGCAGGCTGGCCAGCGCGCCGCGCACGCCCTCGGGGGTATTGCGGTAAAAGTCGCCCATGATGTGGGGCGTCATCACCAGCTTGCGGTAGCCCAGCGTCTGCATCAGGCGCAGCAGCTCCACCGACTGTTCCAGCGTTTCGGCCCCGTCGTCGAGGCCGGGCAGCAGGTGGGAGTGCATGTCGGTGCCCAACGAGGCCAGCGTAGCCGGCGCGACGGCCGCACTCCGACCGAAAAGCTTTTGGAAAAAAGAAGCCATAGAGGCGGCAACTTACGAAAAGCGGCGGCGCAGGCGGGCCAGCAGCCCGCTGGGGGCCTGGGTTTCTTCGTAGTAGCCGTAGCCCGTGCCGTAGCCGTAGCCATACCCGTAGCCATACCCGTAGCCGTAGCCGTACATGCCGCCGGCCTGGGCATCGTTGAGGATGGTGGTGAGCTTGCCAAAGCCGCTGCCGCGCACCAGCTTGTTGATGTTCTTCAGGAAGGCCTTCTTGGAGTAGCCGGCCCGCACGATGTAAATCGGCACGTCCACCTTGCGCATGATCAGCACGCCGTCGGTCACCAGGCCCACCGGCGGGGTGTCGATGATGATGACGTCGTAGGTGCGCTTGAGCTCCTCCAGCATCTGGTCGAACTGCGGGTGCAGGATCAACTCCGAGGGGTTGGGCGGCGTGGGGCCGGCCGAAATAAAGTCCAGCGACGGAATGCTGGTGCGCTGAATGCACTCCTGCACCGTGTGGCGGTCAATCAGGATGGTGCTGACCCCCTTGGTATTTTCTGCGTCGAAGGCCAGGTTCACCTTCGGCTTGCGCATGTCCAGGTCGATGATGATGACGCGCTGCTCCGAAAGGGCAATGATGCCGCCCAGGTTCACGGCCACGAAGGTTTTGCCCTCGCCCGAAATGGTTGACGTCACCGAAATCAGCCGCTTCTGCCGGGAGTTGGCCACGAATTCCAGGTTGGTCCGGATGGAGCGGATGGCCTCCGATATGGCTGACTTGGGATTTTTATCCACAATCAGCTTCGATACGGCCAGCTTCTCCTTGTCGTAGGAAGGCACCACGCCCAGCACCGGGGCCACGGTGTTGCGCTCCAGCTCCCGAATGCTCGTCACGGTGTTGTGCAGCAGGTAGCGGCCGGCCACCAGGCCCAGGCCCAGCACCGCCCCCAGGGCCAGCCCGATGGCGTACACCATCATCTTCTGGGGCGAAATCGGCTCACCCGGCAGGCTGGCCGGCGACAGAATCTGCAGATCGGCAATGGTACCGGCCTTCTGAATGCCGAAGTCCACTTTCTTCTGCATCAGCAGCATGTAGGAGCTTACGTACAGCTCCACCGGCCGGCGCAGGCGGGCCAGCTCCGTTTCCTTGCCCGGCAGCGACTGTAGTTCACCGGCCAGCTGCTGCTGCTGCCGCGTCAGCGCGTTCAGCTCGTCGTTGGTGAGCTTCAGCGTCTGCTGCATCAGGCGGCGGATGCTGCGCTTGGTGAAGGCCAGCTGGCTTTGCCGAATCTGCACCGCCGTCGTCGTGGGCTGATACGACTGCAATACCTGCCGCAGCTCGCGCTGCTGCTCGTTGAGGGCCGTCAGCTGCTGGCTGATCTGCGGGTCCTGCAGCACGGCCAGCCCCGGAATGCTTTCTTCCACGGTCAGCTCGTCGCTGCCTACCACGCGGTCCTTTTCCACCACCCGCGATAGTTCCTGCAGCACGCCCTGGCGGCGCTGAATCTCTTCGCGCTGCTTGGCCAGCTCCTGCAGCTGGGTGGTAATGGCGGTCAGGTCACCTTTGGCATCGTAGGTGCGGTTGCGCTTGACGGCGGCCTGAAAGGCATTTTCCGCTTTTTGAAGCGAATCCCGGTTGCCGTTGAGCTGGCTGTCGAGGAAGGCCATTGACTGCTGCGTGCTCTGCGAGTTGCGCGCCAGCTTCACTTGCTGGTACACCGAGTCAATCTTGTTGACGATGTCGCGGGCTTTGGTCGGCGTGTAGTCAGTAAAGGAAATACCGATGGTGTTTGCATCGGGGTTGATGATGCTCACGGCCAGGTTTTGCGCCAGGTAGCTATTGATGGCTTCCGGCGTATTGACAACGAAGAAATACTTCGTTTCCGGCGTCTGTTCGTTGAAGAAGCGGGTGCGCGTCAGGTTCAATGTAAAGCCGGGCGTGGTCAGCGGCTCCCCGAAGCGGTACTCGCCGCCTTGTTCACCCTGCCCTTGGGCATAGCTCAGCCGGAAGCGGTTCTGGTCGAGGATTTCCACGTTGAACTTCTGCCCGAACTGCAGCGGCTCGCGCACCGTGTACTCCACCCGGAACGGGGCCGTGCGGTACAGCTCCGTTTCCAGCACCGTGCCCTCGGTGTAGTAGTTCACGTCCAGCTCCAGCGAATCGCGCAGCCGGGTATAAATCAGGTCTGACTGAATCAGCGCCACCTCGGCCGACAGCTTACTGATGCCCTGCTGGCCGGGCTGGGCGCCGGCGGACAGCAAGCCCAGGTCGCCGGCCTGCTGCTTCTCGTCAATCTTGATGGTGGACGAGGAGCGGTACAGCGGCTTGGTGTAGCGCAGGTAGCTCCAGCTGGCCGCCAGCCCGATCAGCACCAGCAGAATCATCCACGGCAGGCTGCGCCGCGCCACCGAGAGCAGCAAGGGCAGGTCCAGCCCGCCGCCCACGGAGTCGTCTTCGGATTCGGCCGCCGGGGCCGTCGGCGCCGCGCCGCCACTGGTGGCGTTCCGAATGAGTTCTTCCAGTTCGGCGTTTTCGTTAACGGCCATTTAGGTCAGGTATGCGATGCAAGAGAGGAATGCTTCCGCGCGGTTCAGTTCTAGTTGAAGCGGAAGATGGTAATGAGAATGGCGCTGGCGTTGAGCACCAGGCCTGCTAGGCCCAGCACCGGGGCCGCGTCATTAAGTGCGTCGTAGAAGGGCCGCCGCACCGGTTCGATGTATACGATGTCGTTGGGTTCCATCTGCAGGTTGGCGCGGCGCATCCCGGCAATGGTGGTTAGGTCGACCTGCTCCACCTGCGGGTTTTTCAGGTCACCCCGAATAATACGGATGTTGGACACCTTGCCGCCCGAGCGGTACAGGGAGCCGGCACCGCTCGCCGACCCGTCGACGCCACCGGCAGCGGCCAGCACCTCCAGCAGGTTCATGTTGTCGTTGACGAGCGGCACGATTTTGCCGCCGGGCGAGCCCAGCACCACCACGCGGTTGTTGGTCACCCGCGTGGCCACGAATACGCCCTTATAAAATTCGCTGTAGCGTACCTGCAACAGGCTGTCGGCCTGCAGCAGCGTCAGCCCCTTCACCCGCACCCGGTTCACCAGCGGCAGCTTCACGTAGCCATCGGTCTGCACCAGAAACTCCGATTCGCCGGCCGACGAGGACGCGGAGCCCGTACCGCTGCTCTGCCCGCCCACGGTGCTCAGCGTCCGGCTGCCGTTGGCGCCGGTGGAGAGCAACCCGGCCGGGCTGCCGAAGCGCAGCTCCCCGTTCGGATCGATAATTCGCTCACCGTTATTGGTATACACCCGCACGGCCAGTAAATCATTGTTCTGAATGGTATAGTTCCGGTTCGCCCGGTTTACGGCCCGGCGCACCTTGGTGGTATCCATTTGCCCATCCTCGCCGGTTCGAAACATAACCCGCTGGTTGTAAACCCGATTGGTGCAGGAGGAAAAGCCCAAAACGAGGAGTAGGCACGGGAGCCAGAGCTGACGCAGGCAACGGGAAGCGGATGGGTGCATGCAGGCTAGAATAAGCCGAAAGAAAGGAGAAACGGACCGCAACGGTGTACGGCTCGGCAAGGTCAGAACGCTTAAAAAACCTTCAAAGTAACTCAATCCGTGGGCGCTTTCAAAATTGGGTCTGGTCGGGCAGTGCCGGGCAGCCGCCAAAATCCGTACCTTAGCCGAACCCAAACGAGCGTTTGTTTTTCTCGTTCTGCTCTTCCCATCATTCCCACCAACCCCTTTTACTGCCATGGAACTGGTAGCTACTGAAAATCAGACGATGATTGCCCAGATGGTGCGCGACTTCGGTGCCGCCCACATCAAGCCCCACATGCGGGAATGGGATGACACCCAGGAATTTCCGGCGGCGGTGTTTCACAAGCTGGGCGAGCTGGGCCTGATGGGCGTGCTGGTGCCCGCCGAATACGGCGGCGCCGGGTTTGGCTACGTGGAATACGTGACGGCCATTGCCGAGCTGTCGAAGATTGACCCGAGCATCGGTCTCTCGATGGCGGCGCATAACTCGCTGTGCACCGGCCACATCCTGCAGCACGCTTCCGAAGAGCAAAAGCGGAAATACCTGCCCAAGCTGGCTTCGGGTGAGTGGATCGGCGCCTGGGGCCTGACTGAGCCCAACACCGGCTCCGACGCGGGCAATATGCGCACCACCGCCGTGCTCGACGGCGACCATTACGTGCTCAACGGCGCCAAGAACTTCATCACCCACGGCAAGTCGGGCAACGTGGCCGTGGTCATTGCCCGCACCGGCGAAGTCGGCGACTCCCGCGCCATGACGGCCTTTATTATCGAGCGCGGCACGCCGGGCTTCGAGGCCGGCCGCAAGGAAGACAAGCTGGGCATGCGCGCCTCCGAAACCACCGAGCTGATTTTCACCGACTGCCGCGTGCCCAAGGAAAACGTCATCGGCCAGGTCGGCGACGGGTTCGTGCAGGCGCTGAAGGTGCTCGACGGCGGCCGCATCAGCATCGCGGCGCTGTCGCTGGGCATTGCTCAGGGCGCTTTTGAGGCCGCGCTGCAGTACTCCAAGGAGCGGCACCAGTTCAACCAGCCCATCAGCAACTTCCAGGGCATCAGCTTCAAGCTGGCCGATATGGCCACCGAAATCGAAGCCGCCTCGCTGCTGACCTACCGCGCCGCCGATATGAAGGACCAGGGCCTGAACGTGAACCGCGAGTCGGCCATGGCCAAGCTCTACGCCTCGGAAGTGTGCGTGCGCGTGGCCAACGAGGGCGTGCAGATCTTCGGCGGCTACGGCTACACCAAGGATTACCCGGCCGAGCGCTTCTACCGCGACTCCAAGTTGTGCACCATTGGTGAGGGCACCTCGGAGATTCAGAAGCTGGTTATTGCCCGCACCATCCTGAAATAACGTGCCCAGGCGGCGGCTGATTCGGCCGCATTGGCCGCTTCAGCCGCCGTCGCAAGGCCGTAATCATCGTTCGGCCACCCGGCCGCGGATGCCATTTTGGGCAGGTTGCCAAGTGGTTGCAGCGAAAAAAACGGCGCAAGCCGTGCATTCGTCAAAATCTCTGGCTATCTTTGCGGCCCTCAAAACTCAGAAACTCACGCTTTCTTTTTTATGCTCATCGTCCAAATCAAGGAGAACGAGTCGGTTGACCGCGCGCTGAAACGTTTCAAAAAGAAATTCGAGCGCACGGGCGTCCTGAAAGAGCTGCGCCGCCGCACGTTCTTCCAAAAGCCTTCGATTACGAAGCGCAAGCAGAAGATCAAGGCTGCCTACAAGCAGACGATGTACGGCCAGCAGGACTAGTTCTGCCGCGCCGATAGGCGAGCGGGCTTAGGCTCAGCCCGCTATCAGCTTCACGACCAGCCAGCCCATTTCGTGTGGGCTGGCTGGTCGTTTTTTTATGTTTTGAATATCGGCGGGGTTTCCTACATTGGCTATCCACCCGCCGCCACCGCGGCTTCCCTTGCATGGAAGCTTTCATCGACTACCTGCGCTTCGAGCGCCGCTACTCCCCGCATACCATCCTCTCGTATGAAACCGACCTGCGGCAGTTCGGCGACTACCTGCTGGCCACCTATGAGCTAATCAACCCGACCGAGGCCGACCACACGCTCATCCGCTCGTGGATTGTGACCCTGATGGAGCAACAGCGCGACCCGCGCACCGTGAACCGCAAGATTGCCTGCCTGCGCTCCTACTACAAGTTTCTGCTGCACACCGGCCAGGTAGCGCGCAACCCCATGCTGCGCATCACCGCGCCCAAGACCAGCAAGAAACTGCCCGACTTCGTGCCCGAGGAGCCGCTGAATCATTTGCTCGACTCGTTTGAATTCACGCCAGACTTCGCGGGCGGGCGCGACCAGCTGATGCTGGAAATGCTCTACGGCACCGGCATCCGCCTCTCGGAGCTTATCGGCATCGGGCACCAGGACGTGAGCCTGCCCGGGCGCACCGTGCGCGTGACGGGCAAGGGCAACAAGCAGCGCATCGTGCCGCTGAACCCCTCGCTGATCGGGGTGCTCGACAATTATATGCAGCGGAAAGCCAAGGAGTTCGGCGCGCCCGACAACGCCGCGGCGCCCCTGCTCGTTACGGATAAGGGTAAGCCGCTTTATCCGCAGCTGGTGTACCGCACCGTCAAGCATTACCTCGGGCAGATTACCTCGGCGCCCGGGCAGCAGCACCCCCACGTGCTGCGCCACTCCTTCGCCACGCATTTGCTGGGCAAGGGCGCCGACCTGAATGCCATCAAGGAGCTGCTGGGCCACGCGAATCTGGCGGCTACGCAGGTGTACACCCACCTGAGCATCGACAAACTGAAAGCAGTGTTTGAAAAGGCCCACCCAAAGGCCTAGGTTCCATTTTTGTCTTACTCCCAAACCCCTACGACCGATGAAAGTACAGATGCAATCGGTGCACTTCACCGCCGATCAAAAGTTGCTCGACTTCATCCAGAAGCGCCTCGATAAATTGGAAACGTTTTACGACCGCGTGACGGAAGGCGAAGTAATCATGCGCCTGAACAACAACGACGGCGTTGACAATAAAACCGTAGAAATCAAACTCTTCGTCCCGGGTACCACCCTCTTCAGCCAGGAAGACGCCGCCAGTTTCGAAGCCGCCGCCGACGCGGCCGCCGACCAGCTCAAAAAGCAAATCATCCGCCACAAGGAAAAGCAGGTAGCACACTGAGGCCCGCTGACTTCCCCGTAACGCAAACGGCGCCCGTTCCAGCTGGAACGGGCGCCGTTTGGCGTTGTAGCGCGAAATTTCAGTTCGCGCTACCTGTTAGTTCAGGCCGAACGCCTTTTTGATCTGGTCGACGTAGTCGAGCTTTTCCCAGGTGAAGGTTTCGACGGTGCGGGTCGAGCCGTCGGCGGCTTTCACTTCCTTTGTGCCGGGCTGGCGGCCCATGTGGCCGTAAGCGGCCGATTCGGCGAAGATGGGATTCTGCAGGCCCAGGCGCTTCACGATGG
The DNA here is from genome assembly GCF_005771675.1 of Hymenobacter jeollabukensis. Lineage (GTDB taxonomy): Bacteria > Bacteroidota > Bacteroidia > Cytophagales > Hymenobacteraceae > Solirubrum > Solirubrum jeollabukense. Next base: position 11,593 of record NZ_VAJM01000009.1, on the reverse strand, counting down.
CGTAGGGGCGCAGGTCGAACAGGCCCTGCACTTTCTCGGCAATCTGGCCGTCGGTGAGCTTCTGGCCGTTGCCGTTGCTCACGTGGGTGGTGCCGTAGGTCGTCACGAACAAGCCCACGGGCTCGGCCACGCCGATGGCGTAGGCCACCTGCACCAGCGCCTGATCGGCCACGCCGGCGGCTACCAGGTTTTTGGCAATGTGGCGGGCGGCGTAAGCGGCCGAGCGGTCAACTTTCGAGGAGTCCTTGCCCGAGAAGGCGCCGCCGCCGTGGGCGCCCTTGCCACCGTAGGTATCCACGATGATTTTGCGGCCGGTGAGGCCGGAGTCGCCGTGGGGCCCGCCGATGACAAACTTGCCGGTGGGGTTGATGTGGTACTTGATGTCGTCGGTGAAGAGCTGCTGCACCTCCTGGCTGAGCTGGGCTTTCACGCGCGGAATCAGGATGCTCTTCACGTCCTGCTCGATTTGCTTGAGCATCACCTGCTCGTTCTCATCGAAGTCGTCGTGCTGGGTGCTGACGACGATGGTTTCGATGGCTTCGGGGCGGTGGTCGTCGCTGTAGCGGATGGTGACCTGGCTTTTCGCGTCGGGGCGCAGGTAGGTCATTTCCTTGCCTTCGCGGCGGATAGCGGCCAGCTCGCGCAGCAGGCGGTGCGAGAGGTCGAGGGCCAGGGGCATGTAGTTTTCGGTTTCGCGGGTGGCGTAACCGAACATCATGCCCTGGTCGCCGGCGCCCTGCTCCTCGGGCTTGGCGCGCTCCACGCCCTGGTTGATGTCGGCCGACTGCTCGTGCAGGCGGTTCATCACTTCGCAGGTGTCGGCGTTGAAGAGGTACTCGGGCTTGTTGTAGCCGATGCGGCGGATGACCTCGCGGATGATGGGCTCGGGCTCGACGTGAGCCGTGGATTTGATTTCACCGGCGACCATGGCGAAGTCGGTGGTTACCAGGGTTTCACAGGCAACCTTCGCGGTGGGGTCCTGACGCAGGTACTCGTCGAGGATGGCGTCGGAAATCTGGTCGGCGACTTTGTCGGGGTGGCCTTCCGAAACCGATTCGGAAGTAAACAGATAGGGCATTGCGCTGAATTAGGGCCGGTTTACGGAAAACCAGTACCCGCCAAACGCCCCGGCAGAGCGGTGACAGGTAGGGCACAAAGCTACGATTTTACTTATCAGTTGTCTGTGCCGCCGGCGGGTTGCCGTGGGTTTTCCGCCGCTATATGCCCGGTAATTTTTCAGCTTTTCCGGCGTCGCCGTATCCGCCGCCCGGCCCGCGCCAACCCGCGCGCAAGCTCTGCCGTTGTAGGAGCCTTAGGATTTTGCCATGAACCACTCCTCCGCCCTCCTTTTTGCCGGTACGCTGCTGACCACGCTGGCGCCCGCCGCCCAGGCCCAGCAGGCGCCTTCGCCCTACCGCACCCGCTTTGCCGTCGACTTTCCCATTACTGCCGTCCTGGGCGCCGGGGCCGGCACCGGGCTCTACCTGATTCAGCAGAAGCACGGCCTGAGCGAAGCCCAGCTGGCCGCTCTCGATAAAAACGACATTCCCAAGTTCGACCGGTGGGTGGCGGGCAAGTACAGCGACAACGCCCAGCTGGCCAGTGACCTGCTGTGCTACCCGACCCTGCTCATCGCGCCGGGCCTGCTGGCCTTGAACGACAACGTACGCGGCCGCTACGGGCAGGTGCTCGGGCTGTACGTGCAGACGCTGGCTTTGTCCGATGCGGCCTTCACGCTGTCGGCGGGCAACGTGTACCGCTACCGGCCCTTCGTGTACGGCGACAAGGGGCCGGCCAACAAGCGCGGCAGCAAGATTGCCACCAACTCGTTTTTCGCCGGGCATACCGGGCACACGGCGGCGGCTACGTTCTTCGCCGCCAAGGTCTTCCACGACTTCAACCCCGACTCGCCGGCCCAGCCCTACGTATGGACGGCCGCGGCCCTGGTGCCGGCCGCCGTGGCCTACAACCGCATGCAGGCGGGCAAGCACTTCCTCTCCGACAACATCGTGGGCTATTCCGTGGGGGCGCTATCGGGCATCTTGGTGCCGCAGCTGCACAAGGCCAAAGGCGGCCGCATGTCCTTCGTGCCGCTGCAGGGCGTGAACATGAACGGCTACGCGTACAGCGGATTCTTGCTGAGCAAGCAGCTCTAGCCCACCCGGACCGGCGTTGCGGCAGTAGCGGTTCAAGTTGCTATTTTTGGCGCTTTGATTTAGCTACTGCCGTTGTTTATGCCAGGTTTGATTTCCCGCGTATTGCTGTTGTTGGTGCTGCTCGGTCCCTTGGGCCGGTGGTGCGGAGCCCAGGTGTTTGAGCCGGGCTACTTAGTACTAAGCCGCGGCGACACTCTGCGCGGCGAAGTGGAAAACGCTTTCTGGACCGACCCGCCCAAAACGGTGCGCTTCCGCCCTGCGGCCACGGCCGCGGTGGCCTCGTACCGGGCGGCGCAGCTGCGGGCCGTGCAGCTGACCTCGGGGCGCCTGCTGCGGCGTGAGTTGCTGCCCATCGACTACTCGGCCGTCAAGCACGCCAGCCAGCTGGGCTACGGCCTCATCATCCGTCAGCAGCCCGACTCGGTGCTGGCCGACGTGCTGGTGGAAGGTCCAGCTACGCTGCTGAGCGTGGTGTGGGGCCAGGTGCAGCACTTCTTCGTGCGGCGCGAACAGCGCCCCTGGCTGGAGATGACCGAGCGCCGCTACCTCGACAACAACGTCCCCAACGTCCGGATCAGGGACGGCAACAACTACCAGGGCCAGCTGGGGTTGTATTTCGGCGACTGTACCCCCGCCCTAACGGCCGCCCGCCAGGCCAAATTCGTAGCCCCGGACATCATCGGGGTGGTGCAGGCCTACAATGAGCGGTGCTCGGCCACCCGACAGCCAGGCCGGCGAATTGAGGTGGAAGCGCCCAAAGCCAGCCGCGTTAAGCTGCAAGTGGGGCCACTGCTGGGCATGCGCTACACCTCCATGCTCGTGCGGGCCACCGACCCGGCGGGCGTGGAACCCCGGACCCTGGACGGGCAGCAGCTCGACGGCCGCCTGCACCCGCAGCCAGGCCTGTACTTCGACTTGCTGGACGGTGGCCGCCGCCTGGCCGTACACACGGCGCTGTACGCTTACCAGGTTGGCCGCAAGGTGGACATTGCCGCGCCCGACGGCTCCGCGCAGTGGCGCGGTACGCTGGACTGGCGGGCCACCGCTACCGTGTGGCAAGTGGGCCTGCGCGGCCTGTTGCCGGTAGGCACGCATTATACCTTGCTTGCGGGTGCGGGCGCCGAAATTTCGCAGTACTGGGCACGAGGTGCCACGTTGCGCTATGGTTCCGGCGCGACAACCTCGCGCCCGGCCGCCGGGGGCGTATCGGTGCGCACCGAACAACCCTTCCAGTTGGGTTTTGCCAGCACCAAAATGCCGTACGTAGAAGTCGGCATCCGGCGCGAACGGCTGACGGTCCTGCTCACCGGCCGCATCTACGGCAAAGAGTATTACCACGACCCGCTGGTGGTGGCCACGCTGCATAACCAGTCCCAGGGCGGTCGGGTCTACAGCCTCGGCTACGACTACACGGCCCGCACCATCAGCGCCGCGCTGGTGGTCAGCTACCAGCTCAACCGCGACACCGACCAGCGCAAATAACCCGGCTGCCGGCGCGGCCGGTCAGCGGCTGCCCGCTCCGGTGGCGGCCCCGCTGGCTGGTGCGGCGCTCTGCCCGCGCAGGTTGGTTTCGAACAGCTTCAGGATGCGCTTGTACTCGTCGGTCCAGGAGGCGGGCTCCACGAAGCCGTGGTCTTCCACGGGGTACACGGCCAGCTCCCAGTTTTCCTTTTTCAGCTCGATGAGCCGCTGCGAGAGGCGCACGATGTCCTGGAAGTGCACGTTGGTATCGACCATGCCGTGGCACATGAGCAGGGCACCCTTCAGCCCGTCGGCGTAGTTGATGGGCGAGGAGCGGGCGTAAGCCAGGGAGTCGTTGTAGGGCTCGTTGAGGATGTTGTCGGTGTAGCCGTGGTTGTAGTGGGCCCAGTCGGTGACGCTGCGCAGGGCGGCGCCGGCCCGGAAGGCGTCGGGCTGGGTGAACATGGCCATCAAGGTGATAAAGCCGCCGTACGAGCCGCCGTAGATGCCGATGCGCTGCGGGTCGACGCCGTACTTGTCCACCAGCAGCTTCGCCCCGTCGACCTGGTCCGAAAGGTCCTTGCCGCCCATATAGCGGTAGATGCCGGTGCGCCAGGCGCGGCCGTAGCCGGCCGAGCCGCGGTAGTCCACGTCGAGCACGGTATAGCCGCGGTCGGCCAGCAGGTTGTGGAACATGTACTCGCGGAAGTACTGACTCCACCACTTGTGCGCGTTCTGCAAATAGCCCGCGCCGTGCACGAAGATGACGGCCGGACGGCTCGGGTCGGGCTGGGCGGGGCGGTACAGGCGGGCGTAGACGGTGGCCCCGTCCTGGGCCTGGAAGGTCACCACTTCCGGGTCGCGCCAGGGGTAGCTTTCAAACTCCTTGGTGGTAGAGTGGGTGAGCTGCCGGTACTTGGCGCCGGGCTTGTTGTCGAGCACGAACAGCTCCCAGGGCTTGTTGGCGTAGCTGTAGCGCACCAGCAGGGTCTTCTCGTCGGGCGACACCACCACTTCGTGGGCGCCGGGCCGCGAGGTAATCTGCGTGAGCTGGCCGCCCTCCACCGGCAGGCGGTAGAAGTGCTGCTCGCCGGGGTGGGTTTTGTTGGCGGTGATAAACCAGGTTTTCCGGTCCTTCGAGAGCTGCGCCTGCTGCACCTCGAAGTTGCCGCTCGTGAGGGCCTTTTTCTGCCCGCTCAGCACGTCCACCGTGTAGAGGTGGGAGTAGCCGGTTTCCTCGCTCTGGAACCAAATGCGCCGCCCATCGGGCAGCCAGCCCACGTTGCCGGCCTCATAACCGATGCCGGGCCCGTTGATCCAGGCCTCGTCGCGCTGCCGGTCGAGCAGGCCGATTTTCTGCGTGGTCGGATCAAGGCTGACAATCCACCGGTCCTTGTTGTCGGCCGAGCGGATGACCAGGAAAGCCCGGTCGCCCGCGCGGTTCCAGTAGGGGCCGTAGGGCACCACGCGGCGCAGCTCATTGGCGGGCTTTTCCTTGGCGGTTTTGCCGTCGGCGGCCGGCTTGGCCTCCGGGGCGGGCGTGGGCGCTTTGGCCTTCAGGGCGTACTCCTGCCGGTAGGCGGGCTGCTCGTCGAGGCCCTTTAGCTCCTTGTAGCCGAGTACGAAGGTGGTGTCGCGGCCGATGTCGTAAATGCCCAGCTGGTAGGCCGTCTGCGGGGCGCCCACCTTGTTGCGCGTGTTCAGCTCCTCGGTGAAGCCCGAAGCGGTGACGAAGTTCGGCACCATGGCCTGCTTGTCGGCGGCCGGGGCCTGCACCAGCGAGTAGGTCACGTAGCGGCCATCGGGCGCGAGCTGCAGGTTCTCCACGGTCTGGGTGCCCAGGTAAATGGCCTTGGGCCGCAGCCGGGCCAGGGCCTTTTGCTGCCGCTCCCGGGCCAGGCGGTCCTGCTCGCGCCCGCGCAGCACCTGGAACAAGGCCAGCTGCTGGGCCCGCAGGTACTTCTCCGATTTATCTGCTGACGGCCCCGGCAGCGGCTGCCCGCGCCGAAAATCGGTGCGCTGCACGGTTTCGCCGGTGGCCGGGTCCCAGGTGAAGAGGTTGCCGCCGCGGGTGTAGCTCAGCACGCGGTCCTGCAGGGCAAATGCCGGCTCGGTTTCGCGCTCAGCCGTGTTGGTCACCCGCCGAATCCGGCCCGATTTCAGGTCGAGCAGGTAGATGTCCCCGTCCTGGGCGTACACCTTACGGGCGTGGGCCTCGTCGTACTCCCCGCGCGGGGCGGGCAGCTGGCGCTGGGCCGCGAGACTCACCTTGCGCGGGGTGCCGCCGCCGGGCGTGGTTTCGTAGAGCGAGTCGCGGCGGGCACCTTCGGGGTTCCACTGGAAGTAGATACGCTTGCCGTCCTCGCTCCAATACGGGCTGGAGGGCAGCCCGCCGAGCCACTGCGCCGGCTCGCGCATGATTTTATCGACGGTGAGCGGGGCCAGCGCGGCGGGCGCGGCCGCGTTCTGGGCCAGGGCGGCTACCGGCAACAGGCACGGCAGCAGACGGAAAGCGGAGTAAAAACGCATGAACGGGAATGAGCAGGAGAGGCGGCACACAAGGTAACGCACCCGGCCCGCAACGACACACCCACCGCCCGCCACGTTGCGCCGCCGCCCACCCCATCTTCAGCCCCAGTCAGCACAGATTTCCCCCTGGTCAGCTCCGCCTAAGCAGCCGCCAGCAACCATTAAGACCACGTCAGCACGTAGTTAGAACTAGTCAGCGCCCGCTTAGAGCACGTCAGCGACGATTTAGACCTGGTCAGCAAGCCCTAAGGCCACGTCAGCACAGATTTAGAGCACGTCAGTACGTCCTAAGACCACGTCAGCACAGATTTATAGCATGTCAGTACGTCCTAAGACCACGTCAGCAACAATTTAGCGCAGGTCAGGGGCAGCTAGGTCCGGGAAATCTGCGGAAATATGCAAGAAGTTCAAACGCTCAATTCCGCATTAAAAGCGGTTTTGCTGCCAGGCCGCCAGCTCGGCACCCAGGTTACGGCGGGCCGATGCTTCCAGCCGCTGGAACTCGGCCGTCTGGTACACGCGGGGCAGGGCCAGAAACTTCTGCAGCACCTCCTGCCGACCGCGGCGGTACAGGATGTCGGGCACCAGCGCGTACTCCTGCCGCACCTGCCGGGCGTAGCGCCAGTAGTCGGCCTCCGGCGCGCCCAGCACCTGCAGGTCCACGTCGAGCAGCAGGTGCAGGTCGGTGTCGGCGGCGGGCTGGGGCTGGGTGTGGTCCTTGGTACGCTCGATCAGGAAGGTGACCCGCTCCCGGCGCGCGGCCGACAGCGAGGTCTGGGCCAGAAACTGCCGGGCCAGCTCGGCGCTGCGGGCTTCGTTGTCGGTGCGCAAGGGGCTGTATACCGCGTCGTGAAACCACACGGCCAGCTGCACCACCGGCGCATCCTGCAGGGTAGCGAGGCGGCCGTCGAGGGCTTCCAGCATCTGGCGAATGTGCGGCAGCGCGTGGTAGTGCCGGCCCGACTGCGAGTAGGCGTCGTGCAGCTGCTGGTAGCCGCGGCGGCGCAGGTCGGTATCAGGCGTGAGCGGCGCCAGCAGTTGTTGCCAGCGCGCTTCCAAAGTCAAAGTCATGCAATCAAACGAATAAGGCGGCGGACGGCGGGGCCCGGGCAGGCCCCGCGTCAGCGGGTATACTTAATAGAACGGCCTGACGGCTTAAAAATTCAGTGGCGGGTGCTTTTCGTCGAAATCGGTGGCGTCCTGAAAAGCCTTGGCCAGGGCCAGCAGCTTGGCTTCCTCGTAGAGCTGCCCGGTGAAGGTGATGGTGCTCGGCAGCCCGTTCGGGCGCATGCCGTTGGGCAGCACCACGGCCGGGTGCCCGGTGAGGTTGGTGATGACCAGGTTGGGCCCGCCGAACGAGGGCGCCACGTAGGCGTCGAGGTCCTTGATGCGGGCGTCCAGCTCCTCGATGAGCAGGCGCCGGGCCCGCTGCGCCTGCAAGTACTCCACGGCCGGCACGAAGCGCGAGGCTCGGAACAGACTGGGCCAGGCGTTGCGGTCCTGCTTCACCAGCAGCGCGTCGCGGCCCGAGCGGGTGAGGTCGTCGAACGCTGCGGCGCCCTCGGCGGTGAGCAGGAAGGTCATGTCCGAAGCGGGCAGCTTGGGTAGTTCCAGCTCCACCAGCTGCACACCCAGCTTGCGCAGGGCTTCCAGGCTGGCCTGGTCGTTAGCTTTGCTGGGGTAGTTACGGTCAAAATCGGCCTTCACATAACCTACGCGCAGTTTTTTCAGGTCGGTGTTGAATCCGTAGTAGAATTCGTCGGCGCGGGCCAGCAGCGTGGCCGGGTCGCGCGGGTCGCGGCCGGCCAGCGCCTTGAACACCAGCGCGCAGTCCTCGGCCGAGCGCGCAATGGGCCCGGCCTTGTCCATCGACCAGCTCAGGGCCATGGCCCCGGCCCGGCTCACCCGCCCGAAGGTGGGCCGCAGCCCGGTGGTGCCGCAGGCCGTGCTCGGGCTGACGATGGAGCCCAGCGTTTCGGTGCCGATGGCGAAGGGCACCAGCCCCGCCGCCACCGCCGAAGCCGAGCCCGCCGACGAGCCGCTGCTGCCCTTGGTCGGGTCCCAGGGGCTGCGCGTCATGCCGCCGTACCACACGTCGCCCATGGCCAGCTCGCCAAGGGTGAATTTAGCCACCAGCACCGCGCCGGCGTCGCGCAGGCGCGTCACCACGGCCGCGTCCTCGTCGAGGGTCTGCTCCTTGTAGGGCACCGAGCCCCAGGTGGTGCGGTAGCCCTTGGTGCTGAAGAGGTACTTCACGCCGAACGGGACGCCGTGCAGCGGCCCCTGGTAGCGCCCGGCTTTGATGTCGGCGTCGGCCTGCCGGGCCTGGCGCAGGGCCAGCTCCTCGGTGAGCGTGGTGACGCACAGCAGCTTGGGGTCGTACTTTTTCAGGCGGGCCAGGAAGAAGTTCGTTAGCTCCTCGGAGCTGATTTGCCGGGTGCGAAGCAACTCCCCGAGCTGGCGCACCGAGTAGAAAGCGAGGTCGGCGCGGTTGGCGGGCAGCGTCACCTTGCCGATGCGGGGCAGCTTGTCGTCGATGCGGTGCTTGGCGTAGGTGTTGCGCAGGCGCAGCGGCACCGGGTCGAAGACGAGCACCGGGGCCACGCTGTTGGGCAGCGGCAGCTTGCGCAGGGCTTCGTAACTGTCGCGGTTTTCGCCCACGTCGCGGCGGGCCGAGTCGAGTTGGGCGTCGGTGAAGCGCAGACCCAGCAGCTCCTGGCCGCCCGCAGCCCGGGCACGGTGATGGGGGCGGGCGCGTCGGCGGCCCGCATGGTGAGGGCCCCCAGCGCAAAACACGCCGCGCCGCTAAGCAGGTACGAATACAGTGACTCCATAAGGCTAGCTCAGCGCCCGGCCGCGGCAGCGCGGAGTGGCGGGCGGAAATATCCGCATTCTGCGAGCCTCACCCAACTGCGGCCCGCCTCCGTACACCCACTGATCCGTGCTTCCAACCTTAACCCCTTGCTTATGAAACGTTTCGCCGCAATGATGCTCCTGTTATTGGCCGGGAGCCAAGTCGTCGCGCAACCGACCACTTACCAGGTAGGCACCACGACCCTGACGCTGAGCACGCTCACCAGCGGGCTGAACACGCCCTGGGAGCTGCTCTGGGGCCCCGACGACTTTCTGTGGCTGACCGAGCGCGGCGGCCGCATCAGCCGCCTCGACCCCGGTACCGGGCAGCTGCTGCCGCTGCTCACCCTTGCCGACGTCACCCAGACCGGGGAAAGCGGCCTGCTGGGCATAGCCGTAGGCCCGTGGCCCTCGCCCGTAGCCCTGCCCGGCGAGCTGGCCGTGTACGTGGTCTACAACTACACCAACGCCGGCACGCTGAAGGAAAAGCTGGTGCGCTACCGCTACCTGCCCGCCACTGGCCTGACGGCCCCGCTGGTGCTGCTCGGCGACTTGCCCGCGGCTAACGTCCACAGCGGCTCCCGCCTGCTCCTGCTGCCCGACGGTACCCTGCTCATGACCACCGGCGACGCCTCCAACACCAGCCTGGCCCAGAATCCGCAGGCCCTGAACGGCAAAATCCTGCGCCTGAACCTCGATGGCACCGTGCCGGCCAGCAACCCCACCGCCGGCAGCCTGGTGTACACGCTGGGCCACCGCAATCCGCAGGGCCTGGTGCGGGTGGCCGCCACAGGCCGCATCTACAGCTCCGAGCACGGCCCCAACAACGACGACGAGCTGAACCTGATTGAGGCGGGCCGCAACTACGGTTGGCCCACCGTGGAAGGCTTCTGTAATCTGCCGGCCGAACAAACCTTCTGCCAGGCCAACAACGTGCGGGAGCCCCTCAGAGCCTGGACGCCCACCCGCGCCGTGGCCGGCCTGACCTACTACAACCACCCGGCCATTCCGCAGTGGGCCAATACCCTGCTGCTCGTCAGCCTGAAAGACGGCGCCCTGACCACCCTGCCGCTCAACGCCAGCGGGGACCAGCTCGGCACGCCGGCCGACCTGTGGGCCGGCACCTACGGCCGCCTACGCGCCATCTGCGTGTCGCCCCAGGGCCGGGTGTACCTCACCACTTCCAACCGCGACGGCCGCGGCGCCCCCGCCGCCACCGACGACCGAGTCTTCGTGCTCGAAAACCGGGCTTATACGCCTGCCGCTACCCGACTGCCTTCGCCACAAGCTACGTTGTTTCCGAACCCTGCTACGGATCAGGTTCTGGTCAGAATTGGCAGCGAAACCACCCGTCTGTTCCATGTCAGCGTCACGAATACCATGGGTCAGCACGTGTTGACTACCCAGGTTGTGGCGAATCAGACCGACGCAACACTATCCGTTGCTGGCTGGTTACCCGGCCTTTATTTTCTAACGATATCCGACGAACGTGGCACTGCCCAAACTGCCCGGCTGGTTATACGCTGATATTTTCCGTTTTCAATCTGGATCTGTAAACGGTAACTCAAAATGGTTGGCTGTTGCCTTCTAAGTTGTCCTGCTGAGCTTGTTGAAGTGCCAAGATTCTATTGCTTACTCTCCACCTAGCACTAGTCATTTCAGCAGCTTAGACACATAGTGCTTGGCTTTTTGTCGGCTGTGGCAGGGGCAAAAAAAAGCGGTGGTCCGGAGAGGACCACCGCTTTTTGTGTGCGGGCAGGCGCGGGGCGGGCTATTGAATAGCCAGCTTGCGCACGACCAGCTCCGCGCCCACGCGCAGGCGCAGCGAGTAGAGGCCCGCGGCCAGGCCGCGGGTGCTGATGGCCTGCTCGCCGGCCCCGCCCCGCAGGGCCAGGGTCTGGCGGCGCACCACCTGGCCCACCGCGTCGAGCAGCTCCGCCTCGGCCGCGGCGGCGTTGCCCGCCCCGCTCAGCTTGAGCGTGAAGGCGCCGCCCGCCACCGGGTTGGGGTACACGCTCAACTCCCCGCTAAACGAGGAGCGAGCCGCCAGCACCATCTGCACGCTCGAAGCGCCGATGGTGAAGGCGCCTTGGGCCGCGCCCGAGGTCAGGCCCGCCACCAGCACGTAGTAGCGCTGGCCCGCCGTCAGGCCCGTCACCTGGAACTGGGCCACCGACTGGGTGCTGTTGGCCGCCGCCTGGCAGGTGAGTTGCGTGAAGGGGCCGGCGCAGGCGCTGGCGCTGAACACGCGCACGTTGCCCGCCGCCGAGCCGGTCGTGGCCAGCCACACCGAGCTGCCCGGTGCGGTAAAGCTGAACCACACGTCGCGCGGGTTGGCGGCCGTGGTGCAGTCCGGGTTCAGGTAGCCGTTGGGCGTGGTCGTCGTCGCCCCCACCGTCGTCGCCGACACCGAAGCGTAAGCCGACGTGCTGCCCACCGTCATCGTGGTGGCGTTGCAGGGTTCGTCGTTGGCCAGGCCGGCCGCGCCGGTGGTGGTGAAGCACACCGGCCCGGTCGCCGGGCTGGGGTTGGCCGTGGCCGAGCACACCTGCGTGACGTAGAAGCAGTAGCCCGTGTTGGGCGACAGGTTCGTC
>NZ_VAJM01000008.1 GCF_005771675.1 Hymenobacter jeollabukensis | reverse complement strand
TGGCCATGCACCACGTCCGCATTCAACTCGTCATTGACGAGCATAATCGACGATGCACCATGTATTAGACCACCGCTCAATTTTTATATATCAAAGTGGTTAAGCTGCTTCGACAAATGGAGCCGGCTAAGCATCTCGTTTTATTTTTCGTCGTGCAACGAAGCACGCAAGACGTTTCGGCTGCGCTCGACATGACGTGCAGCGGAAGGGGCGAAATGTCTCGGCTACCACATTTCTTGGCGGTGCGGAGAATCTTCTGACCACTGGTTTCCTACAGGCTGACCGTCGCGGTTTTGGGCGATTCAGCCCACCATTCGTCGTTTTCCCAGTAGGTATTCCAGCCCAGCTTGGCGTATTTCTCGTTGATTTCGGGGCCCCGCTCGCCCACGTTGAAGTCGGCAAACACATCCTGGGCAATGGCGAACAGGCCGTTGCCGTCGGCCCAGAGCACGGGCTTGGTTTTGCGGGTCTGGTTGCTGGTCCATTGGCCCTCGAAGCGGCTGCCGGCCCGGCGCGCCGCCATCGACTCCTCGGTGAAGCCCCAGGTTGCCAGTTCCGGCTTCTGCTCTGTTCCACGGCCAAAATCCAGCGCGAACTTGCCGCGAAAAACACCGCTGCCATTGCCCTCAGGGCCTTCGCGCAGCTCAAACTGTCCGGTAGCGGCATAAGCGGCCGTCAACTCGCCGTTGGGGGAACCTTCGAGCGGCTTCATCGGCTGCAGCTGCGTTAGCTCGATGGTACCTTCCAGCGGACTGACGCGCTTTTTGTAGCGGTCCTTGCCGCTGATGTGGTACAGCGCCGGGTTTCGGGCGTCGCGCTCCACGCGGGTGAAAACGAATTCGATGCGGTAATGATCCGAACCGAAAAAGCCGTTCATGGCCTGCCCGGCCGAGCGCGCACCCTCCTCGTCTTCGTAGCTGGCGGGCAGCAGCAAAGGGGCCAGATCGAACTGTTGCAACACGGCCAGCTGCTCGGCCGGCAGCGCCGGAGCGGCGGGTTCCGGCGCCGCCAGCCGGGCATCGGCGACGGTGTTGGTAACGGCCGTGACGGGTGCCGTCGCGGCGGGCGTTTCCGTGTCGGTGGCGCGCTGGCAGGCGCCGAGCAGGCCGGCACTTAGCAGCAGGTAAACGTGCGTTTTCATGAGCAAAGGGCTTGGTTGAGGTCAGATTGAGGTCCGTGAACTGCGCGGCGGGTCGGCCGCATCAGAGACTGAGACGGGCGTTGGCGGCGGGCGATTCGGCCCACCATTCGTCGTTGTCCCAGTAGCGGCTCCAGCCCCGCTCGGCGTATTTGGGGTTGATGCTGGGCATCCGGTCACCCATTTCAAAATCGTGGAAAACCTGGCTGGCCAGCGTCCGCCAGTTGTCGGCCCACACCACGCGCTCCACCTCGCCCTCGGTGCTGCGCCACTGGCCCTCAAATTTGTAGCCGCAGAGGCCGACGGAGCTGCCTTCGATACGCGTCAGCGCGAGGCTGCTGCCGTCCGGTGCCACATCGGCGGACACGGTGCCGCGGTAGGTGCCGGTGTTGCGGGCAATGCGCTGCTCCACAAATTCGAAGGTGCCCACGACGGTATAGCGGGACGGCGTATTGGCCTCGGCCGGGGCCTGATACACCTGCTTGAGTACGATGACGCCCTCGAACGGCACGGCAATGTTTTTCAGGCAACGGCTTTTGCCCTCCACGCGGTAGATGTTGGGGTTACTCGCGTCGCGCTGCACCCGCAGCAGGGCAAAATCGATGCGAAAGCCGCTCTGGCCGAAAAAGCCGCTGCGGGCGCTGTTGCCGGACGAGGAGAGCTGCCAGAGCGGGGCGCAGCTGTAGCGCCGCCAGAAGCTCTGGGTGGCGGCCGTCGAGAGCAGGGTGCGGGTTTTGGCCGCGGGCGCAGTGCGGGGGGCCGGCGCGGCCGGAGTAGCGGGGCGGGCGGCCACCAGGGCCGTCAGCAGGGCCAAGCTGCCGAGGCCGGCGAGGCAAGCGGTGCGCGAAATCATACCAGTTGAGGCTTAGCGGTGGTAGCAGAGGGTTGGGGCGCGGCAGCCAGGGCCGTGCGCAGCAGGCGGCGGGTCACGCCGGCCTGAATGAGCACTTCGGCCAGCACGAGGTTGCCGGTCCAGGAAAGCCAGGTGACGGTGAGGTAGGTTTCGATGGGCTTGGTCTGGAACAGGTAGAACAGGCCGAAGCTTTCCAGGCGCAGGCTCATGGCGGCCAGGGTGACAAGGTAGCTGCGCAGCATCCAGTCGGTGTGGGGCTGCCACTGGCGTTGCCGGGCCGTGCGGTAGGCCTGCCAGGTGCTCAGCCACCACACGAGGCACTGCAGCGTGAAGCCAACTTTGGCCACCAGCCCGCCGTTGGCGTACAGGGCCAGAATCAGCCCCGAGGGCGCGGCCAGCAGCAGAACGGAGGCCACGTACACCTTGCCCAGCGTGCGGTGCAGGGCCCGGCGTCCGGCCCAGAGGCGCGGAAAAAATTGCACCAGCCCGGTGGCCATAACCCACAGACTGCTGGTGATATGCACGTAGAAGCCCAGCCGGAACAGCGCGCTGGCGTTGGTTTCGGCCGATTTGGTGGTCAGAAAGTCAATGCCAGGCTCGAAGCTCAGGTAGGGCACCACTTTGGTGAGCATCAGGCCCGTAAACAGCACCACGCCCAAGCCGAACAGGCCCTGAAAGACGCGGGAAAAGGAGGCGGCAGCAGCCATAGACAACGGAAAAGCGAACCTGAGGTAAAGTAGCAATTTGCCACGAGCCGTTTGCATCTGCTGAACGGATTATTGCCGCGCCATTGTATAAAGGCGGTCGAATATTTTGAGCTGCTAGTTTATGGTTGTCATCAACCAGCGGTAACCAGACACCCGCACAACAAATCAGCCGGGCCCGCACCTCACGGCACCAACCCGGCTGACAATTGTACGGCTGACGTTTCTTACTCCACCGGCGGCTGGTTGGGCAGCTCCCCGCGCAGGCGCTTGTCGTAGGTGAGGGCCACGCGCAGCTGGAAGTAGTCGTACTGCTCGCGCAGGTGGTCGAACAGGTCGCGCAGGCGGAAATCGGGGCCCAGCTCCTGCACGGCGGTTTTGATGCGGGCGTAGTCGTCCTGGCTGATAAACTCCTCGGTGCGCAGCTGGTAGCCCCGCTCGTACAAGGCCTCCAGGTGCGACTTGATGGTACTGACGGCCAGGCCGCGCTGCTCGGCCACCTGCTCCACCGAGAGGCCCTGCCGGTGCATTTTCCAGCTGTCGAGGGCGGTGCCGCTGGGCGTGCCGGGGCTGCGCTTCTTAGCCGGCGCGGGCGTGTCGTCCTCGTCGCTGGGTACGTCGGGCACGTCGTCGGGTGAGGGGGCGCCGGCGTGCTGGGTGATGAGGTCGATAAACCGCTCCCCGTAGGTTTCGAACTTCTTCATGCCCACGCCCGACACGGCCAGCATGGCGGTGCGGGTGCGGGGCCGCTCGATGGCCATTTCCTGCAGCGTGGCGTCGGAGAAGACCACATAGGGCGGCACGCCCTGCTCGTCGGCAATCTGCTTGCGCAGCTGGCGCAGGCGGTCGAACAGCTCGTCGGCAATGGAGGGCAGGCGCTGGCCGGTGGCGGCTTTGGCGGCGCGGCCTTTGGGGGCTTTTTCGGCCTTCTGCGGCACCTGAAACTGCTTCAGGGCCTGCTTCCTTTCGCCCTTGAGCACCTGCCAGCCAAGGTCAGTGAGCTTCAAGGCGTAGCCCTGCTCGTAGGCAATGTAGAGAAGGCCGTCGTTGAGCAATTGGTGTAGGTAGCTCTGCCAATCGAGGAAGCTCAGGTCGGCGCCGGCACCGAAGGTTTTGATCTGGTCGTAGCCGCGCGAGATGACGCCCTGGTTGCGGCGGCCCAGCAGCACGTCGCAGATGACGGAGAGCGGGGCGGCTTCGCGGGTGCGGGCCACGGCCGACAGGGCTTTCTGGGCCAGCTCGGTGCCGTCGAAGGTAGAGGGCGGGTTGCGGCAGATGTCGCAGTTGCCGCAGTCTTTTTCCAGCACCTCGCCGAAGTAGGCCAGCAGGATGCGGCGGCGGCACGAAGCGGCTTCGGCAAACTGCTGCATGCGCTCCAGCTTGGTGCTATTGAGCTGGGCCAGGCGCGGGTCGGCGTCCTTGGTAATCATGTCGCGCAGCTGGGCCACGTCGGCGTACGAGTAGAACAGCACGGCTTCGGCGGGGGCCCCGTCGCGGCCGGCACGGCCGATTTCCTGGTAGTAGCCCTCGATGTTCTTGGGCAGGTTGTAGTGCAGCACCCAGCGCACGTTGCTCTTGTCGATGCCCATGCCGAAGGCGACGGTGGCGCAAATCACCTGCAGATCGTCGCGCAGAAACTGCTCCTGCACGTCGGAACGGCTGCGGTCGGTCATGCCCGCGTGGTAGAAACCGGCGCGGATGCCTTTCTCCTTGAGCTTGCCGGCCAGCGTCTCGCACTGCTTGCGCGAGAGGCAGTACACGATGCCGGCCTCGTTTTCGTGGGTTTTCAGGAAGTTGACCACCGAGTTGACGCGGTCCTGGCCCGGGCGCACGCTCAAACTCAGATTGGGCCGGTCGAACGAGGAGAGGAACACCTTCGGCTCGGTCAGGCGCAGCTGCTGCTGGATGTCGCGCTGGGTGAGGCGGTCGGCGGTGGCGGTGAGGGCAATGATGGGCACCTCGGGAAACTGCTCGCGCAGCACCCGCAGCTGGGTGTACTCAGGGCGAAAGTCGTGGCCCCAGGACGAGATGCAGTGCGCTTCGTCGATGGCAAACATGCTGACTTTAAGCCGGTGCAGGAAGCTCAGAAAGCCCTCGGACAGCAGCTTTTCGGGCGAGACGTACAGGAGCTTGAGCATTCCGGCCTGGCAGGCGCGGCCGATGCTGCTCTGCTCGGCCTGGCCGATGCTGCTGTTGATACAAGCGGCGGATATACCGTTGGCTTTCAGGGCCTCCACCTGGTCCTTCATCAACGCAATCAGCGGCGACACGACCACGCACACGCCCTCCTGCACCATGGCCGGCACCTGGAAGCAGACGGATTTGCCGCCGCCGGTGGGCATGAGCACGACGGTATCCTGCCCTGAGAGAATCGACTGGATAATATCCTGCTGCATCGGCCGGAACTGGTCGTAGCCGTAGTACTGCTTCAGGACGCGCCGGGCCGATTCGAGCGTGGGCGTGAGGGGCTGGGTAGCTGCTAACATCGGGGTAAAAATACGGCGGTTTGGCGGGAGTTTGAAGCTAAAGAAACTAGAGAAAAGCTAAAATGGTGCGCCGGCCCTGGTCGACAATTTTCACCTTTGCTCCCGCCGCGCCCGGAGCGCGACGTTGCCGGTGGTAGCCCGGCAGTATCTTACCCGCCGACTGGAGTTCCTGTGCCCTAACAGCTTCGGCTACGAGTTGTGGCAGGCGCAGCACGAAGCCCGCCCGCCGCAGAAGATGCTGCGCAGGCAGTACCTGGCGGCCGTCCGCCGGGAGCTGGTGCGCGCCCGATACACCGCCTACAAGCCAAAGTAAACTCACCACCCCGTCACCGCCGTTTCCCGCCCATGGACCACCACGCCCTCAGCATTGCCGCCTTCGACCAGCTGGCCCAGGCTTACCAGGACAAGTTCATGGACCTGGACCTCTACGACGACAGCTACGACCGGCTGGCGCAGCTGCTCCCGCCCTCAGCCCGGGTGCTGGAGTTGGGCTGCGGCCCCGGCAACGTCACCCGCGCCCTGCTGCGCCGCCGCCCCGACCTGCATATCCTGGCCACCGACCCGGCCCCGAACATGCTCCGGCTGACCCGGCAGAACAACCCCGCCGCCGAGTGCCAGCTGCTCGACGCCCGGGCCATTGGTCAGCTGGCACCCCGGCAGTTCGAGGCCGTGGTGGCCGGCTTCTGCCTGCCCTACCTCGCGCCGGCCGAAGGCGCCCAGCTGCTGCGCGACGCCCACGCCCGCCTCACGCCCGAGGGCCTGCTCTACCTGAGTTTTATCGACGACGAGGCGGCCCGCTCGGGCTTCGAGGCGTCGAGCAACGGGCAGGCTACGGCCTACGTGTACTACCACCCGGCCGCCGAGGTGCGGGCCAACCTGGCCGCGGCGGGCTTTGCGCTGGTGGAGGAATTTCGCAAGCCCTACCCGCGGGCCGACAGGCCGGCGGATACGCACTGCATCCTTCTTGCGCGCAAGCAGTAACGCCGACATCAAGTACTACGCCCCATAACCATAGCACCTAACCACCAAGCAATCAATGATTTTGCAAGTTCATCTACCCATTGCGTTTCTCCTGACAATGCTGGCCGCTTGCTCCGCCGAGCCCCCGCCCCGCCAGGCGGATCGTCTGCAGCGGCCCGCGCCGGCCGCCGAGCCGGCCCCGCGGCGGGTGGATACCCTGCGTCTTAACGGGCAACGTCTGCTGGCTAGCTACGCCGGCCGCACTTTCACCGGCCTGTGCACCGCTGCTGGCGACTCCGTTATCCGCGCCAATGAGGGCGTTTTCGAGCTGGAATTCCTCGATATCAACGCGGACGGCTACACCGACATCCAGGCGGCGCTATTTGCCAGCGACCCGCACGCGTGCCAGAACTGGCTGTTCGACCCGAGGACGCGCACTTACCGGCTGATAGTTGGTGAAAACCTATACCTCGTTCGGCTCCCCGGCACCGCGCTTTACCACAACTACGTCCGCGTCGGTTGCGGGAACGACTGCTGGGAAAGCCACCTGATCCGGCTCGTCGATTGGCGGGAGCAAGTCGTCGGCGTTATCCGTGCGCGCGCCACCGGCCAGCCCGACGACGGCATCTGGATCTACCGCCAGCGGGGCGACGCCCAAACCCTGCTGCAGCAGTTGCCCGCCGAACAGTTGGCTCAGCCCCGCTATCAGGGCAACCAGCACCGGTTTATCGAGGCTTACTGGGCCGCCAACTACCGCCGGTTTTAGCCCGACGGCGTATGCGGCAACATTTTCCCGAGCAGCGCGCTACTACCGGGGCCTGACTTCCTTTGCATGGTTACCGCCGCCCGATTTTCGCTCGTCGCCGCCCGCCTGTTGCCCCACTTCAGCCTGTTGGCCCTGGCTACCCTGTTCGTCACGGCCGGCGTGTTCCACTTCCTGCGGCCCGGGCCCTTCGTGCGCATCGTGCCGCCGGGACTGCCCGCGCCCGAGGCGCTGGTATATCTGAGCGGGGCGGCCGAAATCGGGCTGGGGCTGCTGCTGCTGCCGCGGCGCACGCGGCGGCTGGCGGCCTGGGGACTGGTGGCGCTGCTGGTAGCCGTGTTTCCGGCCAACGTGTACATGGCCCGGCTGCCCGGCGGCGGTATCGGGGCGCCGCAGTGGCTGCTGTGGGCGCGGCTGCCGCTGCAAGGCCTGCTCATCCTGTGGGCGTGGCAGTACACGCGGCGGCCGGCGCCGGCAGCCACTGCAGGTTCGGCGTTGGATTGAAGGCCAACAGAATCGGTTGGCAGCGGCCAACGGACTCGGGGAGAAACCACCGCTACGCCAATGAAACCACCGCGCCAGGGTGTAACTAACTGATTTGTCAAGCCGAAGCCCGTGTCCGGCTATTCCTCCTTCGGGCCTTTGCGGGTGCCGCGGTATAGCTCGTATTTCAGCAGGCGGCACTCGATGGGGCCGTTGTAGAGCGGGATGCGGCGCGAGGTGCGCAGGCCCACGCTTTTGGCCGCTTCCGCGTTGCCGGTGAAGATGTAGGCGTCGTAGCCCTGGAAGTTGGTTTTGAGCGTGTCGCCGATGGTTTTGTAGAGGCCGGCCATTTCCGCTTCGGCGCCGATTCGTTCCCCGTAGGGCGGGTTCATCAGCAGGATGCCGGGCTCCTCGTTTTTGGGCGGCTGGGCGTCGCGCACGTCGCGCACGGCCAGCCGGATGTAGTCTTCCAGGTCGGCGGCGGCCACGTTCTGGCGGGCCCGCTCCAGGGTTTCGGCCGAGAGGTCGGAGCCGGCCAGGTAGGCCTGCGGCTCTTCGAGGCGGGCCTGTTTGGCATCCATGACCACCGAGTCCCAGAGCGCCTGCTCGAAGTCGGGCCAGTGCTGGAAGGCGAAGTCGCCCTGGTGGTAGAGGCCGGGCGCGATGCGCTGGGCAATCATGGCCGCCTCGCAGAGGATGGTGCCCGAGCCGCACATCGGGTCGATGAGGGGCCGGCGGCCGTCCCAGCCGCTGAGCATGATCAGGCCGGCGGCCAGCACCTCGTTCATGGGCGCCTCGTTGGTGAGCTGCCGGTAGCCGCGCCGGTGCAGGGACTCGCCCACCGCGTCGAGCGAGAGGACGGCCTCGTTCTCGAACAAGTGCAGGTGCAGGCGCACGTCGGGCTTCACCGGGTCGACGCTGGGCCGCTGGCCGGTGCGCGCCCGGAACTGGTCGACGATGGCGTCCTTGGTGAGCTGGGCGATGTAGAGGGAGTGCTCCAGGTTGGAGCGGTTGGTGACGGCCGTAATGGCGAAGGTCTGGTCGGCCCGCAGGTACTGGCTCCAGTCGATGCGGCTGACCTCGCGGTAGAGGCTCCGCTCGTCGGGGGCGGCGAAATCGGCGAAGGGCAGCATGATGCGCACGGCGGTGCGGCACCAGAGCACGGCTTCGTAGAGCAGCTGCTTGTTGCCCTTGAACTCCACCACGCGGGTGCCCACCTGCAGGTCGGTGGCGCCCAGCTGGCGTAGCTCTTCGGCCAGCAACTCTTCGAGGCCAAACTGGGTGGTGGCGGTCAGGTACAATTCGGCGGCGCGGGAAGCCATACGCAAATGGGGAAAGGAAAACGGGGCTGCAAAGGTGCGCAAAAGCCCGCAGCAACCCGGCTTAGCGCGGCGGTTTCCTATATTTAAGGCCTCCTTCCCCGCTACCCCCGCCTCGATGGCCGCTCCCACTACTTCCTCCACTCCCACCACCGTCGCCGCCGGCCCCGCCCGCAGCTACGCGCTGCCCATGGCGGCCATGACCTCGCTGTTCTTCCTGTTCGGGGCCGTCACCAACTTCAACGACGTGCTGATGCCCTACCTCAAGGACGTGTGTCAGCTCACCGACCTGCAGTCGTCCCTGGTGCAGTTTGCCTTTTTCGGGGCCTACTTCCTGATGTCGTTGCCGGCGGGCTACGTGCTGCGGCGCCTGGGCTATCAGCGCGGCATCGTGCTGGGGCTGCTGGTGATGGCGGCGGGCGCGCTGCTCTTCGTGCCGGCGGCCAACTCGCGCACCTTCGCCGTGTTCCTGCTCGGCCTGGGCGTGCTCGGGGCGGGCGTAACCTTGCTGCAAGTCGCGGCCAATCCTTACGTATCGGTGCTGGGGCCGGCCAGCCGCGCCGCCAGCCGCGTGAGCATTGTGGGCGTGGCCAACAACCTCGGCGGCACCCTCTCGCCCCTGCTCGGCGGCATGCTGCTATTCGGCGGCTCGGCCGTGCTCAAGGCCCGCCTGGCGGCCCTGCCGGCGGCCGAGCGTCTGGCCGAAGAAGCTACGCTGGTGAAAGCGCCCTACCTGGGCCTGGCCGCCTTCCTGGCCGTGCTGGCCGGGGTGTTCTTCCTGCTGAAGCTGCCCGAAATCGAAGGCATGCAGGCCGACAACGAAGCCGACACCCCGGACCTGACGGCCGGCAGCGGCCGCAAGTCGGCGCTGGACTTCCCCCACCTGCGCCTGGGCGTGGCGGCCATCTTCCTCTACGTGGGTGTGGAAGTGGGCCTGGGCTCCTTCCTGATCCGCTACGGCGAGGCCCAGGGCATCACCCAGCTCAGCGACTTCACCCAGGCGCTGGTGCGCGGGCTGAACGTGGCCACCAACTTCCTGGCCGTGCTCTTCGGGCAGGCCCCGGCCGCTATCGACACCACCGCCGGCTTCACCAAGGCCGTGGGCGCGGTGCTGGTGGCTTCCTACTGGTTTGGCTCCCTGGTGGGCAGGGTGGTGGGCATTCCGCTGCTCACCCGCATCAACGACCGGAAGGCCCTGGCGGCAGTGTGCGCCGCCGGGGTGGTGTTCGTGCTGGCCTCCATTGCGGTGCGCGGCGAGGCGGCCCTGTGGCTGGTGGTGCTCTGCGGGCTGATGAACTCGATTATGTGGCCGGTGATTTTCCCGCTGGCCATCAAAGGCCTCGGGCCATTCACCAAGCAGGGTTCCTCGTACCTGATCATGGCCATCGTGGGCGGGGCCATCGTGCCGCTGCTGATGGGCTGGGCGGCCACCTACGCCGGCGGCCTGCGCGTGGCCTTCCTGCTGCCCGCCCTCTGCTACGCCTACCTGCTCTACTACGCCGTGAGCGGCTACCGCGTGCGCTAAGCCGGTCGTTACCCGCGTTTTGCCGCGCCCGCTGCCTCTGTTGGTAGCGGGCGCGGCTGTTTTCGCCGCTGGCGCGCCGCCCCCGCTATCTTTGCCCCATGTCTAGCGCTTCTCCCGCCCTGCAGCACGACGTGTCGCTGCGCGCCTACAATACCTTCGGCATCGACGCCAAAGCCCGCCTGTTTGCCCCCTTCCGCTCGGCCGAGGAGCTGCGCGCCCTGCTGCAGCTGCCCGAGGTGCAGCAGACCCCGAAGCTGGTGCTCGGCGGCGGCTCCAACCTGCTCTTCACCCAGGACTTCGACGGCGTAGTGCTCAAAAACGAAATCCGCGGGCTGGAAACCCTCGACGAGCAGGCCGACGGCACCGTGCTGGTGCGGGCCGGGGCGGGCGAGTCGTGGCACGGGCTGGTGGAGTACGCGCTTGGCCAGGGCCTGTCGGGCATCGAAAACCTGTCCTTGATACCGGGCACGGTGGGCGCGGCCCCGCTGCAGAACATCGGGGCCTACGGCGTGGAGCTAAAGGACGCCTTTGAGTACCTCGAAGCGGTGGAAATCAGCAGCGGCACGCAGCGGCGCTTCTCGCGCGAGGAGTGTGGCTTCGGGTACCGCGAATCGGTATTCAAGGGCCCACTGCGCAACCAGTACATCGTGACGGGCGTGGTGCTGCGCCTGCACCGCCGGCCCCAGGCCAATACCTCGTACGGGGCCATCCGCACGACGCTGGAGGAAATGGGCGTGACCGAGGAGCCCACCCCGCAGCAGGTCAGCCAGGCCGTCATCAGCATCCGGCGCAGCAAGCTGCCCGACCCGGCCCAGATCGGTAACGCGGGCTCCTTCTTCAAGAACCCGGAGGTGTCGCAGGCCAAGTTCGACGCGCTCAAGGCGCAGTTCCCCGAGCTACCCGGCTACCCGGTGCCCGGCGGCGTGAAGGTGCCCGCGGGCTGGCTGATCGAGCAGTGCGGCTGGAAGGGCCACCGCGCCGGGGAGGGCCGCTACGGCGTGCACGACCGGCAGGCGCTGGTACTGGTGAATCACGGCGGGGCCACCGGCCTCGAAGTGCGCGCCCTGGCCGAGGAAATTATTGCCTCGGTGCGCGAGAAATTCGGCATCGAGCTGCACCCGGAAGTCAACATCATCTAGCCCGGCAGACGTTGGCACGACTTTGGGAAATCGGCCCTGAACGCTGCGGCGCGGGCTTACTACACGAGTAATGGCTTAAAAACAGGACTTAAATATTAAATTTCAGGAATACCCACCCTTCTCATTGCAATAGTCTCAGGAACTAAGCCCAAATTTGTGTAGAGCTTGCCGCCCCTATACCTATTGCCGCCTCCTCGCCTCCAATGAAAAAATTGACTCTTTTAGCGCTGCTGCTTAGCAGCGCCCTGATGACCGCCCGGGCCCAGCAGACCCGGACCACCAAGCGTACCACTACCACCACCACGACCACCAAGGCCCCGGCTACGCCCGCTGCCCCGGCGGCACCGGCTGGCCCGCCCACGCTGGCTTCGGTGCGCACGACCGAGCCTGGCGCTACCGTCACGGTGCGCGGCGTGGTCGTCAACGGCCCGGAGCTGGGCAACATCCGCTATATCCAGGACAAGGAAGGCGGGCTGGGTTTGTTCTCCAACACCTTGGAAGACCTGAAAAACCTGATGCCCGGTGACAGCGTGGAAGCCCACGGCGTGCTGAAAAACTACAACAGCCTGCTGGAAATGGACCCGGTGCAGTCGGTGAAGAAGCTCGCCTCGGGCCGGAAGTTCGGGGCCGTGACGGTGCCCGCCGCCGAGCTGACCAAGGTGCTGAGCGAAGCCTACGAAGGCCGCCTGGTGAAAATTACCGAAGTGGAGCGTCTGAGCACCACCGGCGGCCAGCCCGCCCCGGCCCTGGTGGGCAACGTGAACTACCTCATCAACGGGCAGGCCGGTGCCATCGTGCGCATCTCGGCCCCGTCCACCGGCCCCAACGGCCTGGTGGGCTTCACCCCGCCCGAAGGCAAGTTTGACCTGGTGGGCGTGGTGGGCCAGCACTCCCCTACCGGTACGCCCACCGGCTACCAGCTGCTGCCCCGCCTGAGCACCGACTTCGTGGTGGCCGGCGGCCTGCCCGTCATCAAGGGTGAGCCGGTACCGGTGGCCGTAACCAAGAACAGCATCACGGTTGATTTCAGCACGATAAACCCCGGCACCACCAAGATTGAGTACGGTGCCAGCCCCGCCCTGGGCGGCGTGGTGGAGGACAAGACGCCCGTCACCCAGCACCAGATGACGCTGACCGACCTGCAGGCCGGCACCACCTACTACATCCGTGTGTCGTCGGGCAACAGCATGGGCATCAGCACCCAGCCGGCCGTACCGATGATTACCCGCAAGAAGTAAACCGGCACCCTGCCGAAAACAGCAACGGGCCGGCTCTTCGCAAGGAAGAGCCGGCCCGTTGGCGTTTTCGGCAGGGTGCCGCAGTTCGCGTATCGTTGCTGCTTACTTGAGCACGGCCACCGTCACGCCGTCGCCGCCGCGGTCGGCGTGCTCGTCAGCCACGCTGGCCACGGCCCGCTGGGAGTGCAGGTAGTCGCGCACTACCTGGCGCAGCACGCCGTTGCCGCGGCCGTGAATGAACTTCAGCTCCGGCACGCCGAGCATGATGGCGTCGTCGACGTAGTTCATCACGCGCTGCAGGGCATCTTCGGCCCGCTCCCCGCGCAGGTCGAGGGTGGTGCTGAAGCCGGCCATGCGCCCGGTCACGTCCATGTTGCTGCCGCTGCGGGCTTCGGAGGCCGGGGCCTTGCGGGCGGCTTCCTTTTCCCGCTCCCGGATTTCGGAGCGCGTCACCTTTTCCAGCTGGGCCACCTTCACGATGGTTTTCAGCCCGCCGAAGAGCACCTCGGCCGTGTTGCCCTTCAGGCCCACCAGCTCGCCGTAGCCTTCCTGCCCGATCAGGGCCACCTTGTCGCCGGGCTTAAGGGCTTTGGGGTCGGCCACTTCGCGGGTGCCGCGGGGCTTGGGCAGCTCCGTCTTCAGCTCCTTCTGCACGAAAGAGTCGAGCTTCTGGCGGGCGGCTTTGGTTTGTTCCTTCTCGGCCCCGGCCGTGCGGATTTCCTGGATGGTGGCCTCGATCTGGGCGTTGGTGTCCTTGAGCAGCAGCTTGGCTTTCTGCTTGGCCTCGCGGATAACGTCCTGCCGGGTTTCTTCGACGTGGTTTTTCAGCTCCTGGTACTCCTGGGCCAGCTTTTTCATGCGCCGCTCGTTTTTCTCGGCTTCGGCGCTGCGCTTTTCCAGCTGGGCCTTTTCGGCTTCCAGCTCTTCCAGCAGCCGGTCGTAGCGCACTTTTTCCTTGCCCACGAGCTGCGAAGCCCGCTCCACGATGGTCTTGGGCAGACCGATCTTGCGGGCAATTTCCAGGGCGAAGGACGAGCCCGGCTTGCCCGTTTCCAGCCGGTAGAGCGGCTGCAGGTGCTTCGGGTCGTAGCGCATGGCCCCGTTGACGAGGCCCGGCGTGCGCTCGGCCAGGTTCTTCAGGTTGGTGTAGTGCGTGGTGATGACGCCGAAGGCCCGCACCCGGTTCAGCTCGCTCAGCACTGCTTCGGCAATGGCGCCCCCGAGCACCGGCTCGGTACCGGTACCGAATTCGTCGATGAGCACCAGGCTGCGCTTGTTGGCCAGGAGCAGAAACTGCTTCATGTGCGTCAGGTGCGAGGAATACGTGCTCAGGTCGTTTTCCAGGCTCTGCTCATCGCCGATGTCGAGGAAGATGTCGTCGAACACGCCGGCTTCGGAACCCTCGCGCACGGAAATGAGTAGGCCGCACTGCAGCATGTACTGCACCAGTCCCACCGTCTTCATGGCCACCGACTTACCGCCGGCGTTCGGCCCGGAAATAACCAGGATGCGCTGCTCGGGCGTCAGCTCCAGGTCCAGCGGCACCACCTCGCGGCCCTGCTCCTTGAAGTTGAGGTACAGCAAAGGGTGGCGGGCCTGCTCCCAGCGGATGAGCGGGCGCGGGTGCAGACGCGGCAGCACGGCTTCGAGCTGCTGGGCCAGGCGGGCCTTAGCGCGGACGAAGTCCAGCAAACCCAGGAACTGGTAGGCGCGGCGCAAATCCGGAATGTGGGGGCGCAGCTGGTCGGTCAGGCTGATCAGGATGCGCACCAACTCGCGGTGCCAGGCATTTTCGAGGTCCTTGATGTCGTTATTGAGCTCGAACACCGCTTCCGGCTCGATGTACACCGTCTGCCCCGTGGCCGATTCGTCGTGGATCAGGCCCTTGATGCGGCGCTTGTGCTCGGCCACGATGGGCAGCACCAGGCGCCCGCCGCGAATGGTGGGCTCGGCGCCCTCGGGCGTCCAGCCCTCGGAGCGGGCCTTGCGCAGCACGTCGGCAATGGAGCGGCGCAGGATGCCCTGGCGGTTGATCAGCTCCTGGCGCAACTGCCGCAGCAGGGGCGTCGCGTCGTCGCGCACGTGGCCCTCGTCGTCCACTACCTTGTCGAGGGCCAGGAGCAGGTTGCGGTCGGCCTGCACGCCGATGCCGAGCAGGCGCAGCGTGGGGTACAGCCCTTCGGGGGCCTGGGTGAAAAAGGTCAGCGCCTCGCGGATGGTGCGCAAGGACATTTTGATCTGGAAGAACGCGGCCACTTCCAGGAAGGCGCCGGGCAGCTGCGCCCGCAGCAGGTGCGGGTGCACGTCGTGGTAGTACTGGCTGGGAAAGTCGGCGCCGGCGTTGAGCAGCTGGCGGAATTCGTCGGTCTGGAGCAGCAGCTTTTTCAGTTCGTCGGCGCGGGGCTGAAACTGCATTTTCTGCACGTAGTGGCGGCCCAGCTGGCTCAGGCACAGCTCACTCAGCCGCTCACGCACCTGCTGGAAGCCGATTTTCTGCTCGAAGGTTTGCGGGTAAATCAAAAGGGTATCGGGGGTACGGGGTAGTCGGGAGGAGGAACAAGGGCCGGCCGCGGACGGCAGCGGCAGCCTTCTCTAACAGCCACGGGGGCAGAAAGATTCAGGCAAAGCTATACGATACCGGTTTCTTCGCGGGTGGCGGCGGATTATTAAATCAAGTTACGGGGCAGCTGGCTCCGCCGCCCTTAGAACTTCTCGTCGATGCCCAGCCCGAACAGCGCGAAGTCGTACTTCACCGGGTCGGTGGGGTCAAATTCGCGCAGGCGGGCGGTCAGCTCCGTGGCGGCCTGCCAGTCGGTTTGCTTGCGCGTGAGCAGGCCCAGGCGCCGGGCCACGCGCTCCACGTGCACGTCGAGCGGGCAGACGAGGTCGGCGGGCGAGAGGCGCGTCCAGAGGCCGAAGTCGACGCCGTATTCGTCGCGGCGCACCATCCAGCGCAGGTACATGTTCACGCGCTTGCAGGCCGAGTTGCGGGCCGGCGTGGCCACGTGCTTGCGGGTGCGCGCGGGCGCGTCGGGCAGGCTGAAGAACAGGTGATGGAAGTTTTCCAGCCGCTCGCGCTGCGTTGCGCCGTGCAGAAAGGCGTCTTCCAGCGTCTCGTGCTGCCGGTAGTACCAGCGCAGCCAGTGCACGAAGTAGAGCAGGTCGGTGTCGCAGAAGGTGCGGTGGCAGAACTTTTCCAGCCGGCGCAGGTCGTCGTCCTGGTGGCCGAGGATGAACTGGTGCGGGGCGTGGTCCATGCGCGCGAGCAGCTCGTCCATCTTCTTGAGAATGATGCTGCGCTTGCCCCAGGCCAGCAGGGCCGCAAACAGTCCGCTGATTTCGATGTCGGCCCGCTGCGAGTAGCGGTGCGGCAGGCTGATGGGGTCGGGCGCAATGAAGGCCGGCTGATCGTAGCGCCGGTACCGGTCGTCGAGCAGGGCCTGGATTTCGGAGTGAGTCAAGAGCAGAAGGGCAACCCGCGGCCGCAGCCGCAGCAGGTAGATGAAAACGCGGCCGGTGCGCCGCGGGTAGCTCAACAATGATGTTACGCCAGCAATTCCGCCGCCGCAAAAACCTGCTCCGGCCGCCGCTTGCGGAAAGTTGCCGTACCGACTTTCACCGTACGCGGTGCCCAGTCGGCCAAAGCCGGCTGGTAGCGCAGGCGGCCGGCACGATTCAGCTCCAGCGGCACGATTACCTCATCCCCCCCGCGCTGCACCCAGCATTGCCCGGTGTGCTCATCGAGCAGCAGCAAGCGAAACGGTCCGCCGAACCGCCCCGCCCCGGTAAGCGGTGCCAGGAGCGAGAGAAACGCACCGCCCACCGTCACCCCTGCCAGCAGAACGGCGGCCGCGACGGCTAAGCCGCCAGCCACCGCATCCAGCCAAGGCCATTTATCGGTGCCTATTGCCACCGCAAAGACCAAAACGAAGCCTGCGGCAGCTCCCGTACGCCAACGCTGCGTCCGTTTAGAAGGGCGAAACTGGCTCAACACCACGTAGCGGCCGCAGTCGGAACGCACGGCGGAATCGGCTAAAAACTCCCCACGCAACTGCTGGCCGCGGAAGCATGCCGGCGCCACGGCCGGTCCGCTCATGCCGATTTCGTGGGCGGGCCCAAACGCCACGGCCGGATCAGCGGGCGGACGCACGGCTTACTCCGGCAAATAGGAGGTTTCGACGCGGAAGCGCTGGTCGGGCGTGTTCAGCTTGGCCACGGCCTTGCGGGAAAGGCGGATGAGCACGGCGCTGTTGTCGCCGGTATCGGGCAGCTTGCCGATGACGCGCACGTACACCACCTGCCCGTTCATGATGTTGCGCACCATCATGATGGTGCCCACCGGGGCGGTTTTGTGCAGGGCCAGGTACTTCTCGGAGTTGCCGCCCTCGATGATGGCCGCTACCCCGCTTTCCGTCACCTTGCGCACGATTTCGCTGGCGCGGGTAGGCTCTTTCTCCTCGTCGGCAGCGGCCGTGGGCGCCGGAGCGGCCGGGCTGCTGACCGCTGGCGACGACGCTGCTGCCGCCGTCTCGCGGGCTTTATCGGCTTCGCGGGCGCGCTCAGCTTCCCGCTCGCGGGCCCGTTCCTTTTCGGCCTCGTCGTCGCGCTCGGGGCGGCTGGTGGGCGGGGCGGGCTTAGAGGCCGGGGCGGCGGCTACTGGCTCCGAGGCGGCGCCACCGGCGGCGGGCACGATGATGAGCGTCTGGCCGGCTTTCACGGCGCCATCGGCGGGCAGCTGCTTGCTGTTGTACTTCTGCAGGGCGCTGGCGCTGACGCCGAACTTGCGGGCCACGGCAAACAGCGTCTGGCCGGGCTGCACTTTATAGACGTGGTTGCCGGCCGCATCAGTCGGCAGGCTGCGGGCGGAGGCGCTGCTGGCCGGCGTAGCGGCGGGCTTGGCCGCAGCGGTGCCCGAGGTGGCGGGCAGCACGGCCCGTACCCGCGGAATCAGCACTTCCTGACCCGTGACGAGGGCGCCCTTGATGCCGGGGTTGGCTTCCATGATCTGCTCCACCGATACCTTATAGCGGCGGGCCAGGCCGTAGAGCGTTTCACCAGGCGCTACGCGGTGCCGGACGAAGGTTTTATTCTGCTGCACCAACACGCCCAGGGAGTCGGGCGCCGGCGCGGGGTGCGCCGGGGCAGTCAGGGGAAACAGGAAAAGGCAAAAGGCGGAGAGAGTCGGTGAAATTCGGGGCATACGGAGGGAAGCGTACGGCAAAGAGCGCGCGGGGGGCCAGGGTTAAAGAAGTGGTTCAGTCCCCTCAAACCCCGCGCTGCTTCGGCGAAAGATACGGAAAGTTGCCTGCGGCGCAGGATTTTGGCTAGCATCGTGCCAATTTTGCCGGCCTCAGTCCTACCTCCCGCCCCGCCGCGGCGCCCCTGCCGCCTAGCCCCTCATTTCGCGCTTTTTATGCACAGTATCGGCATCATCCCCGCCCGCTACGCCTCCACCCGCCTGCCCGGCAAGCCGCTGGTCGACCTCGCCGGCAAGTCCATGATTCAGCGCGTGGTGGAGCAGGCCCGCCGCGCCGCCCTCGACCGCGTGGTGGTGGCCACCGACGACGAGCGGATTCTGGCCCACGTTCTGGGTTTCGGCGGCGAGGCCGTGCTCACCCGCCCCGACCACCCCAGCGGCACCGACCGGGTGTGGGAAGCCTACCAGCAAATCGGGCAGGAAGCGGACTGCGTGGTCAACATCCAGGGCGACGAGCCGTTCATTCAGCCTGCCCAGATCAACGCCCTCATCGACCTGTTTGCCGACCCCGACACGCAGATTGCGACGCTGGTCAAGCAGGTTATCAGCCAGGAGGAGCTGTTCAGCCCCCACCTGCCGAAAGTGGTGCTCGGCGCCCAGCAGGAGGCGCTGTACTTCAGCCGCCACCCCATCCCCTACCTGCGCCAGTACCCGAGCATGAGCTGGCTGGAGCACCACCGCTTCCTGCGCCACATCGGCCTCTACGCCTACCGCCCCGCGGTGCTCCGGCAGCTCACCCAGCTGGCTCCCGACGCGCTGGAGCTGGCCGAGTCCTTGGAGCAGCTGCGCTGGCTGGCCCACGGCTTCCGCATCCGCACCGCCGAAACCGACCTGGCCACCCACGGCATCGACACGCCCGACGACGTGGTGCGCGCCCTGCGGCAGCTGCGCGGTGAATTCTGAATTATGAATTTGAGGATGGCTGTAAAGCAGTTATCTGCCTGCCATCCGCCAGTCCTTAATTCATCATTCAGAATTAAAAAAGACTACCCGCCGATTTTCTTGGCCTTGTAGCCCAGCTTGAGCAGCTCGGCCAGCACTTTCTCGCGGAAGTCGCCCTGGATGAGGATTTCGCCGTCCTTGGCGTTGCCGCCCACGCCACACTTGGTTTTCAGGGTCTTGCCCAGGGTCTGCAGGTCCTCGTCGCAGCCCACGAAGCCGGTAATCAGCGTTACCTGCTTGCCGCCGCGCTGCTTCTTATCGAGCTGTACGCGCAGCTGCTGCTGCTGGGGCGGCAGGGTGGCGGCGGTGGGCTCCTCGTTGTTCTGGTACTCGAAATCGGGGTTGGTCGAGTACACCACCCCGGTGCGGTTCTGCTTGCTCATCTTTTAAATGGCTGAATTGTTAAATGGCTAAATGGCTGGTCGTTCCGGAGTCAGAACGGCCAGCCATTCGGCCATTCGACCATTTGACAATTTACTTAAACTCCGTACCGACCACCACCGGCAGGCCCAGGGGCTCCAGTTCCACGCTGAAGCTGGCTGCTTCGCCGGCAAAGTCGCCGTCGAGGTGGAAGCCCAGGGGCCTGGGCGCCGTGACGCGGATGGTGCGGGCGGTGTGGTAGACTACGGCCCCGGAACTGGGCAGGGTGCCGGCGGCCAGGCCGTAGGCCACGCGCACGGCCCGGCTCAGCGGCATCTGGTCGATCAGGCAAAGGTCCAGCAGCCCGTCACGGATGTCGGCCAGGGGGGCAATGTAAGCGTTGTTGCCGTACTGGGCCGCGTTGGCAAAGGCCAGCATGTAGCAGTCCGACGTCAGCTGCTGCTCGCCCAGCTCGATGGTGACGGGCGTGGGGCGGTAGCGGCCGTACTCGCGCAAAGCTACCCGCACGTAGGTGGCCAGGCCGCGGGTGCCGGCTTCGGCAAAGCAGCGGCTCACGTGGGCGTCGAAGCCCAAACCGGCGGTGCAGAAAAACGGCCGTCCGTTCAGCCGGCCCACGTCGATAGGCAGCACCCGGGGGCGGCGCAGCAGGCTGACGGCCGCGGCCGCGTCCATTGGGATGCCCAGGTGCCGGGCCAGGCCGTTGCCGGAGCCCCGGGGCAGCACGGCCATAGCCGCGCCGGTGCCCAGCAGCCCGCGGCCCACCTCGTTCACCGTCCCGTCGCCGCCCACCGCCACCACGATGCCAAAACCCTCCGCCGCGGCCGCGTGGGCCAGCTCCTCGGCGTGGCCGGCGTACTCCGTGGGGCGGATTTCGTAGGTCAGCGCGTACTGCTTGCCTAGCTGCCGATGCAGCAGCCCGGCCAGGTCAAAGCGCCGGTTGGTACCCGAAATCGGGTTGAAGATGAAGCACAGGCGCGACAGGTTGGCGGGCATAGGGCGGCAAAGATAGAGGGCTGATGGGAACGGATGCGGACGGTTCGGACGGCAGTCATTGCGAGGCGCAGCCGAAGCAATCCTTCCTCTCGCGGCACGACGGCTCGACCCGCACCGTCCAAAACGGCACCGCCTGAAACGGGCATTACCGGTTTCGGGCGGTGCTCATTTCAGCGGCGGCGCACTGGCAATCATTGCGAACAAGGCGAAGCAGTCGGTCCTGGCAAGCATCCGACTGCCAAATGAACACCGCCCGAAATAAGCCGCTTTGGATTCGGTTTATAGGGATTGTATCGGCGGTGCTGCTAGCGGAAAGGTTGCTTCGCTTCGCTCGCAATGACTGCTGGTGCTACCGTCGTATGATACCTATTCAACTGCATTCAGCAAAAAAGCCAGCCCCGCCGAAACGGAGCTGGCTTTCAAATCAGCTAGGCGAAGCTTACTTCACCATGTTGCCGAGCTTTTCGATCAGGTCGGCGGTGCGGGTGCTGTAGCCGGTTTCGTTGTCGTACCAGCCCACCACTTTTACCAGCGTGCCGTTGGCCGAGGTCAGCTCCGAGTCGAAGATGCACGAGTGCGGGTTGCCCACGATGTCGATGCTCACCAGCGGATCGGTCGAGTACTCCAGGATGCCTTTCAGCGGACCTTCGGCGGCCTTTTTCACGGCCTCGTTGATCTGCTCCTTGGTTACTTCCTGCTTCAGGATAACCGTCAGGTCGGTGGTCGAGCCGTCCGGAATGGGCACGCGCATGGCCACGCCGTCGAGCTTGCCCTTCAGATGGGGCAGCACCAGGCCCACGGCCTTGGCGGCACCCGTCGAGGTCGGGATGATGCTGTAGGCGGCGGCGCGGGCGCGGCGCAGGTCCTTGTGGGGCGCGTCCTGCAGGTTCTGGTCGGAGGTGTAGGCGTGCACCGTGGTGATGTAGCCCTTCTCGATGCCGAACGCATCATCCAGCACCTTGGCCATCGGGGCCAGGCAGTTGGTGGTGCAGGAGGCGTTCGAGAGGATGGTTTCGTCGCCGGTCAGGATGTCTTCGTTGACGCCCAGTACCACCGTGGGAATGTTGCCGGTAGCCGGAGCCGAAATAACGACCTTCTTGGCACCAGCCGTCAGGTGCTGACCAGCACCCGCCTCGTCGACGAATCGGCCGGTAGATTCCAGCACCACGTCCACGCCCATGTCCTTCCAGGGCAGCAGCTTCGGGTCGCGCTCGGCCAGGGCCGCAATGCGCTGGCCGTTGACGGTCAGGCTGGTTTCGTCGTAGGTCACGGTGCCATCGAAGCGGCCGTGCACCGAGTCAAACTTCAGCAGGTGGGCCAGCGTCTTGTTGTCGGTCAGGTCGTTAATAGCGACTACCTCCACGTTCGGGCGGCTCAGCAGCGACTTGAACGTCAGGCGGCCAATGCGGCCGAAGCCGTTGATGGCAACTTTGATTTTAGCCATAAGGGGAAAGGAAACGGTTTGGGCCCCAAGCTCCGGGCCGATGGAGAGAATGCGCGGGCGAAGGTACACGGCTTGGGGAGAAATGCCAACCTAACTCTCCTGCACTGCCCCGGCCGGGCCGGGGCAGGCCGGAATTAGTCGGCAGCGGGGCCTACTGGCCCGGTTGTTTCCGGCGCGCCGCCGCGGTTTCGCCCTTGTATACAACAAGGAGTTCCGGCCCCGCGGAGCCGGATTCTGCTGCTTAAACCGCCGCTGGCCCGGCTTGTTTGCCGAAATTTTCGACTGCCCAGCTCTTACGAACAGTTGTTAGAAAAAGCAGTAACTTGCCTGCCCCGACTCGCCCTTCCCTCCCACCAGCATGCTCACGACCAAGAAAACCATCCGCCGCCAGTTTATTCTGGACGAAGCGGCCAAGCTCTTCAAGGAGAAGGGCTACGGCGGCACCTCCATGCGCGATTTGGCCGGCAACGTGGGGCTGGAGGCGGCCAGCATGTACAACTACATCAAGTCGAAGGACGAAATCCTGGAGCTGATCTGCCAGCGCATTGCCGGTATCTACATCTCCCAGCTGGCCGAAATCGAGCAGACCCCGCAGGCCACGTACGCGGCCAAGGTGGAGGCGCTGATCCGGCTGCACATCCGGCTGATGGTGGAGGAAGGCCCGGCCGTATCGGTGGCCAACCACGACTGGAAATACCTGCCCGAGCCCCAGCTGACCGCCTTCAAGCAGGCCCGCAAGAGCTACGAGCAGGGCTTTGCCCGGCTGATCGAGCAGGGCGTGGCGGCCGGTGAGTTTCAGGCCCTGCACCCCTCAGTGGCCCTGTTCACCATCCTCTCGGCGGTGCGCTGGGTGGAATTGTGGTACCGCCCCGGCCGGGAGCTGTCGGCCGAGGAGCTGGAAAATGACATCGTCGCCATGCTGCTGAGCGGGCTGGCTAAATGAGTTGCCAGTTTCGGGTTGTCCGTTGTCAGCTCTTACTGACTTCTGCCTGACAACTCGCAACTGACAACGGACAACTAAAACACATGAGCCGTTTTCATAAAGTCAAGATCAAGAGCATCGTGCGCGAGACGCCGGACTGCGTATCGGTGGCCCTGGACGTGCCGGCCGATTTGCAGGACACGTTTCGCTTCACCCAGGGGCAGTACCTCACGTTTCGGCGCGAGCTGAACGGCGAGGAGCTGCGCCGCTCCTACTCCATCTGCAGCAGCCCGCTCGACAAGGAGTGGCGCGTGGCCATCAAGCAGGTGCCGGAGGGGCGGTTTTCCTCGCATGCCGTGCAGCAGCTGCGCGTGGGCGAGGAGTTGGAGGTAATGCCGCCAATGGGCCATTTCTACACCGACCTGCACCCCGCGCACCAGAAGCTGTACGTGGCCTTCGCGGCCGGCTCGGGCATCACGCCGGTCATGTCCATTCTGAAAACCATCCTGCTCACCGAGCCGGGCAGCCAGGTGTACTTGATTTACGGCAACCGGGGGCGCAACTCCATCATCTTCAAGGAGCAGATTGAGGCCCTGAAGAACAAGTTCGTGGACCGGCTGAGCGTGTACCACATCCTGAGCCGGGAGCACGGCGACGCGGATTTGTTTTTCGGCCGCATCGACAAGGCTAAGGCCCAGCAGTTTCTGCAGAAAATCATTCCGCCCCAGGAAATCGACGAGGCCTTCCTCTGCGGTCCGGAGGAAATGATTCTGGGCGTGAAAGAAGCCCTGACCGAAGCCGGCGTGGCGCCCGAAAAGGTGCACTTCGAAATGTTCACCGCCGGCGAAGAAGGGCAGAAACGGAAAGCGGAGCGGCAGCAGCAGCGTCCTGTCGGCGAAGACGACAAGCACAGCCGCGTGACGGTGCAGTTGGAAGGCACGAAGTACCCGCTGGAAATGTCTTACTACGGCGACACGGTGCTCGACGCGCTGCTGGAGCGCGGCATCGACGCCCCTTATTCGTGCAAAAACGGCATGTGCAGCACCTGCCGCTGCCGCGTGACGGAGGGCACGGTGGAAATGGACGTGAACTACTCCCTCTCCGACACCGAAGTGGCCAAAGGCTACGTACTTAGCTGCCAGGCCCGCCCGACCTCGGAAACGGTCAGCGTGGATTTCGACCAGTAGTACGACGTCACTGAACGAGCCGACACGGAACGTCATGTCGAGCTTGTCGAGACATCTCGCGTGCTGATGCACGATAGTAACCTCCTCGTTCAACGAGAGAATTACTATCAAGCTAGATTCCTCGGCTTCGCTCGGAATGACGTTCTTGAGTCACCGCTCCAAGCCCAGCAGAAATATTTCCCACTTTTGCTAACGCCCGTTAGTAAATCTTTGTTAGCCTCCTATGGAAACGGCTGAACTCACCCAGGAAGAACAATTTCAGGCCCGCATCGACGCTGACGTGCGCATCGAGCCCAAGGACTGGATGCCCGAGGCGTACCGCAAGACGCTGATCCGGCAGATTTCCCAGCACGCGCACTCCGAGCTGGTGGGCATGCTGCCGGAAGGCAACTGGATTACGCGGGCCCCCTCGCTCAAGCGCAAGTCCATTTTGCTGGCCAAGGTGCAGGACGAAGCCGGCCACGGCCTCTACCTCTACTCCGCCGCCGAAACCCTGGGCGCCTCCCGCGACCAGATGCTGGCCGACCTGCACTCGGGCAAGGCCAAGTACAGCAGCATCTTCAACTACCCCACCCTGAGCTGGGCCGACATGGGCACCATCGGCTGGCTGGTGGACGGGGCGGCCATTCTGAACCAGGTGCCGCTGTGCCGCACCTCGTACGGTCCCTACGCCCGGGCCATGGTGCGCGTGTGCAAGGAAGAAAGCTTCCACCAGCGCCAGGGTTTCGAAATCATGCAAACCCTGTGCGAAGGCGCGCCGGCCCAGAAGCAGATGGCCCAGGAGGCGCTGAACCGCTGGTGGTGGCCCACGCTGATGATGTTCGGTCCCAAGGACGCCGACTCGCCCAACACCGAGCAGTCGATGAAGTGGCGCATCAAGCGCTTTACCAACGACGAGCTGCGCCAGAAATTCGTGGACATGATGGTGCCCCAGGCCGAGTTCCTGGGCCTTACCGTGCCCGACGACAAGCTGCAGTGGAACGAAACCAAGCAGGGCTACGACTTCGGCGACGTGGACTGGGCCGAGTTCTGGGACGTGGTGAAGGGCAACGGCCCCTGCTCCCGCGAACGGCTGCAGGCCCGCGTGCAGGCCCACGAAGACGGCGCCTGGGTGCGCGAAGCCGCCCTGGCCCACGCCGAAAAGCGCCGACAACGCGCTGAAACGGCCGCGGCTTAGGCGCCTCTTTTCGCCTCACCCCCTAGCCCCCTCTCCTAAAAGGAGAGGGGGAACTAGCTTCTAGTTTTTAGCTTCTTCTCTCCCAACCTCTTAACACCTCTTCCCGCTGGCTGGGACAAGTTCTAGCAACTAAGAAGCTAGAGCTAGTCCCCCCTCTC
This sequence comes from Hymenobacter jeollabukensis, assembly GCF_005771675.1. Taxonomy (GTDB): domain Bacteria; phylum Bacteroidota; class Bacteroidia; order Cytophagales; family Hymenobacteraceae; genus Solirubrum; species Solirubrum jeollabukense. The sequence continues at coordinate 288,388 of NZ_VAJM01000008.1, read as the reverse complement.
CTTTTCGGAGAGGGGGCCAGGGGGTGAGGCGACTACAACATGTCCCAGAAAGAATGGCCGCTGTGGGAAGTTTTCATCCGCAGCAAGCAGGGCCTCGACCATAAGCACGTGGGCTCCTTGCACGCCGCCGACGCCGAAATGGCCATCCAGAACGCCCGCGACGTGTACACCCGCCGCCTCGAAGGCGTGAGCATCTGGGTGGTGGAATCCAAGCACGTGCACGCCTCCAACCCCGACGACGCGGCCGCCTTCTACGAGCCGGCCAACGACAAAATCTACCGGCACCCCACGTTCTACACGGTGCCGGACTCCATCAAGCACATGTAATTCGGCTGACCATGCAGGAAACCCACACCATCGTCGTGCCCGACGTGTCGGCCGAAGTGCGCCAGCAGCTGCTTGCCTTCGTGCTGCAGCTGGCCGATACCAGCCTCATCCTGGCCCACCGCCTCTCGGAGTGGTGCGGGCACGGCCCCATTCTGGAGCAGGACTTGGCCATGGCCAATATCTCGCTCGACCTGCTGGGCGAGGCGCGCAGCTACTACCAGTACGCGGCCGAGCTGGAAGGCCGGGGCCGCACCGAGGATGATTTGGCTTACCTGCGCAGTGCGGTGGAGTACCGTAACCCGCTGCTGGTGGAGCAGCCCAACGGCGACTTCGCCCACACCATCGTGCGGCAGTTCCTCTACGACGCCTTCCACTACCACCTGCTGCTGCAACTGCAGGCCGGCCCCGATCAGCAGCTGGCCGCCATTGCCGAGAAATCGGTAAAGGAAGCCGCCTACCACGTGAAATGGAGCGCCGAGTGGATTATCCGCCTCGGCGACGGCACCGATGAAAGCCGCCGCCGCGTGGAAGCCGCCATTACTGCCCTCTGGCGCTACAGCGGCGAGCTGACCACGCCCAGCGCCACCGAGCAGGCGTTGCAGCAGGCCGGCTTCGTGCCCGATTACGCGGCCATTCAGCAGCAGATCGACGAGCACGTGACGCGGGTATTCGCGGAAGCCACGCTGCCGGTGCCCCAGGGCGTATTCATGCAGAAAGGCGGCAAAACCGGCCGCCACTCTGAGCACCTGGGCTACCTACTGGCCGAGCTGCAGTACCTGCAGCGTACCTACCCGGGCCTAACCTGGTAGGACGAGCAACACGAACGTCATGTCGAGCGAAGTCGAGACATCTCGCTCGATAGTAATTCTCTCATTGAGTTTGCTACCTGATATCAGCACGCGAGATGTCTTGACTTCGCTCGACATGACGGGCGATAAAGCCCACTAAATGCCCTGGCCGCGCTCAGCATGACCGTAACTACCAACCTTTCTCTCACCGAGGACCGCATCTGGCAGCTGCTGGAGGAGGTTTCCGACCCCGAGGTGCCGGTGCTCAGCATCCTGGACCTGGGCATCGTGCGCGGGGTGCGGCTGGAGGGCGACGAGGTGCACGTGACCATCACGCCGACCTACTCCGGCTGCCCGGCCATGAACACCATTGCCACCGATATCCGGCTGCGGCTGCTGGCCGAGGGCATCACCAGGCTGCACATCCACAACCAGCTCAGCCCGGCCTGGACGACGGCCTGGATGTCGGAGGCCGGCAAGCAGAAGCTGGAAGCTTACGGCATTGCCCCGCCCCAAGACGCTACGGGCCACGTGCTCAACCTGTTCGGGCAGGAGCCGGTGCTGCGCTGCCCGCACTGCCAGTCCACCAACACCCGGCTCGTCAGCCAGTTCGGCTCCACCGCCTGCAAGGCGCATTACCAGTGCAACGACTGCCTGGAGCCCTTCGATTACTTCAAGTGCCACTGATTGGCCGTTAGCCCGTCATGTCGAGCTTGTCGAGACATCTCGCGTGCTGACGGCGGATAGTAAACGCCGTTCAACGAGCAGAATACCATCGAGCGAGATGCCTCGGCAAGCTCGGCATGACGTTCTGAGAGTCTGACTCCTGACCCTTCCCTCCTACCTTATTCCCGCATGGAAAAGATTACCATCGGTATCATCGGCAGCGGCGCCATGGGCGCGGGCATTGCGCAGGTGGTAGCCCAGGCCGGCCACCCCGTGTTCCTGTTTGACCTGAACGCCGCCGCCCTGCAGCGCGCTACCGTCGGCATCGGCACCAACCTGCGCAAGCTGGCCGAAAAGGGCAAGCTCGATGCGGCCGAAGTCGAGGCCGCCATTGCCCGCGTGCGCACCTGCTCCGAGTTGCAGTGCTTTGCCGCCTGCGGGCTGGTCATCGAGGCCATTGTGGAGGAGCTGGGCGTGAAACAGGCCGTGTTCCGCGACGTGGAAGCGGTGGTAACGGCCAGCTGCGTGCTGGCCACGAATACCTCGTCGCTGTCCATTGCCAGCATTGCCGCGGCCTGCCAGCGACCCGAGCGGTTTATCGGCATCCACTTCTTCAACCCCGCCCCGCTGATGCAGCTGGTGGAAGTTATTCCGGCGGTGCAGACCCGCGCCGGGCTGGCCGACGAAATCAAGGCGCTGGTGCAGAGCTGGGGCAAGCTGCCGGTCGTGTGCAAGGACACGCCGGGCTTTATTGTCAACCGCATTGCCCGGCCCTACTACGGCGAGGCTATCCGGCTGCTAGAAGAAGGCGTGGCCGACGCGGCCACCATCGACTGGGCGCTGACCGAGCTGGGCGGCTTCCGCATGGGCCCGTTTGCCCTGATGGACTTCATCGGCCACGACGTGAACTACCGCGTCACCGAATCGGTCTTCACCGCCTTCTTCTTCGACCCGCGCTTCAAGCCCTCGTTCACCCAGAAGCGCCTGTTCGAGGCCGGCTACTACGGCCGCAAATCGGGCCGGGGCTTCTACGACTACCGCGAGGGCGCCGCCATGCCCGAACCCACCCGCGACCCGGCCCTGGGTCACCAGATTCTGCAGCGCGTGCTGGCCATGCTCATCAACGAAGCCGTGGACGCACTGGCCCTGAACGTAGCCTCCCGCGAAGACCTGGAGCTGGCCATGACCAAGGGCGTGAACTACCCCAAGGGCCTGCTGCGCTGGGCCGACGAGCTGGGCCTGCCCGCCGTGCTCCAAACCCTCGACGCGCTCTACGACGAGTACCACGAGGACCGCTACCGCGCCAGCCCGCTGCTGCGCCGCCTCGTCAAATCCGGCCAGTCGTTCTTCCCCGCTACGGTAGCCAGCCACTCCGCATGATTTACTCCTTCAACGGCATCGTGCCGGTGGTCCACGAAACGGCCTTCGTGCATCCGCAGGCCACGGTGACGGGCAACGTCATCATCGGCCGGCAGGTGTACATCGGCCCCGGCGCGGCCATTCGCGGCGACTGGGGGCAGATTATCATCGAGGACGGCTGCAACGTGCAGGAAAACTGCACCGTGCACATGTTTCCCGGCACTACCGTGCATTTGCACGAAATGGCCCATATCGGGCATGGGGCCATCATTCACGGCGCCACCGTGGGCCGCAACGTGCTGGTGGGCATGAACGCCGTCGTCATGGACCGCGTGGTCATCGGCGACGAAAGCATCATCGGGGCGCTGAGCTTCATCCGGGCCGACGAGGTGATTCCGCCGCGCAGCTTGGTGGTGGGCAATCCGCACAAAATCATCCGGCAGGTGAGCGACGACATGCTGGCCTGGAAAACCGAGGGCACGCAGATTTACATGCAACTCCCGGCCGACCTGCACGCCACCCTGCAGCCCTGCGAGCCGCTGCGCGAAGTGCCCGCCGACCGCGCCGTGCAGGCCGGCGGCTACGCCACCTGGGCCGAGCGCAAGGCCCAGTCGGAATAAGCACAGCCGGCCCGAACGGCCGTGCTTTCATCAGCCGATGCAACAACCAAAGGCCGCTCAGCAAGCTGAGCGGCCTTTTTCGTAATCGTTAGGCAGCTATATCCGCCCTTGCCGTAGTCAGCGCTTCTCCGTGAAGAAGCCTCTGGCCAAGCCGTTATCAATCCATTGGCCGCGTCACGTCGTCGCATCCGGCCTGATTATTTGAAATTCTTACTGGTTGCTTTGATTGTCGTTACCCAGCCCGGGGCAAGGCAGGGGACCTTTGTGATGTGCTTTTCGAGGCGGCGGCAGGCGTTGCAAATCACCTTAACTGGCGCCGCGGGTGCTGCCTAAGCATCTGGCCATCAGCTAGCCGCCGATTCGCCCTCCTATCCGTATCTGCCCCTTATGAGCAACCCAACCAACACTCCTCAGTCGCCGGCCGGCACCAAGCGCGGCCCGGCGGAATACTTCACCGGCACCGCCTGGGTCACCATGCTCGTCGGGGCCAACCCGACGGACTGCACCGTGGGCGACGTCACCTTCGAGCCGGGGGCGCGCAACAACTGGCACTCCCACCCGGCCGGGCAGATCCTGGTGGTGACGGCCGGCCGGGGCTACTACCAGGAGCAGGGCCAGCCCGCCCGATTGCTGCGGGCCGGCGACGCGGTGAGCATTGCCCCCGGCGTGGTGCACTGGCACGGCGCCACCGCCGACAGCCTTTTTACCCACCTGGCCATCAATCCTGGCGTCGGCCGGGGCGTGGCCGACTGGCAGCAGCCCGTCACGGACGAAGAATACCGCGCCGCGCATCCGTAAGCGCCGGCTGAACGCGCCGCCTGGCTGGCGCCCCGTCGGCTGGGGTCGGCGGCTTTTTTGCTCACAAACCCTGGCTTATGAAGCGTACCCTTTTGCTGGCAGGCGCTTTCACCGCCGCCCTGCTGCTATTCTTTGTCATGACCACCACCGCCCAATCCACCGCCCCGCTCACCAAACGGCAGCAGGCCCTGGTTAGCATCGCCGCTTACACCGCCAAGGGCGACCTGCCCCACCTGCACGACGCGCTGGCCCAGGGCCTCGACGCGGGCCTGAGCGTGAACGAGGCCAAGGAAGTGCTGGTGCAGCTCTACGCCTACTGCGGCTTTCCGCGCAGCCTGAACGGCATCAACACCCTGATGAAGGTGCTGGACGAGCGAAAAGCCCGCGGCATTCAGGACCCGGTGGGCCGAGAAGCCTCCCCTATCCGCAGCACCGAGCCCAGGTACGAGCGCGGCCGGAAGACCCTGGAGCAGCTGACCGGCCGGCCGGAGCCCAATCCGAAAACCGGCGCCAACGCCTTCAGCCCGGAACTCGACCGGTTTCTGAAGGAGCACCTGTTTGCCGACATCTTCGAGCGCGACGTGCTGACGTATCCGGAGCGGGAGCTGGCCACCATTGCCGCCCTGGTGAGTCTGGGCGGCGTGGAGCCCCAGCTGCAGTCCCACCTCGGCATCGGCCTGCACGTGGGGCTGACCGCCGCGCAGCTGCAGCAGCTCATCACGCTCAGCGAGGCGGCCGTGGGCAAACCCCAGGCCGATGCAGCCCGCGCCGTACTGACGAAAGTGCTGAACCCCACAAAAAAATAACCCAAGAGCCTATGACACCTTCTCTTCTTAGACGGGTACGGGCTGCATCCGATCAGTCTCCGGCCCTCCCAGCGCGAAGCTTCCGGCGTAGCGCCCTATTACTCGCGGGCACCATTGCGCTGTTGCTGGCGAGCCGACCGGCCGCGGCCCAGGAGCCAGGCAAGCTCGTGCGACTGGCCAGACTAGAAATCTATCCGGAGCAGCTGCCGCGCTACCGGGCGGCGCTTCGGGAGGAAATAGAAACGTCGCTACGGCTGGAACCAGGTGTGCTAACGCTCTACGCCGTGGCGGAAAAAAATGCGCCCACGCGCATTACCATCTTGGAAATCTACGCCAGCCAAGCCGCGTACGAAGCACACCTGAAGACGTCGCATTTTCTGAAATACAAGACTGGCACGCAACACATGGTAAAGTCGCTCGAACTCACCGAAACCGAACCGCTGCTGCCCAACGTGCCGGTGAAATAGCGTCACCTAAGCCTTGTTCCCGGAAGATTTTGAGGCTTCCACCAAGTCGGAGGCGGCTTATTTAACTATTTGCGCTTACGGAACCTATGAAGCCCCAAGCCCGAAGCATTTTTGAGCGGGATTTGGCCGGCGAGGTCATTTCTCTCGACGACCCGGACTACCCGCAGATTTACGCCGTCATCCGCCAGGCCATCCGGCTCAGCTCGGAGCTGAACGCCATGCCGGTGGACGACAACGCGCAGGTCAACCGCGTGTTCAGCCAGCTCATCAACCGGCCCGTCGACGACACCTTCTTCCTGATTCCTCCCTTCTACACCGACTTCGGCCACAACATCCGGATCGGCCGCAACGTGTTCGTGAACCATGCCTGTACCTTCATGGACCGGGGCGGCATCACGCTGGAAGACGACGTGCTGATCGGGCCGAAGGTGAACCTCATCACCACCAACCACCCGACCGCGCCGGGGCAGCGGCGCAGCACGTATTCCAGGCCTATCGTCATCCGGCGGGGCGCCTGGCTGGGGGCCAACGCGACGGTGATGCCCGGCGTGACCATCGGCGAAAACGCCATTGTGGGCGCCGGCGCGGTGGTGACCAAGGACGTGCCGGCCAACAGCGTTGTGGCGGGCGTACCGGCGCGGGTGGTCAAGCACCTGTAAGCGGCCTTTGCCAAGTCACTCCCTTAACCCCCTTCCATGAAACGCATTGCCCTGACTTCTGTCCTGGCCGTAAGCATCGGCCTGGTCAATTTCGCCCAGACCACTCCGCCGGCGCCGGCCGCCAAATCGGCGGCGGCCCCGGGCGCCATTTTTCCCAAGGGCGAACGGGCGCCGGCCCAGAATTTTACCGGCGTGGTGCACGTGTACCCGCTGGTGAAGGACGAGCCGGCCTTCAACTGCACGAGCAGCAGCGTGAGCTTTTCGCCCGGCGCCCGCTCGAACTGGCACACCCACCCGGCCGGCCAGATTCTGATGGTAACCAATGGCGTGGGCTACTACCAGGAAAAGGGCCAGCCGGTGCGGCTGCTGCGCAAGGGCGAGGTGGTGAAGGCCCTGCCCGGCGTGGAGCACTGGCACGGCGCCTCGCCCCGGCAGGCCATGACGCATATTGCCCTCAACGTCAACACCGAAAAGGGCATCGTGACCTGGGGCCGGCCGGTGACGGACCAGGAGTACAACAGCTACCAGTGACTGCCCGACCCCAACCCGATGGAAACGCTGAATCCGCCAAAGCTGCGCATTAGCATGGGTGCGCAGGTGCTGACCGCCACGCTGTACGACAACGCCGCGGCCCGCGACTTTGCGGCGTTGCTGCCGCTCACCCTTAGCCTGCAGGACTACGCCGGCACCGAAAAAATCAGTGACTTGCCCGCGCGGCTATCTACCCAGGGCGCCCCCACCGGGCACACGCCCGCCGCTGGCGACCTGGCTTATTACGCGCCCTGGGGCAACCTGGCCCTGTTCTACCGCCCCTTCCGCCACTCCGCTGGCCTGGTAGTACTGGGCAAGCTGGAGGGCGACGTGGAGGTGTTTCGCGCGGCTGGCCCGGTGATGGTGAAGCTGGAATTGCTGCCCTAACGCGGCGGCCCGGGAGGGCCCGGCATCTGTTCCCGCTGCCCGCCTGGTAAAAGCCGTTGTTCCTCTTCTCCTTTCGTTTGCGCTTATGTCGGCAACAAAACCCCAGCTGCCCGCGTCTGTTACAGGTTTACAGCAACGCCGCCTGTTGGCCAAAGCGCTGAGCAACCCCATGACCACTTCCCGCGCCTTCCCGCCGCCTGCACCGGTTTTCGCCACCGCGGACATCGAAGTGCTGACCATGCACGAAGCCCGCTGTGGCATGAGCAACTTCGACCGCCGCGACATGTTCAAGGTGGTGCTGGTGGTGGAAGGCGCCAACGAGCTGCACTATACCACCCGCAGCTACGCCGTCGACCGGCCCGCGCTGGTGTTTACCAACCGCCTGATTCCCTACGCCTGGGAAGTGGTGGAGGGCTCCACCGACCAGCAGGGCCACCTGTGCTGCTTTTCCGAGTCGTTTCTGCACTCGGCCATGCGCGGCGTGAGCTTGAAAGACACCGTGCTCTACAAGGTGGAAGGCAACCCGGTGTACTTCCTCGACGCGGAGCAGCTGCGCTACTTCACCGACGCCTTCACCCGCATGCGCCGGGACTTGCAGTCGGACTACGCCCACCGGGACGACCTGCTGCGCAACCAGCTCTCCATCATCATCCACGAAGCCGCCCGCCTGCAGCCCGCCACGGCCCAGCACGCGCCCGTCAACGCGGCGGAGCGCATCACCTCGCTGTTTCTGAACCTGCTGGAAGTGCAGTTCCCTGTCACGGCCCAGCTGCGGGAGCCGGTGCTCAAGTCCGCCAGCGACTACGCCGACCGCATGGCCATCCACGTCAACCACCTGAATGCCATGGTGAAGGAGGTGACGGGCCGGTCGACCACCAGCCACATCAACGAGCGGCTGGTGATGGAAGCCAAGCTGCTGCTGGCCCATACCGACTGGAGCGTGGGTGAAATTGCCTACAGCCTGGGCTTTGAATACCCGACCTATTTCAATAACTTCTTCAAGAAGCACACCGGCACCACCCCGCTCACCTTCCGCCGGGCGCACGTAGCCCTGGCCTGACCCAGCACCCGCGTTTCCCCAAACAGCCCTGGCGGAATGCGCAGCCTGCACGGGCGTTGCTTGCTGTCGGCCAGCCCGTGCGTCTGGCCGTCGTTGGGCCCTTCCGGCCTACCCTTTGAAAAGTGTAGTTATCCGTTTGAAAGTTGTAAGCCACGCGAATAATTGGCCGATACTTTTACGGATAAGCATCGTATTCACTACGATTTTGCTCAACGCCATTTATCCTTCGGCTGAAACGGCTCCTTACCATCGGAGCCTTTCCAGTCGCTCCGTCGGGACCCGCGCTTCCGCGCCGGCTTTTCCTCACCCAACCTCAACACCATGCAGTCTGATCTATTCCCTGATTCCGACGCGCCGCAGCCGGACGACAGCTCCCGCCGCTCCTTTATGAAGCAGGCCGGGGGCATTCTGGGTCTGGCCCTGGCCCCGCCGCTGGTGGCGCAGGCCGAGCGCCTGACGGCCTACTCCAAAACCATCGAGGGCGCTACCGAGGTGACGCTGCGCGTGAACGGGCAGGCCCGCACCCTGCGCATCGAGCCGCGGGTGACCCTGCTCGACGCCCTGCGCGAGTACCTGGACCTGACGGGCACCAAGAAGGGCTGTGACCACGGCCAGTGCGGCGCCTGCACCGTCCACGTCGACGGCAGGCGCATCAACAGCTGCCTGACGCTGGCCGTGATGCAGCAGGGCAAAGAAATAACCACCATTGAGGGCCTGGCCCAGGGCGAGCAGCTACATCCCATGCAGGAAGCCTTCATCAAGCACGACGGCTTTCAGTGCGGCTACTGCACGCCCGGCCAGATTATGTCGGGCGTGGCCTGCGTGAAAGAAGGCCACGCGGGCACCGACGCACAGGCCCGCGAGTGGATGAGCGGCAACCTCTGCCGCTGCGGGGCCTACGCCAACATCCTGGCCGCCGTGCGCGAGGTGGCCCAGCGGGGCTGAGGTGAAATGGTGAGATGGTGAATTAGTGAGTGTCGTTCTGCCTGCGCAAGCTGCGCGGTACCGGCTTCCTGAACACCAAACTCACCAGTTCACCATCTCACCATTTCACCAATCGAAGGATGAACAACTTCAGCTACACCCAGGCCACCACGGCCAAAGAAGCCACGCGCCAGCGCAAAGACGAGCCCACGGCGGCTTACATTGCCGGCGGCACCACGCTGCTGGATTTGATGAAGGCCAACCTGGAGGAGCACGCCCAGCTCATCGACATCAACCTGCTGCCCTTCAAGGGCGTGGAGCAAACCAAGGACGGGCTGCGCATCGGGGCCATGGAGCGCATGAACGACGTGGGCGAGCATGCCCTGGTGCGGGAGCTGTTTCCGGCCGTGTCGGAGTCCTTGCTGCTGGCGGCCTCCCCCCAGCTGCGCAACATGGCCAGCATCGGCGGCAACATCCTGCAGCGCACCCGCTGCGGCTACTTCCGCGACGCGGCCTTTCCCTGCAACAAGCGCGTGCCCGGCTCGGGCTGCCCCGCCTTGCAGGGCGACAACCACAACCTGGCCATCCTGGGCACTTCTGAGGCCTGCATTGCCACCGCCTACCCCGGCGACCTGGCCGTGGCCCTGACCGCCTTCGACGCGGTGCTGACCCTGGAAAACCCCAAGGGCAAGCAGCGCCGCGTGCCCGTAACGGAGTTTTACCTGCTGCCCGGCACCACGCCCCAGCGCGAAACCGTGCTGGAGCCTGGGGAGCTGATTGTGGCCGTGACCCTGCCGCTGACCGCCCACGCCCGCCGCTCCACCTACCTGAAAGTGCGCGAACGGGCCAGCTACGCCTACGCCCTGGCCTCGGCCGCCGTGGGCCTCGACGTGCAATCGGGCACCATCCGCGCGGCCCGCGTGGCCCTGGGCGGCGTGGGCACCCGCCCCTGGCGCAGCCCCGAAGCCGAAAAGGTGCTGACCGGTGCCCCCGCCACCGAAGCCACTTTCCGCGCCGCCGCCGCCGCCGCCCTGCAGGGCGCCCAGCCCCGGGAACATAACCGCTACAAAGTAGAGCTGGCCCAGAACACCCTGGTGCGCGCCCTGCAGCAAGTCGCCGGCTAAGCCAGCCGCTTCGATTGACGGAAGTAAGAATGTCATGGCCCCACGAACCGAAGGTCGACGTAGTCAAGCATCTCTACCGCTTTGTCCAGCTCCCCCTCTCCTTTTCGGAGAGGGGGCCAGGGGGTGAGGCGCACACGAGGCGCAACCTCAGCACGCGAGATGTCTCGACTTCGCTCGACATGACGACCTAGTTGCATGACGACTTAACAGCATTATATCCCAAGGCAAGCTGCCCAAGCCCCAACTACCAAGCACCAACCCCATGAACACCGAAACCGAACCGGCTTTCTTCGAAACCAACGCCGCGCCGGGCGTCGTCGGCCAGCCGCTCAGCCGCGTCGACGGTCGGGCCAAAGTGACGGGCCAGGCTAAGTACTCGGCCGAATACAACCACCTGCCCGGTCTGGCGCACGCCGTCTTCAAAACCAGCGACGTGGCCAAGGGCCGCATCACCGGTTTCGACGCCAGCGCGGCCCAACGGGTACCCGGCGTGCTGGCCATCCTTACCCACCAGAACCTGCCCCAGCCTGCCGTGTCGCCCAACACGCCCGAGGGCAAAAAAACCATTGGCATGGGCGTGCAAATGGGCTTTCTACCGCTGACCTCCGACCAGATTCACTACGCCGCCCAGCCCGTGGCCATGGTGGTGGCCGACACCTTGGAGCACGCCCAGCATGCCGCCGCCCTGCTGCGCGTGCAGGTAGCGCCCGAGGCCCCTACCGCCTCGTACCAGGACGCCAAAGCGCAGCGGTTTGACCCGAGCAAGGGCAAAGGCGCGGGTGAAGGCCGCGGCAACGCGGCGGCGGCCTTTGCCAGCGCGCCCATCCAGCTGTCGGGCACCTACACCCACGCCCTGAACCACCACAACCCGATGGAGCCGGGCGCCACCACGGCCCACTGGGAAGCCCCGGACCGGCTGCTGGTGTACGACACGGCCCAGGGCATGGCCTGGATGCAGAAGTCCTTGAGCAAAATGCTGGGCCTGCCCGCCGACCAGGTGCGCGTCATCACGAAGTACCTCGGCGGCGGCTTCGGCTGCAAGGGCAGCACCTGGCCCCACACCATCTTGACGGTGCTGGCCGCCAAGGCCGTGGGCCGGCCGGTGAAGCTGGCCCTGACGCGCCCGCAGATGTTTACGGGCATGGGCCACCGCGAAGACCAGGAACAAACCCTGCGCCTGGGCGCCACCAAGGACGGCAAGCTACTGGCCCTGCTGCACGAGAAAACCTCCACTACTTCGCCCTGGGACGACTACGCCGAAACCAACGCCAAAATCATCGGCATGCTTTACCAGTGCCCGGCCTTCGAGGCCAAGCTGCAGCTGGCGCGGGCCAACGTGATGACCAGCACCTACATGCGCGCGCCCGGCGAGGCACCCGGTTCCTTCGCCCTGGAAAGCGCCATGGACGATTTGGCCTACCGCGTCGGCGTGGACCCCATCCAGATTCGCCTGCTCAACCACGCCGACAAGGACCCGAGCACCGGCAAGCCCTGGAGCAGTAAGAGCCTGAAGCAGTGCTACCAGCGCGGGGCCGAGCTGTTTGGCTGGAGCCAACGCAACGCCCAAAACGGCCAGACCCGCGACGGGAAACTGCTGGTGGGCTGGGGCATGGCCACGGCCAGCTACCCGGTGCACAGCGGGCAGGGCAACGCCCGCGTGCGCCTCTACGCCGACGGCCACGCCGTGGCCCAGGCCGCCGCCACCGACCTGGGCACCGGCACCTACACCGTGATGACGCAGGTGGCCGCCGATGCCCTGGGCCTCACCCCCGACAAAGTCCGCTTCGAGCTGGGCGACACGGTGCTGCCGACCACCATCATTTCGGGCGGCTCGATGGCCGCCGGCACCGTGTCGTCGTCGGTATACCTGGCGGCGCAGGATGCCTGGCAGAAGCTCATCAAGGTGGCCGTGATGGACGCCAAGTCGCCGCTGTTCCGGGCCAAGCCGGCCGATGTGGAAGTGGTGCAGGGCCGCCTGCAGCTCAAGGCGACACCCGGCAAGGGCGAAGATTTCGCCGCCCTGATGAAGCGCGCGGGCCTCGACGACGTGGAAGGCATGGCCACCGGCCGCTACGGCGCGGGCTACGAGTCGGCCCAGGCCGCGCTCAACGCCAAATCCGACGACGCGGGCAAGGACGACGCCGGCCAGCACAGCATGCACTCCTTCGGGGCACACTTCTGCGAGGTGAAGGTCGACCCGGAGCTGGGCACCGTGCGCGTCACCAAGTGGGTCAGCGTCATTGCCGGCGGCCGCATCCTGAACCCCAAAACCGCCCGCTCGCAGATTATGGGCGGGGCCATCATGGGCATCGGGGCGGCGCTGATGGAGCAGACGGTGCGCGACCAGAACCTGGCCCGCTACACCAATGCCTCGCTGGCCGACTACCACATTCCCGTCAACGCCGACGTGCCGGACATGACCGTGGAGTTCATCGACGAGCACGACCCCTACATCAACGCCATGGGCGTAAAGGGCATCGGCGAAGTGTCCATCGTGGGCACGGCCGCCGCCGTCGGCAACGCCATTTTCCACGCCACCGGCCGGCGCCTGCGCAGCCTGCCCATCACCCCCGACAAGGTGCTCGACGCGCTGCGGCAGCCGGCTTAGCTGCCCTTTTTTGAAAAGTGTACGCATCCCGTTGAAAGCTGTAGCGCCGCCCCGCGGGGCCGCAGCTAGCTTTGGGGCACGTAATTGTTGCATTCCGTTTTCTTCCTTATGACCCAGACCAAAGGCTACGCCGCCCAAAGCCCAACCTCCGACCTCACACCCTGGACCTTTGAGCGCCGCGAAGTGGGCCCGCACGACGTGCAAATCGACATTCTCTTCTGTGGCGTGTGCCACAGCGACCTGCACCAGATCCGCAACGAGTGGTTTCCCGGCATCTTCCCCATGGTGCCCGGCCACGAAATCGTGGGCCGCATCAGCCGCGTCGGCGACCATGTCAAGAAATTCCAGGTCGGCCAGCTGGCCGGCGTGGGCTGCATGGTCGACTCCTGCCAGGTATGCGAAAACTGCCGCGCCGGCGAGGAGCAGTACTGCGTGGAAGGCAACACGCAGACCTACAACAACCTCGGCCGCGACGGGCAGCCCACCTACGGCGGCTACTCCACTACCATCGTGGTGCGCGAGGAGTTCGTGGTGAGCGTGCCCGAGAACCTGGACCTGGCCGCCGTGGCGCCGCTGCTCTGCGCCGGCATCACCACCTACTCGCCCCTGAAGTACTGGGGTGTGGGCCAGGGCCACAAGCTGGCCGTGGTGGGCCTGGGAGGCCTGGGCCACATGGGCGTGAAGTGGGGCGTGGCCTTCGGCGCCGACGTGACCGTGCTCAGCACCTCCCCCTCGAAGGAAGCCGATGCCAAGGCCCTGGGCGCGCACCACTTCGTCGTCACCAAGGACGAGGAGCAGCTCAAGGCCGTGCAGGGCTCGTTCGACTACATCCTCGACACCGTAGCCGCCGACCACGACCTGCCCATGTACCTCTCGCTGCTCAAAACCAACGGCACCCACATCCTGGTAGGCGCCCCGCCCAAGCCGCTGGAAGTGCCCGCCTTTGCGCTGATTCCGGGCCGCAAGAGCGTGTCGGGCTCCACTATCGGCGGCATTCAGGAAACCCAGGAAATGCTGGATTTCGCCGCCGAGCACAACATCGTGTCCGACATTGAGCTGATCAACATTCAGGACATCACCCAGGCCTACGAGCGGATGGTAAAGGGCGACGTGCGCTACCGCTTCGTCATCGACACCGCCAGCCTATAGGGCCGTACAGCACCAAGCCGGCTCCTGCTTTGCAACGCGCGTTTGACGGGTTGCTAAAGCGGGAGCCGGCTTGTTGTTACGGGTCGACAATGACGCCTCGGGGTTTGGATTTGCCCACAAAAAAACCGCCCTGCAGTAGTTGCAGGGCGGTTTTCATTGGAAGTAGTCCGTAGGGGAATCGAACCCCTGTTGGCAGAATGAAAATCTGCAGTCCTAACCCCTAGACGAACGGACCAGGTTCAAACGGCAATCGGAGTAGTCCGTAGGGGAATCGAACCCCTGTTGGCAGAATGAAAATCTGCAGTCCTAACCCCTAGACGAACGGACCAGATAACTAGCCGCTGCCGTTTGATGGTGCAAAGATAGACAGGTCATCTTTCTCCGCAATACCATCACGCAAAAAAAGTGCATTTGCAGTGAAATTGACCTGATTTTCAGGCCGAAATTTTTCCAACTAGCTCAACGGCCCGCTCCGCAAGCGTGCCCGACGCCGCTGACGCGGGGCAGCTTAGCCCCGTTCGGGCTCGGAATCGGGCACAAAAAGGCGGGCTGCCAGTTACGTCGGGGCCCGCACCGGAGGCCACGTCCGTTGCCGCTGGTGACCGGCAGCCCACAAGCGCAAATACCGGCAACGCCTGAAGCACCCGGAAAAACGCGGCTCCGGATTTGGTGCGATAAATACGGATTTTGCAGCTAGCCGCGGCACAACTGCCAATCCGGCAAGGAATGCTCCTTACAGCCAACCGATTTCATAATCAATAGCTTATCTTTTCGGCCCCTTCGTGCGTATCAACCGGGCCAGCTTCTTTTTGCGGCCGGCGTTGCCCCCCGTTCACCCGCTCCGCCCCTTCCCACCCATGGACGTTTACCACGAAATCCTGCCCGACCGCTACGTCCTGCTGCTGGCCGATAGCGCCTCGCCCGCGGCCAGCTCGGCCGCCGATACCCTCGCCCGTTGCCTGCTGCAGGCCGGGCGCAGCGGCAAAACCAGCGTCTGGATCGACTGCAGCCGCTTGCACCACCTGCCCGCCGCGGCCCGCGACCTGCTGCTGCGCTACCAGAAGCTGCTGGGCCGCCGCTCGGTGCGGCTGGTGCTCGGCCCTACCTCCCTCGCCGTGCGTCAGGCCTTTGCCGACGTAGCGCCCGAGGCCCGGCCCGAAATGGCCGAAGAGGAGCCCGCGTAGGCACGGCGGCAGCGGAAAAACTTCTGCCGACGCGGGCGGTTGTTGGGGGACCTTTCTCCCCTACCTTCCTCCCATGAAACTGCTGTTCGGTTACCTGCGCCAGTATTGGGGCCTGCTCGCGCTGGCCCTGCTGCTGGCGGCCATCAACCAGGTTTTTTCCCTGCTCGACCCCTACATCTTCCGGCAAATCATCGACCGGCACGTAACGCCCGCGCTCAGCACCACGCTCCGGCCCAGCTTTGCGCAGTTTCTGGCCGGCGGCGCCGGCCTGTTGATTCTGCAGGCCATGGGCGTGGCCATGGTGTCGCGCATCGCCAAGAACTTCCAGGATTACTTCGTCAACGTCATCACGCAGCGGCTGGGCGCGCAGATGTACTCCGACGGGCTCAGCCACTCGCTGGACCTGCCCTACCAGGTGTTTGAGGACCAGCGCAGCGGCGAAACCCTGGGCAAGCTGCAGAAGGTGCGCACCGACGTGGAGAAGCTCATCCAGAACTTCGTCAACGTGCTCTTCACTTCGGTGGTGGGTATCATCTTCGTGATGTGGTACTCGCTGAAAGTGTACTGGCCGATTGCCCCCGCTTACTTTCTGACCATCCCGATTCTGGGCATCGTCAGCTCCCTGCTGAGCAAGAAAATCAAGGTGGTGCAGAAGACCATCGTGGCCGAAACCACTGCCCTGGCCGGCTCGACCACGGAGAGCCTGCGCAACATCGAGCTGGTGAAAAGCCTGGGGCTGGCCCAGCAGGAAACCGCGCGCCTGAATGCTACCACGGCCCGCATTCTGCAGCTGGAGCTGAAAAAGGTGCGCTACATCCGCTCGTTGTCGTTCGTGCAGGGCACCTTCGTAAACACGCTGCGCAGCGCCATTCTGCTGCTACTGCTGTTTCTGGTGGTGCAGCACCGGATTTCGATGGGCGACTTTTTCTCCTTGTTCATCTACTCCTTCGCCATTTTCGGGCCGCTGCAGGAGCTGGGCAACATCATCAACATCTACCGCGAAACCGAGGCTTCGCTGGCCAATTTCCAGCAGATTCTTGATACGCCCCGCGACGTGAAGCCCACCGCACCCGCCGCCATCGGCGAGCTGCGCACCCTGGAATTCGACAACGTGCATTTCCGCCACCTCACGGCCAATACCCCGGCGCTGGATGGCATTTCCTTCCGCACCGAGCTGGGCCAGACGGTGGCCTTCGTGGGGCCTTCGGGCTCGGGCAAAACCACGCTGGTGAAGCTGCTGGTGGGCCTTTACCCGCCCGCGCAGGGCCAGATCCTCTACAACGACGTGCCCGGCCAGCAGCTCGACCTCGACGCCCTGCGCGAGCAGATTGGCTTCGTGACCCAGGACCCGCAGCTTTTCGCCGGCAGCATCCGCGACAACCTGCTCTTCGTGGCCCCGCAGGCCACCGACGAGGAGTGCCTGCGCGCCCTGCACGAAGCCGCCGCCGACTCCCTGCTGCGCCGGGCGCCGCTGGGGCTCGATACGGTCATCGGCGAGGGCGGCGTGAAGGTGTCGGGGGGCGAAAAGCAGCGCCTAAGCATCGCCCGGGCCCTGCTGCGGCGCCCCACCCTGCTGGTGTTCGACGAAGCCACCTCGGCCCTGGACTCGCTCACGGAGGAGGAAATCAGCCGGACGGTGCGCGAGCTGTCGGCCACGCGGCGCCACCTCACAATCCTCATTGCCCACCGCCTGAGCACCATTCTGCACGCCGACTGCATCTACGTGCTGGAGCGGGGCCGCATCGTGGAAGCCGGCCGGCACGAGGAGCTGCTGGAGCGCAAAGGTCTGTACTACGCCATGTGGCGGCAGCAGATCGGGGAGCGGCAACGGCCGGCTGCGCTGGCAGCGCCCGACGGCGTGGCGCGCCCGGTGACGCTTCCGGCTTAACCCAATCAGTTCTTCTTCAACGCCAACAACCGAGCGCCCTGCTGACTTCAGCAGGGCGCTCGGCGTTGCTGGGGCACCGGTTGGCATCCCGGGCGGCTTTGGATGCCCGCCGTGGGCAGCGGGGGGCTACGCGTTGAGCTATCGGCTTTGTACTTGAGCAGGAATACCGTTGCCTCGAAGCAGCCGGACCCTTAATAAAGTCAGGTCCAATGCCGCTGCGGCCGGTAAATAGTGCTGTCGAGAATAAACGAAAAGCGGGGCAACGCACGTTATACTAATGCCAGATGACAGGACGGCTCCCGGCCGACTTTGGCAGCATTCTTGCAAAACTCCACGCTGAAACAAAAGGATTTTTTCATGAACCGCACCCGCACTTTCCGCCAGCTGCTGACCAGCGCGCTCCTCTTCGTAGGGCTGCTGACGAGCGGCGTGGCCCAAGCCGCCCAACCGGCGCCGCAGCGTGACGTGCTGCGTGAAATCACCGACGTCGTCGGCCTGAAGCCCCGCTTCGAGCTGCGCGCCACCACCCAGGTCGAAAACGCCGCCGCCGTGGTATCCGGCGGCAAGCGCTACCTCTTATACAACCCCAACTTCGTGGCGGCCGTGAACCGCGCCAGCCGCACCGACTGGGCCGGCGTGAGCATTCTGGCCCACGAAATGGGTCACCACCTGAACGGCCACACCCTGCAGGGCGGCGGCTCGAACCCCGCCGACGAGCTGGAGGCCGACGAGTTTTCGGGCTTCGTGCTCCGCAAGATGGGCGCCAGCCTGGCCGAAGCCCAGACGGCCCTGGCCGTGGTGTCGCAGGAATACGACTCGCCGACTCACCCGGGCCGCAGCACGCGCCTGGCGGCCATCAACCGCGGCTGGCAGCAGGCCAGCGGGCAGATTGCGGCCAGCGCCCGCACCTCGATGCCCTCGGCCCAGCCCATAGCCATTACGCCGCGCCCGGTGCAGGCCCAGCCGGTGGCCCAGCAGCAGATCAGCTTCGTGGGCAAGCTTACCTTCCGCGACAACCCCGCCCAGCCGCTGTACGTGACCAAGGGCCTGAACATCGTGCGCGTGGATCAGGACGACCGCACCGCCGCTGTGGTGGGCCGCCTCACGCGCTCCAACAGCGCCGATTTTCCCTTTGTGCTCATCGACGGGCAACAGCGCCGGCTTTACGTCAGCGCGCAGGGCGGCATCTTCAATCCCCAGGGCCAACAAATCGGCCGCCTGACCGATCCGTCGTAACGAGTAGTAAGTGGTCGGACTACGTAACCGCCCGTTGCCTTTGCTGGCAGCGGGCGGTTTTCGTTTGGCGCTTACCGGGCTCGGCATGACGCCCGTTTAGCGGCGTACCAGCGACCAAATAATGTTTGCCAGCGGATGGGATTTAAGCTGGAGCATTGATGTTATCGTAGACACGGGACGGGCTGTTTTTCGGCCAGTCACGCAGAACACTCTCTATTAATAACATGCCCGAACTACCCGAAGTCGAAACCTACCGCCGTTTCCTGGATGAACTGCTGCTGCACCAGACCATTGGGCAGCTCTTCGTGTTCGACGCTCACGTGCTGGCCGAGCCGGAGGCCGCGCTGCGCCAGGCCGTGGTGGGCGCCAGCGTCACGGGCACCCGGCGGCTGGGCAAAAACTTGTTTCTCGAACTCTCCACCGGCCGGGTGCTGGCCCTGCACTTCGGCATGACCGGCGACGTGGGTGCTTACCGCGACGAGCACGACCGGCCGCGCTTTACCCGCGTGGCCTTCGAGCTGGCCGACGGCCTGCGCGTAGCCTTCATCGACCCGCGCAAGTTTGGCCGCATCCGCCTGGCCGACAGCGTGGCCGATTTCCAGCGACAGAAGAAGCTGGGCCCCGACGCGCTGGATCTGACGCTGGCGGAGTTGCAGACGGCCCTGCGCGGGCGCAAGACGCTCCTTAAGCCCCTGCTGCTCGACCAGCGCCTGGCCGCCGGCCTCGGCAACTGGATTGTCGACGAGGTACTGTTTCAGGCCCGGCTGCACCCCGAGCGGGTGGCCGGCTCGCTCACGCCCGCGGAAGTGGTTCAGCTGCACGCGGCCATTGGACTGGTGCTAACCACGGCCATCGAGGCAGAGGCCAACTACCACCTGTTTCCGACCTCGTTTCTGATTCACGCCCGGGAGTGGGACGCGTACCCGGTGCCGGGGTCGGAGGCTTATAAGTATTGTCCGACGGACCAGCAGACAATTGTAAAAAAGTACGTCGGTGGACGGGCTACTTACTACTGCCCGGAGTGCCAGAAACTACATTAGGCGCTGCCGCTCCAAATCACCCCTAACCAAAAGCCGCTCTGCAAGTTCTGCAAGCGGCTTTTGCATTTTATCTACATTCAAAAGTACAAATATAAATTGCATTGAATTTTTCAGATATAATGTTTGAATTATTGACTTTTTCCGCGAAAACCCGAACTATCTATACTAGCTTAGCATTGTGACGACAACGCAGGGCCAGCCACCTTGGCCTCAGACGTGAAGTTGGAATGTGTACTGAAAGCAAAACGCCGACCGAGCGAGGAGCTCGATCTTCTTCACCAAACCATTTACCCGTTTTCATGAAGAAACTGACCGTTTACCTGAGCCTGGCGCTGACCCTTGCTGGTTTGGCATCGTGTGAAAAAGAAATTGATGAAGTAGCCCAGCCCGCGGCCCAAGCGGCGGCTGATGCGAAGACCCAACAAACGCCGTTGCAGCTGCTTTCGGGCGGCCAGTGGCACCTGACCGACCTGAAGACCACCAGCAAAGCCGCCGGCTCGACCGACGCGGTTACGGTGAGCATCTTCGGGCAGCTCAAGCCCACCATGCGCGACAACCTGACCCAGTTCACGGCCGATGGCCGCTACATTCAGGACGAAGGCGCCACCAAGCTCAACCCGGCCATGGCCCAGCAGAAAGCGGGCAGCTACAAGCTGAGCGAAGACAACAAGACCCTCACGGTGACGCTGCCCAACCTGGAGCGCGTGTACTCGGTGGAGGAACTCACCGCCACCACGCTGCGCCTGAAGCTCACCGAGGGCACGGACGACAAGGCCGTGAGCTTCGAAAGCACTTTCTCGCATTAAGCGAATTGTTGATTTCCCAAGTCCCGCTGGCTCCACCCAGCGGGGGCGCCCGGCCACTGTGTGGTCGGGCGTTTTTTTATGTTCTGCCCTACGGGCTCGGGCAGAGCTGTCGTGGCGCTATTGGATGAGGGCCGCGGCCAGGCCGCAGGAGCCGGGCCCGATGATGAGCACCAGCAGCGCGCTCAGCCAGTAACCGGCCGCCGTGCCCTGGGACTTACCGAAGCTGTGCACAAGGCCCAGCACCGCATTGACCAGCGCCTGCAACACGATCAGGACACCGAAAAAGACGAAGACGCTGCCGTCGTTCAGTTTGGCCAGCATTCCGAACGCCACGGCGCCGGCCAGCACAATCAGCAGGTTGGTGCGTACGACGCGGCGGTTGTAATCGGAGAGCATGGCCTTGGTTCTTACGCTATTGATTAGGCGGAGTTGGCCGAGGCCGTACCTCCGCGGCGGAAGGCGCCAGGGTACGCGCCGGCCGCAGGCACCCGTGCTTTAGTGCATATTGCCCAGCTTCAGGTGGGTGGCGCAGTCGCCGAAGCCGATGACGAACATCAGCAGGCCGCTGAGCACGAAGCTCAGGCCCAGGCGCGCGCGGCCCGTGGTAATCAGCACCAGAAACGCCAGCCCGTCGAGGAAAGCCAGGCCGAAGAGGATGAAAAAGATGCCCGCGTCGTCGTCGAGCCACTGCCGGCCCAGGTGCAGCACGAGCACCAGGGCCAGGTGAGCAAGCAGCACCCGGCCGAGGTGGCCGGGCGGCTGGGGCGGCGTGGGCGGCGGCGTGTACATGGGCTAGAGCACGGGAATGTCGCGCAGCACTTCCAGGCGCTCCTGTTTGGGCTGGTCGCGGTAGAAGATGTTCATCGTCTCGAAGGGAATGATTTTGTTGTCCTTCGAGACAATGTGCACGCAGGACTTCTTCACGGCGCGCACGTCGAAGTTCCAGGCGTCCATGAACTGCAGGATGATGACGCGGAACAGGTTTTCGTAGCGCAAGGTGGGCGCCTGCACCAGCGGCAGGCAGCACAGGAGCTGGTTGAGCTCGGGCGTGACGGTGTCCACCGTGTTGGCGGTGCTGAACATGCGCATCAAATGGCCCTGCAGGCGCGGGTCGCGCTCAAACACGATGGTGTTGCGCGAGTTCTGCAACAGCTCGGCGGGCTTGATGTAGCGCGTGAGCGGGTACACTTCGCCGTCGAGCTTGAGGGCGTAGGCCATGGCCAGCGCGTCGGGGTTGCAGGGCACGGGCAGCAGGTCGTCGGCCGAAAACACCGGGCTCTGCTCCAGAATGGCCGTACGCACGTCGGTGAGCGAGATGCGGCCGTCGTCGTCGAAATGGTCGAGGCGGCCGGCGGCCTGGGTGGGCTGGAACGTGACGCCGCGCACGCACCGCTGCTGCAGGGCGAAGTCGATGATCTGGCCGACCTCGTCGTCATTCAGCCCCTTTTGCAGGGTGGCTACCAGCGTGGTGCTCAGGTTGTGCTTGTTGAGGTGGGCCAGCGCGTCGAGGCGTACCTGGCGCAGGTCGCGGCCCCGCATCTGGAGCAGGGCTTCTTCCTTGAAGGAGTCGAACTGCAGGTACACCTCGAAGGCGGGCATGTAGGTGGCCAGGCGGGCCACGAACTCCTCGTCCTTGGCCAGCCGCACGCCGTTGGTATTCACCATCAGGTGCTTGATGGGCTTGCGCTTGCACATGTCGAGGATTTCCCAGAACTGCGGGTGCAGCGTGGGCTCCCCGCCCGAAATCTGCACCACGTCCGGCTCGCCCTCGTTGGCGACGAGCGTGTCAATCATCTGCTCGACTTCCTCCAGGGTGCGGTGCCGACCGTGGGTGGGGCTGCTTTCGGCGTAGCAGGTGGGGCAGGTCAGGTTGCAGCGGTCCGTTATTTCGATGACCGTGAGGCAGGAGTGCTGCTCGTGGTCGGTGCAGAGGCCGCAGTCGTAGGGGCAGCCATAGTGGGTGGCGGTATTGAAGCGGCGCGGCACCTCGCTCTGCTTCACGTAGTTGCGAATCTGCTTGTAGTATTCGATGTCGGAGGCAATGCGCACCTTCTGCCGGCCGTGCTCGGGGCAGCGCTTGAGCATGTACACCGCCTCGTCCTGAAAGACGATTTTGGCCTCCACGCGGCGCAGGCAGTGCGGGCAGAGACTTAGGGTGAAGTCGTAGTAGGTATAGGGGCGTTCGGGCATGGGGCGGCGGGTATCGTGAGAGGCTGGCCGCAACCTAGCAACTTTCCGCGGGCCGCCCTAGCCTGCCACGCTAGTTGCTCTTCGCCGGCAGCACGATTTCCCGGCTCAGGTTGGGCACCAAGCGCCGCACCGTTTCCCAGTCCTTGCCGGCCGTATCGAGGAAGGCCCAGGTCTTGCCGCCATCGGCCGACACGGCCAGCAGGGTCGACTGGGTGGTTTTGGTGGCGGCGGCCAGCTGGAATTCGGTGGTTTGCGGCAGGGTGCACTGCAGCTGCCGGTCGACGGCGACGATGCGCGTGGGCGCGCCGTGCGTGACGTTGCTGACTTTGCCGCCCTGGGCACTCATTTCCTCCATGCCCTTGCGCAGCTGCCGGGCCAGCACATCGGGCCCGCCGGCCAGCCGCACCACGTCGGGGTGCATGAAGTCGGCGAAGGTTTCGAAGTCTTCCTTCAGAAAGGCCTGCTCCATAGCCGTGACCTGGGTTTCGAGGTTGGCGCGGCGTACTTCGTCGCTGAGCGGCTTGGCTTGGGCGAAACCAAAGACCGGCAGCAGTACGGCCAGCCACAGAAACACGAGAGAAGGCCACCGACGGACTGAGAGCGGCGCAACAGGGAAAGCAGGCATAGGCATCTGGATGGAATATTTTAGTCAGAAAACGAAGAAACGGCAGCCTGAACCGGGACGGCCGACGGCGGGCCGTCAGCCCGAGGCCGGCGGGCGTCGCGGGCCCACAGCCAGGCGTAGTACAGCAGCCCGGCCACGCAGGCCCACTGAATGCTGGTCAGTAGCAGGCCCGGCAGCGGCGGCGTGGGCTTGATAAACTCCACCAGCAGCCGGAACAGCAGGTAAGAACTGAGCATGAGGCGGAAGCGCCAGCCGTCGGGCAGCGGGCGGCGGCGCTCCAGCAGCCACAAGGCGGCGCCCAGCAGCAGCCAGAATAGGATTTCGTAGAGGTTGGTGGGGTGGCGCGGCACCCCGTCGCCGAGGTTCATCGCCCAGGGCAAGGCGGAAGGCGTGCCGTAGGTGCCGTCTTCGAGGCCGGAGAGGAAGCAGCCGGTGCGCCCCAGCACCATGCCCAGCACGATGGGGTACACCATCAGGTCGCCCGAGGACGCGGTGACGCCGAGGCGCTTCTTGGTCCATTCCACCCCGATCAGCCCGCCGAGCAGGCCGCCGACGATGGTTTTGTTGGTGAAATAGTACAGCCAGCCGCCGGGCGGGTGCAGCAGCGCCTGCGGGTGCTCCAGCAGCCCCAGCACGCGCGAGCCAAGCAGGGCCCCGGCGGCGGCCCCGATGAATATCCACAGCCGGTGGTCGGTGCTGATGCGGTCGGGGGTGCGGGCGCGCAGGTAGCTGTAGTAGCGGTAGCCCAGCGAGTAGGCCAGCACCTCGAAGAGCAGGTGGGCCGGCAGGGCTACGGGGCCGAGGTGAAGCTGAACGGGAAACGTCACGGCGGGCAAGATAGGCAGCCGGCCGTAACTCGCCCGAGCAACCCGCGCTCCGCCCGGCAACCAAGCGGAGCGCTTGCAGCTTCGTCAGACCTCCACTCCTATCGAAACCGCGCGCAGCTGGCGCTGCACCTCGGGCAGGGTATCGAACAGTTGGTCGAGCGAATCGAGCACGAAGTAGTCGGTCTGGAACACGTCCTTGCGGAAGGCCGTGTCGAGCACGTTTTCAACCGCAAACGAGTGCCGCCGGGGCTCGGGGCCGAGGCTGTAGCGCGTTTCACCGGCCGAGGAGAGGATGCCCGCCCCGTAGATGCGCGCCGCGCCGCTGCCCGCGTCGCGAATCAGGCCGAACTCCACCGTAAACCAGTAGAGCCGGGACAGCAGCTCCACGGCGGCCGGGTCGGCGGCGTGGCGCAGGCCGATGTGGCCGAGCTGGTGCAGAAAGCGCGCAAACGCCGGGTTGGTGAGCAAGGGCACGTGGCCGAACACGTCGTGGAACATGTCGGGCTCTTCCAGGTAGTCCAGCTCGGCGAGCTTGCGCAGCCAGGTGGTAGCCGGAAACTGCCGGGCCGCCAGCAGCCCGAAAAACACCGCGTCGTCGACGATGCCGGGCACGGCCACCAGCTCCCAGCCGGTGAGGCGGCGCAGCACCTGGTTGGTCTGGCGGAAATCCGGAATCTGGTCGGCGGTGAAGCCGATGCGGGCCAGGCCCTCCATAAACTCGGGAGCGGCGCGGCCGGGCAGGGCTTGCAACTGGCGTTCGAAGAGCAGCTGCCACACGTGGCGGTCCTCGGCGGTGTACTGATCGTAGTGTTGTTGGAGCAGGGTCATGGCTCGGATGATTTGGAAGGGGTGAAAAACAAAAAGCCCCTCTCCGGCTATCGGAGAGGGGCGGGTATGAAGCGGTTCCTGGCGGCGACGTTACGTCGTCTGCTCGGGTGCCGTCGCGCATACACGACCACTGCCGAAGCCGGTGGGCTGGCAGGAGCGGTAATAATAGCGCGACGAAAAGCGGGTGAGCATGGCACAAAGATGCAAGGAAATTCTGGAACCCGGGAGTTGATGCGGTGCGGCTGCCGCCGCCAATTCCCCTGTTAGGCCGGGTACGGCGGGTGGTTGTTCAACTGGTTGTTGTCGCGCTCGGCCTGGCGGGTAAGGCCCGTCAGCCACGAGTCCGTCACCTCCGACTCGCTTTCGAAGCCGCGGCGGCGCACGTCGCCGGCGGGCCCGGTGGCGTCGGGCAGGGTGCGGTTCACCCAGCTCATCAGGTTGGCCACCGAGCCGGGCGCCACGCCGTGCAGCAGCGAAATCAGCTTGGCGGGCACACCCAGAATCAGCTCGGCGTCGCCGCGGCGGGCGGCGTTCCAGATCTGCCGGGCGGCGTACTCGGCGCTGACGGTGAGGGCTGGCAAGGAGTCGGAGAGCATAAACCAGGCGAATTCCAGCAGGTGCTGGCCCTTCACCACCGCGTGCCGGGCCGAGCCGGTGCGCATCAGCCCCGGGCATACCGTGGTGACGTACACGCCGTAGCGCAGCAGCTCGGCCCGAAAACCCTCGGAGAGGCCCACCAAGGCGAATTTGCTGGCGCAGTAGGGCGCCAGGTGCGGCACCGATACCTTCCCGCCCACCGAGGCAATGTTGATGATGCGGCCCTCGCGGCGCTTTTTCATCTCGGGCAGCACCGCGTACATGGCGTGCAGGGCGGCCCAGAAATGGATGTCCATGGTTTCCTGATAGTCGCGCACGTCCATGTGCTCTAGCGGGCCGCCGGTGATGATGCCCGCGTTGTTGATGAGCACGTCGATGGGGCCGAGCTGCTGGCGCACTTCGCTGACGAGGGTGCGCACGGCGGTTTCGTCGGCCAGGTCGCGCACGAAGGTGAGCACCTGCGCGGCACCGCTGTCGACCACTTCCTGGCGGGCGCGCTCCAGCTCGTCGGCGTCGCGGGCGCAGATGGCGACTTTGGCGCCCTCAGCGGCGGCCTGCCGGGCCAGCACCAGCCCGAGGCCGCGCGAGCCGCCGGTGATGAGCACGACGCGGCCGCGCAGGTCGTAGGAGCCGCGGCGGTTGGCCCAGAGCGCGGCGGCGGCCACGGCGGCGCCGATGCCGGCGGCCTTCAGCCAGGTGGAACGGGAGGATGCTTGCTTCATGCTGCTTTCTATGAGGCCCGCGCCCGAAAGGTTGCGCCCCGGCCGTGAAATGCCGCCGAATCGGGGAATATTCCGGGCGTCGGCGGCGTTAGGGCATCACCGAGCGGGTTGGCACGCTATTTTCGTGTCCCCGACTCGCCCGTGCCGCCCGAGCGGCGCTACCGCTGATGCCGAATCCCATGCGTACTTCCCCCCGTTTCCTGCTACTCGCCGCCCTGCTGCTGGCCGCCCCCGCCGCCTGGGCCCAGACGACGACCGTCAAGACCAAGACGAAGACCACCGCCCCGGCGGCCCCGGCGCCGGCCGCGCAAATCGACGATGCCAAGATCGAAGCGCAGGCCAAGACCCTGACCCAGAACCTGAAGCAGGCCCTGGGCCTGACGCCCCTACAGGAAGAGAAAGTGCTGCAGATCAACCAGCGCAGCATCCGGCAGGTGGAAGTGGCCCGCATGCAGTACCGCCAGGATCTGCGCAAGCTCAACTCGGTTATCGACGACATCGGCGGCTCGCGGCTGACCCTGCTGAAGGACGTGCTGACGCCCGCGCAGTTCAACAAGTACCAGCAGGCTCGCGAAAAGAAAATGGGCGTGCCCAACGTGCAGGGCAACCAGGGCAACGCCGTGCCCGGCCTGCCGCCCGGCCGCGGCGAGGAATAAGCCCCGGGCAGTTGCGTCCGATAGGAATTTTCGTATATTGAAGAAGAACTGAGTATTCACTCACCTTCTTCCGTTCCACCAAAAATCCTCGGGCGTATGCGACTGGCACTATTGGGCATGTTATTGCTGAGTTCCGTCGCGGGACGGGCTCAGAACATCGGCAAGCACTACACCTTCGAGGCCATTGACCGGCAGATCGAGGGGAAGGTGCAGATCAGCTACGCCCTGGACCGGCAGGGCCGCGTCATGCCCGACTCGACGCGGGTACTGCAGGGCCTGGGCTACGGCCTCGACGCGCTGGCGGTGCAGGCCGTCAACGACCCGACCACCCTGCTGATACCGCCCACCGCCCTGGCGCTGGCCCGGCGCAGCGAACAGTCGGCCCGCTTTACCGCGCCGGTGGTGTTTGCGCTGAAAGACCTCACCCCGCGCGACTGGTCGGATTATTACGTGCTGAAGGGCGACAAGGCTATGGCCGAAGCCAACCCCGCCCGCGCCATCAGCTACTACGACCTAGCCCTGGGCCGCTACAAGAAGAACGGGCAGGCCTGCGCCGGTATGGCCAAGGCCTACACCAGCCAGGGCAAGCCCGAGGAAGCCGCCCGGTACACCGAGCTGGCCAACAAGTACAGCATGGCCGTGCGCTGACCGGCCCTCAAACTGAATTCGTAAGCGGCGGGCTGTCCTTTTTGGGGCAGCCCGCTGCTTTTTTTTGGGCCGGGGCAATGCTTGGTCAGCAGGTCGTGCGGGCACAGCCCCGCCGGCCCAAAACCGGCCGTCCGGCAACAAAGCGCGTATTCAGGAAGTTGCCCCTTGGAACGGCCGGCGCCACCCGGCTCATGTTGCACCTAGTTTCCACCCTTATGCAGCTAGAAATCGACAGCCTCATTTTCGACCTCGACGGTACGCTCTGGGATGCCTCGGCCACCGTTACGCAGGGCTTCCGCCAGGCCCAAAAGCGCGTCAGCTACGTGCACAGCGACATCACGGAGGAGGCCGTGCAGGCCGTCACGGGCCAGCCCTACCCGGTGGTGTACGAGCGGCTGTTTCCGTACCTGACGGCCGAGCAGCGCGAGGAATTCCGCCACATCTGCGCCCGCGAGGAATTGCTCAGCGCCCGGCAGCAGGGCGGCGAGCCGTACCCGCAGCTGCAAGCCACGCTGGAGTATCTGGCCGCGAAGTACCGGCTGTTCATCGTCAGCAACTGCCAACAGGGCTACATCGAGGCCTTTCTGGCCCATACCCAGACGGGGCGCTACTTCGAGGGCCACACCTGCTTCGGGGCCCGGCAGCAGCCCAAGGCCGACAACGTGCGGGCCGTCATCCGCCACTTCGGCCTCGGCAGCCCCGCCTACGTGGGCGACACCGAGGGCGACTACCTCGCCGCCCGCGCCAACGATATTCCGTTCGTCTTCGCGGCCTATGGCTTCGGCGAAGTGCCCGCGTTTGAGGCCCGCATCGAGCAGCTCAGCGACTTGCAGCGGCTGCTGTAGCCCCGCCGCGGGCTGCCCGCATCACGCAAACCACGACAGCCCGTAGCTAAACCATAGCCGCTGCCCGTCGACGAGCTGCAGCAGGGTTTTCAGCGCCTCCGACACGAACACGTCGTTTTCGGGCCCCATGCGGCGGATGAGCGGCCCGGGCGCGGTCGACTGCCAGATTTCCTCGCCGGTAGCTTCGTGCCGGATGGCCGCTTCGAGGTAGTGCCGCCACACCAGCCCACGCACCTCGTCGGTAACGACCACCGGCGTGAGCTGTAGCTGAGCACCGGTACTGCGCAAGGCGCCTTCATATTTGCGGTGGACGAGCACGTAGTCGTAGTTGGTCAGCAGGTCGGCCGGCGCCCCCGCCTCGACTACCCGAAACGCGTAGCGCCCGGTGCGCCAGAGGCGCAGCCCGGAGTTGTTGCGGGCGGAAACGTGCCAGAGGGCCATGCGGATCGGGGTGCAGCGAGGTAAGAAAGGCTGGAACGGGAGCTACGGCAGGGGCTTGAACGTTTCCCAGCCCAGCTTCAGGATGATGGCGCAGACCACCACCAGGAACAGCACCCGCACGAAGCCCACGCCCTGCCGGAGGGCCAGGCGGGCGCCCAGGGCCGAGCCGAGCATGTTGCAGGCGGCCATGGGCAGGGCCACGTGCCAGAGAATGTGGCCGGTGTAGGCGAAATAGGCCAGGCTGGTAAGGTTGGTGGCCAGGTTCACGACTTTCGACGAGGCCGAAGCGCTGAGGAAGTCGTAGCCGAACAGGCCCACAAAGGCAAAGAGCAGAAACGAGCCGGTGCCGGGCCCGAAAAAGCCGTCGTAGAAGCCAATGACCAGGCCCACGGCCACGCCGTAGAGCGGCTCCTTTTGCTCGGACAGGCGCGGGGCGTGAATGGCGCCGAAGTCCTTGCGCCAGAAGGTGTAGATGGCAATGACCACCAGCAGCCCGAGCACCAAGGGCCGCAGCAGCTCGGCGGGCAGCAGGCTCACCGCCCGCGCGCCCAGAAACGAAAACACGCCCGCCGTGACGGCCGCCGCCCCCACCGCCCGCCAGCGCACCGGCACCTGCCCCGCGTAGCGCCGCAGCGCCACCGCCGTGCCCGCCGCCGACGATACCTTGCCGGTGCCGAGCACCGTGGGCACCGGCACACCCGGGAGCAGCAGCAGCATGGCCGGCAGCTGAATCAGCCCGCCGCCGCCCACTATCGAATCCACAAACCCGGCCAGGAAGGCAAAAGCGCACAGCAGCGCCAGCGTCGCGTCAAGAAACTCCATAAGAGGCGGCGAAGATAGGTTCAGGGCGGTGATTAGGTGATTAGGTGATTAGGTGATTAGGTGATTAGGTGATTAGGTGATTAGGACGTACTGACTGTGGTGACGCTGGTTTCTTTCGCTGCGGTTTTCTCTGCTTTCTTTGCCCGATGCCTCGTCCTGCTCCTTCTACCGGTTTTCTCTATTGGCTGGCGGCGCTGGCTTCGGCCGTGGCGCTGGGCCTGGGGGTGGTCAACGGTGCTACCTGGTCGCGCCTGGTCATCTTCGCCGCCCTGGTGGTCATTTTCTGGGTGCTGGGCCGCTTTCCGGCCACGCCGGGGCGGCCGCGCTGGGCCACGCTGCTGGCCGGCGCCCTGATGCTGCTAACGCTGGGGCTGCTGGTGCTGCGCCTGACGGGGCAGATGGTGTAGTCACCAGAATGCCGCTGTTGTCGCTCTGATCTTGTGCTGTTGCGCTGCCTGATGTGCTTGATTCTGCTGCTGCGCGTCGGGCATTTGATGCCCGTGGCAACCGCTTTCGATGCTCGTTCCTGACCAGCGGACAGCTGCAGCGCGTGATTGAATGCCGCTGAAATGGCCGCTGGCCCAAACAAAAGCGGGGCGCTGCTGGTCATTCCTACTGTTTCGGTGCTCCAGGCACCGGCCGGACCGCCCCTTGCCGGGGCGGCCCGTATGTGCTTACCGGCCCGCTTCTCGGCCATTTCGCTTTCTATGCCCCAATCCTCCGCCCCTGCGGCTTCCCCCAACCGCCTCGTGGCCCTCCTCGGCCGCGTCGGCATCGACTGGTTTCTCCTCGGCCTGATCCTGGCTGTCACCCTCGCCTACCTGCGCCCCGGCATCGGCAGCGAAGCCAGCCCGGTGCCCTGGGACCGGCTGCTGACCTTCGGCGTGGCGCTGGTGTTTTTCTTTTACGGCCTGCGCCTGAGCCCCGAAAGCCTGCGCACCGGTATGCGCAACTGGCGCCTGCACCTGCTGGTGCAGGCCAGCACGTTTCTGCTGTTTCCGCTCATTGGGCTGGCCATCCGCCCGCTGTTCGGCACCGATGCGCAGAGCGTGACGCTGTGGAGCAGCATTTTCTACCTCTGCACGGTGCCCAGCACGGTGTCCACCTCGGTGGTGATGGTTTCGGTGGCGGGCGGCAACCTGCCGGCGGCCATCTTCAACGCCAGCATTTCCAGCCTCATCGGCCTGATTATGACGCCGCTCTGGGTGAGTCTGATTCTGAACACCGGCGCGGCCGGCGGCGGCCACCTGGGGCCCCTGGTGCTCGATCTGGTGCTGCAGGTGGTGGCGCCGGTGGGCCTGGGTTTGCTGCTGCACCGCCGCTTCGGGGCCTGGGCCGAGGCCCGCAAGGGCCAGCTGCGCAAATTCGACCAGTGCATTATCCTGGTGCTGGTCTACACCTCGTTCTGCGAGTCCTTCGCCCGCAACGTGTTCCGCGACTACAGCTGGGCCGACCTGCTGGGCCTGGCCGCCGGCATGGTGGCGCTGTTCCTGGCCGTGCTGGGGCTGATTACGCTGGTCAGCCGCCTGCTCGGCTTCGCCGCCGAAGATCAGGTTACGGCCGTGTTCTGCGGTTCCAAAAAGTCCCTGGTCCACGGCTCGGTGCTGGCCAAGATTCTCTTCGCCGGCACCGTGGCCTCGGGCGCGCTGCTGCTGCCGCTGATGCTCTACCACGCCCTGCAGATCATCCTGGCCAGCATCATTGCCCAGCGCGTGGGCCAGCGCATGGCGGCCCGGCCGGTGCCCGCGGCGGCCTGAGTCGCCCACGGGGCGCCGGGTTGCACCCCTGCGGGCCACATGTATATGCGGTAGCGGCGCTTGCGGGGGTGCGGTAGCTTTGGGGCACTGCTTCTCCCCTGCCTCGCTATGTCCAAACTTACCTTCTTCCGCCCAACCAGCCGCTGGCTGCTGGTGCTGCTCTGGCCGCTGCTGCACCTGACCCCGGCGGCCCAGGCCCAGCGCTTCTGGCTGACCACCCGCGACTTTCCCGAAGGCCCCAAAACTGGCCTCGCCAGCGTCGGCGACTCGGTGCTGTGCACGGCCGTGGGCAAGGGCATTTTGCGCACCGGCAACCAGGGCCGCTCCTGGACGCTGGCCCTGCGCGCCCGCGGCGTCAACGCCTTCTACACCACCCGCGCCGGCCTGCTGCTGGCCGGTGGCCGTGGCCGCATCTACCGCAGCCTCGACGCCGGCCTGAGCTGGGACTCGGTGACCGTGCCTTCGCCCTACCCGGTGGCCAGTTTCGTCGAAACGCCTGCGGGTGGGCTGTTCGCCGGCGTGGGCGTGCTCGATGTGGTCGATGGGTTTCTGGGCAGTGGCGTGTTTTTTTCGGCCGATAACGGGCGCAGCTGGACGGCCCGCAACAACGGACTGGGCGCCGGGCGCTTCGTCAACCAGCTGGCCGCCGACCGCAGCGGCCGCGTTTTCCTCAGCGTGGCCGACGATGATGCGGCCAACCAGCCTGGCCTGTACTGCTCCACCGACAACGGCCTGAGCTGGCAGCACCAAGCCATTCGCATCGGGCACGGCTTCGGATACCTGACAGCCTACCAAGTGACGGCGCTGGCGGTGCGCCCGCGGCAGGACTCGTTGATGCTGAGCTTCACCGGCTCGGGCGGCAACTTCGGCGTGGCGCTGAACCTGACCAAAAGTCTGACCGACGTAGCTGACGGGGCCGCGTTCTGGACCATTCAGCCCGCCCTGTTCAGCTCTTGGTGGTGGGACGGCACCGTGCTCAACCGCGTCCACTTCGCCCGCAACGGCGACTGGTACAGCTCCTGCGTGGGCAGCATCAACACCGGCGCCACCCTCGTTTCGCAGGACCAGGGCCGCAGCTGGCGGCGCGTGCAATACGGTCTGGGCCTCGATGTGAACGGCCGCCGCGGGCCGCAGTTGTTCGCCGAAGCCTCCGACGGCAAGCTGCTGATGGTGCAGCACCTAGATGAGCGCGTGTACTGGACCGACGCCAGCCTCGTCACCGCCACCCGCCCACGCGCGGTCAGCGGGCCGCTGACGCTCTACCCCAACCCGGCCACGACTACCGTGCGCCTCGACCTGCCGGCTGGCCCCGCGCCGCGTACGCTCCGCCTGCTCGACCTCAGTGGCCGGCTGGTTTGCTCGTTCCCGCTGCCCAGTCGTCCTGAACCGAGCCTCACGCTCGACCTGAGCGGCCTGCCCGCCGGTGTGTACGTGGTGGCGGCCACGCTGGCCAACGGGCAGCTACTACAGCAGCGCTTGGTGAAGCAGTAGGCGGCGCCCCGCCGTTAGCATCACGCTGACCGGGCTACTTGGTACGAGTACGCTCCGCCCGGCCACCGGCGGCCCAAAAACTCTTGTAACTGACTTAGCGGCACTTACCTGGAGCGGCGAAGACTGCACTTGTACACGTTGGTGGCGTTTGGTATTTTTACGGTCTTTCCCCTCCGCCATTTCTGGTTTTCCATGAAGAATTACCTGCTCCTGCTGGCCCTCACGCTGGGCCTGCTCGGCACCGCTGCGGCCCAGACGCCCACCAAGGATTTGTTTAAGGCCGTGATGAAAAACGACGCGGCTAGCGCCGAAACCCTGTTGGCCGGGGGCGCCGACGCCAACGCGCCCATCGAGGTGATGCCCGGCTTCCGTACTACCTTCCTCATCACCGCCGCCACCAACGGCAATTTGAACATTGTCAAGTCGCTGGTGCAGCACAAGGCCCAGGTAAACGCAAAGGACGCGGGCAACGAAACGGCCCTGATTGCCGCCGCGACGCTCGGCAACAAGGCCATCGTGGAGTACCTGCTGCAAAACGGCGCCGACGTGAAGGCCGCCGACGGTCAGGGCGCCACGCTGCTGGCCGCCGCCAAGGCCGGCGGCAACAAGGACGTCATCACGCTGATTGAGCAGAAGCTGAAAGGCTAAGCCGCCGACTTGCGGACTACTGCCAAAAACGGCCGGGCTGACTGCCCGGCCGTTTTGCGTTGGTGCCCCTATGGCTTGCTGACTTACTGCCGCGCCCAGCCGGGCGCGACGGCCGGCTACTCGACGTGGCGGATGTCGCCGGCGCCGTACTGGCGCACGTCGGCGAGACGGGCGGGGCCACGGTAATGAATGTATCCGGCGCCCAGGTGGGTGAGGCTGATGGTTTGCTCGGCGTAGAGGTCGATGTTGCCGGCCGAGGCATTGCGCAGGCGCAGGTGCTGGGCGCGCAGCTCGCGGCAGTCGAGGTTGCCCTCGGCGGCGGTCTGAATCTGCACCTCCTCGGCGGTGCCGGCCAGCGTCACGTCGCCTTGGCAGGCCAAGTTGACGGTGAGCTTGGGCACGTCGACGCTCAGGCGGGTGGTACCGCTGGACATCACCTTCAGCGCCAGCGGCACCGCGCCGACGAGGGTGTTGCGGGTGCTCACCTCGCCGCCGCGGGCGGCGCAGTGCAGCTGATCGAGCTGGCGCAGGTACACCGTCACGCGCAGGTCGGTGAAGGCCGGGGCGCGCAGCTTGTTTTCGCTGGTGACGTAGAGCGTGCGGCCGGAATTGGCCACCTGCAGGTGCTCCAGCAGGTTGTCGTCGCACTCCACCACTACTTTTTCTTCCGAGCCGTGCACCAGTTCCACGAGGCCGTGGGCGCTCAGGTGCAGGCGGGTAAACGAGGAGACGGGGTATTCGCGGCTGACGAGCACGCCGCTGCCCTGAACTTGCATCATCTGACGAAGCTGTTTGAAGGAAACCATACAGAAGCGAGTCGGAAGCGGGGTGGTTAATCGGGCAACGGTTCGCATAGATAACCGCTTTCCCGCAGCGTTGCCACTACCCGGGCCACGTCGAGCGGCCGGCCGGGCGTGTGCACGCGCAGCACCCGGTCGCAGTCGTCCAGATCGAAGCTCACGCGCGCCCCGTCGGGCAGGCCCCGCAGCAGCCGTTCGCGCAGCGCGGCCGCGGCTACGGGACAGGTGAGCGAGGTGCGAAAGATTTCCAGGTCTGGCAGCAGCATAGCACTCCGGCGCGGCCCATCATCCAGGCCCGCCCCGACGATGCAAAGGTGGCGCGGCGCCGAAGCCGGCACGTTACAGCTTCAGGAGCGGGAGTTATAGAATTCGGAATTTCAGCCTGGGGCGGCAAATAGGCTATTTCGCTTTTCGCCCGGCTTTCACTTGCTCGTAAGCCACGCGCTGCAGCTGGGCAGTCAGCTCGGGACTAAGGCCGATGTCGGCCGCGGCTTGCTCCCGGGGGCCCAGGCGGCGCGGGTCGCGGCCGGTAATCTGGGCGAAGAGTACGCAGGCGCTCAGGTAAGCACCCGCGCTGCCGGGGTGGTAGTGGTCCTCGCCCCAGAGGTCGACTTTGCCGGCTTCGGGCGCGTAAGGGTTGCGCTGGGCCACGCCCTGCCGCACGGCGCGCAGCCAGGCGTCGCCGGCGGGGGCCACGGCCTGGAGGCGGCGGTTTTGGCGGGCCAGGGCATAGGCGGCGCGGTGCAGGTCCTGGGCCATCGAATCGAGGGGCAGGCCGTGGTAGGGCGCGTTGGCGGGGTACACCTGATCGGCGCGGGCCCAGGTTTCATACAGGTACACCCGGGCCTTGGGGTTGCGGGCGTGCACCAGTTGCTCCAGGCGGGTGGCGTACTTGCCGAACAGCGCGGGCTGGCCGTGGCGGCTGGCGGGCAGCGGGCGGGTACTGTACTCCTGCAGCACCACCGCGTCCCAGCCGGCAGGCCGGTCGATGACGCTGCGGGCGCTGTCGTAGTGAAACTGCAGCGTCTGCCCGCTGACGGCTTCCAGGTGCACCTCGTAGCGCAGGCCGGCTTCGGCGGTGAGTCGCTGGAAGATGCCCGCCACCCCGCCCCAGGGCCCAGGCTCGTGGGCGTAGCGCGGGCGGCGCGGGTTGCCGGCGGGCAGGTTGTGGTTTTCGTCAGTGATGCCGGCCGCGTTGTACTGCAGCACCGGCTGGTACTTGCCGTGGGTGAAGCTGTTGCCCACGAACAGGATGACCACCGGCCGCGGCGGGGCGGCGGGCGCGGCGGCCTGCCCCGGCCAGCTGAGCAGCAGCCCCAGGCCGCAAACCAGTCGGCGCAGCGGCCGTCCCCGACCCCAAAACTCAAGCATAGGTACGCGCATAAACGGCCCGCAAGTAAGCCAAAGACGACTGCTTTCCCGCCCCGGCGGTCCAGGGGGCGCTGGGGCGGGCCGCTCCGGTGCCGACGCGGACCGCGCCAAAATTCCGACAATTGTAAGTCGGGCTCCGGCAGGTGTAATGTCCCCAGCGGCTCGGCGGCGCAGCTTTGTATCGGCGCCCGGCCCGCTCCCGGCCACTGCCGGCGGCGCCTATCTTTACCGCCATGCCCCTCGAAGTCCGCGACAGCCGCGACAACCACCTAATCCACCGCAACGAGCACGTGGCGCCGGACTTCGACGTGCCCGAGCTGGTGGAGCAAACCGGCGAGCGGGAATTTCCCGGCGGCCGCGGCACGCTCCGGCACTGGTATTTCGACGGCATCCGGCTGGGCCACGCCCGCTGGCAGTTCCAGGAGCCCTGCACCCAGCAGTGGCGCTCCGAGCTGGACGTGGTGCACCTGCAGTTCAACCTGCGCGGCCGCCTCAGCATCGAGCACCGGCAGCTGGGCCGGGTGCTCACGCTGGGCGCGTATCAGCACAACCTGATGTATTCGCCCGGCTTCGAGGGGACCCACCGCTACGACGACCGGGAGGCCGAAACCTTCATGGTGCAGTTCACGCGGCCGGTGTTTCTGCGCCTGGCCGCCCAGGCCGACG
Organism: Hymenobacter jeollabukensis; assembly: GCF_005771675.1. Lineage (GTDB taxonomy): Bacteria > Bacteroidota > Bacteroidia > Cytophagales > Hymenobacteraceae > Solirubrum > Solirubrum jeollabukense. The sequence continues at coordinate 252,027 of NZ_VAJM01000008.1, read as the reverse complement.
AGGGCCTGCGCCGCTTCGGGGAGCAGATGCTGGCGGGCCGCCCGCTGCTGCTCGGCGAGCGAAGCCTGGCTTTGAGCCTGCCGCTGCACCAGGCCATCCGGGAAGTGCTGAGCTGCCGCCTGCCGGCCCCGCTGAAGAAGCTCTACCTGCACGCCAAGGCGCTGGAAATCCTGGTGCTGCAGGCCGAGGCCTTTGCCCAACAGCGCCCCCAGCGCCACGTGCGCACCGAGTACGACCAGGAGCGCCTGCTCTTCGCCCGCGACTACCTTATCCAGCACCTACACCTGCCGCCCAGCCTGCCCGAGCTGGCCCGCATTGCCGGCCTCAATGAGTTCAAGCTCAAAAACGGCTTCAAGGAGCTGTTCGGCCAGCCCGTCTTCGCCTACCTGGCTGAGTACCGTCTGCTCGAAGCCCGGGCCCAGCTCATTGAGGGCGGCAAGACGGCCAGCGAGCTGGCGTTCGAGCTGGGGTACTCGTCCTTGCAGCACTTGAGCGCGGCGTTCAAGAAGCGCTTCGGCGTGAGCCCGCGGGAGCTGCGCTGAAGTTGGAACGCCTGCAAACGTTGAACAAATGAGATGAAACGGCGCGCCGAGCGGAGTCGAACCGAACCACCACTCGCCCAAACGCCACCGCGCCCCGGACGCTTGAGCATCCGGGGCGCGGTGGTAGTAGGTAGTCGGGGCGCTTATTTCCAGCCGCCACCCAGGGCCCGGTACACGTTTACCGAGGCGTTGAGCTGCTGCATCTTGGTTTCGATCAGGTCGAACTTCGATTCCAGGGCGTCGCGCTGGGTGAAGAGCACTTCGGTGTAATCGGCGCGGGCCGAGTTAAAGAGGCTGGTGGAGATGTTGATGGACTGGTTCAACGCCTGCACCTCGCGGGCTTTGGCCTCGTAGCTGTTTTGCAGGTTGCTGATATTGGCCATCTGGTTGGCCACCTCGATGTAGGCGTTCAGGATGGTCCGCTCGTAGTCGTACACGGCCTGGGTCTGGCGGGCGTTGGCCGAGTAGTACAGCGCCTTGATGCCGTTGCGGTTGATGAGCGGCGCGGCCAGGTCGCCGGCCAAGGACAGCAGCATGGACTCCGGCGCGTTGACCAGCAAGCCCGGGCGGAAGGCCTGGAAGCCGGCCGCAGCCGAAATATCGAGGCGCGGGTAGAAGTTGGCGCGGGCCACGGTCACGTCGAGCTTGGCGGCGGCCAGGTTCTGCTCGGCCTGCCGGATGTCGGGGCGGTTTTGCAGCAGCTGGGCGGGCACGCCGGTTTGCACCACTCTGGGCACCAGGTCGTTGAACGTGGCGTCGTTGCGCACCACCGGCTGCGGGTAGCGGCCCACCAGGAAGTTGATCCGATTTTCCGTCTCCACGATGCGCTGCTGGATCAGGTACTGTCGGCTGCTGGTGTTTTGCACCTGCGCCTCGAAGCGCTGCACGGCCAGCTCCGTCACCCGGGCGGCTTCCTTCTGCAGGCGCACGGCGTTCAGCGCATTGCGCTGAATGGCAATGTTCTGCTGCAGAATGGCCAGCTGGTTGTCGAGGGCCAGCAACTCGTAGTACGAGGTAGCAATTTCGGCCACCAGGTTGGTGACGGTGAAGTTCCGGCCCTCCACCGAGGCCAGGTAGCGGTAATTGGCGGCCTTTTTAGCGTTGCGCAGCTTGTGCCAGATGTCGACTTCCCAACTGGCAAAGGCGCCCACCTGGAAGTTGGTCAGCGGGTCGGGCGTGCGCTGCCGGGGCCGGATGTCGATGTTTTCCTCCGTGGCGCCCTGAATGGTGTAGCGCCCCACGCGGTCGGCGGCGGCCTGGGCTCCGAGGCCCACGGTGGGCAGGTACTCGCCCTTGCGGGCGCGCACCTCCTGCCGGGCAATTTCGATTTCCTGCTGGGTGATGTTCAGCTCCTGGTTGCGCTGCAGGGCCGTGTCGATGAGGGCCACCAGGTTGGGGTCGGTGAAAAACTCCCGCCACCGCAGCTTGCCCACGTTGCTGGTCGAGTCCGCCGTAGTGCCGGCGTAGCTGCCGGCAATGGTGCGGTTTTCGGTTTTCTGCACCAGGGTGGGCGTCTTGCACGCGCCCACCGCCAGGGCGAGGGCCGCGGCGCTCAGGCCCTGGCAGATGCGTTTCTTAAGCATGAGTCTCAACTCCTTCTTCAACTAAAACGTGGGGCTCGAACTCGGACAGCGGGTGCTCGTTTTCGTCGCTGATCAGCTTGCGGCCGTCGGCCAGGGTGCCAAAGATGTAGTACAGGCCCGGCACGATGATGACGCCGAAAATCGTCCCGAACAGCATCCCGCCCAGGGCCGAGGTGCCGATGGTGCGGTTGCCGATGGCGCCGGCGCCGGTGGCAATAACCAGCGGAATCAGGCCGGCAATGAAGGCAAACGAGGTCATCAGAATCGGCCGGAAGCGCACCTTGGCGCCTTCGATGGCCGCCTCACGCACCGTCATGCCCTCCTCGCGCTTCTGCACCGCGAATTCTACGATAAGCACCGCGTTCTTGCCCAGCAGGCCCACCAGCATCACCAGGCCCACCTGGGCGTAGATGTTGTTGGCCAGCCCAAAGCCCTTGATGAGCAGGAAGGAGCCGAAGATGCCCGCCGGCAGGGAGAAAATAACGGCCAGCGGCAGCAGGAAGCTTTCGTACTGCGCGGCCAGCACCAGGTACACGAAAGCCAGTACCACCAGGAAGATGTAGATGGCCTCGTTGCCGCGCGACACCTCGTCTTTCGAGAGGCCGCCCCAGTCGATGTCGTAGCCGCGGGGCAGGGTTTTGGCGGCCACTTCCTGCACCGCCTTGATGGCCTCACCCGAGCTGTAACCCGGGGCCGCGTCGCCGCGGATGGAGGCGGTGGGGTACATGTTGTAGCGGTTGATTTCGTTGGCGCCCTGGCCCTTCACGATTTTCATGAAGGCCGAAAACGGCACCATCTCGCCCTTGTCGTTTTTCACCCACATGTCCAGGATGTCCTTGGGCAGGCGGCGGTACTCGGGCGAAGCCTGCACGAACACCTTGAAGAAACGCTGGTACTTGATGAAGCCCAGCTCGTAGGTCGAGCCCACCATGATGCTGAGCGTGTTCATGGCGTTGCCAATGCTCACGCCCTTCTGCATGGCCAGCTGGTTGTCGATCTGCAGCTCGTACTGCGGGTAGTTGGCCGAGAAGAAGGTAAACAGCCCGGCCAGCTCCTTGCGCTTTTTCAGCTCCGTCATGAACTCGTTGTTCACCTTTTCCAGCGCCTTGTAGTCGCCGGTGGCGGTTTTGTCGAGCAGCTGCAGCTGGAAGCCGCCCGCCGCGCCGTAGCCCGGTACTGCCGGCGGCTCGAAGAATTCGATGGTCGCGCCCGGAATTTCCTTGGCCTTTTCCTCCAGTCCTTCCACCACGTCGTGGATCGACTGCTTCCGTTCGTGCCAGGGCTTCAGGTCGATGAGCAGGGTACCGGCGTTGGAGCCGCGGCCCTCGGTCAGCACCTCGTAGCCGGCCAGGGAGGATATGCTTTCCACCCCGGGCACCTCCTTGGCCAGCTTGGAAAGCTGCTGCGAGAGGGCGTTGGTGCGCTCCAGCGTCGAGCCGGGCGGCGTCTGGATGATGGCGTAGAGCATGCCCTGGTCTTCGGCCGGAATAAAGCCTGAGGGCAGCGTGGACGAGATGCCGAAGATGCCGAAGCCGAAGAGCAGCAGAATCAGGAAGGTGATGAGGCGGCGGTCGACCAGCTTCTCCAGGAAGTTCACGTAGCGGCCGGTCAGGCGCTCGAAGCCGCGGTTAAACCAGTCGATGAAGCGGTTGATGGGCGTCTTCTTGCGCGGCTGCCCGTGGTTGTTCTTCAGAATCATGGCGCAGAGCACCGGCGTCAAGGTCAGGGCCACGATGCCCGAAATGACGATGCTGGAGGCCATGGTGATGGAGAACTGCCGGTAGAAAATGCCCACCGGGCCGCTCATGAAGGCGACGGGCACGAACACGGCCGTCATCAGCACGGTAATGGCAATGATGGCGCCGCTGATTTCGCCCACCACCTCGCGCACCGCCCCGTAGGGTGAGAGGTGCTTTTCCTCCATCTTGGCGTGCACCGCTTCCACCACCACGATGGCGTCGTCGACCACGATACCGATGGCCAGCACCAGGGCGAACAGGGTAATCATGTTGATGGTCATCCCGAAGGCCTGCATGGCAATGAAGGCCCCCACCAGGGACACCGGCACTGCAATGATGGGAATCAGCGTGCTGCGCCAGTCGCCCAGGAACAGGAACACCACCAGGGCCACCAGGATAAAGGCGTCGCGCAGGGTGTGAATCACGTTTTCCGTGGAGGCGTCGAGGAAGTTCGACACGTCGTAGCTGATTTTGTAGTCCATGCCGGGGGGCATGGTCTTCTTCAGCTCCTCCAGCTTGCTCTTCACCCGCTTAATCACGTCGGAGGCGTTCGAGCCGTAGGTTTGCTTGAGCACGATGGCGGCCGAGGGGTAGCCGTCGAGGTTGGAGTAGATGTCGTAGAACTCCGAGCCCAGCTCCACGTTGGCCACGTCCTTGAGGCGCAGCGTCTCGCCGTTGGAGTTGGCCTTGATAATGACGTTCTTATACTCCTCCACGTCGTTGAAGCGGCCCTTGTAGGTCAGCACGTACTCCAGCGCCGAGGCCTCCTTGCCGTCGGAGCGGCCGATACGGCCCGGCGAGCCGATGACGCTCTGGTCGTTGAGGGCCTCCATCACGTCGTCCACCGACAGGTTATAGGCCCGCATGCGGTCGGGCTTCAGCCAAACGCGCATGGCGTACTGCCGGCTCCCCAGGATGCTGGCCCGCCCGATGCCGTCGATGCGCTGGATTTCGGGCAGCATGTTCACCCCGGCAAAGTTGAAGAGGTACCGCATGTCGGTATTCTTGTCTTTGCTGTAGAGGTTCACGTACATCAGCATGTTGGGCACCACGCGGTTTACCACCACGCCCTCGCGCTGCACCAGCACCGGCAGGCGGTTCAGGATCTGCGCGATGCGCGTGTTCACGTTCACCACCGCCTGCTCCGGGTCGGTGCCCAGGTTGAACACGATCTGGATGTTGGCCTCGCCGGCCGATACGGCGTCGGAGGTCATGTACTTCATGCCGGGCACGCCGTTGATGGCCTGCTCCAGCGGGATGAGCACCGACTCGGTCAGCACCTTGGCGCTGGCGCCCGGGTAGGCCGTGCTCACCATCACCATGGGCGGCGAAATCTCCGGAAACTGGGAGTTCGGGAGGGTATTGATAGCCAGGACGCCCATGAACATGATGACCACCGAAATAACGATGGCAAACACGGGCCGGCGAAGGAATCTACTGAACATGTTTATGCGCTGTTCGTGATTGTTGACACGTCATGCAGAGCCGAAGGCGAGGAACCGAAGGTCAGCGTAGCTAATCTCGCTGGATAGTAATCTGCTCGTTGACAGAGCGGTTACTACCTGCCATCAGCACGCGAGATGTCTCGGCTGCGCTCGACATGACGTTCTTTATCGATTCTTGCTCGCCTACTCTGAGTAGGTTTTCAGGTGGGGAATGACGGCCTTCGGGTCCTGGTACTTGAACTCGATTTCGTCGCCGTCCTTCACTTTGCGGATGCCCTCCAGCATGATTTTGTCGCCGGGCTTCAGGCCGCCGCTGATGACGAAGAGGTCGGGCATTTCGGCGCCCACGGTCACTTCCGTCTGGTGCACCTTGTTCTTCGCGTCGACCACGTACACGAACTTCTTCTCCAGCACCTCGAAGGTGGCTTTCTGCGGGATGATCAGGGCGTGCTTCAGCGGCACGGTCATCAGCACCGAGCCGGTTTCGCCGTTGCGCAACAGGGCCTTGGGGTTGGGGAAGGTGGCGCGGAAGGCGATGTTGCCGGTTTCGTTGTTGAAGTCGGCCTCGATGGTCTGCACCACGCCGGGGTACTCAAACACCTCGTTGTTGGCCATGCGCAGCCGCACGTTCAGGGCACCAGCGGCCTGCACGTGGGTTTTGTAGGCGAGGTACTCGGCTTCGGGCACGTTGTAGTACACCCACATCTTGCTGTTGTCCGACAGGGTGGTGAGCAAGTCGCCCTCGTCCACCAGGCTGCCCAGCCGGGCCTGGAAGTGGTCCATGATGCCGCTGAACGGCGCCCGAATGGTGGTAAAGCCCAGGTGGGTCTTGGCCAGCGCCACTTCGGCCTTGGCCTTTTCCAGCTTGGCCTGCGACAGCGCCAGCTCGTTGGACGACACGATGTTGCCGGTGGCCAGCTTCTTGGTGTTCTGGTACTCGATGTCCACGAACTTGGCCTCGGCCTCGGCCTTTTTCAGCTCGGCCTCATAGAGCAGCGGCATGATCTGAAACATCAGCTGCCCCTGCTGCACGTGCTGGCCCTCGTCGACGAAGATTTTCTGCAGGTAGCCCTTCTCCAAGGCCCGCATCTCGATGTGCTGGATGGAGTGAATCTGCGCCACGTACTCTTTGGTGATGGTCGTGTCGCGCTGCAAAGGACTGGTGACCAGGAATTTTACCTTTTCTTCCTTGACCTCTTCGTGCTTCGAGCAGCTTGTGGTGCAATACAGGACACTCCAGCTCATGAGCATGAGCGTGAACATTCGTTTCATAAAACCGTGGGTGCAATGACGGGCCTGGTCGGGGCCTAGCAGATGTGATGGAGGAGAAGGTACTGAGCGGGGCCGGCCGGGCTGGGTGGGGCGTGGGCCGCCGGCGGTAATCGGTGCGGTAGCTTGTCCTGGATGGGCCAAACCACGAAATCCAGGGAGTGGACAGCGTTTTTTGCCTCGGGTTGGTGCATGTTGGAAAATGAGCTTTTGCGCGGGCAGCCCCAGCCTTGAATGCCGGCACGGGCGCCGGGCTTCCTTCAACGCCAGCGGGCAGATGTACTGAACCTGCCCCACTGCCCGGCAATTGCCGAGTGATTAGTGTCGCAAAGCAACCACCACTTTGATTAAGACGATATGAAGGAATAGCCCCCAACCGTACTGCACCGCCAGCAGCAAACGGGCCGACGCAAAGTAGATTAATATTTGACTATCAGCACTATAGTTAAACTATCGACACCCAGGTGGCGGCGCGGGTTGGTGAGTTTTTCATGTACGCAGACGCCCGGCCCGGAAGTTTATGAAGCGGGTGCCACGGCGGCCCCCAAGCGCGCTGGCGCCGACGGGGCGCGGGTTCGTCCCATTTCTGCGGGCATTCATCCCAGCGGTTTTCGGCCCGGGGCGGGGCGTCGTACTCTTGCTGCCGAACAAGCACCGCCCCCGGTGCCGAAGTTGCTTGCCTTTCACGATATGCTCCTCCCCTCCGCCCTCGTCCGCCCCTTCCACGTCCTGGCCCCCGACGACGACCCGCAGCCCGCAGCCCCGCGCACCGTGGCCCGCGACCTGCTGCTGGGCTTTGCCCTGTGGGTTATGCTGCTGCTGTTCCTGGTGGCCGTCAATTCCCCCGTAGAGCCGCGGCTCTACGGGGGCACGCTGCTGGCCACGGGCTTCCTGTTTCACGCCGTGGCCTGCCGCTGGCTGATTCCGTCGGCGCTGGCGGGGCGGCGGCCGTTTGGCAACTACTGGCTGAAGGCGTTTCTGGTGCTGGTGGCCTCGGTGGTGCCGGTGGGCCTGGTGCTGCTCATCATCACCAGCGACCCGGAAGTGATGGTGGGCCTCAACGTATTCCTGGTGTTCTTTCACCTGCTGGCCACGGCCCCGCTGTCCTGGGGAATTTACCACCGGCGGCTGCGACGCCACCAGGCCGTGGCCGGGCTGCAGCAGGAGCTGGGCCACTCCACGGCCTCCCTGGATTTGCTCCGCTCCCAGATTAATCCGCACTTCCTCTTCAACGCCCTGAACACGCTCTATGGCACGGCCCTGCAGGAAAACGGTGAGCGGACGGCCCACGGCATTCAGCTGCTGGGCGACATGATGCGCTTCATGCTCCACGAAAACCACCAGCCCTACATCCCGCTGGCCCGCGAAATCGAGTACCTCGGCAACTACATCGAGCTGCAGACCCTGCGCACCGCCACCTCGCCCGACATCCGCATCACGACCAGCCTGAGCGAGGCGCCCCCGGCGGCCCGGATTGCGCCCATGCTGCTCATTCCCTTCGTGGAAAACGCCTTCAAGCACGGCATCAGCCTGCAGCATCCCTCGTGGATCAAGGTGACGCTGCACGTGGAGCACGGCACGCTGTACTTCGACGTGTACAACAGCGTGCACGCCCGCCCCGCCCCCGGCCTGGCCGACGAGCCCGGCGGCATCGGCCTCAGCAACGTGCGCCAGCGCCTGCAGCTGCTCTACCCCGAGCGCCACGAACTCATCATCCGCCGCAGCCTCGACGAGTATTTCGTGCACCTGACGCTGCAACTGTAGGTGGCGGATCCTACGGTTCTGCCGGCAGTAGAGACGCATCCTTGCGTCTCGTCAAAGAACGACACCAGCTGGCTGATCGACCCAAGCCGCCGCCAACCCCGGCCACGATTGAGACGCAACGAGGCGTCTCTACATACCGGCCGGATTGTCGCTGCTTGCACTGCTTGTTACCTTTCCTGCCATGAAAGCCATTGCCATCGACGACGAGCCCATTGCCCTGGACGTGGTGCGCGCCCTGGCCGCCAAGGTGCCCTTCGTGGAGCTGGCCGCCGGCTTCACCGATGCCTTTCAGGGCCTGGCCTACCTGCAGCGCGAGCCGGTGGACTTGCTGTTTCTGGACATCAACATGCCCGACATTTCGGGCCTGGAGCTGGTGCGCACCCTGCCCACGCGCCCGCTCATCGTCTTCACCACCGCCTACGCCGAGCACGCCGTGACGGGCTTCGAGCTCGACGCCGTTGACTACCTGCTGAAGCCCTTCGCGCTGGCCCGCTTCGTGCAGGCCTGCAACCGGGCCCAGGAGCGCCTGCAGCTGCGCCAGTCCCCGGCCGCCGCGCCCCCGCGCGACTACCTGTTTCTGAAAACCGGCTACGAGCAGGTGAAGGTGCGCTACGCCGAAATCCTCTACGTGGAAGCGGCCGGCAACTACGTCACTTTCGCCCTCACGAGCGGGCGCCGCCTGCTCGCCCGCCTCACCATGCAGGAAGTGCTGGCCCTGCTGCCGCCCGGGCAGTTCGCGCGCGTGCACCGCTCCTTCGTGGTAGCCACCGGCCACGTCGACCGGATCGAGCGGCACCAGGTGAGCGTGCAGGGCCACGCGGTGCCGGTGGGCGCGGCCTACCAGGACCAGCTGCGGTTGAGCTGAGGGCGCTGGCTGCCGCGCGGGCCCGGTTTCAGGGCTGCTCTTCAGCCCGCAGGCAAGCGGCTACGGCCAGCGCGAATGCCACGACGCTGGCCAGCGTGCGGATTCGGTGCCAGCGGTTCCAGGGTTCGGCAAACCGGATGCGGGCGGCCCGGAGCTGCGCGGGCGACGAGGCCTGCAGCGGCACGGCGGCCAGGGCCTCGTTGAGCGGAATATTCGCCGCCACGGTAACGCCCAGGCTGCCTGCCAGGTATACGGCCGCCGCCACGACCAGCAGCCGAAACCGCCGCGAACGGGGCCGCCGGCCGTGCTGCGCCGCCGCCACGGGCAGCAGCAGCGGCGCCCCGAAAAAGCTCAGGGCAAACACGGGGTTTTGAATGACTTCGTTGATGGCTTGCATGGCCCCCACGTAGGCGGCATCGGGCAAGCGCCGAAAAGCCGGGTTGACTGCCACTTCAAAGCCGTAGAAGACGCCCGCCACCAGGCCGGTGCAGAGGGTGGCCGAAGCCAGGATCAGGTTTTTCATGGCCGGGACTTCAGTACGAAAGGCTGGCGGCCTGGCGCAGGTAGGTGGCATCGGTGAGCTGGCCGAGCATGAAATCGGCCACGTCGGCGCGGGCAATGCGCATGGGCAGCTGGGCCGTGGGGGCGAAGCCGTGGTGGTAACGGCCGGTGCGCGGGCCGTCGGTGAGGGTGCCGGGGCGGGCAATGGTCCAGTCCACCGCGCTTTGCCGGATCAGCGCCTCCTGCCGCTCCGAGTCGGCGAAGGCGTAGCGCAGCAGCAAGGGCACCAGCAGGTATCGGTAGAGCCAGGGCAGCGCCGGCCGACTGTCGCCCATGCCCAAGGTAGTCAGGCAGATGAAGCGCCGCACGCCGGCCTGCTCCATGGCCTGCAGGATGTGGCGCGTGCCCTCGGACCGCACGGCGTCTTTGCGGCCGGCGGGCGCGCCGAGCGTGGACAAAATGGCGTCGTGGCCAGGCACGGCCTGCCGCACGGCGCGGGCGTCCTGCACATCGCCCTGGACGAGACGCAGCCCCGGATGCTGCAGGGCGAGCCGGGCCGGGTCGCGCACAAAGGCTGTGACGTGGTGGCCCTGCTCCAGGGCCTGCGCGACAAGCTGGCGGCCCGTGCCACCGGTAGCGCCGAAAACGAGTAGGTTCATGGTACTTGCAGTTAGGTTCGCTGCGAAGTACTCGCCGCCGGGGGCGGCAAACTAGAACGAATCCGACACCACCGGCCACCCGCGGCGGTACGGTTGGCGGTGGCCCACTCCCCCACCGCGCCCAATGCCGCCGGCCGCGGCCGATCAGGAAGTCAGCTGCGGAAAGCTTTCCAGTACTTCGCGCGCCTGCCGCTGGTAGCGGCGCGGGGCGGCCCCGGCAAATTCGCGGAACGCCCGGATGTGGTGCGACTGGTCGGCGTAGTTGGCGTCGAAGGCCAGGTCAGACAGCCGGTCGTAGTCGGCGCGGCGCAGCTGGCCCAGCGTGGCCTGGAAGCGGCAGATGCGGGCAAACAACTGCGGCGAGATGCCCACGTGCTGCCGGAAGCGGCGTTGCAGGCTGCGCTCCGGCAGCTGCAGGCACCGCAGCAGCTCGGGCAGGGCCATGCAGCCGCCCGACTGCCGAAGCAACTCCACCGCCTGGTCGACGGCCGCATCGGCCGGCTGTCCGTAGGCGGCGCGCTGCCGAAGCAGCCACCCGGCCAGGGCGGCTACCTGCGCGGCCGGGGCAGCCTCGGGCAATGCCGGAGGGCCGCCGGGCCACTGTTGCAGGTCGAGGCAGGAATCGGTGAGCCCGGCGGCCGACACGCCCAGCAGCGCCGGCAGGGCGCTGGGCTGAAAGTAGGCGCCCACCGTGCCAATGGGCCCGGCCGCGCTGATTTGCTGAGCGAAGCTGGTTTGGCCGTACACAAACTGCCGGGGCCAGACCTTGCCCGCCGCGTCCTGAAAGCCGGCGCTGCCGGGCTGCTGCACGAACAGGCCCGGCGAACCATCGGCCACAATGCGGAAGGTGCTGGGCCCCGCAGCGGCGCTGGTCAGCGTCCAGAAGTAGCGGACGTAGGGCTGCAGGGCGGCGGGCGGATCGAACTGCTGCAGGTGCATGGCAAGGGGGCTGGACAGACCGGGCAGCTGCCCGGCTCGGCGAAACGTAATGTTACGTAGCCGTGGGCAAAGTGCGGCCCTTGTTACCCCGCGCGGTCCTGGCCGTAAACCCAATTTTTGCCATGCCCCACCTGCCGCTGCTCGCCGCCGTTGCCGGCCTGCTCTCTTTTGCTGCCCACGCCCAAACCGCTCGTCCCATGCCCGCCCAACCCACCGCCCAATCGGCCCCCACGAAATACACCCGCACGCCCACCGGCTTTCTGATGGTGCTGCGCCAGGGCGACAACGTGCTGCAGGAGCTGGAGCAGCTGGCCGTGCGCGAAAACATTCCCAGCGCCAGCCTCACCGGTCTGGGCTTCGGCCACCCCACCTTCGGCTTCTGGAACGCCCAGACCAAAACCTACGCGCCCAAGGCCTTTCGCGACCTGGAGCTGGCCAGCCTCACCGGCAGCATTGCCTGGAAAGACGGCAAGCCCGCCCTGCACCTGCACGGCGTGGGCGCCGATAAGGAGTTCAAGCCCGTGGGCGGCCACCTGCTGGCCCTGGAAGTGGGCACCGGCTCGGTGGAGCTGACCATCGTGGTGCATGACCAAAAGCTCAGCCGCGCCGAAGACCCGCGCAACGGCGCCACCGTGCTCGGGGTGGAATAAGCCAGGCACAGTCTGCCGCTTTAGCGCTTTCTTTAGCGTATGATGCTACCCCTATTGCGCGCGTTTATTTATCCGATTGTTGCTTTCCTGGTCGCTGGCCCGGCCTCGCCGCACCCTCAACCCGTTGCCGATGGCAATAAGATTCACTTACTGTCCCTGGATCAGCCGCCCTGCGTCAGTCCCGGCTCGCTGGTGACGGCCAAACTGGCTTACCGCCTCGGGCCCCGCGAGCAATCGGCCTACGGCTATGCGGTGTCGATCAAATTCGCCAGCACCGACCCGGGCGGCACGTTTTCGCTGGGCCTCGACGGGGAGCAGGCCGTCACCCAGCGCCGCGACACGCTTACGCTGAGTTATTCCCTGACGCAGATTCTGGGCAATTCCCACCTCAAGCGCCCGATAACCTGCTACTTCTACCTGCACCGCAATACCAGCGCCAGCAGCAGCGAGGTCATTACCCGCACGCCGGCCGTGGTGTTTCGGGAGTGCCAGTAGGGGCCAGTGTAAAGTAAAATCGGCCGGGGCGCGTCAGCCGCAGCAAGCCACCTGTTGCCATGCCCGCTCCTCTGCCGCCCGCCGTCCGCACCCACTCCCCGCAGACGTTTCTGCAGCAGTTTCTGCCTGTGCCGGCCGTGCTCAGTTCGTTGTTGACGCCCGCCGCCGAGCGGTTTTTCATCGTGCCCGTGGAGCGCATGTACCCGCATTTCACCGGGCCCGTTCCACCGGTGCGGGCCACTGCTCACACCCTGATCCTGCTCACTTCCGGCACGGCGCGCATCCGCATTGGGTCGGCGGCCTGCGTCGCGGAGCCGGGCGAGGTGCTGCTGGTACGGGCCGGGCAGCTGCACTCCTTCGGGCCCGGCGACGAGAATACCGGCCTGCTCTGTCACTTCCACGACGCGTTTTTGCAGGCCGGTCCGGTGGGCAGCGGGGCGGCGGCATTCGGATAGCAGCTTGCCACAATGGGACAACGGGCTACCCGTGCCGGCCCAGATTTGCTTCGCCCGGTTTGTCTACGGGCCATACGAGCTTACTTTTGCCGACTGGCATTGCCCAATCAGGCGGGGCCGTTACGCTCTGAACCTATTTCTGCGGCTGCCTCCCTGGCAGCTATTCAGCCTGCTGTCCGGACTTCCCCTGCTGATTCAATTACTGGCGTGGCGGTGGCCCTGACGCGTCAGGTTGCCTTTTTTGTAGCCGGCTGGCTGGCTGGCTGGCTGGTGGCCATGCTGCTATTCGGGCTGTTCTTCGGCTGGCACTGGGCTCTGAGCACTGGGCACCCGGCTGGCCGAGCGGCTGCCCGCCACCGCCCCCATGCATGTGGGCTGGTTCAAAGCCGCCCTGCTGTTGCCCGTAACCTACATAGCCGGCCTGCTGGTGCTGCTGGCCCTGCTGTTCCGCACCCAATCCTCCACTGCTTTCCCGCCGACTGCCTTGCTGTTCATTGTGCCACTGCACCTGCTGAGCATGGCTGGCATCTTTTACGTGCTGCGCTTTGTGGCCAAAGCCCTGAAAGCCGTGGAATACCAGCGCCCGGTGGAAGTAGGCGACTACCTGGGGGAGTTTTTCCTGCTGTGGTTTTTCCCGGCGGGCATCTGGGTTATTCAGCCCCGCATCAACCGCCTGTTGGCCGACACCCGCGCCTAGCCCGGCCGTGGCCGGAAGTTTCAGCGCCCCAGGTACGCGCCTAGCTCCGACAACGAGCTGATGCCCAATTGCCGGGCCTGCTGGCGGCGCATCAGCAGGGCGTAGGTGTTGTTGAAGCCCAGCGGCGGCAGCCACTGCAGCCCGTAGCGCCGCCCAAACTCGCGCTGCACGTACTCGAACACCGCCGCCGGCCGGCCGCCCAGGGAGTCGAGCACGGCGGGCGGGGGCTGCAGCAGCACCTGCAAGCCGGTGCCGGTGTACTCAGGGTACATATCGATGGCGCCGGAGCGCAGGGCCTCGAAGCAGATGGTGGTGCCGCCCAGGCCGGTTTTGGTTTGGACCTGCAGGTCGGTGTTGCCGCGGATGAGGGCCGCGTACATTTCCGCCAGGATGTACTGCTCGCCGAAGATTTTGGAGCCCAGCCGCACCGTGGCCGCGCCCGCCACGACGGGGCGCGGGGCGCGCCACAGGCCCCGGGCGCGCAGCCAGGCTTCGGCCACGGCGCGGGGCTCCTGGTGCAGGTAGTCGACGCGGTAGTTCAGCTCGGTCATGGCCGAATCGGTGAGCTGGCCGCTGAGCAGGTTCAGCACTGGCCCCAGCTCAGGGTGGGCCCGCAGCAGGGCCGGGCGCAGCACCGGAGCGGCGTAGTAGGGCGGAAACACGCGCCGGTCGTCGCGCAGCACCCGCAGGCCGTAGGCCCGGATGCGCCCGTCGGTGCTGTAGCCGTCGATGACGTCGACGTCGGCGGCGCGGGCGGCTTCGTAGACCAGCGCCGGGGCCAGCACCACGCTGGGCAGGCGGCGCAGGCCGTAGGCGCGCTGCAGGCCGGGCAACCCGTCGGCGCGGCCCACAAACTCGGGGCTGAAGCCGGCCCGCAAGCGGCCTACGGCGCCCGGCAGCAGGTACAGGGCGCCCAGCAGCGGCAGCAGCACCAGCAGCCCGGCGCCCACCCGCGGCAGGCGGCGCAAACTCAGGCGCTGCACGGCGGCCAGGGCGCCATCGAAGGCCAGGGCCAGCGCGGCGGCGGGCAGGGCCCCGGCCAGAATCATCACCGGGTTGTTCAGGGCAATGCCGCCGAAGATGAACTCGCCTAACCCACCCGCCGCCACGTAGGCCGCCAGCGTGGCCACCCCCACCCCGATGACGGCGGCCGTGCGGATGCCGGCCATGAGCACCGGCAGGGCCAGCGGCAGCTCCACCCGGCGCAGCACCTGCCCGTCGGTCAGGCCCAGGCCGCGGGCGGCTTCCACCACGGCCGGGCTCACCCCCCGGATGCCGGTGACGGTGTTGCGGATGATGGGCAGCAGCGAGTAAAGCAGCAGGGCCACGATGGCCGGCGCGGCCCCGATGCCCAGCCAGGGAATCAGGAAGCCGAGCAGAGCAATGCTGGGCACCGTTTGCAGCGCCCCGGCCACGCCCAGCACCAGCGGCGCCCAGCGCGGCCGGCGCGTGAGCCAGAGGCCCAGCGGCACGCCCAGGGCCACGGCCAGCAGCACGGCCGCCGCCGTCAGGCCGATGTGCTGCAGGGTTTGCTCGGCCAGCTTGCCGGCCTGCAGCTGCCAGAAATCCAGCAGTTCGCTCAGTAGATTCATGCGGAGGCGGCTTGCAGGGCGTGGTGAAAGGCGTGCATCAATGGGCCGACAGCGGCGGCCACCGGGTCGGCGGCGGTGAGCTGCTCCAGCGCCGTTTGCACCGGGGTATCGAGGTGGAACCGGGCCAGCGCGGGCAGCGGTGGGGCGGTGGGCAGAAACGGCTGCACGTCGGCCAGGGTGAGGGTGCGCAGTTGCAGCGCCAGCCGCTCGGCGGCGAAAAAGCGGCGCACGAAGTCGTTGGCGGGTTTCAGCAGCAGCTCGCGCGGGGTGCCCAGCTGCTGCACCCGGCCGGCGTCGAGCAGCAGGATGCGGTCGGCCAGCTCGAAGGCTTCGGCCACGTCGTGGGTGACGAGCACCACGGTTTTGCCGCGCAGCTCGGGCAGCTCGCGGAAGTCGCGGCGGATGCCGGCGCGCACCACCGGGTCGAGGGCGCCGAAGGGTTCGTCGAGGAGCACGATGGGCGGATCGGCGGCCAGGGCCCGGGCCAGCCCCACGCGCTGCTGCTGCCCGCCCGACAGCTCGTGCGGCAGACGGCCCGCGTACTCATCCGGCGGCAGGTGCAGGCGCGTGAGCAGCTCGTGGGTGCGGGCCTCGATGGCGGCCGGGGCGTGGCCGAGCAGGCGGGGCACCACGGCCACGTTGTCGGCCACCGAGTAGTGCGGCAGCAGGCCCACCTGCTGAATCACGTAGCCCAGACCGCGGCGCAGCTCCTCGGGCCGCTGCCGCCGCACGTCCTGCCCGTTGATTTCCACGGTACCGGCGTCGGGCTCTACCAGGCGGTTGAGCATTTTGAGCACGGTGGTTTTGCCGCAGCCCGAGGGCCCGAGCAGCACCAGCGTTTCGCCGGCCGTCAGTTCAAAAGAAACGTCGTCGACCACGCGCTGCGGGCCGTAGCGCTTGGTGAGGCCGCGGGCGCGGATGACGGGCAGAGCTGGGGTGTCGGGCATGATGCGGGGCAAGGTACGACCAGCGGCGTACGTCGGGCGCTGGCGCAACTCAGGCCCCGGGCAGTAGCGCGCTGAGCAGGAACAGCAGCACACTCAGCCCCAGCAGCCCGGCCCCGACCAGGCAGAACACCACGACCCGAAAGGTGCGGCGCGCCGCCTCGACGGTGGGCATGACCACCTGCCGGGGATTAGCCGGATTGTAGCGCACCGCTACCCGCTGCCCGCGACGGAAATGCAGCTGGTCCCAGAATCTTCCCACCGCCGCCACCCCCACGATGGTGTGCCCGGCCGCCGTGCGAAAGCGCACCAACACCCGCGTGCCGAGAGTGTCGGCCTGGTTGGGCTCATGTTCTGCGAAGTCCACCACTTCGCCCTGGGCCGGAACTGCCGCGGCGCCACTGTCAGCCCGACGCAATAACAAGGGCAAGCCCCCGAACAGGCCCAGCAGACAGGCCGCGCCGAACAGGATAAATACGTGGGGACTAAAGGAAAGAAGCCAGGAAAACAGCATCGGGGCAGCGGAATGCGGGAATTGCCTGTAACGCCGGCAGCCGGCGGGAGTTACGCCCCCGTAAATTCTTGCCCCCGACAGGCAACCCGTTGAGCCCTCCGCTCCGAGTGCGGCGGAGAAACCGCGGGAGGTTGGCCCCCCGGGTTTATCTTCGCCGACAACTCCGGCGTTTCCATTCTCACCTCCTTCTACCCCGCATGAAAAACCTGGTACTCCCCCTGCTCACCGCCGCTGCGCTGCTCATGCTGCCCTCGTTCACTACCCCGCTGGCCCCCGCCGGCTCCGCCGTCGTCACCCGCAAAGCCGGGCCCGAAACCTACGCCGTGCAGCCCCAGCTGAGCACCCTGGGCTGGGTGGCCAAGAAAGTGGGCGGCCAGCACAACGGCGCGGTGCCGCTGAAAGAAGGCGCGGTGCAGGTAAAGGGCAGCCAGATCGTGGGCGGCACGTTCACCTTCGACGTGGCCAACCTGACCGTGGAAGACAACCCCAGCCCGCGCCTGACCGCGCACCTGAAGTCCGACGACTTCTTCAGCACCGAGAAAAACCCCACGGCCACCTTCGTCATCACCAGCCTGAAGAACACCAAGCCCGACGCGGCCGGCAACAACGCCGAAGTGACCGGCAACCTCACCATCAAGGGCATCACCCAGCCCATCAGCTTCCCGGCCAAGGTGGGCGTGAAGGACGGCGTGGCCGCCGCCTCGGGCACGGCCACCGTCGACCGCACCAAGTTCGACATCAAGTTCCGCTCGAAGTCCTTGCTCGACACCGCCGCCGACAAGGTCATCGACGACAACTTCACGCTGAACTTCAACGTGGTGGCCAAGAAAGCCGCCCGCAGCTAAGCAGTAGTCCCCCTGTTTCGGTCTTGTAGCGCCCGCCTGGCCGAGTGGCCGGACGGGCGCTTTCGCGTTTGGCCGGGCCGCACGCGAAAACGCCCGCGAGCAGCGTTGAACGCTTGGTTTTCCCGTGCTGCGTATGCTTTATCGTTATTTCCTTGTTATTGGGCTGCTCGTTGGGCTGATGGGGGAGCGTGCCGCGGGCCAGAGCCGCCTGCGTATCGACGCGGCGGCCCCGGTGGATTCTCTGGTCGACAACGCGCTGGTGGGGCGGGGCGTGCGCGTGGGCAACGTGCGCCTGAGCGGCCTGCGCACCAGCTTGGGCAGTTTCGCCATCGATACCAACATTATCGGCATGCGGCGCGGTCTGCTGCTTTCCACCGGCGACGTGCGCAAGATAGCGCACGAAAACAGCTCACCCGGCACCAGCGGCGTAGCCGCTGACTTCGGCCAAAAATTTCGACCGGACAAGGATCTGGCCCGCATCTGCCGCTGCCGCCCCGCCGACCAAGTCATCCTCGAATTTGACTTCGTCCCGGCGCACAACGCGGTATCGTTTCGCTACTGCTTTGCCTCGGAGGAATACCGGGAGTTCGTGGGTTCGGGCTTCGACGACGCGTTTGCCTTCGTGCTCAGCGGCCCGCGGGTAGCACGACGTAACCTGGCCGTGCTGCCCGGCGGCAGGGTGCGCGTAGCCATCAACACCGTCAACCACCGGCGCCGCGCCGAGCTGTACCTCAACAACGACTACTTCCTCAACTACGGCCTGCTCAAAAAGTCGAAAAAGGGGCCGCACGCCTCTTGGCCGCGCCGGGTCTGGAACTGGTTGTTCAACCGCCACAACCACGACCCGCGCGGCTTCTACGCGCTGGAAAAGGAGAAAAAAAAGCTTAATCAGGCCCTGGTCAGCTCCTTTGAGTACGATGGTTTCACGCGGGTGCTTACGGCGCAGGCCTACGTGCAGCCCTGGCAGCTCTACCACCTCAAGCTGGTGGTGGCCGATGTGGGCGACGCCGCTTTCGATTCCGGTGTATTCCTGGAGCAGGGTTCCTTCAGCAGCGCCCGCGACACCACCGAGCCCGGCTTCGTGGCCTACCGCGATATGAGCCGGCGCATGAACTGGGACAGCATTTTCGGCCGCCTGCGCCCCGCTCCCACTGTCCTGACCGCGCCCGCGCCCGATCCGAGCACCGTCATCATCGGCTTCGCAGTAGACGCCGACGGCTTAGCTCCGGCCGAGCGAGTCCGCCTCGACGCCTTCGCCCACTACGCCTTGGCCCACCCCGGCCAACTACAGATTCAGGGCTTCACCGATAACACCGGCTCGTCGCGCCACAACCAGCAGCTCTCGGAGCGGCGGGCACTGCGGGTCATGTTTTACCTCAGCCGCCAGGGAGTACCCCGCAGCCGCATGCAGTACCTGGGCCTGAGCGCCGAAAATCCCGTGGCCAGCAACGAGGACGACGAAGGCCGCGCCGCCAACCGCCGGGTGGAAGTCAGCCTGGTAGACGACTGACCCGGCGCATTGGCTTGGCTTCTTAGCGCCCTACTTGGCCTGCTCGATGGCCCGCACCGCTTCGCCGATGGCCTGCTGGGCCGGGGCGGCAATGGGGCTGGCGGCTGTCTGAGTGCGCAGGTTCTGCAGCATGGTCAGGACTTGGGGGCCGATAAAGGGCTTGTACTCGATGCCCATCTGCTGAAACGGGGCCAGCCCCGTTCGGAACGAGGCCGCATCGGTGACGCGGGCGAGCAGCTGGGCCAGGCTGGGCAGCATATTCAGGCGGGCCAGGGGCGCGGCGGCCTGCACCTGCGCCAGCACGAAGGGCAGCCGGGCCACGTCGCCGGCCTGGGCGTACACGGCCACCAGGGCCGCGCTCAAGGGCGCGCGGTGGTCGGCCTGCAGCGCCGTGGCCCGGCGCACGGCCTGGGGCAGATCCACGGCCGCCAGGGCCTGGAGCGCGGCGCCCTGCACGGAGTAGGAACGGTTATCGAGGGCTTTGGTAAAGAGGCGGGCGTCGCGCTTTTCGCCGAGCTTGCCGAGTACCTTCAGCGCTTCGGCCTGCACCTGCGGGCTGGGGTCGTGGGCCGCGAGGCGGCGCACCATGGGCAGCACGGCGGCGCGCAGGGCGGGCTGCTTCACCAGGTCGATATTTTCCAGCACTGTCCAGCGCAGGGCGTAATATTTGTCGCTGAGGGCGGCCAGCAGGGTCTGGCGGGCCGCCGCGTCTTCGGGGTGGGCGGCGCAGGCCAGAATGGCTTCGAGGCGGTCGAGGTAGCGCGGGGCGTGCTGGTACTGGTAGACGAAGGCGCTGAGCGGCTTGTTGTCGGTTTTCTGCCAGATGAGCACGTTTTCGGCGTCGACGTTCACCAAATCCGGCCGCTGGGCGGCGGGCAGCTGGAAGGTCTGGGTGGCCTCGCGCAGCCGCAGCCGGTGGCGCTGCGGGGCGCCCGGGCCGGCGTACACGTCCACGTCCAGCGGCAGCTCGTAGGGCGCCCCGCCCTGGGTCTGGCGCAGGGTCACGGGCTGGGTTTTGGTGGCCGCGTCCCAGGGGCCGTAGTTGATGGTGACGACGGGGTGGCCGGGGCGGTAGTACCACTGCTGGAAGAAGCTGGTCAGGTCGCGGCCGGAGGCGTCTTCCAGGGCCAGGCGCAGCTGCTCGGCTTCGCCGGTGCCCAGGGCCTGCCGGGTCAGGTAGAGGTTGAGGCCGCGGAAAAACACTTCCTCCCCCAGCTCGTGGCGCAGCAGCTGCAGAATGCGTCCGCCCTTCTGGTAGGTCACCGCGTCGAATACGTCCTCCTTGTCGGCGTACTGGCGGCGCACCAGCGGCTTGGTGAAGTTGGCGGGGTTGGCCAGGTAGGTGCGCAGGGAGCGGTAGGCCTGGCGGCCGGCGGCGTCGGGGCCCAGCTTGTGCTCGGCCCAGAGCACCTCGCTGAAGTTGGCGAAGGACTCGTTCACCGTCAGCTGGCCCCAACTCTCGCAGGTCACGTAGTCGCCGAACCACTGGTGGAACAGCTCGTGGGCAATTTCGCGCTCCACCAGCGAGTATTCCCAGTCGAGCAGCTCGCGGGCCGTGCCCTGGGCGTGCTCCCCGAACAGCGAGGCGCTGGTATTCTCCATGGCCCCCGACACGTAGTCGCGCACCACCACCTGGGCGTACTTGGTCCAGGGAAATTCCACGCCCAGCTTCTGCGAGAAAAACTCCAGCATCTCGGGCGTGCGGCCGAAAATAGCCTGGGTTTGGGCGGCGTACTGCGGCTCCAGGTAGTAGCTGATTTCCTTGCCGCGCCACTGCTCCCGCTGGATGCGGAAGTCGCCCACGGCCAGCATGAACAGGTAGGGCGCGTGGGGCTGCGTCTGCTGCCACTGGTCGGTGCGGGTGCCGTCGGCATTGGCTTTCTGATTGACCATCAGGCCGTTGCTCAGCGTCACGTAGCGGGCCGGCACCGTTAGGCTAATGTCGGCGGTGGTTTTCTGATTGGGCCTATCGATGGTCGGAAACCACACCGAGGAGGCTTCCGTCTCGCCCTGGGTCCAGATCTGCCGGGGCTTGCCGGCCACCGCGCTGTCGGGGTTGATGAAGTACAGTCCCTTGGCGTCGCGGATGGCGGCGCTGCCCTTGGCGCCCAGCTCGTCGGGCTTGGCCACGTAGTCGAGAAAGACGGTGTACGGCTCGCCGGGCTTATAGGCCCTGTCCAGCCCGATGCGCAGCTGCCGGCCGTTGTAGTGGTACTTCAGCGGCTGCTGGCCCGCGCCCTGCACCAGCGCCACGGCTTTGATGTCCATGCCCTTGGCGTCGAGCAGCAGGGAGTCGGTGGCGTAGGCGTGCGGCTTCAGCGTCACCCACTCCTGCCCGTAGGCATAGCGCCGGGCGTAGTCGAAGCGCAGGGCCAGGCGGGTATGCACCAGGTCGTTGAGACGCGGCGGGCTGTCGTGGGCGGGCAGGGCCGGCGGGGCCGACTGGGCGCGGGCGGCGGCGGGCAGAACGGCGGCAGCCAGTAGGTAGCAGAGGGAAATGCGCAAGGGGAGCGAGTTGACGTGCGGGGCGGCTAACAGCGCCGATTGAACCGCAAGATGCATAGTCCGCTCCGGCCGTTGCTCCACGTGCCGACAGCCGTGCCGTCCCCGGATTGAGTCCTGAAACGGCGCGGCTGTCGGCACGTGCTATCAGGCGCTTACTGCCGCACGCTTTCCTGCTGCGGCTGGGGCCGCTCGATGGCCCCGCCGATGGGCGCCAGCGGCTGCAGCAGGCGCATCACCAAGCCGGTCCAGCCGGTTTGGTGGCTGGCGCCGAGGCCGTGGCCGTCGTCGCCGTGGAAGTACTCGTGGAAGAGCAGGTAGTCCTTGAAGTGCGGGTCGCGCTGCAGCAGCTCGTAGTGACCGAAGGCCGGGCGGCGGCCCCGTTTGTCGCGGCGGAAGATGCTGGTCAGGCGTTCGGCCAAAGCATTGGCCACGCCGTTCAGGTTCAGGCGCTGGCCCGAGCCAGTGGGGTATTCCACCGTCAGCGAGTCGCCGTAGTAGAAGTGGAAGCGCTGCAACGACTCGATGATGAGGTAGTTGATGGGAAACCACACCGGCCCGCGCCAGTTCGAGTTGCCGCCGAACAGGTCGGAGCTGGACTCGCCCGGCTCGTAGCGCACCTCGAAGTCGGCTTCGGGCGTGTTGTACACGTAGGGGTGCTCCTCGTGGTGCTTCGACAGCGCCCGGATGCCGTAGTCAGAGAGGAATTCGGCCTCGTCGAGCATGCGGGTGAGCAGCTTTTCCAGCCGCTGCCGGCGCAGCAGGCTCAGCAGGTGCCGCTCGCCCTTGCCCGGCTCCTGCCAGCGCGACACCAGCGCCGAGAGCTGCGGGCGGTTGTCGAGCAGCCAGCGCAGGCGGCGGGTGAAATCGGGCATGGCCTCCAGCATTTCCTCGTCGAGCACCTCCACCGCGAACAGCGGAATCAGGCCCACGATGCTGCGCACTTTCAGCCGGATGCGCTCATCGTCGGGCAGGTGCAGCACGTCGTAGAAGAAGCCGTCGTCCTCGTCCCAGAGGTTGAACGACCCGTCGCCGGCGCGCGTCATGGCCTCGGCGATGTAGAGGAAGTGCTCGAAGAACTTGGCGGCCACGTCCTGGTACACCGGGTTGGTTTTGGCCAACTCCAGCGCAATACGCATCAGATTCAAGGCGTACATGGCCATCCAGGAGGTGCCGTCGGCCTGCTCGATGTAGCCGCCGGTGGGCAGCGGGGCCGAACGGTCGAACACGCCGATGTTGTCGAGGCCCAGGAAGCCGCCCTCGAAGATGTTGTGGTTGTTGCGGTCCTTGCGGTTTACCCACCAGGTGAAGTTCAGCATCAGCTTGTGGAACACCGACTCCAGAAACACGGTGTCGCCCTGGCCGTCGTGAAGCTTTTTGTCCATCTGGTACACGCGCCAGGTGGCCCAGGCGTGCACGGGCGGGTTCACGTCGGAGAAGTTCCACTCGTAGGCCGGCAGCTGCCCGTTGGGGTGCATGTACCAGTCGCGGGTGAGCAGGCGCAGCTGGTTTTTGGCGAATTCCGAGTCCATCACGGCCAGCGGCACGCAGTGGAAAGCCAAATCCCAGGCCGCGTACCAGGGGTACTCCCACTTGTCGGGCATCGAAATGATGTCGGCGTTGTGCAGGTGGGGCCAGTTGCTGTTGCGGCCCTGGCGGCGGCCGTTAGGTGGCGGGTTAAAGCTGCCCGGGTCGCCCTGCAGCCACTGGGTCACGTCGTAGTAGTAGAACTGCTTGCTCCACATCATGCCAGCCAGGGCCTGGCGGTGAATGTTACGCGCGTCCTGGTCGGGCAGCTGCTCCTGTAGGCAGTCGAAAAACTCGTCGGCCTCGGCGTGGCGCTGGGCAAACAGCTGGTCGAAATCGGCGAAGGGCTGGGCCAGCTCGGCCCGGCTCAGGCGCAGGCGAATTTGCTGGCTGGCGCCAGCGGCCAACTTGAGCGGGTAGTGGGCGGCAGCCTTGGTGCCCCGGCGGGCGGGGTTTACGGCCCGGCGGCGCCCCTGCACCACGTAATCGTTGATGCCGTCCTTGAAGTACTCGTCGGGGCCGGCTTCAAGTTCGTAGAGCACGGTGCCGTTGGTGTCGTTGTCGCAGAACAGCAGCTCCCCGGCCGATTCGCAGTAGAAGTGGTAAGCGCCCAGGTCGCGGTGCTCGGCCTGGATTTCGCCCGGGCCGGCGGCGCGCAGCTCGGGCCGGTAGCCGTCGTAGCCCCAGCTCCAGGTGTTGCGGAACCAGATCTGCGGCAGCACGTCGAGGCGGGCCGTTTTGGGGCCGCGGTTGTGCACCGTCACGGTGATGAGCAGGTCGTCGGGACCGGCCTTGGCGTATTCCAGGAACACGTCGAAGTAGCGCCCCTGGTTGAAGACGCCGGTGTCGAGCAGCTCGTACTCCGGCTCGTGCCGCGAGCGGCGGGCGTTTTCCTGCAGCAGCTGCCGGTACGGAAACGCCCGCTGCGGGTACTTGTAGAGCATCCGCATGTAGGAGTGCGTGGGGGTGCTGTCGAGGTAGTAGTAGCACTCCTTCACGTCCTCGCCGTGGTTGCCCTGCCCGTTGGTGAGGCCAAACAGGCGCTCCTTCAGGAATGGGTCGGCCCCGTTCCAGAGGCCCAGCCCGAAGCACAGCAGCTGCTGGTCGTCGCTGATGCCGCCGAGGCCTTCTTCGCCCCAGCGGTAGGCGTAGCTGCGGGCCATGTTGTGCGACACGAAGTCCCAGGCGTTGCCGTGGGCCGAATAATCCTCGCGCACGGTACCCCACTGACGCTCCGTTAGATAGGGGCCGAATTTCAGCCAGGCCGCTTCACCCGTCTTGGAAGCGGCTAGGCGTAGTTGTTCCTGCGTCATGAACTGTATGGCGAAGCCCGGGCCGAGGCCGGAGCTTTAGCGTAAAGGTTGAGAGAGGGCGCAGGGGCAGCGAATGGGTCGGACGGCGCATGCTCATATCCAGTGGTCGGTTGGTCCCTGTCGCGAATTGGTTTTCGGGCTTCTACGTAAGCCACCCCGTCGATAGTTCGGGCGCTAAGTGGTTTGGGCTCAGCCCCATCGATGCGCAAACGTTTGCTATAAGCGCATTTGCGCAAGTACTCCGGGAGGCTAAAACCGGGCCAGCTGCCCGGTGTGTCCGGCCGCCGTCGGTGCCAACGGCCTTAGCGGCAGCGTCTAAGCCTTTTGGCCTGGGCGGGCGCGCCGGCTGGCGGCCAGCCCGAAATGCCCGGACGGCTTCGCAGTAACCGTCCTCTAAAATAAGTGTTTTACTATTTATCTGAGTTGGAACTATATAGGAACGGAATATGCTTGTGGCTCCGAACATTTCCCCCACCCTATGCTTGATAACTACCTCGTCGCCACCGGCTTTTACCAGATTTCCTGGCCCGATGGCCCCGACGCCAAACCGGGCATCACCTTCGTGCGTCCCGGTGCCCGCGAATCCCTGCGGGTGTTCTTGTGCGCCGCCGCCCCGGAAATGGAAGTCTACACCGGCGAGTTGCAGAACGGCCGCCTCGTTTACCGCGGCCCCGCCGAAGTAGTAGAGCAGCTGCGCAACCTGGCCGAAAGACAGAACTAACGGCCCGCCCGATTCAATCAAAAAGCCCGCGTGCAAGCTGCACACGGGCTTTTTTTATGCTCTGGCAGATATGCTAGGCCGACAATTCCAGAGCGGTCATGCTGAGCTTGTCTAAGCATCTCTACTGCTTCGTTAAATCGTTGCATGCGAAGTGGTAGAGATGCTTCGACAAGCTCAGCATGACGGCCTATTTACTACCCGCGAATTTTTAAGGTCAGCTTACCCGCTGACGGCGACCTGCAGCGGGCGGGCTTTGGTTTCGCCTTCGGGCAGGGTTTCGGGCAGGGGCATCACCGTTACCACCACGAACTTGGAGGTGGGCGTGTTGCTCACGTCGGCCACGCTGGCCACGGGCACTAGCACGTTCATCTCGGGGTAGTAGGCGGCGCAGTTGCCGCGCGGCAAATCGTAGGGAATGGCCACGAACCGCTCGGCGTGGCGCTGCTGCCCCTCGAAGTGGCTGGTGATGTTGACGAGCTGCCGCGGCTGAATGCCCCGGGCCCGCATGTCGTCGGGGTGCAGGAAGATGACGCGCCGCTCGCCGTACACGCCGCGGTACCGGTCGTTGTAGTCGTAGATGATGGTATTGAACTGGTCGTGCGAGCGGATGCTGAAGAGCACCAGCTGATCGGGCAGCAGCTCGTGCTTCTTGAACTCGGTGACGGTGAAGTTGGCCCGGCCGTTGTCGGTGGTGAATTTTCGCTCGCGCGGGCCGTTGGGCAAATAGAAGCCGCCCGGCCGGCGCACCTTCTGGTTGAAGTCCTCGAAGCCCGCGATGGTGCGGGCAATATGGTCGCGGATGACGTCGTAGTTCTCCATCATGGCCACCCAGTCGGTGGTGGTTTGCTCGCCCAGGGTGGCAATGGCCATGCCGCACACAATGGCCGTTTCGCTCAGCATCTGGCCCTCAAGGGGCTGCAGCACACCGTGCGAGGCCTCCACCACGCCCATGGAGTTTTCGCAGGTCACGAACTGCTTGCCGTTGCGCTGGGTATCGATTTCAGCGCGCACCAGGCAGGGCAGCAGCAGGGAGGTGTCGCCCGTGACGAGGTGGCCGCGGTTGAGCTTGGGGGCCACGAACACCGTCAGCTCCTGCCGGCGCATGGCCTCGGCAATGAATTCGGTGTCGCTCATGGCCGAGAGGAAATTGCCGCCCATGCTCACGAACACTTTCACGCGCCCGTCGTGCATGGCCTTGGCCGTTTCCACCGAGTCGAGGCCGTGTTCCCGCGGGGGCTGGAAGTCAAACTCGTTTTCCAGCGCGTCGAGAAACACCTTGCTGGGCCGCTCCCAGATGCCCATGCTTCGGTCGCCCTGCACGTTGGAGTGCCCGCGTACCGGGCACAGGCCCGCGCCCGGAATACCGATGGCGCCCTTCATCAGGTGCAGGTTCACGATTTCGCCGATGCTATACACGGCGTTTTTCTGCTGGGTGAGACCCATGGCCCAGCAGGTGATAATCTTCTTTTTCGCCCCGATGATGTTAGCCGCTTCCAGCAGCTGCGCCCGCGGCACGCCGCTCATCTGCTCGATGTCTTCCCAACTGGTGTTGTGCAGCTCGGTCAGAAACTCCTCGTAGTGCGCCGAGTATTCGCGAATGAAGTCATGGTCGATGACCTGGCCGGGGTTGCGCTCCTCGGCCTCCAGCAAGTACTTCATGATGCCGCGCAGCACCGCCTGGTCGCCGTTGACGCGCACCTGCAGCCAGAGGTCGGTTATCTGGGTTCCGTCGCCGAGCAGGGCGCCCAGGGCCCGCAGCGGGTTCATGAAGTCCTGGGGGTTGCGGAAGTGGTTCAGCCCGGCTTCCATCAGCGGGTTGACGCTGATGATCTGGGCCCCGTTGCGCTTGGCTTTCTGCAGGGCCGAGAGCATGCGCGGGTGGTTGGTGCCCGGGTTCTGCCCCATGATGAGAATGACCTCCGCCTCGTAGAGGTCGTTGAGCGTTACCGAGCCCTTGCCCAGGCCCACGGTGTTGGTCAGGGCCGAGCCGCTCGACTCGTGGCACATATTGGAGCAGTCGGGCAGGTTGTTGGTGCCGAACTCACGCACGAACAGCTGGTAGGCGTAGGCCGGCTCGTTGGGCACCTTGCCGGAGGTGTAGAAGGCCGCCTCGTCGGGCGACTTCAGCCCGTTGAGCTTCTCCCCGATCAGCTGAAAGGCTTCTTCCCAGGCAATGGGCGCGTAGTGCGTGGCGCCGGGGCGCAGCACCATGGGGTGCGTAATGCGGCCGGCGTTGTTCAGGTCGCGGTCGGTGAAGCGCGACAAATCCGCTACGCTGTGCTGGGCGAAAAAGTCCGGCCCGATGGTGCGGTGGTCGGCGTCGGAAGCCGTCGACTTGGCCCCGTTCTCGCAGAATTCGGCCACCGAGCGGTGGGTGTCGGGGTCGGGCCAGGCACAGCTGCTGCAGTCGAAGCCGTCCATCTGGTTGAGCTTGAGCAGGGCGTGGGTGCCGCGGCCCAGGCCGGCTTCGGCCCAGCTGAACTCCATGCTTTTGATGACGGCCTGCAGGCCGGCGGCCACTTTGCTGGGCTTGGTGAGGGTGAGGCCGGTGAAGTCTTCGGGCGGCTGGGCCAGCACGGGGTACTTGTGCTTGGCGCCGAGGGTGTCGGGGGCTTCCATAATGCGCTTGTCGGCGTCGGGCTTGCCGCCCGGATCCTCGTGGTCGGCTACGGGCGCGGTGCCCTGGCCGGGCCGCTCCCCGCTCTTGGGCACGTTGCTGGCCGCGGGTTGCTCGTTGGTGTTGCCGGACTGGCTGGGGTCTTGGGCGGGCGACTTTTCCATAATGAGCCTCACCCCCCGGCCCCGCGCCAAGGGGAGCGGGAGAGCCTGACGACTGCGGGAGGTTTTTGTTTCGGTGGGATTGGGTACTTCAGGGCAAGTTTACGGACTGCCAGGCTAGTGACGGCAGCCGAGGTCTTTCTCGACCAGTATACGCAGCTCCTGCCCGTCCGTCATGTCGACGGTGCCGGCGAGGCTGATTTCGGCCGGTTCCAGCCAGGCCTGGGCCAGCGCGGCGGGCACCAGCACGGATAAGGAACCGGGGGTATAGGCCACGCGCAGGGCTTGCGCGGCGGCGGTGGAGTCGTCGTCGGTGAGCTGCAGGGCGTAGGTGAACTGGCCGGCCGGACCGGGCGCCAGCGGCACCACGGCCTCTACCCGGCCAGCATGGGCAAACTGCGCCACTTCCTCGTCGGAAAGGCGCAGGCGCAGGGTGTTGTCTTCGATGCGGAGCTTCATGGGGGGGGAAAGGGAGGAGCTAGGAGCTAGGAGCTAGGAGCTAGGAGCTAGGAGCTAGGAGCTAGGAGCTAGGAGCTAGGAGCTAGGAGCTAGGAGTGTATGGCCGTTTTGGCCTGGGGTTGCGAATTTGCACGACATTCTAGCTTCTTGCTTCTGGCTCCTAGCTCCTGAATTCTGACACCTCGCTCCTGACTTCTGGCTCCTCGGAAATAATCCGCCAGGGGTGCGAGTAGATGTTGTAGCGCTGCTGGCGCACGAAGCCGAGCAAGGTCATGCCGAAATCCTGGGCAGCCTGCACGGCCAGGGAGCTGGGCGCGCCCACGGCGGCCAGCACCGCAATACCGGCTACGGCCGCCTTTTGCACCAGCTCGAAGCTGGCCCGGCCGCTGACTAGCAGCACGTGCCGGTGCAGGGGCAGCTGCCCGGCCAGCAGGGCCGCGCCGATGAGCTTGTCGAGGGCATTGTGGCGGCCCACGTCTTCGCGCAGCAACAGCAGCTCGCCCTGGGGCGAAAACAGCGCCGCCGCGTGCAGCCCGCCGGTTTGCTCGAATACGGCCTGGGCTTCGCGCTGCCGCTCGGGCAGCTGGTGAATCACCGGGGCCAATATCAGCGGGCCGTCAGCGGGCAGTAACGGGCAGGCCGCCGCGTGCACCGCCTCGATGCTGGTTTTGCCGCACACGCCGCAGCTGCTGCTGGTGTAGAAGTGGCGCTCCAGGCGCGGCAGGTCCAGGGGCAGGTCGGCGGCCAGCTCGGCACGCACCACGTTGCCCTGCTCCTCGGGCTTTTGCACGTCGGGGCAGGGGCGCACGCCCAGCAGCTCCTCGCGGCGCCGGATCAGGCCCTCGGTGAGCAGAAAGCCGGCGGCCAGCTCCTCGTCGTGGCCGGGGGTGCGCATGGTCACGGCCAGGGTGCGGTGCTCCCGCTGCCCGCTGGGGCCGTAGCCCAGGCGAATTTCCAGCGGCTCCTCGGCGGCCAGCACGTCATCGGCCGGGGTGCGCGCCTCCCCCACCACGCGCTGCACGCGGGTGTATTCGTAGCTGGTGGGCGGCAGAAAAACGGGAGCAGGCATTGGCGGTGGGGTGACAGGTGACAAGTGACAGGTGACAGGTGACAGGTGACAGGTGGGCAACGGCAGCCTGCTGATTGGAGTTGAGCGGCTGCTGTTGTGTTATTCGGCGGGGCGGGCCCGGAGGCGAATCCGAGGAATAACCAGTCGGCGGCGTCTGCTGCCAACCTGCGGCGGCGGACATATGTTATCCGCCGCGCCAACCTTTCCCGCGTCCGGCAGTTCAGCACGTACGCCCGCCCGTAAATTTCCGCCCTTCCACCGCCCCTTTCACCTGTCACGTGTTACCTGTTACGTGTCACCTGTCACCTGTTACCTGTTACCTGTCACCCCTGCACAATGCTTACTCCCGCTGAACGCCACCGCTACCGCCGCCACCTCCAGCTGTCCGAAATCGGCGAGGCGGGCCAGCTGAAGCTGCGCGCGGCCCGGGTGCTGGTGGTGGGCGCGGGCGGCCTGGGCTGCCCGGTGCTGCAGTACCTGGCCGCCGCCGGCGTGGGCACCCTCGGCATTGCCGATGCCGACCAAGTGGAGCTCAGCAACCTGCAGCGCCAGATTCTCTACGGCCCCGCCGACCTCGGCCAGCCCAAAGCCGCCACCGCCGCCCGCGAAGTACAACGCCTCAATCCGCTGGTGCATTGCCAGTTACACGCCGTGCGCGTGAGCCTCAACAACGTGCGCGAGCTAGTGGCCGATTATGACCTGGTCGTCGACGCTACCGACAACTTTCCCACCCGCTACCTGCTCAACGACACCTGCGTGCTGCTGGGCAAGCCCCTGGTGTCGGGCGCCATCTACAAGTTCGAGGGACAGGTGTCGGTGTTCAACTACCGCGGCGGGCCCAGCTACCGCTGCCTGTTTCCCGAGCCGCCCGGCGCCGCCGAAGCCCCCAACTGCGACGCCACCGGCGTGCTGGGCGTGCTGCCCGGCCTCATCGGCACGGTGCAGGCTTCCGAGGCGCTGAAGGTGCTGCTCGACCTGGGCGAGGTGCTCAGCGGCCGCCTCTGGGTGCTCGACGCGCTGACCATGCAGACGCGCGCCCTGCGCTTCGCCCGCCACCCCGCGCGCAGCCTGATAACGCCCGACACAGCCAACCCCGCCGACTACCACGACCCCGGCTGCGCCGCCCCGCCCGCCGACGGCATCACCGCCGCCGAGCTGCGGGCGCGGCTGCAGTCCCCCACCCCGCCCTTCCTGCTCGACGTGCGCGAGCCGCACGAGTTTGAAGCCCAGCACCTGCCCGGCGCCCGGCTGCTGCCGCTGGGCCAGCTGGCGGCGGGCGTGGCCGCCGTGCCCCGCGAGCAGCCGGTGGTGGTGTACTGCCGCTCCGGTGCCCGCAGCCGCCGCGCCATTCAGCAGCTGCAGGCCGATTTTGGCTTCCGCAACCTGCAGAACCTGGAAGGCGGCCTCCTGGCCTGGGCGGAGTCCTGAGCCAGCCACGACTGGCACCGGTTTAGCCGTGCAGCGGCTTCCCGGGTTCGGAAAGAAAGCAGGGTTTCAACCCGCGTAGCCGCCCAGACCGTATGCCTGGGCTGTTTGTACTCATCCGCAGGCTGAAAGCCTGCCTTATGTCGGGCGCCGGTTAGGCTGCGGCTGCACCGGCGCCAGTTCACTTCCCTTATGCCCGAAACCGCTACGCCGCCCGCCCGGCCCCGCATCCGCTTCGACCGCAACGAGCTGGCCGGCGCCTTCGGCGACCTGGGCACCGACCTGCCCCTGCTCATCGGCATCATCGCCGCCTCCGACGTCGACGCGGCCGGGGTACTCATCATGTTCGGGCTGATGCAGGTGTTTTCGGGGCTGTGGTACGGGCTGCCCATGCCGGTGCAGCCGCTCAAGGCCTTTGCCGCGCTGGTCATTGCCCAAAAGCTGCCCGGGCGCCTCATCTTCGGCGGCGGGCTGGCCATCGGCGCCAGCATGCTGCTACTCACGGTAACCGGCCTCATCGACGCGCTGGCGCGGCTGGTGCCCAAGCCCGTGGTGCGCGGCATTCAGCTGGGGCTGGCCCTGCAGCTTTCCACCCTGGCCCTGAAGGAGTACGTGCCCGCCGACGGCCTGGGCGGCTACGTGCTGGCGGCCGTGGCGTTTCTGATTACGGTGGTGCTGCTCGGCAACCGCCGCGTGCCGGCCGCGCTGCTGGTTATCGGCCTGGGCGTGGCCTACGGCCTGCTGTTCAAGCTGGACCTGGGCACCGCCCACCGCGCCCTCGGCCTGCACCTGCCCACCCCGCACACGCCCGCCTGGCCCGACGTAGTAACCGGCGCGGTGCTGCTGGCCCTGCCGCAGATTCCCCTTTCGCTGGGCAATTCCATCCTAGCCACCCGGCAGGTGCTGCACGACCACTTTCCGGAGCGCGACATTACCGTGCGCCAGATCAGCTTCACCTACGCCCTGATGAATCTGGTGAACCCGCTGCTGGGCGGCTTTCCGGTGTGCCACGGCTCGGGCGGGCTGGCCGGGCACTACGCCTTCGGGGCGCGCACGGGCGGCTCGGTGCTGCTCTACGGCGGGCTGTTTCTGGTGCTGGGGCTGTTTTTCAGCCAGGGCTTTCAGCAGGTGGTGCAGATTTTCCCCTTGCCGGTGCTGGGCGTGCTGCTGCTCTTCGAAGCCCTCACGCTGGCCGCGCTGCTGCGCGACGTGGCCGGCACGCGCGCCGGTTTGCTGCTGGTGGTGCTGGTGGGTTTGCTGTGCTGGGGCCTGCCCTACGGCTACCTGGTGGGCCTGACGGTGGGCACGGCGGTGTACTACGCCATGCAGCGCGGCTGGGTAGGCCTGGGCAAATAGTCCCCAAACCGAAGCGCCGACCACTCCCGCCGAAACCACAAACGCCCCACGCCCGCGGCGTTACCGCGGGCGTGGGGCGTTTGGACATTGCCGAATAGCTTAAGCCGGCTGGGCCGGACTGGCATCGGGGCTGGCGGCCGGGGCAGCCGAGGGCGCGGCGGCGTGGTAGCGGATGTGGCGCCCGAGGCACTGGGCCACGTCGGTAGCCAGCTGATCGGGGGTAGAGTTGACGGCGTAAATCGTCTGTCCGGCGCGGCGCAGCATCAGCTGGGCCGAGGTGCCGTGCTCGGCCGATACCCGGGCAGCCACCACCAGCGCGTGCGTATCGGGCCAGGAGGCTTCGAAGGCCAGGGCGGTGCCCTCCCAGGGCGCCTTCACGGGCCGCACGCTCAGCGGGCGAAACGACCTTACTTCTTCAAAAGCCGTCAGCAGCGGATTGCTCAGCACGGCAAGCTCTGCGGACTCAGCATCGGCGGCAGACGCGTGCAGCGCGGCCGCAAACTCGTGGACGGTTGGAATAGGCATGGCAAAGGGAGGGAAAGGTGACGCCCCCGCAAAATGCGGATTTTTTCGGTTTGAACGGCCGCGACCCTCCCCTATTGCCCCGTCAGCAGCCCGCGCAGCACCTGCTGGTAGCGCGGGTTGTCGGTCATGCCGTTGTGGCCCGCGCCCGGCAGCACGATCAGCCGGTCGGTGGGCCGGAGCAGGGCCCGCAGCCGCCGGGAGGAGCCGGGGTAAATGACCTCGTCCCGGTCGCCGTGGAAGAGCACTACCGGCGCCGCCACGCGCGGCAAGACCTCGTAGGTACGCAGCGGGTAGCGCACCAGGAAGCCCGGCACCCAGGGATAGTGGCTGCGGGCCATGTCCTGCATGCTGTAGTACGGGGCCTGCAGTATGAGCAGGCGCGGCCGGTGCCGCGCCGCCAGCCAGGCCGCCGGCCCCGTGCCCAGGGAGTAGCCCAGCACCACGGTCTGGTTTTCGGGGTAGTCGGCCGCCAGCTGCTGGTACGCGGCGTCGGCGTCGGTCAGCAGCTGCGTTTCGGTGCTGATGCGGCCCTGGCTTTTGCCGTAGCCGCGGTAGTCGAGCAGGAACACGTCGTAGCCCAGCGCGGTGTAGAGCGGGGCCACCTCGCCCCAGCTGTCGAGGGCGCCGCCGTTGCCGTGCAGGTAGAACACCAGCCCCCGGCGCGGCGCCTCGGTATGAAACAGCAGGCCGTGCAGGCGCGTGCCGTCGGGCGCCGTGGTCCACCGCTCCTCCCAGCGGCCGGGGAAGCGGAAGCGGTAATCGGCGGGCAGCTTCGCGGGGAAGAACAGCAGGCGCTCCTGCTGAAAGTAGAGCAGCAGGCAGACCAGTACGTAGACCGCAGCCGCGCTGCCCAGAATCCAGAGCACTACTTTCATTACCGATTCTAGATAGCCAGCTTTTCGAGCCGGGGAAAACGCTTGACATCGACCTGCGCCGAGTCGATGGGATTACCCCGCAAATCCAGCTCTACCAGGTTCTGCAACTGATATAAAGACTCCGGCAGCGACTTTATTGTGCCGTTTTCGTGCAAGTCGAGCCGCCGGAGCTGGGAAAGTTGGCCGATGGGCGTCAGTTCCTGCAGCTGGTTGCGTCGGGGATGGTTCCAGAAGCCTTCCAACTCCAACACCCGCAGCTGCGTGAGCTGCCCGATGGAAGCGGGTACCGTACGCAGGCTGGCATTGCCCAGGTATAGCTCTTCCAGCCACGGCAAGTTATTGATAGCTGCGGGGTAACGGCGGAAACGATTATCATCAAGATTCAGCACCCGCAGGGCTTTCAGGCGCGGCAGTGAAGCGGGCAAACTATCCAAGTCGTTATGCCCCAGGTTTAGCTCCCGCAAGCTGTCAAGCTCATACAAAACGACGGGAAACGCCGATAAGTCATTGTAACTAAGGTCGAGTTTTTTAAGCCGTTTCAGCTTCCCAAATCCAACGGGCATCTCCTTTAGGTCGCTGAGGTGTAGCTTCAGCTCTTCCAGGTTATACAGCTCCCCTAACCGACGGTACAGGGTATCCGGGCCGCTGTCCCGGCCATTGCGTTTTCTATATTGAATGGCGTACGTGGTCAGGTCCAGCGACTTTACTTTCGCCGGCTCCTTCAGCGCCAGCCGCAGGTCCTCGTACTGGCCGTGGTAGTCTTTCTGCTGCCGCTGGAAATACGTGGCATCGAGCGGAAAGCGGACGGTTTGGTTCAGCAGCGGGTGCCGCTTCTGCTTTTCGTCCTGGTATTGCAGCGCAATGCGCAGCCGGGGGGCCGTTGGCGAATTATTCAGGCGCGTGATGGTACCGCTTATCGACTTGAACTGCTCGAAATACCACGTAGCGCGGGCATGGCCCAGCACCCGCACGGCGGGCCCGGGCACCGCTACCGCCTGCCCCACGGGCAGGGCCGCTAGGTCGCGCAGCTGCAGATACACTTCCTTGCTGTACCAGTTGTCCGTAACCCCGCGGCGGTTGGAATAATAGCTGTAGTTCAGCACCACGTACCGACCAGTGTCCAGTTCCGTCCCGCCTACGACGACGGCCTTATTCAACAGCTTCGTCGTG
This sequence comes from Hymenobacter jeollabukensis, assembly GCF_005771675.1. Taxonomy (GTDB): domain Bacteria; phylum Bacteroidota; class Bacteroidia; order Cytophagales; family Hymenobacteraceae; genus Solirubrum; species Solirubrum jeollabukense. Next base: position 217,299 of record NZ_VAJM01000008.1, on the reverse strand, counting down.
ATGCGGTGGTAGCGCGTGTGCAGACTGCGCTGGATGGTATGGCAGGCACTCAGACCTAGTAAGCAGATGCCGGCTACCCACTTGCACAGACGTGGACAAGTAATCCAAGACATAATTAGGCTCAAATACAGCTATCGGAGCCGGAAGGTATTGTTTTGACGTTAATTCACTCTACCCCCCAATCGTCGACATCGACTCGAAGTTGAGCTGATGCAGGGGGCGCTGTTGCTCGGCCTCGAAGCCGTTGGCGGCACGCTGGTAAAAGGCTTGGCACAGGGCGGCGCGCACCTCGTCGTCGGAAGCGCCGCCGCGCAGCAGGGCCCTCAGGTCGAGGCCGCCCTGGTCGTAGAGGCAGGTTTTCACGCTGCCTTCGGCGGTGAGGCGGATGCGGTTGCAGGTGCCGCAGAAGGTGCGCGAGTAGGCCGCAATGATGCCCAGCCGGCCCGCATGGCCCGCCACCGCGTAGTGCGCGGCCGTGTCGCCGGGGCGGGTGGGCTCGGACAGGAGCGCGCCGAAGTGCTGCGCCAGGTGCTCCCGGATGCGGCGGTGATTCCACGGCAGCGTGGCCGCGGTAGCCTCGTGCGAGCCGCCGTTGAAGGGCATCTCCTCGATAAAGCGCACGTCCACGGGCAGTTCCCGCGTCAGTTCGGCCAGGGGCAGCAGGTCCTCGGTGTTCTGCCCGTCCATCACCACGGCGTTGATTTTGACGCGGATGCCAGCCGCCAGCAGGGCGTAGAGCGTGTCGAGCACCCGGGGCAGCTCGTCGCGGCGGGTGATGCGCGCGAAGCGGCCGCGGTCGAGCGTGTCGAGGCTGAGGTTGACGGCCCGCACGCCCATGCGAGCCAGGGCCGGCACGTGCGGGGCCGTGAGCACGCCGTTGGTGGTCAGCGTCAGCTCCGTGATGCCCGGCAGCTGGCTCAGGCGCTCCATAAAGGGCACCAGGTCGCGGCGCACGAACGGCTCCCCGCCCGTCAGGCGCACCTTGCGCACGCCCAGCCCGGCCAGGAGGCCGACCAGCCGCTCCATTTCCTCGTAGCTGAGCAGCTGCTGCTTGGGCACGTACTCGATGCCTTCGGCGGGCATGCAGTAGAAGCAGCGCAGGTTGCAGCGGTCCGTCACGGCCAGGCGCAGGTATTCCAGCGGGCGGCCGTGGCTGTCGAATAAAACGGACGGAGCGGATTCGGTCATGGAAGCAGAAGCGGGACGGACGCCGGGGCAGCGGCCGCGTGCTTGCAACAACGGCCGGGCGGCATTTGTGTTCGATTTCGGCGAATTTCGCAACCCAACCGGCTGCTTTTCCGGTTATGGCCCCATGAAGTTAACCATTGCCCTCTTCGGCATCACCCGCGAAATCGTCGGAAGTCCCCAGCTGGAGCTGACCGTGCCCGCGGGCCAGTCGGTGCAGGAGCTGCTGGCCGAACTGCACCAGTCCTTCCCGGCCCTAGGCCAGTTGCGCAGCCTCGCCGTAGCCGTCAACAACGAATACGCCCAGCCCGGCACCCAGCTGCAGGAGCGCGACGAAATTGCCCTGATTCCGCCCGTCAGCGGCGGGTGAGGTAATTAATAATTAAGAATGAAGAATTAAGAATTGGTGGTTTTGGCCGGTTGATGGCTCTCGACCAATCAGGCTTCGTTCTCAATTATTAATTCTTCATTCTTAATTATTAATTGACAGAAATGCTCATTCAGCTCACCGACCAGCCCATCGACGTGGCCGCCGTCCTTCAGGCCGTGCAGGCCGACGGGGCCGGGGCGGTCAACGCCTTTATCGGCACCATCCGCAACCGCAGCACCGGCCGCCGGGTGGTGCGCCTGCACTACGAGGCCTACGACCAGATGGCCGTGCACCAGCTGCGCAAAGTGGCCGAGCAGGCCGTGGAGCGCTGGCCCATGCTGCAGGAAGTGGCCATAGTACACCGCAAAGGCACTCTGGAAATCGGTGACGTGGCCGTGGCGGTGGCCGTATCGACGCCGCACCGCGCCGAGTCGTTTGCCGCCTGCCAGTACATCATCGACACCCTGAAGGAGGTGGTGCCCATCTGGAAAAAGGAGGAGTACGAGGACGGCACCGTGTGGGTGGCCGCGCACCCCTAGCACCTGACGCGACCCGGACCGGGAGCCAAGAGCAGCTATCCGACCGGACGGCACCGTAGCCCGGTGGGCCGCTACCGGCTCCGGGCTACGGTGCCGTCCGGTGAAACCCACTCGGTGATGATAGTTCGGTCGGGCAGCCGCCGCGTTACCTGCAGCCGTTCGCGGCTGTCGTTGATTACGTACAGGTACTGGTAGGGCGTCAGCCGCTGGCCGGCCGCGTTGTAGAGCGTGTAAGGCCCGGAGCGCTTCAGCCAGCCCCATTGCGTGCTGGTAGTGGGCGGCCCGGCGCACCCGGGGCTGCTCACGGTGCGCGGGCCAAAGGCCCGCCAAGTGCGGTGCTGGGCGATAATGCCAGGCACCAGCTGCAGGTATTCCGTTTGCCGGAAAGGCCAGAGCGGCGGCCGGTGCCGCAGGGCCCGTCCCTGCGCGCTGGGGCCCCCGTTTCTTAACGGCCCTGCCCCGGCAGCAGCCCCCTCCGGCAGGGTCACCAGGGCAATCAGTAGCAGCGTATGTCCGGCAACAATCCGCATAGCCCAAGATAAGCAAAATCCCCAACGCCTTTCCTAGCTTCGGGCGCGCGGGCAGCAGCACGTCCGGTCAGATGCCGCAGCTCGGCTCCGTCACCACCACGTGACGGTAGCGAGGCTTCCCGCCCACCATTTCTGCGGCCGAGTCGGGCGCGGCCACGTCGGTGGGGCGGGCGTGGATGGGGTCCGGGGAATGGGTGAGCATGCCGCCGGGCCGGCCCTGGCGCACGGCCTGGATTTCGGCCACAATGGAGAGGGCAATTTCCTCCGGCGTTTCGGCGCCTAGGTTCAGGCCGATGGGACTGTAGAGGCGGCCTTGCAGGCGCGCTTCGGCCTCGGGCACTTCCTCGCGCAGCTCTTCGAGCAGGCGGGCGGCTTTCTGGCGCGGGCCGAGCAGGCCGATGTACTGGGTGGGCGCGTCGAGCAGGCGCTGGAGCACGGCCAGGTCGTAAGCGTAGTTGTGGGTGAGCAGCACGGCGTAATCGGCGGTGAGGGGCAGCTCGGGCACCTGGCCCAAGGGCACCACGCGCACCTCGGCGGCTTCCGGGAACCGCTCCGGCGCGGCCTGGCGGGGGCGGCCGTCCACCACCGTCACCTGCCAGCCGAGCCCGGCGGCCAAGCGCACCAGCGGCTGGGCGTCGTTGCCGGCCCCGTACACCGCCAGGCGCAAGGGTGGGCGCAGCACTTCCAGAAACACGCGCACGGTGCCGCCCGGCGCGGCGTATTCGCGGATCAACGACTGATCCTGACCGAGGGCCTGGTCGGCGTCGCGGCGGATGTCAGCGGTGAGGGCGAGGTTGTCGAGGGCGGAGCCGCGCACCTGCCCGCCGGGCAGCAGCAGCAGGCGCTGGCCGAGGTCGGCCACGGCCTGGCCGGCGGCGCAGCGAAACACGGTGGCCAGCACGGCCGGCTCGGGGTGCCGGGCAAAGCCGCGCAGCAGCTCCAAGGGGTTGTCGGGGTCTTGGAAATCCAGCGGCTCCAGCAGGATGCGCACCACGCCCTGGCAGCCGGGGCCGAGGCCGTGACGGGGGTCGTCTTCGTCCGAGGTGTCGTAGGTGACCAGCGTCGGCTGGCGGCGCACGAGGGCCTGCCGGGCGCGCTGCCGGGCGTCGCCTTCGAGGCAGCCGCCGCTGATGGCGCCAGTGAGCTGCCCGTCGTCGGTGACGAGCATGCGGGCGCCGGGGCGGCGGTAGGCCGAGCCTTCCACTTCAACCACGGTGGCCAGGGCGCAGGCGCGGCCGGCCGCGCGGTAGTCGTCGTAGGCAGCGAGCAGGCGTTGGAGTTCGGTCATGGGGAGCAACAGGATAAACCGTTCCGGCGGCAGCGGAAGCGGCGTCAAGGCAGTACGCGCCGCCGGAGCGGCTGGTTATCAACCCGCCCGGCGCCTGCAGGTTTGCGGCCCGGGGCAAAAGCCCGCGGCTAAGCTCGTGCATACGGCCCGCCCGGGCGGTTTTGGGCCGAACCCGGCGGGGCAGCGTCCGTTAAGCAGGGCAGCCACCGCCCCAGCCGCGCCAGCGGCCCAGAGCCGGCCTTCCTCTTATCAACTGCCTAGCGCTGTATCATGAGCAAAAAGCCAAAACCCACCGAGCAGGACGCCAAATCCCAAGACCTGGAGCAAAACCGCGAGTACGGCCACGGCGAGTTCCTGACCTCCAACCAGGGCGTGCGCGTCAACAACGACCAGAACTCGGAAAAGGCCGGGGAGCGGGGCCCCTCGCTGCTGGAAGATTTCCTGCTGCGCGAGAAAATCACCCACTTCGACCACGAGCGGATTCCGGAGCGGGTGGTGCACGCCCGCGGCGTGGCCGCCCACGGCTACTTCGAGGCCTACGACAACGCCCAGCAGTACTCGCGGGCCCAGTTTCTGCAGCCGGGCGTGCGCACGCCCATCTTCACCCGTTTCAGCACCGTGGCCGGCTCGCGCGGCTCCTCCGATATGGCCCGCGACGTGCGCGGCTTCGCGGTGAAGTTCTACACCCAGGAGGGCGTCTACGACTTCGTGGGCAACAACATCCCGGTGTTTTTCATCCAGGACGCCATTAAGTTTCCGGACCTGATTCACGCCGTGAAGCCCGAGCCGCACAACGAGATTCCGCAGGCGGCCTCGGCCCACAATACCTTCTGGGATTTCATCAGCACCAATCCCGAGGCCATGCACATGGTTATGTGGGTGATGTCGGACCGGGCCCTGCCGCGCAGCCTGCGCACCATGGAGGGCTTCAACATCCACACCTGGCGGCTGATTGATGCCGACGGGAAAGCCCGCTTCGTAAAGTTTCACTGGAAGCCCAAGCTGGGCATCAAGTCGGTGATGTGGGACGAGGCGCTGCAGATTTCGGGCAAGGACCCCGACTTCCACCGCCGCGACCTGTGGGACAACATCGAGCAGGGCAACTTCCCCGAGTGGGAGCTGGGCGTGCAGGTGGTGGAGGAGGAAGACGAGTTCAAATTCGGCTTCGATCTGCTCGACGCCACCAAGATCATTCCCGAGGAGCTGGTGCCCGTCACCATCATCGGCCGGATGGTGCTCGACCGCAACCCCGACAACTACTTTGCCGAGACGGAGCAGGTAGCATTCCACCCCGGCCACGTGGTGCCCGGCATCGACTTCACCAACGACCCGCTGCTGCAGGGCCGGCTGTTTTCCTACACCGACACCCAGCTCACGCGCCTGGGCGGCCCGAACTTCCACGAAATTCCCATCAACCGCTCGGTGGCGCCCATCCACAACAACCAGCGCGACGGGCACATGCGCCAGCAGATCAACGTGGGCAAAACCAGCTACGGCCCCAACTACCTCAACGACAACACGCCCAAGCAGGCCAAGCAGAGCGAGGGCGGCTTCGTGAGCCACCAGGAACGGGTGGAGGGCAGCAAGGTGCGCGCCCGCAGCAAGAGCTTCGTGGACCACTACTCCCAGGCCCGCCTGTTCTGGAACAGCCAGGCCGACTGGGAAAAAGCCCACATCGTGAAGGCCCTGCGCTTCGAGCTGGGCAAGGTGGAGGACGAAGGCGTGCGGGAGCGGATGCTGGTGCACCTCAACCAGGTAGCCCAGGAGCTGGCCCAGCGCGTGGCCAAGGGCCTGGGCCTGGAAGTGCCTTCGGCCAAGGGCATGCAGCTCAACCGCATCGTGGGGGCCGACGAGGACCCGGCCCGGCTGCAATCCAAGCCCGCCAGCGGCGACGAGGGCAAGTCCGACGCGCTCAGCATCGAGTTCAGCCCGGTGAATGCCCAGAAGGATATCCAGACCAAGCAGGTAGCTATCCTGGCCGCCGACGGCGCCGACGCGGCTAGCATTCAGTCCTTGAAGAAAGCACTCGAAGCCGGCGGTGCTACGGCCAAGCTGGTGGCCCCGCACCTGGGCATGCTCAAGGTGCAGGGCGGCGAGGCCCTGCGCATCGACTTCAGCCTGCAAACCACCGCCTCGGTGCTGTTCGATGGCGTGTACGTGGCCGGCGGCGAGCCAAGCGTGCAGGCCCTGCGCCAGCAGCCCGACGCGGTGCAGTTCGTCAACGAGGCCTACCGCCACTGCAAGCCCATCGGGGCGGCGCCGGCCGGCGAGGCCCTGCTGAAAGCCGCCGCCTACGCCGGCGCCGAAGACCTGCCCGGCGGCCCCGGCGTGAGCGTGGCCGGCAATACGGACCAATTCATCCAGGATTTGACCACCGGCCGTTTCTGGCAGCGGGAGCTGGAGAGCCAGCCGAAAGTGTAAGGCGTAGTTGCCCATTCAGGGCCTTACGGAAGCCCCGCGGTGCTCGGCACGGCGGGGCTTTTGTTGTGCTCGGCACCCTCCTGTCGGTCCACGGGCGGCATGCTCAATCGGATGAATGCCGCTGGCGGCCGGCGACTTAATGCGCGGAAGTTGGCCTTTTGCGGGTTACAATATTGTATATTGGCTATAGTTACCTCCCGAAGCCGGCCCGGCGGCTCCGCTCCTACTCCCCGCTCCTTCATCCAACTTTCCATAAGGCTATGAACGCAGAGCTTGAAACCATCCGTGAACAGCAGAAGGCCACCTGGAACAAGTTTTCGGCCGGCTGGCGCAAGTGGGACGACTTCACCATGGACTGGCTGCGGCCCATGGGCGAGGAAATCATCCGTGACCTGCACATCCGCCCCACCGACATCGTGCTCGACGTGGCGGCCGGCACCGGGGAGCCGGGCCTGAGCATCGCCACGCTGGCCAAGGACGGCAAGGTCGTCATCACCGACCTGGCCGAGGGCATGCTGGCCGTGGCCCGCGACAAAGCCGCCGACCGTGGCATCAGCAACTACGAAACCGTGGCCTGCGACGTGTGCGAGCTGCCCTTCGACGACGAAACCTTCGACGCGGTGAGCTGCCGTTTCGGCTTCATGTTTTTCCCCGATATGCTGCTGGCTGCCCGCGAGATGCACCGCGTGCTCAAGCCCGGCGGGCGCTTGGCCGCCTCGGTGTGGGGCGTGCCCGCCCAGAATGCCTGGATTACGACCATCATGGGCACCATCGGCCGCCACCTGCAGCTGCCGGCCCCGCCGGCCGGAGCGCCGGGCATGTTCCGCTGCGCCGCCCCCGGCTTCCTTACCGATCTGCTGCGGCAGGCCGGCTTCCAGGACGTGCACGATACCCAGATAACCGGGCAGCTGCGCAGCAGCAGCAAGGAGGCGTACTGGCAGTTTATGAACGAAGTGGCCGCGCCCGTGGTAGCCGCCATGAGTCAGGCCGACGCGGCGACGCAGGTCAACATCCGCACCGAAGTCTTTGCCCTCATCGACGAGCAGTGCTCCGACGGCTCGACAGCCCTGAACTACGGCACGGTGGTAGCCTACGGTCAGAAATGACGGCCGCTCTGCCGAGCCACCGCAGTCGGTGCTTCCGGACCCTGGCCGCCAAAAACAGCGGCCTGCACGGCGGCACCGGTTTCCCGGCTATTGCCCGTTCCCGGCCATGAATGCGCCCCGCTTCCACCCGTGGCTGATTTTTTACGGCCTGTGCCTGCTGCCCTCGGCGTGCCGGCAAAACCATCAGGTCGATGCGGCCGAGACGCCAACGGTAACCGAGCTGAATCTGAAGCGCGGCAACCTGTCGGTGTGCGGCCCGGCCGAGCAGCAGTTCGGCCGCGTGGCCTTCGAGGTAACCGCCCCCCGGCCGGTGCAGGCCGATTTTACCCTGGCCGTGTCGCTGTTGCACTCCTTCGAGTACGACGAAGCGGAAAAGGTCTTTGCCCGCATCATCGACCGGGCGCCCGACTGCGCCATGGCCTACTGGGGCGTGGCCATGTGCAGCTACCACCCGCTCTGGACGCCTCCCTCGCCCGCCGAGCTGGCCAAGGGTGCCCGGGCCGTGGCCCTGGCGCGGCGCCTGCCGAAGAAAACCGCCCGGGAATCCGCTTACATCGAAGCCCTGGCCGTTTTTTACCAGGACTACGCGCACGCCGACCACCGCACCCGCAGCGGGCGCTTCGAGCAGGCCATGGCCCAGGTGGCCGCCCGCTTTCCCACCGATAAGGAAGCCGCCATTTTCTACGCCCTGGCCCTCGACGCGGCCGCCGACCCAGCCGACAAAACCTTCCGCAAGCAGCGCAAGGCCGGGGCCATCCTGGAAGGGCTGCAGCCGCAGGCGCCCGGGCACCCGGGCATCGTGCACTACCTCATTCATACTTACGACTACCCCGAGCTGGCCGCCCTGGCCTTGCCGGCGGCCCGGCAGTACGCTTCCGTAGCGCCCTCCTCAGCCCATGCGCTGCACATGCCTTCGCACATTTTCACCCGGCTGGGGCTGTGGAACGAGTGCATCAGCTCCAACCTGGCGGCGGCTTCTTCAGCCCGCTGCTACGCCGAAAACGCGGGGCTGCGGGTCCACTGGGACGAGGAGCTGCACAGCATCGACTACCTGGCCTACGCCTACCTGCAGCAGGGCGACAACCCACGCGCCCGGGAGCAGCGCCGCTACCTGGCCTCGATGCAGGAGGTGTCGCCCGTTACCTTCAAGGTAGCCTACGCCTTTGCGGCCGTACCCGCCCGCTACGTGCTCGAAAACAAGCAGTGGGCCGAAGCCACCCGGCTCCGGCCCCAGCGCGCCAACCTCGACTGGGCGCAGTATCCCTGGCAGCGTGCCATCACGCACTTCGCCCGGGCCCTGGGCTACGCCCACACCCAGCAGCCCGACTCGGCGCAGCTCGAAATCGACCAACTCAGCGCCCTGTGCCATGCGCTGGCCGAGCAGCACGACGACTACAAGGCCCGGCAGGTCGAGGTGCAGCTGCTGGCCGCCGAGGCCTGGCTGGCCCTGGCCCGGGGCCAGTCGGGCGCCGCCCTGCAGCGCATGCAACAGGCCACCGCCCTCGAAGACCGCACCGAGAAGCACCCGGTCACGCCCGGCGAAATCATTCCGGCCCGGGAGCAGCTGGCTGATATGCTGCTGCAGCTGAACCAGCCTGCGCCGGCCCTGGCCGCCTACGAAGCCAACCTGCGGCAGCACCCCAACCGCTTCAACGGGCTATACGGCGCGGCCGTGGCCGCCGAGCGGGCGGGCCAGCCCGTCAAAGCCGCGGCATACTTCCAACAACTGACCGAAGTGGCTCGGGCTGCTAACTCCACCCGGCCGGAATTGGCGGTGGCACGGGCTTTTCTGGCGAAGCAAAAAGGACCGGTCATCTAAGCGCAGCATCCGGTTTTCGGAACAGAGCCCGGTGGCCGTAGCCAACGAGCTGATTTCTCGAACTATTTTTACTTTGCAATTCAAAGAACTTTATACATTTGCATCAACTACCGTATTCCCACTGCCCCCTTTCTCTCCATGAGCCTTTCCTCTACCCTGGACCGCCTGCATGCCCAGGCCCGGCAAAACCGCTGGCTGCGCTACTTCGCGGTGTTTAACCGGCTGGCGCTGGCGGCGGGATTCATCCCAACCGGGTTCGTGAAAATCATGGGGGAGCGGTTTACCTCCCTGTCCAACAACCACCCGATGGGGCATTACCTGGAGGCGCTGCACCACACCGGCTATTATTATCCCTTTATCGGAGTGCTGCAGATGACGGCGGCCCTGCTGCTGCTGCTCCCCGGCACGGCGGCGCTCGGGGCGGTGCTTTACTTCCCCATCATTCTGAACATCTGCATCCTGTCGCTGGCCGTGCGCTTTGATGGTTCGCTGCTCACCTCGCCGCTGATGGTGCTGGCCAATCTGTACCTGCTCTGCTGGTACTACGACCGGCTGAAATTCCTGCTGCCCTTCAATCAGCCGCCCGTGCCGGCCCTGCCCGCGCCGCAAGCCAGCAACAAATTCCCGGCGGGCTTTTTCGCGGGGGTAGTGGCGGCTATTGCGCTGGTGGTCGTGGGCATCACCTCCTTCGACGTGAAGCCCTACAACACCCTGGCCGATTGCCGGACGCAGTTCGACGGCAGCCACCGAACCAGGGCGGGCTACCATTTCTGTGAGTGCATTCACAACCAGGGCCTACCGCTGGACCAGTCTCTGGCCGAGTACCAACAAGCCCCCGACGACCCGGCTAGCACGCCCTAATCGTTGCGGGTCGTCGTCGGGCCTTATCAGTATCGACAGCAGGAGCTAGTTGGAAAGCCTGCTTCGGCCATTCAACCGCTTTCACCCATCAACCACCACAAACCCATGACTGCTCAACAAGACCTCCCGACAAGCCTCCACCCCAGCCCGCTGAGCAAACGCGTCGCGCAGGGCGCCGGCATTGCTTTCGTGCTGATAGCCCTTTTCATGGCGGTTTTCGCCAGCGGGGCCCACCTGAAATTTGGCCTCTGGACCGTGCTGCCGCTGCTCACCGTGCCGGTAGCGGGGGCTTTCGGGGGCCTGCTCTACTACCTGCTGGATTACCTTCGCTACCAGGGCGGCTGGCAGAAAGCAGTGGCCAACGTGGTCAGCCTGGTGGCGTACGGCGTGCTGCTGTGGCTGAGTCTGGTAGCAGCTTTTGCGGTGACAGGGCTCTGGGACTGACGGTATCGGTTAAGCTCGCTATCTAAACGCGCTTGGTGAGTCGTGTAGTTTTGGCCGAACGTGTAATGCGCCGGTTTTTGGCTACAGCGTGTGCGGAATGCCGGGCCGACGACGCCTCTCAAGCGTAGAGCGGGAAACCAGGGTATTACAGTTCGGAACCTTGTGTCTGACTACCTTGTCGATTGGTAATGAGGGCATGGAGCCGGCTTCATTGCTATGCCCACAACCACCCAGACACGGAGCGTTGAAGCGCAGTCATTATGAAACGTTACACCTCTTTCAAGAGCCTCAAAAAGGCCGCTGATCCGCGTAGCACTCCAGTTGCTGTTCGTGCGCCGGCAGAAGGGAAAATCAGAGACTTTCTGCAGTTGGTGAAAGCGACTATCCGGCCAAACGATAAACCGGCGACGAAAGCGCATGACGGAATCGGCGAATGAGACGCTGCTGCAGCTCTGCCGACTATTGCATAAGCATGCGGTAGAATACCTGATTGTGGGTGGTGCGGCGGTGGCTATTTACGGGCACTATCGGATGAGCATGCTACCGTCTGGAGAGCTGTCCGATAAATATGATTTTGACTTCTGGTATAATCCCAGCTACGCCAATTACTATCGGCTCCTGGAGGCATTGGAAGAGTTTGGTATAAATGTCGATTCCTATCGGAACGAACAATCACCGAACCCGAAGAAGTCATTTTTCAAACACAGCTTCGAGGATTTCATGGTAGATTTTCTACCCGAAATCCTGGGCCTTGGCAGATTCAATGACGCTTTCCGTCGAAAGACGGTTTCCAGGCTGGATGGCTTCGATATTTACACCGTTGCGCTGGCAGACCTCATCCTGAGCAAACAGGCTACGAATCGGGGAAAGGACCAAGAGGATATTGCGGTGCTGCAGAAGTTGAATCAGCGGTCCAATCCGGATTCTTAGTCGTGAAACCAACAGCAACTATCAGCGCCGCATGTAATACGTCAAATACCCCTCCCTTTTTCCCACAATTGCCGACATCAAAGCGCCCCAATCCCTCCAGCCATATCCTAGGGCCACTCCATCGGAGAAAACGAAATGCCAGTCGTTGGCCTTTTCGTCGGCGGTAGCGCCCACCCAGCCCAGCTCTTCAATTGCCCTTTTAATCAACTCCAGGTGTGGGCGGTACTCGGGCTCAGTAGCGGCCAGATATTCACTCCACAGAGGATAGTCCTTAGACCATAAGGGTAAGTCCTCATCCCCACCGCCTACATTACCATAATCCTCCGGCTCATCGGTGGTGACGACAAGCTCCAGCCCCGCCTCATTTTTAATTCTGATTGCGTCCATAACTAAAATCCGGTTTCCGTTTTTCCGCCTCTCCGACCTAAAGAAACAGCAACGCCCCGAAACCACTGTGGTTTCGGGGCGTTGCCATTGCGACTCCAGCCGAGGCTACAGCAGCTTGTCAATCGTGAGCGGGAGGCTGCGTACGCGCTTGCCGGTGGCGTGGTACACGGCATTGGTAATGGCGGCGGCCACGCCCAGCAGGCCCACTTCGCCGATGCCTTTCACGCCCAGCGGGTTCACGTGCGGGTCTTCCTCCTCCACGAAATGCACCTCGATGTCGCGCACGTCGGCGTTGACGGGCACGTGGTACTCGGCGAAATTGTGGTTCAGGTAGCGGCCGTAGCGGTGGTCCATCACGGTTTCCTCCATCAGGGCCATGCTGATACCCCACACCACCGAGCCGAGCACCTGCGAGCGGGCGGTTTTCTGGTTGATGATGCGGCCGGCGGCCACCACGTTCACCACCCGCGTGACGTGGATGGTGCCCAGGTCCTCATCCACCTGCACTTCCACGAACACTGCGTTGTGGGCGTGCATCGAGTACTTCTGCATGTTCAGCGGGTTGGGCATCACCGAGGAGTCGGCCTCGATTTCCCGCTCCCCGCTCACTTGCAGCACGTCGCGCAGCACCACCGATTGCCGGGGCTCCTTGCGCAGCCGGATCAGGCCGTTGACGAATTCCACGTCCTCGGGCTTGGCGCCTTTCAGCGGGGAGTCGTCCATTTTCTGGGCCAGCTTCAGCAGCTTTTCGCCCAGGGCCTCGCACACGCTTTTCACCGCGGAGCCGACGGTGGCAGCCGTCCAGGAGCCGCCCTGCACGGGGGCTTCGGGCAAGGTGGTGTCGCCGAGCTTGGCGGTGACGGCTTCCATGGGCAGGCCCAGGGTTTCGGCCGCAATCTGCGTCATCACGGTGTAGGTACCGGTGCCGTTTTCGCCGGCGGCGCTGCTCACCGTGAGCTTCCCGTCGGCGGTGATAGTGGCTTTGGCGGCGGCTTTCTGCATGGAAGCATCCCACACGCCTCCGGCCATTCCCCAACCGACCAGCCGGTTGCCCTCGCGCATGGAGCGGGGCTCCATCTTGCGCTTATCCCAGCCGAAGCGGCGGGCGCCTTCGTCGTACACTTCGCGCAGCTTTTTGCTGCTGAAGGGCTTGTCCTCGTTCTGGTCGCGGTCGGCGTAGTTGCGGCGACGGAATTCCAGCGGGTCGATGCCGGCTGCGTAGGCCATTTCGTCCATGGCCACTTCCAGGCCGATGGAGCCGGTGGCCGCGCCGGGCGCGCGCATGTCGAGCGGGGTAAACACGTCGAGCGGCACCACTTCGTACTCCAGGTGCACGTCGGGGCACTGGTAGAGCATGCCCGACCAGTTCACCACATTTTCGGTGTACTCCTCGAAGCGCGAGGTTTCGTGGACGGCCTTGTGCTTCACGCCCACCAGGGCGCCGCTGGCGTCGGTACCCAGCTCCACCGTCTGCAGGGTGTGCGGGCGGTGGCCCAGGCTGAACATCTGCTGGCGCGTGAGGCTCAGGCGAATGGAGCGTTTCAGCTCCAGCGCGGCCAGCACCGAAAGGTATAGCTCGTACTGCGGCCGCAGCCCCGCCCCGAAGCCGCCGCCCATGAACAGGTTGACCACCCGGGCCTTATCGGCGCTCAGGCCGAACACCTTTTTCAGGTACTGCTGGCAGTTGAAGACGCCCTGGGTTTTGTCGTAGACGGTCAGCTTGCCGTCGGGGTGGTAGTGCACCGTGGCCCCGAAGATTTCCATCGGGTTGTGGTGCTGGGTGCCGTGCACGTACTCCTGCTTGATGCGGTGCTCGGCCTTGCTGAGGCCCTTGTCGGCGTTGCCGCGGCGCACGGGCGGTTTGTAGCCGGTTTTGCCGCTGCCGGGCTCCTGGCCCTTCTCGCGCAGGGCCTCCACGTCGGTTTCGTGCTTCTCCTGCTCGTACTCGATTTCGAGGACGGAAGCGGCGTAGCGGGCCAGCTCAAACGTTTCGGCTACTACCAGCGCCACGGGCTGCTGGCTGAACTTGATTTCGTCGTCCTGCAGCGGACGGAAAGGCGAGCCGCCGGGGGCCACGTCGTCCTTGTAGCTGCGGTCAAACCAGGCCAGCGTGGGCACGTTTTCGTGCGAAAACACTTGGAGGACGCCGGGCAGCGCCAGGATTTTGTCGGCGTGGATTTTCCGGATTTTGCCCTTGGCCACGGGGCTGCTCACCACGTAGCCGTACACGAGGTCGGGCACGTCAAACTCGGCCGAGTACTTGGCCTGGCCGGTCACCTTCAGGGGGCCTTCGACGCGGCTCGGGGCCTTGCCGACGTATTTGGTATTGCTATCGGTGCTCATGGATTGCTGTTGGTAAAGACGTCGGATGCTTGTTGCTCCCCGGCCGCAGCCTGCGTGAGGGCCCGCACGATGGCGCGCTTGGCCAGCTCGATCTTGAAGTCGTTGGTGCCCTGCCCCTTGGCTTCCTTAAGCACCGCCTCGGCGACCTTGCGGAAAGTGGCTTCGGTGGCGGGCTGGCCTTTGAGCAGGTCCTCGGCGGCCCGGTCGCGCCAGGGCTTGTGGGCCACGCCGCCGAGGGCCAGCCGGGCTTCCTTGATGGTATTGCCGTCCAGCTCCAGCCCCACGGCCACCGATACCAGCGCGAAGGCGTAGCTCTGCCGGTCGCGCAGCTTGAGGTAGGCGAAGTTTTCGGCGAAGCCCTGAGCGGGCAGTTCGATGCCGGTAATCAGCTCCCCCGGTTTCAGGGTGTTGTCGCGCTCGGGGTGGTCTTCGGGCAGGCGGTGGAAGTCCTCGAACTTGATCTGCCGCTCGCCGTCGGGACCCTGCACCTGCACCACGGCCTCCAGCGCGGCCAGGGCCACGCACATATCCGAGGGGTGAGTGGCAATGCAATGCTCAGAAGTGCCCAGGATGGCGTGGATGCGGTTGTAGCCGCCGATGGCTGCGCAGCCCGAGCCGGGTTCCCGCTTGTTGCAGGGCGTGGCCGTGTCGTAGAAGTAGTAGCAGCGGGTGCGCTGCATCAGGTTGCCGGCGTTGGTGGCCATGTTGCGCAGCTGCGGCGAAGCCCCGGCCAGAATGGCTTGGCTCAGCAGCGGATAACGCTGCTGGACCTCCGGGTGCCAAGCCGTATCGGCGTTCGAGGCCGTGGCGCCCAGGCGCAGCCCGCCGCCGGTGGTGCTTTCGATGGCCGACAGCGGCAGCTTGTTCAGCCCGACGAGGTGCTGGGGGTGCGCCACGTTTTCCTTCATCAGGTCGAGCAGGTTGGTGCCGCCCCCGATGTAGGCCGCGGCCTCGTGGCCGCTGAAGTCGCGCACGGCAGCATCCACCGACGCGGCACGGGTAAGGGTGAAGGGGTTCATCTGGTGAGTTGGTGAGGTGGTGAGATGGTGAGTTGCGAGGCGTGAAATGGCGGCGAGTCGTTGAACAGCCAACTCACCATTTCACCGCTTCGCGTCGACTACTTCCTTCACGGCGGCCAGGATGCCCACGTAAGCGCCGCAGCGGCAGACGTTGCCGCTCATCAGCTCCCGGATTTCGTCCTCGGTCTGGGCTTTGCCCTCGTTGATGAGCCCCTGCGCCGAGCAGATCTGGCCGGGCGTGCAGTAGCCGCACTGGAAGGCGTCGTGGTCGATAAAGGCCTGCTGCAGGGGGTGCAGCGCGTGCTCGGAGCCCAGTCCTTCGATGGTCGTGATGTCGGCGCCTTCCTGGAGCACCGCCAGCGTCAGGCAGCTGTTGATGCGCTTGCCGTCGACGAGCACGGTGCAGGCCCCGCACTGGCCGTGGTCACAGCCCTTCTTGGTGCCGGTGAGGCCGGCGTACTCGCGCAGGGCATCGAGCAAGCTGGTCCAGGGCGCCAGCTGCAAGGGGTGGTCCTGGCCGTTGATGCGCAGGGTGACGGGGCTGGGTGGCACCAGGGGCCGGAGCTGGCCGTCGGCGGCGCTGGTTGTGGAAACGGTACTCATAGAGGCGCTTGGGTTGGAATAGAGGAACAAGACGGGCGGGAACCCCGGCGGCCGGCTCCGCCGAGCCGGACCGCCGCTGGTTAAGCCCTACGCTTGCCCCGGCGCCGGAGTTGGCCGAAGCGTTTGGTTTATTGAACTATAACGCTTCAGCATTTCGATGAAAGCTCAACAGGTAAACCGTTGATATAACTGTTCTTCACCCAAGTAGGCGGCGCCGTTTCGCTCCCGCTTCTTTCTGCCCCGCAGCCTTCTGGTGAAGAACGGCAACAGCTCAGCCGGCAGCCCCTGCCACGGAGCGGCGCCACATCAATGGAAAAGGGAATCGACAAGAACGACCGAGCTCCGGAGGAGCGGCACTTTGACTACATGGGTCGGGTGCCGCTCCTCCGGAGCTCAAAACGTTTAGGCGGTGGTCGTTCTGTTGACGTGGCGCCGCTCCGCGGCTGGGGTATTGCCGATTGCAGGCCTTTGCAACGCGCATTTTAGGGCAATGCGGCCCTGCGTCAGCCACGACAGTGGTACTACGACTTCGCTGCGCTCAAGTCGTAGTACCACTCGGGTTATCGGATGCCCAGCTCCTGCTGCGCCGCTGCGCGCTCCGCGGGCGTATTCACGTTGCGCAGCTCCTGGGGCGCGGGGGCGGGCAGCAGCTCGATGTCGGAGTTGATCAGGGCTTTGCGCGGGCAGGAATAGCCCAGGGCCAGAAACTGCAGCAGCACCGGGTAGCTGCGCGGCTCCCAGATGGTGATGAGCGGCTCGGGAAACTCGTTGTCGGGGCTTTGGAAGGCGGTGGCCACGCGGCCGGCGTGGCGGTGCTGCACCAGGTGCCGCAGCGTGGCTTCGGTGAGGAAGGGCAGGTCGCAGGCCACCACCAGCCAGGCGGCGTTGGGGTCGTGGCGGAAGGCGGTGAGCAGGCCGCTCATGGGCCCCAGGTCGAGGAACTGGTCGGGCAGGGCGGTGAGGCCGGCGGGCACGTCGGCGGCCTGGTCGGGGCGGCAGCTGATGAGCACGTCCTGGCAGAGCGGGGCCAGCAGGGCGGCAGCGTGCTCCCGCTGCTCCCGCTGGTGGTAGCGCAGGCGGCTTTTGTCCTGCTGCATGCGCTGGCTGCGGCCGCCGGTCAGCACCAGGCCGCGCAGCGGGGGCTGCTGCTCGCGCAGCCACTGCTGCGCCCAGGCGGCAATGGCGTCGGTATCGGCCAGGGGCAGTACGGGCACTTCGGCGGCATTCGGCAGGTGGTTTCGCAGCACGGCGGGCAGCTCCGTCTGGCCTTCCGACAGCAGCACCAGCCGCACGTCGGTCAGGCGGTCCAGCTTCTTGTCCAGGGGCTTGCGCGGGTCGATGATGACCACCTGCTGCCGGGCGCGGAAGTGGTTGCCGTTGACGAGCACCAAGCTCTGCTCGTTCAGCCACTGGGGCTGAATGAACTTATCCATGCCGCGGCGCAGGTCGAGGCGGCGGAAGTGAATCTTGTCGGTCAGCTCGGCGGCGGCGCCGGCCTGCAGGATGGCATCGGCCCCGCCCGCCCCCCCGTCGGCCGCCTCGTCGCCGGCCGCGTGGTCGGCATCGATGTAGGCCACGCGCAGGGCGGGCGTGAGCAGGGGCAGCAGCCGGGCGGCCAGGTCCTTGATGACGCCGCAGGGCGCGCCGAGGATGCCCAGCTCGTGGCGGCCGAATTCCCCAAGGTCGGGGCGGGCCAAAGCGGCGTGTTTCTGGTGTTTGGGTTCCATACTTGCGTTTAGAACGTCATGCTTCATTGAACGTCATGTCGAGCAAAGCGAGACATCTCGCGTGCTAACGTCGGATAGTGAAGCTCAACGAAGGAAGTTACTATCGAGCGAGATGTCTCGCTTTGCTCGACATGACGGCTCCTTTTACCCCTCGTGCTGAAAGTCGCTTTTGCCGCCGGTTTTCGACAGCAGCCGGGTTTCCTGAATGACGATGTCGTGCGAAAGGGCCTTGCACATGTCGTAGATGGTCAGGGCCGCTACCGAAGCGCCGGTCAGGGCCTCCATTTCCACCCCGGTTTTGCCCGTCACGGTGGCGGTGCATTCAATGACGACGGCCTCGGGCGGGGCCACGGTGATGGTGACTTGGCAGTCGTCGAGGCCCAGGGGGTGGCAGAGCGGAATCAGGTCGGCGGTTTTCTTGGCGGCCATGATGCCGGCCAGAATGGCCGTCTGGAACACCGGCCCCTTGCGGGTGGGCAGGTCGCCCTGCTGCACCAGGGCCAGGATATCGGCCCCGAGCAGCACGCGGCTGCGGGCGCGGGCCACGCGGCGCGTCACGGCTTTCTGACCGACGTCGACCATGGCCGGCTGCCCGGCGGCGTTGAGGTGGGTGAGCTTGGGGGAATCGGAATCAGGCATGGAAGTCAGATAGAAGTGGCGGCGGAGGCGGGCAGCGGTTGGGCCAGGGTTTCGCGCACGAAGGCTTTTTTCAGGTGCTCGTAGAAGGAATGCTGGTCGACCAGCGCGCTGACGCCCTGGGCCAGCAGGCCGCTGAGCAACAGCTGGAAGATGGCGGAGTGCCGGTCGGTCATTTCCAGCACCAGGATGGCGGCGGTAAACGGGGAGCGGACCACCCCGGTCAGAAAGCTCACCATACTCACCAGGATGAGCAGGTTTTGGTCGCCCACGGGTACGCCGGCCATGCGCGCGAGGGCGTCGCCGAGGATGGCGCCGGCGCTGAGCGAGGTGGCAAACACGCCGCCGGCTCCGCCGCTGCTGTAGCTGAGGGCCATGCCCACGAAGCGCGCCGGAAACAGGTACCAGGCCGTCTGCCCGTCGTTCTGAAACAGCAGGCGGTTGATGATGGGTTTGCCCGTGCCCATGCCATCGGTGCCGAGCAGGAAAATCAGGCCGGCCAGCAGCAGGCCGCAGCCGGCTACCCAGGCGGCCTGCGCGGGCAGCGTGGTGAAGCGGCGGCGGTAGTTGCCCAGCCACAGCAGCGCCTTGGCGAAGGCCGCCCCGGCCAGCCCGCAGGTGAGGGCCACCAGCACCACCATGGCCTGCACCCAGCCCTCGGCGGGCTGCACTTTGGGGTAGCCCAGGTACAGGTAAGGCCCGAGCACGGCCTGGGCCGTGAGGCCGGCAATGATAACGGCCGTAAACACGGCCATGCGAAAGCGCGTCAGGTGCAGCTGCGTCAGCTCTTCCACCACGAACACGATGCCGCCCAGCGGGGTATTGAACGCCGCCGCCAGCCCGGCCGCCCCGCCCGTCACCAGGGCAATCTGCCGGGAAAGCTGCGGCCAGCCGGCCGGCTGCAGGCGGTTGATGGCCCGGAAGATGGCCGCCGAAATCTGGATGGTGGGCCCTTCGCGGCCGATGACCCCGCCGCCCAGCAGCAGCACCACGCTGCTGAGCACCTTCACCACGGCCACTTTCATGCTGAGCAGGTAGCCCGCGTAGCCGTGGCGGGCGGGCGTCGACAGCTCGATGCCGGCCATTACCTGCGGAATACCGCTGCCCCGCGCCGCCGGCGCCAGGCGCTGCACCAGCAGCCAGGAGCCCAGGAAGGCCAGCGGCGTCAGCCCGAAAGCCAGCAGGGGCTGGGCCCGTAGCCAGGCAAAGCTGGTTTGCTCGGCCCAGACGAACAGTTTTTCGTAGCCGACGGCGGCCAGGCCCGTCAGCAGCGACGCCACCCAGAAGGGCAGGCTGCGCAGCACCAGCCAGCGCATCCGTTCGGGGTAGAGGCGGCGGAGAAAAGTACGGTCGAGCCAGGCTATGGCTCGGGCATAAAGCGAAGAGAAAAACGTCATGTGGGGGCAAAGATCGGGTGCCTTGCCTGTACGGCGCGTGAACCGCCACCGCCGATGTCCCTGGCCGTAAGCCCCAATAAACTCCGCGAAAGGCTATTCGGGCGCGGCAGCCGGCTTTCAGTCCTAGGGCGCGAAGCCGCCGTCGGGCGTACTTTGCGGCCCGTAATTGCCCTTACTTTCCGCCCCGCCGCATGATTTCCGTCGACGAAGCTACCCGCCTGGTGCAGGCCACCGCCGCGCCCCTGCCCGCCGAACGCGTGCTGCTCACCGAGGCCCCCGGCCGGGTGCTGCGCGAGTCCGTGTACGCCGACCGCGACTTTCCGCCCTTCGACCGCGTGACCATGGACGGCATTGCGCTCCGTTACGCGGCCGTGGCAGCCGGCCAAACCAGCTTCGTCATCGAAAGCACCCTGTTTGCCGGTCAGCCCCCTACCCCACTCGCCGATGCCGCGGCCGCCGTCGAAATTATGACCGGGGCGGTGCTGCCGCCGGGCACGGATACCGTGGTGCGCTACGAGGACCTGCGCATCGAGGAGCGGCCCGACGGCCGCCGCGTGGCCCGGGTACAGGCGCCGCCGCCCGCCGCGGGCCACAACGTACACCGCCGGGGCTCCGACCGCCCGGCCGGGGCGCTGCTGCTGCCCGCCGGCACCCTGCTGGGTCCCGCCGAAATAGCCGTGGCCGCCACCGTGGGCGCTGTCACGCTGCTGGTCACGCGGTGCCCCCGGGTAGCCGTGGTCAGCACCGGCGACGAGCTGGTGGACATCAGCGAAGAGCCCGCCGCGCACCAGATTCGTCGCTCCAACGCCTACATGCTGCTGGCGGCCGTGCGGCAGGCCGGGGCCGAGGGCCATATCTTCCACTTCGACGACGACCCGGCGGCGCTGCAAGTTGGCCTGCCCCCGCTGCTGCGGGACTACGACGCGGTATTGCTCAGCGGCGGCGTGTCGATGGGCAAGGCCGACTACCTGCCCCAGGCGCTGCGGCAGGCCGGCGCCGAGCAGCTGTTCCACGAGGTGCGGCAGCGGCCGGGCAAGCCGTTCTGGTTTGGCCGCCACCCCGAGGGCGCGGTGGTTTTCGCCCTGCCCGGCAACCCGGTGTCGACGTTCGTCAACTACTACCGCTACGCCGCGCCCTGGCTGCGGGCCGTGCAGCTGCCCGCGCCGCAGTTCGCCGCCCCCGAGCCGGCCGCTCTAGCTTCTGATGTCACGTTTAAACCGAGTCTGACGCACTTCCTGCTGGTGAGCTTGGAGCGCAGCCCCGACGGCCGCCTGCTGGCCCGCCCCGAACGCGCCCACGGCTCCGGCGACCTGGCCAGCCTGCTGCCCTCGGACGGGTTCGTGGAGCTGCCGGCCGAGCGCAGCGAGTTCCGGGCCGGCGAGGTGCTGCCGGTGTGGCGGTTTCGGGGGCAGTAGCCGCCGGGGGCGGCGCCAACTTCTTTCCGAAGCCCGTTCCGAAATCCAGAATGGGCAAAAACCTTTCGAAGACCATTCCGCATTTCGGAATGACCAAAAAAACCTTTCGAAGCCCATTCCGAAATGCGGAATGACTAAAAAAACGTTTTGGAGGCCATTCCGCATTTTGGAATGAGCAAAAAAACGTTTCGGCGGCCGTTCCGGAATGCGGAACGGCCGCCGAAACGCGGCGACGAGGTTTGCGCAGCAGCTACGGCCTTAGCCGATGGCTACCGTGCGCATGCTCAGGCCGCCGTAGCTGACTTCCTCGAAGGCGTGCGTGATGGGTTCGTCCTTGTCGGCCAGGGCCAGGGAGTAGAGCAGCGGCCAGTAGTGGTCGGGCGTGGGCACGGCGAGCGGGCCGCTGGCGCCGGCTTTCTGCACGTCAAAGAGGGCGGTGAAGTCGCGCTGGTCGATGCGCTTTTTCACCCACTCGTCGAATTCCACGGCCCAGTCGTAGGGCGAGGCGTCATTGGCCATGAGCTTCTGCATGCTCTGGCGCAGGTTGTGCACCACGTTGCCTGAGCCGATGATGAGCACCCCGCGCTTGCGCAGCTCCTGCAGCTGGGCGGCCAGGGCGAAGTGCTGGGCGGGTGTTTTGGCCACGTCGAGGCTGAGCTGGAACACGGGCACGTCGGCGGCCGGGAAGAGGTGGTGCAGCACCGTCCAGGTACCGTGGTCGAGGCCCCACTCGTCGGAGCCGTGCAGGTCGGGCACCAGGGCCATGGTCTGGCGGGCCAGCTCGGGGGCACCGGGGGCGGGGTACTGCATGGCAAACAGCTCCTGCGGGAAGCCGCCGAAGTCGTGGATGGTTTCGGGCCGCTCGTTCAGGGTCACGAAGGAGCCGCGCGTGAGCCAGTGCGCCGATACCACGAGGATGGCGTTGGGCCGCTGGCGCTGGCGGATGTCTTCGCCCATCTGCTTGAGGGCGCGGGTGAATTTGTTGTCTTCCAGCGCGTTCATCGGCGAGCCGTGCCCGATGAAGAGCACGGGCATTTTGGCGCTGGTCTGGAAGGCGGAGGATACTTTATGGAGGTCTTGCAGGTTCATGGCAGCGGCGGAAGCGAAGGGCAACAGGGCCAGGGTTTTGAGAAAGGCTTTGCGGTCCATCGGGGCTCCCGGTTAAGTACAGCACAAAGGTACCGCCCCGGGCAGGGGCCGCGCCTTGATGTATGGTAAGAAATGGGGACCCGACCGGACGCAAACCAGACCGGGGCCAGTGTTCGGCAAAGGAAAATGGGCCGTTCGCACAGGCCGGGCCGCCCGTGGGCCAATAAGCGGGCCCCGGGGCCGGCGGCCGGCGTAGGTTTGCCTCAGATCCAACGCTCCAGCAGGGTTGCCGCCCCGCGAATGAAGTTTCTCACCGCTCACCCACCCCTACCGTCATGCGCTGTTTTCACGCCTGCCTCGCCGCTCTGTTCTTCGCTGCTGCTTCCTGCTCGTCGGCCTTGGCCGCCACGGGCGTACCGGCCCGCTCGGCCGGCACGGTGAAGCCCGCCGCCAAAGGTGCTGCCAGGCCCGCTGCCGCCCCGGCGCGCATCAAGCCCAAGCTGGTGGCCCCCGGCAGCGACATCCTGCACGAGCACTTCGCCGTGAGCGTGGCCGGCACCATCACCGCCCCCGACGGCCAGCCGCTGCCCGGCGCTACCATCTGGAAAACCAACACCCGCGAAATCCTGGCCGTGACCAACTCCCAGGGCGAATTCAACTTGACCCTGCCCACCAACGCCCGCATGACGCTGACCTGCGGCTACGCCGGCTTCGAAGACCAGCAGCTGCTGCTGAGCCAGCCCCAGCGCCGCAACCTGTTCGTCATCAGCCTGGAGCGCCAAAAATAATCCGCCGCGCTTTTTACCACACCTGCTGAAAAGCCCTGTCGATATCGGCAGGGCTTTTCTTTTGCGCCCCTTGCGGGTGTCTTCCGCCCGCGTTCCGCCGTAGGGGCTACCAGCAGTCATCCTTAGCTTCCCGTCCGCATCACTAAAGGCCGTTTCGAGGGGCGCTGCCAGCCCCCGGCCGCGGCGCGGCTCCAGCAAGCGGCCATATTTCGTCTAACCTCTGCTTACTTCGCCCCGGCAATGCCCGCCGCAACTCCCCCAAGCCCCGACCCCATGGAGCAACAAGTGCTTTCCCTCCGGCCCTTCATCGGGGCCAAAGACTACAGCGTTTCGCGCAGCTTTTACCGCGCCCTGGGCTTCACCGAAACGGTGTTGTCGCCGGTCATGTCGGTTTTCGCCTTGCGGGGCCTGAGCTTCTATTTGCAGGATGCCTACGTGCGGGACTGGGTCGACAACACCATGCTGTTTCTGGAAGTCGAGGACGTCGAGCGGTACTGGGTCGGACTCACGGCGCTGGATTTGCCCGCGCGCTACCCCGGCGCCCGGGTCACGGCCATCCGGCAGGAGCCTTGGGGCAAAGAAGGCTTCGTGCACGACCCCTCCGGCATCCTCTGGCACATCGGCGAGTTCAACCAACCGTAGTACTCCACCGGCGGCTCGGCTGCCGCGCTGGCTGCCGAGGCCGGCGACGCTTTTCCCCCTAGCCTGATCGGCTCACCCGTTTCCCCTTCGCCTTACCCGACGCATGAGCGCCCCCGACATCATCCGCGACCTGCAATTGGCCCCGCACCCCGAAGGCGGCTACTACCGCGAAACCTACCGCTCGGCGCAGGCCCTGACCAACAGCGCGGGCCAGCCCCGCAGCGTGAGCACGGCCATCTATTACCTGCTCGAAAACGCCGACAAGTCGCACCTGCACCGCATCAAGTCCGACGAGCTGTGGTTTTTCCACCAGGGCCAGCCGCTGGAAATCATCGTGCTGCGCGACAACCAGGCCCAGCGCATCGTCCTGGGCCTTGATGTCGCTGCCGGTGAAGTGCCCCAGGCCGTGGTGCCGGCCGGGGCCTGGTTCGGCGCCCGCCTCCGGCACGGCGCGGGCTTTGCGCTGGTCAGCTGCACCGTGGCCCCCGGCTTCGATTTCGCCGATTTCGAGCTGGCCGAACGCACGGCGCTGACCCGGGAGTTTCCGCAGCTGCAAGAGCTGATTGAGCAGTTTACCATGGCCTGACCCCGCTCCCGCTGCCCACAGACTCGCTGCTCTCTACGCGCTGCAGATACCGCGCTTAGCCCTCAGTGCCCGGCCAGCTCGCGGCGGATACGACTCAAGGACTCCGGCGTGACGCCCAAATAACTGGCAATCATGCGCTGGGGCAGGCGGCGGGCCAGCGTGGGGTAGGTCTGCAGAAAATCCACGTAGCGCTGCTCGGCCGGGGCGCTGAGCGTGAGAACCAGTCGCCGCTGCAGGGTGCGCACGTTGTTTTGCAGCAGCCGGTGGAAGAACTCGGGGAAGTCCGGCGTAATCTGGCTGAGCTTGCGGAAAAACGTGGCGTCGAAGAGCAGCACCTCGGAATCCTCCACCGCGTCGATGGTGAACTGAGCCGGCTCGTGGCGGTTGAGGCTGTTCTGGTCGGAAATCCACCAGTTTTCGGGCGCAAACTGCACGATGTGCTCCTTGCCCTTCTCGTCGACCACGAAGGAGCGCAGGCAGCCGCGCGCCACGAAGGCGCCCACGCGCGCGACTTCGCCGGCGCGCACCAGCACCTCGTGCCGGGCCAGGCGGCGCCCCTCGAACAGGCTGCCGATGGCCGCCAGCTCCTCGGCGGTAGCCCCGGGCAGGTGGCGGCGGAAGTAGTCGAGCAGGACGGCCTGGGCGTCGGCGGGCGGATTCATGGGCGCAATATCGGCGGTTGGCCGCTTGGTGACGGGGGCCGGGCAGCGGCGGGCTGGTATCGGTGAGGGTACCACGCCGGCCAAACTACCGCCCCAGGCGGCCGGTTATACGGGCTACATCCACCCCGCCCCTATGGAAACTACCCCGCAAATTCGCCTGAGCGTGCTCGATCAGTCGCCGGTGCGGCCCGGCGCCACGCCCCGGCAGGCCGTGCTCGAAACCGTGCAGCTGGCCCAGCTGGCTGACCGCCTCGGCTACCAGCGCTTCTGGGTATCGGAGCACCACAACACGCCGTTCCTGGCCGGCACCACGCCGGAAGTGCTCATTGCCCACCTCGCGGGCCAGACGGAGCGCATCCGCGTGGGCTCGGGCGGGGTGATGCTGCCGCACTACTCGGCCCTGAAGGTGGCGGAGAACTTCCGCATGCTCGAAACGCTCTTTCCCGGCCGCATCGACCTGGGCATCGGCCGCGCGCCGGGCTCCGACCGGTTTACGGCCCACGTGCTCAGCCCCGGCAACCAGTTCAGCGACGAGGAATTTGCCGAGCAGCTCATGGACCTGAAGGCCTTTCTCCTCGACGAGGAAGTGCCCGACACCATCCACGCCAAGGTGAAGGCCATGCCCCAGGCGCCCACCGTGCCCGAGCCCTGGCTGCTCAGCTCCAGCGGGCAAAGCGGGCTGTACGCGGCGCATTTGGGCATGGCATTTTCCTTCGCGCAGTTCATCAACCCCAACGGCGGCCCCAAGCTCATGCAGCTGTACCGGGACCGGTTCAAGCCCTCGGCCTTCTTCCAGCGGCCCACCGCCAACGTGGCCGTGTTCGTGCTCTGCGCCGACACCGAACAGAAGGCCGACGAGCTGCGCGCCGCCATGGAGCTGCAGATGCTGCGCATCGAGCAGAACCGGCGCGGCCCCTTCCCCAGCTACGCGGAAGCCCGCGACTACCCCTACACCGCCGAAGAGCGCGGCCGGTTGGCCTACAACCGCGGCCGCATCCTGAGCGGCACGCCCGCCCAGCTGCGCGAGCAGCTCACCGACGTAGCCCGCAGCTACCAGGTCGAGGAAATCGTGGTCGTCACCATCACGGCCGACTTCCAGGACCGGCTCCGCTCCTACGAGCTACTGGCCGAAGCCTTTGAGCTGGTGCCGGCTGCCCTACCGGCCCGCTGAGCCCAATACCGTGCCTATACCGCAAAACCGCGCCGGAACCTGGCTTTCCGGCGCGGTTTTGCAGTTTAGGGCGCATGGCCGGCCAGCTGATCTTAGGCAGCTTATTTAGAAAATGTACATTTTACTTTCCTCTTTGTTTGGATCGAATCTAAACAGTGCTTTGCTTTGCATCACTTTTGAATCGGTCTAAATAACCAATGAGCCGTACGCTACCCTTCCTGCTGCTGGCAGTGACTCCGCTGGCCGCCAACGCCGCCCCCAACCTGAGCTATGTTTCCCATTCCGGCGATGAGCCCACCACGCCTCAGCCGGCCCAGGGCCAGGTGGTAGGCCGCGTGGTGCTGGCCGATGGGCAGGCGGCCGAGCAGGTATCAGTGATGGTGAAGGGTACGACCATTGGCACGAGCACGGAAGCGGACGGCTCCTTCCGCCTGCGCCTGCCGGCCGGCAAGCAGACGCTGGCCGTGGCTTACCTGGGCTACGTGACGCAGGAAATCGAAGTAGATGTGCCGGCCCGCGGCACCGTGAGCCTGCCCGCCGTGACCTTGGCCAAAAGCACCAGCCAGCTGGCGGAAGTGCGCATCACCGAGACGCGCAGCCTCAACCAGCGGCCCACCGGCGTGAGCAAGATGCCCATTCGCCCGCTGGACCTGCCCCAGGCGGTGCTGACGGTGACCCAGCAGACCCTGGAGCAGCAGCAGGTGCTGCGCCTGAGCGACGCGCTGGTCAACACGCCCGGCCTATACGTGACCAGCACCACCGGCGGCGTGCAGGAAGAGCTGGGCAGCCGTGGCTTCGCCTACGGCTCGAACAACACCTTCAAGAACGGGGTGCGCTTCAACAACGGCATTATGCCCGAAGCCTCCTCGCTGGAAAGCATGGAGGTGCTCAAGGGCAGCGCGGCCATCCTCTACGGCAACGTGGCCGCCGGCGGGGTGCTGAACCTGGTGACCAAGAAGCCCAAGTTTGAGCAGGGCGGCTCGCTGGGCCTGCGCGTGGGCTCGTTTGGCTTCTGGAAGCCGATGGTGGACGTGTACGGGGCCGTGGGCAAGAGCGACAAGGTGGCCTACCGCCTGAACACCACCTACGAGCGCGGCAACAGCTACCGCGACGAGGTGCAGTCGGAACGCTTCTATGTGAACCCCTCGCTGCTCTTCAAGCTCACGCCCAAGACCGACCTGGTGCTGGAGGGCGACTACCTGCGCGACAACCGCACGCCCGACTTCGGCATCGGCGCCATCGACTACGTGGTTCTGGACTCGCGCACGCGCTTCCTGAACGCCCCCGGCGCCCGCAACGCCACCCGCCAGACCAGCAGCACCGCCACGCTCACCAGCCGCCTGAACGATACCTGGCAGGTGCGCGCCGTGGGCGGCTTCCAGCGCTACGACAACGAGCTGCGCTCGGCCACCCGCCCCACCGGCATCAACAACGGCACCATGCCCGAGGTGAAGCGGGGCACCGTGGTCGTGTCGCCCCGGCACGCCAAGGCCAGCCTGTACGGCGACTGGGGCCGTAACCTGCAGCGCAGCGCCACTACCGAAAACTACTACCTGGCCCAGCTGGATCTGACCGGCAACTTCCACACCGGCTTCCTGGGCCACACCCTGCTGGTGGGCGCCGACGCCGACCAGTACCAGACCAGCACCCTGGCCTACGCGCAGCAGGCCTATGATTCGATCAACGTACTGAACCGCAGCAAGGTGCTCGGCCAGCCCGCCAACGCCGTGGCCGGCTACGACGCGCTGCTGCGCAACACCCTCACCAAGGCCAACACCCGCCGCGCCGGCTTCTACGTGCAGGATCTGCTGAGCATTTCGGAAAAGCTGAAGATGCTGGTGGGGCTGCGCTGGAGCTACCAGGAAACGCCCAGCGACGTGTGGACCTACAACAACACCGCCGGCACCATCGCGGTGGTGCCCTCGCGCCGCTTCGACAACGCCTTCTCGCCCCGCCTGGGCCTGGTGTACCAGCCGCTGAAGACCACCTCGGTGTTTGCCTCCTACGCCAACTCCTTCCAGCCCAACACCGGCCGCACGGCCGTGGGCGCGGCCCTGGCCCCCTCGACCTTCGACCAGTACGAGCTGGGGCTGAAAAACGACCTGTTCAACGGGGTGCTTTCGGCCAACGTGACGGCCTACCGCATCGTGAACAGCAACCTGGCCCAGACCTACCTCGGGCAGGTGCTGCAGGCCGACGGCACGCCGGTGTTCAACGCCGACGGCACGCCCAAGCTCAACCTCGATACCAACGTGAAGGAGCTGGCCGGCGAAGTAACCAGCCAGGGCGTGGAAGTGGACGTGCAGAGCAAGCCCTACCTGGGCTGGTCGGTGAATGCCGGCTACAGCTACAACAACACGGCCTACACCAAGAGCAACATCTACGAGAAGGGCAGCCGCCTGCGCTACAACCCCGCGCACACCGCCAACGTGAGTTTGTTCTACACCTTCGACAACGCCGTGCTGAAGGGCCTGACGGCCGGCGTGACCGGCTACTACGTGGGCGACAAGCTGGCCGGCCGCAACACCCGCACCTACGACCCGACCACCGGCAAGCCCTTCGCCGCCGGCGACGCCTTCAAGCTCATTTCCATCCCCGATTACCTGCTGTTCGACGCCTCGCTGGGCTACTCCTACCAGCGCTTCTCGCTGCGGGTGAAGCTGGCAAACGTGCTCAACGAGCTGAGCTACAACCTGCACGACGATAACAGCGTGAACCCCATTGCCCCGCGCAGCTTCTCCGCCACGCTCGCCTACAAACTGTAATTCCATCCGCCCTGGTTTTTTCAGGGTCGCCAACCCATCGGACCGCGAGGTTCGGTGGGTTCGGCATACCTAGCCACCGCTCACTGGTCATGAAGATTCTCTTCCGCAACATCCACCTCTACCTCAGCCTCGTCGCCGGGCTGATCATTGCCGTCGTGTGCTTTACCGGCGCCGTGCTCGTGTTCGAGAAAGAACTGGAGCAGGGCCTGCACCCCGAGCGCTACTACGTGACGCCACCCGCCGCCGGCGCCCAGCGCCTGAGCGTGGCGCAGCTGGTGGCCGCCGTGCAGGCCAAGGCCGGTCCCAAAGCCAAGGTAGCTGGCGTGAAAATCTACGCCGACCCCGCCCGCACCATCGAAATCAACTTGGCGGGCGGTGGTGGCCCGGGTGAGAAAGGCGGCAAGGAAGGCCGGGAAGGCAGCATGCGCCGCAATGAAGGCGGGGCGCAACGCGGCCCGCAAGCGGGTCCGGACGGTGAGCGGGGCGGCCGCGGCGAAGGCCAGGGCGCTAAAGGCGAGCAGGGCGGCAAGGGAGAAAAGGGTGGCAAAGGCGGCGGCGAAGGCGGCCGGGGCCCGCAGTACTTCGTGAACCCCTACACCGGCGCCGTGGTGGGCCCCTACGTGTACCGCGATTCGTTTTTCTTCACCATGATGGCGCTGCACCGGGGCATGGTGGGCGGCGCGGCGGGCAAGCTCGTCGTGGGCGTGAGCACGCTGCTGTTCCTCTTCATCATCGGCACCGGCATCGTACTGTGGTGGCCGGCCTCGAACAAAATTCTGAAGCAGCGCCTGACGGTGAAGTGGGACGCGAGCTTCAAGCGCCTCAACCACGATTTGCACATCGTGCTCGGCTTCTATTCGGCGCTGTTCCTCTTCGTTTTCGCCTTCACCGGCCTGGCGTGGTCGTTCGAGTGGTTCAATAACGGCATCTTCGCCGTCACCGGCTCCGACCCGAAAGGCCCCGAAGCGCCCGAATCGGAAGTGGTGCTGGACGGCCGTAAGCTCGGCTTCGACCAGGCCTACGCCGCGGCCCGGCAGCAGGTGCCCGGTGCCCTCTCCTACGCCATTTCGCTGCCCAAGGACTCGACCGAAGCTCTGCGCGTGATGACCACCACTGCCGGCGCGGTTTACGAGGGCGCCACCGACGAGCTGTACCTCGACCAGTACACCGGCCGGCCGCTGGGCCAGCTGGCCTTCAAGGACCGCAACCTCGGCCAGCGCGTGCGCCGCACCTTCAAGCCCGTGCACACCGGCGCCATCTACGGCACGCCCTCCAAAATCATTGCCCTCATCGTCTGCGTGCTCGGCGTGACTTTCCCGGTGACGGGCGTAATTATGTGGCTGAACCGGCTCAAGAAGGAAAAGAAGAAGGCCGGCAAGAAGCGCGTAGCCACGGCGGCGGCCTAACACTGCCGAATCAACATCTTGCTGAAAGCGGCGCCGGATAACCGGCGCCGCTTTTTCTTTCCCGCTATATTTCGTCACCTATCCCGCCTAGCAAATGAACTCCTCCAAGCCTCCTTATTCCCTCGCCGAGCGGCTCATTAGCCGTGCTTTCTTTTTTTCCGTGAGCTGCATTGAGCGGTTTCACGACATGCGGCCCTACCAGGAGAAGCTGGCGGCCCTGGCCCGGCTGCCGGCGGGCACCATCGGCCGGGAAATGGCGGATACCATGCAGGCGCGCGGCCTGAACTTGGTACCGGGCTTCGAAAGCCATGACCTGAAGCACGTTGTGCTGAACTATGCCCTGGAGCCGATGGACGAAATTCGCTTGCAGGCGTTTATGCTCGGCAACGGAAACCGGACGCTGCCTTCGGTGCTCATTTTTTTATTCGGCCTGCTGCTACTGCCCCAGCACTGGCGAATATTTCACCGGGATTTTCGGGCCGGGCGAGCTTGCCCGGCGCTGGCGTCCCTTACCATTGAGCAGTGCCAGCATTACCAGCTTCACGCGTTTCAGCAGCAACTGCTCAGCCGCTACGTACAGTCCCGGCCTGCTCCTACCCCGTCAGCTCACGCTGTCTTTGGCACACTCGGCAGCTACGCGCTGATGGTCGTCGGAGCTGCAGCTATGCTATTCTGCTTTCCCTTCCTGTGGTCAGCCAACGTGGCCGATTTGATCGGGGCGGGTTTTCCTTTTGTGGCGGGCGCCATCTTCGTGGTGGGTGGTTTTCTAAACCTGACGCTGCAATCGGCGCTGCGGGCACGGGCCGCCGCCGAGTAGCAGGCGCCACTGCTCCAAACGCACAACCGCCCGGCAGCTTGCGCTGCCGGGCGGTTTCGTTTTCCGGGTCGCTTTCGTTAAAACGGCGGGTCTTCGTTGGCGAAGTTGCTCTTGGGGAAGGGCTGCGGCGAGGGCGGCGCGTCGTTCATGCGCGAGCCCAGCCGGATGGTGTTCGGCGCGAAGCCGGGGTCGGGCTCGTCGAAGGTGCTGGCGGGCAGCTGGCCGGTGTTGTAGCTGGCCGCTTCGGGCGCGAAACCGCCCTGCCCGTCGAGGTCCATGAACTTGGTGAAGCGGCCGATAAACTTCAGCGGCACGTTGTCGAGGCCGCCGTTGCGGTGCTTGGCAATGATAACCTCGCCCACGCCCTGGGTCGGGTTGCCCATTTCGTCCTCCGTAATGCCGTAGTACTCGGGGCGGTAGAGGAACATCACCATGTCGGCGTCCTGCTCGATAGAGCCGGATTCGCGCAGGTCACTAAGCTGCGGGCGCTTGTCGCCGCCGCGGGTTTCCACCGAGCGGGACAGCTGCGAAAGGGCAATGACGGGAATGTTCAGCTCCTTGGCAATGCCCTTCAGAGCCCGCGAAATCGAGGCAATTTCCTGTTCGCGGTTGCCGCCGGGCTTTCCGTCGCCGTTGCCGGTCATCAGCTGCAGGTAGTCGATGATAATCATCTGAATGTCGTGGTGCGACTTCAGACGGCGGCACTTGGTGCGCAGCTCGCGGATGCTCAGGCCGGGCGTATCGTCGATGAAAATGGGCGCGTTCGAGAGCGTGGCAATCTTGTGGTTGAGCTGCTGCCACTCGTAGTCGGCCAGGTTGCCCTTCTTGATTTTCTCGGAATCCAGCTCGGCTTCGGCCGAAATCAGGCGGTTCACCAGCTGAATCGAGGACATTTCCAGCGAGAAGAAAGCCACCGCTTTCTTGTCCATCACCGCCGCGTTGCGCATGCACGACAGCACGAAAGCCGTCTTACCCATGGCCGGGCGGGCGGCAATAATCACCAGGTCCGACTTCTGCCAGCCCGAGGTGACGCGGTCCAGCGCCATCATGCCGGAGGTGACGCCGGTGAGGCCGCCGGTTTGCTTGCTCTTTTCTTCCAGCTCCTTGATGGCCTTGCCCATCAGGCTGCGCATGTCGTCGAAGTTCTTGCGAATGTTCGATTCCGACACTTCAAACAGCGCCTGCTCGGTCTGGTCGAGCAGGTTGAACACGTCCATGGTGTCCTCGTAAGCGTCGCGCTGCACGGTGGAGGCAATGGAAATCAGCTCCCGCTTGATGGCGTGCTCGGTGATGATGCGGGCGTGCGTCTCGATGTTGGCCGCCGACTGGATGCGGTAGGTGAGCTGGGCCACGTACTGCGGGCCGCCGGCCGCCTCCAGGGTGCCCATGCTGCGCAGCTCCTGGGTCACCGTCAGGATGTCGATGGGCTCGGTTTTATCGAACAGACTCAGAATGGCCTGAAAAATCTGCTGGTGCGCGTCCTTGTAAAAGCTCTTGGGCTTGAGAATATCGATGACGCTGGTCAGGGCGTCCTTTTCCAGCATCAGTGCCCCGAGCACGGCAGCCTCCAGGTCGAGGGCCTGGGGGGGCAGCTTGCCGGTGGGCGCAGATGGCATTACCGGGCGGTTCCAGGCCTTATGGGCTCTGGCGGCCAGTTGTTTAACGCGGCTGTTGCTGTCTTCCGTCGACATTTGCGGCTCCTCTCTGTTTCCGAAAGTACGGAATGGGGTGCCAAAAATACGGCTGCGGCGTTGATTTAGTGCCGTTGGTTGGGGAAGTAGTTTTCGCTACCTTCCCAAGCCCTGCATGACCACGGATGAGCTTGGCGGCGGGAATGGATTCGGGCGGAAGGTGCCGCCGGGCACACCAGTCGTCATTGCGAGCGAAGCGAAGCAATCTTTTCTCCAAGAGCACCGCCGCTACAGATGGCACAGACCGAAAATGGCCTCGCTCAGCACTGCAGAATCCGTTGCAGGCAGTGCCGCTTGGGGTCGATGCCAGGGTTGTCGTTTGACCTGAGCCCAGGACCGATTGCCGCGCTTCGCTCGCAATGACTGCCGGCGCTACCGCTTACGCAGGGCCGCTAGCCGCATCGAGGGCAGCAGCGCAGCATCACTGCCATCCGTGGTCTATCTTTGCCGCCCGGCTTTTCCGTGCCGGGCCGGCCCCGGCGGCCGGCGGCTCCCCTAGCGTATCCTCCCCCGACTGCCCGCATGGCTTACCCCCCGTACCGGCGCGTCCACCTGATTGCGGTGGGCGGCAGCATCATGCACAACCTGGCCCTGGCCCTGCACCAGCAGGGCGTGCACGTCACCGGCTCCGACGACGAAATCTTCGACCCGGCCCGCACCCGCCTGCACAAGGCCGGCCTGCTGCCCGCGCAGATGGGCTGGGACGCGGCCCGCATCACCCCCGACCTCGACGCGGTCATCGTGGGCATGCACGCCCGCCCCGACAACCCCGAGCTGCACCGCGCCCAAGAGCTGGGGCTGCGCGTCTTCTCCTTCCCCGAGTTCATCTACGAGGCCTCGAAGGACAAGCAGCGCATCGTCATCGGCGGCTCGCACGGCAAAACCAGCATCACCTCGCTGATTCTGCACGTGCTGCGCTACCACGGGCTGCAGTTCGACTACGCCGTGGGCGCCCAGCTGGAAGGCTTCGAGCTGATGGTGAAGCTCACCGACGACGCGCCGATTATCGTCATCGAGGGCGACGAATACCTCTCTTCGCCGGTGGACCGCCGCCCGAAGTTTCACCTCTACCAGCACCATATCGGGGTGATTTCCGGCATCAGCTGGGACCACATCAACGTGTTTCCGACCGAGGAAATCTACCGCGAGCAGTTTGCCATTTTCGCCCGCATGACGCCTAAGGCCGGCGTGCTCATTTTCGACCAGGACGACGAGCAGGCCCAGCTGGTGAGCGTGCCCTCGAACCCGGACGTGAAGTACGTGGGCTACGGCCCGCACGAAAACGTCATCCGCAACGGGCAGACTTTCCTGATTACCAAGAAGGACGAACTGGTGCCCATTCAGGTGTTTGGCGAGCATAACCTGCGCAACATCTCGGCCGCCCGCGAAGTCTGCAAGCAGCTCGGTATCAAGGGCAAGGACTTCTACGAAGCCATTGCCTCGTTTAAGGGCGCCGCGCGCCGGCTGGAGCTGGTGAAGCAAGGACCTACGTCGGTGGTCTACAAGGACTTTGCCCACGCGCCCAGTAAGCTGAAGGCCACCTCGGCCGCGCTGAAGCGGCAGTTTCCGGACCGCAAGCTAGTGGCTTGCCTGGAGCTGCACACGTTCAGCTCGCTGAACCCGGCCTTTCTACCCCAGTACGCCGGCACCTTCGACGCGCCCGACGTGGCCGTGGTGTACTTCAATCCGCAGGTGCTGGCCCACAAGCGCCTGCCCCCGCTGAGCGAGGTGCAGGTGGCCGAAGCCTTTCAACGCCCCGACCTGCGCGTGTTTACCGACAGCCGGCAGCTGGCCGAGTACCTGCACGAGCAGGACTGGCAGCACGCCAACCTGCTGATGATGACCAGCGGCACCTTCGACGGGCTCGATCTGGTGCAGCTGGCGGGTGAAGTGACGGGCAACTAATTGCCGCTGCAGTAGCAGAGGCTGCCGGCCGCGTCTGTCCGGACGGGTTCGTTCAGGCAGACGCGGGCTGAAGCCCGCGCTACATTCATAGCAGCCGAAACCAGGCTTCGCGCTACATTTAGCCCGCTATGAAACCTTCCCTGCTTCTTCTGCACGGTGCGCTGGGCTCGGCCCGGCAGCTGCAGCCCCTGGCCGAGCGCCTCGCGGCCGATTTCGAGGTGCACACGTTTTCCTTCGGTGGGCACGGCGGACAGCCCCTCGACGCGGCCCGCTTTACCATGACGCACTTCGCGGCCGAAATCAGCTACTTCCTGGCCGAGCACCGGCTGGACCGGGTGCACGTGTTCGGCTACAGCATGGGCGGCTACGCGGCCATCCTCAGCGCCGCCTCCGACCCGGGCCGCATCCGCAGCATTACCACGCTGGGCACGAAGTTCGACTGGTCGCCGGAAACGGCGGAGGCCGAAACCCAGCTGCTCGACGCGGCAAAGATGCAGGCCAAGGTGCCGCAGTTCGTGGAGCAGCTGCAGCAAACCCACGCCCCCACCGAGTGGACGGCCGTGGTGGATGCCACCGCCGCCATGATGCGCGAGCTGGGCAGCACACCCGTGCTCAACGAGCTGAACCTCTCGCAGCTGACCATCCCGGTACAGGTGCTGGTGGGCGAGCTGGACAAAACGGCCGGCGTGGAAGCGTCGCGGCAATTCGCGGCCTACCTGCCCAACGCCACCTTCGAAGTGCTGCCCAACACGCCGCACCCGCTGGAGCGCGTCGACGCGGCGGCCTTGGCGCTGCGGATTCGGGAGTTTGTCGGGGCTAATGATTTCGCTTCGCCCACACGCTAGCCAACTGGCGCTTCAGCGCGTAGCTTAGCAAATACAGTCCGCTGGCCCAAATGGCCCCGTTTAGGGCCGCCGCCCAGAAAAAATAACGGCCGAACGCGTTCAGGTCGCCGGAGAAGTCGACTAGCAGTGCTGCCCCGGTGAGCCACGCGGGCTTGGGGGCGCCCCAGGTGACGCTGAACAGCGAAACGACGAGCAGCAGCCCGCAGTTGAAGAAGCCGCCCAGAAGGGCAATCAGCAGAAGTTTGCGCAGCATAAGCAGCGTTGGAATGCTCAATAATAACCAACAACGGCCCGTTTCAATCGAAGCGGGCCGTTGCTTATTTCGCGTCTGGTTGTTCGTCCGCCGGCTTGGGCGGCGCAGGGGCGGGCCGGCGGCGCCGGTCGGTGGTGACGAGCAAGGCCAGGGCCGTGAGGCCGAGGCGCAGCAGCCATTTGCGGCTCATCGTTTGGGCGGGAAGAAGGTGTTGTTGTCGACCACGGTGAGGGTGCAAGTGCCGCCGCCTGAGTTGTCTTCGCAAACGGTGCCGGTGATTTTGTCGCCCTCGAAATTGAAGTAGCACATCTGGCAGCCGCGGCCTTCGAGCATGTACCGCTCGGCGGTGGTGCTCAGGTACAGCTCGTTGTCGGTGCTCAGCTCCAGGGGCAGTGCCATGGCCCGGAACATACCGTTGCGCAGGCCCATGCCCACGAGGTAGTATACCGGCTTTTCTTTGGTTTTGGCCTTACTCTGAATGGGCCGCACCAGCGCCTTGTCGACCACGGTGCCGTCGTCGAACTGCCGGTTGAACTGCTGCATCAGGATTTCGCGGGGCACCTTGTACTGCACCTTGCTTTCCACCACGGCCGCCACCAGGCGGTTGGGCGAGTCCATGATGCGCAGGTCGGCGGTTTCCTTCTGCTCCTTGCGGTCGATTCGCTCACTGCGGCGAGTCGGCTCGGAGGTAGCGGTGCCGTCGTCGGGGTTGGCGGTTTCGCGGGTGCGTCGGGAGGCTTCGCAGGCGCTGAGCAGCACTGCCGCCAGCAGCGCCGGGGCCAGCAGGAGTCGGGGTGTTGAGAGAAGTCGGAGCACGGGCAAGGGGGCCGCTGCTTAGCGGGCAGTATAGTATTTACGCGCCTCGGGCAGCTCCTTCTGGATGTTGGCAATGCGCGTGGCGTCGGAGGGGTGAGTCGAGAGCAGCTCGATGTTGCCGCCCTGGTTTTTGGCCGCCATCCGCTCCCAGAACGGCACGGCCGCATCGGGGTTGTAGCCGGCCATGGCCATAAAAATCAGCCCGAGACGGTCGGCTTCCGATTCCTGGGTGCGACTGAACTTGAGCAGGCCCACCTGCGAGCCAACGCCCACGGCCTGCAGAAACACGTTCTGGGTAGCCGAGGGGTTTTGCCCCACCGCCGCCGACAGCACCCCGCCCAGGCCCTGGGCGGCCATCTGCTGGCTCATCCGCTCGTTGCTGTGGCGGGCCACGGCGTGGGCAATTTCGTGCCCCATCACCACGGCCAGGCCGTTTTCGTCCTCCGTGATGGGCAGGATGCCGGTGTACACGGCCACCTTGCCGCCGGGCATGCACCAGGCGTTTTCCTGCGCGTCCTCAATCAGGTTGAACTCCCACTGGTAGCCCTCCAGCTGGCTGGACTGGTTTTGCTGGCGGAAGTAGGTTTCCACGGCCTGCTGAATCCGTTGGCCCACGCGGCGCACCATGGCCGTCTGCTGGCTATTGGAAGACAGGCGGCTGGTCTGCAGCACCTTCTGGTACTCCTGGGCGGCCATCGTATTGATTTCCTGGTCCGACACCAGGCTGAGCTGGTTGCGGCCGGTTATCGGCACCGAGGCGCAGCCGGCGCTGGCCGACAGGGCCACGGCTAATAGGAATTTTTTGAACATGAGCGGAGAGGTGGCTAGGTGAACAAACGGGCCCGGGGCCGCTTGCCGGGGCGAGAATACGCCATTTGGGGCGACTGGGCCGGGTGCGTGCTATACGACGCGGGGCGGGCAAAATGTTGTCTCGCCGCTAACGCCCTCGGCCGCTGCGCCGTAAGGCAGCTGGGCGGCGCCCCGATTTTTCTGCCTGAGCCAATCCCTTACTTTTGCTCAGGGCCCCTGCCGCCCGTTTTTTCCTCCCTGATTTCGCCTTCCATGAAAATACTTTGCATCGGCCGCAACTACGCCGAGCACATTGCTGAGCTGCAGAACGAAGTCCCCGACGCCCCGGTCATCTTCGCCAAGCCCGATACGGCGCTGCTGCAGCGCAACCAGCCCTTCTTCTACCCCGATTTCACCCAGGACATCCACCACGAGGTGGAGCTGGTGCTGCGCATCAGCAAGAACGGCCGGCACATCGAGGAGCAGTTTGCCTACACCTACTTCGACGCCATCGGCCTGGGCCTGGACCTGACGGCCCGCGACCTGCAGAGCAAGCTCAAGAGCAAGAGCCTGCCCTGGGAGCTGGCCAAGGGCTTCGACGGCTCGGCCCCACTGGGCGCCACATTCAAGCCCGTCGGCGAATTCGCGGACCTGAAAAACATCAACTTCCGCCTGGAAGTCAACGGCGAGGTGCGCCAGCAGGGCAACTCCTCCATGATGCTGCACGACTTCAGCAAAATCATCAGCTACATCTCGCAGTTTATCACCCTGAAGATGGGGGACTTGATTTTCACCGGCACGCCCAGCGGCGTCGGCCCCATCAAGGTGGGCGACCAGTTGGTGGGCTACATCGAAGACGAGCAGTTCTTCGACGTGAGCGTGAAGTAAGCAGGGCGACATTCTTATTGAACGTCATTCCGAGCGAAGTCGAGGAATCTCGCGTGCTGACACCCGATAGCATTCTTCGCGTTCAACGCGGGCTTTTACTGTTGGACATCAGCACGCGAGATTCCTCGACTTCGCTCGGAATGACGTTCAGATAGTCTTCTCTACCCGCTCCTTTCCCCATTTTCTTTCCGGCGGCGCCACCCCTGCGGCCGTCCTAAGCCCGTTGTTGCTCCTGTGTTGTTGAACCACCTTTTTCTCAAGCTGCTGCTGCTGGCCATGCCGGCACTGCCCCTCACCTGCTCCGCCGACCCCGACGCGAAAACCGACCCGCCCAAAGCTGCTAAACCCGCCGCGGCGGCCCAGGATACCACCCTCAGCGCGCTGAAGGGCTATTTCCTGTTCCCCATTCAGCCCGGCCGGCCCAACCTGCTGGCCGCCAGCATGGGCGAGCTGCGCCCCAACCACTTCCACGGCGGCCTCGACATCAAGACCAACGGCGGGGTGGACCTGCCAGTGTACGCCGCCGCCGACGGCTACATCTCGCGCATGAAGCAGAGCAGCTTCGGCTACGGCAACGTGCTCTACATCACCCACCCCAACGGGCTGACGACGGTGTACGGACACCTGAACCACTTCAAGGGGGCCGTGGCCCAGGAAATGCTGCGCCGCCAGTACGAAAAGCGCAGCTACGAGCTGGAGCTGTTCTTCGAGCCCAACCAGTTTCCGGTGAAGCGCGGCGAAGTGGTGGCCCTCTCGGGCAACACCGGCGGCTCGGCTGGCCCGCACCTGCACTGGGAAGTGCGCGACGCCAAAGACCAGCAGCTGAACCCCTTGCAGTGGGGCGGCTTCAGCGAAATTCAGGACCACGTGGCCCCCACCGTGGTGGGCGCGGCCGTCGAGCCGCTGAGCATCGACGCGCGGGTGCAGGGCCGCTTCGAGAAGCGGCTGTTTACGCCCACGGGCGCGCCCGGCACCGGTTTCAGCGTGGCCGATACCATTCCGGCTTACGGCACCGTGGGGCTGCTTTTGCAGGCGTTTGACCGCTTCGACAATGCCTGGAACAAAAACGGGCTGTACCGGGTGGAAGTGCGCGTGAACGGGCAGCCGCTGTATTCGCACGTCATCAACGGCATCGGCTTTCCGGAGGAGACGCGCGTGGTCAACCAGCACATCGACTACGAGTACCTGATGACCTCGCGCCGCACTTTCGAGAAGCTGTGGATCGACGACGGCAACGACCTCTCGATTTACCGCACCGGCCCCACCAAGGGCAAGCTGCGCGTGGAAGCGGGCAAGGTCTACGATGTGGAAATGCGCCTGTTCGACGCCTACGGCAACCAAACGCCCCTGCACCTGGTGCTGCGCGGCGAGCAGCCCGACTACTGGCAGACGCGCGCGGCCACCGTGCGCAAGCCCGCCCTGCGCTACGACGTGCTGCGCAACATCCTGCGCGTGACCGTGGACGACACCGCCCGCCAGGCCCCCAACCTCACGCTGCTGCGCAACGGCCGCCAGCTGCAGCTGCGCCCCAGCTACACCGACCAGGGCCGCACGGTCTACCTCTTCGACCTGCGCGCCGGCCTGCCGGAGTTTCTGCGCTTCCCCGGCCTGGCCCAGGACCAGCGCTTCGACCGGGTGGCGGCCATTCCGGCCGGCGAGGAGCAGCTGTTTGCCAACAACCTGGTGAACCTGGTCTTTGCCCCGCGCACCAACTACGACACGCTCTACCTGCAAACCAGCTTCAAGGACAAGACCTGGACCATCCAGAACCCGCGCACGCCCATTCAGCAGGCCATGCGCGTGACCCTGAAGCCCGCCGAGCCCGTGGCCGACAAAGCCCGCGCGGCGGCTTACCTCATCCGGGGCACTACGGCCAGCTGGGCCGGCGGCACCTGGGACGGGGAGCTGCTGACCTTCAACACCCGCAACTACGGGCAGTTCCGCATCCTCACCGACACGATTCCGCCCTCGGCCCGCCTCGTCAGCCGGGCCGGCGGGCTCACGTTCCAAGTCAGCGACAATCTGTCGGGCCTGAACCGCTACGAGCTGGAAATCGGCGGGCGGTTCCGGCTGCTGCGCTACGAAAACAAGAAGAACATCCTCTTCACCGAGCGCACCGACACGCTGGGCCCGGCCCTGCGCGGCCCCGCCACCCTGCGCCTCACCGATCAAGCGGGGAATGAGAAGGTAATTAAGCTGCAGCTGTAGTAGCCGCTGGCTCAATCATTCCAACGCCCTGCTGGCCTTGTGCCGGCAGAGCGTTGCGGTCTTGGCGCGACGATGACCCTGCACCTTCATCATCAACGGGCAGAGGTTCCAGCAACCAAAGCCCGAAGTGCGACGAGCCGGCTAATTCACAAATAAACAACGCAACTTATCCGCCTTGCCAAGCGGCTAGCTAGCGGAAGAGCCTTTATAGTAGGCTTTGGCTGTCAGTATTTTGCCGCGCCTTGAAGCAGTTCCTCCGCGGAAAATTGCTTTTACCGCCCCGCCTTTTCGGAAAGGAGGTGCATTTTTACCGCCGCTGCCCCCGTCACCGCGCCCCGGCGCCGGCCGTAAGCAGCACCCCAGTTCGTTCATACTTCAACCCGCTTCATATCCCGATGGGAGAAACACAACAACCCGTAGCCATTCCGGCCGCCGCGCTGCACCTGGGCCCCTACCAGGCCGCCGTCGACGCCAAGCTCGCCGAGTTTAACGCCAAGAACTTCACCGCCGGCTTCTGGCAGAAACAGGCCGACCTGTGGGTGCAGGACGCCCAGGCCCAGGCCGAGCTACGCGCCTTCATGGGCTGGCTGCGCGTGGCCGAAACCATGCAGCAGGCCGTGCCCGAAATCAACGCCTTCGTGCAGGAAGTGAAGGCGGCCGGCTTCACCCACGTCATCGTGATGGGCATGGGCGGCTCGTCGATGGCCCCGATTGTGTTCGAGAAGTCCTTCCCCAAGTCGGCCGAGGGGCTGGAAATGCTGGTGCTCGACACCACCGACCCGGGCACCGTGCAGCAGATTGAAAAGGCCGTGCCGCTGGCTACCACGCTGTGCATCGTGGCCAGCAAATCGGGCACCACGGCCGAGCCCCTGGCCTTCGGCGACTATTTCTACGACCGGATCAAGGCCATCAAAGGCGACAAGGCCGGCGAGAATTTCGTGGCCATTACCGACCCGGGCTCCAAGTTCATTGCCACCGCCGAAAGCCTGGGCTACCGCCGCGTGTTCCTGAATTTCACCGAGGTGGGCGGCCGCTTCTCGGCCCTCTCCTACTTCGGCCTGGTGCCCGCCGCCCTCTACGGCATCGACATCGAGGAGCTGCTGCGCCGCGCGGTGGGCATGATGGCGGCCAACGGCGCCAGCGGCGACGTGGCCCATAACCCCGGCCTGGAGCTGGGCGTGACCCTGGGCGTATTGGCCCAGCAGGGCCGCGACAAGCTCACGCTCATCACCCCGCCCTCGCTCAGCGACCTGGGTTTGTGGCTGGAGCAGCTCATTGCCGAAAGCACCGGCAAGCACGGCGTGGGCATCCTGCCCGTAGCCGGCGAGCCGTTGGCCGATGCCTCACTCTACGGCTCGGACCGGGTGTTCGTGTACGTGGGCTACGAGGGCCAGCCCGACGAGGAAAACCAGGAGCAGCTGCAGGCCCTGCAGGCCGCCGGCCACCCCGTCATCAGCATCCTGATGCACGACGCGCTGGATTTGGGCCAGGAGTTTTTCCGCTGGGAAGTGGCTACGGCCGTGGCCAGCGCCGTGCTCGAAATCAACCCCTTCGACCAGCCCAACGTGCAGGCCGCCAAAACGGCTACCGACAAGCTGATGAAGGAAGTAGCCGAAAAAGGCAGCCTGCCCCAGGAAGAGAAAACCCTGGCCGCCGACGGCCTGAGCTACTACGGCGGCTCGGCCGCTACCGACGCCAAAGCCCTGCTCAGCAGCTTCTTCCAGGCCCAGCCCGGCGACTACGTGTCCATTCAGGCTTACCTGACGGAGACGCCCGAGCTGAACGCGGCCATTGCCGAGCTGCGCGCCACCCTGCAGCAGCGCCTGCACGCGGCCACCACCTTCGGCTACGGCCCGCGCTTCCTGCACAGCACCGGGCAGTACCACAAGGGCGGCCCCAACACCGGCCTGTTCCTGCAGCTCACCGCCGACAACAACCCCGACCTGCCCCTGCCCGGCCGCAGCTACACCTTCGGCACGCTGAAAAACGCCCAGGCCCAGGGCGACCTGGAAGCCCTGCGCAGCTACGACCGCCGCACCCTGCGCGTCGACCTCGGTGCCAACGCGCTGGAAGGCGTGAAGAAGCTGACCGCCGCGCTGAAATAGTGTTTAGTGCTTGGTGCTTAGGAATGGCGTCATCTTCGTTGACTCGCAGACGCCAAAAGCCCCGCCGGAACAATGTTCCGGCGGGGCTTTTTATTGGCTACTGGTTTGTGCAAAGCGAGCGAATTATCGGTGTTCCTTATGCCGTCGCATTTTCACCAAGCACCAGGCACTACGCATCAAGCACTAAATCCTAACGGCCGAAGTCGTCCTGCACGCGCACGATGTCGTCCTCATCCGAGGGCTGCTGGGCGTCGGTGTGCTGCCAGATTTCGGCCAGGATGCCCCAGCCTTCTAGGCCCACGAGGCGGTGCCGCTCGCCCTGGCGCAGGGTGATTTGCTCGCCTACCTGGTAGGTTTTCAGCTCGCCTTCCGCGTCGGTGTCGCTGATGACGACGCCCACCGGGCCCTGCACCACGCGCCAGATTTCGGCGCGGCGGTGGTGGTACTGCCAGGAAAGGCGCTGACCGGGGGCCACGATGAGGATTTTGGGGCTGAGCTTGCCCGAAATGCGCAGCTCGTCCACCGAGAGGCCGTCGAAGTAGGTATCGGCGAACTGCTGGGCCTGCCCTTCGTCGATGACGAAAAAGCCGCCCCAGGGGCGCGTCTGGTCCTGCCGCTCGATGCCGAAGCCCTGCTGGCGCAACTTCTGCTCGGTATGCTGAAATATCTGCTGCTTATCGGTCGGGGTGCTCATCAAGGAACGGCTAGTGGAAAAATGCGGCCCGTCCGGCGCTAAATAGGGCTTTCCAGTGGCTACAGATCGGCAAAGGTAAGGAGGTGCGTGCATTCCCGAAACGGCCGCTGTCTACCTCCTGACTGGCGCGGGCCACCCCGGCAGGTGCGACTAGCTCGCTGAACGCCCGTGTCCCGCACTGCGTACACCAATTTC
Source organism: Hymenobacter jeollabukensis (assembly GCF_005771675.1). Taxonomy (GTDB): domain Bacteria; phylum Bacteroidota; class Bacteroidia; order Cytophagales; family Hymenobacteraceae; genus Solirubrum; species Solirubrum jeollabukense. The sequence goes on along the minus strand of NZ_VAJM01000008.1, from coordinate 173,964 downwards.
ACCCCTACTCTTTCCTTATGCCCAGACCTCGCACACCCGTTTTGTGGCAGGCTGCCGTGGCAGCCGTGGCCGCTGGCGCCGCCGTGTACGCCCTCACGCGCCGCCGCTTCCCGCCGCTGACCACCGTGCCGCACGTCGACCTGCACCGCTACGCCGGGCAGTGGTATGAAATTGCCCGCCTGCCCCAGCGCTTCGAGCAAGGCTGCACCCACGTCACGGCCGAGTACCGCCCCATGGCCGACGGCAAAATCGAGGTGCACAACACCTGCCACCAGGACTCGGTGAACGGCCCCGCCGAAACCGTGCGCGGCCTGGCCCGGGTAGTCGACGCGAAAACCAACGCCAAGCTCAAAGTGCAGTTTCAGTGGCCCTTCGAGGGCGACTACTGGATTCTGGCCCTCGACGAGGACTACCGCTTTGCCCTCGTCGGCACGCCCGACCGCAAAGGGCTGTGGATTCTGAGCCGGGAGCCGCAGCTCAGCCACCCGGCCCTGGCCAACCTCACCGAAATGGCCCGCCAGAAAGGCTTCGCGGTGGACAGGCTCATCTACACCCAGCAGCCCGAGGCGGCGTAGGACGCCGACACGCCTCCGGCGCCGGTTTGGCCCGCGCGCGGCAAAACCGGGCGCGGGTTCGGCACATCCGGGCCAACCGTTTACCTTTGGGGCCGATGATTACGCTCAACCCCGGCGACCCAGCCCCCGACTTCTCGGCCCAGGACCAAAGCGGCCAGACGCGCCGCCTCGCGGACTACCGCGGCCAGCGCGTGGCCCTGTACTTCTACCCCAAGGACGACACGCCCGGCTGCACGGCCCAGGCCTGCTCCCTGCGCGACGGCGAAACCCAGCTGCGCGCGGCGGGCCTGCAGGTGCTCGGCGTGAGCCCCGACGACGTGGCCTCGCACCAGAAGTTTGCCGACAAGTTCGAGCTGCCCTTCCCCCTGCTGGCCGACCCCGAGCGCACCCTGGCCGAAGCCTACGGCGTGTGGCAGGAAAAGAAAAACTACGGCCGCACCTACTGGGGCGTCGTGCGCACTACCTTCCTCATCGACGCCGAGGGCCGCGTGGAGCGCATCATCCGCCGCCCCGACACGAAGAATCACGCCGAGCAACTGCTCAAGTAGCCCCTTTCGGCCGGCGGACCCAGCACAGGGCCCGCCGGTTTCGTTTTCGGTAGGATTCACCACCGCCGGGTTTGGCACAAGCCGCCCCGAGGGCCGAACTTAGCCGGCCGCGCCGCCCCGGGCTGCTGCACCCGGCGCCTTCTCTCTTTCGCTCATTCACTTCCTTTCCCCTATGTCCGCTTCTTCTTCTCCCGCCGCCGAAGCCACGGCCACCCGCTCCGTTGCCGAGCTGAAACAGATTGCCGCGCAGGTGCGCCGCGACATCGTGCGCATGGTGCACGCCGTCAACTCCGGCCACCCCGGCGGCTCGCTGGGCTGCACCGATCTGCTGGTGGCCCTCTACTTCAAGGTGATGAAGCATCACCCCGAGCCCTTCGACATGAACGGCGTGGGCCAGGACCTGTTCTTCCTCTCCAACGGCCACATTTCGCCGGTGTTTTACTCGGTGCTGGCCCGCTCGGGCTACTTCCCGGTAAGCGAGCTGAGCACCTTCCGCAAGCTGAACTCGCGCCTGCAGGGTCACCCCGCTACGCACGAGCACCTGCCCGGCGTGCGCGTGGCCTCCGGCTCGTTGGGCCAGGGCCTGAGCGTGGCCACCGGCGCGGCTCAGGCCAAGAAGCTCAACGGCGACGACCGCACCGTGTTCGTGCTGATGGGGGACGGTGAGCTGCAGGAAGGCCAGGTGTGGGAAGCGGCCATGTACGCCCCGCACCACAAAGTCGACAACCTGATTGCGGTGGTGGACCGCAACGGCCAGCAAATCGACGGCCCGACCGACAAAATCGGCGGCCTGGGGGATTTGCGCGCCAAGTTCGAGGCCTTCAACTGGGAAGTGCTCGAAGCCAACGGCAACGACCTGGAGCAACTGCTGCCCGCCCTGGAAGACGCCCAGGCCCGCCTCGGCAAAGGCAAGCCGGTGATGATCCTGATGGACACCCAGATGGGCTACGGCGTGGACTTCATGATGGGCAGCCACAAGTGGCACGGCGTGGCTCCGAACGATGAGCAGCTGGAAAAAGCCCTGCAGCAGCTCAGCGTGGAAAAGGCGTCGGACTACTAACCCGGAATTAGAACGTCATTCAGAGCGCAGCGAAGAATCTTGCGTGCTGACGGCGGCTAGTATGCTTCTCGTTGAGCGAGGATGCTACTAGCCAACATCAGCACGCGAGATGCCTCGACTTCGCTCGACATGACGACCAATCAAGCACATTGACTCCTGGCCTGCTGACGTCAGGCTCCCCTCTCCTTTTCGGAGAGGGGTCGGGGGTGAGGCGCCTATGGCACGACTCGCACGCACGTTCTGGCTGTTGCTGCTGACCAGCTTGGTGGTCAGCCAGCCGCTGCGTGCCCAGCAGGGGGCCCCGTCAAGCCAACCCAAGACCACGCGCATCCTCTTCGTGCTCGACGCTTCGGGCTCGATGAACGCGCCCTGGGAAGGACAGCCGCGCTGGAACGTGGCCAAGGCGCTGCTGGCCAAGATGGCCGACTCGCTCAACGCCTACCCCAACCTGGAGCTGGCTTTGCGCGCCTACGGCCATCAGCACCCCAATACCGAGAACAACTGCGAGGACTCGCGCCTGGAAGTGCCCTTTGCCCGCAAAAACGCCGCCGCCATCAAGCAGAAGCTGCAGGATTTGCGGCCCCAGGGCAACACCCCGATTACCTACTCGCTCGGGCAGTCGGCCAACGACTTCCCGGCCGACCGCAACGCGCGCAACGTGCTCATCCTGATAACGGACGGGCTGGAATCGTGCAAGGGCGACCCCTGCGCTACGGCCCTGGCTCTGCAGCGCAAGCGGGTGTTTCTGAAGCCCTTCGTCATCGGTATCGGGGCGGAGCGGGAGTTTGGCGAGCAGCTCAAGTGCCTGGGTCAGTACTACAACGCGGCCGACGTGAAGACCTTCCGCACCATTCTCAACGACGTCATTGCCCAGACCCTGGCCAAGACCACGGTGGCGGTGAACCTGACCGACGAGGCGGGCCGGCCGGTGGAGTCGAACGTGAATATGACCTTCATCAACAACGTGACCGAGCAGCCGGAGTACAACTACGTGCACTGGCGCGACGCCAAGGGCCAGGCCGACGTGCTCGACATCGACGCGCTGCAGAGCTACGATTTGGTCATCAACACGGTGCCGCCGGTGCGCCAGGCCAACCTGGTGATAAAGCCCGGCAAGGCCAACGTGCTGACGTACAAAACCCCGCAGGGCACGCTTAGTCTGCTGAATCCGCCCATCACCACCAACCCCTACGGCACGGTGCAGGCGGTGGTGCGGGCCCAGGCCTCGCCGGCTACGGTGCTGGCCCGGGCCTTCGGCTCGAAGCAAAAGCTGCTGGCCGGCAACTACGAGGTGGAAATCCTCACGCTGCCGCGCCTCGTCCGGCGCGTTACGGTGAAGCAGGGCCAGGAAACCACCGTGACCTACGAGGCGCCCGGCACCCTGAACATCGTGTCGGACCTGAAGGGCTACGGCAGCATCTACCGCCTCAACCAGGACGACTCGCAGACCTGGGTGTACGATTTGCCGCCCGGCGGCTCCTCGAAAATCAACCTGCCCATGCAGCCGGGCGCCTACCGCCTGGTGTACCGCACGGCCACGGCCACCGGCAGCCGGTTCACCGACGTGCGCTCCTTCACCATCCGCAGCGGGCAAACCTCTTCGGTCAGCATCTTCGGCAAATGATTCAGACCGCGCAAAACACCTTACTGGAGTACCAGCGCGACGGGTTTGCCGTGGTGGAGCAGGTGTACGCCCCGGCCGAAATCCGGGCTATGCTGGCCATTATCGAGCAAGCCGGCGCGGCGGGCGGCAACTTCCGCCGCACCGCTGACCTGTTTGCCATCCGCAGCCTGCTCACGGAGCTGCCCGCGCTACGCCCGCTGATCTGGAACGAGCGGTTTACGCGGCTGCTGAACCAGCTGCTGCCGGCGCCGCCGCACCTGGTCAAAGCCATTTACTTCGACAAGCCCGCGGGCTCGAACTGGGTAGTGGCCTGGCACCAGGATTTGATGGTGGCCGTGGACCGGCGTGCCGAGCTGCCCGGCTTTGGCCCCTGGAACGTACGGCCCGAAGGCGTAAACGTGCAGCCGCCGCGCCAGTACCTCGAAGGCATCTGCACCCTGCGCATTCACCTCGACGCCTGCGACGCCCAGAACGGCGCCCTGCGCGTAGTGCCCGGCTCGCACCGGCACGGCCCCATTCACGCCGCGGCCATTGCCGATTTCACGCCGCACGCGCAGGTCTGCCCAGTGCCGGCCGGCGGGGTGATGCTGATGAAGCCACTAACCCTGCACGCTTCCCACCGCAGCCTCGACGAGCGGCCGCGGCGCGTGATTCACCTCGAATTTTCTTCTCAACCGTTGCCCGCCGGCCTGCACTGGCGCGAAGACGCCGCTTCGGCGTCGTAGCGGCATTTCCACTCTGAAACTTCTCCCTTTTCCTATGAAAGACTTCCCCTACACCGAGAAAAAAGACACCCGCAGCGGCTTCGGCGCCGGTTTGCACGAGCTGGGCCAGACCAACCCCAACGTGGTGGCCCTCTGCGCCGACCTCATCGGCTCCCTGAAGATGGACGCCTTCGTGAAGGACTTCCCGGAGCGCTTCTTCCAGGTGGGCATTGCCGAAGCCAACATGATGGGCCTGGCCGCCGGCCTGACCATCGGCGGTAAAATTCCCTTCACCGGTACCTTCGCCAACTTCTCGACCGGCCGCGTCTACGACCAGATCCGTCAGAGCATTGCCTACTCGGGCAAGAACGTGAAGATCTGCGCCTCGCACGCCGGCGTGACCCTGGGCGAAGACGGCGCCACCCACCAGATTCTGGAGGACATCGGCCTGATGAAGATGCTGCCGCATATGACGGTCATCAACCCCTGCGACTACAACCAGACCAAGGCCGCCACCATTGCCATTGCCGATTACGAGGGCCCGGTGTACCTGCGCTTCGGCCGCCCGGTGGTGCCCGTTTTCACCCCCGCCGACCAGAAGTTTGAAATCGGCAAGGCCGTGATGCTGAACGAGGGCACCGACGTGAGCATCTTCGCCACCGGCCACCTGGTGTGGAAGGCCATCCTGGCCGGCAAGCTGCTGGCTGAGAAGGGCATCAACGCCGAAATCATCAACATCCACACCATCAAGCCCCTGGACGCGGAAGCCGTGCTGACCTCGGCCCGCAAGACGCGCTGCGTGGTGACGGCCGAAGAGCACCAGATGAACGGCGGCCTGGGTGACAGCATTGCCCAGCTGCTGGCCCGCGAGGAGCCGCTGCCCCTGGAAATGGTAGCCGTCAACGACTCCTTCGGCGAGTCGGGCACGCCCGAGCAGCTGATGGAGAAGTACGGCCTCAACGAGCAGGCCATCGTGGCCGCCGTGGAGAAAGTAATGGCCCGCCGGAAGTAACTTCAGGCTGCGCTTACGTGCAACACCGCCCCGGTAGCCAGCTGGCTGCCGGGGCGGTGTTGCGTTTGGGCCCTGACTATTTTCAAGCGTGCTGCTGCGCTTGTCGAAGCAGCCCGGTCAACGGCTAGGTAGTTTCCTCTGGCGCTAGTGCGCCACGGGCAGCTGGGTGCTGACGGCAATGCGGTTCCAGGTGTTAATCAGCACAGCCGCTACGATGATCTGAGCCACGACTTCGGGGCCGAACAGCTGCGCCGCTTGCTGGTACGTGGCATCCGAAACGCCGTGCTGGTGAATCAGCGTCACTTCCTCGGCCACGGCCAGGATGGCTTTTTCCTCGGCCGTAAACAGATCAGTTTCCCGCCAAGCATTCAGCAGCAGGAGCCGCTGCGGCGTTTCCCCGATTCTCAGGGCCTCTTTGCTGTGCATATCGAGGCAGAAGGCACAACCGTTGATCTGCGACACCCGAACTTTAATTAATTCCTGCTGTACGGGCGTCAGGCTGGTCTTGGCCATGCTGACGGACAGGTTGTACATGGCTTTCCAGACGGTGGGCAGGGCGGCCTCGATGTTCACGCGCTTTTCCATAAGAATCAGTGCTTTGTGCTGAAATGAGTTGATGCTCACAAAGCTCGGGCACCACCGCGGCCAGAATCCTTAAACTGGTTTAAGAATGCCGCCGCCCCCGGATTTCGCTCAGGTATTCGGGCGTGATACCCAGGTACGAAGCCAGCAGGTACTGCGGCACCCGCTGCACAAACGCGGGTTGGCGCTGATGAAACTGCCAGTACCGCTCCTCCCCCGACAAGGAGTACAACCCCTTGATCCGGAACTGGGACGCGGCGTGGGCCCGCTGGTGAATCAGCCGGAAGTAGCGTTCCAGGCGCGGAAACTCATGCAGCAGCTGTTCCTGCCCGGCAAAGGAAATGGCCAGTACCGTCGATTTCTCCACGGCCTGAATGCCGAAGGTGGCGGGCGCGGAGGTGCCGAAGGCGGCGTAGTCGGTCAGCCACCAGCCTTCCAGAGCAAACTGCGTGGTTTGCTCGGTGCCTTTATCGTTCACAAAATACAGCCGCAGGCAGCCTTGGGCCACGAAGTAGTGCGCTTGGCACAGCTCGCCCTGCACCAACAGGTTGGCTTTCTTGCCTACATCCAACAGCTCGAAAAAGCCTTGAATGCTCTCCCAGTCTGCCTCGGGCAGCTCGATAAACCGGGCCAGGTGCGCCCGCAGCAGTTCCATCATAGCCTGGGCTCCGGCCGATAGGCGGCCGAGCGGCCAGCCGCCGGGGCCGGGCCGAACCTAGGAAATTGCAGCGGTCGGACCAAGAGCTGTCGGGCCCTGCTAGCCGCCTACAGCACCGCCCAAAGCCTCAGTTTTGGCATTTTGGTACCTTTGTGCGGCTGCCGCGCCGGCTTCTGTGCCCTCCTTACTGCCCTTGATGCTGAAGATTTGCCACCGCTTTTTCCTGTTTAGCCTCCTGCTGCTCGCCGCCCACGCCGCCCGCGCCCAGCGCCCCGACACCACCATTATCCACTACACCAGCACGCTCACCGGCGCCCTGTCGGCCGGCGGGGTGTACCGCACGCTGCTGACCACCACGCACTCGGTGAGCTTCAACCGCGGCCTGCACTTCGGCCTGCCGGTGACGGGCACCTTCACCTACGGCAAGCAGGACCGGCAGCTCAAGGAGCGGGAAATCCTGGCCAACACCACGCCCTACTACTGGAAGGGCCACTTCCGCGCCTACGGCCTCGGCGGCTACGAGCGCAGCAACCTGCGCGGCATTGCGGACCGCTGGCAGGTGGGCACGGGCCCCGGCTGGTCGTTCTACCGCGACTCGCTGGGCACCCGCGAGGTGGCACTGAGTAACCTCCTCATCCGCGAAGCCACCTATTACGTCGACGGCAGTGAGCGGGTGGTGACGCGCAACTCGCTGCGCCTGAAACTGCTCTACACGCTCCGGCAATTCACCGTCAGCACCTTCACCTTCTACCAGCCTTCCATCCCAACGGTATCAGATTTCCGGGTAAGCCAGCTGGCCACGGTGACATTCAAAGTGACCAAGCGGCTGGCCGTCAACGCTACCAGCAACTACACCCACGAAAGCCGGGTGCTGGCCGGCAAAAACCCCGACAACTACAACCTGACGGTGGGCTTCAGCTACGCCACGCCGTAGGGCTACGGCCACGCCCGTCTTGGAGCCGGCGGCTGGCTAGGGGCGTTGCGGCTGAGCCGGCGGCTCCGGCCGGTAATCCTCCTCCAGCTGTTCCAGCAGCTGCATGGCCTGCATCAGCGGCGCCCACTCCGAGCCCCCAAACAGCGCCCGGAACCAGCGCCGGTGGCGGTTTGAGTAGCGGATATTGACGAACAGCCAGCCGGCCAGCAGCGCCAGCAGCAGGGCGGGCCCCAGCAGCGCCAGCCGCTGCAGCTGCGACGATTCGCGGAACAGCCGCTCACTCCAGAAAAAGGTGGCCCAGAGCGGCAGCTGCAGAAAACCGATGCGCAGCACCCACAGGGAAGTCAGCCGCACCCGGGCCAGCCGCCGCTGCACCGCCACGATGGACTGCCCCACGTCGACGCGCCGCACCAGGGCCAGCTGGTACAGGTAGATACCGATCATCAGCTTGCTGATCAGCACCTGCCCGCCGATTGACACCAGGAAAAACGGGGTGGCAATGGGCCAGCAGTAGTACAGCAGCAGATCCACCAGCCCGACCCACACCAGGCCTATACCTACTCCTATCCATTTGGTCCGCTTCAGGGGGCGCAGGATGCGGCTCAGCGAAGGGGCGCTGCTCGGGCCGAGGGGCGGCAGCGCGGGTGTGGGCCCGGCCTCGGGCTGGGCCTGGCGCCAGAGGTTTTGAAATTCGTCTTGCTCCATGATAGTCAGGCGGTTTGGCGCGCAAAGCGTTGGCGCAGCTGCTCTTTGATTCGACTTACTTTGGTGGCCACGTTGCTCACCGAAATGCCCAGGATGTCGGCAATGTCGGCGTGGCTCTTGTTTTCCAGGTACAGCAGCATCAGGGCCTTGTCCAGCTCGCGCAGCTCGTCGATGAACTGCTCCAGCTGCCGCAGCTGCTGCTCCCGCTCCAGCGCCTCGGCGTCGGGGGGCTGGGGCAGCTCGGGCGGCAGGGGCACGCGGGCGGCCCGGCGGCCGACGTGCCGGCGGTGGAAGGAAATAGCCGTGTTCAGCGCCACCCGGTACACCCAGGTCGAGGCGGCGGCCCGGGCCGGGTCGTAGCGCGGCAGGGCCTGCCAGAGCTGCACCAGCATTTCCTGCAGCAGATCCTGCCGGTCGTCCTCGTCGCGGCAGTACGTGCGGGCGACGTTGAACAAAATGCCGCGGTGCTGCTCCAGCCAACGCTGAAACTGCTGCTCAGTAGGAAGCGGGGCCATGAGCTACGGACGGGTAAGCCGAACCGGCTGGAAGGACATAAATGCGGGCCGGGCGGCCGGGCCCGGGCCCCGAAAAAGCCGGCGGGCAATGACCGGGCGGCCGGGCGGCAAAGGCGGGCGAAATCATAGGTGTAGGCTGGTTGGTGCGTTCTGCCCCATTATTCGCCGGCACCGCTTCAACATCACACGCACTGACCGAAATAAGTTGACCAAGGGCCGGAGCGGACCAAAACGAGCGTCCCCGCCCGGACTGGCCGGAGCCAGATGCGGGCGGGGACGCTTGCCGGGCGAACCGGCGCCTTACTGCTTGCTACCGCACTCGGCGCAGAACTTCTGCTCGGGCTTCATGCCGGCGCCGCAGTTTCCGCAGAATTTGTCCTTGGCCTGGGCCTGCACGGCCGGGTTGGGGGTGCCGCAGCTGGGGCAGAACTTCTGGCCCGGGGCCAGCTTGGTCTGGCAGCTGGCGCACTGCTGCACGCTGGCCGTGCCGAGGAAATCCAGGCCCTGGGTGTAGTCCTGCTCGCGGGTTTTGGTGTAGATCTGGTCGCGGGCGGCCTGGCGCTGCTGGGCGGCCAGCTCCTCCTGCTCGTCGGGGGCGCAGTCTTCGCAGAGGCCGGCTTGGTGGTTCCAGCACACGTCGGGGCACACCCAGTGGCCGCAACGGGTACACTGCTTGAAGTAGGCTTTGCCCTCCTGCACGGCTTTTTCCAGGGCGTCGTCGTGGGCCTTGCCGCCCACGGCGCGCTGCACGTGGTAGGCGGCGCTGCCGGCGTCGGAGAAATAACCGCCGAACAAACTGCCGGCGGCGCGCATCAGCTCCCCGGCAATGCCCACGGCGTTGGGCTGGAAGCGCGACATGTGACCGTTGCGGCACTTGTCGCAGTGAAACTTGAACTGGAAGCCTTTATCGGTGCTCAGGTCGTCGTAGTTGGCGACGAATTGGATCAGGGTGCTCACGGTGTTCTGGCGGATGGTTGGGGTTCGGCGGTAAAAATACGGTTCTGCCCGACCCGGGCGCCACTACCAGGCGGCAGCGTTGCCTTTTCCCAAGCCGCTGGGGCTGCCAGGCGGTATTTTTCCGAAGGCAATAGCATGTATATGTGAGGCTTCAAAGCCCCTTACTCGGCCGCAGCGGTCATGACCAGCTGCAGCAGCCCGTGGCGCACGGCGCTGAGCAGGGCTTGCTGGTAGAGCTCGTCCAGTACATTGTGGCGGGCATCCAGGCTGCGGCGGGTTAGCCGCTGCTGGCCGGTGGCGGCCATGAGCAGGTCTCCCTGGGCGTCGAGCAGCTCCAGTGTCACCCGCGCGCCCGCCGCCACGTTTTCGTCTTCGGTCGTGGCGAAAAACGTCTGGTAGGCATCATCGAGCTGGCAGCGCAGCGTCACGGCGGGCTTGGTAGAGTCGGCCGAAAACGGCGCCTGCACCACCCGCTGAATGCCGGCGCGCTGCTCGGGCGTGAGTACCGGCCACACCTTGTCCATTTGCCCGGGCCGCGAAAACGCCGGCAGCTTGATAGCCCGGCTCGACGTCAGCGGCCGGGCGTCGTCGATGGTTATGGCCGTGAGGCGGTACTGCGCGGCCGCGGGCAGGCTGGTCAGCTTGGGCGACGGCGCGCCCGGGGTCGGCGCGGGCGCCGGGGCCACCGGCACGCTGTTCAGCTCGAATTGCTGCGCGGCGGCGGGCCGGGCCAGCAGCACCATGCCCGGCACGGCCAGCCACCAAAAGCAGAAGAAAGTAGTAGCCATAAGCGGAAGAGCGGCGCAGCCACGGCCGGGGAGTGAGCCGGAGGCCCGGCCGGGAGCCCGGAAAAAGGTTATAAAGAAACGCAGAAGCGGCGCCAATGCGCGGCTCTTACTTCCACCACGCCGCTCGTTCCCGCCGCTGCGCGGCCAGGTCCTGTCCGGTCCAGGCCTGCCGGTACTGCTGCCAGCCGTAGGGCAGGTACTTGTCGGTCGGGCTGAACTCGCCCGCGCCCTGGTCCAGGTCGCCGCTGTTCGGAATGCGGTGGCGGCCCCAGTTGCAGCGCTTCACCTGCTTGCTGCGGTAGGAGGTCCAGGTGCCCACGCCCTGGTTGTTAGCGTAGCTGTCGGCGAAGCTCAGCAGGTCGTCGTAGTACAGCCGGCCCCGGGCGTCCTCGTACCATTTGGCGTGCAGCACGCCCCAAATACGCCGGTGCCGGACTGGCTGGCCGGCTCCCGCAATTCGTATTCGGCCAGCACGATGCCCGACTTCACCGCTATGGTGGGCTCGTCGTCAAGGGTGCGGGGCCGGGCGCGGTTGACGCGCACGTGCAGCAGCTTGAATGTACCCGCAAAGGCCGCTACGTTGGTTTTCACCCGGGATTTGCCCGTCACGGCGTACTGTCCCGGCTGCCCGGCGGTGGGCTTCACGGTCAGCAGCTTCAGGTCCAGGCGCTGGTAGTTCGGGCCGATAAAGCCCAGGGCGCCGTCGTCCTTGGCGGGCAGCCACACGGGCGCGAAGGAGCGGCCGGCGTACTGCGGCAGCAGCTCCGTGGGCAGCAGGGCTGGGTCGGCCAGCACGCGGCGGCGGTAGGTTTCGCTTTCGGAGGGCAGCGCGGCGACGCTCAGGGCCAGCCAGCAGGTAGCTATAAGTGGAAATACGGATATCATTGGGCAATAATAGGATAAGCCAGCAAGCCCCGCTACGCCAGCCTAAAATGAAAAGGTTTTCCGGCAAGCTCGTTAAACTAAGCCCCGCCCGGGCGCTCTAAGCCCCACGCACCCCGCTCCACCTCACCTCCTCCCCGCTGCTTGGAAGATCAGGACATCCTCCTCAAGTTCCGCGACCCGGCCAGCCGCAACCTGGCCTTCAACCAGCTGGTGCGCAAGTACCAGAGCAAGGTGTACTGGCACGTGCGCAAGATGGTGGTAGACCACGCCGACGCCGACGACCTCACGCAGGACGTGTTTATAAAGGTGTGGAACCACCTGGAGAACTTTCGCCAGGACGCGTCGCTTTACACCTGGATTTACCGCATTGCCACCAACGAGTGCCTGAACTTTCTCTCCAGCAAGCGGCGCAAGTTCTTTCTGCCCTTGAACGACGTGGGCGCCGAGCTGACCCAGAAGCTGGAGGCCGACGAGCAGCTGGCCGGCGACGAAGTGGAGCTGAAGCTGCAGAAAGCCATCCTGCGCCTGCCCGATAAGCAGCGCCTGGTGTTCAACCTGCGCTACTACGACGAAATGCCCTACGAGCAGATGGCCGAAGTGACGGGCACCAGCGTGGGTGCCTTGAAGGCCTCGTACCACCACGCCGTCAAGAAAATTGAGCAGTACGTAAACCAGGAAACCGATTAAACCTCCGGCCCCCGCGGCCCTCCAACCGATATGAAAACGCCCTTCCGCCTCGATGAGCACCCACGGCGCCCCCAGCCACCGCTGGCCCCGCCCGCCGCGGATTACTTCGATAAGCTGCCGCTGCGCGTGATGCATCGCGTACGCCCCGCCGCCGAACCGGCCCCGCTGTGGGGCTGGTTCGCCAGCCTGAGCGCCCCGCTGCGCACGGCCCTGGCCTCCGTAGTGCTGCTGCTCACCTTCGTGGGCAGCTTCTGGCTGACCTCGCGCCCCGGCGGCCTGCCCGCAGCCGGCGTAGCCCGCCGCGCCAACGCCGCCCAGGCCCTGGCCGCCGTGCCCCGCGCCGAGGCCGTGCAGTACCTGCTCTCCGACGCCGCCCCGCGCGTGACCCTGGCCGACCTGGCCGATACCCACGTGGCCGAGCGCGCCCTGACCGCCGATTTCCTGCCCGGCACCGACGCCGAAATCCAGGCCGCCCTCGACGAGCAGCCGAGCCTAGATGTGTATTTGTAGTGTTATTTCGCCCCCGATGTTTGTTTTTCCCCGCATGAACCGCCTCCTCGCCCGCCCCGCTTTGCTGGTGGCGCTGTTGCTGCTCGGTAGCCTGAGCACCCGGGCCCAGCAGCCCGGCGGCCGGCAGCGCCCCGGCCAGCGCCTCGAAAACGCCCGCATTGCCTACATCACCGACAAAATTGCGCTGACGCCCGAACAGGCCCAGCGCTTCTGGCCGCTCTTCAACGAGTTTACCGACAAGCGCCGCGAGCTGCGCAAGCAAACCAAGATGGGCCTGCGCGGCCAGGACTTCAGCACCATGAGCGACAAGGACATCCGTGCCGCGCTCGACGAGCAGTTCAAGCTCCGCCAGGGCGAAATCAACCTGGAGAAGGAGTACGTCGACAAGTTCGCCAAGGTCATTACCCTGCGCCAGGTGGCCCAGCTGATGCAGGCCGAGCGCGACTTCACCAAGGAGCTGATTCAGCGCCTCGATAACCGCCGCGCTGCCGGCGGTGCCCTGAGCGGCCAGAACTAGGCCGCATGTTACATAGATGAACCGAGGCGGCCCCGCAAAGGCCGCCTCGGTTGTTTTTAGGCGGGTTTCTCCGGTGCTAATTGGCCGTCATGTCGAGCGAAGTCGAGACATCTCGCGTACTGACGACAGATAGTAAAATCCTCGTTGAACGAGAAGAGTGCCAGCCAGCGTCAGCACGCAAGCTGCCTCGACATGACGGGCTGTAGTCTTTCCAGTCCAACTTAAGCTACGGCCCGGTTTCGCCCCCGGCGCGGTACTTTTGCGGTTGATTTCAGCTTCCGTCAGTACCATGCTCACGCCCCGCCAGCTCTTTTTGCGCCACCAAGCCCAGACGTCCGACTTCCCCCTGCTGCTCGAAATCGAGCGGGCCGAGGGGGTATGGATGTACGGACCCGACGGCCGCCGCTACCTCGACCTTATTTCGGGCATCGGGGTGAGCAACGTGGGGCACCGCCACCCGCAGGTGCTACAGGCTATTCAGGGGCAGCTCGATAAGTACCTGCACCTGATGGTGTACGGCGAGCTGGTGCAGGCCCCGCCGGCCGAGCTAGCCCAGGCCCTGCACCACACCCTGCCGGCCGAGCTCGACAACGTGTACTTCACCAACTCCGGCACCGAGGCCGTGGAAGGCGCGCTGAAGCTGGCCAAGCGCCACACCGGCCGCACCGAGCTGGTGAGCTGCCACAACGCCTACCACGGCTCCACCCAGGGCGCCCTGTCCGTCACCGGCTCCGAAAGTTTCAAGCGCAACTTCCGCCCGCTGCTGCCCGACGTGCGCCATATCCGCTACAACGCCGCCGAGGACCTCGCGCTGATTACCGGGCGCACGGCCGCCGTCATCGTGGAGACGGTACAGGGCGAGGCCGGCGTGCGCGTGCCGCAGGGCGACTACCTGCGCCAGCTGCGCCAGCGCTGCTCCGACGTGGGGGCCCTGCTGATTCTGGACGAAATTCAGTGCGGCTTCGGGCGCACCGGCACGTTCTGGGCCTTCGAGCAGTTCGGCGTGGTGCCCGATATTCTGCTCACGGCCAAGGGCATGGGCGGCGGTATGCCCATTGGGGCGTTCATTGCGCGCCAGGAAATCATGCAGGATTTCAAGTCCGACCCGATTCTGGGCCACCTGACCACGTTTGGCGGGCACCCGGTGTCGTGCGCGGCGGCGCTGGCCACGCTGCGCGTGATTCAGGACGAAAACCTGCTGGCCGGCGTGGCCGAGAAGGCTGAGCGGTTTCGGCGGCAGCTGCGGCACCCGGCCATCCGCGGGGTGCGCGGGCTGGGGCTGCTGCTGGCCGTGGAGTTCGAGTCGTTTGCGGTGCTCAAGCCCATCATCGACCACGCCCTGCAGCACGAAGGCGTGCTCACCGACTGGTTTCTCTTCTGCGACAACTCCCTGCGCCTGGCCCCGCCGCTCACCATCACCGACGCCGAAATCGACTGGGCCTGCGCGGCCCTGCTGCGGGCCGTGGCGCAGGTGACCGGAGTTGCAGCCGACTAACCGGTCGGGCAAAGGGCAAACAAGAGCAAAGATGTTCCGGCTGCTTTTCGGTCAATCAACTCAGCAGAGTGAAAGAAATAGCCCCGGAATTGTGGTATATTGTACCACTTAGTTTGCCTGTACTCTGCCCTTGCCTCCATGCGCTGGTTTTTGCTCCTTTCCGCTGCCTTCTTCAGCCTCTGGCTGCTCGTGGTACCCGGAGCGGAGGCAACGCCGCGTAACGCCCACCCAGCGGCCCCGCCCCCGCCGTCCGGGCCGTCGACGCTGGCGGCCGGCCGGGTGCAGCGCACCAGCCAGCACCGCCTCGACAGCATTCAGGCCCTGATTCGCGCCCGGCCGCGGCTGGATACCGTCATGATTGCGCTGACCACCAACCTGGGCTGGGAAATTCAGCAGCGCGACACCCGCGCCAGCCTGCCGGTGCTGCGGGAAGCGCTGCGGCTGGCCCGGCAGCTGGGCTACAAGGACTACGAAGCCGAGGCCCTGCTCGACGTGGCCGACTGCTACATCCTGCTCGGCGAGTACGACGAGGCCAAGCGCTGGATGAGCAAAACCAACACGGAATTCACGCGCCTGCACAACGTCGGCGGGCAGATCCGCTGCCTGGGCCGCCTGGCCAAGATTGCGGCCCAGCAGGGCCAGTACGCCACGGCCCTCTCCTACTGCTTCCGCGTGCCGGCCTCCTACGACGCGGGCGACACCCGCCGCTTCTACACCAGCCTGCAGATTCAGATCGGCAACGTGTACCGACAGCTCGGCGAGCTGGACAACGCCGAGCGCTACCTGCACCACGCCCTGCAGGTGTCGCAGCGCCACGACTACCCCGACCGGCTCAACCTCATCTACGGGGAGCTGGGCGAAATCCGCCGGGAACAGGGGCGTTGGACGGAAGCCCGCCGCTACTACGCCCAGAGCATGGCCATCAGCCAGCGGCTGCACCTGGCCGCCGAAATCCTGCGCATGGAAATCAACCTGGCCGAAATGGACGAACAGCTCGGCCATTGCGCCACGGCCATGACGCGCGCCCACGTGGTGCTGGGCCCCACGCGCCAGGTGCTGCCCCTGGCCGTGCCGCGGGTGCTGGGGCTGCTGGGCCGCAGCAGCCTGAACCGCGGCTGGACCGACAGCGCCGTGGCCTACGCCCGCCAAAGCCTGCGGGAAAGCCGGCTGCTGCACGCGCCCGAAGGCATTCGGGACGCCAACGAGGTGCTGGCCCGCGCCTACGCCCGCCGCCACGACTTCGCCCGCGCCTACCAGGCCCAGCAGCAGTTCATGGCCGCCCGCGACAGCCTGACCGGGGCCGAAGTAAGCCGCCGCACCGTGGCCCTGCAGTACCGCAACGAGCTGCACCAGCAAAAAGCGCAGATTCAGCTGCTGACGCAGAAGACGCGCCTGCAGCAGCAGCAGCAGGAGCTGAACCGCCTGCGCCAGCGCTGGCAGGCGCTGCTGCTGCTGGGCTTCCTGGGGCTGGTGGCCGGGCTGAGCGGGCTGGCTTTCTGGCAGTACCGCCGCCGCCAGGCCGCCCGCGAAGCCGCCCTGCGCACCGGTCTGGCCGCCGACCTGCACGACGACGTGGGTTCCCTGCTCACGCAGATATCCATGCAGAGCACCATGCTGCGCGAAGGCCTGTACCCGCCCGAGCAGCAGCGCCAGCACCTCGACCACATGGCCGAAACCAGCCGGCAGGCCGCCCGCCAGATGAGCGACGTGGTGTGGGGCATCGACGCGCGCAACGACTCGCTCACCAGCGTGCTCGACCGCATGCGCGACCACGCCTACCTGGTGCTGCCCCCGGCCGGCGTGGAGCTGGATTTCGTGGCCGACCCGGACCTGACCACCGCCGCGGTGCCGCTGGCCTCGCGCCAGGCCCTGTACCTGATCTACAAGGAAGCCCTGCACAACGCCGTGAAGCACGCCGGCGCCCGGCAGGTGACGGTGCGCCTGCGCCTGCGCGGCCGGCAGCTGGAGCTGGACGTGCACGACGACGGCCGCGGCCCCACCGTACCCGCCCGGACCAGCGGCGGGCAGGGGCTGCGCAACATGCAGGCCCGGGCCGCCGCCGCCGCCGGCACCGTCAGCTACGACGCCAGCGGCCCGGGCTTCCGGGTAGTGGCGCGGCTCCCGCTGAGCTAGCCCAAGCCCGTGTTGATTTGACGCGCTGCTATTATTTCACTTTCAGCGGCTTACTACGTATTACCCTATCTATCACGCACCGCCGATGTCGGGTATAGTCCTGTCCCGATCCGGCTATTTTCACATCTTCATGCTATACTTCCAACGCCGCCAAGCCCCGATCTTTGCCCTGTGATTTACCTTGGCATCATCGAAGACCAGCCCACGATTCGGGAAGCGCTGACGGGCTACCTGTGCGCCCAGCCCGAATTCAGCTGCGTGCTCAGCGCGGCCTCGGTGGAGGAGTTCCTGGCGGCGGTACCCACCATGAATAACCGCCCCACGCTTATTCTGTCCGACATCGGACTGCCCGGGCTGTCGGGCATCGAGGGCCTGGTGCCGCTGCGCCAGCTGCTGCCCACGGCCGAGGTAGTCATGCTAAGCGTCTATTCCGATGCGCAGCGCGTGTTCGACTCGCTGCGGGCGGGTGCGGTGGGCTACTTGGAGAAAGACACGCCCCTGCCCGTCATCAAGGAAAACCTGCTGCAGGTGGCGGCCGGCGGCTCGCCCATGTCGCCGGGCATTGCGCGCCACGTCATCCGCTACTTCCAGCCCGCTCCACGCCTGGCTCTGGAGCCGCTGACGGCCCGCGAGCAGGACATCGTGCGCGGTATCGAGGACGGGCTGAGCTACCAGCGCATTGCTGACCGCCTGTTCCTAAGCATCGACACGGTGCGCAGCCACATTCGGCAGGTGTACCGCAAGCTGCAGGTCAACTCCAAAGCCGAGCTGCTGGCCCGCGGCTACCGCCGCTAACGCCCGGCTGCCTGCCTGCAGCGTGGCTCGGCTTCGCGCAGTTTAAATGACGCTAAAAAGGCGCCCCTGCGTGCAGGAGCGCCTTTTTGATGAGTGCTTGGGATATAGTGTGGCGCGGTTACAGCCCGGCGCCGTGGGCCGGCTCGCCCTTGCCCTGAAAATTCAGGAAAGCCTGCGACTCTTCCTTAATCTGCTCGCGGGGCAGGCCGTCGCGCACGCCCATCGAGATTTTGCGCACCAGCACGCCCACGATGGCCTTGCGGAAGCCCAGCTTCTCGGCCATATCGATGCAGAAATCCATTTCGTTGTCGTCCACCACGCCGTCGGCCAGCATCATGTCCACCAGGTCGAAGATCTGGTCGAAGCGCTCCGAGTCGTTGTCGGGAATGTGCAGCGTGTGGTTGCTGGCATTCGACACGGCACTGCGCACATCGTTGGCGCTCAGGCCATTCTTCTTGCCTACGGCCACCAGGAAATTCATTTCCCGTTCGTCGATGTGCCCGTCGATGCGGGCCAGGGCGGCCAGGTTGTGAATGTGGCTGCGGACTTTCTTATTCTGTTCGCTTTCGAAGAAACCAAACATAGGTCGGGCAGGGTAAAACGGTGAAGGAGGAGCGGCCGCGGATAAGGCTGGGAGTTTTGCCACCGGCCCGGCGACCATGGCGGGCAGTGACGGGTGCGAGGGGTAAGGTAGGGTTTCGCTCGCAACCGTTCAATACGGGGAAGCGAAAAAAACTGCCATTTTGCCGCTCATATTTGCGCACAAATTTTAGCTCAAGCGGCGGCGGTTAGCCGGTTCTTGTACCTTTGCCATTTCATGGACGGCCCATCCGCGGATGCATCGTCCTTCTGACCCACGAAAGAATGAAGCGAATTGGAGTGTTTACCAGCGGCGGTGACGCGCCCGGTATGAACGCCGCCGTGCGCGCCGTGGTGCGCACGGCCCTGTATCACGGCATCGAAGTCTACGGCATCATGCGCGGCTATTCGGGCATGATCAAGGGGGAAATCGTCAAGCTCGATTCCACCTCCGTGGCCAACATCGTGCAGCGCGGCGGCACCATTTTGAAGTCGGCCCGCTCGCAGCGGTTTACCACCAAGGAAGGCCGCCAGGAGGCTTTCGACCAGCTCGTCAATCACCGCATCGAGGGCCTGGTGGCCATCGGCGGCAACGGCACCTTTACCGGCGCCGAGCTGTTCGAGCGCGAATTTGGTATTCCGACGGTGGGCGCCCCCGGCACCATCGACAACGACCTCTACGGCACCGACTACACCATCGGCTACGACACGGCCGTGAACACGGCCCTCGACGCCATCGACAAAATCCGCGACACGGCCGACTCGCACGACCGCGCCTTTTTCGTGGAGGTGATGGGCCGCGACTCGGGCTACATCGCCATTCCTTGCGCCATCGGCGGCGGGGCCGAAATCGTGCTGGTGCCCGAGCAGGTGCAGAGCATCGATACGGTTATTGAAACCCTGCAGGTGGCCCGCAAGCGCCAGAAGTCGTCCTTCCTGATCATCGTGGCCGAGGGCGACGAAGAGGGCAACGCCACCACCATTGCCGCCAAAGTGAAGGAAGCCATTCCGGAGATGGACGCCCGCGTGACCGTAATCGGCCACATCCAGCGCGGCGGCGCCCCCTCTGCCGCCGACCGCCTGCTGGCCTCCCAGATCGGTATTGCCGCCGTGGAGGGTCTGCTCAACGGCATGCGCAACGTCATGGCCGGCATCGTGGACCGCAAACTGGTCTACACGCCCTTCCAGGAGTGCATTTCGCGCAAGAAGATGATCAACCAGGGCTTCATGCGCATGGTGGAAATCCTATCCGTTTAATGTGCTGAGGTGCTGATGCAATCGGTGAACGACCATTAGCACCTCAGCACATTTTCACCTCAGCACATTAGAGCAAATCCAGCTTTCCGCCCCGTCTGGGTGCAGCCACTGGTAGGCTTCGTCGCGGCGCAGCCAGGTGAGCTGGCGCTTGGCGTAGCGGCGGGTGTTGCGCTTGAGCAGGCGCACGGCTTCGGGCCAGTCGTACTGGCCGTCGAGGTAGCCGAAGATTTCCTGGTAGCCCACCGTTTGCAGCGCCTGCGCGTGGCGGTGCGGCAGCAAGCCTTTCACCTCTTCCAGTAGGCCCTGGGCCAGCATCTGGTCCACGCGCTGGTCGATGCGCTCATACAGCTCGCCCCGCTCGCGCGTCAGGGCCACTTTCACGGTGCGCCAGGGCCGCTCGGCTTTCGGGCCGGCCTGGTGAAAGCTGCTGAAGGGCCGGCCGCTGCTGCGGCACACTTCCAGGGCCCGCAGCACGCGCACCGGGTTCTGCCGGTCGATGCGCTGGTGGCACAGCGGGTCCAGGCGCGCCAGCTCCTCGACCAGCGCGGGCAGGCCTTTTTCGGCCAGTTCCGCTTGCAGCTGTTGCCGGATTTCCGCGTCGGCGGGCGGCAACTCGTCCAGCCCGTCGGTGACGGCCTGCAGGTATAGGCCCGAGCCGCCGGTGAGGATGACGACTTCGTGCTTTTGGAACAGCTCGTGGAGTAGCTGCAGGCAGTCGGCTTCGTAGCGGCCGGCGCTGTAGTCCTCGGTGATGCTGTGCGAATCGACGAAGTGGTGGGGCACGCCCTGCATTTCCTCGGGCGTGGGCTTGGCCGTGCCGATGTGCATCTCGCGGAAAAACTGCCGGGCGTCGGCCGACACCACCTCGGTGCCGAAGTGCTGGGCCAGGCGCACGCACAGGGCGGTTTTGCCTACTGCCGTGGGGCCGGCTACCACCAGCAGAGTGGGTTGCTTGCTCATGCGGAAACGGGGGCTTGGGCGGCGGGCCAGAGCGCGGCAAACAGGCGGTGCAGCTCCTGCTCCTCGTGCTGCCAGTTCAGCTCCAGGCGGGCGCGCTGGCAGTTGTGGGCCAGCTGCTGGTAGTGCGCGGCGTCGCCGAGCAGGCGGTTCAGGGCCGTGGCCAGGGCGGCGGGCGTCAGCTCGGGCACCACTTCGGCCACCTGGTACTGCTGGTTCAGGGCCTGGTACTCGGGAAAGGGCGAAATCAGCTGGGGCACGCCGGCGTGCAGGTAGTCGAAGAACTTGTTAGCCAGCGAGTAATAGTAGCTCAGCCCCAGATTTTCCAGCACGCTGATGCCCACGGCGGCCCGGGCCGATACCTCGCGCAGCTCGGCAGGCAGCACGTAGCCGCGAAATTCCACCCGGCCGCTCTGCAGCAGGCCCAGCTCCCCGGCGCGCTGCCGCAGGCCGTCCGACAGGTCGCCTTCGCCGCAGACGACCAGGCGGGCCGGCACCGCGGGCATGGCTTCGAGCAGGGCTTCCAGGCCGCGGCCGGCGTTGAGGGCGCCTTGGTAGAGTATGTAGCCTTCGTTCTGCGCCGCCGGGGCGCTTTCGGCCAGCCGGCTGATGTTGCGCACCGTGCCGAAGGGCCGGCCGTAACGCTGCTCAAACAGCCGCGCCAGGGCCGGGCCCACGGTGTAGGCCAGCGTGGTCCGGGGCACCACGAACCGCTCCACGGCCAGCCACAGGCGGCGTACGGCCGGGCGGCTGACCACCTCGGGCACTTCGGTGAACAGCTCGTGCGCGTCGTAGACGAAGGGCAGACGGCAGAGGCGGGCCCGCAGCCAGGTGGGCAGGGCCGCGTCGAGGTCGGCGCAGCCGTAGGCCGCGAAGCCGCGCTGCCCGAGCAGGTACAGCAGCAGGCGCAGGTTGTATTCGAGGTAGAACAGCTTGCCCCGGCTGAACCAGCAGCGCAGGCGGTGTTGTTCGTAAGGCTGGGCGGTGAGCGGCTTGGAATTCGGCCACTCGCGGCCCACCAGCCGTACTTGGTAGCCCGCCTGCGCCAGCGAGGCGCAGATGCGCTGCATCCGCTGGTCGTAATTCAGGTCGGTGGTGACGGCGAAGAGCAGGCGGCGCACGAGGGAAAAGGAAAAAACCAAGCCGGCCGCGCAACGAATGCGCACCGGGGTTCGGATATATTTGACAAATTTAAGAAGTAAACCCTGCCCCCCGGCCGCGCCCCTCCCCCACGGCGGCGCGACCGGCCGCTCGTTCTCCCGCATGGCGCTGCTTTCCGATACTACCCAACCCCAGGCCGCAACCGACGCCGCCACGTACCGCGCCCTCTTCGACGGCGCCTACGACGGCGTGCTGCTCTACGACGAGCACGGCCGGCTTTTCGACTGCAACCAGCGGGCCCTCGAGCTGCTGGGCACCACCCGCGCCGTGCTGCTCTCGGCCGGGCTGATGGCTTTTCTGCGCCCCGAGCACACCACCGAGCAGCACTGGGACGGCGAAGACGCCCTGCAGGAAGCCCTGCTGCACACGGCCCGCACCGGCCAGCCCGCCGCCCGCTACTGGTACGGCCGCCGGCAGGACGAAACCCTCATCGACGGCTGGGCCACGCTGCACCGCCTGGAGCTGCCCGAGCAGCGCGTGGTGGTGGAGCTCAGCCTGCGCGACGTGACGCAGACCCGCCGGCAGTATGAGGCCCTGCAGCACGAGCAGGCCGCCACCCGCTCGCGCGAGCAGCTGCGCGAGGTGCTCAGCCGCGCCGACCTGGGCTTTCTGCAGCTCGACCGCGACGGGCGCATCGTCGACGTGAACGAGTTTTTCCTGGTGATGACGGGCTACTCGCGCGAGCAGGTGGTCGGGCAGGAATACTTCAACCTGTTTGCCCCCGAGGTGGAGCGGGAGCCGCGCCGCTACGCCTACCGCCGCGCCCTGGAGCACGAGGAGCTGCAGGACTTCTTCGAACGCTCTCTGTTGGCCCACGACCGGCACCGGCGCACGGTGTACTGGTACGCCGAGTTCGTGCGCGACGCCGATAATCAGGTCAACGGCGTGATGTTCGTGGGGCGCGACGTGACCAAGGGCCAGTTTACGGCCCGGGCCCTGGGCGAAAGTCAGTCGCGGCTGCAGGACTTCCTGGACAACGCCCACGACCTGATCCAGAACCTGAGCATCGACAACCGCTTCCTGTTCGTCAACAAGGCGTGGAAGGAAAAGCTGGGCTACTCGGCCGATGAGCTGCCCGGCCTCTCGCTCACCGACGTGGTGCACCCCTACTACAAGGCCAAGCTGCTCTACCAGCTGCGCAACCTCTACAAGGGCGAGAAAGTCAACAAGCTCGAAACCGTCTTTCTGACCAAGACGGGCAAGCCGGTCCACCTGATCGGCTCCATCACCTGCTCCTGGGACGACGGTGAGCCGGTGAGCACCCGCGCCATCCTGCACGACATCACCGACCGCATCAAGGCCGAGCGCCTGCAGAAGGTCTACTACAGCATTGCCAACCTGGCCATCAGCTCCAAGGATTTGCACTCGTTGTACGGGGCCATTCACCGGGAGCTGAGCAAGATCATCGAAACCAACAACTTCTACATTGCTCTCTGCGACGAGGCGCGCACGCAATTGCAGTTCGCCTACTTCGTCGATCAGAACTCCCAGGGCGAGAAGGCGATGGTGATGCGGCCCTTCTCCTCGGGCGTGTCGGAGTACATCATCCGCACCGGCAAGCCACAGATTCTGCTCAAGCCCGATTTGCAGGCCCTCATTGCCGACGGCACCATCACGGCCTACGGGCTGATGCCGGAGGTGATGCTCTGCTCCCCGCTCAGCATCGGTGACCGGATCATCGGCGTCATCACGGTGCAGGACTACACCAAGCCCGACGCCTACGCCCCCTCCGACCTCGAAATCCTGCACTTCATCTCCAACCAGGTGGCCCTGGCCATCGAGCGGAAGCGCAACGAGGTGCAGATCAACAAGCAGAACGCGCGGCTCAACGCCATCTTCGAGAGCGGGACGCACTTGATGTGGTCGGTGGATCTGAAGTCGCGCCTGACCTCGTTCAACCGCAACTACGCCGCCTACTTCCTGCGGCGCAACGGCGTGCACCCGGCCCTGAACATCAACCTCTGGCACGCCGACCTGGCCATGATGGAGGAAGACGCCCGGCAGCTGTTCATCGAGCACTATACCCGGGCCTTTGAGGGCGTGCCGCAGCGCTTCGAGGTGCGCCTGCGCGACGTGCGCGGCCACGACACCTGGCGCGAAATCTACCTCAACCCCATTTACCTCGACGACGGCACCTTCGAGGAAATTTCGGGCATTGCCCACGACATCACCGACAAGAAACGCTCGTTGCTGGAAATGGCGGCGCAGGAAGAGAAATTCCGCGCCATCTTTGAGTCGTTCCAGGACATCTACTACCGCACCGACGAGAAGGGCGTCATCACCATCATTTCGCCCTCGGTGGTCGACATCGTGGGCTACCTGCCCGAGGAAGTGGTGGGCCACCGCGTGGCCGACTACTACGAGCACCCCGAGCACCGCGCCGACTTGATCAGCGAGCTGGAACTCGGCGGCGGCGTGGTGCGCAACTTCGAAACCTCGCTCATTCACAAGGACGGCCACGCGGTGAAGGTGCTGGTGAATGCCCGCGCCCTCTACGACGAGCAGGGCCGCATGGCCGGCATCGAGGGCATTGCCCGCGACGTGACGGATTTCAAGCAGATGCAGGACGATTTGCGCCGCGCCAAGGACGAGGCCGAAACCGCCCTGCACGCCAAAACGCAGTTTCTGGCCAACATGAGCCACGAGCTGCGCACCCCGATGAACGGCATCATCGGCATGATTGATTTGCTGCACCAGACCGTGGCCTCCGAGGAGCAGGAAGAGTACATCGACACGCTGCGCAAGTCCTCCGACGCGCTGCTGGCCATCTTGAACGACATCCTGGACCTTTCGAAGATTCAGGCGGGCAAGATGGAGCTCAACGAGGAGGGCATGGACCTGCACTACACGCTGGAGAAGATTCACTCGCTCTTCGCCAACCGCGCCCAGCAGAAGCAGCTCGATTTCACCTACGAAATCACGCCGCACACCCCGCGCTTCATCATCACCGACGAAACGCGCCTGCTGCAGGTCCTCTCGAACCTGACCTCGAACGCCATCAAGTTCACCCAGCAGGGCAGCGTGACGGTGCGCGCCACCTCCGTCTTCACCGACGGCGTGGAACACACCCTGCGCTTCGAGGTGAAGGACTCGGGCATCGGCATCTCGCCCGAAAACGCCAAGCTGCTCTTCACCAACTTCACCCAGCTCGACACCACGCCCACCAAGTCGTTTGGCGGCACGGGCCTGGGCCTGGCCATCAGCAAGCAGCTCACCGAGCTGATGGGCGGCAAGATTGGCGTTGATTCGGTGGTGGGCGAAGGGGCCACCTTCTGGTTTACCATCCGCTGCCGGGTGGCCGAAAACGAGGAAGCCATCCTGCAGGAGCGGCAGGCCTCGCGCGACCGGTCGCAGGTGGGCGTGCTGCGCTTCGAGCAAAGCCCCCGGGTGCTGCTCGTCGACGACAACCCCATCAACCAGAAGGTGGCGGTGCGCCTGCTCGACAAGCTCGGCTGCCAGACCGACGTGGCCGGCGACGGGTTCGAGGCCATCGGCCTGGCTACCAGCGGGGTGCGCTACGACGTGATTTTCATGGACATCCAGATGCCGGAAATGGACGGCGTGACGGCCATGCGCGAAATCCGCCGCCGCCTCGGGCCGGCCTGCCCGCCGGTGGTGGCCATGACGGCCTACTCCATGAAGGAAGACGCGGAGCGCTTCGTGCAGGAAGGCATGGACGACTACGTGCCCAAGCCGGTGAAAAGCCAGGACCTCTACGAGGTGCTGCACCGCTGGCGCCCGCAGCTGGCCGTAGCCCTGGCCCCGGTAGCCGACGAGGACGAGGGCCAAACCGCCCCCGAGGCTTCGCCAGTCGCCGAAATCGAGGCCCCGACGGTGGCCGAAGAGGCGGCTGCGTACGCCGCGGACCCGCGCCCCGTCATCGACCTCGACACGGTGGAGCAGCTGCGCCAGCTGGGCGGGGCCGATTTTGCCGCCAGCCTGTTCAGCGACTTTGAGCAGGAGGCTGGCCCGCTATTGGACGAAGCCAAGGCAATAGTAGCGGCCGGCCGGTACGCCGACATCCTGCCCCACCTGCACCAGCTCAAGGGCACCGGCTTCACCCTGGGCCTGACGCGGCTGGCCGAGCAGGCCAAACACCTCGAACATGAGCTCAAGCAAGGCCGTACAGAACATGCCGTGCGGGATTTTCAGGCGCTTTTGCATTACTTCGCAGAGTTCATCCGGGAGTACCCGGCCCGCACCAGCGCCCCCTGACGGGCCATTTTTGCAGTACCGCTCCACACCACCTTCCCCCAAACCCTTAGCTAGCAGTCATGTCCGACTCGAAAACCATTCTGATTGCGGAGGACAGCTCCGTGATTCTGAACCTGACCAAGAAGATCCTGGAGCTGCAGAAGTACCGCATCGTGTCGGCTAAAAACGGCGGTGAGGTGATGAAACAGCTCGAAGCCCAGCCCATCGACTGCATTTTACTGGATATAAATATTCCGGTAAAAGACGGCATGACCGTGGCCCGCGAAATCCGCCAGAGCACCAACGATAAAATCCGCCAGGTGCCCATCATTGCCATTACCGGCAACGCCAACAACTACTCCATGGACGACTTCCGCGAAGCCGGCGTGACGGACTACCTCCCCAAGCCCCTGGACTTCGACGCCCTGGTGCGCACCGTGAAGCAGCACATTGGGTAATCAGGTTAATTCTGAATGCTGAATTATGAATTGGGGGGCCGCTGGGCCGTTCTGCTAATTCATAATTCAGCATTCAGAATTCACAATTCCAACGGAGTGGTAGTTACTTTCCTCGGCACGGGTACTTCGCAGGGGGTACCGGTTATCGGCTGCCACTGCGACGTGTGCCGTTCGGTGGACTTCCGCGACAAGCGCCTGCGCGTGTCGGTGCACCTGCAGGTGCAGGGGCGCAGCATCGTCATCGACTCCGGGCCCGACTTTCGGCAGCAGGTGCTGCGCGAGCGGGTCGACCGGCTCGATGCGCTGGTGTTTACGCACGAGCACAAGGACCACACCGGCGGCATGGACGACATCCGCGCCTACAACTTCAAGCAGCAGCAGGACATGCCCGTGTACGCCGAGCCGCGGGTGCTGGAGCAGCTCAAGCGCGAGTACGCCTACATCTTCGCTGATCAGAAGTATCCCGGCGTGCCGCGGGTGCAGACGGTGCCCATCCTGAGCGACACCGACGCTTTCGAGGTCGAGGGCATCGAATTTCAACCCATTCGGGCCCTGCACTACAAGCTACCGGTGCTCGGCTTCCGCGTGGGGCACTTCAGCTACGTCACCGACGCCAACCACCTTTCCACGGAGGCCCGCGAGCAGCTTCGCGGCTCCGACGTGCTGGTGCTCAACGCCCTGCGCCACGAGCCGCACATTTCGCACTTCAGCCTCTCGGAGGCGCTGGAAGTCATTGAGGACGTGCAGCCTAAGCGCGCCTACCTCACCCACATCAGTCACCTGCTCGGCAAGCACCGCGAGGTGGAAGCCACCCTGCCCGCCCACGTGCGCCTGGCCTACGACGGGCTACGGCTGGAGCTATGAGCCAGCTGCGTGACTGGCAGAGGGTGATGCAGCAGCTGCGGCGCGACATTCCGGTCGGAGAGTTGCAGGCCCTTTGGTATTCCGCCGGATTTGAGTTTTCAGCGGAGGCCCTGGCGGCCTGCCGTGCGGCCGCAGCCTCGGCCAACTATCAGCCGCTGACTCGTTTGCCCTACGGCAGCGGCCTGACCGATAATCTGATTCTGTTGTTCGTTCAGATTTCGGGCGGTTCACCACTGGCTGTCCTGGTATTGGATCCGTTTGAGCTCTGGGACAACGAAACAATCCTGGACGTGGTGCCCGCCGCTTCAATTCCCGCTAAGGCGGAACTGCTGATCTGAACGGCTCCTGCGCGGTCCTGCCGCTTGCGGTATCTTCGCCGCCGATGAAATATCTTCTGCTGGCCCTGCTGCTACTGGCAGGGCTGCCGTACGCCTTCGCGCAGACCGCGCCCACCGGCCGCGTCGTCACCACCTACCTCGACTCCCGGCTGCTGCGCGGCAACGCGGGCGGCGAAAACCCGCGCCGCCGGGTGAGCGTGTACCTGCCGCCGGGCTACGCGGCCAACCCGGCAAAGCGCTACCCGGTGCTCTACTACCTGCACGGCTTCAGTTGGAACGACAGCCTGATTTTTCACGCCGACGGCATGGCCCGCCTGCTCGACGCGGCCATTGCCGCCGGGCAGATCCGCCCGCTGCTCGTGGTGGTGCCCAACGAGTCGACGCTGTACATGGGCAGCTTCTACGCCAATTCGGCCACCAACGGCCCCTGGGCCGACTTTACGGCCCGCGAGCTGGTGAGCTTCATCGACCAACAGTACCGCACGCTGGCGCGGCCCGGCAGCCGCGGGCTGGCCGGTCACTCGATGGGCGGCAACGGCGTGCTGCGCCTGGCCCTGCTCTACCCCGGCACCTGGGCCGCCGCCTATGCCCTCAGCCCCGGCCTGGTGGCGCCCCACGCCGAATGGATGGCCGACCGCCCCAGCCAGGCCGTAGCCGCCCGCGCCACTACCCGGGCCGAGGTGCTGAAGGATTTCAACGCCGTGCGCCTGCTCTCCGTGGCCCGTGCCTTTTCGCCCGCGCCCGGGCAGGGCCCTTTCGGCGCGGCGCTGCTCCGCTACCCCGGCCCCGACAGCCTCGCTCGCCGCGACGCGGTGCTGCGGCAGTGGGCCACCGCAACGCCGCTGGCGCTGCTGCCCACGCACCTGGCGGCCCTGCGCCAACTGCGCGGCCTGGCCTTTGACTGGGGTGCCCAGGACCAGCTACGGCACATTCCCGTCACCTGCCGGGAGCTGAGCACCGCGCTGACTGCCTTCGGCGTGGCGCACACGGCCGAGGAGTACCAGGGTGACCACGGCAACCGCGTGATGGGCCCCGACGGGCGCATGTACCAGAAGCTGCTGCCGTTTTTTAACCACTACCTGGACTTTGCCCCGTAATCAAGCACGGATCCTTTATGACTGTAGTTGCTGCTTTACGGCGCGCATACTCCTGCTGCTACCTGCTGCTAGGGGCATCAGTTAGCGTGTTGACAACCTGCACGGCACCACCTTACCGTTGGCAAACCAGCGCCGGCCCCTGGCAGGTTAGTAAATACCGGGTGGTAGCGGAGCGACATAAGCCCGAGCAGGTGCCGCAAGGTGGGTTGCTTCGGGTTCGGGTATTTGATTGGCTTAGCCTGGATCCACTGCCCGGTGCTCAGTTTACTATCACGGAAACCCAAACTCACACTGAACTGAAAGGCACAACTTCGGAAACCGGCGGCATCACACAGTCCCTAGCTCCAGGCCTTTATACCTTAAAAGTCAACAGCATAGAGTATTACGAGCTTCAAACCAAGCCTTTTGTCCTCCGGCAAGGGTATGTGTTGCGTCTGGATGTTTCACTGGGCTGTGATATTTAACTTTCAAGCTTGCCGCCATGCTTCACCTGCAACGCCTGCACCACGTCGCCATCATCTGCTCTGATTACGCCGCGTCCAAGCGCTTCTACACTGAGGTGTTGGGCCTGAGCATCGTGCAGGAAGTATACCGCGCCGAGCGCGCCTCCTGGAAGCTGGACCTGGCACTGAACGGGGAGTACCTCATCGAGCTGTTTTCCTTTCCTGCGCCGCCCGTGCGCCCCAGCCGCCCCGAGGCCACGGGCCTGCGTCACCTGGCCTTCGCCGTGGCCGATGTGGATGCCGCCGTGCAGCACCTGGCCCGGCACGGCGTGGCGTGCGAGCCGGTGCGCACCGACGAGTACACCGGCCGCCGCTTCACCTTCTTCTTCGACCCCGACCAGCTGCCGCTGGAATTCTACGAAACCGCGTAAAAAACGCGCCGGGCGCTTTCCTCTGGCGAAGCCGGAGACGCTAAGCCAACCAGCCTCGGCGCGGCGCTGACTCGCGCCCTGCCAGCGCCACGTGTGGATACCGGCGCGGTAAAATCCTCAACTTGCGCCGTACGCCCGCGCCTCTTCCCATGCACAACAACTATTACTTCCTGCGCCTGCTGGCCCCGGCCCTGACGCGGCAGCTGGCCGACTACCGCGTGGCCACCTGCTTTTCGCAGGAAAAGGACGAGCTGGTCATCGGGCTGACGGACGGCGCGGCGGAGTTCTGGCTGAAGGCCCGCCTGGCCGGCACCCAGCCCCTGCTGAGTTTGTCCGACAGCTTCCACCGCGCCCGCCAGAACTCGGTGGATCTGCTGCCCGCCCTGCTTGGCCAGCAGGTGCAGCAGGTGCTGGTGACGCCCAACGACCGGGTGCTGCACCTGCAGTTTGGCAGCGGCGCCGAGCTGCTGCTGAAGCTGTTCGGGCCGCACGCCAACGCCGTGTTCTACCCCGCCGATGCGGCCCTGCCGGCCCAGCTGTTTCAGCAGCGCTTCACCGCCGATGCGGCCCTGCGCGACGTGCCCCCGCGCCCCGACCCCACGCCGGCTGAGGTAGCCGCCCACCCCGACCCGGCCCGCCTCTACCCCACCCTGGGCGAGGTGCCGCGCCACTGGCTGCGGCAGCGCGGCTACGACGCGGCCCCGCCGCCCGAACGCGTGGCCCTGCTGCAGGAGCTGCTGGGCCTGCTGGAGCAGCCCCCGGCCCTCTACATCATCAGCCTGGCCGGGCGCACGCGGCTGAGTTTGCTGCCGGTGGGCGAGGTAGAGCAGACGCTGCCGCCCGACCCGGTGGCGGCCCTGCGCGCCTTCGTGCCGCTGCTGCTGGGCCGCGGCGCCTACGAGGGCGAGCTACGCCAGCTGCGCCAAACCCTGGAAAAGCGCGCCGACGAAGCCGCCACCAGCGCCAGCATGGCCCGCAAGCGTCTGCACGCGCTGGAGCACGAAGCCAGCTACCGCCAGACGGCCGACCTGATCATGGCCAACCTGCACCAGATTCCGGCCGGCGCGGCCTCGGTGGAATTACTCGATTTCTACCAAAACGACCAGCCGCGCCTGATCAAGCTCAAGCCCACCGAAACGCCCCAGCGCACGGCCCAGAACCTCTACCGCAAGGCCAAAAACCAGCAGATCGAGCAGCAGCAACTACAGGAGCGAGCCGACCGCCGCGAAACCGAGGCGCTGTGGTGCTTGGAGCGGCTGGAGGAGCTGTCCACCCTGCCCGACCTGCGCCAGCTGCGCGCCTGGCGCAAGCAGCACGGCCTCGATCCGGCCCTGCAGGCCAAGGCGGCGGCCACGGAACTGCCGTTCAAGGTATTCGAGGACTCAGGCTTCACCATTTTGGTCGGGCGCAACGCGCAGAACAACGACCTGCTCACCCAACGCTACGCCCACAAGGACGACCTGTGGCTGCACGCCAAGGACGTGAGCGGCTCGCACGTGGTTATTCGCCAGCGGCCGGGCCACGCGGTGCCCGCGCCGGTGGTGGAGCGCGCCGCCCAGCTGGCCGCCTGGTACTCGCGCCGTCAGAACGACTCGCTCTGCCCGGTCACCGTCACGCCCAAAAAGTTCGTGCGCAAGCCCAAGGGCGCCCTACCGGGGCAGGTGGCAGTAGAGCGCGAAAAGGTGGTGCTGGTGGTGCCGGCCAACCCGTTTGAGCGGACGTAGGCCCAAACCGCCGCGCTGGTTCAGAATAGCTCTGGGGCACGTTTCCCGGCCCGATGTAGCAGCAGGGCAGCCAACCCCTGCCAGGGTTAAGCAGTACACCGGGGAGCGTATGGCCGCGTGGCGCAACCTACCGAGGCGTCCTATGCGCCAACTGCCTTTGGATCTGCCGTGGTGCTCCGGCCCGTGCACCAAGCTGACCGGCCCACGCTTCAAACCACTGCTCTACCTGCTGATCAGCCGCCCCATGAAACAAGCTTCCCGCCTGGCTTTACTGGCCCTACTGGCCGCCTGCCGCCCCGATAGCCCCGCCGCCGAATCGGGGGCAGTGCCCGCCGCGGCGGTGCCGCCGGCTGCTCCTGCTGCCACTACTCCGTCCGCCAGTCCTACCGATACGCTCCACCTGCCGGGCGGGGTGGTGCTGGAGTTGCACCCCAGCTCCGCGGCGGCGTTCAACAAGCTGCCCGTCAGCAGCCTGCCGGAAATATTCAACGACAGCACGGCCGAAGTGCAGGCCCTGGCCACGGCCCAGGGTCGGGTGCGGCGGCAGGGCCTTGCGCTGCTGCTGCAGCCCGCGCAGGGCCCGGCCGTACGCCTTTCGTCGACGCCCCCGGCCGCGTTTACGCCCCAAAACGACAACGCGGTGCGCTACCAGTACTGGGGCAGCCTGCCCACGGCGCATCAGTGGGTGGTGCAGGCCTGGTACTGGGAGTCGGCGGGCGTGGTGCTGGTCGACCAGCGCACCGGCCGCCACGCGGAGCTGCTGGGCTCCCCCTCGGTGGCACCCGACGGCCGCTTGGTGCTGCTCAGCAGCCCCGGCCTGGGCGGCGGCGAACAGCCCAACGCCCTGAGCCTGGTGGAAATAACGGCGGCGGGTCCGCGCAGGCTTTGGCAACGTTTCCCCACCGCCTGGGAGCCGCAGGAAGTACGCTGGATAGCCCCCGGCCGCGCCGTGCTCAAGCTGCTGCGCGCCGGTAAAGACGGCGGCGTAACCGCCGAAACGCCGCCGGCCTACGCCGAGCTGACCTTGCCCCCGCTCCGCTAAAGCTGCCGGGGCGCAGACAGCCCAAGCCGACAGCCCGAAAACACCAGCGGCCGGCTCCTGTTGTCAGGAACCGGCCGCTGGGTTGGAGTGCGCACAGGGAGAGTCGAACTCCCACACCCGAAGGCACCACCCCCTCAAGATGGCGTGTCTACCAATTTCACCATGTGCGCAGAACACGGAAACGACGCTGTGGAGGGCGTCCGCTCCGCCGTCGAGGGCGGCGAAGTGGCGACAAAAGTAGTAGAAGCTTTTGGGCAGTGCAAGCCGGCGGAGTGGTTTTCTACGTTGGAGGGCGTAGCAGCAAGGGTATCAGGCATAAAAAATGTAGCCACAGGCATTTTCACCGGGCCTTCATAGCTTGTGCCGAAGTTGCCGTGCATTCCCACAGCTCCTCTTTTCTCTCAATCATGACCCGCAACGAAGCATTTCTGGAAATCGGCTCGCAGCGCCGGGGTTCCTTTTTTCAGCGCATCGCCCAGGCTATTACCCAGTGGTCGGGCTCGACCAGCGCTTTTTTGCTGGCGCTGGGCACGGTGCTGGTCTGGGCCATTACCGGCCCGATTTTCAAGTACTCCGAGGATTGGCAGCTGGTCATCAACACCGGCACTACCATCGTCACCTTCCTGATGGTGTTCCTGATTCAGCGCGGCCAGAACAAGGACTCTTTGGTGCTGCACCTGAAGCTCAACGAGCTGATTGCGGCCACCAAGGGCGCCAGCAACCGCCTCATCAACGCCCAGGACTTCACCGAGGAGGAAATCGTGCTGCTGCACCAGTTCTACTGCCTGCTGGCCGAAAAAGCCAAGAAAGACAACGACCTAGGCCTGACCCACACCGTGGAGGAAGCCGAGGAAAACCACGCCGAAAAGCTGGAGCACCAGCGCACCTAGCCGCGCGGCAGACGGCACCACACGCAACGCGGCGGCTTCTCCGGAAAGGAAAAGCCGCCGCGTTGGCGTTTGGAATAAGGCGGGTTGCCCTGGCTTAGTCGGCCTTCGCCAGCGGGGTGTCCACGACGTGCTCCGACACAAACCACACCTGCATTTCGTTGGCGCGCATCACGTCACTCACCACCAGGTCGTTGGTGCCGTCGTCGCCGGAGTCATCGGCGCGCTTGGCGAAGTCGTGGCAGTTCTTGAGCATGATCTGGTGGGCTTCCAGCAGGCGCGACACCTGTACCGGGGCTTCTTCGCGGTCCTTGGGCGGGCGCGGAATGCTGGTCAGCTCGGCTACGTCGGCGGCCATGGCAATGGCCACGCCGCCCAGAATCTGAATGCGCTCGGCAATGGTGTCGACCAGCTCGCTCTGCTCCTCGTAGTGCTTGTCGTAGAGCAGGTGCAGCTGGTAGAACGTGGGGCCCACCACCTGCCAGTGGTGCTTTTTGTACATGTCGCGCAGCGTGATGGTGTCGGCCAGCAGCTGGTTGAGCATGGTCACGCTTTCCTGGCGCACTTGCTCGCTCAGGCCGATGGGCAGGCGCTGGGCCACGGTGCCGTATTTCTGCAGCGGCGCCGGGGCATTTTTCTGCTGGTTCAGAATGGGCTGCACCAGCGGCTGGTTGCGGTCGACGGGGCGCACCGGGGCGTCGATGTCGGCGGCCTGCGCGGCTTTGGCGGTGTCGGCTTTGCCGTTGGCGCTGGGGGCGGCTTTTTTGGCGGCGGCTACGCGCGGGGTCGGGGCGGCCGGGGCTTTTTTAGCGGGGGTGGCTTTGGTTGCCATGGGGTAATGAAAGGAAAGAAGTGCGGATGATGCGGGAAATCGGCCCGGGGGCCGGAGCGGCAGCCCCGGGTTTGGGGCCGCGCCTGACGGCAGTACGCCAAGCAACCGGCCCAGGTTAGGGCCAGCGCGTATATTTAGCCGCATTGCCGGCGTCTGCCGGCGGCTTCGCTCCCTATGTCGGCCCACCACCAGCACCCCCACCCCGAAGAACACCTGGGCAGCTCTGCCCTGCTGCAGGACATTGTCATCGGCCTTTCCGATGGCCTGACGGTGCCCTTTGCCCTAGCGGCGGGCCTGAGCGGGACCGTGCAGTCGTCGGGGCTGGTGATTACGGCTGGGCTGGCCGAAATCGTGGCCGGCTCCATTGCCATGGGCCTGGGCGGCTACCTCTCGGGCCGCACCGAGCTGGACCACTACGCGGCCGAGCAGCGCCGCGAGTACCGCGAGGTGGACGAAGTACCCGAGGTGGAGCGCGCCGAGGTACGGGAGCTGCTGGCCGATATGGGTCTCTCGCCCGCCACCCAGGAGCTGGCCATGCGCGAGCTGACCGCCGACCGCGACCAGTGGGTGAAGTTCATGATGAAATACGAGCTGGGCCTGGAAGAGCCCGACCCGCGCCGGGCCCGCAACAGCGCCCTCACCATCGGGCTGGCCTACGCCGCGGGCG
This sequence comes from Hymenobacter jeollabukensis, assembly GCF_005771675.1. Classification (GTDB taxonomy): domain Bacteria; phylum Bacteroidota; class Bacteroidia; order Cytophagales; family Hymenobacteraceae; genus Solirubrum; species Solirubrum jeollabukense. Next base: position 139,349 of record NZ_VAJM01000008.1, on the reverse strand, counting down.
GCCTGATTCCGCTCAGCGCCTACTTCGTCACCGCCACGCCCGCCGAAGGTTTGCTCTGGTCGGCCGTCATCACGCTGCTGTGCCTGCTGGTGTTCGGCTTCTTCAAGAGCCGCATGACGGGCCAGCCGCCGGTGGCCGGGGCCCTGAAGATGGCCGCCATCGGGGCGCTGGCGGCGGCGGCGGCCTTCGGAGTGGCCCGGCTGGTAGAAGGCTGATTTCAGCGTTTTTCGTTGTTCGTTGCTCGTTTTTCGTAGTGAACGTTCTGGACCAACGGCGGTGCCTGTACCTGCCTGAAAGCGGACCGTAACCGCCATACCAATAGCCAAAAACAAAACCCGGCCGAGCCCCGAACAACCAACAACCAACAACGAAAAACGACCCATGCCTTTCCCCAACTTCGGCGACGACAAATCGGTGGTGACGCGCCTGCTCTCCACCCTGCCCCAGACCGGCCGCCTGGAGTGGATTGGGGTGCGCCCCAAGCGCCGGGAGCCGCTGCTGGCCCTGCCCGAAGCGGAAGTACTCACCGACGCCCACCTGGCCGGCGACCATGCCCGCATCAAGCCCGGCGGCAAGCGGCAGGTCACCTTGATTCAGCACGAGCACCTAGCGGCGGTGGCGGGTTTCCTGGGACTGGCCGAGCCCATAGCGCCCGGCCGGCTGCGGCGCAACCTGGTGGTGAGCGGGCTCAACCTGCTGGCCCTGAAAAACCGCCGCATCCGCATCGGGGCCGAGGTGCTGCTCGACATCACCGGCGAGTGTCACCCCTGCTCGCGCATGGAGGAAGAGCTGGGCCCCGGCGGCTACAACGCCATGCGCGGCCACGGCGGGCTCACCGCCCGCATCGTGCAGGGCGGCCTCATCCGCCTGGGCGACGCGGTGCGGGTGGAACCCGACGCGCCCGCACCGCACTGACGGTTCCGGCAAATGCCAACGCCGCCCCGGCAGCCTGGCAGGCTACCGGGGCGGCGTTGCGCTTAATCAGACGCTGGGGCCGCTTCCCGCAGAAGCTTATTGCTTGATGATGCGGGTGGTCTGGTGCCACTGCCCGGCTTCCAACGACACCGAGTAGGTGCCAGCGGCCAGGTGCTGCACGTCCAGCGCCAATTGCTGGGCCCCGGCGGCCTGCTGCCCGGCCCGGGCGGTAGCCACCACGCGGCCCAGCACGTCGCGCACGGTGGCCTGGGGTGCGGCCGCGGCGGGCAGCACGTAGCGCAGCTTCAGCTCACCGGCCGTGGGTACCGGCGCGGGCTGCAGCTGCAGCACCGCTTCCTGGCGCGGGCGCAGGCTGGTCACGCGGCCGGCGGTGTAGCGCGTCAGGCGCATGCTCGGGTTGGTAGCGCCGGAGGTGAACACGGCCTCCCAGGCCAGCAGCTGGTCGTTGGGCAGGGCCGAGAGCGTGCGTACCAGGCCGCCATCGGCTACGGCGAGACCGTGCGCGCCGGCGGGCAGGCCCGCGGTGCTGCCAAATGCGGCATCGAGCACGCCCGCGGCGGAGTAGCGCGCCAGCAGCAGCGCGGGCACCTGGGCCGACTGCGGGTAGTACGAGCCCCCGACCACGATGCTGCCGTCGCTCTGCACCGTCACGGCCGCCAGCCCGCCCACCGCGGCGCCCAGGCTGCGCGAGGCGGCGGTATTGAAGGCGGCGTCGGCGCTGCCATTGGCGTTGAGGCGGAACATAATCGGCGACTCGGCCGAGCCGTAGAGGCTGCCCACCAGCACGATCTTGCCGTCGGGCTGCACGGCCGCGCCGTGAATGGCGGTGAAACGTTCGATGGGCGACTGGCCGTTTGATGCGGTGCTATAGCCCACCACGCTGGTTTCGCCGTTGGTCCCGAAGCCGGTGTCGGGCGTGCCGTCGGCGTTCAGGCGCGCTACGCGGGTGCTGTTGAGCGACAGGGCGCTGCCCGGCGCCACCTGCGTCACCAGCAGAATCTTGCCATCGGGCTGCACCAGCAGGTCCTTGAACATGGCGTAGTACATCGGGCCGACGGGGGAGCCGGCCCCGCTGCCGGCGGCCGTGCCGAAGGTGTTGTCGGGCTGCCCGTTGGCCAGCAGGCGCACTAGGCGGGTGGGGCTGAGGTGGTCGAAGCTGGCGGCGGCCAGCAGCTTGCCGTCGGGCAGGATTACCACCCGGGCCAGCTCGGTGGGCCCGGTGGGAAGCTGCGGATTGGGATACGCCAGGCCCGCGGTGCCAAAGCCCGGGTCGGGCTGGCCCTGGGCGGTGTAGCGGGCGGCGGCCCACACCTTGCCCACGTCGCCCTGAATGCCGCCCACGACCACCAGCTTGCCATCGGGCTGCTGGGCCAGGCCGCTGGCGACGGAGCGGTTGCCGGGGAAGGCGCTGGTCACGCTGCCCCCGGTGCCGAAGCCGGTGTCGGGCGTGCCATCGGCGTGGTAGCGGCGCACGGTCCAGGTGTTGGCGTTGGCCGCGCACACCACGATTTTGCCGTCGGCCTGCACCAGCGTCTGGCCCATCACCGACCACGTGGCGCCGCCCGGGGCCACGGGCGAAAAATTAAACCGCTCGGCCGTGAGGTTCGTGGCAACGGAGCCCGCCGTGCCAAAAGCCGCGTCGCGGTTGACGCTTTGGGCCTGCGCGCCCAGCGTGCTGAGGGTAAGCAATCCGGCCGCCACGCAGGCGCGCCCCAGGGTAAATGAATGCAACATAAATGGAAAGGTTAAGGAGAAAAACACAACGCGGCCCGGCCCGCCGGAGCACCGCAACAGTGCCCGCCGGGCCGGGCCGACAAGTTAAACGACGAATTTAAAAAACCGAATAATGTTATCCAGCAGTATTTTAATCCTGCTGCGAGGGCAGGCGCTCGGGCGCGGGGGCGGTGGCATTGCGGCGGGCCAGGCGGTAGCTCAGGGCCAGCACCACGTTGTTTTTGGCCGAGGTGTTCTGCGGCACGAACTGCCCTTGCTTGATGGTGGGCAGGTTGTAGTTGGCCTGCAGCACCCAGCCGGCCTGCAGGGTCAGGGCCTTGGTCAGCTGGTAGCCCGCCCCGGCGTACACGCGGTTGCGCTCGAACACCGGCCCCCGGGGGTTGAGGAATATCTCGTCGTACACCGAGAGAAAGACCGTTTTGGGGCCCAGGGTGCTGTGGTTCAGCGGCAGGAAGGCGTTGAGGCGGTAGCGCAGGCGGTTGCGCTGGCCGGTACTGTCGTCGCGGTAGCTGAACCAGCGCTGCTCCACGCGGTAGCGGTGCTCCAGCTTCAGGCGGCTGGCGTACTGGGTCAGCGTGAGCTGGCCCCAGAGGCGCTTCTCCACGTTCAGCGGCCCGGCGTCCCAGTTCTGGTAGTCGCGGGTGGCGTAGCGGCCGCCGCCCAGCAGCACCACGAAGTTCTTGTTGATGTCGTAGCTCAGCCCGCCCTTCAGCTCGTTGTAGAAGTACTGGCGAAACACGGCGTTGGTGCGGGCCTGAAACTCAAAGAAGCCGCCCCAGCGGTGCTCCTCGCTGCCGGGCAGCTGCAGGGTGCCGATAAACCAGCTGCCCCAGGGCTGGGTAGGATTGGCCGGCGTCTGGGCCCGGCCGGGCAGGGCGGCCGCCAGCAGCCCCGACAGGCTTCCGGCCGCGAAAAGAAGAGAATAGCGCATGGCAGGGGCCAAAGGTAGGAAGCCGGCCCCCACCGACCAGCACCCACCGCCCAGCCGGTGCTACCGGGGCTGCAGCTCCAGCAGCAGCACGGTGTCGAAGGCCTGCACCGCCTTGCCGCGAAACGATTGGGCACTTTCCCGGCGGTAGGGTAGTGTGGGCCCCCAACGCATCCAGGTGCTGGCGGTGTACCCCGCCGGGCTTTGCCGCAGCTTCGGAAAGTCGTCGACGGAGGTCCAGATGGTGGTGGTGTCGGTGCCGCGCCGGGTCAGGATGTAGGGCTTGACGATGGTGGAGCCGTCTTTTTTGGCCCGCCGGGGCACGGCCACGCGCCGCAGGTAGGTTTCATCGGGGAAGGTGGGCAGGCACTCCAGCACCACGTACACGCCCGCCGCCGGCAACTGCAGGGCGGCGGGGCGCAGGTCGAGGCGCATCTGGGTGCGGCGCTTGGCAATGGAGTCGGGGGGCGCCACCACCACCGGGGGCGCCGACAGCGGGGCCCCGAGCAGCTCCAGCCCGGTGCCGCGCGCGTAGAAGCTGATGTGCAGCCGCCCCGCCGTGTAGCGCTGATGCAGCGGCACGGTCAGCGCACGCAGGTCGAAGCGCTGGCTGGTATCGGGCGAGGCCAGCCACACCACGCAGCGCTGCCCCGGCGTCAGCGGCCGTACGCCCCGAATGTATTCGCCGTGGTAGGTGCCCACCGCCTGCGGCCGCTGGCCGCGCACGGTTACATCGGCCAATACCACGTGCCGGACCGGCGTGGCGGGCGGCGGGGTTTGGGCCGTGGCCGCGCCGCCGGTGCCCAGCAGCAGGCCAACCCCTGCCGGCCATCCCCGGCCGGCTGACTTCGCAAGGAACAACATGGGCGCAAAGTACAGAACCGCCACCAGGGCGCCGCCAAAGGCAGTAGTTGCCCTCCAATTCGGCCGGTTCCCCGCTCCTTGTCGGCGCGCAGGCGGCACCACGGCGGGACATTTCGGCGGGTAACGCGCCGGACCAGGAGCCCCGCCGAGCAGCCGGATCGACTGGCAAAGGCCGGCCGAGCGAAACCGAGCCCGGCCGGCCCGGCGCTTGTCGGATAGGCGCTAAGCGCCCTTGCCCGCCCAGGCGCCGCCTTTCGGCTCCGGGTCACGAGGCCCCAAGTAGGCCATTTCCTCACCCCGCCCTATCTTCCCACCCCCATTCATAACTCAGAATTTCTAATTCAGAATTACCCTTGACTTACTCCGACTTTGAAGCCCGCTGGCGCCCGGCCGGCGGCGCCGAGCGCGCCAACTACGGCCTCTTCCTGCAAGACCTCTGCGACCTGCTTGGCGTGCCCCGCCCCGACCCCACCACCGACAACCCCGCCGCCGACCAGTACGTGCTCGAACGCGCCGTGGAATTCCGCGACGGCGGCAAGAAGAGCACCGGCCGCATCGACCTCTACCGGCGCGGCTGCTTTATCCTCGAAACCAAGCAGGGCACCGACACCCCCGACCAGCAGCAGAAATCGGAGCGGGCCGAGCTGGGCCTGCCCGCCGAAAAGCGCCGCAAGGGCCACGCCGTGCGCGGCTCGGTGAAGTGGGAGCAAATGATGCAGGCCGCCCGCCAGCAGGCCCTGGGCTACGTGCGCGCCCTGCCCCCCGAGGAGCCCCGGCCCCTGTTCCTGCTCGTCGTCGACGTGGGCTACTGCATTGATGTGTACTCGAACTTCGCCGGGGTGGGCGACTCCTTCGTGCCCTTCCCCGACCAGACGCGCTTCCGCCTCCCGCTCGCCGCCCTGCAGGACGAGGCCACCCGGCAGCTGCTGCGCCAGCTCTGGCTGGAGCCCCGCGAGCTGGACCCCTCCCGCCGCGCCGCCCGCGTCACCCGCGAGCTGGCGGGCTACCTCGCGGGCGTGTCGGCCCAGCTAGAGCGCGCCGGGCACCCGGCCGAGGTGGTGGCCCAGTTCCTGATGCGCTGCCTGTTCACCATGTTCTCGGAGGACGTGGGGCTCATTCCCAAAGCCTCCTTCACCGGCATGCTGCGCACCTACTCCACCCCCGAGCTGCGCGAGTTTCTGCCCGAGGCCCTCAGCGGCCTCTGGCGGGTGATGGATACCGGCGGCTACGCCTCCGACCTCAAGGCCCGGGTACGGCGCTTCAACGGCAAGCTCTTCCACGACGCCCGCGCCCTGCCGCTCAGCCCCGACCAGATGGCCCTGCTGCTCAAAGCCGCCGAAGCCGACTGGACCGAGGTGGAGCCCGCCATCTTCGGCACCCTGCTCGAACGCGCCCTCGACCCCAAGGAGCGGCACTCCCTCGGCGCCCACTACACCCCGCGCCGCTACGTGGAGCGCCTGGTGCTGCCCACCGTGCTCGAGCCCCTGCGCCGGGAGTGGACGGCCGCCCAGGCCGCCTCGGCCCGCCGCCTGGAGGAAGGCCAGCCCAAGGAAGCCCGCCAGGAGCTGCTGCGCTTCCTCTCCCGCCTCACCTCCCTGCGCATCCTCGACCCCGCCTGCGGCTCCGGCAACTTCCTCTACGTCACGCTGGAGCACCTCAAGCGCCTCGAAGGCGAAGTGCTGGCCGCCATCAACGCCTTCGGCCACTCCGGCCTGCTCGACCTGGGCGGCGGCACCACCGTTTCGCCCCGCCAATTGCTGGGCCTGGAGCTGAACCCGCGCGCCGCCGCCATTGCCGACGTGGTGCTGCGCATCGGCTACCTGCAGTGGCACCTGCGCACCCACGGCGCCACCCAGCTGGCCGAGCCTCTGCTCGACGAGTACCAGAACATCCGCCAGCAGGATGCCGCCCTGCGCCACGACCTGCCCCTGCCCCGCCTCGACGCCCAGGGCCAGCCCGTCACGCGCTGGGACGGCAGCACCCGCCTGCACCCGGCCACCGGCCAGCCCGTGCCCGACGAAACCGCCCGCACCCCCGTGCTGGACTACCCCAACCCCCAGCCCGCCGAATGGCCCCAGGCCGATTTCATCGTGGGCAATCCGCCGTTTGTGGGGCCGGCCCGTATGCGCGACGCCCTCGGCGACGGCTACACCGAAGCCCTGCGCAAAGCCTACAAAGGCAAGGTGCCCGACTCGGCAGACCTGGTGATGTACTGGTGGTACAACGCCGCCCGCGCCGTGCAGCAAGGCCCCGCCGAGCGGTTCGGCTTCATCACCACCAACAGCCTCAAGCAAACCTTCAACCGCCGCGTGATGCAGCCCTTCCTGGAGGGCGACACCCCGCCGCTGACCCTCACCTTCGCCATTCCCGACCACCCCTGGGTAGACGCAGCCGAAGGTGCCGCCGTACGCATTGCCATGACGGTAGCGGAGCGCACGGCCGCCGGCTCAGTAGGTCAGCTGCTGACGCTCAAGTCGGAAACCGTAGCGGAAGGCGACGAAGCGGCGGAGGTGACTTTTGAGGAACAGCAGGGACGCATTTTGCCTGATTTGTCTATCGGTGCTGACTTGGATACTGCTTCGGCGTTAAAGGCCAATGCAGAACTGACGAACAGAGGCTTTGAACTTGGTGGCGCTGGGTTCATTTTGACTCAAGAGGAAGCTAGTCAACTAGGGCTCGGAAAAGTAGCGGGTTTAGAAAGCCATATCCGTCCCTATCGTAACGGCCGAGACTTGGCAGATAAACCGCGCGGCGTAATGGTTATTGATATGTTCGGTTTGACTGATACTGAGGTTTTAACCAAGTACCCTCTCGTCTATCAAAGACTTGTTGAAAGAGTTAAACCAGAACGAGACCAAAACCGGGACGCAATTCTACGGAACAACTGGTGGCTACATCGGCGGGCCAGAACTGATTTACGGGATGCTCTACGAGGCACCAGCCGGTACATCGCAACAGTAGAAACCTCTAAACATCGGATTTTCCAGTTTCTAAGTGCCGACATCCTACCTGATAACAAGCTCATCGTTTTTGCTCTAGATGATGCATACCAGCTAGGTGTATTATCAAGCCGAATCCACACCATTTGGGCCTTTGCAACAGGCAGTTTTCTAGGAGTAGGTAATGACTCCGTTTATGCGAAAACCCGCTGCTTCGACCCCTTCCCCTTCCCCGACGCCACGCCCGCCCAGCAGGCCCGCATCCGGGAGCTGGCCGAACAGCTCGACGCCCACCGCAAGCGCCAGCAGGCCCTGCACCCCGCCCTCACCCTCACCGACCTCTACAACGTGGTGGAAAAGCTGCGCGCCCAGCAGCCCCTCTCCCCCAAAGACCAGCAGGTAAACCAGCAAGGCCTGGCCTCCGTGGTGCTCAGCCTCCACCAGCAGCTCGATGCCGCCGTCGCCGAGGCCTACGCCTGGCCCCACGACCTACCCGAAGCCGAGCTGCTCCAGCGCCTCGTGCGCCTCAACCACGAGCGCGCCCGCGAAGAGCAAGCCGGCCACATCCGCTACCTGCGCCCCGCCTACCAGGCCCCCGAGCAGCAGCAAGCCGCCCTGCCCCTGCCCACGCCGGAGCCCGCCGCCAAAGCGCCGAAAACCAAATCGTCCGGATCCCCCTCTCCCTCGGAGAGGGGGTCGGGGGGTGAGGCTTTCCCCACCGAGCTGGCCCAGCAGATGCAGGCCCTGCGCGACGCGCTGCAGCAGGCCGCCCAGCCCCTCACCGCCGCCCAGGTAGCCGCCCGCTTCAAGCGCGTGAAACCCGAGAAGGTCGAGCCCCTGCTGGCCACCCTGGCCGCCCTTTCGCTCATCCGCCGCACGCCCGAGGGCGCCTACGCGGCCTGATTTCCGGTCCTTATTTATTCTTCCCGTGTCCCTGACCTTACGCTCCTCCTTCCGCCGCGCCGCCGGCCTGCTGGCCATCCTGGCGCTGTGCTGCACCAACGCCCAGGCCCAGTCGGCCCCGCCCTGGCAGGGCGTCACCGCCACCAATGCCCACAATTCCGGCAAAGGCGTAGTCGATGCCGCCGGTAATTTCTACGCCATGGGCGTCTTCAACGGCTCCGTCACCGTGGGCTCGGTCACCCTCACCAGCCAGGTCAACAACTCCTTCCTGGCCAAATACGGACCCACCGGGCAGCTGCTGTGGGTGCGCCAGCTCGCCTCGCCGGCCTTCACTATCGCCGAAGACGTAGCCGTCGACGCGGCGGGCAACGCCTACGTATCCGGCGTCTACGCGGGGGGCGTCGCCTTGGGCAACAACGTAACCCTGCCCAGCCCCAATGGTCAGACCCAGGCATTCGTGGTCCGCTACTCGCCCCAGGGCGCGGCCGAGTGGGTGCAGTTCAGCGCCCCCGGCTCGGCCATCTTCCGGTCCCTCGGCGTCGAAACCGACGCGGCGGGCCACGTATTCCTGCTGGGCGACTACGTGACCCTGATGCAGATGGGCGGAGTCACGATCAGTGCGGGCAGCGCGGGCGCGATGATCCGCGCCACCTACCTGGCCCGCCTCTCCGCGGCCACGGGCGTGGTGGAATGGCTGCGCACGGCCTTTCAGTTTCCGAGCACCACCAACGTGTACGGGGGGCGGCAGCTGGCCGTGGGCGCCGCCGGCGAGCCGGTGGTGCTGACCTCGTTTGTGGGCGCCGCCCCCATCATCCCGCAGGGCCCCGTCCTCACCCCCACGAGCACGGCGCCGCCGAGCACCGCCGCCGACGTGGCCGTGATTAAGTATTCCGCGCTGCTCACCTGCGACTGGGCCCAGCAGATCAACGGCCCCGACGGCACGTTCGTGTCCGGCGGCGCCCTCGATGCGGCTGGCAACGTGTACGTTTCCGGCGGTATGCTGGGCCCGGCCACCTTCGGCAGCACCACCCTGCCCCACGCCGGCGGCTCCGACGCCTTTCTGGCCAAATACGCGCCCACCGGCGCGCTGCTCTGGGCCCGTGGCGGGGGCGGCCCCGCCCAGGATGGCTGGAACCACGTAAGCCTGGATGCAGCCGGCAATGCCTACCTGGCCGGGTATGCGGAGGGCACCGCCCAATACGGCACCACCACCATCACCAGCGCCGGCGCTACCGACGTGCTGCTCGCCTCGTACTCGCCCCAGGGGCAGCTGCGCTGGACCCAGCAGGCCGGCAGCCCCGCCAACGACCAAGCGTTCTACCTCGGCCTCGACGCGGCCGGCACGGCCTACGTGCGGGGCGCGGCCGAAGGGCCGGCGGCGTTTGGCGCCTTCACCTTGCCCGGCCAGGCCGCGCCGAGCTACTTCCTGGCCCGCCTGGGCACTCCGCTGGCCACCCGCCCCGCCCGGGCCGCCGCTACCGAGCTGTTTCCCTCGCCCGCCCACGACCAGCTGTACCTGCCCGCCCTGCCCGCCGGCACCCCCGTGCAGCTCCTCGATGCCCTCGGCCGCGTGGCCCGCGCCGCCCGCGTCACGGCCGGCCAGGTGTCGGTGCGCGGCCTGCCCGCCGGCCTCTACACCCTGCGCGCCCTCGATGCCCAGGGCCGTCCCAGCACCGGCCGCGTAGTGGTCGAGTAGTCCCTCCCAAACGCTGCGCCTCCTCCTTATAAGTCATGCTACAACGCTACCTCTCCACCATCGCCCTGCTGCTGGCCGCCAGCCTTGCCGGGCCCGCCCGGGCCCAAACCACCGCCCCGCCCGCCTGGGCCGCTGCCGCCGTCGTGGGCTCCGGCTCCAACATCGTGGGCTACAGCACCGTCGACGGGGCCGGCAATACCTACGAAATCCGCGGCTTCGACAATACGGTTAGCGTCGGCACCAGCACGCTCACCAGCCTGGGCAATACCGACGTGTACCTGGCCAAGTACGCACCCACCGGCCAGGTGCTCTGGGTTCGGCAGCTGGGCTCGGCCGGGCCTGAAAGCGGCCAGGCCGTAGCCGTCGACGCGGCGGGCAACGTCTACGTCACCGGCTCCTTCAACGGCACCATCAGCCTGGGCAACAACCTGAGCCTCACCGGCAGCGCCACCAGCGGCAGCCGTCGCTTGTTCGTGGTGCGCTACTCCCCCCAGGGTACCGCCGAATGGGCCCAGCAAAGCGCCAACAGCGGCACCGGCAGCGGCCTGGGCTTCGACGCGGCCGGTACCCTCTACCTGACGGGCCTGTTCAGCAGCTCGCTCACGCTGGGCACCACCACCCTCACCACCAGCCGCTACGCCAATTTCCTCGCCCGCTTCGCCAGCGCCAGCGGCACGCTGCTGGCCTTCGATAAAGTGCTGGAGTACGGCCCGGCTACCGGTACCACGCCCTCCTACTCTTACCCCTCGCTGGTGGTGGCGCCCGGCGGCCAAACCTACCTGCTCAACCGCGCCATTCAGCCCATCGTGCTCGACGGCACCACCTACGCCAGCCGCGGCGGCTACGACATCGTCGTGGCCCGCTATTCGCCCCAGGGCGCCTTCGAGTGGGCCCAGCAGCTGGGCGGCGCCGGCGACGACATTCCCTACGGCGGCGCCGTCGATGCCCTCGGCAACTTCTACCTGAGCGGCGCCTTCACCGGCCCGGCCCAGCTCGGCGCCTTCACCGCCGCGGGCTTCGGCGACTACGACGCCTTCCTCACCCGCTACTCTTCCCTGGGCACCCAGCAGTGGCTGCAAACCGCCGGCGGCCCGGGCCCCGATTTCTACGGCAACCTCGCCCTCGACGCGCAGAGCAACGTGTACCTGGCCAGCAACTTCAGCAACACCGCCCAGTTCGGCTCCCAAACGCTTACCAGTGCCGGCAGCCGCGACGCTCTGGTGGCGGCGTATTCCCCGCAGGGCCAGCTGCGCTGGCTGCAGCAGGCCGGCGGCCCCGACACCGATGTAACCTCCAACCTCGGCTTCGACGCCTCCGGCCGCCTGCTCGTACTCGGACGCTTTGCCGCTACCTGCACCTTCGGGCCGTTTTCGCTCAGCACCACCGCCCCCTCAGGCGCCACCTTCCTGGCCCGCCTCGACAACGTGCTGGCCACCCGCCCCGCCCGGGCCGCCCAGCCCCTGGCCTTCTACCCCTCGCCCGCCCACGACCAGCTGCACCTGCCCGCCCTGCCCGCCGGCACCCCCGTGCAGCTCCTCGACGCCCTCGGCCGCGTGGCCCGCGCGGCCCGCGTCACGGCCGGCCAGGTGTCGGTGCGCGGCCTGCCCGCCGGCCTCTACACCCTGCGCGCCCTCGATGCCCAGGGCCGCCCCTGCACCGGGCGCGTCGTAGTTGAGTAAGCCCGCCCAGCACCAGTCATCCAGCAAACGGCCGCCCGGCAATACCGGGCGGCCGTTTGCATTTTTCCGCAGCAGCCCGTTCGGGATGGGTTCGGGGTGCCTTGCTTGTGCCTATATCTAAAACGCCCCTTCCGGCCAAAACCGGAAGGGGCGTTTTATTGGATGAATCCGGGAAATCTACGGCCTACAAACTGCGCGTTTCAGTGGTCAGATTTCCCGGCTTGTCCGTCGCCCGGATAGTGATTTTGTCCCCCACCAGCGAGGCATTGGCGGCCGTGGCCGTAAACACCCAGTCGAGGCCATTGGGCTGGCGCACGGCAGTTGATTCCTCCACCACTGAGCTGTCGGCATTTTCGATGCGCAGGCGTACTTCCGTCACCTTGAAGTTATCGGTCACCCGCACCCGAATCGTGTCGCCCACGCGGCCCTGGTAATGCGTCAGGTCCACTTCGTGGATGTCGGGGGCCTGCAGAAAGTCAGCTACGGCAATAGCGTAGGCACTAGCCGATCCGTCCTCGGGCCGACCAGCTTCATACTCCGTTTTGCCGACCGGGTCGCTCAGCTGCGCCTTGGCGTACAGCGCGGCCATCTGAAACCGCTCCCGCTGGGCCGTTTGCCCCGCCGTCGGCGCCTTGTCCGACTCGCGCGGCGCGGCCGAAACCACGGTTTGACCGCCTACCTGCCGGAAGACCAGCGTGCCGCCGATGGTACCGCTCAGGCCCTGGGTAATGATGTTGTTGGATACTCTTGCCATAACGTGTGGCAGTTAAAAGGTTAGGGTTGGGAATGCCGGAAAACTAGGCGTTTGCAGCATGTCTTGCCAGGTTCTACCCGTCCTATTTTGAGCCAAAACCAGCCTGGTTTCCTCCTTTTTTGGGAAATCCTCCTGTTGCTTGAGCCCGCCGCTTCCGGCCCCGCCTACTCCCGTCCCGGTAGCGCCGCCCGCCCGTTCGTCTGCTCGCCTCTCGCCCTTCGGCGAGGGGCGGGGACTAGGCACAGCCCGGTAGGCCTGCCGGCAGGCCAAATCCCTTTAATATCTTTTTAATTTAAAATAATACAATCCACTAACTACTCTTTGCCGTATGCTTCTGCGGTTTGCGCCGCCCCGCTGTTTAGCCGCGGTTGTGCCGCTCCTTACTTGTCATTTACCTCCACAAACCAAACTCCACTACTGCGTATGCCCACACCCCTACTCCGGTCCACTGCTTCCGGTTCTGCCTTCCGCCGCTCCCTGGGGCTGCTGGGCGGCGCCGTGCTGCTGAGCCTGGCCGCCAATCCCGCCAACGCCCAGGTCGTGTTCGGCCTCTCCGGCACCGACCTGACCTCCGTCAACCTCGCTTCGCCGGCTACTTCCCAGACGCGCACGGCCATTACCGGCGTCACGGCCGGCCAGACGCTGGTGGGCCTGGACTTCCGCCCCGCCACCGGGGAGCTGTTTGCCCTCGGCTACGACGCCACCACGGCCGGCAACAACGCCCGCCTCTACGTCATCAACCAGACCACGGCCGTGGCCACGCCCGTGGGCGCGGCGGCGGTGCGCCTGGACCTGGGCGGGGCTTCGGAGCGCATCGGCTTCGACTTCAACCCGACGGTGGACCGCATCCGGGTGGTGAGCACCAACGACAAGAACTACCGGCTGAACCCCATCACCGGGGGCATCGCGGCGCCGGATACCGACCTGGCCTTCGTGGCCGGCGACGCCAACGCCGGGCAGAACCCCTACATCGGCGCGGCCAGCTACACCAACTCGTTTATCGGCGCGGCCAGCACCACGCTCTACTACATCGACGAGCAGCGCAGCGTGCTGGTGCGCTCCGACAACCCCAACGGCGGTACCCTAACCACCACCGTTCCCATTGCCCCCTCGGCCCTGGGCAACCCCACGCCCATCAACGCCCCCGGCGCCAGCACCGACCTGGACATCTTCACCGTATCGGCCGGGGCCGAAAACGCCTACCTGAACGTGAACCAGGTGGACGGCGGCGGCAACTTCGTCTCCTTCCTCTACCGCCTGAACCTGACCACCGGGGCTACCACCCTGGCCGGGGCCATCAACGGCACGGGCGTGGGCATCACCGACATTGCCGTGCGCATCGACCGCACCGCCCCGGCCGTGAGCGGGCAGCTGCTCTACGGCGTGACAACCGGCAACAGCCTGATCAGCTTCTACTCGGGCACGCCGGGCTTCATCAACAGCTCGGTGGCCATCACCGGCCTCACCGCCGGGCAGACGCTGGTGGGCACCGACTTCCGCCCCAACACCGGGCAGCTGTTCGGCATGGGCTACGACGCCAGCACGGCCGGCAACAACTCCCAGCTCTACACCATCGACCCGGCCACGGGCGTGGCTACGGCCGTGGCCGCGGCTACGCGCCTGGAACTGGGCAACACCACCAGCATCGGGTTTGACTTCAACCCCACGGTGGACCGCATCCGGGTGACGTCGGCCGCGAACCGGGCCAACCTGCGCCTGAACCCCAACAACGGGGCCCTGGCCGCCACCGACGGGAACCTGGCCTACGCCGCCGGCGACACCACCACGGCGCGCGTCGGCTCGGTGGGCTACACCAACAGCTACCCCGGCAGCACCAGCACCACGCTCTACGACATCGACGAGAACCGCAGCGTGCTGGCCATTCAGAACCCGCCGAATGCGGGCACGCTCAACGTGGTGGGCAGCACCAACCTGACGCTGAGCCCGACCAATCCCCTGGTCGACCTGGACATCTACTTCGACCGCACCAACCTCGTCAACCTGGCCTTCCTGGCGGCCAACCCCAACGGGCAGGCTACCAGCAACCTGTACACCCTGACCCTGGGCTCGGGCAACGCCGCCCAGGTGGGCGCCATCGGCCTGGGCATTCCGGTGCGCGACATTTCGGCCAGCCTGGAAGGCGCCAACGCCTCGGCGGCCCTCACCGGCCGCCTGCTCTACGGCGTGGCTGGCGGCAACCTGGTGTCGTTCGACTCGGGCAACCCCTCGGTCATCCGCACGGCCGTCAATATCACCGGACTGCCCGCCGACGGCTCGCAGGTACTGGTGGGCACCGACTTTAGCCCCGCCACCGGGCAGCTGTTTGCGCTAGGCTACAACGCCACCACCCAGCAGGGCCAGCTCTATACGCTGAACACGACCAGCGGCGCGCTGACGGCCGTAGGCAGCCTCAACAGCATGGCCCTGGGCGCCACGGCCGCCAACATCGGCTTCGACTTCAACCCCACGGTGAACCTGATCCGGGTGACGTCGGCCACGAACCAGGCCAACCTGCGCGTGAACCCCACGACCGGGGCCGTAACGGTGGATACCAACCTGAGCAACGGCAGCGGCACGCCCGTCATGACCGGCGCGGCCTACACCAACAACGACAACAACGCCAACACCGGCACCACGCTCTACGGCATCGACCAGGCCCGCAGCGTGCTGCTGCGCTCCACCAACGCCAACGCCGGCACCTACGTGGACCAGGGCAGCCTGAACGTGGTGCTGAACTCGGCACAGGGGTCTGATTTCGACATCTACTCGGACCTGAGCAACCCCGCCGTACCCGCCAACTCGGCCTTCCTGGCCGCCTCTCCATCGGGCCTGAGCACCGACAACCTCTACACTGTGGACCTGTCTTCGGGCGCGGCCTTCTCGGTGGGCCGCATCGGCTCGGGTACCAATCTGACCGGCCTGGCCGCCTTCCTCACGCCCGGCCCGGTCATCGCGGCGGGCCTGACCTGGACCGGCGCCGTAAGCACCGACTGGGGCACGGCCGGCAACTGGAGCCCCGCGCAGGTGCCCACCGCCACCGACAACGTGACCATCCCCGACGTAGCCAACGACCCAGTGGTGAGCAATGCCCAGCAAGCAGCCAACATCACCCTGGCCAGCGGTGCGACGCTGACCACGGCCGACGGCGGCACGCTGACGGTGAACGGCACGTTTACCAACAACGGCGGCACCACCCTGGGCTCGGGCACCGGCACGGTGGCCTTCGCCGGCGCGGCCGCCCAGACCATTACGGGTACGACTACGTTCTTCAACAACCTCACCGCCGGCCCGGCCGGCGTGACGGCCGCGGCCCCGGTGCAGGTGCAGCGCGTGCTGCTGCTCAACGGCAACCTGGCCTCGGGCGGCAACCTCACGCTGCTCAGCAACGCCACCGGCACGGCCCACGTGGTCAACAACGGCGGCGTGGTATCGGGTAACGCCACGGTGCAGCGCTACGTGGCCACCGGCCTGAACAACGGCCCCGGCTACCGCCACTTCTCGGCCCCGGTGAGCGGCACCACGGTGGCTGACCTGGCCACTGGCTCCTTCAGTCCGGTGGCAAACCCGGCCTACAACACGGCCCCGGTGCCCAACAACGTGACGCCCTTCCCCACCGTGTTCGGCTACGACGAGACGCGCGTAAATACCAGCGGGAACCCGGCCCCCCGGGACTTCGACAAGGGCTTCTTCTCGCCCAACGCCACCTCCGACGCGATGGTGGTGGGCCGCGGCTACACCGTCAACATCCCGGCCGGCCTCACGCCTGATTTCGTGGGCACGCTCAACAACGGCACCATCAACCAAAGCGGGCTGACGCGCGGCACCCAGACCGAATCGGGCTGGCAGCTGCTGGGCAACCCCTACCCCGCGCCCCTGAACTGGGACCTGGTAGGCCGCACCAACGTGGACGGGGCCGTGTACGTGTACCGCTCGACCGGTCAGTACGCCGGCACCTACTCGGCCTACGTAGCCAACGGCGCCGGCACCAACGGCGGCACCAACGTCATCGGTTCGGGCCAGGGCTTCTTCGTGCGGGTGAGCACGCCGGGCTCGGCGAACGGGCAGGTGTCGTTTACCAACGCCGCCCGCTTCACCACCTACCAGAGCCCGGTGTTCCAGCGCCCGGCCGCCATCAGCGGTCCGCTGGTGCGCCTGGCCCTGCAGGCCGCGGCTGGCCCGGCCGATGAAGCCGTGGTGTACCTGGAGCCCGGCGCCACCGCCGGCTTCGACGCCTCGATGGACGCCTACAAGCTGCTGGCTGGCGGCGCCCCGCTGCTGGCCTCGCCGATTGATGCCAGCACGCGCCTCGCGGTGAATGCCCTGCCCCCGCTGTCGGCCACCACGCCCGAGCGGGTGGTGCCGCTGCACGTGCAAGGCCTGCAGGCCGGCCCGCACACGCTGCGCGCCGCCGAGCTGCTGAACCTGCCCGCCGGCACCTACGCCTACCTGCGCGACGCCGATACCGGCGCCCTGGTGGACCTGCAGACGCAGCCCAGCTACAGCTTCACGCTGGCCAACACCAGCCTGACCACGCGCTTCAGCCTGCTGCTGACCCAGAACCGCGTGACGGCCACCGCTCCGGCCGCCCTCAGCCAGCAGATCGGGCTGTACCCCAACCCGGCCCGCACCCAGGTGACGCTGCAGCTGCCCGCCAGCCTGGCGCAGCAGCCGGTAGCCGTATCGGTGCTGAACGCGCTGGGCCAGCAGGTGCTCACCCGCGTGCTGCCCGCCACCCGCTCCGCCCAGGACGCGCTGACTTTGCCGCTCACGGGCCTGGCCAAGGGCGTGTACTCGGTGCGCCTGACCACGGCCCAGGGCATCGTCACCAAGCGCCTGGTCGTTGAATAATTCCCGCTGCTACACCCCAGGCGGCGCCGCTACGCGCCGCCTGGGCGTCAGCCTTGTTCCAGCTTTTAGCCTCCGCTACATGAATCACCTTGCCTCTTCCCTGCGCCGCCTGCTGCCCGGTGCGTTTCTGATGCTGCTCTGCTACTCGGCCCAGTCCCAGGACCCCGGCTCGGGCGGCCCCACGCCCGGCGCCCCCGAGCCCACCGCCGTGCCCCTCGACGGCGGCGCCTCGCTGCTGCTGGCCGGCGGCGCGGCCTACGCCCTCAACCGCCTGCGCAAGCGCCGCCAGGCCTAAGCCGGCTGCCGCCAGAAAACAGAAAAGCCCGGGCCTTGCGGTCCGGGCTTTTCTGTTTTCTGGCGGGGCTCCTACCGCGCCAGCACCGGCAGCACGATGCCCGAGGGGTGCTGCGCGTCGTGGTACAAGCGAATGGTAGCTTTCTGGAAGTCGGCGGCTTCGGCCGTGGGAATGGGAACGAACTTCTGCGGGTTGCGGTCGACCAAGGGAAACCAGGTGCTCTGCACCTGCACCATCAGCCGGTGGCCTTTCTTGAACGTGTGCAGCACGTCGGGCAGCTGGTAGCTGACTTCGGCGACCTGCCCGGGCTGAAAAGCTTCGGGTTTTTCAAACGAGTTGCGGAAGCGGCCGCGCATCACCTCGGCGCGCACCAGTTGCTGGTAGCCGGCGCGGGGCGCAGGCGTGGCCCCGCCGGCCCAGCCGCGGGCCGAGTCGGGCAGCACGTCGATGAGCTTGACCACGAAGTCAGCGTCGGTACCGGTGGTGGAAGCGAACAGGCGGGCCTGGATGGGGCCGGCCACCGTCACGTCGGCGGGCAGGGGCTCGGTCTGGTACACCAGCACGTCGGGGCGTTGGGAGGCGAAGCGCTGGTCTTCCACCATGTACTCGTTGTTGCGCTCGGCGTGGATGCCGTTGGTGTAGGGCACCGGACGCTGCGGGTCGCTCACGTACTCATCGAAGCCGCCGGTGCCTGCGGATTGCCCGTCGCGCAGGGTGCCACCGGGCTGCAGCTGCAGGGCCCAAGCGCTGCCCTTGGGCGGCCAGGCCGCAAGCTGCTCCCACTGGTTGGTACCGGTGTTGAAGATGGTGGCTTCACTCGCGTCGAAAGTGCCCTTGCCCTTGAGGTAGTGGTTGAAGAAGCGCAACTCCAGGTTGTCGCGGTACCACTGGGCGGTGTTCTGGCCGAAGCGCAGCGGGCCGAACTTATTCCACTCCGGCCGGGCCCAGGCGCCGTGGGTCCAGGGCCCCATCACCAGGCGGTTTTGGGCGCCCGGGCTCTGCTGCTCGATGGCCCGGTAGGTGTTCAGCGCCCCGAACAAATCCTCCGCATCAAACCAGCCGCCCACGACCAGGGTAGCGGGCTTGACGTTTTTGAGGTGCGGGCGAATGTTGCGGGCTTGCCAGTAGGCGTCGTAGGTGGGGTGGGCCAGGTACTCGCCCCAGGTCTTGGCGCGGCCGTTGAAGTAGGCCGGGCCGTTGGCGTTCTTGATCGGGCCCAGGTCGAGGAAGAAGCGGTAGGCGTCGGCGTACTCGACGCGAAACAGGGGCGTGTACGTCGGCTGCGGGCCGGGGTGCGGCGCGTCGAACGACTGCATGAAGTCGAAGTTGTCGAGCAGGAAGAAGGCGCCGTGGTGGTTGGCGTCGTCGCCCATGAACTCGTCGGTCACCGGGGCCTGCGGCGACACAGCTTTCAGGGCCGGGTGGGCGTCGGGCAGGGCGGCCGAGGCGTAGAAGCCGGGGTAGCTGATGCCCATCAGCCCCACGCGGCCGTTGTGGTGCGGCACATTCTTCAGCAGCCACTCGATGGTGTCGTAGGTGTCGGTGCTCTCGTCGTGGCCGTAGGTTTTGCTGCGCTTGGCGGTGTCTTTGCCGTGGGCGGCGGGCACGGTGGGCGTCATTTCCTCGAACTCGCCCTCGCTCATGTAGCGCCCGCGCACGTCCTGGGTCACGAAGATGAACTGCTCGCGCGTCAGCTCGCGGCTCTGGCCGGGGCCGGCTTTGGGGTAGTTGTCCTCGCCGTAGGGCCCGGCCGAGTAGGGCGTGCGCCGCATCAGAATGGGGTACTCGTGGCCCTTGCCGGCGTCCTTGGGCACGTAGATGACGGTGTAGAGCTGCACGCCGTCGCGCATCGGGATGCGGCGGTCCAGCTTCTGGTAATGCGCGCGCACGTAGGCAGAGTCGGCGGCGCGGGTGGCGGCGGGCGCCTGGGCGTGGGCGGCGGCGGGGAGCAGCAGCAGCAGCGGCAGCGCGGCGGCAGGGAATCGAAGCATAGGGGTAGCGGATCGGGGCGGCGAAGGTATGGCCGAAGCCCGCCGCGGGACAAATACCCGGTTTGGCGCCGGTCGTTGCGCGCCGCCTCGCCTCAGCGCCGCGCCGTGCCGCGGATGTAGATGCCGGGCTTGGCCGGCCGACGCGGCCGGTGCACGAGGCGGATGTTGACGACCGTCTCCCCTACCGCGGTGGCCGGCCGCTTCACCTCCAGCCCGGCAATGGCCGCCGTGGCAATGCGCAACGTGGGGTCTTCCAGCGGCAGCCCGTCCAGCTCAAACCGGACGGGCCGGGGCAGCTTGAGCGCCCGGCGCAGCTGCGGCAGGCGCTTGCTGGCAATGCTATTGAGCGGGAAGCCGGGCTTCAGGGTCAGCGCCAGGATGCCGTGGGGCCCCAGGCTGCGCCACTTGGCCGGGGTCGTCGGGCCGCCTTTGTGCACCTCGAGGCGCAGAATGTCATTCGGGTTCAGGGCCGTGAGCCCGTCGTCGCCGACGATGAGCCGCTCATTCACCACGAACACCGGTCCGGAGCCCTGCGGCGGCGGCGCGGGGTGCTGAAACGTGCTGTCGGGCTGCTGGGCCAGGGCGCGGGGGCCCGGCAGGCCGTGCAGGATGAGGAGCAGAACAAGCGTGGGCAGGTAACGCATACGACGGCGCAGCATAGTAGGAGAAGCAAGTTACTGGCGTGTAAATGCTTAGAGGATGCGCCGCGCTTCTCGTTTCTATACGGCCACGCGCCGCCGCCTCTGCTGAGCTCATTGCTACTCCCCGCCGTACTTGCTCTTGCCCGCGCCGCCGGCGTCCAGGCGCACGATTTTGGGCAGAAACGAGCCGCGCACGTCGACCAGGTCGCGCTAGGCGAGAATATGGATAACCCGGCTGCTCTGCTGGTCGTCGGTGAAGCCGAGCTAGTGCAGGTCTTTGCCGTGCGGTTTGCTGGAGTTTTTGGCCATGACGCGGGTGCTAGGCTGGCGCGAGGGTGTACCGCCGGACTTGGCAGCGGGTTACGGCCGAGCCCACCGCCGGACGAGCCGGGTTGGCAGCAAGGACCCTTCGCAGTACCTTTCCGCCTGATCGAAATACCGGTGGAGTTCCTTTTTCTGCTTCTCTTCTGCGCAGTGCTGGCGCTGAGCGTGCCGCTAGGCATCTGCTGGCTGCTCTACCGCTGGTTAATCCGTCGCGGTCATCGACGCAGCGCCGTCGGGCTGCCTTCCCTTATCATCCTGGCATTGTGTTACTTCTTTTACTCAGCATTTTATCCGGGCGACGATTTTTACGCGCAGGAATACGCGCAGATAACCGGACTTGCTCTCCCGGCTTCGGCGGATATCCAACGCAAAGACGCCAGCTACCCCGACCAGCACGGCGACTACGCGGCTTGTGCCCGCATCAAGGTCTCGGCCGCCGACTACCAACAACTGCTCCGGCAGCTCAGCCGCGACACGGCCTTCCGCGCCCAAAGCAGCCCCCGCTACCACTTCATCGGCAGCCAGACATTCGACAACGTTAATCCGGAGCCGAACGCCGAAGCACGCTACCGTCACGCCTTTTCGCGCGACGACAACGCCTTTAGGTTCGTTGGTTTTCTTCAGGACGGCCGAACCATTATCGTCTACCGTAGCAGTAGCTAAGGCCATTGCCTCACGTTGGGGAACGGACCTATTCCATCGGCAGACGAAACATCACGTCGGTGCGCAGCACGTACTTCACGCCCTGCGTCACGCTGCGGCCCAGGTGGTAGAGGCCGTGCTCGAATACCAGCAACCGGCCCTGCCGGGGCTGCACGCTCAACTCTTGGAAGGCCGTGTCGCCGCCCCGGAAGTTGTCGTTCAGGTACACCATGAAGGTCAGCAGGCTGGCTTCGGTGGGGCTGCGCACGTAGCTTTCGTCGTAGTGGCCGCGGAACTGCTGGCCGACCTGGTAGCGGTAGAAGCGAAACAGCTCGTTGAGCCCCAGGGCCCGGCTGCGGCCAAACTCGGCCGGGATAAACGGCCGGGCCTGCTCCCAAAGCGTCTGCGCCAGCTCCTCGCTGCGGTGGAAGGCCCGGCTGTTGTTGCGCACCGCAGGCAGCAGGCGGGCGCCTTTGGCTGTGTTGATTTTGGCCGCCTCGTAGCCCAGTTGCTCGCTGAGCACCAGGTATTCCAGGCATTCCTGGCGGGTCAGGAAATCATCGACGGTAAAGATGGATTCGGCTAGTTGGGTACGGAGCATGGGGTTTGGATGAGTGAATGAATGGATGGGTGAGTAAAAAAGGACGTCATCCTGAGGCGCAGCCGAACCGAAGGTCGACGTAGTCAAGGACCTTCCTCGAACCTTGCACCAACCGAAAAGCGCAGCCACCGATGCCCAATTGTTCGGGCCGTGATGGCTGCGCTTCGGCGTTATTACCAGCTGGCATAAAACGTCGGCACTGCGTAGGTAATGGCGGTGCAGGGTGCGAGGAAGGTCCTTGACTACGTCGACCTTCGGTTCGGCTACGCCTCAGGATGACGTTCTATCAGACGGAACCGACTGCCTACGCCCCGCCGTCCATGCGGACGATTTTGGGCGTAAAGCTGCCGAGCACGTCCACCAGGTCGTGCTGGCTCTGCATCACGGTGTGGATGTCCTTGTAGGCCATCGGGGCTTCGTCGAGGCCGCCACCGATCAGCTCCACGCCGTGCTGCTGCAGGTGACGGCGCACCTCGGCTTCGCCCAGCTCGGCCTTGGCCCGGGTGCGCGACATCAGCCGCCCCGCCCCGTGCGAGGCCGAGGCCAGGGACTCGGCCACCCCGCGGCCCCGCACGATAAAGCCGGGGGCCGTCATCGAGCCGGGAATGACGCCGAGCACGCCCCGGCCGGCCGGAGTAGCGCCCTTGCGGTGCACCACTACCTCGCGTCCGTCCGAGAGGCGCTCCTTCCAGGCGAAGTTGTGGTGGTTTTCCACTTTCGCCAGGGGCCGCTCGCCCAGGGCCCGGGCCACGCGCTGGTGAATCTGCTGGTGGCAGGCCGAGGCGTAGTCACCGGCCAGGTTCATGGCCGCCCAGTATTCCTGGCCGAGCTCCGAGTCGAGCGTGAGCCAGGCCAGGTGCTGGGCTTCGGCGGGCAGCTGGCAGGTTTCGCGGGCCAGCTTGGTGTAGTGCTGCGCGATGCTGGCGCCCAGGCCCCGGGAGCCGGAGTGCGAGAGCAGCCCCAGGTACTGACCCACCGGCACGCCCATGTCGTTGGTCGGGTCGGTGATGTCCACGATACCGAACTCCACGAAGTGGTTGCCGGAGCCGGACGTCCCAATCTGCGCAATGGCCGATTCGTGCTTGTTGCGCAGGAAGGGAATGGCGGCGAATTCGTCGCGCTCCAGCACTTCGTGGCCCAGTTTCTGGCCGTGGCGGAACACGTCGCGGTTGCCGAACTTGGTGGTCGTCAGCAGCACGCCTCGCAGCTCCTGCACCCGCTGGGCGAGGTACTGGGGCGGCAGCGCGAAGATGGACAAGGCCATGCGGCAGCCGATGTCGACGCCCACCGCGTAGGGAATGACGGCGTTATCCGTCGCCAGCACCCCGCCGATGGGCAGGCCGTAGCCGTGGTGGGCGTCGGGCATGAGGGCGCCGGCCACCGTCACGGGCAGTTTCATGGCCGTTTCCATCTGGTGGATAGCGCCCGGCTCGATGTGCTCGGCGCCGTAGAGCACGTAGTCCTTGCGCGGCGCCAGGGCAATGTGGCGGCTGGGCGGGGGCAGCAGGGCCGCCGCGGTGTGGCTCCAGTCGAGGTCGGTGAGGAAGTTGGTGGGCGTTTGCAGAATCAGCTTGAGCAGCGCCAACTGCTCGGTGAGCGAGAGACGCTTGAGGTGCTTGCGCTGCAATTGCGCCAGCGCCAGCCCGATGGCGCGACCTTCCGGGAAACCCAGTTGACGAAGGTCGTTGCCGCGTAATTGATTGGCCATAATGGTCGTTGCGCCCTTGGGGCGCGTGAAGTTGAAGAAAAGCGCGGCCGGCGGCTCACGCGGCAATTTTGCCCCTCAGCAGCCGGAGCAACAAGCGGCCCGCGTACCGTGGGGTACGCCTCGCGGCGTACTGCCCGACGTGACAGGTCGAAGTAACGCGGGCCTACGGCATCCGGCCGTGCGGAGCGGGTGGTATCGGGCAAGGGTAACGGGTGAGCAGCCTCAGATTCAATTTTCAGTCGAAGGAATGCTGCCCGACGACACCTTGCCCGCCCCACCGGCATTCTAGATTGGGCAACGGGGCGCGCCGCCACTTATGCTTCTTGCTTTACCCATCAGCCACGGCGGGTTTACAACACCGCCGGCGGGACTCGAACCCACATCCAGAAGTTAACGAAGTAAGGCGGCGCTACGGCACCAATCAGGAAAACCAGCTGCTTACCGGGGCAACCAGCGGCAGGCGTTCTTGACGCCGCCCCTCGCGGACCGGACGTCACCGGCCGCCGAAGCGGCCGGGTGAAGGAGTTGAACCTACTAAACTGAACGTTTTACCGAAGTAACGCCCGCCTACGACACCCGGTAGGCAGTGAGAAAAAACCGTTGGGGCAACGGGGCGCCCAGCCTGCTATCCTGCTCTAACCAACTGAGCTACCGCCTCCGAAGAAGCGAGAGGGACTCGAACCCCCGACCCGGCGAATCAAAATCGAAGTAGGGCTGAGCTACGGCACCCAACGGGTAATTGTATCGGGCCAGGGCGGGGCAACAAACGGAGCGCCCTTTATCACTGGCGCGTCTTCGTTTCGCCACCGGCTACCCTTGCTGGCGGCCGGGCGGGACTTGAACCCGCACGCCTTGCGGCACCAGTCCCTGGCAAAGGAATGCGCCCCTACGGCACCCACCTGGCCCGATAATGAAAAATCCGCCGGGGTAAAAAGGCAACCAGCGTAACGTACGGCTGAGTAGCCGTTCTGCTCTACCAGCTGAGCTATTTCCGGCGACGGTAATCCGCCGCGCGGGAAACAAGATTCGAACTTGTGACCCGAACCGAAGGTCAGCGCAGCTAAGTAACGCTGGTCTACGACACCCGGCGGGGTGTTTGGCAGTTCTCGGCCGCAACAGCCAGGGCAACGGGCGCAGCGCGTTTATTTTCCTACCGATGCCAAGGCAGCGGCGCGGGATTCGAACCCGAAGCTGCCCGTGGGCAACCCGAAACAGCCACGAAGTAACGCCCCGCTACGGCACCTGGCTGGCTAGCCGTCGAAAGCAGTGAGGTTGTTTAGGTGAGCTTCATGAGCGTACAGATCTTGAAAAGGTGAGTTGACGGGTATCACCCGCGCCCCTCAGCAGGCTAGAACAGTCCCGAGTTCCTGCCCCGGCGCGTTGGCGTCCGCCGGCCGGTAGCGCAGGCCGCCGTGATGGGCGGCGTGTTGCCGGGCCCTCGGTAGTCGCGGCCCGGCCAAAGGCGGTCGGGTAGCGGCCCGTTGGTGGGGCTTCGAGGGGCGGCGGGCCAGGTGTTGACGCGGTTCGCGGTTCATTGGGGCAGGCGTGAAATCGGGGTTCCGGGCGCGGGGCGCGGCGGCCCTATTGCCGCCGCGCCGTACCGCTTGGGGTTGCGAGGATTAAGGTTGGAATCAGGAGAAAAACAGGTCGTAAAGCAGCGCAC
Source organism: Hymenobacter jeollabukensis (assembly GCF_005771675.1). GTDB lineage: Bacteria > Bacteroidota > Bacteroidia > Cytophagales > Hymenobacteraceae > Solirubrum > Solirubrum jeollabukense. Next base: position 114,203 of record NZ_VAJM01000008.1, on the reverse strand, counting down.
GCGCATAGTCTGGCAGAATTGGGTAGTGAAAGAATGCGGGGTAACGATGGGCACTAATCAGGCTGCTTTACGGCCTGGGTCTAGCAGTCAGAAGTCGATCCGCTCAATCTCTGTCAGGGCCGAGCCGCCGTTTTCCAGCGCCTGCAGCACATCGAATACTTTGTCGGACCAGCCGGCGATGAGCGCCACCCCGTCCTGCTCGTGCACTTGCACCGGGGTGGCGCCGTGCCCGGCCAGGTCGAAGAGGTAGAGGCGGGCCTGCGGGGCCACGGTGCGGCGGTACGCAGCCCATTCCTGGGCCAGCGTGCCCCCGTCGCCGGTGCTGTTCCAGAGTTGGCCGTCGGTGAAGATCATGACCTTGTCGACGGCCTCGTTGCGCAGGCGCAGGTCGCGCACCACCAGGTAGCCGTTGGTGCTGTAGCCCACCTCGCCTTCGCGGCGGTAGAGCTCCTGCACGTTGCGCAGCACCTGGTTCTGCGGCAGCGGCACGCGCTTCCAGGTGTCGCCGAACATGCCGGTGACCACGTGGGCGCAGCGCGTCTGCAGGAGCATCCCGAGCACCAGGCCGATGTCGAAGTACTGCACCTTGCTACGGGCCGAAACCGGCTGCTGCATGGAGCCCGACACGTCGCAGGCCACCACCACGCGGGTGTCGGCGCCGAAGCCGCGCAGGTTCTGGGTGGAGTGGCCGATGGCCGTTTCCAGCGCCGTGAGCAGCCGCGCTACGTGCCCGGAGCGCACCGTGAGCAGCTCGCGGTAGGCGGCCAGGAAGCGGAAGGGCAGCTGCTTGCTGCGCTGCACCGCCCGCTCGTCCGTCAGGGCGGCCACCACGCGCTCCATCGCCGCGGCCGATACTTCGGCTTCGAGGATGTTGCGCAGGTTGCGCAGCAGGGCCATGTAGCCCAGCTTGCCGCTGCCGATCAGCTCCTCCCACTTCTGGCGGAAGGCCGTCTGCCGCTCCGCATCAGTGGTGAATGTCTGCTGACCCAGGGCCGACAGCTCGGTTTCCCAGGTGTAGGGCGTGGGCAGCTCGCCGCGCACCAGCTGGTCGAACAGCTGCTGCTGCTCGGGGCTTTTGGCCTGGGGGTGCACCAAGAACAGCGCATCCCGCAGGCGCACCTGCCCGGCGCGGTCGTACTTGGCCAGCTGGTAGCCATCGAAGCGGTTGAAGGCCAGGGCCAGGCCCTTCTGCAGCTGCTTGGAGAGGCGGTTCAGCGTTTTCTGGCCCTGGCGCTGGTTGGCCAGGGCGTAGAAGGCCAGCAGCTCGGTAATCTCGTCGGCGCGCTGCACCACGCGGGCCACCAGGCGGCTCACCAGGTTGTCGCCGCGGTGCAGGCGGGCCAGCTCCACGCACAGCACCAGCGGCACGGTGCGCAGGTACATTTTTTCGCGGGCGTACACGGCCAGCTGTGCCACGAACAAGGGCTCGTTTTGAGCCACCAGCTCGCGCAGGCGCACGAGGCGGGTATCGGCTTTTTCGTAGAACTGGTCGCTGAGCGCGGCGGTGGCCACGGCGGCGTACAGCTCCAGCTGGGGCGTGAGGGTGAAAGCCGCCGCGCCTTCGTGGTTCACCACGGTCGTCGGCTTGTTTTTGCGGAAGCTAAAGTTGAAGCGCATAAAAGTGGTGAGATAGAGAGGTGGTGAACTGGTGAGTTTCGAAGCCCGGTGGCTTGTGTCGCGTGTTTTTCAGGTCGTCCGGGCGGGCGCAGCCAGCGCATTCCGCTGGATCGGTAGTCTTCCCTTACTACCATCCGGCACCATTGCACGGAATGCCCGGCCACGCCCGGCGGATCAGGTTGTTCGACTGCTTACCCAAACAGGTGCTTGGGAATCAGCAGGCGGTTGTCGGCGGCCCAGCGCTGCACCCAGCCCAGCTCCTCCTCGTTGAGGCGGCGGTTGAGCAGGCCCCGGGCTTGCACCACGGTGCGGTTGGCCTGCACTTCCAGGGTGAGGGCGCGCGAGCCATCCAGCGTGAGCGAGAAGATGCCGCTGCGCCCCCGCTGGCAGGCCCCGAGGTAGGAGGCCACGCAGTGCCGCAGGGCGCGTCCCTCGTCGATGAGGTCCCAGTAGCTGAGCAGCTGGGTGATGCGCACCTTGCACTTGCTGCCGCCGGTGAAATCCTGCACCGGCAGCGGCTCCCAGGTGGTGCCGTGCGCCGGCTCGTTGTCGGGCTGGCGGTGGGCTTCTTTGGCCAACTGGCGGTGCCACTTGGCCGTCTGCTCCAGCACGCTTTGCATGGAGCGGCCTTTCAGCGAGAAGCCCGGCTGGGCCGGCTCGTCACCAATGCCCACGCTGCGCTTGCGGTGAATCCAGTCGCACACCGGCCCCAGCTGGTAGGGGTCGACCATGGGCGCGGCGGCGAAGAACTCCACCACCCGCAGCCAGAACTCGTCGTCGCGCTCCAGGCGGCGGCCCAGGCGGGAGTCGAGCACCGGCCCGAGCCATTCGGGCAGCCCGCGGGCGGCGAGCTGGGCGTAGCGCAGGGCCTGCAGGAAGGTGTAGCCCGCCGGCGCCAGGCGCAGGTGGTGCTCCACCTTGCGGGTGAGCTTCACCGGCAGCCGGTGGAAAGTGCGCAAGGCCCCGCCCCGGCCCAGGTGCACCGTCAGATCGGCGATGTTGAGGCCGTCGAAGAGGCGGCCGGCGGTCCAGGAGTTGATAATCCAGGCCGGTACGTCGCCGTACTGGTCGAAGAGGTGGCGTACCAGGCTTTCCAGCTGCCGGAAGGGGTTCCGGGAGCGGGGCTGCCAGTCGGCCAGCTCGCGGCAGCCGTGGCGCTGGAAGTCGGCCACGGCCGCCAGGGCCGGGGCCAGCTCGGGCCGCCACAGCAGGGTGCTGCGCTTGGCGGCCAGGCCCCGCAGCAGGGCAGCGCACCGGTCGCGCTGCTCTCCGGTTTTTTCGTGGGCACAGTGGCGGTAAAACTCGGCCAGGGCGGAATCTTCGCCGAAATGGGCATCAATGACGGGCAGCGGGCCCTGCACGCTGAACAGGTAGTTCACCTGCTCTTTGGGCGACATGCGGCGCCAGTCGACGCGTCGGGCCGCGGCCAGGACTATACGGGCTTGCTCGGCTTGCCAGACGGCGTGCGGGAGGGGTTTGAGGCGGTTTGCCATCGGTCGGGGTGCCCCGCGCGGGGACGGTTACCGATTGAATAATCAGACATAGACGGGGCCGCGGGGGCGGCTGGATGGAGCAGAAGTCTAAACGATTCGTACATGGCGGTGCTTGGCAAAAGGGTGTGGAGTTCCGTTCGACAATTCACAAGGAATTAATTGCCGGTATGCGGGTATTTATTGCAGAAATAATTCGGACAATATTTTTCCAGGCGACAATTATTACGTCGCAAAATCAGGAATTAATTACCCGAAATCAGGCCCGGCCAGATGGCGACCGGACGGTGGTCAGCGCCGTTTGCAGCCGCGTTTTCGCGGCTGAATATCCGGGCAACTGACCGGCCATGTGTCGCCGCGCCAGCGCGGCGCAGGCGCCGATAAGCGGGCAACGAGGCTGGGCTGGGAGTGGCGGTTCGACATCATGGCGGTAAACGAGTTAGAAAGCAGATGAAAAACAAAACGCCCGAATCTGGTGGGATTCGGGCGTTTTGCAAGTTGAGCTTCTATTGAAAGAGCTTCACTCCGTTGCGTGCGCGCCGAACCCCGGCTGGACCTTATCCTCCGAGCTCGTTGGCATACCTAGGTATTGATTAAAGTGGCGGCGCATGACGGGTGAAGTCGTTTGTTCGTTTAGGTTTTGGGCTTTGAACGGGTCAAAGGTAGAAAGGTTATTTCGCACAATGCAATAGTTGAAGAAAAAAATATTTAAAAAATTTATTCTACCGGCACGAATATCTATTCCCAGCTAACAGAGCCGTATTCACGATTATTATTTAGAACATTTCAATTGTCAATTCGAGGGCAATTACTGCCCTGACTCCCGCAATTGCTACTGCGGCCTATGATTCCTGGTTCACCACTTCTTGGGCAACGCAGGCATACGCACAAGCGGCGCGGGCTTGTCCGCCAACTGGCGCGGCCGCCGCAACCACCCCAGCGGCGAGTAAACTCGCCGCGTCCCCTCCTCTACTGAGGAGGGGAGCTTGCCGTTTGGCCGGTCCGGCCGTATTGTGCATTGGCTACGCCTTCCTTCGGCTGTTCATTGCTAATTGCTCATTGCCCCTGATGCCCTGCCTCGCCTCCTCCGACCGGTATTCCATTCAGTTGCCCGACGGCCACCGCTTTCCCATTGCCAAGTACGAGCTGATCCGCGAGCAGCTGCTGTGGCAGGGCATTGCCCGGCCCGAAGACATCTACGACCCCGGATTCTGCGCCGAGGAGGACATTCTGCGCGTCCACACGGCTGAGTACTGGGGCAAGGTGAAGGAGCTCCACCTCTCCCCCGCCGAGGTGCGCCGCCTGGGCTTGCCGCAGAGCCCGGAGCTGGTGCGGCGCAGCCTCTCGTCGGCGGCGGGCACGGTGCAATCGGCCCTGAAGGCCCTACGTGACGGTATCGGCCTGAGCCTGGCCGGGGGCACCCATCACGCCTTTGCCGACCGCGGCGAGGGGTTCTGCGTGCTCAACGACATAGCCATCAGCGCGGCCCGGCTGCTGCACTACCGGCAAGCCCGGCAGGTGCTCATCGTGGACCTCGACGTGCACCAGGGCGACGGCACGGCCAGCATCTTCCAAGGCGAGCCGCGGGTCTTCACCTTCTCGATGCACGCCGGGGCGAACTATCCGCTGCGCAAGGAGCAGTCGGACCTGGACCTGGCCCTGCCGCTGGGTATGGGCGACGCGGATTACCTGGCGCAGCTGCGCGCCACGCTGCCGGGCCTCATCGAGCGGGTGCGGCCCGATTTCATCTTCTACCAGGCCGGCGTCGACGTGCTGGCCACCGACAAGCTGGGCAAGCTGGCCCTCACGCCCGCCGGCTGCCGGCAGCGCGACGAATTCGTGCTCGGCCTCTGCCACGCGCAGCAGCTGCCGGTGGCCGTGAGCATGGGCGGCGGCTACTCCGAGCGGCTGGCCGACATCGTGGACGCGCATTGCAACACGTTTCGGGTGGCGTACGGGCTGTGGGGATAGAGCCTGTGAACGGTACCACCCCTGCATCATCTTTTACCCTTGCGCCTACAGCCGCAGCGCCATATTGGTAGCCCCGGGGCAAAAAGAACGATTGAGCTGCAGCGCAGCGGCATGGCATTGCTGACGTTGAACGGCTATTGACGCCCATACAGCTCCGAGGCCATGTCGCTGCGCTGCAGCTCGGCCGTGCTTCAGGGGCGCTGGTTCTACCAATATGACGCCGCGCTGCGGCTGTAAAACACAACGCTGTTGGGCCACTGGTTTAGTTATCAGGGCTGAACGGGCAGCGGCGGGCCGAGCTGCTCGATGCCGTGGGCCAGGGCTACGGCGGCGCGCTCGGCCGGGGTACCCTTGGGCTGGCCGGTGGCAATGCGGCGGAAATAGTCTTCCAACTGCCCGGCGGGCTGCACCCAGTACAGCAGCTTACCGCCGGGCGTGAGCTGCGTCCAGGTGTGGGGCACGAGGCGCGGGAGGAAAATGGTGGAGCCCGGCCCCAGCTCGTGCCGCTCCTCCCCCACCACGAATAGGTAACGGCCCTCCACCACGTAGAACGTCTCGTCCTGCTGCAAATGGCGGTGCAGGCTGGGCCCGCCCTTGCCCCGGCCGATGTACTCGAACACGGCCAGCGCCCCGGCGGTGTCCTGCCCGGATATCTTCACGTCGTTGGGGTTGCCGTTGATCAGGATTTGCTCGGCGGCCCGGCTCCGGGCGGGCGGCACTACGAAGGCGGGCGGAGCGGCCTCCGGCGACGCGGGGAGGCCAGCGGCGCGCAGGTCGAGGGCGGCGGGGGCGGCCAGCAGGCCGGTTAATACGAAGTGGCGACGGTTCATGACGGGCAGCGGTTTGGTTAAGGCAAACATGCACGGCCCACGGCCCGGCCCGTTGGTAAAATCCGGACATTCTGCCCGGCGGCCTCAGCCCTCGAACAGGCCGAACCGGCGCTCTGGGGCCTGGTTGTCGAGCTGAAAAAAGGCGCTGGGCGAGTGGCCGGTGAAGGCGCGGTAGTCCTTGGCCAGGTGCTGGTGGTCGTGATAGCCGCAGGCCACGGCCACGCTCAGCCAGTCGAGGCCGGGGTGGCTGTTCTTGAAGCGAAACGCCCGGTCGAAGCGACTGATGCGGGCGTACAGGTGCGGGCTGACGCCCAGGCGCTGCTCGAACTGCCGGGTGAGCTGGCGCGGACTCAGGCAGGTGTAATCGGCCAGGGCGGCCAGGGAGAGGCCGGCCGGGACCGTCAGCAGCCGCTGGGCCGCCGCTTCCACCGGGTGGGCCTCGCCGCGGCTGCGCGCCACCCGGGTCAGCAGAAAGGCTTCGATGTGGGGCAGCATTTCCGGCCAGCTTGCCAGGCCGCTCAGCCGCTCGTTCAGGGCCCGCACTTCGGCGCCCCACACGGCCTCGGCGTCGACGTAGGTATTGGTGAGCAGGGGCTGCGGAATGCCGGTCAGCCGGTACAGCGCCCCGGGCTGCAGCACCACCTGCAGGGCCAGAAACCGCCGCCCCACGTAGCGGTGGCTGACCACCGCGTGCTGCCCGATGAGCACGGCCCGGGGCTTGGCCTGCCGGGCGGGGCCGCCGGGGTAGGCCACGTCCTCGGCGTCGCGGGGGTAGAAGGCCAGGCAGTGCTCGGGCCGGGGCGGGTAGGCCTTGAAGGGCAGCGGGCCGGCGCCGTCGAAGGCAAACTCGATAACCTGAATCAGGCGCACCCAGGCTCGTAGGGGCGCGCTGGGCAGCATATCCAGTAGTACCATAGGCCCGCCGTCGAAGCCCGCCGCAACTGCCGCGCCGGGCCGGTCCTAAAATACGCACCCGAACCGCAAAACCCGTCGATGCCGGCCAGTTGCCCGGACAATCGGCCCGGCGGTTTGGCCGCGCCCGGCGCCCTGCCGACCTTTGCCCGCTCATCCGCCGACGCCCGCTCATGCCCCTGCCCAAGTTTGAAGACTTCGATTCCAGCCAGACGCCCGCCGTGCAGCGCGGCCTGAGCCGCCCCGGTCAGCCCGAGCCCGGCACGCCCGCGCAGCAGGCGTTCCGCGAGGCCATCGAGAAGGTGGAAAGCCTGCGCCTGCAGGTGCAGGAGCTGGAAAAAGAGCAGCGCGAGGCCAAAAACAAGTACTGGCGCCAGGTCGGCCCGCTGGCCGACGCGGTGGTAAGCCAGCGCCGGCAGCTGTTCGAGCCCTTGGAAACGGCCCTGACCACCGGCTTTTTCAGCCGCCTGGAGGAGCAGCGCATCGAGGAGCTGCTGTGGCGCAACGCCCGCACGCTGCAGCACCGCTTCGGCGAGGAAGTGGACGATTTGCTGCTGCGCTACGCCCCCCAGCGGCCGGTGCCCCGGTTCGAGGACGAAGACGAGGCCCCGCGCAAACCCGCCGCCCCGGCCGAGCCGCATCACCACGAGCACCACGCCCACCAGCGCGACAAGCGCAAAAGCAAGGCCGAGCGGGAGCAGGAAGCCGCCGCCCGCGCCCTGCAGGCCGATCAGCAGCGCCTGCAGGCCGGCACTAAGGCCGTGTACCGGCAACTGGCCCGCGCCAACCACCCCGACCTGGAGCGCGACCCGGCCCTGGCCCGGCAGAAAACCGAGCGGATGCAGCGCATCACCCGCGCCTACGAAGCCGACGACCTGTACGTCCTGCTGCAGCTGCTGGCCGAGCACAGCGCCGTCGACACCGACCAGGAATCCGACGAGCTGCTGCTGCGCTACGTGCGCGCCCTGCAGCAGCAGCAAAACGAGCTGAAGCTGCGCCTGCAGCAGCTCAAGTACGGCGACAAAAACGCCTTTATGGGCACCGGCAAAAAGCAGGAAGCCGAGCTGCGCCAGATCAAGCGGGAGCTGCGCGCCGAAGCCGAATACCTCGACCTGGTGCAGAAAGCCGTGCAGGAGCCCGAAAACCTGCGCCAGCTGCTACGCGAGCTGGACGCCGCCGGGCAGGAGGAAATTTAGCCTTGGTAGCCCTGGCCGTCATTGCGAGCAACGCGAAGCAATCTTTCCTCTCGCGGCACAACGGTAACGCTGGCAGCACCCGAAAACCCATTGCGACGGGGACGTCCTACCCTCCCACTATCAAATAGTCCCGGCTGAAACTGATACTGCGGTTTCGGCCGGGACTGTTTTTCGGTCAGTATGTATTATTTCGGCGGTGCTACTAGAGGAAGGATTGCTTCGTCGTGCCTCCTCGCAATGACAGCCACCCGAACCGCTTCTCTGCGCTACGCCAGGAACTGCGCCACCGCCTGAATCACGCCCTGGTCGCGCATGATCTTGTTGTGGCCCAGGCCGGTGGTTGATTGAAACTCGATGCCGGGCCAGCTGCGGGCAATGTCCTGGGCTTCTGAAAATGGCACCGACTCGTCCTGGCAGTCGTGCAGAAGCAGCACGCGGGCGGCCGGCACCTTTGCGGCGGCCTGGGTGAGGCTGAAGCTTTCGGCGTCGCGGCCGGTTTGCTCCCGGATAAACCGGCCCATGCGCTGAACCACGGCGGCGGGCAGCTGCAGCAAGTCGGCGAAGCGCTGGGCCACGGCGGGCGTGCTGCCGGGCGCGCTCATCAGCACCAGCCGCGGCAAGGTGCCATCGGCGGCCCGGTTGAACTGCACCGGCAGCCCGGCCGTGGTAGCCGCCCCGAACGAATGCCCCACCACCGCCCACACTTCGCCCATGTAATCGACTACGGCCTGGGTGGCGCGGCCAAACTCGGGCAGGGTGGTCAGGCGGCCGGGCGAGTCGCCGTGGGCGGGGCCGTCGAAGGCCACGACGCGGAAGCCGGCGCGCAGCAGGCCGTCGGCAAACACGCCCCAGAAGGCAGCGCGGTGCTCCCAGCCGTGCACCAGCAGCACCGTGCGCCGGCCCTGCGGGTTCCACTCGTAGGCGGCCAGCTCCCCGCCTTCGAAGGGCACGCGGAAGGCGCGGGCGGTGGCCAGGGCGGCGTCTTCCCACTTCTTGCGCGGCAGCCGCTGCGGGGTGCAAAACAGCCGCCAGGCCGCCCGAAACGCCCATTCCGTCGATACGGCCGCCAGCAGCCGGAACTTCAGCCGCACCAAGCCGATGCCGGGCGGCTCGGCGTAGCGGAACGGCGTGGGCGCGGCGGGCAGCGGCTCCTGCCGGGCCGGCCACTGGTAAGCGGGCGAGAAGGTATTCACCATAACGGTAGCGGTGAAGGTGACTGGAAAGACAGGCGCACCACCGACGCGACGGCAGCCATCCGGCCGGCCGCCGGAGCGGGTGGCGGAACGCGAAATCAGGCGGCGGACGGCGGCAGCAGCTCGGTGCGCAGCTGCCGGAGGATGTAGTGAAACTGCTCCTCACCGTGCACCCGCGCCACTTGCAGCGAGCCGACCAGCGTGGTCAGCACCTGGGCGGCTTTGCTGAACGGGTGGCCGATAAACCGGAGCGAACCGTCGGCGCGGCCCGCGGCCAGCACCCCGGCCAGCCAGTGCGTCAGCTCCCCGCTGAAGGTGCGCAGCTCCTGCTGCATCACGGCGGGCAGGGTCAAAAAATCGGCCGCCAGCGCCCCGAACAGGCACACCTGCGGGCCGCGGGCGGCGCGGTGCCGGTACACGTCGAGCAGGGCTTCGAGCTGCTGCGGGGGCGTCAGCTCGGTTACCCGGGGCAGGTCGCGCCACTTGCGTAGGCGCCGCTGCTGCCGCTGGATGATGGCCGCGCCCAACTCCTCCTTGCTCGGGTAGTGGTAGTGGATGGCGGCCGGCTTCACGCCCAGCTCCTTGGCAATGTGCTGGTAGCTGAAGGCATTGAAGCCCCGGGCCAGCAGCAGCTCCTCGGCCAGATTGAGGATGCGGGTGCGGGTATCGAAGGCGGTGGCGGGGGCGGCGGTAGACATGACGGCCCAAACGTACTTACTTATTAGTAAGTAAGCAACAAGCCGCGGGAAATATTCCGCCGGCTGCTTAGCTTAGGCTACTTCCTAAACCTCTGGCCGCCATGTACCTGTCCTTCTCCTTCGAAGCCGTGTTTTTTCTACTGGTGGGCCTGTTTTTCCTCGGTATGGCCTGGTACATGCGGCGGCAGCAGCGGGCCCGGCAGCTGCGCGGCCTGCCGGCCACGGCCACCATCATCGACTTCAGGCCCGCCCGCTCCCTACTGCTGCCCCGGGTCCGCTTCACCGCCGCCGACGGCCGCACGGTGGAAACCAACACCGATTCGGGCGTGCGGAAGGGCTACTACGAAGTGGGCCAGCAGGTGCCGGTAATCTACGACCCGGCCGACCCCGAAAACACCGACCTGGCCGGCGCCCCGCCGGAGGGCACCACCCTGCTGACGCTGCTGGGTCTGGTTTTTGCCGTCGTCGGCGGGCTGCAGCTGATAGGAATCGTCCCCATTTTCGACGCGCACCAGCACTAGCCTAAGCCCCCGCTGGTCGCAGGGGCACGGCTTGCGGCCCCGGCGCGCAGGGGCGGCCGCGTATGCAGCAATAAGCTACTCGGCGAAGTGGTACAGAAACGTAACCACGCCGGTGTAGGCCGGCTTTTTCTGCCCCTCGATTTCCAGCGTCACATCGATCTGGGCCTTGGCAATGCCGCGCAGGTTTTTCACCGACAGCAGCTTGGTGCGCAGCCGTACGGCGCTATCCACCGTCACGGCCTGGTTGAAGCGCAGGCTCTCGATTTCGTAGTTCACCTGCATTTTCAGGTTCTCGATGGTCACAATCTGCGCCCACAGGTAGGGCAGCAGCGACACCGTGAGGTAGCCGTGCGCGATGGTGCCGCCGAAGGGCGACTCCGTGCGGGCCCGCTCCGCGTCCGTGTGAATCCACTGGTGGTCGAGCGTGGCCTCGGCGAAGCGGTTGATCTGCTCCTGCGTGATGGTGAAGTACTCGGATACGCCCAGCTCCTGACCGACGTGTTGTTCGAGTTCGGCCAGGCTGCGGATGGTGAGGGTGCTCATGGGGAAAGGTGAGGAGGCAGCCGGCCCGCGGGCCGACCGGGGAGAAAGTGGAACGAGGCGCCAAGTTATCAGTCCTGCTCCTTATCCAGCCGGTTCAGCAGCTCCTCCACCTGCCGCTCCAGCCGGCTCACGCGCTCCTCCAGGGCCGAGGGCGGCCGCAAATGGGTGGTAAACACGGCCTTCACCTCCCAGATTTCCAGGGCTTGCGTGAGGTCGAATTCCTGGGCCCCGTAGTCGGGGTTGTCGGCGCGGAGCTTGAGCTGCTGCTCGCCCAGGCGCTCCACCAGGCGGCGCACCAGCAGCCGGCTCTGCGTGACGAAGGCGTATATGCGGCCCGAGCGCAGGTTGGGCGCGGCCCGGTCGAGGCGGCGGCAGAGCACCACGTCCTGGTGGCGCAGGCCCTGCTGCTGGTGCTGCATTTCGGCCCCCTGGATTTCGAACGCCCGCGTGGCGGGTCCCAGCGCGTGCGGAAACGTGAGGGCCGGCAGCGCGTCCACGAAGTGCTTGTCGTGGTAGTGCACGATGTATTCGAGCAGGCGGTCGGCGCGCACGAAGGGCGTGAGGGCCGCTTGCTGGTCGGCCCGCGCCACGGGGCTGGTGTCGGCGGGCGGCGCGGCCTGCAGGTCCTGCTGAAAGATATCGAAGCCGTAGAGGTCGTTTACCGTCAGCTCTTTCGTTAGTAGCAGGTCGACGGAGAGGCCAAAATGTTGAGCAATCTGAATCAGCGTCTCCATTTTGGGCTCGGAACGGCCCTCCTCGTAGGCCCCGACGCTGGGCCGGGCCAGCCCGAACAGTTCCGCAAAAGCCGCCTGGCTCAGCTTTTTAACCGTGCGTATTTTGCGAATGTTGTTACCGATGTAGGACATTCTGCTGAAAAAATTTTACGCTCAAAGTTTGAGCACTGCTAGAACTTTCAGTATTCTTGCATCGTAAAGCTACCACAAATCCGCGAAGGCTCTGCTGGAAACGCCAGTCATTTGAGCCGTGCTAATGAATCTTTCCCCTGCCGCCACGCTGCCTATGGCTCACCCCTACTTCGCCACCATTCACCAGCACCTGCTCACGCTGGGTTTCGACATCCGCCACGCCGACGAAGAGGACGGCATCCTCGTCGTCGACCACCCCGAGCAGGGCATCCGCAACCTGGTGCTCGGCTGCGGCGAGCCGCTCCTGATTCTGGAGCAGTACCTCCTGGAGCTGCCGGCTCCCTCGTGCGAGGTGTACCAGCGCCTGCTGACCAAAAACCGCGACATCATTCACGGCGCCTTCGCCCTCGACGAGTCGGGCCGCAAGGTCATCTTCCGCGACACGCTGCAGCTCGATACCCTGCAGCTCTCGGAGCTGGAAGCCGTGCTGAACTCGCTCAGCCTGCTGCTCAGCGAGTTTTCCGACGAGCTGATCAGCTTCAGCCGGCAGTAGAACGACCTACAAAGGCCGTCATGTCGAGCGAAGTCGAGACATCTCGCTCGATAGTAATTCCCTCGTTAGACCAGTCACTCTCAGACGTCAGCACGCGAGATTCTTCGCTTCGCTCTGAATGACGTTCTGAATCAAACCAATCCTAAAGCCATGAACATCTTCGCCCGCCTTTTCAAAATCGGTCAGGCCGAAACGCACTCGGCCATCGACCAGCTCGAAGACCCCATCAAGATGACCGAGCAGGCCCTGCGCGACCTGCGCCTGGACCTCGACAAGAGCCTGCACGCCCTAGCCGAAGTGAAGGCCATGGCCATCCGCAGCCGCAACGAGGCCGAAGGCTTCCGCTCGAAAGCCCTGGACTACGAAAACAAGGCCGTGCTCCTGCTGCAGCGCGCCCACCGCGGCGACCTGGCTCCCACCGAGGCCGACCGCCTCGCCAGCGAAGCGCTGGTAAAGAAAACCGAGAACGAAACCCACGCCACCCGCGCGGGCGAGGACCAGCAGAAGTTCGAAGCCTCGGCCCAGCAGCTGGACCAGAACGTGCAGCAGCTCAAGCAGACCATCGGCCAGTGGGAAAACGAGCTGAAGACGCTCAAGGCCCGCGCCGCCGTCAGCTCGGCTACCAAGACCATCAACAAGCAGCTGGCCCAGCTCGACTCCTCGGGCACGGTGAGCCTGCTGGAACGCATGAAGGAGAAAGTGGCCGTGGAAGAAGCCCTGGCCGAGTCGTACGGGCAGATTGCGCAGGAAAGCAAGAGCGTCGACCAGGAAATCGACAAGGCCCTGCAGACCAGCGCCGGCGGGCAGGCCGCGGCCGATTTGCAGGCGCTGAAGCAGAAGCTGGGCCTGGCGTCGCCGGAGCAGCAGTAACCGGAACTTTAGCCATCCGCTGCTATGAACCGCCACGAACGAACCCTGCTGTGCATCGGGCTGGTGCTGTTTGTCACCAGCCGGGGCTTTCACCGCTGGCTCTACATCGATATGGAACCGGCGCTGGTGCTGTTCGGCCTGACCTTCCTGATTGCGGCCGTCGCGCAGTACCGCAAGCGCACCAAGCTGGCCCAACAGCCTCCGCAAACGCCGCTTAGCCCGCCAAACGGCCCTGACATGCCGGTGCCGGGCATTTCAGCCGCCCGGCGCCTCCGCCCACCCGCTAACCGTGCGTGTCGGCCGTGGCGCTTTGCTTACCTTTAAGCTGCCCTTTTTATGCCTATGACCGAACTGTTACAAGCCGCGCTTTCGCGCCCGAATCTGCCGGCTACGGGCCTGCTGATTTTCGTGCTGCTGTACTGGCTGACGGTTATCGTGGGCCTGCTCGACTTCAAAACCCTGGACCTCGACCTGGACCATGATCTGGACACCGAGGCCCATCTGGGCGTGGCTTGGCTCAACCACGCGCTGGCCTTTTTCAACCTGGGCCGCATTCCGCTGATGGTGTTTCTGAGCTTTGTGGCCCTGCCCTTGTGGGTGGGCAGCATCCTCACCAACTACTACACTGGTAACCAATCGGGCCTGCTGGGCCTGGCTTTTCTGGGGCCGCTGTTCATTGGCAGCCTGCTGGTGGCCAAGGTACTGACCACGCCCTTCGTGCGGCTGTTTGCCTCGCTGGAAAAAGACCACGCCGACCACACCAACCCGGTGGGCAAAATCTGCACGGTGCTGCTGCCCACCACCCGGGAGCGGCTGGGCCAGGCCGCGGTGCGCACCGGCGAAGTAGCCCTGACGCTGAACGTACGCGCCGCTTCCGCCGCCACCGAGCTGCGCAAGGGCGACACCGCCCTGGTCATCGATTACGATGCGACCGGGCGCTGCTACCTCATCGAGCCCTACGAGGTGGCCTGATCTGCTGACGCTTATTTTCGCCCCACTACTTTCCAAACCCTGCTTTGCTATGATTACGCTGCTTCCCCTCCTGACGGCCTGGCTTAGCACCTCCGAAGCCGCTGCCCCCTTGCTGGTCTGGACGAACTCGGCCGCCGCCACTCTCGAAGCCGCCGGCCGGCTGGCTGGGGCCCTGCTGGATCTGGTGCTGGCCTGAAGGCCCGGACGCTACCCCTGCGCCCCCGATGCTCAACTGGCTTAAGTCCGCTGCCAAGTCTGTAGTCGGTCTTTTCACCGAAATAGTGGCCGGCGCTTTATTCGACGCGCTGCTGTCGGCGGCAGGCCAGGCATTTAGCTGGCTGCTGCATCTGCTGCTCGCGCTGCTTGAAGGACTACCCTAACTTTTCGCTTCCCTTCTCTCCTACTGCCTAAACTTCTACTCCTGCTGTATGCCTGCTCAACTTTCCCTGGCCGTGCTCGTCATTCTCGGCCTATTCTTCCTGGGCATCATTGCCATCATTGCCCGCATGTACCACAAGGCCGCGCAGGGCGAGGCCCTGGTGCGCACCGGCATGGGCGACACCAAGGTTTCGTTCTCGGGCATCTTCGTGGTGCCCATCCTGCACCGGCTCGAAACAATGGACATCAAGCTGAAAACCATCGTCATTGCCCGCGCCGGCAAGGAAGGCCTGGTGTGTAAGGACAACCTGCGGGCCGACGTGAAGGTGAACTTCTTCGTGCGCGTCAACAAAACCCACGAGGACGTGATGAACGTGGCCCAGAGCATCGGCGCCCACCGCGCCTCCGACCCGGCGGCGCTGGAAAATTTGTTCGACGCCAAGTTCTCGGAGGCGCTCAAGACCGTGGGTAAGCACTTCGACTTTATCGAGCTGTACAACTCCCGGGAGCAGTTCAAGCAGGAAATCGTGCGCATCATCGGCACCGACCTGAACGGCTACGTGCTCGACGACTGCGCCATCGACTACCTGGAGCAGACCCCGCTGAATGCCCTGAACCACGACAACATCCTGGACGCGGAGGGCATCAAGAAGATTATCGCGCTGACCTCTGAGCAGAAGATTCAGGCCAACGCCATCGAGCGGGAAACGCAGAAAACCATCAAGAAGCAGGACGTGGAGGCCCAGGAAACCATCCTGCAGCTGGAAAAGCAGCTGATGGAAAACCAGGAAAAGCAGAAGCGCGAAATTGCCAGCATCCGGGCCCGCGAAACCGCGGAAATTGCTAAGGTGCAGCAAGAAGAGCTGTTGAAATCGGAGCGCGCCCGCCTGGCGACGGAGGAAGAAGTGAAAGTGGCCGAGCAGAACCGCGACCGGCAGATCCTGGTGGCCGAGCGCAACAAGCAGCGCACCGACGCGGTGGAAACCGAGCGGGTAAGCCAGGCCAAAGCCCTGGAAATCAACGAGCGGGAGCGGATTGTGGCCCTGGCGCAGATTGAAAAGGACAAGGCCGTGGAGGAGGAGCGCAAAAACATCCAGGCCATCATCCGTGAGCGGATTTCGGTGGAAAAGGCCACGGTACAGGAGGAAGAGAAAATCAAGGATACCCGCGCCCAGGCCCAGGCCGAGCGGGAAAAGCTGGTCGCCATTACGGCCGCCAAGCAGGCCGCCGAAGCCGCCACGGTGAACCTGGTGGGCGAAGCCGACATGGCCAAGCAGGCCGCCGAGTTCCGCGCCAAGCAGTCGTTGATTGACGCCGAAGCCGAGAAGGCCACGGCCGAGTTCAAGGCCCAGGCCATACGTACCCTGGCCGAAGCCGAAGCCAGCAAAGCCACGGCCGTGGGCCTGGCCGAGGCGCAGGTGATGCAGGCGAAGGCCACCGCCCGCCAGAAAGAAGGCGAAACCCAGGCCACCGTGCTGCAGCTCACGGCTACGGCCGAAGCCTCGGCCATCCAGTCGAAAGCCGCCGCCCAGGCCGACGCCGACGAGAAAATCGGCCTCGTGGCCGCCAAGGTGAGCCGCGAGAAGTCGATGGTGGAAGTGGAAGTCATCGACGCCATGGCCGACGCCCAGCAGAAGAAAGGGCTGGCCGAGGTGCGGGTGAACGAGGAGCGGTTCGCGGTGGAAGCCAAAGGCATCGAAGCCAAGGCCGACGCCATGAAAAAGCTCGACGGCGTGGGCAAGGAGCACGAAGAGTTCAAGCTGCGCCTGGCGAAAGATCAGGCCGTGGAGCTGGCCGAAATCAACATCCAGAAGGACATTGCCGCCGCGCAGTCGGGCGTCATTGCCGAGGCCCTGAAAGCCGCCAAAATCGACATCGTGGGCGGCGAAACGATGTTCTTCGACCAGATTATCGGCTCGATTACCAAGGGCAAGAGCATCGACCGGGCCGTGGGCAACTCCCAGGTACTGACTTCGGTGAAAGACACCTTCTTCGCGGCCGACGGCGGCGGGGACTTCAAGCACAACATCACCCGCTTCATCAACCAGTTCGGGCTGAAGTCGGAGGACGTGCGCAACCTCACCATTTCGGCCCTGCTGCTGAAGCTGCTGAACAAGGCCGGCGACGACGCCACCCGCAACACCATCACCCAGCTGGCCAGCACGGCCCAGATGATGGGCCTCGGGGACACGAAAGTGAGTTCGTTGAACTAACGGCGCCTGAACCCGCTGGCCCCCTCCCCCGCAAGGCGAGGGGGCCAGCTTTTTTACCCACCTCAGCTTCGGGGTTATTATCAGCTGCCGAAGGCCGAAACCAGATGCCAACCACGCCTTCCTCCCTCACCACTATCAGCAGGAAACAAGTGCCGGGGCTGCTGCTCGGGTTGCTGCTGGGCCTTGCCGTTATAGGAGTCATCGTCTACCGGGCCCGGCAGGCCGCTGAGCAGAAGCGGGCATTCATCTTAAAGAATCCGGGCATTGCCACGGGCATTATCACCCGGCGGCGGCGCTTCAAGCGCAAACGGGTCACCGTTACCTACCGGGTTGGTGGGCGGGAGTATACGCTGCGGGCGCGCACTACCGGCGCGTTCCTCTCAAGCCACCAGCTAGGCGACACGACGGCCGTGGTGTACGCCAAAGCCGACCCCTCGCAGGCCCTGCTGAAAGTCATGCTGCGCGACTAGTAGGTCGATTCAGGCTGTTTATCGGGTTCGAAAATCGTGCAGTTGTTTCACGATAGTGGTACTACGACTTTGAGTCGTAGTACCACTTCGGCCACCCATCAGCTGAACCGATTCCACCTACTAGCTCCTAACTTATTCCCTCACGTCCGAACGTCAGGTTCTTGCCCTCCTTATGGAACAAACCGCCGCGCCCCAACTCGAAACCGGCACCTACGAAATCCTGCGCAACCGCCTCCAGAAGGGCGGCACCGAGCTGCGCCAGCGCCTGGAACGGCTCAATACCGAGCGCAAGAAAGTCTTCGGCGCCCTGGACTGGCAGCTGCTGGGCACCGGCCGCATCACCACCGAGCACAACTGCGTGCCGATGGACATGGTGGCCTTGGGCGACCAGTTTCTGTTCGGCTACAACGTGCTGCTAGGCCTCAAGACCGAGGTGGAGCTGAGCGACATTTTCGGGCTGTACAGCTACCGCCGGCCCGAGTTTCACCCGCTGGGCCTGGAACTGCTGCAGGACAAAACCTTCGTGGAGGAGCTGCGCAACCTGTACAAGTACTACAAGAAGACGCGCTTCGTCAAGTTTGCCCAGCGCGGGGAGCATCTGTTCATGGTGTTCCGGGTGGGCAAGACGCCCAACGACATCAAGACCTTCAAATGGCTGGTGCAGGGGCAGACCCTGACCTACCTCGACAACCGCTCCGACCACGAGTACACCTTTCCGCCCCAGCACGAGTTTCAGTGGAAGCGCGCCACGCGGGATATGCACCGGGCCGGCAAGCACCCGCACATCAGCATCGAGGACAAGGTGTTCGTGGAAACGGTGGGCGGCGACCTGACCATCAAAGTCGAGGACAACACCAAGACCGGGCAGGGCATCTACGCCGAGCCGGTGGAGAACAAGGACCAGACCCTGGACGACGCCGAAATCCACTACGCGGTGGTCGGCCAGCTAGTACTGCTCAAAATCCGGCCCTACCAGGAGCCGCAGTTCCGCTACTTCCTCTACAACACCAAGCTGCGCCAGGCCCAGCGCCTCGACGCGCTGGCCGATGCCTGCGTGCTGCTGCCCGACGGCCACGGCCTGATTTTCCCGCACGGCTATTACCTGCAGACCGGCGACGGAAAGCAGTTCGAGCAGGTGCCGCCGGAGCTGGTGTTTGAGCGGCGGGTGGCGGCGCCCAACGGCGAGGATTTTCTGTACGTGTTCTTCCAGAAGGACAACGGCCTGTACCTGCTCCTCTCCTACAACCTCATCAGCCAGCGGGTGGCGGCGCCCATCGTCTGCCACGGCTACGCCTTGTTCGAAAACGGGGAGCTGTGCTACTTCCGCGCCGACGAGGAGCCCAAGAAGCACCACGCCGTGCAGATCTGGCAGACGCCCTACACCGCCCCCGACTTCCAGCTGCCCGCCGCCCAGGACGGCTACCTGGGCAAGCTCGGCAACAAAGAAATCGTGCGGGCCATGGCCGAGGCGCAAGAGGTGCTGACGCTCATCGGCAAGGACGACTCCTACACCGGCCTCTACCTCGACCTGATCCGCCGCACCACTTCCCTCGCCGACACCTACCACTGGCTAACCGAGCCCGGCGCCGAGAAGCTGGCCGAGCCGTTGCAGGAAATCCGCCAGGCTGCCACCGCCGCCGTGGAGGAGTTCGACAAGGTACAGCGCATCCGCCGCAGCACCCAGGAGACGACCCAGCAGGTGCTCGGCCGCGCCGCCGAATTGCGCGACCTGATCAAGCGCACCGCCGACGCCACCGAGGTGCAGCAGTACGTGCAGCAGCTGGCCGACCTGCGCACCGTGCGCGGCGAAGTCATTTCGCTGAAGGAGCTGCGCTACGTGGAGCTGCCGGCCGTGGACAAAGCCGCCGGGGAGCTGCAGGCACTGTCGCAGGAAGTGGCCCAGCGCACGGTGGATTTCCTCTTGCGCGACGACGCCCTGGCGCCCTACGCGGCGCGGGTAACGGCTTTGGGCAGCGGCATCGACCAGCTACCGACTGTCACCGAAGCCAACAAGCTGGAACAGGAGCTGAACGGGGTGGCCGCCGAGCTGGAATTGCTGATCGAAGTGGTGGGCAACCTGCCCATTGCCGACCCGACGCAGACCACCCGCATCATCGACAACATTTCGGGCATTTACGCGGGCTTCAACCAGCTGCGGGCCGCCCTCAAGCGCCGCCGCCAGACCCTGGCCGGCACCGAGGCCCAGGCCGAGTTTTCGGCCCAGCTCAAGCTGCTCGAACAGGCCCTGGTGAACTACCTCGACCTCTCCGACACGCCCGCCAAGTGCGACGAGTACCTCTCGCGCCTGATGGTGCAGCTGGAAGAGCTGGAGGGCAAGTTTCCCGAATTCGACCAGTTCCTGAGCCAGTTGGCCTCCCGCCGCGAGGAAGCCTACGAAGCCTTCGAAGCCCGCAAGCAAAGCCTGGTGGCCGCCCGCAACCAGCGCGCCTCCGCCCTGCTCCAATCGGCCGAGCGGATGCTGAAGGCCGTGCACAACCGCGTGACGAAGCTTACCAGCATTGCCGATATCAACGGCTACTTCGCCGCCGACGTGATGGTGGAGAAAGTGCGCCGCACCGTCGACGAGCTGCTGGCCTTGGGCGACGCGGTGAAGGCCGACGACCTGCAGTCCCGCCTGAAAACCCTGCGCGAGGACGCCGTGCGCCAGCTCAAGGACCGCGCCGACCTGTTCGTGGACGGCGGCCAGGCCGTGCGCTTCGGCCCGCATACGTTCACCGTGAACACCCAGCCGCTGGAGCTGACCCTGGTGCTGCGCGACGGGACGCTGCACTACCACCTCACCGGCACCAACTTCTTCCGCCCCGTGGAGAGTGAAGCCGTGCAGCAGGCCCGCCCCGTCTGGGAGCAGACGCTGCCCTCCGAAAACCAGGACGTGTACCGCGCCGAGTTCCTGGCCGATTACCTGCTGCGCGCCGCCCAGCACCCCCGCCCCGCCCAGGACGGCGCCCCCGCCGTGCTGACGGTGCCCGAGCTGGAACGCCTCGGCCCCGCTGAGCTGCTGGCCTACGTGCAGCAGCACATGGCCCCGCGCTACGCCGAGGGCTACCTGAAAGGCGTCCACGACCACGACGCGGCCCAAATCCTGGCTGCCCTGGTCCGCCTCACCCGCACCGCCGGCCTGCTGCGCTACCCCGCCGACACCCGCGCCGCCGCCGGCCTCTACTGGCACCGCTTCGCCCCCGCCGAGCAAAAAGCCCACTGGCAGCGCCAGATTCAGGGCCTCGCGCTGCTGCTGCAGGTCTTCCCCGACGCCCAGGAAACCAGCCAGCTCACCGCTGAGCTGCAAGCCGCCATCGAAGCCTTTGCCGCCAAAACCGGCCTGTTTGCCCCAGCGGAAGTGGCCGAAGCCGGCGAATACCTGCTGCAGGAGCTGATTCAGCAGAGCAGCGCGCCTTCCCTCGCCGTACCCCAACCGACCTCCGGCGCTGGCCCGAATGGCCTGGTAGAAGGCCGGGGCAGCCTCCCCGTGGAGCAGCTTCAGACGCCGGCCTCACCCTTTACCACCTCCGCCGAAGCCGCCGACCTCTACGACGCCTTCCAGAAGCAGCTCAAGGAGCGCCGCGCCAGTGAAACCTTTGGGTCGTCCGTTGCGGCCCTGAGCGGGCAGCCCACCGCCCAGTTCCAGCTAATCCGGCAGTGGCTGCAGGCGTTCCAGCAGCAAGCCTCAACCGCCGCCACCGAGTACCGCGACGAGGCCGCCGTCCTGCTGGCCACCGGCGGCTACGCCCCGGAAAAAGTAGTCCGCACGCCCCTGACCGAGGTGCTGCCCGACATGCGCGGCAACCACCCGCGCATCGTCACCAGCAACGAACAACAAACAACGAAAAACGAATATCACCTCGACTTCCCCGCCTTCCGCCGTCGGCTGCACCATTACCGCACCCACACGCTGCCGCAGTTCGAGGCCTACCAGGCGCTGAAAAAGGAGCTGCTGGCCCAGGCCGCCGCGGACATGCGCCTGGAAGACTTCCGCCCCCGCGTGCTGACTTCCTTCGTGCGCAACCAGCTTATCGATCAGGTGTATTTGCCGCTGATCGGCGCCAACCTTGCCAAGCAGATCGGTACCGCCGGTGAAGGGAAGCGCACCGATTTGATGGGCCTGCTACTACTGATTTCGCCGCCCGGCTACGGCAAGACCACCCTGCTCGAGTACGTGGCCAACCGCCTGGGGCTGATTTTCATGAAAATCAACGGGCCGGCCATCGGGCACGCGGTAACCAGCGTCGACCCCGCGCAGGCGCCCAACGCCGGGGCGCGGCAGGAGCTGGAGAAGCTCAACCTGGCCTTCGAGATGGGCGACAACGTGATGATTTACGTGGACGACATCCAGCACTGCCACCCGGAGTTCCTGCAGAAGTTCATCTCGCTCTGCGACGCCCAGCGCAAAATCGAGGGCGTGTACCAGGGCCGCAGCCGCACCTACGACTTCCGCGGCCGCAAGGTGTGCGTGGTCATGGCCGGCAACCCCTACACCGAAAGTGGGGAGGTGTTCCGCATCCCCGACATGCTGGCCAACCGCGCCGACATCTACAACCTGGGCGACATCCTCACCGCCGGCTCCGAGCAGGCGTTCCGTCTCTCCTACCTCGAAAACGCCCTCACCAGCCACCCCACCCTGGCCCGCCTGGCCGCCCAGGCCCCCCAGGACGTGCCCACCCTGCTGCGCCTGGCCGAAACCGGCCAGGCCGACGGCCTCACGTTCGAAGGCAACCACTCGCCCGAGGAGCTCAGCGAGTACGTGTCCGTGCTGCGCCAGCTGCTGCGCCTGCGCGACGTGGTGGCCCGCGTCAACGCCGCCTACATCAGCTCGGCCGCCCAGGCCGACGCCTACCGCACCGAGCCGCCGTTCAAGCTCCAGGGCTCCTACCGCAACATGAACAAGCTGGCCGAGAAAGTGCGCCCGGTGATGAACGACCAGGAAATCGAGCAGTTGCTGGCCGCCCACTACGAAAGCGAGGCCCAGACCCTGACCAGCGCCACCGAAGCCAACCTGCTCAAGCTGCGCGAATTGCTCGGTTGGCTCACGCCCGAGCAGGAGCAGCGCTGGCAGCAGATCAAGCAGACCTACCTGGAAAACCTGCGCAACTCCGGCGCCGGCCAGCTCCTGCAGATGCTCGACAAGCTGGAAAGCATTGCCGGCGGGCTCAGCGGCATCCGGGAAGTGCTGAAAGGAGCGGATTAATATAGAACGTCATGTCGAGCTTGTCGAGACATCTCGCGTGCTGACTTCCAAGAGTAATCCAATGCGCTTTCACGAACGACTGTACCAGCTTCACATTATCCTGGGCCACCCGGCTGCGCAGCCTTTGTGGCAACCCGCCGGCTGGCATTCCATCCTGCCGGCCTTACTTGCAGCTACCAAAGCAGCCCGCGGCCCTGCTTCCCTGAACCTCTTGCAATACGAGCCCAATGGACAATATTTCAAGGATGTAAAATTCGGCCGCCTAGGCTTATCGGCTTCATCAGAAGCCCGTTGGCTGCACGATTATGCGGCGCATCCCGAGCGGCAGAACTGGCAGTTTCATTTGCTGGGACTTTGGGCGCCTGGTCGCACCACCTGCGGCAATCAGAGCCTGGCGCCTGACTTATACCTTGGCATCAGGAACGAGGCGTACTACAAGCAGCCCGCCCATTTGGTCTTTAATCCGTACGTCGTCGTGGCAGGGGCGCTTGATAAGGGACCCAGCTTTCGGGCTGATGTTGACCACTTAGCTGCCGTCATTGCGCGGCAGACCCAGGCGGTATTCAGGCATGCCAAAACTATATCCTGGGGCAAACCCTCAGGTTCTGGTTTCACGAATGCCATCGGCGACTTGTTAGCCGCCTCGGTTTTCAAACCGGGGCCGCAGCATACTGCTACGCCTTCGATGGATAATCTTGCTGAGTATTGGCAGTGACTATCGATTCGAAAAAAAAACACCCTCGCATGACCGCCCATCCTCTCACGGGCCCTTACGCCCTCATCTTCGCCCTCGGCCTGGGCCTGGTGCTGGCCGGCGCCCACCTGCTGCTGCACAGCAGCCAGCTGCGCCGCCGGGGCCGGCACGTCTGGGGCCGGGTAACCGGGATCGAAACCAGCCCGGCCCGTACCCTGGTTAGCTTCCACACCCTGGAGGGCCAGGCGGTAACCGTCTCGTCGCGCTACCGCCTGCCCCCGGGCGCCGCTGTGCCGCTCTACTACGATCCGGCCCAGCCCGCGCACGTTGCCATCGACAGCCTGCTGTACCGCCGCTGGCCTTACCTGTTGATTGGCCTCGGCTTGGTAATCATCCCACTGGCGTGGCTACTGTAGCCTGAATTATCCGGTGCCACTCCGGCACCAGCCAGCTGCTGCCGTTGCTCGATACGCTGGCAAGCACTGCCACCGGCTCAATGGTATTTGGGAGCGTTAAAGGACCTTCATTCAACTACAGCCAACGCTCCAATGCTGCCGGGTATCTCGTCCGGCATCCAGTACCTTTATCCATTCGTTTTCTTCCCCAGCCTATTGACCCATGTTTACCACTGCTTGCCGCTGCCTCGGTTTAGGACTCGCCACCTTCCTCTCGCTCACCCCCTTCCTTGCCGATGCGCAGGCGCCCACCAAGCTCTGGGACCGGGTTATTGGCGGGGTCGGCGAAGAAGTAGCCCAAGTCATCCGCCCCACGCCCGATGGCGGGTACGTAGTGGGCGGGCTTTCCGGCTCCCCGGTTTCGGGGGATAAAACGCAGGGCAACCGCGGCTTCAAAGATTACTGGATCGTCAAATGCGACGCCAATGGCACCAAGCAGTGGGACCGGACTTTTGGGGGCGACCGGGAAGACGGCCTCGTCGACCTGAAGCCGACGGCCGATGGGGGCTACATCCTGGCCGGCTCGTCGTTTTCCGACGCCACCGGCGACAAGACGCAGAACAGCAAGAGCTTTTACGATTACTGGGTTATCAAGCTCGATGCCCAGGGCAACAAGATGTGGGACCGGGACTTCGGCGGCGACGGGCAGGACCTGCTGGCCAGCGTGCACCAGACCACCGACGGGGGTTACATCCTCAGCGGCACTTCCACCTCCAACGTTTCCGTCGACAAAAGCCAGCCTTCCCCGTTTGGCGCCGCCTACTGGGTGGTGAAGCTTGACGCGCAGGGCACCAAGCTCTGGGACCGGACCTACGGCAGCGACCGGGAGTGCGAGCTGGGCCGCCTCATTCCCACCGCCGACGGCGGCTACCTGCTCGGCGGCAGCACCGTGGGGGGCGTGAGCGGCGACAAAACCCAACCGACCAAGGGAGGGCACGATTACTGGCTCATTAAACTCGACGCGCAGGGCAACAAAGTATGGGACCGGGACCTCGGCGGCAGCGACTCGGAGCGCCTGGCCGACCTGGTGCAGACCGCCGACGGCGGCTACCTCATCGGCGGCTCGTCCGGCTCGCCCGTGTCGGGCGACAAAACCTTGCCCAACCGCGGCATCCGCAGCTTCCAGGATTACTGGGTTATCCGGCTCGACGCGCAAGGCACCAAGCTCTGGGACCAGGTGGTGGGCGGCAGCGAAAACGACGAGCTGAGCACGCTACTGCTCACGGCCGACGGGGGCTGCGTGCTCGGCGGACTGAGCCTGTCGGGCGTGTCGGGGGAGAAAACCCAGGCGTCCCAGGGCGACTACGATGCCTGGGTTGTCAAGCTCAGTGCCACCGGCCAGAAGCAGTGGGATGCCGGCTTTGGGGGCACGCGCCTGGAAATGCTCCGCAGCCTCACCCAGGCTCCCGACGGCACCCTGCTGCTGGCGGCCACCTCCGGTTCGCCCGTGTCGGGCGACAAAACGCAGCCCAGCCGGGGCATGGAGGATTATTGGGTGCTGAAGCTGAGTGCCCTGCCCACCGCCGCCGCCACGGCGCGGCGGGCCGCCTTGGGCCTCTACCCCAACCCCGCCCGCCGCGCCGTGCATTTCACCGTGCCCGCCGATGCGCCCCGCCACGGCCTGCAACTGCGCCTGCTCGATGCCACCGGCCGGGTGGTGCAGCAGCAGGCCCTGACGGCCGCCGGTGGCCAGGACCTCGCGCTAGCTGCTGGCCTGGTGCCCGGCCTCTACCTGCTGCGCCTGGACGGCCCTGGCAGCTACAGCACCACCCAGCGGCTGCAGGTGTGGTAATTAGCCAGTCGGGCCAGCCGGGGAGTTTTACGCCCCGCTCCTTCTTGCTCCCCGTAATCGTCAGGTTGCCTTTCCGAAGAGCACGCCGCACTTGAAGCGCCCCGAGCTGCCCACGCGGCGGTTCGCTCCCAACCACCCCGGGGGCCTGCCCGTTAGCCGGCTGACCATGCCCGCTTCCTCCTCCACCACCGCCCCGCTCACCGAAGGCCCCATCCTGCGTGCCCTGCTCCGCCTGGCCGTGCCCATCGTGCTGGCCAACCTGCTCCAGACCGGCTACCAGCTCGTCGATGCCTACTGGGTGGGCCGCCTGGGCGCCGCCGCGGTAGCCGCCGTGGCCGTGAGCTTCCCCGTCAACTTCCTGCTCGTGGCTCTGGGCTCGGGTTTTTCGGTGGCCGGCTCGGTGCTGGTAGCCCGCAACTTCGGCGCCGGCAACCTGCCCCTGGTCAACCACGTGGCCGCCCAGTCCCTGGTGCTCACCCTGTCCCTCTCGCTGCTGCTGGCCGTGGGGGCCTACTTCGCCTCGCCCCTGCTGCTGCGCCTCATCGGCGTCGGGCCCGACATCTTTCCGCTGGCCAACCGCTTTCAGCAGGTGCTCTTCCTGGGCCTGCCCCTGAACTTCGGCTTCCTCATGTTTCAGGCCCTGATGCGCGGGGTGGGCCAGGTGCGCCTGCCGCTCTACATCAACCTGCTGGCCCTGGCCCTCAACTTCCTGCTCGACCCGCTCTTCATCTACGGCTACGGTCCCATCCCCGGCCTCGGCGTGGCCGGCGCGGCCCTGGCCACCGTCGGCACCCAGGCCCTGTCCTTCGTGCTGGGCTTGGTGGTGATGCTGCGCGGCACGGCCGGGCTGAAGCTCAGCTTCCGCGGCTTCCGCCCCGATACCGCCCTGATGCTGCGCGCCTTCCGCCTCGGCGCGCCCTCCTCCGTCGACCTCTCGGCCCGGGCCCTGGGCTTTTCCATGATGACCATCCTGGCCACCGGCTTCGGCACCACCGTGCTGGCCGCCTACGGCATCGGCTCCCGCCTGCTGGCCCTGGGCATCATTCCGGCCCTGGGTATCTCGCTGGCCTGCTCCACCCTGGTGGCCCAGAACCTCGGCGCCCGGCGCCCCGACCGGGCCCGCCAGACCGCCCGCTACGCCATAGCCACCAGCTTCCTGGGACTGCTGCTGGTGGGCGCGGCCATCTTCGCCGCCGCCCAGCCGCTGGTGCGCTTCTTTCTCGCCGGCGACGAAACCGTGGCCGCCGAGGCGGTGCAGTTCGTGCGCATTGCCGCCGCCAGCCTCTGCTTTACCGGCGTGCAGCAGTCGGTATCCGGCTCCCTGCGCGGGGCCGGCAATACCCTGGGCGCCATGCTGCTCACCCTCATCAGCACCTGGGTGCTGCAGTTTCCCATTGCCTGGTACCTCAGCAGCCACACCGCGCTGGGTTTCCGCGGCCTCTGGTGGAGCTTCGTGGCCAGCAACGCCCTGGCCGCTACCCTGGCCCTGCTCTGGTTTCTGCGCGGCAGCTGGCAGCAAGCCGACGTGCTCCAGCCCCAGGTGGATGCGCTGACGGGAACAGCGGAGGAAGCCGGATGAGCCGCCTGACGTGCGCCTCCCCCCCCGGCTCCCCCTCTCCTTTTCGGAGAGGGGGAGCCGGACGAGACATGCTGTGCAGGGACAGTAAACAGCTGCAATTAGGTGCCGTTCCAGCCGGGAGGTGCCAAATCAGGCGTAGAGATGCTGCCAAAATCGTCTAGCTCCCCCTCTCCTTTTCGGAGAGGGGGCCGGGGGGTGAGGCGCCCATCAGGCGGCGACTAAAAACTACTCCTATCTTCCCCCCAAATCCCCGTCCCTCTATAGCGTGAAAAAACTATTCCTATTCCTGCTGCTGGCCGGCTTCACCCTGCCCGCCGCCCGCGCCCAGCGCCGGCTCATCAGCACCATCCCCCAGCTTACCGACTCCCTGCAGCGCATCATGCAGAAGGAGCACATGCCCGGCCTGCTGCTCACCATCGTCGCCCACGATTCCGTGCTCTTCGAGGGCGGCCTGGGCCTGGCCGACGTGGCCCACAAGAAGCCCGTCACCGCCCACACGCTGTTTCGCATGGGCTCCATCACCAAGACCTTCGTGGCCGTGGGCCTGCTCCAGCTGGTGCAGCAGGGTAAGCTGAGCCTCAACGACGAGGTGCGCAAGCTGGCCCCCGAAGTGCCCATCGACAACCCCTGGGAAGCCACCGACCCGGTGCGCGTCGTGCATCTACTGGAGCACACCGCCGGCTTCGACGACATGCACCTCAACCATGTCTACAACCCCACCGCCACCGACCCGCGCGGCGCGGCCGGCGTGCAGCTGTTTCGGCCGGAGCTGCGCTGCCGCTGGCGCCCCGGCGAGCGGATGAGCTATTCCAACCCCGGCTACCTGCTGGCCGGCTACCTGCTCGAAAAAAGCGGCGGCCAGCCCTACGAAACCTACCTCGCCCAGTACCTGCTCCGCCCCCTGGGCATGGCCGACGCCACCTTCGCCCTGCGCCCCGCCGCCCTGCCCCAGCTGGCCCGGGGCTACCGCTTCGCCGACGGCCGCTACCAGCCCATTGCCCCGCTGCCCATCTACTCCGGCCCCGCCGGTTCGCTCAGCGCCTCCGCCGCCGACATGACGCGTTGGGTGCAATTCTTCCTCCACGACCTGCGCCCCAGCCCCACCGGCCCCGCCCTGCTCGCGCCCGGCACCCTCACCACCATCGAAACCACCCACAGCACCCTGGCCGCCCGCGCCGGCCTGCCCGCCCAGTACGGCCTGGCCAACCAGGTGATGAACTGGAAAGGCCCCGCCTCCTTCCGCGGCCACGGCGGCGGCATCGACGGCTTCCTCTCCACCTTCGCCTACCAGCGCGAGCTGGGCGTGGGCTACGCCCTCTCCAACAACGGCGGCCAGCCCACCAAAAGCCTCGACAAGCTGATCCGCGACTTCCTGCTGCGCCGCGTGCCCGCCCCCCCCGCCCCGGCCGCCCTCCCCCTCGATTCCGTCGCCCTCGCCCCCTTCCTCGGCCACTACAGCCCCGCCGCGCCCCGGCAGCACATGGCCGGCCTCAACGACTACCTGCTCGGCGACCGGCAGCTCGTGCGCCGCGGCCCGCTGCTGCTGTTCCAGCCCCTCTTCGGCGACGCCGATACCCTGCTGCCCACCGGCCCCCCGCTCACCTTCCGCCGCCCCGGTCAGCAGCAGGCCTCCCTGGCCCTCACCTACGACCGCGACGGCCGCCGCGCCCTCGTCGGCAACGGCACCTACGCCCTCGAAGCCAGCAACGCCTGGTGGTGGCTGCGCCCCGCCCTGCTCGGCCTCACCGTGCTGCTCATGCTCAGCAGCAGCCTCGCCGGCCTGGTCTGGCTGATCCTGGCCCTGCGCCGCCAGGTGCCCCGCGGCCAGGTGCTGCCCCGCCTGCTGCCCCTGCTGGCCAGCCTCACCCTCGTCGGCACCCTTATCGGCTTCCTCGGCCTCGTCGACCACCTCACCCAGACCGGCACCCGGCAGCCCCTCCCCGTCCTGGTCAGCCTCGGCCCCCTGCTGTTCGCCGCCCTTATCCTGGCCGGCCTGCTGCTCACGCTGCGCCGCTTCCGCCAGTTCCGCAGCCGCACCGTGGCCTGGTACCTGCTGCTCACCTATGGCGCCCTGGGCTGGCTCGCCTTTGCGCTGGCGTCCTACGGCTGGCTCAGCTTAAGGCTTTGGGGGGTGTAGCCCCCGGGCAGCCGGCCCAAAGCCGGCCGCCTGGTCGCCGCCAGCACAAATCTAACATCCGCCTCAAAGCCAAACACCCCAGTTCCTCTAATTCGTCAGCCGTACCGGGGCGCTTTGGTCAGTAGTGGTTTGTTAGCATAGCGCATTGAAAACCTTCTTAGATTGCGGGTACATTCATCCTTTCCTCAAAAAACCATTCTGACATGCTCACCATTAAACACATTATCGTTCATCATTTGCACAAAGAACAACACAAAAGCAACACACAACTTGACCTATCAAATTCCTTATTAACCATTGACGAATCATCACAGCGACTAGTAGAGGAATTAAACAATAGATATGGCACACACAACAATTCAAAAGTTACTTACGCCAAATTCGGAACAGGAACAGTTTTTCCAAGTGCATATCATGAATTTCATGCAAATCAAAACGCAGAAGCTTTTATTAAATTTACAAAAGAAACAATTGTCGATTTAGAAAAAACAATATCAGGAGTAAGACTTGCAAAAGGCGGATATGTTGTATTTACTCAATTTGAAAATAATCAAGATTTTACAGGAATATATATAATTAGAGAAAAAAAAGGTGTTTTATTTAAAAAAGATAAAGATGGATCTTTTAAAATAAATGACACTTTCCATATAGATTTCGAAAAAATAGCAATGGGATGCCGTATAAATAACAGCGTTTATAATAATAGCAGCAATAGATACCTTAGCTTTATTGATAGTAGAAAAGATGAAGTATCAAAGTTTTTTAACGATTGGATTTCCACTGACAACAACACGGATAATGTAACAGACACAAAGGCATTACACCGGGTATTAAATAAAATCGATCTGCCTTTAGATGAGCATGGCAATATTGCTATTAGTAGAGAAGATTTGTTAAATAAAGCATTTCATATTATCAAAGATCAATCACGAACTGTTGACATTGCTCAACTCAGCCATGTTCTTTACAATGACCCAGATCATATTGCGCGATATGTTATTGATAATAACATAGAAATGAGTGGCATGTTTAAAGCTGATAGTGCAACGCTACGAAAATTCTCAACTATTAAAGTCGCTGCTGATAATATCATGTTGTCTTTTCCACTTAAGGCTCTTAACGAGTTGGTCACCATTAGTGAAGCACATCCCGATATGATAACAATTCGCTCGGAAGCTCTTGCTAACAAGATTCGCAACGAAAGCTTATCTTCCCAACAAAGTTAGGAAACTTCTTTCCTTCTCCTGTTGTCATCTTAGGTATGGAAACGAAGCTACAAGTACTGTCAGGCCTCAAAAAATTCTCTCCCACATTCAAAGGGAGTTCTTTTGTAGTCGAGTTTGTCTCTGAGCAGGTCTTCAGAGAACACACTAACCTACTTAGCAAAACAGGTATATTGTATGATAGCAATACAACGACTCAGATTGAAGTTGACCTCGATGAGCTTGAACTTGCCAGCCCTGTCTATTATGACGCAACTCATTTTCTAAAAAACCTAGGGGATGGAAGTATTTTATCCAAGGCCTTTAATATTATATTTTTCAAAGATTCATATCTTATTTATAAAGGCGACATCAACGACGCCAACTCTACTACATCTTTAAATTTCATCATTAATACATCAGCTATTTTTGAGTTTAAAAAAGAATTGATAAATATATGTGATTACAATAACGACATCGTACACGAAATGGTATTTCATACTTCAACAAAAGGTGTTTTCAAACTCCCTTACCCCGTAATCTTACCTTTTATCGACGACAACATCGACCATTCTATTATCATCAAATCAGTAATAAGCAAATTGAGAGATAAGAATTTTCAACTATTCTTTAAAAATCAATTATCAGATTTTATTCAAAAAACACATGAAAAACATTTTCACAATTTAATTATAGGATTAAATATAATTGAAAAAGATTCAGATAAAGAATTTGAACTATATATAAAGAACTTTTCCTGGGAGACATTTAGATCTAAACTTTATTCTGAAAAAGATAAATATTTTGCATCAATAAGAGAAATTTTAGGCAAAATAACAACACAACTTGTTGCCGTTCCAATATCAATTTCAGCAACAGTATTTGCAACTTACAAAATAAAAGATTCTTATATAATTTTATTAATAGGAATTGCTTTTACTATATATGCAATGTTTGCAATTCATATTCAAACAATATATTATAGAGATATAAAAGAAATAAAACATGATTTTGAAAGAGATTTTAAAAATATTGCCGATAAATCTGGACTTGATCTATCTATAATTAATAATGAAAGAGATAAAATAAGTCGTCGCATCAATAACACTATAACATTAATCTATCTGTTTACTGGCACAATTACATTATTAGGATGTTTATTTAATTTCTTTCTTGCACAACAGTATTTCACATCAACTACCACAAAGGTTCTCATCTCTCTTCTAGTGCTTGCGTATGCAGCAGCAAGAGTCTATTATAGTTGGCAAGGGCAGTAGACTATCATGCATTAGTACCAGAGAAACAAACCCAGCCCCGGCCACCACCGGGGCTTTTTGTTTCCCCCGCTACTTTCGCCCTACCACCCCAGCACCGCGCTCATCCCCCAAATCGAGCAAACCCTCCTCCGCTCCCTCCAACGCATCCACTACTGGGCCGACTACGCCGGCAGCATCCCCAGCCCCGAGGACTCCCTGCTCCGCTGCCAGAAATTCCTGTAGCTGCGGCAGCCGTGCCAACGGGTACTCGGCCAGTTTCGCCACGGGCACCTGCGCGTTTTGCACGGCCACCACGCGGGGCGGAAAGCCCTCTGCCACTACCAGGCGCAAAAAATCTTCGTCCTTGGTCAGCACGTCGTAGCCGTGCTGCTTGGCGTAGCGCCAGATACTAGTATCGGGGCTGTTAGCCAGACCCAGGTCACGCACGTGTACCACTGCCGCGCAGTGTGGGCGCAGATAGCCGGCCAGCCGCCACGATATGTTTTCATCCAGCAACAGGCGCATGGCAGTTTACGCAACGGACAGCAATACCACGCTTTCCTTATAAGCCGCATACAGCAGGCAAGCCCGCACCTGCTCCGCGCCGATGGCCGGAAAATCTTCCGCAATATCGGCCGCGCTCATGCCGTTGGCCAGCATTTCCAGCACCTCCGCCACCGTCGTGCGCGTGCCCTTCACCACCGGCTTGCCAAAGCGCACCTGCGGGTTCAGTTCGATGTAATTGGTAATAGCCGCGTTGTCCATCACAGTCCGAAAAAGTAGATTCCAAAGTACGTAGATCAGCCACAAAAAAACGCCCCGGCCAAAACCGGGGCGTTTCCATTTCAAACCGTAGGCGTCAGGCTCCCCCTCTCCCCCATGTCGCGCATCAAGCGAGGTAGGGGGCCGGGGGGTGAGGCGCCCTACCGCACCACCCACCGCCCCTCCCCGTCCACCTGCTCCAGCACCACCAGCAGGTACGGCGCCTCCGCCGCCCCCAGCCCGCTATAATCCGCCAGCTGCTGATCCGTCTTGTGCTTCACCACCACGCCCTGCCCCGGCGCGGGCGCGGCCGTGCTGGTCATAGCCGTGTAGTAGCGCAGCGTGAGGCCCTTGCCGCTGCGGTTGCCCAG
This sequence comes from Hymenobacter jeollabukensis, assembly GCF_005771675.1. GTDB lineage: Bacteria > Bacteroidota > Bacteroidia > Cytophagales > Hymenobacteraceae > Solirubrum > Solirubrum jeollabukense. The sequence continues at coordinate 81,459 of NZ_VAJM01000008.1, read as the reverse complement.
CGTCGGCTGGGGCACGCCGGCCTCGCGCCGGTCGTACACCAGCACCGGCTTGCCGTAGCGGGCCACCCCGCGGTACTCGGCCTTGCGCCGGGCCGCCGTCTTCACAATGCGCCGCGCGGCCTCGTACTGCGTCACCAGCTCCGGGTGCTTCAGCTGCTGGGCCGTCACCAGCGGGTCCAGCTGCTCGTCCAGCACCCGCGTGGCCTCGTCAATCAGCGCCTCCAGCGTCCCCGTGGCCGTACTGGTGCCGGTTTCCACCTGCCGGGCCGCCCCCTGCGTATCGGTCAGCGCCTGGATGTCGGCCCGCAGGTCCGTGCGTACCTGCTCCTCGTAGCCCGCCTCGGCCAGGTCGGCGGGCTTGAGTGTGCCCACCGCCCCGTCGATTTTGCGCAGGTAGGCCAGCAGCTCTACGTCCTTGCCCAGCTGCTTTTTGCTCAGCGGCAGCTTCAGCTCCCCGCGCAAACCAGCGTCATCGGTGAGAGCCAGCACCAGCAGCCGCAACACCTCCGCCCGCTGCCCGGCGCGTGCTTTCAGCGCCTTGCGGTCCAGCGTCAGCCCCGTCGTGCTGTGGTCTTGCGCCGCAGCGGCGGCTTCAAGCCGGGCCATCACCCCGGCCAGGCTGGCCCGCCCCGCCTCGATGCGTTTAACGGTTAGCAGCGGCCCTCCCGCCTGCTCGAAGAACCCCAGCACCGTCCGGAACATGGCTAATCGGTTCTGTTGATAAGTTGTCATGGTAAAAGGTAATTGGTTGTGGTATTTACTTTTCCAACCGAAAAAGCCTAACAATATATCAACAATGCAATCCTTCTGCCACCACCAGAATTAAAATTATTCAGCCCCTATCCATTACCACTTCCGAGCCCGTAGCTACTACTTCCTAGACACCCACTACCGCTTTGCAGAAAGCAACTACCACCCCAGAGTCATCGACTACCGCCCCCGAGCTATCAACTACCACCGTAGAGCCATCAACTACCACCGCAGAGCTACCAACTACCGCCTTGCAGACAGCAACTACCACCTCGTAGCTCGCAACTACCGTCTCAGAGCCACCAACTACCGTCTCGCAGCTATCAACTACCGCCTCGCAGACAGGAACGGCCCGGCATAGCGTGGGGGCCACAGCCGCGTAGCGGCGCCATGTTGGTAGCAATACCAAGACACCGGAACGACCAAGCTGCAGCGCAACGGCCCGGCCTCGAACGAGCAACATCAACATCCGCAAGGCCGTGCCGCCGCCCGGCCAGCGTCATGGCCTGAGCCTGCTGATCTTCTACCCCCACAACGCCGCCACGCGCCCGCAGCCCCCGACGCTATGCCGGAACCGGTCTATTAGAGCAGGCTCCTGCCCCTACTTAGCGGGCACGAAGACGAACCGCCGCCCGGCTAACGCTTCCAGGTCGGCCTGCCGTACCCGGGCGTAGAACAGCTCCAGCGCCACGGCCTGATCGTAGAAATACAGGTCGATATCGTGCGCCTGCCCGGCCGGGTGCAGCACCGCCCGCAGTTCCTGGGGCTGGTGCAGCAGGGTGCCGTCCTCCAGCTTGCCCTGCGCGTTCTGCACCAGCACCACCCCCCGCAGCCGCCGCGCCCGCTGCAGCGAGTCGGCGGGCAGGGGGCGGTTGTCGCGGTCGTAGGCGGGCAGAGCGCCCCGTTCCAGCCGCGCAATCAGCGAGTCGTTCCAGGCCGGCTGCCAGTTCGGATTAGCCTTTAGATCCAGCACCGGCTCATCGTCCTGCACCCGGTAGGTGAGCGGCGTGGCGGGCGTCGAGCAGCCCAGCAGCAGGCAGGCGCTCAGGCAATAAGCGAGGTATCGGAGGGCAGGCATAAGGCGGTTTTGCTCAAATATAGCCCGCCTTCCCCAGCGCCACCCTCGCCGTACCCGACCCGGGCCGCTATTCCCTCCTCCCTTTCACTCGCGGCACCCCCTCTCACCGCGTCGAGCGCCGCAGCGGCCTCCTGCTCATTCCCCGCGCCGGCGCCCCGGCACCGGGCTCAACGACTTCTTCGCGCCAAAAAAACGCCCCGGCCAGCACCAAGGCATGGCCATTAAAAGCAACGCCGCAAGTCGGCCGGTTCCTTCTCGCTTCCTGGAAAGGTGGCCGGGAATGAGGCGCAGTTGGCTGGCGGCGGAGGCGCCCGGGCAAAGACCGGGATGTGAGCCGGTGCATTCGCAGAAGAAACCCGCCCGATGGGCGATAATCCAAGCCCCTTGGGCGGCGGTTTCGGCCCACTGGGGCGCCAGACCCCGGCCCTGGCACCCCGCTTGCAATTACCCTGGCAAGCGGTTGAATCCTTCTCCGCCCCGCTTTTTCTCCCCTTCTCACCCTACACCACCACTTGCCATGAAAGCCTCTCTGTTTTCCCTCGTTGCCGCCCTGGGCCTGTTCGCTTCTTCCGCCTCGGCCTTCGCCGCCCCGGCCGCCGCGCCCTTCAAAGACCGCCGCGAAATGAGCCGCTACGAGCGGGAGCGGGCCGAACGCCTGGAACGCGAACGGGCCGAGCGCGCCCGCCGCGAAGCCGCCGAGCGCCAGCGCCAGTTTGAGCAGCAGCGCCAGCGCCAGCTCGAAGCCCAGCGCCGCCTGGAAGCCCAACGCGCCGCCGAGCGCGCCCGCTACGAAGCCCAGCACCGCAACGACCGTCACGACGACCGTGGCCGTAACGACCGCGACTACCGCCGCTAAGCCCCCCGCGCCTGGTTACCCCGAAAAGCCCCGGCCCACTCGCCGGGGCTTTTCTGTGCCCCGCTAAGAGCCTATTCGGAAATTCGTCTGAAAGAAAAAATGGCGTCATGCTGAGCTTGTCGAAGCATCTCTACCGCTTTGTCAAATAACATTTCAACGAAGCGGTAGAGATGCTTCGACAAGCTCAGCATGACGTTCTAGACTTTCCGGATAGGCTCTAAGTACTCGTTCAGAAGTAAGCGTTTAGAAAAGAACATCCTGCTTCGACTGCGCGCACGCCAGATGAAGCAGGACGGCCAATAGGCTACGATTACTTTTGGTTGACCACTTAAACGATACAAGCCCCGGCCGTCAGACCAGGGCTTGTATCGTTTGGGATAGGTAGTACCGGCCAGAGCCGGAGGCGGGGCCCCGGCGCCGCTAGGGCCGGAAGAAGCGGGCCACGTAGCTGCCCTGCGCCGTGCTGAGCCGGAGCAGGTACCAGCCCGGCGCCAGGCCCGCCACCGCCAGCCGGCCCTGGGCGGCCGGGCCCGCGGGCCATCGGGCCACGCGTTGCCCGGTGAGGCGAAGCAGTTCCAAGGTGGCCCCGGCCGGCCGGGTCGGGCCCGCGTAGGCGTACTCCACCGCGTCGGCGGCCACCGTGGGGTAGGCCACGAAACTGGTGGAAAGGGTGCTGGACGGGCGCGCGGCCAGCACTACGGCATTGCCCGCAATAAGTAGCGGCACCATGCTCCGATCGGGGATGCCCAGGGCGCTGCGGCTGCTGCTACCCCAGGCCCAGAGCGTGCCGTTGGCCTGCAGCCCCACCGAATGAATCGCCCCGCTGCTCACCGCGGTCCACTGCGCCGCACTGGCCTGGCTCGGGGTGGTATTGGGCGCGCCCGCGACGTTGACCGTGCCGTTGCCCAGCTGCCCGGATTCGTTTTCGCCCCAGCTCCAGAGCGTGCCATCCTGCCGGATAGCCAGGCAATGAAACAGGTAGGCCTGCGTCGAGCGCCACGCGGTGCTGGTGCCCACCTGCGCCGGGCTGGTGCGCCCCAGGCCCGTCGAGCCGTTGCCGAGCTGCCCGTTGAGGTTGTAGCCCCAGGTCCAGAGCGTGCCGTCCTGCCGCACGGCCAGGGCAAAATCACTCCCGCCGTCGATGCTTTGCCAGTTGCTGCTCGTCCCGATCTGCACCGGGCTGCGGCGCGTGGTGGTCGTGCCGTCGCCCACCTGCCCCACCGTGTTGACGCCCCAGCCCCAGAGCGTGCCATCGGTGCGAATGGCGTGGTACAGCCCCCCGCCGGCCGTGATGCTCAGCCAGGTGGCGCCCAGGCCAATCTGGCCGGGTACGCTGCGGCTGATGGTGGTGCCGTCGCCGAGGCCGCCCAATTGGTTGTCGCCCCAGCTCCACAGGCTGCCGTCCTGGCGCAGGGCCAGGGTGTTGGCTGAGCCCAGGGCCACGCTGCGCCAGTTGGTGGCCGTGCCCACCTGGCGGGGCACGCTGGGCGTGGCCGTGGTGGGCCCGGTGGTGCCCAGGCCGAGCTGGCCCTGGCCGTTATTGCCCCAGGCCCAGAGTGTGCCGTCGGTCTTGAGGCCCATTACGTGCTGCCGGCCGGCCACCACGCTCAGCCAGTTCGTGGCCCGCCCGATTTGCACCGGCAGCGGCCGTTCGGTGAGCGTGCTGTCGCCCAGCTGCCCGTAGTTGTTTTCGCCCCAGCCCCACAGCGTGCCATCGGCGCGCACGGCCAGGGAGTAACGGTCGCTGGCCGACACGCTGCGCCAGATCCAGCCCGGCTGCACGGGGAAGGGCGCCGTCTCGTAGTCCATGCCCAGCAGGGCGCTGCCCACCTGCCCGAAGGGGTTAAATCCCCAGCCCCAGAGCGTGCCGTCCTGCCGCGCCGCAATGGTGTGGACGGAGCCCGCCAGCACGCTGTGCCAGTTGGTGCGGTTGCCCACCCGCGTCAGATTGGGGCGGCTGGTGCTGGTGCTGTCGCCCAGCTGCCCGTACTCGTTGTAGCCGCAGCCCCAGAGCGTGCCATCGGCGCGCACGGCCACGGTATGGTCGCCGCCCGCGGCCACGTCGCGCCAGGTTTGGCCGGCGCCCAGCGCCTGCGGGGTAGTGTAAGCCTGCCCGGTGCTGGCCTGCCCCAGCTGCCCGGAGCCATTCCAGCCCCAGGCCCAGGCCGAGCCATCCTGCCGCAGGGCCACGGTGTGGGCGTAGCCGGCCCGCACGCTGCGCCAGGTGGTGGCCGTGCCGATCTGCACCGGGGTCAGGCGGTCGGTGGTGCTGCCGTCGCCGAGCTGGCCCGAGTCGTTGTGGCCCCAGGCCCACAGCGTGCCGTCGGTTTTGAGACCCAGCGTGAAGTCCGAGCCCGCCACCACGCTCTGCCAGTCGGTGGCCGTGCCGATTTGCCTGGGCGCCAGCACCCCGGCCACGCCGCCGTAGCCCAGGCGCCCGTTGCCGCCCTGGCCCCAGGCCCAGAGTGTGCCGTCGGCGCGCACGGCTACCGTGTGAAGTTCCCCGGCCCCGACGCTGCGCCAGGTAGCCGTACCCAGCTGCCCGGGCACCATGCGGGGGTTGTTCGCGCCGGTGCCGAGCTGGCCCTGGTTGTTGTAGCCCCAGGTCCAGAGCGTGCCGTCGGCGCGGATGGCCACGGTATGGCTGCCGCCCGTTACGGCCATGCGCCAGGTAGCGCCCGGGCTGATGACGGTCGGCACCCGCTTCGATACCAGCGTGCCGTCGCCGAGCTGGCCGAAGGTGTTGCGGCCCCAGGTCCAGAGCAAGCCGTCGGGGCGTACCCACACGTTGTGCTGCGCCCGCAGCGGCAGCGTCAGCAGCAGTAACAAAACAGCCAGGGCCAGCCGCCGGCCCGAAATCAAGCGGAGAAGTATACGCATCTAGTCGATACCAAAAGGACAAATGGAAGCCCCAAAGATAACAGACCTAGCTAAGACCCAAACCGTTGGCCGCCCCCGCCTGACACGCCAACGCCCCGGCTTGCACCGGGGCGTTGGCGTGTCAGGCGGGGGCGTCAGGCTACCGGGGCGCGGGCCCTACGGCAGCCCCTTGCCGCCGGCCGCGCCGTACACCTGCCCGGTGGCGTAGCTGGCCTGCGGATCGGCCAGCTGCACGTAGATGGAAGCCAGCTCCACCGGCTGCCCGGGCCGCATCATGGGCGTATCGCCGCCGAACTTCACCAGCTTTTCCTGGGTGGCCCCGCCACTCACCTGCAGGGGCGTCCAGATCGGGCCCGGCGCCACGCCGTTCACCCGAATCCCCTTCGGGGCCAGCTGCTTGGCCAGGGAGCGGACGTAGTTGGTGGTAGCGGCCTTGGTCTGGGCGTAGTCGTAAAGGTCCTCCGAGGGGTCGGTGGCCTGCTCCGAGGTGGTGCCGATGATGGCCGAGCCCGGCTTCAGGTGGGGCAGCGCGGCCTTGATAATCCAGAACGGGGCGTAGATGTTGGTTTTCATCGTCGCGTCGAAGTCCTCGGTGGTCAACTCCAGAATGGACTTGCGCGTCTGCTGCCGCGCGGCGTTGCTGACCACGATGTCGAGCCCGCCGAGCTGGCGCACGGTTTCCTCCACCAGCTTTTTGCAGAAGGCCTCGTCGCGCAGGTCGCCGGGAATGGCCACGCCCTTCTGCCCGGCGGCTTTGATGAGGGCAATAACTTCCCTGGCGTCGGCTTCCTCGGCGGGCAGGTAGTTGATGGCTACGTCGGCGCCCTCGCGGGCGTAGGCAATGGCGGCGGCGCGGCCCATGCCCGAGTCGCCGCCGGTAATCAGCGCCTTGCGGCCTTTCAGCCGGCCCGAGCCCTTGTAGCTTTTCTCGCCGTGGTCGGGTTTGGGGTCCATTTGGCCGGCCAGCCCCGGCCAGGGCTGCTGCTGGCTTTTGAAGGGCGGCCGGGGGTATTTCTTGGTGGGGTCTTCCAGCGGATCGGCCGCGGCGCCCGCCGCGCCGGCTTCGGCGCCGAATACCGGGCCCACGGCGGCCACGGCCAGGCTGGCGCCCAGCCCGCTGATAACCTGGCGGCGGCTGAGCTTGTGCTCTTCGTTCATCATGTGGGGTACGAATAAGGTGTTGGTTGCATCTCCCTTACGCACGGCAGGCCCCTTGGCGTTACCGTCGGGCTTATCGGCAGGCCGTATCCGCCGGGCGGCCGCCGCCGTACCTTGCAGCTCATCCTACTGACTTTTCCTGCCGTGCCCCCTACCGCCGCCCTGCCCGCCCCGCACTACCTGGTCATCCGCTGCCCCGACGAGCCGGGCCTGATCTTCCGCATCACCGAAGTACTTTTCCGCCACGGCCTCAACATCGTGCGCAACGACGAGTTCGTGGAGCCCACCGGCCCCACCTTCTTCATGCGCACCGAAGTGGCCGGCGACTTCCAGGCCGAGGCCCTGCTCAGCGACCTGCGCGCCGCCCTGCCCGCCGCCGCCGAGGTGCGCCTCGGCGACCCGCGCCCGCGCAACATCGTGGTGATGGCCACCAAGGAGCACCACTGCCTGAGCGAGCTGCTGGTGCGCCACGCCTTCGACGAGCTGGGCGCCCGAATCATGGCCGTCATCAGCAACCACGCCCTGCTCGGGCCGCTCACCACCCAGTTCGGCGTGCCCTTCCACCACGTGAGCCACGAGGGCCTCAGCCGCGCGCAGCACGAGGCCGCCGTCGGCGCCGTGCTCGACCACTACCAGCCCGAGTACGTGGTGCTGGCCAAGTACATGCGCATCCTCTCGCCCGGGTTCGTGGCCCCCTACGCCGACCGCCTCATCAACATTCACCACTCCTCCCTGCCGGCCTTCGTGGGCGCCAACCCCTACGGGCAGGCCTTCGAGCGGGGCGTGAAAATCATCGGCGCCACGGCCCACTTCGTCAACAACGAGCTGGACCAGGGCCCCATCATTGCTCAGAGCGTCATTCCCGTCGACCACACACACAGCGCCGCCGACATGGCCCAGGCCGGCCGCGACGTGGAGAAAATCGTGCTGGCCCGCTCCCTGCGCCTGGTGTTCAACGGGCGCGTGTTCGTGCACCACAACAAGACCATCATCTTCGAGTAAGGCGCCGCGGGCAGCAGCGTCTTACTCGAAGATGATGGTCTGCTGGCGCGTAGTGGTACTCTGCGACGCGCCAGCGAACCGGGCGGCCGTATGTTGGCGCCTTCGCTGCCACACGCGGTACCACTTCCCGAGTCATGTACCCTGCCAGTACGCGCCCTACATAGGGCACCGGGCGGCGTAGCTCTGCCCCTCTGCGGCTGCTCATTCGCCCCTCGTAAAGCCCAGGCGAGGATTCAAAGATCCTGGTATCTGCGGGCTCCGACGCCCCTAATTTTGGGGCTTGGGCCGGCACACGAAAAAGCCCCCCGGCCCGTTATTGCCGCGCCCGCTGCGGCGGCTTAGCTTAGTAATCCTATTTCGCTTTTCTGGCTTGCGTAGATTCTTACCCTCCCGATTCCGGTGGTGCTGGCTGCTGGTGCTGAGCCTGCTGAGTGCCCGGCCGCTGCTGGCCCAAAATCCGTCTAATGAATTTGACATGGCCCGGCGGGTATTGGCGCCGGGCGGCAGCAATGGCCGCCCCTTTCACTACGGGCTGGCCGTGGACGCGTGGGGCAACGCCTACGTGTGCGGCACCTACGGCGGGGAAGTATTCTTCGACGGAGCTTCGTCGGGGGTGGGCCGGGCCGATGCCTACTTGGCCAAAATCGGCCCGACCGGCACGCCGCGCTGGATCAAGTACCTGCGCACGGGCGGCACCTTCGCCGGCAACGCGGCCAGCCTGGCCGTGGATGCCGCGGGCACGGTGTACCTGGCCGGCAGCTACTCGGCCGCGCCCTTTCAGCTCAGCAACACCATCAGCCTACCCAACGCCGGCCGCCAGGACGTATTCGTGGCCCACTTCGATTCGGCCGGCAACGTGCTGGCGGCGGCCCGCGCGGGCGGCCCGGCCGACGACGCGGCCACCCGCCTGGCCCTCGATGCCGAGGGCAACGTGTACGTGACCGGGCAGTTCGGGGCGAGCGTGGCTTTCGGCAGCACCACCCTCAGCAGCATCGGCGACCAGGACAACTTCGTGGCCCGCCTCGACCCCAACGGTGCCTGGCACTGGGCCCAGCGCATCGGCAGCCCGGCCCTGGACTATGCCAGCGCCCTGGCCGTGAACGAGCAGGGGCAGGTATTCGCTTCCGGCGGATTCAACGCCGCCGTCACGCAGCTGGGGCCCTTCACCGCACCCGCCACCAGCCACTACCTGGTGCGCCTGAGCGCCGCCACCGGCGCGTTTCAGCGGGCCTATTCCCTGGGCAACGGTACCCTGCTGAATTCCAGCCGGGCCAGCGTGGGCGACCTGGCCACCGACGCGGCCGGCAACTGCTACGTCGGGGGCTCGGTGCTCGGCAGCGTGACGCTGGGCACCTCGACCCTGGTCAACCCCGCGACGAATATATCCCTCGACGACGCCTTCGTGGCCAAGCTCGACACGGCCGGGCAATGGCAGTGGGCGCGGGTGGTGGCCACCGGCATGCTGGGCGAGTACTGCACGGGCCTAAAGGTGGACCGGCGCGGCAACATCTATCTGGGCGGACAATTCCGCAGCTATACCGCGCAGTTCGGGCCCTTCGTGCTCACCTCCGTGCAGAGCTTCGACCTGTTCGTGGGCAAGCTCAACGCGGCCGGCCAGTGGCAGTGGGTAGTGAAAGGCCAGGGCAGCAGCACCGATTACTGCGCCGGGCTGGCCCTGGGCCCCTATGCCACGCCCTACATCGGCGGCGACTATTTCAGCACCAGCCTGTTGCTGGAACCACACCTGCTGCCCGGCGACCCAAACCAGGTGGCGTCGACCTACGTGGCCCGCATGCTGCCCAATGACCTGCGCATCACCGGCGACTCGGTCATCTGTACCAGCGGGGGCAGCGTCCAGCTCACGGCCCGCACCTTCGCCCCCAACAGCGGCATCAGCTACCAGTGGAGCACCGGCGCCACCACCGCCAGCATCAACGTGACCCAGCCGGGCACCTACTCCGTCACGGCCTGGCTGCGGACGGGCACCCGGCTCACGGAGCAGTTCCGGGTGCGCAGCGTTCCGGCGCCCACCGTGCAGATCAGCGGCGCTACCACCCCGCTCTGCCCCGGCACGCCCCGCCAGCTGACGGCCGTGGCGCCCGGGGCGGGGGCGTTTCGCTGGAGCACCGGTGCCACCACGGCCAGCATCACGGTCACGCAGCCCGGCACCTACTCCGTCACGGCCAGCTTCAGCGCCACCTGCACGGCCACGGCCCAGACGACCCTGACGGGCAACGCGCTAACCATCAGCGGGCGGCAGCAGTTGTGCCCGGGGCAGAGTGCCACGCTCACGGCCGCGGCCAGCGGCAGCGCCGTGACGGGCTACCGCTGGAACACCGGCGCCACCACCGCCGCGCTGCGCGTGAGCCAAGGTGGCACCTACACCGTCACGGCCACCTTCGCCGATGGCTGCCAACTCACCCGCACCCACGTGGTGGGGCCGCCCGTGGCCCGGGTTGCCTCCGTTTCGGGCGACACCTTGCTGTGCCCGGGCACTACGCTGCAGCTCACGGCTCTGAACCCCGACGCGCTGACCTATACCTGGACCACCGGCGAGACCACGCCCGACATCCGCATCGGCCGGCCCGGCCTGTATAGCGTGCTCCTCACTTACGCCGGCGGCTGCACCAGCCGCGACTCGCTGCTGGTGCAGGCGGCTCCGCTGGCGCCCGCCTTCTCGCTCGGCCCCGACACCACGCTGTGCCTGGAACAGCCGCTGGTGCTGCGCGCTCCGGCCCTCTCCGGCCCGGGCCTCGGCTACCGCTGGGCCGACGGCTCCACCGCCCCCACGCTCACCGTCACCGAGCCCGGCACCTACGCGCTGACCGTTACTTCGCTTTGCGACACGCGCACCGTGAGCCGGCGCGTGCGCTACCAGAGCTGCCTGCTGCTGCCCAACGTCATCACCCCCAACGGCGACGGACGCAACGACCGGTTCGTGGTACCCGGCCTGACCAAGGGCGCCTGGGAGCTGAGCATTTTCAACCGCTGGGGCCGCGAGGTCTACCGCACGGTCGACTACCGCCACGACTGGGGCGCCGGCGTCGCTCCCGGCGTCTACTTCTACCTGCTCCGCCAAGGCAGCGTCTCCTACAAAGGGCAACTGGAGGTGGCGCCCGGAGGTGATTAAACCCGAAGGTGCCGGCGCCATCTATCCCGCTGCATCCTTCTCGCCTACCTCCTATGAACACGCTACGCCTCTTTCTGCTGATTCTGCTCACCATTGGCTGGGCTTGCGGCCGCGCTTGGCTCGACCGGTAAGGCGGCTTTGACGGGGGCAGCACTTGGCGCCAGGCAAGTCGTGGCGGACGGGCAACGGCAACTTTACCGCCCGCGATGGAGTAGCTCCGGGTATTCCGCCGACAGCCGGGCCTTGCGCGGTTGCCTCGCCCGCCGGGCCCTCTCCGGCCCCGGCCCGAACCCAAGCTCCACTCCCGCATGACTCCACGGCCCGATTCCTCGCTCAGCCTCAGCGACCGGCTGGCCCTCGAACGAACGCGTCTGGCCAACGAGCGGACGGTACTGGCCTACCTGCGCACCGGCATGGCCCTGGTGCTGGCGGGCTTTTCGCTCGTCAATTTCTTCCGCGAAAACATCTACGTCTGGGTCGGCGTGTTGTTCGTGCCGCTGGGCCTGGGCATCGTGACGCTGGGCTGGTTGCGCTTTCTGGCCAAGCGGCGGCGGATTCGGCAAGCCATGCAGTGAGCGGCAGCGCAATTGGCCCGGCGGGTGGTGACGCTTCCCGCCACGAAACCACCCGCCGTAGGCAGCGGTCGATAGTTGCGTCGTATCTTTATGATTCTACCCGCATCGACCCGCCCATGAAACACCTGTACCTGGCAGCTTGCCTGCTTCTTGGCAGCCTCGCGGCGCACGCCGTGCCGCTCACCTTCCGCGTCGACATGAGCCAGCAGACGGTGGCCAGCAGCGGCGTGCACGTGGCCGGCAACTTCCAGGCCGCCGCCGGTTTCGGGGGCGACTGGAACCCGGCCACCACCCTGCTCACCGACCCCGACAACGACCACATCTACGAAGTGACGGTGGACGTGCCGGCGGGCCAGTACCTCTACAAGTTTGTGAACGGCAACGCCTGGGGCGGGGCCGAGCTGCCGCCCGCCAGCTGCGGCGTGGCCGACGGCGGCGGCAACGTGAACCGCCAAGCCACGCTGGGCAGCACCGCCCTGCGCCTGACGGCGGTGCCCTTCGGCGGCTGCCCCACGCTGGTGACCTTCCAGGTGAACATGCGCGGGCAAACGGTAACCCGGGCCGGCGTGCACGTGATGGGCAACTTCCAGACCCTGGCCGGCTACGCCACCAACTGGGACCCCACGGCCATTGCCCTGACTGACAACAACGGCGACGAAATCTACGAGGCGCAGGTGGCCTTGCCGGCCGCCGGCCGCTTCCTCTACCGCTTCGTGAACGGCAGCACCCCCGGCGCCGCCGAAACCGTGCCCGCCACCTGCGGCCTCGACGACGGCCGCGGCACCGGCTCCCTGGCCCGGGTGCTCAACGCCACCAGCGCCGTCAATACCGTGCCGGCGGTGTGCTACGGTACCTGCCAGAACTGCGGCCCCGGCCTCGACACCTACACCACGCACTGGTGGAACGACGCGGTGTTCTACGAGGTGTTCGTGCGCAGCTTCTACGACTCGAACGGGGACGGTAAGGGCGACTTCGCCGGCCTGACCCAGAAGCTGGACTACCTCAACGACGGCAACCCCAACACGACCTCGGACCTGGGCGTGACGGCCCTGTGGCTGATGCCCATGATGGAGTCGCCGAGCTACCACGGCTACGACGTGAGCAACTACAAGGCCACCGAATCGGACTACGGCACCATGGCCGAGTTCGAGGCCTTCATGGCCGCCGCCCACCAGCGCGGCATCAAGGTCATCATCGACCTGGTGCTCAACCACTCCTCCGACCAGCACCCCTGGTTTACGCAGGCGGCCAGCTCGGCCACCAGCCCCTACCGCGACTGGTACCGCTGGTCGGCCACCAACCCCGGCGCCGGCTGGTATCTGCGCAACGGCAGCTACTACTACGGCTACTTCTACAGCGGCATGCCCGACCTGAACTGGCGCAGCCCCGGCCTGAAGGCGGCCATGTGGGACGTGTCGCGCTTCTGGCTGGCCAAGGGCGTCGACGGCTACCGCCTGGACGCGGTGAAGTACCTGGTGGAAAACGGCAGCACCATCGAAAACACGCCCGAAACCTTCAGCGTGCTGGAGCAATTCCACGACTCGGTGCGGGCCGTGAACCCGCAGGCCTTCACCATCGGCGAGGCCTGGTCGAGCACCCCGCAGGTGGTGCCCTACGTGGTGAATCAGCGCCTCGACGCCTGCTTTGAGTTCGATCTGTCGGCGGCCATCGTGAGCAGCCTCAGCGCGGGCAACGCTGCGGCCCTGCGCACCCAGCTGGCCACCGTGGATGCCGCCTACCCACGCCTGCAGTACGGCACCTTCCTCAGCAACCACGACCAGAACCGCATCTTCGGCACCCTGGGCAATGATATGGCCCGCATGAAGCAGGCCGCCGCGCTGTACCTGACCATGCCGGGCGTGCCCTTCCTGTACTACGGCGAGGAAGTCGGCATGCTCGGCACGGGCGTCGACGAGGACAAGCGCAAGCCCATGCAGTGGACGGCCGGCAGCAACGCGGGCTTCACCAGCGGCTCGCCCTGGCGCGCCCTGAACTCGAACTACGCCCAGTACAACGTGGCCACCGAGCAGGCCGACCCGGCCTCGCTGCTCAACCACTACAAAAAGCTCATCGGGCTGCGCACCGCCCAGGCGGCCCTGCGCAAGGGCTACTACCTGGCCGTGACCACGCCCACGCCCGCCACGCTGCTGAGCTACGCCCGCGTGTTCAACCAGGAAGCCGTGCTGATGGTGAGCAACCTGGGCAGCAGCGCCGCCAGCGGCACTACTCTCTCGATGCCGCTTTCCACCTTGCCGGCCGGCACCTACCAGGTGACGGAGCTCTACTCGGGCCAGACGGCCGGCACCGTGACGCTGGACGCGCAGGGCGGCTTCAGCAGCTGGGCCGTGAGCCTGCCCGCGCTGGGCGCCAACCAAACCTGGCTGCTGCGCCTGACCTCGACGGCCACCGCCGCCAAGGCCGCTAAAGCTGGCTTGGCCCTGGAGCTGTACCCCAACCCCGCCGCCCAGCAGGTGCAGTTGTCCCTGCGCAACGCCCCTGCCGGCCCCGTGCAGGTGCAGGTGTACGACGCGCAGGGCCGCCGCCTGCGCACCCTCGATCTGTCCGGCGCTGCCCACACCCTCGACACCAGCACCTGGGCCGACGGCGTGTACTTTCTGCGCGTGCAGGCCGGCAAGGCCGTAGGCGTGCAGCGCCTCGTGGTGACGCATTAGCAGAGGCCCGATCAATCGTTCAGGCCCGAGCGGTGGAAGCGTTGTTTCCGCTGCTCGGGCCTGATTCGTTGTAACCCGGGTGCGGTGGTTTTCTTCGTGGCTCAAACGCAAAACGCCCCCGCGGCCGGCTGCCGCGGGGGCGTTAGAAGCGAGGCCCGTCGTCACGGCCGGTCCCACACCTGAAACCGACCGAGTTGCCGCAAAATGACGACCGGCCTCGGGTTCTTAAACGCCGCTTGCCAGCCGCGTGTGACGCTATTAGTACCGATTTCGCGGCGCAACAAACGCGGATTTTGGGGCTGCGTAGTTATGCACCACACCGGACTCAGCCGGCCCCTTTTTTAGTATGGACAAACACACCCGCGAACAACTCGTCAAGGAACTAACCGCGCTGCTGGAGCAGGGCCAGGCCCACGTCACCTTCGAAGCGGCTACGGCCGACGTGCCGGCCGCGCTGCTCAACCAGCGCCCCGACGGGCTACCCTACTCGCTCTGGGAGCTGGCCGAGCACGTGCGCCTCGCGCAGTGGGACATCCTGGAGTTCAGCCGCGACGCCCGGCACCGGTCGCCGGAATGGCCAGCGGGCTACTGGCCCGCCCAGGACGAGCCCGCCGACGCCGCCCGCTGGCAGGCCACGCTGCGGCAAATCAAGGACGACCGGGCGCAGTTTCTGGCCCTGCTCCAGGACCCCGGCCGCGACCTGCTGGCGCCCTTGCCCCACGGCACCGGCCAGACCCTGCTGCGCGAGGCCCTGCTCATTGCCGACCACAACGCCTACCACACCGGCCAGATCATCCTCGTGCGCCGCCGGCTCGGCAACTGGGACTGACGACCCGCACCGACAGCGCCGGCGAAGAACAGCCCGTAAACCAGCCGCCCGGCCTTTCCAGACGGAAGGGCCGGGCGGCTTCGTGATTCGGCGGGCTAAGCCAGGGCGGCTTCGCGCTGGCGCCGGCGCCGGTGCAGGGCCGTTTGGTTGCCCACCAGCGCCTTCTGAATGCCTTCGGCAGCCAAGCGGCCGGTTTCGGCGGCGCCGTTCATGTAGCCCTGGAACCAGGCGCTGCAATGCTCCCCGGCGAAGTACAGCTTGCCCACCGGGCGGCCTTCGGCCCCGGCAATGTTGGTGTACTGGCCCGGACGGTAGCAGGCGTAGCTGGCCAAAGTCAGTGGGTGCGTGGGCCAGTGCATGCGCTCCACCCGGCCGTTGTACTGCCCGCGGGCGCTGGGCCAGGCGGCTTCAATCACTGGCAGGTAGCGGCTCACCTGGCTCTGAGCCGAGCCCGTGCCCACGCGCTGGCCTTCCTGCCCGCCCAGGTACACGGTGTAGGCCGATTGGGTGGTGGGCTGCAGCTGCCCCGAGTCCCAGCCGCTCTGCACGGGCCGGTCGGAGAAGATGTAGCCGGTGTAGCCATCGGTGCGCCAGGGGCGGCTGTTGAAACCCAGGAACAGCTTGGCGTTGGTGCCGTAGCCCAGCTGCTGAATGGCGTTGGTTTTCCAGGCGGGCAGGCTCAGCTGCAAATCCACCTGCCGCAGCACGGTGAAGGGCAGGGTCAGCACCGCGTAGTCGGCCACCACCTCCACGGGGCGGGCGGCGCTGGTCTGGAACGTGAGCACGTACTGGCCGGCGGCGTTCTGGGCCACGCGCAGCAGCTTGTGCTGCAGGCTGATTTGCCCGCTGAGCTGCTGGGCCAGCGCGTCGGTGAGGCGCTGGTTGCCGCCCTGAATCTTGTACCGCTCGTCGCTGATGCCGAAGATGTCGAAGGTGCCCTTGTGGGTGTCGGCCGAAAACAGCCAGAGGAAGTTGATGGCCGTCTGCTCGTTGACTTCCAGCCCGTACTCGGTCACGTAGGCCACTTCCAGCAGCGTACGAATCAGCCCCGGCCCCATGCCGATGGAATCGAAGTACTGGCTGATGGAGAGCTGGTCGAAGCGGGCCGCGGCGGCGGTGAGGTTGTCGAAGGTGATGGTGTTAGGCAGGGAGCGGCCGTCGGCGTCGATCTGGCGGGCGTAGGGCTGGAAGGCCTGGATAACCTGGGCCACCGTGTACTGCTGCCCGCCGAAGAAGTAAGCGTCCTTGCGCAGCACCGTTTCGCTGGCCGCCTCCACGTCGTAGAGCGGCAGGCCGAACTCGCGCACCAGCCCGAGCATGTCCACGTGCCCGCTGTCGATAAACTCGCCGCCCAGCTCAGTGGTGAGGCCGGGGGCCATCAGGTCGCGGGCAGTGAAGATGCGCCCGCCGGCGCGGTTGCTGGCCTCGTACACCTCGGCGCGCAGGCCGGCTTTCCGCAGCTGATAGGCGCAGTTCAGCCCGGCCATGCCGGCTCCTACCACCGCAATGCGGGGCTGGCTGCTCTTGCCGTCGAAGCTACCTCGGCTGGCGGCCGGCGCGGCCGGCTCCACCACGTCGGCTTCGCAGGCGGCCAGCAATCCGCCGGCGCCTACCAGCAGCCCCATTCTGGCGGTGTTGGCCAGAAAGTCGCGGCGGCTTTGGCCGGTGGCCATGTCGGCCAGGGTTTCGGCCGAGGGCGCGCCGGGCTCGTTGGCGGCAACGGCCAGGCCGAAGGCGCGTTGCAGGGCGCGCAGCAACGGCGTGCGCGCCATGGATTTAGGAGTAAAAATTGGCTCCATACTAGAAAAAAGAGTGGGATGCGAGGCTAAATATACTTATTCCGCTAATACACAAAAAAATCTTAGCCAAACTATGAAAATAATTAGCTGACCGCCGCCAGCTTCTGGCCGGACAGCACCTCAGCCAGGACTTATTCAGGCGCTGGGCACCTCGGCACCGGGCGCGTAGGTGAAGACGTGCACGGGCAGTAGGTTCAGCAGCACATGCTCGTGGGATTCCAGGCGGGAGAACCGCTGGAACAGGCGGCCAGTGGGCAGTATGTGGTCAGCAGGCGCCGGAGTCCGCACACCACGCAGCCGGCTCCATCAAGGCCCAGGAGGCGCAGGTAATCGGCGGTTTTGTCGGCCGGGCCGTGGATGCTGCGCACGTCGGCGGGGACGGGGTCATAACGATGCAGCGGGCGTGCTCAAAGGCTTTGAGCGCCATGGCCTGGGCCGTCAGCTCGGGCGAGCTGGGACCAACGGGCCGACGACGGCGGGGTTGCCCGGAAATCACCCGATAATAACAGCCTTACCACGCCGCTGAAGCTCTCTTGCAGGGCTCTGGCCGCTTTGCAAGGCCACGCCGGACCGGGGCTATGGACGAGTTTGCGGGGCCGGGGGTCGGGCCGGAATCTGAATACTTGAATACGACAATTAAATCTTTACATTGTCGACAGAGTGCCAAGACCTTGGCTCAGAGACCTGGCCTGAACGCTCCCCGTTCCCTTCCATCCACTTTTTCCCTCTCTTATGCCCCCAGCATTACCCCTTACCCAGCGGCTGACGCAGCGGCTGCTCACCCTTTGTAGGCGCTTCGGCCCCTCGGCAGCCTGGCTGCCCGCCGTGCTGTTTGCCTCGCTGCTGAGCTTTACAGCCCAGGCGCAGGCCCCGGCCAACGACGACCCCTGCGGCGCGGTGCAGCTCAGCCTCAACGGCAGCCTGTGCGTGACGCCCACCGTGGGCACTAACGTGGCGGCCACCACCACCACCGTCAACGGGACGGTGGCCAACACCTGCGGCGCGTTCAACAACACCGCGCCCAAGGACGTGTGGTACAAGTTTACCACCGCCACCACGGGCGCGGCCAGCGCCGGCGCCACCATCACCGTGACGGGTAACCCCGCCGGCCTGATCCGCCTGTTTTCGGCCTCCTCGTGCACGAGCACCTTCACCCAAGTGACCTGCTCGTCGTCGAATGCGGCCAACACGGCCGCGCCGCGCCTGGTGACCGGGGCGCTGCAGCCAGGCACCACCTACTACCTCCAGGTGGCGGGCTACACTTCCACCGACACCCAGGGCCAGTTCACCATCTGCATCACCGATCCGCCCACCTGCGGCGCCCCGGCCGTGCTCGGCGTGACGTACCCGACGGGCACCTCGGCCTCGGTGTCGTTTACGCCTGGCCCGGGCAACACCACCTTCACGGCCGTGCTGCAGGGCGGGGCCGGCGGCCAGCAAACCGTGAACAACGCCACCTCGCCGGTGCTGTTTACGGGCCTGACGCCGGGCACCACCTATTTCGTGTCGGTCCGGACGGATTGCGGCGGCACCACGCTGCAGTCGCCCTTCTTCAGCTTCACGGTGCCGCTGCTCAACGACGACCCCTGCGGCGCCATCAACCTACCCATAGGCTCGACCTGCTCGCCGACGACGGGCACCACGTTCGGGGCCAGCACCACCACGCCCAACGGCTACACCAACCCCGGCTGCGCCGCCGACGCCAGCCCCATGGACGTGTGGTACCAGTTCACCACCCCGGCCACCGGCGGGGCCAGCACCAGTGCCAGCATCACCGTGACGGGCCCACCGGCCGGGCAGGTACGCCTGTTTTCGGCCACTTCGTGCAGCGGCTCGCTCACGCAGCTGGCCTGCTCGCAGGTGGCTACGGGCCCGGCGGCACCGCTGAGCTACACCTCGCTCACGCCCAGCACCACCTACTACGTGATGGTGGCCGGCTACAGCGACACCAGCCCGCGCGGCAACTTCACCATCTGCGTGACCGGCGCCCCGGCCTGCCCCGACCCCACCAACCTCGCCATCAGCGGCGTCAACGCCACCACGGCCAGCCTCTCGTTTACACCCAGCGGCAACGCCACCAGCTACATCGTAGCGTACACGCCCGTGGGCGGCGGCGCCACCACGACGGTGACGCCCGCCCCGACCACCTCGCCGGTAGCGCTGACGGGCCTGACCACCGGCACCACCTACACGGTGACGCTGCAGAGCGTGTGCCCCTCGGGCACGGGCTCGGTGCTCACGCGCACCTACACGGCCAGCGGCGGCGCCCCGGCCAACGATGAGTGCCTCGGCGCCACGCCCATCACCAGCATCGGCATCGGCACCTGCGGGGCCGCGGTGCCCGGCACCATCACGGCGGCTACCTCGTCGACGGGGGCTCCGGCTCCGGGCTGCGCCGGCTTCCAAGCCACCACGCTGGACGTGTGGTTCAGCCTGACGGTGCCCGCCAACGGCGCCCTGCAGGTGGAAACCGGCCCCGGCGCCACCAACAGCGTGAATGATACCGGCCTGGCCCTGTACTCGGGCAGCTGCGGCAGCCTCACGCTGCTGGGCTGCGACGACGACAGCTCGCCCAACGGCAGCTTCTCGCTGCTGCGGCGCACCGGCCTCACGCCGGGCAGCACCGTGTACGTGCGGGTGTGGAAGTTCGGCGCCACGGCCGGCACCGACTTCACCGTGTGCGCCCAGACCGAGGCGCCCTGCGGCACGGTGAGCAACCTGAGCGTGAACAACATCACCGCCACCTCGGCCGCGCTGACGTTTACGCCTCCCTCGGGCGCCACCAGCTACACCGTTACCTACACGCCCACCGGCGGCTCGCTGGCCGTGCTCACGCCCAGCCCCACGGCCTCGCCGGCCCAGCTGACCGGCCTGACGGCCAACACCACCTACACCGTCACCATTCAGGCCACCTGCACGGGCGGCTCGGGCCTGCCGCTGGCCCTGACCTTCACCACTGCCCCGCCGCCCCCGGCCAACGACAACTGCTCGGCCCCTACGGCGCTGACCGTGGGCACCACCTGCACGCCCGTCACGGCTACCAACGTGGGCGCCACGGCTTCGGCGGCGCCCATCGGGGCGCCGAGCTGCACCACGGGCACCGTCAACGACGTGTGGTTTAGCCTGACCGTGCCCGCCAACGGCATCGTGCAGGTGACGACCGGCGCGGTGAGCGGCAGCGCGGTGACTGACACCGGCCTGCAGCTATACTCGGGCACCTGCGCGGCCCTGACCTCGCTGGGCTGCAACGACAACTTCGGTTCCAGCAACTTCTCGCAGGTGCGCGCCACGGGCCTCACTCCCGGCAGCACCGTATACGCCCGCGTGTGGCAGGTGGGCAGCACCAACGGCGGCCAGTTCACCGTGTGCGCCGCCACCGACCCGGCCTGCCCGGCCGTGACCAACCTGGCCGTGGGCAGCATCACCACAACCTCGGCTTCGGTGACCTTCACGCCCCCCACCGCCGGCACCAGCTACACCGTGACCTATACCCCGCAGGGTGGCACGGCTACCACCGTCACGCCCGCGCCGACGGCTTCGCCGGTGGCGCTGACGGGCCTGCTGCCCGGCACCACCTACACGGTATCGGTGGTGAGTAACTGCCAGCCCGGCGAAACCTCGACGGCGGCCACGACCACGTTCAACACGACCAGCTGCATTGCCCCGACCGGCCTGAGCGTCAGCGCCATCACCACGACCGCGGCCACGGTGAGCTTCGGCGTGGGCAACGGCTCGACTTACACGGTAACCTACACCCCGCAGGGCGGCTCGCCGACGACGGTGACGCCCAACCCCACGGGCGGACCGGTGAACCTGACGGGCCTGACCCCGGGCACGCTCTACACGGTGAGCATCGTGAGCAACTGCGGCGCCGGCCAGAGCGCGGCGGCTACCACCACCTTCACCACGCTCACGCCCTGCAACCCGGTGACGGGCCTCACGGCCGGCAGCATCACCACCACGTCGGCCAGCCTGACGTTTGTGGGCGCGGGCGCCAGCTACACGGTAACGTACACGCCGCAGGGCGGCTCGGCTACCACGGTGACCCCGGCCCCGACGGCTTCGCCGGTGGCCCTCTCGGGCCTCACGCCGAACACGCAGTACACCGTATCGGTGACCAGCAACTGCGCCAACGGGCTTAGCTCGACGGCGGCCACCACGACCTTCACCACGCTGGCGCCCTGCAACGCGGTGACCAGTCTGACGGCCACGAACGTAACCACGACCTCGGCTTCGCTGACCTTCACGCCGGCCAGCGCGGGCACCAGCTACACGGTGACGTACACGCCGGCCGGTGGCTCGGCTACCACCGTCACGCCGGCCCCCACGGCCTCGCCGGTGAACCTGACGGGCCTCACGCCGAATACCGCGTACTCGGTATCGGTTATCAGCAACTGCGGCGGCGGGCAGACCTCGACGGCGGCTACCACCACCTTCACCACCGCCGCTCTGCCGACCTGCGCCGCTGTTACGGGCCTCACGGCCACGGGCATCTCGACCACCACCGCGTCGTTGATTTTCGGCGGCACGGCGGGCGCCACTTACACGGTGACGTACACCCCGCAGGGCGGCTCGGCCACGACGGTAACGCCGGCTCCCGGCAGCTCGCCGGTGAGCCTGACCGGGCTGACGCCTGCCACGCAGTACAGCGTGTCGGTTGTCAGCAACTGCAGCAACGGCGCCAGCTCCTCGGCCGTGACGACCACGTTCACTACGCTGGCCACCGCCGCCTGTCCGCCCGTAACGGGGCTGACGGTGAGCAACACGACCACCTCCGGCGCCACGGTTAGCTTCGTGGCGGGCGCGGGCAATACGACCTACACCGTTTCGGTCACGCCCGCCGCCGGCGGCACGCCCATTACCGTGCAGGCTACGGCTTCCCCGGCCACGTTCACGGGCCTGCTTCCGGGCACGGCTTATTCGGCGTGCGTAACGCCGAGCTGCGGCACGACGGCCGGGGCGCAGGTGTGCGTCACCTTCACCACCGCCACCCCCACCTGCCCGGTACCGACCGGCGTAGCGGTGAGCGGCATCACGTCGACCGGGGCCAGCGTGACCTTCACGCCCAACGCCACGGCCAGCAACTACAAGGTGACTTACACGCGCGCCGGGGGTTCGGCCCAAACGACGGTGGTAACCACCTCGCCGGCCGCGCTGTCGGGGCTGACGCCCAACAGCCAGTACACCGTGTCGGTGACCAGCAACTGCCCCGGCGGTGCCACCTCGGCGGCTTCGACGGCTGCCACGTTCACGACGCTGGTAACGGCCACGCAGAACGCCGCTCTGGCCCAGCAGGTGCAGCTGTACCCCAACCCGGCCCAGCGCGGCTTCTGGCTGGAAGTGCCGGCCCAGCTCACGCGCAAAGCCGTGACGGTGACCCTGCTCAACAGCATCGGCCAGCAGGTGCAGCAGCGCACCCTGCCGGCTGCTACTGGCGCCAGCAAGGTAGCTTTCGACGTGACGCAACTGCCGCGCGGAGTGTACTCCCTGCGCCTGACCACCGAAGCGGGCGTGCTCGTCAAGCGCCTGGTAATCGACTAAACGGAGTGGAGCTAGTAGCCGGCTCCGCCTCCCCTGGTCAATAAGTTGAAAGGCCCCGGAGCGCGTGCTCCGGGGCCTTTTTTTGGTGTTTGCTAACGGGCTACGGCTGACCTGATTGGACTACCCCGCCACGGCCACCGGCACCGGCTCCAGGCGTGGGCGCATCAGGGCTACGTAGAGGCCGCCGGAGAGGAAGAAGCCCACGAACCAGGCGTAGTGGTACACGTCGGCCAGCCAGGGCCACACGGCGCCGGCGGGCAGCGCGCCCACGGCCTGCAGAAAGCCCGGCACGTTGGGCAGAATGCCGATAATCAGCGCCAGCATGGCCTGCCAGTTGATGCCGTTGCGGTAGGCGTAGCGGCCGTCGTAGCGGTAGAGGTCGGGCACGTCGAGGTGGCGGCGGCGCAGCAGGTAGTAGTCGGCAATCATGATGCCGCCGATGGGGCCGAGCAGCGCCGAGTAGCCCACCAGCCAGGTGAAGATGTAGCCCGAGGGGTCGGCAATGAGCTTCCAGGGAAAGATGAGCAGGCCGATGACGCCGGTGATGTAGCCGCCGGTGGTGAAGCTGATGCGCTGCGGGCTGAGGTTGGCAAAGTCGTTGGCCGGGCTCACGATGTTGGCGGCAATGTTGGTGGCCAGGGTGCTCAGGGCCACCGCCAGCATGGCCACCGATACCAGCAGCTTGCTCTCGAACTTGCCGGCCAGCACCACCGGGTCCCAGATGGTTTGCCCGTAGATGACGAAGGTGGCCGAGGTGACGACCACGCCCACGAAGGAAAACAAGGTCATGGACGTGGGCAGCCCCAGCGCCTGCCCCAGCACCTGCGCCCGCTGCGACAAGGCATAGCGGGTGAAGTCGGGAATGTTCAGGGACAGGGTAGCCCAGAAGCCGACCATGCCCGTCAGGGCCGGAAAGAAGAAGGCCCAGAACTCGGCCGAGGTAGCGAATTTGCTGGGCCGGGCCAGAATCGGGCCCAGGCCGTGCCCGGCCGAAATGGCCCACCACAGCAGCGCCACCGCCGCCACCGGCAGGAAAAAGGCCTTGAACACCAGCAGCTTCTTGATGCTGTCGACGCCGAGGTAGACCACGTACATGTTCAGCGCCCAGAACAGCAGAAACACCAGCGCCGGCCCCGTCGCCAGGCCCCAGGAGGCCGGAAACACCGCCGGCAGGGTACCCAGCGCGGGCCACCAGAGCACGGCCATCTGGTAGAGGGCAAAGCCGCCGATCCACGTCTGAATGCCGAACCAGCCGCAGGCAATGACGGCGCGCAGCAGGGCCGGCACGTTGGCCCCCCGCACCCCGAACGAGGCCCGCGCAAACACCGGGAACGGAATGCCGTAGCGCGCCCCGGCGTGGCCGTTGAGCAGCATGGGCACCAGCACCACCGTGTTGCCCAGGAAGATGGTGAGCAGCGCCTGCCACCAGTTCATGCCCCCCTCGATGAGCGAGCTGGCTAGCATGTACGTCGGAATGCAGAGGCTCATGCTGATCCAGAGCGCGGCGTAGTTGGCGGTGGTCCAGGTGCGGGCCGCGGCGGGCACCGGCGCGAGGTCCTCGCTGAGCAGGCCGCTGCTCAGCGGCTCGGGGGCGGGGTGAGACGAGGGGGTCATGGGGGTTGGCAGAGTAGGTTCGACGTTAAGTATAGCAGTTTAGCGAAGTATTTCGGCGCCAGCGGCTTTCAATGGGCACCCCGCGCAGCCCCGGCCCACCGCTTTCAGCGGCGCGGCAGGGGCTGGTGGGCTGGGCCGGGCGCATTTACTTTCCGAATGGTATTGGACAAATACAAAAAGTAAGTATATTATCATCCTAATGTTCTTGCCGCGGCCCGGATAAAATTCCCCTTCCCCCCAACGGTCCTAGCCATGCAAAACCTACTCGTTCCCACAGATTTCTCCCCCGAAGCGCACCACGCCTTCGAGGTGGCCCTGCAGCTGGCCCGCCGCACCGGCGGCCACGTCACGCTGCTGCACGTGGTGGATACGCCCGGCGCCGCGGGCGTGGTATCCACCGGCCCGGCCGGCGGCGGCTCGGGCCTCGACGGCGTATTTATGGTGCAGCTGCTGCAGAATACCAAGCGCCACATGCACGCGCTGATGGCCGAGGCCGCCCGCACCCACGCCACCGTGCCGGTGCAGGACATCGTGGCCACCGGCGACGTCGACGCGGCGGTGCTCGATACCATCCGCACCCAGCGCATCGACCTGGTGGTGGTGGGCGCCCACGAGCACAAGCCCGGCTCGCACCTGCTGTTCGCGCCCGATTCGCACGCCGAGCGGCTGGTGCGCCTGGCCCCCTGCCCGGTGCTGACGGTGAAACACCCGGCCCCCGAGTTCGAGGTGCACCACATCGTCTTTGCCTCCGACTTCCAGCCCGAAGCCGACCTAGCCGTGGCTAGCCTGCGCCAGGTGTGCGCCGCCTTCCCCGAAGCCACCCTGCACCTACTCGACGTGGTAACCAGTGCCACCGAATACCCCGCCGCCATTGCCCGCATTCACGCCTTCGCGCAGCGCCACCAGCTGGCCGCCTACGAGCCCGACGTGTTCGACGCGCCCGAGGTCAGCGCGGGCATTCCGCGCTACGCCGAGCAGGCCCACGCCGACCTGGTGGTGATGCTTACCCACGGCCGCACCGGCCTGCGCCACTGGCTGCAGGGCAGCATTGCCGAGAGCGTGGCCGTGCAGGCCGCCGCGCCGGTGCTTACCTTCCACGCGCCGGTGGCGTAGCCGGTGCGATTGGAGCACTTAGGCGCTGCTTCTCAGGCGCATAGCCCGGGCCAATCGACTACTCCGTATTAGTCGCCGCAAAATCCCATTTTGTACGGGCCCGTTTGGCCGGCATTTTGGGCATCTTTGACTGCAACCTCTCCCCTTTCATGCCCTGCCCTATGCACCCGGCCAACTCCTGGCGCATTCTGCGCGTGTACGCCGAAGCCAGCGGCGCCGCGGTGGCCCTGATCCTGGTGACGCACACCCGCACCGGTACCGATGTGTACGAAGTGGAGCTGCCCTACCTGCTGTGGGAGTCGCTGGGCACGCGGGCGGCGGCCGGCTTCGTCACCCGCCTCTACCGCAGCCACTGCCCCGAATCGGTGCGGCACCTGGGGCTGTGCGCGGTGCGGCGGCGCATTGCTTCGGGCCTGGCCGCGCATCACCACCAGCTGGCTCCCGGACCAGACTCTTAGCCGTTTGCGGCTGCTGCATCCTTCACTGCTCCCCGCCGTCGTTTCGTCATGAGCGCCCCCATCTCCTACACCATTCAGGCCAGCGCCGCCCCGCTCTCGGCCATGGTCCGCGTGCGCATCCGCTGCCGCACCGATACCGGCTCGCACCGCTGGAACCTGGAAATGCCCCGGCTGCTGTGGGCCTCGATGGGCACCGAGCAGACCGCCGCCTTCATCACCGAGCAGTACTTCGACGCCTACCCCGATACCCGGGCGCTGGTGGGTCCCACCCACATTTCCTGGGCCATTGCCACCTCGCTGCTCGATACGGAGCAGTATTTCCCCTCCGCCGACGAAGCCTGAGCCCGGGCGCGGCACCGATTCGGCCGATTCTGGCCACTCGACCGGCGCCCCTCGGCCGCGCTCCGACTTTGCTCCCTTCTCCCCTTCTACTCCCCCGCTGTATGCCTTCGTCTACCCTAAGTGCTTCGCTACGGCTGCACATGGTGCCCGCCGGCCGCCGCCTCGATTTCGCCCAGCTGCCGGGCCATTACGCGTACGTGTACCGCCGCGACCGGAATGGCCCCTGGGAGTGCATTGCCCACAATGCCAGCAGCCCCTTTATCGACCGGACGCCGCTGCCGCCGGGTGCCCCCACGGAGTACCAGCTGATCTACCACGACGCAACGGGCCGCGACACGGCCGCCACCGGCATTGTGCAGGCCCTGCCCGCGCAGCTGCCGCCGGCCACCAGCCTGCTGGGGCTGCGCTGAGCCCGGGCGGCATCGAATGGCAACAGGCCTGCCGCCCGGTTCCGCAGGCGAGGAAGGCGGGCGGCAGGAGCCTATTCTACCAGCTGCGCGTGCAGGCGGTTCAGCGTTTCGGCCGCGTCGTGGCAGAGGCCGGGGTGCACGGCGGAGGTTTGCACGATGGTGCTGCGCGTGGCCGTGAGCCAGCGAAACCGCTCGGCCAGGCCCAGCTGCCCGATGGGGCCACCCTCCTTGCGCCCACGGCAGATTTTATCGAAGGCGTGTAGGCGGGCCATCAGCTCGCCCAGGTCCAGCTTGTCGCCGCAGAGGGCGCGCAGGCGGGCTTCGGGCAGGTGGTAGCGGCACTGCAGAAAGCCCTGGTCGCGGCAGTAGAGCACCACGCCCACGTTGAGGAACTCCTCCCGCTCCACGCGCGGCACCACGCGCAGCACGGCGTACTCAAACAAGTGCTTGTCGGGCATGGTCGGCTTCCTGGGTGAAGGTGTCGGAGGCGGCCACGCGGGCCGTGAGGAACTGCACGTAGGCGGCGCGCTGCTCGGCCGGGCTCTGGTCGGGCTCCAGCAGCCAGGCCTCGGGCACCAGCGCCACGATGCCCTCGATGACGGCCGGCGTGAGCAGCGGGCGCAGCTCGGCATCGACCTGCGGCAGCTCGGTGGCACGGG
The DNA here is from genome assembly GCF_005771675.1 of Hymenobacter jeollabukensis. GTDB lineage: Bacteria > Bacteroidota > Bacteroidia > Cytophagales > Hymenobacteraceae > Solirubrum > Solirubrum jeollabukense. Next base: position 54,593 of record NZ_VAJM01000008.1, on the reverse strand, counting down.
GCAGCAGCACGTGGTCCTTGATCTGCGGGAACGGGCGCGGCTTCGCGGCCCAACCCGGGCCGGTGTGGTGGGCGTAGAGGGCCGCGCCGTGGTCGATCAGCCACAGTTCCTTGTGCCAGATCAGCATGTTGGTGTTGCGGGCGGTGCGGTCCACGTTCAGGGTCAGCGCATCGAGCCACACCACTTGGGAGGCCAGCCGGGCGTCGACGGCGGTGACCAGCGGATCGAAGGTGATGGCCCCGCTGAGGTAGTGCAGGGCCAGGTTCAGCCCCTCGCTGGCGCGCAGCAGGTCCTGGATTTCTTCGTCGGGCTCGGTGCGGCCGAAGGCTTCGTGCAGGTTCACGAATACCAGCTCGGGCACGCGCAGGCCCAGCACGCGGGCCAGCTCGCCCACGATCAGCTCGGCAATCAGCGCCTTGGGGCCCTGGCCGGCGCCCCGGAACTTAACGACGTACAGAAAGCCGTCGTCGGCTTCGACTAGGGCGGGCAGCGAGCCGCCTTCGCGCAGCGGCGTCACGTAGCGCGTCACGTCGACAGTGCGCAGCGTTGGGGAGTCAGCGGGCATATGGATGTTGAGTTCGGGGCGCAAAGAACGGGGTTTTACGGTGCAGGGCCGGTTTTAGCCCGCAGAGGGCGCGGAGGGTTACGCAGAGGGCGCAGAGCTGTTCTGGCCCTGTCGGAACCGCGCCAGGTAGGGCGCCGTGCGGCTGTGTTTCGACTTCGCCACCGCGGCCGGTGGGCCCTCGGCCACCACCTGTCCGCCTTCGTCGCCGGCACCGGGGCCCATGTCAATCAGCCAGTCGGAGGCGGCCGCCACGCGCATGTCGTGCTCCACCAGCACCACCGTGTTGCCCGCGTCGACGAGGCGGTTGAGCTGGGTGAGCAGGCGCTCCACGTCGGCGGGGTGCAGGCCGGTGGTGGGCTCATCGAGCACGTAGAGCGTGTCGCCGCGCTGGGCCTTCTGCAGCTCGGTGGCCAGCTTGATGCGCTGGGCTTCGCCGCCCGACAGCTCGGTGGCGGGCTGGCCCAGGCGCAGGTAGCCCAGCCCGACTTCGCGCAGCACCCCCAGGGGCCGCTGCACGGTGGGCTCCGCGGCGAAAAACGCGTGGGCGTCGTCCACGGTCAGGCCGAGCACTTCGGCAATGTTGCGGCCGTGGTACTGGATTTCCAGGGTTTTGGCGTTGTAGCGCGCTCCGTGGCACACCGGGCAGGGCGCGTACACCGAGGGCAGAAACAGCAGCTCCACCATCACGAAGCCCTCACCCTGGCAGTTCTCGCAGCGGCCCTTGGCCACGTTGAAGCTGAAGCGGCCCGCGTCATAGCGGCGCTTGCGGGCCTCGGGCGTGGCCGCGAACAGCTTGCGCACGTGGTCGAACAGGCCGGTATAGGTAGCCATGTTGGAGCGCGGGGTACGCCCGATGGGCTTCTGATCCACCCGTACCAGCCGGCGAATCGTCTGCAGGCCGTCGACGATGCGGCCTTCCAGGGCCGGCGCGGCGGCCGACTGCAGCGGGTCTTCGTCGGCCGCGTCCGCGGCGCCTTCATCGTCGCCTTTCACGCCCAGCGCTTCGGCTACCAGCTCCACCAGCACCTGCGAAACCAGCGAGGACTTGCCCGAGCCCGACACGCCCGTCACCGTCGTCAGCACGCCCAGCGGAAACTGCACGCTGAGCCCGTCGAGGTTGTTGCGGCGCACGCCTTCGAGCCGCAGCCAGCCGGCGGGCGGGCGGGGCGCGGCTTCCGCAGCGTCGGCGGCTTCTTCCCGGAACAGGTAACGGCGCGTCTGGGAGGCGTCGATTTCGGCCAGGCCAGCCACGGGGCCGCTGTAGAGGATTTCGCCGCCCTTTTCGCCGGCGGCAGGGCCCACGTCGACCAGCCAATCGGCCTGGCGCACCACGTCGAGGTTGTGCTCCACCACGAAGAGGGTGTTACCGGCGGCTTTCAGGCTGTGCAGGGCCGCGAGCAGGGCCTCGGTGTCGCTGGGGTGCAGGCCGGCGGAGGGCTCGTCGAGCACATAGACCACGCCGAATAGGTTGGAGTAGAGCTGGGTGGCCAGGCGCAGGCGCTGCAACTCTCCTGGTGACAACGTGGGCGTGCTGCGCTCCAGCTGCAGGTAGCCCAGGCCCAGGTCGAGGAGCACGCGCAGGCGGGCCGTCAGGTCGCCGGCAATGCGGCGGGCCACTTCGGCCTGCTCGGGGTGCTCGGCGTCGTGCTTTTTGCGGCCCTTGGCGGTGCCTTCGGCGTAGGGCCGCAGCAGCTCGGCCACGCGCTTGAGCGGCAGGCGGGCCATGTCGGCAATGTCGAGGCCGGCGAAGGTGACTGAGAGGCTTTCCGGGCGCAGGCGCTTGCCGTGGCAGGTGGGGCACGCGGTGCTGAGCATGTACTGCAGGGCGCGCTTTTTCATCAGCGGGCTCTGGGTGGTGGCGAAGGTGTGGAGCACGTGGCGCCGCACCCCGGTGAAGGTGCCCATGTAGTTGGGCGGCTCCTTGCGCTGGAGGGCGCGCCGGGTTTCGGCGGGCGTGTAACCGGGGTACACCGGCACCACCGGCTGCTCGTCGGTGAACAGAATCCAGTCGCGCTGCTGCTGCGGCAGGTCTTTCCACGGCACGTCCACGTCGTAGCCCAGCGTGACGAGGATGTCGCGCTGATTCTGCCCGCCCCAGGCCTGGGGCCAGGCGGCAATGGCCCGCTCGCGGATGGTGAGCGTGGGGTCGGGCACCATGCTTTGCTCGGTGACTTCGTAGATGCGCCCGAGGCCGTGGCACTGGGGGCAGGCGCCCTCGGGGGTGTTCGGGGAAAACGCTTCGGCGTAGATAATGCCCTGCCCGGCGGGGTAGTCGCCGGCGCGGGAATAGAGCATGCGCAGCAGGTTCGACAGCGTCGTGACCGAGCCCACCGACGAGCGGGTGGTGGGCGTGCCGCGCTGCTGCTGCAGGGCCACGGCCGGCGGCAGCCCGTCGATGCTATCCACGGCGGGCACCGACATCTGGTGGAACAGCCGCCGCGCGTAGGGCGACACCGATTCCAGGTAGCGGCGCTGGGCCTCGGCGTAGAGCGTACCGAACGCCAGGGAGGACTTGCCCGAGCCCGACACGCCGGTAAACACCACCAGCGCGTCGCGCGGAATGTCCACGTCGACGTCCTTGAGGTTGTGCTCCCGGGCGCCGCGCACTTGCACGAAGCCTTGAGCAGGGGTAGAATTCCGGGGCGGCACGGGCGGTTTGGTCATGGGTGACAAGGGAAAAGCAGCGGATGAATCCCTCGAAGTACGCAACGGCGCGCGAAGTAGCCGCCCGCGCCTGGTAAGCGCCTCATCATCACGCTCCGTAAGCCCCGCTCCTGTATCAAAACCGGCCTTAGTGGCTCTCCACTGGGTCGTCGGGGCTTAGCCGGTGCAAGCTCACCGAGTTGATGCAGTAGCGCAGCCCGGCCGGGGCGGGGCCGTCGGGGAAGACGTGGCCGAGGTGGCCTGCGCACACGTTGCAGCGCACCTCCACCCGCTGCATGTTGTGGCCGTCGTCGAAGTGGTAGCTGAGGGCGTTTTTGGCCGCGGGCTGCGTGAAGCTCGGCCAGCCTGAAATGGCGTGGTACTTCGTAGCCGCCTCGAACAGCACCGAGCCGCAGCCGGCGCACACGTAGCGGCCGGGCTCGTACGTGCGGCAGTAGGTATTGCGGTAGGGCGGCTCGGTGCCGCGCTGGCGCAGCACCGCCAGCTGGGCGGGCGTGAGCTGCGCGGCCCACTCTGCTTCAGTCAGCACCAGGCGCCGGGGCGGCTCGGGGTTGCTGTATCTGGCGTATTTGAGGACGTCGACCCAGCGCAGCATAGCGGAATACAGTGGTTTCGACCTGGTTTTACGAACCAACCCCGGGATGCGTCGTCAGCAAGCAAACGACACGTCCTGCCGAGGCCGCCGCAGCCTGACGTTCCTGTTGATTATTCCCCCCTATTCGAGGGAAGCAACCGGCTCGGCAGCAGCCAGTGCCCGTTCGATAGCGGCAAACGTGGGGCGGGCCGCCACTTCGGGCTGCCCGCACTGGCGCTGCAGCGCCCACAGCGGCGCCAGGGCGGCCTGCTCGGCGGCCGAAGCGACGTCGCAGCGCTCCAGCAGCTCTTCCAGCAGGCAGCCGAAGGCCCGCACTTCCAAGGCCTGCAGGCCCTGGGCCGTGGCCGCGTCGTCGGGCTCGAAAAAGCTGGCCGCGCCAAAGTCGCCGAGCAGGGCGTGGCCGCCGGGCTCCACCAGGATGTTGTGGCCGTACAGGTCGCCGTGGGTGATGCCCTGCGCGTGCAGGTGCGCGGCGGCCCCGGCAATGCCCGTGGCGATGCGCAAGGCGGCGGGCAGGGTGAAGCGCGTAGCGGCCTCGTACACGTCGCGGGAGCAGGTGGCGAAGCTGGGCGGCCCGGCCAGGTTGCCGTAGCGCGGGCTGATGAGCGTCAGCACCAGCCCCTCGGTGCCGGCCGGGTGCCCGGTTATCTGCCCTTCCACCCCGATCAGGCTGGCGTGGCGGCCGGCGCTGATGTAGGCGTCCATTTCGCTGCGGGGCAGCCCGTCGCTGGTGATGGCGCCCTTGAACAGCTTCACGGCCACGGTCTGCGGCTCCGCCCCGGCCGGCTGCCACACGGCCCGGGAAATCACGCCCGAGGCGCCCTCGCCCAGCTTTTGCTCCAGCGTCAGCTCGGGCCAGGGAATCTGGCGGGTAGGGTGGCGGGCCAGCACGGCGGCTTCGCTGCGGTCGGCGAAAGGGTTGCCGGCGTAGCCCAGCCAGCTCAGGCGCGGCATGCGCAGCAGCCAGGCCGGCAGGTGGTCGAGGCGGTTGGCGGCCAGGCGCAGCAGCTCCAGGTGGTGGCACTGGGCCAGCTCGGCGGGCAGTTCGCGCAGCTCGTTGCCGGCCAGCATCAGCTTCTGCAGCCGCGTGCAGCGCCCGATTTCGGGCGGCAGGGCCTGCAGCCGGTTGTTGGACAAAATCAGCCAGCGCAGCTGGGGCGGCAGCGCGGCGGCGGGCAGGGTGCGAATCTGGTTGGTCCTGAAGCCCACCATGCTCAGCGCGGGGCACTGGCCGACCGAGGCGGGCACTTCCTCGAACAGGTTGTCGGAGCAGAACAGGATGCGCAGCCGGTGCAGGCGGTGCAGATCGGCGGGCAGCGTGCGCAGGCGGTTGCCGCTGAGGTTGAGAACTTCCAGCGTGTCGGCGAGGTCAAATATTTCGCGCGGAAATTCCGTGAGGCCGGCGGCGAGGTCGAGGCGGGTGGCACCGGCTAGCTGCCCGGCGCGGAGCTGTTCGAGGGTATGCATTGGGGCAAAGGTCGGCAGCGGCGGCCGGAACCGCCCCAAGGCAGGCGCAGCCCGGGCCCTTCGACGCTGGTTCGCAGGCAAGCCGGCGCATTGGCGCGGGCGGAACAAGGGCCGCAATCGACCAATCGGCGCTTTTCCCCGACCACGAGCCGGCCAGAGCAGATTGATCTGACTCCAACTACCAAAGTACCATTTACTAACACCAGCCTGAGCATACTACGCCCTCTGAACAGAAGAGAAACAGGCCTTACGCCAGTCGGCTAATGACCGCCCTGAATGCGGCGCAAACCGGGAGTAAAATTGTTACATGTCACCAAATAGACGCTTTACAGCTACAAAACCACTCCTACGCCTCCCCTTGTCCACCCGTGCAGCCGGTAAAATGCGGCTCCGGTATTCGTCGGCACAATTGTGCCGGTGGTCGATTCGAGGCCACACCACAAAAAGGATAAATACAACTTTGACTAAACGAATCAGCCACCCTAACGCAGCTACCCTTATGGAACGCAAGCACTTTCTGAAGAGCCTTCTGGTCGGCGCGGTGTCGGCCCCTGCCCTCTTGTCGGCCTGCGGCAAGGACGAGGTGACGCCGGACGCCGCGGGTTCCTCCACGACGGGCGGTACCACCGGCTCCGGGGGCAGCTGCTCGGTGGCGCCCACCGAAACCGAGGGGCCCTTCCCCACCAAGCAGCCCGCCTCCTACGTGCGCGCCGACATCCGCGACGGCAAAGCCGGGCACCTGCTCACGGCCAAAATCACCATCACCAATACCAACAACGGCTGCGCGGGCCTGGCCGGGGCCCTGGTCGACATCTGGCACTGCGACGCCGAGGGCAACTACTCGGAGTACGGCGGCACCGGGATGCAGTCGACCAACTACCAGGCGGTGCACTTCCTGCGCGGGCGCCAAACCACTGATGCGAGCGGGCTGGTCACCTTCACCAGCATCTTCCCGGGCTGGTACTCGGGCCGCGCCACCCACATCCACGTGCACGTGTACTCGGCCAGCGGGCAGTCGTTGAAAGTCACCCAGATTGCCTTTCCCGAAGGTTCGGGCTCGGCCGTGGCGGCCGTCAACGGCTACGCCAAGGGCCTGAGCGGCTACACCACCAACGCCACCGATAACGTGTTCAGCGACGGGGTGAGCCTGGAGCTGGCTGCGGTGACCGGCAACACCACCGACGGCTTCCAACTGTCCATCGCGCTGGGCGTCCCGGCGTAACGGCGAAATGGTGAGGTGGTGAAATGGCGAGTGTCGTTCTGAAGGCGCGAAATGCGCAGTTCCGGCCTCCCGAACATCAACTCACCAGTTCACCACCTCACCATTTCGCCTCATGGCCCGCACCATCACGCTCTGCTACCGCAAAATCATCGACGCCGGCGCCAGCCACGCCTGGGACAAGCTGGTGTGGGAGGACAGCTACCAGGAGTTCCGGCTGCAGGCTCAGACGGTGGACCCGGCGCGGCAGTACCGCACCTTCGGGCAGCTGCTGCAGCACGCGGCCGGGGCCGAGCGGCTGCATTTTCTGGTCAGCGCGGCCGTGCGGGGCTATTTGTCGCAGCTCGGCGGGCTGGTGCCCGACATCGTCGACAACCTGGGGCGGCGCTTTTTGCCGTTCAGCCAGTTTCAGTTCGAGCTCATCAACTCCGACCTGCAGGACCGCAGCCGCCACCAGGTGGCCGTCAATTTCTACTCCGACGCGCTGACCTGGCACGATACCATCGGCACCTACCTGCTGGTGTCGGTAGCCACGGCTCCGCCCGCGGCGGCCGGCGCGGGGCTGCCCACGCACCTGGTGGCACTGCAGCCGTTTTTGTCGATTCATTCCCTTCAGCTGCCCGCCCCGCCCGATGAAGCAGACGCCCGGTAAAATCTTTCTGGGCGAGCAGCGCGGGCTGACGGAAACCGCGCAGTTTCGCCGCTACAGCACCCTGAGCTTCGGCCCTTACGCCGACGCGCACAAGGGCCCCGTAGGCCGCCTGCGCGCCCTGAACGACGAGCTGCTGGCCGGCGGGCAGCAGGTCAGCCTCCGCGCCGAAACGGCCGCGTTGTTGCTGGTGCTGCCCATCACCGGCGCCGTGCGCGTGAGCACTCCGCAGCACGACCCGGCCCCCGTCGACGCGGGGGAAGCGCTGCTGCTGCCGCTGGCCGCCGACGCCGAAGTTCATTTTCAGAACCCTTACCCGGCCGACGTCATCAGCTTTCTGCACCTCTGGCTCGACACTGCCACGCCGCTCACGGCGCCCCAGCGCTTCACCTTCGCGCCCGAGGCGCTGGACAACCAGCTGGCCACCATCGTAGCGGCGGATGCCCGGCTGGACTTTACGCTGCAGCTGGGCCGCTTCGCCGGGCGCCACGAGGCCGTGTGCCGCCTGGCTGAAGGTGCCCGGCTGTTTGCCTTTGTGGTGGCCGGCGCCTTCGAGCTGGAAGGTCGTCTGCTGCACGAAAAAGATGCCTTGGCCTTATGGGGTACCGCTGAGGTGGAGTTGGAGGCCCTCAGCAACGACGCCCTGGTGCTGCTGCTGACGGTGTAGCAGGCCGCGGCACGGCCTCACGCGCGGCCATCTGCTCGTAGTTCCGGCCGTTCTTCTGATGGTCGTTGCGCGCCAATCGCGCAATCCAGGCCTAAGCCCGCGCTACGCCCAGCCCCGAGCCCGGTTGCCACCAGCACTAGGGCGTGTGACGCTAGTGGCCGGGCTTCTGGCGGCTGTTTATCGACTGATTTGCCTTGGGTTACGAAGCAGCCCGCTGACTTTCGCGCGGAAGCCAGCGGACTTTCATGGCCTGCTTTTTCTACCTAAAAAGACCAAAAGGGCCGCCACGTCGTTAGGAACGCGCTTATTGCCGGCCGCGGCTTGTAGCAGCGGCGCTACGTCCTTCCGTCACCAATGCCGATTCCATTGTCTTATCGCTTACTCCGGCAGCTTCGCGTGAGCTGCATTCTTTTGTGCTGCCTCTTCGGTGCGGGCCGGGCCCGCGCTCAGGCACCTTCATTTGATTGGGCCGTCAACGTGGGCGTGCCCGTGCAGGGCGACAACCGCGGCTCGCGGGTGTTCGACATGGCCACCGATTCCGCTGGTAATACCTACGTAATCGGCGACTTCGTGGGCACGGTGCGGTTTGGCACCAATACGGTCGTCGCCTCCCCCCTGGGCACCGACATCTATGTGGCCAAGTACGACGCCCGCGGCAACCTGCTCTGGATGCGGCAGGCCGGCGGCGCCGACAACAACGACTCGGGCCTGGGCGTGGCCCTCGATGCCCGCGGCAACGTGTACGTCACGGGCTTTTTCATCAGCACGACAGCCTCCTTTGGCAGCATTTCGCTCGCCAGCCCGGTGGTCCGCAATCAGGTACCGGGCACTGCCGCCTTTGTAGCGAAGCTGGACCCCAACGGCAACTGGCTGTGGGCCAAATGCCCGGGAGGGGCCGGCCCGCACCTGGCGGGTGATATTGCCGTGGACCCAGCGGGCACGGCCTACATCACCGGGCATTTCTGGGACGCCGCCACCTTCGGCAGCACCACGCTGACCAACGTATACCCGTATCGGCCCACATTCAATACCGATGCGTACGTAGCCCGCATCGATGCGCAGGGCAACTGGGGCTGGGCCGTGGCGGGCGGGGGGCAGAACAGTGATGGAGGCACCGCCATTGCCCTCGATGCCCAGGGCAACGTGTACGTGACTGGTTTCTGCGAGGGCAGCAACAACCGTTTTGGCACGCAGATGATGACCGCAGCCGGCACTTTCGTGAGCAAGCTGGATGCGCAGGGCAACTACCGCTGGCTGGTACCCAGCGGCAATGTCTATTCGGGTTATCGGTACGTCTACAAATCCGCGCTGGCCGTGGACGCCAGCGGCAGCTGCCGGTTCGCCAGCAGCTTCAGCGGTACCTACAGCTTCGGCGGCATCACGCTTACCAGCGTCACTCCCGCCACCGGCTACGTGGCCCGGCTGGACCCCAACGGCGGCTACCAATGGGTCAGGCCGGGTGCCCTCACCAGCGTTAATCAGTGGTACCCGAATGCTCTGACGCTGGACGCGGCCGGCAACAGCTACGTCTGCGGCAGCTTTCTTGGCTCGTTGCAGCTGGGCTCCTCCACGTTGACCACCGCGGGCCTCAACGACGGGTTCGTGGCCCGGCTCGACGCCGACGGCAACTGGCGCTGGGCCCTGCCGATCCGCGGGACGGGCGGGGACGTGGCCAACAGCATTGCCTTGCCGCCGGGCAGCACCACTCCCAGCGTGGCGGGCGACTACAACTCGCCGCTGCTGGATTTTGGCCAGGGTATTACGCTGCCCGGCGCCTTCGGCTACACCTACCTAACCCGGGCCCTGCCACCGCCCTCACTCCAGCTCACGGGCGACACCCTGCTCTGCCAGGGCGGTCAGGTGCAGCTCTCGGCCCAAACCACGGGCGCCGTGACGGGCTACCTGTGGAGCACCGGCGCCACCACCGCCAGCATCACGGTGACGACGCCCGGTACCTACTCCGTGACGGCCACCTTTCGCGGCGGCTACACCCTCACGGAACGCATCCGGGTGCGTAGCATCAGTCCGAGCGTGCAGATTACGGGCGCCACCGCGCTCTGCCCCGGCACGATGCTGACCCTGACGGCCGTGGCGCCCGGCGCTGGCAGCTACCAGTGGAGCACGGGTGCTACCACGCCGAGCATTTCCGTGACGCAGGCCGGAACGTATTCCGTGACGGCCCGCTACGGCAGCGGCTGCGCCGTCACGGCCACTGCTACCCTGGTGACCAACGCGGTGAGCATCGGTGGGCGCCAGCAGCTGTGCCCCGGGCAGAGCACTACGCTCACCGCCGCGGCCACCGGCAGTCCTGCGACAGGCTACCTGTGGAGCACCGGGGCCACCGGGGCCACGCTGCTCGTCGGCACCCACGGCACTTACACCGTCACGGCCACTTTCGCCGATGGCTGCCGCCGCACGGCTACGCATACCGTGGGGCCGCCGGTGGCCAGCGTCGCGTCGGTAAGCGGCGACACCTTGCTCTGCTCCGGCACCGCGCTGCAGCTCACGGCCCTGAACCCCGACGCGCTCAGCTACCGCTGGAACACCGGCGCCACCACGCCCGATATTACCGTTACCCAACCAGGTCGGTACGCGGTGCTCCTCACCTACGCCGGCGGCTGCACCAGCCGCGACTCGCTGCTGGTGCAGGCGGCTCCGCTGGCGCCCGCCTTCTCGCTCGGCCCCGACACGACGCTGTGCCTGGAACAGCCGCTGGTGCTGCGCGCCCCGGCCCTCTCCGGCCCGGGCCTCGGCTACCGCTGGGCCGACGGCTCCACCGGCCCCACGCTCACCGTCACCGAGCCCGGCACCTACGCGCTGACCGTTACTTCGCTTTGCGACACGCGCACCGTGAGCCGGCGCGTGCGCTACCAGAGTTGCCTGCTGCTGCCCAACGTCATCACCCCCAACGGCGACGGACGGAATGACCGGTTCGTGGTACCCGGCCTGACCAAGGGCGCCTGGCAGTTGGAAATCTACAACCGCTGGGGCACGCAGGTCTACCGCACGGCCGACTACCGCCACGACTGGGGCGCCGACGCCCCGCCCGGCACCTACTTCTACCGCCTGCGCCAGGGCAGCACCGCCTACAAAGGACAACTGGAGGTCGTCCGTTAGCCGCTACTTACCGGCTGCCCAGACCACGGCCCGCTCGCGCGCTACTCCGGCGCGAAGAGCGGGCCGTTCTGGGTGTACCGCGTGGCTGGCTGCACGGGCGCGGTTGGCTCAGCGGCTAGGAGCTGCACGAAAGCGTGGCGCTGCCGGGCTTTTCGCGGGCCCAGTCGGGGCGCTTGGCGGCCAGGTCGTCGTGCTCGGGCTGCTCGTCAAAGGGCCGTTTGAGCACCTCGAACAGGCGGTTGAGTGGGGTCAGGTCGCCGGCTTCGGCCGCTTCGATGGCCTGGGCGGCGAGGTAGTTGCGCAGCACGTACTTGGGGTTGGCAGCCAGCATACCGGCGCCGATGCCGGCCGCATCGGCGGGCTCCTGGCGCAGGCGCTCCAGGTAGCGACCCAGCCACTCGCGCAGCTGCCGCAGCCCTTCGGCCGATGATTCGGGGTAGGCGGCGGCCGTCAGCAGGGCTTCGAGGGCTTCCTCTTCCTCAGCGGGCCTTGTGAGCAGGGCCGGCACTTGGTGGGCAAGGCGGCGGAAGAACACCGTCATGTCGACTTCGGCGGCGGCCAGGGCTTCGAGCAGGCTGTCGAGCAGCGGGGCGTCGTCGGTATCAGCCTGGCGGGTGAGGCCGAGCTTGCGGCGCAGCTGGGCGTTGCGGGTGAAGGTGAAGAGGCGCACGTACTCGTCGAGAGCCGGGCGCAGGGCCTGCACGTCGGCTACCAGCGGGCTGAGGGCCTGGGCCAGCATCATCAGGTTCCAGAGGGCCACGCGCGGCTGCTGCCCGAAGGCGTAGCGGTAGGTGCTGAAGTCGGTGGTGTTGGGCGTCCAGCCGGGCTGGTAGGGCTCCAGCCAGCCGTAGGGGCCGTAGTCGATGGTCAGGCCCAGGATGCTCATGTTGTCGGTGTTCATCACCCCGTGCACGAAGCCCACCGTCATCCAGTGCGCCACCATCACGGCCGTGCGCCGGCACACTTCCCCGAAAAAGCGCACGTACGCGTCGGCCGAGGGCGGGCCCAGCTCGGGGTAGAAGCGGCCGATAACGTAGTCGGTCAACTCGCGCAGCTGCTCGATTTCGCCGTGGGCGGCCAGGATCTGGAAGTTGCCGAAGCGCACGAACGAGGGCGCCACGCGTGCCACCACGGCGCCGGGCTCGGGGCGGGCATTGCCGTCGTAAAACATGTCGCGCACCACTTGCTCGCCGGTGCCCACCAGGCTCAGGGCCCGGGTGGTGGGCACGCCGAGGTGGTGCATGGCCTCGGAGCACAAAAACTCGCGCAGGGAGGAGCGCAGCACGGCCCGCCCATCTGCGCGGCGCGAGTAGGGCGTGGGTCCGGCGCCCTTCAGCTGGATTTCCCAGGAGCGGCCGTCGGGCGCGGTCAGTTCGCCCAGGGCTATGGCACGGCCGTCGCCGAGCTGCCCGGCCCAGTTGCCGAACTGGTGCCCGCCGTAGCGCGCCGCGAAGGGCCGCATGGAGGGCAGCACGCGGTTGCCGGCCAGCACCTCCACGGCCGCGCCCCGCTCGGGCGGGCGGCTCAGGCCCAGCTCGGCGGCCAGCTCCTCGGACCAGGCCAGCAGGTGCGGGTCGCGCACGGCGGTGGGCGTCACGGGCGAGTAGTGGTAGCCGGGCACCTGCCGGGGCTGCAACTCGCGCGAGGGGTCGGCGCGCAGCGCATCGGCGAAGGAGTTCTGAAACGGGGCCTGATCGAGGGAAACGGGGGAAGCGGACATGCGGAAGCGGACGATAAGCGCGGCAAGTACGCCAACACCGGCCGAGCGGCGGATGTTTCCACGGGCCGAAGTCTGGAGCCTGCCCGGAAACACCAGCGCACCATGCAGACGCCTGAAGTAGTGTCATGCTGAGCGCAGTCGAAGCATCTCTACCGCTTCGTCTGAACAGCCTGAATAGAATGTCATGTCGAGCTTGTCGAGACATCTCGCGTGCTGATGTCTGGTAACCTCACCGAAGCGGTAGATATGCTTCGACAAGCGGACGCCAGATGAGCATGACGTTCTGATACTGCCCGGATACAACCTTAGAACAACGTTTCGACGGCCGGCCGGCAAACTTTCCGCGCCGTGGCGGGTTGCCGTGGCTTTGAATCCTACCATCTGCCCGCTGCCATGACGACTACCTCGCTGCACGCCCTCTACCAGGAGCTGGCGCCCTGCACCGGCCTCGACCTGGGCACGCTGCTGCCCGAAGGCATCCAACGCGAAGTCGGCCACTTCAATGTGTTTGCGCTGGCTGATTTCTGGCAATCGGCCCGGCTGCAACCCGCCACGCCCTACCCCTGCCGTTCCTTCTACAAAATCAGCCTGCTGCGCAGCCGCAGCCGGGCCGATTTTGCCAACCAGACCATCACCATTGAGCCCGACGCCCTGGTGTTTTCGACGCCCAAAGTGCCGTTTCACTGGCAGCCCGTCGAGGAGCAGCAGGGCTATTTCTGCCTGTTCACGGCCGAATTTATGCTGCCGGTGCTCGGGGGCCTGACCCCGGACGAGCTGCCGCTGTTTCGGCACGAGGGCTACCCCGTGTTTCAGCTCACGCCCGCGGAAGCCGCCCGCGCGACGGCGCTGTTCGGGCAGATGCACGAAGAATTGGCCTCCGACTACGCCCACAAGTACGACCTGCTGCGGGCCTACGTGCTGGAGCTGCTGCACCTGGGCCAGAAGCGGCAGCCCACCCCCGCGCTGACGCCCGCCCACTCGGCCACGGCCCGGCTCTCGGCGCGCTTCGTGGAGCTGCTGGAGCGGCAGTTTCCGCTCACCACGCCCCAGCAGCGCGTGCCCCTGCGCACCGCCAAGGACTTCGCCGACCGGCTGGCCGTGCACGTGAATCACCTCAACAAGGTGCTCAAGGACAGCACCGGCCGCACCACCACCGACCTCATCGGCGGGCGGCTGGCGCAGGAGGCCAAGGCGCTGCTGCGCCACACCGACTGGACGCTCTGGGAAATTGCCGACAGCCTGGGCTTCGTCGACGTGGCGCACTTCTCGCACTTTTTCCGGCGCTACGCCGCGGTCAGCCCCGGTGCTTTCCGCGCGCCGGCGGCCGTGCCGGCTTGATTTGTACAACAAGCTGATTGGCCGCTACAACGCCGCGGGCGGCCGGCCGGGGGACTTTTGTCGTGTTCAATTCAACGCGACACACGCACTCCCATGAGCACTTCCCCCATAGCCCTTGTCACCGGCGGCAGCCGGGGCCTGGGCAAAAACATGGCCCTGAAACTGGCCCAGCAGGGCATCGACGTCATCCTGACCTACCGCAGCCAGCAGGCCGAGGCCGCCGCCGTGGTGGCCGAAATCGAGGCCCTGGGCCGCCGCGCCTTGGCCCTGCCCCTGAACGCGGCCGACCTGAGCACCTTCGATGCCTTCTTCGCGCAGCTGAGCACGGCCTTGGCCAGCACCTTCGGCACCGACCGGTTCGACTTCCTCATCAACAACGCCGGCACCAGCCTTAACGCCCCTATTGCCGAAACGACCGAGGCGCAGTTCGACGACATGCTGAACATCCACTTCAAGGGCGTGTACTTCCTCACCCAGAAGGCCCTGCCCCTGCTGCGCGACGGGGGCCGCATCGTCAACGTGTCCTCGGCAACGACGCGCAGCTCCTTCGTGGGCGTGTCGGCCTACGCCGCCATGAAAGGTGCGGTAGAAGTATTCACGCGCTACCTGGCCCTGGAGCTGGGCCCGCGCGGCATTGCGGCCAACGTGGTGGCGCCCGGGGCGGTATTCGGCGGCGGCACCATGCCCGACTCGCCCGAAATGCGCGCCTGGGTGGCCCAGGCCACGGCGCTGGGCCGCACCGCCGAGCCCGACGACATCGGCGGTGTGGTGGCCTTCCTCTGCACCGATGCCGCCCGATGGCTGAACGGGCAGCGCCTCGAGCTGACGGGCGGTATGACCCTGTAGAACGGGCCATAAGCTGTCAATTTGCCCACAACGGGCCCGCTGGTACCGGCTTTTTTCCGGTATCGGCGGGCCCATTGTAGATTGTCCAGCACCTCAATCCGCGCCGGTAGCGTCGCTAGTTCGGCTCAATAGCTAAGTTGCGGCGGTATTCCGCCCTAGCCCGATTTTACGGTGAATCCACTTGACCTTATCAAAGCCAAGCGCCAGCATCTGGCCCGGTTGGCAAACCAGAACGGTGCCGCCGGCGAGCTTCGGGCCCTGGATACCATGGCGGAGTGGCGGCCTCGCCCAAAGGGCAAAGAGCTGCATATTTTGCTGGCAGCGCTCCGTGACACCGGCGTATTTATCAAACCCAGCAGCTTCGACGCCATTGAGTTGCCCGGCTCGATAACGCTGGATTTTCACGATGCGGAAGCGGTGCGGGCGGCCCTGCCTTCGATGGTGTTTATCGAAATCAAAACCGCCAATCAGGCCCGCGTCAAAGACGATTTCAGCGGATTCTTTTTTGCCCTGACGGAAAGCGAAATTGCCGCTGCTGAAGCCTTGGGTACGCGTCACCGGGTAGCCTTATTCAATAACATCACGGGAGCCGCCCTGCTGACTTCGGTAGCCGACATAATGGCCCGGGCAAAATCATCGAGCTGGCAGGTATCGGTGCAGCTGTAGCTGCCAGAAGCTACTGCTGCGCCTGGCCGTGCACCGTGGGCAGCCCGAGCCGCTGCACCGTGTCGCCCTCGAAGTCGAACTCGATGAGCACGGCCGGGCCCTCGCCCACCACCCAGCCGTCGTGGCCGGGCTCGATGGCTACGGCCTGCGGGGCCACGAACTCCTCCACGAAGCCGTCGGCGTAACGGATGCTGATGCTGCCCTGGGCCAGAAAGCCCACGTGCGCGTGCATGCACAGGGCCGTGCCCACCACCGGCTGCATGTGCGCCGACCAGCGGAAGCCCGCCGGGTAAATGATGCGCTTGACGCGGGCCGCGCCGGTGGCCACCACGTCGACCTGCACGCCGCCGACTTCGCGGTGCTGAGCATTTTTCATCGGGGCCAGAAGCTGATTTGGTTGGTCCATGGGAAGTGGGGTATGGCGGGCGAAACGTAGCGGGCCGGCAGCGGCGCCGGCCCGGTGAAATATAGCCAGCCTACGGGCAAAAGCGCAGCTATTTTTTTGGCTGGGCGGCCCGGTGCGCCGGGCAGGCCGACCGGGTTATCGGGGCGACCCGTCGCCGGCCATCAGCGCGTTGCCGGCGGACGATTTTCATTCATCAACGCCTTATTCATCAACCTGGTAGCCAGGAGCAGCATGAACTCCGCCAGGCTGGCCGGCACGAGCCGCGCGCCCCGCCGGAACGCAACCTTTGGCGCTGGCCGGGGGTAAAATTGAGGACAAACCAAAACCCTCATTCCCATCATGGCCACTTACAATCAGCATCCGGATGAGGACCGCGACTACCGCGGCCGCAATCAGAACTACAGCAACCAGAACCGCGACTGGAACAACCGCTTCGACGAAAGCCGCCGCGGCCAGCAGCGCTGGCACGACGAGGACAGCAACACCCGCGGCGTGAGCGGCAACGACGGCTACAGCAGCGGCTCGTCATCCTCCTCATCGTATGGCCGCGACAACGACTGGCAGCGCGACCGAAGCGCGCTGAGCCGCAGCGGCATGAACCCCAACAACCGCAACGAGCAAAGCTGGAGCCGCCGCAGCCAAGACGAAAGCCGCCGCTACGGCAGCCCGAGCAGCATGGGCCGCAGCAGCGCCGACTACGGCTCCGGCAGCTACGACCAGCAAAACCAGTGGAACCGCTCCGAGGCGGACCGCAATTGGCAGGACCACAGCGCCCGCGGCTCCTACGGCAGCACCGATTACGGCGCCTCGAGCCTGGGGTATGGCACCCGCAACCAGGGCTACGGCAGCAGCTACGGCCGGCAGGCCTACACCAGCGGCTCCGACCCGAACGCCTATGGCCGCAGTGACCGGAACGGCAATTGGTCGTCGCAGCAGCAAGCCGGCCGCTACGAGCAGGACCGCGACAACCGCTGGAGCAGCCACCCCTCGGACCGCTACGACCACGGCCGCTCGGCCAGCAGCTACAGCCAGGGCTACTACGACGCCGACGAAAACAGCCGCTACCAGCACGTGCGGGACCACGACGACCGGCACGACCGCGACGAGCACCGCGGCTTCTTCGGCCGCATGGCCGACCGCGTGTCGGACTGGTTCAGCGACGACGAGGAGCGCGACACCCGCCGCGACTGGCAGGACCGCGACGACCGACGCTACTACTAAGCAGTTCAGCTAAATGGCACGCGCGGCCCGTCGGCCGGCCCGGACGTATCCGGGTCGGCCGACGGGCCGCACTGTTTTCGGTCAAATCCAGGCTACCTTGGTCCGGAGCGCCGCCCCGTAGCCCAACTTTTCCCGGCCGTGGGAGTAAAGTATTCTTGCCGGACCCGCCGGTTGCCGCCGGGCTTTCCTCCGCGTTTCCACCACCTTTCCGTGACCGTTTCCGACGCTGCTTCCGGGTTTTCGCCCGCCGATACCTGGGCTGCTTTTCCGCCGGAGGAGCTGCTGGCGGGCGTGTTCGACGTGTCGCTGACGGGGCTACTGCTGCTGCGGCCGCTGCCTGAGGCTGCGCCACCGGAGGCCGTGGCCGATTTTGCCTACGCCTACGTCAACCCCGCGGCGCAGCGCATCCTGGCGCTACCGGCCCAGCCCGCCCGCACGCTGCTGGAGGTGTTTCCGGACGCGGTGGCTTCCGGCGTGCTCGGGTTCTACCGCGAGGCGCTGGCCTCGCCTACCCCGCTGCACCTGGATGTGCGCTACCAGCGCCACGGCCTCGACAGCTACTACCGCCTGGCCGCCCGGCGCGTAGGCCCGGGCCTGCTGGTGAGCCTGACTGATACCGACGCTCAGCCTCGCACCGCCACCGAGCAGGTGCTGCGCGACAGCCGGGCCCGGGAGCAGCACGCCCGCGCCGAAGCCGAAATCCAGCGCAACCGCCTGCACCAGCTGCTGCTGGAAGCGCCCGCGCTGATTGCCACTTACCATGGCCCCGAGCACGTATTCGGGTTCGTCAACGCGCAGCACCAGGCCTTGCTGGCCGGCCGCGTCCTGCTGGGGCGCCCCCTGCGCGAAGCCCTGCCCGAGCTGGCGCAGCAGCCCATCTACGCGCTGCTCGAGGCGGCCTATCACTCGGGCGAGCTGCAATCAGCCAGCGAAATGCCGGTGAAGGTGGGCCACGACAACGCCCAGGTACTGAGCCAGAACTACTACAACGTGTTCTTCCAGCCCACCCGCGACGCGGCGGGGCAAGTCGACGGGGTGCTGGGCTTTGCCTACGAGGTGACGGCGCAGGTGCAGGCCCGGCGGCAGATCGAGGAAAAAGAGCAGGAGCTGCGCGCCTTGAACATGCTGCTCGGCGCGGCCAACGAGGAGCTGGCCACCGTCAACGAAGGCCTGCGCCACAACAACGCCGCGCTGCAGCACGCCCAGCAGGCCCTGCGCCAGCTCAACCAGGAGCTGGAGGCCCGCGTGCAGCAGCGCACCTACGAGGCCGACGCCGCCCGCGCCGAAGCCGAGCGGCAGCGCGCCCGCCTGGAGCGGTTTTTCATGCAGGCCCCGGCCGCCATCTGCGTGCTCGATGGCCCCGAGCTGGTGTACGAGCTGGTCAACCCCGGCTACCAGCGGCTGTTTCCGGACCGGGCGCTGCTGGGCCGCCCCCTGGCCGAGGCCATGCCGGAATTTGCCCGGCAGCCCATCTGGCTCATTCTGCAGCGCGTCTACCAGTCGGGCGAGCCGTACGAGGGGCGCGAAACGCTGGTGCAGGCCGCCCGTCAGGCCGGCGGGCCCGTCGAAGACCGGTACTTCACCTTCATCTACCAGCCCCGCCACGACGCGGCGGGCCTCATCGACGGGGTGCTGGTGTTTGCCTACGAGGTGACGGCGCTGGTGCAGGCCCGCCGCCGGGTCGAGCAGAGCGAGCTGGAGTTTCGCCTGCTCTCCGACGCCATTCCGCACCTGGTGTGGACGGCCACGCCCGCCGGCGCGGTGGATTACTGCAACGAGCAGTGGTGCGCCTACACCGGCGGCGCCGTAGCCGAGGCCCTGTACGACGGCTGGAGCCGCTATTTTCACCCCCAGGACCTGCCGCGCATGCAGCAGCACTGGGCCAGCAGCCTGCACTCCGGCCAGCCCTACCAGGTGGAAGCCCGCCTGCGCCGCCACGACGGGCAGTACCGCTGGTTTCTGGCGCGGGCCCTGGCCCTGCGCGACGAGCACGGCCAGATTACCCGCTGGTTTGGCACCGCCACCGACATGCACCAGCAGAAAGGCCTGGCCGAAGCCCTGCAGCTGGCCAGCCGCAAACTGGCCACCACCAACCGCGAGCTGCGCGCCGCCAACGACGAAACCCAGACCATCAACCAGGAGCTGGCCCAGGCCAACCGCCAGCTCACGCGCATCAACCAGGACCTGGACAACTTCGTGTACACCGCCTCGCACGACCTGCGCCAGCCGGTGTACAACCTGGCCGGCGTGTTTCAGGAGCTGAAGCGCACGGCCACCTTCCACGACCCCGAGGCCCCCCAGCTGATGCAGATGTTCGAGGGCGCGCTCGGGCAGATTCACAACACCATTCAGGGCCTTTCGGAAGTGGTGCAGGTGGAGCGCCGCAACGCCCAAGACGCGACGGAGCCGGTGGCGCTGCTGCCCCTCGCGCAGGAAGTCATTCAGAGCATGCACGAGCAGGCCACGGCCACCGGGGCGGCTTTCCGGCTGGATTTCGCGGCCGTGCCGGCCCTGCGCTTCGCCCGCCTCAACCTGCAGAGCATCTTCTACAACCTGCTCAGCAACGCCCTCAAGTACCGCCACCCCGACCGCGCCCCCGTAGTGCGCGTGCGCACCACGCGGACGGACGAGGGCGCCCCGGTGCTGCTGGTGCAGGACAACGGCCTGGGCCTCGACGTGGCCCGCTACGGCCCGGATTTGTTTCAGCTGTTTCGCCGCTTCCACGACCACGTGGGCGGCTCCGGCCTCGGGCTGTACCTGGTGAACCGCATCGTGCAGCAGGCCGGCGGCCGCATCGAGGTGGACAGCGTAGTGGGCGAAGGCACTACTTTCCGGATTCTGTTGCCGGCGGCGGCATAACGGGCCGTGGGCCGAAGGGTTGGCGGTGGGCGTTTTGGTAGGCGTCGTAGAAGAAGTCCAGGCTGCCGCTGAAGTCCCAGCGCGTGGGCGGCGCCAGCGGCCGGGCCTCCAGCATCGTGCTGTACTCGTCGAGCGGCACCGTCCACTCCAGGGTCAGCGGGAAGGTGTATTCCGTTACCACGTGCAGGCGCACTTTCTCCCAGAGCAGGCGGCGCAGCAGGGCCTCGAACTTCGGCAGCCAGTGGAGAAAGTCGGCCTCAATGCTCTTGTAGCGCCCGCCAAACGGAATGACGCGGCCTTTATAGTCGCCGTAGCCGCCAGGCATATCAAACCCACCGAACACATGAAAAAAGCCCCGGTACAGCGGGGGCCATTCGTCGTACACGGGTAGGGATTTCAGCACCCGGGCGTTGAAGCGCTGGCATTGCCGGTTCAGGCGCCGCATTTCCTCGGGGTTACGATTGCCGTAGTACGGCTCGGCTATATAGCCGTAGATAACGGTTTCCATTCCCATAGCGCACACGCAACTGCGGCCTCGAACTGACTGCTTCGGGCCTGCGGCCAGGCTTTGCCTTTACGGCTCTACCCCAGCAAGGGCCACACCCGCTCGCGCCAGAGCTGCAGGTGGTGCGCCTCGTGGCCGGGCAGCATGTAGCTGAGGGCGCGCACGCTCACCGGCATGCCGCTGGCGGTGCCGCGCCGCGTCAGGGCCTCATCGGCCAACGACTCCAGCAAGGCCAGCGTGGCGGCGCGCTGGGCGTCGTACTCGCGCAGAATGCCGGTTAGGGGGCGGGCGTCGGCGCCGCTGTGGGCGGTAAAGGCATCCTGGTCGAAGCCGGGCAGCGGGGTCTGGTCGCCGCGGGCAATGCTGAGGGCGCGGTAGGCAAACACCCGCTCCGTGTCGATGACGTGGACCAGCGTTTCCTTGATGCTCCACTTGCCGGGGGCGTAGCGCAGCCGGGCCTGCTCGTCGCTGAGGCCGCTGAACAGGGCGTGCAGCTCGGCTTGCTGCTCGCGCAGGCGCTGCACGGGGTCGTGGCCGGCGGGAATCTGCTGGATGTACCGGTCGTAGTAGGCGCCGTACTCGTCGGCGGCGGGGCGGGTGGTGCGGAAGTTCATGGGGCGAAACTACGCGCCCCCGCCCGACCGGCGCAAAAAAAGCCCCGGCCAGAGTGGCCGGGGCTTGCGGGAAGGTTTGTGGGAGGCCGAAATTACAGCTTGCCCACGCCGGCCTTGGTCGTGACGGCGTCCTTCACTTCGGCGGCCGGGCTCAGCACGCCGGTGGTGGCGTAGGGCACCGTGAGGGTGCAGGCGGCGTTGGTGGGCTGCGAGCCGGTGCAGTTCAGGTACTGGTTGCCGCTGGCCGACCAGTAGCCCACGGCGCTGTTCTTGCTCGTCACCGGGTCGCGCACGTCCTCAAACACGTTGTTTTCCACCAGCAGGCAGGCCGCCACGCGCGAGTTCACGCCCGAGCCGGTCACGTGCTTGAAGTAGTTGTTGAACACGTGGGCCGTGCCGCCGCGGTAGCTGGGCAGGCGCTCCTTGATGTTGCTGTAGTAGTTGTGGTGGAAGGTCATCTTCCGGTCCAGGTTGTCCGAGTCCGAGGAGCCGATCAGGTGACACTTGTGGTGGTCGTGGAAGTAGCTCCACGATACGGTAATATACTGGCTGCTGCCCTTCGCGTCGACCAGCCCGTCGTAGAGGTCCTGGTTGGTTTGCGTCACCGGGTCGATGTTGTAGAACTCGCAGTGGTCGATCCAGAGGTTCTGGCTGTTGGAAATCGTCACGCAGTCCCCGTCGTTGACGGCCACCTGCGGGCGGTTCTCGTCGTTGATGTAGGTGTTGGTGACGGTGGACATGGTGAACTTCAGGTTGCGCACGATGACGTTGCGCTTGCCGCTGATGGTCAGGCCCACGCCCTCCAGAAAGGCCGTCGAGCCCACGCCCAGCAGGGTTTTGTTGGAATTCACGTTGACCGAGGCGCCCTGCGTACCGCCCGAGATGGTGCCCTCAATCTTGATGACGTAGGGCGTAGCGCTGCTGGCGTACTGCTGCAAATCGGCCAGGGTGCGCACGGTGACGGTGCTGCCGCCCGCCCCGCCGGTGGTGCCGCCGTTCTGCGTCGAAAAGCCCGTCTGCGCGAAAATGGCGGGCTCGTTGGCGCTGGTGTCGGGCGTGACCGGGTCCGGGTCGGTGGTTTTGGTTTTGCTGCCGCAGGCCGCGAGGCTGCCCAGCAAGGCCCCACCGAGGAGCAGGGTACGGGCCGCACGAAGAAGAACCAGGCCAGCGGCCGAACGGGAGGAGCTATGACGCATGCACGAAAACGTAAAATCAGGCCGAAAAAAGGCGCGGCACGGTGCCTCGCCCCAGGCCCAACGACCCGGCGGCGGCCGGAAGTTTCACCCGCCGCCACAAATACCGCTGCCCGCGGCCGGGCTTTATTTATGCAAACGTTGTCGGGAACGTTGCCTGCCGCCCGGCCCGCGGCCCATTTGGCGCTACTTTGCGCCCCATGAACCGCTTCGACCGCATCACCGGCCTGCTCGTGCAGCTGCAGACCAAGCGCGTGGTGAAGGGGCCCGAGCTGGCCGCCCGCTACGGCGTGAGCTTGCGCACCATCTACCGCGACCTGCGCACCCTGGAGGAAGCCGGCGTACCCATCTGCGGGGAAGCCGGCGTGGGCTATTCGCTGGCCGAGGGCTACCGCCTGCCGCCGGTCATGTTTACCCGGGAGGAAGCCACGGCCCTGCTCACCGCCGAAAAGCTGGCCGCCCAGCTCACCGACGCGCACACGGCCCAGCTCAGCCAGTCGGCCATGGACAAGCTGCGCGCCGTGCTCCGCCGCCCCGACCGCGACTACGTGGAAACGCTCAGCGCCCGCATCCGCGTGTTCGGCGGCCCGCGCCGCCCAGCGGTGCCCACGCCCGCCGCCGGCACCCAGCAGCCCCTGCTCGACGCCGTGGCCCGCCAGCGCGTGGTGCGCCTCGACTACCGCGCCGGCCACCAGGGCACGCCCTCCCGCCGCGACGTGGAGCCCATCGGGGTGTACTTCGGGCAGCACTGGCACGTGGTGGCCTTCTGCCGCCTGCGCCAGGAGTTCCGCGACTTCCGCCTCGACCGCATTGCCGGCCTGCAGGTGCTCGACGAGGCCTTCGCGCCGCGCCCCGACACCCTGCAGTCGTACTGGGCCGAGCAGGCCCGGCGCCGCCAGACGCAGGTGGCCATGGTGCGCTTCGGGCCGCAGGTGCTCGGGCAGGTGCACGAATACAAGCACTACTTCGGCTGGAAACAGGAGCAGGCCTTGCCCGATGGCTGGGTGGAAATGACGCTGGTGCCCGGCTGCCTGGAGCACTTCGGCCGCTGGCTGCTGCTCTTCGCCGGGCAGGTGCAGATTGTGGCGCCGGCGGAGCTGCAGACCACGGTGCAGGAGCTGGCCCGCGCCGCCCACGAGTTTTTTTGCGTACCGGCCGACGCCTGCTGACATAGGGCTGTCACTGGAGGCGCCGAAGTTTGGGCTATCAATCAACCCAACCCCCTGTAAGCCCATGGAAGCCACCCTGGTAGCCGCCCCCGCCCAAGCCTTAGTCAAGGAGCTGACCGCCGAAGCTCAGCTCACCCGCCGCGTGCTGGCGCGCGTGCCCGTCGCGCAGTTCGGCTGGCAGCCCCACCCCAAGTCGATGACGCTGGGCCAGCTCGCCGGCCACACCACCGACCTGATCGGCTGGATCAAGGACACGCTCGACACCACCGACATTGACGTGGCCGCCTTCGATGGCGTGGTGCCCGCGCCGCTCACCAGTTCGGAGGAGCTGCTGGCCTACTTCGAGCAGCGCGCCGAAGCCGCGCGCAACGGTCTGGAAACAGCCTCGGCCGAAGACCTGGAGCAGCCCTGGACCATGCGTAGCGGCGCGCAGGTACTCCTCACCCAGCCCCGCGCCGAAGTGGTGCGCCACCTCATCAGCCACATGATTCACCACCGCGGCCAGCTCACCGTGTACCTGCGCCTGCTCGACGTGCCCGTGCCCGGCACCTACGGCCCCTCCGCCGACGAGCCGACCTGGCAGGGCTAGGCAGACGTCGGTAATACCAACTTATTAACGCCTAAACCAGAACGTCATTCCGAGCAGAGCAAGGAATCTCGCGTGCTGATGCCAGATAGTAAAGTCCTCGTTCAACGAGAAGGTTACTGGTGGAAGTCAGCACGCGAGATTCCTCGCTCTGCTCGGAATGACGTTCTTAGTTGCGGGGCCGCTGGCCGCTGGTTACGCGTGCCAGTCTTCCGGCTCGATGTGCACCAGCACGTCGTAGATGACGGGCATCTGGGCAATGACGGTGTCTTTCACGGCGTGGGCCACGGCATGGCCTTCGCGCACGCTGATGTCGCCGTCGACCAACACGTGCAGGTCGACGAAGTACTCGAAGCCCATCTTGCGCACGATGCACTTTTCGGTGCCGAGCACGCCGGGCACGGTGCGCGCCACGCGGGCCACGTCTTCGGGCCAGGTGCCGGCGGGCGCTTCGTCCATGATTTCGCCCAGGGCCGGCCGGAAGATGTGGTAGGCGTTGAAGACGATGATGAACGAGGCGCCGATGGCGGCCCAGTCGTCGGCGCTTTCGAAGCCGGGTCCGCCGATAATGGCAATGCTGATGCCCACAAAGGCGGTGAGCGAGGTAATGGCGTCGCTGCGGTGGTGCCAGGCGTCGGCCTTCACCGCCCCGCTACCCACCTCGTCGCCCACCTGGTCGATGTGGCGAAACAGCCACTCCTTGATGATGACCACGCCGCCGAGTACCAGCAGGGTGAAGGGCGAGGGAATCTTGTGCGGCGTCATGATGTGCCCGATGCTCTGCCACACGATGATGCCCGCGGCCAGCACCAGCGCCCCGGCCACCAGCATGGAGGCCAGGGGCTCGGCCTTGCCGTGGCCGTAGGGGTGGTTTTCGTCGGGCTCCCGGGCGGCGGCGCGCAGGCCCAGCCACACAAACAGCGAGGTGAAGATGTCGGAAGCCGACTCGATGGCGTCGGCAATGAGGGCGTAGCTGTGGCCCAGCACCCCGGCCGCGCCCTTCACCATGGCCAGCAGCAGATTGGCCCCCACGCCCACCAGGGTGCTGCGCTGCCCGCGCTGCACGCGCTCGGCGATGGGCCGTACGGAAGGAGTCGGGCTGGGCTGTTGCATGGGCAAGTGGAAAGACTGCAGCCGGTTGGGCGGTCGACGAACCCCGGCGCAGCCTGCAAAATTACGTGGGCAAACGGCAACGGCCGCCGATAGGTTCGGCCGGTTGTTGCACCCGTCGGCCAACTAGCTGGCTGGCTGACCCAGCATCCATTTGGCGCGGGTGTAGGCTACGCGGAAGCCCTGCGTCTCGGCGTTGCGCTGCGACTGGCTGCCGGGCAAGGCGCCCATCATGGCCACGGTGCAGCCCTGCGCGGCGGCGTGGCGCAGGCGGGCATCGAGCAGGGCCAGCTGGGCGCCCTGGCGCCGCCCCGCGGGCACGGTGCTGGCCCCGGCGAGCAGGGCTACATCCTCATAAATAAACAGCCCGCCGGTGGCAATGACTTGCCCCTGCAGCTCGGCCACAAACGGAGCCGCCCCGGCGCTGTGGGCGCTGAGCTGCCCAAATTCGAGCATAAAATCGGCCAATCCGGGCATTTCGGTGCTCCAGCCGGCGGCGGCCGTCTGCGCCCACAGCAGCTCCTCGCCCACCCCGATGCGGCGCGTGCTCAACTGCGGATTGGACTGAGTGGCAGGTTGATAATCGGGCGTAAGCGGGCGGTACAGAATGCTGGTGTACTCGATGGGATGGTAACCCCGCTCGGCCAGCAACGGCAGCAAGGCGGTATCGGCCAGAGGGCTGATTTCGTGCATCACGGCTGCGCCGCGCTCCAGGAAAAAGAACTCAATTTCGGTCAGCTCAGCCGCACTGACGGGCTCGTACAAGCCTAGTCCGAAGGTTTGCGTCAGTGGCGAAGCATGGCCATCGAAGAGCACGAAGGCGCCGGCAATGCGGCGCCAGGTGGCCCCGCTGCCGAGCTGCTGGTAGGCCCGCGTCTCCACGAAGGCGGCGTTGCTGCGGGCTTCGGTGCGTTCAAGGCGCTGGGCGAGGGCGTGGTCGGCGTGGAGCATGGGCGGGAGCATCTGAAGCCGCAAAGTAAGGGCGGCGAGTGGTTTTGCGGGGGCGGCCCGAGCCGGCTGCTCCAGCCTGGCTGGCGCGTCCGGAAGGTCGGTTTGCTCCGCCCGGCGAACCGCAGCAAGACAAGGGCTAAACTTTTTTCCCTGCGCGACGGTGATACTTGCGCGTTCTGCCGATTAATCAGTACATCACCCGCCGCTATGACTACCGACCTGATTCCGCCCCCGGCCCCACCCGCCGACCGCGCCGCAGCCCTGCGCGCCGCGCTGCTGACCGACCGCCCCGGCACGCTCACCGGCCTCTACCGGCGCACGTTCCCGATGGTGGAGCGCCACGTGCGCCGCCACGGTGGCTCGGGCCAGGACGCGCAGGACGTGTTTCAGGACGCGCTCATCGTGCTCTACGAAAAGGCCGTGGCCGGCACGCTCACCCTCACGGCCGCGCCGAGCACCTTTCTGGTAGCTATCAGCCGCAACCTGTGGCGGCGCGAGCTGCAGCGCCGCCGCCAGCTGCCCCACACCGAGCTGAGCCCGGCGCAGGCCGAGGAGCTGCCCGACGCCGAAGCACCGGCGGAAGCCGCCTCGGTGCTGGACTACCTGGCCCAGCTCGGCGAGCGGTGCCAGAGCATTCTGCTTTCCTTCTACTACCACCGCCAGCCGCTGGAGCAGATTGCCGCCACTCACGACTACGGCAGCGTGCGCTCGGCCACGGTGCAGAAATTCAAGTGCCTGGAGCGCCTGCGCCAGGCAGTGCGCACCGCCTGGGCCGGTACCGCCGACCTGCTAGCCCGCTAAGCCATGCGCCCCGAACTAACCCGTCTGCAGCGCATTGAGCAGCACCTGCTCGGCCCCGCGCCCACCGCCGAAGCCGCCGCGGCCTGGCAGCTGGAGCAGTTGCTCGACCCTGCGCTGGCCGCCGATGCCGCCGTGCAACAACAGCTCTACCAGGGTCTGCAGCTGGCCGGGCGCCAACAGCTGCGCCGGGAGCTGCAGGCCATTCACCGCCAGCTCTACGGCCCGCCGACGGGCGGCTGGCTGCGCGGCGCCGCTGGGGAACTGCGCGCCCTGCTGCGGCGCTTCCGCCGCTGAGGCTGGTCCGGCCTAGCGGCGCACTTTCCCTACTCTCTTGCCTGTAGCGGCGGCCGTGAGGCCGCTGTAAGGCGGCGCTTTGCCCGTTTTTTCTCTTCCGCTACGGCTGCTGATCAGCATTCAGCCGCCCACGGCGCACCCATACCCCGGCGAAAAACGAAAACCAACAACAAAAACGACCATGCACGCATCCACCGAATTCCGCCGCTTTGCCGTCGGCCACCAGGGCCTGAGCGGCCTGCGCGTCGACCAGTACTTGCACCACGCCGCCGGCCTGGCCCGGCCCTACATCGAGAGCATGACGCGCTCCGTCATCGAGGAGCGGCCCACCCGCTTCGCCGAAATCGACGTGTTTTCGCGCTTGATCATGGACCGTATCGTGTTCCTGGGCCAGGCCGTCGACGACAACATTGCCAACATCATCATCGCGCAGTTTTTGTTCCTGGAGTCCGTCGACGCGCAGAAGGACATCCTGCTCTACATCAACTCGCCCGGCGGCTCGGTGTACGCCGGCCTGGGCATGTACGACACCATGCAGTACATCCGCCCCGACGTGGCTACCATCTGCACCGGGCTGGCCGCTTCCATGGCCTCGGTGCTGCTGGCCGGCGGGGCCGCCCACAAACGCTCGGCCCTGCCCCACGCCCGCGTGATGATGCATCAGCCCTCCGGCGGTGCCCAGGGCCCCTCGGCCGACATCGAAATAACGGCCCGCGAAATCCTGAAAATGCGCCAGGAGCTCTACGAAATCCTCGCCAAGCACACCGGCCAGACCTACGAGCAGATTCACCAGCACTCCGACCGCGACTACTGGCTGCGCGCCGACGAAGCCAAAGCCTACGGCCTCATCGACGAAGTGCTGACCAGGGAGTAAGAAGTTGGTGAGTTGAGGAAGGGGGTGAGAAAGAACGTCATGTCGAGCGAAGTCGAGACATCTCGCTCGATAGTAATCTGCTCGTTGAACAGTTATTACCCTCGAACGTCAGCACGCGAGATGTCTCGACTTCGCTCGACATGACGTTCAACGAAGCACTTCCCCAAACTCTCACCCTCTTAAACTCACAAACTTCTATACCTCCGTCGTCAGATGCTGGCGGTGGGTTTCGCCGAAGCGGCGCAGCTCCTGCAGCAGCGGCAGCACCGTGCGCCCGTGCTCGGTAAGGCCGTAGCGCGTGATGACGGGGCGCGAGGGCACCACTTCGCGGTGCACCAGGCCGTTGAGCTCCAGCGCGTGCAGGTGCTCGGCCAGGGCCTTGGGCGTGATGCAGTCGAGGTGGGCTTCCAGCTCGGA
Organism: Hymenobacter jeollabukensis; assembly: GCF_005771675.1. Classification (GTDB taxonomy): domain Bacteria; phylum Bacteroidota; class Bacteroidia; order Cytophagales; family Hymenobacteraceae; genus Solirubrum; species Solirubrum jeollabukense. The sequence goes on along the minus strand of NZ_VAJM01000008.1, from coordinate 26,080 downwards.
AAAGCGCAGCGGCTGCCCGCACAGGCAGTGAATGATAGGCATGCGCCAGCGGCCGCACACGACGGCCAGCGCGTCCCAGATCGGGCGCAGCTCCTGGGGGTTGAGGGTCGACATCGGGCTATACAAAGGGAAAGTAGCTCTCCAAAACAGCAGCGCGCGGCGGCAAGGCCGGCGGTAGGTTTGTAAAGCCGGCCGCCGGCCGAAAAGTTTGCCCGCGGCCCGTTTCCCTTCATTTCCCCTTACCCGATGCATCCCGATCAATCCTACGACGTGCTCATCATCGGCGGCAGCTACGCCGGGCTGAGCGCGGCCCTGGTGCTGGGCCGCGCCCTGCGCCGCGTGTTGGTGCTCGACGCCGGCCGGCCCTGCAACCGCCAGACGCCCCACGCCCACGGCTTCCTCACCCGCGACGGGGCCGCGCCCGCCGAGCTGGCGGCCCTGGCCCGCGCCCAGCTGGCCGCCTACCCCACCGTGCAGCTCCGGGCCGCCACGGCCACCCGCGCCACGGCCGAAGCCGGGGGCTTCCGCGTTGAAACGGCTGAGGGGCCGGCCTACCGGGCGCGCAAGCTGCTGCTGGCCACCGGCCTGCACGACGAGCTGCCGCCGCTGCCGGGCTTTGCCGAGTGCTGGGGCATTTCGGTGCTGCACTGCCCCTACTGCCACGGCTACGAGGTGCACGGGCAGCCCCTGGCCGTGCTCGGCAACGGCGACACGGGCTTCGAGTTTGCCCGCCTCATTCACCACTGGAGCCCCGATCTGCGCCTGCTTACCAACGGCCCCAGCACGCTCAGCGCCGAGCAGGCCGCCCACCTCACGGCCCGCGGCGTGGCCATCATCGAAGCGCCGCTGCAGGCCGTGGAGCACCAGGCCGGGCAGCTGCACCACCTGCGGCTGGCCGATGGCACCCGGCTGCCGCTCACGGCCATGTTTGCCCGGGTACCGTTCCGCCAGTCCTCCGACCTGGGCACCCAGCTGGGCCTGACCCTGAGCCCGACGGGCCTGCTCGCGGCCGACGAATTCGGGCGCACGGCGGTGGCGGGCCTCTACGTGGCCGGCGACAATTCCTCGCCCATGCGCCAGCTGGCGGCGGCGGTGGCCAATGGCAGCAAGGCCGCGGCCTTTATCAACCACGAGCTGATTGCGGAGGACTTTTAGCGCCTATATCTACATGCTGGCCGCCCAGTATTGGCGGGCGCTGCGCCCGGTGGGATATACCCGCCGGGCGATGTTGCGTAAGTCAGGACAGCCCCGGCGCTTTTCCCTTTCAGCCCCGGCCTGTTGTTTTGCTTTATGTCTGATTCCTCCCTGCTCATCATCGGCGCGGGCGTGGCGGGCCTGCTGGCCGCCCGCGACCTGGCCCGCGCCGGCCGGCGCGTCACCGTGCTCGAAGCCCGCGACCGGGTGGGCGGCCGCATCTGCCCCATTTCGGATGGCGGCTTCTCGGCCCCGGTGGAAGGCGGCGCCGAGTTTATTCACGGCGAAGCCCCGCTGACCCGCGCCCTGCTGCGCGAAGGCGGCATAGCCTGGCACGACACGGCGGGCCGCAACTACCAGGCGCAGAACGGGCAGCTGCGCGAGGCCGAGGAGTTTATTGCGGAAATGCCCCGGCTGATTCAGGCCCTGCAGGCGCTGGAGCACGACCTGCCCCTGGCCGACTTCCTGGACCGCTACCTGGCGGGCGCCGGCAACGCGGAGCTGCGCCGGCAGGTCACGCAGTTTGCCGAGGGCTTCGACCTAGCCGACCTGCGCCGGGCCAGCACCTTCGCCCTGCGCGACGAGTGGGCCGAGGGCGGGGCCGAAGACTCGCCGCGGCCCGCCGGCGGCTACGCGCGGCTGCTGGAACTGCTCACGCGGCAGTGCGCCGCCGCCGGCGTGACGGTACGCTGCCAAGCGCCCGTGCACACGGTACATTGGCGGGACGGGCACGTGCGCTGCGAGGGGCCGGGCGGCACTTTCGAGGCGCGGCAGGCGCTGATAACCGTGCCGCTGGGCGTGCTGCAGGCCCCGCCCGAGGCGCCGGGCGCCCTGCGCTTCGAGCCGGAGCTGCCGGGCCTGCGCGCGGCCGTGGCGGCGCTGGGCATGGGCTCGGTAGTGAAAATCCTGCTGGAATTCGACGCGGCCTTCTGGGAAAAGGCCGACGCGCCCCGGCCCGCGCCTGAGCTGGGCTTCCTCTTCGTCGAGGCCGCCATTCCGACGTGGTGGAGCCAGCAGCCCGACCCGCGCCCCCTGCTTACCGGCTGGCTGGGTGGCCCCGCCGCCGAGGCCGCCACGCCACCCGACACGCTGCTCACGCAGGCGCTGGAGTCGCTGGCCGCCATCTTCTGCACGCCGGTGGCCGAGCTGCACCGCCGCCTGCGCGCCCACCGCGTGCTCGACTGGGGCGCCGATCCGTGGGCCCGCGGCGCCTACACCTATCCCACCGTGGGCGGCGCCGCGGCCCGGCAGGTGCTGGCCACACCGGTGGCCGATACGCTGTTTTTTGCCGGGGAGGCGCTGTACGAAGGCCCGGCGGGCGGCACCGTGGAAGCCGCCCTGAGCAGTGCGGGGTCCGTAGTGCGCCAGTTGGTGTGATTACCAGCGCCAAAAGGCTAGGCCTCTGCGCCCCTGCCGGATTCAGCCCCGGGCTAGCAGGTTAGGCAATTAGCACCGAGCAGTAAGCTGACTGTACCTTGCTGCAGCAATGCTTTCCGAGCGGCAGAATAGTGCGACGGATCCGGTATCCTACCAAGCTCCGTTCCCGACTTATTTCTATTTCTCTCAACTATTATCACATAATAAGGTGATAAAGTATTATCAGTATGGAATATGCCAATACATTCGTGTTATCAGTCTCATTTCAGCACGTTCCCTACTATGACAACACTTTTTACCCGGTTATCGGCGCTGCTGGTAGCGGCGCTGGCGCTGCTCGGTCCTAGTCGCAATGCCTTAGCGCAGCAACCTGCTGGAGGCAGCTGGTCGCCCGCACTGACCGACCCTGGCTATGCGGCCAGAAAGCTACAACGCGTGCAACAAGCTGCGCTGCCCATAGTAGCCCGCTCCATCACGTCTGGCAACCAAGGCAGTGCCGCTGCGGGGGCGCAACAGCTCCCAACGTGCTTCGTGCCGCTCGATACCACAGCGGCCGGCGGCTGGCAGCACTTTTCGCGCCAGGGCGGTTTCGCCGACGACAGCTACCGGGGCCCGATTCCGTTGGGCTTCAACTTCTCGCTGTACGGCAACGTGTACAATGAGGTATACATCAACAGCAACGGCAACATCACCTTCGGCCAGGGCTTCACCACCTTCACGGCCACCGGCCTGCCCATTGCGGTACCGATGATTGCCCCGTTCTGGGCCGATGTAGACGTCGAACTGGCCGACACCCTGGCCACGCCCTACCCCAGCGGCAACATCTGGTTCAAGCGCTTTTCCGACCGCTTGGTGGTAACCTGGAACCGCGTAGCTTATTTCTCGCGCCAAGCCGACAAGAAGAATACTTTCCAGCTCACTATCAGGGCCAACACCGCCCCGGGCTTCACCGGCGATGATGTGTTCTTTGCCTACGGCGACATGCAGTGGACCACCGGCGGCGCCGACGGCGGCGTGAACGGCTTCGGCGGGGTGCCAGCCACGGTAGGCGTTAACAAGGGCAACGGGGTGAACTTCATCCAGGTCGGCCGCTTCAACATGACCGGCTCCTCCCACCCCAACAACCAGGACCCGAGCGGCGTCGACTGGCTCGACAACCAGTGCTTTTCCTTTAAGGTGGGCACCAGCAGCAACAACGTGCCACCCAGCGTAACGGGGATGCCCTCGGGCAACACCATCACGTTGACGTTGGGCCAGACCCGTAACCTGAGCCTACAGTTCCTCGGCCCGGAAGTGGGCCAGTCGGTAACCGTGTCGACTAATACCGGCGGCCTGTGCAATACCACGGTGAGCAACAACGGCACGTCCAACCCCACACTAAGCCTGAGCGTGACCGGGGCCGCCTGCAACCTGGGCAGCCACGTCATCAGCTTCCAGGCCGTCGACAACGGCAGCCCGGTAGCCTCGCAGCAGTTTGACCTGACGGTGGTGGTGCTGGCCAGCAACCAGTGGACCGGCGCGGTGAGCACCGTGTACACCGACCCGGCCAACTGGAGCGCCAGCGCCGTGCCCACGGCCGCCGACGACGTGACCATTCCGAGCGGGGTGCCGCGCATGCCGGTGCTCAGCACGGCGGCGGCGGTGAACAACCTCACCATTGCCAGCGGCGCCAACCTGACGGTGGCCGCGGGCGGCGTGTTCACGCTGGGGGGCAACCTAACCAACAACGGCCTGCTGCTGGGCGCGGGTACCCTGCAAACCAACGGCGCGGCGTCCCAGAGCTTCAGCGGCACGGGCAGCGCCAGCATCTACCGCGCCACCATCGGCGCGGCGGGCGCGGTGCTCAACCAGCCGCTGGCCCTCGACCAGCTGCTCACGCTCAACGGCAACCTGACCTCCAACGGCAACCTGACGCTGCACTCGCGCATCGACGGCTCGGAAACGGCCATGGTGGTGAACAACGGCACGGCCGCGGTCAGCGGCAACGTGACCGTGGAGCGCTTCATCGGCCCGACGACCAACCCGCAGATGGGCTACCGCCACCTGGCGGCCCCGGTGACCAATACCACCCTGGCCGACATGGCCATCGGCGCGGGCGGCTTCAGCCCCGTCACCAACCCGGCTTACAATACCGCCCCCAACCCCGGCTCGGTGACGCCCTTCCCGAACGTGTTCAGCTTCGACGAGACGCGCGTAACCAGCGGCTCGGCCGTGGCGGATTTCGACCGGGGCTGGGTGTCGCCGGTCACCAATGCCATGTTCCCGACCTTCGGCTTCACCGTGAACATGATGGGGCGGCAGATCATGGACTTCGTGGGCACGCTGGGCAACGGCACCTACAACCGCATCAACCTGACCCGCGGCGCGGGCAGCCAGGCCGGCTGGCACCTGCTCGGTAACCCCTACCCCGCGCCCATCAACTTCACCCAGCTCACCCGCACGGGCCTCGACAACGCGGTGTACGTGTTCCGCTCGAGCGGGCAGTACGCGGGCTCCTACGCCAGCTACGTCAACGGGGTGCCGGCCAACGGCGGCTCCAACATCCTGCCCATGGGCCAGGCTTTCTTCGTGCGCACCTCGGTACCAGGTACGCCCGGTTCCATTGCCTTCACCAACGCCGCCCGCCTGACCACTTACCAGAACCCGGCCCTGCAGCGCACCACCGCCGAAACGCGCCCGCTGCTGCGCCTGACGCTGGCCAACGTCGCCGGCTCGGCATCGGATGAAACGGCCGTGTACTTCGAGCAGGGCGCTACTGCCGGCTTCGACGCGCAGTACGACGCCTACCGCCTCGGCAACGGCAACGTGGTGCAGCTCGGGGCCCTGGCCGGCACCACGGCGCTGTCGATCAGCGGCCTGCCGGCCCTGAGTACGGCCCCGGTGACGGTGCCGCTGCTGGTGCGCGTGGCTCAGACGGCCACCTACACCCTGCAGGCCGGGCAGCTCCTCAACCTGCCCACGGGCTGGACGGCCACCCTGCGCGACGCGCTGACCGGCGCCACCATCGACCTGCAACAACAGCCTAGCTACAGCTGCACCATTGCCGCGGGCGAGGCCCCAGGCCGCTTCTCAGTGGAGTTTGCCCAGAGCCGCGTGACTTCGGCCGGCCAGGCCCAACTGGCCGCCACGGTATCGGTGTACCCGAACCCGGCCCACGGCACGGTGTACCTGGGCCTGCCCGCCACGCAGCAGCCAGTGACGGTGAGCGTGCTGAACGCGCTGGGCCAACAGGTGCGCACGCAGCAGGTACCGGCCACCGGCCGTGGCACGGCCGTGGCGCTGCCGCTGGCCGGCCTGGCCAAGGGCGTGTACTCGGTGCGGGTGGCCCTGCCCGCCGGCACCATCACCAAGCGCCTGGTCGTCGAATAACCGCTCCGTTTCATTTCTAATCCAACCACCACGCGGCGCCGCGTCGACTACTCAGGCGCGGCGCCGCCCCCTTCCGTTGCTTTCATGACTGCTTTGCTGAACACCCTGCGCGCCGCCCTGGCCGTGGCCGCCCTGCTGCTGGCTTGCTCGCTCACGCCCCTGCACGCCCAGGACCCGGGCTCGGGCGGCCCCACGCCCGGCGCCCCCGAACCCACGGCCGTGCCCCTCGACGGCGGCGCCTCGCTGCTGCTGGCCGGCGGCGCTACCTACGCCCTGAACCGCCTGCGCAAGCGCCGCTAAGCGCCTGCCCCGGACGCCCCCGCGGCGCCGCTGCCCTGCCCGAGCCTGCCGTGGTCCTGCCACGGCGGGCTCGTCGTTTTGGGGTGGCCGACGACTGTCCTGCTTTTTCTTTGAGCGAGTTTTTGCACAAGGCCGCCAAACCGCTGACCTTTGCTGCCTTGACCTCCCTTAAACTCCCACGCTTCGCCATGTTTTCCATTCGTCGCCGCGCCGTGCTGGCTGCTGCCGTGTTAGTCGCCGTTCCCTCGCTGCTGATGGCCTGGGGCAACTGGGGCCACCAGCGCGTAAACCGCGCCGCCGTGCTGGCTCTGCCCGCGCCCATGCGCACGTTCTTCTACAACCACATCGACTTTGTGGTCACGGAAGCCGTCATTCCCGATTCGCGCAAATACGTGCTCAGCGACCGGGCCGAGGGCCCGCGCCACTACGTGGACCTGGAAAACTACGGTGACGACCTCAACGCCATTCCTCACGCCGCCGCCGATGCCTACGCCAAGTACGACGCGGCTCAGCTCGACAAGGAAGGCCGCCTGCCCTGGTACGTGCAGGACATGATGGTGAAGCTGACGGCGGCCATGAAAAAGCAGCACAAGGACGAAATCCTCTTCGTAGCGGCCGACCTGGGCCACTACCTCGGCGACGCCACCCAGCCCCTGCACACCTCGGCCAACCACGACGGGCAGAAAACCGGCCAGAAGGGCGTGCACGCCTTCTACGAGTCGCAGATGGTCGAGCAGTTCGGCAAGACCTACAACTTCAAGCTGGCCGAGCCCAAGTTCATCGAGGACCCGACGGCCGAAATCTGGCGCATCGTGCTGCAGGCCCACGCCGCCGCCGACACGCTGCTGGCCGTGGAAAAGCAGCTGGCCGCCGCCACCCCCGCCGACCAGGTCATCGAGGCCAGCAACGGGCAGCCGCGCAAAAACATCTTCAACAGCTCGTACCGCACCCAGGCCTACACGGCCGCCGTCCACCAGAAGCTGAACCGCATGGTGGAGCGCCAGCTGCGCACCGCCGCCCAGGCCACGGCCAACTTCTGGTACACCGCCTGGGTCAACGCCGGCAAGCCCGACCTGACCAAGCTCGACACGGAATACACCACCAAGAGCAACGAGCACAACCTGAAGGAAGAGCTAAAAACCCTCGACAAGAGCGGCAAGTTGGTCGACTTCAGCTCGTTTACGGAGTTTCCGCAGGGCAAGTAAGCTCACCTTGTATAAGACCCCGATGGCCGGCCGCTGCAACAGTGGCCGGCCATTGTTTTTAGGCCCGGGGTGCTCAGGCCAGCTGCCGATGAGCTGCCAGGGCCAGCAGCGGCGCCTCCACGGCCTGCGCAAACAGCTCGGCGCCGCGGCTGTTCAGGTGCCCGCCGTCGATGGTCAGGTGCAGCCCGCGCTGTCGGCTCAATGCATCGGCGCGGCCCAGGGCACACCAGATTTTATCGGCGAAGGCCAGGCCCACGAAGCTGCTTTGGAATTCGGCTGCCGGGGGCGAAGGAAGCAACGCAGCATCAAAGGCGGCTTCGGCATCGGCCAGCGGGCAGCCGTGCAGGGTCGCTACCCGCCGGATGGCCGCGTTGTAGGCGCGTCGCGGGGCGTTGAGTCCAGCGGTTAGGTTTTCGCCCAGGCAGCCCAGCGTGGTCAGCACGATGGGCACCGGACTCAGAGCCCTTGCCTCGGTCAGCAGCTGCGCGTAGGCTTGCTCGAAGGCGGTGGCATCGGCCAGCGGCTCGTGGCCCTGCCGATGCATCTGCGCCAGCGCCTGCCGAAACCAGAAACCCCGTTCGGCAAACGTGGGCAACAGCAGGTCGTTGTAGCCGGCTTCGCACACTACCGCGTCGTAGGCGGTGGGTGCGGCTGCCAGGCGCCGGAGCAGCCGCCGGCCAATGCTTTGCAGCGGCTCGCCGTTGACGCCCGCGTTTTCCAGCTGCCACCGCGGGTGCCGCCGCGCCAGTCGTGGCACGTAGCCGACGCCCTGAGTGCCGCGGGTAATACTGTCGCCGATGACGAGAATGCGCATAAGGCTAAAGCGTTGGTTTTAGGCGGCAATATCGGCGTAGTTGAGGCGCATTTATTCCCGGCTCACATGCTTATGCGAGGCCCAAAAACGAATGGGCCGGCTCCCGCTGTAGGAACCGGCCCGTTCTTGGGTCAAACCGTACTTGCCTCAGCCACGCCTACAGCAGCTCCACGCCCGTGCCCGCCAGCTCGGCGCGCACGGCTTCCGGCCAGATGCTCACCTGCACTTCGCCAATGTGGGTTTTGCGCAGCATAAACATAGTCACGCGCGACTGGCCGATGCCGCCGCCGATGCTTTCGGTCAGCCCGCCTTCGAGCAGCAGCTTGTGGAAGGCCAGCTCGGCGCGCTCGGGGCAGCCGCGCACCGCCAGCTGCTTCAGCAGGGCCGCTTTGTCGACGCGGATGCCCATGCTCGACACCTCGAAGGCCGACTGCAGGCCGGGGTGCCAGAGTAGGATGTCACCGTTGAGCCCGCGGCGGCCGGCTTCGGTTTCGGTGCTCCAGTCGTCGTAGTCGGGGGCGCGGCCGTCGTGGATTTCGCCGTGGCTTAGCTCGCCGCCGATGCCGATGATAAACACCGCACCGTACTCCCGGGCGGCTTCCGTTTCGCGCTGCTTCACCGTCAGCTCCGGGTAGCGCCGCAGCAGCTCCTCGGCGTGGATGAAGGTGATTTGCTCGGGCAGAATGGGCGTAATGTCCGCGTACTCCTCGGCCACGCGCAGTTCGGTGGTGCGCAGCGCCTCGTAGATTTTGGCCACCGTCTCCCGCAGGAACGGGATGGTGCGCTGCTCGGGCAGGATGTGCTTTTCCCAGTCCCACTGGTCCACGTAGATCGAGTGAATGGGCGAATAGTCCTCGTCGGGGCGCAGGGCGCGCATGTCGGTAAGGATGCCGCGGCCGGCCGGGATGCCCAGCTGCGTGAGGCGCAGGCGCTTCCACTTAGCCAGGGAGTGTACCACCACGGCCTTTTGCTCGTCGAGGGCCTTGATGGGAAACGAGACGGGGCGCTCAATGCCGTTCAAGTCGTCGTTGATGCCGGTGCCGTCGAGCACGGCAATGGGCGAGGACACTTTGGTGAGCTGCAGCTGCCGGGCCAGCTCCTTGGCGAAGGTATCCTTCACGAAGCTGATGGCTTCTTCGGTTTTGAGCAGCTCAGCGGGGCTCAGGGTTTGGGCGGAGGCCGTTTCCATAATTAACGTGCGTTTTGGAGGTATGAGAAAGTGTTTTTCGTTTAGGATTTTGCCAAGTATTGGCAAGACTGTGCCCGGCCGAAAAAACCCGTTGTTTTTTCGGTGTCACGAACCCGGAAATGCGCGCGTAGGGGCGAAAAAAAAGCCTTCCGAAAAACGGAAGGCTTACAAAATCAACAGTTGATTAGGAGTCTGCCAATCAGACCAATAGCCTTCCATCTCGGAACAGATTATTGTTCCGATTCTGGTTATTGAGGCTGTTGGCGAACTGACGCATGAGGGTGCCTTGGGAGCGTTTCGAAGGCTAAAATAGGAACCGATTATTACGCCACCAAAAAATCAAGACAAATAATTTTTCCGGGGCCACCGATTTCCTGTGTGCGCATGGGATATATCGTTACGCATTTTCCGGCCTAGCAGTTCGGCTACCCTGGGCCGGGTTTGGCGCTTGGGCCCGCGGGTTGTTCCTTTGCGGCTTCAATCGAGCCCGGCAGCAACCCGTTGCCGGGGCCGACTCGAACAGACGGCCAGTTCCGTCGTCCTGACTTCCCCCGCGCATGCGCCAGGCCATTGCCATCCTGCTTCTCTGCTCGCTCTCGGTGCACTGCGCCGGGCGCCTGGGCATTGTGGCCAGCTGGTGGCTGCAGCGCGACTACGTGGCGCGGGTGCTCTGCATCAACCGCGACAAGCCCCAAATGCACTGCAACGGCAAGTGCCACCTGCGCAAGCAGCTGAAAGCCGCCGACGCCCGCGAGGCCAAAGAGCAGCCGGGCAGCCACAAGCAGGCCTTCCAAGACATCGTGCTGGCCTGCCCGGCCCCGGCCGCGCTGCTGCCGGCCGCGCCGGCCTGGTTTGCCGCGGCCCCGCCGCGCTACGCCACCCTGCGCGTAGCCGCCTACGCCTGGGCCCGGCCTGGCCCCGATTACCCGCCCGCGGAGGGCTGATTGCTTCCCGTTTTTTCCCGGAATTCGGCGGACCAGCGTGGTCCGGCGCGGCGCCGTTCGTGGCGTCCGGCGCCGGCGTTGGCCTGCCCCAATCAGCTTATCACGCAGTGAAACAAGCACTACCAATGCTGTTCGTGGCCCTCGTCGGGGGCCCGGCGGCCCGGGCGCAGCAGCGCGCCTGCCAGGGCCGCATTTTCGACGCAACGACCAAGGAGCCGCTCGTCGGGGCCACGGTGCGTACCCCGGACGGGGCTACCGGCACCGCCACCGATGCCAGCGGGCAATTCAACCTCGCCACCACGGCTACGGAGCTGGTGGTAACGGCCGTGGGCTACCAGCCGCAGACCGTGGCCGTGGGCCCGGGGCCGCTGCGCGTGGCCCTAGTGCCGGCCGTGCAGGACTTGCAGACGGTGGTGGTGACGGCCTCGCGCGAGGCCCAGCTGCGCACCGACGCGCCGGTGGCCATCAGCAAAATCACGCCGACCGTCATTCAGGACACCAAGCCCACCCTGCTGGTGGAGCTGGTCAACAAAGTGCCGGGCGTGGTGATGCTCAACTACGGCAACGAGCAGCACGCCATGGGCATTCGGCAGCCCTTCGGCACGGCGGCCTATTTCCTGTACCTGGAAGACGGCATTCCGCTGCGGCCCATGGGCGTGTTCAACCACAACGCTCTGCTCGAAACCAACCCGCTGGCCATCAACTCCATCGAAGTGGTGAAGGGCCCGGCTTCCTCGCTCTACGGGCCGGAGGCTGTGGGCGGGGCCCTCAACGTGCTGACCAAGCGGCCCACCAGCGTGCCCACCGCCAGCATCGGTGTGCAGGGCGACCAGTACGGCTACCGCCGCGCGCAGGCTGCGGGCGGGGGCATGATTACCGCGAAGCTCGGGGCCTTCGTGAGCGGCTACGTGGCCCGGCAGCGCAACAGTTGGCTGGCGTCGTCGGACTACAACAAGGCCTCCTTGAACGCCCGGGTGGAGTACGCGCTGAGCCAGCAGCTGCGGCTGACGGCGGCCGGCTCGGTGAATGACTACGACTCGCAGACCAGCAGCGCGGTGGACAGCGTGGCCTACTACCGGCGCGAGTATTCCAGCACCTCCGACTTCACCTACCGCAAGGCCTACGCCCTGCGCGCCCGCCTCACGGCTGAGCAACAGTGGTCGGAGCGGCAGTCGACTTCGCTCACCAGCTACTTCCGCGACAACGCGCTGGGCCAGAATCCGAGCTATGGCATCCGCTGGAACCCCACCGCTTCGGCCACCAACGACCCCAATAAGGCCCGCGGGGAGGTGAACGTGAGCCGCTTCCGCAGCTACGGGCTGCTGGCCCAGCACAGCCTGCGCTGGCAGTGGCTGGACTCGCGCCTGCTGGCCGGCGCCAGCCTCGACTACTCCCCCACCCGCTACGACGCCCACCAGATCGACCTAGCGGCCCAGCTGCGGCCCGGCGGCAAGTCGGTGGAGCGCTACACCATCACCGCCGACCGGCCCGATTTACCCATTGCCGACTACGCCACCGACCTCGTCAGCTCGGCCGTGTACACCCAGCTCGATGTGCACCCGCTGCGCCGCCTGCAAGTGACGCTGGGCGGGCGCTTTGATCGGATGTCGTTTGACTACCAGAACCGGCTGGATCAGTCGCGGGGCACAAAGGCCTACCAGCAGGCTACGCCCAAAATCGGGCTGACCTACGACCTGGGCCACGGCCGTGGGCTGTACGCCAACTACTCGCGGGGCTTCGCGCCGCCGGGCCTCACCTCCATCTTCCGCAAGCGCCCCGGCACCGGCGTGACGACCGGCGGCGTGAGCGTGCCGGCCGATTTCTACTACAACCTGACGCCCGCCCGCTTCAGCAACCACGAGGTCGGCGGCTGGGCCTCGTTGATGGCGGGCAAGGTGTACGTCGACGTGGCCCTGTACCAGCTCGACGGGCGCAACGAGTTGCTGAGCATCCGCCAGCCCGATGGTTCCACCGACTACCAGAGCGCGGGCAAAACCCGACACAGGGGCGTGGAGTACGGCCTGACCTGGAAGCCCACCGCGGAGCTGTTTTTCCGCGTCGGCGGCACCAACGCGGCGCACCGCTTCGAGCGGTTCGTGCTCAGCACCAACGCCAGCGACGCGGTGCAGAACGTGAACGGCAAGGACATGCCCCAGGCCCCGCGCTGGGTGGCCAACGCCGAGCTGACCTACAAGCCCCGCTGGCTGCCGGGCCTGCGCGCGGCGGTGGAGTACCAGCGCATCGGCCCCTGGTACCAGGACCAGGTGGAGCGCGTGCGCTACGACGACCGGACCCTGTTCGGGGCCCGCGGCGTGAGTTTGCTCAACGCCCGCGCCGGCTACAGCTGGCGCGAAACGGTGGAAGTCTTCGTGAACGTGCTAAACCTGACCGACGAGCTGTACGCCAACGCCGCCACCCGCGGCAACGCCCGCACCGACCGCACCACCTACACGCCCGGCGCCCCGCGCACGGTATCGGCGGGCGTGCAGTACAATTTCATCGGTAAGAAATAGCGGCCGGGTATCCCGAACGTCATTCCGAGCTTGTCGAGGAATCTTGCGTGCTGACGCCGGATAGTAACCTCAACGAGCAGAATACTATCCAGCGAGATGTCTCGACTTTGCTCTACATGACGGCCTGGAGCAATAAGCTTTGTCTACCTGCCGCTTCGGCCTTCCAACCTCTATGCAAACCCTCGATCAAACCGCGCCAGCGCGGCGCGGCACTATTCGCCAATCCGTGCAGCGCCACATGTACCGCTGGCACCGCGTCATCGGCCTTATCACGGTGCTGCCCGTTATCTGCTGGACGCTCAGCGGGCTGCTGCACCCACTGATGAGCAACTGGCTGCGGCCCAAGATTGCCCGCGAGGCCCTGCCCCCGCTGCCGGCCCCTCGCCCGGCCCTGCCGCTGACGCAGGTGCTGCGGCAACACAACCTGACGCAGCTGCGCAACGTGCGCCTGGTGCGCTGGCGGGGCCAGCCGGCCTACCAGCTACTCATTGATGGCCCCACGGCCCGGCCGCGCTACTTCAACGCCACCAGCGGCGCCGCCCTGCCCGCCGACGCCGACCGCCAGTACGCCGAGCAGCTGGCCCGCTACTTCGCCCAGGATTCCACGACCGGCATCCGCCGCGCCGAGCGGCTGACCCGATTCGACGCCGAGTACAAGTTCGTGAACCGCCTGCTGCCGGTGTGGAAAGTTACTTTCGAGCGGCCCGATGGGCTGACGGTGTACGTGGAGACCATGCCCGCCCGGCTGGCCACGTTCAACAACGCGACCCGCGCCGCCTTCATCCGCTCGTTCGACGCGCTGCACAGTTGGAGCTGGGTGGAATGGCTCAGCGGCAGCAACACCGTGCGCGTGCTGCTGATGCTCGCGCTGTTGACCATCATCATCGGCTCGGCGGTGAGCGGGCTGGTGATTTACGGCTTCATGTGGGGCCGCTTCCGCCGGCCGCGCAACGCGGCGGATAAAGTCGGCTGGCTACGGAAATACCACCGCGCCGTGGGTTTGGCCGTGGCCCTGGTCACGCTCACCTTCGCCAGCAGCGGGGCCTTTCACGTGTACCTGAAGCTGCACCCCGACGAGCGGCTGCGCTACCAGCACGCCCCCATCCTGGCCGCCGACCGCCTCGCCGTCGACCTCACCCAGCTGCCGCTTGATTGGGCGCGGGTGCAGAACGTGGCCCTGGCCGAATTCGACGGCGAGCTGTACTACCAGGTATTTCAGCTGCCCGCTGAGGACGCCGACCACACAAACGGCAAACCCACCGGCGCCAGCACCGGCCAGCCCGTGGAAGTCGTGAGCGCCGCGCCCATCAGCTACTACCGCGCCAGCACCGGCCAATTGCTGCTCGAGGGCGCCGAGCGGCACGCCCGCTTCCTGGCCACGCGCTTTTTCCAGCAGGCCGCCGGCCCCTATGCCGCCACGCCCGCCATTGAGCAAACCGCGCTGGTCGACCACTTCGAGGGCGAGTACGGCTTCATCAACAAGCGCCTGCCGGTGGTGAAAGTGGTCCTGCGCACCCCGAGCCAAACCACGCTCTACGTAGAGCCCGCCACCGGCCGCTTGGCCGCCCGCGTCGACAACCTGGACCGCTACGAGGGGCTGAGCTTCGCCTTTCTGCACAAGTACCACGCCGTGGGCAGCCTGGGCAAAAACATCCGCGACGCCATTACCATGCTGGCCGCCGCCGGCGTGCTGGCCGTGTCGCTGCTGGGCTTATGGCTGTTCGTGAAGGTGAAGCACTAGCTGGAAAGCGCCAATTCAGCGCTGGCAAAGACCAAAACAGCGGTAGCAACGACCATTTTGGTCATTACTACCGCTGTTTTGGTCTTCGGAATGACCATTTCAGTCATTGTTACCGCCGAAACGGTCATTCCGATCAGTATTCCGGTCGTCGCTTTCGCCGTTTTGGTCATTGCACCCCCTGTTTCGGTCATCGGAACGACCGAAACAGGGGGTGCGCGGGCGGCTTAGCCTTTCAGGGCCGCGTCGTAGCGCTTGCCGGCTTCCGACCAGTTCACCACGTTCCAGAAGGCGGCCACGTAGTCGGGGCGCTTGTTCTGGTACTTGAGGTAGTAGGCGTGCTCCCACACGTCGAGGCCGATGAGCGGGGTGCCGCGCTGCATGCCGGCCACGTCCATCAGCGGGTTGTCCTGGTTGGGGGTGCTGGTAATGGCCAGCTTGCCGGCCTTGGCGTCGTGAATCAGCCAGGCCCAGCCCGAGCCGAAGCGGCCGGTGGCGGCTTTGGCGAATTCCTCCTTGAACTTATCGAACGAGCCAAAGTCCTTGGTAATGGCCGCGGCCAGGGTGCCCGAGGGCTGCCCGCCGCCCTTCTGGGCCAGCAGCTGCCAGAAGAAGGAGTGGTTCCAATGGCCGCCGGCGTTGTTGCGGATGGCGTCGGGCTGCTTGCTGGCGGAGGCCAGCAGCTGGGCCAGGCTCATCTTTTCCTCCGGCTTGCCCGCCACGGCCTCGTTCAGCTTCGAGACGTAGGTTTTGTGGTGGGCGTCGTGGTGGATTTCCATCGTCCGCGCGTCGATGTGCGGCTCCAGGGCATTGAAGGCGTAGGGCAGCGGCGGCAGGGTGAAGGGGCCGTCGGCCATGGGCATGGCGCGGGCTTCGCGCAGCAGCTTTTCCTCGTGGGCGGCGGCCAGCACGGCCGGGCTGATAACGGCGCCGACCACGGCCAGCAGGCTGTTCTTCAGAAAATCTCGCTTCAGCATGGCGGTGAGATGGTGAGATTGTGAAATGGTGAGTGTGCCGGGGCAAATACGCAGGAAAAAGCGAAAAAACCCGCGTTTACTCAGCGGCCGGTGCCGGGGTGTCATCCTCCTGCTCGGGCGGGGTGTGGCCCAGGTCGAGCACCACGTCGCGCACGACCGGGTCGAGGTAGCCGGGCAGCTTCGAGGGGTCGAGCAGGCGCAGCAGGCGCAGGTACTTGGCCCGGCCTTCCGCCAGCATGTGCGGCGGCACTTCGTAGACGAACAGGTGGTGCGGGGGCTGCTTCTGCACGCCCACCAGCAAAAACCGGTCGGCGTGCAGCGCGTCGAGGTAAAAGGCGGCCTGCCGGTCGTAGTCGTAGCCCGAGCACTGGGCCACGAAATGCTCGTAGTCGCGCGCCAGGGTGGTTTTGAAATCGATGATGGTGTAGGGCTGCCCGGGCACGTCGACGACCAGGTCGGCGCGCAGCTTGCACATGGTACCGGTGGTGGGCTCGGTGAAGAGGCAGCTGGGCTCGGCCACGCCGTGGTCGAGCATTTCGCGCAGGTCGTCGCGCATGCGCACGCCTTCCACCAGCCACCACACCAAGGTATCGTTGACGGCCGGGTAGCTGGGCACGTACTGCTCGGGTTCGAGCAAAGCCGTGTGGAAGGCCGTGCCGAAGCTCAGGGCTGAGGAGGCGCTGGATTCGCGCCGCGGCCGGCCATTCAGCGCGTCGCGCAGCCGCGAGAGGTCCGAGTTGGCAATGGCGGGCAGGGCGCGGTAGTCGTCGTAGGAAAGGCGCAGCAGATCGGGGCGGCGCCAGGGAGCAGGCGGGGTGGTGTCGGACATAGCGTAGCGCAATGTACTACGGCGGGAGCGGCCGGGTTGTTGGGGGCGCGGCGCGGCGCCCGCGGCCGGGCGCGGGGCGGTTTGTCTGAAAGCCGCAACTTTGCCGCTTTGTTTGCCGAAAAATCAGTCCAAAACCTGCGCCCCATGATTCACCTGATTGGCCTGGCCGGCCGCCGCGGCAGCGGCAAAGACACCATCGCCCACCTCGTGCAGCAGCTGGAGCCCGGCCGCGAGTGGCAGATCCGCTCCTTCGGCGACGCCATCAAGGGCGTGTGCGCGGTGCTGGCGGGCGAGTCGACGGCGCCCTACTACACCCAGCCGGGCAAGGCCGAGCGGATTCCGACCTACGACCTGACGCGCGGCGAGCTGCTGCAGCAGGTGGGCGCGGCCCTGCGCGCCTGGCGCGCGCCGGTGTGGATTGAGGCGCTGCTGGCCAACCTGCCCACCGACCACCCCGTCATCGTGGCCGACTTGCGCTTCCCCGACGAAGCCGACACGCTGCGCGCCCGCGGCGGGCTGATCTGGCGCGTGGAGGGCGACCCGCTGCACCAGCGCGGCGACGGCACCCGCGACGACAACCACCCCTCCGAAACCGCCCTCGACGACTACGCGCACTACGACGCGGTGCTGCGCAACGACGGCTCGCTGGCCGACCTGCAGGCGCAGGTAGCCCGGCTGCTGAGCGGCCGGTAGCGCCGGGCAGCGTGTAGTGGAGTCGGCGGGCCGGACACACCACCCGGCCCGCCGGCCTCCCATGCCTAAGCTGCTGTCTTTTCTGCCGCTGCTGCTCACCGGCCAAAGCCCCCCGGCAGCCTACGTGTTCCGGCAGGGCCAGAAGGCCACCAACTACGGCAACGGGCGCGGGCGGACCTTTTACTGGGCAAAACCGACGGGCTGATCCGCTACGAACTATCTGAGGGCGAAATATTTGACTTAGCGGCCCACTGAGCCGTATATTAGAACTGAATGGCTTACTCCACCTGAAGCCAGGCCACGGCGCTGCACACACGTTGGCGCTGCTCTTACCCAGCTCCCCTGCTGCCGGCCGGAACTGCCGGCCCGGGCGCTGGGCCCTGATTCTGCCGCGGTTTTTCGGGCCGTGGCCACCGGCGCCCCGCCACCGCTACGGGCACCGTCCTTGCCTGCCGCTGTTTGCCGGACTTCGTTCCTGATTCAGGTATGTTCCTTTCCGCTCCTGCCCCCAAGGCTTCCCCGGCCGAAGCCGCCGCGCACCTGCCGGCCTTCGTCCGCGACTTCCACCACCAGCTCGGCACCGATGCGCTGCTGGCCCCGCTGTTTATCACGGCCCGCCACCCGCTGACGGCGGCGGAATACCGGTTCTGGCAAGGCGTGCTCAGCGGCACCTGCTACCTGGGCCGCCCGTTCCCCAGGCTGCAGGTGCCTGCGCACCTGCTGGCTGTGTACGAGCGTTGGCAGCTACTGCTCGGCGCCACCCTCTACAGCCACCTGCCCCGCACCCAGGCCGCCGAAGCCCTGGCCCACGCCTCCAACGTGGCCGTGCTGCTGCAGCACCTGGCCCTGGGCTGCCCGACGGAGCCTGCGCCATCGTCCCCGCCGCCCCACTACCCCGCCACCCGACACTGGATCTGAGCCGGCAGTTTCGGCCCCGCTGAATGACCACGGCCCCGCCCCGGCGTTGTGTCGGGCGGGGCCGTGCTGCGTGTGGCGGCTTACTTGCCGAAGCTGCGCACGTTGTAGCTAAAGCTGAGCATAAAGTAGCGGGTAAGCACCCGGCTGCGCACGTCTTCCAGGTAGGTATCGGTCACGTTGCGCACCACGCTGCGGTTTTGCCGAAGCAAGTCGTAGGCCTGCAGTTTCAGCTCGCCTTGCTTGTTTTTGAACAGCTGCCGGGCCAGGGCCACGTTCCAGAGGGCCACGCCCTGGTTGAAGCCCGCCGAGCGGCCGGCGTAGCGCGTCAGCCAGAGGTCGGAGCTGAGGGTGAAGCGGCCGGGCAGCTGGTAGAACACGTCGGCTTCCAGCGTCTGGGTCCAGTAGGCGGTATTTTGCTGGGGCAGCAGGGAATAGCGCGCGTCGAGGTAGGTCACGTTCAGGTCGAGGCCGAACTCCAGCTGGTCGTTGAAGGCCGTATTCACGCTCAGGCCCTGGCCCAGGCTCCAGTTGCGGGCCTGGTTCCACTGCTCATTTACCAGGCTGCGGCCCTGGGTGTAGTTGCCGTTGGTGCTCAGGTTCACGTTCAGCTTGTGCCAGCCCAGGCGCTGCCCCAGCGACAGAAAGCCGTTCAGCGTGCGGTAGCCGTCGGCGTTGACGGGCCGCGTGGTCTGCACGCCCTGGGCATCGAAGGCCGTCGAGGACACGATGCGGTCCTGCACCTGGGTGGCGCTGAGCAGGCCGAAGAGGCTGCGGTTGTTCACAGCGTTGAACTGCTGGTAGGTGGCCGTGAGCGAGTGCAGGTACTCGGGGCGCAGCAACGGATTGCCGCGGCGCACGAACAGCGGGTTAGCGTTGTCGGTCACGGGCTGCAGCTGGGTGGCCGAGGGTGCCTGCAGGCGGGTGCGGTAGTTCAGGCGCAGGGTGCGGCCGCGGCTGCCATTCCAGCTGAACATGGCGTTGGGCAGCAACGTCTGGTAGCGACGCGTGAGGGCGGTGTCGCGGCTTTGGTTATCGACACCGAGGCGGGACTGCTGCGCGTCGATACCAAGGGCGTAGCCGTAGCGCAGGCGGCGCGTCTGCCAGGTCAGGCCGGCGCGGTGGGTCCGGAACTGGCTGCGAAAACGGTTGCTCAACACCGGGTTCAGCAGGTCGTAGGCGCCGGTGGCGTCGTTGTAGTCGGTGGCGTCGCGGCGGGCCTGGCTGCGCGAATCCGAGGCGTTGTAGTGCATTTCCAGCTTCTGCTGCAGGCTCAGCGGCTCCACGTAGGCCAGGCTCAGGCTTTGGGTGCGGGCGGGGTAGTCTTGGGCAATGCGCTGGTCGAGGCGGCTGCGGCGGGCCGAGCCGTCGGGGTTGAAGAAGGTGTTGTCGGCGCGGTTGAAGGCGGTGCCGTCCTGGTTGTTGAGCACCGCGCTCAGGTTGGCCGAGAGCGTGCGGCCGGCCTTGGCAAACTTGCGCATCAGCAGCAGGTTGCCGTTGCCCCAGGCGCTGGCGGCCGCGGCCTCGTAGCGGCTCAGGCTCTGGTTGAGCGGCTGCGCGCCCCGGGCCGTTTGCTGGCTGACGTTGCGCCACTGCTCGGTGCTTTGCCACCAGAGCGCGGGCGTGAATCGCAGCGAGGTCAGCGAGTCGAGCTTGTAGTCGAGGCGCAGGTTCAGGCGCTGGCTCAGCGTACGGTTATGGGCCGCGGTCGATTGATCGGTCACCAGGGGCGGCGCGGCTTCGTCGCCGGCGCTGCGGCCGGTGGCGTTTTCGCGGCGGCTGACCTGCTCGGTGCGCACGGTGCTACGGGCGGCCAGGTAGCTGGTGGCCACTTCGGTGCGCTTGCCCCAGGCGTCGCGGTAGTTCAGCCCGCCGGTCAGGCTTTCGGTGATGCTGCTGGGCTGGTTGTTGGTGCCGCCCGCGCTGCTGCCGCCGCGCCCGCCGCCCTGCACTATCATCGGTCCGCCACCGCTGCCGGGGCCGCCCACCCCGCCGAAGCCGCCGGGCAGGCCGCCGCCCGCATTGGCGCCGGGTCCGCTGCTCAGGTCACCGGCGGCGGGCGCGCCGCTGTCGCTGAAGCCGAGCTGGTTGACGTTGTTGGCCTGCCCAAGCGCCGAAATCTGCCGGCCGTTGTTGAAGCGGTTCAGGCCCAGCTGGGCGCGGTAGCGGCCATCGGTGCCCAGGCCCAGGCCTTCGGTCCCAAACCAGCCTTTGCGCTTGTCGCGCTTGGTTACCAGGTTGATGGTTTTCTGCTGCTGCCCGTCGTCGATGCCGCTGAACTGCGCCTGGTCGCTTTGCTGGTTGTACAGCTGCACCTGGTCTATGATGCCAGCGGGCAGGTTGCGGGTGGCCACCTTGGGGTCGTCGCCGAAGAAGGGCTTGCCGTCGACCAGCACGCGGTTCACCGTCTGGCCCTGCGCCCGGATGGTACCGTCGCGGTCGACCTGCACCCCGGGCAGCTTCTTGAGCAGCTGCTCCACCACGGCGTTGGGCTGGGTTTTGAAAGCGCGGGCGTTGAAGGCCACCGTGTCGCCCTGCACCGACACCGGGGCGCGCTCCTGCTCCACCACCACTTCGCCCAGGGTGTGCGTGGTAGCCCGCAGGCGCAGCGTGCCCAGCGCGGCCGAAGGTGCGGCGGCCGTGAGCTGCAGCGGCACCAGGCGGCTGCGGTAGCCCAGGAAAGTCAGCAGCAGAAAGTAGCGCCCCGGGGCCACGCCGCGCAGGGTGAAGCGTCCGTCGCCGTCGGTAATGGTGAAGCTCAGGTACGACGAGTCGCGGGCCGTGAGCAGGGACACCGAGGCCTCGCGCAGCACCTTGCCGCTGGCCGAATCGGCCACGGCGCCGTGAATCTGGCCGGCGGCAGCGGCCGGGCGCGGGGCGGTGGGCTGTTGGGCCCGGGCCATAGCCGCGCCCAGGCTGAAGAGCAGAAGAAGTAGAACGTAGCGCATAGGAGCCTCACCCCCCGGCCCCCTCTCCAAAGGGAGAGGGGGAGCCTGACGATGGCGTGGGGAGGATTGCGTCAGGGGTTGTGCTTGATGGGTTGGGCGCGGGAAGATCTGGCGCCCTTGGGGCCTGTGAATCGGAAAGCAGCGTCATGCTGAGCTCCGCGAAGCATCTCTACCGCTTCATCAGGTAGAAATTCTATCTGTAGAGATGCTTCGACTGCGCTCAGCATGACCGTTCAAAAAGCATTGCCGCCTTCCGCAGAGCCCAACTGAGCTTAATTGCGGCCGCCGAAGCTTTCCATGGCGCGCTGGCGGAAGTCGGCGCGGGCTTTGTCGCGCAGGTCCTTCAGCTCCTCCGGCGACACCTTTTGGGCCTGGGCGCCGGGGCGCACCTCGGCTTCGGCCACGGCGGCTTTCAGGTCGACTTTGCTGGCCCGGAACTGCTCGTTGGCGCCTTCCACGGCCAGCACCACGCCTTTGTCGGGGGTCAGCTCGCGGATGGGCGAGTAGGTGAAGGGCAGCTCGGTGGTGACCCACACGGTGTAGGTTTCCTTGCGGAAGGGCACCGTGGCCTTACGGCAGGTGTAGCCGGCAATTTTCCTGGTTTGCTCGGTCAGCTGCCAGCCTTCGGTTTTGGCTATGGGCGCGTCGGCGCGGTACTCGGTGGTTTTGTCGTCCTTCTTCACGGCCAGCACGGTGGCGGCGGTGCGGTCCTTGAGGTTGAGGTAGGTGGTTTCCTCGAAGGGGCGGCCGAGGTTGGTGGTCTGCGGGGCGCGGCCACCGCCGGGGCCACCCGGGCCGCCGGGCCCGTCGACGGTGGTGCGAATCATCATGCCGCCGCCTTCCTGGGTTTCCTTGGCGTAGTCGCCGGCGAAGCTCAGCGTCTGGGCGAAGGTGCGCACGTCGGGAATGTCGGCGGGGAAGTCGGGGGAGCCGGGGCGCAGCTCCTGGCCGTTGATGACCACGCGCAGCTGGCTAGGGTCGATGCGGCGGGTGGCTTCGTAGCTGATGCGGCCGGCCGCCTGGGCGTGCAGGTGCTGGAACGCGCTCAGGCCGGTGACGAGCAGCAGGACGAGGAAGAGGATGGTCAGCAGGGCTTTCATGGCGGGCAGTGGTTGCATTGGTTTGACGCTCACAAAGCACCGACAACGGCGTGTAAAGCACTGTTATCTTGTGTTAAAGAGTGTTAACGCCGCCGCCCGGGGCCGGTCGGGGTCGTATTTTCGCTGAGCACTTCCCTCCTACTCCGCCCATGAAACGCCGCATCCGCACCATCTTCTGGCTTCTGGCGGCCTGCATCCTGGGCATCAACGGCTTCCAGGCCTACTGGCTCTACACCACCTACCAGCTCAGCCGCACCCAGTTTGAGCGCACCACCACCGAGGCCCTGCAGGCCGTGGTATTCCGGCAGCAGGCGGCGCAGTTGCAGCGGCAGTTTGCCCGCGCTGGCCTGACGCAGTTTCAGCTCCGCATCAACGACGCCGGCGTGTCGGTGCGCGCCGGCTCCCCCAAGGCTGGCGCCAACCGCGTCATCGTGCTGTCCGGCGCGGCCGATACGGCCGCGCCTGTGCCGCGCCTGGAGCGCCTCATCGTGCGCAACCATCACCGGGACTCGGCGGCCGGCGCCCGGCCCCTAGGTTTACTTCGGGCTGCGGCCGCCGGCACGCCGCCCGAAGTAAACCTGCGCCAGATGGCCCGCGACTACCGCGTCGAACTGCGCCGCCGCGACACCGAGGCCGATTTCGTGCTCGACACCGTGAACCTGCTGCGCCCCACTGCGGGCCGGGGGCCGGTGCTCGACGTGCCGGCCACTCACTCGCTGCGCACCAGGCCGGTGCCGCTGGGCGCGCTGAACGTGGGTGGCGGCTGGCAGGTGCAGGCCGGGCTGCGCCCCCCCACGTTCTACCTGCTGCGGCGCATGGGCGGGCTGCTGGCCGGCTCGGTGCTGCTGCTGGGCCTCACCACCGGCTGCTTCGCCCTGATGCTGAACACGATTCTGCGCCAGAAAAAGCTGGCCGACGTGAAAAACGACTTCATCAACAACATGACCCACGAGCTGAAAACGCCGCTGGCCACGGTGTCGGCCGCCGTGGAGGCCATGCAGCACTTCGGCGCGCTCAACGACCCGCAGAAGGCCCAGACTTATCTGAGCATTTCGCGCCAGGAGCTGCAGCGGCTGTCGGACCTGGTGGAGAAAGTTCTCAACATTGCCGTGGAAGAGCGGCAGGCGCTGGAGCTTCACCTCGAACCCGTACACCCCGCCGCGCTGGTGCAGGAGCTGGTGCAGCGCCAGCAGCTGAAGGCCCCCAAGCCGGTGCAGTTCCAGGTCGACATCGAGCCCGCCGACGTGGTGCCGCTCGACGCGCTGCACCTCGGCAACGTCATCAACAACCTCATCGACAACGCCATTAAGTACTCCCGCGAGCAGGTGACCATCAGCCTGCGCGGCCGCCGCGACGAAACCGGCTGGCGCCTCACCGTGCGGGACGACGGCATCGGCATCCCCAAAAGCTACCAGGACGCCATCTTCGACCGGTTTTTCCGGGTGCCCACCGG
This sequence comes from Hymenobacter jeollabukensis, assembly GCF_005771675.1. Lineage (GTDB taxonomy): Bacteria > Bacteroidota > Bacteroidia > Cytophagales > Hymenobacteraceae > Solirubrum > Solirubrum jeollabukense. The sequence goes on along the minus strand of NZ_VAJM01000008.1, from coordinate 2,522 downwards.
CAATCTGCACCCCGTCAAGGGCTTCGGCCTGGGCCTCTACTACGTGCGCCAGGTGGTGGAGCGCCACGGTGGCCACATCGCCGTGCGCAGCGAGCCGAACCGCGGCAGCGAGTTTTCGTTGTGGCTGCCGGTGTGAGGTGGTCAGAACGAAAGCTCCCCTCCTTTTTGAAGGAGGGGACGCCGTGCCGAAGGCGCGGCTGGGGTGGTTCAGTCGTTGCCGACGCCAGATAGTATCATCGTGTGCGAACAAGTCCTGCGCCCTCCGCAAAACTCTCCGCGCCCTCTGCGAGCTAGAATGCGAACAACCTGTTCAACATCAGCAACGACGCAACCACCCCAGCTTTGGCTAAAGCCAAAGCGTCCCCTCCTTATAAATTAAGGAGGGGAGTTTTCCTCCTTTACCCTCTCTTACGCATGCCTTCCATCCTCCTCATCGAAGACGAGCCCGCCCTGGGCATGATTGTGAAAGACAGCCTGGAGGTGCGCGGCTTCGCGGTGCGCTACGCGGCCGATGGGCAGGAAGGCCTGGAGCTGTTCCGCGCCGAGTGCCCCGACATCGTGGTGGCCGACGTGATGATGCCCCGGCTCGACGGGTTTTCGCTGGCCGAAATCATCCGGCGCGAGAATCCCGGGGTGCCCATCATCTTCCTCACGGCCCGCTCGCAGCCCGCCGACGTGGTGCGCGGCTTCGAGCTGGGCGGCTCCGACTACCTGAAGAAGCCCTTCAGCATGGACGAGCTGATTGTGCGCATCCGGGCGCGGCTGGGGCAGCCGGCCGCCGCGCCGGCCCCGACGGGCGTGCTCACGCTGGGCCAGTACCAGTTCGACCACCCCAAGCAGCGCCTGCACCGGCAGGGCCAGGAAGCGCCCCTCACCCACCGCGAAGCCGAGCTGCTCAAGCGCCTCTACGACCAGCGCAACCAGGTGCTGGAGCGCACCACCGTGCTGCGCGAGCTGTGGGGCGACGACAACTTCTTCAACGGCCGCAGCCTCGACGTGTTCATCACCCGCCTGCGCCGCTACCTCAAGGACGACCCGCAGGTGCAGATTGTGAACGTGCGCGGTATCGGCTACAAGCTGGTGCTGTAGGCGCTGAATTAGCGGTGTTGCGCCGCTCGTTTTACCTGCGACAGCGCCCCGGGCCGCTTTGCCGTATTGGCAAAGCGGCTCTTTCATTTTGGTAGCCTGCGAAGCCTGAGGCGGCCACGCATCGAACACTACTTTCTGAATAACAACCTATTGACACCAAAGCCCACTCCTCACTCACCTTCGGTCCGTGGTTTGGCATCCCGAATCGACACCAACCGCAGCGCCTGACCGGGCTGGTTTTCCGCGCTGCCTTTTTCTTCGATGAAAGCACTGCTGCTTGTCGCCCTGACGACCACACTGGCCGCCCCGGCCGCCGCCCAGACGCCCGCCGATTCCGCCGCCCCGCGCCCGCTCACCGTCTACGGCTTCGTCGACGGCTACTACGGCTACGACTTCACCGGCCGCAGCCAGACGCGCCCGGTCTTCCTCTACGCCCACAACCGCGCCAACGAGTTTGCCCTCAACAACGCCGTGCTCGGCGCCCGCTACGACGACGGGCGGGTGCGCGGGGCCCTGGGCCTGCACGCGGGCACCTACGTGGAGGCCAACTACGCCAATGAGCCCGCCGCCCTGCGCCCCGTCTACGAAGCCTACGCGGGCTTCCGGCCCTTCGCCCAGGCCTGGCTCGACGTGGGCATTTTCCCCTCGCACATCGGTTTCGAATCGGCGCTGAGCAAGGACAACTGGACGCTGACGCGCTCCATCATGGCCGAAAACTCGCCCTACTACGAGGCCGGCGCCCGCCTCAGCTACGAAGCCTCGCCCAAGCTGACGGTGACCGGGCTGGTGCTCAACGGCTGGCAGAACCTGCGTGACCCCAACCGCGCCAAGGCCCTGGGCACCCAGCTACAATGGAAGCCCACGGCCAAGCTGCTGGTTAACAGCAGCACCTTCTACGGCAACGAGCAGCCCCAGGACTCGGCCCGCCGCCGCCGCTTCTTCCACGACTTTTACCTGAGCTACGCCGCCACCGATAAGCTCAGCCTGGCCGCCGTGTTCGACGTGGGCGCCCAGCAGCGTCCGGCTGGCCAGCGCGGCGCCGATACCTGGCACACCGGCGCGGCCCTGCTGCGCTACCAGCTCAGCGACAAATGGGCCGCCGCCGCCCGCTACGAGTACTACCGGGCCCGGCGCGGCGTCCTCATCCGCAGCATCTCCCCCGCCCCGGCCGACGAGGATTTCAACCTCGGCGGCGCCTCGCTCAACCTCGACTACGCACCCACGGCCCACGTGCTGGTGCGCGTGGAAGGCCGGGCTCTGCGCAGCCGGCAGCAGCCCTTCCGGACCGACGCGGGCCGTCCCACCGCCCGCTACGCCAACGTGACGAGCAGCGTGGCCTTGAGCTTCTGAGGAGTCAGGAGTCAGGAGTCAGGAGTCAGGAGTCAGGAGTCAGGAGTCAGGAGTCAGGAGTCAGGAGTCAGGAGTCAGGAGTC
>NZ_VAJM01000007.1 GCF_005771675.1 Hymenobacter jeollabukensis | reverse complement strand
GAGTCAGGAGTCAGGAGTCAGGAGTCAGGAGTCAGGAGTCAGGAGTCAGGAGTGTATGGCCTTGGAGGCGTAGGGTTGCGGATTTGCACGATATTCTAACTCCTAGCTCCTGGCTCCTGGCTCCTCACCCAAAGCAGGACACTACAGGCGGCTTGCGGGGGAACGGGCCACTATGTTGCGGGCACCGCAACCTGCCTTCCCTCCCGCGCATGCCCTCCTTGCTCACCCGCTGGCTTTTCGGTCTGCTCCTGTGCTGGACCACGGCCGTCCTGGCCCAAACCACCCCCACCCGGCAGCGGCAGTACCTCTCCGGCCCCGACAACACCCGCACCGTCGCCTGGGACTTTTACTGCACCGGCGGCCGGCAGAGCGGCGTCTGGACCACCATTCCGGTGCCTTCGTGCTGGGAGCAGCAGGGCTTCGGCTCCTACAACTACGGCCGCGACTACAAAACCTACGGCAAGAACTTCCGCTTTGCCGACGAGCAGGGCCGCTACCGGCACGAGTTCCGTACGCCCCCGGACTGGCAGCAGCGCCGGGTGTTTATCGTGTTCGATGGCTCGATGACCGACACCGAGGTGCGGGTAAACGGGCAGCCGGCCGGGCCTACGCACCGGGGCGCGTTCTACGAGTTTCGCTACGACATTACCGACAAGCTGCGGCCCGCCGGGCAGCCCAACCTGCTGGAAGTCACGGTGAGCAAGATGTCGGCCGATAAGTCGGTGAACAACGCCGAGCGGCTGGCCGATTACTGGGTGTTCGGCGGCATTTTCCGGCCGGTGTACCTGGAGGCCGTGCCCGAGCAGTTCATTCCCCACCTGGCCGTGGATGCCCGCGCCGACGGCTCGTTCCGGCTGAACGTGTTCGTGCGCGGGCTGCGACAGGCCACCGAGGTGCAGGCCGATATCCTCGACGCCGCCGGCCAGGTGGTGGGCACGGCGCGGGGCACGGCCCAGCCCACCGATTCGCTGGTGCAGGTGCAAACCGTCGTCGGCAAGCCGCGGCTGTGGACCTCGGAAACGCCCGAGCTGTACCGCACCCGCGTGAGTTTGCGGGCCGGCGGGCAAGTGCTGTACCAGCTGGAGGAGCGGTTCGGCTTCCGCAGCATCGAAATCCGGCGCGGGCGGGGCATTTTCGTCAACGGCACGCAGGTGAAGCTCAAGGGCACCAACCGCCACTCGTTCTGGCCCGAAACCGGCCGCACCCTCAACGACGCCATCCACCTGCAGGACGTGCGGCTCATCAAGGAGATGAACATGAACGCGGTGCGCATGTCGCACTACCCGCCCGACCGGCGTTTCCTGGAGCTCTGCGACTCGCTGGGCCTGTACGTGCTCGACGAGCTGGCCGGCTGGCAAAAGGCCTACAGCACCGCGGCCGGCGCCCCGCTGGTGCGCGAGATGGTGCAGCGCGACTGTAACCACCCCAGCATCCTGTTCTGGAGCAACGGCAACGAGGGCGGCACCAACAAGGAGCTGGACGACGATTTTGCCCTGTACGATTTGTCGAAGCGGTCCGTCATTCACGCCCACCACCGCCCCGGCAACCAGCACAACGGCATCGACACCAACCACTACGAGAACTTCTACAGCTCGCAGAAAATCCTGACCGACTCGCTGATCTACATGCCCACCGAGTTTCTGCACTGCCAGGACGACGGCGGGGGCGCGGCCGGACTGCAGGATATCTGGGAGCTGCACTGGCAGGCCCCGCGCTCCGGCGGCGGCTTCCTCTGGGCCCTGGTCGACGAGGGCCTGGTGCGCACCGACCAGCGCGGCATCATCGACGTGAACGGGGTGAATGCGCCCGACGGCGTGCTGGGCCCGCACCGCGAAAAGGAAGGCAGCTTCTACGCCATCCGGGAAATCTTCGCGCCGATTCGGGTGCGCGTAACCGGAGCAGCGCAGCCCGGTAAAAAGGCGACGAAGCGGGGCAAAGGCGCCGGCCTCGCGCCGGCCTCCGCCACAGCTCAGGCTGCTTCAGCGGCCGGCGGGGCCGCTTCGGCGGAGCCGGCCACCGAGCTGCCGGCCGATTTCCGGGGCGTTATCGAGGTCGAGAACCGCTACCACTTTCTGAACCTGCGCCAGTGCTTTTTCCAGTGGGAGCTGGTGAACTTCCGCAAGCCCGGCGACGCGTTCAGCGGGCATGTGAGCCTGCAGCGGGGCCGCGCCGCCAGCCCCGATGTGTCCCCGCTGGCCCGGGGCCGGCTGCAGCTGGAGCTGCCCCGGGACTGGCGGCGCTACGACGCGCTGCAGCTAGCCGCCTTCGACGCGCAAAAGAACCTGGTGTACCGCTGGACCTGGCGCACCGGCCCCGCCCGCCAGGCCCTGGCTGGCATCGTGACGCTGGCCGCCGGGGCGCAGCCGGTCGAGGCCACCGAAACCGACTCCACGCTCACGCTCAAGGCGGCCGGCATCACCGTGGGCTGGAACCGGCAGACCGGCCGCCTCACCGGCCTGCGCGGCAACAACGGCGACAAGCTCAGCTTCGGCGGCGGCCCGCTGCTGGTGAGCGGCGCGGCTACCTTCCAGGGCCTCACCCGCCGCTCGGAGCCCGATGGCGAAGTGGTGGAAGCCCGGTACGCCGGCGACCTGCGCCTGGTGCGTTGGAAGCTCTACGGCTCGGGCTGGCTGCAGCTGGATTACGAGTACGCCGCCGCGGGCGACCTGCCCTTCGCCGGCCTCTCGTTCCGCTACCCCGAAAACTACGTACTCGGCGCCCGGTGGCTGGGCCGGGGCCCCTACCGCGTCTGGAAAAACCGTCCCCAGGGCGTCACGCTCGATACCTGGGAAAACGCCTACAACAACACCCAGACCGGCGCCGCCCCCTGGCTGTACCCCGAGTTCAAGGGCTACTTCGCCGATATCAGCTGGCTGGAGCTGAACACGGTGGAGGGTAAGTTCCTCGTCGCCACGCCCGAGGCCGGCCTGTACGTGCGCCTGTTCGATTTCTACGGCCTCTCGGGGGTCCAGCCCCACCCGGCGCTGCCCGTCGGCAACCTCTCCTTTCTCGACGCCATTCCGCCGCTGGGCACCAAGCTGGCCCTGAACATCGACGCCAACACCGCCGCCCTCGGCCCGCAGAGTGAGCTGAATCACCTCAACGGGATCAAAAAACGCACGCTGTACTTCTTCTTCGGCCTGCCGCCCGTCAGCAGCACGCCCCAGCCCTACACCGCCCCGGCCAAGGACGACTTGTTTTGAGGCGGCGGCAGCACCGGCAGTCATTGCGAGCGAAGCGCGGCAATCGGTCCTGGTCTGAGGCCAAACGATAACATTGGCAGAAGCGCCAAAAAGCCACCGCCCGAAACTGCAGTTGCTGGTTTCGGGCGGTGGCTTCCTGTCTGGTCAGCGCGTTGGCCAGGACCGATTGGGCGTGCTGCCAGTGTTGCAGCCTGCGCTGAGACCAGGACCGATTGGACGGGCTGCCGGTGTTGCCGTGGGGCCTGAGACCAGGACCGATTGCTTCGGCTGCGCCTCGCAATGACAGCAGGTTTAACCGCCCGCTACTTCAGCTTCTCCTGCGGCTTGGGGCTCTGCATGTAGCCGGCGGGCACTTTCGCGGCTACGGCGAGGCTGTTCAGCCGGCGGCCATCCTTGCCGTCCGAGCGGTTGGCGGCGAGCAGGATGCGGCCGTAGGGGCGGTAGTCGCTCCACTGGCGGCGGAAGCTGGGCGCGGCGTCGGCGGCGTTGCGGTAGAAGGCCCACTCCTCCACCAGGTAAGTGCGCGGGTTGATGAGCACTTCGTAGCGGTTGTTGGGCGTCACGCCCACGTTTTCGAAGGTCATTTCCACCACGCGGGCCGGGCTGCCCTGCATGGTTTTGCCCGGGCCCTTGTAGACGAGCTTCACGCCCGAGTCCTTGAGCTTGAAGGGCATCAGCAGCCACCAGGAGTTGTTGGCCCAGGTGGCGTACATGTTGGTGAGCAGCTTCTTGCCCTCGTCGGTTTCGCTGATATCCTGCCCGGCTTTGTAGGCTTTGCCGCTGCGCGAGTTCAGGTTGCCGGTCAGCACCAGGTCGCCCTTCTGCCAGCGGAAGTCGTTGGTTTGCTTGTCCCACACCTGGTACTGTTCGCCGAAAAACTCCCAGCCGATGAAGCGCGTCTGCTGCCAGGCGTCGTAGCCGCCCATGGCCTGCATCACGCTGTCGGCCAGGGCCACGGCGCGGGCATCGGAGCCCACCTGGTTGAAGTCCTTGCCGGCCGGGTACGGGGTGACTTTGCCCAGCTTCGCCGCCGGCGTCTGGGCATTGGCCAGCCCCGCCGGCAGCAGCAGCGCAGCGACGAACAAATGGCGCGGACGGAAAGTAAACCACGAACGGATGGGCAGCATGGCGCGGGCAATGGTTTGAAGAGACGATAACACCGCTGGTACGCAGAAGACGGGCCAACGGTCGGGCCGGGTAGCGGCCGGGCCAAGGTAGCACGCGCCCGGCAGTTTTTGCCGCTGCCGGTAGTGGTCAGAGCCACGCCGGAACCTGCAATGCCCCAGCCGCGGCGCGGCGCCACGTCAATAGAACGACAAGAGCAAGAACGACCTGAGCTCCGGAGGAGCGGCACCCTAACCGCGCAGGTCAGGGTGCCGCTCCTCCGGAGCTCGGGTTCATTTCGTCTGGGCGTAGGCTTCTGCCGTGGCGCTGCGCCGCGGCTGGAGTTGCCAAGGCGGCCGGCTTCCTCGCCTTTTCCGCGCCTCAAGCAGTATAGGCATCGGCCTACTTGCCCTTCGCGGCTATTTCCATTTCGATGCTGGCCATGATGAACGGGCCGAGGCCCTTGAAGTCGTTTTGCTTAATGGGCTCTGAGAGGTAGTACTCGTAGCTGCCGTCGCGGTAAGGGTTGCCGCCGAGGCCGCCCACGCTCACCGTGCCGTTCAGGGCCACCGTGCCGTCGGGCTGGGGCGCCACGAACTGCGTCAGCACGCCCTGGTAGCCCTTCTGGGCCACGGCGGCGTACTTTTTATCGAGGTAGCCCAGGCGCACGCCCTTCTGCAGGGCGTAGATGAACATGCAGGTACCGGAGGTTTCGATGTAGTTGCCGGCCCGGCCGGCCTGGTCCGTCACCTGCCACCAGCCGCCGGTTTTGGGGTCCTGGTACTTGGCCAATACCGGCGCCAGGCGCTGCAGGTAGCTGATCAGGTTCTTGCGCTGCGGGTGGTCCTTGGGAAAGTAGTCGAGCACGTCTACCAGGGCCATGCCGTACCAGCCGATGCCGCGGCTCCAGAAGTTGGGCGAGAGGCCGGTTTCCTTGCTGGCCCACTTCTCGGTTTTGGCCTCGTCCCAGCCGTGGTAGAGCAGCCCGGTTTTGGGGTCGACCAGGTGCTTTTCCACCAGCGCAAACTGCAGGGCCACGTGGTCGAAATCCTTGGGCTGGTTGAAGAGTTTGGCGTACTCGGCGGAGAAGGGCTCGGCCATGTACAGCCCGTCGAGCCACATCTGGTTCTGGTAGCGCTTCTTGTGCCAGTAACCGCCTTCAGAAGTGTGGGGCTGGTTTTCGAGCTGCAGGCGCAGGGTTTCGGCGGCCTTGCGGTACAGCTCCCGGCGCGGCAGCTGGGGCTGCTGGTACAGGGCCAGCAGCACCCGCCCGGCGTTGATGTTGTCGAGGTTGTAGTCCTCCATCTTGAAGTAGCGGATGCCCGCGTCGGCCCCGATGGAGTAGTCCATGGTCTTGACCACGTAATCCAGGTACTGCCGCTCCCCGGTGCGCTGCCACACCCGCTCGATAGACTTGAGCATCAGCCCGTGCTCGTAGCCCCAGCGGGCCGCCCGGTTGCGCTCCGGCGGAATGGTGTCGGGGTAGAGCTTCATAAACGAGTCGGCCATGCGCTGCGACCAGGGCCGCGCGGCGGCCACGGCGGGCGCCACCGCCAGGCCTTTCGTCTTGACTTTGGTCTTGGTCTGAGCCTGGGTCAGCTCCCCGCTCAGCAGCAGGGCGCCCAGTAGCAGGCAGGAGTAAACGCGCATAGGAAAATCGAAGAGAAGTCTGTGTGTGGAAACTCGTTCAGCAAGATTACCAGCAGAGGCGGGAAGCGGCGTCATGTGCTGTCATGCCCCGCCGCCGGCGTAGTTGGTAGTGTTGTTTACGGATTGAGTTAATCCATCAGTTGATGCCAAAGTGGTAAGCTGATTGACCATCCGGCCGCCGCCGCGTTGCAGCGGGAGCTACTTTTTCGCCACCGTGACGGCCTTTTTCTTCACCCCTGCGCCAAATTCCACCGGCAGCTTGGCCTGGCTCACGTCGGTGTTGCTGAGCTTGATATCCTTGGCCTTCTCGGTGCCGGAGGCGCGCAGGAGCACCGCCGCGCCGGGCGCGTATTTGATGCCGTCGAGGGTAATGTTCTGGCTGTTGTGGACTTCCATTACCGGGTCGGTCTGCCGGCTTAGCAAGGTCACGTTCCGCAGGCTGATACGGTTGGCTTCGATGCAGACGAGGCCCTTATCGGCCTGCAGCACGGCGTTTTCCAGGCTGATGTCCTCAATGGCCCGCTCGGGCAGGCCGCGCACCATAAAGGCCGTGCGGGCGCCGTTGCAGGTCACGTTGCGCATCGAAATCTTACGAAAGGCGGGCGTCCCCTCCCCCACCGGCTGGGCTGGCGACACCGGCCGCTCCTTCGAGCCGGCCACCTGCGGCGTGGGGTCCTTGATCATGTAGTACATGTCGAACAGGATGGCCTCGCCGGGAATGTCCTTCATGTCCACGTTCTCGATGAAGATGTTTTCCACCACCCCGCCCCGGCCCCGGGTGGTCTTGAAGCGCAGCCCGATGTCGGTGCCGATGAAGGTGAGGTTCTGCACCCAGATGTTGCGCGCCCCACCCGACATTTCACTCCCGATAACGAAGCCGCCGTGCCCGCGGTACACCGTGCAGTTGCGCACCAAAATGTTTTCCGTCGGCATAGCCCGCTGCCGCCCCTGCTCGTTCCGCCCCGATTTGATGCAGATGGCGTCGTCGCCCGCGCTGAAGGTGCAGTTTTCCACCAGCCCGCGGTTGATGGATTCCAAATCCAGCGCGTCGGTGTTGGGCGTGTAGGGCCCGTTCAGCACCGATACGCCGCGCACCACCACGTCCTGGCTCATCATCGGGTGAATCGTCCAGGCCGGGGAGTTCTGGAAAGTCACGCCCTCCAGCAGAATCCGCCGGCAGCCGTCGAGCACCAGGAAATCGGGCCGCAGGTAGTCCTTGATTTCCTCGAAGTCCTTGATTTCCTTTTTCTCCTCCGTAATGACGCCCGCCTCCTTCACCTTGGTGCCGGCCAGCGACTGCGCCGAGGGGTACCACCGGTCCTGCTTTTCGTTAAGCACCCCGCCCGAGGCCACCAGCTGCTTCCACTCGCCCTCCGGCGTGCGGCCCTTCTGCACCATCCACCAGGCCTCCCCGGCCCCGTCGAGGATGCCGCGGCCGGTGATGGCCACGTTTTCCAGGTCTTTGCCGTAAATCAGCGCCTGGTTGCGCACGGCCGCCAGCCCCTCCCAGTTGGTTTTAATCAGCGGATAATCGTTGCGGTTGGCCGAAAACTGCAGCAGCGCGCCCGGCGCCAGGTGCAGGTTCACGCCTGAGCGCATCGTCAGCCCCGCCGTGCGCCAGTGCCCGCGCGGCACCAGCACCACGCCCCCGCCCCGCTGCCCGCAGGCGTCGATGGCCTGCTGCAGGGCCTGGGTACTGGGCGTCAGCCCGTCGGGCACGGCGCCGTACTTGGTCACATTGAAGGTGTCGCGCCGAAACTCGGTCAGGTTGACCTTGGGCAGGTTCGGAGTAAACGACTGGGCAGCGGCGGGCAAGCTGGCCGAAGCCAGCAGCGCCAGGAAAAGCGGGTATTTCATGGAAAGCGAAGGTACGAGCAGACATTCAGGCCCTACGAGCAGGCTTTGAGCAGTTACGAGGAAGTAGTTGGGCCCTACGAGAAGGCTCTAAGCATCTACGAGGAAGTATTTAGGGCCTACGAGCAAGCGGTTTTTATTTACGAGGGCACTCTAACTACTTACGAGGAAGTATTTGGGCCTCGCGAGCAGGCAGTTTTCATTTACGAGGACACGCTAACCACCTACGAGCAGACATTTACTGCGTGCGAGCAGACATTTATCATGTGCGAGCAAGCATTTACCATGTGCAAGCAGACAGTTACCGCATGTCAGCAAGTATTTATCGTGTGCGAGCAGGCAGTTACCGCATGTCAGCTCGCGTTTATCGTGTGCGAGCAGGCTCTTACCGTGTGTCAGCAGACAGTTACCGCGTGCGAGCAAGCATTTACCGCGTGTCAGCACGCAGTTAGCGCGTGCAAGCAGGCATTTACCGTGTGTCAGCAACTGCTAAGCCGATGTCAGCAGATAGTTAGTTTCCGCAAAAACCACTCGTCTGGCTCCCCCTTCCTCGCTTGATGCGCGACATCTAAGGAGAGCGGGCCGGGGGGTGAGGTCACGGCATCGGCTTGAGCCCTTCCCACTTCACCTTCCAGCCCTGCGGAATGCCCGGGTTGGCGGTTTTGCTGCCGTCGTAGCCGGCGCACATCAGGGCCACGGCGGCCAGCAGCCCCCCGTTGCCGGGCAGGTAGAGGCGCAGCCGGTCGTCCTGGAAGTTGTGGCCGTTGGGCAGGTAAGTGTTGGTTTTGATGGGCATCAGCAGCGCGTCCACCGCCTTGTCGGGCAGGCCCAGGCGGGTGGCCGTCATGGAGGTCATCGGGAAGTCCCAGCCCCAGGTGTGCGGCCAGTTCCAGCCCTTCCACACCAAATCGAAGGTGCGGCGCATGGTGGCCAGGTCCTGCTGCCCGGTGCCGGGCATCATGCCCAGCGCCCCGAGCACCGAGGGGTGGTCGGTGATGAATTCGGGGTTGGTGTAGGAATCGGGGGCGCTTTCGGCGGCCAGGTACACGCCCTGGGCCTCGGGCAGCTTGGCGAGTTTCTGCAGCACCTCGGCGTACTTGGGGTTGGGCTGGAGGCCGGCCCGCTTGCGCCAGTCCTGGGCCGTGGTCAGGGCCCAGTGCCAGTACACCAGCTCGTAGGTGGGGTTGAAGGTTTCTTCGGCCTTAAACCGCTCCTGGGCCGGAATCAGCCCCTTGCCGAGGATGTACCGGTCCTTGGCCTGCTCGTAGAACGGGTACGAGGCCATGAAATCGGCCGTGGCGAAGACCAGCTCCTGGTATTTCTTCTGCGCCTCGGGATGATTGTCGCGGCGCACCAGCTCGGCCAGGTAGATGAAGTGCGGCTGCTGCCAGATCAGAAACGCGCCCACCGACGAAGGCGCCTCCCGGCCCTGGTTATCGGTCATCTTCTGCCAGCGCAGCCCCTCGAAGCCCTGCCGCTGGGCAATGGCCTTGGCCCCGGCAATGATTTCGGGGCGCAAATACCAGTCGAGGCTCTTTTGCAGCAGGTCGGTGCGGCCCCACAGGCCGTAGTGCATGGCGTGCCAGTAGTGCATTTCCAGGTGGGGCTTGCCGTACCAGCTGTTGTACACCAGCCCCGTCTCCTGGGGCGGAAACTGCCCCGTCTCCTGGCTGCGAATCAGGTACTCTGAGAGAATCATGCGCCGCTCCAGCTCCTTGGCCCGCGGGTCCGCGGTGGCCCCGAAGTCGACGGCCCCGCCGCTCTGCCAGAAGCTTTTCCAGCCCGCCACGCTGCTTTTTTGCGTCGCAGCGAAGCCCAGCGGCCCCAGCTTGTAGGTCATCGGCGGGCTGAAACGGGCGCTGACTTCCAGCACGTCCAGCTTGCCATCCGGCGTCAGCACGAACTCGTGCGGCTGCGGGCCGGCCGCCAGCTTGCCCTTGCCGTTCCAGTCGAAAATCACCTGGTACTGGTCCGCATCCAGCCGGTGCGCCACCACGGCCATGTTCCCCCGCTCCCACTCGATTGTCGACTGGTGCCGGTCCGCGTCCTTGTAGTTCACCCCCACGTCGTCCCACTGCGCGGTGGGGTACGGCAGGCGCAGAAACACCTTCAGCCGCCCCTGCTTCACCAGCCCCGAGCGTACCTGCACCGCCACCGCGTCCGTCTGCTGGTGGCCCACCGTCACCACGTCCACCGCCGTGCCTTCCAGCGTGAAATGACTGCTGATTTCGCCCGTCCAGGGGTTCAGTTCTTGCCGCAGCTCCCGCAGGTCCTTGATGCCGGCCCGGGAGCCGTCCTTTTTCAGCAGCACGAAGCCCAGGTTGCCCAGCTGCAGCCGGTGCGGATTGGCCCGCAGAAAGTCCACCGCCTGCTTGTTGCGCTCCGGCGTTTTCACCTGCACGGTGTAGGGAATCTTGCGCCCGTTCAGCTCGTACTGCCGCTGGGCCTCCTCCACCTTGTAGCCCTCCCTGTTGGGGAAGCTGTGCCAGCCCCACTCCGACTGCGTGCCCAGCGGCACGCCCTTGGCGTAGTACTCCGGAAACGACTGTAGCCCCGTCACGTCGACGGTCATGGCAAAAGCGCCGTTGCCCACGTTCAGCGAAGCCAGCGAATCGGTGGTGGTGTTCACGACCTTGTGGCGTTCCACCACCGCTTGCCGGTTGATGGCCTGGGCCAGCGTTTCGGCGGCCGGAAAAGTGGCGGCCCCGAGGCCGAGCAGGAACAGAAAAAGGAAGCGGGTGTTGGGCATGAGTTGGGTTGGAGTGGCAATGTTTCAGCAGGCCGTCAGACCGTCATGTCGAGCGAAGTCGAGACATCTCGCCGGATAGTAATGCCTTCGTTGAACAAGAAGTTACTATCGGTCTTCAGCACGCGAGATGTCTCGACTTCGCTCGACATGACGGCCGTTTGGCACAGTTCAGGGCCGCGCCAGCGTCACGCTCATCAGCCCAATGACCACGTCATTGGCCAGGGCGCGCACGGTGAGGCTGCGAAGTTTCTTTTTTGGATCGAGGGGCAGCTCCAGCACCGTGGCCGCGCCGCCGTCGATGGCGCGGGTGCTGAAGCCCTTGATGCTGGTGTACTGGTCAAACTCGCCGCCGGGCACCACCCGGCCGGTTTTCAGGTGCACCCGCAGCGGGTGCGGCACGCCGAGGCGGAAGGCGAAGCCGTCGTCCAGGTAGTCCTGCTCGATGGGCCACCACGACTCGGGGTTGCGCAGCGCCAGCCGCGCCGTGGTGCCGTCGGTGTACTGCACCAGCACTTCGCCGTTGTCGAGCTGACTTTGCATAGGGTTGGTCGAGCCGGCCATGAGCAAATAGGCGTGCCCGGCCCGGCCCTTGAGTGCCACGGTGGCCTCCTTGGGGTAGTTGCTCCACTGCGACACGAACAACACGTTCCACGCCCCCGCCCCGCCCGGCGTCCGCAGCGGCACGCCCGCTGGCAGCCGGATTTCGCCCTTGCTCCCCGCCAACTGCCGCAGCCCCGCGTCGTCAATATTGGCCTGCGTGAGCGGGTAGCACCAGTTGCCGATGCCCTGGGTGGGCAGCTGCAGTGTGGGGCCCTTGGGGCGCGGCGCGAGGTACTTGTTGGGCTGAAAGATGCTCGTCACCTGGTCGTTGAAGTGCCGCGTGAGGTCCTGCGTTTCCCAGCGCCGGGCCGTTGGCGCAGCGGCGGCCGTTTTGCCGGCAACCGAGGCGGCGGACGGCGCCACATGCAGCGGCGCCCACCAGCGCAATGCGCCCTGGCTTTGCGCCACGAACACGGTACGACTACCCGGCTGCCGGGCCGCCGCATCGGTACTATCGGCAGCCGACACGCGCAGTACCGGGGCCGCACCCCGCCACTGGATTTCCACTACGTACCGTTCGGCCGCCGCGCTGCTGATTTCGATGAGGGGCCGACCCACGGCCGCGTCCACGTTGCGCCAGGCGGCCGGCTGCCCGTTCACCGTCACGGCGGCCACTTCGGTGGCCAAGGCAGGCACCTGTAACTTCAGGGCCAGGAGCTTGGGCAGGCGCTGCGTGAGCTGGTAGGTTTCGTGCTGGCCCTGGCGGCGGAAGCGGAAGGTCGCGTCGGGCACTACCAAGGCGGCCGAGTCCCAGGCGGCGGGCAGACCGGGGCGCACCAGCAGGGTGTCATGCAAGGCATCGGGGCGGATGCCAAACAGGCCTTCCACCAGGGAGCGGGCCGCCACGCCGATGGGGTCGGCGAAGTCGCGGTACAGCTCGCCACGGTGGGCGTCGTAGAAGCTGATCTGCTGGAAGTTGCCGGGGCTACTGCCCAGGTACATACTCTCGATGAGGGCACTTTTCCAGAGCAGAAAGGCATCATTGCGGCGGCCAGCCTGCCAGTAAGCCAGCGAGGCGTGCAGGTTTTCGGCCAGCACCACGTTGTTCAGGGACCAGTCGTAGGGCTGCCAGTTGGTGGTCGAAAGCAGGTACAGGCCGTTCTCGTGCAGTCCCTCGGCCACGACCGGGATATGCGGCAGTTGCGTGTCCATGTAGCGAGTGGCCTGATAAGCCTGAAATGCATCCGGCACTTCCGAATCGAGGGCGTGGTAGATGGTCCAGAGGCCCGGCGCCGCGTGCAGGTCCCGGCGGCCCAGCGCGTCCTGAAACTCGGCGTACCAGCCCTGCGCGGGCAGCCACAGGCGCGTGTTCAGCGCCTGCCGGATGTTGCGGGCCTCCTGCTGATACGGCGCCGCGTTCTGCCCGATGAGGGCGGCCAGCTCGCCGGCCATTTTATTTGCCAGGTAGTTGTAGGCCGAGGAGTGCGTGACGGCCCCGCCGCTGTACTGCAAGGCGTCGGAGGCCCAGATGGCGGCGTAGGCGTCGTAGAGCCCATCGTTGTCGGGGTCGAAGTTGCGCTTTTCCCAGGCTAGGTGGCGCGTGAGCACCGGCCACATCTCGCGGGCGAAAGCCAGGTCGCCGGTCCAGCGCAAGTGGCGCAGCAGCGCGTCGATGAACACCAGGTTCATGTCGTAGTGGTGGGCGCGCGGGTCGCCGCCGGGGTTGCGACTGATGTAGCCTGCGGAGTAGACGCTGGTGCCCAGCTTTTCCTGGGAGCGGGCCAGGTTCAGGGCCGTGTCCATCACCACCGGCCCGATTTCGGGCTGGGTGAGCTGCGACTGGGCGTAGGCGCGAAAGTGCATCTGGGCCCGCTCGTGCCAGCCCAGCGGGTCGGCGGCGTAGGGGCCGCGCCAGCCGTTGAGACGCATGCGCCAGGCCACCGCGCCATGCATGTACGAGGGCGCCTCCCAGATGGCATCGGCGGCCACGCTCAGCGCCCCGCCCAGGGTGTTCAGATACGGATCGGGCGTGCTCACCCGCACCCGCCCGGCCAGCTGCTGCCGGACGGCCTCGGCCTGCGCAAAGGCCCGGGGCAGGTCGGCGTAGCGTAGCGGCTGCGGGGCGGCGTGGCCCGTGGCCTTCTCCGCAGGTCTCTGCACGGCGAAGTACAGCGTTTGCCCGGGTTTGGCAGTCACCTGGCCGGCCAGCACCGGCGCCGCAGCCGAGGCGGCGGCGGCCCAGAACTGCGCTGGCGTCTGCTGCCTCGTGGCGTCGCCGAGGTGGGTGGCGCCGCCCGCGGGGCCCAGGCCCAGCAATTGGGGGCGCGGGGCGGCGGGCGCGTTTTTGGGCGGCTGCCCGTAGGTCAGGGTGAAGGCGTTGGCGCGCAGTTCGAAGGCGTTGTCCTGGCAGTACTCCGGCTTGAGGTAGAAGCTGGATTCGGAGTCGGCGCCAATGTCGCCGTCGCGGCTGAACTTCTTGCCCGTGGCCCCGCCGAAGGCCCACACCAGCTGCACCGCGCCGGGCGCCACGCGCTCAAACTCGGCCCGCACCAGCATGCCCTCGGCGTCGGCCAGGGGCAGCACGGTGAGGCGCAGCTGGCCCTGCGGCCCCAGCAGCGCATCCTGAATGCGGTAGAGCATGGTGCCGGGCCGGTAGCGCGCCTCGATGCTGTCGGCCTCGATCAGCCACTTGCTGCGCCCGCCGGCCACGAGGCCAAACTTCAGATTGCCGCCCATGCCGGGCAGGTACAGGGCAAACTCGGGCAGGTCGCCGGCTTCAACGCGGAAGGCGGTATGGGTGCCGTACAGGGCGCGCGTGAAGCGCCGCTGGCCGTTGCGAATGACGAAATCCTCGCCAGCAGGGCGGTAGCGCAGCGTGCGCTGTTGCCCGTGCCAGAGCGGCGGCGCGGGTGCCTGGGCAGCGGCAAAACCACCCGAAATCAGCAGCCCGAGCACGCAGCTCAGGCCGCGCAGCAGGTGCCGGCCGGGCCGCAAAAGCCGGTAAGCGGAAGGGTAAGCCAGGTGTTGGGGGTCGACCATTGGCCGGGGAAAGGAGAAACGGCGGGCGAAAGATAGGAAGCCCGATTTCCGCCAGCAGAGGCGAAAACCGGGCTTACTCAGGGTGTCAAAGGGCGGCTAGTTGTAGCCGGGGTTCTGCTCGTAGGAGTAGGACGAAGCGGCCAGCTCCTGCTGGGGCACCGGGTACAGCACATCGTTGGCGGTCAACGGCTTGCGGATGCGGTTGCTCGCGTCGTCGGCCACTACCCAGGCGTTCATCACGTCGACGGCGCGGCCCGAGCGCACCAGGTCGTGCCAGCGGATGCCTTCGCCGGCAAACTCGCGGCGGCGCTCCTCCAGCAGCTGGTCCAGGGTGAGCGAGGTCAGGTCGGCCACGGTGCTCGGCGTGGTAATGGCCAGGCCGTAGGCGCGGCGACGAATCTGGTTGACGAGGGCCAGCGCCCCGGCCTGGTCGCCCGTGCGCAGCAGGCACTCGGCCTTGAGCAGCAGCACATCGGCGTAGCGCAGCACGATGAAGTTGATGGGCCAGTCGGTGCGCGTGGTGCCGCGCAGCGTGCCGTTGATGTACTTCTTGAACGCGGCACGGGTCTCCACGGCCGTGCCGGCGGTGTAGCCTACCTGGAAGTTCACCGCCTTGCGCAGGTCGCCGGTGCCGTAGGAGTTCAGCAGGCTGTTGGACGCCGGCCGCAGCTCGTCGCCGGTGCCGAAAGTGGTACCCACCCCGATGGAGGTGAAGTAGTTGTTGGTCACCAGGATGGAGGGGTAGCTGGCGCCCAGGCCCACGCCGCCGCTGATGTACTGCACGTCGAAAATCACCTCGCGGTTGTTTTCGTTGGTGTAGGAGAAGACGTTGGCGTAGGCGTTGGGCGAGGTGCCGGCGGCCGTAATCAGCTGGTACTGCCCGCCGTTGATGACGTCGTTGAGCAGGGTCAGGGCCGTGGCGTAGTCGTTGGTGCCCAGGCCGGGGCCCTGCACGCTGCCGTAGGTCGAGCCCGAGCGCGTCATGTACACCAGCGCCAGCAGGCTCTTGGCCGCGCCCGAGGTAGCCCGGCCCACGTCGGTGGTAGCGTAGGAGGCGGGCAGGTTGGCCGCCGCCGTCTGCAGGTCATTGATGATCAGGGTGTAGAGGTCGGCCACCGGGGTGCGTCCGATCTTGGCCACTTCCTGGGGCTCCAGGGGCTTGTCTACCAGCGGCACCTTGCCGAAGTAGCGCACCAGGTCGAAGTAGAAGAAGGCGCGCAGGAAGCGGGCCTGGGCGTCGAAGCCCTTGCGGGTGGCATCAGTGAGCACCGTGCCGTTCTGCTCCAGCTGGTCGAGCAGGATGTTGGCCCGGTAAATGGCCAGGTAATCGGCGCTCCAGGCGTCGGCGGGGTATTCGTTGGCCACCACGCCCAGCGAGAAGTTGTTGATGGGCTCCCAGGTGCGGATGCCCTGCGCCGACACGCCGTAAATATTATCGGAGCGCGTTTCGGACATGGTCAGCGTGCGGTCGGGCCAGGCGCGCAGGCTGTTGTAGGCCGCGTTCAGGCCCTGGTTGAAGTCGTCGGCCGACTTGTAGAACGTGGGCACCGAGCCCGAGGACAGCGGGGCCTGGTTCAGGTCTTCGCAGCCCGTGGCGGTCAGCAGCACGGCCGCCGCCAGCAGCAGAAATATCTTTTTCATGGGATTTTGCAGGAGGATGGGGTGATGAGGTGACAGGTAACACGTGACAGGCTGATCGAACAGCCCTGTTACTTGTCACCTGTCACGTGTTACCCATTTAAAAAGTCACGTTCAGGCCCAGGGTCATCGACTTGGTCAGCGGCAGGCCGCCGTAGTCGGTGCCCACGGAGAAGCCGCCGCCGCCGGTGTCGGAGTTGACCGCGTCCACGTTGTAGCCGCCGGTGTAGTTGTCGTGGCCGAAGAAGTTCTCCATCGAGAAGTACACCCGGGCGCCCTGCGCCACGCGTTTGCTGATGACGTTGCCCAGGTTGTAGCCCAGGGTGATGTTGCGCACCCGCACGTAGTTGGTGGAGTACAGCCAGGAGTCGCTCTTCAGGGGCGAGAAGTTGATGTTGGCTTTGCCGCGCAGGCCCGCGCCGGGCTGCTCGGGGCTGATCCACCGGTCACGCTGGGTGCCGAGCACGTTCTGGTTGTAGCCCATGCCGCTGTTGTCGATGGCGCGGCCGATGAGCGAGTACAGCTGCCCGCCGTTCTGGCCCTGCACCAGCACGCTCAGGTCGAAGCCCTTGTAGCTGAAGGTGTTGGTCACGCCCCAGGTGTACTTCGGGCTCGGCCGGCCGATGATGACGCGGTCCTGGTCGGTGATGACGCCGTCACCGTTGGCGTCGAGGTATTTCGGGTCGCCCACGGTTTCACCCTGAATCACGGGCGCGCCGCCGTCCACGTCGGCCTGGGTCAGGATGCCGGTCTGCTTGATGGCGTAGAACGAGTACATCGGCTGGCCCACCATCAGCAGGGTGCTGCTGGCGCCGTAGGGCGAGGGAATTTCGATGGTGGCGTCGCCCGGGCCGAGGTGCTTGACCTCGTTCTGGTTGTGGGCGAAGTTCAAGGACGTGTTCCACTCAAAGCCGCCGCTGGCCAGGTTGCGGGTTTTCAGCTCCACTTCCCAGCCGCGGTTCTGCACCTCGCCGATGTTCACCAGCTGCGACTCGTAGCCCGAGGCGCTGACGCGCGGCACGTTCAGCAGCAGGTCCTTGCTGGTCTTGGTGTAGTAGTCCAGCGAGGCGTACACGCGGTTCTTGATCAGGCCCAGGTCCAGGCCCACGTCGAAGGTGCGCGACTTTTCCCACTGCAGCTGGGCGTTCGGGGCTTTGTTGGGCGCTTGCCCGCTGGCCACGGCCCCGCCGAAGGAGTAGTTGTAGATGCCGAGCGTAGGCACACTGCTGTAGTCGCCGATGCCGTTGTTGCCCGACATGCCGAAGGAGCCGCGCAGCTTCAGGTCGCTCACCGGCGTCACGTTCTGCATAAAATTCTCCTGGGAGATGCGCCAGCCCACCGACGCGGCCGGGAACACGCCCCAGCGCCGCTCCGAGCCGAAGCGGGAGCTGCCGTCGCGGCGGACGCTGGCCGTGAGCAGGTACTTGCCCATGTAGGCGTACTGCAGGCGGCCGAAGTACGAGATGAGCACGTTCTGCGTCTCCGAGGTGCCGTTGTCGGCGGTGCCGGTGATGTTGGTGGCCCCGTTCAGCGTGGTCACGGCACTGTTCACGAAGCCGCCCGAGGACTTGAGCTTGTCCGTCTCGGTCTTGAAGAAGTTGTAGCTGTAGCCGGCCAGGGCCGAAATGTCGTGCTTGTCGCCGATGACGTTGGCGTAAGTCAGCGTGTTTTCGTTCACGAAGGCCTGCTTGCGGTAGCCGCTGTAGGTGCCCGTGGCGCCCGAGCCCACCAGCTTGGAGTTCGGAATGTAGCTCTTGGAGCGGGCGTCGGTGTTGTCCAGGTTCACCGATACGCGGGCGCGCAGGTGCCTTACCAGCTCGTACTCGCCGTACATCGAGCTCAGGGAGCGGAACGTGGTGGTGCGCTGCTGGCGGTTCTGCAGCTCGCCCACCGGGCTGATGCTGGAGCCGGCCCAGAGGTACCGGTCGTTTTCGCCGTAGTTGGAGTAGATGCCGGCCGAGGCCTCGGCCACCGGCACCATGGTGATGAACTTCTGCGCCAGGTTGTCCTTGCCCTCCACGCCCGGGTCGCGCGACACGGAGTAGGTCGGGGTCATGTTCAGGCCGAACTTCAGCTTGTCCGAGGCTTTCACCTCCACGTTGGCGCGGCCCGAGTAGCGCTTGTAATCGACGCCGATAACGATGCCCTGCTGGTTGGTGTAGTTGCCGGAGAGGAAGTAGTTGACGTTGTTGGTGGCCCCGCTGGCCGACACCTGGTAGTTCTGCACCTTGCCGGTGCGGAAAATCTCGTCCTGCCAGTCGATGTAGGCCAGGCCCTCGTGGTTGGGGTCCAGCCACCGGTCGTCAATCATCAGCGCCGGGTCGATGGTCGTCCGGTTCAGAATGGCCATGCGCTGGGCCGTGGTCTGGTCGGCGGTGCGGCCCGTACCCGAGCGCACCCAGGCGCTGTTGATGATCTGGGTGGAGCGCGTCACCCACTCTTCGGGCGAGAGCAGGTCCAGGCGGTTGGCCTGCTGCGAGATGCCGGCGTAGGTATTGAAGCTGATCTGGGGCTTGCCGGTTTTGCCGCGCTTGGTCGTGACGAGGATGACCCCGTTGGCGGCGCGCGAACCGTAAATGGCGGCCGCGGCGGCGTCTTTCAGCACCTCAATCGACTGAATGTCGTTGGGGTTGATGTTGTCGAGCGGGGAGCCGGTGGCGAAGTTGCCGTTGCCGTTGGGCGAGGTGCCCTCCAGCGGGAAGCCGTCGATGACGTACAGCGGCTGGTTGTTGGCCGTGATGGAGCCGTTGCCGCGCACCTGAATGTTGAAGCCGCGGCCGGGCAGGCCGGTGTTCTGCTGCACCTGCACGCCGGCCAGCTGCCCCACCAGCGCCTGGTCGACGCGGGTGATGGGGCGCTCCTCCAGTTTGGTCGCGTCGAGGGTGGCAATGGCACCGGTCACGTCGCTGCGCTTCTGGGTGCCGTAGCCGACCACCACCACTTCCTCCAGGGCCTTGGTGTCGTCCTGCAGGGTGATATCGAAGCTCTGGGTGCCGTTGAACGGCCGCTCCACCGTCTGAAAGCCCACGAAGCTGAACACCAGCGTGCCGGCCGTTTCGGGCACCGACAAGGCGAAGCTGCCGTCGACGCCCGTAGTAACGCCGCGGGTGGTGCCCTTCAGGGCTACCGTGACGCCGGGCAGACCCTCGCCCTTGCTGGATACGACCCGACCCGTGAGCTGCCACTCGGGGGCCGGGGCCTCGGTGGCGTGGGCGGCGAGGGGCGCCACGCCCGGCGCCGTCAGCAGCAGCAGCGTCAGCGCGGCTGCGGGCTGGTAGCGGTGCCAATTGTAAAATTTCTTCATGACCTATGGGTGAAAAAGAGTGGGAAGACGTCTGATTCTGAAGGCCAAACTATCGGCCTGCCGCACCCAAACTGTCCTGTAGACTGCTGGCTGGTGACCGAGTACTCACTTATCCCTGGCGCCATCCCTACCGTTTTCCAGCCTTCACCCACCGATTTACCCCAAACGTTTGTGGTAACGCCGCCCGGAGTCGCCTCCCCAAACATTGCAAAACCAGAATTTTTGCCCCGCAGGCCCCGGCAGGCAGGAGAGTACCCGAAAGCCACCGGCTTGGTCTTCGAACCCGATTCCAGCCGCTGCTGCCGTTATTGCCCGCTCTGCCGGTGCTTGGTCGTGGCGGGCCCGCGCTGCTGTTCCACCCGCCTTCACTCACGCGCTATGCACCGCCCCACGCGCTGCCTCGGCAGCCAAGCCACCGCGCGCAGCAGCATCGACTACTTGTGTACCGGAGCGCGTTTCCAGCCAAGCCTTTTGCCCCGCCTGCGGGTGCGCAATTCGCCCTGGCTATTCTCGCGTGCTGAAGTGCCGCAAGAGGGCTAAGCAGCTGCGCTAATCGGCCCGGCCCCAAAGCCCCGAAAACAAAGGAGGTCGGCCCCTGCCGGGCCGACCTCTTTTGCTTCACTCACTCAGGGTAATCGGAACAGGTAATCAAAAAACATTCAGCGCCTTACTGCCGAGCTAGCATGGCAGGAGCGTCGGTACTGGTACGGGCCTGGGGCTGGCCGGTTTCCGGAAGTTTGGCTTCCTCGGCCGGCTTCTCCGAGCCGAGGTAATTGCCGTAGCCCACGATGACCGTGGAGAAGACCACCGCCAGAATCCCGATGGCCACTGTGCGCATGGTGGGGCGGTTGGCGCCGCGCCACTCGTGCAGGTAGAGGCCCCACAAAGAACTGAAGGTGATGATGAAAGCCATGTGAAGCGTCCAGCCCGAGAAGCGGTAGTCGCCCAGCTGGGTGTCGCCCATGCCGTAGAAGAAGAACTGCAGGTACCACGTCAGGCCGGCCAGGGCGCAGAAGAAGATGTTGCGCGCCACCGGGGCCGACACGTTGGTGTAGTCGGAGAAGGTCTTGTTCTTGAAGTTCAGGTAGAGGCACCAGAGGCCGTTGGTGGTCAGCCCGCCGAGCAGCACCACCACCAGGATGGCGTTGTTTTTATACAGCGGGTCGGTGCCGTGCTGCACCGCCAGGTCGGCAATGCCCTGGCCCGCGTCGAGGCCGAAGGACATGCAGGCGCTCATGATGCCCGAAAACACGGCCACCAGCAGGCCCTTGCGCAGGTCGAATTCGGCAATGCTGGCCTGCTTCTGCTCGGTCGACAGGGACTTTTCCTTCATCATGCCCGCCACCCCGCAAATCAGGATGCCCATCACGCACACCGCGAGGCCAATCAGGATCATGCGGCCCGAGGGCGTGCCCAGCAGCTGGGCAAACTCGCTTTTCCAGAGCGGGGGCACCACCGTGCCGAACACCGCGCACAAACCCAGTGTGACGGCCATGCCCAGCGAAAGGCCGAGGTAGCGCATGGCCAGCCCAAAGGTGAGCCCGCCGAGGCCCCACATGGCGCCCCAGAAGTACACCCAGCCCAGATCGGAGCCCGAAGCCTGCCCGAGCACCTGGAAGAGGTCCGACACGGTGGCTAGGCCCAACACGATGGGCGCCACCAGCCAGGAAACGATGCCGCCCACCAGCCAGTAGCTTTCCCAGGCCCAGCCCTTCACTTTCTTGTAGGGCAGGTAGAAGCTGCCCGAGGCAAAGCCTCCCAGTGCGTGCAGAATGACTCCCCAGAGGACGGCCATAACGAGTGTGGAATTGGTGGGTATTAGGCAAAGCTGCCCTTAAAAATGGCCCGAACTCTCCTGCTCCCTCCTGATTCCGAGTAAATGCTTACTCACCAGCCTTAATCCACTCGCCTTCGGCCAAATATTTTCGGGTTGAGCAGGAGAGTGCAGGATGTGGGGGGCCCGGGTAAGGACGTACTTTGTCTCAAAGCTAATTCCCTTACCCTTCTCCGCGACATTCAACCAAGGCGCACTATGGAAAAAACGCTCACCTTCCAGCACGTCAGCTACCTGTGGGACGAGGCCAAGGCCGCCCAGCTGGCCGGCGACGAAGTAGCCCTGTTCCTGTACCGCTCGAACCTGCTGGGCGCCGACCTGCGCCTGACCAACTACGCCGGCGGCAATACTTCGTGCAAAATCATCGAAACCGACCCCGTCACCGGCCAGCCGGTGGAAGTAATGTGGGTGAAAGGCTCGGGCGGCGACATCGGCACGCTCACCAAGGCCGGCTGCGCCAACCTCTACGTGGAGAAGCTGCACGCCTTGAAGCAGCGCTACCGCGGCCTGGAGTTCGAGGACGAGATGGTGGCTTTGTTCGACCATTGCCTGTTCGACCCCAAGTGCGCCGCGCCCAGCATTGATACCCCGCTGCACGGCCTGCTGCCCTTCAAGCACATCGACCACCTGCACCCCGACGCGCTGATTGCCATTGCGGCCAGCAAGGACGGCGAGCAGATCATGAAGCAGATCTGGGGCGACACCATGGCCTGGCTGCCCTGGCAGCGCCCGGGCTTCGACCTGGGCCTGAAGCTGGAGGAAACGGTGAAGAACAACCCCGGCCTGCGCGGCGTCATCCTCGGCGGCCACGGCCTCTTCACCTGGGGCGACACCAGCTACGACTCCTATATCAACACCCTGGAAGTCATCGAGCAGGCCGCGGCTTACCTCGAAGAAAACTACGGCAAGAAGCGCCCCGTCTTCGGTGGCGTGAAGCAGGAGCAGACCCTGGACGCCACCCAGCGCCGCCAGCAGGCCGCCGCCGTAATGCCCACCCTGCGCGGCCTCGCCTCGGGCCACCGCCGCATGCTCGGCCACTACACCGACGACGCGCGCGTGCTGGAGTTTGTGAATTCCAACGATTTGCCGCGCCTGGCGCGCCTGGGCACCAGCTGCCCCGACCACTTCCTGCGCACCAAAATCCGCCCGCTCGTCCTCGACCCGGCCCAGATGCACCAGCCGCTGCCCGCGGTGAAGGAGTACCTGCAGGAGCAGTTTGAGGCCTACCGCCAGGACTACACCGCCTACTACGAGCGCAGCAAGCACCCGAACTCGCCCGCCCGCCGCGACCCGAACCCGGTGGTGATTCTGTGGCCCGGCGTGGGCATGTTCACCTTCGCCAAGGACAAGCAGACCGCCCGCGTAGCCGCCGAGTTCTACACCAACGCCATCAACGTGATGAAGGGCGCGGAAGCGGTGAGCGAGTACCAGGGCCTGCCCGAGCAGGAAGCCTTCGACATCGAGTACTGGCTGCTGGAAGAAGCCAAGCTGCAGCGCATGCCCAAGCCCAAGAGCCTCTCGGGCCAGGTGGCCTACGTGACCGGCGGCACCGGCGGCATCGGCAAGGCCATCTGCGAAGTGCTGCTGCAAAACGGCGCCTGCGTGGTGGCTACCGACCGCGACCGGCTGGAAGAAACCCAGACCGAGCTGCGCCAGCGCTACGGCAAGGACAACGCCCTGACCGCCCCCATCGACGTGACCAGCGCCGAAAGCATTGCCGAGTCGCTGCGCCAGTCGGTGCTGCAGTTCGGCGGCGTGGACATCGTGGTG
Organism: Hymenobacter jeollabukensis; assembly: GCF_005771675.1. Classification (GTDB taxonomy): domain Bacteria; phylum Bacteroidota; class Bacteroidia; order Cytophagales; family Hymenobacteraceae; genus Solirubrum; species Solirubrum jeollabukense. The sequence continues at coordinate 1,996 of NZ_VAJM01000007.1, read as the reverse complement.
AACTGCGCCGGCCTGTCGATCAGCAAGCCGCTGAGCGAGACGACCCAGGCCGACTGGGACATCCTGAACGACGTGCTGGTGAAGGGCCAGTTCCTGGTAACCCAGCACGCGGTGGAAATCCAGCGCCAGCAGGGCCTGGGCGGCGACGTGGTGAACATTGCCAGCAAAAACGGCCTGGTGGCCGGCCCGAATAACGTGGCCTACGGCACCGCCAAAGCCGCCCAGCTGCACATGTCGCGCCTGCTCGCCGCCGAGCTGGGTCCCGACAAAATCCGCGTTAACACTGTGAACCCCGACGCCGTGCTGCGCGGCAGCAAAATCTGGGAAGGCGACTGGGCGGCCGGCCGCGCCAAGGCCTACGGGGTATCGGTGGAAGACCTGCCGGCGCACTACGCCAAGCGCACCCTGCTGGGCGAGGAAGTGCTGGCCGAAGACATTGCCAAAGCCGTGCTGGTGTTCGTCGACGGCTCGCTCTCGAAGTCGACCGGCAACGTGCTGAACGTGGACGGCGGCGTGGCCATGGCCTTCGTGCGCTAACGAATTGAAAAAAGGGAAACGCGCGTTTTTTCGGCGTGCGTTGTGGGATAAAAAAGCCAGCCGTTTGGCTGGCTTTTTTATTTTTCATATGCTGCCCGACAACTATTTTCTGAGTAATATCAAGCCGCTATTTTAAATCAATGAAATACTATTTATGGCAACGTTCCCGACAACGTTTGCACAAATAAACAATTAACATATTTTCTATTTTCAGTTGATTTGAGTAAGTTTTGTCTACTCCAGACCTCCTCTCCACCCTGGTTTGCCCGGCACTTTCCCACGGTGCCGCTTCACTCCGCCGCCAGCTTCGCGCCGGCGGCGGCGGAAATACCGGCGAACCGGCCTTGCCACCTAGCAGCCTCCGATGTACAAACTGCAGTTCAAGCCGTTTGATAAAACCCCGAAATACAAGCAGATCGTGCAGTCGGTCATTACCGACATTGAGCGCGGCGTGCTTAAGCGCGAAGACCAGCTGCCCTCCATCAGCGAGCTGAGCGCCGAATATTACCTGGCCCGCGACACCGTGGAAAAGGCCTACCGCGAGCTGCGCGCCCGCGGCTTCATCGTGTCGGTGCAGGGCAAGGGCTACTACGTGCAGGCCACGGATGCCAGCAAGCTGAAGATTTTGCTGGTATTCAATAAATTAAGCTCCTACAAAAAAATTATTTATTACTCTTTCCTGAACGCCCTGGGCGACCGGGCAACGGTGGATTTACAAATTCACCACCACAGCGCCAGCCTGTTTCAGGATATCATGGAAAAAAGCCTCGGCAAATACAATTATTACGTTATCATGCCCCACTTTACCCAGGATCTGGATAAGGTGGATTTCAAAACGATTCTGAATAACATTCCAGCCGGGGAACTGGTGCTGCTCGACAAGGATATTCCCGACCTGAAGCACCCCACCCTGGCCGTGTTCCAGGATTTCGACAAGGACATTTTCGGGGCCCTGGAAGGCGTGCAGGACCTGCTGGCCAAGTACCACCGGCTGGTGCTGGTGCTGCCGAGCGTGGGCAACAACTACCCGGTGGAAATCGGCTGGGGCTTCCGCACCTTCTGCGCCAAGCACGGGAAGGAGTTTTCCATCAAGGAAAACGCCATGAACGAGGTGCTGGAAGCCGGCACCGCCTACGTAGTAGTGGAAACCACCGACCTGGCCGAGCTTATCAAGAAAGTGCGGCAGACGCCCTTTTTGCTGGGCCGCGAAATCGGCATCCTGTCCTTCAACACCAGCACCCTGAAGGAGCTGCTGGGCATCACCGTCATTTCCACCGACTTCGAGGCCATGGGCCAGACGGCGGCGGAAATGCTGCTGCAGGGTCGGCGCGACAAAATCAAAAACCCGTTCTACACCATCCGCCGGGGGTCGTTGTAGCAACTGTATAGTCCCAGCGTGAGGTGGTTCGGGTCGCGAGTGAAGATAGCCGGGTTTTTCTGGTGTTGGGCGCAGATGAAC
>NZ_VAJM01000006.1 GCF_005771675.1 Hymenobacter jeollabukensis | reverse complement strand
GGCCAGCTGAAGCGGCCCACGGCCCGGCCCGGCACGCTGAGCGTGGTCACGAAGCTGGCCGGGGTGGGCAGCATGCCGCCGTAGGCGGAGAGGCGCAGCGGGTTGTTGTCCGGGTCGGTGGCCGTCACCGTGCGCGTGAGGGTGGTGCCGGCCACCACGCAGGTGTCGCGCGGCACCGTGATGGTCGGGCGCTGGTTGCTGCTGGCAAACACCGTTATCTGCATGTCGCGGATGACTTCCCCAATTTTGCGCTTGCCCCCGAACGCGTCGCGCCGCCACTCTTCCACCACAAACGCCACGTTGTAGTCGCCCAGCAGGTTCGGGGCGTTCCACACCATTTGACCGGTGCTGTCGTTTATTACCAGAATGGACGGAGCTCCGGGCACGCCTACGGGTGGGCCCGTATAAGGCACCTGGGTTCCGCCGGAGGCCACATTCGGATACGTATAGCCGGGCAGATTCACCGGCTGCGGCCGATTGTTGCCGCTTTGCACGAGGGAAGCTACCGTACGCGGTTCGTACTGGCAGACGAGCAAGCGAAAAACCAGGGAGTCTCGATCTTCATCGGACGCCGCCGGGTTGTGCAGGTACACCTGCCCCGAAGCGGCCCGGTCAATGGCCGGGGCGTTGAGCACCGGCGAGTGGTTGATGCCGATGAGCGGGCTGATGTTGATCTGGGTATGGATGTAAAAGCTGCGCTGATCCGACGACGGCACGTTGCGAATCCCCGTGGCGCGCAGCTCCCCGATATGACTGACGTAGTAAGTTCCGGCTCCGCTGTAAGTATGCTCGAAGTAGTACACGCTGCGCCGCACGTTATTGGGCAGCTGCACCGGGGGCAGGCGGGTGGCGACGATGCTGGTGCCGTCGCCAAAAAAGATGGTTGCTTCGTTGCTCGACTGTTGGCCCGGGTTATCAGCCGGCGAGTTAGAATCCGTATAGGTCACCATCTTAAAGAAGATGCGCAGCGGATTGTGGGCCGCCGTGGTATCCGTTTTGGCCTGAATGTCGCCGGCGCGGATGTGGCTGGCCCGGCCGGGCAGGGCCAGCAGCCACAGGCCGAGCAGCAGGGGCAGGAGCGCGGGGCGCAGCCGATAGCGGAGTAAGGAAGATTCCATAAGCACTGCAGAGAGAAGAACAGGAAAGGAACGCAGGACGGGCCGACATTCCTACGCCGCTACCCGCAAAAATCGTACGCACTACGCGGGTCGGAGTTCAGCCCGCGCCGATTTATAGATGCGCGAACCCTGCGGATGGCATATCGAGGGCCGCAATTTGGGCTCGGAACGCGGCCGGCAGCAGGCTGGTACGGGCCCAGCGGCTTGGGGCCAGGTGCTGCACTCGCCGGTATACCCCGATGATAGGGCGCAGCGCGAGGCCGTGGCCCAGGCCCAGCTGCGCCCGCACCAGCGGCGGCACCACCAGCCCCTGGGCCTGCCGCAGCAGGGCGTAGCGCACCGGCCCGAGGTGGCGGCGGTACTGTCGGTACAGGTCGGTGGTGTAGCGGCTGGGGGCCAGGTCGGCGGCCAGGTGCTGCCGGCGCTGCCGCAGCCACTCGGCGTGGGTGGCGGGCAGGTCCGCAATGCCCATGCGCCGCCCCACGCGCCCGAATACGTCGAACACCTCGGCCTGCTCGGCCGGGGTCAGGGGGCGCTCCAGCGCCTCGTAGGCCCGGATGGAGTAGTCAATGAGCATGAACAGGACGTCGCGGTAGGCCCAGTCGGGGATGCGGGCGCCGCGCTGGGCCTCCACCGCGCGGTGAATGTGGGCAATGGTATCGATGGCGCGCTCGGCCCCGGCCCGCTCGGCAAACACGATCTGCCGGGCGTACTCGACGGTGGAAAACAGCCGGCCCAGCGGATCGGCGGGCAGCCGACCGGTGAAATACAGCCAATCAACGGCTTTGTTCAGGGCAAATTCGGCCGCGGCCCCGGCGAAGATGAAAAGCACGGTATCGGCCTTGCCCCAGATGGTGCGCACGATGGAGTGCGGCGCGACGAAATAGTCCATAGGACAGCTAACAGAAAAGAGCAGCGGGAAAGTTTGGTGATTCAAAGTTATCAAAGAACTTTGTAATTCAAAGCTTGTATTGAATGCTCGGCTTCCTGTAACCCATTTTAGCACGCTGCCATCAGGCCGTGCGCCGCCGCGAATGGCCGTCGGGCCGGCGGCAGACGCATTTTCCACCGATTCAGAAAACATGCTCATCCGTCCGATTGCCTCCGTCATCCGCCTTCGCTACGCCATCCTGTCGGGACTGGTGCTCGGGCTGGGGCTGGCGTCGCGGCGGTTTCGGGCGGGGCTGCCCGCCTGGGTGGGGCTCTACGCCGGCGACGTGCTCTGGGCCCTGCTCGTGTTCGGGCTGGTGAGTGGGCTGCGCCCGACGTGGTCGGCCCGGCGGCGGGCGGCGGTGGCCGGCGCGTTTTCCCTCGTTATTGAGCTGAGCCAGCTGTGGCAGGCGCCCTGGCTGCAAGCGCTGCGGGGCACCACGCCGGGCGCGCTGGTGCTGGGCCGCGGGTTTCTCTGGTCCGATCTGGCGTGCTACGCCGGGGGCGTGCTGCTGGGCTGGGCGCTGGATGGCTGGCTGTGCCGCCGCCCGTCTCAGAATCGGTAGGTCAGGCCCAGGGACCCGCCGCCGCCGAAAGGCGAGGTTTCGGCCCCGAACGCAACGGTCAGCAAGATCAGCGGCGAGAAGCTGGCGCCGCCGTCAGCGGTCAGCTCCAGGTGCTTGCCCAGCCCGTAGCCGACTCGGCCACCGGCGGTGAAAGTCACATCGGCCGAGGATTCCGGGGTTTCCGCGTGCTGGTCGTAGGGCTCGGGGCTGTTCGTCGTGGTTGAATACTCCCGCAGGCGGTACCGGGCCGCAAGCAGGGTGACGCCCGCCCGAAATTCCACCCGCCACGGAGTAGGCGCCAGCCGGGTGGAGGCAATGGGCAGGCCGACGGCGAACGGGACGGCCACGGTGGTTACCTCGCGGGTCGTCTGCCAGTAGTAATAGCGCGGCAGCTCGGGGTAAGTCGTCAGCAGCGTCGTGGGCGTCCGTCGGTGCCGGTACTGCAAGCCCAGGTACAGGGTGTTGCCATCGTTCAGGCGCACGCCCAGGCGCAGGTGCACCGGCAGCACCGAAAACACCGACTGCCGCCCGCGTCCCCACGGCGTCTCGAACCGGGCATAGCGCTGGTACAGGCCCCCAACTTCCAGACTCCAGCGGGGTGGGAACGGGGCGGCGGGCGGGGCCTCAACCGGCGCGAGCAGCAGCATAGAAAAACCGGGGAAGGGGGTGGCTGGCAAACGGCTCAATAAACCCATGCCGCGGCTGCCCGGCCAGTCATAAATGCGGCTGCTCGGACCTCGCCGGGCGGGAGGTGAGACGGGGGCGGGCCCCGTTCAGGGTCCGCCCGGCCGATTTTGGCGCTGGCAGCAGCTGGTTCAATCAGACTTCAGCGCGCCCCGGTCTTACTCGCTTTCCTTGATAAGCTGCTTGCGGTAGCTGGCCAGGATGGCCGATTTCAGCAGGAAGCCCACGTAGCGGCCGTTTTTGAGCACCGGCAACGACCACACGTTCAGCTGTTCCATGCAGCGCAGGGTGTCCAGCAGGGTGTCGTCGACGTTGACGGTGGCCGGGGGCTCGGTCATCAGGTCGCTTACGCGGGTGGTGGTATAGTGCTCCTCGTCGAAAAGGGCGTCGCGCACCTGGTCGAGCGAGATGATGCCCACCAGCGCCCCGTCGTCGTCGACCACCGGGAAGAGGTTGCGGGTGGCGTGGCGGAAGATGTCGACCAGCTCGCCCAGGGTGGCCTCGGGCTGCACCGGCTCGAAGTCGGTTTCGACCAGGCGCGAGAGGTCGAGCTGGGCCAGCAGGCCCCGGTCGCGGTCCTGGTGCACGTACACGCCGCGCTGCACCAGCTTGCGGGTGTACACCGAGTAGGGCTCGAAGTAGCGCGTGGTGAGGTAGGAGCAACTCGTCACCACCATCAGGGGCACGAACAGGGCGTAGCCGCCGGTAATTTCGGCGATGAGGAAGATGGCCGTGAGCGGGGCGTGCACCACGCCGGCCAGCACCCCGGCCATGCCCAGCACCACGAAGTGCACCTCCGGCACCACAAACCAGCCGCTGATGTTGATGAGCCGGGCGATGAAAAAGCCGAGCAGCGCCCCCGAAAACAGCGAGGAACCGAACATGCCCCCGTTGCCGCCGGCCCCGATGGTGATGCAGGTGGCCAGCACCTTCAGCAGCATGGTGCACAGGGCCACGGTGAGCAGAATCCACACGTTCTCGTCGCGGTATACCGAGAAGATGCTCGCGTCGAGCAGGTGGCGCGGCTCGCCGCTGAGCAGGGCCTGCACGATGTTGTAGCCCTCGCCGTAGAGCGGCGGAAACACGAACACCAGCACGCCCAGCCCGATGCCGCCCAGCACCACCTTGCGGTAGGTTCCCTTCCACCGCTCGAATACCTTGTCGGCGGCGAAGTACACCCGGATCATATACACCGACATCAGGGCCGCGCACAGGCCCAGCACGAGGTAGAAGGGGATGGTGTCGACGTCCCAGCTGGTGGTGATGAGCACGAAGGGCTGGCCCGAAAACAGGAACTTCGACACCACCGTGGCCGTGGCCGAGGAAATCAGCAGCGGAATGAAAAACGGGGCCGACAGCTCGCTCAGCACCACTTCCACCGCGAACAGCACGCCCGCAATGGGCGAGTTGAAGATGGCCGCCACCCCCGCCGCCGCCCCGCAGCCCACCAGCAGGCGCCGCTCGCGCCGGCTCACGCGCAGGATGCGGGCCACGTTGGAGCCGATGGCCGAGCCGGTGACGGAAATCGGGGCTTCCAGACCGGCCGAGCCGCCGAAAGTGACCGTGAGCAGGGAGCTGACCCACTGCGAGTACAGCTTGGAGCGCGGCACGATGCTGCTCTGCCGGGCCACCGAGTAGATGATGGGCCCGATGCCGCGGCCGAGGTTGCCGTGCAGCGCGTAGCGGGCAAAGAGCACCGTCAGCCCGATGCCGATGATGGGGTAGAGGAAGAGGGCGAAGACCCGGTTCTGCTCCGGAATCCAGCCGTAGAGCAGCTCCTGGCCCCAATGCACCGCATTTTTGAGCAGCACCGCCGCCAGGCCCGCCAGCGCGCCCACCAGCACGCTCACCAGAATCAGGTACACCCGGTCGCTGACGTGGCGCAGGCGCCAGAGCAGCAGGGGCCGCAGGATTCGGTGAATAATGCTTTGGGACATGCGGTACGCGGCAGAGACGACGGAGTGAAGCTAATGCCCCTAACGTCGTCGGGGTGCCCGCATGATACGGGGAATTGCCGAAATGGTGAAATCGGCGGGCCGAAGCGGCGGGGCAGCCGGCTTACTGGGGCACACGCAGCTCCACCAGAAAGCCCTGCGCGGGGCCGGCGCCAGTACTGAGCGTGCCGCGCAGGGCGGTGGCGCGCTGCTGCATGCTGCGCAGGCCCAGGCCGCTGCGGCCGGTGGGCACGGCCGGGGGCTGCCCGTCGTCGGCCACGCGCAGGCGCAGGTGGCCGTCGGTGCGCTCCAGGCTCACTTGCAGTTCGGTGGCCGCGCGGGCGTGGCGGGCGGCGTTGCTGACGGCCTCCTTGAAGATGAGGTAGAGGTGCTGGCGCAGCTCGGGCGGCAGGGGCTCCTCGTCGCGCAGGCCGTGTACGTGCAGCTCGGTGGCCAGGCCGGCCGCGGTGGCGCACTGGTCGAGGTGGTCGCGCATGCGGTCGAGCAGGGCGCCCACAGTATCGGCCTGCGCGTCGATGCCCCAGACGATGTCGCGCATGGTGCCGGCGGCTTGGCGGCTGTTGCTCAGCAGACGCTCCAGGGCCGGGTCGACCTGGGGCTGGGTCTGGCGCAGCAGCTCGGCCTGCAGGTTGACGCGGGTGAGCAGGGTGCCCACTTCGTCGTGCAGGTCGGCGGCAATGCGGCTGCGCATGCGCAGGGCGGCGGTGGTAGAAGCCAGGATGTGCCGGGCGCGCTGCCGCACCAGCACCAGCACCAGCAGGAGCCCGGCGCCGGCCAGCGCGGCCACAAACAGCGTGGTGCGCTGGCGCAGCGTGGCGGCCCGCAGGCGGCTGCTGGCCTGCAGGGTGGCAATGCGCTGACGCTGCCGGTTCAGCTGCTGCTCTTTCTGCTGCGTAGCGTGCAGTATCTGCAGTTCGCGGGCGTGGCGGGCGCTGGATTCTTCGAACAGGCTGTCCTGCAGCACCGCGTAGCGCCGCTGATGCGCCAGGGCCTGGCGGTACTGGCCCAGCTGTTCCAGGGCCGGCACCAGGGTGGTCACCACGCTCATCTCGCAGTTGAGCAGGTGGTGGGCGTGGGCACGGTGCAGGGTGGCCTCCAGCCGCGCCACGGCGGCGGCGTAGCGGCCCTGGCGATACGCCAGGATACCCTGCATCTCATCCAGCATCAGCTGCACGCCCACGTAGCGGGGCGGTGGGTAGGCCGCCGCTGCCGAATCGATCAACTCCGCGGCGCGGGCATTTTGCTGCTGTTGCAGGGCTATGTCGGCGAGGTTGGCCAGGCTTACGGCCACATTGGCCGTGTCGCGGTCGAGGCGGGCCAGGTGCAGGGCCTGGCGGTAGCTGTGCATGGCCAAGGGGTAGTCGTGCGCCTGGGTGGCGCAGCTGGCCAGGTTCGTGTAGATACCGCCCAGCTCGTCGCGGCCGGCCTTGGTGTGGCGTGGTACCAGGCGCAGCCCCTCGCGGGCGTAAGCCACGCCGGGCCGGGGCTGCCGGAGCAGAAAATAGGAGTAACTGAGCCATTCGCAGGCAATGGCGGCGCGCAGGGAGTCGCCGTCTTCCAGCCCCATACGGCGCGTCTGCAGCATCTGGATGATGGCCAGACTGGGCTGGTTTTCGTGCAAATAATGCCCGGCCAGGTTGGCCAGCAGCTCGGCCCGTACCAGCCGGGGCAGATCGGCCCGCTGGAGCAGGGCAATAACGGCGGGTGCCGTGCCCATGGTGACCTGCTGCCGGGCCAGGTGCAGCTGCGCCGGCCGCGGCAGCTGCGGCAGGCGGCGCAGACTGTCGAGCAGCGGAGAATGGATGGGGCGCCGGGGCCCGCTGGTCGGCGCCGCGGCGGTTCGGGCCACCGGCAGCAGGAGCAACAGGCTGAGCAGCAGGCCGGCAAACCTATTCATGAAGAAAAGCAGCGGGAAGAAAAAAAGCGGAAATGAGGGGGTGCTGACCAGTAAAAATAGGCAACGCCCCCGAGCTTATATGCCCCGCCCCGGCCGTGCGGGGCACAGTCGGGGCGGGGTAAGGAGGCCAGATTCCGCCGGGTTATTTCGCGTCGGCGCGGGTGCCCAGCAGGTTTTCCAAGGCTTTCAGGCGCTGCGCCAGCTCGGTGGTCTGCGTGGCCTGGGTTTGCAGCAGGGCCTGCTGTTGGTCGAGGCGGCTGCCCTGTGCCTGGTTCTGCTGCTGCAGCCGGGCATTCTGCTGTTGCAGTTCGGCTACCTGCCGGGCCAGTTCCTGAGTAGCCGACACGTTCAGCATGCTCAGTGCTTCGTAGTCGACGGCGCGCACGTCCGGGTGCTCCAGGCCGAACACGAATACCTCCTGAGCCGCCAACTGCCGCACCCCGCGCAGCAAGAGTTGAGTGCCGCTGGCCGCTTTCACGGTGCTGATAACCTCGCCGGTTTTGGTGAGGAGCTTCACGCGCTGACCGGCTTTGGCCGGCGTGGCCGGGGCGGCAGGCAGGGTTAGGCGCAGCAGCGAATCGGCTTCGATTTCAACCTTGGCAGCTTGCACGTACACATCAGGCAGGAAGCCGCTGTGCTGGCTGACAGCCTGCGGAAACACCTGCTCCACTTCCTGGGCAATGACTTTCTTGAACTGGCGCTGGCCGTACTGCGCCCGGTCGCGCAGGGTGTAATCGGTGATGCGCAGCTGCTGGAGCAGGGCCAGGTCCTGGGCCGCGTTGCTCAGGCCGATGATGGTCTTGAGGCGGCGGTCGGAGGTGGCGTTGAACTCGGTGGCCAGCACCCGGCCGGTGGCGCGGATGCTCACCGGGCCGGTGTTGCTGCCGGTGGTGCCGCTCTGCCCGTTGCTGTTAAACCAGCCGTAGGCGTAGTTGCCCGGCGTCACGGTGCCCTGCACGTCGAGCGGGAAGCTGGGGTTGGTCGTGCCGATGCCCACGTTGGTGCCGCTGAAGGTCATGTAGTTGGTGCTACTGAAGCCGTTGCCCTCGTTGATTTTGATCTTGCGGCCGTCGTTGAAGTCCATACCGAAGGAAAACCACGCGTCGTTCGGGTCGTGCATCACGATGTAGGGGCTGGCGTTGTCGCGGCGGATTTCCAATGGGCCGCTCGGGCCGGAGGCGCTGGTATAGCCCGCGCCCACCCCCAGGAAGCCGCCTTTGAGCACCATCTGGGTGCTGCCGCCGCCGGCGTTGAACTGCGCATCGTTGTGCGAGCCGCCGGTGTACCAAGCAAAGGCCTCGCCGGTACGGAAGTACTGCGTACCGCCTTGGATACCAATGCCGTAATCCGCATTCCAGAGGCCAATCATCTGCCGGGTGGTGGCCCCGAAGCTCAGCGTGCCCCCGATACTGGCCGCGCCGCGCACCGTGGCCGCGCCGTTCACGTCGAGCAGGGCGCCGGGCGTGGTGGTGCCGATGCCCACGCCGCCCGTGCCCTTGGGCAGCAGGTTCAGCGGTTGATTGACGTTGGAGCCGGCCGCGTAGAGCGAGTTATAGCCGATGCCCACGCCCTGCGTGCCGTTCGAGTGGCGGAATTCCGAGCCGCCGGCGGCCTCGTCGAAGTTGCCGGTCACGTACAGCGGCCGGCCCGTGGCGTGGGAGCCGCTGCGGCCCTCCGTCTGCAGGTCAAACTTGTTGCCGGGGTTCAGCCCGATGCCGACGTAACCGCCGCTGGTCCAGCGCAGCACCGACGCGAAGCCGCCGCCCGCGTTGTAGCCCAGCTCGCCGCCGCTGTAGCCGAACAGCTGCGGCCCATCGACGCTGGCGCTGAAGCGCAGCTGGTGGTTGGCGTCGGTGGCGCCGCGCAGGTATACTGGCTGGTCGTTGAGCACCAGCGCCTGGGTGGCAGAGTGGTTGCCCAGGTTGTCGGCGCCGTTGGGCAGCGTCACGGCGTTGCCGCCGCTGATGCTCAGCTGCTGGCCGCTCAGGCTGAGCGTTTGCGCGTCGTTATCCACCGGAATGGTCTGCGCGGCGAGCTGGCCGTTGTTGTCGGTGGTGACCATGCGGGCGCCGCCGCCACCGAGCCCGTCGATGCGGGCGGTGCCGGCCACGTGCAGCTTGGCCTGGGGGCTGCCCGTGCCAATGCCCAGACGGGCGCCGGCGTTGTCCCAGTACAGCTGCGCGGCGTTGCCGGCCAACTTCGTGCCGTCACTGTAGATGACGCTGCCGGCCGCCTGCGAGGTGGTGGCGTTGTTGAGGCTGATAACGGGGGCTTCGGGCTGGAAGCTAAAGCTGAGGCGGACGTAGCCGGCGCCGTTCTGGTAGCCCTGGGTGTGCGTCACGTTGCTGGCCAGCGTAGGGTGGGCGTAAGAAGAGCCGCCGCCGGCGCCGGCGTTGCCGTGGCTCATGCCCCCGCCGTAATAGCCGCCGCCGCCGCCGGCAGCGCCCCAGCTGGTACCGCCGGTCAGGCTGGCGCCCACGCCCAGGCCGGCCGGGCTTGAGCCGCAGTAGCAGTACTGCTGCGGCGTACCGCCATCGGTGCCGCCGGCCGTTTGGGTACCGCCGGTGGCGGGCACCCCCGTCGGGTTGCCCGCCGTGGGAGTCAGCCCGTCGCCGCCGGTGAGGCCGCCGCCGGGGCCGCCCCGGGCGTAATAGCCCGATCCGCCGCCGCCGCCGGCCACCAGTACCCGGTTGGTCAGGGCCGTCCCGCCAAGGCGGATGTCGGTGGCGCCGCCGCCCGGTTCGCTGCCGCGCCCCCCGCCGTTGTAGCCCCCGTCCTGGTACAGCGTAGCGGGATTGTAGCCCCGGTCGCCGCCTACTTCAATGGTCAGCACCTGGCCCGGCGTTACCGCTAGCGTGGCCTGGACCCGGCCCCCCCGGCCGCCCCGGTAGCAGTTGCTGCAGTTGTCGATGGTACGGCCGCGGGCCCCGGCCATGTCCACCTGTACGCTCGTCACGTTTGGCGGCACGGTCCAGGTCTGCGTGGCCCCGGTGAAGCTGAAGGTGAGCGTCTGCGCCCCGCTGGCGGCGGCGGAAAGGCCCTGCACCGCGTCGGTCCAGAAGAAACCGTTCCAGGTGTTGAGCTTGGCCGCGTCGGTGTTGTAGATGGTCAGGCCGGCTGCCGGATTCGGAATGGCGTCGCGCTGGGCTTGGCTCATGCGCGGCGGCAGCAGGCCCTTGTCGGTGGCCTTCACGTCGAGCACGGCCGAGGCATCGGGCGTCGTGGTGCCGATGCCCACGCCGGCGGGCGTTTGGGCGCGCAGGCCCGGCGTCAGCAACAGCAGCAGGACGGGCAGCAGGAAATGGCGTAAACGGTGTTGCATATAGAAACTAAGCAGGGCAGGAGCGAGGGACGGGGCGGGGCAGCGGCCAAACCAACCACAAAGCTAACTCCGACCCGCTGTAGTACAACTCGGCCGTGTACCGCATTTGGGGGTATCCGCGAAACACGGCGAGGGCGGCCCCGGTCGAAACCAGGGCCGCCCTCGGGCGGAACAGCACGGACGCGCCGGCCTTACTTTGCCTCGGCGCGGGCGCCCAGCAGGCTTTCCAGGGCCTTCAGGCGCTGATCCAGGCTGGCCGTCTGGGCCGAAGCCGCCGCCTGCGCCTGCTGCAGCTGCTGGGCTGACTGGGTCTTGCTGGCTGCCAGCTCGGCCTGCAGGGCCGCTACCTGCTGCCGTAGCTGCTCCAGCGCCTGCACCTTGCGGGCCAGCTCCTGGGTGGCCGACACGTTCAGCATGGCCAGCGCCTCGTAATCGACGGCGCGCACGTCGGCGTGCTCCAGGCCGAAGACGAACACCTCCTGGCCCGCCAGCTGCCGGGCGCCGCGCACCACCAGCTGCTTGCCCTGGGCCGCTTTCACCGTGCCGATAACCTCGCCGGTTTTGGTGATGAGCTTCACGCGCTGGCCCGCCTGGGCGGCCGGAGCGGCGGGCAGCGTCAGCACCAGCAGCGAATCGGCCTGGGTTTCCGCCTTCGTGGCCGGGGCGTACACATCCGGCAGGAAGCCGCTGTGCTGGCTGACGGCCTGCGGAAACACCTGCTCCACTTCCTGGGCAATGACTTTCTTGAACGGGCGCTGCCCGTACTGCACCCGGTCCTTCATGGTGTAGTCGGTGATGCGGATCCGATTCAGCAACGCCAGGTCTTGAGCCGCGTCGCTCAGGCCGATGACGGTCTTGAGGCGGCGGTCGGAGGTAGCGTTGAACTCGGTGGCCAGCACCCGGCCGGTGGCGCGGATGCTCACCGGGCCGGTATTACCGCCGGTAGTGCCCGTCTGCCCGTTGCTGTTAAACCAGCCGTAGGCGTAGTTGCCCGGCGTCACGGTGCCCTGCACGTCCAGCGGGAAGCTGGGGTTGGTCGTGCCGATGCCCACGTTCGTGCCGCTGAAGGTCATGTAGTTGGTGCTACTGAAGCCGTTGCCCTCGTTGATTTTGATCTTGCGGCCGTCGTTGAAGTCCATGCCGAAGGAAAACCACGCGTCGTTCGGGTCGTGCATCACGATGTAGGGGCTGGCGTTGTCGCGGCGGATTTCCAGCGGCCCCTGCGGCCCGCTGTTGGCGCTGAAGCCCCGGCCGATGCCCAGGAAGGTGTTTTTCAGCACCATCTGGGTGTAGCCGCCGCCGGGGTTGAACTGCTCGTCGTTGTGCGAGCCGTTGGTAAACCAGGCAAACGCGTCGCCGGAGCGGAAGTACTCGGTGCCGCCCTGCACGCCGATGCCGTAGTCGCCATTGAACAGGTTCACCATCTGCCGCACGGTGGCGCCGAAGCTCATATTGCCCCCGATGTTGGCCGCGCCGCGCACCGTGGCCGCGCCGTTCACGTCCAGCAACGAGCCGGGGCTGACGGTGCCGATGCCCACCCCGCCGTTGCCTTTGGGCATCAGGTTCAGGGGCTGGTCGACGTTGGAGCCGGCCGCGTACAGGGAGTTGTAGCCGATGCCCACGCCCTGCGTGCCGTTGTAGTGCCGAAACTCGGCCCCGCCGGCGGCCTGGTCGAAGTCCCCGGTCACGTACAGCGCCCGGCCGGTGGCGTGGGTGCCGGTGCGGCCGGCGGCGTTCTGCACGTCGAGGCGGTTGGTGGGGGAGGTGTTGCCCGTGCCGATGCCCACGTTGCCGTTGCTTTCGATGCTCACGTTGGCGGTGGTGCCCGCGTCGTCATCGGCGTAGAAGCGGATGGGGGCGTTGTTGGTCACCAGGCGCAGGAAGTTGCCGCTCACGCGCGAGTACAGGCCCAGGTCGGAGGTAGCCGTAATGGCTGTGCCGCCGCGCTGAATCACGCCGGCCGGCAGCAGCAGGCTGCCGGCGCTGGTCAGGCCCAGGCCCTGCGTGCCGCCGTTGCCCACCAATTGGTTGGCGCCCAGGTTCAGGTTGTTGCCCACGCTCACGCTGCCCGTGCCCACCAGCTGGTTGGTGCCCAGGTTCAGGTTCTGGGTGGCCGTGTGGTTGCCCAGGTTGTCGTAGGTGCCGGGCACGTTGGTGATGTTGCTGCCGTCGAGCACCGGCGCGGCCGGCTGGGGCGTCAGGGTCACGTAGCCGCCGCCGGCCTGGTAGCCCTGGGTGTGCACCACGTTGCTGGTCAGGTTGGCATCGGCGTACGACGAGCCGCCGCCGCCGCCGCCGCCGTTGTAGTTGTACTGGGTGCCGTCGAAGCTGCTGCCGCCGCCGCCGTAGTAGCCGCCGCCGCCGCCGCCCGACCGGTCGCGGCCCTGGCCGCCCTCGCCCAGGGTCCCGGCCGTGGCGCCGCCCCAGCCGCCGGCCGCGCCGCCGCCGGTCTGGCTGCCGCCGCCGCCGGCGTTGAAGCCGTACTGGGGGATGGCGCCGTTGCAGGCCGTCAGGCCGCCCCCGCAGCCGCCGGCCGCGTAGCCGCTCAGGGTGTAGCTGCGCCCGCCGCCGCCGCCGGCCACCAGCACCCGGTTGGTGAGGGCCGTGCCGCCGATGCGGATGTCGCTGCTGCCGCCGCCGCCGCCGCCCTGCAGGCTCGTGGAGCCCCCGCCGTTGGCGTAGCCGCCGCTGCCGCCGCCGCTGTTGAAGCCCGGGGCCAGAATGGCGCCGGCCGTACCGGGGTAGATGGTCAGCACCTGGCCCGGCGTCACGGCCAGCGTGGCCTGCACCCGGCCGCCGTTGCCGCCGTCGGCCCCGCCGCCCTTGCCACCGGCCATATCCACCTTCAGCCGCGTCACGCCGGCGGGCACGGTGTAGGTGTTGGTGACGTAGGGACTGGTGAAGGTGACGGGCGCCAGCGTGGGCGCCGCGCCGCTGGGGGTGGAGTCGGCCAGGTAGTTCACCCAGCTCCAGCCGTTCCACAGGTTCAGCGTGTTCGTTTCGGTATTGAATACCAGCAGGCCTTTTTCCGTGGTGCCCGGTGCCAGCGCGTCGCGCTGGGCCTGGGTCATGCGCGGCGGCAGAAAGCCTTTCGTGGTGCTGTTCAGCTCCAGCGCGGCCTTGCCGTTGGGCGTGCTGGTGCCGATGCCCACCGAGCCATTCTGGGCCTGCACGGCTACGCTCAGCCCCAGGGCGGCGGCCAGCGGTAAAGTGAATCGTAAGAATCGTTGCATACTGGTGGAGAGAAGAAAGTGCGGCATCGGCGCAGCCCTTATCCGCTCCGATGACGCAAACTTCCTCCCGGCAAAGTCCAAGGGCAATTTTCCCGTGTACCGCAAATGGGGGTATTCCCGAGCTAACCCGGCTGTGGCCGCCGTGCGGCGGCCCGGCCCGCAAAAAAAGCCCCGCCGGATACCATCCGACGGGGCCGAGGGGCAAACGGTGGACAAATGGTTAGTGCCGCAGCAGCTTCGAGCTGGCCCGGTGCGCGCCCTGCTGCACCGTGAGCGTGTACAGGCCGGCCGGCAGCGCGGCGGTAGCAGCGGCGGGCAGCGTAGCCCCGCCACCGAGCAGCGGCAACTGCTCGGCCAGCACCGCGCGGCCCAGCGCGTCGGTTACCGTCAGCTGCACCGGCTGCCCGGCCTGGGCGCCCGGCAACGCCAGCTGCAGCGGCTGCCCGGCCGCCAGCGGGTTGGGCCAGGCCTGCCACTGCGCCGCCACGCCCGACGAGGCCTTCACCGCCAGCACGTTGCTCTCGGTGGAGTAGTCCACGTAGTTCGGGGCGGTGTACTGCCGGGTGGGGTAGTAGAGCTCCAGCAGCGGCTGCGAGGAGCCCGTGCGCCAGAAATGGTCGAAGTAGGTAACGGTGGTGGCGCCCTGCGTGATGCCGAAGGCCGCCAGCAGCGCGGCCGGAGCCGCCGTGCCGTTCAAATACACGCTGTCCTGCCGGATGGTGCGGCTGCGCACCAGCAGCGCCGGCAGCGGGTCGGAGCCCGCGGCGCGGCCCGCCACCGGGATGCGCAGCGTACCCCAGCCCGCCACCGAGTCGACGTAAGTATAGTTCTGCACGATGCGGAACGGCGCCCGGTTCAGCCCCGCCACGGCGGCCGTGATGGTGCCGGCCACCCCGAAGCGGAAGGTCGACTGGTTGCGCCCGCCCGCCGTGAAGGGCAGCGGGAAATCCACGATGCCCGCGGTGCCTCCGTACAGCGCCGTCTGCCGGTTGATGACCAGCGAGTCGTTGGCCCCGCCGGTGCGCGCGGTAATCGATACGGCCTGGCGCGTGACGGTGCGGCCCAGGGCCATGCGGCCGGTGCTGGCCAGGCTCATGTAGCCGATATACACGTAGCTGATGCTGCCAAAGCTGGCCGTCCGGGCCCGCGTCCACTGCGCGCCGCTGATGCCGCTACTGGCCGGCACCGACAAATTCAGCAGGGTGTAGGCCGAGCCGCTGGGCGTCAGCGTGCGGTAGTCCCAGCTTTGGTTGGCGCCGGTGGTGGGGGCACTCACGCCGCTCGGGCTGGCATCCTGGTATTGCTCCACCGAGGTGGCCGATACCGGGAAGGTGCTCTGGGTGAGCGTAATGGGCGACTGCGCCAGGGCCGGCAGCGTCAGCAGGCCCAGGGCCAGTAGGGTAAAGGTCTGTTTCATCGAAAAAAGAAGGTTGGGAGAAGACGAGCAAAACCCGGCGCCACCGGGGGCGCTGGCTTGGTAGTGCAAACTTGGCCGGGCAAAATCCCACCCGCAACCCGGCCGTGTACCGCATTTGGGGACGTCGCCCTTTTTGGTTTCGGCCCCCGGCCTCCCGTCCTTTGCCGGCATGAATCCCATCCGCCTGGCCCTGGTCGAAGATGACCCCGAAGTGCGCGAGCTGTTGCGAGGCTACCTCTGCCGACAGCCCGAGCTGAGCTGCGTCCTCGTGGCCGATTCCGTCGAAGCCTTCCTGCGCGAGCTGCCCGACCTGGCGGTGCCCCCGCAGGTGCTGCTGCTCGACATTCACCTGCCCGGCATGAGCGGCCTCGACGCGCTGCCCATCATCAAGCAGCGCCTGCCCGACACCGACGTGCTCATGCAGACCGTGTTCGACGACGCCGACCGCATCTACCGCGCCCTCTGCTCCGGCGCCAGCGGCTACGTGCTCAAGAACACCCCCCTGGCCGACATCAAAGCCGCCGTGCTGGAGGTGGTCAGCGGCGGTGCCCCCATGAGCCGGGCCGTGGCCCGCAAGGTGCTGGCCCACTTCAAGCCCAGCCCCGCCATGCAAACCGACCTGCTCTCCGAGCGGGAGCGGGAAGTCGTCCAGGCCATCGTCGACGGCCTGGGCGACAAGCAGGTAGCCGCCCGCCTCGACCTTTCGGTGGAAACCGTGCGCACCTACGTCAAGCGCATCTACCGCAAGCTGCAGGTCAGCTCCCGCACCGAACTGGTGAGCCGCCACGCCCGCGGCCAGCTCTGAGCGGCGGGCCGTCAGTCTTTCCCCTGCTTAGTCTTAAACACCGGCTGGTAGCGCCCGCCGAGGCGGCGGCAGCAGGCGCAGCAGCAACTCCGGCAGGCAGCTGTCGGCGCTGGTCGCGGCGGCCTGGGCGGCCCGTAGCCGCGCGTCGATGGCGTCGGAAAACAAGCAGCCGTGGCCGGCCGCCGGGGCCGGTATGGCAGAATATTAGGCGAGGGTGTGCCTACTCAGTAGTAGCGTCAGGAGCAGTGGATCATAGCGCATCAACGGGCTGGGGCAGGGACGATGAAGTTGGATATTTCCTTCATACTGCCTCTAGGGTGCGTCTAGCATGCCTCTATCCTGGCTCTATCTTTCTTATGCTGAACCTATACCCAGGCAGCAGGCTCACAATAGGATAAAGACAAGACCTCCAAAGACAGAGCTCTGGGCCGCCCGGCTACAGCCGGATGGTTTGTTCTGCCACGTTACCGGGCCGGTCGGAAGCCTGTACGTGCAGCACGGCGGCGCGGGCACCGGTTGACCGGGTGGTGTAGTGCCAGTCAAAGCCGGACGCTAACGGCAGGGCGGGGCCTTCTTCCAGCAGCTCGCCGGTGGCCGTTTCGAGGCGCAGCAGCACACTTGCCACGGTAAAATCATCCGTGGCAGCCACGCGGATAATGTCGCCGCCCTGGCCCTGGTAAGCCGACGTATCGACGCTGATAATCTGCGGGGCGTGCATAAAATCGGCAATGGCAACGTGATAAGGGCTCTGGCGGCGGCTATCAACGCCGGTGGCGTACAGGGCCTTGGCCGCCGGGTCCTGCATCTGCGCCCTGGCGTAGCACTGCGCGGCGAAAAAGCGGTCCAGATGCGCCTGCTGTCGGGCCGAGCGCGGGGCCCGCTCCTCCTTAGCTTCCGCCGCCGATACGATTGTCTGGCCGCCGACCTGGCGCACCACGATGCCCCCGATTTTGCCGCTGATGCCCTGCAGCAGGCTGTTGCGCGTTACCCGAGCCATAAGAACAAGGAAAAGAAATCCAGCCCAAGATGGGCGCTTTGCGCGAATCGGGCCGCCCTACCGCCGGGCCGCTGCCGGCCGCGCTCAGAACGGCACCCGCAGCTGCACCACGAAGCCCTGCGGCCGGGCCTCGGCCACCAGCGTGCCGCCGAGCAGCCCGGCCCGCTGCTGCATGTTGCGCCGGCCCATGCCGCTGCGGGTGGCCGCGCCGGTGGGCTGCCCGTCGTTCTGCACCAGCAGCGTGAGCCAGCCGCTTTCCCGGGCCAGCGTCACGTCGAGGCGGGAGGCGCCCTGGGCGTGGCGGGCGGCATTGCTGACGGCCTCCTTGAAGATGAGGTAGAGGTGCTGGCGCAGCTCGGGCGGCAGGGGCTGGGCGTCACGCAGGCCGCGCACGTGCAGCTCGGTGGCCAGGCCGGCCGGGGCGGCGCTCTGGTCGAGGTGGTCGCGCATGCGGTCGAGCAGCGCCCCCACGGTGTCGGCCTGCGCGTCGATGCCCCAGACGATGTCGCGCATGGTGCCGGCGGCCTGGCGGCTGTTGCTCAGCAGGCGCTCCAGCACCGGGCCGGCTTCGGCGGGCTGCTGGCGCAGCAGCTCGGCCTGCAAACTCACGCGGGTGAGCAGGGTGCCCACCTCGTCGTGCAAATCGGCGGCAATGCGGCTGCGCAGGCGCTCCACCTGGCGCACCCGGGCCAGGCGGCGGCGGTGCAGGCCGTAGAGCGTGGCGCCCACCAGCCCGGCGGCCAGCAGCCAGGCCCAGGGCTGGCGCCACCACACGGCCTCCACCCGCAAGGGCACGCGCAGCTGGTTGGTCGCCGGCACGCCCCGCCCCGACACCCCCCGCAGCTCCACCTGGTAGGCCCCGGCGGGCAGGCCCCGCAGGCTCAGTACGTGGGTGCTGCCCACGGGGCGCCACCGCTCGTCGGAGCTGCCCGGCAGGCGGTACTCGAAGCGGGCCTGCTCGGGGGCCAGGTAATCGGTGAGGGCCAGGCTGAATTCGATGAAGGCATCGGCCGGGGCCAGGGTGAGCGGCCGGGCCATGGGCAAGCGGCCGGGCAGGTAGTAGGTCCGGATGCTGTCCGGGCGGCTGTGGTGCTGGGTGTAGCTGCCGAGCAGCAGGCGCGGCACCGGCTGCTTGCCCTCGGCGAAGCGGGCCGGCAGCACCCGGTGCAGCCCGCCCACTCCGCCGAAGTACAGCGCCCCGTCGGGGGCCCGCCAGGCCGACTGGCGGTTCAGTTCGGCGTCGGCTAGGCCGTCGGTTTCGTTGAGCACAGCCACGCGGCCGCGGCGCACGTCGTAGCGCACCAGCCCGGCGAAGGTGCCGCACCAGAGCTGGTTGGGGGTGTTGGCCAGCACGGTGGCCACGGTGTTGCTGGGCAAGCCATCAGCCGTGGTAATCTGGCGGCGCAGGCCCCGGCCGGGCTGCACCCACAGCAGGCCGGCGGGGCGGCTGCCCACCCACACGCCGCCGTCGGCCGCGGGCCAGGCGCACAGCAAATCGTCGGTGGGCAGGTGGCGGGCGCCGGGCTCGGTGGCGCCGTAGTGCTCCAGCCGGCCGGTGGCGGGGTGCAGGCGGTAGAGGCCGCCGCTGGTCACCAGCCACAGCCAGCCGCCGGGCGCGGCGGCCAGCTCCCGGATTTCCTGGCCATCGAAGGGCAGCGGGGCCGGGCGGCCGGGGCGGCGGTAGCGGGTGGCCCGCTCCTGGCGCAGGTCGAGGCGAAACAGGCCCCGGCTGCTGCCGCCCCACATGGTGCCGGTGCTGTCGCGCTGCACGCACAGGCTGCTGGTGAAGGCGACTTCGTCGGGGGGCAGAGCCAAGCGCCGCAGCCGGCCGCTGCGGTAATCGAGCAAGCCGAAGGGGTGGTTTTCTTCTGCGAAGACCACCTGCCCGGCCGGCGTGACGCTGATATCCAGCGGAATGGCCTCGGACGGGTGGCCGTTTTCGGTGAGCGGAAAGGGGCGCAGACTGGCCTGGGGACTGTCGGCGGGCTGTACCAGGGTGGCCCCGTAGGCGGCCACCAGCAGGCGGCCGTCGGGCAGGCGGGTGATGGCGCGGGTGCTGTAGCGAGCCAGCGGCCGGGAGGGCAGCGCCTCGATGGCCTCGGCGCCGGCGCGCTGCTTGAAGCAGCCGCGCTGCCAGCTGCTGTGGCTCCAGCGCAGGCCGTTGGCGTCGGTAAACACGGTGTACTGCCGGGGTAGCTGCCCGGCCCGCTCGAAGGCGGCGGCGCTGAGCTGCACCCGTGGCAGGGCGGCCCCGGGCTGGCTGCGCAGCTGCACCAGCTGCCCGGCCACCACCCACTGCCAGCCTCCGCCCTGCTGGCCCGGCACAAAGTTGGCCTCGTCGAGGCCCGGCAGCCAGCGCAGCACCTGGCGCAGGGTGCCATCGGGCTGCTCCTGGTAGAGCGAGCGGGTGCCGATCAGCTGCAGGGGCGCGGTGCCCGCCAGGGGGCGCAGCTCGGCCCGGGGCTGGTAGGGGCGCACCCGGCCCCGGTGCGGGGCGCAGTAGGCCACCCGGTGCGCCGCCGACACGACCCACACGGCGCTGTCGTCGGCGGTGCCCAGCCACACGGCGGGCGTGCCCAGCGCCAGCGGCACGCGGCGGCCGGGCCGGTCGGGGGCGGGGAAGGTGGCCACGGCCTGGTCGGCATAGCCCACCCACAGCGCGCCGCTGCGCGGGTGCAGCAGCAGCGAGTTGACGACCACCGGGGCCGTGCCCACGCCGGGCAGCGGAATCTGCTCCAGGTGCTTCTGCCGCAGGCGAAACAGGCCGCGGCTGCTGCCGATCCAGAGGCGCTGCTGCCCGTCCAGCGCCAGCACCACGGCGCGGTCGAAAGAGAAGCCGGGGGGCAGGGTGGCCAGGGCACTCAGGGGCACCAGCTCGTAGCCGTCGTAGCGAAACAGGCCCTCGTCGGCGGCCACCCAGAGCAGGCCGGCGCGGTCCTGCACCAGCTGGTGCACCAGCAGGCGACTCAGCACGGGGTCCTGCTGCCAGGTTTGGGCCCGGGCGACGAACGGGGCCAACAGCCCCGGCAGCAACCAACACATCAGAAACAGAAAACCGCGCACGGGAGCAGAGCAAGACCTGCCGGCTAAGGTAGCTAGGAAGTGCTGCTCGGCGCACCTGCCCGCAGGCCAAAAGCGTGTGGCCCGTACCCAATCAGCACGTCATGCGGAGCGCAGCCGAAGCTGCTCTACCGCTTCGCCAGATGGAGTATGACCATCAGCAGAGTTGCTTCGGCTGCGCTCCGTATGACAGGTTCAGAGGCTTTAGAGCGTACGTTCCTGTGGCCGGCCACCAATCCTAACTCACGGTGGCCGGCTCGGGGTAGCCCAGCTCGGTCAGGCGCTGGCGCACGGCCTGCATCAGTTCGCTCTTCAGCTCCAGCACGCCCCGGCGGTAGTCTTCGGCGCTGGTCCAGAAGTACACGTGCAGGGTCAGCTTGGAGCCTTCGGCCTTGTCGAGAATGATGTAGCACTTGTGCGTGTCCTGGTCGATGACGTCGGGCGAGGCCCGGACCACCTGCATGATCTGCTGCTGCACCTGCTCGGAGCTGCCCGCGGGGCCCAGGTCGACGGTGACCTGAAAATCGGGGCGGATGTAGCCGTCGCGGGTGAAGTTGATCAGCGCCTCGCGCAACACCATGGCGTTGGGCAGGTAGATGTGGCGCCCGTCGAAGGTCTGGATGACGGTGGTGCGCAGGTTCAGCGCCGCCACCCGGCCCATCAGCTCCTTGTTGTCCTTGATCTGAATCGTGTCGTGGATGCGGAAGGGGCGGTTGAAGGCCAGCACCATGCCGGCTAGGAAGTTCTCGGCAATGTCCTTGAGGGCGAAGCCGACCACGAAGGCCGTGAGGCCGGCCGCGCCCAGCACCCCGCTCACCACGCCCGTCATGCCCAGCACCTGCAGCACCAGCATCAGGCCCACCAGCAGCAGGGCCCAGCGGGTCAGGCTGGTCAGGAATTCGGCCAGCAGCGGGTCGTGGGAGCGGGTTTGCAGCCGCCCGCCGATGACGCGGCTGAGGCGGTTGGCCACGAACACGGCAATGATGAGCAGCACTACGGCCACGCCGAGCTTGGGCAGCAGGTACAAGAACTGGGTCCAGTAGGTATTGATGACCCGGTGCAAATCGGTCAGAATCATGGGCGGAGAATTGGCGGAAACAAACCGCCCGCCGGGCACGAGGCGCGGCGGGCGGGATGCGGGGTGTACGCACAAAGGTGGGGTAGAGGTTAGGCCGGGCGGTTGAGCCAGCGCCGAAACGCCCAGGTACCCAGGGCGTAGGCCAGCACGTCGAGCCAGTCGGCGGTGTAGCGGGCGGGGCGCAGCCAGGGCGCCAGCAGCTCAAACCACAGGCTCACGTACAGCCAGGCCGCCAGCAGCCACGCGTCGGGCAGCACCAGCTGCGGGCGGCGGCGCAGCAGGCGCTGCACCACCAGGGCCAGCGTGAGGATGACGGGCATGGCCAGCGCGTCGGCCAGCCAGCTGGTGACCCAGCCGGGGAGGGGCTGGTGCAGGCCGCGCGTGAGCAGCTGAATGCCGCCGTACAGAGCCGCGCTGGCCCCGAACAGCGGCCGGCGCAGCGGGGCCAGGGCTAGCCGGCAATGGCCGTGATAAGCCATAGAATAAACGACACGGTGGCCGCAAACAGCAGCTGCCCGCCGCGCACCAGGTACTTCAGCGCCCGCAGCCAGGCCGGGTCGGTGGCGGGGATGGGAAGGAGCATCATCGGCGGCATTTCCCACTTCCAGGCCTTTTCCATCTGGGCGGCGCGCTCGGGGCCGAAGGGGTCGAGCAGCTGCTGGCAATGCTCGCACCGGTCGTCGGGCTGCAGCCGGTGCGCCGACCACTGCCCGCAGTGGGGGCAGCGCTTGGTGGCCGAAAGCGGGGGGCGTTCCATGCCGGCAAAAGTACGCCCCGCCGCCCGCCCGGCCGCTCACATCTTCGGGGGAGCGGGCCGGGGGGCGGCGGGGCGCAACGAACGTGCGGACCGGGCTTTACAGCTCCATGATGTCCTCGTTCCAGAGGGTGGGCTCGGCCTCGATAAACTCGTTCATCATGTCCACGCACTCCTGCAGGTCGAGGATTTTCACTTCCACGCCGTGGCTTTCCAGAAACTCCTTGGACTCGCCGAAGGTGCGGGCCTCGCCCACCACCACTTTCGGAATCTTGAACTGCACGATGGTGCCGGCGCACATGTAGCAGGGCATCAGGGTGGTGTAGAGCACCGTGTCGCGGTAGGTGCGCTGGCGGCCGGCGTTGTTGAGGCAGTCCATTTCGCCGTGCAGGATGGGGTTCAGCTCCTGCACGCGCTTGTTGTGGCCCTGGGCCACGATTTCGCCGTTGCGCATCAAGACCGAGCCAATCGGAATACCGCCCTGCGAGCGGCCCAGGCGGGCTTCGTCGATGGCGACTTGCATGAATTTGTCTTTGTCCATGGGGAGGGGGAGTCAGGTTGAGGGAAGAAGGTACAAAGGTATTGGTAGCGCGGCGACGCTAGCCCCAGCGTCATTGCGAGCGAAGCGCGGCAATCTTTCCTCCCGAGGCAGCAGCGGTGCGAGACGCACCAACCAGAGAGTCGCCTCTCGAACCTGGCATCTGAGGTTTCGGACGGTACCGTTTTCGGTTTCTGCCAGTTGCGGCGGCGGTGCTACTGGAGGAACGATTGCCGCGCTTCGCTCGCAATGACGGCCGGGTGAGCGGTGGCTTGGCTTACCGCGCGCAGATGCCTTTGTAGGAGCAGTACTGGCACACGTTCAAGTCGTCGGTTTTGCGGATGGGCTCCTGCGGGTCCAGCATCCGGTCGACGAGGCGGGTGAGAGCCTGCTGGCTGGCTTCCTCGAACAGCTGGCCCTCGGCGGTGAGGAAGCTCAGGTCGGCGGCCAGCAGCTTGGGGTCGGGGCTGCGCAGGGGCACGATGGCGGCTTCGGCGGCCGCGTAGCCGCGCTGGGCCAGCATCAGTCGGTAGAGCCAGAGCTGCCGCACTTTGTCGGCCCCGCCGCCGGCTTCGCTCACGAGGCGTTCCAGGGCTTCGGCGGGCGAGTATTTCTTGTAGCCGCTGCCCATCAGGTTCAGCCCCGAGCCGTGCACCGAGCCGGTTTTGTAGTCGATGATGCGGCGGCGGCCGTCGGGCAGCTCGTCGACGCGGTCGGCAAAGCCGATGAGGTGCACCGTCACCCGGTCGCCGGCGCGGGTTTCCACGGTCACGTCGCCGGTCAGGCCCTCTTCCAGGCCCACCACGCGCAGCGGGCCCTCGTCCTGCAGCTGCTGGGCGAGCGTGTCGAGGTAGCGCTCCACCAGGCGCACGCCCACGCCGCGCAGCACGTGGTTGAGGCCTTCGTCGGGCAGCTGCTGGCGCGGGTTGTCGGTTTCGGCGCCGTCGTCGAGGGCCAGGCCGCGCTCCAGCAGGCCGGCAATCTGCGGGCGCCAGGCGGCCACGTCATCGGCCGAGATGGGGCGCCGGTCGAGGACGAAGGGCGTCATCAGCTGCTCCAGCACGTAGTGCACGGCCGTGCCGAACACGTCGGCACCCAATTCCTCCTCCACGCCGTCTTGCTCCTTGAAGCGGGCAATGCGCGAGAAGTAAAACTGCAGGGAGCAGGTCAGAAACTGGTTCAGCGCCGAGGCCGATAGCCCGCGCTCCAGTAGCCCCCGAATGGCGCCCTGCATCTCGTAGTCCTTTTCCAGCACCAGGTCGCCCTCGTACTTCTGGGTTGTCAGTTGCGGGTTGCCGGGGTGGCTAGTTGCCAGTTGCGGGTTGTCAGTTGTCAGGCTGGGCTGATGTGGAGTGTCAGCACTGACAACTGGCAACTGATTACTGCCAACTGCCTGCGCACTGGCTACTAAATCCAGCACCTGCAGGCCGGGGTTCTGGTCCCTAAGGTCGTGTTCGATCTGCAGCAGAAAGCGGCTTCGTTCGCCGGCCTGCACGCCCTCGGCCCCGGGCAGGATGTAGACCAGGTCGACGCGGCGGGCGCGCTGCAGCAGGCGCCAGAACTGGTGGGCGGTGGCGGCTTCGTGCTCGGCGTAGGTAGGCATGCCGTACTTGGTGAGCACGTCGTAGGGAAACAGCGAGTTGTTGCGCTTGGGGGCGGGCAGAATCTGCTCGTTGCAGCTCAGGATAACGACGTGGTCGAAGTCCAGGGCGCGGGTTTCCAGCAGCCCCATCACCTGCACCTGGGCAATGGGCTCCCCGGCGAAGGGCAGGCGGGTGCGCGTCATCTGCTCGTAGAGGAAGCGGCGGAAGGAGCGCACCGAGGGCCGCTGCTGCCGGCAGTCGAAGGCCGAATCGAGCTGGCGCACCAGGGTGTAGAAGAGGTAGAGGTACTCGGCTTCGATGGCGGTGTGCTCCTGCCGGTACACGTCGCGCAAGAGCTCGATGACCTCGTAGCAGGCCCGCACCACATCGTCGCAGTTGCGCCAGGGCCGGAACAGGGCCTCCACCAGCGGGTGGTGCCGGCCCAGCTCGCGCAGCTCGTCCTCCGTGAGTAGCACCGCGTTGCGCTGGATGATCTGGCGGCAGAGGTGGTCGAGCACGTGGTGAAACCGCTCATCGGGCTGCTGATCCAGCCACTGCTCGTAGCGGCGCAGGAAGGGGTGGGCCAGCAGCTTGGTCACCGTCAGGTGGTGGTAGCGCCGAATGCCGTAGTCGGGCCCGGTCTCGCCCTCCCGGATGCCGGTCAGGTGGACCTCGAAGAGCAAGTCGATGAGGTTGAACAGCGGGGTGCTGCGGAAGCTCAGGCCCATGGTCACGTTGAACTGCGGCACCTGCTCGGGCGGCAGGCCGTGGAGCACGGGCAGCAGCAGCGTCTCGTCGGGCAGCACCACCGCCACCGAGCCGCGTGGGTCGAGCTGCAGGCCCTCGGCCACCAGCTGCCCGGCCACCTTGCCCTGCATGGAGTTGTTGGCCACCCCGATCAGGCGAACCTGTCGGGGCACGGTGCGCAGCAGGTCTTCGGCCCCGGCGTCGGCGAAGCCCAGGGCCTCCACGCCCAGGTCGAGGTGCTTGCGCAGGTCGGCGAAGGGCAGGCCGGCGCGGTTGGGGCCGTCGAGGTAAAACCGGTCGGTGTCGAAGCGGATTTCGGCCTTGCCGGCCTTCTGCAGCTGGCGCAGCAGGTACTGCTCGGAGCGCGACAACACGCCCAGGCCCAGAAACACGTGCCGGGGCACCGGCTCCTCGTTCTTGAGCCGCCGCTGCATCACGTCGACGGCCAGGCGGTAGGCCAGGCCGGGGTAGGCTAGGTTGTCGGCCTTGAGGCGGCGGCGCAGGCGGCGGTACACTTTCTCCAGGTCGTCCCAGAACTTAAACCAGGCCGCCGTGGCCGAGGCCGGTGCGGGCGAATCGGTGAGGTCCCAGCGTTCCAGGGCCTTGGCTTCGGAGAGGTACTCGAACAGGCTGGCCGGGTCGGCCAGGTTCTGGTCGAGGTTGGAGAAGTCGTCGAGCAAGAGGCGCGACCAGCCGGTGAACAAATCGAAGTCCAGGTTGGGGTCCAGCTCGCGCAGGATGTCGAAGAGCAGCAGCTGCAGGGCAATGGGTTCCTCCACCTGCACGCCCGCCAGATCCACCATGTAGTCCTCCATCGACGTCACGCGCGGGCTCCACAGCGCCTCGCCCACGGGTGCGGCCAGGGCCAGCTCGTTTTTGAGGTAGACCACCGCCCGGCGCGTGGGCACCACCACCACCAGCTCCGACAGCTCGGTGCCCGCGTAGCGGCCGAGCAGGTCCTGGGCCGCCTGACGCAGAAAGGGTTGCAGCGCGGCGGGGTCGAAGGCGGGCGGGGGCAAGAGGGGAGCGGGGGCAGCGGCGGGCGAAGTCATTGTAGGGTAAAGATAGGGCCGGGGGCGCGGCGGGGCTGTATATTTGGCTATTGCATTTAGCCAAAGGTGATAATGTTATGCGGAAAACAACGATGGTAATTCTGGGGCTGGGCGGGCTGCTGGCCGCCTGCACTTCCCAGCCCGATCCGGCCGCCCAAACGGCCCCGCTCGCCGCAGTCCGCAACGCACCCAACTCCGCTTCGCCCGCCGCCCCGCCGCCCGCATCGGCTTCCCCAACTGCCGTTCCCGTAGCCACCGCCGCCGAGCTGTCCACTGAAGCCGACACCGCCGAGCAGTACGAAACCCTTTACGTGGTCATTGCCGACACCAGCCGGCAGTACCGCCCGCTGCGCCGGCAAATGCTGCGCCTGCGGGCCGCTACCCGCCAGCGCATTGATACCATGGGCCGCTTCTACGACCCCAAAAAGAACCTGATCCGCTTGCCCGATAACGACGCAGACGAGGTCTACGCCGGCGACTATTTTCCGCGCCGCACGTCCGACGCCACCCTGAGCGTGGAGTATACCAACCTCTACACCCCGGCCCACGCCAAGAGCATGGCCCTGGTCAGCGGCATCTACCAGGAGCCCGCCCGCGCCGACAGCCTGCTGGCCGTGGTGCGCCGCACCGTGCCCACGGCGTTTCGGGTGCAGGCGCGCATGTTCATGGGCTGCCTGCACTGAGATGAAGTGGCGTGTTAACAAAGTGGTTGAGCTCCGGCCCGGAAACGGCGGCACCGATTGGATGGACGTTGTTTGGCTGGTGCTGATCAGCCCCCTCTTGCTGCTGCTAATGGCCGTGGTAGCTCTGGGGCTGGGAGTTGCGAGCCTGTGCTACGTCCTGCACCGCTGGTGGCGCGGGCCCCGGCCAGCAGAGCCGGCGCCTTCAGCCCCGCCTTCGCCCGTGCGGGTGCTCGACACGCCCCGGTTGGTAATCGAGTTGACCGATGAAGCCGCGCTGGCATTTTCCGCCGAGCAAGAGCAGCTGAGCGACGACTGGGCCGACAGTGGCGACCCGAACTCCCTGAGCCTGGCCACGACCTACCCGCCCCTGCCCGGCTTGCACGGCCGGCTGGTCACGGGCTTTTGCCAGCCCTGGCACGGCGGCCTACTGTTGCAGGTTGTAGAACCCGCGGCCGGTGAGCCGGCCGTAACGTCCGTGCTGGGCTGGGCCGACCCGGCTACGCAGACCTGGCAGCCCCTGGCGGAAGCCGGGGCTTTTCCGCTTTTTCATCCCGAAGAAGCTTCGGACAACGTTATCGAGGGCTGGAATCAGGACTTGGGCAAAATCAAGCTGACGCTGCTGCCCGAGCTTCCTTTGAACCCATGAGCCAGCCTGATTTCCAGCGCCGGGTCTACCTCATCGTCGATACAGCCTACGGCGAGCAGCTGGGGGGGCTGCCCGCCTACACGGCGTTGGAAATCATTGGCTGCGCATCCGATGCGGCCCTGGTCGAGTTGGATTTGCGGGTGACTGAGCAGACAGCGCGGAGTTTTGTGGCCACGCGTGGGCTGCGGCCGTCCGTCGCGCCGAGCAGCTAACTGCCCGGCTCAAAACCCGTATATCTCCGCCCACACGGCCGGCAGCCACACTTCGGTACCGGCGGGCAGCTCGCCCACGCTGTCGGCGTCGAGCAGCAGCACGTAGTCGGCGGTGGCGGCGGTTCCGGGCGCGTCGGCGGGGCGCTGCAGCTCCTCCACGGTGGCGGGCACCGTCAGCGGGCCGGCGGGCAGGCGCAGCTCCACTTCCAGGCTGCTGTGCAGCGGAAAGCGGCGCAGGGCGGCTGCGTAGCGCGGGGCGCGCAGCAGGGTGCCCAGGCCGGGCAGGCGCAGGGTGGAGTCGACGACGAGCAGCAGCTGACTTTGGCTGGCGCCTTCCTTCGGTTCAGGCATATCAGGGCTGTACGGGTGCCGTTGGGTTGTCGATGGTGTAGAAGCGCTGCTCGTTTTCATCATGGGCACGCGCACTGATATACCGCAATGTTGTCGATGGTGTAGAAGCGCTGCTCGGCGCCGTAGTAGTGGGCCAGGCCCTGGAAGCGCAGGCCGCACTTTTCCAGCACGTGCTGCGAGGCCACGTTATCCGGCGCGGTGATGCCCACGATCTGGCCCAGGCCCAGCGTCCCGAAGCCGTATTCGATGAGCGCCCGGCCCATTTCGGTGGCGTAGCCCCGGCCCCAGGCCTCGGGCAGCAGGCGGTAGCCCAATTCGATGTGCGCGGAAGTGTCGAGCGGCTTGAGCAGGTGAATGCCGACCACCCGTCCGCTGGCTTTTTCGACGGTGAACCAGCGGCCCATGCCGGGCCAGCGGGCGTAGTCGGCGGGCATGTTGTCGAGGTACTGCCGCACCACCTCGGCCGGGCGCGGCGCGCCGATGTGCTGCATGATCTGCGGATCGGACTGAAAGCGCAGGTACAGGTCGAAGTCGGCGGCGGTGATGGGGCGCAGCGCCAGGCGGGCGGTTTCGGGCAGGGCGTGGGGCATGGGCTAAAGCTACGGCGCGGCGGCAATACGGGCCAACCCCGCCCGACCTAGACGGGAACCCGGCGGCCCGCGGCGCGTACGTTTTCAGAGCTGCGCCCCGGCTGCCACGCCGCGCATGCCCCGCCCATTTACTCATCTGCTCATCCAACCATCTGCTCATCCATCTATGAACCCCACCCAACTCAGCCGCGAGCTGCGCACGGCCCGCACCCCCGACCTCAAGCGCCGCCGCTGGATTATCGGCCTGTCGCTGCTGGGCGTGGCCCTGGGCCAGATCGTGACGCTCTACCAGACCGGCATTATCCGGCACCTGCCCGACCCGCCCGTGGGCCCCTTCGACTCCGACAAGGTCGACGCCTCCGACTACGCCTACAAGCGCCTCGATCTGCCCGACGCGGCCGGCATGATCATCACCTACGGCCTGACCACCGCCCTGGCCGCGGCCGGCGGCAAAGACCGCGCCCTGATGACGCCCTGGCTGCCGCTGGCCATGGGCGCCAAGCTGGTGGGCGACATCGTAACCAACCTCACCCTGGCCCGCGAGGAGTGGCAGGACAACAAGGCCCTGTGCTTCTACTGCCAGACGGCCAGCGTGGTATCGGTGGCCTCCCTGGCGCTGGCCGTGCCCGAGCTGCTGCGCGCCGGCCGCAACGCCCTCGACAGCGGCCCCAACAGCGTGGCGCAGGTGTAGCCTAGGTTTCGCGCCGCCGGTGCATCTTGCGGCCCGTTTGCCCGTTTAGGCGTCGATATATGGTGAAGAATAGCTGGCTTGCGGGCTTTTTGCTGGTGGTGTGCGGCGCGGGCTGCGGGCCCAGCCGGCACCCCGTCGCCTCAGCCGATGACGCGGCCTCGGCCACCGGCCCCGTGGCGGCGGCCGATACCGCGCTGCCGTTTGCCCAGCTGCCCGCCGAGCCGGTGGCCCGCACCGTGCAGCTGGCCGGGCAGCTCTGCCGCGTCGAAACCGGGGCCCGCGTGGATGCGCGCCGCCCGCTGATGCTGCGCGACTCCCTGGCCGGGCAGCTCGCCGCCAGGGAATTGACCCAGCTGAAAGCCACCGGCGCGGGCTTCGATGCCGTGTATACCCTGCGCCTGTGCGAGGCCGAGGGGCGGGAGCAGTTTCGCACCGAGCTGCGCAAGGCCGACTTCATGGCGGCGGTAGGCGAGGAGCTGGTGACGGAAAGCCTGCCAGCCGCGCCGGTGTTCGTGGGCTACCTGCCGCGCCTGCAGGCGCTGGCCTTCACCGTAGCGTTTCAGGCCTACGACACCGACTGGGCCGCTTCGGCCCTGCTGCTGCTCGACGCCAGCACCGGGCAGGTGCGCTACCTGGGCCTGAATCAACGGGCCGAAGACCAAGCCGCCGCCAACGTGCTCACGCCCGACGGCCGCACCCTGCTCACCCGTTACGCCGTGCTCAGCGCCGGCCGGGCGCCCGTCGAGCTGACGGTGCCCGCGCTGCAGGTGGCCGGCACGCGCCTGCTCAATGCCCGCGCCGCCCTGGTGGCCTACGCCCCCGCCCTCGACGAGCAAAACCAGCCGCTGCCCCTGCCCCGCGCCAATGCCCTGCTGCTCGACCTCGTGGACGGCCGGGTGCTCACGCGGCTGCACCTTGGGGCCACGGCCACCGGCTACCAGCACGGCCGCGGGCTGAGCTACCAGTACCTGCGGCAGACGCGCACCCACTACTTCTTCAGCCCCGACGACGAAACCTTGGTGCTCGTCCCGCGTGAGCGGCCCACCGCCCTGCGCCGCCTGCGCCTCGCGGCCCTGCCCAACTTCCGCCTGCCCCAGCGCCCCACCGAAGTCCGCTTCCGCCTGCCTGCCGGCCTGGGCGCCAGCCTGGTCCTCTACGCCGACACCGTGAGTGGTGGCCTGCGTAGCCAGGCCGCCGCGCCGCCGCAGCCGTAAGGGCGGCTCGTGGGATACGCAAACGTCGGGTCATGTTGAGCCCCGCGAAGCATGAGGTGCTGGTCTGGTAGCCCGCATCGGGCTGGTTGTCGGGTACCGGGCGGGCCTGTACCGGGCAGCCGACGACCTGGCGAGCCTGCACCGAGCGGGCCTATTCCGGGCGGCCGGCTTGGGGCCGACTGCCCGGTGCAGAACCCGACAACGAAACCAAGCTTACCAGCTCTGAAAGTTGAACGAGCCTGCTGTTAGCTTTCCGCCGAGCTTGGTGCCAGCTTCCAGGGGCGGATGGGCAGCTCGCGCACCCGCACGCCGCAGGCGCGGTGCACGGCGTTGGCAATGGCCGCCGCGGTGGGGCCCTGGGCGGCTTCGCCGGCCCCCAGCGGCGGCTGGTCGGGGCGGCTGACGATGCTGACCTCGACCCGCGGTACCTCGTCGAAACGGTAGATGGGGTAGGACTCCCAGTCGTGGCTGCGCACCTGCTGCTGATCAAACTGCACCTGCTCCAGCACCGTCCAGCTGGCGGCCTGGATGAGCCCGCCCTCGGTCTGGTTGCGCAGCCCGTCGGGATTGATGACCTCGCCCGCGTCGATGGCGGCCCAGAGCTGGCGCACCCAGGGCGTGTGGTCTTCGGGGCTGACCCACACCCGGGCCACCACGGCCAGGTAGGCCGCCTGGTTTTTGTACTGCGCGAAGGCCATGCCCAGGCCCTCGTTTGGCCCCGCTTGCACGTTCTGCGTCAGGCGCCGCGCCTCCTCGATGACGGCCCGGGCCCGCTCGTCGGTGAGGTGGGCGAGGCGGAAGGCCCACGGGTCCTGCCCGGCCAGCTGGGCCAGCTCGTCCATGCCCGATTCCAGCGCGAAGACGTTGCCGAAAGCCCCCAGGCTGCGCAGGGCCGACACCCGCAGCGGCCCCGCGAAGGAGTGCGCGTTGATGAGCATGTTCGGAATCTGGTACAGCGGCTCGGAGTTGCGCGAAGTGCCGCCGCTCAGCTCGGCCCGTTTGTATTCGAAGGGTTTGGCCAGCAGCTGGGCCGGCAGCAGCTTGTCGGGCTGCCCGGCGGGGCGGGCGCTGTGTGTGTCGGACCACAGTTCCATGTGCCAGTGGGTGAGGCGGCCGCGGGCGTCGAGGCGGGCCTGCAAGTCGAAGAGCATGGCCGAGCCGTAGGGCTCGTGCAGGTGCTCGTCTTCGCGCGTCCACTGCAGGCGCACGGGGTGGCCGGGGTAGGCGCGGGCCAGCAGGGCGGCTTCGGCGGCTACGTCGTCGGCGCCGTTGTGACCGTAGCAGCCCGCGCCGGGCACGCCCTTGGCGTGCACCTGGTCTTCGGGCAGGCCGAGCAGCTTGGCCACCGCCGCCCGCAGCGGGTACACGCCCTGGCTGTGCGTCCAGAGGTGCAGCGTACCCTTGTCGAACAAAGCTACCGCGCACGAGGGGCCGATGGAGGCGTGCATGAGGTAGGGCTTGAAGTAGGTAGCCCGGAAGGATTTTTCACCCGTCGCGGGCGCGCTGGCCACGTCGCCCCGGCGGGCTACTTCGTCCACCTTGGCGGGCAATGCGCGGATAACCTCGGGCAGGGCCTGGCCGGCCGGCAGGGCCGGGCCGGCCGTCCACTGCAGGCGCGGCTTCAGCCAGTCGTGCGCTTTGATGGCCGTCCACTCATCGGCCGCCAGCAGGCCCACGAAGGAGCCGTCGACCACCACGCGCAGCAGGCCCGGCACGGCCTGGCGCAGCCCGGCCTCATCGACGCCGCGCAGGCGGGCGCCGGGACCGGGCGGGTGCAGCACGCGGGCGTGCACGGTGCCGGGCAGGCGCATGTCCTGCACGTACACCGGCGCGGCCCGCACCATCCGCTCGATTTCCTCGCGGCGCAGCGGCTGGCCGACTACCTGGTGCTGGTTTTTGGGCTTGAGCACCGTGTCGGCGGGCACTTCGCCGGTGAGCTGCCGCCCGGCCAGCAGCTCGGCAAACGTCAGGTGCTGCCGGCCGTCGGCGGTGCGCACGGCGCCGTCGGCCAGCTGCAGGGTGGCGGCGGGCACGCGCAGGCGCTTGGCGGCCAGCTGCAGCAGTTGCTGGCGGGCCGCCGCTGCGGCCCAGCGCACCGACAGAGCGCTTTGCTCGATGGAGGCGCTGCCGGCGGTGTACCGCTCGTCGGGGGTGCGGCCGGTTTCGGCCAGCACCACTTCCACCCGGTTCAGGGGCAGATTCAGCTCCTCGGCCGCCATCTGCGCCACCGCCGTGCCGATGCCCTGCCCGATTTCAATCTTGCCGGTGAGCACCCGCACGCGGCCGTCGGCCAACACTTCCAGCCAGGCATTCAGGCGCGGGTTGTCCTGCAGGGAACCGGGGCGCGGGTCGTCGGCGGCCAGGGCTTCGGCGGCCGGCAAGGCCCCGAGCAGGCAGAAGGCGATGGTCAGGCGGCCGGTGTCTTTCAAAAAGGCGCGGCGGGAGGGCATAAGCAGGGTGAAATAGAGCAGGAAAGAATCTGTAGTAACGGGTCGGAACCGGATGCGCGTTGCCGGGGCGTGGCTGAAACGCTGGGAGCTTGCTGCTGAAACGACCTATCGTTTCGGGCAAAACGTCCTATCGTTTCACTCAACACGATAGGTCGTTTTGCCCGGCGCCCGGCAAGCGGGGCACTGCGACTACCCCGAGGCACCCAACTCGGCGGCGCGCTGCACGGCGCGGATGTACCGCTCGTGGGTGCCGCAGCGGCAGAGCACCCGGAAGAGGGCGTTGCGAATGGTCTGCTCGTCGGGCCGGGCGTACTGGCGCAGCAGGCCGGCGGCGCACATGGCCACGCCGTTGAGGCAGTAGCCGCACTGGGCGGCCTGCAGCTCCACCAGCGCCTGCTGCACCGGGTGCAGCGAGCCGTCGGGCCGGGTGAGGCCCTCCAGGGTGGTGATGGGCGCCGCGCCCACGCGGTGCACCTGCAGCTGGCAGCTGGGGTGGGCAAAGCCATCGACCAGCACCATGCAGGCCCCGCACTGCTGCATGCCGCAGCCGAACTTGGGCCCGTTCAACCCCAGCTGGTTGCGCAGCACGTAGAGCAGCGGCGTGGCCGGGTCGGCCTGCACCTGGTGCGGGCGGCCGTTGACGTGGAGAGTGAAGGTGGTGGCTTCCATGAGCTTGCGGCGGGGTTTCGGCTAGAAGATACTGCCGGGGGCAGGGAAAGGATGCAGCGGGGCTACTCGTCGCCGACTAACTTACGGTCTTGACTCCCTTGTTGTAGCCCAATACCGTGTCCGTTACTGACCCGCGCCACCGTCTTGCTGAAAGTCCCCGGTACCTGATCTACCATACCCACGAAACTGCACACCTGTACATCAAGGGCAGCAGGCGGGCCGACGTGGTCATCGGCGGCTTTTGCGGCGACCCGCAAACCGCCTGCATCGCCCCCGACGAAAGCTACTGCGTGGTGGCCGGCTCCGGACTGGTGCTGTACTTTCTGCAGGCGCCTTTCGCCGATTACGCGTATGGCCAGACCAGTGCGAACTGGCGGGAGTGGGGCCGGACGCCGACCGACATATATTGGATAGAAGCTGTGTACTCGCCGGAGCCGGCAACGGCCATCCGCTTCGTGGTCGACCCATTGGATGAAGTCCGTCAAGGGGTTTACGAGCTAAATACGGCGGATTTTACGGTAGAAAAGCTTCTGTAATGGTCCTGTTCAGCACCCAAACGCCACCACTTCCTCCGTATCGAAGTAGTACACCAGCCCGCGCACGTCCTGGTAGCCCAGGCGGCGAAACAGCTGCCCGTACTGGCGCAGCATGGTCTGGTGCCGGTCTTCGGGCGGGGGCACGCGGAAGTCGATGAGCGTCACGCGGCCGGGCGCGGGGCCTTCGGTGGGCTCGAACACCACCCGGTCGGGCTTGTAGTCCTCGCGCGGGGCACCGCCGACCAGGATTTCGCGCTCCGTTTCGGCAATGACGGCGGGGCGGAAGTAGGGGGCCAGCTGGGCGTTCGTGACCACCTGCCGCAGCCGCTGCAGCAGCTCGGGCTGCTCGCGGCGGCTCACCAGGCCCTCGGCCGTCAGCTGCCCGGCCACGCGCTCCACGTCGCGGGCCGTAATGACGCGGCGCAGAGCGAAGTGCAGCTTGCGGTTCCACTCGCGCTGCTGCTGCTGCTCCGAGAAGTCGAACACCGTGCTGGCGTGCCGCCGCAGCCGCAGGCGCTGCTCCCAGGCGGCGGTGGCGAGGTTGGTGAGGGGAAATAAGTTGCCAGTTGTTAGTTGCGAGTTGTCAGGGCTTGGCGACTCACTTTTGATTGCCGCCGGGGCGCCGGCGCTGAGCACGTAGGTCAGCTGTTCCTCGTTCCACTGGCCCAAGTCCACGAGGTAGCGGTGGAGCAGCTGGGCCACGTTGCTGGCGGGCGTGCTGGCGTCGTCCTTGGCGGCGCGGGCCGCGTCGGGGCGGCGGGTGAGGATGTAGAGGCGGTGGCGCGGGCGGGTGAAGGCCACGTAGAGCAGGTTCAGGGCCTCCACGAAGGTTTTTTCGCGCTCCTCGGCGTACTGCCCGGCCAGCACGGTCTGGGTCAGCTCCTTGCGCTGCTTCACCACGGCCACCGGCGGCATGCCGGGCACGGGCTTGTCTTCCTCGGTCAGGCGGCCCCAGAGGTATGCCCCGCCAAAGGCCGAAGTCGGCTCCAGGCTCCAGTCGGCCCAGGGCACGATGACCACGCCGTAGGCCAGGCCCTTGGCCTTGTGCACGGTGGTGATGGTGACGGCTCCGCCGCGCCCGGCCGGGGCGTTGATGCTCAGGTTGGCCTTGCGCTGGTCCCAGTAGCTGAGGAAGTTGCCGAGGTTATTACCGAAGCGCAGGGAGTATTCCAGCGTCAGGTCGAGGAAGCGGAACAGGTACTCGCTTTCCTCACGGCGGTGCAGCAGCCCGAAGAGGCCCATGAGCGTCTCGCACAGCTCGTACAGGTCGCGGTTGCCGGTCTGGTGCTCCTGCACGTCGTAGCCCAGGCGGC
This sequence comes from Hymenobacter jeollabukensis, assembly GCF_005771675.1. GTDB lineage: Bacteria > Bacteroidota > Bacteroidia > Cytophagales > Hymenobacteraceae > Solirubrum > Solirubrum jeollabukense. Next base: position 330,692 of record NZ_VAJM01000006.1, on the reverse strand, counting down.
GCAGCTCGTCGAAGAACGGCCGGCTGCTCGGCTCCTTGGCAATGTCGCCGATGTGCCGGGCGCGGGTGGGCGTGGGCGGCACCCCGCGCACCACTTTGTCGACCAGCAGCAGGGCTTCCACCCGCGCCAGCGCGTCGGCCGGCTGGTGCAGGACGCGCAGAATGGCCACCAGCAGGTTGACCACCTCGGCGAATTCCAACGACAGCGAATCGGCCGAAATGATGTCGTAGCCGCGCTCCTTCAGAAACTTGGCCACCCGCCGCGACTGGTCGCGGCGGCGGCAGAGCACGGCCACGTCTTCCAGCCGGAAGCCGTCGGCCAGGGCCTGCTCCACCAGCGCCAGGGTCAGATAGAGCGTGCTTTCGTCGTAGTCGAGCACGTCGGTGGCGAGGTGGCCGGGCAGGGGCTGATCCGAATAATGTCCTTCGGCGGCAAGGTAAAGCCGGGCCGGCGCGTCGGCCTGCGTCAGCAGGATTTCGACGTGGGCCTCACCCCCCGGCCCCCTCTCCCGTGGAGAGGGGGAGCCAGCCGTCAGCAAGTGGGCGGAGCTGCTTCGCTCGCGCTCCGCAGCCCCGCCGTGTAATGCGGCTTCTGCTACGCTTTCCTGTCCAAGGGTATGCCGGATGCTGGTAAGCACTCGGCGCATATCATGTAACACTTGGTTATTGGTGAAGCGAATCACCCGATAGCCCAGACCCTCCAACTCGTGCGTGCGGCCGGCATCGTAAGCGGCTTGCTGCGGGTCACTGTGTACGTCGCCGTCTACTTCTACCACTAGCAGAGCCGGGATGCACACGAAATCCACGATAAATGACCCAATGACGTGCTGGCGCCGAAACTTCGCGCCGAGCTTTCTGTCCCGTAGTTCTTCCCATAGCGTTTCCTCTGCGGGTGTCGGCTGCTGGCGCATGTCTCGCGACAATTCGCTGGTCTTATCCCAGGTTTTGGCGTCAGCCGTCAGCACAAATTCGCCCACCGTACCCTGTCGTTGCGAAGGCTCGTCCGTGGCGGGGCTGCGCAGCGTGAGCGGAGCAGCCCCGCGTCGTTGCCCGGAATCGTCAGGCTCCCCCTCTCCACGGGAGAGGGGGCCGGGGGGTGAGGCCCCTGGCGCCTTCTGCACGAATCCCGCGTCGTAAATCTGCTGCACCAGCTCCAGCCCCGGGTGCCCCTGCGCCACGTGAGCGAAGAAGTCGTTGTTGAACTGGATGATCTGCGGGCCGGAGCGGTAGTTGGTTTGCAGCGACATCGGCTCCAGGGCCCCGGCCAGGCCGATGTAGCGCTCGGCCAGGATGGCACGCATTTCCGGGTCCTGGGCGCGCTCCACCAGCGGGCGGGGCGTGCCCTGGTAGAGGCGCAGAATCTGCTCCATCTCGCCGCCGCGCCATCGGTAGATGGCCTGCTTGGCGTCGCCGACGGCCAGGCTCAGGTGGCCGCCGGCCACGGCGTTTTCCACCAGCGGCAGCAGGTTGTTCCACTGCAGCTCCGAAGTGTCCTGAAACTCGTCGATGAGCAGGTGCTGGTACCGCTCGCCCAGTCGTTCGTAGAGAAACGGCACCGGCTCGCGCAGCACGATGCTGGCCAGGCGGCGGTTGAACTCCCCGATGAGCACCACGTTGCGGTCCTGGCTGACCTGCTGCACGGCCTTGCTCAGCTCGCTCAACAAGGACACGTGAAACAGCTGCGGCAGCAGCCCCTCGATCAGCAAATACTGGCTCAAATACCGCTCCTGCAGCAGCTCCAGCTCGTTGAAGGCCTCGGTCAGCTCCCCGGCCACGGCTTCCAGGGCCGGCTTCAGCGGGCCTTTCATGGCGTCGCCGCTGCCCCACTTGCCGGCTTCGGCGGCCTTGCGCGCGGTACTGGTGGGCGTGCCGGCCGGGTCGTCGAGCCAGCGCAGGGGCTTGGTGAAGTGCGAATGCACGCCCCGGCTGCCGCCCGCCAATTGGTCCGGCTGCAGGCCGTGCTGGGCCAGCGCGGCCACGGCCCGGTCGCCCACGGCCTGCAGGTCATTGCGCATCTGCTCGCGCCGCTCCTTCAGCGTCTTGTGCAGCTGCCGAAACTCCTTCAGCTCCATCTGCTGCAGCTGGGCCACCGCCTCGTGCACCGATTCGTTGAGCAGAAACTTGCCGAAGCGCATGATTTCGTCGGGCAGCATGTTCCAGCTGCGGCCTTCCTCGGCCTTGCTCAGGGCGTAGTCCTGCAGGGTGCGTGTGAGCAGCTCGTGCTCCTGCCCGCGGTTCACCTTATCCAGCAGCAGGGCCACCGCCGCGTGCAGCACCGATTCGTCGTCCAGCTCCACCTCAAAGGCCGCCGGCAGCCCCAACTCCCGCGTGAAGGCCTGCACCACCCGCTGCACAAAGGAGTCGATAGTGCTGACGGCGAAGTCGGCGTAGTGGTAGAGCACCAGCCGGAACGTCTGCCCAGCGCGGCGGCGCAGTTCCTGCTCGGCCAGCGCGGGCGCTTCCGGCGGCAGCAGGCCGTCGGCGGCCATTTCGGCGGCCAGCTCGCGCAGCAGCGCGTCGGCCTTGGCAGCGGTGCCGGGGTGCACGAAGCCGCGCAGCGCGCCGATGATGCGCTCCTTCATTTCGGCCGCGGCGGCGTTGGTGAAGGTAATGGCGAGGATGCTCTTGTAGTAGCCCGGCTCGTCGGCGCCCAGGGCCAGGCGCAGGTATTCCTTGGTCAGCTGATAGGTTTTGCCGGAGCCGGCGGAGGCGGAATAGATGCGGAAGGTGGCGGACATGCGGGGCGGGATAAGCAGGAATAAAGGTAACAAGGACTCGTTGCAGTGGATTGCCACGCAACTCCACTATGTTGCCATCGATATGCCTAACTCATTCCGCTGCCATGTTCTACTCATTGCTTGTTGTGCCTGCCTTTTCTTCCAGGGCTGTCAAGAGCAGCCGGCTGTCAGAGGTCCTTTTGTCAAAACCACCTACAGCGACCCTACTACTGAAATCGTTGACCACACACTGTTTGAGTTAGTCGGCACGGACCCTTTTTACGAAGATATCTGGGATTATCAACGACGCATAGGAACGTATGCACCCGACGACTCTGCTGGTCAGCAAGCATTTCTGCGGCGCTATCAACGAAACCGCAAAATCTTCCTGCGCCCCGTGATTTTGGTGGCTTGGCCCCGCCTGAGTTCGAATAGCCTTTCGCGGGAGACGCGTAGCATATTTCTGACTGCTGCACGAGTGGTCACGGATAAGTCATCACGGCCGTCCGAAAAGGAACTTTTTGATGCTGTGCTTTACAAGCGGTTATTGCTCAACATGGAAGGCACAAGTCTGCGAGTAGCGGAAATGCGAAATACGGGTATTTATACGCTGATTGCGCCAACCTCAAGTGTTCAGGCAAAAACGGGTCTTTATTGGCCCAACCACGACTGGCAAAGCAGCAATGCTAACCGTACGCCGGTTAATCAGTTCGCCGTTTCACGGGCCGTCGTTGACGAGACAAATACGCGTGGATGCTTGCTGTTTGAGCGTTTAGGAACCGGGTCCGGCAGAGCAGAATTCATTTTCGTAGAACGCCGACAGGGCCGGTGGACGCTGGTTCACCGCTTCGACTACTGGACCAGCTAACATAATATGAAGGCATTGCTTGGTAAGGCCAAAGCGGCCACTCTGCGCCGAACAATACCTACCTTGCAGCCCCATTATTAACGCTCCAACTGCTGCCCCGCTCCGATGTTTAAAGCCCTGGTCAACTCCATCAAGCGCAAAATCGCCCGCCGCGTCACCAAGAAATACCCCACCCGCGTCGACTCGTTCACCGTGGGCCGGTTCGGCACGGTGAAGTTTGCCAACTGGGAAAACCCGCTGGTGACGCCCAAGAGCATTGCCAACGAAAACGTGGAGTTCTACCAGCAGTTCCTCGGCGAAGGCGACGTGGCCATTGACATCGGCGCCAACATCGGCAACATGACCATCCCGCTGGCCCTGGTGACCGGCAAAACCGGCCTAACCCTGGGCTTCGACCCGAACCCCTACGTGTTTGAGGTGCTGGAGGAAAACACCAAGCTCAACCCCGACAAGACCAACATCGACGCCTACAACTTCGCCATTTCGGAGCAGGACGGCGAGTTTTACTACAACTCCTCGGAGGCGTCGTTCAACAACGGCGGCATCAGCACCGAGCCCAGCAACCGCCACGGCAAATACTCGCTCAACGTCAAAATCAAGGGCGTAAACCTGCAGCAGTTCCTGGAGCAAAACTACGCCGCCCGCCTGCCGCGCCTGAAGCTGGTCAAAATCGACACCGAGGGCTACGACAAGGAAATCATCAAATCGATTTCGGGCCTGCTGCGCCAGTACAAGCCCGCCGTTATCACCGAGTGCTTCGGCAAAAACGACAGCGCCGCACGCTTCGAGCAGTTCGAGCTGCTGCGCAACCTGGGTTACTCGCTCTACTACTTCGCCGATTTCGCCAGCGACGCCGAAGTAGTGCCCATCCGCCAGAAGGAGGACATGCTAAAGTGGAAGCACTTCGACCTCTACGCCGTGGCCGAATAACTGCGCCAATCACAAAAAAGCCGCGCCGGATTCTCCGGTGCGGCTTTTTTGATTGGTAAATATTCCTCGGCGGCTGAAAACCAGCTGGCCATCTTACTCGGTAGCCGGTGCCGCCCGCAGGCGGCATCCGGGGGCGTTGCCGGCCGGCCGGGGGCTATTCGATGACCACCTTCACCGGTTGGAACAATTGGTCCGGGCTGAGCAGCCGCAGCAGGTACACGCCGGCGGGCAGCCGCTCGGTGCGCAGCGTGGCCTGCTGGCCGTTGGCAGGCTGCCGCAGCACTTCCCGGCCCAGGGCGTCGGTCAGCACCAGGGTGCCGGGGCGGCGCAGGGCCGTCCAGCCCACGTGCAGCGCCTCCCGCGCCGGGTTGGGGTAGGCCGTCAGGGAAGCGGCCGGGCGCGCCGCGGTAGTGGCCAGGGCGCCATTCAGCTGAAACTCCAGCGTGAAGCGGCCGGGCACCGTGGTAGCGGGCAGCGTGGCCACGTAACGGGTGCCGGTGGTTAGCAGCTGCCGGGTGCCGGTCTGCGCGTCGTGCAGGTAGACGGTGGTGCCGGGCGCAAAATTGGCCAGCCGGGCCGCCGTGAGGGCGTACGGGCCCGGCGCGGGCACCTGCACCGACACGGGCAGCACCACGGCCTGCGCGCCCAGCGGCGGCAGCCCGTTGATGCTCAGGGCCCGCGCGCCCGCCGCCGTGGCCAGCGCGGCCACCGCCCCGGCGCGGGGCAGCTGGTCGGCATCAAAGCGCGCGTCGAAAGCGGGCGTAGCGCCAGCCTCGAAGTACACGATGGTCGTGTCGGTGGAGCCTGCGCCGGTGGCGGGGGCCAGGGCCAGCAGCAGCACCGGGCGCGGGTCGGTGGTGGCCGGACCGCGGCGCAGGGCCGGCTCGGTGCCGTAGGTGCGCACGCGGGCGGCGTTGGTGAAGCTCAGCGTGGGCGTGGCGCCCGGCGTGTTTACGTGCACCATGAAGCCCTGCCCCGAGCCCACCAGCGGCGAAGCCCCCAGGCCGTTGACGTAAGCGCGGTACTGTCCGGCGTAAGGCCCCTCGCTCTCGAACACGTACAGGGCATCGTCGAGCCCGGCCGGCCGGCTCACCAGGCGCCAGTCCAGCGGCGAGGGGTAGGGGTTGCCCACCAGGTGAAAGCCCGCGGCGGCGACGGCCGGGTCGGCCACCCGGCCCAGCGGCTGGCTGATGGGGCCGTTGTTGAGCGGGCCCCGGAAGCGCACGGTCAGGCCCCCGGCCGGCAGGTGCACGGTGTAGCCCTGGCCCACCGCCAGCGCCGCGCTGGTGTCGGCCGGCGACACCCAGCCGCGGTCAAATGGGGTGAAGCTCAAGGCCGGCGAAGTCAGCAGCCGGCTCTGGTCGTAGCCGTACACCGTGGGGAAGGGCACCACCAGGCCGGGCGTGGCCGAGGCGTTGTAGGCCGCATTGACCACCGGCCCGAAGCCGGCCGTGCGCAGGCTACCCACCGTCGCCGTGGCCACGGGCGCCGAAAAGTGCCGGTAGCCCGCCCCGGCGTAGCGGCTCGGGTCGACGTAACGCTCCACCGTAGCCCGGCCCAGCACCGCCCCGCCGGTGTTATCGACAAGGGCCGTGCCCTGGGCGGAGGAGCGCAGCGTCAGCGGCTGGCCGGCCGTGGTGAGGTTGCCGCTGGTCAGGCGCAGTACCTGGGCCACGGCTACGGGCTGGCTGAGCGCCAGGCCGTTGGCGTTGTTCAGGGTCAGGTCGCGCACCTGCGCGGGCAGGCCCGAGCCCGTCAGCTGTGCCTGGATGCCGTTGTAAATGTAGTAGGCGTCGGGGCTGAAGCTGCGCGTGCCGGTCAGCTGCACCGCGCCGCTGGCCCCGCTGGCACTAATACCGGCCGCGTCGCAGATGGCCAGCGTGCCGCCATCTGCCAGTACGAAATTGCCCGCGCCGGTCAGCGGCTGGCAGGCCGTGCGCAGCGTGCCGCCGGCCTGCACCGTGAGCGTGCCGAGCACGGTGAGCGGCCCGCTGAGCGCGCCCACCCCCGCGCCACCCGTCGCGGGGCCGGTTACGGTGACGTTGCGGTAAGTCCCCTGCACCGCCTGCGTCGCGCTGACGACCAGGTCGCCGGGCACCACGAAGTCGGTAGCCGAGGTGCCCGTGCCGTTGGCCGTCACCGTAATCGGGCCGGTACTGGCGCCCGCCGGCACGGTCGCCGTGAGGCTGCCGTCGCCGTTGACCACGAAGCCCGGTGCTGCTACGCCGTTGAAGGTCACGCTGCTGGTGCCCGTAAAATTGCTGCCCGTGATGGTGACGCCGGTGCCGGGCAGCCCCAGGCCCGGGCTAAACGCGCTGATAACCGGGGCCGGCACCCGCCGCGCCCCCAGCAGCAGGCTCCACATGTCGTAGCCGCCGACGTTGGCTTGCTGATGCTCGCCGCTGCTGGTGGGCGAGTTGGACTGCCCGCCGAGGGCGTAGCCGTAGTGCTGCGTGGTCGTCAGGCAAGTCAGCATATCTTCGCCGCTGCCGCCCAGGCGCCGGTCCCAGAGCACCGTACCCTGGGCCGAGAGGCGCAGCAGCCAGTAATCGGTGCTGCCACGGCTGGGCTGGCTGACCTCCCCGCTCACCGGCGAGGTGGTGGAGGCGCCCACGATAAAGCCGCCGTCGGGGTCTACGTCCACGGCCGCGCCGTACTCGTTGCCGCTGCCGCCGTAGCGGTGCTGCCACTGCAGCGCGCCCTGGCTGCTGACTTTCACCACCCACAGGTCGCGGCGGCCGCGGCTGGGTTCGGTTACGTCGCCGCCCGCGCCGGCGTTGGTGGTGCCGGCCAGCACGAAGCCGCCGTCGGGGGCCACGCGGGCCTGGGCCAGCCAGTCGTCGCCGGGGCCGCCGTAGCGGTGCTGCCACTGCAGCGCGCCGGTGTTGCTGAGCTTGACCAGCCAGAAATCGGCCCCGCCGGGGCTGGGCTCGGTCAGGTCGCCATCGGCGGGGGAGGTGGTGGAGCCGGCCAGCAGGTAGCCGCCGTCGGGGGTGAGGAGCACCGAGCGCAACGAGTCCAGCCCGCTGCCGCCAAAGCGCCGGTCCCAGCGCTTCACCAGCCGGTCGTTCACGCGCAGCACCCAGAAATCGGCCCCGCCGCGGCTGGCCTCGCTCCGGTCGCCGCCCACGCCCGAGCGCGAGGTGCCGCCGAGCAGGTGGCCGCGGTCGGTGAGTACCTGCATGTCGGCCAGCCAGTCGTGGCCCAATCCGCCGTACTTGCGCTTGCGGAACAAGGGCCCTTCCAGCTCTACCAGCAGGTACTCGGCATCGGTGCGGGCCGTGGCCGAGTCGAGCAAGGTGCGGTAATCCGTGGCCCCGGCTACCAGCGTGCCGTCAAGTTGTTCGCGCACTACCGGGTTCCGGTTGCCCCGCGCATCGGGGCCGTAAAGCGTCTGTTCCCAAACGGGCGCCCCGAGCGAGTCGCGCTTGATCAGCCAGGATTGGGTGAGGCCCTGGCCGCCGGTGTTGGCGGGCGGGTTGAAGCCGAAGCCGTTGATGCCGTGCCCGGCCAGCACCAGACCGCCGTCGCGGGTGCGCAGCAGCGTCCGTTGGGTTTCGTCGGGGGCGGCGGTGACCAGCTGGGCCCGCAGGATGGCCCCGCTGGCGTTCAGCTCCACCACCCAACTGCCGCTGGTGGTGCCCACCGGGAAGGCCTGGGACTGGTCGCCCGACTGGTTCGAGGCGGAGGAGGCAAGCAGCAGCATGTGGCCGCCTGGGCGGGCAATGAGGTCGGAGAAGGTTTCCTGGTCGTTGCCGCCGTACGCCCGGTCCCACAGCTTCGTCCCGGCGGCCGATACGGCCACCAGCCACGCGTCGTAGTGGCCGCGGCGGGGCCCACTCTGGTCGCCGCCGGGCGGGCCGGTTTCGGAGAAGCCGCCGAGGACGCAGCCGCCGCCGGTCTGGGGCAGCAGACCGTAGTAGCCAATGTCATTGCCGGGCGAGCCGAACCGCCGGTCCCAGAGCACGGTGCCCTGCGCGGAGAGTTTCAGCAGCCAGTAATCGTCGCCGCCCCGGCTGGGCTCGGTGCGGGTGCCCCCGGCGCCCGAGCGCGAGGTGCCGCACACGTAGTACGTGCCGTCGGCGTTCTGCAGCGCCCGGCCGGCCACGTCCTGGTCGGTCCCGCCGTAGCGGTGGTCCCACTGCTGGACGCCGTTGGCATCGAGCTTGACCACCCAATAGTCGCTCCACGCTGGGTCGATGGGTGGTTCCGAGACGCTGCCATTCTGGCCGGAGCGGGTAAAGCCCGTCAGCAGACAGCCCCCGTCATTAGTCGGAATACCGCTCACGAGCTCGTCGTCGTCGTCGCCCCCGTATGCCTTGTCCCAGAGCTTGTTGCCCTGCGCGTCCAGGCGCACCAGCCAGAAGTCACGCCGGCCGTAGCCGGTCTGCGACTTGTCGGCTGAAGCGGTGGAATCCTGGCTGGTACCGGCCAGCAAGTAGCCGCCATCGGCGGTTTGCCAGGTGCTTTGCAGAAAATCCCACTGCTGGCTGCCGTAGGTCCGTTCCCACAGGCGGCGGCCCTGCGCGTCGAGGCAGATAATCCAGTAATCGTAATAGCCCCGGTTCGGCCCGGCTTTGTCCGGGCTGCTGCCCAAGGTGGTGATGCAGCCTACCACGTAATTCCCGTTGCTGGTTTGAATCACGGACGTAGGCAGGCCCTGCGAAACCCCGGCGTATCGACGGTCCCACTCCTTGATGCCCTGCGCGGTAAACTTGGCCACCCACAAATCCCCTTCCGCCCGGGTCGTGTCACCGACCGGCCCGTTGGCCCCGCTGTTCGTGCTGCCGGCCAGCACATAGCCCCCGTCGGCGGTAGAAACTCCGCGGCTGAAGCCGCCGCCGTCGAAACCGCCGAAGCTCTGCTCCCAGCGCACGGCCTGGCCGCTGGCGTGCCCAACGCTAAGCCAGCCGAGCAGCAGGCCCAGCAGCAGGCGATAAGTAAGTAGTAAGTCTGATTTCATAAAAATGGTTATTAGGCCTTTCCGCACCAGGAATGCGAATCAGCCAGGAGTAAGCAATGCCGGAATTTACCACGCGAAGCCCGGAAAAACAGCTACACCGTTCCCGGTCGGGCCTACCGGGAACGGTGTGCGTCGGTGAAGCGCTGGCTTAGCGAATCTGCAGGCGCTGGGTGCTGGTGCCGCCGGCCGTAGTCAGGCGCAGCAGGTACACGCCGGCCGGCAGCCCGGCCGTGGTGACTTCCCCGCTAAGCAGCCCGCCGCGGACTGACAGCTGTTTGGTCGTCACCGTCTGGCCCAGGGCGTTGAGCAGCGTCAGCGTGGCCTGCGCGCCGCTCAGCTGCGCAGCCGATACCTGGAAGGCCGTTCCACCCGCGGCCGGGTTGGGGTACACGTCCAGTTGCAGCGGCTGGGCCGCTGCGGCCTGCGTGCCAAGCGGTTTGGCGCCCGACTCAAACCGCAGGAAGAAACGGTGCTCGTAAGCCACTGCCGCCGCCGTAAACGTGAGCGTGGCCCCGGCCGTCAGCTCGTACGACTGACCCTGCTCCCGGTCTTCCAGCCACACCCGGGTGCCGGCCGGCAGGGCCTGGCGGGCGGCCACCGCGCCCGCGTTCAGCGCGTAGCTGCGGCCCGGTACGAGGGTGCGCAGGCCCACCGGCACGGTGCGGGTGGCCGTCGTCAGGGCGGGCAGAAAGTTGACCATGCAGGCCTGCCCGGCCGCGTTAGCGGTGAGCAGGGTGGGCACGTTGCGGTTGTCGGCGGGGCGCAGCGCGTCGTAGCGCGGGTCGTGGCCGGCGGTAGCGTCGGGGCGGAAGCCCACGTTGGTCTGGTCGGCGGCGCCGCTGCTCAGGTCCGTAGCCTGCAGGCGAAACAGGCCGGTGGGCGTAGCAGTAGCTGCGGGCGCAGTCCCGGCCGCGCTCCGGAAGAAGGGCGTCAGCGCGGTGGTGCTGTACGCCGGGTCGAGCGGGTCGGCGCGCTGGGAGTCGTTGAAAGTGTACTCCTTAGCGTTGGCCGAGGTGGTTTTGCGCACGAAGAAGCCCTGCATCACCGGGAACAGCTGGGTCAGGGAGTCGCTGCTGCCGGCGCCGGTGACGTTGATGGCTTGGTATCTGCCGCTGTACTGGGTCAGGGAGCGGTAGAAGTACACCGTCCCGTCAAAGCCGTCGGGGTTGTACGTGTCCACGTGCGCGGGGTCGTCGTCGTAGAGGTTGTCGGTCATCACCTGGAAGACGTCAATCGGCGTGGCGTAGGGGTTGCCCACCAGGTGAAAGCCCGACTGGGCGTAGGCGCCCCGGCCCAGCGGCGCCGTTTGCAGCGTACCCTCATTCGGCGTGCCGGTCAGCGCGACCATAGCCGAGGAATTGATGTTTACCGTGTAGCCGCGGGTGGTTTCCAGGGTGCTGCCGGCCGGGCAGCGCCAGCCGTACTCGAAGGCGTCGGCGTTGTTGTTCACCACCGCCGCTTCGTCGAAGTAAAACACGTTCGGGTAGGGCGTGAGGGCGTTGTTGGTGGGGTAAGCGTAGCTGGTGTTGATGATGGGCGAGAAGCCGCTGGTCGCCAGCGAGCTGAACGCAGGATCGGCCACCGGCGTGCTGTAGTGGCGGTAGCCGTTGCCTTGGTTGTAAAGGGGCGAAATGGGGCGCTCGACGGTAATCGGGCCGTTGAGCCGGCCACTGCCGCCGTAGTACACGTAGCCGCTGGTGCCCGCGGGGTTGCTGGCGGGCGCTGCGAAGCGGAGCTTGCCGTTGGTCGTCACGTTGCCACCGGCCAGCAGGGCCCGCCGGGTTATCCGCGCCTGGCTCGCCAGGGTGCTGGCGAAACTGGCCGCCCCCGCGCCAAATGTGACGTCGTTGAGGATGGTCGTGCCCGTGCCGCTGATGTTGACGGTGCCCGAGGTATTTTCTATCCGCAGCAGCGCCGCGTCGCCGCTGTTGATGGTCCCGTTATTGACGATGTTGGCCTTCACCCGCAAGGTGCCGTTGAGCGTCAGCGTGCCCGCGTTGTTCACGGCCGTAGCGCTGGTACCCGTAGCCACGTTGACGGCCAGCGTTGCGCCAGGGCCAACGGTAACGCTGCCACTGCCGGCGGTGTTGCTCTGGATGGTCAGGGTGCGACAAGAGGCAGTGGCAGAAGTAATGGCAGGGTAGCTGCTCTTGCCAGCGGGTATGATGACATCGGTTGTGGGGGACGGAACGCCGCTAGGCGTCCAGTTGGCACTGGCGGTCCACTGGGTGGCCGCTGTTCCCGTAAGCGTTGGGTTCCAGGTGCTCTGAGCATAGGCCGCGGTGACGGCCGCGCAGAGAAGCAAGGCCAGACTATAAAGCTTTTTCATGGGTAAAAAACGAAGATGATGTTGGGTTGAAAAAAGCGCCGGGTAAGCAGAGACGGTACTGTTTTCATTGGCAGCGAACAATTGAAATGGGAGGAATTGAATAGCGGCCAGCTAGCACCAGCCGCCGTAGCGCAAGCCCGCAAGGACGGGCCGGGTCCGGGATAAAAAAGCCCGCCGGCAACGACCTCCACGCGGCCGCGCTGCTAGGCTAAGGCTAGAGAAACGAGGAACCGGGCTCAGCCCCAGTAGGGCAGGCAGTTCGGGCAGCATTCGCCGCTAGTGCCGTCGAAAAGGACGGGGGCGCCGGCGTGCCGGTAGGGTAACAGGATGAATCGGCAAGGATGGCCACCGTGCGAAGGTGCGACGCCGGTGGTAAGTGGAAAGCAATCGGGGGCTAATGGCGTCGGGTGTTCGTAGAAAAGCAAAACCCGGCGGCTGGACAAATCTATTATAGCTCGACCATACTGAGTATAGCTGCTGGCAATTTTTTGGGCTGGTCGTTTTGCTGATCGGTGAAGGCTTCAGGGTGAAGCGTAAATAGCTCCTTCAAGCCTGTACCGGCCCCCACAGCCGTTCCACCACATTCGGCTCCACGCGCTTGGGCCGGCCGGTCTGCGGGTCGAGCAGCACCCACTTGGTTTCGGCTTCGCACAGCAACGCCCCGTCGGCCACGCGCTCGATGCGGGTGAAGCGCTGCGAGGTAGCACCCTTGAACTCGCCGATCCACGTCGTCAGGCGCAGCTCGTCGCCGAGCAGGGCCGGTTTCAGGTAGCGCACGTGGTGCTCCATCACCACCCACACGTACTGCTCCCGCTCGCCCACCGGGTAAGCCGTGAGCCAGTGCGCGCCGGCAATGTCCTGAATCCACTGCACGTACTGCACGTTGTTGACGTGGTTCAGCTCGTCGATGTGGCTGGCTACCACGGTGACGGGGCGCGAGAAGCGGAAGGCGGGCGTGTCGGACATGAGCAGGAGTGAGGGCGCAAAGGAAGAAACTGCTACGCAAAAACCTTCGCCGCGGCCCGGCAGTACACCCTAGTTCCAACCAATGCACCCACAGCCATGCCCTACGAACAGGATTTCGAATTTCGACCCATGAACGACCGGCGCCCCGAAGACGAGCCGCGCTACCGCCAGCCCCGCAGCCGCCACGACGAAGACCACCGCCGCCAGTCCGACGACCGGCGCCGCCCCGAGCCGCGCCCCGGCAGCCGCTACGCCCACGACAATCAGCAGCGCGGCGACCGGTACGATGATTACGACCGCAGCCAGCCCCGCGGCGACTACGGCCGCGACCCGGGCTCGTTTAGCTACGGCCGCCGCTCCGAGTACAACGACCCGTACGACACCGATTCCTTCAGCACTTCCCGCGAGCGGCAGAATCCCAGCGCCTTCCACGGCGGCCTAGGTCCCGGCCAGTACGAGGGCGACTACCGCGGCGGCCGCGGCTACTACTCCGACGAAGACGCGCGCTGGCGCCGCGGCCACGAAGTAGACCGCCCCGAAAGCCGCCGGCGTTTCCAGGACCCCTACGACGACCGCGGCCCCGCCCGCGAGCGGCCCTCCGGCTACGGCCGCCCCGGCGAGCAGGTCCGCCCGATCAACGACCGGTACGGCCATGATGGCTACGACGGCAGCAGCCAGGGCGGCCGCTACCGCGAGGATGACCGCCGCTACGACGACTACCCCGGCCGCGACCGGGCCCACGACGGCCACGATGGCCGCTACCACTACGATGACGAGCAGAATGACCGCCGCAACCGGCGGCGCTAATGGACTCTGCGTAAGCGACAAAAAGGCCCCGGAAGCAGCGTCGCTTCCGGGGCCTTTTTATTGCCCGAACGATTAAGCCTTTACCGCTTTTCTTGCCCATATCTTGGCCAGGTACGGCCGGATGGCGGGCGTCTGGCAGGCCGTGTCGCCGTGGTCGATAACAACGGGCCCGATGCGGTCGGCGGCGCTTTCCACCTGCTCACGCAGGCCCTCACTGCGGCTGCCGATGGCAATCAGCGCCCCGTTCATGCCTTCCTTCGCCCGGTTCGGGGCCGTTTGCAGCTGCTGCTCGATGCGCGTGACGTAAGGCACAAAGGCGGCATCCGGGGCGCCGCTGTCTTGCAGGGCCAGGCGGCTCAGCAGCGCGTAGCCCAGGCGCTGTGGGTATTCGCCGGCGGCCTGGGTCCATTCGGCGACCTTGGCCCAGGCAAAGTCGGTGCCCGCGAGAAGGCCGGCCAGCGCATCGGCGAGGCTGTGGTTGGTCACGTCGGCAGCCCAGGCATCGGCTTCGGCGGGCGTGAACTGCTGCGGATCGGCAATCATGGTGGCCAGCGTACGGGCGTCGTAGTAGCCGGATTGCCAGAGCTGCCGCGCCAGCTGCTGGGCCAGGTTTTTATCCTTGCCACGCCCGACGAGTTGCTTTTTTAGCGCCCCGAAGTGGGCAAAGCTCACCCCGAACGTGTTGTCGCCGAAGCCGTGGCGCAGGTAGGTTTTGCGAGTCTGCTCGCTGCCCAAGGCGCGCAGCTGGGCGAGAAGGTCGTCGAACGTCATGAGGGGGGGGCTAAGTGGGTTGGCGTCGCCAAGGTAGTTTATGCCAATAAATTTAGCAAGCGGGGCGACTTTCGGTCGGTCGAAGGCGCTTGCCTAGCAAACAAATACCTCTATATTTACCGGCGTTTAAGATAAAATGCTTCCGTTTCGTTGCCCCAGCTGTAATGGCTGATGCAGAGTTTTGGCGCGGTTTGGCTTAAATAGTTTCCTTCATCACCTCCTTACCATGCAGACTGGAACGGTAAAATTCTTCAATGAAACCAAAGGCTTTGGTTTCATCAAAAACGACGCGACCGGCGAAGACATCTTCGTACACGTAACCGGCCTCATCGACGAAATCCGCGAAAACGACAAAGTTCAATTCGAGGTGGAGCAGGGCCGCAAGGGCCTGAACGCCGTGCAAGTACGCCGCGCCTAGTTCGCGCTGCCTGCTACGGACCTACCGTCGCCCAAGCGGCCCGCCTCAGCTGAGGCGGGCCGCTTTGTTTTGGGGCAGTCGGCGGCGGGCGGAACTAATGGCCGGGGTATTACGTCCGGCAGGGGCAACGATGCGGCGAGTAGGGCTGCAATTCGCTGGCTGGCCGCTCGCAAGGGCGCCGGGCCGGGCCGGGTTGGAGGCACGGCGGCGGTAGATTACTATACTACCTCGCTATTCGGCTATATTTTCCGTATCTTTGCACCCGCAATTGCAAATCGGTCCGCGTCCCGGCCGAGGCGGTAGTGTTGTCTGCCGCTTGCCTCAAGAAAAAGAGAGTCTGTCTGCTGTCGTCGTCCGTTGTCCTGTCGTGTTGCGTAGGGAAAGGAACGCGCTGGTTTCCGATTGCCGTTTCAATCACTCCCTACCAACATCATGGAGAAAGTAAAATTTGAAGAGCTGAACCTCTCGCAAGAGGTGCAGCGCGCCATCACGGACATGGGCTACGAGGAAGCCTCGCCCATCCAGACGGCCGCCATTCCTGTGTTGCTCGAAGGCCACGACGTCATCGGTCAGGCCCAGACGGGTACCGGCAAAACCGCCGCGTTCAGCATCCCCGCCATCGAGAAAGTCGACGCCGACTCTCGCGAGGTGCAGGTGCTCGTGCTCTGCCCCACCCGCGAGCTGGCAGTGCAGGTGTCCGGCGAAATCCAAAAACTCGGTAAGTACAAGCGCGGCCTGGCCGTGGTGCCCATCTACGGCGGCTCGTCGTACGACCGGCAGTTTAAGGCCCTGGAGCGCGGCGTGCAGGTGGTAATCGGTACCCCCGGCCGCGTGATGGACCACTTGCAGCGCGGTACGCTGAAGCTGGACCAGTGCAAAATGATCATCCTCGACGAGGCGGATGAAATGCTGGACATGGGCTTCCGTGACGACATCGAAACGGTGCTGTCGCAGATGCCGGAGGAGCGCCAGACGGTGTTCTTCTCGGCTACCATGAGCCGGCCCATCATGGAGCTGACCAAGAAGTACCAGAAGGATCCGCAGATCGTGAAGGTCAACCACCAGGAGATGACCGTCTCGAACATCGAGCAGGCCTACTACGAGGTGCGCGGCCCGCAGAAAAAAGATGTGCTGTCGCGCGTAATCGACATGTACAGCCTGAAATCGGTCATCGTGTTTGCCAACACCAAGCGCATGGTCGACGAAATCGTGGCTGACCTGCAGGCCAAGGGCTACTTCGCCGACGGCCTGCACGGCGACATGAGCCAGCAGGCTCGTCAGAACACCCTCGATAAATTCCGCAAGAGCACCCTGGAGGTGCTGGTGGCCACCGACGTAGCCGCCCGCGGCATCGACGTGGACAACGTGGAGGCCGTTATCAACTACGACCTGCCCGCCGACGAGGAATACTACGTGCACCGCATCGGCCGCACCGGCCGCGCGGGTAAATCGGGCAAGGCCTTCACCTTCGTGTCGGGCCGCGACATTTACAAGCTGCGCGACATCATGCGCTTCACCAAGGCGCAGATCAAGCAGGAGCGTATTCCGTCCTTCGAGGACGTGTCGGAGGTGAAAACCACCGTGCTGCTCGGCCAGATCAAGGAAATCATCGAGAAGGGCAACCTGGAGAAGCACATCGGCCGCGTCCAGCGCCTGATCGACCAGGAAGAGGAGGTAACGTCGCTGGACATTGCCGCCGCCCTGCTCAAAATGGTGATGAAGGAAAGCAAGCAGGCCGACAAAGGCTTGGAAGCCGACCGCCAGAAAGGCACGCCGCGCGAGGGCTACACCCGCCTGTTCGTGACCATGGGCAAGAAAGACCGCCTGCACCCGCGCGACCTGGTCGACCTGATCGTGTCGTCCTCGAGCATCGCCCCGGGCCGCGTCGGCGACATCGAGCTGTACGATAAGTTCAGCTTCGTGGAAGTGCCGAACGAGAACGTAACCGAAATCGTGGAGCAACTGGGTCGCACCTCGCTGTACGGTCGTCCGGTATCGTTCAGCCTGGCTACGCAGCGCGAAGCCGGCGCCGAGGGTGGCGAAGGTGGCGAAGAGCGGCCGCGCCGCAGCTTCGGTGGCCCGCGTGAAGGGGGCTACCAGCGTCGCGAAGGCGGCTACGGCGGCGGCAACCGTGAGGGTGGCTACGGCGGCAACCGCGGTGGCTACGGCGGCGGTCAACGCTCGGGCGGCTACGGTGGTGGCAACCGTGAAGGCGGCTACCGCGGCGGCAACCGTGAAGGCGGCAGCTACGGCAACCGCGGCGGCAGCAGCTACGGCGGCAACCGCGAAGGCGGCTACAAGCCCCGCCGCGACCGTAACGAAGGCGGTGGCTTCGACGAATAAGACCACGGATTCGACGGATTTTTCGGATTCCGCGGATTTTGTAGACGATTAAATGGAGCCACGGCTCAACGCTGTGGGGCTTGTTTTAGGCTGGAATACCAATTACAAGTAGCAGTATAACGTATGGTTCAGACAGATTACAGCTCCATGAACCACGCCGCTGATTGAATCGATAACAAGTAGAAGACAGAAAGGCCACCTCAACGAGGTGGCCTTTCTGTCTTATCGGGTTACGCGGCCGACGGAACGTATCCGTCTACGAAATCCGGGTAATCCGAAAAATCCGTTGAATCCGTGGTCTACTTCGACGAGTCGCGCAGGCCGCGGATGGTGTCGTGGGCTTCGCGGATGCCGCTGAACTGCTTATCGATGATGGCTTTGATGTCGGACGGAACGCCTTCGGCCTTGGAGGCTTTTTCGTAGGCTTTCTTGGCGTAGTCTTCACCCCGCTCGCACTCGGCCAGGATGGCGTGGCGGTCGTTGCCGGTCACCACCGACTTGATGTTGATCCAGGCGCGGTGGGCGGTGCCAATGATGGAATCCGTTTTGCTTTCGTCGGCACTTTCGGGGTGCAGGTTCAGCTTGTGCATGGCGCCTTCCAACTCCGTGAGGAAGCCGTCACGCTGCAGGGCGTACTTCTTGAATACGTCCTTGAGGTCTTGGTCTTTTACGTCGGTCAGGGCTTCAGAATAGCCCCGCTCACCGTCTTTCAGGGTTTCTACCAGTTCGTTGAGTACGCTGTGCAGAGCCTTATTATTTTCAGCTGCCATGATGTTTTGGAGTTTTGGTTTGGAAAGGGTCCGGATGGATAAGCTACTTTACTGCGGAGCCGGGGAGAAGGTTGCAGTAGAAATGGTATGTTAACGCTGATATGTGGACGGATATCCGGCAGGAAATAGAACGGGCGCGGCAGGAGCTGGGGCTGACCCCAGCGCAATTTCAGCCGCTGGGCTTGGCGGAGTGGCCGGCGGTGGAGAAGCGAGTGAATGGTACTTTTGCCGACCCGAATTACAAATCCCGCCAGGCAGTTCTGCTCTGGACGCGGCTACGCCCCGACTTACCACGCACAGGTCTACCGGATGTGGACGCAGCTGTGGACGAGGAGAAACTACAATTGCTGCGGGCGTTATGGCAGCCTGATGAGTCAGTGTTCTTTTTTGCTCAAGAAGGCATTTCGGACCCTAAAATGTGGTGGTATCAAGCCCGCAGTCCGGCTGCCTGGACAATAGTGGAAACGCTCGGCCCGCAAGCCCGCCGCCTCCAGGAGTGGGGCATAGTAGACTGCCATTATCAATGGATACTATTCATTAATCACTCGGACCATATGCTTTTCTGCGGCACCGCCCTGATCGAGCGACTAAGAAACGTAGCCAGCGACCATCAGCTGCGCATGGGAGAGCCTTAGCGCCCCGCCATAGCCCGGCCGGCCAAATAGCCGGTCGTCCAGGCGGCCTGGAAGTTGAAGCCGCCGGTAATGCCGTCGATGTCGAGTACCTCGCCGGCGAAGTGCAGGCCGGGCACCTTGCGGCTTTCCAGGGTCTTCAGGTTTAACTCGGTCAGCGGAATGCCGCCGCAGGTCACGAATTCCTCCTTGAAGGTGGTCTTGCCGCGCACCTGTAGCGGCATGCGCAGTAGCAGCTCGATCAGGCGGTTTTGCAGCTTGCCGGCCAGCTCGCTCCAGCGCGTTTCGGTGCCGATGTCGGCCTGCTCCACCAGGCTGCGCCACAGGCGCTGGGGCAGTCCAAAGAGCGGGTTGGCCAGCACGGTTTTCTTGCCATTATTGGCCCGGAACTGGTGCAGCCACTGCCGCAGCGGCTCCTCCTGCTGCGCGGGCAGCCAGCTGATGAGGGCCGTGCCGGTGTATTGCAGCTCGTGCAGGCGGCGGGCGCCCCAGGCCGAAAGCTTGAGCACGGCCGGGCCACTCACCCCCCAGTGGGTGATGAGCAGCGGGCCCTCGTACTCCAGCTTTTCGCCGGCCAGCACCACGCGGGCGTGCGGCACGCTTACGCCCATCAGCTCCTTGAGCGGGGAGTTGGGCACGTTGAAGGTGAACAGCGACGGCACCGGCTCCTGCACCGAGTGGCCCAGCTGCCGCAGCCAGTCGTAGCCGCTGGACTTGGGGTTGCCGCCGGTGGCTATCAGCAGCTTGCGCACCTGCAATACCTTAGCTGGAGCCTGCGCGCCGCTCAACGTCAGCCGGAAGCCGCTTTCCGCCAGCGGCTCAATGTGGTCGGCGCCGGTGCTGGTGAGCACGCGCACGTCGGCGCGGCGGGCGGCGTCTTCGAGGGCCTGGGCAATGGTTTCGCTGGAATCGGTGACGGGGAACATGCGGCCGTCGGACTCGGCCTTGAGCTTCACGCCGCGGGCTTCGAACCAGCGCACCGTGTCCTGGGCGCCGAACTGCCGGAAGGGCTCCTGCAGCTGCTTGCCGCCGCGGGGGTAGTGCCGGGCCAGCTCCACGGGCTGAAAGCAGTGGTGCGTCACGTTGCAGCGCCCGCCGCCCGACACGCGCACCTTGCTCAGCAGCTTGGTGGTTTTTTCGAGCAGGAGTACCGTCAGTTCGGGGTTGGCTTCGGCGCAGGCAATGGCCCCGAAAAAGCCGGCGGCCCCGCCGCCCAGCACGGCCACGTCGGCAGTCAGCAGGTCTTTCACAACGGCAAAGGTACAGCGGCTGGCGTTTAGCAGTAGGGCAGGGCCGCCAGCGGGACGTCGTGGCGGAAATCGTACGCTACGGCACTTCGCAAGGCATCGGTATTGATTTGCTTACCACCTTTCCCATCGGGCAGGAACTGCGGCGCCGGTAGCCCAAGCTGTGCCGCCGCGGCCTCGTAGAACTGCTGGCGCGACGGATGCCCGGCGGCACACACGTTGAGCGTACGGCTCCATACGCCCTGCTCAATAATGGCCCGACTGACGCCCACGGCGTCGTCGAGGTGCAGCATGTTGACGGGGGCTATGGGCTGGGGCAGGTCGATGCGCCCGACCAGGAAGCGGCCCGGCGCCCGGCCGGGACCCATCAGGCCACCGAGGCGCAGCACGGTGGTTTGCCAGGGCCGGCCGGGCTGCTGAAACAGGGCTTCGGCCCGCAGGAGGTGGTTTTCGGATTCGGGAACGGCCACGGCGTCGGTTTCGCTCATCGGACGCGGTTCGTCGGGGTACACGCCGGTGGAGCTGATGAACAGC
Organism: Hymenobacter jeollabukensis; assembly: GCF_005771675.1. Classification (GTDB taxonomy): domain Bacteria; phylum Bacteroidota; class Bacteroidia; order Cytophagales; family Hymenobacteraceae; genus Solirubrum; species Solirubrum jeollabukense. Next base: position 310,398 of record NZ_VAJM01000006.1, on the reverse strand, counting down.
ACGGATTGTACCGTGGCGGCAGCCAAGGCATCGGCCACGGGCTGCAGGGCGCGGGCGTAGGCAGTGCGGTCGGCGGCGGCGCGGGAAGGCGGCACGCTGACGACCAGCACCTCGGCCCCGGCCAGCAGCGGCGCTACGTCGGCCGCCGTGGTGTCGGGACCGAGGCGCAGCAGGTGGGGCGAAATGCCGGCGGCGGCCAGCAGGGGCAGCTTGTCGGGCGTGGTGCTGCTGCCGGCCACATGGTGGCCCGCTTCGGCCAGCGCCCGGGCCAGCGGCAGGCCCAGCCAGCCGCAGCCGAGCACGGCAATGGATGTGACATTCATGGCGCAAAGAACTGTGTCCGCCGCGAAACAATCGGTAATATGCCGGCTGCAACGGCGGGAAAAGTACGCGGCATGCATACAATTTCCGGCAAATGCCGTTCTTGCGGCACCGCAACTCCCACCTCAACCCCCGAACTCAATGGCAACTGCCCCTTACGCCCAACCCATGCTGCGCGACGGCGCCCTCGACGGTAAAACCATCATCGTCACCGGCGGCGGCACCGGCCTGGGCCGCGCCATGACCACCTACTTCCTGCAGCTCGGGGCCAACGTGGTCATCAGCTCCCGCAAGCTTGACGTGCTGGAAGCCACCGCCGCCGAGCTGCGCACCCAAACGGGCGGCAAGGTGCTGGCCGTGCAGTGCGACGTGCGCAAGTACGACGAGGTGGAGAAGCTGGTGGCCCGCACCATCGAGGAATTCGGCCGCATCGACGTGCTGGTCAACAACGCCGCCGGCAACTTCATCAGCCCCACCGAGCGGCTGTCGAACAAGGCCTTCGACGTCATCGTCGACATCGTGCTGAAGGGCAGCTATAACTGCACCCTGGCCGTGGGCAAGCACTGGATCAAGGAGCAGCAGCCCGGCACCATTCTGAACATCGTCACGACCTACGCTTCCGTCGGCTCGGCCTTCGTCGTGCCCTCGGCCACGGCCAAGGCCGGCGTGCTGGCCCTCACCCGCTCCCTGGCCGTGGAGTGGGCCAAGTACGGCATCCGCTCAGTGGCCATTGCGCCCGGCCCGTTCCCGACGGAGGGCGCCTGGAGCCGGCTGTTTCCCGAGCCGCTGGCCTCCAAGCTCGACCCGGCCGCCTCGGTGCCGCTCAAGCGCGTGGGCTCGCACCAGGAGCTGGCCAACCTAGCCGCCTTCCTGGTCTCGGATTTCGCCAGCTACATCAACGGGGAGGTCGTGACCATCGACGGCGGCGAGTGGCTGAACGGGGCCGGCGAGTTCAACAAGCTGGAGCTGCTGACCTCGGACATGTGGGACATGATCGAGAAAACCATGCGTCGGTAACCACGGATTCGACGGATTTGTCGGATTACACGGATTTTGTGGACGATTACGTCGGTTCATCCTGCAGTCGTTGCGAGCGAAGCGAAGCAATCGGTCCTGGCCAACGTGCCAACCCCAAAATGAGCACCGCCCGAAACTGGTAGCTGCAGTTTCTGGCGGTGCTGTTTTCGGTTTCTGCCAGTTGAGGCGGCAGTGCTAGTGGAGGAAAGATTGCTGCGGCTGCGCCTCGCAATGACTGCCAGTGCGGCCGTCAGAACTTGTAGTCCTTGTAATCCTTGCTGAACTCAGCCGGCGGGATGGGCTGATTGGGGACTACCTGCGAAAACTCGAAGGACTCGAACAGGCCTTTGTCGTCCCACACGGCTACGGCCAGGGGCAGCATCAGCTTCTGGTCGACGCAGAGGATGGTGCGGCGGCCGTAGGCGTTGGGCACCTGCAGGGTTTTGCCCTCGGGCAGCACGTCCTCGTAGCCGATGTCGTTGCGCTGGGCAATGCGGTATTCGCCGCAGCCGAAGCGTTCGGCAATCTTGGCGGCGGTTTCGCCGCCGGTGGTTTTGTAGCTGATGTAGCGAAACTGCGGGAAGTCGGAGCGCAGCAGGTAGCAGGGGCGGCCCTGAATGGTGGTGTCGCCCTGGTAGCGGAACGAGCGGCGGTAGGCCTCGGAGCGCTGCGGCGGAATGCGGATCAAATCGGCAATGACGCCGTAGCCCGCGTCGAGCACGGAGTGGTGCTGGTTGCGGTGCATCAGCGAGCCGTTGGGGTCGAGGCTGATGGTGACGTAGGGAAACTTGGCCGGGTACACCCAGGCGTCGCCGTTGTTCTGGCCCTGCACGTAGAGCACCTCGATGCCCTTCTGATTGCGCAGGTAGATGCGCAGGGGGCTGGTGGCAATTTTCATCAGCGTGCGGGCCTGCTGGTAGCCGTCGGGGTGCCGCTCGCTGGCTTTCACGTTGCAGCGCAGGGTTTGCAGCTTGCTGATGGCCGTGCCCAAGCGCGTGAGCAGGGCATCGGTGGTGGGGGCCTCGGCGGGCGCCGGGGGGGGAGGTGGCGGTGCGGTGACCGGAGGAAACAGAGCCAGCAGGCTCAGCGGCCAGAGCAACAGGGACATCATGCGGGGAGAAAAGCTCAGAGTGGAAGGAGCGGGGGAGGAATACAGGGAGTAAGCTACGCAGAGTCCGCAACAACCCGGCTATTCGCCGCCCGCCGCCCAGGCGCGGGCCGGCCCGAGGGCGTCGAAACGGCGGATGTCGAAGCCGACGGCGGCCGTGGCCCGTTCGTACATGGCGGCAATGGTGTGGCGGTTCAGCGCCTCCGTCGACTCGATGAGGGCGAAGCGCCGCAGGCCGGCGCGGCTCAGGCCCCCCAGCAGCTCCTGGCGCGACCATTCCAGGTCGCGGGGGCGCACGGCGCCGAGCTGCCGGTCGTCGGCCAGCCAGCCCCGGACGCGGTGCGCCAGCCCGAGCTGCAGCAGCTGCCCGATGGCCGCCCGAAACTCGGCGCTGGTGGCAAAGCCCCGCCATTGGGCTTCGAGCACGGGCGCCGGACCGGGGTGCAGGTACACGGAAAGATAGGGAAGCGACAAAAGGGACTGCATGAAAGGCAAAGCGAATGGGCCCGGGGCGCGGCCGGCGTCGGCCGCCGGCAACCGGTCTTCGGACTAGCGGAACGTCGGGCCGGCGGAAGTTAGTTCAGGCTGATTTTGGGCAGGCGCGTGGCCGTGCTGTCGAACACGAACAGCTCGTCGACCTCGATGCCCTGCAAAAACCGGTACAGCGGAAACTGCTCCACCACGCCGCGCACGGCCTCGGGGGTGGCCCCGTGCATGGTCACCCAGCCGCGCGAGCGGTCGGCGCTGATGGCGTAGGAAAGGATAACGTTTTCCTCGATGAGGCTGTTGATGAATGCCCGGTGGCGCGGAATCAGGGCAACGAATTCCTCGTCGAAGGAATCGGGTAAGCGGAGCGTAACGACGTACAAGCCCATAGGAATGCGGCGGCGGGAAGGGTTGCCCGGATTAACGCCAGCCGCCGCCCGAAGGTTGACCAGTGCCCCGGAAAGGCAACTTTTTTCCTCCGCGCCCGAACAAGCAGCCCGTATGCAATTCGCCGTCATCACCCCCACGCACAACCGGGCCGCCTTTCTGCCCGAGGCCGTGCAGAGCGTGCGCGCCAGCGTGCTGGCCCCGCTCGACGCTCAGTATCAGCACTTCATCCTCGACAACGCCTGCACCGACGGCACGGCCGCCTTCCTGGCCGAAGCCAGCGGTTGGCAGGGCCCGCCCATCCGCACCTGGCAGCACCGGGGCCCGGAGCGCCTGCTGCCCGGCCCGGCCCGCAACCAGCTGATAAAAGAAACCGACCCCGCCGCCTGGCTGGTGCCCCTCGACGACGACGACCTGCTGCTGCAGCGCTGCCTCTACCATTACGGCGCCCAGATCGAGGCAAATCCGGAGCGGCAGTGGCTGGTGGCCGACTTCCTGCGCGTGGACGAGGAGCGCCGCTACCTGCCCGGCGAGGATTACTACGCCTGGCGCTTCGACACGCCCGTCAAGATGCTGGAGGCCATCTTCAAAGCTGAGCACTTCATCCAGGGCAACGTGTGCTACAGCCGCCGCCTCTTCGATGAGGTGGGCGGTTACGACGAGCAACTGCGCATGGCCGAAGACCTGGACCTCTACGTGCGCTTTCTGCTGGCCGGGCACCTGCCCGTTATCTGCCCGCACCTGAGCCACCTGCACCGCTTCCACCGCGCCAACGTGAGCATCGGCGTGGACGCGGCCAAGCACGGCGCCGACCTGCAGGTGATTTACGACAAGTACGCCGCGCAGTTGAAGGAGCTGGGGGTGGAACGGCCGGGTTAAACGCAGTGGTCCGACGACTCAAAGTCGTCGGACCACTGCGTTTAACTATAACTACAATGCCAAGCTACAGTGCGCTACTGCCATCAGATACAGTTAAACATGCCAGTGCACAATTAACTCTTGGAGCTTAAGGTCCTGCGGATTATAGCCTTCGACCAAAGCTTGACTGACAACACCTGCTTCCGCGCTCCAATAAGCTACTTCGTCGTGAATATCTGATTGCCATTCATCTGCATCAGCAAGGTGAACAGCCAGTTGCAGCGCGGCGCAAAACACGGGTTCCTCGGCTAAAAGCAGACTATCTGTGAGCTGGCCGGCCTCGTTTTCAATGCGGTAAGTAGATGGGAAGGCTAGTGCCAAATGCCGCATCAGTACCCTGCCAAAAGCAGTAGGAGTGAATATGATAATGCGTTCTGCTAACGAGGAATCGATGCCGTAGGCGATTAGTGCATCATAAACGCTCTGCTCAGTAGCATTGGGGTGAGCAAAGTGTGGTAAGGCGTAAGCTATGGACTGCAGGAAGTTTTGCTGTTCCATCCGTCAATTAGTGCTTTTCGGAGTAAGATAGACCACTCCACCTTTCATTACCCACTGCACCTGCCGCAGCGGGGCCACGTCCTGCGTCGGGTCGCCGGGCACGGCTACGAGGTCGGCGAGCAGGCCGGGCTGAATCTGGCCGCGGTCGGGGAGGTGCAGTAGCTGGGCGTTGCCGCTGGTGGCCTGGCGCAGCACTTCCAAGGGGCTGAAGCCGTACTCGCGGACCAGCAACTCGGCTTCGCGGGCGTTATCGCCGTGCGGAAACACGCCCACGTCGCCGCCGAGCACCAGGGCCACGCCGGCCCGGCGGGCGGCGGCCACGCTGGCTTTTTTCTGGCTGATGCGCTCCGGCTCGGGGCCCTGGCCCTTGCGCCAGCCGCGGTACTGCAAAATGGCGTCGCCGGCGGCCACGGTGGGGCAGAGGGCTACGCCGCGTTGCTTCATGAGCCGGAATACGTCCGCCGTGCCCTGGTCGCCGTGCTCGATGGTTTCGACGCCGGCCAGCGTGGCCCGGCGCATGCCCTCGGGCGTGGAGGCGTGGGCTACCACCGGCCGGCCGAGCCCGCGGGCGGTGGTCACCAGCACGTTCAGCTCGTCCTGCGAAAAGGTGGGCACCGCGGGGCCGCCCGCGCTCAGGCGGTAGTCGGCGTATACCTTCACCACGTCGGCGCCGCGGCTGACTTGCTCGCGCACGGCCCGCACGATTTCGTCGGGGCCGCTGACTTCTTGCGCGCCCTGCGGCACCGCCACGTCGACGGACAGCCTGGGGCCGTAGCAGCCGGTAGCCACCAGGGCGCGGGTGGCAATGAGCAGGCGCGGGCCGGGGATGATGCCCTGGTCAATGGCCTGCTTGAGGCCCACGTCGGCGTAGTCGGCGCCCTCGGTGCCCAGGTCGCGGGCGGTGGTGAAGCCGGCCAGCAGGGTGCGCCGGGCGTGGGCGGTGGCCCGGGCCACTCGCAGGGCCTGCGACTCGCGCAGCACCTGGTCGTCCCAGCTGGTTTCGTTGTAGGGGTGCAGCAGCAGGTGCGCGTGGCCTTCGATGAGGCCGGGCAGCAAGGTCAGCCCCGGCAACGGCACGGCGCGGGCGTCGGCCGGCGCGGCCAGTTGCGCGGCCGGACCCACGGCCTTGATTCGCTCCCCCTCGACGAGCACGGCCCAGCCGGGGTGCAGCGCCTGGCCGTCGAACACGGCGGCGGGCTGGAGCAGGAGCGGGGAAGCGGTGGCGGCAGACTGGGCCTGGGTGTGAGCAGGGCCAGCCAAGGCAAAGCAGCTCAGCAGGCACAAACTCAGGTAATGAAGCAAGCGGGTCATGCCGCAAGCTACGGCTTCGGGCGCAACCGTCCTTGACGGTTGCCAATGAGCAAGCCAGCCAGAAGCGTGTGATAATTTTGCGGGCACCAGCGAAAAAATATCACATGGGCTGTTATATTTTTTCGCTGGTGCCCGCAAAATTATCACACAGCCACGCGGCCCCGATTACGTGGCCGTTGCGCTGCGGCGCAAGGCCGGCCGCGGGCAACAAGACAGCGCGAGAGCAGATGCCACAGCTGCGGCAGACGGGCGTAGCGCCAACAAAAACCCCGGACCTGCAGGCAAGTCCGGGGTTTCGATGAATAAGCAAAAGGATGCTTAGTTGACCGCCGCGGCCTTCTCGCGCTTCACTTTTACCTTGGTTTTCTTGGCCTTCTTGTCGTCGGAGCCGGCGGCTTCCGTGGACGCTGAGCCAGGGCCGTTCACCAGCTTCATTTCGCGCACCAGGTGCGTGGCGCCGGCGTACTTGTCGACCACGAAGAGCATGTAGCGCACGTCCAGCGTGATGTTGCGTACGCGGTCCGGGTCGTACATCAGATCCGACATGGTGCCCTCCCAGTTGCGGTCGAAGTTGGTGCCGATCAGCTCGCCGCGGCCGTTGATGACCGGGGAGCCGGAGTTGCCGCCGGTGGTGTGGTTGGTGGCCGTGAAAGCCACCGGCACCGTGCCGTTGACGGCGTAGGGGCCGTAGTCCTTCTTCTCGTACAGCTCCGTGAGGCGGGCCGGAATTTCGAAGTCCACGTTGGTCGGGTCGGCCTTCTGCATGATGCCGTCGAGGGTGGTGTAGTAATCGTACTGCACGCCGTCGGCGGGCTGGTAGCCAGCTACTTGGCCGTAGGCCACGCGCAGGGTGGAGTTAGCGTCAGGGTAGAACTTGCGCTGGGGTTGCTGCTCGCGCAGGCCGGCAATGTAGGTGCGCTGCAGCAGCGTAATCTGGTCCTGGGCCTGGGTGTAGGTCGGCAGCACCTTCTGGCGGTAGGTAGCCACAATGGGCGCCACCAGCTGGTAGGCCGGGTCGTTCACGATGCCACTGACGTTGCCCTTGGCCACCTCGTCGAGCACTTTCTGGGCGCTTTCCTCCGAGGTCAGGCGGCTGCGCGAATACACATCGGCCACGAAGCGCTGCCAGGCTTCGGGCGTGGCGTTCTGCTTGCGCAGGGCCTTGATGTAGTCGGGCAGCAGCTCCGGGGGCGTGCCTTCGGCGTAAATGGGCAGCAGGGCGGCGGCCACCTTCTGGTCGGTGGCGATGTTGATGTTGCGGAAGGTGCCGGTGGTGCCCTTGCGCGTTTTTTCCAGCGCCGCGTTGATTTCTGCCTGCGGGGCTTTGTCTTTGATCAGGTCCACGTACTGCTGCAGGGCGTTGGCGTAGCTGAGCAGCTCGATGCCCAGGGCGGCCTCGGTCACGTAGTCGCGGGCCTGCACGTAGGGGCGCACGGTGCGGTACTGCTGCTCCAGCTGGTCCAGAATCTGCCCGTAGCTGGCCTTGCGGGCGGCGTCTCCGGCTTGGGTCCACTGGCGGAACTGCTGCTCCTGCTGCTGCTTGCGGCGCACCGCGTCGAGGCGCTTGAGCCCGCGCATCTCGCCGATCCACTTCTTCCAGTAGTTGGCCAGCGAGGCGTACTTGGCCGCATACTGAATGCGCACCTTGTCCGAGGCCTTCATGTCCGCGTCGAGGATGCGCAGCTTGGTGTCGCGGATTTTCACCTTGGCCGGGTCCGATACGGCGTAGGTTTCCTCCACGCCCCAGCTGGTCAGGTACTCGGTGGTGCGGCCGGGGAAGCCGAACACCAGGGTGAAGTCGCCGGGGCGCACGCCGCCGAGCGAAATCGGCAGGGAGTGGCGCGGCACGTAGGGCTTGTTGGCCTTGGAGTAGGGCGCGGGCTTGTTGTCGGGGCCGGCGTAGATGCGGAACATCGAAAAGTCGCCGGTGTGGCGGGGCCACATCCAGTTGTCGGTGTCGCCGCCGAACTTGCCGATGCTGCTCGGCGGGGCGCCCACGAGGCGGATGTCCTCGAACACCTCCGTCACGAAAAGGTAGTACTCGCCGCCGTTGAACATGGGCCGCACGAAGGCCTTGTAGTGCGTGCCGGCCACGGCTTTCTGGGCCACTTCGGCCGAGCGCTGCAGCACGATTTTCTCGCGGTCGGCTTCCGGAATGCCGGCCGGGATGCCCTGCAGCACCGGCGCCGTCACGTCTTCCATGCGCACGATGAAGGTGGCGGTGAGGCCCGGGTTGGGCAACTCCTGCTCGCGCGTCATGGCCCAGTAGCCCTTCGTGAGGTAGTCGTTTTCCACCGACGAGTGCTGCTGAATCTGCCCGTAGCCGCAGTGGTGGTTGGTGAGCAGCAGGCCTTCATTCGAAATAATTTCGCCGGTGCAGCCGCCGCCGAACTGCACGATGGCATCCTTGAGCGAGCCGCGGTTGACCGAGTAAATGTCTTCGGCCGAGAGCTTGAGGCCTTTTTGCTGCATGTCGGCTTCGTTGAGCTGCTTGAGCAGCAGGGGCAGCCACATGCCTTCGTCGGCGCGGGCGGCGGCGGGCAGCATCAGGGCCAGCAGCAGGGCCCAGGTGCGTGCGGCGCGGCGGGTGAACAGGGAGGTCAGCAAGGGAATGTGTGTGGGGATTGGTTACGGTAAAATTACGCCGCAAACCCGACTCGCTTCACCTTGTCGTCAGATTCTGCCGTTAACTTTAGTGGTTCGTGCGCCAGAGCCGGCGCCGAAACTGCCGCTCACTCAATGCCTTTTACCTTCAGCCATCCTGCCGCGGCCGTGCCGCTGGCCCGCCCGCTGCGGCTGCCCATGTCGGCCCTGTGGGTGGGCAGCCTCAGCCCCGATTTCATTTATTTCCTGCAGCTGAAGGCCGAAGGTGAGTTCGGCCACTCGTTCTGGGGCCTGTTTTTTTTCTGCCTGCCGCTGAGCCTGGTGGTGCTCTGGCTGTGGCACGCGGTGGTGAAAGGCCCCGCCGCCGCGCTGCTGCCCGCCTGGGCCGGCCGCCGGGCCGCGGCAGCGGCCGCCGCGCCGTTTGCCTTCGGCCCCGGCCGGCGCCTGGGGCAGCTAGCGGCCGCCATTCTCATCGGCGCCATTACGCACAACGTCTGGGACGCCTTCACCCACACCGACGGTTGGGTGGTTGAGCACTGGCCGCTGCTGCTGCGCGAGGTGCCGTTTCCATATTTCGAGCACATGCCCATCTGCAAGCTGCTGCAGCTGCTGAGCACGGCCGTGGGCGGCGCCTTGCTGGCCTGGTGGGCCTGGCAGTGGCTGCGGCGGCAGCCAGTGGGTACGGCTCCCGCGCTGCGCCACCGGCTCGTGTGGACGGCGGGCCTGCTGCTGGGCGCGGTGGCGTTGAGTATTGCCTACAACGCCTGGCAGCTGCCGCCGCTGACTTCCTACGCGGCCGTGCGTTGGGTTATCGTGCAGAGCATCGTGGCCAGCTGCTCGTTTTTGTGGCTGGGCCTGATTGGGTTTAGCTTATGGTACCAGCTTAAAGCGAAAAAAGCCGGCCCCGAAGAGCCGGCTTCCGCGCCGGTGCCGCAGCCCGAAGAAGCGTTTTACGAGTGACCCAGTTCGGCCACGGCCACCGCGTTTTCGGCTGAGCTGGCCGAGGCCGAAGGCGCCAGGGCCGTAGCCGAAGCCTCGGCCGAGTGGGCGCTGGCCTCCCACTCGCGGAAGCGGCGGATTTCGTCCTGAAACTTGCCGATAAACCAGCTGACCAGACTCAAATCGTCCAGAAAGCCGAGCACCGGAATGAAGTCGGGCACCAAGTCGATGGGCGAGAGAACGTAGAGCAGCACGCCCAGGCCCGAAACGATGGTGCCCGTCTGCACTTCGCGGTACGAGCCGTTGACGTAGGCGCGCACCAGTCGCACCAGGGTCAGGGCCGCGTCGAAGAGTTGCTTGAACTTGTTGTCCTTACTTTCCTCGCTGGCCAGCTTGTCGGCCACTTCGTTGAGCACCAGGACTGCTTTGAAGGGCTTGCCGAGCAGCTTGCCGGCCCGGGAGGTGAAGACGTTGAACAGCGCGTTTTTGGAAATCTGCAGGCCGCGTTCGGTAAGGGTTGCCATTGATTTGGGGAAGGAGGTTGGTGGCCCCGTGTACGCGGGGCGCCGCCGCGCCGTTGTGCCCGGCGGTAATAGCAAGTGTGCCGCCCGCTGCCTACGTTACGGCTCCGTACCGCTGTTCCCGCTGCCCATGCGCATCCTCGCCCTGCACCTGCTGGCGCCCGATATGCCCGCCCTGCACCACTTCTACGCCGCCGTGCTGGCCTTGCCCGCGCAGCTTACGGCCGCGGCGCGGCGCATCCAGGTGGGCTACTCCGAGCTGATTTTTCGGGCCGCCGCGCCCGGTACCGCGCCCTACTACCACTTTGCCTTCCATGTGCCCCACAACCAGCTCGACGCCGCCTACGCCTGGCTGAAGGCCCGCACCGCGCTGCTGCCCTTCACCGACGGCCAGCCCATTGCCGACTTTCCCAACTGGCACGCCCGCGCCTTCTACTTTCACGATCCGGCCGGCAACATCCTGGAGTGCATTGCCCGCCAGGACCTGCCTAACGCTGCCGCGGAGCCGTTTTCCGCCGCCAGCCTGCTGGGCCTGAGCGAAGCCGGCGTGGTGACGCCCGCTGTGCTGCCCACGGCCGAGGCGCTGCTGGCTGCCCACGGCATTCCGCCCTTTCACCGCGGCCCACGCCTGCCCAACTTTGCCGCCCTCGGCGACGACGAAGGCCTGCTCATCCTCACCGAAACCGGCCGGGGCTGGCTGCCCACCGCCCGCCCGGCCGAGCGGCACTGGCTGCGCATCGAGGGCGAGCAGGCCGGTCAGCCCGTCGTGCTGGAAGACGGGTCGGGCCCGTTGGCACGGTAGGCGCTTTGCCATCCGAATGCGCACAAAAAAGCCCCATTCCGGGTAGGAACGGGGCTTTTTTGTAAGCCGGGAGGCTAGCCGAAGCTTACTGCTTCACGAAGCGCTCCACGTAGGTCTGCTGCTCGCCCACGATACGTACCACGTACATACCGGCGTGCAGGCCGCCCACTTTGGCGTTCAGCTGCTGGTTAAGCTGCTCCACCGAGCCGGTGGTGCTCAGCACCAGGCGGCCGTCGGCGGTGCGCACCTCCAGCTGCAGCTTCTGGCCTTTCTCGGGCACTTCCACGCGCACCGACTTGCTCACCGGGTTCGGGTACAGGCCCAGCTTGGCGGTGCGGGCACCGGCCGTAGCCGTGGTCGGCGAGAAGGAGTAGCGCGTCAGCACCGGGTAGTGGTCAGTGGTGGTGCTGCCGTAGCTGGTCACCAGGCCCGCTACCTGCGACTGAATTTCGGCCGAGGCGGGGATGTAGTAGGCGTACATCTCGTTCGACGTTACCACGTGGTCAATCACGTCGTTGTAGCTCACCGTCGACTTCTTGCCGGCCAGGCTCAGCGCCAGGGTCGGGGCCGGGTAGTTGGCCGCGTCGGTGGTGAAGGCCACGTACGAGGTCACGTTCGGCGTGATGCCGGTGGTGATGGTCTGGTCCAGGTCGTCGTTGAAGTCGCCCAGGATGACGAAGTTCTGCGTGGGGTAGTCGGCGTCCAGCTTGGCTTTCAGGCCGTCGGCGCCGCTCTTACGCCGGGCGTAGGAGGTAGCCGTGGGGCTGGTGTTGGCCTTGGCGTGGATCAGGATGAAGGTCACCTGCTTGGTCACGCTGTTCAGCGTCACGTTGGCCGTCATCACGAAGGGGAAACGGCCCGACGACCAGTAGTTGCGCTCGGGGCAGGCCTGAGCTTCGGTGCAGCGGAAGAAGGAGGTGAACTGCGGGTTCGACACCACGCTGGTGCGGTAGATGAAGGCCAGCTTCTGGGCGTCGGCGTAGTCCGGGTCGGTGCGGTTGTCGGCGTACGAGCCGAAGTCCGACACGCGGTAGGCGTAGCCGGGCATGGCGGCCACCATGGCGCGCAGGCGCACGGTGTCCACTACTTCGGCCAGGGCGTAGATGTCGGCGTTCAGCGAGTTGATGATGGTGGCCACGTTGGTAGCCTGCTGGTTGTCGTTGGTCGGGCCCATGGTGGCCGAACCGAACCACTCCACGTTCCAGTTCACCACTTCCAGCGTGTTGGCCACGTCGTAGGTGTTGCCGCTCACGGCCACTACTACGCTGGTGGCGCCGGTCGTCGCCAGCGTGATGTTGCCGGTGTAGTTGCGCGAGGCCGTAGTCGGGGCGAAGCGCACCGTCACGGTGATGGAGCCGGCGGCGGCGGCGGCCTGCGTCACGGTAGCCGTGCTACCGAAGGTGGTGCCGTTGGTCGATACTTGGAAGGCCGGGTCCGACGACGTGATGGTGGCGTTGGCCGTCAGGTTGCTGAAGGTCGCCGTGAAGGTCTGCGTGGGGGTGCTGTTGACGGCGCGGAAGCCGAAGGCCAGGCTCGGCACGTTGGTGCGGATGGCGGCGGGCGGGGCGGTGGTCGAGTTCGTTACGGCCACGTCGTCCAGGGTCCAGCGGGCCCCGTCGTCGTTGCTCGAGTTGTACACGAAGGCGATGTACACGGCGGCCTGCTTGTAGGCCGAGAGGTCCACGTTGCTGGTCTGCGTCCATTCAGCCGTGCCGGTAGCCGGGAACGAGCCGTTCAGGTCGGTCCAGGTCACGCCCGAAGCCAGCGGGCTGCCCGAGCCCGAGTAGTTGGTCGACACCATCAGCTTCAGCGGGGCGCCGTTGAAGGCCACGCGGCTCCAGTAGGAGAGCAGCGGGAAGGTGGTGGCGCTCAGGTTCAGCACCGGCGAAATCAGCCAGTCCTCGTTGAGCACGTTCGTGCCGCCGGCGAAGCCGTTGATCTGCACACCGTTCGGGAAAGCCGTGGTGCCGGCCGGGTTCTGCGGGTCGCGGCCGAAGGTGGTGCAGGCCCAGGTCTGCGGGCCGCTTACGCTGAACTGCGTCCAGCCGTCGGAAATGGCCGTGGTGCCGGTGCAGGCCTGGAAGTCGAAGCTGGTCTGGCTGGGGTCGATGGCCGTGCCCGTCAGCGTCACGGTGCGAGTGCTGGCGCCGGTGCTGGTGTGGGTGAGGGTGCCGGTGGCCGGGCCGGCCACGGTCGGGGCAAACTTCACGTACAGCGTCTTGGCCGTAGCCACTTCCGCAGAGGTCAGGGTCACCGACGAAGCGAAGGTGGTGTTGTCCTTCGACACGGTGAAGGGGCCGGTGGCGGCCACGGTCACGCCCGCGGTCAGGTTGCTGCCGGTCAGGGTGTAGTTCTGCGCGGCCGAGGTCGTGCCGATGTTCTGGCTGCCAAAGGTCAGCGTCGAGGCCGAAGTCGTCAGCGTCGGGGCGTTGGGGTTGCCCTGCCAGCTCAGCGAGAAATCATCGATGGCCGAGGTGGGGCGGCTGCCCGAGCCCGTGCTGGCCGCCAGGGCCACGATGCGAATCCACACCGGGCCGGTCTGGTTGTCCAGGGCTGTGCCGAAGCTGGCCGTGATGGTGTTGCTGCCGAAGGTGGGCGAGGTGCTGCCCGTACCTGCCGCCAGCGGGGTAAAGGCCGTCGGCGTGGCGCCGGTGGCGTAATCCACCGTCCAGTTCACCGTGCGGCCCACCGAGTTGTCGAGCGACTGGAGCTTGAAGCTGACCGCGAAATCCGTCTTGCCGGTGGTGCTGGCGGCCTGGAACACGAAGGCTCCGCCCGGGTCACCCAGGGTACCGGTCTGGCGCAAAGCCAGCGCCCGGTTGGTCGAGGCATCCTGGTCGGCCGTGGTAGCCGTTGCCGTCAGGCCCGTCGCCGAGGCTACGTTCTTGAAGCCGCCGCCCGTGCCGTTCCAGGCCGCTTTGGCCGGGGCAAAGGTGGCCGCCGTGCCAACGGCCGTAGCCGAGGCACCGGTGTAAACCCCGAAGCCCGCCGGCAGACCCGAAGCCAGGTTGTCGAAGTTTTCGGTGTAAGGGGTGCTAGCCAGCGTAACCGGAGTTTGCGCTTGCGCTGCCTGGCTCGCTAAGCCCAGAAAACCAGCGCTTAGCAAGCCAAGTAGTAAAGGTGATTTCATCGACATGAGGTCGGGTTAAGTGGGAAGGCAAAGTTAATTCTGAGTGAGGGCTACAATGTTACCTAAATGTTACCAAAACATCATGAAGATGAGCTAAATCCAACGCGGCCGGCCGCGGCGCGGCCCTTATCTTACGCCCCCAATCCCCAATTACTGCCTTATGTCCGAACTTCTGCGCCCGGAGCCGGGTACTTACCCGCCCTACTTCGACATCTACATCAGCCGCGTGGCCACCGACATCGACCCGCTCGACATGCTCAGCGTGCAGCCCACCGCCCTGCACCAGCTCCTGGCTGGCGTGACCGAGGAGCAGGCCACCCTGCGCTACGCCCCCGGCAAGTGGAGCATCAAGCAGGTGGTGTTGCACCTGGCCGATGCCGAGCGCATCTTCGCCTACCGCGCCCTGCGCTTCGCCCGCGCCGATGAGCAGGAGCTGCCCGGCTTCGCCGAAAACAGCTACGCCGAGCACTCCGGCGCCGACGACCGGACGCTGGCCAGCCTACTGGCCGAGTACGCGGCCGTGCGCCAGGCCACGCTGGCCCTGTTCCATAGCTTCACGCCCGAGCAATTGCAGCGCGGCGGCACGGCCAATGGCCGGCCCTCCACCGTGCGCGCCCTGCTCTACATCCTGGCCGGCCACGAGGCGCACCACGCCGAAATCCTGGCCGAGCGCTACCTGCCGCTGATTACCGCCGAGGCGTAAGTCCTTGACAATACTTTCGTAGAAACAGCACCGCCTGGCCTATTCAGCCGGGCGGTGCTGTTTCTGCACAGGTCAGGCCTTGGTATAATAAGGCTCCTTTTCCTTGTCGTGGTAGCGCAGGTAGCCGTGCAGCACCAGCTTGATGAGCATGCGGTGCGCCCGGCGTTTCGATACGTTGATCAGCTTCGCGTACTGGGGCAGCGTGAGGCGGGGCTGCTGGCGCACGTAATCGAGGGCGGCCTGCTCATGGCGGCTGAGCGGGAGCCACTCCAGGCGCTGCTCGGGCGGCGGCTCGTTGCGCAGCACCTTTTCGGTGAGCTGACTGGTTTGCACGCTCTGGTCGCCCACGCGCACGTAGCCGCGCCAGTCGTCCTCGCCCACCAGGGCCCGGTGGGGCTTGCGCGGGCTTTCGGCCACGGTCACCACCAGCACCACCCGCTCGTCTTCGTCCTCCACCTCATCGATGCGCAGCGGCAGCGGCGGGTCCACGAACTGCTCGGCCGCCTGCTGTAGCAGGTAGCGCTCCTCCTCCGCGTCGCGCACGCCTACCAGGCGGCCGTTGTCTTCCACGCCCACCAGCACCCAGCCGCCGCGGGCATTGGCCAACGAGGCGAGGGTGCGCGAAATCCGACGGGGATGCGTGGTGCGCTTTTTAAATTCCAGGGTTTCGCTTTCGCCCTGGGCAATCAATTCCCGCAGCTGCGGTAAGGTGAGCTTCATCCGGTTGACAACCAATAACGGAAACGAGTCGGGCCAGTACTTGAATCCCAGTACTGCGGTTTTCTGATTGGATAACTGCGCCGATGCGGCCTGGGTTTCATCCGTTGATTACCGGTTGACCACGGCGTCGCATAATTTTGCTGCTGTAAACCTTTGGGGAATTATTGGTATTTGCCCCGGGTACTTCGGCGAAACAATATTGTCGGACGTGCGATACTGCGCCAGTTGGTAGCCGTAACCAATGCCGGCAATAAAAAAGCCCGTCGACCAAACGGGCGACGGGCTGGGCACTGCCGCGGAGCGGCGGTACTAATGACCAAGTTAAGCGTTGGTCGTGTTTTTGGGCGGACGGCCCGGGCCCCGACGGCGGCCTTCGCCCGCCTCGCCGCCTTCCGTGGCGGTGGCTTTGCGACCGGGTTTTTTCCGCTCCGTCGGCGCGTAGGCCGGGTCCAGCAGTTCGGCCAGCTCGTTCAGCGCCGACTGAACCTTGCCGTGGGCGCGGCGAATTTCGCGAACCAGGTTTTCGTTACGCGTCGCGTCCGACAATACTTTTTGTAGATGCTGCAGGTTGAGTTCGGCCATTGGTAGGGGTGTGTTAAAGGGGTGCAAAACCTGAGCAAAGGAACGAGAAATAGAAAATAAAGTAACGCCGCGCCGCCAGGTTTTTTGCGTGATAATCATTGAAAGGCCTAAGATGGCCTGAAAAAGGCGTTTTTTGCGCGGTAATTAATTTGCGCGGCCGTCAATAGGAGGCAATAAAATGGGTATTAATGCCCCGGATTAATTCAGAATTAACCGGCCCTGCATTGGGTTTTACCGCCGGATTTTTCCGTCGGTCGATTATTCACTGATACCGGTTTCCTCAGCCGAAATTCGCCATAGCCGGTGAATTTCGGCGCGGTTGGTGGCCCGACTGGAAACCCGGGCTACGCGTTTGTTCTTGAAATAGTGGCCGTTGGCCTGCGCGGCTTCTGGCAAGGTGGCCAGATGCGTAATCGTTTCGGCGGCCCGCTCGCAGGAGCGGGCGAAGGGCTGGGCCCCGGCCATCAGCAGGCGCAGCAGCCAGGAGCTGTGCGACCATAGATTGGAGCGCACGATGCCCGGATGCAGGCAGTGGGCGGTGATGCCGGTCAGCTCCAGGCGGTCGGCCAGGGCTTTGGTAAAGAGGATGTTGGCCAGCTTGGAGTCGCAGTAGGCGGTGAAGGCACTGCTGCGGTTGGCGTTGGCGCGAGCCGCTGCCGTGGCCTCGATTTCACCAATCCAGTGCGCCTCCGAAGCCACCGTGATGATACGGGCGCCCGGGCCGGCGGCTTCCAGCAGCGGCAGCAGGCGGTTGGTGAGGATAAACGGCGCCAGGTGGTTGGTGGCCCAGCACAGCTCGTGGCCGTCGGCGGTAGTGATGAGCTGGTTGGGCAGCACCCCGGCGTTGTTGATGAGCACGTCGAGGCGCGGGTACCGGGCCAGGATTTCGTCGCTGAGGCGGTGCACTTCGGCCTGCACGGCCAGATCGGCCAGTAGCAGATCTGGAGTAGGGGCCTCGGGGGCGGCGAGGCGCACGGCCGCGCGGGCCTGTTCGCCGCGGCCCGCGTCGCGGCACACCAGGATCAGGTGGGCGCCGAGCAGGGCCAGCTGCCGCGCGGCGGCCAAGCCAATGCCGGCCGAAGCGCCGGTCAGCAATACGATGCGGCCCCGCAACGAGCCGGCAGCGAAATCAATTCTCATGCGAAGGTGGAGCGGCACCCGGGCGGGCACCTGCCGATACGTACGCAAAAATGCCGCTCCTGACAGGCAGAAGCGGCATTTTTTTACCTAAGCGTCAAGCCAGGCTTAGAACGGCAGGTCGTTGTCGTCGTCCGAAGCAATGGGAGCGGGGCGCTGCGGCTGGGCGTCGCGGCGCAGGCCGGGGTTCTGGTTGGCGGCCGGAGCAGCGTAGCCACCGCCCTGGTTGCCGCCCGCGGGGGCCGCACCAGCCGGCTCGATGCGCCAGGCTTCCAGGTTGGTGAAGTACAGCATCTGGCCATTCTTGTTGAAGCCGCGGCCGCGCAGGTTGAACTGCACGCGCACTTCATCACCAACCTTGTATTGGTCGATCAGCGCGGTTTTGTCCTGAACCAGCTGAAACTTGATATGCTCGGGATACTGGCCGTCTACGACTTCCAGCACGAACTCGCGCTTGCGGAATTTCTCGCTCACCTGTTGCTCATCCATGATGTCGTGCAGGCGGCCGGTAGCTTCGTAAGCCATAGTCAAAAGAGGGGGAGGTTTGAAAATTAGTAAGCCAAATCTACGAAAAATAATTCCCTGGCAGAGGCCTGAAACCGGGTTGGCGCCAAGGCTATTTTCGGATGCTAATATAAGCGTCAGGAAATGAAGCGGATGCCCGGTGAAGGTTATTTTGCTCAAAAAGATAGTTGAGCGAATGGGGTTTTGCTAAAAATAATGGCTACGGTTGATGGCCAAGCGGCGGCGGTGCTTCTGCCCGAGGCTGCCGGGCTCCGTTCATCGGGCCGAAAACCGGGCTGCTCTATATAATAAGGAGTAAGCAGCCGAACCAGGTGGCCGGGCTGCCGTAGTTTTGCCTGCGCACCCACCATCTTTGCTGCATGTCTTCCATTGCCCTTGCCCTGCACGGCGGCGCCGGCACCATTGCCCGCCACCTGCTCACTGCCGATGCTGAAATTCAGTACCGCCAGGCCCTGCGCGACGCCCTCACCGCCGGCTACGACCTGCTCCGCCAAGGCGCGTCGGCCCTCGACGCGGTGGAGCATACCGTGGTGCAGCTCGAAAACTGCCCGTTGTTCAATGCCGGCCGCGGCGCGGTGTTCACCCACGAAGGCCACCACGAAATGGATGCTTCGGTGATGGTGGGCCATACGCGGCTGGCCGGAGCCGTGACCGGGGTGCGCGCCATTCAGAACCCCATCCGGGCCGCGCGCCTGGTGATGGAAAAATCGGAGCACGTGCTGCTGGCCTGGCCCGGTGCCGAAGAGTTTGCCCGGCAGCAGGGCCTGCCCATGCAGCCGCCGGAGTATTTTTTCACCGAGCACCGCTACCAGCAGCTGCAGGAAGCCCTGGCCAGCGGGCAGGTACGCCTCGACCACAGCGAAGACGCTCCGCTCGAAGAGCCGAAGGCCGTCGACGAGGACCCGAAAAAGAAAATGGGCACGGTGGGCGCGGTGGCGCTGGACCAGCACGGCCACCTGGCCGCCGCCACCAGCACCGGCGGCATGACCAACAAGCGCTACTCCCGCGTCGGCGACTCCCCGCTCATCGGGGCGGGCACCTGGGCCGACGACCGGACCTGCGCCATCAGCTGCACCGGGCACGGCGAGTTTTTCATCCGCGCCGTGGTGGCCCACGACATTGCCTGCCTGATGGAGTACCGCGGCCTGAGCCTAGCCGAAGCCTGCCGCGTGGTGGTGCACGACAAACTGGCGCCCGTCGGGGGCGAAGGTGGGCTGGTGGCCGTCGACGCCCGCGGCCATATCGCGCTGCCGTTCAATTCCGAGGGTATGTACCGCGCCAGCATCAGCAGCGCGTCGGAACTGTTCGTTGGCATCTACAAGGACGAGCAGTAGCGCCGGACCTCAACCGGAAAACAGCGCGGGCCGGAGCGACAATCGTCGCTCCGGCCCGCGCCCTATATAATAAGGAGTAGCCGCTACGAAACGGCCGGCGTGGGCAGTACCGTGGCGGAGGTGCCCACGGCCTCGTCGTGGGTGCGCTTGTCGACGAAGAATTTCCGCTCGCGGATGTCGTACACGTTGCCCTTGGCCAGCACGTGCATGGTCATGTTCTCGATGGACAGCGCCGTGCCTTTGGCGGCGGCCGGCGTGTTGTTGTGCCGGATGTTGTGCCCGTCGACGATGATGACCAGATTGGAGCCGATGGTTTCGATCAGGTTACCGTCGCGGATGAGCACGCCGGTATCTTCGCCCAGGCCGATGCCGATGAGCTTGGGGTGCAGGCCCACCGCTTCGATCAGCCGGCCGAAGCGCCCGCGCTTGACGAAGTGCGAATCGATGACTACGTTCTGAATCAGCGCCAGGCCGGTGCCCATCTTCACGGCGCCCTTCAGCAGGGCTTCGGGCACCGAGCCGCCGCGAATCATAATCTGCGACATGGCCATGGCCCCGGCCGAGGTGCCGGCAATGACGAAGTGTGACTCCTGCTGGTAGCGTTGCGTCAGTAGCTTCAGAAAACGCGTGCCGCCGAACATTTCCTTGAGCCGCGACTGGTCGCCGCCCGAGAACATGATGATGTCGGCCTGGGCCAGGCGCTGCAGGTAGTCGGGCTGGTCGGTGTCGGCGGGCACGCGGATGTCGAGCACGCCCACGTTCAGGCAGTTCAGCATGCCGAACGAGGACACGTAGATGGCGCCCACTTCCTCCGGAATCATGGAGGCCGTGGTTACCACTTCGATGCGCGGATCGGTCTTGCCGCTTTCCAGCACGACGCGTTTCAGAATACCGAGCTCGAAGAAATTCAGGTAGTATTTCTTGCGCCGGCGCGGGTTGGCGTAGGTGCCTTTGTCTTCGTTGCCGCCAACGGCAATCAGCTTACCCAGGGGTTTTGGAGCGTCCAATTAGCTAGGGGAGGGTGACGTGGGGTGAACAATAAACCGCAGGCGCGTATGCAAGTCTGCGGCCAAAAACAGCGGCCGGCCGCCAAAGGCGGCCCCGGCCGGAGCGGCACAGCGCCGGCCGGAAGCCGGACGTTGCGCTACGGCGTAAGCAAGCTACGCCGTAGCGGGTTTGCCTACTAACGTATCCAAGGTGCTGGTGGATACAGAATGGTAGTTGGGCCGGGCCTGCTGGTAAATCTGCCGGGCGCGCTCCGTGCCCGCGGGCGTGGCCAGCAGGGCTTTGTAGAGCGGCACCAGAAACTTGCGCCGGCCCACGCGGGTCAGGAAAGCCGCCAGCGCCTCGTCGGCGGCCGAATAACCGGCCCGCACCGTCAGCGGCAGCCAGGCCGTCAGGATTTCGGCGTTGCCGGAATGGGTGAAGCCGAAGGCCTGGTCCAACTGCTGCAACTGCTCGGCGCTGATGTGCTCGGGTAGGCCGTGCAGGAAATGCACCCACTCGTGCGTACTCCACGCGGCAGTTTCGAGGGCAGCGGGGGCGGCGCCGTGGCGCCAGCTCTGCAGGGCCGCTTCCACGCCGGCAAAGCGCTCCGACTGCACCGGCGGCGCCACGGCCGGAATGCCCGGGGCGTTTATCCATTTGTCGAGCTGCAGCTTTTCCTCCGAGCCCGGTACCTGGTCGAGCAGCTCCCGGCGCAGGTAGGCCAGGAAGTGCGCCGTGTCCATGGATTGGAAGGCGTGCGCGGCGAAGTACTGGGTGATGAATGCGTCGAGCTTTTCGCGGCCGACAATGCTTTCCAGGGTCAGCAGCAGGTAATTGCCCTTCTCGTAGGCAATTTCGTTGAGCCCTTCGTCCGGGTCGCGGTCGGCCAGGTCGAGGTGCAGGTGGGTGTCGATGCTCTCCTTGCCCAATTCGTCAATGGTGTGGTGCAGGGCCGTCTGGCCGAGCACCTGCAGCATGTCGGCGTAGGGGCGGCCGTAGAGGCGCTCCATAATGCGTCGCTCGAAGTACACCGTGAAGCCCTCGTTCAGCCAGAAGTCGTTCCAGGTGGCGTTGGTCACCAGGTTGCCCGACCAGGAGTGCGCCAGCTCGTGGGCCACCAGGCTGGTCAGGCTTCGGTCGCCGGCCAGGATAGTGGGCGTGACGAAGGTGAGGCGCGGGTTTTCCATGCCGCCGAAGGGGAAGGAAGGCGGCAGCACCAGCAAATCGTACCGCTCCCAGCGGTAGGGGCCGTACAGCTCCTCGGCGGCGGCCACCATGTTTTCCAGGTCGCCGAATTCGGCCGTGGCTACCGGCAGCGTGGCCGGCTCGGCGTACACGCCGGTGCGCGGGCTCAACGGCTCGAAGCGCAGGTCGCCCACGGCCAGGGCCATGAGGTAGGCCGGAATGGGCTGGGGCATGCGGAAGTGGTACTCGCCCGTGGCCGACAGCTCCTGCGGGTTTTCGGCGCTCATCAGGGCCAGCAGCTCCCGCGGACCGCGCACGGTGGCCTCGTAGGTGAAGCGCACCCCGGGCGAATCCTGGCAGGGAATCCAGGTGCGGGCCAGGATGGCTTGCGACTGGGTGAAGAGGAAAGGGTGCTGCTTGCCGGCCGTCTGCTCGGGGCTCAGCCACTGCAGCGCGGCCGCGTCGGGGGCGGTGCGGTAGCTGATGCTGACTTGCCGGGTGCTGGTCGGCAGATGAATGCGCAGCGGGCGGCCCAGTACCGGGTCGTCGTCGTCGCTCAGCTCAAATTCGGTGAGCGTCACCCCGTCGGCCAGCGTCACGGCTTCGATGGCCAGGTCCCGGGTGTCAAGCCACAGATCCGTCGCGCCGGGCTGCACTTCCAGCTGCCAGGTCGCCCGGCCCTGCAGGGTGCGGGCGGCAAAGTCCACGGTCAGGTCGAGCGAGAGGTGACGCACCGCCGCTTCGGCGGGGCGGGCGCAGCTGTGCGGGTCGGCGGCGAGCAAGGGGGCAGCCATATATATAAGGAGTGGGTGAGGTGAACGGGAAGGCAAAGATAACCGCCCCGGCGGCGGACGAGTTTGCGCGGCCCGCAAGAATCCGTTGAAACTGCCTACGAAGACCGGCCGGGTCTGGCGGGGATGCCGGCTCGTCGGAAAGGAAATCGGCGCCACAAAGATGGGGCTAAGCAGGCGGCCGATAAGCCGAATGGCGGGCGCACCGATGGATATATATCTGTTTAGAAATGTTTTCGGCGCTGCGGTTTTCGGCTATCTTGCACGCTGGAAACCGCAGGAGCAAGGCAACCCGCCGCGCACCGACGGAGTACAACGGAGCAAGCGCCGCCGCGGCCAAACGAGCGTTTGGCCATGCCACCGCGGATGCGCACCACTTGCCGCCTTGTTTTTCCACCCTCCCCCAATGAAATCATCGGTTCAATCCGTTTTCCTTTCCACCCTCATGCTGTGGCTGGCCTTCTGCCTGCTGCTGGTTACCAGCGCGTGTAGCCAGGAGCAGAAAGCAAAGGTGCAGGACGCAGCCGCCGGCATTTTGCCCGGCCAGGGCCAGCTGACCAGCGGCCCGCAGCCCCACGTCGATACCGTGTACGTCGAGAAGTACATGGCCGCCAAGCCCGCGTTCAAAAACGAAATCGAGTGGGGCAAGAAGTTCTACAAGGAGCGCGACGGCCGCCTCGGCTGGTTCAAAAACCACCAGCTGGTGCCCCAGACGGAGCGCATGCTCACCGAACTGAGCAAGGCCGGCGAGAATGGCCTCGACCCCAAAAAGTATAAGGTCGTTGACTTCGCGCAGCTCTTCGCGCAGATCAAAAAGGCGCCGGACACCACGGCGCGCAATGCCCTCGAAAAGGAAATCGACGTGGCGCTGTCGGCCACGTACTTCAACTGGGCCGACGACTTCTACCGCGGCATCGTGGATCCGCGCGAAGTAAAAAACATCGATTGGAAGGTCAAACGCAACAAAATCAAGTTGCACAAGGCCCTCATGACCATACTGCAGGAGCGCGAAAGTACCTATCCGTACTACGAATTCGCGCCCTTGCACCCCGAGTACGACCGGCTGCGGAAGGCGCTGGCCAACTACCGCGCCATGCAACGCAACGGCGGCTGGCTGCCCGTGCCCGCCGTGAAGAAGGCCCTGCGCCCCGGCGACTCGTCGGCGGTGGTGCCCGCGCTGCGCCGCCGCCTGCTCGGCTTCAACCCCGACGGTACGCCCAACCCGGCCGTAGCCAACGCCCCAATGCAGGCCATGCCGGTGTCGAACAAGCCCGGCCAGCCGGCCGCTGCCGCGCCCCGCGAGTCGCACAAGTACGACGCGGAACTGGCGGCCGCCGTTAAGGCCTTTCAGCAGCAGACCGGGCTGAAAGCCGACGGCCGCCTGACGCCCGAAACGGTGACCATGCTGAACGTGCCGCTGCAGCGCCGCATCGACCAGATCATCGTGAACATGGAGCGTTGGCGCTGGATACCCAAGCGCTTCGAGCCGAACTACCTGCTCGTAAACATTCCCGACTACCACATGTGGGTGTACGAGAATGGCAAGCCGGCCCTGGACATGCGCGTCATCGTGGGCAAGACCCTGAACGCAACGCCGGTGTTCAGCGACAAGATGGAATACGTGGTAGTAGCGCCTTATTGGAACGTGCCCTACAGCATCATCGACAAGGAGCTGCGTAACAAGCTGGCGGCCGACCCCAACGGCACGCTCAACCGCCTCGACATGGAAGTGGTGAAAGGCTCCGGGGCCAAAGCCACGCCTGTCGACCCAACCAGCATCGACTGGGCCAACCTTACTCAGAGCACCTGGCGCTACACGCTGCGCCGGCGGCCCGGCCCGAAGAACGATTTGGGCGACGTGAAATTCCTGTTCCCCAACTCGCAGGACATCTACCTGCACGATACTCCGCACGACGAGCTGTTCAGCCAGGCCAAGCGCGGCTTCAGCCACGGCTGCGTGCGCGTCGAGAAACCCCTGGTGCTGGCCGAGTACCTGCTGCGCAACAAGCCCGGCTGGGACATGAGCAAGATCCAGCAGACGGTAGCGGAAGGGAAGGAGCAGTACGTGACCCTGCCCGAGAAGCTGCCGGTGTACCTGGTGTACTTCACCGCCTGGGTGGATGACGCCGGCAATCTGCATTTCCGCGACGACATCTACGGCCACGACAAGGCCCTGGCTCAGGAGTACTTTAGCACCTGATCTACCGTTAGCACTAGGTGCGTGTGCCCGCACGCAGCCGTATAGCCAAAGCCGCCGTTTCCCGATTGAGGGGAACGGCGGCTTTGGCGTTTGTGGAGTATTCCCCCCACGCGTTGACAAAGCAAGCTCATGTGTACATGCTTCGCAGTTGGAAACAGATAGTGCCCCGGTTACCCCCGGCAGCTAAGCTTGATAAGGTAAAACTGGCTATACCAGCCAGGAATGAGCAGCAAAGTATACTATTTACATCTGTTACTTGTGTAATCAATTCGTTTACATGTGTTATTAATGTAAGCTGTACAGATCTTACTGTTTACTATTGAAACAAAACTTACTGAAATCATAATCCGGGGCCGTGATGAATGTCTGTCGAGATGTTGATAGTTTTGTAAACATAGTTCCAGCACCATGGTCGACCGAATCCGTCAGCTTTTGCAAGCGCGTCAGCTTAGCCCTACGCAATTTGCCGATACAATTGGGGTAGCGCGTCCGATTGTGAGCCACATACTGGGTGGGCGTAACAAGCCTAGCCTGGAGGTGGTGCAGAAAATCATTGCAGCCTTCCCCGATATAGCCATGCCGTGGCTGCTGACGGGCCAGGGCCCCATGCTGACTCCGGCTACGGAGGCCACTACGTCGTCAGACGCGGCTACGGCAAGTCCGGTGGCTCCTGAGTCCGTCGTTCAGCCACGGCGGGTTGCCAAGGCCTCCAGAGCCCTGGCGGGCACCACAGCGGAGTCGACAGCCCCTGCTCAGCTGGAAAGCCCCGTGGAGCATGTAGTACAAGCTCCGCAGCCTCCCATAGTTACCCCGCCGCTGCCTGCAGAGGCTGGCTCCGTTGCAATGGACCCCATCGTAATGGCTCTAGCTCAGTCCGCTTCGCCGGCCAAACCACCCAGGACGATTCGTCGTGTGATGGTCTTCTACAGCGACGGCACTTTTGCAGACTTTAGCCCATCTGCGGATGGACTCTGATCTGGAAGCCTTTAGCCGAATACCTAGACGATGGATAAGTGCTATTTAGCCTGTTTTATTGATTGAAGAAGATGTTTGATAACGTTATATCATAACAGCTTAATGAATATGGTTGCGGGTTTATGTGTATAGAATTGGTATAGTGAAAGTTGTCAGGTTGGCTTATTTTCGTTGGTTTAAGTTTGTTTTTTGATTTTAAAATTGCTGTTTATCAGTTATTTATAGTGAAATATATGAAGAGATTGTTTTGCTTAAATGCCGGGCTTTGATGTCCTTGATAATAGTGGGTTAGTTAAAAAAGTTGTTTCTTGATATTGAATACTCATCTACAATGTGCTGAGTCAGTATTTTGCTAAAAATAAGGTCTTAGACTGTTATAGTTAAAATCATATTGGTCTAAGACCTGTATACGGCCAACCTGCTTAGCTTTATCACGAATGATGACTGCGGATGTTGAAATGTAAAACCGGGATGTGTTGCTGCTTAAAGTGTGCCAGGCTCTGTGAACTTGTAAACATGGGTATTGCATGCTTTTTGCCCGGTCGCCATTGAGTGTATCTATGTAAACGCTTGATTTGCATGTTCTGCTCCGGCATCTATCTGCTCACGCTGCCTCGGGTTAAGGTCGCCGGAACGAATCCTTGTCATACATATCATTTACCCCTTGCCGGAATCGGTGGGCGCTGCTTACCTTTGGGGCATGAAGAAGACCTGCCTGCTCGCTTTATTTGCCTGGGTGGCCGTGCTGGCCACGTCGTGCACGCCCCCGCCGAATGCTGAACAAGACCCCAATGCCGATGCTGCCTACAAGCGCAGCCACCGGGCTGAAGGATACCGCGAGGCCCAGAGCAGCAACCCGAACGCCATCAAGTAACCCGGTTGGGCCAACACGGCCCCCGCAACGCAACGCGCCCCACTTGACGACTCGTCAGGTGGGGCGCGTTGCGTTGCGGGCTACGGCTGTTGTCTAACCCGGATTATTCGCTGACCTGCACAGCAGACGCCAACTGCAACCTGGGCAGCTCAATTCCGGCCAGCCACTGGGCTTCCAGCAGCTGTGCCCAGGTGCGCAAGTACAGCACCACGTCGTCGCGCTGATTATGGCGCAGGGCCTCGCGCCGCGCAGCCGGAATGGCGGCGCGGATGACCGGGTCGGACAGACGTTCGAGGTGCGCCAGGTCGGGGCGGGTAAAGCCGGCGGCCAGCATCTCGTCGATGATGTCGTCGATGGGCAGGCCGCTGGTGGGGCAGTAGTCGCGCAACTGCTGGTCCCAGTCGCCGTGGCGCTGCAGGGCGCGGGCATGGATTTCGGCCTTGCTCAGGCACGTGATGGTCTGGGCGAGGTGGCCGCAGTTGCAGCTACCCATATGGCCCCATTGGTATGGTGCCTGGGCGCTCAGGCGCTGGGCCGTGGTGCGCAGCGCCTCAATAACCGAAAGCGAACAGCTAGCCATAAAAACGCGGAAGTGAAATGGCACATGCAAAGCCCGACAGCCGCCGGGCTTCTTTATAAGCGCCGGGCCCGGAAATTTGTTCGCACCAGACGCTTATGAAAGGCTCAAAAAAAAGCCGCCCATCCTGGCAGGACGGGCGGCTAAAGCGGAATCGAACTACGACGGGCGGTTGGGCCGGGAGTTGCGGCTGCGGCGTCGGCCGGAGCGGCCGTTGCCTCCGCTGCCACCCGCCGGGGCCGCGCCCGAGCGTTGCTGGCCGCCGCGCTCCGCTTTGGGGCGCGGGGCCGAGGCCGCCGAGCGTCCGCCGCCGGTAGCGGCTTTGGGGGCTTTCGGGGCTGAGCCGCCGCGCTCGGGGCGGGGGCCGGAGCGCGGCGGGCGGCCGGCCGGGCCTTTGGGCTTGGTGATGTTCGGGCCCTTCAGCGGCACCGGCTCCACGTCGTTCTGGGCGTAAGAGTGGGTGTCGACCACCGTAATCTGCTGGTTGATCAGGCGCTGAATGTCCTGCAGGTAGGCGCGCTCCTCCGCGTCGCAGAAGGAGAGGGCGCGGCCCTCGGCGCCGGCGCGGCCGGTACGGCCGATGCGGTGCACGTAGGTTTCGGGCTCGTTGGGCAGCTCGTAGTTCACCACGTGGCTCAGCTCGTCCACGTCGATGCCGCGGGCGGCCAAGTCGGTAGCTACCAGCACGCGGGTTTCGCCCGACTTGAAATTCTGCAGGGCCCGCTGCCGGGCGTTCTGCGACTTGTTGCCGTGGATGGCCTCGGCTCCGATGCCTTTTGCGTTCAGGCCCTTGGCCACGCGGTCGGCGCCGTGCTTGGTGCGGCTGAAAACGAGCACGCGGCGCAGCGCGGGGTCTTCCAGCACTTCCAGCAGCAGGTAGGGCTTGTCGGTCTTGTCCACCAGGTACACCACCTGCTCCACCGTTTCGGCGGTGCTCGATACCGGCGTGACGGCCACCTGCACCGGGTTGCGCAGGATGGTATCGGCCAGCTCGCGGATGGTGGGCGGCATGGTGGCCGAGAAGAACAGCGACTGCCGCTGCTTGGGCAGCAGGGGCAGAATGCGCCGGATATCGTTGATGAAGCCCATGTCGAGCATGCGGTCGGCTTCGTCGAGCACGAAGATTTCCAGGCGCTTCAGATCGATGAAGCCCTGGTTGATGAGGTCGAGCAGGCGGCCGGGGGTGGCCACCAGCACGTCGACGCCGCGCTTGAGGGCCTGCACCTGCGGGTGCTGGCTCACGCCGCCGAAAATAACCGCGTGGCGCAGCGGCAGCTGGCTGCCGTAGCTCTCGAAGCTCTCCCCGATCTGAATGGCCAGCTCGCGGGTGGGCGTCAGGATGAGGGCGCGCACGGCGCGGGGGCCGGTGGGCTGATGCGCGGGCCGGGCCAGGTGCAGGCGCTGGAGCAGCGGCAGCGTGAAGGCGGCGGTTTTGCCGGTGCCAGTCTGGGCCACGCCCAGCAGGTCGCGGGCGTCGAGCACGTGCGGAATGGCCTGCTGCTGGATGGGCGTGGGGCGCTCATAGCCCGCGGCGTGCAGAGATTTCAGAATCTCGGGCAGCAGGTGAAGGTCGTCAAATGTCAAAATCGATGGGAAAAGAAATGCGGCGGAGTGGGCTGCGGGCCGAACATTGGCCCGCATATTTGGCGTAAGGAACGAGGTTCGAACCCTAGCCAATCCACCCCATGAAGATTACAAAGGTAGAAACGGTTTACGACGGCTTCTATAAGCTGCGCAAACTCACCGTGCAGGACGGCGACCAGCAGCTCACGCGCGAGCGGTTTGAGCCGGGCCGCGCCGTGGCTGCGCTGGTGTATGACACCAACACGCAGGAATATGTTTTCGTGCGGCAGTTCCGCATCGGGGCCGAGCAGGAGGTGGAAGAAATTGCCGCCGGCATGCTCGATAAGAGCCATGAGTCGCCGGAAGAGGCGCTGCGCCGCGAAATCGAGGAGGAGCTGGGCTACGCGGAGGTCGACCACCTGGAGCACATCGTCACCATCTTTCCCTCGCCGGGCGGCAACGCCGAAACGATTGGCATCTACTACGCCGAAGTCAGCAAGCAAAGCGGCGCGGGCGGCGGCGTCGAAGGGGAAAACGAGAACATCACTCTGCTGCGCCTGAGCCGGGCCGATATGGAAGCCCGCGAGTGGCGCGACGCCAAGACGCTGATTGCCGTGCAGTGGGCGCGGCTCAACAAAAAATAGCTGCACCCATTTGGAAAAATACGGACCGCGGCGGGCACACTTTACTTGGTGTTGCCCGCCGCGGTCCGTATTATTGGGCGACGGCCGCGTTACTGTCTATTGCTGCGTATTGACAACGTAGTCAAAGTGTTGCTTAAGTTTGGCGTCGGTGATGACGACCGACACGGGGCCGGGTTGCTCGGTTTTAACAAATGGTATGGTGCGCGTGCTTAGGTACAGGTCGCGGTTCCAGAAGCGGCCGGTACCGGGCGTGAGCTGCTGGCTCATCAGCGGCTGGCCGTCCTTGGTCAGGGCCGCTACGGTGAGCAGGCTGGGGTCGGCGTTTTTGGGGCCTTTGCGGTGCATGATGATGGTGAGCGTGCCGCCGGCGGGCAGGGTGTTGAAGCGGCGCTGGTAGGTCGAGTCGGCCCAGCTGTTCATCTTCCGCAGCTCGTTGATTTCGTTCAGCAGCTCGCTGTAGGGGCGGTAGGCCAGGCGGGTGAAGGTGCCTTCCACTTCCTGGTCGTCCTCCGTGTTCTTGGTCACGTTCTGTACGTAGGGGCACTCCGTGTCCTTTTTGGGCAGCATGTATTTTTTGCGCTCGGCGCCGGGCAGGTTCTGGGCGTGCGCCGCGACGGTGCCGAGGGCCAGCAACGCGAACAGGGGTACGAACTTCTTCATAGAGGGGTGGAGGGAAACCAATGGGAGCTTTTCAGCCGACAAAAATAGCTAACCAGCAGCGTCCGGCCACGCCCTTTCGGCCAGCATTGCCGCCACTTCGCCGAAAAAGCGCTGCCTGCTGGGTTCGGGAGCTAACCGGCTGGGTGCGTTGGACTCCGCTCGGACCCTAACGGAAGAAAGCGGCCCGTATTGAGCCCACCCCAGCCGGCAGTCCGCGGCGCACTACCGGCAAACGGCTCTATCTTGCCGTTGCCGACCCTGCTGGGGCCGGCTCGCATCGATATCCACTATGCTGCTGACCATTACCACTACCCACCAGCCCGCCACCGACCTGGGCTACCTGCTGCACAAGAACCCCGCCCGCCTGCAGACGCTGGAAGTGGCGGCGGGCCACGCCCATATTTTCTACCCCGAAGCCACCGCGGAGCGCTGCACCGCCGCCCTGCTGCTCGACCTCGACCCCATCGGGCTGGTGCGCAACCACCGCGGGCCGGCGGGGGAGGGCTTCGCGCTGGAGCAGTACGTCAACGACCGGCCGTACGTGGCCTCGTCGTTTCTGAGCACGGCCCTGGCCAAGGCCTTCAACACGGCCATGAACGGCACCTGCAAGGACCGCCCCGAGCTGCCCGATACCCTGCTGCCGCTGGAAGCCACGGTGGCCGTGGTGCCGGCGGCCGGCGCCGAGCAGCTGCACCGGCTGTTCGGGCCGCTGGGCTATGCCGTCGAAGCCGAACCGCACCCGCTCGACCCCACCGTGCCGGCCTGGGGCGAGGGCCGCTACTTCACCCTGCGCCTGCGCCACCCGGCCCGCCGCCTGCGCGACCTGCTCAGCCACCTCTACGTGCTGCTGCCCGTACTCGACCGCGGCGACAAGCACTACTGGATCAATCAGGCCGAAGCCGAGAAGCTGCTGCTGCGCGGCGCCGGCTGGCTGCCCGAGCACCCCGAGCGGGAGTTCATCACCCGCCGCTACCTGCGCAACCTAGCCCAGTACGTGAACCCCACCCTGGAGCGCCTGCTGGCCGCCGACGAACCGGCCTCGGACGATACGGAAACCGCCGCCATCGGCGAGGCGGAAGCGGCGGGCGAACCGGCGCCCGCCGCCGAGGAGAAGACGCAGAAGCTGCACGCGCTGCGCCTCGACCGGGTGGCCGAGGAAATTCAGCGCCTCGGGGCCCGGCGGGTGCTCGATCTGGGCTGCGGCGAAGGCCAGCTGGTGCGCCGCCTGCTGCGCCTGCCGCAGGTGGAGCACATCCTGGCCCTGGACGTGTCGTGGCAGGAGCTGCAGCGGGCGCAGGAGCGGCTGCACGTGGCCGAGATGCCCCCGCGGCAGCGCGAGCGGCTCACGCTCACGCAGGGCTCCCTGCTCTACCACGACCCGCGCCTGGCCGGCTACGACGCGGCGGCCGTGGTGGAAGTCATCGAGCACCTCGACGAGAGCCGGCTGGCCACGTTCGAGCAGGTGGTGTTTGCCCGCGCCCGGCCCGGCGCCGTGCTCGTCACCACGCCCAACGCCGACTACAACCAGCGCTACGAAACCCTCTCGGCCGGGCAGTTCCGCCACCACGACCACCGCTTCGAATGGACGCGGGCGCAGTTCGAAGCCTGGGCCGCGGGCGTGGCCGGGCGGCACGGCTACCGCCTGCGGGTCGAACCATTGGGGCCGGAGGACGCTGAAGTCGGGGCGCCCTCGCAGCTGGCCGTGTTTGAGCGGGAGGGCTAGCGGCGTTGGTCGAGAGTACGCTCAATAGTGGGTCATGCTCCATCCGGCATTTGCCGAATGGAGCATGACGTTCTAATGGCACTTTCCGACAATCCCAAATGGTAGCTGAGCAACGGACCTGACAGGAGCCGGGAAGTTACAGGCTGCCCGAAGTAGCAGCCTGATCGGAACGGGTGCAGGCGCAGCAGCGCTATCAGCTGTGGGCCGGCGCAGCGGGCAGGAAAGCCGACCGGTCGCGCACGAAGGCGGCAATCCAGACCAGAGTCAGGATCATAACGGCCGGGCCGGGGCTTTTGCCGTGGGTGAGGTCGGTGGCAATGGCGCCGGCGAAGTAGCTGGTGAGCAGCAGCAGCCCCAGCTTCATGGTGCGCGGGAAGATGAACAGGGCCGTAAACGCCAGCTCCATCAGGCCCAGCGGTACGCGCAGCTCGGCCGCGCCGGCTTTGCTCATGGCGTCGCGGATTTCGGCGCTGCCGAGCAGC
This sequence comes from Hymenobacter jeollabukensis, assembly GCF_005771675.1. Taxonomy (GTDB): domain Bacteria; phylum Bacteroidota; class Bacteroidia; order Cytophagales; family Hymenobacteraceae; genus Solirubrum; species Solirubrum jeollabukense. The sequence continues at coordinate 278,694 of NZ_VAJM01000006.1, read as the reverse complement.
TTCATGATGCCGCTGGCCGTAATCATCAAGGCGGGCACGGCGGTGACCAGCCCGGTCACGAGGGTTTTCTTGTTGACAGTCATGGGGGTAACGGTGGTAGGTGAGGGGACGCGCAGGCCCTGGTCGGCGGGGCGCTGCTGCCGGCAAAGGTGGCCGCAGTGGGGTGTGAATCGGATAGCGGTTTACCGAAGTATACCGGTGTGCCCCGGTATAGCGGCCTGATTTCTAACGACCTTTGCATCATGCACCCGACTCACCCCGACCTCTCCTCGCACGAATGCTCCACCGCCATGCGCTCCGTGCGCGACGCCCTCGACCTGCTCGGTGGCAAGTGGAAGCTGCCCATCATCGTGGGCCTCACCAGCGGCCCGCGGCGCTTCAAGCAGCTGCAGCGCGAGGTGGTCGGCATCACGGCCAAAATGCTCAGCAAGGAGCTGAAGGAGTTGGAAATCAACGGCCTCATTACCCGCCACGTGCAGGCCGACGTGGCCCCGGTGGCCGTCACGTACACGCTGGCCGCCTACGGCCGCACGCTCTACCCGGTCATCGAGTCGCTGCACACCTGGGGCCAGCAGCACCGCCGCCACATCATGCACCCCGAAACCCTGGAGGCCACCGCCGCCGAGTGGGCCGCGCCGGATGCGCTGTCGGCGTAGAGCCGGGCGCCGCGCAGCAAAGCCGGCCGTGGCCGGGTCAGTAGCTGTGGGGTTGAGCCTGAAAAGCGCCTTTTGAACGTCCTGCTTGATCTATCGACCGCGCGGACGTCAAAGGAAGCAGGACGCGCCTTTTTACTCGTTATTCGATTGCTGCAGATCGGCCTTCTGCCTGAGAATCAGCCGTAGACTGCGCCTGCCGCCGCCTGGCCGGGCGAGTGGGTGCCGGCGAATTGCGGCGGCGGGGAGCAAACCGGGCGTAACTTTGCGTTAGTAGGCCGGCCGAACGTCGTAGTTCGGCCGTTACGCGCCGAGTTTGTTTTGTTGCCTATGAAGGTTTTGCTGACGCTGCTTGTCCTGATGCTGTGCGGGCCGGTCCTGCGCGCCCAGGGTCCGGCGGCGGGCCAGGCCTACACCGATGCCCGCCTGGGCTACCGGCTCACGTACCCTTCCACCTGGCAGGTAAGTCAGGACGCCGGCGCGGTGACGTTCTACGCCGGCGGCGCGCCCCAGGCCCCGCCGGCCGCCGTCGAGCTGACCAGCCGCGTGCTGCCCCAGGCGCCGCCGAACCCGCTGGCCCAGGGGCAGCCGGACACGCTGTGGCGCCGCCTGCGGGCCCTGCCCCGCAGCCAGGTACTGCGCCTGACCGAGCACGACGCCGGCGCCTACCAGGAACTCAGCTACGACTACACCTACGCCGCCCCGGGTGCCGCCGGCCGCACCCGCGTGCTGGGCCGCCGCCTGTGGCGCGGCGGGCAGGTGTTTCAGGTGGAATACCGGGCGGCGGTGGCCGAGCGGCGCTACCTCGCCGAAGGCCGGCAGCTGGTCGAGTCGTTTACGTTCGTCGGCAACGCGCCCGCCGCTGCCGCGGCCGGCCCGGCCGCCAAACGCGCCGCTGAGCAAGGCTGCGACGACAAGATGTACGGCATTGCGGCCCTGCGCACCCATGACGGCATCTGGGAAGATGACTGCCGCACGATTCACGAGTTCATCACCGATGACCTGGCGGCGCCGCCCAAGGTGCACCGGCAGGTGCTGCCTTTTCAGTCCTACGCCCTGGCCAAGGGCTTCGACAACTGCCTCTACACCGTCACGAAGGCGCCCACCAACGCCCCCGAGTACGTGTACCGCTACGACCCGGCCACCCGGCAGGGCGGCTACACCGAGTGGCAATTGCCGGCCCAGGGCGGGGAAAGCGTCTGGATTTCGGCCGCCACCGACGAGTGGGGCCGCCTCTACTTTATTACCTCCGACGCCAACCAGCTCGTGCGCGTGAGCCCCGCCGACGGCCGCGTGACGGTGGTCTGGACCCACGACCCGGTGCAGCAGGCGCCCTACTACCCGGCTATCGGCTTTGCCGGCGCCGGCACCCACGCCAACTTCTGCCTCGATGACAAGGGCACGCTCTACGAGGTGTACAGCACCGACGGGGCCGTGCTGCGCATCGACCTGGGCACCCTCAAGGCCGACCCCGACCTGCTGCCCATCGACGGGCTGCCCGAGCGCGGCGGCTACAGCGACCTGCTTATGCAGAAGGACGCCAGCGGGCAGCGCCGCCTGTACCTGGCCGGGCCCAAGTCGGTGTACGAAGTCGACCTCTCGTTCCGCGACGCCCGCCGCGTGCGCCGCGGCGTGTATACCGACCTGGCCGGCTGCAACCTGTTTCGGCGCAGCACCCCGCCGCCGGCCGACCCGGCCCCGGTGGCGGCCACTCCGGCGGCGCCCGCCGCGGCTACCTGGCGCGGGCGCGTGCTCGATGCCGCCACGTTTCAACCCCTGCCGCGGGCCCAGCTGCGCCTGCGCGGCCGGGCCGTGCCCGTCGCCGCCGACGGCACTTTCAGCTTTACGGCCCAGCCTGGCTTCGCCTACGCGGCCGAGGCCCAGCTGGCCGGCTACCTCGCCGCCGACAGCCTCTACCTGCTGCCACCCGGCGCTTCGGCGCAGGACATCCTGCTGCGGCCCCTGGGCGTGGGCACCGTCACGGCCCTCGACAAGGTGCAGTTCGAGCAGGGCCAGGCCGCGCTGCTGCCCTCGTCCTTCGCCGCCCTCGACCAGCTGGCCGCTCTGCTGGCCCAGAACCCCGGCATGAGCATCGAGCTGCGCGGCCACACCGACAACGTGGGCGACCCGCAGAAAAATGTGGAATTGAGCGAGCAGCGCGTGGCGGCCGTCAAGACCTACCTCGTCAGCCACGGCGTGGCCGCCGAGCGCATCAGCGGGGTGGGCCTGGGCGGGGCCGAGCCGCGGGCCAGCAACGAGCGGGAGGAAACGCGCAAGCTCAACCGCCGGGTGGAGTTTCGAGTGACGAGCGTGACGAAGTAGCCCACGGCTGATGGCCGGGTTAGGCTTTGTGGATCGTTAAGAAAAACGGCCGTCATGCTTCATCTGGCCTCCGCTTGCCGAAGCGTCCTTACCGCTTCATCCGCACCGATTCAACGAAGCGGTAGAGATGCTTCGACAAGCTCAGCATGACGTTCTGATAGGTAGCGGTCCACACCTACTGGTATGGGTTGGGCAATCAACGCTCGACCGTGGTGGCATTCTTTTCGTTAGAAGCAGGGTTCCACCAACGCTTTAGCCGCCATGACGACGCTGCTGTTGCCCCTCGCTGCCTGGTCTACGCTCTTTTTTGCCAGCCCCAAAGCGGCCGGCGTCGCCAACTGGGCCGGCACCTACCTCTACGAGGAAGAACCCGTGAAAGCCCTGGCCGGCTACAGCATGGCCATGACCTGGAAGCTGGGCCTGCAACCGCAGAACGGCGCCCTCGGCGGGCAGCTGAGCGTGGAAGGCCAGCAGACCTTTATGAAGCTGAAAGTCCGCGCCACCGGCACGCCCACCGACGCCCAGGTCCTCTTCGTGCAAGGCCTCGATGGCGCCAGGTTCCAGCAGCTCAAGTCCGGGGACGTGCTCTTTCGTCTGCACAAGGACGCCAAGACCGGCCGTACCCTCACGTACTGGGGCAAGCTGCAGCCGCGCCTGCTGGAAACCTACAAGGACGGGCAGGTAGCGTTTGTGCGGAAGTAGGGCGTGGCGCCTTACTTGCTTTCAGGCGTTGGTGGGGAGGCGGCAAGATGAATGTCGTTGGCCGCGAATAGCTTGCGGAAAGCCTCCGGCCAGTTGTACCGGTCCCAGCTCGAACGGTGCAGTGTCAGTACGCGGATTAGCTCAGGCTTCAGGCTTGGATCGTGGAAAGACAGGGCCGTTTCCGCCAGGTGAAACGTGTCGAAGGGCGAATTGGGCTGTTGCAGCCGCGCCATGATAGCGGCCTTGCAGCTAGTCAGCTGGTGGCGCCGGGCGTATTCCAGAAACATTTTCAGCGGGGTAAAGCTGGCCGTCTGGATGTTTTGCCGGCAAACTACCGAAACCAGCGCGCTGTCATGCTGCTGCAAGTGGCCCAGCATCAGGTCGATAACCTGCTCGTCGAGGCGGTAGTAGGAATATGCCTCCTGCGGTTCGTACGGGCCTGGGGCAAGCAGGCCCTGGGCAAACGCCCGGGCCGCCGCGGCGGGCTGCGTGGTCGCCAGCCGTTTGGCAACGGGAAGCAGCATGAGCTTGTCCGTGGCCCAGAGGTCTAGCAGCAGGGCATCGTATACCGGGTCCTGGGTGTCGGCGAGGGCCACGGCCAGGATGGCCGGCTGTACGATGCGCCCTTGGTGGTACAGGCTGCGGATAAACCCGATGGCCTCGGTAGTGCGGTAGCTGGCCAGGGCGCGGTAATACTCCGGCAGGTAATGTTCGGCGCGCCACCGGTTGGCCTCGCCCGCATACGCGGTGAGGTCGAAGCTCGTCAGCAGGGGCCAGAACGTGGGGTCGGGAAAGCGGGCAATGGCCCCCAAGGCCGCGTTGCCCTGCGCCCGGATCAGCGCGATGTCTTCGGGCCGGCGGTACTGGGCCAGGGCCTCCAGCGCCACGCCATCGGGGTTACGCTGGCAGATGTTGCGCACCACGGCGTAGCGGTGCGGATTGGCTGCGTTGCCCCGCAACGCGCTGCGTACCAGGTGGTGGCGGGGGTACTGGTAGAGAATGATGCTGTCGAGCCGGGCCAGCTGGCGGGCGTAAGTCAGCGAGTCGGCGCCGGCCGGATCGAAACAATCGTGGGCCACCCGGTAATACAATTCCGGTCCCAGTCGGTTGCGGCCGACAATGCAGCCGTGTTGGTTGGTGACTTTGCGCAGCTGGTGTAGGTAGCGCTGAAACACGCGCGGTAGCTGCGGATAGGCCCGGTCGGCCAGCGCCCAACCGGCGTAGCCCCGCACCACGGCGTTGGCGTGGTGGGTGAGGCGCAGCAGCTCATCGGTGGTAGCTGTATCCCGCAGGGCAACAAAGGTCTTGTACTGCTCCGGCGTGGTGCCAGCCCAGCCGACGCGCTCCGCCTGCAGCTGGTTCTTGTGCCGGAGCTGGCTCACCAGCTGCCGCACCTGCGGCGACAGGCGCTGCGCTGCCGCCGGGCTGCCACTCATAAGCAAGGCACTGATAAGTAAGACGTAACGGCGTTTCATAGTGTAACTCCCAGGGCCACCGGCAAACCGGCGCTTGCCAAATATACTTATCCCCAAATGATACAGCTCCTAAGGCAGCTGCGGCATTGGCGGCAGCTCCAGCCCCCATTTTGCCAACTGGTTCCCCGATAGTGGCCGCAATGTCTTGCCGGGGCTGATCGACGCCCGGGCCGTGTAGAACACCGCCGGCGAAACCGGATGCTGCTAAGCTTGCATGGCTGCCTTGCTGCTCATCGTGCCCTTCGCCGTACTCGAAGACGGGTTTTTGAACTGAACCACACGTGGGCAATGGCGTCGCCGTCCTCAAACATTCGCTCGACGGATATCTTCCGCGAAAAAGCCGCTATTAGTGGAGTTTGCGCAATTTTACCGGACTTACCCTGTATCAAACCCCATATCGGAAGCGGCTCAATATCCGCCCTTACCCATGCCCCTGACTTCCCTCAAGCTCCCCGAACTTTCCCTGGTGCTGCTCATCGGCACCTCGGGCGCGGGCAAGAGCACCTTTGCCCGCCGGCTGTTCCGCAGCACCGAAATCGTGTCCTCCGACCAGTGCCGGGCGCTGGTGGCCGACGACGAAAACGACCAGGGCGCCACCACCGACGCTTTTGCCCTGCTGCACTACCTGGTGGGCCTGCGGCTGAAGCGCGGCCTGCTCACCGTGGTCGACGCCACCAACGTGCAGCCGGAGGCGCGCAAGGCGCTGGTGCAGCTGGCCCGCGACTACCACGTGCTGCCCGCCGCCATCGTGCTCGACGTGCCCGACCGCCTGGCCGAGGACCGCAACCGCCACCGCGCCGAGCGGCAGCACCTGGGCCGGCACGTGGTGCCCCAGCAGCGCCAGCAGCTGCGCCGCTCCCTGAAGCTGCTGAAAGGCGAGGGGTTTCGCCACATCTACCACCTGCGCGGCCCCGAGGAAATCGACGCGGTGCAGGCCGTGGTGCGCGACCCGCTGCACAACAACCGGCGCCACGAATCCGGCCCCTTCGACATCATCGGCGACGTACACGGCTGCTACCACGAGCTGGTGCAGCTGCTCGACCAACTGGGCTACATCGTGGAAACCGAGCCGGTGCAGGACGTGCGCGACCTGGGCGTGCGCGTCAGCCGCCGTCCCGACGGCCCGGCCGCCGGCCGGCTCCCGGCCACTGACCCGGACGCTACCCAGTCGGCTGACTCCCCCGCTCTTTCGGAGCGGGGGCCGGGGGAAGAGGCTCCGCGCAAGGCCGTCTTCCTCGGAGACCTGGTGGACCGCGGCCCCGACTCCCCGGCGGTGCTGCGCCTGGTGATGCGCATGGTGCAGGACGGGCTGGCCCTGTGCGTGCCCGGCAACCACGACATCAAGCTGCTGCGCTACCTCAATGGCAAGCAGGTCAACGAGCAGCACGGATTTGCCGCCACCCTGCAGCAGCTGGCCGGCGAGTCGGACACCTTTAAGAACCAGGTGCGGCAGTTTCTTGATTCGCTGGTGAGCCACTATGTGCTCGACAACGGCCGCCTGGTGGTGGCCCACGCCGGCCTGCGCGAAGAAATGCAGGGCCGCGGCTCGGGTGCCGTGCGGGCTTTTGCCCTGTTCGGCGAAACCACCGGGGAAATCGACGAGTTCGGGCTGCCCGTGCGCTACCCCTGGGCCGCCGAGTACCGCGGCCGGGCCACGGTGGTGTACGGCCATACCCCCGTGCCCGAGCCCGAATGGCTCAACAACACCATCGACATCGACACGGGCTGCGTGTTCGGCGGCCGCCTCACCGTCCTGCGCTACCCCGAGCGGGAGCTGGTCACCGTGCCCGCCGCCGAAGTCTACTGCGAGCCGGTGCGGCCGTTGCGGGGAGTTGTCAGTAATCAGTTGTCAGTTGCCAGTGATGAAGGTCAGAACGAACTGACAACTAACAACTCACAACTGACAACTCAACAACTGCACGACGAGGTGCTCGACCTCGGCGACGTGATGGGCAAGCAGATCATCAAGACCCGCTTGCTGCCCTCAGTCACGATTCGGGAGGAAAACGCGGCGGCGGCGCTGGAGGTCATGTCGCGCTTTGCCCTGAATCCGAAGTGGCTGCTGTACCTGCCGCCCACCATGTCGCCCTCCGAAACCTCGGCTCTGCCCGATCTGCTGGAGCACCCGGCCGAAGCCTTCGACTACTTCCGCCGGCAGGGCGTGGAGCGGGTGGTGTGCGAGGAAAAGCACATGGGCAGCCGCGTGGTGGTGGTGCTGGCCCGCGACGAAGCCGCCGCCCGCCGCCGCTTCGGGGTGGTAGGCGAGGGGCCGGGCAAGGTGTACACCCGCACCGGCCGCAACTTCTTCACCGACGCCGACCTGGAAGCCGCCTTCCTCGCCCGCCTGCAAGCGGCCCTGACGACCAGCGGCTTCTGGGAGCGGTTCGACACGGAGTGGGTTTGCCTCGACGCGGAGCTGCTGCCCTGGTCGGCCAAGGCCCAGGAACTGATCAAAAACCAGTACGCCGCCGTGGCGTCGGCCGCTACCGCCGCCCTGCCCGAAGCCGCCGCCGTGCTCAGCCAGGCCGCCACCCGCGGCCTCGACGGCATCGAGGCGCTGCTGGCCCGTACCGTGGCCCGGCAGAACGCGGCCGAGCACTACGCAGAGGCCTACCGGCGCTACTGCTGGCCGGTGGAAAGCCTGGCCGACCTGCGCCTGGCGCCCTTCCACCTGCTGGCCACCGAGGGCCGCACGTACTTCGACCGGGACCACGCCTGGCACATGGAAACCCTGCGCACCCTCTGCCGCGCCGACGAAGGCCTGCTGCGCGCCACGCCCTACCGGGTGGTGACGCTGCGCGACATTCCCGACGTGGAAGCGGCTACCCAGTGGTGGCTGGACCTGACCGCCAGCGGCGGCGAAGGCATGGTGGTGAAGCCCTACGACTTCATTCCCGCGGGCCAGAAAAACCTGGTGCAGCCCGCCCTGAAGTGCCGCGGCCGGGAGTACCTGCGCATCATCTACGGCCCCGACTACCTGCTGCCCGGCAACCTGGAGCGCCTGCGCGAACGGAACGTGAAGAGCAAGCGCAACCTGGCCCTGCGCGAATTCGCCCTCGGCGTGGAAGGCCTGGAGCGGTTCGTGGCCGGGCAGCCGCTACGGCAGGTGCACCAGTGCGTGTTCGGGGTGCTGGCCCTGGAAAGCGAAGCCGTGGACCCGCGCCTGTAAAGGAAGCAACTAACGATGGCAGCGGGCCCAACTAAAACCGCCGCGCTTTCCCGGGAAAGCGCGGCGGTTTGGTGAGCAAGGCAGTCGGGCTTACGCCACGGCTGGCTTGCTGCGGGCCTTCGTTGTGCGCTTGACCCGGTTACTTTCGCGGGTGCCGCCGGCCTGCTCGTACTGGTTGCTGTCCTTGGTGAACTTCTGGCCCACCGCCGTCAGGACGCCGGAAGAAAATTTATCCAGCTCTTTTTCTGCTTTATCGACCTCGTTTTTCAGACTGCTCAGGGTTTTGAGGGCTTCGTTGTAGACTTTAAGTCGGGCTTCCGCGTCGCCAATTTTGGCCGCCAGGCTTTCGGTGCCGTAGCCGTTGCCCAGATCGAGTTTGCCCGAGGGCTCGATAGCGTTGAGTCCGGCCAGACGTTGCTTGGCCTTGGTAATGGATTCGGAGTCGCGCAGCTTGTACGCCATGATAGTGAAGAAAAAGAGGTGGAAAACAAGCTTCACTGCGTCGGGGCAGAAAAGTGCACCAAAGTGCTGACCATTTAAGCGTTCCACATCAGTGCCAGCACTGAATTTTAGCGGTAAAAGTCTCAAACAAACCCTCCCAAGTCTCTCCCGAGGATTCGGAAATGACTTGGGAGGATTCGGCAAGGATTTCGGAGGGTTCGGTAAGGACTTCCGAGGGTTCGGTAAGAGTTTCGGAGGGTTCGGTAAGAGTTTTGGAGGGTTCGGTAAGACCTTCCGAGGATTAGCGAAGACCTCCGGAGGATTAGCGAAGAACTTCTGAGGGTTCGATAGTCATAAGTAAACCCTCGCAAACAGCTTTCGAGAACGAGGTATGCGCAAGCGTCGGCAAACGGCGGCGGATCATTTCCCCATACTCTTCTCCCGCGCCGCCCGAAATTCCGAGCCCGGGCGCCACTGCGGGAAGGTGGTTTCGGCGGCCAGGCGCCGGCCCACCTGGTAGTACAGCTCCGCGTCCTGGGCAATGCCCCACAGGTCCCAGCCGGCGTCGAACTGGTCGGCGGGCTTGTGGTACATGCTGGTGGTGTAGTCGCGGCGCTTCTGGGCAATGAAGTCCTTGCCGTAGGCGCGGCTCTCGAAGCCGCCGGCGGCGTAGAGCGAGGGCACGCCCACGTGGGCGAAGCTGAAGTGGTCGGAGCGGTAGAACATGCCGGTTTCGGGCGTCTGGTCGGGCAGCAGGTAGCGGTCCTGGGCCTTGGCCGCCGCCCGGGCGTAGTCCTCCAGCTCCGACTGGCCGTAGCCGATGACCGTCAGATCCTTCATCGGGCCGTAGGGCCAGAGCATGTCCATGTTCAGGTCGGCCACCGTCTTATTCAGGGGAAACGGCGGGTGCTGGGCGTAGTAGGCCGAGCCGAGCAGACCCTGTTCCTCGGCCGTCACGGCAAGGAACACGATGCTGCGCTGGGGCTTCACCTTGGCCTGCTGAAATGCTTCGGCAATGCTGAGCAAAGCGGCCAGCCCGGTGCCATCGTCCACCGCGCCGTTGTAGATGGAGTCGCCCTCGATGGCTTTGCCGACGCCGAAATGGTCCCAGTGCGCGGAGTAGATGATGTACTCGTCGGGGCGCTGGGTGCCGGGCAGCACGCCCAGCACGTTCTGCGAGGTCTGGCGACGCAGCTGGTTACGGATGCTGCCCGTGAGCGTGAGCCCCCCGAGCAGGCGCGGGCGGAAGCCCTTGGTGTTGGCGGCTTGGTAGAGCGCCTGGTAGTCCTGCCCGGCTGCCTGAAACAGCCGTTTGGCCGCGTCCAGGGTCAGCCAGCCTTCCAGGGCGCACTTGTCGGCGCCCTTGTTGTCGGTCTGGGCGCGCAGCTTGGGGCTGATGGCCCCGCTCAGCACCACCGACCAAGGGTAGGCCGCCGGCTGGGTGTCGTGCACGATGAGCACGGCGGCGGCGCCGTGGCGGGCGGCTTCCTCGTATTTGTAGGTCCAGCGGCCGTAGTAGGTCATGGCCTTGCCCCGAAACAGGGTGGTGTCCGTGCCCGCGTTGCCCGGATCGTTGACGAGCACCACCACCGTCTTGCCCTTCACGTCAAGGCCCTGGTAGTCGTCCCAGCCGTACTCGGGCGCCGTCACGCCGTAGCCGGCGAAGACCAGCGGGGAGTTGGTAACGGCCACCTCGGGCTGCTCGCGCTGGGTGAAGGCCACGAAGTCGGTTTTGTAGTCCAGGCTGAGCGCCGCTCCCTTGCTGCCTTTGATCTGCAACGTAGGCGCGGGCGTGCCGGTAATCTCCACCAGCGGCACCGGCTGAAAGTAGCTGCCGCCCGGTGCCGGCTGCAGCCCCAGGCGCTTGAACTCGGCCGCCAGATAGCCGGTAATACGCTTCTCGCCCTCGGTAAAGGGCTTGCGCCCCAGCATGTCATCGGAAGACACGGCCCGCAGGTAGCGCCCGATGGTGGCGGCGCTGATAATGGGGTCGGCCGGGACCGGGGCCGGAGCAGCGGCGGAGGTAGCCGGTTGGGCGCGGTAGATGGGAAGCAACGCCAGCAGACCCAGGGGCGCGGCCAGCAGCAAACGAAACCAGGCGGGAGCAGGCATAAGCGGGCAGAGTAAGGCCCCGGCGCAACGGAGGCCGCGGCCCGCCAACTTACAACGCCCGCGCCAGACAAAGCGCATCTGCTGACTTCGCTCGGACAAGCAACCCGGGCCCGTCATGTCGAGCGAAGCCGAGGCATCTCGCGCGCTTCGTTGACCAACAACAACCAGAAAGTCATGCTGAGCCCCGCGAAGCATCTCTACCGCTTCGTCCGATAGTATAGGTTACTATCAGTAGAGATGCTTCGCGGGGCTCAGCATGACCGTTCAGAAAGCAATGACTGCTTTTTCAGATACCGCTCAATGCCCCACCGGCCCGGCAGCTTTGCGGGCCAGGGTGCGTTCGATGCGGCGGTCGGGAATCAGCCACATCAGCGCCACGGACACGTAGACGGCTCCCGACAGCCAGGGCTGCCAGAACGAGGCCAGGATGCCCAGGATGTAGAGTGGGGGCGAGGCCTTGCCCTTCAGGTCCCGGCCGATGGCATGGGCCAGAACGGAGTCGGGGCCGTCTTCGCGGATAATCAGGTTCTGCAGCACCCAGTAGGCCACGCCCGCCATCAGCAGCACCACCCCGTAGATGGTGAGCGTGGCCGGGGCGAAGTGGTTTTCGCCCATCCAGCCGGTGGCGAAGGGCACCAAAGACAACCAGAACAGCAGGTGCAGGTTGGCCCAGAGCACCGCCCCGCTGATGCGCGAGGCGCTGCTGAGCATGTGGTGGTGGTTGTTCCAGTAAATGCCGATGTAGATGAAGCTGAGCAGGTAGCTCAGCGCCACCGGAATCAGCGGCTGCAGCTCGGCCAGGGTGCCGTGGCCGTGCGGCACCTTGATTTCCAGCACCATGATGGTGATAATGATGGCGAGTACACCGTCGCTGAAGGCTTCGAGCCGGCCCTTATGCATGGGGATGAATTATGAATGGAGAATTCTGAATTATGAATGCTCAATTGGGCAGGGCAAAATTCAGCATTCATAATTCAGAATTCTCCATTCATTTCGGGTTGTTTTCCGGTTGCTCGCCGGTTTCTTCGGGCTGCTCGTACTCGCCCACGCGGCCGAACTGCCGCTCGTGCCGGATGCCCGCGTCCTCGCCGTAGGGGTGGCCGCCGAAGCCGTGACGCATCATGGCAATGGCCTTGGCCCAGGTCGGGTCCTTGTCGCGGGAGGTGAAGAGTTGCACCACCGACTGCGTGATGACCGGGATGGGCACTTCCATGTGCAGCGCGTCGGCCACCAGCCAGTTCACCTCGCCGGTGTCCTCGATGTAGCTGGGCACGGTGAAGCCGCCTTCCTGGTCGTAGGTTTTCTTCATCAGCTCGATCAGCCACGAGCGTACCACCGAGCCGTTGTTCCAGAGCTGCAGGATGGCGCTGATATCCAGCTTTTCGCGGAAGTGGGTGAGCAAACCCATGCCCTCGGCAATGGCCTGCAGCATCCCGAACTCGATGCCGTTGTGCACCAGCTTCACGTAGTGCCCGGTGCCGGCCGGGCCGGTGTGCAGAAAGCCGTCGGGCACGGCCGTGGCCACAAAGAAGTCGCGCAGCAGGGCCACCGCGTCGGCGTCGCCGCCCACCATGTAGCAGGCGCCGGTGCGGGCGCCGCCCGGGCCGCCGCTGGTGCCGCAGTCGAGGAAGTGGATGCCGCGCTCCTGCAGGCGCTTGGCCCGCCGGATGGAGTCGCCCCAGTAGGAGTTGCCGCCGTCGACGATGATGTCGCCGGGCTCCAGCACCGCCAGCAGCTGCTCGATGATGCCGTCGACGGCCGCGCCGGCCGGGATGTACAGAAAGACCTTGCGGGGCCGCTGCAGCCGCTGGGCCAGTTCCAGCAGCGTCGGCACGATGTCAATCAGGTCCGATTCGAGGTCGGGCCGGGGGCGCAGGTCCATGCCCACCACGGGGTAGCCTTTTTCGGCCGCCTGCTGGGCCAGGGCGGCGCCCATCTTGCCGAGGCCGACGATGCCGATTTGGGTGTTGCTCATGCGGTGATTTAGTGAAGTGGTGAAATAGTGAGTTGGTGAAATAGTGAGTTTGACGTTCTGGAGGCCGAGCTGCGCAGTTTGCGCAAGCAGCACGACACTCACCATTTCACCAACTCACTATTTCACTTAAAGCCGTCGGGCAAGGCAGCGGGCGGGGGCACCGTCGGCGCCTTCGATGAGCAGGGGCAGGCAGAGCAGCTCGTAGTGGCCCGGCTCGGCGGGGGCCAGGTTCAGGCCCTCAATGACGGTGATGCCCGCCCCGAGCAGAATCCGGTGGGTGTCGGCCGGGCCCACGGAAAGGTAGTCGACGCCTACGCACACCACCTGCTTGTCGCGCAGCCACTCGGCCGCGTCGGCGCGCACTTTCACGAAGTCCTGGGTGAAGGGCTGCGCGACCCAGTTGCGCTCGGTGTTGCGGGTGCGGAAGAGCAGGCGGGCGCCGGGCGGCAGGTCGGGCAGCTGCCGCTGCAGCTCCTCGCGGGTGACAAACCCGGGGTGCTCGATGCGCACTACCTGGGCCGGGCCCATGAGGGTCTGCAGGTCCAGCTGGGTTACGTCGGCGCCATCGGCCAGGAAGTGGCGCGGGGCATCCACGTGGGTGGCGGTGTGGGCGCTCAGGCTCAGCTCGGTCACGTTGGCCGCGTCGCCCCAGGCCATGCTGCGCGTCAGGCGAATGTGCACCGGGGCGTTGTCGGGCCAGTGCAGCATCTGGTCGGTAATGGGCGTGGTCAAATCCAGCCAGGGCGTGGCGGCGGGAGAGTCGGGCATGAGGAGGTGGTTAATCGTCTGTCATCCTGAGCGCAGCGAAGGAACTTCCTCGCACCTCGCACAAGTGGTTAAGTCATAGTTTGGACGTCCTAATGGAAAGGCGTTGGTGGCTGCGCTTTCCGGTTGGTGCAGGGTCAGAGGAAGGTCCTTCGCTGCGCTCAGGATGACGTTCTTTTTTACTGGCAACTGGCAACTGGCAACTGGCAACTGGCAACTGGCAACTGGCAACTGGCTACTTGCTACTTGCCCGGTGCTTCCTGCACTTCCTGCTCCTGCATCAGCCGCTGGTCTTCGGCCTCGTCGGTCACGCTGGTAAAGAGGTGGTTATCGGGGCGGCGGGGGTGCAGCAGCTTGGCAATGAGGCCGGTCCAGCCGGTCTGGTGGCTGGCGCCGAGGCCCTGGCCGGTTTCGGCGTGGAAGTACTCGTGGAAGAGCAGGTAGTCCTTGAAGTGCGGGTCATCCTGGAAGTGGGCGTCGGGGCCGAGGGCGGGGCGGCGGCCCTGCTCGTCGCGCAGAAACAGCCGCGTCAGGCGCTCGGTCAGCGCGTCGGCAATGCCGAGCAGGGTGGAATACTCGCCGGAGCCGGTGGGGTATTCCACCCGAAAATCGTCGCCGTAGTAGTGGTGGAAGCGCTGCAAGGCCTCGATGATGAGGAAGTTCATTGGCAGCCACACCGGCCCGCGCCAGTTCGAGTTGCCGCCGAACAAATCCGTTTCCGACTCGGCCGGCTCGTAGCGCACCGTGAAGTCCTTTTCCGCCGTGTGATACACATAAGGGTGCTCCTGGTGGTATTTCGAGAGGGAGCGGATGCCGTAGTCGGAAAGAAACTCCTCGGGGTCGAGCATGCGCTTGAGCAGCAGCTTCATGCGGTGCCCGCGCAGCAGACTCAGCAGGTGGCGGCTGCCCTTGCCCGGCTCCTGCCAGCGCGACACCAGCTCGGCCAGTAGCGGCCGGTGCTCCAGAAACCAGCTCATGCGGGCCACGAACCGGGGCATCTCGCGCATCAGGTCCTCGTCGAGCACTTCCACCGCAAACAGCGGCACCAGGCCCACCAGGGAGCGGATTTTCAGCGGCAGCCGGCCGTGCTCGGGCGTGTTCAGCACATCGTAATAGAACCCGTCCTCGTCCTCCCACAAGTCCAGGCTGTCCTTGCGGTCGGGGCTGCTGAACATGGCGTCGGCGATGTAGAGGAAGTGCTCGAAGAACTTGCTGGCCATGTCCTGGTAGATGGGGTTGGTCTTGGTCAGCTCCAGGGCCATGCGCATCATGTCCAGCGCGTACATGGCCATCCAGGCCGTGCCGTCGGCCTGCTCCATGAAGGTGCCCGGGGCCATGTTGGCCGAGCGGTCGAACACGCCGATGTTGTCCAGGCCCAGGAAGCCGCCCTCGAACACGTTGCGGTTCTCCACGTCCTTGCGGTTCACCCACCAGGTGAAGTTCAGCAGCAGGCGGTGGAAGGCGCCTTCCAGAAACGCCACGTCGCCCTCGCCGCCGCGCTGCTTCTGGTCCATCTTATACACGCGCCAGGTGGCCCAGGCGTGCACGGGCGGGTTCACGTCGGAGAAATTCCACTCGTAGGCCGGCAGCTGCCCGTTCGGGTGCATGTACCAGTCCTGCAGCAGCAGCGTGAGCTGGTGCTTGGCAAAGTGGGCGTCAATCATGGCCAGCGGCAGGCAGTGAAAGGCCAAATCCCAGGCCGCATACCAGGGATACTCCCACTTGTCCGGCATCGAAATGATGTCGGCGTTGTTCAGGTGCCGCCAGTGGGCGTTGCGGCCCTGCTGGCGCTGGGGCGGGGGCGGGGGCATGGCCGGGTCGCCCTGCAGCCACTCGGGCACGTCGTAGTAGTAGAACTGCTTGCTCCAGAGCATGCCCGCCAGGGCCTGCCGCTGCACGTTGCGGGCGTCGTCGCTGGGCAAATCGGCCTGCAGCGCGGCGTAAAACTGGTCCGTCTCGTCGCGGCGCTGCTGCATCAGCGCATCGAAGTCAGCGAAGGGCTCGGCCAGTTCGGGCGGACCCAGGCGCAGGCGCAGCCGCTGCTGCTGCCCGGCCGGCACCAGCAGCTGGTAGTGCGCGGCGGCCTTGGTGCCCACGCCGGCCGGGTTCACGGCACCCGCCTGCTGGTGCAGCAGGTAGTCGTTGATGCCGTCCTTGAAAAACTGCTCCGCGGCGGGCGGCTCGGTCTGGTACAGCCGCCGGGAGTTGGTGTGGTTGTCGCAAAAGAGCAGCGCCGGCGCCGGCTGCTCCTCCAGCGGCTCGCAGTACAGGCGCAGGGCCGGCAGCTCGCGGTGCTCCACGCCGATGTGGCCGCCCTCGTCGGCGCGCAGCTCGGGGCGGTAGGCGTCGCAGCCCCAGCTCCAGGTGTTGCGAAACCACAGCTGCGGCAGCACGTGCAGCGGCGCGTCCTCCGGCCCGCGGTTGAACACGGTCAGCTCGATCAGGATGTCGGTGGGGCCAGCTTTGGCATACTCCAGGCAGATGTCGAAGTAGTGGTTTTCGTGGAAGATGGCCGTGTCCAGCAGCTCAAACTCGGGCTTTTGCCGGTTGCGCCGGCCGTTTTCCTGCACCAGCCAGTCGTAGGGAAATGCCCGCTGCGGATACTTGTAGAGCATCTGCATGTAGCTGTGCGTGGGCGTGTTGTCGAGGTAGTAATACAGCTCCTTCACGTCCTCGCCGTGGTTACCCTCGGGCCCGCTGAGGCCAAACAGCCGCTCCTTCAGAATTGGGTCGTGCCCGTTCCAGAAGGCCGGCGCGAAGCACAGGCGCAGCTTGTCGTCGGAGAGGCCGCCGATGCCTTCCTCGCCCCAGCGGTAGGCGTAGCTGCGGGCCATGTCGTGAGTGGTAGCGTACCAGGCGTCGCCGCCGGCGGAGTAGTCCTCGCGCACGGTGCCCCACTGCCGGTCCGAGAGGTAGGGGCCGAAGCGGCGCCAGGGCGTGGCCCCCTTGGGGGCGTTGGCCGCGGCCAAGCGTTGGTGTTCGGGAGTGGTCATTAATTAAGAATTAATAATTAACAATTAATAATTGAGGCGGATGCTTTGCTGGCTTGCCATTAGTGCAAAAGGCTTATGGTTAGGCAGTCCAGAGGGCGCGGCTGGCGAAAAAGCAAATAGAGCTAGCTGCCGCAGCTTCAATTATTAATTATTAATTGTTCATTATTAATTGCAAATCAGCCGTTGCCCACGAAGCCGGGGTAGAGCAGCATGCCGCCGTCGGCAAACAGGGTGTGGCCCGTCACGTAGTCTGATTCATCGGAGGCCAGCCACACGGCCACCTTGCCGATGTCGGCGGGCTCGCCGATGCGGCCGTAGGGAATCAACTTGAGCAGGTCCTTTTCCTCCTGCGGGGTGTCGCGGGCCTCCAGGTTGATGGGCGTGGCAATGGCGCCCGGCCCGATGCTGTTCACCCGAATGCCTTTGGGCGCCAGCTCCTGGGCCACGCTCTTCATCAGCAGCATCAGCCCGCCCTTGCTGGCGGCGTAGTTTACGTGCCCGGCCCAGGGAATCACCTCGTGCACCGAGCTCATGCAGATAATCTTGCCCGTGGCCCGGGAAATGTCGGGCTGGGGCCCGCGGCGCACAAACTCCCGGGCTGCCTCGCGCATGCACAGGAACTGCCCCGTCAGGTTCACCCCGATAACCTTGTGCCACTGGTCCACGGTCATGTCCAGAAAGGCCGCGTCCTGCTGAATGCCGCTGTTGCTCACCAGGATGTGCAGCGTGCCGTACTTCTCGATGGTTGCGCGGAACATGCGTTGCACGTCCTCCTCCTGGCTCACGTCGGCCTGAATGGCCAGGGCCTCGCCGCCCTTGTCGCGGATGGTCTGGGCCAGCTGTTCCGCCGGCTCGGCTTCGCGGTTGTAGTTGATGACCACGGTGGCCCCGGCCGCCGCCAGGGCCTCGGCCACGCCGTAGCCGATGCCGGAGCTGGCCCCCGTGACGAGGGCAATCTGGTGTTGGAGTGGGAGGGATGCTGGCTGCGTCATGGCGGCTGTTTGGAATGGAAAACCTAATTGCTAGACAGCAAAACCGGCCCGGGGGTTACACCCAGCGGGTTTCGTGGCCGCCACCGGGACGGCCTGCCGGCTGCGCCGGCAAACTCTTCGGTATTAGCTGATCTTTTCGTGAAGAAGCCGATTTTATGCGCCGCGGCCGCGGCAATGCGCCACCTTGGCGGTCTGAGCTTCGGATTACCAGCGGCCAGTCAGCACGAATTGCTCGAAAATAAAGTCGCTGATAATTAATCAATTATTAATTATGTATCACAAGTTTCAATAATTATTGAAACTTGTGATACATTTGGAGCGAACAAAGACAAAACGGATTCTCAACGCCTCCCTTCGCTGTTCGCTATGGCACCCACGCGCATCGTTCTGGCCGGTGGCACCGGCTTTCTGGGCCAATGCCTGATCCGCCACTTCCGCCGTCCCGGGGTGGAAATCGTGGTGCTGTCGCGGGAGCAGCTGCCGGCCTACGCCAACGTGCGCTACGCCCGCTGGGACGGCCGCACCCTCGACGAGTGGGCCGCCGAGCTCGACGGGGCCGACGTGCTGGTGAACCTGGCCGGCCGCAGCGTCGACTGTCGCTACCACGAGGCCAACCGCCGCGCCATCCTCAGCAGCCGGGTGGATAGCACGCGGGTGCTGGGGGCGGCCGTGGCGGCCTGCCGCCGCCCGCCGCGGGTGTGGCTGAACGCCGCTACGGCCACCATCTACGAGCACACCGAGGGCGAGCGGCCGGCCAACACCGAGGCCGACGGCGTTATCGGGCGGGGCTTTTCGGTGGAAGTGGCCCAGGCCTGGGAAGAGGCCTTCTGGGCCTGCCCGGCGCCCAATACCCGCCGCGTCGCCCTGCGCACGGCCATTGTGCTGGGGGCGGATGGCGGGGCCTTCCCGGTGCTGGCCCGGCTGGCGCGCTGGGGCCTGTGCACCCCGCAGGGGAGTGGCCGGCAGTGGATCAGCTGGCTGCATGCCACCGATTTTGCCCGGGCCGTGGAGTTTCTGGCCCAGCAGCCCGGCGCCAGCGGGGTGTTCAACCTCTGCGCGCCCCAGCCCATCCAAAACCGCGACTTCAACGCCCTGCTGGCCCGGACACTGCGGCCCCTGCTGCGCCTGCCCCAGCCCGAGTGGCTGCTCGAAGCCGGCGCCTGGGCCCTGCAAACCCAGACCGAGCTGGTGCTCAAAAGCCGCAAAGTGTACCCCCAGCGCCTGCTCGAATGGGGTTTCGAATTCCAGTTTCCCGGCTGCAAAGCGGCCGTTGCCGATATTGTGCGTACCGTAGAGGCCTGATCCGCGGCCTTTGCGCTTTTCCTTCATGCCCGACCCGACCAACCCGACGCCCGACCCTTCCGCTGCCACCGCCCTGACGCTGGAGCAGGCCAAAGCGCAGTTCATCCACCTCTGGGGCGCCACCAGCGCCAGCTGGGGCATCAACCGCACCATGGCCCAGATGCACGCCTTGCTGCTGGTGTCGGCCGAGGCGCTGAGCACCGAAGACCTGATGACGCAGCTGCAGATTTCGCGCGGCAACGCCAGCATGACCGTGCGCGAGCTGCTCGACTGGGGCCTGGTGTACAAGGCCCTGAAGCCCGGCGAGCGGCGCGAGTACTTCGTGGCCGAAAAGGACATGCTGCAGGTCACGCGCTGCATCATCCGCGAGCGGAAGCGCCGCGAGCTGGACGCCATGAAGCGCAGCCTCGACCAGCTGGCTGCCCTGCCCGGCGACCCCACCGAGCCCGGCTACCGCGAGTTTCACCGCGTGCTCGGCGACATCCAGCAGCTGGCCGACAGCGCCGACACGGTGCTGACCGGCGTGATGAAGGCCGAAAAAACCTGGCTGATCGACAAACTCCTCCGAATGTTCACCTAAGGGCGGCCGGCTCCGGTCTGCCCGCCACACCCGCGCGCTATGGACCCCGCCAACCAACCGCCCCGCCTCTACCCCGAAGACGACCAACCCGCCGCGCCCCGCTCCCTGAAGCAGTGGCTGACCGGCACGCCCCTGGGCTGCACCCTGCTGGCCGTGCTGCCCACCGCCGCCCTCAGCGCCGGCCTTACCTACCTGTCGACCAACATCTTCCACACCTACGGCGGGATGGTGTTTGTGGCCGTGCCCTTTCTGGCCGGGCTCATTGCCAATGTCCTATACACCTGGCTGAACAACCCCGCCGAGCCCCGGCCCGGCCTGCTGGCCTCGTGGGTGACGGTGGTGCTGGCCGCGCTCAGCACGCTGGCCCTGCTGGTGGCCTCGGCCCTGGAGGGCCTGATCTGCGTGCTGATGACCGCCCCGCTGGCCCTGATAGTGGCCCTGGCCGGCGCCGTGGTGGGCACTTCCCTGGGCCGGCTGCTGGGGGAGCGGACCTCGCTGCGCATGTTTTCGGTGCTGGTGCTGCTCTACCCGGCCGGGCAGGCGCTGGAAGCGCGCTACCCCGCGCCGGTGCCGCCGCACAGCGTCGTCACGCGGCGGCGGGTGCAGGCCTCGCCCGAGCGGGTGTGGCAGGTGCTCACGCGGCCGGTGCAGTACCCGGCCGAAGTGGGCTGGCTGTTTCGGGCTGGCGTGGCCTACCCCACGCGCACGGCCCTGGCCACCGGTCCCGGCGGCACGCCGCAGCTTGTCTGCACCTACTCGCAGGGCGAGGCGCGGCTGCCCATCAGCACCTGGCAGCCGGGGCGGGAGCTGACGTTTCGGGTGCCCCACATGCCTGCGCCAATGCGAGAGCTGAGCCCGTACCCGCGCATCCACGCCCCGCATTTGCACGGCTTTTTCCGCGTCGAGCAGGGCACCTTCCGCTTACTGCCCCAGCCCGACGGCAGCACCGTGCTCGAAGCCACGACCACCTACCGCCACAGCATCGCGCCGCGCGCCTACTGGCAGCTCTGGAGCGACTACCTGCTCGACGACATGCACCAGCGCGTGCTTTCCGCCATCCAAACCCAAGCCCAAGATGAGTAGCCGCGTCATGAGCCGGCCCCGCGCCCGCCGCCGCACCTCCGCCGATACCGCCCCCGATGCCACCCTGTTCGGCCCCGGCTTCGTGCGCCACCTCTTCAACCAGATGGCCCCCAGCTACGGCTGGCACCAGTGGATGGCCCTGGGCCTAACAGCCTGCTGGCGCCGGCAGGCCGTGCAGCAGCTGCCCGCGCTGCCCCCGGCCGGGGTGGTCGTGGATTTGATGTGCGGGGGCGGGGAGCTGTGGCCCGCCCTGCGCCGCCGCCTCGGGCCCGCCGCGCAGCTGCACGGCGTGGATTTTGCCGCCGCTATGCTCGAGCAGGCCGCCCGCCGCCAGCAGTCGGCCGCCGTGCACGCCAACACCGCCCTGCACCTGGCCGACGCGCTGCGCACCCCGCTGCCCGCCGCCGCGGCCGATGCGGTGGTGTGCGCCTACGGGCTGAAAACCCTGGAAACCGAGCGGCTGCTGGACCTCGCGGCCGAAGTGCGGCGCCTGCTGCGCCCGGGCGGCGCCTGCGTGCTGCTCGAATTCACCCTGCCCCGGCAGGGCTGGCGGCGCTGGGCATTTCGGCAGTACCTCGGCACCGTGCTGCCGCTGCTGACCTGGCTGAGCCGGGGACGCGCCGCCCTGCACCGCTACCTGCCCTTCTACGCCCACAGCTTCGCCAACCTCGACGCGGCGGAGGGCGCACTCCTGGCCGCCGGTTTCGCCGAAGTGCGGCAGGTGCCCTTGCTGCTGGGCTGCGCCACGGCCCTGGTGGGTGTGCGTCGGGATTGAGGACGAGTAGGGCGGCTTTGCGCAGGTGCGTTGCTGAATTCGGTCGGAAAACAGGCCGCGGCTGATGGAGTTGAATTCGCGTGATTATATTGCTAGGGCTTGATTAATAGTAGATTAATGTTTGTTGCCGATCCAGCATCAGCCGCGGCCTTTGATCCGCCGCGCCGCCTGCCAAAACCTCACGGATTTATGACTGCCGCTGCGGGCGGCCGAAACGGCGCTAATTTGCCCGTATGCACCTGCGAATCGAAGCCGAGCTGCGCCGCCTGGAGGCCGCCCACGACGTCCGCATCCTCTACGCCTGCGAAGCCGGCAGCCGGGCCTGGGGCTTTCCCTCGCCCGATTCCGACTACGACGTGCGCTTTATCTACGGCCGCCCCGCCCGCTGGTACCTCACCCTCGACGACGGCCCGGACACGCTCAACTTCCCCGTCGACGCCGAGCTGGACCTGGCCGGCTGGGACCTGCGCAAGGCCCTGAAGCTGCTGCGCGGCTCCAACGCGGCCTTGCTGGAGTGGCTACAGTCGCCGGTGGTGTACCTGGAGGCGCTGGACTTCCGCCGCGCCGTGCAGCCGCGGCTGGCCGAATGCTTCAACCCGCTAGCCGGGCTGCACCACTATCTGGGCCTGGTGGGCCGGGGCGTGAAGGAAGACCTGCCCGGCGCCGAGCTGCGGCTGAAGCGGCTGTTCTACGCCCTGCGCTCCGCCCTGGCCACCCGCTGGATTCGGGAGCGGCAGACGGTGCCGCCGATGGAGTTTCGGTTGCTGCGCGAGCTGCTGCCCGCCGAGCTGCAGGCCGAAGTCGACGCGCTGCTGCGCCAGAAAGCCCAGGCCACCGAAAAAACCACCGTGCCCCGCCCCGAGGCGTTGGCCCGCTTCATCGAAGCGGAATACGCCGCCGGGCAGCTGGCCCGCGCCACGCCACCCCCGCGCCGCCCCGACCCCACGCCGGCCCTGAATCAGCTGTTTCAGGAGCTGCTAGCCGCCGCTTTTTAGCCTTGCCTCCGCGTCCTCAGCGTTAATCTTCCGCGCCCTCTGCGGGCTAAAAACCACCCGCACCACCCACACCCCATGCTCATCCAGGACCTTCGCGCTCAGCACCTCATCCTCTTCGAAGCCATCAGCGGCAGCCGGGCCTACGGCACCAACCTGGCCCACTCCGATACCGACCTGAAGGGCGTGTTCGTGCTGCCCGAGCGGCAGTTTCTGGGCCTCGACTACGTGGCGCAGGTGGCCAACGACTCCAACGACGAGGTGTTCTACGAGCTGCGCCGCTTCGTGGAGCTGGCCCTGAAAAACAACCCCAACGTGCTGGAGCTGCTGGCTACCCCGGCCGACTGCGTGGTGCAGCGCCACCCACTGTTCGCGGCCTTCCGCCCCGAGCTGTTTCTCTCCCAGCTCTGCCGCCAGACCTTCGCCGACTACGCCGTGGCCCAGATCAAAAAGGCCAAGGGGCTCAACAAGAAAATCAACAACCCCGAGCCGCCGGCCCGTAAGTCGGTGCTCGATTTCTGCTACGTGACCCGTGGCGCCGGCGCCCAGCCCGCCGCGCAGTGGCTGCAGCGCCAGGGCCTCGCGGCGGCGCAGTGCGGCCTGGCCAAGGTGCCCCACCTCACCGACCTCTACGCCCTGTTCGTGGACCGCTCGCCCGACGGCCGCCTGGGCTACCGCGGCCTCGTGCGCGACGCCGAGGCCAGCAATGACGTGCAGCTCTCGGCCGTGCCGAAAGGGGAGGAGCCGGCGGCGTATCTGTCGTTCAACCGCAACGGCTACAGCACCTACTGCCGCGTGTACCGCGAGTACTGGGACTGGGTGCAGAAGCGCAACGCGGAGCGCTACCAGAACACCGTGCAGCACGGCAAAAACTACGACGCCAAGAACATGCTGCACGTGTTCCGGCTGCTGCAGATGGCCGAGGAAATTGCCCGCGAAGGCCGCCTCTACGTGCGCCGCCCCAACCGCGACTTCCTGCTCCAGATCCGCCGTGGCGAGTTTGAGTACGCCGACCTCGTGCAGCAGGCCGAAGAGCTGGTCGCGCGCGTCGACGCCGCGTTTGCCGCCTCCGCGCTGCCCGCCGAGCCCGACCGCCGGGCCGTGGAGCAGGTGCTCATCGAAACGCGGCAGCGCTTCTACGCCGGGGCATAAAAAAGCGGGGCCGCAGCCCGCAGGCGCGGCCCCGCAAGGGAGCAATCAGGAACTGACGAACCGCCGGGTGGTGGGGTTGTCGGGCGCGGTTAGAAGCGCGTGGTGCTGTGGTTCGAGCGGAACAGCGAGCGGCTGCTGGCCTTGCCGGTTTTGCGCAGGCTGAAGCGCTTGGCTTTCTTGCGGCCCTTGTAGTTTTTGTAGCTGGGGCGGTGCGTGTAGATGCGGCCCTTCATTTTGGCTTTGGCGTAGGCACTGATGCGGGCCGCTTCGGCCGGCGTGGTGGAGGCCACACTGCTCACCAGCAGCGCAAAGCAGAGAAGCAGGATTCGGATCATCGGAGAGAGAAGGTTGAAGTGGCGGTTCGTGTCTGTTAAACTCTCCAGGTCACTTGAAAATTGTGTGCCAGATTTTATACTCCTGCCGCCAGAATGATAACGCTGCCCGTCAATAGCAACCTGACTGTTCTTTTAAATAGCTTTTTATCAGTTGGTTATTTGATGAAAAAAAGTTCCGCTGCCGGCTCGAAAAATAGCCCGAAGCAGTTTTGTGCAGTTCGTTTTTGAGTAAAACGCAGATGCCGCTCCGCCGCAGAAAAAAAATCTGACCCTGGTTTGTGAAAAAAAATGCCCTCCCGCATCCACCAATTGAGCCCGGAAGGACTCATCAAGCGCAAGCAAACAGTGGTTTGATCGTAGGAGGGACCGACTGTCTGCCTAAAGCCCGCCGGTTTCCGGCGGGCTTTTTTTGCGGCGCAAGCGACTTGCTCTGCGTTCAGCGCTGCCGTGTGACGCTGTCGGATGAGCGGCGTTGTTACTTTCGGACCTTATTCCCTCCGCCAATGCCCGTAACTCCATCCTCCGCCGAAGCTCAAATCCGCGCCGCCCTGCTCGGCCTGGCCGTCGGCGACGCCCTCGGCGTGCCCGTCGAGTTTGAAAGCCGCGCCCGCCGCAAAACCGACCCCGTGGTGACCATGCGGGCGTACGGCACGCACAATCAGCCTGCCGGTACCTGGTCCGACGATGCTTCGCTCACGTTCTGCCTGGCCCAGGCCATTGCAGATGGCTTTACTGTGGGCATGGTGGCCGAATACAGCTGCCGCTGGTACTACCAAAACCTCTGGACGCCCCACGGCCACGTGTTCGATATCGGCATTACCACCCGCGAAGCCCTGCAACGCCTGAAGGCTGATCCGGACCTGATTCTGGCCGGTGGCACCGACGAGTACAGTAACGGCAACGGAGCCCTCATGCGCGTCCTGCCGCTGGCTTTCTACCAAGTCGATATGCCCTTAGAAGACCGGTTTCGGTTGATTCACGAGGTATCGGCCATCACCCACGGCCACATCCGCTCGGCCGTGGCCTGCTGGCTGTACCTGGAAATGGCCCGCCACCTGCGCGCCGGCCTCGTGCCCGCCGCCGCCTACGCCCAGCTATGCGCCGCCGCGCCCGCCCAGCTGCTGCAGCTGAATATCCCGGCCAAGGAAGCCGAGCACTTCGAGCGTATCCTGAGCGGTCGGCTGCCCGACGTACATGCCACGGCCATCAGCAGCGGCGGCTACGTACTACACACCCTGGAATCCGCCCTCTGGTGCCTGCTGCGCTACGAGAGCTACGCCGAAACCGTGCTGGCCGCCGTCAACCTCGGCGACGACACCGATACCACCGGCGCCGTCACCGGCGGCCTGGCCGGCCTTTACTACGGCGAACAGGCCATTCCGCCCGAGTGGCTGCAGGTGCTGGCCCGCCGCGCCGATATCGAAGACCTGGCCGCCCGCATGGCGAATGAGTTGTCAGTTGTCGGTGGATAGTTGTCAGGACAACGCACCAACGAAAAAGCCCGCTGAGTAGCGGGCTTTTTCGTTGGCATTTGCAAGAGGATTCAATCCTGGGCAGTAGCCTTACTGACAACTGACCTACGCCTCAACGACTACGCCCATGCGGCTGAACTTGTCGATGCGCTGGGAAATCCGCTCGTCGCCGGGCAGGGCTTCCAGCTCGTCCAGAGTCTTGAGGATGGTCTTTTTCAGCGTCTGAATCATCTTGTCCGGGTCGGTGTGGGCTCCGCCCAGCGGCTCCTTCACGATACCGTCGACCAGGCCCGCCTTGAGCATGTCGGTGGCGGTGAGCTTGAGCGCCTCGGCGGCCTGCTCCTTGTAGTTCCAGGAGCGCCACAGGATGCTGGAGCACGACTCGGGCGAAATCACCGAATACCAGGTGTTTTCCAGCATCAGCACCCGGTCGCCGATGGCAATACCCAGGGCCCCGCCCGAAGCGCCTTCGCCGATGATGATGCAGATAACCGGCACCTTCAGCATGAACATCTCCTTCAGGTTGCGGGCAATGGCCTCGCCCTGCCCGCGCTCCTCGGCTTCCAGGCCCGGAAAGGCACCCGGCGTGTCGATAAGCGTCACGATGGGCTTGCCGAATTTCTCGGCCAGCTTCATCAGGCGCAGGGCCTTGCGGTAGCCCTCGGGGTTGGGCATGCCGAAGTTGCGCAGCTGCCGCTGCTTGGTGTTGCGGCCCTTCTGCTGCCCGATAAACATGACGGTGCGCCCGTCGAGCTCGGCAAACCCGCCCACCATGGCCTTGTCGTCGGCCACGGTCCGGTCGCCGTGTAGCTCCACGAACTTCTGGGTCATGCCCTCCACGTAATCGAGGGTGTAGGGGCGGTCGGGGTGGCGCGAGAGCTGCACGCGCTGCCAGCGGGTGAGGTTGGCGTAGGTCTCCTTTTTGAGGGCCTTGATTTTGGTTTCGAGGGCCTCAACGGCTTCCGAGACGTCAACCTGGCTTTCCTGCGCCAGTTTTTGCATCTCGCGGAGCTTGCCTTCGAGGGCGGCAATCGGTTGTTCGAAGTCGAGCAGCATGGCCAAACGGGCGGCGGCCGAAGACGCCGCGCAGTTGTCGTGGTTACGGTGGAAAATGGGGGAGGGCAAAGGTAAGCGACGCGCGCCAAGCATGGTGCGGCTATTTTGAGGGCGGGCACTGAAATGTTTAGCCGCCGGCGCGGAAATTTTTCTGGTTGGCTATCAGCCACAACAGCTCGTCAGGTAACGATTTGGTAAAAAACTTTCGCCCAGGGCTTGCAAAGCGGCAAAACTGCCTCCTACCTTTGCAGCGCAATCGGGGAAACGCCCCGGCTACATTGCAGCCTGGTTCGGTAGTTCAGTCGGTTAGAATGCCGCCCTGTCACGGCGGAGGTCGCGGGTTCGAGTCCCGTCCGGACCGCAAAGGCCCTTCAGCAGCACGCTGGAGGGCCTTTTGCTTTTCCGGCCCATCCCGCTGGCCCCGGCGCGTGGTCAGTCTGGCCGAGCCCGGGGCTTTTCCACCCCGGGCGCCTATCTTGCCAGCCCCATTCTTTTTTTATCCGATGCTGACGACGACGACCCGTTGGAATAAACCGGCGCGCTACACCCTGGCGGGCCTGGGCCTGGCCGCGCTGCTGTCTTTTCAGACCAAGCCGACCCAGACCAAACCGAGCCAAACCAAGCCGACTCAGAAGAAACCGACGGCGGCCAAGGCGGCGCAGACCACCCCGCCGGCCTACAACCGCCTGAAATCGGGCATTGAGTACCGCATCTACAAGCGCGTGAACGGCAATTATACGCGCCAGCCCGCCCTGGTGCCCGCCACGGCCGCGGCGGCCTACGCCAAGCGCGTCGGGCAGGTGATGGCCCTGCACGTGGAGTACCGCACGGCCAAGGATTCGGTGCTGTTCCGCTCGCGCCAGCAAACCGGGGGCTTCCCGGTGCGCGTGCCCCTGGAGGCGCTGGTGCGCAAAGGCGGCCTGGAAGAAGCTATTTCGCTGCTGCAGCCCGGCGACTCGGCCGCGTTCCGCTTCAACGCCGACTCGCTCTCCCTTAAAAGTTCCGGCCAGCCCGCTCCGCCCCAGATCAAGAAGCACGGCAACACCATGCGCCTGCTCGTGAAAGTGGCCGCCATCCAGAGCCAGGCCGAGGCCATGGCGGCCCAGCAGCAGATGATGGAGGCCATGCAGGCCAAGGCGAAGCTGGTCGAGGAAAGGCAAAAGCCCGTCGACGATCAGCTGATTCAGGCGTACCTGCAGAAAAACAGCCTGCAGGCCCAGAAAACGGCATCCGGCCTCTACTACATCATCACTCAGCCCGGCAGCGGTGTCCAGCCCACCAAGGGCCAGACGGTATCGGTGCATTACCGGGGCACGCTGCTCGGCGGCCAGGAGTTCGACTCGTCGTTCAAGCGCGGCCAGCCGATAGACTTCCCCATCGGCGTGGGTCAGGTCATTCCCGGCTGGGACGAGGGCATTTCGCTGCTCAACAAAGGCGCCAAGGCCACTTTGCTGATTCCGTCCGGCCTGGCCTATGGTGCACGCGGCGCCGGCGCCGACATCCCGCCCAATGCCGTGCTGCGCTTCGACGTGGAATTGGTGGATATCAAGCCCGCCGCAGAGGCCCCGGCCCGGTAAGTGCGTGGGTGGCCGCTGTATCGAAAAAAAATTGCTCGTCTATTTGCTTAAAAGCCAGCTCCATGCATTGGAATCAAGGTTTTTTTGAGAAATAAGTGTCCGGTGCGGTTTTGAAATGTCAAAAGCCGCCTTACCTTTGCAGCACCTTAACGAAAAGCACACGGCTTCGAGAGCGGGTTACCTGGTTCGGTAGTTCAGTCGGTTAGAATGCCGCCCTGTCACGGCGGAGGTCGCGGGTTCGAGTCCCGTCCGGACCGCAAAGGCCCTTCAGCAGCACGCTGGAGGGCCTTTTGCTTTTTCGGGTAACATTACTCTCCGGCTTGGGCACTCGAAGAAAGCCCCAACCAGCAGGTTAAGGCTCGTTCATTGTTCATGCGTGCCGCTGACCCTTTTGTCTCCTAATGAAGGTGCTCAGCCCGGGCAGGCCATCACACGTGTATGTGGGGCGCAGAAGGGCTGGCGGTCCACCCGCATATCAGGCCACGGAGGCCGCTGCTTCCCGTGCGACGGGTGTGCGGCCTCCGTGCTTGCTGAAAAACCGCTCAATCTGGGCTTCGAGATTAGCCCTCCCTCCCGCAGAACTTTCCGCCGCCGTTGGCGGAACGGATAGGTAAAGCCGGGCCCCGTCTTGGGCAGGGCAGCGGTGCACGTACATGGTGGTCTGCAGCGGGAACAGGCTCAGCCACCGCTCAAAACCAAGTGCGAGAAAGTAGGCATCGTCCATAGGGCTGGGTAAAAAACAACGGGGAGTACAACTTCTGAGAATAACGCAAAGGACAGCCTTTGAGGTATCACATTATCATGTGATGGCCGACCCTGGCAGGCGCCTGAACTGCCGCTGCTGGCTGCAAACGCGGTTTGCCCGGGAGAGGGCGTTGGTTTTGTGAAGCATGTTATTGATAAAATTATATAAAATGCAATTTGATTTAAACGCGTAATTGTGTAAATAATCATATTATTTTCTTGTTATATGGTTTATATGATTGGTTATGTTATAAATTAGTATCAGTAACGGACCCTTAAGCCTTCTGAGTTATGAACAAACTGGTACTTCTGCTCGCTCTGATTGTGCTTGGCTGCGCTGGCCAAGCGGAAGCCCGGCCCCGGCCGCGCTACGTAAAGTCCCTGATGAAGGGCAAGCCGCACACGCATCGTCCTAACTACACGCATTACCGGGGCGCCGGCAACCCCTTCCGGGGCATGCTGGCCTGGGTACACTAGGCGCCGCCCGCTTCAGGCATCCATGAAAGCCGCCGGATCCACCGCGTGTGGGGTCCGGCGGCTTTGTGCATCTTGCGGGCATGAACGTTTACACCCTCGATACCGGCCTGTTCAAGCTTGACGGCGGCGCCATGTTCGGCGTCGTGCCCAAATCCTTATGGTCGCGGCAGTACCCGGCCGACGACAACAACATGTGTACCTGGGCCATGCGCTGCCTGCTCATCGAGGACGCGGGGCGGCTGGTGCTGGTCGACAACGGTATCGGCAACAAGCAGGACGAGAAATTCCGCGGGCACTTCTACCTGCACGGCGACGCCTCGCTCGACGGCTCGCTGCGCAAGCTGGGCTTCGCGGCGGCCGACGTGACGGACGTATTTCTGACCCACCTGCACTTCGACCACTGCGGCGGCTCGGTGACCCGCACGCCGGCGGGCCAGCTGGAATTGGCCTTTCCGAATGCCACGTACTGGTCGAACCAAAGCCACTGGGACTGGGCCACGACGCCCAACGCCCGCGAGAAGGCCTCCTTTCTGGCTGAAAACATCCGGCCCATTCAGGAAAGCGGGCACCTGCGCTTCATCGACCCGGCCGCGGGCGTGCCGGCGGAGCTGCCCATGCTGCGCGACATCGTGTTTGCCGACGGCCACACCGAGAAGATGATGGTGCCGCTGCTCGACTACCGGGGCCGTAAGCTGGCGTTTATGGCTGATTTGCTGCCCTCGACGGCCCACCTGCCCATGCCCTGGGTGATGAGCTACGACGTGCGCCCCCTGCAGACGCTGGCCGAGAAGGAGCAGGTGCTGCGCCGCGCCGCCGAGGAGCAGTGGGTGCTGGTGCTCGAGCACGACGCCCACACCGAGGCCTGCACCGTGCAGCTGACCGAGCGCGGCGTGCGCCTGCACGAAACCCTGCGCCTGACCGACCTTTAGCCGTGGCTACGCGCAAGCTAGGAATTGCCCTCTCGGGCGGCGCGGCCCGGGGCATTGCCCACCTGGGCATGCTGGAGGCCCTGGGCGAGCTGGAATTGCCCATCGGGGCCATGTCGGGCGTGAGTTCGGGCGGGCTGGCGGCGGTGTTCTACGCGGCCGGCATCCCGCCGCGCGAAGTGCTGCGTCTGCTCACCGATACGCGCTTCCTGCGGCTGATCCGGCCGGCCTACCGGCGCGGGCTGGTGAGCCTGGCCCTGCTGGAAAAGCTGTTCGTGGCCCACTTGCCCGGCAACCAGACCTTCGCCGACCTGAGCCTGCCCGTCACGCTCTCGGCCGCCGACCTGGTGGCCGGCGAAACCGCGTTTTTCGACGAAGGGCCGCTGATTCCGCCGCTGCTGGCTTCCTGCGCGGTGCCGGTGCTCTGCCAGCCCATCGACTACCGGGGGCGGGTGCTGGTGGACGGCGGCCTGCTCAACAACCTGCCGGTGGAGCCCCTGCTCGACCGGCCCGGGCTGGTGGTGGTGGGCGCGCACACCAACGTGTTCAACCCCGAGGGCCGCATCGAGAGCATTCGGCACGTGGCCGAGCGCACGTTTATGCTCGCCATCGGTACCAACGTAGCCCCGCGCCTGGCCCGCTGCGCGCTGGTGCTGCAGCCGCCCGAGCTGCGCGACTACCGCGTGGCCGACCTGCGCCACGCCGGCGCCCTGTTCGATATCGGCTACCGCTACACCCTGCAGCACGCCGCCGCGCTGGAAGCCCTGCTGCTGGCCCCCGCCGGGGATTTTGGCTAGCTTTGTTGGCTTTTCCCCTGACGCCCCTTTTTCCGTTGCCCCTATGAACAGCTTCTGGCTGGCCTTTTCCAAGTTCTGGTTTAAGATTACGGGCTGGCGCCTGCACTCCAGCATTCCGCCCGAGGTGCGGCAGGCCATGATGATTGCCGCCCCGCACACCAGCAACTGGGACTTCATGTACGCCCGCGCCGCCTTCTTCCTGATGCGCCGCAACGTGCGCTTCACGGTAAAGAAGGAGTGGACCGACATTCCCCTGCTCGGCAAGCTGATGCTGAGCCTGGGTGCGCTGCCCATCGACCGCAGCAAGAACAACAGCATGGTGGAAGCCATGACCGAGCTGTTTCAGCAGTACCCCGACCTGATCATCCTTATCACCCCGGAAGGCACCCGCAAGTACCAGCCCCGCTGGCGCCGCGGCTACTACCACGTGGCCCTGGCCGCCGGCGTGCCCATCCTGCTCGGCTTCCTCGATTACGGCCGCAAGGAGGCCGGCGTGGGCCCGGTGATATACCCCACCGGCAACTACGAGCAGGACGAGGAGAAAATCAAAGCCTTCTACCGCACCAAGAAAGGCCGCTTCCCGGAGAAGGGCATTCGGTAGTTCCGGCGTTTTTAGCCCGCAGAGGACGCAGAAACTGGCGCAGCAGGCGCTGAGCTCTGCGTCCTCTGCGTTTCCCTCCGCGCCCTCTGCGGGCTAAACCGGAACCGCGCAACTCCGCAAGAATCGGGTCGGCGGGGCGCAAAAGGCCCGGTAATTTTACCCCATGACTACCGCCGAAACCATCAGCCCCGACTACCAGCGCATTGCCCAGGCCATTCAGTTTCTGGAGGCTAACTTTCGCCGCCAGCCCAGCCTCGACGAGGTGGCCGAGGCCGTCAGCCTGAGTCCGTTTCACTTCCAGCGGCTGTTCAGCGAGTGGGCCGGTATCAGCCCCAAGCGCTTCGTGCAATACCTCACGGCCGACTTCCTGAAGCAGCGGCTGGCTCAGGCGGGCTCCCTGGCCGAAGCCGCCGACGAGGCCGGCCTGTCGGCCCCCTCGCGCCTGCACGACCTGTTCGTGACGCTGGAAGCCGTGACGCCCCAGGAGTACCGCACGGGTGGTGCGGGCCTGCGCGTGGCCTACGGCACGCACCCGACGCCCTTCGGCCCGGCGCTGCTGGCGGCCACCGAGCGTGGCATCTGCGGCCTGCACCTGCTCGATGCCGCCCAGCCCGACGAAGCCGCGGCGCTGCAGGAGCTGCGCAGGAACTGGCCCAACGCCACTTTCGAGCCCGCTGCGGAGCGCACGGCCCCGCTGGCGGCGCGGGCATTTGCGCCGACGGCCGGGCAGCCGCTGCACCTGCTGGTGCGCGGCACCAACTTCCAGGTGAAAGTGTGGGAGGCGCTGCTGCGCGTGCCGGCCGGGCAAGTGGTCAGCTACCAGCACGTAGCCCGGGCCATCGGGCAGCCCAAGGCCCTGCAGGCCGTGGGCTCGGCCGTGGGCGCCAACCCCGTGGCCGTGCTGATTCCCTGCCACCGCGTCATCCGCAAAGAAGGGGTGCTGGGCGAGTACCGCTGGGGCTCGGCCACCAAAAAGGCGCTGATCGGCTGGGAAATGGCGCATTTTGGAAAAGGTAACAATTGACAGGTAACACGTGACAAGTTTCGTTCTGACCTGTCACGTGTTACCTGTTACTTGTCACCCGATAAAGGCAGCCGCAGCCGGGCCATGAAGCAGCCGTTGGCTTCGGATAGGGCCAACTGCCCGCCGTGCAGCTCGGCCAGGCGGCTGCTCAGCCACAGCCCGAGGCCCGCACCGGGACTAAGCACGCTGGCCTGGTAGTAGGCCGTGGTCAGGCGTGCCAGGTCGCCCAGCGAGGTATGGATGGGGTTGCTGACTTCCGCGTAGCACCAGCCCGTGGCCGGCTCCTGGCCCACCTGCACCTGTACCGCCGCGCCGCCGGGGGCGTGGCGCAGGGCGTTTTCGAGCAGGTTGAGCAGCACCGAGGTGAGCTTGTCGGCATCGGCCATTACCTGGTAGCCGGTGGCGTCTTCGGCCACGGCCAGGTGCAGGGAGCGGCCGGCCTCCCGAAAGCGCGGCAGCTCCCGGTCGACCACGGCCAGCACCAGCTCATCGAGCAGGAGGGGCTGGCGAGCCAGGGGCAGGGCGCCGGCCCGCAGGCGGCTGACTAGCAGAAAGTCCTCGACCAGCCGGCTCAGGCGGCCGGTTTCGAGCAGCTGCCCGCTGAGCAGGGCGCGCACGTCCGGGGGCAGGTCGGGGCGCTGGCGGGCCACTTCCAGGCCGGTGCGCAGCACGGTGAGCGGGGTGCGCAGCTCGTGGGCGGCGGCGGCCAGGAAGTTGTCCTGCTGCTCGGCGCCGGCCTGCAGGCGGCCGAGCATTTGGTTGAGGGTGCGGGCCAGCTCCTGCACTTCGTCGCCGGTGGTGGGCTCGGGCAGGCGCTCCGGGCCGGGCGTGGCCCCGATGCGGTGGGCCTGCCGGCTGATGCGCCGCAGCGGCCGCAGCGCCCAATGGCCCAGCAGGGCCGCCAGGGCGGCGGCCAGTCCCAGGCTGCCGGCCAGCGCCCAGCCCAGCGTGCGGCGCACCCGGCCGAGGTCGGCGGCCAGGGGGGCGGCGGAGTGGCTGAGCCAGAGCCGCAGCCGCTGGCGCTGCCCGGCGTCCGTCGCGCGCTCCTGGGTCAGCATCACGCCGCGCCAGCCGGGCGGGGGCGGGTCGGCGAAGCCGGGGGAATGAAACAGCTCCCGGGACGGCTGGCCGGCGGTTTCGACCACCACGCGCATCCGCTCGCCCTGGCCGGGCAGGGGCAGCACGGGCAGCGGGCCCAGCTCCACCTGCGCCAGCAGCCCCTCGGCGCGGGCGCGCAGGCGGGCGTCGTCGCCGCGGTGCAGCAGGCGGCCCACCTGGCGGTACTGGTAGGCCCCGGCCAGCAGGGCCACCGTGCCGAATACCAGGGCGAAGGCCAGCAGCAGCTGGCCGCGGAGGCTGCGGAAGACGTTCATACCTGGGCCGGGTCGCGGAGCCGGTAGCCGTGGCCGACCACGGTTTCGAGCAGGGGCGGGAGGGTGGGAAAGGCGCGGTCGATTTTGCGGCGCAACTGCGAGAGGTGCACTTCGATGACGTTGGAGCCCATGTCGAAGTCCACGTCCCAGACCTTTTCGGCCATGCGGGTTTTGGTGACGACGCGCCCGGCCTGGCGCAGCAGCTCCAGCAGGGCAAATTCGCGGTTGGTGAGGCTGAGCACCTGCCCGGCCCGGCTCACGCGGCGGTGAACCAGGTCCAGCTCCAGATCGGCCAGGCGCAGCACGGGAGCTTCGGCGGCGGCGCCGGCCGTGCGCTGCACCGCCCGCAGCCGGGCCAGCAGCTCGTCGAACTCGAAGGGCTTGCGCAGGTAGTCCACGGCCCCGGCGTCGAGGCCCCGGATGACGTGCTCGGTGCCGCTCAGGGCGCTCAAGATGATGACCGGGGCGCGCAGGCCGAACTCGCGCAGGTTGCGCAGCACCTCAAAGCCGTTCTGGCCGGGCAGCATCAGATCAAGCAGGATGGCGTCGTAGGGCGTGGCGGCGGCCATTTCCAGGCCGGTGGCGCCGTTGTCGGCTACGTCGGCCACGTGGCCGGCCTGGCTCAAGCCCTGGCGTACGAAGCTGGCCAGCCGGGCCTCGTCCTCAATAATCAGAATACGCATGGGTTTGGGGTAACACGTGACAGGTTGGGGGTAGCACGTGACAGATAATACGGGACCGGGTCGGTATCTAGACCTGTTACGTGTCACCTGTCACGTGTTACTTGTCACCCCCAACTTAGCGCACCAGGAACTGCACGCCGTCGAGGGTGATGGTCTGGGTGCGCAGCACGCGCACCGGGCGGATGGCCACTTCGCCCTCCGGGCGGGGGCGCAGGTCGCCGGTGGCGGCCACGCGGGCGCCTACCTTGAGCTTTTCGGCCAGCTGCTCGACGGCCGCGGGCGGCAGGTGCAGGATGGTGCCGTCATTGAGCAACACGGCGCGGGTGCGGCCCTGCGGGTCGGCGTCGAGGCGGCTGATGGTGCCCTGGGCGCTGGCCGCTTCGGGCGTGCGCGGGGTGGTGGGCGGCGGGGGCGGCGGCAGGGTGGCCTGCACCGTCTGGCCGCCGGCCGTCAGGCTCACCAGGTGCAGGGCGCTGCGGCCCTCCGGGTCGGTGTCGCGGAAGCCCGTCAGGCTCACGTTGCTACCGGCCTTGGCGGCGGCCATCAGCTCCCGACCGAGGTGGCGCGGGAAGCGCACGGTTTCGGTGCCGGCGCTGGTTTTCAGCGTGAAGCCGTCGTACACCTGCTCGTCGTTACCGGCCGTGTACTCGGTGAGCGTGCCGCTGAAGTTGCTCAGGGCCTGGGCGCCGCCCTTGGCGCGGGGGGCGCCCGGGCCGGGGTGGGGCGGGCGCGGGCCCGCGGGGCCGGCCGGACCACCGGGCGGCGGGGCTGGCAGGGTGGCTTCGGCGGGGGCGGCGGGCGAGTTGCTCGGCGCGGCCGTGGCGCTGGCGGCGGTGCGCTTGGTTTTGACTTTGGTTTTGGCGGGCGTTTGCTGGGCCTCGGCCAGCGGGGCGGCCAGCAGCAGCAGCAGCGTAGCCGTGAACAGGGGACGTACCATGATTTTAGGAGTGTGGATCCAACGGGTTGTTCCGTTGGGGTGCTCCAAAATTGGCGCGGCGGGCTGAAGCCGGGCTGAAGCCGGGCTTAATTTTTCTTCAGGCCGGAAAAACCTACTCGGGATTCTGCTCCAGGAAACGCAGCAGCAAAACCATCAAGGTCAGCACGTACGCGGGCCAGGCCAGCATGAAGTAAAACTTGAGTGCTCCAAACAGCGCAGGTCCCAGCAGCATGGCGGGCAGAAAGATCAGGCAGGAGGCCGTGGTAAAGGAAATGTTCTGCCAACGGTAGCTCCACCAGCACAGCAGCGCCCACAGCAGCTGTGGCGTCCACACAACCAGTCCAATGAACTGGTAGGCCAGCACGTCCCGGTCGTTGGTCGGCTGACAGGCGGTACACAAAGAAGCTGTTTAGAAAGTCCAGAACGTCCTACTTTAGCTGTTGTCCGCTTGTCAAACCGAAGGTCGGCGTAGCCAAGCATCTCTACGGATTGTGAATTTTCTATCTGGCGAAGCGGTAGAGATGCTTCGACTTCGCTCAGCATGACGTTCTGGTAACTGTCGGCAACTTTCTAAACAGCTTCAAAAGGAGCGTGGCTGCGCCGATACCGAACAATATACTCCTGGGCATCTTTCGCGAGCTGATTTCCTGTCACATGTTACCTGTCACCTCATCACCCAATTACTGCTGCGTCAGGGCGTAGGCCAGCAGGTTGGCGCCCATGCGCAGGGCTTCTTCGTGCTTTTCCACCGGGTCCTTGTACACCTCGGGGTCTTCCCAGCCGTTGCCCAGGTCGCACTCGTAGGTGTAGAAGCACACCATCCGGCCCTTGTAAATCAGGCCAAAGCCCTGGGGCCGCTTGCCGTCGTGCTCGTGGATTTTGGGCAGGCCCTTGGGAAAGGCGAATTTCTGGTGGTAGATGGGGTGGGTGAAGGGCAGCTCCACGAAGTCCAGCTCGGGCAGCACCTTCTTCATCTCGGGCCGGATGTACTTGTCGAGGCCGTAGTTGTCGTCGATGTGCAGGAAGCCGCCGCCGAGCAGGTAGCGCCGCAGGTTACGGGCTTCGGCGTCGGTGAAGGTGACGTTGCCGTGGCCGGTCAGGTGCACGAAGGGGTACTGCAGCAGCAGGGGCGAGCCGGGCTCCACCACGGCTTCCTCGGGCGCGATGTTGGTCTTGAGCGTCTGGTTGCAGAAGCGGATCAGGTTGGGCAGCGAGGTTTTGTTGCCGTACCAGTCGCCCCCGCCGCCGTACTGCAGGCGGGCAATCTGGAAGCTGGGCGCGGCCGGGCCGGCGGCCGTGAGCGGCAGCAGGAGCACCAGCAAAAGCAGAAAACGGGAAAGCAGATTCATCGAAAAAGCCGGAAAAGGCGGAAAGGAGCGAGGCGGCCCACGGTGCAACGGCCCGCCCAAGCTAAGGACAACGCGGCGGCTAGACTAATTCCCGCGCCACGTGCACCGTGTGGCAGGCGGCCAGCGCGGCCGTTTCGGTGCGCAGGCGGGTGAGGCCCAGCGCCACCGGCCGGATGCCCCGCGCCAGCGCCAATTGCAGTTCGTCGGGGGTAAAGTCGCCTTCGGGGCCGATGAGGATGCAGCAGCCCGCGCCCTGCGCCGCCACCTGGGCCAGCGAAATCCGGTGGTCATCGACCAAATGGGCAATGAAGGTGGTTTCGGGCGCCAGCCCGCGCACGAAAGCGGCGAAATCCGTCAGCTCCTCCAGCTGCGGCAGCCAGGCCTGGCCCGACTGCTTCAGGGCGCTGACGGCTATGCGCTCCAGCCGGTCGAGCTTCAGCTCGCGCCGCTCGGAGCGGGCGCAGCGCAGAAACGAAAGCCGGTCGATGCCGATTTCGGTGGCTTTTTCCACCAGCCACTCCATGCGGTCCAGGTTCTTGGTGGGCGCCACGGCCACGTGCACGAAGTAGGGCCGGCGCGCCACCTGCTGCTCCTGCGTGATGCGCAGCTGGCAGCGCTTGGGGTTGTCGTCGCTGACTTCGGCCTGGTACACCCCGCCGCGCCCGTCGATGAGCTCCACCGGGCTGCCGGGCTGCAGGCGCAGCACCCGCACGGCGTGCTTGCTTTCGTCTTCGGGCAGGGTGTAGGTGAGGCCGGCGAGGTCGGGGGCGTAGAAGGTGTGGGGCATGGCAGGGGCAAAGGTAGGACGAGCAGGGGTTGCCGGCGCCCGGTTACCTTGCGGCATCACCCTACCGCCACCGGGCTTATGGATTGGAATCAGCTAAAAGAAGAAATCTACTATGTCGATGGCTCCCTGCTTGACATCTACGTGCTGAACACCACTGCGGAAGACTGGTGGCGCTGGGTAGAACTGGTAAATGCCAATTACTCTGTGACGTTCAGTGGCCTCGACAGCGGCCAAACCCAGGACTGGATTGATTTTGCCGTGGTCGAGCGTATGTGGGCTAAGCCTGAAGAAAGAGAATGGAGCACGGCACGAATTCAGCTGCGCAACTTTACCATCAACTGCCTATTCTTCTGGGAAGGCGACATCGAAAACGACATCGACCCCAAGGACTTTCAGTCAATCGAAGACCATGAAGCGCTTCTGCTGTACCTGCAACGGGTGTCGGAAGCCCTGCAGAAACCCGTGCGGCTGACGCCCGAAAACACGGAGGAAATGGCCTTAATTGAGGTAAACGGCTCGGATGTCCGCATCACTCCGCCTCAATAACAACGCGCAACGCCCGCGACTGAAGGCTTCAGCGCGGGCGTTGCAGTTGGTCCCAAGTTCGATGGCTTACTTCAGCGCCTCGTTCAGCACTTCGGCCAGGCGGATGCCGCCCTGCTGTAGGCGCACGCGTACCTCGTCGATGTGCTTTTTGTAGTATTCCGCGTCGAGCGTGGTGCCGTTGGGCGCCTCGGCGTACTGCTTGGTGCTCACCAGGTACGACTCAAACAGCCACTGCTCCACCGGCGACTTGGCCCAGATGGCGGCCAGCTGCTTGTCGGGGTGGTCGTAGTCGGCGGCCATTTTGTCGTCGGAGAGGCCCTGGGCGTGAATCAGGCCGCTGTCCCACATGCGGTGCAGGTTGGTGCCCTCGCCCTGAAACTGCAGCTGAATGTCGTTGCCGCCCTTGTCCTCGGCCCGGCTCACGTGCATGGGCTCGTGGATGTCGCCGACCAGGTGCACCACGAATTTGAGCGCGTCAAGGCGCTTTTCGCGGGGCTGGGTCTTGTCGGCGAGCAGCTTGAGGTTGTCGTTGAAAGCCTGGTAGGCGTTGGCCTCGGTTTTGGCCTTGAGCTGCTGGTTGAACTCGCCGAAGCCGTAGCCCAGCGGCAGGTTGACGAAGTGCCAGGCGCCGGTGCCCTTGTACTCGGGCTGGTTGCGCACCTCGTCGGCCCAGGAGGCCACGTCGGCAATGGACTTGTCGCCCAGCAGCTCCTTGATCTGGGCCGCGGCCTTGTTGGAGAGGTGCTTTTGGGCAATCAGGGCAATGGTGCGGTGCCCTTCGCGGCCCCAGGCCGCCGCATCGAGGGAAGAAAGCAGCAGCAGGGCCGCGGCAGTAAGCGAAGCCGCCGTGCGGGCGGCGCGGCGGAGCAAACGGGACAAAGAACGCATGCGGGAAAGGGGAAAAAAGAGCCCAACGACGCGCGTGGCACGCCGGAGGCTGCACAAAGGTCCGGCAAAAAAAGTTCGCACCGAAGCCGCCGCCCCGCCGTAGAAGAAAGCTTACAAGCCTTCATTCTTAAATCCACAACCAAGCTCCCAACCAATGGCCCTGAAACTCAAAAAGCTCAACGACCAGGTTATCGTCATCACCGGTGCCAGCTCCGGCATTGGCCTCGTTACGGCCCGTATGGCCGCCAAAAAGGGCGCCCGGCTGGTGCTGGCCGCCCGCTCCGAAGAAGCCCTGCGCCAGCTCACCAGCGAAATCCGGCAGGACGGCGGCCAAGCCGTGTACGTGGTGGCCGACGTGGCCGAGCCCACCGCCGCCCGCACCATTGCCCAGAAAGCCCAGCAGGCCTTCGGCGGCTTCGACACCTGGGTGAACAACGCCGGCGTGAGCATTTACGGCAAGGTGGAGGAAGTGCCCATCGAGGACATGCGCCAGCTGTTTGAAGTGAACTTCTGGGGCCTGGTGCAAGGCTCGCTGGAAGCCGTGAAGCACCTCAAAACCAAGGGCGGCGCGCTCATCAACGTGGGCAGCATCCTCTCCGACGTGACGGCCATTCTGCAGACGGCCTACTCGGCCAGCAAGCACGCCGTGAAGGGCTTCACCGACGGGCTGCGCATGGAGCTGGAAATGGACGGCGCCCCGGTGTCCGTCACGCTCATTCAGCCCGCCGCCATCGACACGCCGTACCCCATCCACGCCAAAAACTACATGGAGCGCGAGGCCATTCAGGCCCCGCCCACCTACGCCCCCGAAACGGTGGCTCGCGCCATCCTGCACAGCTGCGCTACGCCCGAGCGCAGCGTGGTGGTGGGCGGCGGCGGCCGCGCCATGATTGGCATGGAGCACTGGACGCCCGGCCTGCTCGACAAGTTCATGGAGAAGTCCTTCGCCAAGCAAACCAAGGCCGACTACGCCCCGCGCCCCCTCAGCCAGAACGGCCTCGACCGGGCCATGGGCAGCCTGGAGGAGCGCGGCAACTACGACGGCCACGCCCGCGAAACCAGCTACTACACCGAGGCCGTGACCAGCAAGAGCCCGGTGCTGAAAACCGCCCTGGCCGTGGGCGCCGGCCTGGCCCTGGCCACCTGGCTGAGCAAGTCACGCAGCCCCAGCGGTGGCGCAGGGGTGCGTAACGGGCGGCACTACCACCCCCGCAGCACCCCCGACGACGGCCGCCCCGCCAGCTACGCGGCCAGCCTCAACCACCCCGACTCGGCTACTTTAGCGGGCCATGACCACCGCTACTCCACCCAGACCCGGCACGAGGACCTGCCGTAATGCCCGGCTCCGCCAGCCGTAAACCCACGGGCCGCTTCCGCACGGAAGCGGCCCGTGGTGCTTTTGCGGGGCGCGGTGACCTTGAAGTTGCGTTTGGGGGTTGGCTCCCGGTGGGCATATCTTGGAGCGCTGCTTTGGCTATTGCCCGGTGCGCCGCGCCACCTGCGGCCGTCGGCAGGCCAGCGCTACGCGCCGACCAGGCCCGCCGTGGGCATTACTTACTACTGCTGATTTTCAGAAGAATATGGCAAGGCGGCCGCCCGGTGGTGGACAAAGATGGAGCTGGTGGCTGGCCGGGCTGTTGGTAGTACTACTGGCGGGCCGCACCCTGGCCCAGCCGCTGCCGCCCGTGCCCGACAGCCTGCGGGCGGCCGTGACGACCCACCAGCCGCCCGCGGCCGAAGCCTTGCTCCGGGTTGCCCGCGCCTACCTGGGGCCGTTCGACTCGGCGGGCGTGGTGGGCTACGCGCGGGCGGCCGAGCAAACCGCCTACCGCACCCAGCAGCCCGCGCTGGCCGGCCAGGCCCTGGACGTGCGCGGCGACTATTACCGCGAATCGGGCCGGCCCGCGCTGGCCCTGCCGCTGCTGCTGCGGGCCGGCCGGCTGCTGGCCGCCGCCCCGGCCGCGCTGCAGGCCCAGCAGCGCTACCACCTCGGCATGGCCTACGGCGACCTGGGACAGCCCGGCCGCGCCCTGGCTCTCTACCGCGAAGCCCTGCAGCTGGGCACCGCCGACCGGAAACTTCGGGCCAACGTCTACAACTCGCGCGGTCTGGTGTACTACAAGCAAAACCGCCTCGACTCGGCGGTGGCCAATTACTTCCGGGCCTTGCGCCTGACGCCGGGCCTGGCCAGCACCGGCATCGAAGCCTCGACGCTGGGCAACCTGGGGCTGGTGTACCTGCGCCAGCAGCGCTGGGCCGAGGCGGCGCGCTATTTCCGGGCCGGCAAGGCCCTGGAAGCGGCCCAGGGCGATACGATGGCGCTGGCCTCGTCGTGGCAATACCTGGGGCGGGCGCTGATGGGGCGCGACAGTCTCGCGGCGGCCCTGCGCTGCCTGCGACTCTCGGAGCGGCTGGCCCGGCGCAGCCACTTGGCCAACTACCTCCCCCAGGCCTGGATGTTGATGGGGCAGGCCTACCAGCGCCTGCAGCAGCCCGACTCCGCCCGGCCCTATCTGCTGCGGGCCGTGGCCACCCAGCGTCAGCGCGGGGCGGCCGGCGCGGCGGCGGTGGCGCTGGTGTCGTTGGCCGATTTTTACCGGCAGCAGGGCCAGTGGGCGTTGGCCGAGCAAACGGCGCGGCAGGTACCGGCCGCCTCGGGTACCAATTTCAACTGGCAGGCCCAGGCCTGGGGCATCCGACGGGAAGTGGCGCTGCACCAGGGCAACTACCCGGCCGCTTACGCCGCCCTGGCCCACGAACGGGCCTTGCAGGACTCCCTACGGGCCCTCGACAACCGCCAGCTGACCGAGGCCCTGCGCAACGAGTACGAAACCGACCAGGCTCTGGCCCAAGTGCAGACCCTCACCCGCGAGCGGGAAGTGCTGCGTCTGCGCCGTCAGCAGCAGACCCTGGCCACCGCGCTCGGCGCGGTGGTGCTGCTGGCCGGGGCGGGTCTGGGGCTGGGGGCCTACCGCCGCCGCCAGCTCCGCCGCGAGCTGGCCCTGCGTACGCGCCTTTCCGCCGACCTGCACGACGAGGTCGGCGGCCTGCTCACCCAGATTTCCATGCAGGCCAACCTACTGGGCGCCGGCCTCTACGCCCCCGAGGAGCAGCAGCCCCAGCTGCAGGAAATGGCCGCCGCCAGCCGCGCCGCCGCCGCCCAGCTCCAGGACGTGGTGTGGGGCTACGACGCCCACAACGACTCGGCCCGCAGCCTGCTCGACCGCATGCGCGACTACGCCTACGAGCTGCTGGGCAGCGGCGAGCTGACCATTGCCTTCGACGCCGACCCCCACCTGCCCGCCCGCGCCCTGCCGATGGAAGCCCGCCGGGCCGTGTACCTGATTTTCAAGGAAGCTCTGCACAACGTGGCCAAGCACGCCCGCCAGGCCCGGCACGTCACCGTGGCGCTGACCCTGGCCGACGATACCCTGCAGCTGGCCGTAGCTGACGACGGGCCCGCGCCCGCGCAGCTGCCCCGGGCCAGCGGCCACGGCCTGCGCAACATGCGGGCTCGCGCCGAGGCCGTGGGCGGCACTTGCGCGGCCGGCTACGGCGCGGTGCCCGGCCAGCCCGGCTGGGGCGTGCGCGTGCGCGTGCCGGTGTAGATTAAAAGATAGGAGGGGGGCGGGTATGAGGATAAGGGTTTAGGACGGTTGCAGGATAGGGGCTGGGCAGCAGAGTCAGAGAATGCGCAATTCAGACCGTAAACACCTCTCCCCCGCACACGGCTAAGCCACCCCGGGGTACATCAAGATGTACTTACGCCGCATGGGGCCGGGAGCTTGCTTTGCGGGTATGAAAACACTGCTACGTTCGGCGGCCCTGATCTGGAGTCTCGTATTACTATCGATGGGCGCCGGCTGGGCCCAGAACGTGGGCATCGGCACGACCGCGCCCACCCAGAAGCTGGACGTGAACGGCAACGTGCGGGTGCGGGCCGCCGCGGGCACCGGCGACGGCCGCCTGCTGGGCGTGGAGGCCGACGGCACCTTGAAAGTGCAGCCCCCGTTGTTCGGGGCCGCGGCCACGCCCAGCCCCCAGGCGCCCGCCCTGGTGGGCAGCGCCGCCGCCACCGATGGCGAGCCGGTAAAGGTGCTGCTCAACCCCGCCGGCACCCGCGCCTACGTGCTCACGCGCGTCAGCCTGACCAATCCCGCCGGGCAAAAGCGGGCTTCC
Organism: Hymenobacter jeollabukensis; assembly: GCF_005771675.1. Taxonomy (GTDB): domain Bacteria; phylum Bacteroidota; class Bacteroidia; order Cytophagales; family Hymenobacteraceae; genus Solirubrum; species Solirubrum jeollabukense. The sequence continues at coordinate 235,460 of NZ_VAJM01000006.1, read as the reverse complement.
CTGCAAGTCTTCGACGTGAGCGGCCCCACGCCCGCGCCAGTGGGCAGCCCGGTGCTGACGGTGGCGGGCGGCATTGATATGGCGCTGAACCAGGCCGGTACACGGGTCTGGGTGCTGGGGTACGAGCCCGGCAGTTCCAACGGCTTCATCCAGGGCTTCGACCTCAGCCAGGGGCAGCCGGTGGCGCTGGGCGGGGAGGCGCCTGTTGGGTATTCGCCCCAGACTATAGCGGTGAACCCCACCGGTACGCGGGCCTTCGTGTGGGATTCCACTCAGGAGCTCGTGACGTTTGACCTCAGCCAGGGGGGCACCCCGGTGCAGCTGAACGCGTTACCCGTCGCGTGGATTCAGGACCTGGCGGTGAACCTGGCCGGTACTCGTCTGTACGCTGTTGATGGCAGCCAGGAGTTGACAACCTACGACATCAGCAGCGGCCTGCCCGTAGCCGTCGGCAGCTCGGTAACTACGAGCGGCTACTCGGATGAGCTGGCGGTGAGTCCCAGCGGAACCCGCCTATACCTACTTAGTAGCGCGCCCAGCATGCTGAGCTCCTACGACATCAGCAGCGGCCTGCCCGTAGCCGTGGGCACCCCAGTCGCAGCGGGCACGTATTACTCCTACGGTCTGGTCAACAGTGCCAACGGGGCGGTGCTGGCGGTGCAAAACTTTATCGATGGAACGTTGCTTGTGTACGACGTAAACGGCAGCGGCCTGCCCGTGGCGCGGGCCGCTGCCCCGGGCATAACCGGGGGCGGCCTGGCCCTGAGCCCGGACGGCTCGCGCGCTTACCTGACCTACGCCGGCAATACCCTGCGGACCGTGCTGCTGGCCGCCCCGCGGGTGCTGGCCGTGGGCAGCGACGGGTCGCTCGGTAGCGTGGACCCTGCGCTGTTCAAGGACAACCTGGGCGACCATACCGCCACCCGGAACCTGAACCTGGCCGGCAAACTTCTGGTGAGTGGGGGCAGCCAGGGCCTCGCCCTCGACAAAGACGGCAACGTGGGCATTGGCACCGGCCGATTCCTCGATTATGCCCCGCCGCGCCTGGGCATCTTTGGCTCGTCCGCCAGTCAGGGCGTCGAAACCATCGTGCGCCTCACGCGCCCGTACCAGGGTGCCAAAGTTGCCAGCGTGGCCGAGTGGCGCCTGGGCTCATTCTCGGCCGACAACGCCTCTGCCTCGCGCCTGGACCTGGCGCTGCAGTACAGCAGTGTGTTCGGGACGGGGTTTGCCACGGTGCTATCGGCGCAAAGCAATGGGCGCATCGGGCTTAGCACCACCGAGCCCGCCTCGCAGCTGGCCAACACCAACCTGAACATTATCGGCTCGGATCAGCTGGGCATCAATGAGAAGTCGCTGACCTGGCTGCACGACAACCAGGGCTACGCCGCCGCCGTGGGCAACACGCTGGCCGGGTACGGCGGCAACGGCCTGGCCGTGAAAGTGGCCGACAGCGGCAGCAACACCACCGCCCTGGACGTGAGCCAGGGCCCCGGCGTCTCGACGGCGGGCACGACGCTGCTGCGGGTGCGGGCCGACGGCAACGTGGGCATCGGCACCGGGGGGCCCAGCGCCCGGCTCGACGTGGCCGGCAGCACCCGCCTGCGGGGGCTGACCACGGCCGGCATCGTCACCACCGACGCCAACGGCAACCTGAGCAGCGCGGCGGCCAGCACGCTGGGCGACAACCTGGGCAACCACCTGGCCACCCGCAACCTGAGCCTGGGCGCTTTTCAGCTCGTGGGCAACGGCGGCACCGCGGGCCTGAGCATCAGCAGCGGCGGCTCGGTAGGCATCGGCACGGCCAGCCCGGCCGCGCCGCTGCACGTGGCCACCGGCGCCGTGCCGGCGGCGGTGCTGGAAGGCAGCAACGCCGGCCCCCACCTGGAGCTGCGCAAGCCGGGCGCCGGGCTTGCCAACATCGACTACATCGGCACGGATTTCGGCGGCACCCGGGGCGGGGCGCTGGAGCTGCGGGGCGCCTCCTCGGTGCAGCTCAGCGGCGACGGCGACCCCAGCAGCCCCGACCTGACGGTGCTGGCCAACGGCCGGGTGGGGGTGGGCACCACCGCCCCGCGTGGCCTGCTGGACGTGGCCGGTACCGGCGACAGTTACCTCGTGCCCGACCCCAACAATGGCAGCTCCCAGAGCCTGTTCCTGCCCGGGCACCTGTGGCTGACGCCGTTTAGTGGCAACAGTGGCATGGCTTACCTGCAGGCCCGGGTGCCCAATGCCTCCGCCAGCACCCGCATCGGCCTCACCCTGCGCACCACCAACGGCACCAGCCTGGTAGACGCCCTCACCTTGGCCGCCGACGGCACGGCCGCGCTGGCGGGTCCCCTCACCGCGCCGGCCGTGACGACCACCACGCTAACCGCCACCACGGCCAATGCCACTACCGTGAATGCCACCACAGTGACTACCAGTGCCGTGACTTCGCCCGCCACCGGCACGGCCAATATGGTGGCCGCCGGCTACGGCAACGTGTTCGGCGTGGGCACGCTCTCCAGCGCCTCGGCCAACGTAACCGTGGCCCACGCCGGCCCGGGCGAGTACGTGCTGACCTTTACCGGCCCGCTGGCCACGGCCGATCTGGGCAGCCGGGCCGTGGCCTTGACGCTCTACAACGGGCCGGGCTTCATCAGCTTCGTGAGCGGCAGCGGCCCCGGCAAGCTGCTGGTGCGCACCTACAACACCGGCGGCACGCTCACCGACCGGGGCTTCAGCTTCGTAATTTTCCAGCCCTGATGCTTACCTCCACCATGCCCCTGCCCCTGGCCATTATCGAAGACCTGCCCGCCGTGCGCCGGGGCCTCGAAACTTACCTCTGCGCCCAGCCCGAGTTCAGCTGCGCGCTGGTGGTGGGCTCGGTCGAGGAGTTTCTGGAACAAATCGAGCACGCCGCCACGCTACCCCGGCTGGTACTCAGCGACATTGGCCTGCCCGGGCGCTCGGGTATCGAGGGCGTGGGCCTGATCAGGCAGCGCCTGCCCCAGGCCGAAGTGGTGCTGCTCACGGCCACGCTCGGCGACCCGGCCCGGGTGTTTCAGGCGCTGTGCGCCGGCGCCGTGGGCTTTTTTCTGAAAACTACCCCGCTGCCTGAGCTCAAAGCCGGCCTGCTGGCCGTGGCCGAGGGCGGCAGCAGCATGAGCCCGGCCGTAGCGCGGGAGGTAGTCCGGTACTTTCAGCCCACGCCCGACCCCGAGCAGGTGCTGTCGGCCCGGGAGCAGCAGGTGGTGCGCGCCATCGAGCAGGGGCTGAGCTACAAGCTCATTGCCGATCAGCTGGGCATCACGCTCAACACCGTGCGCCGCCACATCAAGAGCGTGTACGCCAAGCTGCACATCAACAGCAAGGGCGAGCTGCTGGCCCGCACCCCGCGCCGGGGCTGAGGGCGCATGCGCCCGAGCCGGATTTTTGCCGGCATGACTACACTGCTACCCGCCGCTGCGTCACGCGGCCGCCGCGCCCGACTGATCCTGGCCGTTTCATTGTTGCTGGGGCTGCCGCTGGTCGGCCAGGGGCAAAGCGTGGGCATCGGCACCACGGCGCCGGATGCCTCTGCCGTGCTGGAGCTGGCGGCGGCGGGCAAGGGCCTGCTCATCCCGCGCCTGGACTCGGCCGCGCGCGTGGCCATTACCGCGCCGGCCACGGGCCTGCTCGTGTTCCAGACCGCGCCGCGCCCGGGCTTCTACTACTACGGCGGCGCGGCGGGCTGGCTGTTCCTGGCCGACAAGGCCCGCGGCGGCGACAACCTGGGCAATGGCGTGGCCACCCGGGCCATAACCTGCAGGGCAACGCCTTGGTGGGCACCGGGGCCGAGCTGCCGGCCGGGGTGGTGGGCGTGGGCGTGCGCGCCGACGGGGGCCTGAACCTCGGCCAGAATACGGCCGGCAACCTGTTCGTCGGCTACCAGAGCGGCCGCGCCAACACCAGCGGTTTTTTCAATCGGTTTATTGGCCTCCAGAGCGGCTTCTCAAACACGACCGGCAACTTCAACCAGTGTAGCGGGAACCAGAGCGGCTTCTCGAACACGACCGGCCTCGACAATCAGTTCGACGGCATGCTGAGCGGGTATTCGAACACGACGGGCAACTTCAACCAGTTCAGCGGCTACCGCAGCGGCTACAACAACACCACCGGCAGCAGCAACTGGGCCTTCGGGTACCAGAGTGGCCCCACCACCGGCAACCTGACCAACGCCGAGGCCATTGGCTACCGGGCCCTGGTCGGCCAGAGCAACACCCTGGCGCTGGGCGGCACTGGCTCCGAGGCCGTGCGGGTGGGCATCGGCACGCCCGTGGCGCAACTGGAGGTGCAGCTGCCTTCGGCCACGGCGGCGGCGTCGCTCAAGCTGGAGCACCGCGGCTCCAACCTGATTGTGCGCCCGCTCAGCGGGGGCGGGCCGGCCAGCGTGGTGGAAAACACGGCCGGCAGCCTGCTGTTCAACCCCAGCGGCGGCAACGTGGGCATCGGCACCGCGGCCCCGGCTTACACGCTCGACGTGGCCGGCACCATTCGCGGCAACAACGTTTCACCCTCCGACGCGCGCTTCAAGCAGCAGGTGCGGCCGCTGCGCGGGGCTCTGGCCGGGGCGCTGGCCCTGCGCGGGGTGCGCTACCGCTGGAATGCGCTGGGCGTGCAGCGCGGCGGCGTGGCCGGAGCCGAGCAGGTGGGCTTGCTGGCGCAGGAGGTGGAGCAGGTTTACCCCGAGCTGGTCAGCACCGACGCCGCGGGCTACAAAGCCGTCAATTACGCCCAGCTCACGCCCGTGCTCCTGGAAGCCCTCCGGGAGCTGGCGGCCCAGAACCAGGCCCTGCAGACGCAGGTCGATACCCTGCAAGCCCAGCAGGCCGGCCTCCAGCGGTTGGAGCAGCGGGTGCGGGCCCTGGAAGCCGCTACCGCCCAAGCCGCACGCTAATGGCCGGCCACCTTGGTAGCGCGTGGTGACTACCCCCAAGGGAAGGCCGGCTCCGGCGCAAACCAGACTTGCGTACTCCTTAGTGGCTGGCTACCAGCTCCGGGCGGGCAGGCGTTGCCGCCGTGCCGGTTTCGAGCAGCTGACGCAGGGTGCGCAGGTAGCGCGTCATCATCCAGCCAGTGTACCAGCGCAGAAACCATACGGGCGGCGCGAAGGGCAGCCCCCGCCGCACCACGGCTTGCTCGAAGCGCAGCGTGTAGGTCAGCTCGGTGTGGCTTGGGCCCAGGGCCCGAAACTGCCGCTCCACGTCCTGCCAGGCCGCCTCGCCGGGCAGGGCGGTGCAGCGCACGTAGCGGTCGGGCTCATAGGCCACGTAGACCAGGCGCGTCAGGGCGTGGGGGCAGCGGGGCGAGAGGAAGGCGTCTTCGGTAGCTACCACGCCGGGGCCGGGCGCGGGCGCGTCGAGCCGGGTCTGGTGAATTTCCCGGCGCCAGCGGGCGTCGTGGCGCAGGTCGGCGGCCAGGGCAAAGACGGCGGGCAGGGGCGCGGCCAGGCGGATGCGGCGCGTGACTTCGATAACGGGCGTGCGGGGAGCGGCAAGGAGCATCGGAAGGGGCCGCCGACTGCGCCGGACGCGCAACCTGCGCGGGTGCCAGCCAACTGCCGCTGCGAAGGTGGGCCCTGGATTCGTCGCTGACAATCGCACAAGCATGTGACGCGGGCTCCACTCCTGTGTGTTGGTTTGGGGGCCGTCGAATGTATCTTATGCCCGGCCGACGGAAAAGCGCTGAGCAAGTAGACCGACCCCACGACATCATGACCAGCAACGACTACTGGCAGCGCCTGCCCCCGTTTGATTACGTTGTCACTTATTCCTTCAACCGCGGCCCCAAGCTGCAGCGGCTGAAACAGGCCGCCGCGGAGCTTCGACAAGCCACTCAGGTAGAGCTGATGACAGCCCGCTTCATGCGCCAGCGTCTGCTAGGACAGCGTATGGAGGAGCTGGCGCAGTTTGACCAGCGGCAGGATGTGCCCCTGACTACTGCCGCTGGCAGTTTCGACATTACCGCCAGCCCCGTTACCCAATTCGCTCGAACCGATGAGCACACCGAACGGCTACGCAGCATTCTAACCACTCCGGTAAGCAGTAACTGGGCCGCAGGCTGCCGACCGGTTTTCCGCGACGCCCTGGGGTTTCACGATTCCGCGGGCCACATCGTGGAGGTATTGAACATCTGCTTGCAGTGTCATTACCTGCAGAGCGAATCCGGGCAGCTTATTGAAGCCGATGCATCGGTATACGACCAGCTACGGCAGCTACTGGGGGCACTGGGCCACCCCATCGAAACCCACCACGAGCAGTAAATTCTCGCAAACAAAAAGCCCCGCCGGCAGCTGCCAGCGGGGTTTTCCTTGGTGAGTGAATGAGTGGTTGTAGGGTGTTGTTGGGCAGTGTTAGGCTTCCACGGCGGCTTTGGGGGCACCGGCCATGATTTCCTCGTTGGCGAAGTCGGCGAAGCGCTGGAAGTTGTCCACGAATTTGTGGGCCAGCTCATTAGCCGTTTTGTCGTAAGCTTCCTTGTCGGCCCAGGTGTTGCGCGGCTCCAGGATGTCGGCGGGTACGCCGGGCACCGAGGCGGGCACTTCCACCCCGAAAATCGGGTGCTTGTGGAATTCCACGTCGTTGAGCTTGCCTTCCAGGGCGGCCGTAATCATGGCGCGGGTGTAGCCCAGCTTCATGCGCGAGCCCACGCCGTAGCTGCCGCCGGTCCAGCCGGTGTTGATCAGCCACACGTTCACGTCCGGGTGCTCGTCCATTTTCTGGCCCAGCATTTCGGCGTACTTGGTGGGGTGCAGCGGCAGGAACACCTGGCCGAAGCAGGCCGAGAAAGTCGTCTGCGGCTCGGTCACGCCCATTTCGGTGCCGGCCACCTTGGCGGTGTAGCCCGACATGAAGTGGTACATGGCGTGCGACTTGTCCAGGCGCGAAATCGGCGGAATCACGCCGAAGGCGTCGGCCGTGAGGAAGAAGATGTTCTTCGGTACGCCGGCCACCGAGGGCTCCACCGCGTTCGGGATGAAGTGGATGGGATAGGCCGTGCGGGTGTTTTCCGTCACCGATTTGTTGGCGTAGTCCACCGTGTGGGTGCCCGGAATGAAGCGGGTATTCTCCACGATGCTGCCGAACTTGATGGCGTCCCAGATTTCGGGCTCCTTCTCGCGGCTCAGGTCAATAACCTTGGCGTAGCAGCCGCCCTCGAAGTTGAAGATGCCGTCGTTGCCCGGCATCCAGCCGTGCTCGTCATCACCTACGAGGCCACGGTTGGGGTCAGCCGACAGCGTGGTCTTGCCCGTGCCCGAGAGGCCGAAGAAGATGGCCGTGTCGCCGTCCTTGCCCACGTTGGCCGAGCAGTGCATGGCCAGCGTGTTGTGCTCGTGGGGCAGCAGGTAGTTCAGCACCCCGAAGATGCCTTTCTTCATCTCGCCGGCGTAGCCCGTGCCCCCGATCAGAATCATCTTTTTCGAGAAGTTCAGGATGGCGAAGTTGGCCTGTCGGGTGCCGTCCACGGCCGGGTCAGCTTCGAAACCGGGGGCGCAGATGATCGAGAAATCCGGCGTCCAGCTGGTGTCCGCGCCGGCTTCGGGGCGCAGGAACATGTTGTTGCAGAACAGGTTGTGCCAGGCCAGCTCGTTCACCACGCGCAGCTTCAGCTGGTAGTCGGGGTGGGCCCCGGCGTAGGCTTCCCGCACGTAGATTTTCTTGTCGGCCAGGTAGGCCACCATCTTCTCGTGCAGCTGGTCGAACTTCTCGGGGCTGAAGGCAATATTAATGTCGCCCCACCACACCGAGTTGGCGGTGTTTTCGTCCTTCACGACGAAGCGGTCCTTGGGCGAGCGGCCGGTGAACTTGCCGGTGTCGGCCATCAGCGCGCCGGTATCGGTCAGGGTGCCTTCCCCGTTTTTGAGCGCCTCTTCCACCAGTTCGGCGGGCGTCAGGTTCAGGCAAACCTCTTTCGCCTGGCGGATGCCCAGCGGCTGGAGGCGGTTCATGGCGTTGGTGGAAGCAGCAGTTTCCATCATAAGCACGGACTGTGGGATTGGAAATGGGTGGGGACAGGGGATTGGTAAGGCAAAAGTAGGCGAAAAACCGTTAGGACTGCAAACGTTTGCGCTAACACTTGTAAGGTTAGTTACGACACCAGAAATTAGAAAGATTTCTTAGATTTACCCGTAAGCCCCAGCCCCGCCACGGCCGCTGTCGGGCTTTTTTGCTACCTTTTTCTCTCACTCTTACCCCACTTACCCCGCACTCATGCAAGTAGCCACCGCCCAGGCGCCGCCGCCGACTCCCACCAGCTCCGGGCACCCGAAGGGCCTGTACGTGCTCTTCGCCACCGAAATGTGGGAGCGTTTCAGCTATTACGGCATGCGCGCCCTGTTGTCGCTGTACATGATCAAGGCGCTGCTCCTCAACAAGGAGACGTCCTCGCTTATCTACGGCAACTACACCTCGCTGGTCTACCTCACGCCGCTGCTCGGGGGCTACGTGGCCGACCGCTACTGGGGCAACCGCCGCTCTATCCTCGTCGGCGGCCTGGTTATGGCCTTGGGCCAGTTCGCGCTGTTTTTCAGTGCTTCGTTCTACCAGGCCGGCCAAACCAGCGTGCCCGCCGCACAGCTGGCGCTGTTTTTCCTGGGTCTGGGCTGCCTGATTTTCGGCAACGGCTTCTTCAAACCGAATATTTCCTCGATGGTGGGTACGCTGTACCCGGCCGGCGACAAGCGCATCGACGCGGCCTACACCATCTTCTACATGGGCATCAACCTCGGCGCGTTCTTCTCGCCGCTGGTCTGCGGTACCCTAGGCGACACCGGCAACCCCGCCGACTTTAAGTGGGGCTTCCTCGCCGCTGGCATCGGCATGCTCATCGGCTCGCTCACCTTCGAGCTGTTCAAAAAGAAGTACGTGGTAACCGCCTCGGGTGCCCCACTGGGCGCCAAGCCCGAGCGCACCGTGGAGCACGCCACGCAGGTGCCGGTAAACACCGATTCGCCGGTGCGCAGCGAAACCATTGCCCAGCCGGCCGCCAAAAGCTTCGCCAGCAAGCTGCCCATGCTCATCGGCGTGTTCGTGGTGGTGTACGCCGCCATTGCCTGGCTGATGAACTACGACTGGGTGGGCGCGCTAGTCTTCTCGGCCATGATTGTGATGCCCATGGCCGTGCTGGCCGACAACTCGCTGACCTCGCGGGAGCGGGAGAAAATCTACGTGATTCTCATCCTGAGCTTCTTCGTAATCTTCTTCTGGGGCGCGTTCGAGCAGGCCGGTGCCTCGCTCACCTTCTTCGCCGACGAGCAAACCAACCGCCAGCTGACCAGCACCTACACCGTACCGGCCTCGTTCTTCCAGTCGGCCAACGCGCTGTTCATCATCATCTTCGCCCCGATTTTCGCCGTACTCTGGGGCGGCCTGGGCCGCAACGAGCCTTCCTCGCCGCTGAAGATGTCCATCGGCCTGATGCTGCTGGCCGTGGGCTACCTCATCATTGCCTTCGGCGTGAAGGGCGTGGATGCCAACACCAAAGTGAGCATGTTCTGGCTGATTACCATGTACCTGCTGCACACCTTCGGCGAGCTGTGTTTGTCGCCCATCGGCCTGGCGCTGGTCAATAAGCTGGCCCCGGCCCGCTTCGCTTCGCTGCTGATGGCCGTGTGGTTCCTGGCCACCGCCGCCGGCAACAAGCTGGCCGGCGTGCTGTCGGGCCTGTACCCGGCTGGCCCCGGCGAGTTCAAGAAAGCCGCCGACGCTGGCATCGACCTGCCCGCCATCCTCAACGGCACCCAGCAGGCCACGGCCGAGGTGGTAACCAAGCTGAAAGAGCTGGAAATTCCCTACCAGTGGCCCTCGTTCCTGGGCTACCAGATCCACAGCCTCTACGACTTCTTCATGATTTTCGTGGTGCTGTCGGCCGCCGCTTCGTTGATCCTGTTCGTCATCTACCGCAGACTGACGAAGATGATGGACGAGCCGGTGGCGCCGGTAGCGTAAGCGCAAGCCACTCCGCTCATTCTGATTGTTACCAAGCCCGTCGATTGATTTCGGCGGGCTTTTTTCCGCCCTTATTCGCGCATATGACGCACCAATACGTCACCTTACCAGCCCGGCCGCAGGCCCGCCCCCGTACCTCGGCCGCCCCGAACCTGCTTTGGCTGGGCATGATTATCGGCCTGGAGCGCCTGACGTACTATGGCACCCGCAGCGTCCTGACCATCTTTCTGGAGGAGCAGCTGCAGGTGCCACGGACTCAGGTCAGCCCCTTGCTCACTACCATCGATGCGCTGCTGTGCCTGCTGCCGCTGGCCGGGGCGTTCATTGCCGACCGGTATTGGGGCCTAGCCCGCGCCCGGCTGGCTGGCGGCGTGGTGCTGCTGCTGGGGCAACTGGTGCTGGTTGGCGCCAGCCTGAGTGGTGCGTTGGGGTGGGAGCTGGTATGCATGGGCTTGGTGCTGCAGGTGCTGGGCAATGCCCTATTGGCGCCCGCCCTGTATGCCTCGGTTGGGCAGCTATTCGCCCGCGACGATTCGCGCAACCAGCTGACGGGCTTCGTGCTGCTAACGGCTTTCGTCATGGCCGGGGCGTTCATGGCCTCGACGGTGGTCATACCTCTTGCCTCGGGGTTTGGCTACCCCACGGGCTTGGGTATGACGGCCGCCAGTGCTGCCGCAGTGGTCATGTTGCTGGCGCTGCTGCCCAAGGCGGGTGCATCGGAAACCGAAGAATCCGCGTCGCCGGGCCGTTTGTGGCTGGGCCCATCAATCGGGCTGCTGTTCCTGGCAGCCGGCAGCGCTTGGTGGCTGTTGCGAGCCGAGCCCGTTTGGATATTGCAGCTGCTCAGTGCAGCATTGATTTCGGCTGCCTTGATTTACTGCAGCTTCCGGGTCGGCCTGCGCAGCCTCGGGCTGCTGGTCGTGCTCATGCTGGCCGACGTGCTGACGGTGGTGCTAATGGTGCTGATGCCCAGCCTAACTTACGACGGCGTGCAAGTCGGGTCGTCGCTGAGCATCGGACTGATGGTGGCCGGGCCGTTGGTGGGGCTGCTGCTCGCTTGGCTGTGGGTCAGCCGGCAGCCGGCTGGCGGGCCGGGGCCACTGGGCCGCCTCGTTGTCGCCTGCGGAATTGTGCTCGGACTATCGGTACTGCTTTGGGGAGCTGCCCTGGCCCTGAACACCACGCCCGCTGCCGACGCCGTAGCCTCGTCGGCTAACAGCTGGGCCATGGCCTTGGCCGCCATGGTGCTGCTCTATCCGGCCAACAACGTCCTGAACGTACTGTTGCCTACGCTGACAGCCCGGCGCGCCCCGGTCCGGTACCTGGCCCTGCTGATGGCGGCGGGGTTCATCATGAGCCGCCTCGGTGGGGTGCTGGGCGAAGCGCTGCTGGCCTGGTGGCAAGGCAGCTAAAGCCGGTTACCACACGCAAAAAGCCCCGCCGGACCAGGTCCGGCAGGGCTTTTTATTGAACCAGAGCAGTGCAGCTCGGGCCGGCTGATTACATCATGCCGCCCATGCCACCCATACCGCCCATGCCACCAGCGTGGCCGGCGTCGGCTTTGTCTTCGGCTTCCTCCGAAATCACGCACTCCGTGGTCAGCAGCAGGCCAGCAATGGAAGCAGCGTTTTCGAGGGCCAGGCGGGTCACCTTGGTCGGGTCGAGGATACCGGCGGCCATCAGGTTTTCGTACTTGTCCTCGCGGGCGTTGTAGCCGAAGTCACCTTTGCCTTCGCGCACTTTCTGCACCACGACCGAGCCTTCGCCACCGGCGTTGGCCACGATGGTGCGCAGGGGAGCCTCCAGAGCGGTGCGGATGATGTTCACGCCGGTGCGCTCGTCGCTGTTGATGGTGTCAACGGCTTCCAGGGCATCGAGGGCGCGCACCAGGGCCACGCCACCGCCAGGTACCACGCCTTCTTCTACGGCGGCGCGGGTAGCGTGCAGCGCGTCGTCTACGCGGTCTTTCTTCTCCTTCATCTCCACCTCGGTGCTGGCACCGATGTAGAGGATGGCTACGCCGCCCGAGAGCTTGGCGAGGCGCTCCTGCAGCTTCTCCTTGTCGTAGTCCGAGGTGGTCGTCTCGATCTGGGCCTTGATCTGACCGACGCGGGCGGTGATGTCCTCTTTGCCGCCTTTGCCGTTGACGATGGTCGTGTTGTCCTTGTCAACGATGATTTTCTCGGCCTGGCCGAGGTAATCCAGCGTCGCGTTGTCCAGCTTGTAGCCGCGCTCTTCGCTGATAACGGTGCCGCCGGTCAGGGCCGCAATGTCCTCCAGCATGGCCTTGCGACGGTCACCGAAGCCCGGAGCCTTCACGGCAGCGATTTTCAGCGAGCCGCGCAGTTTGTTCACCACCAGCGTAGCCAGTGCCTCACCGTCCACATCTTCGGCGATGATCAGCAGGGGCTTGCCGGTTTGCACCACTTGCTCGAGCACCGGCAGGAGCTCCTTCATGGTGCTGACTTTCTTGTCGTAGATCAGGATGAAGGGCGAGTCCAGCTCCACTTCCATCTTCTCCGCGTTGGTCACGAAGTAGGGGGAGAGGTAGCCGCGGTCGAACTGCATGCCTTCCACCGTTTTCACTTCGGTTTCGGTGCCGCGGGCTTCTTCTACGGTGATGACGCCTTCCTTGCCCACTTTGTCCATGGCGTCGGCAATCATTTTGCCGATTTCCTGGTCGTTGTTGGCCGAAATGGTGCCTACCTGAGCAATTTCCGACGAGTTTTCAATCTTTTTCGACTGGGCCTTCAGGTTGGCCACGACGGCGTGTACCGCCTTGTCGATGCCGCGCTTCAAGTCCATCGGGTTGGCCCCGGCGGCTACGTTTTTCAGACCGGCGCGGTAGATGGCCTGGGCCAGTACCGTGGCGGTGGTGGTGCCGTCACCGGCCTGGTCGGCGGTTTTGGAAGCCACTTCCTTTACCAGCTGGGCGCCCATGTTCTCGATGGGGTCCTTCAGCTCGATTTCTTTCGCTACGGTTACGCCGTCCTTGGTGATGGTCGGAGCGCCGAATTTCTTGTCGATAACCACGTTGCGGCCTTTCGGGCCAAGGGTTACCTTCACGGCGTTAGCCAGTTTATCTACGCCGGCAACGAGCTTGTTGCGGCCTTCAATGTCAAAGTGAACGAGTTTAGCGGCCATGGGGCTGTGCTATGGGTATTAGAGGGGAAATGCTTACAGGATGGCGAAAATGTCCGACTCCTTCATGATGAGGTAGTCCTGGCCGTCGACGGTAATTTCGGTGCCGGCGTACTTGCCGTAGAGCACTTGGTCGCCCACCGATACCTGCGGCTTCACCAGCGTCCCGTTTTCGGTCTTACCGGAGCCCACGGCTACTACTTCGCCGCGCTGCGGCTTTTCCTTGGCCGTGTCGGGGATGATGATGCCCGACTTGGTTTTCTCTTCGGCGGCAGCCGGCGCGATGATAACGCGGTCGGCCAGCGGTTTGATGCTAACTGCCATACTGTGGTGTTAGGTTTGGTATGTTGAAGTTGGAGGGAAAGACGACTATAGAGTCGGCAGCGGCCGGGCATTTCTTGTGCCAGCCGTAGCCAATCGGCTCAAAACTGACAGAATGCCCCCGTCTGAAGAGCTTTCAGCCGGAGTTGGGCGCCGCACCTGACACGCGACCTGACAGGACGGCGGCCGGAGCGGCGCAAGTATAGGCAAACTGCCGCCGCCGCGCCGCAAAAAAAGAACCGGCGGCTTTTCGCTGCTGCGAAAAGCCGCCGGTCTGAAACGGGGCTGAGTTGGTTACTGAGCCGGAGCAGTTGCGGGAGCTGCGGGCTGCGCAGCCGGGGCGGCGGCGGGAGCCGTAGCGCCAGGCTGCGCCGGAGCAGCGGCGCCGGGGGCCGTTACAGGCGCCGCTGCGGGCAGGCGGGCCTCCATGGCTTTTTGCTGGTTCACGCTGCGTACCGGGCCGTTGCCCGAGGTGCTCAGCACCACGTGCGAGCCAAGCGCCAGTACCATCAGGGCAATGGCGAAGCCCCAGGTCAGGCGCTCCAGCAGGTCGCCGGTGCGCTTTACGCCCATGAGCTGGGCCGTGCCGCCGGCCGAAAAGCCACCGGCCAGGCCGCCGCCCTTCGAGTTTTGGGCCAGCACTACGAGGGCCAGCAGCAAGCAGACGAAGAGGGCAATGACAATAATAGCGGTGTACATCTACTCCGGTTGTTGGTTCAGTAAGTCAATTTGAGCGGCAAAATACGCCTTTTTTTCCGGCTGCCGCTGCATCAGCTGCTCGTAAATTTCAATGGCCCGCCCGATTTTGCCCTGCCGGACCATGATTTTGGCCAGGCTCTCGGACGCCAGGCTGGGTGCCGCGCTGGTGCTGCGCACCGACAAATCGGCCTGCGGCGAATCGGTCGGGGCGGGGCGCTGGGCGGTTTTGATGCGCGGCTGGCTGCGCAAGAACTTGTCAATCAGCGCCAGCGACGAGGGCAGGGCGGGCGGCGCGGGGCGGTGAGCGGCGGCGTGAGCCTGCAGGGCCGCGTCGGGGTGCCACGTGGCGGCGGTGGGCAGGTCCTGGGTCAGCTCGGCGACGCGCAGGGTGAGGGCGGCGCCGAAGCGGCTGCCGCTGCTCAGGGCGTAGGCCAGCAGTTCGTCGGCGCGGTAGGGCGGGATGGTGCCGGGTGCGGGGGCCTCGGGTATTTCCGGCAGCAGGTAAGCCGGGTCGGGCTCGGGCGCGTCGCCCAGGCCGAATTCGAAGCGGGAGCTGCCCGCTTCCACCGGCGGCCGGATGGGCGGCGCGGCCAGGGGCAGCTCATCGGCGGCGGCAAGCTGGGCCACCAGAGGCGCGGGCACAGCTTCGGCCGCTGCCCCGGGCATGGTCAGGTCCGTTTCCGGGGCGGCCGGAGCCACTTCTGGTTCTGCCGTCGTTATGACTTCGGGCGCAGTGTCCGTGGATACCGGTTCCGCCTCAGCGGCTGTCAGCTCGGTGCCCGGGCTATCGGCAGTGGGTTTCACCGGCGTGTCAGCTGGCGCTACATCAGTCGGTTCAACGTCAATCGGCTCAATGTCAGCTAGTTCTTCTGCTGTCTTGCTGGCACCGGCTGCAGCTGCTGCCTCGGCATCGAAGACCTCCTCTTCCGTGGTTGCGACTGGTATGTCGCTGCTCGCTTCGGCCGAAGCAGCAATAGCAGCTTCATCTGCTAACTGCTCTTCCGCCGCCGAATCAGCCCCCACTGCTGAGGTTTCAGCCGCAGAGTGTGCTGAATCCGGCGCCGGAACCCTAGCGGACCCGGCATCGGGGGCAGCAACCAGCGCGTCAGGCGGGGCGGCCGTTGCGGCCGTAGCGGTCTGATCGGCAGCGGGGGCAGTGACTTCGCTGACCTCTGGTTCCTCGGCCGCGACCAACGAATCAGTGCTAGAAGCCTGATCAGCAGCACGAACGGCTACGGTCTCTGCAACTGGCGCAGCGGGCGAATACGGTGCCGCTACGGCTTCCGCACTCACGGCCAGGCGGTCAGCGGCTGGCTGCTCGATCAGGGCGCGCAACAACTCCCGGTCGGCGGCGTAGGTGGCGGCGCGGCGCAGGCGCTGGCCGGCCAGCATGCTGCCGCGGTCGTGGGCGGCTTTGGCCAGCAGCAGGTGGGCCGTCTGGCAGTAAGGAAAGGCCGCGGCCAGTTGCTCCAACTCCCGCACTTCGGCCTCCGAAATACCGCTGGCGTGGTCCAGGATGTGCAACAGCGAGGCGCGGTTCATTGGTTAACTATTTGATTGTTAAATGGCTGATGACAGCGGCCGGTGGCCGGTCAGCCCTTGACGCAAAGACGCGGAAAAGGCGAATTCGCCAAATGGGGCCGCAACAATACGGGAATTTAGCCAGTTGGCAAGCCAAAAACCGCCCGCTTACCAGTTGGCTACCGATTTATTGAACACGTCGGTGATGATGCGGTCGGTGATGCGGCGGTTGGCCGCCGGATCGTTCATGATGCTCGATACGTTGGTAGCCGCCGGGAAGTCGGCGTTGCTCTGAAACGTCTGCTCGAAGTCCTGCTTGGAGTCCTTGGTATTGGTGAATTTCACCCGCACTTGGATGGTGAGGCGGTTGATGCCGGCCTGGTCCTGCCCGTTGGTGCTCTGAATGGCCGCCGGGGCAAAGTCGTAGGCCACAATCTGCCCCTCGAACTGCAAGTCCCCATCGCGGGGCACCAGCTTCAGGGTGGTGTTGCGCAGGAAGTAGTCCTTCATGTCCTCGGTGAGGCGCTGGGCGAGGAAAGAGGGGCCGTTGGAGGCATTATTCTGAAACACCGCAATCGAGAAGGTCTTGATCTGGGTGTAGTCGATGCTGGTGCCGGTGAAGGAGTATACGCCGCAGCCCGACAGCGGCAATAGGCTGAGCAGCAAGGCCGTCAGCAGCCCGAAGGGGCGGAGCACGCGGGGCTTATTCCAGGTCATACTGCTTGAGCTTGCGGTAGAGCGTGCGTTCCGAGATGCCCAAATCCTGGGCGGCGTACTTGCGCTTGTTGTGGTGCTTTTTGAGCGCCTTGATAATCATTTCCTTTTCCTTGGCTTCCAGCGAAAGGCTCTCCTCCTCGGTCTCGTGGGTGATGTCCTCCACGCGCTGCACCTCGTCGTCCACGTAGTCGGCGTCGGCCGGCTCGGCGCTGAGAATAAAGGGCTCTGCTGATTCGGTCGGGCGCCCGCCGAGGCGGCTGCCGCCGTCGTAGGGCGTCACGCTCAGGTTGCTGCCCACGTTGGTGAAGAGGTGGCTGTTCTGGCGCACCAGCTCCTGGGCCTGCCCGGCGCCGTCGCCGCCGCGGGCCGCGCCGGCCGCTACTTCCAGCACCAGGCGCTTGAGGTCGGTCATGTCGCGGCGCATATCGAAGAGCACCTTGTAGAGCAGGTCGCGCTCGGAGAGGCCCTGCGGGGCGGTGCCGTCGGCGGTGGCGCCCAGCAGCATCGGCAGGTTCGACGACTGGTCCTGGGGCAGGTAGCGGCGCAGCCCGCGGGTTTCGATTTCGCGGTCGGTTTCCAGCACCGACATCTGTTCGGCTATGTTCTTGAGCTGGCGGATGTTGCCGGGGAAGCGGAAGCGCATCAGCTCCTGCTGGGCGTCGGGCGTGAGGGTGATGGGCTTTACGCGGTAGCGCTCGGCAAAGTCGGTGGCGAACTTGCGGAACAGCAGGTAGATATCCTCGCCCCGCTCGCGCAGCGGCGGCACCGTGATGGGCACCGTGTTGAGGCGGTAGTACAGATCCTCGCGGAAGCGGCCTTCCTGCACCGCGTTGAGCAGGTTCACGTTGGTGGCCGCCACCACGCGCACGTCGGTTTTCTGCACTTTCGACGAGCCGACGCGGATAAATTCCCCGTTTTCGAGCACGCGCAGCAGCCGGGCCTGGGTGCCCAGCGGCATTTCTCCGATTTCGTCCAGGAAAATGGTGCCGCCGTTGGTCACCTCAAAGTAGCCCTTGCGGGCCTCCGTGGCGCCCGTAAACGAGCCCTTTTCGTGCCCAAACAGCTCCGAATCAATCGTGCCCTCCGGGATGGCGCCGCAGTTGACGGCAATAAACTGCCCGTGCTTGCGCGGGGAGAGGGCGTGGATGATCTTGGAAAACGATTCCTTGCCCGAGCCGCTTTCGCCCGTGATGAGCACGGTCATGTCGGTCGGGGCCACCTGCGCGGCCACCTGAATGGCGAAGTTCAGCGACGCGGCATTGCCGATGATGCCGAAGCGCTGCTTGATGGACTGTATTTCAGAAGGTGTCAAATCCGAGTGGTTTTCGGGGAATAGACGAACAGCGGCGGCGGATATTTTACCAGCGGCGGTAGAAATCCAGAACGTCATGCTGAGCGAAGCCGAAGCATCTCGCGTGCTGATAGCGGATAGTAATTTTTTCGTCCAACGAGTAGATTACTATCTAGCGAGATGCCTCGACTGCGCTCGGCATGACGTTCATGGGAGCTTACGCTACCGCGTTGCCGAGTAGGGTCGTGCTGGTGCATTCGTGGACGAGCACGTTCACGTAGTCGCCTTTTTTGAAGTGCTGGCGGGGGAAGATGACCACTTTATTCTGGTCGTTGCGGCCGCTCAGGTGCTCTTCGCTGCGCTTCGAGACGCCCTCCACCAGCACGCGGTGGACCTTGCCCACGCCCTGCTGGCTGCGCACGAGGCTGTGCTGCTGCTGCCGCTCGATGATTTCGGCCAGGCGGCGCTTTTTCACGTCCAGCGGAATGTCGTCCTCCAGCTTGCGGGCGGCCAGGGTGCCGGGGCGCTCCGAGTAGAAGAACATGTAGGCCATGTCGTATTTGACGTGGTCCATGAGGCTCAGCGTTTCCTGGTGCTCCTCCTCGGTTTCGGAGCAGAAGCCGGCAATCATGTCGGTCGAGATGCCGCAGTCCTCGCCGAGGATGCGGCGGATGGCGGCCACGCGGTCGAGGTACCACGGGCGGTCGTAGGTGCGGTTCATCAGCTTGAGCACCCGGGAGTTGCCGCTCTGGGCGGGCAGGTGGATGTAGTTGCACACGTTGTCGTACTTGGCCATCGTGTGCAGTACCTCGTCGGTGATGTCCTTGGGGTGGGAGGTGGAGAAGCGGATGCGCAGCTCGGGGCTGACAAGGGCCACCCGTTCCAGCAGGCCGGCGAAGTTCACTTGCTCAGTGCCGTCTTCCGACTGCCACTTGTAACTATCTACGTTCTGGCCCAGTAGCGTTACTTCCTTGAAGCCCTGGTTGAACAACGACTGAGCTTCGGCCACGATGCTGTGGGCGTCGCGGCTCCGCTCCCGGCCCCGGGTGAAGGGTACCACACAGAACGAGCACATGTTGTCGCAGCCGCGCATGATGCTCACGAAGGCGGTGATGCCGTTGGAGTTCAGGCGCACCGGCGTGATATCGGCGTAGGTTTCCTCCCGGCTCAGCAGCACGTTCACCGCCCGCTGCCCATTGTCCACGTCCCGGATCAGGTTCGGCAGGTCGCGGTAGGCATCGGGGCCGACCACCAGGTCCACAATCTTCTCCTCCTCCAGGAACTTGCTCTTCAGGCGCTCGGCCATGCAGCCCAGCACGCCCACCAGCAGGCCCGGCCGCTTGCGCTTGTGGGAGTTGATTTCCTTGAGGCGCTGCCGCACCGTCACCTCCGCCTTTTCGCGGATGGAGCAGGTATTGAGCAGCACCAGGTCAGCCTCCGAAAGCTCCGTGGTGGTGTCGAAGCCCTCGTCGTAGAGGATGCTCGACACGATTTCGGAGTCGGAGTAGTTCATCTGGCAGCCGTAGCTCTCGATGTAGAGCCGGCGCTGCCGGCCGGTGTGGGTAGCTTCGGTCACGCGCACGTCGGCGGGCAGCTGGTCGGCGGCCGGCGCGGGGGCGTTATCCAGGAAATCGAGCGTAAGCAGGGGTTGAGACATGGCCTCGGAAAATCAGCGTAAGGAGGGCAAAGGTACGGCTTCCGGGGGAGAAATGACAGTTTGGCAGTTTCGTTGAATGGCTAAACGGTTAAACTGTTAAATGGCTGTGTGTTCCTGCGGCACGCCTGAACGACCAACCATTTAGCCATTTGACCATTCAACAATTTCACTGTCCAGCACTTCCAGCAGGGCTTTGGCTTTCAACAGGCACTCCTCGTATTCGCGTTCCGGTACCGAGTCGTAGGTAATGGCCGAGCCGACCTGGAAGCTGAGGTAGCCGGTATCCTGGCGGTACTGCAGGCTGCGGATGACCACGTTGAAGTCGAAGTCGCCACCGGGCCAGGTGTAGCCGATGCTGCCGCTGTAGAGGCCGCGGCGGGCCCGCTCGTACTGCTCGATGAGCTGCATGGCCCGCACCTTGGGCGCGCCGGTCATGGAGCCCATCGGGAAGGTGGCGCGTAAGGTATCGGCGAGAGTTGTGCCGGGCGCGGGCTGGCTGGTGACGGTCGAAATCATCTGCCAGACGTGGCGGAAGGGGTAGAGGCCGAACAGCTCGGGCACTTGCACCGTGCCGGGGCGGCTGACGCGGGCCAGGTCGTTGCGCACCAGGTCCACAATCATCAGGTTCTCGGCGCGCTCCTTTTCGTCGTGCAACAAGGCGTGGCGCTGCTGCTCATCTTCCTCGGGCGTGGCGCCGCGTCGGCTGGTGCCCTTGATGGGCTGGGACAGCAGCTGCTCCCCGTCGCGGCGCAGAAACCGTTCGGGCGAGGCGCAGAGCAGAAACCGGTCCTGCCACTTATAAAAGCCGGCGAAGGGCGTGGGCGAGGCATCGAGCAGCTTCAGAAACGTGTCGACGGGCTCCAGCTGGACGCCTTCGGCGAAAAACTCCTGGCAGAGGTTCAGCTCGTAGACTTCGCCGTTGAGAATGTCCTCGCGCACGGCTTCCACGGCCCGCAGATACTCGGCGCGGGGCAGGCGGGGGCGTAGCGCGGGCACCGGGGCGGTGGGGGCGGCAGCCGTAGGTGTGGCTTCAATGGTGTGCAGGTCGTCGGCGGTCAGGCCGTGGGTTTCCAGGCGGCCGTCGGGGTGCCAGCGCAGCCACTTGTCGGGCACGAAGAAGTGCAGGGCGGGCCAGTGCAGACCGTCGGGGTGCCGGCTGTGGAGCAGGGGCTCCACCTCGTTTTTGAGGTCGTAGGTGAGCAAGCCGCAGCGTGGGGCCGCTGCGTCAGCCTGGGCGGCCAGCCACGCATCCAGCCCGGCCAACGAATCGGGGCCGGGTATAGCCGCAGTGCCCACGGCCAGCAGGTGCGCGAAGGCGCCGCCGGGCGCGGCGGTGCCCACGGCCGGCACGTAGTAGGCGCAGTACGGGAACCGGGCGGCCCAGCGCAGGGCCTGGGCCGGGGAAAAAGTCGGCGTCATTTCAAACTCGCCAGCGCCACCTTGGCCTTGGCGTCGGTGCTGGTTTTATACTCGTGCTTACCGTAGCTCAGCGCCTGCTGAAAATACGCCTTCGCCTGGGCTTTCTGGCCGGCTTCCTGGCAAATATAACCTAGTTGTAGGGCCGACTGCGGGGCAAAATAATACGGCGCCGTGCCGCTGGCCGTGATGCAGCGCCCGTAGTACAGCCGGGCCGAATCGAGCCGCTGCAGGCCGTGGTAGGCGCGGGCGCGGCGGTAGGGCTCCTCCAGCCGGTCGCGCAGCGGGGTGGCACCGGTGGCCCGAAACTCATCCAGCGTGGCCAGGGCCGGGCGGTAGTAGCCCCCGTCGATTTGCAGGCGGGCGCGGGTGAGCGGGCGGCTGAGCGGCACCCGGTCGTCGACGAAGCGCTGGGCGTAGCGGTCCTCTTCCACGGTGGTGTCGCCGCCCTTGCTGATCTGCTGGCGGCTGCGCTCGGCCTGGGCCGCGTCGCCGCTGAGCCAGTAGGCGAGGTAGAGCTTAAACCAGGCATCCTTGCGGTAGTGCACGCCGCGGTACTCGCTCAGAAACTGCTGGTTGGCCCGCTCCGAAGCCGTGTACTGACCCTGGTAAAGCAGCAGGTCGGCGGCCATGTGGTGCAGGTAGGCCACGGGCACGTAGGTGGGGCCGGTGGGCTGATTGCGGTAGTAGGCCAGGGCCTGGTCGGCGTGGTGCAGCTTTTTCTGCACCGACATGCCCAGGTAGCTGAACAGCAGGTTATCGGGCTGCTCGCGGCTGAGGCGGGCTACCAGCGCGGCGGCTTCCTCATCGGCGCCGTAGTAGGTCTGCCGGATCAGGGCCACCAGAATCTGCGCTTCGGGCTGGAAGTCGTGGGGGCGCTGGGCGGCGGTGCGCAGGTGCTGCAGCCCGGCTTCGGTGTTGCCGGGCAGGCCCAGCAGGTTCAGAAACCAGCGGTAGCCCTCGGGCACCGAGCCGATCAGAAACTCGCACAAACCCAGGGTCTTTACCGTAGGCAGGTAGCCGGGCCAGCGCCGGGCGTTCTGCTGCACCTGCAGGTAGGCCTGGCGCAAACTCCAGGCGCCCTGCAGTTCGTGGCCGAACATCACCTGGGCCACGGCCTGGTGCAGGCGAATCTCGCCGCGCACGTAGTCGCGCAGGGCCGTGCGCGGCTGCGCGTCCAGGGCCGCCAGGGCGGCATCCTGCTGGTCGATAATGGTTTGGTAGCGACTGGCGTCCTGGCTGATGACCAGCTCGGCAAAACCCGCGCCCTCGGCCACCAGCAGGGCGCCGGGGCTGCCGGGCTGTTGCCGCAGCTCCGTCCGCGCCAGGGCCTGGGCCGTGCCGGTGCGCAGCTTCAGCAGCTCGGTATAGGCGCGGCGGGCGGCGGGGCTGAGCTGGTCGGACGCCGTTTCGTTGTTTGTTGTTCGTTGTTCGTTGTTCGAATCCGGTTCCTGCGCCGCGCAGACGCAAAGCGGCAGCAGGAGCAGGGCCGCTCGTAGCGCGCCTGCGCGCAACCCTCGGCGCACCTCTGCGAGAACCTTCATCCGAACAATGAAAAAAGGAACGACACGGGGCCGTTCCTTTTCGAAAAACAAACAACGCAAAACGCGCAACGAAAACTTATGCGCGGGCTTCCACGTCGGCCAGAATGCGGCCGCAGTGCTCACACACGATGATTTTCTTGTGGGCAATGATGTCGGCCTGGCGCTGCGGGGGCACCGTGTTGAAGCAGCCGCCGCAGGCGTCGCGCTTCACCATCACCACGGCCAGGCCGTTGCGGGCGTTGCCGCGGATGCGGGTGTAGGCCGACAGCAGGCGGTCTTCCACAGGCTTGGCGGCTACTTCGCGCTCAGCCACGAGCTTCTGCTCATCGGCTTCGCTCTCGCCCACGATAACCTGCAGTTCCGACTGCTTGTTGGTCAGGTCCTTGCGGCGCTCGTCCAGGCGCAGCTTGGTGCCGCTGATTTCCTGGTTTTTCTGGTCGATCTGGTACTGGAACTCGCGAATCTTCTTCTCGGAAATCTGGATTTCGAGCTTCTGCAGCTCCATTTCCTTGCCGATGGCTTCGTACTCGCGGTTGTTGCGCACGTTCTGCTGCTGGTCCTCGTAGCGACGGATCAGTACTTCGGCGTCTTTGGCGGCTTGCTTGCGGGCCTTGATCTGGTCGTTCAGGCTCGCTACTTCCTCGTCGAATTTCGAAACGCGGACTTCGTAGCCGGCAATTTCGTCTTCCAGGTCGCGCACTTCCTCCGGCAAGTCGCCGCGCACGCGCCGAATTTCGTCGAGCTGCGAGTCAATGCGTTGCAGGTTGAGCAGGGCTTCCAGCTTGCTGGCTACGGTGATGTCCGAAGCGGAATTAGAAATCATAGCGAACAGGGTTCGTGGGGGTCTCGGCTAACAAGACCGCAAAAGTACGCGCAAATTTCTCCCTAAGCAATTCGCGAAACAACTCCCCGGTATATTGCTCGCTCTCGTAGTGGCCCACGTCACAGAGCAGCAGGCGGCCTTCGGGGGCAAAAAACTCGTGGTATTTGATGTCGCCGGTCACGTAGGCATCGGCGCCGGCGGCCACGGCTTTCTTCGTGAGGAAGGAGCCGGCCCCGCCGCACACCGCCACCCGGCGAATCACGGCGTGGAACTCGGTGTGCCTGACCACCGGCACGCCGAGCCGCTCGCGCAGCAGGCGCAGAAAGTCCTTGGCCGGCAGCGCCTCGGGCAGCTCCCCGATCATGCCGGAGCCAACTTCCTGGTTTACGTTTTCCAGCTTGATCAGCTCGTAGGCCACTTCCTCGTAGGGATGCGCCTGGCGCAGCGCCGCCAACGCTTTGTGCTGCAGGTGCAGCGGCAGCAGCACTTCCACCCGCTGCTCCGGCACGGTTTGCGGAACATTCCTTTCGCCTTCGGTCGGGTTCGTATGGGGGCCGGGCGTGAAGGTGCCGGTGCCGTCGAGGCGAAAGCTGCAGTCGTGGTAGTCGCCCACCTGGCCGGCGCCGGCGGCGTAGAGGGCCTGCAGCACGGCTGCGGTGTGAGCGGGCGGCACGTAGGTGATGAGCTTGCCGAGCAGGCCGGGCTTGGGGTCGAGGATGCGCAGGTTGGTCAGGCCCAGCTTTTCGGCCAGGTGGCGGCTCACGCCGTGACGCACGTTGTCGAGGTTGGTGTGGGCCGCGTACACGGCCACGTCGAGGCGCAGGGCGCGCATGATGGTGCGCTCCACCTCGGTGGCCCCGGTGAGGCGCTTGAGGGGCACGAAAATGACCGGGTGGTGCACCACGACCACGTTGCAGCCCCGGCGCACGGCCTCGTCGATGATGGCTGGCGTGCAGTCGAGGGCAATAAGCACGCCCTTGACGAGCATCTGCGGGTCGCCGCACTGCAGGCCGGCGTTGTCGTAGCTTTCCTGGTAGGGCAGGGGCGCCCAGGCTTCGAGGGCGCGGGTGAGGTCTTGGACGGTTGCGGACATAGTGCTGCGAAGGTATACGGTAGCGGCTTTTCGCTTGCGGCTTCAGGAACCGGAACTCCTCTGCCCCGCGAAGTCAGCCCGGCTGCCCGATGCGGGGACGTTCTAAGTGTAAATACCTGATTTTATGGATAAAGTGTGCTGCGCAGTTGGACGATGTCGGGCGGAAAAATAGTTTCGCCCCAAGCCCGGCCCCGAGGTGAGGCATTGGGCATTCACGACCAACTACCTGCTATGAAGCACACTACTACTTTGCTCTTGTTCCTGCTCACCGCTCCAGTTGCCTTGGCGCAGTCGGTGGGCGTGGGCACCGCCAGCCCCGATCCTTCCGCCGCCTTGGAGGTGAAGTCCACCAGCAAGGGCCTGCTGGCCCCGCGCATGACGGCGGCCCAGCGCACGGCCATCAGCACTCCGGCCCAGGGCCTGCTGGTATATCAGACCGATGGCACGGCCGGCTACTACTATTTCAACGGCACAAGCTGGTTTAACCTGACGCAAACCCTGAACGTGAGCGGCCAGTCGCTGAGCATCAGCGGGGGCAACAGCGTGACGCTGCCCTCGGGGGCCGACAACCTGGGCAACCACACGGCCACGGCCAACGTGCGGCTCAACAACAACTGGCTCAGCAACGACGGCGGTACCGAGGGCCTGCGCATCGACAACACGGGCAACGTGGGCGTGGGCACCGCAACGCCCCAGCGCAAGCTCGACGTGAACGGGAGCATCCGCCAGGCCGTGTACTCGAACCCCCTAACTCTGAACGCCGGCGTGCAGGGCCACTTCACCTGGTTTCACAACCTGGGCTACAAGCCCACGCTAATGTTTAGCGTAGATGATAGCGGGGCGGGTGGCACAGGTATGTCTATCTCCGTCAGCTACGAGAACGTGGACAACAACTCCACCAACGTCTGGCTGCGCAACACCCAGACCAGCGGTCAGGCCACCTTCACGCTTCGTTGGATTCGGGTGGATTAGCCCCGGCTCGTTATGCATCCGGGTCTGCTGGGGCTGCAAAGCTTAAGCGGACCCCGTGCCCGCTTGAATGCCTTTACAACAGGTCCGCAAGCCGTGCCGCGTAGCGCAGGGCGTAATCGGGGGCTTCACGGCGCTTGTACTGCATGATAAAGCGCGGGTGGTCGAAGACGAGAATCCGCTCGAACAGGCCCAGCTCCTGGTTGAGCTTGGTGAAATATTCCCCGTTGCGGCGGCCCAGGCTGATGGCCACGTCGCGGCGCAGGCCGGCGGCCACCTGCTGCTGCAAGGACCGCTGCAAATCGGGCCAGAGCGCCTGCGTCACGGCCCGGGAATCGTAATAATTGTAGTTGCGGCCCGCCCGCATGAGCACCAGCGGATACAGCGAACCAAGGTAAAAATGCCTGTAGAACGCCGCCGGCCCGCCCACTGCGTCGATGAGCTGGTACACGAACTGGCTCGACAGCTCCGGCCGCCGCGGCAACTCGTTGGGAATGCCGCAGTGCGTGGCCAGGGCGGCCGGGTCGGTGAAAGCCACGCCGGTGCTTCCGGCGCCGAAGCGGCCGGGGTTGATGCCGAGCAAGGCCACGCGGGGCTTATTATCAGCGTAGTAGCGCTGGGCAAACTGCGTGAGCAGGCCGCGGGCGGGCTCGGTTTGGTAGGGGTTCAGGGCCTGCACGCCGTCGGGCAGGGGCGGGGCGGCGGGGAAGGCGGTGAGCAGGGCCAGCAGGCGGTCGGCGAAGGTGGAGGGCGCGGTCATAGGCCAAATCAGTACGCAATAGCGCTGCGGGCGGCCGGGGCGGCGGCATTTCGCGTATTTTTGCCGCCCGTCGTGGCCGTGTGCCGCGCGGCTGCCTGCCATGCCCCGTTTGCTGACCCTGTTGCTCTTGCCCCTGAGCTGGCTGTACGCCGGCGTGGCGGCGGTGCGCAACTGGCTCTACGATACGGGCTTCTGGCAAAGCACGGCGGCGGCCGTACCGCTCATCAACGTGGGCAACTTGCGCGTAGGCGGCACCGGCAAAACCCCGCACGTGGCCTGGCTGACGCAGCAGCTGCTCGACCTGGGCCAGCAGCCGGCCATCCTCAGCCGCGGCTACGGCCGCCAGACCCGGGGCTTCCGCCGCGCCACCAGCGCCGACACGGCCGCCAGCATCGGCGACGAGCCCTGGCAGCACTTTCACGGCTTCGGCGGCCGGGTGCCGGTGGTGGTCGACGAAGACCGCCGCCACGGCCTGGCCGAACTGGCCGCCCAGGCGCCCGGGGTGACGGCCGTGGTGCTCGACGACTCCTACCAGCACCGCCGCGTGCGCCCCGACCTGAATATTCTGCTCACCGAACTGGCCCGGCCCTTCTGGCTCGACCACGTGCTGCCCGCTGGCCGCCTGCGCGAAAGCCGCCGCGGCGCCCGCCGCGCCGACGTCATCGTGGTGACCAAGTGTCCGGCGGAGCTGCCCGCGGCGGCCCGGCAGCAGGCCACGGCCCGGGCCCTTCGCTACGCCCGCTCCGGGGTGCCCGTGCTGTTTTCGAGCTACGAATACGGCCCGCCGCAGCCGGTTTTTGCCGAAGCGGGCCCGCTGCCCGCTGCCGGTCAGCCCGTCGTGGTACTCACCGGCATTGCCCAGCCCGAGCCCCTGCTGGCCGAGCTGCGGCGGCGCGGCCACCCGATTGCCGCCCACCACCGCTTTGCCGACCACCACGCCTTCACGGCGGCCGAGCTGCGGCAGCTGGGCGCCGCGTTGCCGGCCGGGGCCGTTATTATTACCACCGAAAAGGACGCCGCCCGCCTGCGCGAGCCGGCCTTGCACACCAGCGCGGCGAGTTTGCCGTTGTTTTACGTTCCCATCCGGGTCGCTTTCCTGGCCGACGGCGCTGCGCGCCTGCAGGCCCTGCTCACGCCCTTGCTTACGCCCCGTGCCGTTGCCTGACGTTATTATCTGCCGTTTGACCTCCCCGCGCCCTGGCCGCTGGTGGCTGCCCCTGCTGGGGCTGCCGCTGGGCCTGCTGCCCACGCTGAGCCGCGCCCAGGTGGTCGACGATTCCACCCGGGCCATCTACGGCCCCAAGACCACCCTCGTCGTGCGGGAGGTGGATGTGCTGCGCAACCAGCCCGACGGTCACCCGCTGGATACCACCCTGACGGGTATGCACAACAGTCGCAACTGGTACTACGACAGTACCTTCCAGCAAAGCCTGGGCAACGTGGCCCTGGCCTCGCGCCGCCTGCTGTGGGAGCCCAACACCCGCCTCGGCGCCCGCGTCGGCCGCAACGCCTTCGACCGCTACTTCCGCGACCCGGCCACTATTCCGTACTACGACACCCGCTCGCCCTACAGCTTTTTCCGCTTCGTGCAGGGCGGGGCCGGCGAGCAGATTTTCGAGGGCGCCTACACCCGCAGCATCAAAAAGGCGGTGAACGTGGGCATTGCCTACGAGCGGTTCGGGGCCAACAAGCAGCTGGGCACTACCAACAGCCGCGACCCGCAGGTGACGCACGCCGGGGTGCTCATCTTTGCCCGCTACCAGACCAAGGACGAGCGGTACCACGTGCTGCTCAACTACTACGAGGCCCGGCACCGTGCCATCGAGCAGGGCGGCATCAAGCCCCGCGCCACCGACGGAGACACGCTCTCCTTCCTTTTCGACTACCGCAGCGAGGATGTGTGGCTGCGTCAGGCCCAGAACAAGGACCACCGCGACCAGTTTCACCTCACCCACACCTACAACCTGGTGGGCCGGGGCCTGACCGCCTACCACCTGCTCGACTGGCGCCGGCAGTACAACCGCTACACCGACGACTTCACCCTCGGCCCCCTTGACCGCGACTACTACGCCCAGGTGTTGCGCAGCTCGACCCAGACCGATGACCGCTCCACCTACCGGCAGCTGGAAAACACCCTGGGCCTGCTTGGGCGCACCGATTTTCTGGAATACCGCCTCTACGGCCGCTACCGCAACGCCCGGCTGCGCACGCAGTCGCGCGCCAGCAACCCGGATCAGGAAATCGACGTGCTGCCCGAAGTAACGGCGAATCAGCTGTTTGTGGGCGGCACGGCCTCCTTCCGCTGGCGCAAGCTGTTCGACGTGGAAGCGGCCGGGGAGTACAAGTTCTTCAACGAAGTATGGCTGCGCGGGCGCGTGCGCTTCGGCCCGCTGACCGGCGAGGTTCTGCACTCCACCTACGCGCCCACGCTCACCCAGCAGCAGTTCCGGGGCAACCACCACGCCTGGCCCGATACCACCGCCACCGGCGACATTCTCAGAGTGGGTAATACCACCGTCGACCAGCTCACGGTGAGCCTGAACCAGCGCCTGAGCCGCGCCGACGCGGCCTGGCAGCAGCGCGTGCAGGTCTCGGCCTCGTTCGTGACCATCTACAACCTGGTGTATTACGGCCAGCGCGAAAACTACCGCCGCGACCTGCTGCCTCGTCAGATCGACGGCAGCAAGCAGCTGTTGGTGGGCTTTCTGCGCCACCAGCTGAGCTACGGCCTGCTGCGCCTCGACAACCAGGTGACCTTCACGCAGGGCGGCGAAGGGGAGGGCCTGCGCGTTCCGAAGCTGGTGGGCAACTCGCGCATCTACGCCGAGGGCTTCATCTTCAAAAAAGCCCTGTTCAGCCAGTTCGGGGTCGAGACCTACTTCCAGTCGAGCTGGACGCCCTACGACTATGCGCCGAGCGTGCAGCAGTTCTACGTGCAGGACCACTTCACCTCCCGCGGCTTCGCGGTGGCCGACGTGTTCTTCACGGCCGACATCAAAACGGTATCGGTGTTCCTGAAAATGGCGTACGTCAACCAGGGTTTGCCCGAAGCCGGCTACTTCCCCACGCCCTTCTACACCGGCAACCCCCGCAGCTTCCAGCTCGGGCTGAAGTGGAACTTCTTCGACTAAACGACTTTGAATGATTGAATTGTTAAATAGTTAAATGATTGGCTGTTCTGATGTGTGGGCTGAATAATAGCTTCAAGTGCAGAACGACCAGCAATTTGACCATTTAGCCATTCGACAATCCTCGACTATGACCGATCATAACGCCGCGCTGCCCTCGACCGAGGTAGCTCAGCAGCGCGAAAAAACCATCCTCAAGCTCAAGCTCAACACCGACCCACGCTGGGTCGATATTGCCAGCAAAAACATCGGCGACATCCTCGTCGACCACGCCTACTGCGAGCAGAAAGCGGCCAGCACCGGCATTTCGCTGATCGTGAGCTACCCCGAGAAAACCCGCCTCGTCGACGAGCTGACCGAGCTGGTGGCCGAGGAATGGAGCCACTTCGAGCGGGTGCTGCAGGAGCTGCGCAAGCGCGGTCTGCCGCTGGGCCGCCCGCGCCGCGACGAGTACGTGGTGGAACTGCTCAAGCACGTGCGCCGCGGCGGGGCCCGCGAGCGGCAGCTCATGGACCAGCTGCTGGTGTCGGCGCTCATCGAAGCGCGCAGCTGCGAGCGGTTCAAACTGCTCTGGAAGCACATTCCCGACCAGGAGCTGAGCAAGTTTTACTACGAGCTGATGGTGTCCGAGGCCGGGCACTTCGTGGCCTACGTGGACCTAGCCAAGGAATACTGCGACCCGCAGGAAGTGGACGCGCGCCTGCAGGAGCTGCTCAAAATCGAGGGCGACATCGTGACCAGCCTGCCGGTGCGCGACGACCGAATGCACTGATGGCAGCTGCCGTTAAGGCCGTCGGTCTGCACACTTTTCCCCGAAGCTGGCGCGGTTACCTGCTTCGCCGCTGGCACTGGCTGCCGCTCTTCGCCATGTTTGGAGGAATGCTGCTGGTGATTATGCTGGGTTACCCCGCAGAAAAGTCTTTCACCAGCCGGCTCACAACCGCAGGTCTACTAACGCTGTGCTTTTCGCCTCTGTTGCTGTACTCCCGGCTGGATTTTCGGGCTTATCGCACGCACCGTAATTTTCATAAAGGGGCGGAGCTGCGCGTTGACATACTCGGGCTATGCTACGGCTTCCCAACACAATGGCGCTGCTTTCCTAAGGTAGATGTGCTGGAAGTGGTGCATTACCAATCTCAGGATGTGAAAATAGCCCCGTGGCGGCCTCTCGGTTACAGCGAGTTGTGGCTACGGAACGGGCAGGTACTTTGTCTTTCCTCTGAGCTGATTGATGCGGGGAAGCTGCGCCGTGCGCTGCCCGGGGTACCCTGGCACACCCAAACCCCCTGGATAGCCAAACTGCCTGACTGGGCCCCCGAACAAGGCTTTGGTGGCTCGCAGACCAGGACCGGCTAACGGGTGCTTACGTATGCTCATCATCAACACGATACTCTCCGTACGCCGGGCCAGTGCCCAAGCAGCCAAGGCTCTATCTGCAAGCCGACCAGGACGGGCTGCTAACGTGTTGTGGCACTGGCTGCTGGCGAGCCTCCTGCTGGGCTTCGGACTACCCGCTGCGGCCCAAACGCCTGAAAAAACGGCCGAAAGCACTGTGCCCGACACCGTGCGTAGCACCCTCACGGCCCGGCACCGACGCGTGCCCGGCTCCACGTTCTACGTGCAGGCCGCCCCGGGCTACGCGCCGGAAGAGTCGCTCAATGGCCTGGCCCGACCCGATGGCTCCCTGCTGGAAGTGCTGCGCGTGAGCGAGGGGAACTTCCTGAAAATACGCGGCCTAGTGGTCGAGCAGTACCTAGC
This sequence comes from Hymenobacter jeollabukensis, assembly GCF_005771675.1. Lineage (GTDB taxonomy): Bacteria > Bacteroidota > Bacteroidia > Cytophagales > Hymenobacteraceae > Solirubrum > Solirubrum jeollabukense. The sequence continues at coordinate 204,651 of NZ_VAJM01000006.1, read as the reverse complement.
TGGTCGCGCCAAGGAAGTGCGGCAGCACGAGCTGCAGTTCAACGGCTACCCGGCCGTATTTGGCGAAGGCGCCAGCCTGGAACCGGGCAAAGACCTGATGATGCTGGCCTTCGGCGACTCGGCCAGCTTCACGCTGGTGTTTGGCCTCTACCCCGATAACGACGCGGCGGCCGAAGCCGAGCTGCGGCAGATGCTGCTCACCGGCTACTACGACCCCCAAGGGCAGGTGCCGCCGCTGGAGCTGGCGCCCTTCGTCCTCAGCCTGACCGGCACGCCCTACCAGCTGCTGGAAGTGCGCCGCGCCGACAAAACCTACGTGTTTGGCCCGGCGGGCAGCGCCGGCGCCGTGCCCGATACGTTCGCCACCCGCTTTTCCGTGCAGGTGCTGCCGCCGCTGCCCGCCGAAGAAGCCCGGCTGCGGCTGCTGCGCCTGGTCCGGGCCCTGACCACGCCCGGTGCTACCCTGCAGAGCCAGGAGCGGCAGCTGCCGTCCGGTTCGGGCTACGAAGTCAGCGGCAGCAGCACGCTGCGCGGGCGGCGCAACAGCTTTTACCAACTCATCCGCACCGACGAGGACGCTACGCTGATTTTCCACGGCGTAGTGTTTGGACCGCCGGCCTCAGCGGCCAAACCAGCGCCAAAGAATCCGGTGAAGGGTAAAGTACCAACTGCCAAGCCGGCTGCCGTCACCGATCCGGTGGCGGACTTTCGCAAAGTGGCCGCGACGCTGCGGATGAAGCGGTAAGCGTGTCAGTGTTTGTTGGTACAAGCGCTTGTTATGGCGTCAATTCAGGGCTGTAGCCTACACTATTGGTTTAGGTGTGGCAGGCGGCGGCTCCGGCTTAGTGCGTGAGTCCAGCAGCCCCGCCGGCACCGACAGCTCGCCCGTCTGCGGGTCGATCAGGCCGTTGCGCTCATCCTCGATGTTGGTGGCCTGGGTGTACACATCGCCGGCAATGGGGCGCTGGCGCAGCTCGTGCTTGAACTGCCGGATCTGCTCGGTGCGGGCGGCCGCGTCCTGGGGGCCGCCGTAGTCGGAGAAGCCGAAGCCGCCCCACTCGCTGACGATGAGCGGCACCTGATGGCGGTAGAAAAACGGGTCGCCGACCACCAGCGGAAAGGCCGCCACGCCCTCCAGCTGGCCGGCGGTGAGCTGGTCGAGCAGCTCGCGCCAGCGGTCCAGGGCGGGCGTATAGAGGTGGGCCGTGAGCAGGTCCGACTTCAGCCGACCCTCCCAGGAAATGTGCTGCCAGCCGTCGTTGTCGACCACCAGGAACTGCGGGTGCTCCAGGTGCATGTAGTGGTAGGTGTCGATGATGTAGCGGCGGGTGGCGGCGTTGGAGGCAATGTCCTGGGCGCCCCAGTCCTCGTTGTAGAGGCTCCAGATGACGATGGACGGGTGCGTTTCCATCAAAGCCAGCATGCGCAGCAGCTCGGCGCGGTGGTTCTGGCGGCTGCGCGGGGTGGAGGAGTGCGGACTGGGCACTTCCACCCACAGCAGCAGGCCCAGCTCGTCGGCCAGCTGGTAGATGCGCGGGTCGACGCCGGCAATGTGTACGCGCACCAGGTTGCAGCCCAGCTCCTTCATGGCCCGGAAATGGCGGCGTATTTCCTCGTAGCTGGCCGTGCCGGGCTGGTAGAGGATGCCGTCGAGGTAGGTGGGCTCGTTGTTGAGGTACACGTAGCGGCCCCGCGCCTCGATCTTGCGCAGCCCAAACTGCGCCTCGATGCGGGCTGCGTACCCGTGCTCGTCGATGAGCTCGGCCACCAGGCGGTAGAGCTGCGGGTGCTCCGGCGACCAAAGCTCCGCGCCGGGCACTTCCAGCACCACGCGCTGCTGCTTCTGGCCCGCTTCCAGCCGCAGCGGGAAGTCCGACGAGGCCAGCGGCTCGGTGGCGGGGCCGTGCCCGTTGGGGCGCTCAAACACCTGCAGGCGCAGCGTGTACTGGCCCGGGTCGTGGATGCGGGTAGCCACATTGAAGCGCACCAGCCGGTCTTCCACCAAGCTCACCACGCTCACGCGGGAGCGGAGGCGGTTGCGCTCCACCACTTCCAGCCACACCGAGCGCACGGCCCCGGTGTAGGTCTGGTACCAGATGCCGCCGCGCTTGTACACGTGCGACTCCTGCTTGCCCCGCGGTGTCTCGGCGTCCATCGTGTCGGCAATGCGCACGGTGAGACGGTTGACGGGCAGCAGCAGGCTCTCGTCCAGCTCGAAGGAAAACGAGGTGTACTCGCCGTAGTGCACGTCTTCGCCCTCGATGGTGCGCAGCGGGCGGCCGTTGAGCCACACCCGGGTTTCGTAGCCGCAGGCCCCGAAGGTGAGCTGATACATGCAGCGCCCGCCGGGCTCGGCGCAGGCCGGCACGGTGAATTCCCGCTCGTACCAGGCCACCACCTGGTCGTGCCAGCGGGCCGGGTCGCTCAGGCCGCGGGCTTCGGCCAAGTGCATTTCCACCGAGCCGGGCCAGGTGGCCACGTGCTCGTAGTCGCGGCCGAGGTACCAGCTTTCGTTGAGGCCCGCGTCGTCGGCGTCGAGGGCAAAGCGCCACTCGCCGTCGAGCAGCATCACGTTGTTGAGGCGCAGCACCGCCCGCGGCAGCGGGTTGGGCGCGTCTTCGATGGGCGTTTTTTCTTCGGCGCTGGCGGCCGAGAGGCCGTAGTTGACGTGGTCCGTATCCATGCAGGCTGGGGTGGGTGCAGCCCATTCAAACGCATAAGCCGCGCCGGCGGATACCCTCAAAGCATTACCGATGGAATTTAGGCCCGGGCTCGAGGGCCGCGGGAGCGGCGGAGTTAATTGGCACCGAAGGCCTCCAGCGCCGGCACGCCCGCGTTGGTGAAGTCGAACAGGGCCTGGTTTTCGGCGGCGGAGCCGTTGGTGGCCGTGGGGCCTTTAAAGGCCACCCAGTCGGGCGCCCAGTAGCAGAAGCCGAGGCCGTGGCCGCCGGGTAACTCCTTGATTAACTGACGAAGCGCTAGTAGGTAGGCTCGCTGCCCGGCCGGCGTCGCGTCGTAGCCCGGCACCAGCTGATCGGCCTGCCCGACGGAGTTATGGGTATAGTCGTTCCAGCCTAGCGTGAAGGGGTAGGCCGTTTCCACCACCAGCAAGTCCTTGCCGAAGCGGTTGACCAGGCCCGTCAACTGCTGCTGCAGCGTGGCGAGGCTGCGGCCGTGAAACTGCGGGTAATACGACAGCGCCTGCACGTCGTAGGCCACGTTTTGCCGCTGCATCTGGTCGAAGAAAAACTCGGCCCCGACGGGCCCGGCGAAGTGCAGCACCGTGCGGATGCGGTGCGCGGGGTCGGCATCGGTCACGGCCTGCAGGCCGCGCCGCAGCAGCGCCGCCAGGGCCGGGTAGTCACTGGCCGACTGAATGCGGCCCTGCGGCCAGAGCATCCCGCCGTTTATCTCGTTGCCAATCTGCACCAGATCGGGCGTGGCCTGCTGGGCCTCGAAAGCGCGCAGCACGCGGCGGGTGTACTGGTACACGCTGTCCTGCAACGCCGGAGCCGCGAGGTTTTGCCAGGCGCGGGGCGGGGCCTGCTGGCCGGGGTCGGTCCAGGTATCGGAGTAGTGCAGGTCGAGGAGTACGGCCAAGCCGGCTTGGCGGGCGCGGCGGGCGTAACCAACGACCTCGGCCAGGTTGCTGTGCCCCGATGCCGGGGTGTGCCACAGGCGCAGGCGCACCAGGTTCAGGCCGCGCCGCTGCAGCAGCGCCAGCGGCGTGCCGGTCTGGCCCTGGTCGGTAAAGCGGGTGCCGGCCGCTTCAATCTCCGCCGAAAACGACAGGTCGGCCCCGCGGTAGAACGTGGGGGCGGTAGGCGTTGGATCAGGAGCGGGGGTGGGCGAGGACTGGCAGCCCGCTAGGGTAAGCCCCACTGACAAAAAAGCCGCGCCGAGGCCGGCGCGGCTCCATTTGGTAAGGAAAGATGGCATCAGGTTTTTTGCTTTTTCTTTTTGGCCGCCGGAAACAGAATATTGTTCAGAATCAGGCGGTAGCCCGGGGAGTTGGGGTGCAGCGAGAGGTCGGTGGGCTCTTCTTCCACCAGGTGCTGGTAGTCCTCGGGGTCGTGGCCGCCGAAAAAGGTCCAGGTGCCCTTGCCCAGCTCGCCGTGCATGTAGCGCACCTCGCCCGAAGTCTTGTTTTCCCCGAGCACCAGCACGTCGGACTTGATCAGGGACTTGCGGAAGGCCGTGGTCTGGCCCATGAAGCCTTTCACGGTTTTCTCGTGGTCCTGGGTGAGCATGGTGGGCACCGGGTCGTTTTTGGCCGAGAAGGTGAACAGCTGGAAGTAGTCGTTGTCTTCGCCTACGCCCCGCTCGTAGGGCTGCATGTCGATGTTGCTGTACTCGTACTGGTACGGGTCGCGCACGATCTGGAAGTCCTTGAAGGCCAGCGTGCGGTTGTAGTTGAGCTTCTGCTGGGCCTGCGGGTCGGCCGGGTCGCCGTCGTACATGCTCTCCACCAAGTCCACGCCCAGGCCGGCCAGGGCAATGTCGTAGGTATCGGTGGCCGAGCACATGGCAAACAGGAAGCCCCCGCCAGCCACGAATTCCTGCATCTTGGTCACCACCGAGGCCTTCATCTGCGACACTTTGCCGAAGCCGTGGCGCTTGGCGGCGGCTTCGGAGTCGCGCTGCTGCTGCTGGTACCAGGGGCGGTTGCGGTAGGAGGCGAAGAACTTGCCGTACTGCCCGGTGAAGTCCTCGTGGTGCAGGTGCAGCCAGTCGTACTTGGTGAGCTTGCCGTCGAGCACCTCGTCGTCGTAGATTTCGGTGTAGGGAATCTGGGCGTAGGTCAGCACCAGCGTCACCGCGTCGTCCCAGGGCTGCTTGCCCTTGGGCGTGTACACGGCAATCTTGGGCGCCTTCTCCAGCTTCATCACGTCCATGTTGGCGTTGGGGTCGGCTATCTGGCCCAGGATGCCCGCGTACTGGGCGTCGCTGATAACCTGGTAGCTCACCCCGCGGATGGCCAGCTCCTGCTCCATGCCCTGCATGGCCGGGCAGGCAAAGGCCCCGCCGCGGTAGTTCAGCAGCCAGTCTACCTCCACTTCCTTGGTCAGTAGCCAGTACGCCGCGCCGTAGGCCTTCAGGTGCTCCTTTTGGGCCTCGTCCATGGGAATCAGAATCTCGCTGGCGCGCACCGCCGCGGGCAGCAGCGTGGCGAGCAGCAAGAGCCCGCCGGTCAGCAAACGATTAACAACACTATGCATCACAAGGCAAAAGAAGAAGGAAACGGCCGGTTCGTTGCATTCCTGAACGGCGGCGGGTCGCTCGGCGTTCCGCCGAGGTGGCGGCAGTGGTTTTTGAGGCCAACCAGCCGGCCGCGCCAGCAGCCTCCTGCGGGCCGGAAGCCGGCCAAACAAATGTAGCGAAACGCCTACAGGTTTACCCCAAAGCCATTACCTTTCGGCGGGCTGATTGGGCAGGTGCTGTCCCGCGGCCGTTGGTTGGTTTTGTTGGCTTTTTGACCCCCGGTAGGCATGCATTTGCTGGAAAACATTCGCGAAGCGTTCCGTTCCATTCAAAGTAACCTGCTGCGTACCGTCCTGACGGCACTCATCGTGAGCATCGGCATCATGTCGTTGGTGGGCATCCTCACCGCCATCGACGCCATGAAGGCCTCGCTGAACTCCACCTTTGCCAGTCTCGGCGCCAACTCCTTCGACATTCAGGCCAAGGGCTACAGCAACCAGTTCCGCCGCGGCGGGGTGCGGGGCAAAGTATACCCGGCCATCAACTACCTGCAGGCCACGCAGTACAAGCAGCAGCTCGGTGAGGAAGGCCGGGTGGGCATTTCGGCCTTTATCCGCGGAGCGGTGAAGGTGAAAGCCGGCACCGAGGAAACCAACCCGAACACCAACGTGGTGGCCGGCGACGAAAACTACCTGCTCAACCAGAGCTACAACCTCGCTTCGGGCCGCACCTTTTCGCAGCAGGAGTTGGAAAGCGGCGGCAGCGTGGCCATCATCGGCGCCGAAATCCGCGAAAAGCTCTTTGGCAGCGGCTCGGAGGCTCGGGCCCTGGGCAAGTACGTGTACCTGCTCGGCCGCCGCTTCCTGGTGGTGGGCTCCCTGGAGCGCAGCGGCTCGGGCATGGGCGGCGGGGGCGGTGCCGACCGCATGGTGCTCATTCCGCTGACCACCGGCAACCAGATGCCGCGCCAGCAGGCCCTGACCTACGATATCAAAACGGCCGTGGCCCGACCCGAAAACCTGCCCTTCGCCATGGACCAGGCCCGCGGCCTGATGCGCGCCGTGCGCCACGACCGGCTCGGGCAGGAAGACAGCTTCGAGATGGAAAGCAGCGACTCGCTGGCCGGCAAGCTCGACAGCATGTCGGGCAGCCTGCGCATCGGCGGGGGCGTGGTGGGCTTCATCACCCTGCTCGGCGCCAGCATCGCCTTGATGAACATCATGATGGTGTCGGTGACAGAGCGCACCCGCGAAATCGGGGTGCGTAAAGCTCTTGGCGCCACTTCCCTGCAGATCCGCCAGCAGTTCCTGATCGAGGCCATTGTCATCTGCGTGATGGGCGGGGCCTTCGGCATCGTGCTCGGCGTCTCGGCCGGCAACGCGGTGTCGCTGCTGGTGGGCGAGGGGGGCTTTCTGGTGCCCTGGCTGTGGATGACGGTGGGCCTGGTCATCTGCATCACCGTGGGCCTGGCCTCGGGCTATTACCCGGCCAGCAAGGCCGCCGACCTGGACCCCATCGAGGCGCTGCGCTACGAGTAAATCCGCGGTTGCCCGGTCATGAAACAAGTGCTGTGCGCGTGGCTGGCGGCCGCGCTGCTGAGCGGGGCCGGGGCTCAGGCCCAGGTAGCGCCAGGTAGTCAGGCCTCCGTTGCGCCCGTAGCTACCACCGGCCCGGCCGCCCGCTTTCAGGTGCCCCAGGTGAAGCTACCCAACGCGGCCGTGGCCCGGCGCATCAACCAGGAATTGCTGCGGCTGGTTGTGGAGCAGCACGGGCTGGAAAACGCCACGGCCAGCCCGCGCCAGTTGCTGACCGCGGCCGCCCGCGAGTGTTGCTACGACGAGCTAACGGAACGCTGGCGCGCGGGCGGCAACGGCCTGACCGAGCTGGAATACACCGTGCTGCTGAACCAGGATTACCTGCTGTCGGTCGAGTTTCAGCTCTACTACCAGGGGCTCAACTACCCCGCAACCCAGCATCTCACGTTTGATCTGCGCACCGGCAACCTACTTCGCGTAACCGATCTGCTGGCCGATTCGCCGCTCCAACTGCGCCGCCGCCTGCGGGCGGCCGTGAGTCGGCGGCTGCGCGAGGAGTTGTCGCAGGTAGCCGCCAATTACGGCGACTCGGCCACGGTGGCGCACGTAGCGGAGCTGTACCAACTCGCCAACTGGAACGCGGCGCCCGCCCGCGGCCTAGCCGAAGATCTGGCCGCGCCGGATGAAGATTTTCCCGAACACCTCGAATTCGCCCTGACGCCGAAGGAGCTGCTGCTGTTTCATCCGGTGGGCATGTCGCGCCTCGACTTCGAGTTTCTGCCCGACGAAATGTACCGCTTCCCTTACGAGCGGGTACAGCCCAAAAGCCTGCTCGTGCCAATAGCGCGTAAGGCCGGTGCCCCGAAGCCCAGCCGCAAGAAGTAGGAATAGATTTTGTTTGTACATTTGTTCTGTAAAACCATTTGGGTATATGGCAAATGTAGAAACAGTTGGACAGCGTTTTACTCAGCTGATCCAGGCAGTGGGGCTTTCAAAAAACGCATTTGCGTTATCATTGGACAAAACGGCAACGGTTATTCAACACATTGTGGAGGAGCGTAATAAGCCGGGGTTTGACCTTTTGTGTAAGGTATTTGATGTGTATCCAAATGTGTCAAAAGATTGGCTGTTGCAGGGTTTTGGCCAAATGTATAATGACGCCGAAGCAGCACAAAACGCGGTAACACCACGCGTCGACGCGGGACAGCCCGAGGACCTGCCGGTACCTGATACCACTGCAGCTGCCCACGTGCGGGCGGCCGAAACGACGGCTTCTGCGGCGGTGCCCGCAGAACAAGACGTAACCAGCGCTGCCCCCGCGTCGCAAGCCGAGCCCGTGGCACCAGGTCCCGCGGCTCAACCCGCTCCACCCCTGCCTGTACCCGCCGTAGCCCCGGCGCCTAACTGGGAAGCCGCGCTTTATGCTCAGCAGCTGCAGCATCAGCTGGCGTTGGCCGAGCAGCGCAACCAGCACTTGCTGGAGCAGCAGAAGATGCTGCTCGACCAGCAGCGGATGATGCAGCAAATGATGGAAATGCTGCGGCCGGCGCGCTAACAGCAGCACGTTTGTCAGCGGTATCAGGTTGGTTAATGTGCCAGTACCTCGAAGCCCAGCTCTTCGGCTTCCATCAGGCCCGCGGCATTGACCTGCGTGAGGCGCACTTTCTTCAGTTCGCCCACCAGCAGCGGGTCGTAGTTGGCCACCACGCGGATGTAGTTCGGCGTGAAGCCTTCCATGCGGCCGTCGGGGCCCAGGTCGTCTTCGAAGAGCACAGTGGTTTCCAGGCCCAGGTGCTGCTCGTAGAAAAAGCGCTTCTTCTTTTCCGAGAGGCTGCGTAGCTGGGTGGTGCGCTCGTGCCGCACGCGGTCCTGCACCCGGCCGGGCAGCGTAGGGGCCAGGGTGTTGTCGCGCTCGGAATAGGGGAATACGTGCAGGTAGGAAATCGGCAGCTCGTTCAGGAACTGGTAGGTGTCCCGGAAATCGGCCTCTGTTTCGCCCGGGAAGCCCACGATGACGTCGACGCCGATGCAGGCGTGGGGCATGACCTCCTTGATGAGGGCCACCCGCTCGGCGTACAGCTCGCGGCGGTAGCGGCGGCGCATCAACCCCAGTATTTTATTGGAGCCCGACTGCAACGGAATGTGGAAGTGCGGCATGAAGCGCTCCGACTGGGCCACCGTGCGGATAATCTCGTCGGTGAGCAGGTTTGGCTCGCAGCTGCTGATGCGAAAACGCTGAATGCCTTCGATTTGATCGAGGTGTTTTACCAAATCGGTAAACGTTTCGAGCCGCTGCCGTTCCGCGCCCTGCAGGCCAAAGTCGCCCAGGTTGACGCCCGTCAGCACGATTTCCTTCACGCCCGTGTCGGCCAGCTTCTGCACGCGCTCCACCACGCTCTGCACCGAGCCGGAGCGGCTGTGGCCGCGGGCCAGCGGAATGGTGCAGAACGAGCAGCTGTAGTCGCAGCCGTCCTGCACTTTCAGAAACGTGCGCGTCCGGTCGCCGAAGCTGTGGGCGGCGTGAAACTCGGTGGCCTCCGAAATCGGCGAGGCAAACACCTGCCCGGGCTGCCCGGCGGCGGGCTTGCTGAACGCGGTTTCGGCCAGGATTTCGGCCAGGCGGAATTTTTCGGCGGCACCGAGCACGGCGTGGACGCCAGGAATCGTGGCAATTTCCTGGGGCTTGAGCTGGGCGTAGCAGCCCACGATGGTCACGTAGGCCTCGGAGTTGTGCTTGAGGGCCTGCTGCACCACCTTGCGGCACTTCCGGTCGGCGTGGTCGGTGACGGAGCAGGTATTGATGACGTAAACGTCGGCGCCCTGCTCGAAGGCTACTTTCGCGAAGCCACGCTCCTCGAACTGCCGGCCCAGGGCCGAGGTTTCGGAGAAGTTGAGCTTGCAGCCCAGCGTGTAAAAGGCAACGGTGCGCGTGTTCATAGGATCGGCAAAGATACAACGCCGGCCGGGGTCGTGGTTCCGCCGGTTACTCCGTAGTCACTGATGCCGGTCTGATTTTGCGGCCGGGCGGTGTGCGTCGCTGGGTTTTCTGTGGTTGTTTTGCGCCATGACGCTCCGTACGCCCCAGCCGCCCCAGCCCGCCCGCGCCGCCGACCTCGACGGCGTGCCCATGCACCACGCCCTGCCAGTGGGGGCGCTGGAGCAAATCGACCCGTTTCTGCTGCTCGACCACATCGGGCCCGTCACGCTGGAGCCCCACAACGCCGGCCTGCCCTTCGGCCCGCACCCGCACCGGGGCTTTGCCACCGTCACGCTGGTGCTGGCCGGAGCCGTGCTCCACCACGACAGCCGCGGCAACCGGCAGACGGTAGGGGCCGGCGGGGTGCAGTGGATGACGGCGGCCCGGGGTATCATTCACGCCGAAAACCTGCCGCGCGAGCTGCGCGAAACGGGCGGGGAGCTGGAGCTGCTGCAGCTCTGGATCAACCTGCCGGCGGCGCTGAAAATGGAGCAGCCCGCCTACCAGGGCCTGCCCGCCGAGCGGCTGCCGCAGGTGGTGTCGGACGAGGGCCGGGCCCGGCTGACGGCCGTGGCCGGCAACTGGCCTGCAGCTGCCGGACCGGCGCAGCCCCTGCACCCGGTGCAGCTGGCGCTGCTGCAGCTGCAGGCCGGTGGCCGCTACGAATGGCGCGTCGACGAGCCGGCCAACGCCTTCGTGTACGCGGTGCGCGGCACCGTGCGGGCGAACAACCAGCCCCTACAGACTCGCGAATTGCTGCCCCTGGCGGCCGACGGCGACACCGTCGAGCTGCGGGCCGAGGCCGACGCGCTGCTGCTGCTCGGGGCCGCCGCGCCCCTCAACGAGCCGCTGGCCCGGCAGGGCCCTTTCGTGATGAACACCACTACCCAACTCATGGAAGCCGTGCGCGACTACCAGATGGGGCGTATGGGCATGCTGATGGAAAGCGAAACGCGCTAGGGCTGCTTTAGTCAGCTACAGCCGCTCCATTGCCTCCGCCCAGAACAGCCGCCAGCGCGGCAGCTTCAGCCTGTAGCCCGGCGGCCTGGGCGCGCAGGCGGTGGTAGCGCGTCGTCTCCTGCACCGACAGGGGTCGGGCGCGGCGCTGCAACCAGCCCCGCAGCCAGCGGGTGTGGTCCGTGGCGCGGTTGGGGTCGGTGGGGTCGGCGGCCTGCTCCAGGGCGGCGGCCAGCGCCTGCCCGGCCGGGGTGGCGGGTAGCGCGGTACCCGGCTCGGGCGGGAGCAGGGCGGGCAAGGCGGCCTGCCAGCGGGCGGCGGTGTGGGCGCGGGCCGCCAGTTGCTCGGCCTCGCCAAGCAGCCGGGCGGCACGGTGCAGGCACTCGCGCCGCCGAAAGTCGAGGTCGGCCGCGTCGGGCGCGGGCGTGGCGGGCGGCAGGGGGGCGGCGGGGTCAGGCACTGCCACCACCACCGCAGGCGGGGGCAACTGGTGCAGCAGCGGCCCCAAAGCCACGCTGACGGAGTAGGTCATGGAGCGGCGGCCCGTAGCCAGGTCGCGTACCAGGGAAGGGCTGATGCCCAGGTAAAGGGCTAACTGGTCTTGCCGAAGCCCAAACCAGGTCTGAATGCGGCCGACAAGTGAAGTAGCAGGGGCAGAGCGGCGGGGCATAGGATGCGGCGGAAAATTTGCGCGGTATTCCTGAATTTACCGAAATACCGCGCAAAAGCAACGCCGAACCTTGCGCGGTATTATGGACTTTTTGCGAATACCGCGCAAAGTCATTGGCGGAGGCGACTGGTTGCTAGACCTCTGCTGTTGGTGAGTCTACCGGATAGCTAAGCCTATCAAACCTACTACCGTCACCCAGCGGTCGGAAATTCGGTGCCAGCATCTTCCCGTTCCCTTTACTTACTTGCTCCTTCCTCTATTGCTTGCAGGACCCGTTGCGCCTGATGGGCCACCTCCCGCCACCTGGGGTCAGCTAGAATCTCCGCGTCGGACCCCGGTTCCTGGTAAGCTCGGAGTAACTGGTCCAGCAGGATCATTTCCTGTCGTACGGCAGGCGCTAGGCCCGTTTGCGGCCACGCTTGCTGGGCCAGAAAGGCAGCAAAGGCATTGTCGTCGTAGAGGGTGCAATAGGTTTCGACAAAAGAAGATATTTCGGGGCCAGTACCCAGCCAAGCACGTTGTTGAAAGACCAGATCTGCCACGTCACCGATGGCCGCAACGACTCGTTCGGTCCAAGAAGTAAGGTCCATATGGTGCTGTTTGCCAACCCGGAAAGTTATATAACGCCAAGTTAGAGCAAGGCGCTGGTTTTCGATTCCGCCAGTGCCCCGCCCAGCCGCTGCCGCAGCAGCGCCATCAGGCCCGGCAGATCCAGCGGCTGCATGTCCGCCGCCGTCACCAGCGGGGCCACCTGGCCGGCTTCGTCCTCGATGAACACCGCCGACAGCGGCTGGCCCACAAGGGCCGGGTACGTGTCGGGCAGCTGGTCGCGGTAGAGGAAGCGGGCGGGCAGGGGCAGGGTCCGCAGAAACGCCTTCCATTCGGGGCGCATGCTGGTCAGGCCGTAGGTGAGGCCGCACAGCGTGCAGGGGTAGGTGCCGGGCGAGAGGACCTTATGCAGCGAATCGAGCAGGGCGTGGCCCGGGCCGGCGGTGGCGTTGTAGACGAAGAGCAGCTGGCGCATGGGACGGAGGCGGACGAAACGGCGGGCCGGCTTCAGCGTCGCATAAAATCGGCAAACGACTCCTGCTGGTACGCCTGGCCCTGGAGCAGCTGCCGGTCTTTCACGGCCGGCGCCCGGTACATCAGCCGGTGCGCCACGTTGTCCATGGTCAATTCCCCGTCGGGCGTCATCATGCCGAAGCCGTCGGTGAAGCAGTAGAAGGCAAAGCCGCCGGGCGCCGCGGCCGGGGCGGGAGCCAGCAGGTTGCGGCTCCAGGCGTAGTCGCGGGCGGGCAGGCCGAGCTGAGTGAGCAGGGTGGCGGCCACGTCGGTCTGGCTGCCGAAGGTGCTTACCTGGCGGCCCGCCGCCTCGGGCCGCAGGGCCCCGCCGGTGAGCAGCAGCGGAATCCGGAACTTCTCCGGCGACTGAATGGCCGACCAGCCCGGCTGCGGGTGGCCGTGGTCGGCTACGATGACCACCAGGGTATTCGACCACCAGGCTTCCTGCCGGGCGGCTCGCAGAAACTGGCCCAGGGCGTGGTCGGTATAGGCCACCGAGCTGCGGAACTGGTTGTCGGGGTCGGGGCCGGGGAAGCGCGGGCGCATGGGCACCTCGAAAGGCTCGTGGCTGCTCAGGGTGAAGGCCGTGACGAAGAACGGGGCCGGCTGGGGCTGGCGCAGGTCGCGCAGCAAACGCCCGAGCAGCACGTGGTCGTGGGCGCCCCACTTCGAGTTCTGGTCGCGCTGGTGGAAGTCCTGCCGCTCCACCAGCCGCTGGTAGCCCCCGGCCAGCAGGTAGGATTTCATGTTGGCAAAAGCCAGCTCGCCGCCGTAGTAAAAGGCCGACTGGTAGCCCTGCCGGCCCAGGGTGCGGGCCAGGCTGGGTAGCCCCTCGGTCTTGCGCGGGTACTTGATGATGCTGGTGGTGGGCTGGTTGGGGTAGCCGCTGAGCAGGGCTACGATGCCCTTCTGGCTCCGGTCGCCGCTGGCGTAGAGGTTGCGGAACGACACGTCCGTGCGCGCCAGGCTATCGAGGGTGGGCGTGACGCCCGGCTCGCCGCCGAGGTGGCCCACCAGCTTGGCCGTGAAGCTTTCCAGGATGATAAACAGCACGTTGGGCCGCGGGGCGCGCAGCAGCCGCACCGGCGCCGAATCGGGGGCGGGGCGGTACAGCTCGGCCACCACGCGGCGGGCGGTGCTGTCGGGCAGATACACGGTAGTGCTGGGCTGCACCTCGCCCAGCTGCAGGGACTGCACCACGTTCCAGGGCACGTTGATGGCCGCGTGGTTGGCGAAGGGAAACTTCGTGGAGAAGTACACGTCGCTCTGGTTGACCGGAATCTGCTGCACGCCGCCGCGCAGCGGCACCACCACCAAGGCTATATACAGGAGGCCGACGAGCACCGCCCGCCAGCGCGGAAACCAGGCCGGGGCCAGCGGCAGCGGCGTGAGCAGGCGCCGGTACAGCCCGTAACCCGCCGCCAGCAGCCCCAGAAAAATCAGCGTCAGCAGCAGCAGCGGGGCCGAGCCGGCCGAGGCTGCCATTTCGCCCGGGGTGTCGAGGTACTGCAATGGGGTGCTGTCGAGGCGGAAGCCCCAGGCCTTGTACAGCTCCAGGTCGACGGTGGTCAGCAGCCCGACCACCACGCCGGCCAGGGCCGTGTAGGCGCCCACGGCCTTGGCGCCGCGCCAGCGCGGAAACAGGCCGCCGAGGGCCAGCAGCAGGAAGGCCGGCAAACTCAGGTAGGCCGCGGCCGAGCCGTCGAGGCGCAGGCCGTAGAGAAAGGTGCGCGCCACGGTGCCCGCGTCGAGGGCGGCGGTGTGCGGCGCGTAGTGGTAGAGGAGGAAGACGGCGCGCCCGAGGGCGAACAGCAGCAGCCAGAACAGAAAATAGCGCGGCTGGTAATGAAAACGGTTTCTCACGGGCGGAGTGCGAAGCCGCAAAGGTAACGGCCGCGCCCGTGCCGCCGGATACATAACTATTGATAGTCCCTACTATTGATAGCCCCTTACAAAAGGACGGTTGGTTCGTACTTTTGTAAAGGGTTTGGCCAACGGATTGGTAACTATTTTAGGGGGTGTGGTCGATGAAAACGTTTGCGTAGTCGAAAATGGCCCTAAAAAAACAGGGGGTAGTTGCGAAAAATAACTTTCGCTTCTACCTTTGGCCCTATCAAAAGCATTTCCCCGCTTTTTAACCTTTCCCGTTTCGTGGCAACCCTCCGTTTTCGTGCTTTGAATTTGGTCGACCAGCGCAAACCCGTGCCGGTGACTTCCTCCGAACGTCGCTCTGAGTCGTTTGGTCGCAATGTGTTCAACCTGGAGGCCATGCGGGCCACCATGTCGGGCGACTATTTCAAGAAACTGCAGGCGGCCATCAAGCAGGGCCAGCCGGTGGAGCGCAGCGTGGCCGACGCCGTCGCCGGCGCCATGAAAACCTGGGCCATGAGCAAGGGCGCCACGCACTACACGCACTGGTTCCAGCCCCTGACCGGCGCCACCGCCGAAAAGCACGACTCGTTTTTTGACCTGAACTCCGACGGCCGTCCCATCGAGAACTTTAAAGGTTCGGCGCTGGTGCAGCAGGAGCCCGATGCCTCGTCGTTCCCCAACGGCGGCATCCGCAACACCTTTGAGGCCCGCGGCTACACCGCCTGGGACCCGACTTCCCCCGCCTTCATCCTGGAAACCGCCGGCGCCAAAACGCTGTGCATTCCGACCATCTTCGTGGCCTACACCGGCGAGGCCCTCGACTATAAAGCCCCGCTGCTGAAGTCGCTGGCCGCCCTGGAAGCCGCCGCCCTGCCCATCTGCCACTACTTCGACAAGGACGTGCAGCGCGTGAACACCACGCTGGGCATCGAGCAGGAGTACTTCCTGGTCGACAAGGCGCTGTACTCGGCCCGTCCCGATTTGCTGATGACCGGCCGCACGCTGTTCGGCCACGCCCCGGCCAAGGGCCAGCAGCTCGAAGACCACTACTTCGGCTCGATTCCGCCCCGCTTCCACGCCTTCATGCTGGAGTTTGAGGAGGAATGCAACAAGCTGGGCATTCCGCTGCGCACCCGCCACAACGAAGTGGCCCCGCACCAGTTTGAGTGCGCCCCCACCTTCGAGGACGCCAACCTGGCCATCGACCACAACCAGCTCCTGATGGACGTCATGGACAAGGTGGCCGACAAGCACGACCTGAAAGTGCTGCTGCACGAGAAGCCTTTCGCGGGCGTCAACGGCTCGGGCAAGCACAACAACTGGGCAATGAGCACCGACACCGGCGTGAACCTGTTCTCGCCCGGCCGCAAGCCCAAGGAAAACCTGCAGTTCCTCACTTTCTTCATCAACACGGTGAAGGCGGTGCACCAGCACGCCGATTTGCTGCGCGCCAGCATTGCCTCGGCCTCCAATGACCACCGCCTCGGCGCCAACGAGGCACCGCCGGCCATCATGTCGGTGTTCGTGGGCAAGCAGCTGTCGGAAGTGCTCGACGAGCTGGAGCGCAACGCCAAGCTGCCCCTCGACAAGGGCGACAACCTGTACCTGAAGCTGGGCATCGACAAGATTCCGCCCATCCTGCTCGACAATACCGACCGCAACCGTACCTCGCCCTTCGCCTTCACCGGCAACAAGTTCGAGTTCCGCGCCGTGGGTTCGTCGGCCAACTGCTCCTCGGCCATGACCGTGCTCAACGCCATCGTGGCCGACCAGCTGGAGGTGTTCCGCAAGGAAGTGGACGCGCTGATCGAGACCGGCCGCAAAAAGGAAATGGCCATCATCGACGTGCTGCGCCAGTACGTGATTGACTCGAAAGCCATCCGCTTCGAGGGCAACGGCTACAGCGACGAGTGGAAGGACGAGGCCGCCAGCCGCGGTTTGTCGAACGTGCCGACCACGCCGCCGGCCCTCGACGCCTTCGTCACGGAGCCCTCTTCGCAGTTATTCGAGCGTTTGGGTATATATTCGCACGTTGAACTGCACGCCCGCCACGAAATCCTCCTCGAGGATTACATCAAGCGGGTGCAGATCGAGAGCCGCGTGATGGGGGATTTGGCCGTAAACCACATTATTCCGACCGCGGTAGCGTACCAGAACAAGCTCGTGCAAAACGTGCGCGGCTTGCGCGAACTGGGCCTCGATGACGAGTACTCGCAGGTGACTGTGGACTCCATCAAGGAAATTTCGCGGCGCATCGCCACCATCAAGAACACGGTGGGGGAGATGATTGACGAACGGAAAAAAGCCAACAAGCTAGAGGATACGCGCGAGCGGGCCCTGGCCTACGGCGCAACTATTCGTCCGCTGTTCGACGTCATTCGTCGGCAGGTTGACAAATTGGAACTTCTAGTGGCCGACGAAGATTGGCCCCTAGTAAAATACCGCGAGCTGCTCTTCTTGCATTAGCAGCCGCCGGTGCAACCGGTTCGAATTCGGGTGGGAATGCAGTTCGACCGGTTCGCCACTAAGCCCGTTGGCCCCGCAGCAAGTGCGGGAGCCGGCGGGTTTTTTCATTTTTAGTCGGTTTTACGTGCCGACGACCAAAGCCCGGTCTGCCAGTTCTGGCGGCCGGGCTTTTTGTTGACCGGTTAGTCGCCACCGCAGCCCCCGCACCCGCTGCCGCTGCAGCCGGAGCAGCCCGAGGAGCAGCCGCTGTCGCCGCCGAAGTCCCCACTGGCCCCGCCGCCGCCGGAGTGGCCGCCGCCAAAGTCCGCCCCGCCGCCGCCGGGGCTGTCGGAACCGTCGCTGGAGCTGTGGCCGCCGCAGCCGCCAATGCCGGCAGCCCAGTCGGAAGAACTGAAACGCTGCTCGCGCTGCGCCCGCAACGCCCGCAGAAGCTCCTGGTCGAAAAGGTGCAGCTCTGGCGGCGGGGCCATACCGGCCAGCAGCGCGCTGCCGTAGAGCGGCGGCAGCAGCTGAACCATATCCGGGTCACCGGCGGCTACCTGCGCCATAAGCGCCTCCGTTTCCTGTCGCAGTATTATGCCTAGGTCGATACCTTGGTCGGTCAGCGCAAACGACTGGACGAGCTTGTGCCAGCCGTTGCGCCGCACGCAGCCCTGCAGGCCCGGCGCTTCGGTCACCAGCTGGCGGAAATTGGGCGGGGCAGGCAGCTCTTCCAGCAGCACGCCCACGTAGTGCCGCAGCAATATCATCTGACGGGCCTCGGGCAGCACCTGTAGCAGCGGCAGCTCGTGGGGCCGGGGCCGGTGGGCCAGCCAGGCGTCGCCGGGGCGCACGTAGTAGCAGGGGGCGGGCGGGTCGTAGGGGGAGGCCTGGAAAGGGCGGTTTTCGAGCCGCAACACGTCGCGCAGCACGAGGTCGGCGAAGGTGAGACGCAGCATGTGGCGCACGGGCGCCTGGGCCATGCGCTGCAGAATGAGGATTTCGGCGGGAGAGAAACGGGCCAGCTGCATCAGAAACGACGGAAGAAGCGGAATTTGGGCAGCAGCCAGTAGCGGCCGAGGTTGACGCGCTGGAAGTTGATGTCGCCGAAGCGCGTGGGGCTGTCGGGCCAGAGGTCGGCGGGCGGCGCGTGGCCGAAGGTGTGGGCGTACAGTTCCTGGGTACGGGCGTACCAGTCGGTAAACTGGGCCTGCTGCTGACTGCCGCCGCGGGTAGGGCCGTGGTGAATGGCGCGGCCCAGCGTGTCGCGGCAAAAGTCGTCCCAGTAGGAGCGGGTGTAGAGCAGGTGCAGGTGCCAGACCTGGTCGATCTGGTCGGAGGGCGTGAGCAGGTGCTCGGCCACGCAGAGCAGCAGCATGAAGCGCTTGTACTCGTGCACAGCGCGCAGGCTAAAGCTCAGCGGCCAGCCGTTTTCGCGGGCCAGGCGGTCGGTAAAGGTGAGGGCCGCGTGCGGGTCGTCGAGCTCGAAAGCCTCGATTTTCTGCCAGAGCGCGAGGTGGTCGGGGCGCATGGGGCGGCGTGGTGGGCGGACGAGCTTTGTACGCTACATAGCCCCGGCCGTTGGTGCGGCGGCCGGCAGCTCCGGCAGGTCGTGCTCCAGTACCTCGGCTTTGGAGCCGAAGTCTGGCGCCACGGCCCGGCGCAGGCGGTTTTTGAGCTCGTCGAGGGTCTGGCGCACGTTCGTGACGGTGGGGTGTTGCTGCAGCTTGGCGGCGGCTTCGGTCTTGAGCACGGCCCGCACGATTTTCTCCACCACGAAGGGCAGAATCCAGCCGACCACGTTCGAGGCCAGCACCCCGCGCAAACCCAGGCGGGCCAGCAGCCGGATGGTCATGCGCTCCAGCAGCAGGGCTTTCACGGCCGGGGCCGCCTTGTCGGTCAGAAAGTCGGCCACCACCCGGGCATTGCCCTTCTGCACTTCGGCGCGCAGCACTTCCTGCACCGATTCGGCGGCCGAGCGGAAGGCTTTGCGGAACAGCGGGCCGGTTTGCCAGGCGCGCAAACCCAGGGCGCGGGTGGCGTCGAGCAGGGTGGGGAAGATGGCGGGGGCTTTCATCAATGCCAAGAAACGCAAAAGCCGGGGAAAGGTGACGCGGCCGGCGGCAACGGAATTAGCCCGCAGGAGACGCGGAAGCTTGCGCGGAGGGCGCAGAATCGTTCTATTGCGCGGCCATGCCGTATACCCCGGCCTGACGTACGCCCTTTCCACTGACCTGACCTAGCATGCACGCCATTGTCATCAGCCGCCCCGGCGGCCCCGAAGTTCTTGAGCTTCAGCACCTCGACGCCCCGCAGCCCGGCCCCGGCCAGGTGCTAGTGCAGGTGTTGGCCGCCGGCGTCAACCGCCCCGACGTGCTGCTGCGCCAGGGCAAATACGGCGGCGCGGGCGAGGTGGCGGGCACGGTGCCGGGCCTGGAAATAGCCGGCGTGGTGACGGAAGTGGGCGCGGGCGTGACGCGCTGGCAGGTGGGCGACGAAGTGTGTGCCCTGCTCACGGCCGGCGGCTACGCCGATTACGCCGTGGTGGACGCCCGCCACTGCCTGCCGGTGCCCGCTGGCTGGCGCATGACGGAGGCCGCCTCCCTGCCCGAAACCGTGCTGACCGTGTGGCACAACGTGTTTCAGCGCGGCGCCCTGCAGCCCGGCGAGACGCTGCTGGTGCACGGCGGCAGCAGCGGCATCGGGGTGACGGCCATTCAGCTGGCCCGGCTGCGGGGCTCGGAGGTGTACGCCACGGCTGGCTCCGACGAAAAATGCCGCGCCTGCGAGGCCCTGGGCGCCACCCGCTGCTTCAACTACCACACCGAGGACTTCGAGGCCGAGCTGCGGGTGCGGGGCGTCGATGTGGTGCTCGACATGATCGGGGGCGACTACACGGCCAAAAACCTGCGCCTGCTGCGCGACGACGGCCGGTTGGTGTTCATCAACGCCATGAAGGGCGCCCAGGCCGAGTTCAGCGCCCTGGAAGTGATGCGCCGCCGCCTGACCATCACCGGCAGCACCCTGCGCCCGCGCTCGGCCGATTTCAAGGCCGCGCTGACCGCCGAGGTGGAGCGCCACGTGTGGCCGCTGCTGACCAACAAGCAGTTCAAGCCGGTGCTATTCCGTAAGTTTGCCCTCCGCGAAGCCGAACTGGCGCATCGACTCATGGAAAGCAGTGCCCACATCGGCAAGATTGTGCTGCGCGTGAATCGTTAAGCCGAGGCCCGGGCATCAGCCTTGGCGAATATTTATTGCCCGAATGCAAACGCGACGGGGCTGTGCCCGTACGCCGGCTTATGGGGCGGTTTTGCAGCTCTGCAAGCCGCGCTACTCTCTTTTTTGCCGCCGCCTACGTTGCCGGGCGGTGGTTTCGCTCACCTCGTCCGCCATGGATTACTCGTTGCTGAAGCAGTTGCTCGACCAGGTCGAAGCCTATGAGCAGCACCAGCAAGTCAGCCACAGTGCCCCGGCCAAGCTGGCGCATTTTGCCGCGTGGCTGCATGCCCGGGCCGTGCTGACGCCCGCCGCCCACGAGCCGCACGCCGACGAGATGCACCGCTCGCACGAAACCGTGGAGGTGCAGATCAGCAAGCTGGTGGTGTTCATGAACCGCTACGCCCGCGTGTACAGCCGCCTGGCCCTGGCCGGCACGCCGCTGCTCACCATCGACGACTTTGCCTACCTGGCCAGCCTCTACCGCGCCCAGCCGCTGAGCAAAACCGAGCTGATTACCCGCAACGTGCACGAAAAAGCCTCGGGCACCGAAGTCATCAAGCGCCTGCTGGCCAACGGGCTCATTGCCGAGCAGGCCCACGCCACCGACCGCCGCCGCAAGCAGCTCACCGTGACGCCGGAAGGCCACGCGGTGCTGCGGCAGGTGGTGGGCCGCATGACGCAGGCCGCGCAGATTGTGTCGGGCGACCTGAACGCGGAGGAGCGCCAGCAGCTGCTGTATCTGCTGCGGCGCCTCGACCGGTTTCACCTGCCCATTTTCCTGGCCCCGCGCCCCGAGAGCTTCGAGGAGCTGCTGCTGCAGTGGGAGCCGCTGCGCCAGCCGGCCAAGACGGAACGGTAACCCCGGGCGCAGCCCGGCAGTACACGTCAACGGGCAGCGACGACTGCCGCCCGTTGAACCTGACCGTACCCGCATGAAGAAAACGGCCCTCGTTATCGGCGCCACCGGCCTGGTGGGCGAATACCTGCTGCGCCAGCTGCTGACGGATGCGCGCTTTGAGCGCGTGAAAGTATTTACCCGCCGCCCCACCGGCTACCACAACCCCGCCAAGCTCGAAGAGCACATCGTCGACTTCGACAAGCCCAGCGAGTGGCAGGAGCTACTGCAGGGCGACGTGCTGTTTTCGGCCCTGGGCACCACGCTCAAGCAGGCCGGCAGCCAGGAAGCCCAGTACCGCGTCGACCATACCTACCAGCTGCAGACGGCCGAGCACGCGGCCCGCAACGGCACGGATACTTACGTGCTGGTCTCGGCCGCCGGGGCCGATAAGGACTCGGGCATCTTCTACAACCGCATGAAGGGCGAGCTGGAGCGCGACGTGCAAACGCTGGCCTTCGCCCGCACGCGCATTCTGCAGCCGGGCGTGCTGGCCGGGCCGCGCGAAAATTCCCGAGGGCTGGAAAAGCTGGCCATCGGCGCGGCGGCGCTGCTGGGGCAGCTGCCGCTGCTGCGCAAGTACCGGCCCGTCCACGGCCGCACGGTGGCCCGGGCCATGATCAACGCCAGCTTCGACGAGGAAGTGGGCGTGCAGGTCGATACCCTGGAAGACGTCTTCAAGCGGGCCGGGGAGTAGGCGCGGGGCCGCCGTAGCGCACCCCGATGCTGCTGCCGCCGCTGCGCGCGTCGTAGCCCACCCACACCTCGCCCCAGTCGAACTGCCAGCTGCCGTCCGAAGGGCCTAGCTGCGTGCTGAGCCACTGGTGAAACTCCTGCGCCTGCTGCCGCTCGGCGGCCTCGTTCCAGTCGGCCCAGGTGCGGGGGCGCGTGTCGACGGGGTAGAAGGCCAACTGCCACTGCACGAAATAACGGCCGACCAGCCACAATACCAGATTGGCCCGCCACGCATCCTGTTCCAGCCGCACGTGGTACTGCTGCCAGCCGTTGCCCATATCGTAGGGCGTGATGGTGGCCGTGGGTAACAGCCGGGGCAGCTCGGCCGGGGTCGTGGTGTCGGTGATGACGCCGGCGCTGAAATGCAGTTGGCCGGTGTGCCGGTCGAGGTGGATGGGCGGAGTGGGCATGGGGGCTAAGGTCAGCATAAAGGCACGTCGTGTCGAGCTGGTCGGGACAGTTCGACATGACGATAGTAACCTCAACGACGGAATTACCATCCGGCGAGATGCCTCGCGGGGCTCGACATGATGTTCGGATAGCATTCCGCCACCCGCAAACCCTCGTACCTTTGCCCGCTGGCAACTTTGCCGCCCGGAATGCGGTTTTTGCCCCGACTACGTTACCCCGCGCATGAGCACCTCCTCGGAATCCAAGATTTACTGCCCCAGCCTCACCGAATACAAGCGCCGCGAGGCCCGCGTCGTCAACATCGGCGACCTGCCGCTCGGCGGGCACCACCCCATTCGGGTGCAGAGCATGACCACCGTCGATACCATGGACACGATGGGCTCGGTGGAGGAGACGCTGCGCATGGTGGCGGCCGGCTGCGAATACGTGCGCATCACGGCCCCCAGCATGAAGGAGGCCCAGAACCTGCTCGAAATTAAGAAGGAGCTGCGCAAGCGCGGCTGCAACGTCCCGCTCATTGCCGACATTCACTTCACGCCCAACGCCGCCGAGCTGGCCGCCCGCATCGTGGAGAAAGTGCGCGTGAACCCCGGCAATTACGTCGACAAGAAGAAGTTCCAGACCATCGAGTACACCGACGCGGAGTACCAGGGCGAGATTGAGCGTATCCGGGAGCGGTTTCGGCCGCTGGTGCAGATCTGCAAGCAGTACGGCACGGCCATGCGCATCGGCACCAACCACGGCTCGTTGTCGGACCGCATCCTGAGCCGTTACGGCGATACGCCGCTGGGCATGGTGGAATCGGCGCTGGAGTTTCTGCGCATCTGCGAGGACGAGAACTACTACGACGTGGTCCTCTCGATGAAGGCCTCGAACACGCAGGTGATGGTGCAGGCCTACCGCCTGCTGGTGCAGAAGCTCGACGCCGAGGGCCTGCAGCCCTACCCGCTGCACCTGGGCGTAACCGAAGCCGGCGAAGCCGAGGACGGCCGCATCAAGTCGGCCGTGGGCATCGGCACGCTGCTGGAAGACGGCCTGGGCGACACCGTGCGCGTGAGCCTTACCGAGCCCCCCGAAGCCGAAGCCCCCGTGGCCCGCATGCTCATCGACCGGTACACGAATCGGGCCGCCGAGGCGAAACCCATTCTGGGTTTAATTAATAATGAAGAATTAATAATTAATAATGGGTCGAAAAACGGCGCGGCTGAAACGGAAGAATTAAGAATTAATTCTTCATTATTAATTATTAATTCCCAAATCCCCATCGACCCGTACCAGTACCACCGGCGCCCGACGCACGAGGTGCTGAACATCGGCGGGACGAACGTGCCGCGGGTGCTGGCCGATATTTCGCGCCTGCCGCAGGTGGAATACAACGACCTGCGCTGCGTGGGGCACCTGTACTCGGCCTTCCTCGACAAGTTCCAGATGAACGACCTCGGGGCCGACTACATCTACACCGGCCAGCGCCCCATTCCGTTCATGCTGCCCAACGGCCTCAAGGAACTGGTCGACTACTCGGCCTGGCTGGACGGCGGCCAGCGCGCCGACCATTTCCCGGTGCTGACCCAGAGCGAATATGCCGTGGCCGCCGCCAAGCATTCGGAGGCCAACTTCGTGTTCCACAACCTGGACTCGCTGACCTCAGCCGCCATCGACCAGCTGCGGGCCGATAAGACGGCCGTTGTCATCCTCTACACCGACAACGCCCACGCCATGCCCGAAATCCGCCGAGCCTTCTTCCGGCTGCTGAACCTGGGCGTGACCAATCCCGTCATCATCAACCGCCAGTACCCCGACCAGGCGCCCGAGCAAACCCAGCTCTACGCCGCCACCGACGTGGGCGGCCTGCTGCTCGACGGCCTCGGCGACGGGGTGGTGCTCAGCACCGAAAAGCTGCCCGACGCCGACCAGCAAACCTGGCTGGCCCGCCTCGACGCGCTCAACCAGCTCAGCTTCGGCATTCTGCAGGCGGCGCGCACGCGCATGAGCAAGACGGAGTACATCAGCTGCCCCAGCTGCGGCCGTACGCTCTTCGATTTGCCCGAAACCACCGCCATGATCCGCCGCCGCACCGACCACCTGAAGGGCGTCAAAATCGGCATCATGGGCTGCATCGTGAACGGCCCCGGCGAAATGGCCGACGCCGACTACGGCTACGTGGGCGTGGGCCGGGGCAAAATTGCCCTCTACCGCGGCCAGGAAGTCATCAAGAAGTCGGTGCCCGAAGAAGCGGCCGTGGACGAGCTGATCAACCTCATCCGCGAGGATGGCCGCTGGGTGGAGCCGGTAGCGGTGGAGGAGCCGGTAGGGGTGTAGGTAAGACTTATTCGCGCAAAAAGGCCGTCATGCTGAGCTTGTCGAAGCATCTTTACCGCTTCGTTGGCGGCCGAGAACCTCACCCCCAACTCCTCTCCAAAAGAGAGGGGAGCGGGTACTATCTGACGAAGCGGTAGAGATGCTTCGACAAGCTCAGCATGACGTTCTGGATACGTCACCCACATAACCCCCAACCGTATTGAAAGCCTTCCTCTTCGACCTGAACGGGACCATGATTCACGACATGGACTACCACACCCGCGCCTGGCAGCGGCTCTTCAACGAGGAGCTGGGCGGGCAGTTCACCTACGAGGAGGTGAAGCCGCAGATGTACGGCAAAAACCAGGAGGTGCTGGTGCGCATGTTCGGGCCGGAGCGGTTCAGCCCCGCCGAAATGGACCAACTTTCCCGCCGCAAGGAGGAGCGGTACCAGGCCGAGTACCGGCCCCACTTGCAGCTGCTGCCGGGGCTGCTGGCGTTTCTGCGGGCGGCCAAGGCCCAGGGCATTCCGGTGGCCATCGGCTCGGCGGCTATTCCCTTCAACATCGATTTCGTGCTCGACGGGCTCGATATCCGCCAGTACGTGCAGGCCGTGGTCAGCGCCGACGACGTGACGGAGAGCAAGCCCCACCCCGAAACATTCCTCAAAGCCGCCGCTGCGCTGGGCGTACAGCCGCAGGACTGCGTGGTGTTCGAGGACGTGCCCAAGGGCGCCGAAGCCGCCCGCAACGCCGGCATGAGCTGCGTCGTGCTGACCACCACCCACCAGGTAGCCGAGTTCGACTACCTCGACAACGTGCTGCACTTCGCCGCGGACTTCCGCGACCCGTTTTTTCGGCAGCTGCTGTAGCCCGCCGGGCCGACCGCCGACCGGGCTTCGTCTGACCAATGCGTGGTAGGCCCGCTAGGTCTTCGTCGCAAGGCCCCGCTGACCTGGCTCAGCGGGGCCTTGCTCATTTATAACGGGGCGTGTTCCGCCAAGAAGGCCCCCGCGTCTTTGCAACGACTGGCTTGTCCGGACAAGAAGGTCTTTGCTCATTAGCAAATAGGTTCTTGTCACGACAAGAAGGCATTTGCTCGTTCGCAACTAGACACTTGTCGCGACGAGAAGCCCTCCGCACGTTGACAACTAGGATCTTGTCGTGACAAGAAGCTAGTTGCTCGTTAGCAAATCGGTACTCGTCGTGACAAGTAGGGTCTTGCGCGCTGACAACGGCCTACTCGTCGCGACGACCTGCGACAATCAAAGGTGGATTTGGATAAAAGCCAGTGCTACCCTTCCCGTTGGCAGGTAGTGGCCGGATGCGGGACTGTCGTCTACCTTTGCCGCGCTTCCACCACTGCCACTAGCGCATGATTCGCACCGTCATTTTCGACATGGACGGCGTGCTCGTCGACACCGAGCCGCTGCACCACGACGCCTTTTTCCGCCACTTCGCCGAGCTGGGCCTGCTGATTTCCGACACCGAGTACGCCACCTTCCTCGGCTCCTCGACCACCAACATGTACCAGCGCCTCAAGCAGGAATACGGCCTGACCCAGGAAGTGCACGAGCTGGTGCGGCGCAAGCGGGAGCTGTTCGGCGTCTCTTTCGAAGCCAACACCACGCTGACCCTGCTGCCCGGCGCCCTCGACCTGGTGCTCGACCTGCACCGCGCCGGCATGCCGCTGCAGCTGGCTTCCTCGGCCTCGCACGAAACCATCAACCGGGTGTTCACGCGCTTCGAGCTCTACCCGTACTTCAATAACATGGTGAGCGGGGAGGACTTTCCGCAGTCCAAGCCCAATCCGGCCATTTTTCTGCGCGCGGCCGAGCTGGCCGGCATGCCCCCGCAGCACTGTTTGGTCATCGAAGACTCGGCCAACGGGGTGACGGCGGCCCGGGCGGCGGGCATGTTCTGCATCGGCTACCGCAGCGAGCATTCCACGGGCCAGGACCTGCACCACGCGCATTTCGTGGTGTCGGAGCTGGGGCAGCTGTCGGCAGCGCAGATTCAGGCCTTGGGCGTCGAATAAGCGCGGCAGGTAGGGAGTGCCACCCTTTGGCGCGGGCTGCGTATGCCAAGGCAAAGTCCTTCGGTATGCCCCAACGTCCGCTGAACCTGCCCGAGTTGGGCCTGCTCATCTACCTGCTGCGCGGCCAGACCCAGGCCGAGCGCCTGCTGGCCGGGCTGCACGAGGCCGCCGTGGCCGAAATCAACCCCGCCGGCGTGGGCAGCCTGCGCTTTGTCAGCGCCACGCCCGAGCGCCGGCTGGGCGACATCGTGGGCCGCACGCAGTTTCTGGACGAAGACGGCGTGCCGGTGTTCGTGGCCCTGTACCTCGACACGGCCGGCGAGCTGTACGAGCTGGATTGCTGGAAAGCCGACGACTCGCCCGTGCGGCGCATTCCGGCCTTTTGAGGTCGATTGAGAACTGGCTCGGGCCAGACTCAGCGCACGGCGTACACGCGCTGGATGCGGCGGTTCTGGCCCAGCTGCGCGGCCAGTTGGGTGGGGCTGGCCGGGTCGTGGAGCACCTGGGCCAGGGTGGTGTTGAGCAGGCGAGCGGTGCGGCGGCACAGCGGCGTGCCCTGGCTTAGGTTGAGGCAGAGGGCGTCGAGGCGCTCCTCGCGCAGCAGCTCGTCCTGGTCGTTGTAGAAGCGCACGATGGTGTAGTCGCGGGTGCTGAGGTTGGTTTCCAGGTTCCAGTAGCCGCTGTGCGGGGCTTGCTGGGCGAGGGCGAAGGCCGGCATCAGCAGGCAGAAGCAGGCGGCAAGCAGGGACGTTTTCATGGCGTTGGGGTAGGCTAAGGGTGAAACACGCATCAGGGAACCAGCCGCTGACTGACCTAAAGATGGCCCACCCAATCAGCCCGCGCCGGTCTATTCGCCCGGCGACGCCCGCGCCGGGAAATACGGTAGGCGTGGGTCGATAAACCGCCGATTCTGCCGTTGGTCGATGAAGTATTGCATTTAGTCTATAAAACAGATAACAAGCGGTTTAACGACGACGGAATCGGTATATTCAACTGGGCTCAACGCAACCGGTGGATATGGCTCAGGCACTAACACAGACGCTGCGGCAGGCGCTGCGGACGATTGAGGCGCGGCGCGGCCTGCGCCACGGGCTGTTCTGGCTGGCCATTGTGCTGCTGGAAACGGTGCTGCTGTATTACCACTGCACGTTCGTCGACCACCTCGGGCTGGCCCTTCTGTATGCCTTGCTGGTGGTGCTGGGTACCTTCGCGCCGGCCACCTACGCGCTGCTCTACGGGGTACTGCCCGAGCTGTGGGCCGAGCAGCCCCGCTACGGCCGCCTGCTGCTACTAGCGCTGGGGTGGCTGGGTGCGACGGCGCTGCTTTCCTACGCTGGCTGGCACTGGGGGCTGCTGCCCCTGCGGGCGGCCATGGCGGCCGGCCCCCCGGATGCGCAGATGGCGTTGTCGCCGGCCTTGCACCTGCCCCTGCTGCTGACGGCCGGGGCCGCCGCCGGGCTGTGGGGCTACCGCCGCTGGCGCCGCAAGGAGCTGGCCAACGAGCAGCTCCAGCAGGAAACCTACCAGGCGGAGCTGCAACTGCTGCAAGCCCAGATTCACCCGCATTTCCTCTTCAATACCCTCAACAACCTCTACGCCCTCACGCTCCGGCAGTCCGACGAGGCGCCGCGGGTGGTGGAGCGGCTGCGGGGGCTGCTGCACTTTGTGGTGGAGCAGGGCCACGCGCCGCTGGTGGACCTGCGCGACGAGCTGGCCCTGCTGCGCAACTACGTGGCCCTGGAGCAGCTGCGCTACGGCCCGCGCCTGACGGTGGGGTTCGAGGCCCCCGCCATGCCGCCCCGGGCGGGCATGGCGCCGCTGCTGCTGCTGCCGCTGGTCGAAAACGCCTTCAAGCATGGTTCCGCTGAGCAGCTGGGGGCCGCCCGCATCGATATCCGGCTGGTGCTGGAGCCCGGCTACCTCCGCTGCACCATTCACAACACGAAAAACGCCGATGGTCCCGCCGGAGCCGGTGGCATCGGCCTGCGCAACGTGCGCCAGCGCCTGCAGCTGCTCTACCCCGGGCAGCACCAGCTGGTGGTGGAGGCGCTGCCCGACACCTTTACCGTGCAGCTGCGCCTGCCCCTGCGGGAGCTGGGTGAGGCCACTGCGCCGCGCCGGCGGGCCCGGCTGCTGACGGGCCGGCGCCGGCGGCCGGCCCTGGCCCGGTTGCTGGAAGCCACTGCCAGCCCGGCATCCGCATGAGCACCGCGCTGCGACACTGGCTCGTCCGGCACGGGTTGTTCTGGGCGGCCATGCTGGCCTTTTCCCTGATCATCCAGCTGCCCGCGCACTGGGGCAACGGCACCCGGCTGTACGTGCTGGGCCTGTTTTTCAACCAGCTGCCGGCCTCGCTGCTGGCCACCTACCCGCTGCTGTATTGGCTGCTGCCCCGGCTGCTGCGCCAGCGGCGGCCCCTCACGTTGCTGCTGCTGGCCGCGTGGGTAGTTGCCTGCGCCCCGCTGACGATGCTGACGGTCATTTTCTTCGACCTCGGGGTGCTGCCCGGGCTGTTTCATACCCGCATTGATCCGGCGTTTCACAAAGTGGATTACTGGCACCTGAACTACACGTTCTTCATCACCCTGCTGACGGCCGGCATTGCCGTGACGGTGAAAATCACCCGCGAGTGGGAAACGCAGCGCCGCCAGCGCCAGCAGCTGCGGCAGCAGCGCCTGCGCACCGAGCTGCAGCTGCTGAAGGCTCAGCTGCAACCGGCGTTTCTGTTCGGCACGCTCCGGTCGTTGCAGCACCTCACGGCCGCCAAGGGCCCCGAGTCGCCGGGGGCGGTGCTGCACCTGGCCGAGCTGCTGCGCTACATGCTCTACGAAAGCCCCCACGACACCGTGCCGCTGGCCGACGAAGTGGCCATGATGCGGCGCTACGTGGCCCTGGAGCAGCTCCGGCTGGGCCGCCGCGTGGAGGTGTCGCTCAACTGCAGCGGCTCGTTCGAGGACTACGCCATCGAGCCGCTGCTGCTGCTGCCCTTTCTGGAAAACGCCTTCCGCCACGGCACCGCCCCGGCCCTGGATTGCGCCTGGATCAGCATCGACCTGGTGGCGCGCCAGCGGCAGCTCGTGCTCAAAGTCATCAACAGCCAGCCGCCCGACGCGGTGGGCTGGACGGAAGGCGCGGGCCTGCGGCGCGTGCGGCAGCGCCTGGAGCACCACTACGCCGGGCAGTACCGGCTGCAGCTCGTGCCCGAGCCCGATACTTTCCTCGTTATTCTGCAGCTGCCGCTGGTGCCCCGGCCCCTGCCGGCCCCCGGCCAGCCGCAACCCGTGGCCGCCGCCGCCACGCTTCAACCGCAACTGCTATGAAACTAAAGTGCCTGCTGGTCGACGACGAGCCGCCGGCCCTGGAAGTCCTGACCGCCTACGTGCGGGAAGTGGCCCACCTGGAGCTGGTCGGCACCTGCGAAAATGCCCTGCAGGCCTTTGCTGCCCTGCAACAGCAGCCCGTCGACCTGCTGTTTCTCGACGTGAAGATGCCTAAGATGCTCGGGACGGAGTTTCTGCGCAGCCTGCCGCACCCGCCCCAGGTTATCTTCACCACGGCCTACCGCGAGTACGCCTACGAGGGCTTTGAGCTCAGCGCGGTGGACTACCTGCTCAAGCCCGTGTCGCTGGAGCGGTTTCTGAAAGCCGTGGCTAAAGCCACCAAAACCGAGGCCCCGCCCGCGCCCCCCGAAGCCCCGGCCGGGGTCAACTCCGACGCCTTTCTGTACTTCCGCATCGACCGGAAGATGGTGAAAGTGGTGCTGCGCGAGGTGCTGTACGTGGAGGGCCTGAAAGACTACGTGAAGATTCACTGCGCCGCGGGGCCGGCCCTGGTCGTCAAGCAGACCATCAACAGCATGGAGGAAAAGCTCTCGGCCAGTAATTTTCTGCGGGTCCACCGCTCCTTCATCGTGGCTCTCGACAAAGTGCGCACCTACAGCCCGAGCCACCTGGAAGTAGCCGGGCAGGAGGTACCCATCGGGCGCATGTATCGCCAGCAGGTCGGCGAGGCACTGAAGTAGGGACGGGGGCGGCGGGGCTTACTTGCAGCCGTCCTTGCGGCGCGTATCGATGACGTAGGCAATGCGCCAGCCCTGCGGCAGCTTCACCAGCTGAAAGGAGTTGTAGCCGCAGTGGCTGAAGGTGGCGCCGGCGTAGAACTGGTAGGGCGTCCACACGCTGGCCAGCTGCGCGTCGATGAGCACCCGCTCAAAGCTGATGCGCTCATCCCATACATCCTTGTGCGGAGTGCCCACGGCTTTCAGAAACTCCTTGGGGCTTTCGTTGATTACCTGCACGTTGCCGCCGCGGGTGCTGATGGTGTGCAGCACCACGGTGGGCGCCAGAGTGCTGCGCACCACGGCGCTGTCGCCCTTGCGCAAACCCTCGAAAAAGCGGGTGACGGTGGCCTTCACGGCCTCGGTTTCGGCGGGCGGGGTAGCGGCGGCATTGGTTTGGGCCAGGGCAGCCGGGGCGGCCAGCAGCAGGCAGGGGAGAAGCAGGAGGCGCATGGGGAATAAGGGGAGAAGGTTGCAGGAGGCAAAGAAACCACCGGCGCTGCTGCGTTGCACGCGGCGGCCGGCAAGGGCGGGCAGCTAGTCAAGCGAAGCCCCGGCGGCAGCCTGCACCCAGCAGCCCCAGTATACTATTTCAGCCGGGCATCGGTCAACCAGCGCGGAATAAGCCAACGCCGGTAGTATCTTTACCTCAGTAAGTTCCGCTACCTGCGCCCGTGCTGCGGTGGCCTGGTCAGCGGATAGATTCACTTCATTTCTTCCTTCACTTATCGACTGCATGAATACCCGCTTTACGCGCCGCGGCCTGAGCCGCGGGCTGCTGCTGGCGCTGCTGGCCGCCGGGCCCGCCGTGGCGCAGGATGTCACCATTCCCGACGTAGAAGCCTGGTCGTTTACCGGCTTCAAATCGGCCGACGGGCAGCTCTACTACACCATGCGCCAGGAGCGCAACGTGTACGATCTGTTCCACCTGGAGCTCTACGGCCGCGACCTGAAAAAGCTCTCGACCACCGACGTGCGCCTGGGCCGCAATGGCAAGCTGCTCACCGCCCGCGCCGTGGGGACGAACACCGTGTTCTGCTTCTACAACGGCAAGGACGGCACCCTGCTGCAGTTCAACGCCGCCGGCCAGAAAACCCAGGACATCCACGTGCCGCTGGCCGACGTGTTCGGCAGCATCACCGCCCTGGAGCCGGCCGGCACCGCCGGTGACTTTTACCTGGCCTACCCCATCGATGCCGACAAGAAGGGCTACTCAGTAGCCCGCTATGGCGCCGACTTCAAGCCCAAGTGGCAGAAGGATTTCGCCCCCGAAAAGGGCAAGTACCAGCTGCGCCGCTTCGCCGCCGACGACACCCACGTCTACGCCATCGATGAGTACTCGAAAGCCGGCTGGGAAGTCGCCTGCCTCGACGGGGCCACCGGGGCCGAAAAAGCCCGGCCGGCCCTGCCCGCGGCGCCCAACGAAGTGCTGCCCAACATTGCCCGCGTCGACAAGGCCGGCCGCCTGCTGCTGGCCGGGCCCTACGCCGACAAGTCGCCGCGCCCGGCCGTGTACACCGAAAAGCCCGACGCCCCGCCCCGCGGCGGCTTTTTCACCATGGGCCTCTCGCCCGAGGGCAAGCAGGAGTTTTTGAGCACCACGCCCTACACCGAGGAGCTGGGCCAGAAGCTGAACTCGCGCTCCAGCGTGGCCGTGTTCACCGTGCGCAACTACCCGGGCATCAAGCTGCACGAAATCCTGGAAAAGCCCGGCGGCGGCTACCAGTTGGTGGGCGAAACCTACAAGAACTTCGGCTACAACGACGCCGACTACGAGCGGGCCGGCGGCGTGAAGTCGGCCCCGGCGGCGGCCACCAACAGCAACAGCAGCTTCGGCTCGATGGGCGGCTTCGGCATCGGCAACACCCGCAGCTACATCCTCGATTTCGTGGTGCTCGACCTCGACGCCCAAGGCAAAATCGAGAACATCCGCCGCATTCCAAAGCCCTACAAGCTCTACCAGAACCACAGCGTGGGCGGTGGGCCCGAGGATTGGTCCCAGCGCACGATGTACAGCTACCGCTTCCTGGCGCCCGGCGCCACGCCCCGGCTGGTGTACCTGAACTGGCACCAGAACCTGCAGTATGTCAACTCCGTGGCCCTGACCGACAAGCGCGACGATATGTTCTCGCGCCTCTACCTGGACCAGCCCGTAGTGCCCGCCGACAAGGACCGCGGCGAGCTGACGGTGCGCGAGTTTGAGCACGAAGTGGCCGCCCCCAACCAGGACCTGGCCTACGACGACGTGCTGCCCCACGCCCCCGGCAAGCTGCTCTATTCGCACTACGACAAAGCCGCCCGTACCCTGCACCTGCAGGTGCTCGACGTGCCCGGGCTGAAGTAATCCGCGTGTCTAATCCTCTGTTTTCGATGACGACTTTCCCCCAGCGGCCCCTCGGCGGGCTGCTCACCCTGGCCCTGGCGGCGGGCCTGCTGCTGCCCGGCCGCGCCCAGGCCCAGCAACAACTCTCCATAAAGGGCGTGCCCGGCCAGCCGCAGCTGCTGCCCATCGAGGGCAAGGGCTACATGGCCCTGTACCGCAGCGAAGCCGGCGAAGACGGCCACGACCTCTACGCCGTGCGCGTGCTCGACCCCGAGCTGAAAGTGAAGTACCAGTACGCCCTGCCGGTGCCGGTGGGCGCCGTGCCGCTGGCCACGCTGCCCGGCAAGGCCACCTACACGCTGGCCTTCCACAGCCGCGGCGGCGCCGGCCTGGCCCTGTATTCCTTCAACACGCAGACCGGCGCCCAGCTCGGCCGCGAGCTGGAGGCCCTGCCCGACACCCGCCGCGCCCCGGCCGGCGCCCCGCTGGTGGTGGGCACGCCCACCGACGGCGTGTGCCTGGTGCAGCCCTACCGCAACGACACCACCGGCTACGCCATCACCGTGCTCGACGCCAACCTCAAGCCGGAATGGTCGCAGATGTATTTCCCGAAGGATCTGCGCCAGCACGTGCCGCTGAAGGTGGCCGTGAGCAAGGACGTGATTACGCTGGTGCTGTCGGATACCTACGTGGTGAACCGCAACCTCAAAACCCAGCGCACCATCACCGACTTCTCCGTGCTCGGCATCGACCGCGCCAGCGGCCGGGTGCTCTACCGCACGCCCACCCGCCGCGACGGCCTGACCATGCTACCCGAGCAGCTGCTGCCCCTGGCCGACGGCCGCGTGGCCACCACCGGCCTGTACTTCAACAGCCGCGCCACCCGCGTCGACAGCGCCCAGGGCGTGTTTCTGACCACCTACAAGCCCGACGGCTCGGCCGCCGCGCCGGTGCTCACCAGCTGGGCCGACCTTGGCAAAAGCCTGAACGACCCCTCGCTGGGCCCGCGCATTCAGTCGCGCCGCGGCTACCTGCCCCTACACGAGCTCATCACTACCACCGGCAACGACGCGAAGCTGATCGGGGAGTACAGCACCTCGGTGCAGCCCGGCGGCGCCTCGCAGCCCGGCCCGTTCGTCGTGCTGAACTTCGACGCCACGGGCAAGCCCAGCGGGATTTACCC
The DNA here is from genome assembly GCF_005771675.1 of Hymenobacter jeollabukensis. Taxonomy (GTDB): domain Bacteria; phylum Bacteroidota; class Bacteroidia; order Cytophagales; family Hymenobacteraceae; genus Solirubrum; species Solirubrum jeollabukense. The sequence goes on along the minus strand of NZ_VAJM01000006.1, from coordinate 170,773 downwards.
GGTGGCGCGCACCTTCAAGGCCGGCAGCTCGGCCGATGAGCTGCGCTACAGCCACTACCGCAACGTGGTGGGCAAGCAGGCCGAACCCTACTTGCTCTACACCGGGGTGGAGGGTCAGCAGGAGTACGCCTACGCCACGGTGCTGGCCAACGTGCCCACGCGCACGGCCGTACGCGCCGCCTCCTCGCTGGAAAAGCTGCCCGACCCGCCCGCGCCGCCCCAGCCCACCAACGAGCTGCAGCAGGGCATCGACCTGTTTCGCAAGAACCTGAACACCACCGCCGAGGTCGTGAACAAGTTCGTGTACGGCGAGGCGCCGCCCCAGCCGGTGTACTTCCGCCAGGACCCGCTGACCGGCTTCGTGGCCGCCACGCCCGGCAAAGTGCTGCTCTACCGCTACGAGCCCGGCCGCAAGATGCTGCGCCTGCAAACGGTGGCGCTGCAGTAAGCGCGTCCCGCGGGTGCTCAACCAGGGCCCCGGTGCCGACACCTTTGTCGGCGCCGGGGCCTTTGCCGTGGTAGAAACCGTACTTTCCGGCCGTCCATTCCCCGCGTCCCATGTTCGACCTGCTGATCCGCCCCGAAACGCCCGCCGATTATCCCGCCGTGGCCACGCTGCTGCGCGCCGCCTTTCCCGGCCCCGGCGAGGCGCATCTGGTGGAGCAGCTGCGCCGGCGCCCCGACTACACCCCCGAGCTGGCCTTGGTAGCCACGCTGGGCGGCGAAGTGGTGGGCCACATCCTGCTGACGCCCATCGACATTGAATCGGTAGAAGGCGGCGCGTCGAGGCCCAGCCTGGCCCTGGCGCCGGTGGCGGTGCAGCCCGCGCAGCAGCGCCGGGGCATCGGGGCCGAGTTGGTGGAGGCGGGACTGGCGGCCGGCCGGAGCAGGGGCCACGAGTCGGTCATCCTGCTGGGCCACCCGGCGTACTACCCGCGCTTCGGCTTCGCCCCGGCCAGCCTGTGGGGCGTCCGGGCCCCGTTTGAGGTACCGGACAAGGCCTTTATGGCCCTGGAGCTGCGGCCCGGCGCGCTGGCCCGGGCGGCGGGCACGGTGCGCTACCCGCCGGAGTTTGCGTCGGTGTAACGGTGACCAAGCGAGCGGGCGGTACGGCAACTATCCGCCCCGCTGCGCTGTTACCAAGGACCCCACGCGCCGGCGGCCGGCGCCGGGGTTTTGCTACCTTCGCTTTTCCACGGCTCCACTGATTCTGTCTCATGCGTACCAAAGGCTTATTCGACTTCGGCCCGGTGTTCGGCTATTTCTTCCGCAAGAAAGACCCCAACCGCCACACCAATTTCAACCTGCGCACCATGCACACCATCAATAAGATATCGATGCTGATGTTCCTGGCCGGGTTGATTTACATGCTCTTCAAGTTCGTCATCCTGCGCTAACTGCCCCGCCGTTCGTTGCCCTCATGAACATCGAAGAATTCCGCGACTACTGCCTCGCCAAGCCCGGCACCAGTGAGGAAACGCCCTTCGGCCCCGACACGCTGGTGTTTAAAGTCGGCGGCAAAATCTACGCCCTCACCAGCATTGACGACTTCAGTAGCGTGAACCTGAAGTGCGACCCGGAGCGCGCCACCCAGCTGCGCGAGGAGCACGACTTCGTGCTGCCCGGCTACCACATGAACAAGAAGCACTGGAACACGGTGCTCATCGGAACCGGCGTCACGGTGCGGCAGCTGCGCGAGTTTATCGACCACTCCTACGACCTGGTGCGTGCCTCCCTGCCCCGCGCCGTGCAGGCCGAGCTGGCCGAAGCCGAAAAAGAGTAAATCCGCTCCCGTGGAACATTACTGTAACCCGCTTGGTTACAGTTGCAACGCCGGCCCGTGTCGGCCCTCACTCTCCTCCACCCATGCAGATCAGCAGCCGCTTTTCCGTCGCCGTGCACGTGCTGGCCCTGCTGGCCACGCACCGCCCCACCGACGGGCTGCTGACCTCGGAGCGTATGGCGGGCAGCGTCAACACCAACCCGGTGGTCATCCGCCGCATCCTGGGGCAGCTGAAGAAGGCCGGGCTGGTGGAAGTGCGCCCCGCCTCGGGCGGTACCTTTCTTTCGCGCCAGCCCGCCGCCATCAGCCTGCTTGACGTGTACCGCGCCACCGAAGTGGTGGAAGCCGGGCAGCTGTTCAGCATCCACGAGCAGCCCAACCCGGCCTGCCCGGTAGGCCGCAATATCCAGGCGGCGCTGAACAAGACCCTGCAACGGGCCCAAACCGCGCTGGAGCAGCAGCTGGCCGCGGTAAGTCTGCAGCAGGTGGCCCTGGATATTGCCGCCAAGGCCGCGGTAGGGGTGGGCTGAAATTTTTTTGTCGCTTATTGTAACAATTGTGGTTACAATAGGTTGTTCCTTTGCAACACCAACTCTAATTCCTGAACCCATGAAAATTGCCCTTCTCGGCGCCACCGGCTTTGTCGGCTCCAACCTATTGCGCGAAGCCCTGCAGCGCGGCCACCAGGTAACCGCCATCGTGCGCGACCCGAGCAAAATCACCGAACAGCCCAGCAACCTCACCGTGGTGCAGGGCGACGTGAACCAGCCCGCGCAGCTGGCCGAGCAGTTGAAAGGCCATGACGTGGTCGTCAACGCCTTCAACGCCGGCTGGACCAACCCCAACCTGTACGAAGACTCGCTGGCCGGCAACCGCGCCATCGAAAAAGCCACCGAGCAGGCCGGCGTGCCACGCCTCGTGGTCATCGGCGGGGCCGGCAGCCTCTACATCGGCGACGCGCAGCTGGTCGACGGCCCGCAGTTTCCGGCCGAGTACAAGCCCGGCGCCACCGCCGCCCGCGACTACCTCACGGAGCTGCGCAAGAACGACAAGCTCGACTGGACCTTCGTGAGCCCCGCCATCGAGATGCACCAGGGCATCGACACCGGCCGCACCGGGCAGTACCGCCTCGGCACCGAAAACCCGGTGTTCAACGAGCAGGGCCGCAGCATCCTCTCGGGCGAAGACCTGGCCGTGGCGGTGCTCGACGAGGTGGAAAAGCACCAGTTCAGCCGGCAGCGGTTTACGGCGGCGTATTAAGTCGGCAAAGCGACGAAACAAGAAAGTCATCCTGAGCAAAGCGAAGGACCTTCCTCGAAACCTGCACTGACACTAATGCCAATGCGCGGACGCTAATCGGCTGGACGACAAAAACGCAGCTACCAATGCCCTCGTACGGGCCACGGCGGCTGCGCTTCTGCATTTTCGCCGCAACGGCAAGCCTCAGTGCCTGGATTCAGGCGCCGGTGCAGGGTGAGAGGAAGGTCCTTCCTTCGTCAGGATGACGTTATGTCTTCAATCGTTCTGAAAGCAAAAAGCCCGCTGGTGCAACACCAGCGGGCTTTTCGTTGCCTGAAACGTCAGCAGCTTACACCACCACGTTCACCATGCGGCCGGGCACCACGATGACCTTCTTGGCGGGCTTGCCCTCGGCGAAGCGGGCCAGGATGTCGGTGGCGCGCACGGCGGCCTCGATGTCGGCCGCCGAAGCGTCGGCGGCAAACTGCATCTGCTCCCGCACCTTGCCGTTGATGGCAATGGGGTAGTTCACGGTGTCTTCCACCAGATACTTCTCCTCGAATTCGGGGAAGGGCGCGGTGCTGAGCGAACCGGCCGGGTGGCCCAGGGCTTCCCACAGCTCCTCCGCCAGGTGCGGGGCGTAGGGCGAGATGAGCACGACGAGCGGCTCCAGGATGGCGCGCTTGCGGCAGTTCAGCGCCGACAGCTCGTTCACGCAGATCATGAAGGTGCTGACGGAGGTGTTGAACGAGAACCGCTCGATGTCCTCCTGCGCCTTGCGGATGGCCTTGTGCAGGGCTTTTAGCTCGGCCGGCGTCGGGGCTTCGTCGGTCACGGCCCAGTCGCGGTCCTCGGGGAAGTAGAGGCGCCAGAGCTTCTTGAGGAAGCCCGAGACGCCGGTCATGCCCTGGGTATTCCACGGTTTGTACTGCTCCAGCGGGCCGAGGAACATTTCGTGCAGGCGCAGCGCGTCGGCCCCGTACCGCTCGGTCAGCGTGTCGGGGCTCACCACGTTGTACTTCGACTTCGACATCTTCTCGATTTCGACGCCGCAGACGTAGGTGCCGTTGTCTTCGAGGATGAATTCGGCATTGGCGAAGTCGTCGCGCCACTTTTTGAACGCTTCCACGTCGAGCACGTCGTCTTCCACGATGTTAACGTCCACGTGCAGGGGCGTGGTGTCGTACTGGTCCTTTTTGCCGAGCGTCACGAACGTATTGGTGCCGTTGATGCGGTACACGAAGTTCGAGCGGCCCAGGATCATGCCCTGGTTGATGAGCTTCTGGAAGGGTTCCTCGGTCGTTACCAGGCCGTAATCCTTCAAAAACAGGTGCCAGAAGCGGGAGTAGAGCAGGTGACCGGTGGCGTGTTCGGCGCCGCCCATGTACAGGTCCACGTTCTGCCAGTACCGCTCGGCTTCCTCGCCCACGAACCGGTCCTCGTTCTTGGGGTCCATGTAGCGCAGATAGTACCACGAGGAGCCGGCCCAGCCGGGCATGGTGCTCAGCTCGAACTCAAACTCGTTGCGGTATTTCCAGCCTTGGGCGCGGCCCAGCGGCGGCTCCCCGGTTTCGGTGGGCTTGTACTCGTCGATTTCGGGCAGCACCAGGGGCAAATCCTGCTCAGCCACGCCGAAGGCCATGCCGTCGCGGTAATAAATCGGAATTGGCTCCCCCCAGTAGCGCTGCCGGCCGAAAATGGCGTCGCGCAGGCGGTAATTGATTTTGCCCTTGCCGATCTGCTTTTCCTCCAGGCGCTTGATGACTTCCTGGATGGCGGGCTTCACGTCGAGGCCGTTGAGGAAGTCGGAGTTGATGACCCGGCCTTCCTTGGCGGCGTAGGCTTCACCGGCTGCTTCGTCGTAGCCTTCCACCACCGGCACGATGGGCAGCGCGAAGTGCTTGGCAAAGGCGTAGTCGCGGGTGTCGTGGGCGGGCACGGCCATGACCACGCCGGTACCGTAGCCGGCCAGCACGTAGTCGGCCACCCAGATGGGCAGCTTTTCGCCGCTAAACGGATGCAGGGCGTAGGCGCCGGTGAATTCGCCGGTGATGTTCTTCACGTCGGCCATCCGGTCGCGCTCCGAGCGGTTTTTGGCGTACTCCACGTACTTCGTCACCGCCTCGCGCTGCTCCGGGGTGGTCAACACGTCAATCAGCTCCGACTCGGGCGCCACCGCCAGGTACGACACGCCAAACAGCGTATCGGGGCGGGTGGTAAACACGGTCAGCGGCAGCTCGGGGTGGTTTTCGACCTCGAAGCGCACCTCGGCGCCCACCGAGCGGCCGATCCAGTTGCGCTGCATTTCCTTCACCGCGTCGGGCCAGTCGAGGTGGTCGAGGCCGTCGAGCAGGCGCTGGGCGTAGGCGGTGATGCGCAGGTTCCACTGGGGCATCAGGCGGCGCTCCACCGGGAAGCCCCCGCGCTCCGATACGCCGTCCTTCACCTCGTCGTTCGACAGCACCGTGCCCAGGCCGGCGCACCAGTTCACGTAGGTTTCCGACTGGTAGGCCAGGCGGTAGGGGTGCACGGCGGCAATTTTCTGAGCCTCCGTCATCATCTGCCACTGGCCCGCGGAGAAGTCGTGTACTTCCTCCTCGTCACACACGGCGCGCACGCCCTTCGAGCCCTCGGCGGCAAACTTCTCCTGCAGGGTCCGAATCGACTCCGCTTTATTGGTGTCGAGGTTGTACCAAGAGTTGAACAGCTTCAGGAAAATCCACTGCGTCCACTTGTAGTAGTCAGGGTTGGATGTGCGGATTTCGCGTGACCAGTCGTAGCTGAAGCCCAGGGCCGAGAGCTGCTCGATGTAGCGGGCAATGTTTTCGCGGGTGGTCTTTTCGGGGTGCTGCCCGGTCTGGATGGCGTACTGCTCGGCCGGCAGGCCGAAGGAGTCGAAACCCATGGGGTGCAGCACGTTGAAGCCGCGGTGGCGCTTGTAGCGCGACACGATATCGGAGGCAATGTAGCCCAGCGGGTGCCCCACGTGCAGCCCGGCCCCGGAGGGGTAGGGAAACATGTCGAGCACGTAGTACTTGGGCTTATCGGAGTGGTTCTGGGCGCGGAAGGTCTGGTTCTGCTGCCAGAACTGCTGCCATTTCTTCTCTATCTCCTGCGGTCGGTAGCCGGGCATATGGTCGTCGGAATCAAATGCGTTGAGCCGGCGAAAATACGCGGAAATGGCGGCAAGCCGGCGGCCAGCCGGAAAATCGGGGTTTGTCCTGGTTGCGTTGCGACCAATCAGGACTCACTCCAGTGCTGGGCCAACTGCACCAGGGCCACCGCGTCGCGCACGGAACCGCGGTAAAGCACGTCGGGGTGGAGCAGGTTGCCGGTCGACAGCTCCACTTCCTGGCTGGTGTCGAAAGGCACGAACATGCGCAGGGAGCCGGCCGAGGTGAGGCGGACATAAAGGCGGCCCTCGGTGTACTGGGGAGCGGACGTTATTGAACGGGCAGAGAGAAATCCGGCCTGGGCCAGTTCATCGGAAGTCATAACAGCAAACAAAATGGCAGGTCCTTGACACAATTCTATATAATGTAAATTTACTGCTAAGTTTAGAAACTGCAACGGCCAATAAACCGGAAATGGGTGCGGCTACTACGTAGTTGCGGCACGTGGTGGATTGCCTTTATTGGGCAAAAACAAGCCGAAGTGCGTCGCGGAGCTCGGCCGGACTCCGTACAAATAACTGATTAAAACCCGTAGAAATGCGGTTTGGCGGGGCCGGCGGATGTCGCACCTTTGTCGTGAGCAGGCTGCCCGTCAAATGCGGCAACATGGCGCGACTTCAGGTGTGGGGTCGTGCCGTGACGGGTGGCCTGCTCTTTTTTTGTGCCCTTAGCCCAGCGGCAGCGGGTTGCGCCCGTCCCAGAGCCCCTCCGTGCGCCGCACGGCGAAGCGGGCAAACAGCTCCTCCGAATACCAGCCTTCCTGCCGGGTGCGGCGCACCACGTCGCGGTGCCGGCCCTCGTGCTGCGCGCCGTAGGCGTACTGCTGCATCAGGCGCCCCGATTCCCACAGGCTGAACGTGGCCTGCCGCACAACGGGCAGCTCGCCCAGCCCGATGGCGGCCAGCAGCCCCGGGGCGGCGGCAACCGTCCGGCTCACCGGGGGCACGGCCCGCCAGAAGCTCCAGGCCCGCAGCGGCCGGATGCTGGCCCGCGTGAGCACGGCCACGGGGGCATCGGGCGCGGGGGTAGCACCATCAGCCGATGCGGGAAACGGTGCCTGGCCGTCCCAGAGCCCGTGGGCCTGCAGGGGCGCGAGGTAAGCCGTCCATAGCTCCTGGCTGCGCTGCTGATAGGCCTGCCAGACGGGGTGCCCGGCGAAAAACGCCTGCGCCGCCGCCTCATCGGCCCAGCTGGCCAGGAAGCCGTAGCGCTGCAAGTTGGGCCGCAGGCCGAAGTCGAAGCCGGAGCCGAGCAGCTTGTAGAAGCCCAGGCCTGGCACCCGGCGCAGCTGCGCGGGCACGGTGCCCATGCGGGCCAGGGCCCAGCGGCGGGCCTCGGGCCGAACGGTGATGATGGAAAGCGTGGCGGCGGACAAGGGCAGTGCGAGCGAAAAGAGGCGGGACAAGGCCACAAAAAACGGGACGGAATGGCTTCCGTCCCGCTCAATAATCGGTGTCAGGCTGAAAATAGCCGCTAGCGGGCCTTTACCTGCGCGTGCTGGTTCACGTCGTCGTCCTTGCTTTTTTCGCCGGTCACCACGGCGCGGGCGTAGGCGTAGGCCTGGGAGAGGACGGAGCTGGGCGAATCCCAGTACTCGGCCTTGTCGATGACGATTTTCAGGATGCGGATGCTCGGGTCTTCCTTGCCTTTGGGGAACCAGGCGCGCATCGGCTCCGACCACAGCTCGCTGATTTTGGCCTGGTCGTGGTACACTGAGGCCTTGCCCGTTACGGAGGCGTACACGTTGTCGTCGGGGTTGGCGTAGCTCAGGTTCACGCTGTCGTCGCGGCGCACCTCGAACACCTTGGCCGAGTCGGCGTCGGTGAAGAAGAGCAGCGAGCCGTCGTGCTCGGGCTTGATGGTGTACATCGGGCGCGAGTGGAGCTGGTGCTGCTCGTCGGCGGTGGTGAGCATGGCAATGCGCACGTCCTTGATTTTCTCGAACAGCTTGGAGAGGTCGTGCGTCACGGGCGTTTTCTCGGACATGGGGCGGGTGTTTTGGTGTGGAATCAGGGAGAAATAACTACCCCGGCTTACGGGCCGCAGCGCCGCGGGGTTCAGCCCGCATAACTATTGGTGTGAAAACATTGTAGTTAACTGCCAGGCCTCGCCGCCGGCCCCGTCACCCGCGCCGCCCCGTTGTGAATTTCCTCGCCCACCTCGTCCTTTCCGGTCCCCACGACGAAGACCTGCTCTTCGGCAACTTCGCCGCCGAAGCTGTGCGCGGCCGCGCCGCCGTCGAAGCCTATCCGCCTGCCGTGCAGCGCGGCATCCGCCTGCACCGCCTCATCGACAGCTTCACCGACGAGCACCCGGTGGTGCGCCGCAGCACCGCCCGCCTGCGCGCCGCCGGCCTGGGCAAGTGGGCCGGGGTGGTGGCCGACGTAGGCTACGACCACCTGCTGGCCCGCGACTTCGCCCGGTATCATTACGACCCGCAGGAGCCGCTGCCAGTATTTGCCCAGCGCATGTATATGCTACTGCTCCAGCGCCGCCAGGAGCTGCCCGAGCGCCTGCGGCAGATGCTGCCGTACATGCACCAGGGCGACTGGCTGAGCGGCTACGCCTACCCCGAAGGGCTGAAACGCGCGTTGCAGGGCCTGAGCCGGCGCGTACCGGGCGCCGAAGTGCTGGCGACGGGCGGGCCGGCGTTTCTGGCCAAGCTGCCGGCCTATGAAGCAGATTTTCGGGAGTTCTGGCCCGAGCTGCGGGCGGCGGTTCACCTGGCCACCGGCACTCAGGGATAGACGCTCCTACTTCGCCGGCACGTAGGTGATTTCCGGGGCGTTGGGATCTGGGCTGAGCAGCGTCATGCGCTCGGCCGTCAGCTCCAGCACCCTGATGGCACGCTGCCCGCCTTCCTCGTCCACCACGGTGAGCGTGCGGTTTTCCTCGTCCAGCTGCCAGCGCAGCTTGTGGCTGACCACCATCATCTTGGTTTTCACGATGCCATCGGGCCGGAAATCGAAGCGGGCCGACTCCATGATCCGGCGCACGGCGTCGGGGTTTTTCTCCAGCACTTCGGCCTTGTCGCCGGATTTGGCGCGCGTGCGGGCGGTAACGAGCCGGGCGGCGGCATCGAGCGAAGCCGGCGCGATGCGCCACTGGCGGAGCAGCAGCTTCTGCAGCTGCACGTAGCTGATCTGCACCTCGCCGATCAGGTAGCTCTGCTCGGCCAGGCCGACTTCCGGGCCGAGTTGCCCGGCCGGCACCGTCACGGGCTGGAAGCCCAGGTGCGAAAACGACAGGGGCGTCTCGGCGGCGGGCACCGTCAGCGAAAACCGCCCGGCCTTATCAGTGACGACGGCCCCGGGCTGCCCTGCCACCCGCACGGTTACCTCGGCCAGGGGCTCCTTGGTGGTTTGGGCCACCACGCGGCCACTCACTACGCGTTGGGCCAGGGCGGAGGTGGCAAGACTGAGAAACAGCAGCAAACTGGCAAATCGGAGCATACGGGCGAAATAAGCGGGAGAAGATGGATGAGAAGGCAAAACTAGCCGGCCCGCTGGGTAGTGGCGTGCCAATGCGGTTGCAGAAGACGGCAGCGGAGCACCGCAGGCCGTTATGAAAGTTGTTGGTTGATGGGGGCAATAATGTCCAAATCTCCGGCTGCGTGGCGATATTGCCGCGTTCAATCCTGTTTATTTTCTCTTTTTACATGCTGCATAAGTATGTTCTGCTAGCAACCTTGGGCCTGCAGGCAGTTACCCTTCGGGCCCAAACCGAAGACGGGCCGGCGCCCCAGCCGGTGCAAACGATTACCCTGGACCCGCAAACTGGCCTAAGCGCCGCCGTAAGCCTGCCCAACCGCACCACCGTGGTGTTTATGGTGAGCACCGCCACGCCCCAGGTACACGCGGTGGGGCTGGGCGCCGACGGCCGTACGCTGTGGCAGAAGGATCTGCCGCGCTACCAGCAAACCGCCGGCTACTACGACAGCCCCCGGCTGCCGAGGTATAACGTCATTGGTCCGGGCAAGGACGAGGAATTCCGGCGCCAGCAAGCCTCCGTTCAGCTTGAGCCCATGGACGTGTTTACGGACGGCAACGAAGTCTACACCGTCGAAGCTATCCGCCTGGGCGTCGCCAAGAAGCTGCTGGCCGCCAATGGCCTGAGCGAGAACAGTGTAGTGGTGCAGCGCCTCGGGGGCGGGGGCGAGCTGACGCGGGTGGTATTTGAGGCGCCGCCCCGCAAAACGGCCGTCCGCACCCTGGGGCGCTACGCCGAGGGCGGCGCCTACGTGGAGCTGGTGCGGGAAGAAGGCAAGGGCGACGCTCAGGCATTTTACACCGAGCGTTACGACCTGCAGACGCGCGCCATCCAACGCACGCCGCTGACCCTGCCCGAAACCCCGGCCGCCGCCGCGCGCGTGTACAACGACTGGGCCTACCTGGGCCACCGACCCAATCAAACGTACCTGTTCCGGCGCGTGGGCAGCAAAAACCGCGAGGCGTTCGGGCGCCAGCCGCTGGAGTATCAGGTCCTGACCCTCGACAACGCGGGCGCGGCTACCGGCGGCTTCACCACTACCCTGGCCTTGCCCAAGGGCAGCAGTCCGGTGTACTCGGCTGGGCTGATGCCCAGCCTGCTGGAACAGACGCACGTGCCGCGGGCCATTACCGTCGCGCACCAATCCAACTTCGACCCGCTGAAGCGCTACGACGAAACCCTGGACGAGTGGAACATCAGCACGGGTATCTTCGGCGACTTTTACCTGGATTACGCCACCGGCGACGTGCTGCTGTTCGGCGAGTACGGCCCGTACGCGCTGCCCACGCTGGCGCGGGGCGCCACCCGGCAGGGCTCGTTCATCTACCGCTTCGGGCCCGATGGCAAGCTGCAGCAGCAGGGCCTACATGCCTATAGCAAAGAAGAAATCAAAGCCCAGGATCAGGCCAACGAGGGCATGTGGCAAAACCGCCGACTGCACTTCCTCTACGACCCCTTTACCCAGGCCCCGGTGCTCAGCTTCGCCGGTGACGGCGGATACGCCAGTCTGTACTACGACCAGGACCTGGCGTTTCAGCGCTCCGGCCTGCTCCTGCGCAAAGCCAGTCAGCAGATCCTGGTCACGAACGTGAAATTTGCCTCGGGAAGCTGGGTTTACAAGCCCTGGCAGGGCAACCGGCCCGAAACCAAATCCTTCGGGCCAGGGGAGGCGACCGGGGCACCGGTGTACGCCCAACTGGCGGCCCTGCGCCGGGCCGCTGGCGCGCCGTACCCTTACCACCAGTTGTTCGTGTCGGCCTTTGCCGACCGCTCGGCCCTGGTGCTGGAGCAGCCGCAGGTACTCGGTGGGGCTGTGCGAGTGTACGCCCTGAAGCCCTAGGGCCCCGGTACCATCAGCAACAAAAAAACGGGGCCGCGAGGCCCCGTTTTCAGTACTGCTAACGTCGTAGCGGCTTAGTGGTGGTGCCCACCTTCGCCGTGTACGTGGCCGTGGTCCAGCTCCTCCTGCGAGGCTTCGCGCACGTCCACCACCTGGCCGTCGAAGTGCATGGTCATGCCGGCCAGCGGGTGATTGAAGTCCATTTTCACGGTGTCGTTGCCGACGTACACCACCTTGCCCTGCAGGTGGTTGCCGTGGTTGTCCGACATGGGCAGGTAGTTGCCGATCTGCAGCATCTCCGGGTCGGTCTGGCCGTCGACTTCGAACACCTGCTTGGGCAGGTCCACCAGCGCGTCCTGGTCGTATTCGCCGTAGCCCTGTTCGGGCGAGAGGGTGAAGCTGAACGAGTCGCCGGGCTGCTTGCCCTGCAGCTGCTGCTCAAACTCCTCGGGCAGGCCGCTCATGCCGAACAGGAACACCATCGGCGAGTCGGCTTCGGCCTTTTCTACGAGCGTCTTTTCCTGCTCGTCGTTGGTTACGCTCAAATCGTAGGTCAGGGTCACGACCTTGTGGTCCGCAATCTGCATGGGGCTGTGGCTAGGGAGGGAAATAAGTGAAACTGGCGGCAAGTAACGGAAAATAACGCGTTGGGCGGCGGTTTGGTTGGGCGAAAAGCCGGAGCGCGGCAGCGGCGCCCGCTGCCATTGCGAGGAGGTACGACGAAGCAATCCTTCCTCTAGTAGCACCGTCGATGCAATACCCGCTGACGGATTTTCGGTTTCTGCCAGTTGTACCGTTTTGCTGCTAGAGGAAAGATTGCAGCGGCTGCGCCTCGCAATGACAGCGGGGTGCTACCGTCTGCCACCCAAACCGCCTCTACAAATCCTGGAACTCCCAGGCCGTGCGGTAGGCGCCGATGTCCTCCACGTAGTTCACGAACTCGCGGTAGAACTTGTTGGAACTGAGCGTGGCCGAGTCGCCGGTCATCAGCAGCTTGCGGCGGGCGCGGGTCATGCCCACGTTCATGCGGCGGATATCGGCCAGGAAGCCGATATCGGAAGCGGCGTTGGAGCGCGTGAGCGTAATGGCAATGATGTCGCGCTCCTGGCCCTGGAACGAGTCGACGGTGCCGATGCTGAGCTGGCGCCTGGTCTGCAGCTCCAGCAGCTCCGGAATTTCGTCGACGCGGTCCTTGAGGTAGTTGATCTGGGCGCGGTACGGGGCGATGATGCCGATGCTCAGAGGCTGATGCTCGTGGTCGACGGGGTGGTAATCCTGCAGCAGCTCCACCAGGCGGCGCAGCAGCAGGTCGGCTTCCTCGGGGTTGGCCACCGAGGGCGAGTCGAGGATGCCCAGCTCGGAGAAGCCGCAGCCGGCTGTATCGATAAACTCCACTGCGCCGGGCTCGGGCGGGAAGCGCAGGTCGAAGGCGTGCAGGTCGGCGCGGCGCACCCGCTCATCGGCCACCAGGCGCCCGCCGTAGAACTGGTCGGAGCTGAAGCGCATGATGTCTTCGTGCATGCGGTACTGCACTTCTAGCATCCGGGCGGTGGCGGGCTGGCGGGTAATGCACTTCTCGAACAAGGTTTCGCGCAGGCCCTGGGCGGCGGCTTTTTCGCTCTTGACGGTGGGCGGCAGCTGGCAATGGTCGCCGGCCAGCACCACGCGCTCGGCTTTCGTTATCGGAATCCAGCAGCCCGGCTCCAGCGCCTGGGCGGCCTCGTCGATAAACACCGTTTCGTAGGTGAGGTGGCGAATGGCGCGGTTAGCGGCCCCCACCAGCGTACAGGTAATCACCTGCACCTTCTCCAGCAAATCCTCGGTGATGTACTTTTCGAGCTGATCGGACTCCTGCAGCATCTGGTGGGCCTGCTCCTTCAGATGCTGGCGCTGCTGCCGCTCCTCCCAGCCGAAGTTGCGCTTGAATTTGCCCGCTTCCTCGCGGTACTGCTCGGCCGTCTGGCGCAGGCTGCGCAGCTCGGGGTAGTGCTTGTGCGCCATCACCTGCGCGTCGAGCGTGTGCTCCAGCAGCAGGTCCGACACCCGCGAGGGGTTGCCCATGCGAATGACGTTGACGCCGCGCTCGGCCAGCTTTTCGGTGAGCAAATCCACGGCCGTGTTGCTCGGGGCGCATACCAGCACCCGTCGCTCCCGGCGGATGGTTTCGAGGATGGCCTGCACCAGCGTGGTAGTTTTGCCGGTGCCGGGCGGGCCGTGGATGATGGCCACGTCCTTAGCCGCCATGACCAGCTGCACCGCCGCCAGCTGCGAGGCGTTGAGCGGGTTCGGGTAGTACAGTTTCTCCGCTTCGGCTTCGGGCTTGAATTCGGCCGGGCGGTGGCCCAGCAAGGTGTCGCGCAGCTCCTGCAGCCGCCCGAAAGCGCCCTGCACCTTCTGCAGGGCGTACTCCATCTCGCGGTAGCTGACCTCGTCGAAGGTCAGGTCGATGCCCAGCTTGCCCTCGTCAATCCAGTCGGGCAGGTCTTCCTTGTTGGTCGCCAGCGTAATCTTGTTGCGCCGCACCGACGTGACGACGCCCTGCAGCGTGGGCTTGTCGGAGCCGCCGCGGCCGGGGATGTTGCCGAACAGCGCGGCGTTTTTGCCCACCTGAAACAGGTGCAGCTGCTGGCTCTGGCCGGCGGGGCGCTCCAGCTCCAGCACCAGCTTGCCGCCGAAGCCGATGTCTTCCTTGGTAATCTTAACGGGGTACCAGCTCAGGCCGCGGTGCACGCGCTCGGAAATGGTACTCTTGGCGTTGCGCAGGCGGTATTGCTCCAAATCCTCCTGTTGCTCCAGCTTCAGCAAAGCCTGGACGCGGCGGAGTTCTTCGTAAACGGAGTCGGTAGGGGTATGGGGGGCGGTTTCGGCCAACTTCTTCGGGCTTCTTGTCAGGGTGTAAACCGGGTCAACAGTCGTTGAACGGCAAACGTGCGGCCGAAGGTCGGGGAGAAATGCGGAATGATTGGGATAGAGCGAAAGACTCAGTTATAGCATATCTCCATAGCCCGGATTATTTCGGGCTGGCCTTGGGAAGGGAAGCGGATTAAATAAAGTATAGACTGGTCAAACATCTGAACCCGGGCGAAGCGTGCGGGACCATACCAATTACGTGTTACTTCGGCCAGCACGAACTCTTCGCTTCGAGCTGAAAATGCCACCATAACGGTGCCTTTCGGTAAAGGGCTTCGCCGGGTAATTCGGGCCACGGCGGGCGAATAGAAAGATGGCGGTTGGGCCTCATCTGCCCGCGTTAGAGAATCGATAAGCTCCCCATCCGTCAAACGGGAGTGGGGCCGGGCTGTACGAATCTCCTTAAAGAAGTTACCCATCCCAAAAATGGGCACTATGGAGTCATACACAGCTATTCTGGGATGCCTGCCTGCAAACTCCTGAAACTTCGGACTGCGACGGATGAAGCGGAAAGCGGCACGGTAGCGACCTTGTGCCTCACGTGGCGTTTGCGCCAGCCCGGCAGTTGCCAGTCCGCAATAAGTCATTCCAATAAGGATAGCCAAGCGGGAATAAAAAGCTGTAGTTGCAAGCATTCAGGTCATGGTTTGGTGCAATAAGTAAGGGCCGAAGCTACCTATCAGATGCGCGCCCGCCGCTTATTCCACAATCCACTTCCCTCAAAAGCCCGGCTCGAACCAGTGTCGAACCGGGCTTTTGTCAACAGGCTACAGCCCCATCAGCTCCCGCAGCCCTTCCTTCAGCGAAACCGGCTGCCGGCCCAGCGCCTCGGCCAGCTCGCTGGTAACGGCGCTTTCCTGCCCATTCTTAATATCGGTCATGAAGCCCAGGGTGAGGTTCACCACGAACTCGGGCAGGCCGCGCGCTTGCATTCCGGCCACGAATGCGGCTGGCTCGATGTCGGTGTAGCGCACCTCGCGGCCCGACAGCTCGGTGAGGGCGGCCGCTACGTCGTGGAAAGAGTAGGCGTCCGAGTTGGTGAAGGTGTAGATGCGGTTGGCGCAGTCACCCTCCGCCAGCACGTTGGCAATGGCCTCGCCCATTTCGCGGCGCAGGGCGAAAGACACGCGGCCCTCGCCGGCCGGCAGGTGGATGCCGGTTTCCAGCACCTTCGGCCCGACGAACTGCGGCAGCGTGTCCATGTAGAGGATGTTGCGAAACAGCACGTAATCGAGGCCGCTGGCCTGGATGTAGTCTTCCGTCAGGAAGTGGCGCTTCATCAGCTCGTTGGTCAGGGTGTGGCGGTCGTGCAGGGCGCGGCCGGTGTAGGCCAGGCAGCGCACCCCGGCCCGCCGGGCGGCGTCCACCACGTTTTGGTGCAGTTGCAGGCCGTCGGCCTCGCCGCCGCCCGATACCAGCAGCACTTTTTCCACGCCCTGCATGGCGCGGTCGAGGGCGGCCGGGTCGCGGTAGTCGCCCACGCGGAGGCTCACGCCCTGGGCTTGCAGGTGGGTGGCTTTGGCTTCGTCGCGCACGAGGGCGGCAATCTGGCTGGCGGGCAGTTTGGTCAGCAGCTGCTGGATGACGGCCGCGCCGATGTGGCCGGTGGCGCCGGTGATTAGAATCATGGCTGGGGAATGGGGAATTGGTGGTAGCCATTTTCCGGGCGCCGCCTCCTGGCGTTGCGGCAGAAAACAGCTGGAATGTTTCTGCGACAAAGGTCTGGCCGCGGCGCAGTGGGCGGAAGGGCCAGACGGCGGCAAGATTGGGCTAAATGGCGGAAAGCGCGGGTCGGCGGCAGGGCCGCAAATCGGAATGCCATCCGTGACTGCTCGCTCAACGAGGCCGTGCTGCTCCGGTCCTTAGCAGGCCTGCTTGTAGGCCGTGGGCGAGAGGCCGATGCTCTTCTTGAAAAACCGGCTGAAGGCCGACTGGTCGGTGAAGTGCAGCAGGTCGGAAATCTGGGCCACGGTCAGCTGCTGGTTCTGCAGCAGGGCCTGGGCTTCCAGCACCACCACCTCGGCTATCCACGCGCCGGCGGTTTTGCCGGTTACGTCCTTCACCGTGTCGGTCAGGTGCTTGGGCGTGATGCAGAGCTGCTCGGCGTAGAATTTCACGCTGCGCTCGGTGACGCCGTGCCGGCCCAGCAGCTGCTTGAAGCCGGCTGCCAGCAGCTGGCCGCGCGAGAGGCCGGCGCGTTGGGCGGCGCGCTGCTGGTCGTAGACGGCCACCACCTCGTAGAGCAGGTTGTTGATGAGGTTCTTGACGATGCTGGCGCGGTAGGCGTGGGGCGCGTGGTATTTCTGCCGCAGAAACTCAAAAGAGGCCTGCAGCTCCGCCAACTGCCCGGGCGTCAGCTGCAGCACGTGGGTGGAGGCGTTTTCCAGGAAGTTAAAGTTGCCGATGTCGATGTTGTGGCTGGCCGTGATAAACTCCCGGGTGAAAAACACCGACAGCCCCTCGTGGTCCGCCGAAAAATCCGTCCACTCCTTGATGACGTGCGGGGTGACGACCATCAGGCTGCCCGGCCCGATGGCGTAGGTTTCCAGGTTAGCTTTCAGCGTCGCCGTGCCCCGCAGGCACAGCCCGATTTTGTAGTAGTTGCCGCGGTAGGGCCGGCCCAGCGGCGGCCCGGCCGTCGGGGTGTGCTGGTCGATGAAATACACGCCCTGGGCCTCGTCCTGCGGGGAGAGGCTTTCAAGCCGGTACGTCGGGATGGACTGGGTCATGAGGAGTGGGTAGTAGCCGGGTTACGCGGAAAGGGTTTCCGTTGAGCGGCGCGGGGCCGTTGCCAGTGCCGACCGTCGCCGCAGGATGGTCAGCAGGCCTGCTACCAGCCCCAGCAACCCGCCCAGGTAACCGAAGTTATGAATCGAGCCAACGGTGATAAAGGCGGCCCGGTCTACCAGGTCGGCCGGCAGCCACCACTCCACACCTGCGTCGACAAGGTACAGCCGCCCGTACAGCCCGCCGAGTACGCCCGCGGCGGCGGTAAGGGCCAGTGCCTGGCCCACGGCGCGCAGTACGGCCCGGCGCATGGTGCGGGCATCGGGTAGCAGCAGCGCCAGCAGGCTGAATACGAAGCCGACGAGCAGCCCCATCCACCAGGTCGCCAGAAAGCCGATAATGGCTACCGTGGGCCGGGCGCCGCCAAACCAGGCCGGTTCCAGCCCGAATTGCTGGTACTTGAACTTCGTGAAATACTCCGGAGCGAGGGTATAGGTCAACTGGTCGTTCACGGCGCCGTAGAGTCCGGCCAGCAGCGGGCAAACGACGAGCAACAGAAGAAAGGTAGCGGCTTTTTTCATGGGTCGCGTGGAGCCGAAAGCAGTTGTGGGTCAGGTAGTAAGTGCCTTCGTCACGTCCTGGCCCTGAATGGCCGCCGCCATCAGCGCCGGAAACTTATCGGGGGTGCAGGCGAAGGACGGAATGCCCAGCGCGGCCAGCTTCTCGGCCACCGTGCGGTCGAAGCTCGGGGCGCCCTCGTCGCTCAGGGCCAGCAGCACTACCACGGTCACGCCGCTGGCCTGCAGCTCGGCGGCCCGGCGCAGCAGGCCGGCCGGGCTGCCGCCCTCGTACAGGTCGCTGATGAGCACCAGGATGGTGTCGGTGGGGCGGGTGATGAGCTGCTGGCAGTAGCTGAGGGCCAGGTCGATATCGGTGCCGCCGCCCAGCTGCACCCCAAACAGCAAGTCCACCGGGTCCTGCAGGTCTTCCGAGAGGTTGGCCACGCTGGTATCGAACACGACCATGTGGGTGCGCACGGCTTTGATGGAGGCCAGCACCGCCCCGAACACGCCCGCGTACACCACCGAGGCCGCCATCGAGCCGCTCTGATCCACGCACAGCACGATTTCCTTGAGGGCCTGCCCGCGGCGGCCGTAGCCCACCAGCCGCTCCGGAATAATGGTACGTTGCGCGGGCTGGTAGTGATTGAGGTTGGCGCGGATGGTGGCGTTCCAGTTGATTTCCGCGTAGCGGGGGCGAGGGTTGCGCACGGCCCGGCTCAGGGCACCCTGCACGGCCTGGCGCAGCGGGTTGGCCAGCCGTTGCTCCAGCTCCCGCACCACGCGCTGCACCACTTCGCGGGCGGTGTGCCGGGCCTTGGCGGGCATCACCCGGCCCAGCGACATGAGCAGGCCCACCAGATGCACGTCGGGCTGCACCGAGCGCAGAATCTCGGGTTCCAGCAGCAGCTGGTTCAGGCCCAGGCGCTCCATGGCATCCTTCTGCATCACGGCCACCACCGAGGAGGGGAAATACTGCCGGATGTCGCCCAGCCAGCGCGACACGCGGGGCGCGGAGCCGCCCAGGCCGCCCTTGCGCTCCTGGTTCTGCTGGTCGTAGAGCTGGGTCAGCACTTCGTCCATGCGGCCGTAGTCGGGCGAGAGTTGAACCGAGTTGTCGGCGTCGGCGGCGGAGCCGAGGACGAGCTTCCAGCGGGTGGTAGTGCTCATGGGAAAGCGGCTAAAAACGAAAGAATGATAGTAGACCAAGCCGGGCAGCGGTGCCGCCGAAAGGTTTCAGGCCACACCCAGCAGCTCGCGCAGCACCGGCAGCACCCGCCGCCCGCGCTCCATATCCACCTCGACGAGCTGAGTGGCCGGGCCGGTGCCGGGGCCGCTGACGGCCAGGGCCAGCACCTGCTGCCGCTCGGGCGGGCTGAAATCGGTGAAGGCGCGGCGCAGCAGGGGCACGGTTTCCTGGAAAACGTCTTCCGCCAGGCCCGCCAGCCAGGAGTCGAGCAGGTCGAAAAGCACGCGGTTGTGGATGAGCAGCAGGCCCGAGCCACGCAGGAAGCCTTCGATCCAGGCGGTGGCGTAGTCGGTGGGCTGGGCGGGGGCCAGGGCCAGGCCGAGCAGGCGGGCGGTGTCGTCGGGGGCCAGCTGCTGAGCGTCGAAGAGCAGGCGGGCGGCGGCCCCGGCCAGCAGGCCGCTGCTGGCCGGCTGCCGGGCCACGGTGCTGAGGGCGGCGTACCAGTCGGCCTGCTGGGCGTCGTCGGGCAGCAGGGCCACGGCCTGGTGGGCCGCTTCGAGGCGTTCCAGCAGGGCACGGGCGGCGTCCACGTCGAGGCCGGTGGTGGCCAGGGGCAGCGAGATGCAGAGGCGCGGCACCAGGTGGTGCACCACCTGGACAACCTGCCCGGCTTCAGTGCGCCGCACGTTGCCGTAGCGCAGCACCTGCACCAGCGGGGGCAGGGCGGCCAGCAGGTGGGCCACGTCGCGGGTGCCGGCGCTGATGGTTTCGAGCCGGGCCACCAGGGCCGGCAGGGCGGGGGCGAGGTCGGCGCGCAGGGCTTCTTCCAGCAGCTGGCTGATCTGGGCCAGGTCCTGGGCCTCGTGGGCGCGGTGGCCGGCGGCGGCACTGGCGGCGGTGAGGATGGTATTGCCCCAGCGACCCGCTTCGAGCACGGCCAGCACCAGCTCAGGCTTCCATTGCAGCTCCCACACCTCGTGGAAGGTGCCGCTCTTGCCCGACACCCGCTGCGGCCGTCCCCAGCGGACCCCGAGCAGCTGCAGGCGGTGCAGCAGGTGGCTGCGGCCCAGGTCGGTGTCCTTGCGCAGGTCCAGGGCCAGGGTTTTCGCGGCGGCCTCGGGCTTGAGGCGCAGGGCCTTCTGCTGCAGCGCCAGATCCTGCTGCAGCGGCGAGGCCGGCAGCTCCTCGGGCACCTCGCCCAGCTTCTCACCGATGACCAGCTGCTGGTGCACCAGCTCCAGCGCCTCGGCGTAACCGCCCCCAAAGATGCTCACCGCCGCTTCCTGCAGCTCCTCGATGCCCGGGAGGGCCAGCCCGCGCACGGCCGCCAGCGCCTCCGCCAGCCGCACCCCCTCGATGGCGTGGGCCGACGAGGCATCGATTTGTTGCGCCCGCAGCAGGTGCGCCGCCCGCACCATCCAGTGCGTCACCACCTGCGCGTGGGGCTGCTCAAACAGCAGCTCGTACCAGGCCGGCGACAAAACGCCCGCTCCGTAGCCCGACTGCCGGGCCAGCCGCTCGTAGGTCCAGGGCACCCAGGTAGCTTCGGTGGGCGCTTTCTTCAGCCCCTTGAGCCGGGCTTTGTCGTCCTTGGCGTAGGCCGGCAGCTCCTCGGCGCGCAGCACGGGCGCGTGCCAGGCCCCGCACACCACCGCCACGCGCTGGTAGCCCTGCTTGAGCGTGTTGCGCAGCGTCTCGCGCATGTAGGCCTCGCGCAGCAGGGTTTCCGCCGATTCGGGCTGGGCCAGCTCCTCGCGCAGCGCCGTCATCATCTGCAGCACCACCTCGAAGGCGTCGGCGTGGCCGGCCGAGTGCTCGATGCGCGCTTCCCACCACCGCTCCCCGTCGGCGTAGCCGTCGAGCCGGGCGAGGTGGGCAATGGGGTCGAGGCGCAACGGAGTCTCACCCCCCGGGGCCGGCCCCCTCTCCGAGGGAGCGGGGGAGCCTGACGGCGCGGCTTCGTTTTCGGCGGCCTGGGCAGCTTCGTCGGCCTCTTCTGCGGGTACTTCTTGGATTTCTATTGGGAAAGCTTCGCCGGGCAGGTGCTCCACCGAGTCGGGCAGGGCGAAGCGTAGAGTCATCGGCAGGTCGAAGGCGCGCAGGTGGGCGCCGTGTTGCTGGCACCAGCGCACGGCCTGCCACTCGGGCGAGAAGTAGGCGAAGGGCAGGAAAGTGGCCTGCTGGTGCTGCTTGGGGTTGTAGACGAGCAGGGCTACCGGCGGCTGCAGGGCCGCGTTGGCTACTTCGGCCAGGGCCTTTTCACCGTCGGCGGGGCACTCCAGCAGCACGATGTCGGGCTGGTAGGCGTCGAGGGCCTGCAGCAGCGAGGCGGTGCTGCCGGGGCCGTGGTGGCGGATGCCGAAGAGGCGCAGGTCGGTGGGCATGTAGGTCAGAAGCCGCTAGCGGGTCGAGATGCGGTTAATTCTCAGTCTTTCCGGAAATCGAACTTTTCGTGTTTTCCCTTTCGTGCAGCAGTTGCTTTGCCGCTTCCCGCGCCGCAGCAACCAGCTTTTCGTCGTGCAGCATCAGGCGCAAGCTGTCATCCGGCTTCCGGCCCAACGTAGCCTTGAACTGTGTTACCTGTTCCTGATAGTGAGTGGCCCGCTGCTGCGTGGGAGCTGGCAGAACATAAGCCCGCAAGAAGCGCCGGGAGCTGGTGCGATTGAGGAAGTAATAAGCCGCGATGAACAGCAATGAGAGCGGCTGAATGCTCAGCCGAAACGCATCCGTTACGCCAAAGCCAAGGCTGATCCGGTCCGGCGTGAAGCTGAGCAAATCCAGCAGCCCCGGCAACAGCATACCGATAAGCGTGAACTTAAACCAGGGTCGTGCGCAGAAATACACAACCAGGTTCAGCGCCACGGCGGCAAAAGCCAGGTAATGGCGGAAGTCAAAAGTCCGGGTGAAGTAAGCTCCCTCGTAGTACACTTTACTGAAAAGCGTTACCAGAATAGTGTACAGGCACAACGCGGCCAAGGCCAGCAATGGCAGCAAGTTTTTGTGCAGGCGGAGTAAGTTCATAAAACCGTTACTGTTTACTCCACCACCTCCCGACAGGCTCGGTACAAATCTTTCCACCCGTCGCGCTCCTTCACCACGGTTTCCAGGTATTCCAGCCACACCACGCGGTCCTGCACCGGGTCTTTCACCACGGCGCCGGTGAGGCTGGCGGCCAGGTCGGCGGCCTGCAGGGTGCCGTCGCCGAAGTAGGCGGCCAGGGCCAGGCCGCTGTTGAGCACCGATATGGCTTCGCCGGTGCTAAGCGTACCGCTGGGGCTTTTGAGCTTGGTTTTGCCGTTCTCCGTCACGCCGCCGCGCAGCTCGCGGAAGATGGTCACCAGGCGGCTGATCTGCTCCAGGGCGGCCGTGGTGGGCGGCAGCTGCAGGGCCCGGCCGGTTTTCTCCACCCGGCTCTGCACAATCTGCACTTCCTCGGCCACCGAAGTGGGCAGGGGCAGCACCACCGTGTTGAAGCGGCGGCGCAGGGCGCTGCTCAGCTCGTTCACGCCCTTGTCCCGGTCGTTGGCGGTGGCAATGACGTTGAAGCCGCGCGTGGCCTGCACCTCGGTGGCCAGCTCCGGCACCGGCAGCACCTTTTCCGACAGCACCGTAATCAAGGTATCCTGCACGTCGGCCGGGATGCGCGTCAGCTCCTCAATGCGCACCAGCGCCCCGTCCTGCATGCCCTTGAGCAGGGGCGAGGGCACCAGCGCCGCCGCCGAGGGTCCTTCGGCAATCAGGCGGGCGTAGTTCCAGGAGTAGCGGATGGCGTCCTCCGACGTGCCGGCCGTGCCCTGAATCAGCAGGTTCGAGTGCCCGCTGATGGCCGCCGTCAGGTGCTCCGATACCCAGCTTTTGGCCGTACCGGGCACGCCCAGCAGCAGCAGGGCGCGGTCGGTGGCCAGGGTGGCCACGGCTATTTCCATCAGCCGCCGCTGCCCGATGTACTTGGGCTCGATGGCGAAGCCGTTGTCGAGCTGGCCGCCGAGTAGGTAGGTCACCACGGCCCAGGGGGAGAGCTGCCAGCCGGGCGGTTTAGGCCGGTCGTCGGCGGCGCGCAGGGCGGCTAGTTCTTCGGCGTACTGCACCTCGGCGTGGGGGCGCAGGATGTTATCGGTGTTGGGCGTGGCGGCCATGGCGGAGAAGGTAAAGCGTAAATAAAGGGAGGGCGGATGACGAAGACGACCGTTGGGTCTGGTTACCGGCTGCGACTGGGCTGGGTTTGGAGGAGGTTTGTTACGTCGTGAGGAGCATTCCAGCGCGCCACCAGCCCGTCATCCTGAGCGCAGCGAAGGACCTTCCTCGCACCCTGCACCAACGGATAAGTCCCAGCGACGAACCCTGAGGTAAAGGGCGTTGTATAGTTGGTCTGCAACTGTTCTAGCATCAGTACTTGGGTGTTGGCGGCGGTGCTTGGTTAGAGGAAGGTCCTTCGCGTCGCTCAGGATGACGTTCTATTGTGCGCTACCCCGTCAACTGTCCGCGCCGGGCGGCTCGGTGAGGGTGGCGGCCAGCTGCTGGCGGAAGTACAGCGTGTCGAGCAGCTGGTTGATGGGGTTGTGGAGGTTGGTTTCCACTTCGCGCAGCGGGCTGAGCACCTCGGCGCAGCGGGCGTACTGCCCGGGCGGCACCACCAGCTGCATGTGGCGCAGCAGCTGCGTGAGGCGGTAATGCAGGGCGTAGCGCTGGCCCGCGGCGGGCACCGTCAGCGTGTTATCGAGGATGCGCAGGGCCTGCTCGGTGAGGGCCGCGGGCCAGGGGGCGGGCAAACTCAGCAGCAGCTGCTCCCAGTGGGCCTCGGGCTGGCTGAGCCGGGGCTGGCGGGGCAGCTGGGCCAGCAGGATTTCGGTTAGCTCGGCGGGGCTGAGCAGCTCGGCCAGCGCGTCGGTGGGCAGCGGGGGCACGTCGTCGCGCTCCAGCTGCAGCACGAGGTAGGCGCGGGCCCAGTCGGCGGCGCGGTGCAGTTGCAGGGCGTGGCGCCAGGCCGTCAGCAGCAGGGCGGCCCACTCGCCATCGGCGGCCAGGGCGAGTAGCCGGTCGGGCGTCTGGCCGAAGTGGGCGGCCCAGCAGGTAGGCGGCAGCAGGGCCAGCAGCTGACCCAGCCAGGCGGCTTTTTCGCCGCTGAAGCGGCCGTCTTTGGGCTCGATGCCGTTGGCCTGCCAGGCGGGCACCCAGGCTTCGGGCAGGCTGACTTCCAGGCGGGCGGCGCCCAGCAGCGGCTTTTTCAGGGTGAGGAGGGGCGCGGCGTGCTGCCAGAGACGGTCCACCAGGGAGTTGCCGGGCACGCGCACCAGCAGGCTGGCGGCTTGCTGGCGCACGTCCTTGCTTTTGGAGGCTAGGTAGGGCTCCAGCAGGGCGGCGTCGGCGGCGAGCAGGCCCTCGGGCTGGGCGGCCAGGGTGCCGAGCAATACCGCCTGCTGCCGGGCCGGCTCCTGGGGCAGGGCGGCGGCCAGCAATGCGCGGGCGCGCGTCGGGTCGCGCGGGAGCAGGCCGAGCAGGTAGTCGCGGCGCTGGGCGGGCGTGCCGTTGTCCCAAGCTGTATCATCGGCGGCGGTGGCGGCGTGCTGGGCGGCCCAGGCGGGGTTCAGGCCCAGCAGCCAGCGGCCCCGCTCGCCGAGCACGGCGGCCGTGGCCTCGCGCAGCTCGGGGCGGCCGTGGGCGTGGTCGAGCAAAGACACCAGCAGGCGGTGCGGCACGCGGCGGCCGTGGCGGGCCAGCTCGCGCAGGTAGTCGGGCAGCACCTCGGCGTGGTGGCCGCCGAGCAGCTGCCGCAGCGCATCCTGCCCCTGGGGGCCGAGGGTCGGCTGGGTTTCGGGGCCGGCTGCGGCGGGCGGGGCCTCGGTAGCAGTGGCCGACTGGTAGCCGGCCCGGTGCAGCAGCCCCAGCGCGCCGGCGCTGCGCAGCACCTGGGCTTCGCGGGAGGCGTCGGGCGGGGCGGGCAACTCGGGCAGGGCGGGCACCGGGGCCCCGCCGCCGTGGCGGGTGCCCAGCAGCGCCAGCTGCAGCAGCTGTTGCCAGTCGGAGGAAGGGTTCATGGTGCGGCGGACGGGGTGGAGGGCGCGGCGGCGCCGGTGTAGGTGATGGGCAGCAGGGCGCGGCCGTCCCATTCGCCGAATACGGTGATGGGGTAGCCGCCGCTGACGGCCAGCAGCTCCCAGCCCAGTTCGCTGGCCGGGTGTAGGGGCAGTAGCGCGCCGCTGCCGGGGTGGCCGAGCTGCACCGTGCCGTCGGGGCCGGGCCGGGGCACCACGCCGGCCAGGGTGGCGGGCCACTCGCGCAGCCAGGGCAGCTGGCCCAGGGCGGTGGCGTAGGCGTCGAGCAGCTCGGCGGGGGCGAGGCCGGGGGCCAGCAGGTCGTCGTGCAGGCCCTCGAACGTCCAGGTGGAACCCACCACGGCGCGCAGGGCGCGGGCGCCGGGGTAGAAGGCCAACTCGCCCCGGTACTGCCCGCCGGGCACCAGCGCGGTGCCGAAGGCCTGCCCACCGAAGGCGTATTCGAGCACCAGGGCGTAGCGGCCGGTGCGCTGGCCCCACAGCCAGCTGCGGCGGGCCAGCAGCCGGTCTTCTTCGCTGGTCACCTGGCCCAGCACCTGCCAGCTGTCGGCCACGGCGGGCTGGCGGCCGAGCACGTCGTCCTTCTTCACGTTCACCCCGACCAGCTGCAGCACGTCGGCGCGCAGGGCCTCGGGCAGCTCGGCCAGGCGCCCGAAGGCGGCGGCCAGCAGGTACAGCTCACCAAGGCGGGCCAGTTGGCGGGCGGGCCAGTCGGGGCCCTGGTGGCGCAGGTCGGGCAGCTCGCGCAGGGCGGTGGCCAGCCCCGGTAGCTGGTCATCCACGAGGCGGGCAGCCTGGTTTTCCCAGAAGCTGGCGGGCCGCTTCTCCGTCTGGGCCAGGCCCGCCCCGATCAAATCGTGCAGCCAATGTTGCAGCTCAGCCGCCCCGCGCTGCATGCGCTCCAGCCGGGCCGCACTCACGGCCACCCCCGGCGCCGGCTCCGGGGCCGCGTCCGGCGCGGGCGCTTCGGCCGGGGCCGCCGGGGCGGCGGCGGGCGCCGCTTTCTTCGCCTGAGTTTGCTGGCGCTTGTCCAGCCACTCCTTCAGCCAGGGCGGCGGGGGGGCGGGCCCGAACAGCTGGGGCTGGCGGGCCAGCAGCAGCAGCAGGGCCGCGCCGTGCTTGCACGGAAACACCCGGCTGGGGCAGGAGCACTTAAACGCCAGCTCCGTCAGGTCGATGCCGGTCTGGTAGGGCTTGGCGCCGCTGCCCTGGCACTCCCCCCAGGCGGCGGTATCGGTCTGGCCCAGGTGCTGCCACTTGGGCGGCGTGGCCAGCTCCAGCCCGCGCTTGAGCGTGCCGGCATCGGGTACGAGGGCGCGGGCCTGGTCTTCGGTCCACATCAGCAGCAGGGAATAGATAGAAGGGCTACGGCCATAGGCGGTGGCAAGATAGCAGCGGCCGGCCACGCCGCCCCCAACGGCGGGGGCGGCTCAGGCCGAAAAGTCGTAGCCGCAGTGCTGGCAGTGGTAGAGGGTGGTGCCGGCATAGAACAGGCGCTTGTACCAGGGCCGGGCCCCGGCCGGGGCGGGCCACACCTGGTAGGAGCCGCAGCGCGGGCAGCGCACGGCGGCCCGCTCGGTGCGGCGCTGCTCAAACTCCTCCACGATGGCCTGGGCCGCCCCCACGTCGGCTTCTTCGATGAGCAGGCGGAAATACAGCCCGTCGCCGAAGGGCAGGGTGGCCGGGCCGTAGTTTTTCACCAGGCTCACGATGGCGGCCTCGTCGTGCAGGCGGTGGTAGAGGCCCACGGCCTCGGCGTACGTCAGGTATTCGGCGGCTACCACGAGCATCGGCGTAAAGGTAGGGGCCGCGAGGCGGGCTGGTACCTAATTCGTTCAGCCGGAGGCGCCGCCAAAGTGGCTGAACGCATTGCTGCTATTCCAGAACGTCATCCTGAGCGCAGCGAAGGACCTTCCTCGCACCCTGCACCAACGCCCAAGCGCAGCCACCAACGCCCAATGTATGAGCTATGGTGGCCGCGCTTCGGCATTATTGGAAAAGCGTCTGCACTTCGTAGGCGGCGGCGGTGCAGGGTGCGAGGAAGGTCCTTCGCTGCGCTCAGGATGACGTTCTGAGTATCCAGCCGGCGCTAGCGGCGCTTAGGGCTGCGGCGGGGGGCGCCATTCAGCCGGCCGCGGAGCTTGGCTACGTAGCCCAGCAGGCCCAGGCTGAGCAGGGCCAGGCCCACGGCCAGCAGCTGGGGCGTGGTGCGGCCCGATTGGGCGTCGTGGGCGGCGGCTTCGGCTTCGCGGAGTTTTTTCTCGCGCTGCTTGTCGCGCAGCTCCAGGTTGGCAATCTGGTTTTCCAGGTCGTAGAACCGCTCCTTGGTGGAGGTCTGGTCGGTCTGGGCCACGGTGGCCTGCTGCACGGCCTGCTGCTTTTCGGCCACGATGCTGGCCTGGCGGCGCAGCTCCCCGGCCTTCAGCGCCTGCACGATTTCGGAATCCTTGCGGATGATGCCCTTTAGCGCGCCGATGACCTCCTCCAGGTCTTTCTTGGAAGGCTTGTTGGCCAGAAAGGCGTTGCGCTGGGCGCTGGCGGCCTCGTATTCTTTGATGAGCTGCTCCCGCTCCCGGATCAGGCCGGGCACCGCGTCGTCGGGCGGCGGGGGCGTTTGGGCAACGGACGGAAACGCCAGCGTGGCGGCCAGCAGCAGGCAAACGGGGTATTTCATAGCTGGGCAAAAGTACGTAGGCCGGCCGCGCTGGTTGGGTACTGGGCCAAAAAGGCCACTTCCCGCAGCTCCGCCGACACCGCCCGCCACCGCTCAGATGCCATCAACGAAGGGCCGCCGCTCCCCGGCCCCCGACTCGGCTACCAACTTCGTCCCCGGCTACCCGTCCCCCGCCTACCCACCTGGCCGGCAGCTCTACCCAAGTCAGGTCGAAAAATCCGGCGACGTAGTCGACGCCTCCGACCCTGCATCCGAATGATTCAGGAACGTGGTCGGAAGCGTCGACCATATATCCGAATCATTCGGGAGCAGGGTCGGAAGCGCCAGATACACTTCCGCGAACGGCTGCAGCTAGGACTACGTCGTAGTACATGCTTCCGCGAACGGCGGCAACAGGAACTACGGCGTAGTGCATACTGCCGCGAATGGCGGCGGCAGGGACTACGCCGTAATACATACTGCCGCGAACGGCGGCAGCTGGGACTACACTGTAGTACATGCTTCCGCGAATGGCGGCAGTAGGAAATACATCGTAGTACCTACTGCCGCGAACGGCGGCAGCAGGGTCGGGCCGTGCGGATACGCTGTCGCCATTCGCGGCAAGGGTATAACCGTCGGCCGGGGCCTTACCGCGTGGCCGCGTGTCGGGCCCGGCCCACGCGGGGCTTCTTGTAGAAATGCAGAATGAGGATGGGCAGCAGCGTCAGCTCGGCCACCACGCCGAAGAGCAGCGTCAGGCCGATGAGCAGGCCCACGTAGAACGTGCCGTCGAAGGAGGAGAAGAGCAGGGTGCTAAAACCGCCGACCAGGATGAGGGAGGTGACGATGACGGCCTTGCCGGCCAGCCGGTAGGTGTGGCGCACGGCCGCTTCCACCGTGGGCTCTTTGCCCAGCATCAGGCGCAGCTTGGTGATGAAGTGAATGGTGTCGTCGACGGCAATGCCAAAGGCAATGGTGAAGATGATGCTGGTGCTGACTTTCATGGGCACCCCGCACAGGCCCATCACCCCGCCCACCACCACGATAGGGAGCAGGTTGGGAATCAGCACCACCGGCACCATGCGGAAGGAACGGAACAGCGCCAGCACGATGATGGTGACCATCACCACGTCCATCCCGATGCCCAGCAGCATGTCCCGCGTGAGGTTCTGGTTGTTCTTGTCGATGAGCAGGGCCGAGCCGGTCTGGCGGGTGCGCAGCACGCCCGGGTCGGTGTGGGTGCGCAGGAATTGCTGCAGCCCCCGGTTCAGGCGGGCCACCGTCGTGCTGCCCGGGTCGGGCATGCGGCCGGTCAGGCGGCCCTGCCGGGCGTCGTCGAGGGCCAGGGCCCGAAACTCGGGCTTCTTCCGAAACGGCCGCAGCCGCCGCAGCAGGCGCTGCAGCTCGGCCTCCGAATCGGGGAGGCGGTACTCTTCCAGGGCCCCGCCATTCAGGGCCTTGCGCAGGGACTTGACCACCGTCACCGGCGAGGCCACGAAGCGCAGGCCGTATTGGCGTTGCAGGTAGGTTTCGATTTCCTCGGTTTCGCGCAGCACGTCGAGACTGTAGACGGTGCGCCCGCCCTGCGGGAGCAGGTGCAGCTCGAAGGGGCGCACGCCGGCAAACTCCCGCTCGAAGAAGCGGAAGTCCAGTTGCACCGGGTCGTCGTCGGCCAAGTCGTCCAGCAGCCGCGACTCGATGCGCACCTGCGAGGCCGCCGTCAGGGCGCCCACCACCAGCACCGCCGCCGCGCCCACGATGAGGGCCCGCCGGCGCAGCACCCACGCGAGCAGGCGCATCAGCGGTCCGTCCCAGCTGCGCCCGGCCCCGAACTTCTGCTGCGGGCGCGGCAGCAGCACCAGCAGGGCCGGCAGCAAGGTAAACGACAGGGCGTAGGCAATCAGTACCGCCAGGCCCGTGTACAGCCCGAAGTTGTGAATGGGGCGGATGTGGCTGGTCGTGAGCGTGAAAAAGCCCAGCGAAGTCGTCAGGGCCGACAGCCCGGAGCCAAACATCGACTCCCGCATGCTGATGCGCAGGGCCGGCACCGTCGGGGTGCCTTCGCCGGTTTCCGTCACGTAGCGCGTGAGCAGGTGCACCGAGTCGGCAATGCCCACCACGCACATCATCACCGGCAGCAGGGCGGTCATCAAGTCGATGCCCGCCCCCGACCAGCCCACCAGCGCCAGTCCGCCCACCGTGGCCCCGGCCACCACCGAGAGGGGCAGCACCACCCCCCACCAGGCCCGGAACGTGAGCCAGAGCAGCCCCATCACCAGCAGCACCGAAAGCGACACGAACACCGCCATTTCCACCCGCAGCCGGTCCACAAACACCGACTGCGCCACCATCTTGCCCCCGAAGTGAATCTGCTCGTCCCCAATGCCCAGGCGGCGCAGCTCCCCGCGCAGCGCGGCCAGCAGCGTGTCGCCGGGCGGCTTCTTGAGGTCGGGCGTGGTTTGCAGCACCACGGCCACGGCCCGCGCGTCGGGGGCGAAGAGGTTGCCCACCAGCCCGGGCGTGCGGTAGATCAGGGCCGAGTCCCGGGCGCGGCTGGCCGGGTCGCGGCCGAGTTGGTCGAGGTGCAGGTAGGGCACGTTGAACACGCCCAGGCCCTCCACGATGGGGTTGCTGGCCGTGGTGGGCGACACCACCTGCCGCACGTTGCGCTGCCCTTGGGCAAAGCGCGTAAACGCATCGACGCGGCGGGCAAAGCCGGCGTCGAACACGGTGCGGCCGGCCGGGGCCTGCAGGCCCACCAGCACGTAGTCATTGTCGTTGCCGAAGCGCCGGGCGTAGTCCTGGTAGTAGGCCAGGTCCGGGTCGCCGGTGGGGTAGAAGTCGTTGAAATTGTAGTTGAAGCGCAGGCGCAGCAGGCCGGTGAGGGCCAGCAGGCCCAGCAGGGCCAGGGCGGCCAGGGTGAGCAGGCTGAGGGAGCGGGGTTGGAGCACGGGGTAGCAGAGGCGGGGGAACTATGCGGGGCCGGCGGCGGTATCGAAGTCGTTGCGTAGATTAGGGCCGGCGCTGAGCCAACCACCCTTTTCCGGCTTTTGTTTCCTTTTCCACCTCTCCATTTCCGCCCCATGAAAAACGCCCTGCTCGCCCTGGCCCTGTTCGCCTTCGTCGGTACCGCCTCCGCCACCGACGGCAAAGACAAAGACAAGAAAGGCGCGAAGAAAGAAAACTGCTCGGCCGAGATGAAAGCCCATTGCGCTTCGAAAGGCGCCACGGCCGGCACCCCCGCCTGCTGCATGAAGAAAGGTGCTTCGGCCGCCGCTTCCACCGCCCCGGCCGCCAAGCCCGTCGCGCAGTAAGCACCCTTTGCCCAACGCAAACGGCCCCGCGTCACCAGCTGACGCGGGGCCGTTTGCCTGTAGCGCGAACTAAAAGTTGACTACGTCGACCTGCGGTTCGCGCTACAGGCACGCTACCTCACTGCCCCTCCAGCGTCTTGCGCTGGTAGTCGTTGATGACGCCCTCGCAGATCCAGTTGGCCAGGGCCTGCCGGTTCTGGGCCAGCACGAAGCGGCGCTGGTCCTTGCTGTTGCGGATGTTGCCCAGCTCGATGAACACGGTAGGCGCGTAGCTGTTGCGCACCACGTACAGGCTGGTGCGCGGCGAGACGGTGCCCACGTAGGGCCGGTTGGGCTGGTAGCGCAGGTAGCGGCGCTTGAACACCTGATGTATGTTCTTGGCCAGGCGCAGGCCCACGGCGCTTTTCTCGTGGTGGTAGAAGAACACATCGGTGTTCAGGCCCGCCGAGCGGCTGTCGACGTGGATGGTAATCATGCGCTGGTAGGTTTTCTTGCCGTAGCGCCCGTGCAGGCGGTTGACGGCGTTGGTGTACTGGCGCAGGCGGGCCACGTGGCTCAGCGGAATGGTCAGGTTGGGGTAGGTCAGCTCGTCCGAATCCATCTTCAGCACGCCCTCGTCGCGGATGCCGTCGTCGGGGTCCTGCACGATCATGTGCACGGTGGCGCCGTGCTCCATCAGCACCCGGGCCAGCCGGATGGTCACGTCGTAGGCGTACTCGTCCTCGGCCAGCTTGTAGGTGCCGTACTGGCCCACCGCGCCCGGGTCGGGCCCGCCGTGCCCCGACATGAGGTAGAACACGGCCCCGCCCAGGGCCTGGTCGCTGGCCGAGGGCCGGCCGTATTTGCCAAAGAGCAGGGCCGTGCTGCCGCTGCGGCCCTTCACCGCCTTGACTTTTTCGGCCGGCGCGGCCGTCGATGCTTTAGCCGCCGTGGGCTTTTTCGCGGCCAGCTGCGCCGCCGTCTTGCGCAGCGGCAGGCGGTAGGCTTTGCCCGCCCGCAGGCTGTTGCGCGGCCCCAGCAGCGGCTTGTTCAGCGCCACAAACTCCCGCTCGTAATACCGTGGATTCAGCCCGTGGCGCACCAGCAGCGTCGAAATCACGTCGCCGCGTTTGGGAACCACCTTGCGAAAATGCTGGCTAAAGGCTGCAACCGGAACAAGCAGGAGAAGGAGCAGAAGTATTCGCAAAGCGGCGGGAGAGTCGGGTTTGGAAGAAGGGCTGGGCGGGTAAAGCTAAGTAGCGGAAAAACCAGGGATAAAGCCCGGTGGGGCGGGTAGGAGTTGTACCGAGGATAAGGCAGGTAGCGCAAAAGTAGTGACGGGAGTTGCGGCGGGAAGAATAAACTATACAAATCGAGCTTCAAACGAAAAGCCGCCTTCATCCCAGGCGGCTTTTCCTATTTTTGTCGACTACCCCAACCTCACCCGCCGCATGAAGCAGTACCTCGACCTCGTCAAGCACATTCTCGACACCGGAACGCTCAAAACCGACCGCACCGGCACCTGCACCATGTCGGTCTTTGGCTACCAGATGCGGTTTGATCTGAGCCAGGGCTTCCCGTTGGTTACCACCAAGAAAGCGCACCTGAAAAGTATTATTCACGAGCTGCTCTGGTTTCTGAAAGGGGATACCAACGTGGCTTACCTGCAGCAGAACGGCGTGAAAATCTGGAACGAGTGGGCCGATGAAAACGGCGACCTGGGCCCCGTCTACGGCTACCAGTGGCGCAGCTGGCCCGACGGCCACGGCGGCCACATCGACCAGATCAGCCAGATTCTGCAGCAGCTGAAAAATCAGCCGGATTCGCGCCGCATGGTGGTGTCGGCCTGGAACGTGGCCGACTTGCCGGCCATGAAGCTGCCCGCCTGCCACGCCCTGTTTCAGTTCTACGTGGCCGACGGCAAGCTCTCCTGCCAGCTCTACCAACGCAGCGCCGACGTGTTCCTCGGCGTGCCCTTCAACATTGCCAGCTACGCCCTGCTCACGCTGATGGTGGCCCAGGTCACCGGCCTGCAGCCCGGCGAGTTTATCTGGACCGGCGGCGACACCCACCTGTACTCCAACCACCTGGACCAGGCGCGGGAGCAGCTGAGCCGGGAGCCGCGCCCCCTGCCGCAGATGCGCCTGAACCCGGAGGTAAACGATCTGTTCGGCTTCCGGTACGAGGATTTCAAGCTGGAAAACTACGACCCCTGGCCGGCCATCAAGGCCCCGGTGGCCGTGTAGGCAACTTCGGCGAGCAGGTTTTTATCCCAGATGAGCCCCCGGTCAGCACCTTGCGTCGCTGTCGGGGGCTTGCTTGTTCTTGATTGGTACTTTGTTTAGAATATTAAGCTCAATATTTCGAATATATCAGTGTAAAAGATTCTGTAAAATAAAATATTAGCTATCATCAAAAGCGCTTTTAGCAGCGCTTGGTGCTTATGTTCTTGGGGTAGAATCATATTTTTTTAAAATGGATGCATCATTTGCACGGCTTGTAGCGTTGTAGGATAAATTTCGGAACACAAACGCGGCCAGTATGATGATGACTCCAAAAAAAGGCTTGATCTTTGCACCGGGGAAATTAAACCTGTCCGCCAGAATCCAATCAAACGGCGCAGACTCCACTACCGCCGTGAAATTCACCAACCCACACCTGTTCGCTGACTCCGCTCCGCTGCCCCGCCGCCACCGGGTGCTCATAGCGTTGTACGCCCTGGAGCTTGGCCGGCAGTCCCGCACCGAAATTCTCACCGTCAACGACGTGACCGAAGCCGACCTGGCGGAGTTCCAAGCCGATTGGCTGCGCATGCGCCGCCGGCGGCGCGCTTCGGCCGCCTAAACGGCCTCCCAGCGCCGCAGCGCCTCCAGCAGCGGATGCATTGTGGCCAGCGGCGTTTCGCCAATGCTGGCCAATGGCCGGATACCGGCGACGTTGGCCGTAAAGGCCACCTCGGCCGCCAGCACCGCCTCGGCCGGAAACAAACCTATCTGACACGGCAGGCTCCGCTGCTGCGCCACCCGCAGCAGGTGGGCCCGCCGCACCCCGGCCACGCAGCCGCTTTCCAGGGCCGGCGTGTACAACACCCCTTCCCGTAGCCAGAACACCGCCGCCGCCACTGCCTCGGCCACGTGACCCTGCCCGTCGAGCAGCAGCAGGTCGTCGAGGCCCCGGGCGGCGCGCTCTTGGGCGGCCAGCACATAATGCAGCGCGTAGGGCCCCTTGCAAAACGACACCGGCGAAAAATGCGTGCGGATGCTGCCGGCGAAGGCCGCCCGGGCGGGTGTGGTCGGTCCAGCCTCGAACGGCACTGCCGTGACCAACCAGTGGGCAGCGGCCGTCACGGGGGCGTAGAGCCCGCCGCCGCCGCGCCAAAGCTGCAGCCGCAGGCGGCACGCCGCGGTTAAGTCATTGGCGTCGGCCAGGTGCCGCATGGTTTGTTCCAGGCCCGAGGGCGTGCTCAGGGCCGCGGGCAGGTGCAGATGCAGGGCGGTGGCCGCCCAGCGCATGCGGGCCGCGTGGTCGGCCGCATAGCGCAGGTGGCCGTTGCGGAGCACCAGCGTTTCGAAAAAGCCGTCGTTGAACTGCAAGCCACGGTTGGGCAGCGGCAGGGCGAGGTCGGCAGCCGGAAGCAGCGCACCGTCGAATAAAACCAGGGACATAGGCCGGCAAAATAGCCCGGTCGGCGCACACGCCACGAAAAAAAAGGATGAGCCCGCCGGCTCATCCTTTTTCGGAAAGCGGTGAAGCAGGTGTTTACTGCACGCTGACGCGGCGCGAGACCGTGCCCTGGGCGTAGTTGACGCGCAGCAGGTACTGGCCGGCCGGCAGCCCGTCGACGGCCACGGTGGCATCGGCGGCGGTGCCCAACGCCTGGCGGCGCACCGGGCGGCCGAGCACGTCGAGCAGCTCCAGCGTCTGGGCGCGGGCGGCCGGGTCGAGGCTCACGTGCAGGGTGGTGCGGGCGGGCACCGGCCAGGCCTGGGTGCGGTCGGCCACGGCCTGGGGCAGGGCAGCGTGCAGCACGTTCGGGGCCGTAATGCGGGCCAGCGCGTGGTCCGACTGCCCGCTCAGGGCGTTGAAGAGGCCGCCAACCACGATGGCGCCGTCGGGCTGCACCAGCAGGCTACGCACGGTGCCGTTGGGCACGGCGGTAGCGGCGAAGCTGGCGTCGGCCGTGCCGTCGGGGTTCAGGCGGGCCAGGTTCGTGGGTAGGCCGGCCGTACTGGTGAAAGTACCGCCGACCAGAATGCGGTTGTTGGGCTGTGAGGCCAGGCTGAAGACCGTGCCGGTGAGGGTCGCGGGCACGAAGCCGGAATCGAGGGTGCCGTCGGCGTTCAGGCGGGCCAGGTTGGCGCGGGCCGTGCCACCCACGGCGCCGAAGGCACCGCCCAGCAGAACTTTACCGTCGGACTGCAGCACCAGGGCGTTGGCGCGGTAACCCGACGAGTTGGCGCCGCTCGTGTTGGTAAGGGGCAGGGCGGTAAAACTGGCGTCAACGGTGCCGTTGGCCAGCAGACGCATGACGCGCGAGGTGGACGAGCCGGTCGTGCGGGCGTACGCGGCTACCAGCAGCTTGCCATCGGGCTGCAGCGCCATGTTATGGAACTGGATAATGTAGTTGGCGCCGGTCGTGACCGGGGCGAAAGTAGCATCGTAAACCCCAGCGCCGTCGAGGCGTACCAGCCCGGGGGCAGTGCGGTTGTTGTAGATGCTGAAGCCACCCCCAGCCAATAAGCGGCCGTCCGGCTGCAGCACCAGGCGGTTCACCGTCCCGCTGGCTACCCCGGTGGTATATGTGTTGTCGATGGCCCCGGTGCTCAGGTAGCGGCGCACCTGCGTGCCGGCCGCCACCAGGGCTGCCCCGTTTTGCAGCACGATGTCGTTGACGGTAGCATCCAGGCCCCCGGCGTTATAGCCGTACGGCTGGTCCAGCGAGCCGTCGGCGTTAATGCGAGCCAGGCGCCGGGCCGGCTGGCCGTAGATTTCGGTGAAGGTGCCCCCGACGACGTACTTCCCATCGGCCTGGCGCGCCACGGCGTAGATGCCGGCATTGGTTTGAATTTTCGGCTGGAACGCGGCGTCGACGGCACCGGCGCTGGTGAGTTGGATCAGGGTGCGGTCGAGCGTACCGTTGAAGTTGCTGAAATTGCCCGCCACCAGCATGCCGCCGTTGGCCAGCGCCGTGAGCGAGTACGGTACGGTATTCGGCCCGCTGCCCACTTGGTAGGAGGCATCAATGGCGCCATTGGCAGTAAGGCGCGTCAGGTACGGGCTGCCGCCGCTGCCGCCGAGCGCTACAATCTTGCCATCGGCCTGCACCTGGATGGCGTCGCCGTAATAGGAAGCGGGGAAGTAGGCCTGGGTTGGTGCGGTAAAGGTGTTGTCGGAGGTGCCGTTGGCATTCAGGCGAATGAGGGTAACGTTGGTGGTAGCGGGGTAAAACGAGCCCGTCAGCAGAATTTTGCCGTCGGGCTGCACCGTGATGTTCTCGACCCCGCCGTTGGTAGTGGCGGTAAAGCTCGTGTCGAAGCTCCCGTCAGCGTTGAGGCGGGCCAGGCCGTCGCAGTTATACCCGTTGTAGCTGGTGAAGTAGCCCCCGATCAGCATTTTGCCCGAGGGCAGCGGCACGATGGTTAGTACTTCTTCGTTGGCGCCGGTGCCGGGATTGAAGCTGGGGTCCAGCGTGCCGTTGGCGTTCAGGCCCACGATGTTGTTGGTCGCGGCGCCGTTGAAGTGGTCGAAAGGCCCCACGGCCACCACCTTGCCGTTGGGCAGCGCCGCCGCGTCGTCGAGGTACGTAACGTTATACTGCTGGCTGGTCGGGCCCGAGCCGGCGTCGAAGCTGGCGTCGCCGGTGCCGTCGGCGTTCAGGCGCAGCAGCCCCCCGCTGCGCGATACGCCACCCGCCGTCATGGCCGAGCCGCCGAAGCCGATCAGCAGCACCTGCCCGTTGCTGAACAGGTGCATGCGCTGCACGGCCGTGGCCGCGCCCACATTCTGCAGAAACGCGTTGTCGAGGCTGCCGTCGGCATTGAAGCGTACCAGCCGGGAGCTAACGGGGGTGCCGTTGATGCGCGAGAAGGCGCCGTTGACGATGCGTTTGCCGTCGGGCTGCTCCAGGGCCGCGTACACCGTGCCGGCGGCGTACGCAGTCAGTGGGGTAAAGGTAGGGTCGAGGGTCTGGGCTACGGCCGGGCGGCCAAACAGGGCCAGCAGGCCCGCTACCACAATGAGTCGAGCTGTTTGCATAAACAGTCTGCTAAAAAATGATAAAAGAGGAAAATGAAAAGCGGGCGGAAAATTACGGCAAAAAGCTGATCCAACAGCTTCGGAATAGTACTATACCAGCGCGAATTTCTTGCCCGGCAGCGCCCGTACCACGCCCCGAAACTCCAGCCCCAGCAGCAAGGTCGATACCTGGTTGATGGGCAGCTGAGCCTGCCAGCTCAACTCGTCGATCTGCTTTTCCTTATGAGCCAGCAGGATTTCGAGCAGGCTGAACTCCTCGGGTGTGAAGTCGGCCGGATTCAGCCCGACGGGCACGGCGGCGGGCTGCAGGGCGCCGTCCCAGTTCAGGAGCTGCTCCACGTCCTGCGGCCCGGTATAGATAGCGGCCCGCTGGCTGCGGATCAGGTGGTTGCAGCCCTCCGAAGCGGGCTGATCGAGCCGGCCGGGCACGGCCAGCACCTCGCGGTTGTAGTCCTGGGCCAGCTCGGCGGTGATGAGCGCGCCCCCTTTTTTTGCCGCTTCCACTACTACGGTGGCGTCGCAGAGGCCGGCAATGATGCGGTTCCGAGCGGGGAAGTTGTATTTGTCGGGCGGGGTGCCGAAGGTGAATTCGGTGAGCAGGCCGCCGCCCTGCTCCAGCATCTTTTCGGCCGTGCGGCGGTGGGCGGGCGGGTAAATCGAGTCCAGCCCCGTAGCCATGACGGCCACCGTGGGCAGGTTTTCCTGCAGCGCCGCCCGGTGCGCCACGATGTCGATGCCGTAGGCCAGCCCGCTGACGATGAGCGGCTGGTAGGGCGCCACGCCTTTGATGAGCTTTTCGGTCTGCTCGCGGCCGTAGTCGGTGGCCTGCCGGGTGCCCACCACGGCCAGGGTGCGGGTGTTGTTCAGCTCGGCCGTGCCCTGGTAGTAGAGCAGCACCGGCGCGTCGGGCACGGGGCGCAGGCGGGCGGGGTAGTCGGGGCGGGTGTAGTAGAGCAGGCGGGCGCCGTCTTTTTCGGCCCGGTGCAGCACCTGTTCGGCCTGGCGCAGGGCCTGGGTGCTGTTGCGCAGCACCTGCACCAGCGCCGGGCCCACGCCGGGCACTTTCAGCAGCTGGTTGGGGCCGGCATTAAGTACGTTCTGGGCCGAGCCCAGGTAGCCAATCAGCTGGCGCGTGACCAGCGGCCCGATGCCGGGCAGCAGCGTCAGGGCGACTTCGGATAGGAGAGAGGTATCAGACACGGTAATAAACGCTTAAAATTCTCAGGTAGAATATTACAAAGATTAACAAACCTATGAACAGACCCGCCGCACTGGCATATCTGCCCTTGCGAAGCCAGTGAGTCGCAAGGGCCGCCAGCCTAACATCCAAAAAATAAGGATAGAGTGCAGAATAGCGGAGCCACGGCTTCCCATTGAGGTCCGGTCGCGGCCATCAGAGTTTGAATAGCCGGTAACCAAGCCCACAACCAAGGCGGCAATTGCCGTCATCGCAGCCAGAAAAAATGAGAGAACCGCATACCACCACGGTTCGGCAGTATTCCGCTCGGGCTGACTGGGGCGTTCCATCACGCGCCCGGCTGATTTTTCCCCGCCACGTCCAGCTCCTTGCGCAGCTGCACCAGGAAGTTGCGCACCTTCTCCAGGGAGTGAATCACGTCGACTTTTTCCTTGAGTTGGGGGCCGCGCTGCTTCATGATGTCGCGGGCGCCGGGGATGGTGTAGCCGCGCTCCTTTACCAGGTGGTAGATGGTGCGGAAGGTCTCGATGTCCTGGGGGGAGTAGAGGCGGTTGCCCTTCTTGCTCTTGCGCGGCTTCAGGTCGTCGAACTCGGTTTCCCAGAAGCGGATCAGCGACGGGGCCACGTCGAACTGCGCGGCCACCTCGCCGATGGTGTAGTACTGCTTCTCGATGTCGCGCTCTTTGTAGGGCATGGACTGGTAGTAGGTAGGGGGTAGTGGGTATCAGGATAAAAAGGCTGGGTGGTGGGGCGTGAAACAATGTCCCACGACCTATTACCCAATACCTAATACCTTTCTACCTTTGCCGGAAGTGCTTTCCGGGGCCGCAGCGGCGGCTTCGGAAGCCGAAAAGTAGCCAAAAACCGGCGGCGGCCAAGTTAGCCGCGCCGCTCCTTCTAAAGATACCAACCGAAAGACGCGAAGTGAAACTTCGCGCTACGCCGCTCATGTCGCTCCCATCCGCCACTCAAGTCCGCCAGCAGTTCCTCGACTTCTTCGCCTCCAAGGGCCACCACATCGTGCCCTCGGCGCCCATCGTGGTGAAGGACGACCCGACGCTGATGTTCATCAACTCGGGCATGGCCCCGTTCAAGGACTATTTCCTGGGCAACAAGCCCGCCCCCTACAAGCGCATTGCCGACACGCAGAAGTGCCTGCGCGTGAGCGGCAAGCACAACGACCTGGAGGAGGTAGGCTACGACACCTACCACCACACCATGTTCGAGATGCTGGGCAACTGGTCGTTCGGGGACTACTTCAAGACCGACGCCATTGCCTGGGCCTGGGAGCTGCTCACCGACGTGTTCAAGCTGCCCAAGGACCGCCTGTACGTGACCTACTTCGAGGGTGACCAGGCCGACGGCACCGCCGCCGACACCGAGACCCAGCAGCTGTGGCGCCAGTACACCTCGGATGACCGGATTCTTCCAGGTAATAAGAAGGACAACTTCTGGGAAATGGGCGACACCGGTCCCTGCGGCCCCTGCACCGAAATCCACGTCGACCTTCGCAGCGAGGAGGAGCGGGCCGCCAAGCCCGGCGCCGAGCTGGTGAATGCCGACCACCCGCAGGTGGTCGAAATCTGGAACAACGTGTTCATGGAGTTTGAGCGCCGCGCCGATAAGTCGCTCATCAAGCTCCCGCAGCAGAACGTGGACACCGGCATGGGCTTCGAGCGCCTGATGATGGCCGTGTCGGGCGTGAAGTCCAACTACGACACGGACGTGTTCCAGCCGCTGATTCAGTTCATTGCCAAGGAAGCCGGCGTGGAGTACCACGGCACGGCCCCGGCCACGGTGAACACCCCGCCGGCCACCGAAAACGAGAAAACCGACATTGCGGTGCGTGTCATTGCCGACCACATCCGCACCATCGCCTTCACCATTGCCGACGGGCAGCTGCCCTCCAACGTGAAGGCCGGCTACGTCATCCGCCGCATCCTGCGCCGGGCCGTGCGCTACGCCTTCTCGTCGCTGAACCAGAAGCAGCCCTTCCTCTACAAGATCGTGCCGGTGCTGGCCGACCACATGAAGAGCATCTTCCCCGAGCTCAAAGCCCAGGAGAAGTTCGTCACGCGCGTGATTGAGGAGGAGGAAATTGCCTTCCTGCGCACCCTCGAAAACGGCCTGCGCCGCTTCGATGCCCTGGAAGAAGGCTTCCGCCAGCACGGCGGCCACGTCGACGGCAAGTCAGCCTTCGAGCTGTCGGATACCTTCGGCTTCCCCTTCGATTTGACCGCCCTGCTGGCCCGCGAAAAGGGGCTGACCGTGAGCGAGGAGGAGTTTAAGAAGGAGCTGGAGCAGCAGAAGGCCCGCTCGCGCAACGCCTCCGAGCAGGAGCAGAGCGACTGGACCATCGTGGAACCGTCGCAGGAGCAGCCGCGCTTCGTGGGCTACGACGCTACCACCGCCGAGGCCCGCATCCTGCGCTACCGCGCCGTGACGCAGAAGGGCAAAACCGAGTACCAGATCGTACTCGACCAGACGCCGTTCTACGCCGAGTCGGGCGGGCAGGTGGGCGACACGGGCTACCTGCTCACGCCGCTGGCCAAGGTGCGCGTCATCGATACCCGCAAGGAAAACGACCTGATCGTGCACACCACCCTGGACCTCCCGCAGGACATCGACGCCCCGGTGACGGCCCAGGTGGACGAGGCCCGGCGCCAGCAGATTCGCAAGAATCACTCGGCCACCCACCTCATGCACGCGGCCCTGCGCCAGGTGCTCGGCACGCACGTGGCCCAGCGCGGCTCCTTGGTCAATGAAAAGCTGCTGCGCTTCGACTTTTCGCACTTTAGCAAGGTGACCGAGGCCCAACTGCGCGAGGTGGAGCAGATTGTCAACCAGCGCATCCGCCAGCAGATTCCGCTGGGCGAGGAGCGCGCCGTGCCGCTGCAGGTGGCCAAGGAACGGGGCGCCACGGCTTTGTTCGGCGAGAAGTACGCCGACGTGGTGCGCGTCATCACCTTCGATGCCGACTACTCGGTAGAGCTGTGCGGCGGCATTCACGCCCCGAACACCGGCGAAATCGGCTTTTTCAAGATTGTGAGCGAGTCGGCCGTGGGGGCCGGGGTGCGCCGCATCGAAGCCGTAACGGCCGAGCTGGCTGAGCAGTTTGTGGACGAGCAGATGGATTTGCTGGCGCAGGTGCGCGAGCTGCTGGGCAACCCCCAGCACCTGACCACCACCATCCAGAAGTTGAGCGAGGAAACGGCCGCCCTGCGCAAGCAGCTGGAGCAGGCCGAGCAGCAGCAGCTCGGGCAGCTCAAGGACCAGCTGGCCGCCCAGGTGAAGCCGCTCGGCGGCGTAAACTTCCTGGCTGCCAAAGTGCCCGCCCGCTCCGCCGACGCGCTCAAAACCCTGGCTTTCGGCCTGCGGCAGGTGACGGAAAACCTGGTGCTGGTGCTCGGCGCCGACATCGACGGCAAGCCCCAGCTGGCCGTGATGCTGGATGACGAGCTGGCGAAAGGCGGCAAGCTCAACGCCTCGCAGCTGGTGCGCGAGCTGGCCAAGGACATCCAGGGCGGCGGCGGCGGACAGCCGTTCTTCGCCACCGCCGGCGGCAAGAACGCGGCCGGGCTGGACGCGGCCATCGGCAAGGCCGAAGGGCTGGTGAGCGGGCTGCTGGGCTAATTCCTGACTGATACTAAATCAAGCAACGGCTCCGGGCGGCAACGTCCGGGGCCGTTGGCGTTTCAGGACCGTTTGAACGATGTGAGGACGCCACCTTGCATTTGTGCGTGCGCATGACTTGTCAAGAATTACAGTTCATTGCCGAAAATTCTTGACAAGCGCTGTCAAGAATTCTGCATGTCTGTTGGGAATTAATGACAGCTGTTGTCAAGAATTCATCATCTTGAGTCAAAATTCCTGACAAGCTATGGCCCGTCCCGCTACACACTCCCGCTTTTCGCGTCTGGGGGCGCATTTTGGGTTAAAAGTCTACGAGCTGGCCCAGTACGTAGGCGTTGATGCGACGCTGCTGAGCCGCATGGGTACGGGGGAGCGGGGGCTGAACCAGGCAGTATTCGACGGGCTGGAACCCTTTATGGCCGCCCTCGACGCGGCCACCGCCGCGCCGCCGCCCCCGGTACTGGAGGCACCCGAACGGGCTCCGCTCGAAGCCCGCCTTGATTACTGCCAGCACCACGCCCGCCGCCTGCGCCGGGAGCTGCGGCCCCTGGAGGAGCAGGCCCAACAAGCCGGCCACTGGGCCGCCGCGCTGCCCGCCCTGCGGGCCGCCCTGGCGCCCGACCCCGGCCCGGCTGACGCGGACCGGCCCGATATCCGCGTCAGCCGGGCGGCCTGGCTGAACTGGTTTCGGCACCGCTGGCTGGCTATCCGCGAACCGGCGCTCCGCTCCGACCTGAGCGCCCGATACCACCTGCTGCGCCTGCGGGCCGAAGCCCTGGAAACCGAAGCTGCCGCGCTGCAAGAGCTGCTGGCGGGGCCGGCCGGCCCGGGCCGCTGACCGCCCGGCGGAAGCCCGAAGGCGAGGCCGCTTATTTTTCTTCCGGCTGCCGCCGACAATCATCCGGCCTGGAGGTGTTATTTTTACCCAAACGATTGTTTATGAAAGTGCTATTACTCGTTGCCGGTGGCCTGTTGGGCGCGGCTCCCGCCTGGGCCCAGGCGCCCCAGGACTGCATCAAAGACTCGCTGGTGAGCTTCTACGATACCGATCTGCTGGAAGTGAAGCCGGCCAATGCCCACTACACCCAAGTGAAACTGCCCGCCCGGGCCGGGGCGCCCGTGGTGACGCAGATTTTCTTCCCCGACGGCCGCCTCTACTCCGAGGTCAGCTACAGCGCCCCCGACCGGCGCGTGGTGCAGGGCCCGGTGCGCACCTGGTACCCCGACGGGCAGCCCCGGCTGGAGTACCGCTCCGACGACGGGAAAATCGACGGCTACCTGCGCACCTACTACCCCGACGGCAGCCTGCGGCGCAACGACCTCTTTGCCCACGGCCGGCTGGTCAAGGGCCAGTACTTCACGCCCGAGGGCCAGCTGGTGGAGCCGCACATTCCGTTTCGGCAGGAGCCGGCCTTTCCCGGCGGCAACACGGCCTTGGTCAGCTACCTGCAGGCCCACCTCACGTACCCCAAGTCCCTGACCGACGTGGGCGAGGGGCAGGTGCTGGTGGCCTTCAACGTGACGGCCCGCGGCGACGTGACGGACGTGCGCGTGCAGTCCGGCATCAGCCCCGAGCTGGACGCGGCGGCCGTAGCCGCCGTGCGCACCCTGCCGGCCTTCGAGCCCGGCCGCGTCGACGGGGAGCGGGTACCCATGGCCATGCTGGTACCCATCACCTTCAAGGCGCCCGGCGTTATCAAAGCCATACGCCAGCTGGGGCTGTAGCGGCCGATTGGTTTTATTCCGCTTACTTTCCGGCCGCACTCTCACCTTATTCCCGCCGTATGCCTTTTCTGCTGGTTCCGCTGCTCCTGCTCGGGCTGCTTCTGTTTCTCTCCTTCGTCGTGGTGCAGCAGGGCACCGT
This sequence comes from Hymenobacter jeollabukensis, assembly GCF_005771675.1. Lineage (GTDB taxonomy): Bacteria > Bacteroidota > Bacteroidia > Cytophagales > Hymenobacteraceae > Solirubrum > Solirubrum jeollabukense. The sequence goes on along the minus strand of NZ_VAJM01000006.1, from coordinate 126,914 downwards.
GGCGGTCATCACCATTTTCGGCAAGTACCAGCGCATCATGCGGCCGGGGCTGAACTTCAAGATTCCCTTCATCGAGTTCGTCTACAAGCGCATCAGCATTCAAAACCGCTCCCTGGAACTGCAGTTCCAGGCCATTACCTCCGACCAGGCCAACGTGAACTTCAAGGCCATGCTGGTGTACGCGGTGCTCAACCACGAGGAAGAAGCCATCAAGAACGTGGCCTTTAAGTTCGTCGACGAAATGAGTTTGATGCAGGCGCTGGTGCGCACCGTGGAGGGCAGCATCCGCACCTTCGTGGCCACCCAGCGGCAGGCGGCCGTGCTCAGCCTGCGCGGCGAAATCGTGGCCCACGTGAAGGAGCAGCTCGACGCGACGCTGGAAAGCTGGGGCTACCACCTGATCGATCTGCAGCTCAACGACATCACTTTCGACGAGGAAATCATCCGCTCCATGGCCAAGGTGGTGGCCAGCAGCAACCTGCGCGCCGCCGCTGAAAACGAGGGCCAGGCCCTGCTCATCACCAAAACCAAGGCCGCCGAGGCGGAGGGCAACGCCATCAAGATTGCGGCCGAAGCCGAGAAAGTGGCCGCCCAGCTGCGCGGGCAGGGCGTGGCCCTGTTCCGCGAGGAAGTCACCAAGGGCATGGCCCACGCCGTGCAGGAGCTGACGGAAAACAACCTCGACCCCTCCCTGGTGTACTTTTCGATGTGGACCGAGGCCATCAAGCACTTCGCCGAGCAGGGCAAGGGCAACGTGATTTTCCTCGACGGCTCCAACGAGGGCATGCAGAAAAGCATTCAGCAGCTGATGGCCATGCAGCAGCTGCCCGCCGCCGGCGGCCCCGCCGGTGGGCCCCCGCAGCGCCGCTCCTAAACGGCTGCCCCGGTCAGTTCGACTACCCGCGCCCGCGCTTCCGCCCAACGGAAGCGCGGGCGCTGCGTTTATAGGCCTGCCCAACCACCGCTCCACCCGCCTATGGCCCTACGCTCGACCCTCCGCCTGCCGCTGCTGACCTGCCTCGCCGCCCTGCCCCTGGCCGCCCGCGCCCAAAATAATCCCGTGCCCGATCTGCCCGTCGTGGCCGTGCTCGACGAGCTGCAGGACAAGCGCGCCGGCCTGCGCTACTACGACGCGGCCGGCGCCCCGCTGCCCGCGGCCGCGGGCGCCGCCAGCTACGAAGTGCTGCAGCGCCTCGACAGCGCCGGCATCAGCTGGCGTGTGCGCCGCTACGACCTGACCACGCGCCGCCCGCTGCTGGCCCTGGGCTTCGGCGGGGCGCTGCCCTGGGGCGTGCCCGAGGGGCCGAGCCGGCAGTGGTACCCCTCGGGGCAGCTGCGCGAGCAGGCCAGCTACCGCAAGGGTATGGCCGAGGGCCGCCTGCAGACCTATTACCCCAACGGCGAGACGCGCCGCCTCGTAGACTATTACAAGCAGAAAGCCGTGCGGGCCGAGTGCTACACCGCCACCGGCGACCCGGCCGAGTGCCCGCCCTACCACACCTTCGCCCAGCCCACCAGCGGCAGCCCCGACGTGCAGCAGCAGCTCAGCCAGGACTACCCGCACTACCTGCCCGCTGGCTACGCCCGGCCCGGCAAGGGCATCGTGTACTTCGCGTTCTACGTCGACACGCTGGGCCGGGCCACCGCCCCGCGCATCCTGCGCGGCGACGACGAGGCCCTGAACGCGGCCGTGCTGGAGGCCATCCGCCGCCTGCCGCGCTTCGAGCCGGCCCGCCTGGAAGGTCGCCTCGCGCCCGACCCCATCGAAGGCTTCGTGCTCTACAGCCCTGCCGTGGCCAAGCGCCGCAAGCCCTGAGCGAAAAGCGTAACCTGGGCTTAGCGGGCGGCCTTCGTATCTTGCCCGCATGGCTACTCTACATGTTCAACGCCGCGCCGCCCTGGCCGGCGCGGCCGGGCTGGCCCTCGGGCTGAGCAGCGCGGCCACCGCGCAGGTGAAAGTGGTAACCCGCCTCGACCAGCTCGAGGGCCAGCGCGTGGCCCTGCGCTACCTCGACCGCAATCTGGTGCCGCTGCCCTCGGCCGAGGGCGCCTACGCCTACGACATCCTGCGCCGCGCCGACAGCCTGGGTGTGCGCTGGCGCGTGCGCCGCTTCACCGTGCAGGGCCACCAGCCCCTGCTCGACGCGGGCTACGCCGGCGAGCTGCCCGGCCAGGTGCCCCACGCCCGGGTGCGCGAGTGGTACCCGAACGGGCAGCTGCGCGAGGAGGTGAGCTACCGCCTCGGCAAGCCCGATGGCCCCATGAAAACCTACTACGCCTCGGGCAAGCTGCGCCGCGACCAGCAGAACAAAGCCGGCGCCGTGGTCAAGAGCGAGTGTTTTGGGCCCGACGGGCAGGCGCTGGACGTGTGCCCCGGCTACCGCAGCAGCGCCAGGCTGGCCGGCAAGGGTGCCGGGCAGGCCGCGGTGTTTCAGAGCCTGCAGAAGCAGTTCGCGCAGTTTGTGCCCAAAACCTACGCCCGCGCCACCGACGCCGTGGTCCACGTCGCGTTTCAGGTCGACAGCCTGGGCTACGTGCAGGGCGCCCGCGTGCTGGCCTCCGACGACGCGCAGCTGAACGCCGCCGCGCTGGAGGCCGTGCGCAAGCTGCCGCGCCTGGCCCCGGCCACCGCCGAAGACCAGCCGGTGAGCAGCGTGCTGGAGGGCGACTTTTTCTATTACCCCGCGCGGCGCACGGCGGCCCGGGAGGAATAATCCGATACTCCCATGATTTGTACTTCTGTGAAGCGTGCCCTTGGGGCGGCTGGCGCCCTGCTGATGCTGGTCAGTTTGCCCGGTGGCGTGGCTGAGTCGGCCGCGCAGGGCATGGGCGGCCGGACGGTCAATGAGCATTTCCAAGCGCAAGGCCTCAACGCTGATTTTGGCTTCGGCCCCGGACACAGCTTCCGCGACGAAACGCAGCTGCTGGACTCGGTGCGCGGCATCATTACCTCTTACTACCCCTCGGGCAAGGTGTGGCAGGTGATGCCCTACGCCCACGTGCGCAAGAAAATTGTGGAGGGTACCGAGCGGCGCTACTACGAGAGCGGGCAGCTGCTGGCCGAGGAGGAGTTTGTGAACAACAAGCGCCACGGCTGGCTGCGCACGTATTATCCCACCGGGCAGCTGCGCCGGCAGGAGCAGTACGCCGACGGCCAGCAAACCGCCGCCCAGTGCTTCGGTCCCGATGGGCAAACCGTGCCGTACGCGCCCTACGTGGTGTTTCCGGAATTTCCGGGCGGCATTACGGGCCTGATGCAGGCAATAGCCACGCGCACCCGCTACCCCGCCAAGGCCCAGCGTAACGACATTACGGGCAAGGTCTTCATCAGCTTCGTGGTCGACCGGCAGGGCCGCCTGCAGAACGCGAACGTGAGCCAGGCCGCTCACCCGCTGCTCGACGCGGAAGCCCTGCGCGTAGTGCGCACACTCAGCGGCTGGACGCCCGCCCGCCTCGACGGCGACGTGGTCGACGTGCAGTTTGGCGTACCGGTCACGTTTCGCCTCGAATAAGCCCACCCAACAAGCCGTTCGGCTTCGTACTTTTACGCCCCTCATTCCGCCCCGTAGTTCGACTAACCCAGTTTCTGGGGCCGGTCGGCTTCGCGGAAACCAGTGATTCATGGACGACAGCATCAAATCGAAATACCAGCCCGTTATTGGCCTGGAAGTGCATGCGCAGCTGCTCACGCGCAGCAAAATGTACTCGTCGGACGAAAACGAGTACGGCGCCCTGCCCAACTCCAACCTCTCCGTCATCACCCTGGGCCACCCCGGCACCTTGCCGCGCGTCAACCGCACGGCCGTGGAGTACGCCATCAAGATGGGCCTGGCCACCAACTGCCAGATTACGCGCGACAACCTGTTTGCGCGCAAAAACTACTTCTACCCCGACCTGCCCAAGGGCTACCAGATAACCCAGGACAAGACCCCGCTCTGCACCAAGGGCCACGTCGACATCCGGCTCTCGGACGGTACGGTGAAGCCGGTGGGCATCACCCGCATCCACATGGAAGAGGACGCGGGCAAGTCGATGCACCTGGCCGGGGAAACGGAGACGCTGGTGGATCTGAACCGCGCCGGGGTGCCGCTCATCGAAATCGTGTCGGAGCCCGACATCCGCGACGCCGACGAGGCCTACGCCTACCTGGCCGAAATCAAGAAGCTGGTGCAGTACCTCGACATCTGCGACGGCAACATGGAGGAAGGCTCGCTGCGCTGCGACGCCAACATTTCGGTGATGCTGCGCGGGGCCGAGAAGTTCGGCACCAAGGTGGAGGTGAAGAATATGAACTCCTTCCGCAACGTGCAGCGCGCCATCGAGCACGAAATCGAGCGGCAGATTGCGCTGCTGGAGGCCGGGGAGGAAGTCATCAGCCAGACCCGCGGCTTCGACGCCACCACCGGCACCACCCAGGCCCAGCGCACCAAGGAGACGATGAACGACTACCGGTACTTCCCGGAGCCGGACCTGCCCCCGGTCATCGTCGACGACGCCTGGCTGCACCGCGTGCAAAGCGAGCTGCCGGCCCTGCCGCAGCAGCTCTACGCCCGCTTCACCGGCGAGCTGGGCCTCTCGGACTACGACGCGAACGTGCTGACCGCCGAAAAGGAAATTGCCCTGTTCTTCGACGAGCTGACGCGCCTGACCCCGAACGCCAAGGCCGCCGCCAACTGGATGTCGGGCCCGGTGAAGTCCTTCCTGAACGAGCGGGCCGTGACCATCGGCGACTTCCCGCTCAGCGCCCAGCAGCTGGCCGACATCATTGGCCTCATCGACGCGGGCAAAATCAACCACTCGGTGGCCTCCAAGCAGCTCTACCCGCACCTGCTGGAGCACCCGGTGCAGTCGGCCGCCCACGCCGCCGAGCAGCTGGGCCTGCTGCAGCAAGCCGACTCGGGCGAGCTGGAAGCCCTGGTGCAGCAGGTCATCGACGCCAACCCGGCCAAAGTGGCCGAGTACCGCGCCGGCAAAAAGTCGCTGACCGGCATGTTTATGGGCGAGCTGATGAAGCTCACCAAGGGCAAAGCCGACCCCAAGCTGGCTAACCAGCTGCTGCGCGACAAGCTGGAGCAGGCGTAAGGGGCCGTTTTCCAGGCAGTCATCAAACCCGCCAGCCGGAGTACGGCGGGCGGGTTTTGTGTTTCCGGTCGCAGTTTGCCGCTGCTTTTACTCCGGTGCCAGGTCCTGCTGAGCTTGGGGTGATTCAGCCGGCCGCCCACACGCAAACACTGGGAGCAGCGTTACCTGGGCACACCGTATTCATTTATGATCCGAAATACAATTTGGCTGCTGCTGGGCTTGGGTAGCGCGGGGTGTGTCCCCCTAGGGGCTCAGGAGCCGGGCTACGTACTGCGCCAAGCCCGTTCGGATTTTCCGCCCGTTACGCCCGTGTACCTCGTGGACCAGCTGCCCGGGCAACCCGCGGCGCGGCTGGATTCCGCGTGGGTGGGGCCTGACAGCAGCTTTGTGCTGCAGGGCCGGGTGCCGGAGCCGGGCGTGTATCAGCTGATGGCAGGCTGGAAGGCTTGCCCCTCGTGCCCAACTTGGCTTACTCCATACACTCCCGTGCCCCTGGCCAATGGCGACACGGTGGAAGTCGGGCGTGTGGAGCGGTACCAGCCGCATTCCTACGTGCCCCTGCGCGGCACCCCGGCTGCTGCCGCCTGGATGGAATACCAACGCTTGCAAGCCCGGCACCAAGCCAACGTCCAGCGCCGCCATGAGCAGTTGCTGGGACCGGCAGAGACGGTAAGCTACTCCAGCGGCTACGGGGAGACGGTGTATCGGCGTCCATCGGATGAGCGGCTGGCAACCTGGTTGATAGAGAGGGAACAGCTGCACACCGCTTGGCGCCGCCAACTGGCGGCCCACCTCCAGCGTCGGCGACAGGAACAGCCCCGGGAGTATCTGGGCCCTTATCTAGCCTTGCGGGAGCTGATAATCGACCCCGGCCAGTACGCCTTTTTGCTGGAAATCAGTCAGCAGCTGCGCCGCCAGCAGCCCGAAGCGCGCGTCTCCCGCGAGCTGTTGCGGCGGCTGCGGGCCGTGCAGCAAACCGTCCCCGGAAAACAGGCTCCAAATTTCAGCTTACCCGATACCAACGGGCGGGACCTACGGTTGGCTGACTTTCGGGGCCGCTACGTGCTGCTCAGCTTTTGGGACCCGGCCGACCCCTACAACGCCAGCCAGTGGGCGGGCCTGCGCGGGCTGCACCAACATTTTGCCAGCCGCGGGCTGCGCTTTGTGCATGTGTCGGTAGGGGAGTTTGGGTCGTCCGCCTACCGGGCCGCCCTGCCGGGACATCACGCGGCGATGCTAGCGGGGCAGCGAAGCCCGGTGGCCGGTGCCTACGGGCTCGGCACGTTTCCGCTGCCCCACACCGTGCTCATCGGGCCCGACGGCCGCATCCTGGCCCGGGGTCTGCAGGGCTGGGTGCTGGGGCAGAAAATAGCCGAGTACATTCCGCTCGACTAACTCGCCGCACGGGCCTGGTGCAAGGCTGACGCCCGGCGCGTATCTTTCGGCTCAATTCATTACCGTTAGCCGATGAACAAGCCCGTGTACCCGCTGCTGGCCCTGGCTGCCCTGCTGACCACCCCCGCGCTGGCCCAGAAGCGCGAAAAGCCCGCCAAAGCCGACTCCCGCTTCGAGGTGCGCGGCACCCTGCAGAGCCTGCCGGCCGGCAGTCGGGTGTTCGTGGTCGATACGCAGGCCGAACCGGCAACTGTGCTCGGCTCGGGCACCGTCGACGGTAAGGGGCACTTCACGGTGCGCGGCAAGGTGAGCGAGGCGGCCGTGTACTACGTGGCCGTGCCGGAGAAGCGCGAGCTGCTGGCCGTACCGCTGGCCCCGGGTGCCCACGTCGACGTCAGTGGCGACGCCGAGCGGCTGGGCAGCACCGGCAAAGTAGGCGGCACGCCCGAGGCGGAGGCGCTGATGGCCTACGAGCAGGCCCGGCTGGCCAACGTGCAGAAAATGCAGGCGCTGATGCAGCGCTACAACGCCACCCAGGACGCGGCCACCCGGGCCGCACTCAACCAGGAGCGGCGGGCGCTGGAAGCCGCCCAGCTGGCGGCGGCCCGGGCGCTGGCCCGCCGGCCTACCTACCTGGCACCGTTTGCCGCCCTGAGTTTGCTGGGCGACGAAGCCCAGGCGGCCTTTCTCGACTCGGTGACGGCCGTATACCAGAAAATCGAGCCGGTGTCGCGCTACACCAAAGCCCTGCTGGCCAACCAGGCCCGCCTGCGCGCCACCGCCGTGGGCGCCCCGGCCCCCGATATCCAGCTGGCCGGCGTCGATGGCAAGGTGGTGAGCCTGAGTAGCCTGCGCGGCAAGTACGTCATGATTGACTTCTGGGCCTCGTGGTGCGGGCCCTGCCGCCAGGAAAACCCCAACGTGGTCCGGCTCTACAACGCCTACAAGGCCAAGGGCTTCGAAATCTACGGCGTCTCGCTCGACCAGGAGCGCGACAAGTGGGTGAAGGCCATTCAGGCCGACGGGCTGGTCTGGCCCCAGGTATCGGACCTGAAGGGCTGGCAGTCGATGGCCGGGCAGCTCTACGGCGTGCGGGCCATTCCGGCCGCCGTGCTCATCGACCCCGAGGGCCGCATCATCGCCAAAAACCTGCGCGGCCGGCAACTGGAACGGAAAGTGGCCGCGCTGCTGAACTGAGCGTGCCCGGCCGGGAACCAAACGCCGGCCCGCCGCTGTAGCCGGGCTGTGGCAGGTGGCTTTTGGTGTACAAATCACCATAAATCGGCAACTTGCGTCGTTCTGCCTTCGGTGCGTCTGCCGGCGCGCCGCCGTCGACTTCTGATTTCATGAAATACCCTATGACCAGCCTGATTCTGGTGGCCTCGCTGCTGAGCCTTTCCTCCACCTCCTGCACCGACGCCTCGTCGTCGACCACCGAAGCCGCCGCCCAGACCGGCTACGAAATCAGCGGGCAGCTGCGCAACGCCACGGCCGGCACCAAGGTGTCCTTGGCCGAGCTGACCGACAACCAGTTCGTGGCCCGCGAGTCGACCACGACCGACGCGCAGGGCCGCTTCACGCTGAAAGGCACCGCCTCCGAGCCCGCCCTCTACCAGCTGAAGCTGGAAGGCGAGAAGCAGGAAGTGTGGCTGGTGCTCGACAACAAAACCAAAATGCAGCTCAGCGGCGACGCCCAGAAGCTGGCCGCCGACTACTCGGTGAAGGGCTCCAAGGACTCGGAGATGATGCAGCAGCTCACGCGCCAGATGCAGCGCAGCAGCGGCCAGCTGCAGGGCATCATGGAGCGCTACCAGGCCAATGCCCAGGCCGGCCGCCAGGACTCGATGAAGGTGCTGGAAGCCCGGTTTATGAGCACTCAGGCCCGGAACACCGGCGCGCTGAAGAACCTGATCCGCCAGAACCCGACCTCGGTGGTGTCGGCCTTTGCCCTGGGCACGCCCCAGATTTTCAACGCCGACGAGAACTTCCCTTTCGCCGACTCGATGGCTACGCAGCTGAAGAAGGCCCAGCCCGAGTCGCGCTACACCAAGGCCCTGGTGCAGACGCTGGAACCGCTGCGCAAAACCGCCATCGGCACCGTCGCGCCCGACATTCAGCTGACCGACCCCGCGGGTAAAGTGGTGCCGCTTAGCTCGCTGCGCGGCAAGTACGTGCTGCTCGATTTCTGGGCCTCGTGGTGCGGCCCCTGCCGCCAGGAAAACCCCAACGTGGTGAAGACCTACGAGCAGTTCAAAAACAAGAAATTCACCATCTACGGCGTCTCGCTTGACCAGGACAAGGGCAAGTGGGAAAAGGCCATCCAGGCCGACGGCCTGACCTGGACCCACGTTTCGGACCTGAAGGGTTGGCAGTCAGCCGCCGGGCAGGCCTACGGCGTGCAGTCCATCCCGATGAACTTCCTGCTCGATCCGCAGGGCCGCATCATCGCCAAAAACCTGCGCGGCGAAGCCCTGTCTGCCAAGCTGGCCACGGTGCTGAAGTAAGTTGTCAGTTGGTAGTTGCCGGTTGTCAGACTGATGGCAACAAAAAAGGCCCGCAGCGCAAGCCGCGAGCCTTTTTTTGTAACTCCTGGTCAGCAGGCTAGTACACCAACTGGCAACTGGCAACTGGCAACTGGCAACTGGCAACTGGCAACTGGCAACTGGCAACTATCCCAGAAACATCCGTTGCAGCGCCTGCCAGAGCTGTTTCTTGCGGCCGTTGTCGTACTCGATGATTTCCACTTCGGCGGCGGGCAGGTAGGCCACGTCGCCGATGCGCACGGGCTCGTAGGGCTCGGTGCGCTTGGTGGCCACGTCGAGCAGGTTTTTGCCGAAGCCGATAACCTCGCGCACCGCCAGGCCACGGGCCCGCAGGTCTTCCAGGCTCACCGGGTAGGGCGAGCGGACGTTTACCACGACGCATTCCTCCATCACTCGCTGAATGGCCTTGAGCATGTTGTTCAGGAACACGTTGCGCTGAATGCGCGGCAGCCGCTCCGGGTCGTCGAGGCGCACGAGCAGGACCAGGCCGTTGGCGTTGCTGCCCAGCGTATCGAACGGGACTGGTTGGCGCGCGGGCGGGGCAGCCGGGGCGGGTGCCGCTGCGGCGGGCGGTACGGAAGCTGGCGCGGGCGGCGGAGTAGGGGGCGCGGCCGCGGGCTCCGGCTGGGGCGAAGCGGCCGCGGTACGGGCGGCCCGCAGATCGGCCAGCGACGGCAGCCGGACGGGTGCAGCTGGGGCCGGTTCGGGCGCAGGCGCGGGCGGAACGGCCACAGCTCCGAGCTGGGGTACCGGGGCCGGCGGCGTAGGCGGAGCTACCGGCGGAGAAACAGCGGCCGGCGGAGTAGCCGCCGCGGGCTGCGAAGCTGCTGCCACTGGAGCCACCGGTGCTACCGGGGCGGTGAGCGGCGCAGCGCCGGGCTCGGGCACCACGTACAGGGGCGTGCCGGCGTAGAGCTGCTGGTAAAAGGCGAGGGTGGCGTCGTCCACGGGCGAAAAAAAGCTAGGCGAAACGAATGGCGTCGGCCACCGAAGATACCCAACGGCGGGCAGGAATCCGCGGGCTATTCCAAGTCGAACAGGGCTTTTAGCTCGGTCGCTTCCTGGGGCTTGAGGCGGCCGGCCAGCACCAGGCGCAGCTGCCGGCGGCGCAGGGCCCCGTCGTAGTGGTTGATTTCCTCGCTCGTTTCGGGCACGGCCTCGGGCACGTCGATGGGGCGGCCCGACTGGTCGACGGCCACGAAGGTGAAGAAGGCTTCGTTGGACTTGATCTTGGTGCCCGAGGGAATGTCTTCGGCCCACACGTCGATGTGCACTTCCATGGACGAGCTGAACGCGCGCGTGACCTTGGCTTCGAGCGTGACCACGCTGCCGAGCTTGATGCCCTCGCGGAAGGACACATTGTCGACGGAGGCCGTCACGACGATGCGGTTGGAGTGGCGCTGGGCCGAAATGGCGGCGGCCACGTCCATCAGGTGCATCATGCGGCCGCCCATCAGGTTGTTGAGCGTGTTGGTATCGTTGGGCAGCACCAGCTCGGTCATTCGCACGGAGGACTCGCTGACGGGCTTCTGTTTGCGCATAGCAGGGAAAACGGAAAATTCGGCCGCAAAGATAGCGCCCCGGCCGCCCCGCCGCGGCCCCGGCCCAAAAATGAACCACCCCCGCACCTTTCGGCGCGGGGGCGGTTGCGGGGTTCGACGCGGAGCCTGGGGCTATTGCACCAGCACGCGCGAGGTGAGGCGCTGCTCGCCCAGGGTGAGCTGCACCAGGTACACGCCCGGGCTCAGGCGCTTGCCCTCGGTGCCCAGCGCAATCTGCTGCTGGCCGGCGCCGAAGCGCTGGGCCGGCAAGCTCAGCACGGTGCGGCCCAGCAGATCCTGCACCTGCACCTGGGCCGTTGCGGGCTGGTCGAGGGTGAACTGCACGGCCGTTTCGTGGGTGAGCGGGTTGGGCATCACGCTGAAGTTGCGGGTGCTCATGTCGCGGGTGCGCGTGGCCGTCGGCGAGGTCACGCGGAAGTTGTCCAGGAAGAGGTTGTTGCCCCCGCCGGCCACCTGCTCAAGACGCACCAGCAGGCGCGCGGCGCCTTGCATGGTCGTGGGCACCGTGATGGTGCGCGTGCGCCACTCCGAGGCCGTGGGCACGAAGCTGCCCGTTACCGGCTGCCCGCCGGTGTTGCTCACCAGCAAGCCCGTCGCGATGGTCAGGTTGGTGGTCCAGGTCACGCCGCAGTCGGAGCTGAAGGCTACCCGCAAAACGTCAGAAGAAGACGAGTTCAGGCGGGCGTAGGCGTAATCAAACGATACCTGGTAGTCGCTGACGCCGCCGGCCGAGGTCAGGTTGAACAGCGGCGAGTAGAGCGTAGTGACGGCGCCGGCGCTGATGTTGGTGGGGCGCAGGCGCAGGGCCGAGGTGCCGGCCACGCTCGGGCCGTTCACGCCGTTCAGGCGCGTCCAGCGTTCGGTGCCGCTGCCGGCGGCTTCGTTACGCCAGTTCTTGTCCGCGTCCGAGGCATTGGCCAGCCAGGTGTCGTTCTCAAACGTTTCGGCGTACGGGGCGGGGAAGGCCGCGTTGGTCCCGAGCACGCGCACCACCTGCTGCTGCGTGACGGTGCTCGAGCCGTTGGGACCGGTGATGGTCAGCGTGGCGTTGTAGGTGCCGGGCGTGGCGTAGGTCACCGTCGCGTTCTGGGTGGTAGCCGAGCTGGGCGAGCCGCCGGGGAAGCTCCAGGAGTAGCTGACCGTGCCCAGGTTGCCGTACGAGCCATCCACGAAGTTGACGCTGCCGCCGGGGCAAATGACGCTGCTCGTGGCGCTGAACGCGGCTACCGGCGGGCAGGTCGGGGCCACGTAGCCCGTGTTGGTGCCGGTGGCCACCAGGTTGGCGGCCGATACCAGCGTGGAGCGGCAGGACAGGGCCAGCGAGGCGCGCATCACCGCCCGCTGCTCGATGGTAAACATCTTGGCGCAGCTGGCGTAGTCCATGTAGTTCTCGGTGTTGGCCACCGGGCCGCAGGAGGCCTCGTTCAGGTTGCAGCCGCCCGAGGAGCCGATGGTGTTCGGCGTGTCGGCAATGCCGTCGTCCACGTTGCAGTTGGCCGGGTCGGCCGGCGTGTTCGTCGGGCCCCAGGTGTGGCGCAGGCCGAAGTAGTGGCCGAGCTCGTGGGTGAGCGAGCGGATGCAGAAGTTGGTGCGGCAGGAACGGCCGATGCTGCCGAACTGCGTGTTGGTAATCACGATGCCGTCGAGGGTGGAGCCGCCGCCGCAGGGCAGGATGGCGTAGCCGCCGGCACCGTTGGCGCGCTCCGCCACCCACACGTTGAGGTAGCGGTTCACGTCCCAGCGGATGACGTTCTTGATGTTGGCGTCGCCCACCAGCGTTTCCGTCGAGTAGGTGTGCGTGATGCCGGTGGTGCAGTTACCATTGGGGTCTTTCTGCGCCAGGCGGAACTGGAAGCCCGGGCGCGCGGCCAGCGCCACGAAGCGCGCGTCGATGGTAGCCGTGTCGGGGTTTTCCTTGTTGAAGTCGCGGTTGATGATGCGCAGCGCGTCCAGCACCTGGGCATCGGAGATGTTGCTGGCCCCGCCGTTGTGAATCACGTGAAACACCACCGGTACCACCACGTCGGGCGCGGCGTTGATGCGGGCCCGCTCGGCCGGCGACATCTGGGCCACGCGCTTCAGGAAGTTGTTGTAGTCCTGTTCCATGCCGGGGTTGCGCTGGAACGCGTCTTGCTGCACGCTGTCGTAGGCGCAGCGGAAGCCGTAGGTGTGGGCCGGGCGCAGCTGGCGCTGGGCTACAGCCTCAGTGGCCGAGCCAAACAGGGCCGCAGCGGCCAGCCACAAGGCGGGTAGAGCTTTGCGTAACATGAAGGGGGTTAGGGTGAAAAGGGGGTGGTAGACGCGCCAAATAAGCCCGCCGCCCTACTGACCACGCTAAAGGTCAAAGGGTTGCCCAAGATACGCACAAATGGGCAGATTTGCCCCGCCACGAGCCCCTTATCCGCCCCAGCCCGCTGCCCCCAGCAGCGGCACGAAACGAAACTCCGCGAAATCCTCGCGGGCAAAGCCCTCGGCCGATTCGCGCGTGACGCGCACCATGCGCTGCGTCTGCTCCGAGCCCACGGGCACCACCAGCAGGCCGCCCACGCGCAGCTGCTCCAGCAGGGGGCGGGGCAGCGCCGGGGCGGCGGCCGTCACCAGGATGCGGTCGAAGGGGGCGTGGGCGGGCAGGCCCACCGAGCCGTCGCCGCAGAAGAGGTGGGCGCCGCGGTAGCCCAGCTGCCCGAGCCGCTGCCGGGTGCGCTCAAAGAGCACGCGGTTGTACTCGATGGTGTACACCTCGGCCCCGAGCGTGAGCAGCACCGCGCACTGGTAGCCCGAGCCGGTGCCCACTTCCAGCACGCGCTGCCCCGGCTGCACCTGCAGCAGCTCGGTCTGGCAGGCCACCGTGTAGGGCTGCGAAATCGTCTGGCCCTCGCCGATGGGAAAGGCCTTGTCGTGGTAGGCGTGCGACTCGAAGGCCGGGTCGAAGAAGAGGTGGCGCGGCACCTGCCCGATGGCCCCGAGCACCCGCTCGTCGCGGATGCCCTTGCGGTTCAGCTCCGTCACCAGGGCGCGGCGCTGGCCGCGGTGGCGGTAGGAGTCGGGGGCGGAGTCGGCGGGAGAGGTGGGGAAGGCGGGCATGGCGGACGGCGGACAAAACCGCCCTACCTTTGCGCGCGGCGGGCGGTGGTTTCCTCCCGCAAAGCTACGGCGGCGCGGTATTGGTGCCGCCGGTCGAGTTTCGGTTCTCTACGATTTTCATTTCTGCCGCGTTGATTCGCTCCCTGCAAAAGTTTAAGCTGCTGGCCGCCGATTTCGGGGCGGGCCTGCTGGCCTGGGGTTGCTTTTACCTGCTGCGCAAGTACCTGCTGAGCGAAATCAACGCCGGCTACCGCTTTACCGGCGACCAGCTGTTCACCCTCACGGGCTCGGCCCTGATGATTGCCGCCTTCTGGGTGGCCCTGTACGCGCTCATCGGCGAGTACCGCGACATTTTCCGCAAGTCCCGGGTGGGCGAGATTATCCGCCTGGCGCGCATCTCGTTTCTGGGGGCGGTGGTCATCTTCTTCGCCCTGCTGCTCGACGACCAGGGCGTGAGCAACTACCGGCTCTACTACAAGACCATATCGGCCTATTTCCTGCTGCACTTCAGCATCACGGCCGTGCTCCGTACCTGGGCCATTACCAGCATTCAGCGCCTGGTGCGCCGCCGCGTCATTTCCTTCAACTCCCTGCTGGTGGGCTCCAGCCCACTGGCCCTGGAAACCTTCCGCGAGCTGGACCGCTCCAACTCGCACCTGGGCCTGAACATCATCGGCTTCGTGCCCGTGGGCGACGCCGTCGACCCGCAGCTGGCCCTTGAGCTGCCCCGGCGCGGCAGCTACGAGCGGCTGCCGGCCCTGATCCGGGCCCTGCACATCGAGCAGGTGGTGGTGGCCCTGGAGCCCTCCGAGCACCGCATGATTCAGCAGGTGCTGGCCCAGCTGGAGGGCACGCCCGCCCGCGTGAGCGTACTGCCCGACGTGTACCAGATTCTGCTGGGCTCGGTGAAGGTCAACCACCTGTTCGGTACCCCGCTGATCGAAATCAAGCACGATTTGCTGCCGGTGTGGCAGGAAGTCGTCAAGCGCATCATCGACGTGGCCGGCTCGGCCCTGTTTCTGCTGCTGGCCTGGCCGGTGTACGCCTTCACCGCCGTAATGGTGCGCCTGTCCTCGCAGGGCCCGATTTTCTTTGCCCAGGAGCGCATCGGCATCCACGGCAAGCCCTTCAAAATCTACAAGTTTCGCTCGATGTACGTGGACGCGGAGCGGCTAGGGCCGGCGCTGTCGAGCAAGAACGACCCGCGCATCACGCCCTGGGGCCGCTTCATGCGCAAGGTGCGCCTCGACGAGCTGCCGCAGTTCTGGAACGTCATCAAGGGCGACATGAGCCTGGTGGGCCCGCGCCCCGAGCGGCAGTTCTTCATCGACCAGATAACCAAAGTGGCCCCGCACTACCGCCACCTGCACCGCGTGCGCCCGGGCATCACCTCGCTGGGCCAGGTGAAGTACGGCTACGCCGAAACGGTGGAGCAGATGGTGCAGCGCCTGAAGTACGACATCCTTTACATCGAAAACATGTCCCTGGCCATGGACTTTCGCGTGATGCTCTACACGCTGAAAATCATCGTGGAGGGCAGGGGTAAGTAATGTGCGGGAATGTGGAAAATGTGATTGAATGTGGCTGTTCCTACTTGCCAAGGAATTGCTACGTCAAACATTTGGGCATTCAACCACATTATGCACATTCATCACATTCCGCACATTAACAAAGATGTTCACCGGCATCATCGAAGGCCTCGGCACCATCACCGCGGTGCGTACTGAGGGCACCAACCGCCATTTTACCGTCGCTTCGCCCTTTTTCAGCGAGCTGCAGATCGACCAGAGCGTGGCCCACGACGGGGTGTGCCTGACCGTGGTGGCCCTGGACGCTATGGCCGGCACGCACACCGTCACGGCCATCGACGAGACGTTGCAGAAAACCAACCTGGGCAGCTGGGCCGAGGGCCGGCAGGTGAACCTGGAGCGCTGCCTGGCCGCCAACGGCCGCTTCGACGGCCACATCGTGCAGGGCCACGTGGATCTGACGGCCGTCTGCGAATCGGTGGAGGACCAGAACGGCTCCTGGCTGTACCGCTTCCGTCACGCCACCGGCCCCGGCCGCGTGACGGTGGAGAAAGGCTCCATCTGCGTCAACGGCGTGAGCCTGACCTGCTTCAACAGCACCGACGACGGGTTCAGCGTCGCCATCATTCCCTACACCCACGAGCACACCACCTTCCAGCACCTGCAACCCGGCGACCGGGTGAACCTGGAGTTTGACATCGTGGGCAAGTACGTGGCCAAGCTGCTGGGGCGGTAAGGCGCCCGGCCCCACTGTGGGCAAATAAATGGCGCCGAGCTGCAACTACAGAGGGAGGGCGTTGCTCATGTAAAAGTTGAGCAATGATGATACGATGAGCTCTAGGTATTCAACGAGGCGCCTGGGGGGGGCTAGCGGTAAGCGTGGCCAGCCTTATGGCAGGTTGTCAGCGCATCGAGTGCGCGGAGTTCCAGCTCGACCACCCGCTGATGGGCTGGCACTGGTTTGCCGACCTGCAGCCCGGTTACACCTACGTTAATGCCCAGGGCGGGAGCGTGCAGCTCGTGCGAACCGAGTACGACCGGGCCGCTGCTGAAAAGCGTTGGTGCCACATGTGCGCTTGCTACACCGAACTGCAAACCGATTATACCTGCGCGGCGCTGAACACGCTTTTTCAGTGCAATGTGGAGTACGAAGGCTTGGCTGGGCCCGATGAAAACGGCGGCAGTGTGTACTACGGCGTAAACCCGCTGGCCTCCTCTGAACGGGGCTACAGCTCGTTTGGCAGCCGCGACTCCACCTTGGAGGAATACGTGAGCGACTATTTGCCCCAGCGGTTCACCGTGCGTCGTCGAACGACGGTGACGCTGCTGACCACCCCCGTCGCCGATGTGCTGGAACTAACGGTGCTGGACACGGCAACAGCCGGGGTGGAAACGGTGTGGGTGAAAAAAGGCCAGGGCCTGCTGGCCTTTCGGCGTCGCGGCGTAGTGTGGCTGAAGCAATGACCCTAACCTGCCCCCAATACGGCTTGCGCAAAACGATAGTGTCAGACCCGCGGCAACTGCTGAGAATTAGCCGCCCGATGGTCAGCTGGTTATTTTTAAGCTGGGCAGCCGTAGCCTGTCAGCCGGAATCGGCCCGGCAGACGCCATCCGCAGCGGACGTCCGGTTCGTCACGTACCGCGTGGACCCGCGCTGCCAGCCGCTGGCTCTGTACTGGCGCGACGAGCACCAGCAGCCTCTGCGCAGCCTGGGGCGCCTGAGCAGCTGGCTGGCCGGGCAGGGCTGGGCGCAGACCGACTGAGACTTTGGCGTCATCGTCGGCGTGACGGAACCAGCCCGCTAAGCGGAATCACGCATAAAAAAGCCCTTCCGCCAACGCAGAAGGGCTTTTTTGGGTACGTCAACTGACAACTGACAACTGACAACTGACAACTGACAACTGACAACTGACAACTGACAACTCACGCCGTGGGCGGGGCCGGGTACCAGCGCTGGGTGCCTTTGCGGTATAGCCCGTAGCAGCCCCAGGCCAGCAGGCTTCCCAGCGTGGCGCCGGCCAGCACGTCGGAGGGGTAGTGAGCGGCCAGGTAGATGCGGCTGAAGCTCACCAGCAGGGCCCAGACGAGCAGCATGGCTTTCACGAAACGGAAGCGCGGGGGCAGGGCCAGGCTCAGAAACACGGCCAGGGCGAAGGCGTTGGCCGCGTGCGAGGAAATGAATCCGAACTGCCCGCCGCAGCCGTTGGCCAAGTTCAGCGTGGCCGAGAGGTCCGGGTCGTGGCAGGGGCGCAGGCGGGCGAAGTAGGGCTTGAAAAAGCGGCTGCTGATGCTGTCGGCCAGGGCCACGCTCAGGCCCAGCAGGGGCAGCAGCAGGGTGGCGCGCCGGCCAAAGTAGTAGCTCAGGGCCACGACGATAACCAGGTACGCCGGGAACCACACGAGGCGGTCGGAAAAGAAAATCATGAGCCGGTCGAGGCCGGGGGTGGCGGCGGTGTTGGCCGTCACCAGTAGCCAGCGGTCCAGCGCCTGCAGGTGGTCAATCAAGCGAAGTAGGCGAATGGGCCAGCCAATTTACGCCCTTTTTCAGCCACTGCTGGGTTTCGTCCTCCGCAGAGCCCGGCTCGGGCTGCTGGTTGTAGTGCCACTCGCAGCGCGGGGGCAGGCTCATCAGGATGCTCTCGGTGCGGCCGCCGGTTTCCAGCCCGAAGCGGGTGCCGCGGTCGAAAGCCAAGTTGAACTCGGCGTAGCGGGCCCGGCGCAGCATGTGCCACCGCACCTCGCGCTCGGTGTAGGGCCGGTCGGCGTTGCGGCGCATCAGCTCGCAGTAGGTGCGGCCGTACACCTCGCCCACGGCCTTGACGAAGGCAAAGAGCTGGTCCCGGTCGCCGTCCTTGCCCACGGTGAGGCGGTCGAAGAAGATGCCGCCCACGCCGCGGGTTTCCTGGCGGTGGGGCAGGTAGAAGTAGTCGTCGGCCCAGGTTTTAAACCGCTCGTAGTACGTGGGGTCGTGCTCGGCGCAGACTTCGGCAATCTGCTCGTGGAACCAGCGCGCCTGCCGCACGTCGACGTAAATCGGGGTCAGATCCAGCCCGCCGCCAAACCAGGCCTCGCCGTTGCCGGCCTCGAAGTAGCGCACGTTCATGTGCGAAATAGGCACCATGGGGCTGCGCGGGTGCTGCACCACCGACACGCCGGTGGCGAAGTAGTTCGGGTCGGGCATGAGCAGCACGCGGGCGGCCTGCTCGCTCATCTGGCCCTGCACGGCCGAGAAGTTCACCCCGCCTTTCTCCAGGATGCGCCCGTGCTGAATCACGCGCGACTCGCCGCCGCCGCCCGAGTGGTGCTGCCACACGTCGGGCTGGAAGGTGGCCGCGCCGTCGGTGGTTTCCAGCTCGGTGGAGAGCCAGTGCTGGAACTGGCGCATCCACTGCTCCACGGTGTGGCGGAAGGGCGTCAGCGTCGGGTCAGAATCAGTCGTCATGAGGGGAGCTAAGGCGGAGGAAAACAGCGGGGCGTCCATGCGGGGCAGCGGATTTTGGGGTGAAGACGCCGCAAAACAAGGAGCCGCCGCCGCCGGCCGGACTGACGAAAATCAGCCCCGCCGGGTGTTTGTTGTCAGCCGCAAAGGTGGCGGATTTTCGGCTTTGGTGCGCCCCGGCGGGCTTGGTCGCGCAGGTGGGAACGGCGCAGCTGCACCGGCTCGGCGTTTTTTGCGCAGGCGCAGGTTCGGCAGCTCCACCACCAGCGAGAAGGTCATGGCGAAGTGCCCGTAGCCCTTGGGAGTTTCCTAGTGAAAGACCTCGGCCACCAGCTGCCCCCAGGAGCAGGCGGCCCGTAGGGCTATCAAAGGCGCGCTGAAGCGGTACGGCGGCCCCCAGAGCGGTAGGACGGGGCTGAGCCTGAGTAGGAAGTTTTGGGGGTGCAGCCCGCCGGAAAAGCCCAGGGAGCCAAAAAACTAACAGGCGTTTGAGCCCGGCCCCGCGCATCTGCCCCCGAACCCGTAATTTCGGGCCTTCGCCACCGCTTGTTTCCCAGCATGCAAACCACCTCCGCCCTGGAAGCCTCCGAAACCGACTTTGCCGCCGGCGCCGCCCACCCGGACCGCGCCACCCTGCTGCGGGCCTACCGCCTGATGCAGACCTCGGCCGAAATGGCCCGCCTCTACGAAGAGAATAAGGCCGTGACGGCCA
The DNA here is from genome assembly GCF_005771675.1 of Hymenobacter jeollabukensis. Lineage (GTDB taxonomy): Bacteria > Bacteroidota > Bacteroidia > Cytophagales > Hymenobacteraceae > Solirubrum > Solirubrum jeollabukense. The sequence continues at coordinate 107,568 of NZ_VAJM01000006.1, read as the reverse complement.
AGTACGTGCACGCCACGGCCCGCGGCCACGAGGCCATTCAGCTGGCGGCGGCCTTCCAACTGCGCGAAACCGACTACTGCGCCCTCTACTACCGCGACGACGCGTTCATGCTCGGCCTGGGCCTGCAGCCCTACGAGCTGATGCTGCAGCTCATGGCCAAGCGCGACGACCCGTTTTCGGGCGGGCGCACCTACTACTCGCACCCCTCGCTGCGCCGCCCGGGCATCCCGGTCATTCCGCACCAAAGCTCGGCCACCGGCATGCAGGCCATTCCGGCGACGGGCATGGCCCACGCGGTGAAGTATTTGGAAAGCCAGCAGCAACTGCCGACCGCGGCCGAGCAGCCGGTCGTGCTTTGTTCCATCGGCGACGGGGCCATGACCGAGGGCGAGGTGGCCGAGGCCCTGCAGATGGCCGCGCTGCACCAGCTGCCGATGATTTACCTGGTGCAGGACAACGAGTGGGGCATTTCGGCTACCGGCCGCGAAATGCGCTCCATGAACGCCTACGAGTTTGCCGCCGGCTTCAAGGGCCTGCACCGCCTGCAGTGCGACGGGGCCGACTTCGTCGACAGCTACGCCACCATGCAGGCCGCCACCGAGTACGTGCGGCAGCGCCGCGGCCCGGTGCTGGTGCACGCCAAATGCCCGCTGCTTGGCCACCACACCAGCGGCGTGCGCCGCGAGTGGTACCGCGGCGACGACCTCACCGAGCACCAGCAAAACGACCCGCTGCCGCGCTTTCACCAGCAGCTGCTCACCGAGGGCTTCTCGGAAGGCGAGCTGGGCTACGCCGCCGCCGCCGCGCAGGCCACCGTGCAGGAAGACTACCAGCGCGCCCTGCAAGCCCCGAACCCCGACCCGGCCACCTTCGCCGACCACGAGTTTGCCCCGCCCGCGGTGACCGAGGAAGCCGGCGAACGGGCCCCCGCCGGCGCCGACAAAGCCATCATGGTGGATGCGGCCCTGCACGCGGTGGACGACATTCTGCGCGAGTTTCCGGAGGCCCTGTTCTACGGCCAGGACGTGGGCGGGGAGCTGGGCGGCGTGTTCCGCGAGGCAGCCCTGCTGGCCAAGAAGTACGGCGACGCCCGGGTGTTCAACACGCCCATTCAGGAGGCCTACATCGTCGGCTCGACGGCCGGCATGTCGGCCGTGGGCGCCAAGCCGATTGTGGAAATCCAGTTTGCCGACTACATCTGGCCGGCCCTGAACCAGCTGGTGGAGGAGCTGTCGAAGTCCTGCTACCTGTCGATGGGCAAGTTCCCGGTGCAGAGCCTGATCCGGGTGCCCATCGGGGCCTACGGCGGGGGCGGACCCTACCACTCCGGCTCCATCGAAAGCACCCTGCTTACCATCCGCGGCATCAAGGTGGTGTATCCTTCGAACGCGGCCGACATGAAGGGCCTGATGCGCGCCGCCTTCCTCGACCCGAACCCGGTGGTGATGCTGGAGCACAAGGGCCTCTATTGGAGCAAGGTGCCCGGCACCGAAGACGCCAAAACCGTGGAGCCAGAGGCCGGCTACGTCATCCCGCTGGGCAAGGCCCACGTGGTGCAGGAAGCAGCCGCCGACAAGCTGGCCCAGGGCGACACCTGCGTGGTCATCACCTACGGCATGGGCGTGTACTGGGCCAAAGCCGCCAGCAAGCAGCTGCCCGGGCAGGTCGAAATCCTGGATCTGCGCACCCTGAACCCGCTCGACTGGGAGGCCGTGCAGGCCGCCACGCTGCGCCACGGCAAGGTGCTGGTGCTGACGGAGGAGCCGCTGATGAACAGCTTCGCCGAAAGCCTGGCCGGCCGCATCCAGCGCCACTGCTTCCAGCAGCTCGACGCGCCCGTCTTCACCCTTGGCGCCGCCAACCTGCCCGCCATTGCCCTGAACGTGGAGCTGGAGCGGCAGATGCTGCCCAACGCCGACAAGACGCTGGCCGCCCTGCAGGAGCTGCTGGGGTATTAGGCGAGGTGGTGAAATAGTGAAATGGTGAGTTTAGCGTTCTGACCGCACGAAACGAACAAACGGCCCCGGCAACTGGTGTTGCCGGGGCCGTTTGCTTGATTGGGTTTGGCGGGAATGCCGCGTGAGCCTCAACTCACCGGTTCCCCATCACGCCATTGCACTCCTCAAAATGGATACCCGATGCCGATGTTCAGGCGTACCGGGTTGGCTTCGGAACCATCCTGCTTGTTGAGGTTGAACACGCTCACGTTGGGCAACACGAACTTGCTGCCCTGCGTCACCACGGGGTTGTAGACCTTGGCGGCGAAGTCGAGGCGCACGATGAGGAAAGTGAAGTCGAAGCGCAGGCCCAGGCCCGAGCCCACGGCAAATTCGCGGTAAAAGCGGTTGAACTCGAACGTCGAGCCCGGGCGCCCGGCGCCGCCGCGCAAGGCCCACACGTTGCCGAAATCAGTGAAGACGGCCCCGTTGATGAAGTCATAGAGCGGAAAGCGGTATTCGACGCTGCCCTCCAGCAGCACTTCGCCGGGTTGTTCAAAGGTTTCGGCGTCGGTGGGGTTGCCGTCCTTGTCGCGGGGGATGTAGCCGCCGGTGCCCAGGCGGCGTGGGTACCAGGCCCGCACGCTGGAGCCCCCGCCGGCAAACACGTACCGGTCGTAAGGAATGATAAACGCCGTCGGCTGACCGGCGCGCCCGTTGAGCCGGGTATTGGTCAGGGCCGTGGCCAGGCCGCCGTTGAGGCGCCACACCAGAAACTGGTGGGCACTGAGCTTGTGGTAGCGGCGGTAATCTGCACTAAGGCGGACAAAGTCATAAACCGCGATGTTGCTCCCGCCCACGTCGTGGTCGGTGGAGTCACCGTTGACGGTGTAGAGGCCGCGGAAGGGGCCGCCCAGTTCGGCAAACAGGCGCAGGTAGCGTGCGTCGCGGGTCTGGGTGAAGTCGTTGTCGTTGTAGAGCGAAGTAGCGTTGATGCTCGGTACCAGCACCGACTGAAACGAGCGTAGCAGCGACGCCCCGTTGGGTAATCTTTCCAGCGTCTTGCGGAACCCAGGGTCGAAATTATTGGTGAACACCAGGCTCACGTCGAGCGGGGTGAAGATGAACTGGTGGTAGGCGTTTCGCTCCCAGATGTAGTCGTACGAGGCTTCCAGGTTGGTGCGCTTGTATTCCGGCCGCCCCACGTAGGTGGCGCTGGCCGTCAGGCGCGTGCGCGGGCTGTAGTTGGTGAAGTAGTGGTTGGTGCGCCAGGGCACCAGAAACTGCGGCAGGATCAGGTTGACGTTGGCCCCGAGCTGCGTGGTCAGTTGGGGCTGGTCCGGCTTGCTGTTGGTGTTGCCGGTTAGCGGAAACTGCCCTTCCAGGCCTGCCCGCAGGCCCAGGTCGAGCACCTCGGCGCCCCCAAACACATTGCGGATGCGCACCCGGAAGTTGCCGAACGGCCCGGGCAGGGTCGCTACGTAGGTGCCCCCGATTTCGGAGGAGTACTGCGCCCGTTTCTGCGGGGTGGTGCTCACCGTCGCGTCGAGCACGCCTTGGAGCGAGTCGGCCACCGGCGGCTTCTGGTAGTTGATGGACGTGTAGCGGAACACGTCGAGGTTGGAGAGCTGACGCTGGGTCTGGATGGTATTCGTCAGGCTGTACTGCTCGCCGGGGCGCACCAGCAGCTTGCGGTCCAGGATGCGGGTGCTGAAGCGGTGGTTGTAGGCCAGGTAGTCGATGCCGTTGCGCCGCACGGTGTCGCGCTGCAGCCCGAAGCGGTTTACGCCCGCGTCGGCCACGAAGCTCACCCGGCGCACCCGGTACACCTGGTGGTGGGCGGCGTTTTCCGGGTTGGCCACCTGCACCAGCAGGCGCACGGTGGTCGGCGCAAAGCTCGTGTCGGCCTCCAGCGTGATGTAGCGGGCCTGGAAGTCGTAGTAGCCGTGGTTTTTCAGCAGGGTTTCCAGCCGGGCGCGTTCCTGCCCGATCAGGGCCTCGTCGTAGGGCTGGCCCACGTGCAGCAGCTGCTGGGTGGTGTCGCCGCGGATGAGGCGGGCCACGGCCGTGTCGGGAATGTCGTAGCGCAGCTGCTTGACGAGGAAGCGCGGCCCTTCGTGCACTTGGTACTCCACCGTCACGCGGCGGCTGCGCGGCGTGCCCGGCGCCGGCGCTTTCACCGAGTCGGCCTGGCCAAACAACCGCGAGAAATAGCCCAGTGGCTCCGGCGGGTTGTCGGTGTACGCCACCCGGGTGCGAAAGAAACCCTTGCTGCGCAGGTAAATGCCCATCTGCTCGGTGGTCAGCGCCGTCAGCGTCGAGTCGTAAATCACCGGCGGCTCGCCGATGCGCATGATGGCGTTGCCCTTGTCGAGCTTGCGCTGCAGGCGCTGAATGCGCCGCTCGCGCTTTTGCAGCAGCTTGCCCACGGCCACCGAGTCGGTGCCGGCCGCCGCGATGCGCGCCGCGTACACGTGCTGGGTGGTGTCCAGCTTGGCCTGCAGCCGCTGCGGATGGTAGAAGGTGTAGCCGAGGTTGTAAATTGCGAGCTGCGGAACCGGAAAGCGCCGGTTGGGCCGCTGGCGCAGCAGGGCGTCGAGCTGGTCTTTTTCCAGCTGCCGCGCGCCCTCGATGCGTACGGTGCTGAGCAGGCGCTGCTTCGGGCCCAGCAGGTGCAAGGGCGAGCAGCCCGCGGCCAGCTGCGCCGCCACCGCCATTCCCGCTAACCAAGTAACTCCGCGCCGCGGCGCCCAGCCGAAGGGTCGTATCACTGAAAAATGGTTTCGAAAGCCGTTGCTAAATACGTGCAGCAATTGCACCAGAAAAAATACCGCCAGCGCCTCGGCACCTTCCTGGTGGAAGGCGCCAAAAGCCTGCGCGAGCTGCTAAGTTCCGAACTGCAGCCCGAACGGCTGCTGCTCACGGCCGAATTTGCCGCCGACCCCGGCCTGCGCCTGCCCCCGGGCGTGCCCGTCGACGTGGTTTCGGCCGAAGAACTCACGCGCCTGGGCACGCTGCAAACCAACGACGCGGGCCTCGCCGTAGTGCGTACCCCCGCCGAGCTGCCGCTGCGCCCGCAGCCCGGCCAGCTGCTGCTGGCCCTCGACCAGGTGCGCGACCCCGGCAACGTGGGCACGCTCATTCGCTTGGCCGATTGGTACGGCTTGCAGGGCGTGGTGTTGTCTGATACCTGCGCCGACGCCTGGAACCCCAAAACCGTTTCGGCCACCATGGGCTCGTTCACCCGCGTGCCCGTGTGGCAGCGCGACCTGCCCGCCTGGCTGCAGGAGCTGCCCCAGGAGCTGCCCGTCTACGGCGCCGACCTGCACGGCGACAACGTGCACCGCCTGCAGCTGCGCCCCTCCGGCGTGCTGGTGATGGGCAGCGAGTCGCACGGCCTCACCCCGCCGGTGGAGGCCTGCCTCACCCAGCGCCTGCACATTCCCGGCCGCGGCCAGGCCGAAAGCCTGAACGTGGCCATTTCGGCGGCGATATTGCTGGATAACTTCTTCAGAAATGGCTAAATGACTGGTCGTTCAGGGTTCATCAGAACAGTCAGCCATTTAACCGTTTGAGCATTTAAAAATGGCTGGCCGCTCTGTGAATCCAGAACGACCAGCCATTTAACAATTCAGCAATCCGACAATCCAGCCTAGATGTCGCTGAAGGTGATGCCGAAGCTCACGTTCTGGGCTTTGGGGCCGCGGTCGGCCTTGAACACGTCGTTCAGGTTGTACTTCACGAAGAGGTCGAAGCCCTTCACGCCGAGGCTGCCGGAGAGGCCGTACTGGAAGTCTTCCAGGTTGTAGCTGCCGCGGTCCTTGTCCTTGTGGGTGCGGCCCTCCTGCTCGTACTTCAGCTTGGTATGCGCCCCGATGCGGTAGCCGGCAAAGCCGCCCGCCCCGATGCGGAACACCTCGTCGTTGTCCTTGTCGCGGAACTTGAGGGTGAAGCCCACCGGCAGGTTCAGCGTGGTCACGGCCAGCTTGCTCTTCTCCAGGTTGCGCACGTCGTCCTTCACGATGTCGGTGCGGCCCGCCGCGTCGTTGGCGGCGAAGTAGCGGCTGCCTTCCAGCATGTAGTTGTTGAAAGCCACTTCCGGGCCGAGGTGGAAGTACAGCGGGCTGTTGCGGCCGGTGCGGGCCCAGAACTTCCAGTTCAGCGCCACGTAGCGGGAGCCCCAGGTGCGCAGGTCGTAGGGCTGCGCTACGCCGGCGGGGGCGTAGGTTTTCTTGTTGACCAGCGCGTTCAGGCCCAGGTCCACGCCGAAGTCGGTGCCGGTGAGCTTGTTACGCTTGGACTCGCGCTTGGCGTGCTTCACCGAGTCGGACTTGGCGTCGCTGTTGATGGTCACCTTCACGTTGTCGCCATTGGCGTCTTCGCTGTTTTCCACCGTCACGCCCAGCTTCTTGTTCATGAATACCTCCACGCGGTCGGCGTTGGGCTTGGAGCCGCGCACCGTCACGCGCACCTGCTCGGGGGCAGCGGTGCTGCCGGGCTTGTCCTTGGCGGGGTAGAATTCCATGGTCACCTGCCCGTTGCTGCCCTTGCGCCCGGCCGCTTCGGCCTGGGTGATGTAGGCGTCGAGCAGGGTCATCAGCGAGTCGAGCTTGTAGTTTTTCATCTCGCGCAGCTGCTGCTTGTTGCGGGCCACGATGGTCATCGACACCTGGTTGGGCAGTTTCACCATGATGGTGTCGTCGTTGCCGGGCACGCGGGCCAGGCTGCCGGCCGAGGCGAAGGAGCTGGAAAGCAGCAGGCCGGAAAGTGCAGCGAAGAAGGAAGCAGGTTTCATAGTAAGAGGAAGCAGAAAGTCAGGGGAGAGGGAAGGGGCGGGGCGCCGGGGCGGCGCGGGCAATTAGAGGGAAATCGTCTTGGTGAGGGTGTGGCCGGCCACGCGGGCCTGCAGGGTAAGAGCGGGGTTGGCGGGCAGGCCGACTTCGGCCAGGTTGGGCTTTTCGCCCTGGGCCACGCGCCGCATCTGGCGCAGCACGCCCCGCACGCTGGGCCGCGTCCGGCCCGGGGCTTCGTCGGCGGCCGCCGGGGCCATAGCCACGGCTTGTTCCGGGTGCTGGCGCACTTCCACTTCAATGGCGCCGGCCGGCAGGCCCGGGGCCCCGGCTGGGGCGGCCGGCGTCAGCGAAGCGGTGGTTTGCGCGGGGGCCGGCTGCGGCGCCGGTTGCGCGGCTACGGCCTGGCGTACATCAGCTACTGAAGGCTCGTCGGCGGGCTGGAAAACCGGTTTTTCCGGCCGGTCCGAGGTCCGGGGCGCTGCAGCGCGCTCGGTGCGGGCCAGTAGTTGCTGCTGTTGATGGGTAGATGCGGAGCGGTTGGTGACCGTTGCCTGGGAAGCGGCCGAATTCGCAGAATTTTTCGCGGCTTCCTCGCTCGTCGGGGCCGCGTTAGTGCGGGCGGCAATGGTGGCCGGGTCGAGGGGCATGCGCACCGTGCTGTCGACGCCAAAATCAGCGTCAGCGGGCGTGCTCGGGGCCGTCGGGGCAGTGGTGGCGGGGGCTTCGGCGGGGCGCGGCTGGCCGGGGCCGCCGGTGGTGCCCGAAGCCAGCGGGCCGGCGTTGCCGGGGCCCAGCGGCTGATGCTGCCACACCAGCCAGCCGCCGCCGGCTACCAGCAGCAGGGTGATGGCCGCGGCTATGGCCATCCAGAAGCCGCCGCGGCGTTTTTTCTCTTCGGGCTCCAACTGCTCCTGCAGGTCGTACCACAAGGAGGGCGGGGGCGGGGTGGCGTGCTGCTCGAGCTTGGCGCGAAACAGCTTATCAATATCTTCCGGTTGCATGGTGCGTCGAGGTTGAGGTGGATGGAATAGCCGAAGCCGAGGCGGCTTCGAGGCGGCGCTGCAGCATGGCGCGGGCCTTGCTGAGCTGGGACTTGCTGGTGCCCTCCGAAATGCCCAGCATCTCGCCAATTTCGGGGTGGGTGTAGCCTTCGATGGCGTACAGGTTGAACACCGTGCGGTAGCCGGCCGGCAGCTCGCTCAGCAGCTGCATCAGGTCGGCCGCCGCCATGTCGCTTTCGGCCGTGGCCTGGGTCGAGGGCACGTCGGTCACCATGTCGTCGATGGCCAGGTGCAGCGGCTCCTTTTTGCGCAGCTGCCCGAGGGCTTCGTTGACCATGATGCGCCGGATCCAGCCCTCGAACGAGCCTTCGTGACGGTACTGCTCCAGGGCCCGGAACACCTTCACGAAACCCGTGAGCATGGCCTCCTCGGCGTCGGCGCGCTGGCGCAGGTAGCGCAGGCACACCGTCAGCATCAGCCCGGCGAAGCGCTCATAGAGCTGCTTCTGCGCCCGGACGCTACCTTGCCGGCAGGCACTGATGAGTTCGACTTCGTTCACGGCTCAGAAAGTAGGAGTAGGGCAGGAGCGGGGTGTTTGAAGCGCTAGATGGAGAAGCCCGGAGCAGGGTTGCCCGCCGGGTGGAAAATTTTTCGCAAGGTGCAACTTCGGCGCTGCTCAGACGGCCCTCCGCGCCTAGTAGGCTGGTTTCGGGTCGATGAAGGCGCATGTCCGTACAAGGTACAATGCTGGTTTTCCGAACAAATGCCGCTGCCAGCGGTATTATATGTACCAACATTGATTTAGAATACCATGAGCAACATGCAAGGAAAAGTCGTGCTGATAACGGGCGCGGCCATGGGCCTCGGCCTGGCCGCCGCCCAGGAATTGGCCCGTCAGGGCGCCCGCCTGGCCCTGGTCGACTACAACGAGCAGAGCCTGCAGGAGGCGCAGCAGGCCATCGGGCAGGCGTTTGCCGAAGCCGAGGTGCTGACCATCGTCGCCGACGTATCCGACGAAGCCGCCGTGCGCAACTACGTCGACAAAACGGTGGAGCGGTTCGGCCGCATCGACGGGTTTTACAACAACGCCGGCATCGAGGGCAAGCAGGCCAGCATCACCGAGTACGACCTTGCGGTGTTCAAAAAGGTTATCGACATCAACCTGATGGGCGTGTACTACGGCCTGCGCTACGTGCTGCCCGTGATGCAAAAGCAGCAGTACGGCCGCATCGTCAACGTGGCCTCGGTGGGCGGCATCCGCGGGGTGCTCAACCAGATGCCCTACGTGGCCAGCAAGCACGCCGTGTCGGGCATGACCAAGAACGCGGCCCTGGAATACGGCCGCTACGGCATCACCACCAACGCCATTGCCCCGGGCGCCATCCTCACGCCCATGGTGGCCGAGGCCTTCAAGCAGGTGAACCCCGCCGACCCCAAGCAGGCCGAAGCCCAGTACGCCAGCCACAACCCCACGCGCCGCCTCGGCCAGCCCGAAGAGGTAGCCAAGCTGGTGGCCTTCCTGCTCAGCGACGACGCCTCCTACGTCAGCGGCCAGACCATTGCCATCGACGGCGGCGAATCCAACATGTACGGCAACGCCGAGTAAGGCCGCGCCGACACGAAAAAAGCCTCCGTGCGCTTGGCACGGAGGCTTTTTTGTAGCTGACGGGATGATCTGTTTGGGGCCTATTTCGGGGCAAGAAAGGCCGTCATGCTGAGCCTGTCGAAGCATCTCTACCGCTTCGTTGTATCGTTCGGTAGAGATGCTTCGACAGGCTCAGCATGACGTTCTGGGGAGGCGAACAGGCTTTGGGCATGTCATGTCGAGCTTGTCGTAACATGACGGGCTACTTATAAGCAGGCTACCTTAATAATTGCCCACCGACAGCATCACCAGCGTGCAGGCTTCAATGGTCTGAATGCCCTGCTCGCGGGCCCGGCGCTCCAGCTCGTAGTTCTCGGTGCCGGGGTTGAAGATGATGCGCTTGGGCTTCAGATCCAGGATGTAGTCGTACCAAGCGGGCTGGTTTTGCGGGCCCACGTACAGCGTGACGGTATCCACGCTGTTCACGTCGGGCTTGTCGACGTGGATATCGAGGCCGGCCACCTGACCCTTGCGGATGCCCACTGGCACCACTTCGTGCCCGTAGCTTTTCAGTCGGTTGACGGCCTGAAACGAGTAGCGGGCGGGATTATCGGAAGCGCCGATGACGACGGTTTTCTTGTTCATAGTGCTGAGTGCCTGGTGCCTGGGTTAACCCAAGCAGAATGGGTGGATGAGTAAAGGAAATACGCGCAACTGCCAAGATAGGTGCAACGCCACAAGCAGCCCGCAGATCAGCCTAAGCACTAAGCACTAAGCACTAAGCACTAAGCACTAAGCACTAAACAGCGCCAGCGCCGCCTCGGCGCACCGCTCGCCGTCCATGGCCGCCGACACGATGCCGCCCGCGAAGCCCGCACCCTCGCCGCACGGAAACAGCCCGCGCACCTCCGGGTGCTCCAGCGTGGCCGCGTCGCGCGGGATGCGTACCGGGGCGGAAGTGCGGCTTTCCACCCCCACAATCTGCGCGTTGTTGGTGGTGAAGCCCGGAATCTTGCGCCCGAAAGCCCGGAAGCCCTGCCGCAGCCGGTCGGCCAGGCCGGCTCCCAGCACCTCGTCCATGGCCACCGACACCAGGCCGGGCTGGTAGGAGGTTTCGAGCAGGCTGCGCGAAGTCTTATTCTGCACGAAGTCGCCCAGCAGCTGGGCCGGGGCCAGCTGGGTGCCGCCCGCCAGCTGGCAGGCCCGCTGCTCGATTTCCTGCTGCAGGCGCAGGCCGGCCAGCACGCCGTCGCGCTTCAGGTTCATGTCGGCCGGCTCGATGGCCACCACGATGCCCGAATTGGCAAAGCGCGAGTCGCGGCGCGAAGGGCTCATGCCGTTGACCACCACTTCGCCCGGCGCCGTGGCCGCCGGCACGATGAAGCCGCCCGGGCACATGCAGAACGAAAACACCCCACGCTGCCCCCCGGGCCCGTCCGACTGCTGCACCAGCGCGTACGAAGCGGCCGGCAGCTGCCCGCGGTCGGCGCGGTGGTACTGGGCCTGATCGATCAGGCTTTGCTGGTGCTCCACGCGCACGCCCAGGGCAAAGGGCTTGGCCTCAATGCGCACCCGGCGGCGCAGCAGCAGCTCGTACATATCCCGCGCCGAGTGCCCGGTGGCCAGAATCACCGCGTCGCCGAGGATTTCCTGGCCCTGCCCGGTCACCACGCCGCGGATGCGGCCGTCGGCGAGAATCAAATCGTCTACCCGCGTGTCGAACAACACCTCGCCGCCGTGGTCGAGGATGCTCTGGCGCAGGGCCTGCACCACGTAGGGCAGCTTGTTGGTGCCGATGTGCGGGTGCGCGTCGACCAGGATTTCCGGGGTGGCGCCGTGCTGCACCAGCAGGCGCAGCACCCGCTGCACGTCGCCGCGCTTCTTGGAGCGGGTGTAGAGCTTGCCGTCGGAGTAAGTGCCCGCGCCGCCCTCGCCGAAGCAGTAGTTGGAATCGGGGTTGACGACGTGCTCCTTGTTAAGCGCCGCCAGGTCGCGGCGGCGGGTGCGCACGTCCTTGCCGCGCTCCAGCACCACGGGCTTCATGCCCAGCTCGATGCAGCGCAGGGCCGCAAACAAGCCGGCCGGCCCGGCCCCGACGATAACGACACGTTTAGCGGCCTGACTCACGTCCTGGTACTGCACCCAGGGCCCAAACAGCTCCCGGGGCGGGGGTGTCTGGTACACGTCGGCGCGCAGGCGCACGCCCACGTTGCGCCCGCGCGCGTCGATGCTGCGGCGCAGCAGGTGGACAAAATCAGCTTCGCCAGGTTTCAGGCCGGCGGCATCCAATAGGGCCCGGTAGCGGGCCAGCTCGTCGTACGCCTCGGCGGGCGAGAGGACGATTTCAACTTCGCGTTTTTGCATCTAGGTAAGGCGGCGGGGAGCTGGGCCCGCAAGCCGGTAGGGTAATGGGTCAGACGGCAAAGATACGGCGAATGGTTCCGGAGGCAGGAGGTGCCGCGGCCATCCGACCTTTAGCCTCATCAGAATTCGTAAATTTTCATGATGCCAGGGGTATTTATGTCGTAGGTAAAAACCACGTCAAAAGAATCATCAGGAACCCGTGAAGCCCAAATTGCTTTGGCTATTCCGCAGATGGACAAATCCTCAAGCACCCGTTCTACAAATTGATGGTCCCGGAACTGTATGGTGGTCCAGGACATAGCATCATTAAAGCCCAGGTATTTCACTTTCCCGGTCTCAGATGTTTCATAGCGCACGGATAGGGAATAACCTTCGTCACTGTCGTCCTCCCTCACCCCAAAAGTGCTAATGTCATAACGGGTGCTGTAATAATCAAAACTAACACTGCTAAGTACTTGCTTTTCAATATATACTTTATCGGCGCCCGTGTAGTTGGACAGAAATTCGGCAAAAGCCCCATTCACCATTCCAATCGTGCAGGCGCTGTCGTTCCGAAACTGAACGAAGACTTCGTAGGAATAAGCAATACCCATACTCTAAGCTGATTCGCTAAGCGGTCTAGGAAAAAAAGGAAGGTCTACGCAGATGAGCTTGCGTAGACCTTCAAAGATAAGTTTAGCAGCGTTTACACTGCTCCCGCGTTGCGCGAGGCCGTCTGCTTGCGGCTCTGGTAATACAGCGTGAGCCGCTCGTAGTACTTGTTGGCGCCCTGGTTCTGCACGTCGTAGCGCTGGGCGAGCTGGAAGTAGCGGTGCGCGGCGGCCGCTTCGCCCTGCTCGGTGAGGCAGGCGCTGAAGCCGTAATACACGTTGGCGTTGGTCGAATCGAGCAGCCAGGCCTGGTTGAAGCGCTTGATGCTGGTGGCCACGTCGCTGGCGTAGAAGTGGCTCCAGCCTTCCGACACCGAGCTTTCGGAGGCCGCGCGGCGGTCCTGCCGGTACTGCTTCAACGACTGGCTGATAAACTCCTGGTCGAGCTTGCGCAGGGCCTTGGATTTGCTGGCGCCGCCGTAGCGGGGCAGGGTGTTCAGCGGCGCCGGGCCGCTTTGGGTGCCGCCGGCCAGCGAAACAGTCAGCGTAAATGCGGCCAGGGGCAGGGCGATAAGCAAGCGTTTCATAGGCAGGCAGAACGGCGGGCGGCGGCTATCGGGTGCAATATAACGAAAGCGCCCGGGCAGTGGTATGCCCGGGCGCCTGCGTAGTGCAAAAAATTAGTGGGAGCTGGCAATGGCCGTTTCTTCCAGCACTTTATCCACCCAGCTCTTGCCCCAGTCCTCAAACTCCTGCCCGGTCCAGAGCTGGGGGTAGAAAATGCGCTTCTGAAACTTCGGGGGCAGGTACTTGCGCCAGTTGGTGCCGCCGGTGGCGGGCACCGCGTCGCCAGCCTGGCGCTCCAGGTAGCGCACCGCCGATTTGTAGTGCATCAGCGGCCAGTTGATGTTCACGTTCACGTCGAGCTGCTTGAGCTGGCGCAGCAGGCGCGGGTGGCGGCGGTCCTCCTCGGGCAGGCGCTGCACCACGGCCCACACGTTGCGGTGGCGGAAGCGGGCGGCGTGGTCGAGCAGGGTCTGGTGGTACTTGGCCTCGAACTGCTTCAGGGTCAGCGTCTTGGCGCCGTCGGTTTCCAGGGTGGCGCCGGCTTTCCAGTAGATGCAGCCCATCAGCTCCTCGTGGTTGTCCGATTCGCCGAGCAGGCGCTGCTGCTCCTTGTCGACGAGGTTATTCAGGTCAGTGGAGCTGATTTCGATCAGGCGATACTGCACCGACTGAAACCCGGAGGCCGGCATCAGCGCCATGCGAAACTGCAGAAACTGCTGCCGGTCCATGCCGTCGACCATCACGTCGAACGAGTCGATCAGGTTCTCGAAGTAGCGGTTGATGCGGCCCAGGCGCAGCACCAGTTCGCCCAGGGCGGGCTGCTGCAGGTTGCCGATCTGTTCGTATTCTTCCAGGCAGAGCTTGAAGTACAGCTCCGTAATCTGGTGGTACATGATGAAGATTCGCTCGTCGGGAATCTTGGTGAGGGGCCGTTGGAGCGAAAGCAGCGTGTCCAGCTCGATGTAGTCCCAGTAATTGACGTAATCAGCGTGGTAGAGGCCTTCGAGGTAACCAGCCAGGTCTTGACCATCAGCGGCATACTTCTCCTGTAAGCGCCGCAGTTGGGTGAGGACCGCGGGCGAAAACTCTTCCTGGTTTGGCATGGAGGGGGAGGGAGGAAGCAGGTAGGGGGTGGTGGGGGTGGGTGAGGGAAGTCACAAAGAACGAAAAAGAACAGAAAATGCCAGCTTGGAGCCGGGTTTTGTGCAGAGTATTGCCCGGAACCAGCAGGTTGGGCCGCGCGCCGATGCCGCAGCGGGCGCGGGTTTGGTATGGCGGATTGCCGGGAACCGGCGCGCGGCTGGCGGGTTGGTCGAATATGCCGTTGGTTTTGTGGGGCAGGGCAGTACCTTTAGCCCGCTTTCATGCAATTTTCATGGCTGAGAAAAGCTCCATTTTTGATATGATCGGGCCGGTGATGATCGGGCCCAGCTCCTCGCACACGGCCGGGGTGGTGCGCATTGCCCGCGCCGCCATTCGGGTGCTCGGCTCGCTGCCTACCCACGCCACCATTACCTTCTACAACTCCTTCGCCCGCACCTACGAGGGCCACGGCTCCGACCGCGCCATCGTGGCCGGGCTGCTGGACTACCCCACCGACGACAAGCGCATCCGCGAGGCCTTCGAGCACGCCCAGGCGGCCGGGCTACAGTACACGTTTCAGGGCGTGGGCAATGCGTCCACGATGCACCCGAACACCATCCGGCTGCAGCTGCGCGACGAGCAGGCCGGTACTTCGGTCGACGTGGTGGGCCAGAGCCGGGGCGGCGGGGTGATTCGCATCGTGGAGGTCGACGGGTTTCCCTGCGACTTTTCGGCCGCGCTGCACACGCTCATCATCGATGCCGACGACGTGAAAGGCTCCATTGCCTTCATTGCCGACATCATTGCCCACGACGACTGCAACATTGCCACCATGAACGTGTCGCGCAAGGGCAAAAACCAGGTGGCCCGGCAGTTCATCGAAATGGACTCGCCCCTGAACGACATTTCCCTGCAGTACCTGCGCCACCTGCGCTGGGTGCACCAGGTGCGCTACATTCCCAGCATCGATTAAGCTTGTGGCCGCGCCGCCACTTATATATCATTGTCCGGATATTGGGCGTTCGAGCCGGTTCCCGACTGTCCCGATACCATTGTTCGTCCTAGTTCGCTCCCCGAAACTGCCTGCCCGATGAAACAAACTGCTACGCTTCTGCCACGCGGCCTGCGCACCGGTGCGGTGCTGGTGGCCGCCACCCTGGCCCTGCCCGCCGCCGCTCAGGTGACGCCGCCCGTCGCGCCGCCGGCCGCCGCCGTGCCTCAGGCCGCTCCTTCCGGCCCGTTCACGCTGATGCAGGCCGTGGAATACGCCATCCAGAACAACCTGACGGTGCGCCAGTCGCAGCTGCAGGCCGAGCTGAGCGAGGCCACGCTGCGCCAGACCCGCCTGAGCCAGCTGCCCACGGCCAACGCCAACGCCTCGCAGACCTGGAACTACGGCACCAACGTGGACCCGCTCACCTACACCTTCCAGAGCCAGACCACGCGGGCCAATAACTTCTCGGCCACCGCGGGCCTGAACGTCTTCTCGGGCTTTCAGGTGCGCAACAACATCAAGCGCTACGCCCTCGATTACCAGGCCGCTTTGCTCGACATCGACCAGGCCCGCAACGACCTCTCGCTGAACGTGGCCTCGGCTTATCTGCAGTATCTGTTGGGCGAGGAGCTGCTGCGCGCCAGCCAGCTGCGCATCAACACCGACCAGTCCCAGATCGACCGCACGCAGAAGCTGCTGCGCGCCGGGGCCGTGGCCGAAAGCAACCTGCTCGACGCCCAGGCCCAGTTGGCTTCCGACGAAGTGAGCGTGGTGACGGCCCAGAACCAGCGCGACCTGGCCCGCCTGCAGGTGGCCCAGTTGCTCAACCTCGACCAGGCCCGTACCAACTCGCTGGCCCTGGTGGTGCCGCAGCTGCCCGACCCCGACGAGATGCCGGCCATGGACACTGACGCCGACGGCACTTACCAGATTGCCCAGACCACCCAGCCGCAGGTACGCGCCGCCGATTTGCGCGTGCAGAGCGCCCTGCGCGGGGTGGAAGTGGCCCGCGGGGCCTATTACCCGCGCCTTTCGTTCGGGGCCAGCATCTTTTCGGGCTACTCTTCGGCCCGCATTGCCCGCAAGCTGTCCGGCGACTCCACCATCGTCCCGTCGGGCTTCATCTACCAGCTGAACCCGGCTACCGGGCAGCCGGTGCTGGTGCCGGGCGTGTTTGCCGGCATCCGGCAGCCGCGTTTCCAGACCTTGCCCGAGGGCTTCGGCTCGCAGGTGAAAAACAACATCGGCAAGCAGCTGAGCTTCAACCTGACGATTCCCATTCTCAACGGCTGGCAGGCGCGCACCAACGTGCAGCGCTCCGTCATCGGCACCAAGCAGGCCGAACTGCGCGCCGAGCAGACGCGCCTGACCCTGCGCCAGACCATTCAGCAGGCCTACGCCGACGCCCTGGCTGCCCAGCGCCGCTACGCCTCGAACAAGCGCCAGGTGGAGGCGCTGACCACGGCCTACCGCAACGCGGAAATCCGCTTCAACAACGGCCTGCTCAACGGCACCGACTTCAACCAGGCCAAGAACAACCTGGCCGGCGCCGAGTCGTCGATGATTCAGGCCAAATACGAGTACATCTTCCGCCGCAAGGTGCTCGACTTCTACCAGGGCAAACCGCTCGACTTGTAATGAGCTGAGGTGTAGGAATGTGCTGAAGAGCTAATGCGTAACAGAACGACCATTAGCACCTCAGCACATTCCCACATCAGCTCATTAACAAACCCCCTTCTGCACATTCCAAACATTGATATATGCGAAACAACCGCTTGTTGTTCATCCTGCTCGGCCTGTTGGTGGTCGTGATTGGCGGAGGCATCGTGGCCAAGAAAAAGGGCTGGATTGGCAAGCCTGCCGGCACCGAGGTGCTGACGGCCAAAGCCGCCCCGGCCGACATCGTGGAGAAAGTCAGCGCCTCGGGCAAGGTGCAGCCCGAAACGGAAGTGAAGATTTCCTCCGACGTGTCGGGTGAAATCGTGGAGCTGTACGTGCACGAGGGCGACTCCGTGCGCAAAGGCCAGCTCCTGCTGCGCATTCGGCCCGATAACTACCAGGCCATGGTGAACCAGCAGTCGGCCATGGTGGGCACCCAGCAGGCCAACGTGGGCCAGTCGCAGGCCCGCATGCAGCAGCTGATGGCCAACGCCAAGCAGACCGAGCTGACCTACCGCCGCAACGCCTCGCTGTTCAAGCAGAAGGTGATTTCGCAGGCCGAGTACGAGCAGGCCAAAGCCGCCTACGACGCCTCGCAGGAGGAAATCAACTCGGCCCGCGCCAGCATCCGGGCGGCTCAAAGCTCGGTGCGCTCGGCCCAGGCCGGCCTCGACGAAGCCCGCAAGAACCTCAACAAAACCACCATCTACGCCCCGGTGAGCGGCACCGTCAGCAAGCTCAACGTGGAGAAGGGCGAGCGGGTGCTGGGCACCTCGCAGATGGCCGGCACCGAAATCATGCGCATTGCCAATCTGAACTCGATGGAGGTGCGCGTGAACGTGAACGAAAACGACGTGAGCAACGTGGACCTGGGCGACTCGGCCGACGTGGAAGTGGACGCCTACGCGGCCCGCAACCTCAAGTTTCGCGGCATCGTGACCAGCATTGCCAACACGGCCAAGGACGCGCTGACGGCCGAAGCCGTGACCGAGTTTGAGGTGCGCGTGCGCCTGCTGCCCGAGTCGTACCGGCAGCTGGTGCGTACCGTGGGCGGCCGCACCGTGGTGCCCTTCCGCCCCGGCATGACGGCCTCCGTCGACGTGATTACCGACCGCAAGAGCGGCGCCCTGGCCGTGCCCCTGGCCGCCGTGACAACCCGCTCGGACAGCGCCTTTGCCAAAAACGATAAGTCGGAAGGCAGCGGCATCAAGGTGGGCCGTGGCCGCGGGGGCAACAGCTCCGGCGACGAGGTCAAGCCCAAGGGCGACATCGAGGAAGTGGTGTTCGTGGTGCGCGGCGGCAAGGCGGTGCTCACGCCCGTCAAGACTGGCATCAGCGACTTCGACCACATCGAAATTCTCTCGGGCGTGCAGGCCGGCGACGAAGTGGTGAGCGGGCCGTTCCGGGCCGTATCGAAGACGCTGAAGGACGGCGCCGTGGTGCAGGTGAAGGACGCTAAGTCCCTGGACCGCGCCGCCTTGAAGGAAGGCGAAGGCGACGACAAAGAATAGACCGCGGCCGAACCGCCGCCGATGAGAGGCCGGCCCGAACGAACGTTCGGGCCGGCCTCTCGCTTTTTTTAGCTAAAATCGGCCATTCGTACGCTTGTAGCGCGAACCTTCAGTTCGCGTAACCCAGCACGATTTCGCCGGAAGGCTTTCGTGCTGGGTTACGCGAACTGAAGGTTCGCGCTACATTTCCCCGCATTCCCCTTGGAAAAAATTGCCATGATTGGCGGCGGCTCCTGGGCCACCGCACTAGCCAAAATCCTCTCCGAAAACGGCGCCCGCGTGGGCTGGTGGCTGCGCCACAAGGACGACGTGCAGCACCTGCGCACCACGCGCCACAACCCGCGCTACCTTTCCTCGGTGCAGTTCGACCTGACGCGCATCGCGCCTTCCATCGACGTGGAGGAAGTGGTGAAGGAGGCCGATTGGGTGGTGCTGGCCGTGCCCGCCGCCTTCGTGAAGGAAACCCTGGACAAGCTCGACCGCGACGCACTCAAGAACAAGCGCGTTATTTCGGCCATCAAGGGCATGATTCCGGGCCGCAACGAGCTGGTGACGGATTACGTGTCGGAGCGCTTCCGCATGAACCGCGAGAAAATGGGCTGCGTAGCCGGGCCCTGCCACGCCGAGGAAGTGGCCTTGGAAAAGCAGAGCTACCTGACCATCGGCTCGCCCGACCTGGCTTTGGCCGAGGACTTCGCCCAGCTGCTGCGCAACCGCTACGTGAAGGCCCACGCCGCCGCCGACCTCGACGGCATCGAGTACTGCGCCGTGATGAAAAACATCATTGCCCTGACCTGCGGCATCGCGCACGGCCTGGGCTACGGCGACAATTTTCAGGCCGTGATGGTGGCCAACGCCGTGCAGGAAATCCGCCGCTTCCTCTACGCCCTCAATCCCCAGCCCCGCGACCTGTCGGCCTCCGCCTACCTGGGCGACCTGCTGGTGACGGCCTACTCGCAGTTTTCGCGCAACCGCACCTTCGGCAACATGGTGGGCCGCGGCTACTCGGTGAAGTCGGCGCAGATGGAGATGAACATGGTGGCCGAGGGCTACTACGCCGTCAAAAGCATCTACGAGGTCAACAAGGACCTGCGGGTGAACATGCCGATTACCTCCGCCGCCTACCACATTCTGTATGAGAAGATTGCGCCGGCCGTGGAGATTGAGCTGCTGAAGGAGAAGTTTCGGTAGGCCAATGCGGGGCTTGGTCAACATCGGCAACGGCCTGCTGCTCGTGGTGGCCTGGCTGCTCCTGCTGCCGGTGCTGCACTTCAGTCTGGTTACAGGGCTGGCGCCGGCAATAGCCGGGGTGTTATTCTTAGGCGTCACGCTGGTCATGGTGGCTGTATTTCGTGCCTCCGTTGCTGGGCCGGCCGTGTGGCGTAAGATGCTCCCGGTTGGAGTAGCTGTTCTGTGCTTCATCGGCAGTTACCGAACTGTTGAGCGGGCCGTGCAGCAAAGGACGCAGCAGAACGGAACGCCTCGGCGTTACTACTCCAGCGAAAAGAATCCGTAGCTACCTCCAGCTTACTGCTAATGCGCCGCGCCGCTAGCAACCCGGCACGGCTTCTTTTCAATCAAATGACCGCTTTTCTCTTTCTCTATGGCCACCTGGGACTACCACAACTTCGACAACGACGCGGCGGCTGACTTCGCCGAGGATTTCCGCAAAAGCCCGAACGAGGCCGTGCTCTACGAGGCCCTGGCCACTGCCGCCGAGGAAGAAGGCACCCTCGAAACCGACGAAGCCAGCCAGGCCCTGGCCGCGGCCGAGCTGGTCGCAGCCATTATCGGCAAGCCCGCCGCCGACATGCCGGTGGGTTTGCTGCCCGCTACCACCCAGCTCGACGCCGACGGGCAGGAAGACCTGCAGGAGCTGGCCATTGAAGCCGTAGAAGCGGTGCTCAAGGGCTCGGAGCTGCAGCAGCGGTGGGCTGAATCGGCGGACTATGCCAATTGGCAGGCGCTGCAGCAGAACCTGCTGGAACGACTGAAGCTGGACGACGAATAACCATGCCCTGGCTCGTACTGGCCCTGCTCACGGCCCTGGCGCTGGCCTCGTACAACTTCTTCATCAAGCTCGCCGCCGACCACCTGCCGGCCGCCGTGGGCGCGGTGGTGCTGCAGCTGGTGGCCGCCGCGCTGGGGGCCGCGTGGCTGCTGCGCCTGAAGCTGCAGGGCCAGCCGCTGCCCGTCACGAGCAAGGGCCTATGGCTGGCGGCACTGGCCGGGCTGAGCGTGGGCCTGGGCGAAATCCTGACCTTCGTCGTGTTCAGCCGCGGCGTGCCCTCGTCGGTAGGCACGCCGGTAATCGTGGGTGGTTCGGTGCTGCTGACGGCCGTGCTCGGGCTGGTGGTGCTGCGCGAGGCGTTGACGTTGCCGCAGGCGCTGGGGCTGCTGCTCATCGTGGGCGGCATCGCGCTGCTGGCGCGCGGGCACTAGCCCGGATTCCAGGCGACGAAGGGCCTGGCGTATCGCTGCCCAGGGTGTTTTGCTTTTCACATGTTCATGTGATTGTGACATTAGCCAAAGATGTTGTTTATTGCATATGCACTTTGGCCCCAAGGCCGAACTGCTGTCCGCAAATGACATACCCGCATCCGCCGCGAGGCCCGAGGAATGGTTAACTCGCGGGTGGGCGCTGCTCCGGCTGGAGCGGCCCCGGAGTGGCAGCCGGCCCTCCGCTACACCCAACGCCGCCCGGCGGATGCAGGTGGAACAGGCGCCCCCCGGGGCGCCTGTTCGCTTTTTAGGC
This sequence comes from Hymenobacter jeollabukensis, assembly GCF_005771675.1. GTDB lineage: Bacteria > Bacteroidota > Bacteroidia > Cytophagales > Hymenobacteraceae > Solirubrum > Solirubrum jeollabukense. Next base: position 86,729 of record NZ_VAJM01000006.1, on the reverse strand, counting down.
GGTTGCCTCTGGCCCGCTGGTAGGGCAGAAATAAGGCCGGCAAACGTTTGGGAGAAAAAAATATCGGAGCGCAAACGTTTGTATTTCTCCGCGCCCCAACGCTTTCGGCGGCGCCCCGTAACTTTGCCGAACTGCACTAATCCATTTCCCACCCCGAGAAGCAGGCGGCCCGTCGGCCGTGATGGTTGAACGCTTTTTGCCGGGACTCTCATGATTACGTTGGCTTTGCCGGGACAGATAACCCCGCGTACTCACCGCCTGGCGGTGGCGACCTGGTTCTTTTTGCAAGGACTCATCTTCGCGAGCTGGGCCTCGCGCATTCCCACCATTCAGCAGCGCCTGGGCCTGACCGAAGGCGACCTGGGCCTGCTGCTGCTGGCCATTCCGCTGGGGCAGCTGCCCTCGCTGCCGCTCACGGGCTGGCTGGTGCACAAGTACGGCAGCCGCCGCACGGCCCTGGCCGGCTCCATGATCTACAGCTCGGCGCTGGTGGGCCTGGGCTGGGCGCCGAGTTTGTGGCTGCTGGTGCCCTGCCTGGTGCTGTTCGGCTTTGCCAGCAACCTGATGAACATTTCCATCAACACCCAGGCGGTGGGCGTGGAAGCACTGTACCCGAAGCCCATTATGGCCTCGTTTCACGGCATGTGGAGCTTGGCGGGCTTTACCGGCGCGGCCATCGGCACGGCCATGATTGGCTGGGGCGTGCTGCCCGAATTTCACTTCCTGCTCATTCTGGCGCTGATAATGGTCGGGGCTATGCTCAGCTTCAATGGCCTGCTGCCGCACTCGGTCAGCGAAGATGCCGCCGAGCAGCCCCTGTTCGTGCTGCCCGACCGCACCCTGCTCAGCCTCGGCGCCATTGCTTTCTGCGCCCTGATCTGCGAGGGCGCCATGTTCGACTGGAGCGGGGTGTACTTCAAGAAAGTGGTGCAGGCCGACAAGGGCTGGGTGGGCGCCGGCTACACGGCCTTCATGAGCACCATGGCCCTGGGCCGCTTCGGCGCCGACTGGCTCACGGCCCGCCTTGGGCCGAGGGCCGTCATTCAGCTCAGCGGCTGCCTCACGGCGGTGGGCCTGCTGATTGCGGTGTCGTTTCCGACGCTGGGGCCGGCGCTGTTCGGCTTTATGCTGGTAGGCTTCGGCACCTCGTCGGTGGTGCCGCTGGTGTACAGCGCGGCGGGCAAGTCCACGGTTATGTCGGCCGGCATGGCCCTGGCAGCGGTTTCCACCATTGGTTTCCTGGGCTTTCTGATCGGGCCGCCCATTATCGGCCTGGTAGCGGGGGCTACCTCGCTGCGCATGTCGTACTCGCTGATTGCGGTAATGGGGCTGTGCGTGGCGGCGGTAGCCTCGAAGGCCAAATTGTAAGTAGACCGTGTAACCAACCGGGTTTCGGCCCGGGCCCGAAGCAGCGCTGCTCCGGGCCCGGGCCGGATTATTTTACGGTTAAGCCGGGTGGCTAGTGGAGAATTATTCTCCGAAAGAAAAACAGAATGGGTATCTTGGAGGTATTGCATCTACAACCTCAACCCAAACGCCCATGACCCCCGAACAGCCCAATTCTCCGCAGAACGGCCATAATGGCCACCACAACGGCAACGGCCACTCGCCCGTCGACGGCACTGGTACGGCCGTGACGGGCGCCGGCACCTCCCAGGACCGGCGCACGGCGGAGGGCGAAGGCGCCCAGACCCTGACCACCCGGCAGGGCCACCCCGTCACCAACAACCAGAACCTGCGCACCGTGGGCAACCGCGGCCCCGCGACGCTGGAAAACTACCACTTCCTGGAGAAGATGAGCCACTTCGACCGGGAGCGGGTGCCCGAGCGGGTGGTGCACGCCCGCGGCGCCGGCGCCCACGGCGTGTTCGAAGCCTACGGCAAAGTGGGCAACGAGCCCATCGAGAAGTACACCCGCGCCAAGCTGTTCAACACCGCCGGCAAGCAGACGCCGGTGTTCGTGCGCTTCAGCACGGTAATTCACGGCGGCCACTCGCCCGAGACGCTGCGCGACCCGCGCGGCTTCGCGGTGAAGTTCTACACCGAGGATGGCAACTGGGACCTGGTGGGCAACAACTTGAAGGTGTTCTTCATCCGCGACGCCATGAAGTTCCCCGACATGGTGCACTCCCTGAAGCCCGACCCGGTGACCAACCGGCAGGACGGCGGCCGCATCTTTGATTTCATGAGCAACACGCCCGAATCGGTGCACATGCTCACCTTCTTGTTTTCGCCCTGGGGCATTCCGGCCAACTACCGGCAGATGCAGGGCTCGGGCGTGAATACCTACAAGTGGGTGAACAAGGAGGGCGTGGCGCACCTGGTGAAGTACCACTGGGAGCCGCTGCAGGGCGTCAAAAACCTCACCCAGCCCGAAGCCGAGGCCATTCAGGCCAAGAACTTCAACCACGCCACCCAGGACCTCTACGACCACATCGAGCGGGGCGAATTCCCGCAGTGGGAGCTGCGCGTGCAGCTGATGAGTGACGACGAGCACCCGGAGCTGGACTTCGACCCGCTCGACGACACCAAGCTCTGGCCCGAGGACCAGTTTCCGCACCTGCCGGTGGGCATGATGACCCTGAACAAGAACCCCGAAAACTACTACGCCGAGGTGGAGCAGGTGGCCTTCGGGACCGGCGTGCTGGTCGACGGCCTGGACTTTTCGGACGACAAGATGCTGCAGGGCCGCACCTTCTCCTACTCCGATACCCAGCGTTACCGCGTGGGGACTAACTACCTGCAGCTGCCCATCAACGCCCCCAAAAAGCACGTGGCCACCAACCAGCGCGACGGGCAGATGGCCTACCACGTGGATACCGCGCCGGGCCAGAACCAGCACGTCAACTACGAGCCCAGCTCCATGAACGGGCTGAAAGAGGCCGCCAAGCCCGGCGAAGACCACACCCCGAGCTACAATGCAAAGCTGCTGCGCCAGCCCATCGACCGGCAGAACAACTTCAAGCAAGCCGGGGAGCGGTGGCGCCTGCACTCCGACGTGGAAAAGGATGACCTGATCAACAACCTGGTCGACGCCATCAGCAGCGCCGTGCCCGAGGTGCAGCAGCGCATGGTGGAGCTCTTCACCCAGTGCGACGCCGAGTACGGCCGCCGCCTGGCCGAGGGCCTGAAAGCCTTCAAAGGCAGCAACGGCCAGCAGTTTCAGGGCAACGGGCACCACAAGGCGGGCGCCGAAGCCGTGGCCCAGGCCGAGGCCGTAGCCCACGAGGCCAAGCCGTACTAGTTGTCAGTTGCGAGTTGTCAGGCGGGTGGCTACATCAACTCTGACAACTCGCAACTGACAACTCTTTATAAATCCGCTGCCGGTTGGGCTTCTCAGGAAGTCCGGCCGGCAGCGGTTTTTGCGTGTTAGGGCGCTGTTAGTTCTGGTTTTCCAGCGAATCCGGGTCGATGTAGCCCGGGCTGGGCGCCAGCACCGAATCGGTGGGCGCGGGGCCGGTCTGGGTGCCGGTCGAGTCGATGACGGCGTTGTTGAGGCGTTCTTCCAACGCCGAAGGGGCGGCTTCGGTGGGTTCGGCGGCCTGGTCGGCGGGCTCGTCCGTGGTTTCCGTGGGACTGACCTGCCGGGCTTCGCGGCGGTCCGGCGCTGGTTGGGCCCGCTCCCGATAGAGCTGCAGCAGGCCCCAGCCACCCACCAGCAGCCCGAGCACTACCACCAGCACCGCCACCGCCCGCCAGGGCTGCAGCTGCCAGGTGGAATAGCGCCGCACCCGGGGCCGGGCCACCGGCCGGGGAGCCGGCGCGGCGGCCGGTGGCGTGGGGGCAGGATGAGGCGGGGTCACGGGGGCCGGCGGAGCCGGGGCGACGGGCCGGACCTGCATCTGCTGGATGAGCACGCCGAGCTGGGCAATGCGGGCGTCCAGCTCCCGGTTGCGGGCCGCCGACTCGACGCGGGCCAGCTGCATGGCTTCGTGCAGGGCTTCTTTTTCGCGCGTCTCGGCCGCCAGGCGGGCCTGCAGCTCGGCCGTGGTGGGCGCGGCGGCGGCGGCCTGATCCAGCTGTTGCTGCAACTGCCGGATAGTGGCTTCGCGCTCCACTTCGCGGGCCGTCAGGGCCTGGGTGTGCTGGTCCAGCTCGGCGCGCACCTGCTGGCGCACTTGCTCCAAGCGCGCTTTTTCTGCGGCGCTGACGGCGGCCGGGTCGGGCTGGTAGCCGGCGTAGCCGGTGTCGGGCGGAATGTCTTCGGCCCCCAGCCAGCGCCAGAGCTGCCGGGCTTTCTGCGTCCAGAAATCGGTCGGCTGGTCTTCGGCGTCGTCGGCGGCGGAGTCGGTTCCGGCCGATTCGGCCTGCAGGTGCCGCAGCCACTGCTGCAGCGCCGCGGCGGGCAGGGCCGCGCCCGGCAGGTGCAGGCGCTGCAGGCGGCGCGGCAGGTGGGGCAGGCTGCTGAGGAGCTGAAAGTTATCGGCGCCCGACTGCGCGTTCAGGCGCGGCTCGACTTCGGAGCCGAAGGTGACGGGCTGGCTGAAGAGAGCCAGGCCGGCAATGGCCTCGGTGCGGATGGGGCCGAGGGCGGGCTGGGCGGTGAGCCAGGCCGCCAGGGCCCGCCGCTGCCGCTGAAACTGCGCGTAGGGGTTTGCGCTGCCCGCCTGCCCCGTCAGCGGCTGCCCGGCCAGCTGCCACGCGCCCTGGTTCAGGGCCGGAATGTGCAGCGGCCCGCCGCGCCCGATAAACTGCAGCAGCACGATGCCCGCCGGCCGCAGCAGCACCGCATCGAGGGCGCCGGCGTCGTCCAGCGGCAGGTTGCCCAGCAGCAGCAGCGGCTCGTCGCCGGCGGCCAGGGGCTGCAGGGTGGCGTGCAGGGCATCGAACTGCGCTTCGGCTGCAGCGTCGTCGAAAGGGGCAAACAGAAAGCTGTGCAGCATGAATGGCAAACGGAAAGGGCCCGGCAGGTGCTGGCCGGGGCTGCTAACGCCCGCCCATACGGGGCGGCGGCATAAAAGTAGGGCTCCGATCCGCTTTGGCCGGCGTCGGAGCAGCAAGACCTGGCGGCTAGGCCCGGGCGGTGCGGGGGCGGCTGGCCTGCAGGCCCCGGATTGAGCGCGGCATCACATCAAAAAGTGGCTGTTCTGACGCCAATACGCCCATTTATGCGATTGTGCCCGGTGGTTTTTCGGCGGTCCTTTGTTCCAGTCGCTGCCCCGATGGTGGGCGCGCCGCCCTGCCACTGCCCAGTCCTCCCCGCCATGAACAAGTTCGCCTTCCTGCTGCTGTTTCCCTTCGCCGCTACCCCGGCACTGCCCCCGCGCCCGGTGGCGGCTCCGGCAGCCGCTCAGGTGGTGCTGCCCGCCGCCCCGGCCGGCGACTGGTCGACCGAGGCCTGCTGGCGGGCACGCGGTGGCCGAGGCCCGGCAGCCACGCGGCCCTCGGCCATTCGGGCGCTGGCCCGGCTGCTGCGGGCCTACGCCGAGCCGGCGCGGCCCGCAGCGGCAACGCTGGTGGCGGTTGGGGCACCTCTGCCCGTCTTTGCAAATCACTACCTATGAGCTGGTCCCTGTTGCCGCCCCGCCCGTTGGCCGGGCCCCTGAAACCCCTGCATTCCGCCCAAACCACGTTTCGGCGGCTGCCTCGCGGCTCGTTCGAGCTGACCATTGCCCACGACACGGTACGTGGGGTGACGCCCGCCATGCTGGAATGGTGGTTTCGCCACATCGGGGAGCCGATGCAGTACCAGGGGCAGCAATACCCGCGCTACCTCGTCTGGCACCCCGTCGACCACATTCACTGGGCCCTGGCCCGGCCCGACGCCCACGGCGGGGCCGGCGTGGGCAGCCGTTTTCGCATCGTGGAGGCCTTCGGCGGCGACGCGCGGCAGCTGGTCGACAGCACCGAGGACGTGGTCAAGCTCGATTCGACCGGTATCCGCTTGGTGCGCCGCGTGCTGGGCGTGGAGGTCTTCAGCCTGGAGCACTGGTTTGCGGCAGGGGCGGAGGGCACGCGCTACACCTCGCGCATGCAGGTGGGTCACGAAAGCCGCCTGGGCCAGTTCGTGCTCAATCCGCTGCTGCAGCGCCGGGTGTTCACGGCGCGCATGGGCTACGCCTGGCTGCGGCACAACGTGGAGGAAGTCGGCAATTTCGAGCAGTTCCTGCCGGCCCTCTACGCGACTGAGCACGCCGCCGCTGCGCGCGGGCTGGTTGCCGCTGGTGGCTAGAAACGAGTGGGCAGTTTGCCCGATCAACGCGGGCAAATCGGGGCAAGGGGCTTCTAATGGCCTCCGCTGCTACCGGGGCGTCGGCCAGCGGTAGATGCGAATGTCCTCGTTCTCGAAAACGACGGGCAGCGGAATCCGAAACTTGCGGTATTGCTCCTTATCCAGCAGGTAAAACTGGTACCGCGCCCCCGGTTCGGCAGCGGTGGCGGCATCGATGCGCAGCCCGGTATGATTGGTCTGGCTGAAAAACTGCAGGTACAGTTGGTAGTGGGGTGCTTCAACCAGCACGCGGCGGGCACCGTGGGCCCGCAGCCAGGCGTAGGAGTGCGTCACCCGCTCGTTGCGGGCCGCTTCCTGAGTGGCACGGCGCTGAAACAGCAGTACGGCCACGCCGGCCCAGGCCAGCACCGGCAGCGCTACGCTCAGTACCGGCCGCCGCCGTAGCGCCGCCAGCGGCGGCCAGCGCAGGCCCGTTTCGAGAAGTAGAGCCGCCAGCAGAAACAGGAAGAACACCCGGTACGACAGCACCCGCGCCGGCGGGTACACGCCCCGCAGCAGCAGCGGCAGGTAGGGTAGCCACAGCAGGCCCAGCGCCAACAGTACCAGCGGCAGCAGCGCCCGCTGCCGGTAGCCGAGCAGCAGACCTGCCAGGCTGAGGCCGCCGACCACCGCCAGCCCCAGCGGCCCGGCGCCGAGCAGCTGTCCCTCGGTGCGTGCGAGGAAGTCTAGGGCCGTCAGGCCGGCCGTGTAGCCGGCGCCGGGCGCCACGTAGCCATTGGCCAGCAGCGCCCGCGGCCCCGATACCAGCAGCACCGGCGCGTAGAGCAGCGCCGCCGCGCCGCCCACGACCATGCCCGCCAGCCCGAGCGACCAAAGTCGCGCCGGGCGTTGCTGCCACAGGAAGTCAGCGGCCAGCCCCGCCAGCAGGCTGCCGAATACGAGCAGGTACGAGGGCATGGCGTACAGCCCGACAACGCTGCTGCCCACCAGCAGCGCCCAGGCCAGGCGCGGCCGCATCGGGCGCCGCAGCAGCGTGAGCACCGCCAGAAAGCCCAGCTGCGCGCACACCGCCAGCAGAAAATACCCCCGGCCCACCACCGACTGAAACAGGGCGTAGGGGAAGAAGCCGAACAGGAAAACCGTCAGCGCCGCCACGCGGAAGTTCACGTGGCGCAGCAGCAACAGGCCCACCCCGGCCGTGCCCAGCGCGCTGAGGAGAAAGGTGGGCAGGCGCGTCGCCCAGTAGAAATTCGGGCTGACCAGGCTAAACAGCCAGCAAATCAGGCTGTAGCCGATGTGGTTGTTCGGAATAGGGTAGAAGCTGACGGCGGCCAGCCCACCTGCGCGCACGAAGCTCAGGTAGGTCACCACTTCGTCGCCGTAGAGGGGGTAGCGCAGCAGGTAGTAGCTGCGCACCAGCAGCAGGGCGCCGAAGAGCAGCAGGGCGGTGCGGCGCTCGGCCGGGCGCAGCCGCCGCCAGGGCGCCAGCAGGGGCGGGGCCGCGCGCCATTCCCGATGCAGCGCGGCCAGCTCTCGGTACAGACGGCCGCGTCGGCGCCATTGCCAGAGCAGCACGGTGCTGCCTAGCAGCGTCAGGCCGAGCCAGGCCAGCTTGGCTTGCGCGTAGCCGGCGGGCGTGAGCGGGATGGGCAGGTAACGAAACGTCGCGTCGTGGTAGCGCACGTGGCGCAGGTGCGCTACATCGGCGTAGTGGCTCAGGCCGAAAATCAGGCCGGGGCCAAGGCAGATGGCCAGCACCAGCAGCAGCCCCATTGCTAGGAAAAAGGCTGGCCGGGGCGACGCGGCGGGCCGGCTCATGCGCCGGGCAACAGCTGCCCGCCGGTGAGCCGCTGCAGCTCTTCCCACACGCGGTGCACCGGCAGGCCCATCACGTTGAAGTAGGAGCCTTCCAGCCGCGTCACGGCCACCAGCCCGATCCAGTCCTGGGCGCCGTAGGCGCCGGCTTTGTCGAGGGGGCGGTAATGCTGCACGTAGTGGCGGATTTCGGCCTCCGTGAGCGGGCGGAAATGCACCCGCGTCTGATCCGAAAACACCACCTGCTGCCCCTCGCCGGTGAGCAGGCACACGCCGGTGTACACGTCGTGGGCGCGGCCCTGCAGCAAGGTGAGCATGCGCACGGCGTCCTCGTCGTCCACCGGCTTGTTGAGCACCTGCTCGTCGAGGCACACGATGGTGTCGGCCGTCAGCAGCACCTCACCGGGCCGCAGATCGGCACGGTAGGCGCTGGCTTTGTGGGCGGCCAGGTACTCGGCCACTGCGGCCCGCTGCAGCTCCGGCGGGTACGTCTCATCGACTTCCTTCAGCCGTACTTCGTAGCTCAGGCCGAGGTCAGTCAGCAACTGGCGGCGGCGCGGCGAGTTGGAGGCGAGAATCAGGCGCATATTCGTTAGATGAGTAGATGTCAGGTGAGTAAATGAGTAGATGGGCAGGAAACAGAAGCCGTGGAATTAGTGGCAGGCAATTTTTTCGCAGCCAGAGGGGCCGTTATCCACTCATCTGCTCAGCCAGCACCTACTCATCCTAAAGCAGCCCCACCGGCTCGTCGTCGCGGATGCTGGTGAAGAGCAGGCCGCCGAGGGTTTTGGGGTAGAAAAAGGTTGATTTCGGGGGCATCACGGCACCGGAATGGCACACGCGCTCCACCTCGTCCATGGTCACCTCGTTGGTGATGAGCACGGCGCGGGCCTCGCCCGAATCCACGCGCTGCAGGCCCTCGGCGAAGTTGCGTACGTAGGTCACGCCCGGCCATTGCCGCTGCGCATCGATGCCCACGATGCCCAAGGCGCGCTCCAGCACGAAGTAGTGCAGCACCGTCAGATCCAGCTGCTTCACCTCCGGGGTGGTGTCCCAGTCGAGCTGCTGGTGCACTTCGGGGCGCAGGCGCAGCTTGTAGGGCAGCCCGCCCAGGTACAGCCCGAAGGCCCAGGGCTTGCCGGCTATGACCTCGGGCAGATCAAACGCGTCGTCCTTGGGCGTGACCACGAAGTACGGCTCCAGCCGGACCAGGAACTCCGCGTCCGTGAGCCCGCCGGGCAGCTCCAGCAGCAGGCGGTGCGTGGGCAGGATGCGCAAATCGTCCGAGGCCGCGTTGGTGAGGTACATCAGGTGGTAATGCCAGGGCTCGGCGCCGGTGTGCTGCGGGTTGGCCGCCATGCGGGCCTGCCGATACGCCAGGGAGCCTTCGTAGCGGTGGTGCCCGTCGGCGAGGATGACCTGCCGCTCGGCCAGCAGCCGCTGAAACCGCTGAATCACCCCGGCGTCCTGAATCACGGCCAGCACGTCGCGCACACCCTGGTAGTCCTCGGTTTCAAACAGCGGGTCCTCAATGGCCTCGTCGAGGTAGCGCTCCAGCTCGTGGGCGTCGTCGCGGTAGAGGCCGTGGGTGGCGCTGGTCTGAAACTGGGTGCGCGCCAGCAGCTCGGCCCGGTCGTTGACGGCCGCCGGCAGCGTGTTTTCGTGGCGCAGTACCACGTTTTCGGCCCAGTCGTAGGCCCGGATGTGGCACATGAAGCCCTTGCGCACGTACTCGCGCGCACTGCCCGGCAGGCGGAAATACTGGTAGTAGGCGTAGATGCCCGGCAGCGCGTCCTGCAGCAGCACCCCCGACTGCTCCCACTCGGTAAGGCGGCGCAGCGCCTCGCCGGCCGGGTCGGGCCCGGGCCGCGGCACCGAGAGGTGGATGCTGTTGAGCGGGTTGCGGTACAGCGCCTCGCGCTGCTTCGCCGACACCACGTCGAACAAGGGCGACACGTAATCGTCGATGCGCTGGCTCAGCTCCGGGTTGTAGCGCCAGGCGCGCACGGGTTGAATTTCGGCCATTTTATAATTAACAATGAAGAATTAATAATTAACAATGAAAGAATTAGGGAGGCGTCGGTAAGCCAATCTCCCAATTATTAATTCTTCATTCTTAATTATTAATTAAGTCTCACGGCGCCAGCCGGCTGCGCTGCCAGCCGTCGTCGGTTTTGTCGTACACCAGCCGGTCGTGCAGGCGCGAGGGGCGGCCCTGCCAGAATTCGATGCGGCTGGGGCGCAGCACGTAGCCACCCCAGTGCGGGGGGCGCGGCAGCGGGTCCTGCCCCGCGAAGCGCTGCTCCACGTCCTGCTCGCGCCGTTCCAGCTCGTGCCGGCTGCCGATAACCTGGCTTTGGGGCGAGGCCCAGGCGCCCACCTGCGAGCCGTGCGGCCGGCTCTGGAAGTACTCCGTTGAGACGGTTTCAGCGGCTTTTTCCACCGTGCCTTCCACCCGCACCTGTCGCTCCAGCGCCGGCCAGAAGAAAGTCAGCGCGGCCTTGGGGTCGGCGGCCAGCTCCTGGCCCTTGCGCGAGTCGTAGTTGGTGAAAAAGAGGAACCCGGCCTCGTCGGGCAGGCCCTTCAGCAGCACGATGCGGGCCGAGGGCTGCCCGTCGGGCGCCACCGTGCTCAGCGTCATGGCCGTGGGCTCGTCCACCTTAGCCTGCAGGGCTTCGTCGAGCCAGCGGCGAAACTGGCGCAGGGCATCGAGGTCGGCGGCGGCTTCGTCCAGCTCGTGCTGGGCGTAGGTTTTGCGTAGGTCGGCGAGGTTTTGGTCTTGCATCGGGCGGCGGCAACAGGTTCGGGCGCAAAAGTAGGCGCAATTTGCGGGGCGCCGACGCGTTTGCCGTGCACTGCCCGTGGTTCGGGGGCGATAAACCAGCGGAGCCCGCGGTAGTTGGCAAACGCAAGGCCGCCGCGAATGGAACCTGCGGGGCCGTGCCCAACGTAGAGGTAAAGCCCCCATCAACTTGCCGGGCCCGATTCTTCGCGCATCTTTGCGCGGCCTGCGGGCGTCAGTGGTCCTATCGTTCACCCTTATTTCGCCTTCGTCATGGCCACCAATCTGCGCAGCGGTAGCCTTCTGATATCGCAGCCTTTCCTGGGCGACCCGAACTTCGAGCGGTCGGTGGTGCTGCTGTGCCGCCACGACGAAGAAGATGGCACGTTTGGGCTGATGCTCAACCGCCCGACCACCGTGCGCCTGGGCGACGCGATGAGCCTGCCCGGCGGCGACGAGCACCCGGCCGCCACGCTGCCCCTGCACGTGGGCGGCCCCGTGCAGCCCGATACCCTGCACTACCTGCACCAGCGCCCCGACCTGCCCGGCGCCGAGCCCCTGGCCGAAGATGTGTACTGGGGCGGCGACTTTGAGATGCTGCTCGGCCTTATCGCGGCCGGCGAATTGACGGAGAACAACTTGCGCCTGTACGTCGGCTATTCGGGCTGGACGGCGGGCCAGCTGGCCGGCGAAGTGCAGGAAAAGACTTGGATAGTGCACCCGAATGCTGCCGGGAAAGTGTTTACTTTGACCACCGATGCCTTCTGGCAAGCCATTTTGCGCGAGAAAGGCGGGCGCTACCGCGTGCTGTCGAACTACCCCCTGGACCCGCGCCTGAACTGATTATGTAGCCTGCCCGGCCCGCCGCTGTTGCGGCCCGTCGGGTGGGTTTGTCGAGAGAGAACCATGCAACCGGAGAACGAAACCCCCAACCGCCCCGAGTCGAACCAGGATAATCCCATGAGCATCCTGGAGCGCCGGCTGGCCGAAATCGCGCAGTCCCGCCAGCAAGGCGGCCCCGCTGCCGATGCCCCTGCTGACTCGCAACCCCAACCCGCCACCGCCCCGGCCCAGCCGGCTGCCGCCGCGCCAGCCGAAGTACCGGCCGCCGCCGCGCCTGAGGTACCCACCGCGGCCGCCCGGCCCGACGTGGAAGCGGCTGCTTCGCCCTCGGCCCAGCCGGCCGCCGCTCCCAGCCCGGCCGTAGCCGCGGAGGACATTACCGAACACGCCGACCACAGCGCGCCGGCCGCCATCGACCCGACGGCGGAGCCCGGCACGGCCGGTACCGAGCCGACGCCGGTGGTACCGGCTGAAGCCAGCGTGGCTACGGCCGAAGCAGCTTCGAGCGACGCTGCAGCTGACTACGGGCAATCGGCAGCTAATAAGGCGTTTGCCGAGCAGCAGCAAGTCGAAGTTGCCCAGGCTGATTCCCCGTCGGCGGCCCAGCAGCGTGCCGAAGAGCACTACGGCAACGAAGGCCCCGGCGCCGTGGCCCAGGCTTCGGAAACCAACCCGCCCGTACCCGCCATTCAGCCCGACGTGACGCCGGCCCCGGCCACCGAGCCCGCTGCCGTAACGCTGCCCGCGCAGCCCCTGGCTTCGGCCGAGGCGCTGGAAGATGCCCCCGCTCCGCTGGCCGCCCTGCCAACTTCCAATAATGAGTCGGCCGCCGAGGCGGCTCACGCCGCCGAGCACGTTGCCCCGCACCATGAGGACGACGAGGACTACGTGCCCGAAACCCCGGCCCCGGACTTCGCCAAGCTCGACCAGCCCGCCCAGGGTGCCTACCTGCTGGAGCTGCTGCGCCGCCCCGACGCGCGCCAGAACCGCCGCCAGATTCTTGACCTGCACCGCCAGTACGAGCAGGGTGTGGGCTCGGAGCGCGGCACGGCCCGTCAGCGCTTCACCGAAGCCGGCAACAACGCCGAGGACTTCAGCTTCAGCGGCCCCGAGCACTACGCCGAGGTGACCCGCGCCATGCAGGACTACCGCGACGCCCGCGTGCGCGACGCTCGCAACGAGGACGAGCAGCGCGCCAAGAACCTGGCCCACAAGCAGCACCTCCTCTCGCAGCTGCGCCAGTTGGTGGAGTCGGCCGAAACCAAGGACTCGTCGGCCCGCATCAAGACCCTGCAGGCCGAGTGGAAGGCCACCGGCCCGGTGCCGCAGCAGCAGTCGCAGGAGCTGTGGAACAGCTACCACGCCCTACTCGACATCTACTACAACAACCGCGGCTTGTTCTTCGAAATGAAGGAGCTGGACCGCCGCCGCAACCTCGAAGCCAAGGAGGCGCTGATCAAGCGCGCCGAGGATTTGGTGCAGCAACCGAGCATCAACAAGGCCCTCACGGAGCTGCGCCAGCTGCACGAGGAATGGAAGGGCGTGGGCCCGGTGCCCAACGAGATGCGCGAGCCGCTGTGGCAGCGCTTCCTGCAGGCTTCGGAGCAGGTGCACAACCGCAAGCGCGCCTTCGTGGACGCGCGCTCGGCCCAGGAAAACGCCAACCTGCAGCGCAAGCAGGAGTTGCTGGCCCAGATTCTGCCCTTCGGCGACTTCAAGACCGAGCGGGTGAACGAGTGGCGCGCCAAGACCGATGAGCTGCAGACGCTGAAGGAGCAGTGGGACGCCGCCGGTCTGGTGCCGCGCAGCCAGGCCGAAACCATGAACAAGCAGTTCTGGGCTTCCTACAAAGGCTTCTTCCAGCACAAGAACCAGTTCTTCAAGGCTCTCGACGAGGAGAAAAACCGCAACCTGAAGGCCAAAATCGCGCTGTGCGAGCAGGCCGAGGCCGCGCTGGAAAACCCGAACTGGGAGGAAGGCCGCGAGGTCGTCATCCGGGTGCAGAAGGAGTGGAAGAATATCGGCCGCGTGCCCGAAAAGCAGTCGGATAAGATCTGGCACCGCTTCCGCACCGCCTGCGACTCGTTCTTCGAGCGGAAGCAGACCGAAACGCGCCAGCGCGAGCAGCACCAGCAGCAGCTCTCTCAGGACCAGGCCGCCCGCCTCGATAGCGTGGCCTCGCACATCGCGACGCTCTCGGAGGATAACCCTGGCACCCAGGAAGGACTGCAGGCCCTGGTGGCCGAGTGGAGCCAGAGCGAACTGCCGCAGCAGGGCCGCCGCGGCGGCAGCGGCGCCCAGGCCGAGGAGAAATTCCTGGAGCTGATAAGCAAGTACATCGACACCATTCCGGGGCTGACCTACGTGGAGCGCGACGAGCAGCGCTTCCAACTGGAGGTGCAGCGCCTGAAGTCGAACCCCGAGGCCCAGCAGCTGCTCTACCGCAAGGAGCAGAACCTGCGCCGCGACATCAACGAGCTGGAAAACGACGTGGCCACGCTGCAGACCAACCTGGACTTCTTCGCCCGCTCGAAGAATGCTGGCCAGCTGCGCGAGGAGTACCAGGGCCGCATCGACGAGGCCAAGGTGCGCATCGAGCGGCTCAAGCGCCAGCTGCGCGTGGTGCGTAGCTAAGGCTGGTAACGCAATAAGAAAAAGGCCCCGCAGCTTGCTGCGGGGCCTTTTTTATGGTTTAGGGGCAAACTACTGCGGTCAACGGCAGTGCAAATGATGACTGATTTTTTGCCAGGCAATCGACGGCTCAGTACCAGAGCAGCTATACCTTTGAAAGCGTGTCATGAGGCCGCCTTATTCTTCCGTCAATGATTTTTTTTGGTACGAACGGTTCGCACGTGCGGACGGAACCGCTGCCCGGGGTGGCCTGTCCGGCCTGTCACACGGCCAACCAGCTGCGCGTAAGCATTTTCAGCCGCTACGTGCACCTTTACTGGATTCCGGTGCTGCCCTACAGCAAGCCCGCCGTGGTGCAGTGCCAGCAGTGTCAGGCCACTTGGGAATTTGGCAAGATTCCGGCGGAAGCCGACGCCGTGAAGCAGGCCGTCCGCGCCCGGAAAGCCGCCACGCGGGCTCCGTGGTGGCAGTGGTCGGGGGCGGTGCTGCTGGCCATGGGCATTGCCTGGGCGGCCATCTTCACCATCCGCAAAGCCCAGAACAGTGACGCCTTCCTGGCGGCGCCGCGCGTGGGCGACATCTACACCGTGCGCGACGACTCCACCCAGAACTACTCGCTGCTGAAAGTGGTGCGGGCCCAGGCCAACACGGTGGGCGTGGTGGCCAATGCCTACGAAACGGACGACTCGCACCCCCTGCGCAAACTCAACCTGCCCGGCAACTTCAGCAAGGAGCCGTTCACGCTCACGCAGCTGGATTTGCGGAGCATGAAAAACAAAGGCCAGCTGACTGACGTCGACCGCATCGAGGAGTAGGCTGCGGGTGCAAGGCTGACCAGGCTACAGATTCGCCGGGAGCAGGCCGTTGAGCTGCCGGTAGAGCACCCGGGCGCAGTGCGGGGCGGTGGTGTCGGCGGCGCCCCAGGCCAGGTGCACGCTCTGGCCAGCTTCGGTGTAGCCTTCCAGAAAGTAGTAGTGCTGACCCGGCTGCTCAAAGCCCAGGCTGTCGTCCGGCAGCGCATCGAAGCGGCGCAGCGCGGCCCGGGCCTGAGCGGGGCCTACGCGCAGCGCCGCTACCGGCGTGCCGGGCCGCAGCCCGATGCCCGCCTGGGTGAGTAGCACGCCGTCGGCTTGCAGGGTGTAGGTGGTGCGGTGGCCGGAATAGCGGCTGCCGTAGCCGAACTGCAGCTGGCGCACGGCGGGGGCGGCGGCCGGGGTGGGCGTGGGGCCGCTGAAGGCGTGGCGCTGGCAGCCCGCCGTGGGGCCGAGCAGCAAACTGGCGCTGAGCAGGGCCAGCAGGGAAGTAGCGAAGTTGGTTTTCATAGCGCAGAAAGGGCAGGAGCAGCGTCGCCCATCAGTCTGATGGCGACGAATGCAAAGGTCTTGTGCGCTGACGTACAGCTCAATGCCACGATGATGTGGCGCTGATCCGGGGTTGATTGGAGTTTGCCGGGCTGCCCGGCCGCGGCCCCGGGAAATCGTCCGGCCGCGGCCCCGATGATGTGAGCTGCCGGGGAGTTAATCTGCGGCTCCGCGCCGAGCCGGGGAATTTGGCACCTTTGCGCCGCGGCTTGCTCCCTCACCTTTCGCCGCGCCCTTCGCCGCCATGCCCCAAGGCACCATTCTCATCATCGACGACGAACCCCGCCTGCGCCAGCTGCTGGCCCGCCTGCTGGAGCTGGAAGACTACCACGTGCTGCAGGCCGTGAATGCCGCCGAGGGCCTGGAGCTGCTCGGGCAGCACCCGCAGGTGCTGGTGGTGCTCTGCGACGTGAAGCTGCCCGACGCCCACGGCGTACAGCTGCTGCCGCGCCTGAAGCAGAAGGCCCCGCTCTCGGAAATCATCCTGATGACGGCCTACGGCACCATTATCGACGGGGTGCAGGCCATGAAGGACGGCGCCTTCGACTACATCACCAAGGGCGACTCCAACGACCAGCTGCCGGTGCTGGTGGAGCGCGCCGCCGAAAAAGCCCGCCTGCGCTACCGCGTGGCCGAGCTGGAGCGGCAGGTGGGCCAGCAGCATTCCTTTGAGTCGATGATTGGTCACTCGCCGGCGCTGGAACGGGCCAAAACGCTGGGCCGGCAGGTAGCCGCCACCGATGCTACCGTGCTGCTGGAAGGGCCCACCGGCTCGGGCAAGGAGCTGTTTGCCCAGTCCATTCACCAGGCTTCGCCGCGCAAGGGCAAGCCCTTCGTGGCGGTGAACTGCTCGGCCTTCCCCAAGGACTTGCTGGAATCGGAGCTGTTCGGCTACCGCAAGGGCGCCTTCACCGGGGCGCTGGGCGACAAGAAGGGTCTGCTGGAAGAAGCCTCGGGCGGCACCTTGTTCCTGGACGAAATCGGGGAGCTGGAGCTGTCGGTGCAGGCCAAGTTTCTGCGCGTGCTCGAAACGCAGACCTTCACCAAGCTCGGCGACACCAAGCCTACCAAGGTGGACGTGCGGCTGGTGGCGGCCACCAACCGCAACCTTAAGCAGGAAGCCGCCAACGGGCAGTTCCGGCCCGACCTGTACTACCGCCTCTCGGTCTTCACCATCGGGGTGCCGCCCCTGAAGGCCCGCCCCGACGACGTGGCCCCGCTGGCCGAGTACTTTCTGCGCTACTTCGCCGCCCGCATGAGCAAGCGCCTGCCCGGCCTCGACGCGGACACGCTGCGCCTGCTGCAGCGCTACGACTGGCCCGGCAACGTGCGCGAGCTGAAGAACGTGCTGGAGCGCGCCGCCATCCTGGCGCCCGCCGACCAGCCCCTGGCCGCCGCTTACCTGCCCGACGAGTTTCACGCCAGCGGCAGCCCCGCGGCCGGTCTGGCCGGCTTCAGCCCCGACGACCGGAGCCTGCGCGCCCTCGAAGCCCAGCACATCCGCCAGGTGATGGCCGAAACCGAGGGCAACAAAACCGAGGCCGCCCGGCAACTCGGCATCGGCCTGACCACGCTCTACCGCAAGCTGCAGGAGTACGGCCTGGCCTCGTAAGCCCTTTCAGAACTCCGTTTCGACAACGCCGACCCTTCCAAAACGGAAGGGTTGGCTGCTTTATGGCCCGGCTGAATTTGTGGAATTTGATTTTTATACTTTGATAATCAGGTTGCTATAATTGGTTGCTGATTTGGTATCGGCTCATCGGCATCTGGATTGGCTTAGGGTCCGCGTCCCGCAAGACGTTACCCTAACCGCCTTTTCCAATGGCCATCTTCGACAACATCGCCAAAGCCGCCAAAGACTTCTTCGTCGAAAGCGACGACGCGGCGGCCCCCAGCACCCCGCAGGCCCGGCCCTTGCCGGGTGCGGCGCCGGTAGCCCCGGCCTTTGCGCCGGCTGCGCCGCTGGCGCCGCAGGGGCCCGCGGCGGCCGGAGCCGCTTTCAGTCCGCCGGCGCCCGCCGTGACGCAGCCCGAGCAGCGCCACACTGACCACATCAACGGCTTGCTGGCTGGCGACGGCAAGGACTTCGCCGCTTACTGCAAGATGGTGCGTAGCATGGCCGCCAGCGGGCTGTCGGGCCCGGTGCTCTACCAGACGGCCTTCCACGCCTTCGCGGCCGTGACGGGCCTCTCGGTGCCGGAGCTGCTGGCCTCGGCCGATCAGTTTGAGCGCACCCTGCAGTCGGACCGCAACAAGGTGCTGGAGCGGCACAAGGAGAAGCTCGGCGAAATCAAGATTCCCAACACCCGCCCCAGCGTCATCGTGCAGCTGCTGGCCCAGGAGCAGAAGCTGCAGGCCGACCTGGCCGAGCTGACCCGGCAGCTGGAATCCAAAAGCCAGGAGCTGCAGGCCGCCCAGCAGCAGCTAGGGGAGGAGCGCCAGAAAGCCCAGGCGGCCCTGGCTTCCTACGAGTTGGCCAACGCCAGCGCCGCCGCCGACCTGCACGCCCACTTCCAGGCCGCCCAGAGCTTTCTGCTCACGCTGCCGGTGAAATAGAGAGGTGGTGAAATGGTGAGTTGCAGTTCAACAACTCCTCGCCCTTTCGCCGCTTCTGAATCACCGCATCAAACTCACTATTTCACAAACTCACCTTTTCACCAAATGGACACAATGCTTTCCACTGACCACGAAGCTGGACTCGCCAAGTGGCAGAAGCCGGAAAAAGTAGCCGGCTGGATTTTCCTCGCGGGCGCCGTCGGCACCGGCGTGTACTTCTGGGGCTCCATCGTCCCGTTCCTGGTCGACATGGTGTTCGACACGGTGAAGCTCGGCATCGGGCTGGGCGCGCTGTTCGCCATGTTTCTGCTCGTGACCAGCAAGCGCATCAAGGCCGGCCTGTGGTACGCCGGGCAGCGCATCTTCCGCACCGCCGCCGGCATTTTCGTCGAGACGGACCCCATCGGCATCATGCAGGACTACATCCGCAACACCGAGCAGGAGGCCAAGAAAATGGACGCCGAAGTGGCCCACGTGGAGGGCGCCCACGAGCTGGTGAAGCGCAAGATGGACGGCAACAAGCAGCAGATGCAGGAGTACCTGAGCCTGGCCACCTCGGCCCAGCGCCAGGGCGAAAAGGACGCCGCCGAGCAGTACGCCTCCCGCGCCGCCCAGCTCGAAGACTACAACGCCCGCCTGCAGCCCATGCTGACCACCACCGCCAACGTGAGCCTGGTGATGCGCCAGATCCTGAAAGCCGCCCTGCGCCAGATCGACAACTCCAAGTTCAAGGTGAACCTGCTGAAAGACGAGTACGAGTTGGTGAAGCGCACCAGCAGCGGCATGCGCGCTGCTATGAACATCCTGCGCGGCGACCCGGACAAGAAGTACTTCTTCGACCTGGCTACCGACCGCGTGGCCCAGGACATGGCCATGAAGCTGGGCCAGATCAAGCAGGCCATGCGCTACTCCCAGGCCTTTGTGAAGGAAATGGACATCCAGAACGGGGTGATGAGCGAGAAAGGCCAGCGCCTGCTGGAGAAATACCAGAAGGGCGACTTCAACTCCCTGCTCGACGAAAAAGCCGTCGGCCAGACGCCCCGCGCCACCGCCCAGGCCAGCAACGACGCCTTTAGCAAGCTGCTGGACTAGAGTTGAATGTGGGGGAATGTGAGAAATGTGAAAAATGTGAAAAATGAGGACAGTGCGTCGACGCAGTTACGCTGAACCACTTAAAGATCAGATACCACATTTTCTCATTCCTCACATTCTCCTCATTCCGCACATTCCGCACATTCCGCACATTCCAACCACATTTTTCACACTACCCATCATGACAACTCGCGGTAAAATCGTCATCGGCCTGCTGCTGGTGCTGGCCGCTTACTTCGGCATCAACAAGCTCATTAGCAGCGGGGCCGTCTTCCAGAAAGCCGAAACGCAGTCGGTGCTGCTGAACAGCATCGAGCTGCCCACCCAGGCGGGGGGCTCCCGCACCAACGTGGCGGTGCCGCTGGCCCCGCTGCCCGCCACTACGCCGGCCGAGAAAGGCACGCCGGTGACCTGGGAAGTAATGGCCTGGAACTCGCAGATGGGCGCCATGCTGGCCAACGGTGGCCCGCGCAGCACCGAAGGCTCGGCAATGGCTGCCAACGGCATCGACATGCAGATTGTGCGGCAGGACGACGTGGCCAAAATGCAGGCCGATCTGGTGAAAAACGCCCTCGACCTGCAGAACAACCCCCAGACGCCCGGCCTCATCGTGAGCATCATGGGCGACGGATTGCCGGCCTTCTCGGCCGTGCAGCAGCAGCTGGAAAAAGCCGGCACCGGCCTGCAGATTCTGCCCTACAGCCCCGGTAAGTCGTTCGGCGAAGACAAGCTGATGGGCCCGAAAGAGTGGCTCGACAACCCCAAATCGGCCCTGGGCAAGACCATTGCCTGCTACCTGCGCGACGGGGACCAGAATATTGCCCTGAAGTGGTGCGCCGACAACGGCCTCAAAGTCAACCCCGACGAGACGACCTACGACCCCGAAGCGGTGAACTTCATGGCCGCCTCCGACTTCCTGGTGGCCGCCGAGAAATACATCCTCGGCAAGCCCGAGCAGCGCCTGAAAGTGGTGAAAGGCCGCAGCACCGGCGTGAAAGTCGACGTGGTGGCCGACGCGGTAGCCACCTGGACGCCCGGCGACGTGAACATTGCCAAGCAGAAAGGCGGGCTCGTGAACATCGTCTCGACCAAGGACTACAGCAACCAGATGCCCAACATCATGGTCACCACGAAGCGCTGGTACGACGCCCACGAGAAAGAGGTAACCGGCATCATCACCGCCCTGGCCGTGGCCGGCGACCAGGTGAAAAGCCACCCGGAAGCTCTGCAGCGCGCCGCGGATATTTCCAGCGAGGTGTATGGCGACAAGGACAAGCCCGGCAGCTACTGGCTGCGCTACTACAAGGGCGTAAGCGAAGCCGACCGAACCGGCGAAGTGGTGGAACTGGGCGGCAGCAAGGCCTTCAACTTCGCCGACAACCTCACCCTGTTCGGCCTCGACAACGGCGGCACCAACATCTACGCCTCCGTCTACAAAACCTTCGGCGACGTGCAAAGCCGGCTCTACCCCAAGGAGCTGCCCAGCTACGTGCCCCTCGACCAGATGCTGGACCTGAGCATCCTGAAGAAGCTACAGGCGCAGTACAAGGGCAAAACCATTGCCCCGGCCGAGCAGCAGCAGTTTGTCGCCGACGACGAAATCCGCCAGAGCGTGAGCAAGCGGGCCTGGAACATCGAGTTTGAAACCGGCCGCAGCGCCTTCACCCCGGCCGCCGAGCAGGACCTCAACCGCCTCTTCGACGACCTGGTGGTGGCCGGCCGCCTGAAAGTCGCCGTGCACGGCCACACCGACAACGTGGGCAACGCTGATAAGAACCAGCAGCTCTCCGAGCAACGTGCCCTGGCCGTCAAAAGCTGGCTGGAGGCCAAAAGTCGCTCTTCGTTTCCCGACGGCCGCGTGCAGGTCTACGCCCACGGCGCCCTGGAGCCCGTGGCCGCCAACACCACCGAGGACGGCCGCGCCAAAAACCGCCGCGTCGAAATCGTCCTCGGCAACTAAGGGGTCTTGCGGGCCCTGGTATCCCGCGTGCTTTATCCCTACGCCCGATCTACTAGCCGATTATCCGCAAGATGCCGCAGGCGCCCCGCCGGTAACGGGGCGCCTGCAAGCAGCGGCCCAGGCCGGCTTCGTGCTCGGCTGGCTGGTTTGCCGGCTGCTGAGTTAAGCTCGAATCAGCCAGCTCGTCATTCAGAGCGAAGCGAAGAATCTTGCGTGCTGCTGTCAGATAGCAGATTCGTCGTTCAACGAAGGAATTACTATCCGGCGAGATGTCTCGACTTCGCTCGACATGACGGCCTTTATCCTTCTCAACAAACACCCCAACCGCCTTACGCCAGGCCGGTCCCTATGAAAGAGCTGTTCTCCCCCAACGCCACCCCGCGCCGCTCGGTCTTCACCACGATGGTAGCCCTGCAGGTGCTAGTGCTGGTGCTGCTCTGGGCCTTTTACCCGGTGCAAATGTTCCCCAGCCTGGGCCAGGTCCTACGCGCCCTGCGTGACCTGACCACCACGCAGGGCCTCATCCAGGAGCTGTGGGCCAGCATGACCACCGCTTTGCAGGCCCTGGCCATCGGCACGGTGCTGGCCCTGCTGATTTCCTACCTGACGGCGCTGCCCTTCTTCCGCCCGCTGGCCTACGCCGCCACCAAGATGCGCTACCTCACCCTCACCGGCCTCACCTTCTTCATGGCCCTGATGATGAGCTCCGGCCACGAGGTAAAGCTGTCGGTGCTCGTCTTCGCCACCACCGTGTACCTGGTCACCGGCATGACCAGCGTCATCCTGATGACCACCCAGGAGGAAATGGACCACGCCCGCACCCTGGGCCTGGGCGAGTGGCGCAGCTTCTGGGAAGTGGTGGTGCTGGGCAAGCTGGACCTGATGCTGGAAGTGGTCCGCCAGAACTTCGCCATCATCTGGACGATGATTACCCTGGTGGAAACGCTCTACCAGTCGGAAGGCGGCATCGGGCTGCTGCTCTACAAGCAAAACCGCTACCTCCACCTCGACGGCGTGCTGGCCATCCAGCTGGTCATCCTGGCCACCGGCGCCGCCCAGGACTACCTCTTCGGCCTGCTGCGCCGCGTGTTCTTCCCGTACTCGGCCCTGGCAGCCGCCGGGCAGGGGTAGCCGGTAGGAAGGAAGCTGAGTCCAGACCTGCGGCGTTTTTAACCGAAAATCCCAAGACTCCGCCGCAATGCTCCAAGGCATAGCCTCAATCGTCAAAAGCTTCGCCGCAATGCTCCAAGGCATAGCCCCAATCGTTCAAGGCTTCGCCGCAACGCTTCAAGGCATGAACTCAATCGTCCAAGGCTTCGCCTCGGTCGTCCAAGGTTGCGCCTCGATGCTCCAAGGTGCGGACGCAGTACACCAAGGCTTCGCCCCGATGCTCCAAGGCTCGGCCGCAGGTATTCAAGCTTCCACCACCGCGTTCCGAGGCTTCGGCACGGGTGGCGTCAATCCAACTCACCATTTCACCAACTCACTATGTCACCATACAGCCACCACGAGCCCGTGCTCACTCTCGACAACATTTCCATGACCTTCCACGGCGAGCTGGTGCTGCGCGACATCAGCGCCCAGGTGCGCAACGTGGTGCGCCCCGGCATGAGCCAGGGCCAGGTCGTGGGCTTCTACGGTCGATCCGGCATCGGCAAATCGGTGCTCTGCCGCATCATCGCCGGCCTTACGCCGCCTAGTAGCGGCGCCGTGCAGGTCGGGGAGGAGCAGCATCCCGTCCGCCCCGGCGACGTAGGCCTGGTGCAGCAGCGCTACCCCCTGTTCAACCACCGCACCCTGGCCGACAACCTGCTGCTGGCCGCCCAGCAAAAGCACCAGCCCGAGGCCGCCCGGCAGGAAGTCGAAGCCTTCCTCGAACGCTTCTGCCTGACGCCTCACCGCAAGAAATTCCCCGCCCAGCTCTCCGGCGGCCAGCGCCAGCGCGGCGCCATTGCTCAGCAGCTGCTCTGCTCCGAGCACCTCATCCTGCTCGACGAGCCCTTCTCCGGCCTCGACGTGGCTATGATCGACGAGCTGAAGAAAATCATCGTGGAAGTCACCACCATGGACGAGCTGAACACCGTCGTCATCGTCTCCCACGACCTCTCGACCACCACCGCCCTCTCCGATACGCTCTGGCTCATGGGCTACGAGCGCGACGCCGCCGGCCAGCTCATCCCCGGCGCCACCATCTCCAAAGAGCACCAATACGACCTGGCCGCTATGGGCCTGGCCTGGCACCCCAACGTGGAAGCTGAGCCCGAGTTCGGCCGCTTCGTGGAGCATTTGAAGGAAGAGATTCGGCGGTCGTAGTTGTTTTCAGAACGTCATGCTGAGCGCAGTCGAAGCATCTCTACCGCTTCGTTGAAGGAACCCAAGCCAAGAAGCAAAGCTTCCCTAGGAAATAGGGGTCGACTGAAATAAAAAGAACTTATGCCATTGTAGATGCTTTCAATACCCCTATTCTTTATTTAAGCGAAATAATACTTGTCTGAAATATTTATTCAACATCCCTGCTCCTGCGAATTTATGCAATACAATAGGGCCTGCCTCAGCTGTCGACTTGAGGTATTCCTCGCTTTTACTGGAATTATTGCCTAAATAAACCATTCTGTAGATTGTATTTGACGGATCAAGTTCAAATGCTTTAAGTAGCATTCGTGTGGCTTCATCTTCCATGGTACTAAATTCACCAAATTCATAAGGCAGTATCGATACAGTATAGCCTGCAATGAAATTAAAGTCTGCCAGCGTCGAGAAATTCTGTTTTCCCTCAGTAAGCATGGTCGGAAGCAGGCTTTGTAAATTTATTTTTTCTTGAAAAAATTCTGGAGTCTCCTCAAGTGCAAGCCATAAGAATATATAAAAATTCTTCCATATATCGTAGTCCAGCTTGTTGGCGGAATATAAAACTCGGTAGAATTCGTAAGCTTCTTGGTATTTCTGATCTTCTTCAAGATTTATGATATGTTCCAATAAAGGGTTCATGCCAGTCTATGTTAAGATCAATACTACAATCAAAGTTAGCTATTGAAGGTACCTTGCCCCCTGATTCCCCCGCCCCGGTGGCTCCTCCATGAACATCCGCACGAAAATAAGCCTGGGCTTCGGCGTGGTACTGGCCCTGCTGCTGGTGCTGGGCGCCTACGCCACCACGGCCCTGCTGCGCCTCGACAACACCACCCGCCGCATCCGCCAGACCAACGTCTACTCCGTGGAAGTGGGCCAGGTGCTGCTGCGCGCCATCGACCAGCTGGAAACCCAGCCGGCCGCGCCCGGCGGGCTGCCGCTGCTGGGCCAGGCGCTCAGCCGCGCCAATGCCAACGTGACCGAGCCCGGCGAACAGGCCGTCATCGACAGCCTGGCCCAGGCCGCGGCGGCCTACCAGCAGCGCGTGAAGAATGGCGCAGTGCCCGCCGCGCTGGCGCCCTACCGCAGCTACCTGCGCGGCCTCGCCCACCGTTTGGTCGACCTGAACGTGGATGCGCTGGAGCACAAGAGCCGGGTGGCCGACCGCCGCGCCGCCGAGTCGTTTCGCATCATGCTGGCCCTGGCGGCGCTGGCCGTGGTCATCACCCTGGGGCTGATTATCGGCACCGCCGAGGCCGCCGCCGTGCCCATCGAGGAACTGACTCGGGCCCTGGAGCACGCCAGCAAAAACAACTTCGAGTCGACCATCCCGGCCGGGGAGTACAACGAACTGGGCCGCGCCGGCCGGGCCTTCAACCGCCTGCTGCTGGAGCTGCAGAAGTTCCGCCGCACCGCCCTCACCGAAATCATGACCGAGCGCACCCGCCTCGAAGGCGTCGTGAGCAGCCTCGACGAAGGCCTGCTGCTGCTCGATGAGCGCGGCGTCATCCTGCTGGCCAACCCCGCCATCTGTCGCCTGCTCGGCCGCGCCGACAACGAATTGGTGGGCCGTCCCGCCACCGAGCTGGCCCGCCAGCACGAGCTGCTGGCCCAGATGCTGCGCCCGCTCACGCCCGCCCGCCAGCTCGTGCCCGAAGGCCCCGACGACGAACCCAACAGCCCCGCCACCGACGAGGAAGCCGCCCCGCTCATCACCGTGCGCATCAGCGGCTACGACAGCTACTACCGCCTCAGCGCCCACGCGCTGCGCACCTTCGACGAGAGCGGGCAGCACGTGCGCTCGGCCGGGCAGCTGCTGGCCCTGCGCAACGTGTCGGAGTTCAAGAAGCTCGACCAGCTCAAGAGTAATTTCCTCGCCACCGTCTCGCACGAGCTGAAAACCCCGCTGGCCAGCATCGGCCTTAGCCTGAAGCTGCTGCAGCACGAGCGCACCGACGCTGAGGAGCGGCAGCGCCTGGCCCAGGGCATCGGGCAGGAAACCCAGCGCCTGCAGCGCATGGTGGGCGAGCTGCTCACCGTGGCCCGGCTCGACGCGGGAGCCGGCATTCAGCTCAGCCTGCGCCCCAGCAGCCTGGCCGCCGTGGTGCAGCGCGCCGTCGACACCGTGCGCCCCCAGCTCGACGACAAGCGCCTGCCGCTGCGGCTGGAGCTGCCCCCCGACCTGCCCCCGGTGCGCGCCGACGAGGAAAAAACCACCTGGGTGCTCATCAACCTGCTCTCCAACGCCATCCGCTACTCGCCCAGCGAGGCCCAGCTGACCATCCGCGCCGAGCTGACCGCCGATGCCCGCGTGCGCCTCAGCGTGCAGGACTGCGGCCCCGGCATTGCGCCCGAGCACCACGAGCGAATCTTTCAGCGCTTTCACCAGAGCCCCGAAGGCGAAGTGCGCCGCGGCAGCACCGGCCTGGGCCTGAGCATCAGCCGCGAGTTCATGGCCGCCCAGGGCGGCCGGCTCTGGCTTGAAAGCTTCCCCGGCTGCGGCAGCACCTTCCACTTCACCCTCCCGGTGGCGTGAGGTGGTGAACTGGTGAGATGGTGAAATAGTGAGGTGGTGAGTGTCGTTCTACTTGCGCCAGCTGCGCGGTGCCGGATTTTCGAACATCAAACTCACCAGTTCACCACCTCACTATTTCACCGTAAGCGTAGCGCCCGCGCTGGCTACCACGATGAGGGCCACGGCCAGCCACTGGCCGGCGGTTAGCTGCTCGTGCAGCAGCAGCCAGCCCGACAGCGCGGCGGCCACCGGCTCCAGGCTCATCAGCACGCTGAAGGTGCGGGTGGGCATGGTGCGCAGCGCCTGCATTTCCAGCGAAAAGGGCAGCACGCTGGAAAACAGTGCCAGCAGCGCACCCAGCCCGCACAGCAGCGGCGTGAGGCCCAGCAGCTGCTCGCTGGCCACACCGAACGGCACCACCGGCAGGGCCGCAAACAGCATCCCGACGGCCACGGCCTCGGCCCCCGGCAGCACCGCCGCCGTGCGCCGCCCCAGCACGATGTAGATGGCCCAGCAGGCGCCGGCCGCCAGCGCGAAGCCCATGCCCGGCAAATCGAGGCCGCCGCCCTGCCAGGGCGCAATCAGGGCAATACCGGCGGCGGCCAGCACGGCCCACACGGCGTCGAGCCAGCGGCGGGAGCCCAGCAGCGCCAGGCTCAGCGGGCCCACGAACTCCAGCGTCACGGCCAGGCCCAGCGGAATACGGTCCAGGGCGCAGTAAAACAGGAAGTTCATGCTGCCCAGCGCCAGTCCGTAGGGCACCACGGCCCGCCACTGCGGGGCCGTCAGCCGGCCCAGCCGGGGGCGCACCGCCAGCAGCAGAATCAGCGCCGAAAACCCGATGCGGACGCTGGCCGTGCCGGCCGGACCGAGCACGGGAAACAGCCCCTTGGCAATGGCCGCGCCGCCCTGCACGCTGATGATGGCCAGCAGTACGGCGGGCAACGCAGGAATAGTAATACGTCGGGCAGCAGCCAGCATAAGCGTAAAAAAGTAGGCGGCCCGGCCGAGAGGGTTCGGTCGGGCCACCATGTTGGCCTACAACAGCCGAAGGGGCGTTTTGTCAATGAGTGAATGATTGAATGCCGTTCTGGATTCGCTCATTCACTCAATGAAACCGGCGGTGGCAGCCGCAGCGTAAACGAGGTGCCGTGCTCGTCCGACTCGGCCGTGATGCGGATGAAATGAAACTGCGCTACCGAGCGCACCACCGCCAGGCCCAGCCCGAAGCCCTCCACCCGGCCGTCGTCGAAGCGGCGGAACCGCTCGAAGAGGTGGGGCAGCTGCTCGGCCGGAATGGGCTTGCCGGTGTTGTGAATCACCAGAATGTAGGCGCCATCGGCCTGCGGGGCGCCGGTGAGGGCAATGCGGCCGTCCTCGGGCAGGTTGTACTTGATGGCGTTGGAGAGCAGGTTGTAGAACAGCGTGAAGAGCAGCGTGCGGTTGGCCGGGGCCATGGTGGGCGTGCCCTCCAGCTGCTGCCGGAGCGTGATGTGCTGGTCGAGCAGGCGGTAATCCAGCTCTTCCACCACCTCGCCCAGCAGCTCGCGGATGTCGACGCGGTCGGGGCGGGCAAACTGCGCGTTTTCGATGCGCGAAATCAGCAGCAGGGTGCGCAGCGTGGCCGTGAGCCGCTGTAGGGTTTTCTGGGAGGTGACGAGCTGGGTTTCGGCTTCCTCGGGCAGGTTCTCAGCCTGCAGCATGTTCTCGAAGCGGTTCTGCAGGATGCTGATGGGCGTCAGCAGCTCGTGCGAGACGTTGGCAATGAACTCGCGCTCCTGCTCAAACACCGTCCGGATCTTCTGCAGCATCTGCTGGATGGTGTCGTCGAGGTAGCGGAAGTCCCAGGTGCTGGTTTGCAGCGCGGGCAGCGGCGGGGGCGTGGGCCCCTGCACCGCCCGCAGCCGCTGCACGATCTGGTCGACGGGCCGCAGCAGGTAATTGATGACGCCCAGCTCGATGAGCAGGGTGCTGAGCACGGCAAACACCAGGGCATAGGCCGCGAAGCTGCGCAGCAGCCCGTACACGTCCTCCACCGACTCCATACTCTTGCCGATTTCCAGGGTGTAGGGCTGCCCGTCGTGCACGAAACTGGCCCGCAGCACCCGAAAATCGACCATCTCGCCCTGCTGCCGCCGGGGCAGGGTGGCAATGGTGTCACGGCTGATCGGGTGCAGCTGCCCGCCCCGGCGCAGGTCGATGAACTCGTCCTCCAGCAGGTCGTAGTGCAGGCGCTGGTCCTCCTCCTGACCCCGCAGAAACGAGGTGACGCCCACCCGCTCGATGCGCTGGCGCACTTTCACCAGCTCGCCGCGCAGGCGGGCTTCGGTGTGGCGCAGGGCAAACACCTCGATGGCCCAGGGCAGCGCCAGCAGCAGCACCCCGGCCATCAGGCCCTTCGAGAGGGTGGTGAGCAGTACCAGTTTCTGCCGCAGCCTCACGCGTCGGGCCCGGTTTTGATGCGGTAGCCCACTCCGCGCACCGTCTCAATCCAGTCGCCCGGGTCGTAGGGCGCCAGCTTCTTGCGGATGTTCTTCACGTGCACGTCGATGAAATTGGAGTCCCGATCGTCGCTGTCGCTGATCATGCTGCCCCAGATATGCTCGCTGAGCTGCAGGCGGGTGAGCACCTTGTGGCGGTGCAGCAGCAGGTAGTGCAGCAGGTCGAATTCCTTCTTGGTCAGCGGCACTTCCTGCTCGCCGTGGCGCAGCGTCCGGTCGCTCACGTTGAGCACGAACGGCCCAAACGAGAGCGTGTCCTGGGTCACGCCGTGCTTGCGCCGCACGATGGCCTGCATCCTCGACACCAGCTCCAGCAGCGAGTAGGGCTTGGCCAGGTAGTCGTCGGCGCCCAGGTCCAGGCCCTTGATGCGGTCATCCACCGTGCCGCGGGCGCTCAGGATGATGATGCTGGCCTGCTGGTTGCGCTCCTTGCGGGCCTCGGCCAGCAGCTGCAGTCCGTCCTGGTCGGGCAGGCCCAGGTCGAGCAGCACGAAGTCGTACTCGTTCACGAACAGCTTTTCCGAGGCTTCGCGGCCAGTGCGGGCAAAGTCGCAGTGAAACCGTTCGTTGTGCAGGTATAAGCCCAGCTCGCGGGCCAGGGCCTTGTCGTCTTCAATGATGAGAACGTTCATGTGGGAGAATGAACAGTGAGCGGTGAACAATGAGCAAGTACGGCCATCGGGCCGAAAATAGCTGGGCCGACCAGCAAATAGGCCCGGCGGGGCCCGGGCTGCGAGTTAGTACGGCGTACCTGAACAAACCATGAGCACGGAAAAACGCGCTTGGTCGCGGTTCTGCCGTACTTATTCCACCTCCCCGGCAAGTCGGCTACGCGCGGGCCAGGCTCACGGCTTCGGCGCGCACCCGGGCCGCCGTGGGGTAGCCCGATACGGGCGTGTGGCGCTCCAGCCCGGTTATTTCCAGCTGTCCGCCCTCCCGCACGTAAGCGGCGCGGAAGCGTTCCAGGTTTTCCAACGCGGTGTGGTCCACCAGCCGGGTGTCGGCGAGGTCGATGACCACGTGCCGGCCCCGGGGCAGCCTGTCGAGCTGGCGCTTCAGGCTGCCGAAGTTGCTGAACACGGCCGCGTCCTGCACCCGCACCAGGGAGCCGCCGTCGGGCAGGTCCAGGCGCTCGGTGCGGGCCCGGAACACGCTGCGCAGCGGCAGGCCCCGCAGCAGGTGAAACCCGACCTTCGCCGCGATGCAGGCGCCGATACCCGGCAGTAGGTCGGCGCGCTGGTCCGACCTGAGGTGCTTGCGCAGGCCAGCCAGCAGGCCGCCAGCGGGTACATCCGGTTTGGGAACTTCCATGCGGGAATGCGAAGGGTAGGGCGTGGATTAACGCCGCAAACCTCCCGCGGACGCTGTGAAGGGATAATGAATCCGGCCATCCGCGACAAGCGCGCGGGGCCGTGCTGCCGACGTTGCGACGGTGTCATTGGCACTCAACGACCTTCGCCACGCCCGTGCAGCCCGACCCCGCGCTGGGGTGTCCGGCCCGACGTGCGCTAGTGTTCCAACCTCATTGCGCACACCCGGAACCGGGCCCTTGCCAAGCCGGTCGCGCAACGACCGGACCGCTATCTGTCAGCAAGATGAGCCGCCGCATCAGCCCGACAGCGGAGTGATGCGGCGACTTTAGCATAAAGCTGCCGCGGAATCCATGAAGCCAGTATGAAGCCCGGATTCGGGGAAAATGCCCTCGCCGGGGTTGTGCATGTGGCCCTGATGCATTAGGTTTGTGCCACTATTTCGCCTCCTTAGCTCAGCTGGTAGAGCAACTGACTTGTAATCAGTAGGTCGCTGGTTCGATCCCGGCAGGGGGCTCATAGGTATAAAAACCCGCTGTAAACCATGTGTTTACAGCGGGTTTTTTGCTCCCGCTTGTATCAGGTCGATGCCACTTGTGGGGGCCATTTCTCGTGGTGTGTGGCAAAACCGCGGACTTCTTTGCGGCGGCCGAAAAGCATTCGACTTTGTTGCGGCTGGTTTAGAGGTTTTCGTTGTAGTGGCGTTGGTTGAGGCGAATGGCTTTGGGTGGGATGACGGCTTCGGCCTCGTGCTGGGCCAATGTGCCGAGCACGAGGTTGGTGTCGTAGGCTTTGTCGGCCGCCACTGTACCACCGCGTGCTCTTTCGTAAAAAACTACCGCGCGGTCCAGGGCTTCGGCTGTGGACGTCTTTTTACCTGAAGCAAAACGGTGACGCCCAACCGCGTGAATCGTGGCCGGGCGTCACCGTCTGTTGGGGAAAAGGAATGGTAGCCTATCCAGCCGCTTCGGAGGAGGATGCAATAGCCGGCAGCTGCACGGCGGTGAGCATCAGAGCAAGGGCAACAAGCGGAAGCGGGCAGGAAGTCATCGAAGACGCAGTAAGATTTCTGCGCAAGGTAGCTCTGCTTGGGTGCTGTAAAACAGGAAGACACTAGTTGTTATGTGACATAGATATATTGGGTAAATGATTGCCCTATGTGGTTTCATTCGCCATTTCGACTCGATATTTAAGCAAAGATGACGCTTGAAGTACTAGTTAATTATATGAATTGTGACAGGCCTATGCGGTTCCAGTACATGGGTTCACTGAACGAAATAAGCTTGGCCGGCGTGCTTCGACCATTCCGCCACTCGCCGGCGGCGTGCTGGGCGGGTGCTGCGGGTAGCGGGCCGCTGCGGGCAATGGCCCGGGCGGGGCCAGAGCGCGGGCGGAGGAGTGGCCACGGGTGGGCGGGCGGGCTTGCCAGCGGCGTTGTCGGCAAATAAGGCGGCCCGGCCCGTACGGTCAAGAATCCAGCCGTGGTGCACCCAGCCCAGGTAGCGGCCGCCGGGCGCGTAAAGCAGGCCGTCGTCGAGCCAGGCGGCCAAGCGCCCATCGGGAAAGTACACCAGGCGGCAGGCATCGTCGGCAAAGGCTACGGCCGTGCCCGCCGGCGAGTATAGCGGTATCATCGTTAACGGATGTGGTTAATGGATAGCGCATAAACGAAACTTCGTGGCCGGCGGATTGGGACTCCCGCGCGGGGCAATAACCAAAAACGCCCCGCCGGCCGAAGCCAACGGGGCGCGAAAGAATAGTTTTGGTACGGCCAAGGTAAGCACAATTTCTCAAATCCGGTTCGAGAGCAGGACCAAACCCGGTAAGCCATAGCTTTTGCGTTATTTCGCGCTCTGTTGTCCTACCGTATTGCGCCTTTGCATGCAGCTAGTTGAAGTCAATTCCCCGGCTCAGGCCCGCGAGTTCCTGGAGTTTCCGCCCCGCGTGGTGTACGCCCGCGACCCGAATTACATCCGCCCGCTCGATCAGGATATCGAAGCGGTATTTGATCCGGCCAAAAACAAGCTGTTTCAGAAAGGGGAATGCACGCGCTGGCTGCTGCTCGATGACCGGGGGCAGACCATCGGGCGTATCGCCGCGTTTTTCAACCGTGAAACGGCGTTTCCCGCCGAGAAACCCGCTCCGCCAGCGTCCACCGAAGCAGAGGCCACGCCATCCAGGGAGGATTTTGCCCGCGGCATTGGCGGTGTTGGCTTCTTCGACTGCATCGACGACCAGGCCGCGGCCAATCAGCTCTTCGACGCGGCCCGTGACTGGCTGGCCGCGCGCGGGCTGGAGGGCATGGACGGCCCCATCAACTTCGGCGACCGGGACCGGTTCTGGGGCGTGGTGACGGACAACTACGGCTCGCCCATTTACGGAGCAGCTTACAACCCGCCGTACTACGTCGAGCTTTTCCGCCGGTATGGGTTCGAGACGTTCTACAAGCAGGTTTCCTACTACCGCACCGTGGCGGCGCAGCTGCACCCGTCCGTGCAGATCCGGGCCGAGCGCATTGCTAACGACCCGAAGTACGAATTCCGCCACATGCGCAAAAAGGACTGGAAAAAGTACGCCGAGGACTTCCGCATCATTTACAACAAAGCCTGGGTGAAGCACGAGGGCGTGAAACCGATGACGCCCGAGGCGTCCATCAAGCTGATGAAGAGCATGCTCGACATCCTGGATGAGCGCATCATCTGGTTTGGCTACTACGATGGGGAGCCAGTTTCCTTCTACATCAATCTGCCCGAAATCAACGAAATCCTGCGCTTCTTTAACGGCAAACTGGGCTGGTGGCAGAAGATTCAGTTTAAGTATCATCAGCTGCGCGGCACCGTCAAGACCTTGTTCGGGGTGGTATTCGGCGTGGTGCCGGAGCACCAGCGCAAGGGAGTAGAGGCGGCTATGGTGTACGCCTCGTCGCTGCTGATTCAAAAGCCCGGCGCCGTGCCCTACACCCAGACGGTGATGAACTGGATCGGCGACTTCAACCCCAAGATGATGAGCGTGGTCAAGCTCATCGGCGGGCAGCCGTGGCGGGAGCACCAGACCCTGCGCTACCTGTTCGACCGCACCCGCGAATTCCACCGCCATCCGGTCATCGATTAGCTTTTTTCGCCCGGCCTTTGGCGCAGAGCGTCAGGCCGCTTGGCTCCACTGATGCGGGCCCCGCAGCGCGGCCGCGGCTTCCTTCGCCGCGGCCGTTGCATTTTTGCCCCATGACTTCCGACGCATCCGCTGATCTGGTGGCCCGCACCGCCGCCATGGTCGAAGCCCAATTCACCGGCGAAGGCTCCGGCCACGACTGGGCCCACATCCGCCGCGTGTGGCTGGCCGCCCGCGCCCTGGCCCAGGCCGAAGGCGCTGACCTGCTCGTCACCGAGCTGGCCGCCCTGCTCCACGACATTGCCGACTGGAAGTTCCACGGCGGCGACGAAGAAGCCGGCCCCCGCGCCTCCCGCGCCTGGCTGGTCGCGCAAGGCGCCCCGGAAGCCCTGATTGCCCGCGTGGAGGCCATCATCCGCGAAGTTTCCTTCAAGGGCGCCGGCGTGGCCACTCCCGTGGCCAGCCTGGAAGGCGCCTGCGTGCAGGATGCCGACCGCCTCGATGCCATTGGCGCTATTGGGGTGGCCCGGGCCTTTGCCTACGGCGGGCATAAGGGCCGGGCGCTGCACGACCCGGCCCAGCCGCCGGTGCAGCACGGCACCTTCGCCGAGTACAAATCCAACGGCGGCCCGACCATCAACCACTTCTACGAGAAGCTCTTGCACCTGCGCGAGCGGCTGCACACCGCCGCTGCCCGCCGCGTGGCCGAGGAGCGCCACGGTTTTATGGAACAGTTTCTGGCGCAGTTTCTGAAAGAGTGGGAGGGAAGCGACCTGCTGCCGGGCCGTTAATCGGTTTTATCCAATCCTGCCGGCACGAAAGCGGGCATTTTTGCGTTGTTTTGCTGGTAAGATGAAAACAAAAACCTCCCTGTTTCGCCGTGCGTGGTGGCTGCCGGTGCTGCTGCTCACGGCCCTGGCCAGCTGCCGCACCTGTCCCATTGCCTCGTGCCACGTGCGCAAGGTGCACATTCACGGCGGGCAGAAATACCGCGGGCAGCCGCTCTGGAAAAAGCAGAACCCCGAGATAGGCGAGAAGATCAAAGTGCACCAGGAGCCCGACAAGAAAATGGGCAACGACCGGAGCAAGTCAAAACCGTGATTCTGCTAGGAAAAACGGCCTTTTTTCGGTATCTTGCCAGCTTAAATACCACTTCACATCCGGCGTCTGCGGCCCCCATTTCGGGGGTGCCGCGGGCCTTTCGTTTTGACTAATGGCTGAAGGCGAAAAAATCATTCCCATCAACATCGAGGACGAGATGCGCGGTGCGTACATCGACTACTCGATGTCCGTTATCATCTCCCGCGCGCTGCCCGACGTGCGCGACGGCCTCAAGCCCGTGCACCGGCGCGTGCTCTACGGCATGTCGGAGCTGGGCGTATCCTACACCAAAGCCCACAAGAAGAGCGCCCGTATCGTGGGGGAGGTGCTCGGTAAATACCACCCCCACGGCGACTCCTCGGTGTACGACACCATGGTGCGCATGGCTCAGGACTGGTCGCTGCGCTACCCGCTGGTCGACGGTCAGGGCAACTTCGGCTCCATCGACGGCGACTCGCCGGCCGCCATGCGCTACACCGAAGCCCGCCTGAAGCGCCTCGCCGACGAGCTGCTCGGCGACTTGGACAAGGACACGGTGGACTTCCAGCCCAACTTCGACGACTCGCTGGAAGAGCCGTCGGTGATGCCGGCCAAGTTCCCCAACCTGCTGGTCAACGGCTCCTCCGGCATTGCCGTGGGCATGGCCACCAATATGGCCCCGCACAACCTGACGGAAGTGGTCGACGGCATCGTGGCCTACCTGGCCAACCCCGACATCACCGTGCAGGAGCTGATGGAGTACGTGAAAGCGCCGGACTTCCCCACGGGCGGCGTGATTTACGGCTACGAAGGCGTGCGGCAGGCCCTCGAAACCGGCCGCGGCCGCGTGGTGATGCGGGCCAAGGCGACCTTCGAAACCCTGCCCTCGGGCAAGGAGCAGATCATCGTGACGGAAGTGCCATACATGGTCAACAAAGCGGCCATGATTGCCCGGACCGCGGAGCTGATCAACGAGAAGAAAATCGAGGGCATTGCCGACCTGCGCGACGAGTCGGACCGCGACGGGATGCGCATCGTGTACGATTTGAAGCGCGACGCCGTGCCGCAGGTGGTGCTGAACAACCTGTTCAAGTACACCCAGCTGCAGTCGACCTTCGGCGTCAACAACGTGGCCCTGGTGAAGGGCCGCCCGATGACGCTCAACCTGCGCGACCTGATTCACCACTTCGTGGAGCACCGCGGCGACGTTATTGTGCGCCGCACGCGCTTCGAGCTGGCCGAAGCCCAGAAGCGGGCCCACATCCTGGAAGGTCTGCTCATCGCGCTGGACCACCTTGATGAGGTCATTGCCCTGATCCGCAGCTCGCGCGACCCGGAGCTGGCCCGCACCCAGCTCATCGAGCGGTTCTCGCTCAGCGACGTGCAGGCCCGCGCCATTCTCGATATGCGTCTGCAGCGCCTGACCGGCCTGGAGCGCGACAAAATCGTGAACGAGTACAACGAGCTGATGAAGCTCATCGACCACCTGAAGGCCGTGCTGGAGTCGCCCGATTTGCAGCGCGACATCATTCGCCAGGAGCTGCAGGACATCCGCGACCGGTACGGCGACTCGCGCCGCACCGAAATCGAGTACGCCGGCGGCGAAATTGACTTTGAGTCGCTGATTGCCGAGGAGTCGATGGTTATTACCATCTCCAACGAAGGCTACATCAAGCGCACCTCGCTCGACGAGTACCGCGCCCAGGGCCGCGGCGGGGTGGGAGCGAAGGGCGTGTCGACCAAGGACACCGACTTCACCGAGCACCTGTTCGTAGCCTCTACCCACGACTTCCTGCTGCTCTTCACCGAAGGCGGCCGCCTGTTCTGGAAAAAGGCTTACGAGCTGCCCGAAGGCGGCAAAGCGGCTAAGGGCCGCCCGATTCAGAACCTGATTCCGGAGCTGGCCAACGACCCGGTGCGCTCGGTGCTGAACGTGCGCGACCTGCGCGACCCGGACTACGCCCAGAACAACTACCTGATGTTCTGCACCGAGCAGGGTACAGTGAAAAAGACCACGCTCGAAGCTTACTCGCGCCCCCGTACCGCCGGCATCAACGCCATTACCATCAACGAGGGCGACCGGCTGCTCGACGTGCAGCTCACGACGGGCTCCAGCGAAGTGATTCTGGCTTCGAAACTGGGCCGCGCCGTGCGCTTCAACGAGGCAAACGTGCGCCCGATGGGCCGCACCGCCGCCGGGGTGCGCGGCATTACCCTGGCCGAAGACGCGGATGACCGCGTGGTGGGCATGGTCTGCCTGGCCGATCCGAACAAGGAGCTGCTCGTCGTGTCGGAACACGGCTACGGCAAGCGCAGCCCCATCGATGACTACCGCATCACCAACCGCGGGGCCAAAGGGGTGAGCACGCTGAAAATCACCGATAAAACCGGGGCGCTGGTGTCCATCAAGGATGTCAACGACGACGACGACCTGATGATCATCAACCGCTCGGGCATTGCCATTCGCCTGCGCGTGGCGGATGTGCGCTCCATTGGTCGGGCCACGCAGGGCGTGCGCCTGATCAAAATCAGCGACGGCGACGAAATCTCGTCGGTGGCCAAGGTAGCGGCCGACGACAAAGAGCTGGCCGTCGACCTGGCGGAGCTGCCGGTGGCAGGGGAGTCGGTTGATTCCGGCGCCGAGCCCATCCTCGACGAAGAAACCCCCGGCGCCGAATAACCCGGCGCCGGGATTTCCCGTTTCCCACGAATTCTCTCAACCTAAGTTTCCCACTCTTTTCATTCCCATGAAAAAGACTTTTCTGACGATTTTGCCGGCGTTGGCCATGCACGCCGCCGTCGCGCAAAACTCGGCCGTGAACAACGCTCAGTTGCTGCAGAAAAACGGCACGCTGGACAAAGCCCGCACAGAAATCGACAAGGCTATTACCAACCCGAAGACCTCGGATAAGGCCAAAACCTGGTACGTACGCGGCGAGATTTACGAAGGCCTCGCGCAAAGCCCGATCTACGGCAAGACGCTGCAGCCGGGTGAGGGAGCCAAAACGGCTTTTGAATCGTATCAGAAGGCTATTTCGCTGGAGGGCAAAGACAGCGACTACGGCAAGCAGGCTACCCAGCGCCTGGATAACATCTACGGCATGGCGCTGAACACGGGCGTTGAAAATTATAATGCCCAGAAGTACGACGACGCGCTGACTGCGTACCGCATGGCGCAGCAGATCCGTCCGCAGGATACGACGGCGTTGCTGTACGCGGCTTATGCGGCCGAAGCTAAGCAGGATATGGGCCAGGCGAAGGAGAATTACAACAAGCTCGTCGCCATCAACTACAAGTCGCCTCAGCTGTACGACCGCCTGCTGCGCATTGCCCGGCAGGAAAACAACGAAGCGGAGGCGCAGCGTGTGGTGCAGCAGGCCTTGCAGGCGTACCCGACGAACAAAGCATTCCTGCTCGAAGACCTGAACATGGCGCTGAGCACCGGCCGTGGCCCCGAAGCCATCGACAAGATTCAGAAAGCCATTGCCGCCGATCCGGGCAACTCCAACCTGTATTCGGTGCTAGGCTCCGTTTATGAGCAAAGCAAGCGCCCGGATGATGCGCTGGCTGCTCATAAGAAAGCCATTGAGCTCGATCCGAAGAACTTCGACTCGCAGTACAACCTTGGGGTATACTACTACAACAAGGGCGCGGATATCTTCAAGGTGGTCAACAAAATGGATATTAAGAGCTACCAGGCCAAGGGCAAGAAGATGGAAGTGGATGGCAAGAAGTACATGGAGCAAGCCATTCCCTATTTCGAAACGGCCATGCAGTTGAAACCAGATGATGCGGGCGTACGAGCTGCGTTGCAGAAAGCCTACATAACAGTAGGACGCAAGGCCGATGCCGAGCGTCTAATGAAATAGGGTAGACAAGCAAAAACAGGCCCGGCTGTTCGCCGGGCCTGTTTTTGGAATGAATACTTAACATAATATAAATTATAACACAATATAGATCTGGTTTTGCAGGTGCAGCTGGCTTTGGATTCCAGCGGTATCTGGTGTGTTAGGGCCTCCCGGTAGTTAAGACTTGACATAGTAGCCTGGCCTATCTCTCCGCTATTTCAGCTTACTGTTGAGGACGATGGTACTTTATTCATTGACCTAGTATCTGTGGACAGTGAGTAAAAATGGTGTTCTGTGCTTCCTAGGCCGTTATGCTTCGACAAGCTCAGCCTGAGGTTCTTTTGGCTTACTGTCCACGCAGCCTAGAATTCGGTTGTACCATTTCTACTATTCAGAGAGTTTCCATCGCTGCTTATGGTTTCCTTGGCCCTTATTCTTCTTTCTAAGCGAATCATCTCTTGGTTGGCTGAATCTTCAGCCTGGGAAAGTGTAGTGGCTTGTTGAAGGCTTTGTAACGCTTTGAAGATGGGTTACAAAGCCTCTCTCCTATTATCCGCCCCCTTGTCGTTAGATAGATTTTATATATATGATATGTAAAGGATAAAAGGGTTATGGATATTGCTTGCTTTTAATAGTATAAAAAAGCACAATAAGTACAAAATGGCATATGCTAGTTTATACTTTTTTATGCTTTTATGGCTATTATGTACTATATGTCATATGTTTGTACCAAACCCTGTCGTATGCCTAAGACCATTGACTACCCACGCACCAATTATTTATCTGCCTGGGAGGCAGCTGAAGTAGTAGATGATACTGGAGGCAAGTGCTCAGTTGACGCTTGCGCACGGAAACTCAACCGCAAGGTCAGTGGAAGCTTCAAGGCTATCCTGGGCTCGGCCGTAAAGTTTGGTCTGCTGATCAGCAAGCGGGAAATGCTCACCACTACCAACCTGTTTCGTCGTATCAAGAATGCCTATGATAAGACGGAAGAGAAGATTTACCACCGAGAGGCGTTTCTGCATCCCCCGCTGTTTTCGCACATCTGCCGGAAGTTCCGCAACCGGGAATTGCCAGTACACATG
Source organism: Hymenobacter jeollabukensis (assembly GCF_005771675.1). Taxonomy (GTDB): domain Bacteria; phylum Bacteroidota; class Bacteroidia; order Cytophagales; family Hymenobacteraceae; genus Solirubrum; species Solirubrum jeollabukense. The sequence continues at coordinate 47,721 of NZ_VAJM01000006.1, read as the reverse complement.
CTGGACGTGATGCTCGTGCGGGAGTTTGATGTCGAAGAAATCAACGCCCAGAATGTCGCGAAGGCATTTGTTGAGGGCGCCCGCATGGTTGATATTCTGGATGAGCGCAACTTCATCGCGGATATCGATCTACTGGCCAAGGCTTCACCACGCCGGGAACTCGCCAGCCCTGGCATGAACGTAAATCTGTTCCGCACGGAACCTGATACCTCAACAAGCAACAACAAGAGCCACCCCGCAGAAACGCTTGAGTCAAGTCCAACGGCTGCTCCTACGATTAACATGCCGCCCTTTGCCGATGATGCCATTGCCAGCCTCTTCGGGCTAGCCGGCAGCGCTCAGCAGTCTACAGCGCAGGTGCCCCTTGTACCACACCTCAGCGGCAATAGCGCGGCCAGTAGTAGCGCTCTGCCAGTTCCCGAGTCGGCTCCGCCCGCATATACCCCCGTCATACCAGCTCCGGAGCCCGGCATTCCGCCTCAGGCCGTACATGTACCTTCTACAAGTCCGATAACCACGGGAGCAAATGATCCGGGCGCGCTATATACCATCCGCATCACGGGGCCGGGTCTGGATACGCAGTTGTCGGTGCAGGAGGATGCCGATTTGCTGATCGTACAAGCACTGCTGGAAAAAATCCGCAAGCACCTGCAGCGGCTGGTATAAACACGGACAAGCCGCCGGAGCGAGGCGGGAGAGCAACTTTGGCCAACTCCTGCCCTGCCCCGGTGGCTGGCGCTTCGCTCCGGGAACATTATTATGTTAACTAGCGCCCGGAGCGCGCCCGGATTTCCGTCACATACCACCGCCCATCGGCGAACTGGTGGCTCAAATCGAAGCTGTCAACCGTTTCGACCTGAAAGCGGCGGGCCAGGGACGCCGGAAACGGTGCGGCTCCGCGGGCCCCGGCATAGACCAGCACCGGTAGACGTTGCAACGGCAGGGAATCGGTTTCAGGGTGCCATTGGGGCACCACCCGCCCCGCCGCCCAGATCCATTTGATCTGCATCTCCCCTACGCTGTAGACCGGTGCCCGGCGCAGTTCGGCCCGCTCGCGCACGAGTCGGGCCAGGGGCCGGAGGCCCGGGTCGTCGCGGCGGCGCTGCCACTCGGGATAGGCCGGCATCAGCAGGCCGCTGGCCAGCAGCACCGTCGCCAGCGTCACGGCTACGGCCGCCTGGGGCAGTGCGCTGCGGCACCAGAGCCACACCGCCCCGCCGGCTGCGGCCACGGCCAGCCCGCTGGCAAGCCAGTACCGCGGCGTATCGGGTGCAAAGCTGGCCAGGCCCACGATGCGAAGGGCCAGCGGCAAGGCCAGCAGCACCAGCACCACCACCCCTACCCAGCCCCGCAGCAGCCATTTATCGACCGGGCTTGTGCGGCGGTCTTCGCTCAGCCAGTAGCGCAGCAAGCCGGCAGTGAGCAAGGACAACGGCGGCAATACGGGCAGCAGGTAACGCTCCTTCTTTTCGGGGACCAGGCTCAGCAGCACCAACGTGGCCAGCACCCAGGCCAGCAGCAGCGCATACGGCGCGTACGGGCGGATGCGCGGGGCCGCGTAGGGCCAGGCCAAGGTGGCCACTGCTGCCAAAGCCCAGAGGCCCATAAAGGCCGGAAAGCTGGCGTAGAACCACAGCGGCTGCACGTGGCGGTTGGCCCAGGACGTGGACTCGGTATGGGCTACCTGGCTGGCTTCGCTCAGGTGCTGGCTGAGCACATACAGGGGCCAGACGCCCCCCACTCCTAACCCCACCACGGCCATCAGCAGCAGGCCGGGCCACTGCCGACGCAGGGCGGCCCGCTCGCCGCGCAGGGCGTAGGCAACTAGGAATGGTAAGAGCATGCCGTAGGGCGCCACGGGGCCTTTGCTGAGAATCGACAGGCCGATCAGCAGGCCGGAGCCGGCAAACCACCCCAGGCCCCGGGTTGGGCTTTGCAGGCCGCGCACGGCCGCGGCCAGGGCCCCGGTCATGAAACAATAAGCGTAAATGTCCCAACCGTTGCCGTCGCGGCCGGCAGTGAGCAGCAGCAGGCTGCTGGCCAGCACCACGGTGGCCAGCCAGGCGGTGCGACCCTGATCTTGGGGCGGCGTGAGGCGGCGGGCCAGGGCCCGGAAGAAGAGCACCAGCAGGCAGGCGCCCACGGCCGAGGGCAGGCGCAACAGGCCCAGGTCGGTGGTGGAGCCGGTCAGGTGCATCACCGCGGCCACCAGCCAGGTGGGCAGCGGGGGCTTGGCCAGGCGCAGCTCCCCGTTCATGGTGGGCAGCAGCCAGGAGCCGCCGGCGTGGATTTCGCGGGCGGCCACAAAGTTGCGGGCTTCCATCAGGCCGATTTCCGGCGCGTCGAGGCGCACAAACAAGCCGATGCCCAGCACGACGGCCAGCACCAGCCATTGCACCCACGGCCGCGGCCAGCCCGCGGGGGTCAGAAAAGAGTCAGCCATACCAGTGTAGAATCGGAGCGTATACGGTCCCGGGGCCCGAAAGCTACGTCATGGACGTCGCGTAGGACAGCTTTTCGGCTACCTTTGCGCGCCTTTCCCGGTCCTCGGCTTTCCCGGCCCCGGGCTCCCGACTCCTTTATCTACTGCTCCGCTGTATGCCCACGGTTCTTGTCACCGGTTGCGCAGGTTTTATCGGCTCCCACCTGTGTCAGCGCCTGCTCGCCGACGGGTTTCGCGTGCTGGGCCTCGACAATTTTGACCCGTTCTACGACCGTCGCCTGAAAGAGCGCAACCTGCGGGCCTTACTGGCCGAGCCGCGGTTTTCGTTCCGCGAGCTGGATTTGCGCGCCGGCGCCGCGGCCCTGGAAAACGCCTGGCCCGACCCTACCGACACGCCCGACGTGGTGGTGCACCTGGCCGCCAAGGCCGGGGTGGGCCCGTCGGTGCAGCAGCCCCTGGCCTACCTCGACAACAACGTGCTGGCCACCGGGCACCTGCTGGAGTGGCTGCGGCAGCGCGGCATCGGGCGCCTGCTGTTTGCCTCGTCCTCGTCGGTGTACGGCAATACGCGCCACCTGCCCTTCAACGAGGAAGAGCAGCTGCAGCAGGCTTGCATTTCGCCCTACGCCACCACTAAGCTGGCCGGCGAGGAGCTGACCTACACCTACCACCACCTCTACCGGCTCAACGTGCTCAACGCGCGGTTTTTCACCGTGTACGGCCCCCGGCAGCGCCCCGACTTGGCCATCCACAAATTCGCCCGCCTGCTGCGCGCGGGCCAGCCCATTCCGGTGTACGGCGACGGGTCGACGGCCCGCGACTACACCTTCGTGGCCGACACGGTGGACGGGGTGGTGCGCGGCGTGCGTTACCTGCTGAGCCACGAAGGCGTGTACGAAACGGTGAACCTCGGCAACAACCGCCCCGTGCCCCTGCTCGAACTCATTCGGGCCGTGGCCACGGCCGTGGGCGTGGAGGCCCGGCTGCAGTTTCAGCCCATGCAGGCCGGCGACGTGGACGTGACCTTTGCCGACATCCGCAAGGCTCAGGCCCTGCTCGGCTACGCCCCCCAAACCCCGCTGGCCGACGGGCTCCGGCAGTTTGTCGACTGGCTGAACGAGCAGGAGGATTAGGACGTGCTTGTCGTTCAGAACTCTGTTGTAAACGCCAGCGGGCCGGATTCTCATCCGGCCCGCTGGCGTTTTAGGTTGATTGAAGCAGAGACATCAGCCAGTGGCAGCGGCTTGTTCCGGGTTCAGCGCGGCATTGGGTTGCGCCAAGGAACGGGCCGAGCGGCGCAGCTCCCGGCGCAGCAGCACGATGTTGCGGGCGTAAACCACCGTGCCGAACACGTTGCCCACGATGAGCACCACGTCGACGGGGCGGCGGAGCACGGCGTAGGTCAGGATGAGCACCGAGCCCACGAAGCTGACCACCCAGAACCCCAGCGGCAGCACCGACTCGCCCTTGCGCTCCGAGTAAATCCACTGGTACACGAAGCGCAGCAGGAAAATGGTCTGCCCGATGGCGCCCAGGGCCAGCACCCCGCCCGGAATGCGGTTGCGCAGCATCTGCTGCAGGCTGAAGTGCTGGTTGCCGACCACGAACCAGGCCAGCACGGCCAGCGGAAACACGTAGGCCCCAGCCCGGAACCAGGCGTTAAGCTTGCGCCACTCCCCCAATAGCTGCAGGTTGCGGATGTAGATGCCGTAGCTAATGAGCTGGGCGCCGAGAATCACCGGGTCGTGGCGCAGCATGCCGTAGATGATCATCAGAAACGATGATATCAGGCTGATCTGCCAGAACAAGGTGGGCACCAGCACCCGCTTGGCCCGCTCGCTCTGCACCCACTGCAGCACGATGCGGCTGGAGAAGAGCAGCTGCGAGGTCAGCCCGATCAGCAGCGCGACGGTTTCGGTTTTCATGGCGGCAGCCGGCGCTTAGGCCGCGGATTGGTGGTGCTTCTCCCCGATTTCGTAGTTCTTCCAGCGGGAGCGAATCCAGCGGTAGCCGAAGGTGTCAACCAAGGGCTTCCAGAGGCGGTTCCAGAGGTTGTACTTGGCCGTGCCGGCAAAGCGCGGGAAGTGGCGCACGGGCAACTGCTTGACCTGGCCGCCCTGCAGCTGCACCAGGGCCCCGAGGAAGCGGTGCATGCCGTGGAACAGCGGAATGCGGCGGGCGTACTCGGTTTTGAGAATCTTGAGCGGGCAGCCCGTGTCCACGATGCCGTCGTTGATCATCAGCCGGCGGAAGTTGTTGGCAATCTTCGAGGAAAGCAGCTTCACGGCCGAGTCCTGGCGCTTGGCCCGGATGCCGGTGACCATGTCGTACTCGGGGAAAAAGCGCAGCAGCTCCACGAAATCCAGCGGCGTGGTCTGGATGTCGGAATCGATGTAGCCGACGAGCGTGCCGCGGGCGTGGTCGATGCCGGCCTTGATGGCGGTGCTCAGGCCGCGGTTCTGGGCCAGCGAAACGAACTCGTAGCGCGAGTCGTGGCGGCAGATGTCGCGCAGGATGGCCAGCGAGCCGTCGGTGGAGCCGTCGTTGACGAAGAGCACGGTGGTGGCCACCGGGGCTAGTTCGAGGTACTTGTTCATCTCCACCACGAACTGCCGCAGGCTCTCCTCTTCGTTGTACACGGGGACGAGCACGGTCAGCGACTGCGTGGCCAGGTAAGAAGCGTTGTCGGACATAAAAACAGCAAAACGGCGCGCAAGGTAGCCAGGATTTCGGCGGGCCGCGTGCCGGCTCTACGCCCGCGCGGGCCGGGAAGTTGGGGCCGTGCCCCGCGCCGGCGTATTATTGCCATACCAAACCCGTCCGCGGCGGCGTTGTTTGGCTTGTTTGATATCCTTACGTTACATCCTGCGTGAAGCTTCCCGCCTGTCCCCCGGCCCTACCGGCCTTGCTCCTGCTGCTGTCGGCGGCCCCGGCCGCTGCCCAGACCACCAACGCCGCTGTGGCCGCCCCCGCGCCGCCGGCTACACCCCGGCAGGCCCTTAAGCTCGGCCTCTTCTCCAGCGAAACCATCGGCCTCAGCTACGAGCGGCAACTGGCTCCGCGCACCAGCCTGCAAGCCTCCCTGGGCGGCTGGTTCAACGGCTACGACGGCGGCCGCGGGTTCGTGTACGACTCCGCTTATTTCTACCCTGTCCCGCTTCAGCGCTACCGCGCCCGCCGGCAACGCCTGGCCCTCACGGTGCAGCTGCGCCGCTACCTACAACCCACCAAACCCGCCCTGGCGGGCTGGTACGTGGGGGCCGGGGCGCAGCTGCTGGGCCAGTGGACCCGCTACCGTTTCGACGACGGGCATACCGAGCGCAACCACTACCACGAGCAAAACCTGCAGCTGCGCTTCGGCCGGCAGTGCCAGCTGGGCCCGCGCTTCACCTTCGACGTGGGCTTGGGGCCAGAACTGGTTGTGGGTACCGAGCCCCGTTACGTTTACAATGCCAACACCGGCTTTTACGCCCTGGGGTCAGAGCGGTATTTCTACGCCCGGCCCGCCTTCGGCATGGCCCTGCAGGCCGGGTACCGCTTTTGATCCTTTGCTTCCCTTCCTATTCCGTTCCAGCCCCCCCCCTTTGTTTCATGGTTACCCGTGTACTACTGGCCAGCATCGCCCTGGCTACCCCGCTCCTCACCACTCACACGGCCCGCGCCCAGGCGCCCTCGTCCGCTCCCGCGTCCCGCACGCACCAGGTTAAGCTTGGAGTGCAAGCCGTCGCCGGCCTGTCGGGCATCCGGCCCACGCTGGCTTACGAGTGGCAGGTGGCCCCGCAATTCGCACTCGAAGTCAGCGGCAGCTACTCCGGCTCCTCCTCTTCCAGCGGCTACGACTACGTGTTTTCCCCCGACAGCATCTACAGCTACCGCAGCACCATTCGCCAGCGGCAGCTCGCGGCCGGGGTGCACGGCCGCTACAACTTTTCCAGCCGCCAGCCGGCGCTTATTGGCTGGTACGCCGACCTCGGCCTGCAGGGCAACTATTACTTCCTGCGCCACACCGTCACGGCCGGCGAGGGCCCAACCTATAGCCGGCAACGATTCGACCTCACACCCCAGGTCCGGATAGGCCGCCAGTGGGCGTTGGGTCAACGGCTGAGCCTGGACACGTATCTGGGATTGGAACGCTCGCGTTCCATCTACACCCTTTCCTTCGCTTCCCCGCAGTTTCTCCACGCCACGGCCGGCCTTCAACTGAGCTACCGGTTTTAGTCGCTCCTGCCGACAAACAGAACGCCCCTCGCCCACCCGTTCAGGATTGGCGAGGGGCGTTCTGTTGAACACCTATTCCTGGACTTAAGAGTCCCGCCGTTCCCCGGCCGCAATGGTTGTATGCCGCTGCCGCAGCACCTGCACCACATCATCGAGGCGGAGGCCGGAGGCGGCCAGCAGCACCAGCAGGTGATAAAGCAGGTCGGCAGCTTCGCCCTTCAGGCCTTCGGTGTTGCCGGCCACGGCATCAATCACGGTTTCGACGGCCTCCTCCCCGACTTTCTGGGCAATCTTGGGCAGCCCGCGCTGGAACAGCTTCGCGGTGTAAGAATTGGGCTCTTCCTCCGGCCGCTGCTGCCGGCGCTGCACCAGGCGCTCCAATTCGGCCAGAAAGCTGACCGGCGCCGTGGGTAGGGCCGTCTGCGCGGCCTGTTCGAAGCAGCTGGTGGTGCCGCGGTGGCAGGTCGGACCGTCGGGCCGGGCGCGGATAAGCAGCGCGTCCTGGTCGCAGTCGGGGTGCAGGCTCACCAGCGTCAGGAAGTGGCCGCTGGTTTCGCCCTTGGTCCAGAGGCGGTTTTTGGAGCGCGAGAAGAACGTTACCCGGCCGGTTTGCTCGGTCTGGCGCACTGCTTCCTCATCTACGTAGCCGAGCATGAGCACCTGTCCAGTATCGGCATCCTGCACCACGGCCGGAATCAGGCCGCCCATTTTTTCAAAGTCTAGGTTCATGGTGTCTTTCGTTGGATGGTTAATACGTTGTTAATCAACGCTATTTTGCTTAAAGTAAATAAGTTTATTTTATCACTGATTAATATAGTAAACAAAATTACATTCTTACTGCTACGCCGGCCGACCGCAGATGCTGCTTGAGGTCTGCAATACCGACTTCGCCGAAGTGAAAGATACTGGCGGCCAGCCCGGCATCGGCGCCGGCCTGCTCAAACACGCGGGTGAAGTGCTCCATCCGGCCCGCCCCACCCGAGGCTATTACCGGCACCGTAACGGCCCGGCACACCGCCCCGGTCACGTCCAGCGCGAAGCCGTCCTTGGTGCCGTCGTGGCTCATGGAGGTAAGCAGCAGCTCCCCTGCCCCGCGTTCGGCAGCTTCGCGGCACCACTGCACCGCGTCGCGCCCGGTGGCCTGGGTGCCGGCGCGGGTGTATACCTGCCACCCCGTCTCGGGCGTATGGCGCGCATCCACGGCCACCACGATGCATTGGGAACCGAAGCGGCGCGCCAGCTCGTCGATAAGCTCGGGGCGCTGCAGGGCGGCGGAGTTGATGGAAACCTTGTCGGCCCCGTTGAGCAGCAGGGCCTCCACGTCGGACACGGCCGAGATGCCGCCGCCCACGGTGAAGGGAATATCGAGCTCGCGCGCCACGTCGCGCACCAGGGCCACCAGCGTCTGGCGTTTCTGGTTGGTGGCGGTGATGTCGAGAAACACCAGCTCGTCGGCGCCCTGGCGGGCGTATTGGGCCGCCAGGGCCACCGGGTCGCCCGCGTCGCGCAGGCCCTCGAACCGTACGCCCTTGACGGTGCGCCCGTCCTTGACGTCGAGGCAGGGAATGATGCGTTTGGTCAGCAACGGTGAATGAGTGAATGAGTGAATGAGTGATTGGCGGGGGCACGAGCGGCGGCCGGTCGCGCCGTTAATGCACGAAGCGCGCCAGCTCCGGCAGGCTGATGGTGCCCTCGTAGATGGCTTTGCCGATGATGGCGCCGTGCATGCCCAGCGCCGCCAGGGCTTCCAGGTCGGCTACGGTGGTGACGCCCCCACTGGCCACCAGCTGGGCGGCCGGCAGCTGGGCCCGCAGCTGCTGGTAGGTTTCCAGCGCCGGGCCCTGCAGCTTGCCGTCCTTGCTCACATCGGTGCACACGAAGCTGCGGGCCCCGGCGGCCAGGTACTCGGCCACAAACCCCCGCAGGGTCCGCTCCGATTGTTCGGCCCAGGCGTTGATGGCAATGCGCTGGTCGCGAAAATCCGCCCCGATGATGATGCGCTCGGCCCCGAAGGTGCGCAGCCAGTGCTGCACGGTGGCGGGCTCCCGCACGGCAATGCTACCGGCCGTAATCTGCGCGGCGCCCGCGTCGAAGGCCTGGCGCACGGCGTCCTCGTGCTGCAGCCCGCCGCCGAAGTCGATATGCAGGGTGGTATGGCGGGCCAGGCGTTCGAGCACGGCCAGGTTGACGGGCTGCCTGGCTCGGGCGCCGTCGAGGTCGACCAGGTGCAGGCGGCGCAAGCCGTGCTGCTCGAAGCGCTGGGCCACGGCCAGCGGGTCGGAATCGTAGGTGGTCTGCTGGGCAAAGTCGCCCTCGGTCAGGCGCACGCACTGGCCCCCGATCAGGTCAATAGCGGGAATGATTTCCATGGCGGGTCGATTACAGGTCGAGGAAGTTTTGGAGGATGCGCGTGCCGACGGGGCCGCTTTTCTCGGCGTGAAACTGCACCGCGTAGAAGTTCTGGTGCTGCACGGCCGCGCTGAACGGCCCCGGGTGGGCGCCTTCGGCAATGGTGTAGGTACCCACCGGCGCGTAGTAACTGTGCACGAAGTACACGTAGTCGTCTTCGCGCAGCCCGCGAAACAGCGGGGAGCGAAGATTGCGCAAGGTGTTCCAGCCCATATGCGGCACTTTGTGCTGCGGGTCGGGCTGGAAGCGTTTCACCGCGAAGGGCAGGATGCCGAGCAACTCGGTGTCGCCCTCTTCACTGTGCTGGCCCAGCAGCTGCATGCCCAGGCACACCCCCAGAAAGGGCTGCGTCAGGGTGGGCAGCAACTGGTCGAGACCCTGGGCCCGCAGCTCACGCATGGCCGAGGCGGCTTCGCCTTCGCCGGGGAATATGACCTTGTCGGCCCGGCGGATGGCGTCGGGTTCGGCGGTCAACGTGGCTTGCACGCCCAGGCGCTCCAGGGCGAACAGCACCGACTGTACGTTGCCTCCCTTGTAATCAATGACGGCTATTTCCATTTGCTGAAGCTTGTCTTGTTATACAAATGAGCAAACACGAAATATGCGGGAATTAGCCCTGATCAAGAGCTTTTGAGACGCATCACCAGCTTTATCCATTTGTTTAAACATTTGTATAAAGACTACAGCACTCCTTTGGTGCTGGGTATTTCCATCTTGCTGGCATCCCGCTGCAAAGCTGCTTTGATGGCCTTAGCAACGGCCTTGAAAATGGCTTCAATCTTGTGGTGCTCGTTGTCCCCCTCGCACTTGATGTTAAGGTTGCAGCGGGCGGCATCGGCGAAGCTTTTGAAGAAATGGTAAAACATTTCCGTGGGCATATCCCCGATTTTCTCACGCTTGAATTGGGCATCCCACACCAGCCAGGGCCGGCCGGAAAAGTCAATAGCCGCCTGGGCCAGGGCGTCGTCCATCGGCAATAGGAAGCCGTAGCGCGCCAGGCCGCGCTTGTCGCCGAGGGCCTGGGTGAAGGCTTCGCCAATGGCAATGGCGGCGTCTTCGATGGTGTGGTGCTCGTCGATGTGCAGGTCGCCCTGCACTTCCACCAGCATGTCCACCCCGCTGTGCTTGGCCAGCTGGTCCAGCATGTGGTCGAAAAACCCGAGGCCGGTTTTTATACTATGCCGGCCGCTGCCGTCCAGGTTCAGCTCAACTCGGATTTTGGTTTCGTTGGTGTCGCGTTGTACCACGGCCCGGCGGGCAGGCAGGCGCAGGAACTGGTATATCGCGTCCCAGTTGGTAGTGGTCAGCGCGGCGCGCTCGTCGCTGAGTACTTCGCTGAGCAGGATGGCCCGGCAGCCCAGGTTCTCGGCCAGCTGCACGTCGGTGAGCCGGTCGCCGAGCACGAAGGAGCCCGGCAGGTCGTAGCCGTTGGCGGGGTCGAGGTACGGGCCGAGCAGGCCGAGGCCGGGCTTGCGCGTGGGCAGGTTTTCGTGGGGGAAGCTGCGGTCGATGAGGACGGCGGCAAACTCCACCCCTTCTCCGCGCAAAATGTCGAGCATTAGGTTCTGGCAGGGCCAGAACGTCTCCTCGGGAAAGGAATCGGTGCCGAGCCCGTCCTGGTTGGTCACCAGCACCAGCTCGTAGTCCAGCTCGCGGGCAATGCGCGCAAGTCCGGTGATGGCGCCGGGCAGAAACTGAAACTTGTCGAAGGAGTCGACCTGCTGGCTGGGTTGCGGCTCGACGAGGATGGTCCCGTCGCGGTCGATGAAGAGTACTTTTTTCATGGCAGGCGCGCCGTCGTGGGGCGCGGTGGTCGTGGTCGGAAAGAACGGGCGGGCCGGCAAGGGCCTAGCCGGGATACTGGTGCAGGGCGGCGAGCAGCTGCTGGTTTTCGGCGGGCGTGCCCACGGTCAGGCGCAGGCAGCCGGCGCAGCCGGGCTGGGTGGTGCGGTTGCGCACCACGATGCCGCACCGGAGCAGGTATTCGTACACGGCGGTGGCATCGGGGCGGAAACGCACCAGCAGAAAGTTCGCGTCGGAGGTAAACACGTGCTCGACGATGCCGACGGCGGGCAAAGCCACCGCCAACTTTTCGCGCTCGGCCAGCAGCTCCCGGCGCATCTGCTCGAAACCACCGGTATCGGCCAGGCCGGCCAGCGCGTGCTGCTGGGTGGTTTCCGACACGTTGTAGGGCGGCTTGATCTTGTTGAGGTAGCCAATGAGCGCGGGCGAGGCGAAGGCCATGCCCAGGCGCAGCCCGGCCAGGCCCCAGGCCTTGGAAAACGTCTGCAGCACCACCAGGTTCTCAAACTCCGCCAGGCGCGAAGTCCAACTGGGCGCGGCGGCGAAGTCGATGTAGGCTTCGTCGACCACGACCAGGCCCGGGAAGCCGCGCAGGATACGCTCCACCGCCTCGGCGTGCAGCAGGTTGCCGGTGGGGTTGTTGGGCGAGCAGATGAACACCAGTTTCGCCGGTGAGGCCAACACCTTATTAATGGCGTCGTCGGAGAGTTGGAAGTCGGCCGTCAGCGGCACCCGTTCGATGGCCACGTCGTTGAGGTTGGCGGCCACTTCGTACATGCCGTAGGTGGGCGGCAAAATCAGGATGCGGTCCTGGCCGGGCACGCAGGTCAGGCGCAGCAGCAGGTCGATGGCTTCGTCGGAGCCGTTGCCGAGGAAAATCTGCTGGGGGCTGACCTGCTTGAGGCGGGCCACTTCGGCCTTCACGGCGCGCTGCAGCGGGTCGGGGTAGCGGTTGAAGGCCTGCCCGCCGGCCGAGCCGAGGCTATTCTCGTTCGCGTCGAGCATGACCTGCGCCGTGCCCTGGAATTCGTCGCGGGCCGAGGCGTAGGGTTTCATGGCCCGCACGTTGGGCCGGATGAGTTCGTCGAGGTTCATTGCGTTCAATGATCAATTATCAATGAACCATGAGCAATGCTGGGGATGTCCGACGCAAAAGTCGGCGCGCTTCCTCCCTATTGCTCATGGTTCACTGCTCATTGTTAATTGCCAATTGATTCCAGCCGCAGGGTCACGGCGCGGGCGTGGGCGCGCAGGCCCTCGGCTTCGGCCATGGTTTCGACCACCGGCCCGAGGGCCCGCAGCCCCGCCGGCGTGATGCGCTGGAAGGTGATTTTTTTCACGAACGAGTCGAGCGACACCCCGCTGTAGTTGCGGGCGTAGCCGTTGGTGGGCAGGGTATGGTTGGTGCCGGAGGCGTAGTCGCCGGCGGCCTCGGGCGTGAGGTGGCCCAGGAACACCGAGCCCGCGCTGGTCACCCCGGCGGCCAGTTCCTCGGCATTGTCCGTGGCCAGGATCAGGTGCTCGGGCGCGTACTGGTTGGAAAACTGCAGCATCTCGGCGGCGCTGGCCAGCAGGATGGCCCGGCTTTCCCGCAGGGCCTGCGCGGCCACGTCGCGGCGGGGCAGGTCGGCCAGCTGCCGCTGCACCTCGGCCGTCACGGCGTCGAGCACCGGCGCCGAATCGGACAGCAGCACCACCTGCGAGTCGGGGCCGTGCTCGGCCTGGCTGAGCAGGTCGGCCGCCACGAATACCGGGTTGGCGGAGGCATCGGCAATGACCAGCACCTCCGAGGGGCCGGCGGGCATATCAATGGCCACGCCGCGCTGGGCGGCCAGCTGCTTGGCGGCCGTCACGTAGCGGTTGCCGGGCCCGAAGATTTTGTCGACGGCCGGTACGGATTCGGTGCCGCCGGTCAGGGCGGCAATGGCCTGGGCCCCGCCGGCCTTGATGACGGTATCGATGCCGAGCAGCGCGGCGGTGAACAGAATAACCGGGTTGACGGAGCCGTCCTTGCCGGGGGGCGTGCACAGCACAATGTCGGGGCAGCCGGCCAGGCGGGCGGGCACGCCCAGCATCAGCAGGGTGCTGAACAGCGGCGCCGTGCCGCCCGGAATGTAAAGGCCCACGCGCTGCACCGGCACCGGGCGGCGCCAGCATTCCACGCCGGGCATGGTTTCGAGGCGCAGCTCGGCCTCGCGCTGGGCGCTGTGAAACCGCTCGATGTTCTGGCGAGCCTGCCGAATGGCGGCCTGCAAGTCGGCGGGCACCGCGGCGGCCGCGGCGGCCAGCTCGGCGGCGGAAACCCGTAACTCGGTCAAAGTGGCGCCGTCGAAAGTAGCCGCGTAGTGGCGCAGGGCCGCGTCGCCGCGCTGGCGCACGTCGTCGAAGATGGCGCGCACCCGCTGCTCCACCTCGGCGGCTTCAGCCTGGGCGGGGCGCTGCTGCAGCGCCGGCCACTGGGCCGGGGCGGGAAAATCAACTCGTTGCATTTCGGTGAACTGGTGAGATGGTGAACTAGTGAGTTTGATGTTCGGGAGGCCGGAACTGCGCATTTCGCGCAATCAGAACGACACTCACCACTTCACCATCTCACCAGTTCACCGCTTAGCTAATCATCTTCTCGATGGGCAGTACCAGGATGCCTTCGGCGCCGACGGATTTGAGTTGGTCGGTGATGTGCCAGAAGTCGTCCTCGTTGACCACCGACTGCACCGACACCCAACCGGCTTCGGCCAGCGGCGTCACCGTGGGCGACTTGATACCGGGCAGCAGGGCCTTGACCGCGTCGAGAGCCGCCACCGGGGCGTTGAGCAGGATGTACTTGTTGCGGCGGGCGCGGCGCACGGCCTGCATGCGGAAGCGCAGCTGCTCCAGCAGGCGGTGCTTTTCCTCCGTCAGCTGCGGGCTGGCAATGAGCACGGCTTCGGAGCGAAATACGGTTTCCACCTCGCGCAGGCCGTTGCCGAGCAAGGTGGAGCCCGAGGACACGATGTCGCAGATGGCGTCGGCGAGGCCGATGCTCGGGGCAATTTCCACCGAGCCGCTGATGGTGTGCAGCTGGGCCTGCACGCCCTGGCCGGCCAGGTACGTGCCCAGGATTTCGGGGTACGAGGTGGCAATGTTCTTGCCCTGCAGATCGGCCACCGAGGTGTAGGCCTCGCCGCGGGGCACGGCCAGCGAGAGGCGGCACTTGCTGAAGCCCAGGGGCTCGACTTCGAGCTGGGGCAGACCGGCTTCCACCAGCACGTTCTGGCCCACGATGCCGAGGTCGGCCACGCCGTCCTGCACGTAGCCGGGAATGTCGTCGTCGCGCAGGAAGAGGATTTCGAGGGGGAAGTTGGTGGCTTCGGTTTTGAGCTTGTAGGAGCTGCTGACGAAACCGATGCCGCATTCGCGGATCAGGCCGAGCGAGTCTTCGCTCAGACGACCAGATTTCTGGATGGCCAGACGAATCATGGAAAGGAAGGAAAAGCGGGAAACAACGCCGGCCGCGGCAAAGCGCACCGCTGCGTTGTCGAAAACATCATCAAAGGGGGCCGAGGTCCGAAGCGGGGCTGCTGTCAGCGGCAAGGGGCCAAAACCGGCGGGGCGACGTAGGTTCGGACCGTAGCCGAACGCCTATACGTAATTATTCCTCTCCCGGGGAGGAATGGTGGTGATGATGACCGGCATGCCCAGCCGCAGCGGCCCCATGCGGGGCGGCCGGCGACGTGGTAAGGCGCAACGAGGCGACGAGGGACATGCGGGATTTGGGAATTATGCGGGCAAAGGTACGCGGGAAAATCAAAACCCGAAATAATCCGCCCGAGAAATTGCCATTGCCGTATTTTCTTCCCCCGCTAACGTGCTTGGACTCACCGCGTCGGCGGCTCACATGATGATGTGAATTAAACCCTGAAGCGCCCCAGCTGTCGTACCTTGGCACTTTTCTTTCGGACTGCCTCGTTACGAACACACCCACTGCACCCGCTATGTCCCGCTTCTTTTGCCTTATTCTGGCCGCCCTGCTCGGCGCGGCCGAAGTTCACGCCCAGCAATTCGTACAGCCCCAGGCCAGCCCGCACGCCGTTGTCACCCAGACCATCGGCCTGACGGACGTGACCGTGGATTACCACACGCCGGGCGTGAAAAACCGCAAAATCTGGGGGCAGTTGGTACCCTACGAGCAGGTGTGGCGGGCCGGCGCCAACGAAAACACCCTCATCACCTTCGCCGACTCGGTGCGCCTCGGCGGCAAGCCCGTGGCCGCGGGCACTTACTCGCTCTACGTGCTGCCCTCGGCCGACCACGACTGGCAGCTCATCCTCAACAAGGTGACTAACCATTGGGGCAACGAGGGCTACAAGGCCGAGGACGACGTGCTGCGCGTGCCGGTGCTGCCCGAAACCACGCCCATGCGCGAGTCGCTGCACTACTGGTTTTCGGACGTGCGCCCCAACGCCGCCCGCCTGAACCTGTCGTGGGAAACGAAGACCATTTCGGTGTTTATCCGCACCAACGTGCACGCCAAGGTGCTGCAGAGCATGCAGGCGGCCATGAGCAAAACGCCCAACGACCCGCAGCTGCTGGCCGCCGCCGCCGATTACCTGATTCAGAACCAGATCGAGGCCGAGCTGGCGCTGAAGTACATCAACCGCGCCATCGAGCTGAATGAGAGCTACACCAACCTCTGGCTGAAAGCCCGCCTGATGGCCCAGAAAGAGGACTACCTCTCGGCCGTGGAAAGCGCCCGCCGCGCCATCAAAGCCGGGGACAAGGACGACGACAAGTTCAAAACCCAGCTGCCGGGCATGAAAGTGGCCCTCACGCAGTGGCAGTCGAAGGCGTACTAGCCCGCGCAGCGTCTTGATATACGCCCGCCGCCCCAAGAGCCCGGAATTCCGGACTTTTGGGGCGGCGGGCTTTTTCAGGGCACACCAGATTTCCTTTTCCCGATTCGCTTATGGACGCGCTGCTGCACCGCCTGCGGGCCCTTTACCCCCTTTCCGACCGCTGCCTGCAGACGATTACGCAGCTCATGCGCCGCGAGGAGCTGCCGGCCCGCCGGGCGCTGCTGGCCCCGGGCCAGGTGGCGGGTCGCATTTACTTCGTGGAAAGCGGGCTGGCGCGGGGCTACTACCTGCACGAGGGGCGCGAGGCCAACACCTGGTTTATGCACGAGGGCGACTTTCTGATTTCCATCGTGAGCTTCCTCACGCGCACCGTGTCGCAGGAGTTTATCGAGCTGCTGGAGGACAGTGTGCTCTACTCCATCAGCTACGAGCAGCTGCAGCAGCTTTACTGCGACTTCCCCGAATTCAACTACGTGGGCCGGATGCTGACGGAGCATTACTACGTGCTCAGTGAACAGCGCACCCAGCAGCTGCGCCTGCTGCGGGCCGAGCAGCGCTACGCCCAGCTGGTGCACACCTTTCCCGAGGTGCTGCAGCGCGTGCCGCTCAAGCACCTGGCCTCCTACCTCGGCGTGACGCCCGAAACTATCAGCCGCATCCGGGCCCAGGCCGCCGGCCGGGAGCGAAATTGATATTTATCAAGCGCGGGCCAGCGGCGGCGCGGGACTTTTGGGACATCGTTTCACCCCAGACCCCAGGCCCATGTTACCCATCATTTTCCTCGTTTTCGCGGGTTGTTTCGTGCTCGAACGCCTGCGCCCCGGCTGGCGCCTGCCCGTGGTGCCCACCTGGCCCGCCCGGGTGCTCCTGCTGAATGCCGTCCAATTGCTGGTGGTGCTGCTGGCGGGCATCAGCTGGGAAAAGTGGCTGTCGGCCTACTCCGTGTTGCACCTTTCCCGGCACGTGGGGCCGGTGCTGGGCGGCTTGCTGGCCTACCTGGTGGCCACGTTCGTCTTTTACTGGTGGCACCGCTGGCGTCACCGCGTCGATTTTCTGTGGCGGCACTTCCACCAGATTCACCACAGCCCACAACGGCTGGAAGTCATTACCTCCTTCTACAAGCACCCGGTGGAAATGGTCGTCAACTCCCTCATCGGCACGCTGCTGGTATTCACCTTGCTGGGGCTGAGCCCGGCGGCCGGGGCCATCTACACGCTGTGCACGGCCCTGGGCGAGTTTTTCTACCACACCAACGTGCGCACGCCGCAGTGGGTGGGCTACGTTTTCCAGCGGCCCGAGATGCACCGCATCCACCACGAATACGAGCACCACGCCCACAACTACGGCGACATCGTGTGGTGGGACATGCTCTTCGGCACCTACCGCAACCCCCGGGAATTCCGCGCCACCTGCGGCTTCGACAACGCGAAGGAGCAGCGCCTGCTCGACATGCTGCGCTTCCGCGACGTGCACCAGGACGCCGAGAAGTAATCCACGCCGATGCGTCCGCTCCCTTCCTGCTCGTTCGGCCCCACCCTGGTCTTTGCGGCCGTTCTACTGATACTCACGCTGCTGGCGGCCCATTTCTTCGCCCCGCTCGGCTGGCTGATTTCCCCGGTAGTACTCTACCAATCCGTCAAACCCCTGAACGCCGCGGCTGCCCGTCGCGGCTGGCGCGGCGGCTTTGCCCTGGCTACCCTCGGCCTGGTCTGCCTGCAGCACATGGGCCTGGTGCTGGTTGCTGGCGGTACCCTCGACACAGCCGGGCGCGGCTGGATGCTGCTGATGACGCTGGCCAGCGGCTTGGGCGTCTTCACCCAGCTGATTGACCTGGTCACGCCCGCTCCCCGGCCCTGGCCCGGCAAGGCGGCCATCTTATTGCTGTTTCCGCTCGGCCTTGCGCTGTACTTGTCCTGCTCCCAGCGCCTGGGTTTCTAACCGGCCTTGGCCAGCAGTGCCTCTCCCTTGATCCACGTGTTGCATCCTTACGCTCAATAGCTACCGCTTTATACAAACGCGTGCCCGCCCCGAACTTCGGGGCGGGCACGCCGCATTTGGGCCGTTGTAGCGGGTTTAGAACCGGGCAATGACGCGCAGGTTCACCACGCGCTGCGAGAGGTAGTTGGGTACGCCGTAGGTGGCCCCGTTCAGGTCCTGGATGTAGCTGTAGCCGGCCACGTTGTTGGCGGCCAGCACGTTGAGCACTTCCAGACCCAGCCACAGGCTTTCGGGCTGGTAGAACTTGCTGGACTTGATGGTGCGCAAGCTCAGCACCTTCGAGAAGCCCAAATCCACGCGCTTGTAGCTGCGGGTGAGCTTGCTGGTACCGCGCAGCTCGGGCACATCGGGCGGGCTGAAGGGCAGGCCGGAGCCGAAGACGAAGTTCACGTAGCCGCGCACCGAGGGATTGTTCGGCAGGTGGTCCTGGAAGAAGATGCCCAGGTTCACGCGCTGGTCCGAGGGGCGGCGGATGTAGCCTTTTTCCTTCTTGCCGATGGCCTTGCCGTCGGCGTCGAACACCGTGAGCGAGTCGCCCCGCAGGTTTTCGCGGGTGGTGAGCACGCCCAGGCTAAACCACGACTCGGCCCCGCGCACGAACTCCCCGCTCAGGCGCCCGTCGACGCCGGCCACGTAGGCCGTGGCCAGGTTCTTGGCGAAGTAGCGCAGGCGCACGTTGTCCACGTCGTACGGGATGACGTCGGTGAGGTACTTGAAGTAAGCCTCGCCGGTGAGCTTGAACGGGCGCCCCCAGTTCTTGAAGTTGTACTCGGTGCCCCCGATGACATGTACGGAACGCTGGGCCCGCAGCTCGGGGTTGAGCACGCCCTGCTGGTTGCGCAGCTCGCGGTAAAACGGCGGCTGGTAATACACCCCCGTCGCGGCCTTGTACGACACGCTCGGGTGACGGCGCGAGCGGGCCGAAAACTGCACCCGCGGGCTCACCGTCAGCTGCTCGTTCACCGACCAGTAGTGCAGGCGCACGCCGTAGGTCACGGTCCGCAGCGAGTCGAGGCGCCAGGTGTGCTGCCCGTAACCCTGCACCCGCGTGGAGGTCAGGTCCAGTTGCGTCTGCAGACGGGTGAAGCGCTTGGCCGGCACGTAATCGGCCGAATCGGTGAAGGCGTACTCGTTGAGCTGGTCGTCCACGTGCTCCCGGCCGGCTTTCACGCCGAAGCGCAGCTCGTGGCGCGGGGCCGGGTTGTAGGTGGCGCGGGCTTCCAGGGTGCCCAGCCAAGCCGCCAAGCGGTTGCGCGAGTGGTCGAAGCGGGAACCCACGTCGCGCTGGCGCACGGCCTGGTTGAAGTCCGGCGAGTTCGGGTCGCGGTTGATATCGGCCAGGCGGTAGGCCGCTTCCACGTCGCGCAGCTCGTACTCGCGGGTGAGCAGGCCGCCGCCGATCAGCTCCCCGGTCAGCTTCGGGGTGAAGTGGTGCGTCAGGTTCAGCCCGCCCTGGTAGGTGTCGTACTGCATCCGCTCGTGCCCGTCGTAGTAGATGAAGAGGCGCTGGAACTGGTTGGTGCCGGTGCTGAACGTCACCTGCCCCGACTGCGGGGCGAAGCGGTAGTTGTTGTGGGCCCAGGAGCCGAGCACGCCCAGGCTGGTTTTCTGCAGGTCGTCCTTGGGCCCGAGCCCGATGCGCACGTACAGCTGCCCGTCGGCGAAAGTCGGGTTGTAGGCCCCGCTCTGCTGGCGCAAGGAGCGCAGCACGTACTGCGCGTTTTTGTAGCGTACCCCGCCCAGGTAGCTCACCCGGCCCGATTTCGACACGTTTTCGTAACTCAGCGCCCCGCCCACCAAACTGCCCGTGGCCGTGAGGCCGCGCTGCGTGGGCTGCTTGTACTCGATGTTGAGCACCGAGGAGAGCTTGTCGCCGAAGCGCGGCTGCCAGCCCCCCGAGGAAAACTCTACCCGGTCCACTAGGTCGGGGTTGACGAAGCTCAGGCCCTCCTGCTGGGCCTGCGTGACGAGGAACGGCCGGTAAATCTCGATGCCGTTGACGTAAACCAGGTTTTCGTCGTAGTTGCCGCCGCGCACCGAGTAGGTGCTCGTCAGCTCGTTGGTCGACTGCACGCCCGGCAGGGTCTTCAGAATGGCGTTGAAGTCGCCGAAGGTCGAGGGAATTTCCTTGGCCGTGCGCGGCTCCAGCGTGGTCAGGCTGATTTGCTCGCGCGTGTCCAGGCCGCGCTGCCCGCGCACGGTCACGTTGTCGAGGGCGCGGGTACTGGCCTGCAAGCTCAGGCTCAGCTCGGCAGCGCCGTCGGCCAGTTCCCGGACCGAGAGCGTGCGGCGCACGGTGGCGTAGCCCAGGCGCTGCACCACCACCGTCAAGGAACCGCCGCCCAGGGAGCTGCTGGTGGGTCGGGCCGCGCTCAGCCGAAACCGCCCAGCCTCGTCGGTGCTGGTGCCGCCGGGCTGGCCTTCCACCGATACCGAGGCCTGCTCCACGGGCTTGCCGTCGGCGTCGCGCACGGTGCCGCGCAGCTCCACGCGGCCGGTGGCGGGTTGCTGGGCCAGGGCGGTGGCGGGCACTACGGCCGCGGCGGGGCCGGCCAGCAGCAGGGCCCGCACCGTTACGGTCGGCCAGAACGAGGGTCGACGTTTCGTCATTAATTCGCGGCGGAAAACAGGCCGTTGAGTTGGGCGCGCAGCTCGGCCAGGGTCGCTACGGGGTCGGGGGCGTTGAACACGAAGGAGCCGGCCACCAGCACGTCGGCGCCGGCTTCCACCAGCGGCAGCAGGTTCTGCTCGTTCACGCCGCCGTCCACCTCAATCAGCGCCTCGGAGCCCGCGTCGGTGAGCAGCTCCTTCAGCTCGGCCACTTTCTGCAGGGTGTGCGGAATAAAGCTCTGCCCGCCGAAGCCAGGGTTTACCGACATCACGCACACCAGGTCCACGTCCTGGGCAATGTCCTGCAGCACCCAGGCGGGCGTGTGCGGGTTCAGGGCCACGCCGGCGCGGCAGCCCAGCTTCTTGATCTGCTGGAGCACGCGGTGCAGGTGCGGGCAGGCCTCGTAGTGCACGGTGATGCCCGCGGCGCCGGCGTCGCGCACGGCCTGCAGGTAGTTCTGCGGCTCTTCGATCATCAGGTGCACGTCGAGGGGCTGCTTGGCGTGGCGGTGAATGGCCTGGAGCACAGGGATGCCGAAGGAAATATTGGGCACGAAGCGCCCGTCCATGATGTCGCAGTGCAGCCAGTCGGCGGCGCTACCGGCCAGGCGCTCGGTTTCGGCCTGCAGGTTGGCAAAGTCGGCGGCCAGCAAGGACGGCGCTAGCAAGGGCGTGATGCGGCGGGGAGAAGTGCTCATGACCGCGAAATTAGGCAATGGGGTGACAAGTAACAGGTGACACGTGACAGGTTAGGAGTGATTGAGTAATTAGGTGATTAAGGAACCAGGTGCCACCGGGCGGGGTGTTCCGGCTTATTCGTTAGCCGAGGCCGGTCGTGACAACGGCCAGGCGCCGGCCAGTATCGCCGATGAGCTGGGAGAACAAGACCTGGCCCCGACCGAACTGCCCCTAAACGAACGGCCCGGCCACAAAGTATGGCCGGGCCGTTGATAAGCCGATAGTCGCACCGGGTAAGCTGCGGGCACCGGACCGGGCGTCTCACCACACGCCCCGGCCCAACCGCCAGTCACCTTCTAACTCAACTTTTCACCTGTTACCTGTCACGTAGTACGCGTCACCGTTTCTACTCGCCTTTCTTCCAGGCCTGCCAGTCCAGCTCGCCCGATTCGCGGCGGCGCAGGAATACGGTCTGGTCGTCGCGCTGCATTTTGCCGAAGGTCAGGTCGCCGCGGCAGTCCAGGCACTTGACGGAGGTGTACTTGAATTTGTCCTGGGCCACGCGCGAGGTCAGGTCCAGGTTATCGGAGCCGCAGAGGCCGCAGGCGGCCACGTCGGGAAAGCTCAATCGGTCGTACTCGGCCACGACTTCGTGGAAGGAGCCGCCTTGTACGGTGAAGTGGAATTGGCGCCGGCCAATTCGCTTGGAGGTCATCAGTTGGAGCATGATGCGCTGTGCTTGAATGGTTCTGCAATACGATTTAAAGATAACCAATATTTTTAGCAATCCAAAATAATTAGCAATTAGCTTAACTAAAAAGCCCTCCCGCTGACTTGACCAGCGAGAGGGCTCGAAAACAAACAGTCCGCCAGGAGCTGCTGAAACCGGTTTACTGCCGCACAAAGCGCACCGTGCGCGTCTCGCCGCCGGCCTCCACCGTGCAGGTGTAGGCGCCGGGGCTGAGGGTGGGCAGCTGCAGCGGGGCCTGCTCGCGGCCCGTCGCGGCCAAGCGCCGCTCGTGCACCAGCGCCCCGCGGCTGTCGCGGATGCTCACGCGCAGGGCCTGGCGGCGGAAGGCCCCGGGCAGCTGCAACGTCAGCTCCGAGCCGGCGGGATTGGGAAACACGCCCAGCTCGTCGGCGGGGTTGCGGGGGGCACCGGCGGCCAGCGGGGCGCCGGGGTTGGCCAGGTTGTAGGCCCGCACGAAGTGGGGCACGCCGTAGCCGACGAAGTTGTCGGGGTTGGTAGCTTGGGTGCCGCTGCTGCGCAGGTACTGCCGCACCTGCTGGGCCGTGAGCGTGGGGTTGGCCTGCCAGAAACCGGCCGCCATGCCCGCCAGGATGGGACAGGCGTAGGATGTGCCGTTGCCCTGCAGAATGCCGTTGCCGGGCGAGAGGCCGGTGGCGCGCACGCCCCGGGCCGCGAGGTCGGGCTTGATGCGCCCGTCGGCCGAGGGGCCGATGGAGCTGAAGCTGCCGCGCACCAGCAGCGTATCCACCGCGCCCACGGTCAGCACCGAGTCGGCGTCGGCGGGGGCGCCGATGTACTGCCAGCTGTTGTTGCCGTCGTTGCCAGCCGAGTTCAGCACCAGAATGCCCACGCGGGCGGCCAGGTTGGCGGCGCGGCTGGCAATGGTGGTGCGCCCGTTCAGTTCGGCGTAGGTGTGGTCGGTGGAGGGCGGATCGAACGTGGTGTAGCCCAGCGAGGAGCTGATGACGTCGACGCCGAGCGAATCGGCGTATTCGGCCGCAATCAGCCAGTTGGCCTCTTCCACCGGGTGTTCGGAGCTGATGTCCTCGGTGATGCAGAGGTGGTAGCTGGCCTTGGGCGCCGTGCCGATGAAGTAGCCCGCCTGGTTGGCCGCCAGCGTCGAAAGCGTGAGCGTGCCGTGGTCGTTCTTCTCGTACACGCCACGGTCCTTGTCGACGAAGTCGAAAGTACTCAGCAGACGTCCATCCTGCCGCAGCGAGGCAAAGGCCGCCATCTGGTCCACGCCCGGAAAGCCCGCGTCGAACACGGCAATCTGCATGCCCTCGCCCCGGTAGCCGGCGTTGTGCATGGCCACGGCCCCGATCATCTGGGCCTGGCCATACGCCAGGCCGTAGTCAGCGGGCACGGCGGTGGTGCGCGGCGCGGCGGCGGGGGCCTGTTGCCGCACGGGGTTACGGACCGGCAACGAGGCGGCCGCATTGCGGTTAAGGGTGGTGGCCGTGCGCACGAAGGGCAGCGTTTGCAGCTGGGCCAGCGCCGTGGCGTTGCATTCCACCACGGCGGCGTTGAACCAGCGCGAGGTGTAGAGCAGGCGTACGCCGGCGGTGTTGCGCACCTGCGTGGCGTAGGCGGGCGTCACCGGCAGGTCGCGCGGGAGCACGGCAATGCCCTGCCGGGTGCGGCGCTGCACCGCCCGCGCCGACAGAAAGGCCTGCGGCTGCGCCACCGAGTAGGGCGTGCCGGTTTTGTCACGGAAATACACCAGGTGCCGCTGCACGGTTTGGGCCTGCGCCGCCGGCGCGGCCAGCGCGAGGGCCGCCAGCGCGAGTCCCAAAGAAAAAAGACGCATGAACACGAAGGAAAATGGGACAGGCAAGATACTGAATTAGCCGAGGAGCCCCAACGGACCGCTTTGACAGCTTGGTGGGCACAAAAACGCCCGCCGGCTTGCGCCAGCGGGCGTTACTTGTTTGGGTTGAAGCCGCCGGACTTACTGCGCCAGCGTTTCGGTGTGGGTCTTGCCCGAAACGATGTAGTTGGTTCCGACTTGGCAGGTGACGCCGCCCGTACCCTGGCAGTAGTTCAGGGCCCGCGACTCGCGCAGCACCGGCCCGATGCCCTTGGCAAACACCTGCCGCGAGTTGAACTCCTGGTAGAGGTTGTTGCGGTTCGGGTCGTCGTCGTAGGTGGTCAGGGTGTTGTCGTAGCTGCGCGCACCGGCCACGACGCTGGCGCCCACGGCCTCGTAGCGGCGGTTAACGGCCACGAGTGTGTCGCGGTCGTTGAAGGCGTTCTTGTTCCACTCGGCCCCATCGCGCACCGGGAAAATCAGCTCCACCGTACGCCAGTTGCTGCGGGTCAGCAGCAGGTTCTGGGCATTCACCGTCAGCGTCTGCACGCTGTCGACGCGCCAGGCATCCGTGGCCAAGGCCCGCGAGGAGCGCACCAGCTTGTAGGTCAGCGCGCCGGTGGCATCCTGGTAGGACTCGGTCAGCTGCTCGCGCACCTGCGAGCGGGTTTCGGTCGGGCGGTTGTTGGTGTAGCTGCGGTCCACCACGTCGTACACGCGCTCGGTGCCCACTTTCAGCGGGTAATAGTCGCGGCCCGAGGCGGTGGGCGCTTCGCTGGTGTTTTTGCAAGCCCCGACGAGGCCCAGGCTGAGCAGCAGGCCGGCCGCTACGGGAAATAACAGACGCTTCATAACGACAATAAAGTGGATGGCTTAGGCGGATACCCCGGCGCGGCCGACCACGGGCAGGGTCGGCACGCTGAGCCCGGCGGGGCTGCGCTCGATCCAGCCGCCGCCCAGCACGTCCAGCCCGTCGTAGAATACGGCGGCCTGGCCCGGGGCAATGGCGTGTACGGGCTCGGGGAAGTAAACGTACATTTTTCCGTCCTTTTCCTCCAGGAACGACGCGGCGCCCGAATGATTGTAGCGCACCTTGGTAATGGCCGGCACCAGCCCGCGTCCTTCCAGCGAGGCGAACTTGCCGTGGTTGAGGCGGCCGACCACCGTGGCGGTGCGGGCCAGCTCGTCGAAGTTGCCGAGCACCACTTCGTTGGCCTCGGGGCGGATTTCGACCACGTAGGCCGGGAAACCCAGGGCCACGCCCAGGCCCTTGCGCTGCCCGATGGTGTAGAACGGGTAACCCTCGTGGCCGCCCACCACCGTGCCGTCGGTCAGGACGAACTTGCCGCCGGCCACGCGCTCCTCCAGGCCCTCGACGCGCCGCTTGAGGAAGCCGCGGTAGTCGTTGTCGGGGATAAAGCAGATTTCGTAGCTCTCGGGCTTGTTCACCAGCTCCATGAAGCCGCGGTCGGTGGCCATCTGGCGGATTTCGGCCTTGCGCAGCTTGCCCAGCGGGAAGATGGTGCGCGCCAGGCTTTCCTGCGACACGCCCCAGAGGGCGTACGACTGGTCTTTGCCCTCGTCGAGGCCTTTGGTGATGACGTAGCGGCCGTTTTCCTCGCGCACCTGGGCGTAGTGGCCGGTGGCAATGTACTGGCAGCCGAGCTGGTCGGCGCGGCGCAGCAGCGCGTCCCACTTGATGTGGGTATTGCAGAGTACGCAGGGGTTGGGCGTGCGGCCGGCCAGGTAGCCTTCCACGAAATCATCGATGACGTGGCCGCCGAACTCGTTGCGAATGTCGATGATGAAGTGCGGGAAGCCCAGCTGCACGGCCACGTCGCGCGCGTCGTTGATGCTATCGAGCGAGCAGCAGCCGGTTTCTTTCTTGGAGCCGCCGGCCGAGGCGTAGTCCCAGGTTTTCATGGTCATCCCGACCACTTCGTAGCCCTGCTCGTGGAGTATCACGGCCGCTACGGACGAATCAATGCCGCCGCTCATCGCGACGAGGACGCGGCCTTTCGAGCCGGCGCCGGGGGTAGTTTCTACGGTCATAGAGTAGCGCCCGGGAGGTCAAAGTTCCCGGCCGAATGGCAAAGGTAACACCGGAAGCCCGCTCCGGGTTTCCTACCTTCGCGGCGGTGAGATGGTGAGATGGTGAAATGGTGAGTGTCGTTCACGCTGCCAGGATGCCCGAACATCAACTCACCATTTCACCATTTCACGATTTCACCGCCTTGGCTCTTCTGACTTCCGTCCTGGTTCGCGGCATCAACAACCTCTCCGACGCACGCTACTGCGCCGGCATGGGGGCCGACTTCCTCACGTTTCGCCTCGACCCGGCCCTGCCGGGCGCCGTCACGCCCGAGCTGGTGCAGGAGCTGAGTGGCTGGGTGGCCGGCGTGGAGCTGATCGGCGAGTTTGGGACTATGCCGGCCGAGCAGATCAACGCCCTGGCCCGGCAGTGCGGCCTGCACGCGGTCCTGCTGCACGGGCTCCGTTCGGTGGAAGAAATGGACGAGCTGGCCCTGCCCGCCTGGCTGCTGGTGGGCTGGGTGCCCGACATGCTGCCCGAAGACGTGGACCGCCGCTTCCAGCTGCTGGCCCCGCACGTGGCCGGCTTCGTGTTTGCCGAATTGCCCCCGCAGCCCCTCACCGAGGCCCAGCTGACACGCCTCACCGAGCAGGCCCGCACCTACCCCATCTGGCTGGCGCCCGGCTTTGCCCCCGGCACGGTGCGGCAGCTGCTCGACGCGGTGCAGCCCCGCGGCCTGGTGCTGGAAGGCGGCGACGAAATCCGCCCCGGCGTGCGCGACTTCAGCGAAATGGAAACCGTGTTCGAGGAGCTGGAAGTGGATTGAATCAGATGAGTAGATGAGCGGCTGAGTAGATGAGTGGATAGAATGTCCCCCCTATCTACTCAGCCGCTCATCTACTCATCGGCATTACACCATCACGGCCACTAAGTCCATGATTTTCTCGCCCAGCCACTGCTCGCCCTCGGTGTGCACGTGGCGGGCGGCGTCGGTGGGGTCCAACTCATTGCTGAAGAGCCGCCAGGCCACAGCGCCGTCGATGGTGACGGTGGCGTCGGGCGTGGGGCGCTCGGGCGTCAGCTCCCAGTGGTCGGCGGTGCGCACCAGCTGCCACTCCCCGGTCGCCGGGCCGCTCAAGCGCACGCGCAGCTGGGTGCCTTCGGGCGCCAGCACCGTGCGGTAGTGGTGCGGGAGGGCGCGCATGGAGGTTTGCAGGTAGGGCTCGTACAGAGTCGGGGCCAGCAGGGCGTCTTCGCCGCGGCCCACGGCCTGGCGGATCTGCTGCTGGTGGTGCCACTTTTCGGTGTACTCCCGCGCTACGTGAAACCAGTTCGCCGACTCGGCCTCTCCGGCCCAGGCCACGGCAAAAGCGGCCGGCGCCCAGGGGTCGAGGGTCGGCAGAAACGCGCTGTACTCGCGGCCGGTCAGCTCCAGCAGCCACACGACCACCTGCGGACTCAGGCGGCGGGTGGCCGTAATCCAGTCGGCGTTGAGCTGGTTGAGAAACTCCACCAGGCCGGTATGGGTGCCCATGTCGCCGGTGGGCGCCACGCCGAAGTGCCCGTCGCGCAGCATGGAGAGGGTGCGCAGGTTGCCGTCGAGCAGGTGCAGGGCCACGTCCATCACCCGCCAGCGCGGGGCCAGCGTCTGCCGCTCCCATTCCTCGGGCGTGAGCGTGCGCAGAAAGTCGAGCAGCAGCCGGTCCAGCTCGGCAAACAGCGGCAGCGTAACGATAGGCGGTTGCTTCATGGGTAACAGGTGACGGGTAACACGTGACAGGATTTCTGGGTGATGAGGTGACAAGTAACAGGTGACACGTGACAGGTCAGCACGGCCAGCCTGTCACGTGTTACTTATCACCTGTTGCCTATTCAAACGAAAAGTGCAGATACTTGATGGGCACGCCCAGCGCGCGGTACCGCCGCTCGTAAGTGGTCTGGATGTCGTACGCGTGCGGCAGCAGGCCGGTGGTCTGGTAGAGGTCTTTGGTGAAGACCAGGTTTGGGGCCGGCTGCTCCTGCAGCAGCTCCAGGGTGTAGTCGAAGAGCAGGTCGGAGTCGGTTTTGAGGTGCACCAGCCCGCCGGGGCGCAGCAGCTGGCGGTACAGCTCCTGGAAGCGCGGGGCCGTGAGGCGGCGCTTGGTGTCGCCCAGGCTGGGGCGCGGGTCGGGGAAGGTAATCCAGATTTCGTCCAGCTCGCCGGGGCTGAAGTGCTCCAGCAGCTTTTCGGCCTGCATGCGCAGGAAGCCCACGTTCGTCAGGCCCTTTTCCTCGGCCAGCTTGCTGCCGCGGTACATCCGCTCCCCCTTGATGTCGAGGCCCAGGAAGTTGCGCTCGGGGTAGCGCTCGGCCATGCCCACGGTGTACTCGCCCTTACCGCAGCCGATTTCCAGAGTGATGGGGTTATCGTTCTTGAAGAAATCGGCCTGCCAGCGGCCGCGCAGCGCCCCGAAGGTGTCCTTGCCCGGCTCGACGATGTCGGCCCGCTGGGCATTTTCGGCGAAGCGCCGGAGTTTGATTCGACCCATCTAGAGGTGAACTGGTGAAATGGTGAAGTGGTGAGTTTTTTGGGGGGGCGCTTGACCCTGCTTTGCAGCCTTCCCCTGTGACGGACCGGCGCGGCTTGACGGCCGTTGTTGCTGCGGGCCTCGGCCCTACCGCCGCCCACTGCTAGGCCGCGGTTTCGGGCCCGGGTTCTGCTTCGTACAGGTCGGGCACTTCGGCTACCACGAAGGTGCTGCCACCAATGAAGATGACGTCCTGAGGTCCGGCCTGCCGCCGCGCTGCGGCCAGCGCATTCGCCACCGAGCCGCACACCGGGCCGCGCAGGCCCTGGGCCTCCGCCTGGGCCGCCAGCTCAGCCGCCGGCAGCGCCCGCGGAATGTTGGCGGCGCAAAAATAATAGGTGGCCTCGGTGGGCAGCAGGGCCAGCACCTTGCCCAGGTCCTTGTCAGCCACCATGCCGAGCACCACGTGCAGGCGCTGGTAGTGCAACCGGCCGAGCTGCTGCACCACCAGGCGGATGCCGGCTTCGTTGTGGCCCGTGTCGCAGATGGTGAGCGGCTGGCGGCCGATGATCTGCCAGCGGCCCCGCAGCCCGGTCAGCTCGCGCACCTGGCGCAGGCCCTGGCGGATGTGCTCGTCAGTAATCTGGAAACCCTGGCGGCGCAGCTCGTCCACGGTGGCCAGCACGCCGGGCAGGTTCAGCCGCTGGTAGTCGCCCACCAGGGCCAGTTCCACCTCGTCCAGCCACACCTGCTCGTCGCGCCAGAGGCGCAGTTGCTGGCTGGCCGCGGCCGGCTCATCGCGCAGCAGCTCGGCGCGGTAGCGGGTATCGGCGAAGAGCAGCGGGGCGGCGCGCTCGGCGGCGGTTTGCTCGAACACGGCCTGCACCTCGGGCTGCGTCTGGCTGACCACGGCGGGCACGCCGGGCTTGATGATGCCCGCTTTTTCGGCCGCAATCCGCGGCAGCGTGTCGCCCAGGATGGCCTGGTGGTCGTAGCTGATGTTGGTGATGAGCGAGATGAGCGGGGTGATGATGTTGGTGGAATCCAGCCGCCCGCCCAGGCCCACTTCGATGACGGCCACGTCCACCCGCTCGGCGGCGAAGTAGTCGTAGCACAGGGCCACGCACATTTCGAAAAAGGACGGCTGCACCTCCTCAAACAGCCCGCGCCACCGCGCCACCCAGGCCACCAGGTATTCGGGCGTCAGCTCCCGGCCGTTCAGCCGGATGCGTTCGGTGAATTCGCGCAGGTGGGGCGAGGTGTAGAGCCCGGTGCGGTAGCCCGCCGCTTGCAGGATGGCGGCCAGCAGGTGCGAGCTGCTGCCCTTGCCGTTGGTGCCGGCCACGTGCACGCTGCGAAACTTGTGTTCCGGGTGGCCCATGGCTGCCACCAGCTTCTGCACGCCCACCAGTCCGTCCTTGAAGCCGGCGGCGCCCACCCGCTGAAACATCGGCAGCTGGCCGTAGAGAAAGTCGAGCGTTTCCTGGTAAGTCATGGCGGGCGGGGAAATCAGGGTGCAAAAAAACGCCGCCGGCCGGAGAATTCCGACCAGCGGCGTCAGCTTTTGCCAGATAAGCGCGGCGAGGTGCGGCTATTCTACCTTGAAGCGGAAGGTGAAGAAGCCCGTGGCGGGGCCGGCCTCGGCCTTGAGCTTGCGTACTCCAAACCGCTCCTGAATCAGGCTACGGCACACGCGTACCTGCTCGGCCGACATGTTGCCGCCCACCTTCTCCACCGACTCGATTTCGCCGTCGGAGTTGATTTTGATCTTGAAGCGCAGGTAGCCGTTCTGGTTGTCGACGGGCTCGGGCTTGGGCGTCGCGGCGAAGGCCCAGCCGCCGCCCACGAACCCGTCGCCGTCGCCGCCGCCCGAGCCGCCGCCGCTGCCGGGGTCACCGGAGTAGGCTTTGCCAGTGTAGGTGCCGCGCGGGTCGCCTTTGTCGCCCACGGTGCCGGGGTTGTCGCCGTTGTTGTTGCCGGCGGGCGCGTCACTCGTGCCGTTCACGCCGTTGCCGCCGGTGTTGGCCGTGGCGCCGCGCGGGGTGAAGATGGCGCGCTGATTCACCTTGGGCCGCTCGGGTTCGGGTTCCTTCACCGGCTCGCGCACCGGCTCCTCGCGGGGGCGCGGGGTGGGCTTGTCCACCGGTGGAATTTTCACGTCGTTTTCCTCCGCCTCGCTGGTCACCACCTTTTCCTGCACGTCCTCGGCGGGCGTGGGCGGCGTGGGGGTGCTGGCCTGCTGGGGCTCGGGGTCGGGCTGCTGGGCCGGCGGCTTGGAGTCCTCGCGGTTCGGCGACGCGTTGGCCTGGGCCGAGGTCTGCACGTCGCCGTCGCCGACCTGGTCCATGCCGTAGTTCAGCTCCACGCCGCCCCCGTCGCCCATTTCGGCAATGCTGTCGGGCGGGTTTTTGAAGACGATGAAAAGGAACAGCAGCGCCAGCAGCGCGTGAAACGCAATGGTGCCAATCAGGGCTTCGCGGCGGTGCTCGTGACGAAATTCAGCCATGACAGCGGGAGTTTCGGAGGTGATGAGTTAAGGAGTTTGGGAGTCAGCGAGGGAAGGTGGGGTTGACAGCGGCTGCTGGCGGCTCCTTCTTCCCCTACTCGCTCCGACTTAAACAACGCGCCCCGGTGCGGCTGGGGTTCAGCGCACCGGGGCCAGGGTTGGGCAAGGGTCGGGCCAGGTTGCTGCGGCGGCCGGGCTATTTGCCCGATTCGGCCGCGGTGGCCATGACCATTTTGATCTTGAGCCGGTTGCCGATTTCCAGGATGTCGACCAGTTTCTGCACGTTCAGCGACTTGTCGACGCGCAGCACGGCGGTGGGGCTTTCCAGCCCCTGCACGCGGCGCCCTAGGTCGGCTTCCAGCTCGGTGGCCGTTACCGGCTGCCGGTCGATGAAGTACTGCCCGTTGGCGTCCACCGAGATGGTAATGGGCTGCTTCATGGCCTGCTTGCCCGAGCGGGCGTTGGGCAGCATGAGCTTGATGACGTTGGGGTTCACCATGGTCGACACGATCAGGAAGAACAGCATCAAAAAGAACATGATGTCGTTCATCGAGCTGGTCTCGACGTGCGAAGAAAGCTTACGACGGCGGCTGAGGTCCATTTTCTAATGTAGAAAATGTGGGAATGTGCAGAATGTGAGAAATGAACCTGCTTAAATCAGAACAGGCACATTTACCACATTCCGCACATTCAACCACATTAACGCTAATTGTCTTGAAGAATGTCCATGAACTCGATGGCCGAGTTTTCCATGCGGAACACCAGGCGCTCCACCATGATGCTGAGCCAGTGGTAGCCGATGTGGGCAATCATGCCCACGATCAGGCCGGCGGCCGAGGTGACCATCTTCGTGTACAGACCGCCCGAAATCTGGGCGATGCCGAAGTCGCCGGTCGAGGCAATGGCGTAGAAGATGTTGATTACGCCGACGATGGTACCCACGAAACCGAGCATCGGCGCAATGCCGGCGATGATGCCGAGGATGCTGATGTTCTTTTCGAGGCGGGCAATTTCCACTTTGCCCACGTTTTCCACGCTGGTTTCGATGTCCTTGAGCGGCTGGCCGATGCGGCGGATGCCCTTCTCGATCATGCGCGCCAGCGGCGAGGCCGTCTGGGCCGAGAGCATCTTGGCGCCCTGCAGGTCGCCCTTCACCATCAGGTTCCGAATCTGGTTCATGAACCCGTCGGGCAGCGCGGCGGCCTTGCGGATGGTGATGTAGCGCTCAATGATGATGTAGAACGACACCAGCGAGAGGGCGAAAATCGGTAACATGATCCAGCCCCCCTTCAGGATCAGGTCGATGACCGAAATGGAGGAGGGCTGGACGGCGGCCGTGGCAGCGGCGGCGGTGGCGGTAGAGTCGGCGGTGACTACAGCGGTCTGCAGCAGCAGGGTTGCGAGCATGCTTAGTAAGGGTAAACCAGAATTTCGTTGCCGAACTGCTTCTTCAGTGCGGGCAGGCTTTGGGTGGCCGATTTCTTGTCAGCGAAATCAGCAACGGTGACGCGGTACTTCTTGGTATTGACGACGCCGCGGTGGCCCCAGCGCGGCAGCAGGATTTTGGCGGCCACGCCTTTGCCGGCGTAGTTGTGCTGCACCTGCTGGGCCCCGGCCAGGGAGTTGAACGTGGCCTTCACCACGTACCAGCGGTTCGACACGCCCGAGACGGTGTTGCGCCCCGCGGCCACGGCGGCCGGCTTCGCCACCGGCTGGGCCGCCTTGCGGCCTTCTACCGCGGCTTTGGTAGCTGCGGCAACGGACGCCGTCGTGGCGGCCGGGGTTGCAGCGGCTTTCGCTGAGGCGACCTTGGGAGCCGGCGCGGCCACGGCGGGCTTGCTGATTTCCGGCGCATCCTCCGGCGTACCGTCGGGCACGGCGGTTTCCGTCCAGGGCTGGGCGGCCAGGTTGGCCACCTGCGGACGTACCTGCGGGGTGCTGGCCATGCCGGCGGCGCCATTGGGCCACCATTCCTTCGGCCAATAGCCCATCTGCTGGGCAAACTGCAGGTTGGCCGCCAGCACCAGCCCGACGATGCTGGCCCCCAACACTCCGTTGAGCACCCGGCGCAGGGCTTTACGGCGGGCCGGAGCCAGCACGGGCAGCGGAGCCTGGTGTACCCGCTCGCGGGCCAGCAGCGCATCGGTGGCGCGCACGGGGCGCGAGGTCAGCTCGGGCAGGCCGAAGCTGGCGGGCAGCAGGTTCTGGTGCCCGGTGTATTCAAAGTCGAGGCCGCGGCCGGGGGCCTGGCGGAAGATGCCGATGCCGGGCAGCTCGGTGCGCTGCTGCTCGTCCAGCTCCTGCTGCATGCGCTGCACCGCGTCGCGCACCTGCTGGCGGGCCATGCCGGGCGTTAGGCTCAGGCGGCGGCTCACCGTGTCGACCAGCAGGCCGTCGTTGCGGGTCAGGGCCTGGTTGAAGGCCACGCGCTTGGCCGGCGGGGCCAGGGTGTGGCGCACCGGGTGCAGGCGGGCCGGCTCGTAGTCCGCAATCAGGCCGCCGAAGTCCGGAATGATGACGCAGTCATGGTCCCGGAGCAGGTGCTGGATGTGGTCGGTAAGCTGCAAAGCAGTGAGATGGTGAAGTGGTGAAGTGGTGAGTGGCAAGATGGTGAAACAGTGGCTGATGCGTGAACATCAAACTCACCATTTCACCATCTCACCAGTTCACCTTAAAACTGGTAGCCGGCTCCCACGAGTACGTTGACGCCCTTGGACGGGTAGTTCAGAAAACGCTCGTACTTGCGGCCCAGCAGGTTGTTGCCCAAAACAAAGAACGAGAGATTTTCCGAAAAGCGGTAATCAGCCCGCAGGTTCAGGTCGATGACGGCGTCGGTTTTCTGCACGGTTTCGGTGTAGGTAAGCGGCAGCAGGGAGCTGCGGCGCAGCGTCGAGCCGTAGCTCGAATTGAGCACGTACAGCTCGCCGCCGAGCATGAGCTTCTCGTTCATGTTGTACGAACCGAAGAACACGCCCTGGAAGTTGGGCCGGTGAAAGGGCTTGGCCAGGGTCTTCACCTTGTAGCCGTTGTAGTCCACTTTGGTGCCGATACGCAGCTTCTCGGCCGCGTTGTAAATCAGCTCGCCGTGCACGTTCACCAGCTGGGTGCTCCCGTCGCGGTTGTAGACGAGGTCGAAGCGCGAGGAGTCGCGCCGGGAGTTGTTGTAGAAGTACAGGTTGTAGTCGTTGGCCAGGGTCACCTTCACCGAGGCCTGCAGGGCGCGGGCCGGGGCAGCGTTGAAGCCGAAGAACACCGAGGGGCCGCGGCGGGTGTCGGCCACCTGCTGACGCTTGCCCAGCCAGGCGTTTTCCTGGCTCAGGTCGTAGAGCGTGACGCGCTGCAGCCCGCCGCCGAGGCCGCCGAAGAGCACGAACTTGTCCTGCACCACGGCGTAGCCCACCCGGATGGCCGGAAACACCGTGACCTGCTTGGCGTCGTTGATGGTGTCGCCGGTGTAGCCCAGGGTGGCGCCGATGCCCACGTCGAGCCGGTCGCCGATGCGCTGCTCGTACTGGGCCGTGGCCTGCACGAAGGGGCGGCTCACCGAGAAGGCCGAGTCTTTCTGCGAAATGAACGACAGGTCCCCGTCGAGGCGCACGCGGCCTTTTTCGGTCACGTAGTAGGCCGTGCGCAGCTGGGCGTACAGGTCCGATTCCTTGGCTTCGAACCGGTCTTTCCAGTAGCGGTAGCCGCCGGCCAGGTCGTACTGAAACTTGGCGTCCCGGTCGCGGTTGCGTACGAACACCTGCGCGTCGGTGCGGAAAAAGGTCTGCTTGATGGAGTCCGGCGAGGGTTTGGGCTCAGTCGTGGGGTTGTAGCCGTAGAAGTTGGCCCGGTCGCGGCCCAGCTTCACGTTGGCGCCCAGCGTCACGGCGCCGCGGTACAGCTCCCCGTTCAGCCCCAGCCGGCTCTGGCTCACGGCGGAGTTCTTGCCGTCGACGGGCCCGCGGGCCGAGGACAGGTGGCGCAGATCCAGGCCCAGGGCGTGGTCCTCGTTGCGGGTGGTGTGGGCATGGGCTTCGCCGAAGAGCGAGGCGTAGTTGCCCACGCCGAGGCGGGCGTAGTTGCCCTGCAGCGGGGCCAGCTCCTCCTGCTTGATGGTGAGCACCCGCACCGTGGGGTTGAGGTTCTGGCTGGGCAGGCGGAAGTCGGGGAAGGTGTATTTCACCACCCGGTCGGCCTTGGTCGGGGCGGGCAGCTCCACCTTGTCGTAGTTGCGGGCGGCTTCGGGCAGCTGGTTTTCCCGCTCCTTCACCACTTCGATTTCGGCGTCCTCGATGGTGCCTCGGGTGCGGGGCTTGGTGGGCTGCCCCTGGGCCAATGTGGCGCCGGCGGCGGTGGCCAGCAGGGCGGTCAGGGCAAGGCGTTGGGAAGGGCTAACGCTCATGTACGGGGGTATGATGGATGCGCTACGGCCTTCGGGCGTTGCTGGAGCCCCGGGGCCGCAGCGCATTCTTTTTCAGTTGACTATAAATTCCAAAAGCACCTCACTCCTATTCCTCATCGGCCGGCGCTGGCGCGGCCGTATCGGTGTTGGTGGTGTCGGCGGGCGGCACCAGCGACTGGCGGGCGCCGGTCTTGCCGGCCGGCGTTTTCACCGGGGCTTTGGTGGTGCCGGGCTTGGTCGGGGTGCTGGTGGTTTTGCCCTTGCCGGTGGCCGGGGTCGTCGGGGCCGGGGTGGCGGCGTCGAGGGCGGCGAGCTTACGCTTGGCTTCCTCGATGATTTCGGGCACCGGGAATTTGTTGTCGATGATGGAGTTCAGCGTGGCCTTGGCCTGGAAGGCTTCGCCCTGGTCGCGGTAGATGTCGGCGATGAGCAGGAAGGCGCGGCCCAGCCAGAGGTCAAACTGGTTGAAGTCGGAGTTGAGCTTGAAGGCCGCGTCGAGGGCGGGCTCGTACTTTTTCTGCTGGTAGAGCACGTCGGCCAGCAGGTACTGGGCCTCGGCCCCGTTCACGTCCACCGTGCGGGCCGATTCGGTCAGGCCGGCCACGGCCGCGTCGAGGTTGCCGGCTTTGTAGTCGGCCTTGCCCACGTAGAGCTTGGCGGCGCTGATGATGGTGGGCGCGGCGCTGCCCTCGGTCACGATTTCCGCGGCCACGCGCTTGGCTTCCGGGTAGTTGGCGGCTTCGTAGTAGCTGCGCACCAAGCCCAGGCCGGCCGTGGCCCGCTCGCGGGCCACGCGGGTGCTCTGGCGCAGCCGGTCGTAGTACTTGGCGGCCTCGGCGTAGTTCTTGTTTTCGAACTCCAGGTCGGCCACGCGGGCCACGGCCCGGTTCACGTACTCGCTCTTGTTTTCGTCGACCACGGCGCGCAGGCGGGGCAGCGCGTCCTGCTTGCGGCCGGTTTTCAGGTAGGAGTCGGCCAGGAAGAAGCGGGCGTCGGCCGCGAGCGTGCTGCTGGTGTACTGCTTCAGGTAGGCCTCCAGGCGGGGCACGGCCTGGGCGTACTTCTCAGCCGTGTACAGCGACTTGGCCGCCTCAAACTCCACGCTTTCCACCGACTTGTCGTCGGGGTTGGTGGCTTTGTACTGGGCCAGGTACTGGTCGAATTCCTCGGCCTTGCCGCCCGAGGAGAGGCTTTCCTGCAGGCCGGCAATGGCGTTGGCCGCGGCCTTGGTGCGCGGAAACTGCTGGAGCACCTGCTTGAAGTCGGCGGCGGCTTTGTCGTACTGCTGCAGGTTCTGGTACGAGGTGCCGCGCTTCACCAGCGCCGAGGGAATCAGCGTGGAGTTGGGCCGGTTGTCGATGAGCTTCGAGAAGCCTTCGACGGCCGGCTGGAAGTTGCCGCTTTCGTAGTCCAGGTTGGCCTGCTGGTATACCGCGTCCTCGGCGTAGCGCGAGTTGGGCGACACGCGCAGCAGCGTCTGCAGGGTCTGGGCGGCCTCGTCGCGGCGGCCCATGAGGCTTAGCGTGAGGCTTTTCTGGTAGTAGGCAAAGTCCTTGTCGGCCGCGTTGGCCTGAATGACCTTGTTGTAGAGCTCCAGCGCCTGCGCGTAGTTTTTGCTGATGTAGTAGGTGTCCGCGAGGCGCAGGGTCACGTCGTAGTAGTTCGGGTCGCTGGCGGGCTTGGCCACCGGGTCGCCGAGGTACTGCTGGAAGTAGGGCCGGGCCTGGTCGTACTTTTTGGTGTTGTAGTAGGCGTAGCCGAGGCCGTAGCGGGCCTTCTGGTCGTAGTCGGTGTCGGCGGCGGCCCCGTCGCGGGCGGTGCGCAGGGCGGCGGTGTAGCTGCTGATGGCCTTGGGAAACTCCTGCCCGATGCTGTACACGTCGCCGCGCAGCACCTCGGCCCCGGCCCGAATGGCGTCGTCCTGGGAGTACTTCAGGCTTTTCTCCAGCACCGGCAGAGCCTGCTGGTACTGCCCGTTGTTGTAGAGCGTGGCAGCCTGGTAGTAGGCAATGCGCTGGTAGGAGGCGTTGAGCTTGCTGGTGCGCTCATCCACGTTGTCCAGGTAGGCCAGGGCGCGGGCGTAGTCGGTCGTGGTCAGGTAGGCGTCGGCCAGCAGCTCGTTGGCGGTTGCGCGGTTTTTGGAGCGCGGGTACTTCTTGCCGAACTCCTCCAGGGCCGTAATGGCGTCGGGGGTGTTGCCCAGCTCGTAGCTGACCTGCGCGTACTTCAGGGCCGCGTTTTCGGCCACCTGCTTGTCGAAGGTGGCCTTGCGGGCCGCATCGAACGAGTTCAGCGCGAGCTGCTTGGAGCCCGTCTGCAGGTAGCTCAGACCGAGGTGGTAGGCCGCGTTCTGGCCCAGGGAGTCGCGCCCGGCGGCAATGCCCTTCAGGGCCGCCGCGGCGCCCTTGAAGTCGCCCTGCTTGAAGTTGGCGTAGCCGATTTTGTACTGCACCATCGGCTCGATTTTCTTGCGGCCGGCGGCGTATTTGTCGAAGTACTCGGCGGCTTTGGCCCAGTCCTGCTTCTGGTAAAAGGCGTCGCCCACCAGCAGCTGAATCTCGTCGGCCGACTGCGGCGGCGGGGTCTGGGCCAGGGCCTTGGTGCCGTAGCTGATCAGCCCGTCGTAGTTGCCCTCCTTGTAGTAGATCTGGCTCATGATGGCCGGCACCACGGGGCGGTAGGCGTCGTTCTGCTCGGCGGTGGCCAGGTCGGTGCGGGCGGCCTTGAAGTCGCCGGCGCGGTAGGCCAGGTAGCCCGCGTAGTAGCTGCTGGCGTAGCGAAATTCGTGGTTGCCCTGCTTGTTGCGGTCGAAGAGCAGGCGGGCCTTGTCGTATTCCTTGAGCTGGAAGTGCGCGTAGCCCTGCTTGAACTCGGCCTCGGCGCGCTGCTCGGCCGTGAGATTATCCGGGGCCACCTTGCTCAGGTAGCTCACCGCCGCCTTGTAGTCCTTCTTGTCGAAGTAAAACTTGCCCAGCTCGAAGTAGGCCGCGGCGGCTTTGGGGTGGGCCGGGTTGTTTTCGGCGAAGGCCAGGATGCGCCCTTCCGCGTCGGGGTGAAACAGGTAGAGGCCGCTGACGGCCACGTAGTATTCCGCGTCGGCGGTTCGGTCGCGCAGCTCGCCGGTGCGGCGGATGGTCGCCTCGAGGTACTGCTGGAAGGACTGCTGGGCGGCGCCGTACTGGCCGCGGTCGAACAGGTCGAGGCCTTCGAAGTAGTAGCGTTCCTCGTTGGTGAATTTCTGGGTGTGCTGGGCTTGCAGGGCCAGGGGCGTCGCGGCGCTGAGCGAGGCCGCCAGCGCCAGGCGGGGCAGTAACTTCATTGGCGGTGCGTTGCGGGGGAAGCCGCGCCCAGGCGGGAGCGGGTCTGGTCAAAAGTAGGGAAAAATGCCCGCGGGTTGCGGCCGGCAGGCTGCTTTCAACGCGGAATGGGGGAAATGGGGTATAGAAGCCGTTTGTAAATTGCAAGGTTCGTCTACCCTTGCTGCCTCCTGCATGACCCCGTATTCTTATTTCGACACAGCTCGTCTTATTGCACAACCTATCGAAGCGGTTGCTCAAGTAACATCTATCCCAGGTTTTTCTGACCTCACAAAAAGGGACTTAGCAAGAATCCCGCATGCGGATTGGATTCCAGCAGTCATGTTGGACTATGGGCGGCGCTGCAATGGTTTTAACCTAACGTGGCAAACGAATGGACAGCCGTCGTACAACGGCGCCATCAACCTGCTGCCGCTGACCAAAATCTACGGCGGTGACTGGGCAGGAACGGTCTACCACGGCACGCCTGACGAAGACCCGCGCCGGCGCTGCTTCAAGCCCGTGGATTTGTTTGCCCCCGACACCTGCGTGGGCCTCTACCACGACGAGCGCGCCGACCCGCAGCTCTACTACTACGAGTTCGGGGAAGAGCCCTACCCGCTGGGCCTGGACGTGCAGGGCTACTACCAGCTGCTGCCCTACTCGCTGGGCTTCTTCCACTGGCAGCACGTGCTGCTCGAACTGGCTGCGCTGGCCCCGGAGGCCCCCTACACGCCCTACGACGGCACGGCCCGCCGCTTTGCACAGGCCATGCCCACGCTGCTGCCGGACTTCGACCTAGCGGCAATGGTGGCCGCGTATCAGCGGGTACGGCTGCCCCGATAGGCGCCGTAACACCCGCCCCGCAGCCGCCCCCGCCCCGCAGCCGCCCCCGTCACGCGGGGCGGCGGGGGGCTTTCGGCCCTTGGTCAACCAGCATCTTTAGTGGACAGTGGTCCGGTAGCTCAACCGATGAAACCCAGGCATTTTCCCGTCTGCTTGCCGCTGCTTTAGTTTATAGTACTGGGCCCGGTACCGTATTACCATCCGCTCTTTACCATCCTTCTGGTAGTACCGCGCTGCGACAAGGTGTTCTTTGCCGACCTCACTGATAGGCCGAAGCTGCTCATCCAAGAAGTTGCGGCGGTAGCGGTACACTCGCCTTTTGGTCTTATCCTGACGGTAGCGCACCTGCCGGGTGACGCGGCCGAAAAACCAGGAGGCCCGGTCTTTCTCGTCCAGGTACCAGGTGCCGTTGTCCGCGACGGCGTAGCGGCGCTCCGTGTAGCGCAGCAGCCAGCAGCGGCGCGTCACCCGTTGCCGGTTCGCGGAGTCGTAGCGGTGCTGGGTGCGGGGCAGCAGGTAGAACCGCGTCGGTAGCTCGTGGACCTGGGCCTGCGCCAAGTGGCCGGACAACAGCCCGGCTGCCAGGAGCAGCAGTAAGCGAAGGGTGTAGCGGCGCGGGGGCATAGCGGGCAAGATGCGCAGCGGTTTCGCTGGCCCCGCTGCGGCGGGTGGTGCCCGCTGACTGGCGCCCTACGATGTTATACTATTTTAGATTTTCTGAAATAGTATAACATGCTTGCTGGCCGTGGATGTTATACTATTTTAGATTTTCCGAAATAGTATAACATCCCGATGCCGCGTCGCATTGCCCCGAACTCTTCGTTGCTGGGTCGGGTCCGGGCCTGGTTTGGCCTGGCCCAGCCCGATTTGGCCCTCTACTTGGGCGTCAGCCAACCCTTGCTGCACACCACCGAAACCGGGCAGCGGGGCCTCAGCCACCCCGTCAGCGTAGCGCTGGGGCCGCTGCTGCACCAGCTGCCCCCGCCCGAAGTGGTGGCCGCCGCGCCCGACCCCGAGGCCCCGCTGCCGCCCGCTACGCCCGCGCCCGATGCGGCCGACCTGGACTTCCGGCGGCGCGCGTGCCTGCACCGCGCCGCCCGGCTGCTGCGCGAGGCCGAAGGGCTGGCCAGCCGCGCCCGCGTGGCCGCCCGCTGGGCTGAGGCCTTGCCCGCCCTGCTCCCGCCCGAGCCCGGCGCCGCCCTGCCCGATACCCCGGCCGGGCAGGCGCTGGCCGCCGCCCTGGCCCAGGCCGCCGACCCCGACGACCCCACCCGCGCCCAGGACCACGCCCGCTGGCTGCGGGGCTGGCTGCGGCACCGCGCCCGGCCCTTGTCCGTCGAAGAAGTCACGCGCTACCACCGGCTGCGCGCCCAGGCCGCCGGGCTGCAGGCCGAGGCGGCGGCGCTGGCCGTAGCCTTGCCGCCAACGGGCTTGGAAATGTGAAAGCGGCTTTTTTATATTCGACGCAGTAGTGTGCTGTTCTTTTTCACCTTTATTTCTCTTCTCTACCATGACTCCCGATTACGCTTTGCTTACCACCTGGGCCGACTGCGACGCCGCCCTGAAAGACGTGAACTACGAGCTGAAAACCTTCAGCTACCGCGACAACGGCCTGGATCTGGCCGATGACCGGGCCACCCGCAGCCAGGAAGCCGGCGCGGCGGCCCTGGCCCGCAAAGACGCCGAAATTCTCCGGGCACAGGGCGAGGCGGGCCTAGCCGGCCTCAGCGCCCAGGAGCAGCTGGACGCCGACGACAAGGTGGAGCTGCTGCAGGCCCAGCGCAAGAAAATCGTGCGCGACAACCGCGCCAGCACCGGCAACGCCCGGTTTCAAGCCAGCCTCGACGCGGTACAGGTGCAGGGCCAGGTGGATATCCTGACGGCCGCGCGCGACGGTATCATCGCCCACCGCGCCACGCTCACCGCGTAGGGCACCCCGCCCCCGCTATTCCAGCCGCTACTCAAAACGCCCTTCCGGCCGCGCGGCCGGAAGGGCGTTTTCGTGCTTGCCGGGGCCCTGGCGCGCCATCCATGCCAGGGCGCGGACGACGTGGCCGGCCATTACGCCGCCCCCGCGTCGGAGGCCTTTATGCGGGCATCGAAGCTAAACGGCTCCCGCGCCACGATGCGGATGCGCGGGAAATCGGGGTGGCGGCTGTGGAGCAGATAGTTGCTTTCCTGGGGCACGATGGACGAGGGCACGCGCAGCACGGCCGACTGGCGGGCTTCGTACCACTGGCTGCCCCGGGGCTGGCACAGGGCGTAGCGGCTGGCCTTGGCCCAGTCGGGCGGCAGCTCGGTCAGCAGCACCTCTTCCACCAGCAGGTCGTCGGGCACTTCGATGACGAGCACGCGGAACTGCTCGTTGAGGCCCTCCCCGCTGCGGTGGACCACGTTTTCGAGGCAGGCCAGGGCGCGGCTACTGGCGCAGTAGATGACGAACTGGTCCTTGTAGTTCCAGCGCGCCCGGTAGCCCGAGGCGAAGAGGCCATCGGCGTACTTGGCCAGGCAGATGCGGTAGAGCAGCACGGGCTAGGACAGGTCGCCGTGGGCAATGCGCTGCAGCTCCTCGGCCACCAGGTCGATGCCGCCGGAGGTTTCGAGCAGGCGCAGGGGCACCTCCTGGTCGAGGCCGTGGGCGGGCTTGTCGAGCCAGCGCAGAAAGGCCGCCGCTTCGCCAAAAACTTCCACGCCGAGGTTGTAGAGGGCAATAATCTTGAGCGTCTTCTCGCTGCTGGCGGCGCTCAGGGGGCGGTTTTCCTGGGAGTAGCTGCGCAGCGTCTTGGTCGACAGCTCGTAGATGGCCTCCAGCTCGTTGGGCTGCAGCTGGTAGGCCTGGGCCACCTCGAAGGCCGTGGCCGCGGGCACGCCCTTGCGGGCTTCCAGCACCAGGGCGAAGGAGTCCTTGCCGGTGCGGCCCCAGGCCGCCCATTTCTTGCGCAGGGCCACGGGCAGGGCCGTCGGGTCTTTGGGTTTGAGGCTGGCAGTGGCCATAGCGGGCGGTTGAATTGGCGGTCGAAACTTAGGGAAATTTTTCCTTATAACGCGGAAATTTTTCTTTTGGGTTCCGTGGCAGATTATAAACAAGTGTAGAGCCGGGCCCCTCGCCCGTACTTTTTGCCGCCCGGCAGCGTTTAGGCGGCCATTAGCGTGTCAACTCCTAATTAACCGCTTGATGCTACCGAAACGATACCTGCTGCTGGGCTTCGGCCTGAGCGGCTGCGTCGATCAGATCAGCGCCGATCTGCCGGCCCCGCCCAAAGTACTGGTGGTAAACAGCATCCTGACGCCCGACAGCGTGGTGCGGGTGCAGGTCAGCCGGGTGGCCAGCGCCGTGGATACGTCCGCGCGCGCGTTGGCCGCTGCCGAGGTCCGGCTGCTCGCGCCGGGCCAGCCGGCCGAGGTGCTGCGCAACCAGGGCCGGGGCCTGTACGCGTCGGTCCGCCGGCCGGCCGACGGCGGCGTCTACACGGTGCGGGTGCAGGCGCCGGGCTACCCCACTGCCCAGGCCACCGACACGCTGCCGGTGCGGGTGCCCATCCGGGAGGCGTGGTACTCGTTCCCGACCGGCACCGACCGCAACAACGAGCCGCTGGGCACCCTCGTGGTGCGCTTCGACGACCCGGCCGCCACCCGCAACTACTACGAGCTAGTGGCCTACCAGGAGCAAGCAACGCCCTCGCGCGTTATCCGCAGCCAGGACTACGAACTGGACGTGCGCGGCAACGCGGCGCTGGCGGCGGAAGGCGACGCGGAATTCATGCCGGCCACGCTGGTTTTCTCCGACCAGCTTTTCAACGGGCAAGCCTTCGAGTTACGTGCGACCTTCAAGGCCCAGGGTTACGGCAGCGGCGGCACCGTTAACGGCCAGCCCGTGCCGCCCCGCGTCCTGGGCAGCGTCCGCGTGGTGCTGCGCACGGTGAGCCGGGCCTATTACCAGTACCGCAAAAGCTGGACGCGGCACCTCTACAACCAGGGCACGCACGGCCCCAACGGCAACCTGGCGCAGCTCCTGTTCCTGGGCGACCCGACCCGCATGTACTCCAACGTGGAGCCGGGCTACGGCGTGGTGGTGGGCCACGCCCAGGAAGACCGCGTGGTACCGTTGCGTTAGGGTTTATGTCGTACGCCTCCTTTCGCGGGCCGCTGGCGCCTGCCCTGGCCGCCGGACTATTGCTGCTGAGTACGCCCCTGGCCCGCGGCCAGAGCCCCGCCCGCGTCACCTTCACCGGCACGGTGCAGGATGCCCGCACGGGCGAAAAGCTGCTGGGCGCGGCCGTGTACGTGGTGGGCGGGACGGCGGGCACGACCACCAACGCAGCGGGCTTCTACTCGCTCACGCTCCCGGCGCAGGACACCATTCGCCTAGCGGCCAGCTACCTGGGCTATGCGCGGCGGGTGGCCGTGCTGCCCGCCCGCCAATCTGCCGCGTATTCCTTTGCCCTGGCGCCGAACACGGAGCTGGCCGAGGTGCGCATCCGCGGGGCCGCCGATGCCCCGCTGGAGCGGCGGGTGGAGATGAGCACGCTGCAGATTCCGGTGGCGCAGCTCAAGCAGCTGCCGGCCCTGCTGGGCGAGGCCGACGTGCTGCGGGCCTTCCAGCTCATGCCCGGCGTGCAGGCCGGCCGCGAGGGCAGCGGGG
The DNA here is from genome assembly GCF_005771675.1 of Hymenobacter jeollabukensis. Lineage (GTDB taxonomy): Bacteria > Bacteroidota > Bacteroidia > Cytophagales > Hymenobacteraceae > Solirubrum > Solirubrum jeollabukense. Next base: position 3,953 of record NZ_VAJM01000006.1, on the reverse strand, counting down.
CCCTGTACGTGCGCGGCGGCTCCCCCGATCAGAACCTGACCCTGCTCGACGACGTGCCCCTCTACTACGTCAGTCACGTCGGCGGCTTTTTGTCGGTCTTCGATGCCAACGCCGTCAGCGACGTGCGCCTGATCAAGGGCGGCTTCCCGGCCCGCTACGGGGGGCGCCTGTCCTCGGTGCTCGACGTGCGCCTGAAGGAAGGCAACCGGCAAAAGCTCAGCGGCAACGCCGGGCTGGGGGTGCTGGCGACGCACTTCTCCCTGGAAGGCCCGCTGAAAAACGGGAAGACCACCTTCCTCGTCTCGGGCCGCCGCGGCAACCTCGACCTGTTCTCGCGCCTGGCCAGCAAGCGCTCCTCCGAGGGCAACAGCGTGGTGGGCTACTCTTTCTACGACGCCAGCGCGAAGGTGAGTCATCAGCTCACACCGAAAGACCAGCTGCTGGTGGCGCTGTACCTGGGCGGCGACCGGCTGTTCGTGCGCCAGAAGCCGCAGACGATTCAGGGGCCGCAGGGCGAGCTGCGCTACCAGAACGCCAGCAACCTGCGCTACGGCAACGCGCTGGGGTCGCTGCGCTGGAACCGGCAGCTGGCCCGTCAGCTGTTCGGCACCACCACCGTGGCGGCCACGCGCTTTAACTACAACAACGGGCAGACCTTCCGCCTGGAGGACCGCTCGGCGGCGGGCGGGCAGGCCGAGGACAGCCGCGCCAGCTTCACTTCCGGCGTGCGCGACCTACTGGCCAAGGCCGACTTCGAGTACTACCCGCGCCCGGCGCACCAGATTCGCTTTGGCGTCACCGGTATCCGCCACTCGTTTATGCCCGGCAGCAACTACTTCACCAGCCGCACCCCAACCCAGGCGCAGGACACCACCTTCGGCTCGCGGCGAATCGGGGCGTGGGAAACGGCCGTGTACGCCGAAGACGAGATGCGCCTCACGCCGCGCCTCTCGGCCAACGCCGGCCTGCGCGCCGTGCGCTATTGGGTGGACGGCCGCGCCCACGGGGGCCTGGAGCCGCGCCTGCTGACGACTTACTTGGTGGGCGAGCGAACGGCCCTCAAGGCCTCGTACGCGAGCATGCGGCAGTACCTGCACCTGCTCTCCAACAACGGCGCGGGCCTGCCGACCGACCTGTGGGTGCCGGCCACGGCCCGGATAGCGCCGCAGCGGGCCCGGCAAGTGGCCGTGGGGCTGGCCCACACGCTGCCGGGCGGGGCGTGGGAACTCAGCCTGGAAGCCTTCCACAAGACCCTGCGCAACCTGATCGAGTTTCGGGAGGGCGCCACGTTCTACAACAGCTCGCAGGATTGGCAGGACAAAGTGGTAACCGGGGGCCGGGGCCGCGTGCAGGGCGTGGAGGCCCTAGTGCAGCGCAAGACCGGGCGTCTCACGGGTTGGGTCGGGTATACGCTCAGCCGCAACGAGCGGCAGTTTGCCCAACTCAACGCCGGCAACTGGTACCCCTACAAGTACGACCGGCGGCACGACGCTTCGGTGGTCCTGCTCTACGCGCTGCGCCCCGGCGTCTCTCTCTCGGCCACCTGGGTGTACGGCACGGGCAACGCGCTGACCCTGGCCCAGGCCCACTACAACGTCATCGACCAGAGCTACGGGCGCCTGGCCGGCCGGGCGGCGGACCGTTACCTCTTTCCCTCGGCCGAGCTGTACGGCAGCAAGAACAGCTTCCGGATGCGGGCCTACCACCGGCTGGACCTGGGCGCTACGTTTACCAAGTTCGTGAAGCACGGGGAGCGTATCTGGCGGGTGGGCGCCTACAACGCCTACAGCCGCCACAACCCCTACTACATCTATTACAGCGGGGGCTCCGAGGACAGCTATTTTACGCCCGGGCAGAAAAAGCTCTACCAGCTCAGCCTGTTTCCCATTCTGCCGGCCATCAGCTACGAACGCAGCTTTTGAGGGCGCGGCGCGGGGCGGCTGGCCCCGGTCAAAAGGCGCAATAGTCCTTGGTGCCGGTGAGCTGGGCCCAGCGGGCGGCGAGCAGCTTGGCGTAGGGCACCGGGGCCAGGCCGTAGGCGCCGATGGCGTAGCCCTCGTTGGCCTCCACGATGAGCGTGGCGCCGCTGTCGGTCAGGCCGAAGTCCAGGGCGTAGCCGTGGGGCGCGGCGGCGTAGGCGGCCACGGCCAGCTCCACCACTTGCCGGCTGGGGGCGGCGGCCCAGTCGCCGCGGTAGAGGCGCAGGTCGAGGATGCGGCCGTAGCGCACGAAGCAGCGCCACTCGGCCACGAAGCGCACCGGCTCGGCGCACCACACGGCGGTGTCCTGGCCCTGGGTGCCGCAGCCCACCAGGTCGCGGGGGCTGCGCACCAGCACGCCGGTAAACTGCTTGAGCGCGTGCACGGGCTTGACGAACACCGGCCACAGGTCGGGCGAAGCGGCCACGGTATCGAGGGTGGACTGCCAGAGGCGGCGGCCCAGAAACGGCCGCAGGGCCTCGGGGTAGCTGGCCTCGGCCGGCACCGCCACGCCCAGCTGCCGCAGCGCCGCCTGCACCGCGCCGATGGGGCCCACCACCACGTCGGCGGGCTCCCGGTCGGGCAGGGTTACGGCTTCCAGCTCGGCGGTTTGGCGGAAGGGCACGATTTCCCAGCCCATGTGGCGGAAGCCGTCGAGGGCCACGAAGCTGTTGGGGTTCGACCAGTGGCCGTCGGCGTCCTGATGAATAAAAACGCGCATAAGGCGGGGGGACAGAGGCGCCAAAATGCGGATAAAACCGCACTTGCCGACGGGCTACTGGGCCGAAAACCGAAACGCGGCCGGCGTCAGCCCGGTTTTGCTCTTGAACAGCCGGCTGAAGTACTGCGGGTACTCGAAGCCGAGCTGAAAGGCAGTTTCGTTGACCGACAGCGAGGTGCTCAGCAGCAGGCGCTTGGCTTTATCGATGAGGGCGTGGTGCAGGTGCTGCTGGGTGGTCTGGCCGGTGAGGCTGCGCAGCAGGTCGCTCAGGTAGGCCGGCGACAGGTGCAGCGCGTCGGCGAAGTGCTGCACGGTGGGCAGCGGCTGCGGCCCCTCTTGGGCGAAATAGTCGGTGAGCAGCTGCTCGAAGCGGCTGAGCACATCGTGCTGGGCGGCCCCGCGGGTGAGAAACTGCCGGTGGTAGAAGCGGTTGGCGTAGCTGAGCAGCACTTCCAGCTGGGCCACCAGCACGTCCTGGCTGAAGCCGTCGATGGGCAGCTCGTACTCGCGCCGGATGCCCAGCAGCAGGCCGTTGAGCAGCTCCTCTTCCCGGGCCGAGAGGTGCAGCGCCTCGTTGGTCTGGTAGGAAAAGTACCCGTAGCCGGCCAGCTTGCGGCCCAGCGGGTACTTCAGCAGCAGGTCGGGGTGAAACACCAGCATCCAGCCCTCCAGCTCGGAAACGTCCAGGTCGGGGTCGGCGGCGAAAACCTGGCCCGGCCCCACGAAGAACAGCACCCCCTCGCGGAAGTCGTAGGACTGCCGGCCGTAGATGATGGTGCCCTTCAGCCCGCGCTTCAGGGCCACGGTGTAGAGCTGCTGCACCACCGGCGTGGTCACCGCCGGCAGGCAGCGGGCCTGCGCCAGGTCGATGACGGTGAGCAAGGGGTGCGCCGGCGCGGGCAGCCCGTAGAAGCGGGTGTAGTCCGTCACGGTGTTGAGCACGCGAAATTCCTTGGCGGCGGGTTTCATGGGCGGTTATTCGGGCGGCTAGGTGGGGTAATAAGAACGTCATGTCGAGCGAAGTCGAGACATCTCGCGTGCTGACGTTGGCTGGGAGTGTGAACAGTGGATAAAAGAACGTCATGCTGAGCCCCGCGAAGCATCTCTACCGCTTCGTCGGATACCATTCAACGAAGCGGTAGAGATGCTTCGCGGGGCTCAGCATGACGTGCTAGGTGTATAGTCCCAGCGTGAGGTGGTTCGGGTCGCGAGTGAAGATAGCCGGGTTTTTCTGGTGTTGGGCGCAGATGAAC
>NZ_VAJM01000005.1 GCF_005771675.1 Hymenobacter jeollabukensis | reverse complement strand
GGAGCCTAGGAACTCCTGCCGCAACTTACTGGCTCGTTTTCTTTTGCCTCATCCTCAATTCCCCAACAGGCTCTAACAATAGGGCAAGCAACAGACTATTCATACAACGTTGGCGCAAGAACTCTAATAAGCAGCTATTGCGTTGCAATGTGGCTTACTGCGAGTTCTTCCGCAGTTGTTCGACAAACAGGCTTTTATCACTGGGCTTGTAAAACCGAAACTCATTAGGTGACAATACATTAGCAATGTCTAACAGTTCAACCAATGGCTTTATATATACGTTGCTCCATCTAAAGGTAGTGATATTATTTGCTTTACTGACCGTAACATCTACCTGAAATCCATCATCCACTGATGCAGCAATGCTGGAGCCAGCAAGTGATGTTACATCCGTTTTAGCAAAATACTCTTTGAATTCCTTAGCCTGTTTTTCGTTGAGTTTTTTTGTGTAAATAATATATTTTTGTTTTTCCGCAATTTTATATATAGATAACTCAATTTTTGACAATACATAAACAATCGGGTACCCATCCTTAATGTAAGGAATAATGCGTGGAGGTTTGCCTGGGCCTTGATTGAGCACTCTATCACCGTATTCACGGTGATAGAGTGCGAATCTTATTTCCTCAGTATTCTGATAAGCTGTGCTCCAACTTGGCTGACGCAAGAAAAAGCATACCAGCGTCAGCAAAATAGCCGTACATAATGAAATTTTGATTTTCATACGATTACAGGCAATCATGACGCTCAACTGTTACGAAATCATTCATAAAATTCCGATACCGTTGCTGATCAACAGCAGACATAGCAGTCCATTCCCTGCTTCCTTCAAGGCCCATAAATGCCAAGGCTTTATAAGCCTCGGGGTTATTACCTATTTGCGCGTAGGTTTGCGGATAATTATTCTGCACAAATTCTCGTAGCCCATCAGCCATAATCTGGATATGATTAGCCATAAAGTTATGGGTAGCTGTTGACCATGCCTGATCCTTAGCTGCACTTGCATCTACGGATGCTACCAGCTCTTGAAGCGTCATATCATTAATTGGCTTAGGCCATGTCGTCAATTCAAAATTGCTAAACGTCGAAATAGCGTGCTGCTGGAGGTTAGCATGAAAAGCTTCGTGGAAGAATGTTACTGCACCCCATATAGCATGCTGATAACTCAGAGCACTTGCATCAATGGTTACTTCCGCCGTTCTGGTATTATAATTCCACCTTGTAGTCCCAGTGAAAGGACTTACATTTCCTAGAGCAAAACGCACATTATAATTCGTTGTATTCCTAAAATTATTTAACAACAAATTAAAGTTATTATTATTTGCAATTTTATTATATATACAATTGGCTTTAGGATCATTCAAAATGGTTGGATCAACAATTATTTGCGTTACAGAAGCATTCCCACCAAATCCCCCTCCACCTGAATTCACTGGCGTGCCCCCTGAGCCAGAGCCAGCACCACCGCTAGGATACCCACCCGGGTTCTGCCCGCCCGGGTTAGATCCAACCCCACCATAACCGCCTGGGTTTTCACTACCGCCATACACATAGCAGACCGGAATGACCATGACATCTGTTGCACTAGTGGTCATGTGTATGACCATTTTAAAGCATGACAGACGCTGCGATTCGCCGTAGGGCGTTTCCGACTCCAGCGTAAAATTCAGCCAAGCATCTTCCGTGGCTACGCCGTCGACGTAGCCCTTGCCGCTGATGAACAGGTTGTCTTTGTTGTAAAAGGCCACCAGGCCATTCAGGCTGGTATCGGTGTACCAGCCGCCGTCGATGTGCCGACGGTACACGTCCCGGGCCAAAGTGTCTACTTCCGAGGCGGGCCGGACCTGTTCCTTCAAGACCAGCTCCACGATGCGGCCAGTAGGTTCGCCGTCCGCCTGCTTGCTGATGACCAGCCGGCGGTAGCCCTGGTAGTCGCCGTCAAAAACCATCAGTGATTCGACGATGGGCACCACCACATAGTCGCGCTCTTCGTCGCTGAGCACCTGGGCACTTTCCCAGCGCAGATCCAGTGGCATCCGGGGGTAGGCTGGGTCCGAGGGCTTGTCGTACCACATTCGGGCTTCCGCTACCGTCAGGCTTTGCAGGTTGCTGCTGCCGGCCCGGGCCTGCAGCTGTTCTTCCATTTCGGCGGGCACATCCGTACAGGACTGCGCCGTGCCGAGCAACAATACCACCGCCACCATCCACCTCACCAACAAAACGTACGCATAAGCTGAAAAGAATTAAGAGTGATTAGATGGGGGTAATGTATACCTAATTCCTTCTAAAACAACACTGCCGCCTGCATGCGCCCGGTGTGAATCACGTTGAGCCCGTTGGGTTTGCGGCCGTCGTAGCTGAGGGTGATGTTGAGGCCGTTGCTGAGGCGCTGCTCCAGGTTCAGGTTCCAGGTCAGGTTGTTGCCGGGGCGCAGGGCCTGCAGGATTTCCAGGCCCACCACCGAGCTTTCGGTGCCCTTGAAGCCCACGCGCACCAGGCTGGCGGTGCCGGAAAGGGTGCGCTTGCCCACCTGGCTCACCCGGGTTTCCACGCTCAGCTCGTCGAACACGCCGCGGGCCAGCGGGGTGCTGGGGTCGGGCGTGGGGCGCAGGGTGTTGCGCTTGGTGGTGCGGTGGTAGCTGCCGGTGAAGCGCCAGATGCCGGTGGGCTGGTAGCTCAGCTCGGGCTCCAGCTCGTACTGCTCCAGCAGGAAGTTGCGCTCCAGCAGGTAGCTGCTGCGGTTTTCGCGGATGCTGCGGGTGCCCGCGAGGCGGCTGGTAAGGCCGGTGGTGAGGGTGCGGCGCAGCAGCAGGCCCTGGCTGGCGAGGTTGCGGGTGTCGGAGCCCTGGGCCAGCAGGGTCTTGAGCTGGGTTTGCTGCACCGTCAGCTCGGCGCCGAACACGGGGCTGGAGCGGTTGAAGTACAGGGTGCTGCGCAGCAGCTTGCTCAGGGACAGCAGCTGCTGGTCGGCGGTCTGATAGGCAAAGGGGTTCAGGCGGGCCAGCAGGTCGCGCTCGGTGGTGCGGCGGTCCAGGTTCACGGTGTTCACGGCGCTGAAGCGGGCGGCCGTGGCGCGCCAGCCCTTGGCGTCGCGCCACTGGCGCGGGGCGCCCAGCGTGAGGCGGTAGGCAAAGCGGTTGGTAAAGGCCGTGACGTAGGTATCGGTGAAGAGGTAGACCTTGATGTGGGTGCGGTAGACGGCGTCGGGCGTGGCGGCTTCGAGGAATTCCTCCTTGTCCTGGCGGCCGTTGCCGTTCAGGTCGCCAGCGTAGTAGTGGGTGCCCTGGCCCTGCTGCCCGGCGGGCACCGGGATGAACACGTAGTCGCGCTTCGGCTCCCGGCCGGTGGCCACGTTGTAGGTCAGCTCGGAGCGCACCTGCCCCTGCAGCACCGACACGTTCCAGCCCAGCTGCCCGAGGGCGGTGCGCTGCCGGGCCGAGTCGCGGGCGGCCAGGTCGCGGTAGGTGGCCAGCAGGCTCAGGTCCTGGTACTTGCCCAGCTTGGTGCTGATCTGCCCCTGCCAGGTCTGGGCCCGGCCGCGCTGCTGCAGGGTGCGCAGGTCGGCGGCGGGCGTCTGGTCGCGGCGGAAGGTGTAGTCGAGGCGGAACTTGGTTTTGGCGCTGTCCTGGCTGGTCAGGAACAGGGCGTGCTCGTCGAAGTAGTTGGCGGTGCTCAGCGAGTCGCCGGAGGGCAGGCGCACCCGGTTTTTGTCGAAGCGGTAGGCGTAGCCGGGCAGCACCGGGCCGCGCAGGTAGCGCACGGCCGCCTCGCCGCGCGTCCAGGAGCTGCGGCGGCGGCCGGCATCCGCCCCGAGCAGAAACAGGGAGCCGCGCAGCTCCACGTCGCCCACGCGCTGGGCCGCGTCCAGCCAGTGCTGTACCCCGCTGACCTCGCCGGCCCGGTAGCGGCGGCTCACGCGGTAGTTGATGCTGTTGTTCACGTCGCGCACCAGGCCCAGCGAAAAGTTGAAGATGTTGTCCTCGCGCGAGATGCGCCCGCCGGTGGCGTTGCTCTGCTGGGTGGCGGCGGTGCTCCAGTTGCGGTCAAACTCGATGTCGCGGTAGCGGTCGATGGGCGCGAAGCGGCGGCTGGTGTACTCGTAGTCCAGGGCCGAGCGCAGGCGGTAGCCCTGCAGCTGCCCGGCCAACCCGGCGCGGCGGGCGTAGGCCGGGCGGCCGTCGGGCAGGCGGTAGCTGCTCAGCCCGCCCCCGATGGGCCGGCCCTCCATCACGTAGCCGATGCGCATGGCCTGGCCCTCGTCGGCTTCGGGCGAAAAGCGGTTCAGATCGAGCTTGGAGGAGGCCAGGTCGACAAACACCGTGGTGGTGGAATCGACGCGGAAGCTGGCGCCGGCCGACACGACCTGCTTTTCCAGCGGCGTGGGCAGCAGACGCTCGGGCCGGTAGCGCCCCTGCGCGATGCCGCCCACTGGGGCCACAAACTCGTAGACGCGGCCGTTGGCGTTGACCCGCGTGGGGTCGGTGCTCAGCACGTAATCAGCCCCCAGGGCGCCCTGGCCCACGTCGGTGAAGCGCACGTTGTACACGCCGCGGGTGGAGTCGGTGAGCAGCGCGTAAATCCAGCGGGTGGTGCCGGTGCCCGCGTCGGTGAAGCGCACGCGGTTGTACTGAATCTGCCGCCGGTCGTAGGCCACCGAGTCGGCCCCGCCGGTCACGGCCAGGCCCACGTTGTCGCCGATGTTGCGCAGCAAGACGCGGTCGGCGTCGGTCAGCGAGAGGTTGGGCGAGTTGTCGGGGTTGTCGGCTTCGCGGTAGTAGTTGGCGTGCACCTGCAGGCGGCCGGCCTCCTGGTAGTGGTTCAGGTGGTAGAGCGAGCGGGCGTAGTTGAAGTCGGAGTACTCGTAATCGACGCGGATGCGGGAGTTGCGGGTAATCAGGTGGCGGGGCGAAAACGTCAGCTCGGCCGTGTTGTAGTCGATGACGTAGTCGTTGTCGAAGCCGCGCACGAGCAGGCGGCCGTCGAGGTACACCCGCTCGGAGTTGGCCAGGATGATGATGAACTGCTCCCCGTTGGGCCCGCGCAGGCGGTAGGGCCCCTGCACGTTCTCGATGGGCTCGACGGTGACGCTGGCAAACTTGCCCTTGGCCACGCCCGCCGCCACGGTGGTGGAGCTGCGCACCGCCCCGCCCAGGGCCTTTTCCAAGCGAGTAGGTGTGCTGCTGGCCGTAACCGTCGTCACCGGATTATTGGCCGGCGAGCCGCCCGGAATGCCCGACAAGGCCCCCGGGTACGGCGGCACGCCCGGGCTGCCGGGGCCGATGGGAATGGGGTTGAGCGGATTGGGCAGCAGGGCGCCGGGCGCGGCCGTGGTGGCCCCGAGCTGCTGGCCGAGAAACAGGTCGCCGGCGGCGCCCTGCACGTTTTTGTAGAAGCGCAGGAAGTAGTCGGGCTTGTTGCGCAGCACCACGTCGCCGGCCGTGAGGGCCCAGTTCGGGTGCGTGAGGGTGACGTAGATGCGGTCGAATTCCTGCAGCTGCTGGGTATTGCCCTCGGGTTGAAAGGGCACGTTCTGGTCGCTGATGGCGGCCGTCAGGTTGATTTTGTCGGTGAGCTTGCCCTCCAGCTGCAGGTTCAGCGCGGAGTTGACGAACACGTTCTGGGCGTTGCCGAAGGAAATGCCGCGGGTCAGGGAGCCGGTTTTGTTGATGCCCGGCGTGGCCAGAATCTGCTCCTGCCGCCCCAGGTCGGCGTAGCCCGTAAACGGCCGGCTCTCGAAGCTAAGCGAGTCCATGAGGCTGCGCGGGCGGCGGAAGCGCGGCGCCGCCAACCGCACCGGCAGCACCCGGTAGCAGATCAGCACCGAGTCGGGCCGGTTGGTCGGCAGGCGCAAATCGGGCTGGCCCGGCTCGGGCGAAGCCACCCGGCTGCTGGGCCAGATGATGCGGTACCGGTCGCGCCGGGCGTCGTAGGCCACGCTGCGCCCGTCCGTCGATACCGAGGAGGGCACCACCGTCAGCGTATCGGCCAGGCTGAACTCGGTGGTATCACGCCCCGGCGGCACGCGCACCCACGCGCAGCGCCGCGACGAAGGCACCGCGCCCGGCCGCAGCTGCGCCCACCCGCCCACGGCGCCACCCGCCAGCAAAGCCAGCAGCAGCAGGGAGCGAACAAGCAGGCGTAAGGAATGCGGCATAGAGCGCGGCAAGGTCGGGCGACTTGGCAGGACGAAGTAACGCCCGGCTGGCCTAACGTCGTGCCCAGGCGGAAAAATCCCGTCGGGAAAGGGCAATAGTTTAAGAGGGCAGGAGCTTGTGAAGGCAAGAGTTAATTTTCACGTCTTCCACTCCCCAACTCTTATCCTCCTAAACTCACAAACTTCTAAACTCTTACCCTCCTTTACCCCGGCGCCTGCGGCAGCTCGATAAAGAACGTGGTGCCCTCCCCTACCACCGTCTCAAACCACACCTGGCCGCCCGAGCTTTCGATGCCGCGCTTGGCCACGGCCAGCCCGATGCCGGAGCCGGTTTCCTTGGTGGTGAAGTTGGGCCGGAACACCTGGTCGCGCACGTCCTCATCGATGCCGCTGCCGTTGTCCTGGATGCTGATGCGCACGGTGCCGGGCTGGGGCAGCTCTACGCGGGCGCGCACGTCGGCGGTGCGGTCCTGCGGAATGGCTTGCAGGGCGTTCAGCAGCAGGTTGTTGAAGGTGCGCACCAGCAGGTTTTCGTCGGCGAAGACGTTGGCGTCCTCGGCGCCCGGCCCCACTTCCAGCTGCACGTGCTGGTGCAGGGCCACGCAGCGGCGCAGCACCTGGGCAATGGCCAGCCGCTCGGGGCGCATGGCGGGCAGGTTGGTGAAGTTCGAGAACGAGGTGGCAATGTCCGTCAGCACGTCGATCTGGGTGATGAGCGTCTGCGAGATGCGGCCAATCATTTCTTCCAGGTTGCCGCGCTTTTCCGTCAGGGCCCGCTGCAAGAACTGCAGGCTGAGCTTCATCGGCGTGAGCGGGTTCTTGATTTCGTGGGCTACCTGCCGGGCCATTTCGCGCCAGGCGGCCTCTTTTTCCTGCATGGCCAGCTCCTGCTTGCTGTCTTCCAGCTTGTGGAGCATGGTGTTGTACTCGCGCACCAGCAGCCCCAGCTCGTCGTTCGATTCGTAGGCCAGCGGTTCGTTGTTGCCCGTCAGCGTGGTGTGGCGCAGCTTTTCGGTGATGAGCTTGAGCGGCCGCGTGAGCACCCGCGTGGCCACGAAAGTCAGCAGCAGAAAGCCGATGAACATCACCGTGAAGATGTTCAGGATGGTGGTCGTCAGCTCCGTGAGCTTGGTGTTCAGGTCCTTCTGCGAATCGAAGAACGGAATGCCCACGTAGCCCAGCACCGCCCCCCCGCCCGGCGAGGCCGACTGCGCCCGGATGGGCAGGTACAGCGTGTTGAACGACAGGGAACCAGCCCGCTCCGTGAGCAGAATGCGCGGCTGCCCGCGCTCGGCCAGGGCAATGATGGCCTCAGGGTTCATCAGCGTGCTGATGAGGCCGGCTTCGAAGATGAGCGGCTGGCTGCTCACCAGCAGCTCGCCGCGGGCATCGTAGAGGTTGAGGTCGGTTTCGGTGAGCGTCGACACGTTTTCGGCCAGCTGGCCGAGACGGCCGCGGCTGGTGGAGTCGGCCAGCAGACTGCGCTGGCGCAGGATACTGGCCTGGGCCAGCTGCCCGCGCCGCTCGTAGCTGCGGCGCAGGTCGCGCTTGTAGCTGTCGGTAAACAGGCTGGCGGTGGCCAGGCTCACCACTAGCAGCGTGGCGAGGATGCCCACCGTCATAAACAGCTGAATTTTGGCCGAGAAAGTGGTGCGGAACCAGCGCCGCCGCGGGTTACGCAGGGCAAACAGCAGCAGCAGCACGAAGCCCCCGCCCAGCAGGTGCAGCAAAAACCAGAACGAGAAGTTGGCCAGCCACTCGGCCGCCGCGTAGGTGGGCGTGCTCACTACCACGGTGCGCTGCTGGGGCCCTTTCACCCCGAAATGATGGGCGCCGCCCAGCACCAGCCCGTCGGCGTACAGGCGCGGGTCGCGCAGGGCCGCGGCGGGCAGCTCGTTCACGTAGTCGAAGTCGCCCTCGCTGTACACCAGACGGCCCTTTTCGTAGCCGGCGTAGCTCAACTCGTTGCCCAGGCCGGGCTGGAAGTATTTCTGGTCGACCAGCAGCTCGGGCACCACGCTGTTGGCGGTGAGTTTCTTGAGCGTCAGCTCCAGCAGCACGGTGGCGGTGTTGCCCGCCACGGTGGGCACCGGCACGAAGGCCACGTAGCGCCGCGAGTCGAAAAACGTGCTGCCGTGGACCAGGTAGAGGTCGGGCAGGTCGGTGGGCGTGGCCTGGCGCAGCAGCTGGGCCCGCGTGGTGGCCAACGACAGCACGCCGTCGGCTTCGTTGAGCGGCTGGCCCTGCCCGTCGAAGAGGCTCACGCGCACCTCGTACTTATCGAAGTAGCCGCGCAGGTAATACTTGGCAATTTTCTGGCGCACCACGTCCTGGCTGGCGAAGCGGTTGGCCAGGCGCGTGCGGATGACGCCGTCGGCGGCAATGTCGTGGGCGCGCTCGGCCAGCAGAAACTCGCCCTGCAGGTCGTTATCCACGAGCAGGTTGCCGGCCAGGCGCTGCTTGTTCTGGATCAGCTGCTCCTTGAAGTGCTGGTACAGGGCCAACGAGCCCACGCTGGCGCTCAGCCCCAGCATCAGAAACAAAAACACCACCACCCGAAACGGCAGCACGCCCGCCAGCCGCCGCAGCGAGGCCACGCGCAACACCAGGAAGAACAGCAACGTCAGCCCCAGCAGCACCCCGGTGGTTTCGCCCAGGGCCAGCGCCACCGGCAGCACCAGCAGCGTGGCCGCGCCCAGCACGAGCAGGCGCACCGGCTGCGGCTCGGCCGGCACGGCGGCCAGGTACAGCTGCGTGAGCAGCCAGAAGCCGACGAAGTAGCTGCCCGAATGCAGCACAACGGCCAGGCACAGCAGCAGCTTGAAGCCCGAAAACTGGATGCTCTGCGTCACGTCGAGCACCAGCTGGGAGTTGCTGACCGAGCTGAGGTAGAACGAGTAAAGCATCAGCAGGCCGCCGAAAAAGCTCAGGCAGGCCAAGCTGGCCACCACCAGCCGCCCGGTAGGGCCGGGCACGCGACGCACGTAGCGCGCCACCCCGTAGCGCCGAAACAGCAGCAGCGCGTACCAGGTAATGATGAGCAGCAGCGCGGCGTTGATGAGCAGGTCGCCGAGCGAGGGCGACACCCAGGAGGCCGCGTACAGCTTGGGGTCGAACAGCGGTAGCTCGATGAAGGCGAAGGGCAGGTTGAAATGCAGCAGCACGGCCCGGAAAAGCGCCAGCGGCAGCACCACCGCCGCCGCGCCGGCCCAGGGCTGCCGCCGCCGAAACAGCCGCCGGGCCCAGGTCAGCCAGGCGGCTACGTAGAAGCCGGTGCCCAGCAACAGCAACGCCAAGGGCAGGTATTTGCCGGTGATGGGGTCGGGCTGCAGGCTGCGCAGCGAGAACAGGTAGTGCCCGTCGTGCGAAAACAGCTGCGGTAGGTCAGGGTTGCGCTGCGCATTCGGCACCAGACTCAGGTCGAGGCCCTTGAATAGCACGCGGCCACCTTCGCGCAGGTAGCGGTTGCTGATGCCGTACTTCCGCCGCAGCGGCACGTAGCTCAGGATGACGAAGGGCCCCGCCGGCCGCCGGATGGCCAGGTAGCTGCCGAAGCGCATTTCCACCAGCTTGTCGCGGAAGGGTTGCCCGACGTTGGCCACCTCCGGCCGCATGGTGTGCTCCGACCAGTACAGCAGCTGCCCATTGCGAAACACGAAGGTGGGGTACGCGGCGGCCTGCAGCGTGGCAAAGCTGCCCTGGCCGCGCAGCAGCTGCACAGCTAGCGTTTCCACGTCCTGCTCGGCCCGCCGCTCGGCCGCCGTCAGCTGCTGCTGCAGCCGGGCCACGTCGGTGCGCACCAGTACGCCGGGGGCGGCCGCGTGGTTGCTCAGGTAAGCGCCCAGAAAACACAGCAAAGCCAGCAGCAACAGCCCCAGCGGGAGGAAACGCTTGGTCACGAACGGGGAGCGGGGTCGGACGAGTAGTGGTGAGGTCAAGGGCCTGCTGCGAAGAGTAGGCTCGGCAATAAGCAAAAATGCCGCCAGCAGGCGGCATTTAAACAGTCGGGTGGTTTACGCGGAACGGCGCGGCGCGGCCATCGGGTCGTAGCGGATACCACCGAAGCCGTAGAGCATCAGGGCACGGGCGTAGCGAAACAGCAGAGGCGTGAGCAGAATCATGCAGGCCGCCACCACGCTCACGTATACCCAGGTCGCCGGGTCGTGGCCGAGGAAGTAGGTCAGCATGCCGGCCACGAACACCACGCCCACGGCCAGGCCGTAGCTGATGTACATGGCGCCCCAGTAGAAACCGGTTTCGGGCTCGTAGTGCTGCCCGCACACCGGGCAGCTGTCGGGCATCTCGTCAAACTTCGTCAGGCTCAGGGCCGAATGCGTAAACAGCGGCCCCGCGTGGCAGCGCGGGCAGCGCAGCCGCAGCAGCGCCAGTCCCGCCGACGAATCCGCTGGCTTAGCGGGCATCCGGCGCCGGCTGACGCTTGCGACGCACGTTGCGGTACCAGAAGAAGGCCACCGTGCCGCCCAGGATGTAGGGCGCGGCCATCATGTAGAGGATGCCCTTGTTCAGGCCCGAAATGTCGTAGCCGTCTTTCTCGGTGCGCGAGGCCTCCACGTTGGTTTTGCAGAGCGTGCACTGGGCCAGGCTCAGGCGCGGGCTCAGCGCCAGCAGCAGCAAAAAGCACAAGGGCAGCAGCGCGGTCAATGTCTTTTTCATACCTCTTTCAACAGCTTCAGGGGGACAGAGTTCCGAAGAATGTAGCGCGAACTTTCAGTTCGCGCTACCACCTAATGCGCGTAGTACGGCGCAATCATGAAGTACACGATGACGCCCGTTACCGATACGTACAGCCAGATCGGGAAGGTCCAGCGGGCCAGGCGGCGGTGCCGGGCAAACTGGTTGGTCAGGGCAAAGTACAGGGTGAAGAGCACCAGGCCCACCGTCACGGCCGCCAGCACGATGTGCGTCAGCAGCAGGAAGTAGTAGATGCCCCGGATCAGCCCTTCTCCGCCGAAGCGGGTGGTTTCGGCCTGCGAGTGGTACACCACGTACGACACCAGGAACACGGCGCCCAGCACGAAGGCCGTGCCCATGGCCGTCCGGTGCTTCACCACGTCCTTGTTGCGGATGAAGTAGTAGCCCAGCAGCAGCATCACCGCCGTCAGCGAGTTCAGGCCAGCATTGACGGCCGGCAGAAAGCTCACGTCGGCCCCCTCGATACGGAATACGTTGGGGAAGTAGTAGAGTACCGCCACCGCCACCGGAATGATCAGGCCCAGGGCCAGCATCCCGATTTTGTAGGCGCGCGGCGTGGCCGGAGCCGAGTTCAGACCCGCGTTATTCGTGGTCATAGGTGTAAAGCAAAATGCGGATTTCGGTCATCAGTCGGTCGATTTCCTTCGGGTCCATCCCGTCGTACACGCCGCGGATGTGCTTGTCGCGGTCGACGAGCAGCAGGCGCTGGCTGTGCACCAGCCCGGGCGTGCCAGCAATCATAGCCGGGCCGGGCGCCGTTACCTTGTATTCCTGCAGGGCCAGGCGGTTGATGCTGTCCTTGGGGCCGGTCAGGAAAAACCACTTGTCGGGCAGGGCGCCGTACTGCTTGGCGTACTCGGCCAGCACCGCCACCGAGTCGTGTTGCGGGTCGACGGTGTAGGACACCAGCTTCACGCGCGGCTCCTTGCGGTACTTCTCCTGCACGCGCTGCAGCTGCCCATTCAGCCGGGGGCACACCTGCGGGCAGGTGGCGAAGAAAAAGCTGGCCACGTACACGTCCCCGTCGAGGTCGTGCTGGGTCAGCCACTGGCCCGACTGCGTCTGCAGGCGAAAATCACCTACCCGGTGAAAAACCGTATCGCGCTGCCACTTTCCCCCTGCCTGCGTGGAATCCACACGGTCTGGGTAGTAAGTGGGCAGCGCGAAATGGTTGGTGCCAAACCCG
Organism: Hymenobacter jeollabukensis; assembly: GCF_005771675.1. Classification (GTDB taxonomy): domain Bacteria; phylum Bacteroidota; class Bacteroidia; order Cytophagales; family Hymenobacteraceae; genus Solirubrum; species Solirubrum jeollabukense. The sequence goes on along the minus strand of NZ_VAJM01000005.1, from coordinate 365,285 downwards.
TACAGGAAGAAAAAGGCCAGTACGGGCGCAAGCAGCAGGAGGCCCAGGATGAGAACCTGTTGCGGCCGCATTACTTAGTGAGCGGCGCCGAAAATGGCTTCGCCAACGGCGCTGCCTTCGGTAATCAGGGCCACCAGCAGCCAGATCAGCAGGGCCATCGGCACCAGAATCGACCAGATCAGGCCTTTGGTTTCGTGGCGCAGGTGCATGAACTCGGCCACGATGAAGAAGGCCTTGAAGATGGTCAGCACGATGAAGATGCTGTTGCGCAGGGTGCTGGCCTCCATGGTGAAGGCCAGCAGGAATTCGAAGGCGGTGATGCCCACAATCCAGGCCAGGGCCTTCAGAATCGGCTTAACGTTGGCTTTGCCGTGCACGGCGTGGCCGTCGGCGGTGTACTCGTGTTCGGGAGCGTGGTGAGCCATGAGCGGTGAAATAGTGAAATGGTGAGTAGTGAAATGGTGAAATAGCGAGGATGTTGGAACATCAAACTCACCATTTCACCATTTCACTATTTCACCAATTAGATCAGGTAGAAGAAGGTGAAGACGAACACCCACACCAGGTCCACAAAGTGCCAGTACAGACCGATTTTCTCGATCATCTCGTAGTGGCCGCGCTTGTGGAAGGTACCGTTGGTGGTGGCGATGAAGGCGTAGGTCAGCAGGCAGAGGCCCGAGAATACGTGGGTACCGTGGAAGCCGGTGATGAAGAAGAACAGGTCGGCGAAGAGCACCGGACCGTATTCGTTCACCTGCAGGTTGGCCCCGTACACCATCGAGCCGTCAGCCATTTTCAGGCCGTGCTCCGAACCGGTGATGAAGTGAGTCCACTCCCAGGCCTGGCAGCCGAGGAACATGGCGCCGAACAGCAGCGTCCACAGCAGCCACTTCTGCACGTCGTTCTTGTCCATGCGGTGGCCAGCCTCTACGGCCAGTACCATCGTCACCGACGACACGATCAGAATCATGGTCATCAGGGCCACGAAGGCCAGCGGAATGTCCATGCCGTGCAGGCCGGGGAAGGCGTTGAACACCTTCTCGGGAATGGGCCAGTAGGTGGTGCTGAATTTGAAGTCAGCGGCAGTGCCCGTGTAGGCAAGGTGGCGGTGACGCACCATGCCGTAGGTGGTCAGGAACGCTGCGAACGTGAAAGCATCCGACAGCAGGAAGAACCACATCATCAGCTTACCATAGCTGACCTTGAAGGGTTCGTTACCGCCGTCCCAGGTGCCGCTACGCGGAGCTTCGTAGGACGCTGAGTTCGTCAGCGTCGTGGTCGGGTTGGCCATAAGGAGCGGAAAAAAGGCGAAATCAGTGGTTCAAAAGTAGGAACAAATACAAGTACAACCAAAGCCCGCCGAGGAAGTGCCAGTAGATGGTGCCGTTGGTCATGGCCATCATCTGGCGGGAGTGGATTTTGTAGCGGAAGGCCTTTACCAGCAGTATCGTCAGGAAGATCAGGCCAGTAACTAAGTGGAAGCCGTGTACGCCCGTGAGCACGTATACGAATGAGCCGGCCGGATTGCTGTCGGCCCCGCCGAAGAAAATCTTGTTTTGCACCAGCTCGCCCCACACCTGGTACTGCCCGATGAGGAAGGCCACGCCCAGCGCGAAGGTGACGACCAGCAGCATTTTCGCGCGGCCGATTTCGTCTTTGCGGGCCGAAAACCATGCCCACTGAATCGTCGCACTGCTCAGCAGAATGATGACGGTATTGATGAGCATGCCGGCGGGCATGTCAAACTCCAGCCAGTTGCCCTCGCCCCGGCGCACGATGTAGGCGCTGGTGAAAGCGGCAAACATCATGGTGATGCTGATAATCATCAGCCAGAGCAGGAAGCGCAGCGGGTGCACGTTCAGCGCGACCTGCTTGTTATTCAAAGTCTCGGAAGGATGCATGTTACTTGTTGAATTGTGGAATGGCTAAATGGCTGTCGTTTCAGAACGGTCAACAATTAACCGTTTAGCCATTCGACCATTTGGTTACATTTTGTCGAGCACTAAGGCTATCTGCACGATGGGCAGGTAGAGGAAAGAGCCGAACATGATGCGCATAGCGGCCTTTTTGCTAACAGTGCGCATCAGGTAAAAGGTCTGCATCAAGAACAGCACGCCGCAGATGGCCGCTACCATCGGGTAGATGTGGTTGGTCATGCCGAAGTAGAACGGCAGCAGGCTGAGCGGAATCAGAATCAGGGTGTAGGTCATGATCTGAAAGGCCGTTGCCAAGTCCTTACCACCGGCCATGGGCAGCATTTTGAAGCCGGCCTTATGGTAGTCTTCGTCGAGCACCCAGGCAATGGCCCAGAAGTGCGGAAACTGCCACATGAACTGAATGCCGAAAAGAATCCAGGCCTCCTGGGTTATCATGCCGGTGGCGGCCACCCAGCCAATCATTGGCGGCAGCCCGCCGGGAATGGCTCCTACGGCCACGCAGATGGGCGAAATGCGCTTGAGCGGGGTGTAGATGAAGCCGTAGAGAATCAGTGAGAGCAGCGAAACGGCGGCCGTCAGTGGGTTGAAATACAGCCCGAGCAGCAGCAGCCCTGCCAAGCCCGTGATGACTACGAATACCCAGGCCTCCGTCACGGACAACACACCCGTGGGCAGCGGCCGCTTGGCCGTGCGTTTCATCAGCTTGTCGAGGTCCTTCTCGTAGATCTGGTTGATGGTGTTGGCCGAGCCCGTGACGAGCAGGCCGCCTAGCATCACCAGCACAGCGCCGGCCCAGTGGATGCGCCAGGCAAACTCGTGCTGGCCCAGCATGAAGCCGACAGCCGCCGAAAACGCCACCGTCAGCGACAGGCGAAACTTGAGAAGTTGGAAATAGGCCCTGGCCTTGGTCATCAGCAGCAAAAACAGTCAAGCCGGCCGTTCGGCTCCAAATCGGGCCGCAAAGTTACGCAACAACAGCCGGAAACCGGGCTGTGTGGCTGGCTTTTAGCGCCTGCCAGTAGCGCACCAGCAGCAGAAACTGCACCCCGAACAGCAGCGTGCCCAGCGTGAGGTGAATCGGCTGCACCAGCGCGGGCATGGCAAAGTAGGCCAGCAGCAGCCCCGCCAAGATTTCCAGGCCGATAACCACCAGCGTGGCCGTAGCCAGCCGCTCGAGCGCCGCCACGCCCGTCTGGTAGAGCTTTAGGGCCACGTAGAGATTCACTAACAGCAGCAGCGCCGAGAAGACGCGGTGCACGGTAAATGCCCCGCCCAGCTGCGCTATCCACTGCTCCCGGTGCAGGTAGTTCAGCCCGAAGGCAATCATGTCGATATCCTCCCGCACCTGCGTGCCTACCACGATTTGCACAAACGTCAGCAGTACCAGCACCACTAGTCCAATGGTCATGCCCGGAGCCAGCGGCGCGCCTTGGGCTTCGCGTGGCAGCGCGTTGTCGGCCCGCACCAGGGCCCAGATCAGCAAAGCCACCAGCACCAGCGCCAGGGCCATATGAATGGTCACCATCACCGGCAGTAGGTTGGTCGACACTACCAGGGAGCCCAGCCAGCCCTGCACGCCTACGGTGATGAAGCTCAGCACCGCCACCCAGAAGATAGCCGGGTCGCGGCGACGGTAGGGCCAGGCGGCCAGCACCGTGGCGAAGATGAACACGCCAATCAGCGCGCCGGTGAGGCGGTTCAGGTACTCAATCCAGGTCTTAGTGGGGTTGAAGTCGGTTTCGATGTACTGCGTAGGGTGCGCGAAGATGTTAGCCGCTACCTCCGCAAACCCCAGCTTGCTCAGTGTCTTGGCCAGCCGTTCGTTCTTGGCCACGCGCTGGGCCGTGTACACCTCCTTGTAGTTGGACGGCAGCTGGCTGATATCGGTGGGCGGCACCCACTGCCCGAAGCACTTGGGCCAGTCGGGACAGCCCATGCCGGAGCCGGTGCTGCGCACGATGCCACCGACCAGGATAAGCACGTACACGGCCACCACCGTCAGCGTCGCCGTCGTGCGGAAGCGGCGGACAAAAGCAGGTATTTCCATCAGAGTTTCCAACAGTGTTTCGCGCCGCAAAGGTCCGACGGAAACGGCTGAAAAAGAAGAAGGAGCCCCTTTTTTGGGGCTCCTTCTCCAGAGGTTTGTCCGCTTAGGACTATTCCATTTCCTTCTCGTACGGCAGGTTCGACGAAACGGTCTGCGAGTACGGGATATGCTGCGGAATGAAGTCTTCGGGCGCGCCGGGCTTGCTGTAGTCGTAGGGCCAGCGGTACACGGCCGGAATAGCACCGGGCCAGTTGCCGTGACCGGGCTCCACCGGCGTCGTCCACTCCAGGGTCGTCGAGTTCCAGGGGTTTTCCGTAGCGCGGCGGCCGCGGAAGATGCTGTATACGAAGTTGAAGAGGAAGATGAACTGCGCGAAGAATGCCATGATGGCGGCAATCGAGATGAACGTGTTCAGGTCACCGAACTGGTTGAACGTCTCGTAAGCCGTGTAAGCGTAGTAGCGGCGGGGGAAGCCGGCAATACCCACGTAGTGCATCGGCAGGAACACCAAGTAAGCAGCCAGGATGGTCAGCCAGAAGTGCACGTAGCCGAGCTTCTCGTCCATCATGCGGCCGAACATTTTGGGGAACCAGTGGTACACCCCGGCGAACATGCCGAAGAAGGCCGACGAACCCATTACCAAGTGGAAGTGAGCTACCACGAAGTAGGTGTTGTGCATCTGAATGTCCAGCGCGGCGTTGCCAAGGATGATACCTGTCAGACCGCCCGATACAAATAGCGACACGAAGCCGATGGCAAACAGCATGGCGGCCGTGAAACGGATGTTACCGCGCCAGAGCGTTGCCAGCCAGTTGAAGGTCTTCACGGCCGAAGGCACGGCAATAATCAGCGTCAAGAACATGAACACCGACCCGAGGAAGGGGTTCATGCCAGTCACGAACATGTGGTGAGCCCACACGACGAACGACAGCAGCGAGATGCCGATCAGCGAACCAATCATGGCGCGGTAGCCGAAAATGGGCTTGCGGGCATTCGTGGCCAGTACCTCGGACACGATACCCATGGCGGGCATGATTACGATGTACACCTCGGGGTGCCCCAGGAACCAGAACAAGTGCTGGAACAGGATGGGCGAACCACCCACGTGGTTCAGCGCCTCACCGCCGATGTAGATGTCGGACAGGAAGAACGAGGTACCGAACGAACGGTCAAAGATCAGCAGCAAGGCAGCCGAGAACAGTACCGGGAACGAGAGCAGACCCAGGATAGCCGTCAGGAAGAACGACCAGATGGTCAGCGGTAGCTTGGCCATCGACATGCCGGCCGTGCGCAGGTTAATGATGGTGGTGATGTAGTTCACCCCACCCAGCAGCTGCGATACGATGAACAGCGCCATCGATACCAGCCACATCGTCTGGCCCGCGCCCGAACCCGGAATGGCTTGCGGCAGCGCCGACAGCGGCGGGTAAATCGTCCAGCCAGCGGAAGCCGGGCCAGTTTCGAGGAACAGCGAGATGAACATGATAACGCCGGCCACGAAGAAGAACCAGAACGAGAGCATGTTCATGAAGCCCGACGCCATGTCGCGGGCCCCTACCTGCAGCGGAATCAGGAAGTTCGAGAACGTACCCGACAGACCCGCCGTCAGCACGAAGAACACCATGATGGTGCCGTGCATGGTCACGAGGGCAAGGTAGAACTCGGGGTTGAGCTTACCACCTTCCACCCAGCGGCCCAGCAGCGGCTCCAGCCAGGTCAGCTGCGCCTCGGGCCAGCCGAGCTGAATTCGGAACAGCGTCGAGAGCGTGGCACCAATGAAGGCCCAGGCAATACCCGAAATCAGGAATTGCTTGGCAATGACCTTGTGGTCCTGGCTGAAGACGTGCTTGAACAGCCAGTGCTGGTCGTGGTGGTCGTGCTCGTCGTGGTGGTCACCCGCGGCGTGGTGTTGCACGTGCGGCGCTTCCTGCGCGTGGGCACCGCCCGTCGGAATATTAGTTGCAGCCATCAGAAAAGCGTGCGTTAAGTTACGTTAGAGGGCGGCCTGAGCCTTTTCCGTCGCAGCAGGCGCAGCCGTGGTAGCGGCGGGCACCTCTTCAATCACCGGCGTCTTCTTGTTCTTGAAGGCAGCCAGTACGTCGGGGTTCTGTTCAGCGAACGGCTTCTGCTGGGCATACCAGGCTACGTAGTCGTCCGGCTCGTCCACGATGATGGTCGACTTCATGGCGAAGTGACCACGGCCGCAGATCTGGTTGCAGGCAATTTCGAAATTGAAGTTCGGGTTACCCGTCTGTGCCCGCATTTCGTCGGTTGTCTTGGTCGGGATAAACCAGAACTTGGTGGGCATGCCCGGCACGGCGTACATCTGCACCCGGAAGTGGGGCGAGTACACGGCGTGCAGCACGTCGCGCGAACGGATGTGCAGCAGCACAGGCACGCCTTTCGGTACATGCACCTCACCGGCGGTGAAGTCGTCGAGGCTGCGCTGGTCATTCAGGTTGAAGCCAAATTCGTTGGTCGCGTCGATCAAGCGGTAGTTGATCGGGCCCAGCTTACCGTCGCGGCCGGGGTAGCGCACGAGGAAGTTGAACTGCTTGCCCATGATTTCGAGCTCTACCGAGTTGGCCGGGGCCGGACCCATGATGTTGGTCCACTCCTTCCAGCCGCCGAACACCAGACCCGCCATTACGATGGCCGGAATCACCGTCCAGATAACTTCGATCTTGTTGTTGTGCGAGTAGAAGAAAGCGCGGCGGCCTTCGCGGTACTGGTACTTGTACGAGTACACGAACAGGGCCACTTGCGTCAGCACGAATACGATGCCAATGATGATCATCGTAATCCAGAACATGCGCTCCGTGTGGAGACCATGCACCGACGCAATCGGCGGATTCATTTTGTCGAAGTTGGCGATGAAGGAGTAGGCGAAAGCCGCCATACCAACCACCATGAATACCAACATCAGGATGGCATTTACCCGGTTGCTGAGGCCAACTTGGCGCACGTAGCTACCCGAGAAAATGGAAGTGAGAATCTGGAGCCGGAACAGGAGGCCGAAAACGACCAGCAGAAGCACCAGCGCCAGTAGGATACCGAGAGCAATCATTAGTTGTACGTTGTGAAAGTCAGTCGTCCGAACAGCGCAGGCTTACGTGGTGTGATGCACGCTTTCCTCCACGAAGGGGTGATTTACCGGTACCAGCGAAGCTTGCGACAGGCGCTTGGTCATCAGCAGCAGGAAGCCGCCCAGGAACACGAGGCCCGTGCCAATCTCGATGATAAACCCGCTGTCGCCCTGAAGCGTTCCGGGCATGATCATCATGTAGAAGTCCAGCCAGTGGCCGATCAGCACTGCCGTCGCCACAATCTTGAGCATGATCATCTGTCGCTTGGCGTCGCGGGTCATCAGCACCAGGAAGGGGAAGGCGAAGTTGATGATCAGGTTGAAGAAGAACAGCCAGGTGTACTTGCCGTCAAAACCGCCGAGGCGCTGGTTGAAGTACACGGCTTCTTCCGGCAGGTTGGCGTACCAAATCAGCATGAACTGCGAGAACCATACGTAGGTCCAGAAGATGCTGAAGCCGAACATCAGCTTGCCCAGGTCGTGCAGGTGGTTAGCGTTCAGGAAGCGCAGGTAACCGGCTTGCTTCAGGTAGATGGCCGTCAGCAGAATGCCGGCAATGCCCGATACCCACCACGAAGCGAAGACGTACCAGCCGAACATGGTCGAGAACCAGTGCGTGTCGATCGACATCACCCAGTCCCAAGCCGACATCGACGACGATACGGCGTAGAGCACGAGGAACATAGCCGACACGTTAATGCTCTTGTCCCAGAAACCGGTACCACCGATCTGGTCTTCCTGCAGCGACAGGTCGCGCAGGCGCTTGGAGAAGAACCACCAGATGGCGATGAAAATCACCATTCGGGCTACGTAGAAGCCGAGGTTCAGGAAGCCAGCTTTACCAGCAATGATGGCGTCATAGTTCGGCGAGGCCGGATCCATGATGCCTTCGGTGCGCCAGTGAAACAGGTTGTGGCCGCTGGCGAAGAAGACAATCAGCATGATTACGCCACCGGGCAGAATCCAGGCGCTGAAGGCTTCGGCAATGCGGCGGACCATGATGGACCAGCCGGCGTAAGCTACCGTGTGAATAGCGACGAACACCGTGCCTACGGCCGAAATGCCGAGGAAGAACACGTTGCTCTGCCAGAGCGAGGCGAACAGACGACGCAGCCAGATGGGGGCATGCTCCCCGCCGTGGGCACCCGCGCCGTGTTCGGCGGCGGCCCCGTGGGCGGCACCGGCCGCTTCGTGGTGACCTGCCCCGATGTTCAGGTAGGCCATGATCAGACCGATGGCCATCAATACGACCCCGGCGACGATGAACAGGATGAACCGACGACGAGCCGAAGCGGGTAGCTCCAGAAACTCCGCCGTAATCGGCTCATGATGATGATGCGTTGCTGCCATAATTACTGAGCCGAGCCGTTACGAGCCTGGTCGCCCTGGCCGGGGTTGTCTGAAGCCTTGTCCGCCCCAGCTTGGCCGAGGGGAGCCGTGTTTTCAGGATTGGTTTTCTGCGAAGGTTCGAGGTCCGATTGTACTAGTTCGCTCATACCGTCGGGGCCTTTGCCCTTCTGCAGCACGCGAACGTACATGGCAATCTTCCAACGCTCCTCGGGGTTTACCTGCGAGCCGTGCGGCATCATGCGGTTGCGGCCCCACTGAATGACGTGGTAGATGTGCCCGTCGTTCATGGTAGCGTAGGCGCCCGTCGCGTAGTTGGGCACACCCTTGAACTTCACCCCTACCGGGCCCTGACCGTCGCCCTGCTCGCCGTGGCAGTGCTGGCAGTTGCGGGTGTAGAGCACCTTTCCTTCTTCCAGGTTGGCCTTGGTGTAGCGCAGCGGGTTGCGGAGCACGCGCTCCGCAATACCCACGCTGTCCTTGCCGATGTGGTCGAAGTAGTTGAGCTTGCCGCGGGGCACCGTGCCCACCGCCGGGGTGCGCTCGTTGATGCCCATCGGGTTTACCGTGTTGGCATCAACCTGGCGCAGCGGGTCGTACGGGAGCGACTCGTACATCTGCGGCGCGTATTCCAGACCGGGGTTGTTGGCGTCGTTGCAGGCCGTAGTCAGCACCGAAGCAAACAGAATGGCCGAAGCCTGGACGCCGTATTTAAAGGAGTGCGTCATTATTCTTTGGTCATTTCTTTCTCGTTCACTTCGGAAGCCCCGTTGGCACGCAGCAGCTGGGTCAGGTTGCCCAAATCGGCATCTTCCTTCAGCTCGATGGCCATGACGAACTTGTCGTCGGTAGAGCGCACGTCCATTACCGGCACTTTCAGCCGGGGGTAGAGCCCGCTGATGGTGTAGAAGGTAATCACCATGCCGTGGCAGCAGAAGAGTACCGTCAATTCGAAGGACACCGGGATGAACGCGGGCAGACCGATGTGGGGCTTGCCACCGATAATCATCGGCCAGTCAAAACCCAGCATGTAGATCTGCATCCACAGCGCAAACGACAGGCCGCACATGCCATAGAAGAAGGCGGCAATCGGCAGACGGGAGCGTTCGATACCCAGCGCGTCGTCGATGCCGTGCACCGGGTAGGGCGAGAAAACGTCGTAGATTTTTACGCCGGCAGCACGGACGTTTTCAATGGCGTGCATTAGCACGTCTTCGTCCTCGAAGATGCCGAGCGCGTAACGCTTAGTCATGCTTGTTGTAGTTTACGGGGGCGGAGGCAGGAGCACCGGTGGGGCGGTAGGCCGACTGTTGGGCGCCCGTGTTGGGGCCGCCGTAGGTCGGACCGTTGTCCACACCGTATTTCAGGATCGATTTCACTTCAGCCATGTTAATCACGGGGAAAAACTTGGCGAAGAGCAGGAACAGGGTGAAGAACAGGCCCAGCGTGCCCACGTAGATGCCGATGTCGATAATCGAGGGCGAGAACATGGCCCAGGACGACGGCAGGTAGTCGCGGTGCAGTGACGTTACGATAATCACGAAGCGCTCGAACCACATGCCGATGTTCACGATGATGGAGAGAACAAAGGTCATCGGGATGCTGTAGCGCACGCGGCGAATCCACACCAGCTGGGGCGAAATCACGTTGCAGGTCATCATCGACCAGTAAGCCCACCAGTACGGACCGGTCGCGCGGTTGATGAAGGCGTATTGTTCAAACTCCACCTGCGAGTACCAGGCGATGAAGAACTCCGTGATGTAGGCTACACCCACGATGGAGCCCGTAATCATCATGATTTTGTTCATCAGCGCGATGTGCTCGAGCGTGATGTAGTCTTCCAGCTTGAATACCACGCGGGTGATGAGCATCAGCGTGAGTACCATGGCGAAACCGGAGAAGATAGCACCGGCCACGAAGTAGGGCGGGAAGATGGTGGTGTGCCAGCCCGGTACCACCGAGGTAGCAAAGTCCATCGATACGATGGTGTGTACCGAGAGTACCAGCGGGGTCGAAACACCGGCCAGAATCAGCGACACGGTTTCGTAGCGCGACCAGTGCTTGGCACCACCTTTCCAGCCGAAGCTCAGCAGGGCGTAGGCGCGGCGGGCGATGGGGCCTTTGGCGCGGTCACGGATGGTAGCGAAGTCGGGCACCAGACCGGTGTACCAGAACACCAGCGACACCGAGAAGTAGGTCGAAATGGCGAAGACGTCCCAGAGCAGCGGCGAATTGAAGTTCACCCACAGCGAGCCGAACGTGTTTTGCAGCGGCAGCACCCAGAACGCGAGCCAGGGACGGCCCATGTGCAGTACCGGGAACATGGCCGCGCAGATTACGGCGAAGATGGTCATGGCTTCGGCCGCGCGGTTGATGGAGGTCCGCCACTTCTGGCGGAACAGCAGCAGTACGGCCGAAATCAGGGTGCCGGCGTGGCCGATACCGACCCACCACACGAAGTTGGTGATGTCCCAGGCCCAGTCAACGGTTTTGTTCAGACCCCATTCCCCGATGCCGTACCACAAGGTGCGGTATACCGAGTAGAGGAATACACCAAGGAAAAACAGGGCGACGCTCAAGGCGGCCATCCAGCGGATGTTCGGCTTGGCCTCCACCTGGCGGCACACGTCCTCGGTGACGTCGTGGTACGTCTTCCCGCTGGTTACGAGCGGTATGCGTACAGGCGAAACGTGCTGCATATTGGTTGGTTAATTGGTTCGTGTTGACTTAGGCGTTGTGGGGCTCGGCCTTTTTCTCGGCTTTCTCCACCTCGGGAGCGAAGAACTCGCTGGTGGCGCTGTTACGAATCTTGGTCAGGTACGTAACATTGGGCTGCGTATTCACGGCGTCGAGGACTTTGAAGCCCCGCTCGCCGTCTTCGCGGCGCCAGATCTGGGCTACGCGCGAGTTCGGGTCTTTCAGGTCGCCGAACACGATGGCCTGGGTCGGGCAGGACTGGGCGCAGGCGGTTACCACCTCGCCATCCTTCGGGCGGCGCTTCTGCTTTTTGGCTTCGAGCTTGCCGAGCTGAATGCGCTGCACGCACATCGAGCATTTCTCGATAACGCCGCGGGCGCGCACCATCACGTCGGGGTTCAGCACCATGCGGCCCAGGTCGGTGAACATGTGGCCGTTCACGGTTTCGAACTTCTCGTTGGAGTAGTACGAGAACCAGTTGAAGCGACGCACCTTGTATGGGCAGTTGTTGGCGCAGTAGCGGGTACCCACGCAGCGGTTGTAGGTCATCTGGTTCAGACCTTCGGTGCTGTGGGTGGTAGCCAGTACCGGGCACACCGTTTCGCAGGGCGCGTGGTTGCAGTGCTGGCACATCATCGGCTGGAAGATAACCTGCGGGTTGTCCGAGGGGTCTTCCATCAGGGCGTAGGTCGACAGCTTGCCCTTGTCCTCAAAGGAGTCTTTGTGGGTTTCCGAGCTGTAGTAGCGGTCGATACGCATCCAGTGCATCTCGCGGCGGTTGATAACCTCCTGCTTGCCGACCACCGGAATGTTGTTTTCCACCTGGCAACCCACCACGCACGAGCCGCAGCCGATGCACGAGTTCAGGTCGATGGCCATGGCCCAGTGGTGGTTTTTGTACTCGTAGTCCTGCCACAGCGACACGCGGCTGGGTTTCTCCAGGCCGTCGGGCGTAGCAATCTTCTCGTACTCGGTTACCTCCTTGGGGTTCTTGATGTACTGCTCCAGCGTCGCTACCTGCACCACCGGCTTGCGGTCCATGATGGTGTGGTGGGTCTGCGTCTGGGCCAGCGGCTCACGCGAGCCGGTAGCTTCGATGGTCGCCGTCGCAACGTAGTTCAGGGCGTTGTCGGCCAGCGACACCAGCGGGAAGGCGTTGGCGCCTACTTTGTCGGCCACCATGCCGGCCTTGGTGCGGCCGTAGCCGAGGGCAATGCCGATGGTACCTTGCGCCTGACCCGGCTGGATCAGTACCGGCAGCTCCACCGATTTGCCGTTGGCGGTTACTTTCACCACGTCGCCCTGCTCCCAGCCTTTCTCTTTGGCCATGGCGCGCGGCACCGTCACGTAGTTGCCCCAGGTAGCTTTCGATACCGGGTCGGGCAGTTCCTGCAGCCAGGGGTTGTTGGCTTCCGAACCGTCGCCGAGGCCTACTTTCTCGTAGATGGCCAGCTCGATACCGGCGGATTTGGCCGTCGGAGCCGTAGCCTGACCAGCCGGGGCCAGCTGCGCAGCCGGGGCCGGCAGCAGCGTACCCGTAGCCACGCCGTCGTGCACGGCTTTGTCCCAACCGGCCTGGAAGTTACCACCCAGGATACCGCGCCAGTTGTTGCGCAGGTAGTTGTAGTAGGTGTTGGGGTTACCGGCCCAGGTCAGCAGGCTTTCCTGCGCCTGACGCGTCTTGAACAGCGGCGTAATCACCGGCTGCGAGAGGCTCAGGAAGCCACGCTTGGGTTCGTAGTCGTTCCACGACTCCATCCAGTGGTGGTCGGGGCACTGGTACTGGCAGAGCCCGCCGGTTTCGTCGGCCGTGTGGTTGAACGAAATCGACAGCAGGCCTTTGTTTGTCAGCGCTGCGGCGACTTTGTCACCCATCGGGTGGTCGTACACCGGGTTGGCGTGGTAGAAGATAACGGCGCCGTAGTTGCCGATACCGTTCACGAAGTTGGCCATGCGCTGGTCGTCGCCCTGACGCACGTACGAGGGAGCGGCGGCGTTGATGGCGGCCGTGCCCAGCGAAGCGTTGATGGCGGCTACCAGAGCCTGTACGTTGGCGTCGTTCGAGCCCGAAACTACCAGACCGCCGTTACCGGCCGCTTTCAGCTCCGAGGCAGCCAGGTACAGCGCGTTGGCCATGATATCCTTTTTCGGATCGGCCGGCTTGGCGGGCATGGTGCCGCTCACCACTGCGTTGTACAGCTGCTGGGCGATGGTGCCCATCTGCGAGGGTTTCACCGCGGCGCGGACGTCGGCGTTGGAACCCGTCAGCGACATATTCGTCTCGAACTGGATGTGGCGCGACATGCTGCGCTTCTCCGACGAAACTTTGCGGTTGACGATGTACTGCGCGGCGTACTCCACCGGCGAAATCCAGGTACCGAGGAAATCGGCGCCCAGGCTCACGATAACCGAAGCCTTGCTGAAGTCGTAACCCGGTACCACACCGCCGTTGGCGCGCAGCAGGGCCGACACCGAGTTGGCGTCGTACTGCACGTGCTCCACACCCGCGAAACGGCCGGCGAAGTCGGCAATGGCGCGCTTGGTGCTGGGGCTGATAATCGTGTGCGACACGATGGCAATGCGGCCGGCCGAAGCCAGGCGCGTGCGGATTTCCTGGTCGACTTTGTCCTTATCAGCCGCCTTGCCGTTGATGGCAAACGACTGCAGACGGGCGCCGTCGTACAGGCTCAGCACCGAGGCCTGCGCGCGGGCCGAAAGGCCCCCACGCGTTACCGGCGACTCGGGGTTGCCTTCGAGCTTGATCGGACGGCCTTCGCGCGTCTTCACCAGCACGCTGTTGTAGTCCTGACCGGTGAAGTAGGTCGAGGCGTAGAAGTTGGCAATACCCGGATCAACCTCTTCGGGCTTGTTCAGGTACGGAATGGCTTTGCGCACGGGCGCTTCGCAGCTAGCCAGCGTAGCAGCGGCCAGGCTGAAGCCCATCAGCTTGAGGAAGTCGCGGCGCGGGGCTACCGTATCGTCCGACGAGGGACGGCTCTCCTTCATGGGGATGCCGAACTCGCTCAGGGCGTTATGCAGAAACTCCGGCGAGTTTTCGAGCTCCTCGATTCCCTTCCAGTACTTAGGCGACTCTTGCATGTGTGTATGGGTACTTAGGGACTGCGCGGTGACGTATAAGCGGCCGTCACAGGGCCCAAGTTTTTCTCTGTTTCGACTTGAAAGCGGAACGGGAGGCGCCGGGCTGGGCCAGCGCCTCCTGATTCCATCAACCTATTAGTAGTGGCACTTCGAGCATTCGGTGCCGCCGTTCGACGACACGGTGAACGGAGCGCCGGCGTTAGCCTCGTTGTGCAGCTTCACCAGGTTGTCGTAGTAGCCGTTGCCCTTGGTGTTGAGCGGCGTCTCGCGGTGGCAGTTGATGCACCAGCCCATGGTCAGGGCCGAGTACTGGTACACCACGTCCATGTTCTGGATCGGGCCGTGGCAGGTCTGGCATTCGATGCCCCCTACCTGCGTGTGCTGCGAGTGGTTGAAGTAAGCCAGGTCCGGCAGGTTGTGGATACGTACCCACTGGATCGGCTGCTGCCGCTGAATAGCGCGGTAGATTTTCTTGATTTCCGGCGAGGTCGTCTTGATCTGCGAGTGGCAGTTCATACAGATGTTAGCCGACGGAATGTTGGCCGACTTGCTCTTGTACACCGAAGTGTGGCAGTATGCGCAGTTGATCTGGTGCTCCCCGGCGTGCAGCTTGTGCGAGAAGGCAATGGGCTGGGCGGGCTGGTAGCCCTGGCTCAGGCCCACGGCCATAATGCCCTGGATGGATTCGTAGAGGACCACCAGCACGAACAGCGTGCCGACTACACCCTTGAACCAGCCCGACTTCAGGACACCCATCCAGTCGGTTTTCTGATCGAGGATTTCTACGTCGCGGCCGTCGAGGTCCTTGCGGCCCCGCAGCACGTCCTTCATGATGTTGGCGATGATAACCAGCGTTACCACCAGCACAATCAGCACGACAATCAGGACGATGAGCACTACGTTGATGTACTTGCCCGAACCAGCCGCGTCGTCGCCGGCAGCAGCCGTCTGGCCCGAATCAGCAGTAGGTTGGCCTTGCGCCGTCGGCGTCTTACCGCCTTTACCCTCTTCCGACTTCACGTAAGCCACGATGGAGGTGATTTCGGCGTCGCTCAGGGCGAAGCTGGGCATCTGCTGCTTCTGGTACTGGTTAAAGAGCTTCACCGCGTACTCGTCGCCGCTGGCGACAACCTTGCTGGAGTTCTTCACCCATTTGATGATCCAGGGCAAGGGGCGGCGCTTGTCGATGCCGGCCAGAGCCGGACCAACCACGACGTCGTTGACGGCGTGGCACTGGGCGCAGTTGCCTTTAAACAGAGCGTCGCCGGCCGCAACTGCGCCGGCATCGGTGGCTCCGGCGGCGCTGCCAGCGGCTGCCGCGGGGGCAGCAGCGGCCGTGGCCCCGGGCGTCACACCTTCCTTGCTCACCGTGGCGGCATCCTGGGCGGCCACTTGGCCGACGGCAGTAAACGTCAGGAACAGAGCAAGAAGCCAGTGTGAAAAAGAGCGTAGTCGGTAGCTACTCATTGCAAAACGTGCTGGAAAAACGTAAAAGCAGGGTGCTTTAGGGCCACAAATGTAGCCCACGAATGCCAGAGAACAAACCAGCCTGGGCTAATTTTCGGCCTATTCAGCCTACTTAGAACCATTCTAAAAAGCCTCTTTTACACCTTATATATATAGACGTAAAAGCTTCATCCCTGAAACATCCAACTCCCTATCTGCGGCTATTCTGGCCGTTAGCCAATTGTCTACCTACGCGCTGAGCAGTTTGCGGGTTGACGCTCAGAAGCTTGCCGAACTGTTCCGGGAAATTATTTGTCCGTCACAGGCCGGTCGAATCAGCAAAAGCCTTACCTTTGCCGGCTCATTCATCGTCTCACTTACTTTTTCTCTGTTCCGCAATGGCTAACAGAAACTATGAGACCGTCTTCGTACTGACGCCCGTCCTCAACGACGCGCAGGTTCAAGAGACGATCGAGAAGTTCACGCAGGTGCTTAAGGAAAATGGCGCCGACCTCCTGAATACGGAAAACTGGGGCTTGCGCAAGCTGGCCTACCCGATTCAGAAAAAATCGACCGGGTACTACTACCTGGTTGAGTTCACCGCTCCCGCTGGCGCAATCGATGTGCTGGAACTGGCTTACCGTCGCGACGAGCGGGTAATCCGCTTCCTGACCACGGTGCTCGACAAGCACGCCGTGGCTTACAACGAGCGTCGCCGCAAGGGCGAACTGAACTCGCAGAAAGCAAAGCAAACCGAAGCCGTAGCCCAGTAATCAGATGAGCCTCGCTAACGAACGCATCCACAAGCAGGAGCAGCGCACCAAGTACTGCCGCTTCAAGAAAGCTGGCATCCGCTACGTCGACTACAAAAACCCGGACTTCCTGCTGAAGTTCGTGAACGAGCAGGGCCGCATTCTGCCCCGCCGTATCACGGGCACCAGCCTGAAATTCCAGCGCAAAGTGGCCCAGGCCGTGGCAAAAGCCCGTCACCTGGCCCTGATGCCCTACGTGGCTGACCAGCTGAAATAGTCCATTACCCTTAACGACGACTCCGCAAGATGGAAGTTATCCTGAAAGACGACGTAAAAGGCCTGGGCTATAAGAACGACGTCGTAACGGTAAAGCCCGGCTACGGCCGCAATTACCTGTTGCCCCAGGGTCTGGCCGTAGTAGCCGACAAGACCAACAAGAAAATCGTAGCTGAAAACGTACGCCAGGCGTCGCACAAAGCTGACAAGATCAAAGGTGACGCGCAAGGCCTGGCCGACCGCATCGGTGACCTGAGCATCGACATCCCCGCCAAGGTGGGTGATTCGGGCAAGATCTTCGGCCGCGTAACCACGCTGCAGATTGCCGAAGCGCTGAAAGCCAAAGGCTTCGACGTGGACCGCAAGCGCATCAGCCTCGACTCGGACCCCTCGAGCGTGGGCGAGTACACCGCCAGCATCGACCTGCACCGCGAGGTGAAGCACAAAATCCGCGTAAACGTGGTAGCTGAGTAATCAGCGGCTATTTTCACGCCTTCGAAAAGCCCTGCCCTCGCGGCAGGGCTTTTTTTGTCGTATAAGCCTTAGCTTGCGTAGGCGGAAGCGCGTACGCTGCTTTATCTGCAACCCGCCCGAGGGGCGCCGCTGGCCAGAAGCCGCGTCGGCGCCGCGTTTGGCCTTCCGCCTGCCGTTGCGTAGGTTGGCTGCCGGGTTGCCGCCGCCAGGACTGTTTTTGCTAATGTTTCGCACTGAATTATCTCTTCGACCTGCCGCGCAGCTGCTCTCCCAGGGGGCGCGGGTACTCACCATCGGGTCGTGTTTCTCGGACGTCATCGGGGAGCGGCTGGCCGACCACAAGGTCCGCTCGCTGGTCAACCCGTTTGGTACTGTTTTTAATCCGCTGGCCGCCGCCCGGCTGCTGCGCGCCGTAGCCGGCGAGGATACCGACTGGCAGCAGCACCTGGTGGAAGCCCGGGGCCGCTGGCAGAGCTACGATCTGCACGCCACCGTCGGGGCCGATTCCCCTCCTGCCCTGCTGGAGCGCATCGAGGAAACTGTGCGCGAAACGGCCGCCTTTGCCCGCCGCGCCGACGTGCTGGTGTGGACGCTGGGCACGGCCTTCGCCTACCGCCTGCGCGACACCGGTGAGGTGGTCAACAACTGCCACAAGGTGCCCGCTGACCGCTTCGAAAAGGAGCTGCTGACGGCCGAGGAAATCGTATCGGCGGTGACGGAGGCTTACGCCCTACTGCGGCAGCAGAACCCGCGGCTGCAGCTGGTGCTGACGGTGAGCCCCGTGCGGCACCTGAAGGATACGCTGCCGCTGAACGCGGTGAGCAAGTCGGTGCTGCGGGTGGCCTGTCACTACCTGGCGGAGCTACTGCCCGGCGCTTCGTATTTCCCGGCTTACGAGCTGCTGCTGGATGATTTGCGCGACTACCGTTTCTACGGGGACGACATGATTCATCCTTCCAGCGTGGCCGAGCAGTACGTGTGGGAGAAATTCACCGACGTGTACTTCGAGCCCAGCTTCAAGCAGTTTGCGCAGGAGTGGGACGGTATCAAGCGCGCCCTGAACCACCGGCCGCTGCACGCAGGCGCTCCGGAGCACCGGGGCTTTCTGGAGCAAACCCAGCGGCGGCTGCAGGAGCTGCTTCGTCAGCACGTGGACGTGCGCCTGGAGCTGCTCGACGTGCAGGACCGGCTCGATGCGCTGCCGGCGCCGCTGCCGCCCGCGCAGCCGGAAGACGTGGACGACGGCGAGGAGCGCATCGACGTGGGCTACGAGGATGCCACGCTGCGGCCTGCGGCTCCGAAAACGGTAGAACTCACGGAAGAAGTGCCGCCGAAAGTAGCCGAGCCGACCTGGGCGGAAATCCTGTCGGCCGAGGAAGCTGGCGAGGACGAGGAAGACGAGGATGAAGCCGGGGAAGACAGCGCCTCGACCAACGAAGCCGAGGCCGCCTTGCCGGGCGAAGCCGGCGCCGGCAAACGCCGCAAACGCAAGCGTGGCGGCCGTAAGCACAAGAAAAAGAACCGTTCAGCAGCGGAAGAAGCTGCTGCCGCGGGTGTGGAGGGCGCTGACGCGGCCGTAAGCACGAGCGGTGAGGCCGTACCGGCTGAGCAGCTGCCCGGGTCGGAAAACGCTGCGGACCTGACGGCAGCCGCCGACGCCGTGGAGGCCGCCGAACCACAGTTTGATGTGGCCGAACTGCTGGAACTGGCGCCGCCGCTGCCGCCGGTCGAACTGCCTGCGGCCGATGCTCCTACCCTCTCTTCGGCCGCCAAGCGCCGGAACCGCTCGAAGCGGAAGAAGCCGGCCCTGTATGCCGATCAGGCGGCCGCACCTTCGGCGGAGCTGCCCGTTCTCACGCCCGCGCCGGTGGCGGAGTCGGAGCCGGAAGCGGTGGTGGTTCCCGTGCCGGCAGAAGCACCGGCCATTGCGGAAACAGCTGATGCCCTGCCGACCATTCCTCAAGCCTTGGAACCGGCCGTCGTAACCCCGACGGAGGAAGTTCCGGCTCCGGAAGCAGCCGCGGAAACGACGGAAGCCCCTGCACCCGTCGTCAGCACGCCACCGACCAAGCGCGCCCGGCCGAGCCGCAGTCCGCGCAAGCCCAGCAAACTAGCCCCGGCCCTGGATGCGGCGGTGGAAGCCTTGCCGCTGCCCGCGGCGCCGGAGCCTCCAGTATTGCCCACGCCGGTAGAAGCTTCGGTTCCTGAGCTGGCTCCGGCGGAACCGGTGGCCCCGGCCGCGGCACCCCGGCGGAAAGCGGCCCCGCGGCGCAAACCGGCGGCCAAGGCCCCCAAGGCAACTGCCCCGGCGCCCGAACCAGCCCCGGCCCCAGCCAAACCGACTCCGGCCCCGACTCCGGCAGTAGCCGAAACCGCGCCGGCCGCGCCGAAAAAACGCAGCCGCCCGCCGCGCCGCAAGCCCGACGAACCCGCTGCCAGCTAATCAGTCAAACCCGGCCCCGCGCGGCCGGGTTTACTGTTTCTACGGAGTTGCTCGTACCTGACCCTGCCTCATCTAGCTGCCCATGACTTCTGCCGCCCAGCCCAACCGCCTCGCGCACGAATCCAGCCCCTACCTGCTGCAGCACGCGCATAATCCCGTCGACTGGTTTCCCTGGGGCGAGGAGGCACTGAGCCGGGCCCGCACCGAGCAGAAGCCGATACTAGTGAGCATTGGGTACGCGGCCTGCCACTGGTGCCACGTGATGGAGCGGGAGTCGTTTGAGCACGAGCAGATTGCGCGGGTGATGAACGAGCGGTTCGTGTGCATAAAGGTGGACCGGGAGGAGCGCCCCGACGTCGACCAGGTGTACATGGACGCCGTGCAGGCTATGGGCGTTGGCGGGGGCTGGCCGCTGAACGTGTTTCTGACGCCCGAGGCCAAGCCCTTCTACGGCGGCACCTACTTCCCGCCGCGGCAGTGGTTCGAGCTGCTGCAGCAGGTATCGAATGCCTACGCCTCCTCCGAGCACCGGCCGGCGCTGGATAAGTCGGCCGAGGATTTCGTGCGGGTGCTGCGGGCCCACGACCTGGAGAAATACGGCGTGCAAACGGCGGCCGCCGGGTTGTCGCGCCGGCAGCTGCAGGAGCTGCTGCGTAACCTGGCAAAGCGCTTCGATACCAAGCTGGGCGGCACCAGCAAGGCCCCGAAGTTTGCTATGCCCGTCATCTGGCGCTTTTTGCTGCGCGCCCACGCCCTGACCGGCAACCACGCCGAGCGGCGGCAGCTTGAGCTAACCCTGCGAGAAATGGCCTGGGGCGGCATCTACGACCAAGTTGGCGGGGGATTTGCCCGCTACAGCGTGGACGCGGAATGGCTGGTGCCGCACTTCGAGAAAATGGCCTACGACAACGGCCAGCTGCTGAGCCTGTACGCCGAGGCCTACCAGGCGACGCAGGACGAGCTGTACCGCGACGTGGTGGCCCAGACGGTGACCTGGCTCCGGCGCGAGCTGACCAGTCCGGAAGGCGGTTTCTACTCCTCCCTCGACGCCGACAGTGAGGGCGAGGAAGGCAAGTTCTACGTCTACACCCTCGACGAGCTGCGCGAGGCCCTCGGCGACGAAGCCCCGCTGGCCGCCGACTATTACCACTGCACCGCCGTGGGCAACTGGGAGCACGGCCGCAACATCCTGCACCGCCGCCACTCCGACCACGACTTTGCCCAGGCCCACCAGCTCACGCCCGGCGTGGTGGCCGAGCTGGTGCAGGGCTGGCGCGAGAAGCTCCTCACCTACCGCAGCCAGCGCGTGCGCCCGGGCCTCGACGACAAAATCCTGACCGGCTGGAATGCCCTGCTGCTGCGCGGCCTCGTGGATGCTTACCGCGCCTTTCACCGGCCCGACTACCTGCAGCTGGCCCTGCAGAACGCCGAATTCATCGAGCAGAACCTGCGCCGGGCCGGCGGCGGGCTGTGGCGCACCACCAAAAACGGCCGCGCTACCATTCCGGCATTCCTGGAAGACTACGCCCTGCTCATTGACGCGTACACGACGCTCTACGAAGCTACTTTCGCCGAAAGCTGGCTGCAGCGCGCTCGGGAGCTGACCGAGTACGTGCTCCGGAACTTCCACGACCCGGCCGAGCCGCACTTTTTCTACACCGACGCCACCGCCGAGGCGCTGATTGCCCGCAAAAAGGAGCTGTTCGACAACGTAATTCCCAGCTCCAACTCCGTCATGGCCCACAACCTGCTGCGCCTGGGCACTTTGCTCGACGTGGCGGACTGGCGTGAGCGGGCCGCCGCCATGCTAGCTGCGGCGCAGGATCTGGCCGTGAAGGAGCCGCAGCACCTGGCCGGCTGGGCGGCGCTGTATCTGAGTCTGCTGGCGCCGCTGGCCGAAGTGGCTATTGTCGGGCCCGAGGCGGAGGCGTTTCGGCGGGAGTTGAGCCGCCACCTGCTGCCCAACGCGGTGCTGACGGGCACCGCCGCGCAGAGCGAGTTGCCGCTGCTGCGGGGCCGAGGGGCTGAAGGTGGGCCGACTACTATTTACGTCTGCTACAACCACGCCTGCCAGCGACCGGTGCACAGCGTGGCCGAGGCGCTGGCGCAGATTCAGGCGGCGGGCCTGCCCGAGTAAACGGCTGATTGAAACGAGGCTACGCAACTCCTTGACCCGGCGCAACATGCTGAAATAGCCATGCTTTCATGCGGTAACCGGCGGCCGGGTCCGGCTGTTATCAGCGGACTATCACTGCCATCTGCGGTCTATCTTTGTGGTTCGCCGCCTGCCCTACCGTGTCCCAGACTCACCTCTTTGCCCTGCCTGCCGACGAGCCCAGCGCCGCGCCTGCGGACCGCGTCACGTTGTTTGCCGACGTGGTGCTGCCCCTGCCGCTGCCCAAGCTCTACACCTACCGCGTGCCCTTCGAGCTGAACGACCAGGTCGTCATCGGCGGGCGGGTGCTGGTGCAGTTTGGGGCCAAGAAGACGCTGAGCTGCATCGTGGCGGCGGTGCACGAGACGCCGCCCAAGGACTACCAGGCCAAGTACATCCTGGAGTTTATCGACGACGCGCCGGTGGTGACGCAGCCCCAGCTGAAGCTGTTCCGCTGGATTGCCGACTACTACCTCTGCACGCTCGGCGAAGTCATCAACGCGGCCCTGCCCTCGGCCCTGAAGCTCAGCTCTGAGTCCCGCGTGCAGCTGCATCCGCAATACCTTGCGGAAGGCACGCCCTACCCGCTGACGGAGCAGGAAGAGAAAATCGTGGCCGCGCTGAGTGCCGGGGAAGACAAGGTGGAAGGCAAGGCGCTGACGTTTTCGGAGGTCGGCGAAATTCTAGAAATCAACTCGTTCCACAAGGTCATCAAGTCGCTGATTCAGAAGGATGTTATCTTTCTGTTCGAACACATTGCCGACAAGTACGCGCCCAAGGTGGTGAAGAAGGTGCGCCTGGCCCACCATTTCGTGGCCGAGGCGGCGCTGGAAGGCTTGTTCGAGGCTTTGGCCTCCAAGCCCAAGCAGCTCGACGTGCTCATGCGCTACATTCAGCGCGTGCCAGTGTACCAGAACGAGCACACCAACCACGGTGGCCTGGAAAAAGCGGCCCTGACCAGCAGCCCGCACCTCTCGCCCTCGGCCGTCAACACGCTCATCAAAAACGGCGTGCTGGAGCAGTTCGACCAGATTGTGTCGCGCTTTCCGCTCGATGAAAACGACCGGAACCAGATGCCCTTCCAGCTCAGCGAGGCGCAAACCACGGCCCGGGACCAGATTATGGACTCGTTCGGGCAGAAGGACATTACGCTGCTGCACGGCGTGACGGGCGCGGGCAAGACGGAAATCTACATCGACCTGATCCGCTCGGCCCTGGACGGCGGCGGGCAGGTGCTCTACCTGCTGCCCGAAATTGCCCTCACCGCCCAGATTGTAACCCGCCTGATGCGCGTGTTCGGCTCGCGCCTGGGCGTGTACCACTCCAAGTTCTCCGACAACGAGCGGGTGGAAGTGTGGAACGGCGTGCTGTCGGGCCGCTTTCAGGTAGTGGTGGGCGTGCGCTCCGCCGTGTTCCTGCCCTTCGACAACCTCTCGCTTATCATCGTCGACGAGGAGCACGAATCCAGCTACAAGCAGTACGACCCGGCCCCGCGCTACAACGCCCGCGAGGTGGCCCTGATGATGGGCACCTTCCAGGGCGCCAAGGTGCTGCTGGGTTCGGCCACGCCCTCGGTGGAGACCTATTACCAGTGCCGCGCCGGCCGCTGGGGGCTGGTTTCGCTGACCAAGCGTTTCGGCGAAGCCGGCCTGCCCGACATCGAGCTGATTGACACGCGCCGCAATGCCCAGGCCGGGCAAAAAAAGCCCACCCACCACTTCACGCCCGAGCTGACGGCGGCCATCGAGGGTAAGCTCAGCCAGGGTGAGCAGGTGATTCTGTTCCAGAACCGCCGCGGCTACTCTCCCTTTATCAGCTGCCTGGACTGCGGCTGGATTCCAAAGTGCAAAAGCTGCGCGGTGAGCCTCTCGTACCATAAGTTTGCCCACGAGCTGCGCTGCCACTACTGCGGCCACCACGACCAGATGCCGCGGGAGTGCCCGGCCTGCGGCTCCCGGGCCATCAAGGCCATCGGCTTCGGCACCGAGCGCATCGAGGACGACCTGAAGCTGATGCTGCCCGACGCGCTGGTGCAGCGCATGGACCTGGACACCACCCGCGCCAAAAACGCCTACCAGCAGATTATCAGCGACTTTGAGCAGCAGCGGACCAACGTACTGGTGGGCACGCAGATGGTCACCAAGGGCCTGGATTTCGGCAACGTGAGCCTGGTGGGCATCATCAACGCCGACTCCATTATTCACTACCCCGATTTCCGGGCGCACGAGCGGGCCTACCAGATGTTTGTGCAGGTGAGCGGCCGGGCGGGGCGCAAGGGCAAGAAGGGCAAGGTCATCATCCAGACCGGCGACCCGCAACAGCAGATTTTCGAGAAGGTGATGCGCAACGACTACGTGGCCTTCTACGAGTACGAAATTGCCCAGCGCCGCGAGCATATGTACCCGCCCTTCGCCCGCGTCATCAAGCTCACGGTGAAGCACGTGGAGGAGCGCGTGGCCCTCGACGCGGCCGTGCGCCTGACGCAGGAGCTGGTGGAGCGCCTCGGCCGCGACGCCGTGCTGGGCCCCGAAGCGCCCTACATCTTCCGCATCCGCAACTTCTACCTGCAGGAAATTACCATCAAGCTCAGCCGCGAGCATACCGTGCTCAAGCACGCCAAGGCCCAGATTCTGGAGTCCTTGAACCTGATGCGTGACGACAAGAATTTCCGGCAGGCCCGCTTCGTGGCCGACGTGGATCCGATGTAGCAAACCGCGTTTTTACGCAGCAACGCCCTGGTAGTTAGCCCTGAGCCTAATTACCAGGGCGTTTTGTTTTGCGGAAAATGACAGCATTTAGAGTATTTATTGCCGTCAGAATGGTAGAATCACCTTTTTATGTGATTCAAACTTTATTCGCAGCATAGTTTGGCGTGCAATAATTCATTCTATCTTGCTGCCAGGTTTTGGTAACTCTACCAGCTAAAATTGACTTAACGACCTTTTCATTCCTCTTTCTTTCCTCTTCCAACCACATCCAATGCGTAAGTTCTCCTCCCTTTTCGCCACCGCTCTGGCCGTTGTAACCCTCGCTTCGTGCAGCAAGGAAAGCTACACGTTCCGTAACGCGGCGCCCTACGGTGCCACCTACACCGCCGCAGTAAAGGCTGAACCCGTAACCGAAACCGCTGCTCCGGCCACCGAAGCCGCTGCCCCTGCCGCCGACCTGACGGCCTCGACTGTTGCCGCCCCGGTAGCCGCCAAGCGCCACACGGCCCGCACCTACGCCGCCCACACGCAGGCCGCCAAAGCCTCGTCGGTAGCCGAAGCCAAAGCCGTCCCGACGCGCGCTGAAATCAAAGAAGCCAAGGCCACGCTGAAGGCCATGCACAAAGCCGCCAAGAAAGCCAACGCCGCTTCGCCGATGGCTTCGGGCAAAAGCCAGCTGACCGCTGCCCTGCTCTGCTTCTTCCTGGGAGGTCTGGGCGTGCACCGCTTCTACCTGGGCTACACCGGCCGCGGCATCCTCTACATCGCCCTGGCCGTTACCAGCTTCCTGATCATCCCGGCCATTGCCCTGTTCGTGCTGGTTATCATCGACTTCGTGCGCATCCTGACGGGTGGCCTGCAGCCGAAGAACGGCAGCTACGCCAAGACCCTCTAAGGTCCCGCGCCTGACCCAACAAAAAGCCCCGGCTGCACTGGCAGCCGGGGCTTTTTCATTAGAGGCCGGGGGGCTTACACCTGCTCCAGCAGCCAGAGCACCAGCAGCACGATGCCGATGATGATGGCAATGGTGCCGAGCACGCCGAAGATGGCGTTGATACCCGAAAACAGCGCCAGAATCAGGCCGATGGCCAGCAGGATGATACCCAGGCGCAGGTGGCTGCTCTGGGCCTGCGCCTGCTCGACGGAGGCGGTGTTCTGATGCTTTTTCAACTGGGTCTTGGCGGCCAGCTTCTCGGCCTTATGCAGCATTTTCTTCACCAGTACCTGCTGGGCGAAGCTCGGCTTGACGCTCGGCTTCGCGGCGGCTACGGCTGCGGGCTTAGCGGCGGGCGCTTCGGCAACGGCGGCCGGGGCGGCTACCGGCTCAGCAGCCACGACGGCCACGTCAGCGGATTGCTGCGTTGTGGTGTGCTCAGCAGCGGCTACGGGCTGGGCCGCCGGGGCCACGCGCACGGCCGTGTGGGTTTCGTGGTAGGGGCTGGTTTTGGGCAGCATGGCGTAGTCGCCGCGGCCGCAGCCGGTGAGGGTCAGGGCAACCAGCGCGGCGCTGGCCAGCTGACCGAACAGGTGGGCAAAGTGTTTCATCTGGAAAAAGGAAAGGAGGTGAATGAAAGGCGCTGTCAGCAGTGCTACGGCCGCAAATTATAAACGGACGAACGAAACCGCTCGTTGGCGGCGTTGGCAGCCATACGACGCGGACGGCCCCAGGGTTAAACCAACGCCGCGAACGTACTCGGCATGTGCGCTGTTAGCCCAATGCCGCTTTCTTTGCATTTACCTATGCTCATCCCGTTCCGATTTCGCCTGCCAGTGGCTTTGCTGGCGCCGGCCCTACTGGCTGCGTGTACCCAAACGCCCATCGCGGAAAGCAACGCGGGCCTGGCCGCCCAGCGCCGGCTCGGCGCCGCACCCGATACCGCCGGCTACCAGCGCAAAGCCCCGCAGGACCCCAACGGCATCGGCAAATACTACATGGGCCGGCAGATTGCGCACGTGATGGGCCACGAGGCCGCGCCCTGGCTGGAGCGCTCCGACCGGCAGCAGCAGGAAGGTACCGACGTGCTGCTGCGCAACCTGCGCCTGAAACCCACCGACGTGGTGGCCGACCTCGGCGCCGGCACCGGCTATTTCTCCTTCCGCATCAGCCCGCTGGTGCCGCAGGGCAAGGTGCTGGCCGTCGATATTCAGCCCGAAATGCTGGACAAAGTGCGCGCCGCCAGCGCCGAGCGCAGCATTACCAACGTGGAGCCCGTGCTCGGCACCGTGCGCAACCCCAACCTGCCCGCCGCCAGCCTCGACCTGGTGCTCATCGTGGATGCCTACCACGAGTTTGACCACCCCCGCGAGATGATGCGGGCCGTGCGCAACTCCCTCAAGCCCGGCGGCCGCGTGGCCCTGGTAGAATACCGCGCCGAAGACCCGGAGCTGCACATCAAGCGCATTCACCGCATGAGCGAGGAGCAGGCCCGCCGCGAGCTGGAAGCCGTCGGACTGAAATTCGTGGAGAACAACAAGGCCCTGCCCCAGCAGCACCTGCTGATTTTTCAGCGCTAACCGCAGCGGCAGGCAGCCGAAACGGCTACACCGGCAGTCATTGCGAGCGAAGCGAAGCAATCGGTCCTGGTCTGAGGCCCAACGGTAACACTGGCAGTACCCGAAAACCCGGCAGCACAAAACAGGTTCGCCTGCTACTGCAGTTGCGGACGATAGGTATTGTGTCGGCGGTGCTCCTAGAAGAAGGATTGCCGCCCTTCGCTCGCAATGACAGCGGGGTAAACCGTGCGCCGCGTGGTTACCTTTGCGGGCCATGAGTACCCCTGCCGATCCGCGCCTGCTCTCCATTCTGGACTACACCTACGCGCTGCCCGCCGAGCGCATTGCCCCGGCGCCCCTGCCCGACCGCGACGCCTCGCGCCTGCTCGTGTACCGGCAGGGCGAGCTGGCCGACCACCGTTTCCGCGAGCTACCCACGCTGCTGCCGCCCGACGCGCTGCTGGTGTTCAACAACACCAAGGTGGTGCGGGCCCGGCTGTATTTGCACAAGCACTCGGGCGGGCAGATCGAGCTATTTTGCCTGGAGCCGGTGGCCCCGCACCGGGCCATCGAGCCGGCCATGCAGCAGACGACGGAATGCACCTGGCGCTGCCTCGTGGGCAACGGCAAGCGGTGGAAGACCGGCCCCGTGCAGGTCAGCTTTACCGCCCCTGATGGGCAACCGGCTACGCTGGCAGCCGAGCGCGTGGCCGCCGAAGAAGGCAGCTCGCTGATTCGCTTCCGCTGGCAGCCGGCCGCGCTGCCGTTTGCGCAGGTGCTGGCCGGCGCGGGGCAGCTGCCGCTGCCACCCTACCTCGGCCGCCAGGCCACCGGCGACGACGACGAGCGGTACCAGACCGTGTACGCCGCCCACGACGGCGCCGTGGCCGCGCCCACCGCCGGCCTGCACTTCACCGATGCCGTACTGGCCGAGCTGGCCCGGCGCGGCATAGCGTCGGCGCAGCTGACCCTGCACGTGGGCGCGGGTACGTTTCAGCCGGTGAAGGCCGAGCGCATGGCCGAGCACCCCATGCACGCCGAGCCCATCAGCGCCACGCGGGCGGTGCTGCGGCAGCTGCTGAGCCACGCACCGCGCCCGGTCATTGCCGTGGGCACCACCAGCCTACGCACCCTCGAGAGCCTGTACTGGCTGGGCTGCCAGGTGGTGCGCGGGGGCAGCCTCAGCGGGCAGGTGCAGCAGTGGGAGCCGTATCAGCCCGGCGCCGACGTGCCCACCGCTACCGCCCTGCAGGCGCTGCTCGAGGAGCTGGAGCGCCGCGGCGACGACGCGGTGCAGGCCAGCACCCAGCTGCTCATTGCGCCCGGCTACCGCTTCCGGGTGGTGCAGGGCCTTATCACCAACTTCCACCAGCCCGAAAGCACCCTGCTGTTGCTGGTGGCCGCCCTGCTCGGTCCCGACTGGCGCCGCGTGTACGACCACGCCCTGCGGCACGACTACCGCTTCCTCAGCTACGGCGACAGTTCGCTGCTGCTGCCGTAGGCGGTTCTTGGATGAAGTTTTGCTGAATGCACGCTCCGCGAGGCCCTTTTCAGCATCCTTCAGTCAGGCCGCCCGTAGAAGGCAGGTCACTTAACTCCTGACCTCTACTTTCTATGAAAAAGCTCATGATGATGCTGGCCGCCGTGGCGCTGACCAGCCTGACGGTTTCGGCCCAGGACGTTCCCTCGCAAACCAAAGCCGGCCGCGCCGTGGATGCCACCGCGCAAGGTGTGGAGAAAGGCGCTGAAAAAACCGGCCATGCCGTGAAGCAAGGCGCCCACAAAACCGGTCACGTGGTGAAGCGCGGTGCCCAGAAAACCGGCCACGCCGTGAAGAAAGGCGCCAAGAAAGTCGGTAACAAAGCCGAGGACGTAGTGGACTAGGCCGCTGCCTCACCTGATAAACGCAACAAGCCCCGCCGGAGCATTCCGGCGGGGCTTGTTGCTTGCTGGGGCGGGTGCTTACTGCCCCACGAAGAATACGGCATTGCTGAACAGCAACTTGCCCGCGTGCCAGAAGCCGCGGAACAGCGGGTTGTCGCCGAGGTAGATGACCTGGCCGCGGCCCATTTCCTGCACGCCCATGACCACCGTATCGGAGAGCTTGCGGCGGGCCTGACTGCCGGTGAAGCCCGCCGCGGCCTGGCCCTTGCGCAGCATGCCCACGTTCCAGCTGCCTTCGCCGAGGTACTGGTAGTTCAGCGGGTTGCGCACCAGCGCGTAGTAGGTGTCGCCGTAGCCGAAGGCCAGCGGGTGCGAGTTGTCGAGCTGCACGGGGTACACGCTGCCCTGCACCAGCTCCTGCAAAGACTCCCGCTCGGCGGCGGCGTAGCGGCGCAGCTGCCGGGCCGGGTCGGGCTTGCGGGTGCGGGTGGTGTCGGTCCCTTTGGCTTTCAGGGCGAAGTCCTTTTTGCCGGCCAGGTAGCTCATGGCGCCTTCCAGGGCAATGAGGCGGCCGCCGGCGCGCACCCAGGTCTTGAGGTTCTCCAGCTGCCGCTCGGGCAGGGCATCGGCGTAGTTGCCGTCGGGCAGAATGAGCACGTCGAACTTCGTCAGCGGGACCGAGCCGAAGTAATCGGTGCCGAGCACGGTGACGGGGTAGCCCAGCTGCTGCTCGAAGAAGTGCCAGACTTCGCCAAAGGCCGAAGCGTCGACGCCGGCGCCGGCCAGCACGGCCACGCTGGGGCGGCCCACGCTGTGCACGTTGCTGGAGCCCAGGTCGGAGCCGGTGGTGGCGAAGCCGGTCTGCACGGCCGTCAGCTCGGCACCCACCGAGTCGGCCAGCTGGCGCACCACCGCGTCGAAGCGGCGGGAGAGGCCCTCGTTGTTGCCGCGGGTGACGATAAGCGCCCCGGGCTGAAACTTGCGCCCGCCGGCCTCGAAGGGTTGGTAGGCCACCCGCACCCGAATCTGCCGCTGCAGCAGCGCCGCCAGCAGCCGCGCGTCGCGTAGCGAGTTCCAGCGGGCAATGTAAGCGTAGGGAGTTGCGGGTTGCGAGTTGTCAGTTGCCAGTTGCCGGTTGTCAATGCTCAGTTTAGGGGTCAGCTGCGCGTTGCCAGTTGGCGGGGTAGCCGGGCTGGGCTTCGTTTTACTGACAACTGACAACTCTTTTCCTGACAACTTAGAAACAAGCGCGTAGCCTTGCAGGCCGTAGGCGTAGGGTAGGGACCAGGACGTAATGTCGTAGGTCAGCGAATCCTCCAGGGCTGATTGGGGCTCGAACAGCACCTTTACCAGCGTCGATTTGGGCTGGTACATGCTCACCACCAGGTCCTGGGGCTGCAGGGTCACGGCTTCGCGCTTGCCGGTGGCGTAGTTGTAGGCGTTGGTTTTCTGCTTCTGGCCCAGGTAACCGAACTCAATCTGCTGCTGGCGCAAATACTCTTCCAGCGGCGCCATGCGCTCGGCCGCGCCGCTCACCACGAAGCTTTTGTACTGCCCGCGCGGCTTCTGGCGGGCGTCGGCGTAGTACTGGCCGAATTCCTTCAGCAGCTCGGCCTGGTGGTCGGCGGCGGCGCGGATAGTAGCCCAGCTGGCGGCGTGGTGGTGGGCAATGCGCTGGCCGAGCGTGAGCGTGTCGCCATCCGCCTTGATGTAGCGCACCCCGGCCCGGCCCGAGCCGCCCTGCTCGTAGGTCATGCCGATGGCCCCGTTGAAGGACGGCCAGGTGTCGCCGTAGCTGGGAGCGAACAGGTCGTAGGTTTCGCGGGTGAAATACAGCCAGCCGTTCTTGTCGAAGGTCTGGCGGTTGTAGTCGCCGATGCGGTTCTGGAACTGGCGCTGGTAGGCCGTGATGTCCTCGTGGAAGGGCTTGGCCGCGGGCGAGAAGTAGTACGGCGCGTCCGGGCTCATCTCGTGGAAGTCGGCGTGGACCTGGGGCAGCCATTGGTTGTACAGCGCAATGCGCTGCTGGCTTTCCCGCTGCGTCTGCCAGGCCCAGTCGCGGTTCAGGTCGAAGAGGTAGTGGTTGTAGCGCCCGCCGGGCCACGGCTCGCGGTGCTCCCAGCTCAGCGGGGCGGCGTTGGTGGGCGCGGCGGCCACCCGGCCGTACCACTGCACGTACCGCTCGCGCCCGTCGGGATTCACGCAGGGGTCGATGAGCAGCACCACTTTCTCCAGCAGGGCCTGGGCGTCGGCGTTCTGCGGGTTGGCGAAGTCGTAGAGCACCTGCAGCACCGCCTCCGACGACACGGCCTCGTTGCCGTGCACGTTGTAGCTCAGCCACACCACGGCGGGCTGGTCCGCGTCGGGCGTGCCGGTTTCCACGCCGGTGCGGCGCAGGTTACTGCGCCGAATAGCGTCGAGGCGGGCCAGGTTGCGGGTCGAAGCCAGCTGCACCACTTCCAGCGGGCGGCCTTCGTAGGTTTTGCCGTAGGGCTGCACGCGCAGGCGCTCGGGGTAGAGCCGCGCGAGGTAGTCGGCGTAGCGCAGCACGTCGGCGTGGTAGGTGAAGCGGCTGCCGAGGGCGTAGCCCAGAAACTGCGCGGGCGTCTGGGGTGCGGTGGCCGTCTGGGCCTGGGCCGGCGCCGCCAGCAAGGCCAGCGCCAGGCCGGCGGCCGGCAGCAGACGCAGGAGAGGTCGGAACATGAACAGTCTGAAGGGTGAATCATGCCCGCGGGGCGGGTCAGCGAAAGTACAACGTCGGCCCCCATTCATACTACACTTATCCCGGCTTCAACCATTGGCAGCCGCCCGCTGCCTATAGCAAGGGGTTGAAGGTCGCAATCGAGGGTCCGCCCCCCGAAATCGAACCCTGCTAGCCCGATTTCGAGGGTCTGGCCCCGGAAATCGGGGGTTCGACCCTCGAAATTGGTCCTCTGCCCCTCGATTTCCTAGGTCGCCCCCCGATTAGTCTTGCTGCTGTGGCAACGCGCCGGTTTGCCCTGATTCCGCGGGCTTCTCCTTGATCTGGTACAGCACGCTTTCGGCTACGCCCCGGCCGAACAGACTCAGGCCAGCGTTGAACACGCCCAGCGCCAGGGTGCCAGCGGCTACCCACTGCGCCGTCGGCTCGCCGTTGCGCTTCATATCGGAGGCCCACTGCACCAGGCAGGTGCCGAAGCCAATTACTACCAGCCCGCTCGGGGCAAACAACAACCATTTGGATTTGTGCGTCATCGGGCAACAACTGTAGCGTGGACAATCAGGCCCCGCACCGGGCGGCGCGGGGCTCAGACGTACGGCAAAACCCGGCCCGCCGATGCCCCGGCCGCCAAGCTGCCGGCATTTGCGTTCTTTTGCACTTCTATCTGCCCCTCCTGCCGATGTCCGCTACCCTGTTTCAGCAGTTGCTGCACGCCGCTTTCCGCCAAGATGCCCCCGCCCTGCTCCCCTCGACTGATCTGCAGGCCTACCAGGAGCTGCAGCGCGCCCCGGCCCGCGAGCAGGGCTTCCACTTCGAGCGGGTGCGCCTGCTGGTGGCCATGAGCCTGATGAAAGCCCTGGCCGACCTCGGCGACCATGACGAAAGCCGGCAGGTGCAGCAGGTGCTGCACCG
This sequence comes from Hymenobacter jeollabukensis, assembly GCF_005771675.1. Lineage (GTDB taxonomy): Bacteria > Bacteroidota > Bacteroidia > Cytophagales > Hymenobacteraceae > Solirubrum > Solirubrum jeollabukense. The sequence goes on along the minus strand of NZ_VAJM01000005.1, from coordinate 332,829 downwards.
CGCCCTCACGGCCCGCAGCATCGAGCAGATCGACGCCATCATCACCAAGGACGCGCAGCACTTCGAGCGGCTCTACACCGACCTGTACGTCAACGACGAGGGCGAGCAGCTGCTGCACCTCTTCGAGCGCACCCTCGACGCCGATACCATGCCCGCCATGGACGCCGTCATCCAGGAAGCCAGCGACCTGGTCGACGCGCTGGACTTCGACGCCCCGCACGAGGACGATGAAGAGTAGTCTTTGCGGGCACGCCGGTTCGTACTTCCGCTGCACCATGGCGGGGCTACTGCCGGGTTGCGGAGGTGTTTGACGGGCCCGATAACGAGGGCGTTGGAATTGGCCGCCGCTCCTGCCTACCTTTACCCAATCCGGGCGCCGCACTTCGGTATTTAGCCGCTCCGCGTCCGCGTGGCCAACATTCGCTTTAATGGCTGAAATTCAATACCTCACCACGCCCGCGGCCATTCAGGACGCCGCGGCCTGGCTGCATACCCAACCTCGCCTCGCCGTCGATCTGGAGTTCGACGACATGCGCCACCACTACGGCCGCAACCTGGCGCTGATTCAGATTTACGACGGGCAGACCGTGTACCTGCTCGACCCGGTGCCCCTGACCAACCCCGGCGAAGAGCTGGCCCCGCTCTGGGCTGTGCTCAGCGACCCGGCCGTGGAAAAGGTATTCCACAGCTGCAAGTCCGACATCCTGCTGCTCGACGAGCTGTACAACGTGCATGTGCGCCGCATCACCGATACCAGCGTGCTGCACACCCTGCTGGCCGAATCGGACAACAACATCTCGCTGGGCCGCCTCATCCAAAGCGAACTGGGCATCGAGGTCGACAAGGGTGAGCAGAAGTCGAACTGGCTGAAGCGGCCGCTGACGGAGGCGCAGAAAATCTACGCCGCCAACGACGTGCTCTACCTGCTGGAGCTGGCCGACCGCCTCATCGTCAAGCTGGAAGCCCTGGGCCGCCTGCACTGGGCCAGCGAGGAAAATCTGGCCCTGGAAGACGTGCGCTACACCCGCGACGAGCGGCCCTACCTGCGCATGGCCAGCAAGTACCGCATCCTGCCCCAGGAAATGCCGCTGTTCCGCGACCTGTACCTGCTGCGCGACAAAGTGGCCCAGGAGCTGGACCGCCCGCCCTACATGGTGTTCAGCAACGACCGGCTCTCGGAGCTGGTGCGCGACACGCCGCGCAGCGCCACCGACTGGAAAGCGGCCCGCGGCCTGCACCCCGAGCTGAAGCGCCCGCCCTTCTTCGACCAGCTGCTCACTTTCTCGCCCGACCACTTCGTCGCGGTGCCCGAGCCGCCCCTGCCCGCCGAGTCCCGGCGCTTCCCCTTCCGCCGCCGCCTCAACGGGGACAAAGCCGCCCAGGCCGACGCCCGTGAACAGTTTCTGATGGGCCTGAAAAGCGCCGTGTCGCAGGATCTGAACAGCTACGTGGCCAACCTGGTCCTCTCCAACCGCCTCATCGCCGACATCATCGAGCTGGGCGCCGACGCGGCCCTGCGCCCCTGGCAGCAGCAGATTCTGCGCGACGTGACCCAGGCCCGCAGCCTCGATTACGGCTTCATCGCCCAGCCCTTCCCCTGGGCCACGCAGCGGTAGCACCGGCTGTCATTGCGAGCAAAGCGAAGCAATTCCTCCCCTCGCGGCACGACGGCCCAACCGGCACCAACCGAAAACAGCACCGCCCGGAACCTCAGACGCGAGGTTTCGGGCGGTGCTGTTTTCAGTTAAGAGTTTTTGGTTCGTGGGAGTTGCGTCGATGGTCCATGGTTTAGTACCGTTTTTCGGTTGGTACCGGTTGGGCCGTCGTGCCGCGAGGGGGAGGATTGCTTCGCTTTGCTCGCAATGACAGCCGGTGCTACCGCCCGCTAGTGCCCGAACTGCTCCTCCTCGGTGGAGCCCACCAATGCCGCCGTGCTGGCCTGCCCGGCCGACACTACGTTTTGCACCGCGTCGAAGTAGCCGGTGCCGACGAAGCTCTGGTGCTTCACGGCGCGGAAGCCTTGGGCCTGCAGGGCAAACTCGCGCTGCTGCAGCTCGGAGTAGCCGGCCATGCCGCGCTGCCGGTAGGCCTGGGCCAGCTCGAACATGCTGGTGTTCAGGGCGTGGAAACCGGCCAGGGTGATGAACTGGAACTTGTAGCCCAGCGCGGCCAGCTCCTCGCGGAAGGTTTCCATCTGCTCCGTGCTCAGCTTGGCGGCCCAGTTGAACGACGGGGAGCAGTTGTAAGCCAGCAGCTTGCCGGGGTACTGCGCGTGAATGGCTTCGGCAAACTGCCGGGCCTGGGCCAGATCGGGGTGCGAGGTTTCCATCCACAGCAGGTCGGCGAAGGGCGCGTAGGCCAGGCCCCGGGCAATGCAGGCCTCCACGCCGCAGCGGACGCGGTAGAAGCCCTCGGCGGTGCGGCCGGCTTCGGTCAGCACGAAGGGCTGGTCCCGCTCGTCCACGTCGGCGGTGAGCAGGTCGGCGGCATCGGCGTCGGTACGGGCCACCACGAGGGTGGGCACGCCCAGCACGTCGGCGGCGAGGCGGGCGGCGACGAGCTTCTGCACGGCTTCCTGGGTGGGCACCAGCACCTTGCCGCCCAGGTGCCCGCACTTCTTGGCCGACGACAGCTGATCCTCGAAATGCACCCCGGCGGCTCCGGCCTCAATCATCATCTTCATCAGCTCGAAGGCGTTCAGGTTGCCGCCGAAGCCGGCTTCCGCGTCGGCCACGATGGGCGCCAGCCAGTGCGTGCTACCGTCCCCCGTCAGGTGCTGAATCTGGTCGGCGCGCAACAGGGCGTTGTTGATGCGGCGCACCACGGCGGGCACCGAGTCGGCGGGGTACAGACTTTGATCGGGGTACATCTGGCCGGCGCCGTTGGCATCGGCTGCTACCTGCCAGCCCGAGAGGTAGATGGCCTGCAGCCCGGCCTGCACTTCCTGCACGGCCTGGTTGCCGGTGAGGGCGCCGAGGCTGGCCACGTATTCTTCGGTGTGCAGCAGCCGCCAGAGCCGCTCGGCGCCCTGCCGGGCCAGCGAGTATTCAATCTGCACGGAGCCCTGCAGCTTCACCACGTCATCGGGCGAGTACGGGCGCTGGATGCCGTGCCAGCGCGGGTTGGTTTGCCAGTCGTGGGCCAGGGCGGCGGCGCGGTCGGTGCGAGTCATGGTACTTGGGGTTTTGGGTTGTGGAAAAGGGGACGAAAAGGGCAAAGGCGTAGCGGCCGAAGCTTTTTAGGAGCATCGGAGCAGGAAGTCGGCAAGGGGTAGTAGCGCGAACTTTCCGTTCGCGTAGCTCAGAACGACGGCCGTTCGAGCAGGGAAACGATTGAGGTTCGGGAATACGCGAACTAAAAGTTCGCGCTACAGCCGCTCGTAGGCCGGCAGCGTGAGGAAATCGGCACAGTCGTCGGCCACCACGAGGCGGTCGAGCAGGTGCAGGGCGGGGCGGTACAGCGCGGTGTACGGCTCCTCCCCTACCTCGCGGCGCAGCTTGGTTACCACCTCTTCCAACAAGGCGCGGTACAGCTCGGGCGTGACGGGCCGGCCGTCGGCCAAGAATGTGTCGGGCGTGTGCAGCCACTGCCAGAGCTGCACCCGGGATATTTCGGCGGTGGCAGCGTCCTCCATCAGGTGGTAGAGCGGCACGCAGCCGTTGCCGCCCAGCCAGGTGCCGAGGTAGCGCAGCGCCACGTCGATGTTCTGGCGCAGGCCGGCTTCGGTGATGGTGCCCTGCGGGGCCCGCAGCAGTTCGGCGGCGGTGGGCAGCGGCTCGGCGCTGCGCGGCTTGTCGATTTGGTTCGGCGCGGTCATCAGCTCGTCGAACACCGCCCGGGCAATGGGCACCAGCGCGGGGTGGGCCACCCAGGTGCCGTCGTGGCCGAGGCGGGCCTCGCGCAGCTTATCCAGGTGCACCTTGTCGAGGGCAATGGCGTTTTCGGCGGGGTTGTCCTTGATGGGAATCTGCGCAGCCATACCGCCCATGGCGTGCACCCCGCGGCGGTGGCAGGTATCGATGACCAGGCGCACGTAGGCGGCCATGTTGGGCACGGTCATGGTCACCTGGGCGCGGTCGGGCAGCCGAAACTCGGGCCGGGCACCGAGGGTTTTGATATAGGAGAAGATGTAGTCCCAGCGGCCGCAGTTCAGCCCGGCCGAGTGCTGCCGCAGCTCCCAGAGGATTTCGTGGGTTTCAAACACGGCCGGCAGCGTCTCGATGAGCACGGTGGCCTTGATGGTGCCCTTGGGAATCTTCAGCGCCCACTGCGCCAGCTCAAACACCTCGTTCCACAGCCGGGCTTCGAGGTGGCTTTCCAGCTTGGGCAAATAGAAATACGGCCCGGTGCCCCGCGCCAGCAGCTCGTGGGCATTGTGGAAGAAGTACAGCCCGAAATCGAACAAGGCCCCACTGATTTCCTCGCCGTCGATGAGCAGGTGCTTCTCATTGAGGTGCCAGCCGCGGGGGCGCACCAGCAGCACGGCGGGCCGCTCGGTGAGGCGGTAGGTGCGCTGCGGTGTTTCCAGCGTGATGCTGCGGCGCACGGCGTCGCGCAGATTCAGCTGGCCCTGCACCACGTTCGACCAGGTCGGGGCCAGAGAATCCTCGCAGTCGGCCATGAAGGTGCGGGCGCCGGAGTTCAGGGCGTTGATAACCATTTTCCGCTCGGTCGGGCCGGTTATTTCCACGCGGCGGTCCTGCAAATCGGCGGGCAGCGGCGCCACCTGCCAGTCCGACTCGCGCAGCTGGGCGGTTTTGGGCAGAAAATCGGGCAGGCGGCCGGCGGCAAACTCCGCCCGGCGCTGCTGCCGGCGCCGCAGCAGCTCCTGCCGCCGCCCTTCAAAATGCCGGTGCAGCTCGGCCAGAAAGGCCAGGGCCGAGGGCGTCAGGATTTCGGCAAACGCATCGGTGTAAGGCCCGAGTACCTTCACGCGCTCGGGGCAACGGTACTCGGTTTTGGCCGCAATGAGCGGCTGGTCAATGGTTTCCATCGGAGTCAGGGTTGTGGTTGTGGATTGGAGAAGCGGTGAATCAAACATACGCTAGCGAATAATTTTAATCAAGCGAATTTTCGCTAAATGATAAAAATTAGCAGAAAGCGGGTTTTTCACTTAGCTCGTTGGATAATGCTTTTCTTTGCTGACAGCGCGCCAGCGGCCTTTTTGCCAGGCAGCCTGCGGCACAAAAAATTTCTCTTCTATGCTCACCCACACCCAGGTTGTTCGTCTAATTTTTGGCTTGAAGCTGCGGCAGCTGCGGCAGGAGCACGGCCTCACGCCGGCGGCCCTGGCCCAGGCCGTCGACGTGTCGGTGTCGTACCTGAATGAGATTGAGAAGGGCAAAAAGTACCCCAAGGCCGACAAGATTCTGGCCTTTGCACGGGTGCTGGGCGTGAGCTACGACGAGCTGATTTCCCTGAGCCTGGGCAAGAAGCTGGCCCCGGTGTCGGAGCTGCTGCAATCGGAGGTGCTGCGGGAGTTTCCGCTGGATATGTTCGGCCTCGACCCCAGCCGGCTGATCGAGCTGATTTCGGACGCGCCCACGCGGGTTATGGCCTTTATCAGCACGCTCTGGGAGCTGGCCCGCAACTACGAGGTGCGGCAGGAGCACTTCTACCTGGCCGCGCTGCGCTCCTACCAGGAGATGCACGACAACTACTTCGACGACCTGGAAGACGCCGTGCGCAGCTGCGTGGCCCGCTTCCGCCTGCGCACCGACGCGCCCTTCGACCTGCACCAGCTCGAAGACCTGCTCGGCCAGGAGTACCACTACCTCATCGACCGGCACGAGCTGGGCCAGCACCCGGAGCTGGCGCGGCTGCGCTCGGTGCTGCAGCCCGCGGCCCGGCGCCTGCTGCTGCGGCCGGGCCTCACGCGGGCGCAGGAGGCGTTTATCCTGGGCCGCGAGGTGGCCTTCAACTACCTCGGCCTGAAAGACCGGCCCTATACCAACGTGCCGGCCGTGACGCCCGGCTCCTTCGAGCAGGTGCTCAGTCACTTTCGGGCCTCCTACTTCGCGGTGGCGCTGCTGATGGAGGAAAGCCAGCTGGTGGCCGATCTGCAGGCGTTTTTCTCCTACCCGCGCTGGAACGCGGCCCTGCTGCTGGGCCTGCTCACCCGCTACGAGGTGACGCCCGAAATGCTCTTGCAGCGCGTGACCAACCTGCTGGCCCGGCACTTCGGCATCGGCAGTTTGTTTTTCCTGCGCTTCGACCAGGACGCCGCGGGCGGCTTTCAGCTGACCAAGGAGCTGCACCTCTCGCGCCTGCACAACCCGCACGCCAACGAGCTGCAGGAGCACTACTGCCGCCGCTGGGTGAGCTTGTGGCTGATGGAACAGTCGCGGCAATCGGGCAGCCCGGGCCTGCGGGTGGCCGCCCAGCGCAGCCGCTACTGGCAGACCACCGACGAGTACCTCTGCCTGACCGTGGCCCGCTTCGACGCCAACGGCCACGCCAGCAGCGTAACGGTGGGCTTGCCCGTCGACGACAACCTGCGGCAGAAAGTGAAGTTCCTCGACGACGAGAGCATCCCGGTGCGCTGGGTCAACGAAACCTGCGAGCGGTGCTCCATTCCCGACTGCGAGGTGCGCGCCGCCCCGCCGGTCGTCATTGAGCGGCGGGCCGGGCAGCAGCAGCTGGCCGAAGCGGTGCAGCGGCTGATTCAGGGGCAGTAGTGCTATGCTACACTTGCTTATGAAACCCAGACGGCATTTGCACAAGAGCCTCGGCTGCGTATTTCTGGTAGTGTGGCTGCTTCAAACATTCACCTGCTACGCCTGTGAATGCCAATTCTCGCGCCTCAGGAACTGGTCCCCTGAACTTTTACAGAAGAGCCTTGACCAGAGTGCACATGTGTTCGTTGGGCAAGTCCGTCCTCACGACAACCGCACATTCCAAGTAGCGGTGCTCGATGTGTTTAAAGGCGGGAGTCTGCCCGACACGCTGGTTGCAGAACAAAGTGGCGTCTTCGGGTGCGAAAAGCTGATAAGCCCGGGCTTGTGGATATTCTACGTTCCCCAGTTGAATGAGAAGGGGCACATACCCGTAATCGATGCGTGTAATATGTCCAGCGGCCTCATGCAGCCTCATTTAGCCGTTACATTACCCGCATCAAGCCGCACGATGGACTCAACAAAAATCCGGCTTTTTGTTGAGCGGCAACAAAGCTAGCAACAGGCCATCTTCGCCCAAAACTGGCTGAATGAATACGCCTTACTATGCGCGTATCGTCGCCGCCATAACGCGGCCGTCAGCCCGGTAACCTGTCGTATTCCATTTGCAGTCAGTTTAGCGCTGACCGTTTCGACAGCTTTTTTACTGCTCTTGCTGTGGCGGAGAAAACGCCCTCCTGCCAGCTAGTGGCGCTACCGCCCTGTATCTTCGCAGTTCCACCACCCGCGTAGCGTACTTGTCTGTCGCCCCTTCCCCTGCTCCGCGCCGCCCCTGGCCGCGCATCCTCGCTGCCGTGCTCCTGACCTTGCTCGTGCTGGGCGGCATCGGGCTGTACGGGGCCTGGCGGGTGCTGTGGCGGCCCAACGTGGCCGAGTCGGCCGAGGGGCCGGCGTACCTGTTTATCCGCACCGGGGAGCCGTACCAGGACGTGCTGCTGACGCTGCAGAAGTTCGAGCTGCTGCGGGAGCCGGCAACCTTCGACTGGCTGGCCCGGCGGCGCGGCTACCCGCAGCGGGTGCGCCCCGGCCGCTACCGACTGGATTTCGACCTGGGCAACGAAGCCCTGCTCGGGCGGCTGATGCGCGGGGAGCAGGACACGGTGGATTTCGCCCTCGACGCGTTCAAGTACAAGCCCCAGCTGGCCCGGCAGGTGCAGCGGCAACTGGAAGCTGATTCGACCAGCCTGCGCGTGCTGTTGAACCGGCCGGAGTGGCTGCAGCAGCGCTACGGCGTGGATACCACGGCCGTGCTGACGCTGTTTATCCCCGGCCACTACCGCCTGCTCTGGAACACCTCGGCCCAAGGTTTCCTCGACAGCATGGCGGCTCAGCACCGGCGGTTTTGGACGGAAGTACGACGCAAGCGGGCCGATTCCTTGCAGCTCACGCCCACTGAGGTACACGTGCTGGCCAGCATCGTGCAGCGCGAAACGGCCAAGAAAGAGGACAAGCCGCTGATTGCCGGGGTGTACCTGAACCGCCTGCGCCGGGGCATGAAGCTGCAGGCCGACCCGACGCTGCTCTGGGCCATCGGCAACTTCGGGGTGCGGCGGGTGCTCAACAAGGACAAGCTGGTCGACTCGCCCTACAACACCTACAAGCACAAGGGCCTGCCGCCCGGACCCATCACCTCGGCCAACCGGCAGAGCCTGGACGCGGTGCTCAAGCCCGCGGCTCACGATTACCTGTTTTTCTGCGCCCAGGCCGGCGGCACCGGCTATTCCGACTTCGCCGCCACCTTCGCCGAGCACAAGAAAAACGCCCGCCGCTACCAGCACTGGCTCGACAGCCTGAACATCAAGCGGTAGTGGTCGGGCCTCAGACCAGGTTTGGAAGAGCGTTTCAGCCAGCCACGTACGGCGCCGCGCCAATAGCTCATAGCTGGACAAAATGAATCCGAGCTACGGAGGAGCGGCACCTTGACTGCGCAGTTAGGGTGCCGCTCCTCCGTAGCTCGAACGTCTTGGCGTCTTCGGTTTCTATTGACTTGGCGCCGCTACGCAGCTGACGAACGCAGGACTTTTCGAATCATTGAACGTCACTGATTAAGCGTTGACGGGCTGGGGCCGGGCGGCAGCCGGTTTCGTCAGGAAGCGGCGTTTCAGCCAGGCGCGCACGGGCTCGTCGTAGAGCTTCAGGGCAGCCCAGGCCAGCAGCAGGGCTACGGCGAATAGCGCGGCGGCCACGGGCAGGGCCTGCTGGGGCGTGGGCTTGTTTTTGGCCACCCAGCCGATGTAGAGGTAAATCAGTGGGTAGTGCGTGATGTAGAGCGGGTACGAGAGGTCGGCCAGCCATTTGCAGAACTTCGCCCCGGCGCCACCGACCTGCCCGCCCGCGCCCAGGGCCACAATCAGCGGGAAGGCCAGGATGATGGTGGCGGCTTCGTAGAGGCCGTTGATGGGGAAATACGGCAGGCAGAACAGCAGCGTCAGCAAGGCGGCGCACACGGGGAAGGCGTGCGGGATGCGCAGCAGCCGGCGGGAGCGGAACAGCAGCAGGCCGGCGAAGAACGGGTAGAGCATCCTCACGATGGCAAACCAGAAGTTGCTGTGGCCCCAGCCGCTGGCCACGTTCCCGTTCTGCACGGCGGCCCAGGTGAGGGCCCCGGCGCTGAGCAGCACCAGCGCCCAGAGGCCGCCCCGGCCCAGCCGCCGGCCAACGAGGGCGTAAAGGGCGTTGGCCAGGTACTCCTGCAGCAGGGACCAGAGCGGGCCGTTCAGGGAATGGGTTTCGCCCCAGCTGCGCAGGTCGGGCGCGGGCAGCAGCGTCAGGGTGAGCAGGGCCACGCCCAGCAGCTTCCAGGGGCCGGCCTGCTGGAAGCCAGCGCCGAACGGGTCGAGCCAGAAGCCCACCGCGCCGATGACGACGCTCAGGACGATGAGCGGGTGCAGGCGCGTCAGGCGGATTTTGGCGAAGTCCCAGACGCTCATCCGGCCCCACCGGTCGTCGTAGGCGTAGCCCACCACGAAGCCGGAGAGCAGGAAAAAGAAGTCGACGGCGAGGTAGCCGTGGTGAATGGGGTGCAGGGCGTAGTTGGTCTGGTGCGCCTCGAAGAGGTGGAATACCACCACCAGCAGGGCCGCGACGCCGCGCAGGCCGTCCAGAATCGGGTAATGAGGCTTCATTCGCAAAGGCAACGGGCAGACAGATACTCCCGGCCTGCCGCAACTGCCGACCGCCGGAAAGCGGCAAGCTACTGGTCCCCAACGAGCGAAAACAGCGCAACAATCATTCTGCCGCCGATTTTTCGGCGCTTCTTACCCCGCCCCGCGCTACTGCGGCAGCCAGATCAGGCGCAGCTGCAGCGTATCCTGGGCGGCCTGCCGCTGGCGCCGCAGCGTGGCCTGGTAGCCGAGGCCGGTGTACTCGGAGTGCTCCAGGTACAGCAGCGGCGAAGTCAGCGCCGGCTCGGGCCAGGCGGCCACGGCGGGCAGTTGGCGCAGCGAGTCGAAGCCCGGCACGCCGGCCACGCGGTAGTAGTCGTCGAGCAGCACGTAGCGGTAGCCTTGCCGGTGCAGCGCGGCCAGCTCGGCGGGCGTTTTGGCTACTTCGGCCCGCAGCCCCAGCGGGGCCACTACCGGCAGCAGGGCCGGGCCCACGGTGGTGGCTACCGGCGGCCGGTCGTGCTGCTGCAGCCAGCCGGCCACCAGCGGGTAGCGCGTGGGCAGGTAGGCGTAGATGTGCCGCTGCACCTGCCACATGTTGTAGCCCACCGCCGCCAGCAGCCCCAGCAGGGCCACCGGCCGGGCCCAGCGCGTGAGCAGCAGCACCAGCAGCGCGTACAGCGGCAGGTAGCCAAACAGCAGCCCCCGCGGCGCCTTGATCAGCAGCGACATGCCCGCCAGCATCAGGGCGGCCCACACCAGCAGGTAGGTGGCCATGGGCAGCGGCCGGCGCCGCAATCCGCCGCTGAACCACACCAGCGCCGCCGCCAGGGCCGGCAGCAGCGGGGCTTCGAAGTCGAGCAGGTAGCGCAGGTAATAGGCAAAATCGACCTGCACGGTGCCGTGCCGGCCGGCGGCATTGGCGGCCGCGGGGAACATGATGACGAAGAACACCGCCGGCCAGCGGTACACCGGCACGCCCGATACCAGCCAGGCCAGCACGCCGAGCCCCACGAACGGCGCGGCCAGCACCAGCAGCACCCGCCACCAGTTGCCCCCGCGCCCGGCCAGCCGGTCGGCCTGCAGCAGCTCCAGCACCGCCAGAATGGGCACGGTGAGCAGGAATTTGTAGTTGACGCTCAGCCCCAGGGCCAGCACCGCGGCCGTGCGCAGCAAGTGGCGGCGCGTGGGCTGCTGCAGCCGCTGCCAGTGCGTGCGCAGCAGCAGCACCAGCAGCAGCAGGCTCATGGAGCTCATCGTGAAGTCGCGGCCGGAGAAGGTCAGGAACACCGAGGAGCCGGCCAGCAGCGTGAGCAGGGCCGTTTCGGGGCCGCGCAGGCGGGCGGCGCGGGCCACCCAGTCGGCAAACAAACCCACGGCGGCCACGGCCAGCAGGGCGTTGAGCACCAGCAGCACGCGGTAATCGGTACTGAGCCAGGTGACGGGCGCGTAGAGCAGGTAAAACGCCGGGCTGCCGTGGTGAAACAGGTGGGCGAAGTCGCCGGCGGCTACTTCCTGGATGATCTGCCAGTTGCGCACCGAATCGTAGTCGGGCAATGCCGCCTGGGGCAGGCGCCACAGCCGCAGCCCGGCCACCAGCAGCAGCGCGGGCCACAGCCAGCCGCGCCGCTCGGCGGCGGACACCACGGGCGCAGGCAGCTCCGACGGCAAAGGCAGCAACGACAATGGGCAGTGAATGAGTGCGTGAGGAAATGAGCGACCGGGCGTCTGCCCCGATGCGCGGCGAAGATGGGCATTTGTGCCGTTTCTTTGCGCCGAGCCGCCCTGCCGCCGCCGCCGCAGTCCTCAGGTCGATTCACCAACTCACCATTTCACCACCTCACCATTTCACCGCTCATGCGCGTAGTCGTACAGCGCGTCACGGAAGCTTCGGTTACCGTCGACGGCGACATTACCGGCCAGATCGGGCCCGGCCTGCTGGTGCTGGCCGGCTTTACCCACACCGATACCGCCGCCGAGCTGGACTGGATGGCCCGCAAGCTGGTGCAGCTGCGCATCTTCTCTGACGCCGACGACAAGATGAACCTCTCGGTGCAGGACACCGGCGGCGACGTGCTCGTGGTAAGCCAGTTTACCCTGCTGGCCGACGCCCGCAAGGGCACCCGGCCCAGCTACGTGCAGGCCGCCCCGCCCCCCGTCGCCATTCCGCTCTACGAGGAGTTCGTGCGCCAGCTCCAGGCCCTGCTCGGCCGTCCCGTCGCCACCGGCCGCTTCGGCGCCGACATGAAAGTGCGCCTGCTCAACGACGGCCCGGTAACCATCATTCTGGAACGGTGAACTGGTGAGATGGTGAAATGGTGAGTTAACGTTCAACTCGCCTACACCAGAACATCAAACTCACTATTTCACCACCTCACCATTTCACCACTCATGACCCTCGAAGAAGCCCAGCAGACCGTTGACCAGTGGATCAAGACCACGGGGGTGCGGTATTTCAACGAGCTGACCAACATGGCCATGCTCACCGAGGAAGTCGGCGAGGTGGCCCGCATCATTGCCCGGCAGTACGGCGAGCAGTCCTTCAAGCCCTCCGACCGCGACAAAGTGCTGGCCGATGAGTTGGCCGACGTGCTGTTCGTGGTCATCTGCCTGGCCAACCAGACCGGCGTCGACCTGACCGAGGCCCTGCAGCGCAACCTGGAAAAGAAAACCCAGCGCGACGCCGACCGCCACCGGCAGAACGAGAAGCTGCAGTAGGTGACACGTAACATGTGACAGGTAACAGGTGCGGGGAATCACCGAGGGGGCTAACGGCTAAGCCCGGGTCCCCTCCCGGCCGCACCGGGCCCCGCCCGGCTACAGCCGGATGGCACTCGGCTGCACGGATTTGCCATTCCGGTGCAGCCGAGTGCCATCCGGCTGCACCAGTTTGCCACCCGGCTGCACGGATTTGCCATTCCGGTGCAGCCGGGTGGCATTCGGCTACAGGGATTCGTCATCCGGCTGCAGCGGTTTGGCATTTCCCTGCACCGGAATGGCATCCGGCTGCAGGGGAATGACGTTCAGCTGCAGCCGGATGGGGGTACCCTGCAGCCGACCGGGGTCCGGTACAAAGGAGGGGCCTCCCGTGCAGCCGACCGGGGTCCGGTACAAAGGAGGGGCCTCTGGTGCTTGCAGATGGAAGCGGACAGCGGGCCCGCTTATGCCTGACCTGTCACGTGTTACGTGTTACCTGTCACCCAAATTGACCAGCCGATCCTCGCGCCAGATGGGCAGTGTGGCCGGGTATTCATCCAGGCGCAGGCAAAACGCGAAGTCCTGGTGGGCTTCGAGGTGATTGAGCCGGCGCACGTGCGCCGACTGCAGCAGGTAGCCTTCCAAATCGGGCTTGGCTTGTTGCCAGAGGTGCAGGGCGGCCAGCGTCGCGTCGGAGCTGCGCACGTCGAACGTGTCGGCTAGGCGCTCGGCCAGGGCCCCGCCGAAGACGGTGTCTTCGAGGCAGAACTGCCCCTTCCAGCCGGCGCACACCACCAGCACGTCCTTCTGCTGCCGGCGGGCGAAGTCGGCCACGGCCTGCAGGTTCAGGAAGGCGCCGATGACGACGGCGTCGGCCCCGAGGGAGCGGCGCAGGGCCTGGGTGCCGTTGGTGGTGCTGATGGCCACGGCCCGGCCCCGCGTTTCGAGGGCGCTGCCCGGCAGGTAGCCGAAGGGCGAGTTGCCGAGGTCGAAGCCTTCGGCCTGCACGCCGTTGCGCTCCGCGGCCGTCAGGCAGCCGTGCTGCCGGCCCAGGGCGGTGCATTCGTCCAGCTCGGCCGTGGCAAACACGTGGGTCACGCCGTTGGCCAGGGCCGTAACGATGCTCGACGTGGCCCGCAGAATATCCACGATGACGGCCACGCGGCCTTCGAGCTGGTAGAGCGGCAGCAGCTCCGGGGAGAAACAGATGTCGACGGAGGGCATGGTTGATTCGAGGTGGAAGTAATAAAGTAGAACGTCATTCCGAGCGAAGTCGAGGAATCTCGCCTGCTGACGTTGAATGGGTAAAAAGAACGTCATGCTGAGCTTGTCGAAGCATCTCTACCGCTCCATTGTTCGGTAGAGATGCTTCGACAAGCTCAGCATGACAATACTATCCGGAGTCAGCACGCGAGATTCCTCGACTTCGCTCGGAATGACGTTCTGAGGTTGGTCGTTCTACTCTTCCGTGCCGGGCACGAAGGGCAGCTTGGTGACGGTGGCGGGCAGGTTCTTGCCGCGCACCTGCACGAAGATTTTGCTGCCGGGCTTGCTCAGCTCGGTTTTCACGTAGCCCAGGCCGATGCCCTTGCTCAGGCTCGGCGACTGGGTGCCCGAGGTGACCTCGCCCACCGGGTTGCCGTTTTCGTCCACCAGCTCGTAGTGGGCGCGCGGAATGCCGGGGCCGTCCATCAGGAAGCCCACCAGCTTGCGCGTGACGCCCTGCTCCTTCTGCTTGGCCAGCTCCTGGCTGTTGACGAAGTCCTTGGTGAACTTGGTAATCCAGCCCAGCCCGCCTTCCAGCGGCGAGGTGGCGTCGTCGATGTCGTTGCCGTAGAGGCAGAAGCCCATTTCCAGGCGCAGCGTGTCGCGGGCGCCGAGGCCGATGGGCTTCAGGCCGAAGGGCTTGCCCGCTTCCAGCACCTTATTCCAGATGTCCACGGCCGCCTCGTTCGGAATGTAGAGTTCGAAGCCGCCCGCGCCGGTGTAGCCGGTGGCCGAGATGATGACGCCCTCGTGCCCGGCGAAAGTGCCCTGCACGAAGCTGTAGTACGGAATGCTTTTCAGGTCCACCTCGGTCAGGCCCTGCAGCGCCTCGGCGGCTTTGGGACCCTGCACGGCGAAGAGGCTCATCTGATCGGAAATGTTTTCCATCTCCGCCCCGTACTCGGCGTTGTACTTCTGAATCCAGTTCCAGTCCTTCTCGATGTTGGAAGCGTTGACGACGAGCATGTAGTCCTCGTCGGCCATCTTGTAGACCAGCAGGTCGTCCACGATGCCGCCGTCCTCGTTGGGCAGGCAGCTGTACTGGGCTTTGCCGTCGGCCAGCTTGCTCGCGTCGTTGCTGGTCACGTGCTGGATGAGGTCCAGCGCCCGCGGCCCGCGCACCCGGAACTCGCCCATGTGCGACACGTCGAAGATGCCCACGGCCCGGCGCACGGTGTGGTGCTCGTCGAGGTCGGAGGAGTAGCGCACGGGCATGTTGTAGCCGGCGAAGGGCACCATCTTGGCGCCGAGTTGCTGGTGCACGTCGTTGAGCACGACGGTCTTCAGGTCGCTCTTCAGTTCGCTCATGAGGGGAGGGCTTGCAGTTCGGGGAAAGGGGGAAGAAACGGGGCCGGGCGGCCGGCCCGGCAAAAGTAGCCCAAAACCCGGCGGCGCCCAATGCGGTATAGGCCTAACCCTGTCCCGACGGCCGCACGCCGGGCAGGCCACCACACCCCAATGGACGAAGACCTGAAACGGGAGTTTGAAGCTGCCCGGCTCAAGCACATACTGTTCAAAGCCCGCCTGCGCAGCTTCCTTTACGGCAACGACGGCAACGAAACGCCCGTGCGCAGCGCCGACGAATGCCCGCTGGGCGAGTGGATTCGCGAGGTAGCCCTTCCCCGCTTTGGCCGTTACCCCGAAACCAAGCAGCTCGACCAGACCCACCGCCGCGTGCACGACGAAGCCAACCGCCTCATGGACCTGCACCAGGCCGGCCACGCCGACGAGGCCATGCGCGGCCTGCGCGCCATCAACCCGCTCACCGAAGAAGTGCTGGGCCTGCTCAACACCCTGGAGCGCAAGTTGCGTAAAGAAGCCCGCTAGCGCCCGGCGCGGCCCCCGTGCATGAAGCTGAAGCTTTCCACTCGCCTCTTTATTGGGTTTCTGGCCATTGCGATGCTGTTCGTGATGGTGGGCATCGTCAACTACCAGTTGTCGCGGCAGGTGCTGCGCAACTCCGAGCGCATTGCCCACTCCCAGAACCGCACCGCCCAGGCCACGCGCATGCTCGGCAGCATCGTCGACATGGAATCGGGCTTCCGCGGCTACCTGCTCGTCGGCAACGAGGGCCTGCTCGAATCCTACTACGAGGGCGAGCGGCAGCTGCTGGGCGCCTTCGCCGCCCTGCGCGACGAGTTCAGCCTCGACGACCCGCAGCGCGCCCGCATGGTGCGCGCCCAGGCCCTGTACGAGCGGTGGGCCGCCTACTCCCACCTGCTCATCGCCGAAAAACGGGCCGCCCGCAAGCGCAGTGCCCGCCAGGAAGGCCTCGACGGCATGGAGCACCGTGACCTGGTGGAGGACGGCACCGGCAAGCAGCTCATGGACCAGATCCGGGTCATCTTCCGCGGCTTCGACCGCGACGAGCTGGCCACCCGCGACAAGCAGCGCGACAAGCTGGCCCAGAGCATCCGGCAAACGCGGGTGCTGTCGGTGGTGCTCACGCTGCTGGCTTTGGTGCTCGGCCTGATCGGGGCCGGGCTGCTGGCGCGGCTGCTCTCGCGGCGCCTCACCGGCATGGTGCAGCTGGCCACCCGCATTGCCCGCGGCGAGTTTCACGTGCGCCTCACCGACGACGCCCAGGACGAGCTGAGCGAACTGGCTACCTCCCTGAACTCCATGGCCGGCACCATCGAGTCGACCATCGGGCAACTGGAGCGCCGCAACCAGGAGCTGGACCAGTTTGCCTACGTGGTGTCGCACGATTTGAAAGCCCCGCTGCGCGGCATCGAAAGCGCCTCGCGCTGGATCGAGGAGGACATGGACGAGACCCTGCCGGAGCACATCCGCGAGTTTCTGCTGCTGATGCGCACCCGCACCCACCGCATGGAGAACCTGATCAGCGGCATCCTGGAGCTGGCGCGCATCGGGCGGGTGCAGCAGCAGCAGGAGCGCGTGAACGTGCGCGAACTGCTCACCGAAATCATCGATTCGCTGGCCCCGCCCGAGGGCTTCCGGGTGGTGCTACCACCCTACCTGCCGGTGCTCACGGCCTCGCGGGTGGAGCTGCAGCAGGTGTTCAGCAACCTGATCAGCAACGCCCTGAAGTACCACCACGACCCCACTAACGGCCTCGTACGCGTCGGCTTGCGCGAAACCACCGAGGAGTACACTTTCACCATTGCCGACAACGGCCCCGGCATCGCGCCCGAGTACCACGAGCGGGTGTTCGTCTTGTTTCAGACGCTGACCGAGCGCGACACGCTGGAAAGTACCGGCGTGGGCCTGGCCATTGTCAAAAAAATCGTGGAGCGCCACGGCGGCACTATCCGGCTGGAATCCAGTGAGGGAGCGGGCTCTACGTTCATCTTTACCTGGCCCAAGGCTACTGCCCGAACGGCCCCCGCGGTGGCCGCCCGGCCGGCCGGTATCAGCCATTGACGCTACCTTGCCGTATAGGCCAAGACCGGCGGCGTGCCACCCTCACCCCGCGCCGGGCATTTCCAGCCGCTTTCCCATGTCTACCGACACCGCTCCTGCCAGTATTCTGCTCGTCGAAGACGACCAGATGGACATCATGAATGTGCAGCGTGAGCTACGCAAGCACAGCATCACCGTACCGCTTTACGTGGCCCGCAACGGCCGCGAGGCCCTGGCCCTGCTGCGCGGGGAGGGCGACCGGGACCAGATTCCCAAGCCCAGCGTGGTCATGCTCGACATCAACATGCCGCGCATGAACGGCCTGGAGTTGCTCGAAGTCCTGCGCTCCGACCCCGAGTTCGTGGGCCTGAATGTGTTCATCATGACCACCTCCGACCTGGAATCGGACCGCCTCAAGGCCCGCGACCTGGCCGTGAGCGGTTACATCATCAAGCCCCTGAACTTCGACAAGTTCGGCGAAGGCGGCTCCACCGTCGACGGCTTCAGCCTCTTCCTGGACCTGCTGCGCCTGAAGGAAGCGCAGCGGTGAACTAGTGAGATGGTGAGTTAACGTTCACGCGGCACCTTCCCATCCCCAGTATCTATGCGCAGACGGCCCCGGCAACACGTGTTGCCGGGGCCGTCTGCGCGTTGAGGCGGTCTGAACATTAAACTCACCATTTCACTATTTCACCACCCTACAGGAGCCGGAAGCCCATGCGGTGGTGGGGCGTGGGGCCGTGCTGGCGGATGGCGGCGCGGTGCTGGCCCGTGGGGTAGCCGGCGTTCTGCTGCCAGCCGTACTGCGGAAATTCGGCCGCCAGCTCGCGCATCCGCTCGTCGCGGAAGGTTTTGGCCAGCACCGAGGCGGCGGCAATGTTCAGGTACTTTCCGTCGCCCTTGATGATGCAGCTGTGCGCGATGCCCGGGTAGGCCCGGAACCGGTTGCCGTCGACGGCCAGGTGGGTGGGCGGCAGGCCGAGCTGGGCCACGGCGCGGTGCATGGCCAGGTAGCTGGCCTGGGCGATGTTGATGCTGGCAATTTCGTCGGGCGAAGCTTCGGCCACGGCCCAGGCCAGGGCTTCGCGGCAGATGACGTCGCGCAGCTGCTCGCGGCGCTTGGCGCTGAGCAGCTTGGAATCGGTGAGGCCGGGGGCCTGAAAATCGGGCGGCAGCACCACGGCGGCGGCAAAGACGGGCCCGGCCAGGCAGCCGCGGCCGGCTTCGTCGAGGCCGGCTTCGTGGGGCTGGGCGGTAAAGGAAACGGGGAGCATAACGGCCGCAAAAGTAACCCGCCGGCGGGCTTCGGTGGGCGCCGCCCCTCCCCTCGCGGGCAAAAAAGAACCGCCCGCCGGGGTGTCTGACGTCCCGGCGGGCGGTTCCGCAAATAGGCATGAAAGGAGGCGCCTAGTAGTATGTTCCGTGGTTGCTTAGTGTCGGCCGGCGGTGCTGCCGATAACGTCGGGTGATTCGCCGCGGCGCAGGCCCTGGCTGTCCCGCGGGCCTTCGTCCAGCTCGGCGTCTTCGTCGGTGCTGATGTATTCGTTGGTCAGCGGCCCGAGGCCACCGGTTTGCTGCTGTAGTTCCGATTCGGCCTGGGCGTGCTTCAGATTGAAGAGCGGGTCGCCGCTGCTGCCGTTGGTGGTTTGGTTGGCGGAGTTTTTTTGCGAATTGGCCATAAGGTGCGGATGACTGGCCGGAATGTCAGCGGCCAGCTTACTTGGAAGTTACGGCTTTCACTGATATCAAGTTAACTCTATGTTAAGTCGGCCGCCGGTTTTTTTTCGCGCCGCGGCGGCTGGGCCGCGCCAGGTCCCGCAGCGGGCTTCGCGCCCGCCCCCCGACGGTCAGCAGTCCGAAAAACCACCGCCGCATTCCGCGTCGCAGTGCCCAAACGCTCCTAGCTTTGCCTTCCAGACCTACCTAACTGCCCCTCGTATGTACCCGGCTCCCGACGAAACCCACAACCCCTGGCAGGTGCTCAGCACGGAACTGAAGTACCAGAACCCCTGGATCAGCGTGCGCGAAGACCAGGTCATCAACCCGCGCGGCGGCCGGGGCATCTACGGGGTGGTCACGATGAAAAACAAGGCCCTGGGCATCGTGCCCATCGACGCGGAGGGCAACACCTGGCTGGTGGGCCAGTACCGCTACCCGCTCAACGAGTACTGCTGGGAAATTCCGATGGGCGGCGGGCCGGTGGAGCTGGACATCTTGGAGTCGGCCCAGCGGGAACTGCGCGAGGAAACCGGCCTGACGGCCCGGCGCTGGACCAACATTGCCCGCCTGCACCCCTCCAACTCCGTCACCGACGAGGAAGGCTTCGTGTTCCTGGCCGAAGACCTGGAGCAGGGCGAGATGGAGCACGAAGAAACCGAGGAGCTGCACCTCTGGAAGCTGCCCTTCCGGGAAGCCATTCAGATGGTGATGGACAACCGCATCACCGACGCCATCAGCGTGGCCGGCCTGCTGAAAGCGGCTCTGGTGCTGGGTAATCGGTAATCAAGTGACAAGTAACAGATGACAGGTAATGCTCATTCCAACTTGTTACGTGTTACCTGTCACCTGTTACTTATCACCTGTCATTCCTCACCTGTTACCTTTGTAGGTATGCGTCGGCTGCTGCGTTTTATTGGTCACCGCCTATACACTACTTGGGCAACGTTCTGGTTCGTCTTTCCCTTCGTGGTGACGTACCCCCTGCAGGTGCTGCTGTCCCGCCAGCCGCGCTGGCACCGCTACCTGCACGCGCTCAACCGCTGGTGGTCCCTGCTCTTCATTCGCATGTGGGGCGTGCCCGTGTCGGTGGAAATCCGCGGGCGCGTGCCAGCCGGGCAGCCGGTGCTGTACGTGCCCAACCATAGCTCCTACATCGACATTCCGCTGCTGTTCAAGGCCATTCCGGGCCACCTGAACATCATGGGCAAAAGCTCCTTGGCCAAGACGCCGCTCTGGGGGCCGATTTTCGGGCGCGTTTACATCACCGTCGACCGCGCCAGCGCCGTGAGCCGGGGCCGCTCGCTAGTGCAGGCCCGGCAGACGCTCGAAGCGGGCCGCTCGCTGATCATCTTCCCCGAGGGCGCCATTGCCCCCAAGCCGTCCGAGGAGCTACTGCCCTTCAAGGACGGGCCGTTTCAGCTGGCCATTGCCACGGGCGTGCCGCTGGTGCCCGTCACCATGCCCTACAACCACCGCTTCATGCCCGACGTGAAGGGCCTGCGCGTGCGCTTTTCCAAGCTGCGCATCGTGATTCACGAGCCCATTCCGACCACCGGCCTCACCGCGGCCGACATTCCGGCACTAAAGGAGCGCGTGGCGCGTATTATTGCCAGCGAATTCGACCCGGCCGCGGCCGGCATTCCGCCCGCCAGCACCCTGCGCGCCCAGCCCCGGCCCGAGGCGCAACCGGCCGCCCAGGCCTGATCTGGCCGTTTTTCCTCTCCTGCGAACCTAACCTCCTGCCCCTCCGTGAGCACCGATCTGAATACCCTGCGCCAACTGGCCCACCTCTCCCGCCTCGAATTCAATGAGGGCAACGAGCAGAAAATGCTGGCCGACCTCAACGAAATCCTCAACTGGGTCGACCAGCTCAACAACCTCGACACCAGTAACGTGGAGCCGCTGGTGCACCTGAGCTACGAGCTGAACGTGATGCGCCCCGACGAGCCGCGCAACACCGTGAGCCACGCCGAGGGCCTGAAAAACGCCCCCCGCAAGGACTCCGACTACTTCCGCGTACCTAAAGTTCTGGAATAGCGCGTGCAGGCTCCTTCCCCGGCCGGCCCCACGGCCGGCCGCTTTCTTCTCTGGGCCCTCGGTGCCCTGCTGCTGCTGGCCCTGGGCCTGACGGTCTTTGCCTACTTCACCGGCAACGACCACACCCTGCCTGTGGGCACGGTGGCCCAGCTGGCCCCGGTGCCCGTGACGGTGGCCCGGCTGCCCGCCGGTGCCGACAGCCTCGCCCTGCAGGCCAACGGCTACGCCATCACCCAGACCTACGACGTGGCCGGCCCCCTGCTGTGGCCCGACGCTGCGGCGGCCTGGTGCGCGGTGCTGGCCCTGAGCCTTGTGGTGTGGCTGGCCGTGGTCAGTCAGCAGGCGCGGCCGGCCTTCGTGGCGGGCACCGTGCCCGTCATTTTCCTGCTGATGTCGCTGAACCTCGACGCGCTGGGCGTATTCGGGGAGCAGCACCAGTATTTCCTGATGCTGACGCTGGCCGCGCTGCTGCTGCCGGCTTTCCTGCTGCACGCCTTTTTCGAGGGCGTGAGCCTGGGCTGGCGCCTGCTGCTGTTTGCGGCGTTGGTAGCCGGTCTGGCCACGGTCTTGCTGCTGCAAGCCCCGCAGTCCGCCGCGTACGTGGTGCTGCACCTGGCCGCCAATGGCACCCTCGCCGGCTCCCTGGCGGTGATGCTGCTGAGCATCTGGGTGGGCATCGAGCTGATTTATGGCCTGCTCTGGCTGAACACCCAGGGCGCCAGCCCCAGCGGCCGTTTCGGCCTGCTGCCCTTCGTGCTGTCGAGCGGGCTGCTGCTGGGCATTCTGGGGCTGTATTACTGGAACGGCGGGCAGCTGGCCGTGCTGCCGGGCATCCAGCTGGAGCCCTACTTCGTGCTGCTACTGGCGGCCGTGGTGGGCTGGTGGAGCCTGCCGCGCCGCCGCGCCACCTACCAAAACTGGCTGCCCCTGTCGGCCGCCGCGCCGCTGTATTTGGTGCTGACGCTGCTGGCCACGGCCGCCGTGGGCTACGCCGCCGCCACGGCCAACGAGCCGCTGCTGCAGGCCGGCCGCGAAGCCGTGAACTTGGTCTTGCTGGGTTTGAGCACGGCCTTCTTCCTCTACGTGCTGCTGAACTTCGCCCCGCTGATTCGCCAGAAGCTGCAGGTGCACCGCGTGGCCTTCGACCCGCGCCGTGTGCCTTTCTTCGTGGTGTACCTGCTGGCTACGGGCATCGTGGTAGCAGTGCTCATGCGCAACGACTTCGACCTGCTCACCCGCGCCCGTAGCGGGGAGTTCATCCAGCTCGGCGACCTGACGCGCTACCAGAGCGAGCAACAGCCCGACAACTTCTACCTGGCCGCCCTGGCCGAGCGCTACTACGCCGAAGCCGACCAGCTCGACCCGCGCAACGCCCGCGCCGCCTTCGGCCGCGCCGCCCTCTACCAAGCCCGCGACCAGCGCCAGAACGAAATCAACATCCTGCGCACCACGCTGCTGCGCGAGCCGAACGAGAAGGCGTTTCTGCGCCTCGGGGCCCGCTTCGATCAGCCTTCTGACTTCTTCGACCACCAGCAGATTCTGCGGCAGGCCCTGCGCGAGCTGCCGGCCAGCCCCCGGCTCAACGCCGAAATGGCCCAGCTCTACACCCGCTCGGCCCTCACCGACTCGGTGCAGTATTACCTGCGCCGCAGCCTCGCCGCCGATGCCGACAACCCCGTGGCCCGCACCAACTGGCTGGCCTTCCTGCTGAAAAACGGCCAGCTCAAGGCCGCCAGCGAGTCGGCGGCCGAAGCCGCGCAGCCCACCTGGCCCGCCTGGCAAAACAACGCCGCGCTGCTGCAGCTGCTGCAGGGCCGCTTCCAGCCCGTAGCCGCCACCCGCCCCGCCGTCGACTCCGCGCTGACGGTGGCACAGTTTGCCCAGCTCTACCACACCGGCCTGGCCCAGGCCGCCCGCCGCGACACCACCCTGCTGCCGCTGGTGACGCAGCTCCAGCAGCTGCGTAGCAACGAGAATTTCCACGACCAGCTGGCCTTCCTGCGCGGCCTGCTGCAGCTGCGCGCCACCCGCCCCGCCGCCGGTTTCGACCAGCTCGAAGCCCTGGCCACCGGCACTTCCGAGGGCTACTATCAGCAGGTGCTCGGCACCTATTTGCTGGAGCGCGGCCTGTTTTCGGCCGCGGCCACCCGTCTTTCGCGGGCCGAGCAGGCGGGCAATGCCGACGCTGCCCTGCCCGCCGCCTATGCCTGGTACTGGGCCGGCCGCCCCGATTCGGCGCAGCAGCTGGCTACCCGCGCGGCCAGGGTTCATCCGCAGGCCGCGCCGGGCCTGCAGCGCCTGCTCCGCGGCGCCGTACCGCCCCCCACGACGCAGGCCCGCCCGCTGACCCGGGAATATGCTACCGCAGCCCAACTGGCCCAAAAGGACTCGAAGGCCGCCGCCGCGCAGTACCAGCGCCTGGCCCAGGCCGACCCCTTCGACGAAGCCGGCACGGTGCAGGCCGCCGCGTTTTTCACCCAAAATCAGGACCCACTCACCGCCTACGAGCTGACCCGGCGCGCCCTCTCCTACAATCCAGAATCGGTGCCCCTGCTGAAAACCTTCGTTCTGGCCGCTGCGGACGCGGGTTTGGACGAATACGCGGCCGATGCACAGTATAAGCTTTCCATGTTGCTTTCATCTCCGGAATATTCTATATTTCGTAGCCAATACGAAAAACGGCGCGTCATCCACCAGGCCGCCGCAGCACCTTGGAACTAACCCCAACCCACATGCTGCCGCCTGTAATCCAAACCTCCAACATTTCCAAGGTGTACCGGATGGGCACCGAGGAAATCCACGCCCTGCGCTCCGTCACCATCAGCATCAAGCGGGGCGAGTACGTGGCCTTCATGGGCCCTTCGGGCTCCGGCAAATCCACGCTGATGAACATCGTCGGTTGCCTCGACACGCCCACCACCGGTCAGTATATTCTGAACGGCAAGGACGTGAGCCGCATGACCGACAATCAGCTCGCCGACGTGCGTAACCGCGAAATCGGCTTCGTCTTCCAGACGTTCAACCTGCTGCCGCGCGCCACGGCCCTCGACAACGTCGCTCTGCCGCTCATCTACGCCGGCTACTCCAAGTCGGAGCGCGAAGAGCGGGCCATGGAATCCTTGCGCTCCGTGGGCCTGCACGACCGCTCCAAGCACAAGCCCAACGAGCTGTCGGGCGGGCAGCGCCAGCGCGTGGCCATTGCCCGGGCCCTCGTCAACAACCCCAGCGTGCTGCTGGCCGACGAACCCACCGGCGCCCTCGACTCCAAGACCAGCTACGAAATCATGGAGCTGTTTGAGGCCCTGTACGCCCGCGGCAACACCATCATCATGGTGACCCACGAAGAAGACATTGCCCGCTACGCCCACCGCATCGTGCGCCTGCGCGACGGCGAAATCGAAACCGACCAGCCCAACCACGACGTGCGCGCCCACAAGGAGGTCGTGCACTCGTAGGCCCGGCATCCCATTTAGTAGCCCGTTGGCTATCAAGAACCTGCCCCGGTCAGTAGCCGGGGCATTTCTTTTCCCGTAACTTTCGGTAAAACGGCTTCTTACGAACGGCCGTTTGTCTTTTCGTTTACCCGCTTCTGCCCCGTTTCCGTGAAGATTTACACCCGCACCGGCGACCAAGGCCTCACTTCGCTGATCGGCGGCACGCGCGTGCCCAAGTCCAGCCTGCGTATCGAAGCCTACGGCACCGTCGATGAGCTGAATTCCTGGGTGGGCCTGGTGCGCGACCAGGAGGTGAACCTCCCCCACCGCGCCCTGCTCAAGCACGTGCAGGACCGCCTGTTCACCATCGGCGCCACCCTGGCCTCCGACCCCGAACGCTCCCGCATGCAGCTGCCCGATCTGCTGGATTCAGACGTGCTGGAGCTGGAGCAGGAAATGGACCGCCTTAACGAAGTGCTGCCCGAATTGCGTCACTTTATCCTGCCCGGTGGGCACCCGGCCGTGTCGCACGCGCACGTGGCCCGCTGCGTGTGCCGCCGCGCCGAGCGCCTGGCTATTGCCCTGCGCGAAGACTCCTTCGTGGCCGACTTAGTCATCCAGTATTTGAACCGGCTTTCCGATTATCTGTTTGTACTGGCACGCTGGATGGCCCACGCCCTCGGCGCCGAAGAAGTTACCTGGCAACCCCGCCAAAAAGCGTAGCTTCCGCTACTCGCCCCGTTCGCACCCGACCCTTTTTTCTGCATTCCCCTCTTTCCCTCCCCACTTTCATGCTTGATACGCTGACGATTCGCACGCAGCGCACCCCGGCCTCGCGCCTGGGTGAGCTTGACCCGGCCAACATCGAATTTGGCAAGACCTTCGCCGACCACATGTTCGTCGTCGATTATACCAACGGTGAGTGGCAGGAGCCCCAGATTGTGCCTTTCGGCGACATGACGGTAAGCCCCGCCAACTCGGCGCTGCACTACGGCCAGTCCATTTTCGAAGGCATGAAAGCCTACCGCACCGCCTCGGGCGAGGTGCAGCTGTTCCGTCCGCTCGACAACTGCCGCCGCCTGAACCTCTCGGCCGTGCGCATGTGCATGCCCGAAATTCCGGAGGAGCTATTTATGCAGGGTCTGCTGCAGCTCGTACGCCTCGACGCGGAGTGGGTGCCCTCGCAGGACGGCTGCTCGCTCTACATCCGCCCCTTCATGTTCGCCACCGACGGCCTGCTCGGCGTGCGTCCTTCCGAAACCTACCGCTTCATCATCATCACCTCGCCGTCGAGCCCCTTCTACAGCAAGCCCATCCGAGTGCGCTTCGAGGAGAAGTACGTGCGCTCGGCCGAAGGTGGGGCGGGCTACGCCAAAAACGCCGGCAACTACGGCGCGGCCATGTACCCCACCAAGCTGGCCCAGCAGGACGGCTACAACCAGCTGATCTGGACCGACGCTTCCGAGCACCGCTACGTGGAGGAATCGGGCACCATGAACGCCATTTTCGTCATCGATGGCTGTATTATAACCCCTGCCACCAGCTCGTCCATCCTCGACGGCATCACCCGCAAGAGCGTGCTGCAACTGGCCCGCGACTGGGGAATGACGGTGGAAGAGCGCAAAGTATCGGTCCACGAAATCGTGGAAGCCGCCCAGAACGGCACCCTGCAGGAGGCTTTCGGCGTGGGCACGGCCGCTACCATCGCGCCCATCAGCGTCATCGGCTTCGAGGGCACAGACTATGAACTGCCGGCTCTGACTGACGCGTCGTTTGCGCGCCGCGTGAGCAAGGCGCTGGATGCCATCCGCCTGGGCCAGGCGGCCGACCCGCACAGCTGGATGGTGCGCGTGTAGGCATCTACCACTACCAAGCAACCGCCCGTTGCTGGCCATTTCTTGGCTGGCAGCGGGCGGCGCTGTTTATGGGGCTACCTTTGCCCGCATTCTGCTGCCACGTCGGCAGCCCGGGCCGCAGTTGGGCCCGTTTCTCTCACCCCGCTACCCTTTCCAAGCAGAATCCTATGACTGCAGAGCAAGTGAAAGACCTGAGAGGCCGTGTGGAGGCCTTGAGGAGGTACCTTTGACTACGATAACCGCAAAGCCCAGGTAACCAGCCTGGAACAGCAAAGCCAGTCGGCCAGCTTCTGGGACGACTCCAAAAAGGCCGAGGCCACCCTGAAGGAGCTGAAAGGCATCAAGGTGTGGACCGACGACTATGAAGCCGCCGAAAAGACCCTCGACGACCTCGACGTGCTCTTCGACTTCTACAAGGAAGGCGACGTGGACGAGGCCGAAATGCGCGCCGAGTACGACAAAGCCCTTCAGGTAGTCGAGCAGTTGGAGTTCAAGCGCATGCTCTCCAACGAGGAGGACCAGCTGTCGGCCATCGTCGAAATCAACCCCGGCGCGGGCGGCACCGAAAGCCAGGACTGGGCCGAGATGCTCATGCGCATGTACATCATGTGGGGCGAAAAGCACGGCTTCACGGTGCGCGAGGTCAACTACCAGCCGGGCGAAGGCGCCGGCATCAAGTCGGCCACGCTGGAAATCGACGGGCAGTTTGCCTACGGCTACCTCAAGAGTGAAATCGGCGTGCACCGCCTCGTGCGCATTTCGCCCTTCGATAGCAGCGGCCGGCGCCACACTTCCTTTGCGTCGGTATTTGCCTACCCGGTGGTCGATGACAGCATCAACATCACCATCAACCCCGCCGACATCAGCTGGGACACGTTCCGGGCCGGCGGCGCTGGTGGGCAGAACGTGAACAAGGTGGAAACCGCCGTACGTCTGACCCACGCCCCTTCCGGCATCATCATCGCCGTGCAGATTGAGCGCAGCCAGCTGATGAACAAGGAGCACGCCCTGCGCATGCTCAAGTCGCGCCTGTACCAGATCGAAATGGACAAACGCAACGCGGCGCGCGCCGAGGTGGAAGCGGGCAAGAAGCGTATCGATTTCGGTTCGCAGATCCGCAACTACGTGCTTCACCCCTACAAGCTCATAAAAGACATCCGCACCGGCGTAGAGCGCACCGACGTGCAAAACGTGCTCGACGGCGACCTGGATGAGTATATCAAGGCTTGGTTGATGGAGAATTAAGGCGAGTTGACGTGAACTAGTACCGTTGTTGTTGAAATAAAAAAGGCCACCGAAATCGGTGGCCTTTTTTATTTCAACAACAACGGTACTAGTTCACGTCCCAGAAAATTTTCGGGGTGAAGATAGTCACACCCTTAGGCGTGTTAGGGTTGTTGGACAGTTCATTCTGCGGATACGGGATACGCACGGGGAACTGCTGCTGCGTAGCATTTAGCGAAATGTAGTTGCCTTTCGGGAAGCCCGTGCGACGGAATTCCGACCAAGCTTCAAAACCATTGAAGCCATTGTTAGCAATCCATTTCTGCGTGATGATGGCCTCTATCTTATCCTGAGCAGCAGTCCAGTTGGGCGCAATTGCTTTGGGATCAAACGTAGCACCGTTTGGAGCAGTTAGGTCAGCTACGGTAGTAGCGGCCGTCGTTTGGGCGTAGTAGGTCTGCGCCTGCGCGTCGGTGAAGCCTAAAAAGCGGAACGATTCCTTGATGCCATTTTCGTACTGCGTCTGGGCCGAAGCACCCGTCAGCCAGCCGCGCTGGGCAGCTTCCGCTTGTAGGAAGAACGACTCCGAAGCCAGCATCAGATAAACCGGCTTAGCAAAGCCGTTATTGGTCGGTGCATCAACCACTGACGCGCCCGGAGCCGAGAGACGAGTGGAGTTGTAAATCGGGTTGCTCGATGGAGCACCGCTGTACAGCCCCTGGTAGTTGCGGTACGAGTTGGCGTTACGGCCCGAAACCACAGAATAAATACGCTTCAGACGCAACGTGTCGTTGGTAGCCTTCAGGTAATCCAAGCCCAAAGTGTTGGCACGGGTAGCCTTACGGTTGCTGGTTTCGGCACCAGCTGTGTTGTAGAACAAAGCGTACAACGGGTTCTGCTTGCCCGAAGTGTTTAGGTAGCCCGGGTTTACTGCTGCATTTTCGTTAGCACCTAAGAAGGTAGCGCCAGCCGTGGCCATTGCTTGAATGCCTTGCTGAGCTACTGTCGGTCGAGCCTGGGCCTGACGCAGGTATACGCGCAGCTTCAAAGTGTTAGCAAAGCGGCGCCACTTAGCCATGTCCCCCTTGAATAGGATATCATTGGTACCCGGGTTAGTGGCATTCACATCAATCGAAGCCAACCCCTCGTTTAGCATCGTGATGAGGTTATCATAGATAACTTCCGCTTTTTCATAATTGGGCGTCAGATTCGAGGTGCCTTGCAGCGATTCGCCAAATGGCACGTCGCCGAAGGCATCGACCAGAATCTGGTAATCGTACGCCTGCATAATGCGGGCAATAGCCAAGGTGTTCTTGTCACCGCTCGCCCGAGCTTGCCGCTCAATGTAAGCCAAGTCCGGCAGGCTACCCGCATACATCTCCGTCCAAACTGATTCGTAGGTCAGCGGGGTAAGGTTGTATTGTTGCTCGGGCAGATAAAACAGATAATCACCCGCCTGAGCCCAGTTGCCGACCCAGAGGTTACCCAGCACGTTCAAGGTGTTGCCAGATACTACTGCCGGGCGGTTAATAGCGTTCGGCAGAGCGAACGAGGAAGGAACCTCCGTCGGGTCATTGGGATTCTGGTTTACGTCCAGAAAATCATCGCAGGAACCCAGCGCCAGGATGGCCCCGCCGAGTAACGCAGCTTTTTTGAAAGGTATGTTCATTGTATGGTCTGATCTGTTTTTCCTGCAGTATTGGGGAAACACACGTTGTATTCCAGTGCGTTTCCACATTCTGCACTTTTTTAGAACGTCACGCTCAGATTAGCCCCGTAAGAGCGCGTAGACGGGATGTTGTTGTACTCACGACCTTGGGAGTTGTTCGTACCGAACAGGCTAGCTTCCGGATCGATGAACTTGTTGTCGCTGGGTACAAACAACAGCAGGTTACGACCCGAGAAACCGATCGAAGCGCGGCCGAACGGCGACTTCTCCAGCAGGGCTTTTGGCAGATCGTAGGTCAACGATACCTCACGCAGCTTCAGGTAATCTGCTTTGATGATATTGCTTTCCTGAATTACGCCGTGGGTACGGTTATACCAGTATTCGAAACCACCATCGGCCACGGCCTTAGTGTTAGGCGAGTACGAACCGTCGGAGTTTTGCACCACCGTATTCGGAATTACGAAGGATTCGCGGCCGTTGGAAGCCGTTTCCAGCGAAGAGCCGGTGAATGCCAGCGTGCTGCGCGTACCCGACCAGAGCACAGCACCTTTACGAGCGTCCACAACAGCGGCTAGACGTACACCTTTATATGCAACCGTTAGGTTACCGCCGATGATGTATTTGGGGTTAACCCGGCCCAGAATCTGCAGAGTCGGGTCTTTGCGCGGATAGCCGCTGGCATCAACTACAATGCGGCCTTGGGGGTCACGCAAGTAGGCCGAACCTTTCAGCACCGGGAAGGGCTGCCCTACGATAGCCGAGGGAACCGGGTCGCCGCTACCGAGATCAAGCTGGCTTACGTTCGGGAAGAGTTCGAGTACTTTGCTGTCGATAAACGAGAAGTTAGCTCCGACGTCAATGCGCAGGCCGCTGCTCGTCCGTACCGGCGTAAATCGCAGCGATGACTCAAGGCCTTTGTTCTCTACCTTACCCACGTTCAATACGGCCTGAGTGAAGCCCGTAGAGTACGGTACAGAGATTTGCGTAATTAGGTCAGAAGACGTCGTTTTGTAGTACGTAACCTCGCCACCGATCCGGTCATTCAGCAAGCCGAATTCCAGACCAGCTTCGTAGGTTTTTACCTGCTCCGGTTTCAGATTGGGGTTACGCGACAGGTTGCTGACCGTAAACGAGGGCAGCGAGCCGTAGGGGAAACCCGTAGCAGCCGGGAAGGTATTTATCAGCTGGTACGCAGTAGCGTCATTACCTACTTTAGCGTAGCTGGCGCGGATTTTACCATAAGTCAGGATCTTGTTGTCTTTGAGCGGGGCAATCGACTCCGTAAAGACATAGCTCAGACCTACCGAAGGATAGAAGTAAGAACGGGCATCAGGCGACAGCGTAGAGCTCCAGTCGTTCCGCGCCGTGGCGTTCAAGAACAGATAGTTCCGGAATCCCAGCGTCAAGTCACCGTAAATGCCTACGCGGCGACGACGGTTTACGTCGTCAGAAGGCGTAATTTCCCCTACTCGGTTGGCCAAGTTGTAGTAGCCGGGAATCGAAAGAGCATTAGCCGTCTGCGACGTCTGCTGGATCGTCCGGGCGAAGATGTTACCACCGGCAATGAACGTCACATTGATGTCCGGCGTAACGTCACGCTTGACGGTAGCAAGCAGGTCAGTGGTGATGTTGGAAATGAAAATATCTGTTTCCGCCAGACGACCAGGGTTATTTGCCGGACGGTCGATGGCCTGACCAGCATAGTCACTACCGTCGTTGGGCCAGCGCCGCGACGTGTAGGTGCGGATAGCATTACGCTCCTTCCGACGGTCAAACGAAATATCGGCACCCGCACGGTAGGTGAAGCTCAACCAGTCCAGCGGAGCGTAATTCAAGGTAGCATTACCCAGCACGCGGTCCAAGTTGCTGACGTAGCGGTTGTCGGCAATGCTACGGTAAGGGTTGTCGTAGTAGCCCGAGAACCAGCCATCCAGGGTGGCGAACTTGTTGTTAATAAAGTCTTTGTAGTTCTCCAGATCTACTTGACGGGACGTATTCAGCACGTTGTTCAATACCGAACCGTTGCCGCTACCCTGGAAGGTAACGTCCGTTTTGTTGTGGTTATAGCTGATGCTCGTGGTAGCCGACAGCTTCTGGGTGAGCTGCGAGCCAGCCGTCAGCTTGAGTGTGTTGCGGCGGAACTTGTCGTCCGGGATGATACCCTTCTGGGTAGCGTCCGAGAACGAGAGGTAGTAATTAGCCTTTTCGTTGCCCCCCTGCAGTGCTACCGAGTTCTGGAAGGTCGTACCCGTGTTGAAGAAGTTCTTCACGTTGTCGCGCACTGCCGAATATGGAATCGTCTGTACACTGCCGTCGATGGCGGGTGGACCCAACTGCACGGGTTTGCCGTCGAAGCGGGGGCCGTAGTTGGTGTTTTCGAACGGAACGTAGGTCTCCAAATCGTAGCCCGAACCGAACTCGTTCTGGAAATCTGGCAGTTTTAGGACTGTTTCAGCGGTAAACGAGGAGTTGAATGTAACAGCAGCCTTACGGCCCTGGGCCGCAGCATCCCGACCGGTTTTGGTCGTGATGATGATAGCGCCGTTGCCACCAGCCGACCCGTACAGAGCAGCAGCCGACGGGCCTTTCAGCACCGTAATCGACTCGATGTCGTCCGGGTTGATGTCGCCAACACGGTTACCTACGTCTACTTGGTTAGTAGAGCCGGTCGAGGGCTGAATGCTGGTGTTGTCGATGATAATACCGTCCACTACGAACAGCGGCTGGTTCTCACCCTGGAACGAACGCGTACCACGCAGCGTGATGCGGGTCGAGCTGTTTACGCCGCCGCTCGACTTGCCGATGTTTACGCCAGCTACTTTACCCTGCAGGGCTGCAATGGGGTTCGTGTCTCTGCCTTGGGTCAACGAGCGGGAGCTGATGACGTCCGTCGAATAAGCCAGCGCCTTTTCCTGGCGCTCGATGCCGACAGCCGTAACCACAATTTCACTAAGCTGCTTGGTGTCGGCGCCCAGGGTGACATCCATAACGCTGCTGTTACCAACTACCCGTTCAACCGTTCGGAAGCCAATAGAGCTGAATGATAACGTAGCTGATGCGGGTACATCCAGCGTAAAGGAGCCTTCCGCATTAGTAGAGGTACCTATCGTAGTGCCTTTTACAATAACAGTGACACCCGGCAGCCCTTGGCCGTTAGCCGCATCTACGACGCGGCCTGAAACAGATCTGTTCTGCGCGGCTGCTTCGTGCACCACCAAGGGTGCCATGAGCAGCGACGCCGCTAGAAGTTTTCTCATTTGAAGAAGGTGAGTGATGGTGAATGAGTGTCGCCAAATATAATCAAAGTTTGTATTCGCTCTATAAATCGATTCGGGCTAAAAACGCCTTATAGATGTAATAACCTCAAAAAACAAGCTACTATATCTCAATTCTGCTACCTTTTCTCCTTTGCCTTCTCTAGTCGAGCTTTGACCTGAGGTACTATATTACTGATCAAGTAAATACCTCATTCAGGAGACAGAATCTCTCGTCTATGCTATCATCAACTCTAATCAGTGGCAGGCATAAAATATCAAAATCATCTTGTTAATAAATGTACTTATCCAAGTAATCTACCTAATCGGTTCGGTGGTTGCTGAGGTATATTTTCAATGGATGCTGGTTCAACACCCTGTTACGCAACGAAGAGGCGTAGCATCACCTGAAACCTTTTGACAGTACTCTTCTGCTTTCCGAGTATCTTACAAAGGCTAGCGGGGCAGCGCTGTTGTTATGACCAGCAACAGCAATTACGACAGCAAGGCCCGCTTGACATCCCCTTTGGCGAGCAGAATGTGTTTGTTAAACAGTTCAGTGATGAGTTTCTCCTGAATGGCAGGGCTAGGTAGGCGTTGCCATGCCGCCTACCGTATTGAGCCAGTTGTTTCGAGGCCTTGTCCATGCACCAATGAATAGAAAAACGACTATGAATGTGTGCAGGAGACCCTTTGCTGATTATAGTGAGTGCAGTCGACGCAAGCCACACCCCCTTGTTACTTTATTGTTTACATGATTTGGTTCCCTGACTGACCGCGTCACTTGTTCCGCCGCGCGCTAGCGCGCATTCACGCTGTAGGCTTTGCTTCCCATGGTATTATCCCACTCCGTTTGCGCGGGCGGCCCACTGTCCCAATGGGGTTCAATACTTTGTTTAGGATTTAGGAAGTGACTTTCCACATCTAGTTGACCAATCCAGAGCGATTGGGTGCTGTGCGCCAGCCAATTCGAATGGGTAGGGTAGAATACGCTGAAGCAGGCAGCAATTGATTCAGGCTAAAATGGATTCGCATTAGAGTTTGTGTAATGCGTTCGGTTCATGCGAGTTCACTCGGTGAGTTTGTAAGCGTAACCGGCACGCGCTTGCGAAGCTGATGCCGCTCTGACGCCGGGCTAAGCGCGGTATGACGGTGAGCAGAGCATTTCAAAAGGACGCGTGTGCCGCATATCTACAGCTTGCGCTTGGCCCCACTACACTCAGAAGCAACATGAGGCGGTGCTCGATAGGCCGGCGCACAAACCGGCCGTTGTTTGAGGTAGCCGCCAGAGGAAACTGCTAGGCTCACAGAGACGAGTGAAGAGTTTCTGACTTGCAGGTGTATCGTACCGATACAGTTTGTGAGGACTCCTGATTTGCATAGCAATACCGGGGCGGGAAGCAAACGCACGTCAACGCTATCCGAAGCGACTACGATTCAAATCCAGTCCTTCCAAATCAGTTCCGTGCAAATCTGACGGGCTTAATTACCTCAGAGTCATGCGCCGAACAGCTATATGCCAGCGGCACAGCGCGCGCGTGGGCAAGAGAATTCACGCAACTCATCGAATTACGGCAGGCCCGTTGAGCGTGAACTCTTTATATTAGCACGCCTATTACTTACCCAGGTCTCTAATTCAGCCTTTGGCTGGTTATCTGCTCATCTTGTTACCGCTATTTCTGACGTCCTCAACCACCCCAAGCCTAAACCTCCTCACACACCCATCATCCTTTTTTTCACCGCATGAACAAACTTTTACTGGGCCTCATACCCTTGGCGGCCGTTGTGCACCAAGCAAATGCCCAAACCCGGAGTATTTCCGGGCGTGTCACTGACCGCAACACCGGCGAAGGAATTCCCGGGGTAACCATTGTGGTACCCGGCACAACGGTCGGCGTTTCTACCAACGCCGATGGCTCCTACGTTCTTGACCTTCCGGCTGGCAGCAAGAACATCCGCATCAGTTCGGTGGGGTACCAGACGATTGAGCGTTCCGTGGGCAATGAAACAACGCTCAACATTGGCCTCGCCACCGACACGAAGATGACCAGTGAAGTGGTCGTGACGGGCTACGGCGGGTCGCAGGATGTAAAGGACATTACGGGTTCGTTTGCGAAGCTGGACCAGTCGAAACTCACGTCGCAGCCGATCCAGAGCGCCGACCAGGCGCTGGCAGGCCGCATTGCCGGGGTACAGATTACCAACACCAGCGGTACACTTGGCGACGCTGTAACGGTGCGCATCCGTGGCATTAACTCCATCAACGGCAGTTCCCAGCCGTTGTTTGTGGTTGATGGGGTGCCGATGACGGAATTCGGCAACATGAACGTGATGACTTCGGGTCTGCGCTACAATCCCCTGGCCGACATCAACCCGAACGATATTGAATCGATGACCGTGCTGAAGGATGCTTCGGCGGCGGCCATTTACGGTTCGCGGGCCACCAATGGCGTTGTCCTGATTACGACCAAGAAGGGTAAAAACGGTCAGGCCAAACTGACCGTAAACGCGACGGTGGGCTATATGGAGCCGACCAAGCTGCCCAAGCTGCTCGACGCGACGGAGTTCCGTGACATCACCAACGAGAAGTATTTCAACGCTAACCCCGGCAAAACGGTACCGTTGGCCATTAATGGCGACTCGGATGGTGACGGGGTAGAGGACAATACCGACTGGCTGAAGCAGATTTACCACAAGGGCTTCATGCAGGATTACCAACTGGCCCTGAGCAGCGGTAACGACAAGGGTAGCTATTACGCGTCGGTAGGTTACTCCGACCAGAAGGGCACCATCATTACCAACCGACTGCGCCGGGCCAATGGGCGCATCAACATGGAGCTGACGCCCAAGACGTGGGTGAAGTCGGGGATGAACCTGAGTTTCAACCACGCTTATAATCAAGGTATACTCGGGTCGAACCTAACCAGCAACTACTTCGCGTCGCCCACGTTCGCGGCAATGAACTCGTTGCCGAACGTGCCGGCCTACAACGCTGACGGTTCGTATTACCTTACCGGCGTTACACGGACCCTCGGGAGCGGTGCCAACAATGACGGGGAAAAGCTAGACGCGACTGGGGCAACAATCGGGGAAAATCTCTTTTCGTACGTTCCTTTCGCGCTCTACCACCCGGTAGCAACGTTGCGCCTGAACCACAACGACAACACGCAACGGCGTCTGCTCGGCAATGCCTACTTGACTGTCATGCCGCTAAAGGGGCTGAGTGTGACGACCAAATTCGGCTTGGATTACCTCAATAACGCCGAGTACCAATACAGTGCCCCCGACATTGCAGGCCTAGGCCTGCAGTACAACGGGCTGGTACAGAAGAACCGAGCTGACAATACGCTGACGACCTGGCAGAACTACGCTGCCTACTCGCACCTATTTGGCGACAACCACAACATTGACGCCACCCTGGGCTACGAGCAGAACCTGGAAACGTACCAGTTGGTATTCAGCCAGGGCAGCAACATCTCGGACCCCAAGTTCAAAGACAACTTCTTTGGTCTCTTTGACTCGCAGGCCTCCAGCCAAGGCACGTCGCAAGATGTGTCGGCGTGGCAGTCGATTTTCGGTCGTCTGAACTACGCCTTCTCGGACAAGTATTACGCTACGTTTACGGCTCGCCGCGACGGCAGCTCGCGTTTTGGGGAACAGCGGCGCTGGGGCTTCTTCCCGGGTACTTCGGTGGGCTGGCGCATCTCGCGCGAAGCGTTTATGAGCAACATCAGCTTCGTCAATGATCTGAAGCTGAAGGCCAGTTATGGCTTGGTGGGCAACAGCGCCGGTATTTCGTCCTACGAGTCTGCGACCCTGATGGGGCAGGGCCTGTACGGCACGTATGCTGGCTATGCCATCAACCGGCTGAACAACCCCAGCCTGCGTTGGGAAACAGGAAAAAAGCTAGACGTCGGGTTTGATGCATCCGTCATGAAAGACCGGATTGGCGTCAATTTCGATTATTTCAGCAACAACATTGACAACCTGTTGCTGTATGTACCCGCTATCTACAGCACTGGTATTCCGAACGGGTCCGTTTTCCGCAACGTCGGTAAAATGTACAACCGCGGCGTGGAGTTGACGCTCAACACCACTAACCTGGAGACACCCTCCGGCTTTAAGTGGACGTCCTCGTTCAACTACACCTATTTGGTAAACCGCATCACCAAGCTGGAAGGCGGTAATGTGCCGAGCGGCGTGCCCTACCATTTTGCTAGCGAAGGCCACTCCATTACGGAGTACAACCTGCTGCGCTGGGTGGGCGTCAATCCGGACAACGGCAACCCGCAGTGGTTGGATGCCAACGACAACGTACGCGAGTATAGCCCGGTGACGAAAACCTGGACTCAAAACGGGGAGTCGCGGGTGAATGGGCAGACAGTGCGGCCCGCTACGACGGCAACCGAAGGAGTATGGCTGGGCAAGACAAGCTTTCCGAAATGGAATGGCGGCTTCGACAACACATTCTCTTACAAGGGCTTACAACTTGAGGTATTCCTGCAATACAGTGGTGGGAACTACCTCTATAACTCCACTCGTTCGCAGTTGCTGACCAACAGCGCCGTCAACAATTCAGAGGAAATCAAAGACCGGTGGCAGAAACCGGGCGATGTGACCAACGTGCCACGCCTGTACGTAGGTGACAATATCCATCAGAGTAGCTCGACGCGCTTTATGGAGAAAGGTGACTACCTACGCGTGCGTCAGGTACGATTGTCTTATTTGCTGCCAAGCACCGTGACCCAGCGGATCGGCTCCTCGCGCACCAATCTGTTCGTCATGGTGCAGAATGCTTACGTGTTTACGAAATACAGCGGCACTGACCCGGAGGTCAACGTAGCTGGTAACGAGGGTAGCAACAGCGGCACCAACAGCAACATTGCGTATGGCGTCGACCAGCGTTCCAACCCGCAGGTGCGCACCTACACGGCTGGTGTAAACATTGATTTCTAATCCCCTCGGCTGAAACTTCCACATGAAATTCATATTTTCTTCTGCTAGCCGGACTGCAGCTTTCGGACTGCTACTGACGGCCACTGCCAGCTGCGACCTGCTACAGCAACAATCTCCGCAGGACTTCAACCCTAACGATGTTTTTTCCACGCCGGCCCGTATCGACAAGGCGGCTGTGGGCATGTATGATGCGCTTCAGGACGGGGAGTTTCTGGGTAGCCGGGCACTGGTGTATGCCGATGTGCGCTCGGACGACGTAGAGTTATCGCCCGCATTTAATAACTTAGCCATCAGCAACATACCATCTAGCGATGGTAGTGCACTGGGGGCATGGGCCGGGGGGTACCGTAGCATGTACATGGCGAACTACATGATTCGGGAACTGACTAAGCGCAACGGCGCTGGCTTGGACGTAGCCAAGTACAACCAGTACATTGGGGAAGCCAAGTTTATCCGGGCTCTGTGTCACTTCACGCTGGTCAATCTGTTTGCCCAGCCCTACAATGCGACGCCGGACGCTTCGCACTTGGGCGTTCCGATACAGCTGACCGCACCAGATGGCACCGAAGCGTACGAACCGGCGCAGCAATTGCCACGTTCGACCGTCAAAGAGGTGTATGAGCAGATCATCAAGGACCTGACCGAGGCCATTGCTGTGCTTCCCGAAACGCAAAGTGCGGGCGGTGGCAATGACAACGCGGCTCGCGCTACTAAAGACGCTGCCCGTGGCTTGTTGTCGCGCGTATATCTCTACAAAGGCGAGTACGGCAACGTCATTCGAACGGCCGAGCCGATTATCGGCTCAGGCTTACACCGGCTCAACAGCTCGGCTTTCGCGGATTTTCTGGTACCGGCCGAAGGAACGCCCAACCTCACGTCGGAGTCGATTTTCTTCATTGCCATGTCGCAAAACGACAACCCGAACACCAACGCGGCTATCGGTCAGTACTACACTCCTAGCACGACTATTTCCGTTTCGGTAACTCCTTATAAGAACGCTTTGCCGGGACCGGCCGGCGCTGCCGGCGCGACGGCTGCCAATACCGACCGTCGCCGCCTCGATCAGCTACGATTCACCTCCAGCCAGTGGTGGACGCGCAAGTATTCCAAGTTACTCCTCAATGGCAGCCCCGGCGGCGCTAATATGGGTGCCTGGATTCCGATTGTGCGGTACCCGGAAATCCTACTGAATCAAGCCGAGGCACTGGTGAAGAATGCTCCAACCTTCCCCTATCCTGCTACGGATTCGACGGCCCTGCGCTACCTGAACTATATACGCAATCGTTCCAAGCCCACCAATGCCCCGGCCTACACGCTGAGCAGCTTCACAACGAAAGAGGCATTTATCAACGCTATCTTGACGGAGCGACGGTTTGAACTGGCTTTCGAAGGGCACCGGTTGTACGACTTGTTCCGCAATGGGCTAAATGTACCGGCACACGGCACAGCGCCGAACATCATTCCTGAACTGCCCTGGAAAAGCACTAAAGCTATTCTGCCCATCCCATCCAGCGAAATCACCAGGAACCCTAAGCTGGTTCAGAACGACGCGTACTAACAGCGTTCTTGCTTCCGCCAAAAACAACGGCCCGGTCGAAACTCGACCGGGCCGTTGTTTTTCTGCGCAAATTCGTTTGCGAAGCCGTTATTTCCTTTTAGATACAAAAAGCATCTATTCGTTTGCAAATCACCGCTAACCACCACGTATCTCTATTAAAAATGCATTAATATTATTGGTATTGGACACTACCGCAGTACATTTAGAAGAAAGCTTCTCAGTTCACTCACTCACTTTTTATTCCATGAATAAACTTCTACTGGGTTTGCTTCCCTTGGCAGCCATTGTGCACCAAGTGGAAGCGCAAACCCGTCAGGTTTCCGGCCGGGTAACGGACCGGAGCACCGGCGAAGGATTGCCCGGTGCCACTGTGCTGGTTAAAGGCACCACCAATGGGGTGTCAACTAACTCAGACGGAACATTTACCTTAACTGTGCCCGCTGCCGGGGCCGTGTTGCAGGTAAGTTCGGTAGGGTACTTGTCCCTTGACCGCCCAGTGGGCGAAGAGACTCAACTCAACATTGGTCTATCATCAGATACCAAGCAGTTGAGTGAAGTTGTAGTAACGGCTCTGGGCATCGAGCGCGACACCCGCTCACTGGGTTACGCCACGCAAGAAATCAAGGCTGAGCAGATTTCGCAGAAATCTGAGCCGAATGTTCTTAACGCCTTACAGGGTAAGGTAGCAGGCGTGAACATCACCGGAGCCAGCGGCCTGGCTGGCTCGTCCACCAACATCAACATCCGCGGCATTACGTCGCTGCAGAATGGCAACCAGCCGCTGTTTGTGGTAGATGGTATTCCTATCAGCAATGACCTGGACCGTACCAACGGTGGTTCGCTTGGCACCTTGGGTGGCGCTCAAACCTCAAACCGGGCTCTTGACATCGACCCCGAAAGTATTGCGAGCATCAACATTCTGAAAGGTCCGGCGGCCGCTGCGCTGTACGGTTCGCGCGCTTCGTCGGGTGCTATCATCATCACGACCAAGACCGGGCGCTCGGCCAACAAGAAGACGGAAGTAACGGTTACATCCAGTCTCAACGTATCGAACGTCTACGGAATTGCCAAGTTGCAAGACGAGTACGGGCAAGGCACGCAGGGGGTCAACATCACTACCGGCGGCTTGGGCAACGTCAACACCGGTTCCCGCGCATCGTGGGGGCCTCGTTATGGCACCACGCCTACGCTGGCCAATGGCTTGCTGCTGACCGATGGTAGCACCCTGCCCTACCGTGCTTACGACAACATCCGTGACTTCTACCGCCAAGGTCGGATTTTCACCAACGGTGTAAACGTTGCGGGTGGTAATGCGGACCAGAACGTCGCGTTTAACGTCACCAATACCGACCAGACTGGTATTGTAGAAAGCTCCGAGCTGAATCGGACCAATGCTCAGTTGGGCGGTAACATCAAGCTAGTCAACAAGCTGCGCGTGGGCGGCTCGGTCAATTTCATCCAAACCAACCAGAAAGGGCCGCTGATCGGTAACGGGGGCTCGGCCTTTGGTCAGCTCGGCACTATCCCGCGTAGCTACGACTTGCAAGGGTTGCCTTCGCAGGACCCCGTCACCGGAGCTAATATCTTCTTCGCTGGGCAGGACAACCCTTACTTCAACCTGCGCAACAACCCAACTACCTCAAATCTGACGCGCTTTATCAACGTAGCCAACGTCAGCTATGAGTTCAGACCGTGGTTGAACGTTGCCTACCGTGCGGGGTACGACACCTACACCGACCGTCGTCGTCAGGTATTTGCCATTGGCTCTGCCCGGGTACCCGGCGGCTTGATTCTGGACGAAAACTTCTACCGCAGCGAGCTGAACGGAGACCTGCTGGTAACGCTGAAGAAGGACAACATTTTCACGGAGGGCTTCAATGCCTCGTTGCTGCTCGGCCAGAACATCAACCAGCGCCGCTTCCAGCGGATCCGGTCGCAGGCGGAAGCTATTATTCCGGGGTTGCCCAACGCCGCAGCGGGTACCGTATTCTCGAACGGAACGGGTGAAAACTCCAGCGTACGTCGTCTGATGGGCTACTACTCGCAGTTGTCGCTGGCCTACAACAATTACCTCTTTTTGGAGTTGACGGGCCGCGTCGATGAATCGTCGACCCTGCCAGTTAACAACAACACGTTCTTCTACCCAGCGGCGACCTTGGGCTTCGTATTCAGCGACGCGTTCAAGATTTCCAACAACATCTTCTCGTACGGTAAGATCCGCGCCAACGTAGCCTCCGTGGGACGAGACGCCGATCCGTATTCGTTGGCCACGTACTACAACGTAACCTCACAGGGCAACAACGTAGCCAGCATCACTTTCCCGTTCACCCTCGTGTCGGGGCCTAGCGCGGTTATTTACCCAGGCTTTTCGATCAGCAATACAATCGGTGGATCGAATCTGACGCCCGAGTTTACGAAGTCGTTTGAAGTGGGGACCAACTTAGGTTTCTTCAACAACCGCCTGACGTTTGACCTGACGTACTTCTCTACCCGCAGCGAGGACCAAATCCTGCCCGTAACCACGGCATCTTCTTCGGGCTTCACGCAGCGCTTCACGAACATTGGCCGGGTTGATAACAAAGGCTTCGAGGCCCTGGTAGTTATTACGCCCGTCAGAACCAACAATTTCCGTTGGGATGTGAATGCCAACTTTACCCGCATCCGGAACAAGGTGGTTTCCATTGCCCCGGGTGTGACTACGGCTTCCATCAACGGCAACGCTTTCACGGGTAGCATTCCGTCGTTCCGCGTAGGCGAGCCTTACGGGGTTATCATCGGCGGCAAGGTGCCGCGCGTTCCGGCAACCGATCCGACTACGGGCAATGCTAACGACCCGAGCGTAGTTGGCCGTTACATCATAAACCCCGCCACCGGCCTCTTCGACACCAACTTGGTGGCCAACGAGATTCTGGCCGATCCTAACCCGGACTGGCAGGGCGGCATCACGAACTCATTCTCGTACCGCGGCATTTCGCTTTCGTTCTTGGTTGACGCCAACGTCGGCTCCGAAATTCTTTCGTTCACCAATGCCCAGTTGAAGGCCAACGGGGCGATGAAGGAAACGGCCGAAAACCGGGAGGCCCCGCGGCTGATTCCGGGGGTAATCCGGAATGCGGACGGTACCTACCGCGAGAACAATATCCAGATTGATGCCCAGAACTACTACAGCGCCATTGGTGGGCTTCAGAGCGAGTTCAACGTCTACGACGCAACGGTATACCGCCTGCGCGAGCTTTCTGTAGGCTACTCCCTCCCCAAGAGCCTGCTGGAGCGCACGCCTTTTGGCCAAGCCAGCATCACGCTCACTGGCCGGAACGTGTTCTTCTACGCTCCCAATGCCCCCTTCGATCCGGAGATTAACACGCAAGGCGCCGGTAACATTCGCGGTCTGGAGCTCCAGAGCCCGCCCAACACCCGCAACTACGGTGTGAACCTGCGCTTCACTTTCTAATCTGAGACCTTTCTTCCCATGAAAAATAAGCACCTACTTGGCCTTGTTCTTGCTGCCGGCGTGGCTTTGTCCACCGCCAGCTGCAACAAGGACGAGTTCTTGGACGTCAACAATGACCCGAACAGAACTACTTCGATCGGGTTACCGGCGCTGCTGACCAGCAACATCATCGTTACCGGTTTCACCGTCGCCAACGATTTGGGCCGGGCAACCGGGGTTCTGGTTCAACACATGGCAGGAGCTGCCAACCAGCCGGCGGCTTACGATGTGTATAACTTGCGCAGCGCTTTCGA
The DNA here is from genome assembly GCF_005771675.1 of Hymenobacter jeollabukensis. GTDB lineage: Bacteria > Bacteroidota > Bacteroidia > Cytophagales > Hymenobacteraceae > Solirubrum > Solirubrum jeollabukense. Next base: position 290,274 of record NZ_VAJM01000005.1, on the reverse strand, counting down.
CAACAGTTGGAATTTTGAGCTGTACGGCGGCTCGTTGATCAACTCAAAGCAGATGATCGATATTGCCACCCAAAGCAGCAGCCCGGCTTATGCCGGGATTGGCAAGCTGCTCCTGGCTTACAACTTCGCTTTCACCACGGATTTGTACGGTGATATCCCCTACTCCCAGGCGTTGCAAGGGTTGTCGAATCTTACGCCGCGTTTCGACAAGCAGGAAGATATCTACAAAGGCAACCAGGCCAAAAACATCCAAGGCCTGATTGACCTGACGCGTGATGGCTTGGCTGATCTTGACAAACCGTCGGCGCTGGTGCCCACCGCCGCTTCCGACCCGGTTTACCGCGGCGACTTGGCCAAATGGAAGCAAATGGGTAACTCCCTGCTGCTCAAACTTGCCACTACCATCAGCAAGCGGGAGCCGGCCTTGGCTGGCTCGATCATCAACTTGGCACAGGCTGGCGCCATCAGCACCAACGCCAACGACTTCGAAGTACCGTTCGGCTCGTCGGTTGGCAACCGCAACCCGTTGTACGAGTACAATTTTGTGACTCGTCCGGACGACCAGTTGCTCAGCCAGCGACTGCTCGATAGCATGGCAGTACGCAACGACCCGCGCTTGCCCATTTTCTTCAATACGACGCAGCCGCGCACGGCTACGGTCAACACCACCGGCACCATTGTTAATCCGTTTGGCACCTTCACGGGCTTCCAGAACGGGGCCAATGCTGCGCTGCCGGCCCGGATTCCGGTCCCCAACAACACGGCGCTGACCAACCGCTCGCGCTACAACGTGTATATCCGCGGCACGCAGGGCGAGGCGCCCGTTCGCCTGATGACCAACTTCCAGCGGCTTTTCATCCTGGCAGAAGCCGCGCAGCGCGGGTTACCGGGCTACACGGCACCAGCTGGTGCAACCGCCCAATCGTTGTACCAGGCCGCAATCCGCGCTTCCATGACGAAAGCAGGTATTGCCGACGCGGACGTTACGGCTTATTTCACGGCCAACCCACGCGTAGCCAACCTGCCTGCTAACTCGGCACAGGCCATAAACCAAATCATCACCCAGAAATGGATAGCGTGGGTAGGCAACAGCTACGAAGCTTACAACGACTACCGCCGCACGGGCTATCCGCGCTTGGCGCTGGTAGACAATCCGGCTGGTGACGACCCCACGAGCATTCCTAAACGCTTTCCGTACCCGAACACCGAAATCAACGCCAACAGCGGCGCCGAAGGTTTGGACCCGAGCATCAGAACCAACACGCCAGTGTGGTGGGCTCAATAACCGGGGGCTATTCCACTCACTTCGAACTTGATTCTGACATGAAAAACCAATTGATCAAACTTTGCGGTCTGCTGTTGATTGCTACAACTGCTTTTTCTTGCAAAAAGGAGTACGACAACAACAACCTAGACCCGTTGGCTCCCAGCTTTGCTGAAATTCCCGTAACGGTTACTAATCCGGATTTCTTCGAACGCTTCCCAGTAATTGTGGTACAGGGCAATTCCGCTCCTGCCACCCCGCCGGCTACCGGTACGGTGCCAGCTAATCCGACGACGGCGGCTCCCGGCCGGTTCTCCATCACGTTTTCCATCCCTGCAGACAAAGGGACCATCAAGGAAATTACGCGGGTTGCTACTGGCACCAATGGTCTGACCGAGTTGCAAGGCACTCCGGCCCGTCAGCTGAACTACAACGGCAACGCAACGGCGCCGGCGGCGGTTGCCATCCCGGGCAACGGCACCAACACCATCACGTTCACCTCCACGTTGTTGGACTATAACAACTACCGGACCCGAGTGGGTGCGGGTGCCGGTGCGGCTCCCCTGTATTCGACTGTTTCTCCCCAGTCGCCTACGCAGCTTCTGTACTACTTTGTGTTGACCTTGAGCACTCCCAATGGAGACGTTCAAGTGATTCCGATGCCAGTACGCGTACGCATTGTGAGCTAATCCGACTTAGCGACCATAAAAAAAGCCAGACCGATCGGTCTGGCTTTTTTTATGGTCGATCAATATCTAAGCGCGGTCGTTTACGGCGTCTGGAATGCGTGGGATTACGCTGAGTTACATACTAAACCGATACCCTTTCGACATACCCCCTCGCGTGTCAGTACGCGCTTGAGCAGGCCCAATTATATTTGGTTTAAGGACAGAAGCGTCCTCTACGTTGTCTAGCCCCTGTCATAATACAATAGAGCTGGTTTTAGCTACTCCTGCTGTGAGCGACGTCCAGCCGCATTGTCGTGGGATGGTGATTGGTGCAACCACGCTAATAGCCTTTGCGCTGCTTCAGCAGGTGGCAATAATTCTGCAGCTTCGTGTAAGGCCACAAATCTCCCTAACTCGCTAAAGCTGCCCTCCCTCGCCGCCCGGATGTGCGTCTGCATATCGGTATCGACGGTGCCTGGCGCGAGGCTGCTGATGCGGATATTACTGCCGCGCTGGTCCTGCTCCTTCTGCGCCACCTGGCTGAGCATGTCCAGCGCGGCCTTGGAGGCGCAGTAGGCGCCCCAGCCGTCGACGGGTCGCCGGCCGGCGCCGCTGCTGACGTTGAGCACGGTGCGCGGGCACGCGAGGCTGCCGTAGGCACTCAGGAAGGTGTTCATCAGCATGGCCGGGGCAATGATGTTGACGTCGAACACGAACTCGTAGTGCTCGTTGGGCAGAGCGCCGGCGTAGCTGATTTCGCCCATCACGCCAGCGTTGTTGACGAGGGTGAGGCTGCTGGCGTCGGGGCGGGCGGGGAACAGCTTGTAGAGGTTGTTCTGCACTGCCACGATGTCGGAGAGGTCAAGGGGCTGGTGTTGGTAGCGCGGGTGCTCGATGGTGGCGTGGCGCGACACGCCCAGCACATGTGTATCGGGCTGCTGCAGCACGGCTTCGGCCAGCGCCCGGCCGAGGCCCCGGCTGGCGCCGGTGATGATGTAGTAGTGCATCAAGTGAAATGGCGAGATGGGGAAAATGGTGAGTGGTCGTTCTGGTCACCTTCTTTCCGCTACGTACGCACGGAGGTGTCCGTTGAACGACCACTCACCATTTCACCATTGCACCAACTCACAGGATGTACTGGCTCAGGTCGCGGTTGCGCACCATGCCCTGCAGGCGCTGCTCTACCAGTTCCCGCGTCACCTGAATGTGGGCGTTGGGGCCGATGCGGTCGGGCACGTCGAACAGAATGTCGTTGAGCAAACGGCTCATGACGGTGTGCAGGCGCCGGGCCCCGATGTTTTCTACCTCGCTGTTGACTTCGAAGGCAATGCTGGCCAGTTCTTCCAGGGCCGCGTCGTCGAAGGTCAGCTCCACGTCCTCGGCCTTGAGCAGGGCTTCGTACTGCTTAGTGAGGGCGTTTTTGGGGTCTTTGAGGATGCGGTAGAAGTCCTCTTTGGTCAGGCTCTGCAGCTCCACGCGGATGGGAAAGCGGCCCTGCAGCTCCGGAATCAGGTCGGAGGGCTTGCTGACGTGGAAGGCGCCGGCGGCAATGAAGAGAATGTGGTCGGTGTTGACGACGCCGTACTTGGTCGTCACGGCCGAGCCTTCCACGATGGGCAGCAGGTCGCGCTGCACGCCTTCGCGGCTCACGTCGGGGCCGCTTTTATTGGCGTTGGAAGAGGCTACTTTGTCGATTTCGTCGATGAAGATGATGCCGGCGTTTTCGGCCAGCCGAATGGCTTCGTCTTTCACCTCGTCCATGTCGATGAGTTTGGCGGCTTCCTCGTCGAGCAGGATTTTGCGGGCTTCGGCAATGGTGACCTTGCGCTTGCGCGTCTTCTTGGGCATCATCGAGCCGAGCATGTCCTGCAGACCCTGCAGCGAAGCTTCGTCGAGGCCCGCTTGCCCGCCCATCAGGCCGATGCCGGGGCTGCCGCCCTGCTGCACCTTGATGTCGATGAACCGCTCTTCCAGCTCGCCGCGCTGCAGCTTTTCGCGGAACCGCTCCCGGGTCCGCTCGTTCAGCTCCCGGTCGGAGGTGGGCATGTCGTTGCCGGCGGCGCTGCTGATGCCGAAGCCCACGCCGCCCGGCACGGCCGGCGCGCTGCCGGCCCCGGGCAGGGGCGGAATCAGCGCATCGAGGATGGCGTCTTCCACGGCCTGGGCGGCCTGGCTTTTCACGGCTTCCTTGCGGCGCTGCTTCACCAGGTTCACGGCTTGCTCGGCCAGGTCGCGCACCATGCTCTCCACGTCGCGGCCCACGTAGCCTACCTCGGTGAACTTCGAGGCTTCGACCTTGGTGAAGGGCGCGTCGGCAATGGCGGCGAGGCGGCGGGCAATTTCGGTTTTGCCCACGCCCGTCGAGCCAATCATCAGGATGTTGTTGGGCACGATTTCGCGTTGCATGTCGGCCGGGGCGTGCAGGCGGCGCCAGCGGTTGCGCAGGGCAATGGCCACGTTGCGCTTGGCGTCGTGCTGGCCGATGATGTATTTGTCGAGCTCGGCCACAATCTGGGCCGGCGTGAGGAAGGTGGCGGAATCGAGCATAAGCGGGAAAAGCGGAGTAGCGCCGCTGCCGACTAGATACTAAGCCGCGGCGGCAGGGTTGCCCGGCAGCAAAAATGATGGCGGAAACCAAAGCCGTGCCGTTCTGGCAGATGGTATGGTTGCTCCAGCGAAACGGCCCCATTGGCCGTCATTGCGAGCGAAGTGCGGCAATCCTTCCCCTATTAGCACCGCCGACCCAATGCCTGCTGACCGAAAACAGCTCCGCCCGAAGACGTTCGAACGACGTTTTCGGGCGGTAATCTTTTTAGTTGGTGCCGGTTGGACCGTCGTGCTACTAGAGGAAAGATTGCTTCGCGTTGCTCGCAATGACGGCCGGTACTGCCGTTTGCCCGTGGTACCGCGGCTCAGTTCTTCTTGCTGAACAGCTCGTCCACGTTGCGGGTCAGGGTGATGTAGTTGGCGCCGCCCGAAACGTGGTACATGGCGCGGGTGTACTCGAACTGATACGCGCCCAGCCGGAGCATGCCGCCGAAGGCCAGGCCGGCCCCGCCGGAGGTGTTATCGAGGCGCAGCTCGCGGCGGCGCATGTGGTTGTACGACACGCGGATGTTGAAGCCCTTGCCCAGCAGCAGCTCCCCTCCTACCGTGAAGTGACGCGCAATCTTGTCGCCGACGCTCTTCTTGGGCACTTTGGTGGTGCCGTCGAGGCTCTGGGTGCGGCTCTGCAGGGTGTCGAGGTACACGATGTCGAACTGCTGCAGGTGGTGGGCCGTGATGGTGAAGCGCACCGGCATGTGCTCGGGCTTGATGGAAGTACCCAGCTGCACATCCAGGGGCAGCGGCTCCCGGTTGCTGCCGTCAAAGGGCTTCACCTGGTAGCCGACGTTCTTCACGGCTAGGCCCACCGTCCAGTCCTTTTCAGGATGCTTGAACACGCTGCCCACGTCGAGCAAGGTGGCCATGGAATGATTGCCGGCAATACCGGCTACGGCGAAGCGGGCCGTGGCGCCCATGGTGAACGGCCCGACGGTGTGGGCGTTGCTCAGGCTGAGGTGGTAGTCATTGACCGAGAACTTGCCCATGGGGTTGCCGGCCGGGTCGTACATGTCGAAGTCGCCGTAGCTGAGGTACGAGAGGCCGAAGCCCCAGCGGCCGAGCTTCTCGGAGTTGCGCACGTAGGCGGCCGTGCTCTGCTTGATGTCGCCGAGGTAGCCGCCGTAGCTCAGGGCCAAGCGGCCGTCCATTTCCGAGTTCAGCAGGGCCGGGTTGCCGTAGAGCATGTTCGGGTCGGCGGTGCGGCCCGAGACGCTCATGCCACCCACGCCGGCCAGGTAGGCGGCGGGCGGCAAACTCAGCGAGGAAAACGCGCTCTGCCCACCAATCTGAGCGTGAGCAACCGTGAGGCCGCCGGCAAAAGCGGGCACAACCAACAAAGCACGAAACAGGCGGCGTACGGGTCGAATCATTACAGCTAAGATACAACAGGGATGCGCGAGGCTAACGCAGCCGGGGCCGTTTTATGATACGTCGCGGCGGCTTTACTCGTAGATGCTGGCCGCCCGCAGGATGCTGGCAAACACGCGCCAGCTGATTTGCCGGGGCACTTCCTGGCCGGTGTTGCGGTAATATCCTTCCATGTCCTCAACCCAGCGTCCCAACGCCTCCAGATAATCAGCCAACTTACGGTTTTCCCACTGCGGTGAATTATCGGCCAAATCCTGCTGCAGAGCGGCCATAAACTGGAGAAAATCGGCCTTGCTGCGCACCTGTTCAGCATCCATAGTCGTAATCAGAAAGAAGCCCCGCCTCAGCTATTCGGCTGAAACGGGGCTAAAGTATCTAAACCAACCGGCTACTGCACTTCCACCTCGTGCAGCGGCGCCGGGGCTTTTTCTTCCTCGCGCACCACCAGCTTCAGCGGCTTGGCCACCAGCTCATCCAGCAACGCCACCTGCAGCACGTCATCCACGCGGTCGGCGTAGTGAATCTGCAGGTCTTTCACGTACTCGGCCGGGATTTCCTGGATGTCCTTACGGTTTTTGTGGCTCAGGATGATGTCCTTGATGCCGGCGCGCTTGGCGGCCAGCACCTTCTCCTTGATGCCGCCTACCGGCAGCACCTTGCCGCGCAGGGTGATTTCGCCGGTCATGGCCAGGTGGGAGCGGATTTTGCGCTGTGTAAACACCGAGGCAATGCTGGTGAAGATAGCAATGCCCGCGCTCGGACCATCCTTGGGCACGGCGCCCTCGGGGAAGTGAATGTGCAGGTCGTACTGGTCGAAGAGGCGGTAGTCGATGCCCAGCTCCTCGGCCCGGCTGCGCAGGTAGCTCAAGGCCGTCACCGCCGATTCCTTCATCACGTCGCCGAGCTGGCCCGACAGCGTGAGCTTGCCCCGGCCCCGGCTCAGCAGGCTTTCGATGAACAGAATGTCGCCGCCCACGCTCGTCCAGGCCAGGCCCGTCACCACGCCGGCCGTGTCGTTGTCCTGGTACAGGTCGCGGTCGAAAATGGCCGCGCCGAGGATTTTGGTCACGTCCTCGGGCTCCAGCTTGGCCGGGAAAGGCTGCTTCATCGCCTTATGCTTGGCCACGTTGCGGGTGAGGGCGCCCAGCTTGCGCTCCAGGCTGCGCACCCCCGATTCGCGGGTGTAGTCGTCAATCACGCGCTGCACGGCGGCGGTGCTGATGCTCACGTCCTTGGCGGTGAGGCCGTGCTCGGTCACCTGCTTAGGCCAGAGGTGCTTTTTGGCAATCTGGGTTTTCTCCTCCAGCGTGTAGCCCGTCAGGTCGATGATTTCCATCCGGTCGCGCAGGGCGGGGTGAATGGAGTCGAGCGAGTTGGCGGTGGCAATGAAGAGCACGCGCGAGAGGTCGTACTCCACTTCCAGGTAGTTGTCGGTGAAGGTGGAGTTCTGCTCGGGGTCCAGCACTTCCAGCAGGGCGGCCTGCGGGTCGCCGCGGAAGTCGGAGCTGAGCTTGTCCACCTCGTCCAGAATCATCACCGGGTTGGAGGCGCCGGCTTTCTTGATCTGCGAGATGATGCGGCCGGGCATGGCGCCCACGTAGGTTTTGCGGTGCCCGCGGATTTCGGCCTCGTCGCGCACGCCGCCCAGGCTCAGGCGCACGTACTTGCGGCCCAGCGCCGTGGCGATGCTGCGGCCCAGGGAGGTTTTGCCCACGCCGGGCGGGCCGTAGAGGCACAGAATCGGGGCGCGCAGGTCCTGCTTGAGCTTGAGCACGGCCAGGTACTCCAGGATGCGCTCCTTCACCTTTTCCAGGCCGTAGTGGTCCTGGTCGAGGATTTTGCGGGTGCGCGTCAGGTTGAAGTTGTCCTTGGTGTACTCACCCCAGGGCAAATCGAGCAGGAACTCGGCGTAGTTCAGGCTCACCGGGTACTCGGCGGCCATGGGGCTCATGCGGCCGAGCTTGTCCAGCTCTTTCTGGAAGTGCTTGGCCACGGCCTCGGGCCACTTTTTGCCCTTGGCGCGCAGGCGCAGCTTGTCCAGCTCCTGGTCGGGGCCTTCCTGGCCGAGCTCGTCCTGCAGCACTTTCAGCTGCTGGCGCAGGAAATAGTCGCGCTGCTGCTGGTCGAGGTCGGTGTGGACCTTGTTCTGGATTTCGTGCTTGATTTCGAGCAGCTGAATTTCCTTCAGCAGCAGTTCCAGCAGGCGGGTGCCGCGCTGCACGCCCTCGTTGATTTCCAGCAGCTGCTGCTTCTGGCCCACTTCCACGTTGAGGTTGGAAGCCAGAAAGTGAATCAGGAAGGCCGGCGACTCGATGTTGTCCAGCGCCACCTGGGCTTCCTGCGGAATTTCGGGGTTGAGCTTGAGCATCTTGGTGGCCGCATCTTTCAACGAGGCCACCAGGCCCTTGATTTCCTTGGTTGAGCGCGTGGGCATCAGCTCGGGCAGGTACTCCACCCGGGCCGCGAAGTAAGGTGTGCTCTGCGTCACCTCGCCGATGCGGAAGCGCTGCTGGCCCTGAATGATGATGGTGGTGTTGCCGTCGGGCAGCTCCAGCAGCTTCAGGATGCGGGCCATGGTGCCCACTTCGTAGAGGTCGGCAATGGCGGGGTCCTCGGCGTTGCCGGTTTTCTGGGCCACCACGCCCACTAGCTTGTCGCCGCGGTAGGCGCGGCGCACCAAGCGGATGCTCTTTTTGCGCGTAACCGTGACGGGCAGCACCACGCCGGGGAAGAGCACGGTGTTGCGCACGGGCAGGATGGGCAGCACTTCCGGCGTTTCCCCCGGCTCGGGCGTCCCCTGCTCCGGGTCGGCCGACACGACTTGCACCAGCTCGTCGGGTCCGTCGGTCATGAGGTGAAGCCCGGCGGGCAAACGCGGATCGGATTTTTTAGGCATAGCTAGGGAAAAGGGCGGCAGCGCCAGAATGGCAGCCCCGGGCCGCGCAAAGGCTCCCCGGGAAACGAAGATACCGCTTTGTCAAGTGCCGTGCCATGCCAAAATGCGCGGCCACTGCGGCAGAACTTACCATTAAACATCCATCGGGAGAGGAGGCTAGCAAGCCGTTGCAGCGAAGAAGTAGCGAGCCAGAAGCCGCACAGCTGCAAGCAGAAGGGTATATCAGCCTGAAAATTCTCAATGGCTCCTCTGCTTATTTCACAAATTCACAACCTTATACCCTCCTGCCTTGCAATACCGTAGCGCTTCGTCACCGAAAAGCTATATTTTTGAGGCCTTTCGCCTCCCACGCCGGGCTCTGCGCTGCTCGATCTATGCTTCGTTTGATACGCCAGTATTTCTTGTTACTCGTCGGCCTGCTCGGATTATCCGGGGTGGCGCTGGCTCAAAAAAATCTACCCAATCAGCAACGCGCCCTCAAAGGCAGGATTACCCGGCAGCTGCGCGTGCGCCCCGACGCCACGCCCGACTTCATCAACATCAACCGCATCCCGTTCTTCGAGGACAAAAAGCAACTGCGCGAAATTGCCAAGGCCGAGAAGCGCAAAAACTGGACGGCCGCCCGCAACCTGCTGGAGAAGTACGTGGCCCAGTTTGGCATCGAGAACTTCTACAAGAACAACATGATGCTCTGGCGCATGGGCCAGCTATACGAGCGCACCGGCAACGAGGACAAAGCCAAGGCTTACTACCGCCTCGCCTTGAAGCACCACCGCCAGGACGTGACGAAAGTGCAGCTCTACTACGACTCGCTGGAGCAGAAGGACGCGGACCTCTACGTGCCGCTCAAGACCTACTACGACATTGTGGAGTACCGGAAGAACATTGCCACTTTCCGGCCGCCCAAGGGCGTGTACACCAACATGGGCGCGGGTATCAACTCGCAGGTGGAGGACTACGGCCCGAGCTACAACGACGACTCGCAGCAGCTGATTTTCTCCTCCAAGCGCAAGACCCGCGGCATTCACAACACGGTCGATGAGGACCTGTACGTGGCCAAGCGCGAGGGTGAGTCCTGGCTCGACGCCACGCCCCTGCCCAAGCCCATCAACTCGCCCTACAACGAAGGTTCGGCCTGCCTGAGCAAGGACGGCACCACCATGTATTTCTCGCGCTGCGAGTGCCCCACCTGCCACGGCAACTGCGACCTGTTCGTGTCGAAGTTCAAGAACGGGCAGTGGACGGTGCCCCAGAGCTTGGGCATGGCCGTCAACTCCACCGGCTGGGACTCGCAGCCCACCCTCTCGCGCACCGAGGACACCTTGTACTTCGCCTCGGACCGTATCGGCGGCTTCGGGCTGTCGGACATCTGGTTCACCTACAAGCTCAAGAACGGGCAGTGGGCCAAGGCGCAGAACATGGGCCCGATTATCAACACCCGCGAGAGTGAGGTCAGCCCGTTCTACCACCCGCTCTACAACGTGCTGTACTTCTCGTCGCGCGGGCAGCTGCTGAACTTCGGCGACTTCGACATCTACAAGGCTTACCGGGTGGGCGGGCGCTGGCAGGAGCCCATCAACATCGGCCCGCTGGTCAACGGCAAGGGCTCGGAGTACTACTTCACCATCGACGCGGACTCGAAGAACCTGTACTACGCCCGCTCGGAGGAGAAGCAGATGAAGAACCTGGACCTCTACTCCTTCCCCTTGCCGATGGAGGCCCAGCCGCTGGCCACCACGCACGTCGAAGGCTCACTGATTGACTCCGTCACGCAGAAGCCGCTGGGAGGCATCATCAGCATCATCGACGTGGACAACGGCATCGAGGTGGCCTCGAAGTACGTGCGCCCCGACGGCTCCTTCGACTTCGACCTCATCGACGGCTCGAAGTACGTGATGCTGATTCAGAGCCCCGACTACTTCACGCTGGAGAAGAAATTCGACCTGAAGGCCGACACGGTGATGAAGTTGATGACCACCAGCATCGACTACAACATCCCGCTCATCTTCCGCAACATCGAGTTTGACGCGGGCAAGGCTACCATCCGCACGGCCATGCACCCCACCCTGGACCGCATCGTGACGTTCATGGTGGACCACCCCGACACCAAGCTGCGCATTGCCGGCCACACCGACGCCGCCGGCGACCCGGACGTGAACGAGAAACTCTCGCAGGACCGCGCCGACGCCATCAGCAAGTACATCGAAGCCAAGGGCAAGCTCAAACCCAACCGCATCGAGAGTCGGGGCTACGGCAGCACCGTGCCCTTGCGGGAGGAGCGCACCGAAGAAGATATGCGCACCAACCGGCGCGTGGAGTTCCGCCTGGTGAAGCCCGAAACCGAGCAGAAGCAGGCCAAGGAAGGCGGCGGTTGGAATTAAGCAGCATCCCCTCGGTACGTCGGGCGGCGCGCCCGCAACAGCGGTTACAGCTGCTGAAACTGTTTCGGAAGCGCCCGGGAAGCCGTGCGCTTTCGGAGGCTTACGCTTGCTGATTCTGGCCGGTCACTTCATTCGCTGAGCAGGCTATTAGGCCAAGCTAGCTCCCGCTATTATATGCCTGCCGGGAGTGGCTGATAAAGCCGGCCGCCCTGTTGGATTTATTAATTATAATTTATTATTTATATATCAACATTTAATTCAAACCCCTAATATGATGCTATCCGTTTCGACCGGCCCCCGGCGTATGCTGGCGCTGCTTTTTGGTTTTCTGTGGGCAATAGCAGCCCAGGCCCAAGCTCCGGCGGCCACGTCCTTGCGGGTACTATACTCCTGCCGTGAGAATCCACCAAGTGCTATCCGAGGAGCAGTGGCTTCGTCGTTGAGCGCGGCTAAGCCGACCGTCATTCCAGAGGTGCGCCTGGTGTACCTGGTACCCAGCGACCGGACGCTGAATAGCAGTTATGCGGTAGCCATAGCCAATGCTGGGCGGGTACTCAAGCAGTGGTACCAGGGGCAGTTGGGCAACACCAGAACGTTCGATCTGCACACCCCGGCCGTTGATGTTGTGCAGAGCACGCACCCGGTCGCGTGGTATCAGAGCAACGGCGGCAACGGCTTTGCGCAGTTCTACTACAATGCGGCGCAGGACGTTTTCGCCGCTATTGGCGGTGGCTACAACGACCCCAACTACGTGTACGCCATTTACATCGACGCCGAATCGGCCTGCGGGCAGTGCGGCGGGTGCGGCGGCAGCGGGGTGCTGGTCGTCGGCTCCAATGATCTGAAGGGACTGGTGGGCCAGCCCAGCATCCGCTACTGCGCCACCGATCCGGCGCCGGTGCAGTACCCGCCGTGCCGCTGGGTGGGCGGCCTGGGGCACGAGCTGGGCCATTCTTTCGGGCTCCCGCACCCTCCCGGCTGCGACCAGGGCCTGCCCACCTGCGACTACAACGACATCATGTGGGTGGGTTACGCGGCTTATCCTGCCACGTATCTGAACACCGCCGAACTGGCAACGCTCAACCAGAGTCCTTTTTTCAAGGCTCAAAGCCCGTTCGCGTCGGGGCTGGCTTCCTGCAACAACCTGCTGCTAGGCAGCCGACCGCAACAATTGGCGGCGCCCGAAGTCACGCCCAATCCGGCCCATGACCTCCTGACCGTACGCTGGCCAACGCCCCTGACCGCGCCCACCACGCTCGTCCTGGCGGATGCTCTCGGCCGGCCGCAGCGCCGCTACGCCATCACGCAGGGTTCCGCCCAATCGGTGCTGGACGTGCAGGGGCTGCCCGCGGGCGTTTATGTGCTGCGCTACGGGCACCTCAGCCAAAAGCTGCTGCTGCAGTAGTCCCAGTTGCCAGCCCTGGACTGGGCCACTGGCTTACCAGCTCAGCCGCTGCTCCTCGTTGCCCTCACGAAACAGGGCGCTCTGCTTTTTGCCGCCGGCTTCGAGGTTCACGATGTTCATCTGATCCGGAAACTGCTCCATGAGCAGGCGGTGGCGCAGCGTCAGGCTACGGGCCGAAGCGGGCAGCTTCACGCTGAAGTACAGCCAGTGCGCGTCCTTCTCCACCTGCTGGCCCGCGTAGGTTATCGGCAGCGCCTCGCCCGGCTTGGTGCCGATGGTCACGGTGCGGCGCAGGTAGCCGGCCAGCAGCGGCGTGAGCTGGGCCGCGGGCACGTCGGCCAGGCTCAGGTGCCGCGGCTGCCCGGCCGACAGGGCCGCTTCCAGGTCATCGGAGAAGATTTTCAGGGCTACTTCCAGCTGCTGGGTTTTCGCGTTGACGCGCGCTTCCATCACGCTGGCGTGGTAGGCGTGGGCCCAGGCCGCCGTGACCAGAGCGAGCAACAAAGCCCCGAGGGCGAGTAATCGACGCATAAACAGGAGAATCTACCGGCCGTAACACCGCCGGGAAAAAAGTAATGCCATCTTCCGCGGCGGAGGATGGCATTACGCGTTTCAGCGGGCCGCTGCGGGCTTAGAAAATCGACTTGAAGATGTCGTTGAAGAACACAAACACCATCAGGCTCAGCAGCAGCACCATGCCCACTTTCTGGGCGTTTTCCAGGAATTTGTCGGAGGGCTTGCGGCCCGAGAGCATTTCGTAGGTCAGGAACATCACGTGGCCGCCGTCGAGGGCCGGGATGGGCAGCAGGTTCATGAAAGCCAGCACCATCGAGAGCATGCCGGTCAGAAACCAGAACTTCTGCCAGTCGAACTTGCCGCCGTACTGCTGGGCAATGGCAATGGGCCCGCCCAGCGACTTGCGGGCCGACGCCTCGCCGCGGAAGATCTTCCCGAAGGCTTTCAGCTGCGCCCCGATAACGCCAAACGCCTGCTTGGTGCCGCGCGGAATGGCCTCGCCCAGCCCAAACTGCCGGTTACTGAAGCTCAGCAGCGACTTGGGCCGGAAGCCCACCTTGCCGTCCTCGTCGATGCGCATATGCAGCGTGACGGGGGCGCCGTTGCGCAGCACCAGCACGTCGGTGATTTTGTCGGCCGGGGCGGGCGGCGTGGTTTTGCCCGTCACGCCGTTCACCACGCGCTGCAGCAGCGAAGGTTTCTCCACGCGGTTGGCGTTGAGGGCCAGGGCCTGCTGCAGCTCCGAGAAGAAGCGGATATCCTGGGCGCCGACGCGGGTAATCTGGTCACCCGGGAGCAGGCCGGCCTTGGAAGCGGGGCCGCCTGGCACTACTTCTTCCACCACAAACGGGTCGCGCGGGGCCACGAAGAAGGCTTCGTCGCTGTCGGAAAGGCGGTCCATGAAGTCCTTGGGCACCGGAATGTCGAGCAGCTGCCCGTTGCGCTCCACGGTGTAGTAGCTACCGTTGCCCAGAATCACGTCGGGGGCGTACACGTCGTTGAACTCGTCGAACGGGCGGCCGTTGATTTTCACGATTCTGTCGCCGGTGCGGAAGCCCAGCTGCTCACCCAGCTTGCTCGGGGCAATGCCGAACTTTTCGGCCTCCTTGGCGGGCAGAAAGTCCTCGCCGTAGGTGTAGGTCAGCGCCGAAAAGATGACGATGCCGGTGATGACGTTGACGATGATGCCGCCGAGCATCACGATGAGGCGCTGCCAGGCCGGCTTGGCCCGGAACTCGTAGGGCTTGGGCGGCCCGCTCAGCGCGTCGGTGTCCAGCGACTCATCGACCATGCCGGTAATCTTGACGAAGCCGCCCAGCGGAATGGCCCCGATCATGTACTCCGTTTCGCCAATCTGCTTGCCGAAAATCTTGGGCGGAAAGCCGATGGAGAACTTCTCCACCCGCATGCCGAACCACTTGGCCGAAATCATGTGCCCGGCCTCGTGCACGCCCACCAGGATGGAAAGGCCCAGCAGCAGCTGGCCGACCATGATTAAAATTTCCATTCTAAAATCAGTTGTCAGTTGTCAGTTGAGAGTTGTCAGTCGGTTTTGCGCCGGACGAAGGCGTGAGGGTTCGGTAGTAGCGAATGAAGCCTTGCAACAGCTTGCGGCATTCACTCAGAGCGGCTAAGGCCACCGTTAGTTGCTCCGGGTTTAGGTATTATTGATCCGCCGCGAGGTAACACTGCGTTTCCAGTTCGAACAAGGAGCCTCGCGCCACGAAGAGAAACTGAATCGTGTCGCGGGCGTGCTGACGGCCGCAGCCCTCGGCAATATTCGACGGCACCGAAACGGCGGCCCGCCGCATCTGGTTGGTCAGCCCCAGCAGTTCTTCCCGGGGAAAAGCGCGCGTCAGATCGTACATCAGGGCTACCAGGGCCCGACTGCGCTGCCACACCAGCAATTCGGTGTACGGACGGTCGAGCATGGCAACGAATCTGACTGACAACTAACAACTCGCAACTGACAACTGGTACTACTTCACCAACTCCGCCGCCACCCGGCGGGTTTCCGCGTCGGTCTGCACGTAGTCGTCGAGGGAAGGCTCGGCAAGGTACGAAACCCGCGTCAGGCAGCTTTCCACCACCTCGGGCAGCTGCAGAAAGCCGATCTGCTCGCGCAGGAAAGCGGCCACGGCTACTTCGTTGGCGGCGTTGAGCACGCAGGGCGCGTTGCCGCCGCGGCGCATGGCTTCGAAGGCCAGCGGCAGGTTGCGGAAGGTGGCCCCGTCGGGCTGCTCGAAGGTGAGCGTGGGGTAATCGAGGAAGCTGAAGCGCGGGAAGTCGTTGGGCAGGCGCTCGGGGTAGCCTAGGGCGTACTGAATGGGCAGCTTCATGTCGGGCAGGCCGAGCTGGGCCTTCAACGAACCGTCGCGGAACTGCACCAGCGAGTGAATGATGCTCTGCGGGTGCACCACCACCTCGATCTGCTCGTTGGTCAGCCCAAACAGCCACTTGGCCTCGATGACCTCCAGGCCCTTGTTCATCAAGGAAGCCGAGTCGATGGTGATTTTCGCGCCCATCTCCCAGTTGGGGTGCTTCAGGGCCTGGGCCCGGGTCACCTGAGCCAGCTCCTGCACCGAACGCCCGCGGAAGGGCCCGCCCGAGGCCGTCAGGATGATTTTCTCCACCGCCTCGGGCTGCTCGCCCACCAGGCACTGGAAGATGGCCGAGTGCTCGGAGTCGACGGGGTAGATGGCCGCGCCGTGTTGCCGGGCCAGGCTGGTGACGAGCTGCCCGGCCACCACCAGGGTTTCCTTGTTGGCCAGGGCAATGGTTTTGCCGGCTTTCAGCGCCGCCAGCGTGGGCAGCAGACCGGCGTAGCCCACCAGGGCCGTCAGCACCACGTCCACGTCGGGGCGGGCGGCCACTTCGGCCAGGGCGGCGGCGCCGGCCATGACGGTGGTTTCGGGCTGATTGGCCAAGGCCGCTTTCACGCCCGCGTACTGGGCCTCGTCGCCGATGACGACCACGGCGGGGCGAAACTCGCGGGCCTGCAGCACCAGCAGGTCGGCGCTGCGCTGGGCCGTGAGCACGGCCACGCGGAAGCGGCCGGGCTGGGCGCGCACCACGTCGAGCGTCTGGGTGCCGATGGAGCCGGTGGAGCCCAGCAGGGCCAGGGAACGGGGGTGGGAAGAGGTCATGCGGGAAATAGCGGCGGGACGGGAGTACCGGGAACAACAAAGGTAAGGCGCTTCGGCGGCCGGGCCCGCATGTGGCCCGAGCCAAGCGGCCATCCAACCGCGGCATCGTCCGTTGACAACGGCTCAGGCAGGCTGCGCGACCCGAACGCGGCAATCAAGGAAAGCGGCGCTCATCTGTGGTTGATGCGCCAGCATGGGCGGCGGTGCCTTCCCCGGGAGCAGCGGGCGGCTGATCGGGGCGAAAAAGGGCTCTGGTAGCCGGGCTCGAACCGGCGTCCACCCGGAAATCGAGCCGGGCGCTCTTCCACTGAGCTATACCAGAGTTGGTGGTGAGAGCCGGGCTCGAACCGGCGTCCGCCCGGGTGATAGAGCCGGGTATTCTTCCACTGAACTACCTCACCGGCTGCCATTAATTGTCCTCGGGCCGCAGGGGCTGCGCCGGTTTGCCCGAGAAATAACGGTGGCGCTTGAGCACGGCGGCAAGATACGGATTCGCCACACTCACGCCGTGTACCAGTTCGGGAGTGGGCCGGAAGGCCACTACTCCGTGCGGGCGCGGGGCCAGCCAGCCGGTTTTGTAGGCATCGAGGCCGGCGCGGCGGCACACGTTTTCTACCTGCGTGCGGGTGCAGCGGGCCGTGCCGGCCAACACCTCCCAGGGAAACGGCAGCTCGGCCCACACGGCCGTATTCGGGTCCAGGTCGCCGCCGCTGCTGCGGTGCCAGAAGGCTACGTCGGCGGCCATCAGGCGCATGACTTTACCAAAGCACAGCTCGTCGAGCACAAACTCCATTCCCAGCGCGTAGAGCAGGTTCAGCCAACTGTCGCGAGCCTTGTTCCAGGCGCCGGCCGCCGCATTCCAGGTCGAGGAGTCGTCGCCGCGCTTCACCACCATCGTCGTGGCCCGAAAGTCGTTCTGCGCCCAGATGTCGCCCAGGAAATCGGCCAGATCGGTCAGAAAAGCAGCCCGCTGGCCCAGCAGCTCGCCTTTCTGAGCCTCGGTGAGCTGGGCCAATACCTCGGGGGCGGGGTACACCTGGGCCACGGCCCACCAGTTGGGCGCCGCGGTAGTCGGGGCGAGGCCCGAGCCCGTCAGCCGCAGAAACAGCATGTGGGCCACTTCGTCGTAGGGGCGCTGCTGGCTTTGGTTGGTGAATTCGCTGCGCACGTTGCAGCGGGCCGTGTAGTAGGCAATGAAGGCCGCGGTGGCCGGGTCGCGGGCAAATTCCTCGTAGCTGATGCGGTGCGCAAACTTGTGCTTGGCCACCTGTTCCTGCTCCAGCTTGCGGTACTCGCGCAGCAGGCGGTACAGCTTCTGCTCCAGGTGGCGCAGGCTGCGAAACAGCTTGTTGTAGCGGCGCTTCGAGAGGTCGAGGCCGTCGGCGCGGCGGGCTTCCCGGTTGAGCCGGTCGGCCTCGTAGTGGTGGTGGTCGAATTCCTTGCCGATGAGCGGATTCAGCTCCCGCAGCAGGGTTTCGATGGCGGCGGGGTCGTCGAAGCGGGCGGCGGGGTCGGGCGTTACCCGAAACAGTTCCGCGGCTTTGCCGGCTTGCTTATCGGCCCCGACCACCGCGCGGAAGGTCTGCTGCATGGCGGTGTACTGCCACATGCTCCGCCGGATGGAATGGCGGGCGGCTTTTTCCAGGGTCGCCCGCTGCTGCGGCGTCAGCTCCGCCTGCAACAAGGGCAGCAGCATATCGGCCACATCCTCGGGGCGCCGACGCTGCCGCAGGGTATCGTAGAGGGCACGTAAATCCATCAGTTACCAGAGTAGAATCGAGGAAATATAGGCGAAAGAGGCGCTTCGTCCGCCGAAAATCAACCGGGCCGTCGGCGGGACTGCGCCCTACGCCACGGCCTCTATCCGCACGGGCTTGCCGTTGAAGGTCACCTGCTCGCCCGCCCGCTTGCCGCTCAGCGCCTGCGCCACCGGCGCCGCGCCCGACACGGCGAAGTAGTCCACTCCGTCGACGGTGAGCTTGCCGGCACTGATGCTGACGTAGAAGCGGCCCATGCTGGTGCTGACCAGGGCGCCGGGCCGCACCGCGTCGCAGGGGCGCGTGGGGTCAATGCGCTGCAGCTCGCCGAGCAGCTGCTTGGCTTCGTGGAGCTGCACGGCATTTCGGTCGCGCTCGTTCTGGGCCATGGCGCGGCCGGTTTCGTACTTGTCGCCGGCGCTGCTCTTGGTTTCGGAGTTGGCCGATTCCTGGGCCGCGTCGATGGCGGCCTGGCAGGTGGCCATGCGCTGCTCGACGAAGGCAAGGCAGCGGGCGTGGAGTTGGGGTTTTAATTGGGTCTCCATAGAATCACATCTTCGTTTCCATCCTCGTCCTCTTCCCAGATCAACTCCCAATTAAGCAACTGCGCCAGTTTAACCAGAAAACTGAGTTGGGAAGCTGGTACGTGTCCCTGATCCGACTTTGCACATACGATTGGTATCATGTTGAACTGCTCGGTCCAGGTATCGGTGAAAACGTGGAAGTTACCGTCCTTTCCGGTAACCAAGGACAATTCAAGCCAGGGGAAACCAATTGCATTCACGTAGCTCACCGTCCCGGTCCGCTGTAGTTCGGGCAGCGCATCGAGCACGTTGCGTATTTGCTTGGTGTCGGCGGTGGCGCTGTACGTGGCCGAAGCACGGATTTCGTAGTAGCTGTATCGGTCGCTCCACATACGATACTATCAGGTGTCTTTTTTTGGATCTGCGGGCGGCCTAAGCTGAAGCGTCACCGCGTTATTCTGGCTGCTCGGCTTCCAGCTCCTCGTCCTCCACCGGCGGTTCCAGCTCGTCGTACAGGGCCTGCAGCTGGGCCTGGCTGAAGCCGTCGGCGGTGCTCAGGGTGAGGGCCTGCTCGGCATAGGCCAGCCGCAGCTCGTACACCGGCCGCGACGAGAGCAGGCCGCCGGGCTTGCTCAGCTCGGCCACCAACGTCTCGGCGCGGGGCCAGACGTACTGCCGGCCCCGGAACTGCTGGTGGTACTCGATGGTGATGGTGTCGGCGGTGAGGGTGATGCGCTGCGGGTGACGGTCCTGCACCAGGTACAGCAGCCCCAGCACGGCAATCAGCAGCACCGGGCCGCCGTAGCCGATAAGGCTGGCCCACACGCACAGCCCCCCGGCCAGCAGCAGCAGCGGCAGCTCGCGGCTCCACTGCCGGGCGTAGCTGCGCGGGTTGACGAGCTGCCACGGTTGGTCGGCGGGCGGCTCCGGGGGCGAATTGCGGACGACGTTCATCATACTTGGTTAGCCAACGCTCAGCAGCCCTTCGGCCAGCGCCCGGTCGTTGCTCAGCCGCGGCACTTTGTTTTGCCCGCCCAGCTTGCCCTGGCTGCGCATGTAGCGCTGAAACGCCCCGGCCGGCAGCGGCGTGAGCAGCAGCGGGGCCAGGATGTTGCCGCTGAGCAGGTCGTCGTAGTACACGTTGCGGCGGCGCAGGCCGGTATCGAGGGCGGCGGCAAAGGCGACCAGGTCGCGGGGCGGGCGGGCAAATTCCACCAGCCACTCGTGCCGCGAGGGTTCGGTTTCGGCTTCGCTCACGCGGGGCGCCACGGTGAATTCGACCACCTCCACCTCGGGAAACTGCTGCAGGGCCTCGCGCAGCGTCTGCTCCACTTCCTCGCCGATGACGTGCTCCCCGAAGGCCGACAGGAAATGCTTGATGCGCCCCGTAACGACGACGCGGTGCGGGCGCAAGCTCACGAAGCGCACGGTGTCGCCCACGGAGTAGCCCCAGAGGCCGGCGTTGGAGCTGACGACGAGGGCGTAGTTGCGGTCCAGCTCCACCTCGGCCAGCGTGAGGCGCGGCGGGTTGGGCTCGTGGAACCGCTCGGCGGGGATAAACTCGTAGTAAATGCCCGCGTCGGCCAGCAGCAGCATTCCGGGGTTGTGGGGCTCGTCCTGAAAGGCGAAAAAGCCCTCCGAGGCCGGAAACAGCTCCACCGTGTCCACCGCCCGGCCGATGCTTTCCAGCAGCTTGCGCCGGTAGGGCTCGAAGTTGACGCCGCCGTAGACGAACAGCTGAAACGCGGGAAACACCTCCCCCACCGGCCGGCCGGTGCGCGCCATGATGCGGTCGAAATACATCTGCACCCAGGGCGGAATGCCCGAAATCAGCGTCATCGGCTGGTCCAGCGTCTCGTCGACCACCCGGTCCAGCTTCTGCTCCCAGTCCTCGATGCAGTTGGTCGGGTAGCTCGGCAGCTGGTTGCGGCGCAGGTAGGCCGGCACGTGATGGTTCGAGATGCCCGACAAGCGGCCCGTCTTGATGCCGCCGACTTCCTCCAGCTCGGGCGAGCCGGATAAGAACATCAGCTTGCCATCCAGAAACTGCGGCCGGCCCGAGTGGTGCACGTAGTGCAGCAGCGCGTCCTTGGCCCCGTTGATGTGATTCCCGATGCTGTCCTTGGTGATGGGAATGTACTTGGTGCCGGAGGTGGTGCCGGAGGTTTTGGCCAGGTACAGGGGCTGACCGGGCCAGAGCACGCTGCTCTCACCCTGCTTCACGCGGTCGAAGTAGGGGCTAAGTCCTTCGTAGTCGCGCACCGGCACGCGCTGCTGAAACTCGCGGGCGTTGCGGGCGCCGCCCAGGCCATGGTCGCGCCCGAAGGCGGTGGCGCGGCCGCGCTGCACCAGCGTCTGCAGGATGCGCTGCTGGGCCGCGTCGGGCTGCTGCGCCCACTGCTGGTACTGGCGGACGGTGTAGGCGGCGAGCGGGCGGCTCAGGAAAGACTTCAGGCCCATTCGGTGAATGAGTGAATGTGTGAATGAGTGAAGTAGGAAGGACCGTAAAAGTAGCGCCTAACGCCGTCTGTGCCTTTGATACCACCGCAAACGTCGTTGTTCGGCTAACGGCAGCGCATTGGTATCGGCCGCCTTGACCCACTGCCACTTCCATAGCAGCGGGCGCACCGATAGTAAGCGATTTTCCCACAAGTACCCCCGCATGGTTCGCAATACGGCGTAAGATCCGTCTGGGTAGCGGACCAGTACCTTTTCAGAAAGTACGTTGTTGGGGCCGCCTATCAGGAGAACCAGGAGTAGCCACGCGAATGGCAGCGCCAGCCCTGCCGCCAGTCCACCAGCCAGCCAACGCCCCTTGCTTGTCAGCCGCGGCCAGAATTGCAGATAAAGCGCACGGGGCCACAAGGGCAGCAACATGATCAGCCCCCGATAAATCCCGTTGCTTACCTGCCGGTCGGCTAACTCCAGTGGCAGCAGACGCCCCAGCTGCTCCAAAGTCACCAAGCCAAATGCCAGCCTAGGCCAATAACTGCGCGCTGAAAGCGGCTCCGTTTGGGGGCAAGCCCCGCCGTAACAATGGTAGCAGACGCCATATGGTATCCATTTAATTAAGAGGACGCCCCGAAGTTCCGCAAACATCTGCCCATGCTCCGCAGTATGGTAATTGCAAATCAGCACAACCTTACCTCCAAACCTACCAACTCCCATGATCAACCAACGTGGCAACGCCGTCTGGAACGGCGACATCAAAGGCAGCGGCGAAATCAGCACCCAGAGCGGCACCGTGAAGGCCCCGTATTCGGTCGGCGCCCGTTTCGAGGGCCAAAAGGGCACCAACCCCGAGGAACTGATCGGGGCGGCCCACGCCGGCTGCTACACCATGTTCCTGACCAGCATCCTGACCAAGGACGGCAAGCAGGTCAAGCAAATCCGCACCGAGTCGAAGGTGAGCCTGGACACTTCCGGCGACGTACCGAAGGTAGTCAAAATCAGCCTCACGACGGAGGGAGAGGTCGAGGGCATTTCGCAGGAGGAGTTTCAGCAATACGCCGAAAAGGCCAAGGAAAACTGCCCGATTTCGGTGCTGCTCAAGGCCGTGCCGGAAATGGAGCTGGCCTCGGCCACGCTGAAGTCGTAAAATTCGACGCTGCGCGGCCCCTATCTAGCGCTACCACCGGAACGTCATTCCGAGCCTAGGCTCGGAATGACGTTCTTTTTTCATCTGCCCGGCCGGCAACGCCCGTTTAACGAGTGGCTACAGCCTTTTCAGTAGTTTTGTCGCCTCTCCCGCATTTTTGCCTATGCCCTCATCCTATACCCGCATCGGGCTGCAGCCCGCCAACACCTCCCGCGTCCCGTTTTTCGGGCAGCTGGTATTTGGCCTGGTGGCCGTAGCCTACCCCCTGCTTTCCATCCTGGGCGACCCGAACCGCACGCCCGGCGTGCTGCGCTACCTCGACTGGATGTTCCTCGGCCTGGCCGTGCTCTACATCTTCTACATCCTGGTGCAGAACCTGCCGCTGTTCGGCACCCAGACCTACCTCGAAATCACGCCCTCCTACCTGGTCCACAAGCCCGGCCTCTTCATCGGCAAGCAGCCTTTCGAGGCCAAGGACATGCGCGCCTTGCTGCTGGAGCCGCGCCAGCTGCTGCTCCGTATGCAGGACGGCACCAGCTACTCGCTGAATCTGCGCCAGGTGCGCGGCAAGCGCCGCCGCCAGCAGCTGCGCACCATGCTCCAGGACTTCGCCCAGCACAATCAGCTGGCCTTCGAAGAGCGCACGACCTCAGAGCTGTAACGGCTTGGCTACTTAACCACAGAACGTCATTCAGAGCGAAGCGAAGAATCTCGCGTGCTGACGTCTGGTAGTAAACTCAACGATTGGAGCTACTATCAGACGAACCACGCGAGATTCTTCGCTTCGCTCTGAATGACGTTCTTTCTTTATCCGGCCTACTTCCCGCCGGTAAACTTCTTGCGCAGCTCCTGAATGGTGGTGCGGAAGGTTTTGTCGGAGTCGATGAGGTCCGAAACGGTCTGCACCGAGTGGATGACGGTGCTGTGGTCCCGCCCGCCGAAGTGGTAGCCGATGCTCTTGAGCGAGTGGTTGGTGTGCTCCTTGGCGAAGTACATGGCCACCTGCCGGGCCGTCACCACTTCCTTTTTGCGGGTTTTGGCTTTCAGCAAGTCCACCGGGATGCTGAAGTGCTCGGCCACGGTTTTCTGGATGAAGTCCAGGTTCACCTCCGCCTCCACGTCCTCGATGATGTGGCGTAGCGCCTGTTTGGCCATTTCCAGGTCGATTTCGCGGCGCGTCAGCGAGGATTGCGCAATGAGCGAAATCAGCACGCCTTCCAGTTCGCGCACGTTCGTCTCGACGGAGTACGCGAGGTACTCCACCACCTGCGGCGGAATGTCGATGCCGTCGGCCTGCATCTTGTTCATGATGATGGCCACGCGCGTTTCGAAGTCCGGGCTCTGCAAATCGGCCGTCAGGCCCCACTTGAAGCGGCTGAGCAGGCGCTCCTCGAAGCCTTTCAGCTCCCGCGGGGGCACGTCGGAGGTCATGATGACCTGTTTGCCGGCCTGGTGCAGGTGGTTGAAGATGTGGAAGAACATTTCCTGGGTGCGGTCCTTGCCGGCCAGGAACTGCACGTCGTCCAGAATCAGGATGTCAACCAGCAGGTAGAAGTTGCCGAAATCCTGCACCGAGTTGGTTTTCAGGCTTTCGATGAACTGGTTCGTAAACTTCTCCGCCGACACGTAGAGCACGAACTTATTGGGCGCGTGCTCCTTGATGTGGTTGCCGATGGCCTGCACCAGGTGGGTTTTGCCCAGCCCGACGCCGCCGTAAATCATCAGCGGGTTAAACGAGGTCGTGCCCGGCTTTTCGGCCACGGCCCAGCCGGCCGAGCGCGCCAGGCGGTTGCACGAGCCCTCGATGTAGTTGGTGAACGAGTAGTTCCCGTTCAGCTGCGAGTTCAGGTAGGTCTGGTCGCCCACGGTGCGCACCTCGAAGGGGTTGCGCAGCGGCGGGGCCGGCGCCACGGTGGCGGCGGCGTGGTTGGCCGCGGGCTGGCGCTTAGCCGGATACGGGTTGCCCGCGTTGCTGCCGGACGTGTACGGCTGGCCGTTGGGGTTATAAGGCGGCCGGGCCGGCGGCGCGTTGTCGGCGGCCGGGTTGGGCTGAGGCGCCATGGGGCGCACCTGGGCGGCGGTGGGCGTGTTGGCCGGGGCGCGGTGCGCGGCCCCCCCGCGGGTGGCGGGCAGGTTCACGGTGCGGGGGCGGGCCTGCTCGTTGCCCTGGTCCACCACCACCGAGTATTCCAGCTGCCCGTCGGGGCCCAGTTCCTGCACGATGGCCTTCTTGAGTACGTCCACGTAGTGCTCCTCCAGCCACTCGTAGAAGAACTGGCTGGGCACCTGAATGATGAGCAGGTTGCCTTGCAATGCCACCGGCACAATGGGCTCAAACCACGTGCGGAAGCTCTGCTCCCCCACGCTCCCGCGAATCACACGCAGGCAGTTGACCCAGACGGTACGGCAATCCTTCTGCATTAAACGGGCTGCGCAAGCGGTGTGTGGGGAGGGACGGGCAAAGCCAGCCGAAACCCGGTTTTGGAACCTGGTTTCGGCTAGGGGGAGACAAAAATGTGGAAAAGTCGGCAGAGCGCCAAACCGATTTCCGCTAGCTTAGGGCTGAAGCATTGATACTCAGCGACTCAGCCATTGCCACTCCTTTGCGGCCCGTGGCGCGGTCGAACACGTAGTCGATTCGTCCCAATTTGATACCCGACCAGCCCACTTGGTTGACGAGCGTGCGGTGGCCCTGCGGCCCCTCCACCACCGTGGGCGTATCGAGGAAGGTGTGGGTGTGGCCGCCGATGATCAGGTCGATGCCGGGGGCGCCGGCGGCCAGCTTGTGGTCATCCACTTTGGCCGACTCGTACTTGTAGCCCAGGTGCGAGAGGCAGATGACCAGGTCGCACTTCTCGGCCCCGCGCAGGTGCTGCACCTGCTCGCGGGCCACGGCAATCGGGTCGAGGTACTTGGTGGCGCCGTAGTTACGGTCGGAAATCAGGCCGGCCATTTCGATGCCCACCCCGAACACGCCGATGCGCACGCCCTGCTTTTCGAACACCTTGTAGGGCTGGAAGCGGCCCTTCAGCGGAGTCTGCGAGAAATCGTAGTTGGCAATCAGGAAGGGAAACTGCGCGTTGGGCAGCTGCTTTTCCAGGCCCTGCAGGCCGTTGTCGAAGTCGTGGTTGCCCAGGGTGGCCGCGTCGTACTGCATCTGGCTCATGAGCTTGTATTCCAGCTCGCCGCCGAAGAAGTTGAAGTAGGGCGTACCCTGCCAGATGTCGCCCGCGTCGAGCAGCAGCACGTTGGGCTGCTCCTGCCGGATGCGGGCCACCAGTGCCGCCCGCCGGGCCATGCCGCCCTCGTCGGCCCACTGCGCCGCGCCCACCGGGAAGGGGTCGATGCGGGAGTGCATGTCGTTGGTGTGCAGAATGGTCAGGCGCACCGGCTTGGCGGCGCCCAGGGCCGAGGTAATCAGCCCCGGCCCGGCCAGCGTTAGGCCGGCGGCACCCAAAGCGGAAGATTTCAGGAAGTCGCGACGGAGCATGATGGTCTAATGTGCGGAATGTGGGAAATGTGATTAATGTGCTGATCGGTCAGGTGGCGGATGTGGCAGGATGAGCAATGACTTCAACATTGGTTGGCTCATTTCTCACACTCAACCACATTCTAACACATTTCCCACATTTAAAAATGGACCCGTCCTTCGGCTTTGGCCGTCACGGGCTTGCCTTCCTTGGTGAGCTGGCGGACGTAGTCGCTGAAGGCCGTGCGCAGCAGCACGTTGGTGTGGCGCGGCGGCAAGGGGCGGAAGAACTCCAGCTTGTCGCCGCCGCTGGCCAGGTAGTCGCTGATGGCAATGGAGTAGGTGCGGTCCTTGGCCGGATCGAACGGCTCCTTGCCGATGCGGATGTCGGTGGGCTTGCCGTCGGGGGTGGCGGTGTAGGTGGCACCCGACACGGCCATGTGGATGGGCGCGGCGAAGTTGAACAGCTGCTGCACCACCGAGGCGGGGGCGTCGAGCACCACTAGCTCGTTCTCGAAGGGCATCAGCTCGAAAATGGAGCCGGTGGTGATGTTGCCGGCAGGCAGCTCGGCACGCAGGCCGCCGTTGGTCATCACGCCCAGGTCGATGCCCTGGCCCAGCTCCCGGGCGGCCCGCTCGCGCTGAATGTCGCCGGCGAAGTTGGCCAGCGGCGACTCGCCGGGGTTCTTGCGGATGGCTTCGGGGGCGTGGCCGATGACCTCGTCCATCTGCTGCTTGACTTTCAAGCGGTAGGGCGCCACCACGGCTTCCACCTTGGGGTCGGCGGGCTGGGCGGCCGTCATGGGCTGGGCCGTATTGGTCAGCTGGGCCGTGGGCTGCAGGGCGCCGCGCTGGCAGGCCGCCGTAGCGGCCAGTAGCAGCGCCAGCGCCGCGCCGCGAAAACGAAATCGGGACATCAGGGTCTTGGGGAAACTACAAAGCACAAAGGTACGGCGCGGGCCCGGTGGTTCCCGAGGGCGTAGGTAACATTGGCTGGCGGAGTCATTCGCTTGCCCCGCTTCGTTGCGGGCAAGCTAGTATCTTGCGGGCACCGATGCGGGCCGTTTTGGCCCGTCTGCTGCCTGTTAGCACGCTTATGTCCGACAGCCCCCGTCCCGCCGCCTTATCCTTTTCCGAATTCGAGCCGCTGAGCACTGCCGCCTGGCAGGCGCGCATTGCCCGCGACCTGAAGGGTGCCGACCCCGCCGACCTGCGCTGGGAAACGCCCGACGGCCTCACCCTGGAGCCCTTCTACCACCGTGAGGCCCTCACGGCCCTCGGCGAAATGCCTGCGCCGCAGGTGCGCGCCCTGCGCCGCGCCGCCCCCAACTCCTGGCGCAACCTGCCCACCCTGCTGGTGCCCGCCGGCACCGACGGCCGCGCCGCCATCGACCACGCCGCCCGCGCCGTGCAGGGCGGGGCCGACGGGGCGCACTTCGACCTCTCCGACCCGGAGCGCTTCGATGTGGGCTACCTGGCGGCCACGCTGCCGCTGGAGCAGGGCGTGTGGGGCTTCACAGTATGCCGGCAGCCCGAGGAATTCACCCGGCGCCTGGTCGATGCCAGCGTGGACCGCCCGCTGAAGGGCTTCCTGCGCTATTCTCCCGGCTCGAACAGCCAGCCCGACGACTACGCCATGCTGGTGCACGGGCTGCGCCGCTGCGTGCAGCTCACGCGCCATCTGCCCGAGTTTTTTCCGCTGGCCGTCAACGGGCAGTTCTTCAACAGCCGCGGCGCTACCGCCGTGCAGGAGCTGGCCTACACGCTCAACACGGCCGTGGCCTTCCTCGACAACTTCCCCGCCGACGACCTCGACCTGGACGTGACGGCCATTGCCGCCGCCCTGCACGTGCACGTGGGCATTGGGCCGAGCTACTTCGTGGAAATAGCCAAGCTACGCGCCCTGCGCCGGCTCTGGGCCACGCTGCTGCACGCCTTCGGGGTGCGGCCCGAGGTGGCGGCCACGCTGCGCATCCACGCCACCACCTCGTCGTGGACGCAGACCACGCTGGACCCGCACACCAACATGCTGCGCGTGACCACCGAGGCCATGAGCGCGGTGCTGGGCGGGGCCGATTCCGTGTCCGTCACGCCCTACGATAGCCTGTACGAGGCGCCCAACGAGTTTTCGAGCCGCATTGCCCGCAACGTGCCGGTGATTCTGCGCGAGGAAGCCTACCTCGACCGCGTGGCCGACCCCGCCGCCGGCTCTTACTTCATCGAAACGCTCACCGACCAGCTGGCCCGCGAGGCCTGGGCCCTGTTTCAGCAGACCGAGGCGGCCGGCGGCCTGCTGGTAGCCCGCGGCAAGGTGTACGAAAGCATCCGGCTGGCCACCATGGAGCAGTTCCGGCGCATTGCCACCGGCGAGCAGGTCATCGTGGGCACCAACCGCTTCCAGAACCTGAAGGAGCAGTTCAGCTTCGACCCGAAGAAGCTGCTGCGCAGCCGGCAGTTCGACTCGACCCGGGCGGCCTACCCCTCGGAAGTATTGCGGCTGGCCACGGCCATGCACTTCATCCGCAAGGAGCTGAAAAAGAAGAAGGCCGCCGTGGTGCTGCTCGGCACCGATACCATTCAGCAGATCTACGACTCCTTCGTGCGCCTGCTGCCGGCCGAGCAGCGCCCGGCCATGTCGGAGCTGCCGGACAAGGGCGCCCTGTCGCTGCTCTTCTCCACGCCCGAGGAAGCCACCCTGATGTCGGCGCGGCCCGAGCAGTTCCAGCAGTTCGCCGACTTCGTGCGCAACCGCCCCGACGACAGCGAAGACGACGGCGAGCAGCTGCAGCACGAGGCCCCCGTGCTCCTGGCCTGCGACCTGCCCACCATGCAGGACGCCGTGCGCTACTTCGGCTTCAAGGAATTCACCGTGTCGGGCTACAGCACGGATGATGTTTTAGCACGTTTGCAAGGCCGTTAAAACGAAGCCATCAGCACGTCATGTCGAGCGAAGCCGAGACATCTCGCTCGATAGTAATTCCCTCGTTGAACAGAAATTACTATCCGCCATCAGCACGCGAGATTCCTCGACTTCGCTCGGAATGACGTGCTAGAGGCAACCCCAGCACCGCCCCAAGCGGCCCCCAGCCATTCCCCCATGAAACCCGACTTCGCCCATATTCCCTACGATGCCGCCCCGGAGCCGGCGCTGCCGGTGCAGCCCGCCAGCAACCCCACGCCCGAAGGCATCAACCTGAAAGGCTACTACACGGCCAATGACGTGGCCCACCTCGACCACCTGGGCTTCGGGGCCGGGCAGGCGCCCTACCTGCGCGGGCCCTACAGCACCATGTACGTGCAGAACCCCTGGACCATCCGCCAGTACGCGGGCTTCAGCACGGCCGAGGAATCGAATGCCTTCTACCGCCGCAACCTGGCCGGCGGGCAGAAGGGCCTGTCGGTGGCCTTCGACCTGGCCACCCACCGGGGCTACGACTCCGACCACCCGCGGGTGGTGGGCGACGTGGGCAAGGCGGGCGTGGCCATCGACTCGGTGGAGGACATGAAGCTGCTCTTCGACCAGATTCCGTTGGACCAGATGTCGGTGTCGATGACCATGAACGGGGCGGTGCTCCCGATTATGGCCTTCTACATCGTGGCGGCCGAGGAGCAGGGCGTGGCGCCGGAGAAGCTGGCGGGCACCATTCAGAACGACATTCTGAAGGAGTTCATGGTGCGCAACACCTACATCTACCCGCCCGAGCCGTCGATGCGCATCATTGCCGACATCTTCAGCTACACCGCCCAGCGGATGCCCAAGTTCAACTCAATCAGCATCTCGGGTTACCACATGCAGGAAGCCGGCGCCACCGCCGACCTGGAGCTGGCCTACACCCTGGCCGACGGCGTGGAGTACGTGCGCGCCGGCCTGAAAGCGGGCATGACCATCGACCAGTTCGCGCCGCGCCTGTCCTTCTTCTGGGCCATCGGCATGAACCACTTCATGGAAATTGCCAAGCTGCGCGCCGGCCGCCTGCTCTGGGCCAAGCTCATCAAGCAGTTCGGGGCCGAAAACCCCAAGTCCCTGGCCCTGCGCACCCACTGCCAGACCTCGGGCTACTCGCTCACCGAGCAGGACCCGTTCAACAACGTGGCCCGCACCACCGTGGAAGCCCTGGCCGCGGCCCTGGGCGGCACCCAGAGCCTGCACACCAACGCCCTCGACGAGGCCATTGCCCTGCCCACCGACTTCTCGGCCCGCATTGCCCGCAACACCCAGCTCTACCTGCAGCACGAAACCGACATCACCCGCGTGGTGGACCCCTGGGGCGGCTCCTACTACGTGGAAACGCTCACCCACAAGCTGGCCGACAAGGCCTGGGCGCTGATTCAGGAAGTGGAGCAGCTCGGCGGCATGGCCAAGGCCATCGAAACCGGGCTGCCCAAGCTGCGCATCGAGGAAGCCGCCGCCCGCAAGCAGGCCCGCATCGACTCGGGCAAGGAAATCATCGTGGGCGTGAACAAGTACCGCCTCAGCGACGAGGAAGCCGCCCGCGAAACCCAGATCGAAATCCTCGACATCGACAACGCCGCCGTGCGCGAGTCGCAGATTGCCCGCCTGAAGCGCATCCGCGCCGGGCGTGACAACGCCGCCGTGCAGCAGGCCCTCCAGGCCCTGACCGACGCGGCGCGCGCCAAGGAGAACCTGCTGGAGCTGGCCGTGCAGGCCGCCCGCCTGCGCGCCACCCTCGGCGAAATCTCCGACGCGCTCGAAACCGTCTTTGGCCGCCACCAGGCCACCATCCGCACCGTCTCGGGCGTGTACTCCGCCGAAATGGACTACGACCAGGAATTTGCCAAGGCCCGGCAGCTGGCCGACGAGTTCAGCCAGCGCGAAGGCCGCCGCCCCCGCCTGATGGTGGCCAAAATGGGCCAGGACGGCCACGACCGTGGCGCCAAAGTCATTGCCACCTCCTTCGCCGACGTGGGCTTCGACGTGGACATTGCCCCCCTGTTCCAGACGCCCGCCGAAGTAGCCCGCCAGGCCGCCGAAAACGACGTGCACGTAGTAGGAGTGTCCTCGCTGGCCGCCGGCCACAAAACCCTCATTCCCCAGCTCCTCGCCGAGCTGGCCCAGCTCGGCCGCGAAGACATCCTCGTCATTGCCGGCGGCGTCATCCCCGCCCAGGACTACCAGTTCCTCTACGACGCGGGCGTCACCGGCATCTACGGCCCCGGCACCGTCATTGCCGTGGCCGCGCAGGAGATTCTGGGGAAATTATCATCAAATATTAACTAAATTAATATGAAAGTTTTCCTCCTTGCGCTTTTAGAAAAAATTAGCAGCGACAAATTTATTACTGCTCTACTGGCTTTACTCACCGGTGTATGTTTGCTATATATGCCAATGTTATACTTTTCATTTAAGATAAAAATCACTCCTTACGATCCGTATATCAATATTGCAATACTTACACTAGGAGTGGGCATAGGATGGGTTTTAGGAACTTTCGCTTCTCCTGATTCACCAAAAGAAGGAGAAAGGTTTACAAAGCTTGGAACAGCTGTTGCATCATTTTTATCCGGTTATGTTTTATCCAAAACCGACAAAGCAATAGATAAATTTGTAAACAATGAAGCTTCATTATCACTAATAAACTCGTTCAGAGTAATAGAGTTTGTAGTAGGCCTCCTAGCTGCTACAATGGTTACGTATATATTACGCGAGTATGTGCTTCGCCAAATAGAACAACAAACGTCAAACCCAGCCTAAAAATGCAACCAAGAGTATTCATCAGCTCGACCTACTACGATTTAAAGTATGTCAGGGAAAGTATTGAGCAATTTATCGAATCATATGGCTTTGACCCAGTCCTTTTCGAAAGCGGGCGTGTCACATTTGAGCATGGCAGATCTTTAGACACTTCTTGCTATCAGGAGGTTGATTCGTGCCATATTATGATCCTAATTATTGGAGGCAGATATGGCTCAGCAACCTCACAGCAAGAGCAGAACATAGATTATGAAAAATATGATGCGGAATACACTAGTATCACCAAAGGCGAATTTGAAACCGCAGCACAGAATAATATTCCAGTTTTTATCTTTATTGACAAAAATGTATACGCCGAGTATCAAACATACAAACAAAATATCACGCTATTCAATAAAATAATAAAGGAAAATAACAGTTTCAAGTTTGCACATGTGGATTCAATAAATATATTCAAATTCATACAAGAGGTTTCGAAAAGACCAATAAAAACATTCGAAAGAGTAGAGGAAATAATCGAATATTTAAGGAGTCAGTTTTCCGGTATGTTTTATTTATATTTAAATAAAATGAGAACCGAGCCATCCAATAAAACTATATTAAATTCAGTAAATGAGCTTAATACTGTCACATCGAAGATTAACTCGATTGTAGAGGCATTAGGAAGAAAAATGATTGATCAAGAAGAACTGAAGCAAATTGAAGACCAATACTTTAAAACAATAATTGACGTATTCCTAGATCAGTTTTCAAGTCATGTAGCTTATGCAATACAGAAGAAAACCACAAAAGCCAACATCAAACGCATGTCAGATAAACTAGCATCAATTTTAATAGAAGATATATTAATATTTGATTATACTAAAACTAACGATTATGAGTCTTATTCCAATCAAATAAATGAAATTTTATTAACGAAAGTCAAAGAACAAATTCCTAATTTAATAATTAAAGACTTTGCATATTTTTGGATAAACTCCACATTTTTTGACAAAATCAATCCCCTTATTGTTTCAGATGAAAGAAAGCAAGAATTACACAGCCTGCTATCAGAAAGAATAAGAAAAGATCTTGAATATAGAGTCCTAGAATAGTTCTACACCTTATTCATAATTGTATACTCAAAACCAAACTGATAAAAGCATTCACATGAGACTATGCCTATACAAATTCAAACATCACCATAATAGCTATCTAGTCCGGCCCGCCGCCCCAGCGGGCCGGCTTCGCTTCACTCCCCTGCTTCCCCAGTCGCGCGAGCAGCTCTAGCAGCGCGGAGCGGGTGGGCAGTAGGCGGGCGTCGGTTCCTCTTTGCGCGGTTGAGGCGCTTCTTTATTGGTTTCGGGGGCTTCTTTAAGCGGTGCGGGCGGCTCTTTGTCCGGTCGAGGCGCCTCTTTGTTCGTTGGGCCGCTTCTTTGTCGGTTGCGGGTCTTCTTTGTTCGTTGGCGGCGCTTCTTTACCCGTTTCGGGTGCCTCTTTGTCCGTGGGTGGCGGCTCTTTGTCCGGCGGAGGCGCTTCTTTGCTGGTTTCGCGTGGTACTTAGGGCGTTTTGGGTGATTTAGGCGGCGAAGTAGTTGCAAATGACTGGGAATAGTCATAGCGTAGCCTCATAATTCTTCCAAAACCCTTTTACAGTTACCCTTATGTCAACCCCCAAACCCGAAGGCCGCAAATTTGTCGGCTCGGATGCCGACATGCGCGCCCGCATGCGCACCATGCACGGCCATTACCTCACCGACGCGGCCACGTTTGCCGCCGTCAACCCCGAACTGGGCGGCACGTTCGGGGCCGAATGGATGGCGGCCCTGGAGGCGGCCGACAAGGCGCCGAACGTGGACGTGCGGCGCGGCAAGCTGTCGGAAGACACGGCCGTGGTGGGCAACGAAATGGAGCGGGCGCGGCGCACGGCGCAGTCGGTGTTTTACTACGTGGAGCAGGCGTTTCCCAAGAACAAGGGCCGCCTGAACCAGTACGGCAAGGACCGCTACGCCAAGGCCGCCAACGACCCGGAGGAAATGCGCCTGCTGCTCGACATGGCCGCCGAAGCCGCCGAGCGCGACAAGGCCGAGCTAGCGGCCAAGGGCTTCACGGCCCAGCAGCTGGCCGACCTCAAGACCCTGGCCGACCAGCTCGACGCGGTGGACACCAAGCAGGAAATGCAGAAGGGCACCAACCAGGAGGGCACCGGCGGCTACGTGCGGGTGCAAAACGCGGCCTTCGGCTTCGGGCAGCGCCTCAACAAAGCCGCCCGCCTGGCCTTCCCCACCAATGCCACCCGCCGCCAGCTCTACCGCCTCTCCGACGACGCCGACGACGCGGCCGCCCGGCCCGCCAAGCCCGGCGGCCCCACGCCCCAGGGCTAGACCGGCCCCCTACTCGCCCCTATTACACCTATTGCTACGATGAAAAAGCCGGGCCGCCCCCGGCTTTTTCTATGCCCGGCGGGGTGAGCGGGGGCCCCGCCCGGGCCGCCGGTGGGAGAAAGGCTGCCGGGGCATTATCTTGCGGGTTCCGAGGCGGTCGGTTAGCCGCCCGGCCATTTCTATTTTATGCGTTTGCGCGTACTGCTGCTGAGCGGCTTTTGCCTGCTGTTGGCCCTCCGCGGCCGGGCCCAAGAGGGCCCCGTTCCATTCTTCCCGAGCGACTACCCGCATATCGAGGCGCTGCGGACCATGCCGCTGGTGCTGCTGCTGGAAGATGTACCGCCCTTTGTGGCGAAAGTGTCGGCCAAAAAGCCGGAAATGTTTGCCACCCTGCGCACCGACATTGCCACCTTCAACGAGCACATGCGCCAAGCGGGGCGGTTCTGGACGTTTTCGCCCCAGGTGCAGGTGCTGACTCCGGCGCAGCTGGATAGCCTGCTGGCCGATGGGCAGCCCCGGCTGGTGCTGAAATCCGGGCAGGCGGATACCGATAAGGACGTGTGCCCGGCCGTGTTTCTGAACGTGCACCAGAAAACGCCGGGCAAGAAGAACGCGCGCGTGGAGACGGTGCTCGGCTGCTACTACACCACCCAGACGGTGCTGGTCCGCCGTTTCCACGACCAGTTTTCCGCCAGCGACTTGCTCAATACCCTGCAGCAGATGCAGCGCTACCTGCTGGCCCGCGCCGGCGGGGCCAGCGACCAGCAGTACCGGCAGGCCCGGCAGGCGGAGCTGCGGGCCGGACTCCCCGTCGTTCGGCAAAAAACCCTGCTGCTAGATCAGGACCTGCTCTCCACCGACCTCACGCCGGCGCGCGTGGCCGAGCTGTATCCTTACCCGGTGCAGCTGGTGCCGCGGGCCGTCATCGAAGAAGCCGTACGCACGGCCGACGCCCGCTACCTGTACGCCCGCTACGTGCTGCTGCTGCGCGACCATGCCTACCAGCTCGTAAACATGGCCGACGGGCAGGTGGTGGCGTTTGCCAAGTACAAGCTGGGCCAGAGCGTCGGTACGCCCAAGGTACAGGCCTGGGTGCTCGAAGGCCTGGCCCAGCCCGGCGCCGACGCCAAATAAGGCCTTGGGGCAAACCGGCCCGCCCTTCGGTTGCCGATCTGCCGGCGGCGAATCGGTGGTGCCGCGATGGTGGTGCCGCACTGCCGGGGCCGGCTCGCGTCAGGGCCTTTACCCTAGCGTCAGCGTCTCATCCACGCCGATGTCGTCGGCGAAGGGCTGGTCGTGGGAGATGAGCAGCAGGGTGCCCTGGAAGCTGCGCACGGCGTCGGTGAGCACCTGCTGGCTGGGCAGGTCGAGGTTGTTGGTGGGCTCGTCGAGGATGAGCAGATCGGGGGCGCGGTTGCTCACGGTGAGGCAGCACAGGATGAGTTTGAGCTTTTCGCCGCCGCTGAGACCGGCGCAGGGCCGGTCCCAACTCTCGCGGGCAAACTGGTGGTAGTGCAGCACGGTTTTCAGCTCGTGCTCCAGCAGCTGGCGGGAGTTGTAGCGCTGCAGTTGCTCGAACACCGTCAGTTGGTTGTCGATGAGGGAGTACTCCTGGTCGAGGTAGAATGACGTGAAGGCGGCGCGGTGCAGCTGGCCGGTGGTGGGCACGAGCTGGCCGGTCAGCAGCTTCACCAGGGTGGTTTTGCCCGCGCCGTTGGGCCCCTCGATGCGCAGCCGCTGGCCCGAGCGCAGCTGCAGCGTGAGCGGCTGCGCCCACAGCGGGGGCTGGCCGGCGTAGGCGAAGTTCACCCCTTCGGCCTCTACCAGCACCTTGCCGCGGTGCAGGGCCGAGTGGCTCAGGTCGATGCGCAGGGCCTGCTGCTCGCGCAGCTGGGTGCGCAGCTGCTGCACGTCCTGGCTCAGCCCGTCGATTTTGGCGTGGTGGACTTCGCGGAGCTGGGCAGAGCTTTGCTCAGCCTGGCGCTTGAGGTGGCCCGCCACGATGCGCGGCAGCCCCTTCTTCTGGCCCTGGGCGGTGCCGCGGGCGTCCTGCTTGTGGCGCTGCTCGGCCACGTCGCGGGCTTTCTGCCGGGCCTGCTGCAGGGTTTTGGCCGTGGCGTCGAGCTGGGCCTGCAGGGCCGCTAGCTGCACTTGCTTCTGTGCCTGGTAGAAGTCGTAGTTGCCGCCGTACACGGCCACTTCGTCGGGCAGCAGCTCCAGGGTCAGGTCTACCAGATTCAGCAGGGCCCGGTCGTGGCTGACGACGAGCACCGTGGCCGGGGTGCGGCGGAGGAAGTCGTAGAGCAGCTGGCGGCTGGCCGCGTCGAGGTGGTTGCTGGGCTCGTCGAGCAGCATGAGGCCGGCGCCGTGCAGCTGGGCCCCGGCCAGAAACACCTTGGTTTTCTCGCCCCCGCTGAGCGCGCCGAGGGGCAGGTGCAGGTCGAGCGGCGGCAGCTGCCAGTGAGCCAGGGCCGTCTGCACCCGCTCTTCGATGCTCCAGTCGTCGTCGAGGCGGGCGAATTGCTCGGCCGTGGCGTCGCCGGCGAGGATGGCGTGCAGGGCCCGTAGCTTATCGGCCACGCCCAAGGCTTCGGCCACGGTGAGGGCGTCGTACTGGCCCAGGTGCTGGGGCACGTAGTAGGGCGGCTCGGGCCGCAGCACCTCGCCGGCGGTGGGCGGCAGCTGCCCGGCCAGCAGCCGCAGCAGGGTGGATTTGCCCGCGCCGTTGGGCCCGACCAGGGAGGCCTTGCCGCCGCCGGGCACGGCCAGGTGCAAGTCGAGGAACAGCGTTTCGCCGTCGGGGTGGGTATAGGAAAGATGGTTGGCGACGATACTCATAAGGATGAAAGGGCTTAGCGGGTGAACAGGAAAACCAGGGCCGCGCGGAGCGGAGCGGCGCAGGCCCGAACGCAGCAGCGGGCTGCGCTCGGTGGAGCGTTCGGGCTGAATTTCATGGCAGGAAAAGAGTGGCGTGGCCCGGGGCACGTATAGCCGCCAGGGCTAGGCGTGCAGGGACGGACGTTGTAGCTCCCACGCCGGGCGGGCATTACCGGCCGGCTGACCCGATGAGGCGGCCGTGCGCAACGAGCAAGGCGCGAGCTGCGGAAAAATCCGCGGCTTTACAGCCCAATGGCCACCGGAAACAAGGCAGCAACGAGCCGGCGCCGATGAGCACCGGGGCCAGGCTCCTGCGGCAGGGCCGACAGCTGGATTACATAAGGGGGCGGGTTGCGTCGCCGGGCCGAAGCGGGGCGGGACGAATGGAAAATCGGCGGGCCAACCCGGCGGCACAAGGCGGCGGGAGGATTGGCGGGCCATCAGGCTGGTGGGTTCAGCGAATTTCCATTGGGGTACTACTTGGGGGCGTATCCGGTGGCAAATATAGGCAAGATGCCACAGCTGAGCGGCGCGTCGGCGTTGACCGGCGCGAGGCGGGCATTCGGTGCCGACCGATGCCAGCCGTGCTGCCAGTGCCGACCTTGGTTATTTTGCCTTACTTGTAGCTTCCTATTTCTGTCCGCTACTTACGGTTGCGCTGCTTATGCATCTACGTTTACTCGGGCCGACCTGTGCCGGTCTGCTGCTGGCCTTTTCGTCCTGGGCCCAAGAGCCATACATGCCGCTGCTGACGTCCGATTACCCGCGTGTTGCCGCGCTGCGGAAGCTGCCGTTGGAACTGGTGCAGGAAGCGCCCGATCCGCGGGTACTGAAGGCCTACGCCAACAACCCCAAGGCCATGGCCCGCTACCGCACCGACCTGGCGGCCTACAACGAGCAGATGCAGCAGGCGGGTCGGTTCTGGACCTTTTCGCCCGCCGTGCGCGTGCTGCGCGGCCAAGCCGCCCTCGACAGCGCGCTGCAGGACCAGCAGCCCCACCTGGTGCTGCAAGCGGGCAAAGCCAGCGTCGGCCGTGATGCAGCGCCCGCGCTCTGGCTGAAGGTGCTGCAGAAGCCCGCCACAGCCCGGCGCGCGCAGGAACAGTCGGTGCTCGGCTGCTTCTACACCACCCAGCAAATGCTGTTTGTGCAGTGGCACGACCTGTTCTTCCCCAGCGACATGGTAAACACGGTGCAGCAGATGCAGCGCTACCTGGAAGCCAACGAGGCGCGACCCGACGAGAAAAAATACCTGCGGGCCCTGGAGGCGGAACTGACCGCATCCGGTCCCGTCATTCAGCGCAAAACGCTGCTGATTGACCGCAACCTCCTGGCCCCCAGTGTCACGCCGGAGCAATTGGCGCGCAAATATCCCTACCCGGTGCAGGTAGTCGACCGCTCGGTTATCGAACAGGCCGTGCTGGCCGCCGACGCGCGTTACCTGTACTCGCACTACGTCATGATTCGCGGCAGGCAGGTCTACCAACTGATTGACATGGAAACCGGCAGGCCGCTGGCCTACGCCAAGAGCGGGTCTATCGGCGTCGATCCGCCCGTGGTGGAAGGCTGGGTGCTGGACGGTTACGCCAAGTTTGGCGCGGGCCGGAAGTAGCTGGCTTTATAGAAGGAAAACGCTGAACCTGTTTGAGAAGTGTCATGTCGAACTGGTCGAGACATCTCGCGTGCTGACTCCTGATAGAGCCACTTTGTTCAACGAGAAGAATAGCCGCCGAGCGAGATGTCCCGACCAGCTCGACAGGACGTTCCAAGGACTTCCTAAACAGCTTCGCTGTATCCATCGAACCAACGGTGGTTTCGGGCCGTGCTACATCTTTATGTGAGCCGCCGAATTTGGTTGGCCGGTCCTGGCACGGCTACGTTTGGGAGTCTTCTCCGTCCTGCCTATGAAACCGCTGCTGACCCTGCTGCTGAGCTTCGGCGCCCTGCTCCTGCTGACCCGGCCCGGCCACGCCGCCCCCCGCGCCGCCACCGATACGCTGCTGCGCATCGCGGCCAATCCGGCCAAGGGCTTCCACTACCCCTATTTTCTGCTGGTGCCGAAGGGCGCCCCGCGCAACACTCCTACCTACCTGCTGGTGGAGCCCAACAACACCGGCCTGCTCAACGACACGCTGGCCGTGCACGAGCGGGCCGCCCGGGTGGCCGTGGCCGGGCCGAAGGCCACGCTGGGCCGGCCGCTGGCCCGCGAAATCGGGCTGCCGCTGCTGATGCCGGTGTTTCCGCGCCCGGCCGCCCAGCCGCTGCTCTACACCCACGCCCTCGACAAGGACGCGCTGCACGCCACCGGGGAGCTGGCCCGGCTGGATGAGCAGCTGCTGCGCATGATTGACGACGCCCGCGAGCAGCTGCGCGCCCTGCAGGTGCAGGCCCGGGAGAAAGTGCTGCTCAACGGGTTTTCGGCCTCGGCCAGCTTCGTCAACCGCTTCACCGTGCTCCACCCCGAGCGGGTGCGGGCCGTGGCCGGCGGCGGGCTCAATGGCCTGCTGCTACTGCCCCTCGACAAAATAGACGGCACGCCCCTGCCCTACCCCCTGGGCCTGGCCGATTACCGGCAGCTCACCGGCCACCGCCTCGACTGGCAGCAGTACCGGGCCGTGCCGCAGTTCTTCTACATGGGCGCCCTCGACGAGAACGACGCCGCCGCCTTCGACGACGCCTACGACGACACGGAGCGGGCCCTGATTTACAAATACCTAGGTCAGCAGATGCAGCCCGCGCGCTGGCAATACTGCCAGCAGGTGTACCAGCAGCAGCGCATCAACGCCCGCTTCAAAACCTACAGCCACATCGGCCACGGCACCGATATGCTCATCTTCAACGAGCTGAAGGCGTTTTTCCTGGCGCAGCTGTAGCGGCGCGGGCGTTGGCTGACGACAGGCTCGGGCCCGTTCTGCCGTGCGGCAGGACGGGCCCGCTCGATTTCCAGACAAGTAGCACGAGCGCGCCGCCAAAAGGCGGGCCGATAGTAGCGGAC
Organism: Hymenobacter jeollabukensis; assembly: GCF_005771675.1. GTDB lineage: Bacteria > Bacteroidota > Bacteroidia > Cytophagales > Hymenobacteraceae > Solirubrum > Solirubrum jeollabukense. The sequence continues at coordinate 250,730 of NZ_VAJM01000005.1, read as the reverse complement.
GTACCGCCGTTCTGGACTACCTTTTGGCGCGTTTTATCTGTTACCTGCTCGTTGTCTATGACTGCCGCTTTCCGCCTGACGCCCCGCCGCCGGGGCTACCTGTTCGTGCTGGCCAGCCTGCTGCCGATGATGGTGGCCTTGCATCAGCTGTTGGTGCTGCTGGGCTCCCTGCTGGATGCTACCTCGCTGCTCCCGCGTTACCTGCTGCTGACCGGCCAGGTGCTGGGCGCCACGGCCATCTGCGCGCTGCTGCTGCGCGAGGGCGTGCGCCGTATCGACGGGTAACCCAGCACCCGGCCCGGCTGCCTGCGTCAGGCGGCGCGCCGGGCCTGCGTAGTTGGCACACTGGTCCGGCCCACGGCGGGTTTTGCGCCTGATCGGCAGCCTGCCGAGCTTGTTGCCCGTATTGGCAGCGGCGGGCCGGGCGGCGCGCCGGCTACGCTGCTTCTGCCGCATCTAATGGAGCAGCGCTACGGATGCTATGGCTCGATTTGGTTTCCGGCGCGGGGCCGGGCTCTTGCTGGGACTGGTCATGCTGGTGCTCCTGTTCGGGGCCGGGCTGCTGGGCACGCGCTACGGCCGCCACTGGCTGGAGCAGCAGCTGCGCGCGCGGTTGGCCCGCAACTCCGACCTGGTCGTGAGCCCCTTCGAGCTGCACCTCGGCTGGCAGGACTTCCCGCACCTGACGGCCTCCCTGCGCCACCTCACCCTCACCGATACCGCCTACCAGCGCCCCGAGCCGGTGCTGCAAGTGGCCCGCGCCGACCTGCGCCTGAACCTGCGGGCCCTGCTGCGCGGCCGGGTGCAGGTGGATGCCCTGACGCTGCGCGACGGGCTGCTGCGCGCCTACGTGGACGCCCGGGGCCGCCGCTGGACGCTGCACGGCCGGCGCCGCCCCGGCCCGGCCTCGACGCCCGCGCTGGATTTCGACCTGCCGACGGTGCAGCTGCGCAACGTGCGGCTAAGCTTCCGCAACGACTACAAGCACAGCCGCTTCGTGGCGCGGGTGGCGCGGGGGCAGTTTCGGGCCCGGCTGCGCGGCGGGCAGCTCACCGTGCGCGGCACGCTCAGCGGCCAGCTCGATTCCTTGCACAATGACCGCACCGGCACGCTGCTGGCCCACGAGCCGGTGCAGGCCTGGGCCCACTATCGCTACGACTTTGCCCGGCGCCGGGGCACCTTCGAGCCGGGCACCCGCGCCACCCTGCGCGGCGACACCATCCGCGTCAGCGGCACCCACACCACGGCCAGCCGGGCCCCGGCCGGCTCCTGGCTGCGGCTGCGCTTCGAAGGCCGGCAGCGGCTGATGGACGTGCTGCCCGACGTGCTGCCGCCCAGCCTGATGCCCTACCTGCGCGGCGCCCGCAGCCCCAGCAAGGCATATTTGCGCTATACCGTCAGCGGGCTGAGCAGCCCCACCGTGCTGCCCCGCAACGTGCTGCGCCTGCAGCTGCGCCAGGCCCGGCTGGTATGGCCCGATTCCAGCCGCCGCATCAGCCACTGGGATTTGCTGGCCGTGCTCGACAACGGCCCGGCCCACCAGCCCAGCAGCACCACGCTCACCTTGCACCACTGCCGCATCTACTCCCCGCTGGGCCAGCTCGACCTGCGCCTGCAGGTGCGCGACTTCACCCGCCCCACCGTGACGGGCCACCTGCGCGGCCGCACCGACCTGCCCGCCCTGGCCGCGCTGGTGGCGCCGGGCGAGTGGCGGGCCCGCAACGGGGCCGCCGAGCTGGACCTGCGCCTGCGCGGCCCGCTGCCGCCCGGCCCCGGCCAGGAGCCCCCACCCGGCCCGGCCCGCAGCCTCTCGGTGCGCGGCCACGTGGCCCTGCACGATGCGGCCTTCGACATTCCGACGCGCCACGCCCGCGTGCGGGGGCTGAACGTGCGCCTGGGCCTGCAGGACAGCCTCTGGCAGCTCAACGACCTATCGGGGCAGGTGGACGGGATGCGCTTTCAAGTCCAGGCGCGGACGGTGAACCTGCTCGATTACCTGACTGGGCAGCGTGCCACCACGTTCATCGACGGCCGCTTCGCCGTGGACGAGCTGCGGGTGGCCCGGCTGGGCGAGCTGCTGCGCCCGCGCGCCGACGGCTCGGTGGCGGCCCGGCGCCGCCGGCCGGCCAAAGCCGCGGCCGACAGCTCGCTGCTGCCCCCGGGCCTGCGCCTGCGGGTAGCCCTGCGCTGCGCCCGGCTGGTGCTGCCCACCGATACGCTGCGCCAGGTGCGCGTGCTGGTGCGCCGCGACGGATACCTGACCAGTCTCAGTGGCCTGACGGCGCAGGTGTGGGGCGGCGAGGTGCGCGGCCGGGCCGCGTGGCCGGGGCCGCTGGCGCGCGGCCGCACCAACGGCGAGTTTCAGCTGGCGCTGCGCTTCGGCACCCTCGATTACCAGCGGGTGACGCGGCTGCTGCGCCAGTCGGTGCGGCCGGTGGCGGCCGGCCGCACCCCGACACCGGCGCAGCGGGCGGCGCGCCAGTCGCCGCTGCGCCGGCTGCTGCTGACAGCCAGCGGGCAGGTGAGCTGCCAGGTGGCCACGCTGCGGATGCCGGTGGGCGAAAACCTGCGCCACGTGCGGCTGCAGGTGCTCAAGACCGGCTCGACGTTTCGGATGCCGGCCCTGTACTTCGCTACCACTTCGGGCGGAGCGGGTTTTGCCCAGGCCTCGGCACGTATGGCCGGCTCGCGCCTGCTATCCGCCGACGCGAGCCTGGATTTGCGCTACGCCACCGTGGACGTGCAGCGCCTGCTGCTGCTGCTGGCCAGTCTGCAGCCCGACGACGACGAGGACGAAGCCGCCGACAACGCGGCTACCGCGTCGGTGGCACCGGCCGGGCAGCCGCGGCCGGGCGCCGGGCGGGCTTCGGACCTGCTCAGCGGCAAGCTGCTCACGGCCCGGCTGCACGTGCGGGCCGAGCACGTGCGCTACGGCGCCCTCACGGGCACGGGCTTCCGCCTGACCTCGCACCTGCGCCCCGGCGAAGCTACGCTGGATGAATGCACGCTTGAGGCCTTCGGCGGGCAGCTGCGGCTGCGCGGACGGCTGCAAACCAACGCCGGCCAGGGCCACCACCCGCTGCACGCGCAGGCCCGGCTGCAGGACATTCAGCTGCCGCGCCTCTTCGAGCTGGCCGGGGCGCTGGGCTTCGACGTGCTCGGTCCCGACAACGTGCGCGGCACCATGACCTGCGAAGCCGACCTGCACACCGACCTCGACGCGACCTTTCTGCCCGCCACCGCCCGCACCCAGGGCTACGCCCGCGCCGACGTGCAGGACCTGGAGCTGCTGCGCGTGGCCCCGTTGCAGCAGGCCCTGCGCATCCTCAGCCCCCGCCGCACCGACCACCTGTACTTCCGCCCCGTCAGCACCCGCTTCTTCCTCGATCAGGAGCGGCTGCTGGTGCCCGAGCTGCGCCTCAACAGCAACCTGACCGACCTGGAAATCAGCGGCGTGTATTACCTCACCGGCCGCAGCAACCTCTACGTGGGCCTCAACCCCGTGCAGGCGGTGCTCGGCAACTTCCGCCGCCGCACGGCCCGCATCCGCGACGGCGCCCCCGCGCGCCACCCCGACCGGCACCTGCTCTACGTGAACCTGCGCCGCCCCCACGGCCACATGCGCTACTCGGTGCGCCCCTTCAAGCGCCGCGAAAAAGAGCAGCAACAGGCCCGGCTGCAGCAGGAATACCAGCAGCTGCTCCAGCGCCAGCCCATCGACACGACGCTGCGCCTGCTGCGGGTGCCGCCGCTGCGCTAGGTAGCCTGGCAACAAAGAAAAACGTCGTACTCTTTGCCCCTATCAACTCACCGGAGCCTGATTACCAGCTACCCCGCCAGCACCACCATCACGCAACGGGCAGCGCGGTTTTCAGCCACGCGAACATGCGCCGGTACACCTCCGCGCGCACGGCCGGACGTGAGAGGACCAAATCGTGCATGCCGCCTTCGATAACTTCCGTGGTCACGTGCGCACCCAGCTGCGGGGCCAGCTGGTGAATGTGCGCCACGTTCAGCACGCCGTCGGCCTGAAAATACTCGTCGTTGAAGGGGTGATAGTGCTGCACCGTGCGGGCCGAGTGCAGCACCAGTACCGGCGCCTGAATATGCAAGCCGCGCGCTACCTGCTGGTGCCCGCAGCGGATGGCGCGCAGCCAGCCGGCATTGACGGCAAACACCCGGCGCGGCTTCCAGTCGAGGCGGTAGTCCCATTCGCCGTGGTACTGGCGGTGCAGACTCTCGCCGTACCCGAACGGCAGATTGGCGGGCATGGGCAGATCGGGCAGCACGCGGCCCAGGCGCGCCACCAAGGGCACCACGCCCTGGCGCAGCCACCGGGGCTGATTCAGCTCCAGAAAGGGGCTGTTCAGCACCAGCGCGGCCCAGTCGCCGGGGTGCGCCGCCGCGTGCAGGGCGCTGATGAGGCCGCCGGTCGAATGGCCGTTGAGCACCACCGTTTCGGCGCCTTCGGCCCGGATGACGGTCAGGGCCGCGTCGAGGTCGGCGAAGTACTCCGATAAGTCGCGCACATTGTTGGGGCGCTGCTGAGGCAGCAGGGAGCGGCCGTATTTGCGCAGGTCCAGGGCGTAGAAGCCGTAGCCGTGGGCGGTCCACTGCTCGGCCAGCTCGCGCTGAAAAAAGTAGTCGGTGAAGCCGTGCACGTAGAGCACCGCCCGGCGCGGCGCGGATGCCCCGGCAGGCCGACGGCGCACCAGCGTGCACACCACCGGGCCTTCGTAGTCGGCGGGCTGCTCCAGGCGCAGCTGCTCGAAGTCGGGGCCGAGGATGTCGGGGGCGTAGGTGGGGACGGGCGTCATGGCAGGTCAGAAATCCGGGTACGCCGGCAAAACGTCAGCCGCTAGGCGGGCAGCAGTTGCAGGGCCTGGTCGTTGCCCTGCTGAATGGCCAGGTCGCGGGCCGTAAGGCCGCGCACGTCGCGCAGGGTGGTATCGGCGCCGGCTTCGAGCAGGATGGGCACGATGTTGTGGCGGCCGAAAAGGGTGGCAAACATCAGCGCGGTGCCGCCGTTGCCGTTCTGCAGGTCCAGGTCGGCGCCGTGCCCGATGAGCAGGCGGGCAATTTCGGCGTAGCCCTTGAAGCTGACGCCCATCAGGGCTGTGTTGCCGCTCACGTCCTGCACGTTCACGTCGGCGCCGGCCTCCAGCAGCACGCGGGCGGCTTCGAGCTGGTCGTCGTAGGTAGCAATGATGAGCGGGGTGAAGCCCTTGCCGTTCTGGGTGTTCACGTCGACGCCGGCGGCCAGCAGTTCGCGGATAAAGGCCACGTCGCCGCGGCGGGCAGCATCGATGAGCAGGTCGTCGGGGCGGGCGGAGGAAAAGGACATGGGAAGCCGGAAAGGAAGGTTGAGAAGGTAGTGACCCTGCATACGGAGCCGGCGCACAAAACTTTGCATCGGCGGGCCGTGGCGCCGCAGCAGGACCGCCGCAAATTGCTTGTTGGCAGCGCACTAACGGCATTCGGCCGCCAGCTTTTTTCGGACCGAGCAGACAAACGCTGCGCCGGCTGGTTTAGGCAGGAAGTTTCATCATCCCAGCTTTGTTTTCGCATGGACTTACAACTCACCGATAAAACGGCCCTGGTCACGGGTTCCACCGGCGGCATCGGCCTGGCCATTGCCAAGCGCCTGGCCGCCGAGGGCGCCGAAGTCATCCTCACCGGCCGCACCGAAGCGCGCATCGAGCAGGCCCGCGCCGCCATCCTGGCCGAGACGCCCGGGGCCCGGGTGCGCGGCGTGGCCGTCGATTTTGGCCACGCCGACCAGGTGCAGCGCCTGCTGGCCGCGGTGCCCACGGTCGATATTCTGGTCAACAACGTGGGCATCTTCGACCCGAAGCCCTTCGCCGACATTCCGGATGAGGATTGGCTGCGCTTCTTCGAAGTGAACGTGCTCAGCGGGGTGCGCCTCTCGCGCCAGTACTTTCCGCAGATGCTGGCCCAGAACTGGGGTCGCATCATTTTTATCTCCAGCGAATCGGGCCTGCAGATTCCGGCCGAAATGATTCACTACGGCACCACCAAAACGGCCCAGCTGGCCGTGGCCCGCGGCCTGGCCGAGCTGACCACGGGCACCGGTGTCACCGTCAATTCCGTGCTGCCGGGTCCCACCGCCTCCGAGGGCGTGGAGGAATTCATCGGCAAGCTGGCCGCCGAGGGACAGTCGCGCGCCGACGCGGAAAAGGACTTCTTCGCCCACGCCCGCCCCTCCTCGCTGCTAAAGCGCTTCATCACCACCGACGAAATTGCTACTATGGTCACGTTCCTGGCCAGCCCGCTGGCCGCCGCCACCAACGGCGCCTCCGTGCGCGTCGACGGCGGCGTGATTCGCAGCATCGGTTAAGCCGCGTAGGTCAATATTTATTGAACGTCATGCTGAGCGCAGTCGAAGCATCTCTACCGCTTCGTTGGATAGAAATTGCTATCAGTAGAGATGCTTCGACTGCGCTCAGCATGACGTTCTTATACACCAAAACCGCCCCGCCGCGTCCGAGTTGACATGGCGGGGCGGTTGTGTTTTCGGGGCCAGCAACAGTCTCACACCCAAATCAGGATGCCCAAGGTGACCAGCGCCAGCAGCACCCCAGCCACGGCCGTGTTCATGCGCGTTTCGGGCGAGCGGCCGGGCCAGGCGCCTACCAGCGCTACCGCCAGCAGCAGCAGCGGCGCCAGCGCGAAGGGCCCGTAGATAGTGCCGTTAGCGGGCCGAAACGGGGTGGCGCCCTCGGGCGAGGCTGGGGAACTGACTTGCCGCACCACGCCCAGCAGCGGGGTAATCCACACCGTCACGCGGTCCTCGTCGCGCACGCGGGCGCCCTGCTCGCTCGGAATACGAAACCGGGCGTGGGGCGTAACGATGTCGTAGGCCATGCGCGGGTCGGAGGCGGAGGACGAGGTCAGCACCACAAGGCGGCTGAGCACGGCTTCGTTTTCGTAGCGGCGCACGGGCAGGGCCCAGTCCAGCGCCAGCAGCAGGCAGAAGGCCAGCAGGGCGAAGTTCGCGTAGCGCGCCGCCGGGGCGTAGCGCTGCAGCGTGGCTTGCGTGGAACCAGGGCGAAGGGGCGCGGCCGGCGGCGCGGAAACGGAAGAGGACGTCATAGATAACCAGGGCGTTTGTGGTTGCGGTCAGCTGGTTGAATCAACTCAGCAAATCAACGCCGCCGCAGGCCGTAAATTATCCGGGTTTCTTCCCCGGAACCTCATCAATTTATACAACTCTCCTATATCTTTATTCTCATATACGCTTAGCCGCAGCAACCCCGTTATGGCGCCGTATTCTTACTCGCTGCCGCCATGCGCGTCTTCCTGCTACTGCTGTGGCCCCTGCTGTTCGGGCCCGATCCGACCGATGCCACCTTCCGCCAGGGCCAGCAGCGCTACCCGCGGGTGCGCACGGCCTACACCGCCCGCTGGAGCACCCTGCAAGCCGAGCTGCAGCGCCGCCACCTCGCCGCCGACCAGCTGGAGCTGTACCTGCGGGCCTTCAAAGTAGGGCAGCGCGTGGAGGTGTGGGCCCGCAACCGCGGGCAGGGCCGCTACCAGCTGCTGCGCCGCTACGCCCTGGCCGCCACCTCCGGTACGCTCGGCCCCAAGCTGCGCTCCGGCGACGGGCAGGTGCCCGAGGGTTGCTACCGCATCGACCGCTACAACCCCAACAGCCTTTTCCACCTCTCGCTGGGCCTCGATTACCCCAACGCCCTCGACCGCGCCCGCGGCGAGCAGGACCCCGGCGGCGACATTTTCATCCACGGCTCCAACGTTACCATCGGCTGCCTGCCCATCACCGATAGCTGCATCGAGGAGCTGTACGTGCTGGCCGTGGAGGCCCGCGCTGCCGGGCAGGCCGAAATACCGGTACACATCTTTCCCTTCGAGCTGAACGCCACCGACCTGGAGGCCCGCTGGCACAGCCCGCACTACGCCTTCTGGCAGACGCTGGCACCGGTATACCGCTACTTCGAGCAGCACCACACCTTGCCCCCCACCGACGCGGCCGGGGCCTACGTGGTGCGGTAACAATGAGCATGGCGGTGTGGCGTCAGCCGTTGTAGCCAGCTGCATTCGTTATGCTCGGGGTTGCGGGGTTGAATATTCGTGCCGGGTTGGGCGCAATGGGTATATTGCCCATTCGTTCTGAGTCCTGCTTTACCTGCCAACGCCCGACACACTAGTGAATACGCCGCTACTCTCCGCCCGCTACGCCCACACCAACCTCACCGCCGAAGACTGGGAAGCCCTGGCCGCCTTCTACGAGCGGGTATTTGGCTGCACCCGGACCTCTCCCCAACGCGACTACCAGGACGAAGCCCTGAGCGGGGGCCAGGCCCGCGCCCCCCGGCAGCGCGGCGTGCACCTGCGCCTGCCCGGCCACGGCCCCGGCGGCCCCACGCTGGAAATCTTCGGCTACGACCCGCTGACCAACCGCGCCCGCACCGCCCCCAACCGCCCCGGCTTCGGCCACATTGCCTTCGAAGTGCCCGACGTGGCCGCCGCCCGCGCCGTGGTGGTGGCCGAAGGCGGCTCGGCCCTGGGCGAAGTCGTCACGCAGATGACGCCGCTGGGCCGTGCCATTACCTGGGCCTACGTGGCCGACCCGGAGTGCAACGTCATCGAGCTGCAGTCGTGGACGGCCTGATAGCGCCGGACGAAACCAACCTGCCGCCCGCGGACCCGCAGCTGCGCGAGGCGGCCGTACTCGTGCCCGTGTACCGCGACGATGCCGGGGAGCTGCGCCTGGTGCTGCTGGTGCGCAGCAACTTCGGCGTGCACGGCGGGCAGCTGGCCTTTCCCGGCGGCAAACAAGACCCTACCGACACTTCCCTGCTCGACACGGCCCTGCGCGAGGCGGAGGAAGAAGTATACCTGCCGCGCGAGGCCGTACAGGTGCTGGCCGAGCTGCCGGTCATCAGCACGCTCACCACCGGCTACCGCGTCACGCCCTACCTGGGGCGCATCAGCCGCCCGGCGGTATGGCGCTGGCTGGAGCGTGAGGTAACGGAAGTGCTGGAAGTATCCGTGGCCGAGCTGCTCGACCCCGCCCGCCACGCCACCGAAGACTGGCAGCTCGACGGCTGGCCCCGGTCCGCGCCGGTGTCGTTTATCCGCATCGGGGAGCATAAGCTCTGGGGCCTGAGCTACCGCATCGTGCGCCAGCTGCTGCCCCGGCTGACGGCCGGCGAGTGGGCGGTGTGACGAGGCTTGTCACTTGGATTCCGCAACGACTTTAGCCCGCAGAGGGCGCGGAAGATTACGCAGAGGATGCAGAGCTCAGCGCCTTCTGCGAATCTTCCGCGCCCTCTGCGGGCTCCTAACATCCGCATCTGACGCATCACAAATTGGCACGGTCTTGCGTTGAAGGCCTCAACCGCTGCAATTCTCCTGCTTATGTTCGCTCGTTTCGTTTCCGCGCTGGCCCTGCTGCTTGTCGGCACCGCCGCCCAGGCCCAGCAACAGGCTTCCATTTGGTACTTTGGGCAGGAAGCCGGCCTGGATTTCCGCCAGGGTGCCCCCACCCCGCTGCTCGACGGCAAGCTCAGCACCTACGAAGGCTCCTCGGTGGCCACCACCTCGCGCGGGCAGCTGCTGTTCTATACCAACGGCGTGTACGTGTGGAACCGCCAGCACCAGCTCATGCCCAACGGTAAAAACCTGGCGGGCAGCAAGTCCTCCTCGCAGAGCGCCCTCATCATCCCTGACCCGGGCAGCGGCAACGTATTCTACATCTTCACCACCGCCGCCGAGGGCAACAGCGTGGGCATGCGCTACTCCGTGGTCGACATGACCGACGCCGAGGGCATGGGCGACGTGAAGCGCAGCAACGGCCTGCTCATCTCGCCGGTGGCGGAGAAGCTGGCCGCCGTGCGCCACAAAAACGGCCGCGACATCTGGATGGTGGGCCACCGCTGGAACTCCAACGCCTTCGTGAGCTACCTCGTCACGCCCGACGGGGTGCAGACCAAGCCCATTCTGAGCAACGTGGGCGCCATGCACGCCGGCCCGGGCCGCAACGCCATCGGCTGCATGAAATTCTCGCCCGACGGCAAGAAGCTGGCCGTGGCCATCTGGCGCGAGGCGAATAAGGTGGAGGTGTTCGACTTCGACAACGCCACCGGCTTGGTGAAAAACCCCAAGTCGTACGGGCCTTTCGAGGAAGCCTACGGGGTGGAATTTTCGTCCGACGGCTCGAAGCTCTACGCCACCAGCAACGGCAACGGCGGCGGCAACGCCCAGGTGTGGCAGGTCGACCTGAAAACCGGCACCAAAACCGCCGTGGGCAACTCCGCCAACCGCAAAATCGGCTCCTTGCAGCTTGGGCCCGACGGCCGCATCTACGTGGCCCGCGAAGACAACCCTTTCCTCGGCGTCATCGAAAACCCCAACGCCCTGGGCCTGGCCGCCAAGTACACGGACGACGGCATCAAGCTCGGCGGCCGCCGCGGCAAGCTCGGCCTGCCCATCTTCATCCAGAGCTATTTTAAGTAGTTGGGTGGATAGGTAACGGGGTAAAAAGGCCGTCATCCTGAGGCGCAGCCGAAGGACCTTCCTCGAACCCTGCACCGCCGCTGCAAACAACGAGCAGACGATTTTTGGATGAGCGCATTAACGTAAAAGCGCAGCCACCATAGTAGGTGGCTGCGCTTCTTTTTGCTATTGAAGAAAGTCAACACATTGGCATCAGCCGCGATGCAGGGTGCGAGGAAGGTCCTTCGCTGCGCTCAGGATGACGGCCTTTTACCGCCTCACCCAACATTACTTCTGCTCCCCGAACTTGAAGCGCAGGAAGCCGGCGGCTACTGACACGTAGGGGTGCTCGGAGGTGAACAGGCCCACCAGGTCGCGGGTACTGATGCCGGCTTCGTAGTGCTTGGTGGCCAGCGTGACGCCCAGGGGCAGGCTGAAGCCGTAGCCCGCGCCGCCGCTCAGGCCGCTGCTCAGGCGCAGCCAGCGCACCGGCTTGTAGTCGATGCCGGCGCCGACGAAGGGTTTGGGCAGGTTGCCGGCCACGTCGTTCATGGGCAGGGTGGCATCCACGCCCACCTCGAAATACTCGCTGATGCGCAGGCCCGCGCCGGCGCGCAGCTTGGTGGGCAGGCTTTCCTTGCGGCTGGCGCTGGGCTGGTACTGGAAGAGGCTGTCGGTGCCAGCCGTCACCAGCTGGGTCACTTCCTTGAAGAGATTGTACGAGCCAATACCCTCGGAGCTGAGCTGCTTGAGCTTCTGGTCGTTGGCCGTGAGCAGGTTGCCCTTCCAGGTCATGCTGCCGATGTCGGTAACGGAGAGGCCCAGGCGCAGCGACTTGCCGATTTCCATCGACGCCCCGAGGTCGACGCCGTTGCCGGTGCCCACCGGGCGTAGGCCCGAGCCGCCGTGCTTGTAGTTGAACTGCGGGTTCTGCGCCAGCTTGCCGTAGTTGATGTCGAACAGCGGCGACACGGCCCCGAAGGCTTCGAGCTTGCCGTCCTCGGCCCGGATATCGACCACGCCCACGCCCTCGATGTAGCGGTAGCCCACGCCAGCCGAGAGCTGGAACATGTCGTTGTCGAGCAGGCGGCGGCCGAAGGCCACGTTGAACTCGTTCAGCCAGCTCATCTGCAGGCGCGTGCCCTGCAAGGCCGTCGACACCAGCGGGATGGTGGTGCCGGAGGTGTACTGCTGGTAAATCGGCGCGTTCTTGCCCAGGAACAGGATTTCGGCCATGTTCTTGTTCAGCCCCATGTGCGTCACCACGCGCTGCTGGTTGCTAACGGCCACCGTGCCAATGCCCAGAATATCCACCGAAGCCCCGAAGGTCATCACGTCGGCGTTCAGGTTCAGGGCGTTGTCGGAGGTGAAGGCCTTGGCCAGCTCCTGCTTTTCGGCCGCAGTCAGCTTGTCGTCCACGCGCTTGACGAAGCGCAGCATCTGCTCACGCGTAAGCGACTGGGAGCCGATGCCCACGCCGTACTGCAGCAGGCCGATAGAAAACTTGGGGCTGCCGATGCGGGCCAGGTTGGCCGGGTTGATGCCGATGGCCTGGTAGTCGCTCACGAAGGTATTGGCCACGCCGCCGCGGCCCGTCGAGCCGAAGTTGCTCAGCTCGTTTTGCGCGTGCAGGCTCAGCGGCGCCAGCGCTAGGGCGCCCAGGGCCAGACCGGGTACAAGTAGTTTCATGCGAAGGAGGTAGAGAGAAGAGAACAGCAACGCCGCCGAAGGATAACAGCACATGGGCGCAACGCCGGGGCAAGTAGCTACATTTAAGCGTCCGAACCAAAGCCGCCGCGTTACGAATCGATGAGTAGCCGCTGAAAATCGGCCTATTACCCGCTCGCTTTGCCCAAACGCCTCACCGCCGACCAGTACATCCAGGGCCTGCGGGCCCACGACCGGCTCGTGCTCAGCCGCGCCATTACCCTCGTCGAAAGCACCCTGCCCGCCGACCAGGCCCTGGCGCAGGAGGTGCTGGCCGCCGTGCTGCCCCATACTGGCCACTCGGTGCGGGTGGGCATTACCGGCGTGCCCGGCGTGGGCAAAAGCACCTTTATCGAAGCCCTGGGCATGCATTTGGTTGACGAAGGCCACCGCCTCGCGGTACTGGCCGTCGACCCCACCAGCCAGCGCAGCGGCGGCAGCATCCTCGGCGACAAAACGCGCATGAATCAGCTGGCGGCGCACCCGCAGGCCTTCATCCGCCCCTCCCCCGCCGGCCGCTCGCTGGGCGGCGTGGCCCGCGCCACCCGCGAGGCGCTGCTGCTCTGCGAGGCGGCGGGCCACGACGTCATCTTCGTGGAAACCGTGGGCGTGGGCCAGAGCGAAACCGCCGTGCACGGCATGGTCGACTTCTTCCTGCTGCTGATGCTGGCCGGTGCCGGCGACGAGCTGCAGGGCGTCAAGCGCGGCATCATGGAAATGGCCGACGCGGTGGTCATCACCAAGGCCGACTCGGGCAACGAGCTGGCCGCCAAACGGGCGCGGGTGGAGTATCAGTCGGCCCTGAGGCTGTTTCCGCACGCCACCTCGGGCTGGGCGCCGGTGGCGCGCACCTGCTCGGCCCTCTCGGGCGAAGGCGTGGCGGGCGTGTGGGAGGAAATCGGCCGTTACCTGGCGCTGACGCAGGGCAACGGCTACTTCGGGCAGCGGCGGCAGGAGCAGAACCTGCAGTGGCTGCAGCACAGCATCCGGGAGGCGCTGGAAGAGCGGTTTTATGCCCGGCCCGAAGTAGCAGCCCGCCTGCCCGAGCTGCAGCAGCGGGTGATGAGCGGGCAGCAGTCGGCCTTCGCGGCGGCGGCGGAGCTGCTCGGGCTGGACGGCGGGGCTTAGTCCGTAGTCGTCGGCAGCGCTGTTTGCTTCTGCCGGAAGATTTGGAAGTCGTTTCCTAACCTTCGGAAGTCACTTCTGAACCCTCGGAACTTACTTCCGAACCTTCCCAAGTCCTTCCCGAACCCTCGGAAGTTCTTAGCTAATCCTCGGAAGTGACTTCCGAGGGTTCGGAAGTTCTTAACTAAACCTCGGGAAGTCTTCCTGAACCTTCGGAAACGACTTACGAACCTTCCCAAATGAGTAAACAACCCTCAGAAGCTGCTTCTGGGGCTTAATCAGGCCGGTTGCTTGCCTGCACAGCCTACACTTCCAGCTTCACTATTCGGTTGACAGCTCCGGCTACTGGTCACGCAACGGCGCCGCCTACTTCAGTTGCAGCAGGTCCCACTTGTTGCCGTAGAGGTCGGCGAAGACGACCACCGAGCCGTAGTCTTCGTGGCGCGGCTCTTCCAGGAACTGCACCCCGGCGGCCTGGTAGCGGGCGTAGTCGCCCTGGAAGTCGTCGGTGTTGAGGAAGAGAAACACGCGCCCGCCGGCCTGGTTGCCGACCTGGGCCCGCTGCTCTTCGGTAGCGGCCTGAGCCAGCAGCAACGCCGGACTGCCCGCGCCAGCCGGGGCCACGCGCACCCAACGTTTGCCTTCACCGCGGTCGGTGTCTTCCAGCAGCTCGAAGCCGAGCTTATTGACGTAAAACTGGATGGCTTCGTCGTAATCCGCGACGAGCAGGGTGATGTTACCGAGGTGTTGGGCCATACGCAAAAATAGCGCGAACCGCCAGAAGACGAAGAGCACGTTAGCTTCGTCTTCTGGCGGTTCGCGGTATTGCTCTACCGGCTTACCCCCGACGCGGGCGCAGCGTCAGGTAATCGAGGTAGTAAAGGATTTTCACCGACAACGAGTTGTTGTGCGGAGTGTTGATGGTGTTCGACAGGTTGTCGAAGTACAGCGGGGTAGCCTGGTTGGCCAGCAGTTCCGAAGAACCAGCGTTTTTCCAGACCACGCTGATCTGCGAGCCGGGCGCAAACCACCAGGAGTACACCATGTCCACATTGAAGGCGTTGTAGGTGTTGTCGCGGTTGCGGCGGTAGTCCACCAGTTCTTCCCCGCCGCCGGGCGTGAGGCGGGCGAAGTCGCGGTAGCGCACGTTGCTGGTGTAGTGGCGCGTGCGGATGGTCAAGGACATCCGGTTGGTGAAGGTGTAAGCCGCCTGCAGCACGTTCGACACCGTCACCACGTCGCGGCGGCCGAGCACCACGTCGTTGAGGAAGGGCTGATCCAGCGGCTGCTTGCTGCTCATCCCGCCGTTGACGTAGCCGATCTGGTTGTGGGAGTAGTTCCAGTCGATGCTGTAGCGGAAGTTCAGGCGGTTATTCACGCGGTAGCGCGGCGAGAAGCCCAGGCCGTAGCCAGCGCGGCGCGGGCGCGGCAGGCGGCCGTCGGCTTCGTAGAGGCGCACGCCGGCGTTCAGGTCCAGGGCCAGCTTTTTGCGGTAGTCCGAGGAGATAAAGCCGCCCACGTTGGCGTTGGCCGGCACGCGCACCCAATACTGGCCCAGCGGGTACTGCCGCGGCTCGTAGTAGTCGCGCGTCACCGGGTTGGCGTCGAAGTTCATGCCGGTGGTCAGGAACAGCTTCGTGAAGGTGGTGTTCCAGCCGCCGTACACGTTCAGGTTCTGGTAGCGCGTGGGCTCGTAGAGCAGCGAATGGGCCACGCCCCACCAGGAGTAGAAGTTGTTGACCTTCCAGAAGGGCTTGTACTTGTTGTAGCTCATGTAAAGCTCCTGGGAGATGTTGTTGTTGCCGAACAGGATACCCAGATCATTCGGGTTGTAAGTGCCCGATTCGATGCCGTGCGAGAGGTTCCAGGTAAAGGCCCCGCTGATTTTGCCCACGCTCACCCGGTACTTGTAGCCGTCCCGGTCGTCGATCTGGTCCTCGGCGCCGAACACCGTGCCGCGCCGCCGCGAGTACACCACGCGCCCGTCGACGGCGTAGGAGTTTTTCTTGTTGGCGAAGCGGAAAAGGCCGCCGGTCACGTTCGCGTCGTAGGTCTGGCCCCAGCGCGTCACGTTGGTGTTGATCAGCGACACGTAGGAGTTGTTTTTCAGCGACTGGTCGAGCACCACGATGTTGTAGTTCGAGAAGGGCTGCGTGAGCACCTTGCGCCGCTCGCCCGAGGCGCTGTCCTGCAGGGTGGCGTACACGTCGCCCGAGAGGGCATTGAACACGCCCACGCCCAGCCCGTTCTTGGTGCGGCCCGAGACCTTGGTCGCGTTCAGCAGCTGCGTCACGCCCGGATTCTGCACCACGTATTCGCCCGCGATGCGCCGGTTCTCGGCGTCGTAGCGTCCCTTGCGCAGCTGCCCACTCACGTTGCCGAAGCCGATGGGCTGGGCGCCCACGCGGCGGGAGTAGAACAGGCCGCCCTTGTTGAACAGCTCGGTGCCCTCGGTGAAGAACTGCCGGTTTTCGGCAAACTGCACCTCGAAGGGCGAGAGGTTGAGCACCTGGTTGTCGCTCTGCACCTGCCCGAAGTCGGGCACCAGCGTCGCGTCGAGGGTGAAGCTTTCGTTGATGCCCCACTTCACGTCGGCCCCGCCGTTGAACGAGGTCGAGGTGTTGCGCTTGCCCTGCTCGTCGAAGGGGTAGTGGTTCACGTAGCCCGACACATAGGGCGTGAGCGAGAGGCGCAGCGGGGGCTTGATGTCGCGCACGCCTTCCAGGGTGCCCCACTGGTTCACGAAGCCGTCGACGGCGGGCTTCACCTCGTTCCAGAAAAAGGCCTGGTTTTCCTTTTTGCGCTGGCGCATAAAGTTGATGCCCCAAAGCTGCTCGGGCTGGTTGGCAAAGCGGATGGCCGAGTACGGAATGCGCAGCTCGGCCACCCAGTCGGTACCCTGAATGGCCGTGCGCGAGTCCCACACGGCATTCCAGTTGAAATCCTCGCCGCCGGCGGGGGAGTAGCGCGCGTCCATCTGCACCCCGCCCGTCGTCACGAAAAAGCCGTAGCCGTTGAGCTTGTCGTGGTAGGTATCGAGAAAGATGCCGATAAAGTCGGTGTTGCCGAAGTTGTCGCGGGCGCCCAGCTCGCGCATGATGGAGTCGGGGCTCACGTCGTGCATGATGGCGCCCACGTAGAGGTTGGCGTCGTCGTAGAGCACGCGCACCTCGGTTTTGTGCTTTTCGGGCGGACCGGGGTTGGGCCGGTTCTGGATGAAGTCGGTGGCAATGGAGGCCTGCTGCCAGGCCGCCTCGTCGAGTACCCCGTCGAGCTTGATGCCGCCGCTGATGCGGGCGGCCTGGAGGTGTTTTTTGGTCGCCGGGGTAGCGGCGGCCGTGGCAGCGCCATCGGTCGTTTTTTGGGCACTGGCCTGCCAGCTCAAGAGCAGACTCAGCAGCAGAACAAGAAGGGCGCGGGGAAACATCAGGAACAAGCGGGAGAAGGGAAGTGCGCGATAGATGAAGCCGCCGGGCCAAGCGTTGCTTAGCGGCGTCGGAATTTGTTTTGTGCTGCAGCCAGCCCGGAAATGTGCTACCTGCCCAAACGCACCGCGGGCCGGCAAGGAATATTTCCCGGCCGGCCCGCGGTGGTTGGGCGCCAAGTGGTTGGCAAACTCAGACTAGCGGCGGCGCTAGTCGGCGGTGACGGTGACGTTCATGTTCACCTTTTCGCCTTTGGTGCCGCCCATCAGCTTGCGGTATTTGGCCGCCACGTCAGCCGACTGCTTTTTACCGTTGACCACCATTTCCGTCCCGTTGAGGCGGAACTGGTAGCTGCGGTCCGCGTCGCCGATCAGCCCGTCCTGCCGCAGCTGGTCGGTGAGGTTCACGCCGTTGACGGTGGTGGTGCGGGGTGCCAGCGGGGCGCGCGGGGCACGGGGCGCCCGCGGGGCTATGGGCGCGGCCGGAGCAACCGGCGGCACTACGCGCCAGGTGCGGGGCGCGGCCGGAGCGGCGGGGGGCAGCGGCGGCTCGGGGGCCGTCCAGTGCTCGGAGTTGGCGTTCGAGTTGCTGCTGAAGATGCGGTTGACGTTGCTGCCGTTGACGTTCAGCATCAGCGTGCCCGATTCGCCGAGGGTACGGCCGGTGCCTTCCTCGTACATCTTGCGGTACTTGGCTGCCACGGCTTCCGACTGCTTCTGCCCGTTCACCACCAGGTCGCGGCCGCTCATCGAGAGCTGAAACACCGAGCGGTCCTTGATGATGCCTTCCTTCACCATGTCGTTGATCATGGCGTCTTCGGCGGCGCGGTTGCGGGCGTCGCGCTCGGCGTGCACCCGGTCCCGCTCGGCGCGGGCTCGGTCGCGTTCGGCTCGCAGCTCGTCGCGCTGACGATTAATTTCGTCGCGCCGGGCATTTTCGGCGTCGCGACGGGCTTCTTCCCGGTCGCGTTGGGCTTCGCGGATGGCTTCGGCGTGCTCACGCTGGGCTTCCGACTGTTCACGTGCCCGTTCGCGCAGCTCGTTGCGCTGGTCGCGGATGTTGTCGAGAGCTTCCTCGATTTTTTCCCGCTCCGATTCGCTCAGGTCGCGGTCGAGGCGGGCTTTGGCCAGCGACTTCTCGGCCGAGGCCAGGGCTTCACGCTGCACCTGCGCCCAGTCATTGCCGCCGTAGTTGAGGGTGTAGTTCAGGCCATTCAGGTGATTGAGCTTCTCCAGCTGGCGCATGTCCAGCTGCAGCTTTTTCATCTGCTGCTGAAACTCGGCGCTGTTGAAATGCTGGTCGAAGTTGTAGTTGAACTTGTAGTCGCCGGGGCCCACGTAGGTATAGGTCTGCCCGCCGTTCGACGGCACCCGGATAACCTGCGTGCGGCTGCCTTTGTCCTTGCTCTTCTCCTTGCCACCGTCGGCCGAAGCCGCGTCGACGCGCTGCCCGTTCACGTACATATCGGTCACGCGGCCCTTCTTGTCTTTCTCGATGATGACGGTGCCCGGCTCGCCCCGACGCCCGGCCCCATCGACCACGACTACCTGGCTGCTTCCCTTGGCTTTGCGCTTTCGTTTGGGGTCGTCATCGTCGCTGGTAGTTACGGTCGTGGTGGCCGTCGTCGTCGTGGTGGTCTGCGTGCGCCGCTCCGGCCGCTCCGATACTTCCCAGGCTTCCGGCACCTCATCGGTGCACACATCTTCGGGCTTGCCGGCCTCGCGGATAAACGGCCGCAGCATGGTGTTGCGCAGCAGGCGCGGGGCTTCGGCAAAGCGCGGGTTGGCCAGGGCGGCGGCGGCGGTAAACGAGAGCAGCAGCAAACCTACCATTACCACGCAGGCGGCCATGAAGCCCTCGGTGAACGTGGGCGCGGTGCGGCCCTGCACCAGGCGGCGCACCCGGCCCAGCAGGGAGCCTTTGGGGCCGGTGGCGGCCATGCTCAGGCGCGGGGCGGCGGTGCGCTCCAGGCCCAGCTCGGCCAGGGCAGCCAGGGCGCGGGCCAGCACCAGCGGGTCGCCGCAGAGGGAGGCGGCCACGTCGTCGCAGCAGTTTTCGCGCTCCGAGCGCAGCGTGGCGGTCAGGAACCACACGGCCGGGTGGTAGAACAGCAGGATTTCGGCCACCGACTGCAGCAGGTTGATGAGGTAGTCGCGGCGTACCACGTGGGCCAGCTCGTGGGCCAGAATGGCTTCCAGCTGCGCCGGGGCGAGGCCGGCCACGGCGCCCATGGGCAGTAGAATCAGCGGCTTGAGGTGGCCCACCACCACCGGCACGCGCACCAAGGACGACTCCAGCAGCTGCACCGGCTTATCCAGCCCGGCGCGCTCGGCGAGGTTGTTCAGGCGCGTCTGCCAGAGCATTCCCAGCGGGCGGGTGCCGTAGTGGCGCAGGCGCTGCACGTAGGCCAGCCCGCCGAGCAGGCGCAGGGTCATGGTGAGCAGGCCCAGCAGCCAGATGGTGACCAGCAGCGGCAGGTTGTGCTCCACGTAGCGCAGCACGGTGGCGGTGCTCAGCGGCCCCTGGGCGGCTACCGCCGCGCCCGTGGCCGCCCCAGCCCCTTCGGCAGCCGCGGGCAGCACCGTGGGCACGGCCGTGGCGGCTACTTCGCTCGTGGGCAGGGCCGTGGAGTAGTAGCGCACGAAGGTGACCAGCGCCAGCAGCAGCACCAGCCCCAGGGCGGCGGCCGTCACGCGGTAGCGCACCTGCGCCGAGTGGCGGCGCAGCACCAGCATCAGCCCGCCCAGGGCCAGGGCCACCACGGCCCCCTGCCACAACGAGTGCAGAATGGTGTAGCCAACGGCGCGCACCAGCGCGGGCGTCAACAGGGTTTCAAGCCAGTTCATCGGGGGTGTCGGTTGCGGATGGTTTTGCTTGCGGGTCGATGTTGTCGAGCAGGTCCCGGATCTGGTCCAGCTCTTCGCGGGTGGTGTGGCGGTTGCCCAGCGCCTGTTGCACCAGCTTCAGGGCCGAGCCGCCGAAGGCCGCTTCCAGCAGCCGGTCGATGAGCTGGCCCTGGGTTTCCTGCTCGCGCAGGGCCGGGCGGTACACGTGGGTGCGGCTGCTGTCGTCGCGGGCGACGATGCCCTTCTCGTGCATCAGCTGCAGCAGCTTCAGGGTGGTGGTGTAGCCCACGTCGCGGCGCTTGCTCAGCTCGTCGTTGACGAGGCGCACCGTGCTCGGGCCGTGTTGCCACAGCACCTGCAGGATTTCCAGCTCCGATTCCGTCGGGCGCGGTATGTTCTTCTTGCTCATCAGGTGGGGTCAGCCTTTACGAACGGCTTCGTACAAACATATACGAAACACGTCGTAGATGTCAAGTTTTTGCTACGAAATATTTCGTTAGCCACCAGAACATAGACTGCAATCTATATGACCGGGCTGCACGCTAGCGGTACTAAAGCTCCGGCAAAGTGGCGCAGAACCCGTTATTTGCGAACTGTTTATGCCCGACACCCCGCCGCCGGCCTCTCCAGCCCTGGCCCGCTTCCGCACCACCTTCTTCGGCGACATCGACCACTACCTGGCCTGGCACGACGGTTACGAAGCCGACACGACCACCCTTGACGCGCTAACGCCCGCCGGGCGCGCCGCCGCCGAGCGGGAGTTGCTGGCGGCCCTGCAAGCTCATTGGACCGACCCACGCGTCATCATTGGCCTGGGCCACCTGCGCAGCCGGGCGGCCCTACCCCTGCTACACGACCACCTGCCCAACGCCGGGGCCTACGTTTTGGCGGCATTAGCCCAGATCGACGCGGCGGCCGTGGACTGGCCGCGCATCGACGCGCTGCTGGGCTCGGGGGCGTCGCCGTATCAGCTGCTGGATATGCTGATGGGCTTGCGGCAGTATTTCAGCCTGGCCCAGCTGCCGCCCGACGTTCCGGTCACGGTGCTGTCCCTGCTCATTCACCCCGAATACCTCGTGCGCTACCACGCGCTGGCCGCGCTGCGCACCTGGTACCACCTGCCCTCAGCAGCCAGCAGCCAGCCCCGCGCCGACCACATTTTCGGCCTGATCTGCTCCGATCAATCGGCCGGTCAACACCGGGAAGCCCAGCGGCTGATTCGGGAGCAGATGCAGGCACGGGGCTACGCCGGCTGAGAGCCTACAGCAGCGGTTGGGGGCGCTTGCGCTTCAGGGTCACGCGGGCGCGCTGGCAGATGCCGCCCACCGGCGGGTTGAACTTCGACACGCTCACCTCCACCCAGCGCACGTGGCCGAACTCGTGCATGATCCGGTCGATGATGCGGTGCGCGAGGTGCTCCAGCAGCCGGGCCGGGGCCTGCATTTCCTCGGCCACCACGCGGTACAGCACCTCGTAGTTGACGGTTTCGGCCAGGTGGTCGGTGCTGCCGGCGCGGTAGAGGTTGGTGCGCACGCGCAGGTCCACGCCGTACTTGTTGCCGATTTTCTGCTCCTCGTCGTAGTAGCCGTGAAACGCGAAGAACTCGAGGCCTTCCAGTGCAATCTGACCCATCGATGGTGAAATGGTGAGGTGGTGAAATAGTGAGTTTGACGGTCAGAGCCCCGACGTGGCAGCTCACGGCGACAACGGTGTCTTTCAGCCAGCCACTCACCCTTGGCAAAGGAAACAAAAAACGCACCCGAAGGGCAGGCACTTCTAACTGCTCAGCAGCTGGCACCGCCCGCTTAAAAGTAGTGGTGCCGCAACTCCAAAGTCGTGGCACCACCGTGGATAATCGTCCGCGAAATCCGTGCAATCCGGAAAATCCGTCTAAATCCGTGGTCTAGATTTCGTCGAAGAACGACTTCTCGGCCTCGGCAGCTACGGCCGGCACGGCGGCAAAGCCGGGGTGCGGCGTAGGCTGCGGGGCAATTTCGGGCGCGGGGGGCGTTACCGGCTGCACGTCGGGCGTGGGGGTAGGCACGTAGGGGTCCGGGGCATTGGGCACGGTGGCCGGCTCGGGCTGGTGCACGCGCTCCGGGTTGGCCACGCCGGGGTTTTCGTAAGGCTCCCGCGGGCTGATTTCGGGGTGCGAGGGCGAGCCGGGCTGGGGCTGCTTGCCCGGCTGCGGCCCGTTCGGCTCGAAGCCAATGGCGCGGGGCTGGGCATCGAAGGAGCCGCCCCCCACGGCGGGCGCGGTGGCGGGAATGGCAGCGGCTGAAGCAGAGGGGGCAGACACGTACATGGCGGGTTCGGTTGCGGGCGAGGCGGGTTCCTCGCGCGTTACCTTTACGCTGGCCGCCCGGGAAAGGATGGCGCCCACCCCCGTGCGCTGCCGCTGTTGGGCCTTGGAGGCCTTTTCCTGCACGGCCCCGGCCAACTGCTGCAGCTCGCGCACCATGCCGTCGTACACATTTTCGAGGCGCTGATGGTCCTCGCCCAGGCCCTGCACCTCGCGCTGCATGTCGGCCACGGCTTTTTCGGCCTGGCGGTAGGCGTCGTCCACCACCGTGCGGGCTTTCTGGCGGGCTTCGGCCAGGATGCGCTCCGCCTCCACCTGGGCTTCGCGCAGCTTCAGCTCAGCCCCCTTCTGGGCCTGGTCGACGATGCTGGTGCTGGTGTCTTCGGCCGTTTTGAGGGTGCGGTAGAGCGAGGTTTCCACCTCGCGCATGCGCTGCACGTCCTGCTGGGCCTGGTCGAGCTGGCGGCGCAGCTCCCGGTTTTCGTCGGTCATCCGCTCCCACTGCTGCGAGAGGGTGAGCAGAAAGCCGTCTACTTCGTCCTTGTCGACGCCGCGGAAGGCGCGCTCAAAGGTTTTCTGCCGGATATCGAGAGCGGTGATTTTCATTGTTGCAGGAGCTAGGAGTGGGAAGCTAGAAGATGGGAGGGGTACTGGCGGCCTGCCAGGCTGACGTGCTACAAGAATGAAGGTCCGGGCTCCTAACTCCTAGCTTCTCTCTCCTAGCTCCTCCGAGATTTGCCAAACGGCCAGGCTACGGTCGTCGCTACACGAAACTAGCCGATTCTGCCGCCCCGACCAAAACAGGCGGTTCACGGAGGTGCCGTGCCCGGCGTGCCGCGCCCGGTCGACCACCCGCAGCAACCGGCCCGAGGCCGCGTCCCAGAGCTTGATGCTCTTGTCCATGCTGCCGGTGGCTAGCAGGCGGCCGTCGGGGCTGAAGCAGAGGTGGTTGATGGCGTAGAGGTGGGCCACCACCGTCAGCGCTTCGGCGTAGTCGTGGTCCGCGTCGTAGGCGCGCAGGTGGGCGTCGCGGCCGGCGGCGTAGAGGCGGCGGCCGTCGGGGCTGAAGGCGCAGGTAAACACGGAGTTGGTGGCCGCTGCCAGGGTATGCTTCACCCGCAGCGAATCGGCGTCGAGCACGCGCAGGCGGTGGTCGGAGCTGCCCACGGCCAGCTCGCCGCGCTCTTCGTACAGGCTCAGGCAGCGCAGGCTTTTGTCGGCCACGCGCACGAGCTGTTCCACGCTGAAGTCGGTGGTGCGTAGCACGGCCAGCGTGCCGTCGCCGAGGGCCACGTAGAGGCGCTGCCGCGGCTCGGAGTAGGCAAAATCGAAGATGGCCAGCGGCGGCAGGGCCGTGGCATGGCGCAGGGATTTGTCGCGCAGGTCGATAACCTGCACGCCCTGGTAGTTGTGCCCGATGACGAGCAGCTGCCGTGCGGCCTCGTAGTGCAACGCGTACACCGAGTTTTCGACCCGGGCCACCAGCTGCCCGTCCTGCTCGGGGGCGTCCACGTTCCAGGCCACCACCAGCCCGTCGGCCCCGGCCGAGTAGAAGGTCGCGTCGGCGGAATGGCCGCTAAGGGCGTATACACAGTCGCGGTGCCCGGTGAGGGCGGCCAGCTTGTGCACTTGCGGGCGGGGCGCTACGGTCATGGAAAGTTCGGGGCAAAAGCGCCGGGCCACCCGGGCCAACGGCAGCGCGAAAGTACGGCCGCCGGGCTGCCCGCAGGCCGTTGCCCCGAAATTCGCTTCCTTCGACCTCCCGCTTACCCCCCTGCCGTGCCGCTGCATAGCCTCACTCCCCTGCCCGCCGCCACTCCTACCCTGCTGGGAATCTGGCACCTCACCGAACCCGCCGATTCGCTGCTCGCGCAGCTGCCCGCCCCGGCCGACTACGCCGCCCTGCTCCCCGCCGGCCGCGACCCGCAGCGCCCGCGGCAGTGGCTGGCCGGCCGCACCCTGGCCCACACCCTGCTCCGGGAGCTGACCGACGCGCCCGCCCTCATCCGCAACGACGCGGCCACCGGGCAGCCGTTCGTCGCCGGGCAGCCGGGGTTCGGCGTGTCCCTCTCCCATTCCGGCGAATGGGTGGCGGCTTTGCTGACCGAGCGCGGCCGGGTTGGCATAGATGTTGAACAAGTGCGGCCCAAAGCGCGGCAGCTCGCCCGTAAGTATCTCACCGACAAGGAGCTGACCGACGCGGGTCTTGATGATGTAAAACACAGCCTGTACTGGAGCGCCAAGGAAACCCTTTACAAGCTTCACAGCCGCCGCCGCCTGCTTTTCAAGGAGCACATTCAGCTGGAGCCATTCGCGCTGGCCGAAACCGGAACCCTCACCGGCCACCTGCTGCCCCCCGACGAAGCTCCTTCGCGCCACCGGCTCGGCTACGAGCAGCTCACCACCGGCTGCGTGCTCACCTGGACTTTTTCTCCCGAACTTCCCCGCTGATTTTCAGCCCCCGATATGTCCTTTCGTCGTCTTTCCCTGCTGGCCGCCGCGCTGCTGCTCACCGCTACCGTGGTTGTCACCTCGGCCCGCGCCCAGACCGCCGTCATTTCCGATTTCACCCTGAAGCGCGCCGATAACTCGGCCCTTACGCTCAGCTCGCTCAGCGGCAAAAAAGCCGTGGTGGTGGTCTTTACCAACCCCGGCTGCGCCTTTTCGCGGGTTTACCAGAGCCGCCTCACCGATCTTGCCAGCGCCTATGCCAGCCAGGGCGTGGAGCTGCTGCTGGTATCGGCCCCCATCCGCCTGATGGACCAGCCCGCCGAGGGCACCGACGTGGGCAAAATCAAGGTCAAAACCACCGGCGCTGAGCCCGCCCTCCTCACCGACGACGACATGAAAACGGCCACGCTGCTGGGCATCAACCGCACCAGCGAGGCGGTGGTGCTGCAGCCCGTGGCGGGCGGCTACACCATCCGCTACCGCGGCGCCATCGACGACAATGCGCAGATGGAAACCAACGTGCGGGAAGCCTACCTGAAAAACGCTATTGATGCCGTGCTGGCCGGGCAAAAGGCCTCCATTGCCAACAAACCGGCCTTGGCAGGCTGCATCATCAAGAAAAACTAGGCGGCGGCCGCGGTCAGAGCAGCCTGCTTGTTCGTTTTTAGCTGACACCAGAACGTCATTCCTTGCTGTGCTCGGAATGACGTTCTGGTGTCAGGATTCACTACTTCTGCTATTCCTCGTCCGGCTCGCCCTCTTCGCTCGGGGCCGCCGCCGGGGTTTCCTCGCCCGTCAGGATGGCCAGCAGCATGCTTACTTCGGCGGCTTTCTCGGGCTCCTGCATCTTCTCGAAGCTCACGGCGAGGTTGCGCAGGGCGCGGCGCACGATGTCGAGGTGCGAGCAGGGCTCGAAGAAGATGTCGTTGGCCGGCAGGTTCAGCTGGGCCACATAGTGCTCGATATCGGTGCGGGTGAGGATGAGGCCGCGGTTGTAGCAGTTGATGTAGAAGGGCTGGGTGTGCGCCTCTTCGGGTCGGTAGGTGAGAATGAAGAGGTTGGGCAGGTTCACGCCGTACACCGGCAGCTTCAGGCGCTGGGCCACCAGCAGGTAAATCACGCAGAGCGTGAGCGGGTTGCCGCGGCGCGTTTCTAGCACCAAGTGCAGCATGGAGTTGGCCGGAGCGTGGAAGTTCTGGGTGTTGGCCGCGAAGCGGTGCACTTTGAACAGCACGTGGTTCAGGGCCCGCACCTGGTCGATGGGCCCCATTTCGGCCGACATCAGCGTCCAGGCCTCGTAGCGCAGCTGCTCGATGGCGCGGTTCAGGGCCTGCAGGTCGGCGTCGGGATATTGGTAGCTGTTGATGAGCCACATGCCCTCCAGCAGGTTTTCGCCGCCCGAGTCGCGCCACACGCGCAGACGTTCCTGCAGCCCCGAAAACTGCAGGTTATGAATCAGCTCTTCCAGGCGCTGCTGCTGCGCCGGGTCGAGGCTTTCCTCCCAGGCTTCTTCCAGAAAGGGAATGACGCTTTCGCCCAGCTCGTGGATACGCTCCTCGATCTGCGGCCGGATTTCGGCGTCGTCGAGCAGCGAGATGAGGGCTTTGAGTTCTTTGTTGGTCATGTAAAGGGCCGGCCGTCCCGGTTCCGGCAGCAACTCGGCGCCCGGTAAAGCACAAATAAACGCAACCGGCGCGGTTTCGCCACGGCCGGGCGGCGGGTTTGTTTGCGCGGCAACGAAAAGGGGCGTCTGTCATCCTGAGCGCAGCGAAGGACATTCCTCCCACCTTGCACCGCCGCCACTAACAACAAGCAGACGTTTTTGCATGGACGTAGAAGCGTAGCTACCGCGCCTCATTTTATGGCGTTGACGGCTGTGCTTTTCGGTTGGTGCAGGGTGCAAGGAAGGTCCTTCGCGTTGCTCAGGATGACGTTCTTTAGCCTACCGATGCCCCTTCTCCTACCGAAACAGATTGGTCTTGGCCAGCTCCAGCAGCTCGTCGCCGCGGCCGTTCATGATGGCTTTGAGGGCATAGACGCTGAAGCCCTTCACCTGCGCGGCCTCGATGGTGGGCGGCATCGACAGCTCGGTGCGCTTCACCACCACGTCGAGCAGGGCGGGGCCGGGGTGGCTGAGGAAGCCGTCGAGGGCCGAGGGCAGGTGGCCGGGGTCCGTCACGCGGATGCCGTGCAGGCCGGCGGCTTCGGCCAGGGCGGCGAAGTTGGGGTTGTCGAGCTCGGTGCCGTAGCTGAGGTAGCCGGCGGCTTTCATCTCCAGCTCCACGAAGGCCAGGCTGGCGTTGTTGTACACGATGATTTTCACCGGCAGCTTCAGCTGGCGCACCGTCAGCAGCTCGCCCAGGAGCATGGCCAGGCCGCCGTCGCCGCAGAGGGCAATGACCTGCTGGCCGGGCCGGGTAAGCTGCGCGCCAATGGCCTGCGAGAGGGCGTTGGCCATGCTGCCGTGATTGAACGAGCCGATCAGGCGGCGCGGCCCGTTCATGCGCAGGTAGCGGGCGGCCCACACGGTGGGCGTGCCCACGTCGCAGGTGAAAATGGCGTCGGGGGCGGCTTGCTCGTCGAGCAGGCGGGTGAGGTACTGCGGGTGCAGGCTGGTGTCGCCGGGCGTGCCGGTGGCCAGCTCGTCGAGGCTCTGGCGGGAGTCGCGGTAGTTGCGCAGGGCCGTTTCCAGGTGGCTGCGGTCGGTTTTGGCATCGAGCAGCGGCAGCAGCCCGCGCAGCGTTTCGGCCACGTCGCCCACCAAGCCGACTTCCACCCGGGTGCGCCGGCCGATGTGCTCGGGACGCACGTCCACCTGTACGGTGCGCACATCCTGGGGCAGAAACTGGGTGTAGGGAAAGTCGGTGCCGAGCATAAGCAGGGCCTCGCAGCTCATCAGCGCCTCGTAGCCGGAATGAAAGCCCAGCAGGCCCGATAGGCCCACGTCGTAGGGGTTGTTGGGCTCCACGTACTCCTTGCCGCGCAGGGCATGCACGACAGGCGCGCCGAGTTTTTCGGCCGCCTGCAGCAGCTCGGCGTGGGCTTCGGCGCAGCCCGCTCCGGCCATGATGGTAACCTTCTTGGCCCCGTTCAGCAGGGCGGCGGCTTCCTGCAGGTCCTGGTCGGCGGGACGCAGCACGGCGCGGCGGCCGAGCACGGGCAGGCGCGGCTCGGGCGCGTCGGGCACTGTTTCGTGGCTCACGTCGCCGGGAATGACGAGCACGGCCACCCCGCGCTGGCCCAGCGCGTGCTGAATGGCGGCCTCGGTCATGCGCACGGCCTGGGTGGGCTGACTCAGTAGCTCGCAGTAGTGGCTGCACTCCTTGAAAGTGGTTTCGGGGTGCGTTTCCTGGAAGTAGCCGGTGCCGATTTCGGGGCTGGGAATCTGGGCGGCCAAGGCCAGCACCGGCACGCGGCTGCGGTGGCAGTCGTAGAGGCCGTTGATGAGGTGGGTGTTGCCGGGGCCGCAGCTGCCGGCGCACACGGCCAGCGTGCCCGTCAGGTGGGCTTCGGCCCCGGCCGCGAAGGCGCCGGCTTCCTCGTTGCGCACGTGAATCCACTCGATGCCCTCCCGGGCGCGGATGACGTCGGTAATGCCATTAAGCGAGTCGCCCACCACGCCGTAGACGCGCGTGACGCCGGCGGCAATGAGGGTGTCGACGATGATTTCGGAGACGGTTTTGGCCATAGCTGCGGTTGGTTGCGGAGCTAGGCTATACGGTCGAGCCGACGCGGCAGACAACATAGGCCGTACCGGCGGGGTGACTCCAATGTAACCGCGGCGTTATTTCATAGGCTCCGGCGGCAGAATACGCCACCGCGCCGCCAACCCTGACTCAGCGCAGCAGCCCGCGGCGGTACACGTCTTCGACCCGTTCACGCAGGGCCGTTACCAGCTGCGGCTCCATGTAGAGGTAGTCGTCGGGCAAATACAGGCACACGATGCGCTTCTGGCGGTACACCTCCGGGAAATGCTTGCGGATGTGCTGGCGGTGGTGCTTTTCCATCACCACCACGGCGTCGGCCCAGGCCAGCAACTCGGGCGTGAGCACCTGCCGGGCCAGGCCGGAGGTGCCGGCCGACTGCACCTCGAAGCGCGGGTCGTCACGGTAGATTTCGTGGGCCGTAGCGCTGCGCATGTGGTTGACGGTGCACACGAACAGGAGCTTGAGCGGTTGCTCGGGCATCAGACTATCTGCACTCATTTTCGATAGCAATAAGAACAGCGGCAGCCGCTATCCGCGCCAGCAGTCGTCAGCCCCGCCCGCCGGCCTGCTGCGACGATTCCCGGATGACCAGCTCGGGCTGCAGCACCACGCGGCGGGGAGCGTACTGGTGGGGCTGCTCGGCCACCATATCGAGCAGCAGGCGTACGGCGGTGCGGCCCATTTCCTCGCAGCGCTGGTCCACGGTAGTCAGGTGGGGCTCGGTGAGCAGGGTGAACAGCTCGTTGCTGAAGCCGGCCAGGGCCACGTCCTGCGGAATGCGGAGGCCGGCGGCGCGCAGCACCGGCATGGCCCCGGCCACGGCCAGGTCGTTGGCGGCAAATACGGCGTCGAGCTGCGGGTTCTGCTCAAGCAGCGTTTCCATAGCCTGCCGGCCCTCGGGCAAAGTCAGGTCGCAGAAATGCACCAATGTCGGGTCGTAGGGCAGGTCGTGGGCGCGCAGGGCGTCGCAGTAGGCGCGGTAGCGGTTGCGGCAGATGTTCAGGTGCTGGGGCCCGCCGATGTGGGCAATGCGCCGGCAGCCCTGCCCGAGCAGGTGCTCCACGGCCTGATAAGCGCCCTGGTAATCGTCGAGCACCACCGCGCTGACCTGCGGCAGCTCCGGCACCCGGTCGAAGAACACCAGCGGCAGGTCGCGGCGGCGCACGTCTTCGAAGTGCTGCACGTCCTTGGTCGTCAAGGACAGCGACACCAGAATGCCTTCGACCTGCGCTGTGAGCAGGGTGTCGAGGTTTTTTTTCTCGTGCCCCGCGTTTTCGTTGGACTGGCACACCATCACGTTGAAGCCCGCCTGCGTGGCCCCGTGCTCGATGCCCTTGAGCACGCGGGCAAAAAAGTCGCCGTCGATGTGGGGCACGATGACGCCGAGCGTGTTGCTGCGGCCTTTGCGCAGCGCGGCGGCCAGGTGGTTGGGCTGGTAGTTTAGCTCCTGCGCCAGCTGCCGCACCCGCTGCCGGGTTTCTTCGCTGATGCGCCCCTGCCCGCTGAGCGCCCGCGAAATAGTTGAGGGCGACAGGTTTAGCTTGGTAGCCAGCTCAGCAATGGAAGCGCGGGAGAGATTCAAGGGACTGAAGGCAAAGTGGCAGCATAGAGCAGCGCGAAGGCCGGCCGGTGCTACTAAAGACGAAAAACTGCAGGAATCAGTGCCAGACTAGAGTGTGGGAGCTAGGCATTGCAGAATACCAAAGCTACTGTTAGCCGCCCAAAATGCGGAATCGATTGCTCGGAAAATACAGAATGTGGGCGTATTTGAGCGGCATCACCCCGCTGGGCACCGGTCACAAGAATTTATGATTCAGCTTAGTATACATCCACCAAGTCAAAAAATATTCTTTCAATAGTCTGTATAACAGACCAATATAAAAGAATAAGTCAAATTAATTTTTAACCAGCAGCTGCTATTTGGAAGGCGGCATCAAAATTTTTCATGCGCAATCGTTTGCGCATGAAAACAGAACTTAATACTTTCGAAGCGCCACTGAAAACATTCCCTCGTCCCCCGCAGCCACAATCGTTTCAATGGGTCGTCAACGCCACTCCCTGCAACTCACCCGCAAGCAGCGGGCTTACCTGGAAGACTTCGTCAGCTCCGAAACCATCTCGCGGCAGCAGCGCAACCGCGCGCAGGTGCTGCAGCACTGGCTGCTGGACATGCCGGCCCAGGAGTCGGGCGAGCAGCTGAATCTGAGCATCGACCGCGTGTACAGCATGCGTCGGGCCTTCAGCCAGCAGGGTTTCAATGACTACCTGCACGCCGTGCCGCGCTGCGGGGCGCCCACCAAGCTCACGCCCAAGCTGGAATCCTTGCTGCGTCGGCTGATGCGCGGCCCGGCCCCGGCCAGCCACCGTCGCTGGACGCTGCCGCTGCTGGCCCAGCGCGTGGTCGAAATGGGCTACACCGAGCGCATCTGCACCATCACCGTGCAGAAGGCCCTCAAGCAGATGAGCGCCTCCACCCTGCCCCGCGAATCGGCTATGACGACCACCGAGGGCGCCCTGCAGCTGATGCAGGCGTCCTAACAGCTCAACCAAGCATTTTTCTGGCAGCGCCGATGGTACCCCGTCGGCGCTGTTTTTTTGCGCAGTGGGGACCAATGACACCAGGCTATTCCGCCTCTGCGCAACCGGCACCGGGCGCGGGTCGGGGAACAGAACCCGGCCAGTCAGCTCGGCCCGCCACGAATGGCAGCAACCTGCGGCCGCCGGAGCGGTATAGTATTGGCGGCCTTTGCCGACCTTTCCGGCGGCATTTTTATCACCGCACGCTCCTCTTATGGCCTCCTTCGACCTTGCCCAGCAACCGCACCGGCGTTTCAACCCCCTCACCGGCGAATGGCTGCTCGTGTCGCCGCACCGGGCGCTGCGGCCCTGGCAGGGCCAGCAGGAAGCCCCCGACCGCTCGCAGCGCCCCGCCTACGACCCGGGCTGCTACCTCTGCCCCGGCAACACCCGCGCCGGCGGCATCGTGAACCCGCCCTACACCGGCACCTTCGTATTCGACAACGACTTCGCGGCCCTCACGCCCGACGCGCCCCACGGCGCGGTGGAAGTGGGCGGGCTGCTGCGGGCCGAAGCCGAATCGGGCCTGGCCCGCGTCATCTGCTTCTCGCCCCGGCACGACCTGACCCTGCCCGAAATGAGCACAGCCGACATTCGCGGGGTGGTGGACGTGTGGGCCGCGCAGTTTGCCGAATTGGGTGTCCGCGAGGACATCAACTATGTGCAGATTTTCGAGAACAAGGGCGCGGTCATGGGCTGCTCGAACCCGCACCCGCACGGACAGATCTGGGCGCAGCGCACCGTGCCCGGTGACCCGGCCAAGGAAACGGTGCAGCAGCTGGCCTACTACCAGCAGCACGGCCGTACCCTGCTCACCGATTACCTGGAAATCGAGCTGCGGGAGCAAACGCGCGTGGTCATCGAAAATGCGCACTGGGTGGCGCTGGTGCCCTTCTGGGCGGCCTGGCCCTTCGAAACGCTGGTGCTGCCGCGCCGCGCGGTGCAGGACATTACCCAGCTCACCGATGCGGAAAAAGACGCTTTTGCCGACATCATTCGGCGCCTGACCATCCGCTACGATAACCTGTTCCTGACCTCCTTCCCCTACTCGGCCGGCCTACACCAGCGCCCCACCGACGGCCAGGAGCACCCGGAATGGCACCTGCACATGCACTTCTTCCCGCCGCTGCTGCGCTCGGCCACGGTGCGCAAGTTCATGGTCGGCTACGAAATGCTGGCCAACCCCCAGCGCGACATCACGCCCGAATACGCCGCCCAGCGCCTGCACGAGCTGCCGGAGGTGCATTACAAGCAGACGGGAGAACCGTCGTAGGGCCAAAGCCGGCCTTTTCGATTACGTAACCGCCCGGCAACGCCCAGGTCACATGACTGGCGGAGCTTTGCCGGCCAGTGAGGCACTACGCGTTGGGTAGGCAGTGCCTGGCTAAGCTGAAAACGCCCCGGCCCGTGTGGGAGCCGGGGCGTTTGCTTTTTAATACGCTGAGCGGGCTGCCCTTGCGGCTTTCTGCTCGTCATCCACCCCGGGCCGGACAACTCTTCCCAGGGCGCCACCATCTGCCGCGCTACAACCACCGCCCGCCACCGGGCTTCATCCCCTTCCACCGCCTAGCCATGTTCACCTCCTCCCGCCGTTTCCGCCAATGGTGCGGTATGCTCCTGCTACTGCTGAACGGGGGCTATTCCCTGGTGGAGCAGGGCCAGCTGAATGACGCGCTGGCCGTGTTTCAGCTCAACGTGCTCCTCTACCCCGCCAGCGCCAACACCTACGACAGCCTGGCCGAAACCTACGCCGCCCTCGGCAACCGGAAGCTGGCCACCCAGCACTACACCCATGCGCTGGCGCTGAACCCGAAGAACCGCGCGGCGGCCGAGTACCTGCAGCAGTAGCCTCGGCCACAGCCCCCGAAACTCTGCCAACAGCTCTCGAAGCATCATCCATACCATCCGAAGCCCCGCCGACAGCAACCGAAGCGCTGCCGACTGCAACCGAAGCTCCGCGCATAGTGCCCGAAGCTCCGCCAGCAACGCCCGAAGCTCGTTCCGCAGCAACCGAAGGTCCATCCACTAGCTATTGATGCGCCTTCGGGCATTACCGAAGCTTCTACCGGCGTCCTCGAAGCTCTTTTCGGATCAGCCGCAGGTTCTTCAGGCGCTACTGCCGACGCTTCGGGCCGAGTGGCCGGCTCCTGGCCACGTGTGCCAAAGCTTAACCCGGCGGCAACCTCTACTTCATACTGGCGCTAGACCTTTGTCGGCGAGTAAGGTGCTACGCTTTGGGTGGGTGGTACTGAGCTAATAAGGGCAAACGCCCCGGCTGGGTGGCCGGGGCGTTTTCGCGTTTGGTCGCGGCTGCTCTGCTATATCTCGAAAGCCAGCTGGCTGGTGCCCCGCTCGCTCGTAAAGGCTTTCACCATGCCATCGGCCGATACTTTCACGGCAATGCCGTAGGGCGCCAGGGTTTTGGTGGCGGCCAGCCGGCCCCCGCCCGTACTGCCGCCGTCAATCTTGATGATGGCGCCGGCCGCAATGACGTTGCCGCTGTTGTCTACGATGGTCGCCCCGTCGATACCGACCAGCTCTTTCCGGCTGACGCGGTCAATGTCCTGGAATTTGCGTTCCTGAATCAGCCGGCTGAGCGCGTTGGATTTGATCGACGTGGGGCGTTTCAGAATGTCCGCCCGCTTGATGGTGCTGGTCGGGCTCAGCCCGTCGTCCACGATGAGGCGCTTGACGTTGGAAAGGGCTATGGCCGCAATGCAGCCGCCGGTACGCGCAAAGGATACGTCGAGAATAGTAGCGTAAAGCGCTTTTCTCAATTCCACGGCCCCACCCCCCAGCTTTTTCATGATGGACTCGTGGTTGTAGTACGACCACTTGCCGTTGCGCTTGGCGAAGGAGAGTTTCTGGTCCTTGAAGATCAGAATGTCCCCGTTGTTGGTCAGCGTCAGGCAGATTTTGTGTTCCGTGGCGTGGTTGGCGAAGGAAACAAAGCGCAGCGGAGAATAGATGTTGTCGTAGCTGGTAATCGGGAGGGTGGCGTAGCAGTGCAGCGCCCCGTAGGCCGAAATAACCAGCGCACTTTCGGCACTGTTGGAAAGCAGGGCCGAAAAATCCTCCCGCAGAATGGACTTGATGGGCGGGTGCTGCTCGTCGATGGTCTGCTTGTTGTCGAACTCGACGACGATGCTGAACGTGGGCTTGCGCCCCTCGTAGGTGCGCACCGACCACTCATCGAAGGCCTGCAGCACGTCGACCAGCACCTTGCTGTGCGCCGCCGATAAAAACCGGCACAGGCCCACCTCAATGGCGTAGCTGATTACCCGGTTGCGGTACAGCGCAATGCTGCTGTCGTAAATCGACACGATTTCCCGCAAAACCGATTTTATCAGCTCCGAATCGACCCGGTTGAAGGCCTGGTTGCGG
Organism: Hymenobacter jeollabukensis; assembly: GCF_005771675.1. Lineage (GTDB taxonomy): Bacteria > Bacteroidota > Bacteroidia > Cytophagales > Hymenobacteraceae > Solirubrum > Solirubrum jeollabukense. The sequence continues at coordinate 216,730 of NZ_VAJM01000005.1, read as the reverse complement.
CGCAGCTCCAGCTTGTAGGTGGCCTGCTTCGAGGGGCTCAGGTGCATGAGCTGCCCGTTGCGCTGCAAGGCGGCCAGCTCATGGGTTTTGTCAGCCTCGACGACGTTGTCGGTTATTTCTGCCCCGGACAGCATCGGGCAGACATAGTCTTTGACTATTTTTTTGAATTCCTTGAGTTGCATGGCGGCGGCAGTTGCTGGCCATGTACGAAGTTTCGAATGGTTCGGCTTGCCGCGCTGCGGGCATCTGAGTTGTCCAATTGAATCGACGGTTACGGCAGGTCTTTTTGCCGTAACCGGTATCGGCTATTCACCCGTGGGCCTTGGGCACCCAGTTGTACCGCGCCGAGGCGTGGCGTTGCAGGCGCTGCCACTCTTCCGCCGTTACGCCTGCCAGCACCAGGCTCAAACTGCCGGCAAAGCCCGGCGTCTGCTTCACCACCAGCTCGGCCGTATCGTCTGCATACCGCCGGAGTTCCGCCAGATATACGCCTTCGCCCGCCGCCGCTTCCGCTTCGGTAGCCTGCAGTTCTTCCTGCCCGTAGTAGGTATCCGCGGGCCAGTCGAAGCGCAGGTCCAGGTAGAGGCGCTGGTATTCGTCTACTCGCAGCCGTGCATAACTGAAATTATGCTCCTGCCAGCGCTGCAGCGCACCGGAAGTTAGCGGCGTGGCCAGGCTACTGCGCTCCGTAATGCGCCAGTCGGCCGACGCGTCAACCCAACTGCCGGGATTGTTCTTGGCGTACCGGGGATGGACGATGGGCGGCAGGCCGTTCCCAACGGGCCCGCGCACCCACGTCCAGAAGGCCTTAGCGGCCGTTTCCAACACGTTTTTCCACACCGGTCTTTCAGGTCCTCAAGCGGCCGGAAATCTGCTTCACACCTGGATTACGCCCACATTGTACGCCTTCTCAATCGGGGCGTGGTTGGCCATGCTGATGCCTTCCGAAATCAGCTTGCGCGTCTCCAGCGGGTCGATGATGGCGTCGACCCAGAGGCGGGCCGCCGCGTAGTAGGGTGAGAGCTGCTCGTCGTAGCGGGCCTTGATCTTGTCGAACATTTCCTTTTTGGCCTCCTCGGTGAGCTTTTCGCCCTTGCCCTCGGCGGCGGCCACCTGAATCTGCAGCAGCGTATTGGCCGCCGCGGCCCCGCTCATCACCGCCAGCTGAGCCGTGGGCCAGGCCACGATCAGGCGCGGGTCGTAGGCTTTGCCGCACATGGCGTAGTTGCCGGCCCCGTAGGAGTTGCCGATGATGACCGAGAACTTGGGCACCACGGAGTTGGACATGGCGTTGACCATCTTCGCCCCGTCCTTGATGATGCCGCCGTGCTCCGACTGCGAGCCGACCATGAAGCCCGACACGTCGTGCAAAAACACCAGCGGAATGCGCTTCTGGTTGCAGTTCATGATAAAGCGTGCCGCCTTGTCGGCCGAGTCGGAGTAGATGACCCCGCCCATCTGCATGGCGCCCTTCTTGGTCTTCACGATTTTGCGCTGGTTGGCCACGATGCCCACCGCCCAGCCGTCGATACGCGCCAGCCCGCAGATGAGCGTCTGCCCGTAGAGGTCCTTGTAGGGCTCAAATTCGGAGTTATCCACCAGGCGGTTGATAATGTCCATCATGTCGTAGGGCTTCACGCGGTCCGACGGCAGCAGCCCGTAGATTTCCCGCTCGTCCTGGGCCGGGGCCTGGGGCGTTTTGCGCGAGAAGCCGGCCGTGGCGTGGCCGCCGAGCTTGTCGAAGATGTTGCGGATGTGGTCCAGACACTCTTCGTCGTTCTGGAACTTGTAGTCCGTCACCCCCGAAATTTCCGAGTGCGTGGTAGCCCCGCCCAGCGTCTCGTTGTCGATGGATTCGCCGATGGCCGACTTCACCAGGTACGAGCCGGCCAGGAACACCGAGCCGGTGCCGTCCACAATCATGGCCTCGTCGGACATAATCGGCAGGTAGGCCCCGCCGGCCACGCACGGGCCCATGATGGCCGCCAGCTGCACGATGCCCATCGACGACATCACCGCGTTGTTGCGGAAGATGCGGCCGAAGTGCTCCTTGTCGGGGAAGATTTCGTCCTGCATGGGCAGGTACACGCCCGCCGAGTCGACCAGGTAGATAATCGGCAGCTTGTTTTCGATGCTGATTTCCTGGGCGCGCAGGTTTTTCTTGGCCGTAATCGGGAACCAGGCCCCGGCCTTCACCGTGGCGTCGTTGGCCACGATGACGCACTGCCGGCCCTGCACGTAGCCGATAACCACCACCACGCCGCCGCTGGGGCAGCCGCCCTCTTCCTTGTACATGCCCTCACCGGCAAACGCGCCGATTTCGACGGTGTTGGATCCTTTGTCGATGAGGTAGTCAATCCGCTCCCGGGCCGTGAGCTTCCCCTTGGCCTTATGAGCGGCAATGCGCTTTTCGCCCCCGCCGAGCCGCACCTTTTCCAGGCGCTTCTGCAGCTGGAAGTTGAGTTGCTTGAGCTGGTCTTCGTTTTTGTTGAATTCGAGGTCCTGGCGGGAGGGCGTGGCGGGCTGGTTCACGGGAATGGGAAGCGTTGGGGAGACGAAATGCCCGCCTGCGCGGGCCGATTCCAAAGGTAATTGATTTCGCGCAGCAGCCTAACAGTCGTTAGGCAGACACGGCGCCGCGTGCGTCGTAGCGTGGATCTTGTAGTTCGCGCTACGGCACGCTACAAAAAAAAGCCCGCGTCTCTCAACGCGGGCTTTACATGTAAAGCAAGGACGATTTAGGGCCGCACGGCCGTGTCTACCGGCGTAGTCGTTTGCTGCGTCACGGTTTTGGTTTCGCGCTTGCGGGTTCCATCGGGCTTCACTTCCGACTCGGTTTTCTTCTTTTCCTTGTCGCCGCCCCCGAACACCGAGAAGTGCACGTAGCGCTTAGGATTGGCTTTCAGGTCCACCAGCAGGGCGTTGGCCGAGGCCGAGGTGGCGTTCAGGTTGGTGTAAAGCGAGTCGTCGTTGAGCAGCTTGCCCAGCGAGCCTTTGGTCGACGTCAGCTGCTGGTTGAGGCCCCGGATAGCCGACTGCGTCTGGGCCACGGTGGTGTTCAGGTCGCGGACGGTTTTGGCCAGCGGGGCGCGCTTGAGCGTGTCGGTGATGAGGGCGAGGTTGGTGGCTACCTGGTCGAACTTGCGCTCCGTCACGGCCAGCGAGGAGCTGAGCGCGGCCATGTTGGTGGTAATCTGGTTGATGTTGCGCTGGTTCATCACCAGCATGTTGCGCAGCGCCTCGGTGGTGGCCTGCGAGTTGAGCAGGGTCTGCTGCAGGCTCAGGCGGGCTTCCTTGCTCAGGAACTGGTTCACGCGGATGAGCGTGGAATCGACGGTGCCGAGCACGGGCAGGGCCTTGGCCTGGAAGGCATCGGTAAGGCTGGCGGCGTGGTAGCTGCGCAGCTCTTCGCCGCCAGTGAAAATTTTGGTATTGCGGCCCTGAATCAGCGTCACCGACTTGGAACCCAGCAGCGAGCCGCTGAGGCTGGCCAGCGTGGAGTCGCCGACCTCCACGTCCTTGCGGACTTCAATGGACACGCGCACTCGGTTGCCCTGTTCGGGCATCAGCTCACGCTTCTTGACCTGGCCCACGGCCACGCCGTTGAGCAGTACGGCCGCGCCGTCGTTCAATCCGTCGACGTTGTCGTAAACGGTGTAAAAGGTGCGGTCAGAGGAAAACACATTGCTGCCTTTCAGGAATCGAAAGCCAACAAACAACGCCACCAGGGCGACAACGGCCAGCAGGGCAACTTTGGCTTCTTTGGACACGGGGGAAGGCGGAGAGAGAAGAGGAAAGAGAAATATAGAGGGCCGCCGACGGCTGGCGGGGCAAGATAGGCGAACGGCGCGGCGCGCAGTTAGTCGGCGGCGCTGCTGGCCTCCAGGTCCTGCTTGTATTGGCGGAAGGCGCGGTAAATACCCGCAGCCATATACGACTGTCCGGCCTTATCGTTCAAGTACTGCTCCTCGCCTGGATTGGTCAGAAAGCCCACTTCAATCAGGGCCGAGGGCATGGTGGATTTCCAGAGCACCAGAAAGCCGGCCTGCTTCACCCCGCGCGAGGGCCGCTTCACCGAGGTGCGGAACTCGTGGTCGACCTTGGCGGCGAAGCGCAGGGAGTTGTCGATGTGGGCGCTTTGGTAAAGCGAGAAGAGGATGTGCGACTGCGGCGAGCGGGGGTCGAAGCCGCTGTAGCGCTCCTTGTAATTGTCTTCCTGCAGGATTACCGCGTTTTCGCGCTTGGCCACGGCCAGGTTGGCTTCGGTCTTGTGCGGGCCCATGGTCCACACCTCGGTGCCGCGGGCGGCCGAGGGGCCGGCGTTGCAGTGCACCGAGATGAAGAGGTCGGCGTTGGCTTTGTTGGCCACGCCGGCGCGGTCGGCCAGCTCCACGAAGTCGTCGGTCCTGCGGGTGTACACCACCTTCACGTCGGGCATGTTCTCCTCGATGAGGTGGCCCAGCTCCAGCACGATTTTCAGCGCCACTGCGGCTTCGCGGGCACCGTCGGGCCCGGCACAGCCCTTGTCTTTGCCGCCGTGGCCGGCGTCGAGCACCACGGTGCGCAGACGGTAATGGGCGGCCACAGGGCGCCCGTGGGCGTCGGCGCTCGAATCGGGCTGCTGCGCCACGCTCGCGGCCGGGCCGAGGCCCAGCGCCAGCAGCGCCGCCGCGAGAAGGACAATATTCCGCACGGTGTTCGTTAGATGGGGCGGCTACCCGCTATTTTTGCACTCTTAGCCACAAAATAAAGCAAATCTGCCCTTCGTGACTCTTTCCGCGGCGCATATTCAAACGCTATGCCGCAGCAGACGGGTGCTTCGCCCTTGGCGTACGCTCGTCCTGCTGATTAGTTATTGCCTATTGACGAGCGTGGCGCAGGCCCAGCAGCGCCCGACCGCGCCGCCGGCGCAGCCCCGCCCCGCCGGGCAGCCCGCGCCCACCATTGCCGCCCGCCCCGATACGGCCCGCACCGGCGCCGACTCATTGCGCGTGGGCGTGAAGCCCAAGGGCGACATCGAAACGACGGTGAAGTACCAAGCCAAGGACTCGATTCGCTTCAACGTGCAGGAAAAGCGGGCGGTGCTCTACAACAAGGCCAGCGTGAACTACGGCACGATGGACCTGAAAGCGGGCATCATCACCGTCGACTACAGCCAGAACCTGCTCACGGCCGAGGGCCGGGCCGACACCACCGGCAAGGTGCGCGACAAGCCCGTGTTCAAGGACGGGCCCGAAACCTACCAAGCCGGGCGCATTGCCTACAACTTCAAGTCGCGCAAGGGCAAGATTTCGGAGGCCATTACCCAGCAGGGCGAGGGCTACATCCACGCCGAGGTGGTGAAGAAAAACGAGCTGAACGAAATCTACGGCCTGCACGGACGCTACACCACCTGCAACTTGGAGCACCCGCACTTCTTCATCAACGCCTCGAAGATGAAGGTGGTGCCGCGCAAGCAGGTGGTGACCGGGCCCTTCAACCTCGTCATCGGCGACATACCGACGCCGCTGGGCTTTTTGTTCGGCTACTTCCCCACCCCGGGCAAGTCGCGCGCCTCGGGTTTGATCATTCCGACCTTCGGGCAGGCCCTGGACCGGGGCTTCTACCTGACCAACGGCGGCTACTATTTCGTGGTCAACGAGCACATCGGCCTGCGCGTGACGGGCAGCGTGTATTCGGGCAACGCCGACTCCTTCGGGGGCTGGGCCGGCAATGCCGATATGAGCTACCGCAAGCGCTACAGCTACGACGGCCGAGTGAACTTCAGCTATTCGCGCCGCCCGGCGGGCCTGATCCTGGGCTCACCGGACGCCAGCGCCAGCACCAACGTGCGCCGAAACTTCAAGCCGCGGACGTTCTGGCTGGACTGGAACCACTCGCCCACGCCGCGGCCCGGCGGCGGGCGTTTCTCGGCGCACGTACAAACGGGCAGCCCCGAGTTCAACCAGCAGAATTCGCTGGACGTGCGCAATTACCTCACACCCCAGTTTAGCTCGTCGGTCAGCTATTCCAAGCAGCTGCGCAACCTGCCCATTAACTATTCGCTGGGTTTGACGCAGGGCATCAACACCATTACGCGCGCCGTGAACCTGACGCTGCCCGACGTGACAGTGGGCGTGCAGCGTCAGAACATCTACCGCCTGTTTGGGCTGCCCACGCGCGAGCGGTGGTACGAGCAGTTTGCGCTGCAATACGACTTTATCGGGCAGAACCAATTTACCAACACGCTGCCGAGCCGCACCCTGGCCTCGGGCCTGCCGCTGCTGGGCGGCACCAGCAGCGCGCAGACCGTGCCGATCCAGCTGTCGAACCTGCGGCCGCTGCTGCGCAACTTCCAGGCGTCTATGCGGCACAACTTCGGCATCTCGCTGGGCAACTACACCCTCCTGCGCCACTTCTCGCTGGCACCGGGCGTGTCGTACAACGAATCCTGGTACCTGCAGCGCCTGACGTACCGCTACGTCTCCGAGGCGCAGGCCGTGCGCGTGGACACTACGCGCGGCCTGTACCGCGTGGGCACGGCCTCGGCCAGCGCCAGCCTCTCGACCAACCTGTACGGCACGTACAACTTTGGGAAAGACAAGGCCATTCAGGCCATTCGGCACCGCCTGGCGCCGAGCATCTCGTTCAGCGGCTCGCCCAACTACCTGGCCAACCCCAACTTCTACCAGCAGCCTTATAACCCGGCGGACCCGACCAACAGCGTGCTGCCGCTGAGCCTGCGCAACAGCTCGGGCCTGCCGTTTACGGCCACGCAGTTTTCGCGCTTCGCCGGCTTTGGGGGCACCGGGCCGGGCGGCGGGCCGGCGGGTCAGCTCGGCTTCAGCCTCCAGAACCAGGTGGAAATGAAGGTGCGCAACAACAAGGACACTACCGGCACCCAGCCCACCAAGAAAGTCAGCCTCATCGACGGGTTCGACCTCTCCTCCAGCTACAACTTCATCGCGCAGTCGTTTAAGCTGGCCCCGCTCAGCGCCAGCCTGCGCACGCAGGTGGCCCAGAAGCTGAGCGTACTGGTGGCCGGCACATTCAGCTTCTACCAGCGCGACTCTTCGGGCACGCTCATCGACAAGTACCTCTTCAACCAAGCCAACCCGCGCCTGGCCCGGCTGGATCAGGCTTCGGCACAGCTGAGCTACCAGTTCGACAGCAACCGCCGCCCGGGCCAGTCCGTGAACCGCCCCCAGCGCACAGCCCCAGTCAACGACCCGGTGCTGGGCAACCCCAACCAGCCTGATTCCTACGTCGACTACCTCGATTTCTCGATTCCGTGGACGCTGAATGCCTCGCTCGGCGCCCTCTACTCCGACCCTGGCCCGCGCCTGGCTCGCACCGGCGTGACGCGCAACCGCTCCTGGCCCACCGTATCGATGAACGTGAGCGGGGAAATCAAGCTCACCGACAAGATGCGCCTGAGCTACACTTCGGGCTACGACTTCGTGTCGCGCAAGGTCACGCTGACGTCCATCAACTTCTTCCGCGACCTGCACTGCTGGCAAATCACCGGCTCCTGGATTCCGACCGGGCAGATTCAGGGCTTCAACGTGACCATCGGGGCCAAATCGGCGCTGCTGCAGGACCTGAAGCTGAACCGCAACCGCACCTTCCTGAACCGCTAAGCCGGGCTGTTACCGCCGCGTTGGCCTCGAACAAGCACGGGCCGCGGCGGTTGTAGCGGCGCTGGTTTAAAGAAAATCGGCAGCTTTGCGGCCGTCCTCCGGGGGCGGCGCAAAGCTGCTCTGCTTTTGTATCCCCGCGAGGCGCTCCAGTTCCCACGTCTACCAGACCCCATTCCATGTCGCAGCACAAGGAAATCAAGCGCGTGACCACGCACCAGCTGCTGGCCATGAAGCAGCGCGGCGAGAAAATCTCGATGCTCACGGCCTACGATTACTCCATGGCCAAAATCCTCGACGGGGCGGGCATCGACGTGCTGCTCGTCGGCGACTCGGCCTCTAACGTGATGGCCGGGCACGAAACCACGCTGCCCATCACCCTGGACCAGATGATTTACCACGCCGCCTCGGTGGTGCGGGCCGTCACGCGGTCCTTCGTGGTGGTCGACATGCCGTTTGGCTCCTACCAGGGCAATTCCTCGGAGGCGCTGCGCTCGGCCATCCGCATCATGAAGGAATCGGGCGGGCACGGCGTGAAGCTGGAGGGCGGCGCCGAAATCAAGGACTCGATCATCCGCATCCTGACGGCCGGCATTCCGGTGATGGGCCACCTGGGCCTCACCCCGCAGAGCATCTACAAGTTTGGCACCTACACCGTGCGGGCCAAGGAAGAAGCCGAAGCCCAGAAGCTCATCGAGGACGCCAAGCTGCTGGAGGAAATCGGCTGTTTTGCCCTGGTGCTCGAAAAGATTCCCTCGGCCCTGGCCAAGCAGGTGGCCGAGCAGCTCTCGATTCCGGTTATCGGCATCGGGGCCGGGCCGGAGGTCGACGGGCAGGTGCTGGTGGTGCACGACATGCTGGGCATCACCCAGGAGTTCAAGCCGCGCTTTTTGCGCCGCTACGCCGAACTGGGTGACCTGATGCACCAGGCCGTGACGCAGTACATCGACGACGTGAAGAACCGCGACTTCCCGAACGAGAAGGAAGCCTATTAAACCCACCCCAACACCGGCAAAAAATTCCGCGCCACGGCCCAACCAGGTCGTGGCGCGGTTGTTATATGGCTGTTTGGCAGCCCACTGACGACCGACGTCGAGCCGGCCGTGCAATGCATATCCGAACTCTGTCGTTTATTTGCAGTTACCGTTGGTCGGCGCGGCAACCGGCTCCCTTGGTGGAGCGTGCGTTTGTGAGTGTGAGTTGACTTATTCCGGGCCTGCCCCGCCGACGTCGTTTACCTTTTCCGGATTCCAGTAGTGAACAGACCCGCCATCTGGTCGGAGCAGAAAGAAATTCTGTTCGAAGACAACCACCTGCTCATCGTCAACAAAACCGCCGGCACCCTGGTGCAGGCCGACGAAACCCGCGACGAACCGCTGTCGGTGAAAGCCGCCGAGTACCTGCGGCTGAAGTACAAAAAGCCCGGCAACGCCTTCATCGGCGTGTGCCACCGCATCGACCGGCCCGTGTCGGGCATCGTGGTGCTGGCCAAAACCAGCAAGGCCCTGAGCCGGCTGAACGAAATGTTCCGCGACAACCACATGCACAAAACCTATTGGGCGCTGGTGGGCAAGGCCCCGCAGGAGCCCGAGGGCACGCTGGTGCACTGGCTGGTGAAGGACCCCATGCGCAACGTGACCAAGGCCTACGCCCAGAAGCACCAGCAGGGCCAGCGCGCCGAGCTGAACTACAAAGTGCTGGGCAAGGTGGGGCACCGCTACCTGCTCGAAGTCAACCCCATCACCGGACGCCCGCACCAGATCCGGGTGCAGCTGAGCACCGGCCTGGGCACGCCTATCACCGGCGACGTGAAGTACGGCGCCATGGCCCCCTTGCCCGATTTGAGTATCGCCCTGCACGCCCGCCGGCTGCAGTTCAAGCACCCCGTCACGCAGCAGGAAATGGACATCGTGGCCCCGCTGCCCGACGCGGAAGTGTGGGACCCGATCCGCAGCGGCGAAATGGTGAGCTAGTGCACTGGTGCGTTTTTATATTCTCCCAAACTGAACCATACTCCCCGGTTCACCCTTTCACAGACGCCCCGGATGGGCGCTGACGAAAGTCGTTGGCCGGGCTGCGGCCGGGCGCTACGTTTGCGGCAGCTCTTCGAACCAAACGAGCTTGTACGCGTTTACGCGTCAAGGCTTTAACCTCATTTTCTTCACCCCGCCTCATGCCGATTCTGCTGTTTTTCGTCGGGCACTGGTACCTGTCGCTGTTCGTGCAGACGTTCTACCTGCACCGCTACGCGGCCCACAAGATGTACACTATGAACCGCTTCTGGGAACGGTTCTTCTTCCTGCTGACCTACCTGGCGCAGGGCTCCTCGTACCTCTCGCCCCGGGCCTACGCGCTGCTGCACCGCATGCACCACGCCTACTCCGATACCGAGCACGACCCGCACAGCCCCCACTACTCGTCGAATGCCTTCACGATGATGTGGAAGACGAAAAACATCTACAACTCGGTGCTTAACAACGAGTACGAGCTGGCCAAGCGCTTCGAGGGCGACTACCCCACCTGGGGCGTCCTGGAGCGCATCGGCGACCATTGGGTTTCGCGCGTGGCCTGGGGCACGGCCTACGTGGGCGTGTACGTGGCCCTGGTACCGGCCAGCATGTGGTATCTCTACCTGCTGCTGCCCTTCCACTTCCTGATGGGCCCGGTGCACGGGGCCATCGTGAACTGGAGCGGCCATAAGTACGGCTACCAGAACTTCGACAACAACGACAAGTCGCGCAACTCGCTGTTCTTCGACTTCCTCACCGGCGGCGAGCTGTTTCAGAACAACCACCACAAGCTGCCCATGCGCGTCAACTTCGGCGTGAAGTGGTGGGAGCTGGACCCCACCTACCCCGTCATCTGGACGCTGGACAAGCTGAGCATCATCAAGATCAAGCGCGAGAAATCGGCCAAGCAGCCGGTATCGATGGCGGCCTAATTCAGGCGAAGAAGATTCAGAAGCCGCTTCGGGTAACCGAGGCGGCTTTTTTGTTGAGTATGAGAGCGAAAAAAGGCACGTCATCCTGAGCAGAGCGAAGGACCTTCCTCGCACCCCGCGCCGCCGCTACCGACGAAGTGCTAACGCTTTTTACCAACTGGCATTGACGTCACCACAGCCCGGACGACAGGGAGTTGGTAGCTGCGCTTTATGGCTGGTGCAAGGTGCGAAGAAGGTCCTTCGCTCTGCTCAGGATGACGGGCTGGTTACCCTCACTGACAAATCTTTAAACTCAGAATCAAACTGCTGCTTCTTTTCCCTACCTTTGCAGCCCAAATCTTTTTTTCATCCGACGCACGAGTTGCGTCACCTAACCGACACGGTTTATGGCAGTTAAAATCCGCCTCGCCCGCCGCGGCCGCAAAAAGGCCGCTATGTACGACATCGTAGTAGCTGATTCGCGCGCTCCGCGTGACGGCCGCTTCATCGAGAAGCTCGGTACCTACAACCCGCTGACCAACCCCGCCTCCATCAACTTCGACGCCGACAAGGCTTTCGATTGGCTGATGAAGGGCGCCCAGCCCACCGACACCGTGCGCGCCATGCTGTCGTACCGCGGCGTGCTCTACCGCAAGCACCTGCAGCTCGGCGTTATCAAGGGAGCCATCGGCCAGGACGTAGCCGACCAGCGCTTCCAGCAGTGGACCGAGGAGAAGAATGCCAAGATTGAAGGCAAGCGCACCGACGTGGGCGCCGCCAAAGACGAGGCTCGTAAGCAGCAGCTGGCCGCCGAAACCAAAGTGCGCGAAGCCCGCGCCGAGGCTCTGCGTCAAAAGCAGGCCGCCGCTAACGCCGCCAACGCTCCGGCTGCCGAAGAAGCTCCCGAGGCTGCCGAAGCTCCGGCCGAAAGCACCGAGGAAAACGCCTAATTTTAGGTTAGGAGGATTCTCAGTTTAGGAGTTTTTGAGTTTGAGAGTTTAAGAGTTCCTGCGGGAGTTCTTAAACTCTCAAACTCAAAAACTCCTAAACTTTTTAATCCCCAAACTCATACCCTCATACCCTGTCAACATGACTCTTGACGAAAGCTACGAGCTGGGCTACGTGGTGAAAACCCACGGCCTGCGCGGCCAGATGGTGGCCGAACTGGACGTGGACGACGTGGCCGACTACCTCGACGTGGAAGAGGTATTCGTGGAGCGCCCCGCCGGCTCGGGCAAGCTGCACCGCTTCGAAGTGGAGCGCCTCACGCCTCAGAACGGCACCCGCGTGCTGCTCAAGCTCAAGACGGTGGAGCGCATTGAGGACGCCGAGCTGTTTCGCGGCCTGAAGCTGTTTCGCCCGCTGGAAGATCTGCCCGAGCTGGCAGACGACCAGTTCTACTTCCATGAAGTCGTTGGCTACACCGTGGTCGACGCCAACCTGGGCCAGCTGGGCACCGTGGAGACCTTCTACGAGCTGCCCGAGCAGGTGCTGCTGGCCATGCGCTACCAGGGCCAGGAAGTGCTGATTCCGGTGGTCGACGAGCTGGTGCAGCACGCCGACGAGGACACCAAGGAGCTGCACGTAACCCTGCCCGCCGGCCTGCTCGACATCTACCTCAACCCCACGGCCCCCGACGAGGACGACGCCGAGGATACCGGGGCCGACAAAGCCGACGAAGCATAGCCTACGCCGACGCTTCAGCGTCGGTAGCCGCTTTCTTGACACTGCGAACCGCTCCACCGCTTCGCTCACTTCCAGCCTGCGCCCAACCATGCGCTTCGACATCATCACCTGCCAGCCCGAACTGCTCGTCAGCCCCTTCGCGCACTCCATCGTGAAGCGGGCCCAAGAGAAAGGCTTGGCCGACATTCACCTGCACGATTTGCGCCAGTTCGCCATCAACAAGCATGGGCAGATCGACGACTACGCCTTCGGCGGCGGGGCGGGCATGGTGCTGCGCCCCGAGCCCATTGCCGCCTGCATCGACGGGCTGCGGGCAGAGCGCGAGTACGACGCCATCATATACCTCACCCCCGACGGACCCACGTTCCGGCAGGCGGCGGCCAACCGGCTGTCGTTGCTCCGGAACGTCATCCTGCTCTGCGGGCACTACAAGGGCGTGGATGAGCGCATCCGCGAAGAGTACGTGACCGACGAAATCAGCGTGGGCGACTTCGTGCTCAGCGGCGGGGAGCTGGGCGCGGCCGTGGTGGTCGATGCCGTGGTGCGGCTGCTGCCGGGCGTGCTCGGCAACGAGGAATCGGCCCTGAGCGACTCATTTCAGGACAATCTGCTGGCCCCGCCGGTGTACACCCGGCCGGCCGAGTGGCGCGGGCGCGAGGTGCCGGCCATCCTCATGTCGGGCAATACGCCCAAGGTGGAGGACTGGCAGCACGAGCAGGCGCTGCAGCGCACCCAGCAGCGCCGCCCCGATTTGCTGGCGGATATGCCTCAGGAGGCGTTTGAGGAACCGCGCAAGCCGCGTCGCCGGAAAAAACCTAACGCTTAGGGTTGTAACCCGGGCGAAACTCACTATATTTGCGCCTCCTTACTGAAACCACTCGGGCGGCGGCGCCGCCTTTTTTAGATTTTTTTGCTGTCATGAGCCAACTTCTCGACCTCATCAACCAGGAAGCCAAAGAGCGCCGCGCCAGCTTCCCGGACTTCGCTGCCGGTGATACGATCAACGTACACGTAAAAATCCGCGAAGGCAACAAGGAGCGCATTCAGCAGTTCCAGGGCGTAGTTCTCCAGCGCCGGAACGCAGGCCACAACGGTGAAACCTTCACCGTGCGTAAAGTGTCGAACCAGATCGGCACCGAGCGTATCTTCCCGATCATCTCGCCCAACATCGACAAGATCGAGCTGGTGCGCCGCGGCAAAGTACGTCGTGCCCGCCTGTTCTACCTGCGCGGTCTGTCGGGCAAAGCTGCTCGTATCAAAGAGAAGCGCGCCTAAGGCACCTTGCTCCCAACAAACAGCGGGGCCTCTACCATCTGGTAGAGGCCCCGCTGTTGTTTTGCGCTCAGCTCAAACGCTCTACTTGCGCAAGGCGGAGTCTGCCCGCAGGTCGTCTTCCGCCGCCGTGCGCCCGCCGGCCACCTGCCGCGCCGCTTCCAGCAGGGCCTTGCTCAGGTTCAGCAGCCGCGGCTGCACGCTGTCATCGGCGAAGTGTACGACCAAGGCCGTGTTGTCGCCCAGGCGGTGCAGCAACTGCCCGACCAACTTATGATCGAGGGTACCGCTGCCGAAATGGGCTTTCAGCGCCTGCAGATCGGTTACGACGGGGTGCAGCTCCAGAATGTGCAGCTCTTTCAGCTCCTCAATCCAACGCTGGAACCGGTTGTCGAGGCCGGCTTTGGTAGCGGCTTCCTGCAGGTCGCTTCCGAGAAAATCGGTGGTGGCATCGAGGTGCACCTGGTGTTGTGAATCGTCTTTCTGCATCAGAATTAAGAAGTTAGGGGAGAGAATAAGACCACTGATAGGCTAACGGGGGAAGCCCCGGTGGGGTTATGCGCAATCCGGCCAACGCCATCCGCCTGCATCCCGTACTTTCGCCACGCATTCCGCACTTTTTCCTATGCACAAACTCTTACCCAGCCTCGCGCTGGCCATGCTGCCGCTGGCGGCCTTAGCCCAGAACAACCGCCCTTACTGGCAGCAGGAAGTCAACTACTCCATCGACGTAACCCTCGACGACCAGCAGCACGTGCTGACGGGGCGCGAGGAGTTTCAGTACGTCAACAACTCGCCCGACGCGCTGCCCTTTATCTGGATTCACCTCTGGCCCAACGCCTACAAGGACAATTCCTCGGCCTTTGCCCGCCAGCAGCGCGAGCAGGGCAAGCGCAAGTTTGAGTTTGCCAAGCCCAGCCAGCGCGGCTCCATCGATCAGCTGGACTTCCGCGTGGAAGGGCAGGTGGTGAAGCTGGACTATGACCCCAACAACCCCGACATTGCCAAGCTCACGCTGCCGCAGCCGCTGCCGCCGGGCCAGCGCGTGACCATCACGACGCCCTTCCGGGTGAAGCTGCCCGACTCCTTCTCGCGCATGGGTCACGTGGGCCAGAGCTACCAGATCAGCCAGTGGTACCCCAAGCCGGCCGTGTACGACCGCAGCGGCTGGCACCAGATGCCCTACCTCGACCAGGGCGAGTTCTACTCCGAATTCGGCTCCTTCGACGTGCGCATCACCCTGCCCGACAACTACGTGGTGGGCGCCACCGGCGAGCTGCAAAACCCCGACGAGCGGGCCCGCCTCGACCAGTTGGCCGCTACCACGGCCCAGAAGTCGGCCGACGGCTTCGGCTCGGATGTGAGCTTCCCGACGTCGTCGGCGACGACTAAGACCCTGCGCTACACCCAGGACCGCGTGCACGACTTCGCCTGGTTTGCCGACAAGCGCTTCAACGTGCTCAAGGACACCGTGAAGCTCCCCGGCTCGGAGCGCGTGGTGACGACCTGGCTGCTGTTTACCAACCGCAACGCCGCCGACTGGCTGAAGCACCGCAACGACATCCGCTACGCCCTGCAGGGCTACTCGCGCTGGGTGGGCGAATACCCCTACTCCGCCGCCACCGCCGTGGACGGGGCGCTGAGCGCGGGCTCGGGCATGGAGTACCCGATGGTGACCGTGACGGACCCGTTTGCCACCATCCACGAAGTCGGCCACAACTGGTTTTACGGCATCCTGGGCTCCAACGAGCGGGAGTTTCCGTGGCTGGACGAGGGCGTGAACAGCTACATGGAAAACCGCGTGTCGGAAGCCTCGGGCGCCGAGCTGACCGACCCGATTGCCAAAGTGGCCAGCACGCCGAAAGTGGCCAAGGGCTTCGATTTGCAGGGCGTGCCGTCCTACGCCGTGTCGCAGCTGCAGTGGCAGGCGCCGGCCAGCCGCGGCTACGACCAGGCCGTGGCGGGCGTGCCGGCGGCTAAGTACGTCAACTACAACTACGGGGCCGTGGTCTACGGCAAAACCGCCGGGCTGCTGCGCTACCTTGCCGCCTACCTGGGCCAGGAGAAATTCGACCAGGGCATGCGCCTGTACTACGACCGGTGGAAGTTCCGCCACCCCGGCCCGACCGATTTCCAGGCTGCGTTTGAGGAAGCCACCGGGCAGAAGCTGGACTGGTTTTTCCAGCCGATGATGAGCACCACCGCCCGCTACAACGCCACGGTAGCCGACATCATGAGCACCGACCAGCAGGTGAAAGTGCTGGTGCGCAACGAATCCAACTCGCCCTGGGCCGTGCCGGTATCGACCGTAGACGCCGCGGGCAAGGTGCTGGAAACGCTCTGGACGCCGGTATTTGGCGGCCGCGAAGCCGAAGAAAAATCCGACACCGAGGACACGGACGTGGCCCAGCTCAACTTCCGCCGCACGCCCGACGTGGCCGCCGTGGTCGTGGATGCCGAGTACCTCACGCCCCAGCTCAACCGCCGCGACGACCGGCGCCGCCTCAGCGGCGCCTTCCCGACTTTGGAGCCGATTCGCCTGCGCCCGTTGCTGAGCATGGAGCGGTGGGACCATGCGTCTTTCAACTGGCTGCCGGTTATCGGGGCCAACACCTACGACAAGTTCATGCTCGGGGCAGCGTTCTACAACAACCCGCTGGTGCTGAACAAGCTGAGCTACTTGGCCATGCCCATGTTCAGCTTCAACCGCGGCGAACTGAAGGGCGTGGGCCAGCTCAACCTGAACGCGCTACCTAGCGGCCGCCTGCTGCAGCGCGTGACGACCAGCTTCCTGGCCACGCGCTTTGAGCGCTACACCAAGCTGGAGCCCAGCGTAACGCTGGAGCTGCGCCGCAACCGTCCCGCTGGCCCGCAGCAAACCGTGCAGCTGGCCTACACCATCGTGCGCTCGAAGGACGAGCTCAGCAACAACATCATTCCGACGCTGCGCTACGACCTGGACGGCGGCAACGCCGTGAACCAGTACGGCGCCGAGGCCGAGCTGAACACCTTCAGCCCGCGCAACGCCGGCACCAACTACGACTCGCCGGTGCTCGGGCGCCTCGCCCTGCGCTACCAGCACTACTATAAGCAGAACAAGAGCGTGCGGGCCCGCCTGTTCGGCGGTTACTTCTTCCAGCAGACCTCCGTCGAAGCCCAGCGCTATTTCATGGGCCTGAGCGGCAGCTTCGATTACCGCCGCCAAACGGCTTTCCTGGACCGCCAGCAGATTTCGGACGCCTACACCGCCCAACGCCACCAGTTCGATGACCGCGACGGAGCCTTCAAGGCCTACCTGCCCGTGGCGGCCGACAAGTGGATGACGACGCTGAACCTGGAAGCCGAGCTGCCCGTCACCTCGTTCACCGTTTTTGCCGATTTTGGGGCCGTCAACCGCCGGCAATTGCTGCCCGACGGCCGCAACCAGCGCCTATTTTACGACGCCGGGCTGGGTGTGCCGTTGTTCAACAACGTATTCCGCCTATACTTGCCGGTGGCCGGCTCGCAGTACACCGACGGGCTGCCCGACAACTTCAAGGACTTCAGCCACCGCATCCGCTTTGTGCTCGACCTGCAAAAAGTCAGCCCCTTCCGCCTGCTCGACCAGACCCTGCGCTAAGCACGGTCTTATAGGAAGCATTTTGTTGCTGGCAGCCGGCCTCGTGGTCGGCTGCCAGTCGCGTTTTAACGAGCTGCCCACCTACTCCGACGAGCGGCACCTGCTGCAAGTGGTGGTGGAAACGCCCGCCGGCACCAACCGCGTGCTCCACTACGACGCGGCTACCAACGACTTCAAACCGGAGCAGCGCGCCGGCGTCGACCGGCTGATCAGCTTCCTGCCCTACCCCGCCAACGCCGGCTTCGTGCCTTCTACCAAGCTGCCGGCCTCGCCCCGGCACCCGGCCGGGCAGCCGCTGCCGGCCCTGGTATTAGCCGAAAGCCTGCCCGCCGGCACGGTGCTGGAGGTGCTGCCCGTCGGCCTCGTCACCCTCGACCGCGCCGGTGAGCTGGAGCCGGTAGTGCTGGCGGTGCCCGCCCGGCCCAGCCAGCGCATTCTGCCCGTCACCAGCTGGCGCGAGCTGCGGCAGCAGTACCCGGCCGCCCAGGAAGTACTGCGCCTGTGGCTGCTGCGCTCGGCCGAGCACGGCGAGGTGCGCGTCGTGGGCTGGCGCGACGAGCGGGCCGCCGAGCAGCAGATCCGGCAGGTGCAGCAGAAATCCGACTAGCTGGCAAACTACACCAAACGCAAAACGGCCCCGCCATTGCTGGCGGGGCCGTTTTTAGTACGAGCGTCGGGGTCGACTACTCGATTTTGTTCATGCGGTCTTTTACCGACTCCAGCTGCACGCGCATGTTCACAATGTCGGCGCGGGCGGCCTCCTGCTCTTTCAGGTTGGCGTCCACCATGTTGTTGAGCTTCACGAGGTCAGCGGCGTTTTCGGCCAGCTGCTGCTGAATTTCAACTTTCTTGGTCTTGTTCTTCTCGATGTCCTTCTTGATGGCGTCCTGCTTGGCAATAACGGCCATGTGGTTGTTCTGCGAGTTGATCAGGGCCTTTTCGGCTTCCTGCACCTGCAGAGCAATGTCTTCGCGGTACAGGCCGCGGGCGAAGTCCTTCAGGTAGGCTTCGGCCGACTTCCACTGCTGGGGCGTGGCGTCTTTGCTCAGGTAAGCGTTGCCCAGGTCAATCGACCACCACACGGTGGTACCGGTCGGCACGGCATCAACTTTCGAGATGATGCGGATCGGGGTCTTGGAAATGGACTCCACCACGACGCCGTCCATGGAGTACACGCCTTTGTCGGCCTTCACTTTGCCGATTTTCTCGTTGATCATTTTCACCCACGAGTCTTCGACGCGCTTGCTGTCGAGCTGGATGGTGACGCGCTGACCTTTGCGCGGAATGCCTTTAACGGCCATTTCCGTTTCGTCAACGGGCGAACGTTGCGCAAACCCGGCAGTCGTCAGGACGAACAGCAACAGAGAAAGGAGTACGCCTGATTTCATAAGAAGTGAAATGAGTTGGAAGAAACGTTGGGAAAGAGGTCAACCGGTGGTAGGCTTGGTTAACAACTCACCAAATTTAACCACCTGCTAACAAAGCACCACCCGGCCGGCCGTGATTTTTTTTGGAATACAGCACTTTTGTTAGATAAATCATTGCACATATTTATTAAATACAATATCTAAAAAATCCATCCTTCCCAAAGTACTGTAATTGAAGAGGTTGCAAAACTCGAAACAAAGTTTATCTTCCGCCGGTTATGGGGCCCATGAAAGTAACCATCGGCCGGACCGAGTACTTCAACGCCGCGCACCGCCTGTACAATCCGGCGTGGTCGGACGAGCAGAATGCGGCCGTTTTCGGGCCCTGCAGCAACCCCAACTACCACGGCCACAACTACGTGCTGACGGTGCGCCTGACCGGGGAGCCCGACCCCGCAACCGGCTACGTATACGACCTGAAGCACTTGAGCCGCCTCATCAAGCGCGAGATTCTGGATACCTTTGACCACCGGAACCTGAATCTGGACACCGAGGATTTCCGCCAGCTAAACCCCACGGCCGAGCACATTGCCGCCGTCTGCTGGCGTCGCCTGCGGCCGCACCTGGCGGAGCACCTGGCCCTATCGGTCACGCTCCACGAAACGGACCGCAATTTTGTAGAATACCATGGCTAACCAGCCCGACCCCGGCGCGGCCCCACAGACCGACGCTCACCTAGCCCTTTCCCTGCGCACGCCGCTTCGCCCCGACGCTTTTGCCTTGAGCGAAGAGGAGAAAATTGCCGGCATCAGCGAGCATTTCCGCCACATCATGGACCTGCTCGGCCTCGACCTGACCGACGACAGCCTGGCCGGTACGCCCCGGCGCGTGGCCAAGATGTTCGTGCACGAGTGGTTTCGCGGCCTCGACCCGGCGCAGCGCCCCGAGGTGCGCCTCTTCGACAACCGCTACGAGTACAACCAGATGCTGGTGGAGCGCGACATCACGCTCTTCAGCTGTTGCGAGCATCATTTCGTGCCCATCATCGGCAAGGCCCACGTGGCCTACCTGCCGGGGCAGCACGTGGTGGGCCTCAGCAAGCTCAACCGCGTGGTGCAGTACTACGCCCGGCGCCCGCAGGTGCAGGAGCGCCTCACCCGGCAGATTGCCGAGGAGCTGAAGCAGAGCCTGCAGACCGACGACGTGGCCGTGCTCATCGAGGCTGACCACCTGTGCGTGATGAGCCGCGGCGTGAACGACACGAGTAGCTCGACCCTCACGGCCGAGTACGGCGGGCGTTTCGGGCAGGACGAGAGCCTGCGGCGGGAGTTTCTGCGCCTGATCGGCAAATAACGAACTGACCCTCTTCCGATTTGCGTTTGGGCAGTACATTTGCGGCCCGTTTCGGCCTTTTCCCACCCCGGGCCGACGACGTAGCACCCTCTCCATGAAACCTTCCCTGCGCAAAGTATTGATTTCGGGTGGCCGCGGCCTGATTGGCATGCGGCTGTCGGAAATGCTCATCGACGCGGGCTACGAGGTAGCGCACCTCAGCCGGCAGACTTCCCACGGGCACTACTGCTCGTTCCGCTGGGACCCCACCACCGGGCAGATCGACGAAGCCGCCATCGGCTACGCCGACTTCGTGGTGAACCTGGCCGGGGCGAGCGTGTCGGAAGGCAAGTGGACCGACGAGCGGAAGCAGGACATCATGGCCAGCCGCGTGGGCGGCACCAACCTGCTGGCCCGCGAGCTGCGCGAGAAGGAGCACCACGTGAAGGCCTTTATTTCGGCCTCGGCCATCGGGGTATACGGCGACGCCGACGCCCGCCTGCTGACCGAGGACGCCCCGCCCGCCCCCGCCGACGACTTCCTGGCCGAAGTGGCTACGCAGTGGGAACGGGCGGCACAGCAGGTGCAGGAGCTGGGTGTGCGCACCGTGGTGGCCCGCATCGGCGTGGTCCTCAGCGACGAGGGCGGCGCCCTGCCCACCATTGCCCGGCCGGTGAGGCTGGGCGCGGGCGTGGTGCTCGGCTCGGGGCGGCAGTACATGTCCTGGATTCACATCGACGACCTCTGCCGCCTGCTGATTCAGATGATGGAGGAGCCGGAATGGCAGGGCACCTACAACGCCGTGTCGCCGAACCCGGTGACCAACCGCGAATTCACAGAAACGCTGGCCGAGGCCCTGCACCGTCCACTGGTGCTGCCCAAGGTGCCGGAGTTCGGCCTGAAACTGGTGATGGGCGAAATGAGCGAAATCGTGCTGGCCTCGCAGCGGGTAAGTGCGCAGAAAATCGAGCAGCAGGGCTTTCAGTTCGAATACCCGGAGCTGCGCGGGGCGCTGGCCTCGTTTTATCAGAAAGAAGAAGAGTAATTACGTCTAGTCCATCGGACAACAACGCTGCAACTGAGGCATGAGAAATGCAAAAGGCCGCCCACGGGCGGCCTTTTCTGTTGATTCCGTTTCGGGGCTTACTGCGGCACCTTCAGGCTATCCGGAATGGGCGCCGCGCCGCTGTTGATGCGCTCCAGCAGGTCGTCGGTGGCAATGGAGTCGATTTCAATCTTCTTGCGGCGGGGCCGGTCGTCTTCGCTGTAACAGATGTACTTGCGGTTGATTTTGCCGGGGTACTTGGCGAAGTGGCCCGGTGTGATACCCAGCTCGGGGTCTTTGTACACCTTTTCCATGTACGAGCCGAAGATGGGCAGGGCCATGCGCCCGCCTTCGCCCTGCTCGGAGCGGAAGAAGTGGATGCTGCGGTCCTCGCCGCCGACCCACACGCCCGTCACCAGGTCCTTGGTCACGCCCATATACCAGCCGTCGGAGTAGTTCGAGGTGGTGCCGGTTTTGCCGCCGATCTGGTTGTCGTTCTTCCACAGGTCGTACTCCCACAGGCCCTGCGAGGTGCCGCCGGGCTCCTCCATGCCGCCGCGCAGCATATAGAGCATCAACCAGGCCGTTTCGGCCGAAATGGCGGGTTTCTGCTGCGGATCAAATTGCTTGATGACGTTGCCGTTGCGGTCCTCGATGCGGGTGACGATGAGCGGCTCGGGCCGGAAGCCACCGTTGACGAAGGTGCTGTAGGCGTTGACCATTTCGTACACGCTCACGTCGCCGGCCGAGCCCAGGCCGATGCTGGGCACCGGCAGCAGCTTGCTGCGGATGCCCACTTTGTGGGCGTATTTGGCCACTTCGTCCCAGCCCACGCGCTCGGTCAGCTGAGCCGTGACGGAGTTGACCGAGCGGGCCATGGCGTGGCGCAGGGTCATGTTCGAGCCGGTGTACTCGCGGGTCACGTTGTCGGGCTGCCACTCCATGGGCTTGCCGTTTTCCACGTATTTGATGGTCACGCGCTGGTCCCGAATCCGGTCACAGGGCGCGTAGCCTTTGTCGAGGGCGGTCAGGTACACGAAGGGCTTGAAGGTGGAGCCGGCCTGCCGCTTGCCCTGCCGCACGTGGTCGTACTGGAAGAAGCGGTAGTTCAGCCCGCCCACCCAGGCCTTGATGTGGCCGGTATACGGGTCCATCGACATCATGCCCGCCTGCAGGAAGTGTTTATAGTAGGCCAGCGAGTCGAGCGGGGACATGACCAGCGTGGTGTCGCCGTCGCCCTTCCAGGTGAATACCTTCATCGGCCGCTTGGTGCGCAAGGCGGCTTCCAGCTGGTCGGGGTGGCCCTTGTACTTCTCGGCGAGACGCTTATAGAGCTCGGTGCGCTTGATCTGCGTTTCGATGAAGTTCGGAATTTCCTTGCCCTGCTCATCCACCCAAGGCTGGGAGTTGCGGTTGCGCCAGAAGTTGTCGAAGGTGCGCTGCAAGGCTTTCATGCGCTTCTGCACGGCCTCTTCGGCGTGCTCCTGCATACGCGAGTCGAGGGTGGTGTAGATGCGCAGCCCGTCGCGGTACATGTCGTAGCCGTTCTGCTCGCACCACTGGTTCACGAACTGGCTGATGGCCGAGCGGAAGTAGTTTTCGGGCCCGTCGACGTGCTTTTCCACCTGGTAGCGCAGCACGATGGGCTGGGCCTGCAGGGCCTTCGCCTGGGCCGCGGGCAGCACCCCGGCCTGGGCCATGCGCGTCAGCACCAGGTTGCGGCGGCGGGTGGCGGCTTCGGGGTGAAACTTGGGGTTGAAGGCCGTGGGGTTGTTCAGCCCGCCCACCAGCACGGCGGCTTGCTCGGGCGTCAGGCTATCGGGCGTGGTGCTGAAGAAGGTTTTGGCGGCCACCTTGATGCCGTAGGCCTGCGAGCCGTAATCCACGGTGTTCAGGTACATGCGCAGGATTTCGTCCTTGGTGTAGCGGCGCTCCAGTTCCACGGCGGTCAGCCACTCCTTGAGCTTGGCCACCACGGTGCCCACGCCCGGCACCCGGCCCAGGGCGCCCTGCTCCTCGCGGCGGGTTTTGTAGAGGTTTTTGGCCAGCTGCTGGGTGATGGTGGAGCCGCCGCGCTTCTGCCCGCGCAGGGCCGCCACCACCGAGCCGCCCAGGGCCTCGGGGTCGATGCCGGCGTGCTCCTGAAAGCGGATGTCCTCGGTGGCCACCAGCGCCTTCACCAGCCAGGGCGACATGCTGTCGAGCGGCACGGGGTAGCGGTTTTCGCGGTAGTAGCGGCCCAGCTGCACGCCGTCGGCGGTATACACCTCCGAGGGTTGCTCCACCTTGGGGTTTTCCAACTCCTCCAGGCTCGGCGACTTGCCGAACAAGAACAGGAAATTGCTGCCGACGAGAATGGGCAGCAGAAAGAAAAACCCGGCCAGCAGCGCAAACGTGGCCCAGGCCAGGCGCGAGAGGCGGTTGGGCCAGGAGCGTTTCGGGCGCGGGGCCTTGGGCGGGCGGGCGGCGGTATTCGGAGCGTCTTTCGAAGGCATCGGGCAGAAGGAACCGGGCTGCCACAACGCGCACGCACCGGGGGAAGTGCAAATATACCGCTTACCGGCCGGGTGCGCGGCAGACCAGCGGCACGGGCCCTCAACCCAGCGCCACGCTCAGCAGCTCGCGGGGGCAGCCCAGGCGCAGCGGCAGGGTGTCGCCCAGGCCGCGGCTGACGAGCATGCGGCAGCCGCCGCGGGCGTAGCGCAGGCCGTTCCAGCGGTAAAACAGGCGGCCGGGGTACAGCTGGGCA
This sequence comes from Hymenobacter jeollabukensis, assembly GCF_005771675.1. Classification (GTDB taxonomy): domain Bacteria; phylum Bacteroidota; class Bacteroidia; order Cytophagales; family Hymenobacteraceae; genus Solirubrum; species Solirubrum jeollabukense. The sequence continues at coordinate 193,124 of NZ_VAJM01000005.1, read as the reverse complement.
CCGCGCTGCCAGAGCACCAGCTGCCCGCCGTGCAGGTGCCCGGCCAGGATCAGGTCGTAGTGCGGGTGCAGGCGGCGAAGATCGGGCGGGCGGTGGGCGCACAGCAGCCGCAGCTGCCCGGCCTGCTGGCTGAGGGCCGCGGGCTCGGGGCGCACGTTGCCGTCGATGTGCAGCAGCAGGCCGCCTGCCGTGCGGTGCTGGTGGCGCCGGCCCTCAATCCAGTGGGCGCCCGCGCCGGTTATGGACTCGCGAATGGCGGCCAGGCCCAGCCACTGGTCGTGGTTGCCGGCCACGGCCAGGGTGGGCGCCAGCCGGGCCAGGTCCGTTACGAGGCGGGCCAGGGGGCGCCGGCCGCCGGGCGTGTCGGCGTAGTCGCCGCCGAGCAGGATGAGCTGCGGGGCCTCGGCGGCGGCCAGGGCGCTGATGCGGGCGGCAGCGGCGTCGCTGCGGGCGGTGAAGTGAAGGTCGGAGAGGTAGAGCAGGCGCAGGGGCTCGTGCGGGGCGTTGGTGCGGTATTGCTCGCGGCGCACCAGCAGGTCGGAAGAGGGCATAGGGAACTTGGTATTGGCGTGGGCTCACCCGACGAGGCACCCATTCGGGGGCAGGAACAGCCTATCACTGGTAAATGGGCTTGTGCGGCGTGGCCCGATTAATCCTTGGTAAGAATTCCGGTTGACGAGGTATAATTCTTTCCAAAGGCTGTCAAGAATAGTAGATTATGAGTCCTTATTCTTGACAAACATTGTCAAGAATAAGGACTCATAATCTACTATTCTTGACAACTTCCCACTAGCCGGGCAGACAACTGGACATGGAGCAGCAAGGTGGGCTACGCGCTTGGCTGCGCACCACTACGGCCGCGCGGCGTGGGTTGGCTTCCGCACGTCTTCGTACCAGTAGAGCACCGCCAGGCAGCCGGCGTACCAATGCAGCAGCGGGCGGCGCGGGCGCAGCAGCCCCAGCAGCATGTGGGCCGCAATGGGCAGCACCGTCAGCAGGGCCGGCCCCACTCCTACCCGGCGGTGCAGCAGCGCGGCGCTCCGGCGCAGGGGCCGCGGGTGGCCGTCGAGCAGCAGCGGGAAGACGAACAGCAGGTGGATTTCGGCCAGGTAAAACGCCAGCCCCGCCAGCGGCAGCCAGGCCCCGTGCCCCGCCGCCAGCAGCGGCGCGGCCACCAGGGCAGCAGCCAGCAGGCATAGGCCGTATTTCAGCCAGCCGTACCGGTCGTAGCGGATGTAGACGTCGAAGGGCGGCAAGCAGCCGGAGGGGCGCAGGCGCCGGAGCTGCTGGTGCATCCAGCGGGCCCCGGGGTCGAAGGGCTGGCGCCAGCTCCCGGCGGGCGGCAGGGGCTGCCGGGCCAGCTCTTGATGGGCGCGGCACAGGTAGCGCAGGGCCCGCATCAGCCGTAGATGAAGTGAAACCAGGCCAGCCAGGCCAGGCCGTTGCCGAACACCAGCAGGCGGTGGTAGCGTGTTTCCTCGGGGCCGCAGCGCTTGCGGTGAAACACGAACTCGTCGTAGCAGATGGCCACCACGGTGTAGATGAGCACCACCACGATGGGCACGAGGTAGCGGGCGGGCTGCGCGCTGAGCATGGCCAGCCACATCAGCCCGAACATGGGTACGCCGCCCGCGCCCAGAGCCAGGGCCTCGGCGTCGCGCTCCTTGGCGGGCAGCTTCAGGTGCAGCGGGTTGCGGTGGTAGCGCCAGTCGGCCACGCCGCCGTAGGTGGCCCCGGCCCCGGCCAGCAGCACCACCCAAAACTGCCAGGGCACGAACGGAAACGCGGCCTGCAGGTGCAGCCGCTGGGCCAGCCCGGGCGTGAGCAGCAGCAACGCCCCAAATGCCACCGCCGGCACAAACAGCAGCACTAGGGACAAGTAATTACGCAGGCCACTCACGGGCCGGGCGGCGGTGGAAGCGGGCGAGGATGCAGGCATAAGGCTGGTAAAAAGTGAGAATAGCAGTGATGCACCAAAGCCGGAGGCTTAGCTAAATACCCGCAGCAGCTGGTAGGCTAGCCCGATCAGGCCCACGACGGAGATGATAAACGCCCCGACGTAGCCCGCCACGGCGGCCAGCCGCCAGAACAGGCGCCAGAACCAGCCGCGCAGCTGCCGGCCAAGTCGCTGCGCGGTGCGGGCCAGCAGCCAGGGCAGCGGCAGCCCGCAGCACAGCGCCACCAGCTTGAAAAACGGCTCGGCCCCGGGCGTATTCGGCCACAGCTCGGTCCGAAAAATCTGGTTCAGCGCGGCCAGCAGCAGGCCCGCCAGCAGCCACCACAGCAGCCGCGGGGCCAGGCGCACGGCCAGCCAGGCCAGGTTCATCAGCTCAGTCAGCAGCATCAGCGGGCGGTGTGGAGTAAGCGGCCGGCGCGGGCGCCGCCAGGCTCATTAGCGTCAGCAGCGCGCCGATGGAGAGCAGCGTACCCAGCACGTAGCTGATGGCAAACAGGCCCATTCCAGCCATATCGGAGTCGGGCTTGATGTCGGCAAACAGCCAGAAGCAGAGCAGCTCGTGAATCAGCGTGAGGCTCCAGAGCACCCGGCTCGGCCGGGCGCCGCGCCGCGTCAGACGCCAGCGCAGCCCGTAGAGCACCAGGCCGGGCCAGGCAATGGGCACCAGCAGCATCAGATTCATGCACACGATGGTGACGGTATCCTTGACCTGCTGGGCCAGGGCCAGTACGCGGGCCGGCTCCGCTGAGGCCAGGGGCGGCACTACCGCTTGAGAAGGGGCAGAGTGGTTCATGGAGACGGGCGGCTCAGAAGCTGACAGCTAAGTGGGTCGACCCGGTAGTGCCGCGGCGGGTGGCCGGCTGCGGGTCACGGATTTCGATGCGGCCCGGCTGGCGCAGCAGGCTGCAGGCCCGGTCCCACTCCTCGGCCACGGCGGCGAAAAAGCCCACCGGACCCATGCCGCCGGCCCAGAGGGTGCGGTTGAAGCACAGCCACACCACCAGGGCAGTACCCGCCGTGAGGCCGCCGTGCAGCAGCTGCCGCAGCCCCCAGCTGAAGGCGTTGCGGCGCGGGCGCAGCTGCGTGAGGGTGTAGGCCTGGAAATTGACGTGCATCTGCTCGTCGCGGATGATGCGCAGGCACAGCTGCTGCAGCAGGCCGGAGTAGGTGGCGTGGTAGAGGGCGCGGAAGTACACCGTGCCCACCACTTCGGCCGTGAGCAGCACCCGCACGGTGGTTTCGAGGCCGCCCCAGCGGCGCAGCCAGCGGAAAGCGTCGTTGACCCAGCTGCGGCCCAGGCGCGGCAAACCCTGCGCATCCAGAAACTGCCCCAGCGCAATGGAGTGGTCGGTTTCCTCGCTGATGAGCCCGCCGATGGCGGCCGCGTAGTCCGGGTCGTGCAGGTCCTCGGCCCGGCGGCGCAGGTGCTGGCCCTCCCCGGTTTCAAAGCGCTGGAAGTGCTGCAGCGAGCGGCCGGCGGCGCGCTTTTCGCGCTGGGTGAGGCGGTAGGAGTCGTCCCAGCTCAGGTCGGCGAGGTGGGCGTGATTGGTGCGGAAATAGGCAGTCCAGTTGGCAAAGGTCATGGCAGTAGGGCCGCGGCTAGGCGGCGGGAAATCAGGTGGTGGAAATCAGGGAGAAAAGCCAGGGCTGGTGACCTTGGTGGCTGGTGGCTACCAGCAGGCAGCCCAGCAGCAGGGCGAAGACAATCAGCAGTCCGGCCCAGGTCAGCAGCTGCAGCAGCACGCCCCAGATCTGCGTAGCCAGCTTCAGGTGCCAGGGGCTGTGCGGCGCCGCTTCATCGTACAGCGGGAGTAAGGAGTTGGCCTGCTGCCCCAGCAGCATCGTCGTGCCGAGGTGCGTCAGCAGCAGCCCAAACCAGCGCAATCCGACGGCCTGGCTGCTGTCAGCCAAAAACGGGTCCCAGACCTTCCAAGCTCCCACGATTAGACCGAGGCCCAGCGCCGTCCAAAGCAGGCTCCGCAGTAGCCACTGCCGCAGCGCGGTCGGTTTGTTGGTCAAGGCGGGACGAGTCATAAGTTAAGGTGGTGACGGCGGTATGCAGCAGATGAAATGCGGCGGAGCAACCGGCGGCCGGCAACACGTGGGCAGGCATTCGGCCTCAGACCAAAGCGCCACTACCGACGTCCACCATCAGCATGGTCCAGGAGGGGCCGTAGTTGGGCTCCGGAAACAGCCACGCCAGCGCAAACAGCAGCAAAGCCACGTCGCTCAAAATCAGGGCGCCGCTGAGCAGCAGGAGCAGCACCCACCACGCCGAGGCAGCCAGCCGGAGCAGCCAGGGACTGTCGGGGGCTTCGTCGTCCAGCTCCAGGAAGGCGCCGACCTGCCGGACCAGCAGCCGCGTCGTGGCCGCGTGAGCCAGCACTAGCAGCAGCAACAGGAACCCAAACACCGCATGGTCGCCCGACTCCAGCTCCAGGGCCAGACTGCTGAGGTACCAGATGAAGCCGATGAGCCCCAGGCCGAGGCCCGCGCGGGCTAGGCTGCCGCGCAGCCACTGCGGCAGCGAAGCGGGCGGGGTGGTTGACAGAATATCAGCCATGATGCGCCGGCTTAATGCGGGTTGATACCCAGCCAGATGAACACGCTGACGAGCAGCACCACCAGCCCGCTGAGCACGTGAATCAGCACGGCCAGCGCCACCAGCAGCGTCTGCGCGGCCTGGCCGGCGCCGGGCGTGGCACCGCCCCGGCGCGTGACCAGCAGGTACAGCAGGGCGTTGGCCGCAAACAGGCCCAGGAAGAAGACCGTGCGCTGCATGTCTTCGGGGAAGTCATCGACGAAGCGGAGCATCAGCCCGATCAGGCCTGCACTGAGCAGCAGGCCCAGGCTGCGCCGCAGCCAAGGGCGGTGCGCCGTCGGGAAAGTAGGTTGAGAATTCATGGGCGTAGCGGTTTAGTGCGTGGATGGGGCTTTGTCTGCGGCCGGCAGCTGCTGATGAGCCCGCCAGTCCATGTAGTTCCAGTCCTGCCAGCTGGCCTGGGCCTGGTAGCGCTGCTGCCAGCGGCGCACCCGCTCGTCGAGCATGCGCTGGGCCACGGCCGGGCTCACCTCCTCGTAGAGGCTGTAGAAGCCGCCGGCGTCGCGGGTGATGTGCTTGGTGCGGTTCAGGATGGCGCGGTGCTTCACCAGTGCGGGCAGCACCCGGCCGGGCATGTCGAGCAGGAAGCCGTAGTCGACCTGCGGGAAGCCCACCGTGAGGTTGTAGCGCACGATCCAGACTTCCCAGTTGCCCACGGCCAGCGCCAGCAGCACCAGGTAGGCGGCCACGCTGTTGAGGCGCACCAGCGCGAAGGCCGAGCGGCGCTGCCAGATCTTGAGCAGGATGGTCAGGAGCCCGAACAAGGTCAGCAGCAGGAAAAAGCACACCCCGATGCGCTTGTAGGCCAGGCCCATGCGCGAGATGTAGTGGTAGTTGCGCACGCCCACCGACACGGCCAGCACCGCGTTTTGCAGCACCCACACCGTGGCGCCCCAGCGCAGCACGGGCAGGCCGGGCTGGTAGAAGTTCAGGTTGCGGCGGAAAAACCAGAGCACGATGCCCATGGCCAGCAGAATGCTGAAGATGAGTACGTAGGTGCCCTCGTGCACGAACTGCGCCAGGTCGAAGCCCGGCTCGGGCCGGAAGTCAATCCAGATCCAGCTGATGTCAATGGCGTTGACGGCCAGCAGCAGCAGGTTCACCAGTCCGAATACGGCCAGCGCGGCCAGATACTCCTTGCGCAGATCGGCCGTGCGGAAGTCGCGGCGCCGGAAATCGGGGCGCGGCACGCTGAAGGACGCCACCCCGTCGCGGCGGCGGCGCACCAGCTCGCCGAAGCGGGCCTCCCACTGCGCCAGGCCCGGCAGCGGCACCCGCAGCAGGGCGGCGGCCGTCACCATCAGCCCCAGCACCAGAAACAGCAGGTGCCCCAGCGAGAGCAGCTCAAAAAACCGGCCCAGCCACTCGCCCAGCGCCTGCCAGGCCCGCCCGACCAGCTGGCTGTAGCGCGGGTTGGCCAGCACGAACAGCATATGGAACACGCCCAGGATGAGCACCGGCACCAGCAGCAGGCGCACGTACCAGCCGGCGCGGCCCGCCTTGGTGTCGCGGCTGGGCAGGGCGCGCAGCAGCAGCGCGGGCAGGCCCGTCACCACCTGCGCCGCGGCGCCCAGGCCGGTGAGCAGAGCCAGCGCCGCCTGCTTGAGCGGGGGCTGGTTGGCGTAGCCCCAGAGCATCAGCAAGGAGCCCGTGCAGGCCAGCGCCGCCGTGGCCGAGCCGTACCAGGCTACCGCCCCGCAGCTCACCAGCGCGCCCAGCAGCACGAGGCGGAAGTAGCCGGAGCGCCAGGCGGCGCGGGGCTGCCCGGCCAGCAGGGCCAGCACGGCCAGCAGGGTGTAGATGGCCAGGTTCAGCCCCAGGCCCTGCTGCCAGAACAGCACGTCGAAGGCCAGCACGCCCAGCGGCAGCAGCCATTTCTGGGTAGCGGTGAGTACCAGGCGCACCGGGCGCCACACCGGTCCGGCGTAGGGTGCGGCTTCGGCCCGGGCGGTGTTAGTGGGGGTGAAAAGGGGGAGTGCGTTCATATCAAAAGAACTTTGTATTTCAAAGCTTATCAACAAAAAGAGAGAGGTGGAGACGTGCTTCTTGGGCTTAAGCTCGCTTTAGAAATGAAAATCCCCAGCAGTCGGCTCAGTCAGCATCTGCCAGACCGCCAGTGCATACAACCCCAATAATGCTTGTCCTAAAGCACTTAACAGCAACACCACGAATGATTTAATGCTGAAGCAATAGCGCAGTCGGAGAGCTAAAGGCCAGCTGACGAGCCCTAGCAGCAACACTGCTCCTGCTACCGGCAGCACCACCAGCCCACCCATGAGCAGCGTCGCCAGTCTGGAACTGGATGTGCTACCGATGACCACTAGCCATATCATCCAGCAAATGGTAGTCCCGCTCAGAACGCCAATGAGCCGACTCAAGGCCGTAGTCGCGGACAGCGTGGTACGCTGGCGGAAGCAGGCGGGTGATGTCTCGTAGCGCAGAATACTCATTCCAAAAGAACTTTGTGGTTCAAAGTTTATCTGCAAAAAAATTTACCCGTCGCGGCGGAGCAGCTTTTCCAGGGTATCGAGGTGGTCCTGGAAAGCCTGGCGGCCTTCCTTGGTGGCGGTGAAGGTGGTATTGGGCTTCTTGCCGATGAATTGCTTGTTGACCTGCACGTAGCCGGCTTTTTCCAGCGCGGCGGCGTGGCTGGCGAGGTTGCCGTCCGTGAGGTCCAGGGTTTCCTTCAGGTCGCCAAAGCTCACCTCCTCGTTGGCCATGAGCACGGCCATCACGCCCAACCGCACGCGGTGGTCGAAGGCCTTGTTAAGCTGATGGATGGCGTGCTTCACGGAGCTGGAACGCGGCCGGCGGGCGGCGCGCTGAATCTAAAAGAGGAAACGGGAAACGCGGACGTGGCGGCGAAGGTAGCACCGCGGCGCGCTTACGCCACCGGATCGGCGCGGCGCTGCCGCTCGTAGCGGTTGTACATCAGCAGCCCGTAGCCGATGTGGCAGAGCCCGAAACCGACGGCGAAGAAGGCAAAGGCCCAGTCGGGAAACAGCATGGCCACAAGCCCCACCCCGATTTCGGTGATGCCGAGCAGCTTGATTTCGTCGAGGGTATACTTGCTGGCGTTGAGCAGGGCCAGACCGTAGAAAATCAGCATGGCGGGCACCACCAGCCCGGCCGCGCCGTGCACGTACAGCCGCAGGCAGAACAGCCCGCCCGCCACCAGTGGCACGGCCATGCTCCAGAACAGGCGGCGCACCACCGGGTCCCACAGGGAGCGGCCCGCGCTGCGCGAGCGGCGCCGGGTGAAATACACCGCCACCAGCCCCGCCAGCACGATGATGCCCAGCGCCAGCCCCAGCAGAAACGGCAGCGTCGCCATGCGGGCCTCGGCCGAGCCTTCCATCAGCCGCACGAAGCCCGACGAATCCCCAAATGTGCTGCCGTAGGGCGTGGCAGCATACGGGTTGGCGGCCACGTCGTCGCTGCGGAACTGCGTGTGCAGGTACCAGTGCCCGAAGGCGGCCCCGGCCAGGGCCACCACCCCCGCCCCTACCCCCGACAAGCCGCTCAGGGAAATGAACCGCGAGGAGCGCTCCATGATGGTGCGGATTTCGGCAAGCTGGGCTAAGGGGTCGACGGCTGGCTTCATATACAGAGCACTTTGTATTGCAAAGCTTCACAGAATAGCGCTATAATACAAGCTGCCGGCGAAAAAACTTTTGACGCGGCTGCGCCGCCGGTTCGCAATGCCTTGAATTCGGCCGCTAATCCGGCGAAATTGTAGCTTGCCCGCCCCTCCCACTCCCACCCGCCATGAAGCTGCGCCTGCACCTGTTCGAGTTTGAAGACCAGCCGTGGTTTCCGGCGCCCGTGCGCGCCGGCATGATGGACTACCTGCGCTTCATGATAACGCACCTGCACACCTACCGGCCCATTGCGCCGCTGCTGGCCGAGGGCCTGCGCCGCACCGGCCAGACGCAGGTGCTGGAGCTGTGCGCGGGTGGCGGCGGCGGCACCGAGGACGTGCTGCAGGCCCTGCACGCCGAAGGTCTGACCCAGGCCCGCATCACCCTCACCGACCTTTACCCCCAGCCCGCCGCCTGGCGCCACATCGAGCAGCAAACCGGCGGCGCTATTGGCTACGAGCCCGCCGCGGTGAATGCCCTGCAGGTGCCGGCCGCGCTGCCGGGCTTTCGGGCGGTGTTTTCGGCCTTTCACCACTTCCGGCCCGCGCCCGCCGAAGCGCTGCTGCGCGACGCGGTGCGGGCGGGCACCGGCGTGGGCGTGTTCGAGGGCGCGGGCAAGCACTGGCTGGAACTGCTGCTGGCCTGCACCGTCATGCCGGTGGCGCTGCTGTGCATCATGCCCTTCGTGCGGCCGTTCAGCCTGAGCCGCTTGTTTTTCACCTACCTCGTCCCGCTGATTCCGCTGTTTACAATCTGGGACGGCATGGTGAGCATTCTGCGCATGTACCCGCCCGAGCAGCTGCTGGCCTTGGCCGGCCGCGCCGACCCGGAGGGCCGCTACCACTGGCAGGCCGGCCGCGTACGCCACGCCTGGGGCCCGGAAGTCACCTACCTCGTCGGCTGGCCAACTGCCAATGACTGAGTAATTGACGGAGCGAATGATTGAGTGGTTAAACCGCCGTTCTGAAACGCTCATTCAATCATTCTGGCTCAATCACCGGCAAAGCGGGTCCGAATCGGTTTCTTGCCCCGACAAGCGTGGCCACGTCGGCGGCTTCGTCAACTTGCCGCTAAGCTGAATCCATTCACCCTTCATTCCTCATTGCTCATTGGCTACGCCTTCTTCTCAGTTGATCATTGCCAATTATAAAAAGGCGCTGCCGCTGCTGCGCATCCCCTTTTCGGTGTACCTGATGCCGGTGTACTGGTTTGCGCTGAGCGCCCTGCGCGGGCCGTTTTCCTCGGGGCGGGCGGTGGCCGTGTTTGTGGTGCTGCACCTGCTGGCCTACCCCGCCTCCAACGGCTACAACTCCTGGTTCGACCGTGACGAGGGCAGCATCGGCGGGCTGGAGCGGCCCCCGCAGGTCACGCCGGAGCTGTGGCGCCTAGTGGTGCTCTTCGACGGGCTGGCCGTGCTCGGCGCCCTGCTGATTTCGCCGGCCTTTGCCGGGCTGCTGATGGTGTATCTGCTCGTGTCGAAAGCCTACAGCTACGACCGGATCCGGCTCAAGAAGTACCCGCTCGTCAGCACGCTGGTGGTGGTCGTGTTTCAGGGCGCGTTTACCTTTTTGATGACGCAGGTGGGCGCGGGCGCCACGCGGGCCGAAATCGGCTCGGCCGACAACCTGCTGCTGGCCACCGTCAGCAGTTTGTTTCTGTGTGGCTCTTACCCGCTCACGCAAGTGTATCAGCACCAAGAAGACCGGCAGCGCGGCGACCAGACGTTGAGCCTGCTTCTGGGCGTGCGCGGCACCTTCGTGTTTGCCGGGCTGGGCCTGCTCACCGGGGCGCTGGTGCTCGGCTACGCCTACCTGCGCCGGGGCGAGCTGCCGTTTCTGGCCGTTTTCGCGGTGGCCACGCTGCCGGTCGTCGGGCTGTTCGCGCGCTGGGCCTGGCAGGCCTGGCACGACCCGGCCGCAGCTGACTTCCGCCATACCATGCGCATGAACCAGGTATCATCCCTATGCCTGAGCGCGGCCTTTATTCTGATGTTTATCCTGCAGCAGCGCGGCCTGCCGGTGTAGGCAATCAGCAGCAGCGGGCCAACACCCCGCCGCCCAAGCGCGTAAAACCGCCTTATGCTGATCCGCCGCTTCTCCCCTGCCCTGCTGACCCTGGCCGCGCTGGCTGCCTGCTCCACGCCCTCCTCCGACCGCTCCATCGGTGCCCCTACGGCCGCCGGCCCCGACACCACCACGGTATCGGACGCGCCCGCGCCGGAGCCTATGGACACCACCGCCGCCTCCGTGGCCGATGCGCAGTCGGATACCCTAAAGACGGTGCGCACGCGCCACCTGTTTTCCTCGCCCTCCGCGCCCGACCTTTTCCAGCTGGTGCTGCGCGGCGACTCCCTGCTCAGCAGCGAAGCCACTTTCACCATCACCGCCGCCGATGGCACGGTGATTTTCCGCGAGGCCCTCAGCTCGGCCGATCTGGAAGCCGCCATGGTGTATGAAATGACCAAGCCTAGCGCCACCCGCCAGGAGCGGGAAGCCTACGTGCGCCGCCGCATGGACGAGTTCTTCGCCGCCAAAAACTTCCACACGCCCGCCATCGACCCGCGCGCCACCTACCAGCCCGGCACCGCCGACCGCGCCACCTGGGACGATTTGCGCCGCCGCAGCGGCACCGTGGGCTTTCAGTACCTGGTGGGCAAGGAAGACCGGCGCCGCATTGCCTGGTCGCCGCTGAAAAAGCAGGTGGTGCGCGTGGGCAGCTTCGGTAGCTAGCCGCCCACTTGCGCGCAGTAGCTCGCCAGTTTGCTACTGGGTCGCTTCGGCTGAAATCATCTGCAATAGCTGCTCCAGTCCTTCCTTCATCTGCTCGTAGGGCTGGTAGCCGCGCGCCAGCACGTAGCCCTGGCTGCCGTGGGCCAGTACGAGTGTCGGGTAGCCCTGCACGCCGAGGCGCTGCACCACCCCGAATTCGTGCTGGGTAGCCTGCCGGCTGGCGTCGTTGTGCCACCAGCGCAGAAACTCGGCGGGGTCCAGGCTGAATTCCTTGGCCAGTCCGGCATACGTGCTGGGGTCGTTCAAATCCTGGCCATCGACGAAGTGCGCACGCTGCAGGGCGTGGGCAAAGGCGGCTTCGCGCTCCAGCGGGTCGAGTTGCTTGAACACCATCAGCGCCCGGCTCGGCGGCTCCGAGTCAAGGTGGTACTCGCCCGCTGCGCCCAGTTGCCGAAACGCTTCGCCAAACTCAACGCCCGTAACTTGAGCCACCTGCTGCGAGGCCTGCTGAATGTAGGGCCACATCTGCCGGATCGGGCCGGTTTCGTCGCCGGTAATCATGCCGCCGCTGAGCACCGTGACCGATACGCGGCCGGCAAACTCGTCGGCCAGGCGCTGAACCACCGGGCTGGTACCGTAGCACCAGCCGCACAGCGGGTCGAAAATATACAGCAGCTGCAAGGGAAGCGAATCAACGGGAGTCATGCCCGAAGGTACAGTTGCAGCCGCATTGTTGGCTTAGAAGTTCGTTGCATACGGCTTTTGAGTCTGCCCGCTATTGGCTGCCGTCATCGGTATCAACCCGCTTATTTGAAATGAAATAATGATAAAGGTATATTTTATAATAATAAAGTAATATTATTGTTACACAGTATCCCGTCTCCTGCTATTGTGCAGCCGACGCCGGGAACGGCCCTGCCCTTTCTACAACCAATCCTTTGCAACATGAAAAAGCTTTTACTGCCCTCTTTCGTCGGCGCCGCACTGGGCGTGGGAGTAAGCCTAGCTCCGGCCGTCGCGCAGACCAGTCAGCAATGCGTGTACGAAACCACCGCCAATGGGCCGATATCGGCGGCCAACATCCGAAAGGTGAGCGGCCCAGGCAGCTGTGCTACCACCCCCACCTCAGGCACCGACTTTTACCTCTACGTCATTCACGACGTTACGCTGACGGGTAACTTGGCGGTGGGCAGCACTTCGGGCGGCACTTCGGGCAAGCTCATCGTGGGCCGCACGGCCCTGGGCGTGGCCGATGCCGGCTCGTTATCCGAGCCAACCGGGCAAAACTATACCCTCACTATTCAAAGCAACCAGCAGTCTGACATCGGCCTGGATGTAGCCGGCGGCGGCATCGTTTCGGTCAATAGCCTGGTCATCAACAAGGTGGATGCCATTATCCAGACCAACGGCATTGTCAATACGGAATGTAATGCCGCGCTGAGCAACAATACGGACCTGACCATTAACGGGCGCCTCAACGTGCAGGGCAACCTGGATCTGACAGGCTCGTCGGGCGGCACGCAGATCAGCGGCAGCGGTATGTCGGCGGGCAATGGGCTGCGCGTGCAGGGCAACATTTACGGCAGCAACAACACCGTCAACTCGTATTTCACCACCGACGGCTCGGGCAACCCCACGCTCACCGTCTGCGTGCAAGGTCTCGCGGCGGCTGGCTGCACCACCCCCACCGGCCCCGCGGCCTCGGGCACCAGCAACGACCCGAACTGCGTCAGCCGGGTGCTGCCCATCACGCTGCACAGCTTCTACAGCGCCTGGCGGCAAAACGGCCGGGTCCTGGCCCTGACTTGGCTTACGGCCTCGGAAAAGAACAACGCGACCTTTATCGTGGAGCGCGCGGCCGACGGCGCGGAGTTCGTCCGCTTGCAGGAAGTCAACGGCGCCGGCAACTCCACTTCCCTCCGCTCCTACTCCATCACCGATGACGCCCCGCTTGCGCAGCTGGCTTATTACCGTCTCAAGCAGGTGGATTACGACGGTACGGTGGCCATTTCGGCCATTATTCCGGTGCAGCCGCTGGCCCTGAGCGGCACCGATTGGCTGCAGGCAACCAGCACGCCGCAGCAGGTGCGGGTGGTGGCGCCGCAGAGTGTCGGCGGGCAACTGCAGGTGCTCGATATGGTGGGCCGCGTCGTCTTCAGCCAGCAGCTGAGCACCGCTAACAGCCTCGTCGCCCTGCCGGCCATGCCCGCCGGGGTGTACGTGTACCGCCTCGCCACGCCCGCCGGCAAGCTCACGCAGCGCCTGATGCAGCAGTAAGCGAAGACCAGCTTCTACAACCACGAAAAAAGCCCGCTTCCGGTACCGGAAGCGGGCTTTTTGGTAGGCATTACCCGGGGGCTTAGCCGTTCATCGACACGAGGAACTCCAGGTTGTCCTTGGTGCCCTTCATGCGGTCCTTGAGGAACTCCATGGCCTCGGTGGCCGACATATCCGACATGAACTTGCGCAGTACCCACACGCGGTTCAGCTCGTCCTTGCCCATCAGCAGGTCTTCGCGGCGCGTGCCCGAAGCCGGCACGTCGATGGCCGGGAAGATGCGCTTGTTGGCCAGCTTCCGGTCGAGCTGCAGCTCCATGTTGCCGGTGCCCTTGAACTCTTCGAAGATAACCTCGTCCATCTTCGAGCCGGTGTCAATCAGCGCGGTGGCAATGATGGTGAGCGAGCCGCCATTCTCCACGTTGCGGGCCGCGCCGAAGAAGCGCTTGGGCTTCTGGAGCGCCCCGGCGTCGATACCGCCCGAGAGGATGCGGCTCGACGAGGGCTGCACCGTGTTGTAGGCGCGGGCCAGGCGGGTGATGGAGTCGAGCAGGATGACCACGTCGTGGCCGCACTCCACGAGGCGCTTGGCCTTGTCCAGCGCCATGCCGGCAATTTTCACGTGGCGGTCGGCCGTTTCGTCGAAGGTCGAGCTGAGCACTTCGGCTTTCACCGTGCGCTGCATCTCGGTTACTTCCTCGGGGCGTTCGTCGATGAGCAGAATCATCAGGTACACCTCGGGGTGGTTTTCGGCGATGGAGTTGGCAATTTCCTGCAGCAGCACCGTCTTACCCGTCTTGGGCTGGGCCACGATCAGGCCGCGCTGGCCCTTGCCGATGGGGGCAAACAGGTCCAGAATACGGGTGCTGAGCTGCGAGGGCGTGGTGGTCAGCTTCAGGCGCTCATCGGCGAAGAGCGGGGTGAGGTGCGAGAAGGAAATCCGGTCCCGCACGTCTTCCACCGAGCGGCCGTTGATGCTTTCCACCGACAGCAGCACGTAGTACTTTTCGCCTTCCTTGGGCGGGCGCACCTGGCACTTCACCGTGTCGCCGGCCTTGAGGGAGTACTGCTTCACCTGCTGCGGCGACACGTACACGTCGTCGGGCGAGGCGAGGTAGTTGTAGTAGGGCGAGCGGAGGAAGCCGTAGCCCCCGTCGGGCATCATTTCCAGGGCGCCTTCGCTGGTAATAGCAATTTCCAGGGATTCGAGGCGGGGCGGCTGCGGCTGGCGCTGCGGTTGCGGCTGGCCCGGGACTTGCTCACCCTGCCGCAGCTGCGGCTGGCGGCCTTCGCGGTTGAACCGGTCTTCGCGGCGGTTTTCGTCGCGGCGCAGCTCGTCGCGGCGGCCTTCTTCCCGACGCGGCTCTTCCCGGCGGCCACCGTCCTCGCGGCGCGGCTCTTCCGGCCGCACTTCGTCACGACGGATTTCCTCCCGGCGGGGCTCTTCCCGACGCCCTTCCTCCCGACGAGGCTCCTCACGGCGCACTTCGTCGCGGCGCGGCTCGTCGCGGCGGCGGGGTTCGTCGCGGCGCAGGTCACGCGGCTCCCGCTCCTCGGTGCGGGGCGGCTGCGGAATGATAATGCGCGGAGCCTGGGGCTGCTCCGGCCCAGCCGGCCGGACGGCAGCGGGCGGCACCTGGGGCGCTACCGGGGCAGCCTCGGGGGCGCGGTTGCGGTCGGTACGCGGGGCGTCGCGGCGGTAGTCGGCCGGACGGATTTCGCGCGGCTCGCGGCCGGGCTGCGGCACCACGAAGCGCACGGGGCGGTTTTCGCGGGGGGCTTCTTCGGCGGGGCGGGCAGCGGGGGCTTCCGGGGCAACAGGAGCGGCGGGCGCTTCAGCAGCAGGCACTTCGGCGGGGGCAACGGGTGCCGCCGGAGCCACCGAGGCTTCAGCGGGTGCGGCGCTGCGGCCGCCACGGGCGGGGCGCTGGGCACCACGCGGAGCGCGGCCATTGGCGGCGGGAGCAGCCGCTTCGGCCGGGGCCACGGCTTCTACCGGCGCTGCTGCGGGCGCAGGTTCTGCGGCGGCGGGCACTTCGGGGGCGGCTACTTCGGCGGCCGAGGCTTTGGCGGCCGATTGCACGCCGTTGCGGCCGCGGCGCTCGGGGCGGGCGGGGGCTGCCGGAGCGGCGGCGGGCGGGGCGGCGGTAGCAGCGGAGGCCGGCTCGCCGTCGGTGGCCAGTTTGGCGGGCAGTTTGTCGAGGGGCGTTACGGCCTGTTGATCCAGAATCTTATAAATCAGGTCCTGTTTGCTCAGGCGGCGGAAATTGCCCACGTTCAGGGATTCGGCAATTTCCTTCAGCTCGGACAACAACCGGTCCTTGAGCTCGTCAATAGTGTACATATAACGGTACGGGGAGAGGGAAAATCGGGGTGGAGAAGCCCGGCAACGGCCGCGGAACTAGCTGACACGAATTGCCACGGCACACAACCCAACGGAACAGCAGCGCCAACGCGCGGGCAGATGTGGCAGGAAACAGCGGGAGTTTGCGGGCGCCGGAACAACAGCAAAGCGGGTTCGGGGCGCGGCTCCCAGACAGGAGCGGCCCGGCAGCTGGCGCCGGCTTGCTTCTGCAATGTTACGCAATACGCCCAAATGCCCCAACAGGATGCAGGATTTTTCTGAGCGACTGGCAGAAATTCAACTCCGGGCCGCCGGGTAAAGTTCAGCCGGGCTTAGCAGGCTGATTAACAAGGCCGAACGAGCTGCCATCCGTCGGCAGTGGAATGGCCTGCGGAGGCAGCCAAACGACCTAAACCAAGCTTTCCGAGTGAAATAACGCTATTCGGCGATGCGCAGCCACTGCGGGCCGACCCAAGCGAAAACCGCTACTTTTGCCGCCGACTCATTGTGTTTTGACTGCGTTATGCTGCAAGTTTCCGTTCTGAAGGAGCAAACCGACCGCGTGCTGGCCGGCTTAGCGAAAAGGAATTTTCCCAACGCCGACGCCGAGGTGCAGCGCATCCTGGGCCTCGACCAGCGCCGCCGCCAACTGCAAACCGAGCACGACTCGGCCCAGGCCGAAGCCAACAAGCTCGCTCAGCAGATCGGGGGGCTGATGAAAAGCGGCGACAAAGCCGGCGCCGAAACCCTGAAAGCCCGCACCGCCGAGCTGAAAGGCCAGACCAAAGCCGCCGCCGAGGAGCTGACGCAGGTGGAAAAAGACCTGCAGGACGCCCTCTACCGCATCCCCAACGTGCCGCACGAGAGCGTGCCCAACGGCCGTACGCCGGAGGAAAACGAGGTGGTGCGCGAATGGGGCGCGAAGCCCGAGCTGCCCGCCGACGCCCAGCCGCACTGGGAGCTGATCAAGAAGCTCGATATCATCGATTTTGAGCTAGGCAACAAGATTACCGGCGCGGGCTTCCCCGTGTACAAGGGCCAGGGCGCCCGCCTGCAGCGCGCGCTCATCAACTTCTTCCTGGAGCAGGCCCTTGACGCGGGCTACACCGAAATTCAGCCGCCCATCCTCATCAACGAGGCCTCGGGCTACGGCACCGGCCAGCTGCCCGACAAGGAGGGCCAGATGTACCACGCCACCGCCGACGACCTGTACCTGATTCCGACCGCCGAGGTGCCCATCACCAACCTCTACCGCGACGAAATCATCCCGGCCGAACGCCTGCCCATCCGCAACACCGGCTACACGCCCTGCTTCCGCCGCGAAGCCGGCAGCTGGGGTGCCCACGTGCGGGGCCTGAACCGCCTGCACCAGTTCGACAAGGTGGAAATCGTGCAGATTGCCCGGCCCGAGGACAGCTACGCGGCCCTCGACGGCATGGTGGCCCACATCGAGGGCCTGCTGCAACAGCTAAACCTCCCCTACCGCGTGCTGCGCCTCTGCGGCGGCGACATGGGCTTCACCTCGGCCCTGACCTTCGATCTGGAAGTGTGGTCGGCCGCCCAGCAGCGCTGGCTGGAAGTCAGCTCGGCCTCGAACTTCGAGACCTACCAGGCCAACCGCCTGAAGCTGCGCTACCGCGACGAAAACAACAAAACCCAGCTGCTGCACACGCTCAACGGCTCGGCCCTGGCCCTGCCGCGCATCGTGGCCGCGCTGCTGGAAAACAACCAGCAGGCCGATGGCACCATCAAGCTGCCGGAAGTGCTGCACCGCTACTGCGGATTCCAGCAGCTGGGGTAATCATCCCGCATAGACTAAAAAGGCCCGCCGGACTATCCGGCGGGCCTTTTTTTGTTGATGGTTTGTAGAACGACCATATCAGAACGTCATGCTGAGCGGAGTCGAAGCATCTCTACCGCTTCGCCAGATAGTAAAGTCACTACCTGCCATCAGCACGCGATATTCCTCGACTTCGCTTGGAATGACGACCTGAATCGAGCTCAACGAAGCGGTAGAGATGCTTCGACTGCGCTCAGCATGACTGGTGCTATACCGCTCAATACTCCGCAAACGACTGGTCGACGAAGCACCAGAGCCACCGCTCCCCGGGCTCGGCGGAGGCCACGACGGGGTGCTGGGTGGCGTGGTAGTGCTTGGTGGCGTGCTTGTTCTTGGAGTCGTCGCAGCAGCCGACGTGGCCGCACTGCTGACACACGCGCAGGTGTACCCAGGTGTCGCCCAGGGCCAGGCACTCGGCGCAGGCGTGGGTGCTGGCGGGCGTAACGTGGTCGAGGGCGGCGAGGTGGGCGCAGAGTTTGGGTTCCATAACATTGGCTGGGCTGGAAATCAGGCGGAAAAAGTGGATTCGGCGGGCAGCAGGGTGGTATTGATGCGCACCCCGGCCAGCAGGGTTTTCTGCACCGGGCACTTCTGCGAAATCTGCTCCAGACGCTGGCGCTGCTCCTCGCTCAGTTCCCCAATCAGGCGCAGCTCCTTGTGGATTTCGTCCATGCGGGCGTCGCCGGATTCGCAGGCTTCGCAATCGACTACGTGCACGCGGCGGTGGCGCAGGCGCACTTCGATGCCCTGGAGCGGCCACTTTTTCTGGGTGGCGTAGAGGCGCAGGGTAATGGCGGTGCAGGCGCCCAGGGCCGAGAGCAGCAAATCGTAGGGCGTGGGGCCGCGGTCCTGCCCGCCCACGTTTTCGGGCTCGTCGAGGACGAAGGTGTGGCGGCCGGCCTGCACGTCGGCCAGCAGGGCTTCGGCGCCGACGCGCACCACGACGGTGTGCGGCTCGGCAGTGGGGTTAGGGGTTTCCATGGGCGGCGACAGTCAGAAAAAGTTGACGCCCAAAAGGTAGCAATTGCCCAGCTACGGCGGTATCCCGGCCGAAAGTTCTGCGGCCAGCCCCGGCCAAGCTGGGCTGTTACGCCTATGTTGCCTATCTTGATACCACACCAACTTCGCCTGCCTATGCTTACCGTTACCGATCCGGCCCGCCGCCCGCAGCCTGCCCCGTTCCTGTTGCAGCAGCGCGCTGCCCTGTTGACCAATCTGCCCTTGACCACCGAGCAGCTGGCCGAGTTGTTTGGCTACCTGGCCCCGCGCCTGGCCATGCAGGGCTGCGACCATTCCCTGGGCCACACCCGCTGCTTTGCCGCGGCACAGGGGCTGCGCTTCGAGCCGCTGCGGCAGTTTCTGGGTCAGCACGACGGCACCTGCGACTGCGCCGTGCTGGCGCGCGTGGAGGCCCGCTACGCCACCATTCTGTAGCCCCTCCTGCCCTAGCGCGCGTCGCGCCAGGGCGGCAGGTCCAGGTCGAAACGGATGTCGCGCATGCAGCGGAAGTGCCCCTGCGGGCACTTGTCGTAGCCGATTTTCGAGCAGGGCCGGCAGTCCAGCCCCGGCACCTCCAGCACCCGGAACTCGGTGCGGTAAGGGTACATGCCAAACTCCGGAATGGTATTGCCCCACACGCTGAAGATTTCCTTGCGGAAGGCCGCCGCAATGTGCATCAGCCCGGTGTCGTGGCTGATGACCAACTGGGCCTGCCGCACCAGCGAAGCCGACTGGTGCAGCGAAAACCGCCCGCAGGCGTTGTAAATCTGCGTTTGGGTAGCCGGCAGGGCGTTCTTGTCGAAGTAGTGCGCCCGGGGCGACAACCCTTCCGGCGTGATGCCCGCCGGCTCGGTCGTGGCCGGGGCGTGCTCGAAGTGCAGCTCCACCACGTGGCCGGTGCTTTCGTCCTCGGGGCCGCCGAGCAGCACCACGGGCCGCCGCAGCTGCGCGCACAGCTCAATAATGCGCTCCACCGGCAGGCGCTTGGTGGCGTGCTGCGCCCCGATGGCAAAGGCCACGTAGCCGCGCTGAAACGCCGGCGGCAGCCCGGCGGCCACGTCCACCTCCTGTCCGGGCGGGATGAAGTAGTCGAGGCCGCGGCCATCGTCGCGCACGCCCAAAGGGGCGGCGGCCTGCAGGTAGCGCTGCACGATGTGCACGCGCGGCAGCACGTCCCACTTCCAGTTTACCATCAGCCACTTGCGCCAGTTCAGCTTGTCGAACGAGGCGCCGGGCACGCCCAGCCGCAGCTTGATAAGCAGGGTGCGCAGGTTGTGGTGCAGGTCGACGATGAAATCGAACCGCTCGGCCCGCAGCTCCTTCACTAGCTCGCTGAGGGTGCCGCTGAGCGTGTGCACCCGGTCCACGTAGGGGTTGGCCTCGAGCAGCCCGCGGTAGCCGGGCTTGGTGCAGTAGTGCACCACGGCGCCGGGCACCTGCTGCTTCAAGGCCCGCACCACGGGCGTGGTCAGCACGATGTCGCCGATGGAAGAGAAGCGCAGGACGAGGATTTTCATGCGGAAATAAAGGTCGGGCGACGAGGCAAGAAGAACGTCATGTCGAGCTTGTCGAGACATCTCGCGTGCTGATGCCGTACAGTAAACTCAGTTCAACGAGCAGAATACTATCGAGCGAGATGTCTCGACAAGCTCGACATGACCGGCTGCTTTGGTCGCATTGTCGTGACGGCCTTCCTCCTCCGTCTGCTATATCTGTTAGCCGAACAGCGGGCCGTAGTCCACCGGTTTCTTGGCCGGGGCCGGGCTGCCGAATTTCACGGCTTTTTCGCGGCGCTGGCGGAAGTACTCAGCCAGCTCGTCCACGGGCAGCGCGTTCAGGGTCATGGCCGCCGTCAGGCCGCCTTTGCGGCCCTGCAGCACGCCGTAGCGCATGTCGGCGTAGCCGTCGGTGTGGTGGGCGTCGGGGTTGATGCTCATGCGCACGCCCTTTTCCAGGCAGCGGCGCACCCAGTGCCAGTCGAGGTCGAGGCGCCAGGGGTTGGCGTTGATTTCGATGGCCACGCCGTGCTCGGCGCAGGCATCGATGACGGCTTCGTAGTCGAGGGGGTAGCCTTCGCGGCGCAGGAGCAGGCGGCCGGTGGGGTGGCCCAGCATGGTGCAAAAGGGGTTCTGAATGGCCCGCAGTAGCCGCTCGGTGGCGCGCTCCTGGTCCATTTTCAGCCCCGAGTGCACCGAGGCCACGATGAAGTCGAATTCGGCCAGCACTTCGTCGGGGTAGTCCAGCGAGCCGTCGGCCAGGATGTCGGACTCAATGCCCTTGAAGATGCGGAACGGGCCCAGCTCCTTATTGAGCTGCTCGATTTCGCGGTGCTGCTCGCGCACCCGCTCGATGCTCAGGCCACCGGCGTAGTGCGCGGCCCGCGAATGGTCGCAGATGCCGAGGTACTGGTAGCCGTTGTCGCGCAGAAACTCGGCCATCTGGCGCAGGGAATGGGCGCCGTCGGAGTAGGTGCTGTGGTTGTGCAGGGAGCCGCGCAGGTCGGCGTCGGTGAGCAGGGCGGGCAGCTTGTGGGCCGCCGCTTCCTCGATTTCGCCCTGGCCCTCGCGCATTTCGGGCTCCACGTACTGCAGGCCGGCGGTTTCGTAGATGGCCTGCTCGGTGAAAAAACGGGTGCTTTTCACCAGCCGCCGCAGCGTGGGCGCCGGCGCCTTGGCCGGCAGCGGGGCCGTGAGGTGGGCTTCGGATCCAGTCTGCAGAAACAGGCAGCCGGCAAAATCCTCCGGCTTGCTCAGCTGCACGTCGATGCGCGCGCCCGACTGGGCGGCCGTGCCGCGCCAGGCAAACGGGCCCGAGGTCAGGTCGTCGGCCGCGAGGCCCTCAATGCCGTTCAGGATTTCGTGGGCCTGCCAGGGTTGATTGGTGCCCACCACCACGCGCACGGTTTCGACCACGGGCAACCCGCGGCGCACTTCGCCGGCCACGGCCACTTGCTCGATGCGCAGCCCGTTTTGCAGCAGCTCTACCAGCTGGCGGCCCAGCGCCTGGCCCTGGTTGATAAGCACCTTGCCCCTGCTCTGGGCGGTGAATTCCAGCGCGGCCAAGATGGCGTCCTGGGTTTTGGCCCCGAAGCCCTTCAGCCCGCTGATGCGGTTTTGCTCGGCCGCCTCACGCAGCGCGTCCACCGACTCCAGGCCCAGCTCCCGCCACAAAGCCCGGATTTTCTTCGGGCCGATGCCCTTGATGTCGAGCATTTCGACCACGCCGGGCGGAGTGGCTTCCTGCAGGCGGGCCAGCTCGGGGAAGGTGCCGGTACTCAGCAGCGCCTGCGCGGCCTGGGCGGCGCTTTTGCCGAGGCCGCCCTTGGTGGTGAATTCGGCCGGGGCGAGGTCGGCCAGGGGGAAGTCGAGGCGGTCGACGGCGGCGGCGGCGCCCTCGTAGGCGCGCACTTTGAAGGGGTTTTCGTCGTGCAGTTCCAGCAGCTGGGCCATCAGCCGGAAGGCACGAATCAGGGCGCGGTTGTCCAAGGCAAATCGGGGGTTTGGGGCGGTAAAGCTACTACGCAAAACGCGGCGCGGGCGCCGGCGCCGGGCGGCAACTTCCGCCCGAAGCCGCGCCGCTTGCGTATGTTAGGGCCCATGCGACTCCCCGCCTTGCTTTTCGCCGTCTGCAGCGTCCTGCTGCTCGCCAGCACCTGCCGCCCCGACACCGCCACCAGCGTGCAGCAACAGCAGCTGAACCTGCTCACCCGCACCTGGCTGCACGCCCACGAAGAAGACCAGGGCGACGTGCTGGTATACCGCCCCAACACCTACAACTTTCCGCCCTCGCGCGGCCGCACCGGCATGGCCTTCGACCAGAACGGCCTGTTCACGCAGTACGACATTGCCCCCACCGACGGCGTGCAGGGCCGCAAGGGCCAGTGGATGGTGATGGACGAGCACACCCTGCGCATCACCCTCGACGACAAGCAGGACCCGGCCTACCTGCTGGAAATCGTCTCACTGGACAACAACCTGCTGAAGGTGCGCCGGAAATAGAAATAAAGGCAGCTCATCAATTTCTCAGTTCTCAGACGTGCAAGCAAGTATTAATTTACTGACTTAATTCTTCTGCCTCTACCCTTGCCCGGCCGTTGCTGGCTTTGTCTTTCTCCACTTAGGGTTCCGTGGCAATATAGCCCAACCTCAATGAGCTTCTGCGGTATATTCTTGCCGTGCCGAACGGGGAAAGGCTTGCTCTGCTCCATTGCCGGCCATTACACCGACCTCGTAGCGGAAAGATATTTTTTATACTGGTACAACTTCTCATAAGAAAATTGAATCTTACCTATGAGAAGACCTCATTCATCTTTCACCAAATTTTTGGATTATGAATCGGATCATTACATGCGTAGCCGCAGTTGCATTGCTGGCAGGCTGTAGCAAGCAGGAAAACGTGGAGCCCAGCCTACTCCATACGCAACTTGACCACGACGCTTTCACCAAATTGACCGGTCACGGCAGTTGGGTACAGATCCGCCACGGTGATACCCTCATGCTAGCCCCGGAGCACACCACCATCCGCGAGGTCAACGGACAGAACACGTTTGTATCCGATTACCCGAACGACTTGTTCCGTTACCATTTCAACCGCGACTGGTCGGTAGATGTGCAGATCAACAACTGTGTGCACAGCTCCACGTCTTTTTCCATCACGGGCAACATGTTCCGCCTGCCTGGCGGCGAAACCCGGCAGGCTGATGTCAACGCGCCGCTGCTGTGCGTGAATGATAAAGGCGTATACATCTTATTGAAAAACAACTAGTAGCCGCAGCCTAGGCGCCTTTTCGGCAAACGCGGCGGCCAGGTTTCGACTGCCGCGTTTGCCGAAGAGGCACTTGGCGGCTCTATCGCCCAGCCCACGGCCGGTAGCATCACGCTGATTCCCTGCCTAGCTTGCGGCATGAATTTTTGGCTCGTTAAATCCGAACCCTCCACTTACTCATTTGCCGATTTGGAGCGCGACGGCCGCACCGACTGGACCGGCGTGCGCAACCACCAGGCCCGCGCCTGCCTAGCCCGCATGCAGCCCGGCGACCTGGTGCTGGTGTACCACAGCGTGACCGATAAAGAAGTGGTGGGCGTGGCCCAGGTGGTGGGCGCCCCCGCTCCCGACCGTACTGCCGAAGCCGGCTCCCCCTGGGTAGCCGTGGATCTGGCCCCGCACCAGCGCCTGCCCCGCCCGGTCCCGTTGGCCGCCATCAAGGCCGATGCGCGCCTGCAGCAAATCGGACTCCTGCGTCAGTCGCGGCTGTCGGTGATGTCGCTCACCCCGGAGGAATTCGACGTGGTGCTGGCACTCGGGCACTAAAAAAAATCGGCTCACATGTTTTCGACGGCCGGCTTGCAGCACTGCGGGCCGGTCGTTTGGTTTTGGAGCCCGCTGGCGCGTTGACACATGGTTGTGCAGGCTTGCTGGCCGCTCCTGCCGTTCGAAATAACGGGGCCACGTATGGAGTCTGGCCGCTTGGCGCATCCAGCAGGTACTTCCCGTTGCGGCGGTGCGGCTTTTGGTCCGTTTTGCCGTATTTTAGCTATCTGCCTCCCGCGTCGTTTTCCCACCGTCATGCTCCGCCTTTCCACGCTCCTGCTGCTCCTGCTGAGTCCGTTGGCGTTGCGGGCCCAGCTCACGCCTACCCAGCCCCGCCGCCTGGAGCTGCCCCTCGACCCGGGCACCAGCGACGTGCGCGTATTGCCGCTGGCTGATACCACCGTGGCCGTCTTCGTCGAGAGCACCGCCGGCAGCTCGTTTCGCCCCGAATACAGCTTTCAGCACTTCGACCGCGACCTGCGCCCGCTGCGCAACCTGCCGGTGAAGGTGGACCGCGAGTACCGGCTGGTGCAGGCCACGGCCGCCGCGCCCTACGCGTTTGCCCTGTTCGAGTCGGAATATGTAGCTTCTAAGTTTCAGGTGTTTCGGCTGGATCTGCGTACGGGCGAGGTGGAGGGATTCTTATTCGACACCAAAACCGTGGAGGACCTCTACGACCTGGAGGTGCTCGACGGCAAGCTCTTCGCCACGGTGCAGGTGCAGCGCCACCTCACGGTGCTCCACATCGACGTAGACCAGGAGGAATTCCGCCTGCTGCCGGCCGTGTACGAGTCAATTCCAACGGAAGTCACCTTCCTGCCCGATTCGGCTACCCAGCGCGCGGGCTACGTGGTCAGCCAGTCGAACGGCTTTTTGTCGCGGCTGCAGATCAAGCAGCTCTCGGCCCAGGGCCAGCTGCTGGCCTCGCGCTTCATTCAGGCCGAAAGCGGGCGTGGGCTCATCACGGCCCAGCTCAGCCCCGGCGACAGTACGCAGCGCCTGGTGGCGGGCACCTACACCCTGCGCGACCCGCGCTACTCGCAGGGCCTGTTTGCCTCCAATCTGCCCGGCGACCCGGCCCTGCGCCCCCCGCTGCGCTTCTACGACTTCGCGGTGCTCAAGCACTTTTTCGACTTCATGAAGCCGCGCCGCGCCGCCCGCCTGCGTGCCCGCAGCGCCGAGCTGCGCGCCGCCGGCCGCGAACTGCGCCTGCGCTACCGCATCCTCACCCACCGCATGATTCCCTTCCGGGACGGGTACGTGCTGGTGGGCGAGGTGTATTACCCGCAGTATCGCACCGGCAACTCCTACTACGGCTGGTCGGGCATGGCCCCGCGCTACTACGACAGCTACCGATCCAACCTGACGCAGCGCAACCTGGATGGCTACCGCTCCACCCACGCCGTGGTGTGCGGCTTCGACCGCTACGGCACCCTGCTCTGGGACAATACCTTCGTGCTCAAGAACGTGGAGCAGAACACGCTGACCGAAACCGTGCGCCTGCGCCCCCTGGCCGACGGCCAACGCCTGGTGCTGGCCTACCTCGACAAAGACAAGCTCCGCTACAAAATCGTGGACGGCACCACGACCTCGCCCAACGACCTGGAGGCGCCCATCCAGACCAACGCCGAGGGCAAGCACGAGAAGACACTGGACACCGAGCAGCAGGGCGTGCTGCCCTGGTACGGCAGCCGCTTCCTCACCTACGGCTACCAGCGCGTGCGGCCCGAGCACGGCAGTGCGCGGCAGGTGTTCTTCCTGAACGTGGTGGCCTTCGACTGAGGCGGCGGGCACATCCCCGGCCGCCGGACGCGCGTAAGCAGGGCTTCCAAACCTACCATTTCCTGCTTATGAACCTCCGACTCCTCCGTTTCTGGCCCTTGCTGGTGCTGGTGTGGCTGGGCGCTTGCCGCGCCGCCGGCCCCGAAAAGCCCGCCCGCACCGTGGCCGAGTTTTTCAGCAAGTACGAAGGCCGCTCCGGCTTCCGGGCCACCACCTTCCAGCCCGATTTCCTCACCCGCATCCTGCTGGGCCGCCTCGGTAACCTGACCGATGCCAGCGCCGTGCAGGCCCTCACCAACGTGCGCAGCATCCGGGCCCTCACCTTTGCGCCCACTTCGGCCAGCTCGCGTGACCTGACGGAGCGCGGCCTGCTCAACGAGGTGGACGGGCTGCTGCGCAACGAGCGATACGAACCCATCCCGACCAAGGACGCCAGCGCCGGCAACGCCGCCTACCGCTACGCCGTGCGCCGCTCCGGCGACAAAATCAAGGAAGTGGTGGCTACCGGCCGCCAGACCGACGCGCCCGACTCGTTCATCATGCTGGCCATCAGCGGCGACTTTACCCAGAGCCAGCTGGAGCAGCTGCAGAAGATTCTGCCCGGCCTCTCGGGCGAAATCACGAAGTAGCATTCCGGCATTTCGTGCGTGAAGCCCCGGCTGCTTATTCGGCAGCCGGGGCTTTTTTGTTTTGGCAAGGCCTCGTTAATAGCCTGCAAATCCGAACGTCATCCTGAGCAGAGCGAAGGACCTTCCTCGCACCCTGCACCGCCGCTGCCGACGAAGTGCCAACGCTTTTCCAGCAACGCCGAGACGCAGCCACTATGCCCGCACAATCGGGCGTTGGTGGCTGCGTCTCGGCGTTTGTGCAGGGTTCGAGGAAGGTCCTTCGCTCTGCTCAGGATGACGTTCGGATATGAGGCCGTTGCGTTTGCAAAGACAACAAAAAGCGGCGCCCCGAAGCTCGGGACGCCGCTTTATCACGCTAGGCGCAGGGGGCCGGGCTAGGGCTGCGGCGTGGTGCCGCCTTCCTGGCCGGGGATGTAGAACTCGAAGCGGAACTCGACGCGGCGGTTCTTGGCCATGTTGGCCGCGTTGGAGTTGGGCGCGGCCGGGGCCGATTCGCCCATGCCCAGGGTCGGGATGCGAGCCGCGTCGATGCCCTTGCCGGTGAAGTACTGCTTGGCCGAGGCGGCGCGGCGCTCCGATAGGCCCTGGTTGTACTCCTCGGTGCCGCGCGAGTCGGCGTGGCCGACGATGCGCAGACCGTACTCGGGGTGCTGCTGCAGGGCCTGCACCATCTTGTCGAGGGCCGGGTACGAAGAGGGCAGGATCTGGGTGCTGTTGGTGCGGAAGCGTACGGGCTGCTCCAGCTTGCGGATTTCGGCCGGGATTTCCGGGCAGCCGAGGGCGTTGACCTTGGCACCGGCCGGGGTGTTGGGGCAGCGGTCCTGGGCATCGGGCACGCCGTCACCGTCCGAGTCGAGCGGGCAGCCGTTGGCATCCACCTGGGTGCCGCGCGGGGTGTCCGGGCATTTGTCGTTTTTGTCGGCTACGCCGTCACCGTCGGCATCGGGGCAGCCGCGCAGGGCGGCGGTGCCAGGCTGGTCGGGGCAGTCGTCTTCGCCGTCGGCCACGCCGTCGTTGTCACGGTCGGGGCAGCCCTGCAGCTCCGGCTTGCCGGCTTCGGTGGGGCACTTGTCCTGGTAGTCGGCCACGCCGTCCTTGTCGCCGTCGAGCGGGCAGCCGTTGGCGTCCACGGCCACGCCGGCGGGCGTGTTCGGGCACTTGTCTTTGCGGTCGGGCACCCCGTCGCCGTCGGTGTCCTTGGCTTTGCCGAGGCTGATGTTCAGGCCCACGGTGTGCTGCAGAAACCGGTCGTCCCACTTGTTGTCGTCGCGGGTCGGGTCGCCGTCGAGGTTGGCGTTGAGCGGAATGTGCTGCCCGGTCTGGATGAAGAGGCCCACCGTCTCGCCGAGGCGGAAGTTGATGCCCGCCGCCCCGAACAGGTCGAAGTAGCTCTTGTCCTCGTCGGTGCGCGTGCCGTTGAACGTGCCTTCGCGGCTGGTATAGGTCCAGCCCGGGGCGGCCAGCAGGTAGGGCTGCACCACGGCGTCTTCCTTCAGGGCCCAGCCGTTGTTGAGCTTGAGCTTGAGGCCCAGGTTCACGTTCACCACATTGGTGTTAAAAGCCGTTGGAGCCATTACCGTGGTGAAGCGGCTGCCCTTCAACTCCACGTAGTTGGCGTGCAGCCCCAGGTCGAGGCCGGAGGAGAGGTAGCGGTTAATGGAAATGCCCGGACCGTACTGGCTGTCCTTGAGCTGCCAGTAATTGGAGCCGAGGTTGCCCTTGTACTGAAAAGCGCTGCCATTCAGGCCAATACCCCATTTTTTGTCGGCGGTTTGCGCGTGTCCGCGTGGGGTGGCCGCCAACAGCGCCAGACCCAGGACAACAGGGGTTACGAGGTGTTTCATAGAGGAAACGGTTAGGTTGAACAGAGCAGAATGGTGCGGCCGGCAAGCCGCCCGGCACCACGCATTAATGCCTGCCTATACCCTCGCTACGGCCTTCAAGTTGTATTAAAACGCAAGTTTCAATCGGCGCCTTACAGATAAATCACAGATCGTCAACCCATAACGCAACCAACTCAGCATTGTCCAGCAAAACCAAAAAAGCCGGGCCGCCTTCCCCGCGAGGAAAGCAGCCCGGCTTGGCAGCAGACACCCGAGCGGCGCTTAGCCGCGGGCCATCAGCCGCTCGATGTCGTCGGCTTCCAGCGGAATGTCGGCCATCAGGTCCTCGCACTGCGAGCGGGTGATGACCACATCATTTTCCAGGCGGATGCCCAGGCCTTCCTCGCGGATGTAGATGCCCGGCTCGACGGTGTAGACCATGCCCGGCTCGAAGGTGCGGTACTTGGCGCCCACGTCGTGCACGTCGAGGCCGAGGTAGTGCGAGGTGCCGTGCATGAAGTACTTCTTGTAGAGCGGGGCGGCGGGGTCCTGGTTGTTCACGTCGCCCTGGCTCAGCAGCCCGAGGCCGATGAGCTGCTCTTCCATGAAGCGGCCCACGCCGGCGTGGTATTCCTCGATGTTGTTGCCGGCCACCAGCTGCGACTTGGCGTACTGCATCACGCGCAGCACCGCGTCGTACACCTCGCGCTGGCGCTTGGTGAACTTGCCGTTGACGGGAATGCTGCGCGAGAGGTCGGCGGCGTAGTTGGCGTACTCGGCGCCGAAGTCGAGCAGGATGACGTCGCCGTCCTTGCACTCCCGGTCGTTGCTCACGTAGTGCAGCACGTTGGCGTTTTCGCCCGAGGCGATGATGCTGCCGTAGGCCGGACCGCGCGAGCCGCTGCGGATGAACTCGTGCACGATTTCGGCCTCGATTTCATATTCCATCACGCCCGGCTTCACGAAGCCCAGCAGGCGGCGGAAGGCATTGCCGGTGATTTCGCAGGCCTTGCGCATCAGCCGGATTTCCTCCGGGTGCTTGATGGCACGCAGGTGGTGCATGATGGGCGCGGCGCGCTTGTAGTCGTGCAGCGGATACTGCTGGCGGATTTCCTGGAGGAAGCGGGCGTCGCGGGTCTGCACCTCCACCACGGCGCGGATGTGCTCGTTGGCGTTCAGGTACACGTGCTCGGCCTCGTTCATCAGCGCGGGCAGCACCGATTTGAAGCTGTCGAGCCACATGATGGTCTGGATGCCGGACTGCTCGCGGGCCTGCGGCTTGGTGAGCTTGTAGCCTTCCCAGATGAGAATATGCTCGCTGGTTTCCTTCAAAAACAGGATTTCGCGGTACTGGGGCAGCTTCGCGTCGGGGAAGATGACGAGGATGCTTTCCTCCTGGTCGACCCCTGAGAGGTAGAACAGGTCGTTGTTCTGGCGAAAGGCCATGGTGCCGTCGGCGTTGGTCGGCATCACGTCGTTCGAGTGGAAGATGGCCAGGGAGCCGGGCAGCAGCTGCCGCTCGAAGTTGCGGCGGTTGTGGGTGAAGAGGTCGGGCGAGATGGAGCCGTAGCGCATGGAAATCGGGGAAAGATACGGGAAGGACGGCCGCCGGGGCCGTCGGCTGCAAGTTAGGCGGATTGGGGAAAGTGGCTTTGGTTGCGCGGCGGCTCCCGTATCTTTCCCCTGCTGCCTTCTTCTCTCCGGCCCGATGCGCACCGATGAATCTCTGCTGACCTCCTGGCTGCCGCGCCACCGCGTGCTGCACCTGTCCGGACGCAACCTACTGCTTGGTTTGCTGTGCGTGCTGGTGGGTCTGGCGTTGCTGGGCTGGTGCCTGTACTGGCTGAATGATGACCGTAACTATAAAATTGTAGCCTATTTGATGCTGCCAGTCGGGTTAGGCTTCGTAGGCCTAGGCATTGGCGTCGTGCTGCGGTTCCGATTCTGGCTGCGGCTCACTCAGCTCTTTTTTGGGTTCAGTGCGGCGGGCTGTTTTCTATCGGTTGTGTTTATGCTGCGGCTGGTCATATACTCGCCCCCGATTGACCTTTCTAGCTTACCGGTGTTGCTACCAATGCTAGTTGTGATTAGCGGCTTATGTGTAGTGCCCATCCGGGTAATACAGCGGTGGATGCGCGAGACGCACACCTAGCCACTGTCGGCCGCCCGGATACCTTTGCAGCTCATCTGTCTGTACCTGCTTCCGACCACCCAGCCCCACCCCAAATGCACCAGCCGGAAGGCCCCATAATCGAAGCCGCCGACCAGCCGCCTATGGAACCACCAGCTTCCCCGCGCCGGGGCCGGGGCTGGGCGGCGCTGGGGCTGCTGGGCTGCCTGGCGCTGGTGCTGTGGTGCAGCCACTGGCTGAGTTCCGCCCAGCTTTCCACCACCGCCGACCTTGCCACCGAAACCAACCAGTACACCGTGGCCCTGCTGCTGGCCTCGCTGGCCGTTGGCGGGCTGGGCATCAGCCTGAACCGGCTCTGGCGCGGGCGCTGGCTGCTGTGGCTGGGGCTGTTTCTCTTTATTACCGAAGCGGTGCTGCTAATTGGGGCGGGCGGGGTATTGCACTACCTGGGCACCGAAACGCCCACCACCACGGCGCTGCTGGCCGGGGGCCTCGTGGGCTGCCTGGGCCTGGGCTTCCTGGTGGTGCGCTGGCTGCGGCGGTAGCTGACCCGCATTTTCGGGGCGGCCCGAACGTCGGCGCCGCCAGTATCTTTGCCCCCCGCTCTGCCCGCCTATGCCCTCATCCGACGCCGCCGCGCCCATCCTGCTGATTCAGACCGCCTTTATCGGCGACGTTATCCTGGCCACGGCTTTGCTGGAGCGCCTGCACCAGACTGAACCCCAGACGCCCGTGGACGTGCTGGTGCGGCGCGGCAACGAGGGGCTGCTGCGGGGCCATCCGCACGTGCGCCGGGTGCTCGTCTGGGACAAGAAAGCGGGCAAGTACCGCGGCCTCTGGCGCCTGCTGCAGCAAATCCGCGCCACCGGCTACGGCCGCGTGTACAACCTGCAGCGCTTCGCCTCCACGGGCCTGCTCACCGCCTTTTCCGGCGCCCCCGAGCGCGTGGGCTTCGACAAGAACCCGCTGAGCTGGGCCTTTACGCGCCGGGTGCTGCACGGCTTCGCGCCGGGCCTGCACGAGGTGGGGCGCAACCTGGCCCTACTAGAGCCCCAGCCCGAAGGCCCGCTTACCCGCCCCCGCCTCTACCCCACCCCCGCCGACGAAGCCGTGGCCGAGCAGGCCGCCAGCCACGCCGCGGGCGGACCCTACGTCTGCATCGCGCCCACGTCGGTGTGGTTTACCAAGCAGTTTCCGCGCGAGCAGTGGGTGAAGCTGCTGCATGCCCTGCCGACGCACTACACCGTATTTCTGCTCGGCGGCCCGCCCGACACGGCCGAGTGCGAGGCGCTGCTGCGGGAAGCCGCGCGGCCGGGCGTGGTCAACCTCAGCGGCAAACTCTCCCTGCTGGCCTCGGCAGCCCTGATGCGCGGGGCGGTGCTCAACTTCGTCAACGACTCGGCACCCATGCACCTGGCTTCGGCGGTGGATGCTCCCACCTGCGCCGTGTTCTGCTCCACGGTACCCTACTTCGGCTTCGGCCCGCTCAGCTCGTTTGCCCGCATCGTGGAGTTGCCCGAGGAGCTGGAATGCCGCCCCTGCGGGCTGCACGGCTACCGCAAATGCCCGCTCGGCCACTTCCACTGCGCCCACGGCATCCGCACCAGCCAGCTGCTGGTGGCTCTGGCCGAGGCCGAAAAGTGGGCCGTGCAGACAACCGGGCGCTAGCACTGAAGCCGTCGGCTTGAGTGACAGTCAGCAGCGCAAGCAAAGGGTAACACCGGCCGTCATTGCGAGGCGTAGCCGAAGCAACCGCAGGAAGGCGTAGCCAATCCTTCCTCCAGTAGCACCGCCGAGACAATTCCTACTGCCCGCAAGCGGCCCCGCTCGAAACCGCAGACGCAAGATTTCGGGCTGCCGGGTTTTCGGGTGCGGCCAGTTGGACCGTCGTGCCACGAGAGGAACGATTGGCTACGCCTTCCTGCGGTTGCCGCGCTTGACTACGTCGACCTTCGGTTCGCTCGCAATGACGGTCAGTGAACCGGGGTTCAACTTCCGTGCGGCCAAACCGTTGATGGGGCTTACGGGTTATCTTTGCGCCCTATTATGCGGCGGGCCCGGACGGCCGCCGCGTTTCCCTTCTTTTGCTGACTTCGAACGCGTTGGCGGCCCGCCCGGGCGCCCCGCGTTGTTGCCCCTAGTATGCTCGACTACGATTTTCACGAATACCCCAACGGCATCCGGCTGCTGCACAAGCAGGTGCCCCACACCAAAGTGGCCCACTGCGGCTTCCTGCTCGACATCGGCTCGCGCGACGAGCGGCCGGAGCAGTACGGCTTGGCCCACTTCTGGGAGCACATGGCCTTCAAGGGCACCGAAAAGCGCCGCTCCATCCACATCCTGAACCGCCTCGAAACCGTGGGCGGCGAGCTGAACGCCTACACTACCAAGGAGAAAATCTGCTTCTACGCCTCCTTGCTGAGCACCCACTTCGAGCGGGCCTTCGAGCTGCTGACCGACCTGACCTTCCACTCCACCTTCCCGACCAAGGAAATCGAGAAGGAGCGCGGGGTGATTCTGGAGGAAATGGCCATGTACGTCGACGCGCCCGAGGACGCTATCATCGACGACTTCGACGCGGTGGTGTTCGGGGAGCACGCC
Source organism: Hymenobacter jeollabukensis (assembly GCF_005771675.1). Lineage (GTDB taxonomy): Bacteria > Bacteroidota > Bacteroidia > Cytophagales > Hymenobacteraceae > Solirubrum > Solirubrum jeollabukense. Next base: position 160,459 of record NZ_VAJM01000005.1, on the reverse strand, counting down.
CTGGGGCACAACATCCTGGGCACCCGGGAAAGCGTGTCGGGCTTCGGGCAGGCCGATTTCTTTCAGTTCCTCAAGGAAAACCTGCGCACCGACCAGCTGGTGTTCAGCTCCGTGAGCAACCTGCCTTTCGCCCAAGTGAAGCGCCTGGCCGATAAGTACCTGGCGCCGCTGCCGGCCCAGCTCGGGGCCCGCTCGCGCCAGCCCTTCGGCGCCTATGAGGCCCGGCAGCAGACGGAAGCGCGGCCCATCACCCAGGCCCACAGCCTGATCGGCTGCCCGGCCTACGCGCTGACGGATGCGCGCCGCCTGCCCTTCTTCATGCTCACCAACATCCTGGGCGGGCCGGGCATGAACTCGCGCCTGAACCTGGCCGTGCGCGAGAAGTACGGCTTCGTCTACAGCATCGACGCCAACTATGCGCCCTACACCGACACGGGGCTGTTCGGCATTTACTTCGCCACCGAAAAGGCCCGGCTGGAGCGCACCACTCAGCTGGTGCTCAAGGAGCTGCGCCTGCTGCGCGAAAAAGCCCTCACGACCTCGCAGCTGCACATTGCCAAGGAGCAGCTGATGGGCCAGCTGGCCATGGCCGAGGAAAGCAACGGCGGCATGATGCAGCTGCTGGGCAAGAGCACCCTCGACCTGGGCCGGGTAGAGTCGTTGAACGAAATCTTCGAGCAGATCCGGGCCGTGACGGCGCCGCAGCTGCAGGAGCTGGCCAACGAGGTCTTCGCCGAGGACAACCTGAGCACCCTGCAGTACGTGCCCGAATCGGGTAAGCGCCGCTAGCTGTCGTGGCCGCGCCCGTCTTCGGCCACGTCGGCTCGTACCTGCCGGGCGACGCGTTTCGCTCACGGCTGGAGCTGCGCCTGAGCGGGATGCACCGCCCGGTGCGGGCCGGCATTGCCGGCTCGCAGCACACCGGCGCCGAAAGCATCGTGTTGTCGCAGGTGTACGAGGACGACGTGTTCACGGAGGACGAAATCATCTACACCGGCCAGGGCGGGCGCGACCCGAAAACCGGCCGCCAGACCACCGACCAGACGCTCAACGACCGGAACCTAGCCTTGTGCAAAAGCCAGGAAACCGGCTTGCCGGTGCGCGTGCTCCGCAAAGTTCACGACGAAGAAAGCGGGGAATTGGTGTTCCGCTACGAGGGGCTGTACCGCGTGGTCGGGCACGCGTTTGAAACCGGCAAATCGGGCTTCGAGGTGTGGAAATTTCGGCTGCGACCGGCCCCAAACGGCCGCCCAGCGTGATGCGCCGTAAGGGCCAACCAGAAGAGCACAGGAGAGCAAAGCCCCACGCAGCAATCCATCTTTAGGCTGCCGCTAGTCCTGGATGACGCAACGGGCCTGCCGCCGTTCTGCCTTCCCCACGCCCTCCATTCGTTCACCCAATCTGCGGAAACCTATGAATCCGTCTGAATCCCAGATTCAGCAGTACGCCGACGCCCATACCTCGCCCGAGCCCGCGCTGCTGGGCCAGCTCGTGCGCGAAACCCACCTGCAGACGCTGATGCCGCGCATGCTCTCGGGCCACTTTCAGGGCCGGCTGCTGAGCATGCTCAGCCACATGATCCGGCCCCGGCGGGTGCTGGAGCTGGGCACCTTCACCGGCTACTCGGCCCTGTGCATGGCCGAGGGGCTGGCCGATGATGGCGAGCTGCACACCGTGGAGCAAAACCCCGAGTTGCGCAGTCGGGTGGAGCGCTACGTGCAGCAGGCCGGCCTGCAGGGCCGCGTGCATCTGCACATCGGCGACGCGGAGCAGATCATTCCGACGCTCGGGGAAACCTGGGACTTGGTGTTCATCGACGCCGACAAAATCCGCAACCAGGTGTACTACGAGCTGGTGCTGCCGCAAGTGCGCCCCGGCGGCTTCGTACTCATCGACAACGTGCTGTGGAGCGGCAAGGCCCTGCCCGACTACCCGCTGAAGCCCGCCGACAAGGACGCCCACGCCGTGCGCGCCTTCAACGACTTCGTGCAGCAGGACGCGCGGGTGGAAAACGTATTTCTGCCCCTGCGCGACGGGCTCTTGCTGGTGCGCAAGCGCGGCTAAACTAGCCGCCTGATCGAACCCGGCTTAAAAAAATCACCCTGCGTATACGACTCCCGGTTAAACACCGGCGTCGTTGGCCGGTCAATGGCCCCGCTGAGGGCTTCGCTTTGTTGATATGAAACACGCTTTAGGGTTACTTTTTCCGCTGGTGGTTGTCACGGCTCCGGCCCTGGCGCAGACGGTCCCGGTGTCGGGCCGGGTGCTCGATGCCAAGGACCAGGCGCCGCTGATCGGGGCCAACGTGCTGCTCACGCGCCTGGCGGCCGACTCGGCCCGCACCGGCGCGGCCGTAGAGCCGACCGGGGCCTTCAACGTGCCGGCCGTGGAGCCGGGACGCTACCGCCTCACGGTGTCGTTCCTGGGCTACCAGACCATCAAGCGGGCCGTAACCGTAAGCGGGCAGCCCCTGGACCTGGGCACCCTGGCCCTGACGGCCGGCGGCGTGACCCTGAAGGGCGTGGAAGTAACCGGCCGGGCCGCGGCGGCCATTCAGAAGGGCGACACGGCCCAGTATGACGCGCGGGCCTTCAAAACCAACCCCGACGCCAACGCCCAGGACCTCATCACCAAGATGCCGGGCGTGACGGTGGACCCGGCCACCGGCAAGGTGCAGGCCCAGGGCGAGCAGGTGCAGCGCGTGCTGGTCGACGGCAAGGAGTTTTTCGGCAACGACCCCGACGCGGTGCTCAAAAACCTGCCGGCCGAGGCCATCGACAAGATTCAGGTGTACGACCGGGCCTCGGACCAGTCGCAGTTTACCGGCTTCGATGACGGCAACCAGCAGAAAACCATCAACATCGTCACGCGGCCGCAGTACCGCAACGGGCAGTTTGGGCGGGTGCTGGCCGGCGTGGGCCAGGGCGGCGACAACCAGACGCGCTACCGCGCCTCGGGTAACCTGAACTCCTTCCGCGGCAAGCAGCGCTTCTCCATCATCGCGCAGACCAACAACGTGAACGAGCAGAACTTCGGCACCGACGACCTGCTGGGCGTGGTGGGCAGCTCGGCGCGCGGCGGGGGCGGCGGCCGCAACGGCGGCGGGGGCAACCCGGGTGGCGGGGGCGGCAACAACGCCTCGGGCAACTTCCTGGTGGGTCAGAGCGGCGGTATTTCCAACACCAACGCGGTGGGCCTGAACTACTCCGACAGCTGGGGCAAGAAAACCGACGTGCAGGCCAGCTACTTCTTCAACCGCAGCACCAACACCCTCAACAGCAGCACCAACCGGCGCTTCACGGCGCAGGATTCGCTGGGCCAGGCCCTGCGCTACCAGGAAGGCTCGCTCACGCGCAGCACCAACCTCAACAACCGGGTGAACCTGCGCCTGGAGCACAAGTTCGACTCGCTGAACTCGGTGCTCTGGCAGCCGCGCCTCTCGATGCAGAGCAACAACAGCACCAACCACCTCGACGGGGCTACCTACCGCGGGCAGCCCAATTCGGAAACCATCGGGGTGCTGCGCAGCAGCAACCTGAGCGACTACAAATCCAAGAACGACGGCATCAACTTCGGCCAGAACCTGCTTTACCGCCACCGCTTCCACACGCGCGGGCGCACCTTCTCGCTGGGGCTGAACATGGGCTACAACACCCGCGACGCGGAAAACTTCCTCAACTCCGTCAACGACGACTACACCCGCTCGGGCACCGGCGGCGTGCCCAATACCTCGCGCACCGACCAGTACTCCGACCTGACGCAGGCGGGCTGGCAGTGGAGCGCCAACGCCAACTACACCGAGCCGCTAAGCCTGAAAAGCCAGTTGCAGCTGAGCTACAACGCTAACTACACGCCCAACGACTCGGACAAGAAGACTTATAACCTCAACGGCCCGACCGGGGAGTACACCGTCTTCAACCCGGCCTTGAGCAACGTGTTTACCAGCCGCTACCTGACCAACGCGGGCGGCATCAGCTACCGCTACAACGACAAGGAGCTGCAGTGGTCGGTGGGCGCGCAGGTGCAGCACGCGCAGCTGCGCAACGACCAGGAGTTTCCGCTTTCGACGAGCACGCGCCGCAGCTTCCTCACGGTGCTGCCCAACGCGCAGGCCCGCTACAACTTCTCGCGCCAGCAGAACCTGCGCCTGAACTACCAGATGCGCACGCAGGCGCCGAGCATCAGCCAGCTGCAGGAGGTGGTGAACAACTCCAACCCGCTGCAGATTACGACTGGCAACCCCAACCTGCGCCAGGAAAACACGCACAACCTGTTCGTGCGCTACTCCTCGGCCAACGTGGAAAAGTCGACCTCGTTTTTCGCGCTGATCGGCGGCTCGTACACCAGCAACAACATCACCAACAGCACTCGCATCTTCAGCTCGCCCACGCCCTACCGCGGCGTCATCGTGCCGGCCGGCGGGCAGGTGACCGAGCCGGTGAACCTCAACGGGCAGTACTCGCTGCGCACCTTCGGCAACTACACCCTGCCGCTGACCTTCATGAAGTCGAACCTGAACCTGAACGCCAACGCGAACTTCGCGCAGACGCCGGGCCTGGTTTCCATCAACCGCGACGCGGGCCAGCAGCTCAACTACAGCCGCACGCCCAGCTTCGGCTTCGGGGCGGTGCTCAGCTCCAACATCAGCCCCAACCTGGACTTCACGCTCTCGTCGAACTCCAGCCAGACCTACGTGCGCAACACGGCCCAGACCACGGCCGATCGGGAGTACTTCCGCCAGAACACCAACCTGCGCTTTAGCTGGATTGTGGTGAAGGGCCTGACGGTGCAGTCGGACGTGGCGCACGTGGCCTACACCGGCCTCTCGGCGGGCTACAACCAGAGCTACGTGCTGTGGAACGCCTCGGTGGGCAAGAAGCTGTTTGCCCGTCAGCAAGGCGAAATCAAACTCTTCGCCTTCGACATCCTGAAGCAGAACAACAGCATTCAGACCAACTCGACGGCGGCCTACGTGGAGGACGTGCGCACCAACATTCTGACGCGCTACGTGATGCTGATGTTCACCTACAACATCCGCAACTTCCCCGGCAACAAGGGCGGCACGCCCGACCTGGACCAGCCCCAGCCCGAGCGCCGCGGCAACTTCCCCGGCGGCCGGCCGGGTGGCTACCCCGGTGGCGGCCAGCCTGGCGGCTTTCCGGGCGGCGGCCCCGGCCCGGGCGGCCCTCCCGGCGGCCCTTACTAGCATCATAAAAAACCGGCCCGGCTACTCAGCCGGGCCGGTTTTTTATAGCTGGTGCGGTAGTGCCTTACTCAGCGGGTAATTGGTGAATCGAGGGTTACTCCAGCTCCGTGACGGGCACCGGCTGCGGAACCGAAGTAGGCGCCGCCAAGGCTAGCTTCCGCGTCACCACCAAGCTCACGCGGTAAATCAAGATCACGCACACCAGTATCACCCCGGCCACCACGTAGCCCAGCACGTCGTAGTGCTGCAGCGGGCTGGTTTTGTCGGGCTGCTGCACGATGAAGCCCGCCGCCACGGCCGCCAGTCCGCCACCTGCTGCAGGGAGGCCGTGATGCTCATGTAGGCGCCGCGGTCTTTCAGCTCGGGGATGCTGGTGTTGAGGGCCGTGGCCGGCACCATGCGGCTGGTGATGCCCATGAACATGACCACGTTCAGCAGCACCACTTCCCAGAACGGCGCGGGCCCGAGGCTGGTGTAAATCAAGATAACCACCATGGCCAGCCCCGAGCCGCCCGCAAACAGCCAGAACTTGCTCACCCGGTCGCTGAGGCGGCCCACCAGCGGCATCACCACCAGCGAGGAGCAGCCAGTGAGCAGGTAGAGCAGGGGCAGCTGCGCGGGGCTGATGCCCACGTTGTTGATGAGAAAAGCGCTGCCGAAGGGCATGAGCATGAAGCCGCCGATGGCCAGAAACGCCGTGGCCGCGAAGCCCGTCTGGTAGGTAGGGTTGCTGACGGTGCGCCACAGGTGGCCGAAGGCGTCGGGCCGACCGGTTTGCAGGCGCAGGTGGGCATCCACCGGGCGCATGCGCAGCCACACCGCCGCCCCGATGAGCAGGGCCAGCCCCACGATGAGCAGGAAGGGCGCGTGCCAGTCCCAGTGGTTGGCCAGGTACAGCGCCAGCGGAATGCCCAGCACCTGGCTGCCGGCAAAGGCCATCTGCACCACGCCCATCACCCGGCCGCGCTGGTGCAGGGCAAACTCGTCGGCAATGATGGCCAGCGAAATCGAGCCGATGACGCCGCCGAACAACCCTGCCACCACCCGCGCGGCCAGCAGCAGCGGGTAAGTGGTAGCCAGGCCGCAGCCCAGGGTGCCCAAGATGAAGCCGGCGTAGAAGAACAGCAGCAGCTTTTTGCGGTCGAACCGGTCGGCAAAGCCGGCGGTGAGCAGCCCGGAGGCGCCGGCGCTGAACGCGTAGGCCGACACGACGAAGCTGAACTGCGAGGGCCGGATGGTCAGGGCTTTCATCAGCGCGTCGCCGAGCGGCGAGAGGACCATGAAATCCAGGATGATGGTGAACTGGAGCAGGGCCAGGATGGCCACCAGAAATTTCTGGTAGCCGCTGAAGCCGGGGGCAGCGGACGTGGTTTCTTCCATATAGCTCGGGTTGGGGCAGCCGGGCCGGAGCGGGCCACGGGCGCAGGGCGGTAGGGTTGCTGACGCGGCCGGGGGCGAAATACTTTGCCGCGGCGGGCAAAAAATGGCAGCTGGCGGGGCGCCGCGGCGGTCAGGGCACCAAGATACATCCGGCGTTCCAGCCGATGGCCCCCTGTTTCGCCGATTCACCCTTTTCCGGGCCGCTGGCTTGACTTTCAGCCGAATCAGGGCCCGGCGGCGCGAATTTTTCGCCTACTTTGTAAGCTGAGGGGTCGGCGGCGGCGCAGTGCCGGGCTGGTCCCGCCCGTTTTCGACTGCTTATGAAACGACTGCTGCCCGTTTTGCTCGTGGCTTTGCCGCTCGTGGCTCCCGCCCAGCGCCAGCCCGCCACGAAGCCCGTTGCCGCCGCCGCCCCGGCCACGCTGCCGGCCCTGCCCGTTCCCGCCGAAGTTCAGTTTGCCGGCCTGCGCCTGCGCCTCTCCGACGGGGGCCGCGCCGCCGTGCAGCAGAAAGTCGACGCGCTGCGCCGCCACCCCGGCTCCTACCAGCAGCGTGTGGCTGCCGCCGACGCGGCCTTCCCCATCATCGAGCGCGTGTTTCAGGAAGAAGGCGTGCCGCTGGATTTCCGCTTCCTCTGCATCCAGGAAAGCGGCCTGCAGGGCGACGCGCAGAGCATCCACGACGCCATCGGCTACTGGCAGTTCAAGCGCGAAGCCGCCACCGACTTCGGCCTGGAAGTCAGCGACGACGTGGACGAGCGGAAGCACCTGGTGGCCGCTACCCACGGCGCGGCCAAATACCTGCTGCGCAGCCAGCGCATGTACCAGAACTGGCTGCACACGCTGCTGAGCTACAACCTGGGCCTAACCGGCGTGAAGCCCTACACCCTGCCCACCGACGCCAACGCGACGGAAATGCAGATTACGGAGCAGACGCACCCCTACGTGCTGACCTTCCTGGCCCACAAGCTGGCCTACGAGCCGGCCATCGGCACGAACCCACGCCCGGCCATGCGGCTGCGCGAGTACCCGGCCATTACCGGGCAGCCCTTGGCGGTGCTAGCCCAGGCCATTCAGACCTCGCCCGCTGAGCTGGCCAAGTACAACCGCTGGCTGCTGGGCGCGGCCGTGCCCGCCACCGGTAAAACCTACACCGCGCTGGTCCCGGTGACGGACTCCTTGCAGCTGCTGGCCATGTCGGTGCAGCAGCGGCAGGTGGCCACCAAGCTCGTCACCGCGCCCCAGACCGACGCCCGCAACGCCGCCTACGTGACGGTGAACGGGCTGCGCGCCGTGGTGGCCCTGCCCGGCGAAACCAAGGAAGACCTGGCCCGCCGCGCCGGGGTGAAGCTGCGCAAGTTCATGCAGTTCAACGACCTGATGCCGTTCGACAACGTGGTGGCCGGGCAGCCCTACTTCACCCAGAAGAAGCGCGACAAGGCCGACGTGGAGTACCACGTGACCCAGCCCGGCGAATCGGTGGTGACGGTGTCGCAGAAGTACGGGCTGCGCGCCAAAGCCATCCGGAGCAAAAACCGCATGGCCGGCAACGAGCCCCTGCAGCCCGGCCGCGTGCTCTGGCTGCAGCACACCCGCCCGCGCGCCGTGGCCGTGGAGTACGTGCAGGATAAAACCGGCGCCGTGGCCGCCGCCATGGAGCGCCCCACCGGCACGCCCGCCCCCGCCCCGACTCCGGCCCCCGCGCCGGCCGCCAAGCGTAAGCCCGCCGACGCGGAAGTCTACACCGGCCGCACCGCCGCCGCCCAGCGCGTCATCGACGACGCCCCGGAAGCCGGCCAGGACAGCTCGCGGGTGGGCGGCCTGCTCGGCAAGCTGAAGCGCCGCTCCGACGCCGTGGCCGACGAGCCCACCGACACCACCGCCGACGCGGCCGTGGAAACCATTAACGAAGTAGCCGCGGCCACCCCCGAAGCCGCTCCCGCGGCGGTGCCTGCTCCGCCGGCCAAACCCAGCCGCACCCTGTACGGCGGCGCGGCCGATGCGCAAACCAAGCTGCCGACCTCCGCCCCGCTGGCCGACGAGCCCGCCGGCACTGCTTCCGATGAGGAACCTGTTCCGGTCGCGCCCAAGCCGGCCGTTAAAGCTCCGGTCAAGCCCGCGCCACAGCCGGTAGCCGCAGCTCCGGCACCTGCAGCAACGCCCGCAGCAGCCAAACCCGCCGCCACCACGCCAGCACCGGTTCCCGCTCCGAAACCGGCGGCTCCGCGCCCGACTTCTGCCGAACCGACGATGACGCCCGGCACCGGCTGGCCCGTGCCGGCCGACGGCCTGCACACGGTGCAGCCCAAGGAAACGCTCTACGCCGTGGCCCGCCGCTACAACCTGCGCCCGGCCGACCTGATTCAGTGGAACGCGCTGCCGCCCAACCCCGCGCTGCAGCTGGGCCAAGTGCTGCGCCTGACACCCCCGGCCGGCGCAGCCGCGGCTACGGCCGCCAAACCAGCAACGTCCACCGCCAAACCCGCTGTACCCGCGGCCAAGCCAGCTACCGCCGCTGCGAAACCGGCTGCTCCGGTAGCGGGCACCGTCAAGCACACCGTGGTGGCGGGCGAAACGATGTACAGCATCTCGCGCAAGTACAACGTGAAGCCCGAGCAGATCATGCAGTGGAACGGTAAAACCGCTCCGGCCGTGCGCCTGGGCGAGGTCCTGACCGTGCAGCCGGCGGCTAAGTAATTCCTTGCTTCCGATGCCAAAGGCCACCCTCCGGGGTGGCCTTTTTTGTTTGGGTCCGCTGGAGTGCTAGTCAACGGCGGGGCCGGCTTCGCCGTAGGAAAAGCCGAGCGGCGGTGCCAAAACTGCCCTTTACTCATCCATCCGCATGATTCTGACTACCGGCCAGCCGTTCTGGCTTACCGAGCAAGGCCTTGTCCGTTACCCCACCCTGGCTGATGACCTGAGCTGCGACGTGGCCATTATCGGCGGCGGCATCACCGGGGCATTTCTGGGGTACTACCTCACCCGCGCCGGGCTGCGCGCCGTGGTGCTCGAAGGCCGCTACGTGGGCGGCGGCAGCACCTCGGCCAGCACCGCCATGTGCCAGTACGAGCTGGACGAAGACCTAATCGACCTGCGCGACAAGCTCGGTACGCAGCGCGCCAACGACGCCTACCTGGCTAACGTGTACGCCGTGCACGAGCTGGGCCGCCTCTGCCGCGAGGAGCTGCCCGACAGCTGCCGCTTTGAGGACTGCCGCAGCTTCTACCTGGCCAGCCGCGAGCGGGACGTGTCTCATTTGGCCGACGAAGGCGAAGCCCGCCGCGGTATCGGCATCGACGTGGAATTTTTGCCGCAGGACGAGCTGCTGCGCCGCTACCACCTGCAGGCCCCCGCCGCCCTGCTCTCCGGCGACACGGCCCAGGTCGACCCGTACCGCCTGACCCATACGCTGCTGGCGGCGGCCATGAAGCAGGGTCTGCAGGTATTTGAGCGCACCCCGGTGCAGCACTGCGCCACCGAAACCGACGGGCAGTCGGTGACCGTGCACGCCGGGGAGCGGCGCGTGCGGGCCCGGCACGTGGTGGTCTGTACCGGCTACGAGGCCGAAAACCTGGTGCCGCGGGATTTGGTGAACCTGCACTCCACCTACGTGGTCATCAGCCAGCCCGGCGAAATGGCCGCGCTGCCCACCGGCAACGCTCAGATCTGGGAAACGGCCCGCCCCTACCTCTACACCCGCACCACCGCCGACGGCCGCATTATGGTGGGTGGGCGCGACGAAGTGGTGAAAAATGCCACCTTCCAGAATACAGTGCTGGAGCACAAGGTGGACAAGCTCGAAAAGCAATTCCAGGGCCTCTTCGATGAGCCCCCGACCTTCACCCGCGACTTCGTGTGGGCCGGCGTCTACGGCGAAACCGACGACGGGCTGCCCTACATTGGCCCGCACAAGGACTTCCCGCGCACCTACTTCGCCCTCGGCTACGGCGGCAACGGCACCACCTATAGCCTGCTGGCCGCCGAAATCATCCGCGACGCCCTCACCGGCGGCCGCCACCGTTACCACGACACCTTCGGCTTCGACCGGGTGGGCGGTTGAAGCCAACACAAAAAAGGCAGCCCGCTGGGGCTGCCTTTTTTATTCTTCGCCGTGGCCTGACCAGGCGCAACAGGACTTTACGCCTAGGCGGCCACCAGCTCCGGCTGTCGTTTCTCGATGCGGCGGGTGCGGCTCTTGAGCAACTCAATGACCTCGGTCTCCGACTGGTACCGCTCGCCCAGGTTCACGAAGTGCTTGGCCATCAAATCGTAGCGCTTCAGCATCAGCCAGGCAAACACGTGCAGGAAGTGGATGCCGTCGAAGACAATGGCGTCGTTCTGGATGTACTTAGGCAGATCTTTCTGGAAGGCCGCCGGGTGCTCGGTCCAGTGGCGGGCCGGCCGGATGTGGTGGCTGGCGTGGTAGCCGTCGTTCCAGCACTTGTGGTTGTACTTGGTGTTGATGCAGGTGATGCTGTTGGTGTAGTCGTTGCCGGGGTCGTTGCCGTCGATAAAGGCGTGCTGGGTCCAGTTGCCGAGCATCATGATGACGCGCGAAATCAGGAAGGGCAGCACGAACACTACCAGGGTCGCCTGCCAGTTGACCAGCCACAGGCCCACGCACAGCAGGGCGTACAGAATCTCGCCGCGCATGGAGCGAAACAACAGCTTCATCTTGCGCTTCTTGATGAAGTAGTGCGCCAAGTGAAAAATACCGACCGTGATAAACGTGCCCAGGTAGTGCGCAAAGCCCCGCAGGGAGTCGCGCTGATAATACATGGTCGAGCTTTTGTCCTCTTCCAGATTGTTCTCGGCGTGGTGCATGCCCAGGTGGTGGGCATAGTAGGTTTCCGGCGTCTGCCCGAAAAACGGGCCGATAACCCAGGGCAGGTAGTGGTTTAGAAACCCGTATTCCTTCTTGAAAAAGGCACGGTGGCTGGTGCAGTGCAGCATCAGCCCGAACGGGCCCTTGAAGGTGATGTTGTTCAGGAACAGGTAGGCCACGGCCGCCGGCCACCACGCCCAGCCGGGCAGGCCCGGCACGAACAGCAGCGCCGCCAGCGGCAACAGCGTGGCCGTAATCTGCAGCGTGAGGTACACGAACGGCAGGTCGCGCTTATCGTTGATCAGGCTCACCAGCCACTGATTAGTGGCAGAGCGTTGGGCCGGCTCCCGATACGTCGGGTCCGTGAGGGCAGTTAATGATTTCATGGGCAGCAATCCGACGCGCTGGGCGGCCGGCATCAGTGGCGAAAGGGCTGATGGGGAAATGCATCGGATTCGCAGCCTGTAATGAAAAGGGACGACGAAGCGTAAGCAGGTGAGTGTGCGACGTAAGGAGCCGGCCAGAAAGCCGGGTGCAGAGGGGCGGGTATAGGTCGGGGAACCTACGCCCAAGGTACGGGTTTTGCTACGAACCGCCGGGCGAAGCTCCCCGGCCGTTCGCGGCCGGGCCCCACGCCGGGGCCGTACCTTTCCTACTTCTCTTCCGCCTGGCTTATGCGTTACCTGCTTGCTCTGCTGCTCCTGGCCGCCACACCCCTGGCGGCTCAGTCGAAAACCCCGCTGCCCACCACGCCGCTCACCACGGCGGGCCGCGTCACGCAGTACTACCAGGATTACCTGGCCCGGCTGCGCGAAGTGTACTTCGCCACCGGCGACCCGCGGGCCACGGCGCTGCTGAGCACCGCCACCGAAGAGCTAAGTGCCCGGCGTCGGGGCCTGCGGGCTGAGCTCAAGGCCGCGGGCACGGCCACCGTAGCGCCGCCCCCGACCTGGGCCCCGGAGCTGGCCGAGCTGCTCAAAACGCCCCAGGCCGCTAAGTTCGCCGACCGCTGCCGGCGCAACCCGGCACTGGAAACGGCCTACCAGCGTTTCGTGGATGCCGGGCTGGATAAGCTGACCCCGGCCGAAAGCCGCTGACCGGATCAGCCCCTTATTTCCGGGCGAAGCCTTGGTTGGTGAGCGTGAGGGCATTTACATCGAGTCCGAACCGCCGCTGCAAGGTGCTGGCCACGTTGCGCCGGAAAGCCGGCTGCGTATTGGGGGCGCCCTGCGAGCCGACGTAGAGCAGAGCGGTTTGCAGCTTCATGTATTCGCCCAGGGCGGCGGCCGTGGTGGCGGGTTTGCCGGCCAGGGAGCGGCGCACGGCCGGGGCCAGCTGCGTCCGCACGGCCCCCGACTTGCCGGCCGGCAGCAGCGCCTCGCCAGGCACCGCGCCGTGGGCCACCTGGTAGGTAGCCACCAGGTAAGCGGCGTACGCATCGGCCACGTCGTTTTCGCGCAGGCCCGAGCCGCTCAGTAGCTGGCGGTAGAGAGTAGTGTAGTCGGTGGTGCCGCCCGGCCCGAACGCGGCCGTGAACTGCTGGGCCGCGGCGGCCGGCTTGCCTTCGTTTTGCGCGGCCAGGGCCTGCTGGCGGGCCGTGGCGCTGGGGCTGTAGGTGGTGCTGGTGGCTTTCGTCGCCGTGCTGGTGCGGCCACTGGCGCCTTTACTCCGGTTTGCGTTGCGCACGGACGCCTCAATGGCGTTGTTGGCAAGCAGGGTGGTGGTCTGGCTCAGCACGCTGCTGGTGAAGTTGTCCATAATCAGGTCGACCGATTGCTGCGCGTGGACGGCGGGTTGAGCGCCCAGCAGCAGGCCGAAGCTCAGCAAGGGTACCCAGCAGGCTTTTACAGAGGTTTTCATCGGGAAGCGGCAATAATAGTCCTGCTGGCTGTACGCTTCAGCTCGGAGCCGGTTGGCACGAGCCACTACCCAAGTACCTGACGGCTACCACCCGCGGCCGGTTTGCCAAACCCGGTTTGCTACCCGTGCCGATCCGGCCTCCTCCTTTCGATACGCAAAAACTCTGGCCGCCGCAACGTTTCCTTTCCCCCGCCCCGGCGGTAACTTTACCCTACAAAATTCTGAATTAAGAATTCTGAATGCTGAATTATCGGCCTTCCAATTCCTAATTCAGAATTCTTAATTCAGAATTCGCCCCGCGTCATGCCCACGTTCTCGCACCTGCACTGCCACACCCAATACTCCCTGCTCGACGGCCAGGCCAGCATTTCGGCGCTGATGAAAAAGGCGCAGAAGGACGGCATGCCCGCCGTGGCGCTGACGGACCACGGCAACATGTTCGGGGCGTTCAACTTCGTGGCCGAGGCCAACAAGTACAACGTGAAGCCCATCGTCGGCTGCGAGTTTTACCTGGTGGAGGACCGGCACAAGAAGGCCTTTAGCCGGGAAAAGGGTGAGCGGGACGTGCGCCACCACCAGCTGCTGCTGGCCAAGGACCAGGCCGGCTACCAGAACCTGGCCAAGCTCTGCTCCATGAGCTTCATCGAGGGCACCTACAGCAAGTACCCGCGCATCGACAAGGAGCTACTGCTCAAGTACCATGAGGGGCTGATTGCCACCTCGTGTTGCATCGGCGCGGAAATTCCGCAGGCCTTGCTGTGGAAAACGGAGGCCGAGGCGGAGGAAAAGCTGAAGTGGTGGCTGGACGTGTTCGGTGAGGATTACTACATCGAAATCCAGCGCCACGGCATCGAAAACATCGATAATACGGGCAAAAGCCAGGAGGACCTCAACCAGATTCTACTACGCTGGGCCCAGAAGTACAACGTCAAGGTCATTGCCACCAACGACTCGCACTACGTCGACCAGACCGACTTCGCCCCGCACGACTTGCTCTTGTGCGTGAATACCGGCGAGGAGCACAGCATCCCCGTCGGCGACTTCCAGACCAAGTATTTCCGCCTCGTGTCGGGCGAAAACAAGGTGCTCTACGACCACCTCGACAACCTGCGCCCCCTGGCCGGCCGCGACGACGCCGTGCGCCGGCAGCTCATGCGCATCGACGAGGAAATGCAGATGCCCAAGCCCAAGTCGCGCTTCGGCTTCCCCAACGACCAGTTCTACTTCAAAACCCAGGCGGAAATGGCGAACCTGTTCGCCGACGTGCCCGAGTCGCTGGACAACACCAACGAAATCGTCGACAAAATCACGCCGCCTAAGCTGCAGCGGGACATTCTGCTGCCCAACTTCCCCATCCCCGCGCCCTTCGCCAACGCCGACGAGTTTCTGCGGGAGCTGACTTTCGTGGGCGCCTTCGGGCCGAGCGCGGGCAAGGGTATCGTGACGATGACCAAGCCGCCCCGATACTCGGAGCGGACGCCCGAAATCGAGGAGCGCCTGAACTACGAGCTGCGCATCATCGAGACGATGGGCTTCGCTGGCTACTTCCTCATCACCCAGGACTTTATCAACAAGGGCCGGGAAATGGGCGTGGCCGTGGGCCCGGGCCGGGGCTCGGCCGCCGGCTCGGCGGTGGCCTACTGCGTGGGTATCACCAACATCGACCCGATCAAGTACTCCCTGCTGTTCGAGCGTTTCCTGAACCCCGAGCGCGTGTCGATGCCCGATATCGACATCGACTTCGACGACGTGAACCGCCAGCGCGTCATCGACTACGTGGTGGACAAGTACGGCAAGACCCAGGTGGCCCAGATTATCACCTTCGGTACGATGGCGGCCAAAAGCAGCATCAAGGACGTAGCGCGGGCCATGGAGCTACCCCTGCCCGCCACCAACGAGCTGACCAAGATGGTGCCCGAAAAGCCCGGCACCACCCTCAACGACGCCTTCGCCGAAAACCCGGAGCTGGACTACATCCTGCGCGACGAGGCCCCCGACAACCTGCGCGGGCAGATTCTGCGCCTGGCCCACAAGCTGGAAGGCTCGGTGCGCAACACCGGCATCCACGCCGCCGGCGTCATCATCGCCCCCGACGACATCACCAAGTACATCCCGGTCTCGACTTCGAAGGATTCGGACCTGCTCGTCACGCAGTTCGACGGCAAGGTCATCGAGTCGGCGGGGATGCTGAAAATGGACTTTCTGGGGCTGAAGACGCTCACGATTATCGTGGACGCCCTCACGCTCATCAAGAAAAACCACGGCGTCGACATCAACATCGACGACATTCCGCTCGACGACCCCAAAACCTACGAGCTGTACCAGCGCGGCGACACCATCGGCACGTTCCAGTTCGAATCCGAGGGCATGCGCATGTACCTCAAGGACCTCAAG
This sequence comes from Hymenobacter jeollabukensis, assembly GCF_005771675.1. Lineage (GTDB taxonomy): Bacteria > Bacteroidota > Bacteroidia > Cytophagales > Hymenobacteraceae > Solirubrum > Solirubrum jeollabukense. The sequence continues at coordinate 144,795 of NZ_VAJM01000005.1, read as the reverse complement.
CCGACCAACATCGAGGACCTGATTGCCATGAACGCCCTCTACCGCCCCGGCCCGATGCAGTTCATTCCGAACTTCATCAACCGCAAGCACGGGCGCGAGCAGATTGAGTACCCGCACGATTTGCTGGAGCCCATCCTGAACTACTCCCAGGGCATCATGGTGTACCAGGAGCAGATCATGCAGGCCGCGCAGATTCTGGCCGGCTACTCGCTCGGCGGCGCCGACCTGCTGCGCCGCGCTATGGGTAAGAAGGACATGAAGAAGATGGCCCAGGAGCGGGAGAAATTCTGCGAGGGAGCCGAGAAGCTGCACGGCATCAAGCAAAAAAAGGCCAACGAGGTATTCGACGTGATGGAGAAGTTTGCGGCCTACGGCTTCAACCGCTCCCACTCCGCCGCCTACTCGGTGGTAGCCTACCAGACGGGCTACCTTAAGGCCAACTACCCCGCCGAGTACATGGCCGCCGTGCTGACCAACAACATGTCGGACATCAAGAAGGTGACCTTCTTCATCGAGGAGGCCCGCCGCCAGAACGTGCCGGTGCTCGGCCCCGACGTGAACGAATCGGTGCTGAAGTTCAACGTGAACGAGAAGGGCCAGATCCGCTTCGGCATGGCCGCCGTGAAGGGCGCCGGCGAGGCGGCCATCGAAAACATCGTGGCCGAGCGGGAGAAAAAGGGCCCCTACGCCGATATTTTCGACTTCGCCAAGCGCGTAAACCTGCGGGCCGTCAACAAAAAAACCTTCGAAAGCCTGGCCCTCTCCGGCGCCTTCGACTCGTTTGAGCGCTACCACCGCCGGCAGTTCGTGGAAGCCCCCGCGGGCGACCAGAACCTCATCGACAAGGCCGTGAAGCTGGGCCAGCAGCACCAGGCCGACAAGGACTCGGCCCAGCAGAGCCTGTTCGGCGGCGGCGCGTTCGGGGCCGTGGCCATGCCCCTGCCCAAAGTGCCCGACATGGAGCCCTGGCCGGCTACCGAGCAGCTGCGCCGCGAAAAGGACGTGGTGGGCTTCTACCTCTCCGGCCACCCCTTGGACGACTTCAAGCTGGAAATCGACTCGTACTGCACCTGCGGCCTCGATAAGATTGAGACCTACAAAAACCGCGACATCAACGTGGCCGGGCTGATTTCCAACGTGATGTTCAAGACCACCAAGACCGGCCAGCCTTTCGTCTCGTTCAACATCGAAGACTACGAGTCGTCGCTGAACCTGGCCTTGTTCCGCGACGATTACACGAAGTTTTCCAACCTCATCAACCCGCGCAACTACGACAAGGAGCAGGTGCCGCCCATGTTCATCCGCGGCAAGTACGCCCCCCGCTTCCGCGACTCCGACCAGTTCGAGTTCAAGATCATGACCATGGAGCCGCTCATCAACGTGGCCGAGAAGCTGGCCGGCGGCGTGCGCGTGCAGCTGGATTTGCGCACCATCACCGAGCCCTTCATGGACCGCTTCATGGCCGCCGTGGAAGAATGCGCCGGCTCCAAGAAGCTGGAAATCAAGTTTGCCGAGCCGCACGAGCACCTGACGGTAGACACTTACTCGCGCAAGTACCGCATCGAGCCGAAGGCCTTCATCTTCAAGATGCGCGAGATGGAAATCGACGCCTGCCAGTTGATATGACGTGATGTGGTGTGGTGGCGAATAGCGCCTCGTATCAGGCAGCGTAAACCATACCATTGAATTGCCGCTAACCGCCCCCTCGTTTCTGGATTCGCCATGACCTACAGCACTATCCCGCTAATCATGCTGAGTTCCGTGCTCTTTGCTGATTGCCAGGGCAAAGAACACAAGCCAACCGATCAAGATATGGTGGGCGCGTGGGGTTTTGTCTCGTTTCGCTGGCCAACCATCACAAACGAGTCAAAATCCATCATCATTGTGAAGTCCGCTCCGAATACAAAGATGGTAGTGGCCAGTCCCACGTTGGGCTATTCTATCGTCCACTTCAGTAACGCTAGGGACACGATTATCTTCTATCGGGGCGCACCTGTAAACGTTTTCAGACTACGTTTTTACAAAGCAGATAAACGCTCGCATGATAAGTTTACTCTGGACGGTTATGGAGAATTTGTGAGGCTGAACACTGCCGATTCCCTTGCTCTTGACCGCCGTGTATTCAGTGACTGAGCTGATGAGCAGGTTAACCGCCGACCAGCCGCTACGGCCTCTTCGTTTCGCAGGCTTCTTATAGCATAAATCAGATATTTGAACTTTCCGCCGGGCCGTATGTTTGACAACCAATCTGCTACCTTGCGCGCCCAATCCGCGTAAGCAGGTTACTCAACACTGACACCCACTTTTTCTAAACTGAATACGACAATGGGACATAAAGCCATTGAAATCACCGACGCCAACTTCGACGAAATCATCAACTCGGATAAGCCCGTGCTGGTGGACTTTTGGGCCGAATGGTGCGGTCCGTGCCGCATGGTCGGCCCGGTGGTAGAAGAGCTGGCCGGCGAATATGAAGGCAAAGCCGTTATCGGCAAGGTCGACGTGGACGCTAACCCGCAGACCTCCATGAAGTTCGGCATCCGCAGCATTCCCACGCTGCTGGTGTTCAAGAACGGCCAGGTGGTCGACAAGCAGGTTGGTGCCGTGCCCAAGCACGTACTGGCCCAGAAGCTCGACGCCCAGGTAACGGCCTAACGCGCCCCACCTGCCGCAAACGCAATCGGCCCCGCTGTCACGACGACAGCGGGGCCGATTGCGTTTCGAGGGACTTACCAGTTGGCGCGGGCTTCTACCGGCGGTGAGGGCGGCGGCTTGGGCCCGCCGAACAGGCTAAACTGCGGCGCGAAGTAAATCGGGACGGTGTAGGTGAAGCTCGTCGGCACGTTGTACTCGCGGCCGGGCCGGAAGCGTGGCAGGCTGGCCACCACGCGCTTGGCTTCGATGTCGGTGTCGGGCGAGAGGCCGCGCAGCACGCGCACCTGACCCACCCGGCCGTCTTCGCCCACAGTGTAGCTCACGTACACCTTGCCGGTAATGCCTTTGCGCCGGGCTTCCCGCGGGTAGTTGGTGTGCCGGGCCAAATACTCCAGCAGGGCCACCTCGCCCCCCGGAAACTCCGGTGCCTGGCGTCGCTGCGGCAGCCCGTCGAAGCGGCTGCCGTCCTCGTTGTAGAGCGTGAGGGCATTAGGCTGACTGGGCCGGCTCACTTCTACGGCGGCGGGTTGTCCGCTGCTGTAGTAGTAGCGCCATTCGCCGGTGGGTCGGTCGGAAACGTAGTTGCCGGTGGAGCGGCGCTGCCCGTTGCGGTGCACGCTCAGCCAGCGGCCGGTTCGCTCGCCGTGGTGGTACTCGCCGCGCTCCTGCACTTTGCCGTCTTCGTACCACGCCACGTAGACGCCCTCGGGCTGGTCGTCCTGAAAATGGACCTGGCTGGCTTTGGCGCCGTTGGGGTGAAACCCGATGAAGGTGCCGCTGCGCAGCGGCGGGTCGATGCTGGTCAGGAAGCCGCGCAGCAGCAGCGTGCCGTTCATGGCAAACTCGCGCATGGGGTACAGGCTGCCGTCGGGGTGCTGCTCCACCACGCGGTAATGCGTGGCGCTGTCGGGCACGGTGGCCTGGTTCTGCTCGTTGAGGTATACGGCTGGCAAGCTCTGGGCCACCGCTGCCGGTGCGCCGCCAAATACCATAAATGCCGCCAGCCAAGCCTTCATGAGCGCCGGAGAGTAACAACCGTTCCGAAATATACGCTTCTACTAAAAAAAAGGAAAGTCAACTTCCCCGGTTTTTTACAAAAATTAACGCCGGCCGTGGCGCCACCCACGGCCGGCGTCGGGCGCCTCACTCTTTTAGGAAGCGCACCTGCACGCGACTCTGCTTCGTCTCCACCTGCACGAAGTAGAGGCCGCGGTGCAATTGATCCACGGGTAATCGGACGACGTCCGGCACTTCCGTGGCACTATACTGCTGCGTTCGACACAACCGCCCCCGGGCATCGAGCACCCGCACGGTTACGTCGCTTTGCTGATTGGCAGTCAGCTTGATGTTTACCCAATCGGTAGCGGGCACGGGCCATACCAGCAGGGGTTCGTCTTTGGTTGTCGGGGCCGCTACGGCTACCACCGGCGAGAGGGTGAATTTGCCATCGAAGTCAATCTGCCGGAGGCGGTAGTAGCGTACAGTAGCCTTGCCGTGGAAGGCGTTGACGTCAAGGTGGGCGTAACTGGTGGGGACGGACACCGTGCCCTGCCCATTGTAATAATCCAATACCAGATAGTCCAGTCCGTTGTCAGAGGCCTGCACCTCAAAGCCGGCGTTGTTCAGCTCCTGGGCCGTGCGCCAGGTTACCTGCACGTCCTTCCCGATCAGCCGGGCCCGGAAATCCACCAGCGACACCGGCAGCGGGTTGATGGGCGAGGTGGTCCCGAAGGTCACGTAGGTACTGTTGCCATTGGTCAGGGCCAGCACCTGGCCGGCATCGAGGTAGCGGGCAACGGTGTTGGGCAGAGCGGCTTGGCCGTAGTTCGCCCACTGCCCGCCTACCAGCGCGGCAATGCGCAGGGCTTGTTGCCCGGCCGTGGTTTCCTGGATGTCGCTGTAGGGCAAGGTGTAGTAGAGGCGCACGGTGGCATCGGCCGTGCCGGCCGTTCGGCTGACTTCCCAATACTCGCGGCGGCTTACGGTGAAAAGGTTTGAACCGGGCGCCAGCGTGGTGGCGCTGGGGGCAATGTTGGTGTAGGCCAGCATCCGGTACGTGGCGCTGCTGGTGGCGTTGGGCCGCACGCCACCTACCTTCAGGCGCCCATTGGCCCCTACCGGGAAGGTGTACACCTGGGCCGTGCTGTTGGTCTGCCGCGCCAGCGGCCCGTCGACGTAGCTGGCGTCGCTGGCGTCGGACCAAGAGGCCGTGGGCAGCATCGTGAGCAGGAACGACGAAGTGAGCAGGCGGCCACGGCGCAGCCGCAGCGTGCCGGAAATAGAGGTGGCCCGGCTGAGTGTCACCAGATTGGCCGTGTTATCGATTACCAGCTCGCCGCTGGCTGCCAGCGAGGCCGGCAGACCCGAGCCGGTTATCTGGGTGGTGGTGCCGTTATAGATGTACGCGGCGCCGGTGCTGAAGGTGCGGGTGCCCGTGACCTGCACGTTGCCGGTATAGGCCGTGCCCGCCGGCGTTTTCGCCGCCAGTCCTTGGCTGTGGCCGATGCGCAGGGCCGCACCGGCATTCAGCGTGAAGTCACCGTCACCGTCGATAACGGAGCTGCCCACATCGAGCGTAGCCCCGCTCAGCACCTGAAAATCCACCAGCCCGGTGATGGTCGTGCCGCTGGCCCGGCTGAAGTACTGCGGCTGCGTCCCGACGAAGTTGACCGCACCGATGCCGCCCGTGACTTCGCGCCGCAGGTCGCTGCCGGTACCCATCACCAAGTCACCGCTCAGGTTGGCCGTGCCGCTGGCCGCGCCCCCGCTCAGCAGCAGCGTACCGCCGTTGAGCCGCAGCGCGCCGTTTACCTTGAGCACGCCCGGTCCCGACGAGGAGGAATTGCTCAGCTCGAAACGGCCGCTGCCCAGGGTGAAGTCGCCGGTCACGTTCAGCATGCGCGTCAGCCCCGAGCCGAAGCGGGCCACGCAGACCTGGCCCCCCTGCTGCTCGTAGGAGCCCAGCTGGGTTACCACGGTGCTGCCGCCGCTGGTAGCAGGCGTGAGCTGCAGCCGGCCCAGGCCGGTGTTGCGCACGGTCAGCTTGCCGGCTATCTGCATGTTGCCGCTGCCGTTGAAGTAAAACACGTTGCTACCAGTACCGGAGGTGCCGTAGTCGGGTGTGTCCCACACCACGTTGCCAAACGTCTGGCCGTCGTTGGTAAAGCCGGAGGCGTCGACCACGCCTTTGATTTCGAGGGTCGAGGCCACATCCCAGGTGCCGGTGGGCAACACCCCCCCGTTGGCGGTATGGGTATACACCGCCCCGGCCTGCACCTGCATCTGTGCCCCGCCGGTCATCGTCAACCCAACGCTGTTGCTTTCATTGCGCAGCTGCCCGAGCATCAGCAAGTCCGGCCCGCTGGCCGAGGCGTCGTGCACCACTTGAATCTCGCCGCTGGCCTGCTGCACCAGCGTGCCACCCGGTTCCACGCGGCACTTAATGAGCTTGGCCACGGCATTGATCAGAGCCTGCCCCGTCGATTTCACGGTTAATTCCTTGATGGTGGAGCCGTTGCCCGTCACGCTCACCACGCTGCCGTTGCTGACGGTTACCGGACCCACCACCGTTGCGGCACTCACCCCGGTTATCAGTTCCAGGGTGGCACTGCTATCGACGCTAACGGTGCGCAGACTGGCGTCGCTGAGCAGCGTCACCAGGCCTTTATTACGAATGGTGGTGTTATAGATCAGCACGTTATCAGCTTTCACTACCATCTCCGCCCCCACGCCGCTTACATCTATGTTGTTACAGGTCAACGGACCGTTGATATTCAATACTCCCACCGTCCCGGCCGCGTTATCGGCTGCCAGCACGATGCGGCCCACGGTAGCCCCGACGCCGGCAATAGGAATATTCTTACTGTGCAGCACGTTGAAGGTTTTAGAGAAATCCAACGCCGTAGAGTTGGCCACCCAACTGGTTCCATTCCATCGGTCCCAGCTGTTGCGGTTGTTGAAATTGGCCGTTCCTCCCGCCGTCGACCGATAGTCGCCGATGGCCTGGGCCTGGCCGTTGTGACTTAGTAGACCCGTCGCGAGCAGGCAGGTCCACACACACCAGCTTAACAGCCGGTGGCTGAAGAGAGTAATGGATGCATTCATGACCTTGGGAAAATGGTGGTGGATACCCGGCAGCCGGTAGGTCGGAGGTGGTGCCGGTAGAAATTGAGGGCGGTGGCGCTGCCCAAAAGAACAATTTCATGTAATTATAATACCATTAATCTAGGCTTCAAATAGATAAAGTAAAATTATATCATATAATTTTCATACATCCAATCATCTGCGCTAAACACAAAAAAACGCTCTACCCCGAAGGAGTAGAGCGTTGCACGCAAGCGCAGCGGCGCGGCGCGTTTACATCAGCTGAATCGGACGGTTCAGCGTTTCTTCCAGCGAAATGAGCGTTTCGGTGCGCTCAATGCCTTCGATCAGCTGAATCCGGTCGTGCAACACGTCACGCAGGTGCTGGGTGTCGCGGCACACGAGCCGGGCAAAAACCCCGTAGGCCCCGGTAGTGAAGTGGATGCTGACAACCTCGGGTATGTCGCGCAGCTGCTCGGCCACGCTACCGTACACCGAGCTTTTCAACAGGTAGATACCCAGAAACGCATTGACACCGTAGCCGAGCTTGGCGTAGTCAATTTTCAGGGTCGCGCCTTTTACGATACCTAGTTCCTCCAACCGGGCCATGCGCACGTGCACCGTGCCGCCCGATACGTGCACCCGTCGAGCTATTTCGGTGTAAGGCATCTTGGCGTCGTCGAGCAGCAATGCCAGAATTTTCCGGTCGGTGTCGTCAAGTTCGTAATTCCGGGACATTTTAGAAGTCGTTGCTTGGAAAAGTTGCAAAAGGGAGTCTCTATTTAAAGAAAGAATGTAATTAGCTCATATTTTCACTGAAAATATTTTATCGTTTAAATAAAGCTATTACATTTGTCTCAATGCAACACAGTCGGTGTTGCGAATCTTGTAGTAGAGCACCCTGAAGCATTGCTAACGGTTCGGGTTCGGCAACCAGCCAGCCTCCGGAAAGAATTTCCCGGAAGCCAGTGGTTGGGAAGGTTCAACTCCTTCATCTACAACTTGGGTGGATAGTGTGAGGAGGGAAAAACCGGGACGTATCTGGGTGGGTGCGTCCTTCAATAGAGGCGGCATCTGGGTGGGTGCCGCCTTTTTTGTGTCCTTTTGCCAGCAAGTTGGCAATTTTAAGGACGCCTGCAACCAAAAATCACAATGGGACAGCAACAGCGGCATTTCGTCAATGACGCCAAAGGCGGCCTGGCGTTGCATAGTTTGCTATAAGAATACCGATAAGGGTATAAATTCCGCAGCAACTCCCTCCTACTGACGTGAATAAAAAAATTGAGCACCCGCGGTCCGGCTGCTCAATTAGCGTCGTTTCGAGTCCGAAAGGGTCCTTATTTATAGATCAGCACCTGCGTTTGGCCATTGGCTTTGATGTAGCCCCGGTACATGCCTTCGCTGTTGAAGGGCATGGCGATGTTACCCTGCCGGTCCAGGCCGATCAGGCCACCGTCGCCACCGAGCCGGGCTACCTTATCGAGGCTGGCCTGAGCAGCGGCGTCTAGAGGTAGACGTGCGTACTCCATGCGGGCCGCAATGTCGCGGGCCACGGTGCTGCGAATAAAATATTCGCCCCAGCCGGTACACGATACGGCGCAGCTCTGGTTGTCGGCGTAGGTGCCCGCGCCGATGATGGGCGCATCGCCCACGCGGCCGTAGCGCTTGTTGGTCATGCCGCCGGTGCTGGTGGCGGCGGCCAGGTTGCCGTACTGATCGAGGGCCACGGCGCCCACGGTGCCGTACTTGCGGCCTTCAGTGAAAATGGGCGGCTCGGCGTAGCTGCCGGGCTTGCCGGATTTCAGCTTCACTTTGCTCTTGCCCGGCGACGTTTCCCTGGTAGGCGTGTTCAACTGATCGGGCACGGCGCCTTTTTCAGTTGCCAGGGCCTTTTGCAGCTGCTGGTAGCGGGCTTCGGTGTAGAAGTAGCTGGGCGCGACAATATCCAGCCCCTTCTCGCGGGCAAACTGCTCGGCCCCGGGGCCCACCAGCATTACGTGCTCCGATTTTTCCATTACGGCCCGGGCCGCGCTGATGGGGTTGCGCACCACCGTCACGCCCGCTACCGAGCCCGCCTTCAGCGTCTGGCCGTCCATGATGGCGGCGTCCAGCTCGTTGCGGCCGTCGTGGGTGAAGACGGCGCCTTTACCCGCGTTGAACAGCGCCGAATCTTCCATAAAGCGCACGGTGGCCTCCACGGCATCGAGCGAGGTGCCGCCGCGCTTCAGCACGGCGTAGCCGGTCTGCAGCGCCTGGTTCAGGGCTTCGGTGTAGGCGTTTTCCTTTTCGGGCGTCATGTTCTGGCGCGTGATGGTACCCGCGCCGCCGTGAATCACCAGGGTGATGCGCGTCGGGTCAGAGGTCTGGGCCGTTTGGGCGGCAGCGGGCGACTGGGCGGTAACGAGCAGGGCAGCGCCCAGCAGCAGCTTATGGAGCATGGCGAAATGAAAAAGGACCGCCCCGCCGACCGGACAAAACCGGGGCGGGGCGGGCAAAAGATAACAAGTAAGCCGTAGAGAGCCGAACGGATTTTATTGCTTCGCCACCGGCTGGTGCTGCCGCCGGTAGTTGGCCAGGCCGGCATCGAGGAACTTCACGAAGCTGTTCACGTCGGGCTCGTAGGCCACGGGCGGGGTCAGGGTGTGGGCCAGGTCGGCGGGGGCGCTGGGGTCGAGCAGCACGTAATAGGGCTGGGCGTTGACGTTGAAGCCGGTCAGCTGCAGGTCGGCGTTTTTCTTGCCCAGCGTGGTTTTTTCCTTGTTATCGTACTTGGAGGTGTACCACTCGTTGCGGGGCAGCTCGGCCTTGTCGTCGACGTAGAGGGCCACCACCACGAAGTCGTCGCGCAGGCGCTGGAGCACCTGCGGGTCGCTCCACACGCTGGCTTCCATCTTGCGGCAGTTCACGCAGGCATGGCCGGTGAAATCGATGAACAGGGGCTTGTTCTGGGCCTGGGCGCAGCGCTGGGCCTGGGCCAGGTCGAAGTAGCCGGGCAGGCCGTGGGGCAGTTCCAGGAAATCGGCGTAGCGGGCCGGCTCGCAGGCGGTGGGCTGGGCCACCGTGGTCGTTACCGGCGCGGCGGGCGCGGCCAGGGTGAAGTCCTGGCGCGTTTGGGGGGGCAGGTAGCCGGCCAGCAGCGGCAGCGGGGCGCCAAACAGGCCGGGCACCAGGTAGGTCATGAAGCCGAACGCCAGCACCGCCATCAGCAGGCGCCCTACGCTCAGGTGCGCGAGGTCGGAATCGTGGGAGAGCTTGAACACGCCCAGCAGGTACAGCCCCAGCAGGCCCGACAGGGCAATCCAAAGCACCAGGTACAGGTCGCGTGGGAGCAGGTGCCAATGGTAGGCCAGGTCGGCCATGCTCAGGAACTTCAGGGCCAGCATCAGCTCCACGAAGCCCAGCACCACTTTCACCGTGTTCAGCCAGCCGCCCGAGCTGGGCAGGCCCTTCAGCCACGTCGGGAACAGCGCAAACAGCATGAACGGCAGCGCGAAGGCCAGGGAGAAGCCGAACATGCCGACGACCGGCTGGATCCGCTCGCCCTGCGCCGCCATCGTGAGGATGGACGCCACGATGGGCCCGGTGCAGCTGAACGAAACCACTACCAGCGTGAGGGCCATGAAGAACACGCCGCCCCAGCCACCGCGGTCGGCCTGCGCGTCGATTTTGTTGACCATGCCGCTGGGCAGCGTTATTTCGAACAGCCCCAGGAAGGACAGCCCGAACACCACGAATACCACGAAGAAAATCAGGTTGGGCAGCCAGTGCGTGCTGATCAGGTTCAGCCCATCGGCACCGAGCAGCACGGTGGTGAGCAGGCCCACGACCACGTAGATGAAAATGATGGAGAAGCCGTAGAAAAGCGCCTTCATAATGCCCTGCTGCCGGCTGGCCGAGCCCTTGGTGAAGATGGACACCGTCATCGGAATCAGCGGGAACACGCAGGGCGTGAGCAGCGCACCCAGGCCCGACAGAAAGGCCAGCAGCGCGAAACCCAGCAGGCTGCCCCCGCTGGCTGGCACGGTGGCCGCTGCCGAGGGCGTCGTCGGCTGCGCCGCTACGGCTGCCGGGGCTGCAGTAACCGTGGCTGCCGAATCGGTAGTAACAATGGCAGCGGGGGGCGTGGCCAGCGCTACGGCCGTGGTTTCGGGCTGCAGAATCGTCGGCGCGGCTACGGGCGTAGGAGCCGTAGGGGCGGCAGCCGCGGGAGAAACCGCAGGCGTCGTCGCGGCGGGGGCCGATTTGGCCGGCGCGGCCGCAGTGCCGGTCACCGTAATCGGGCCGAAGCTCAGGGCTTCTTCGCCGGGAATGCAGCGGCCGTCGACGTCGGTGCAGGTCTGGTATTCTACGCCGGCCTTGATGGTCAGCGGGCCGGGCTGCAGCACTTTGATGCGCTGGCGGATCTGCCCGGTGGTTTCGAAGTAGGTCACGTCGCCCTTGAAGACGTCGTCATACTTTTTCTTCGTACCGATGGACTTGGGTTTGCCAACCAGCTCGTAAGCCGGGCTCTTGGCGAAGGTGAAGGCGAAGACCGTGGGGCCCAGATCGGGGTCGAAGTCGGTGGCGTAGAGGTGCCAGGTCGGGTCGATGCGGGCATTGACGATGAGCTCCACCTCGTCGCCGACCTTGGCGGTAGCGGGGCTGACGGTGGTGCCGAGCTTGGTGGGCGTGAGCACCTGGGCGCCGGCCGGCCGGGCGACCAGCAGCGGCAGGGCCAGGCTCAGCCACAAAATGATTCGCAAAAGCATAGGGAATTGGGTGTTTCCGCAGAAGAAACAAAGGTACGCGAACCTAGTTGCACGCGCCCGGCCCGGCCAACCGAACCGCTTAGGCGGATTCTCGTACTTTTGTGACATACAGCGACGGACCCGCGGGTGCCGGCCGCCGCTGACCTTATGGGCTTAAAAATATTCCTCACCCTTTTGTTAGTAGTAGCAAACGGGTTTTTTGTGGCGGCGGAGTTTGCCTTCGTCAAGGTGCGCCTGTCGCAAATCGAGATAAAAGCGCAGAGCGGCAACCGCCTGGCCAAGCTGGTTCTGAGCATGTTGCAGGACCTGAACTATTACCTCTCGGCCACGCAGCTCGGCATTACGCTGGCTTCGCTGGCCCTGGGCTGGATCGGTGAAAGCGTGGTGGCCGACGTGGTGCTGGCTGTCATCGACAGCTTCAGCATCAAGCTCTCGGAAGTAGCCGTGCACCAGATTGCGCTGGCCACGTCCTTCTCGCTCATCACCGTGCTCCACATCGTGCTCGGCGAGCAGGCGCCCAAGGTGCTGGCCATTCGCAAGCCCGAAAACGTGAGCATTGCCATTGCCATTCCACTGCGGGCCTTCGCGTTCCTCACCTTCCCCTTCATCTGGCTGCTCGACAAGCTCTCCAATCTGGTGCTGCGCGTATTCGGCGTGGGCTCGGTGCACGAGCACGAGGTGCACACGGCCGAGGAGCTGCGCCTGCTCATCGACCAGAGCAAGCAGAGCGGCGAGATTCAGGAGTCGCAGCACGAGCTGATCGAGAACGTGTTTCAGTTCAACGACCGGATGGTGAAGCAGATCATGGTGCCGCGCACCCGGATTTCGGCCATCGACGTGAGCTGCTCGCAGGAGGAAATCGTGGAAGCAGCCTTCAACGAGGGCTTCTCGCGCATTCCGGTCTACGAGGACAACATCGACAACATCGTGGGCATCCTCTACGTGAAGGACATGTTTGCCCTGATTCGCCGGGGCGAGGACATCAACCTGCCGCAGATCATGCGGCCGGCCTTCTTCGTGCCCGAAACCAAGAAAATCAACCGCCTGCTGCGTCAGTTCCAGCGCAAGCACCTGCACATGGCCATCGTGTCCGACGAATTCGGCGGCGTGTCGGGCATCGTCACCATCGAGGACATCATGGAGGAGCTGGTGGGCGAAATCCAGGACGAGTACGACAACGAGGTGCCGGTGGTGGAAAAGGTGTCGGAACTGGAGTACCGCGTGGCCGCCTCCACGGCCATCAACGACGCCAACGAGTTCCTGCCCTTCCCCCTGCCCGAGGGCGACGATTACGAAACTGTGGGCGGGCTGGTCAACGTCATCTACGGCACCATTCCCGAAATCGGCGACCTGGCCGTGCTCGACAACTACGAGTTTCGCATCCTGAACCGCTCGCGCCGGGCCGTGGAGCTGGTGCAGCTGCGGGTGCTGGAGCCCGCCGAGCGCGAAGCCGCCGGCGAGCTGCCCGACCTGGAGGAATAATCCACCAGGCTTGAAACGAAAACGCCCCCTTCATCCACGGATGGAGGGGGCGTTTTGCTTGACAGGCAGACCTTACTCCTTGTCTTTTTTGTTTTTGCCCATGTCCTCGAAGGTTTTGGCGTATTCGCCATTCTTGGGCTTCAGGTCACCGGTGATGATCATCACCAAATCGATGGTGGTCAGCACGGCCAGCACGAAGAAGGGAATGATGAGCCAGCTGGTCAGTAGCAGCGCAATGTAGAGAATGCCGCGGCCGGTGTAGCCCAGGTAGAAGCGGTGCACGCCCAAAAATCCCAGGAACAGCTCCAGCAGCAGGGCCGTGAGCTGGCTTTTGCCCTCGGCCGCGGGGGCGGCAGCGGCTTGGCGGTGTGCCTGCTTCACAGCCTGGCGCACCTCGCGGCGCAGGGCCTTACGGGCGGCGGGCGTCACGGCCTTGACAACGGCCGGAGCGGCCGTTACCGGCGCTACCGGCCGGCTGAGCGGGGTGGCGGTCTGGCGCGGAGCAGCGGGGGCTACGGGCACGGTCGAGGCCGTCAGGTCGGCCGGCGGGGCAGTGGACGGGGCGGTGGCGGCAACCGGTTCCGCGGCGGGTGCAACGGGCGTGCCAGCGGCAGCCACGGCGTGGTAAGCCGAGGGGGCAGGCGTGAAGGCGTACTGCGAACGGCTGCAGGAGGCGAAGGAGGCTACGGCCAGGAGCACCGCGGCCGTACGGGCGAAGAAGTGGTTCATGCCCGAGAGAGCCGCCGCCCGGCGGAAAGGTTGGTTGCACTTGGCCGACATTCTGCCGGACGGCCGACCCTACGCCGGATTTTCGCGCAGCCAGCCGGCGTACATTACGTAGTTGTCGGCGGTGCGGCCGATGGTCTGCCGCTGGGCTTCGGTCACGGGCTTGATCTTTTTGGCGGGCACGCCGGCGTAGAGGTAGCCCGGCTCGCACTGGGTGTTTTCGAGCACGATGGCCCCGGCCGCGATGATGCAGCCGCGGCCCACCACGGCGCGGTCCATCACGATGGCGCCCATGCCGATGAGCACGTCGTCTTCCACGGTGCAGCCGTGCACGATGGCCCGGTGCCCGATGCTCACGCGGCTGCCGATACTGGTGGCGGCCCGTTCGTAGGTGCAGTGAATCACGGCCCCGTCCTGAATGTTGGTCTTCTCCCCTATCCGGATGCTATTGACGTCGCCGCGCACTACGGCGGTGAACCACACGGTGCAGTCGGGGCCCAGCACCACGTCGCCGATGATGGTGGCGTTGTCGGCCACGTAGCAGCTGGGGTCGATGGCGGGCGTTTTGCCCAGCACGGGCAGGATAAGCGGAGGCATGGCGAACAGCGAAAAGGAATTGGCGCGAAGGTAGCAGGGGCTACCTATATGGTTATTGCCCCAGCCCGCTACCCGCGTCGGCAGTTGCGCCACCCGCAGGTAAGTCAATTAGGCTCCGTTGTTGGGGTTCTGCCCCGGGCAGCCGACAAACAGCCGGATTCGGGCTACTGCAACGCCTGCCTTAGCGGGCCAGCATCCGCTTCCATGTGCCCTTGTACCAGTTGTACTTGAGCGTGCTCGGCAGGGCCTGCCAGAAGTACTTGCTGGTTTCGACGGCGAAGCTGGGCTGCATGTAGCAGTTGATGGTGCAGCCCTCGCACTGGGGCAGGCGGCCTTCCAGCGCGGCCAGCTGCTGCACCGGCTCCGAGCGGTACAGCTCGTGCAGCCGGCCCTCTATGGGAAAGGTTTTGGTGCCGAGGTGGTAGCAGGGCAGCACCAGCTCGTTGTTGGGCGAAATGACCAGCGTGGTGCTGGCGGCCCGGCACACGGGCGCGGCCACGTGGTTGCCCCCGTCGCGGCGCAGCTGGATGAAGGCCTCGTTCAGATACACGCCCGGCCGCTTGCCGAAGGCCGAGAGGTAGTCCAGCTCCTGCTCGGTCAGCTGCTCGCCGGTTTCCACGCCGTTGTACTCAAAAGCCGGATTGATAATGAGCATCAGCCCGTTGGGCCGGGTGATGTCGCGGTACACGGCCTCCAGCTGGTCGAGGTTCTGGCGGAACACGGTGAACAGGATATCGGGCCGCTCGCCCAATTCTTTGGCCACCCGAATGCTTTCGAGCACGAAGTCGTAGCAGGCCACGCCCCGGCCCCGGTCGTGCTGCTCCTTCTCCGATGAATCGAGCGAGAAGTGCAGCATGTCCACCTTCCCCCGCAGCCGCTCGGCGAACTTGGGGTACAGCAGCCCGTTGGTGGTGACGGTGGTGATAAAGCCCAGCTCGTGGGCCAGGGCCAGAAACTCCGGCAGCTGCCGGTGCAGCAGCGGCTCACCACCCGTAAAATCGATAACCGAGACGCCCAGCTTCTTCAGGTCGCGCAGGTTCTGCTCCACGTCGGCCAGCTGAATGTAGGGCGAGGGTTTCTCCCAGATGTCGCAGAACGAGCACTTCGCATTGCACCGGTAGGTGACGTAGTAATTGCACAGAACCGGATGGTGAACGAGGCGCATGGGTTGATTGGCAGCTTCAGGACTTGCAAGCTACAAGCTTTTCCAGCCCGGATTGTTCGTGGCGACGGTAGCACCAGTAGGCATTGCGAGCGAAGCGCGGCAATCGTTCTTCTCGGGGCACGACGAGCCCACTGGCAGAAGCCCAAAATAGCCCCGCCCGAAACTACAGATACTGGTTTCGGGCGGGGCTGTTTTCAGTTGGTGCGTGTTGTACCGTTTCTGCCACGAGAGGAACGATTGCCGCGCTTCGCTCGCAATGACTACAGGGTGAACCGTTCGATCAGTGCAGCTTCTCCCCCGTCCACTCCGGCGCCACGGCGGCCAGATCGGCTGCCGTGGCGGGGCCGTAGTGCTCCAGGTAGTAGTTGCAGAGGCCCTTGAGCGGGCAGGCCGGGCAGTTGGGCTTGCTGAAGAAGCAGATGTGCTGCCCCAGCCAGTAGTTGTGCTTGTGAAAGTTCAGCAGCACCTCGGCATCGGGCGGCAGCTGGGCCAGCAGCACCTCGTGCGCCTTTTCCACCGACACCTTCGGCCCGATCAGGCCCAGGCGCTGGGCCACGCGGTGCACGTGCGTATCGACGGGCAGCACGGGTTTTTGGAAGTTGAAGAGCAGCACCAGCGACGCCGTTTTCAGCCCGATACCGGGCATGCCGGTCAGCCACGCCAGGCCGCGCTCCATCGGCCAATCCGCCAGCGCGTCGAGGGAATACTCGCCAAACTCGGCCTTGATCCGCCGCAGGATTTCCTGAATGCGCGGCGCCTGGGTGTCGGGCCAGCGCGTGGTGCGGATGGCGTGGGCCAGCTCGGCGGTGGGCGCGTCCACCACGCCCTGCCAGTCGCCGAAGGCTTCCAGCATCCGGTCGTAGGCCAGCTCCTCGTCGCGGTGCGTGGTGCGGTGCGAGAGGACGGTGCTGATCAGCTCGCGCATGGGCGTGCGGCGCTGCCCGGCGGGCACCGGCCCGTAGAAGGCGTGCAGGATGCGGTGGTCTTCGAGGGTTTTGGCCGCGGGCGCGAGGTCGTAAGCGGTGGTGAGGGCAGGAAGGGGCATATACCGGTGTACCGCGGCGGCCGGGCCGGGGTTACGCCAGCGCCGGTGGGCAGTCTTGGTACGGGATAAAAAAAATCCGGCGGCTCCACCAATTGGGGAGCCGCCGGATGAGCGACGGGACAGCGGCGTTGGCCGGCCCGGCTTAGATCGTGCCTTTCTCGGCAGCTTTCTTCAGCTTTTCGTTGGCGTAGATGGCTACTTCTACGCGGCGGTTCTGCGAGCGGCCGGCTTCGGTCGTGTTGTCGGCAATGGGCTGCTTCGAGCCGTAGCCTTTCACTTCGAAGCGCGACGACTCCACGCCCTGGTTCATGGCGTAGTTGGCCACGGCCTGCGCGCGGCGCACCGACAGCGGGTCGTTGATGGCGTCGGTGCCGGTGTTGTCGGTGTGGCCTTCGATGAGCACGTTGGTGTCACCGTACTTCTTCAGCGTAGCGGCCAGCGTCCCGATGTTTTCCTGCGCGGCTGCAGTCAGCTCCGAGGAGTTCTTGGCGAACAGGATGCCCGAAGCGAAGGTGATTTTGATGCCTTCACCTACGCGCTCTACTTTGGCGCCAGCCATGTCGCGGCGCAGCTCTTCGGCTTGCTTATCCATGCGGCGGCCGATGAGGGCACCGGCGCCACCACCCACGGCAGCCCCGATTACGGCGCCCACGGCCGTGCCTTTCTTGCCACCGATTACACGGCCCAGCACGGCGCCGCCAGCAGCCCCGCCCAGGCCCCCGATGATACCGCCCTTAGCGGTTTTGCTCATACCCTTCTTCTGGGTGGTGGTGGTCGTCTGGGCTTCCGATACTGCCGAGGTCATCAGCAGCACGAGGGCCAGCAGGAAGGCGAGTGAGGAACGAAGCTTGTTCATTGTACTGTGGTTTTCTGGTTGGTGAGTTGAGAGAAGCCAGTGGAAGATGGAGTGTGGAGCGTCTCTCTCTGACCGGGATTTTGCAACCACCTTGCCAAAGCGCCCACCGTTGCGCCAGATAGTACGCATCATACTGATTATCTGGCAAATAATTTTCTGTTTTTGACTACCTCAGCGCGTTTCACCGAGGCTCAGCCGGCCAAATATAACAACGGATATGACTCCATCATCGGCTGACCGGGCGTGCCCTTCAACGCGAGCTGCTACTAAATGTTGTACCATTTCATCGAAAGTAAAAAGGCCGTTCTGGGAGCAGAACGGCCTTTTTCCAAGTAACTAACTGAAATGCATCCTATTATCATGCATCCAGCGCTGATTTGAGCCGCCGGCAGTTGCCGGCGGGTTATTTTTTGTACGCCTGATAACGCACCGGGTCTTTTTTCTTGTCGCGCTTGCGGCCGATGACGGCCCCGCCAACGGTGCCGGCAGCGGCCCCGATCAGGGCCCCTTTGCCACCGCCTACGACGGCCCCGGTAGCGGCACCGGCACCGGCACCAATGGCAGCCCCTTTGGCTTTACCGCTCCAGGTGCCGGGCTTGGTTACTTTCGATTGGGCCTGGGCCGACGAGGCAGCACCGCCCAGCAGGGCTACCGACAGCACGGCAGCAACGATTCCTTTATGTAAGTTCATGGCGTTTCGAGAGTTAAGGCCCGCCGCGAAATGGGGAAATAGCGGGCAGCTAGGATTTAAAACGCAAATCCCGGGGGACAGGGTTACACTGGCCTGGCTATTTTGCTCTCCTTAAGTAATGGCACAACAAAAGAGCCGCCCCGACGGGGCGGCTCTTTTCAAACCGGGAGGGTGTTCCTGCGGCTTACAGCTGGCCTTTCTCAGCCGCTTTTTTCATCTTCTCGTTGGCGTAGATGGCAATTTCCACGCGGCGGTTGGCCTGGCGACCTTCTACCGTGGCGTTATCGGCCACCGGCTGCGAGGAGCCGTAGCCGTTGGTCGTCACGCGCGTCGACTCCACGCCCTGCTGAATGGTGTAGTTGGCCACGGCCTGGGCCCGGCGCTCCGACAGCGGCTGGTTGATGGCGTCCGAGCCGGTGTTGTCGGTGTGGCCTTCCACCAGCACGTTGGTGTCGGGGTACTTCTTCAGCACCAGGGCCATGTTCTGGATTTCCGTCATCGAGGCCTGGCGCAGGTCCGACTTGTTGGTGTCGAACAGGATGCCCGAGTCGAAGGTGATTTTGATGCCTTCACCTACGCGCTCCACGCGGGCGTTCTTCATGTCGCGCTGCAGCTCTTCGGCCTGCTTGTCCATTTTGCGGCCGATAACGGCCCCGGTGGCGCCGCCTACGGCCGCGCCCGTAATGGCCCCGATGGCCGTACCCTTCTTGCCGCCGAGCAGGCCGCCGACTACGCCGCCGACCACTGCACCGCCGCCGGCACCCAGGATGCCGCCCTTGGCCGTTTTGCTCATGCCGTCTTTCCGCTCGCCCGTGCCGTTGGAGCCGGGCAGACTGCCCCCGCCCGCCGTCTGCGACGATTTGCAGGAGCTGAAGGCCAGCGTAAACATCAGGAGCAAGGCAAGCAATGAATTGAATGATTTCATGGTGTCAGTGAAAAGTGGGAGGTTGGAGAGAGAATTCAGTTGGGCTTTACCCGGTTCGGGTCGAAAAGGTTGGGCAAACATATAAAGCCGCTAATACTCAGTCGGCTTTTTTTCGCCCAGCCCCGGGCCGGAAACGACAAACCCCGCCCGGCTGCCAGATGAGCAGCCGGGCGGGGTTATCCAACAAGTGTGCCGAACGGCCCTAGCGGCCCGCCGGCTCGACCGGCACGGTGGCCGGGCGCAGCATGTGCAGCAGGTCCGAAAGCTGCTGCTTCAGCTGCTTCCGGTCGACGATGAAGTCGAGAAAGCCGTGCTCCAGCACGAACTCGGCGCTCTGGAAGCCCTTGGGCAGGTCTTTGCCGATGGTTTCCTTGATGACGCGCGGGCCGGCGAAGCCGATGAGCGCACCCGGCTCGGAGATGTTGAAGTCGCCGAGCATGGCGTAGGAGGCCGTCACGCCGCCGGTGGTGGGGTCGGTAAGCAGCGAGATGTACGGGATACCCGCTTCGGCCAGCAGGGCCAGCTTGGCCGAGGTTTTGGCCATCTGCATCAGCGAGTAGCCGGCTTCCATCATGCGCGCGCCACCCGATTTGCTGATCATCAGGAAGGGCACGCGGTGCTGGCGGGCGTAGTCGATGGCGCGGGCAATCTTCTCGCCCACCACCGAGCCCATAGAGCCGCCGATAAAGCGGAAATCCATGCAGGCTACCACCAGCTCCTGCCCGTTCATGGGACCGTGGGCGGTGCGCACGGCGTCCTTGAGGCCGGTGCTGCGCTGCGTAGCGGCAATGCGCTGCGGGTAGGCCTTGGTGTCGACGAAGTGCAGCGGGTCGCCGGAGCTCAGGTCGGCGTCGAGTTCGGTAAACTGGTTGTTATCGAAGAGGATTTCGAAGTACTCGGCCGAGTCGATGCGGTCGTGGTAGTTGCACTTGGCGCAGGTGTAGAGCATACGCCGGTGCTCCCCCATGTCGGCCACGGTGCCGCACTCGGGACACTTGTACCACAGCCCGTCGGGGGTTTCTTTTTTCTCCTCCGTGGGGGTGATGATGCCTTTTTCCTGCCGTTTAAACCAAGCCATTATGTTCGGGAACTGAGTCAGATGATGGGAGAACCGCCCGGCGGCGCCGAAGCTAAGTTACGTAGCCGCAGCCGGGAGGGGCCGTTCGGCGACACAAAAGTAAAGTAGCGGCCGGCTACTTCCCGCATCCGGCGCCGGCAAAGCTGGGGCGGCTGGGGAAAGATTGAATCAGAACGTCATGTCGAGCGCCGCCGAGACATCTCACTCCATAGTATTCTTCTCGTTGAACAAGCAGATTACTCTCGGAAGTCAGCACGCGAGATGTCTCGATCCTTGCTTGATGCGCAACATGCTCGACATGACGGCCTATCGGCATCGTTCTTACGCCAGCGTGATTTTCTCGTCCAAATACACGTCCTGAATGGCGTGGAGCAGGTCGACGCCCTCGGCGAAGGGGCGCTGGAAGGCTTTGCGGCCCGAAATCAGGCCCTGGCCGCCGGCGCGCTTGTTGATGATGGCCGTGCGGATGGCCTCGTCGCGGTCGGTGGCGCCTTTGCTCTCGCCGCCAGAGTTGATGAGGCCGATGCGGCCCATGTAGCAGTTGGCCACTTGGTAGCGCGTCAGGTCGATGGGGTTGTCGGAGCTGAGCGTCTCGTACATGGCCGGGTAGGTTTTGCCGAACTTCAGGGCCGTGAAGCCGCCGTTGTTTTCGGGCAGCTTCTGCTTGATGATGTCGGCCCCGATGGTGACGCCCAGGTGGTTGGCCTGGCCGGTGAGGTCGGCGGCCACGTGGTAGTCCTTGTCGGCGGTTTTGAAGGCGTTGTTGCGGGTGTAGCACCAGAGCACCGTGGCCATGCCCAGCTCGTGGGCCCGCTCGAAGGCGGCCGATACTTCCTGCAACTGCCGCCCCGATTCCTCGGAGCCGAAGTAGATGGTGGCCCCCACGGCGGCGGCACCCAGGTTCCAGGCCTCTTCCACCGAGCCGAACATGATCTGGTCGAACTTATTGGGGTAAGTCAGCAGCTCGTTGTGGTTGATTTTGACCAGGAAGGGAATCCGGTGGGCGTAGCGGCGCGCCACCGTGCCGAAGGTACCGAAGGTGGTGGCCACCGCGTTGCAGCCGCCTTCCAGGGCCAGCTTGATGATGTTTTCGGGGTCGAAATACATCGGGTTTGGGCCGAACGACGAGCCGGCCGTGTGCTCGATGCCCTGGTCGACGGGCAGGATGCTCAGGTAGCCGGTGCCGCCGAGGCGGCCGTGGTTGTAGAGCTGGCCGAGGCTGCGAATCACCTGCGCCGAGCGGGAGCCGGGTACGAAGCAGCGGTCCAGGAAATCGGCACCGGGCTGGTGCAGCTGCGCTTTCGGAATGGTTTTGCACTCGTGCTGCAGCAGCGCTTCGTGCTCGGCGGTGAGCTGGAGAGACGTGGCCATGGGGGCTGGAATAAGAGGGTGAGAGCCAGGAAAAGAGCTGAGCGAATATAACCCGCCGCCCGCCCGACACAATCTTTACGAGCTAACCGGAGCCTTGGGCTATACGCCGTTGGGCCCGCTTCGGCGCAGCGCTGGTTGGAAAGTGTGGCCCGGCGGGGCTACCTTGCCAGGGTCGTACGCCCGCGCGCCGGGCCGGGCGCCCGACCTTTTTGTTTGCCTGTGAAGAAGTACACCTCCTCTCTCCTGCTGGCCGCCTTGGCCGCCGGCAGCTTCAGCCTGCCGGGCTGCGTCACCGCCAAGAAATACGACGACCTGCGGGCCCGCCAGGCCGCCACCGAGCAGGCCAAAACCACCGCCGAGCGGCAGGCCCGCGAAGCCGTGGCCGAGCTGCAGAAGGCCACCAGCCAGCTGGGTGAGCTGCGCCTGGAAAACAAGCGCCTCGTGAATGACTCGACGCAGACCGGCAACGTGCTGCGCCGCACCCAGACGCTGTACCGCGAGCTGAGCGACACCTACGAAAAGCTCATCAAGAACAACGAGAAGGTGCTGGCCAACAAATCGGCCGACTACCAGAAAGTGGCCCAGGACCTGGCCCGCCGCGAAGCCGAGCTGGGCGAGCTGTCGGCCAACCTGAACAAGAGCCGCACCGAAATCGACAAGCTCTCGGCCGACGTGAAGACGCGCGAACAGCGCCTGGCCGAGCTGGAAAAGGCCCTGGCCGAGAAGGACGCGGCCGTAAACGCGCTGCGCTCGAAAGTCAGCAACGCCCTGCTGGCCTTCAAGTCCAACGAGCTGCAGGTGAAGGTGAAGGACGGCAAGGTGTACGTGTCTCTGTCGGAGCAGCTGCTCTTTAAGTCGGGCTCGACCAAGGTGGACCCTAAGGGCCAGGAGGCACTGGGCAAGCTGGCTACCGTGCTCAAGGAGCAGCCCGACGTGAACGTGGTGGTGGAAGGCCACA
Organism: Hymenobacter jeollabukensis; assembly: GCF_005771675.1. Classification (GTDB taxonomy): domain Bacteria; phylum Bacteroidota; class Bacteroidia; order Cytophagales; family Hymenobacteraceae; genus Solirubrum; species Solirubrum jeollabukense. The sequence continues at coordinate 122,415 of NZ_VAJM01000005.1, read as the reverse complement.
CCGACAACGTGCCCATTCTGAAGGGCACGGCTGGCATGCAGGACAACTGGGACCTGTCGGCCCTGCGCGCCACCGAAATTGCCCGCCTGCTTACCACCGGCGGGGTGCAGCCCGAGCGCGTGACGGCCTCGGGCCGCTCGCAGTACGTACCCGTCGCGCAAAACGACTCGCCCCAGAACAAGTCCCTGAACCGCCGCACCGAAATCATTCTGACGCCCAAGCTCGACGAGCTGTTTCAGATCCTGGGTACAAATTCGGAAACCGGTAAATAGCGAATAGCCGGGAAGCATTATATTCATATATCAATAATGAATATAATGCTTCCCGGCTATGATTTTCTCTACGCGCTTTCAGACCGGCCTGGGCCTGCTATTTTGGTGGCTGTTGGCAGGCGTCGCCCAGGCCACGCATCTGGTGGGCGGCGAAATCGGCTTTGCCCACCTCAGCGGCAATCAGTACCGCGTGCTGGTAACTACCTATGCGGATGCGCTGGGCGGCACCGGCAACGCTCAGACGCTGACCCTGGCGGCCAAGGCCAACGGCTGCACGCTGACGGGCGCGGGCAGCTTTGTAGCCCAGCTTCCCCGGACGGCGACCCGGGCACTGGATCTGCCGCTATGCCAAAGCGCCCCGGCACCCTACCAGGCCATCGACTACGCCACTACGGTAACGCTGCCGCCGGGCCAGTGGACGCTGGCCGTTAACGTAGAAGCCCGCAGCGCGCTGGCCGCCAACATTCTCAGTGCCGAAACGACGCACCTGGAGCTACAGGCGTACTTAGATAACCGAGCCGGCACCGATCAGGCCCCGCAGTTTACGGCCCTGCCCCTGCCCTACTGCGCCCTGGGCCAGCCGCACCGCTACAGCTTCGCCGCCTTCGATGCCGACGGCGACTCCCTGGTGTACCGGGCCGTGGCGCCGCTGAACAACCGCATGCTGAGCGGCATCACGCTGCCCATCTACCCCTGCCCCAGCCTGATCAGCTACCGCAGCTACCTCGGCGGGCAGTTCACCGAGCCGTTTACCGGCCAAGCGGCCACGTTTGCCGACGGCGCTTACACGGTCGGGATGCCGCTGCCCTCGTTTCGGGTGCTGAACGGGACGGTAAGCAAGTGGGCGGAGCTGACAACGGCCAACGGCAACTACTACCTGGCCCCAGCCCGGCAGGGAACGTACTCGGTGGCCTTGCAGGTTGATGAATACCGGCGCGTCGGCGGGCAGCCGACGCGCATCGGCAGCGTGATGCGCGAGGTGCTGTACACGGTGGCGCCCACGCTCAACACCAACCCGACGCTGACGCTGCTGCGCAACGGCGCGCCCCTGCCGCCCGACGCGCCCGTGGACGTGCAGCCCGGCCAGCACCTGACCCTGCGCTTCGCCGCCACCGATGCCGACGCCGGCCAGCCACTGCGCATCCGCAGCGACGCGGCCAGCTACCTACCCGGCGCCACCTTTCAGCCCGGCACGGCCACCACGCCCGCCCAGCTCGACTGGCTGGTGCCGGCCGCTACCGCCCCGGGCTACTACTCCTTCACCGTAGAAGCGGCCGACAACGCCTGTCCGATCAATGGCACGGAGGTGCGCGGTTTTACCCTGCGCGTAGCTACCAGCGCGCTGGCCACCGCCGTGGCAGCCCGCCGCAGTGACCTGATGGCCTTTCCCACGCCATTTACCCACATTGTCGCGTTTCGGCTGGCTGAACCGCAAGCCCAAGCAGTGGTGGTAACCGATGCGCTGGGCCGGATGGTAGCCGCGTTGCGCAGTCGGGCCGACGGGCAGGTGGAGTGGCAGCCGCTGGGCTTACCGGCCGGTATGTACGTGGCCCGCACCCTCGACGGGCAGCAGGTGGTACGGCTGGTCAAAGCCGAATAAGCCGCGCCAGTGGTCAGCAAGGGTCATTGAGCTACCTCACCCCTGGTCATCGGCAGCGAAGCCCGTCGGCGGAATTCCTGGTACAGGCAGTAAAACCCAGTCAGCAGGCCCAAGGCAAACAGGCCGGCCACCAGCTGCGGGTGCTGCACCAGCCAGGTGGGCTGGTGGTGGTAGTGGCGGAACATGGTGCGCAGGTTCAGCCAGTGGCCCACCGATACCAGCGCGTAGGGCCACCAGCGGCGGCTCAGCAGGGCATACGCGCCCAGAAACAGCACGGCAGGGTGCCAGTACCGCTCGTGCATTTCAGTGTTGAAAAAACAGAACACCAGCGGTAGCAGCCCGCCTACCAGCAGCACCAGCGGGGCCTCGGCCGGGCCGAGCGCGCTGCGCCGCCGCAGCCGCTGCCAGGCCAGCAGCGCCACCGGTACCAGGGCCAGGGCCGAGCCGGCGCCAAAGGCCAGCAGCCCCCACTGCCGGTAGCTCAGGCCGAACTTGCGCAGGGTATCGGGCACCCAGAACAGCGCATCGGGCATGAGCAGGGTCCACACGTTGAAGGCGTTGACGGTGGTGTAGGGATAGAGGCTGACGGCGGTGAAGTTGATGGCCAGAATGCGCGGCAGGTAGTTTTGCGCCCCGCCCCAGATGAACGGCGCCAGCAGCGCCAGCTGCACCGCCGCCGCCGTGCCGAGGCCCAGTAGCAGCTGCCGCGGCGCGAGGCGCCCTAGCGGCAGCCACAGCAGCCCGAGCAGGGGCAGAAATACGATGGCCTGCAGCTTGGCATTCAGCGCCAGCACGTAGAGCACCAGGCTGAGCCCTGGGCGCTGCCGCAGGGCCAGCACCACGGCGGCGAAGCTGAGCGTGGTAAAGATGGCGTCGACCTGCTGCCAGACGAGCGTGTTGTAGAGGTAGCCCACGTTCAGCAGCAGCCACAACGAGCCCAAGAAGCGCTGCCAGCCGCCCCGCAGCCACGAGGCCGCCAGCAGCGCACCGGCAAAATCGAACAGCAGCGTAAAAGCCTTCAGCCCGTGCGAGTAGGCCCCAATGGCCTCGGCGCTACCCGCCAGCCGGCCGAACAGCCAGAGGATGTAGTGGTAGAGCGGGTTGTAGTCGAGCGAGGGCAGGGCGTAGGCATTGCCCAGGCCGTGGCGGAAGATGTGGGTGGCCCAGGCCAGCCAGGCGGCCCGGTCGCCCTCGTGGGCGGTGGAGCCGCCCAGCGCCAGCAGCAGCCCGAACAGCAGCGCATATAGCCCGGCGTAGCGCCACGGGCTTTGCCGCCATTTACCCGCAAGCTGCCTTGGCCCGACGCTTTTCATCCGTCAAAGCTACGCATGGGACGGGGCGCCTTGCTTCAGTAACGCCCGAATAGCCGGGCCCAGCGGCGCATGGCGGTACAGCTCCAGCAAGCCCAGGGCTATAGCTCCGGCAAACAGCAGCGCCACCAACTGCGGGTGCAACAGCCCGGGCAGCAGGGCGCGCAGCTGCAGATAGCCGAACACCGCTTCCAGATTGAGCAAATACGCCCCACTCACCAGCATCAGCAGGGCGTAGCGCCGTCTCACAAAGGCGTAGGCCCCGGCAAACAGTAACGCCGCGTGCCAGTACCGCTCGTGCATCTGGGTATTGAAAAAGCAGAACACCAACGGCACCAGCGCAAACGTGAGCAGCACCAGCGGCCGGTCGGCGGGGCGGGGCCGGCGCAGCCGGGCCAGCGCGTGCAGCAGCAGGGGCAGCAGCACCGCCGTGGCGGCCACCGCAAACAGCAGCATGCCCCAGTGCCGGTAGCTCAGGCCGTGCCAGAGGTCGGTATCGGGACGGGTGAGCAGGAGGCCGCCGGCCGTCAGGTGCCACCAGTTGTAGGCGTTCATCGACAGCACCGAGTAGTAGCCCACGGCCTGCCGGTTGATGCGCCAGATGTCGGTCAGGTAGCCTCGCTCCCCGCCCACTACGAAGGGTAGCAGCACCAGCCCTAGCGTGACCAGCCCGGCCAGCAGGGCCGCCGGCAAAAGCCGGGGCCGCTGCCACCACCGCGGCGCCCAAAGCAGCAGCAGGGGTGGCAGAAAAATCAGCGCCTGCAGCTTGGCGGCCAGCGCCAAGGCGAAGCACACCGCGCTCCAGGTGCCCCGGTCGCGCAGCGCCAGCACCACCGCCCCGAAGCTCAGACCCGTGTAAATGGCGTCGACCTGCCCCCAGATGAGCGTGTTGTAGAGGTAGCCGAAGTTGAGCAGCAGCCACAGCGAGCCGACGAAGCGCCGCCGCGCCGGTCCCGCCAACGAGGCGGCCAGCAGCGCCCCGCCCACGTCGAAGGGCAGGGTGAGCAGCTTCAGGGAGTAGCGCTGCGCCTCAATGGCTTCGGCGCTGCCGGCCAGCCGACCGAACAGCCACAATATGTAGTGGTAGAGCGGATTGTAGTTATTGCCGGGCACCGCGTAGGCGTTGCCCAGGCCGTGCGCCCGGCTGTACTCGGCCCAGCGCACCCACAGCCAGAAGTCGTCCTTGAAGCCCGCGGCGGGCAGCAGCGCCGCCAGCAAACTCAGCAGCAGCAGGTAGGGGCCCGCGTATGGCCCCAGCGGCCAGCGCTGCCACCACGGGCGACGGTTGGGCGGCTTGCTCACGCGGGGCTATTTCAGCTCGAATTCGGCGTCGACGGTGCTCGTCACGCGGATGGTGCGCAGGTTCGGAACGGGCGCGTCGGCCGCGTCGATTTCGCGCTGGTAGCCCTCCTTGCGCTTGTAGCCGGTTTCCTCCAGACGGTAGCCGGCAAAGGGCGTTACCTCCGTCACGGCCAGCGGGGCGCCGAGCTGCTGCCCGAGCTGCCGGGCCAGCAGGGCGGCTTTCTGGCGGGCGTTGTCGAGGGCTTTGCCAAGTACCTCCTGCCGGCGGGCTTCGAGCTGGGCGTTTTCCAGCCGGGCCACCTGCACGTTGTCGGCGCCAGTTTGCACCAGCCGCGGAATCAGCTCGTTGAGTACGGCCGGCTTGTCGAGCCGCAGGCGGTACACCCGCGTCAGCGCCACGGTGGAGTTGCCCATCTTGGAAAAGCCGCCGTAGCCGTAGGCCGTCAGGTTGTCGAGCATCAGCTTCTCGGGGGCGATGTTGAAGCTCGGCAACACGTTCCGCAGCGCCTTTTCCTGCTCCTTGGCCTTGTCGGAGTCCTTCACGTTGTCCGACACGCGGTAGGTCACCAGCAGCTCCACCCACTCGGGCTCCACTTCCTGAAACGCCGTGCCGCGCACCGCCACGGTGTGCGGCCGGGGCGGGGCGCCCGGAGCCGTTTGGGCTGAAACATTGAGGCAAGCGGCGCTCAGCGGCGCGGCCAATAGCAGCAGGCGGAAGCGGAAGAACATACGCGTGGTCATCAGGCGGTAAATTGATACAGAAAAGCCGTCATTCCGCGGCGAAACGCAGAATGACGGCTTTTTCGTGCACCCGTGGGCTTAGCCCAGGGCCTGCGCCAGGTCCTCGATGAGGTCTTCGGCGTCCTCGATGCCCACCGACAGGCGGATCAGCGAGTCTGACAGGCCGGCTTTGCGGCGCTCCTCGGCCGGGATGCTGGCGTGCGTCATGGTGGCGGGGTGGCCCGAGAGGCTTTCCACGCCGCCGAGGCTTTCAGCCAGGGTGAACAGCTGGAATTTCTCCAGCACGGCCACCGCGTCCTCCACCTTGTCGCCCTTCAGCACGAAGGAGAGCATGCCGCCGAAGTCGCGCATCTGCTGGCGGGCCACCTGGTGGTTGGGGTGGGTTTCCAGGCCGGGCCAGTACACCTTGTCCACGCGCGGGTGCTGGCGCAGGTACTCGGCCACGGCGCGGCCGTTTTCGCAGTGGCGCTGCATGCGGATGTGCAGCGTCTTGATGCCGCGCAGCACCAGGAAGCAGTCCTGGGGCCCGGGCGTGCCGCCGCAGGCGTTCTGGATAAAGGCCAGGCGCTGCTGCAGCTCGTCGTCCTGCACGATGAGGGCGCCCATCACCGTATCGGAGTGGCCGGCCATGTACTTCGTGAGGGAGTGCATCACCACGTCGGCCCCGAGGTCGAGCGGGCTTTGCAGGTAGGGCGTGGCGAAGGTATTGTCGACCACCAGCAGGGCGCCGCCGGCGTGGGCCACCTCGGCCACGGCCTTGATGTCGATGATGTGCAGCAGCGGGTTGGTGGGCGTTTCGGCCCACACCAGCTTGGTGCGCTCGGTCATGGCCGCGCGCACGGCCTCCACGTCGTGCATGGGCACGAAGTTGAACTTGATGCCGTACTTGGCGAAGACCTTGGTGAAGATGCGGTAAGAGCCGCCGTACAGGTCGTTGGTGGCCACCACTTCGTCGCCGGGCTCCAGCAGCTTCACCACGCAGTCGATGGCGGCCATGCCCGAGGCGAAGCACAGGCCGTGCTTGCCGTTTTCGAGGGCGGCCAGTGCGTCCTGCAGCTGGGTACGGGTCGGGTTGTGGGTGCGCGAGTACTCGTAGCCTTTATGGTCGCCCGGGGAGCGTTGCACGTAGGTCGAGGTCTGGTAGATGGGCGTCATGATGGCCCCGGTGGCGGGGTCCGGGTGCACGCCGGCATGGATGGCTTTGGTGCCGAATTTCATGGCAGAAGGCTGGGGAACGAGGGTCTGGAAAATCGGGGAATGCCGCACCCGCGGCGGGTACGGCCCCAAAGGTAGCAGCCTGATTTTCTTCCGCCCCGGGGCAGTGGTCTGCGCCGGCCCGCGCCCCCGGCCGGCCCAATCCTAGGCGTTCGGCGTAGCTTCGGCGCCCGATTCTACGTTTGAAACGGACAAGCCTCCCCGTCTCCGGGGTACGCCCTCCCCTTTGCCGCCCGCCATGCGCTTCCTCCGCGAATTATTTCAGCACAACGCGTCCACTTTCTTCTCGCTCCTGCTGCTGGCCGGCCTCCCGCTCGTCGGCGACAGCGTGCTGACTTGGGTGCTGCACACCCACAGCCACTGGCTGCACCAGCCCGGCGCGGTCCACATGCTGATTTATTTCGCCGTGGTAGCGGTGGCCATGGCATTTTCGCTGACGCACACCACCGTCGTCACGCTCATCACCGGCTTCTACTTCGGCTGGCCCGGCTTCGGTGGCCTCGTGCTCAGCTACATCCTGGCCGCTATGGTCGGCTACCTCATCGCCACCTCCCTCGACCACGGCAAAATGCTCAGCTTCCTGCAGCGCTTTCCCAAGGCCGAGGCCGTGATGGAGGAGCTGCGCAAGCAAAGCTGGCAGCTGGTGCTGCTCACGCGCATTTCCCCAGTGCTGCCCTTCGCCATGATTACCTTTATTCTGGCAGTGGTGAACGTGCCGCGCCAGCAATTTCTGGCCGCTTCGGTGCTGGGTATGCTGCCGCGCACCCTGTTTTTCTATTGGCTGGGCACCAAAGCCAACGACGTATTCGCCCTGCTGAGCAACCCCGACACCGGCACGGCCGGCAAGCTGCTGGTGATTGGCCTGCTGGCCGGCTCGGCCCTGGGATTGTACTGGCTCTTCAACCGCGCCCTGCAGCGTGCCCTAAAAAAAGGATGAAAAAAAATCAGCTGGATTTCAGTTGGTTGAGGCAAACCAACAGGCTTTTCTACAGAAATTCTAAGCTGTGGTTTGCAAACCACGAAAAGGGCCGCCTATCTTTGCACCACCAAAACGGAAAAACGGTCACGTAGCTCAACTGGATAGAGCACCTGGCTACGAACCAGGAGGTTTGGGGTTCGACTCCCTACGTGACCACACCAAAAACACAAAACCCCGATTCTGACTCAGAATCGAGGTTTTGTGTTTTTGGTGTGTGACGCCGTGTATTCTTCCTACCGGCCATGACCAAGCGCTACTGCTGCATCAACGGTCAATATATTGCCTGAAATCCCGCTAAGCCAACCAGCGGCTTCACCATAGCTGCCGCAGGCACATTTCCAGGATATGCACGCTGCGCCGCAGCTCGTCGGCGGTGTGCGCGGCGAATCCCAGGCGAAGGTGTGCCTGCTGGTCGGTAGGTAAGCGGTAGGGCTGCCCTTCGCCGATAGACAGGCCCTGCCGGGCACAGGCGGCTGCCAGCATTGGCAGATCGATGCCGGCGGCGAAGACACCCCACAGGGCCAAGCCGCCGGCGGGTGGCGTGAACGAAAACCACGGCGCCAGGTGCTGGTGCAGGGCTTCGCAGAAGACGTCACGCCGCTCGTGGTAGGTTTTGCAGGAGCGCTGCAAGTGGTGCTGCATGCCGCCGTCAGCGAAGAGTTCGGCCACGGCAAGTTCCAGCAGCGGGTCGCCCAGCTGGTCGAGCAGCACGCGGATGGGCGCCAGGGCCGCCAGCACGTCGGACGGCGCCACGATGTAGCCGATGCGGTAGGCCGGGGCCAGCACCTTGCTCAACGAGCCTACGTAGAGCACCCGCCCGCTGCGGTCGGCGCTGGCCAGGGGCAGAATGGGCGCGCCGTCGTAGTGGTAGTCGAAGTCATAGTCGTCTTCCAGCACCACGAAGTCGTGCTGGGCCGCCAGCTGCAGCAGGTGTACCCGCCGCGCGGCCGACAGCGCCACCGTGGTGGGGTAATGGTGGTGAGGCGTGACGTAGACCAGGCGCACGCGCTGCTGCTGGCACAGCTGGGCCAGGGCGTCGGTGTCAAGGCCGTGGGCATCGAGGGGCACGCGCAGGAGCTGGGCGCCGTGGTGCCGGAAGATGGCGTCGGCCTCGCCGTAGCTGCGGGCGGCCACGGCCACCACCTCGCCGGGCTGCACCAGCAGCTGGGTGAGCAGGTGAATGGCCATGGTGCTGCCGCGCGTGACGAAGATGTCGTCGGGGCCGGCGGGCACGCCGCGGGTGTCGTGCAGGTAGCGGGCCAGCTGCTGACGCAGGCGCAGCACGCCCTCGGGGGCCGAATAGCCGAGCAGTTGGGGCTGGCGCAGGGCCCGGCGGCTGGCGGCGCGGTAATTGCGCGCCAGGGCCTCCAAAGGCACCAGCCGGGCATCGGGCGAGCCGCCGCCGAGCAGCAGACTGGGCGCCGTGGGACGCACCCCGGGGCCCACGGCGGGCCGCGGCGCAAACGTAAACCCGGCCCGCGGGGCCAGTTGGCTGGCCGGGCCCTCCAGCAGCGGCTCGGGCACGGGAATGGGCGGCTGCGCGCCCACGGTGGCCGCCTTGCTGGGCAGTTGCTCAATCCAGCCCTGGGCCACTAGGTCCTCGAAGGCCACCACCACCGTTTGCCGGCTCACGGCCAGCTGGGCGGCCAGGTGGCGCGAGCCGGGCAGTTTGGCCCGGGCCGGCAGCACACCTTGGTTGATCAGGGCAATAAACGCCGCCGTAATCTGCTGGGTCAGCGGAATGGTGGCGTGCCGATCCAGCGCAATTAAGGTCTGGTACGGAAGCATAGGTGGAAAAGCAAACGGCGGGGATAGGGACGGATCGGGCGGCGGCATGGTGCCCGGAGCCGGCCGATTGGCGGGCGCAAGGTACCGGGTTGGGCGCGGCTGCCGCAAGCCGTTGCCCAGCGGGCTGGGCCAGCAGCCGGACTGGTCGAAATCTGCCAACCGGCCTGAAGCAGGCCGCCGCGCCCGGCTCACTTTTGCCCCGTCGGCCCGGCAACGTCGCCCGGCCGGGTTCAGCCCCACTCCTACCCCGCTATGGAATCATCTGGATTTTCCCACAAAACCGCCGTCAGCCTGGATTTTCCGGCCGCCTTTCGCTCGGTGCGCGCCGACGCGCTGCTGCTCGTGCATCGTGGCAATGGCTACGCTGGCGGCACGGCCCCCACCTCGTTGCCGTCGGCCAGCCACAAGCCCTGGGGCTTGGGCGAATCGTCCGGCCGCTAGGCACCAGTCACCCACCCGATTATTTGCTTCAACACCTTCATCCATGCCCATTACCTACCACCTCGACCGCACACCGACGCCGAAAGCCCTCACAGCCCTGTACCGCAGCGCGGGCCTGCGCCGCCCGGTGGACGACCCGGACCGCATGGCGGCCCTGGTGCAGCACGCCAACCTCTGGGCCACGGCCTGGGACGACGAGCAGCTGGTGGGCGTGGCCCGTAGCCTCACCGATTTCCGCTGGTGCTGCTACCTCTCGGACCTGGCCGTGTACGCCGGGTACCAGCGCCAGGGCATCGGCCGCCAGCTGATCGAAGCCACTAAACAACGCGTAGGCGACGAGTGCATGGTGCTGTTGCTTTCCGTGGACACCGCCCTGCGGTACTACCCGCACGTCGGCATGGCGGCGGTCGACAACGGGTTTATTCTGCACCGCAAGCGGTAATTTGCGCTGGCCGCTTTTGGGTCTGGATTGAAAAACACGGCTTTCGATGAATACTCTTCCCGCTGATTTTCCGGCGCAGCTGCGGTCGGTGGCCTCGGCCGAGCACTACCACTGGGTCGCGCAGTGCGACGGGTGGCACCTCGTCGATACACTCGCGCTGAGCGTGATTCAGGAGCGGATGCCGCCGGGCACGGCCGAGCAGTACCACTACCACGAGCGGGCCCAGCAGTTTTTCTATGTGCTCCGCGGCGAGGCCACGTTCGACGTGGACGGCCGGCGACTGAATGTGGTGGCCGGCGCGGGCCTGCACGTACCGCCCGGCACCCCGCACCGCATCCTCAACCTGACGAGCGACGAGCTGCATTTCACCGTCACCTCCCAGCCCAAGGCCCACGGCGACCGGGTGCTGGTGGCCGCCAACAGCGCACTCAGCAACGAGTAGCAGGCCTTAACGATGCGCGGCTACAGGCTGGCCAGCCACGCCACGCGGAAGAAGCGGTGATGCACCTCCAGGGCGCGGCGCAGCGCCTGGCACACGGCCTCGCCCCCCGCCAGGCGCGACAGTTCGCCGTCGTGCTGGTGAAACTGATCGGCCAGCCAGCGGGCGGTGCGCTCGGTGCCCCAGGCGGCCCAGAGCAGGTAGGGCAAATCCCAGCGCCAGGGCACGACGACGTCGGGCGCGAGCTGCACCAGCAAGCGGATTTCCGCTACGGATTTGCTGGTTTCGACCAGGGCTCGAACGCGGGGAGATGCCATCATACCTAGCGAGAGTCAGTGGAAAAAATGTGGAAAACCCGGGCTACAACTTGCGCCGCAAAGGCTGCACGGCTGGCCCAGTGGCGGAGGGTCTTACGTAGACAAGGGCCTCAGGGCTGCGTCTTTATTCTGAAACGCGGCAAAAACCGATGCGGCCCCGAGCCCCTTTATCGTCTGCTCCGGCGGCAAGAGGATGGCCGCGAGCAGGCAGAGCAACAAAATCAGAGAGGCGGGGCACCGCGCAGGCAACAAAGCTGGCCGGGCTTTTTTAGCTTTGGAGAATTCCCCCTGCCGCCCGTTCATGTCAGCCCCGTTTTTTGCCCGATTTTATCCGTCGCGGCGGCTCTTGCTAGGCCGTTGGCTGGCCGTGTCATGGGTACTGACGCTGCTGGCCGGGCTGGCGGGCTGCACCCCCTCGGCCCCGCCGCCGCGCTACCGCATCGGGTTTTCGCAGTGCACCAACGGCGACGCCTGGCGGCAGGCCATGCTGGCGGGCATGAACAAGGAGCTGAGCTTCTACCCCGAGGTCAGCTTCCGCATCAAGGACGCGCAGTACAGCAGCGCCCGGCAGGAGCAGCAGATCAAGGAGTTTCTGCGCGAGGGCATCGACTTGCTGATTGTGTCGGCCAACGAAGCCGAACCGGTGACGCCCATCGTGGAGGAAGTCTACAACCGCGGCATTCCGGTGGTCATCCTCGACCGGCGCACCACTTCCAAGCTCTACACGGCCTACGTGGGCGGCAACAACGTGGAGGTGGGCCAGCAGGCCGGGCACTACGCCGCCGGCCTGCTGCGGCAGCGCGGGCGGGTGCTGGAAGTGCGCGGCGCCCCCGGCTCCTCCCCCGCCGTCGACCGGCACCGGGGCTTTGCCCAGGCGCTGGCGGCCTACCCGGGCCTGCGGCTGGTGGCCGAGGTCAACAGCAACTGGGAGCGGCCCTCGGTGCTGGAGCGCCTGCCGCAGGTGCTGCGCCAGCACCCCGACGTCGACCTGATTTTCGCCCACAACGACCGGCTGGCCCTCGGCGCTTATCAGGTGTGCAAACAGCTGGGCCGGGAGCGGCGCGTCAAGATTATCGGCGTCGACGGGCTGCCGGGCGTGCGCGGGGGCATTCAGCTAGTGCAGGACGGCGTCATCACGGCTACGCTGCTCTACTCGCCGGGCGGCGAGGAGGCGGTGCGCACGGCCATGAAGATTTTGCGCCGCCAGCCCTACGCCAAGGAAAACATCCTGAGCACCATGGTCATCGACTCGACCAACGCGCTGACGATGAAGCTGCAGACCGAGCAGCTCGGCGCCCAGCAGCAGGACATTCAGCGCCAGCAGGAGCTGCTGCGGGCGCAGCGGGCCACCTTCTCCAGCCAGCAAAACGTGCTCTACGTGCTGGCCGCGGCCCTGCTTGGGGCAGCGGTGCTCGGGGCGCTGGCCTGGCGGGCGTTTCGGGTGAACCGGCGCATCAACCGGCAGCTGGAGGGGCAAAACCAGGAAATCCTGGCCCAGCGCAACCAGATTATGGACCTGGCCGAGCAGGCCCGGGTAGCCACCGAAGCCAAGCTGCGCTTCTTCACCAACTTCTCGCACGAGCTGCGCACCCCGCTCACCCTCATCCTGGGCCCGGTGGAGGAGCTGCTCACCAACGGCCAGGACCTGAGCGCGGCCCAGCGCCACGACCTGACCCTGGTGCGCCGCAACACCCACCGCCTGCTGCAGCTGGTGAATCAGCTCATGGATTTTCGCAAAATCGACGTGGGCAAGATGCCAGTGCGGGCCGCGCAGGGCAACCTGGTGGCCTTCGTGCGCGACATCATGGACGTGTTTGAGCGCCCGGCCCGGCAGCGCGGCATCTCGCTGCGCTTCTTGCCGGCCGAGCCCGTCATCAGCGTGTGGTTCGACGTGAACATCGTCGACAAGGTGTTCTTCAACCTGCTCAGCAACGCCTTCAAGTTCACGCCCGACCGCGGGCAGATTACCGTGAGCATTCAGCGCGTGCCGGCCGATAAAACCGTGCGCGTGAGCGTGGAAGATACCGGCCCGGGCATTGCCGAGCAGGACCAGGCGCACATTTTCGAGTGGTTTTACCAGGGGCACCAGTCGGCCAAGGGCTCGGGCATGGGCCTGGCGCTGGCCCAGGGCCTGACGCGCCTGCACCAGGGCCAGCTCACGTTCAGCAGTCAGCCGGGCCAGGGCAGCACCTTCGTGGTGACCTTGCCCGAAGAGCTGCCCGCCGCCCTTACCACCACCGCCCCCGCCGCCCCGACGCCCCCGGCCTTCGCGCTGGACGAGGACCTGGGCGCGCCGCGGCCGGCGCTGCTGGTGGAGGAAGCTGCGCCCGCGCCGGCCATGACCAGCAGCGAGTCGCTGGTGCTGGTGATTGAGGACAACCCGGACGTCAGCGCCTTTCTGCAGCAGAAGCTGCGGCCCCACTTCCAGGTCAGCGCCGCCCTGGACGGCGAAAACGGCCTGCGCCTGGCCGCCGAAGCCATTCCCGACCTCATCGTGTGCGACGTGATGCTGCCCGGCATCAGCGGGCTGGAGGTGGTGCGCCAGCTCAAGCAGGACTGGCGCACCTCCCACATTCCGGTGGTGATGCTCACGGCCCGCAACGCGCCCGAGCAGCAGGTGGAGGGCGTACAGCAGGGCGCCGACCTCTACCTCACCAAGCCCTTCAACCCCACCTTCCTGCTCGAAAGCCTGCGCACCCTGCTGGCCAACCGCGACCGGCAGCGCGAGCATTTCCGCCGCGAGCTGTCGGTGGACACGGCTACGGTGGCCCCGCAGCGGGTGGATCAGAAGTTTCTGGCCGACCTGACGGCCATCGTGGAGGCCAACCTGTCGCGCGCCGAGCTGTCGGTGGAGGACGTGGCGCGCAGCCTGGGCATCTCGCGGGTGCAGCTGTACCGCAAGGTGAAGGCCGTGCTCGGCACCGGCGTGACGGACTTCATCCAGGGCATCCGCCTGACCAAGGCCCGGCAGCTGCTGCTCGACGAGGAGCTGACCATTGCCGAGGTGGCCTACCAGCTGGGCTTTTCCTCGCCCTCCTACTTTTCCACCTCCTTCAAGGCCCGCTACCAGGTGTCGCCCTCGGAGTTCCGGGCCCTGCACACCACGGCGGGCTGAGGCGGCCGCTGATGCCGGAGCTGTGGCGCGTCGCACGGTTCGGGTCGTGCTTGGGGTCATGCAGCCGCAGCGCGGCGCCATGTGGATAGCAAACCACCGCCGAAGAGCACAACCGAGCTGCTGCGCAGCGGCATGGCATGGCTGACGTTCACACGCTCCATTCTATGCCGTACCGCTGCGCGGCAGCTCGGTTGTTTGCGCCCGTGAACATGGCTACCGATATGACTCCGCTCCACGGCTGCGGGGCCAGCCTTGACTCCGTTCCAACCCTGGAGTCGATGACTCTGGCTGCGCTGCCGGTCCACCGGTAAGTCAACTGAATTCCCGGTAGCTGACCCAGTCGCTTGGCATAGCCTTGCTGCAAGCAGTCCATTATCTATAAGTCGCCATTACAGCGGGTATCATTTCTAAAGACCGGGTATCAAAATCGAAAGTGCGGCTTTAAAAACAGCATTAATCATTTACACAAAATACCTGCAAATCAAATACTTAACATATTTTTCATTACTGAATCAAAACTGCAAGACTTTGAACGAATAGAGGAACAGTCCGCAAACGTTTGCAGCCCAATTTTGAATCGAAGCCCGGCGGCGAAACCCACTGTGCCGGCCGGGCCCGCCGCGCTCCGGTAAGGGCAAGGCGGGCGGGCTTCCGCCGGAGCCGGCAGCCGGTAACTGCCTTTTCGGTCGATTCAAATTCCTCTGTTCTCTCACCTCAGCCATTCCCATGAAACACACCGTACCCCACCTGCGCCGGGCCGTGGCCGCGACGCTGCTTACCGCCCTGCCGCTGGCCGCCGCGCCGGCGCTGGCGGGCACTCCTACGGCGGCTGGCCCCGCCGCCGACCTGCTGGCCGACATCACCGTGAAGGGCCGCGTGACCGACGACAAAGGCAACGGCCTGCCGGGCGTGACCGTGGTGGTGAAAGGCACCACCAACGGCACCCAGACCGACGCCGACGGCCGCTTCACGCTCACCGCCGCCGACAACGCCACGCTGCTGCTCTCCTTCGTGGGCTACGCTACGCAGGAGCTGCCGGTGAGCGGCCGCACCGAGCTGAACGTGCAGCTCGCGCCCGACACCAAGGCCCTGGACGAGGTGGTGGTGACCGGCTACCAGGTGCAGCGCAAGGCCGACCTGACGGGGGCCGTGGCCGTGGTGAAGGTGGACGAGGTGAAGGACCTGCCCTCGGGCAACGTGATGCGCAACCTGCAGGGCCGCGTGCCGGGCGTGAGCATCAACACCGACGGGGCGCCCGACGGCTCGGTGTCGGTGCGCATCCGCGGGCTGGGCACGCTGGGCAACAACGACCCGCTCTACGTCATTGACGGCATCCCCACGAAGGACGGCATCAACCAGCTCAACCAGAACGACATCGAGTCGATTCAGGTGCTCAAGGACGCTTCGGCGGCCAGCATCTACGGCTCGCGGGCCGGCAACGGGGTGATTATCATCACCACCAAAAAAGCCAAGAAGGGGTACAACCGGGTGGAGTTCAGCACCTTCGCCACGGTGCAAAAGCCGCGGCGCATCACCTCCATGCTGAACACCCAGGAGTACGGGCGGGTGTACTGGCAGGCGGCCGTCAACTCGGGCAACCTCACGCCCACCTCGCCGCTGTATACCTACCGCCAGCACACCGAAAACGGCCAGCCGGTGCTCGACGAGGTCATCGTGCCGGAGTTTATCGACGCGGACAAAACCCAGCGGGCGGCCAATACGGACTGGTTCGACGAGATTCAGCAGACCTCGCTGATTCAGAGCTACAACCTGAGTTTGGCCAACGGCGGGGAGCGGGGCAACGCGCTGTTCTCGCTGAACTACTACGACAACGACGGGGTCGTCCGGTACTCGAACTACAAGCGCATGACGGCGCGCATGAACTCGGACTACTCCTTTTTCGACGGCAAGCTGAAAATCGGGGAAAACCTGCTGCTCTCGCGCAACCGCACCCGCTTCGGCGCCGACCGCGACGCCATCAACTACGCCACGGTGCTGCCGACCATCGTGCCGGTGCACACGGTGGACGGCGTGGGCTGGGGCGGGCCGGTGAACGGCATTTCGGACCGGCAGAACCCGGTGCGCCTGCTGGAAGACAACAAGCAGAACTTCGGCGTCACCTCGCGGGCCTTCGGCAACGTGTTTGCCGATCTGGAAGTCATTAAGGGCCTGCACCTGCGCAGCTCCTTCGGCATCGACTACAGCCTGTTCGACCAGAAAAGCCTGCAGAAGAAGTACAAGTCGGGCTACCTGTCGGACAACGTGAACCGGCTGCTGGTGGTGAACCGCAACTTCGGCAACTGGGTGTGGCAGAACACCCTGAACTACCACCTCGGCGCGGGCAAAAACCAGGTGGACTTCCTGCTCGGGGCCGAGCGCATCAGCTACAACTTCAACGAGGTGACGGCCAACCGCTCGGGCTTCGCCAGCGAGGACATCAACTACGCGGTGCTCGACGCGGGCTCGGGCGCGCAGCTCAACACCGGCTTCTCGTCGGCCTACCGGCTGGCTTCGTACTTCGGGAAGGTCAACTACTCGTTCGACGAGCGGTACCTAGCCTCGGTGACGGTGCGCCGCGACGGGTCGTCGCGCTTCGGCAAGGAAAACCAGTTTGGCTGGTTCCCGGCCGCCTCGGTGGGCTGGCGCCTGAGCGAGGAAGGCTTCATCAAAAACAACGCGGCGCTGATTTCGGACCTGAAGCTGCGCGCCGGCTGGGGCCAGACCGGCAACCAGGACATTGCCAACGACGCGGCCTACTCGCTCTACCGCCCGCTCTACGGCTCCGACCCGACCTGGGACCCGGACCCGGGCACGGCCTACGACATTGCCGGCATCAAGACCGGGGCGCTGCCCTCGGGCTACCGCCGCTTTCAGCAGGGCAACGACCAGCTGAAGTGGGAAACCACCACCCAGAGCAACTTCGGCGTGGACTTCGGGCTGCTGCAAAACAAGCTGACCGGCTCGGTGGACTACTTCGTGAAGAACACCCGCGACATCCTGGTGCTGCCGCCCTACATCGCGGCGGTGGGCGAAGGCGGCTCGCGCTGGGTGAACGGCGCCTCCATCGAAAACAAGGGCTGGGAAGTGCTGCTGAGCTACCAGGACGAGCTGCCGAGCACCGGCTTTGCCTACAACGTGACGGCCAACCTGAGCCGCTACCGCAACGAGGTGACCAAGCTGCCGCGCGAGGTGATTAACGCCTACGGCGGCAACGGGCAGGACGTGACCATCATCGGGCAGGCCTTCGGCTCGCGCTACGGCTACGTGGCCGACGGGCTGTTTCAGAGCCAGAGCGAGGTGGACGCCCACGCCACGCAGGTGGGCGCCGCGCCGGGCCGCATCCGCTACCAGGACCTGAACGGGGACGGTAAAATCGACAATATCGACCAGACCTGGATTACCAACAACACGCCCGATTTCATCTACGGCCTGACCATGGGCGGCTCGTGGAAGGGGCTGGATTTGCAGCTGTTCTGGCAGGGCGTGCAGGGTCTGAAGGTGTTCAACGACACCAAGTTCCGCACCGACTTCACCTTCGCCAACCAGGAAAACTGGGGCACCCGCGTGCTCGACGCCTGGACGCCCACGAACACCGGCTCGACCATTCCGGCGGTGTCGCTTTTGAACCAGAACAACGAGTGGCGGCCCTCCACCTACTTCGTGGAAAACGGCTCCTACCTGAAGCTGCGCAACGTGCAGCTGGGCTACACCTTCCCGAAAGCCTTGACCAGCACCCTGCGCCTGCAGCAGCTGCGCCTCTACGTGCAGGGCACCAACATAGTCACCTTCAAGGACCGCAAGGGTGCCAACGCCTACACCAGCCCCGACCCGGAAGTGCAGTTGCTGGGCTTCCCCATCGCGCCGGCGTTTTCGACTGGTTTGAACGTGACGTTCTAGAACGGCAAAAAAAGAACGACCGGAAAAGGACGAACACACCAGAACGTCATTCCGAGCGAAGTCGAGGAATCTCGCGTGCTGATGGCTGATAGTAACCTCAACGAGAAAGATACTATCCAGCGAGATGTCTCGACTACGCTCGACATGACGGCCTGAACCGAGCCAACGAAGCGGTAGAGATGCTTCGACTGCGCTCAGCATGACGGCCTGACGATTGGACGCCCAACCCTCACTCTCCCCAACCCTGCTTCCCACGATGAAATCCATACACGTACTCACCTTCGCCGCGGCCCTGCTGGCTTTCGGCACCACCGGCTGCAATGACAAGGACTTTCTGGACGTGCCGCCGCGCGGCGCGCTCAGCGACGAGCAGCTGAACACCCCCGAAAACGCCGACAAGCAGGTTATTGCTGCGTACTCGGCCCTGGCCAACGACGGCTTCACCGTTCCCTACACCTCGCTGTGGCCCTACGGCAACCTGCGCTCCGGCGACGCCTACAAGGGCGGCGGCGGCATCGGCGACATCGAAGGCTTCCACTTCTACGAAACCTTCACCTACAACCGCACCGACGTGGGCAACACCGACGAGGTGTGGTTCCGCCTCTACGTGGGCATCGGCCGGGCCAACGACGCGCTGCGCCGCCTGGGGGCCGTGACCGACGCGCAGATGCCCAACCGCAACGTGCGCATTGCCGAGGCGCGCTTCCTGCGCGGGCACTTCTACTTCATCCTCAAGGAGCTGTTCGACCGCGTGCCCTACCTCGACGAGAACGTGCCGGTGGACCAGTACGACCAGGTGTCGAACGTGGCGCTGACCAGCCAGGCGCTGTGGGACAAGATTGCCGACGACTTCCAGTTCGGGGCCGCGAACCTGCCGGCGACGCAGGGCGAGGTGGGCCGGGCCAGCCAGGTGGCGGCCAAGGCCTACCTGGCCAAGGTGCGGCTGTTTCAGGCCTACGTGCAGAACGAAACCAACCACCAGGTAACCAGCGTCGACCAGGCTAAGCTGCAGGAGGTGCTGCGCCTCACCAACGAAATCATCGGCGCGGGCAAGCACTCCTTGTACACCGATTTCGGCAACAACTTCATGTCGGCCTTCGACAACGGCTCGGAGTCGGTGTTTGCCATCCAGTTCAGCAAGGACGACGGCACGCCGCGCGGGCGCATCAACCAGGGCAACAAGCTGAACTACCCGATGAACTCGGAATTCGGCTGCTGCAGCTTCCACCAGCCCAGCCAAAACCTGGTCAACGCCTTCAAGACCGACGCGCAGGGTCTGCCGCTGTTCACCACCTTCAACACCAGCAGCCTGACGGCCCCGGCCGACTTCCAGACCAACACCGTGGACCCGCGCCTCGACCACACCGTGGCCATTCCGACCCACCCCTGGAAGTACGACCCCTCGTTCGTGTTCCAACGGGCCTGGGTGCGCGTGCCCGACGTGTACGGGCAGTTTATGTCGCAGAAAGAGCTGGTGGGGCCCAACGACCCTGCCTTCCAGAAGCTGCCGCCCTTCATGAGCAGCACTAAGAACTGGGCCGTCATCCGCTACGCCGACGTGCTGCTGTGGAAGGCTGAGGCCCTCATCGAGCTGGGCCGCCCGGCCGAGGCCCTGCCCATCATCAACCAGATCCGGCAGCGGGCCCAAAGCAGCACCAGCCTGCTCAAGCAGAGCAACGGCCAGGCCACCTCGAACTACCGCATCGGCCAGTACCCGGCCGGCGTCTGGACGCAGCAGTACGCCCGCGAAGCCCTGCGCTGGGAGCGGCGCCTGGAGTTTGCCATGGAAGGCTCGCGCTTCTTCGATTTGGTGCGCTGGGGCATTGCCGCCGACTACCTGAACGAGTACTTCCGGGTGGAGAAAACCCGCCGCTCGTACCTGCAGAACGCCAATTTCACCCGCGGCCGCGACGAGTACCTGCCCATCCCGCTCAACCAAATCAACTTCAGCAAAGGCCTCTACCAGCAGAACCCGGGTTGGTAAGCGGCGAGATGGTGAAATAGTGAGATGGTGAGTTGATGTGCGTGCGGTGCGAAATGCGCAGACCTGCGCGGCTAGAACCTCAAAACTCACAATCTCACCACCTCACCATCTCACCACCTGAGAAAAAGCCGTGCCGGGGGCGCCGGGTTGTGGGAATGGCGCGAGCCAGCATCCGCCGCCGCTCCTGGGGATAGGGAGCCTGATGAGTGAACGGGCTTGACGGCGGCGGCACATGGATGCCCCGGCGCGCCTGGCACGGCCATTTTCTTTTCGATAACGCCCTCGAATACAATCCATAACCACCCATCCGGAAGCCGCTGCTTTTCCCCGCGGGCGCTTCTACAACCCTTTCCGCCGTGAACAACAGCAACGTTTTTTTCTGGTCCCTGGTCGTGGCGCTTGGGGGCTTCCTGTTCGGCTTCGATACGGCCGTCATTTCCGGGGCCGAAAAGGCCATTCAGCAGCTCTGGGGGCTTAGCTCCGTCGAGCACGGCTTCACCATTGCCGTGGCGCTGATCGGCACGGTGTTCGGGGCCATCTTCGGCGGCATCCCGTCGGACCGGCTGGGGCGGCGGCAGACGCTGGTCTGGATTGCGGTGCTCTACCTCGTGTCGGCCCTGGGCGCGGCGCTGACCTCGAACTGGTACGCTTTCATGCTGTTCCGCTTCCTGGGCGGGCTGGGCGTGGGCGCCTCGTCGGTGACGGCCCCGCTCTACATTTCGGAGGTGGCCCCGGCCGCCAAGCGCGGGCAGATGGTCGCCATGTTCCAGTTCAACATTGTGTTCGGCATCCTGGCCGCGTACCTGAGCAATTACCTACTCACCGGCCTGGGCGAAAACGACTGGCGCTGGATGCTGGGCGTGCAGGCCGCGCCGGCGCTGGCGTTTTTCCTCTTGCTGTTCCGCGTGCCCGAAAGCCCGCGCTGGCTGATCGGGCAGGGCCGGGTGGAGGAAGGCCGCGCCGTGCTACGCCGCGTGGATGCCAGCACCGCCGACCAGCTCACCACCGATATTCTGACCACCAACGCCGCGGACGCTGCGGCCGGCGGCGCCTCCTTGCTGGCCGCGCAGTACCGCACGCCGGTGATGCTGGCGGTGCTTTTCGCCCTGTTCAACCAGGTTTCGGGCATCAACGCCATCATCTACTACGCCCCGCGCATCTTCGAAATGACTGGCCTGGGCAAAAGCTCGGCCCTGCTCTCCTCGGCCGGGCTGGGGCTGGTCAACTTCGTCTTCACCCTGCTGGCCCGCCAGGTTATCGACCAGTTTGGCCGCCGCAAGCTCATGCTCATCGGCTCGTTCGGGCTGATTGCCACGCTGGCGCTGGTGGCCTGGGCGTTCTACTCAGAAAACTTCACGGCTTTCGGCGGCATGCTGGTGCCGGGGCTGTTGTTCGTCTACATTGCTTTCTTCGCCTTCTCGCAGGGCGCCGTCATCTGGGTGTTCATCTCCGAAATCTTCCCCAACGGGGTGCGCGCCAAAGGCCAGGCCCTGGGCTCGAGCACCCACTGGGTCATGGCGGCCGTCATTGCCTTTGCTTTCCCGCCCCTGGCCGAGCGGCTCGGCGGCGGTAATACCTTCGCCTTTTTCTGCGCCATGATGGTGCTGCAGCTGCTCTTCGTGTGGCGCCTGATGCCCGAAACCAAGGGCACCTCGCTGGAACAGCTGGAAAAGACGCTGGTGTTGCACTAGTCCAGAACGTAAAAAGAACGTCATGTCGAGCGAAGCCGAGACATCTCGCTCGATAGTAATTTTCTCGTTGAACGATGATGTTACTATCCGGCATCAGCACGCGAGATGTCTCGACAAGCTCGACATGACGTTCTAAATCAACATCCCATGATTAATCCCACCCAAGTTGTCTGCTTCGGCGAAATTCTCTGGGACGTGCTGCCCTCGGGCAAGCAGCCCGGCGGCGCGCCCTTCAACGTGGCCGTGCACCTGCACCAGCTCGGCGTGCCCACCCAGCTTATCAGCCGCGTCGGCGACGACGACCTGGGCACCGAGCTGCTCGATTTTGTGGCCTCGAAAGGGCTGAGCACCGATTACGTGCAGCTCGGCCGCACCCACCTCACCGGCGTGGTGAAGGCCAACGTGGACGACGCGCAGGAAGTGACCTACAAAATCGTGCAGCCGGTGGCCTGGGACTACATTCAGCACGAAGCCCGGCTCGACGCGCTGGTGGAGCAGGCCGATATGTTCGTGTTCGGCAGCCTCTCGGCCCGCAGCGCCGCCACCCGCGAAACGCTGTACCGGCTCATCGAGCACGCGCGCTTCAACGTGTTCGACGTCAATATGCGCCCGCCGCACTACACCAAGGAAGTGGTGAAGTACCTGCTGCAGAAGGCCGACCTGGTGAAGATGAACCACCACGAGCTGGCCGAAATCATGGGCTGGTTCGGGCAGGAATCCGGCGCCGCGGCCGACCGCCCCGCCGCCATGCAGTGGCTGGCCACGCGCTTCGACCTGCAGGCCGTGTGCGTCACCTGCGGCGCCGACGGGGCCCTGCTCTGGACCCGGGGCCGCCTCTACCGCGCCCCCGGCGTGCGCGTGGAGGTGAAGGACACCATCGGCAGCGGCGACTCCTTTCTGGCCGCGCTGCTGAAAGGCTGGCTGGCCGGGCAGGAGCCGGGCGAGTGTCTGCGCTTTGCCTGCGCCACCGGCGCGCTGGTGGCCACCCACTACGGCGCCACGCCGGCTTTCACGGAGGCCGAGGTGCGCGAGCTGCTGGCCGAACAGGCTATTCTTTAATCCTTCTGGTACGTCATGTCGAGCGAAGTCGAGACATCTCGCTCGTGTAGTAATTTCCTCGTTGAACAAAGGTTACTATCCGGCATCAGCACGCGAGATGTCTCGACTTCGCTCGACATGACGGCCTCTTCCGCTCCTGTTTCCTTCGATTCTTTCCCACCCCATGAAACGACTTCTGCTGGCCCTTTCCCTGCTGACGGCCGCCGCTACCAGCCAGGCCCAGACCCCGGCTGCCCCCATTCCGCCCGCCACGCCGCAGTACCGGCCGAGCTACCACTTCTCGCCGGCCAAGATGTGGATGAACGACCCCAACGGCATGGTGTACGTGAATGGCACCTACCACCTGTTTTTCCAGCACTACCCCGACGCCATGGTGTGGGGGCCGATGCACTGGGGCCACGCCACCAGCACCGACCTCGTGCATTGGCAGGATCAGCCCATTGCCCTGTATCCGGATAAGCTGGGCTGGATTTTCTCCGGCTCGGCCGTGGTGGACAAGGACAACACCGCGGGCTTCGGCAAGAATGCCCTGGTGGCCATCTTCACCCACCACAACGACCCGGAGGAAAAGAAAAAAACCAACAAGCACCAGTACCAGAGCCTGGCCTACAGCCTCGACGGCGGCCAGACCTGGACCAAGTACGCCGGCAACCCGGTGCTGCCCAACCCCGGCATTCAGGACTTCCGCGACCCGAAAGTGAGCTGGAATGCCGCGGCCAAGAAGTGGATCATGACCCTGGCCACCAAGGACCGCATCACGTTCTTTTCCTCGCCCAACCTGAAGAAGTGGACCAAGGAAAGCGAGTTCGGGGCCAAGCTGGGCGCCCACGGCGGCGTGTGGGAGTGCCCCGATTTATTTCCGCTGACCGTAGACGGCAAAACCAAGTGGGTGCTGCTGGTGAGCATCAACCCCGGCGGGCCCAACGGCGGCTCGGCTACGCAGTACTTCCTTGGGCAGTTCGACGGCAAGAAATTCACGCCCGACCAGGCCACCCCGCCCACCAAGTGGGTGGACTACGGCAAGGACAACTACGCCGGCGTGACCTGGAACAACGCCCCCAACGGCCGGCGCCTCTTCCTGGGCTGGATGAGCAACTGGCAGTACGCCAACCAGGTGCCCACCTCGCCCTGGCGCAACGCCATGACGGTGCCCCGTGAGCTGGCGCTGAAACGCGTCGGCAACGACATCTACCTCACCTCTCAGCCGGCGCTGGAAGTGGGCCAGCTGATGCAGCCCGGCGCCGTGCACCTCACCGGCCTGCCCGTCAAGACCGAGCTGGACCTGACCACGCGCCTGCCCCAGCCGCTCAGCGACAAAATGCGCCTGGAGCTGAGCACCACCCAGCTCACCGATTTCACCCTGGTGCTCGGCAACCAGCAGGGCGAAGAGCTGGTCATCGGCTACGATAAGAAAGCCAACCAGTACTTCGTGGACCGCTCGAAAGCCGGCCCCAGCGGCTTCAGCAAGGACTTCGCCGGCCGCCACCCCGCGCCGCGCCGCGCCACCGCCGCCGCTGCCGACCTCACGCTCCTGTTCGATGCTACTTCCGTGGAGCTGTTTGCCGACGGCGGCCTGACCACCATGACCGAGTTGTTCTTTCCCTCGGCGCCCTACACCACGCTCAAGCTCCGCTCCACCGCCGGCCTCGTTATCAGCGAGTTCGACTACGCCAAGCTGGCCCCCGACGCGAACTAGCTGCGGCCGACGATGTAGAGCCTCACCCTTGCGGCTTGTCGTTGAACCGTAGGTCAGCGCAGCTAACGATTGACGCCTGCACGGCGCGGATGGCAAGACGCAATTAGGCGTCTCGCCGGCTGGCCCTTCCCCTGCTTACCCCCGAAGCCCCACGGCTGCTGATTTCCGCTTCCTGAGCCGGAAGCGCGGCGGTGGGGCTTTGCCATTCCCAACCAACTCCTTATGAACCGTTTGTACTCCGCGCTGCCGCTCATCGGCAGCGTAGCGGCAGCCCTGTGCCTGGGCAGCTGCCAGAAAGAAGCCGTGCCAACCACCACGGCCCCCGGCACCACCAGCGGCAGCAACGCGCTGACCTGCACGCCCCGCCCCGAAAGCACCGACTACCGCTTCTATCCGCTCGGCAACGGCCTGGCCCCGGTAGGCGACGTGATGCCCTACTACGACGCCACGGCCACCACCGGCAAGTACAAAATCTTCTACCTCAAGGACGTGTGGAACGACGCCACCAACCAGCGCCACCCCTGGTACGGCCTGCAGACCGACGACTTCGCCACTTACACCGGCCTCTCGGGCGGGCAGATACTGGCCTGCAACACCGACGGCTGCAAGCAGGACTTCGCCCTAGGCACCGGCCACATCGTGCAGAAGGGCAGTACTTACTACGCCTTCTACACCGGCCACAACCCCAATTACCCCTCCGGCTGCGTGACGCGCAAGGAAGGCATCATGCTGGCCACGGCCTCGGGGCTGAACCAGAGCTTCACCAAGAACACCGGCTTCGCCACCATCTACGCCCCCGCCGGGCAGGGCTTCGACGACAACGACAACTTCCGCGACCCGTTCGTGTACTTCGACTCGGCCGCCAATACATACCATATGATTGTGGCGGCCCGCAAAAACGTGAGCGGCACCTGGCGCGGCGTCATTGCCCGGTATACGTCGTCGAACCTGCTGACCTGGACCTACCAGGGCGTACTCTACGACGGCGGGCCCGACAACTTTTTCATGCTCGAAACGCCGGAGCTGTTCAAGCAGGGCTCGACCTACTACCTGCTCTTCTCCGACATCAACTCCAAAAACCTCTACTACCGCAAAAGCGCCGCGTTGACCGGCCCGTGGAGCGCACCCAGCGGCGCCGCCCGCTTCGAGGGCCAGGGCATGTACGCGGCCAAAACCATCGTAGACCAGTACGGCGACCGGTACATTTTCGGCTGGACCAACCGCCTGGCCGGCAGCACCGACGCCGGCGCCTGGCAATGGGGCGGCAACCTGGTGACGCACAAGCTCTACCAGCTGCCCAACCAGGATCTGGCCGTGACCATCCCGCACACGCTCAAGGCCCAGGCCGAAACCAGCCCGGTGCCGCTGCGCAAGGACAGCCAGTGGGGCAACGTCGCCAACATCACGCCCGGCACCGAGTCGTACACCCTCAGCAGCCCGGCCGACAAGGACGTAGCCAACGTGCTCTACCAGCCTATCAGCCCCGCGCGCTACAAGCTGCACTGCACCGTGTCGTACAGCAGCGCGGCCAAGGACTTCGGCTTCCTCATCGGCGCCTGCGACGGGTACGACGACGTGTATAGCCTGCGCTTCGTGCCCGGCCAGCAGCGCTTCAGCTTCGACCGCACCCGGCGCAGCCTGCTCACCAGCACCACCGTGGCTACCAACGACGTGCCCTTCGCCCTCAGCCCCGGCGTGGAGTACGACGTGACCATCGTGTTTGAAAACTCGGTGGTCGTGGTGTACCTCAACAACGTGGCAGCCCTCACCTCGCGCATCTACCGCGCCCCCGGCACCAGCTGGGGCATCTTCGTCGACAACAGCACGGCCACGTTCAAGAATATCACCGTGACCCAGCCCTGACGCGGCCCAGCGGCTAAAGGGTAAGTAAAAAGAACGTCATGTCGAGCGCAGTCGAGACATCTCGCGTGCTGATGTCCGGGTAGTAATTCTTTATTGAGAGTTACTACCCGGACATCAGCACGCGAGATTCTTCGCGTTGCTCAGAATGACGGTCTGGGGTTATCGTTCAGGCGTCAGCACGCGAGATGTCTCGACTTCATTCGACATGACGGGCTACTTCGTGGCTTTCGTAGCTACTGCGGCTGCAGCCAGCGCAGCACCTCGGCGCGGCGTTCGGGCAGGTGCAGGTGGGTGTAGTCGGCGGCAATCTGCGCCAGGCCCAGGCCCTGCAGCTCCGCGGCCGGGTGGGTGGTGGCCAGGCCCACGGCGGCCATGCCGGCGCGCCGGGCGGCTTCGATGCCGGTCATCGAATCCTCGAACACCAGGCACTCCGCCGGGGCCACGCCCAGCGCGGCGGCGGCCAGCAGAAATACTTCCGGGTCGGGCTTGCCGCGCTGCACCTGCTCGGCCCCGATGATGGCGTCGAAGTAGGGGCGCAGCTGCAGGCCGTCGAGCACGAAATCGATGTTGGGCGCGTCGCCGGCGGTGGCCAGGGCCAGGCGCAGGCCCTGGGCGCGGGCCACCGTCAGGAACTCGCGCAGGCCGGGCAGGGCGCGCAGGTGCGGGCCGTACTGCTGGCGGTACAGCGCCTCTTTTTCCTGCACCAGGCGCTGCACGTCGGCGGCGGGCAGCTCGGCCCCGAACAGGCGTCGGATGATTTCCAGGCCCGTACCGTGGTTGTAGTGCTCAAATTCTTCCTCCGTCAGCCGGATGCCGTGCTGGCCCAGAAAGTCGACCCAGGCGCGGCGGTGGAAGTGCATGTTGTGAATCAGGGTGCCATCCATGTCGAAAATCAGCGCCTTGAGCGGCAGGTTTTCCAGCGGGTTGGGCAGGTCGTGTAGCATAGTGGTGTCAGGTTGATGTCGAATGAATAAAGAAGGACGCGAAGTGGCCGCCGGCTCAGGCTTCGTACCAGAACGGCGCCCCCAGCGGGGCCGTGCGCACGGCTACCAGCGTCCGGCGCGACATTATCCGCCCGCGGGGCGGAGCGGCCACGGGCTCAGACTTGGGCCGGGGCTCGGCAAACCGAATCTTGAAGACGACCAGCGTGAGCGTGCAGGCCAGGTTGACGGCGTTGCCGATAATAAGCGGCACGTCCTGCACGCAGGCGCCGTACACCAGCCACAGCGTGACGCAGGTGGTGGAGGTGATGAGCGTGCCCGCGGCCAGGCCGGTGGCCGAGCGGCTGCGCCAGGTTTTGAGGACTTGCGGCAGGAACATGATGGCCGACAGCGTGGCGGCCACCAGGCCCAGGGCTTCGATGGACGTAATCATGCAGTGGGGTTTCGTGAACGGATGGCCGGGCGGGCACCGAAGCCCGGGCCCGGGTTGCCACCACGGCGCGGGGCCTTGCGCGGCAACGATTGGTCAGCGCAAAGGTACCGGCGCCCCCGGCGGCTCACTACCACCGCGTTGGCCAATACTGGTGCTGCATTAACCCTAGCAGCCCCTTTAGCGCGTATAAGCAGCCAACCCAGCGTTAGCACCGCCCATGAAACTGCAGTTCGAGCCCATCCAGCCGTCGTCCGACAGCTCCTTCACCCTGCTGCACCACACCGATCCGGCCGCCATCGACGTGCGCTGGCACTACCACCCCGAGTACGAGCTGGTGTACCTGCCGCGCGGCCGGGGCCGGCGCCACATCGGGCGGCACCTCTCGCGCTACGCGGGCGGCGAGCTGGTGTTCATCGGCCCCGATCTGCCGCACCTGAGCTTCAGCTACGGCCGCCAGACCGACTTCGAGCAGATTGTGGTGCAGCTACGGCCCGATTTTCTGGGCGCCGACTTCCTGCAGCGCCCCGAGCTGCGGGCGGTGCAGCAACTCTTCGCCCGCGCCCGGCAGGGCCTCACCTTCGGGGCGGCGGTGCGGCGGCAGGTGGGCCCGCAGCTGGCGCAGATGCTCACCCAGCCGCCCTTCGAGCGGCTACTTACGCTGCTGCAGGTGCTGCACACGCTGGCCGCCACTCCCGACGCCACCAGCCTGCACGCCGACGCGGGCCGCGGCCAGGCCCCGCGGCAGGAATCGGAGCGGCTGAGCCGGGTGTACGGCTACCTGCAGGAGCATTTCCGGCAGCCGGTAGAGGTAGCGGCCCTGGCCGAGCTGACCCACCTGACGGTGCCCGCCTTCTGCCGCTACTTCAAGCGCATGACGGGGCTTACCCTCACCGACTTCGTGCAGGAATACCGCGTCAACCACGCCTGCTTGCTGCTGCTGGAAGACCGGCCCATCACCGAGGTTAGCTTCGCCAGCGGCTTCAACAACCTCTCGCACTTCAACAAAACCTTCCGCAAGCTCACCGGCCTGAGCCCCTCCGCATACCGCCAGCAGCAGGCCGCCCTGGCCGAGTGAGGCCTGATGGTTTCAACCGGATTCTGTGGAGCAACAAGAACGTCCTGCTGAGCCCCGCGAAGCATCTCTACCGAACAACGAAGCGGGAGAGATGCTTCGCGGGGCTCAGCAGGACGTTCAATGTATCGTCAAAATAGCTTTTTAAACTGCCGAGTTTCTTAGTCGCGCTACCTTACCTAACTCACGCCGGCCGGGGCCGTCAGCCGGCCCAGCAGCTCGGTGGCGCCGGCTTCGTCGTCGGGCAGGCCGGGCTGGCGCCACAGCTCCACGCCCTGGCGCACCAGCACGCAGGCCGGCAGCTGCTGGGCGTGAAAGCTGCGCACCACCGTGGGGTGGCTGGCCTCGTCGATGCGCAGCACCCGGATGGCCGGGCCCAGGCGGCGCTGCAGCCGCTCCAGGGCCGCGGTGGAAAAAGGCGGCACGGCTCCGTCGGGGCGGCTCACCGGCAGCAGCACCAGCAGCACGGCGGCATCGGCGGCGGGCGGCAAGGAAGTGGAGGACAAGGCGCTCATACGGAGTTCGGTTGAATTGCCGGGTAAAATTGGGCGCTGGCGCCGCCGTATTCCATGATATTCGTCAGCTTCGGGGCTTAACATCTATCATCCTCGCCCGATTATGCCCAAATTTGGCCGCCGGGCCCGCTTCATCCCGCCCTGGCGCCGCTCCGCTCATGCCTTCCACTTACGCCCACGCCCTCGCTTCGCTGCTGTTCACGCAGGCCCAGGAATTCATCGGCGTGTACGACGAGGATGCCCACCGCTTCATCCGCGTCAATCCCATGGGCGCGCAGCTGCTGGGCTACCCTTCCGAGGCCGCCTTCCTGCAGGCCCAGGTGGCCGACGACGCCCTGCCGGTGCAGCCCGCGCCCGGCCACAGCTGGGCCGCCGCCCTGCACTCGGCCCGGCAGAGCGGCCACGCCCTGGTGGCCGCCGACGCGACCCGCGCCAGCGGCGACGCCACCCGCGTCAGCATCGAGCTGACGCCCTTCGGCCACGAGGGCCGCACCCTGTACCTGGTGCGCCTGAGCGGCCCCGACCGCCTGCTGCTGGCCGAGCGGGAGCTGGCCCAGAGCGTGAGCCGCTTCGAGGCGGTGGTGGCCAATGCCACCATCGGCATCATCATGTGCGACCGGCACGGGCAGATTGTGTCGGCCAACCACCTTTCCGAGCAGCTGTTCGGCTACCGGCCGGCCGAGCTGCTAGGCCAGCGCATCGAGGTGCTGGTGCCCCGGGCGGTGGGCCGCCACCACGAGCAGCTGCGCGAGTCATTCAACGCCGCGCCCTCGGTGCGGGCCATGGGCGCCCACCGCGGCGACCTGCAGGGCCAGCGCAAGGACGGCTCGGTGTTTCCGGTGGAGGTCAGCCTGAGCTACTTCCACCTCGACGAGGAGCTGTACGTGGTTTCCTACATCCTCGACATCACTTACAAGAAGGAAGCCGAGCGGGAGCTGATTGCCCAGCGCCAGCGCGTGGAAAAGCTCAACGCCGAGCTGGAGCAGAAGGTGGCCGACCGCACCCACGCCCTGCTCAGCACCCTGGAGCAGCTGGAGCAGCGCACCGAGGAGCTGGCCAAGGCCCTGGCGGCCGAGCAGGAGTTGGGCGAGCTGAAGTCGCGCTTCGTGAGCATGGCCTCGCACGAGTTTCGTACCCCGCTCACGGCGGTGATGAACTCGGCCACGCTCATCGAAAAGTACCCCGAGAGCGAGCAGCAGGACAAGCGCGTGAAGCACCTGCAGCGCATCCGCAGCTCGGTGAAGCACCTGAACGACATCCTGGAGGAATTCCTGTCCGTGGGCCGCATCGAGGAGGGCAAGGTGGAGGCGCGGCCGGTGGAGCTGGCCCTGCCCGCCCTGCTCAGCGAGGTGGTAACCGACGTGCAGGGCCTGCTCAAAGCCGGGCAGCGCATCAGCCAGCACGTGGACTGCCCCGCGCCGGTAGTGCTCGACCCTTCGCTGCTGCGCAAAATCCTCGTCAACCTGCTCAGCAACGCCATCAAGTACTCGGCCGAACACTCCGAAGTGACGCTGCGCGCCAGCTGCGCCCAGGGGCTGCTCACGCTGGCGGTGCTGGACCAGGGCGTGGGCATTTCGGCCGAGGACCAGGAGCACCTGTTCGAGCGGTTTTTCCGCGCCCGCAACGTCACCAACATTCCCGGCACCGGGCTGGGGCTCTACATCGTGGGGCGCTACCTGGAGCTGATGGGCGGGCGCATCAGCCTGCACAGCGAACTGAACCGCGGCACCACCGTCACCGTCACCATTCCCTATGAAAACCATTCTGCTGATTGAGGACAACGAGCTGATCCGCGAGTCGACGGCCGAAATTCTGGAGCTGGCCGGCTACCGTGTGCTCACCGCCGAAAACGGCAAAGTGGGCGTGGAGCAGGCCCGCAGCATCCGCCCCGACCTGGTCATCTGCGACATCATGATGCCGGTGCTCGATGGCTACGGCGTGCTGCAGATTTTCAGCCAGGATGCGGACCTGGCCGGCATTCCGTTCATCTTCCTCACCGCCAAAACCGAGCGTGTGGACATGCGCCGGGGCATGGAGCTGGGCGCCGACGACTACCTGACCAAGCCCTTCGAGGAAAGCGAGCTGCTGAGCGCCATCAGCGGGCGGCTGAACCGCTTCCGCCAGCTGCGCGCCGACTACGACCTGCAGCGCGGCGGCCTGCAGGAGTTCCTGGCCGACGCCCGCGCCGTGGGCAATCTGGAAGGCCTCACGGTGGACCGCAAGCTGCACGCGGTGCCCAAAAAGCAGAACATCTACCGCGAAGGCGACGAGCCCACGCGGCTCTACTTCGTGCAATCGGGCCGGGTGAAAACCATCAAGACCACCGCCGCCGGCAAAGAGCTGATAACGGGCCTCTACGGCCCGGGCGAGTTTTTCGGCTACATGGCCCTGCTGGAGCACACCCGGCACGGCGACTCGGCCGTGGCCGTCGACGACTCGGAGCTGGTTTACATCCCGAAGGACGACTTCACCCAGCTGGTGCTGCGCAACCCCGAGGTCAGCCAGCAGTTCATCCGCCTGCTGGCGGGCCGGGTGAGCGAGCGGGAGCAGCAGCTGGTGGGCATGGCCTACAATTCCATCCGCCGCCGCGTGGCCGACACGCTGCTGCGCCTGCACGAGCAGCACGCCGCCGACGCCTCGGCCTTCCAGCTCTCCCGCGACGACATGGCCGCCCTCGTCGGCACCGCCCCCGAGTCGCTGATTCGCACCCTGAGCGAGTTCAAGCAGGACGGCCTGATCGAGCTGGCCGGCAAGGATATCCGCGTGCTGCAGCCCGAGAAGCTGCGCCGGGCGCACTGGTAGGCGGCCCCTGGCTGGGAGGTTTAGAACGTCATGCTTCGACAGGCGGACGCCAGATGAAGCATGACGGCCTTTTTCTGCAAGGAGGCCTGCCTATGCCGGACCGCCACCCCCTCCGGCTCAGGTCGCTAACCGCCAGACGACAAAGGCCTTCGCGAGTACTCGCGAAGGCCTTTGTTACTATGCAGTAACGCCTCACGAGTACTCATGAGGGGCTTTGTCAGTTGCCGGAATGCCTCGCGTTTACTCACGAAGGGCTTCAACGCTTGCCGATATGCTCCGTGAGTAGGCGGGATGGGCGCACGTATCTGGCGCAATGCCTCATGAGTACTCACGACGGCTTTTGGCAGATGCGGAAGACCGTCGTGAGTACTCGCGCGGGCTGTTGGCCGGTTGATCAGGCACAGACGTTCTGCCCCTTAAAACAGCTTCTTACACTACCGCTTGGGCGGGCGTAGCCGTCAGCTGCTGCGCGCAGTGCTCACAGCACACGCCCCCGGCGGGGGCGGGCTGGGGCAGCACCAGCAGCGGAATGCGGGTGTGGTAGGCCTGGGTCTTGGTGTAGCACACGTCGAAAAACCGGTCGAGCAGCACCGCGTCGGTGGGCGCGAAGATGAGCAGCTGCGCGTGCATGGCCTCGCAGAACTCGCCGATGCCCTCCAGCGGGTCGTCGTCGAGCACGAGGCGGGTGCGCAGCGGAATGTCCGTCAGCGCGCGCTGAATCAGCTGCATGCCGCGCTTGACGCGGATGAGCTCGGACAGATCGAGCTGCTGGTAGAAGTGGACCAGCTGCAGCTGGGGCTTCAGCTCCCGCAGCAGCGGGGCGAGCGGGGCCAGGGTGGCGGCGTCGAGGTGACCGAAATCAGCCAGGAAGGCGGCGCGCTGCGGCAGGGTGCGGGCGCCGGGCGGCACCACCAGCACCGGGCAGCGGGCCAACCCCGCAATGCGGGCCGCGTGGTTGCCGCCGATGGCCGCCTCCCCGCAGTCGACGTGCTCCAGGCCCATGACCAGCAGCCCGGCCCCGTACTCGTCGATAACGTTCTGCACGTGGTCGTGCAGACAGCCGGCGCGCACGGCCACGCGGTAGCGGATGCGGCGGCCGTCCTGGCGCACGAGCTGCACGTAGCGCAGACGCTCGGCCAGCACCAGCAGGCGCTGCTGGTAGGCGGCCGTGTCTTCGTGGCTGAGGGCGCCGTGGTGGCAGTACAGCAGCACGACTTCGGCCCCGAGGCGCACGGCCAGTTTGTTGGCGTAGACCACGGTGGGCTCGGCGGCGGCCGTCAGGTCGAGGGGAACGAGGATGGTCTTCATGAGGAGCCTCACCCCCCGGCCCCCTCTCCAAGGGGAGCGGGCGAGCCTGACGAGGGTATGTGGGTTAGGAGTGAGAGATGAAAGCAACTGCAGCACCCGCCACGCGGCCGGCGCGGAAACGTCAGTGGCACATGGTAATGGCGGCGGGGCGGTGGCGGCTGCTGGCGGCCGGGGCAGCCTTGCTGAGCTGCGGACTCAGGTAGGGAATGCCCAGGCCCAGGCCGCGCACGATGAAGAGCACGGCCAGCGCCGTGGCTGCCACCGGCACGGCCTGCCGCAGCCGGGCGCGCCAGTGCAGCGGCACGAGCTGCCCCGTGAGCGACAGGGCCAGCATCAGCGGAAGGGTACCCAACCCAAACAGGGCCATGTACGCCGCGGCGCCACCCAGGCCGCCCGGCGCACTCAACGCCCCCGCCAATGCCAGGTACACCAGCCCACAGGGCAGCAGACCGTTCAGCACCCCGCTCAGGTACAGCGCCTTTAGCGAGGACTGTTGAAACCAATACGCCAGCGCCTGCTTCAGCCGGGCCAGCACCCGGTCGAGGCCCAGCCCGGCGGCGGCGCGGCCGGTGTGGCGCTCCGGCACCGCCACCAGCAGCAGAATCAGCACGCCCGAGGCCACCGACAGACCCTGCTGCAGCCCGGCCAGCCGCAATGACTGGCCCAACAGCCCGGCCCCGGCGCCCAGGGCGGTGTAGGTCGTCACCCGGCCCAGGTTGTAGAGCGTGCGGCCCGCCACGAACTGCCAGCGGCGTGCCCCCGCGCCCGGCAGGGCCAGCGCAATGGCGCCGCACATGCCCACGCAGTGGAAGCTGCCCAGCAGTCCGAAGAGAAACCCGGCCCAGAGCATTGGTCTTGAATGTGTTAATGTGGTGGAATGTGCTGATGTGCCAATGTTTGGCTAGGGCCGCTGACACCGGTTGAAACGCGGCGGCGGCGCCGACGAAGGGCAATTTCGTCGGCGCCGCCGCCGGATGCTATGACGAAAATCAGTTGCTGACCACGATGCTCTGCTCCACGAAATACGGCTGCCCGCCGGCCTCGAAATCGAGGCGCACGCGCCAGTAGCCGGGCCGCAGCCGGGCCGTGCTCAGCTGCTGGCGGCCGGCGGCATCGGGCTGCAGGGGCACGGTGAAGTCCAGAGTCTGATCGGCGGGTCGGAAGAACTGCACCTGGCCGGTGGCACCCTGGCTGGTCAGGGCGGCGGGCAGCTGCAGCGCCAGGGTGCGGGCGGCGGGCTGGTAGCGCACCGTCACCTGCTCGGCCAGGGCGGCGGTGCGGGCCACGGCGTTCATGCGCTGTTGGTGGCGCAGTTCCTGCTCGTAGTAGTCCTTGCTCACCAGGTCGACGCTGCTGCGCATGGCCTGCCGCACCATGTAGCCGATAAAGCCGGCGAAGAGCACGAAGGCCGCCATGATGGCGTAGGGCCAGAGGCTGCGGCGGGGTTGGGCGGGGGTATTCACGGCGAGGGTGGTCATGGGGAATTGTTGTCTGTGCGCGCTATCAGAACGGTCATCTTGAGCCTTAGCGAACCGCAGGTCGACGGAGTCAAGGACATTCCTCTAGCCCTGCACCAGCGGTTAAGTCCTGGTGGCTGACGTTTTGGCAAAGGCGCCGGTGGCTGCGCTTATGCAGGAAAAGCGTCTGCACTTTGTAGGTGGCGGCGGTACAGGGTTCGAGGAAGGTCCTTGACTCCGTCGACCTGCGGTTCGCTAAGGCTCAAGATGACGGTCTGGTTTGCTGTTCGGCGCTGGCCGGGCTGCTCCTCTCCTACTGCGGCGGGGCCAGGAACTTGGTGTTGGCTTCCGTTATCAGCCGGCCGCCGCTGTACACGCCTACCCGAATCTTGTTGCTCGTTTTCGGCAGGGCAGCGCGGGGCAGCTCGGCGAAGAACACGCCCTCCACGATGCCCTGGGCAGGCAGCCGTAGGCCCGCCTGGCCCACCAGCTGCACCGTGCCGCCGGCCGGCTCCAGCACCCGCAGCTCCAGGGGCATGGCCCGGTTGGTTTTGTTGATGACGGACACGTTGTAGAGGTTGGTGACTGTGCCGCAGGCGGTTTTCTGGTAGAGCTGCCCGGGTGTGCGCAGCACCGTGGCTTCCACGTTGGCCCGCGTCACCAGCAGGCTCACCATGACGCCGAGCAGCACCAGCAGCACCGCCGAATAAGCCTTCACGCGCCCGGTGACGCGGAAGCGGGTGCCGGCTTCGATGTGCGCCTCCGAGTCGTAGCGGATCAGGCCCTGGGGCTTGTTGATCAGGTCCATGATGGAGTTGCACACGTCGATGCAGGCGGTGCAGTTGATGCATTCCATCTGCTGGGCGCCGTTGCGGATGTCGATGCCGGTGGGGCATACCTGCACGCACTGGCGGCAGTCGATACAGTCGCCAGCGGTGCGCTCCTGGTTTTTGCGCAGCTTCTGACGCGGCTCCCCGCGGCCGTAGTCGTAGGCTACGGTGATGGTGTTCTTGTCGAGCATCACGCCCTGCAGGCGGCCGTAAGGGCAGGCAATGATGCACACCTGCTCGCGGAAGCGGGCAAACACGGCGTAGAACACGCCGGTGAACAGCACCATGGCCGTCAGGCCGCCCAGGTGCTGCCGGAGCGGGTCCGTCACGATGCGCGTCAGCGCATCGGAGCCGATGATGTAGGCCAGGAAGGTGTTGGCAATCAGAAACGAGATGACGACAAACACCGCGTGCTTGCCCGTCTTGCGGCCGATTTTGTTCCAGGTCCAGGCGGCTTTGTCGAGAGCTTTCTGCTGCGGGGCGTCGCCTTCGAACAGGTACTCCACGCGGCGGAACACCATTTCCAGGAAGATGGTCTGCGGGCACACCCAGCCGCAGAAAATCCGCCCGTAGACCACCGTAAAGAGAATGATGAAGAGCACGAAGGCCAGCGTGCCCAGCAGCAGGATGAAGAAGTCCTGGGGCCAGAAGATCTGCCCGAAGATGATGAATTTCCGCTCCACCACGTTGAGCATCAGCACCGGCAGCTCGTGGATGCGCAGCCAGGGACCGGCAAACAGCAGCGTGAGCAGCGCGTAGCTCACCCACTTGCGGGCCCTGTACAGCGGACCCTTGGGCTTCTTCGGGTACAGCCACACGCGCTTGCCCTTGCTGTCTATCGTGGCGATAGAGTCGCGGAAGGACTCGGCGGGGGCGGGTTGGTTGGCGACGCTGTTCATGAGGGCTCCCCAGGCCGCCTTTCTCGGAAAGGGCGCCGGATGATGGGGACGTTAGGGGGTGTCTACTGCACTAGGCTTCTGGCGGGCGGCGCGGCTGCCACCCCAAAAAGCCCAAAGAGCCCGCCGCCGGCAGGTGGGCCGGCGGCTCGCCCGAACGTGGGCTGTGCTGATAGCAGCGTTCGGGCGCACGGCGGGAAAGGAGGAAGCCCCGCCGCGGGCTATGTCTTGGTTTGTCATGCTGAGCCCCGCCGAAGCATCTCTACCGCTCGTTGGAAGCAGCCCTTAGGCCGCCCGCTCGATTGCCCAGGGTTTAAACCCTGGGCTAGTGAGCAGTTCAACGAAGCACGCGAGATGTCTCGACAAGCTCGACATGACGTGCTGGCATTAGTGGTTTACAGCCGTGCTACGGGCTTGCCGACGGCTTCCTTCTCGCCCTGCGGCGCCTTGGCGTTGGCCGGCTTCGAGCCCTGCAGGGTGAGGATGTAGGAAGCCACCTGCAGCATCTGCTTCGAGGACAGCTTGCCCTTCCAGGCCACCATGCCCTTGCCCTGCACGCCGTATTTCACCGTGTGGTACACTTTGTTGACTTCGCCGCCGTGCAGCCAGTATTCGTCGGTCAGGTTCGGGCCCACTTTGCCCTCGGCGCTCTGGCCGTGGCAGGCGGCGCAGTTCTGGGCGAAGATGGTTTTGCCCGCGTCGATATCCGCGGCGGCGGTCAGGGACTGGTAGTCGGTGGGCTTGTTGGGGTCGTCGTTGGCGCCGAGCTGAGCCGAGAGCAGGGCCG
This sequence comes from Hymenobacter jeollabukensis, assembly GCF_005771675.1. Classification (GTDB taxonomy): domain Bacteria; phylum Bacteroidota; class Bacteroidia; order Cytophagales; family Hymenobacteraceae; genus Solirubrum; species Solirubrum jeollabukense. The sequence goes on along the minus strand of NZ_VAJM01000005.1, from coordinate 85,223 downwards.
CTTCGGCCATTTCGTGCTGGTACTCGGCCGCGCTCAGCTCCCCGTCCCGGGTCACGTGGAAGTGAATGAAATAGGCCACGCCGAACACGATGGTGAGGTAGAAGCCGTACTTCCACCACGGCGGCAGGTCGTTGTCGTACTCGGTGATGCCGTCGTAGTCGTGGCCGGCCATGACGTCCTCCTTGTACTTGCCGGTCAGGCCCACCGGGTCGCCCAGGAACAGGCCCAGGGCCCGGCCGTACCACGATTCGCGGATGGTGGGCAGGGCGTAGACCTCGCGCAGCAGCGGCCGCATCTGCCAGAGCAGGGCGAAGAGCATCAGCAGCACGAAGATGATGAGCCCGGTGAGCCCACCCATCAGCCAGAGCATGGCCGTGAGGTCGGCGCCGGCTTCGGCGGCTTTTTGGGCGGCATCAGCGGCCGGGGCGGCGGCGGGGTCCGCGTCCTGGGCCCGGGCGGCGGTGCCGCTCAGCAGGGCGCTCAGGGCTAGCAGCGCGGCGTAGGGTAGCTTACGCGTTAGCACAGCGCACCTCCTTCCGTTTGGGCCGGGGCGGCGTGCTCGTCGCCCTGCAGCGGCAGTTGCTTCATGGCCTGGATGTGCTGGCGGCTGACGATGCACACGTACACCAGCAGGGCCAGGAAGAAGAGAAAGAAAATGACGAAGGAGATGAGCGGGTAGATTTCGATGCCCGCAATGCTCTCCAGAACGTTCTTGTACATACGCCTCACCCCCCGGCCCCCGCTCCGAAAGCGAGGGGAGCCTGACGAAGGATTTGTTAAGGGTTGCTGATGGGTAAGTCGGCGGCTTTGGCGAGCGGCGCGTTACTCGGCGGCTACGGCGGCGGCCTGCTCGTCCTTCACTTTGATGTCGGTGCCGAGGCGCTGCAGGTAGGCAATCAGGGCCACGATTTCCTTGTCCGACTTCACCTGGATGTCCTCTTTCGCGAGGTCGGCCGCGATGCCGGCGGCCTGCTTGCGGGCTTCCTGCACGGCTACTTGCTCAAAGCCGGCCGGGTAAGGCGTGCCGAGCTTGCGCAGGGCGCTGATTTTGGCGGGCGTATCGGCGTAGTCGAGGTCGTTTTCGAACAGCCAGGGGTAAGGCGGCATGATGGAGCCGGGCGACATGCTCGTGGGGTCCATCATGTGGTTGTAGTGCCAGGAGTGCGGGTATTTCTGGCCCACGCGGTGCAGGTCCGGGCCGGTGCGCTTGGAGCCCCAGAGGAAGGGCCGGTCGTACACGAACTCGCCGGCTTTGGAGTACTCGCCGTAGCGTTCCGTCTCAGAGCGGAAGGGGCGCACCATCTGGGTGTGGCAGTTCACGCAGCCCTCGCGGATGTACAGGTCGCGGCCTTCCAGCTCCAGCGAGGTGTAGGGCTTCACCGAGGCAATGGTGGGCACGTTCGACTTGATCATAAAGGTCGGAATCATCTCGACCGCGCCGCCGATGAGGATGGCAATGGTGGCGCCGATGCTCAGCTGCACGGGGCGGCGCTCAATCCAGCGGTGCCAGTGCCCGCCCTCGTGGCTGTGCTCGTGGTCGATGACCACCGGGGCGTGGAATTTCTCGTTGGCCAGCAGCGTGCCGGCTTTGGCGGTCTGGTAGAGGTTGTACACCATCAGGAACACCCCGCTGAGGTAGAGCACCCCGCCGATGCCGCGCAGGTAGTACATCGGCACAATCTGCATCACCGTCTCGAGGAAGTTGGCGTACTGCAGCATGCCCTCCTCGTTGAACTGCTTCCACATCAGGCCCTGCGTGAAGCCGGCCCAGTACATGGGCAGGGCGTAGAACAGGATGCCCAGGGTGCCTAGCCAGAAGTGCACGTTCATCAGCTTGCGCGAGTGAATCGGGGTCTGGTAGAGGCGCGGCCACAGCCAGTAGAGCACGGCGAAGGTCAGGAAGCCGTTCCAGCCCAGGGCGCCGACGTGCACGTGGGCCACAATCCAGTCGGTGAAGTGGGCAATGGCGTTGACGTTCTTCAAACTCAGCATAGGCCCCTCGAAGGTGGCCATGCCGTAGGCCGTAATTGCCACCACCATAAACTTCAGGATGGGCTCCTGGCGCACCTTGTCCCAGGCGCCGCGCAGGGTCAGTAGGCCGTTGATCATGCCGCCCCAGCTCGGGGCAATCAGCATCACGGAGAAGACTACACCGAGGCTCTGCGCCCAGTCGGGCAGGGCGGTGTAGAGCAAGTGGTGCGGCCCGGCCCAGATGTAGATGAAAATCAGGGACCAGAAGTGGATGATACTCAGCCGGTAGGAGTATACCGGCCGTTCCGCCGCCTTGGGCAGGAAGTAGTACATCAAACCCAGGTAGGGCGTGGTGAGGAAGAAGGCCACCGCGTTGTGGCCGTACCACCACTGCACCAGCGCGTCCTGCACCCCGGCGTACACGGAGTAGCTCTTGAGGAACGACACCGGAATTTCCATCGAGTTGACGATGTGCAGCACCGCCACCGTCAGAAAGGTGGCAATGTAGAACCAGATGCCCACGTACAGGTGCTTTTCCTTGCGGCGGGCAATGGTGCCGAACATGTTCCAGCCGAACACCACCCAGATCAGCGTAATGGCAATGTCGATGGGCCATTCCAGCTCGGCGTACTCCTTAGAGGTAGTGAAGCCCAGCGGCAGGGTGGCCACGGCCGACACGATGATGAGCTGCCAGCCCCAGAAGTGGATTTTACTGAGCACGTCCGAAAACATGCGCGTCTTGCACAGGCGCTGCAGGGAGTAGTACACCCCGGTGAAGATGCCGTTGCCGACGAAGGCGAAGATGACGGCGTTGGTGTGCAGCGGGCGGATGCGGCCGAAGGTGGTGTAGGGCGTGCCCATGTTCAGCTCGGGCCGGGCCAGCTGAAACGCGGCAATAACGCCGATGAGCATGCCAGCAATGCCCCAGAACACGGTGGCAACGCCGAAGTCCCGGACGATTTTGTTGTCGTAAAACGATGCGAGAACGGCCCTGGACAGAGGTTTTTCCTCCCCGGGCAATTTCGCTGGAGCCAGCACAGCCATAGCGCGAAACGGGTTGTTTTGAAGTAGGACAAAACTCCGAATCGGGCCGCCGGCAAAAGATGACGAACGTCAGGCCGCCGGACTGATTGATGTCAGGCGCGGGGCTGGTGAAACGGTTAGCTAGCGTCGAAAAACAACGTCATCCTGAGCGCAGCGAAGGACCTTCCTCGAGCCCCGCACCGTCGGCACCTACGAAGTGCCAACGCCATTTAACTAGAACGATAAAAGCGCAGCCACCTCAGCCCGGACAATTGGGCGTTGATGGCTGCGCTTATTAGTTGGTGCAGGGTGCGAGGAAGGTCCTTCGCTGCGCTCAGGATGACGTTCTAATTCACCTTCTGCTTCCGGCTCTGCCACAGCGCCTTCAGCGCCCCGGTGCTCCACAAGGCCCAGGCCACCAGCACCGGCTGGAAAAACAGCCGCGCCAGGCGCTTTTCATCCGAATCGAGGCCGAAAGCGTCGATGCGGTGAGTGTACTGGTGCACATTGCCGGGAAAGACGGCCACGTAGAACGCGCCCAGCCCCAGGCCCAGCAGGGCCCGCTCCCGCTTCCAGAGCAGCAGCGCCAGGCCCAGCCCGATTTCGGCCACGCCCGAGAGCAGCACGGTGGTATCCTTGTCGAGCGGCACGAAGTCGGGTACCTGGGCCTGAAACTCGCGCCGGGCGAAGGTGAGGTGGCCCGTGCCGGCCGTTATCATAAAGGTGCCCAGCGTAAGGCGGGCCAGGTTCTGCAGCATGGTGGTTTTGGTCTGGTGTTGCATAAGGGTCGGGCGCGGGCATTGGCCCCGCTGCCCTTTGCGTACGACCAGCCCGGCAAAAGGGTGACGCCGGATCCTATCTGGTCCAGGGTTTAAACCCTGGGCTATAGATAACGGCAACGCCTACACGCCCGCTACGGCGCGGGTTTTTCCTCCTGCGGGTCGTCGAAGAGCATGCGTACGGCGGGCGTGTAGGTGTCGTCGTACTGGTTGCTGCGCACGGCCCACACGAAGGCCAACAGGAAAAGCACCGCCACGCAGAGCGAGATGGTAATGAGGGCGAAGATGATTTCCATGCGGAGTTAGAGTTGGCGCCGGTAAGCCGCGTAGCGCACCAGCAGGGTGGCAAATACCATCACGCTCAGGGAGCTGATGGGCATCAGAATGGCTGACACGATGGGCGTAAACCGGCCCTGCACCGCCAGGCCCAGGCCGAGGCCGTTGTAGACGAAGGACAGCACGAAGGTGGCCAGTACCACCTGCAGGCAGTCCTGGGTGAAGCGCAGGAAGCTGCCAAGCCGCCCGAAGCTGCCGGCGTCGAGAATGGCGTCGCAGGCGGGCGAGAAGTTGGTGAGCGTGTCGGTGAGGGCAATGCCGGCGTCGGCCTGCTGCAGGGCACCCGCGTCGTTGAGCCCGTCGCCGACCATCACCACGGTTTCGCCCCGGGCTTTGAGGGCGGCCACGTAGTCGAGCTTCTGCTGGGGCGTCTGGCGGAAGCGCAGCTCGGCCTCGGGGCCGAACAGCTCGCGCAGGCGGTCCTGTTCGGAGTCGTTGTCGCCGCTGAGCACGGCCAGGCGGTAGCGGCGGCCAAGGTCGGCCAGCACCGGGCCCAGCTCCTGGCGGTACACGTTGCGGAAGAAGTAGCAGCCGTGCAGGTCGCCCGCCAGACTCAGGTACACGCGCGACTGCAGATTGTCGGTGGTGTCGGCGGCAGTGGCATTGGTTTCCGGTTCGCCTGCTGATTGCTCTATCGATTGCCCGAGGTTTAGCCCCTGAGCTGGTGCGGCTGACGTTTCAGCAGTAACTAAATCTGCATCTGCCCCCACGAAAGCCGCCGAGCCGACCTTCACCAGTACGCCGCCGACCACGCCGCGCAGGCCCTGACCGGGCACTTCCACGAAATCGGTGACGGATAGCGTGCTGGCGGGCAGCTCCTGCAGTAGTCGTAGGCTGAGCGGGTGCGTGCTTTGGGCCACCACGGCGGCCACGGCCTGCTGCTCCCGTTCAGTGAGCACCGGGCCGCAGTATTCCACGGCCGAGCGCCGCACGTCGGTGAGGGTGCCGGTTTTATCGAACACGATGGTGGTGGCGCGGCCCAGGGTTTCGGCTACGGCGGCGTTTTTCAGGAAGAAGCGGTGCCGGCCAAACACCGTGAGGGCGCTGCCCAGGGCGAAGGGCGTGGCCAGCGAGAGGGCGCAGGGGCAGGCAATGACGAGCACCGAGGTGAAGGCCCGCCACATCATCTGCTCATCGCGCGGGTACCAGTACAGGATGGCGCCGGCCGCAATCAGCAGGGTGGCGGCCACGAAATAGCGGCCTACTTTGTTGGCGTAGGTTTCCAGGGTCTGCTTCTCGGCTTTGTGGAAGGCGGGGTTGTTCCAGAGCTGGGTGAGGTAGCCCTGCGACACCTCACGCACCACCTCCAGCTCCACCGCCTCCCCCACCTGCCGGCCGCCGGCGTACACCACCTCGCCCGCCACCTTGGCCACCGGCACCGATTCGCCGGTCACGAAGGAATAGTCGATCTGCCCGCTGCCGCGCATGAGCATGGCGTCGGCCGGAATGACTTCCTGGTTGCGCACCCGGATGCGCTGGCCCACCCGCAGCTCCTTCACCGACACCGACTTCTCGCCGTCCGCGGTCAGCAAGGTCACGGCCACCGGGAAGTAGGAGGTGAAGTCCCGGTCGAAGCGCAGAGCGTCGTAGGTGCGCTGCTGCACCCACTGGCCGATGAGCATGAAAAACACCAGCCCGGTAAACGAGTCGAAGTAGCCGGGGCCGTGCTGCGTGAGCACCTCGTAGCTGCTCACGGCGAACAGCGAGGTCAGGCCCAGGCTGATGGGAAAATCGAGGTTGATGTAGCGCTGGCGCAGCCCGGCCCAGGCCGAGCGGTAGAAACCCTGGGCGGCGTAGAGCAGCACCGGCAGGGCCAGTAGCAGGCTCAGATAGCCGAAAAAACGCCCGAACTCGTGGGCCAGCTCGTCGGTGAAGCTCAGGTAGTCGGGAAAGGCCAGCAGCATCACGTTGCCGAAGCAGAAGCCCGCCAGCCCCAGCTGGTAGTAGAGGCGGCGGCTGCCGCGGTGGGGCTGGGCACCCAGCTCGGCCAGCGTAATCTGCGGCTCGTAGCCGAGGCTGGCCAGCAGCGTCACCACGGCCTTGAGCGAGGTTTCGGCGGGCCGGTAGCCCAGGCTGATTTCCTTGCGCAGGAAGTTCACCCGCGCCTCCGTCACGCCCGCGTCGAGCTGGTAGAGGTGCTCCAGCAGGTAGATGCACGAGGCGCAGTGCATCTGCGGCAGGTGCAGGGTGAGGCGGGCCAGCTCCGGGGAGCGGAAGCTCAGCAGCTGGGCCTGCACCGAGTCGGCGTCGAGGTAATCGAAGCGGCCAGGCAGCTCCACGGGCTTGATTTTCTGGCCGGGGCGCTCCTCTCCGAAGGCGTAGTACTGGCAGAGGTTGTTGGCGTCGAGCAGCTCGTACACGGCCTTGCAGCCCTGGCAGCAGAAGCTCAGCCCGGGCTTGGCCGATAGCCGGATGGGCTCGTCGGGGCAGTCGTCGCCGCAGTGGGCGCAGGCGGTGGCGGTACGGGTGGGTGCGGCGGTGGTGTTCACGCGAAGGAGTTGACTGCCAGGGTCGACGCTGGTAGTCCGGCAAAGTTCCCCGCCCCGGCCCCGGCAAAAGCTGACGAACGTCAGCCGCCCGGGCTGATCCTCGTCAGCGGCGGTGCCCTGAACCCGGCCCCACCTTTGGGCCGTTGTTCCGGGGCCCGGCCGGCGCTGCTCCCGGTCGGGCCCGTTAGTTTCGCTGCCGTTATGCGTTCCTCTTCCCTTTCCCTGCTGCTGGTGCTGGTCCTGTTCCTTTGGGCGGGACTGATGGCCGGCATTTCCTTTCTCGAAGCCCCGCTGAAGTTCACCGCCCCGCACATCACCGTGCCGCTGGGCGTGGGCATCGGGCGCATCGTGTTTCACGCCCTCAACAAGGTGGAGCTGGCCCTGAGCGTGGCAGCCCTGCTCTGCGCCGGGCTGCTGGGCGTGCCGGCGCGCATCTGGCAGGTGCTGCTGGTGGCGGTGCTGGTGCTGCTGGCCCAGACGCTCTGGCTGCTGCCCGCCCTCGACGTGCGCGCCGAAGCCTTGCTGGCTGGTCAGCCCCAGCCGCCCAACTCCCAGCACGTGACCTACATCGTGCTGGAAATCACGAAATTTGCCACGCTGCTCACCGCCGGGGTGCTGACGTTCCGCTGGTCCCTGCGCATGGCCCGGCGCCGCGAGTCGCACCGCTACGGGCAGCGGCACCAAAGCGCCTGAGCCGCTGTTTGCCCACTTGATTTCCCCGCTTCCCATGCCTACTCCCTCCCCCACCTTGCCCGATATCAGCACCGAAACCGACATTCAGGCCCTGGTCGACCGGTTCTACGACAAGGTCAACCAGGACGCGCTGCTCGGCCCCGTGTTCAACGAGGTAGCCGCCGTGCACTGGCCCGCCCACCTGCCCACCATGTACGATTTCTGGAGCAGCATCCTGCTGGGCACCGCCCGCTACAAGGGCCGCCCCTTCCCCAAACACCTGGTGCTGCCGATTGAGAAACCGCATTTTCAGCGCTGGCTGGAGCTCTTTTACCAGACCGTGCAGGAAAATTTTGCCGGGCCCAAGGCCGAAGAAGCCAGGGTGAAGGCGCTGAACATTACCACCATGTTTGAGTACCGCATGCGGCCCAAATCTTCGCTGTCGATTCTCTGAGGAATACCGCCTGCCGGCCTAAGCCGCCGGGTCCGAACCAGCCACTGCGCTGGAACGGGCCCGGCGGCTCTGTTTTGTGGCCCCAGTCGGCGTCCGACACCTACCTTTCAGCCGTGCATTCAACCATACTCACCCATGAATTATAGCCCATCCATAGAACTATCACGCCTGATTTCTCTTTTTATTTTCCGATTTACGGAAACGATACCGGTACTATTTCCCACACTATTAACAGAGGCTAAAAACCAGTAAAAAGCCCAAAAACAGCAAAAAGAAACCATCAAGCTCATGCTACATCCTCGTTTTCGGTATCGTTTCCGAATAGCACTAATTCAGAATTTCCTCTTACCTTTCCGGAGCTTCGCTGCTCAGTTACCGCCTACCCGTTCCCACCCCATGTGCTTTGCTTCCCGGCTTCGTGCTTTCTGCCCGGTGCCAGCCTTGCTAGCCAGTTTCTGCTGGCTGGCGCTGCTGACGACCATCATCGGCGCGCTGCCCTGCGCCGCGCAGGCGCAAAGCCCGGTGTCGAAGGTGTGGGTGCCCGATTTGGGCGACGGGCGCTACAAGAACCCGGTGCTCTACGCCGACTACTCCGACCCCGACGCCATTCGCGTGGGCAGCGACTTTTACCTGACTTCGTCGAGCTTCAACTGCGTGCCGGGCCTGCAAATTCTGCATTCCAAGGACCTGGTCAACTGGTCGTTGATTGGGGCAGTATTCAACGAGCAGCCGCCGCTGGCGCGCTACGCGGTGCCGCAGCACGGCAACGGCGTGTGGGCCCCGGCCCTGCGCTACCACAACAAGGAATTCTACATCTACTACCCCGACCCCGACCTGGGGATTTTCGTGACCAAGGCGAAAAACCCGGCCGGACCGTGGTCGGCGCCGGTGTGCATCAAGGAAGCGAAGGGCTGGATTGACCCCTGCCCGCTCTGGGACGCGGACGGCCGGGCCTACCTCGTGCACGGGTTTGCCGGCTCGCGGGCGGGCATCAAAACCATCCTGGCCGTGTCGCCGATGGCCCCGGACGGGCTGAGCCTGACCGGCCCCGACGCGCTGGTGTTCGACGGGCACCAGGGCCACCCCACGCTGGAAGGACCCAAGTTCTACAAGCGCAACGACTACTACTACATCTTCGCCCCGGCCGGCGGCGTGCCCACGGGCTGGCAGCTGGTGCTGCGCTCGAAGAATGTGTACGGCCCCTACGAGGAGCGCATCGTGATGGACCAGGGCAAGACGCCAATTAACGGTCCGCACCAGGGTGCCTGGGTGGATACCGACGCGGGCGAGGACTGGTTTCTGCACTTCCAGGACCAGGGCCCGTACGGCCGGGTCGTGCATTTGCAGCCCATGCAGTGGAAAAACGACTGGCCCGTCATCGGCGAAGACCCCGACGGGGACGGCAAAGGCCAGCCCGTGCTGACCTACCACAAGCCCAACATCAAGGGCAAGCCGCAGCCGCTGGCTACCCCGCCGACCTCCGACGATTTCAGCGCAAACCAACTAGGCCGGCAGTGGCAGTGGCACGCCAACCCGCAGGATTACTGGGTCTACCTGAACGGGCCGCAGGGCTACCTGCGCCTCTACGCCATGCCCCTGGCCGAGGGCTACAAGAACCTCTGGCAGCAGCCCAACCTGCTCCTGCAGAAGCTGCCCGCCGACGTCTTCACCGTCACCACCAAGCTGCGCTTCGACTCCCGCCTGGAGGGCGAAAAGGTGGGTTTGGTAATGATGGGGCTGGATTACGGCTATATCAGCCTGACCAACCAAGGCGGCAAGCTGCAGCTCAGCCAGAGCACGTGCAAAGACGCCGACAAGGGCCCGGCCGAGACTACCACTCCCGCCGTGCCCGTGGCCCAGGCCCAGCAGCCGGTGTACTTGCGCGTGACGGTGAAGGCGGGCGCAAAATGCCAGTTCAGCTACAGCTTCGACGGGCAGGCGTTCCAGCCGCTCGGGTCGGAGTTTCAGGCCCGGGAAGGCAAGTGGATCGGGGCCAAAGTCGGCCTGTTCTGCACCCGCCCCGGCAAGTTCAACGACAGCGGCAACGCCGACATCGACTGGTTTAGAATCGAGTAATGAGTTGTCAGTTGCGGGTTGTCAGTTGTCAGGGGCAGCTGTCAGCACGCACTGACAACTAACAACCCGCAACTGACAACTCTCTCATTCCCATGCTTCTCCTAGGAATTGACATTGGCACCTCGTCGGTGAAAGTGGCGGTGGTGGACGCCGACACCCAGCAGTGCCTGGCCGCGGTGAGCTACCCCGACACGGAGCGCGAAATCCTGACCCGGCAGCCGGGCTGGGCCGAGCAGCAGCCCCTGCAGTGGTGGCAGGACGCCAAGCAGGCCATTCTGCTGGCCCACGCCACGCAGCGCTACAATCCGCAGGACATCGGCGCCATCGGCATTGCCTACCAGATGCACGGCCTGGTGCTGGTGGACGAGCACCACCACGTGCTGCGCGACGCCATCATCTGGTGCGACTCGCGGGCCGTGCCCTACGGCGAGGCGGCCTTCGAGGCCATCGGGCCGGAGCGCTGCCGCACTCACCTGCTGAACTCGCCCGGCAACTTCACCGCCGCCAAGCTCGCCTGGGTGAAGGAGCACGAGCCCGAGGTGTACCAGCGCATAGCCAAGGTGATGCTGCCCGGTGACTTTCTGGCCCTGCAGCTCACCGGCGAAGCCACCACCAGCATTTCGGCCCTGTCGGAGGGCATTTTCTGGGACTTCGCCGCGCACCAGCTTTCCGAGGACGTGTTCCGCTTCTTCGGCTTCGACGAGGCGCTGATTCCGCCGGTGCAGCCGGTGTTTGCCGAGCACGGCCGCCTGCGCGAATCGGTGGCCGAGGAGCTGGACTTGCCGGCGGGCATCCCCGTCACTTACAAAGCCGGCGACCAGCCCAACAACGCCCTTTCGCTGAACGTGCTGCGGCCCGGTGAAGTGGCGGCCACGGCCGGTACTTCGGGCGTGATTTACGCCGTCACGGACCAGCTGTTCGTCGACCACCTCTCCCGCGTCAATCCCTTCGCTCATGTCAACCACTCGGCCGACGAGATGCGCCTGGGCGTGCTGCTGTGCATCAACGGGGCGGGCAGCATGAACCGCTGGGTGAAGCAGGCGGTGGGCCGGGAGCTGAGCTACCCCGAAGTCAACCAGCGCGCCGCCCAGGTGCCGGCCGGCTCGGAAGGGCTGCTGTGTCTGCCCTTCGGCAACGGCGTGGAGCGGATGCTGGCCAACGAGCCGGTGGGCGCCCACTTCCTGCACCTCGACCTGAACGTGCACACCAGCAGCCACCTGCTGCGCGCTGCCCAGGAAGGCGTGGCCTTTGCCTTCCGCTACGGCCTCGACCTGATGCGCGAAAACGGCTTGCACCCCACCGTCGTCAAGGCCGGCAAGACCAATATGTTCCTCAGCGAGGTCTTCGCCCAGGCCTTCGTCAACGCCACCGGCCTCGCGGTGGAGCTGTACCCCACCGACGGCGCCGTGGGCGCGGCCCTGGGCGCGGGCATCGGCGCGGGCACCTTCGCCACGCCCGACGAGGCGTTCAGCCAAGTCCAGCGCCTGCAGCTTATCGAGCCCAACGACGAGGCGGCGGTGTACGAGCAGACCTACCAGCGCTGGAAAGCCGAGCTGCTGGCCCGCCTGCCCCAACCCGAAGCGGCCCTGACGAAAAGCTAAGGGCCGGACGAAGCTCCGGAACGTCATGTCGAGCTTGTCGAGACATCTCGCGTGCTGATGGCTACTAGTAATTAACCTGATAAAGGGGAATTACTATCCGGCGAGATGTCTCGACTTCGCTCGACATGACAACCTGACGGCACCAAAGCCTTCCCCACGACCACAAAACTTCAACTCACTTCCTACGCATATGAGCACGGTCCTCGACCAAAAGACGCTATTCAGCACCATCCCGACCATTCAGTACGAAGGCCTGGAATCCGACAACCCGCTGGCCTTCCGCTGGTACGACGAAAGCCGCGTGGTGGCGGGCAAGCCCATGAAAGAGTGGCTGCGCTTCGCCGGCGCCTACTGGCACTCTTTCAACGGCTCCGGCGCCGACCCCTTCGGCGAACCGACCCACCTGTTTCCCTGGGACCAGGAGGGCGACGCCATCGGCCGGGCCAAGGCTAAGATGGACGCCGCCTTTGAGTTTCTGACCAAGCTGGGCCTGCCCTACTACTGCTTCCACGACGTGGACGTGGTGGACTACACCAACGACGTGGCCGACAACGAGCGGCGCCTGCAGACCATGGTGGAATACGCCCGGCAGAAGCAGCAGGAAACCGGCTTGAAGCTGCTCTGGGGCACCGCGAACCTGTTCTCGCACCGCCGCTACATGAACGGCGCCGCCACCAACCCCGACTTCCACGTGCTGGCCCACGGCGCGGCCCAGGTGAAAGCGGCCATCGACGCGACCATCGCGCTGGGCGGTGAGAACTACGTGTTCTGGGGCGGCCGCGAAGGCTACATGACCCTGCTGAACACCAACATGCAGCGCGAGCAGGAAAACTTCGCCCGCTTCCTGCATACCTGCAAGGACTACGCCCGCCGCAACGGCTTCACGGGCTCGTTCTTCATCGAGCCCAAGCCGATGGAGCCCACCAAGCACCAGTACGACTACGACGCGGCCACCGTCATCGGCTTCCTGCGCCAGTACGACTTGCTCGACGACTTCAAGCTGAACCTGGAAGTCAACCACGCCACCCTGGCCGGGCACACCTTCCAGCACGAGCTGCAGGTGGCCGCCGACGCGGGCCTGCTCGGCAGCATCGACGCCAACCGCGGCGACTACCAGAACGGCTGGGACACCGACCAGTTCCCCAACGACATCTACGAGCTGACCGAAGCCATGCTGGTCATTCTGGAAGCCGGCGGGCTGCAGGGCGGCGGCATCAACTTCGACGCCAAAATTCGCCGCAACTCGACTGACGTGCAGGATTTGTTCCACGCCCACATCGGCGGCATGGACATCTTCGCCCGCGCCCTCATCACGGCCGACAACATCCTGCAGAAATCGGACTACCGGCAAATCCGCCAGCAGCGCTACGCCTCCTTCGACGCGGGCGCCGGCAAGGCCTTCCGCGACGGGCAGCTGACCCTGGAGCAGCTGCGCGACTACGCCGCCGAACACGGCGAGCCGCAAATCATCAGCGGCCGGCAGGAATACCTGGAGAACCTGATCAACCGCTACATCTAGGAAACGCCCGGAAATAATTGGCGCCGGAGCCGAGAATACCCCCGCTTACAGGATGGTACTCTCGGCTTCATTGCTCATTTTTACCGCCATTGCCTACTTCCAATCTTCTGCCAGTGCACCAACTTTCCACCCTCGACTACGTCGTTTTCTTCATCTACTTCCTGATTGTCGCCGGGTACGGCATCTGGGTGTACCGCCGCAAGACCGGCCACGACGGCACCGCCGAAGGCGACTCCAAGGACTACTTTCTGGCGGAAGGCTCGCTCACGTGGTGGGCCATCGGCTCCTCGCTGATTGCCTCCAACATCTCGGCCGAGCAGTTTGTGGGCATGTCGGGCTCGGGCTTCGGCATCGGCCTGGCCATTTCCACCTACGAGTGGATGGCGGCCCTCACGCTGGTCATCGTGGCCACGTTCTTCATCCCGGTGTATTTGAAGAACCACATCTTCACGATGCCGCAGTTTTTGAGCCAGCGCTACAACGGCACCGTGGCCATGATCATGGCCATTTTCTGGCTGGCGCTGTACGTGGTGGTGAACCTGACCTCGATTCTCTACCTCGGCGCCATTGCCGTGAGCAGCATCTCGGGCCTGAACCTGCAGCTGTGCATGATTGCCCTGGCCGTTTTCGCGGTCATCATCACCCTGGGCGGCATGAAGGTTATCGGCTTCACCGACGTGATTCAGGTGTTCTTCCTGATTCTGGGCGGCCTGGCCACTACCTACCTGGCCATGAACATGGTGGCCGAGCACTACGGGCAGTCGGGCGTGCTGGCGGGCTTTTCGCAAATGACCAAGCTGGCCAACGACCACTTCCACATGATCCTGAAGCGCGACGACGCGCACTACCTCGACCTGCCCGGCCTGACGGTGCTGCTCGGCGGCATGTGGATTGTGAACCTGAACTACTGGGGCTGCAACCAGTACATCACCCAGCGCGCCCTGGGCGCCGACCTGCCCACGGCCCGCAACGGCATCCTGTTCGCCGCCTTCCTGAAGCTGTTGATGCCCGTCATCGTGGTGCTGCCCGGCATTGCCGCCTACGTGCTCTACAAGGAAGGCGTGTTCGGCCCGGCCGAGTTCATGCAGGACGGCGAGCTGAACCCCGACCGCGCCTACCCGGTACTGCTCAACATTCTGCCGGTGGGTCTGAAAGGTCTGAGCTTTGCCGCCCTCACGGCCGCCGTGGTAGCCTCGCTGGCCGGCAAGGCCAACTCCATTGCCACCATCTTCACCCTTGACATCTACAAGAAGGTCATCAACACCGAAGCCTCGGAGAAGAAGCTCGTGTCGGTGGGCAAAATTGCGGTGGTGGTGGCCATGGTGCTGGGCGTGCTCATCGCCCCGTTCCTGGGCATCGACAAGAAGGGCGGCTTCCAGTTCATTCAGGAGTACACCGGCTTCGTGTCGCCGGGCATCTTCGCCATGTTCATCCTGGGCTTCTTCTGGAAGAAAACGACCTCCTCGGCGGCCCTGTTCGCCACCATCGGCGGCTTCGCCGGCTCGGTGTTCCTGAAGTTCCTGCCCCGCTTCCTGGACCTCTCCTTCCTGGCGCCCATCGGCTTCGCGGCCCCCAGCACCGACCCCAAGGAAAACGGCATGTACGTGATTCCCTTCCTCGACCGCATGGGCATCGTGTTCGTGTTCTGCGTGCTGGCCATGGTCATCATCAGCCTCATCGAAACCAGCCGCGGCGTGCAGCCCAAGGGCCTGGAAGTCGACTCCTCGATGTTCCGCCCCCACCGCAGCTTCGCCATCGGCTCGGCCGTAGTCATTGCCCTGCTGACGGTGCTCTACACGGTGTACTGGTAGGCCATCAGGCCATTTCGGCGCCAAAGCTTACGGCGCCGGTTCGTCTCCTAAACGGAGCGGGCCGGCGCCGTTTTTTGTGCCTAAAAAGGCCGTTCCGGCGAAAATCGTCCGGCTCCCCCTCTCCTCTTCGGAGAGGGGGTCGGGGGGGTGAGGAGCCCTACCGCAGCGACGAATCCCGCACGATGAGCTGGGGCTTGAGCACGATGCGCTGGCCGGTGAAAAACTCCGTGCGCTTGAGAATCTGCAGGAACAGCTGCACGGCGGCCTTGCCCATCAGCTCGCCGCGCTGGTCTACGGAGGTCAGTTGGGGCTTCACCATCGTGGTGAAGGGCTCGTTGCTGAAGCCGGCCAGGGCCACGTCCTGGGGCACGCGCAGGCCCCGCGCCTCCAGCAGCTGCAAGGCCCCGCCGGCCGGAAAGTCGTAGGCCGAAAACACCGCGTCGGGGCGCACCGGGCCGTCGAGCAGCTGCTGCATGGCTTCGGCGCCGGCTTCGGTGGTGGAGTTGCGCAGGCGCACCACCAGCCGCTCGTCGTAGCGCAGGCCGTGGGCCTGCAGGGCGTCGCGGTAGGCGCGGTGGCGGTCGGCGGTGGTATTCACGGTGCTCGGCCCGGCGAAGTGCGCAATGCGCTGGCAGCCCTGTCGGATCAGGTGCTCCACCACTTGGTAGGCCCCGCGGTAGTCGTCGACCACCACGCCGCAGGCGTTGGGCAGCCCGGTGGGCATCCGGTCGAAAAACACCAGCGGCGTGGCCTGATTCCGCACCTTCTCGAAGTGCTCGAAGTGGCTGGTCGTGTTCGACATCGACACCAGCACCCCGTCGACCTGGGCCTTGAGCAGGGCCTCCACGTGCTTGCGCTCCTGGGCCTCGTCCTCGTTCGACTGGCAGATGAGCACGTTGAAGCCGGCCTGACTGGCCACTTCCTCGATGCCGTGCACCACGGCCGGAAAAAACGCCCCGTTGATGTGCGGCACGATAACGCCCAGCATGTTGCTGCGGCCACGGCGCAGGGCGGCGGCGAGGCTGTTGGGGCGGTAGCCGAGCTTGTCGGCCAGGGCCCACACCTGCGCCTTGGTCGCCTCGCTCACGTCCGGGGCGTTGTTGAAGGCCCGCGAAATGGTCGAAATCGACAGTCCCAGCTCGGCGGCCAGGTCGGCAATGGAAAGGCGTTTGTTGGCTTTGGCCATGCCAGAAGTGCGAGGTAAGCTCGGCGGCGGAATGCGGATAGAGGGCGGGGCCGCAGCGGGCCCCGGGTGGCCGAATCGGCAGGTATTCAGAGGCGGGCCGCCGTGCGCGGCGGGTGGCTCCGCCCCTTGCTGCAAGCTACTCAACTTTGCCCCGCCCGCCTAGGCCCGCAAGCCGCTTTTCGCGCCGCCAGACCACTTTTTACGCCCCAGGCCCGGTACTTTTGCCGCATGATTCCTGATTTGCACCTGCGCCCCGCTACCCCGGCCGATCTACCCGCGGTGGCCGCCCTGGCCAACTGGGCCTACCGCGGCGAAGGCGGCCCGGTGGGCTGGACGGCCGAGGGCCACCTGCTCGGCGGCCCCCGCACCGACGAGGCTGCCCTGCGCGAGCTGCTCAGCCAGCACGCCACCGACCACGCCGCCCTGCTCCTCGCCCACGCCGCCACGGGCCAGCTCATCGGCTGCGTGTTCCTCCACCCCCAGCCCGAGGCCCTGTACCTGGGCCTGCTCACCGTCGCGCCCGACCGGCAGGGCACGGGCCTCGGCCAGCTGCTGCTCTCGGCCGCCGAAGCCTACGCCCGCCAGCACCGCCGCCCGGTGGTGCGCATGACGGTGCTCGAAGCCCGCCCCGAGCTGCTGGCCTGGTACGCCCGCCGCGGCTACCGGCCCACCGGCCGCACCGAGCAGCTGCCCGCCGAAGGCCGCCACGGCCAGGCCCAGCAGCCGCTGACGTTGCTGGTGCTGGAAAAGTCGGTTTTCGACGCCGAATAGCGCCTTCCGGCAGCCGTTACCGCTCATGCCAAGCCGTCGCGCCGCGCAAATTCAGCTCCGGGGATGGTGCATCAGCCACTGGCCGTGGTTATCTTCGGGATTCCATGAACGACCCGGAAATCCGCGCCCTGCTCTACCCGCTGCTCCAGGGCGGCGTGTACGTCGATGAGCTGCCCACCGGCACCACCCGCGCCGACGTGGTGCACATCACCGCGCAGTTCATGCACGGCTACGAGCTGAAAAGCGACGGTGACACGCTGCTACGGGTGAAAGCCCAGCTACCCTGCTACGCCCGCGCCTACGACTTCGTAACCTTCGTCGTCACCGAAAAGCACCTGACCAAGCTGCTCGACGCGGTGCCGGAGTGGGTGGGGGTGCTGGTGGCCTCGGCCGAGGGACTGCGCGAGCACCGAGCCGCCCGCTACAACGCCACCGTGGAGCGCGGCGCGGTGGCTGGCCTGCTGCGCCTCTCGGAGGTGAAGCAGTACCTGATGGACCACGGCCTGCACCACGTGAGCCTGCTGCGCCGCCGCGACGTTATCAAGTTGCTTAACGGCACCCAGGTCATCCTGCTCTCCCACCTCTGCCAATTCGTGCGCGAGCGGCTGATAGCGCGCATGCCCCAGCGCCTCGAAAACCGCGAAGTGCGCAAGGCCGAGCGGTCCACCAAAAAGCGCCTCAAGGCCCGGGGCCGCAAGCCCACCGGCGGGGCCAAAGGCAAGCCGGTGCACGTGCCCGCGCCGAAAAAGCGGGCGGCCTGAGCGGGAGTTGCGGCCGGTTAACCGCACTGCCAGCAGCGGTTCTCAGAACCCGAACGAGAGCTGCCGCCCTACTACCTCGCCCGCCGGCTCCAGCGTCGAGAGCGAGGCGCCGAGCAGGCGCACGCCCTTGGGCAGCGGCAGCAGCCCGCGCAGCAGCTCGTGGCCGAGCTGCGTGAGCATGGCGGCCGAGGCAATCGGCGTGAGCACCGTGCGGCTGCGCGTGATGAGCTGAAAGTCCGCGTACTTCACCTTCACCGTCACCGTGCGGCCCAGGATTTCGGCCCGCTGGCAGTACTCCCACACCTCGTCCAGGCAGGGCTGCAGGCCGTCGATAAGCTCTTCGATGGTGGTCATGTCCTGCGCGAACGTGGTTTCGGAGCCCACCGACTTGCGCACCCGGTCGGGCACCACGGGGCGGTGGTCTTTGGCCCGCGCAATGGCGTAGTAGTAGCCGCCGGCCTTGCCGAAGTGCTGCCGCAGAAATGCCTCCTCTTGGTTGCGCAAATCCAGCCCGGTGAAGATGCCCAGGTCGTTGAGCCGCCGTGCGGTGGCCGGCCCGATGCCGTGAAACTGCCCCACTTCCAGCCCGGCCACGAAATCCGGGCCCTGCTCGGGCCGGATGACGAACTGCCCGTTGGGCTTGCGGAAGTCGGAGGCGAGCTTGGCCAGAAACTTATTGTAGCTGATGCCCGCCGAGGCCGTCAGCTGCGTCTGCTCCCAGATTTTGGCCCGGATTTCCCGCGCTATCTGCGTGGCCGACTGGATGCCCGGCAGGTTCTCGGTCACGTCGAGGTAGGCCTCGTCCAACGACAGCGGCTCGATGAGCGGGGTGTACTCGGCGAAAATGGCCCGGATCTGCCGCGACACGGCCTTGTATACTTCGAAGCGCGGCTTCACGAACACCAGCTCCGGGCACAGGCGCTGGGCCGTGACCGAAGGCATGGCCGAGCGCACCCCGAACTGTCGGGCCTCGTAGCTGGCTGCCGCCACCACCCCGCGCTGCCGCGCCCCGCCCACCGCCACGGGCCGGCCGCGCAGCTCCGGCTGGTCGCGCTGCTCCACCGAGGCGTAGAACGCGTCCATATCCAGGTGAATGATCTTGCGCTGAGGTACCTGTGGCTCCACTTCCGGCTCCATTTGCTAATTCGCTTGGCAAAGATAAGGCCCGCCACCTTGCCACGTTAGCAGCTTCCGATGCCGCGGCTGGCAGGTACGGTAGGCGCCGGGCCCCGATGTCCAGCAAGCCGCTATCAATCAATCTAAAGCCGTTCAGCAAGCCGTGCTGAATTATACCGGCGGCCCGCAAATCGACGCCCTCGATTGATTAAAATAGTGGTATATCCAGATTTTATTTTGCCGAACGAATGCGGATGCCGTTTATTAGTATAGCCAACCTCTTTCTCCGCCGCGCCCCATGTCCTCCGCCCCCGCCACCTCTCCTCCCCCCGACACCATCCCGGTGTTGCTCGTCGACGACCACCAGCTGGTGCTTGAAGGCGTGCGGGTGCTGCTGCAGAACGAGCCCGATCTGCGCATTGCGGCCACGGCCAGCTCGGGCGTGGAGGCCCTGCGGCAGCTGGCGGCCCACCCCGAAGTACGCGTGGCCGTGGTCGACCTGAACATGCCGCAGATGTCGGGCGTGCAGCTCACGCAGGCCATCCGGGCGGCCCACCCGGCCGTGCGCATCATCGTGCTCAGCATGTTTCACGACCACACCTCGGTGCAGGAAGTGCTGGCCGCCGGCGGCGCGGGCTACCTGCTCAAGAACACCACCGCCCACGAGCTGACGGACGCCGTGCGCCGGGTGGCCGCCGGGCGCACCTACTTCAACGCCGAAGTGGGCGCCACCCTGCTCGAAAACCTGGACGTGCCCGCCGCCCGCGACGCGGCCGAGCAGCCGGCTTCGCTTACCGCCCGCGAGCGGGAAATCCTGCAGCTCATTGCGGGCGAGTATTCCAACGCCGCCATTGCCGAAAAACTGTTCATCAGCGAGCGGACCGTGGAAACGCACCGCCGCAACATCTTCACCAAGACCAAGAGCAAGTCCATCATCGGCCTGATTCAGTACGCGCTCAAGCACAAGCTCATCCGGTTGTAGCCCCGCGCCGCCGGCTGTGCCTGTCGAGGCTTCAAACCATAAAAAAGCCCGCCGAAGCTTCGGCGGGCTTTTTTGTATGTGAGGGCGAAGCCGGCTGGTCAGGCGGCTCGGCTTAGTCGTTCGCGCTGCACCACGGCTTCGAAGGCCTTGGTTTCGGGCCGGGGCGGGTGGCCCAGGCCGGCCAGTTCTTCGATAGTCAATTCGCCGTCGATGTAGCGCTGGAGTTCGGTGAGGATGGCGGCACTTGGTCGGGTGCCGCCCAGGGCAGCCACGGCAATACCCCACTCGGCGTGGTTCTGCCGTTTGTGCCGGGCGGCCTGCTCCGCTTCGGGCAGGTCCGCAGGAATGTCGTGAAAATATTTACTGGACATTGACTGTGAATCAGTTGACGGACAAGCTTCTTATACGCAAAATTACTCCGTGGATGTTATGGTGACTTTCCCGGCCTCAATAGGACTTCGCCCGCGCCAGCCGCCCCGGCCCGATTCTTCAGCTCGACAATAACTTTTCGAAAATCCGGCTAGTACATAATTGCCCAAACCAAAACCCATTCCCATCCATGGCAAATTACAATCAGCACCGCGACGAGGACCGCTACGACAACCGCGGCCGCAATCAGCAGAACTGGAGCAACCGCTCGGGCGACGAGGACCGCGCCGGTCGGAATTCGGCGCCTTACGACGCCCAGGACCGAGGCTCCCGCTCGGGCATGTCGGCATCTTATGACGACTACGCGGACCGCGACTATTCGGCCGGCCGCCGTACGGGCTCGGGCATGTCCGGCATGGGCATGTCGGGCATGAACTCGGGCCTGGACCGCGAGGACTACCGCAGCGGCCGGGGCATGCAAAACAACATGGGCCGCTCCGACTACGGCCGCAGCGGCATGGATAACGACCGGCGCGGCAGCTATTCGACGGATTACGGCTACGGCTCCTCGGGCCGCGGCAGCTCGATGTCGTCGGGCATGGACCGCGACGAGTACCGCGGCGGCTCCTCGTCGTACGACCGGGATTCGTCGCGCGGCATGAACGCGGGCATGAGCCGCAGCAACGCCGACATGGACTACGACGGCTACGGCAGCACGAACTACTCCTCGTCGCGGCGCGGCGGCATGGGCAACGGCTACGGCAGTGACTCCTCCGAGCGCGACGACCGTTCGGCCTCGTACGGCCGGGGCAGCTCGTCCTACGGCTCATCGAACTCCTACGGCCGCAACAGCTACGACAACACCGACGACTACCAGGGCCGCGGCTCGGGCCGCCGCGGCCGCAACGACGACATGGACACGGACCGCGGCAGCCGCGGCATGTCGGGCATGAATTCGGGTATGTCGGGCCGCGATAATTCCTCGTACGGCTCGTCCTACGGCTCCTACGATTCGGCGACCTACGGCCGCCACAGCGACTACGACACCGACATGGACCGGGGCTACGGCAACCGCACCAACTCAGACCGCAGCAGCCAATACGGCCGCGGCTGGAACGACGAAGACGACCACAACGACCGCAGCCGCCGCGACAATGACCGCCGCGGCCGCTACTAGCAGCCAGGCTCGTTAATTGAAAAGCCGGCGCGGGAGTTTCCCGCGCCGGCTTTTTGGTGTCTGTTGAATTTCAGTCTCAATTCTTTCGTAAACAAGTTTACATTGAACAAGATAAACGTGTTTACAATATTTCATCTGCTTTTCGTATTCTTCTGAGGCGCAATATAGAAAGTCTGATTGCTTGCAGAAACCAGCGTTAGCCTTTCAGCAGGCCGCTTCGTGTGCGTTTGGGCCGGCTGGCGTACCTTTGCCCACCGTTTGCAGGCTGTCGGCAACCTCTTGCCCCCGGCGGTGGTTATCAGCCTGATTCTGACGGCGCCGCTTTCCCGCAGCCGCGCTCCGCTGACCGTTTTACCCCCGTAATGCACCCTACCATTTCCACTGACATCTGCATCATCGGCGCCGGCCCCGTGGGGCTGTTTGCCGTGTTCGAAGCCGGCCTGCTCAAGCTCCGCTGCCACGTCGTCGACGCGCTGCCCCAGGTGGGCGGCCAGCTCTCCGAAATCTACCCGAAGAAGCCCATCTACGACATTCCGGGCTACCCCGAGGTGCTGGCCGGCGACCTGATTCAGAACCTGATGCGCCAGATCGAGCCCTTCCACCCCACCTTCACGCTGGGCGAGCGGGTGGAGAAGTTCGAGAAGCTGGAGGACGGCACCTTCCACCTGACCACCGTGGACGGCACCGTGATTCACTGCAAGGCCATTTGCATTGCCGGCGGCCTGGGCTCGTTTGAGCCGCGCAAGCCCGCCATCGAAAGCCTGGAAAACTACGAGGGCGGCAAGGGCGTGTACTACATGGTGCGAGACCCGGAAACCTTCCGCGACCAGCGCATCGTCATTGCCGGCGGCGGCGACTCGGCCCTGGACTGGACCATCTTCCTAGCCAACGTGGCCAAGGAGGTGACGCTGGTGCACCGCGGCACCACTTTCCGCGGCGCCGCCGACTCGGCCGAGAAGGTGAAAACCCTGCACGACGCGGGCAAGGTAAACCTGGTGCTCAGCTCGAACGTGACCCACGTGCACGGCCCCGACGCGCTGGAAGCCGTGACCATCACCGCCAACGACAGCACCGCCCGCACCCTGGCCGTGGAGTCGTTCATTCCGCTGTTCGGCCTCACGCCCAAGCTGGGGCCCATCGGCGAGTGGGGCCTGGAGTTGGAAGACGACGCGGTGAAGGTGAATACGCTGGACTACTCGACCTCGGTGCCCGGCGTGTACGCCATCGGCGACATCAACACCTACCCGGGCAAGCTCAAGCTCATCCTCTGCGGCTTCCACGAGGCTGCGCTGATGGCCCAGGGCGCCTACAAGCACATCTACCCCGACAAAAAATACGTGCTGAAGTACACCACCGTCAACGGAGTACCGACGCTGTAATTTGAGTTGTCCGTTGCGGGTTGTCAGTTGTCCGTTTGTGCTGATGCCTAGCCTGACAACTCGCAACGGACAACCGACAACTCAACAACTATGACCGACGAAGTACGCGTGTACGTGGAGGACGCGCCGGGCCAGCGCACCGAGCTGGTCGCCCCCACCGATATGGGCCTGAGCCTGATGGAAGTGATGAAGGCCTCGGGCTACGACATCCAGGCCACCTGCGGGGGCATGGCCCTGTGCGGCACCTGCCACGTGGAGGTGCTGGCCGGCCCCGAGCTGCCCGAGCCCTCCGACGACGAAATGGCCATGCTGGAATCCCTGCCCATCATGTCGCAGGGCAGCCGTCTCTCCTGCCAGATCCGCATCACCGAGCGCCTCGACGGGCTGGTGGTGCGCCTGATGCCGCAGAACGCGTAGCGCGCTTCCTGCCGGCCTGGGCTTTACTCCTGTTGCTTTGCGGCGCAGCTCCTTCCGGGGCTGCGCTTTTTTTATGGCATGGCCCTGCAGTAGTGAGCGGGCCGCCTGTCAGTATCCACTATAAAAAAGCGACGCCCCGGGCCGGGACGTCGCTTTTTTATATGGCAGCTGGCGCTGAAGCTTAGCGGCGGCGGCGCGCCGAAGACTTCTTTTTCGAGCTGGAGGTCTTTTTCTTGGTCACCGTTTTCTTCCGGCTGCTGCGGTGCGAGGCCGAGGAGCGGTGGCGCCGTGCCGACGAGCGGTGCGTGGTAGTGGCCGGCTTGGCAGCCTCGGCTTTGGCGGCTTCTTCGGCGGCCATTTCCGCCACCGTGGGCGGGCCGATGGCGACGGCGCCGCTCGTGGGGTCGGGGTGCGGCGGGGCGGGCTGCACTGAGGGCATTTTCTTGCGCGGCGGCATCAGGAAGGTGCGCTCGGCGCGCTCCTGGGCGCTCAGCTTTTCTTCGCCGGCCAGCACGGGGCCTACCGGAATGACGGCTTTACCGGAAGTGTCCACGGCCTTACCGGCCTGAACGGTGGATTTAAGGCCCTTTTGAGCCTGGGCAGTTAGCGCAATTACGGCCAGCGCGGCCGTGCAAAAAGCGGTTCGTAACATCAGCAATCCTCCAGGGAATAATCAACCGAACTGCGAAAGTACCAGCCCCGGCCGGGAAATTCAACCCCGGAATCATGCAATACCTGTCCCAACATGGGTTCAGCGGGCCTCAGCCAACTAAATAGCCCTCAGCCGCTTCCTGTTTTTTTGTTTGCGGAGTTTCATCATGGCGCGAGGAGTCACCGAAACGCGGTCCTCACCCGGCTAAGCCCTTGCCCGGCCAACGGCGCCTTCCCCGGCCGCGTTCAGCGGCGCAGGTGCTCGTCGGTAATGACGGAGCGCGCCACGCACTCGTCGATGAAGCGGCTGAAGGGCTGCTGGGGCAAGGGTTGAATCAGCGGCTCGCCCTCGGCCACGTAGGCGGGCATGCAGTAGTAAGGCGTCGGGTCGGGCTGGTCTTCGTCGAGGTAAATGAAGCCGAACTGCTCGCAGCCGTCCAGCTGGTCCGTCACCCAGAACGGCCGCTCGATTTGCTGCCCGTATTCCCGCAGGCGGGCCCGGGCCCTAGTCTGCAGCCACGCGTAGCCCAGGCCTATGTCAAGGTCTTCGAGGTTGCAGTGGCCGCCGCCCAGGTACAGAAACTCGCAGTAAGCCTGCGGAAATGGCCGGCCCTGGTTGTACTCGACCTCCAGAGCCTCAATGGCGGGCAGCGTCAGCCCCTCGTTGGTCCAGCGGCGCAGCTTCGGGTGCGCGGCCATCTGGTGCAGATAGTGGATGGTCATGGAAAACGAAGATGGATGGGCACCCGGTTTATCATGTCGGGCGGAGCGAGACACCCGGAGCAACGGACCAGCCCCGAGGTTTCGCTCCGCCCGCCACGACCGTTTGGGTTATTGCGCCCCGATGCGCAGGCGCTGCCCGGCGGAGTGGCTAGTGAATTCGGGGGCGTACATGCACTGCACCTGGCTGATGCCGGAGCTATAGTCGCCGGCCAGGGAAGCGCGCAGGCGGTACTCGAACACGTGGCTGCCGCGGGGCAGTTGGTCGAGGAAGAAGTTGGTGGCCGCGTCGCGGGGGCTTTCGTAGTAGCCCAGGCCCTGCTGGTAGCGGTAGCCCGAGGTCTGGCCGATGAGCTCCAGGCCGGCGGCGCGGGCATCCTTTAGGTGCACGTACTCCAGCTCCCGGTCGGTCTTGAGCGTGAGGCGCACCACCAGCACCTCCCCGACCCGCAGCGGCGCGCCGGCCGTGAGGGGCGTGAGGACGGGGCCGCTGGCGCCGGGCGTTTCGCGGAAAAGCTGGCGGGTGAGGGTGAGCGGAGCGTTGTCGGCGGCGGTAATCTTGTCGAGCTGCTCGAAGTACTGCCAGTACAGCCCGCCCCAGGCTACGCCGGCGTCGGTTTTCTGCACCGTCACCTGGCCCATGTCGGCGCGTACCTCGGCGGCGGGGAAGCTGCGCTTCACGTAGCCCGAACCGGCTTCGGCGCCCTCGGTGGTGTTAATTTTCGTCGAGCCCAGGCTGACTTGCAGCGGCTTGGCCGGTTCCAGCCAGTTGCGGGAGCCTTGCAGCAGCAGGGCGTAGCAGGCGTCGGCGGTGGCGCGGGTGCTTTCCCAGTTGTGGGTGCGCTTGTGGCTCAGCAGCCACAGCTTCATTTCCTCCACCGACTGCTCATCGCCCACGACTTCGTGGAAGGCTTCGATGAGCAGGCTCTGGGTTTCGACGGGCGCCTGTTGCCAGTAGTAGCCGGCGCGCACGTCCTTCCAGTACAGGCCCAGCTCCTCGGAGCGCACCGCGTTCTGGCGCAGGGCTTCGATGATGAGCGCGGGCACGTTTTTGTCGGACTGCCCGCCCTGGAAGCGGTGCAGCGTCAGGGCAGCCATGCCCTGCAGGTAGCGGCTGCGCTTGGGCCAGTACTGCGCGGCCTGGCCGCGGTAGTAGGCGTGGGCCGCTTGGGCCGCCTTGGCCACCGGCAGCTCATTCAGCCAGTAAGTGCGGGCGTAGAGGGCGTGCAGCGCGTCGTCGCCGAGGTGGTCGTCGGTGAGCTTCACGCCCTTGGTTTTGCGCAGCCGGTCGTAGTCCTGCTGCAGCTCCCGGTCGAGGTAGGCGGTGGCGCGCTGCAGCAGGTCGCGGGTGCGCTCGTCCTGCGTGGCATCGAAGGCGCCGAGCTGGCGCAGCTTGCCGAAGCCGGCCACGATGAGCTGGGTGATGTAGCGGTTGTCGGGCATCTGCTTGAACCACGGGAAGGCGCCGCTGGGGCTTTGCATTTCCAGCAGCTTCTGCACGGCGCGCTGGGTTTCGGCCTGCAGGCGGGCGTCGTCGAAGAGGTCGGCGAGGCGGCGCAT
Source organism: Hymenobacter jeollabukensis (assembly GCF_005771675.1). Classification (GTDB taxonomy): domain Bacteria; phylum Bacteroidota; class Bacteroidia; order Cytophagales; family Hymenobacteraceae; genus Solirubrum; species Solirubrum jeollabukense. The sequence continues at coordinate 59,403 of NZ_VAJM01000005.1, read as the reverse complement.
GCGCTCGGTATCGGTTTGCCCGTCGCGCACCCAGGGCGTTTCCTGCAGCAGCAGGTTTTTCAGCTCCTGGTTCTGCTCCAGCTTGGAGCGGAAGGCCGTTTTGTCGCCCGAGGCGGCGGCCTTTTTCCACTCCGCCAGCACCGGGCGAATCAGCGGGTTTGCCTGCAGGATGCGGGCGGCCAGCAGGTTGGCGTAGAGGCGCGAGAAGGTCTGCTCCGAGCACTCGTAGGGGTACTCCATCAGGTAGGGCAGGGCCTGCACGGCGTACCAGGCGGGGTTGCTGGTCAGCTCCAGCGTCAGGCTCTGGTTGCGGCGGGTGGCCGAGGTCGTGCTGGTGAGCTTCTTCAGCTCAAAGGTGCGGGTGCCGGCCCCGCGCACCGTCAGCGGCAGGGCTTCGGTGACGAGCAGGCGGTTGGGCAGCACCGGCAGCGTGTTTTCCTCGCCGTCGGAAAGAGTTGTCAGTTGCCGGTTGGCAGTTGTCGACTTTTTAGCCTTGCGACGGGCCTTTTTCTCCTTGCCTGACAACTCCTTACCGTCAACCGGCACCTGAGCCGAAGCCACCACGCGGTAGGTCACGGCTTCGAGCGGCACGGCCTGGTCGGCCGGAATGGCCACGTCCCAGCCCACGGTGGTGCTCTGGCTGGCGGCCACGCTAAAGGTTACCTGCGCGGGGCTTTTCAGCAGCTGCGCATCGAGGGGCTGGTTGGTGCGCGCGTCGAGGAGCTGCAGCTGGGCGGTGCCGCTGAGGGCCTGGGCGGCGAGGCTGCTGATTTTGGCGGTCAGGCGCAGCTGGTCACCCTCGCGGAAGAAGCGCGGGGCGTTGGGCGTCACCATCAGCTGCTTCTGGGTGACGAGCTGCCGGGCCAGCAGGCCGGTTTGCAGGTCGGGCGTGTGGGCCAGGGCCAGCAGCTGCCAGCGCGTCACGGCTTCGGGCATCTGGAATTCCAGCACCACTTCGCCCTGGGCATTGGTGCGCACGGCGGGCTGCCAGAAAGCCGTTTCGCGGAAGTCGGAGCGAACGGGCACGGCGCTGAGGTCGGCCGCCGGCTTGGGCGTGCCGTAGCCGACGGTGACGACCTCGTTCAGGGCAGCATTGGTCACATCCATCAGCCCCGCGGCCTTCTGGTTGGCGGACATGGACTTCGCCATCATTGGTGCGGGTGCAGCGGCCATTTCCATTTGGACGCCGGCAGCGCGGCCTCGTAAAACGGTGTTGGCACGGCCGTATCCTACAACTGCTTTTTCGTCCGCTACAACTTTTGTTGGCAGACGTCGGATGTTTTTCTCCAACTCCCGCCATTCCCAGTAATCCAACCGCAGCTCGGGGTAGGTATAAGAGTCCGCGCCAACGGGCTTACCCGCAAACTCCGCAAACAGCGTTTCCCACTGCGCCGCGCCGAAGCGGCCGCTCCAGCCGAACCGCTCCCCGAAGTAGGGCGGCGTCAGCTCGGGCCGCTGGAAGGCGTGCGGGCGGAAGTAGTCCAGCGACTGGTCGTAGAGCGTGGCCAGCAGCTCGGCCTCGGCGGGCTTGCCCTGGCTGTTGCGGATGGTCACGCGCCAGGTTTCCTTTTCGCCGGGCTGCAGCTTGTCGCGGAAGGTGCTGATGTCGAGAGCCAGCGGGCGGGGCGGCTCGGCCACCTGGATGGTGGCTTCTTGCTGGTAGAAGCGGCCGTCGTGCACCAGCATCAGGCGCACGTACAGCGGGCCCGTCTGGCCGGCCAAGGTGGGCAGGCTGAAGAGTCGCTGCTCCCGGCGCAGGGTCAGCCATTCGGCGCGCAGCAGCTGGCCGCGGCTTTCCACTTCCAGCCGGGCCGGCGTGGCCTCGTCGAAGCCGGTGCCGAGCAGCACCTGGGCGGCCTGCCCGGGCGCCACCGAATCGTGCACGGCGGTAAGCCAGGCGGGCAAGGGCAGCGGCAACTGGGCGGCTGTGGGGTTATAGAGCGTGAAGCCGAGGCGGGCCCGGGCGGTGTCGGCGCCGGTGCGGCTTTCGGCTTCGAGCAGGTAGGCTCCGGGCGCCTGGGCGGCCAGGGCCTTGGCCACCTCGGGCAGGGCGCCGGTTTGCTTGGTGTCGAAGGGCCACTCGCCCACCAGGCGCTTGGGCCAGGTATCGGCGTCGGCTTCGCGCAGCCAGGGCTCGTGCGGAAACAGTTGGGCGTGCTCCTCGCGGGACAGGCCGGGCTGGTCGGGGCGCGGGCCGAAGCGCGGGTGCAGCACCCGGGCGGGCGGCGTGAGCTGGTAGAGGCGCACGGTGCCGGCGGCGGGCACGGTTTCACCGGTGGCGTTCTGGCTGCGCAGGGTGAAGCCCTCGGGCTCTTGCTGATTGACTTCGCGGGGGCCGCTCAGCGTGAGGTTGAGCGGGGCGCCGCCCAAACTCACGCCGCGCTGGGCCGAGCGGGTTTCGCCGTTGGGGTCGGTCACGTCGGCCGTCACGTCGAACACGTAGGTCGGCCGGCCCGGGCGCGGCCAGTAACCCTCGTCGTCGGGGTTGGGGTCGTCGTTCAGCGTTTCGTCGGGCGCAGTAGCGGTGAAGCTGATGCGGAAATGGCCCTGCGCGTCGGTTTCGGTCGTGCCGCTGGCAATCTGCTGCTCGCCGCCGCGGCCAGGCAGGTAGGGCCGGCCACCGCCGCCCCGCTCCCCTCCGAAGCCGAAGTCCAGCGCCAGCCAGCCAAACATCGGCCACACCGTGCGGCGCACCACCCGGTACTGCACCGTGGCCCCATCCACGGCCGGACCGGCGTAGGCCGTGGCCGTGCCGCGCACCGACAGCGTGTCGCCGAGCTTGGGCGTGCCCAGCACCGGGTCGAGGGTCACGAAGAAGGTCGGGCGTTTGTAGTCTTCCACCGCGAAGCCCTGGTCGCCGAGCTGCTCGTCGTTGCCGCCGTCTTGGGTTACCGCCACCAGCCGCATTTCGCCGTTGAGCAGGCCGCCGGGCAAGGTCAGCTCGCCGTGGAAGGAGCCGTAATCGGAGGTGGTAAAGGGCAGCTCCAGCACCTGCTGGCTGTTCACGTCGAGCAGGCGCAGGCGCACCGGCAGGCTTTTCACCACGGCGCTGCGCCCGTTCTGCGGCTGCACCACAATGCCCTTGAAGTACAAGGTCTGGCCGGGGCGGTAGATGGCGCGGTCGGTATAAATGAACGCCCGGCGCGGCACGCGCGGCTCCGCTTCCAGGGGCGGGCGGTAGCCGTTGAAGCCCTCGGCCAGCACCAGCGAGTCGCGGCCCTGGCTGAGCAGCACGGCGCGCATGTAGCGGCGCTGGCCCTGGTCGGCGGGCACGGTGAGGTGGCCGTCGGCGGCCGTGGGCTGGGCCGGACCGGCGGCGTACTGCCACTTGCCGTTGTCGTAGAGTTGGTACCAGGGCTGCACCTGTACGCCGCCGTTGGGCTGGCCCGTGCGGCGGTTCAGGGTCCAGAGGTCGGTGCCGCCGGCCGGCGCGGCGCGGTGTACCGCCGCCAGCTCGCTCACCGACACGAAGGCGTAGGTGGTCGTCACGCCCGCGCGGGTTTTGGTCGGCTGGCTGTCGGCGGTGCTGATGACGACCAGGTAGTGCCCGGCAGGTAGTACGGGGCCGGCCAGCTCGGCGCGGTGGCTTTTGTAGTCGGCGGGGCCGGGCAGGGCCAGGGCCCACTCGGCGGCGGGCTTGGCGGCCAGCTGGCGGGCGTAGGCTTTGGGCAGCTCGGTGCCGCGCTGGCCGGTGGCTTCGCGCAGCACCGCCGCGGCCGGAATGCGCCAGGCAAAGCCGTGGGCGCGGGTGAGGTTGCGGTACTGCACGCTGAGCAGCATGGCCTGCCCGGGCAGCTGCACTTCCTGGGTCTGCACGCTCAGTTCGGGCCGCTCCAGTTGGTTCAGCAGCTGCTGGGCCCGCCCCGCCCCCACCGATTTGGGGAAGCGCTGCCCGGCGGCCTTGGCCAGCTCGGCGGCTTGCGTCAACTGGTTGCGGCGCTGGGCCAGCTCGGCCCGGTCGGCCTGAAAATCAGCCCAGGCGGGCAGGGCTTCGTAGGCCCCCTGGGCGCGGCGCAGGGCCGCGTCGTAGGCAGTGTGCTTGTTGGGGAAAGCGGCGTGCTGATACACGAAGGCGAGGCGCCGCCGTTCCACGTCGGCGCGGGCGGCCGGGGTGCCGCCCTGATGAAAGCGCGTGAGCTGCTGCCAGAGGCGCAGGGCGTGCCAGGGGCCGTTGAGCGAGTCGGCGGCCGGGGCGGTGAGCGGCAGGGCCAGAAACTCCGCGTCGGGGCCGAGCAGCTTGGGGTCGGTGAAGCGGAACTGCTGGGCGGGCTTGGTCAGGTACAGCTCGTCGTCGTTCAGCCCCTCGATGGCGCGGTGGGTCAGCAAATCATAGAGCGTGGGGCGCAGCGCGGCGCCGGCGGCATCGGCAGGGGTGGCGAGGCGGCCCAGCTCGCGCAGCGTGGTCTGCTGCTGGCGGGCGGCGTCGGTTTCCACCGAGGCGCGGTAGTGGCGCACCACCTGGGCGGCCAGGCGGGCGGCATCCCAGGTGGCTATATCGGCGCGGTTGGGGTCGTTACTCGGGTCTGAAGCTGGCTCCGGCGCGGGTTGGGCCACGGCGGTGCGGTCGTAGAGGCGGTAGCGGTTCTGGCGAAGGTACTGGTGGTAGTGCTCGGCCAGCAGGGAGTGCAGCAGCGGGCGAGCCGGGAACGTGGCCGCGGGCAGGTCGGCTTCGAGCAGTTGGATGCCTTTCTCGTCGGCGTCTTCTTCGCGCTCCTCCAGGATGTGCAGCCGGTAGGTCAGGGCGCGCACGTAGTCGGCGGTGTGCCGGGCAGCTCGGGCTTTCTGGTAAATGTCGAGCACCAGCTTCTGCGCCGCTTCGGTCTGGTCCTTGGCCAGCAGCGCATCGATTTTTTTCCACTGGGCATCGTAGGGGCCACCGGCGGGCGGGGCGGAAGCGTTGGAGGGCAGCACCATCAGCAAAAGCCAGAAGGGTATCAGCAGGAGGGAAAAACGCATGGGCAAAGCAAGGTATTTACAACCAATAGGTGCGAACGAGGCACGGTTTCCATACGCGGCCCGTCGGCTTTTATTACGGCCTGACTCAAGCACCGGGCCATAAAATAACCGCCCCGGCCTGCTCGTTCACGCCCGCGCGCAATGGGACGTTGGGCGGTTGGGCCTGACTTCTTCGCCGGCGGCTTGCTTGCCCAATGGAGACTCGCCCAACCGCCAGCCGACCCCGCCTTTCCCTGAAACAACTCCTTTCTACTTCATCCTGACGTCAGATCGATAAGCGCCCGGCTGTTGTCGCCCAACCAATTATCAATTATCAATCAAATTGTTAGCCCCAACTACAATAACAAAAACCACTATACCCAGCCCTTTTCAAAAGTCATGCAGCTACCGATAACGGGGCTTGCCTTCTGCTACCGTCGCACTTATTTGGCAGCGTATTCCACTTGTCGCCATGCATAAGCTCCCAATGCCCCACTTCTCCCCCATTGCCGCCGTGCTGCTGAGCGCCGCGCTGTTTCCCGCCGCGGCGCAGGCCCAGGCCCAATTCACCTTCGGACCGCGCGTGGGCGCCGGGCTGAGCACCCTGAAGCTGGCCGCGCCGCTGCCCGCCGGCGCCCGCGTCAGGCCGCTGCCGGCGTATCAGCTGGGCGTGATGACGCAGCTGCGCTACCACAGCGTGGCCGTGCAGTCGGGGCTGCTGTACTCGACCCGGGGCAGCCAGGCTTCCAGCAAGTACTCGTTTACGGCCGGCCAGCGCACCGTCGAGGCCAGCAGCAGCTCCCGGGTGCGCTATACCTACCTGGAGGTGCCGCTGCACCTAGCCTACAGCCCGGCCGCGGCCCGGGGCTTGCAGGTATTTGCCGGGCCCTACGGCTCCGTCGGCGTCGGCGGGCGCCAGCACGCCGAGTTCCAGCAGTTCGACGAGCAGGGCAACTACCTCGGCACCCAGGTCAACGACTCGCCGGTGAGCTACGCGGGCATCATCTTCCAGACCTCCGGCCCCCGCACCTTCGACTACGGCCTAAACGCGGGCCTGGGCTATGAGCGCGGCCGCTGGCTGGCGCAGGCCCAGTACAGCTGGGGCCTCAGCAACCTCTACGCCGCCACCAAAACCGACGAATTGCGTCAATATCACCGCGCCGCCAGCGTCACGCTCACTTACTGGCTGCTGGCCCCCGCCAAACCCTAGCGGCTCACCGAGCGGCTGTCGAGCACGCGCTCAGCCTGCGCGATGTGGCGCTGCAAATGGGCAATGAGGAAGGCAAACTGATCGGTGAGGCGCAGGCGCAGCAGGGGCACAATGGCATTCGGAATGCGCACGGCGTTGGCGTTGACGGTGCGCGCCACCTGCAGCTGGTGGCTCAGGTCGTCGAGCTGGCGCAGGAATACCTCCACCACGGTGCGCGGCAGGCGCGAGCCGCTGGGCGCGTACTGCTGGGGCGTGCGGAGCGGCTTTTCGCGAGCCGGCGTCTGCATGGCCACGGTCAGCTTCTTGCCGAAGTAGCCATTCTTGACGAATTCGGCGGGCTGGGTGCCGCGCTCCTGGGCCCGGCGCAGGCGCTGGTTCATCACCGGCAAATACAGGCCGCCGATGATGTTGAGGTGCTCCAGGCACTGGCCCACGCTCCACTTGCCGGGCGCCGGCCCGCGGTTCAGCTGGTCTTCGCTGAGCGGCCGGAACCGTTCCTGCGTCACCCGCCGCACATCGGCTACGGCCTGGGTTAGCTGATCGAGAAACTCAGTGGTACGAAGCGGGGCGGACGCAGCCATCGGCGGGCGGAAACGAATGCAGCGGACAGGTAGGATAACAACTCGGCCCGCCCAAGGTACGGCGGGCCGGCGGCTTTGCCAACGCGAAAACGGCCCGCCGGGTTGGCCGGCGCGGCGGCGGGCGGTACCGGTCCGGTCGCTACGGGTTCAGCAGCTGCGCGCTACCCACCGGATAGGGCAAATGCCCGCCCCGGCATATCTTGCCGCTTATGTTGCTGAATCCCCCGCTGCGCCGGCTGCTGCTGGCTCTTCTGCTGCTCGGCCCGGTGGCCGCCCGGGCCCAGGCCGTGCCCAATCCCGGCGAAAACATTGCCTACCTCGTCACCTTCGGGGCGCAGGCCGATAAAAGCTGGGGCGACGACGATTTCACCTCGACGTACTTTTTCCTGGTGCCCAAGGAGCGCCGCCAGCCCGTCTACATCCGCGTGTTCGACCCCGACTGCGGCGGCAAGCACGACGAGGCCAAGTTCGGCTGGAACACCCAGACCGAGTTCAGCCTCTACGGCGGCCCCGGCGCCCACTCCAACGCCGACGCCCGCTCGCCCGAGCCCAAAGCTGGCCTGCGCAGCGGCACGCCGCTGAAGTCGGTAACCTTCGGCCAGGATGCCAAGCTGGACAACCAGTGGTACACCTTCGGCCCGCTCAACCCGCTGGAGGGCGAGCTAGTGCCCGAGTTTCAGGGCTACGTGTTCAAGGTGGTGGTGCAGGGCAAAAAGGGCGACGACGGCAACCTCTACCGCTTTTTCCTGAGCAGCAGCCCCAGCCAGAACGTGGCCGTGGAGGGCGGCAACGCCTTCACCTACGAGTACGCCATTCGCCTCACGCCCGAGCGCAACGCCGTGACCCACCTCTACCCGTTCATCAACGAGCACGTGGTCAGCATCAAGCAAAGCAACTTTGACGCCGACGACGATTTGGGCATCAAGCTGTACTCGGTGGCCAAGAACGGGCACGACGCCACCGTGTCGGGCGACACCAAGTGGGCCAGCAGCACCCACCCCGTCAGCGCCAAGGAGCACGGCCTCTCCATCGATATGCAGCTGACCAGCCGCTCGCGCGCCGCCAACGACCTGGTGTTCTACGTGACTGACCAGTACGACACGGCCCTGCCCTTCTTCGCCATTCCGCTGGGCGGCCCGCCCAAGTACCGCTACGACGTGGACGTGAAAATCCGCCGCTAAGCCGGCAGCGTCGGCGAGGCGGCAGCGGCGTTGACCGAGCCCAGCCGCTGGTTCAACGCCAACGCAGCCTGCCGCCCGGCCCCGGCCGTATCTTGCCCCGATGATTCGTTTCTGCGCGCGGTTTGGGCTGTTGATTGGGCTGCTTTGGGCCGTGCTAATGCCGGCCCGCGCCCAGCAGCGGCACTGGCTAAAGCAGTTCGGCCCGGCCGAGGGCTTCGCGCCCAGCTTCGTCTACGCCCTGCACCAGGACCGGCAGGGCTCCCTCTGGGTGGCCACCGCCGAGGGCCTGGTGCGCTACGACGGCACCGAATTCGTCACCTTCACCACCCGGCAGGGCCTGGCCGAGGACTTTGCCACGCGGCTCTTTGAAGATTCAACCACGCACACGCTGTGGGTGAATCACTACCAGGGCGGCGTGTCGCGCTGGGACGGGCAGCGGTTTATGACGGTCCGCAAGGGCGCGGGGTTACCGGCCGGGTTCCGGACGCGCACGGGCCTGCCGGCGGCTGACACGGCTGCCATCAATCATTATCAGCGCCGTTTTCGCCTGACGGAAGTCCCGGACATTACGTGCATGCTCGAAGACCGGGAAGGCAACGCCTGGCTGGGCACGGCCGGGCAGGGTCTGTGGCGGCACTCCGACCGGCACATTACGCTCTATCCCTACCAGCCGCCCAGCTTTTCCGCCCCCACCGTGCTCGGCACCGCGGGCTGGAGCGCCTACGCGGGTACGGCCGCCGGCCAGTTGCGCTTGCTGCGGCCCGACGCGGTAGCTCACCCATTGTCCGGCCCATCGGTTGCCGAGGCGCCGCTGCCTGCCCAGGCGCCGGTTACCGCCATCGAAGACGCGCTGCGGCCGGCCGGGCGCTACCGCGTAGCCACCGACGGCGCGGGCGTGTGGGAGCTGACGCGCCCCGGCGGCGACTGGCAACGCCTCCCGCGTCTGCCCGCTAACCTGCGCGCCACTGCCTTGGCCGCCATGCCCGACGGCAGCCTGTGGGTGGGTACCGCTCTCGACGGCGCTTATTACCTGCCCGCCGACGCCCGCCAGCCCGCCCAGCATTATACCACCGCCAACGGCCTGCTGCACAACACCATTTACAGCCTGCTCTGCGACCGGGAAGGCCGCGTGTGGTTCGGCACCCACGACACCGGGTTGGCGGTATGGCAGCGCGGGCGGTTTGCCTACCACCGCTTCCCCAGCGGCGCCCTCGACGTCAGCGCCCTGGACCAGGACAGCGCCGGCCGCGTCTGGATTGGGACCGAGGGCGCGGGCCTGTTTTGCTATGAACGGGGCAAATTACGCCAGTACACCGGCGCCCAGGGTTTGCCATCAATGTACTGTTACGCCCTGGCGCGTTTCCGGTACGGCCAGGCCCCGCACGGCACCTACGACCCGCGCTACGCTCCTAATCGTTTCTACCCCGACCAGCTACTGGTCGTGCATCGTAATGGTCTGAGCGCCTTTCATCCGGCGACCAAGCGCTTCGTGCCGGTGACTTCGCCCGCCAACCTGTTGGTGCGCGACCTGCTCCCCCTGGCTGCTTTAGATGCTCATAATCTGGCCGTGTGGACGGCCACCCGCGCCGGCCTGCTCTGCCTCAGCACCGCCGATTCGGCCCTTTTCCCGCGCCCGACGCTGGCCGGCCTCACCGTGGCGCGGGCCGAGGTCGACGGCGAAGCCCGCCGCCCCGAAGCCATTGGTACGCTGGCGGCTGGCCTACACCGCGTGGCCTTCGACTTCCGTGGCATCAGCCTGACCAGTGCCACGGAAGTTCAGTACCAGTACCGCTTGCGCGGCTACCACGACGCCTGGAGCCGCCCCAGCCGCCTGGCCGAAGCGCAGTTTCCCCGCCTCGACGCGGGCCGCTACGTGCTGGAAGTGCGGGCCCGGCTGCACCCCGCCGCGCCTTGGAGCGCCGTGACGCGGCTGTCGTTCGGCATTGCCACCCCGTTCTGGCGCACCTGGTGGTTTGCCGCACTGCTGCTGCTGGCTGCCGCCGCCGCCGTATGGGCCTTCATCCGCACCCGCGAGGCCACGCTGCGCCGCCAGAAGCTGCAGCTGGAGCTGACGGTGCGCGAGCGGACCCAGGAACTGCGTCAGCAGAAGGCCCACATCGAGCAGATCAACACCGACCTGGTGGTGGCCCGCGACGCGGCCGAGGCCTCGCGCCGGGCCAAGGCGCAGTTTTTGGCCAACATGAGCCACGAAATCCGCACGCCGATGAATGCCGTCATCGGCCTGACGCACCTGCTGCAGCGCACGCCCACCAATACAGAGCAGACGGAGTACCTGGCGGCCATTCAGGGCTCCTCGCAGAACCTGCTCACCATCATCAACGACATCCTCGACTCCTCCAAAATCGAGGCCGGCAAGCTGACACTGGAAAGCACCCCGTTCGGCCTGCGCGGGCTGCTGCAGCGGGTGGCGCGCATGTTCGAGTTTGCCACCGCCAGCAAGGGCCTGCAGCTGCGCCTGGAGCTGGCGCCCGAGGTGCCCCTGGCCGTGCTGGGCGACCCGGTGCGCCTGAATCAGGTGCTCGTCAACCTGATCGGCAACGCCATCAAGTTCACCACCCAGGGCAGCGTGACGGTGCGCGTGACGGCCCGGCCGGAGGCGGACCAATGGCGGGTGCGCTTTGCGGTGCAGGACACCGGCATCGGCATCCCGGCCGATAAGCTCGACGCCATTTTCGAGGACTTCTCGCAGGCCAACACCAGCACCACCCGGCAGTTTGGCGGCACCGGCCTGGGTCTGAGCATTGCCCGCAACCTGGTGGAGCTGCACGGCGGCCGCCTCTGGGTGGAAAGCGAGGTCGGCGTGGGCTCCACTTTCCTCTTCGAGCTGCCCTACCCCGAGGCCGACGCGGCCGAGCTGCCCTCCGACGCGCCCGTCGAGCTGACGCCCTTCGCGCCGCCCTTGCGCGTGCTGGTGGCCGAAGACAACGAGCTGAATCAGCTGGTGGCCCGCAAAACCCTGGAAGCCTGGAACGTGCAGGTCGTCATGGCCGCCAACGGCCGCCTGGCCGTGGAAACCGCCGCCGCCACCGCCTTCGACGCCGTGCTGATGGACGTGCAGATGCCCGAAATGGACGGCTACGAGGCCAGCCGCCAGCTGCGCCTGCACTTCCCCGATACCGCCGCGCTGCCCATTATCGGCCTCACCGCCTCGGCCCTGCCCGAAGACCGCGCCCTGGCCCTGGCCGCCGGCATGAACGACACCCTGCCCAAGCCCTTCGACCCGGCCGTGCTCTACGCCACGCTGGCCCGCTTCACCGGCCGCGCCACCACGCCGCGTGCCGCCGCCCCGCCCTCCGAGAACCTACCGTCAGTGCCGGCCACCGATGCTACGCCAGCAGTGCCGGTGCCGCCAGCCGCCAACGTCGAAGCACCGGACTGGTCCCTGCTCGAAGAACTAGCCTTCGGCAGCGAAGCCTTCATTGCCCAGATCATCGACACCTTCCTGCGCGACGTGCCCCCGTTGGCCGAGCAGCTGCAGGCGGCCGTGGCCGCAGCCGACGCCGCGCTGGCCGCCAGCCTCGCGCACCGCATCAAAGGCCAGCTGGCCTATTTCGGCCTGCCCCGGCTGCACGAGCTGCTTGATGCGCTTGAGCAACAGGCCAAACAGGGCCAGTTGCCACCCAAAGCGGCGGCCCAGGCTACCACTGCCGATGCGCAGTTGCAGCAGCTGTACCCGCTGCTGCAGCGCCGCCGCGACGCGGCCGCCGGGTAACTGGCTTTTTCCAAGCCGGCGGCTACCTTTGGCGTTATGCCCAACTCCGCCGTTCCCACCACGTTGCGCTGTCTCGTCGTCGACGATGACCCGCTAGCTATCCAGGTTATTCAGAGTTGCATTATCCACACCGATTTTCTCGAATCGGCCGGGTCCTGTAGTAGTGCCATCGAGGCGGCGGCCACCCTGCGTACCACCCCCGTCGACCTGCTGTTCCTCGACGTGGACATGCCCGAAATGACCGGCCTCGACCTGCTCGACACCCTCACCGAGCCGCCCATGGTCGTGCTCGTCACCAGCAGCCGCGACTACGCCGTGGCCGCCTTCGAGCACCGCGTGGTCGATTACCTGGTGAAGCCCGTGGCCTACGCGCGCTTCCTCAAAGCCGCCCAGAAAGCCCTCGAAACCGCGCAGGCCGCCCCGACGCCCGCGGCCGCCGCGCCGGCTTCCACCGACCACACCTTCGTCAAAGTCGACAGCAAGCTGGTGCGCGTGGGGTTCGACGACGTGCACTACGTGGAGGCCCTGGGTGACTACGTGCACATCGTGCTCGGGCAGCAGAAGCTCATCGTGTACAGCACCATGCGGGCCGTGGAAGAGAAGTTTCCCGCGCAGCAGTTCGTGCGCATTCACCGCTCCACCATCGTCAATCTGCGCTACGTGCAGGCCATTGACGACAATGCCGTGGTCATCGACGGCAAGCACCTGCCCATCGGGCAAACCTATATGCGCGACGTACTGCAGCGCCTCAACAAGTTCTAGGGCGTTATTTTCGCTCCCATGCCGCTGTCTGCTCTTTCCCGCTCCCGCGTTATCGGCTCCGCCCCGCGTTTGGGGTGGCCGCTTATGCTCGGTTTCCTGCTTACCGGCCCGGCGGCGCTGGCGCAGCAGGCCGGCGACACGCTCAGTGTCAGCTGCCCTCGGCCCAGCGTCCCGCCGCCCTGCGTCGACCTCGACGCCCGCCGCTCCGTCGACCCCGCCGCCGGCCCCCTCACCTACCGCTGGCAGATGGGCGACGGCACCACGCTCACCGGCGCGGTCATTTCGCATTGCTACGCCGAGCGCCGCCGCTACCTCATTCAGCTCGATGTGCTGGACGAGCGCACCGGCCGCCTGCGCACCGCCGAGCAAACCTACCCGGTCGATTTTACCCTGGAGCCCCTCGTCGACTTCACCCTCTCCACCGACACCGTGCGCGTGGGCCAAGTTGTCACCTTCGATGCCTTCCAGGCCCAGATTCCGCCCTGCACGAATACCGTCGTGCTCTGGGATTTTCGCGACGGGACCATCAGCAACGGCCGCCGCCTGACGCATACCTTCCGCAAGCCCGGCCGCTTCGAGGTGCGCATGAGCCTGCGGGCCAACGGCCCCGATTCCTGCCCCGATAGCCACTGCGTGAGCCGCCCGGTAATCGTGCTGCCTTAGTCCATTCCAAGCCTGCCGGCAAAATGCATTCCTCTAAGCCCGATCAATATGGTCGGGCTTTTTTGTGTTGTACTCGCGCCAGCCGCTTGCACTGTTACATGAGGCACTTAACTACTCTTCGAAATACTGTGCAAAAAAATATTTCAAAAGTTCACAATAATTCCTGTTCATTCCGTTTCTTTGTCCTGCCGATCCAACATCTTCTCAACGTAATCCAACCATACTCCGCCATGAAAAAGCTTCTGACCACCACCTGCCTTTCGCTGCTGCTGGTTGGCGCATTCGCCCAGGGCACGCCTTCCATCTCGCAGCGCGCTGCCGACTACACCCGCACGCTGGCCCCCCGCCTAGGCCTGGATGACGCCCGCCAGCTGCAGGTAAAGCGCCTGACCATCAGCCGCATGGAGAAGGAACAGGAAATTGACCGCATGTACGTGGGCGACGAAGCCGTGCGCCAGCCCAAGCTGCAAGCCGTGGCCGAGGAATACCGCACGAACCTGAAAACCCTGCTCACGGCCGCGCAGTACCAGCGCTTCGAGCAGTGGGCCGCTACGGCTCCGGCCAACGCTACCGCCGCGAAACCCTAACCGGCGCGCCTCAGCCGCTCCTGCTGTTGCTGCTTTTCAGCCATGTGCTGCAGCATCAGCAGCGTCTGTTGCCAGAGGCTTTCGTAGGGAATGATTTCGATTTCCGCGAAAGCCTCGCCCGGCGGCGGGGTTTCAATGAGCCGGCCCAACAATGCCTGCCCCTTTTTCTCGCAGGCCTTGGGGTCGAAATTCTCTTTTACCGTCAGTTGCAGCAAGCGGAACATCAGCCGGCTGCGCAAGGTGGCGGCATCGCGCAAGTGGGCGCTTTCGTACTTGCGCAGGCTTTCCAGGCGCGCCAGCAGCGCCTCGATGTTGCCCTCGCGCAGGTAGTGCAGAAACTGCAGAATCAGAATGGCCACGTTATAGCCCTGCTTGTCGCGGCTGTGGTCGGGAATGCGCTGCACCAGCTGCGCAAAGTGCAGCGGCCGCAGCCCCGCTTCCTCGGGCCGCACAAAGTACAAGTAGGCCCGGAACAAGTCCCAGCGCTGCCGGGCCGGCTGCGAGATTTTGGTCACAAACGGGTTGTTCTGCATCCGCCGCAGCAGGTCGCCGGCCAGCGCGTAGTCCCCGTCGTGCATGGCCAGCAGGTAGTAGTTTTCCAGAAACACAAACCAGTTGTTGCTGGAGCGGTGAAACGCCGACAGGTAGCCCTCGGCCACCGCCAGCCCTTCTTTCAGGCGCCGGGCCCGCAGGTGCCCGTATACGTTATAAAACTTAGTGAAGCGCCCATCGAAGCGTCGCGGGTTCAGCTTGCCCCGTGCGAATAAGTCTTCGGCCTCCTGGGTGATGCGGATGATTTCCTCAAAGTTGCCGACCAGCTCCTGCAGAATCAGCTGCAGCTTCAGCAGCGGGTCGTACACGTTATAGGTTGGCACTTGCTTATACAGCGCCTCCAGCTTGCCGATGATAATTGGTAGCTGCTGCAGCAACCGCCGCCGCGACGACACCGAACGGGCCAAGTTCATCTTTGCTTCTCGAAACAGGTGCTGGGCCTGTTGTTCCACCAACAGGGTTTTATCGAGTTTCTCGAGCTGTTTGACGCTTTTGCGGTACTGCGAATAGTCGTTGGTTTCGATGCTGATGGCGCGCATCATGTCCCAAGCGCTGATGGCCTGCGGCGTGAATTCTCCCTCGGCCGCCAGCCGTGCGGCCTTGCGTAGTAGTTGCGGCAGTAATACTCGCTCGCCTTCCCGCAGTAGCATCGTCGCTTGGTAAATCATTTCCAAGCATTGCTGTTCGTAGCGCCGGAAAGCCGGATGCAGCGGGTCGGTGTGGTCCAGGAAGAACAAATGATTGAGCAGCTTATGCTGCAGGCGCTGCTTGAGCTTGCGCACAGCGGCCTGGCTTTTGGCCGAGCCGCTGTTGTACATGCGCTTGGCTACTTGCAAGTTGCTGACATTGGCATCGGCCAGCAGAATATTCAGCAACTCCTCCTCGCGGGTGCGTGCATCGCCCCGGCCGGCGAATTCAACCAACGGGACCGTTGTCAACCGCCGATTCGTCACAACCTTGGCCAAATTCACCAGCTCGTTCATGGCTTAGCTATGTGGTTTCGCTTAAATGGGCTTTCTGTACTGCCTTTTTGCCCTAAAAGGACAAGTCACAACGCTCTTCTATCCTTCCTTGAACGCAACAACTCCTTGGTGGCAGCTTTGCATCGTAGAAAATCCGCCCTTTTGGGTACCTGATTGTCACAGACGGTGCCCGTTCAGCGGCAAATCTACGGGGGCTGTAACGCTAAGCAGAACTTCCTTGTCGTATTCTTCCGCGTTCATCACACGGCATGAAGCAAGAGTTATAGTCACAACGGCAGAAGCTTCTTCCTTTACCTGCGGTAGGGCAATGACCCAAATTTGTGTCAATCAAACATTTGACACTCAAAAAACCAACGGTCATGATGGAACTCCTACTCGCCGCCCTTTTCCAATTCAGCTCCATTTTCGTAGGTGTTGATGCTGCTGCAACTGAAACCGGTGGCACCGGCTGGGGCGAAGGCCAAGCCACTACCACCACGACCAACTCGGCAGATACCGGCGGCACTGGCTGGGGAGAGGGTCAGGCTACGACCACGACGACCACTCCTTCGATAGAGACCGGTGGCACCGGCTGGGGCGAGGGTCAATAAGCCCGCATTCGGCGGCACTTAGGTATCTTGGGCAGCCTTACCTCAGCGGTAATGCACCCGTCCATGTTCCGATCTGCCGTTATCGGGGGCCTGCTCGGCGGTATTCTCGGCTTCACCGCCTGCTCACCGTCTGCTCCCCCTCAATCGGCCAGCGGCCCCACCGTGCGGGTATGCTGGCCCCGCGACCCGGAGTCGCTGAACCCGGTAACACTGCCCAATGCGTACGCCGTGCAGGCGAACAACCTGCTCTACCAGAGCCTGCTGACGGTGGATGGCCCAACCCGGCGCCACGTGCCTTGGCTAGCCGCCGTACTGCCCGTTGTCGAGCGGCGCGATTCGCTTACGTACCTGCATTACCGCTTGCATCCGCAGGCTGCCTGGGACAACGGCCAGCCCATTCAGGCACAGGACGTGGTGTTTACGCTTAAAGTCCTGAATTGTCCGGGCTTGCCTAACGAAGGATTGCGCAGCTTGGTGAGTTTCATCCGGGCGGTGCAAGTAGACCCCGCTGATCCGCGCCGGTTTACGCTGGTTTGCCGCGGCTACGCCCCCGAATACCGCGACAACAGCGGCGAATTTCCCATCCTGCCCGAGTACCTCATCGATCCGCAGGCGCGGCTGCGCCCGGTGCCGCTGCAATTGCTGCGGCAGGATGACAGCTTGGTGTCGCGGCTGGCGCCCATCCGAGCTTTTCAAGAGGAATTCAACCAAGCCTCGCGTTGGCGCGACCCGCGTACGCTGCGCGGTAGCGGGCCATATCAACTCGCCAGCTGGCAATCCGGCCAGCAACTTACGCTGGAGCGCAAGCCCCGCTGGTGGGCCGACAGCGTTCTGCCGCGGAAGCCTGCGTTGGCAGCAAATCCAGCGCGCATTGAATTTCACGTAGTGCCCAATCCTGCCACGGCATTGCTCGCGCTGCGCCGGGGTGAACTGGATGTGTACCCGCACATGCCGGGACCGGACTTTGCGCGTCTTCGGGCCAACGACAGCACCAAGTTTCGTTTTTACTCGCCCGCGTCTTACCGCGTGACGGTGCTGGAAATGAACGTGCAGCACCCTGCGCTGCGCGATGTTCGCACCCGCCAAGCGGTGGCCCTGCTGGTTGATTATAAGCAGCTGCTACGCGCCACCCAGTACGGCCAGGGCCAGCGCAGTACCGGTTTGATCAGCCCGCGCGAGAAGTGGGCCTACCACGACAGCTTGCCGCTGCGGGCGTATTCTCCGCCGCGCGCAACGGCCTTGCTGCGGCAAGCAGGTTGGCAACAGACGCCGGCCGGCTGGCGCCGGCCCGAGCAGGCTACGCCGCTGTCCTTACGGCTGTTTTACAGCGCCGGCGACCGAACCTTCGAAACCATAGCCCTGCTTTTCCAGCAAAGCGCCCGCGCAGTAGGGCTATCCGTCACGCTGCACCCTACCGAATCGGGCCAGTTATCGGAGATACGCCGCAATGGGGAATTTGACCTGAACCTGCGCACGCTCTACGGCAACCCTTTTGCCTACGACCTGCGGCCGCTGCTACACACCAGCAGCATTGGCCGCGGCGGGGCCAACCGCAGCCGATTCGGCAACGCGGCTTCGGACCACCTGCTCGAAACGCTCTACACCACCGAGGACTCCGTGACCAAAAAAAGGCTGCTGCAGCGGCTGCAAACCCTACTGTACCAGCAGGTGCCATTTACCCCGTTGTTTTTCGAGCCCAACCGCTTGGCCGTGTCGCGACGCTTCGATCAGGTGCGGCCCAGTGGTCTGGAGCCCGGTTACGATTTGCCGGCGTTCAGCCTAGCTCCGGCGCAGCCCTGACCCAATGGTCCGAGCATTACTGGTGCGCACAGCGCGGGCATTGAGCACGGCATGGTTGATTGCCTCTGCTATCTTCCTGCTAAGCCGCAGTCTGCCGGGCAGCGGCCCGCGGTTGCTTACCGATGAGCAGGCTAGTCCATTCGGCCAGCAGGCCACAACCGAAGCGCGTTATCAGCAACGTCTGGGCCTGCAAACACCCCCGTTTTACTTCCGCCTGCTGCCGTGGCGCTGGCACGGCACGCCCAACCAATACCACTCCTGGCTTACTGAGCTGGCTCAGGGCAATTTGGGTACGTCGTTTCGGGATGACATGGCCGTGACGACGCACCTACGCCAAGCATTACGCCTGACGCTGCCGCTCACCGTCAGCGCCTTGCTATTGAGTGCAGGAGCAGCGCTGTTATTGGCCCAATGGGCAGTACACCGCCCTCGCTGGTACCATTGGCTGCTGGTGGCAGGCTATTTCTTAGACAGCTTGCCCTTGTTTGTGGTAGGTATGACCTTGCTGCTGGTGCTGGCCAATCCTGACTTCTGGCCGCTATTCCCGGCCTACGGCTTACCAGCCGCTGCCTCGCCTGCGGGTACCTTATCCTGGGAGATGGTGCCTTATTTGGTTCTCCCGGTTGCAGCTCTCACTCTCACCAGTGTGCCCGCTTTGTTCCTCCCCTTAGCGGCGGCATTGCGTGAGCAGGCGCCCCAGCTTTATGTAACCGCAGCTCGGGCCAAAGGAGCCTCGCGTCATCGGATAAGTTGGCACCACTTGTTGCCCAACGTCATGCCCGTGTTCCTCACCCGTCTCGCCGATTTGGTACCGGGGGTAGTGGCCGGGGCATTGGTCGTTGAGGTCGTTTTTGCGCTGCCAGGCATGGGCCGGTTGCTGGCGGAAGCCGTTGCCGCCCGCGACGTCCCCATCCTCGTAGGTGGCGTACTGCTGGTAGCCTGCGTACGCTTGCTGGCTTGGCTGCTGGCTGATTTCACCAGTGCCTTGGTCGACCCTCGTTTGCTGTGAATTCGCTCCGTTCGCGTCTACGCGTGGCCGGCCGCTGGTGGGCCTGGCTCTGGTTGTTGCTGCTGCTGGCAGCCGCTGCCTGGGCCCAATTTGGTTCGGCAGCGGGTCACCCTCTTCCCCTGGACGCAGAACGATTCAGCCAAGTCCCTTCTGCCCGGCACCTACTAGGTACCGACGCCTATGGCCGCGACGTTCTGGCCGATTTGGCCATGGGCGCCCGCCGGTTGTTGCTGGTCAGTGTCCCCGCGGCGCTGCTAGCTTCAATTGTAGGTGTGCTGCTTGGTACCGCCGCGGGCTATTGGGGCGACACCGGCTTGCGGCTACGACAGGCTGCCGTCATTGCCTTGCTCACCTGCTTTACCGGATTGCTGGTTTCCGAGCCCACGGCGGTTGGCTGGTGGCTGCTGACTGCAGCCCTTGCTACGGTGGTTATTTATTCCCTGAATTGCTTCGCGGCCACCGTCGCAGTACCTCTGGACTGGCTGGTGCAAAGCACCATGGCCTGGCTGGGCGCCGTACCCCGCCTCGTGTTGGTGTTGGCCCTGACGGCGTTGCACGCCCCCACTGATTGGTGGTTGACGGGTATGCTGGCGCTGCTCTGCTGGACTAACACGGCTCGGCTCACCCGAACATTAGTGCAGCAACTATGTCATCGGCCTTATGTAGAAGCGGGGAGAACAGCGGGCTTGTCCTCGGCCCGGCTACTATGGCATCACATTCTACCGAATGCGTGGCCGAGCCTACGCACTTCGCTGCCCCTTAACCTAAATACCTGCCTTGCCCTGCAAACCACATTAGCGTTTCTGGGAATAGGATTGGCGCCGGATCAGGCAGACTGGGGAGCCACTTTGGCCAATGCTCGGCTAGAACCCAGCGCGTGGTGGCTGGTGGTAAGCGCACTATTAGCGCTTACGCTTACAGTAGTGGCCTTGTATCTACTGTTGCCCCCCTCACTAACCAAATTAACTGTATCGTCGAGGCTAACTTCGCCGCCTACCTTACGTCACAAATACTAATATGTTATTACATTAACCACCAATTACTACAATCGATTAAGAACATGAAAGTCAAACTAATAACATAAAACACCTCTGTTAAAATGAGATATTTCAGTTACTAATATCCATTTTTTGACCAATGTATAAGCGTCACATTGGCACCATAATCTTCCTTTATTAGGAACAGGCTGTACGCTTCTTTTGTAGTGTAGAGTTCGAAAAAAGCCGCCAAATCAAGGCGAATCAGTCATGTTGACGCTGGCTTTTTCGGACTAGGTTGTTGCATTCACGCCACCATCACAATGCAAGCCATCAGCCTACCGACGCCGTCCAGCCTGGAATTAGGTGCGGATGCCGTCAGCACAACGGACGGCCTACTGGTCGCCGACGTGTCGAAAGTGGAAGAAGCCCTGCGCCGCGGAGCCGCCGTGCGCATTGGAGATATAATAGTTGGCCTGTTCCCCACCTTGGACGGGCCCGCTTAGATACTATCTATCCGGAGACTGGTCATTTAGGCCCTTCTCTAGTAGGTTGTTGCAATAGGTGTGTCGAAAAACCGCAGGCTGTGCCGGCGGTTTTTTTGCGTTTACCCCGTATCACAACAGGCACAAAAAAACCGCTGCCTCTCACGAAGCAGCGGTTTTTTCATCTTAAACCCTTACGAAACGGTGGTACCGCTCGGTATGCTGGGCTCCGGCGCTGGCGGGGCCAACGGCGGCGTATCGATACCGGGCAGCGGCGGCTCGGGCGCGTCGTGGTGCGTGGGCGAGGCCCCACTGGGGTGCCCTTCGCGCCACTCCGACAGCGTTTCGCTGCGGTCAGTACCTTCCATGTGAGCCTGGTAGGCCGTGGGCACCGAGAACGGACGCTTGCCCACAAGGCGCTCCAGGTCGTCCTGCAGCAGCACTTCCTTGCGCAGCAGCTCCTGCGCCACGGCTTCCAGCTCGGTGCGGCGCTCAATCAACAGTTGCTTGGTGCGCTGGTACTGCTCGTCAATCATCTTGCGCACTTCCTCGTCGATGGTCTGGGCAGTGGCTTCCGAATAGGGCTTGGAGAAGCCGTACTCGTTGCGGCCCTGCGAGTCGTAGAACGACACGTTGCCAATCTTGTCGTTCATGCCGTACACCGACACCATGCCGTAGGCGCGCTTGGTGATGCTTTCGAGGTCGGACAGGGCGCCGGTCGAAATCTTGCTGAACACCAGGTCCTCGGCGGCCCGGCCGCCCAGCGTCACGCACATCTGGTCGAGCAGCTGGTCGGTGGTATAGAGGAACTGCTCGCGCGGCAGGTACTGCGCGTAGCCCAGGGCCGCGTAGCCGCGGGGCACGATGCTCACCTTCACCAGCGGCTCGGCGTGCTCCAGGAACCAGCCGGCCACGGCGTGCCCAGCCTCGTGGTAGGCTACGATTTTCTTTTCCTCGGGGCTGATGATTTTGTTCTTCTTCTCCAGGCCGCCGATGACACGGTCGATGGCGTCGTGAAAGTCCTGCATGGTCACCATCTTCTTGTCGCGGCGGGCGGCAATAAGGGCGGCTTCGTTGCAGACGTTGGCAATTTCAGCCCCGGCAAAGCCCGGCGTCTGGGCCGACAGGCGCTTGGCGTCCACGTCGGGAGCCAGCGTGAGCGGCTTCAGGTGCACCTGGAAGATGGCGGTACGGCCATTCAGATCCGGCGGATCGACGCTGATTTGCCGGTCGAAGCGGCCGGGGCGGAGCAGGGCCGAGTCGAGGGTGTCGGGGCGGTTGGTGGCGGCTAGGATGATAACGCCGGAGTCGGTGCCGAAGCCGTCCATTTCCACCAGCAGCGAGTTCAGGGTATTTTCCCGCTCGTCGTTGCCGCCGGGCACGTTGCCCCGGCTGCGGCTGCGGCCGATGGCGTCGATTTCGTCAATGAAGATGATGCAGGGCGCCTTCGCCTTGGCCTGCTTGAACAGGTCGCGCACGCGGGCCGCGCCCACGCCGACGAACATTTCCACGAAGTCGGAGCCCGACAGCGAGAAGAAGGGAACATCGGCTTCGCCAGCTACGGCCTTGGCCAGCAGGGTTTTGCCCGTGCCGGGAGGACCCACGAGCAGGGCGCCTTTCGGAATCTTGCCGCCGAGGATGGTGAACTTCGAGGGGTTCTTGAGGAACTCCACGATTTCCTGCACCTCTTCCTTGGCTTCTTCCAGGCCGGCTACGTCCTTGAAGGTGATTTTCACCTTGTCGCCGCCCTCAAAGAGAGCAGCGCGCGACTTGCCGATGTTGAAGATCTGGCCGCCGGGGCCGCCGGCGCCGCTCATGCGGCGCATCAGGAACCAGAAGCCTACGAGCAGCAGCAGCATAAAGCCCCAGCTGGCAAACAGATCGGTGACGCCCTGACGGCTGTCCACTTTCAGGCCCACGCGCTGGGGTGGCGGAATGTTGGCCTGGAGCTTGTCGAAATCTTCTTTAAACGTCTTGCCGTCGATGACGCGGAAGTTGAACTGCGCCGTCTGGTCGGTCATCAACGGGCCACGGTTGCGCAGTTGCGGACCGTACTTGTTGGTCTGCAGGGCGTCTTTCTTGAGCGTGACTTCCACCAGCCGGTCGTTGATGAGCGTGACGTCGCGCACGTCGCCGGCCTGGTACATCTGCTCAAACTCCTGCTGGGTAATCTCGATGGCCGAGTTGCCGCGGTTCAGGTAGTAGAACCCAAACACGAGAATCGTCAACCCGAGCAGCACCCACAGCTGCACGCCGGGCTTGGGAGCCCCGGACGATGGCAGCATGGGTTTTTTCTTTTTCGGAGAAGGGGTGTTATCTGGCATGAATAAGATTGGTCTTCAACAACGAGAGACACTGCAGACCTGAACACGCCGCCAAAGCGGTTTGTTCGGCCGCGCCGGCGACTTTACCGTCGGCGCGGCCTGGTTGCCAGGGCTGACGCAGCGGCCCGGCAATTACTTTACCGGCCGCCTAAAATCAGCAGCAAGCAGAAAGAACAGCCGGTTACTTCACCGCCGTTTCTTCCTCGATAAAGGAAATTTCGGCGTCGCCCCACAGCTCTTCGAGCGCGTAGAATGAGCGACGGTCGCGCAGGAATACGTGGACGACCACGTCGACGTAATCGAGCAGCACCCACTCGCGGTTTTGGCGGCCTTCGCTCTGCCACGGGCTCTGGCCGGTGGATTTCTCCACTTCATCCTCTACCGAGCGGGCAATGGCGTCGAGCTGGGTATCGGAGGAAGCCGAGCAGATGACGAAGTAATCGGCAACGGCGTTTTTGAGGTGTTTAAGATTGAGTACGACGATGTCAGAAGCCTTTTTGTCCTGCATCCCACGTACGACGAGGTCTGCCAAGTTGTCCGAATCCTGCCGAACCGGGGTAATTTTCATGTGAAGAAAGTAGGTTTGTCAATACAAAGTAGCGAAAAACAAGTGGAGCCAATCAGTCCCCAAACGCTCTTCACGGGCCAACAGCTCATCTGGTTGCCAGAATGTGGCTCCACGAACACGGAAGCCCGGGAGCTGATAGGCCAAAACCGCGCCACCGATGGCTGCACCGTCATAACGGACAAGCAGACCGCCGGACGTGGGCAACGCGGCAACCAGTGGGAAGCCGCTCCGGGCGAAAACCTGACCCTGTCGGTGGTGTGGCGCCCGGCGTTTGTGCCGGCGGCCGCCTCGTTTCACCTAAACCTGGCCGTGGCCCTCGGGGTGCACGACTGGGCCAGCGCCCTGCTCGGCCCCGACCCCGCCCTGCGCCTGAAGTGGCCGAACGACCTGTTTTACCAGGACCAGAAGCTGGGCGGCATCCTGATTGAAAACACACTTAGCGGCGCACAAATTCACTACAGCGTGGTGGGCATTGGAATAAATGTCAACCAGGCGCGGTTCGACGTGCCCACGGCCACCTCGCTCAGCCGCCTGACGGGCCGCGCCTATGCCCTGCCGCCGCTGGCCGCCCGCCTGCTCGAAAGCTTGGAGCGCCGCTACCTGCAGCTGCGCGCCGGGCACGTGGCGGCGCTGCAGCAGGCATACCGGCAGGTGCTCTACCGCTACGACGAGTGGCACACCTTTGAAGTAGAGGGCAAGCGCGTGCCGGGACGCATCGTGGACGTGACGGACGCCGGGCAGCTGGTGCTGGAGCAGGCCAGCGGGCAGCGTCGCAGCTTCGGGCTGCAGGAAATCCGGCACGTGCTGAACGACTGAAAGCCAGCATTTCCGGTTTGGCGGGCAACCATTCGAGGCGTAGCATGCGAGTGTAGGAATGCACCTTCTTCGCTCCTGCTACCATGCCCGAACCCTAGCTAGTTAAACCCGCCTGCCGGGCAGGACTCTAACAGCTGCTTGCTGCCCATAAGAGTTCCGGCACGGGGCTTGCACCTAACCAACTGACTCTTCCGGTTTTCCTCGGAAATTTCCTATCTTAGGCCTTGATTAAACCTCATCGGGGCCTGCTCTCAACGCCCATTTCCCATGAAGATTTTTACTCGCCTTTTTGCTGCCACCGGCCTACTATTGCTTCAGCAGGCATCGGCGTGGGCTGCCACGTTTGTCGTTCAGGTTCGCAACAACGACTATTCCCCGCAAGTAGTCGACGTCGCTCCGGGCGACGTGGTGCGCTTTCAGTGGATTGAAGGCACCCATCCGACTGTTTCGGACAGTTCTCCGGCCGCTTTTGGTGCCTTCACCCCCAGCGCATCGGTGCCCACCACCGACGTGCGAATCAGCGCGCTGGGCACCTACGATTACCACTGCACAGCCCACGGTGCGGCCGGCCGCATCGGCATGTGGGGCAGCATAAGGGTGAACAGCGCCACGCCGGTGCAGGAAGCCGCCAAGCAAGCCGCCGCCCTGCTCAACGTGTACCCTAACCCCGTGCGCGGCGGCGAGGCTACGCTGACCATGAGCGAGCTAAAGGTCGGCCAAGCTTACCGCTTGCGCATTACCAACATCATCGGCCGCGAGGTGCAGAGCGTGGTGTTGCGGCCCGAAACCGTGACTAACGGCCAGCTCATCAATTTCTCGGCGCTGCCGGCCGGGCTCTACATCTGCTCGGTGCTCAGCAATGATAAGGTACTGGCCACCAAGCGCGTGACGGTGCAGAACTAATCGTCTGCCTTTTAGCCGCTGACTTCGTAGCATCCGCTCCTTCGGGGGTGGATGTTTTTTTGTGCCTTTTCCGCCCAAAATATGCCCCGGCCGCCAAGGCGCGGCCCTTGCCGCATTTATCCCTACTTTTGGGATTCCTGAAAATCCCTGTATGCAGCGTTACTCGCGACTGAATAACCTGGTGGGCTGGCTGGTATTTGCCGTGGCCACCATTACCTATCTGCTCACGCTGGAACCCACGGCTAGTTTCTGGGACTGCGGCGAGTTCATTGCCTGCTCCTACAAGCTGCTGGTGCCCCACCCGCCCGGCGCGCCCACCTTCCTGCTGCTGGGCCGCCTGTTTTCCCTGCTCTCCTTCGGCGACGTGACGAAGGTGTCGGTGCTGGTGAATGCCCTGTCGGGGCTGAGCTCCTCGTTCACGGTGCTGTTCCTGTTCTGGACCATCACCATGCTGGCCAAGAAGCTGGTGCTGGGCCGCCCCGGCATGCACGACGACCGGCCGCTGGAACCGACCAGCGGGCAAACCCTGCTCATCCTGGGCAGCGGGGCCGTTGGCGCCTTGGCGCTGGCCTTCTCCGACTCCTTCTGGTTCAACGCCGTGGAGGCCGAGGTGTACGCCATGTCCTCGCTCTGCACCGCCGCGGTGGTGTGGCTGATGCTGAAGTGGGAAAACCGCGCCGACGAGTACGACTCGGATAAGTGGCTGATTCTGATTGCCTACGTGATGGGCCTGAGCATCGGGGTGCACTTGCTGAACCTGCTCGCCATTCCGGCCCTGGGCCTGATCTACTACTTCCGGCGCACTGCCACGCCGACCTGGACCGGCGGCTTCATCACCCTGGTGGTCAGCAGCATTATCGTGGGGGTGATTCTGGCGGGCATCATTCCCGGCCTCCCGTCGATTGCCGGCTGGTTTGAGGTGCTGTTCGTCAACTCGTTCGGGTTGCCGTTCAGCTCGGGCCTGATTTTCTTCCTGATTATCTTCTTCGGGCTGCTCTGGTTTGGCTTCCGCTACTCCAAGCAGCGCAGCAGCCGCCTGCTCAACACGGCCCTGCTCAGCCTAGTGTTCATCCTGATCGGCTACTCCTCGTATCTGATTATCCCGATCCGCTCGTCGTTCCTGCCGACCATCAACGAGAACACGCCCAACGACGTGCTGTCGTTCGTGAGCTACCTGAAGCGCGAGCAGTACGGTGACCGGCCCCTGCTCTACGGGCCGCAGTTCAGCGCCCAGCCCTACGACCAGAAGGAGGGCGCCCCCCGCTACGTGCGCGGCAAGGATAAGTACGAAATTGCCGAGCACCGCCTCGAAACGCTGTACCGCGACGAAGACAAAGTGCTGCTGCCGCGCCTCTACTCGCCCGACCCCGGCCACATTCAGCAGTACCAGAAGTGGGGCGTGAACGTGCGCCAGACCCAAGACCCAGAGACGGGCCAGACGGCCTACGCCAAGCCCACCATGGGCGAAAACCTGGGCTTTCTGTTCCGCTACCAGATGGGCCATATGTTCTGGCGCTACTTCATGTGGAACTTCGTGGGCCGCGACTCCGACGTGCAGCAGGCCGGCGTGATGTGGCCCAACGAGGGCAGCAAGAGCGGCCTGCCCGAGCGCATTGCCGACAGCAAGGCCCGCAACAACTTCTTCGCCATTCCGCTGCTGCTGGGCATCGTGGGTTTGTTCTTCCACGCCCGCCGCGACGGCAACAACGCCCTGATGGTGGGCTTCCTGTTCCTTTTCACGGGCCTGGCCATCGTCATTTACCTGAACCAGCCGCCCATCGAGCCGCGCGAGCGGGACTACACCTTCGCCGGCGCCACCTACGCCTTTGCCATCTGGATTGGGCTTGGGGTGCTGGGCCTTGCGGCGCTGCTGCGCTCGGTGCTCAAGTCTGATTCGGCCCGCGGCGGTATTGCCGTGGCTATCGGCCTGGTAGCCCCCGCGCTGATGGCTTCCCAGGGCTGGAACGACCACGACCGGTCGGACCGCTACAACTCGGTGGACTCGGCCAAGAACCTGCTCAACTCGCTGCAGCCCAACGCCATTCTGTTTACCAACGGCGACAACGACACCTTCCCGCTCTGGTACGCCCAGGAAGTGGAGGGCATACGTACCGACGTGCGCGTGGCCGTGCTCAGCTACCTGAATACCGACTGGTACATCGACCAGATGAAGCGCCGCAGCTACAAGTCGCAGCCGCTGCCGATTTCGATGGACCACTCGGTGTACCAGCAGGGCACCAACGACTACCTGCCCTACGCCGAAAACCCGGCCGTGAAGGAGGTCGACCTGAAGCAGTTTATGCAGCTGGTGGAGCAAAACTCGCCGCTGCTGCAGGTGCAGACGCAGAGCGGCCGTCCGCTGCTCTCGTTCCCGACGCGTAAGTTCTATCTGCCCATCGATACCGTGGCGGTGGAGAAAATGGGCCTGGTGCTGCCCGAGCGGCGCAACCAGGTGGTGTCGCGCATGGAGTGGGACATGGGCCGCGGCGCTATTGAGAAGAAAAACCTGGTGATTCTGGACATGCTGGCCACCAACAACTGGCAGCGCCCGATTTACTTCTCCTCGACGGTGAACACGCAGGACTTCATGAACCTGCAGCCCTACTTCCAGCTCGAAGGCATGGCCTACCGCGTGCTGCCGGTGAAGGACCCGAACTTCAACCCGCAGAGCAACCAGGAAGGCTACGTGGCGAAGGACCTGATGTACGACATCATGATGAAGCGCTTTGCCTACCGCAACCTCGACCGCGCCGACATCTTCTACGACGAGAACAACCTGCGCTTCCCCGCCAACTACCGCGACAAGTTCTACCGCCTGGCCCAGAGCTACGTGGACGCCGGCGACAACGCCAAGGCCAAGGAGGTGATGAACTACTGCTTCAAGGTGATGCCCGACAAGGCCATTCCCTACGATTACTACGTGCCGCAGTTCGTGGTGCCGCTGGTGAAAGTGGGCGAAACGCAGCGCGCCAACGAAATCATGGACACCATGACCAACCGCGCTCAGCAGGCCCTGGCCTACTACAACACGGCACCCGACGGCGGCCTGTTCGACCTGGAAGTGCAGCTGAACCTGCTCACCCTGCAGAGCGTGTACCGCGCCGCCGAGCAAGTGGGCGACCGGGGCCGCGCTACCAAGGCGCTGAACCTGCTGCAGCAGTATTACCCGCAGCAGGGCGGCTAAGCCCGCCTGCTGGATTAACGCTGAAACGCCCCGCCGATACTGCATCGGCGGGGCGTTTTATCTGATATCAAAGGCCAAAGCTCTTCTAGTGCGCGTTATATATTTTCGTCGGCGGGGCAAAAACTATAACATGACTCGTTATAATTTTTGCCCCGCCGACGAAAATATATAACACCTGCATATACTAGGTTACAGCCGCCCTGTCTGCTCTGATTTGCCATCGGTATAGCTTTTTCTGCCCCACCGCCGTTATTGGGATATGATGCGTCCGTTGCTGCTCCTTCTGTGCTACCTCGGAATTGCCGGCTCAGTATCGGCCCAGAAGCAGCCTGTGCCCTGGCGCATCGACTTTGCCGGCCTCTACCAGCCGGGCCGCCCTAGCATCGACGCCCGGCGCGAGGGCGTGGACAGCCTGCGCCTGTTCGTGCGGTTTCCGGCCGGCACCGCCCCCCGGGCCGACCAGCACCTGCGCGTGATGACCTGGAGCAGCTACGAGGCGCGGCGCCCGGGCTGGCAGGACGACCTCGGCGCCTTCGGCCAGACCAGCCGCGGCAACGACGTGACGGTGAGCTTCTGTGTGCCGCTGGCCCCGCTGGCCGCCGCCTCGGTGCTGGCTGTGGGCTCCGTCGAAGCCATTGCCGACGCCCCCGAAGTCACGGCCTGGCTGCCGCTCACCGCCGAGCTGCGCCGCCGCCCCTTCGTGCTGACCGATTCGGCCGGCCGCCCGCTGCTGCGCCGCTACCTGCGCACCGGCGAAACCGTACGTCTCGACCTGGACGCCGGCGCCAGCGCCGTGCTCACGCTGCGCCGCTACCCGCACGACTTCAGCCCCGCCCTGCCCCCGCACACCGACCCGGCCCGGCAGCAGACCACCTCGCGCACCCTCACGGCCCTGTCGGTCCAAACGCTAGTGGCCGATCAGCCCATCCGCTTCGCCGAGCCCGGCCTTTACACCCTGCAGCTCGGCGACACGCCGCCGCTGGGCGTGCTGGTGCAGCCCGGCCGCTTCCCCGAAGTCGCCACCGCGCCCGAGCTGATCGACCCGCTGCGCTACCTGACCACCTCCGTGGAGCGCGAGCAGCTGGAGCGGTCCGAAGCGCCCAAGCGCGCCGTCGACGAGTTCTGGCTGCGGGCGGGCGGCAATGAGCAGAGCGTGGCCCGGGTGCTCATCCGCGACTTTTACGGCCGCGTGGCCGAAGCCAACCGCCTCTTCACCGCCCACAAGCCCGGCTGGATGACCGACCGCGGCCTGCTCTACGTGGTGCTGGGCCCGCCCGACCGCGTGGAGCGCACGGCCCTGGCGGAGCGCTGGGAGTACCTGGGCACCGAGCGCGCCGGCACTTACACGTTCCGGCCCAAACCGAGTACCTTTGCCCCTGACTACTACGAACTGGTGCGTCGGCCTGAGTACGAATGGCTTTGGATGCGCGCCGTGCAACAATGGAGAACTGGCAAGAACGCCCCCGCCCCGCGGGCCGGCCGCTGAATGAGCGCCGCCCCGACTACAAGAAATACCCGCCGCGCCAGGCCCAGGACCGCAGCATCGAAATGGTGTTCGGCCTGCGCCCCATCATGGAGGCGCTGCAGGCCGGCAAGACGCTGGAGAAGATCTACCTACTGAAGGGTGCCAAGAACACCATCGTCAGCGACATTAGCGCCCTGGCCCGCGCCGCCGGAACGCCCATTTCGCTGGTGCCCAACGAGAAGCTCGACAACCTCACCCGCAAAAACCACCAGGGTGCCGTTGCCTTCCTCTCCCCCATCGACTACGCCCCGCTCGACAACCTGCTGCCGACGCTGTTCGAGCAGGGTAAGACGCCGCTCATCCTGGTGCTCGACCGCATTACCGACGTGCGCAACTTCGGCGCCATTGCCCGCTCGGCGGAGTGCCTCGGCGTCGATGCCATCGTGGTGCCCACCCACGGCGCGGCCCAGATGAACGGCGACGCGCTGAAAACTTCCGCCGGCGCCCTCACCCGGGTGCCCGTCTGCCGCGAGTCGAACCTGCACGCCACCCTGCGCCGCCTCAAAGACTCGGGCCTGCAGATTGTAGCCTGCACCGAGAAGGGCGATGAAAGCCTGGAAAAAGCCGGCATCGACATGACCGGCCCGCTGGTGGTGGTGATGGGCAGCGAGGAAGACGGCATCAGCCCCGAGCTACTCGACCTGTCCGACGCCCGCCTGCGCATCCCGATGATTGGCCAGATCGGCTCCCTGAACGTGTCGGTGGCCAGCGGTATCCTGCTCTACGAGGTGCTGCGCCAGCGCCTGGTGACGGGTGACAAGTAACAGGTGACACGTAACAAGTCACAGTAATCCACTGTCCAAAACGAAAGGCCGGCCGCTCTGATGAGCGGCCGGCCTTTTTTATCCTGGTGCAGAGCTGACACAGGACATAAACCTGTCACGTGTCACCTGTTACTTGTCACCCAATTCAATTATACCCCGCGCCCTTTTTCGACTTCACGTCGGCCACGAACTCCTTCACGCGCTGCTCCTCGGTGCGCTTGCAGATCAGCAGCACGTTGTCGTATTCGGCCACGATGTAGCCTTCCAGGCCCTGCACTACCACGAGGCGCTCCGAAGGCGTTTTGATGACGCACTCCTTGGTGTCGTAGAGCATGGCGTCGCCGTCGATGACGTTGTTGTGCTCGTCGCGGCGGCCCATGCGGTGCAGCGAGTCCCAGGTGCCCAGGTCGCTCCAGCCGAAGTCGGCGGGCAGCACGTACACGTTGTCGGCCTTCTCCATGATGCCGTAGTCGATGCTGATGTTGCGGCTGCGCGAGTAGGCTTCGTCGATGAACGCGGCTTCCTGCGGGGTGCCCAGCTGCCCGGCGCCTTCGTCGAATACCTCCGCAATGTCGCTGAGGTAGTGGTGGAAAGCCCGCACGATGACGTCGGCGCGCCACACGAACAGGCCGGAGTTCCAGAGGAAGTCGCCGCTATCGATAAACATCTGCGCCAGCTCCAGATTGGGCTTCTCGGTGAAGGTCTTCACCTTGCGCAGGTTGGTGTCGCCGAGCTTCTGCTCGTCGATAAACTGAATGTAGCCGTAGCCGGTGTCGGGGCGCGAGGGCTGAATGCCGAGCGTGATGAGCACGTCGTTCTGCTGCGCGGCACTGACGGCCTGGCGGATGATGTCCTGAAACACGTCCTCCTTGAGCACCGCGTGGTCGGCGGGCGTGACGATGATGGTGGCCTGCGGGTCGCGCTGCGCGATGCGGTAGCTGGCGTAGGCGATGCACGGGGCCGTGTTGCGGCCGATGGGTTCCCCCAGGATCTGGTCGGGCTGTAGCTCGGGCAGGTGCTGCTGCACCAGTTCGGTGTAGTCGCGGTTGGTTACTACGAACACGTTTTCGGGCGGGCAGATGCCGGCGAAACGGTCCACCGTGAGCCGCAGCATGGACTTGCCAACGCCCAGCACGTCGTGGAACTGCTTGGGGTTGTTGGTGCGGCTAAAAGGCCAGAAACGGCTACCGATGCCGCCGGCCATGACCACGAGGTACGTATTCTGATTCATCAGGAAGGGAGTAACAAAAGCCCGGCGCGGCACTGCAGTGAGGGAAAAGTCCGCGCCGTTGGGGACCGGCAAAGGTAAGGGATTCGCTCAGACCAGCCCTTCGCGCAGCAAATCGTGCAGGTGGATAAAGCCCTGAAAACGGCCCGCTTCCGTCACCACCAGCTGGGTGATGTTGCGCGCCTGCATCCGCGCCAGCGCCTCGGCCGCAAACTCTTCCACCTCGATGGTGACCGGGCTGGGCGTCATAATAGCCCGGGCCCGCACTTCGCCGAGGCGCTCGGGCTCGAAGTTGGTGAGCATGCGGCGCAGGTCGCCGTCGGTGATGATGCCCTGCAGCTGGCCTTCCGGATCGAGCACGGCGGTGGCGCCGAGGCGCTTGCCGCTGATTTCCAGAATTATTTCGCGCAGCCCGGCGTTATCAAGCACTTGCGGGACCTGGTTTTGCCGGCTCAGGTCGCCCACCTTTAAATAGAGCTTCTTGCCCAGCGTGCCGCCCGGGTGCAGGGTGGCAAAGTCGCGGGACGTGAAGCCGCGCGACTCCAGCAAAGCCACGGCCAGGGCGTCGCCCAGGGCCAGGGCGGCGGTGGTGCTGGTGGTGGGCGCCAGGTTGTGGGGGCAGGCCTCGCGCTCTACCGGGGCGTGCAGCACGTAGTCGGCCTGCTTGGCTAGGTACGAATCCCGATTCGAAACCAGCGCGGCCATGGGCACCTGCTTGCGGCGCAGCAGCGGCACCAGCACCTTGATTTCGGGCGTGTCGCCCGACTTGCTGATGCAGATGACGAAGTCGCCCTCCTGAATCATGCCCAGGTCGCCGTGAATGGCGTCGGCGGCGTGCATAAAGAGGGCGGGCGTGCCGGTAGAGTTGAAGGTGGCCACCATCTTGCCGGCAATGTGGGCGCTCTTGCCGATGCCGGTGACGACCACGCGCCCGCGTAGTCCCAAAATGGCACGCACGCACTCTTGAAAATCTCCGGTTTGGCTTATAGCTTCGGCTACCCCCCGAATGGCCTCTGCTTCTTGCAGAAGCACATTTTTTCCAATGGAATTGACGTCCGTCAACGGTTTCAATCTAAATTTGTCTAGATTGAGCAGTAAACCCCGAGCGTGAATTTCGTCTGGTTTACCCTTTTGCTCAGCGAGGAAGTACGATGTCAGAAGCAGCAAATACAGCAGAACTTGCGGCGCCCGTGAAAAAGGCCGCCAAACCCGTGGCGGCTGATCTGAAGGCCAAGTTAAAGGAAGTTTTTGGCTACGGTCAGTTCCGCGGCACGCAGGAAGCCATCATCCAGAACGTCATCGACGGGCACAACACCTTCGTGATAATGCCCACGGGCGCGGGTAAGTCGCTGTGCTACCAGCTGCCGGCGCTGGTCTTGCCGGGCACGGCCATCGTCATCTCGCCGCTGATTGCCCTGATGAAAAATCAGGTCGACCAGCTCAACGCCTTCGGGGTGAATGCGCAGGTGATGAACTCCACGCTCACCAAGACCGAGGCCAACAAGGTCAAGCGCGACGTCATCAACGGCGACGTGAAGCTGCTCTACGTGGCGCCCGAGTCGCTGACGAAAGAGGAAACGCTGGACTTTCTGCAGAAAGCCACCATCTCGTTCGTGGCCATCGACGAGGCGCACTGCATCTCGGAGTGGGGCCACGATTTCCGGCCGGAGTACCGCCGCATCCGCGGCATCATCGACGATATCGGCGCCAACGTGCCGATTATTGCCCTCACGGCCACGGCCACGCCCAAGGTGCAGCTGGACATCCAGAAGAACCTGCAGATGGACGACGCGTCGGTGTTCAAGTCGTCGTTTAACCGCACCAACCTCTACTACGAGGTGCGGCCCAAGCACCAGACCAAAAAGGCCCTGATCCAGTTCGTGAAGGGCATGAAGGGGCAGGCGGGCATCGTGTACTGCCTGAGCCGGAAGAAGGTAGAGGAAATTGCGGAGCTGCTGCGCGTCAACGACGTGCGCGCCCTGCCCTACCACGCCGGCCTTGACCCACAGACGCGCATGAATAATCAGGACGCGTTTCTGAACGAAGACTGCGACGTTATCGTGGCCACCATCGCCTTCGGCATGGGCATCGACAAGCCGGACGTGCGCTTCGTGATTCACTACGACACGCCCAAGAGCATCGAGGGCTACTACCAGGAAACCGGCCGCGCCGGCCGCGACGGGCTCGACGGCCACTGCCTGATGTTCTACAGCTACGACGACATCGTGAAGCTGGAGAAGTTCAACAAGGACAAGCCGGTGACGGAGCGCGACAACTCCAAGCTGCTGCTGCAGGAAATGGCCAACTACGCCGACTCGGCGGTGTGTCGGCGCAAGCAGCTGCTGCACTACTTCGGCGAGGTGTACGAAAAGGACTGCGGCTTCTGCGACAACTGCCGCCACCCGCGCGAGAAGTTCGAGGCCAAGCAGTACGTGCTGCTGGCCTTGCAGGCGGTGGTGCAGACCGAGCAACGCTTCGGCATCGAGCACCTGACGGCCGTGCTCACGGGCATGACCAACCCGCACGTGGAAAGCTACGGCCACGACCAGCTGCCGGTGTACGGCGCGGGCAAGGACCGCGACATTGCCTTCTGGCACTCGGTCATTCGCCAGTGCATGATCAGCGGCTTTCTGGGCAAGGACATCGAGAATTTCGGCGTCATCAAAATCTGCGACAAGGGCGAAGCCTTTCTGGTCGAGCCCTTCAGCCTCAAGTTCTCCAAGGACCATAACTACGAGGAAGAAGTGCAGCAGGAAGAGCAAAAAGAAGAAGTCCAGCAGTCGGCCGGTCACGACGCGGCCCTGTTCGACATGCTGAAGGCGCTGCGCAAGAAGCTGGCCCAGCAGAAGAACCTGCCGCCCTACGTGCTGTTTCAGGACCCCTCGCTGAAGGAAATGGCCACCACCTTCCCGGTGAAGATGGAGGACCTGGCGCACGTGTCGGGCGTGGGGCAGGGCAAGGCGCAGAAGTTCGGCGGGCCCTTCCTGGAGCTGATCAAGAAGTACGTGCAGGAAAACGACATCGAAACCGCCGCCGACGTGGTGGTGAAATCGGCCGTCAACAAGTCCAAAATCAAGATTTACATCATCCAGCAGATCGACAAGAAGATGGACCTGGAGGAAATTGCTTCCTCCAAGGGCATCGACATGCGGGAGCTGATGGAGGAAATCGAGCACATCTGCTACTCCGGCACCAAGCTCAACCTGGACTACTACATCAACTCGGTGCTCGACGAGGACCGGCAGGACGAAATCTACGACTACTTCATGTCGGCCCACACCGATAACATTGCGGTGGCGCTGAAGGAGCTGGGCACCGATGACTTCACCGAGGAAGACCTGCGCCTGATGCGCATCAAGTTCCTGAGCGAAGTGGCCAACTAAATCACGAAATCCTACGGATTTTGCGGACGCCCGTGGTCAATATGACCACGGGCGTTTTCGTTGCTCTTCCCCATTACGCTCGACAAGCCGAATGCGTACCTTCCGCCATGCCTGAAATTGTGCTCTACATCGCCGCCTCGCTGGACGGCTACATCGCCGAGGAGGATGGCGGCGTGAAGTTCCTGCAGCCTTTCGAAGAAGCCGGTATCGATTACGGCTACCAGGCGTTTCAGAAGTCACTCAGCGCCGTGGTCATGGGCGCGAAGACCTACGAACAAATTCTCGGGTTTGGCTGGCCCGAGTGGCCCTACAAAGGCCTGCCGGTGTACGTATGCACCCGGCGGGAGCTGCCCACCACGGTCGATCCGGACGTCTGGCTCTGGCCTGATCCGGTGGAGGAGCTGGTGCGGCAGCTGCCCGACGGCCGCACCTGGCTGATGGGCGGCGCGCAGCTCATCGACTCGTTCAACGCCCTCGGCCTCGTCGATCGGCTGATGCTGGCGGTGATGCCCGTATTTCTGGGTCGCGGCATCAAGCTGCTCAACCAGCCGCCGCCGCAACAACTCGTGCTGGAAGACCTCACGCGCTACCCGGATGGGGTGCTGATGCTGGAATACGCGCTGAAACGGTAATTCCTGAGCGCGCCTCCCCGGTTACGGGCGGAAGGCCGTTCCGTTTTGGCACTGACAACAAAGCAAAAAGGCCCTCGGCAAGTGCCGCGGGCCTTTTTCGGTGCATGAAAAACTTTTACTAGTCGCAGTATTCGGCAAAAGCGCCCTGAAGGTTGTCCACAATGCGCATTAAATCGTTGCCTTCGATGTGGTAGCGCTCGATCATGTGCACCAGCTCGCCGTCTTTGAAGAGGGCAATGCTCGGCGAAGAGGGCGGGTAGGGCAGCATGAACTCGCGGGCTTTGGCCACGGCTTCGGTTTCCATGCCGGCAAACACCGTCACCAGCTTGGCGGGCTTCTTGTCCGACGAGGACAAAGCCATTTTCAGGGCCGGGCGGGCCTTGGCGGCGGCGCAGCCGCACACCGAGTTGACGGCCACCAGCACGGTGCCTTCCTGGAGGTTGAGGGCCGATTCCACTTCTTCGGGCGAGTAGAGCTGCTCGAAGCCGGCTTCGGTGAGGTCCTGGCGGATGGGGGCCACCATGTATTCGGGGTACATTGCCATGATTGACAAACGCTTGGGGTAGGAAAATGTCGAAGGAACGCACGGCCGAAGCCGCGGCTTGCAAAACTACGCAAACTCCGCTTGGGCGGACCGCGTGTATAACCACCAGTCGGGGGGCAGAAGTTTGCCGGTGCTATATATTTTTCGCCTGATGACCTACGCCGAATTCACCGCCACCCTCACCGCGCCGGCTCCACCCGCTACGCTCTCACCCCTACTGCGCGCCCTGTGGCTGGAGCACCACGGCCGCTGGGACGCCGCCCACGACCTGGCCCAGCAGGACGAAACCAACCCGCTGGCCTGCTGGCTGCACGCCTACCTGCACCGCCGCGAAGGCGACCTGGCCAACGCCGGCTACTGGTACCGCCGCGCTGGTAGGGCACGCTTCGCCGGCTCGGAGGTCGAGGAATGGCAGGCGCTGGTACTGGCGGTGCTTGAGGGCGGATGAGTCAATAAGAACGTCATGTCGAGCGCAGCCGAGACATCTCGCTTGATAGTAACTCCCTCGTTGAACGTGATTCTACTATCTGGCATCAGCACGCG
The DNA here is from genome assembly GCF_005771675.1 of Hymenobacter jeollabukensis. GTDB lineage: Bacteria > Bacteroidota > Bacteroidia > Cytophagales > Hymenobacteraceae > Solirubrum > Solirubrum jeollabukense. The sequence goes on along the minus strand of NZ_VAJM01000005.1, from coordinate 22,941 downwards.
AGATGTCTCGGCTGCGCTCGACATGACGTTCCTTTCCGCTCATCTTTCATCCATCATCTTCCAGATGTCCGGAAAAATGCAATATATTTCGACAAGTCACCGACCCCTCTTCCACGCCGCGGCGCTTCTATGAAACAATACTTATTCCTTTTTGGATGCACCCTAACGGCCTTTGCGGCCCAGGCGCAGACCGACACAGTGCGAGCTTCCACCCTACCGCCCGCGCAGCTTGCCGAGAAATATTACAATAGCGGCGTCGCGAAGTTCAACGAAAAAAGCTACAACGCCGCCATTCAGGACTTTGACCGGGCGCTGGCGGCCAAGCCTGATTTTGCCAAGGCCTACTACAACCGCGCCGCCACCCGCTACGAGCTGAAGCAATACGCCCCGGCCGTGCAGGACTACAACGAGGCCATCCGCCTGGATCCGAGCACCTTCACCGCCTGGTACGGCCGCGCCCAGGCCAAGCAGGCCCAGAACCTGCCCGCCGAAGCCGAGCAGGACTACAGCAAAGTCACCGAGCTGAAGCCCGACTACGCCGCCGCCTGGTACGACCGCGGCGCCCTGCGCTTCGAGAAGGGCGACTACCAGGCCGCCCTGCAGGACTTCACCCAGGCCACCAAAGTCGATCCGAAGTACGCCTATGCTTGGCACGACCGGGCCAGCGCCGAGCGGCAGCTGGGCCAGCCCGAGGCCGCCGTGCGCGACTACACCGAGGCCCTGCGCCTCAACCCCGACCTGCACGTGGCCCTGCTGAACCGCGCCGCCGCCAAGCGCCGGCAGAAGGACTACAAGGGCGCCCAGGAAGACTACTCCGACTACCTGCGCCGCCGCCAGGACGACCCGGTGGGCTACCTCGGCCGCGCCGGGGCCCGCTACGAAGCCGGCGAGTACCAGGCCGCCGTCGACGACCTGACGCAGGCCCTGAAGCTCAAGCCCGACTACGCGCTGGCTTTGAACAACCGCGCCGCCGCCTACCAGCAGCTCAAGAACTACAAGGCCGCCGAAGCCGACGCCACGGCTGCCATCGGTCAGAACCCGCAGTACGCCGAGGCCTACCTGAACCGCGGCCACGCCCGCGAGATGCTGCGCAACGTGCCCGGCGCCTGCGCCGACTGGCGCAAAGCCGCCGAGCTGGGCATAACGGCCGGCACCGCCTACGCCGCCAACTCGGGCTGCGAATAGGTGGGATGAGCAGATGACTAGATGAGTGGCTGAGCAGATGCCTGCTTTGTAACCTCCATCTACTCATTTACTCATCCAGTCATCCATCATCTTTCAGAAAACATGCTTAGATATTTATACGCCGCTTCCTTTTTGTTGCTGACGCTGACGGCGCAGGCGCAGAACGTGGACTTCACCAAAGACGAGTTCAAGGGCGACAAGGAAAGCCTCAAGAACGCCCAAAAGGAGCTGAAGGAGGCCAACGGCTGGTACGAAACCGACCCGCCGCGCTACGAGCAGGCGTTGCCGCACTTTCTGGCCGCCCAGCAGGTGAACCCCAACAACGCCCAGCTCAACTTCCGCATCGGGCACTGCTACCTGAACTCGACCTACAAATCCAAGGCCCTGCCCTACCTGCAGAAGGCCTACCAGCTCGACCCGCAGGTGGACGCGCGTATCCGCTACATGCTGGGCCGCGGCCTGCACCTGAATGCCCGCTGGGAAGAGGCCATTGCCGAATACAAAGCCGCCCAGCCGGCCCCCGGCGGCAAGAACGCCACCGCCCAGCAGAACGACATTCGCAAGAAGATTCAGGAGTGTGAAGCGGGGCTGGCCTTGATGAAAACGCCCACCCGCGCCTTCATCGACAACGTGGGGCCGGCCATCAACACGCCCTACCCGGAGTACGGCCCGGTCATCACGGCCGACGAGTCGGTGATGCTGTTTACCTCCCGCCGCGACGGGGGCGTGGGCGACGAGAAAGACCCGTTTATCGGCGGCTATTTCGAGGACATCTGGCAGTCGGTGAAGGGGAAAGACGGGCAGTGGCAGCAGGCCAAGAACCTGGGGCCGACGGTGAATACCAAGGGCCACGACGCGGTGGTAGCCATTTCGCCCGACGGGCAGAAGCTGGTGACCTACGTGGAAGATGGCGCCGGCGACCTGCACGAGGCCAACCTGAAAGGCTCGGCCTGGAGCAAGCCCGGCTCGTTGGGCCGGCGCGTCAACGGTGGCCAGTCGCACGAGTCCTCGGCGGCCTACGCCCCGAACGGGCGGATGCTGTACTTCGTCAGCAACGGCTCGGAGGAAAGCTCGCGCGGCGGCCACGACATCTGGCGGCTCGACATCGAGGGCAAGGGCAAGGCCGAAAACCTGGGCTCGGTCATCAACACGCCCTACGACGAGGACGGCATCTTCGTGCACCCCGACGGGAAGACCATCTACTTCTCCTCGCAGGGCCACAACTCGATGGGCGGCTACGACATCTTCCGCTCGGAGTGGAAAAACGGGCAGTGGACCAAGCCCGAAAACCTGGGCTGGCCCATCAACACCCCCGACGACGACGTGTTCTTCGTGCTGTCGGCCTCGGGGCGCCACGGCTACTTCGCCTCCTCCCGCGACGACACGCAGGGCAGCCGCGACATCTACATGATTACCTTCCTGGGCCCGGAGAAGCCGCCGGTTATTTCCTCCGAGGAGCCGCTGCTGGCCTCCCGCGCCGCCCCGGTGCGGCAGACGCTGCTGGCCCCGGCCGTGCCCATTGCCACCGCCCAGGTAACCATCCTGAAAGGCACCGTGACGGATGCCGACAGCAAGCAGCCCATCGAGGCCACCATCGACCTGGTCGACAACACGCTCAACCAGGTTATTGCCTCGTTCCGCTCGAACTCGCAGTCGGGGCGCTACCTGGTGTCGCTGCCCTCGGGCGTGAACTACGGCATCGTGGTGCGCAAGGAAGGCTACCTGTTCCACTCCGAAAACTTCGACCTGCCCCAGGGCGCGGCCTACTCGGAAGTGGTGAAGGACATTCCGCTCAAGAAGCTGGACGTGGGCGCCAAGGTGGTGCTGAACAACATCTTCTTTGACTTCGACAAAGCCACCCTGCGCAAGGAAAGCACCGCCGAGTTGGAGCGCCTGGTGCAGCTGATGACGGTGGAATACCCGGCTTTGCGCATTGAAATGTCGGGCCACACGGATAACGTGGGCAAGGCCGAGTACAACAAGGACCTCTCGTTGCGCCGCGCCAAGGCCGTGGTGGACTACCTGACCGCCCATGGCGTGGCCGCCGCCCGCCTCAGCTCCGCCGGCTACGGCGACACGCAGCCGGTGGCGCCCAACACCACCAAGGAAGGCCGGCAGCTGAACCGACGCACCGAGTTCAAGGTGATTGGTAAGTAAAACTGACACGCACCCAAGACTACGGCCCGGTTCGACCTCATTGGTTGAGCCGGGCCGTGGCCTTTAGTCGAGGTCGTAGTACCGCTCGAAATGGTCCTCGAAGCTCCGGTACTTGCCCAGGCTGATGGCGTCAAACTCATCCGTCAGCGGGCCACGCCTCACGCCCAGCAGCCGCAGCGCCGCGTTGATGCCGCCGGCGGTGGCGGGCATCAGCACTTGGCCGGCATCGTACACCGCCGCGTGCTGCTCGCCGCTGCCGCCGAAGTAATCGGTGCTGATGAGGGCGTAGCGGCCGAGGCCCAGCGCCCGGGCCAGGAAACGGGTGACGTCGTTGTCGAGGATGATATCGGAATAGTTGCGGTGCGGGATGTCTAGCTTGTCGGCCCAATAGTCGCTGTGGTAGGCGTTCAGGCCGATGATGGTGTAGCCGTTTTCCAGGAAACAGGGCAGCTCGTAGGCGGCGGCTTGCGCTTGGTCGACGGGGCCGGCGGTGACAAGGGCGAAGATGTGGTGACCCATATGGCGGCAATTACGTCCACAGATAGCCTCGTAGCTTCACTAAGCGAGTCAGCATCATGTTGTCTTCTTCGTGTTGCCCCGGCGTCCATATCCAGTCGATACCATCGGCCTGGTCGCGTTGCACCCGCTGTTTCCACCAGCTATAGAGCGTTTCCAGCTCTATTTTAACGTCCCCCCGCTGGTCGGCCGTCCAATCCCAATGCGTAAGCAGGCCCTCCTTTTCGATGCAGTCGGTGAGCAGCTGAAAGCAGGCGTGCAGCATTACGTTGTCCTTATCCGACCAGCTTTCATCAAGCGTATCGATTCGCAAAATATTGGCAGGCTGCATACTTCAAGCGGTTGATTGATCAGCCAGCCAGGATGTTCCTGGCCACGAATCGTCCACAAAATCCGCGAAATCCGGAGAATCCGCAAGAATCCGTGATTAGCTTTGTACATGGCCGAAACGTCCCGTGACATCATCCTGAAGCGCATCCGCACGGCCCTGCAGCAGCCCAGTCCGCAGCAGCCGGCCGTGCCCAACTTCACCGCGCCGCTCTTTCCGGCCCCGGCCGACGACCTGACCATCAGCTTCGCCGAGAGCTTCGTGCGGGCCGGCGGCACGTTCTACTACTGCGCCACCGTGGAGCACTTCTACGACCTGCTCTACAACCACAAAAAGGAGCGCAACATCGAGCACCTGTTCGTGTGGGAGCCGGAGCTGAAGAAGCTGCTGCACGCGGCCGGCATCGTGCACACCGGCGACGAAACCGACTTTATTGCCCACGCCGACGCGGGCCTGACCACCTGCGAAGCCCTGGTAGCCCGCACCGGCTCGGTGCTGCTCAGCTCGACCACGGCCAGCGGCCGGCGCCTGAGCATCTACCCCGATCAGCAGCTGGTCTTTGCCCGCGCCTCGCAGGTGGTGGCCGACATCAGCGACGCCCTGCTGCTGGCCCAGGACAAGTTCGGCGGGCTGGACAAGCTGCCGTCCATGCTTTCCCTGGCCACCGGCCCCAGCCGCACCGCCGACATCGAGAAAACCCTCGTGCTCGGCGCCCACGGGCCGCGCAGCATCACCTTGTTCCTGCTGGATGACCTCGCCACTGCCTGAGCTGCCCCCCATCGTGCTGGCGCCGGGCCGCAAGGTGTACTTCGCTTCTGATTTTCACCTCGGCGCGCCCAACCCGGCCAGCTCGCGGGAGCGGGAGCGGCGCATCGTGCGCTGGCTGGACATGGCGGCCCAGGATGCGGCCGCCATATACCTCGTCGGCGACATTTTCGACTTCTGGTTTGAGTACCGCCACGCCATTCCCCGGGGCTTTATCCGCCTGCAGGGCAAGCTGGCCGAGCTGGTCGACGGCGGGATACCCGTGACCTTCTTCACCGGCAACCACGACATGTGGATGTTCGGCTATTTCACCCAGGAGCTGGGCATTCCGGTGCTGCGCCACCCGGTCAGCCTCACTATCGGGGAGCAGCGCTTCCACCTCGGCCACGGCGACGGGCTGGGGCCCAAAGACTACACCTACAAGGTGCTGAAGCGCATTTTTGCCTCGCCGGTGGCCCAGTGGCTGTTTGCGCGCATTCACCCCAACGTGGGCATCGGCATTGCCAACGCCTGGAGCCAGCGCAGCCGCCTGAGCAACACGGCCAAGGACGACATCTACCTCGGCGACGACGAGTGGCTGCTGGTGTACTGCCGGGAGCTGGAAAAGCGTTTCCACCACGACTACTACGTGTTCGGCCACCGTCACCTTCCCCTCGACGTGCCCGTGGGCGCGCATAGCCGCTACGTCAACCTCGGCGAGTGGGTCAATTATTGCACCTACGGCGTCTACGATGGCAACAACCTGTCCCTGGAGCGTTTTGAAGGCTAGGCCCCGCTGGCTGAATGCCCGGCTCGGCAAGTCGGCTGCCGCCGCGCTTGGCCTGACACTGCTCGGCGGGGCGCCCGCCCTGGCCCAGACGACCACGCCCCAGCCCACCGCCCCGGCCGAAGCCCGCCCCGCGGCCCAGCTGCCGGCTACCACCGCCGCGCCGGCCGCCAACCTGACGCTGGTGCGCACCGTGCCGCTGGTCCAGCCCGGCCCGGCTTCGCTGGATCGGCGCGGCAACCTCTACGTAACCGACGCCCGGAACAGCCTGCGGCAGTTCGGGCCCGACGGGCAGCCGCTGGCCACTTACTCGCCGCCGCTGGTGGGCCACACCGGCTCGGTGGAAGCCTGGAACGCGGCCAAAATCCTGGTGTACTACGACGACCGGCAGGAGCTGCTGGTGCTCGACCGGTTTCTGGCGCCCATCGGCGGCACGCGCTTTTCCGAAATCATCGACAACGGGCTGATTCGCCTGGCCACCATCGCGCCCGACGACAACCTCTGGCTGCTCAACGAAAGCAACCTGACGCTGCTGCAGTACAGCTCGGCCCAGCAGCGCGTGACGGTAGCCACGCCCCTGGATGTGCTGCTGGGCCGCACCAAGCCCGACTTCCGCTTTCTGCGCGAGTACCAGAACAACCTCTACCTCGTCGACCGCACCAGCGGCGTGTGGGTGTTCGACAACCTGGGCAACTTCCGCAAGCGCCTGCCCATCAGCGGCCTGAGCTGGGCCGGCTTCCGCGGCGACGAGCTGTACTACCTGCGGGACGGCCTGCTGCACTTCTACCACCTCTACAGCTTTCAGGAGCGCACCGTACTGCTGCCCGCACCCGACGCCACGCAGGTGCTGGTGGGCGAGCATTACCTCTACATTCTCACGCCGACAGGCTTCAGCGTCTACCAGCTGCCGCGCTGAAAAGTCAGTCAATATTTTCTACTCCGCAAGCATCCAACAAACACTATTAATCAGTAGATTTTCCGCCGATTCTAGTGTTCTGTTGCATTCTTGATTATGTCCGTGGCTGATTCCCTGCGCCGTTTTGTGCGGCGGCATTTCGGCTTCTCCCGAACCGAAACCAATGGTTTTGCTTTCCTGCTGATTCTGCTGCTGGCCTTGCTGGCCACTCCGGCCCTGCTGCGCCCGGCCTTGCCTCGTTACAACCCCGCCGCCGACCGCCGGCAGCTGGAGCAGGTAGCCACCGAGCTGACCGCCGCCCGCCCCGCCGAAGCCACCCGCCGCCGCTACCCGGCCCGGCGCCCCGCTTACGTGCGCGTGGCCCGCATTCCGCTCCGGCCCTTCGACCCCAACGCGGTGGACGAAACTGGCTGGCAGGCCCGCGGGCTGCCGCGCTTTCTGGCCAAGCGGCTGGTGAAGTACCGCGACGTCATCGGCGGCTTCAAAGCCAAGGAGCAGCTGCGCAAAGCCTACGGCCTCGACGATACCACCTACCAGCGCCTGGCGCCCTACCTGCTGCTGCCCGAGCAGCTGCCGCCCCGCGAGCAAAAAGCCTACGCCAGCCGCTACCCCAACCGCCAGCAGCAGCCCTTCGCCCAGGCCGGCGACGCGGCCGGTACGCCGGGCAAGTTTCCGCGCAAGCCGCGCAACCTGCAGCCCTTCGACCTGAACGCGGCCGACACCACCCAGCTCATGCAGATCCGCGGTATCGGGCGGCGGCTGTCGGCGCGGGTGGTGGAGTACCGCGAACGGCTGGGCGGCTTCATCAGCGTGGATCAGGCCGCCGAAATCTACAGCCTGCGCGACGCGCCCGACCTGGTCGACAGCCTGCGCAAGTACACCTTCGTGCCGGCCGGCTACCAGCCCCAGCCGCTCAACGTGAACGAGGGTGAGTTCGAGGAAATCTGCCAGCACCCCTACCTGGGCAAGCGCCTGGCCCGCGTGGTAGTGGCCTACCGCCAGCAGCACGGCCGCTTCCGCCAGCCCACCGACCTGCGCCAGATTCGCGTGCTCGACGACGCCACTTACCAGAAGCTGCTCCCCTACCTGCGCTTCTGATGCCGGGGTAAGCCGCGGCCGGCGCGGCCGAATTGCAGCCAATCCACCGCGCTTTGCGTAAGGCAGCGCAGAATCCCTCCCGGTTTCGGCACCCGAAGCTGCGTTTTTCTGCCTCTGCCATGCTGTTTGTACTCCGCGATAAGCTGATTCCCCTGCTGATTTTTGCGCATTCCGTGCTCTGCGGCTGCACCAAGAAGGATGACCGCGGCGACTTTGCCCGCGTGAGCAAGGACTACCGCGTGCAGACGGTGGGCCGCCTGCACAAGCAGGAGGTGGTGGAAAGCTCGGGCCTGGCCCTGGCCGACGCCGACGGCAACCTCTGGACCCACGGCGACGGCGGCAACACCACCTGGCTGTACCTCGTCAACCCGCAGGGCGACCTGATTCGGACGCACCCGGTGCGCGGCGCCAGCAACGTGGACTGGGAAGACCTGGCCCAGGACCGGCAGCGCGGGCAGCTGTTCATCGGCGACTTCGGCAACAACGCCAACAAGCGCCGCGACCTGCGCGTCTACCGCCTCTCCGGCCCCGACCTGAAGCAGGTCGATACCATCCGCTTCCACTACCCCGACCAGAAGCTGTTTCCGCCCAAGAAAAAGGCCCGCAACTTCGACTGCGAAGCGTTTTTCTACCACAACGACAGCCTCTACCTCTTCACCAAGAACCGCGGCGAAGGCAACTGGGTGAAGGAATACCACCTGCCCGCCCGACCCGGCAACTACGTGGCCCACCTCGCCGACAGCATCCGCATCAATACCTGGATTACCGCCGCCGACATCAGCCCCGACGGCCGCCGCGTGGCCCTGCTCGGCTACGGCCACGTGTACCTGCTCGACGTGCAGCCCGGCCGGCCCCTGTTCGAAGGGGCCAAGAGCTGCCTGCCTCTGCCCGGCAGCGGGCAGGCCGAGGCGCTGACCTTCATCAACGACCACGACTTCGTGCTCAGCAATGAGAAGGGCAAGCTGTTTCGGGCCAGCTTCCGCGGCAGCACCGCCACCCGCTGACGCCTCTCGGTACGCACTACACGGGTGCCGGGCGCTACCGGAGAGCCGGCCCCGACGGCATCTTCGGCCATACGGGCGCCGCACGAACAAAGCGGGCAGCTCGGTGGTACTGGACTCACAATCATCCCCCAACCGAACCACTACCTCCATGCCTGACACAATCCTGGTTACCGGCGCTACCGGCACCGTCGGCGCCGAGCTGGTGCGCGCCCTCAGCAACCGCGGCGTGCACGTGCGCGCCGGCGTGCATTCTGTCATCAAAGGCGACCGGCTGCGCCAGTTCAACCCGGAGGTGCAGCTGGTGGAGCTGGATTTTCAGCGCCCCGAAACGCTGGGTGTGGCCCTCACCGGCGTCGACCGCGTCTTTCTGCTCGTGCCCTTGGCCGAAACGCAGGTGGAGGACAGCAAACGGTTTATCGACGCGGCTAAAGCCGCCGGGGTGAAGCAGGTGGTGAAGCTGTCGGTGATGGGCGCCGAGGCGGAGCCGGGCATTCAGCTGGGGCGCTGGCACCGCGAGGCCGAGCAGTACCTGGCGCAGAGCGGGCTGCCTTACGTCATTCTGCGGCCGAACAGCTTCATGCAGAACTTTCTTACCTACCAGGGCGCCAGCATCCGCGGGCAGGGCCGCATCTACCAGCCCCAGGGCGAGGGGCGCGCCAGCTACATCGATGCGTTCGACATTGCCGAAGTAGCCGCCGCCATTCTCACCGCCGACGTGGCCCGGCACCACGGCCGCGCCTATCCGCTTACCGGCCCTGAAGCGCTGAGCAACAACGAGGTGGCTACCATTATCAGCCAGACTACCAACCACCCGGTGCAGTACATCGACGTGCCGGAGGAAGCCGCCCGCCAAGGGATGCAGGGTGCCCCGCAGTGGATGATCGACGCAATCATGGAGTTGAACGCCCTCATCCGCGCCGGCTACACTGCCACCATAACGACCGACGTGCAGCAGCTCACCGGCCGCCCGCCCCGCACCATGCAGGAGTTTGTGCGGGTGCACCGGGCCGAATTTCTGCCGGCGTAGCACCCTGGTACGCGGTTAGGTTCACCAGCAGCTGGCCCAGCCCCTACTTCGTTATTCCAACAAAAAAGCCCCTCAGCAATTGCTGAGGGGCTTTTTTTACGGGTTATCCGAACCTAGTACCGGTCGTCATCGTCGCGGCCGCGGTTGCGGCGGCCGGCCGAGCCGGAACCGTAGTCCGAGTCGTCGTCCTGGTTGCGGTAGTTGCCGCGGTTCTGCTGGCCGTAGTTCTGGCTGCGGTCTTCGTTGCGCATGTCGCCGCGCGAGGCCGAGCCCTGGCGCGAGTTGCGGTTCGACGAATCGTACTCGTCGTTGTAGGAGCCGCCGCGCGAGCCGAAGCCCTGGTCGGAGTTGCCCATGTAGCCGCCGCGCCCTTCGTTGTAGCCGCTGCGCGAGTCGTAGTTGCTGTTCTGCGAGCCGTAAGACGAGCCGGAGCGGCCGGAGCTGTAGCGGTCATCGTTGTAGCCGCCGCCGTAGCCGCTGCCCATCTGGCCGCCGCCCATGTTGCTGCGGCCGTAGTTGCCCTGGCTGCGGTTGTTCTGGTTGTCCCAGTCGCGCCGGCCCGAGCCCTGGTTGTCGTAGCCCCCGCGCGAGGACGAGCGGTCCTGGTCTTCGCGCTGGTTGCGGGTGCTGTACTGGCCGTAGTCGTCCTGCTCGCGGCCACCGCGGCCGCCCTGCATGTTGCGGCCCTGGTCACCCATCGACGAGCGGCCGTAGTCCTGGCTGTAGCCCTGGCCCTGGCCGTAGCGTGAGCCGTTGTCGTTGGAGCTGCGGTAGTCTTCGCGCTCGTAGTTGCCGTAGCCACGGCCACCCATGTTGCCCTGGTTGCTCGGCTGGCCGCCGTAGTTGCGGCCGCTGTAGTCGCCGCCCTGCGAGCCGGCGCGGTCTTGGTAGCCGCCGCCCATGCTGGTACCGCCCTGCTGGCCGTAGCCGCGCTCCTGGTAGCCGTACGAGTCGCGCTGGCCGTAGTGGCTGTCCATGTGGCCTTGGCGCTGCTCACCGTAGTTGTGGCCGCCCTGCTGGCCGTAGTTGCCCTGCATGCCGCCGCGGTTGCTGTTGCTCATGCGGTCCTGCTGGCCGTAGCTGCCGCTGTAGCCGCCCTGGTTGCCGCGGTAGTCGTCCTGGCCGCCATACTGGCCGTAGGAGTTGCCCTGGCGGCCGCGGTTATAGCCGTCGTCGCCGTACTCACCGCCGCGCGAGCGGGTGTCGTAGTCGCGGTCCTGGTTGCCGTAGCCACCCTGGGTGCTGCCGCGTCCTTGCGAGCCAAATTCGCCGCGCCCGGCGCCGCTATACATGTTTTCGTCGCGGTCATGGTCGCGGTGGCTGGCTTCCATGGAGTTGCCGAAGTTGCCGCCGTAGTTGCCCTGCTGGCTGTCCTGATCCTGGCTTTTGCCGGCCGACGAGCCGCTCTTGCCCGACGAGGCTTTCGTGGCGCTGCTGCCCGTTTTCCTGGCCGACGACGAAGCCGAAGCGGCCCCGGTGGCCGATTTGGCGCCGCTGCTCTTGCTGCTGCTGGCGCTGCCCGACTTGCTGGCGGTGCTGCCCGTTTTGCTGCCCGAGGTCGAGCCGGTGAGGCCGCCCTGGCCCATGCTCGTTTCCGAGTTGGCCAGCGACTGGCTGGAAGTAGTTGAGCCTGACGGGCGGTTGCTGTTGCCGCTGGTCAGGCCCGAGGGAGTGGAAGTAGAAGAACCGGCTTGGTTGCTGGTGTTGCCCTGCATACCGCCGGCATTGGCGTTCATGCCCGTCGAGCCCGTGGTGCCCTGGGTCGAACCCAAGTTCGGGTTCTGGGCGCTGTTCGGATTTTTGGTGTTGTCAGCCATTGTGAAAGGTGTTGGTTGATTAGGGTGAGAAGTAGGAAAGCAGTCAAAACTATACGCCGCCTTTTCCGACGGAGTTGTCCAAACGAATACATTTCCCGTCCTGCTTGGCCCCGGTTTCGCACCGATATCGGCGTAGCCCGAAACGCAAAAGCCGCCCCGGTTTCGGAGCGGCTTTCACCTGTTCAAATAGCTGATTGGCTTCTACTTTGCAGCGCCCTCAGCCGCTACTTTCTCCACCCGCACACCCACCGACATGATGCCGGGCAGCACGTCCTGGCGCATGTACTGCTCCAGCACCACGCGGTACTTGCCGGCCTGCGCAAAACGCTGCCGTGGCATGGCCAGAAACTGGTGGTCGTAGATGTCGCCGGTGCCGTTGCCGCGCGGCTCCCCGGTCTTCGGGTCCATCAGAATCATCTGGTGCAGCCTGGGGGCGCCCACCGGCTTGCCGTCGGGCCCCGTCAGCGTGGCTTTCATGTAGAGGTTGTAGTAGCCGTAGCCCATGGCATTGCGCACGTTGAAGTACACGTTGTAGAGCTGCGCCGGATCGGTAATCTCGAACTCAAACGCGGGCTTGTCCTGTACCGACCACAGGTAGGGCTGGCCGTTGGCTTTCAGGTCGGCGTTGTCCTCGTACACCCTGTTCGGGTCGCAGGCCGCCAGGGCCGGGGCCAGCAGCAGCAGCAGCGCGGCCCGGCGCCAGTTGTTCAGCATTCGGTGCATCATCGCAGGTAAAAATCAGGAAGCGGAGGGAGCTGAATTGCCGGGCGCGCCGGGGCCGCTTTCCCCCCCACCGCGTCGTCCACCACGGCGCGAGCGGCCGCTTCGCTCGCCCCGGCCTTCTTCGCGTGGCGGGCGGGCGGCTCCCGCGTCCGGGCCGCTGTTGTCGCCGCCGGCGTTGTTGCGGAAGCGCGGGTCGAAGCGCGGGGCCGGGCGGTCGGTGCGCGGAGCGTCGGTGCTCACGTTGGCGCGGCCGCGGCGGTTGCTGCCGCTGCGGCTGCCGGCTTTGCCACCGCGGGCCTCGCCGCCTTCGGCTGCCGCCGGGGCCGCTTCCACGGGCGGTTTGGGCTTGGGCTCGGGGCGCGGGCGCGGGGCGTCTTTGGGCACGGCCGCCGTGGGCTTGGGCTGCACACCGGCTGCCGGCGTCAGCGGGCCTTTTTCCTTCTCCTTTTTCTTTTTGCGCTTGGTGCGTTTACCGGCCTTGATCTTGTCGTCGAGGCGGTCGAGCGAGCCTTCCACGTGCTCCTGCACGCTCACTTCCACCACCGGTTCCGTCACGGGGGCCAGCAGGGTGTCGGGCTTCTCGCCGGCTTTGTTCAGGGCCAGGATTTCCTTTACCCGCTCGGTGGGCAGCATCACCCAGTTGTTGTCGCCGCGGAGGGCAAACCACATGCGCTTCTTGAAGATGTCGGTCTTCTGCAGAAAAGCTTCACCCAGCTGCGTTTGCAACGGCCGCGACACCTGCGGAATGTCCTTCAGCGCGTCGAGGTAGGTTTCCAGCTCGTAGTTCAGGCAGCACTTCAGGCGGCCGCACTGGCCCGAGAGCTTGGCCGGGTTCAGGCTCAGGTTCTGGTAGCGCGCGGCGGTGGTGCTCACGCTCTTGAATTCCGTCAGCCAGGTGGAGCAGCACAGCTCGCGCCCGCAGGCCCCGATGCCGCCGAGGCGGCCGGCCTCGTGGCGCAGCGAAATCTGCCGCATCTCCACGCGCACCCGGAATTCCTCGGCCAGGCGCTTGATCAGGTCCCGGAAGTCGACGCGGTCCTCGGCCGAGTAGAAGAACGTGGCGCGGGTGCGGTCGGCCTGGTACTCCACGTCGGAGAGCTTCATTTTGAGCCGCAGCTCATCCACCACCGAGCGGGCCCGGAACATGGTGTTCAGCTCCAGCTCGCGGGCGGCTTCGTAGCGCTCCACGTCCTGCTCCGTAGCCACGCGCAGGATGCCGCGGATGTCCTTGGAGTCCTGCGGCACCTTCTTCTTTTTCATCTGCAGGCGCACCAGCTCGCCCTTGAGCGAGACGTAGCCCAGGTGCCAGCCGTTGCCGCCGGCCTCCACCACCACGGCGTCGCCGGTGGTGAGATGGATGCGCTTATCGTTGCGGTAAAACTCTTTGCGGCCGCCCTTGAAGCGGATTTCGACGAGGTCAAATTCTTGAAAACCAGCGGGCAGGTCAATGTCCTGCAACCAGTCGAATACATTCAGGCGCGTGCAGCCACCTGACGAGCAGCCCCCTTTCGAGCCACAACCACCGGTAGAGCATCCGCCCCCACTGGAACATGAAGTGCAAGCCACAATGAAGATCTATTAACAAGCAGGCCACCGGAGTGGGGCCCGCGAAGAACAATTCGGTTTCAAACAAAGATACGTAATTCGGCAAGTGGCCTGAGAAGCACGCCGACCGACCTTTCTTATTCCCACTTTGGGCGGCCAATTCCCCCTTCTTATCCTTGGTTTACCACGGCACGCCGGACTATTCCCAATACTGGACTTTAGCAATATCAGCCCGATTCATTAGGCGCGCCTAATAATCGTCCGCTCGGCCATTCTTTAGCCAAACGCGTTTATTAGAATATTACCAAAATAAACAACGCAACTTATTCTCGCGCCCGGTCTGATGGCTACCCTAAAATCCGTTAAAAGATAGCCCACACTCAATCTTCTGCCTGGTCTTCCCGGCTACTATAAGGAACAGGCGCCTGCATGAACGCGCGATACGATGAATAAATAATGAGGTTTAGATGAATTTTATTTGATGTTTTTAAAAAATCCTTCTACCTTTTGCGCATTGTTCAACCAACTCCCCAACCAAACCACCAATGAAGTTTAACAAAGTACTGTCGACCGCTGCTGTTTGCGCCTTCGCGGCGCTGTCTATGACCAGCTGCTCCAAAAAGGAAAATGTCCAAGCCAAGGGCCCCATTGCCGACGCCACTATCAACCAAATTAAGGCGCTAGGCTTTACTACTACTGGCGCCCAGAAAGTGGACGGCGGCGTTGTTGTGGAAGGCGACATCCTGCTGACCAACGAAATGCTGGCCAGTGCTCCGGATCAGAGCCTGCTGCGCGTTGGCCAGGACGAGCAGTACCGCACCACCAACCTGGTGCAGCGCCTGCCCCGCACGCTGACGGTTAAGCTGATCGGCAGCTTCCCCTCGGCCTACGTATCGGCCGTCGATGAGGCCATTCGCCGCTACAACGCGGAAAATCTGCAACTGCACTTTACGCGCATCACCAGCACTGCTACGGCCGACCTGCCCATCACGTCGGCGTACCTGGGCGCTGGTATCCTGGGCCAATCGGGTGGTTTCCCCTCCAACGGCAACCCGGCTCCCGGCTTCAAACTCTCGCCGACCGTAATCAACAGCACCAACGTCAACTACATTGCCACCATCATGGCGCACGAAATGGGCCACTGCATCGGCCTGCGCCACACCGACTACTTCAACCGCGCGTATAGCTGCGGGGGCTCGGCCTCGAACGAAGGTGCCAGCTCGGTAGGCGCTATCCTCATCCCCGGCACGCCCTCGGGCGCCGACCCCAACTCGTGGATGCTGGCCTGCGTTGGCAACGGCGTTAACCGCTACTTCAACGCCAACGACAAAATTGCCCTCAACTACCTCTACTAAGCCTCACCGCTTAGCAGAACCGCAAACGTCCCCTGGCTCAGCTGAGCCAGGGGACGTTTTTATTGTCCGGTTACCGTGCTGCTTGCCCAGCCGGCCTGCGGTAGTGAAGGGCGCGTACCGGTTACGACCAATGAATCTTGCTCAGCTGGCTTTGCACCGTAATTGACCTCCTTTACCCAAGCGCTGCCCCGCGCACCGCTCGACTCTGCCTGCCCCTTGGGCTACAAAGCGGGTAGCCGCATATTCACCCCCTGCCAAGGGCGCTTCCTCGGCTGGCCTGGAAGCCAGGTATGCCTCGGCCTCTACACGTTTCCCCTATTCCCAGGCCGCGCCAGCTCAACCAGCACTCCTACTTATCGAGCTGGCACGGCTTGGGAATGGCGGCTTCGGCAGTCACGCGTTTTTACAGCACCAGGATGCGCCGGGTGACTTCGCGGCCGCCGGGTATGCTTACGCGCAGCAGGTAAGTACCGGGCTGCAGACCATGCGTATCCAGCTCTTTGATGACGCTGGTGTCGGTCGTTTCGTCGCGCTGCACACGGCCGACTACGTCGAACAGCCGCACGCGTAGTATTTGGTCGGGGGGGCCTACTACGCTTAGGGGCTCCCCGGCAGCTACCGGCACCGGGTACACCAGCACATCGGCCACGGCGGGCACATAATTCACGGCCTCTACCTGGCTGTACAAGGTTTGGCCGGTGCTGAGCTGCAGGCGGGCCCGGTACTCGGCCCGGCCCAGCCGTGGCTGCGGATCGGTGAGCCGGGTGGCCAGCTGCAAGTTGGAAGTCAGGGTTTGCACGGCGAAAAAGCTACCGTCGGCATTCCGGCGTTCCAGGGCAATGGCCTGGAGGCGGTAAGTGGTGCCCAGCGTGAGGTTGAACTGGATGGTATCCATCACCAGCTGCCGGGGCAGGAAGGAGCGCACGTAGCAGCCGTACCGGCTATCCGTCACGTCGATGGAGCTGCCCCGCTCTGCTGCCCGGCCCTGCAGAACCGGGGCCACGGCGTAGTAGCGGGCGGCGGCTTCGGCGGCGGTGAGGCGCAGGGCCGTATCGGGCAGCAGGCGGTAGGGCTCCAATTGAGAGGCGCCCAGGCGGTACACCTGGTACTGGGTGGCGCCGGGCACCCGGGGCCAGGTCAGCAGGGTTTCATCGGTGCAGGTATAGGCCACGTCCAGCGTCAGCGGCCGGGCCACGAAAAACGTGTCGGATACGACGGCCCCGGTGCCGGTGAACAGGCGCAGGCGGGCGGCGGCCGGGGTAGCCGGGGCCATCCAACGGCAGGTTTGCTGGGTTAAATCCAGGGAAGAGCTGACGGTGGTCCAGGCGGTTTGGCCCAAGGGCTGGTATTCCAGCCGGGCAGTCGTAGCCGGGCCGGCCCACTGCCAGCGCAGCAGCGCCTCTTCCCCGGCCCGCAGGTTGCGCGCTTTCGAAGGATGAATCCAGGTCAGGCCGTTTTCCAGCTCGTAGGCCACGCTGAAGGTCTGTGGCCCCTGGCCCAGCTGGTAGCCCCGCACGCGCAGCTCGTAGGTGCCGGCGGCGGGCAGATCCAGCGTCACCTGTTCGGCGTTGTCGCGGTGGTTGGGGCGGCGGCGGGCCGGGCGGGCCAGCGAATCGAGGTGGGGGTAGGCGCTGAGCGTCCAGGGCAGCCAGCGCTGTCCATCGGCGGGCCGCACGAGGGCCAGGTCCAGGTCGTTGACG
The DNA here is from genome assembly GCF_005771675.1 of Hymenobacter jeollabukensis. Classification (GTDB taxonomy): domain Bacteria; phylum Bacteroidota; class Bacteroidia; order Cytophagales; family Hymenobacteraceae; genus Solirubrum; species Solirubrum jeollabukense. Next base: position 6,039 of record NZ_VAJM01000005.1, on the reverse strand, counting down.
AGGGTGCTGGCGGCGTTGGCGGCGGCTTCGGGGTCGGTCCAGGCCAGGGTAATCTTGAGGCGGTGAGTGCCGGCCGGCACCGTAATCGGGAATACCTGCTCCTGGCCCTGCGCCACGCTGCCCTCCACGAAGCGGCCGTCGAGCATGGTTTGCACCGCCCCCAGCGCGTCGGCCTGGCCGTAGCCCGCCACGAAATCCACGTTGGGCCGCCCGGCGTCGTCGGCGGTGTTCAGCAGGGCGGCCCGCACCAGCGCCGCCGGGGGCAGGGTGCCGCGCCGCTCCCGGTAGGCGTGCTGGGCGAGCAGGCTGATGCCCGACACCAGCGCCGCCGCGTCGGAGGAGCCGCCGCTGCCGTAGGCCACCAGCTCGGGCTTGACGCGGCCGTCGGCGGCGGGGCCGCGGGAGCTGAGCGCCACCACCTGCCCCAGGGCATCGGTGTTGCCCACGCTCAGGCTGTTCTTGGCGTTTTTGAACTCCCCGGTCAGGTTGGCGGTGCTGGCCAGCCCGGCATAGGCGGTAGCGGCAGGCCCGGGCTGGCTGCCGACGTTGCCGGCCGAAAATACGTGCACCAGGGCCGGGTATTGCCGGGCCTGCGCGTCGTAGGCGCGGGCTTCGAGCCCGTAGAAGTTCTCCACGCCCACACTCACCCCGTACGAGTGGTTCTGCACCGACACGCCCTGCGCCGCCAGCCCCGGTCCGTCGTCGGGCAGCAGGTTGCCGGAGCTGGACTGCGCGATGCGCGCCTGCCAGGCCGCGCCTTTGCCGTTGGGCGAGGAGTTGCCGCCCCCGGCAATGAGCGTGGTCATTATCGTGGAGTGCGCGTTGAGAAGCTGCGCCTGCGGGTCGGGGTTGACGAGGCGGCCCTTGAAGTCGATATCGGTGATGTCAATTGGGTCTTCCTTCACCGACACCGTCAGGCCCTGGCCCGTCAGCTGGGGGTAGCGGGCGTGCACGGCGGTGATGGTGTTGGCGGTGAGGTCGGCGCCGTTGAGCTGACGCTCCGGGCGGGCCTGCCGGTCGGCGGCCTCCACGAAGCGCACGTAGGGGCAGGCGGCCAGCGCGGCGGGCGTAGCCGGGCCGTTGACGGTGAGCAGCTGGGGCTGGCCGGGCACGGCTTGCAGCCGGGCGGCGGGCAGGTACTGCCGGGCCCAGCGGCGGAAGGCGGCGGCGTCGGTCACCTGCACGCGGTAAGCGGCGGAGGAGCGGGCCGTGGCCGGCGAAGCTAGTTGTAGCGGCGGGGCCAGCTTGCTGAGCGGGGCCGCGCGGTCGGCGGGTGCCTGCGCCTGGGCGGCCGACAGGGGCAGCAGCACCGCCAGCAGCAGCGCGGGGACGGCACGTAGAAAAGTAGTTTTCAGGACGGTGTTCTGGTTGGGAGGAGGCGGATAGCGGCAAGTCTGCGCGGCCTTGCCGGGGCAGCCGGGCGGGTCGGGGGCAGTCGATGAAAGATACTAAAGCGGCTGCAGTTGCGGCTTGGTTTCCGGGTGCCTTCGGGGCGACAAATGCAAAAAAAGAACCTGCCGGCTGGCAGGTCCTTTAGCATTGGCGCGGTCGTGGGTCGGAATATGCCGGCACGTGCGCCCGGCGCGGAACCGGACCGGGCAGCGCGGTATCAGGTCGGGCGGCGTGGTACCGGATCGGGCGGCCGGCATGGGCCGGCTGCCCGGTGGGGGCTAGGGCTTGAGCACCACTTTGGTGCAGTTGTCCTTCTTGTTGCGGAAGATGTCGTAGCCGTGGGCGGCTTCGCTCAGCGGCAGGAGGTGCGAGATGACGTCGTCGAGCTTCACCTTGCCCTCCACCACGTACTGCAGCAGCTGGTCGATGTGCTTGTGGGCTGGGGCCTGCCCGCCGCGCAGGGTGATGCCCTTGTCGAAGAACTGGCCCAGGGGGAAGTTGTCGAAGTAGGCCCCGTACACGCCCAGCACCGACACGATGCCGCCGCGGCGCACCGCGCTCATGCAGGCCTCGAGGACCTTGGGCGAGCCTTTTTCGAAGTTGATGACGGCCTTGGCGCGGTCCAGCAGGTCGCGCTCCGGCTCAAAGCCCACGGCCTCCACGCACACGTCGGCGCCGCGGCCCTGGCTCATGCTGCGGATTTCCTCGATGACCTGCTGGCGGTCCTCCCACAGGATGGTGTCGCAGTTGGCGGCGGTTTTGGCTTTGTCGAGGCGATACTGCAGCACGTCGACGATGACCACGCGGGCGGCGCCGCGCAGCCAGGCCGACTTGGCAGCCATGATGCCCACCGGCCCGGCCCCGAAAATGGCCACGAACTCGCCGCCCTTCACCTCGCCCCAGTCGATGCCGCTGTAGCCGGTGGGGAAGATATCGGTCAGGAACAGGGCCTGTTCGTCGGTGAGCGAGTCGGGAATGACGCGGGGGCCGTAGTCGGCGTAGGGCACGCGCACATACTCGGCCTGGCCGCCGTTGTAGCCGCCGTAGAGGTCGGTGTAGCCGAAGAGGGCGCCGCCTTTCTGGGTGAGCACGCCGCCCTCGGGGCCGTAGTGGTCGGGGTTGGAATGCTCGCAGTGGCCGGGCAGGTCGTGGTTGCAGAAAAAGCAGCAGCCGCAGGCCACCGGGAAGGGCACCACCACCCGGTCGCCCACCTTGAGCTTGCCGCCCACGCCCTTGCCCACTTCTTCCACGATGCCCATGAACTCGTGGCCGAGCACCATGGGCCGGGGCTGGGGAATGCCGCCGTTGTAGATGTGCAGATCGGAGCCGCAGATGGCCGTGCTCGTCACGCGGATAATGGCGTCGCGCGAATCGACGATTTCCGGGTCATCGACCGTGTCGACGCGCACGTCCTTGATGCCGTGGAAGACTAAGGCTTTCATGGAATGGGGGTTGGTTGTGAAATAGATGGCGTAGCGGGCAACAGAATAGGCTAACGGGCGGCGCGGGGCCGGGGTTATGGCCTGAAGCCAAGGCAGACCGCCCGTCGGATAATGCCTGCACCGGTGCAGGACGCCCCATGAGGCCTTCGGATGCCATCTGCATCGGTGCAGGATGACTCATGAGGCCTTCGGAAGCACCCTTCACCGGTGCAGGATGACTCATGAGGCCTTCGGAGGCACCCTGCACCGGTGAAGGATGACCCATGAGCCCTTCGGATACGTCCTTCACCGGTGAAGATTGCTTCATGAGGGCTTTGGAGGCCCTCTTCACCGGTGAAGGATGACTGCTGAGCCCTTCGGAACCGTTTTTCACCGGTGAAGGATGATTCCGAAGGGACAGTGAGGCCGCGCGGGCGGGGCGCCTCCCCCCCCGGCCCCCTCTCCGAAAGTGGAGAGGGGGTGCGTTCAACGATTCTGGATGGGTGCGGGCCTACAGCCGCGGAGCGGCGCCATATTAGTAGTCTAACGGATGGCCGAAAACCGAGCTGCAGCGCAGCGGCACAGCATTGCTGACGTTTACACGTCCCGTTCAATGCCATGCCGCTGCGCTGCAGCTCGGTCGTTCTACTGGGTTGGTAATGCTACTAATATGGCGCCGCTCCGCGGCTGTAGGGCCGCACCTCCCCCCCTCCTACTGCCGGCTGAACGAGTACGGCGCGTCCTGGGGCTGGGTGCCGCGCTGCCGGTTGGGCTGGCTGGTCATGTCGAAGTCCAGCGTGGCGCCCTGCAGCAGCTCGGCGTGGCGCAGGAAGTTGCGCGGGTAGTCCTGCCCATTCAGCCGCAGGCCGCCGATGTAGCGGTTGGCGGCTTCGCGGTTGCCGGGGGCGTTGAGCACGATGGTTTTGCCGTTTTCCAGGCGCAGGGTGGCCCGGGGGAAGAGCGGGGCACCGAGCACGTACTCGTCGGTGGCGGGGCAGACGGGGTAGAAGCCCAGGGCGGAGAAGACGTACCAGGCCGAGGTCTGGCCGTTGTCCTCGTCGCCGCAGTAACCGTCGGGGGTGGGCAGGTAGAGGCGGTTCATCGTCTCGCGCACCCAATACTGCGTTTTCCAGGGCTGGCCGGCGTAGTTGTAGAGGTAGGTCATGTGCTGGATGGGCTGGTTGCCGTGGGCGTAGTTGCCCATGCCGGCAATCTGCATCTCGCGGATTTCGTGGATAACCTCGCCGTAGTACGAGGCATCGAACACCGGCGCCAGGGTAAAGACCGTGTCCAAGGTGGCCACGAAGGGCTTGGGGCCGCCCATGAGCGTCATCAGCCCGTGGATGTCGTGGAAGACCGACCAGGTGTAGTGCCAGCTGTTGCCCTCGGTGAAGGCGTCGCCCCACTTGAATGGGTTGAAGGGAGCCTGCCAGGTGCCGTTCTGGTTTTTGCCGCGCATCAGGCCGGTTTGCTTGTCGAACAGATGGCGGTAGTTCTGGCTGCGCCGGGCGTAGAGGCTCCACTCCTTTTTGGGCCGGCCCAGGGCCTTGCCGAGCTGGCTGATGGCGAAGTCGTCGTAGGCGTATTCCAGCGTCCGGGCCGCGCTTTCGTTGATTTTCACGTCGTAGGGCACGTAGCCGAGCTTGTTGTAGTACTCCACGCCAGCGCGGCCCACTGCCGTCATGGGGCTGGCGTTGTTGGCCCCGTGCAGCAGGGCTTCGTAGAGCGTGTTGATGTCGTAGCCGCGCCCGCCCTTCAGGTAGGCATCGGCCACCACGGAGGCCGAGTTGTTGCCGATCATGATGTTGCGGTAGCCGGGGCTGCCCCACTCCGGCAGCCAGCCGCCTTCCTTATAGGCATTGGCGAGGCCCGCCTGAATCTGGCTGTTCACGCTCGGGTACATCAAATTCAGGAATGGAAACAGGCAGCGGAAGGTGTCCCAGAAGCCGGTATCGGTGTAGAGGTAGCCGGGCAGCACCTGCCCGTTGTAGGGCGAGTAATGCACGGGCTGGCCCTGGGCGTCCAGCTCGTAGAACTTGCGCGGGAAGAGCAACGAGCGGTACAGGCAGGAGTAAAACGTGCGCTGCTGGGCCTCGGTCCCGCCCTCAATCTGAATGCGCCCGAGCTGCGTCGCCCAGGCCGCCCGCGCCTTGCGCTTCACCGTCTCGAAGTCATCCGGCCCGACCTCCTCCAGGTTGCGCAGGGCCTGCTCCGGGCTGATAAACGACGAGGCCACCCGGGCCTGCACCTGCTCGCCCTTGCGCGTCTTGAAGCCCACCACCGCGCCGGTATGATTGGCTTCGGCCGCCAGCCTGACGGCATCCAGTACTTTATCCTGGAAGATGGCCGTGCTGGTGAAATCGTGGTCGAACTCGATGACGAAGTAGTTCTTGAAGTTGGCCGGCACGCCCTTGCTGTTGCGGGTGGTGTAGCCCGTGATGCGCCGCTGCCCCGGCAGCACCTGCACGCTGGAGCCGCGGTCCAGCGCGTCGAGCACCACGTAGGCGCTGTCGGTGCGGGGGAAGGTGAAGCGGAACCGGGCCGCCCGCTCGGTGGGGGCTATTTCGGTGGTGATGTCGTGGTCGGCCAGGTACACGCGGTAGTAATACGGGCGGGCTTCCTCCGACTTGTGCGAAAACCAGCTGGCCCGCTCGTCCTCCCCGAAGCGCCGCTGCCCGGTGATGGGCATGAGGGCAAACTGCCCGTAGTCGTTCATCCACGGCGAGGGTTGGTGGGTCTGCTTGAAGCCCCGGATTTTGTCGGCCGCGTACTGGTAGGCCCAGCCGCTGCCCATCTTACCGGTCTGCGGCATCCAGCAGTTCATGCCCCAGGGCAGGGCAATGGCCGGGTAGGTATTGCCGTTCGACAACTCCGGCTTGGAGTCAGTGCCCATCAGCGGGCTGACCAGGTCGACGGGCTCGGGCAGGGTTTGGGCGGGGGCGGCCAGGGTGGCCAGCAGCAGGCAGAGGAGCAGCAGGGGTTTCGGCATAGCGAGCCGAAAGTAGTTGTCCGCTCCTGATTTAAAAGCAGGCGTCTTTTGGCCCGCGGAAGGCGCAGAAGTTTTCGCGGAAGGCGCAGAGGACGTTCTGGTAATGCAATGTCAGAACAACTCAGCGCCCTCTGCGCCTTCTGCGGGCTCAAAACTCCCGGGCGGTGGTCTAATGCGTGGTTTTTACGTACAAGCGGTATGATTCAGACCACGATGAGCTGCGGCAAGTGCGGGAGC
>NZ_VAJM01000004.1 GCF_005771675.1 Hymenobacter jeollabukensis | reverse complement strand
GCCGTGGAGTATTTGTCCCATAGGGCCGTGCGGTAAGTAGCGTCAAAAGGTACACCACGACACCCTGGGACTATACACCTAGAAGGGTTAAATTGGTCCTGCACCAGTACAAGAGGTATCCGAAGGGCTTCCGAAGCATCCTGCACCGGTGCAGGGGCTAGTTGGCCAGCGGCCTAGCGGGAGACGTGGGCTTGCGGGCCGCCGTGCGTTGCGCTTACCCAGCTTGGTGTAGTCGAAGTAGGTGGGGGCTTTGGCGGGCTCCTGGCGGTGCACGTACAGCGCGGTGCAATGCACGCTCCACAGCGCGTCGGCCAGGGCCAGCGCGTCGGGGCCGAGGGCGCTGATGGTGTCCTTCACGGCCTTGGCGCCCTGGTTTTTGGCGGCAGTGGCGGCGGTGTAGGCCGCGAGCAGGGCGCGGGTCTGCTGCCCGGCGGCCTGGATGGCGGCCTCGTCGTGACCCTCCAGCTGCTTCACGTAGGCGGTGAAGCGGGTGAGGCGCTTGGCCTTGGGGGCCTGGGTGAGGCCGCTCAGCTTGTCGGGGTAGAACCGGGCCTTCTCGGCCGGGTGGTCGTAGAAGCGCGGCCCGAGCAGCTTCTGGTCGGTGGCCTGCACCTGGGCTTTGAGGGCGGCAAAGGCCTGGTCCTCGGTTTGGGTGCCGCTCTGGCGCTGGCCGCTGCCGGAGGCGCGCCCGCTCAGCCCGCCGCGAAACCGGTCGAGGGCGGCTTGCAGGGCGGCGCGCTCGTCGCGCAGCAGCTTGGGCGTGGCGCTGAGCACCAGGGCCTCCAGAGTGAAATCGGCGAAGTCCGCGAAAGCGTCGCGCGAGGCCTAAATGCGCCGGAAATGGTTGTCGTACCGTTCGTCGTACACGGCAGTAGGGGTAAGAATGGTGGGAAAAAGACAGGCGGCCGGGGCGGGGTAAGCGCGGTGTGTAAAGGGGCTCGGGCCAAGCGGATAGAGCGGGGTAAGGGGCAGAAATATTAGCAGAAAAGCGCGCCGATGCAAGCCTGATCCGCCGCTGCGCGCGTTTTTTGGGCCGCGCGACGCCCGGGTGTCGCGCGGCGGGTAGGCCACGGCGGCCGGGGCGGGCCCGAAGGCCCCCGACGTTGTAAGTTTGTGGCATGAGCTCCGTCGCGCCCAGCCCCGATTTCGACTTCCTCGACCTCTCCTACCGCCCCGACCTGCAGACGCTGGCCGTGCGCTGGCTGCGGGCCGTCACGTTTGAGGAACTGCAGCAGGGCTTCCGGGCGGCGCTGGCCCTGGGCGTGGCCCGGCAGGCCACCCGCTGGCTGGTAGATGTGCGCCGCCGCACCGAGCTGGATGCGGCCTCTTCCGGCTGGGTGGCGCAGCACCTGCTGCCCGAAGCCGCCGCGGCCCTGGCGCCGGCTACGCTGCACGTGGCCTACCTGCTCTCGCCCATGCGGGCCCACGAGCTGCGCCGCGACGCGGGCCTGCGCGACGCTACCGCCGCGGCCCAGGCCCCCGCGCAGCCCTACCGCCTCAGCACCTTCATCGACGAGGGCCCGGCCGTGCAGTGGCTGCTACGGCAGGACTGAAGCGCTCCGATAAACACGCCTGCTGTGCGGCGTATGCAGCGCGACAGGTTCATGGCTACCCACGCTTGTGCTGGCTTAGCCGCCCGTTCCCTTTCGGCTACGGCTTCGGCGGTGCCAGCGTCCGCAGCTGTTGCAGCGCGTCCTGGGTTTCCTTCAGGGTTTTCTTCTCCTTTTCTTCCTCGGCCTGCGGAGGTTTGTCGGCCCCACCGAAGAAGGCCAGGATGTTGGCCTGCACCGGGGCCGTCACGTTCGAGAACTTGTCCTTTTCCAGCTTGCGTACCCACTCGCCGTAGGTTTCGTCGGCCAAGCCGTATTCGCCCACTTTGGTGGGCTTGCCGGTGTCGAAGTCGAAGTTGGGCAGGGCGGCCGGGTACGTGGCCTGGGCCGCGCGCGTTTCGGTGAGCAGGCGGCAGTACTCGGTCATTACGTCGCTGAAGCTCTGCTTGAAGAGCCGCTGGGCCTCGGGCGTGGGCAGCTTGAAGGCAAAGGGCCGCAGCGGGCCGATTTTGGGCAGCACCTTGATGAACTTGGCCATGACGCGGGCCCCGAAGCCGGGCTTGTCGTAGCCGGTACCGTACTGCTGGCGGAAGCGGTGCTCGTTGTGGCGGTAGAGGTAGTCGCGGCGGCGGGCGCGCGGGTCCAGCTTGCGAATGTTGTCGCGCTCGGCGTGCCAGGCGGCGCGGGCAGCGGTCGGAATCAGCTGGCTGACGGCGAAGCGGAAGGTGGCCACGCTCACGTCCAGGTTTACCACAATCTGCTTGAGCTCCAGGCCGTAGGTCTTGAGAAAGGCCCGCTCCAGCACGTCCTTGCTCACGCGGAAGCCGATGAAGTCGTGGTAGGTATCGGAGCGGTAGCGGCCGGCGGCCAGCTGCACCACGTCGAAGGCAAACTCCAGCTGGGTGTGCTGAATGGGCGCTTCGAAGTAGGTCACGGACGGGCCGAATTTGGCGCCCAGCTCGGGGTACACCGAGGCCATGGCGCGGTTGGTGCCCTCGGAGTGGCCCTTGATGTCGGCCGCGTAGTGGGCCATGGCCCCGAGGGCAAAGGCGTACTCGTTGCGGTCCTTGGCTTCGAGCAGCAGGTTGCGCACGAAGTCGCCGGAGCGCACGTAGTGGGTGAGGTTGGTGAAGAGCTTGGAGCCGAAGGGGTAGTAGCCCATATCCTGCACGATGGCCCCGCCGTAGGCGTAGCTTTTGGCCTCCTTCCACTGCTCGGGGGTGGCGCCGGGGTAGCGCTGATCGAGCAGCGGGCGCAGGCAGCGGCGCCAGCAGGTATCGACGTTGGCCTGGTGCGTGAGCACGGAATAGGCGGTGGCGGGCAGCGGCGCGGCGAGCAGCAGCACCAGCAGAAGGCGGAGCAACATAGGCGGAACGGGCGGCGGCAGCGGCGCCCTCAGGGGCCCAAACGGCAAACCGGGCCGGGGCGTTGCCGTACCGCCGGGCAATACCCTCCCCGCTCCCGCCTGACTGCCCGCCCCAAGCCACGCACCTGCCACGCTACATCACCCTGGGTATGCCGGGCGCGCTGCGGTTCGGCGGTTACATCTCGTGGGACAACAAGCGCCACCCGCGGCCGGCCAGCCGGCGGAAAGAGATGACAGGCAACAAGTAAAAGGGGATAAGTTGCCCGTCATCCCGAGGCGCAGCCGAACCGGAGGTCGACGTTCTGGATTGACGTCACTTCTCAGAGTCCGAGCCTACGCCTCCTTTATCTCGAAGCCTTCTTCCTCGACGGCGGCCACGACCTGCCGGGGCGTGAGCGTGTCGGACTGCACGGTCAGGACTTTCTCCGGGTTGGCGGTGTCGACCTGCCAGTGGCCGGGGCCGGCCAGCTCGTTGAGCACGGGCGTGACGGCGCGCACGCAGTTCTGGCAGTTGATGGTGGTGGTAAAACGCAGGGTTTTCATAAAAAAGGGAATCCGCTTGAAATCAGCCCGAACGCGGGGCTGCCGGGGTAACAACAAAGCTAGCGGCCGGGTGCCGGGCGGCCGGTACAGGATTCGTGGGCGCTACTTACAATATTTTCGTGGCGGCAACGGCCGCTTCGCCGTACGTTCAGCAGCCGCTCACGCGGCCGGGGCGTGCCCAGCGGCCGGTTTGGGCCCTGCCCGCCCGTTCGACGACGCCGCTGCCGGCGTTTGATTCTTCTCACCTTATCCCGTTTTGCATGTCGCAGAATTGGTGGCGCGCCGCCGCCCTGGCCGCGGTTTCGCTGGCCGGCCCGGTTGGCGCCCAAGCCCAGACCACTCCCCCACCCTCCTCCGATACCCAAACTGCCCAGGCCTCGCCCACGCCGCAGGCCCCCACCACGCCCGCCATCGTGCCGCTGAAGGAGGGCAAGCTGCCGCTGAACGAGGACGCCAGCCGCTACGTGAAGCTGACCCTGCTCAACCAGGCCTGGGTGCGCTACAACCAGAACAACCCTGGCTCACGCATCAACGGCCGCAACGAGCCGCACACCCTCGACGCGGCCATCCGCCGCTTCCGCATCCAGTTCTACGGGCAGCTCACCGACCGCGTGTTCATCTACTCGCAGATCGGTATCAACAACTTCGGCTACCTCTCCGAGCGGAAGCAGTTCTTCTTCCTGCACGACGCGGTGGGCGAGTACGCCGTGGTGAAAACCAAGCTTGTGCTGGGCACCGGCCTGGGCGCCTGGAACGGCTTGTCGCGTTTCACGGCCTCGTCCACCGGCTCCATCATGGGCCTCGACCTGCCGCTGGTAGCCGAAACCACCAACGACGTGAACGACCAGTTCGGGCGCAAGCTGAGCATCTACGCCAAGGGCAAGCTCAGCAAGCTGGACTACCGCCTGGCCATCAGCAAGCCGCTCATCGTGCCCGTCAACGCTCCGGCCGTGGGCGTGGCCGCGTTTTCCAGCCTCGCGCCGCGGGCCCAGTACCAGGGCTACCTGCAGTGGCAGTTTCTGGACCAAGAAAGCAACCTGACGCCTTACAACGCTGGCACCTACCTGGGCAAAAAGCGGGTGCTCAACCTCGGCGCCGGCTTTATCGTGCAGCCCCGGGCCATGTGGTACCGCCCGGGCGCCATTGGCGGCGCCGCCACCGGCCCCGACACGGTGCAGGTGGCCATGAGGCAGTGGGCCGTCGATGCCTATTACGACGCGCCCATTGGGGCAGCTGATAAAGGGCAGGCCCTGAACGCCTACGCCGCCTTCTACCACCTCGACTACGGCCCGAACTACATCCGCAACACGGCCCCGCTGAGCCCGACCAACGGCATAGCCCCGGGCACCAGCACCCTCAACAACGGTGGCAACGGCTGGCCCGCCTACGGCACCGGCAACGTGGTGTACGCGCAGCTCGGCTACAAGCTGCCCGACAACCTGCTGGGCTCGACCACCTTCATGCCCTACCTGAGCCTGGAGCACGCCCGCTACCAGCGCCTGCACGACCCGATGAACTACTACGACGTGGGCGTGAACTGGCTGCTGGCCGGCCACACCTCCAAGCTCACCGTGGCCTACCAGAACCGCCCCATCTTCACCCCCGCCGGCGACGGAAAATTCAACCGCACCAGCGACCGGGGCGTCGTGGTGGCCCAGTACCAGGTGTCGTTCAACTAACCCGCCTCAAACCGCGCAGCCCGGTGGCTCGCTCAGCAGTGTTCAGGATATTGGTGAGAGAGTTTCTTGGTTACTCCGGTAGCGCCGGGCGGCGTTGGTTTGGCTGGTGCTAAACGGGAAGGACTGTCATCCTGAGCAACGCGAAGGACCTTGCTCGAACCCTGCACCAACTAAGAAGCGCAGCCACCAACACCCAATCGTAAGGGCAAAGTGGCTGCGCTTTTACTGTTGCTGCGTTTCCCAGAAAGCATCTGCACTTCGTAGGCAGCGGCGGTGCGGGGTGCGAAGAAGGTCCTTCGCGTTGCTCAGGATGACGGGCGTTACTGCTTACGCGGCCAGGCCCGCGCGGCAGGCTTCTTCGCAGCGGCGGCAGGCCTCGGCGCACTGCTGGCAGTGCTCGTGCTGGTGCTGGCCGCACTCCGCGGCGCAGAGGCGGCACACTTCGGCGCACTCGCGCAGCAGGTGGGCGGCGTGCGCCGAGCCGCGGGCCACGAGGCGGGCCGTCAGGGCGCAGATGTCGCTGCAGTCGCGGTCGAGCGAGATGCAGCGCACCATCATCTGCACGTCGGCTTCCTGCAGGCAGGCGGAGGCGCAATGTTCGCAGGCGGCCACGCAGGCGTTGAGGGCCTGCAGGAGGGTTTGATTTTGCTGGTGCATGGGTTGTGGGGGTTAGGCAAGCGAAAAATGACGCTTGTCCCGTTTTACCCCCGTACCGCGCCTTGGGTTGGTACAAGATTCAACCCGAGCCCGTGCCAGATGCCGGCTTAGCCTTTCTTTTCCAGGTCCATTTCGCACACCGGGCACTTGCCGGGCTTGGTGCTGGTGCTGCCCTCGCAGCCCATGGGGCACACGTAGGTGGTGGTGCCGAGGTTGGTCTGGTCGCCGGTGCCGCCTTCGGTTTCGGGGCGGGCCACTTCGTCGGTGGGCTGCTGGATGGTGGCCGAATCGGCGGTAGCAGCGGTGGGCGCGGCGGGCGTTTCGGCTTCGTTGGTGGGCTTGCTGTTGCAGGCGGTGAGCAGGCTGGCCGCAACCAGCAGGGTGAAGAGCTTGTTCATATCGGCAGAGACAATGCGGCGGGCCGGTTGATTCCCGCCCGGCAAAGGTAGGGCGCGCCGGCCCAGCACCGCCGCGCCCCCGAATTGCGTACGGCCCGGGCCCGGATTCTGCACCCACGGCGCCCAGCGGGCCAAATCCCGTACGCCGCCGGGCCTGATTTCGTACCGCCGCCCGCTGACATCGGGCCGTACTTTGTATTGTCCGCCGCCGGCTCTCCACGCCGCCGCGCTGATGCTTTGCTTGCCCGCCCCACCGGGCCGGTTTCCCGCCTGATTTTATGGAACCGCACACCCTCACTTCGCCCACCCAAACCGCCACCCTCGACATCGAGGGCATGACCTGCGCCTCCTGCGCCCGTTTCGTGGAAAAGGCCCTGACGCGTACGCCCGGCGTGCAGCGCGCCGTGGTGAATCTGGCCACCGAAAAAGCCACCGTCGACTACCAGCCCGCGCAGGTTGACCGGGCCGGCCTCACCGCCGCGGTGGTCAATGCCGGCTACGGCGTGGCCGCGCTGCCCGCGCCCACGGTATCGGCTGCTGAGCGCACGGCCGAGCTGGATGCGCAGAAAGCCGCCGCTTACGCCCGCCTGAAGCGCCGCTTTCAGGTAGCGCTGGGCCTGACGCTCGTCATTATGCCCGCTTCCATGCTGCTGATGCTGCCGGCAGTGATGATGCGCGTGCCCATGACGGCGGCCAACTACGCGCTGCTGCTGCTCACCCTGCCGGTGCTCCTCTACAGCGGGCGGGAGTTTTACACCTCGGCCTGGAACGCCTTCCGCCACCGCGCCGCCAACATGGATACGCTGGTGGCCGTGGGCACCGGCGCGGCCTTTCTCTACAGCCTGGCCGCCACCGTGGCGCCGGGCCTGTTCACCGCCCGGGGCCTCGCGGCCGAGGTCTACTACGACACCACCGCCACCATCATCACGCTGATTTTGCTGGGCAAGGTGCTGGAGCAGCGCGCCAAAACGCGCACCTCGGCCGCCATTCGCCAGCTCATCGGCCTGCAGGCCCGCACCGCCCGCCTGCTCCGCCCCGACGGCACCGAGGCCGACGTGCCCATCGAGCAGGTGCAGCCTGGCGACGTAGTGCTGGTGCGCCCCGGCGAGAAAGTGGCCACCGACGGTGTGGTCGTCGACGGTCATTCCGCCGTCGACGAAAGCATGCTGACGGGCGAGAGTCTGCCGGTGGAAAAACGAGCCGGCGCGGCGGTGTACGGGGCCACGCTCAACAAAACCGGCGCCTTCCGCTTCCGCGTCACGCAGGTAGGCGCCGATACCATGCTGGCCCACATCATCCGGCTGGTGGAGGACGCGCAGGGCTCCCGCGCCCCCATTCAACGCCTGGCCGACCGCGTCAGCGCCATCTTCGTGCCCACGGTGGTGGTCATTGCCCTGCTCACCTTCGTGCTCTGGTTTGATCTGGCGCCGGTGGCCACCCGCCTGCCGCTGGCCCTGAGCAATTTCGTGGCCGTGCTCATCATTGCCTGCCCCTGCGCGCTGGGCCTGGCCACGCCCACGGCCATTATGGTGGGCACCGGCAAGGGCGCCGAATACGGCGTGCTGGTGCGCAACGCCGAAGCCCTAGAAAAAGCCCACCAGGTCACCACCGTGCTGCTCGACAAAACCGGCACCCTCACCCGCGGGGAGCCCAGCGTAACGACCTACCTGCCCGCTGCCGACGTAGCGGATCCAACCGCCCTGCTCCGGCAGCTGGCCGCCGTGGAGCGGCAGTCGGAGCACCCGCTGGCCGACGCCGTGGTGCGCTACGCCGCCGCGCAAACCGACGCGCAGCCCCTGCCGGCCGTGACCGATTTTCGGGCCTACGAGGGCCGCGGGGCCGGCGCCACGGTGGCCGGGGCCCAGGTGCTCATCGGCAATCGGCGCCTGTTGCAGGAACATGGAATCGAACTGAGCCCGGAGCTGAGCCGGCAAGCCGAGCAGCTGCAGGCCGAGGCCAACACGGTGCTCTACGCCGCCGTCGACGGGCGGGCCGTGGCGCTGCTGGCCGTGGCCGATACCCTGCGCGAGTCATCGGTGGCGGCGGTGCGGCGGCTGCAGCAGCTGGGGTTGGAAGTGGTGATGCTGACCGGCGACAACCAGCACACGGCTGCCCGCGTGGCCGCGCAGGTGGGCATCCGGCGCTTTTTCGCCGAGGTGCTGCCCCAGGACAAAGCCGCCAAGGTTCAGGAGCTACAGGCCGAGGGCCGGGTGGTGGCCATGGTCGGCGACGGTATTAACGACGCGCCCGCGCTGGCCCGGGCCGACCTGGGCCTGGCCATCGGCTCGGGCACCGACGTGGCTATGGAAGCCGCCGGCATCACCCTCATGCGTTCCGATCTGCAAGGCGTAGTTACGGCCATCGAACTGTCGCGGCGCACCATCGGCGTCATCCGCCAGAACCTGTTTTTCGCCTTCGTCTACAACACCCTGGGCATTCCGATTGCGGCCGGGCTGCTCTACCCGCTTTTCGGCCTCACCCTCTCGCCGATGCTGGCCGCCGGGGCCATGGCCCTCAGCTCGGTATCGGTGCTCACCAACTCGCTGCGGCTGCGCAGCTTCCGGCCGCGCTAAGCCGGCGTTGTTCTTTGCTGCTCATTCGACAATCCCGCGCCCTTCGCACCGCTCTATGGACTTCATCGAAATCATCGTCACCGCCGGCGGACTGATCTTGGCCGCGCTGGTCGTCTGGTACTTCTTCTTTTCATCCCGCGAAGACGCCGTCAGCGCCGTTGCCACGGCGGGCGGGGTGCAGGAAGTGGCCGTAACGGTGAAGGGCGGCTACTCCCCGGCCGTCATCGAGGTGCAGCACGGGCGGCCGGTGCAGCTCAGCTTCTACCGCGACGAAGACGCCGACTGCTCCGAGGAGGTCGTCTTCCCCGATTTCAACCTGCGCCGCGCGCTGCCGGCCTTCCAGACCACCCGCATCGAGCTGCTGCCCCGGCAGCCCGGCCGCTTCGAGTTTACCTGCGGAATGGGCATGCTGCGCGGTGCGCTGGTGGTGAAATAAGCCGATTGGCACGCAAAAAAGCGGGGCCGACGAACTACTGCTTCATCGGCCCCTCTTTGCGTTTCAGGGTGCAGGCCGTTACGCCTTCTTCTTCCACTTGATGGTGCAGCCGATGGCCTTGGTCGAGCTGGTCTGCACGGCCTGGCCGGCCAGCAGCTGGGTCATGGCGTCCTCCACGTAGCGCTGGGTGGCGGCTTTGGCGTCCTCGGTGTTGTTGTCGATGGCCCCGATGTAGGCCACCTTGAAGTCCTGGCCGGCGCGCTGCAGCACGTACACGTGCGGGGTGCGGGTGGCGCCGAAGCTGCGGGCCACGTCCTGCGTTTCGTCCAGCAGGTACGGGAAGGCGTACTGCTTGTCCTTGGCGCGCTTCTGCATGTCGGCGTAGGAGTCGCCGGGGGCCACCTGCGGGTCGTTGGGGTTGATGGCCAGCACCGGGTAACCCTGGGCGGCGTACTTCTGGTTCAGGGCCATGACGCGGTCCTCGTAGGCCTTGGCGTAGGGGCAGGTGTTGCAGGTAAACACCACGATGTAGCCCTTCGCGGCCGCGTTGCCGCTCAGCGACACCAGCTTGCCGTCGACGTTCTTGAGCTTGAAGTCCGCGACTTTGTCGCCGACCTGGTAGCCGCCCTCGGCCGGGGCGAAACGGAACGCGGTGCCGACGGTGAGAACCACGGCCAGCAGCGCAAACAGGAGGAAAAGGGACTTTTTCATGCGTAGACGAGGAAAAAGGTGAACATCAGAAACACTATGGCGCCTGCGCGGCCACGACGGCCTTTTCCAGCTCGGCCAGGGTGAGCGGCTGCTCGAAGCGCTGCCGCCGCTGCCGGGCGTTATTCAGCACCAGCGTGAAGGGCAAGGCCCCCGACCACTGCCGGTCGATGGCGTCAATGTACGCGTTCTGGTCCGTCTCATTCAGCAGCCACACCCGCGACTTCAGCCCCTGCTTTTGCACGAAGGGCCGCACCTTGGCGTCGAGCTTCGAGGGGAAATCCAGGCTCACCAGCAGCACCTGCACCTTCTGGCGGGCGTACCTCGCGCGCAGCTGCTCGAAGTGCGGCAGCTCCTCGATGCAGGGCTTGCACCAGGTGGCCCAGAAGTTCACCACGTAGGTGGTATCGGTGGGGCGCTGCAGCAGCTGTTGCAGGGCGGGCAGCTTCACCACGCGCACCTGCTGGGCCCAGGCGACGGGGGCCACGGCCAGCAGCAGAAGCAACGCGAGGAGTCGGAGGAGCTTGTTCATACCTGGCAAACCGGCCCAGGCCGGCAGGGTTCAGTGCGCTACTGACACCGCCGGCCGCGCCGGGGCTGCAAGCGCCCTCACTCGCCGAGCCACCAGCGCCGCCGGGGCTTGGCGCGCGTGCGCAGCTTGTACCGCTCCACGGCGTGCCGTTCGATGTGGGCCAGGGCCTCTTCCACCGAGTCGGTGTAGGTGAGCAGGTTCAGGTCGCGGGCCGAGATGGTGTGGTGCTGGGCCATTTGCTCGAGCAGCGCGGTCAGCGGCGCCCAGTACGCCCGGCCTACCACCACCACCGGAAAGTCCTGGATTTTGCCGGTCTGAATCAGCGTCAGCGCCTCGAAGAACTCGTCCATGGTGCCGATGCCGCCGGGCATAATGACGAAGGCGTAGGAATACTTGACCAGCAGCACCTTGCGCACGAAAAAATAGCGGCAGGTCAGCCACTTATCGAGGTAGGGATTGGGCGCCTGTTCCTGGGGCAGCAGAATGTTCAGGCCCACCGAAAGGCCGCCGGCTTCGCGGGCGCCGCGGTTGGCGGCTTCCATCAGCCCCGGCCCGCCGCCCGTCAGGATGGTGAAGCCCAGCCGGCTCAGACCCGCGCCCAGCGCCCGGGCCTGCTCGTAGAAGGGCGTGCCCGGCGCCACCCGCGCCGAGCCGAACACCGACACGCACGGCCCGACGAAGTGCAGGGTGCGGATGCCGCGGAAAAACTCCCAGAGCACCACCAGCAGGAACTTCAGCTCGTTGGTGCGCGCCCGCGGCCCTTCCAGAAACTTCCGCTCCTGCTGCCGCGCCGCGGCCGTATCCTGCGGGGTCGGGGTCGAAATGTCGGGGGTAGTCATAGCAAGGCGCGTAATGGTCGGCGGCAAGCTACAAAACGAAGCCGGCGCCCCAGGTGAGGCGCCGGCCGGTTGGTTATCCTTATTAAATGGCAGTGCTCAGGCCTGACCGAGCTGCTGCTTCAGCTCCTGCACTTGATGCTCCAGGTCCAGCGTGCGGAAGGTCACTTTGGCTTCCAGGTCGGCGTAGGCGCGCTCGATGCGCTCCTGCATTTCTTTCTGCTCGGCAATGTCGGTGCAGGTGCCAAACCACTGCACAATCTGGCCTTGCTCGTCGCGGATGGGCTTGGCTAGCCCCAGAAACCAGCGGTACTGCCCGTCGCGCCCTTTGAAGCGGTACTCGATTTCGTAGTCGTCGCCGGTGGCCAGCGAGTGGCCCCACACCTGCCGGGCGCGCTCCTGGTCGTCGGGGTGCAGCAGGTTGTTCCACATTTCGGTGCCCCGGCTCTGCTCCACGGTGTAGCCCGTGTAGTCGATCCAGCGCTGGTTGAAGAAAGTGTGAAAACCAGCCGGGTCGGTCAGCCACACCATCTGCGGAATAAACTCCACCACGAAGCGGTACTCCTCGTCGCGGCGCTTGGCCTGGCTGATGTCGCTGATGGTGCCGATAAAGCGCACGGCCTGGGTGCGGCTCGCGTCGAAGTAGGCGCGGCCGGTGGCGCGCAGCCAGCGCACCTGCCCGTCGGGCGCCACGGTGCGGTATTCGATGTCATACTCGCCCGAGCCGCGCGGGTCCAGGGCCTGCTGCACCACGGCATCGGTGCGGGCGCGGTCGTCGGGGTGCAGGCCGGCCAGGAAGCGCGGGTAATCCACGTCTTCGGTAACCGGCAGGCCAAACAGCTCCTTGCAGCGGGCCGACCACAGCAGCTCGCCGGTGAGGGGATTGAAGTCCCAGGTGCCCACGCCGGCGGCTTCAACGGCGGCTTGCAGGCGCTCATAGCTGGTCGGGAGGGTCGGGTTGTCGGGCGTTAGCATGGGTGGTAAGGCAGAAACGGGCACGCTCAGGGCTGGGTCAGGAGAACTTCCATGCCCGAGAGGAAATATAGGTTAAGCTGGCTGGTGAGGCCGTCGGCCGAGCGGCGCAGGCGCGTAATCAGGGCACGCGTGCGTTCTTCGGCCAGTTGAATCTCCAGGTAAGGCCGCTGCAGCAGCGCGTCGCGCTGCACCGACCACTGCCCGTTCTGGGCCGAGGCGTCGGGGGTCTGCACCTGCAGGTGGCCGGGCTCCAGCCGCAGCTGGGTGGCCTGGGCCAGCGCGCTGCCGGGGTCCGTGCGGTTCAGCACCCGATCGGCGACGTGCCAGGCGCCGGTCAGGAAATCATCCGGCAACTGCTGCAGGTTGACGTCGAAGAGCAGATCGGACATGCGCAAACGGTGGACGGCGGAATAAATGGGCTGGCAAAGATACCGCGCGGCGGCGCAGAAAGTTTCAAAGTGGGACGATTCTTGTCCGTACATCTACGGAATCTATCCGGGTAAACCCGTAACTGGCCGCTTTACCACGCCGTTGCGCGGCGGCCTTGCTGCCCGGCTGTCGACCTTTGTGCCACACCGCTCCTACCATCCTCATGCCTATTGCCTTTCCTCGTTTCGCAGCCGCGGCCCTGCCGCTGCTACTGCTCGGCGCCTGCGCCGACGACAAGCCCACACCCTCCCCGGTGTTTGGCGAGCATCTGACCCTGGGCAACCCCAGCGGCGCCACCGCTGACGCCGCGAATACGCGCAACTACCTGCTCGACAAGCCCCAGTACGCCCTCAGCTACCACCGCGACCGGGGCATTCCGAACTGGGTGAGCTGGCACCTGAGCGCCGACTGGCTGGGCACCGCCGCCCGGCAGGACGACTTTCGGGCCGACGCCGCGCTGCCCGCCGGCTGGTATCAGCCCACGGCCAGCAGCTACCAGGGCTCGGGCTTCGACCGCGGCCACCACTGCCCCTCGGCCGACCGCACCAAGTCGGTGGCCGATAACTCGGTGACTTTCCTGATGACCAACATGGCCCCGCAGGCCCCCAACAACAACCAGCGCACCTGGGCCGCGCTGGAGGAATACTGCCGCACGCTCGTCGGGCAGGGCAACGAGTTGTACGTCGTCTGCGGCTCCTACGGCGCGGGCGGCACCGGCTCCAACGGCTACGCCACCACCACCGACCAGGGCCGCGTGGCGGTGCCCGCCCGCTTCTGGAAAGTGGTGGTGGTACTGCCCGCAGGCAGCAACGACGCCGCCCGCGTCGAGGCCGGCACCCGCGTCATTGCCATCGATACGCCCAACGACAACGGCCTGAGCAGCAGCTGGGGCACTTACCGCACATCCGTCGACGCCATCGAAGCCGCTACCGGCCTCGACCTGCTCTCGGCCGTGAAAGCCAGCGTGCAGGCCAGCCTGGAAGCCCGCACCGACGCGGGCCCCACCAGCTAGCGCACCGGCAGCGGGCGCACCTCGCCCGTGAGCTTGTCGATTTCGAAGGCGGCGCGGTTGGGCATGCGCTTGGCCCAGTCGGTGCGCGGTACCAGGGCCTGCCACAGCGCATCGACTTCCACGAAACGGGCCGAGTCGACCACGTACAGATTGGCTTCAGGCTGCTGCTGCAGGTAGCGGGCCAGCGCCACGTGGGCGTCGGCTTCGGTGGCGGCGCCGGTGCTGGTCGGGGCGGGCGCGTTCTGCACCACGGGCGGATTTTCGGTAGTGGGCGTCTGCTGGCAGCCAACGAGCAGGCTGGCGGCCAACGGGAGCATCAGGAAGTTCTTCATCGGAGTAGGAAATTGGCGAATAGCCGCATTGTTTACCGTTGAATCCGCTTTCCGGGTTGGCCGGCCGGGGCTTGCGGCCGTTCCGCCCTGATCCGCCAGTCGCCCCGACGGCCTCGCGCAATGTATCAGCAGGTGCCGCCGGGGCCGGGAGGAGCTACATCCGGAAGCCCAGGAGTAGCCGAAAAGCCTATGGGCAGATAAATAATATCGACGCCATAGACAAAATAAAAAGCCCGTTCCTGCGGCAGGAACGGGCTTTTTTGGTGCAGAGGAGGAGGGATTCGAACCCCCGGAGGTGTTACCCTCAACGGTTTTCAAGACCGCCGCAATCGACCACTCTGCCACTCCTCTGTGGCGGTATTCACAAAAAAAGGCTTTTTCGGTGACCCGGAAAAGCCTTTTCGCAGAGAGGGGGGGATTCGAACCCCCGATACCCTTGCAGGTATAACGGATTTCGAATCCGTCGCATTCGACCACTCTGCCACCTCTCTGTAGCCCAAATCGAGTGGTTTGGGATGGCAAAAGTAGAAGGCCGAATCAGCTGATGCAAGCCCGCCGCCCAACTTTTTTTCGCGACATGGCGCTCAAGGAGCGCAGCACTTTGGCTTTCAGGCCACTATTTTTTTCAGGATTTCGGGGCCGCGGCTTCTTCCGGCCGCATTTTGCCGCGCCCGGTCACGGCATCCACGCTCACGTTGACTTCGAAGCCCAGAATCAGCGTCATGCACACGAAGTCCAGCCACACCATGAAACCCACGAGCGTGCCGATGGAGCCGTAGAAGTGGTTGTAGCTGTCGAAAATCTTGATGTAGAGCACGAACAGCAGGGACACCAGCAGGATGAGAATGGTGGCCACCACGGCCCCGGCCGAGAGGAAGGGCCACCGGTCCTGCACGGCCGGCACGTAGTAATAAATCAGGCAGGTGACGAACAGAAACAGCCCGATGACGGAGCCGTAGCGCAGCACCGTAATCATGAATTCGGTGAGGCGCTCGGGCACGATTTCGTAGTACACCAGCGCGTCGATGATGTAAGTACCGAAGAACAGGCTGGCCACGGCCACCAGTAGGGCCAGGGACAGCACCACCGTCAGCACCGTGGCAATAAGGCGCTTGTGCAGGTAGCTACGCCGCTTGAAGATGCCGTGCTTTTTGTCGAAGGCATCGAGCAGGGCCATGATGCCGTTGGAGCTGAGCACCAGGGCGGTAGCAAAACCGAACGAGAGCAGCCCACCGTGCGGAATGTTGACGATGTCGTCGATGGTGTCGCGGGTGGCGGCGTACATTTCCCGGGGCATGATGTCGCCCAGAAACTGCAGGATGTCAATGTTCAGGCCCGGCACCGGGATGTACGGAATGAGCGTGAACAGGAAGATAATCGTGGGAAACACGGCCACCGTGAAGTTGAAGGCCATGTAAGAGCTGCGCTTGGTCAGCGAGTCGAAGCGCAGCTCGTAGAGCACCCGGTCGACCACATCGTACACCGACGCCCCGCCGCGCAGCCGGAACCCTTCCAGCCACTGAATGAAGCGGCGATAGGTGCGGCGGCGCCGCAGAATCAGGGCTTTGCGGTAACGGTCGGGCAGGTCCATGGGAGCGAGTTGTCAGTTGCAGGTTATCAGTTGTCAGGTAGCAACGTCAGCACGAACTAACAACTCGTAACTGACAGCTGACAACTCAAACACTATCAACCAAAATACGGCCGGATGCTGTCGAGTACGTGGCCGGGAATGGCGGTGGGCCGGCCGGTGGCGCCGTTCACGAACACCATCAGCGTGCTGCCTTCGGTGAGCAGCTCGTCAGCCTCGTTGTAGATTTCGTACTCGAAGAGCACCCGGGAGCCCTGCGGCATTTCGCGCAGCATCATGCGCACGCGCAGCAGGTCGTCGTAGCGGGCGGGGCGCTTGAACTTGATGCGCAGCTCGCCCACCGGCATGCCCACGCCTTCGGCCTCCATTTCCTTGTAGCTGATGCCGAGCTGGCGGAAGGCTTCGGTGCGGGCCACTTCAAAGTACGCGGCAAAGTTGCCGTGGTACACGTAGCCCATCTGGTCGGTTTCGGCGTAGCGGACGCGGATGTGGACGTCGGATTGATACATTTTAATTAATGTGCTGATGTGGTTGAATGTGCTGATGTGCTAATGAACAGGGAAACAGAGGCTGGGGTAGTAGGTGCATTGACCTCTTAGCACATCAGCACATTTCCCACATTAGCGAAGCGAAGCACATTTATTTCATGATTCCGCTACGGTTCAGGGCGGCCTGGTAGCGACGGGCGTTCAGGATATGCTCTCGCTCGGTGCTGGCAAAGGCGTGGTAGCCGCTGAAGTCTTCGCGGGCGCAGAAGTAGTAGTAGTTGTGCTGCTCGGGGTTGAGCACCGCGTCGATGCTGGCAATGCTGGGCAGGTTGATGGGGCCGGGCGGCAGGCCGGCGTACTTGTAGGTGTTGTAGGGCGAGTCCTTCTGCAGATGTACGTTGAGCACCCGGCGGATGCCGAAGTCCCCGTTGGCGTACACCACCGTCGGGTCGGCCTGCAGCTTCTGGCCGCGCTTGAGGCGGTTCAGGTACACGCCGGCTACGCGGGGCCGCTCGTCGGGGTGCTGCTGCTGCTCGGCCTCCACGATGCTGGCCAGGGTGCTCACTTCGGCGCGGCTCAGACCCTGGGCCTTGGCCTTGGCGTCGCGGGCGGGCGTCCAGAACTTCTCGTACTCCTCCTTCATGCGGCTGAGCACCTTCCGAGGGGCAGTGGTGTAGTACAGCTCGTAGGTGTTCGGGATGAACATCGTCAGCAGCTGGGTGGTGTCCTTGAAGCCCAAGGATGCGGCGTAGGCGTTGCTGCGGAGCAGGGAGTCAAATTCCTGGGGCCGGGCGGCGAAGCTCTGGCTGAGCTTGCGGGCCAAATCCTGACGCAGGCGGATGTTCTGGAAGGTGAGCTTCACTGGGGCCTGAATGCCGCGGCGCAGGTCGTTGATGAGCTGGCGGTTGGTGTAGCCGTCTTTCAGCTCGTAGCGGCCGGGCTTCACCAGCTTGTCGTACTTCATCAGCCGGGCCACGAAGTGCAGGCTGAGCTTGTCGATGATGGCACCCGAATGGTCGAGGCTGTCGAGCACGGCCTTGGCCGACTCGCCGGGGCGCACCACCACGTAGGTGGGCCGGCCGTGGGTTTCCACGTTCGGCGTGTAGATGATCTGGTAGGCGTAGTAGGAAAAGGTAATCAGCAGGATGCCGAAGATGCCCAGCGGGTAGGCAAAGCGGTTTCGGCGGCGGGTGGCGCGGGCGCGGTACTCGTCAGGAGTTGGCATAAAATGGGGCGAATGACAAACAAACGGGCGGGCGGCAGACTTTATCTGGCTGGCTCGTTCGCTCAAAAATACAACCCGCCGCAATGATTGACGGAGGGAACGAGCGAATGATTGATTTCCGGTCTGGATTCAATCATTCGCTCGTTCCCTCCGTCAATCATTGGCAACTCTGCGGCCCGCTTGCGCGTCATACCTAGATTGTGTAACTAAGCCGCCCTTTCATTCACCTTTGCCCGCCGACATCCTATGGCCGCTACCCTGCTGCGCATTCACCCCGACAATCCGCCCCAGAACAAGATTCAGCAAGCCGTGGACGTGCTGCGGCAAGGTGGCATCATCATCTACCCCACCGACACGATTTACGGCCTGGGCTGCGACATCACCAACCAGCGCGCCGTCGAAAAGCTCTGCCGCATCCGCGGCCTGAAGCCCGAAAAGGCCAACCTGTCCTTTATCTGCTCCGACCTCTCCCACATCAGCGACTACGCCCACGGCATCAGCACGCCGGTGTATAAGCTGCTCAAGAAGGCGCTGCCCGGGCCCTTCACCTTCATCTTCGAAGCCAGCGCCAAGGCACCCAAGTACGGCGGCGTGAAGCGCAAAACTGTCGGCATCCGCGTGCCCGACAACGCCATCAGCCTGGCCCTGGTGCGGGAGCTGGGCAACCCCATCGTCAGCACATCCATTCACGACGACGACACGCTGATTGAGTACAGCACCGACCCGGAGCTGATTTTCGAGAAGTACCGCCCGCTCGTGGACCTGGTCATCGACGGCGGCTACGGCAACAACGTAGCCAGCACCGTCATCGACTGCACCACCGAGGACTTCGAAGTCATCCGCCAGGGCGCCGGGGACATCGAGCAGTATCTGTGAGTTGGTGAAATAGGGAGGTGGTGAACTGGTGAGTTTGACGTTCGAATTGCCTGAACGTCAAACTCACCAGTTCACCACCTCCCTATTTCACCGCTTGTGCTTCCACCGCCGGTGCGACCAGAGGTAGTCGGCGGGCTGGGCGCGGATGTCGCGCTCCACGCGGCGGGCAAACTGCTCGGTGACGACGTGGGCCTGCTTGTCGAGCGGGGTCTGCCCGTCGTGCAGTTCCTCCACCACGATTTCGTAGTAGCCGCGGCGCAGGCGCACGATGTTCACGTAGAGCACCGGGCAGCCGAATTGGGCCGCCAGTTTATCGGCGCCGGTGTAGAAGGGCGTGTCCTGGTGCAGGAAATCGGTCCAGTAGGTTTGCTCCAGGCCGCCGGGGCTTTGGTCCGAGAGCATGGAGAGGCTGCGGGGCTGCCCGCGCAGGCGCAGCATGTCGCGCAGGGTGTCGCGCATGGGGATGAGCCGGGCGCCGGTGTGGGTCCGCAGCCGCAGCATGAAGTCCTCGAAAAACGGGTTGTGCAGGGGTTTGTACACGCCGTCGGCCTTGCCGGGGAAGTACACCGCGCCTGCCGGCAGAATCCATTCCCAGTTGCCGATGTGCGAGCCCAGCGCCAATACGGTGCGCCCGGCCGCGAAATGCCGCTCAAACAGCTCCAGGTTGCGAATCTGCACGCGCCGCCGCATCTCGGCCGGACTGATGGCCGCCAGCTTTAGAATTTCCACGATGACGTCGGCGAAGTGGCGGTAGAAGCCATGCTGCAGCCGCCGGATTTCGGCCTCTGGCTTTTCCGGAAACGAGTTGCGCAGGTTTTCCAGCACCACCCGCTGCCGGTAGTTCAGCACGAAGCGCATCAGCAGATACAGCCCGTCGGCCAGGCGGTGCAGCACCGGCAGCGGCAGTCGGGCCAGCCCCAGCAGCAGCCACTGCAAGGGCAGGTAATACCAGGAAAAAGGCCTTACGGCCGGTTTTGCGGCGGTATTCATCGCGGCAAAGATGCACCCGCCGGCGCGTACTCCTGCCGGGTGCGCACAAACTGCCCCTTGCGCGAGGCCAGCACTTTCTTGCCGCTGCGCACCTCCACCGTCAGCGCGTAGGTGCCGTCGGTTTCCACGCCCAGCTGGCTGAGCCCGCCCAGCGGCAGCTCGCCCGCCACCGTCGTCGGCCGCCCGGCCTTGGCCTGGCCCAGCGGCGCGTCGGCATCCGCCGCGAAGCCCTCGGCCGACTCCACGTGGTAGTGCAGCGTCAGGGGCTGCCCGGCCGGGGCGTTGTACAGCTCCAGGTAGAAGTAGAGCTGGTCGGCGCCGCGGCCGTAGTTGCCGGCCGGCGTGCGTACCAACGAGTAGCCGCCGCGGGTGAAGTTGTTCTGTTCGGTGGTTTTGCCGGCTGCCTTGGCCAGAAACACGATGTCGCTGAGCACCGGCGCCGTGGCCGACATATCCAACGCCAGCGGCTCCTCCACCTTGAAGGTGCCCGCCGTTTTGCGGTACATGTCCTTCAGCTCGGCCTTGATGGTGTACTGCCCGCCGCGCAGGGTCAGGCGGCGCAGAAAGCTCTGCGGGTTCTTAATACCGATAGTGGTGTCGCTGATGACCGGCGGCTTCAGCGTAATCGTCTCCGAATGCACCGCCCGCCCATCAGCCCCGAGCACCTGCAGCGCCACGGTGGCGCCGGCCTGGTAGGTGTCGCGGGTGCGCTTGATATAGGTCAGGCCGTTGCCCGGCACGGTCACGTACAGTTCCACCTCGTAGCTGTTGCCAGCTGCCAGCGGACGGAAGCGGGCCACATCGAGCAACAGCGTGGGCGTGGCGGCGGAAACTGACAGGGCAGTCAGCAATAACAGCAGCAGGGGCAGCAGGAAGCGCGGACGTATGGGCATAGAAATGCAGTGGTGCGGAAAGGTACTGCGCCTACAACGCAAAAATGCCGCCGAAGTGCCCTAAATGGCAGTACGGCTCCAAGTCGTGCTACTACCGCCGTTGCTGAAGTTGAACGCTCAATGGGTGCGGCTCATCTATTCGCCATCCAATAAGCACCCTGCATTTCCCACCTTTGCCGTCATTCTACGGAAGGGGGCCTACGACTTTGCGTCGTAGAACCACTTCCGCCCGAGTAGCCAAACCTGCCACAATGTCCACCGTCCTCTTCGAGCTGCCCTACTGCCCACCAGCCGCTTTCTTCGCCGAGCTGCTGACGGCCGACCGCCTGCTGCTGGAGCGCCATGAGCATTACCACAAGCAAACCTACCGCAACCGCTGCCTTGTGCTAACCGCCCAGGGCGTGCAGCCCCTCACCGTGCCCGTCATCGACGGCAACCGCAGCGAGAAGGTGCGCATCGACGCGCTGGAAATAGATTACCGCCAGAACTGGGTGCACCGCCACTGGCGCACCCTGCAGACAGCCTACGGCAACAGCTCTTTTTTCGCCTACTACGCCGACTATTTTCACGACGTCTTCGTTAGCAAGCCCGACCGTCTCTTCGACCTGAACCTGGCCCTGCTCCAACTGATCCTGCGCTGCCTGCGCCTGACCTTGCCGGTGGAGTTTACCCCGGAGTGGCACGCGCACTACCCCGCCGCGCAGCTGCTCGACCGGCGCGACTGGCTCAGTCCCAAAGAGCTGCCTGACACTGCGTCAGGTGCCGGGCTGCGCGGGGCGTACCGGCAGTGCTTTGGCGCGGCGTTTGTACCCGGGCTGAGCGTGCTGGACCTGCTGTTTGCCCTGGGTCCGGCGGCCGGCCAGCTGCTGCTCCCGGCCCCCCAAACCGGCGGCGAACCTTCTGCCCCCAGACCCGGTTTAAGTATTTGATGTCCGGTGCCACTGATTTGCGCGTATCCGGATTCTTTCTCACCTTATCTGCATGGAAGCGAAATTCTCAAATAGAGTCAAGGAGGTCATCTCCCTGAGTCGGGAGGAAGCCATCCGACTTGGCCATGACTATATAGGCACCGAGCACCTGTTGCTAGGCATGATTCGGGAGGGCGAAGGCACGGCCATTGCTCTGTTGAAGAAGCTCGGCGTCTCCGTGGAGGAGCTGAAATACGCCCTCGAACAAGCCACCCGTAACACTGCCACCCAGGGTATCAGTATAACGGGCAGTATCCCGCTGACGAAGCAGACGGAAAAGGTCCTGAAGATTACGTATCTCGAAGCCAAAATCTTCAAGAGCGAAATCATCGGCACCGAACACCTGCTGCTCTCGATTCTGCGCGATGAAGACAACATTTCTTCCCAAATCCTGAGCAAGTTCAACGTGAACTACGAATC
Source organism: Hymenobacter jeollabukensis (assembly GCF_005771675.1). GTDB lineage: Bacteria > Bacteroidota > Bacteroidia > Cytophagales > Hymenobacteraceae > Solirubrum > Solirubrum jeollabukense. Next base: position 476,812 of record NZ_VAJM01000004.1, on the reverse strand, counting down.
CGTACGCGACTCGCTGGATTACCACGGCACTGGTAATACCAACCAAAACCCCACCGCCGGCCCCTCCGATACCGACGACGACGACAACGACAAGTTGTTTGGCTCCTCGAAAGGCTCCGGCGCCGCTGCTTCCAAGAAGCCCGGCGAAAAGTCGCGCACCCCGGTGCTCGATAACTTCGGCCGCGACCTGACCAAGCTGGCCGAAGACGACAAGCTCGACCCCATCGTGGGCCGCGAAAAGGAGATTGAGCGCGTTGCCCAAATCCTGTCGCGTCGCAAAAAGAACAACCCGATTCTCATCGGTGAGCCTGGTGTAGGCAAAACGGCTATTGCCGAAGGCCTCGCCCTGCGCATCGTACAGAAGAAAGTGTCGCGCGTGCTCTTCAACAAGCGCGTGGTGACGCTGGACCTCGCCTCGCTGGTAGCCGGTACCAAGTACCGCGGCCAGTTCGAAGAGCGCATGAAGGCCGTGATGAACGAGCTGGAGAAGTCGCCCGACGTGATTCTGTTCATCGACGAGCTGCACACCATCGTAGGCGCCGGCGGCGCTTCCGGTTCGCTCGACGCTTCGAACATGTTCAAGCCGGCCCTGGCCCGCGGCGAAATTCAATGCATCGGCGCCACCACGCTGGATGAGTACCGCCAGTACATCGAGAAGGACGGCGCCCTAGCCCGTCGTTTCCAGATGGTGATGGTGGACCCGACCACGCCGGAGGAAACCATCGAAATTCTGCACAACATCAAGGACAAGTATCAGGACCACCACCACGTGGTGTACACCGATAAGGCCATTGAGGCGTGCGTGAAGCTGTCGGACCGCTACATGTCGGACCGCTTCCTGCCGGACAAGGCCATCGACATCCTCGATGAGGCTGGTGCCCGCGTGCACATCAACAACATCGTGGTGCCCGACGATATCGTGAAGCTCGAAGAGCAGATCGAGAACATCAAGGGCGAGAAAAACGCGGTGGTGAAGTCGCAGAAATACGAGGAAGCCGCCCGCCTGCGCGACACGGAGAAGAAGCTGATTGAGCAACTCGACCAGGCCAAGAAGAACTGGGAAGAGGAGACCAAGAAGAAGCGCTACACCGTGAAGGAGGAAAACGTGGCCGAGGTTATTGCCATGATGACCGGCATCCCGGTAAGCCGCGTGGCCCAGAACGAAAGCGCCAAGCTGCTCAACATGGGTGAGGAGCTGAAGGGCAAGGTAATCGGCCAGGACAAGGCCATTGCCCAGCTCGTGAAGGCCATCCAGCGCACCCGCGTCGGCCTGAAAGACCCGAAGAAGCCCATCGGCTCGTTCGTGTTCCTCGGCCCGACGGGCGTGGGTAAGACGGAGCTGGCCAAGGTGCTGGCTACCTACCTATTCGACAAGGAAGATTCGCTGGTGCGCATCGACATGTCGGAGTACATGGAGAAATTCAGCGTGTCGCGCCTGGTGGGCGCCCCTCCCGGCTACGTGGGCTACGAAGAGGGCGGTCAGCTGACGGAGAAAATCCGCCGCAAGCCGTACTCGGTTATCCTGCTCGACGAAATCGAAAAGGCGCACCCGGACGTGTACAACCTGCTGCTGCAGGTGCTCGACGACGGTATCCTGACCGATGGCCTGGGCCGCAAGGTGGACTTCCGCAACACCATCATCATCATGACCTCGAACATCGGGGCGCGTGATTTGGCCGACTTCGGCGTGGGTATCGGGTTTGGCACGAAGGCCCGCACGGAAGGCGTGGACGATATGATGAAGGGCACCATTGCCAGCGCGCTGCGCAAGACCTTCGCACCGGAGTTCCTGAACCGCTTGGACGACGTTATCGTGTTCAACGGCCTGCAGAAGGAGGATATCTTCAAGATCATCGACATCTCCCTCTCCAAGCTGCGCCAGCGCGTACAGGCCCTGGGCTACCGCCTGGAGCTGACCGAGGCCGCGAAGACCTACGTGGCCGAGAAAGGCTACGACCCCAAGTACGGCGCGCGTCCGCTGAACCGGGCCATCCAGAAGTACATCGAAGACCCGATTGCGGAGGAAATCCTGAAGGCCCAGCTGACCCAGGGCGACGTCATCACCGCCGACTTCGAGGAAGGCAAGGAGGAACTCACGTTCAGCTCGCACAAGAGCGACGAAGCCCCGAACCTCGCCAGCGACGAGCGGCCGGCCGAAGCGCCGGAGTCGCCGGATGGTAAGAAGGGCGAGTAAGTAGCCCGGAGTAAATGAAGAACGGCCGGTTCCCGCGAGGGAGCCGGCCGTTTTTGTATTTACCTTTGAGCTAGAGCCAAAACCGTTATGGAGTCACCCCGAAAGCGTCGCTACACCGAGGAAGAATACGCGGCTATGGAGTACGCCTCCGAGTTCAAGCACGAATTCGTGGACGGGCAGATTTACCCGTGGGGCCACCCGGATATGCTGGGCATGTACGACGTGCAGGCTATGTCGGGGGCGTCGTTGGCACACAACATCATTACGGGCAACGTTTCCGGCGTACTCCAGAATGCCCTGCGCGGCAAGGGCTGCCGAACCTTCGGCAGCGACATGCGGGTGTACGTGCCGCTGACCGGCACATACCTGTACCCCGACGCGCTGGTGGTATGCGGCAAGCCGGAAATTCAGCAAAACGGCAAGCTGGATTTGCTGACTAACCCGGTCGTCATTATCGAAGTACTTTCGGATTCCACGGCCGATTACGACCGTAGCGGCAAATTCATGCGCTACCGCAGCATCGAATCGGTGCGGGACTATCTGCTGATTGACTCGCGCAGCTTGCGGGTGGAACTGTACTCGCGCACCGAAACCGGGCAGTGGACGCTGACGGAAATTCTGGATGCTCAGGGCGCGGTTACGTTGCCGAGCTTGGGCGTGACGCTAAAGGTGACGGATTTGTACGAGGATGTGGAGTTATGATTGGCTGCGCCGGAAGGCAAGAAAGGCGAGTAAGTAGTCTGGAGTAAATGAAGAACGGCCGGTTCCCACAGGGGAGCCGGCCGTTTTTTTGTTATCATGCCGCCATGTTACGCAAGCTATTTATCATCCTTGTCATCTTGTGGAGTGCGAGTCAGAACGCCCACGCCCAACGGCGGGCTGAGCGCAAGGCCCTGCGCGTGTTCTGCCACCGCATCCTGCCCAACGTCAACGCGGAGCACTTCTACCCCCACCACCGGGCGGCCCCGATTTGCTACGACGGCACCGTGGCCCCCCAGTGCGTCGGGGACTGGTGGCTCGACCCGACCTGGTATAAGGACGTGCGGGGCCGGTCCCGATTTCATCCGCAGATGCGTGATTTCAGCGTGTATCGATCCGTTGCTAGGCGTATACGAATCACAAACTGAGTTAAGGTCCGTTCCAGCGCCCTCAGACAAGACTTCGATTCCGCCACGTATGTCGGCGACGACAGGCGGCACGACCTGCGCCAGCGCGACTCGCTGGCGGCCGAGGCCCTGCCCGTGCGCGCCCCGCTGCGGCGCGTGCCCAGCGCCGCGTACCAGCGCGCCCTGGTCATGCCCCGCGAAGGCCCCCCCTCGCCCCCCCCTACTACCTGACCGTGCATCGGCCCCTGGTCGGCCGGCGCTACGTGCTGGTGGGCCTGGTAGTGGCCTGCAGCGCTCATTGTAGTACCCCCGATAACGTGCCCATTATGGTGTTGCTGCACAAACGGACCCTGCGCGTAGCCGATTGGTGGTACACCATCGAAAAGCTGAGACGTGGTGATTAGTCAGCGTCCGGTCGATATAGTAACCTCTCATGGATTCCCCATTCGGCTATCTTGCCTCCACAACTTACCTTTGGCCTCCTTTCCCCACTGACTTTCCGCATCCTCTCTCCCACCCCATGTCCGATCCGCACGCCGACCCGACGCTGAGCGCCCTTGAAATCCTGGATAAGAAAAACGCCGAGGCCCTGCTGGGCGGCGGCCAGGCCCGCATCGAGGCCCAACACAAGAAGGGCAAGCTGACGGCCCGCGAACGGCTGGACCTGCTGATGGACCCCGGCTCCTTCGAGGAAATCGGCAAGTTTGTGATGCACCGCTCCAAGGACTTCGGCCTCGACAAGGAATACTACCTGGGCGACGGCGTGGTGACCGGCTACGGCACCATCAACGGCCGCCTGACCTACGTGTTTTCGCAGGATTTCACGGTGCTGGGCGGCTCCCTGAGCGAAACCCACGCCGAGAAAATCGTGAAGATCATGGACCTGGCCATGAAGAACGGGGCCCCGGTCATTGGCCTGAACGACTCGGGCGGGGCCCGCATTCAGGAGGGCGTGGTGAGCCTGGGCGGCTACGCCGATATCTTCTACAAGAATACCCTGGCCTCGGGCGTAGTGCCGCAGCTGTCGGCCATCATGGGGCCGTGCGCGGGCGGCGCGGTGTACTCGCCGGCCATTACCGACTTCATCCTGATGGTGGAGGACACGAGCTACATGTTCGTGACCGGCCCGAACGTGGTGAAGACGGTTACCCACGAAACGGTGACCAGCGAGGAACTGGGCGGCGCCAGCACCCACAGCAGCAAGAGCGGCGTGACGCACTTCACGGCGCCCAACGAGGTGGCCATCATTCAGCAGCTCAAGCAGCTGCTGAGCTACATGCCGCAGAACTGCGAGGATACCGCCCCGGTGTACCCCTACGAGGCCCAGGGCGACGAGCTGCGCCCCGAACTGGACAGCATCATCCCCGAAAACCCCAACCAGCCCTACGACATCCGCGAGGTCATCAGCGGTATTATTGATGCGGACTCGTTTATGGAGGTGCACCAGAACTTCGCCGAGAACATCGTGGTGGGCTTCGCGCGGCTGGGCGGGCGCAGCATCGGCATCGTGGGCAACCAGCCGGCGGTGCTGGCCGGTGTGCTCGACATCAACGCCTCGACCAAGGCGGCCCGCTTCGTGCGCTTCTGCGACTCGTTCAACATCCCGCTGCTGGTGCTGGAGGACGTGCCCGGCTTCCTGCCCGGCACCGACCAGGAGTGGCGCGGCATCATCACCAACGGCGCCAAGCTGCTCTACGCTTTCTGCGAAGCCACCGTGCCGCGCATCACCGTGATTACCCGTAAAGCCTACGGTGGGGCCTACGACGTGATGAACAGCAAGCACATCGGGGCGGACATGAACTACGCCTGGCCCACGGCCGAAATTGCGGTGATGGGCGCCAAGGGCGCGGCCGAAATCATCTTCAAGCGTGAAATAGCCGCTGCCGATGACCCCGAAGCCAAGCTGCAGGAGAAGGTGGACGAGTACCAGCGCAAGTTTGCCACCCCCTACCGCGCCGCCCACCGCGGCTTCGTGGACGAGGTGATTCTACCCTCGCAGACCCGGCAGAAGCTGATGCGCGCTTTCAAGATGCTCGAAAACAAAGTAGACCAGCTGCCGCGTAAGAAGCACGGGAATATTCCCCTGTAACCTGACGACGGCCGCATGGATTGGCAGCTGACTGGGAGTATCATTGGCGGCCTGGGCATCGTGCTGGTCGTTATCGGGCTGCTGCTGCGGTTCAAGGTCGGGCGCTGGTTTCTGGGGGCGCTGCTGGTCGTCTTCACGCTGGCGTCGCTGTTCAGCGGCGACTGGTCGGACCCCGGCTCCGGGCTCGACTCCGACCCGCTCAAGACCAGCCGCTGGTTTCTGATTATCGGTGGCTTCTGTCTGCTGATTGGCTGGGGTATCAGTGCCGCAACCCGTTAGCTAAGATGTTAGGCGTCAATCGGCTGGCGAATGAAAGCACCTGCTGCCAATGGGCCGAACGTGTCGTCTGGCCATTGGCGGGTTGCGGCTCCCCGGCTTAGTCACTTTTTAATACCAATTCAAGGTAGCTTTTTGGTATTTTCCTTATTCATTTACAGTCTTAACCAACCCGTGAGCTAATTGCTCCTTTTCCAAACTATGCGCCCAGAAAGCTTCGACTTCCTCCAGAAATATCTGAACACTCACTCCCCCACCGGCTTCGAAAAGGAAGGCCAAAAGGTGTGGCTGGAGTACATCAAGCCCTACATCGACGAGTACTTCGTGGATACTTACGGCACCGTGGTCGGCGTCGTGAATCCGGAGGCGAAGTACAAGGTGGTCATCGAAGCTCACGCCGACGAAATCAGCTGGTTCGTGAACTACATCACGAAGGAGGGCTACATCTACCTGCGCCGCAACGGCGGCTCCGACGCGCTGATTGCGCCCTCCAAGCGGGTGCTGATTCACACCAAGAACGGGCCGGTGCGGGCCGTGTTCGGCTGGCCGGCCATCCACGTGCGCAAGGTGGAGCAGGACAAGGCCCCGACCATCGAAACCATTTTCCTGGACTGCGGCGCCGCCTCGCAGAAGGAAGTGGAGGAAATGGGCATCCACGTCGGCTCGGTCGTCACCTTCGAGGACGAGCTGATGGAGCTGAACGGCAAGTACCTGGTGGGCCGGGCGCTGGACAACCGCATCGGCGGCTTTATGATTGCCGAGGTGGCCCGCCGCCTCAAGGAAGAAGGCAATACCCTGCCCTTCGGCCTCTACATCGTGAATGCGGTACAGGAGGAAATCGGGCTGCGCGGAGCCGAAATGATTGCCCATCGCATCATGCCCGACGTGGCCATCGTGACGGACGTGACCCACGATACCCAGTCGCCGATGTACGAGAAGAAGACTTCTGGCGACCTGCACTGCGGCAAAGGCCCAGTCATCACCTACGGCCCGGCGGTGCAGAACAACCTGCGCGACCTGATTATCGAGGCAGCTGAGCAAAAGGAAATTCCGTTCCAGCGCGCCGCCGCCACCCGCGCCACCGGCACCGATACCGACGCCTTTGCCTACGCCGGCGCCGGCGTGGCCTCGGCCCTGATTTCGCTGCCGCTGAAGTACATGCACACCACCGTCGAAACCGTCAGCCACGACGACGTGCAGAACGTCATCAACCTGATCTACGAGTCGCTGCTGCGCATCGAGGACGGCCACGACTTCCGGTACTTCAAGTAAGCCGGCACTGAACAAGTAGAACGTCATTCCGAGCTTGTCGAGGAATCTCGCATGCTGACTCCAGGTAGTAAAATCCTCGTTGAACGAGAAAAATGCTATCCGACATCAGCACGCGAGATTCCTCGGCTTCGCTCGGAATGACGTTCTTTTGTTACCCGCAGTTCTATTTCACCACCGCCCGCATGTTCATTTCCGGCTTCACCATCATCCGCAACGCGGTCATCAACGACTACCCCATCGTGGAGGCTATTCGTTCCATTCTGCCGGTGGTCGATGAGATGGTGGTAAGCGTGGGCGACAGCGACGACGACACCGAGGGGCTGATTCGCAGCATCGACTCGCCCAAGATTCGCATCGTGCATTCCACCTGGGATCCGGCCCTGCGCAAGGGCGGCGCGGTGCTGGCCGCCGAAACGGACAAAGCCTTTGCCCAGATCAGCCCCGAGGCCGATTGGGCCTTCTACATCCAGGCCGACGAGGTGGTGCACGAGCAGTACCACGCGGCCATCCGCAAGGCCTGCAAGCAGCACCTGCACGACCCAGAAGTGGACGGGCTGCTGTTCGACTATACCCACTTCTATGGTACCTATGATTACGTGGGCGACAGTCGGCGCTGGTACCGGCGCGAGGTGCGCATCGTGCGGAATGACAAGGCCATCCGCTCCTACCGCGACGCCCAGGGCTTCCGGCGCGAGGGCGAAAAGCTGCGCGTGAAGCCGGCCCACGCCAGCGTGTACCACTACGGCTGGGTGAAAAGTCCGCAGCAGATGCTCACCAAAATCAAAAACCTCGACTCGCTTTGGGACGAGGGCCGGGCGCCCGAGCAGCACCCGCTGGCGGCGGCTGAAGCCTTCAACTTCGACGACTACGACTCGCTGCGCCGCTTCGAGGGCACGCACCCGGCGGTGATGCAGGCGCGCGTGCACCGTCAGAACTGGCAGGTCGAAATCGACGTGACCCGCAAGCACTTCAAGCTGAAAAACCGCGTGCTCCACTGGATTGAACAGCTGACGGGCAAGCGGCTGTTTGAGTACCGCAACTACCGGCTGGTGTAAACCACCGCGAGGCTGGAATCCCCGGCTGAAAATAAAATCGGCGCCGCTTACTTTGAATTTCAAAGTTCTTTATTTCCTTTACAATGTCGCTGGCCAGCTAGCCTTCGTCAGCGGCCGCCGGAACAGGCCAAGCGCCTATTTCCTCTTTGTTACCAGCCGCTTATCCGTAGCCTCGCCTGTCGATACGTCTGTTCGCCGGGCTCAGAAATTCACCCTTTCCGCCCTCAGAAAACGCCCGAAGCCATGAACCTGACCAAAAGCCTGACCCGTGTTTCGCTTATCACCGGCGCCCTGCTGCTGGTGCCCCTGCTGGCCATGCAGTTCACGGCCGAAGTCAACTGGAGCCCGTTCGATTTCGTGGTGATGGGCGCGCTGCTGTTTAGTGTGGGCATGGCGCTGGAGCTGGTAGCCAGCCAGCGGGGTCCGGTGGTGTACCGGCTGGCGGCCGCCGGGGCCATCCTGACGACGCTGCTGCTGGTGTGGTCGAACTTGGCCGTGGGCTTTATCGGCAGTGGGCCTAACGCCGCCAACCTGCTCTGCGGCGCCGTGCCGCTGCTGGCCCTGGGCGGGGCGTTTATGGTGCGTTTTCAGGCCCACGGCATGGCCTACGCCATGGTAGCCGCAGCCCTGCTGCAACTGTTGGTGCCGGTGCTGGCGCTGCTCGTTTCGCACCTGGAGGTAAAGCCGCAGGAATGGGGCATCAGCGTGGTATTCGCTGCCTTCTGGCTCGGTTCGGCCTGGCTGTTTCAGCGCGCCGACACCTCCAATGGCGCGCTGAAACAGCGCCTTGCGTAACCGCTGAGCAGCTACCTGCGTGATACCATCCGGCCGGCGCGGCAGAAGCTCATACTTCTGCCGCGCCGGCCGGGCTGTTGCTGGGGCTTCGCCAACGCGCCGGCTGCCTCTCCGGTGGTACAACCCCAGGAGCTCCGCCCTGCTGCCGTATCTTGCCGCCCTACGCCGAATCCGTGCTCAACCTGCCACCCATCTTTCCGCCCCTCACCGTCACCGACCAGATGAACCGGCGCGTGGCCGTGCCGTTTCCGCCGCAGCGCATCGTGTCGCTGGTGCCCTCGCAGACGGAGCTGCTGTTTGATCTGGGCCTGGGCGCGCGGGTGGTGGGCGTGACGAAGTTCTGCCTTCACCCGGCCGAAGCGCGGCAGCAGTCCACCGTCATCGGCGGCACCAAAAACTTCCATTTCGACCGGATTGCCGCGCTGAAGCCCGACCTCATCATCGGCAACAAGGAGGAAAACTACCAGGAGGGCATCGAGCAGCTGGCCGCGCAGTACCCGGTGTGGATGAGCGACATCGTGACCCTGGACGACGCGCTGGACATGATGCGGCGCGTGGGCCTGATAACGGGCACCAAAACGCGCGCCGAGCAGCTGACCGCCGAAATCAGCGCCTCACTGGCCGCCCTGCCACCGGTCGACGAGCTGGTATCGGCGGCCTATTTTATCTGGCGCCAGCCCTACATGGTGGCCGCCGCGGGCACGTTCATCCACGAAATGCTGCCGCTGGCGGGTTTCCGCAACGTGTTTGCCGACCTGACGCGCTACCCCGAAATCAGCCCGGAACAGCTGGCGGCGGCCAATCCGGCGGTAATTCTGCTATCCTCCGAGCCCTACCCCTTCCAGGACAAGCACGTGGCCGAGTTTCAGGCGCTGTGCCCCCAGGCCCGGGTGCTGGTGGTCGACGGGGAGCTGTTCAGCTGGTACGGCAGCCGGCTGCGGCAGTCGGCGGCGTACTTCCAGGAGCTGCGCAGCCAAATGGCCCGGTAGCCCGGGTCCTACTTTTCACCCAACTCTCCCAGCTCGAAGCCGGCCTGTCGCAGCTCTTCCCAGAAAAACGGGTAGGATTTGCGCACCACGGCGGGCGTTTCCACGGTTACGGCGCCGCGCAGAGCCAGGGGGGCAAAGGCCATGGCCATGCGGTGGTCGTGGTAGGTATGCACGGTCTGGCCGCCCACGTGCAGATTCGGAGCCGAGGCCTGAAATATGTCGCGGCCGGCGGGGGCCAGCAGGGCGCCAAACTTGGCCAGTTCGCGCTGCAGGGCGGTAATACGGTCGGTTTCCTTGATGCGCAGGCTTTCCAGGCCGGTCATCTCGACCACCACGCCGGTGGCAGCGGCTGCTACGGCAATAGTCTGGGCCAGATCGGGGCAGTCGGTAAAGTTCATGGCCACGCGGGCAGCACGCTCAGGGACCTGGCGCAGCACCACGCCGTCGGCCACGAACTCGGTGCGCACGCCCAGCGGCTCCATCAGGCGGGCAATAGCTTGGTCGCCCTGCCAGGAGTGGCGGCGCAGGCCGGGCAGGTGCAGCTGCGAGCCTTCGGGCGCCAGCGCCACCAGGCTGTACCAGTAACTGGCCGCCGACCAATCAGCTTCCACGGTGTAGTCGGCGGGCTGGTAGGGCTTGGGGGCCACGCGCACCTCGCGCTCCTGCACGTCGACTTCGGCGCCGAAATGGCGCATCAGCGCGGCCGTCATCAGGATGTAGGGCCGCGAGCCGATGGCGCCGGTGAGCTGCAGGTGCAGGCCCGTGGGCAGCAGCGGGCCAATCATCATCAGGGCCGAAATAAACTGACTGCTGATGTCGCCGCGCACGCTCAGCGGGGCGCCGCTGGTGGGCTGCCAGCCCCGCAGGCGCAGCGGCGGGTATCCCTCGCGGGCCTCGTAGCTGATATGGGCGCCGAGCTGGCGCAGGGCATCTACCAGCACGCCGATGGGACGCTCCTGCATGCGGGCGGTGCCGGTGAGCAGGGCATGGCGGTCGGTGGCGGCGAGGTAGGCGGTCAGAAAGCGCATGACGGTGCCGGCATCCTCGGCGTCGAACTCGGGGGCCTCGGGGTGCGCCAGCAGGCGGCGCATCAGCTGGGTGTCGTTGGCTTCGGAGAGGTTGTGCAGCGTGCCCGCGCCGGCCAGGGCCTGGATGATGAGGGCGCGGTTGCTTTCACTTTTGGAGGCGGGCAGCAGGGCCGTGCCCCGCAGGGGGCCGCCGGACCAGTGCAGCGTCAGGGAATCGGGAAACTGAGGGGACAGCACGTAGGCAACGGGTAGCGCAGCACGGAGCCGCGCGGGTGATGGATGTTGAGCCGGCGAACTTACAACCGGTGGTAGTAGCGCAGGCTAGCCGCCAGCTCGGCCAGGGTCACGGGCTGGTCGTACACGCCCTCTCCAATGCCGCGCAGCAGGGTGCAGTTGATGATTTCGCCCTGGTTTTTCTTGTCCTGGCGGGCCAGCTCGGCAATGGCTTCGGTTTCGAGCAAGACGAACTGCACCTTCTCGAACACGGTGAAGAGGAAGGTTTCGATTTTGTCCAGCGCCTCGGCGTCGAGCAGGCCTTTCTGCACCGACAGCCAGGCCTCGCAGATCATGCCCGCCGCCACGGCCTCGCCGTGCAAAATGGCGCGGCCCTGCAGCAGCAGGTAGCTTTCGAGGGCGTGGCCCACGGTGTGGCCGAAGTTGAGCAGCTTGCGCGGCCCCCGCTCCGTGGGGTCCTGCCGCACAATGCCCTGCTTCACCGCCACCGACTGCTCCACCACCGGCAGCCAGTCGTCCACAAACAAACCCTGCTGCCGCCCCTGGGCAAACGCGTCGGCGTCGGCAATCAGCCAGTGCTTCACAATTTCGGCGTAGCCGGCGCGCAACTCGCGCGGATCCAGCGTGGCCAGAAACTGCGTATCGATGCACACGGCTTCGGGCAGCTGAAACACGCCGAGGTGGTTTTTGTAGCCGTGGTAATCCACGCCCGTCTTCCCACCAATGGCCGCATCAACCTGGGCCAGCAGGGTAGTAGGCACCAGTACGCAGCGCAGGCCGCGCTTGTAGAGGGCCGCGCAGAAGCCGCCCAGATCGGTAACGACGCCGCCGCCCAGGCACACCAGCACGCTGTGCCGGTCGAAGCCGTGCTCGGTCAGCTCGTCCCACACCCGCTGGCAGGTTTCCAGCGTTTTGTAGTCTTCACCGGCCGGTATTTCGATGAGGCGGTGGCCGGCGGGCAGGTGCGGTTGCAGGGCAGGGTAGCACAGGCGGGCGGTGTTGCCGTCGGCCAGCACGGCCACCTGCGTGGTGCCGGGCCGCGTGAGCAGGGCCGTGAGGGCGGGCAGGGCCGCGGAGCCAAGGTGGAGGTAGTCGGTCATGGGGCGCTAAGTTCGGGGGTTGGAGTCTGTATACGCGAAATGCCGGGCGCCTGCAACTAAACCGCCCCGCTGCGTATCACCTATTCAAACCTATATTTTCCAGATCATGCTGTTGCGCGCTACGCTTTGCCTGTTGTTGAGTACAGCTGCTTTCACCGGCTGCAAAACCGATAAAGACGCCCTCAAATCCAACGGCCTGACCGGATACTGGCAGCTCAGCCGGCAGGAATGCTTCTGTCCGCCCGGCACGCCCACGCCCGACGAGGCGGTTGAATTCGACGGCAACGGCAACGTGACCGAGTACCAAAACGGGCAAGCCGTGCAGACGGGCACCTACCAGCTCAGCTCCGGCTCGACCGATTGCGCCGCCAACGCGCAGCTGATGACCTTCAGCTGGTCCAATAACTCGCCGGCCTCCTATACCCTGGTCGACGGCAAGCTCACCATCGACCAGGGCCTGTGCCACGACGCGCCGCGCAAGACCTACACCCTCGCGCCGCGCCGCGCGGGCCAGTAGCCGCTACTCCGGCCGCTGCATGATTTCCGTCTGCTTACGGATGCTCTCGATGTGGATGAGCTTGTAGAGCTCGGCCACGAACTTATCGTTCACGCCGAGGCGGGCGGCCCATTCCGGGCGGCTTTTGAAGATATCGTTCCAGCGGTCCAGCTGCAGAATCTTCACGTTGTTCTGCTTCTTATACTCGGCTAGCTCTTCCACCAGGGCCATGCGCCGGGCCAGGGCCTCGATGATTTCCTGGTCGGCCACGTCCATTTTCTGGCGCAGTTCCTCGGCTTTGTTGAGGTAGTCGGCGTTGTCGGTGCTGCGGTAGCGGTGCTTCAGCTCGCGCAGGATTTCGCCCAGGCGTTCGGGCGTTACCTGCTGGGCGGCGTCGCTCCAGGCGTGGTCGGGGTCGGGGTGGGTTTCCAGCATCAGCCCGTCGTAGTCGAGGTCGAGGGCTTTCTGGGCCACGGGCAGCAGCAGGTCGCGGCGGCCGGTGATGTGGCTCGGGTCGCAGATCAGCGGAATTTCCGGAAAGCGCGTTTTCAACTCGATGGCAATGCCCCAGGTGGGCGCGTTGCGGTACTTGCTGGGCGCGCCGGTGCTGAAGCCCCGGTGAATGGCCGCCAGGTCCGTGACGCCGGCGCGGTCCAGCCGCTCCAAGGCCCCGGCCCACAGGGCTAGGTCGGGGTTGACGGGGTTTTTCACCATCACCGGCACGCCCGTGCCGCCCAGCGCCTCGGCCAGTTCCTGCACCGCGAAGGGGTTCACCGTGGTGCGCGCCCCGATCCAGACCACATCGACGCCGTGGGCCAGGGCTTCCTCCACGTGGCGCGGCGTGGCTACCTCCACCGTCACCGCGAGGCCGGTTTCCTGCTGCACGCGCTGCAGCCAGCGCAGCCCCTCCGTGCCAATGCCCTCGAAGGAGCCCGGTCGGGTACGCGGCTTCCAGATGCCGGCCCGGAACAGGTCGACGCCCAGGCCCTGCAGGCCGCGGGCCGTGGCCATTACCTGTTCTTCGGTTTCGGCCGAGCAGGGGCCGGCCAGTAGCAGCGGCTGGCCTTTCTGGGCCAGGCGGCGGGTGAAATACGTGTCGATTTGCATGAAAAGCGGCGGCAAGCCGGGCCGCCCGTCCGGGGCCGAACTCCTGCTTGCGCGTAAGCGTTGTAAGGGCGCCACCGGCGCGTTCAGCTGCTAAACTACGGCCCTTCGTCCGATGTTTCGTGGCTATCTTCGCGCCCCCACTCTTTCCCCGCCCCGCATGCCCGAGCCCCAAACCCACCCTGCTGTTTCCTTCGACAATACGGCCGTTGCCTTCGCCAGCAAATCCAACGCGGAGCTGCGCCAGATGTACGCCCTGTTCGCCGCCATGAACAACAACTCCCTGGTGAGTTTCGGCGGCGGCGTAATGAAGAAGGCGCTCAGTTGGGGCATTCCGGGCACCAAGGGCATTATCAAGCACACCATCTTCCAGCAGTTCTGCGGCGGCGAAACCATTGCCGAGTGCAAGCCCGTCATTGCCGAGCTGGGCAAATACCACATCGGCACCATCCTCGATTACTCGGTGGAGGGCGAAGGCAGCGAAGCCAGCTTCGATAAGACCCGCGACGAGCTGCTGCGCACTATTGATTTGGCCGCTGGCAACCCGCACATTCCGTTTTCGGTGTTTAAGGTGACGGGCGTGGCCGACAGCGCCCTGCTGGAGAAAGTGCAGGCCGGCCAGTCGCTCACTATTCTGGAGCAGCAGGCCTACGAGCGCGCCCAGCAGCGCATCGACGCGCTCTGCCGCCGCGCCCACGACAAGGGCGTGCGTATCTTCGTTGATGCGGAGGAAAGCTGGTTTCAGGCTACTATCGATGATCTAGCCCGCGACATGATGCGCCGCTACAACCAGCAGCGCCCCATCGTGTGGAATACCTACCAGCTCTACCGCCACGACCGGCTGGAGGCCCTGCAGGCCGACTACGAGCGGGGCGTCCAGGAGGGCTACTTCGTGGGGGCCAAGCTGGTGCGCGGCGCCTATATGGAAAAAGAAGCCCGCGTGGCCCAGCAGCGCGGGTACCGGAACCCCATCAACCCCACGAAGCAGGCTACCGATGACCTCTACGATGAAGCCCTGCGCTTTTCGGTGGCCCATCTCGACCGCCTCGCCATCTGCGCCGGTACCCACAACGAAGCCTCCTCGCGCCTGCTCACCGAGCTACTGGCCGATGCCGGCCTCGCCCCCGGCGACGAACGGGTGTGGTTTGCCCAGCTCTACGGCATGAGCGACAACCTAAGCTACAACCTCGCCCACGCCGGCTACAATACGGCCAAGTACGTGCCCTACGGCCCGGTGGAAGCGGTGATGCCCTACCTGCTGCGCCGCGCCGACGAAAACACCGCTATTTCAGGCCAAAGCAGCCGGGAATTCCTCCTTATTAAGCGCGAAATGGAGCGGCGCAAAAATAAAGTGCGCTAACAATCAATGGCATAGTTGTTGAAACGCGGCCCGCGGCGTTGGAATTATCCTACGCCACGGGCTTTTTTTGTATTTTAACCCCTCTCAACTCCCCTTACCACCCACATGATAACTCGCGTCCGCCGCTTTCTCATCAACTACTCCCGGAACCAGACCGGCACCGTCAGCTACCTGACGGTGGTCCAAGAAGCGGAACTGGGCCTCAACCTCGACATCTCACACGAAAAATCGCGTCTGAACGAGTTGCTGGCCGAAATTTCGGAAACCGAATACACGGCCGGCCGCCCCATCCTGAGCTGCCTGGTGAAAGTGGAAGGCTCGAAGGGCCAGGGGGACAACTTTTTCAAGCTCTGCGAACGGCTGGGCCTGGGGCCCTGGCGCGAGCTGAAGCAAAACCCCGACTTCCTCTCGGGCCTGCGTACCGAATGCCGCGAGTTTTGGCGCGACGAAAAGAACTACGCGCAGTTTTCGGGCGCAATGGTGGAATAGCGCGCCTGGGCTGGTCGGAATAATATAGAAGTAGAAGCGGAGCCGCACTGGATGCGGCTCCGCTTTTTTAATTCCCGCTACTATCTGTGTCAGGTGCATTTTCCGGCGTGGCGGTGGCTAAGCCAAGCGGCGTTTTGTGCGCGCCAACGTAACCCGGATGGAAAGGCCCGCGTTAAGGTAGCCAAACGAGTGTAAGCTCGACCCCTCGACTTGCAGCTCGCTTAAACTCCTTCCCTACCATCCAACCAAAACCTAAGCAAAGATGAATAACGACCAGAATCCTGCCAACACGGGCACCGGCGCAGGTGCCGGCTACGGTACCACCGGCCACACGGGCAGCAGCTCCATGGGCGCCTCGGACATCAATGCCAGCAGCAACGTATCGTCGACCACCCCGGTAAACCGTGCCGGCATCGACGAAACTAGCTCTAACCCGCACCACGACTTCAGCGCCACCGAAAAAGGCGCCAACATCGCCGGTACCCCCGGGGCCGTAGTAGGCCGTGGCGTGGATGCCGTGCAGAACGCCGCCGGCGACGCCGCCCGCGCCGTATCCGGTGAAAACAAGACCTACGGCGACAACTATCAGTCGTCGAACCGCTACCTGACTTCGACCTTCCGCGACCGTGCCTCGGCCGAGCGCGCTTACGACTCGCTGTCTTCGCGCGGCTATACCAAGGACGACGTGAACCTGCTGATGTCGGACGACACCCGCAAGACGCACTTCGGTGATAACACTGCCGATACCGAACTGGGCAGCAAAGCCATGGAAGGTGCCGGCGTAGGCTCGGCTATCGGTGGCACGGCTGGTGCCGTTATCGGCGCCATTGCCGCCATTGGCACTTCGGTAGCCCTGCCGGGCTTGGGCCTGATCATCGCCGGTCCGCTGGCCGCGGCGCTGGCCGGTGCCGGTGCTGGTGGCCTGACGGGTGGCCTGGTAGGCGCCCTGGTAGGCTCGGGTATCCCCGAAGAGCGTGCTGCTGAGTATGAGCACGACATCAAGAACGGTGGCATCGTGATGGGCGTGAAACCCCGTAACGATGAAGACGCCCGTCACTTCCAGGAAGAGTTCCGTCGTAACAACGGCGACCGTATCTACTACTAGCCCCGGAGCTAGTACCGACCTCCAGCCAACTTTTTAAGGCTGGCTATCAAGACCTCCCCGCAACCGGGGAGGTCTTTTTTGTTTCTATAGTCCGGAAGCTATTCCTTGGGCACTATTGCCCAGCGAGGCTGGTTTAGCAAGATGAATGGGCCGGTTTTTGACCATACCCATTCGGTGCAGCCTTACGTACATCTCAACACCACTTTTTACCGCGTCCCTGCCCATGTCATTCATCCGCCTGAAAATAGGTCTGTACGCCGCTGTCGTGATGGCAGTGTTCGTGCTGGCTTCCTACAAGCTTTACCGCGGCAACGACGCCCCGGCGCCCGAAAAAGAAGAAGTCCTGATCAAGGCCATGCTGCAGGGCCTGAGCCAGGCCCACTACCAGCCCGAGCAAATCGACGACAACTTCTCGAAGCGGGTGTTCGACCTGTACCTGAAGCGCATCGACTACTCCAAGAAGTTCTTGCTACAGTCGGACGTGGCCCAGCTGCGCAAGTACCAGACCGACATCGACGACGAGGTAAAACGTGGGTCGCACGAGTTCCTGGAGCTGTCGACACAGCTGATGGATCAGCGCACAAAAGAGGTGCAAAGCCTCTACCGCGAGTTGCTGAGCAAGCCTCTCGATTTCACTACGGAAGAAACCTTCCAGACCGATTTCGACAAGGCTCAGTTTCCGGCCGACAAAGCTGCGCAACGCGACGAGTGGCGCCGCTACGTGAAGTACCACACCATGACGCGCTTGGCCGAAATCCAGGACGAGCAGGCCAAGCGTGACCCGAAAAAGGCTACCGAAGCCGCTATGACTGCGCCGCAAATGGAAGCCGAAGCCCGCAAGCGCGTGCTGAAGTACTTCGACGAGCAGTTCAGCGACATGATGCAGAACGACGCCAACGACCGGCTGGCGCTGTGGGCCAACACTATTGCTAACACCTACGACCCGCACACCGAGTACTTCGCCCCGAAGGACAAGGAGTCGTTTGACATTGCCATGACGGGCCGTTTCGAAGGCATTGGCGCCACGCTGTCGGAAAAAGACGGCCAGATCAAAGTCGCCGACATCATCCCGGGCTCGGCCTCGTACCGCCAGGGCCAGCTCAAAACTGGTGACATCATTCAGCGCGTAGCCCAGGGCCCGGCCGAACCGGTAACCATTGAGGGCATGCGCCTCGACAAAGCCATCAGCTTTATCCGCGGCGCCAAGGGCACCGAGGTGCGCTTGACGGTGAAAAAGCCCGACGGCAGCACCCAGATCATCCCGATCATCCGCGACGTGGTTATTGTGGAGGAAACCTACGCGCAGTCGGCCGTCATCAACGAGGGTGGCAAGAAAATCGGCTACCTGCGTCTGCCGACCTTCTACGCCAACTTCAACGACGAGAAAGGCGGCCGCAGCTCGGCCGAAGACGTGAAGAAGGAGCTGGAGAAGCTGAAAGCCGAAAACGTGCAGGGCATCGTGTTTGACCTGCGCACCAACGGCGGCGGCTCCCTCACCGATGCGGTGGAAATGGCCGGCCTCTTCATCGACAGCGGCCCCGTGGTGCAGGTGCGCTCGGGCCAGGGCTCGGCCCAGGTGCTCAACGACCGTGACCCGCGCGTGCAGTACGACGGCCCGCTGGTGCTGATGGTGAACAAGTACAGCGCCTCGGCCTCCGAAATCCTCGCCGCTGCCATTCAGGACTACAAGCGCGGCGTGATTATGGGCTCGACCAGCACCTACGGCAAAGGCACGGTGCAGCGCATCTTCAACCTCGATGACGCGCTGCCGGCTGAGTTCAACGCCATCAAGCCCTTCGGCTCGCTGAAGCTTACCACGCAGAAGTTCTACCGCATCAACGGTGGCTCGACGCAGTTCAAAGGCGTGGTGCCGGACATCATCCTGCCCGACGCTTACAGCTACCTTGATCAGGGTGAGAAGGACTCGGACTACCCGCTGAAGTGGGACGAAATCAACCCGGCCCGCTACCGCGCCTGGCAGCAGGCCCCGCAGCTCGACAAGCTGAAAGCCGCCAGCACGGCCCGCGTGGCCGCCAGCCCGAGCTTCAAGCTGGTTACCGACGTGGTGGAGCGTATGCGCAAGCGCAAGGACGACACCAACGTATCCCTGAAGCTGGCCACCTACCGCGCCGAGCAGGCGCAGGCCAAGGCCGAGTCGAAGAAGTACGACGACCTGCAGAAGGCCGCTCCGGCCCTGAGCATCGCCCCGCTGGCCGCCGACCTGCGCACGGTGCAGAACGACTCGGTGCAGGTGAACCGCCGCAGCCGCATGTCGAAGAATCTGGTGAAAGACATCAACCTGCGCGAAGCCGTAGCGGTGGTGAAAGACCAGATCGACGCCCCGCAGGTGACCAAGCGTTAAGCGCTGCCTGCTACGAAGTTTAGCAAACGCCCCCGGTGCCTTCGAGGCGCCGGGGGCGTTTTTCGTTGCGGCGGGTAGCCGGTTCAGCCTCCCATCGGCTGGCACGAACCGGCAGGAAATCAGTGTCGATTATCACAGCCAACACGTTTGACAATCAACCATACAAACACCTGATTATCAGCCATAAAATTTGCTATCATTTTTACCAAAATTATTAGCAAAAAGGCACCATATCCAGCTAACTTGCGTTGAGCAGATATGATGACGAACCAAGAACAACTGACCGACAACGTCCTGCAATTGCCGGTGTCCGACGACGCGCAGCTTCAGCATGATGAGGCATGGCGCAAGTCCATCCCGGCGCAGGTGTTCCTGAACTACTTTTTCGCCCTAAGCTACCACATCCGCGAAGCGGATGATGCTACGGGCGGGCTGCAGCATCTCCCCTTCTTCCGCGCCCACCAGGCCGAGCTGACCGACGCCGACCGCGCCGCCGTGGAGAAGTACCTGCACAGCTGCTGGAGCACGGAGTACGCCCTGCGGGCCACCGCCGACCTGGGCGACGACGACTACCTGCGCAACGCCCTGCACTGGACCTTCCCGCAGGCCTACCACGCCATTATGGCCGGGCTGCAGGCCTTTCTGCACACGGCCGGCGTCCGCAGCAACAACCCCTCGCTGATTCGCCGGGAGGTGGGCCGCCTGGTGGTGCGCAACGCCTATCCGCGCCCGGTGGCCTTCTACGCCGCTGGCTCCTACGGCGACTTCAGCATCCACCGCCTGCCGCTGGCCGGCTACAAGGCCGGGCTGCAGATTGCCGGCAAGGCCATTGATGCGCAGGCCCAGATCGGGCAGTTTCTGCGCACGACCCGCAAGCAGAAGGCCGTGGGCGTGCGGCAGCAGGTGCAGGCCAACCCCACCACCGCCATCCGCAGTCAGAAGACGGGCCAGCCGCTGGAGAAGTGGACGGCGCAGCACTGGCAGCAGATTACCTGGCGCCTGGGCTACACCACCATCTTCGACTTGCTGGGCCGCCTGCGCATCTCGCAGACCAGCCGCGAGATTGAGCGCTACGTGGAAGCCGAAATCGACTTCCGCCTGTTTCACCAGTCCCTGCTCGACATCGTGAGCTACCTCAACGGCATCCACGAAACCTACGTGGCCAAGGCGCTGGGCCTGGAGCAGTACCAGGCAATAGTGGACAACCTGCCCAAGCATCTGCAGCACGGCTTCGTGGAGGACCGCCTGCGCACCCGCGTAGCCCCGACGCTGACGGGCCAGGAGCCGCAGATGGGAATGGCCGCCTAGAATCCACGGACCACGGATTCGACGGATTTTTCGGATGACACGGATTTTGTGGACGATTGACTATGCAGCAACGGCCCGCCAGTTAGGCGGGCCGTTTTGTTTTTGGGCCTTTCTTTTTTACGGTAGACCCAAAGCTTGTTGATGCTTGTTTGGGTGCGCCCCGCGCTTACCCAGAAAACCAGCCTACGAGTAAGTATGCACATGCGCACTACATACCCAAACCGTCCACAAAATCCGTGTCATCCGAAAAATCCGTCGAATCCGTGGTCCGTGGATTCTATCTTTGCGGCTTGACTTTCGCGGCCCGCTGTGGGCCTTGTTTTTACGCCTCGTGCCATGCACCACCTTAGCGAACAGGAAATCATTCGCCGCAACAAGCTCGACGAGCTGCAGAAGCTCGGCATCGAGCCGTATCCGTCGGAGCTGTTCGACGTGAACTTCTACGCCCAGGAAATTCACGACAACTACCACCCCGAGCTGAACAACTTCCAGGACGTGAGCCTGGCCGGCCGACTGATGTCGGTGCGGGTGATGGGCAAGGCTTCGTTTGCGGAACTGATGGACGCTTCGGGCCGGATTCAACTCTACATCAACCGCGACGAAATCTGCCCCGGCGAAGACAAGACGCTCTACAACACCGTGTTCAAGAAACTGGTGGACCTGGGAGACTTCGTGGGCGTGAAAGGCCACGTGTTCAAGACGCAGGTGGGCGAAACGTCCATCCACGTCACCGGTTTCACGCTGCTGAGCAAGAGCCTGCGCCCCCTGCCGGTGGTGAAAACGCGCCGCGACGAAGCCACGGGCGAAGAAGTGGTGTACGACGGCCTCACCGACCCGGAACTGCGCTACCGGCAGCGCTACGTGGACCTAGTGGTGAATCCGCACGTGCGCGACGCTTTCGTGAAGCGCACCCAGCTGGTGCAGGCCATGCGCAACTACCTCAACGACAAAGGCTACCTGGAGGTGGAAACGCCCATCCTGCAGCCCTTGTACGGTGGCGCGGCAGCCCGGCCCTTCAAAACGCACCACAACACGCTGGACATGACGCTGTACCTGCGCATTGCCAACGAGCTGTACCTAAAGCGCCTCATCGTGGGCGGCTTCGACGGGGTGTACGAGTTCAGCAAGGACTTCCGCAACGAGGGCATGAGCCGGTTCCACAACCCGGAATTCACCCAGATGGAGCTGTACGTAGCCTATAAGGACTACTACTGGATGATGGACCTGGTGGAGGAAATGGTGGAGCGCGTAGCTCTGGCCCTGCACGGGCAGACCGAAGTGCAGGTGGGCTCCAACGTCATCAACTTCCAGCGCCCCTGGAAGCGCTTCACGATGGCCGAAGCCATTGAGCACTACACCGGCTTCAACATCGACGGCAAGAGCGAAGATGAGCTACGCGCCGCCGCCAAGGACCTGAAAGTGGGCCTCGACCCGACCATGGGCAAGGCCAAGATCATCGACGAAATCTTCGGGGAGCACGTGGAGCCGAAGCTGATTCAGCCCACGTTCATCACCGACTACCCGGTGGAAATGTCGCCGCTGGCCAAGAAGCACCGCTCGAAGCCGGGCCTGGTAGAACGGTTCGAGGCCATCTGCAACGGCAAGGAAATCTGCAACGCCTTCAGCGAGCTAAACGACCCCATCGACCAGCGCCAGCGCTTCGAGGACCAGCTGGAGCTGGGCAAGCGCGGCGACACTGAGGCCATGGTGCTCGACGAGGACTTCCTGCGCGCCCTGGAGTACGGCATGCCGCCCACGGCCGGCCTGGGCATCGGCATCGACCGCCTCTCGATGATTATGACCAACTCCAACTCCATTCAGGACGTGCTGTTCTTCCCGCAGATGAAGCCGGAGCAGGCCGAGAAGAAAACCGAGAAATCGGAGAAGCCAGTGGAATAACGGCTACCGCCAACCAAATGAAACGCAGCAGTGCAACACGTACTGCGGCGAGTAGCGGTAAAACGTCGAAAGCCCCTCGTGCTAGTAAGGTGCACGGGGGGCTTTCTTTTGTTAATCAGTTAACCATTCCAGTCGGTACGCATCGAAGAAATGTGCGATGGACAAGTGCGATTTTGCTGCGAGGTTGTTTGACCAGCTCCTGGCAGAAGCTCCACTGTCGGCAATTTTACTTCGAAGGTTTATCCGACCTTCTCAATAAACTGACTACACTAGCTTTAACGACTACGTTACGAGAAGGTTACGACAGGTTCACTTTTTTTGAAGCGGCCCAAAAATCGAAAGGCCTCGCACCAGTCTCAACGGGTACGAGGCCTTTCTTTTTGAAACTGTCTGTAGCTAACTCAGCTGCTTAAAAGATCTGAAGAAGCTTACCGGTAAAATCCAGGCTGATTTTGCTGATACGGTTGTTTGACCAATCCGCGCAGAAGCTCAACTTGTTGGCAATTTTGCTTCAGAATGTAAGTGCAGTGACTTCTCTAAGTCAATTTCTACCTTCTCTAACGGCCGTGTTACCGAAAGGTTACACGGCCACAGATTTTTTTCGTTAGCTGCCTACGCCGCTGCCGCCGGTGGTACCACCCGCGTTGGAGCCGCCGGCGCCCTGCGAGTAGGTAGCCGTGGAAGCGGAGTCGGGGCCGTCGACGGTGCCTGAGCCAGCGGAAGGCTTGCGGCCGTTGCCGACCTTGCTGCCGCTGGTCTTGCTGGTGTCGCCCAGGCCGGCCAGTGCGTCTTCGGCCCCGGAGCGGTCCGCATCGCCTTCCTGGTCGCTGGCGCCGCCTTTCAGGGCATCGAGCTTGGACAAACCATCCTGCAGGAGCTTGTTGAGGTCGTCGCCGAATTTGCCGAGCGACTTACCCCAGTTTTCGCGGGTAGCCGTGCCGGTTTCGGGGGCCATCAGCAGGCCGGCCACAATGCCGGCGCTGGCACCGGCCAGCAGGGCGAGGATTACTTTACCGCCGTTGTCTTTCATAAAAAACCAGATGAGTTTGGATGTGGGGGAAGAATGCAGCTGGCCGCCGGGGCCGGTAGTTGCTAACGATAATGTGCAGCGAAGGTTATCACAAAAAACGCCCCGTACCGGGCTGGTACGGGGCGTTTGGGGAAGCAGAAAGGGCTCCGGCCTACAGGTCGTTGAGCAGCTTCACGATTTCGCGCTTGCCTTTGCCGAGCTTGTCCTGCAGACGGCCCACGAGCTCGTCGCCCTTGCCTTCGGCGTACTCCAGGTCTTCGTCGGTGAGCTGGGCATACTGCTGCTTCAGCTTGCCTTTAGCTTCGTCCCAGTTGCCTTTCAGGTTCAGGCTGGAGCCGGCGCCGGTTACGCCGAGGTCTTCCAGTTTCTCCACGAGGTTTTTGAAGGAGCCGTCGAGCTGGGTGCCGAACTTCGACAGCTGGTCGCCGAGCTGGTCGCCGTATTTGCCGGCGTAGTTTTTCAGGCTGTCGCGGGTGGCGCTGCCTTTATCGGGAGCGATGAGCAGGCCGGCTACGATACCAGCGCTGGCGCCGGCCAGCAGGGCCAGCAGGACTTTGCCCGTGTTGTTGTCTTCGTTGTAAGACATGGTGAAGGAGAATGTGGTTGAAAGAAAGGTTCAGGGTTGATAAACCGCGCTGCCTATATATCCGACAGTCGATTTGACCTGCCTATACGAAAGGCCTACCGTCGGGTTGTAGGCGGCCTGGCGAAAAGCAATACCGGGCGGCGAAAATATAGTTTTAAAAATATATTCACCTTGCCGGCTCCGCGCTGAGGTCGTGGCATTTACCTCTGGATATGGCCGCAGGCCCGGCTTTCCACGTATTTTTCGGCTGACCAAGCTCTTTTTCCCATGCCAACCCGCCTGCTACTGGCCGCGCCCCTACTGGCCCTGTTGCTGACCGGCGCCTGCCAGCGCACGGCCTCGCCTACTGAAACGGCTGCCGACTGCATCGATCCGAGCAAGATTCGCAAGGACGCCATGTGCACCATGGAGTACAACCCGGTGTGCGGCTGCGACAACAAAACCTACAGCAACCCCTGCCAGGCCACCAACGCCGGCGTGACCAGCTTCACCCAGGGCGCCTGCCCCGGCACCCAAAACTAACCCTACGACATGGCGGAGAAACGCTACATCCTGAACCCGGCGCCCTTCGTGGTGCCCACCACCGACGGCAAGCTCATCGAGGAGCACGTGGGGCTGGCCAGCACCGGCACCGGGCAGTACAGCCTGGCGCACATGGTGGCGCCGCCCGAGTGGAGCGAACCGCCCCAGCGCCCGGAATTCGACGAAATTACCATCGTGGTGCGCGGACGGAAGCGCTTCGAAATCGACGGGGAGGTGGTGGAGCTGGCGGCCGGGCAGGCCCTGCTCATCAAGGGCGGGGCGCGGGTGCGCTACTCCAACCCCTTCGCAGAGGAGTGCGAGTACTGGTCGGTGTGCGTGCCGGCGTTCAGCCCGGCCACGGTGCACCGCGAAGACGAGTAAGCGGCGGCTCAATGCCCGGCAAAGGCGCCTATATTCAGGCGCCTTTTTCGTTGTCACCTATTCCCTGCTTCCCCGTGGATCAGCGCATCATCAACCTCTTCGACGAGTATACCCACCGCCCGCTCACCCGCCAGGAGTTTATGCGGCGGCTGGTGCAGCTCACCGGCAGCCTCGCGCTGGCCACCACTGCCCTGGGCCTGCTCGACCCGGGCTACGCCGAAGCCGCCACCGTGCCCGAGGACGACAAGGATCTGGTGGCGGAGGACGTGAGCTGGCCCGGCGACGGCACCACCATGAAGGGCTACCTGGTGCATCCGAAGGGCAAGAAGAAGCGCGGGGCCGTGGTGGTCATTCACGAAAACCGCGGCCTGACGCCCCACATCAAGGACGTGACGCGGCGCGTAGCCAAAGCCGGCTACCTGGCCCTGGGCGTCGACGCGCTGTCGGTGTTCGGGGGCACACCGGCCGATGAGGAAAAAGGCCGGGAGCTGATTGGCAAGCTGGAGGCGCCGCAGACCCTGCGCAACTACCTCAGCGCCCTGGACTACCAGCGCGGCCGCCCCGACTCGAACGGCAAAACCGGCTGCGTGGGCTTCTGCTGGGGCGGGGCCATGGCCAATCAGCTGGCAACCCACGACGCCAGGCTAAACGCCGCAGTGGCGTATTATGGCCGGCAGCCCGAAGCCGCGGAAGCAGCCAACATCAAAGCCCACCTGATGATGCACTACGCCGGGCTGGATGAGCGCGTGAATGCCGGTATGGCCGCCTGGGAGGAAGCCCTGAAAAAGTACGGGGTGAAGTACGAGCAGTTCGTGTACCCCGACGTGCAGCACGCCTTCAACAACGACTCCTCGCCGGCGCGCTACAACGAGGCGGCGGCTAAGCTGGCCTGGGAGCGGACGCTGCGACTGTTCAGGGAGCAACTGGGCTAAGCGTGGCTGATTCTCCAGCATCTGTACTAATCGGCCTGGGTTTCTGGTACAGCTTTTACGAGCCAGAGCTACCGGCTCCCTCGGCTTTTATCGACCAGCAATGGGATGCTGCCGAACGGCAAGGGGTTGTGGATTACCTACGCCAGGGCCAGGAGTTGCGCTGCTGGATGGGTTATAGCTGGTGTCGTTTTCACTGCGGAATACCCGACAGCAACATAGGGGCGGCGGACATGACCGATGGCACTTACTGCTGGCCCGCAGGACTGACGCATTACGTGGAGCATCATCATGTGCGGCTACCAGCCTGCTTCGTCGCACATGCGCTGGCACAAACGGATTTCCCAGCAGCTAAAGCGGCGCTGGTTTCCGAAACCACAGAGGTAGACCTGACTTGGTGGTCAGCCCAACCCGGAACACAGGCGGCCCTCGGCTGCTCACCTTTCTGGTTCACGACGCAGGGTGAAGCGTTAGACTTGTTGCGGCGCATCGACCGCAGCCAGATCCAATTCGGGCCCGAACCGGAAAGTCGCGCACAAGCCCGAATTCGCATTGTACAGGCTTTGCGCAGTCAGATGCAATAAACAACGCCCCACCAGTCACGTTGACCGGCGGGGCGTTGCGCATGCAGGTTTGATCAGCCTTATGACTTGGTTGGGGACGCCGTCGGCGCCGCGGGCAGCGGCTTGCGCGGCAGCTTCTGGTCGCGCATGGCGGCGTTATACACGAACGAGGCTACTAGCACCGACGCCTGCTTCAGGTCATCGGGCTGCAGCCGCTCGTAGGTGTCCATGTTGGTGTGGTGGGTGCGGGTGTTGTAGTCGAGGCCGTCCTGGATGAACTGGAAGCCGGGCAGGCCCACCGCGTCGAAGGCGAGGTGGTCGGTGCCGCCGGTGGTGCGGGGCGTGACGGTGGTGGCGCCGAGGTCGGCGAAGGGCCGGAGCCACTCGGCGAAGATGGGCTGCACCTGCTCGTTGCCCTGGGCGTAGATGCCGCGGATTTTGCCCGAGCCGTTGTCGAGGTTGAAGTAGGCGGCCAGCTTTTCGTGCTCGGGCAGCAGCTTCATGGTGGCGGGGTCGCCGAAGTGGTTCTTCACGTAGTTGCGCGAGCCGTGCAGGCCCTGCTCCTCCTCACCCCACAGGGCCACGCGGATGGTGCGGCGCGGCTTCACGCTCAAGGTCTTCAGAATGCGTACGGCTTCCATCATCACGGCGCAGCCGGCGGCGTTGTCGGTGGCGCCGGTGGCGGCGTGCCAGGAGTCGAGGTGGGCGCCGAGCATCACTACTTCGCTCTTGAGTTTGCGGTCGGTGCCGGGAATTTCGGCCACCACGTTGTAGCCCTTCAGGTCCTGGGTCTGGAATTTGGTTTTGGTGTCCATTTCCAGCTCCACCGGGATGCCGGCTTCCACCAGCCGAATCAGCCGCAGCTGGTCTTCGGGCGCCATTTCGATTTCGGGCAGCACGGGCTTGGCGTCGGCGGCGTAGGGGGCGCCGTTGCTGGTGAAGAAAGTGCCGTGCGAGCCACCCCGGGTGCTGAGCACGGCCGCGGCGCCTTCCTGCATGAACATTTCCGTCATTTTGGTGCGCAGGGCGGCGCGGGCGCGGAAGGCCGTGCGGGCCGCCTCGTCGCCGCCTTCGCGGGCGGGGCGAGGCTCGGCGGGCGCGGTCATTTTCTGCAGCTCCTCGTCGGTATAGCGCTTGGCGTCGGCCGTGAAGGTGGTTTTGGGCTCGTTGGCTACTTCCGTCAGCACGATTTTGTCGCGCAGCTGGCCTTTGTACTTGTCGAGGTCGGCCTCGGTGGCGGCTTTCACCAGCACCACCTGCTTTTTCAGCACGCCGTTGGTGCCGGGCGTCCAGGCTTTCGGCGCCCCGATCATGGCGTGGTAGTAGGGCGCCGTCATGGCCACGTAGGACTTCTCGATGTCCCAGCCGCGGCCGAAGTCGCCCCAGGGCTCAATTTTCGCGTTGGAAAGGCCCCACAGCGCCATTTGCTTCTGCGTCCACTCGTTGGCGCGCTTCAGGCCCTCGGAGTTGGCGAGGCGCGGGCCGCACACGTCGGTCAGGTAAAAGGCCGTTTCCATGACCTTGGAGCGGTTCAGGCCCTCGTCGCGGATTTTGGCCAGGGTGGCCGCATCGACTTTTTCGGCGGCCTGCTGGGCCAACGCGGGCGCCGTGGCGCTGAGGCCGTAGGCGACGGCCAGGTAAAGGAGTTTTTGCATGGGGGCAGCGAATGGGTTTCGGTCGTGTAAGGACCGAAGAAACGCGAAAGGGACGAGGTTTCCACGGCGGCGTTGCGCGGCGTGCTCTTCTCCCGATTTGGGCCGAAAAAACGGACAAGGGGCAGCAAATGGATTGCGGCAAGTTGATACTTTCCCAATATGAAATTGACTTGCATCAACCACCAAAGCTTCCTAATATCATAGGCAGGAGATGTCAACTGCAACTGGCCATGAGTGTATTGAAACGCAACAACGTGCACGTAGCCGGTCGGGGGCAGCAAACCTTGCTGTTCGTCAACGGCTTCGGCTGCGACCAGACCATCTGGCGCTACATTCTGCCGGCGCTGGCCGAGCAGTACCGCTTGGTGCTCTTCGACCACGTGGGGGCGGGCCTTTCCGATGCCAAGGCTTATGACCCGACCAAGTACGCCTCGCTGCAGGGCTACGCCCAGGACGTGCTCGACGTGTGCGCCGAGCTGGCCCTGACCGACGTGACGCTGGTGGGCCATTCCGTCGGGGCCATGATCGGGGCGCTGGCGGCCATTCAGGAGCCCGCCCGATTTCAGCGCCTGCTGCTGCTCTGCCCCTCGCCCTGCTACCTCAACGAGGCCGATTACCACGGCGGCTTCGACCGGGTCGATATCGACAACATGCTCAGCTTCATGGAGCGCGACTTCGTGGAGTGGGCCGATACGTTTGCCCCGCTCATCATGGGCAACCCCGACCGCCCTACCCTCTCGGCTGAGCTCATCCACAGCTTCTGCCAGAACGACCCGGTCATTGCCAAGCAGTTTGCCCGCGTCACCTTTCTCTCCGACAACCGCTCCGACCTGGCCCGGCTGCACACGCCCTGCCTGCTGGTGCAGTGCGCCGAAGACCTGATTGCCCCGCTGGAAGTCGGTGACTACCTGCACACGGTCCTTCCCGACTCCAAGCTGGTGACGCTGCCGGTGAGCGGGCACTGCCCGCACGTGAGTGCCCCGCGCGAGACGCTGGCCGCTATGGAGGCGTACATGGCGGCCTGAACCAGCGCGGAAAAGCCTACTTTGCCGCATCCATTCCCGCCCGCGCCATGACCGTCGAATACATCCGCTACCGCATCAGCGCCGAGCAGCAGCCGGCCTTTGTCGAAGCCATCCGCGCCGCCAACGAAATGCTGGACGCCGCGCCCGATTGCCTGCGCTACGAGCTGACCCACTGCGAGGAAGACCCTGCGCGGTTTGTCTGGCGCATCGAGTGGATTTCGGTGGAGCGGCACCTGCAGGGCTTCCGAAAGAGTGCGGAGTTCCCGGCGTTTTTTCAGCTGGTGAAGCCGTTTTACGAGGGTATTGAGGAGATGCAGCACTACGCGGTGGTGGCGTGAGCAATTAGCCCCATTACATCTGCGGGCCATGTTTGATAGAGTATTCTTATGGAAGACAACAGCGTTTTTAAAACCAAAACGGGTTACTGCCACGTCCTGCCCGACAATATTGTACTGACCCGGGAAGGCGCCATCGGCCAAGCCGCTGAGGCTGTTGCTGGAAATAACATAGCTCGTCCACTCGCCTTGTATGGCTTGTTCACTGCGGGCTTGGCATACTTAGCTTATGACTACTACTTACAAGCCAACTATGGGCTTACCGGCTTCTTCAGTTTGCTGGTAGTACTGCTTGCTTACGGGATTCTACGCAGCCTGAATAATTCTGCGCAGCCAGTACTGGATCGGAAACATATCCAGAGAGTTTCCTTTCGCCCCGGGCTGCCTGGCCTGACCAGAGCGCACTTTGAAGTGACCTTTTTGGATGCGCGGGGCAAGCAGAAAAAGCGGCTCATCATGTTACCTGGCTCTTTGTCTGACGGCAAAGCTGAAACTGAAAAGGCCGTATCAATCATGCGTGCAGAGAAACTGCTATCATAACCCCACTCCCCTACCACTCGTCTAAACCGGCTACACCACCTACCGCGTAGCCGTTTTATGAGTCTCTGGGAAATTATCAAGCGCCTGTTTCCGTACGTGCGGCCCTACCGCGGGCTCATCATTGCCACTTTGCTGCTCACGCTGGTGGGCTCGTTGGCGGCGCAGGTGAATCCTTTCGTGCTGCGCTACACGGTGGATACGGTGCAGCGGCTGCTCGGCCAGAACGCCACGCTGGCCCAGGGCATGCCCCTGCTGCTGGCGGTGAGCGGGCTGCTGCTGGGCAAGGAAATCATCAACACCCTGATCCAGTTCGGGCAGAAGTTCTACGGCGAGAAAATCCGCATCAACGTGTCGAGCAACCTGATGCACGACGCGGTGGCGCGGGTGGTGAACTACCAGCTCGGCTTCTACGCCGACACCGGCAACCAGACTGGCAAGCTGCAGACCCGCATCGACCGGGGCGTGGAAAGCCTGATGAAGCTGGTGCAGAACTTCTTTATCGACATTCTGCCCTTGTTCGCCAATTCCATCGTGGCCTTGGTAGTCATGTTTATGGCCAACGTGTACGTGGGGCTGGTGGCCGTGGCGGTGCTGCCGGTGTACTTCTGGCTCAGCTACCGGCAGGCCGACAAGCTCAACGGCACCCGCCGGGCCCTGCGCGGCCTGCGCGAGGCCCGCAGCCAGGGCCTCGTGAACCTCATCGATTCGGCCGTGGTCATCAAGAGCTTCGTGCGCGAGGACTACGAGGCCGAGAAGCAAAACCGGCAGCAGGACGCCCTGCAGGAAGCCCAGCTGCAGACGCGCAAAACCAACTTCCTCTACGACGGCCTCAAAACCTTTACCGAGCAGATCGGGGTGGTGCTCATCATCATCCTGACGGCCTACCTGGTGCTCGACCGGCAGATCAGCATCGGGGCCATCATGTTCCACATCCTGCTGTTCAACAACGTGTCGGCCCCGATCCGGCAGCTGCACCGCATCTACGACGAGATGAACGACGCGCTGACCTACTCCGAGGGCTTCTTCGACATCCTCGACGCCCAGGACGCCCAGGAGCCCACCGGCCCGCTGCAGCCCACGCACCTGCAAGGCACCTTCGACATCTGCAACGTGGACTTCACCTACCCCAGCGGCACCCAGGCCCTGCACGACGTGTGCCTGCGCATCGAAGCGGGCAAAACCACTGCGCTGGTGGGGCTATCGGGAGCAGGAAAGAGCACCATCATCAATCTGCTCTGCAAGTTCTACGAGCCCCAGCGCGGCCAGATGCTGCTCGACGGCCAGCCCCTGGCCGACTACGATACCCACGCCCTGCGCCAGCAAATCGGGCTGGTGCTGCAGAAAAACCACATTTTCAAGGGTACCATCGAGGAAAACATCCGCTACGGGCTGATGGATGCGACGCTGGAGCAGATTCAGCACGCGGCCCGGCAGGCGTATCTGCACGAGCAGATCATGGACCTACCCAAGGGCTACCAGTCGGACGCCCAGCAACTCTCGGGCGGGCAGCAGCAGCGCATTGCCATTGCCCGGCTGTTCCTGAAAAACCCGCCCATCATCTTCCTCGACGAGCCCACCGCCTCCCTCGACGCCATTGCCACCGAGCAGATCAAAAACTCGCTCGACGCTATTAAAAAGGGCCGCACGGTGGTCATCATCTCCCACTCGCTGGCCCAGATTGTCGACTCCGACGTCATCTACGTGATGAAGCAGGGCCGCATGGTGGAAAGCGGCACCCACGAGCAGCTCTACGATATGCGCGGCACCTACCGCGAGATATTCGACGCCTCGGCGCGCAGCCTCAACATCGAGAAGCTGGCCCGGGTGCTGGTGGATGACGGGGACGAGGTGGAGGATACGGCGGCGTGAGAACCTAGGAACCTTATCAATGACTATCAATTAACTTCGTATTATTCTTCACCAACCCTCATCTTACCGGAAGGAAGTAATGGATTTTGATTATACAGTCAGAAAACTTGAACAACAATACAGGAATGTAGACAATGGAGACACTGAGGTGTGGTTAAAAACTACACACTCTTTTATCATTGAACACTTCGGCCCATTAGCACCTAGAGCTCGTAATTTCGCAGATCTAGTCCATGACTATCAAATCAAAAAAATAACAGGCATAGAACCAAAAGATATTGTTATATTCAAAAATAAAGCACTAGAGTATATAGAAAATAACATCAGTTACTTAAATGAAGCAAAACAGCGCGAACGAGAAAAACTACTTTATATAAAAAACACAGAAGCAAATTCTAAGGTAAAACCCACAAATATTCCTGATATAAAAACAACAACTAACACTGTAACTAAAACTCAGTTGCCTTTGGGAATGTCTGCAGAGCTGTTTTGGACACTATTTTCTGGTTGTATTGTAGCAGCTTTCTTTATAGGACAGCTTTTTGGAGGCGCCAAATTCGACAAGGAAAAGAGCGACTATTATGATGAAATAAAAAATTTAAAGGCAAATCAAAAGGGACTAAACAAAATTATATCAAAGAATACCATTGACATGCATTACAAAGACAAGAGAATAACCATCCTCCGCGATAGTATAAAAAACATATCCAAAGATTTAAACAACCTATATCTATATATAGGCAATTTACAAGAAAAAAAGTAGTTTACTCCCCACTTAACGCGCGTTTAGCACAGTATAATTCGTGACCAGCCTTGACGGGGAGGCTGCGCCTCCCCTGCCGCGCCAGCGGCAAGCCGGTACCGTTCCGGACGGGCGTCATCGTGCTGGCGGGCGAGTTGGAAACTCGCGGCCTATTCCGGCACGAGTTACGCTGCCCTAAACGCGCGCCAGCTAACCACTAAAAATATTCCTGCCCGGCCCATTTGCCCAACTTCTAAAACCCAATAACTTACGCCCGGTCCGGCCTCGCCGGGTCGGGCTATGTTTTCCACATCAATCCGTTACCCGCATGCCTGCTTACCAGAGTTATTTCGACAATTTTTTTGCCTCGCTGCCCATTTCGCGGGCCAACTTCAAGGAGCTGGGCGCCTCCACCCTGCGCACCCTGCGCGAGGCCAAGTTGGGTGCCGCCTTTGACCCGCACGAAGACGCGCTGCAGGCGGCCCTCAACGGCTTCGACGGGAGCCTGCTCGACGCCGACGAATCGACTACGGGCGACACGGAGGCCTTCCGGACGGCGCGCCGGCAGTGGCTCACGTTCGTGGACGATACCATGAAGGACTACGTGACGCCGAAGCTGCGCAAGCTGCCGGTGTACGCTGATTTCAAGAAATACCAGAAGACCAAGCTCAGCCAGCTGCCGCAGGTGGAGCTGCTGCAGCAATCCAAGCAGCTGCTGGAGCTATACCAGGCGTATGCCGCCACCATGAAGTATCCCGAGCTGCCCGCCGAGGCCGACGCCGTGTATCAGCAGCTAGCCCAGGCCCACGCGGAGCGCGACACCAACGAGGCCACCATCGGCAAGGCCCGCGTGGCCTTGTCGGGCGACTGGCTGGCCCTGGCCCGGGCGCTGCGCCGCCTCAAGGCCCAGCTGGAGCTGCGCTTCGAGGAGCCGGCCGAGGTGTACCGGTTCTTTGATTTCGGGCGGGTGAACAAGGGCGCTTCCGTTCGCAAAGCTGCCAAACAAGCAGCCGCTCCGATGGCCGGGTAAGCCGCCACGCCCGTTCCACAGTACTATCAGCCGTTTCCGCCTAGGCGGGGGCGGCTGATTCCGTTTATGGTAGTGCCCCCGCCTAGGCGGAGGGGTCTTCCCAAAGGGCCGAAATGCCCCCCCGCCTAGGCGGGGGCAGCTTTCAGCGGATAAAGAATTGTCGCCGCCTAGGCGGCAAGATGTTTTTAGCGCTTGAAAGGGCATTCCGCCTAGGCGGGACTGGTTTTTTGTACTGCCTCAGCGCCTGCCGCCCAGGCGGGAGCGGCTATTGGCAAGGCTGCCGGCCTTGCCGCCCAGGCGGCGCAGGGGGCGTTGCATCCGGTACGCCGCCGAAACGGGGGCGGCACCCGACTCCGAAGCGGCTGCAACCGTACTAGCTGACCCAATGTTCCTTCATCTGCCATGACTCTCGACCTGACCGGCATCACCAGCAAAGCCGCCATTCACCAACTGTTCAAGGAGCAGCTGGGCTTTGAAGACTGGTACGGCCCGAGCTGGGACGCTTTCTGGGACTCCGTTGTGGCCATCGTGGAAATGCCGGAGCAGCTTACCCTGACCAACTGGGAGGAGTTTGCCCGCTGCTGCCCCCGCGACATGCAGATTCTGCGGCAGGTAATCCAGGATTACGCGGTGGAAATGGCCCCGAAGCGCATCGTGCTGGCCTGACATGCCGGGCAATCCGCAGGCGGCGGCCCGCGGCGTACCGGCCTTCGATGGCCCGTTGAGCGGCGTTCGGTAGCCACCCACCGGCAACCATTCCCGGCTTCAGCTGTTCCCAAGGCTTCTACCGCGCAATTCCGTGCCGGTACAGCCTCGAACAGCATCATGACTTCTGACTCCAATAATATTGCCTTGGTCGTGGGCGCAAGCGGCATCATCGGCAGCAACCTGGCCCAGGAGCTGCTGCGGGGCGGCTGGATTACCTACGGCCTGGCCCGCAACCCCGGCACCGACGTGGCCGGCCTGCGCCCGGTAGCGGCCGATTTGCTGGACCCGGCCGGCCTGGCCGCGGCCCTGGCCGAGGTGCAGCCCACCCACGTGTTTATCACCAGCTGGCTGCGCCAGGACACGGAGGCCGAGAACATCCGCGTCAACGCCGGCATGGTGCGCAACCTGCTCGCGGCCCTCTCGCCGAAGGGCACGGTGCAGCACGTGGCGCTGGTGACCGGGCTGAAGCACTACCTCGGGCCCTTCGATGCCTACGCCAAAAGCGGCACGCTGCCGCTCACGCCCCTGCGCGAGGAGCAGCCCCGCCTGGCCCTCGACAACTTCTACTACGCCCAGGAAGACGAGGTGTACGCCGCGGCGGCCCGCGACGGGTTTACGTGGAGCATCCACCGCCCGCACACCGTCATCGGCAAGGCCGTGGGCAACCAGATGAACATGGGCACCACGCTGGCCGTGTACGCCACCATCTGCAAGGAGACTGGGCGCAAGTTTCAGTTTCCGGGCTCCGAAGCCCAGTGGAACGGCCTCTCCGACGTGACCGACGCCCGCGTGCTGGCCAAGCAGCTGGTGTGGGCCGCCACCACCGACGCCGCTCGCAACGAAGCCTTCAACATCGTCAACGGGGACGTGTTCCGCTGGAGCTGGCTGTGGCCGCGGCTGGCCGCCTGGTTCGGCGTGGAGGCGGCGGGCTTCGACGGCGCCGTGCGCCCCCTGGAAGCCGAGCTGGCCAATGACGCCGATTTGTGGCGCGCCATTGCCGAGCGCCACGGCCTGGCCGAGCCCGACCTGAACCGCCTGACCTCGCCCTGGCACACCGACCTGGACCTGGGCCGGCCGCTGGAGGTGATGACCGACATGACGAAAAGCCGGAAGCGGGGCTTCCTGTTGTACCAGTCCACGGAGGACTCGTTTTTCGACCTGTTCGAGCAGCTGCGCGCCGACCGCCTGATTCCGTAGCCGACTGCTCGGCTGCCCGTGCGCCGCTCCTGAGTGCTCCTGCGCGAGCAGTCAGGAGCGGCGTTTATTTTTAGCCGGTCCCACGTCTTACCGGCCAGAAAGCACCCCAGCGGGCCGGTCTGATTCCGTACCAACCGGGGCCGAGCAACCACCAGCCACGCAGATGCCGCCTTCGCATGGCCGGCGGGGCGGTTAGGCGAGACAAGGACCGTTGCCGCACTCGACAACGCCCTTCCCTGCCCATCTTTGTGTTGCGCCGCCCCTCGTCGCGGGCGTGTTACCTATCCGTTTGCCGTATGTCGCCCCTGAAGCGCCTCGTTCTTCTCCTCCTTCTGAGCTTGCCCGCCACCCTGGCCCTGGCCCAGAAGACCCCGTTCAACCTCCGCACCCTCACGCTGCCCCGCGAGCTGGCCGACAAGAACAACCAGTTTTCGGGCCTGTACCTGCGCGGCGCGCAGCTGCTGCTACTCTCCGAAAGCCGACTGCAGGAGCGGGCCGAGGCCAAGGTGTACGCCGTGGACCTGGCCAGCGTCGAC
The DNA here is from genome assembly GCF_005771675.1 of Hymenobacter jeollabukensis. Lineage (GTDB taxonomy): Bacteria > Bacteroidota > Bacteroidia > Cytophagales > Hymenobacteraceae > Solirubrum > Solirubrum jeollabukense. Next base: position 440,903 of record NZ_VAJM01000004.1, on the reverse strand, counting down.
CAGCAGCTCACCGACAAGACCCGGGAGCTGGCCTATAAGAAGTACGCCATTCAGGGCCTGGAGCAGGTGCGCGCCCGACTCGACAGCGCCGGGCAAACCTACGAGGGGCTGGAGGGCCTGACTATGCTCGGCGACGTGGCCTACATGTCCATCGAAACCACCACGCCCTCGGCCTACTGCTACCTGATCCGGGGCACGGTGGACGACGCCGCCACCCGCATCAGCCTCGACCCGGGCTACCTGGTGCCGCTGCCCAAGCCCGCGCCCACCAACGGCACCCACGTGCACAACGCGGGCTTCGAGTCGCTGGTCGGCTACCACCAGCAGGTGCTGGCCCTATTTGAGTACAACTACTTCGCCCGCGACAACTACGCCTTCGAGGTGCCCACCACGGCCTCGGGCGAGGTGCCGCGCTACGTGCCGGTGGCCCGCCTGCCCTTCCGCGTGACGGACATGGTGAGCGTGGGCCCGGACCGCTTCACGGCCATCAACTACTTCTACAAGGGCGACGACGACGCCGTGTACCGCCCCGCCGCCGGGGATGCCAACGCCCGCCTCGTGCAGGAAGGCAGCGGCTACAAAAACTACTGCCGCCTCATCAGCGTGCGCTACAAGGGCGGCAAGCTGAGCTGGAAGCCGCTGATGGAGCTGCCCGCCGAATACATGACCTACAACTGGGAAGGCCTGGCGGGCTACAAGGAGGGCTACTTCCTGATCAACGACAAATACGGCCCCTCCAACCAGTCGACGCTGGTGTACCTGCAGAAGAAGTAGCAGCGGGCTGAACTTCGGCCAAGCCCGACCATAACCGGGGTGCGAACTGGTGCGTTAGGCTGTAGCTACAACCAAACGTCCTTATTCCATCATGGCAACCACCCAAACGGCCCTGATTACGGGCGGCACCAGCGGCATCGGCCGCGAGCTGGCCAACTGCTTCGCGCAGGACAAGCACAACCTCATCCTGGTCGCCCGCAACGAGCAGGAGCTGGCCCAGACGGCCCAGGAAATCAAGCAGCAGTACGGCGTGCAGGTCACCACCATTGCCAAGGACCTGTTCCGGCGCGAGGCCCCGTTCGAGCTCTACGACGAAGTCAAGGGCCAGGGCCTGCGGGTCGACATCCTGGTGAACGACGCCGGGCAGGGCCAGTACGGCACCTTCGACACCACCGACATTCAGCGCGAGCTGGACATCATTCAGCTCAACTGCGGCGCCTACGTGGCCCTGACCAAGCTCTACCTGCAGGAAATGCTGGCTCGCCAGGAGGGCAAGATTTTGCTGGTGGGCAGCATTGCCGGGCAGCTGCCCGGCCCGCTGCAGGCCGTCTACCACGCCACCAAGGCCTTCGTCAACTCCTTCGCGACTTCTATCCAGGAGGAAAACAAGGACAGCAAGGTCACCATCACCAACCTGCTGCCCGGCCTGACCGACACCGACTTCTTCAACAAGGCCGACATGACCCGCGCCGAAAACGTGGCCGAGAAGAAAGGCATGATGCAGCCCGCCGACGTGGCCAAGGACGGCTACAAGGCCCTGATGGCCGGCCAGAACCGCGTCATTTCGGGCCTGATGAACAAGGTGCAGGTGACGGCCAGCAACGTGATTCCCGACGAGCTGGTGGCGGCCAAGGTGCACACCGAGAGCAAGCCCGTCGACGGCGACGAAAGCGCCAAGTAGGCGGCACGCAACTCATACAGAAAAGCCCGCCCGTACGATACGGGCGGGCTTTTTTAGCGGCTCCACCCTCAAAAGCGCCTACCGATCCAACCGACTTACCAGGCGTTGCCCGGGCGCGGGCGGTGCTATCTTTACAGCCTCCATTGCTGCCGTACTCATTACTATCCGCGAAATGCGCTTACTCACCTCCCTCACCCTGGCGGCCACGGCCCTGCTGCTGACCAACTGCCACGACGTTCCCAACGAGAGCTTCGATGACCTGGTAATCCGGTACGACGCGACGGGCCGCTACCACACCGGGCCCACCATCTATGCCTCCAGCCCCATCCTGATATATACCCAGAACGGGGTCATCAACAACAAGGCTCAGGTGGACCGATTCCTGGCCCGCCGGCCCTGGGCGGCCGGCTACTTCTCGCACACCGACGTGCCCGTCGGCAACACCACGCTCACGCTGACGTTCCGCAGCGCCAACCGCGCCACGCTCACCACCACCACGCCCACCTCCGTCGACAGCATCCGCACCGAAATAACCGACCGGACGCCCGGTGCCCTCCTGCTCAGGCAGCTGGACACGGCCCGCGTGATGATGCCTATCACCACGGGCTGCATGACGCGCGTCAACCAGCTGGCCGAGGCGGTGCTCCAGGCCCGCCACGACAAAACCTGCCAGGCCATGCCGCCGGTGACGGGCTATTCGCAGTACTGCCAGGTGCGCCGCGTGCGCGTGCTCAAGGCCCGGGCGAAGGATCTGTCGATTCCGCTGTTCAGCTACCTGGTGCAGTCGGGCGGCTGCCAGACGGCCTACACGGGCGAGTGGAATATGCTGAGCGAAACCCTGCCAAGCCTGCTCGGCACCGGCGACACGGTGGTGGTGCAGGAGCGCGAAATTCCGCTGCTGCGCTAGCAGGCGGCAGTCCTCGTAGGCGCCTCGCCAAAAGTCAGATACACCGGGCTTTTGGCGAAGCGTCGGCGCGTCTGAGCCAGTATATTAGCCCGTACTAATGTCAACTGGCGGACGTAATCCTGTTTCCGCCGCAACTGCGCTGCCATGAACCAACAACCCTCTTCCGCTTTCGTCGGTGCCTCCTGGGCCGCCCTGCTCATCGGTATGCTGGCCTACATCGTCGGGCTGTGGAATGCCCAGATGGCTCTGAATGAGAAGGGCTACTACTTCGCCGTGCTCATGTACGGGCTGTTCGCCGCCATTTCGGTGCAGAAGAGCGTGCGCGACCGGCTGGAAGGCATTCCGGTGACCAACCTGTACTACGCCATCAGCTGGTTTTCCACGGTGCTGTGCGTGGTGCTGCTGATAGTAGGCCTGTGGAATGCCACCCTCACGCTCAGCGAAAAGGGCTTCTACGCCATGTCGTTTACCCTGAGTTTGTTTGCCGCCATTGCCGTGCAGAAAAACACCCGCGACAACCACCGCCCCGGCGACGACAAGGAGCCGCGCCGCGTGGAGGAACGCCCGCGTGTGGAGCAGGAGGCGTAGTCGATTCGCTTTCCCACAAACGTCAAACGCCCCGCCGCGAAGCTTCGCGGCGGGGCGTTTTTCATGAATGGGTAGCAGCGGCTACAACTCGTCCTGCAGCACGGCTACGGCTTCGCGCAGCGTCAGGTCCTTGCGCAGCGGGGCGATGAAGCGCTGGGAGCGGCCATTCTGCACACTATCGGCCGGGGCGGCGGTCAGGGCCGTCACGTTCAGGGCGGCGGTCTGCTGCTGAATGGTTTTGAACTTCTCGTTCAGGGCGCGGCCTTCCTTCTGCTGGGCGCGGTAGCTGGCTAGGCTCAGCGACTCGCGGGTTTCCTCGCGGCGCTTGGCCATGGTCTGCACCGCGTCGGTGAGCAGGCGGAACGAGGGGTTGGCGGCCACGCGGGCGTTGCTGGCGGCTTTGAGCTTGGCCACAGGCGGGGCGGCGGTCCAGGGCTGGAACTTGGCCGGCGTGATTTCGTCCCAGGGCAGCGGGTAGTCGGTGTCCTGCTCGCCGTCGGCCAGGGTGCTGTAGGCGTCGGGCACCATGATGTCGGGCGTGACGCCCTTGAACTGGGGGCTGGAGCCCGTCACGCGGTAGTACTTCTGGATGGTCATTTTCAGCGAGCCGAAGGGCTTGTAGGCCGCCAGCTCGGGGTTCATCATGTCGTCGAGCTCGAACACGCGCTGCACCGTGGCCTTGCCGTAAGTGGTGTTGCCCATGATGACGCCGCGCTGGTAGTCCTGAATGGCCCCGGCCAGGATTTCGGAGGCCGAGGCGCTGTAGCGGTTCACCAGCACCACCAGCGGGCCGTCGTACTGGGTGCTGCCGTCCGGGTCGCTCACCAGTTCGGCGGCGCGCTGCCGGCTTTTCACCTGCACCATGGGCCCGCCGGGCACGAAGAGGCCGGCCATTTCGGCCGCGTCGTAGAGGGAGCCGCCGCCGTTGAAGCGCAGATCGAGCACCACGCCCTGCACGTTCTGGGCCTTGAGCTTTTCCAGCTCCTGGCGCACGTCCTGGGCCGAGTTGCGCCCGCCGTTGCGGTTGAAGTCGGCGTAGAAGCTGGGCAGCAGGATGTAACCGATTTTCTTGCCGCCCTCGTTGATGACGGCCGACTGCGCGTAGGTTTCCTCGATGACCACGATGTCGCGGATAATGGGAATGACCTTGACGCTGCCGTCGGGCTTTTTCACCGTCAGGCGCACCTCCGTGCCCTTCTTGCCCCGGATCATCTGCACCACTTTATCGAGGCGCATGCCCTCCACGGCTACCGGCTCGGCGGCGCCCTGGCCCACGCGCTGCACCACGTCGCCGGCCTTCAGCTCGCCCTGGCGGTGCGAGGCCGAGCCCGGCACGATGTAGGTGACGAGGATCTGGCCGTCCTTCTCCCCCATCTGGGCGCCGGTGCCCTCGAGGCGGCCGGTCACGGCAATGTCGAAGTTGGTTTTGTCCTTGGGCGCGAAGTACTCCGAGTGCGGGTCGAAGGTATTAGCAATGGTGTTGGCAAAGGCGGTCAGGCGGTCGGCCTCGTCGGTCTGCAGCAGGTCGTTGAAGTACTCGTCGTAGTACTTCAGCACCTGCTTGCGGGCATCGACCTCCAGCTGGGCGGCGGTGCGCACCGGGGCCGACATGGTGGCGTCGGAGGGCTTGGCGCCGGCGGCGGCCAGGGCCTTGGTCTGCTGCCGCTCCTGCTCGTCCATCAGCTCCGAGAGGCGCGTCATGGTCTGGTACTTGAGCAGGCGGCGCCACAGGTCACGGCGTCCGGCCTCGTCGGCGGGGTAGCTGAGCTTGTCGGTGTCGGTTTCGAAGGTTTCCTGGACCGTGAAGTCGAAGGGCTGGGCCAGCAGCTCGCGGTAGATGGTCTGGGCCTCGCGCTGGCGCTGGTTGATGAGCTTGGTGCTCAGGTCCAGAAACTCGCTCTTGCCCTGCTTCACCTCGTTGTCGATGCCGGTTTCGTAGCGCTGCAGCTGCTTGATGTCGCTCTGCAGCAGGAATTTCTTGCCCGCGTCGAGGCGCTTGAGGTAGAGCGCGTACACGCGGCGCGAGAAGGCGTCGTCGATTTGCTCGGGCTGTACGTGGGCCACCGTCATGCCCTGGGCCACGGTGCCGAGCAGCACCTGCTTTTTTTGGGGCGGCACGCCGTCGGCCGGGGCTGCCGCGTGCGGGGTGAAGGAGCCGGGAATGGTCAGCAGAAAGCCCGGCAGCAGCACCGAGAAGAAACCGAGGGAAGAGCGAAAAGGCGCCATGCGGTGGGCGGGAAAAAGCGGAAACGAGGATGCGGGCGGGAGAACCGTAAGTATGCGCGGGCCGGAGGCAAACCGGCCGGCCCGGAGTGGCGCAACTTAGCTCCAATATAACTCACTTCATCTAGACACGCGTTGCAGGAGCGGGTTGCACCCCTCGCATGATCATGTTATAGGTGTTCTGCTCGGTTTCTGGCTGAGCTGCCGGGCGCGGGCGGCGCGGCAGTTGCTGCCGTGGCTTCGGCGCGTAATTCTTACCGGCTATTTTTCCGCTCTATGTTTATTACTCCCCAAAATGCCCGCTCGTATTTCGGCGCTGAAATGCCGGCCCAATTCCTGGCGGGCGTGTACCAGCTTCAGGCTGCTGCATCCACGTACGGCACCACACTGGAGGATATTGCCTGGGACCTGTTTGGCGTAGTAGAGCTTGGTGGTTACTCGCTACGGTACTCGCAGACGCCGCCGGAGCTGTTTCCTTTCGCCCGCACCGGTGGCGACGGAATTCACTACGGTTTCGTGATGCACGAGGAAGGCCACCCATCCTACCCGGCTGCGGAAATCTGCCCAATGGATAGCGACGGCGCCATCTTGCTAGCCCACAACCCACAGGAGCTGTGGCAAAATTTGCTTGAGGAAGATGCAGACGTTCGTGCCCGGTATGCTGGTTTGCTGCAAACGCTCGGGCTCGAAGCCATTGCCACTCAAAAGCAGCGCTGGCGGTATTTTGAGGCTAAGTTTCGTGCGCAGCCAGCGGCTCGCGCGGGCTGGCACTGGCAACCGACTTCGGATGGCGTCGGCGTATTTGCGCCCGACCAATACTTCAGGACCCGGCACCGCTCTTACAATCCGAGTGCTGCTGATGAAGCCGCCGATTTTCAACAACTCGCCGATGACTGCCGCAACGAGGCCTTGTATGGCTCGCAGTTGTATTACCTGAAAGAGGCATTCTGGCACACCTGGGCCACGAGCCACGAACGAGCCGTCGAGCTTTTGCAAGCCATGCTGCTGCCTTACGAGCAACTCGGGCGGGCGCACTTGCATGCCGTAACCCAGCGCCTGATCCAGGACTTTCAATTGGGCCGCATCTGATGCTTTTGCCGTTACGCCTGCTGCGCACCATCCGCCTCAGCCCCGGCTGCTGAAGCCGCGTAAAAGCCACCCATGGAAACCTACGTCCTCGGCGACATCCACGGCGCGGCCCGCGCCCTGGCGCAGGTGCTGGAGCGCAGCCCCTTCCGCCCGGGCCTCGACCGGCTTATTCAGCTCGGCGACGTGGCCGACGGCTGGCCCGAAACGCCGCGCTGCGTAGAGCTGCTGCTGGCCATTCCGAACAGCATCTGGCTGGCCGGCAACCACGACTGGTGGACGGCCGCGTGGATGGCCACCCAGCCCGCCGCCGCAGACGTCAGCCCGAGCTGGCTCAGCCAGGGCGGGCGCGCCACCTACGACGCCTACCGCACCGGCCCGCCCGAACGCCTCGACCGCCACTTCAACGCGTTTTTCGGCCAGCAGCAAACCTACCACGAGGACGAGCTGGGCAACCTCTACGTGCACGCCGGCTACGACCCCACCCTACCCATAGCCGAGCAGGACCCCTTCGATTTGTTCTGGACGCGCGAGCTGTGGCAGCAGCACCAGCGCGCCGCGGCCTACCACGAGTGCTTTATCGGCCACACGCCCACCTGGCCCGCCCACCCCGCGCCCGAGCAGCACCAGAACGTGTGGAACGTGGACCAGGGCGCGGGCTACGGTGGCCGCCTCACCCTGCTCAACGTGCGCACCAAGCAGTACGTGCAGAGCGACCCGGTGCCGGAGCTCTACCCCGGCATTCAGGGCCGGTAGCGCTGCCTACTGATTGGGCGGTGCGAGGTAGCTTTGAACTTTCGTGCCTGCTCATGACCATCGAAGACCTGCAAACCCTCTGCCACCAGCTGCCCGGCGTCACCGAAGACATCAAGTGGGACCATCACCTGTGCTTCAACGTGGGCGGGAAGATGTTCCTTATCACCTCCCCCGACGAGGTGCCGCCCACGGCCTCGTTCAAGGCCACGCCCGAGCAGTTCGAGCAGCTGATCGGGCAGCCCGGGTTTGCGCCGGCCTCGCACCTGGCCCGCTACCACTGGGTGCACCTCGACGACGTAGCCCGCCTGAACCCGACGCGCTGGGCGCAGCTCATCCGCGAATCGTACCGGCTGGTGGTGGAAAAGCTGCCCCTGAAGGTGCGCAAGCAGCTCGGCGCCTAAGATGCGGCTGCTCCGACTCCTGGGCGTCGTCGCGCTGGCCTTTGTGCAGGCCGTGCTGGCCCTGCTGCACTACCTCGTGTCGCACACCTTCGGCGAGGCCGCCGGGCTTTCCCGCCCCGAGCCCAGCGAGCGGGCGTTGTTGGCGCTGCACGGCCTGAACGCAGCCTACCTGTTTGTCGTCGCGCTGGGGCTGCTGCGGCCCCGCCCGAAGGACCTGCCCCGCCCCGGCTGGGCGGTGCGCAGCAGTACGGTGTTGCTGCTGGTGGCCAACCTGGCCTACTCGGTTTTTCACCTTTATCTGTTTTATCAGCTGGTGCACGAGCCAGCCGGCGGGCACCGGCGCCGCGTGCTGCTCACCCTCGGCGGGCAATGGCTGCTGACGCTGCCGGTGCTGGCGCTGCTGGCCGCGGCGCTGTACCGGCAGCGCCTGGCCGCGCGGAGAACCAGCCTTGAGGCCTAAAAATCCGGGCTGGCACTAGTATAAATACCGCGCTGGCACGGGTACCCCCGCGTTGGGCGGGCTGATACCTTGCACCCGGTTGGCCCCGCCCTTGGTCGGGCCTGTTTGTTCACCGGTTAAGGTTATTGCATATGCCTGCCTACCAGCTGTATTTCGACAATTTCTTCACGACGCTGCCCATCTCCCGCGTCAACTTCAAGGCCCTGGGCACGGCAGTGCTCACGGCCCTGCGCGAGGCCGAGCTGCCGGCCGTTTTCGCCCCCCACCTCACGGAGCTGGCCGCCGCCCTCGATGCCTTCGAGGTGAGCCTGACCGAGGCCGGTGGGGCCACGGCCGGTAGCACCGAGGCCTTCCGGGCAGCCCGCAAAGACTGGCTCACCTTCGTCGACGACACGATGAAGGACTACGTGACGCCCCGCCTGCGCAAGCTGCCGGTGTACGCCGACTTTCGGCAGTACCAGAAGAGCCGCTTGGCCCGGCTCGATCAGGTCAACCTGCTGCAGCAGTCGAAAAGCCTGCTGGCCCTCTACGAAGCCCACTACGAGGCTCTGCACTACCCCGCCCTGCCCGCCGACGCCCGCGCCGTGTACCAGCAGCTAACCCAGGCCGACAACGCCCGCACCATCACCGAGGCCATCATCGACGCGGCCCGCGTGTCCATTTCGGGCGACTGGCTGCGGCTGGCCCGCGCCCTGCGCCGCGTGAAGGCCCAACTGGAGCTGCACTTCGACGAGCCGGCCGCCGTGTACCGCTTTTTCGACTTCGGCAAGGTGCGCAAGTACAGCCTCAAGTCCTCTGCCCCGGTAGCCCGCGCCTCGGCCGCCTAAGCTGGAGCTCTTGTTTGGTTGTGCGTAGCGGCCCGCGAGTACTCGCGGGCCGTTGTTGCATTAGCCGCAACCCCGCCCCGCCTACTCACGACGGGCTCTTGCAGATTGCCAAGGGCTTCATGAGTACTCGTGGAGGGGTTTGTTGATTTGATTAGACTGTCATGAGTACTCGTGACAGCTTTTGCTGATTGGAAATATGTCTCGTGAGTACTCGTGACACCCAACTACGGCGCACAAAGGGCTTCATGAGTAGCCGGGAGGCGCCGCCGTAGATTGTGCAGCCTTACAGGTTTGCTCACGGAGCGTTTTGGGCGCCAGGGCCGTTCGTTATTTGCCTTGCCGACCGTTTTCGGGAGTACTGGCTTGTGTAATTGCGTAGATGGCGGCATCCAATAGCCGAACCTTGTTGGCTATTCCCATGCAGCTGCTTTTTGTCTTATGCCTCAGCTTACTGCTGAGTATGCCCCTGCTAGCGCAACGCACCATCGTCGGGCGGGTGACGGACCGTTTTACTGGTGAAGGAATACCTGGCGTTACGGTGATGCAGTGCCGCAGTGACAACGCCACCAGCACTGCTACCGACGGCACGTTTTCACTAAAGTGCATGCCCGCTGACAGTACGAGCATTTCATTGAGTTTCTCATCTATCGGCTACATAACCGCCGAGCAGCTGGTAGTCACTACTGATTCAGTCCGTGTAGCTCTCAGCGGCGGCACACGGTGCAACCTAGCTCCCGATGCAATTATTGAGTTGGTCAGCGGATTACGTCACACACCGTTTGGCGGACGGCTCCAAGTATATGGCTACCGGTTTTCTTTGCCGATGCGGGCTACCATTGGCTATCAGACTGATTTTCGGCGTAATTTCCAACAGCACCTCCAGCTTGAATGGCTCGGTCTGCACGTTAGCCGCTTAGGTACTTTCGATATAGGCATCCGTCAGCAAGCTGTGCGCAATACCCCCTCAGCGCTCCAATTCAGAAGCCATAGCCTAACGGTGGAGGCCGATTTCTACCACCGTCTACCCGTATTGCTGCTGGGCGTCGGACGTGCCCGGATCATCGATGAACGGAGCACGGGTTTCGGTTATGAAGGTGGTATCCGGCATTATTTTCAACCTTCCCGTCTCACGTTGCAGCTTACGGCTACGCGGTGGCCGGGCTACTGGCAATGGCAGGGCGAAATTAGTCGCAACGTCCAGCGGCTGCGCGTTGCGCTACTGCTTAACGCGGTGGACCAATACGCGCAGCTAAGCGCCAGTCTGGGCTACTCGCTTTACTGAAGCGTCGGTGCGGAGAAGTGTGTAAGTTGGCGGCCTCACTCCTACCGCGCATTCCCATGACTTCCCCCACTTCTACCGCCGAAGCCGACGTGCTCATCATCGGGGCCGGGCTGGCGGGCCTAGTGGCTGCCTGCGAGCTGACCGACGCCGGCCGCCGCGTGCTGCTGCTCGACCAGGAACCCGAGCAAAACCTCGGCGGGCAGGCGTTCTGGTCGTTCGGCGGCCTGCTGCTGGTCGACTCGCCCGAGCAGCGCCGCCTTGGCATCCGCGACTCCTACGAGCTGGCTTGGCAGGACTGGCTGGGCACCGCCGGCTTCGACCGGGAAGAGGACCATTGGCCGCGGCGCTGGGCCGAGGCCTACGTGCAATTTGCGGCCGGCGAAAAGCGCAGCTGGCTGCGGCAGCGCGGCATCCGCTTCTTTCCGGTGGTGGGCTGGGCCGAGCGCGGCGGCTACGGCGCCCTGGGCCCCGGCAACTCGGTGCCGCGCTTCCACGTGACCTGGGGCACCGGCCCGGCCGTGGTGGCGCCCTTCGCGGAGCGCGTGCGCGAAGCGGCCCGGCGCGGCCTGCTCACCTTCAAATTTCGGCACCGCGTGAGTGAGTTGCTGGTGCAGGGCGGCGCGGTGGTGGGCGCCGGCGGCGAAGTGCTGGCCCCCAGCGAGGCGGAGCGCGGGCAGCCCACCTCGCGCGAAGTGGTGGGCGACTTCACGTTTCGGGCGCAGGCGGTTATCGTCACGGCCGGGGGCATCGGGGCCAACCACGAGCTGGTGCGCCAGAATTGGCCCGCCCGCCTCGGCGAGCCGCCGCGCCGCCTGCTCTCGGGCGTGCCCGCGCACGTGGATGGGCGCATGCTCGGCATCACCGAGCGGGCCGGCGGGCGCATCATCAACCCCGACCGGATGTGGCACTACACCGAGGGCATAGCGAACTGGGCACCGATCTGGCCGCAACACGGCATCCGCATCCTGCCCGGACCCTCCTCGCTTTGGCTCGATGCACGGGGCCGCCGCCTGCCCGGCCCGCTCTACCCCGGCTTCGACACGCTGGGCACCCTACAGCACCTCATGCACACTGGCTACGACTACTCGTGGTTTGTGCTGACGCAGAAGATTATCCGCAAAGAGTTTGCCCTTTCGGGCTCGGAGCAAAACCCCGACCTGACCAACAAGAGCGTGCTGCAGACCTTCGGGCGGGTGCGCGGCGGGGTGCCCGGGCCGGTAGCCTCCTTCATGCAGCACGGCGCCGATTTTGTGGTGCGCGACACCCTGCCGGCGCTGGTCGAGGGTATGAACGCGCTGACAGGCGGCGAGCCGCTGATTGAGCTGGCCGCGCTGGAGCGGGAAATTCGCGGCCGCGACTCGCAGCTGACCAACCCATTCGGCAAAGACGGGCAGATTACGGCCATCCGCGGGGCCCGTGCCTACCTCGGCGACCGGCTCGTCCGCACCGCCCCGCCTCACCGCCTGCTCGACCCCAAAGCGGGCCCGCTCATTGCCGTGCGCCTGAACATTCTCACGCGCAAAACCCTCGGCGGCCTGCAAACCGACCTCAGTAGCCGCGTGCTCGGCCTCGATGGTCAGCCGGTGCCGGGCCTCTACGCCGCCGGCGAAGTGGCCGGCTTTGGCGGCGGCGGCATGCACGGCTACCGGGCGCTGGAAGGCACCTTCCTGGGCGGCTGCATCTTCTCGGGCCGTGCGGCCGGCCGGGCGGCGGGCGGCGCCAGTTAATCCGACCTATCTGGCTGCCTGGGCCAGCTACGGCCGCGGCCTTACGCCATTATCGGCGCTACGGCGGGCACGGGCAGCGTCACCACCAGCTCGGTGAAAGCGCCGGGCTCGGTGTGCAAGGTGAGCGTGCCGCCGAGGCTGTGCACGATGTCGCGGCTCAGGGGCAGGCCCAGGCCGGGGCCTTCGTCGGCGGGCTTGGTGCTGAAAAACCGCTCAAACACATGTGGCTGGGCTTCGGCCGGGATGCCCAGGCCGTTGTCGCGCACACAGATACGCACCTGCTGCGGGCCGGTACGCTCGGTGGTCAGCATCACCTGCGGCACGTATTCCGAGGCGTCGTCGGTGGCGGCGTCGGTCTGCTGGCGGCGCTCCTGCACGGCGTAGAAGGCGTTGGCGAACAGGCTGATGAGCACGCGCCCCAGGTCGTGGCGCACCACTTCCACGGTGCCCACGGCCGGATCGAGGCGGGGCAACAGGGCCGCGTGGAAGTTGCGCTGCTTGGCGCGCATGTCGTGGTAGGTCAGGCGCAGGTAGTCTTCGGCCAGGGCGTTGAGGTCGGTGGGCTGCCTGGCGGCCGGCTGCGAGCCGCCGTACTCCAGCATGCCGCGCACGATGCTGCCCGCCCGCTGGCTGTGCTGGCTGATTTTGGCCTGGTGCCGGGCCAGAGTCAGCAGCATTTCATCGAGCAGCTCCAGGTCGGCGGGCTGCAGCTCTTCGCCCTTCACCAGCTCCTGCCGCAGCTCCTGGCACAGCTGCTCGCTCACGCCGGCCAGGTTGCGGATAGCCTGCGCGGGCTGCTGAATCTCGTGGGCCACGCCGGCCATCAGCTCGCCCAGGGACGCCATTTTTTCGCGCAGCATCAGCTGCTGCTGGGCGGTGCGCAGCCCCTGCAGCATTTCGGCCAGCCGGTCGCGCTGGGCGGTCAGCTCCTGGCTCTGGTGGGTCACCTGGGCGTTGAGGCGCTGCAGCTCGGCGTTGGCCAGGCGCTGACGGCGGTTGTGGTAGCTCAGGCCGAGCACCAGCAGCACCAGCACCCCCAGGCCGCCCCACAGGGCGTAGTTGCGCAGGCGGGCGGCGTAGTCGGCCCGCTCATTCTCCAGTTGCTGCAGGCGCTGCTGCTCGGCAAAGCCGATGGCGTCGAGCTGCTTGATGCGCTGGGGGTTGTAGAGGCTGTCCTCGGCGGTTTGGCGAATCAGCAGGTACTTGAGCGTACTGTCGCGCTGGCGGCGGGTGGCAAAGACATCGGCCAGCAGGCGGCTGGTGCGCACCACGCCCACCACGTAGGGCAAGGTCTGGCCGGTTTGCAGGGCCCGGCGGGCGTAAAAGATGCTCGAATCGGCCTGCCCCCGCTCGTGGTACAGCTCGGCCAGGTACTGGTAGGCCCGGCAGGCGCTGCGCCGGTCATTTTCGGGCAGGGCGGCGCGGGCGCTGCGCCGGTAATAGTCGATGGCGGAGCTGATGCGGCCTTCGGCAGCCTCCAACAGCCCCATTTCGCGCAGCACGTAGGGCAGCGGGTTACCCCAGTAGCTTTGGGCAATGGTGCGCGAGCGGGTGGTCAGCGCGTAGGCTTGGTTCAGGAAATACGCGGCCGAATCGAGCTGCCCGCGGCCGACGTAGGTGGAGCCCAAGTTGGTGAGTACGCTCACCAGTTGCGAGTCGTCGAGGTGAGGGCTGTGGTCGTAAATGGCCTTGGCGCGGAAGTAGTAAGCCAGCGCGGGGCGGTAATCGTCGAGGGCCTGGTAGAGCAGGCCGGCCTGGTTGAGGGTGCGGGCCGTGCCGTCGGCGTCGCGGGCCAGCTGGTGCAGGTCCAGGGCCCGCAGGTCGGTGCGCAGGGCCTGGGGCAGGTTGCCGCGCTCGGCCTGCAGCAAAGCCAGGCGCGAGAGGCAGCGCCCTTCTCCCTTGGCGTAGCCAATGCGCCGGGCCAGCGCCAGGCCCTGGCTGGCGTAGTAGCGCACCGAATCGTAGCGCGAGTAGCGGAAGGTGGCGCTCAGGTCGGCCAGCAGCAGCACCCGGGTAGTATCGGCCGTGGTGCGGGCCAGGGCGCGGCGCAGGGCAGGCGTCTGCGGGCTTTGGGCGTGGCCCGAGAGCATCAGACCACCCCAGAACAGTAACCCAAGTAACAGCGCGCGGCAACACTTCATGCTTGAAAATTAGGCAATAACAAGCATTCTATATAAGACCTTGTGCGGCAGGCCGTAGATCCAGGCGCGTATACCTGGCCGGGGCCTTTGTGGGCGCTTCCAATGGCGGCGGGCCGGTTTCTGCCGTAGTAGCCTTGCCATGGCCTTCCCGGCCGCTGGAGGCCGTGGTGTCGCCCGCCGCCCGTTGCTCGTTTTTCTTCCGTTCCGCTTATGCGCCTGTTTGTTTACTCCACCCTCAGCGACTCGGCCCGCACCTACCTGCGACAGCAACTGCCGCCGGCTACCGAAGTCCTGTTTCGCACCGAGCTGTCCGCCGCCGAGCAGGGAGCCGCTTTCCAGTCGGCCGAGCTGCTGATGGGCAATCCGCCGCCGGCCTGGCTGGCCCCGGGTCCGCCGCCCGGCCTGCGCTTCTGGCAGATTGATTCGGCCGGCTTCGACCAATATGCCGGCTTGCAGGTGCCGTTTCCGGTGGCCAACGTCGGCGACTTTTTTGCCTGGCCCTGCGCCGAAACCATCGTGGCCGGCATTTTGGCGCATTACCGCCACCTCGATGAGCTGGCCGTATTGCAGCACCAGAAAAAATGGGTGGGCGCACCGCTGCGCCGGCAGCTGCGGCTGCTGCGCGGGCAGCGCGTCATCATCCTCGGGGCCGGCGCCATCGGCCTGGCGGTGCAGGAGCAGCTCAGCGGCTTTCGGTGCCAGGTGCGGCTGCTGGCCCGCACCGATGCGCGGGCTCAGCTCCACTCCAAAGACGAGCTGCGCGCGGCTTTGCCCGATACCGACCTGGTGATAAACTGCCTGCCCGGCAGCGCCAAGCGCTTTTTTTCGGCCGACCTCATACAGGCCATGCGCCCCGGCAGCGTGTACGCCAGCGTGGGCCGCGGCACCACCACCGACGAGCCCGCGCTGATCCGGGCCCTGCAGGCGGGCCAGCTCGGCGGCGCCGTGCTCGACGTGACGGCCCAGGAGCCGCTGCCGCCCGAGCACCCGCTCTGGGCTCTGCCCCAGGTGTTGCTCACCCAGCACACCGCCGGCGGCCAGCCCCACGAGGACGAAGGTAAGGTCGACATCCTGCTCAGCAACCTAGCGCGGCTGCAGCGCGGCGAGCAGCCCGAGAATCTGGTGGAGCTGGCGCGGGGGTATTAGCGGCTGTCAGCTTTATATTGCCGCTCCGTACTCCCACCCTCTATGCGGCCGTTTTTCTGCCTGTTGCTGTTGCTTGGCCTTGCGTGGCGCCCCGGCTCGGCCCAATCCACCGTTGCCGCCACCGAATTGGTCGACGCTAAAACCGTCCGCGCCTGGACGGTCAAGGATGCCGGGAGCTACGCGGGCGTGTATCACTTCGGGGTTTCCGAAGCCGAATCCAACCTGATTCTGTGTGTGGACGCCGGGCTAATCACGGCCCAGATTGTTTCGGGCCATTGGTCGGCCAAGAGCCAGTGGATTGCCGACTACCAAAACCTGCGCAACGTGCGCGTGACGGGCAACAAATTCGCGGCGGAGGGCCTCAGCGGCGAGTTCATCAGCTACGTCGACGAAGAGGGTCAACGGACGTTCGGGCTGCGGATACGGCAGCCGTGGAGCGGCTCCGTCGGGAAGGGCCAGTGGGAAGTCGGCAGCCGCTCGTCCGATCTGCCCACCTATTTCGACTACCCGTTTGGGTTCGTTTCGTACCGCCTGCTTAAGCCCGCAGAGCTACAGGCCCGCAGCCCGGCCGAGCTTGCGCTGATGCGCAACGAACTGTTTGCCCGCTACGGCTTTATCTTCGCCAAGGGCGGGGCCATGGACCAGCACTTCCGCCGCTTCGACTGGTACCGCCCGCAACACCGCGACATAAGCGGGTTTCTCACCGAAATCGAGAAGCGCAACCTGGAACTGATCCGGCAGCAGGAAGCCCGGACGTAGCCCCCTATTCCGCCAGCACCAGCCGGGGCCGCAGCTGCTCGTCAGCCGTCAGCGCAATGCCAAACTCCTGGCGCAGCACCAGCCGGTACTCGTCCTCGTCGGCCAGGCGCCGGGTGGTCACCCCGCCGGGGCGGATGGTCTTGAATTCCTCGTTGGTCAGCAGCCGCCGGCAGCCCAGCTCGGCCAAGGCCACGATGCGGTTCTGGTTGAACACCGATTCCCGGCAGTGCCCGTGGTAGAAGTTCAGCACCGCAATGTCGACGGGGTAGCAGGGCGCTTCGTCGAAACAATACAGCGACTTCCAGTCGGCGCTGGCCCGCATGTGCAGCTCCCAGCCGTCCGCCGGACCGGCGCTCAGCCGGTAGGCTTCGCCGCCGACGTGCTGCGCCTGCTCCGGCACGAACGGCACCGGCTCGATCAGGCCGTAGCCGCCGAAACCCACGTCGGCCAGCCAGCGCTGCCCGCCCTGCTCCACCAGCACCGCCAGGTGGCCGCGCGGCCGGGGCGTTTTGGCACCGAAGGTCACCCGGCCCAGCACCAGCCGCGTCCGAAACCCCAATTCGGTGAGCATGGCCGCCAGCAGGGCATTCTGCTCGAAGCAGTAGCCGCCGCGCCGCCGCCGCACCAGCTTCTCGAAAATGGC
This sequence comes from Hymenobacter jeollabukensis, assembly GCF_005771675.1. Classification (GTDB taxonomy): domain Bacteria; phylum Bacteroidota; class Bacteroidia; order Cytophagales; family Hymenobacteraceae; genus Solirubrum; species Solirubrum jeollabukense. The sequence continues at coordinate 424,282 of NZ_VAJM01000004.1, read as the reverse complement.
ATCGGGGTCGTTGCTGATGGGCCGCCCCAGGTGAATGTCCAGGTTTTCGAACGGGATGGTGCGGGCATGGGCCGCGTGTACCGCCCGCAGCAACGCCGCGCCGGGTCGGGGTGCCGGCATGGGCAAGCCGATGCGCGTGAGGTAGTCCGTTACTGCAATCATCAGCGGAAAATAAACAATGGCCCCAAGTCTTCCCAGCAGCTTCGCCGCGGCAAAGCTAAATAGCACGCCGCGCCGCATCCATCACGTAATCATGCTCATCGTCCGGCTCAGGCGCGAGGAACCTGCGCGAAGCGGGCGGGATTGAGCGAGGGAATGAAAATTGATATTTTGCAATATTCCCGATCAAATTCCTATTACCTTGTCAACGTCACATTTTTCACCTCTTCCAACCAAAGCCCTATGAAAACACTGAAATCCTTCGCCCTGCTGGCGGTGCTGGCCCTGGCCACGGCCTGCGGCAAAGAGCAGGCGGTTCCCGCCGCGAAGCCGACCGCCGTTACCACCACCAGCAACGCCAAAGGCCCCGGCTACGAGTGCCTCGACGTGTACGACCCGGTCTGTGGTAGCGACGGCCAAACCTACAGCAACGCCTGCTACGCCCAGCGGGCCGGCGTGACCAGCTACACCCGTGGCGCCTGCGGCGGCGGGGGCGGCGACATCTAGCCCCGGCTCCTTCACTCCTATTGCAACAAAAAAGCCCGGTTTGGTTAACCAGACCGGGCTTTTCATTAGTGGTGTCTGCTTATTAAGCTTCCTGCGAAGCCTTGGTAATGGCGTCGACGATGCCCTCCGAAATGCCCGTGGTGCTGAAGCCGCCGTCGTGCATCAGGTTCTGCATGGTCACGTAGCGCGTCAGGTCCGAGAACAGCGACACGCAGTAGTCGGCGCAGGCCTCGGCCGGGGCATTGCCCAGGGGCGACATGCGCTCGGCGTACTCGTAGAAGGCGTTGAAGCCCGTGATGCCGGCGCCGGCCGTGGTCTTGGTGGGCGACTGCGACACGGTGTTCACGCGCACTTTTTTCAGGTGGCCCAGGCGCTGGCCGTAGCTGCGGGCAATGCTTTCGAGCACGGCCTTGGCCTGCGACATGTCGGTGTAGTCGAGGAAGGCGCGCTGGGCGGCGATGTACGACAGGGCTACCACCGAGCCCCACTCGTTGAGCGCGTCCTGCTTTTCGGCCACGTGCAGCATCTTGTGGAACGACAGGGCCGAGATGTCGAGCGTCTTCTGGAACCAGTCGTAGTTCAGCTCGCCGTAGCCCTTGCCCTTGCGGATGTTGGGGCTCATGCCGATGCTGTGCAGCACGAAATCAATCTTGCCGCCAAGCTGCTCCACGGCGCCGCTGAACACCTTTTCCAGGTCTTCCACCACCGTGGCATCAGCCGCGATGATCGGGGCGTTGCACTCTTCCGACAGCTTGTTGATTTCGCCCATGCGCATGGCCAGCGGGGCGTTGCTCAGCACAAACGTGGCGCCTTCTTCGTGGCAGCGTTGCGCCACTTTCCAGGCAATGGATTGCTCGTTGAGGGCGCCGAAGATGATGCCGCGCTTGCCGGCAAGGAGGTTGTTGGCCATAAAAACGGAGTTGAGTCGAAGTCGGGAAAAAGGGACGGGCAAAAATAGGGGTTCGGGCGGAAGTGCGGCGGTCGGCGAGGCTGAGGAAATAAAAAGAACGTCATTTCGAGCGAAGTCGAGGAATCTCGCGTGCTGACGCTGGATAGAATTCTTCTCGTTCAACGAGGATTCTACTATCTGGCTAAACACGCGAGATTCCTCGACTTCGCTCGGAATGACGTTCTGTATCAGCGGAACTAGCTTTTACGCCGCCACCAGGTCACTTTCGCCGCGCAGGGCCAGCAGCTCGCGGGCACTCTGCACCGCGTTTTCGCTCACGCGGGCGCCCGAAATCATCTGGGCAATTTCGCGGATGCGCTCCTCCTCCGTCAGGCGGCGGATGCGGCTGATGGTGCGGTCGGCGCGGTCTTCCTTGAACACGTAGAAGTGCGCGTCGCCAGCGGCGGCCATCTGCGGCAGGTGCGAAATGGCCACCAGCTGGTGTTTTTTGGCCATCTGCTGCATCATGCGGCCCACCTTCACCGCTATTTCGCCACTGATGCCCGTGTCGATTTCGTCGAAGACTATCGTGGGCAGGGCGGTTTTGTCGGCCAGCAGGTACTTCACGCACAGCATCAGGCGCGAGAATTCCCCGCCCGAAGCGGCCTTGCTCAGCGTCTGCGGCTGGGCGCCGCGGTTGGCCGTGAAGAGCAGGCTGATGACGTCGGTGCCGGAGGTGGCGGGCTGGCCGGTGCTGTGCTGCACCAGCAGGCGGGCATTGGGCATGCCCAGGTCGAAGAGCAGGCCGGCCAGCTCCTTCTCGAACTGCGGGAAGGCCCGGCGGCGCTGCTCCGAGAGGTGGGCGGCGCGCTTGTTCACGGTGGCCAGAGCGCCTTCCGCGTCGCGGCGCAGGCGACTGATTTCCTTGTCGAGGTTCAGCACCGAGCCCACTTTCTGGCGCAGCTCCTCGCGCACCAGCAGCAGGGCCGGCAGGTCGCGCACCTGATGCTTGCGCTGCAGGTTGTAGAGCAAGGTCAGGCGCTGCTGGATTTCGTCGAGGCGCAAGGGGTCGGCTTCGGTGCGCTGCTGGGCCTGCTCGGCCTCGTCGGCCACGTCGCGCAGCTCGATCAGGCAGCTGTCGACGCGCTCCTTGAGCTGGCGCGCGCCTTCGGAGTAGGCCGCAATCTGGCCCAGCATGATGCTGGTTTCCTTGAGCGCGGCGGTGGCGCAGTACTCCCCTTCCGAGAGGCTTTGCAGGGCGTAGCCGAGCTTGAGCTTGATTTCTTCGGCGTGCTCCAGCTCCTTCAGCTCCTGCTCCAGCGTTTCCTGGTCTTCGCCGTCGAGGCGGGCTTCTTCCAGTTCATTGAGCAGAAAGCTGTGGTAATCCAGCTCCTTGTTGGCCTGCACCACCTGGTCTTCCAGCGTTTTGAGGTCGGCGGCCAGCTTGCGGTACTGGCGGAAAGCCGTGCCATACTGCGTGCGCGTGGGCACCAGGCCGGCGTAGAGGTCGATGAGGTTGAGCTGAAACACCGGGTCGCCGAGCAGCAGCGTGTCGTGCTGGGAGTGGATGTCCATCAGGTTCGCCCCTATCTTGCGCAGCGTCTCCACCGTCACCGGCGTGTCGTTGACGAAGGCCCGGGACTTGCCCGTCGGCGCTATTTCGCGGCGCAGGATGCACTGCGCGTCGTAGTCCAGGTCTTCGGCCTCGAAGATATCCTGCAGTTGATAGCTTGAAATGTCGAACTGCCCCTCAATCACGCACTTTTTGGTGGTGTTGAAGAGCAGCTTGGAGTCGGCGCGGTTGCCGAGCAGCAGCCCGATGGCGCCCAGCATGATGGACTTGCCGGCGCCGGTTTCGCCCGTGATGATGTTGAGCTGAGCCGAGGGCCGAAGCTCCAGCGACTCAATCAGGGCGTAGTTTTGAATACGAAGGTCAACCAGCATAAAACGCCTTGGTTGCGTGATACTTGGACAAGAAGCCGTATCCGCGCGCCAAGGGCTGGCGGCGGCAAGGGCGGGTTGCAAACCTACTAAATGAGTTAGCACCCGCGCAAGCCCACCATCCAACCAACTTAGCAGCTTGCTAAGTAAAACCGCATTCCAACGCCGTGCTGCGCTAATAAAAATTTCAGTTCAGGCACTTTTTTCAATCAACTGCTTCCCGCGCGCCATTCCAGCGACCCGGCAAGCCGCTACCACGCCTTCGGCTAAAAATAATGGTGCCCCGATTCGGCCGAGTCGGGGCACCACCAGAACGTCAGGCAGCTAGTAAATTCGTGAACCGCGGGAAGGCGTAGCCAAATCCGAAAGAGCCCGCCGTCTATTTCGGCTGCAGAATCGCCTGGTACTTGGCGGAGCTGGTCGGGTCGACTTCCTGCAGCAGGGCCACCACGCTCTGCTTGAGCTCGGCCGAGGTGCTGCTGCGGTAGAGGTTGGCAATTTCGTCGGCCTTGGTTTCGAAGAATGCCTTGATCAGCGTGGAGCCGGGCCGGCGCTCCGCCGATTCCTTCACGCCCTGCAAGGCCGTAAAAATGGACGTACGGGCATCGTCGGGCTTCTGAATGAAGATGTCGAGGCCCTGGCGGTAGTAGGAGTACGAGGCCGAGCGCAGGGACTGCAGCTGCGGATCCTGCAGGCCCGAGAGCAGCCAGTAGCGGCTGCGCTGGTCGCGCTTGCCAGTATCCTTCCAGCCTTCGTCGCCGTCTTGGTTTTGCGAGGCGGCCGTCTGCAGGATGTTGCGGGCGCGGTCAAAGGTGCGCGAGCCGCCCAGCGGGGCGAAGCTGTCCTGGTCCATGCCGATGATGGTCAGGGCGTAGAAGCTCAGCAGCGAGGAGAGGTTGTTGACGTAGCTGTTCTCGGAAAAGTCGAGCGGCTGGCCGGGCAGGTAGTTGAACTTCCACGACTCGGCGTAGCTCATCAGCGTGGTTTCGTAGCTGGTGCCGTACACCGGGCGGCGGCTGAAGATGCGGGCCGTGGCAATGTACTGGCCGTTCGACGGAATGCTGGTGATGCCAATGTATACGCTGCACTTGATGCGCTCATCCGGCTTGTACACGTCGTTGGTCCAGCGCCGGTTGTTGAGAAACTGCGTCACGTCGTTTTTCATCGAGTTCAGCAGCTGCGGATCGGTGATGGTCACGTTTTCGGCCTTCACCGTCACCTCGGCCAATAGCTCCTGGGCCGCCGCGCGGCGGGCCGGCAGGGCCAGCAGCGCGGTGAGCAGCAGGCTGAGGCAGAGGGCGGAGTAGTTACGCAACATGGGGCTGGAGGCGGGCAAGAATGGCAGAAACAATGTCGCGGGCCACGTCGGTTTTGGGCTTCAACTCAAAGGTAGTCACGCCGGAGGCTTCCACGAGGGTAATCTTGTTGGTGTCGTGGCGGAAGCCGGCCCCGGCGTCGCGCAGGGAATTCAGCACCACCATGTCGAAGCCCTTGCGCCGCAGCTTGGACTGGGCGTTCAGCAGCTCGTCATGCGTCTCCAACGCAAAACCCACCGAAAATTGTTCAGGCCGCTTGGTCTGGCTCAGCGTAGCGGCAATGTCCACGTTCTTCACCAGCTCGATGGTCAGCGTTTCGTCCGAGCCGTCGTCGCGCTTCTTGATTTTCTCGGCGGCCACGGTGCGCGGGCGGTAATCGGCTACGGCGGCGGCAAACACCCACACGTCGGCCCGCGGCGCCACGGCGGCGGCGGCTTCGTACATCTGTTGGGCCGTCTGCACTGGCACCACCGTCACCAGCGGGTGCGTGATGGTCTGGCTGGTGGGCCCGCTCACCAACGTCACCTGCCAGCCCTGGGCGGCAAACTCGGCCGCCAGCGCGTAGCCCATCTTGCCGGTGGAGTGGTTGCCGATAAAGCGCACCGGGTCGATGGGCTCGTAGGTGGGGCCGGCCGTGAGCAGAACATGCATTCTTTCGGAAGGAAGAAGGAGGGTTAAGGAAGCAAGAATGTCATGCAGAGCGCAGCGAAGCATCTCGCTTGATAGTAACCGCTTCGTTAAACGAAGGAATTATTATCGGGCACCAGCACGCGAGATGCTTCGCTGCGCTATGCATAGCGTTTAACTTGACCGCGGCGGAACGTCAGCAAAAAACTGCTCCAATTCCTGTACAATGTCTTCCGGCTCCAGCATCCGGCCCGGTCCCGTCAGGCCGCTGGCCAGCTCGCCGGCGGGCGAGTCGAGCACGCGCACGCCGTCGTGGCGCAGCTGCTGCAGGTTGCGCTGGGTGGCCGGATGCTGGTACATATCCAGGTCCATAGCCGGGGCCACCAGCGTGGGGCAGCGGGCCGAGAGGTAGACGGCCGTGAGCAGGTTGGGGCACAGGCCCTGCGCCAGACTGGCCAGCGTATTGGCGCTGGCCGGCGCGATGAGCAGCGCGTCGGCCCAGAGGCCGAGGTCGACGTGGTTGTGCCACACGCCGCCGGCTTCGTCCTTGATGAAGCCCTGCAGCACCGCCCGTTTGGAGAGCGTGGCCAGGGTCAGGGGCGTCACAAAAGCCGAAGCCGAGGGCGTCAGGATAACCTGCACCTCGGCTTCGGCTTTGATGAGCAGCCGCACCAGGGCGGCCGACTTGTAGGCGGCAATGCTGCCGCTTACGCCCAACACGATGCGGCGGGAAGCCAGCATAACGGGCTCGAACTGACTACTCGGCTTTCTCGGCCGTGGGCTCCTCCGGCTCGGGCGTGCGGAAGGTCACTTTGCCTTCCAGAAACTCCTCGATAGCCAGGTTCGTGGGCTTGGGCAGGCGCTCGTAGTGCTTGCTGATTTCGATCTGCTCGCGGTTTTCGAACACCTCTTCGAGGTTGTCGACGGTGGTGGCAAACTCCGACAGCTTGCCGTTCAGCTCTTCCTTGAGCTTCACCGAAATCTGGTTGGCGCGCTTCGAAATGATGGCAATCGACTCGTACACGTTGCCGGTTTCCTTCACGAAATCCGACAGGTTGCGCGTAACGATGGAAGCAGGAACGTTGCTCGGTACTTTCATGGCTTAAAAGGTCAAATTGTTAAATGGCTAAATGGTTAAATTGTTGAATGTTCTGGTGGCGTTTCGTCGAACGACCAACAATTTAGCAATTCAGCAATTTAGCCATTCAATTTCAGTTCGTGGCCGCGGCGGCGTTGGGGGCGCCGGTCGGGGCCGGGTGGTCTTTCAGGAATTTCTGCGCGCCGTCGTAGTACGTTTCGGCCTGCTTCAGGCTCTTGCTCTGCGGAAAGGTGTCGACGAAGTTCTGGTAGATGGCTACGGTTTCCAGGTACCGGTCGCGCTGCTTTTCCTCCACCGATTCGCGGGCCAGTTCGTACTGCGACACGATGCGCAGGTAAGCCGCTTCCTCACCGTACACCGAGGCCGGGTACTGCTGCTGGAAGGTCTGCAGGGCCACCACGGCCGACTGGTAATAGCGCAACGAGTAGTAGAGCTTGGCGCCTTCGAAGGCCTTCACCTCCATTTTCTTCTGCAGCTCGTTCGACATGCTCTCCGTTTCCGCCCGGAACTTGCTTTCGGGGTGGCGGTTCAGAAAGTCCTGAATGGCGGCAATGGCCTGCACCGTGTTGGTCTGGTCCAGCTCGAACTCGGGCGAGTCCTTAAACAGCGACTTGGCGTGCATGAACTCGGCCTCTTCTACCAGCGGCGAGGCGCCGTAGGTGGTGGCAAACTGGTCGAAGTAGTAGGCCGCGAGGGTATAGTTGCGCTGGCGAAAGTTGGTGTGAGCGAAGTAGAATTCGGCCTTTTCCGCCTCGGGGCGGCCCTTCAGCAACGGAATCAGCGGTTCCAGCAGGGTGCCGGCCCGGTAGTAGTCGTGCTTGTTCTCGTAGTAGTCGATGGCCGCGTTGTACTTCTTGGTGACATCGGTGCTCTTGAGCAGCTTCTGGTAGGGGCTGCACGCACCCAACGATAGGATGCAGACAAGCAGGGCAACGATGCGGAGACGGAATGCGGGCATAAGGGGGGCAAAGGTAAGGATTTGGCGCGGGCGGCGCAAAGCCGCTCATCGTCAGAGAGGCCGGGGCCGGTGGAAAGGTTGCGCCCGGACCCGCTAACACGGAAACGCGCCGTTTAGTGCGCCCACTCGCGGCCGGGGTCCGTTGACAAAGTAACGCGCCGGCCGCTAACCAATCGGCCACTACCTCCGGCAAGGCACTGTTGTCGCCAGGCACGGTGCTCAGCCGAAAACCGGACACCCGTTCATTATCGGACGCTTTCCGTGGCAACCACCACGCGCCATATCCAAGCAACAACCTGGCAATCAGCAGATATAAAAACCGGCACGTCGATTGACCCGTTACCGCCAGCGCCCATCGGCTCCTGCCCGAATGTGGACGCTGCCGCTATCTTTCCCCCGCTTATCATTGCTGCGTATGATTTCACTCGACGGCCTCCGCGCTGCGCAACGCGCGCTTCTCCTGTTTGCGCTGACTTTCGTCGGCAGCGCCCAAATCAGTCGGGCGCAGCCGGCCGGCCGTACCGCCGTCATGGTGGTGGGCTTCGATCATCTGGCCCAGCTTTACAACAAACAGCCCCAATCCGACGTGCTCGGCGCCAAAAAGCAAGCCGAGCTGGCCAAGCTGCGGCAGCAGCTGCGCCGCTTTCGGCCCGATGCCATCATGGTAGAGGCTTCGCTTGCGGAGCAGGGGCAGCTGGACAGCCTGTTTGCGCGCTACCAGGCCAGTCAGCTCGATCTGGCAACCCTGCCCGACGGGCGCAGCGAGCAGTATCAGATTGGGTTTGCGCTGGCCAGGGAGCTGCAGCTGCCCGGCGTGCGGGCCGTGGACTACTACGCGTCCACGTCGCAGTCGCTGCTGCAGTCGGGCACCAACTACGAGGCCTTTGCCCGGGACCTGCGCCTGCTGCAGACCACTGCCCGGCCGCTGAAGGCCCTGGTGCAGCACGACAGCCTTTCGGTGTACGACTACATAGCCCTGGCCAATCAGCCAGCCATGATCAACCTGGTACACCGCACCATCTTCAATACGCCGGCCATGGTGACGAACGGCTCCTTTTCGCCCCAGGGCAAGAATACCGTCGACCTGGGCCCGGTGGATACGGCCTACATCGGGGCGCACTACATCAGCCTGTTCTACAATCGGAACCTGAAAATCTATTCCAACATCCTGCGGGCGCAGCAGCAAACCCAGGCCAAGCGCGTGCTGGTGATATTCGGTGTGGCCCACGTGGGCGTGCTGCAGGAGCTACTGGCCGCCAATCCGGCCTATCAGCTGACGCCGGCCGCTACCTACCTAAAAACCAAGCAGAAGCAGCGGCTCAAAGCTATTCAGTGAGGCAGGTTTTACCTCGGCAAATGGGCCAATCAGATGCCCGCTTTTACTTCTTCGTCGCGCCGGCCACCGGCTTGGCGGCGGGTTTGGGCGCGGGCTTGGCCGGCATTGGCTTTTTCGGCGCGGCTTTCTTCGGGGCGGGCTTGGTGGTTTTGCCCTTGGTCTTCACTGGCTTCTTCTTCGGCGCGGCTTTCTTCACCGGCGCGAAGTGCTTGCCGAGCACCTGCCGACGGGTGGGCTTCTGCTCGATCAGCCACTGAAAGCCCTTGAGCTTCTCGTCCTCGGGCTTGAACTCGTGGGGCGGAATGAAGCTGGCGTCGGGCTCGTTGAGGAAGCTGATGGTTTGCAGCTTGTTGTCGGCGAAGCGCATGACCATGTTGGCCGACACGGCCTTGTTCAGGCCAGTGGTGGCCGTGTCGTTGTCGAGGGCGTAATAGAGACTTTCGGCGTTGCCGAGCACGTTCACCTTGCGCAGCTTGCTGTCGACGAAGTAAGCCACCATGTTGCGGCCTTTCACCTGGTTGAAGTTCAGCAAGGTGTCCTGCCCGATGATAAACGAGTTGGCGTAGAGCCGCATCTGGTCAATCTTCTGGCGCCGCAGCCGGATTTCCATCGAGTCGGCGGTGAGCTGGTTCTGCTTGCTCCAGAGCACCGGGCTCCGGTTCAGGTAGATGATGGAGTCGCGGCGGTTGTAGGTCAGCGAATCGCAGCGGCCCTGCAGGTCGCCGCGCCATATCTTCACTTTGCGGTAGGCGTACACGATGCCTGGGTCGGTTTCCGACTTGCTTTCCACGTTCACCAGCGTATCGGCGGCCAGGTACATCGTGTCGCGGTCGGTGATGTTGCGCATCACCGGCGAGCCGTACACCTTGGCCCGGCCGGTGCCGCGCCAGTAGCGTCCCACGTCGCCGCGGATGACCACGTTGTCCTTCTTGGCCGTCATCGACACGTTGCCGGTGGCCACGCCGTACTGCCGCGTCTCGTCGTACACCAGCTTGTCGCCGCCGAGCAGGTAGTTGGGCGTCTCGATCTTGGCGTTGCGCTGGAAGTCCGATACCCGCGTCCGGGTGTTGTAGGTGCCCTTCTCGGCGTAGATGTTGCCCTGCTTGCCCACGATGCGCGTCGGGCCGAAGAAGTAGGCCACCTTCGTCTGCGTGTTGTACTGCAGCGTGTCGTTGGTGATGGTGTAGTCGCGGGTGACCAGCTTCACGTTGGTGCGGAAGCTGAACACCTGCGTCTCCGTGTTGTAGTAGCCGCGCTGCGAGTCCAGCGTGTTTTCGGGGTCAGTGAGGTGGCCGCCGGTGCTGTAGAAGGCGGTTTTGCGGTTCAGGTCGTAGTCCAGCGTCTGGGTGGTCAGCGTCATGCGCGGGTCGCGCATCACCACGTTGCCGGTCATGCGGGCCGTGCGGGTGTCGCCGTTGTAGGTGCCCCGGTCGCCGGTGATGGTGATGGTGTCGTTCTGCACCACGCGCACGTTGCTGAAGGCCTCAATGGCGTTGCGGTCGACGTACTGGTAGGCCGAGTCGCAGAACAGCAGCGCGTCGTCCTGCCGGAAGCTAACGTTGCCGATGATTTTGCGGATCTGCTGGCCGTTGAACGAGCCGCCCACCAGCTCGCGGGCCCCGGGCAGCAGCTCCACCTTCGAGCCTTTGGGCGTGGGCTGGCCTTTGGGGGCGGGGCGCGCCGGCTGGGCACCCGGGCGCTGGGCCCACGCCAGCGGCGCGGTCAGCAGCAGAAAGAAGAAACAGACGAGTAGTCGGAGGCGCATGCGGCGCAAAAGTACGGAACCCGCAGCCCTAACGCAGCGGTCCGCCTTTTGGTGCGCCCGCGTGGGCCTGCGGCACCGCTTCGGCCGGGCGGCCGCGCCGGCCCAGCAGGCTCAGCAGCTGGGGCACGTTGTCGACCTCAATGCCATCGGGGCGGCAGCCGAGCAGGCGCTGAATGGCCTTTTTGGAGCGCCCGCCGAACACCACCACCTGCAGCCCCCGGGCGTGGGCCCGGGCCACCCGCTCGGGCGTGATGACGTACTTCGACAGCACCACGGCCTCGACCTGCGCCGCCACGGCCTGCTGCAGCCGCTCCTCAAACTGATCGGTGATTTCCAGGCCCAGAGCGGCCCCGGGCAACTCGCGCCGCAGCTGGCGCAGCGAAGGCTCGTACTGGGTGAGGATGAGCAGGCGCTCGGGCGGCACCTGGTGGCGACGCATCACCCGCCCGATGGCTCGTACCAGCGCGGGGGAGCGGACGTAGGGCTGGGCAAAGTTGGCGTCGTCGTGCTCGTGCAGGTCGAGGTGCAGGTAGGGGAAGCTGGGGCGCTCGGCCAGCTCGGTCAGCAGCTCGTCGAGGGTGGCCACCCGCTCGTGCTGCAGCCAGTCGTAGGGCCAGCCGCCGGTGTATTCCAGCCGCGTCAGCTCGGCGGCGGTGTGCTGGCTGATGTAGCCCTGAGCGCGGGTACGGTTGGTCAGGTCCTCGTCGTGAAAAAGGATGGGCACGCTGTCCCGGCTGAGCTGCAGGTCGATTTCGACGCCGTCGGCCCCGCGGCTCAGGGCCTGCCGGATGCCGCCCAGGCTGCTCGGCGGCAGGGCATTGAAGGGACTGATGGGCGTAAAAAAACCAGAGCCTGCGTGGCCGATAACCTGCGGCCCGCGCCGGACGCCCAGCGCAGAATCGGGTACGGCCGGGCGCGCACAGGCAGCCAGAATCAGCAGCACCAGCAGGTAACACCCTCGGAGTATGGTTTTGTGCATTGTCCTCCCTGCGAAAAAAACCCTCAACCGCAGCATCAACCGCTGCTCCGGTCTAATACTCCCTACGGGGGCCGCGGGTTTGGGCAATGAGGTTTCCGGTGGGAAAGCAGCGGGGCGCGGCTGGCGTCGGCATAGCTACGCGGCGGCCAAATCGGCACCAGCATTGCGGACGCTTCCCTCCTACCTTTGCGGTGCTTTTTGTGCTTTCCTACTATGCTCCCCGACCTCGTCCGCCGCTTTATCCTCGATCATCAACTCTTCGACCCGGCTACCGCCCAGGTGCTCGTCGCCGTCAGCGGCGGGCTCGATTCGGTGGTGCTGCTCGACGTGCTGCATAAGCTGGATGTGCAGGTAGCGGTGGCGCACTGCCACTTCGGGCTGCGCGGCGAGGAGTCGGATGCCGACGAGGAGTTCGTGCGCAAGCTGGCCAAGAAGTATGCGGTGCCCTACTTCGCCGAGTTCTTCGACACCAAGGGCTTCGCCGAGCAGGAGGGCCTCTCCACGCAGATGGCCGCCCGGGTGCTGCGCTACCAGTGGTTTGAGCAAGTGCGCCGCAGCCAGGGGCTCGATTACGTGGCCACCGCCCACCACCAGCGCGACGCGGCCGAAACCATGCTGCTCAACCTCACCCACGGCACCGGCCTCTCGGGCCTGCACGGCATTCCGGTGCGCCAGGGCCGGGTGGTGCGCCCGCTGCTGGGCGCGGCCAAAGACGATTTGTACGACTACGTGGTGGAAAAGCACCTCGTCTGGCGCGAGGATTCCTCGAACGACAGCACCCTCTACCAGCGCAACCGCCTGCGCCACGACGTGCTGCCGGTGCTGCGCGAGCTGAACCCCGCCCTCGACCAGACCCTGCAGCACACCGCCGAGCGGGTGCGCGGGGCCGAGCTGCTGGTGCAGCACTTGGTCGACCAAACCGCCCAGCAGGCCCGCCGCGACGAGGCCGAGGCCACCTATATCAATATCGGCGTGCTGCAGGCCACACCCGCCACGGCCGTGATGCTGCACGAGCTGCTACGCCCCTTCCACTTCAGCTGGCTGGTGACCAAGGACATCGTGGAGTCGTTCCGGGCCGTGTCGGGCAAGCAGTTCGAGTCGCCCACGCACCGGCTGGTGAAGGACCGCGACCAGCTGGTCATCACGCCGAAGAACCTGAGCGGCTTCGGCACCTACTCGTGGCCGGAGGGGCAAAGCGAGCTGGTGGTCGACGGGCTGCGGCTGACGGCCAAGGAGCACGCCGCCGAGGGCTTCCAGGTGCCCAAGGCCAAGGACGTGGCGGCGCTGGACCTCGACAAGCTGAAATTTCCCCTGACGCTGCGGCGCTGGCGCGAGGGCGACTGGTTTATGCCCATCGGCCTGAAGGGCAAGAAGAAAATCAGCGACTTCCTCATCGACCAGAAAGTGCCGCTCAACCTCAAGGACCAGGTGCTGCTGCTCACCGCCGCCGACGGCAAGGTGGTGTGGGTGGTGGGCATGCGCCCCGACGACCGGTTCAAGGTGACCGAGGAAACCCAGCGGGTACTGCAGCTGCGCCGGCAGCTGGCAACCAAACCGGGCTAAGACCACTCACTCTACTACACCTAACGCCTTATCTACCTCGATGCTATGCCGAAACTTGTTGCCTCGCTAAGCGGCGCGCTGTGCGCGCTGCTATTGACCGGCTGCGGGAGCTGGTCGGGCATGTTCGACGAGTGCGAGGGCGACAACGGCAGCGGCCGCATTGCCAGCTTCGAGCTGGTGGATGTCAGCGGCGCCCTGATTCCGCTGACGCCGCCCCGCTACCACCCCGATACGGTGAAGCTGTACTACCTCGGCCCCACGGGCCGGGTGGCGCAGCCGTTCAGCAGCCAGATTCCGGTTATCCGCCGCGACGGGCCGCCGGTGTACGACGTCGACCACGAAGACACCTACCTGCTGTACCTGAACCGCGCCGACCAGGACACGATTACGTTTCGCTACCGCCTGTTCAAGGACGACTGCCAGAATCCCGACCTGGACGGCATCCGCATCTTCTTCAACGGCCGCGACCTGTTCAGCGGGCCGCGTGGGGTGAACATCGGCACGCTGCAATTCCGGAAGCGGTAGGCCACCGACCACGTGGCCGACGGTGTTTTGCCTCCTGTTCGACGGGTTGTTGGGCATGCGCGCCGCATTGCAAAGCATGGCCGCCGCGTTGTGAGCCCTACCTGCCGCGTTGTGACGGGTAACCTGGGCGTTGTGAGCCGTGCCGGTGCCATTGTAAGGCCTGCGGACCGCATTGTCAGTCGTGCGCGGCACATTGTGAGGCGTATCGTCGGCGTTGTGAGCCGTGCCCGCTCCGTTGTAAGGGCCAACCGACCATTGTCACGCGAACCTAGCGTTGTCACGCAAACCTTCCGGTGTCATGGCGCGCCCCCCGAATCGGCTTTCCCGGCGCCCAGCCGCTGCCCACGCTAAAAACTACCCGCTAAGCACCACCCTCTAAGCACTCGTGCTTACCTTGCGGGCCAGAACCCCATCATCAATTCCCAACGACCACCCCATGAAAGTAACCGTAGTAGGGGCCGGTAACGTGGGCGCCACTTGCGCCGACGTACTCGCCACCCGCGAAATTGCCAACGAAGTAGTCCTGGTTGACATCAAGGAAGGTATTGCCGAAGGCAAAGCCCTCGACATCTGGCAGAAGGCTCCCATCATCGGCTACGACACGCGCACGGTGGGCGTCACCAACGACTACGCCCGCACCGCCGGCTCCGACGTGGTGGTCATCACCTCGGGCCTGCCCCGCAAGCCCGGCATGAGCCGCGACGACCTTATCGCCACCAACGCCGGCATCGTGAAATCGGTGACCGAAAACGTGGTAAAACACTCGCCCAACGCCATCATCATCGTCGTGTCGAACCCGCTCGACGTGATGACCTACCAGGCGCACCTGACCTCGGGCCTGGACCGCACCAAGGTATTCGGCATGGCCGGTATCCTCGATACGGCCCGTTACCGCGCCTTCCTGGCCGAGGCCCTAAACGTGAGCCCCAAGGACATCCAGGCGGTGCTGATGGGCGGCCACGGCGACACGATGGTGCCGCTGCCCCGCTATACCACCGTGGGCGGCATCCCCGTCACCGAGCTGATTGGTAAAGAGGAGCTGGACGCCATCGTGCAGCGCACCGCCGTAGGCGGCGGCGAGCTGGTGAAGCTGATGGGCACCTCGGCCTGGTACGCCCCCGGCGCCGCTGCGGCCCAGATGGTGGAAGCCATCGTGCGCGACCAGCGCCGCGTGTTCCCCGTCTGCCTGAAGCTGGAAGGCGAGTACGGCATCGACGGCGTGTACCTGGGCGCTCCGGTTATCCTGGGCAAGAACGGCATCGAGAAGGTTATCGAGCTGCAGCTCAACGACGAGGAGAAGGCCCTGCTGGAAACCTCGCGCGGCCACGTGAAAGAAGTGATGGACGCGCTGGACAAGATGGCCCAGCCCGCCAACGCTTAATTTCCGTTTGCAACTGCCTGAAACCGGGCCGCTCCGCACCTTCGCGGGGCGGCCCGGTTTGTTTTGGCGTAAGCTGAAAGACAGTACCTTGCCGCCGAAACCCATTTCATGCACTTAACCTTAATCGACACCAACCCCGAGGTGGTGGCCGCCTGGCAACGCGTGTTTGCCGATGTGCCGCAGGTCAGCGTTCTGCACGCCTCCATCTTCGAGCACCCGGCCGACGCCCTTGTCAGCCCCGCCAACAGCTTCGGCTTCATGAACGGCGGTATCGACTTCGCCATTTCCAAGCACCTGGGCTGGCACCTCGAAAAAGACCTGCAGCGTGTCATCCGCGCGAAATACTACGGGGAGCTGCTGGTCGGCCAGGCCGAAATCATCGAAACCGGCAGCACGCTGTTTCCCTACCTGATTTCGGCCCCCACCATGCGCACGCCCATGACCATTACGCGCGGGCCGAACGTGTACCTGGCCATGAAAGCCATCCTGCTGCTGCTGCGCCACGGCCGCCTGAGCACCGGCGAGCCAGTGGCCGAAAAAGTGCGGACGGTGGCCATTCCGGGCCTGGGTACCGGCGTGGGACAGGTGGCGCCGCTGGTGTGCGCCCGGCAGATGCGCCTAGCCTGGGAAGACGTGACGCGGGAGCAGCACGCCACCAAGCAGGGCTGGGAAGAGTTGCGCTCCAACTACGCCTACTTCTACACCCACGACCCGCAGCACATTACCTACGACATTCCCTAGCCATGCCCGCTGCCGCCCCTACTGCTACCGACTTGCTGGCCCGCATCCACGCCTTGGCCGACCCCGAGCGGGCCGTGCTGGTGGCGCGCTTCTTCAAAACCGGCCCCGGCCAGTACGGCGAAGGGGACCAGTTCCTGGGCCTGCCCATGCCCCGGCAGCGGGAGCTGGCCCGCGAGTTTCGTCAGCTGCCCCTCGACGAGGTGGAGCAGCAGCTGGTGCGCAGCCCCTGGCACGACTGCCGCTCCATCGGCCTCATCATCTGGACGCTGCAGTTTGCCAAGGCCGGCCCCGCCGGGCAGCAGGAAATCTACGAGCGGTATCTGGCCAACCGCGCCTACGTCAACAACTGGGACCTGGTGGACGTGACCTGCCCGGCCATCGTGGGCGGCTATTTGCTGAAACGTGACCGAAGCTTGCTCTACGAGCTGGCCGCTGCGGACCACCTCTGGAGCCAGCGCATGAGCATCGTGAGTACGCTGACGTTTATCCGCAAAAACCAGTTTGCCGACACCTTCGCCCTGGCCGAGCTGCTCCTCCCCCACCGCCACGATTTGATCCATAAGGCCGTGGGCTGGATGCTACGGGAAGTGGGCAAGCGCAACAAGGAAGCCTTGGAAGAATTTCTGGCCGACCACGCCGCGCACATGCCCCGCACCACCCTGCGCTACGCCATCGAGAAATTTGCCCCGGCCCAGCGCCAGGCCTACCTGCAGAAATGACAACGGCCCGCCGGATTGCTCCGGCGGGCCGTTTTGCTTGGTCGTTCTGGCTTACTGCTGGCTGGCCTTGAACAGCTTCTGCTTTTCCTCTTTCGAGAGGCTTTCGTAGCCCGAGCGCGAAATCTTCTCCAGAATCCGGTCGATTTCCTCCTGGGCGGGCTGGGCCAGCGGGCCGCGCTTGCCGCCGGCCGGCGTGGCCTGCGGGCTGCGGTGCGACACGCGCAGCCGCGGCCGGCCGTGCAGCAGCGCGCTGATCCACTCGCCCGTGGCCACCACGGGGCGGCCCAGGTCGCGGCCACGCTGCAGCTGGCGGATGTAGACAAAGCCGAGCAGGGCGCCGCCCAGGTGGGCAATCTGCCCGCCGGGGTTAGCGCCGTTGATGCCGGCAATGGAAATCAGCACCACGGCCGCCGCTATGTACTTGATGCGCACCGGCCCGATCAGGAACAGGCTGAAGGTGTAGTCGGGCAGCAGGGTGGCCGCCGCCACGATGGCCGCCGTGACGGCCGCCGAGGCGCCCACCATCGGGATGCCCAGGTGCACTTGCAGGCGGGGCAGCAGGTTGTAGCTGAGCACGAACAACAGCGCGCCGGCCAGGGCGCCGAGGATGTAGATGCTCACGAGGCGCCGGTCGCCGAGGTACTCGCGCACCAGCATACCGAACCAGTACAGGTTCAGCATGTTGAAGAGAATGTGCAGAAATTGCTGGTGGGTAAAGGCGTAGGTCAGCAGCGTCCAGGGGTGGCGCAGCAGGCCGGGCAAATCCGAGGGCAGGGCCAGCTGCCGCATCAGCACCTCGTAGGCGACGCCGGCGCCGGTGAACGTCAGGATGGCCTCCACCACCAGCAGCACCACGAACACCAGCACGTTGATGACCAGCAGCTGGTTCAGGACGTTGTCGCGGCGGCTGAAGGTGGCCTGGATATCGGCGAAAATGCTCATGGGGGCGGGTGGACTTAATAGAAACGCGAGCTGTTTCGCTCCCAGTATTTCAACAGCAGGAACCCGAACAACATTCCGCCGAGGTGGGCAAAGTGGGCCACCGTGTCGCCGGGGGCACGCTGAACGCCAGCATACAGTTCATACAGCCCATATAAGGCGACAAAGTACTTCGCCTTGATGGGAACCGGGAAGAAGAGCAGCATCAGCTCGGTATTGGGGAAAAGATAGGCAAAAGCCAATAGAATCCCGAACAGCGCGCCCGAGGCGCCCACCATCGGCGCGTTGTTGGCCCCGTCGTAGATATCATCGACGGTGCGAACGGCTCCCTGCACCAGCTGAGTGTTGCCGGGGTCTTTCTGCAAAGCACTGGCTACCATTTCGTAGCCCCGAGCGTTCGGAAAATAGTCGCGAAAATAGTCGCTGTAAGCCACGCCCGTCGGGTGCTCCACGAAGGCGTTGCGGTCGGCGCGCATCTTGGTCAGCTCGTACTGCCGGATGCCCGAGTAGAGCAGCCCCGCCCCGACGCCGCAAATCAGCCAGAACGCCAGAAACCGCTGCGGGCCCCAACGCATTTCCAGCATCGGCCCGAAGGAAAACAGACCGAACATGTTGCCAAACAGGTGCCCCAAGCCGGCGTGCATGAACATATACGTCAGGTGCTGAGTGGGCAGAAACAGCGCCGACGTCCAGGGGTGTAGGGCCAACAGCCGCGCCACGTTGCCCAACGCGCCCGTGGCTTCCAGCAGCAGCAGGGCAACGTTGATGAGCAGCAGGTTGCGCACCATCGGGGTGACATTGAGCATAGGTCTCGGATTAAGCGGATTTCGTGAATTGCGTCGGGTTGGCTGAGCGGGTTCGGCAAACCCGCCGTAGCCCGCTACGGCTTGCGCGGAAAACAGTCTGCCCTGGCCGCCGTGGGCAACGCTTGAGCCGCCCGTCACGGCAAATGCTACCGTGTACGCGGCAACGAAGGTAAACGCCGCCCGCGAATCGGGCGGCGCCCACGGCCCGGGAACATAAGCCGCGTGAGCAGCCCCTAGCGGAAGAAGGCCTGCAGCTGATCCAGCTCCAGCATCACCAGGGTGCGCTGGCCGTCGGGGGTGTAGCCGGGCGTCTGGCAGGCGAAGAGCCGGTCAACCAGCGCCGTCATTTCCAGTTCGCTGAGGCGGGCGGGCACGCCGGCGGCCACGCGCCGGGCCAGGGCCCGGGCCAGCTGCTCGCGGCGGTCGAGGCGGGCGCGGCCACCGGGCACGCGAAACTGCTCCAACAGGCCCTCCAGCAGCTCTTTTTCGTTGCTGCGGTGCGGCACGTCGGCGGGCAGGCCCTGCACCACGATGGTGTTCGGCCCGAATTCCTCGAAGTGGAAGCCCAGCGCGTGCAGCTCGGCGGTGACTTCGCGCAGCACCGCAAAATCGGCGGGCGTGAACGACACGGTGCGCGGAAACAATAGCGTCTGCGCGGTGCTGATTTCCTGGCTGCCGGTGCGCTGATACTGCTCGTAGAGAATCCGCTCCCGGGCCGCCACGTGGTCGATGAGCATCAGGCCCGACTTCACCGGCACCAGCACGAACTGCTGCACCTGCACGGCGCGGCGGCCCGGCACAGCGGCCTCGGCCCCGGCCGACGCGGCGGAACCGGCGTGGGTGAGCGGCAGCTCCGGCGCGGGCGCCGGGGCCGCGGCTACCGGAGGCGGCGTGGGCAGGGCCGGCACGGCCCCGGTTATTCCGCTCAGGTCGATTTCGAAGCCGGCCGTAGCGGCGGGCAGCTCCGGCAGCGCGGGCAGCGGCTCGGGCCTGGCGTCGGGGGCTTCGGCTTCGAGGTCGTCGAGGGCGCCGGGCTGGCTGAGCGTGCGGTAGAAATCCTCCAGAGCACGGCGGGCCTGCTCGGTGGGGCGTGGCGTGAGGGGCTTTTCGTCGGCTGGCAGGCGGCTGGAGTCGCCGGTGCGAGACGGGCGGGCGGGCGTGGCGGCAGCGGCCATAGCGGCGGCCAGAGCCCCACCTTCCCGGCCGCGGTCCAGCTGATCAGCGCGGCTGCTGTTGGGGTCGTCGTCGAAGTCGGAGCGGGCGCTGGTGCGCAGGCCGGCCAGCGGGGCGAAGTTCACGTCGCTTTCAAAATCCAGCGAGGGCGCCATGTTGTGCAGCCCCAGCGCCTGCTTCACGGCGGCGCGCATGATGGCGTACACGGTTTTCTCGTCCTCAAACTTGATTTCCGTCTTCGTCGGGTGCACGTTGATGTCGATGGTCTTGGGGTCCAGCTCCAGGAAGAGCACGTAGAACGGGTGCGTCTCCTTGGGCAGCAGTCCCTCGTAGGCCGCCAGCACGGCGTGGTTGAGGTAAGCCGAGCGGATAAAGCGGCCGTTGACGAAGAAAAACTGGTCGCCCCGGCTTTTCTTGGCCGAAGCGGGCTTGCCGATGTAGCCCTTCACCGAAATGAACGGCGTGACTTCCTCCACCAGGGCCAGCTGCTCCTTGTAGGAGTTGCCGAGCAGTTGCACCACCCGCTGGCTGAGCTTGCCGGCGGGCAGGTTGAACACCTCCAAATCGTTCTGGTACAGCGAGAAGCTCACGTTCGACTTCGACAACGCTACGTGCTGAAACTCGTCGAGGATGTGGCGCATTTCCACCGCGTTGCTCTTGAGGAAGTTGCGGCGAGCGGGCACATTGTAGAACAGGTTCTTGACGCTGATGCTGGTGCCGTCGGGGGCGGCGGTGGGCTGCTGCTTCACCACCTGCGAGCCTTCCACCAGAATCTGCGTGCCGGTGTCCTGCTGGCGCAGCTTGGTGCGTATTTCCACCTGGGCCACGGCCGCAATGCTGGCCAGCGCCTCGCCGCGGAAGCCCAGGGTGCGAATCCGGAACAGGTCTTCGGTCGTGCGGATTTTGCTGGTGGCGTGGCGCTCCAGGCTCATGCGCGCGTCGGTGGCCGACATGCCCGAGCCATTGTCGACGACCTGCACGAGCTGCTTGCCGGCGTCCTTCACAATCAGCTGAATCTGGGTGGCGCCCGCGTCGACGGCGTTTTCCAGCAGCTCCTTCACCACCGAAGCCGGGCGTTGGACGACCTCGCCGGCGGCAATCTGGTTGGCGAGGTATTCGGGCAGCAGTTGAATAATATCGGCCATAGCAGCACACGAACCGCGTGGGTAGCGGCGTTTGTTTTCAAGCCCCGCAAAGGTACAGCAGCCGGCCGGGCCTTGCTGCTATATAGGCGCCGGATGCCGGTCTTCAAGCTGCGCAAATATTGAACGTCATGTCGAGCGCAGCCGAGACATCTCGCTCGATAGCAATTTCACTCGTTGAACCGAAGTTACTTGTGGAAGTCAGCACGCGAGATGTCTCGACTTCGCTCGACATGACGCGCGGATCAGCTCGACATGACGTTCGGGATTCAAAAGCCCTGCGCTACATAGCACTTTGCCTATAACCAGCTTCAAACATTTCCGGAACCTGCCCGCGGGCGGAACCCATCCACGGCGCCGACTGTAGTTGGAATGAGCTTGACGCTAATCCTGCGCGCGAAATAATGCGTAAGTTTGTGGTCAGCTTTTGCTTGCGGGCTGTTGCCCGTGGCTGAGCCGGCCGCCGTCTTCCGGGCTTCGGCCGGTTATTTCCGCCCCGCGTGTCAGCGCCCTTCCCCGTGGCTTCGGCCCCGCCGAAGGGCGTCGGCGCAGAAAGCGGACCTGACCAAATCACTCATACGCGACACGACTCAGAGGCCAATGGGCAAGGATATTCGGATTGGACTGGTACTGCTGATAGTGGCCATTACGGGTCTGATCGTGTCATCGTCGGCGCCCTCCAAGGACGGCCTGCGCCCGGCCACCGTGGCCGAGCAGCACTGGGTCGACTCGGTGTTCAACTCCCTCTCGCCGGACCACCGGCTGGGGCAGCTGTTCATGGTGGCCGCCTACTCCAACAAAACGCAGAAGCACGTCAACTACACCGAGTTTCTCGTTCGCGAGTACAACATCGGCGGGCTGATGTTCTTGCAGGGCGGTCCGCGCCGCCAGGCCATTCTGACCAACCGCTATCAGGCCGCCGCCCGCACCCCGCTGCTGGTGGCCATGGACGCCGAGTGGGGCCTGAACATGCGCCTCGACTCCAGCATGCACTTCGCCAAGCAGATGACGCTGGGCGCCATGGACGACCCGCAGCTGGTGTACCAGATGGGCCGCGAAATTGCCCTGAAGCTGCGCACCCTGGGCGTGCAGGTCAGCTTTTCGCCGGTGATGGACGTCAACTCCAACCCCAACAACCCGGTTATCGGCAACCGCTCGTTCGGCGAGAACAAGGAGCAGGTTACCAAGTTCGGCCTCAACTACATCCGCGGTCTGCAGGACCACGGCGTGGTGGCCGTAGCCAAGCACTTCCCCGGCCACGGCGACACCGACATCGACTCGCACATTGCCCTGCCGGTCATCAACACCGACATGGCCCGGCTCACCAACGTGGACCTCTACCCCTTCCAGAAGTCCTTCGAGGCCGGGGTGATGGGCGTGATGGTGGGCCACCTCTACATGCCGCTGTTCGACACGGTGCGCACGCAGTCGGCCACCATCTCGCGCAACCTCGTGACGGGGCTGCTGAAGGAGAAGATGGACTACCGCGGCCTCGTGTTCACCGATGCGCTCAACATGAAGAGCGTGTCGAACCTCTACAAGCCCGGGGAGCTAGACGCGCTGGCGCTGCTGGCCGGCAACGACGTGCTGCTATTTTCGGAGGATGTGCCCATGGCCATCCAGAAAATCAAGCAGCTGATTGCCGACAACAAGATTGCCCAGGAAGACATCGACTACCGGGTGCGCAAGATTCTGCGCGCCAAGTACTGGGCGGGCCTGAACCACCTGAAGCCGGTGGACGTGCCCAACCTGATGGCCAACCTGAACCGCCCGCTGAGCCGGGTGGTGCAGCAGGGCATCTACGAGCACGCTACCACCGTCGTGCGCAACGAGGACGACCTGCTGCCCTTCGCCCACCTCGACACGCTCAAGCTGGCCTCGATTACCATCGGCGCGCCCAACGACAACGAGTTTGCGGGCACCATGCAGCGCTACATGCCCTGCTCCACCTACGCCGTCACGAACCGCTACGCGCCGGACTCTACTTTCACCCGCCTGCTGACCAAGCTCGACGGCTACAACACGGTGGTGGTGAGCCTGCACAACATGAATAACACCCCCGCCCACAACTACGGTATCGGCGACGGGGCGCTGAAGTTTATCAAGCAGCTGCAGGCCAACACCCGCCTGAAGACCGTGGTGGTGGTGATGGGCAACGCCTACGCCCTGAAGTACGTGGAGGACGCCCGCACCCTGGTGTGCGGCTACGAGGACAACTACGCCTCGCAGGCCGTGGTGCCGCAGGTGCTCTTCGGCGCCTTGCCCGCCAAGGGCCGCCTGCCCATTACCGTGTCGGAGAAAATGGTGGCCGGCACCGGCCTGCCCACGCCGGATTTCCGCCGCCTGCGCTACGCCACGCCCGAAGCTGTGGGCATGGACTCCAAGGTGCTGGCCCAGATCGACAACATTGCCACCGAGGCCATTGCCTACGCGGCTACGCCCGGCTGCCAGGTGCTGGTGGCCAAGGACGGCGCCGTGATTTTCGACAAGAGCTACGGCTATGCCACCTACGACAAGTCGCAGCCGATAACGGACGAGACGATTTACGACCTGGCGTCGGTGTCGAAGGTGGCCGGCACGCTGCAGGCCATCATGTGGCTGAAGGATGAGGGCAAAATCAACCTCGACAGCAAGGTATCGGACTACCTGACCGACCTGAAGACGACCAACAAGAAGGACATGACCGTGCGCGACGTGCTGCTGCACCAGGCCGGGCTGAAAGCGGGCATCCCGACCTGGGAGCGGACGGTGACGCGCACCGGCGGCCTGAAGCCCACCTTCTACGCCAGCACCCAGACCGACGACTTCCAGCGCGAGGTCATTCCCGGCACTTACGTGGCCCGCACCGCCGAAGACTCGGTGTGGACCTGGATCAAGCGCAGCAGCCTGCTGCCCAAGACCAAGAGCGGCTACCCTACCGAGTACTCCGACCTGAGCTTCATCATCCTGAAGCGCCTGGCGGAAAAGACGCTGAACCAGCCGCTGGAAGCCTTTTTGCAGCAGAATTTCTACGCGCCGCTGGGCCTGAACACGATGACCTACAACCCGCTGCAGCGGTTCCCGAAGTCGTGCATCGCGCCCACCGAGAATGACACCTACTTCCGCCACGCGCAGCTGCAGGGCACCGTGCACGATCAGGCGGCGGCACTGATGGGCGGTATTGCCGGCCACGCCGGGCTGTTTTCGAACGCCAACGACTTGGCCGTGCTGATGCAGATGAACCTGCAGAACGGCCGCTACGGCGGGCGGCGCTTCTTCACCACGCCGGTGGTGGCCGAGTTTGCCCGCCAGCAGAGCGCCACCAACCGCCGCGGCCTCGGCTGGGACCACGGCGACCCGAGCAAGCCCGAAGGACCGACCAGCAACCTCTCGCCGGCCGCGACCTTCGGCCATACCGGCTTCACCGGCACCTGCGTGTGGATGGACCCGGACAACAAGATTCTCTACGTGTTCCTCTCCAACCGCGTGTACCCGGATGCCGGCAACAACAAGCTGCGCCAGTACAACATCCGCACGCGCATCCACGACGTTATCTACAAAGCCATCCAGACCGACGCCCAGGCGAAAAACCAGGAATAGCGCCCAAGCCCTTGGGTTGACTTGAGGGGAAGCATTTCTATGTGGTGTGGAACAAGCAACCCCTTGACCGACGCCCCGTCCCTGACCCGGACGGGGCGTTCTTTTTTGGTGTCGGCTGGAAAAAAGGGCGGCTTCCTGGGCCTCGGCGAATCGGCCAAGCCACCAACTCCTACCCGCACAGCCGCCGGATTACGTATCCATTAAGCCTGATATATTTTTTGCGGCTTTCCCCAACTTGCCGCCCCTTGTCCGGTTTAGCTGCAAATCCTCCTCTCTCCTCTCCCAGCCGCCCCACCCGTATGAACATCGGTATTGTCTGTTACCCCACCTTCGGCGGCTCGGGCGTCGTGGCCACCGAGCTCGGCAAAGCCCTGGCCGAGAAGGGCCACCGCGTCCACTTCATCACCTACAGCCAGCCGGTGCGGCTCAGCTTCGTCAACGAAAACCTCTTCTACCACGAGGTGTTCGTGCCCTCCTACCCGCTGTTCCAGTTTCCGCCCTACGAGCTGGCGCTGGCCTCGAAAATGGTCGACATCGTGCAGAACGAGAAGCTCGACGTGCTGCACGTACACTACGCCATTCCGCACGCCTCGGCGGCCTACATGGCCAAACAGATTCTGCGCACCAAGGGCATCAACATCCCGGTCATCACCACCCTGCACGGCACCGACATCACGCTGGTGGGCAAGGACGCCTCGTTTGAGCCGGTCGTGACGTTCAGCATCAACCAGTCGGACGCGGTTACCTCCGTGTCGGCCGATCTGAAAAAGGAAACCTACGAGTACTTCGCCGTCGAAAAGGACATCGAAGTCATTCCGAACTTCATCAACCTGGAGCGCTTCAAAAAGCAGCCCAAGGAGCATTTCCGGGCCGCCATTGCCCCGGACGGCGAGAAGCTGCTCATCCACACCTCCAACTTTCGCTCCGTCAAGCGCGTCGACGACGTGGTGCACATCTTCGACGGGGTGCGCAAGCAGATGCCGGCCAAGCTGCTGCTCGTCGGCGACGGACCCGACCGCCCGCGCATCGAGAAGCTGTGCCGGGAGCTGGGCTTGCTTAGCCACGACGTGCGCTTCCTGGGCAAGCTGGAAGCCGTGGAAGAAGTGCTGAGCGTATCGGACCTGTTCCTGATGCCTTCCGAGAAGGAAAGCTTCGGCCTGGCGGCGCTGGAGGCCATGTCCTGCGAGGTGCCCGTCATCAGCACCAACGCTGGCGGCATTCCGGAGCTGAACGTGGACGGCGTCACCGGCTTTGTGAGCAACGTGGGCGACGTGGAGGAAATGGTCAAGAATGCCCTCACCGTGCTCGACGACGCGAACCTGCCGCGCTTCAAAGCCGCAGCCCGCGCCCGCGCCGAAGAGTTTGCCGTCGACAAGATCGTGCCGCTCTACGAAGCCTGCTACCAGCGCGCCATTGAGGCGGTCATGGCAGGGGTATAATTACTGGAAACAGCGGTAGCACCCGCTGTCATTGCGAGGAGGCACGACGAAGCAATCGTTCCTCCAGGAGCACCGCCGATCCAATACCCACATACCGAAAACAGCGCCGCCCGAATCTGCAGACAACAGGTTCGGGCGGCGCTTGTGTTACCGTCGTGCCGCGAGGGGAAAGATTGCTTCGCTTCGCTCGCAATGACAGCGGGGTGAACCGCCCTAGAATAGCCCCACGGCTTCGCGCTTCACGGCGTCGATGGCGGCGGTGGTCGGGTCGGCTTCGTCGGTGAGCAGGGCTTCGAGCACGCGCTTGGCCAGCTCGGTGCCGCGGGCCTGCTGCTGGTTGGGCAGGCTCTGGTAAGCCTTATTGATGAGCGTGACGATGCCTTCCTTGGCCTGGCGCACCTGGGCCCAGGCTTCGGGACTCATGTAAAGCTGCTGGGAAAGGTTGTGCTCGTACTCAGCCCGGATTTCCTGGATGAGCAGGCGGTGGTACTCGGGGGCGGTCTGGCCGGCGGAGCTGAGGCGCACGAGCAGATTGTTGGGCGTGATGCGCTCCAGCAGCAGAATAATCCGCTCGTAGGCCTGCAGGCGCAGCGGCAGGGTGGTTTTGGAGCTTTCCAGGCGCAGCTCGATCAGGCGGCGCTGCCGGTCTTTTTCCAAATACTGCTGGATGAGGTAGTAGACGGTGCCGGCCACGATGAGGGCGGGCAGGGTGATTTTGAGCAGGTCGATGAGCAGGGCAGAATCCATGCAGCGGGCTAGGGCGCGCCGCAACAATCGGCGCGCGGCAGTAAAACAAAAGCGGCGCCGGCGGGTAGTACACCCAACGCCGCGCGGCCGGCAAAGATATACGTGAACCGGACGCGCCGGGCTACTGTTACGCGAATGATACGGCGAATGGCAACCGGGCAGTATCTTTGTCGTCCGGGCCGCCAAGCCCTTCCTTTCGGAGTCTCTACGCAACCTCTTTTTCAACTATGGCAACTGCCACGGCTTCCACCAAACTGGCCCCCATCGCACTTACGCCCCGTGCCCTGGAGGAAGTAAGAAATATCCTGCGCGAGAAGAACGTGCCGGCCGAATACGGCCTGCGCGTGGGCGTGCAGGGCGGCGGCTGTTCGGGCCTGAGCTACCTGCTCGGCTTCGACAAGGCCAAGGATCAGGACGAAACCTTCGACCTCGACGGGGTGAAGCTGATCATGGACAAGAAGCACGCGATGTACGTAATGGGCATGGAAGTCGACTTCCAGGACGGTCTGAACGCCCGCGGCTTCATCTTCAACAACCCCCAGGCCAAGAGCACCTGCGGCTGCGGCTCCTCGTTCTCGGCGTAGCGCCGGCTCCTTTTCAGCATAAAAAAAGCCCCGGTAACTCCGAAGTTACCGGGGCTTTTTGCGTCCGGGCGGTTTCCGGCGGGTAAGCGGGCGGCGCTCAGGTTGACTTTCGGCTACCCGATTCGCTCCCCGCCCATCACTTTCACCGCCGAGCCGTCGGCCATGAACACGGAGCGGGGTGGCTGGCTGAGCGCCTCCACGAAGGCCGGGCCGTAGAGCCGGGCCACGCTGCACTGCATCTGGTAGTCGAGCACCCGGTGGGCGTTCCAGCGCGGGTGCACCACTTCGTACTGCCCGGCGCGCCGCTCCCCGAGGCGGGTGTAGCCCCAGTAGTGCTCGGTGATGAATTCGGCTTCGCTGCCCTCGGCAATGGGCGCGTTGGCTTTTTCGACGGTGGCCCGCAGCTCGTTCCATTGTCCGTCTACCTGCCAGCCGTAGCCGATTTCGAGCTGGCCCTCCCCTGCCGGCCTCCAGTGGTGGCGCATGGGCAGGGCCAGGTATTTCTCGCCGTAGAAGGTGTTGGCCACGGCCGCAATCATGGCACGCGGCACAATTTCCCGGACGAACACTACCCCGCGCCGCCAGCCGTGCTCGGGGTGGCGGTGGCGCACGTAGAAGCGCAGGTTCACCTCCTCGAAGTGCCGGTGCCAGGGCACACTAAAGCCCCGCACCCGCGTGTGCTCGAACATGAAGCCCACCATGCTCACGTAATGCGTGCCCTGCCAGTCGTCCAGCTCGGTGCCGAAGGGCAGATACGGTTGCAGGATGGCGGGGTCCACGGCGTAGTTGGCCATGAGCAGGTTGCGCCATTCGGCCGTGAGGAAGGTAGTGGGCATAGCGGCAACGAATACGAATCAGTTACTACCCGCCGGCTTTTGCGCCCGCGGCCTGACAATAGAAAGCTTTACGCGCTGAAGCTGTACGGGTAGCCGATTTCCTGCAGCTCCGCGGCCAGTGCCTCCAGGTCTTCCTGCTCCAGCTCCGGGTTGAGGCGCTGCACCACGTCGCGGGTCAGTGCTTCGCCCTGGTACACGCGGGTCACGTCGGCTACGCTGAGGAGTGGGCGGCCGGTGTCCTCCACGAAGTACTCGTTGGCCCACTCGGCGTAGGATTCGGGGCGGGCGTCGAGCAGGTAGAGCATTTCCTCCGAGCCGTCGTCGGCGGCCTGGTCGATGGCGCCCGTCTGCCAGCCCTGCGCGGGCGTGTACCACAGGCAGAACGTGGTGCCAATGGACGACACCGGCTCGCCGAACACGAATTCCTCGAAGACGGCGGGCAGGCCCTGCGTCACCTGCGCCTTGTCGGGCTGGGCGTAGGTGTCCACGTAGCCGTTGATGCAGCAGCCCTCGGGACGGAACAGAATCAGCATTTCGTCGCCTTCGCCGGTGTTGAGCTGAAACACGGCTTCGTTCTCGCCCCAGGCCGGGTCGTAGGAGTGGTAGCGGTACTCCCAATCCGGCGAGTTGATGGCGTCGAGCACGGCCATGGCCCGGCAGATCGGCTGCAGGGTGGCGGGCTCGGGAAGGGCGGCGTAGTTTTTCGTGGAAATCATATTTGTGGGGAAGATTATCAGCCAGTCTGACCGCAGCTTACCAACAGCGCGGTCGACGTTATCAGGAAGCCCAGATCAGTACGTCTTGGTCATGTCCTCCGGCACCACCAGCATGTAGTCGGCCTTCTTCAGGTTCTCCTTGTCCAGCTTGCCAAGCTGCGCCTGCGTGACGGTGCTGATAGTGAGGATGCGCAGCTGGGGCTCGGCCTGGCGCAGGTACCAGACGATGCCGTCGTGGTTGTCGGAGTGGTAGGCACCGTTGACGTGCAGCAGCAGCTGGCCGGGCTGCCGGCTCTGGCGGATGAAGTGGGCCATGGTGGCGTCCTTGAGGGCCTGGGCCTGAATAATATTCTGCACCCCGGCCGCGTGCGCGGCGTCACCGCCGAACATCTGGGCCATGCCTTGATAGCCGGGCAGCGTGTAGTCGACCCGGATGGGCAGTGGGGCCAGCCAGTTTTTTTCCTCGGCGGGCAGCGCATCGAGGGCGGTCAGGCTGCCTTTGGCGACCTGCTGGGCGTAGCGGCGCGGCACGTTGGTGCCCACCACGCGCAGCTTCTGCTGCCGGGCCAGCTCGAGCAGGGGCTTGTAGTCGGTTTGGTAGTTGGGCCAGGGGCGGCTTTGCTCTTCGAAGGCTTTGGCGTCCAGCTCGCCCACGTTGTACTGCTCCACCAGGGGCTGCACGTCGCGCTCAAACATTTCCAGGCCGAGCACCAGCTGTCCGGCTTTGCGCTCGGCCAGCTCCCGCGCCACCTGCAGCTCCAGCCAGTGCGCCAGCGGGTCGTTGTGCTGCTCCCCGAACAAGACCACGTCGGCCGCCGCCAGCGCCTTGGCCATCTTGCCGAAGCTCACGGGCTTGCCCTCGGCGGTGAACAGCCGGTAGGCCGGCCGGTCGTCGGGGGGTGAAGCAGCTTGGGTGGTCATGGTCAGCAGCAGGACAAGCAGGGCGGAAAGCAGGAGGCGCATGGCGGTAAAGGTAAAACGGTTCACCCCGCCGTCATTGCGAGGACGAAGGACAAAGCAACCGCAGGAAGGCGTAGCCAATCTTTCGCGACACTGCCGCATCAATACTTGCTAACCGAAAACAGCACCGCCCGAAACTGCAGATGCTAGTTTCGGGCGGTGCTCATTTTGCCGGCTGCACACTGGCCAGGACCGATTGCTTCGGCTGCGCCTCGCAATGACGGCCGGCGCTGCCGTCAGGCGCTTAGCCTTTGTAAAACAGCCACTTCGACAGCTCACCGTAGGTGACTTTCTTGCCGTACATCAGGATGCCCACGCGGTAGATGCGGCCGGCAATCCAGATGGCGCCCACGAAGCCGGCAATGAGCAGGAACATCGAGAGGCCGAGCTGCCACATCGGCACCCCGCCGAAGGGCAGGCGCATCATCATGGCAATGGGCGAGGTTAGCGGGAAGATGGACATCCAGAAGGCCACCTGCCCGTTGGGGTTGGTGGTCAGGATGGCCTGCGACACCACAAACGTCAGCACCAGCGGCATCGTGACGGGCATCATAAACTGCTGGGTGTCGGTTTCGCTGTCGACGGCCGAGCCGATGGCCCCGAACAGGGCGCCGTAGAACAGGTAGCCGCCGAGGAAGTAGAACAGGAAGCAGCCGACGAGCAGCGGCACGTTCAGGTCGGCGCTTTTCAGGGCCTGGGTGAACTTGACGGCCACGTTTTCCTTTTTGGCGGCTTCGTCCTTGCCGGTCGTCGGGCGCATCACGGCGGTGGTGCGGGCGGCGCGGTCCTCGGCAATCTTATCGGGGCTGATGGAGCCGGCCATGACCGAGCTGATGCCCATCGAGAGGATGACCCAGAGGGCCAGCTGCGTGAAGCCCACGCCCGCAATGCCGAGCACCTTGCCCATCATCAGCTGGAAGGGCTTGACCGAGGAAATGACCACTTCCACGATGCGGTTGGTCTTTTCCTCCATCACCCCGCGCATGATCTGCACGCCGTAGATGAAGATGAAAATGTAGATCAGGAAGCCAAACACGTAGGCCACCACCGTGCTGATGCCGGTGCTCGAGCTTTTCTCGCCGTCGTCGCTCAGGCTCACCGTCTGCAGGTCCACGTCGACCTTCATGTTGTCGAGCAGGGCGCGGTCGATGCCGGCCTTCTGCATGCGCTGGCTTTCAATGGCGTTGTTGACGGCCCGGTTGATGTCGTTTTCCAGCGACATGCCCAGGCCCTTGCGCGAGAAGACCTGGAAGCCGGCGGGGTTGCTGATGTCGAGCTTGGGCACGTAGAGCAGCGCGTCGTACTTGCTCTTTTTGAACTCGGTTTTGGCCGTAGCCAGGTCGGGCGACACGCGGGTGAAGCTGATGTCGTCCTTGGGCTCGGGCAGCTTGTCGGTGAAGAGGCCGCCGGCGTCGGCCACGGCCACCACCTTGCCGTTGTCCGACATTTTGGCGATGAGCACGGGTACCGCGAACAAGGCCACCGTCAGCAGCGGCCCGATCAGCGACATAATGATAAAGCTCTTCTTGCGTACCCGCGTGAGATATTCGCGCTGCGCGATAAGCCAGATTTTAGACATGGTGTGGGTTGACAGTTGTCAGTTCTCGGTGGTCAGGCAATTCCGCTGCCGCTAGGCCAATACCGAGTCGGTATCGGGCACGTAGTCGGGCTGGGTTTCGCGCACGCGCTGAATGAAGATTTCGTTGATGCTCGGCACCCGCTCGCGGAAGGTGTGCACCTCCACGTTGGCCGGCCCGATGAGGTAGCGCAGCAGGTCGTTGGGCGTGCCGTGGATGATGCGAATCCGGTCGTAGAAGTGGCCATTTTCGCGCTCCTTGTGCTCCACCACCTCAAAATCGGGGTGCATCACCATCAGCTGGCCCCGGCCTTCCACCTCGTAGGTCTGTGAGCGGTAAGCGTCGCGCACCTGGCGCACCGGGCCGTCGAGTACCTTCTTCGAGCGGTTGATCAGGGCAATGTAGTCGCACATTTCCTCCACCGACTCCATGCGGTGCGTCGAGAAGATGATGCTGGCGCCCCGGTCGCGCATGGCCAGGATTTCGTCCTTGAGCAGGTTGGCGTTGATGGGGTCGAAGCCCGAGAACGGCTCATCGAGGATGACCAGCTGCGGGTCGTGCACCACGGTGGCAATGAACTGCACCTTCTGCTGCATGCCTTTCGAGAGGTCCTCGATGTTCTTATCGGCCCAGCTTTTGATGTCGAAGCGCTCCAGCCAGTGCTTGATTTTCTGGCGGGCCACCTCCTTCTTGATGCCTTTGAGCTGAGCCAGGTACATGAGCTGCTCGCCCACTTTCATCTTTTTGTAGAGGCCGCGCTCCTCGGGCAGGTAGCCGATCTGCCCGATGTGCGAGGGGTTCAGCTTCTCGCCGCGAAACAGAATCTGGCCCGAATCGGCGCCGGTAATCTGGGTGATGATGCGGATGAGCGAGGTTTTGCCGGCGCCGTTGGGGCCCAGCAGCCCGAAGATGGAGCCTTCGGGTACCTCCAGGCTCACCCCGTCGAGGGCGGTATGGTTGGCGTACTGCTTGCGTACGTCAATGGCCTGTAAGATTGGTTTCATAGCTGTCGAAGAGCTGATTGTGGCTGCCAAGGTAGAGAGTTCCGGGGCACGCCGGTTCAGGCCCGCGGCTAATCTTAGACCAACGGTCGTTCCAAGGGCCTGAACCGGCGAAAACGTGGCCCCAACGGCCGGGCCGGCGCCTCTTGTTTTACTCCAGTTCGCGCAGCGTAGCTTCCAACTGATCCAGATACTGCCCGTAGCGGCGCTGGCGCTGCTTTTGGCCGGCCCGGTACAGCCACGCGCCCATTCCTACCGCAGCCAGTAGCCCCGCCCCCACTATCAGGGCGTGGTTGAGCTGCTGCCCGTCGGCCTGCAGGTAGCTGAGCAGCGCGTGGCGCTTCAGGTAGAGCGCGGCCAGCAGCATCAGCCCGTACCAGCCCACGCCGTAGACCTGGCGCAGCTGCAGCACCTGCTTTACCTGCCCGGTGAGGCGGCTGAGCTGCTGGCGCAGGTTGTCGCCGGTGCGCTCCATCTGCCGAAACAGCCACAGCTGCCAGATGAGCGAAGCAAACAGGAGCAGGAAGCCCGTCAGCAGCAGGCCGCGCATCAGCGGCTCGTTCATCACGCCGTGGGCGCTGCCCTGCCCCAGCACGGCGCGCAGGTTGATGACCAGGATCAGCACGGCCACGCTCAGGTTGCGGCGGGCGTTGCGTTTCAGGTGGCTCAGCGGGGTATCGGGGGTTTGGGCAAGCATGGCTCGGAGGGTTTGTTCGGTGGATTCAGGAGAAGTAGCGGGGCCGACGGGCTGCGTCTGCCACTGGCGGCGGAGGTCGTCGAGTTCCATCAGGCGGGCTGGGTCAGTAGTTGGCGAAGCTTGTCTTGCACGCGGTGCATTTTCACGCGCACGTTGTTTTGGGTGAGGCCTAGGATGTCGGCCATTTCCTCGTAGCTGCGGTCTTCGAGGTAGAGCAGCACGAAGGCCTTTTCCACGCTGCTGAGCTGCTCGATGGCCCGGTAGAGCTGGGCCAGGTCGTCGGCATCGGGGCCCTCGGGCGGCGGGGCGGCGTAGGGCGCCTCCGGGTCGAGGGCGCCGGGCGCGGGGTGCCGGGTGCGCCGCCGCAGGTCCGACACGGCCACGTTCAGCGCCACTCGGTACAACCAGGTACTCACCTTGGCCGCGCCCGGCCGGTACTGCGGCCAGGCCCGCCACAGCTGCAGCACGATTTCCTGGTAGAGGTCCTGCCGGTCGTCGGCATCGGCGCAGTACATGCGGCACACGCGCTGCAGCAGGGGCTGGTTGTCGCCGATGAGGGCGGTAAAATCGGCGGACAGCGGGGCGGTGGCAGGGCTCATGGTGGTGGAGTCAGCGAATTAATCGCCGAACCCGGCGCCGCATTACAGCCGGCCGCAAAGTTTTTTCAAACGCGCATTGACGGCCACAAAAAAACCCTTTCCAAAGGCTGGAAAGGGCTTTTCTCTTGTTCAGAAAATCTGCGAATCCGGCGAAAACGCCGCGCAGTGAAACGGCTCCGCGGCGCTTATTGGAAGTACTCCTTCACTTTCTCGAAGAAGCCCTTCTCGTTCTTGCCGGGGCTGGGCGTGAAGTTGGGCGAAGTGCGCAGCTTCTCCAGCGCGGCGCGTTCTTCCGAGGTCACGTTCTTCGGCGTCCACACGTTGATGTGGATGAGCTGGTCGCCCTTGCCGTAGCCGTTCAGGTCCGGAATACCCTTGCCGCGCAGGCGCAGAATCTTGCCGGCCTGGGTGCCCGGGTCGATTTTCACCTTCACCTTGCCCTCAATCGTCGGTACTTCCAGCGAGGCCCCCAAAGCGGCGTCGACGATGGAAATGTACTGGTCGAGCACCACGTTGTTGCCGTCGCGCTTGAGCACCTCGTGCGGCTCCTCCTCGATCTGGATGAGCAGGTCGCCGGGCACGCCGCCGCGCTCGGGGTAGTTGCCCTTGCCCGACATGGAGAGTTGCATGCCCTCGGCCACGCCGGCCGGAATGTTGATCGGAATGATTTCCTCGGTCAGCTGGCGGCCTTCGCCGTGGCACACGTCGCACTTGCTGGTCACCACTTTGCCCTCGCCGTGGCAGGTGGGGCAGGTCGAGGAGCTGACCATCTGGCCGAGCATGGTCTGCACCACGCGCTTCACCTGGCCCTGGCCGTGGCAGGTGGCGCAGTCGCGCTGTTCGGTGCCGTTTTTGGCGCCGGTGCCCGAGCAGGTGTTGCAGGCCGTGTAGCGCTTCACCTTGATTTTCTTCTCGACGCCGTTGGCCACTTCCTCCAGGTCGAGCTTGAGCTTGATGCGCAGGTTGGAGCCCTTGCGTACGCGCCGGCCCTGGCTGCGGGCCCCACCCCCGAAGAAGCTTTCGAAGCCGCCGCCCCCGCCGCCGAAGATGTCGCCGAACTGCGAGAAGATGTCCTCCATGCTCGGGCCGTGGCCGTTGCCGCCGGCACCGCCCACGCCCTGGTGGCCAAACCGGTCGTAGCGGGCGCGCTTCTGCTCGTCCGACAGCACTTCGTAGGCCTCGGCGGCTTCCTTGAACTTGTCCTCGGCCGTGGGGTCGTCGGGGTTTTTATCGGGGTGAAACTTGATGGCCACCTTGCGGTAAGCCTTCTTAATCTCGTCACCCGACGCGTTTTTAGCTACGCCCAGGATTTCGTAATAATCTCGCTTGGTCGACATGGTCGGTACTGTACTTGGCCGTCAGGCTGAGCGAAGTCGAAGCATCTCTACTGATAGTAACCTACTCTTGAGATTAGTAATCAGACGAAGCGGTAGAGATGCTTCGCGGGGCTCAGCATGACGTTCGTTCTGTTGTGTTCGTTCTTCCCTACTGGCCCAGCACCACCTTGGCGTGGCGGATTACCTTGTCGCCGAGGTAGTAGCCTTTCTCCACTTCGTCCACCACCTTGCCCTTCAGGTCTTCCGAGGGGGCCGGAATCTGGGCAATGGCCTCGTGCAGCTCCGGGTCGAAGGCGCCGCCCTTGGCATCCATGGTCTGCAGGCCTTTCTGCTGCAGGGCCTTGGCGAGCTTGTTGTACACGATGTCGATGCTCTCGCGCACCACGTTGGCATCATCGGAGTTCTGGGTGTGCTGGCGGGCGCGCTCGAAGTCGTCGAGCACGGGCAGCAGCACGGTCATCAGCTCCTGGTTGGCGGTTTTGAAGAGGTCGGCGCGCTCCTTGGTGGTGCGGCGCTTGTAGTTCTCAAACTCGGCGGCGAGGCGCAGGTATTTATCTTTCAGATCAGCCACTTCCTGGTCGGTGCGGGAGGCTTCGGCCCGGGGGGCGCCGCCGTCGGGGGCGGAGCTCGTAGCGCCTTGCTCGTCAAACATTTCGCCGGCTACGTGGTCGGCGCTATTGTTGGTGGCGGCAGTGTTCGGGTCCTGCAGCTCGTCGGGGTTCGGGAAAGTCGCGTCAGCCATTCCTAAGCGGTAAGTATTTCAGGGTATGGAAGTTCAGATTCGGAAACTCGGGCAACTCAAAGGTTCTGCCAAAGCCTTGCGGGGTGACACAGTGGCACGAAAACCGCCGCAATGAGCCGTTTAGTTCAGCCGCTTAGGCAGAAGTAACGGCCGGGTCGAATGACAAAAATAGAATGTGCCGCTGAACATGAAGCAGAACGTCATTCAGAGCGAAGCGAAGAATCTCACGTGTTTAGCCAGATAGCATTCTTCTCGTTGGAAGAAAAAGTTACTATCCGACGTCAGCACGCGAGATTCTTCGCTTCGCTCAGAATGACGTTCGATGACAATCGTGCTTAGTCGAACTGATCCTCCGACGGTTCCTCACCGTCGAACTCCTCCTCGTCTACTTCGTCGTGGCTGCCTTTCTGCACCCAGATGCTGTGGCGCAGGGGCTTGGGGTCGTCGCGGCGGGCGTCCTGGATCTGCTGCCAGAGCAGGTCTTTCAGCTTCTGGATGTTCTTCTGGGTGATGCTGGAAATGAACACGTGCGGCACGTCGGCCGGCAGCGTGGCGGTGATTTCCGCTTCCAGCTCCTCGTCCAGCATGTCCGACTTGGTAATGGCCAGCACCCGGCGCTTATCGAGCAGGTCGGGGTTGAACTGCTCCAGCTCGCTCAGCAGCACCTGATACTCGGCGGCAATGTCGGGCGAGTCGGCGGCAATCATGAACAGCAGCGTGGCGTTGCGCTCGATGTGGCGCAAAAAGCGCAGCCCCAGGCCCTTGCCCTCGGCTGCGCCCTCGATGATGCCCGGAATGTCGGCCATCACGAAGCTCTGGTAGTCGCGGTAGCCCACCACGCCCAGGTGCGGCACCAGGGTGGTGAAGGCGTAGTCGGCAATCTTGGGCGTCGCGGCCGATACTACCGACAGCAAGGTGCTCTTGCCCGCGTTGGGGAAGCCCACGAGGCCCACGTCGGCCAGCAGCTTCAGCTCCAGCACGTTCCACACTTCCTGGCCCGGCTCGCCGGGCTGGGCGTAGGTCGGGGCCTGGTTGGTGCTGGACTTGAAGTGGTCGTTGCCCCAGCCGCCGCGGCCGCCGGGCGTCAGGATGATTTTCTGGCCGTCCTCGGTGATTTCCGCCCGAATTTCGCCCGTCTCGGCGTCGCGGGCGATGGTGCCCAGCGGTACGTCGATGATGATGTCTTCGCCCTGAGCCCCGGAGCGCAGGTTTTCGCCGCCGCCTTCGCCGTGCCCGGCAATGATGTGCTTCTGGTACCGCAGGTGCAGCAAGGTCCAGAGCTGCTTGTTGCCGCGCAGGATGACGTGGCCGCCGCGGCCGCCGTCGCCGCCGTCGGGGCCGCCCATCGGCCGGCCCTTGGCGCGGAACATGTGGTGCGAACCAGCCCCGCCCCGGCCCGAGCGGCAGCAGATTTTGACGTAGTCGATGAAGTTATTGGAAGCCACGAGGGGTGTGAATGAGTGGATTAGTAGATGAGCAGATGACAGGATGAGTAACCGGCGGCTTATCCGCTCATTTACTCATCTGCTAATCCACTCATCCCGAAAAAAGCCGTCATCCTGAGCGAAGCGAAGGACCTCATCACGCCTGAACGATTCGTTCAAAATTGATAAGGTCCTTCGCTTCGCTCAGGATGACAGTCAATGTCAGATGCCAGCAGCTCAAACCCGCTGACTCTGCAAAGTTACGCTTTTACTTCGTCAGCGGCTTTGGAGCCGTCGATGACGGTGGCGGGCTGGTGCCGGTCGATGATGCCGCAGAGCTGGCCGAAGATGTCGTCGATGGGGCCGATGCCGTAGATGGAGTGGAACTTGTCCTGCTGAGCGTAGTAGCCGGCCACCTGGGCGGTTTCGGTGTTGTACACCGTCACGCGCTTGCGGATTTTCTCCTCGTTCTGGTCATCGGGGCGGCCGGAGGTTTTGCCGCGCTCCAGCAGGCGGGTCACCAGCTCGTCCTCGGTTACTTCCAGGGCAATCATGCACGAGATACCCGTGTCGTAGCGCTGCATCAGCTCGTCGAGGGCCTGGGCCTGCGGAATGGTGCGCGGGAAGCCGTCGAAGATGAAGCCGGCGGCCTGCTTGTTGCCGGCCAGCTGCGACTCAATCATGCCGATAACCACGGCATCGGGCACCAGCTCGCCGGCATCCATGAGTTTTTTGGCTTTCAGGCCCAGCTCGGTGCCCTGGGCAATCTGCGAGCGGAGCAGGTCGCCCGTCGACAGGTGCACCAGCCCGTAGCGCTGGATCAGCTTTTGGCTTTGGGTTCCTTTGCCGGCGCCGGGCGGGCCGAACAACACGATATTCAGCATGAGGAGAGGTAAGCGGGGAGTGAGTGAAGCGGGGGGAACTGTAGAAAGGTAAGAAAGAATCGGACAAGCCGCATTCCGTTCTTACACGGCCTGGTACAGGTCGCGGTAGTTGCGGCCGAGGCCGTCGTAGTCGAGGCCGTAGCCCACCACGAACTTGTTGGGAATGGCTATGCCCTGGTATTTGATGCTCAGGGGCACTTCCAGGGCATCGGGCTTAATCAAGAACGTGGCCACTTCCAGCGAAGCCGGATTCCGGGCGCCGAGCTGCTGGAGCAGCATCTGCATGGTGTGGCCCGTGTCGACGATATCCTCCACAATAACCACGTGGCGTCCTTCTACGGCGTCCTGCAGCCCCAGGATTTCCTTGACCTGCCCGGTGCTGCTGCTGCCCTGGTACGAGGCCACCCGGATAAAGCTGATTTCGCAGTCGATGCTGACTTCCTTCATCAGGTCCGAAGCGAACATGAAGGAGCCGTTGAGCACGGCCACGAAGAGCGGGATTTTGCCGGCGTAGTCGGCGCTGAGCTGCTGGGCCACGCGGCGCACGGCGGCGGCCAGCTCGGCTTCGGTCAGGTAAGGAGTAAACTCTTTGTGGTGAAGCGAGATAGTAGCCTGAGACATGCCGGGAAAAGGTGGACCGGGGCGAAAGTGCGGCGAAGGTACGACAAAAAAGAGCAGCCCTCCCGGCGGGCGGAAGGGCTGCTCGTGGCGAACAGTCGGGCTCGGGTGGTAACGTGGCTGAGTGCCGGGCTGACTAACAGCACGTTAAAGTGCCAATATTTGCAGCTTAAATGTAGCAACCTCAGCCTCCGGCAACGCGTCCCGTGCGCGTTTAGTCGGCGTGCTTCAGCAAGGTAGTCAGCACGATGCGGGCGGCTTCGGAGCCCAACTCGGCGTAGCGCACCTTGGGTTCTGCTTTTGGCAGTACCTGTTCCACGGCCGGGCGCTGGGGCAGCGGGGCCACGCCGCGGTCGATAACCGCGCCCTGGCGGGCAATGTGCGGGGCAATGACCAGCGAGACGATGCTCATCAGCTTGATGAGGATGTTCATCGACGGGCCGGAGGTGTCCTTGAACGGGTCGCCCACGGTGTCGCCGGTGACGGACGCCTTGTGGGCCTCCGAGCCTTTGTACTCCATCTTGCCATTGACCATCACGCCTTTCTCGAACGACTTCTTGGCGTTGTCCCAGGCGCCGCCGGCGTTGCTCTGGAACATAGCCATCAGCACGCCCGACACGGTGACGCCGGCCAGCGTGCCGCCCAGCACCTCGGGCCCGAAGGCGTAGCCGATGATGATGGGCGTAATCAGGGCAATGGCGCCGGGCAGCAGCATCTCACGGATGGCGGCCTGCGTCGAAATAGCCACGCACTTCTCGTACTCGGGCTGACCGGTGCCCTCCATGATGCCCGGAATTTCGCGGAACTGCCGGCGCACTTCCTGCACCATGGCCATGGCCGCGCGGCCCACGGCCGAAATAGCCAGGGCCGAGAAGATGAACGGAATCATGGCGCCGATGAACAGGCCGGCCAGCACGCGGGCGTTGCTGATGTCGATGGCCGAAATACCGGCCGTGCCCATGAAGGCGGCAAACAGCGCCAGTGAAGTGAGGGCGGCCGAGGCAATGGCGAAGCCTTTGCCGGTGGCGGCGGTGGTGTTGCCCACCGCGTCGAGAATGTCGGTCCGCTCGCGCACTTCCTTGGGCAGGTTGCTCATTTCAGCAATGCCGCCGGCGTTGTCGGCAATGGGGCCGAAGGCATCGATGGCCAGTTGCATGGCGGTGGTGGCCATCATGCCGGCGGCGGCAATAGCCACGCCGTAGAGGCCCGCAAACTCGTAGCTGAGCACGATGCCGGCCGCCAGCACGATGATGGGCAGCACGGTGCTTTCCATGCCCACGGCCAGCCCGCCGATGACGGTGGTGGCGTGGCCGGTGCTGCTCTGGCGCACGATGCTAAGCACCGGGCGCTTGCCCATGGCCGTGTAGTACTCGGTGATGATGCTCATCAGGGTGCCCACCACCAGGCCCACGGCCACGGCCCAAAACACGTCGGTGGCGGTGAAGGGTGCCGAGCCCAGGCGGGCCATGCTCAGCGTGCCCGAGGGCAGGATGTAGTGAATGATAAACCAGGAAGCCACGGCCGTCAGGGCCACCGAAATCCAGTTGCCGATGTTCAGCGCGGCCTGCACGTTGCCGCCCTCCTTCACGCGCACGGCCATAATGCCGATCAGCGAAAACACGATGCCCAGGCCGGCAATGACCATGGGCAGAATGATGGGCGACATGCCGTTGTAAGCGTCGCCGGCGGCAATGACTTCGCGGCCGAGCACCATGGTCGCCAGGATGGTGGCCACGTAGGAGCCGAAGAGGTCGGCGCCCATGCCGGCTACGTCGCCCACGTTGTCGCCCACGTTGTCGGCAATGGTGGCGGGGTTGCGGGGGTCGTCCTCGGGGATGCCGGCTTCCACCTTGCCCACGAGGTCGGCGCCCACGTCGGCGGCTTTGGTGTAGATGCCGCCGCCCACGCGGGCGAAGAGGGCAATGCTTTCGGCGCCGAGCGAGAAGCCCGTCAGCACTTCCAGGGCGCGCTCCATTTCGGGGCCGTTGGCCGAGGCGCCGCCCACGAACATATTATAGAACACGATGAAGAGGCCGCCGAGGCCGAGCACGGCCAGGCCGGCTACGCCCATGCCCATCACCGAGCCGCCGGCGAAGGACACGTTCAGGGCCTTCGAGAGGCTGGTGCGGGCGGCCTGGGCCGTGCGCACGTTGGCCTTGGTGGCAATTTTCATCCCGATAAACCCGGCCACGGCTGAGAAGACGGCGCCGATGAGGAAGGCCACGATGATAACGGGGCTGGACCGCTCGTTGCCGTAGCTCAGGAAGCCCAGAAAGGCGCAGGCAATGAGGGCAAAAATGGTCAGCACGCGGTATTCGGCCTTCAGGAAGGCAATGGCCCCGTCGGCAATGTGGCCGGCGATGGTGCGCATACGGTCGTCACCGGCGTCCTGGCGGGAAACCCAGCCAGCGCGCAAGGCCGTGTAGAGCAGGGCCAGCACGCCCAGCCCGGGCGCGAGGTAGAGAATGGTCATAAAGCGGTGTTAGGAGGTTGAGGAAAGTTTTTGGGGAGAGTAGACGCAGTTTGGTGCGTGTAAAATAGAGGTTTTACACGCGGCGCCAAGCTTTTTACTCGCCTTGCCGACTATTCTCTGCCTCCTGCTCGCTTACAGCTCCCGCATCAGCACCTCATAGAGCCGCAACATGCTGTCGATGTCGGCCTTGTGCACCAGCTCGTCGGGGGTGTGCACGTGGTCTTCGGGGGCGCCCACGAAGCACCAGTCCCAGGGCTGGGCGCCGTGCTGCAGCTCCTTGCCGTCGGAGCCGCCGCTGCCCTCCACTTCCAGCTGGTGCGGAATGCCCGAGGCCGCGGCAATGCGGCGGATGCGCTCCACGTAGCTGCGGCGCGGGATAAGCGAGTCGCGCAGGGAAATGGCGCAGCCCTGGCCGGCGTGTACGCCCTCCGTAACCCAGGTGATGTCGCAGACCAGGGCCTGGCGCACCTGGTACTGCTCGTAGATGCGCTTGGCCAGGTACTTCACCGAGCCGCCGCCGTGCTCTTCCCAGCAGCTGAACACCACGATGCCGTGCTCCAAGGTTTCGCACAGGCGCAGGGCCGTCCACACGCCCAGGCGGTTGTCGAGGTAGCAGCTCTGCACCGACTCGTCCGTCTCGCGGAAGTCGCACTGGTAGGTCAGCTCGGTGCCCCGCTCGATTTCGCGGGTAAACTCGTAGCCCAGCGCGCCGGTTTCCTCGTCGACGGTGAGGGTGCATTCGATGTTGCCCTGCCCGTCGCGGCCGACGAGGCGGGCCCCATGCTCGGCCGCCGGCCCGCCGATGCGCACCAGCTGCCGGCCGTAGCGCACCGTGTACCCAATGGAATCGATATGCGCGAAGACGGCCGTGCGCGGCTGCCCGAACACCAGCATGATGCAGTCCTGCAGGTCGTCGCCGGCCAGCACCTGGGGCTGCGCCCGCCACGCCGGGGCGTGCTGGTGAATGTAGTTGAGGAGGAATTCGGTGAGCGGGGCTTCGTGGCCCGAGGGGGCGGCAATTTCGCAGAGGGTGCGCAGCAGGTGCATAGGCAGAAGGGGTATCGGGCCCAATATCCGACCTAAATGGCGTATTTTAGCCTTTCGCTAAGGCGGCCCGGGCCCGGCAGCCCGTTTGCCTAACCCGTTTTCCATGGAATTAACCGACCTTTTTCTCGCCCCGCTGTACCTGGCCCTGTACTACGGGCTGGCGCTGTGGGTGCGCCCGATGGTCACCAACGTCTACACCAAGCCCTACTTTATCCCGGCCCTGACGCTGAAGTTTGTCGGCGCCATTTCCCTGGGGCTGATCTACCAGTTCTACTACGGCGGCGGCGACACGTTCAACTACTTCGTGCACACGAAGGTCATCAACCAGGCCTTTTCGGAGTCGCCCTCGCTGGGCTGGAAGCTCCTCACCGCCACCGATTACGACCCGGCCGTTGGGCGCTACATCGCGCGCATGTTCTGGTTCTACGCCAAGACGGAGTACTTCGTAGTGCGCATTGCGGCCTTTATCGGCCTGTTTTGCTTCAACAACTACTCCGTGATGGCCCTGACCTTCGCGCTGATCAGCTTCAGCGGCATCTGGGCCATGTACATCACGTTCGCGCGCATCTACCCGGCGGCTTATAAGGAGCTGGCCATTGCGGTATTTTTCCTGCCCTCGGTGTTTTTCTGGGGTTCGGGGCTGATGAAGGACTCCCTGTGCATGGGCGCGTTGGGCTGGGTTTTTTACGGCTTCTACCACCTTTTCATCGAGCGGCGCAGCATAGTGCTGTCGGTGGTGATGGGCGGGCTGGGCATGTACCTGCTGGTGATGGTGAAGGTGTATATCCTGATGTCGTTTCTGGCGCCGGGGCTTTTGTGGGTGTTCAACGAAAACAACCGCCGCATCAAGAATGCCACCACGCGCATGCTGCTCAAGCCGATTTTTCTGGGCATTGGCGTGGTGGTGGGCGTGGTGGGCGCCACCAACCTGACGGCCGGCGACGAGCGGTTCGACGTGGAAAACATCGGTGAACGGACCAAAATCAACCAGACGGCCCTGTACGAGCGGGCCCGCGACAAAGGCTCGGGGTACAATGTCGGCACCATCGACGGCAGCGTGGGCAGCATTCTGCGCGTGGCCCCGCAGGCGGTGGTCGTGTCGCTGTACCGGCCGTTTCTGTGGGAAGCGCGCAACCCGGTGATGATGCTGTCGGCCCTGGAGGCGCTGTGGTTTACCGTCGTGACGGTGCGCATTTTCGCGCGCACTGGGTTTATCCGCACGCTGCGGCTCATTGCCAGTCAGCCCCTGGTCACGCTGTGCTTTATCTTCAGCATCATCTTCGCCATCGGGGTGGGCACCAACAGCGGCAACTTCGGCACGCTGGTGCGCTACAAGATTCCGCTAATGCCCTTCTACGCCGCCGGCCTTTACGTGCTCCAGGCCGAAGCCAACAAGCTCAAGCGCCCGACCCGCACCCGGCGCACCGCCCTCAGCGCCTAACGGTGACTTATCAAAAAAGCCCCGACCTGCTGCAGGTCGGGGCTTTTTTGATGAACGTCCGGGAGTCGGGCGGCGGGCTAGCGCGTGAACAGATTCAGGAAGTTCTGCGTGTTCGACACCACCGAGTACCGGTCGACGACGGTGGCGCGGGCGGCCTTGCCCAGCGTCTGGCGCAGGCCGGGGTTCTGCAGCAGCCGCTCCAGGGCGGTGCGCCATTCCTCGGGCGTGGCGCACACGTAGCCGTTCACGCCGTCTTCCACCACCTCGGTGTTCATGCCCACCGGCGACACCAGGGCCGGCTCGCCCAGGGCCATGTACTGCAGGGCTTTGAAGGCGCACTTGCCCTTGGCCCAGGGGTCATCTTCCAGCGGCATCAGGCCCACGTGAAACTGCAGCAGGTCAGCAATTTCGGTGTCTTTGCGCCAGGGCTGGTAGCGCAAGGAGCGCAGCGGCAGCTCGGGCGGCTGGTTGGAAATAACGCGGAACTCGAAGTCGTAGCGCTGCTCCAGCTCGGCCAGCACCGGCACCACCTGCTCGATGTACTTCAGGGTGGAGTGCGTGCCCGTCCAGCCGATGACCAGCGGCCCCGGCACGGCCTGGTCGCGCACCTGGTTGTGCAGGTGCTCGGTGTCGATGGTGGTGGGGTTGACGACGGCGCGCGGGTTGAACTGCGCCGCGTAGTTGCGTAGGTAGCTATTGCCGCAGCTCACCTTGTAGGCCCAGCGGCAGATGCTGTCCACTTTGTGGTGCCACTTCACCCCCGCCACGATTTTGTTGGCCTCCGAGGTGTTCGGAATCCAGATGGCGTCGTCAAAGTCGTAGATGATGGGCTTGCGCAGCAGCTTGGCAATCATCC
The DNA here is from genome assembly GCF_005771675.1 of Hymenobacter jeollabukensis. Taxonomy (GTDB): domain Bacteria; phylum Bacteroidota; class Bacteroidia; order Cytophagales; family Hymenobacteraceae; genus Solirubrum; species Solirubrum jeollabukense. The sequence goes on along the minus strand of NZ_VAJM01000004.1, from coordinate 380,160 downwards.
ACTCGAACACCGGCGGGCCGATGGGCGCCGCCTCGCGGTGAATAAACACGAAGTCGTACTTGCCCACGGCCGTCAGCACCAGCAGCAGGCGGCGCAGAAAGCCCGCCAGGATGCCCAACGCCTTCTTTGCGGCCAGGCCGGGTTTGTAGAGAATGGCCCAGGTGGCATCGTCGAGGAAGGGGGCCAGCTGGTACTGGTGGCCGTGCTCGGCCAGCAGCGGCAGGTACTGCTCGAAGCGGAAGCGCTGCGAGGGCGCCTTGCCGGGCGGATACGGAATGATAAAGAGGATGCGCACAGGAAAGAGGCCGGTTCGGAAGCCGGCTCAGCGGGTTTGGTAAAAGGTCAGGACCTCGTCGATGATGTACTGCTGCTGCTCGGCGGTCAGCTCGCAGAACAGCGGCAGGCGCACGAGGCGGGCGCCGTAGTGCTCGGCCCAGGGCAGGGCGCGGCCGTCGTGCTGGGGGGTGTAGTAGGGGCTGGCGTGCAGGGGCAGGTAGTGAAATACGGCCATGATGCCCCGCTCCCGCAGCCGGGCAATCAGCGCGGTGCGCTCGGCCTCGTCGCGGCACACGAGGTAGAACAGATGACCGTTGACGGTGGCGTAGTCGGGCACCACGGGCAGGCCCACGCCCAGCGCCCGGAGGCCGGCCAGCGCGTCGTTGTAGGTGTGCCACAGGCGGCGGCGCGCGTGCTGAATCGACTGCCAGTGCTCCAGCTGCCCCCACAGGAAGGCCGCCGTCAGTTCGGAGGGCAGGTACGACGAGCCCACGTCGACCCAGCTGTAGCGGGCCACGTCGCCGCGGAAGAAGGCGGTGCGGTTGGTGCCCTTCTCGCGAATGATTTCGGCCCGCAGCGCGTACTGCGCGTCGTTGATGACAAGCATGCCGCCCTCCCCGGCCTGGATGTTCTTCGTCTCGTGGAAGGAGAACGCGGCCAGCTGTCCGAACGAGCCCAGCGCCCGGCCGCGGTAGTAGCTGTCGAAGGCCGGGGCGCCGTCTTCCACCACCACCAGGTTGTGCCGTTGGGCGGTGGCCAGCAGCGGGTCCAGGTCGCAGGCAATGCCGGCGTAGTGAATGGGCACGATGGCGCGGGTGCGCGGCGTCACCAGGGCCTCCAGCTGCGTGGTATCGAGGTTGGGGTTGAGCGGGTTGCTGTCGGCAAACACGACGCGGGCGCCGCGCAGCACGAAGGCATTGGCCGTCGACACGAAGGTGTAGCTGGGCATGATGACCTCGTCGCCGGGCCCGATGTCGAGCAGCAGGGCCGCCATTTCCAGCGCCGCCGTGCAGGAGGTCGTCAGCAGCGGGTGGCCGAAGCCGAAGGTGTCGGCGAAAAACCGGTGGCAGCGCCGCGTAAACTCCCCGTCGCCGGACAAATGCCCCGCCCGAATGGCCTGCTCGATGCAGCCCAGCTCGGGTCCGGCCAGAAAAGGCTTGTTGTAGGGTATCAAGCGGCGACAGTCAGGAGAAAAAACGGTGCGGCAAAGATAGCCGACGGCCGCCAGCTTGGCTTACCGCCGCATTCCCGTCAGCTTACAGCCACAGGTGGTAAATCAGCGCCTCGCTTTTGACGCGGAAGCCGCGGGCCTGGTACAACGCCACAGCGGGCTGATTTTCGCGTTGCGTTACCACCGTCAGGCGTTGGCAGCCCCAGGCTTGGGCCCGTTGCGCGGCCGCGTCGAGCAGACTGCCGCCCACGCCTTGGCGCCGGGCCGTGGGGGCCACCGCCAGCAGTCCGATGGTGGCCTCGGTGCCCTGGTGCGCCAACGTCAGCAGCCCGAGCGGCTGCCCCGCCGCGTCGTCGTGTACCAGCACTTCCCGCGCCAGCCGCCCGCGCAGCGACTCCTGCAGCCATTGGTTGTAGAGCCGCTGCCAGCTGCCCGGCGCGAAATGCGCGTCGCGGCGGAAGCGCGACCAGCCGCTGCTAGCCTGCGCCAGCGCCCGCAGGGCCGGCGTAGCCGTGAATACCGGCCGCACGTCCGGCACCGGGGCGAGGATAGTCTGCCCGGCCAGCGGCAGCCCGAGGCTGATGCGGTGGTCGATAGGGCGCAAGGCAAGCGCGGCAGCAGCTTGCTGAGCGGCCATGTTGGCGGGTTCGACAAACCAATAAAGCAGGCGGTAGCCCTGCTGCCGGGCTGCGGCCAGCCAGCGCCGCAGCCCGGCGGCATCGGCTACGGGAGTTTGCAGGCGGCCGACTGGGAAACCGAAAAAGGCGCTGTCCCAGGCCAGCTTTTCCAGGGCTGAATCAGGACTGCTCATGCGGCGGGCCGGTCGGGGGCGCCGGCGGGGTCAGCTGGTCGATGAGGTAGAGCGGGCGCTGCCGGGCTTCCTCGAAGGTGCGGCCCACGTAGAGGCCCACCAGCCCGATCAGGGCAATGACGAGGCCGAAAAAGAAGCACAGCAGCAGCGTCAGGCTGGTGTAGCCGGGCACGGTGATGCTGCCGATGAAGTAGCGCACCAGCGTAATCAGCCCCAGCGCGGTGGCGGCGGCCGAGATGAACGCGCCGAACAGAATAGCCAGCCGCAAGGGCTTATCGGACCAGGCCAGCAGCACGTCCAGCGCCAGCTGCAGGCGCCGCCCGAAGGAGTAGCTGCTGCCACCCGCCGGCCGGGTGCCATGAGGCACTGCCAGCGTCGTGCCCTCGAAGCCCACCCAGCGCACCAGAACCGGGAAAAACCGCCCGCGCTCGGGCAGCTGCCCCACCGCCTCGATGACGCGCCGGTGGTACACCCCGAAATTGGCCACCGCGTCGTCCTGCGGCACGCCGGTGAGGGTCGACAGCACGCGGTAGAACACTTTCGAGGTCAGCCGAACGCCCCAACCGTGCTGCCGGGCTTCGCGGCGGGCCACGGCGTAGTCGCAGCCGGGCTGCTGCGCGGCGGCCCAGAGCGCCGGAATGGCTTCGGGGGCGTCTTCCAGGTCGCAGTCGAGCACCGCCACCCAGGTGCCGCGGCTCTGGGCCAGGCCGGCGGCCAGGGCCCGGTGCTGCCCGAAATTGCGCGAAAGGCGCACCCCGCGCACCCGCGCATCGGCCCGGCTGGCCGCTTCGATGCGGGGCCAGGCCTGGTCGGGGCTGCGGTCATCGACGAGGATGATTTCAAAGCGCCCGCCCGTCGGCCCGTCGACGGCCGCCACGATGCGCCGCACCAGCTCGGGCAGCAGCGCGGCGGCCCCGTACACCGGGCTCACCACCGACAGCAGCGGCGCGCCGGAATCAGCGGCGGGCAGCACGGGCGGGGCGGTGGCGGGTGACGACGGGCATAACGCGCGGCTCGATCAGGCAGTAATTAGGCGCCGAAGAAGGTGGCGTAGGCCTGGCGGGCGCGCTCGGGCGAGCGGTACCGCTCGGCCAGCTGGCGGGTCTGCTGGCGGTAATCGGGCTGCTGCACCAGCTCGGCAATGCGCCGCACGGCGGCGGGCACGGTTTCGGGGTGGTCGAGGTTGAACACCGCTCCCCCACCCTCGGCCTTGATGATGTCGCTGTCGTCGCCCACGCCTTCGGTGAGGATGACGGGCAGGCCGTTGGCCCAGTACTCCCCCACCTTGATGGGCGAGCAGAACTGCCGGCAGTCGGCGGGCTTGATGGGCGCGAAGGCAAAATCGGCGGCCGAGAGGTAGCCGGGCACCTCGTGGTGCTGGGCCCTGGTCACGAAGCTGCGCTCCGGGCCCAGCCCCACGGCGGCCAGGCGGGCCTGCACCTCCGGAATAGCGTTGGGCGTCAGCACGATCAGCCGGAATTTCTCCCCGAAGTGCTGAGCCGTGGCGGCAAACAGGTCGTAGGCTTCCTGGTCGTAATAGATGTCGCCGAACTTGCCCACGTAGATGCCCACGATGGCGTCGGCGGGCAGGCCGAGCCGCTGGCGCACGTCGGCGCCGCGGGCCGCGTCGTAGCCGAAGGCGGCCAGGTTCACCGAGCAGGGCACCGTCACAATCTGGTCGGCGGGCACGCCTTCGCTGATGAGCTGGCGGCGGTAGTTTTCGGCCACCGGCATCAGGCCACGGGCCAGCTGCTTCTGCTTCCGCTCCCAGTGGCGCTGAAAGAGGTAGCGCGGGTCGTAGCGCCGCCACACGCCCGATTCGAGCATGTAGTCGGCGTGCGGCTCGAAGGACTCCACGTAGAAGGGCAGCTTGTTCTGCTTCCACACCAGGTAGGCCAGCGCCCCGGCCGGGGCGCCACGGGCCAGCAGAAAGTCGCTGCGGTGGGCGGCGGCCAGCTGCACCAGCTGCTTCGGGAAGCGCAGGAAGTCGTCGGTCTTGGTGACGAGCACGTTGCGGCCCGGCTCGGAAATCAGCGGGGCAAACTCGACTTTATCGGCCGCGAAGGGCAGCCGGAAAGCCGGCGCCTTGCCGTTACGCTCGATGGTGACGAGCAGCACGCTCTCCACGTCGGGGCGCTGCTGCAGCAGCTGCAGGTGCGGGAAAACGGTGGAGACGGTCAGCGGGTCGTCCAGCCCCCAGTAGCTCAGAAACAGAATGCGCATGATGGCAATAACAACGAGAGGCGGCCGGACGGTGCCTTAGCCCCGGATTTTCTTGAGTCGGTCCACGAACTGCACGCCGAGCAGGCAGCGCACCAGCAAAATGAGGCCCTGGGCCGTGGGCAGGTGCGGGCGGGCCAGCTGGGCGTAGCGCACGGCCTCGGCGCGGTGGTCGTCGGCGTAGGCGTGGATAGCGCAAAGGTAATACACCCGCCCGGTCAGCGTCCGGCGCTGCTCGGGGGTGAGCTGAAGGCGGGCCAGCATCCACTCCAAAGCCAGCTGCAGGCGGCGCACCAGGGCCGAGTTGTCGGAGCGCATGGAGCGGGTGTCGTGGTCGTTCATGGTGATGCTCACCTGATCAACCACGTAAATGCGGTCCTGCTGGGTGTTTTCGAGCATGAACATCCAGTCTTCCACGGCCGAGTAGCGGCGGTCCTCCTCGAAAGGATGCAGTCCGGGGTTCTGGCGGCGCACGCAGATGTTGCAGGCCAGGGCATTGCCGCGCACGAAGGTGTCGAGCCCGTACCAGCCCTCGGCCAGCCCGGCCATGTCGCTGTCGGCGCGCACTCCGTCGCGGTCGAAGTCGTACTTGGCGGCAATGAAGTTGGGCTGCTTCAGTTCCTGAATCTTGGCGTAGAGCCCCGAAAGGTGGTTGGGGTGAAACAGGTCGTCGGAGTCCAGAAACAGCACGTACTCCCCTTGGGCGCGGGCCAGGCCGTAGTTGCGGGCCGCGCCCCGCTCTCCGTTGACCTTGGGCAGGTACTGAATGCGCGCGTCGGGCAGCGAGGCCACGACTTCGGCCGTGTTGTCGGTGCTGCCGTCGTCCACCACCAGCACTTCCCAGTCGGTGAACTGCTGGGCTAGCACGGACTGCAGCGTGGCCTTGATGAAGCCGGCGCGGTTGTAGGTCGGAATGACGATGCTGAAGTAGACAGCCACGGAAAAGCGGAAAAAGGTGAGCCGCCGCAGCGGCGGACTGAGTACGGACCGGGGCCGCCGGGGTTAGTCGACGACCACGCCCATGCTGGCGTACACGCCCTTGAAGCGCTCAATCCAGCGCAGCCAGTTCGGGTAGGTGCAGCGCGGGTCGTTGGCCTGGTCGAAGATGGGCTTCAGGTACTCGGTCGAGAAGTCCAGCGGGTAGTCGTGCATGGCGTCGAGGCGGCCCTGCAGCCAGGCTTCGTTGAGGTGGTAGTTGGCCGCCACCACGTCGAATTCCACGCCCTTGAACATGTTGGTGGCCGACGACGTGAACGAGGTCTGCGTCACTTCCTGCTCGGTTTTGGCGAAGCGCGTAGGCTGGCTTTTGGTCCAGTGCAGGGCCCGCGAGAGTTGGTGCACTTCATCGGCCTGCTTCTGCCCGGCCTGCCAGAGGTGCAGCCAGTAGGCCTTGTCGAACACGGCCGAGGCCACCGAGTACATGCTGTAGAACGGCAGCTGGAAGTAGATGCCCTCCTTGGCCAGCCCGAGGCGGTGCAGGATGGAGTGCGACTTGAACTTGTTGAGCAGCAGCATGCGCAGCCACCACTCGGGGCCGGCGGGCAGGGCCAGCTCGTATTCCTGCACCTGCGGCCCGCGCCCGCCCATGCGCGCCTCGAAGGTGTTGATGTTGCCGCCCCAGTAGAACTTGGTCATCACCACCTGCCGCTCCTGCATGTAGTCGGCCATCTGGCTCAAATTCACGGGCCGGGTCATCCAGATGTCGTCTTCGAGCAGGCAGAACTTCGGGGTGGCCTGCTCCACGCCCTCAATCCAGAGCTTGGTGGGGATGATGCGCAGCGAGAAGGGCGCGCCGCCCGCCGCGTGGGCGTCGAGCTGGGCTACTTTGGCGTCGTAGAGCTCCGAGCGCACGATACGCACCTCGGGGTAGCGGCGCTGGATTTCGTCGAGGTAGCGGCCGGGGGTGCCGTCGTCGAGCACCGTGATGGTATAGCTGCCCGTCACGTGGTCGTAGATGCTGCGCAGGCAGCGGTCCAGGTAGTACGGGCGGTTGAATGACTTGACCAGGATGGAAACGTCGGTGGGCATGGAGGCCGAATAACTTGCGCCCGGCGCCACGGAGCGGGCTGGGCAGTGAAACCGGCGGCCAGGGCCCCGGCGGAAGCAGCCGCGAAATTAGTACAAATGCCGGCGCCGGGCCCGCGCCACGCTGTGAGTCAGCGCCAGCCGGGCGGGCTAGCGAAAAAACGGCAGGTAATGCGCCAGCCCCAGGCGGGACAGCCAGGTCAGCAGCCAGGCTAGCCCGATCAGGCCCAGCATGCGCAGGGCAATGCGCAACACCGGCAGCCGCAGCAGGTGCAGCACGTGCAAATCGACGGCGAACGTGGCCAGCAACGAGCCAACGCCGAACAGCAGCAGGGTCAGGTCGAGGTTGTGCTGGCTAATGCCGACGCCCAGGCACAGGGTGCGCACGAGCAGCAGCAGCAAATTGGCGTAGAGGTAATACTTCTGCCGCCCGGTAACGGTGTAAATGCCCGTGGTGGCCAACGAGAGGAGCTTGAAGAGGGCGTAAAAGCCCAAGTAGCCCGTAAAAACGCCCGCCGGCTCCCAGCGTGCGCCAAACGCCACGCGAAACAGCACGTCGCCGTACACCGTGACGATGCTGAAGGGCAGTACACCGAGGTAGAGCAGCTGGTTGTACAGGCGCAGGGTGATGCCCGGCAGACGCTCCGGCTCGGTCTGGTAGGTTTCGGCCGCCTTCTGCTGAAACACCGGCGCAATGGCGGCGCCGAGCACGTTGACGGGCATTTCCAGCAGGCCCAAGGAAAAAGAATACAGGCCGACGGCGGTAGTGCCGAAGGCCGGCGCCAGCAAAAACACGGGCAACTGGGTGGACAGAATGTAGACGTAGCCCCCGGGCAGGTACAGCAATGGAAAATTGCGGTAGCGGTGCGCTACCAGCCGCAGCCAACGCCCGGAAAACTGCCGCCGCAACGCCCCAAACTCGTGCCGGATGCTACCGGCCATCAACGTTACCGTAGCCACTACCCGGTTGAGAAAGTCTGCCAGCAGCAGGCCCGCTACGTGTCCGTTGCTGAGCAGGCCGTACCCGATGGTGAAGGCCCGCCCGCCCAGGTTGGTGGCCATTTCCACGCCCACGCGCTTGCCAAAGAGCTTGTCGCGCATGTACCAGGTGCTCATTACGTGGTTCAGGTTGAACACCAGCAGCATTACCGGCAGGGTGTAGAGCCAGTTGCCCAGCGCCTCCACGTGCAGGTGCCGCATCAGCCAGGGCCCGAGCCACACCAGGACCAGGACCAGCAGCGCGCTCGACGCCACCGACACCAGCACCGAGAGCTGCACCAGGGCCAGAAACTGCGAGCGGCGCCGCGCCAGCAGCAGCGCGCCCGGGTAGGCCAGCGTGCTGAGCAAGTTCAGGTTGCTGATCAGGGCGTTGTAGACGGCAAACTGCCCGTACGCCGCCGGCGGATAAATGCGCGACACCACCGGCGTGAGCAGTACCCCCACCAGGGTGCTCAGCGTCGAGCCCGAGAGCATGATGACCAAGTTCCGAGCAAACGACCCGGGCCGGCGCACGCCTTCCCAGGCACGACGTAAGCGCAGAAGTACAGATTGACTCATACCACTGGGGGACGAATGGCGCGGGGCAGCTCTAGCCCAGACCCGGTTTCTGCCCGCTACCACCGGTACGGCCACGGCCCCGCCGCGGCTAGCGCCCCTGCTCGATGCGGTCGAGCAGCGCGGCGAAGGAGCGGGCGTAGGCCGTACGGGTGTGGTGTTCCCGCGCAAACGCGAAGGCCGCTTCCGAGCGGGCGTGCAGGTCGGCCTCGGGCAGGGCCACCAGTTCGCGCACGGCCTTGATGGTCTGGGCAATAATCTCGCTGGGCTCCTGCGAGCGAATGACGGTGGTCAGCTCCTCGCGCACGGTGCTGGTTTCGGTGGTGATGGGAATCAGGCCAAAGTGCGCCAGCTGCACCACGGCGCCGCCGCCGCCCTCGCTGCCGCTCAGGTACACCGTGCCAATGCACTGCTGGGCCAGGTCGGCAAACTTGCGGCTGCCCACGTCCACCCAACCCATATATTTCAGGTTGGGGTGCTTGGCCAGCATGGGCTGCAGCCACGACCAGAACCGCGGCTCCCGCTCGGCGTGCCCGCCGATGTAGAGCGTCAGCTCGGGCATTTGTGCAAAGGCTTCCACTACCAGGTCGAGCCCCTTCAACAGCAAGCCCCCGCTGCCCAGCCACACAAACTTGGTGCGGGCCTCGTCCATGTTGCGGCGCTGGTAGTCGGGCTCGTACACCGCCGAAATATTCAGCTGGTGTTTCAGGGCTGGCCGGTCGAAGAGGCGCAGCTGGAAGTCGGTCCCGAGGTAGGTCATGTAGTCGGCGGCCTCGTTGGCGTAGTTGGGCGGGGCCTGCCGCTCCGGCGAGATGAAGAGGCCATGACGCCGGTGGAAGTCCTCGATGCGCTTGAGCTCGGCCATGTTCTGAAACAGCCAGTAGTTGCTCGAGGCATAAAACACCGTTGTGCGGCCAGCGCGCAGGTGCGCGGGCATGTTGATGAGGCTGCCGCCCTCGTCGATGATCAGGTCGTATTTTTCCCAGTCGATGGGCACCCGGCTATGCACGTGGTGGTAGTCCACCACGTAGCCCCGCTCGTTGAGCTGGCGCACCATCTCGGCCGATTCCCAGTACATGGTGTGCTCGTTGATCTGCGGGCACTGCATGGGGTCCCCCTTGATGTAATAGGGAATCGAGTAAATCGAATACTTGATAAATGCCCGCTTGGCCTTGGGCCCCAGACGGTCCAGGCCAATGTCGTGGATTTCGCCGCCGGGCGGCCGAAACGTAACGTCAGCCGCCTTTTTGAGCAGTTCCGATAGCCGGTACCGCGCCCCTTTGATGGTTGGCATATGAAGTGTGGCTACGGGCCGGAGCCCCTATGTATCGAGAAAAAAGGCAAACCGGGCGCGGCCCGGCGCCGGCCCTATTGCAGGAAAGACAAGTGCAGGCTCTCGATGCCGAGGCGCAGCACGTAGAGCACCGCCGTCACGCCCACCGTCAGCGCGATGGAGCGCAGCGCAATGCGGCCCACCGGCAGGCGCAGCAGCGACAGAATGTGCAGGTCGGTGATAAAGCTGCCGAGCATGCTGGCCAGGCCAAAGAGCAGCATTGCCAGTTTGACGTTGTGCAAGTACAAGCCGATGCCCAGCCCCACCGCCCGGGCGACCAGGATACCGGCGTTGGCAATCAGCTGGTAGCGCTGCTTTTCGTACACGGTGTAAATGCCCGAAGTGGCCAGGGAGGTGAGCTTGAACACGTAGTAATACCCCAAAAAGGCCGTGAACATGCCCGCCGCCTCCCAGCGGGCCCCAAACACAATCTTGAAAATCCAGTCGCCAAATACGGTAATGCCTCCGAAAGGCAGGATGCCGAGGTAGAGCAGCTTGTAGTACAGGTCCAGCGTGATGACCGGCAGGCGCTCCGGCTGGTTTTGGTGCGTTTCGATGGCCTTCTGGGCGAATACCGGCGAAATGGCATTGCCAATCAGGTTGATCGGTATTTCGAGCAGGCTAACGGAAAATGAGTAGAGCCCCACAACCGTTGAACCGAAGCCCGTGGTCAGCGCAAAAATGGGCAGCTGCGAGGAAACGGTGTTCACGTAGCCCGCCGGCAGAATGTAGAGCGGAAAGTCCTTGTATTCGCGGGCTACGCTCTTGATGGTCTGCCAGTTGAAGCTACGCCACAGCTCGCCCGTCTGCCGCCAGATACCGCCGACCAGCAGTCCGGTCATGGCCGTGATGCGGTTGAAGAACTCGCCCAGAATCAGCCCCGTTACCGGCCCCCCGAACCACCAGCCATAGCCAATGGTAAAGGCTCGGCCGGAGAGCGTGGTGGCTATGTCGACGCCGGCACGCTTGGTAAACGCCTTGTCGCGCGTGTACCAAGTAAACATGATGGCGTTCAGGTTGAAGAGCAATAGCAGCAGCGGCACCGTGTACAGCCAGCCGCCCACGCCCTCCAAATGCAGCAGCTGCCGCAAGGGTTCGGCCGCAAACACCAGCAGGCCGCTTAGCACCACAATGGCCGTCATGGTCAGCAGCAGGCTCAGGTGCACCAGCGCCAGAAACCGTTCGCGCAGCTTGGGCATCAGCATGGCACCGGGGTAGCCCAGGGTAGTGAGCAGGTTCAGGTTGCCCACCACCGAGCCGAACACTGCAAACTGCCCGTAGCTGGCAGGCGGGTAGATGCGGGACATGATCGGCGTAAGGGCAAAGCCGATGGCCGCCACGATGGTGGTTCCCGAAAGAGTAACGGCAAAGTTCTGGGCAAACGACCCACGCTGCCGCATGGCCTGGGCACTGGTGCGCACAGTGCTGCGTAACCGGTTAATCAAAAGCGAACGGAATACCCCGCGTGTTTGGTGATTTCAAAAAGCCTTCCCACTGCCAGGGCGGCAGCGGGAAGGCTTCCAAGTTGTTGCCGGTAAAGCTTACTCGTGCTGCCACAATACTTTGTGGCCTCCCTTCAGCAGGTACGCGTCGCGCTTGAACAGCGACACGTCGGCTTCCATCATGTCTTTCACCAGGGCGGCCAGGTCGTACTTGGGCTCCCAGCCGAGCTTGGTCTTCGATTTGGTCGGGTCGCCGATCAGCAGATCTACTTCGGTCGGGCGGAAGTAGGTCGGGTCGACCTTCACCACCACTTGGCCTACCGGCAGGTCGTACTCCCCATTGGAAGCCACTACCCGGCCGATTTCCTCTACGCCCTCGCCTTCGAAAGCTACCTCCACGCCGACTTCGGCAAAGGCCATTTTCACGAAGTCGCGCACGGTGGTCGTCACGCCGGTGGCAATGACGAAGTCCTCGGGCGTGTCCTGCTGCAGGATGCGCCACATGGCTTCCACGTAGTCCTTGGCGTGGCCCCAGTCGCGCTTGGCGTCCAGGTTGCCCAGCTTGATATTCTCGCGCATGCCCAGGGCAATCTGCGCGACGCCGCGGGTGATTTTGCGGGTCACGAAGGTTTCGCCGCGCAGCGGGCTTTCGTGGTTGAACAGAATGCCGTTGCAGGCGTACATGCCGTAGGCCTCGCGGTAGTTCACCGTAATCCAGTAGCCGTACATTTTGGCCACGGCGTAGGGCGAACGGGGATAGAACGGCGTCGTCTCCGATTGCGGCACTTCCTGCACCAGCCCGTACAGCTCCGACGTCGACGCCTGGTAGATGCGGGTTTTCTGGGTCAGGCCCAGGATGCGCACGGCTTCCAGAATACGCAGCGTGCCGATGCCGTCGACGTCGGCCACGTACTCGGGCGAATCGAAGGAAACTTTCACGTGCGACATGGCGCCGAGGTTGTAAATCTCGTCGGGCTGCACCTCCTGAATGATGCGGATCAGGTTGGTCGAGTCCGTCAGGTCACCGTAGTGGTTGGTAAACCGCGGGTTTTTCGCGCCGCGGTCGTCCGTAATGAGGTGGTCGATACGGTCGGTGTTGAACAGCGACGTACGACGCTTGATTCCATGGACTTCGTAGCCTTTTTCTAGTAGCAACTCGGCCAAATAAGCCCCGTCCTGACCGGTGATTCCAGTGATAAGAGCTACTTTCATGTGGTGCAAATTGCGAAACGCGTTAGTGGCCGGAAGTGGCCAAGGTTGAGGTGTCGTAGAAGAAGAGGAGTAATAGCCAGTGCGCCTATTCGGGCCGGCAGGTACCCAGAGCCAAGTTCGGAAGCAGTGGGCCCGGCTTGCCCCGAAAGCCAGCGGTGGTCAGCCAAAACAGTCTAGGAAACGGGTTGGCCATGGGCGCTTTTAAAATCCGGTGGGAGCAGGCGCAGCAAAGGTAACTCAAATCAGGGGCTTGGACACCAACTGCCTACCGTCTGCTACTACTTGCTCCCGCCATATTGCAAACTAGCCCCTGCTAAATTCCAACCAGGAGGTAGCAGTCGGCCATACCAGCCGCGCTATGGGGCGAGTCCGACCTTGGTCAGCGGGTTGCCCTTGAAGAGGAATTCGGTTGGGTGCGCGGCGTTATACGTGCGCATGAACTCGTCGGCCACCCGAAAAGCCGTATTGAGCCGCTCGACATCGTCAATCACCTGTCCATCAGCCACGTATCCGCTAGGCTGGGCGGTATTGCCTTCGTACATGGGGCGCTTGAGCAGCTGAAACACGGCCCGTTTGAGCGGACGCAGGGGCTTTTTCACCCACTCGAAGGGCAGGCGCTGGCTCAGCATATTCTTGAAGCTGCCGTAGCGCTTGTCGTAGTAGTAGCGCATGCGGTCGGCCTCCTCGTCGCTGGCGCGGCGCCACTTCGGGCCTTGGTTCATCACCCGGAAGTTGCTCTGCGGGTTTTCCAGGCGCACGCTCATCACGGCGGTGCTCCAGGCCAGGTTCACGTTCAGGCTGGTGATGCGGTAGGTGAATTCGGTATCTACCTGCACGGCGCCGGTGTGCAGCAGGCCGGTCAGGGCTAGGGCTTCGCGGCGGATGAGGAGCGGCAGCCCGATCATCCAGACCACTTCCTTTTTGTCGAGCCAGCGGCGGAAGTTGTCGGCCACGTCGTCGTAGAAGCTCACCGATTCGAGGTGCTCCAGGTGAATCAGGCCGGTGTTGCCGGTCAGCACCTCGATGTCGGGGTTGGCCAGCATAAAGTCCTTGGCTTCGCGGATGGCCGAGTAGCAGAACGCGTCGTCGTCGGTGATGAGCTTGATCAGCTCGCCGCGGGCCCGCAGCATGGCCTTGTTGAAGCCGTGGGCCTCGCCCTTGTCGCGCTCCGAGACGAACTGCTGAATCTGGCCGGCTTCGTAGAGCCCGCGCAGGTACTCGGGCGTGCCGTCCTTGCTGCCCCCGTCGCACACCACGATTTCCTCGTCGGGCTGCCGGGCGGCCACGAGGCGCTCCACCACCTGCTTCAGGTAGGGCAGCTTGTTGTAGGTGGTCAGAACGTAGGACAGCGTGTACATGCGGCCGGCAGGTGAGGCGCGAAGTTATTCGTAGCCGAGGCGTTTGGCGTATTCCAGCATTTTCTCGCGGGGGCGCACCTTCACCGGCCGCGCCGGTATACCCACGTACACCGTCCAGGGTTCGGTGTCGTGCGTGACGAGGGCGCAGGCCCCCACCACGCTGCCCTCGGCGATGGTCACGTCGGGCATGATGACGGCGTTGGTGCCGATGCCGGCGAAGCGCTGGCAGCGGATGGTGCCGAAATCCACCGTGTCGCGGAACTCCTCGGGCACCGTCACGCTGGTGAAGCCGTCACCCATAAACCGGTCGGAGCCGCAAATCAGGCGGCTGCCGGCGGCAATGGTCACGAAGTCCTCCACGAGGAGCGTGCTCTGGGCCCCGCCGATGATGGTCAGGTAAGGCGAGAGGTGAATGTAGTCGCCGATGCGGGCGGCGGTGGTCAGGTACACGCCCGAGTCGATGGCCACATGGCTGCCCACCGTGACGAGGTGGGGCCGGCGGATTTCGACGTTGGCGCTGATGAACACGTCCTCGCCGCAGCTTTGGAGCAGGGAGTAGTCGTATTGGGCCGAAGACAACGCGGGAGAAGCCATGGCGGGAAGGTACAAATTCAGCCGACTATGCCGCCAGACGCAACGGAGCGGGGGCCCGGAGCCGCCGCAGCAGCCCGAGCCCCCGCTCGCGCGGCCGGCAGCTTAGTAAGGGAATACCGATTCGTAGTACTCGATGGTCTTGGCAATGCCTTCCTGGAAGTCGGTGAACTGGAACTCCGGGAATACCTCGCGGAAGTGCTTGTCGTCCATCACCTTCTTGGGCGCGCCGTCGGGCTTGGTGTGGTCCCACACCACTTTGCCCTTGTAGTCGAACTTCGATTGAATGATGTCGACCAGCTCCTTCACGCTCAGGCCGTCGTTCTGGGCCAGGTTCAGGGGCTGCTCCAGGCCGTGGCGGTCGGGTTGCAGCAGCACCTGCCACACGATGCGGGCGAAGTCGGGGGCGTAGAGCCACTCGCGGATGGCCACGCCGGTACCCCAGATGGGCAGCTCGGTCTGGTTGATCTGCTCGGCCTTCACAAACTTGGAAATCAATGCGTTCAGGGCGTGCGCCTTGTTCGGATCGGTCGAGTCGTAGGGGCCGTACATGTTGGGCGTGAGCAGGTTGATGCTGTGCACGGCGTGCTGCATCTGAAAGCACTCGGCCGTCACCCACAGCAGGCGGCGGGTAGCGCCGTAGCTGAGCACCGAGCGGTGCAGGTGGCCGTCCCACCACTCTTCCTCGCGGAACATGTCGGCCTTGGCCGGGTAGGCGCAGTTGGCAATGGGGTTGATAACCAACGCGCGCGGGCAGGCCTTGGCAATGGCCTCGTACATGCCCACAATCATGCGCATGTTGTCGGCCACCACGGTGGCGGCCTGCTCGGTCACGTAGTTCAGGCTGCCCACGTGGGCGGCGCAGTTGATGATGTGCGTGGGGCGGTGCTGGCGCAGGAAGGCCTCGGTGGCGGCGGCGTCGCGCAGGTCGAGGCCGGTGCTCAGCGAGGCTTCTACGGGCTCCACGCCGTGGCTGCGCAGCTCGTCGGCGACGTTGCGGCCGGCAAAGCCGGTGGCGCCGAACAGGACAATCTTCATTTTGGGAGTTACCATCCTTGTTTAATAACGGCTATGATGTGGTCCACGTCGCCATCGGTCAGGGCATCGTGGAGGGGAATGTGAACCTGGGTGTCGTCGAAGCGGCGCTGGTTGCTCAGGGCCGGGCGCCTGCCGCCGAAGAGGGTGTTGTGGTCGATGCCCACGTGCACGACGGAGGCCGTAATGCCGGCCGCCTTCAGGCTTCGGATAAAATCGAGCCGCCGCTCCACGTGGAAGCCGAACAGCCAGTAGGCGCTTTCACGGTCGGCCCGGTACTCAAAATGCGTTAGACCGGGCACGTCCCGCAGCTCCGCCCGGTAGCGCCGGGCAATGGCGCGGCGGCGCTGCATCCGCTCGTGGAGGCCGGCCATGTTGGCCAAGCCGAGGGCGGCGGCGTAGTCCGAGAGGTGGTACTTGTAGCCCAGCTGGCGCAGGTCGTATTCCCGCTCGCCCAGCTCCGACATGGGCGAGTGGGCCCGGTCGATGCCAAACCAGCGGCGGTGCAGCACTTCTTCGGCTTTGGCCGGGTCCAGCGCGCACACGGCGCCGCCGTCGCCGGTGGTCAGGTGCTTGATGGCCTGAAAGCTGAAGCAGGTGTAATCGGAAATGGCGCCGATGGGCTGCCCGCGGTACGTGGCCCCGAGGGCGTGGGCCGCGTCTTCCACCACCACCAACCCATGCCGCGCGGCCACGGCCCCGATTTCGGCCAGGTCGCAGGGGTAGCCGCCCCAGTGCACCGGCATGATGGCCTTGGTGCGTCGGGTGATGCGGTGTTCGATATCGGCCGGGTCGAGGTTGCCATCCGAGTAGCAGATGTCGGCGAAAATGGGCACGGCGCCGGTCTGCAGGATGCTGGTGCCCGAGGCCACAAAGGTCTGCGCGGGCAGAATCACCTCGTCGCCGGGGCCCACGCCGGCCACTTCCAGGGCCAGGTGCAAGGCACTGGTGCCGCTGTTGACGGCCGCCGGGTGCCGCAGCCCACACTCGGCCGTGAGCTGCTGCTCGAACTGCTTCACCAGCCGGCCTTCGCTGAGCATGGTCGTGGCCAGCACCGCCGCCACCTGCTCGGCCGCGCGCGGGTGCACGTAGGTCGAAAACAGCGGAATGCCGGCGGAGGGCCGGCCGGCGGAATGCGGGGCCGAAGAGTCGGTGGCCATGCGGCTCAGGTTGCGCGAAGTGAGGACACGCGAAGATACGGCGTGCGCGGGGAAGGCAGCCGGGCTACAGCGTGAAGGGAATGGTGCGCTTTTCGCGGCTGCTCTGTTCGGCCAGCTCGATGACGCGGATGACGTTTCGCGCTTCCTCGGGCTTCACAATCAACTCCTTACCGGCCGTAATAACGTCGTGCAGGTTGTGGTAGAACTCGCCGAAGTTGCCCAGCTCGCTGCGCACGATGCCGTTGATTTCCAGCCCTTGGTGCGCGGTATGCAGGCGGCCCCAGAAGTTCTCCGGCTCCAGGCCCCAGTCGGGGCCGTTGTGGGGCACCGTGCCGATGCGCAGCGCGTCGTCCTGCACGTCGCGGCCGTACTTCATGAAGGTGCCGTGGTCCCCGAACACGGTGAACTGCGGAAACGGCTCCTTGGCCAGCATGCTGCCCTTGAGCGTGGCCTTCAGGTTCGGATATTCCAGCACCACCTCGAAGCTGTCGATGGACTGCCCGCCGGTGCGCTGAATGCGCAGATCGGCGCGCACGGCCTCGGGCAGGCCAAACAGCTCCAGGGCCTGGTCGATGAGGTGGGTGCCCATGTCGTAGAAGATGCCGCCGCCGGGGCCGTTGTCTTCCTTCCACGAGCCGGCGCGGATGCTGTTGCGGAACCGGTCGAAGTGGGCTTCATATTCCACGATGCGCCCCAGCAGGCCGCTTTGGCACACTTTCTTCACGGTGCGGAAGTCGCTGGTGAAGCGGCGGTTGTGGTACACCGTCAGCACGCGCTGCTGCTGCCGGGCCACTTCGATCAGCTCGTCGGCCTCGGCCGTGGTCAGCGTGAAGGGCTTGTCGACCACCACGTGCTTGCCGGCTTCCAGGGCCTGCTTGGCCAGGGAGTGGTGCAGGTGATTGGGCGCGGCCACCACCACTAGGTCGATGGCGGGGTCTTCGAAGATAGATTCGCTGGTCGACACTACCTGGGTATGGCCTTTCAGCTCCCGGGCGCAGATTTCGGGGCTGGTCTGGGCCGTGCGCACCTTGCTGAGCCGGTAGCCAGCGTAGGCGTTCAGGAAGGGGGCATGATAGATCCGGCCGGCGCTGCCGAAACCCAGCAGGCCAACGTTGATAATAGAAGTGGTTTTCACGGGCAGTAAGCAGCCGCGCCGCCCGGCCCGCCGAAGCAGACCACGCGGCGCGGGCCGTTTAGATTAGCGGAGGAACGATTCGCCTTTGGCGTCGGCAAAGCCCTTGTAGAGCGTGTCGCGGTGCTGCTGGTAGAGCTTGGCGAAGCTGTCGGCCGTCATTTCGTACTTCTCCGGCGCGATGGTGGACGAGCGGCGGTACAGCAAATCGTATACCTTGCGCTTCACGGCGTTGATCATCCGCTCGCGCTTGGCCTGCGACACGGGGCGGCCGGTGGCAATTTCGCGGTACACGTCGTTGAGGCCCTGCTCCACGCGCTTGATGTTGAGGAACTTCAACGTGTTGCTGTCGGGGTTGATGATGCGCACGAACACCGGCTTGCGGTACCAGGCCATCTTGATGGGCAGCGAGGTGATGCGGTAGGTGTACTCGTTGTCGACGAAGCGGCTCAGGGCGTGCGTGAGGCCGATGAGCGTGAGGGCCGAGCGGCGCAGCATCAGGCCCGGGCCGTAGAAGCCGAAGGGCTCCTTGTCAGCCTTCCACTTGTTGAAGTGCGGCAGGTGGGTCACCAGCTCCAGCTCCTGGCCGGTGTAGTTGTCGTAGCCGTCGGCGCCGATAACGTCGTACTCGGGGTTGTCGAGCAGAAACTGCTTGCACTCCTCGATGGCCGGGTAGCAGAACACGTCGTCGTCGTTGATCCACTTCAGCACGGTGCCGCGGCAGGCCATCAGGGCGCGGTTCACGCCGTGGGCTTCGCCGCGGTCGGGAGCGGTGATGAAGTGCTGAATCTTGCCGGCGGCCAGCAGCTCGGCCAGCCACTCGGGCGTTCCGTCCTTGCTCCCGCCGTCGGCCACCACGATTTCCTCGTCGGGCTTTCGGTTGTCGATCAGGTCCTGCAGCGCCACTTTCAGGTAGGGCAGCTTGTTGAAGGTCGTGATGTAATAGGAGAGGCGGATTTCCGGGGTGCTTACGGTGCTCAAAACGTCGGGCGTTGGGCTGAATGAATATAATTACCGGGCAGCCAGGGGGCTACCGGCCGCGCGCGATGCGCAGCCGACGCCCTAGCAGGCAGCCGGCAAATGGTGACAAAGTTCTGCCTTTTTCAGTGGCCGACCAAGGTACGGCCCCGCCCCGTCCCCAAATTATGCCCTGAACCAGTGAAACAAACGGTTGCGCACGGCTCCCGGGGTTGGGTCCCGTCGGCGAGTCTGCCGAAAGACGGGTACTTTTGCCGGGTCCACCCATTTTCCGCTGCCGCCGGTGCGGTAGCGCCTTCGCCTTGCCATGACGAACCTCGTAGTGCTTTCCTACGGCAGCCCGAAAGAGTACCGACGCGCAGTACTGGCCGTGCTCAGCTTTTTCAGCTTCTACGACGCCCAAGCCGCCCGGCCCGAGGTCAAGGTCATCATCTACACCGACCGTTCGGATTACTTCGAGCAGTTCCTGGGCGACGTGCCGGTGCAGTACGTCATCCTCACCCCCGAGCAGCAAACGGCCATGATGGGCACCGTGGGCTACCGGCACCGCATCAAGGCCGTGGTAGTGGGCGACACCCTGGTGCAGCACCCGCAGGACAACCTGCTGTTTTTCGACTCCGACACGTTCTTTATCAAGCACCCCGGCCCGCTGCTGGCCAGCATCCGCCCCGGCGTCGACGTGATGCACACCGTGGAGTTTACCTTCAACGACATTGCCACCCAGCCCCTGCCCCACGACAAGACGGTGGCCGACTTCGTGCGGATGATGGAGCAGGAGCCGTTTCAGACCACGCGCGGCGCCGAGCGGTTCTCCGGCACCCAGCAGTGCTGGAACTCGGGCGTGCTGGGCCTCGCGCCCTCGGTGGCGGCCTACCTGCCCGATGTGTACCAGCTCATCGACCACCTCTACGCCCACTCGCACTGGCACATCATCGAGCAGATTGCCTTTTCGCTGGTGCTCCAGACGCGCGACCAGATTCTGCCGGCCATCGACTACGTGTACCACTACTGGGAAGGCGACAAGAAAGTAGCCGCCGACGCGCTGCTCACCGAGGTCATCGACGCCCGTTTCGCCGCCCTGCCCTACCCCGAAAAGCTGGCCCAGGTGCGGCAGCTGGTGGGGCGCCTGCCCGCGGCCATTCCGGCTTACCTGGCCGCGCACCGCGAAATCGGGCTGAAGCAGGACGCCATTACGGCTTTCAACGCCGACCACTTCTGGCCGGCCTACCGCGCCGCCCTGGCCTACCTGCTGAAAGTGCCCGCCGACCGAAAATTCCTAAAGGACGTGCTCTACCACACCAAGCGCAGGCTGACGCGCCGCGGCTAAAATCACCTCTTGCGCGCCGCTTGAGGAGCCCCGTTCACACGAGTTTTAGCAGCGGGGTCAGGGTGCCGGGCTGTGCGAACAGCAAAACGAAACGTCATGCTTCGCCAAGCGGACGCATAATGGCCGAAAAGCAGCAAAGCTCGCTTGTCCGGTTGCTGTCCACCGACCTTAGTAGCCCGGCGGCAGCGTCCCGACCGGCAACAGGTTTGGCTTCAGTTCTGCTGACAGCGTAACGCCGCCCCACACCGTCAAGACCACTACCGCCGCGGCAAGCAAGGATTTCTTCAACCCTAAATTTGTCAGACGGTTCGGGCTGTAATAGGCCACCATGCTCAGCAGCAGCAGGTGCAAGGGCAGCAGGAAGCGACACTCTACGGCAGTCGGAATGGCTACGCAGACGGGCAGCATCACGGCTAACAGCGCCCAGCCAATCCCATAAATAGACGGGTGGGGCTTCGTTGCTGCGTTTTTCAGCGAAAACCCGATATAACTGAGCCCTAAGCCCAGCACCACGTAGTTGAGCAATTGCAGCCCCGTAAGGCCGCTCTTGCTGACCTGCATTGGGTAAGGCGTGGCGTACCACAGGTCTAGCCCGTTGAAGAGGTGGCGCAGGTAGCGGCCGATGCCTTCCAGCGGGTGCAGCAGATAATACTGCAGCAGCGCCTGATAGCTCTCAAAATACCCTTTGGCTTGCGCCGCCAACACCTGCAGGCCGCTGCGGTCAGCGTACAACACACCGCCGTAGTGGCTCGGATCGATGCTGGAATCGTAGCGCGGGTAGGCCGTGCCCCAGTTGAGCTGTTTCAGGTAGAATGGCATGTGCCCGTTATCGGTAGCTAGTACCAGAGGCGACAACTGCCCGAAATGGCGCAGGTTGATCAGCACTTGCGGCAGAAGTACCAGCGCCGCGCCACCGGCTAGCGGCAGCAGCGCCAGCGTGGCTCTACCTAGGCCAAGGCGCTGGTTGGCGCGGCGGGCCATTTGCCCGTGCTGCCACCATAGCCAGCCCAGAGCACCCGGCAGGCTGGCCAGATAAATAGGACGCATATTGAGCGCTACAGCCAGCAGGGCACCGCCAACCGCTACCCACTGCCAGCCCGGCTGCGAAAAAGCAATAAGCGCCAGGAGCAGCACCGTAAGGGCGGGAAAATCCTGGATGCAGAAATTGAAATAATCCCTCCAGAACACGAAGCTCAGCGCCACCAACAACAGCCAATGCTTACCTAACAAGGCGTGTCCCGTGACGCGCTTCCAGAATTCGGGCAGCGTGTACCCGAACAGAAGGGCCGCCCATACCATGCCGATAAAGCGGGACCCGTGGAGAGGCGCCCACCCCATGATCATGCAAACCGCCCGCACGGGCAGGATCAACAGCGGGCCCACGTAGCCACGCAGGTTTGCGTCGTAGTTAAGCAGCGAGAAGTTCTTCTTCTTGATGAAGAACCGCGACACCAGTTGCCAGTACTGCTCGGCGTCCCAGGGCAGCACATCATAGCCGCTGAACGGTAGATACACTAGGTACAGCCCAAATACCAGTAACACGCACCGCAGCACTGGCCAAGGACGTTCCAACGACCAGGAATGAGGAGTGAACAGAGTGTTTTTTTGGGGCAGATCTGTCTTCGACAAGCTCATAGAGGGATAATGACGCAGCTGCTTCGCCGCTAATGTGAGCGGCCAGCGGCGGCGTTATCACCGAGCCGGCTTCTGGTGAAGGCTTTGTACACAACGAATCCTACCACGGCCAGAATGCCTCCCTGCAGAAGCAGGTAAAAATTACTGATCCAAGGACCCTGGTTCATGAAATACACCTGGAACGGCCATTCCAGCATGATGCCGTTGTGGACAAAGGAAAAAGACGGGAACCGGTCGGCGGGCTGCCCAAACGTTGGATCGAACCAGTTGAAAGGCAGCCAAGCTTTGGAGATGAGCACCAGCAGCACGGCGACGGTCCACACGGCGGCCCGGTTCAGCGAAAACGTATCGGCTACCAGCGCGGCTATCAGGGCCAGCAACGGCAGCACGTTGGCTAGCTGCCGCGTTTCACTGTTGATGGCCTGCAGCATCACGACCATCAGCATCAGGCCCAGCCCCAGCCCCAACCGGTCGAGCACGGCCAGCAGCCGACGCCAGAACAGCATCGGTATCAGCGCGGCCAGACCATAGTAGACTCCGTGCGCCACGACAAACTGCAGCGGCCGCTGCAGTACGGCGTAGGTGGTGTTGATCAGGAACGTCTTGAAGGGCAGGTAGGAGCGCGACGGGTCACCGATGACTCGGGTTAGCTCGATATAAGCGGCCAGCAAGGCCAGGATATACAGCCACTTGATGCTCGGGCGCAAGGTGCGCAATAGCAAATTCCCCAGCTCAGCCCATCCTGGAATCAGCCGCCGCCCCAGCGTCCATTGCGTATAAAACACGTAAATCCCGGTAAGCACGATTCCCAGTGGCAGCAAGGGCCGCACTTCGGGAGCCATACGCGGAGGCAAGGGCACGTCGCGCACGTACAGCACGCCGACGAACAGCAGCATTATCAGCAAGCTGACGCCTGCCGCCCAGAGCAGGCTTAGTGGCCGGTTCGAGGTCTTGGGCAGCGGCTCGTCGGCGGGAATGAGCAGCAGCAACAGATTATACGCCAGCGCGGTTGGCCAGATATTCAACGATACCAAGGCCGTAAGCCAGAGCCCCAGAGTGCTGCGGCGCAAGTAGAAATACAAGCTCATCAGCCCAGCAGCGGCGGCCAGCCGGTCGGTGGTGAACGGGATGTAGAGGTCGTACTTGAGAAAGGAAAAGTTGACGAAGAAGGCCAGGAAGCCAACCCAGGCCGCCTCCAGGGAGAGGTTCAGCAGCTTGGCCGTTTTATGCCAGAGCACAATCATCAATACGCCCACGCCCAGGTTGAATATCTGCATCCACAGGATCAGGTATTCGTCGCGAAACGGTATGTCAAACAGACGGAAAAAGCCGTGTAGCAGAACGAATGGAAAGATGCGCTGGATGGTGTAGCTGTTGATGTGCGTTTCCAGCAGCTCGTGCGGCAGGTTAATGGCCACCGGCTTGTAGTAGGTGTCACCTTCCCAGGCAAACCCGTTGTGCAGCGGTACAACGTCGGGAAACAGGATGTACCAAATCGACAGCGTAACCGACAAGCCCAAGAAAACCCACAGCGGATTTTGGTAGACCAGCGTGAAGTAGGAAGGGGAGCCGGAACGGGTACTGATCGAAGCCATGCAGGGAAGTGACGGGGTAGATGTAGGGGCTTGCACTGAGCAACGTGGCCTCGGGGCGGCCTAAACGGCACCGCCTGCCGGACTGAAGCACGCGGGCTATTCGTATACCTGCCGCACCACGTAAAGCGGCCGCGAACGGGCCGCGTCGAGGCCGCGCCACACGTATTCGCCGATGATGCCCAAGGCGACCATCTGGAAAGCCGACACGAACAGCAACACCACCATCAGCGCGGTCCAGCCGGCGGGTTCTGAGGGGCTGACAAATTTCAGGACGATGATGTACAGGCCGTAGAGCAGGGCAATTAGCCCCAGCCCCAGTCCCACCACCGATATAGCACGGATCGGGACAAAGGAAAACGCCAGAAGCGAATCAATCAGCAGCTTGATCTTTTTGCTCAACGTCCAGCGCGACTTTCCGATTTCGCGCTTGCGCCGCACGTAGGGAATGTTCACGTAGGCAAACCCCAGCCATACCATCAGGTAAAACACGTTGGAGTTGCGTTCGTGCAGCTTCAACACTTCCTTGGCCACCTGCTGATCGAAGAACACGAAGTCGAAGCCGCCTTCGGGAATATTGCGCAACGCCAGGTGCTTCATCAGCCAGTGAAACGTTTTGGCAAATACTTCCGAGAGGCCCTTTTCTTCGCGGTCTTTCCGGTTGCCGATAACCAGTTTGAAGCCCTTCTTCCAGTACTCGTACATCTGCACCATCAGCTCGGGCGGATCCTGCATGTCGGCCGTGATGATGGCCATGCAGTCCCCGGTTGCGTGGGCCATTCCGGCCACAATAGCGTTGTACGAACCCACGTTAGCCGCCAAGTCGACGATGCGCACTTTGCCCGGATAAGCTTGCTGCGCACGCTGCAGTGCCCCCAGCGTATCATCGCCCGATCCGTCGTTCACGAACACATACTCGAAGGTTACTTCCGGCGGGAAGTTCACTTCGTTGGCGACCAATTCGCGGGATGTTACGGGGATATTATCCTCGTTGAAGTAACAAGGAATGATGACGGAAAGCTTGGGCATAAATGGCGCAGGTGCTCACAGGTAGCGGCAGGACAAACTGCCGCCAAGGTTGTGTAAAAGATATTGCCGAGACCCTAGATAGACAGGTCCCGGCAACGACAATTACTTTATTTGAAGCTTTTGATTCCCTCGGCAACGGCTTTGACCTGCTCCTCGGTCATCCCCGGCCACATGGGCAGGCTCAGGCAGGTGGTAGCCAGTTCTTCGGCTATCGGGAACGACCCCACCGGCATCTGCAGGTCAGCGTAAGCCTGCTGGCGGTGCGGCGGCACCGGATAATGAATCAGCGTGCCGATGCCTTGGGCAGTGAGGTGCTGCTGCAGAGCGTCGCGGCGCGGGTGCTGCACCACGTAGAGGTGGTACACGTGGGTGGCGCCGGGCGCGGTGTGGGGAAGGCGCAGGTCGGCAATGCCCGCCAGGTGCTGGTCGTACCAAGCGGCCACTTGCTGGCGCTGCCGAGTCCACTCGGGCAGGTAAGGCAGCTTGGCGCGCAGCACAGCGGCCTGTAGCTCGTCGAGGCGGGAGTTGTAGCCGACTACCTCGTTGTAGTATTTCTGCTGCGAGCCGTAGTTGCGCAGCACCCGGATTTTGTGGGCCAGCTGCTCGTCGTTGGTCGTCACCGCGCCAGCGTCGCCAAGGGCCCCCACGTTCTTGCCCGGGTAGAAGCTTGTGCCGTTGATGTGGCCGAAGCTGCCCGTCTGCTTACCGTCGAAGGTAGCACCTTGCGACTGGGCGTTATCTTCCACGATGTAGAGGTTGTGCTGTTGAGCCAAGGCCATGATTTCCGTCATGCGGCAAGCCTGCCCGTAGAGGTGCACCGGCATAATGGCCTTGGTGCGCGGGGTAAGAGCGGCCGGAATCAGTGCCGGGTCGATGTTGCTGGTAGCCGGGTCAGGTTCCACGGGCACCGGCGTGGCGCCCACTTGCGTGACGGCCAGCCACGTGGCAATGTACGTGTTCGAAGGCACGATAACCTCGTCGCCGGGGCCGATGCCGAGGGCACGCAGGGCCAGCACCAACGCGTCGAGGCCGTTGGCCACACCGACTACGTGGGCCACCTCATTAAAGGCAGCGTACTCCTGCTCAAACTGCTTCACTTCCTCACCCAGAACGTACCAGTAGGAGTCGTACACGCGGGCCACGGCGGCCAGTACTTCTTCGCGAATGGGCGCGTGCTGGGGTTGAAACGAGAGGAAAGGAACGACGGGGGTGCTCATGCGCGGATATCGAATGCTGAAGGAAAAAAAAGTAAAAAGGACTACCAGCGGTTGTGGCAGGCCAGCACATGCGTGGTGCTGCCCAGGCGAAAACCTAGTTTTTCGCAAGTGCGAAACACGGCGCGGTTGGTAGCTTGGGTGGTCATCAGCACATAGGGCAACGACAAGTTCGCCGCGCGACGTACCGTTTCGGCTACCAATTTCATATGCCAGCCACGGTTGGCCGGGCCTACCGCCGTCAGTAGCACGCGCGAGTTACCGCTACCGGGCAATGCGTCGGTAGCGGGGGTGTCGCCGATGGCGAGAAATGAATCGACGGGCAAATCCAGTGCGTCAGGCACCAGCACGGCGTCGGCGTAGGTGCCGACGGTGGCGGCTTCCGCGTAACGGGCCAGAAAGGCATCGGCTTTGTCGTCGCCAAACCACGGGTCGGCATGAAACCGGTCGTACACATTGCGGGCTGCAGCCGAAATGCGGCCAATGTGTTCCGCCTCTTCAGGCCGGGCCAACCGCACCGGCGCCGGCGCCGGCAACCGGGCCTCGGCCACCGGGCAGTAAAAGTTGAGGCGCGTTTCGATGAGCTGCCAGCCGCCGCCCGTCAAGGCCTGCAATAGAGCCGTATCTTCTGCCGGCACCACGCTGAAAGCGTAGTAGTCCCCACGGGCATGCAGCTTGTCGCGCAGCTTGGCGGCTGCGGCGCGCAGACCGCCCGGCGCGGCCTCGGGCCTAAACAGGCCGCTGAACAGCCGGTAGGTAGGCGTGCCGAAATAATCAGAATCCCACGGCAGGCGCTGCAACAGCCACTGGCCAGCGGCGCCTTCCATCGGCATTACCTCGTCATTGGCCCCCGAGCCGAAGCGTAAGGCGACGCCAGTACCAAATTGCTCCTGCTGCGCCACCAGCGGCAGCTCCCGTAAAAAGGAATAAGGGGAATGCAGCGCCAGAGCGGTGGCGCGCGCGGCTACCAGCCCGGCATCAACCAAACCAGTTACGTCGCTCACGGTTGGGCTTGCCATATATGCCGGAACTGCTCGTAGTCGCGAATGTAGTCTTGTTCGTCGTAGGGCGCCGATGCCAGCACTAGTTGTACTGCCGAGTGCGAGTACTGCATGGTATGCCACGCGTGCGGCGGCACATACAGCCCTACGTGTGGGTCTTCCAATCGGAACGTCTGAATGGTGCCGTCGGGCAACTCGGTGGTGACGATGATGCGGCCGGCCGCAGCAACAAGCACCTGTTCAGTACGGTGGTGCGCATGCCGGCCACGCACGATGCTTTCGGGCGTGTAGTACGTCCAAAACACGCGCTGCACCTCAAAGGGGACCAGCTTTTGCTGTTCGGACACTGAAATGTAGCCGATGCCTGGTGCGCCGAGCTTGGGAAATTCAATCAGAAAAGGATTCGTCACGGGCGCCAAGTTCCGGATTCTCAGAGGAGTGAAATGCTTGCGCGCCCGAAAAGCAGGCGCGACTTCATTGGAATGGGTCCCCAAGGGTGGGGCCGAACAAATTTATGCCTTTACAGGCAATGTACCGTAGTCTGAAATCGAGGTGGACAAGCTCTATGCCTGTGCTTTGCGCAACTATCCGCTTGCGTACAGGCGGAAGTTTCTCGCTAGAGGCCAATACAATAGGGCCCGGTCAACCTGCTTTTCAACCCATCCTTATTCAGCTCGGCTTACGTGCTCCTTGAAGTACTCCAGCGTGCGGCGCAGGCCTTCGGCGCGGTCCACTTTCGGCTCCCAGCCCAGGATTTCGCGGGCCTTGGTGATGTCCGGGCGGCGCTTCATCGGGTCGTTTTCCGGCAGCGGGTGGTACGAGGGCTTAAATTCCACGCCGGTCAGGCGGGCAATTTCCTCGCCGAACTCGCGGATGGTAATTTCGGCCGGGTTGCCGATGTTGACCGGCATGTGGTAATCCGACAGCAGCAGGCGGTAAATGCCCTCCACCAGGTCGTCGACGTAGCAGAAGGAGCGCGTCTGCGACCCGTCGCCGAATACCGTCAGCGACTCCCCTTTCAGGGCCTGGCTCAGGAAGGCCGGCAGCACGCGGCCGTCGTCGAGGCGCATGCGCGGGCCGTAGGTGTTGAAGATGCGGATGATGCGCGTCTCCACGTTGTGCACGTTGTGGTAGGCCATGGTCATGGCTTCCTGGAAACGCTTGGCCTCGTCGTAACAGCCGCGCGGGCCCACCGGGTTCACGTTGCCGTGGTACTCCTCCACCTGCGGGTGAATGTCCGGGTCGCCGTACACCTCCGAGGTGCTGGCAATCAGCACGCGGGCCTTTTTCACCCGGGCCAGGCCCAGCAGGTTGTGGGTGCCCAGGGCGCCCACTTTCAGGGTCTGAATCGGAATCTTGAGGTAGTCGATGGGCGAGGCCGGCGAGGCGAAGTGCAGGATGTAGTCCAGCTCGCCGGGCACGTGCACGAACTTCGACACGTCGTGGTGGTAGAACTCGAAGTCCTTTTTGCCGAACAGGTGCTCGATGTTGGCCAGGTTGCCCGTCACCAGGTTGTCCATGGCAATGACGTGGTAGCCTTCGGCCAGGAACCGGTCGCACAGGTGCGAGCCGAGGAAACCGGCGCCGCCGGTAATCAGGATGCGTTTCTTATCGGAGCTGGTAGCCATTGACGGTCAGCGAAGTGTAGGATGAATGAGCGGCCCGGTTGTTATTGCACTGCCGGCTCGGGGTGACGCGTGCGGATGCCGATGCAGTGGTAGGCGAAGCCGGCGGCTTCCATTTCCTTCGCGTCGTAGATGTTGCGGCCATCGAACACCACGCGCTGCTTGAGCAGGCGGGCCACCACCTCGAAGTTGGGGGCGCGGAACTGCGGCCACTCCGTCACGATGAGCAGGGCGTCGGCGTCGATGAGGGCCTCGAACTGGTCCTTGGCGTAGCTGATTCGGTCCCCGAGCGTGTGCTTGGCTTCGGTCATGGCCACCGGGTCGTAGGCCGTCACCGTGCAGCCCGCGTCGAGCAGCTTGTCGATGATGACCAGCGAGGGGGCCTCGCGCATGTCGTCGGTCTTGGGCTTGAAGGAGAGGCCCCACACGGCGAATTTCTTGCCCTGCAGGTCGCCGCCGAAGTGCTGCTGCACCTTGTTGAAGAGCACCGACTTCTGGTCCTCGTTCACGCTTTCCACGGCCTTGAGCACCTGCATGTCGTAGCCGTTTTCGGCGGCCGTTTTGATGAGCGCCTTCACATCCTTGGGGAAGCAGGAGCCGCCGTAGCCGATGCCGGGGTAGATGAACTTGTTGCCGATGCGGGCGTCGGAGCCGATGCCCAGGCGCACCTTGTTCACGTCGGCACCCATGATTTCGCAGAGGTTGGCAATGTCGTTCATAAACGAAATCTTGGTCGCCAGCATGGAGTTGGCGGCGTATTTCGTCATTTCAGCCGACGGAATGTCCATGAAGATGATCGGGTGACCGTTCATCAAAAAGGGCTTGTAGAGGCGGCGCATCACCTCCTCGGCGCGCTCCGAGGCCACGCCCACCACGATGCGGTCGGGCTTCAGGAAGTCGTCGATAGCGGCGCCTTCCTTCAGGAACTCGGGGTTGGAAGCCACGTCGAAGTCGATGGCGGCGCCGCGCTTGGCCAGCGCGTCGGCCAGCTCCTTGCGCACCTTGGCGGCGGTGCCCACCGGCACGGTGCTCTTGGTCACGATGACGCCGTAGCTGTTCATATGCTCCCCGATGCCGCGGGCCACGGCCAGCACGTACTTCAGGTCGGCCGAGCCGTCTTCGCCGGGAGGGGTGCCCACGGCGATGAACGCCACGTCGGCGTCCACGATGCCTTCGGCCAGCGAGGTGGAGAAGTGCAGGCGCCCCGCTTCCACGTTGCGCGTCACCATTTCCTCCAGGCCCGGCTCGTAGATGGGCAGGATGCCCTGCTTGAGGTTGTCAATCTTGCGCTGGTCGATGTCGATGCAGGTTACATCAATACCGACTTCGGCGAAGCAGGTTCCGGTTACCAACCCGACGTATCCCGTGCCAACGACTGCAATTTTCATAGAGTGAGGAGCTTAGTAAATGGCGTGCCTTCAAGGGCTGCAAAGGTCGGAGTTTGCGGGCACATAGCGCGCACCCCGCTTGCCCCTAGCTGAAGAGGCCGTATTTGATGATGCAGTAAATGGCGCGGAATCCGTCGCGCCACCCGATTTTCTTGCCTTCGGCGTAAGTGCGGCCGTAGTAGCTGATGCCCACCTCGTACACCCGCACGTCGGGGAAGCGGGCCATCTTAGCCGTCACCTCCGGCTCGAAGCCGAAGCGCTTTTCCTCCAGCTGCAGGCCCTGAATGATGTCGCGCCGGAACAGCTTGTAGCAGGTTTCCATGTCGGTCAGGTTCAGGTTGGTGAACATGTTGGAGGCCATGGTCAGCCACTTGTTGCCGATGCTGTGCCAGAAGAACAGGATACGGTGGGGCCGCCCGCCCATGAAGCGCGAGCCGTACACCACGTCGGCCACGCCGCGCAGCACGGGGCGCAGCAGCACGTTGTATTCCTCCGGGTCGTACTCCAGGTCGGCGTCCTGAATGATGACGTAGTCGCCGGTGGCGTGGCGGATGCCCGTGTGCAGGGCGGCGCCTTTGCCTTGGTTGACCGGATGAGCCAGGTACTGAATCGGCAGGTCGGGGTTGGCGGCCATGTAGCGCTGCACCGCGGCCTCCGTGTCGTCCTTGGAGCAGTCATTCACGATGATGACTTCCTTTTCCAGGTTGCCGTCCAGCCGCACGGCTTTCACCTGATCCAGGATCAGGTGAATGGTACGGCCTTCGTTGTACGCCGGAACGACAATGCTGAGCTTGCGCGGCGGAAATTGTACCGGAGCGGCCATGAGGTCGGCGGTAGGGAGTAAGTGAGCGGAGGACAAACTACAGCGCCGTCTGGGCGTGCAGCGGGGTTTTGACGGGCATCATGTGGCGCTTCCACCAGTGCTGGAACACGATGAGGGCCCAGATGCGGGCGTGCACGTCGCCGGGGTTGCGCGAAAACAGCTGCTGCTTGAGCGCCCGCACGGCATCGACGGAGAAGATACCCTGCGCTTCCACGAAGCCGTCGGAGAGCAGGTCGTCCTCGATGAGCGGTCGCAGCTCGTTGCGGAACCACTTCAGCAGCGGCACCTCGAAGCCGTGCTTGGGGCGCTTGTACAGCTCCTCGGGCAGCATGGGCCGGAAGGCGTCCTGCACGATGCGCTTCTTGATTTGCCCGTTGACTTTGCTTTCGACGGGCAGCGAGAAGGCGAAGTTCACCACGTTGTAGTCCAGGAACGGGCTGCGCACCTCCAGGGAGTTGGCCATGCTCATCAGGTCCACCTTGGCGTTCATGTCGTAGGGCAGTACCAGGTGCATGTCCGTGAGCAGCACCTCGTTCAGGTCGCCATCGGCGTGGATGTCGTCCAAGATGTCCTTGCGGCGCTTGTCGGCCAGCTTCTTGTTCACCTTGCGGCGGGCATCGGGGCTGAGCAGGTTGCGGGCGTCCTTCTCGTTGACGAAGGTGGCCCAGTCCCAGTACCGGTCTTTCGGCCCGGCCAGCATCCCGCGCGAGAAGCGCTGAAACTGCCGCACCTTGTTGCCAAAGAAGGAGTTGCGCGACTTCGGCAGCGCGTCCCACAGCAGGTTCAGGCCGGTCACGGCTTCGGCTTTCCAGTCGGGGTGGCGCACCTGCCACTCGCCCATGTGCTTGTTGTAGCCCGCGAACATCTCGTCGGCCCCGTCGCCCGAAAGGGCCACGGTGACTTTCTCGCGGGTACGCTTGCTGAGGATGTACACGGCCAGGGCCGAGGAGTCAGCAAACGGCTCGTCGAGGTAGTCGAGCACGTCGAAGAGGTGCTCGTAGATGTCGTTGTTGGTCAGCGAGAAGACCGTGTGCTCGGTCTTGTGCATCTTGGCCACCAGGTTGGCGTACTTCGTCTCGTCGAAGAAGGGCTCGTCCTTGAAGCCGATGCTGAACGTGTTCAGGTGCGGGGTGTGCTTGGCGGCCAGCGCCGTCACCACCGAGGAGTCGATGCCCCCGCTCAGGAAGGAGCCCAGTGGCACGTCGGCCACGAGGCGGCGCGCCACGGAGGCGTCCATCAACTCCACCAGCTTGGCCTGCTGCTGCTCGTAGGTCAGCCGGTTTTTGGCAACTTTCTTCGGGTCGTACGGAATCTTGTACCAGCGCTTGCGCACCACCTTGCCATCGGCCTTAATGAAAAGGTAATGGCCGGGCAGCAATTTCTTCACGCCCTTGAAGATGGTGGCCGGGCCGGGAATGTAGTTCAGCTGCAGGTAATGACTGAGCGCGGCGTAGTCGAGCTTGCGCGGCACGCCCAGGGCCAGCAGCGACTTCATCTCCGAGGCAAACATCAGCTTGTCCTCGTCGCGGTACACCAGCAGGGGCTTCACGCCCATCCGGTCCCGCGCGATGAACAGCGTATTTTCCTCCTTGTCGAAGATGGCCAGGCCGAAAAAGCCGTTGAGCTTTTTCAGAAAGCCGCGGCCTTCGGTGATGTAGAGCTTCAGAATGACCTCCGTGTCGGTGTGCGACTTAAAGGTGTAGCCCTTCTTCTGCAGCTTGGCGCGCAGCTCGCGGAAGTTGAAGATTTCCCCGTTGAAGACGATGGTGTAGCGCCCCGACTCGTCGGTCATCGGCTGGTTGCCGTCGGCCGAGAGGTCGAGGATGGCGAGGCGGCGGAAGCCCAGCCCGCACTGGTCGTACACGAAGTGCCCCTGCGAGTCCGGCCCGCGGCTCACAATGGCGTCGGTGGACGCTTGCAGCCCCGCCAGCGAGGAACGTCCTTGATCAGAAAAGGCGAAGAGTCCGGTGATTCCACACATAATTGGTGGGCAAAGGTACGAAGGTTGAGGACTTGCGGCCGACAAAATAGCACCGCGGCGGCCAAGCCGGCCCGCGCAACCAAAGCCCGCCCGCGGCAGTAGAGTTCCTATCGGCGCCGTCGATACGGTCAATCCTCTTTTTCTACTAACCCCTACCCTTCCGATGAGCCTGCAAGACCAGCTTAACCTGCAAGAACAATTTGAAGCGGCCGTATCGCGCGTCGACGGCCTGCCCGGCGACACGGCTGCGGCCCACATGAACGACCTCTACGGCCTCTACAAACAGGCTACCCAAGGCGACCATGACACCCAGCGCCCCGACGAAATCGGCGACGACGAGCCCGACAACCCCGACGGCCCGCAGGGTATGTCGCAGGCGCAGTGGGACTCGTGGAGCAAATTCAAGGGCGTGACCCAGGACGATGCCAAGCGCCAGTATATCAGCAAAGTCGGGGAACTGGCCGGCCCGTTGGACGAAGCGGCGACGGTGATTACCGGCAACGGCCAGCCCGCCACGGCCTCGCAGGTGAATTCCGAAGCCCCAGGTACGGCCAAAGCGGCTTCCGGCCCCGTCGCGGGCGAGTCGATGGGTGGCCTGCGCGGCGACATTAACGCCGGCGCCCCCTACGGCGGCGAGGACAAGCTGAAGACCGAGCAATAAGGACCACGGATTCGACGGATTTTTGGCTACGCCGACCTTCGGTTCGGATTACGCGGATTTCGTGGACGATTACGGAGCCGAAGCCCGAGTGCTTCCGTTCTTTTCGTTATAGCCCGACTGTGACGAGAATAAGCCCAAAAGCAACCAGCCCGACCTTGCGGTCGGGCTGGTTTGGCAAGTAGACAATCGTCCACAAAATCCGTGTAATCCGAACAATCCGTCGAATCCGTGGTCTAGAAAATCTTGCCCGGGTTCAGAATGCCGTGCGGGTCGAACACCTGCTTGATGCCGCGCATCAGGTTCAGGTTGGCTTCCTTCAGCGCGATGCCGATGTAGCCTTTCTGCACCAGCCCGATGCCGTGCTCCCCGCTGATGGTGCCGCCGAGCTTGACGCACAGCTCGAAGATTTCGGTAATCGGCTGGCGCAAGCCCACGTTCCACTGCTCGTCGGTCAGCTCGCCGCGGATGATGTTCACGTGCAGGTTCCCGTCGCCAGCGTGGCCGTAGCACACGCTCTTGAAGCCGTAGCGCACCCCGATTTCCTTCACCCCCTTGAGTAGGGTGGGTAGCTCGGCGCGGGGCACCACGGTGTCTTCCTCCTTATATACGGAGTTGTAGCGCACCGAATTGCCAATGTTGCGGCGAATCTTCCACAGCTCGTCTTTCTGGGTGGCGTTGTCGGCCAGCAGGATTTCGCCCACGTCGTAGCTTTCCAGCACGGCGTACACCTGCTCGGCTTCCTTGTAGAGCTGGTCCAGGTCGTTGCCATCCAGCTCGATGAGCAGGTGGGCGCGGATGTCCTCGGGCAGCGTGAGCGGAATCTTCAGGTAGTCCGACGACCAGGCAATGGCCTCGCGCTCCATGAATTCCATGCCCGAGGGAATGATGCCGGCCCGGAACACGGCCGCCACGGCCTCGGCGGCCTGGGCTTCCTGCCGGAAGGGCACCAGCATCAGGATGTTCTGCTGCGGATAGGGCAAAAGGCGGAACACCACTTTGGTGATGATGCCCAGCGTGCCCTCCGAGCCCACCATCAGCTGGGTGAGGTTGTAGCCGGTGGAGTTTTTCAGGGTGTTGGCGGCCGTCCAGATGATGTCGCCGTTGGGCAGCACCACCTCCAGGTTCAGCACGTAGTCTTTGGTAGTGCCGTATTTCACAGCTTTGGGGCCGCCGCTGCTGTGGGCCAGGTTGCCGCCCAATGAGCAGCTGCCCTTGCTGGCCGGGTCGGGCGGGTAGAACAGCCCGACTTCCTTCACCGCATTCTGAAACGTCTCGTTGACGACGCCCGGCTCCACCGTGGCCTGCAGGTTGCGCTCATCGATCTGCAGAATCTTGTTGAGCCGCTCGGTACTTAGCACCACGCCGTGGTGAATGGGCAGCGCGCCGCCGCTCAGGCCCGTACCCGCCCCCCGGGGCGTGACGGGCAGCCGGTGCTCGTGGCATAGCCGCATAATACCGCTGATCTGCTCAGCGTTAGCGGGGCGCAGCACCACGTCGGGCCGAAACACGAAGTCCTCGGTGTGGTCCTGCCCGTAGCGGGCGTATTCGTCGTCGTCGAGGCGGCCGGGCGTGAGCACGTGCTCGGGGCCGATAAGGGCCTCAAAAGCAGCCACCAGGGCCTCGGTGAGCTGCCCGAAGTGGGTTTCTTCCAGTAAATGACTCATTCACGTATCTTTGTAGCCGATGCGGAAAACGTTCCCAAAGGTACGGCATTCACTGTGGCCCACCCGCTGGTTGGCGCCCTCCCTGTTTGCCGGGTTGCTCCTGCTGGCCAGCTGCGGCGGCACCAAAAAGCTGAACTACCGCAACGGGCGCTACTATTCTGCCTCCGAAATAGCCCGCATGAAGGCCGCCGAGCGGCGCGGCGCGGGGTCGAGCAAGACCAAAGTGAAAACCAAAACGGCCGGCATGAGCCCCGGCGGCCGCAAAATCGTGGCCAAAGGCCCCAAGCGGGCCAGCAGCCCGGCCACGGCCAACCGGCAGATTGCCAGCGTCATCGAGGAAGCCCGCTCGTACCAGGGCACCCCCTACCGATTCGGCGGCACCACGCGCCTGGGCATGGACTGCTCGGGGCTGCTGAGCGTGTCGTTCGGGGCCGTCGGCATTCAGATTCCAAGGTCGTCGAACGAGCAGGCAGCCTGGGGCGACCCGGTACGGCCGCAGGATCTGCAAACCGGGGATTTGGTATTTTTCGGGGCTTCACCTGGCAGCACCAGCATTACCCACGTGGGTCTGGTCACCGACGTAAGTTCCGAGGGCGTGCAGTTTATCCACTCCTCCACCTCGCTGGGCGTGGTAGAAAACGCTTTGGAAAGTGATTATTACTTAAGCCGATTTATTAAGGCAGTGCGGCCGAAGTTGTGAAATCCCCTCGTAGCTTTGCGGTGTTTTTGGTCGGAAGCATCCCCCCTATCTGGTGGATTAACTTCTCTCCTGAAATGTAATAATTCTGTAACACCGACTTGCCGCCCCGAAGCCGTAATTTTGCCGCGTTTTTGCCGCTTACTCCTTCCCCTCCGCCGTGCTCCTGAAGATGTTGCTGGCTGAATGCTGAGCACCGCCGGAACTGTCCTCCTTTCTGAGGACTCGCCCCCTACAATTGCCTTTGTTGCCTGGCCTGCTGGCTTTGCCCGGGCAGCTGCTTTCCTGGAACGAATAAAATAGCTTGCTCACCGTTTCTCACACTCACTCATGAAACACAAGTTTATTCACCATCTCCTCGCCCCGACGCTGCTGGTAGCTGCCGCCACGCCGGGTTGGAGCCAAGGCGTGTCTACGTCAGCAATGAGCGGTATCATTACCGACAAAACTGGTCAAGGCCTGCCGGGTGCTACGGTTATTGCGGTGCATACGCCTACTGGTACGCAGTACGTAGCGCCTACCAACGCCGAAGGGCGTTACAACCTGCAGGCTATGCGTGTAGGCGGTCCGTACACGGTTCGGGTAACGTTTGTGGGCTACCAGGAAACCACTCGCGAAGGGGTGTTCCTGAACCTGGGGCAGAACCTGCGCCTGGACATCAACCTCAGCGAACAGACGCAGACGCTGGCAACAGTGGAGGTTTCGGGCCGCCGCGATGCGCTCATCAACTCCGACCGCACCGGCTCGGTAACTAACATTCAGCGTGAGCAGATTGAGCGTCTGCCCACCATCAACCGTAGCCTGAACGACTTCACCCGCCTGACGCCCCAGTCGAGCGGTACTGCCATCGGCGGCGGCAACCTGCGCCAGAACTACTTCTCGGTCGACGGTTCGGACTTCAACAACAACTTCGGTATCGGCAGCAACCTGCCCGC
Source organism: Hymenobacter jeollabukensis (assembly GCF_005771675.1). Taxonomy (GTDB): domain Bacteria; phylum Bacteroidota; class Bacteroidia; order Cytophagales; family Hymenobacteraceae; genus Solirubrum; species Solirubrum jeollabukense. The sequence goes on along the minus strand of NZ_VAJM01000004.1, from coordinate 344,290 downwards.
CAACGGTTCGCCTATCTCGCTGGACGCAATCGAGCAGATTTCGGTTAGCGTAACGCCTTACGACGTGCGTCAATCGGGCTTTATTGGTAGCTCCATCAACGCTGTTACGCGTGCGGGTACCAACAACTTCAGCGGTTCGGTCTACACCTTTTACCGGAACAATGATCTGACCGGCACCAAGGTTGCTGGCGAGAAGCTGAATCTTTCGGACACCAAGTTCAACCAGTACGGCTTCCGTCTGGGCGGCCCGATCATCAAGAATAAGCTGTTCTTCTTCGTCAACGCCGAGACGGAAAAGAGCACCGCGCAGGGCCAGACCCGCGTGGCCTCGACGGACGCGCTGCCCTACGGCACGGCCGGGGCTACCAACGTTACCCGCCCCACCGCGACCCAGCTCGACGATATTCGCAGCTACCTGCAGAACAACCTGGGCTACGACCCGGGACCTTACCAGGGCTACAACTTCGACAGCGACCGTACCAAGCTGCTGGGCCGCATCGACTGGAACATCAGCCAGAACCACCGCTTCAACGTGCGCTACAGCCAGACGACTGGCAAAACGCCGAGCTTCATGAGCGGCTCGACCACGCCCTTCACGGCTTTCCCGACGGGTGCTGGTCGTACGGATTTGAATGCCCTGGCCTTCAAAAACTCGAACTACTACACCGACGCGAACTTCTACTCCCTGGCGGCCGAACTGAACTCGACGTTCGGTTCCAACATGGGTAACACGTTCCGCGCGACTTACACCAAGCAGGACGACTCGCGCAGCTCGGACAGCGACATCTTCCCGTTTGTGGACATCCTGCAGGCGGACGGCAGCGCCGCCCCCACGCCGCTCACCTCCTTCGGGTACGAGCCGTTTACGCTCGGCAACGTGCGCGACGTGAAAAGCTACTCGCTGCGCGACGACTTCACTTGGCTGCTGGGCAAGCACAACATCACCGTTGGGGGCCAGATGGACTTCAGCACCACCCGCAACGGCTTCCAGCGCTACGCCACCAGCTACTACCGCTTCAACTCGTGGCAGGATTTCGTGAATGCGAACAGCACGGACCCGCAGGTACGCAACAACGCGCTGCCCACCGAGTTCGGCTTCACGTATTCGCTGTCGCCGGGCTTCGAGCAGGCCTTCCCCAGCTTTAAGTTCAGCCAGTACTCGCTGTACGGCCAGGATGAATACGCCGTTAACTCCAACCTGCGCGTAACCCTGGGCCTGCGCGCCGACCTGACGACCTACCCCGGTTCGCTGCCGGAGCACCCCATCGTCAACTCGCTGACCTTCGCCAACGGCGAAAAGATTAACGTCGGCCATCTGCCCGACCCGAAGATCCTCTGGTCGCCACGCGTTGGTTTCAACTACGACGTGCTGGGTAACAGCACGCTGCAAGTACGTGGTGGTACGGGTATCTTCTCGGGCCGCGTACCGTTCGTGTACATTGTAAGCCAGGCCAGCGACGCGGGCCTGCTGCAGACGACGCAGCAATTCCAGACCCCGGCGGCCATCCGCACCATCAACGGAGTATCCTACCAGGGCTTCCAGAAAGACCCGGGTTTCTATCGCCCGGCTACCCCGCCCGCTGCTGGCACCAGCCTGCCTTCGCAGCTCACCGCGCTGGACAAGGACTTCAAATTCCCGCAGACCTGGAAAAGCAGCCTGGGTGTTGACGTGAAACTGCCCCTGGGCATCATTGGCTCGGTGGAAGGCATCTACAGCCGCGACCTGAACACGACGGTTTTCCGCAACGCCAACCTCGTGAATCCGCAGCCGCTCAACGTGGCCGGCTACCCGGATAACCGCCTGATCTACCCGAACGCCATCTACGACAAGTTCGTTAATCCGCAGGCCAACAGCCAGCCGATTCCGAACGGCGTAGTAAACACCCGCGCCACGGCATTCAACACTATCGTACTGGATAATGCCAAGAAGGGTTACTACTGGTCGGTAACGACCAAGCTGGAAAAGCAGTTCAGCAACGGCCTGAGCGCTTCGGCGGCTTACGTGCGTAGCGAAGCCAAGAACCGCTTCGATGGCAGTGGCGACCAGCCTCTGTCGGCCTGGCAGCTCACGGCAACGGTTGACGGGCCGAACACGGCCCCGCTCAGCTACGCCAGCTACGTCGTACCCGACCGCGTGATTGGTTCGCTGTCATACCGGAAAGAGTACCTGGGCCATCTGGGTACCACGGTGTCAGTGTTCTATGAAGGCAGCCAGCAGGGCCGCTTCTCGTACACCTACTCGGCTGATATCAACCGCGACGGCTCCAACGCTGACCTGATCTACATTCCGAACAACCCGTCGGAAATCACCTTCGTGCAGCGCACCATTGCGGCTAGCGGCGGCAACCCGGCCCGTACGGTATCGGCACAGGAGCAGAGCGACGCCTTCTTCGCCTTCATCGAGCAGGACAAATACCTGCGCAAGCACCGCGGTGAGTACGCTCAGCGTAACGGCGCTCTGCTGCCCTGGCGCAACCAGATTGACGTACGTTTGCTGCAGGACCTGTTTGTTAACATCGGGGACAAGCGCAATTCGCTGCAGCTGAGCTTCGACGTGTTCAACGTTGGCAACCTGCTCAACAAAGACTGGGGCCTGGTGCAGCAAACCAACGCCGCCTCGATTCTGGTACCCACGAACGTATCGAGCCTGACCCCGGGTGGCACGACGAAGCCGACCTTCCAGCTGCAGCTGGATCGGGGCAACCTCGCTACCAGCACCTATCGTAACACCCTGTCGACGGCCTCGACCTACTACATGCAGCTTGGCCTGCGCTACATCTTCAACTAAGCCAAGAGCTTAGCGCTTAAAAAGTGGGCTGGCGTTTCGTCAGCCCACTTTTTTTTGCTTTTTTTCGCAATTTTTTTTCGTTCAGCTCTTGCACAATCAAAAACGCGCTGTACTTTTGCATCACCAAACGCAACCGGCGAATGGCTCTAAGAAAACGGGGGATTAGCTCAGCTGGCTAGAGCGCTTGCATGGCATGCAAGAGGTCATCGGTTCGACTCCGATATTCTCCACTCCTGTTTTCAAATGCCCCAAGAAGCCCGACCCACCAGGTCGGGTTTTTTGTTGCTACCTACTTGATTCAGGTTTGGTAGCAGTTGGTGCTTCAACTGTTATGAAAAAGCCCCTGCTACCTGGCAGGGGCTTTTTTGTTGGACGAATGAATGATGGACCGCTGATCAACGCTCGGCGCTAGACAAACAGGCCGTCGACGGAGAGGTACCGCTCGCCGGTGTCGTAGCAGAAAGTGAGCACCCGGCCGCCCTGGGGCACTTCGGCCAGCTTCTTGGCCACGGCCGCCAGCGAGGCCCCCGACGATACGCCGAGGAAGATGCCTTCCTCCTTGGCGGCGCGGCGGGCATAGTCGAATGCTTCGGCCTGGCTGACCTGAATGACGCCGTCGAGCACGGCCTGGTGCAGGTTGGTGGGGATGAAGCCGGCGCCGATGCCCTGGATGGGATGCGGACCGGGCGCGCCGCCGCTGATGACGGGCGAGAGTTCGGGCTCCACGGCGAAGACTTTCAGGTTCGGCTGTTGCGGCTTGAGCACCTCGGCCACGCCGGTGATGTGGCCGCCGGTGCCCACGCCGGTAATCAGGAAGTCGAAGCCCTCGGGCGCGTCCTGCTGGATTTCACGGGCGGTGGTTTCGGCGTGCACGCGGATGTTGGCCGGGTTGTCGAACTGCATGGGCATCCAGGCGCCGGGCGTGTTCTGCACCAGCTCGTGGGCCTTTTCGATGGCGCCCTTCATACCTTTCTCGCGCGGGGTCAGCTCCAGGTTGGCGCCGTAGGCGGCCATCAGCCGCCGCCGCTCGATGGACATGGACTCGGGCATGACCAGGGTGAGCTTGTAGCCCTTCACGGCGGCCACCATGGCCAGGCCCACGCCGGTGTTGCCGGAGGTCGGCTCCACGATAAGGCTGTCGGGAGTCAGCAGGCCGTCCTTTTCGGCCTGCTCGATCATCGAGAGGGCAATGCGGTCCTTGATGCTGCCCCCGGGGTTGGCGCGCTCCAGCTTCACCCACACCTCCACGTCGGGGCGGGTGTCCTGAAACAGGCGGTTGATGCGAACGAGCGGCGTGTTGCCGATGGTGTCGAGAATGGTGTTGGCTTTCATGTAAAAGGTGAACTGGTGAGGTGGTGAAATGGCGAGTTTGATGATCATGAGGCGCGAACTGCGCATAATGCGCAAGTGGAACGACACTCACTATTTCACCATCTCACCAACTCACTAAATGGAAAACGTGAGGTCGGCCGAGGGGTCTTCGACGCGGGTGACGTGGATCTGGGCGCGGTGGTACACGCGGGAGTGCGAGGGCACGCTCTCGGTGAGCCACACGTTGCCGCCGATGAGGCTGTGGCGCCCTACCACGGTGCTGCCGCCCAAGATAGTGGCCCCGGCGTAGATGACCACGTGGTCTTCGATGGTGGGGTGGCGCTTCTGGTGGGCCAGCTCCTTGGCCACGCTCAGCGCCCCCAGCGTGACGCCCTGGAACAGGCGCACATGGTCGCCGAGCACGGCCGTTTCGCCGATGACGATGCCCGTGCCGTGGTCGATGCTGCAGCTGCGGCCGATGCGGGCCCCGGGGTGAATGTCGATGCCGGTGCGCTGGTGGGCGTATTCGCTGAGCAGGCGCGGCAGCAGCGGCACCCGGCGCTGGTAGAGGGCGTGGGCGAAGCGGTGCAGGCCGAGGGCGTAGAAGCCGGGGTAGGTGCAGATGACTTCGGCCAGGTCCTGAGCGGCGGGGTCGGCGGCCAGGATGGCGCGGGCGTCGAGCAGCAGCAGCTCGTGGAGCAGCGGCAGGCGGTCGAACAGGTCGGCAGCCAGGGCGGCGGGCGGCACCGGCAGGCCCGATACGGTGGTCAGCAAACCTTCGAGCTGCTGCTGCCGGGCGTGCAGACGGGCGGCCACGGCGGCGGGCTCGGGCAGGCGCTGGCCGGTACGCTCGGGGAAGAGCAGGTCGAGCAGGTCTTCGGCCAGCTGGCAGAGCGCGGGCCCGGGCAGGGGCGGCGGGGCCGTGCGGTGGGCATCGGCCAGGGAGCGAAAAAACGCGTCGGTCATGGCGGGCGGCAGTGGGCGGGGCGCCCGGTGAGCGGAATTCAACCGGCAGCGGGGCCGAAATGTTGGCCCGGGCGGGGCACAACCGCCGCGGGGCCGGCTGCGTTAGGGCAAGGTACGTCCGCAGCATTCACCTCCCCAAACACCCATCCCATGCCCGACACGACCATCACCAAAGTAGACTCGCGCTTTTCGCCGCACGGCCCGGAAGGCCAGAAATACCTCGCCTCGGGCACTCACGTGGCCATGCGCCTCTGGGAAAACGAGCAGCCCGGTGAGCAGAAAGAAGCTGTCAGCCGCCCTTACGAAACGGTGGGCTTCGTCATCAGCGGCCGGGCCGAGCTGCATCTGGAAGGCCAGATGGTGCTGCTGGAGCCCGGCAACTCCTGGGTGGTGCCCAAGGGCGCCAGCCACCGCTACCGGGTGCTGGAGCCGTTTACGGCCGTAGAGGCCACCACGCCCCCGGCCCACGCCCACCACCGCGACGAATAAGGCGTCCGGGAATTCCCATTGAGAAGCTGCCCGTCGAAAAAACAGGCAGCTTTTTCTTTGTTTATTAAAATCTGTAACTATATTAATATCAACTTATTAGAAATAAATTTTCGAAGCATGGCCGCGCAAAAACGCCCTTTGCGGGACGCAGGGGCTACATCGGCGCGCCGGCCGCGGCGGCGGTCCGTTCCGGCACCAACCCGGAAATAGGCAGTTACGTTTTGGGAGGGCAAAACCTGACTCTTTCCCGCTATGAAACCAATCATACTTGCCTTGGGAACGGCGCTGCTGGCGGGCCTGACATCGACCAGCACCGTAGCCCAAACTTCGCTTTACGTCAACGACGCGGCCACCACCGGCGACGTATATACCTCGGCCCCCGGCAGCGACGCCACCGGCACCGGCTCGGCAGCGGCGCCTTTTGCCACCGTCAACCGGGCCGTGGCGGCAGCCACCGCCGGGGCCACCATCTTTGTCGACGCGGGGCGCTACCAGCAGCTCGTCATCATCGACAAACCGGTGAGCCTGCAGGGCGCGGGTGACTCGCTCAGCAGCCCGGCCAGCGCCACCATTTTCAGCGACGGGCCGCGCACGGCCGACAACGTGTACGACGTGGTGCCGGCCATTTCGGTGGCGGCCAGCGGCACCACGGCCCAACCCATCCGCATCAGCCGCCTGAGTTTACGCCGCTACGACTACGGCATCTACGGCAACCTGACCGGCAGCCAGATCAGCAACGTGGTGTTTGAGGACCTGGACGTGTTCAAGTGCTACCGCCAGGGCATCGAGCTGGGCGGCAACGTGAGCAACCTGACCTTCCGGCGGGTAAGCATTCGGTTTACGCGCATTCAGAGCGCGACGGCCGGGGGCGGGGCGCCTTCCGTTAGCGGCAATATCTACGGCCGGGGCCTGTTCTTCAACGGCGCCGACGCTGGCGCCGACAAGAACAACCTGCTCATCGAAAACTCGGCCTTCGAGCAGAACCGCCGCGCCGGCATCGACGTGAACGAGCGCGCCACCTCCGGCCTGATCGTGCGCGGCTGCCGCTTCTACGGCAACCTGGGCCCGGCTCTGGCCTTGCTGAAAGTGGCCGGGCAGCGCGACGCGGGCGGCAACTACACCAGCATCGGGGCCCTGATCGAAGACAACGTCATCCAGGACAACGCCGACAACGGGCTGGAGCTGAAGTCGTGCACGGGCACCGGGCTGGCCAGCGGCCCGGGCAGCTTCGTGGTGCGGCGCAACCGCATTACACGGGGTTTGGCGCAGCCCACCAACCTAGTGGCGGATAACGCGGCCATTGCCGTGGTGGACCGGGACCGGCTGATTGCCGGACGCCCCAGCTACAACGACGATCTGACCACCAGCGGCCTTTGGATTGAAAGCAACACCATTCGCGGCTACCGCTCCACGGCGTTTGCGCTGCTGAACCGCAACGGCTTCGGCATCGTGCTGGAGGGCAGCAACCACCAGGTGCGCCACAACGTGGTGACGCGCTGCCAGCTGGGCATTCAGGTGCAGGACCGCCCCGCCACTACTTCCGAGCAGGCCACGCCCTACTTCGACATTCCGCGCAACCAGCTGCTGGTATCGAGCGGGGTGATGGTGCAGGAAAACCTGGTGGATACCTGCGACGTGGTCAGCATCCGGGCCATCAACCTCACCAACCCGGCCAACGCGGCCCTAAACTGGCTGGGCAGCAACGTCATCAGCGACATCCGCGGGGCCAGCGGCACCGGGGGGCTGGTGCGCACGCTCACCGGCAGCTTCACCGAAGTATCGTCGCTGGCGCCGACGGGCCGACTGCAGTTCAGCCCCTTCCTCAACAGCAAGACCGACGTATCCGCCGAAGCGGGCTTTCAGCCGGACCTGAGCTACCTGCGCGTGGCCGCCAACGTGCCCGACGCCCTGCCTGCCGGCAACATGCAGGAGGCCGCCGTGGCTATTCTTGATGGCGGCACCATCGAGGCCGAGGGCGGTACTTACAACGAATCGGTGACGGTGACCAAGAACATTACCTTGCTGCAAACCAACGCCGCCCTAACCCTGCGCGACCTGACGCTGAACGGCAGCGGCAAGGCCCTCACGCTGGGCGCCCCGCTCACGCTCAGCGGCAGCCTCACGCTCACGGCCGGCTTCATCAACAGCTCGGCCGCAAACCTGCTCACCCTGGCCGATGGCAGCAGCAGCACCGAGGGCAACGCCGGCAGCTACGTGCAAGGGCCGGTGAGCAAGGTGGGCAGCACGGCCTTTGTGTTTCCGCTGGGCAAGAGCGGCGTATGGGCCCGCCTGGGTATTTCGGCGCCCACGGCCAGCAGCACCTTCACGGCCGAGTACTTCGCGCAGGCTTACAGCTCCCAAGCGGCCGACCCGAGCCTGACCAACATCAGCCGGGTGGAATACTGGAACCTGGAGCGCCCCGCCGGCAGCGGCGCGGTGGCCGTACGCCTGTACTGGGAAAACGGCAGCCGCAGCGGCATCAACTCCCTGCCTGAGCTGCGCGTGGCCCGCTTCGACGGCAGCCAGTGGCAGAACGAGGGCAACGGCGGCACCACGGGCAGCGCCGCCGCGGGCTCCGTAGCCTCGGCCGGGCCGGTTAGCGGCTTCGGGCCGTTCACATTCGGCTCCATCTCGCCCATCAACCCGCTGCCGGTGGAGCTGACCTCGTTCCGGGCGGAAGCCGCCGGCGAAGGCCGCGCCCGCCTGTACTGGACCACGGCGCAGGAGAAAGACAACCGCGGCTTCGACGTGGAGCGCGCCCTCAACGGCCGCGAGTGGCAGCGGGTAGGCTTCGTGGCCGGGCACGGCACCACCACCAGCGCCCAGCAGTACAGCTTCCTCGACGCCTCGGGCCTGAGCGATGTGGTGTACTACCGCCTGCGCCAGGTCGACTTCGACGGCCAAGCGAAATATTCATCGGTGGTGGCCGTGCAGCTGACCGGCGGCAAGGGCCAGTTGGCCCTGTACCCCAACCCGGCGCGCAACGAGCTGACCATTCAGCTGCCCGCTACCAGCGCCACGCAGGCCACGGTGCAGGTGCTCGACGCCGTGGGCCGCACGGTGTGGACGACCACGGCGCCCGTGGTGGGCCAGCGCCTGGAGCTGCAGCTGGCTGGCCACGTGAAGCCCGGCCTGTACGTGGTGCGCGTGAGCGGCCGAGGCCTGCCGAACAGCGCCCGGCAGCTGCGGGTGGAATAGCCGCCGGACTCTCCAACAACGCCTAACGGCCCGCCGAAACGTGTTTCGGCGGGCCGTTAGGCGTTTACTTGTGGGCCGCGCTATCGGACGCCGGCGGCCGTGGGCAGCAGCTCCACCTTGTCGATTCGGTCCCCGATGTCGAGGCGGTGCACCGCGTCCATGCCGCTTTCCACGACGGCGAAAATGGTGTAGCGGCCGTCGAGGTGGGGCGTGGGGCTGTGGGTGATAAACCACTGGCAGCTCTCGGTGTCCTTGCCAGCGGAGGCCAGGCCCACGGCGCCTTCGAGGTAGCCCCGATCCGCAAATTCGGAGCGCAGGGTGTAATCGGTGCCGCCCCACCCGTCGCCGCGGGGGCAGCCGCCCTGGGCCACGAAATTGGGCACCACGCGGTGGAAGTTCTTGCCGTCGTAGAAGCCCTGGCGGATGAGCTGCACGAAGCTGGCCACCGAGCCGGGCGCCTCTTCCACCAGCAGGCGCAGCACCACCGGCCCGCGCGCCGTGCTTACGCGCACGCGCTGCCCGGCCGGAATCGTCTGCACCAGCGCCCAGTCGATGGGGTGCTGGGCGGCGGCGCTGGGCGTGGGCGTCGGGGCAGTTTTGCTTTCCAGGTAATCGAGGGCCTGCTGCAGGGCCTGCCAGGCTTCCACATCGCGGGGCAGGCGGATGCGCTGCTGGGCCGTGCGCAGCAGCGCCAGGTTGCGGAAGTCGCGGCGCAGATTCAGCTTGTCCTCCTTCAGCGCCCCGGCCGCCGTCCCGATCAGGGCCACGTCGTCGCTGCCGATGGCGCGCTCCAGGGTTTGCACGAACAGCGGCTGCTGCCCTTCGGGAAAGTCGGGGCGGCTGCGCAGGGCCACCAGCGCCTCGATGCCGTAGGTGCTGACCACCGGCGGCTGGTTTGGCGCAAACGTAGCTTGCTCGACGAAGGCAAACGCGGCCGGGTCTTCGCCCAGGGCTTTCAGCAAAAAGGCCCGCTCGTAGGCATCGGTGGCGGCGGTGTAGCGCTGCTGAATGGCGGTGCGGATGGACTCCTTCTCGGCGGCGGAGGCGTGGTGCAGCGCGGCGGCCAGCACCACGGCGCGGGGCCGCCAGGCGGTCATGCGGGCGGCTTTGTCGAGGAAGAGGCGGCCGGTTTCGCCGGTGGCGTGGGCGAGAAAGAACTCGGCGGCGGTGACGGCCACCTGGTTCTGCGCATCGTCGAGGGCGGCCCAGGCGGCTTCCTTCACCGGGGCGTACATGGCAGCATTCATGGCGCGCAGGGCGGCCACGCGCACGCGGTAATCGGCGTCGCGGCGCAGAATGCCGGCCAGCACGGGCGCCAGCGTCGCGGCCTTCACCTTGCCCAGGGCACTGGTGGCGGCCGAGCGCACGGCGTAGCTCAGGTCGTTGACAGCGGCGGCGGTAATTGGCTCCTGATAGGTCGTCAGGTCGAGGCGCGGGGTGCGGGCCAGGGTGTGGGCGGCGGCCAGCCGGGCCGAAAACGGCTGCTGCCGGCTGAGCAAGCTCACGGTGCGGCGCACGGCGGCCTCGGAGGTCAGCCCACGCAGGCCGGCGCGGTACAGCCCCCAGGCCTGCCCGATGGTGAGCAGGGTATCGGTAGGCGCGGCGGTGCGGGGCAGCTGCAGCAGCAGGGGCAGCCCGCCCCGGCCCACGCAGCGGCCCAGGGCTTCCAGCTCGTAGCGGCGGGCGCGGGCATCGGTTTCGGTGCCGAGCTGGCTGGCCAGGGGCGCGGCGGCGGCGCTATCGGCCGTCTGGCCCAGGGCGAAGGCCGCAGCCTGGCGCACCTCCACGTTGGCATCGGAAAGGGCGCCGAGCAGGTCGGGCAGCGCGGCGCGGTCCTGCACCGAGGCAAAGGCCATTGCGGCGGCTTGCCGGTAGCGGGCCTTGGGGTGGTGCAGGAAGGGGCGCAGCGCCTGGGTCTGGCGCTGGTCCTGGGCCGTGGCGATGCGGCGCAGGGTGCTGTCGGCGGCGAATTGGTTGAGCGGGGCGGCGGCTTGCGGGGTGCGGCCGGTGGAGCAGGCCGCGAGCAGCAGGCCGAGGGCCGCGAGGGCGGTGGCGGGGCGGGGCGTCATCAGGCCCGGAAATTAGGCAAACCGGGCGGGATGCCGTGCAGGTGGTAGCGCAGCTGTGACGGGCTGGCATTAGCACTTACCAAGTTCGTGAAGCAGCGCGGCTGATTTACCCTGGGGTTTCGCCGCGTCGTCGCTTGCCACGGCGGCGGTGCTTGAATAGCACTTGCTGCACCAGCGCCTCCTCTTTCCCGGCTGGCCGCGCCGGCGGCTCCACCCAAGCCGGCAGAGCGGCCACGGCGGTGGACGTGAGCCGCATGACGCCCACCACGTCGTACACCCCAACGGCCGAACCCTCGCCAAAGCTCAGGTCCTGGTCGTGCCCCAGGTCGACGTACAGTTCTTCCAGCGTGGCGGTGGGAGCCGGCATCAGCCGACGCGCCTCCACCAGCGTACCGACCCGGAGAAAGAAGTTGTACGCGGCGTTGTCGTCGCCCAGCAGATATGCTTCGCGGGCGCCGAGCAGCTCGAACAAGGAGCCGATAAACCAATACAGGAGCTGCCGCCGCCCGGGCTGGCGAATCAGGGCCAGCACCCGGTAGTCGTTGGTCAGCTCCAGGCAGTCGTCCCAGAACCGGAACCGAAGGCCGTTGCGCGACACCAGCCAGGCGTAGTTGTCGGGCAGGGTGGCGGGGCGGGGTACCTGCTGGTGCTCATCAAACCAGTTGTTGCCTGCCAGTTCGAAGTCGGGGCCACCCAGCGCCAAGTGGCGACGGTAATACTCTTGCAAAGCAGGCACCTCGTCCCGCTCAACGGCAGCCGCCCACTGCCGGATGGTTTCGTGCTGCGCGGTCGTGTAGGGTATCAGCACCCGAATGTCGACTCCCATTGGCGCAACCTAATGGTCCGACAGCACCCGCACCAGCACCGCATCCAGCGCCCGGAACAGCTCCTGGTTGCCCTCCTGCCGGTACTGGCTCAGCGCCTGCTCAAATGGCGTCAGGTCGTACAAAAACGCCTTCAGGTTGTCCGGCGTCAGCGCCGGGAAGTGGCGGCCGTAGCCCAGCCGCTCGATTTCGGCCGCGTTCAGCCACTGCTCGAACTGGGCCGGAATCGGAATGGCGCAGACGGGCTTGTGCAGGTACACCGCTTCGGAAATCAGCGAAAAGCCGCCGTTGGTCACCACGGCGCGGGCCGAGGCCAGGTCGTCGATGAAGCCCGCTTCGGAGAAGGAGCGCAGCTGCACGTTGCCGTGCTCCTCGTCGCGGTTGAAGCCGTAGACGCGGAACTGCTGCCCGGGCAGCTGCTGCAGCAGGCTCACTAGGTCGCGCTGGTTGGTGCTCGACTGGTACACCAGCACGTGCTGCCCGCGCGTAGGCCGCTGGGCCACGATTTCGGGGCGGATGATGGGCGGCACCAGCGTGGTATCGGGCTTTGCCACGGGCGGGCGGAAGAAGGTGGTGACGAAGTAGTGCCGCGCGCGGGGCAGCTTGGCGCGCACGATGCCCCGGGCCAGCTCGAAGTTGCCGCGTTCCTCCCGCGGAATCGGCACGTCGAGCTGGGTGCGACTGATAATCTGCATGTTGTCGATGCTGATGACCGGCAGGCGCTGGGTTTTGGCGAAGAAGTAGCTGAACGACTCGAAGTCGGAAACAACCAGGTCGAAGCGGCAGCAGTCGGCCAGCAGGTCGCGGTAGCGGCGGAAGTTCAGCTGCAGGTTGTCCGGGGCCGCGCGCAGCGTGAGGGCGGCCGTGCGGCTTTTCGACACGGTCAGCTCCTTGTAGGCGAGGTGGAAGCCCTTGATTTCGCGCACCCGGCCGGGGAAGTTGTCGGCCAGCAGCTTGTAGGCCCGGCTGCTGCTGACCACCTGCACCTCGTGGCCGGCGTCGAGCAGGTGGCGGATGACGACTTTGCTGCGGGTGGCGTGGCCGAGCCCTTCGCCGGGCACGCCGTAGAGGATGTTCATGCGGGCAATTATCAGGTAACGACGAGCAAGTAACAAGGAAATGGCGGAGCCAGCAGACGGCTGCACTCTATAGTCATTGCGAGCGAAGCGCGGCAATCGTTCCTATAGTAGCACCGCCGCCACAACTGGCAGAAAACGAAAACGGCACTGCCCGCCCCGGCAGACGTAGGGTTTCGGGCGGTGCCGTTTTCAGTTTGTGCTATTTGTACCGCTGTACCGCGAGAGGAACGATTGCCGCGCTTCGCTCGCAATGACATTGGGGTGAACCGCTCCCCCTACTCCGTGCGGCGAAAACCTTCGCTTAGCGTGCGGCCGCGCAGGCGCAGGCCGGCTTCGGCGCAGTGGGCGCAGGGCAGGGGCGCGCCCCAGCACTGAAACCCCTCGCGCGGCACGCGCACGAACAGGCCGGGCGCGACGGGCACGGCCACGGTGGCGGGCACGGCGGGCAGCTCGGGCCACACCACGCGCCGGGCAAAGCGCGCCGGCTCGTGGCGCAGCTGGTAGAGCGGGTCGCGCAGGTTGTGCAGCACCCAGAGCAACAGCAGCAGGCCCGGCAGGTAGCGCAGGCGGTCCGATTGGGCGGGGCCGGGCCAGCGCGGGCCCAGCCAGGGCCACAGGGCCGCCACTAGCAGAAAGCCCGCCCCGAAGCGGTAGTCGGGGGCGGCTACGAACCAGAACACGCTGCCCACCCAGGCCACCAGCCAGCCGCCGGCCCAGCCCTGCTCGGCGGCGCTGCGCGGGTGGCGCCAGCGCCAGGCGGCCACCAGCGGCGAGGCCAGCGCGGCCACCACTACGGCGCCGGGGAAACCCACCATCGGGGCCCACCAGTTCGGCCACCACTGCCACAGCGTCTGGTGGGGCGCGGCGTAGGGGCTTTCGGCCGAGTTGCGGGCCAGGTTCACAATCATGTTGTGCTCCATGCGGGCGTAGGCCAGCGGCAGCTTCCAGTCGACATTGAACAAATCGACGGCCGGCAGCGGGTAAATCAAGTAGCCCGACAAGACCACGTTGCGCGCCAGCCAGGGTAGGGCCAGCAGCAGCCCCAGCGCCAGCGGCCCGCCCCAGCGGCGGCCGATGCTCAGCGACTCCGGCGCGGCCCAGGCGGCGTAGAGCGGCAGCAGCAGCACCGGTGCCGCCGAGAGCTTCAGCGTGACGGCCCAGGCGGCCAGCAAGGTCAGCAGCAGGCGCTGGGCCTCGGTGGCGCGCAGCGGCGGGTGCTGGGCGAAATAATAGAACAGCAGCACCAGTAGCGCGGCCGTGGTGCAGTCGGAGGTAACCGACGAGAGCCAGACCTGAAACGAATACACCAGCAGCAAGAGCAGCAGCAGGGGCGCCCACACCCGGCGGGCATCGGGCTGCGGAGCGCGCAGGCCGGCCACCAGGGGCCGCACCGCCGCCACGGCCAGCAGGGCGTAGCTGTAGGCGCTGAGCGCGTAGGCCGGGCCAGTGGGCGTCGGCACTCGAAACAAGGCCAGCGGCAGGTATAGGCTGGAGTTGAAGGCCAGGCGCCCGTGCAGGTTGCCCAGGCCGGGCACGGCGGCAAATTGCTCGGCCCACTGCAGCGTCTGCAGCTGGTACAGGCCCACGTCGTAGTTGATGGGTACCTGGGCGGCGAAGGTCAGCAGCCAGCCGAGCAGCAGCAGGAGCAGCAGCGCGCCCAGACGCTCGGGGGCGCCCCAGCGGGCGGGCCACGGCCGGCGCACGGCCTGCCACCAGGTGCGATGGTTCAGCAGCAGCACCGCCGCCAGGCCAAGGCCAAAGAACAGCTGCGCGCGTCCATCAATGGGGGCAGCCAAGGACCAGACCTGCAGGGCGGCCGTCAGCAGGGCCCAGCCCGTCAGGCTCAGCCACTCGGGCGTGGGCAGTTGCGCGGCTCCGCGCAAGCCCAGGCGGGCGGCCAGCCGCCAGGCGCCCACGCCCAGCGCGGTGGTAATTGCGGCCGCAACCAACCAAACGAGCACAACGAGTATCATTGGGCGCAAAGGTGCCGAAAACGGCGCCGCGGGCCAACGCGCCACCAAGACCGGCCCGCTTTTTGGATATTCGCGCTTTGCTTCTGGCTGACTTTCTCCCCTCTCTATGCTGCTTTCTTCTCTTCGCCGCCTGCTGCCCTTCGCGCTGCTGCTGGCCGTCGGGGCCTGCTCGGCGCCGCGCTCCATTATTTCGTCGGGCAAAGTGACGCCCAAAGGCCAGTTCAAGGCCGGCGGCAACCTGGGCTTCAACATCGGCACGGCCTCCATCGGCAAAATCACCGGGGCGGCCAAAGATGTGGTGAAGCAGGCCATCAACCGCGACACCATCCGCTACGAGCAGGGCCTCGACCGGGTGCAGGCCGCCGCGCTGGCCTACGTGCTCGACCCCACCGTGGCTACCTCCGACCTCTACGTGCGCTACGGCCTGCTCAACCGCGTCGACGTGGGCTACAAGTACTCCTTCGGGGCGCACAGCCTCGATGCCATGTACCAGTTTATGGGGCCGCTGGGTACGCCCGAAAAACCGCAGGGCCAGTCGGGCGACATGTACGGCAGCGTGGGGCTGCAATTCTCCACCCAAAAAGCCAAGCTGCCCAACATTCCCTTCCTCGAAGACACCGAGAAGCTGCTGGGCTTCACCGCCCGCCGCGTCGATCTGCTGGTGCCGCTGGTGTTCAGCAACTCGTTTGGGCCCGAGGAGCAGATCGGTAACGTGTCGTACGGCCTGGTTTACAGCCGCACCTTCCTGAAATACGGCTTCCAGCCCGGCAAAATCTTCAACTACATTCCCGGCTCCAACCGCGTCACCGACCGCATTCCGAACCTGCTGGAACGGCGCAGCTACGGGGCCATTGGCGGCTTCGTCAACCTGAAAGTGGGCTACCGCTACGCCTATTTCCTGCCCGCGCTGGCCATTTACTACCAGAACTTCGGCACTTACAAGATTCTCAACAACAAGGAAACCAAGCTCAAGGGCCTCACCGTCCTGCCAACGCTGGGCATACAGTTCCGCATTCCGGCCGGTAAGAACCGGTAGGGGCCTCACCCCTCGGCCCCCTCTCCAAAAGAGAGGGGGAGCTTGACGTCAGCAGACGGATCGGACAGCTACAGACAGCCTACGCTGCTCATCAGGGACGATTTTGAATAGGACGTAAAAAAGCGGGAGCCATGAGCAAGATACTTATGGCTCCCGCTTGCGTTACTGATGCCAGGCTCCCCTTCTCCCCTTGGAGAGGGGGCCGGGGGGGAGGCCCCTACCGCATCTGCGGCTCGTTCTGGTAGTCTTCCGACAACACGCGGTAACGGTCGAAGATGGAGCGCACGGCGCGGCGCATGATGATGCTGGCCTGGGTGCCCTGCCGGGCCGTCACGTTGGAGGCGTAGCCCTGCCACACGGCCCGGCCGTTTTTGTGGTCGATGAGGGTAATGAGCAGCGTGCCGTCGTTGAGCAGGTAGCGCACCCGGTCGTAGCCCTGCCGCTCGTCGGTGGGCGTCTCGTCGTCTTCCACCGATTCCTTGCGCACCCACTGCATCAGGTCGGGCTGGTTGTAGCCGGTGAAGCGCATGGCCCCGTCGAACACGCGGTAGGAAATCAGCAGGTCGGGCCGGCGCTGGTTGAGCTTGTAGCCCTGGGCGCGCAGGTGGGTCTGAATGGCGTCGCGCACGGTTTCGTCGAGCACGGCGGCGCTGTCGCGGGTGGTGCCATCGGCGCCCTGCAAAAAGGCGAAAGTGCGGTAATGGCGGAAGTTGCCCGCGTAGCTGTAGTCGGACTCAATGCGCCCTTCGCGCGCGGTAAAACAGCTGCTCAGCAGCAGAGCCAGGACAACAGTTGCAACAGTAGCGGTAGGTTTCATAGGGGCAGCGCGGGCAATGAGGTGTTAGGGTTTAGAAGTTAGGCATATTTCTGTTTACGCAAAAAATATAGCGCTTGATTCTCAAAGTTTAAACGACCGAGTTTACTACCCGTTCCCGGAATTGCTATATTGCTGGTCCGCCCCACGGCGGCGCTTTCCCTATGCTCCAGTTTTACCTCAACGACCAGCTCGTGCGTCCCACTCACCGGGCTGGCAGCACCCTGCTCGACTACATCCGCTACCAGCAGCACCTGACCGGCACCAAAATCGGCTGCCGCGAGGGCGACTGCGGCGCCTGCACCGTGCTGGTGGGCGAACTGCGCCCGGATGCCAACGGCCAACCCGTCGTGCGCTACCAGTCCATGACCAGCTGCCTCACGCCCCTGGGCAATGCCCATGGCCGGCACATCGTCACGGTGGAGGGCATCAGCCAAGCGGCCCCGAGTCTCACGCCGGTGCAGCAGGCCATCGTGGCCGAGGGCGGCACCCAGTGCGGCTTCTGCACGCCGGGCTTCGTGATGTCCTTGACCGGGCACTGCCTGGGCGGCGCGGCCACCGCCGAGGACGCCCGCGCCAGTATCGACGGCAACATCTGCCGCTGCACGGGCTACAAGTCCCTGGAACGGGCCACCGACCGGCTCACGGCCCAGCTGCTGGAGCGCGACGCGGCCCCGGCGCGGCTGCAGTGGCTGGTGCAGCAGGGCTTCGTGCCGGCTTATTTCGAGCGGATGCCCGAACGCCTGGCCGAGCTGCGCGTCGACACCGTGGCCGACGTGGCCGCCCGCACCGGCGGGCAGCTCGACGCCGACGCGGCCCGCTACCTGCTCGGCGGCGGCACCGACCTGCTGGTGCAGCGCGCCGACGAGGTGCTGGCCGCCGAAGTGCAATTACTCTACGGCCAGCAGGAGCGCTGCTTTATCCGCGCAGAAGCCGACGGGCGCATCATGCTGGGCGCGGCCACCACGGTGGAAGACCTGCGCAGCTCCGAGCTGCTGCTGAGCCGCTTCCCGCGCCTGCGCCGGCACCTGAAGCTGGTGTCGAGCACGCCGATTCGCAACATGGCCACCGTGGCCGGCAACTTCGTCAACGCCTCCCCCATCGGCGACCTGACCATCTTCTTCCTGGCCCTCGACGCCGAGCTGACCCTGCAGAACGCCGCCGGCCAGCAGCGCCAGTTGCCGCTGCGCGAGCTGTACCGCGGCTACAAGCAGCTCAACCGCCAGCCCGACGAGCAGCTGGTGGCCATTAGCTTCCGCCCGCCGACGGCCGAGGAGGTGTTCAACTTCGAAAAAGTCAGCAAGCGCACCCACCTCGACATTGCCAGCGTGAACTCGGCCGCCCGCCTGCGCGTGCACGAGGGCGTGATTCAGGAGGCCCACCTGGCCGCCGGCGGCGTGGGCCCCACGCCTCTGTACCTGCGCCGCACCTCCGAGTGGCTGGCCGGCCAGCCGCTGACGCCCGATACCCTGCGGGCCGCCAACGAGCTGGCCCAGCAGGAAATCAGCCCCATCAGCGACGCCCGCGGCACCTCGGAGTACAAGCGCCTGCTGCTGCGCCAGCTGCTCTACGCCCACTTCCTGGAGCATTTCCCGCAGCAGCTGGCCCTGCAGGAGCTGGTTTAAGAACGACCAAACTCCCCTCCTTTTTGAAGGAGGGGACGTCAACGCGTTAGCGTTGACTGGGGTGGTTCGGTCGTTGCTGATGCCTGATAGCAATTTCTGGCATCAGCGCTAATCAGTATCATCCGCGAATCATCACTGTCATCCGTGGTCTAAACAACGTCAGCAACGACCGAACCACCCCAGCGGCCAGTAAACTTGCCGCGTCCCCTCCTTCAAAGAAGGAGAGGAGCTTTTCGCCTTTCCCTTCCCATGCACAACCTCGATGCAGCCGGCCACGTGCGCGGCGAATCCCAATACCTCGACGACATTCCGGTGCAGCGCGGCACGCTGCACGCGGCCGTGTTCGGCTCCCCGCTGGCCCACGGCGTGCTCGACGGGCTGAACCTGCAGGCCGCCCGCCGCGCCCCGGGCGTGGTGCGCATCCTCACGGCCGAGGACATTCCGGGCGAAAACCAGATTGGCGGCATCGTGCCCGACGAGCCGCTGCTGGCCGAGGGCCACGTGCACTTTCAGAGTCAGCCGGTGGCTCTGGTGCTGGCCGAAACCGAGGCCCAGGCCCGCGCCGCCGTCCGGCTCATCGAGGCCGACATCACGCCGCTGCCCGTCATTACCGACCCGCGGGTGGCGCAGGCCCAGGGCGAGCTGATTGTGCCGCCGCGCACCTTCCGCCTCGGCGACCCGGCTACCGCTTGGGCCGACTGCGCCCACATCATCGAGGGCACGGCCGAAAACGGCGGGCAGGAGCACCTCTACATCGAAACGCAGGGTGCCTACGCCTACCCCACCGACGGCGGCGGGGTGCGGGTGCATTCGTCCACCCAAGGCCCGACGGCCGTGCAGCGCCACACGGCGCGGGTGCTCGGCACCGGGATGCACAAGGTGGAAGTGGACGTGGTGCGCCTGGGCGGCGGTTTCGGCGGCAAGGAAGACCAGGCCACCACCTGGGGCGCCATGGCCGCGCTGGCCGCCTACGTGCTGAAGAAGCCCGTGAAGCTGGTGCTGCCCCGCCACGACGACCTGCGCATGACCGGCAAGCGCCACCCGTACTCCTCCGACTTCAAGCTGGGCCTCTCGGCCGATCTGAAGCTGCTGGCCTACGAGGTGACCTTCTACCAGAATGCCGGCGCGGCGGCCGACCTTTCGCCGGCCGTGCTGGAGCGCACCCTGTTTCACGCCTGCAATACCTACTTCATCCCCAACGTGCGGGCCACGGCCTACAGCTGCCGCACCAATCTGCCGCCCAACACCGCCTTCCGCGGCTTCGGCGGGCCGCAGGGCATGTTCGTCATCGAGTCGGCCATTGCCCAGGCGGCCGAACAGCTGGGCGTGCCGGCCTACGAGATTCAGCGCCGCAACCTGCTCGAGGACGGGCAGGTGTTCCCCTACGGGCAGCGCGTGGAAGCCTGCAACGCCGGGCTGAGTTGGCAGGCCGCCGAGCAGAAGTTTGACCTGGCCGGCTGGCAGGATGAAGTCGATTCCTTTAACAACCAAAACGCGACGAAAAAGCGCGGGCTGGCGGTGATGCCCATCTGCTTCGGCATTTCGTTCACCAAAACGGCCATGAACCAGGCCCGGGCGCTGGTGCACATCTACACCGACGGCTCGGTGGGCATCAGCACCGGCGCGGTGGAAATGGGCCAGGGCGTGAATACCAAGATGATTCAGGTGGCTGCCCGCACCCTGGGCATCAACCCGAACCGTGTGCGGCTGGAAGCCACCAACACCACCCGCGTGGCCAACACCTCCCCTTCCGCCGCTTCGGCCACGGCCGACCTCAACGGCAAGGCCGTGGAAATGGCCTGCCGGGAGCTGCGCACCCGCCTGCTGCGCCACGCCGCCGAGGATCTGCAGATGAACTACGAGGGCCTCGACATCCACGACGAGCAGGTGCTGGCTGCCGGCACGCCCGCCGAAACCGACTGGGAAAAGCTGGTGTCGACGGCCTACTGGAAGCGGGTGAGCCTGACGGAAAACGCCCACTACGCCACGCCCGACCTGTGGTTCGACCAGACCCAGGAAAAGGGGCACCCCTTCGCCTACCACGTCTACGGCACGGCCGTGGTGCAGGCCACCGTCGACGCCGTGCGCGGCACCTACGACGTGGACGCGGTGCGCCTGGTGCACGACTTCGGCCAGAGCTTCACCCCGGGCATCGACCGGGGGCAGATCGAGGGCGGGCTGGTGCAGGGCCTGGGCTGGATGACCATGGAGGAGCTGATTTACAACGCCGACGGCCGCCTGCTCAGCAATGCCCTGAGCACCTACAAGGTGCCGGACCTTTACAGCGTGCCCGTCGTGCTCGACGTGGAATTTCTGGAAACGCCCGGCCACCCCAACGCCATTCTGCGGGCCAAGGCCGTGGGCGAGCCGCCGCTGATGTACGGTCTGGGCGGCTACTTCGCCATCCGCAACGCCGTGCGCGCCTTCCGCCCCGACGTGCGCCCGGCCTTCTCCGCCCCCATCACCCCCGAGAAAGTGCTGACCAGCCTCTACGCCCCGGCCAAGGTGCCGGTGGCTACTGCCTCCCGCGCATCGACTATGGCTTCGTAGCCCCAGCCCACTGCCACGCGCCTAACGCCCGTCTGGTAACGTACCGGGCGGGCGTTTTTGCCTTCAAAACGCGGTCTTAGCTGAAGTATGGGTAGCACGAAGAGTTGAACTAATCTAAGCAATGTGAAAATGCCCGTGCCGATATCCTATTTTTTGCCTTTAAAATGCTTTCTTGCAGTTGGATTCACCCACCACCTTGGACTTTTTTAACGCCTCACCCTCCGTTCCACGCGACCTGCTGGTATGGCAGCACGCCATTGCGTGTCTGCGCGCGGGCATTCCGGTGAGCTTGCTGCTGGTGGTGAGCAGCAGCGGCTCCAGTCCGGGGCGGCAGGGCTTCAAGATGAGCGTAGCGCCGGGCAGCATGGTGGGCTCTATCGGGGGCGGCATCATGGAGCACAAGTTCGTGGAGCTGGCCCGCCACGGCCTTGCCGAAGGCCCCCGGGAGGTGTTGCTGCGCGAGCAGATTCACCGCGGCGAGGCCCCGCACAACCGCTCGGGCATGATTTGCTCGGGGCAGCAGACGCTGCTGCTGCTGCCGCTGCACGACGACCACCTGCCCACGCTGCGCTTCGTGGCCGACGCTCTGCAGCACAACCGCCGCGCCTGGCTGCGCTGCACGGCCGCGGGCGAACTGCACGCCGAAGCAGGCCCGCTGCCCACGCCCGCCGGCCTGCACCGTAGCGCCGACGACGCGTGGGAGTACCGCGAGATTCTCGGGTTCCGCGAGCAGCTGACCATCGTGGGCGGCGGCCACGTGGGACTAGCCCTGTCGCAGGTGGTGGCCAACCTCGACTTCCGCCTCACCGTGCTCGACGACCGCACCGGTCTGAACACCTTGCAGCTCAATCCCTATGCCCACGAAAAGCGCACCGTCGACTACGCCGCGCTTGATCAGGTCATTGCCGAAGGCCTGCACCAGTACGTGGTCATCATGATCTTCGGCTACCGCACCGATGGAGTGGCGCTGCGGCAGCTGCTCGGGCGGCAGTTTGCCTACCTGGGCGTGATGGGCAGCGCCGCCAAAATTGCGACCATGCGCAAAGAGCTGCGGGCCGAAGGCTATTCGGAGGAGCAGCTGGCCCGGGTGCACGCGCCCATCGGCCTGCCCATTCACAGCCGCACGCCCGAGGAAATAGCCATCAGCGTAGCCGCCGAGCTGATTCGAGCCCGCAACGCGCCCCGGGGCTAGGCCGCCGTTGCCAAGGTTTAGCAGCGCAGGTTGAGCGCGGCTGTCCGCCGCTGACTTCTAGCGCGCGCCCTGAATCATGGCGCATTCCTCCATCGTCAGGCCCGACATGCGTACCCAATGGCGCAGGGCCGCGTCGTCGATGGCGCTGAGGGGTGCGTGGTACTGGCGGTCGAGCTGCGCGGGCAGGTCGGGGCGGCCGGTTTGCTGCATCAGGTAGCCCAGGGCGGCGGGGCGGCCCTCCGGGTCGAGTAGGCCGGGGGCGGCGGCGGGCACCACCACTTGCCCGGTGGTGCGGTACTTGTGCAGCACTTTCAGGGCCTGGTAGCGGCGGCGGCGCAGGTGGCTGGGCAGCTGCCGGGTGCTTTTGCGCCGCAGCACTTCTTCGGCGTAGGCCAGGCGGGCGGCTTCGCGGGCGCTTTCGTCGACGAAATCAGCGGCCTCGATGGTCAGGCTGGCGGCAGTAGCATAGGTGCCACCGCCCGGCTGGGCGGTGGCCGAATCGTGCTGGCAGCTCGTGCCGATCAGCACGACCAACAGGCTGGCAGTAATAAACAACTTCACGGTGGGTAAGAATAGTAGCGCTGAAGACAGCGGCCGGGCCACCGGCAATGATGGCCCGTGGCTGCTGCCTCTGCCCCCTATGATCCTATTTTACCCAGCCAGGTTGCAATGACCTGTAAATTTTCCTCATCTCCCCTGCACACCCATGGTCATCAAGGAGTTACGTTTAGCACTGGCGTTTCGACGATGTATACTTCGCCGTTGGTCAGGTGGACGCGCACCCGAAACTGCTGCGGGCCCGCGCTGGCGGGTGCCTGGGCCAGCCGCAGCCTTTCGTTACGGATCCTTCCCACTGGCTGCGGCGTGCGGAGCAGATCGGTCAGACTGCTCATGCCGTTATCGGTCTGAATGAGGTCGTTCAGCGAAGTCCCGGCGGGGTGAGTGGCATCGAAAGAATACCGGCTGCTCACGCGCAGCGAATCCACGGTTTCGGTGTACTGCGGATCGGCTGGCTCGCAGGCTACGGCAGCAAACCCGCCCGCTCGCTCAGAAACCGCGCTGTAGGCCGGGCCGAGCAGCAGCAGTTGCAGCCGCAGTTCGGTGGCCGCCACCGTTTCGCCGGCCCCGACAACCACCACGCTGGTGCCCGGCCGGTGACGTTCGGTCAAGACCCGGGCTTCGTTCACGTCGATGTACTGCTGTTTGAACGGGCCGCAGTCGTTGCAGGCGGGCAGGCCAAGCAACAGCCCACCGAGTAGCAGCATTTTGCGCGTGTGGTTCATCGGCGTATGGTCCATAAGCAGGTGGCGGTTGCGGCCTCATCGGGCTGCGCCGGGCCTTGTACTGATCAGGAGTATTGCAGAACCGGACTCGTTGCATGGGCCATACCCAAGTAGCTTATTGGTAGCCGGCGGCCTGCAGGCGGAACAGCTCGGCGTAGCGGCCGCCGCGGGCCAGCAGCTCCTCGTGCGAGCCCAGCTCCACGAACTGCCCGTGCTCGATAACCAGGATGCGGTCGGCCATGCGCACGGTGCTGAAGCGGTGCGAGATGAGCACGGCCGTTTTGCCCTGGGTCAGCTCTTTGAAGCGCTGAAATACCTCGTACTCGGCGCGGGCGTCGAGGGCGGCGGTGGGCTCGTCGAGGATGAGCAGCTGCGCGTCGCGCATGTAGGCGCGGCCGAGGGCAATTTTCTGCCACTCGCCCCCCGAGAGGTCCACGCCGCCGTTGAAGCGCCGCCCGATCATCTGCTCGTAGCCCTGGGGCAGCTTGCTGATGACGGAATCGGCCAGGCTTTGCTGGGCGGCCTGCTCGAT
The DNA here is from genome assembly GCF_005771675.1 of Hymenobacter jeollabukensis. Taxonomy (GTDB): domain Bacteria; phylum Bacteroidota; class Bacteroidia; order Cytophagales; family Hymenobacteraceae; genus Solirubrum; species Solirubrum jeollabukense. The sequence goes on along the minus strand of NZ_VAJM01000004.1, from coordinate 320,561 downwards.
GCGGGGCTGGTTGTTTTTCTCCTCGATGCGGCCCACGGCCAGGTTCTGGCCGGCCGGCAGCTGAAAGCGCACGAAATCCTGGAAAATCACCCCGATTTCCTGGCGCAGCTCGGCCGGATCATACTCGCGCAAGTCGTGGCCGTCGAGCAAGATGCGGCCTTCCGTGGGGTCGTAGAGGCGGGCCAGCAGCTTGACGAGGGTGGTTTTGCCGGCGCCGTTTTCGCCCACCAGGGCCAGCTTTTCGCCGGCGCGCAGGTGGAAGCTCAGGTTGCGCAGGGCCCATTTCTGGGCATTGCGGTACTTGAAGCCCACGTTATCGAACGTAAATCCTTCGCGAATCGGGCGCGGGAAGGGCCGCACCGCCTGCCCCGCCTCGGGGCGGCGGATGCGCGGCTGCAGGTGGAAGAAGTCGAAGAAGTCCTGCAGGTACAAGGCGCCGTCGGCCACCGAGCTGAAGCGGCTCAGGATGCCTTCGAGCAGGCCCCGCATCCGGGCGAAGGAGCCGGCCAGAAACGTGAGCTGGCCGATGCTGATTTGCCCGCGCACGGCCTGGCTGATGATGTACACGTAAGCCGCGTAGTAGCCGGCCGCGCCCACGGCAGCGAAGAACGTGCCCCAGCCCGCCCGCCGAATCACGAGGCTGCGGTTCTGCTGGTAAAACTGGTCGGAGAGCAGGCGAAACCGGTCGATGAGAAAGTCCGACAGGCCGAAAATCTTCACTTCCTTGGCCGTTTCGTCGGAGGCGCCGGTCTGGCGCAGGTAGTCCAGCTCGCGCCGCTCGGGCGTCCAGCCGTGCACCAGCGAGTAGCTGCGCTCGTTGAAGTGCGACTCGCCCAGGAAGGCGGGCACCACGGCCACGAGCAGCAGCAGCAGCAGCCAGGGATTGAAGGCGGCCAAACCCACGGCCAGGAAGGCCATGGTGATGAAGTCCTGGGCCTGCGAAAGCACCTGGGCCATGAGCACGGTGCGCGAAAGGGTCTGGCGGCGGGCGCGCTCCAGCTTGTCGTAGAAGGTGCTGTCCTCGAACTGGTCGAGGTCCAGCTCGGCCGCGTGCTGCATCAGGCGGATGGACGTCTGGTTGGCAAACAGGTCGCCGAGCAGGGAATCGAGCAGGGCCACGCCGCGGCCGAGGGCATCGGAGAGAATGGCCAGGCCGAACTCCAGGGCCACCAGCTCCAGCACCGGCGTGAGCACCCGCTCGGCGGCGGGCTGCCGGCTCAGGCCCACCACGCTGTCGAGGATGAGCTGGCCGACGTAGAGCATGGCCACCGGGAGCATGGCGCGCAGCAGGCGCAGGGCCACGTTGCCGAGGGTGAGGCCGGGCGAGGTCTGCCAGATCAGGCGCAGAAACTCGGGCAGGTTGCGCAGGGCCGAAAACCGCTCCCGCACGCTCACGGCGGGCTTGCCGTCGGGGCGCGGGCGCTTGGCCGATACGCGTTCGAAAAGATTGGTCCAGAAACTCATAGGTGCAGGAGCTTACGCACACGCCGCGCCAACGGCCGAGGCGCGCCGTTTTGGCAGGCAGCACGGCTGGCGCCGGTTTAGCCGCGCAACGGTGTAACCGGCGCCCAAAATCCGGCAGGCTTTCAGCCTGCGTCAGGCGCCCGGACAAAACCACCGGGCTGGTACCGCAGCAGTCGACGCAGGTTGAAAACCTGCTTTATTTCCGGCACCGGTTACGCAACTCCGTTGCTAAACCGGCGCCAGTTGCCGGAGCCAGCCGGAAATACCGGGCTACCTTTGTGGCGCCACCCGCGCCACCGCTTACCCATGTCCACTGCTGCTTCCCCGGGGAAGGTTTACACAACCGGTTTCTGGTTGATGTGCCTGTCGTCCTTCCTGTTTTTCCTGAGTTTCAACCTGCTCATTCCCGAGCTGCCGGCCCACCTCACCCGCATGGGCGGCGGCGAGTACAAGGGCTACATCATTGCCCTGTTTACCGTCACGGCGGCCATTTCGCGGCCCTTCAGCGGCAAGCTGGCCGATACGGTGGGGCGCATTCCGGTGATGGTCATCGGCACGCTGGTGTGCTTCGTGTGCGGCTTTCTGTACGCCTGGGCCACCACCGTAGCCACCTTCCTGACGCTACGCCTGCTGCACGGCTTCAGCACCGGCTTCAAGCCCACCGGCACGGCCGCCTTCATTGCCGACATCATCCCGGTGGAGCGCCGCGGCGAGGCTATGGGCCTGCTGGGCGTGTGCGGTACGCTGGGCATGGCCGTGGGCCCGGCCCTGTGCGGCCCCATCACCGAGTATTTCTCCATCAACACGCTGTTCTACGTCTCGTCGGGACTGGCTTTGCTCTCGGTGCTGGTGCAGGGCACCATGACGGAAACCCTGGCCCCGAGCCAGCGGCAGAAGTTTCACTGGGGCCTGCTGCGCATCGAGTGGCACGAGGTGCTGGAGCCCCGGGTGCTGCGCCCGGCCCTGGTGACGCTGCTCTGCCTGTTCCCCTACGGGGCCATCATCACCATCGTGCCCGACCAGAGCGAGCTGCTGGGCCTGACGGGCCTCACCAAAGGCTCGTTCTTTATCTGCTACACCGTGTCCACGCTGGTGGTACGCCTGGTGGCCGGCCGCGCCTCCGACGTGTACGGCCGGGTGCCGGTGCTGCGCCTCTCCACGCTGGCCCTGGTGCTGGCGCTGGCCGTGCTCACGCTGGCGCGCACGCCGCTGGTGTTTCTGGGCGGGGCGGCGCTGTTCGGGCTGGCCTCGGGGCTGAACTCGCCCACGCTCTACGCCTGGACGGTGGACCTCAGCTCGCCCGAGCACCGGGGCCGGGCCGTGGGCACCATGTACATTGCCTTGGAAGTGGGCATCATGTTCGGGGCACTGCTGGCCGGCTGGGTGTACTCCAACGACGCTGCCCGCCTGCCCTGGGTGTACGCCCTGAGCGCGGCCTGCGTGCTCGTGGCGCTGGTGTTTCTGTACCGGCAGCCGGTGCGGCGGCCGGTGGAAGGATAAGCAAGGGAATTAAAATTTTTCATCCTATCTTCAGAATATACAGCCCACTTGGTACTAAGGCCGATACCGTGTGGCTGGAATGCACCTCGCAGACCGAGTCCTCCGGCTACCTGGGCTCGTTTACCGGCACCCGCTACGCTCTGCTGCTCACGCCCTAGGGCGGCAAGCTGGTGCGCACGCCCGCCTACGCCGCCCTCGACAACCGCCAGTACCGCCGCGCCGAGGTGCAGATCGACGAGCAGGGCCACGGCCGCGCCACCGTGCGCACCACCAGCACCGGCGAGCAGCAGGACGAGCTAGCCCGATGCACCAGCTGCCGGCCGACGAGCAGCGCAAGCAGGCCTGCCAGCGCCTGGCCCTGCCGGCCGTCACCATCGAGCAGAGCAGCTGGCAGCAGGACCACCGCGGCGCCCAGCCCGCCGTGACGGAGCGCCTCACCCTGGCCCTGCCCAGCTACGCCTCGCGCACCGGCCGCCGCCCCTTCCTGACCCCCAACCTCCTGAACCGCCCGCCCCGTGCGTGGGCGCCCGGCAGGCCCCGCTGCAGTTCGCCACCCCCTTCGTCGACGCCGACACCACCGCTACCGCGTGCCCGCCGGCTACAAGCCCGAGGCCGTGCCCGCTCCGGTGCAGCTGCGCACCGCCTTCGGCGGCTACGAAGCCCAGACCCAGGTGCTGCCCGACGGCAGCGTGCAGTACACCCGCCGCCTGCCGATGCCCGCCGGCCGCTTCGAAGCGAAGGAATATGAAGCCTAAGAGGACTTCCGCCAGCACATCAGCAAAGCCGACCGCGCCCAGCTGGTGCTCGTCCACCCGGAGTCGTGAGTCTGGGAGGAGTTAAGAGCTAGGAAAATACGCCTGCCGGACAAACCAGAACGTCATCCTGAGCAGGGCGAACGGAAGGTCGACGTAGTCAAGGACCTTCCTCGCACCCTGCACTGACTAAAAAGCGCAGCCACCAACGCCCAATCGTCCGGGCTCGATGGCCGCGCTTCGATCTTAATACGCTCCTTCGAAAAGCGCCCACACTTCGTCGGTAGTGGCGGTGCAGGGTGCGAGAAAGGTCCTTGACTACGTCGACCTTCGGTTCGCCCTGCTCAGGATGACGCATCTCAACCAACCCCTGCAGACAAATCAGCCACCGCGACGCCCGGGCCGAAACAACCTTTCCCTGGGCCGTTGGTCTATTCTTTGCCAGGGTTCATCCAGTCTTCACGCCGAGACGTGCTGCCCCGCCTTACCTTACCGCCATGTTTGCTTCCGCCCTTTGGCTGCCCCTGCTGCTCGCGCCCTTCACCGGTGGCTCGGCCACCCCGCCGCCCGCCGATTACTGGACCGACGTACCGGCCGCGGCCGGGCGCAAGCTGGGACCGCCGCGCATCCAGCCCACCCGCTACCGCACCCTGAAGCTGAACCTGCCGGCCGCCCAGCGCTACCTCCGGGCCGTGCCCGCCGAGGGCGACGCCCCCACCCTGCTCACCCTGCCCCTGCCCGACGGCTCGAAGCACCAGTTTCGGGTGCGGCGCAGCTCGGTGATGGCGCCCGAGCTGGCCGCCAAGTTTCCCGAGCTGCAAACCTTCGCCGGCCAGGACGCGGCCGACGCCACCGCCTCGCTGCGCCTGGAGCTGACGCCCGCCGGCCTGCGCGCCCAGATCATTGGCTACGGCGGCACCCAGCTCATCGAGCCTTACCGCCAGGGCGACACCCAGCACTACATCTGCTTCGACAAGGCCGCCCTGCCCCCGGGCAGTAAGCAGTGGTCGGAGCCCGGGCCTATAAAGCGCTGACGGGCGCGAACATTCTGCCCCGAACCGCTTCCGGCGGCGGCCGAAATACTGTAACTTGGGGCTCCCAAACCGGATTTTTCCCTTTCTCATAACACCCACTCCTTTTTAATGCCTATGCGCACATCTTCTACCCCGACCGGTACGCTGCGAAGCTCACTGCTGGGGGGCCTGCTGCTGCTGGGTCTGGCCTCGCCCTTTGCTGCCTCCGCGCAGCGCGTGCTCTGGGCCGACGCCAAAGCCGAGCGCCTGCCCACCGCCGCCCGCGGCACCACCCAAGCCCTCGACCGGTACCGGGTGGTCAGCGTGCAGATTGCGAATCTGCGCACTGCCCTGGCCACTGCTCCGGCCGAGAAAGGCGCCGGGGCCCGCCAGTCGGCCACGGTGGTATCCCTGCCCCTGCCCGACGGCACGGCCGGCCGCTTCCGCGTGGTCGAAACCCAGGTGATGCACCCCGACCTGGCCGCCAAGTTCCCGCTGATCAAGACCTACGCCGGCCAGGGCATCGACGACCCGACGGCCGTAGCCTACTTCGACGTTTCGCCGGCCGGCCTGCACACCATGATCCTCTCGCCAGGTAACACGGTGTACATGGACCCCACGGCCGACGGGGTAAACCACCTGGTGTTCTACAAGCGCGACATCAACCAAGCGGCGCTGAACCGCTCGGTTTGCGGCGTAGCCACGCCGGCCGGGGCTGCCCAGCGCCTGGCTCCTACCGCTAATCCGAACGTACCGTCGTCGCCGGCCGCCATCGGGGCGCACGGCACCCAGCGCCGCCTCTACCGCCTGGCTATGGCCTGCACCGGGGAGTACGCGACGACCAAAGGCGGGACCGTGGCGGGCGCCATGGCCGGCATCACCACCTCCGTCAACCGCGTGAGCGGGGTGTACACCACGGAGCTGTCGGTGGCCTTTCAGCTGGTAGCCAACAACGACCAGCTCGTGTACCTCAACGGTACCACCGACCCGTATACCAACAACGACGGGGCGGCCATGCTGGCGCAAAACCAGACGACGGTGACCAACATCATCGGGGCCAACAACTACGACATCGGCCACGTGTTCAGCACGGGTGGCGGCGGTATTGCCGGCCTGGGCGTGGTGTGCGTACCGGGCAACAAGGCCCGCGGCGTAACGGGCCTGGGCAACCCCGTTGGCGACGCTTTCGACATCGACTTCGTGGCCCACGAAGTGGGCCACCAGTTCGGCGGCGCCCACACGTTCAACTCGATTGCCGACGGCAACTGCACCGGCCCCGGTCCTAATACCAACGGCACCCGCAGCGCGCTGGCCGCCTACGAGCCAGGCTCGGGCACGACCATCATGGCCTACGCCGGCATCTGCTCGCCGAGCGACGTTCAGCCGCATTCCGACCCTTATTTCCACGCCCGTAGCCTGGAGCAGATCGTTGCCCACATCACCGGCACCGGCAACTGCGCCACCCTCACGCCGACCAACAACACCCCGCCCACGGTTAGCGCCGGCACCCGCCGCATCATTCCCAAAGGCACGCCCTTTGAGCTGACCGGCAGCGGCACCGACGCCGACGGCGACGCCCTCACCTACTGCTGGGAGCAATACGACCTCGGCCCCGGCGGAGCGCCCAACTCGCCCAGCGGCGACGCGCCCATCTTCCGCTCGTTTACGCCCACGACCAGCCCTTCGCGCACCTTCCCGCGCCTGAGCAACATCCTGGCCAACACCCAGACCATGGGTGAAATCCTGCCCAGCTACGGTCGCCAGCTGCACTTCCGCCTCACCGTGCGCGACAACCGCGTGAGCGGCGGCGCCATGAGCTATGACACCGTGTCGGTGCCGGTAGTAGGCACGGCGGGTCCCTTCCTGGTGACGATGCCCAACGCCACCGGTATCACGTGGCGCGCCGGCGTGCCCCAGCAAGTGACCTGGGACGTGGCCAACACCACGGCCGCGCCCATCAGCGCCGCCAACGTGGACATCCTGCTCTCGACCGACGGCGGCCTGACCTTCCCGACCACCCTGCTGGCGGGTACGCCCAACGATGGCACCCAGACGGTGACCATCCCGGCCACGGTGGCTTCCACCCAGTGCCGCATCAAGATCAAGGCCAGCGGCAACGTGTTCTTCGACATTTCGAACAGCAACTTCACCGTGCAGCAGCCCACCACCCCGGGCTACTACCTGTCTAGCGGCTGCGCCGATGCGACGCCCTCGTTCTGCCCCGGCAGCGCGACGACCTGCAGCGTAAGCGTAGGCCAGCTGCTCGGCTTCACGGGCCAGGTAACGCTGGCGGCCACGAACCTGCCCACGGGCATGACGGCCAGCTTCGGCGCCAACCCGGTGGCCGCCGGTAGCGCTTCGTCGGTGACGCTGACGTCGTCGAGCACCACGCCTTCGGGCACCTACACGGTGAGCATCACGGGCACCAGCGGTACGCAGAGCGAAACTCAGAACATTACCCTGACGGTGCGCAACGCGGCCAACGTGCCGCCGACGCTGACGGCCCCGGCCGCCAGCTCGCTGCGCGCCCTGCCGACGCCGACCTTCCAGTGGACGGCTATTGCCTCGGCCAGCTCCTACGACCTGCAGGTGGCTACCGATGCGGCTTTCGCCAACGTGGTTATCAACCAGACCGGCCTGACGACCAACTCGTACGCCGTTACGGCCCCGCTGACGCAGAACACGCAGTACTTCTGGCGCGTGCGCGGCATTGCCGAATGCGGCACCGGCCCGTGGTCGACGCAAGGCATGTTTGCCGTAGGTCGTCAGTTCTGCATTCCGGCCCTGTTCACCGCCACCGATGTCCCCCAGACCCTGGCGTCGACGGGCTCCTCGCTGGTGCTTTCCACGATTAGCGTCGCGCAGGGCACCGACCCGAGCACGCAGCTGGTGGCCGGCGACGTTATCAGCGGCATTCGGGTGCGCAACGTAGCCATCACCCACCCCAATATCGGGGAGCTGATCATTCAGCTGCGCGGTCCGAGCGGGCGCAACGCCACTCTGGCTACCTCGCCCTGCTACGGCTCGGCCAACCTGAACGCCAGCTTCGATGATGCCGGCGTGGCCCTGAGCTGCCCGACCACCAGCGGAGCCTCCTACCAACCCAGCAACCCGCTGTCGAGCTACCTGGGCACTTCGCCCTTCGGTACCTGGGCACTGCTGGTGCAGGATATCGTGCCCGGCAACGGCGGCACCCTGACGGGCTGGGGCCTGGAAATCTGCACCACCCGCGACGCCGTGCTGAGCCAGAAAGGCGCCCAGCAGCTGCAAGGCGTGTCGGTGTACCCGAACCCGAGCAACGGCGACTTCTATCTGAACGTGGACAACGGCGTGAGCGGCCAGCTGAGCGTGTCGGTAACCGATGCCCTGGGCCGCGTGGTGCTGACCAAGGAGCTGCGCAAAACGGCCGGTCAGCTGAACGAGCGTCTCGACATGAGCAAGCTCAGCCGCGGCATGTACCAGCTGCACCTCTCGCTGCCCGGCGGTGGTACGGCGGTCGAAAAGCTGATGAAGCTGTAAGCTTCAACGGCTCCTGCCTAGATAAAAAAGGCCGCCTTCTCACGAAGGCGGCCTTTTTTATTGTCAGTGTAATTAAACGCCCTCCAAAGCCATGGGGCTGTTGGCGCAATTCGCGGTTCCGCCTTTTACCGGTCTCCGCCACGACCGGGACTGAGCAAACCAGCTAGTCCGCCCAGCGCGGCCGAGCCAATGGCGGTAAGCGCCTGCGGAGCGGCGGCATCTTTAGGCGCCTGCCAGCTGATAAAACAGATGGCGAGGATGCTGGCCACCACTACGGCGCCTAAAATCTAGATAGCGTAACGGTAGGTCCACCGGTCACTGCTGGTGGGATTGTTCTTGCGCAGCTCGTCGATAAGGTCCATCTTTTCCTTGGTCGGCAGTTTATCGTTGGCCAGCACCATCTTCATCAGCTCACAGTTCTGTTCGCTTTTCATGCGGATATAGGGGTTGGTACAGAAAGCTTCAGTGGACTTGTTTGGCTTAGGCCTATGCTGGTGTCGAGTAGCTACAGCGCCACCCGCAGCTGGGCTTTCACGTCGCTGCGCTCGTTGCCGCGGATTTCGTCGAGGCCGGAACCGACGGTGCTCTGGTGGCGGTAGCGGGTGTTGGCGAACCGCAGCCAGAGCGTGAGGCGGCGGTTGATTTTGTACTCGGCCAGCAGGTAGTAGCGCGTGCCGCGGCCGTAGAGCACCGGGATGGAAAAGGCGTAGAGCACGTCCTGCTCGTAGACGTACTGCCGGGTGTCGTAGTCGTCGGTGTCGAAGAGGGCGTAGCGGGCGGTGAGGCGCAGGCGTTGCCAGGGCTGCACCGTTACGTCCTGGGCCAGCAGGTAGCCGGTCTTGATGGGGCTGTCGGCCTCGCGGTAGCGCACGCCCTGCACGCGGGTGCGCAGGCTGAGCGCGGGCGTGGGGCTGGTGTCGTAGAACAGGAGCAGGGAGCGGCGCATCACGGGCACCGGCATGGGCATGGGCCGGGTGCTGCTGGCGTCGTCGTACTCCTTCACGCGGGTGCGGATCTGGGCGTAGAGCTGGCTGGTTTTGGTCGGGGCGAAGCTCACGCGCAGCAGCCAGTCGTAGCCGCTGCCGGGGGCGCCAGCTTGGTAACGCAGCCAGGGAAAGCGGAACTGGTCGTAGTAGGCCGACAACTCCCAGCGGGCAATGGGGCGCAGCTTGAGGCCCATGTACAGGCCGTTTTCGTTGATGTTGCGCGTGTTTTCGCTGAGCGCGTTGCCGTAGAGCGTGTGGAAATCCTTGTCGTAGCGGCGGAAGAGCACCGAGGCGTCGACGCTCGGCCCCAGGCTGGCCAGCAGGCCGTTGATGGTGCCCAGGCCGCCGCTGCTGCTGCGGGCCGTTTCGCCGAACAAGCTCACGTTGCGCCAGCCGTAGCTGTAGTGCGTGCTCACGGCCAGGTTGTGGCGCCCGCTGAACTCGTAGAAGTTGTACGGCTCGTTGCGCTTCTGAATGGGCTTGTCGAACAGGGTGTTGACGGCCGTCAGCCCCACATTCAGCCGGCCGGTGCCGGGCGCGAAGCTCAGGTCGCCGCCGGTGACGGTTTCCTGCAAAGCCTGGCGGTTGGCCAGCTCCGAGGGCGTGCGGTGAAAGCCGGTGATGATCAGCCCCGAGGCAAAGTCGCTGAAGTCGTCGGCCTGGCGCAGGGAGTCAACCACGCTGCTGGTGCGCAGGGTCGCGTCGATGCGCTTGCGCGAGGCAAAGCCGGTGAACTTGAGGGCGGGCGTGAGGGCCACGGTAGCCGCCGCACCCCGGAAAAATGCCGTTTCCAGCACCGATGAGTAGGGCCGCACGCCCACGTTGGAGCGGCGCAGGGTGGTAATGGTTTCGGCCCCCTTGCCCACCTGCAGGCCCGAGGACAGCAGCAGCCCCTGCCCGAACTGCAGCTGGTAGTCGCCAATAACCACGGACTTCAGCCGGCCGCGGTCGAACAGGGCGAAATGCGCCGAGTAGTAGTCGAAGCCGTAGCGGCGGGTTTTGGCGTCCCAGGTGAACTGCTCGCCGGCGTCTTTTTCGGCCGCGAAGCCGATGGAAAAGTCGCGGGCGTGGCTGGTGCGGAAGCGCACGAGCATTTTGTCGGCCGAGCCGAGGTAATGCGCGGGCAGCTCGCCGTTGCTGTTGGCCGTGACGGGGCCGTAGCCGCGGCGGTCCTGCAGCACCCGCTCGTAGCGCAAGAACAGCGCGTTGTTGTCTTCCTGCCAGATGCGCTTCCACAACGGGCCGCGAGCCGCGTTGGGGTCGGTATTGCCCACCGTCACGAAGGGCGCCACCCGGTAGATGGTGCGCAGATCGAAGCCGCGGATGCTCTGCAGCTCGTACAGCGCCAGCAGCTGGCCGTAGAGCTGCCGGTGCTCCAGCAGGGCCGTAATCTGGGGCTCCGAGAGCAGCAGCAGGCTGCTGAGCTCCTCGCGGTTGGCCGTGTTCAGGTTCAGCGGCGTCTGCAGGTACTGCAGCAGGTTTTCGTAGAGGTCCTCGTAGTTTTCCTGGTCGCTCTGGGGCTCGGCAAACAGCTCCTGCACCAGCTTGTCGAGGTCGGGGCGCGGGCGCGGGTAGTCCTGCACCTGGGCGTGGGCGGTGCCGGCCAGCAGCAGGGCGGCCGTCAGCAGCCCGGCGGCGCGGGCTCCTCCCCCACCGCTCGGCCGCCGCGTAGCAAGGTCGAAGCGGGGCGTCATGGCTGGGTCGGGGGCTGCGGTTGGGCTTTGGGCTCGAAGCGCAGGCCGGCGCTCAGGTGTTGGCTCAGGCCGAGCACGTTGTGGTAGCCAGCGGCGTAGTCGAGGCGCAGGCGGCCCAGGCGCAGGCCCAGCCCGCCGGTAGCCTGCTCGGCCAGGGTGGCAAAGCCGGCGCGCACCGTCAGCGCGTCGATGAGCTGGTACTCCAGCCCGGCCTTGAAGTCGGCCGATTGCTCGATGTCCTTCTCGGTTTCCACCACCAGCAGCACCTTGGCGCTGGGGCGGTAGCTCAGGCCGGCCTTGAGCACGGTGGGCACCCGCTCGTCCTGGTACCGGGCCAGCTTGGCCTGGTTGAGGTTGTAGAGGTAAGCCCCGAAGGTCAGCTTCTGCGGAATCACCTCGGCCTGCCCGCCCAGCGACATGGCCACCGCCCGGCGGCTGCCCAGCCCCTCGATGCTCACCTGCAGCACGTCGGCGCGGGCGCCGATGCTCACCAGGCCCAGCCGGTAGCCGTAGCCCAGGCCCACGCGCTGCTCGCTGTAGAGCTTGCCGCCGAAGCGCTGCAGCTCCACTCCCACCACGCCGTTGCGGGCCGCTTTGGCGCCCTCGGGCTGGGGGCCCAGCGGCACGGCGGCGGCCAGGGCGGCGGTGCTCAGCTCGCGGATGAAAAACTGGTTGCCGGCGTACACGCCCACTTCGGCGCGGGTGAGCTGGCCCAGCCCGGCCACGTTGTTGCCGATGGCCCACACGTCGCTGAGCGTAGTGGCGGCGGTGCCGAGGCCGGCGGCCCGGGCGCCGCGCACGCCGGGGCCGTTGCCCTGGGCGTGGGCGGCCGAAGCAGCCAGAAGAAAGAAACCAAGGGCAGCGTAGAGTTTGGGCATAGGCGCGGGCTAATCGGTGCAAGATAATTGGCCCGCAACGGATTAGCTACTGCCCGCCGCCGGGAAAATCTGGCCGTCGAATTTCCGGGTCAGAACCACAAAAAAGCCCCGGCACCAAGCGGTACCGGGGCTTTCTGATCAGCTGAGAACGGGCGGCGGGCTTACTGGCCCACCGAGGCCGCTTCCTTGCCTTTCTTCTTGGTTTTCACCTTCACTTTCTGCGTCTTGCCGTCAGCAGCCGGGGCGGCCGCAGTCATGCTGGCGTTGGGGTTCGGGCCGTTATTCACCAGCGTCATTTCGTCGACGATGTGCTTGGCGCCGCCGAGCTTCTCGATGCACCAGAGCACGTAGCGGATGTCGGCGTTGATGCAGCGCTTCAGCTCCGGGTCGTAGGCTAGGTCGCCGGTCATGGCTTCCCAGTTGCCGTCGAAGGCCAGGCCGATCAGCTCGCCGCGGCCGTTGATGACCGGCGAGCCGCTGTTGCCGCCCGTAATGTCGTTGTCGGTGATGAAGCCCACGTGCAGCGTGCCGTCCTTGTCGGCGAAGCGGCCGTAGTCCTTGCCGGTGAGCAGCTGCTCCTCCTTCTGGGGCACCACAAACTCGGGGTTCGTGTTGTCCTGCTTTTCCAGAATGCCCTGGGCGGTGGTGAAGAAGCTGTAGTTCACCGCGTCGCGGCCCTTGTAGGGGCGCACGGTACCGTAGCTCAGGCGCAGGGTGGAGTTGGCGTCGGGCGAGTACACTTTCTGGGTGTTTTTCTCGCGCAGCGCGGCCACGTAGAGGCGGTTGGCGCGCACCAGGTCGGCCTGCAGGGCCTGCATTTTCGGCAGGATCTTGGTCAGGTAGTTGGCGTAGATCGAGAGGTAGGTCTTGAAGCCGGGGTCGGCCTCCAGCTTGGCTTGCGTGGGCGCGGCCAGGAAGGCGTCAACCTTGGCCTTCGAGGTCAGGAAGGAGTTGGCAAACACGTAGTCAGCGTACTTCTGGGTCGAGCCGCCGTACTGGGTCTGGATGGTCTGGAACACCTCGGGCTGCTGGTCCTTGGGCACGTCCTGCATGTAGAGGTTCAGCAGCGCGGCAAACACTTTCTTGTCGGTCGGGGCGCTGTAGTCCTTGAAGAACTCCTCCACCGGCTCCTTCAGGTCCTCAGCGGCTTTCTTGGCGGCAGCCGGGTCGGGAGCCACGGGTCCGGCGCCTTTGAAGGCCATGTAAATCGGCTGCATGCGGGCGGCCAGCGTCACGATTTCGGTGCCGAAGGCGGCCTCGTTCACGTACTGGCTGCTCAGGTTGTACTCGCGCAGGCCGGCGTAGGCTTTGTTGATGTCCTCCAGCACCTTGCCGTACTGCTCGGTGCGGGTGGCATCAGCCGCAATCCACTGCTGCAGGGCGGCTTCCTCGGCTTTCTTCTGGTCCACCGTTTTCAGGCGCTTCATGCCCTCGTTCTGGCCGATGAAGTACTTCCAGTAGTTGGCAATGTTGGCGTACTTCGAGGCGTATTGCAAGCGCAGGGCCGGGTCGCGGTCCATGTCCTCTTTCCAGAGCTTAAGGCGCATGTCACGCAGCTTGATGCGGGCGGGGTTGCTCTGCTCCAGGGTCATCTGCAGGCCGGCGGCGGGCAAAAAGCGCTGGGTGCGGCCGGGGAAGCCGAACACCATCGAGAAGTCGCCCTCGCTCACGCCCTGCAGGCTGACGGGCAGGTGCTTTTTGGGCACGTAGGGCTGGTTGCCGTCCTGAAAGCCGGCGGTGGGCTTGTTGTTTTTATCGGCGTACACCCGGAACATCGAGAAGTCGCCGGTGTGGCGGGGCCACATCCAGTTGTCGGTGTCGCCGCCGAACTTGCCCACGGCCTCGGGCGGGGCGCCCACCAGGCGCACGTCGCCGAAGCGCTGGTACACGAACAAGTAGTACTCGTTGCCGCCGAAAAAGTCGCGCACGTAGGCCACGTACTGGCCGTTTTCCTTGGCCGCGTTGGCCAGCTCGCGCTGCCGCTGCTGAATGGTGGCCGTGCGGGTGAGTTCGGGCGTCTGGGGCGTGATGCCTTCGAGCATCTTGGGCGTCACGTCCTCCATGCGCACCAGGATGTCGACGAACAAACCGGGGTTCTTCAGCTCGTCGGTCTTGGTGGCGGCGAAGAAGCCGTTCTGCAGGATGTTGTTCTGGGTGGTGCTGTGGCTCTGAATGGCGTCGTAGCCGCAGTGGTGGTTGGTGAGCAGCAGGCCCTGGCCCGACACGAACTCGCCGGTGCAGAAGCCGCCAAGCTGCACGATGGCGTCCTTGAGCGAGGCGTTGTTGACGTCGTAGATTTCCTCGGCCGTGAGCTTGAGGCCTTTTTTCTGCATGTCGGCCTGGTTGAGCCGCTTCACGAGCAGCGGCAGCCACATGCCTTCGTCGGCGCGGGCCACCACCGGCAGCAGCAGCGCCAGCAGCAGGCCTTTCAGCCAGTTGGGGTTGAACATCGATTGGGGAAATAAGTGAGTGAAACGGCGCAACTTGCCAGCGGCAACGCCGAACCAAACTTACGAAGGCCGGCGTTGTTTGCCTAACGCCCGTTCGGCTTCTGGCCGCGCGTGCCCTTGGTCGTTACCCGCCCGCCTGCCGTGTCCGCGCTGTTCAAGTACTCTTTCCTGGCCCTGGTGTGGGTGTACCGGCACCTGATTTCGCCGCTCAAGCCGGCCACCTGCCGCTACCAGCCCACCTGCTCGGCCTACGCCACCGAGGCCCTGCGCCGCCACGGCCCCTGGCGCGGCGGCTGGCTGGCCCTGCGCCGCATCGGCCGCTGCCACCCCTGGGGCGGCTTCGGCTACGACCCGGTGCCGGACAAGTAGCGCCGCCACCACGGCGCGGCCGTCCCGTTCGGCCGGCTGCCCGGCCGCCAGCGCCCACCCCTCGACGGGCTAACCCCCGCCCGCATCCGAAACGACCTCCGGAGCCTCCGCAGGGCCAAACATTGCTCTTGGGAACGTTCCGGACGCTCATGGGGAGGTTCCGGACGCACCCGGGGCGCTGTCGGAGGCTCGTGGCGGCGTTCCTGCCGTTCGTGGCCGGGTGCCGGACGCTCCCGGGGCGCTTGCGGAGGCGCCTGGCGGCGTGCCGAACGGTACCGGGCCGGTTGCGGACGCCCGCCGCTCCGCAATTCGCGCGGCACGGCGGCCCCGCTTGCCGCTTCTTCCGTATACCGTCGTTCACCTCGACTGTTTCGGCAGCGGGGCTTTGTTCACGGAAGTATTGGCTGATATGAATCGAATCGTTGCGGGCCTGCTGGGCCTGACCCTGCTGACATCGGCCGCCTGCTCCGAAGCCCAGGACGGCAAGGGCAAGAAAGGCGGCGGCAAAAAAGGCGGAAAGAAAACCTCGGTGATGAACCCCATTGCCGGCCTGACTAAGGTGGGCCACATGGGCTCGGAGGTCAAAGAAAGCTCGGGCCTAGCCCTGGGCCCCGAGGCCGGCACCTTCTACACCCACGGCGACGACGGGGCCGAGCCCACGCTCTACCTCGTGCGCACCGACGGCAGCCTGGTGAAGTCCCTGCCCGTGCCCGGCGTGAATCAGGTCGACTGGGAATCGGTGACCCAGGACAACCAGGGCGTGCTCTACATCGGCGACTGCGGCAACAACAACAACGACCGCCGCGACCTGACCATCTACCGCTTCGACCCGCGCCAGCCCGATGCCGCCGTGCGCAGCATCCGCTTCACCTACCCCGACCAACAGGAGTTTCCGCCCGGCAAGAAGGAGCGCAACTTCGACTGCGAGGCCTCGCTCTGGTACAACGGCGGCATTTACCTATTCACCAAGGACCGCGGCCAGGGCAGCACCTGCAAGGTGTACCGCCTGCAGGCCGACGGCCCGGCCAAGCAAACGGCGCAGCTGCTGGGCAAGATTGCCGTGGCCGGCGAAGTCACCGACGCCGCGCTGAGCCCCGACGGCCGTACGCTGGCCCTGCTGGGCCGCGAGGAGCTGTTTCTCTGCCCCGTGTCGGGCGGCAACTTCACCCAGACCACCCCGCGCGCCGTGCGCCTGCCCGGCGCGGGCCAGACCGAAGGTGCCGTGTTTCAGGATAACAATACGCTCATGATCAGCACCGAGCAGGGCAACCTGTACCGCTACCAGCTGGGGCAGTAAGAAAAGGTGTAATTAGAACGTCATCCTGACGAAGGAAGGACCTTCCTCGAACCACGCACCAACCAAAAAGCGCAGCCACCAACGCCCTGTCGTCCGGGCCCGGTGGCTGCGCTTCGGCGTTACCAGAAAAGCGTCTGCACTCCGTAGGCAGCAGCGGTGCAGGGTGAGAGAAAGGTCTTCGCTACGCTCAGGATGACCGTTCCTGGCACCGGCCTCCCCTATTACAAGCGGCGAATGGTACGGCAGCCCGAAATGATTGGGACCGGCACCGTTCGCCGCTTACTTTTGCTAATCCCTTGACCCCGCCGCCCCCGGGCGGTCCTTCCCCCATTTTTCACAGTATGAGCAGCACTGCCGTTTCCACTCTGCGCGCCGGCGTCCTTTTCGGCGACGAGGTACAACAACTGTTTGACTACGCCAAGGAGCAAGGCTTCGCCCTGCCCGCCGTCAACGTCACCGGCACCGACACGGTGAACGGCGTGCTCGAAGCCGCCCGCGACCTGAACTCGCCCGTCATCATCCAGTTCTCGAACGGTGGGGCCCAGTTCTTCGCCGGCAAAGGCGTGCCGAACGACAAGCAGCAGGCCAGCATTGCCGGCGCCATTTCGGGCGCCCAGCACGTGCACCTGATGGCCGAGCTGTACGGCGTGCCCGTCATTCTGCACACCGACCACGCCGCCAAGAAGCTGCTCCCGTGGATCGACGGCCTGCTCGAAGCCGGCGAGAAGCACTTCGCCCAGTACGGCCGCCCGCTCTACAGCTCGCACATGATTGACCTCTCCGAGGAGCCCATCGAGGAGAACATCGAAATCTGCAAGGAGTACCTGGCGCGCATGGACAAAATCGGCATGACGCTGGAAATCGAGCTGGGCGTGACCGGCGGCGAGGAAGACGGCGTCGACAACTCCGACGTGGATTCTTCGCGCCTCTACACCCAGCCTTCGGAAGTGGCCTACGCCTACGAAGAGCTGTTGAAGATCAGCCCGCGCTTCACCATCGCGGCTGCTTTCGGCAACGTGCACGGCGTGTACAAGCCCGGCAACGTGAAGCTGCAGCCCGTCATCCTGAAAAACTCGCAGGAGTACGTGCGCGAGAAGTACAACCTGGAGGCGGAGCGCCCGATCAACTTCGTGTTCCACGGCGGCTCGGGCTCGTCGCAGGAGGAAATCCGCGAGGCCATCAGCTACGGCGCCATCAAGATGAACATCGACACCGACCTGCAGTGGGCGTTCTGGGACGGCATCAAGAACTTCTACAAGAAGAACGAAGGCTTCCTGCAGGGCCAGATCGGCAACCCCACCGGTGAAGACTCGCCCAACAAGAAGTACTACGACCCGCGCGTGTGGCTGCGCGAAGGTGAAAAGACCTTCGTCACGCGCCTGAAGCAGGCCTTCGAAGACCTGAACGCCGTGAACCGCCGCCCCTCGGCCGAGTAGTCGGACCGACGCAAAAAGAACGTCATTCCGAGCGAAGCCGAGGAATCTCGCGTGCTGACTTCTGATAGTATTCTTCTCGTCTAACGAGGAAATTACTATCGAGCGAGATGTCTCGACTTCGCTCGACATGACGTTCTGATAAATCCACAAAAAAGCCCGCTGGATTACTCCAGCGGGCTTTTTTGTGGTCTAACGCTTAGCGTTTCATCTGCACCGGCAGCGGCTGCTTGGGCGTGGCTTCCAGGCCCAGGTCGCGGGGGGCATCCTCGGGGCGGCCGGGGCGGCGGCCGGCGGTCAGCAGCACCCAGATGCCTACGAACACCAGCGGAATGCTGAGCACCTGGCCCATGTTCAGCGGGGCCAGCGCCCAGGTGCTTTCGAAACCCTCCTGGTTTTCCTTCAGGAACTCCACCAGGAAGCGGAAGGTGAAGAGCAAGGTGACGAACAGGCCGAAGAGGTAGCCGCGGGGCGTGCTGGCCTTCCAGCGGTTCCAAAGGCCGTATAGCAGCACGAACAGGAACACGCAAAACAGCGCCTCGTAGATCTGCGTGGGGTGGTGCAGCTCGTTGGGCACGTTGGTCATTTCGTGGTGAATCTCGTTGTAACGCACGAATTTGAACGCCCACGGCACGTCCGTCTGCTTGCCGATGATTTCCGAGTTCATCAGGTTGCCCAGGCGGATGCACATGCCCCCGGTGGCCACCACGATGACAATGCGGTCGAGCACCCAGAGGTAGTCGAACTTGTTGTTGCGCGCAAACAGCCAGGTGGCCAGCAAGATGCCCAGCGTGGCGCCGTGGCTGGCCAGGCCGCCCTCCCAGATCTTGAAGATGTCGATGAAGTGCTCGGAGGTGAGGTAGTAGTCCGGGTCGTAGAAGAGCACGTGGCCCAGGCGGGCGCCCAGCACCGTGCCGATGAGCATGTACACGGTAATCACATCGACCCAGCGCGGCGACACTTTCTCCGACTTGTAGATGTGGGTGAGAATAAACGAACCGATGATGAAGCCGGCCGCGAACAGCAGACCGTACCAGCGCAGCGTCAGCGGGCCGAGTTGGGCGAGAATGGGCGAAACGTCCCAGGTGATGTAAGCGAGCATAGAAGCGAGGGCGCTAAGAGAGGAATCAAAGGTACTCAGACATTCGGCTTGCCGAATGCCCAGGGGTGGCGGGCTCGTTCTTGGGCGGAATCAGCCCGGCAGAGGTCAGCGGCACGGGTGGCTCAGGCCTGGGGCCCCGCCGACGGCAGCGGAGTGCCGGGGGCTTCGCTTGGCGGCGCAGCACCAGCGGCCGAAGGCAGGGCGGCGCAGTCGCCGCTGAGCGCCATGCCCAGCAAGGCCAGCATGAGGGCGTAGGCGGGCCGGCGCAGCCCGGCCGGCAGCAGGGGCCGCGCGGCCGCCGCGTCGTCGAGCCGGGCCCGCACCCGGCCGTAGAAGAACGGGCGGGGCTGGGCGGACGGTTGGGCGCGCCACTGCCGCAGCAGGTCTTCCCACTGCTCATCGGCGCCGGGGCGAAGTGACGAATCAGACATGGAGGAGCGAAGGTTGAAGGTGTTTGCGCAGGGTTTGGCGGGCCCGAAACAGCAGGGATTCCACGGCCGGGACGGTGGTCTGCAGGACGGCGGCTATTTCCTCGTAGCTCAGCTCCTGCTCGTGGCGCAGCGTAAAGGCCACCTGCTGCTGGTCGGGCAGGCGGGCAATGTGGTCGAGCAACAGTCGCAGCTGCTGCGTCCCTTCCAGCTGGGCCTGCGGGTGCGCGTGGTCGGGCGGGTGGTGCAGCACGTGGTTGTCGAAGCCGAGCAAGCTGGTGAAGTAGGCGAAGCGCTTTTTCGCCCGGGCCCTCCGGCGGTGCTTCAGGGCCCGCGAGGTAGCCAGCCGGTACAGCCAGGTGCTCAGCGCCGCGTCGCCCCGAAAGCGCCCGATGGTTTGGTATACCTCCACGAAGACCTCCTGCGCCACGTCCTCCGCTTCTTCGGCGGAGCGCAGCAAGGCCAGCACCGTGCGGTACACCCGGTTTTGGTACCGCTCGACCAGGGTGCGAAACGCCGCCTCGCTGCCCTGCTGCAACTGCGCCACCAGCTCGGCCTCGGCCGTAGCTAACGTGGGACGGGCAGCGGCCTGGGGCTCCGAAACAACGGATACGGGCAGGGAACACACCAAGGGGCGAAGAGGCTGAAGGGCGGTGAAAGTAGGGCCGCAGCCGGCGGGCTGGGTTGCGCTTACCGGGCTGGCAGTGACTTAGGCTCCGTTCGGGCCCAAAACTTGCGCCGCCCGGCCGGCCATTCTACAAACAACTGGCTTACAGCGCAATTATTTACAAAACAGCAGACCGGGCGGCATCAACAAGAGGTAGCTTACGCGCCTACAGCGCCGCCAGCTCGGCCGCGAAGCCCCCGCTCAGGATGGGGAAGCGCAGCCAGGAGCGCGGGTCGAGGTTGTAGTCGTCGAGGTGGAACGAGGGCGCGTACCGCTCGCGCTTCCACTGGTTGCGGCTCCAGAGCGAGTAGAAGCGCTTCACGTATACTTTCAGCTGCTCCGCGTCGGCGTCGACTAACTCGCCTTCCAGCCGGGCCAGCACCTGCTGCGGGCTCAGCCGCTCGTAAAAAGCCAGCCGCTCGATGCGGTTGAGCAGCGGGTAGGGCATCAAATCCCGCTCGTCGGTCTGCATGTCTTCCAGCGGGCGCAGCTCGGCCGTAGGCTGCAGGTTGTTGACGCGGTGCAGGCCGGGGTAGCTCAGCTCCGTCTCGGCCCACACCAGCCACTGCTTCACGAAAGCCTTGTCGACGCCGGCAATGGGCGAAATGCTGCCCGCCGTGTCGCCGTCCATGGTGCAGTAGCCCACGGCGGCCTCGCTCCGGTTGGAGGTGGTGATGAGCAGGCAGTTGAGCACGTTGGCCAGCATCCAGATGCTGGGCGCGCGCACCCGGGCCTGGATGTTCTGCAGCGTCAAGTCGTCGGTCTGCCAGCTGAGCGCCCGGCCCAGCGCGTGCTCGATCTTGCCGGTGTAGCCCTGCACCTCCTGGTCGATGTCCCAGCTGAAAAACACCGCGCCGATGCTTTCGGCCACTTCCTTGGCCGAGAGGTACGTGTCGTCGGAGGAGTTGACGGTGCCCTGGTAGGCGCAGGTGAGCAGGCGGCGGGTCAGCTGCTGATTCAGGCTGAGCTGCTCGTTGCCGGTGGTTTGCTCGGCCGAGTGCGAAGCACCCTGCACGCGGCCAGCATCGGTTTCCTTGCGCGGCTCCACCAACGGGCCGCCGGGCAGCTGCCGGTAGTCGCGGGCGAAGTGAATTTCATCTTCCGAGTAGGCCCCGGCCTTGCGCATGAAACCCTCCACGCCCAGCTCGGCCACGCCCAGGCGCACCAGCTCGGCCACGCCCACGGCGCACATGCACGAATCGGCCCCGCCGCTCAGGCTGAGCACGAAGCCTTTGCTGCGGGCTTTGCGCAGGTAGTCGAACAGCGCGAGGCTCAACGCCTGGTTCAGCTCGCGGTACTCGTCGGGCGTGGGCAGCGGCGTGATGTGCTCGGTGACGGGCGGCTCCTGAGCGAAATCCACGTCGGCGAATTCCAGGTCCACGTCCTTGTAGCTGAGCAGCTGGTTGCGCTTAATCAGCTCCCCGTTGCGGGCAATCAGGATTTCGCCGTCGTAGGTGATGCGGCCGGCCTCGTTGCCGAGCAGGTTGGCGTACAGATAGGTCACCGCGTAGTCGCGGGAGGCCTTGAGCACCAGTTGGTAGCGCACGTCGGTCTTGCTCATGGCGAAGTGCGAGGCCGAGGGATTCACGATGAGCTGCACGCCCCGGGCCTTCAGCCGGCCGGCCGGCCGGTCCTGGGCCGAGCGCCAGGCATCCTCGCAGATTTCAAAGCCGAAGGTGATGCCCTGATGCTCAAAGGTCAGGTCGCCGATGATAAACTCCTCGCCGCCGAAGCTGAAGTCCTGGATGTTGCCGGCCTTCCAGGAGGTGAAAAAGCGCGGCTCGTAATGCACCCCGTCGTTGGCCAGCCACTGCTTGGCCGCGAAGCCCAGAATCTGCTGGTTGCGGATGACGCAGGCCGTGTTGTAGGTGCGCCCGTCGAGGCGCACGGGCAGGCCCACACACACCACCATGCCGGGGTCGGTGCAGTAGCCACGCACGGTTTGCAAGTGCTGCAGGGCGGTTTCGCTCAGCCAGTCGTGCAAAAACAAGTCCTCGCAGCCGTAGCCTGTCAGGCACAGCTCGGGCAGGCACAGCAGCTCCACCCGCGCGGCGCGGGCCTGCTCGATGGCCTCGCGGATGTTGCGCAGGTTGTTTTCCCAGTCGATGGGCGTTTGATTGAGGGCGGCGCCGGCAAGTCGCATAAGCAGGAAGCGGGGTGGTTGGAAATCGTCCTGCAAGTAACTCCAAACGGCGGATTCGGGTTGTGCCGGCCGCGGCCAAACTTATTGATGCAGTTTCAATACATCAACACATGGATTATCATAATCAAATACTAGTGAGTCTTGTTTGCCAGCAATATAAAACCTTCTCTTCGCGGAGGAAGGTGATGCATAATTGCAGTTAGTGGAATCTAACTCATAAATAATTTTAATTGGAACAACCATTAGTTTACCCCAACCGAATTTGCTTAGCCCCTTATCTTTTAAACTTAAGGTGAATGTATCTGGCAAAACACTAATGCGCAGTAAGTCACTGAATAGTCGCTCGTTGGTTGAAAAAGCGAAGGCATTTTCAACTTCAATGTTGTGCAGAGTCAACGGCGCCGTTAGAGGTGACGACGACTCTATAAAGTACATCGTTTCAGCCCTCAACGAATGCGTAACCAAGTAACCTTGTTTTTCAACTATATTAAGGCCACCAGCCCTTTCACCTGAAGGGCTACAGGCACCTAATATTATAGAGCATATCTTTAAAATAGTGTATCTACCCATATTCTAATTTCGAATAAACTATAATTTCATGCAACTGCGAGAAAGTTGCTACACCCCCAGCGCCGCCAGTGCCCGCTCCGCGGCCATCTGCTCGGCCTGCTTCTTGGAGAGGCCCATGCCCGTGGCCACGGCCTCCTCATCAATCATCACCGTAGCCGAAAACTCCATCACGCCGCCAGTGCGCTGCTCCCCGTTCAGCTCGTAGCGCACCGCCTTGCCGTGGCGTTGCGCCCACTCGATGAGCTTGCTCTTGAAGTTGGCCGTGGTCGAGGTCAGCGCCTTCACGTCCACGTAGGGCCGGATCAGGCGCTTGAGCACGAACTGCCGGGCCTGCTCGTAGCCGTGGTCGAGGTAGATGGCGCCCACCAGGGCTTCCAGGGCGTTGCCGTTGACGGAGCGGGAGCGAGCCGAGCGGCTCTGGCCCGGGTCGAGCTGCACCAGCGCGTCGAGCCCCAGCTTCAGGGCCAGTTGGTTCATGCTTTCCCGGTTCACGATGCGCGAGCGGATTTCCGTCAGGAAGCCCTCCGGCTCGTAGGGGTATTTCAAGAACAGGTACTCGGCCACCACCGCGCCCAGCACGGCGTCGCCCAGAAACTCCAGCCGCTCGTTCGACAGGTGACGCGTCTGGCCCTGCTGACGCACCAGGGAGGCGTGCGTGAAAGCCAGCCGGTACAGGCGCACGTTGTCCGGCGTCTTGCCCGTCACGGAGGCAATAGCCTGCCGGAACTGCCGGTCGTGACCGAGCAGGCGGCGGAAAATTCCGAACAGCGGAAGCGTACGTCCGCTACGGGTTGGCATAAGCGAAAGAGTTGGTACTAAATAAAGCGGCCGACGTAGCCCCGGGCGTGGGCAGGTGGCTTAAAGAACGTCATGCTGAGCCTGTCGAAGCATCTCTACCGGGCGTCTTCGGGTAAACGAAGCGGCAGAGATGCTTCGACAAGCTCAGCATGACGTTGGTTTTTCGAATGACACTCCCGGGTTCAGCATGACGTTCTGTTTTCATCAGCCGGCCCGGTGCGCCAGCCGTTAGTCGCGGAATTTGCCGAACACCACCGAAGTGTTGTGCCCGCCAAAGCCGAAGGTATTGCTGATGGCAATGTTCACCTCCCTCTTCTGGGCTTGGTTGAACGTGAAGTTCAGCCGCGAATCCAGCTCCGGGTCGTCGGTGAAGTGGTTGATAGTCGGGGGCACCACGCCGTGCTGAATGGCCAGGATGCTGGCCAGGGCTTCGATGGCCCCGGCGCCGCCCAGCAGGTGGCCGGTCATGCTCTTGGTGGAACTGATGTTGAGCCGGTACGCATCCTCGCCGAACACCTTCTGAATGGCCTTCACCTCGGCCCCGTCGCCCAGCGGAGTGCTGGTGCCGTGGGTGTTGATGTAGTCCACGTCGGCCGGCGTAATGCCCGCGTCGCGCAGGGCGTTCTTCATCACCAGCACCACCCCGTTACCATCGGGGTCCGGGGCAGTGATATGGTAGGCATCCGACGACAGACCGCCGCCGAGCAGCTCGGCGTAAATCTTGGCGCCGCGGGCTTTGGCGTGCTCGTATTCCTCCAGGATCAGCGCGCCAGCGCCTTCCCCCAGCACGAAACCGTCCCGCTCCTTATCGTAGGGGCGCGAGGCCATTTCGGGCGCGTCGTTCCGCTCGCTCATGGCCTTGATGGCGTTGAAGCCACCCACGCCCGCTTCGGTAATGGCCGCCTCCGAGCCGCCGGTCACAATCACATCCGCCATGTTCAGGCGGATGTAGTTGAAAGCGGCGATAATGGAGTCGGACGACGAGGCGCAGGCCGAGGTCGTGACGAAGTTCGGGCCGCGGAAGCCGTGCTTGATCGAGATGTTGCCCGACGAGGAGTCGGCAATCATCTTCGGAATGAAGAACGGGTTGAAGCGCGGCGTACCGTCGCCCCGCCCGAAGGCCACGCACTCCTCCTGGAAGGTGCGCAGCCCGCCGATGCCCGAGCCCCAGATAACGCCCACGCGGTCTTTGTCGACGCCTTCCAGCAGGCCGGCGTCGGCAATGGCCTGGTCGCTGGCAATGACGGCGAACTGCGTGAACAGGTCCATCTTGCGGCCTTCCTTGCGTTCGAAGTAGTCGTCGGGATTGTAGCCCTTCACTTCGCAGGCAAAGCGGGTTTTGAACTTGCTGGCGTCGAAACGGGTGATGGGGGCGGCCCCACTCACGCCGCGTGACAAACCGTCCCAGTATTCGGCAACCGTTTTGCCGAGCGGGGTGATGGCTCCGAGACCAGTAACAACAACTCTCCGTAGCGCCATAAAAGAGGTGCGAAGGGGTAAAAACGGGGAAAAAGAAAACGGCCGGCACGAGCCGGCCGGCAAAGCGGTTCTGCTTTAGCTAAGTAAAGATGCCTTATTTGGCGTGCTCTTCGAGGTAAGCAATGGCCTGGCCCACGGTGCCGATGTTCTCAGCCTGGTCGTCGGGGATGCTCACGTTGAACTCTTTTTCGAACTCCATAATCAGCTCAACCGTGTCCAGCGAGTCAGCGCCGAGGTCGTTGGTGAAGCTGGCCTCCGGGGTCACTTCCGACGGCTCTACGCCCAGCTTGTCAACGATGATGCTTTTTACTTTTTCTGCGATTTCAGACATTTCCGTGGGGTTTAAAGAAAACTCGGCCACAAATAACACCATCTTCCTCAACATTATCAAACCGGACGGTAGCATTTGCCCTGCCGCGGGCGCTGGTTTCGCCCCCGCAAACCTGTAGTTTTACGCCCGTTGGACCTGATTCTGTGCTGCGCTATGAAAACCCTGACCCTCGATTGCGACTACGATTGTGACTTCGACCTGTTCGGCGTAGTGTCGTCGAGCCGGGACCATAAGCTGGCCTGGACGCTGAATCGGGCCCTGCGCCTGCGTTTGGTGAAGCAGCAGGACCTGATTTACGATTTGCTCACCCGGGGCCGGCTGGTCATCAGCAACTATCTGCACGCCACCGAAACGGCCACGCTGCGCCTGCTGCGCAACCGCTCGGTGGACCCCTCGCCGCTGAAAAAACCTTTTCTGGCGCCCGATATCAAGGAGTACGACTACCTGATTCAGGTGCAAAACGGCACCGGCGCGCTCGACGCCGACCAGCTCCTGGAGCAGCTCACGGCCCTGCCGGAGGTGCAGTACGCCTGCCGCTTCGACCCAAATACGCTTAAGTTCAAAGAAAACTTGCTCTTTTAGGGCCGCAAACCCTCCGTGGCTCCGGCCGCGGCTTAGCCGAAGGACCTTATCACGCTCGAACGACGCTTCCCACCGTCATCTCGCGCGCAGCCGGGGCCTCTCGCGTACCTGCTTCAGTATCAGCGCAAGCTGGCTTCTCCCCCACGGAGCCGACCTGGGCTGGGAAGCGCGTGGTGCCGATGAAGCCTTGCCTGCTCCGCATTGACGGCTGGAACTGCCCGTTCCGCGTAATAAGGTCCTTCGGCTGCGCCTCGCCCAATCCCATAAAAAAACTCCGCAACTAATTTTGTTGCTTGCCGCTGCGCAGCACAATTCCCCATCGAATACATGGAAAATCGTCCCTCTTTCAACAAAACCAAGATTGTCGCCACCGTCGGGCCGGCTTCCAACACGTACGAGAAGCTGGGCATGCTCATCCGCGAAGGCGTGGACGTGTTTCGCCTCAACTTCTCCCACGGCGCCCACGAAGAACACCTGAACGTGATTAACCTGGTGCGCCGCCTCAACAAGGACCTGCGCACCCACGTGGGCCTGCTGCAGGACTTGCAGGGCCCCAAAATCCGCCTCGGCGAGGTGGAAGGCGGCTCGTTTGAAATCAAAGCCGGGGAGCAGCTCCTGCTCGTATGCGGCGAAAAGGAAATCAGCCGCCCCGGCCGCATCAGCACCATCTACCTGGGCCTGGCTCGCGACGTGAAAGCCGGCGACATGATTCTGATCGACGACGGCAAAATCGAGCTGCGCGTCATCAGCACCGACCGCGAGAAAGAAGTGCTGTGCGAGGTGATTTACGGCGGGCTGGTGAAGCCGCGTAAGGGCATCAACCTGCCCGACTCGGACGTGTCGGCCCCATCGATGACTGAAAAGGACATTGAGGACCTGAAGTTCGGCCTGGAAAACGACGTGGACTGGATTGCGCTGTCGTTTGCCCGCCGCGGCGAGGACATCCGCTTTATCAAGCAGATCATTGCCGAAAGCGGTAAGCACGCCAAGGTGGTGGCCAAAATCGAGACGCCGGAAGGCCTGAAGAACCTCGACGACATCATTGCCCTCACCGACGCCATCATGGTGGCCCGCGGCGACCTGGGCGTGGAGGTGAAGATGGAAGAGGTGCCGATGGCGCAGAAGATGATCATCGAGAAGTGCAACAAGGCCGGCAAGCCGGTGATTGTGGCCACCCAGATGATGGAGAGCATGATTACGGCCCCACGCCCGACGCGTGCCGAAACCAGCGACGTGGCCAACGCCGTCATCGACGGGGCCGACGCGGTGATGCTCTCGGCCGAAACCGCCGTGGGGGCCTACCCCGCGGAGGTGATTCGCTCGATGGTGGGCACGATTCAGAGCGTGGAGTCGCGCCGCGAGTCGCTCTACCACCGCTGGCACGCCATCACGCCGGAGTCGCCCACCTTCATGGTCGACAGCGTGCTGTCGGCGGCCTGCCACATGGCCAAAAACACCGGCGCCAAGGCCATTACCGGCATGACGCACCGCGGCTACACGGCCTTCCAGATTGCCAAGTACCGCCCCAAGGCTAACATCTTCATCTTCACCGACAACCGCAACCTGCTCACGACGCTGAGCCTGATCTGGGGCGTGCGCGGCTTCTACTACGACCGCATGGTGAGCACCGACAGCTCGGTGTCGGACATCAAGTATATCCTTTCGACCACCGGCAACCTGGAGAAGGGCGACGTGTTCATCAACACCGCTTCCATGCCCATCGGGGAGAAAGGCAAAACTAACATGATCAAGCTGAGCGTGGCGTAAGCGGCTCGACTTGCCAAGCAAAAAGCCCGCGCTGCAACGGCAGCGCGGGCTTTTTTGTGTTCCTGCTCGTCTATTCCACGTGTTGCAGGCGCAATACCAGCGGCGCTTCGCCGGGCAGCTGCAACTGCACCACGTAGAGGCCTGCGGACAAGCCGGTCAGCGGCACCGTGGCCTGCGTTGCGCCGCGGTCAAGGCGCTGTTGCCGCACTTGTCGCCCGAGGGCGTCGAGCAGCGTTAGGCTGGTTTCGGCCGGCGTGGGCTGCTGCAGGCGCAGCGTGGCTTCGTGGGTGGCAGGATTGGGGTAGAGCTGCAGTCGGGCGGCACTCCGGGCTTCGCGGCTGGGCAGCAGGGTATTGAAATTGGTGCGCGTGCCGCAGGTGGCGTAGCTGCCGTTGGGCAGCAATTTGCGGTAATATTGCAGCAGCCAGTAGAAACGCCGGGTTTCACCCACGCCGACAGCATATTCGTGGGTACCGCCGGCAGCATCCACGCCGTAGGTATAGATGCCCGCACCGGCGCCGTACATGCGCGCATATGCTACCAGCAGCCGGCCATTTAGCTGACATGAACCACTGCCGCTGCGCACAGCCTCACCCATCAGCAACGCATTTGTCGTCCAGGCATATTCGTACGTGAGCAGGCTCAGGCTGGCATGGCTTAAATAGTCGGATTGACGGGTGAGAGCCGGGCGGCGCAGCGGCACGGCCAAGCGTTCCACGCGCGGCGAAGTCAGGTTGTAGTACGCCGTGGGTCCACAAGGATTATTGTTAGGACCTCCAGCCCGGTTATATTCCGTTTGTGTCAAATAGGTATAAATCAAGCTATCCGCTGTCTGCTGCCGCGTCAGGATACGCCGCAGCTCATAGTCCCGGTAACACGGGAAAGCCCCATAATCTTCGGCGGCGTACCCAAGCTCGTCGCCGGGCTGAAAATCGAGCTGTACCAGCGGGCTGTAGATTGACTGCTGATACGGTACCGGCACGGTGTTACCTTGCAGCAGGTCGACGGCAGTAGAAGTCCAGTTGGAAGGGCCGCGCAGCAGGCCGTACGAGCGGCTCAGCTCGAAGACGCGGCCGTTGCTGAGCGTAATGGTGGCCACCGAATCGGTGAACGTGGCCGGCGCCACTCCCCAGGTGCGCTGCCCGCGGCTGGTGAGCGTAGCAGTGAGCAAGGGCGTGGCGGCCCAGCTGCTGCCGACGGCCGCCCGCGGCCGGAGTATCAGCGTCTGCGCGGCCATGCCGATTTCAGCCACGGTTTCCAGTGCGTACTCCCGCTGGGCCGGCCGGCAGATCAGGCGGCCCCCCAGAATGTTGTTGCGCGAAGGCCTGAACTGGAAGGTATTTACGCCCGTGGGCCGCATCACCCGGTTGAAAGTGTACACCGAGTCGGTGCCGGCCACGTAGGCCGAATCCAGCCGCAGGGTATGCGTGGCGTTGGTGGTGCTCCAGTTGTAGGAGTAAATCAATCCTGGGCGGAAGGGGCGCCAATCCTGGCCGTGCGCGGCGGAATGGGCAAGGGCAGCAAGGCCCGCCAGGGCCAGTAAGCGGTAGAGGTGTTTCATCGGATGCAATAGCAATAATTCGGCAGCAATATATACCTATAGACTTAAACCGCAACCCGATACAAACGCATGAAGGCCCCGCGCCGGTAGCGCGGGGCCTTCATCAAGAACTCGACTAAACTCTCGGCTGCTTAGGCGGCCAGCGAGTTTACGTACTTGGTCAGGCTGGACTTGTTGTTGGCAGCCTTGTTCTTGTGGATGATGTTCTTCTTGGCCAGACGGTCGAGCATCGAAGATACTTTCTTCAGCAGCTCCTGGGCTTCCGATGCCTCGGTGGTAGCGCGCAGCTTCTTAACGGCCGTGCGGGTCGATTTGTGCTGGTAACGGTTCAACACGCGCTTGGCTTCGTTCGAGCGGATGCGCTTCAGAGCCGACTTATGATTTGCCATGTTATGAAAAGCGGGAAAACAGAGGTTCTGTCGAGGTTCCTAGTCAATTGGGTTGGCAAAGGTAGTGACTCACTCCGAAAATAGCAAACCCGTTGACGAAGAATTGCCTTGCCCGCGCCGACGGCGCTAATCCACCTGCTTTTCCAAGGCGTTGGCCTCAGCAAGGTGGGTACGCAGCACGGGCAGCATTTTGGCGGCGAAGGCCTGCACCGCCGGATTCTCGGCCTTCTTTTCCTTGGCCTCAAACATGACGATGTCGAGCTTGTGGGCCGTTTCCATCACGTCCAAGTACCGCTCGTCGAAGGCGCGGCCCGATTGGTTCTTGAGCCGATCAATCAGCTGCTGGTGCATGGGCATAATGGCCACCGAGGGCTTCACGTCGAGCTGGGCATTAACGGCGCTCAGCTCCTGCCCGGCGGCCGTGTGCTGGTCCACCATCATCTGCCCGTACTGCTTCACGGCGTCGGTGCTGCCCTGCTGGGCGGCCAGGGTGCCGAGCTGCACTTCCATCTCGTTGCTGCTGGCGACGGTGAGCAGGAATTCCGCGTCGGAGAAGCCGCGCAGGGCGTCGGCGGTGGTGGGGCTCATGGTTTCGGACGTACCGGGGTCGTAGGCGCCGAGCACCTCGGAGCTGCCGGGCGGGCGGTTGACGGCGGCTTCGGCCCGGGCGGCGGAGGCCTGTTCGGTTTCGGGGTTGGTGCTGGTGCAGGCGGCGCTGAGCAGCAGGCTGGTGGTCAGGAGTCCGAGGAAGGCCCTTTTCATGGTGGCAATGACGTTGGTCAGCTGCTACATACGCCGTTCCGGCCGGGCTTGTTAGCGGGTCGAGTGCCCCGCCATTTATTTGCCCGCCCAAAGCGTTCTGCCCGGCAACTTTGCCCACTCCGGGCGGGTTCTATCAATGGAGCCCGTACTTTTCGGCAGATAGTATGCATGCCGAAAACAATGCGTATCTTCTCCTAGCTTCGTTTCGCTTCCGCCTAACCCCTCCGCCGCTATGCCGCTCGTCACCGACTCCCGCTACCGGCCGCCCTTCTACCTCTTCAACGGCCACCTGCAAACCATCGTGCCCAGCCTGCTGCGCGAGGTGCCCGAGGTGCACTACCACCGCCAGCGCGTGGAAACTGCTGACGGTGACTTCCTCGACCTCGACTGGGCCCGCACCGAGCACGTCACCGACACGCTGGCCATCATCTCGCACGGGCTGGAAGGCGACGCCGGGCGCCCCTACGTGCGCGGCATGGCCCGGGCGCTGAACAAAGCCGGCATCGATGCACTAGCCTGGAACTACCGCAGCTGCAGCGGGGAGCCCAACCGTCTGCTGCGCGCCTACCACCTCGGCGACACCGACGATTTGCACTTCGTGGTGCAGGAGGCATTGCGCACCGGCCGCTACCGCCGGGTGTTTCTGACGGGCTTCTCAGCTGGCGGCAACATGACGCTGAAGTACCTTGGCGAGGATGCCCAGCGCGTGCCGCAGGAAGTGGAGCGTGCCGCCGTGTTTTCGGTGCCGACGGACCTGAAAGCTGGCTCCATGCACATTTCGCGGCTGGAAAACCGCATCTACCTGAACCGCTTTCTGAAGACGCTGCGCGAGAAAATCCGCCAGAAGGCCGAACTGCTGCCCGGGCAGCTGAGCGTGGAAGGCTTGGAAGACCTCAGCGACTTTCCGCAGTTCGACGACCGGTATACGGCTCCGCTGCACGGCTTCAAGTCGGCCGACGAGTACTACGAGCGCAGCAGCTCCGGCCGCTACCTCGACGGCATCCGCATCCCGACGCTCATCGTGAATGCCCAGAACGACCCGTTTCTGCCGCCGGCCTGCTTTCCGCGCGCGGCAGCCGAGCGTAGCCCCTACGTGTTTCTGGAAACGCCCGAGGAAGGCGGCCACGTGGGCTTCGCCGAGGGCCTGCCTTCCGACGGGCAGTACTACTCGGAGCGGCGGGCGGTGGACTTTCTGACAGCGTCGGTACCGGCCTGAGGCAGCGCTGAACAGCCCGAAACGAGTCCGCCCGCGCAGTGCTGCGCGGGCGGACTCGTTTTAGGACCGGGTTGGTCGTTTTATACGTTGCCGGTACGCTTGCCGCGGGCCAGGGCGTTGTTGGCGGGCACGAAGACCACCTTTTTCGTTTCGAAGAACTCCTCGCTGAAAAAGTCGCTGAGGTTGGTGACGGTGGCCACGAGGCCGGATTCGGCAATTTCCTCGGTCAGGTCGCCGCCCTTGAGGTAGTAGAGGCCGTGGGTGGGGCTGGCCGAGGCGGTGGCGGTGTAGCGCTGGGCAATCCAGGGGTGGAAGTTGGCCAGGCGCGTCACGGCGCGGCTTACCACGAAGTCGAACTTCTGCCGCACCTGCTCGGCCCGAATCTGCTCGGCCGTCACGTTGTGCAGCTTCAGGGCGTGCGCCATGTCCTGCACGGCCTTGATCTTCTTGCCGATGCTGTCGATGAGGTGAAACTCCACCTCCGGGAACAGGATGGCCAGCGGCAAACCGGGCAGGCCACCGCCGGTACCTACGTCGAGCACCGAGCTGCCGGCGGGAAACTGCACCACCTTGGCAATGGCGGCCGAGTGCAGGAAGTGGCGCTCGGCCAGGTTGTCGACGTCGGAGCGGGCAATGAGGTTGATGCGCTCATTCCAGCCGCGGAACTCGTGGTCGAGCTGCTGAAACTGCTCGCGCTGGCGCGGCGTGAGGTCAGGGAAGTAGCGGAAGAGGATTTCCATCGTCGGGCAAAGGTACTGTAGCGCGAAGTTTTACTTCGCGTATTGCTGAACGATGCCGCTTGGACGTCAGCAACGATACGCGAAGTAAAACTTCGCGCTACCAACGACGACGCCCCGCCGGGTTCGGCGGGGCGTCGTCGTTGGTAAGCAGCCATCTAGCAATTTGGCCATTCAGCAATTCACTAGATGATTTCCTTTTTGTTTTTCACCATGTCATAGAGCAGCTCGCGGGCGCGGTGCAGTTGGGCTTTCACGGTGCCGAGTGGGGCTTTCAGCTCCTGGGCAATTTCCTCGTAGCTGAGCTCATCGAAGTAGCGCAGGGTGACTAGACGCTGGTACTTATCGGGCAGCCGCGACACGACGTGCTGCATGATTTCGATTTTCTGGTTTTTGATGGCCGACTCGGCCGGGTTCAGGTTGTTGTCGCGGAAATCAATGGTGATTTCGTCGCCGTTGTCAATCTTGATGGCCGAGTCGATGGACATCGTCTTGATTTTATTCTTGCGAATAAAGTCAATGCAGTTGTTGGTGGCGATGCGGAACAGCCAGGTGCTGAAGGCGTACTCGGGGTTGAACTTGTGCAGGTTGCGGAACGCCTTGGCGAAGGCCTCGATGGTGAGGTCTTCGGCATCGTCGGGGTTGCGCACCATCTTCAGCACCACGTGGTACACGGGCTTCTTGTAGATCTGCATCAGTTCGGCGTACGCCTTTTCGTCGCCCTTTTCTACGGCCGAGCGAATAAGCTTGAAGTCGTGCTTGGCCTTGGCCGAGAACTGCTTCTGGAGGTCCTGATTATTTACTTCCATCGGGAGGGGTTGCGGTTAAGCACTAACGAGGCTGTCAGGAGAGAGTAGGCAAAAAAATACCCCGCATCCAGAACTGGGAACAACCATAAAGGTTGCCGGTCGTGGAGGCGGCGGCTGGCCTGCGCGTACGTAGCAACTACGGTCGAGGTTCGGAGGCCCCATACCGCTGCCAATGCTACCCACTCAGGCTCAGGCACTACAAATGCCACCAGAGTTCCAACATAAAACAAGCCGTTAGCTAAGATAAAGGTTCCAATCCGAACCCGGTCGGAAAATCGGTAGCGCGAGCCGGCCGACATGTGGCGGCGCTTCTGCCGCCACCACTGGCCCCAGCTGTCGGGGGCCTGGCTGATGGTCTGGGCCTCGGCCGCGGTAACGACGCTGGCCCGGCGGCCCAGTTGCACCGCGTCCTGCACCAGCAGGTCGTCGTCGCCGCTGAGGCGGCGGATGTGGGAGGCGAAGCCCTTGGTGGCCATGAACGTGGCCTTGGTGTAGGCCAGGTTGCGGCCCACGCCCATGTAAGGCTGACCGCGCTCGGCGAAGCTGAGGTACTGCAGGCCGGTGAGCAGCGTTTCGAAGCGTACGAGCTTGTTCAGCAGGCCCTCGGCCTCGGCGTAGGGGCCGTAGCCGAGCACGATATCCGCCCCGCCGTCGAAGCCGCGGGCCATGTGGCGCAGCCACTGGTTGCTGCTGGGCTGGCAGTCGGCGTCGGTGAAGAGCAGGTAGGGGTAGCGGGCGACTTTAATACCGAGCGTGAGGGCGTATTTCTTGGGCGCAATGCCCTCGGGCGTGCTGCCGATGGTGACCAGGCGCACGTTGGGGTAGTACTGGGTCAGCTGCTGGGTGTAGAGGCCGGTGTCATCGTCGGAGCGGTCATCGATGAGCACGACTTCGAACTGGGCGTAGTCCTGCTGCAGCAACTCGGGCATGAGGTAGCGCAGCTGCTCCAGGGCGTTGCGGGCGGCTACGATGATGGATACCGGGTGCGCCTGCTCGTGTTGCGGGGCCGGCTCGGCGGTTTCGGCCGGGCGGCGCAGGGCGAAGGGCCAGAAGTAATACGCGGCGTATACCAGCTGCACCAGCACGCTGAGCACGAGCAGCCAGGAAACGGGCGAGAGGTGGAAGGGCAAGGCGGGTACAACTGTTTATCAGCCCGCAAAGGTAGCCCGCGGTGGATTGGGTATGACTGGTACGGGAAGAAATATGATGCTAGCGGCCCCGTTGTCCGTCATTGCGAGCGAACCGAAGGTCGACGTAGTCAAGCGCGGCAACCGTAGGAAGGAGAGTCAATCGGTCCTGGCCAATGGGCTAACCGTAACATGAGCCCCGCCCGAAACCCGGAGCTGCCGGTTCGGGCGGCGCCGTTTTTTGGCTTCTGCCAGTTGAAGCGGCGGTGCTACTAGAGGAAGGATTGCCGCGCTTGACTACGTCGACCTTCGGTTCGCTCGCAATGACTGCTAGTGAGCGGCGGCGAGTTACCTTTGCGGCTTCTTTGGCGGCCCGGTTCCTGAGCTTCAGGGGCGGCCGCGGCCGCTACGTTACTTTCCCGATGAAATTCGACCTCGTCGCCCACGACCCGCAGAGCAAAGCCCGCGCGGGCGTGCTCACCACCGACCACGGCACTATTCAGACGCCCATCTTTATGCCGGTGGGCACGGCGGGCTCGGTAAAGGCCGTGCACCAGCGCGAGCTGACGGACGACGTGCAGGCTCAGATCATCCTCGGCAACACCTACCACCTGTACCTGCGCCCCGGCCTCGACACGCTGCGCAAGGCCGGCGGCCTGCACAAGTTCAACGGCTGGGACCGGCCCATTCTCACCGACTCGGGCGGCTACCAGGTGTACTCGCTGAGCAATACGCGCAAGATCAAGGAGGAGGGCGTCAAGTTCCGCTCCCACATCGACGGCTCGCAGCATTTGTTTACGCCCGAGGGCGTGATGGACATTCAGCGCGTCATCGGGGCCGACATCATCATGGCCTTCGACGAGTGCACGCCCTGGCCCTGCGAGTACGAGTACGCCCGCAAGTCCTTGGACATGACGCACCGCTGGCTGAAGCGCTGCATTCAGCGCATCGACGAGACGGAGCCGCTCTACGGCTACGAGCAGCAGCTGTTTCCCATCGTGCAGGGCTCGACCTTCAAGGACCTGCGGGTGAAGTCGGCGGAGTTTATTGCCGAGCAGGGCCGGGCCGGCAACGCCATCGGGGGCCTGAGCGTGGGCGAGCCGGCCGAGTTGATGTACGAAATGACCGAAATCTGCTGCGACATCCTGCCCGCCGATAAGCCGCGCTACCTGATGGGCGTGGGCACGCCGGCCAACATCCTGGAGAACATTGCGCTGGGCGTGGACATGTTCGACTGCGTGCTGCCCACCCGCAACGCCCGCAACGGGATGCTCTTCACCACCCAGGGCATCATCAACATCAAGAACAAGAAGTGGGAGCAGGACTTTTCGCCCATTGACGCCGAACTAGGTGGCTACGCCAGCACGTTCTACTCCAAGTCCTACCTGCGCCACCTGTTTCACGCCAGCGAGTACCTGGCGGGCATGGCGGCCTCGGTGCACAACCTCACCTTCTACCTCTGGCTGGTGCGCAACGCCCGGGAGCAAATCCTGGCCGGTACCTTCCGCGAGTGGAAAGAAAAGATGGTGAAGCAGCTGATGGTACGATTATAAGTTGCCGGTTGTCAGTTTTGAGTTGTCAGTACGTTCTGGCACCTGCTACTGACAACGAACAACTATCAACTGACAACCCACCCGATGCTTCGGCTCCTCGATAAATACGTCCTCGGCAAGCTGCTCACCACCTTTTTTTTCACGGTGGTGGTGCTGGTGATGGTTATCTGCGTGATTGACTTCACGGAGAAAAACGACGACTTCATCAAGCACGACCTGGGCGCGTGGAAGATTATTTCGGAGTACTACCTGAACCTCTTCCCCTACTACGCCAACCTGCTCAGCCCCATCACCGTGTTCATTGCCACGGTGCTGGTGACGGCCCGGCTGGCGGCGCGCACCGAAATTGTGGCCATTCTGGCCAGCGGGGTGAGCTTCCGGCGCTTTCTGCTGCCCTACGTGATGGGCGGCGTGCTCATCGGCGGGGCCATTTTCGGGCTGATCGGCTGGGTGATTCCGCTGGCCAACAAGCCGCGCGTGGCCTTCGAGCGGAAGTACGTGAAGAACCCCTACCACTTTCAGGGGCGCAACGTGCACATCCGCATCGGGCCGAACAGCTACGCCTACCTGGAGAGCTACGACAACACGGCCAACATCGGCTACCGCTTCGCCATCGAAACCATCGAGGGCACCTTGCTGAAGCGGCGCATGCAGGCCGAGGCCATCAGCTGGGACACCACCCGGAAGGTGTGGCGCCTGACGCAGCAGACGGTGCGTACCATCCGCAACGGCAAGGAGACGCTGCGCACCTACCCCGCCCGCGACACCACCCTGAACCTCTACCCCAAGGATTTCGCCAGCACCTTCAAGCTGCAGGAGACGATGACCATGCCCGAGCTGAACGCGTTCATCCGGGAGAAAATCAACCGCGGCGCCGACGACACCGAAATCTACCTGGTGGAGAAGTACGAGCGGTACGCCTACCCTTTCGCCATCGTCATTCTCACCGTCATCGGGGTGATTATGAGTGCCCGCAAGTCGCGCAACGGCGTGGGCGGGCAAATTGCGCTGGGCTTCGTGCTGGCGTTTATCTACATCGGCTTCGTCATCCTGAGCCGCAACCTGGCCCTGGTGGGCGACATGAACCCCATGCTGGCCGCCTGGGTGCCCAACATCGTCTTCAGCACCATCGGGCTGATCCTCTACCGCTTCGTTCCGCGCTAAGTGGTGAGATGATGAGGTGGTGAACTGGTGAGCGTCGTTCTGATTGCGCGAAATGCGCAGTTCCGGCCTCCCGAACATCAAACTCACCAGTTCACCACTTTACCATCTCACCACATGCTCAAAGACTACCTCCGCCTCCACTTCATTGTGTTTTTGTGGGGCTTCACGGCCATTCTGGGCAAGCTGATTTCGCTGCCGCCGGTGGAGCTGGTGTTTTACCGCACGCTCATTGCCTCGGTGGGGCTGATCGGGCTGCTGGTGCTGCGCGGGCTGCCTTGGCGCGTGCCCACAGGGCAGGCCCTGCGGCTGCTGGGCGTGGGCGCGCTGGTGGCCGCGCACTGGATTACCTTCTTCCTGGCGGCGCGGCTCTCGTCGGTGAGCGTGTGTTTGGCGGGCATGGCCACGCTGGCCCTGTGGACCTCGCTGCTGGAGCCCGTACTGCTGCGCAAGCGGTTTCAGCCCTACGAAATCCTGCTCGGGCTGCTGGCCATGGTGGGCTTGTACCTGGTGTCGCAGGCCGAGTTCGACCAGCTGCTAGGCCTGGGCGTGGCCATTCTGTCGGCGGGACTAAGCGCCCTGTTCAGCGTGCTCAATGCCCGGCTGATCAAGGACCACCCGCCGCTGCGCCTCACGCTCTACGAAATGGCCGGCGCCTGCCTCAGCATCATGGTGTTTCTGATTGCCCGCCCGGCCTTCGGCGGCCCTCTACCCAGCCTCGACCCCACCCCTGCCGACTGGCTGTGGCTGCTGCTGCTGGCCGGCGTGTGCACGGTGTACGCCTTCTCCGCCTCGGTGGAGCTGATGAAGCGCCTCTCCGCCTTCGCCGTGAACCTGACCATCAACCTGGAGCCCGTCTACGGCATCGTGCTGGCCGTGCTGATGTACTGGCTGGCGGTGCCGGGCTTCGGGCAGGAGCGGCTGTCGTTGGGCTTTTACGCGGGCACCTGCATCATCCTGCTCAGCGTGCTCATTCACCCGCTGCTGAACCAGTGGCAGCTGCGCCGCCGCCGGCCCACGGAGGATGAGGCGGTGTCGTTGGTGGAACGGTAAGGGCCACCCAATGCGCATCAAGCATTTCTTCGGGGAAGCCAACCGTCAGTAACATCAGCTGGCGACGCGGGGCTGCTCCACTCGCGCTGCGCAGCCCCGCCGTAAACGACCTCCCTGGTTTCATTAGTCGGGCAGAGCTAAGCGAAAACACGAGCGGGAGCAAAGAGCCTATGCTTCTTGCTCCCGCAATCGTTGCTGACGTCAGGCTCCCCCTCTCCCCTAGGAGAGGGAGCCGGGGGGTGAGGCCCCTACAGCTGCCCGTCCCACACCAAATACTCCGCCGGCAGCGCCATAGTCGGCGGCTGCGTCAGTTCCGGCCACAGCCCGAACACGGCCGAGCCCGAGCCCGAGAGGCTGGCGTAGGCCGCCCCGGCCGCGTACAGCTGCGCCTTCAGCTCGCCCAGCAGCGGGTACTTCGGCGCCAGGGAGCCTTCAAAGTCGTTGACCACCGTCTCGCGCCAGCTTTCCACCGGGCCGGCCAGGGCCGCGCGCAGCTCGTGCGCGGGGGCTTTGGGCGTCACACCGGCATAGGCCTCGGCAGTGCTGATGTGCAGGTTGGGGTAGATGACCTTGCAGGCGGCCCCGCGCAGCTGCGGCAGGGGCAGCGGCTGCAGTTCGTCGCCGCGGCCCAGGGCCAGGGCGGGCTCGTTGCGGATGAAAAAGGCGCAGTCGGAGCCCAGGCGGCGGGCGTAGGCTTCCAGCTGCTCGTCGGTCAGCTGCAGCTGTAGCACGGTATTGAGGGCGCGCAGGGCGAAGGCGGCATCGGCCGAGCCCCCGCCCAGGCCCGCGCCGATGGGTACCACCTTGTGCAGGTGCAGGTGCACGGGCGGCACCGCGGGAAAATCGGCTTGCAGCAGCTCGTAGGCCCGGCGGCAGAGGTTGGTGGCCGGGTCGCCGGGGATGGGGCGGCCGGTGAGCGTGAGCGTGGTTTCGGCGGCCGGCAGCACTTCCAGCGCGTCGCACCAGGGCAGCGGCAGCATCACGGTTTCGAGGGTGTGGAAGCCGTTGGGGCGGCGCTCCGTGATGTGCAGTCCGAGGTTAAGCTTGGCGTTGGGGAAGACGAGCATGGGCGCAAAGAACGGCACTGCGCGGCCACCGCGCCAGTCCGCAGCGGCGGCGGGCCACCCGCTCGCGGTACGCCGCCAGGTTCCGCACCGGGCGGCCGGCTTGGGGCCGGCTGCCCGGTCGTCGTCGGGCCGGTGCTGGACCACTAGGTACCCGACAACCAGCCGGATTCGGGCTACTTGACCGCAGCCTCGCAGCTTCGAGCCGCAACCCTGCAGTCTGCCAATGCGAGGTTACGGCTTTTAACCGCAGCCTTGCGCCCTGAAACCGCAACTTCGCGGCCAACAGCCGCAGCCTCGCGGTCTTAAGCCGCAACTTTCCGCCCCCGAGCCGCAGGTTTGCGCTTTCCAACCGCAACCTCGCGCTTCTAAACCACGACTTCGCGCCTTGTAACCGCAGCCGCGCGCTTCTAAACCGCGACTTCCCGGTACCGCGACTTCGCGGTCCGGCGCCGCAAGCTCGCGGCTGTGGACCGCGCGGCCTAACTTGCGGCGCCCTGTGTCGGCCTGCCATGCCCCTCTCCCCTGCCCCGTCTGCCCCGCCCCGCACCTGGTACCTGCGCCGGGGCAAGCGTGCCTTCGACGTGCTGCTGGCGCTGCCGCTGCTGCTGCTCTCGCTGCCCGTGCTGGCCGGGGCGGCGCTGCTGCTAGGGCTGCAGCCGGGGCAGCGCGGGGTGCTGTTCCGGCAGCCGCGGCCGGGCCTGCACGGCCGCATCTTCACGCTCTACAAGCTGCAGACCATGACCGAGGCCCGCGACGCCGCCGGC
The DNA here is from genome assembly GCF_005771675.1 of Hymenobacter jeollabukensis. Lineage (GTDB taxonomy): Bacteria > Bacteroidota > Bacteroidia > Cytophagales > Hymenobacteraceae > Solirubrum > Solirubrum jeollabukense. The sequence goes on along the minus strand of NZ_VAJM01000004.1, from coordinate 281,140 downwards.
CAGCTGCTGCCCGATGCCCAGCGCCTCACCCGCCTCGGCCGCTGGCTGCGCGCCACTTCCGTCGACGAGCTGCCCCAGCTCTGGAACGTGCTGCGCGGCGACCTGAGCCTGGTCGGCCCGCGCCCCTTGCTGGTCGAGTACCTGCCCTTGTACTCGCCCGCCCAGGCCCGGCGCCACGCGGTGCGGCCCGGCATTACGGGCTGGGCGCAGGTAAACGGGCGCAACGCCATCAGCTGGGAGCAGAAGTTCGACTACGACCTGTGGTACGTGGCGCACGCGTCGTTTGCGCTGGATTTACGTATTCTCGCCCTGACGGCCGCCCGCGTGCTCGGCGCCCGCGGCATCAGCGCCCCCGGCCAGGCCACCACCGAGGCCTTCCGGGGCAGCCCGCCGCCGTCTTCTTCCCTCGAATAGCACACATGACCCAACTTTTCTTCTCTGAATACGACGACGCGGAGTTTGCCGGCGTGCGCCCCCTGGTCATCGTGGGGGCCGGCGGACTGGGCCGCGAGGTGCTGATGCTGGTGCGCCAGCTCAACGAAGTGGAGCTGCGCTGGAACGTGCTAGGCTTCTACGACGACCAACGCCCGCCCCACGACCGGGTGCACGAGCTGCCCTGGCTGGGCACTATTGAGGAGCTGAACGCCCACCCCGAGCCGGTGTTCGTGGCCGTGGCCATCGGCAACAGCCGGCAGCGCGCCGCCGTGGTGGCCCGCCTCAGCGGCCCGCAGCTGCACTTTGCCACGTTGGTCCACCCCTCGGTGCTGCTGCGGCCCTACCAGTTCGTGCAGCTCGGCGCGGGCTGCATCGTCACGCAGGGCTGCATTTTCACCTGCGACATCCGCCTGGGCCGCCACGTGCTGCTGAACCTGGGCTGCACCATCGGCCACGACGCGGTGCTGGAGGATTTCTGCTCCCTGATGCCCCACGCCAACGTCGGCGGCGAGGCCTACCTGGAAACCGAAGCCTACCTGGGCACCAACGCCACCGTCATCAACCAAGTGCGCGTGGGCGCCCGCTGCATCGTGGGCGCCGGCGCCGTGGCCGTGCGCGACCTGCCCGCCGACTGCACCGCCGTGGGCGTACCCGCCCAGGTTATCAAATATCATTAGTGTTTAGTTGTTAGTGCTTGGTTGTTAGTGCTTGGTGCTTGGGTCGTTCTGACGCTCACGCGCGCTAAGCACCAGGCACTAACAACTAGGCACTAACAACTAGGCACTACGCCTCAAGCACCCATAATGCACAGCGACGACCACGACCGGCTCTACCTTTCCCCGCCCCACCTCGGCCGCCACGAGCTAAATTACCTGCACAAGGCCATCGAAGACAACTGGGTGGCGCCGGTGGGCCCCAACCTCGACGGCTTCGAGCGCGACCTGTGCCAGTACACCGGCGCCAAGCACGCGGTGGCCCTCTCCTCGGGCACGGCCGCCATTCACCTAGGCCTGCTGTTGCTCGGCGTCGGCCCCGGCGACGAGGTCATCGTGCCTTCTTTCACCTTCGTGGCCACCGCCAACCCGGTGCGCTACGTGGGCGCCGAGCCGGTGTTCGTCGACTCCGAAGCCAGCACCTGGAACCTCTGCCCCGAGCGCCTGCGCGAAGCCCTGGAGGACCGGCGCCGCCTGGGCCGCTCGGTGAAGGCCATCATCGTGGTGCACCTCTACGGCATGCCCGCCCGCCTGACGGAAATCCTGGCCCTGGCCGCCGAATACGGCGTGCCGGTGCTCGAAGACGCGGCCGAAGCCCTCGGGGCGCGCTCCCACGGCCGGCCGCTGGGCGCGTTCGGGGCGCTGAGCGTGCTGTCGTTCAACGGCAACAAAATCATCACCACCAGCGGCGGCGGCGCCCTGCTCACCGACAACGCCGACTGGGCCCGGCAGGCCCGCTTCCTGGCCACCCAGGCCCGCGACGCAGCCCCGTACTACCAGCATTCGGTGCAGGGCTACAACTACCGCCTGAGCAACCTGCTGGCTGGCATCGGCCGCGGGCAGATGGAGCTGATCGAGGACCGCGTGAAGCGCCGCCGCGAGATTTACGCGCAGTACTGCGAGCTGCTCAAGCCGCTGGAAGCCGTGCAGGTCGGCCCCGCCGAGCCCACGGACACCCGCGCCAACCGCTGGCTCACCACCCTGCTGCTCCGCCCCGAGTACACCGGGCATACGCCCGAAGCCTTGCGCCTGCACCTGGAAACGCGTAACATCGAGTCGCGCCCGCTCTGGAAGCCCCTGCACCTGCAGCCGCTCTTCGCCGCCGCGCCCATGTACGGCGGCCCCGTCAGCACCGACCTTTTCGCCCGCGGCCTCTGCCTGCCCTCCGGCTCCGCCATGACCGATACCGACGTGCGCCGGGTGGTAGCGGCCCTGCGGGAAATGCTGTAACCTGGCCTAAAAGCTGGCCCAATCAGCTTATAAAGTTCAACCGGTAGTATAAAAATCTGGCAGAGGGTACAAAACACCACACCAGTAGTACAAACTCTCATACCGCTGCTTACGGTCGGGCGTCAGCTCTCGGAGCCACGCAGCTGATTTGCGTCGTCAAACAGGCGCTTCAGGCGGCACTCCGTGCGCACGGCTCCCAGCACCATGCCCAGCACCCAGCAGGCTAGCACCACCTGCAGGGCCCGCACTCCACCAGCGAGCAGGTAGACCGCAACGGCCAGCACCGGCAGCCCCAGGCTCAACCGCCAGAAGTAGCGGGCAAAGTAGGTGTTGGCCTCGTGCCAGGCCGCGGGCGTGCGCATGGAGCGCGCCGTGCGGTAGCCGTACAGCCAGTTGATCTGCTTGGGCGGGCGGTATTTGGTCACCCAGCCCATCAGCAGCGCGAGGCCGCACACCACTACCAGGGCAATAACGGTGGCTACGTTTTCCTTATCCATCGGCGGGAAGTTGACGTGGCAAGTAAGCGCCGGAAGTTAGGCGTTCAGCGCCTGTCGCAGATCCGCCAGCAGCTCCTCCACCGGCTCGATGCCCACCGACAGCCGCACCAGCCCGGTGGTAATGCCCAACTCCTGCTGCTGCTCGGCCGTCAGGGCGCGGTGCGAGGTACCCAGCGGATACGACAGCGACGAATCGACGCCGGCCAGGGACGGGGCGAAGGGGAACCGCTCGGTGCGGCGCATGAAGTTGCTGACCACCTCCCGGTCGTCGGCCAGCTTGAAGGAGAGCATGCCGCCAAACAACCCGCCGCCCTGCTCGGCTGCCAGCGCGTGCTGGGCGTGGGTGGGCAGGCCGGGGTAGTACACGGCCCGCACGGCGGGGTGGGCGGCCAGCATGGTGGCCACGGCCAGGGCATTGTGGCTGTGCTCCCGCATCCGCAGGTGCAGGGTTTTTAGCCCGCGCACGGCCAGCCAGCTCTCCATCGGGCTCAGCGTAAGGCCGTAGAGCACCCCGATTTGCTTGAGCCGGGCGGCTACTTCGGGGTCGGCGGCCACGGTCACGCCGGCCGTCACGTCGCTGTGGCCGGCAATGTACTTGGTCACGCTGTGCAGGCTGATGTCGGCGCCCAGCTGCAGGGGCCGAGTCAGCACCGGCGAGGCGAAGGTGTTGTCGACCACCAGCTTCAGGCCCAGCGCGTGGCAGTGCGCGGCGAGGCGGCCGAGGTCGGCCACGCGCAGCAGCGGGTTGCTCATGGTTTCGGCCAGCAGCAGGCGGGTGCTGGGCTGGCACAACGGCCCCAGGTCGTAGAGCTGCTCGAAGGGCACGTAGGTCACCGTGATGCCCATGCGGCTCAGCTCGGTGTTGAGCAGAGCCGCCGAGCCGCCGTAGATGTCGACCGCGCACAGCACATGGTCGCCGGCCTGGCAATAGGCCAGAATGGCGGCGAAAATAGTGGCCATGCCCGAGGACGTGGCCACGGCGCCCGCGCCGCCTTCCAGCGCATTCACCGCGTCGGCCAGCTCGTCGGAGTTGGGGTTGCCGTTGCGCGAGTAGAGGTAGCGGCTGCTGGTGTCGGCGAAGTACTCGTCCAGCTCGTCCAGGTCCTGAAACTTGAAGACCGAGCTTTGGTAGATAGGCGTGACTTTGGGATTGATAAAGGTCATCGGGGCGGAGAAGTTGACGGGCAAAGGCACCGGGCCGGCGCGGCGCGTTGCATCGGCCCCAGCTGCGCCGCAAGCTACGGCCCGCGCCGCGCTTTTCCCGACTGAGGGGTTACGCCCCAGCCTACACGATGCTGGCCGGCGCGCCACCCTCCGAAGGCGGCGTCTGGTGCTTCTTTTTCTGGGCCGCCCGGTTTTCGCGCCGAAACACCTCCATCAGCACTAGGAAGTACGACACCAGCAGCGGCCCCACCACCAGCCCGATGATGCCGAAGATTTCCACGCCCAGCACCAGCCCCACCAGCGTCACCAGCGGGTGAATGTTGCCCATGCGCTTGGCCAGCAGGATGCGCAGCAGGTTATCGACGTTGATGATGACGATGAAGCCCACCAGCAGAATGCCGATGGCCGCGCCCTTGTGCCCCTGCGAAAACTGGTACAGCGCCGCCGGCCCCCACACCAGCGGGGTGCCCAGCACCGGCAGAAAGGCCATGAAAAACGCCACTACGCCCCAAAACAGAGGGTCGGGTACCTTGAACACCCACAGCGTGAGCCCCGTCAGGATGCCCTGCACCAAGGCCACCAGCGCCTGCCCCAGCACGTTGGCGTTGACGTTGTTCTTGAGCGAGTCGCCCAGCTCGTGCATGGTTTCGCTGCGAAACGGCAGGTAGCGCCGCAGCCCGATCAGGAAGTACGTTTCCTGCATAAACAGGTAGTACATCGTGAAGAGCATCAGGCCCACTACCACCAGCACGTTCAGGGCGCTGCTGGCCAGCGTGGTCAGCCAGCGGCTCACCACGCTGGTGCCCTGCTGCAGCAGCTGCCGCACGTTCTGCTGCTCGGTTATCTTGATGCCGGTGGCCTCTTCCAGCTTGTGGAGCACCTGCAGAATCTGGTCAGGGTTGCGCACGAAGGCCACCAGCCGGTTGACGAGCAGGGAGCTGAGCGCGTAAAACGGAATGACCAGCACCACCACCGTCAGCACCAGAATGCCGATGGTCACCAGCCGGCGGTTCCAGCGCCGCTTGTGCACCAGGGCCACCCAGATCGGCCGGAACACCACGAACAGGATGCCCGCCGCCAGAAACGCCGTCAGGTACTGCGCCAGCCCGAATACCATCAGCCCGGCCAGCCCGAGGATAGACGCAATCAGCAGCACGTGCCGCTGCCGGGGCGTGTAGATGTTTTCGATGGCGTTGAGCGGGTCGATGGGCGGCATGACGGGGCGGTTACTGCCCGCAACAATACGACAACGCCGCTGCTTGGCCCGCTTCAACGCAAAAAAAGCCGCTCCTGCGGGGCAGGAGCGGCTTCTTCAGCTATTGGCGACGATGCGTTGACCTAAGCCAGCACCGATTCGGCCAGTACCGTCACGTTGTTGCGCAGCACTTCCACCACGCCGCCGCTCACCTGGAACGACTCGCGGCCGGTGGCGCTGGTCACGCGCAGCTCGCCGGCCTGCAGGGCGGCAATCATCGGCGCGTGGTTGTTGAGCACTTCAAACTGGCCGGCAACGCCCGGAAACACGGCCGAGGAAACTTCCCCCTCGAACACCTTCCGGTCCGGCGTGATGATTTCTAAACGCATGTTGTCAATGTGCTAATGTGGAAATGTGCTGGTGTGCTAATGAATGTGCTGACGTGCCAGCAGGTTTCCCCGCATTAGCACATCAGCACATTCAATCACATTCGCACATTAGAATGAATTAGCGGGCCTCGGCCATCAGACGCTCACCCTTGGCTACGGCATCCTCGATGGTGCCCACCAGGTTGAACGCGGCTTCCGGCAGGTGGTCGTACAGACCGTCGATGATGCCGTTGAAGCCTTTGATGGTGTCCTTGATGTCCACCAGTACGCCTTTCAGGCCGGTGAACTGCTCGGCCACGTGGAAGGGCTGCGACAGGAAGCGCTGCACGCGGCGGGCGCGGCCCACCACCAGCTTGTCTTCTTCCGACAGCTCGTCCATCCCCAGGATGGCAATGATGTCCTGCAGTTCTTTGTAGCGCTGCAGAATCTCCTTCACGCGCTGGGCCGTGTTGTAGTGCTCCTCGCCGATGATGTTGGCGTCGAGGATACGCGAGGTCGAGTCGAGCGGGTCCACGGCCGGGTAGATGCCCAGTTCGGAGATTTTACGCGACAGTACCGTGGTGGCGTCCAAGTGAGCGAAGGTCGTCGCCGGGGCCGGGTCAGTCAAGTCATCGGCCGGCACGTAAACGGCCTGTACCGAGGTGATGGAGCCGCGCTTGGTGGAGGTGATACGCTCCTGCATGGCGCCCATTTCGGTGGCCAGCGTGGGCTGGTAACCTACGGCCGACGGCATACGGCCCAGCAGAGCCGATACTTCCGAACCGGCCTGGGTGAAGCGGAAAATGTTGTCGACGAAGAACAGAATGTCGCGGCCGGCACCGGTGCCGTCGCCGTCGCGGAAGTTCTCGGCCACCGTCAGACCCGACAGGGCCACGCGGGCGCGGGCTCCGGGAGGCTCGTTCATCTGGCCGAACACGAAGGTGGCTTTCGAGTCCTTCATGCCTTCCAGGTTCACCGCGTCGAGGTTCCACTCGCCTTTTTCCATGCCGTGCATGAACTCCTCGCCGTACTGTACGATGCCGGCTTCGATCATTTCACGCAGCAGGTCATTGCCTTCGCGGGTACGCTCACCCACGCCGGCAAACACCGACAGACCCGAGTAGGCCTTGGCGATGTTGTTGATCAGCTCCTGAATCAGTACGGTTTTGCCTACGCCGGCACCACCGAACAGACCGATCTTACCGCCCTTCGCGTAGGGCTCGATCAGGTCGATAACCTTGATACCGGTGAACAGTACCTCGGTGCTGGTGGAGAGGTCCTCGAAGCGCGGGGCGGCGCGGTGAATCGGCAGTGAGCCAACGCCCGAGGGCTGGGGCAGGCCGTCGATGGCCTGGCCGACCACGTTGAACAGACGACCGAGCACGGCGTCGCCGGTCGGCATCTGGATCGGGGTGCCCAGGTCCGTAACCACGGCGCCGCGGGTCAGGCCGTCGGTCGAGTCCATGGCAATGGTGCGGACGCGGTCTTCGCCCAGGTGTTGCTGGCATTCGAGGACTACGCGCGTGCCGTTGTCCTTGATGACTTCGAGGGCGTCGAGAATGTTGGGAAGCTTGGTGCCTTCACCCGCGAAGCTCACGTCCACGACGGGGCCGATAACCTGGGTGATTTTGCCGGTATTCGCCATTGCAGTTCTTTATATGGGAGAATGAGAGCAGTTTCAGGCCGCAAAAGTACGGACCATTCGCCGCACGGGCAAACCCCGACCGGGGCGAAAAAGTGCAGAAACTTTTCTCGCTGACACTCACCGGAAAAAGGCCCGTTTGGAGCGTTCTGAGGGGGTTTCGTGGAAATTTTTTTTCGACGGAAATTTGGAGGCAGCAAAAACCTACCTACATTTGCAAACCCAAACGGCACAACCCCTGGTTACCGGATGGGAAATTGTCCGATGGTGTAACTGGCAACACGCTTGATTTTGATTCAAGAAAGTCCAGGTTCGAGCCCTGGTCGGACAACTAGAAAGGCGCTGGCCCCCTCTTCGGAGCGGAGTCGGCGCCTTTTGCTTTTTCCGGTTTCGACGGGTCGGCCCACACGCTAGCGGTGGTCCGGGGCCCGAGTGGCCTGCGAACCAAGCCTCTAGCGCGTGCATCCCCTACCTTGCGGCTGCCGGCTTCTTGCTTCGCTCACTCAGTCCCCCTTTTCCTACCATGTCCTCGCAGGTCAAAATCTTCTCCGGCACCACGTCGCGCGACGTAGCCGAAAAAATCGCCGCCGCCTACCGCCAGCCCCTCGGCGACCTTACCATTCAGCGCTTCGCCGACTCCGAAATCGGCCCGAGCTTCAACGAGAGCGTGCGCGGCTGCGAGGTGTTTCTGATCCAGAGCACCTTCCCGCCCGCCGACAACCTGATGGAGCTGATGCTGATGGTGGACGCGGCCAAGCGCGCCTCGGCCAAGCACGTGACGGTGGTGATGCCCTACTTCGGCTACGCCCGGCAGGACCGCAAGGACAAGCCCCGCGTGAGCATCGGGGCCAAGGTGGTGGCCGAGTTCATCCAGAGCGTGGGCACCGACCGCCTGATGACCTGCGACCTGCACGCCGGCCAGATTCAGGGCTTTTTCGACATCCCGGTCGACCACCTCGACGGCTCGACCATCACGGCGCCCTACATCCGCTCGCTCAACCTCGACAACCTCATCTTCGCCTCGCCCGACGTGGGCGGCGTGGTGCGCACCCGGGCCTTTGCCAAGAAGTTCGGGGCCGAAATCGTGGTCTGCGACAAGATGCGCCTGCGCGCCAACGAAATTGCCTCCATGCAGGTCATCGGCGACGTGACGGGCATGAACGTGGTGCTCGTCGACGATATCGTGGATACGGCCGGCACCGTGTGCAAGGCCGCCGACCTGCTGCTGGAGCGCGGCGCGGCTTCGGTGCGGGCCGTCATCACCCACCCGGTGCTCAGCGGCCCGGCCCACGAGCGGATTCGCAACTCGGCGCTGGTGGAGCTGATTACGACCGACACCATTCCGCTGCGCGAGGAAAACGAGAAAATCAAGGTGATTTCCGTGGCCGACCTCTTCGCCCGCGCCATCCACAACGTGGTGTCGCACGAGTCGATCAGCTCGCTGTTTATATAGAGTATAGTCCGGATTAATTGAACGTCATTCCGAGCGGAGTCGAGGAATCTCGCGTGCTGATGTTCGATGGTAACTTCCTCGTTGAACGGAGAAATTACTTGCGGAAGTCAGCACGCGAGATTCCTCGACTCCGCTCGGAATGACGTTCTTTCTTTACGGTTATCTTCCCGGTTCAGCACATATAGTCCCGGCCCGCTTTTCAATCCCAACTTCTCCGCGTACCTTTGCGGCCCCTTCGGCCTTACCAGCCGGGTGGAACCGTTTCATTTCAAGGTCTTTAACAGAGGCCACACTTTTTCAAACACCAGTTTATGAAAAGCCTGGAGATTGTAGGGTTTAAAAGAGCGAATCTCGGCAAGAAGGAAGCCAAGCGCCTGCGCCTGGAGTCGTATGTACCGTGCGTGATGTACGGTGGCAGCGAGCAAATTCACTTCTACGTGCCCGCCATCCTGTTCCGCGAGCTGCTGTACACCCCCGAGGTGCACATCGTGGACCTGAACGTGGAGGGTGACACCTACCGCGCCATCGTGCAAGATGCTCAGTTCCACCCCGTGAACGAGATGCTGCTGCACGTCGACTTCCTGCAGCTGCAGGAGGGCAAAGAGGTGAAAATGGACATTCCGATTCAGTTCGTGGGCGTTTCGCCGGGCGTACTGGCCGGTGGCAAACTGGTGTCGAAGCTGCGCAAGCTGAAAGTGCAGGCGCTGCCCGAGAACCTGCCCGACTACGTGAAGGTGGACATCTCGGACCTGGGCCTGGGCAAGTCGATCAAAGTAAGCAAGGTGGAAACCGCCGATTACAAGATCCTGACCAACCAGCTGGCTCCGATTGCCACGGTGGCCATCCCGCGTGCCCTCAAAGGCCAGATGCAAGCCGAGAAATAAGGACCACGGATTCGACGGATTTTTCGGATGCCACGGATTTCGTGGTCGGTTCGGGAGGAGGTTGAATCCTGAAAAAAAGCCGCTCTGTTCGCAGGGCGGCTTTTTTTTGTACCCGTTTAGATAATTTTGTCTCTTAACCCAGACGGTCGGGCAGCGCTGCCCCACTAATCGTCCACGAAATCCGTGGCATCCGAGAAATCCGTCGAATCCGTGGTCTATGAAATTCCTGATTCTCTGCCTGGGCAACATCGGGCCGGAGTACGCTGATACGCGGCACAACGTGGGCTTTATGGTGGGTGACTACCTGGCCCGCAAGTTTGAGGCGGCGCCCTGGGCGCTGGGCCGCCACGCCTTCACCACCGAAATCAAGCACAAGGGCAAAACCTTTGTGCTGGTGAAGCCCACCACCTACATGAACCTGAGCGGCAAAGCGGCGGCGCACTGGCTGAGCACCCTGAAGCTGGAAAAGGAGCAGATGCTGGTGGTTACCGATGATCTGGCCCTGCCCTTCGGCAAGCTGCGGCTGAAAGGCAAAGGCTCGGCCGGCGGGCAGAACGGCCTGAAGCACATCCAGGAAACGCTGGGCTCCGACGAGTACGCCCGCCTACGCTTCGGCATCGACTCCAGCTTCTCGAAGGGCCGGCAGGTGGATTACGTGCTCAGCCCCTTCTCGGCCGACGAGCTGATCGACCTGCCCCTGCGCCTGGAAAAGGCCGCCGACGCCGTGCTGGCCTTCGGCACGCTGGGCATCGAGCGGGCCATGAACGTGGTGAACGTGAAGTAGCGGTTCGGTTGGCAGTCATTGCGAGCAACGTATTCCGCGCATCAAGCGGCGTCAATCCTTCCTCTCGCGGCACGACGGCCCAACTGGCACCAACTAAAAACGACACCGCCCGAAACCTTGCGTCTGAGGTTTCGGGCGGTGTCGTTTTCGGTCTGATGCGTTTCGGTTTCTGCCAGTGGTAGCGGCGGTGCTACTGGAGGAAAGATTGCTTCGGCTTCGCCTCGCAATGACAGCTACCCGAACCGCCGCTACTTACGCCACGAAGGAGCCGGGGCGCACGGGCTGGCCGGGCTGCATCAGGCTGAGCTTGCCGTCGGCGTTTTCGGCCAGCAGCAGCATGCCCTGGCTTTCGATGCCCTTGATTTCGCGCGGGGCGAGGTTGAGCAGCACCAGGGCCTGCTGGCCTATCAGTTGCTCGGGCGCGAAGTGCTCGGCAATGCCCGACACGATGGTACGCTTGTCCAGGCCGGTGTCGACGGTGAGCTTCAGCAGCTTCTTGGTCTTGGCTACTTTCTCGGCCGCGAGGATGGTGCCGATGCGCAGGTCCATGCGGCCGAAGTCCTCGAACGACACGTCTTCCTTGGCCGGCATTACCGGGGCGTTGGCCAGCTGGTTGGCCAGCTTGGTGTCGAGCAGCTTCTGCACCTGGGCTTCCACCGTCTGGTCCTCGATTTTGTCGAATAGCAGCGCGGCTTCGTTGATCGGGTGCCCGGCGGGCAGCGCATCGGGGCGGCCGGCTTCGTCCCACTTGCCGTTGGTCCGGTTCAGCATCCGGCCCAGGTTGGCCGAGGCGGCGGGCAGGAAGGGCTCCATCAGCGTGACGAGGGCGGCGGCCAGCTGCAATGCCACGTGCAGCACGGTGCCGGTGCGGGCTTCGTCGGTTTTGATGAGCTTCCAGGGCTCGGTGTCGGCCAGATACTTATTGCCCAGACGCGTGAGGTTCATCAGCTCGTTGAGCGCGTCGCGGAAGCGGTAGTTTTCAATCAGGTCCCCGACGCGCTGGGGGAATTCGGCCAGCTGGGCGAGGACTTCCTGGTCGGCGGCGGTCAGCTCGCCGGCGGCGGGCACCTGGCCGGCGAAGAACTTGTGGGTCAGCACCACAGCGCGGTTGACGAAGTTGCCGAGGTTGGCGACCAGCTCGTTGTTGTTGCGGGCCTGGAAGTCCTTCCAGGTGAAGTCGTTGTCCTTGGTTTCGGGGGCGTTGGCGCAGAGCACGTAGCGCAGCACGTCGGCCTTGCCGGGGAAATCCTGCAGGTACTCGTGCAGCCACACGGCCCAGTTGCGGGAGGTGCTGATTTTGTCGCCTTCCAGGTTCAGGAACTCATTGGCGGGCACGTTGTCGGGCAGGATAAAGTCGCCGTGGGCCTTGAGCATCGCCGGGAAGATGATGCAGTGGAACACGATGTTGTCCTTGCCGATGAAGTGCAGCAGCTTGGTGCCCGGGTCCTGCCAGTACTTCTGCCACTCGCCGTCGGGCAGCAGGTCCTTGGTGGCCGAGATGTAGCCGATGGGCGCGTCGAACCACACGTAGAGCACCTTGCCCTCGGCGCCTTCCACCGGCACGGGCACGCCCCAGTCCAGGTCGCGGGTCACGGCGCGGGGGTGCAGGCCCTGGTCGATCCACGACTTGCACTGCCCGTACACGTTGGTTTTCCAGTCGGCTTTGTGGCCTTCCACAATCCACTCGCGCAGCCAGGGCTCGTACTGATCCAGCGGGAGGTACCAGTGCTTGGTTTCGCGCAGCACGGGCTGGTTGCCCGAGAGCATGGAGCGCGGGCTGATGAGGTCGGTGGGGCTGAGGGAGGTGCCGCACCGCTCGCACTGGTCGCCGTAGGCGTTTTCGTTGCCGCAGGTGGGGCAGGTGCCCACGATGTAGCGGTCGGCCAGGAATTGCTGGGCTTCCTCGTCGTAGTACTGCTGCGACACCTGTTCGGTGAACTGCCCGGCCTCGTACAGCTTGCGGAAGAAGTCGGAGGCCGTCTGGCGGTGAGTTTCGCTGGAGGTGCGCGAGTAGATATCGAACGATACGCCGAAGTCCTTGAACGAGTCGCGGATGATGGCGTGGTACTTATCGACCACCTGCTGCGGGGTCACGCCCTCCTTCTGGGCGCGGATGGTGATGGGCACGCCGTGCTCGTCGGAGCCGCAGATAAACTTCACGTCGCGGCCCTGGGCGCGCTGGTAGCGCACGTAGATATCGGCGGGCAGGTACACGCCGGCCAGGTGGCCGATGTGCACCGGGCCGTTGGCGTAGGGCAGCGCCGCCGTGACGGTATAGCGTTGGGGAGTGGTTTGCATCGGGAGAGAGAACAACGCGAGCCGGCTTCGGGTTAGCTCGGCCGGACAAATTCAAATTTGAAAGCGCAAAGAAACGACGATTGGGCTACAGTTGCGGCGTTCAGCACGTTACGTGCCGCGGCGGGAGTGCAAAAAACTTAACATAACGGATTGATAACAATTACCTTGATTTACGCGTCCAATACCACACCGAGCTAAACTCTTCGTCCCATGGCCCTCCCTACCCTACCCAATACCTCCGTTCCTCAGCTGGTGGCGGACACTGCGCCCCTGAAAAAGGGCAAGAAAGCCCTCCGCAAGGAGGAGCGCAAAGCCACCAAGGCCGAGGAAAAAGCCCTGGAAAAAGCCGCCAAAGCCGAGCGCAAAGCCGCCAAAGCCCAGGAAAAAGCCGCCTCCCTGGCCGCCCACACCAGCATCGACCTGCCGGCCCTGGCGGCCCCCGAGCCCTCGAAGAAGGAACAGAAAAAGCTGGCCAAAGCCGCCGCCAGGCAGGCCCAGAAAGAGCTGAACCGGCGCGTGAAGGAGCTCAGCAAGCGCATCCGCCAGGAAACCAAAGCCCAGATTCAGGAAGTGGTGGCGGCTGCTTCGCTGCGGCTGGAGCAGGAAACCCAGCAGCTGTTTGAGGAAGTGCTGAACGGCGCGGCGCCCGCTTCGCAGAGCATTCAGGCCGATCCGTCGACCTATTCGGTGCCCGCCATGCCGGCCCCGGCGCCCCGGCCGGTGCGCCGCCCCGCCCCGCGCCGCACGCCGGCCGCCGCCGCGCCGGTGGTGGCCAAGCCCGTAGCCGCCAAGCCGGCCACGACTAAACCAGCGGCCAAACCGGCCGCCGCCAAATCGGTAGCGGCTGCGCCCGCCGCCCCGGCCCGCACCAACCGCTCCCGCGCCACCGCCGCCCGCCCGGCCGCCAAGCGCCCCGCCGCCGACAACAACGCTGCGCCCAGCGACACCGCCCCGGCCGTCAACGACATCTAAGCCTTACCGCTTAGCACCCTGAAGCCGCCCCGGCCGTCCCTATCGCGGGACTGGTCGGGGCGGCTTCGGCATGTGTGGGCAGCGCGGGCTAGGGCCGGCGGTTCAGCAGGGTGTCGGTGGTGGTGATGTTGGGGTTGCCCTGAATGCGGCGCATGCGCGTTTCCTGGCTGGTGTTGTTGGGGTCGTTGGTGTTGATGGTTTCGATGCGCTGCCGCCCGCCCGAGGCGGCGGCCTGCTCGCGCACCTGCGGCACGCGGCCGGGCGTGGCATCGGGCGCGGCCCCGCCGGCTCCGATGCCGCGGTTGTAGGCAGCCTGCCGGTCGGCGTCGGTGCGAATTTCAGTGGGCGCCCGGTCGGTTTCGACGGCGCTATCGGAGGCGGTGCAGGCGCCGAGGGCCAGGGCCAGCAGGCCGGCCGCGGCCAAGGGCAAGTATCGAAGGGTAGTCATAAGCAGAAGAGCCGCCGGGCCTTGGTGCCCGGCGGCTCTTCTGCTCAACGCAAGCGCGGCGCCGAAGTTCGGGGCCGCTACGCCCCGGCCGGCACGGGCAGGGCCGCGCGGATGCCGTCCCACAGCGCCACGCGGGCCTGCATGCAGCGGGCGGCCACGTCAGCGGCCTGCTGCCACTTCTGCTCATCGTCCTGGCACAGCTCGCGCACCATCTGCTGGGCCAGCGGGGCGTGGGCCTCCTCGTCCAGCTCGATGTGGCGGTCGAGGTAGTAGGTGAAGGTGTCGAGCTGGCCGGGGAAGCGCTGGCGCAGGTCGCCGACGAGGTGGCGGAACATGTCGGGAATCACGTCTTCGCGGCCAAAGGTGAAGGCGGCGGCCACGGCGTGGGGCTGGCCGGCGCCCACCACGTCGAAAGTCTGGCGCACGAAGGTGCGCACGGTGGCCGGGGCGTCGGCGGCTTCCAGGGCGGCTTCGAGGTCCTGGTCCTGGGCCAGCGCGTCGAGCAGGCGCTGCATGGGCTGGGTGTCGGCGCCGCACTCCCGCATAGCGCGCAGGTACAGCTCGAAGTGGCTGGTGGGGCGGCCTTCGGGGTCGACGTCGGTTTCCTCTTCCAGTACGATTTCGTTGATGAGGCGGCGGGTGCTGGGCGAGCCTTTGGGCACCCAGGGCAGCGTCACGCAGGTCAGGTCGCGCTGCAGGGCTTTGAGCAGCGACATAAAATCCCACACGGCAAAGACGTGGTGCTGCATGAACACGCGCAAATCGTCGAGCGTGTGCAGGGACTGGTACACCGAGTGGTCGACGAGCTGCTGGCGGGCCGGGGCCAGGCGGGCCTGCAAGGCGGTAATGAGGTCTTGGGGCATGCGAAAAATGCGGCGGGTGATGCTGGGGTAACAGCCGAAACCACAAAGTTGGTTTGGCCGGGCCGCATAAACGGCATCGGGCCGGTCAGCGGATTGGCCGCGCACCAGCGCTGACGTCCGGATTTTACCCCGCGCAGCGTCGGTACCCGAGTGGATTTAAGGATGATCAAGGCGCCCGGCGGCGTCTCAACACCAACTAACACAAAGCACCAGCCGAACTCGGCTGACGCTTTTAGGAAGTACCCAGGCAGGTGGGGCTGCTATTTCCGGGCCTGGGCACCCTCGCCCAACAGGCGGGCCACCTGGGCCTGCAGGGTGAGCAGGGCGGCATGGTCGGCGTCGGCTTGAGCGGCGTGGGCCCGCAGGGCAGCGTTTTGGCGGCGCAGCTCGGCCAGTTCGGCAGCCGCGTCGGTGGCGCGGGGCGCTGTGGCCGATGCGGCGGGGCCAGCCGCCCGGAGCTGCTGTAGCTGCTGCCGCTGGCGGGCGTGGTCGGCTTCGAGCAGCAGCACGCGGCGGTACAGGGCCTGGATGGCAATCAGGTTCACCCCGTCGAAGTCGGCCTGGTTGATGCTGGTCGGGTTGCCGCTGCGCCCCACCGCGTCGTGGCCGAAGGCGGCGAAGAAGTCCTGGGCCATGGGGCCATAGTGGCGCATGGTGTCCGGGCTCTGGCCCCGGTAGTTCCAGGAGCCCAGGCGCAGGCCGTTGATGCGGTCGAGGAACAGGTTGCCGTCGGCCAGCACCACGCGCTCCTTTTTGGTGGAGTCGGAAATGATAGACCAAGCATTGCTGCCCGCGTCGAGCCGCACCCCAACGGCCGTGCCCTGGCTGGTGGTGGTGGCGGCGGTGGTGAACAGGCGGTAGCCCCCGGCGAAGCGGGCCGAGAACTGGTTGAAGTTGGTACTGACCAGGGAGTCCTGCTGCCGGGCCTGGTCGCTGTTTTGGGCCGGAGAGTAGTCGGCCAGCACGAAGCTGCCGTAGTAGCCGCCGGTACGGGCGTAGTAGCCCAGGGCGTAGCAGTTGCCCTGGCTGCTACGGGCCTGGGCGCTGTAGCCGAAGGCCAGCGACGGCACGAAGCTGGTGGTGTTGTTGGTTTGGGTCTTGCTCTGGTAGCCGCCCACAAACCCGTGGTAGCCCCGGTAGGCGTTCTGGTAGCCCATCATGAGCCCGTAGTAGCCCAGCACGGACTCGTTTTGGTAGCCGGTCGCCAGCGTGTAGTCGCTGGCCCGCAGCCGGTTTTCTCTGCCGAAGGCGACAGTGTAGTCGCTGCCGGCCTGGTTGTCGAGGCCGAAGGCGACGGAATAGGCCCCCACGTTCGGGTAGTCCCAGCGGTTGCCCGACACGCCACCGGCCCGGAAGGCGCTGTAGTACGAGAGCCAGGTCAGCCGGTCGCCGGCCCCGGACACGTTCAGCGGGTTGGCCTGCCCCCGGAACCGGCGGGAGGTCAGGATGAAATCCTGGTCGAGGTCGGGCAGGCGCAGGCCCTGGCCGGTGGTGGAGTCGGCACTGACGCGGGCCGCGCCCAGGGTGAGCAGGCCGGCGGGGCTGAGGTCGAGGCCGCTGCGGATGGCGCGGGCGGTGGTGCCGTCCACCAGCTTCTGGCCGTTCAGGTTCAGCGGCTGGGTGGCGGTGTGGTTGCCCAGGTTGTCGGCGCCGAGGCGCACCCAGGCGGAGCCGTCGAAGGCGTAGAGGCCGGGGGTGTTGTCGGTCTGATAGATGACCAGGCCGGGCACGGGCGGGGCGGTGGCGCTGGCCGTGAGGGCGTCGCGCTGGGCCAGCGTGAGGCGGGGCAGCAGCAGGCCCTGCGTGGTGCTGCGCACTTCCAGGGCCGCCGAGAGGTCGGGGCTGGTGGTGCCGATGCCCACTGAGCCGGCAGTCTGGGCCAGGGCGGCGGGCGCGGCGGCCAGCAGCATCAGCGCCGCTAAAAAGTATTTATGGCGCATGAAAACAGGAGTAAGCAAGCGGGATGCCCGGCAACCGGACCGCGTAAAGGTACCCCCATTGGGCTGCCCGTCTTGTCGCATGTTGATGCGACACGGGGCCGCTACTGCCCGCCCGCCGGGCCCCGGTGCCGGGCCAGCAGCTCGGCTTTGGAGTTGACCTGCAGCTTGTCGTAGATGCGGCGGATAAAGGTGCGCACCGTGTTGATGCTGATGCCCAGGCGCTCGGCCACCAGCCGGTAGCTCAGGCCCTCCTCGATGGCCTGCACCAGCTGCAGCTCGCGGGCCGTGAGCACCTCGGCGGGGGCGGGCAGGGGCCGGAAGTGGCGCACGATGTGCCGCGCAATAGCCGGCGACATAGGCGAGCCACCATCAAGCACCTCGAGCAGGCCCGCTTTCACGTCGCGCAGCATGGTGCTCTTGAGCAGGTAGCCCACCGCCCCGGCGCACAGGGCCTGAAACAGCCGCTCCGGCTCGGCAAACACGGTGATGAGCACTACCTCCGCCTTGGGCAGCACCCGCCGGATGCGCGTCACTCCCTCAATGCCCGTCATGCCCGGCAGCCCGATATCGGACAGCACCAGCCGGGGCGGCCGGGTGGCCGTGGGCAGCCGGTCCAGAAACTCCTCCACCGAGCCGGCCACCAGCACGCAGTCGAATTCGGGCTGCGCGCACAGGTAGGTGACGTAGGACTGGCGAATCGACGCATCGTCCTCAATGATGGCAAGGGCAGTAGTGCTGGGCATGGCACGAAGGTACCGGACCGCCGCGCCCCCCCATAGCGCATGATGATGCGACAAAGTGAGTTGGGAGTTGCCAGTTGGGAGTTGTCAGGGCAGATGCCCACACGAACTCGCAACTGACAACTCCCAACTGACAACTAACTACCCCGGCACCCGCACCCGCACGGCAAAGCCGCCGCCGGCTTCGGGGCCGGCCTCGGTGGTGCCGCCCAGCACGGCGGCCCGCTCGCGCATGTTGCGCAGGCCGTGGCCGGAGTCGCGCGCTACCACGGCGGGCGGGCCGTCGTTGACTACGGCCAGGTGCAGCCCCGTGGCGTCGCGGTGCAGGGTCACGGTCACGGTGGCGTCGTGGGGGGCGTGCTTGAGGATGTTGTGCAGGGCTTCCTTGTAGATCAGGTACAGGCCACGGCGCACGGGCGGCGCGAGGACGGGGCTGCTGCCGACGGCCTCATCGGCCACGAAGCGCACGTCGCGGCCGGTGGGCACCAGCACCTCGTGGGCGTAGTCACGCAGGCGGTCGAGCAGGTTGGGCACCGAGTCGTTGCTGGCGTCGAGGCTCCAGACCACGTCGTTGAGCTGGCGCACGGCCAGGCGGCTGTTGCCGGCCACTTCGGCCAGCTGGGTTTGCTGCTGCTCGGGGGCGCCCAGGCCTTCCTGGAGCAAGTCGGTTTGCAGGGCGATGCGCGAGAGCAGCCCGCCCACGTCGTCGTGCAGGTCGGCGGCCAGCTGGCGGCGCAGGGCGGCCTCGCGGCGCTGCTGGCGGCGGCGGTAGACCCCCAAGCTCCCGCCAGCCAGCAGCAGCACGCCAGCTCCCAGCGCGCCCAGTCCCAGGCGGGTGCGGATGGTGCGGTGCTGCGCCTCTAGCTCGGTGATGCGGCGCTGCTGCTCCAGCTGCCGGATGCGGGTGCGCTGCTCGGCCACGGCAAAGCGGGCCTGGGCCGTGGCCACGGCCGCTATGCTGGCCTGCCGCAGCAGCGTATCGCGCAACACCGTGTAGCTCCGCAGGGTGTCGTAGGCGCCGGGCAGGTGCAGCGCGGCCATCAGCTGGGCCTTGAGGTTCAGGGCCTTGCTCAGCACGTCCAGCTCTCCTACCCGGCGCATCAGGTCGGTGGCCTGCTCGGTGCGGGCCAGGGCCAGCGGCAGGCGGCCCTGCGCCCGGACCAGCTCGGCCAGGTGCAGCCAGGCCTCGCTCTGGGCCTGCAAGTCGGGGTGGGTGCGGCTCACGCGCAGCACGTGCTGCCAGTTGGCCGCGGCCGAATCGGGGTGTCCCAACAGTTGCTGCGCGGTGCCGAGCACCAGCCGCAGGTGCGTGCCCAGCGGCGAATCGGGCTGGTTCAGCAGGCGCAGCCCCTGCACGGCCAGCCGCCGGGCCCGCAGCAGGTCTTCGCGGTGGGGCGGGCCGGACGCTTCGCTGCCGGGCAGGTAGGAGTTGGCCAGGTTATGCAGCACCAGCAGCTCGCCGCGCACGTTGCGGGGCCGGCAGGCCGCGTAGGCTTCCCGGGCCTGCTCGTAGTAGCGCCGCGACTGCGCAATATCCTCCAAATCCGACGCGACGTTGCCCAGCCCCAGGTAGGCATGCCCCACGTACAGCTGGTCGCCGGGCCGCCGCGCCGCCCGCAGCTCCGCTTCGAAAGTGCGCTGCGCCCCCGGCAAATCCGACTGGTAGTAGTACGCCGCGCCCAGGTTGTTCAGGGCACGTACCAGGCCCCACCGAAAGCCCGTGCGCCGGGCCAGGGCCGCCGCCCGGGCGGCGTAGGTGCGGGCACTGTCCAGGTCGGTCTGCAGATACGCCTTGCTGATGCTAAACAGCAGCTTGACCTGCGTGGTATCGGGCAGGGCCGGACGGCGCAGCCAGGCCTGCTGCGAGTCCGGGCGCAACGGAATGGCCGGCATCCGGCCGGCGTCGTCGGACTGGGCCAGCAAAGTTGCCGGCAACAGCCCAAACCCCATAAACAGCAGGTAGCGCATCGGCAACTGAACGAAATACAGACCGACAAGGTCGAAACAAATCTGCGGCTCCCGGACCGGAAAACCGCCGGGCGTGGGCGCCCCCCCGGTGAGCCGACAACAAAACGCCCGGAAACGCGGGGTTTCCGGGCGAAGCTTGCGGCAAAGCGCCGGGGCGGCTTACTTGGTTTTCTCGAACGTCATGGCGTTGCCGTCCATGCAGTAGCGCAAGCCGGTGGGCTTGGGTCCGTCGTTGAACACGTGGCCGAGGTGGCCGCCGCACTTGGCGCACAGGATTTCGTCGCGGCTCATGCCCAGGGAGTTGTCGCCGGTCACTTTCACGCTCTGGTTGGTCGCCGGGGCCCAGAAGCTCGGCCAGCCGGTGCCCGACTCAAACTTCTCGGTACTGTAGAACAGCAGGTTGTGGTCGGCGGCGCAGTAGTAGCTGCCCTTCTCGTGGTTGTCGTGCCATTTGCCGGTGAAGGGCCGCTCGGTGCCCTGCTGGCGCAGGATGTAGTACTGATCGGGCGTGAGCTGGGCTTTCCACTGCGCGTCGGTCTTGCGGACGGGAAACTCGTCGGGCTTGCCCGTCACGGGCTGGGCTTTGGGATAATCCTTGGTGGCGGCCGTCTGGCCGGTGACTTTGGCGTTGGGCGGGTTGGGGCCGGTGGGCTCGGCGGTTTTCGGGTTCTGCGAGCAGGCGGGCAAGGTGGTCAGAGCCAGCAGGCTAAGCAGCAGCGAGGGAAGTTTCATGGGAGAGGTTTCGGCGGAAGTGGGGGCCAGAAAAACAGCGGGACTCTTGCAGAACGCAAGGCCATTTCGATTTGTTCGGCTTACCTACGAGGCTAAGCACCAGTACGGTTTGCCCTGAAACATTAAGGGTAACAAGCATTTGCGCAAAACTTTCCGTACCTTTGCACCCGCAAAACCGCTCTCATGCAGAACATCCGCAACATCGCCATTATCGCTCACGTTGACCACGGCAAGACTACGCTCGTGGACAAGATCATCCACGCCTCGAAGCTCTTCTCGGAGCACCAGCACTTCGACGACCTGATCCTGGACAACAACGACCTGGAGCGGGAACGTGGCATTACCATCGTCTCGAAGAACGTATCGGTTCGCTACAAAGACGTTAAAATCAACATCATCGACACCCCGGGTCACGCCGACTTCGGCGGTGAAGTGGAGCGCGTACTGAAGATGGCCGACGGCGTGCTGCTGCTCGTCGACGCCTTCGAAGGCGCCATGCCCCAGACGCGTTTCGTGCTCGGCAAAGCCATCGACCTGGGCCTGAAGCCCATCGTGGTGGTCAACAAAGTCGACAAGGAAAACTGCCGCCCCGACGAGGTGCACGAGCAGGTGTTCGACCTGATGTTCAACCTCGGCGCCACCGAAGACCAGCTGGACTTCGTGACGCTGTACGGCTCCTCGAAGCAGGGCTGGATGAGCACCGACTGGAAAGTCAAAACCGACGACATCACCCCGCTGCTCGACGCCGTTATTGCCTCCATCCCGCCGGCGCCGTTCTACGAGGGTACCCCGCAGATGCAGGTAACCTCGCTGGACTACTCGGCTTTTGTGGGCCGCATTGCCATCGGGCGCGTACAGCGCGGCACGCTGAAAGAAGGCTCGAACATGAGCCTGATGAAAGCCGACGGCAGCATCAAGAAAGTGAAGATCAAGGAGCTGCAGGTGTTTGAAGGCCTGGGCCGCAGCAAAGTATCCGAGGTTTCGGCCGGCGAAATCTGCGCCGTGACGGGCATCGAGGGCTTCGACATCGGCGACACCATCGCCGACGCCGACAACCCGGAGGCGCTGGCCCGCATCAGCATCGACGAGCCGACGATGAACATGCTGTTCACCATCAACAACTCGCCCTTCTTCGGTAAGGAAGGCAAGTTTGTGACCTCGCGTCACCTGCGCGACCGTCTGTACAAGGAAACCGAGAAAAACCTGGCCCTGCGCGTGCAGGAAACCGACCGCGAAGACACCTTCCTGGTGTACGGCCGGGGTATCCTTCACTTGTCGGTACTCATCGAAACGATGCGCCGCGAAGGCTACGAGCTGCAGGTAGGCCAGCCGCAGGTGCTCTACAAGGAGGACGACAACGGCGACCGTCTGGAGCCCATCGAGCACCTCGTGGTAGACGTGCCGGAGGAAACCGCCGGTAAGGTTATCGAGCTGGTGACCATGCGCAAGGGCGAGCTGACCATCATGGAGCCGAAGGGCGACCTGCAGCACCTGGAGTTCAACATTCCCTCGCGCGGCCTGATTGGGCTGCGTAACAACGTGCTGACCGCCACCGCCGGTGAGGCCATCATGAACCACCGCTTCCAGAGCTACGAGCCCTACAAAGGCGTCATCCCTGGCCGCATCAGCGGCTCGCTCATCTCGATGGAAAGTGGTGCCGGCACGGCCTACACCATCGACAAGATGCAGGACCGCGGCGAGTTCTTCGTGGACCCGGGCGAGGAAGTGTACGGCGGCCAGGTTATCGGCGAGCATACCCGCCCGAACGATTTGACCATCAACATTCAGAAGGGCAAGAAGCTGACGAACATGCGCGCCTCGGGCTCGGATGAAAACGTGAAGATTCAGCCCAAGCGCCAGTTCTCGCTGGAAGACGCCATGGAATACATCCAGAAGGATGAGTACCTGGAGGTAACGCCGAAATCGGTGCGGATGCGCAAGATTCTGCTCGACGAAAACGAGCGTCTGCGCTCGGCCAAGAAAGCCGACTAATTCGGGGTCGACAGTTCCGAGTTGTCAGATTGCAAAAAGGCGCGGCTTCGGTCGCGCCTTTTTGCTTTATGGCCCTCCGTCGTTGTTTTCTCCGCCGCATGGTTCCCGGGAGTATTGTCAGGTATTAATATTGTACGCCGCTTCTCTCTCACCACCTTTTGCATGAAACAACACTTACGCTTACTTCTTCCGTTGGCCTTGCTCATCGGCGCCGGTTACCAGGCCCAGTCCCAGGGCGTGGGCATCGGCACCACCAGCCCCGATGGGGCGGCGGTACTCGACGTAAATTCCACGAACCGCGGGTTTCTGCCCGCGCGCATGACGCAGGCGCAGCGCGGCCTGATACCCGTGACCAGCCAGAGTGCAGGCCTGCTGGTGTACCAGACCGACGGCACCGCTGGCTACTACTATTACACTGGCGCCGGTTGGCTGCCCCTCGGCGCCCAAGGCCCTCAGGGCCCGGTGGGCGCCACCAGCCCGCAGGGCGCAACCGGGCCTTCGGGTCCTGCGGGGCCGTACTGGGCCGTCGGGTGCGCAGGCCCAGTACGGCGACGGGTCGGCCGGGGCCTTGTCGGTGGCGAGCGGACAGACGGTAGACCTGAGCACGACGGCCGGGGTAAACTCGCTGCCCGGCCGGGCCAATCTGCAGTTCACCAACCTCACCATTAGCGGCACCATGATTGTGCCCAGCGGCACGGTTATCCGCGCGACGGGCAACGTGCTGATTACGGGCAGCATTACCGTACTCACCGGCGCCGAAGACAACGGCAACGGGCCGGCCACGCCGGGCATCTCGCGCTCCGCTCCGGGGCTGATTCACGGCGGCACCGGCGTCGGGCTACTGGCCGCGGCGGGCATTACCTACGCGCCCCCGGCCGCGGGCGGCTCCGGCGACCGGACCATCAACGCCACGGGTGGGGAAGGCGGCGGCTCGCTGGCCATTGTTGCCACGGGCAACCTGACCGTTTCGGCTGGCGCAAGCATCAATGCCAACGGTAGCAACGGCGTCAATACCGCTACCACGGGGGACGTGGGCGGACCGGGCGGCGGCGCCGGCGGCATTGTGGTGCTGGCGGCCAAGGGCACGCTGACCGTGGGCGGGAGTATTCGGGCCAACGGCGGCAGCGGGGGCAATGGCTTCAACGGCACCACCACCGGTAGTAACGGCGTGGGCGGGGGCGGGGGCGGCGGGGGGGGCATCATTCACCTGCTGTCGGCCAACGCCATCAGCGTGACCGGCACCGTGCAGGCCAACGGCGGCGCCGCGGGCACCGATGTGCAGCAGACCATGCACTCGGCCGGCTCGGGCGGCGGCGCCTGCGGGGGCGACGGCGGCGACGGCGGCGGCAACCTGGTGTTTGGCGGCCCCTTTACGGCCGCGCAGCCCGGCTCGGCGGGCCACGTGGTGCAAACCGTGGTGCCCAATCCGGAATACCTGATCCGCTAGTGGCTCTAACGCGAGGCCCCGCCTACAGCTTGCGCAGCAGCCACACGTCCTGGCTGGCGGCGGCGCCCTGCCGCTGGCCGGGAATATGCTCCAGCACGGCGGCCTGCTGCCCGAATAGCGCGTGCAGAAACGCCGGCGGCTGAAACGCGGCGAAGACGCGGTGGCCTTCGTCGACGTTGCTGCGGATGACGAGCTGGTCGGCGTCGAAGGTGGCGCGCTCCGGGTCGGTCATGATGTCGCGGAAGGCGGCGCCGTGGGTGGTCAGCAGCAGCACGCCGCCGGGGCGCGTGACGCGCAGCAGCTCGTCGTACCAGCGCTGGTGGGCGGCGGCGGAGAGGTGGGTGAAAATGGAAATGCCGTAGACCGCGTCGAAGGTGTTCGGGGCGGCTTGCAGGGGCGGGTCCAGCTCGTTGAGCAGAAAATCGATACCGGGCAGGTTTTCGCGGCACCACTTGATGGACTGCGGGTTGTAATCAGTGCCGGTGTAGCGGCAGCCCTGGCCCACCACCTCGGGCAGGTGGCGGATGACGCGGCCGGGGCCGCAGCCCCAGTCGAGGATGTGCTGATTCTGCAGCATCAGGTGGCGGCCCAGATGGTCGCGCACCCAGGCGGCGGTGTCGCGGCCGCCCTCGTAGTACTTGCGGTAATTCAGCTGGAAGGATTCGTACATCAGGTAATCCGGCGGCAGGGCCACGCCGGGGTGCGCGGCGCGCCAGGCCTGGTTGGCGGCGCGGTTGCGGTAACGCATCAGCCCGTAACGCAGGCGGTCGGCGGCGTGCATGAGGCCCGCCTGGCGGAGCAGATTGGTCAGGAATCCTTTGTTCATCGGCGCAATATCCCACCTTACGCCCGCCAGGCGAAACAGCCAGCCGTTTTTGCGGCTCGTCGGCTCGGCTTTACCCGCCATGCTCCGCTTTATTTGCCGCCAGTTAGCCTGCGCGTAATTGCTCCAGGCATACCCCTGCTGGCGCGGCAGCCTTAGCGGCGCACCTCGAAACCGGCGTAGCCCCGCACCGGGCCGTCCGCGGCCTCTACCCGCTCGACCCGCGCCCGGGGCGGCCCCTGCCGGCACCAGGCTTCCAGGGCCGCCAGCGCCTCGGTCGGGCCTTCGGCTTCGATGCTGACGGTGTCGTCGGGGTTGTTGCGGGCGTAGCCGTGCAGGCCCAGGCGGTCGGCCTGCTCCTTGGCGGACTGGCGGAAAAACACGCCCTGCACGCGGCCGTGGATGCGAAATGTGCGGTGTTCGAGGGGCATAGCGAGGTGGGTCGACCGGGGTGGCACGACAAGCGGCCGAATCTGTTCAATTTTAGGCGCAATTTCCGCTGCCGCCCGCGGGGCCGTGTACGAGTCGCCGGCCGTTTTCGTAGGTGGCGGCAGCCGATTTTCCCTTTTCGCCCATGCGCTACGCCCTCACCAACGCCACGTTCTACACCGGCGCTGCCACGCTCACCGACCACGCCGTGCTCATCAGCCAGGGCCGCATCGAGGCAGTATTGCCCGCCGCCGAGCTACCCGCCGGGGTGCCCCGCCAGGATGCCCGCGGCCTGCGGGTGGCGCCGGGGCTGATGGATCTGCAGGTGTACGGCGGCGGCGGCGTGCTTTTCTCCACCCACCCGACCCCGGCCACGCTGGCCCGCCTGGAGGAAGTGTTTCGGGAGCAGGGCACCACGCACTTCGTGGCCACCATGCCCACCAATGCCCCCGACATGATGCTGGAGGCCCTACACGCGGCCTACGCCCACCGCGCGGCCACGCCCGACACCGGCCTGCTGGGCGTGCACCTGGAAGGGCCCTATATCAACGTAGCCAAGAAGGGGGCGCACCAGGCGGAGTTCATTCGCAAGCCCGACCTGG
Organism: Hymenobacter jeollabukensis; assembly: GCF_005771675.1. Classification (GTDB taxonomy): domain Bacteria; phylum Bacteroidota; class Bacteroidia; order Cytophagales; family Hymenobacteraceae; genus Solirubrum; species Solirubrum jeollabukense. The sequence continues at coordinate 255,521 of NZ_VAJM01000004.1, read as the reverse complement.
CCGAAATCGAGCGGTGGCTGGCCGTGGGGCCGGGGCTGCTGCGGCTGGTGACGATGGCGCCCGAGGTGGCTACCACGGCGGCCGTGGCGCGGCTGCGCGCGGCGGGCGTGGTGCTGTCGGCGGGGCACTCGGCGGCCACGTTCAGCGAGGCGCGGCGGGGCTTCCGGCAGGGCTTCGCGGCGGCTACGCACCTGTTCAACGCCATGTCGGCGCTGACCAGCCGGGAGCCGGGCCTGGTGGGGGCCGTGTACGACGACGCGGCCGCCGTGGCCAGCATCATTGCCGACGGCCTGCACTGCGACTTCGCGGCCCTGCGCATCAGCCACAAAGTGCTGCGGGAGCGGCTGTTTCTCATCACCGACGCGGTGGAGGAAAGCCCCGAGGGCGCCTACCGCTTCCGCCGCGCCGCAGGCCGGTTCGTGGACGAGCAGGGCACCCTGGCCGGCTCGGCCCTGACCATGCTGCAGGCCGTGCAGAACTGCGTGCTGCACGCGGATATCGAGCTACCGGAGGCGCTGCGCATGGCCACCCTCTACCCTGCCCGCGTGCTGGGCCTCGACCACGAGCTGGGCCGCATCGCGCCGGGCTACCAGGCCAGCCTGACTTTGTTCGACGCCGACTTCCGGGCCCACGGCGTGGTGCTGAACGGGGAGTTGCTGCGGGCGCCGACCGGGTCATAGCCGCCGGAGCCAACCCCGTACCCGGAGCCGGCGCGCGACGAGGCATTGGCCTGCCTCGCCCCTGGCGGCGGCCAGACGCGCCCGAAGCTGTAGCATTTGGCGGCGCTCCGGCCACCCCTCCGTGCGCGGCTTCCACCACATGCACATGCGGTTGAACGGCGGCCTGCCGTTGCGTTCCTTTGCCCCAACCCGCGTCCTCTGCCATGCCTACCACCGCCTTCTACGCCCTCGTGATTCTGCTGCCCATCGTGGCTACGGCCGTGGCCCTGCCGGCCGGGGGCTGGCTGCGCCGACTCTACGTCATCGGGGCGCGGCTGCTGCTGGGCGCGCTAATGCTGGGCGGCGGCTTGTATAAGCTGTCCGACAACCACATTCCGGGCCTAATGGGGCCGCCCGTAAACCACGCATTTCTGGCCAAGTACGGGCTGGTCATCTTTGGGCAGTTCATCGGCGTGGCCCAGCTCGTCATCGGCCTGCTGCTGCTGACGGGGCGTTTTGCCCTGCTTGGGGCGGTGCTGCTGGTGCCCATGTGGCTGAACATCATCTTTCTCACCTGGTCGCAGCACTGGGTGGGTACGCCCTACCTCGTCACGGGCTTCCTGGTGCTCACCCTGGGTCTGCTGCTGCACGATTACGCCCGCCTGAAGTGGCTGCTATACCCGCCCGCCGACCCGGCCGCCCTGCGGCAGGTGCCGCTGCGCACCAGCTCCGTGGGTACCGAAATCATCTGGTGGCTGGGCGTGGGCGTGGTGGTGGGCGGCAGCCTGCTCTACCCCCTTTCCTTCGGGCTGATGCTGGGCACCATGGCGGCGGGCCTGCTGGTGCTGCTGGCGGCCGGCTGGCATGTGTGGCGCACGGCCCGGCCGCAGCTGCCCGCCGGCACCCCGACAGCCAGCGGGTCATTGCCGGAACCACAACCTGAACCGGTGGGCCGCCAGCCAGAAGCCAGCCGCTAACCGTCGCCCCAAGCCGCTCTGCCTGCTCTCCGCTAGCCCTGCCGCTGGCGCACGGCCTCGAAGGCCAGTACCGCCGTGGCCGTGCTCACGTTCAGCGAGTCGATGTAGCCGCGCATGGGGATGATGATGGTTTCGTCGCAGGCCTGCATGAGCTCTGGCGTGAGGCCGTCGGCTTCGGTGCCCATCACCAGGGCGGTGGGGCCGCGGAAGTCGTAGTCGGTGTAGGGGCGGGCCTGGGGCGTGAGAGCGGCGGCGTAGGTGCGGATGCCGTGCTGGCGGCACCAGCCCAGCAGCTCCTCGCGGGTGGTAGCCACCACCGGCACCGTAAACACGCAGCCAATGCTTGAGCGGATGGCGTTGGGGTTGTAGAGGTCGGTGCGCGGGTCGCACACGATGACGGCGTCGGCCTGGGCCGCGTCGGCGGTGCGGAGCACGGCGCCGAGGTTGCCGGGCTTCTCCACGGCCTCCAGCACCAGCAGCAGGGGGTTCGGGGGCAGCGTCAGGTCCTGCAGGCGGCGCTGCGGGGCGCGCACCAGGGCCAGCACGCCGTCGGAACCTTCGCGATACGCCACTTTCTCGAACACCGCCCGCGACACCTCAAACCACTCGGTATCGGCGGCCAGGACCTGGCGCAGCTCCTGCTGGCCGGCGGCGGGCAGCAGCTCGGGGCACACATACACGGCGGGCACCACTATGCCGGCGGCGCGGGCAATGGTCAGCTCGCGCAGGCCTTCGACGATGGTCAGGCCCTGCTGGCGGCGCTCAGCGGACTTTTGCTGCAGGCGCACCAGGGCCTTGATGCGCGGATTCTGGGGGCTGCTGATCGGGTCGGGCATGGCGGGGAGAGGCGGCGCCGGCGGGGCCACCCGGCCCCGCAGCGGCCGCAAAGATACGCCGCCGCGCCGGGCGCCGCGCCGGCCCAACGCGGGCGCGGCGCCTGCGTATCTTGCGCACGGCCGGCACCGGGCGGGCCGTCTTGCCTTCCCTTCGATGGCCCTGCAAACCAAAACCAAGCTTTACATCGGCTTTGCCATTGCCGCCAGCGTGCTGCTGCTCACGGCCGTGGCAGCCTTTATCAGCATTCAGCAGCTGAGCCGGCGCACCGGCCGCGTGGAGCACAGCTACCGCGTGATGCAGCAGCTCAAGGACGTGGAGCTGCGCCTGAAAGACGCCCGCTCGGGCGTGCGCGGCTTCCTGCTCACCCGCGACTCCAGCTACCTGCGCAGCTACGAGGAAGCCCGCGCCGGCGAGGACCGCGATTTTGCGCAAGCCCAGCAGCTGGTGCTCGACAACCCCGCGCAGGCCCGGCGCCTCGACACGCTCGAAACCATGCTCAACGCCGAAATGCGCCTGTTCGGCGAGCTGACCAAAACCACCGCGGGCAGCACCAACGCCGCCATTCAGACGGGCCTCGACACCGACCGGCAGTCGATGCGGGCCATCGAGCGGCTGCTGGCGCGGGCCCGGGCTTCCGAGTTCGGGCTGCTGGCCGAGCGCAGCGCCGACCAGGAAATGTACGAGTCGCTCACGCCGGCCGTGATTCTGCTTTCGGCGGCGGTGGCCATTGTCGTCACGCTGTGGCTGTTTTGGCGCGTGGGCATCGAAATCAGCGCCAACGAGCAGCTGCGCACCGAGCTGGCGGCCACCAACGCGAGCGTGGCCCGCCGCATCGGCATCATCGAGCACCTGGCCGAGCAAGTGGTGCAGGGCGACTACAAGGTAAAAATCAGCGACCGGGAGCAGGACAGCCTCGGCAACCTGGCGGCCTCGCTGAACCGCATGACCCAGACCCTGGACGACACCTTCGGCGCGCTGGAAAAGCGCAACCGCGAGCTGGACCAGTTTGCCTACGTGGCCTCGCACGACCTGAAGGCCCCGCTGCGCGGCGTGAGCACCGTGGTAAAGTGGATCGAGGACGAGCAGGGCCACGAACTCTCGCCCAAAATGCAGGAGTACTTCGGCATGATGAAGGGCCGCCTGGCCCGCCTCGAAGACCTCATCAACGGCCTGCTGGCCTACGCCCGCGTGGGCCGCACCCAGCAGAAGCTGGAGGACGTGAACGTGGAGCGCCTAGTGCACGACGTGGCCGACCTGGTGGTGCCGCCCACCTTCGAGCTGCGCCTGCCCGACCGGCTGCCCACGCTGGTTACCGACCGCCTGAGCCTGCAGCAGGTGTTTACCAACCTGCTCTCGAACGCGGTGAAGTATCACCACACCGGCCTGGGCATCATCACGGTGGGCTGCCGCGAGCTGGAGCACGCGTACGAGTTCCGGGTGCAGGACGACGGGCCGGGCATCGCGCCGGAATACCACGAGAAGATCTTCCTGATGTTTCAGACCCTGCGCGACCGGCACACGGCCGAAAGCACCGGCATCGGGCTCAGCATCGTGAAGAAAATCATCGACGAGCAGCGCGGCCGCATTTGGGTGGAGTCGGCCGCCGGGCAGGGCGCCGCGTTTGTGTTTACCTGGCCGAAGAGCGCGGCGGCGTAACCGCGCCATCCGCCCGGCGCGGCGGGCGGGCCACATCCCGACCGGCGCTTTTCTACGTACCTTTGGGCCCCGCTTTGCCCCCTTTCCTATGCGTTCAGTTCTCCTGGTTGAAGACGATTTTTTTGACACGATGACCGTGCAGAAGTCGTTTGAAAAATTCAACGTTCCGCACAAGCTCTACACGGCCTTCAACGGCATTGAGGCGCTGGATCTGCTGCTGGGCCGCAACGGGGCGGAGGCCATCCGCCCGCTGCCGGAGGTGATTCTGCTCGACCTGAACATGCCCAAGATGAACGGCTTCGAGTTTTTGGGCGAGCTGCGGGCCCAGCCCGAGCTGCGCCAGGTACCGGTGTTCATCACCACCACCTCGGAAATGGACATCGACCGGCTGCAGGCCGAAAACCTCGACGTGCAGGGCTACATCGTGAAGCCCATCGACTTCGAAAATACCCGCGACATGGTCGACAGCATGAATTTATTGGAAGTGCTGCTCAAGTCCGAAGACTAAAGCGCGTTACCTCCACGTTATGAAGCCCCGACGGCCCGGCTCTGCCCGCGCCGCCGGGTTTTTTTTTGCACGTTGAGGTATGGGAGCATTTTTACTGATTCTGCTGAGCGTGGCCCTGGTAGTGGTGCTGCTGCGCCTGCAACAGCGCATCCAGGACACCGAAGCCGACCTGGCCAGCCAGCGCGCCGACCAGCAGCGCCTGCACCAGCAGCTGGAACTGCTGACGCGCGAAGTGCACCAGCTACGGCAGCGCCCCGCCGCCCCGCCGACTACGCCCGTAGCAGCCGCGCCCGTCGTGGCCCCGCCTGCACCGGCGCCGGTGCCGCGCCCCGCGCCAGCGCCAGCGCCAGTGGCCTCTCCCCCACCCGTTTCGGTAACTACTCCGGCTTCTGCGGCTGCGCCGCCTGCCCCCGTTGCTCCACCTGCCGCGCCGGCACCGGTAGCGCCCTTACCTCCCGTGGCCGCTCCGGCCCCGCCGCCCGTCGCGCCCCCGCCCCCGGCAGCCCCCGCCCCGCCGACAACTCCGCCGACGCCCCCGCCCGCCGTACCGGCGCCGCCCGTAGCCGCGCCGCCCGCCCCGCAGCCTACGCCGGCGCCCGAACCGGTGCCGGCTGCGCAGCCTCAACCCGCGCCTGCCTTGCCTGCCCCGGTGCCGCCGACGCCGCGGCCGGTGCCGCAGCCAGTGCTGCGCCCAAAACCGGTGGCGCCGCAGCCCGCCGAGCCTTCGTGGTGGGACCGGATGTCGGCCGTGGTGCTGGAAAACTGGACCGGTATCCTGGGCGCGGTGGTGCTGGTGACGGGCGTGGGTTTTCTGGGCGTGTACACGGCCCTGAAGCTGGCGCCGGTATACCGGTTTCTGCTCATCAACCTGTTTGCCGGCAGCCTGCTGGGCGGGTACTATTATCTGCGCACCAAGCCCTTCGCGGCCCAGCTGGCGGTGTGGCTGCAAAGCAGCGCGGCGGCCATTTTCCTCTTTACCTGCGTGGGGGCCGTGAGCATTCCGGGCCTGCGCTGGGTGGAAGGGCCGCTGGGTTACCTGCTACTGTTTGCCGGGGCCGCCGCCAACCTCTGGCTGGCCTGGAACAGCAGCCGCGAAGCCGTTTCATCCCTGCACGGCATCCTGAGCCTAGTGGCTCTGGCCGTGCTGCCGCCCACGCTGCTCACGCTCGGGGCCGCGGCGGCGGTTACGGCCTTTGCCATTGCCATTACGTACCGGCAGCGCTGGCGCCACCAGTTGCTGCTGAGCATTGTCAGCTTTTTCGCGTTTCACCTGTACTGGCACGGACAGCTGACCCCGCCCATGGCCGCGGGCCTGCGCCTGGGCGCCATGGCGCTGGTGCTGCTGGTGGGCCTGGCCGCGGCCGTGGTGCAATACCGCAAGGTGTACGCCAACGGACGGTTCGACGCGCTGCTCTTCGCCGCGCACGTGTTGAATTGGACCTGCCTGGGCATCAACCTGTACCTCTACAGCACCGGCTCGGTGTGGAAAACCATTCCGCTGGGCCTGGGCGCCATTACCACCTTTTGGGTGGCGCGGCAGGCGCGGCGGCTGGGCATTCAGTGGCTGTTCCAGACCGACACCGTCATTTCGCTGATTCTGGCCCTGGCTACGGCGTTGTCGCTGCAGGGCTGGCACGCCACCGTGAGCGTCATCCTGGTGTTCATGCTGCTCGAAACGCTGCTGGTGGCCTTCATCATGGCCCGCCAAGAGGAAAGCCTGGTGTTCCAGATTGCCTCGGTGGGCGCCCTTCTGGCCGGCGGCGGGCTGCTGCTCGTGAATCTGCTGCAACTGCCTGCTTACTCGGCTACTGGCCTGCACCGCAATGCGCTGCTGCTCTTCCTGGCCGCGGCGGCCGGCGCGGCCTACTTCCACCTGGCCCGCACGCTGCCGCTGCTCACCGCCGACACGGCCTCGCCGCTGCGCCGCGAGCTGTACCGCAGCTTCGGCGGACTGGTGGGCGGGCTGTACGTGGGGGCGGCGGCGCTGGTGCTGCGGGCTCTGTTCGGCACGGCGCAGCCGCCGGTGCTCGGGCTGATTGGGGCCAGCACGGCCGCCGCCGCCGCGGTGCTGGCTCTGAGCCAGTGGCTGCGCAACGGGGCGCCGTGGTTCCGGCAGCTGCACCTGCTGGCCGCCCAGCTGCTGCTGACGGTGGCCGTGCTCGGCCTACACGAGCTAGGGCTGGGCTGGCCCGCCACCCTACTGATTCTCTACGCCGAAACCCTGGCGGCCGCGCTGCTGCTCATCCGCCGCGCCGAAGCCCGCGTACCCCAAATGCTGACCGCCGCGGCGCTACTGACCGGCCTGCTGCTGCTGCTCGTGAGCCTTTTCGCCCTGCCGCTGCCGGTGCTGACGGCCGCGCAGCTCTACCGGCGGGCCGGTAGCTTGCTGCTGGCGGCGCTGCTGGGCGCTGCCTTCTTCCGCCTGGGCCATCGTACCCGCTCCGCAAGCTTCGACTCGGACACTGACCCCCTCAGCGGATTGGGCACGTGGGCCGGCGCGCTGATCGGGCTGCATTACACCGGCCTGCTGCTGGTCTTGGCCCAGGCCTTCTTCGGCCCGGCCCCGACGTCCATTCCGGCCCTGCTGGCCGCCACCGTGGCGGCCGCCGGCTGCGCGACGGGCGTGAGCTTATGGCTGCGGGGCGGGGCGGAGTGGCTACGGCAGCTGCACCTGCTGGCGGCCCAGGCGCTATTGGCAGTGGCCGTACTTGGACTGCACGAATTGGGCTTGAGCTGGCCAACTACGCTCCTGATCCTCTATGCTGAGACCCTGGCGGCCACCCTGCTGCTGGCGCGCCGCGCCGAGGCCCGCGTGCCGCAGGTGCTGGCCATAACAGCTCAGCTAACGGGCCTGATCCTGCTGCTACTCGGCGTATCTGAGCTGCTGCAGCCGAACCTGGCAGCCGCGCAGCTTTACCGCCGGGCGGCCGGCCTGCTGCTGGCCGCCGTGCTGGGCGCGGCCTTCTTCCGCCTCACCAGCGCCACCCGTCAGGCCGAAACGCCGCCGCCAGCGGAGGGTGGCCTGGCCTTCTGGGCGGGTCCCTCGGTGGGCGTGCTGATCGGGCTGCACTACACCGGCCTGCTGCTGGTGCTGGCGCAATCCTTTTTCGGCCCGACGCCGACCTCTATTCCCGGGCTGCTGCTGGGCACCGTGGCCGCGGCTGCCTGCGCTTTCGGTGTGAGCCAGTGGCTGCGCGGCACCGCCGAATGGCTGCGGCAGCTGCACGTACTCATCGGGCAGAGCTTACTGATGCTGGCGGCGCTGGGCCTGCACGAGCTGGGCCTGAGCTGGCCCGCCACCGCCCTGCTGCTCTACCTCGAAACCCTGCTGATGACGCTGCTGCTGGCCCTGCGCCGCGAGTGGCCCTTGTACCGCGTGCTGCTCTATGCCACCCTACTGCTGGCCCTCGGACTGGTGCCCGCAGTCAGCCGCATCGATAGCCTGCTCGTCATCAGCCCGAACCTGCGCGCCCTGCTGCTGCTGACGGCCGCCGTAGCAACCGCCGCCGCCCAGGCCCTGCTGGCCCGCCGCGACGCGCCCGCTTACGACGCCTTGCCGCTGGCCTATGATCCGACCTACCGCCTGCGCCTGCTGGGTCTGGTGGCCGGTCTGCTGCCGCTGGCCGCGGCCGCGCTGGTGTACCAGCAGGGCTGGGCGGCGTGGGCCGCGGTGCTGGTGGGCGCCGGTATGCTTGCGCTGCGGCGCACGGTGGCCGTGCCGGGGCTGTGGCTGGGTGTGCTGCTGAGCAGCAGCGGCTTCGGGCTGCTGCAGTGGCACCACGCGGCGGAGCACCAGGTGCTGCAAGTCGGGCCGCGGCTGCTGTACCTGCTGCCCACGGCGCTGCTGCCGCTGGCGGGGCTGGCCGCCTCGTGGTGGGCTGCCCGGGCGCGGCACGTGCGCTGGCCCTGGCTGTACCTGCTGGGCCTGCACCTGGGCGCCACGGCCTGGCTGGCGTTCCATTTCCGCTCCGATGCCGCACCCGTACTACTCTGGACGCTGCTGGCCGCGGCCACTTTCGCGGCGGCCCGGTGGCTGCAGACCGGTGCGGCCGCCGAGGCCCAGCAACGCGCGGGCCAGCCCGCCCGCTACGTGCTGCATCTTGGCTACGTCCTGCTGGGGGCGGCCCTGCTCTACCATCTGGGCCCGGTGCTGGGCAGCCGCGAGCTGCTGCTGGGCTGGCCCGCCCGGCGCTTCACGGCCGCCGCGCTACTGGCTCTAATGGGCACAGTGTCCCTGCTGCCCGCACCGGCTGCCGCCACCCAGCGCAGCTGGCGCCTGCTGCATCCCTGGCTGCCCGAGCTGACCTTGCTACTGGCCGGCTTCACCCTGCACTGGGAAACGCGCGTCATCTGGCACGCTCCGCTGGAGGTGCTGCTGGCCCTGCTGCTGGCTGCGGCGGCCCCGCGCCTGCCCTTGCGCCTGCGCCGCCTCGGCTTGTACGCGCTACCGCTGTACTGGCTGGCCGCCGCTACGGCCGCCTACGTCACGCTGCGCTACCTGCACCCGGGCGCGTGGCTGGCCGCGCCCTGGCTGACCACGACCGGGGCAGTGGCGCTGCTTTTTGCGCTGGCGGCGGTGCTGCTGCGCCGCGTGCCCGTCACCAAAGGCCTGCAGTGGCCGCCGGGCCTCCAGGGCCTGGCCCAACTGGGCCGCCTGCGTTTCCGCTGGCTAGTGCCGCTACTGCTCTACCCGGCCTTCGGAGTGCTCACGCTGCTGCTGCTGCAGTCCTTCGACCGCTCGGTGCTCACCGTGCTGCTGATGCTGGAAGTGGTGGGCGTGTTCGTGAGCAGCCTGCTGCTGCGCCGCCGCGACCTGCGCTACGTGGCGCTGGCCGGCATTGGGGTGTGCATGGTGCGGCTGGTGTTCTTCGATCTGAGCCAGCGCGGCACCATCACGCAGGCCGTCGTCTTCATCTTTATGGGCCTGCTGCTGCTGGGCATGAATGCGCTTTACGCCCGTTTCAAGGGCCGGTTTGCCGATTCCGCCGAGGTGACGCCGGAAGATTTCGTGCCCGATGACCCCGACGCGGCCCTGACGCCGTAAAAAGCCCAACGCGCGGGGGAACATCTTGCCGGGCCGCCGTCGTTTCTGGCTCGGAATGTCGCCCCGCGCCGGCCACTATTCAGCTCGGATTGTTTTCTTGCCGTTCGATCAGGCTCGTTCACGCTCCCGACACCGTGCGGCGCGTTTCTTCCGGTACCTTTCTGTCCGTTCACGCCTTCCTCCCCACCATGAATATCCGCCCGTTGTTGCTTGCCGCCGTGTTGGGCGGGGCCGCCCTGGTCCCCGCCGCCGCGCAGGACACTCCTCCCCAGCTCAACACCCCGCCCACGGCCCCCGATACCACGGTGCGCACGGCTACGGCGCCGGCCACCGCCCCGCCGCAGCAACAGCAGCCGCGCTACCGCATTGGCCTGGTCAACGGGGCGGTATACGCCGCCGATGACGTGGAGCTGCGCCAACCGGCCCTGGGCCGCTCTTACCTGTTGCTGAACGGGCAGCAACGCTTCGAGCTGGACCAGATCAAGTTCTTCGACGACGAAACCGGGCACTACATCCGCACCACCTTGCCCGGTTCGCGCCGCGTGAGCACGCTGCGCCGCGAGAAGACCGGCCGCATCAGCACCTACTCCATCACCTCGCAGCAGTACATGCCGGGCGCCTACGGCAGCGGGTTCGGCTACGGCGGCTTTGGCCGTTTCGGCTACCCCTACGGCTACGGCGGCTATCCGTACGGCGGTTACCCCTACGGCAACGGCTACCGCACCGTGAAGACGGAATATTTCAGCAAGGACGGCGGGCCGATTCAGGACATGAACTTCCGCAGCCTGAGCGTGGCCGTGTCGGACAACCCCGGCAGCGCGGCCCTGCTGCGCGACGTGGCCCGGCTGCGCCGCTACAGCACGGCCGGCTACGTGGCGGGCGGCGGCTTGCTGGCCCTCGGCATGCTGAACACCTTCAGCGGCAACAGCCGCGGCCTGCCGCTGGTGCTGGTATCGGTGCCGGTGCTGCTGGTGCCTACGTTCCTGAGCGGTGCCCAGGCCCGCAAGCTCAAGCAGGCCGTGCAGCTCTACAACTACGGCGACGCGGCCGCCCGCTAAGTCCCCACGCCCCTCGGGGCAAAAAAGCCGGAGCCCACGCGGGGTCCGGCTTTTTTGCGTCCGGCTCCCAACCGCCGGGCCCGGGGCTGCGTTTGCCGCTACTGTGCCCCCTGCTCCCCTCCCCGATTCCGCGGCCACTGCGGCCGACTTCGTCCACCGCCAAGCGCTGGCTTTGCTGGCCCACGAGCGGCTGTGCGCCCTTTACGGCGCCCCGTTCCGGTTTTTCAGCGTCAAGGATCCGCTGAGCGAGTTGGTCAGCGCCATCCTTTCGCACCGCACCCGCAACGCCGACTCGCACCTGGCCTACCAGCAGCTGGTGGCGGCCCTACCCACCTGGGCCGAAGTGCGCGACGCCCCCACCGCCGAAGTCGAGACGCTCATCAATCCCTGCACCTGGCCCGAGCAGAAGGCGCCGCGCATTCAGGCCGTGCTGCGGGAGCTGACTGAGCGGCTCGGCGGCACGCTGGACCTGCCCCAGCTCACCGCGCAGCTAACCGAACTGCCCGTGCCCGAAGCCCGCGCCTGGCTGGAGACGCTGCCCGGCGTGGGGCCCAAGACCAGCGCCGCCACCCTGCTCTTCAGCACCCTGCGCCGCCCCGCTATGCCCGTCGACAGCCACCACCAACGCGTGGCCCAGCGCCTGGGTTTGATCGGGCCGAAAGTGGGCACCGAGGCCTCGCACGCCCTGCTCGAAGCCTTGCTGCCCGAAGGCTGGGACGCCCAGCAGGTGTACGACCACCACGAAGCGCTGATGTTTCACGGGCAGAAGTGCTGCTTTTTTCGCAGTCCCGCCTGCCGCCGTTGCGTGATGCTCGATGTGTGCCCCTACGGACAGCAATTGCTGGGTGGAAATGCTGGTGCACCGGCACCGGCCGCGTAATTCCGCGGCGTTTTTCCATCTTGTCCGCTATGAAACCAACCTACGGCGTGCCGGCCCTGCTGTCGGCCTTTATTCCCGGGCTCGGCCAGCTCATCAAAGGCCAGATTCTCAAAGCCGTGTTCATCTGGGTGATGAGCGGCCTCGTGGGCTTCCTGCTGTGGTGGACCATCATCGTGCCGGTAGCCCTGTGGCTCTGGAACATATACGACGCCTACAACTCGCCCGCGTAGCGGTGAAATGGTGAAATGGTGAAATGGTGAAATGGTGAAATGGTGAAATGGTGAAATGGTGAAATGGTGAAATAAGGTATTGTCAAACGCCGCGGATGGTTTCGGCTTTTGCGGAACTTTGCGCGTCATCGGCGCCGCCTGAACATCAACTCACCATTTCACTATTTCACCATCTCACCGCATGGCTACCCTGCACCTGAAGGCCAGGCCCAACGCCCGGCAGAACGCCCTGGAGCTGGCCGCCGATGGCGTGCTGACCGTGCGCCTGCACGCCCCGGCCCAGGACGGCAAGGCCAACGACTGCCTGTTGCGTTTTCTGGCCACGGTGCTGGGCGTGCCGCGCAGCCGCCTCACGCTCGTCAGCGGCCACACGGCCCCGTTTAAGAAGGTCGACGTGCCCGATCTGACCGACGCGGAGCTGCGCGCGGCCTTAGCGGCATATCCGAAATAGTGCCGGGTGCGTAGTGCAGGGTGCCTGACTCGACTATTTGTGCGACCTAAGCACCAATTATTACGCACCAGGCACCACCTACATGACATTTCCTACCTGGCTGCTGGCCGGTTTTTGGGGCCTGGTTTCGGGCTCCGCATTGCTGTTGGGCGCCGCCGTTGGCTACTTCGCGCACGTACCGCAGCGGCTCATCGCGGCCGTCATGGCCTTCGGCAGCGGCGTGTTGATTTCGACCCTCTCGCTGGAATTGATGGAGGAAGCCTACGCCCGCGGCGGCTTCAACGCCACCGGCCTGGGCTTCGTGGGCGGCGCGGCGGCCTTCACGGGGGCCAACTGGCTGCTGGCCCGCTACGGCGCCAAGCACCGCAAACGCTCGGGCCACGAGCAGGCCACCGAACGGAAAGAGGTGCAGAAAGGCGAAACCGAGGGCAACGACGCCGGCGACGACAACGGCATGGCCCTGGCCGTGGGCGCCCTGCTCGACGGCATTCCCGAAAGCATCGTCATCGGGCTGAGCATGCTGGCCGGCGGCGTGGTGAGCACCGTGGCGGTGGTAGCCATTTTTCTCTCCAACCTGCCCGAGGGCCTGAGCAGCGCCGCCGGCATGAAAAAAGCCGGGCGCTCGGCCCGCTACGTGCTGCTGCTCTGGGGCGGCATCGCACTGATTTCGGGCATTGCGTCCTGGGCCGGCTTTGCCATTTTCAGCCACTTCTCGGCCAACGTGGTGGCCGCCACCACGGCCGTAGCGGCCGGCGCCGTGCTGGCCATGATTGCCGACACGATGATTCCCGAAGCCTTCGAAGTAGCCCATAATTTCACCGGGCTGATTACGGTGCTGGGCTTTTTGGCGGCCTTTTACCTCAGTAAGCTCGACAAGAACGACCCCAATGCGCCCGAGGTCATCGAAAAGCACGCGCCGGCCGCCCGCGCTGCCGCCCGATAAGCCAGAGCGCGGCGGCAATGCCCCCATTGAGCGCGACGATGCGCAGGGCATATTCAATGTTAAACATCATCCGGATCTGGTCGGTGTCCTGGCGCATGATGCGCTCCAGCACGTACACGAACACGGTGCCGGCGTAATAAAACATGACCCCCACGCTGGCCACGAACATGGGGTTCCGCTTCAGCGGCCCGGGGGACGGGTTGTTGAGCAGCTGCTCGAAATACGCCAGCACCACCCCGATCAGCAGCATGGCCTGCAGCACGTGCAGGTACGGCCCGTTGCCCACGCGCCAGTCCATCAGCCACACCGTTTCGCCGATGGCGCCCAGGGTAAAGGCCCCTATCAGCCACGGAATAATTCGGCGTTTCGGGCTGGTAAAGGTGTAATAGTAGGCCGCCGTGAGCAGCACCGTTTCCAGCCATACCTGGCTGCGCAGCGGCAGGATGTTGTTGTGCCACACGATGCGCCCGTATTCGCACATCACCCCCAGCAGCAGACTGGCCAGTAACGAACACGCCCATAGACAGCGGCCCGTGGGTGTCAGATGTCGCCAATACAGCAGCCCTATGGCCACCGGCACCAGCGCGGCGGCGATGCTGAGTACGTTCAGCTGCCGGGAAAGCGTCACCAGCCACGTGGATGACAGGATCATCAGGAAGGGAAATAGAGTTGTTGGCGCGCAGCACCCGGGCAATGCGCCCGCAATAAAAACGAAAAGCCGCCAGTTTCCCCTCTGGCGGCTTTTCTCCCTACTTCACTGAACCTCCCCCCTGGTCCGCGCCGTGGGTGATCAGTCAACCCCGGACGGCGACTGACGGCGCGAAATCAGCTTGCATTAGTGCACTTCCGCGGGCAGAAGCTCCTTGCGGTAGGTGCGCTCAAATTCTTCGTCGATGTGGTAGGTGGATTCCTCGTGCTGGCTCAGGTCGAGGCCCAGCTCTTCGTCGGCGGGCTTCACGCGCAGGGCGAAGAAGCGGCCGGTAAGCTTGAGCAGCAGCCAGGTGCCGGCGAAGGAGTAACTAACCACAATCAGCAGGGCCAGCACGTGGTAGCCAAACACCGTGGCCGTGCCGTGAACCAGCCCCACCTTGTCGGCAAATATACCGGTGAGCAGCATCCCGACAATACCGCCCAGCCCGTGGCAGGGGAATACGTCGAGGGTGTCGTCGATGCCGGTGCGCGAGTTTTGCCAGTGCACGGCCAGCTGGCTAATCACCGAGGCCAGCACCCCGAACAGGATACTCTGCCCGTAGGTGACGTAGCCGGCGGCGGGCGTAATGGCCACCAGGCCCACCACCGCACCCACGCAGGCGCCCACGGCCGTGGGCTTGCCGCCGCGGGCCACTTCCATCAGCAGCCAGGCAAACAGGGCCGCGGCCGAAGCCAGGTTGGTGTTCACGAAGGCGGTAGCGGCCAGCTCGTTGGCGGCCAGGGCCGAGCCGGCATTAAAGCCGAACCAGCCAAACCACAGCAGGCCGGTGCCCAGCATCACGTAGGGCACGTTGGGCGTCGAAAACACGGTTTTGCGCTGGTGCGTGGTGCGCGGGCCCAGCACCATGGCCCCGGCCAGGGCCGCAATGCCGGCCGAAATGTGCACCACCGTACCCCCGGCGAAGTCGAGCACGCCCCACTTGCGCAGGAAGCCCTCGGGGTGCCAGGTCCAGTGCGCCAGCGGGCAGTAGATAAACAGGCAGAACAGCACCATAAACGCCAGGTAGCCCTTGAAGCGCACCCGCTCGGCGAAGGAACCCGTAATCAGGGCCGGCGTGATGATGGCAAACTTCAGCTGAAAGGCGAAGTAGAGGATAAACGGAATGGTGGGCGAGAGCAGCGGGTGCGGGGCCGTGCCCACGTGGTTTAGCAAAGCGAAGGTCAGCGGGTTGCCGATCAGGCCGTGCCAGGAGTCGCCGTAGGCCAGGGAGAAGCCCACGAAGTAGAACACCAGCGAGATGACGCCCAGGGCCACGAAGCTCTGCAGCATGGTGCTGATGACGTTTTTGGGGCGCACCATGCCGCCGTAGAAAAACGAGAGGCCGGGCGTCATGATGAGCACCATGGCCGTGGCGGTGAGCATCCAGGCAATATCAGCGCCGTTGAGCGAGCCGGGGGCCGCCGCGGGGTGCTCGGTGGGCACGCCGGCGGCAACGAGGGCGGCCAGCAGCAGCCCACCCAGGGCAATGCGAGCAACCGACAAAGGAGAAGAGGCGGGAAAAACCATATTGACCTTAATTTTTCAGGGGTCAAGTTACAAAAACACGCTAATTTTTCGCAACACCCCCTTCTATCGATAGGCATTAACTCCGAATAGCAAACGATTGCAACGCCCGACACCCCTCTTTATAATAGACTAGGCGCTAAAATTTATTTTTTTCCGGTTTAGCAGCATCCGCTTTCGTTTTCCCCGCTGGCCGGCGAAAGCCGTAGCTTGCAGATCGAACCCGTTTCGCGTGTAATGTCCGCCGTACCGAATCCTTCCGACTTGCAGCCGCTGCTCGACGCGCTGGCTTTTTCGCCCGACAACCTCCCGCTGCGTCGCCACGTGGCCGCCCTGCTGCGCCAGCTCGGCCGCCTGACCGAGGCCGACGAGCACTACCGCGCCGGCCTGCGCCAAGCCCCCCACGACGCCGAGCTGCAGCTGGGACTGGCCGAAACCTACGCCGCCCTGGGCAAGACCTCGGCCGCCCTGGTGGTGCTGGAAGAGCTGCTGCACGCGCAGCCCGAGCACGCCCGCGCCCACTTGCTGCACGCCCGCCTGCTGGCCCGCGCCGGCGGCCCGCCCGACGAAGCCCGCCACGCCTACCAGCAGGCCCTGCAGCTCGACGCCGGGCTGCGCGACGCCGAGCTGGACGAGCAGCTGGGCCTGCGCCCCGCCGCCCGCCCGGCCACCGGCGGCGGCTCCACCGAGTACACCGCCAGCATCTCGCCTGCCGGGCTGGATGAGAAGGCGCTGTTTGCCGGCCTCGAAAAGCCCACCATCACCTTCGCGGAAGTAGGCGGCATGGAAGCGGTAAAAGAGGAAATCCGCCTCAAAATCATCCACCCGCTGCAGTTTGCCGACCTCTACAAGGCCTACGGCAAGGCCGCGGGCGGCGGGCTGCTGCTCTACGGCCCGCCCGGCTGCGGCAAAACCTACCTGGCCCGGGCCACGGCCGGCGAGGTAAAGGCCTCGTTTATCCACGTGGGCATCAGCGACATTCTGGACATGTGGCTGGGTCAGAGTGAGAAGAAGCTGCACGAGCTGTTCGAGCTGGCCCGGATGCAGGCGCCCTGCGTGCTGTTTTTCGACGAGGTGGACGCGCTGGCCGCCAACCGCCACGACCTGCGCCAGAGTGCCGGCCGCACCCTCATCAACCAGTTTCTGGAGGAGCTCGACGGCGCCCGCCGCTCCAACGACGGCGTGCTCATCCTAGCCGCCACCAACGCGCCCTGGCACCTCGACCCCGCCTTCCGCCGCCCCGGCCGCTTCGACCGCATCGTACTGGTAACCCCGCCCGACGAGCCCGCCCGCGAAGCCATCCTGGACGTGATGCTGCGCGGCAAGCCCGTCGACGAGCAGCTGAACCTGAAAGCCGTGGCCGCCCAGACCGCCGGCTTCTCGGGCGCCGACCTCAAAGCCGTGGTCGACCAGGGCGTGGAGACCCGCCTGCGCGAGTCGATGCGGGCGGGGCGGCCGCTGCCGGTGCAACAAAGCGACCTGCTGGGCGCCGCCAAGCAGGTGCGGCCGAGCACCAAGGAGTGGTTTGCCACGGCCAAAAACTACGCCCTGTACTCCAACGAGGGCGGTACCTACGACGACATCCTCACTTATCTAGGCATCAAGAAGTAGCCGCGCCATGCCGCAGATGGAGGACGGCCGCTGGGAGGAGGCCGCGCAGCACCTGCTGGCCGTGCGCCGGCCCGCCGAGGCGGAGCAGGTGATACGCCGGCACCTGCTGGCGCAGCCGCGCCACGCCTTTGCCCACACCTTGCTGGGGCTGGCCCTGCTGCGCCAGGCGCGGCTGCCCGCGGCCCGCGAAGCCGTGCTGACGGCCCTGGGCCTGGAGCCGCAATCCAACGAAGCCTACTACCTGCTGGGCCTGATCAGCCAGCGGCAGGGCTATTTGCCCGCCGCGCTCCGGGCCATTGGGCACGCCTTGCGGCTGCAGCCGCTCAGCCCCAAGTACTTGGGTACGCACGCCTGGTTTCTGAATCAGCAGGGGCAGTTTGCCCAAGCCCAACAGGAAGCCGAGCGGGGCCTCGCTCTCGACGCACAGCACGCCGAATGCCTGGTGCAGCGGGTGGAAGCGCTGCACGGCCTGCAAGCCTGGGCGCAGCTGCCCGAAGCGCTGGAGCAGCTGCAACGGGCACGCTCCGACCACGCCATCACGCACCGCCTACTGGGCCGCGAGGCGCTACGCCAAGAAGCATTTGCGGCGGCGCAGAGCCATTTTCGGGAGGCGCTGCGCCTGGAACCCGGCAACGAGCCGGCGCGCCTCGGTGCCGCCCAGGCCCTGCGCCTGTTGTCGTGGCACGGCCGCCTGAGCTGGCGCCTGCAGCGCTACCTGACATTCATTTCGGAGGGCACCCAGCGCGGGCAGCTGCGGGCCTGGGGCCACTTTCTGCTGATTCTTATCCCGCTCAGCCTGCTGTGCATTCCGCTGCTGCTGTTTCTGGGCTTCGAAGCGGCGTACTGGCGGCTGCACCCGGGCATCCGGCGCCTGCGCGCGCGGCCCGACAGCACTGGGTCCTACGCCCGGCAGACGCTGTACCGCTACGGCCCGCTGGTTTCGTGGCTGCTGCTGGGCCTGGCCTTGCTGCCGGGATTGGTTTGGAGCCTGTTGCAGCTAGGGGTGCCCGAAAGCGCCCTGGGTCCCGGGCTGACCGGCGGCTTGGTGGCCACCGTGGCCGGTGTCACGGCGGCGTTTAGAGCGGCTGCGACGGACCCTTTGCCCGACAAGTCGCCACTGCCCTGGTTGTTGATGGCGGCGGCAATGCTGGCGGCTAGCCTGACGGCGGCGGCGTGGGAAGCCCTCTGGCGCTGGGGTGCCCCGCCGCTTACCCTGCTGCTCACCGGCGGGCTGTTATTCTTGCGCATCCGCCGCGCCCGGCGGGCCGCCCGCACCGACTAGCTCCTCCCCGCTGTCTTCCGCTTGATTCCGCTATGTCTACCTACCAGGATACCGCCCGCCTGCACCTGCTGCTGCAGCACAAACGCCCGGCCGACGCCGAGCAGGAAGCCCGCCGCCTGCTGCTCGACGACCCCGAAAACGCTTACGTGCAGACGCTGCTGGCCCTGGCCCTGATGGAGCAGGACCGCCTGCCCGAGGCGCAGGAAACCGCGCACCGCGCCATTGCGGCCGACCCCGAGTACAGCTTTGCCTACTACGTGCTTAGCGCCACCCTGCAGCGCCAGCACGAGCTGCCGGCCGCCCAGCAGGCCGTCGAAGAAGCCCTGGCCCTGGACCCGCTGGAGGCCGATTACCACCACGTGCTCGGCCTGATTCGCTTTCAGCGCGGGCAGTTGCAGGGCGCGCTGCGGGCCGCCGAAGCCGGCCTGGCCACCGACCCCACCCACGTCGACTGCCTGGGCCTGCGCGCCCGCTGCCTGGCCCGCCTCGGCCGCCGCGACGAAGCCCAGGCCGACCTCGACGAAGCCCTGCGCCAGAGCCCCGGCGACGCCGGCACCTACGCCGACCTGGGCTGGGTGGCCCTGGAGCGCGGCCGGGCCCAGGAAGCCGCCGTCCACTTCCGCGAAGCCCTGCGCCTGAAGCCCACCCTGGAGTACGCCCGCGAAGGACTGGTGGCGGCGCTCAAGGCCCGCTTCTGGGTCTACAACTGGTTTTACCGCTTCATGGTCTGGACGCAGAACCTGGGCAGCGGCGCCCAGCGCGGGCTGTTCATCGGGTTGTTTCTGCTCTCGCGCCTGGTACCGGTGCTGCTGCCGCTGTACCTGGCGCTGGTGTACATGAGCTGGTTTGCCGAGCCCATCTTCAACTCCTTGCTGCGCCTGAACCGCTACGGCCGGCACGCCCTGAGCGAAGAGGACACGCGCAACTCCAACCACTTCCTGGGCCTGCTGCTGGCCGCAGCGGCCGTGCTCGGCGCGGGCTACTTCACCCACACCGGGGCGCTGACCATGCTCGGCATGGTTGGCCTGGGCCTGCTCTTCCCGCTGGTGGGCACGCAGCGGCAGTGGCGCCCCGTGCGCCGGCAGCAGTCCAGGTGGGCCGGCATGGCCTTGGCCGTCGTGGGCGTGGCCGCCGCGCTGCTGACGGGCCTGGGCCTGCCCCTCGGCGGCCCGCTCTTCGGGGTCTTTTTGTTCGGCACGCTGGGTTACGTCTGGTTTTTCGCCCTGCGGGGCTAAAGCCATCAGCCGTATTGAATAATCAAGGGCCGCGTTCCGAAGAACGCGGCCCTTTTCGTTATTGGTGGCAGTGCTTGTTGCGCTTCTTTGGCCGTGTGGCCAGCGAGCAAGCAAACGTCGTGCGGAGCGCGGTCGGAGCATCTCTACCGCGTTGTTCGGCAGAGATGCTCCGACCGCGCTCCGCACGACGGCCTGTTAGCCGGATGCCCATTGTCTTACTGCGCGTAGCGGCCCAGCACATTGTCGAGGTATTTCTGGGCCGAGCCGGTGTTGAGCAGCAGCAGCTCTTCGTCGGGGCGCAGCCAGCCGGTGGCCAGCAGCTGCCGGGCGGCCATCCACACGGCCGCGCCTTCCGGGGCCACGAACAGGCCTTCCAGCCGCGCCAGCTCGCGCATCCCGGTTAGCATATCCTCGTCGCCGATGGCCAGGGCCGTGCCGCTGGATTCGGCCAGCACCTGCAGCATCAGCGCTTCGCCCAGGGGGCGCGGCACGGCCAGGCCGTTGGCAATGGTGGGGCGGCCCTGGTACTGCTGGCAGTTGGGCTGCCGGCCGGCCAGCGTCGCTACCAGCGGGCAGCAGTTTTCGGCCTGCACGGCCACCATGCGCGGCAGCCTGGCCTCGGCCGGCAGCCAGCCGATGGCCTGCATTTCGCGCAGGGCTTTCCAGATGCCGATGAGGCCGGTGCCGCCGCCGGCCGGGTACAGGATGACGTCGGGCAGGTGCCAGCCCCCTTGCTCGGCCAGCTCGTAGCCCATGGTTTTCTTGCCTTCGATGCGGTACGGCTCCTTCAGCGTCGACACGTCGAGCAGCTGGCCGGCGGCGTTCAGCTCGCGCACCCGGGCCGCGCAGTCGTTGATGAGCCCGTCGACCAGCTGCACGTCGGCGCCGTACCAGCGGCATTCTTCCTGAAAGGCGACGGGCGTGTGGCGCGGCATGACCACCGTGGCGGGCAGGCCGGCCTTGGCGCAGTAGGCCGCCATAGCCACGCCCGCGTTGCCGGCCGTGGGGATGATACAGCCGGCCGCGCCCAGCTCCCGGGCCATCGACACGGCCATGCTCAGGCCGCGGGCCTTGAACGAACCGGTGGGGTTCTGGCCTTCGTCCTTGAGGCGCAAGGAACGCAGCCCGTAGCGGGCGGCCAGGTTGTCGAGCGTCAGGATGGGCGTCATGCCCTCGCCCAGGCTCACGCGGTGGGCGTCGTCGTGCAGGGGCAGCAGCTCGCGGTAGCGCCACATGGTGGCTTCGCGGCCGGGCAGCACGCTGCGCGGCGGGGCGGCCTCGAGGGCGTAGCGGGCCAGCAGCGGCGCGGCGCAGCAGGCGGAGACGGTGTGCGGCACGCCCGCCTCGTAGGGAGCATGGCAGCGGCTGCACTCCAGTTGGGAAAGTAAGCTGGTGGCGGTATCGGTGGCGAAAAGCATGGCTACGGCGGAAAAGCAGGTGAGCAGAACCCGGTGGCGGCGGAATCTGCCCCTGAAACGGCCGCAAGTAGCCTTGCAGTTATGCCCCTGGCAAATGGTATTTCGGCATAGGCTATTCCCGTTCGGAATAGTAGCGCAGCGCAAACTGCATGAACTCGCGGAACGGCGCCAGGTTTTCGGTGCCCCGGCGTTGGATAAACTCGAAGTGGCGCTTGAGCAGCAGGTCGCGCACCGTCACCTCGGCCAGCTCGCCGGCCGAGAGGGCCCGGGCCACCGCCTGCCGGGGCAGAAAAGCCAGCACCTGGTCGTCCACGCGCACGAAGTTTTTCAGCGCCTCGGTGCCGCCCAGGCGCACCTGCACCCGCAAATCGGCCAGGCGGATGCGCTGGGCCTGCAGGGCCTGCTCCAGCACGGCCAGGGTGCCCGAGCCAGCCTCGCGCAGGGCCAGCGGCACGCGGTAGAGGTCGGTGAGGGCCAGCTGCTGGTGGCGCAGCGGGTTGCGGGCCGAGCACACGGCCACCACGTCGTCGGTAAGCAGCGGGGTGTAGGTCACGTTGCTCACGCGGTGAATGCCCTCGATGACGCCCAGGTCGATTTCGTGGTCGAGCAGAGCCTTGAGGATGTTTTCGCTGTTGCGGTTTTTGAGCGTGAGCTGGGTGTGCGGGTGCTCGGCCAGGTAGCCCGACAGCACGGCCGGCAGCACGTAGAGCGACACGGTGGTGCTGGCCCCGATGACCATGTGGATGTCGGGCGTGAAGCGTGGGCTGAGGGCGGCCATTTCCTCGCGCAGCTCGGCCTGCAGCTGCTGGGCCTGCAGCAGCTTGCGGTAGAGCAGCTGCCCGGCTGGCGTGAGGGCCACCGCGTTGCCGAGCCGCTCAAACAGCCCCACCCGGTAGTATTCCTCCAGCGCCTTCACCTGCTTGCTCACCGCCGACTGGCTCAGGAACAGGCTTTGCCCGGCCTTGGTGAAGCTCAGCCGCCGGGCTACTTCCAGAAATACTTCGTGCTGGTTGGAAAGCATGTAATTGTTTTTCGTTACTCGTCTTTCGTTGTTCGCCCCCGTTCCAACATGAGGATCAGGGCCTGACAATCCTTGCCTTGCACTGCTCAGGCCGCTTCTGTTTCTGACCGTCAGGTCTCGAAAAACGAATAACAAAGAACGAATAACGAGAAGCCCTACTCCGTGGCCAGCGCCAGCACGGCCGCCACCGCGCCATTGACGACCTCGGCCATGCGCCGGAAATCGAGCGTGCTGATGGTGTCGCTGGGCTGGTGGTAGTGGGGGTTGCGCAGGAAAGCCGTGTCGTTGATCATCACCGCCGGGAAGCCGAAGTGCCAGTAGTTGCGGTGGTCGGAGAGGCCGGCCAGGGACAGCGAATCGGGTAGGTTGATGCGCTGCACGTCGAGCCGGGCGGCGCCCTGCATGAGCTGCTGCACGCGGCGGGCAAACGCCTCCTCCCCGTCGCGGCCGACGACGATGATGAAGTTGCCCACGCTCGGAAACAGCGAGGCCAGGTCTGCGTTCGGGAAGCGTTGGGAGCCGGGCCGGTCGCTGAAGTAGCCGATCATCTCGTAGCAGAGCATGGCCCGCACCGGCACCTCGGCCTCGTGCAGAGCCTGAGCGTGCACGAAGCTGCCCATGTCCTCGGTGGCGAAAAAGGGCGGCTCCTCGTTGGGGTAGGCCACCAGCTCCACCGGGCGCCGGAGCTGCGGGGCGCGGGCGTGCAGCAGGCGGGCGGTTTCGAGCAGGCCGGCCACGGCGGAGGCGTTGTCGTCGGCGCCGGGCGTGTCGTCGCACACGTCGTAGTGCGCGCCGACTACCACCCGCTCGCCGTCCGTGGGCCCGAAGCAGGCGATGATGTTACGGTAGCGGCGGCCGGCCACGGTGAAGGGCTGCTCCGTCACCCGGCAGCCGAGCTTGCCGAATTCCGCCTTGATGTAGTCGGCGGCCTGGTTGAGGGAAGTCAGATTGCGGTAGTTGCGGGCGGGGTGCAGCTCGGTCAGAAACTTGACGTCGGCGTAGAGGCGGGCCTGGTCGGCGGGCATAGAGGAAACGGGTAGCGAAAGAGACGCGGCGGCGGGGCGCCGGCCGCGGCCGATAAAAAACAATCCGCCCGCCACCAGCAGCAAGCCAAAGAGCAGGCGCAGGTGGTGGAATGCGGGCACGGAGCGAATAAGCTAACGGGAATGGATTCGGCGGACCTTATCTGGCAACCACCGCCGGGGCCGCACTTGGAATCAACGCGCGGCCTAAGGGTGCTATTGTGTGGAGGCCGTCATCTGGCGCAGGCTGTTGGCGTAATCCACGATGCGCGCGAGGTGGGCGCCTTCGTTGAAGTCCAGGTTGTGCTGGCGGGCAAACTGCTCCAGCTGCTCGGCTTCGGCCGGGAAATACGCCAGCACGTCGCGCTTGGGGCGGCGCAGCGCCACGATGCTGCCCTGCGGGGTACCCAGGTATAGCAGCTCGCGCACATCGGTGTAGTAGGTGGGCATCCCGACGGGTCGCGTGGTGTAACCCGATACCCACGAGGGGTCGGACCACGGCATGGCCCGCGACACCAGGCGCTGCCGGCGCAGCAGTATTACCGGCCCCCCGTTGAGGCGCTCGAAGAAGGCCGGCGCGGTAGAGGTGGCGTAGTCGTGGTCGTGGTCCCAGGGGTACACCAGAAAGGGCCGGGCGCGCTGCACCTGCGCCCAGCGCCGCCGCATGCGCGGCGGCGTCGATACGTAGTTGTAATACTGCGGGGGAAGCCGGTCGAAGCGCATGACTTCGCCCGATACGGCGAACGTGCGCACGGCCAGCGCCGGCACGGTGCGCACGGTGCCGTCGGCCATGGTCACCAGCAGCAGGTCCAGGTCGTTGTGCAGCACCAGGGAACCGCGAATGGTGTCGCCATTGGTCAGCACCACGGTGCTGGCCGCAAATTCCTGCGGTATGCTCTTCAGCTGGGCCGCCGCGGCCAGCGGCAGCAGGCTGCTGACCAGGCTCAGGCAGTAGCGTAGCGGACGGTTCATAGGCGGGAATACGTTAGCGTACGAAGCTTAAGAACGGCAGCGGCAGGCGGAAGTTAAGGCCAGGCTGCCCTTATTAAATATAGGCTAAATCGCGGCCGGTTTCAAGTTATTATTTGGCTTTGAATCAGGACCGTGCGGGCGTTTTCAGGCGACGCAGGCGTCAGGTTCCCGCAGAGGGCGCAAAAGGTCACGCGGAGGACGCAGAGGTCGTTCAACGATAGAGGCACTACGATTCCAAAGTCGTAGTACCTCTATCGTTGAACGACCTCTGCGTTGCTTTTATTCGAAGAGGAAAGCAGGCGGCGTGACACCTACCGCACCCGTACCGTGCCCGCGCCGTTGTAGGAGTGGTACTCGGCGTTGTACATGGCGTCGGCACTCACCGGACCCAGCTTGAAGGTGCCTTTCGACACGGCCCGGGCCAGGTAGTAGAAGTGCTTGGGCTGCTGGGTAGCCGTGGTGAAGAGGTTGATCCGGTCGTCGCGCACGTCGAGGTAGTCGGGCGTGGCGGCGTCGGTGGCCCAGGTCAGCTCCCGCACGGCGCCGATGCGTGGGTTTTCGATTTCCAGGCCGGCGGGCAGCAGGTCGGTAATGGCCACGTTGGGCACTTCGCCGGCGTAGGTGCCCGCCTGCAGCGTGATTTTGACCACTATGAGGTCATTCTGCCGGAACTCGGCCCGGCCGACCGGCGCGCCGGTGCGGTCCAGGAACTGCCGGCGCACTTGCAGGTACTGGTCTTCCTCGGTGATGCGGCCGGTGGGCGAAATGCCTTCCAAGGTCCAGAAGTAGTAGAGGCTGCCGGTGCCGGCCGTTTTCAGGCTCAGGCGGCGGTTCGCCACGTTGTTCACGTTCAGGTCCTGCGGGCCTTTGTACTGGCCGAGCACGGCGCCGGTAACCTCGGCCAGGGTGGCCGTGACGGTAGCGTTCTTGTTCTGACGGGCCACTTTGCCCAGGGCCAGCAGGGCGAAGCTGCGCTCCTGGGTGCTCAGCCAGCCGGCCGATTTCACCTGCCGCGAGAGTTGGCGGGCCATCTGCGCCACCAGCGGGTTCTGGGGGTCGGCGTCGATGAGGGTGTTCAGGGCCAGGCCCAGGTCGCGCACCGGGGAGTAGAACGAGCCGTCGAGGGCGCGGCGGGCGGCGGGCTGATTGAACGTGCGCGGCAGCAGCTCGCGGAAACCCTTGGTCTGGCCCGACAGGGCGCTGGTGCTGGCCAGCACGAACTTCGAGTCCTGGGCCAGCAGGCGCTGGTTGGCGCGGTAGTAGTTCAGGGCCACCGGGTCGGGCAGGCCGGCCAGGGCCAGCACGTAGAGCGAGTAGGCGTTTTCCTTTTTGGCAATGGTCTGCTCGCGGGCAATGTTGGAGGCGTCGAAGTACTGGTAGGGCTCGGTTTCGCGCTTGCGCACCCGGTACTGCAGGTAGCGCAGGGTTTTGTCGAGGATGCCCTGGTTGACGGCAAAGCCGGCGCGCTTGGCTTCGAGCAGGAAGTGGGCGGCGTAGGTGGTGGCCCACCAGTTGTCGTAGTCGCCGCCGGGCCAGTAGCTGAGGGCGCCGTTGTAGAGCTGCATGCTCTCAATCTTGCGGATGGCCTCCTGCACGTGGTAGTTGGGGTTGTAGCGCTGGGCTTTCTTGGTCTGGCCCAGCGTGGCGGCCAGGTCGGGGTAGTAAATCTGCGGGAAGGCCGCCGACACGGTTTGCTCCAGGCAGCCGTAGGGGTACTGCAACAGGTAGCGCAAATCCTTGCTGAACTCGGTCATCGGGGAGCGGCTCAGCACCAGCTGGCTGCGCTGCGAGGTCGGCAGGAAGTCGGTGCGCAAATCCAGCGCCTGGGTCTTGCCGCCCGCTACCGCCCCGCCGCCGGTGCGCATCTGCAAGGGCGAGGCCGGGCGGACGGGTAGTTCGATGGTTTCGGTGAATTTCTCAGACGCAGGGGTAATAGCTGAAATCTGGATTTGACTGTTGCCTATTCCTTGACTGACTACTGGATATTTGAAAACAAAACGTTTCTCGGCGTTGGCTGGTAGGCTTAGTTGACCATATCCTTGGATATTCTGCAACACTTCATGGCCATATGCATTAGGCGGAATCTGCGACAGTGCAAAGGCCAAAGCGCCCTGCGTTTTGGCAGTAAGAGCAATTGTCATCGGTTTGCCCGTCGTATTCGTCAGCGTCACCGGCACGTCAATCGTGTCGCCGGGGCTGAGGAAGCGGGGCAGCGCGGTGCTGATGACCACCAGGTCGGCCACGCGCATGGTGTGCTCGGCCGAGCCAAAGGCGTCGTCCTTGTAGGCCACGGCCATCAGGCGCAGGGCCCCGCTGAACTGCGGCACGCGGATTTTGACCAATACCCGGCCGTTGCCGTCGGCGCGCTTCACGCCGCTCCAGCGGGCCACCAGCTGCACCCGGCGTGAGGGCACGGGCGTGGTGCGGCGGTTCAGACCGTACCCGTCGCCGCCGCTGCTGCTGGTGCCCAGCTCGGGCAGCAGGAAGGGGTACACGTCGTGGGCCGTGACTTCCAGGGCGCGCTTCTGGTAGAAGTAGCCGAAGGGGTCGGGCGTGCGGTAGTTTTTCAGCTGCAGAATGCCCTCATCCACCACGGCCAGGGTCACGGCGGCGTTCGGCTTGGTCTGCACTTCCACCGTCTGCCAGGTCTGGGAGCGGCTTTGGGCCACGGCCTTGATGGCCACGGGCAGGCGCGAATCGGGCTTTTCCACCGTCAGCGGCACGAAGCCCCGGGCCACGGTCAGCGGGATTTTGGAATCGGCCGAGAGCGGACGGATGGCGGTGGCCGTCACGTACACGTTGGGCACGTGGCCGGCGCGGATGGGAATGGTCACCCGGGCCGATTTCTCGTCGGTATCCACGTAGAAGTGCTCCAGCACGCGGTTGCGCTCCACCGTCACCAGCACCCGGCCGGGGAAGGGCGTCTTGAGCAGCAGGGTGGCTTTGTCGCCGGGCGCGTACTTGGGCTTGTCGGGCTCGATCTGCACCTGCCCCTCGTTGCTGACCTCAAAGGCGTTGCTCTGAGTGTCGCCGTAGCCGTAGGCGTAGAACGTCTGGGCCACGAAGGTGGCCGCGCCGGGCCGGAACACCCGCACCTCGTACTCGCCCGAGTACACCGGCGTGTAGCTCAGCTGCGCCATCGGCCCGGCCACGATGCCCGTGTTCAGCACCGTCTGCTCCTTGCGCTGGGAGTTGTAGGTGTAGCGCCCGCCCTGGCGCTCCAGCACCGTTTCCCACAGCACCCGCACGATTTGCACCTGCCCCTGGACATCCCGGGCCGATTTGCCCTGGGGCGTGAGGGCCACCACGCGCAGCGGCAGCGCCTGCCGGGTACTCACCAGCTCCGGCAGCTGCTGCAGGCCGAACATCACCTGCTGGGTCTGCACCTCGAAAGTGGCCAGGCGGTTGACCGGGCGGCCGGTTTCGTCGAACACGGTGGCAAAGGCAGTGCCTTCCAGCGTGCCCAGGTCCTGGTAGGCGGGCACTTCGTACTCGGCCGTGGCGCGGCCCCGCTCGTCGGTGCGGGCCTCGCGCACGGCTTTTTCGAAGCGCGAGTTCAGGGAGTTGTCGTCGCCGCTTTCCTCGCCGTAGTAGCGGCGGCGCGGCTCGGTGCCGCTGCGGATCGAGAAGTCGTAGTCGGGGTAGTCTTTGGGCTGGAAGGGCTTCTGCTTAAGCGAAAATTCCACTTCCACTTTTCTATCGGTAGCGGGCGGGCCGAACAGGTTCTGGGCCAGCACGGCGGCGCGCACCGTCTGGCCGGGTTGGGCGTTTTTGGGCGTGGTCGTCACGGTCACTTTCAGGCGGTCGGGCATGAATTCCTCCACACTCACCTGCCGCGAGGTCAGCAGCACGTCGTTGCCGGTCAGCACTTCCATGGTGTAGAGGCCGGTCATCACCGCCGGGGGCAGGATAAACTGGGCCTCAAACGAGCCGTCTTCCTTGCTCAGGGTGCGCCGGTAGCTGGCGTATTCCTTGCCCGAGGGCAGCAGCAGCCGGATTTTCATCGGCACCGGGCCGGGCAGGCGCCAGTCGTCTGTGCGCACCACGGTGTTGGAGCGGATGGTGTCGCCGGGGCGGTACAGGTCCCGGTCGCCGTAGAGAAAGGCCTGGTAGTGCGCGGCGTTGGCTTGCAGGCCGCCCACGTCGTAGCGCGAGGTTTCCACGCGGGCGCGCTCCAGCTGCAGGAAGGTGAAGTCCTGCCCGCTCTGCACCATCACCATGTCCAGCCGGAAGCGGGAGCTGGCCACGCTGTCGGCTTGGCTGAGCATGGCCACGCCGCCCGCGTTGGTGCTGCCGGTGAACATCACCTGGTTGTTCTGGCTGACGAAGCGCACCGCGGCCCCGCCCACCGGCTTGGCCGTGCGCAGGGAATTCACGAACACCATGGCCCCGCCGTTCAGGTCGCGCTTCACCACCACGCCCAGGTCCGACACGGCCACCATTTTCGACACCTGCAGCCAATTGCGCTCGGTATCCTGCACCCGCACCACGTACAGGCCCTTCATTTGGGAGCCGAATTCCAGCTCATCCAGCGAGAGGTGCAGCAGGCGGAGCGCCCCGGCCTTGGGCAGGCCCGAAGTCGTGTAAGTGCGCTCCGTGAGCAGATTGCCGAAGTCCTCGGTGTTGTAGTAGCGGTAGCTGCGGTCCACGTACTCGCCGTCTTCGTAATTGCTTTCCTCCCCGCCTTCCTCGTCGTTGGATTCGTAGCCGTACTGCTCGCCGGCGCGCAGCATTTCGCGGATGTTGTTGGCGTACACCTTGTAGATGCTCACCTTGACTTTGTCGACCTCGTTGAGCCGCAGCCCGAGGTTGCGCAGGCCCTGGGCGCCGAGGTACATGGCCTTTTCGCCGTTGGCAAAGCTGATGCTGGGTCGCTCGTCGCCGAAGGACACGGCCTGGCTGAACGACTCCGTAATCTGCCCGCCCAGGCTGCCGTAGCCGCCCGCGTTGAGGCTCACCGTGTAGGTTTTGCCCACCTCGAAGCCGCCGCGCAGCACGAAGCCGCTTTCCAGCGCCTCCACCGAAAACGGCACCTCCGGCGATACGCGCACCACCGCTTGGGCCTGCTCGGCCGATATCGGCTGGTCGGTGAGTACCGTCACCACCGGCTCGCCGTTGAGCAGGGAGCCGGTCAGCTCGCGCACCTGCAGCTGGCGCGGGTCGGGCACCGGGGCCGAGGCTTCCAGCTTGCCGGCCGTGCCCTTGCCCCCACCCACCGGCTTGAGGCCGGGCTCCACGTGCAGCTCCACCGTGCTGCCCGGCGCCAGCGGCTGCGTGGGCCGGATGCCCACCACCCGGTCCGGCTCGGCCGATACCACCTCGAAGGCTACGGGCTGGCCGTTCGAGGTCAGTTGCAGTCGGCTGCGCAGGTCGGCGGGGCGCACGTTGTAGTTGAACACCGCGTTCAGCCGGGCTTGCGGCTCCGAGCCGGCCCCGCTGGCCGTCCAGAACACCTGCGGCTCGCTCATGCGCAGGTAGGGCGTGTGGAAGTTGGCCCGGCTGATTTTGGCTTTCTGCTTGCCGCTGGGCAGCGCTTCGGGCCGCACCTCAGCCCGAAAAGCCGTGCTGGGCCGAAACGGCTCGGCCGGCGAAAACACCAGCTCTCGGTCCGAAGCCCACTTAAACCTGCCCCGCACCGCCGGCTCGAAGCGCACCACTTGCGTGGTGTCCCAGCGGTTGAGCTGGCTTTCCGCGGCCACCGCCTCATCGAAGCGGAATACCACGTTTTCGTAGGGGTCGATTTCCTCGCCGTCGGCGGCATCCGCGGCCGTTTGGTCGTCGGCGCCGGGTTTGGAGCAGGCGCACAGCAAGGCCAGCAGCACCAGCAGCGGCAGGCGGAGCAGTTGGTTGGGGGTCATGAAGGAATAGGGTAGATAGGTGGCGGCAGGGGCGGGAAAGGTAGAGAAAAACGGATGTGGATGGGTGACAGTACCGGTATAGTTTTGCCACCGAAGCCTCCCGTATTCGTAACGGCAAAACCCTCTTGGCCATGCTCCCCGCGCCACCTGACTTCAGCGCTCATTACAGCGCCGCGTTTCGGCAGGTGATGCCAGCTGCCCACGGCGAAGCCTTAAGCCCCACCGAAGCCCTCGGTCGATGGCAGGAGCTGATCCAGGAAATTCTAGCGGGCTACTGCGACATTCCCCCCGAACTCGACAACGACTTGGATGTAGCCCGGGAGCCGCTGGAGCACGCCCTGCACCAAGTGGCGCTGCTTGCCCTGCCCGAGCGTCAGCTTTTCGCGCAGCATATTCAGGCATTAGACGAAGTGTTTAAGTCCGTTACCGTCGAACATCCCGAATGGGGCCGAAACGATGCTACGCACTGGTGGGAGGGCCGTGTTCTGACCTTCGCCGGACGCGAGTACCGCAATTTTTGCGGCTTTGGACATTCTTTAAAGCAGCAAGGAATAATCATCCAACCGCTATTCTAACGCCTCGCAGGCACGGCCAAGCGCCTTGCAACCCGCACCGGATGCGTTGCTGCCTTCTCATAGTCATTCTCCCCAGGCCGAATCCAATCAGCCCACCCTCGCATACTTATCTTGCGGGTATGAATCGGCGCCGCGGGCTACCGCTTTTGCTCGGAAGTGGACTGCTGCTCCTGCTGGCGGGGCTCGACTGGCTGTTTCCGCTGCCTCCGCCCCCACCCGCCTCGCCCGTAGTGCTGGCCGCCGACGGCTCGGTGCTGCACGCCTACCTCTCGCCCGACCAGAAGTGGCGCCTGCCCACCGGCCTGCCCGACATTTCGCCCACCCTGCGCCGGGCCCTGGTGGCCAAGGAAGACCGGTGGTTTTATTGGCACCCCGGCATCAACCCCGTAGCCCTGCTGCAGGCCGCCGGGCGCAACGCGCTGGGCCGCGGGCGGCGCACCGGGGCCAGCACCATCACCATGCAGGTGGCGCGGCTGCTGGAGCCCAAGGAGCGCACCGTGGGCGGCAAGCTGCAGGAAATGCTGCGCGCCCTGCAGCTCGAAGCGCACTACTCCAAGGCCGAAATCCTGCAGCTCTACCTGAATCTGGTGCCCTACGGCTCCAACGTGGAGGGCGTCAAATCGGCCGCGCTGCTCTACTACGGGCAGCCCCCGCACTACCTCTCGCTGGCCCAGACGGTCACGCTCACCATCGTGCCGAACAACCCCACCGGCCTGGCGCCCGGCCGCCACAACGCGGCCCTGCTCTCGGCCCGCAACCGCTGGCTGCGCCGCCTGGGGGCTGAAGGCGTCTTTCCGCAGAAAGATATTGCCAACGCCCTGCAGGAGCCGCTGCTGGCCCGCCGCCGCCCCGCCCCACGCCTGGCCCCGCACTTTGCCCGCCGCCTGGTGCAGGACTACTACGCCTCCCGACAGCGCCAGAATCCTCCCTCGCTTCTAGAGCAGGACGCCGGGGGCGTGCGGTCAACGCTGGTGCGCCCGGCCCAGGCCAAGGCCGAAGACCTGACGCGCCAGTACGTGCGCCGCCTCGCGCCGCTGGGCATCACCCAGGCCGCCGTGCTCGTCGTCGACAACCGCACCCACGCCGTGCAGGCTTACGTGGGCTCGGCTGATTTCCGCGACGGCCTGCACCAGGGCCAGGTCGACGGCATCCGGGCCGTCCGCTCGCCGGGCAGTACGCTCAAGCCCTTCCTCTACGCCGTGGCCCTGGACCGCGGCCTCATCACGCCCAAGCGCGTGCTGCCCGACGTGCCCACCAACTTCGGCGGCTTCCGGCCCGAAAACTTCGACAAGCACTGCCAGGGCGAAGTGACGCTGGAACGAGCCCTGGCCTACTCGCTGAACATTCCCGCCGTGCATGTACTCCAGCAGGTCGGCGTGGGCGACTTCACCGGCCAGCTGCGCCGCGCCGGCTTCCGCACCGTGGCCCGCCAGGCCCCGCAGCTCGGCCTGAGCACCATCCTGGGCGGCTGCGGCGCCACGCTGGAAGAATTAGTCGGCCTCTATTCCACCCTGGCCAACGGCGGCCTCTACGCTCCCCTGCGCTGGACTCAAACGCCAACACAAAGCCCCAACGCACCACAAGCCGCAGCCGCCAAGACAAAACCGAACAACGAGCCGCCTGCCGGCGGGGCTGCGCAGCGCGAGCGGAGCAGCCCCGCGTCGTTGCTGACGTCCGGCGCCCCCTCTCCACGATGTCGCGCATCAAGCGAGGGAAGGGGGTCGGGGGGTGAGGCCCGCCTCGTCTCCGAGTCCGCCGCCTACCTCGTCACCGACATCCTCTCCCAGCTGGTGCGCCCCGATTTGCCCGTAGGCCACGAAAACGCCCTGCGCCTGCCCCACATTGCCTGGAAAACCGGCACCAGCTACGGCCGCCGCGACGCCTGGAGCATCGGCTACAACCGCCACTACACCATCGGCGTGTGGGTGGGCAACTTCACCGGCCAGGGCGCCCCCGCCCTCACCGGCACCGACGTGGCCACCCCCCTGCTCTTCGACCTCTTCAACGCCCTCACCTACAACGACGGCGCCGAGTGGTACGCCCCGCCCGCCGGCCTCGATTTTCGGCTGGTATGCCCCGTTACCGGCCAGGTGCCCGGCGAGCATTGCCCCGATCAGGTCATGGATTACTTCCTGCCCGGCATTTCCGACGTGCGCCGCTGCGAGCATCAGCAGGAGGTGTTCGTATCGGCCGATGGCGCGGTGAGCTACTGCCGCGCCTGCCTGCCCGCCGCCGGCTACCGCCGGGTGCTCTACCCCAACTTCGCGCCCGAGGTACTGGCCTTCAAAGCCGCCCAGGGCCTGCCCCACGCCCTGCGCCCCCCGCACAACCCTGCCTGCACCTTGGTCCGCACCGACGACACCGGCACCCAGGCCCCGCGCATCCTCTCCCCCACCCCCAACGCCGAATACGCCCTGGAACGCGGCAGCTCCCAGCAGCTGCAGTTGCGCTGCGCTGCCGCCAATGACGTGCGCCGGGTGTACTGGTACGCCAACGACCAGTTTGTACAAGCCGCCGCGCCCACCGAAGCCGTGTTCATCCGCCCGGCGGCCGGCCCGCTGAAGATTTCCTGCGCCGACGACCACGGCCGCAACACCGACGTGCAGGTGCTGGTGGAGCGGCTGTAGCGACGCGACCCTTCGCGTCTCAATTGGCGCTGATGCCAAAAATTCGCCTGCTAGAACGCGTTTGGATTCAGCTGAAATTTACCTTAGAACGTCATGCTGCGCCCCGCGAAGCATCTTTACCGCTTCGTTGTTCGGTAGAGATGCTTCGGCAAGCGGACGCCAGATCAAGCATGACTAAAACCTAAAATCCCGAACACGCCCTAACGCGAACTTGCCGACACTCGCCGCACAGCCTCGGCCAAACCACCGTGGCTGCCGGTGGTTGTGCCGCCGCACGCGCCGCCGTGTATCTTCGGCGACTAACCATTCTCCGACCATGCGCCAGCTTGTCGTTTCCCTGTTCGTGCTCTTGATTTCCACTTCCTCCCTTTCGGCCCAGACCGTCGAGCCGCTCTACTCGGGCACTATCCCCAACTCCAAGCCCAGCGAGGTGAAGGAAACCAGCGTAACGCTGGCCAACGGCGGTGTACGCGTTTCCAACGTGGTGCAGCCCACCCTATCGGTGTTTCGCGCCCCCAAGGACAAGGCCAACGGCACGGCCGTCATCGTGTGCCCGGGGGGAGGCTACGCCCGCCTCTCCATCGACCACGAGGGCTACGACGTGGCCAGGCGACTGAACGAGCTGGGCATTACGGCCTTCGTGCTGAAGTACCGCCTGCCCAACGACCAGAGCCAGCCCGACAAAACCACCGCCCCGCTACTCGACGCCCAGCAAGCCCTGCGCCTGGTGCGCCAGCGCGCCAAAGAATACGGCATCGACCCGGCCCGCGTGGGCATCCTGGGCTTCTCGGCCGGCGGGCACCTGGCCAGCACCGCCGGCACGCACTTCGCCCAGCCCCCCGGCGACGATAAGTCAGGCACTTCCGTGCGCCCCGACTTCCTGGTGCTGCTTTACCCCGTCATCAGCTTCTCCGACAGCCTGATGCACGTTGGCTCGCGCACCAACCTGCTGGGCGCCAACCCGGCGGCCGAACAAGTACGGCTGTACTCCAACGAGCTGCAGGTGACGGCCCAGACGCCGCCCACCTTCCTGGTGCACGCCCAGGACGACAAAACGGTGAAAGTGCAAAACAGCCTGCGCTTCTACGAGGCCTGCCTGCACCACCATGTGCCGGTGGAAATGCACCTGTATCCGCAGGGCGGCCACGGCTTTGGGCTCAACAACAAGACCACCAAGGACCAATGGTTTGAGCGCCTGCAAAACTGGCTGGACGCGGGCGGCTGGCTGCGTCGATAATTTTTTTCAGCCATGTAAAAAGCGCCTTAAAAGTAGTTTTGAGGCGCTTTTTCATTTCCAAACCCAGCCATTCCAGTACAGATGTAACCTTCCATTGGCGAGGTCAGTTAAGGGCTCTGTATCCGTTCTTGGCACGGTGCTTGCAAAACCCCAGTCAGAACCAGGAAACAAAGTTGAGTCTGATTCTTCGGAATCCTAACCTGAAACCCCGCCATGAAAAAGCTCCCGTATATCTTCAGCCTGCTGCTCGCCGTTGTTATTCTAATGCAATCGGCCGCGGCTCAAGCGCAGAGCAAAGTAAGCCCGCAAGCTAAAGGTGCCATCATCGGTGGCCTGGGTGGTGCCGCCGCCGGTGCCATCATCAACAAGAAAAACCGCGTAGTGGGCGGGGCCGTGGGTGCCGCCGCTGGTGCCGGTACCGGTTACATGATCGGCCGCAACATCCAGAACCGTAAAAAGGCCGAAGCCGCCGAGGCCGCCCGCGTAGCCGCCGCCAACCGCGCTGCCCGCGCCGAGCGCAGCGCCGCTGCCGCCCGCGCCGAGCGCAACGCCCTGGCTGCCCGCGCCGAAGCCGCCGAGCGTAAAGCTGCCCTGGCCCAGACCCAACCGCAGCCCCAGGTGCTGCAGCAGCAAGCCCTGCAGCCCACTGCCATGGCTACCGGCTTCGCCGCCGCCTCGGCCCCGGGCATGATGTACAACAACAACTCGATGGCCGGCGCTTACCTGCCCAACAACTCCTACGGCGACCGTTCGACCCCCTACGCTTCGTCGGAAGTACGTCGTAAAAGCTGGTAATTCGCTTCGCCGCGAAGCTCCCCCGAAAACCCAGGCCTTCGGGCCTGGGTTTTCGCTTTCCTCACCTCTCCAACCAAAACTGTCCCATGAAAGCATTTGCAGCTATTCTGCTGGCTTCCGCCCTGGCCGCGGCGTGTACCAAAACCGCCGAAACGCCCGCCGTCAACGTGCAGACCCTCGACCAACAGTTCATCACCGCCTGGAACTCGCGCAACGCCATTCAGCTCGACACCCTGCTGGCCGACGACGTGCACTTCCTGCAGGGCGAGGCCCACTACCAGGGCAAATCGGAAGTCTCGGATAAGTGGATCCGCGCCACGATGGGTACTATCGAAAACCTGCGCCTGAACGTGGCCAGCTCCATGAACGACGACAAAAGCGCCTACGAGGGCGGCACCTACTCGGTGGATGTGCTGCCCGCCGGCCCCGGCCAGCCCGCGGGCGTCGGCGAAGGCAACTTCGTGCTGATCTGGAAGAAAAACGCCAAGGGCCTCTGGAAGCTCGGCTACGCCCAGCTCGAAGGCCTGCCGGTGCGGGCGCGTTAGCAGCCCGTTTAACCGAAATTGAAAACGCCCCGGCAGTCAGTGACTGTCGGGGCGTTTTGCGTTGATGGACTATAGTAGAACGTCATTCAGAGCGCAGCGAAGAATCTCGCGTGTTTGGTCTGATAATCATTTCCTCGTTGAAAGCGGTTGCCATCCGACGTCAGCACGCGAGATTCTTCGCTGCGCTCTGAATGACGGGCTGATTCACCTCTATGCTTCCCGCGGGTACTCATCCCCGTCGTACACCGGCGTCATGTGCTGCTCCTCCGCTTCGGTAAACAGCCGGGAGCGAATCAGAAACCGCACGCCCAGCGGAATTTCCAGCGAAAAGCTGGCGCCCCGGCCCTTTACCACGTCGACGGTGAGCTGGGTGTGCTGCCAGTACGCAAACTGCGCGGCGCTCATGAAAAAGTCGCAGCCGTGGATGCGGCCCAGCCACACGTCGTTCGAGCCCACGCGGAATTCGCCTTTGGCAAAGCACATCGGCGAAGACCCGTCGCAGCAGCCGCCGCTCTGGTGAAACATCAGCGGGCCGTGCTCGTCGCGCAGCAGGTCGATGGTAGCCTCGGCGGCCTGGGTAACGAGCACGCGCGGGGTGGGTTTGGTGGTTGACATACGTTGGGTGGGTTGTAGCGGCAGATTACGCCGCAGCGCGGGCGTTGCCGTTGAGTAGCGGTTACAGCGGTTTTCGGGCCACCGCGAGGCAGGTAATTTCCCTACGCGGCGCAAGCCAAACCGGCCGCGCCCGCGCCACTAAGACGGCGGGCGCGGCCGGCGGCGCGGCGCAAACGGCGGCAAGCGGATAATTACCGGCCAGGCCGGGCGCGTCCCCACGGAGTTTCATGCGCACCCAGCCCGAACCGGTAGCAGCGCGCCCCCACGCGCTGTGTGAGTTGTGAGATGGTGAACTGGTGAGTGTTGTTCTGATTGCGCGAAATGCGCGGTTCTGGCCTCCCGAACATCAAACTCACTATTTCACCAGCTCACCAGTTCACCGCCTAAAAGAAGCCCAGCTTCTGTTGGCTGTAGCTGATGAGCATGTTCTTGGTCTGGCGGTAGTGGCTGAGCATCATCTTGTGATTCTCGCGGCCGAAACCGGAGGACTTGTAGCCACCGAAGGGCGCACCGGCGGGGTAGTCGTGGTAGCAGTTGACCCACACGCGGCCGGCCTGGATGGCGCGGGGCACCTGGTACAGCTCGTGGGCGTCGCGGCTCCACACGCCGGCCCCGAGGCCGTAGAGCGTGTCGTTGGCCAGCTCGATGGCTTCCTCGGTGGTTTTGAACGTGGTGACGGATACCACCGGGCCGAAGATTTCCTCCTGGAAGATGCGCATCTTGTTGTGGCCACGGAACACGGTGGGCTGGATGTAGTAGCCCTCGCCCAGCGCGCCGTCTTCCTGTTGGTAGGCGTCGCCGCCGGTCAGCACTTCGGCCCCTTCGGCCTTGCCGATTTCCAGGTAGCTCAGGATTTTCTCGAACTGGTCGTTCGAGGCCTGGGCGCCCATCATGGTTTCCTTGTCGAGCGGGTTGCCGAGCTTGATGGCCTTCACGCGCTCAATCACGCGCTCCATGAACTCGTCGTAGATGTCCTCGTGCACCAGCATACGCGAGGGGCAGGTGCAGATTTCGCCCTGATTCAGGGCAAACATCACCGCGCCTTCGATGGCCTTGTCGAGGAAGTCGTCGTCGGCATCGAGCACCGATTTGAAGAAGATGTTCGGCGACTTGCCGCCCAGCTCCATGGTCACCGGAATCAGGTTTTCAGCGGCGTACTGCATGATGAGGCGGCCCGTCGTGGTTTCGCCCGTAAACGACACCTTCTGCACCCGCGGCGAGGAAGCCAGCGGCTTGCCCGCTTCCAGCCCGAAGCCGTTGACCACGTTTACCACCCCGGCCGGCAGCAGGTCGCCGATAAGCTCCATCAGAATCATAATCGAGGCGGGCGTCTGCTCGGCGGGCTTCATCACCACGGTGCAGCCGGCGGCCAGGGCCGGGGCCAGCTTCCAGGTGGCCATCAGCAGCGGGAAGTTCCAGGGGATAATCTGCCCGACCACGCCCAGCGGCTCCTGAATGTTCAACGACACGGTACTGGCGTTCAGCTCGGTAGCGGAGCCTTCCTCGGCCCGGATGACGCTGGCGAAGTAGCGGAAGTGGTCGATGACCAGCGGCAGGTCGGCATTGAGCGTCTCGCGGATGGCCTTGCCGTTTTCCACCGTTTCCACGGCGGCCAGGGCTTCCAGGTTTTCCTCGATGCGGTTGGCAATTTTGTTCAGAATGTTGCTGCGCTCGGTCGCGGAAGTGTTTTTCCAGGTCTGGAAGGCCTCGTGCGCGGCGTCGAGGGCCAGCTCAATGTCTTCCTTGGTCGAGCGGGCCACCTTGGTAAAGGCCTTGCCGTCGATGGGCGAAGGGTTGTCGAAGTACTGCCCTTTCACCGGCGCCACCCACTTGCCGCCGATAAAATTGTCGTAGTGGTCCTTGAACTGGGGGCGGGCGACGAGCGTGGTGGTTCTTTCGAGCGTTTCCATGCGGATGGGAATAGTTGTGGTTTTTGGGTAGCCCAATCTCCCCCTATTCTGCGCCGAACTGCTGCACTATTGTCGCAACAACCTTACCGATTGTCGCAAGTTGGTGAGGACTCGCTCACCGCTTGGCTTTGAATGAAACCAGAAGCGGTTGAGCGCCTATATTGCGGAGCTTGAACGAAAGAAACGTGTCATGCTGAGCTTGTCGAAGCATCTCTACCGCTTCGTCCGCAACGATTCAACGAAGCGGTAGAGATGCTTCGACAAGCTCAGCATGACGTTCAACGCGTTTCTAACGACGGCTCAGACGTAGCCTTGTAACCTTGCCCAAAACCAGGCAGCCTGCCGCTGAGTTGTTTATCTTTAGGTAGTACCCCGCTCCTCGTTTCTGGCTTTGCCCCCCGCCCCATGAGCCACCATCTGCTGCCCACGCCCATTGCCCTGCGCCGCGAGGCCGACCTCACCACGCTGGTCGAAAACCGCACGGTGTACTCGCTCAACGCCTTTGAGCTGAACATCTTCGAGACGCACCAGCAGGCCGCCCGGGTGCCCTTGAGCATGGGCGCACTGGTGCTGACCACCATGCTGCGCGGCAAAAAGGTGATGCACTTGCCCGGCCGCGAGGCTTTCGATTACCTGCCGGGCGAATCGGTTATCGTGGGCGAGCAGCAGACCATGGTCATCGACTTCCCGGAGGCCGACGCCGAAAACCCCACCCAGTGCCTCGCGGTGGCTATTCCGGCCGATACCATCCGCGGCACCATCGACATGCTGAACGAGCGGTACCCGCGGGTGGAAGCCCACACGCCCTGGCAGCTCGACGACGAAACCTACGCCCACCTGCACAACACGCCGGAGCTGACGGGCACGTTGGAGCGCATCATTCGCGTCTCGCAGGAAGACACGGCGGCCAAGGACGTGCTGGCCGGCTTCACTTTGCAGGAGCTGCTGGTGCGCCTGATGCAGACCCAGGCCCGCAAGCTCATCTTCGATAACTATGCCCAGCATTTGACCGCGCACCGCTTCGCCCACGTGGTGCAGTTCATCCGGCGCAACCTGGCCGAGCCGCTGCCGGTGGACAAGCTCAGCGAAATGGCCTGCATGAGCAAGGCCACGTTTTTCCGCCTGTTCAAGCGCGAATTCGGCCTCACTCCTGTGGAATACATCATTCAGGAGCGGCTGAAGGAGGCCAAGCGCCTGCTGCGCCAGCCGCTGAGCACCGTGGCCGAAGTGTGCTACCGCACGGGCTTCAACAACCCGGCCTACTTCCAGAAGCTGTTTCGCAAGCACGAGGGCCTCACGCCGGGCCTCTACAAAAAGCAGCAAACGGCTCTGGGCTAAATCGGGGCTAGCTTTGCGGCATGGCCGACGACCTCGAAACCCAGATTTACAGCTTATCCGACCGGCAGAAAGCCGTGTTTGCCGGCCTGATTTGTGAGCGGCTGCTGCCCCAGTACGAGGCGTTCTGTCAGGTCGAGAACTGGGGCAGCCCGGCCGTATATGAGCGCGGCGTGGAGCTGCTCTACAACTCCGGCTTGGGCGAGTTTCACGCCGCGGAAGCCACCGCGCTGCTGGAAAAGCTGGATTTCGTCACGCCGGGCCTGCAGGAGTTTCGCGGCCCGCTGACCGCCTACGCGCTGGATGCCTGCATCAGCCTGCACGAGGCGCTGCAGTTTCTGGCCGACAAGCAGGAAAGCCACATCAGTCACTGCGCCACCGCCACGCTCGACAGCGTGGAAATGTTCGTGCAGGAATACCGGCAGCTCAACCCCGACCAGCGCGGCTTCGAGGCTGCCGTGGCTGCCGACCCCTTCATGCAGGCCGAAACCGCCCGGCAGCACCGCCTGCTCGACGCTCTGCTCAGCATCCACGAGTTTGACGCGGCTAGCATCCACCAGCTGCGGCGGCTCAACGGCAGCGGCAGCATCGTGGATTTGACGCGATTACCGGAATAAGGTCGTCATCCTTCATCTGGCGTACGTCGCAGCCGAAGGATCTTGCTCGAACCCTGCACCGCCGCGGCCTACGAAGTGCCGGCGCTTCTCCGTGTAATATAAAAACGCAGCCACCGCACCCGACGATGGGGCGTTGGTGGCTGCGCTTTTCAGTTCGTGCAAGGTGCGAGGAAGGTCCTTGACTACGTCGACCTTCGGTTCGCTCTGCTCAGGATGACGTTCTTTTTTCGCTTGCTGCCTGCCTTACTGCACCACGCTGTAGGGGGCGTCGGCCAGGGCTTTTTTGGCTTCGTGCAGCTCCACGCCGAGGATTTCGTGGATGTTGACGCGCATGCGGTGGGCCATCTGGGCCAGGGGCAGGTCGTTGCTGTCGCGGCCGAAGGGGTCTTCGATTTCGTCGCCAATCATTTCCACGCCCAGCAGCGCGTAGGCCCCGAACATGGTGATGGGAATCATGAAGAAGCCGTAGGTGGTGATGAGCACCCAGGGCATGACCAGCAGAAATACCGAGATGAAGCCCTTGATGAAGTAGCTGTAGGAGAAGGGAATGGGGGTGCGCTGAATCCGCTCGCAGGCGCCGCACACGTCGAGCAGGGCCTCGTGGTGGCGCTGAATGGTGATGAGGTGAGTGGGCAGAATCAGCTCCTCGCGCAGCAGCAGCTCGTAGAACTCCTGCAGCAGCGCGGCCAGCAGGGAAGGCACGTGGCCCGACTGGCGCAGCTTGTCCATCAGGTTGCCGGGCAGGTCTTCGAGCTGCTCGAAGCGCACGCCCTCGCGCAGGTGGCCTTCCAGCGCGATGGGGAAGTTCGACAAGAGCTTGGCCAGGTGGTAGCGGTGACTCTGGTCGGCCGCGGGCAGGCGGGCGTGCAGCAGCACGGCCAGGTTGCGGCAGTTGTTGGTGAGCTGCCCCCACACCCGGCGGCCTTCCCAGAACCGGTCGTAGGCGGAGTTGGTGCGGAAGGCCAGCAGCAGGCTCAGCAGAATGCCCAGCAGCGAGAAATACTGCGGATCGATGGTAACTTTCAGGTGGCTCAGCGGGTAGCCGATGACGGCCACGGCGCTGCTGTAAAGCCCCAGCAGCATCACCCGCTGGAGCAGCTTCTGGATGATGGGCGACTGGCGCAGGTGGCGGAAGGCCTCCCACCAGTCGGCGGATTTGTAAACAATCATGGCAGCCGAATCGGAGTGGCCGGGTTGGACGACCACGCGGCAAAGCTACTGCGCGCAACCCTACCTCCCAGCCTGCCGCTGCGGCTTTAGCCCGCCTCGTAGCTGATGCCGGCCACTTCCACCACTTCCTCCTGCGGACCGAGACGCAGCGCCACCTGCTGGCCCAGCCGGGCCCCGAGCACGGCCCGCGCAATGGGCGCCACGAAGGCCACCCTGCCCTCGGCCACCGAAGCCTCATCGACGCCCACGATGGTGAAGTGCCGCTCGGCCGCTGCTTTGCCGCCAGGCTTCTCACTGCCGACGGGCCGCAGCGTGACGGTGGCGCCGAAGCGCACTTCGTCGGCGGGCTGCTGGCGCGGGTCGACCACGCGGGCGCTGGCAATGCGGGCAGTGAGCTGGCTGAGCTGGCCGTTGAGCAAACTCAGCTGCCGGGTGCGGTCGGTGTCGTTGGCGCGGTCGGCCTCGGCCTGGCCGCGGGTGGCTTCCAGGGCCGCCAGCTCCTCGCGCAGCTGCTCCAGGCCACGGGGCGTCACGTAGTTGGGCGTATTGGGCGGCAGGGCGGCGCGGGGCGGAATGATGGGCGGCGCCTGCGAATCGTCTTCTTTTACAAATCCTCGGCTCATGGCTACACAAACGCAGCCGGACGGCGCCGGTTTACGCTGCGAGTGGGACAACCTGTTGGTTATGTCGCCCTGTCGCTCGGAGTGAAACACTATTCCTAAAAAAGAACGGGAGTGTTCCACAAGCTGGAACACTCCCGTTCTTTTTTAGGAATAGTGTTCCAGTTTGCGGAACACTCCCGCATCATTCGAGCTATAGTGTTCCAGTTTGTGGAACACCATACGATTTCAAAAATCCGCCACAGGCTACGGCCAATGCTATGCGCTACGACCTCGGCACGTACTGCTCCAGCAAGCCCACGATGCGCTGGGCCCGGGCCGTGTCGTTGGTGTCGGCGGCGGCCTGGTAGAGGCGGCTGAGCATGACGGCATTCGCCTGGATTTCGCGCTCGAACCGGGCTGGCTCGTGCGAACCGTAGTAGGCCAGGTTCTGCTGGGCGCGGTTGGTGAGCAAGTCCATCAGGCGCTGGGCGCGCGGAGCTTCGCCGGCAGCCGCCAGCGGGGCTACGAGGTCGGCGGTGCTGTAGTCGAAGGGCACCGTGTCGTCGGGCATCACGCGCAGGCAGCGGTCCACCACCTGCTTGGCTTTGGCGAGGTTGCCGTCGTGGTAATAGGCCTGGGCCAAGCGGGCAAACTCCTCGCGGTAGGCCCCCACCACGCGCCGCTGCGACTCGTCGTAGTGCACGCGCGGGTTGGCCAGGTTGCGGTAGCTGAATTTGCGCATCAAGGAGTCGAAGAGCAGCTCGCGGGCCACGTAGCCGATTTCGCCGCGCTGCTCGGCCTGGGGGGCGGGGTTTTGCAACGGCAGCACGCGGTAGGCTAGGCCTTCGAGCTGCATGTAGGGCTCCAGCCCGGCGTATTCGCTCGGCGACATGTAGGCCGAGAAGTACACTGGCCGCTGCCAGTTGTTCTGGGCCAGGATGTCGAGCAGGGCCAATTCTTTTTTCTCCAGGTAGCCTCCGGCGCCGGCCTGCCACTGCATGCGGGCCGTGAGCTGCCCGCGACGCTCGGCGGGCACGAGGCCGGTGCGGCGCACGGCGGCCGTGTCTACATCCAGGTAAAACTGGCGCGTAGGATACGACAGCAGCGTGCGCCCGCCCTGCGTCTGCACCTGCAGCAGCGGCGAGTTTTGCCGCACCAGCTGCACGAATTGCCGGGCGTCGACGGCCGCCACGGCCGCGTTGGGCACCAGCGGCAGGTAGTCGTTGGTGCCCTGGGTATAGTCGGGGTGGCGCAACGTCATCGGCAGCGCGGCCGAGGCGCCCATGCGCTGCTGCATCTGGTCGATGTACCAGTCCGTGTTCAGGTACGGCGACACGGCAATGCGCACGTCTGGGCGGAAGCCTTCGACCTGCTGGGCGTACCAGAGCGGAAAGGTGTCGTTGTCGCCGGCGGTGACGAGCAGCGCGTTCGGGGCCACGCTGTTGAGCAGGTTATGGGCCCAATCCAGGGCCAGGGTGCGCTCCGAGCGGTTGTGGTCGTCCCAGCCCTCGGTGGCCATCAGCACGGGCACCGCCAGGCCCAGGGCCGCGACGGCGGCCACGCGCAGGCGCTCCTGCCGCAGCACGGCGCGCAGGGCCGCGTGCAGGCCCAGCACGCCGAGGCCCATCCAGATGGCAAAGGCGTAAAACGATCCGACGAAGGTGTAATCCCGCTCGCGCGGCTCCAGCGGCGGCTGGTTCAGGTACAGCACGATGGCCGCGCCGGTCAGGCCGAAGAGCAGGGCCACCACGGCGGCATTGCGCCCGTCGCGGCGCAGCTG
The DNA here is from genome assembly GCF_005771675.1 of Hymenobacter jeollabukensis. Classification (GTDB taxonomy): domain Bacteria; phylum Bacteroidota; class Bacteroidia; order Cytophagales; family Hymenobacteraceae; genus Solirubrum; species Solirubrum jeollabukense. Next base: position 211,836 of record NZ_VAJM01000004.1, on the reverse strand, counting down.
GAAGACGAGGCCCACGAGGCCCAGCAGCAGCGGCAGGGCGAAGTAGTTGTTGCGGGCGCGGTTGTCGGCCAGTTGCGCGGGCAGGCCGTTTTTTGTCTCGGTGGGCCAGAGCACGCCCGCCTGCTGCACGTCGGAGTCGCGGCCCACGAAGTTCCAGAGGAAGTAGCGCCCGTACATGTGGCCGAGCTGGTAGCGCACGAGGAAGCCGAGGTTATCGGCCATGGTGGGGCGCTGCCCGGGCTGCACGTCGGTCCACTTCTGGTACTCACGCAGGTGGCCGGGCTGGGTGCTATAGAGGCGGGGCAGCAGCATCTTGTCTTCGGCGGCGTACTCGCTCACCAGCTTCTGCTCCACCACTTCGTAACGGCCATTGCGGCGCTCGTAGCGCGGGGCGCCGTCGGTCTGGGCCACCGGCTGGGCGTTGAACTGCGGGCCGTAGAACAGCGGCCGGTCGCCGTACTGCTCGCGCTTCAGGTAGCTCACGAACGACAGCACGTCCTCAGGGTTGTTTTCGTCGATGAGCGGGTTGAAGCCCGAGCGGATGGGCACGATGAGGTAGGTGGTGTAGCCGATCAGCACGAAAGTGAGGCTGAGCAGGCTGGTGTGCAGCAGGCGCTGCTGCCGCCGCGTCGCCGTGCGCAGCCCGTAAGCCAGTCCGCCAGCCAGCAGCAGCCCGAACAGTACCACGCCGGAGTTGAACGGCAGCCCCAGCGCGTTGACGCAGAAGATTTCCAGCGTGCCCGCCACTGAAGGCAGCCCGGGAATGACGCCCAGCAGAATCGTGAGCACGGCGGCGCCGCTGCCGGCCAGCGTCAGCAGCAGGCCCCGGCCGGTGGGCGCGGCCGTGCGGCGGTAATAGTAAATCAGCCCCAGCGCGGGCAAGGCCAGCAAATTCAGCAAGTGTACCCCGATGCTCAGCCCAATGACGTAGGCAATCAGCACCAGCCACTTATCCGAATCGTACTCGTCGGCGCGCTGCTCCCATTGCAGCATCAGCCACAGCACCAGCGCCGTGCCCAGGCTCGACAGGGCGTACACCTCGGCCTCCACGGCGTTGAACCAGAACGAATCGGAAAAGGCAAAGGCCAGCGCGCCTACGGCCCCGGCGCTCAGGATGAGCGCCGCCTGGCTGCCCGCGGGTTCCTGGACGCGGTTGGCGGCACCCAGCACCAGCCGGCGGGCCAGCAGCGTGATGCTCCCGAACAGCAGCAGCACGGTTAAGGCGCTGCTCAGGGCCGAAAGCAGGTTGACGAGCACCGGCACCTGGCTGGCTGCGCCGAAGCTCAGCAGCGAGGCCAGCCGGCCCAGCAGCAGGAAGGTGGGCGCGCCGGGCGGGTGCGGCACCTGCAGCTTGTCGGCGCTGGCAATGAACTCGCCGCAGTCCCAGAAGCTCACGGTGGGCTCCAGGGTGAGGCAGTAGGTGGCCATGGCCGTGGCAAAAATCAGGGCGCCGGTCAGGGTGTGAAGTCGGGAATAGGAGTAGCGCATGGGCTGAAGCAAGGATGGACGTCCGGGGGCGTCAGATGCCGGGGTGCGGACAAGGGTTGCCTGGCGGGCTGCCACCTCACTGAAATTTCCGGCCAACCATCCGCCACGAAATGCGGTTTACCGCAGGCCGCCTTCTTCCCTACTTGCTCTCTTACTCATGGAAAAAGCGCCGCACGCCGCGGAATCACCCGAATCAACTCCTGCTTCTCATTCTTCTCCCCTACCCCCCGCCCTGGTCTGGCTGATGTCCGTGACCTGCGCGCTGGTGGTGGCCAACATCTACTACAACCAGCCGCTGCTGGGTGAAATCGGGCGCACTTTCGGCAAAACCGAAAGCCAGGCCAGCTTGGTGGCCACCGTCACGCAGCTGGGCTACACGCTGTGCATGCTGCTGGTGGTGCCCCTCGGCGATAAGCTCGAACGCAAGGGCCTCATCCTGGTCATGCAGCTCGGCGCGGCCTTGTGCATGGCCGCGGCGGCCTGGGCGCCTTCGTTTGGGGTCTTGCTCGGGGCCAGCCTGCTCATCGGGGTGTGCTCGGCGGTGCCGCAGCTGCTGCTGCCCATGGCCGCGCACCTGGCCCCGCCCGCCGACCGGGGCCGCATCGTGGGCCAGATCATGAGCGGGCTGCTCATCGGCATTCTGCTCTCGCGCACCGTCAGCGGCTACGTGGGGGCGCACCTGGGCTGGCGCACGGTGTTCGGCGGCGGCGCGGCCGTGATGGTGCTGCTGGGCGCCGTGCTGGCCTGGCGCCTGCCCCGCGACCAGCCCGCCTTCCGCGGTACCTACGCTTCGCTGATGACTTCGCTGCTCACCCTGGCCCGCACCTTGCCGCTGCTGCGCCGCTCGGCGCTGATCGGTGGATTTATGTTCGCCGGCTTCAGCGTGTTCTGGACCACCCTCGTCTTTCTGCTCGAAGGCCCGCCCTTTCACTACGGCGCCGACGTCGCGGGCTTTTTCGGCCTGATTGGGGCCGTGGGGGCTCTGGCCGCGCCCCTGGCCGGCCGCACCGCCGACACCCGCGGCTCCGATTTTGCCATTCGCATCGGCGTGGGGCTGGCGGTGCTGGCCTACGGCATCCTGTTTTTAGGCAACACCGCCCTGGCCGCGCTGGTGGTGGGCGTCATCCTGCTTGATGTGGGCGTGCAAGCCACGCATATTGCCAACCAGACCCGCATTTTCGCCCTGATTCCCGAAGCCCGCAGCCGCCTCAACACCGTCTACATGACCGCCTACTTCATTGGCGGGGCCCTGGGCTCATTAGTGGGCGGCTGGGCCTGGACGCACGCCCGCTGGCCCGGCGTATGCGCCGCCGGCCTGGGCTTCGTGGCGCTGGCTTTCTTGGTGAGTCGGTTTTACGGCCGGGCGAAGGAGGCAGAGGGCACCGGAGAAAGAACGTCATCCTGAGCGCAGCGAAGGAACTTCCTCGCACCCTGCACCAACTGCAAAGCGCAGCCACCAACGCCCTACTATTTGGGCCGCAGTGGCTGCGCTTCGGCATTATCTAAAAAGCGTCAACACTTCGTAGGTTGCGGCGGTGCAGGGTGCGAGGAAGGTCCTTCGCTGCGCTCAGGATGACGTTCTGTTTTAAGTCTCAATACTACCCCGCCAGCCGGCGCATGCACTCCTGCAGGCTCAGGCGCCAGTGCGGTATGCTGATGCCCAGCTGGTTTTTGGCCTTGGTCTTGTCTAGCACCGAGTAGGCCGGGCGGGTGGCCCGGGTCGGGTATTCGGCGGTGCGGATGGGCACCACGCGCGTGAGCAGCCCGGCCAGCTCGAAAATGGCCACTGCGAAGTCGTACCACGAGGTGACGCCCTCGTTGCTGTAGTGGTAGAGGCCGTAGTTCGGGCTTTCCGTCTCGATGATGTGCAGCAGCACCGCGGCCAGGTCGATGGCGTAGGTGGGCGTGCCCGCCTGGTCCCAGATAACGCGCATTTCGGCCCGCTCGCGGCCGAAGCGCAGCATGGTCTTCACGAAGTTGCCGGCAAATTCGGAGTACAGCCAGCTGGTGCGCAGGATGAAATACTTATCCGTGTGGGCCGCAATAACCTGCTCGCCCTCCAGCTTGGTGAGGCCATAGGCGCTGATGGGCACGGTTTCGTCGGTTTCGAGCAGGGGCTGGTTGCCCGCGCCGGCAAACACGAAATCGGTGGACACGTGCAGCAGCGTGGTGCCAAACTCGGCGCACAGCCGGGCCAGGTTTTCCACACCGTCCCGGTTGACGCGGCGGGCAATGTCCACTTCGTCCTCGGCCTTGTCGACGGCCGTGTAGGCGGCGCAGTTGATGCAGTATTGTGGTTGGTATTGCGCAAACGCGGCCCGCAGACCTTCCGGGTTCAAAATGTTGGCCTGCTCCTCGGCCAGCATGACTAGGCGGCCGGTCATGTTTCGCTCGGCTGCCACGTGCGCCAAGCATTGCCCCAATTGCCCGGAGGCGCCAAAAACCAAAATACTGCTGCTCATATCGAAGCGCCTACGCGTTTATCAGCCGCGAAAATAGCGCGTTTCGCCGGTTACCGGACCGCCCTCCGGCCAAACCAGGCCCGCCAGCCATCATCCGCAGGCCACCCGCGGAGCCGCGCCGCTTAGCCTGCGGCCGTGTTATTCTTGTTGGCAATGGGCCGAAACTGCCGCTCCCGGGGCTGCTTTTCGGTGAGGTAGCGCCAGTAGCGCTTGGGCATGTGGCGCCGGTGCAGCTTAACGTTTTTGCGCTCGGGGATGTTGACGTGGTCGAAATACGCCTGCCAAAGCACCTGAAACAGCGGCTCCCGCTCGTCGAGCACGGCGGCCGATACGGCGCTGCCCCCGGCTGCCACCGCCTCCACGGCCCGGTCGAAGCTCACCACGTCGGTGCGCTGCAGGTCGTAGTAGAGGCCGTAGCGGCGGCGCCGGTCGAAGATCAGCCAGCGCTGGTCGGCGTAGCGCTTGGTGAAGTGCTCGGCAATGAGCGGCAGCACGTCGAAATCGGGCTCGATACTGGCGTGAAACAGCCCGTCCTGGGTCCGTTCGAAGCGCACGAAGGCCTCCATGCGGTGCTTTTCGCGAAACAGCTGCTTGTTGATTTCGGCCACCGTGCGCACCGTGTCGTCGGCGAAGTTTTCGCTGATATCCTGCCCCGCGGCCTGAATAGCCAACTGTACGTAGCGGAAGATGAGCAGCTCCCGGTCGGGCCGTTCCGATAAAAACGTTTTGTAGAGGTTGGTGCGCGCCTCGCCCGGCATGTGCCGCAGCAGGCCCTCCCACACGCGCCGGGCCTGCGCCTCGTCGGTGGGCACTGAGTGGGTTTCGCTGAACAACCCGCCCTGAGCCGCGCCTTCCGGCGCAATGGCCTCGGGCCAGCGGCGCAGCTGCCAGCAGGTGAGCAGCACCGACAGCAGCCCGTCGAACGAGCCGTCGTAGGTAAAGCGGGCCGCCGCATCGAAGCCCAGCGGCAGCGCCCCGCCCGCCCGCAGCGAGGTGACGGACGGCTGAGCCGGCAGCCCGGGGGCGCGGCGGGCCAGGGAAGTAGGGCGCGGCTTTTTCACGGTGATAAATCGAACTGATAGGGCGGGCGAAACAATGCATAGCGCATCGTTCGCGTCGTGGCGCGAACTTGTAGTCCGCGTATTCAGAGCGCCCCCGCCGGTTAGCTGTCAACGACAATCGTCCAGGATCCGCGAGCTGAAAGTTCGCGCTGTGACGCGTACGACGCGAAAATGGATGCTACGCGGCTTCGGCGGGGCGCTGCTGGGCGGCCAGCTGCTCGCGGCGGGCCTGCAGCTGCTGGCGCACGATAGGCAGCAGCTCCGACAGCTTGCAGCAGCAGGCCATACGGGCCACTTTGTCGGCTTCGTCGAGCGTGGGGCCGAGGGGCAGCGCGGGCTGGGTGTGGTGCAGAATAGTCATGGCGGTGTCGAGAGAGGAGAGGTTGCTAGGGTTGGTCGGGTAGTCAGCCGGCCTGGCGAAACAAATCGAGCTGGGGCGACACGAGGTCGGGGGCGGTGACGATGGTGGGCTCGGGGGCGAAGAGGTCGAGCTGGCGCTTCACCAGGGCCGAGCGGGTGCTGCCGTCGCCGTAGAGGATTTTGCGGCGCACGGTCTGCTCGTCGTACTCGCGCTTTTCCAGGGCCATGCCGCGGCAGGTGATGAAGTAGCGCGCCCGGCGCAGCACCACCCCGAACTTGTGCAGGTGGTCGAGGGTGAGCGGGGCGAAGCGGCGGGCGGCCACGATGCGCTTGGCGGATTTCATGCCCACGCCCGGCACGCGCAGAATCAGCTCGTAGTCGGCCGTGTTCACGTCGACCGGGAACACGTGGCGGTGGCGCAGGGCCCAGGCCAGCTTCGGGTCGATTTCCAGGTCGAGGTGCGGGTGCGCCGGGTCGAGGATTTCGTCCGCGTCGAAGCCGTAGAAGCGCATCAGCCAGTCCGACTGGTAAAGGCGGTGCTCCCGCATCAGCGGGGGCTGCACCACCTGCGGCAGGCGCTGGTCGCCCGACACGGGCACGTAGCCGGAGTAGTACACGCGCTTCAAGCCGTAGCCCTTGTAGAGGCTGTCGGTGAGCTGAATGATCTGGTGGTCGGTTTCGGGCGAGGCACCCACGACGAGCTGCGTGGTCTGGCCGGCCGGGGCAAACTGCGGGGCTTTCTTGAACAGCTCCCGCTCCTCGCGGCTGGCGGCCACCTTGCTCTGAATCTGGCCCATCGGCGTCAGAATCTCGGCGTAGTTCTTCTCCGGCGCCAGGGCCTGCAAGCTCAGCTCCGAGGGCAGTTCGATATTGACGCTCAGGCGGTCGGCGTAGAGGCCGGCTTCCTGAATCAGCTCCTCAGAGGCGCCGGGAATAGTCTTGAGGTGGATATAGCCGTTGAAACGCTCCTCGGTGCGCAGCTTTTTGCAGATGCGCACCAGCCGCTCCATGGTGTAATCGGGCGAGGAGAAGATGCCGCTGCTCAGAAACAGGCCCTCAATGTAGTTGCGGCGGTAGAAGTTCATGGTCAAATCCACCACTTCCTCCACCGTGAAGGCGGCGCGCTTCACGTCGTTGGACTTGCGCGACACGCAGTAGGCGCAGTCGAAAATGCAGTGGTTGGTGAGCAGAATTTTCAGCAGCGACACGCAGCGGCCGTCCTCGGTGTAGGAGTGGCAGATGCCCATGCCCTCGGCGTTGCCCAGGCCCTTGTCCACGTTTTTACGCTTGCCGCCGCTGCTCGAGCAGGAGGCATCGTACTTGGCGGCGTCGGCCAAAATGCTTAGCTTTTCTATGATTCGCTCGTTCATCGAGGGGCTGCGCTTCGAAGTGTAAAGAACCAGAAAAACGCCTCATTGCGCAACTCAGTTCCAGTTTTTTTGGGACTAATTTTTTTAGACACAACCTCAGCGTAATACGCCGCACAACCGCGCCGACCGGGGCTTTCGTATCTTCGTTGGCAACGCCCGGGGCCCGGGCGGTGTTTGATTGCTGTGCTTACCCGTCTGCCGCGCTACTTTCTATCCTTACTCGTTCCGGTGCTGGCCCTGGCGTCGGCGGGCCCGGCCGTAGCCCAGCAGCAGCCCGCCGTGCGCGACACGGTACGCCGCCCCGCCAGCGCACCCGTCGACTCGCTGCGCCGCGGCTTCGACCAGCAGCGCTTCCTCGGCGGGCTGAAGGCTTACACCAAGCGCAAAACCATCCTGGGCAAGGCAGCTTCGGCCATTTTCAACTTCACCGAGCGCCGCGAGGAGCAGGGCGGCCTCGACGCCACGTTGCTCGACCGGCAGTACGACCGGCACAACTACAAGGTGGTGCGCCGCGTCGACGTGAAGACGCTCGACGCGTTCGGCTTCAACATCAACGACTCGACCCGGGTGCCGCGCAACATCCTGGAAAAGGGCGGCAACGCGCTGCACATCAAGACGGCCCGGCGCAAAATCCGCAAGCTGCTCTTGTTCCGGCCCGGCCAGGAGCTGAAGCCCCAATCCTTGGCCGAAACCGAGCGTCTGCTGCGCCAGACCAACTTTATCCTCGACGCGCGGGTGGTGGTGAATGAAAAGACCTCCACCAAGGACAGCGTCGACATCAAGGTCATTACCAAGGACGTGTTCAGCATCAGCGCGGGCCTGCAGATCCGCGACGTGGGCGCGGGCCTGCTCACCCTGCGCGACAAGAACTTCCTGGCCCGCGGCCACGACTTCCGCAACCGCCTCGACTACGGCCTCTCGAACCCGCAGGGCTGGCAGTACGAGGGCAGCTACACCGTGCCGCTGCGCAACTACCTGGGCGTGCAGGCCCGCTACCGCAATCAGTGGCAGTACGAGGAAGCCGGGGCTTCGCTGTACCGCGGCTTCGTGTCGGTGAACACGCGCTACGCCTACGCCCTGAACGTGACGCGCTTCAACCAGGGCATTCAGCGTACCTTCCCGGAGGACGGCACGATTCCGGAGTTCGACCCGATGGGCTACACCGTGGCCGATGCCTGGGTGGGCCGCGCCTTTCAGCCCCGCTCCTACGATTTGGGCTACGAAAACCCGGCCCGCGTCATCGTGGCCACCCGCGCCATCCGCACCGACTACTACCGCCGCCCCGACCCGACGTTTCAGAGCAGCAACACGGCCCTGTTCAGCCTGGGCTACAGCGTGCGCCGCTACTACAAGGACCGCTACCTGTTCGGCTTCGGCCGCACCGAGGACGTGCCCACGGGCTCCCTGCTCACCTTCACCAGCGGCTACGACGTGAATCCCACGGGCGGGCGCTCCTATTTCGCCGGGCGGGTGGCGCTGGCCGGCTTCAACCCGCTGCACGGCTACCTCTACGTCAACGGCGAGTACGGGCGCTTTTACCGCTACGGGCGCTGGCAGGAGGGCGCTTTTTCCAGCGAAATCCTGGCCTTCACCCGCCTCTATCACACCGGCAACTGGCAGTGGCGCCACTTCTTCTGGAACCGCAGCATCATCGGCATCGGCCGGCAGCGCTCCGATCTGGCCCTGAGCATTGCCGGCGACCGGGGCCTGCGCGGCATGAGCGACGACGGCATTCTGCGCGGCACCTCGCGCTTCGTGCTCAACTACGAGGCCAACGTGTTTACGCCGGTGTCGTTTCTGGGCTTCCGGGTGGCCGGCATTGCCTGGGCCGATGCGGCCTGGCTGAGCACCAACGGCAGCCCCTCGCCCTTCCAGGGCAAGCCCTACACCGGCTTCGGCCTGGGCGTGCGCCTGCGCAACGAATACCTGGCCGTCAACACCATTCAGCTGCTGTTCGGCTTCTACCCCCAGGGCATCGACGACGGCAAGGGCACCCGCCTCTACCAGACCTCGCGCACCATCTACCGCTTCAACGACTTCAGCTTCGGCCAGCCCAGCATCGTGCGCTACGACTCGGGGCTGTAGCAAGTGGTGAAGTTGCGAAGTGGTGAAATGGTGAAGTTGTAAGTTGAAGAACCGTCATGTCGAGCGAAGTCGAGACATCTCGCGGGCTTCGTTGAACGACTGAAAAGGCCGTCATGCTCATCTAGCGTCCGCTTGTCGAAGCATCTCTACCGCTTCGCCAGATAGAAATTAATACCCAACATCAGCGGCAGAGGTGCTTCGCGGGGCTCAGCAGGCCGTATAGTAACAGGCGAGGTACCCCGGCGGCGCTTGGCGCATCTGCCCTTCACTTCTCGCCTCCGTAACTCCTAAACTCAAAAGCTCCCACCTTTGCAGCCGCGTCAGCCCAATGAGCGCATTGTTCGTTGCTCATTGATAATTGCTCACTGCCCCTCCCCTGCCCATGAACCTTGGCGACTATAACGACCTGGAAGTAGCCCGCTTCGTCGAATTCGGTATTTACCTGACTTCCGACGACGGCGACATTCTCATGCCCGACCGCTACGTGCCGGCCGGCGTGCGCGTGGGCGACATGGTGCGCGCCTTCGTGTACCGCGACTCCGAGGACCGCCTCATCGCCACCACCGAAACGCCGCTGGCCAAGGTCAATGAGTTTGCCGTACTCAAGGTTACCTCAGCCACCTCGCTGGGCGCCTTCCTCGACTGGGGCCTGCTCAAGGACCTGCTGCTGCCCTTGCGCAACCAGCCCAAGCGCGTGCACGTGGGCGACCTGGTGCTGGTCTACATCTACCTCGACGAAACTTCCGACCGCCTCGTTGCTACCGCCAAGTGGGAGCGGTTCACCGACCGCAACCCGCTGCTGGAGCCCGGTACCGCCGTGCCGCTGCTGGTGGCCGGGCAGAGCGAGCTGGGCTACGCTGTGCTCGTCGACGGGCGCTACCAGGGGATGCTGTTCCGCAACGAGGTGTTTCGCCCGCTCAGCATCGGTGACCAGCTGACCGGCTACGTGCGCCAGGTGCGCGAGGACGGCAAGGTGGACGTGAGCCTGCAGCGCCAGGGCTACGACGAAGCCCTGGCCGCCGCCGACGAGCTGGTGCGCTACCTGCGCAAAGCCGGCGGCAAGCTGCCCATCACCGACAAAACCGACCCGGAGGAAATCTACCGCCGCGTGGGCATGAGCAAAAAGGTGTTCAAAAAAGCCCTCGGCACCCTCTACCGCCGCGGGCAGGTGGAGCTGCACCCCGACTCTACGCGCCTCATCGACGACGCCGAGTAACGCGCCGGCGCCGGTTTAGCGGAGCGCAAGCGTTGCCCGCCAGCTCAGCCGAACCTTCGGGCGCTTCTCCCGTTGGGGAAACCGTCAACTCCTTCCTGACCGTTTGCCAGACATGGACCCCACTTCGTCGGCGCCCCAGAAAGTCGCCCTCATTGCCGGCGCCAGCGGCCTCGTGGGCAGCCAGCTGCTGCCCCTGCTGCTGAGCTGCGGCCGTTACACCAAAGTCATCAGCGTGGGGCGCCGGCCGCTGCCCTTGATGCACCCGCTGCTGGTGCAGCGCACCGTCGATTTCGACCACCTCGAAGACCACCGACTTTCGCTGATTGCCGACGACGTGTTCTGCTGCCTGGGCACCACCATGCGGCAGGCCGGCTCGAAAGAGGCTTTTTACAAAGTCGACTACCTCTACGTGGTGAAGCTGGCCGCCCTCACGGCCGCCAATTTCGCCGCGCAGTTCATGGTTGTGTCGGCCATGGGCGCCGATGCCCATTCGAGCTTCTACTACAACCGCGTGAAAGGCGACATGGAAGCCAGCGTGCGGCAGGCCCCGTTCCGGGCCGTCCATATCTTCCGGCCCTCGCTGCTGCTGGGTGCACGCCCCGAAAAGCGCCTGGGCGAACAAATCGGGGCGGTGCTGCTGAAGCTGGTGAGCCCGCTGCTGCTGGGGCCGCTGCGGCGCTACCGGGCCGTGCCGGCCCAAACGGTGGCCCAGGCCATGCTCAACACCGCCTACCAGGACGGCGGCGGCGTGCGCGTGCACCTGTCCGATGAAATTCAGGCGGGCGTCTCGCCCTCGGCCTGAATTGCACTCGAATCCGTAAGTTTGGCCTCTGACAACTCCGAAAACAAACTTAGCGACTACAATTTTGCACTCATTCATGAAAAAGCCTTTTCTCTTTCTCTTACTCCTGACGCTGGCTCTCGGAATCGGACAAGTTTCGGCGCAGACCAAGAAAACCAGCACTAAGTCCGGCAAGTCGTCGGGTAAGGGCGGTGGGAGCAGCAAAGGCGGCGGCGGCGCGGGCTACACCACCGGCATCGGTCTGCGCGGGGGCGGTTTTGCCTCGGGCCTCACCGTCAAGCACTTCTTCAATCCCGGCAAGGGCGCGGCCGTCGAAGGCCTCGTGACCACCGAGTACCTGGGCCGCGGGGCCCGGTTCACCCTGCTGCTGGAAAAGCACTGGACCATCCTGCCCGACGTGAAAAACCTGCAGTGGTACCTCGGCGCGGGCCTGCACGCCGGCGCCTACCGTGGCCGCTACTACTACGTGGTGGAGTACCGCCGCAAAAAGCACGACCGGTACTACTACGCCTACTACACCGACGACCAGGTGTACCCCGTCTTCGGCGCCGACTTCGTGCTGGGCCTGGAATACAAGATTCCCGACCTGCCGCTGGTCATCAGCGCCGACTACAAGCCCTACTTCGACGTATACCGCGGCAACAGCGCCGTGTACCAGGATGCGGCCGTGAGCGTACGCTTCAGCTTCTAAGGCGTTTTCCGGTTGATTGTTGGCTTGCTAGCAGGGACGCATACGTGCGTCTTGCCGTCGAACGAAATCAGCCGCGCCCGTTGACTTCCCCAAAACGCACGAGGCCCCGCCGGATGATCCGGCGGGGCCTCGTGGCTTACAGGGGCGGCGGCAGAACGAAGCTACCAGCGGCGGCCGTGCCCGTGGCCGTAGTAGCGCGGGCCGTAGTAGGGTCGCGGGGCGGGGCGGTAGTACGGCCGGGCCCGGTAGTACGGGCGCGGCGTGACGATGACCGGGGCCGGCCGCACGATGACGGGCGGCGGGGGCGGCCCCACCACGTAACCGGACGAAACGCAGCTGGTCAGCAGGCCGCCAACGGCCACGGCTCCAGCCAGCACAAAGGTTTTCAGCAGATTAGGCATGTATCAGAAGCGCCGGAGCGCGGGTTAGTTCTGCATTATTAGACGTAACCCACCCACGCAAGTTTAATGCCGGCTCGGCCGCGGGCTGATTTTTCAACTCCAGCCTACAGCGGCAGGCGCACCCAGGTATCGGTGGCGCCGCCGAAGATGCCGAAGCCGGGCGCCACGTTGGAGTACAGCGGCGTGGGCTCGGCGAAGGGGTTGCCGTCGTTGTTGCTGTACTGCACGTAGCTGTTGTAGAAGAGGTACAGGTCGCGGGTGAGGTGAGTGAGCGTGACCTGCAGATACTGCGCCGGCGGGTTGGGCTGCCCGCTGCCGCTGTAGAACGTCACGTTGGCTGAGAAGCTGAGGCGCTGCCCGTTCACGTTAGCGTCGCTGAAGGGATACAGCTCGTAGGAGGAGCGCGGGTCGGAGAGGCGGTAAGTGGGCACGGCCACGCCGGTGTCGTCCTCGTCGCTGAGGTTGAGGTAGCCCGTGCGCTGCCCGCTGGCATCCACGACCTGGGCCGTCACTAGGTAGTAGTCGTTGCTACCGCCGGGCTCGTCGAAGGCCACGGTGACGCGGGCGCGGGTCTGGCCGCTGTTGCTGCTCAGCGGGGTTTTGGTCACGTCCACGGCCACGGGCGCGGGCAGGGTCAGCTGGCTTTCGGCCGGCTCGATGCCCGGCACCGTGGTGCGCACCCGGTAGGTCTGCCCGGGCCGGAACTGGTAGCGCAGCGTGGGGCGGTACTGGCCCTGATTGTAATAGCCACCGCCCGGATACGGCGAAGGCGCCGCCGCAATGGGCCGGTAGCGCTCCACTACCGCGCCGGCCGCGTCGCGCACCTCCACGGTGGCATCGGTGCGGCCCTGCAGGGGCGTCAGGTCGTAGAGGCGCTGGCTCACGCTCACGAAGGGCAGGCGGCCCAGGTAGTTCTGGCGCATCACCGAGTCGGTGGCGGCCAGGTTGTCGAGCGTCAGCACCATGGCCACGCGGGGCGTGTGCTCCGGCTCGGGCACGTCGATGGCCGTGTCGCAGGCCGCGAGCAGGGCCGGCAGCAGCAGGGCGGCGGGCCGGGTTTCCCGCAGAAAATCAGACTGAATGAACGTCATGGCAGAATCGGATTAGAAGCGGAAGCTCTTGCTGAAGGACGGCAGAATGGGGAACAGGCTGATCTGGCGGTAGCTCGGCTTTTTGGTTTGCCCGGTGTAGGTGTTCTGGTAGCCTGGGTCGAAGTAGAGGAAGTAGGGGTTGCGGCGGTTGTAGGCGTTGTACACGGAGAAGCTGTTCACGATTTCGCCCCACTTCTTCTTCTTGGTCTGGCTCAGGTCCAGGTCGAGGCGCTGGTAGGCGCGCATGCGGTAGGAGTTGCGCGAGCCGTAGTCGTCGAACTGGTAGAAATCGGGTCCGAGCGTGTAGCTGCCGCGCGAGAGCGTGACGGCGTTGCCGGTGCCGTAGACGAAGGTGCCCGACAGCCGCAGCGTGGGCGACAGTTGGTGAATGACCACCAGCGTCGCGTCGTGGCGCCGGTCGTACTTGTAGGGGTAGATCTGGCCCTGGTTCAGCTCGGCGAAGCGGCGGCGGCTCCAGGCCAGGGTGTAGCCCACCCAGCCGGTGGTGCGCCCCGATTTCTTCTGCACAAACACCTCCGCCCCGTAGGCCCAGCCCTGCCCGCTGGTCACTTTGTCTTCCCAGTTGCTGTCGGTGGTGCCCAGGAAGCTCGCGCCCTCGCGGTACTCGATCAGGCGCTGCATGGGCTTGTAGTAGGTTTCCAGGCTCACTTCGTAGTCCTCGTCCTTGAAGCGCACGTTGCGGGCCGCGCCCAGGGCCACCTGCTGGGCTTTCTGGGGCTTCACCTTGGGCGTGGCCGGCACCCACAGGTCGGTAGGCAGACCGATGCCCGAGTTGGCCAGCAGGTGAATGTACTGGGTAGTGCGGGCGTACGAGGCTTTCAGCGACCAGTCCTCCGTGAGCAGGTAGCGGGCGGCTAGGCGGGGCTCCACCGAGGGGTAGAGCTTGCCGCGCACCAAAAAGCTGTTGAGGCGCAGGCCGCCGTTGACCTTCAGCCGCTCCGTCACTTTGTAGTCGTCCTCGGCGTAGAGGCTCATTTCCTGGGCCTGGGTGCGCGAGCCGATTTTGAAGTTGATGTTGCTGTTCGGGTCGTTCGACTTGGCCTGGGCCGCGCCGGGCCGGAACTGGTGCCAGATGTACTGCCCGCCGAAGCGGATGTAGTGGTCGGGCAGCGGCACGTAGTCGAAGTCCGACTTCAGCGACCAGTCGCGGATGTTGGAGAGGTACTTCAGCGAGTACTTGTCGGTGCGCAGCGTGCCGTTGTCGCGGCGCCGCTCCTCCTGCTCGATACCCACGTCGAACTGGTAGCGGCTGAACGTGAGGTGGGTGTTGACGAACAGCCGGTCGTTGACGAGGTGGTTCCAGCGCAGGGCCGAAGTCAGGTTGCCCCAGCCCAGGCCGTCCTTCATCTTCGAGTACTCGTCCGAGCTGCCGCGCTTGTCCATCATGCGGGCGTAGAACTTGTCGCGGCCGGTGTAGGCGCTCAAATACAGCCGGTCGCGCGGGCCCAGCTTCCAGTTCACCTTCGCGTTCAGGTCGTGGAAGAAGTAGCCGACGGTGGGCCGCTCGTCCGATGGAATGCCCTCGGCGGCCATGGCCAGGCTGATGAGCGGGCGGGCCAGCACATCGATGTAGGTGCGCCGGGCCGAGATGATAAAGGAGGCCGTGTCCTTTTTGATGGGCCCTTCCAGCGTCACGCGGGAGGCAATCAGCCCGATGCCGCCCTCGCCGTGAAACTCCTGCATGTTGCCCTCCTTCATGCTCATGTCGAGCACCGAGGAGAGGCGGCCGCCGTAGCGGGCCGGGAAGCCGCCCTTCACCAGCTCCACGTTGTTGAGCGCGTCGGCGTTGAACACCGAGAAGAAGCCGAACAGGTGGGAGGCGTTGTAGACGGGCGTGCCGTCGAGCAGAATCAGGTTCTGGTCGGGCGAGCCGCCGCGCACGTAGAGGCCGTTCTGGCCCTCGCCGCCGCTCTGCACGCCGGGCAGCAGCTGCAGCACCTTCAGCACGTCCCGCTCGCCGAACAGGGCCGGTATGGCCTTCATCTGGCTGATCGGAATGTTCATGGTGCCCATGCGGGTGGTGCGCGCAATCTGCTCCTCGCGCGTACCCACGATTTCCACCGATTGCAGCTCGCTGCTGGCCGGCTGCAGCCGGATGTCGAGCTGCTGGCTTTTGTCGAGGCGCACCGGGCGCAGCTGGCGCTGGTAGCCCAGGTAAGAGGTCAGCAGGCGGGTGGTGTCGCCGGTGGCGGGCAGCGTGAGCGAGAAGAACCCGTAGGTATTGGTAGCGGTGCCCTGGCCCGAGCCCGGGTGCACCACGGCCACGCCGATGAGGTTTTCGCCGGTGCGAGCGTCGCGCACGTAACCGCTGAAGGTGACGCGGGCCGGAGCGGGCTGCTGGGCCACGGCCGCAGCCGCGGGCAGGCCGCCGAGCACGGCGGCCAATGCGCCGGCGCGTAAAGAGAAATGCATAGAACTATAAATTGAGGGAGAGGGAGCAGGCAAAATCCCGGCAAGCTACCACATTCGGCCGCAGCATAGTGCAGCAAATGCCGGGCTTCGGGAGCAGGCGTACCTGTCGGCAAGAGCCAGCTGGCGGCGGATTGGTTGGATAATCAGCGGAAAAAATAAAACCCCGCCGCCCGGATGCGGGCGGCGGGGTTCAAAACGCACGGAACGGGCGGATTATTTTCGGCCGGCGGCGTAATCCGCGTTCAGGCGCTTGAGCACGATGTTGGTGATGTCGAGGCCGGGGCGGGCGTAGGCGATGCTGCCGTTGCCGGACACCAGGATAAGGTCGTAGCCATTTTCCTTGCCGTAGACTTCCAGCAGCTTATTGACCTTGGTGAGCACGCTGCTGGTCATCTTGGCTTCTTCTTCCTGGGCCTGCTGCTGCAGTTGCTGCTGCTGCTGGGCCACTTGCTGCTCCTGCTGCTGCAGGCGCTGCTCGGCGGTGGCGCGCTGCTCGTCGGTCATGCTGGGGGCCATTTTCTGGTAGCTCTGCACGGCATTCTGCAGGCTTTGCACGGCGGCGCGGTGCTTCTGCTCCCACACGGCGGCCTTTTTCTCGAAGGCGCGGCGGGCATCCTGCAGGCCCTTGTAGCTGTCGAGCAGCTTGGTCGATTCCACGTAGGCTACCTTGCGCACGTTGTCTTCCGTGGCGGCCGGGGCGGACGCGGCGGGCTGGGCGGCTTCTTCAGCAGCCGGCGCTTCGTCGGCGTCAGCGGCCGAGTCGGGAGCCGTCATGGGCGGCGGGGCGGTGGCGGTGTTGGCCACGGCCGGCGCAGGAGCCGCGGGCTTGCTGGCAAAGTGCAGGTAGAACAGCACCCCGACGGCAAGCAGCAGGACGACGTTGAGGGCGAGTTGGAGCGGGGAGTTTTTCATGCGGGCGGAACGCGACAAAAGCGGGCCTGGCATGGCCCGATTCGGCAAAGATGCGCTGAATTGGCAAAAGCTACGCTGACGGCCGCCAGTCAGCATAAAAATCACGGTTTCGCTTACGCCCCGGCAATTCAAAGCCGGCCAAGCCCGGCTGCAGCGCCACTGATTGAACTATAAACAAATTATCCTATATTAATCCAAGCCACACCGAGCCGATTCCCACACTTGCTGGCTGTGCGCTCCAGCCCCTTTTCCGCAACCAAGCCCATGAAACACCTCTCCCCCCTGTTACTGGCCGGCGGACTACTGCTGCCCCTGATGGCCCCAGCCCAGCAGAAAAAACGCCCGGCCGCCGCCCCGCCCAAGCGCTACAGCATCGAGCAGTTCATGACCACCACCCGCCTCAGCGGCCGGGCCTTCTCGCCCGACGAAGAGCAGGTGCTCTACTCCTCGAACCAGACGGGCATCTTCAACCTCTACACCGTGCCCGTCACGGGCGGCGCGGCCACGCCGCTGAGCGCCTCTACCAAGGAAAGCCTCTACGCCGTCACGTATTTGCCCGACGGGCGCATCCTCTACCGCCACGACCAGGGCGGCGACGAAAATTTCCACCTCTACCTGCGCGAAGCTGATGGTACGGAGCGCGACCTGACGCCGGGGACCAAGCTGCGGGCCGAATTCCTGGCCTGGCGCCGCGACAACAAGGCGTTTTACGTCCTCTCGAATGAGCGCGACCCGAAGTTCATGGACGTGTACCGCTACGCCGTGCCCGGGCTACAGCGCACCCTGTTGTTCAGAAATGAGCAGGGCTTCGACCCGGCGGCCGTTTCGGACGACGAGCGGTGGGTGGCCCTGCAGAAAACCGCCACCACGCTGGATTCGGACGTGTTTCTCTACAACGTGGCCTCGAAGGAACTGAAAGCGGTGAGCCAGCACCAGGGCAGCGTGAGCAACGTGCCGATGGCCTTCGACCCCAGCAACCGCTACCTCTACGCCACCACCGACGACGGGGCCGAGTTCAGCTACGTGGTGCGCTACCCGCTCAGCGGCGGCCCGCGCCAGACGGTGGAGCAGGCCAAATGGGACGCGGTATACACCGCCTTTTCGCGCACCGGGCAGTACCGCCTGACCATGTTCAACGAGGACGGCCGCACCAGCATCCGCCTCTACGACGCCATCAGCGGCAAGCCCGTGGAGCTGCCGGCCCCGCCCAGCGGCACCATCAGCGGGGTGAGCTTCTCCCCGTCCGACATGCTGCTGGCCTACTACGTCAACGGCGACCGGACCCCGTCGGACCTGTACGTCTACAACTTCGCCACCCGGCGCACCACCCGCCTCACGCAGACGCTCAACCCCGCCATCAGCGCCGATGATTTGGTCGATACCAAAACCATCCGCTACAAGTCGTTCGACGGGCTGGAAATTCCGGCCCTGCTCTACACCCCGCAGGGCGCCCGGCCCGGCAAAACCAAGCTACCGGCGGTGGTGGAAGTGCACGGCGGGCCCGGTGGGCAGTCGACGCCCAACTACTTCCCGCTGGCCCAGTACCTGGCCAACAACGGCTACGTGGTGCTGCGCGTGAACAACCGCGGCTCCTCGGGCTACGGCAAGACCTTCTTCGCCGCCGACGACCGGAAGCACGGCCGCGAGCCGCTCTGGGACTGCCTGGCCGCCAAGAAGTACCTCGCCTCGCTCGGCTACGTCGATACCACGCGGGTAGCCATCCTGGGCGGCTCCTACGGCGGCTACATGACGCTGTCTGCTCTCACTTTCGCCCCGCAGCGCTTCGCCGCCGGCGTCGACATCTTCGGCGTGTCGAACTGGGTGCGCACGCTGCAGAATATTCCGCCCTACTGGGAGTCGTTCCGGCAGGCCTTGTACCAGGAAATCGGCGACCCGACCACCGAGCTGGACCGCCTGAAGGCCACCTCGCCCCTGTTCCACGCCGACAAGATCGAGCGGCCCCTGCTGGTCATTCAGGGCGCCAACGACCCGCGCGTCATCAAGCCCGAGTCGGACGACATCGTGGCGGCGGTGAAGAAAAAGGGCGGGGCCGTGGAGTACGTGGTGTTCGAGGACGAGGGCCACGGCTTCGCCAAGCGCGCCAACGAGCAGCGGGCCTACGAGTCGACGCTGAATTTCCTCAACAAGTACCTGCAGCCCGCCAACTAAAGGCCGTGGCCCGACCCGCTGGCTTCATCCGGCCTCTGCCTCGTGAAACCGGCCGATCGGGCTACGGTCCATGTCACCCTTAAGGCGCCCTAACGCTTTACCAGATCGGTCAGGGCAATGACGTATTCGCGGGTGGCGGCGTCGTAACGGATGCGGTACTGCGTGGGGTAGTACTTGCCGGCGGCCTCGTAGGTCTGCGGCTGCTTGACCGGGGCCGCGAAATTGACGCTGGTGGTGAGCAGCGCCTTGGTGAACATGGGCTCCAGGAAGGTGACGTGGCCGTCGTAGGTGCCGTAAATGAAGGTGCTGCTGAAGCTGCCGCCGGGCTGGTATTCGGGGCTGGTTGGGTCCACCCAATGGCGGCCCATCATGGGCACGGTGCGACCGGGGGCGTTGTTGGGCGGCGTGATGTAGCCGGCCGGCAGCATGGTGGTGGCCGGGAAAATGTCGCCCCGCGGGTCGTCGAGGGTGATGCTGTGCTGGGCGCTCATCGACTGCATATAGAAGTGCGCGTCGAAGTGCGGCGTGGTGTAGACCCCGGCCGGTTCGTGGCCCTGCGGGTTCCAGTCGAAGCTGACGTGGTCGAAGGGCGTCTGGGTGGCGGCGGCGGGCAGGGGCAGGTCGTACATGGTGCCCGTGACGGGCGTGGCCGGCAGCCCGGTCAGCCCGGCCTCGGTCAGCCGAATACCGACTTCGGCCGCCTGGCCGCTGGCGTCGGTGGTCACGTAGGCGCGGGCCGAGCCGCCGCCCACGGTTACCGCCGCTCCGTACGTGGTGGCCGGCTGGCTGGTCGTGTTGTTGTCGTCGTCGTCGCAGCCCGTAAGCAGGCCTAGGCCGACAAGGGCCAGGGTGGCCAGCCGCAGGCTGGCCGGGGAAACGGGAGTGATTATCTTTTTCATGCGCAGCGAATGGGGAAATGGCCTGGAAAAGGATAGGCCGATGCCGAAGCAAGGTGGGGCATTTCCCAGCGGCATCCAAAGCCAAATCATCACATAAACATGTGAAATACAGCAAATTAATTATCACCAACCTCCTATTGTATGACATCACCCATACCAGCACGGGAACGACGGCCCCTGGCGGCCACCCGGCCATTCATACCGCCCTGCACCCATAGCAGGGACGGGCCCGAGGCCCTGCGGCTTTCGGGTGCGTGTGGAGCGCCGGAATCCGGCCTTTCGCGCTGGTCCATATTGGCCAAAGCAGCTACCTTACCAAATTCCCGTCGTGGGTCCGCGGCATAGACATGAAGCGGATGCGTTTCGTACAGCTACCTTTATCTGTCCATTGTTTCCGGGCCGCCGCTCCCAATGCTTCCTGCTGACCTGCCCCTGCTGACACCGCCAGACGAATTCTTTGCTGCCGTACTCGACCTATCGGTTTCCGGCATCGTGTATTACCAGCCCGTGCACGACGCGGCGGGGCAAGTTGTGGACCTGACTTTTGGCTACCTCAACCCCGCTGCCCAGCAGCTGCTGCGCCTGCCCGCGCGCCCGGCCGCTACGTACCGCCAGCAGTTTCCCGAGGCCGAGGCCACCGGCCTCTGGGCATTTCACCGCGAGGCCCTGCTCACCGACGGCCCGCACCGGCTGCAGCGCCACTACCAGGCCGATGGCTTCGATGACCACTACCTGCTGGCCGCCCGGCGCGTGGGCGAGGGGCTGCTGGTCAGCTTCGCCGCGGCCAGCGAGCCGGTGCGCTCGGTGGTGGAGCAGGCCCTGCGCGAAAGCCAGGCCCGCGAGCAGGCCGCCCGCGCCGAGGCCGAAGCCCGCCGCCAGCGCCTGCACCAGGTGCTGATGAAGATGCCGGCCCACATTGCGCTGCTGCACGGGCCGGAGCACGTGTACGACTTGGTCAACCCCGCGTACGAGCAGCTGTTTCCGGCCCGCACCACGCTGGGGCGCAGCATCCGGGAGGTTATTCCCGAACTGGAGGGCCAGGGCTTCTACGAGCTGTTCGACCGGGTGTACCAGACCGGCGAGCCGTACTACGCGCCCGAAGCCGAGGCCTGGGCCGATTTTGAGGGCACCGGCCAGCTCCAGCGCCGCTATTACCACACCTCGTTTCTGCCCATCCGCGACGCCGAAGGCCGGGTGACGGAAGTACTCAACTTCGCCGTCGACGTGACCGAGCAGGTGGAAGCGCGCCAGCAGGTGCAGCGGCTCAACGACGAGCTGACCACTGCCCGGGCCGAGGCCGAACGCGAACGAAACCTGCTGCAGGCCCTGCTGGCCCAGGCGCCGGTAGCCATCGGGCTGTTTCAGGGCGAGGAGCTGCGCATCACGGCGGCCAACGCCCAGATGGCCGCGCTCTGGGGGCGCACGCCCGCGCAGGTGCTGGGCCGCCCCTTGACCGAGGCCGTACCCGAGCTGCGGGGCCAGGGCTTCGACGACTTGATGCGGCAGGTGCTCAGCACTCACGAGCCGGTGACGGGCACCGAAGCCCCGGCCACCATGCTGCGCGACGGCTGGCTGCAGACCACTTACTACAACTTCGTGTACCAGCCGCTCTACGACGCGGCGGGCGCGGTGCTGGGCGTCATCGACGTGGCCGTGGAAGTGACCGAACAGGTGCAGGCCCGCCGGCAGCTGGAGCAGCTCAACCAGGAGCTGGAAACCCGCGTGCAGGAGCGCACCCGGCAGCTGACCGAGCAACAACAGCTGCTCAGCCGCATTCTGCGGCAGGTGCCGGCCGCCATTGCCACGCTCAGCGGCCCCGAGCACCGCTTCACCTTCGCCAATGACCTCTACCAGGGCTTGATTGACCACCGCGTCCAACTAGGTAAGTCGGTGGCCGAAGTCATGCCCGAGCTGGTAAGCCAGGGCATCATCGACTTGCTCGACCGGGTATACACCACCGGGGAGCCGTTTATTGGCCAGGAACTGCCCGTGCAACTGCGCGACGCCACCGGCACGCTGCAGCAGCGCTACTTCGATTTCGTGTACCAGCCCATGCTCGATGCGCAGGGCCAGACCGGCATCCTGGTGTTTGCAGTAGACGTGACCGGGCAGGTGCAGGCCCGCCAGCAGGTGGAGCACCTCAACCAGGCGCTGGAAGCCCGCGTGCAGGAACGCACGCAGGAAGCCCAACTGGCCCGCGCCGCCGCCGAGCGCCAGCGCGGCGAGCTGCAGCGCGTGTTCGAGCAGGCCCCCATTGCCATTGCCGTGTACCGCGGGCCGCGCTACGTCATCGAGCTGGCCAACCCCACCGTGTGCCGGTTGTGGGGCCGCACCCAGGACCAAATTGTGGGGTTAGGCCTGTTTGAGGCTCTGCCCGAAGTGGCTGGCATGGGCTACGAGGAGCTGCTCGACGAGGTAATGGCCACCGGCGTGCCCCACGTGGCCCACGCCATGGAGGCGGTACATGAGCGCGAAGGTCGCCGCGACACCGTGTACTGGGACTTCGTGTACGTGCCCATGTACCAGGAAGACGGCCGCATCGACGGGGCCATGGTGGTGGCCAACGAGGTGACCGAGCAAGTGCAGGCCCGGCGGCAGCTGGAGCAGCTCAACCAGGAGCTGGAAACCCGCGTGCAGGAGCGCACCCGGCAGCTGGCCGCTGCCCTGGCCGACGCCGAAGCGCAACGCGAGCAGCTGCGGGTGCAGCAGGGCCTGCTCAGCCAGATTCTGCGCCTGGTGCCGGCCTCCATTGCCACCCTCAACGGCCCCGAGCACCGCTACAGCTTCTTCAACGAACTGTACCAGACGCTCTCGGCCGACCGCACCGCGCTGGGCCGTACCGTGGCCGAAGTGTTTCCGGAAGTGGTTGAGCAGGGGTTTATCGATTTGCTCGACCGGGTGTACGCCACTGGGGAGCCGTTTGTGGGCACCGACGTTTCGGCCGCCCTCTACGACCCGCGCACCCGCCGCCCCGAGCAGCGCTACGTGGATTTTCTCTACCAGCCGCTGTTCGACGAGCGGCAGCGGGTCACGGGCATTCTGGCGTTCATCCTCGACGTGACCGATAAGGCGCAGGCCCGCCAGCAGGTGCAGGCCCTCAACGAGGAGCTGCGGGCCGCCAACGCGGAGCTGAACGCGACCAACGCCCAGCTCACGCGCATCAACGCCGACCTGGATACCTTCGTGTACACGGCCTCGCACGATTTGAAAGCGCCCATTGCCAACATCGAAGGCTTGCTCGACGCGCTGCGCGACTACCTGCCCGCCAACAACCCCGAGCCCATGGTGCCACACCTGCTGCACCTGATGCAGGGGGCCGTGGCCCGCTTCCAGCAGACGGTGGGCCACCTCACCGACGTGTCGCGCCTGCAGCACGCGCAGCCGGCCGAGCTGGTGCCGCTGGCCGCCCTCGTCGACGACGTGCGCCTGGACCTGGCTTCGCTGATCGAAACCACCCGCACCCACCTGCTGCTCGACCTCGACGACTGCCCCACCGTGTACTTCGCCGTCAAAAACCTGCGCAGCATCCTCTACAACCTGCTCAGCAACGCGCTCAAGTACCGCCACCCCGACCGCACGCCCCTGGTGCAGCTGCGCGCCCACTGCCAGCAGGACCAGCTGGTGCTGACCGTGCAGGACAACGGCCTGGGCCTTACCGAGCCGCAGCAGAGCAAGCTGTTTACCCTGTTCCGGCGCCTGCACTCCCACGTCGAGGGCTCGGGCGTGGGCCTTTACATGATCAAGCGCATCGTGGAAAACGCCGGCGGCACCATCGCGGTGCAAAGCCAGCCGGGCCAGGGTTCCACGTTCACCGTCACACTTCCCCATACCTTCCCAGACTAGACTATATGGAAAAGCTGCCCCACATTCTGCTCGTCGACGACGACGACACCACCAATTTCCTCAACGAGCACCTGCTCAAAAAACTCGACGTGACCCACCAGGTACGCGTGGCCCACAACGGCCACGAGGCCATGGCCCTGCTCACTCAGCCCCCGCCCTACGCCCCCACGCTGCTGCTGCTCGACGTGAACATGCCCGGCATGGACGGCATCCAGTTTCTGGAAGCCTACCTGCGCCTGCCCCAGGAACAGCAGGACGCTACTGTTATCGTGATGCTGACCACCTACATGGACGGCAGCGCCCTGGCCCGCATCAACGAGTTGCCCATTGCCGGCCTCATCAGCAAGCCCCTGGACCGGGAAAAGATTGATACCCTGCTGCAGCTGCACTTTCAGCGCCGGCTGCCCGAGGAATAGGCCCCTCCTCGCCCGCGCGCACCCGGCAGAATGGTGGCCCCAATACCAGCGGCGGCGCGTTTCCGGTTGGAAACGCGCCGCCGCATCGTTTTGTAGCCCGTCCGGCGCGGCTTTAGCGCACCAGGAAGCGGCTGGTAGTCGTGCTGCCGTCGGCGGTGCGCACGCGGGCCAGGTACCAACCGGCCGGTAGGGCGCCTACGGGCACTGTGCCGGCCCCGGCCGCGAGGCGCTGGGTGGCCAGAAGCCGGCCGGCCAGCGAATACACGGCCAGCTCGGCCCCGGCGGCGGTGCGGGAATGTAGCTGGTAGTGCAAGACCTGCCCGGCCGCCAGCACCGTGGGGTACACCATGAAACGCGCGCCGGCCAAACGCGCAGCCGCCGTGGCCAGGGTACTGTTCGGCAGCACCTGCTGGGGCTGCTCGAATATATCGGGATACCCCAGTTTCCCGGCACTGCCATTGTTACCCCAGGCCCAAAGCGTACCATCCGTGCGCACCGCCACGGTGTAGCCGGTGCCCGCACTGAGGCTTTGCCACGTGGTAGCCGTGCCGATCTGCACCGGGGCCAAGCGGTTGGTGGTGGTGCCGTCGCCGAGCTGGCCGATGTTGTTGGCGCTCCAGGCCCAGAGCGTACCGTCCTGGCGAATAGCCACCGTATGCGTCTGGCCCGCGCCGACGGACTGCCAGACCGCCCCGACGCCCGTTTGCACCGGGCTGAACTGGTAGTCGCCCGCTTGCCCGTTGCCCGATTGCCCGAGGGTATTGTTGCCCCAGGTCCACAGGGTGCCGTCGGTGTGCAGGCTTAGGGAATAACCGCCGCCCGCCGCCACCTGCATAGCCGGGGCCTGGGCCCGGGCGGCCGCCACGAATAGCCACAGCAACAAGCTCAGCAGGACTCAGCCGCAGTAGCCGGCAGCACGCGAGCGGGAAATAACGTAACGGTAAGCGTTGACCATAACGGGTTGGTTAACCTATTTCTGATTTGAAAAGAGGGCCCAACGGCGGTACATGAGCGAAGCCGTTTGGTGCGCCGGCCCTTTAGTCCCCTAATAATAGCGCCGCCCAGGCAGCTACACCACCGGGGCCGCCCTATTTCTCTTCCCAACCGCCTGGGCTACCGGCCCGCGCCCCTACCCCGGCGTCACCTCCACCGCCACGTGCAGCAGCGCGTCGCCCTGATTGACCACCGGCATGTGGTTCAGCCCGATGATGTAGCCGCTGATGGGCGACTCCAGGCGCACGGCCATTTCGCCGTAAGGGTCGGCCACGATGCCGTATTCCTGGCCTTTCTCCAGGTATTGCCCGGTTTTGAGGCTGGTGCGGAATAGGCCCGAGTACTTGGCCCGCAGCCAGGTGTGGCGGCGGCACACCACGGTGGCCTGGGTAGGTGCGGGCGCCTCGGCCAGCATGCCCAGGTGCTGCAGAAAGCGGAAGGTGCCGGCCGAGCCCAGCTCGATGCCGTGCTCGTCGAGCCGCAAGGACTCCCCGGTTTCGTACACGATGATGCGGCGGCCCTGGCGCATGGCCGCCTCGCGCAGCGAGCCGGGCCGCAGCTCGGCGTGCAGGGTAAAGGGGGCGGCAAAGGCGGCTGCCAGCGCGTCGGTTTCGGCATCGACGCCGAGCAGGCAGCGCACCTGCGGGTGGTTGGAGCGGGCCGCCCCGCCGGTATGGAAATCGATGCCGTAGTCGACCAGGGGCATGATTTCGCGCATGAAGCGGTGGGCCACCCGGCTGGCCACCGAGCCGCGCGGGGAGCCGGGAAAGGAGCGGTTCACGTCCTTGCCGTCGGGCACCTCGCGCGAGAAGTTCAGGAAGCCGTAGATGTTCAGGATGGGAATAGCAATGATGCTGCCCTTCAGCGGCTTTTGCAGCTGCCCGCGCCGGATCATGCGCCGGATGGTTTCGATGCCGTTCACCTCGTCGCCGTGCATGCCGGCCATCAGCAGCACCGTGGGGCCGGGCTCGGCGCTCCGGAACACGTGCACCGGCACGTCGATAACGGTGCCGGAGGGCAGCTTGGAGATGATCAGGCGGGTGAGCACCGTTTCGCCGGGCCGGATGGTGAGACCGTTCAGGAGGAAGGCACCAGGCGTGGCCGCGTCGGGCACCGGCGGCGCGGCAGGGTCGGGGGCGGCGGCTTCGGGCGGGGTGGTTTCGTCGGACAATGCGGCGCGGGAAAACGGAAAAATCCTGGAAGTCAGCCGCGCAGATGCGCGGGCAGCTCCCAAGATTTCAAAAAAATCCGACTTCGGCGGTTTTTGGCCCGGCTCAGGGCTGCACCAGCAGCCGCTGGCTGGCCGTGCGGCCGTCCGTTTCGTCGCGCACGCGCAGCACGTAGCCGCCGGCGGGCAGGCCGGTCAGGTCCAGAGTAGTGCGGCTAGCAGTACTGCGCCGGCTGCGCAGCACCTGCCCGCTCAGGCTCAGCAGCTGCACGGTGCGCGGCGTGGTATCGGCCCCGGCCACGGTCACCTGCTCGCGGGCGGGGTTGGGGTACACGCTTTGGATGAGCGCGGCGGCCGTGGGCGGCCCCGCCGGGGTTTTAGCGGCCGGGGCCGCCGGGGCCTTGGCCGCCACCGCGGCATCGAACTCCGCCGCCGGCACGATGCGGTACTTGGGCAGCGTGTCGAGCACCGACTGGTAAAAGGGCCGCAATACGCGGGCATCGAAGCGCAGGCGCAGCAGGTCGTGCTGGTCGTCGCGGGCCACCACCAGCTCCTGGTAGCGGCCTACCAACGGCAGGGTGACTTCGCCGGCCAGGATTTCGGCCTGGCGGGCGGCCTCGAAGGGCATCAGGCCCTGCACCCGCCCGCGCCGGATACGCACCGCCTGCACCCAGTAGCTGTCGGGGGCTTTGGGGCAGGTGAGGTAATACAGGCCGCGTTGGCGCGTCACCCAGGCCCGCACGATGGTATCGGTGCGGCCCCGCACCACCACGTGGTTGAGGCGGGTGGCCGGGTCGAAATAGATGGTCAGGGGCAGCGTATCGGGGCCTAGCAGCACCACCTGCGGCCCCAGCACCTTGGCCAGGTTCAGCGGGTGTTTGGGCGTGTAGGGCTCAAACGTGGCCAGGGGGCCGCAGCCGCTGCACAGCGCGGCCAGCAGCACGGCGGAAAGGAGTCGAGGGTTCATGGGCGGCGGGTGGGTAAGGGATACGCCTCTTCATGCGGCCCGCCCGGCGTCGGTAACCCGCCGGCGGGTGGGTAGCCCCCGGCTACACCCGCGGCTCGTCCGACTGCGTGTCGGGCAGGGCCTTGGCGGCCGATTTCAGGCTGGGCTTTTTCTTGGTTTTCTTCCGGGAGGCCAGCTCGGCGGTGTACTCGATGATTTTGCCGGCAATGTCGAGGCCGGTGGCTTTTTCGATGCCCTCCAGGCCGGGCGAGGAATTCACCTCCAGCACCAGCGGCCCGCGCTTGCTCTGCAGCATGTCGACGCCGGCAATGCCGAGGCCCAGGGCCTTGGTGGCCAGCAGGGCGGCGGCTTTTTCGGCCCGGCTCAGCTTCACCAGCATGCCGGTGCCGCCGCGGTGCAGGTTGGAGCGAAACTCGCCCTCCTTGCCCTGCCGCTTCATGGCGCCCACCACTTCGCCATTCACCACGAAGGCGCGCAGGTCGGCCCCCTTGCTCTCGGCAATGAACTCCTGCACGATGATGCGGGCCTTGAGGTTGTGAAAGGCTTCGATAACCGACTGGGCGGCTTTTTCCGTCTCGGCCAGCACCACGCCCAGGCCCTGGGTGCCCTCCAGCAGCTTGATGATGACCGGGGCCCCGCCCACCTGCCGGATCATCTCGGGCACCTCGTCGGAGTAGTTGGTGAAGGCCGTTTTGGGCATGCCCACGCCGGCCCGGGCCAGAATCTGCATGGAGCGCAGCTTGTCCCTGGAGCGCACTATGGCCTGGCTTTCGATGGCCGTGCGCACCTTCATCATCTCGAACTGCCGCACCACGGCCGTGCCGTAGAACGTAACGGAGGCCCCGATGCGCGGAATCACCGCGTCGAAGTCTTCGAGGCGGCGGCCTTCGTAAATGATGCCGGGCGTGCTTTTTTCGAGCACCAAGTTGCAGAGCAGGTGGTCGATGACCTCGACCTGGTGGCCGCGCAGCTCGGCGGCTTCCACCAGGCGTCGGGTGGAATATAATTTGGGCTCACGCGAGAGAATCGCCAGCTTCATATGGGCAGGGAGAAGATGCGGGGAGAAGGGAGATAGGGCGACCGGCGCGCGGAGGCGCTCAGTCCGGAATCGGGCGGTGCTGACTTTTGTAGGACACGTTGCGGCGGGCCACATCCACCACCAGCCGGGCGCGGCGCAGCAGGGCGCGCCCGATGAGTACGGGGTACTTCATGTCGGAGCGGTCGGAAAGGGAGAATTCAGCGTCGAAATCCTCCCCGAACAGCCGGATGACCGTGCGAATGACGTAGCGCTCCTGCACCTCGCCGTTGGACGAGCGAATGTCGCGCAGGGAAAACTCCGTGAATTGCAGCGGGGTGCCGTCGAAGGCGGGGTGGGCGTCGTCGAGCAGCAGCACGCGCAGCAGGGGCCGCCCGTCCGGCAGCGTAGTCACGTGAATGTCGGAGCAGTGAATGGCCCCGGTGAAGGCGCCCGTGTCTACTTTGGCCTCCACGCCGCGCAGCTGAAACTGCGGAAAGTCGACCAGCTCGCGGCGGCCGACGATGCGTTTGGGAGGACGGCGGGAGGAGGCCTTTTTCACGGGAGCAAAATACGGGCACGGCGGGCAGAGGCCCGGCAGCGCGTGCGGTTTTTTTTCGGCGAAGGACGCCGGGCACTGGCAGGATCCCCGCTGTCATTGCGAGGCGCAGCCGAAGCAATCGGTCCTGTACAACGTGCTAACCACTAAAACAGCACCGCCCGAAACCGGCGTCTGCAGAGTCGGGCGGTGCTGTTTTGGGGTAGTGCTGGTTGTGGCGTTTCTGCTGCTAGAGGAAGGATTGCTTCGCGTTGCTCGCAATGACCGCCAGCTGGGCCGCTGTGCATCCCCACAATGACGATGGGGTAAGCCGTTTCCCCCTACCCGCCGTAGCTGATGCGGTACACGCAGTCGTTCTGGTCGTCGGACACGAGCAGGGCGCCATCGGGCATGACGAGCAGGGCCACCGGCCGGCCCCAGGACTGCTGGCCCTGCAGCCAGCCCGAGGCGAAGGTCTGGTAGCCGGTGGCTTTCTTGCCGGAGGCATCCACCGTCACCAGCGTGATGCGGTAGCCGATTTTGCTGCTGCGGTTCCAGGAGCCGTGCTCGGGGATGAAAATCTGGTTGCGGTACTGGGCCGGGAACATCTTGCCGGTGTAGAACTTCATGCCCAGCGCGGCCACGTGGGGGCCCAGCTTCTGGGCGGGCGCGGTGTAGGTGCTCGTCTGCTTGCCCTTGCCGAACTGCGGGTCGAGGATGTCGCCCTGGAACACGTACGGGAAGCCGAAGTGCAGGCCGGCGGTGGGGGCGCGGTTCAGCTCGTCGGCGGGCCGGTCGTCGCCGAGCATGTCGCGGCCGTTGTCGGTAAACCAGAGGGCCTTGTCCAGCGGGCTCCAGTCGAAGCCCACCGAGTTGCGCACGCCGTAGGCCACGGTTTCGAGGCCGGTGCCGTCGGGGTTCATGCGGTTGATGGTGGCGAAGATGGGCTCTTCGGGCAGGCACACGTTGCAGGGCGCGCCCACGGGCACGTACAGCTTGCCGTCGGGCCCGAAGCTGATGTACTTCCAGCCGTGGTGCTCCTTGTCGGGCAGCTGGTCGTAGACCACGGCCGGCTTGGGCTTCTGGCGCAGCGTGGTGGCAATGTTGTCGAAGCGCAGGATGCGGCTGATTTCGCCCACGTACAGCGCGCCGTTGCGCACGGCCACGCCGTTGGGCTCGTTCAGGCCCGCGGCCACGGTGATGATTTCGTCGGCTTTGTGGTCCTTGTTGCGGTCGGGCAGGGCGTACACCTTGTCGCCGCGGGTGCCCACGTACACAGTGCCGTCGGGGCCCAGGGCCAGGGAGCGGGCCCCGCCCACGCGCTGGGCGTAGTAGCTGATGCGGAAGCCCGCCGGCAGCTTGATGGAGGCGAGGTTGTCGGCGGGCGCGGCCGGGCGCGAGCCGGCCAGCGGCAGCAGGAGCAGCAGAGGGAGAAGTTGGCGCATCATACCGCTGCAACTGCCGCAGCCCGGCGAAGGTTGCGCGGGGCGGGGCCGGCGGGGCAATCAGGCAGTAAAATCAGCCCATTCTGCCGAGCGCCGCCGGGGCCTCTCGCAAAATAGTGACGTCATGCGGAGCGCAGCCACAGCATCTCTACCGCTTCGTTGTTCAGTAGAGATGCTGCGGCTGCGCTCCGCATGACGTTCAATGGTGGTTGCTCAACGTCAGCACGCGAGATTCTTCGCTGCGCTCTGAATGACGTACTGGTAGCGGCTACCGGCGCGGCAAGCCTTATAGGCGGCCGGCTTCCCGGTCGCGCAGCAGCTGCTGGTACTCGCGCTCCGACCAGCTTTGCTCGCTCACGAAACCGTAGGTGCTCAGGCCCTGAATGGCCAAGCCCAGGCCCCAGAACAGCGTCGGCCACACCGGCCAGGGCACCCCGAAGCCGTGGCGGTGGTGGGAGAGGCCGTCGGTGAAGTACCAGATGGCCCACAGCAGCGCGTTGACCAGCAGGTAGGTCACCAGGTGGGACTTGAATTTGGCCCGGGCTCGGGCAATGCGCCAGAGGTGGGGGTCACGGTCGAGGGGTTGCATGGCGAAAGGCGTTGAGGTGTCGTTAAATATAGGCAAGGGCTGATGCTTGGTCAAGCCGCAGCGGGCGCGCCCCGCCGCTACTGCCGGGCCTGCTGCTCGCGCAGCAGCTCCTGGTACTCGCGCTCCGTCCACGACGCGGTGCCCCACAGGCCGTAGCAGGTGGCACCTTTGATGGCCAAACCCAGGCCCCAGAACAGCGTCACCCAGGCGGGCCAGGGCAGGCCACCGCCGTAGTTGTGGTGGCCGGTGACGTACCAGATGGTCCACAGCAGCGCGCACACCAGCACGTAGCGCAGCAGCTGGGCTTTGAAGTGGGCGCGGCTCCGGGCAAGGCGCCACAGCTGGGAATCGAGGTTTTCGGGCGTTTCCATGGTGGTCAGGCGGTTAGGTTGGGTCAAACGTAGCCACGGCCGCCGCCCGCACCAATAAAACCTTGCCCAAACGGTAACCTTGCGGGGCCGAAGCGTCTAAAAAGGCCGACGAACCGCAACGACTTCGCCCCGCTTTACCCCCTGATTCTACGCCCATGCCCCTGCCCTACGCCGCCCGCCAGGCCTTCGGCCGCATCCTGCTCGCCCAGGCCGACATCACCAAGCTCGATACCGACGCCATCGTCAACGCCGCCAACTCCTCGCTGCTCGGCGGCGGGGGCGTCGACGGGGCCATTCACCGCGCCGGCGGCCCCGACATCCTGGAAGCCTGCCGCAGGCTGCGGGCCGGGCACTACGGCAAGGGCCTGCCCACCGGCCAGGCCGTCATCACCACCGGCGGGCGGCTGCCGGCGCGCTACGTCATCCACACCGTGGGCCCGGTGTGGAACGGCGGCCACAAGCGCGAGCCGGAACTGCTGGCCGACTGCTACCGCAACTCCCTACAGCTGGCCGCCGAGCACCAGCTGGGCAGCGTGGCCTTCCCCGGCATCAGCACTGGCATCTACGGCTACCCCAAGGCCGAGGCGGCCCGCATTGCCGTGCAAACGGTGCGCACATTTCTGGCCACCCACGCCCAGCCCGAAACCGTGGTCTTGGTCGCCTTCGACGAAGAAACCTACCGGCTGTATGAGCAGGAGCTAAGCGAGGAAGCA
This sequence comes from Hymenobacter jeollabukensis, assembly GCF_005771675.1. Taxonomy (GTDB): domain Bacteria; phylum Bacteroidota; class Bacteroidia; order Cytophagales; family Hymenobacteraceae; genus Solirubrum; species Solirubrum jeollabukense. The sequence continues at coordinate 180,338 of NZ_VAJM01000004.1, read as the reverse complement.
TAGGGCAAGCGGTTCGGTTGGCCGTCATTGCGAGGCGCAGCCGAAGCAATCCTTCCTCCAGGAGCACCGCCGATTCAATCCATGCTCACCGAAAACAATGCTGACCGAAGCTGCAGCTGCTGGTATCGGGCGGTGATGTTTTCGGTTCGTGCTTGTTGTAGCGTCATGCCACGAGAGGAAAGATTGCTTCGCTTCGCTCGCAATGACGGCGGGGCGAACCTTCGTCAGGCGGCGCCGCGCAGCTCTTCGGGGTGGCGGCGCAGGTAGCCGGCCACGTCGTGGAGCAGGCCGCCGTGGCCGGCGTCGAGCAGCACGGTGTGGGCGGCGGTAAGGGCGCCGATGAACTCGCGCAGCCCGGCGTGCGGAATCACCCGGTCGTAGCGGCCCAGGAAGAAGGTGACGGGCGTCGGACGCTGGTTCAGCAGCCGGGCCAGCCGCTTGGTATCGAAGGTGAGGTGGCGGAAGCCCGTCCAGCTGCGGTACACGCGCAGGCGCTTTTCGCGGCTGTCGAGCTGCCACTGGGCAAAGCGCACCAGCCCCGAATCGACCAGCCGGCGCTGCCCGAGGGCGTCAATCAGGTTCAGCAGGCGCTGGGGGCGCAGCACGGCTCGGCCCAGCACCCCACGCATCCAGGGCGGGTAGGTGGCCAGAGAGTACCAGAACTGCGTGCGGATGCCATCCGGCGCCACCAGCCAGAGGTGGGCCACCCGCTCGGGCAGGGCTTCCAGCAGCGTCAGGGCAAACTTGGCGCCCATGCTGAAGGCCAGCAGCCCGAACGACTCAATGCCCTGCTCGGCCAGAAACTGCGTCAGCAGCTCCGTCAGCCGCTTTTTGGTGATGGGCGCGTCGGCTTTGGCCAAGCGGCTGCGGCCGTGGTAAAACAGGTCGAAGGCGTACACCGTCACCCGCTCGCCCAGCAGCGCGGCCACGTGGCGCCAGTGGCTTTCGTTCTGCCCGTAGCCGTGAAACGCCAGCACCGGCAGCGGCCCGCGGCCATAAACCTGGTAGTGCAGCCGCGTCCGGCCCGATTCGACGAACATGGGTTTGGGTGGTGAGGTGGTGAGGTGGTGAGGTGGTGAGGTGGTGAGGTGCCTACGGCGTCGGGTGAAACAAGGATAAATAGCACGTCATTCCGAGCGAAGTCGAGGAATCTCGCGTGTTTACCTGGATAGTAAATTCCTCGTTGAACGAAGATTATACTATCTGAAGTCAGCACGCGAGATTCCTCGACTTCGCTCGGAATGACGTTCCAAGTTGGCCTTTCGCCTAGCTCCTTCTACAGCTTGGCCACGCCGCCCGACACCACGAACTTCATCACCTGGGAGCTGGGCAGGTCGATGAAGGTCACGTTTTCGCGGGGCACCAGCAGCAGCTCGCCGCTGAAGTTGTAGGAGTCGGGGAAGTACACGGCCGTCAGGTCGGGGCGGTTCATGGCCTGCATGGTGTCCTGGGTCACGAAGCCCAGCTTGTAGCACTCCGTCTGGGCAAACACCTTCACCAGCACCGGGCAGTTGAACTTCTGCTCCTCGCCCAGCAAGGCGTCGAAGATGTCCTTGATGCTGCTGTAAAGGATGTTGATGACGGGCAGGCGGTTCAGAATCCTTTCGCCCAGCACGATAAACGGCCGCACCTGCGAGCCGATAAAGCCGAGCACCGTCAGCATCACCACCATCACGGCCAAACCCAGGCCTGGAATGCCGTTGATGTCGAAAATGGCGTCGAGCCAGTGAAAAAAGGCGAAGAGGATGTAAACCGTCAGCGCGATGGGGGCCAGAATCAGCAGCCCGCGCAGAAAGTAGCCGAGTATTTTTTTGATCATAAGCAGCAAGCAAAAACGCCCGGCCGAAGCCAGGCGCAAGGTAGTCGGAATCAGAAAGCGGTGTTAGAGCGCCACGGCCTCCCCGATTTCGGCAATGCGGTCGGCCACGCGCTGCATCAGCCACATGGGCGTGCTGGTGGCCCCGCAGATGCCCACGGCGGCCGCGCCCTCAAACCATTCGTCCAGCAGCTCCTGCTCGTTTTCCACGAAGTAGCTGCGCGGATTGGTCTGGTTCACCACCTGAAACAGGGCCTTGCCGTTGGAGCTCTTGCGCCCGCTCACGAACACGATAACGTCGTGCTCCACGGCAAACTTGCGCAGCTGCGGCTCCCGGTTCGATACCTGCCGGCAGATGGAGTCGTTGGCGTCGAAGCTTTCCAGCTCGCCGCCCGCCGCCACGATGCGCTCCTCGATGAGCTGCTTCATGCGGTAAAAGCCCGCGGTGCTCTTGGTGGTCTGGCTGAACAGGGTCACCGGCCGCCGGAAGTCAATCTGGTCCAGGTCCTGCTCGGTCATCACGATGAGGGCGCGGTTGCCGGTCTGGCCCGCGAGGCCCGCCACCTCGGCATGGCCGGGCTGCCCGTAGATAACGATTTGCCCGTCCTGGCGCGTGGTGGCGTCGAAAGCGTGCTTGACGCGGTTCTGCAGCTTGAGCACCACCGGGCAGGAGGCGTCGATCAGCTCGATGTTGTTTTGCAGGGCCAGCTGGTAGGTTTCCGGCGGCTCGCCGTGGGCCCGGATGAGCACCTTGCAGTCGTGCAGCTGCGCCAGCTGTTCCCGGTCGATGATGCGCAGGCCCCGCTGGTGCAGGCGCTCCACTTCCATGCGGTTGTGCACGATGTCGCCCAGGCAGTACAGTTCCCGGGAGTCCTGCAACTCGTCCTCGGCCATCTGGATAGCGTACTCGACGCCAAAACAGTACCCGGAGTTCTTATCGATGGTGACGTTCATGTCCTGCAAAGTTCGGGAAAAGACCGTTAGCAACCGCCGTGGCAGCTCAAGTACACTGCCAGCTGAAGGCCAGCTGATCAGCGTGATGAGAACAATACAGCAGATACGCAGTTCCCACGTCGCCGAACATAAAATCCAGGCCTTCCTCCGAGGCAATTTGAAATAGCAGCCGCTGCGGCCGCTGGCAGGTCGGGCACGCCGGATACTCGGCGTACTGCACCCAGCTGGGCCAGCCGCCGAGCTTGTCGCGGCCGTAGCCGTGGTGGTCTTCCCAGGGCGCTTGCGCCTCCTCGGGCTCGTCGTCGGGCAGGTCGTCGCCGTCCCATTCGCTCCCGGTGGGCAGCTGCTCGTAGCGCTGCCAGCCCACGATGCTGCGCGGGGTCAGCAGGTTGGTATCGTGGTCCATTACTGCGGGTTGCCGGGCCGCGGGCGGCAGCAGGCGCGCCACGGCCGAGCCGTCCTCGGACAGCGCCCCGCAGTTGGTACAGCCGAACAGTTGCACCAGCCCCCCTCCTACTTCCACCTGCATCGGCGCCCCAGCGGGCAGGGAGGCTACATCCAACTGCAGAAACAGGGGCATGGTGGCCCGGCAGTGCGGGCACCGGGGCCACAGCTCATCCGCCGCCAAATCCGGCACGCCCCCGAAACGGCTGGCGGAGCCCGGAAGCTGCCCTGCCTGCGTAACGGGCAGCCACAGCGGCCGACGGTTGGCCTCGCGCCATTTATCGTAAACCGCAGGATCAACAAAAGTCACGGGCTGAACCGGCGGCCTTGACGGCACCGCGGGCCGCAGCCACCGGGTCAGCCAGGCCCACATACGCCCGTATTAGCCGTTTTCGGCCGCGCGCAGCCCGTCCACCAGCACCGACGACACCCGCTCCAGCACGAAATCCACCTGCTCATCGAGGGTGATGTGCGAGGTATCGAGCAGCACCGCGTCGGGGGCGCGGCGCAACGGGCTTTCGGTGCGGGTCGAGTCGAGGTAGTCGCGCTTCTGCAGGTTCTGCACGATGTCGTCCAGCGGCACCTGCTCGCCCTTGTCGGCCAGCTCCACCTGCCGGCGCATGGCGCGGGTGTGCACGTCGGCGGTCATGAAGATTTTCACCTCCGCGTCCGGAAACACGGTGGTGCCGATGTCGCGCCCGTCCATCACCACGCCGCGCTTGCGGGCCATGCGCTGCTGCTGCCGCACCATGGCGTGGCGCACGGCCACGATGCCCGACACCTCGCTCACGGCGTTGGAAATGCGCATCTGCCGGATTTCATCCTCGCGGATGGCCCCGTCGAGGCACAATTCGTTGCGGCCGGTGCGGCGGTTGCGCTTGAAGCTGATCTGCATCTGGTGCAGGGCTTCTTCCACGCGGGGCAGGTCCTCAAACCCGATGCCGTGTTCGAGCAGATACAGGGTGACGCCGCGGTACATGGCCCCGGTGTCGATGTACGCATAGCCAAGTTCGGCGGCAACGGCCTTCGCCGTGGTGCTTTTGCCGCAGGAAGAGTAGCCGTCGATGGCTATGACGATATTTTTCATCTAGGGAGCGGTCGGCGGGCCGTCGTCGCGGGAAGCGGCAGCGGAATCCACGTCAACCGACGCGCGGGCGGGGCCGAAGCCAGGCGCTCGGGTACCGACTGGTAAAACCCGACCACCGATTCGGTGAGTCCGTGCGTCAATTGGCGGTCCACATGCTCAAACGGCCGCACAAAGGTATGACCTCCGAGCTGGATACCCATCACCCCGGCCGTATTGGCTTCCCAGCTGCCGCCGAAGGAGCGAATGATGCACTCCCCCAAAAAGCAGCCTAACGCGTTGACTACGTTGGGCCTATCGACAGTACCCAGAGCTTCACGCTGGGTTTCAATAAAATCCATCAGGACCCGCACGGCGGCTTCGTCAAAGGCGGGTACGTTCAGTTGTTGCCGCACGGCTTCGGCAGCGGCTCGCAGCTCTTCCATGGCAGTAGGTGGTGGAGAAATTGAAGGAACGAAAGAATCATCAACCCGCGGTGGGCTGATAACGTAGTTACAAAATTTTCGACCAAATGCTTCAGAACAGGCAATAAAAAAACCTCTTTCGAGGTTTTTTATGAGAATCCAATAAGATATTTTTAAGAAAGTCCAATTTCAATCTTGCGCGGTTCCTTCAGATCCAGCCGCGCTTGGGCAGCGGCTCGGCCAGCCGTTGCGGGATGGAAGCGTAGAAATCGGCGACGGATTCCTTGAGGCCGTTGTCGAACTGCAGCATCACGCGGTAGAAGGGGTTGTAGAAGCGCGTGCCCTGAAAGCCGACGCCGGTGGTGCCGTCGGGCCCGGAGGCCCACTCGCCCTGGTAGCTCCGCACCAGGCACTCCCCCAGAAAGGCGCCGAGGGCCAGCACCACGCCCTGCACGTTGTCGCGGGTGAGCAGGGGGCGCTGCTCTTCAATAAAGGCCGTCAGGCGCTGCACGCCGGCTTCGTTGAAGTCATCAGCGGGCAGCTGCTGCCGCACGGCTTCGGCGGCTTGGCGCAGGTGGGCTAAGGGGTTTTCGTCGGACATAGAAAAAGCGGAAGTTGGGTGGCCGCAATGCCCAAGGTAGCACAGGAGGCGCAAATGGGCCTACCCGGCCGTCCCGCCGCTGCGTCGCCACTGCGCGTACGTGGCCATCATGCGCTTGACGTGCTGGGGCCCCAGCTTGCCGCGTTGAATGCCGTCGGCCAAGGCCGGACAGTCGCCGAAAACGCGCAGCATGGCCGTGGTGAAGGCCTTACGACCCTGCGGAATGCTCACCGCCGCGCTACCCACCGGCTGCAGCAGGGTCATGCTGATGTTGTCTCCCTCCGCCTCGCGGTAACTGAACAGGGTGTGGTAGGGCGTGCGGTACAGCTCCTGGCCGAAGACGCCGGTACTGCCCTGCCGGTCGGCCGGGCCGTAGCCGTCGATGATGCCGAAGGTATCGGCCTTGATGACGAAGCGCCGAAGGTCCTGGGGCAGGTACTCGCGTCGCCCGTCGACGCCCGGCTGTCGCACGCTCATCCACTCGCCGCCCTCGTAGTACAGCTCGCCGATCTGCCAGCGGCCGTCGGCGAGCTGAAAGCTGCCGGGCCGGTGGTTGCGGACCAGGTGGAGCCGGGGCATGGTGGAGGTCATCATCCCCGGGCCCTGCGCCAGGGCCGGGAGGCTCAGCAGCCCGGCGGCAGCGGCCATTGTCAGGCTACGTATCAGCATGGGCATGGGAGAAATTAATTGCCGGGCTGCTCGTTGGCGAAGCTGGCCGTGGTGTCGAAACCGGTGGGCTTCCAGCGCAGGTAGGTATCGAGAATCAGGCGGGTGTGCACGGGCTCCAGCTCGTTGCCGCGCAGCTGCTCGGCCAGCTTGGGCTGGTCGCCGACGAGCTTGAGCATGGCGGCGCGGTATTCCTTGGGCTTGATGGGCAGCACCAGCACCTTGCCGTCGGGGAAGCGGAGCATGGGCAGCGCACCGGCGGCGGCGTAGTAGTTGAACAGCTCGACCTGCGCGTGGCGCCAGGTGCGCCGGCCCAGCGTGGGCGCGGCCGAAATGGCGTTGGCGCCGGGAAACTTCACGTTGCGCACCACCACGAACGTATCGGTGCGCACGACTACCTGCCGAACTTCTTCCAGCCCGAACTGCTTGGCCTCCTTGCCTTTGCCGGCGGTCAGGTTGCCGTTGGTCAGCACGATGGGGGCCGGCTGCCAGTCGGCGCTGTTCAGCTGGTAGCTGCCGGGGCCTTTGCAGGTGTACTGCATATCGGCGTTGGCCAGGGTGGCGGCGGCCACGCCGAGGCGGGCAGCAGCCATAATAAGGCCCACCTGGGCGTGGCTGGCGGTGCTCAGGCCCAGCACCAGCAGAACCGAAAAAGCGGGGCGTAGTAATTGACGCATGTGAAAAAGGAATGGGGAAAATCAGCTAGAAAGAGTCCTAAAGGCTTTAACACTCGATAAACGCGCGTCAGGCAGCTTACTCTGACCGCTAGCTCCCCGCAATTTATAACAGGTGCGGCAGGTTTTCATAATCCGCGCCTACTCATTGCCGATGCGCTGCCGGGACGCTTGGCCTGGCCCGACTGAACAGCTGGGCTAGTGACTGTCGCAGGGACAGGGCACGTGGCCGCCGCGGGCTTTGCGCTTGAAGGAAGCGGTTTTTTTCTGCTGGGGCGTGCGCCGGGCGCAGCTGGTAAGGCTGGGCACCGAGGCGGCCAGCGTGAGCACCGTGAGCAGCAGGGTCAGCGTCTTTTTCACCGATAACTGGATTTTCAGCCAAAGATAACCTTCTTTGCCCGGCTGCTCTAACGCCGCCGCCCCTGCTTTTAGCTCCCCATTCCCGCTTTATGTCCGCTGATTTTTCCCTGCGCGCCAACGTCGTCGACATTCCCGCCCAAACGGCGCGCCCCGCCACCATTCGCGTGGCCGCCGGCCGCGTAGCCGCCATCGACTACGAGGGTGCCACCGAGGCCGACTCGGCCCTGCCCTACTCCCTGCCGGGCTTCGTCGATGCCCACGTGCACGTGGAAAGCTCCCTGCTGGTACCGGCCGAGTTTGCCCGCCTGGCGGTGGTGCACGGCACGGTGGCTACCGTGTCGGACCCGCACGAAATCGGCAACGTGCTGGGCGTGGCCGGCGTGGAGTTCATGCTCGACAACGCCCGCCAGTCGCCGTTTCACTTCTGCTTCGGCGCCCCGTCGTGCGTGCCGGCCACCATTTTCGAAACCGCCGGCGCCACCATCACCGCCGACGACATCGAGCAGCTGTTTCAGCGGCCCGAAATCGGCTACCTGGCCGAAATGATGAACTGGCCCGGCGTGCTGCACGGCGACGCGGACGTGCTGCGCAAAATCGCGCTGGCCCGGCAGTACAACCGCCCCGCCGATGGCCACGCCCCCGGCCTGCGCGGCGACGACGCCCGCCGCTATGCCGCCGCCGGCCTGAGCACCGACCACGAGTGCTTCACCGCCGACGAGGCCCTCGACAAGCTGGCCGCTGGCATGCACATCCTCATTCGCGAAGGCTCAGCCGCCCGCAACTTCGAGGCGCTGGTGGATCTGCTGCCGGAGCATTCGGCGCAGATCATGTTCTGCTCCGACGACAAGCACCCCGACTCCCTGCTGCTCGGCCACATCGACGCCCTGGTGCGCCGGGCCGTGGCCCGCGGCATCGACGTGTGGAAAGTGCTGCGCGCCGCCTGCCTGAACCCCGTATCCCACTACCGCCTCGGCGTGGGCCAGCTGCGCCCGGGCGACGCGGCCGACTTCATCGTGGTTGATAACCTGCGGGACTTCCGGGTGCAGCAAACTTACCTGCGCGGCGCGCTGGTGGCCGAAAACGGCCGCACCCTGCTGCCCACCGCCGCGCACCAGGCGCCCAACAACTTCCACGCCCGCCCGGTGCAGCCCCGGGACTTCGCCCTGCCCGCCCCCGACGACGCCGCTACGGCCGCCACCGTGCGCGCCATCCGCTGCTACGACGGCCAGCTCATCACCGCCGCCGACCCGGCCGCCGTGCCCGTGCAGCACGGTCAGCTGGTGCCCGACGTGGCCAACGACGTGCTGAAGCTGACCGTGGTGAACCGCTACGAAGCCGGCGCCGCGCCCGCCGTGGGCTTCATCCGCGGCTTTGGCGTCAAGCGCGGCGCCCTGGCCAGCAGCGTGGGCCACGACTCACACAACATCACCGCCGTGGGCTGCTCCGACGAAGCCCTGGCCCGCGCCGTCAACCTGGTCATCGAAGCCAAAGGCGGGCTGGCGGCCGTGGGCGACGACGGCGAAGAGCTGCTGCTGCCGCTGCCGGTGGCGGGCCTGATGTCGGCCGGGGAAGGCTACGCCGTGGCCGAGGCCTACACCGCCGTGGATAAGCTGGCCAAGCAGCTCGGCAGCCCGCTCGGCGCCCCGTTCATGACCTTGTCGTTTATGGCCCTGCTGGTCATTCCGGCCCTCAAGCTCAGCGACAAAGGCTTGTTCGACGGCGAGAAGTTCGAGTTTGTATCGGTGCTGGCGTAAGACCCGGCCCGGGCGCCGAGCCAACCCAGAACGTCATGTCGAGCGCAGCCGAGACATCTCGCGTGCTAACTGCCACAAGTAATCTGCTTGTTCAACGAAGAAATTACTATCCAGCGAGATGTCTCGGCTGCGCTCGACATGACGTTCTGGTTGAAGTCAACGAAAAGGGCCGCCCGGTATGTCGGGCGGCCCTTTTCGTTGGCAGTAGTCGTGGCTTAGTTGGCCATCGAGAAGCGCTTGTCGAACAGGCGCTGCATTTTCTCTTCGGTGAGCGGCTTGGCCAGGTACTCCACCCCTTCGTACTGGGCCACGCGCGAGGTGTCGGCCGAGTGCATGGAGGTGGTGAGCACGGCCATAACGGTCTTTTCGCGCACTTCCGGCGAGAGACGGCTGTACTGGTTCAGAAACTCGAAGCCGTCCATGCCGGGCATCTTCAGGTCGACGAACACCAGCTCGGGCACCTGCTCCTCGGCAATGGCCTGGGGGCTCCAGAGCTGGTAAAAGGCCTGCTCGGCGTTGGTGAACGAGAGAATGTGCTCGGCCAGGTCCAGCCGCTGCAATAGCCGGTTGTTCAGGAAACTCGTTGTTTCGTTGTCGTCAATCAGGACGACTTGGTTCAGCTTGCGAGACATGAAATTGGCCTGGTTAAGTGAACAGGAATTCCGGCCACGCTGTGCAGTCGGGACTACTAAGTTACTAAATTTAGTCCAACCAGCCCTGCGCGCGCATCCACTCGTCGTTGTAGACTTTGCCCAAGTAGCGCGTGCCGTGGTCGGGCAGCAGGATGACCATCGTGTCGTCGGCTTTCAGATTTTCCTTGGCGTATTCCAGGGCGCCGTGCACGGCCGAGCCGCACGACCAGCCCACGAACAGGCCTTCTTCCTTGGCCAGGCGGCGCGTCATCAGAGCCGCTTCCTTGTCGCCCACTTTGATAAACTGGTCGATGAGGTCGAAGTTCACGTTCTTCGGCAGAATGTCTTCGCCGATGCCTTCGGTCTTATAAGGATAGATTTCGTTGACGTCGAAAATACCGGTTTCCTTATATTTCTTGAAGACCGAGCCGTAGGTATCCAGGCCCAGGGTGTACACGTCGGGGTTTTGCTCCTTCAGGTACTTGCTCACCCCGCAGATGGTACCGCCCGTACCCACGCCGGCCGCGAAGTGCGTGATGCGGCCCTCGGTTTGCTGCCACACCTCCGGCCCGGTGGTTTCGTAGTGCGCGGCGGCGTTCGAGAGGTTGTCGTACTGGTTGGGGTAAAAGGAGTTGGGCGTTTCCTGGTTGAGGCGGCGCGCCACCGAGTAGTACGAGCGGGGGTCGTCCGGGGCCACGTCGACGGGGCAAACGACCACCTGGGCGCCCACGGCCCGCAGGATGTCCTGCTTTTCCTTGCTCTGCTTGTCCGACATCACGAAGATGGTCTTGTAGCCCTTGGCAATGGCGGCCAGCGCCAGGCCCATGCCGGTGTTGCCGCTGGTGCCCTCGATGATGGTGCCGCCGGGCTTGAGCAGGCCCGCCTTTTCGGCGTCCTCCACCATACGGATGGCCATGCGGTCCTTCACCGAGTTGCCGGGGTTGAAGTACTCCACTTTGGCCAGGATGGTGCCGGGAATGCCTTTGGTTACGCTGTTGAGCTTCACCAGCGGCGTGTTGCCGATGGCTTCAACGATGTTGTTGAGGTACATGGGAGGGAGATTGGGAAGCCGCAAAGGTACGGAAAGGTGAAATGGTGAGGTGGTGAAATGGTGAGTTTACCGTTCACCTTGCCGCTTACGGACTCTTTATAAGCAACCCGCCCAATACGGTCACCCTGATTCGCGCCAGCGCCGGACAGCTCCTGGCCTAGACTACACAAGTCTCCCGGACGACACTCACAATTTCACAATTTCACCAGCGCACCATTTCCCCGCCCGCCGAAAAGCCTACCTTTGCCGCCGGCTCGCCGTAGGCGGGTCATCCCACCGAAATATCTTCACTCACTTCCCACATGAGCGTACTGGTCAATAAGGACTCGAAAGTGATTGTGCAGGGTTTTACGGGCTCCGAAGGCTCGTTCCACGCCCAGCAGATGATTGACTACGGCACCAACGTCGTTGGCGGCGTGACGCCGGGCAAAGGCGGCCAGACCCACTTGGGCCGGCCCGTATTCAACACCGTGGCCGACGCCGTGCGCGACACCGCGGCCGATACCTCCATCATCTTCGTGCCCCCGGCTTTTGCCGCCGACGCCATCATGGAGGCCGCCGACGCCGGCATCAAGGTTATCGTCACCATCACCGAAGGCATTCCGACCAAGGACATGATTGCGGTGAAGGAATACCTGAAAGGCCGCGACGGCCTGCGCATGATCGGCCCGAACTGCCCCGGCGTAATGACGGCCGGGGAGTGCAAAGTGGGCATCATGCCCGGCTTTATCTTCTCGAAAGGCAAAATCGGCATCGTGTCGAAGTCGGGCACGCTGACCTACGAGGCGGTGGACCAGCTGACCAAGGCCGGCCTGGGCCAGACCACGGCCATCGGCATCGGCGGTGACCCCATCATCGGCACCACCACCAAGGAAGCCGTGGAGCTGCTCATGAACGACCCCGAAACCGAGGGCATCGTGATGATCGGCGAAATCGGCGGCGGCATGGAAGCCGAAGCCGCCCGCTGGATCAAGGAAACCGGCAACAAGAAACCCGTCGTCGGCTTCATCGCCGGCCAGACGGCGCCTCCCGGCCGCCGCATGGGCCACGCCGGTGCCATCGTCGGCGGTGCCGACGACACGGCCGCTGCCAAAATGGCCATCATGCGCGAGTGCGGCATCCACGTAGTGGATTCGCCGGCCGAAATCGGCGACACGATGCTGCGCGTGCTGAAAGGCGAGAAAGTAGAGGCATAAGCATCCTGCTGGCTCAGCTACCAGAAGCCCCGACTTGCAAAAGGTCGGGGCTTTTTTGTGCCTTATGCGGCTTCAATATTCAGATTTAGTTATTTAGCTGCGCATTCTGGCTTAGCCGCCGTGCCCGATCATTACCATTGCTTTTTTATGGATTGCTCCCACCATTTCCCGACGGCCTGCGGGGTGCTGCTTCTGCTGGCCGCTGCCCGGCCCGCCACGGCCCAAACGCCCACCTACCGCTGCGTGGTGGCCGATGCCCGCACCCGCGCCGCCCTGCCCGCCGCCACCGTGCAGGCCGACGGCCGCACCCTGCGCACCGACGAATCCGGTCGATTCGAACTACCAGCCCGGCCGGCGCAGCTGCAGCTCAGCCACGTGGGCTACCAGCCGCGGCAGTGGCAGCCCGCCCCGGCCGCCGACACGCTCTGGCTCACCCCGCAGGCCGTGGCCCTGCCGAACGTGCGCGTGCGGGCCCAGCCGGGGGCAGTGGTGTGGCGCTACGCGGGCAAGTCGCGCTGGCCGCACGATGCCTTTGCCCGCAGCCTGATGCCGGGTGAGCAGGTGGCCGTGTTTTACCGCCCGGCCGACAGCACCCGTCAGTACCGCATCCGGGCCGTACGGGTGCGCCTGGGCCACCGCGCGCCCAACAGCTTCGGCGAGGCGTTCGGCCAGCGCCGCCACTTCGTGGCCGGCCGGCTGCGCGTGTGCCTGAGCCTGCCCGGCCCCGAAGGTGCCCCGGTCAGCCAGTCGCTGGCCCCCGCCTGGGTTATCACCCCGGCCCAATCGGCAGCGCATCAGGATGGCTGGCTGCAGCTGGCCGTGCCCACCGACGCGCCGCTGCTATTGCCGGCCGCCGGCGTGTTTGTGGTAGCCACCGGCCTCACCGATACCGACACCGAAACGGCGCCGCGCCTGCGGACCCTGCAGTACCAGCGCCGCAACCCGGAAACGGCCCCGGATTATGACCACAAAAGCCAAACGTCGACCCGCGTCAACCTGTACGTGGAGGTAAAGCCCGAAGGCGCGGCCCAGTCGCACCTGGTGAACCTGGACGATTACCCCGCCGTGGCGCAGCGCACGGCCCCCGACGAAGCCAGCGGCCACAGCTGGCTTTATCAGGCCAAGCGCTGGCAAAGTCAGCAGGCCAGCCACGCGGAACTGCGCAAGCGCCTTCCCGACGCAATCTACTCGACGTCCAACTACGAGTTGGTGCTGGAAGTGGAAGAGCTGTAAGCGGCTACTCCCCCTTCCCGTCGCCGCCCACGTTGATGATCAGGCCCATGCTGAACACGGAGTTGCCGGCGGTGAGGTACTTGCGGTTTTTCAGGCCGAAGTTCCAGCCGCTCATGGCCTGAAACTTCAGCGGGCCGATCAGGCCGATGCGAGTGTAGCTGACGGGCTCGAAAAAGATGTTGTCTTCGCCGGGAATGCGCTGCCCGTTCAGAATAAGCTCGGGCGTGTTGAGGTAGCTCAGGCGCAGGGCCGCGCCGTAGCGGAACTGCCAGGTGCGGCCCAGGAAGTCGAACTGCTCGCGTTTCTTCTTGGTGTAGTTCACCTGCGCGAAGTACTTCTCCATGCGCGCCTCCACGGTTTGCGTCACGTCGGCGGTGCGGTTGCGCTCCACGCGCTTGCCGTGGCCGAAACCCGCGCCGGCGTACACTTCCAGTATGCGGCTCTGATCTACCCCAAAACGCGTGTGGTAGCCCACGCCCAGCTCCCCGAAATCCTGCTCGTAAAGCTTGCGCTTGCCGTTGTTGTGCAGAAACGAGGCCGTGCCGATCAGCCCGATATGCTCCCCGACGGCGTAGGCACCCTGGGCCGACACGTTGGCCTTCCAGTTGGTGTGCAGGCCGCCGCTGAATTCGCCCTTCTGGGTGAGCATGGGCGCGGCGGCGGGCGGCGGGAAATAGATGGACGCGCAGCTGCTGAGCAGCGGCAGCGCCCCCAGGGGCAGGTAGCGTCGGAGGGCCATGAAAACTGCGGATGTGAAGGGTAAGCAACGCCCGAAGCGGCGTTTCGTTGTATGCAGGGCCGGGGGCCGCAAGCGCCCCGCGGGGTAACCTCGGCCCAACCACACCCCAATATGACGGAATCCGAGCGTTTCGACGCTATCATCATCGGCTCGGGCCAGGCCGGCAACCCGCTGGCTTACGCCCTGGCCGACGCCGGCCGCCGCGTGGCCCTCATCGAAAGCCGCTACCTCGGCGGCTCCTGCATCAACTACGGCTGCTCGCCCACCAAGGCCCTGCTGGCGGCCGCGCACCGCGCCCACGCCATCCGCACGGCCGGGGCGCTGGGCCTGCGCGTGCCCGCGCCGGAGGTGGACATGCCCGCCGTCATCGGCCGCAAAAACCGCCTGGTGGAGCTGCACCGCGAGGGTATTCGCAAAAACCTGACGCTGGAGCACCCGGGCATTACGGTGCTGCACGGCCACGCCGCGTTTGTGGGGCCGCGCACGCTGCTGCTGGCGCCCAACCGCGAAATCGAGGCCCGACGGCTCACGGCCCCGCTCATCTTCATCAACACCGGCACGGTGGCGGCCTGGCCCGATATTGAGGGTATCCGCGAGGTGGGCGCGCTGACCAACGAAACGCTGCTGGACCTACCCGAGCTGCCCGAGCATCTGATCATTCTCGGCGGCAGCTACATCGGGGTGGAGTTCGGGCAGATGTACCGCCGCTTCGGCGCGCGCGTGACCATTGTCGACACCGAAACCCGCATCATGAGCCGCGAGGACGAGGACGTGCAGCTGGAATTGCAGCGGCTGCTGGAAGCCGAGGGCATCGAGTTCGTGCTCGGCGCCCGGGCCCGGCGGGTGTCGCGCGGGGCCGATGGCACGCTTACGCTCACGGCCGATACGCGGCAGGGCGAGCGGCGCCTGCGCGGCTCCCACCTGCTGGTGGCCGTGGGCCGGCAGCCCAATACCGAGTCGCTGGGCCTGGACCTGGCCGGCATCGACACCGACGAGCACGGCTACATCCGGGCCGACGACGAGCTGCGCACCGGCGTGCGCGGCGTGTACGCGCTGGGCGACGTGAAGGGCGGCCCGCAGTTCACCCACATCAGCTACGACGACTACCGCATCGTGCGCGACCGGCTGCTGCACGGCCGGCGGCGGCGCACGACCGCGCGGCCGCTGCCCTACGTGGTATTTACGGAGCCGCAGCTGGGGCGCGTGGGCCTCTCCGAAAAGGACGCCGCGGCGCAGGGCGTGACCTACCGCGTGGGCAAGCTGCCGGTGTACCACATCGGGCGGGCCCGCGAAACGGAGGCCCCGGCCGGCTTTCTGAAGGTGCTCGTCGGCGAAGATGACCGGCTGCTGGGCGCGGCCGTGCTCAGCGAGCAAGGCGGCGAAATCATGAGTATGCTGCAGATTGCCATGGCCGGGCGGCTGAAGTACCAGCAGCTGCAGAACATGGTGCTGGCCCACCCCACCTGGGCCGAGGCGCTGAATAATGTTTTTGCCAAGCTGCAGAAGCCGAAGACGTAGACGCTAAAGAACGGTCATCCTGAGCGCAGCGAAGGACCTTCCTCAAGCCCTGCACCGCCGCTGATGCCAATGTCCGGACGCTAATCAGCAGAACGACGAAGCGCCGTCACCGACGCCCTGACGTTGGTGACGGCGCTTTTGCTTTACCAGCATCTGTGGACGGTAACCGAAAAATGATGTACTGACGCCCTCTTTACTTGCCATCCATACACCCTAAAAAAAGTGTTTGCACTTCGTCAGCAGCGGCGGTGCGGGGTGGGAGGAAGGTCCTTCGCTGCGCTCAGGATGACCGTCTGATGCACTGCTCCCCCGATGATGTGATAGTAATTTTTCCACCGGCAGCCAACCTTTGCCCGGCCGGACGTCACATTCAGCCAAAGCCCGTCTGCCGTGATTCCCTTGCCCGCCTCCGACGCCCCTACCGAAGAACAACTGCTGCTGGCCGGCTGCCGGGCGCAGGACCGCGCCTCGCAGTACCGCCTCTACCAGCGCTACAAATCGGCCATGTTTTCCTCGGCCCTGCGCATCCTGCGCGACCGGGACCTGGCCCAGGACGCGCTGCAGGAGGCCTTTGTCGACGTGTTTCGGCAGATTGAGAGCTTTCGGGGCGAATCGGCCTTGGGCGCCTGGATCAAGACCATCGTGGTGCGCAGCGCCCTGCGCGTGCTCCGGCGCGAGCAGCGCATGGAAGTATACGACCAGGAGCGCCACCCCGAGCCGCTGGTGGCTTGGCACGACAACCTTACGGGCGAAGCCCTCGAAAAAGCCATTGGCGAGCTGCCGGCTGGCTACCGGGCGGTGTTCTGCCTGATCGAAGTCGAGGGCTACATGCACCGCGAAGTGGCCGAGCTGCTCGGCATTTCGGAGGGCACCAGCAAGTCGCAGCTCTTCCACGCCAAGAAGATGCTGCAAGTCAAACTCCACCATTTGTACGCATGAGCCACTTCCCCGACCTGCCCGCCGAACCCGGCCAGGAGCACCTGCGGCGGGCTCTGCACAGCATGCCCCAGCACGAGCCCGACGACGCGCTCTGGACGCGCATCAGCGCCCACATCGATACCGACGCGGCGGTGAGCCGCGCCCTGCCCGAACTGCCCGCCCACGAGCCCGACGACGACCTGTGGGCCGTCATCGTAGGCCGCCTCGACCACGAAGCCGCCGCCCCGGCCCCGTTTAGCCTCCATCCGGCCGCGGAAGCCGAAGCCGACATCGTGCCGCTGCACGCAGCGCCGGCCGCCGAAATGCCAGCCGAACCGGCGGCACCGCTGCAGCAGCCCGGCGTGACGCACCGCTGGCTGACGCAGCCCTGGCACTGGGCCACCACGGCCGCCGCGGCGGTGCTGGTGCTGGCCGTGGTGTGGTGGCAGCGCCCGCTGCCCGTGGCCGCCCCGGCCGCCGTGGCCCGCGTGAGCACCGCCGCGCCCGAACCCGCCGCCGCTACCGAAACCATCAGCTACGGCGAGGAAGTGCTGCCCACCGATCAGGCTGCCACGGCCACCTTCGTCGGCACGGCCTTCGACCCGCTGCAGGCTCAGGGCGTGGCCTTCATTGACGCGCACTGCACCTCGCTGCCCACCGTGTGCCAGACGACGGAGTTTCAGGAGCTGCGCACCGAGCTGGCCGAGCTGGAAGCCGAGGAGCAGCGCCTGCAAAAGGATGCGAAGCGCTTCGGCACTTCACCCGAGCTGGAGCAGAACCAGGCCCGCGTGACCACGCAGAAGGCCACCGTCACCCGCGAGCTGATTCAGCTGCTTATCTCATGAGGAACTTGCTACGGGCAGGGCGCGGCGCCGGGCTCGGGGCCTGGCTGCTGACGCTGTACCTGCTGGCCGGGCTGGCCGGCGGTGCCCGCGCCCAGGTGAAAGTGCAGGTGGTGGCGCGCACCGTGGAGCAGACGCTGGCCTGCCCGGTGAGTACGCTGGTGCGCATCCGGGCCGAAAAAGCCACGCTGCGGGTGCAGGCCTGGGACAAGCCCACGCTGCGGGTGGTGCTGCGCCTCGTGTCGCGCCACCCCGAGCGCGACGTGGCCGAAAAAGACCTGCCGGTGGCCCGCTACCAGATTGAGAAGACGGGCACGCTCATCGAGCTGGTGAACTACTTCGCCGTGACGCCCGGCGCGCCGGCCGTGCAGAGCGACCTGCGCGCCGAGTACACCGTGCTCATGCCCGCCGACAACGCCCTGGAAGTGGTCAATGCCTACGGCCACACCACGCTGACGGGCCTGACGGGCCGGCAGCAGCTGGAGCAGGATTTCGGGCAGGTAACCCTGCAGGACCTGCGCGGCAGCCTGCTCGTCAACGTCCGTTTGGCCGATATCAACGGCACGAACACCAACCTGGCCCTGAGCTGCAACGCCGACCGCTCGGCCGTGAACCTGCAGGCCGCCGGCGGCAGCTACGCCATCCGTAACCGCTTCGGCAGCGTGACCTTGGAGCCCACCGCGGAGCTGCGCTCGGCCACCATCGACGCGGAACGTACCGAGGTGAAGCTGACCGTGGCCCACCCCGACCAGTTCGACTACGTGCTGAGCACCAGCCGCAGCACCCTCACGGTGCCGCCCGCCCTGAGCGGGCAGGTGCGCCGGCAGGGCAACCAGCAGACGCTGCGCACCAGCTCGAATGGCCGCTTACCACTAATCCGGGCCGTGACGTCCCTGGCCCCGGTTACGCTCCAGGCCCCTCCGCTCATCATCAAACGATGACTCCGCTTCTGCGCTATGCTGACTTGCTTACGCTCTGCCTTTCGCCCCTGGTACGGCGCTACCTGGCTGCTGTTGCTTCTGCTGCTGGGCAGCGCGGCGGCCCGGGCCCAGACCAAGCCCGCCGCCGACTCCTCGCGCATCAGCTACGACGAGGAAACCATGCCGGCCCCACTGGGTCCGCCCGTGGGCAAGTCACCCCAAAACGCCTACACCCGCCTCACGCGCCTGCAGGTGGAAGAACGGCAGCTGTGGAAGCTAGGGCTGAACAATTTCGGGTTCGGATTCGACAACCAGGGCTCCTATTTCCGGGTGCGCTACGGCGCGCACCTGGCCTACGAGCGGAAAATCGGCACGGAGTGGTCGGTGCTGGGCGAGGTGAGCCCCGACGTGTTCCGCTACTACCGCGACTCGCTCGACCAGCGGATGCGCACCGTGCTGACGGCCCGGGTGCAGGTGGCCGGCCGTTATTACTACAACCTGAACCAGCGCATCCGCAAGGGTAAAAGTGCCAGTAATTTCTCGGCCAACTACGTGGCCGTGGGCCTGGGCGCGGGTTTGGGCCGCTTCTCCAACCTTTCGCCGTTCTACAACTACTACGAGTCGGGGCAGGTGGCGCGGGCCACGGCCATGCTGCAGTACGGCCTGCAGCGCCGCCTGGGCCCCTACGGCTTCGTCGATTTCAACCTCGGCATTCCCTTCCTGCTCACCCCCGACCCCACGGCCAGCCTCGAACAGCTGGCGTTTCGGCTGCGCCTGAACCTGCGCATCGGGCTGGCGCTGGGGCGCTGAGGGCGCGGCTTAGTCGCGCTGGCGCAGCCAGAAGTAATGCGGCCGCAGAATCACGCTGAAGGTGGTGTAAAGCCCGCCCTGCCGGGGCTCCACGGCGTCGCGGTTGCCGGCGCGGCCGGCTGGTTTTCGGTAGCGGGCATCCCACGACAGCCCCGAG
This sequence comes from Hymenobacter jeollabukensis, assembly GCF_005771675.1. Lineage (GTDB taxonomy): Bacteria > Bacteroidota > Bacteroidia > Cytophagales > Hymenobacteraceae > Solirubrum > Solirubrum jeollabukense. Next base: position 161,565 of record NZ_VAJM01000004.1, on the reverse strand, counting down.
GAGAGCTGAAATGCCAGCCACCCGCCCCGCTCGCGGCGCTGGCCGCCGTAGCGCACGAATATTTGCGGCTCGTGGCGCCACGTCCGCTGAAAACCGGTGGCTACGCCGTCGTTCGTGAACCGGGTAAACCGCACGGCATTCAGCCGGTAAGCGCCGCCAAAGCTGAACAACTCCCCTCCCAGCCGGTGTACGTACACCTCCCCAAAGGTTCGACGGTACCGGGCCTCGTAGCGGTAAGACCACAGCGAATCGGGCCGAAAATTGAGCAAGCCCGGCGCGCTGTGGCGGGTGTACCAATGCGTTCCTTCACCCCAGCCCACGCCGCCTAGTCCACCCACCAGCCACTGCGGATTCACCAGCCAATATGTACCGGCGGCCACCTCGCGCTGACGTACCCGAAACCGTACGGTGTCGGGGCTCATGTGCACGAGAGGATTGCCACCGGCAGCGGCCCGCAGCAATACGTGCGGCAGCGGCGAGTAAGCCACCGCCGCTTCAACGTGGCCCGATAGCCGCATGCCGCCGCTGATTTCGGCTTCGTGCTGCCGCTGAATAACCGGCGCGGGTGGCTGCAACGGGGTATAAATGGTGCAGCCCACGGGCAGCGTCAGCAGCGTGAGACCGGATAAGCGTAGTAGTAGCTGCATCGGCGGGGTTTGGATAAATCAGCGCTACTTACCGGAGTCGTTGACTAATGCGTTGGTTGTATAACCAGGTCGAATAGTAACAATACAAGCAACTATTATTCATTGCCCTGGCCCAGCCACTTCGGGCGCAGCACCACGCCGCCGCTCAGCAGCAGGGCGTGCAGCGAGAGGGTAGGGTCGCTGCCGAGGCGCTGGGTGCGCAGCGGCACCGACCAGCCCATGGCCGTGAAGCCCTGCCAGGGCGAAGTCGACCGGCCAATGCGTACAAACGCGCTGGGCTCGAGGTACACGCGGGCCGCCTGGGTTACGGGCTCATCGTTACGGGTCAGGCGGCTGAAGTCGACGGCAGTAGCGCGCAGGGTGCCGCCCCAGCTCACCACCTCGTTGCCCATTGAGGCCAGGTAGGCCTGGGCGAAATAGCGGTGGTAGCGGGCTTCGTAGTGCAGCGGGTTTCTTGCCGGAAAAAACAGAAAGCCCGAGCCCAGCTCCAGGTAGCCGCGGCTGCTGTGGGTGCGCCCGTAGCCGCCCAGCAGCCCCAGGTAGGTGCGGCTGCCCAGCACGGTGTAGTAGCCCGCGCCCACTTCGGCGTGCCGGTAGCGGAAGTAGGTGGTGTCGCCGCGGTTCAGGTTGGTGGCGCCGGTGGCCGTGAGCAGCAGGTGCGGCAGCGGCGAGTAGCTCACGCTGCCCGTCACGGCCGAGGGCGTGTGCACGCCGGCCTGCAGTTCCACTTCGCCGGCGTGCTCCAGCAGCGGCGTGGCCGGAATCAGCGGGGCGTACACGGCGCAGCCCGACGTGAGGGCCGCCAGGCTCGCGGCCCAGCCGTAACGAATTGACTTCATAAACGATGGAATTGGACCGCATGGGCGGCAGTGGGCACCTAGATACGACGAACATACAACCTTGCGCCCCCGCCTATGCCATAATCATTCCCGCAATCTGAATTTTCACCATGCCGCTGCGCCCCCGCCTATGCCTGGTTCAGTGGCCCTGTTGCCTAGTACGGGTTCTTTTGCGGCAGCCACGGCACCGATTTTACCGTTGTAGGGCCTGACGTTCGATTTCGCCGCCCCTATGACGCCTTCCCTCACCCCTGCCGCCTTTCAGCGGGACACGCTGCTAGGGCAGCTCACCGCCCAGCCCGGCTGGGACCTTATCGTCATCGGCGGCGGGGCTACGGGGCTGGGCGTGGCCCTCGATGGCCTGAGCCGGGGCTTCCGCACGCTGCTGCTGGAGCGCGACGACTTCGCCAAGGGCACCAGCAGCCGCAGCACCAAGCTGGTGCACGGCGGGGTGCGCTACCTGGCCCAGGGCGACGTGGGCCTGGTGCGCGAGGCCCTGCACGAGCGTGGCCTGCTCCTGCGAAATGCCCCACACCTGGTCCGCAACCAGGCTTTCATCATCCCGAATTACAACTGGTGGGGCGGCCCGTTCTACACCCTCGGGCTGAAGCTGTACGACCTGCTGGCCGGCCGCCTCAGCTTAGGAGCTTCGGTGCACATCGGCCGCGAAGAAGCGCTGCGCCGCCTGGGCAACCTGCGCCCGGCAGGCCTGCGCGGCGGCGTGCTCTACCACGACGGGCAGTTCGACGACGCCCGCCTGGCCGTGAACCTAGCCCAGACCATTCTCGACCACGGCGGCACGGCGCTGAACCACTTCGCGGTGCAGGGGCTGCTGAAGGATGCCCAGGGCCAAGTCAGCGGCGTGCGGGCCACCGACGCGGAAACCGGCCGCAGCTACGAGCTAGCAGCCAAAGTCGTGGTCAACGCCACCGGCATCTTCGTCGACGAGGTGCTGCGCATGGACCAGCCCGCTGCCCCGAAGCTGGTGCGGCCCAGCCAGGGCGTGCACATCGTGGTCGACCGCCGCTTTCTGCCCGGCGACGACGCGCTGATGATTCCCAGCACCGACGACGGCCGTGTGCTGTTTGCCGTGCCCTGGCACGGGCGCGTGGTACTCGGCACTACCGATACGCCGCTGGATACGGCCAGCGCGGAGCCACAGGCCCTGGACGCGGAAATCGAATTCATTCTGCGCACGGCGGGCCGCTACCTGGCCCACACGCCCCGGCGCAGTGATGCGCTGAGCATCTTCGCCGGGCTGCGGCCCCTGGCGGCCCCGCAAAACGGCCAGTCCCAGACCAAGGAAATTTCGCGCAGCCACAAAATCCTGGTGTCGGCGGCGGGGCTCATCACCATCACCGGCGGCAAGTGGACCACCTACCGCCGCATGGGCGAGGACACCGTGGACCAAGCCATCCGCCTGGGCAAGCTGCCGCCGCAGCCCAGCCAGACGGCCAGCCTGCCCATTCACGGCGCCCGGCCCACCACCGAGGCCGACCGCGGCAGCCACCTATACGTGTACGGCCGCGACCTGCCGGCCCTGCAGCAGCTGATGCGGGAGCGGCCGGAGCTGCGCCAGCGACTGGTACCGGAGGCCGAGTTTGTGCGGGCCGAAGTAGTGTGGGCGGCGCGCTACGAGCTGGCCCGCACCGTGGAGGACGTGCTGGCCCGCCGCGTGCGCCTGCTGTTCCTCGACGCGGCGGCGGCGGTGCGCGCCGCGCCCGCCGTGGCGGCGCTGCTGGCCGCCGAGCTGGGCCACGACGAAGCCTGGCAGCGGCAGCAGGTGGCCGCGTTTGCGGAGTTGGCGCGGCATTATCGGCTAGACAGCCAGACGACAACATAGAACGTCATCCTGAGCCTTAGCGAACCAAAGGTCGACGTAGTCAAGGACCTTCCTCGCACCCTGCACCAACCGATAAGAGCAGCCACCAACGCCCAATCGTCTGGAAAAATGTCGCATTGCTTCACCGATTCGGGTGAAGGCGTCAATGGCTGCTCTTATCGGTTGGTGCAGGGTGCGAGGAAGGTCCTTCGCTGCGCTCAGGATGACGTTCCGGTTTGACGATAGACGGCTTTCTTTACCGACTCTAGCCGCTTTTCATCCCCTCCCGCCATGCCCCAGCAATACATCCTGGCCCTCGACCAGGGCACGACCAGCTCCCGCGCTATTCTGTTTGACCGGCAGGGCCACATCGTGGCGCAGGCGCAGAAGGAATTCACCCAGATTTTTCCGCGGCCGGGCTGGGTGGAGCACGACCCGCTGGAAATCTGGGCGACGCAGGCGGGCGTGGCGGCCGAGGCTACGGTGAAGGCCGGGCAGAACGGCCGCAGCATTGCCGCCATCGGTATCACCAACCAGCGCGAAACCACCATTGTGTGGCACCGCCAGACCGGCCGGCCCGTCTACAACGCCATCGTGTGGCAGGACCGCCGCACGGCCGCGTTCTGCGAGCAGCTACGCGTCGACGGGCACGAGGAGCTGATCCGGCAGAAGACCGGGCTGGTGCTCGACGCTTACTTTTCGGCCAGCAAGGTGCGCTGGATTCTCGATAACGTCCCCGGAGCCCGGCGGCAGGCGGAGGCCGGGGAGCTGGCCTTCGGCACCGTCGACAGCTGGCTGATCTGGAACTTCACCCAGGGCGGGCTGCACGTGACCGACGTGACCAACGCCTCGCGCACTATGCTGCTGAACATTCACTCGCTGCAGTGGGACGAGGAGCTGCTGGCCTTGTTCGACATTCCGCGCTCGATGCTGCCGGTGGTGCGCGCCTCCAGCGAGGTGTACGGCGAGACGAAAACCACCGTGTTTGCCTCCAAAATCCCGCTGGCGGGCATTGCCGGCGACCAGCAGGCGGCCCTGTTTGGGCAGCAATGCACCGGGCCGGGCATGGTCAAGAACACCTACGGCACGGGCTGTTTTATGCTGATGAACATCGGCGAAAAGCCGCGGGCCTCGCGGCACAACCTGCTGACGACGGTGGCCTGGCAGATTGGCAACCAGACGCAGTACGCGCTGGAGGGCAGCATTTTCATGGCCGGGGCCGTGGTGCAGTGGCTGCGCGACCAGCTGGGCATCATCCGCACGGCGGCCGAGGTGGAGGCGCTGGCCCGGCAGGTGCCCGACAGCGGCGGCGTGTGCTTCGTGCCGGCGTTTGCGGGCCTGGGCGCCCCGCACTGGAACCCGCACGCCCGCGGCACCCTCTTCGGCCTGACGCGGGCCAGCACGGCGGCCCACATTGCGCGGGCGGCGGTGGAGGCCATTGCCTTCCAGACCTTGGACGTGCTGCGGGCCATGCAGGCCGATGCGGACCTGCCCATCCGGGAGCTGCGCGTGGATGGCGGGGCGGCGGCCAACGAGCTGCTGATGCAGTTTCAGGCCGACGTGCTGGGCGCCCGGGTGCTGCGCCCGCGCCTGCTCGAAACCACCGCCCTGGGCGCGGCCTACCTGGCCGGCCTGGCCGTGGGCTACTGGGGCGGGCTGGACGAATTACGGGCGCTGAACCCGGCCGATACCACCTTCGCGCCGCAGGCCGACCGCGCCGTCATCGACGCGGGCGTGGCGCAGTGGCACCGCGCCGTGCGGGCCGCGCAGCACTGGGCGCAGGACGTACCGCCGACTGCGGCACCGGCGTAAGAAGCCGCCGCTAAGTACCCTGGGGTTGGCATCATCGAAAAGCCGCCGATGCCGTGAGGCTACACCGGCTGCTTTTGGGCATATTGGGCCATGCGACGCTTGCTGCTGCCGTTTCTGCTGGTGCTGGCCGGGCGGCCCTGTTGGGCCCAGGACGGCGCCCCTGCGGCCGGGCGCCGCAACGCCCTGTACCTGGAGGGGGGCGGCCGGAGTCCGTACTACGCCGTGGGCTACGAGTGGGCCGTGTGGCGGCGGCCCCGCGCCACGTATCTGCTCAGCGCCGGGCTGGGGCTGACGGGGGATGAGCTGTCGGGGCCGCTGGGCCTGGGGCTGCTGACGGGGTCCGGGGCGCACCACACTGAATTCGGCCTGGGGCTGACGCCGGCCGTGCGCCACTACCGCCGCGCCGATACCGACAAGGTGCTGTACCTGACGCCGCTGGCGGGCTACCGCTACCAGCCGCCGCAGGGGCGGTGGTACGCGGGCGCGGGCCTGACGCCGGTGCTCTTCATCGACCCGCCGTCCTACGACCCCTGGGATTTTTCGACGCGGTGGTACGCCTCGGGGCGGGTGCTGCTGGGGTGGCGGTGGTAGCCGCCGCTACGCAGCCCGAAGGGCCCGCCGCTACTTGCAGTAACGGCGGGCCCTTCGGGCTACTCATTCACTCGGTCACTCTCGGTAAAGACTCTTCTGTAATCGATAGTAGGTCTGGTGGATAAAGGCGGTTCTGGTATTGCAGTGCCTTACTTGCCGATTCTTCGGCCCGGCCGGAACACCACGCCCAGGCTGGCGGTGGGCATGGGCAGGCGGGTGCGGTGGGCTTCGGTGGAGGTCCAGGTTTCCACTTCGGCTTTGCGGTTTTGCGCCAGCGACATGCCGATGGCCGCCTGGGCCTGCCAGCGGGCCGGTTGCTGGCGGTCCAGGTTGATGCGGCAGAACAGCTGGGGCTCGTGGCGGAGCATGCTTTTGACTGGAATCGGTGCCGAGTAGCCGTTGTACTGCCAGTTTAGGTCGCGGAAATGCAGGTAGGTGAGGCGGTAGGCGGCGCCTACTTCGCCGCCGCGGAAGGCGTAAGAGGCGTTGAACTGGCCGAATAGCTTGGCGTAGCGCGCGTCGTACTGGTACAGCTCGTTGTGGACGCCCAGCGGGAAAATATCCAGCTCCTTGGTCATGATGGACTTGTGGGTGGTGGCGTAGCCGCCGCCGGCCAGGCCGGTGAGCAGCCAGTGGGTGCCGAGGGCGCGGTAGGTGCCCAGGCCCAGCTCCCACTGCCGGGTGTTCAGCGAGCTGGAATCGTTGGTCTTGGGCCGAAACGTGGCGGCGCCGGAAACGAGCACGTTGGCCATCGGCGAGTGCACTACCCCGGCCTCCAGCCGGCCGTTGGGCTGGATGCTGGCGCTCAGCTCGGTTTCGCCCCGGTGCCGGATGGTGGACGTGGTGGGCTGCATGGGGGCGTAGACGGAGCAGCTGGTGAGCAGGGCGGCCAGCAGGCCCAGGGCGCAGCTAAACGGGAATAGAAAACGCTTCATCGGTGGTGGTGGGGTTAGAGGACGGGACAAACATCGGGAGGCTGGCGGGTTGGTTCAACCGATGCGTTAGGGTTATCAGACTTTATGCACAGGTAGATATATCTGGGAAAATTACCCCTTGGCTTTCCATTCGCATTTTTTAACCACTCATACCTGACACTGTCTATTTTGAAATGAAGGGAATTGGGCGGTTATTATTTCGACCAGGATGAGCAAATAGACGGGGCAGCCGCTGCGGGAGCGGCTGGGGTCCGGTGCTTGGAAGAGCCGTTGGCTCCAGCAGGCGGGTTAGATGCTGGCAACCGGCACACTGTAACATCTGGCAGTACTGCGGCTCCGCGCCTCGGTGGCGCGGTAGAGCCGCCAACAATTGCGGAACAGCTCTTAGCTGCCCCGGAAGCCGGCTTAGCACCTCCGGACGTGTGCTTAGCGCCGGTGGAAGACCCGTTAGGCCTTGCGGAACAGCTCTTAGGAGCCGCGGAATACCTCTTAAATGCCGCGGAGCACCGCTTAGATGTCGCGGAAGGCATCTAAGTCGATGCGGAGTACCTCGAAATTGGTGCGGAAGCCCTCTTAAATGCCGCGGAGCACTGGTAATCGGGGGCGGAAACGGGCTTGCGGGCCGGGTGTGGGCGGCAGTGACGCGGTTGACCCCATCAGCTGTGACAGCGGGACGGATTGGGCGGGGGCAGTGCCGGCCGGCTAACGGTATCGGACTACTCAACAGCGCGGGGGTATCTTAATAGCATTTTCCCATATATTACCCGGCATAATTTCCATCATTTCTTCAATTCTATTATGAGAACCGCAGAATTAGCCGTGCTGGAGCGCGGCCGGCGCGTGGGACTGACCACGGCCTCGTTTATCACCGAAATTGAGGGCTTCGCGCCGCTGCAGGAGGCCGACACGGCACGGGCGGAGCTGGTGGCGGCCATTGGAGCCCGGGCCGACCAGCAGGGACAGGACACCTCGGACGCGGTGCTGAGCAAGGAGCAGGCGCGGGAGCTGCTGGCGCGGCACACCGACACGCTCTCGAACCGGGCGGTGGCCTACGCGCTGAGCATCGGCGACCTGGGCCTGAAACGGGCGCTGACGCTGAGCTACAACGAGGTGCGCTACGGCGACGCGGCGGAGGACCTGCTGCACGTGCGCGCCCTGGTGACGCGGGTGCGGGAGCTGCCGGAGGCGGTGCGCACGCGCTTCCGCCTGACGCCGGCGCTGATTCAGGCCCCGGCCAGCGCCGCCGACGCCTACGAGCAGGCCCACGAAACGCAGACGACGGCCAAGACCGGCACGCGCCTGGCCACGCTGGCCCTGCCGGAGCTGCTGAAGCGGCTGCGGGCGCAGCTGGAGCTGATGCAGCGGCTGATTGCGGGGATGCGCACCGAGCCGGACCCGCGCTGGGAGGAGCTGTACCGGGCCTTTACCGATGCCAACAAGACGCGGGCCGCTGCCGGGGCGAAGGGACTTGCGGGTAGCCGCGCCGCCACCCCGGCGCTGCTGCGCACCCTGCACCTGCACCGGCAGGATGCGCAGCCGGTGCGCCTGGCCCGCACCAACTACCCCCTCGACGCGACGGTGACGGTGGAAAACCAGTCTGGTTCGGCTTTCCTGCTCTGGATGGCCCAGGCCGACGGCGCGGTGACGACGCCGCAGACCTTCCCGGCCGGGAAGGTGACGACGGTGCCGCGGGCGGCGCTGGGGCCGGACACGGCGCGCTACCTGACGGGGCGGTTTGAATCCGGGGCCGGCGGGGAGGTGAAGGTGGTGGTGCGGCGGGGGGCGTAGCTTTTCTAGAAATGGAAGAGGCAGGCGGGGCTGGGACTTCGCCTGCTTTTTTTGTTGCTTGCGCTTGGTCTGTTGCCCGGTTCAATCCTTACTCCTTTATATGCCACGCTATAGCATGCTGCTGCCCGCATTGATGCTCAGCTTCACCATCAATGCCCAATCAAAGCCCGCTTACCACCACGAGAAAGTGCCATGCAGCTTTGACGGGAAGCTTACGAGCCGCCGGTTTCAACTGGCAGGTCAGCCTTACACCGTCCGGTACGGCGTTTTTTGTGCTGGCCCGTTTTCTGAGGCAGATACTGTTCAAGCCGCAACCGATTCCCTGGGGTCGGCGCAGTTGCCGGTTGTGTATCATTCGCAGGAGCAGCGCGTAAAAATCCAGTTGATTTCCGGCGCTAAAACCCAGGAAATCATCGTCAGGAAGGCCATGTTCAACCGTCGTTTTGCCGGTCAGCAAGAGTGGCCGAAGATTGGGTTCGGTAGTACCAGCCTGGAGCGCATAGACGAGCAGAAGCGCCTACTGGTCTTTTCTACTTTCGTGGGTTACCCGTTTTCAGACCACGGCTGGCTGCTGAAATACTCCGTTGACATGAATGGCGTGGTAAGCTACAAAGGGTTGGAGGATGCTGTACTCGGGCCTTGATTGCACAGCACCGCCCGAACGATGCCGGCCCGCCGCAACAGCTGTTGCGGCGGGCCGGCATCGTTCGGGCAGGTTGTTCAACGATAGTGGTCCTACGAACCGCTTCGCGGAATTCGTAGGACCACTCGTTCTACTTGGCGTAGGCCACGGCGCGCATTTCGCGGATAACCGTGACTTTGATCTGGCCGGGGTACTGCATTTCCTTCTCGATTTTCTGCGAAATCTCGCTGGACAGCTCCTGGGCGCGGTCGTCGGTCACGTTTTCGGCATCCACGATGACGCGCAGCTCGCGGCCGGCCTGGATGGCGTAGCACTGGTTGACGCCCTTGAAGGCGTTGGCGGTTTCTTCCAGCTGCTTGAGGCGCTTGATGTAGCTTTCCATCATCTCGCGGCGGGCGCCGGGGCGCGAGCCGCTGATGGCGTCGCAGGCCTGGATGATGGGCGAAATCAGGGCTGTCATCTCCATCTCGTCGTGGTGGGCGCCGATGGCGTTGACCACGTCGGGGTGCTCCTTGTACTTCTTGGCCAGCTCCATGCCCAGAATGGCGTGGGGCAGCTCGGGCTCCTCGGCGCTAACCTTGCCGATGTCGTGCAGCAGGCCGGCGCGCTTGGCGTGCTTCACGTTCAGGCCCAGCTCGGCGGCCATGGTGGCGCAGAGGTTGGCTACTTCACGGCTGTGCTGCAGCAGATTCTGCCCGTAGGAGGAGCGGAAGCGCATGCGGCCCACCATCTTGATCAGCTCGGGGTGCAGGCCGTGGATGCCCAGGTCGACAATGGTCCGCTCGCCGATTTCGACGATTTCCTCCTCGATGTTCTTGCGCGTCTTGGCCACGATTTCCTCGATGCGGGCCGGGTGAATGCGGCCGTCCTTCACCAGCAGGTGCAGGGAGAGGCGGGCAATTTCGCGGCGCACCGGGTCGAAGCCCGAGATGATGATGGCCTCGGGCGTGTCGTCGACAATGATTTCAACGCCGGTAGCGGCTTCCAGGGCGCGGATGTTGCGCCCCTCGCGGCCAATAATCTTGCCCTTCACGTCGTCCGATTCAATATTGAACACCGACACGCAGTTTTCGATGGCGTGTTCGGCGGCGGTGCGCTGAATGGTTTCGAGCACCACTTTCTTGGCGTCCTTGGTGGCCGTGAGGCGGGCCTGGGCCACGGTGTCCTTGATGAACGACGAGGCCTGAATCTGGGCTTCGTTCTTCAGCGACTCCACCAGCTGCTCGCGGGCTTCGGCGGCGGTGAGGCCGGCAATGGTTTCGAGCTGCTGCTGCAGCTGGTGGCGCAGGGCGTCGGCGGCTTCCTGGTCTTCCTGCAGCTGGGCGGCCAGCTGCTCGTGGTGCAAGCGGCGCTTTTCTTCCTGCGCTTCGAATTTCTCCTGCTGGCGCTGGGCCTCGTTGGACACCTTCTCGCGCAGCACGTCCAGCTCTTTTTCCTTGCGCTGCACCTGCTCCAGCTGGCGCTGCGAGGCCTGGGTGAGCTGCTTCACGCTGGCTTCCTGCTGCACCACGACTTCGCGGCGCTGGGCCAGGTCCTGGTCGGCCTCCTGGCGGAGGCGGCGGATTTCCTGCTCGGACTCGTTCCGCACCTGGCGGGCCTTGTCTTTGGCCTGCTGAATGCGCTCCTCGCGGAGGCGGTTGGCCTTGGCCTCGGCCTCTTGCAAGAGCTCAGCGGCGCGGCCCTGAGCCTGCGCTTCTACGTCCTGCCGGGCTTTTCCGGCCATCTGCCGGCCCAGGAAGAAGCCCACGACGAGGGCGACTACCGCGGCCAGCACGATGTATATTATTTCGGGCATGGTATGGTGATGTTGGGGAGGATGGAACAAGCACCATAGCCTGCGTCGAATGGGCTGCCGCAACGGCAGGTTTCCGGACCGGGCCGTCTGCCCAAGGGTCCTTTCGGGTTAGTCAGCCGAGAGCGGCGAGGCAGTCAGACGGCCAGAAGGGTTATTGGCCTGGGGCGCGGGCCCAAATCGTGACTGCTCGGCACTGACGGCCAAGTACCTATGCTATTATCAGGCAAGTACCACCGACGAGAGCAGCTGATCGAGGCGTTCGAGGCGTTCGGTCAGCGCGGCGTCGGTACCGTCCTTTTCCTTTGAGGCTTTCATGCGGTCGGCCAAGGTGGTCAACGCAATCATGGCCAGCAGGTCCTGTTTGTCCTGGATGCCGTATTGCTCGCGAAATTCCTTGATCCGCTCGTTCAGGAGGCGGCCCGCCAGGCGGAGGCGTTCCTCTTCCTGCGGCGACACCCGCAGGGGGTAGTCGCGGTCGGCAATGCGGATTTTGATGGAGAGTTCGGTCACGGTCGGGCGAGAGGCGTTTCGGGTGGGGTCGGCGGGGTGGTGCAGGTTATTCCCTCAAATAGGCAAGGCACTTATCTAGTTCGCGGATGTATTCGTTGAGACGTTGTTTCAGCTCGGTTGCGGTAGCCGGTTCGGCGGCTATGGTATTAGCAAGTTTAACAATATTTTCCTGGTTCTGGTGCTCCCGCAGCTGCCGGTCCCGGTCGCGCACTTCGGCCTGCAGCTGCTGAATGGTGGTGTGGGCATCGGCCAGCTCCTCGCGCACCTGCTGATAGGCAGCCACTAACGTGGTAACCTGCCGCTCCATGCGGTCCAGTTGAGCAAGCTGCTGGGATGAGGCCATTGGGGTGGTTTTTCGTTGTTTGTTTTTCGTTTTTCGCGGCGGACGATTCGGGGGCTCGGTTCAGGTTATTCGTGCGGGAAGGCGGCCGGGCCGAAAAACGAAAAACCAATAACGAAAAACCAACGCACTATTTGCGAATCACCGCGCCGGCCTGCTGCTCGAACTGGGCCATGAGCTTCTGCATCACCTGGTCGATGGCCTGGTCGGTGAGCGTCTGGGTGGGGTCCTGGAGCAGGAAGCTCAGCGAGTAGGACTTCTTGCCCGCGCCCAGGTTTTCGCCCTGGTACACGTCGAACACGTTCACCTCGCGCAGCAGCTTCCGCTCGGCTTTGCCGGCAATCTGGCGGAGCTGGTCGAAGGTCACGGTCTGGTCGACCACCAAGGACAGGTCGCGGCGAACTTCCGGGAACTTGGGCAGCTCCTGGGCCGTGAGGGCGCCGCGGTATTTGCGCAGCAGCCATTGCCAGTCCAGCTCGGCGTACCACACGGGCTGAGTCACGTCGAGCTGCTTGAGCACTTTGGGCGACACCGAGCCGAGTTGCACGACGGGCTGATTGTTTAGGAGCAGCGTCAGGCCGCCGTTCAAATAAGCGTGCTGCACCGGCTGCTGGCCCGAGGGCGTGAAGCCCAGGCTGCGCAGCACCTGCAGCACCGCGCCGGCCAGGTGGTGGTAGGCGGTTTTCTCGTCTTTCTGCTGCCAGCTTTCGGCCTGTACGTTGCCGGTGAGGTAGATGGCCAGCGTGGGCTTTTCCTTGTAGCTGCCGTCGTCCTGGCGGTGGTAGCTGCGGCCGAACTCGTAGAGCTTCAGGTCGCGCTGCCGGCGGTTGACGTTGTAGCGGATGATTTCCAGGCCCGAGTGCAGCAGCGAGGGGCGCATCACGTCGAGGTCGGCCGAGTTGTAATTGAGCACGCGCACCAGGTCGGCGGCGGGCTGCTCGGGCGTCTCGAAGTAGCGGGAGTTGACCAGCGAGTTCGTGAGGATTTCCGAGTAGCCCTGGCCGCTGAGCAGCTGGCTCACGTCGCGGCGCAGCACTTCGGGGTCGGGCGAGGGGAACTTGGCCAGGAACGCGGCGGCGTTGAAGGGGCGCAGCGGCACGTGGTCGTAGCCGTAGATGCGCAGGATTTCCTCCACCACGTCGGCTTCGCGGGTCACGTCGACGCGGTAGGGCGGCACGGATACCAGCCACTCGGCGGCGCCGGTTTCGGTGGTACCTTCCTCGGTGATGAGGATGTCGAGGTCGGTGAGAATCTGGCGGATGCGCTCCGGCGCGATGTAGTGGCCGATGAGCTTCTCCACCCGGGGCAGCAGCAGGCGCACCGCGGTGTGCTCGATGTGGCGCGGGTACACGTCGACCACCGGGGCGGCCACGCGGGCGCCGGCCACCTCCTGCAGCAGCAGAGCGGCGCGCTTCAGGGCCAGCGGCACCATGTGCGGGTCGGTGCCGCGCTCGAAGCGGAAGGAGGCGTCGGTTTTGAGCTGGTGGTTCTGGGCGGTTTTGCGGGCCACGGCGGGCTCGAAGTAGGCGCTTTCCAGGAACACGCGGGTACTGGCCTCCGTCACGCCCGACGACTTGCCGCCGAACACGCCGGCCAGGGCCAGCGCGGTGCCGGAAGCGTCGGCAATGACGAGGTCTTCGGCTTTGAGCGTGCGGTCGGTGCCGTCGAGGGTGGTGAGCTTCTCCCCCGCCCCGGCGCGACGCACGCGGATGCCGTTGCCGCCAATTTGGTCGGCGTCGAAGGCGTGCAGGGGCTGGCCCAGCTCGTGCAGCACGAAGTTGGTCACGTCCACCACGTTGTTGATGGGCGCGAGGCCGATGCTGCGCAGGCGGCGCTGCAGCCACTCCGGCGAGGGGCCCACCTGCACGCCTTCCAGCAGCAGGCCGGCGTAGCGCGGGCAGCCCTCCGTGTCCTCGATTTCGACGGTGATATTACCCGCGGGCACCTCGGTCGGCGCGTGGAACTGGCTCACGTCGGGCAGCTGCACGGGCTGGCGTAGCAGGGCGCGCAGGTCGCGGGCCACGCCGAAGTGCGAGGCAGCGTCGGCGCGGTTGGGCGTCAGGCCGATTTCGATGATGTGGTCGGAGCTGAGGCCGAAATACTCAGCGGCGGGGGTGCCGTTGGGCAGGTCGGTGTCGAGCACCAGGATGCCGGCGTGCGAGGCCCCAAGGCCGATTTCGTCCTCGGCGCAGAGCATGCCCTCGGAGGCGGCGCCGCGTATTTTCGACTTCTTGATCTTGAACGGCTCCCCGCTGCTGGGGTGCAGCGTGGCACCTTCCAGGGCCACCACCACGCGCTGGCCGGCGGCCACGTTGGGGGCGCCGCACACGATGTTGCGGATGGTGTCGTCGCCCACGTCCACGGTGGTGACGCTGAGCTTGTCGGCGTCGGGGTGCTTCTCGCGGGTGAGCACCGTGCCCAGCACCACGCCCTGCAGGCCGCCGGGCACGCTTTCCAGCTCCTCCAGACCTTCTACTTCGAGGCCGGAGCTGGTGAGCAGGGCCGAAATTTCGGCGGGCGTTTTATCGGTGGGGAAAAGCGTGCGGAGCCAGTCGAGGGAAATCTTCATAGTTGTCAGTGGTCGGTTGTCAGTTGTCAGACCAGGGCCGGCAACGACAGCGGAAAGGCAAAGATAGACCACGGCGGGGCTATGATGCTTTTCCTGGGTGACAACATCGTTTTTAGCCCGCTGACGGCGCAGATGTTTCCGCGGAGGGCGCAGAGGCCGTTCTGCCGGCTTCGTTCTATGATATGGTAGTACGACTTTGAGTCGTACTACCACCGCGCGCTATTCCTTATAGCTCTTTTCGCCGGCCGGCACGTCGATGGTCAGCCAGTTTTCCTTGGGCGGCATGGGGCAGGAGAAATTGCCGCCGTATGCGCAGTAGGGATTGTAGGTGCGGTTGAAGTCGAGGATGATTTGGCGGTCATTCTCGCTGGGCATTTCCACGTCGAGGTAGCGGCCGCCGCCGTAGCTGCCGTGGCCGTTGGTGTGGTCGGTGAAGGGGACGAACAGCGTGGGGTCGGTTTTGCTCACGCGCCGGAGCAGCGTGAGAGTCTGCTTGTGGCTCTGCCAGTCGAAAGTGACGCGGGCGTAGCGGGTGTACTTATCGGCTCCGCCCTGAGTGAGCGGCAGGCTGATGGTGTCGCCCGGGGGCAGGCGCTGCAACTCGGCACTGATGCGCCAGATGGCCTGGGGGGCGTAATAGCGCAGGCTGTCGAAGTTTTCGTGCAGCTCCTCGGGCAGCGGGGAGGTGCGGTGGCCCCGGAACTGCTCGTTTTTCTGCTTCCGCTCCTGCTTGAGCTTGAGCAGGTACTGGTCGTCGCTGAACACGAGGTCGGCGGCCACGTAGCCGATGACGAATACCAGACCTAAGCCGAGCAGAACTTTGGGGGCGGAAAGTGAAGCCATGCGGCAAAGGTAGCGGCGGCGCGGGTGGCAGCGGGCCGCTGCCGACGGTAGCACCCGCAGTCATTGCGAGCGAAGCGCGGCAATCGTTCCTCTCGTGGCACAAGCGTCCCACCTAGCAGCAACCGAAAACGGCACCTCCCCTATTCCGGCAATAGCTCCGCCCAATTAGGATTCACCGCATTTACTGCGTCCAGCTTCTTCTGCCTATTGCCAGGCTTGAGTTGCTTTTCCCGCGCAATAGCGGCTTTTGCATCGGGATACTCCTCGAAGTAGACCAGCTTATTGAGGTTGTAGCGCTTGGTAAAGCCTTTGTGCTGGCCTTCCCGATGCTCGGCCACGCGGCGTATCAGGTCGTTGGTCACGCCGACGTAGAGCACGGTGCTGTTCTGGTTTGTGAGGATGTAAACGTAGTAATGGTGCATGGTTTTCGGTTTATGCCAGTTGGGACGTTGTGCCCACGGTCACCGGCGCCACCATCATTGCCGCCGATTTTCGGTTGGTGCGTTTTGTAACGTTGTGCCACGAGAGGAAAGATTGCTTCGCGTTGCTCGCAATGACTGCCAGTGCTACCGCCGCTTACAAAATGCCCTCATCCGCGAAGCTGTAGTAGCCGCGGTCGGTATAGATCAAGTGGTCGAGCACGGGCAGGTCGAGGAAGTTGCCGGCTTCCTTGAGCTTCTTGGTGAGCATAATGTCGGCGGCGGAGGGCTGGCGGTTGCCGCTGGGGTGGTTGTGGACGAGGATAATGCTGCTGGCCAGCTTTTCCAGGGCCTGCTTGAAAATCATCTTCGGGTCGGCCACGGTGCCGGCCACGCCGCCGCTGCTGATTTTCTCCTGGCGCATCACCACGTTGGCGCGGTTGAGCATAATCACCCAGAACTCCTCGTGCGGGAGGTCCTGCAGGTTGGGCCGGATCAGGTTGTAGATGTCGGTGGAGCAGGTGATGGTGACGCGCTCCGAGGCGGCCGTTTCCTTGCGGCGCCGGCCCAGCTCCAGCGCGGCCACTATCGTTATGGCCTTGGCCTCGCCGATGCCCTTGTGGCGCATCAGCTCTTTTACCGAGAGCTTGGCCAGCTCGTTGAGGTCGTTGCCGGTGCTGGCCAGGATGAGCTTGGCCACGTCGACGGCCGAGAGTTTGGTGGTGCCCGAACCAAGCAGAATGGCCATCAGCTCGGCGTCGGACAGGGCGGCGCGGCCTTTCAGCAGCAGCTTTTCGCGGGGGCGGTCCTCCTCGGCCCAGCTCTTGATGCTGAAGCTTTGGGGCGTCGGGTAGGCGCTGCGCGGGGTTTCTTCTTCCGCCAGGATGTCAACCGAATTCATAGGGCACTGGAATTGTTATGGCCTTTCAAGTAAAGTAAAAATCCGGCTCGTACGTCTACCCGCGCAGTTCGCCGGCCGAACCTTAATGCCGGTCGGCCGGTTTGCCCCCTGTCTATGTCAAGAAGTCTGTTTCCGTTCCTCTTTCTGGCGTTTGTCGTATTCGGCGAATGGTACGGCTTTCAGGCCGTCCGCACCCTGGTGCAGCACGCCGAACCCGCCACGCGCCGCCTCGTCACCGCCCTGTACTGGGTACTGACGGTCGTTATCTGGGGCCTGGGCATCTGGGCCATGAATTCGCGGCGCGAGCACGCCTCCTACAAAGCCTACTTCGGCGGCCTGCTGCTGGCCATGGTGGCCGCCAAGCTGGTCGTGGTCATTCCGCTGCTGCTCGAAGACGTGACGCGCCTGGGCCGCTGGGCCTTTCAGCTGATGTCGCCGGCCAACCAAAGCACCGGCGGCCGGGCCATTTCGCGCTCGGAGTTTCTGAGCAAAGCCGCCCTAGTGGCCGGCGCGGTGCCCTTCGTGTCCTTGCTCTGGGGCATGGTGAAGGGGGGCACCGATTACACCGTCAAGCGCGTGGTGCTGCGTTTCCCCAACCTGCCCGTGGCCTTCGACGGCTTCAAGCTGCTGCAGATTTCGGACCTGCACACCGGCTCGTTTCAGTCGAAAGAGCCGTTGCAGCGCGCCGTGGACCTGATCAACAAGCAGGGCGCCGATTTGGTGTTCATGACCGGCGACCTGGTCAACAACTTCGCCCACGAGGTGGAGGAGCACATCGACACGCTGGCCGGCATCAAGTCCCAGCTGCCCATCTACTCCATCCTCGGCAACCACGACTACGCCGACTATGTGAACTGGGACGAGCTGGGCGGCCGCGAGGCCAAAGCGGCCAACCTGGCGCGCATCAAGCAGAACCACGCCAAAATCGGCTGGCAGCTGCTGCTCGACGAAGCCCGCGTCATCGAGCGGGGCGGCGAGAAAATCAGCATCCTGGGGGTGCAGAACTGGGGCGCCCGGGGCTTTGCCCAGTACGGCGACCTGGCCAAAACCCACGCTGCGGCCGACCCCACCGCGCCCTTCAAGATTCTGCTCTCGCACGACCCCTCGCACTGGGACGGGCAGGTGCACGAGTACCCCGACATCGACCTGACGCTGAGCGGGCACACCCACGGTATGCAATTCGGCGTGAACCTGCCGTGGATGAAGTGGAGCCCGGTGCAGTACGTGTACCGGCAGTGGGCGGGCCTCTACCAGCGTGGGCAGCAGTACCTCTACGTCAACACCGGCCTGGGCTTCATCGGCTACCCCGGCCGGGTGGGCTTCCTGCCCGAAATTACCGTGTTTGAGCTGCGACGCGCTTGATAATCACGGGAGAATGTAACGATTCCGGTACCGCGGCGTACAAGGCGACAGGACAATTCCTCCGGGTTTTGTCCTGTTCTGTTTCTGACTTCTCCCAAGACACCTTTCAATTCCCATGAAAAAGTACCTCATGCTGCTCTCGTGCGCCGGTATGCTCACGATGGCATCTTGCTCGCAGGATAAATCGGCCGATACGGCCACGACCACCGACACCACCACCACGACCACGACCGATGCCACGGGCAGCGCGGCCATGGGCGGCTACTCCGATGCCGACTACAACAGCCGCGCCGACCGGATTTCGGGCGACATGGCTACCAAAATGAAGCTCGACGAGGCCACCCGCGCCAAGGTGCGTACGGCTTACTACAACCGCTCGAAGCGCCTCGGGGAGCTGCACGATAAATACGCCACCGATACCACCGGCATGGCCGCCGCCATGCGCGACGTGTACTCGGACACCGACACGGAAATGAAGTCCGTGTTTACCGACCCGGCCCAGTACTCGGCCTACGAAACCAGCCGTGATGAGTACCTGGAGGACCGCTACATGAGCACCACGCCCAACACCATGTCGGACGGCACTACGATGTCGGACGGCTCGGAAATGAGCACCACCACCACGACGACCACCGAGGAAACCACGACCTCGGACATGGGCTCGGGTAGCGGCATGGCCATCGATAAGATGAAGGCCAAGGACGCTGAGGGCAACAAGCTGAAGGTAAAAGACAACGGCAAGGTGAAAACCAAAACCGCTGACGGCGACAAATCGAAGATGTAGGCCCGTTGGTCGATTTTCTTTCCGCAAACGCCGCTTCGTTCGCAACGGAGCGGCGTTTTTTTGGCTCCTTGCACCAGACCTTGCCTACTTTGTGACCGGTTTTGGTGTTGTTGCGCTGAATGATTGCCCGTTTGATCTGCTTGAAACCTACTTGGGGCCGCGTCGCGGCGCTGTTGCTGCTGAGCCTGGGGCTGGCCCTGCCCGCCGCCGCCCAGAAACGCCTGGTGCGCGTCACCGGCTCGGTGAGCGAGCGGCAGACGCGCAAGCCCGTGCCCGGCGCCACCATCATCAACCTGAGCACCCGCCGCGGCGTGGTGGCCGACGAGCAGGGCGACTTCGACATCCGGGTCAATAGCACCGACACGCTGGAGTTCCGGGCCGTGGGCTTTCAGGCCTACCGCATGCCCATGGGCAACACCGGCCTCTCGCAGCTCATCGTGCAGGTGAAGCTGGAGCGCGCCAGCGTGCAGCTCACCGGCGTGACCATCCGTGAGGGCCGTCCCGACGACCAGACCATCAGCCGGGCCCTGCGCAACGTGCGCCGGCAGGCCCCGCCGCCCAACGCCGTGAAGCGCGCCCCGCGCCCCCAGCCGCTGTTCCCCGTCGACTCGACCGCGCCCAAGGTCCCGGTGGCCACGCTGCAGAACCCTATCAGCCTGCTCTACGACCAGTTTTCGCGCGAAGGCGCCCAGCGGCGCAAGCTGGAGGAAATCCAGGAGGAGAAGCGCATCGAAGCCGAAATTGCCCGCCGCCGCGCCTACAACCGCTATTTCCGCATCAACAAGGGCTACGAGGTAAAGCAGGACTCTACCCGCCGGCCCGTTACGGCGCCGTGGCAGCTGCCCTCGTCGCAGCCCTCGGTGCCGGTGCAGCCCGTGCAGCCGCCCGCCGGCGCCCTGGCGCCGAAGCCGTAAGCCGGGCCGGCGAAATCCACTACGTCCGGATATTCCTAACCCGCCACGGCCCGGCGGCGTAAGGCCTGTTATGAGAATTGGGTATCCCTGCGTCAACGAGTCGCTCGACTGCACCACGGCCAGCACGTTCCGCCTGGCGTCGTATTCCGACGAGCGGGTGGAACAGACTACGGCCAACAACCTGGCCTGCCTGCAGCGCATTCTGGTGTACAACGTGCAGCACAACCTGCGCTTTTTCCGCATCGGCTCGAACCTCGTGCCCTTCGGCTCCCACCCCATCAACACTTTTCCCTGGCAGACGCGCTTCGCGGCCGAGTTCCGGGCCATTGGCGACTACATCAAGGTCCACGACATGCGCGTGTCGTTTCACCCCGACCAGTTTGTTGTGCTCAACTCGCCCGACGCCGGCATCGTGCAGCGCAGCATTCAGGAGCTGGTGTACCAGGGCTCGATGCTGGATTTGATGGGCCTCGACGGCACGGCCAAGCTGCAGATTCACGCCGGGGGCCTCTACGGCGACCGGGAAGCCGCCCTCGCCCGCTGGATTGCCACCTACAAAACCCTGCCCGACGCGGTGAAGCGCCGCCTTGTCGTCGAAAACGACGACCGGCTGTATTCGCTGCAGGACTGCCTGCGCTTGTTCGATGCGGTAGGCGTGCCCGTGCTCTTCGATAACTTCCACCACGAATGCCTGAACAGCGGCGAGCCGATGAGCATGGCCGTGCAGCTGGCCGCCGCCACCTGGCACCCCACCCAGGACGGCCCGCTGATGATTGACTACAGCTCGCAGGCCGTAGGTGAGCGGAAGGGCAAGCACACCAACACCATGCAGGAAGACCTGTTCCGCGGCTTCCTCGAAGACTTGCGCGGCATCGACGCCGACATCATGCTCGAAATCAAAGACAAAGAGGCCAGCGCCCACCGCGCCTGCGCCATCCTCACCGATTTGGGCCGTTTGGCCCCCGTTTCTACTCCCGCCTTCTGAGCTACTCCCAACCCCTATGGCCTCTTCTTCCGTTACCGCCGACCTGCTCGCCGACACCATCCACGCCCTGCAAAGCGGCCTCACGTCCCTGCCCATCAGCCAAGCCATGGACACTACCGAGGCCTGGCAGCAGCAATTCCTGCAAAGCGGCATTCCCGAGCTGCAGGACATAGCCCGCGAAATCGGCAACTTCCAGTCCCTGCTCACCAGCCAGCCCCTCGATGGCCCCGCCCTCGGCCGTTCCCTGGGCATGCTCGGCGCCCAGATCAGCGACATCCTGCCCCACGCCCCCGAAGACCGGAAGCTCGGCCTTTCCCAGCTCAGCACCCTGCTGCTGCGCATCGGCGGCGAGCTGGAAACCGACAACAACGGCCGCTAAGCCGCGCAAACGGTGCCGCTAGTAGTCATTGCGAGCAAAGAGAGTAATCTTTCCTCTCGCGGTACCAACGGCCCAACTGGCACAACCAAAACAGCACCGCCCGAAACTGCAGATACCAGTTTCGGGCGGTGCCGTTTTCGGACAGTAGGAATTCTATCGGCGGTGCTACTAGAGGAAGGATTGGCTACGTCTTCCTACGGTTGCTTCGCTTCGCTCGCAATGACGGCCAGTGAGCCGCTGCTTCCTTCACTTACCAAGCTGTCTAGCCGTCAGCGCGGTTAAATCACCGCGTCGTACTGCGCTTCGGCGGGAACTTCCACGCTGGCAAAGGCCTGGGCGAGGTCGGCCATGAGGTCTGCCGGATCTTCCACGCCGATGCTCAGGCGCACCATGCTGCTGGTGATGCCCATTTCGCGCTGGGTGGCCGGCTCGATGTCGGAGTGGGTCATGGTGGCCGGGTGCTCGGCCAGGCTTTCGGTGCCGCCCAGGCTCACGGCCAGCTTGATGAGCTGCAGGCTATTAAGGAAGGCAAAGGCTTCGGCCTCGCCGCCGCGAATGTCGAAGGAAATCATGGAGCCGGGCGAGAGGCACTGGCGGCGGTAGATGTCCTGCTGGGCCGCGTCGTGCTCCAGGTGGCCGAGGTAGTAGGTGCGCGTGACCTGCGGATGCTCGCGCAGCCAGTCGGCAATAATCTGGGCCGATTGGGCGGCGCGCTCCATGCGCAGCTTCAGCGTTTCGAGGCTGCGCATGAGCATCCAGCCGGTGTTCGGGTCGCACATGGTACCCATGAAGGTGCGCATGGCCCGCACTTCCTTCATCAGCGCCTTCGAACCCAGGGCCGCGCCGGCAATCAGGTCGGAGTGGCCGCCCAAAAACTTCGTGGCGGAGTAGATAACCAGGTCGGCGCCGTGCTTGAGCGGGTGCTGAAACACCGGGCCCAGGAAGGTGTTGTCGACCACCACGCGGCAGGGGCGCTCGGCCGAGCCGGCCCGACGGGCGGCGGCCACGCAGGCGTCGAGGTCGACGAGGTGGTTGGTGGGGTTGGCGGGCGTTTCCACGTAGAGCACGGCCAGCCGCTCGCCCAGGGCTTCGGCGCGGGCCAGCAGCTCGTCGGCCGGCAGCGTGGGCGAGAAGCTTTCGGCGGTGATACCGAAACGCGGCAGCACGTTTTTCAGGAAGAAGTCGGTGCCGCCGTACACCGGCTCAGCGTGCAGCACCACGTCGCCGGGTTTGAGCAGGGCCAGCAGCGAGGTGCTGATGGCGGCCATGCCCGAGGCAAAAGCGGCGGCGTCCTCGGCGCCGTCCCAGAGTGTAAGGCGGTCCTCCAGGATTTCCAGCGAGGGGTTGTTCAGGCGCGAGTAGATCAGGCCCATTTCCTCGCCGGGCTCGGCCTGCCGCAGGCCGTAGGCCAGCTCGAAAAAGGCCTTGCCTTCCTCGGCCTTGCTGAAAACAAACGTCGACGTCTGGAAGATGGGGCACTTGATGGCGTTTTCGCTCCACTCGGGGTTGAAGCCGTAGCTCATCATCAGGCTCTCGGGCTTCAGGGTGCGCCCGTTGAGCTCCGCTTGCTTGCGCAGATTTTTTACTTTCATGGGGGTGGGATGGGGAAGTGGCAGTCTACGAAGGTAGAAAATTGCCCCAACCCGGACCCGAACGTTCGTTTGGGTCATCAGCCTCCTTACTTACACAATGCTGCTGATGCCAGACCAACACGGCAGCCTTTTGCCCGGTAGGGCAAAAAAGGCAGCTGTACCATTAACAAAGGTGTGCTGATATACAACCAGCCAAACGGTAATGCCTTGAGAAACAAAAAAACCCGCCCTGCGCAATGCAAAGCGGGTTTTCAGTGGAGCTGCAGGGAGTCGAACCCTGGTCCAGACAAGGAAGACGACGAGCTTTCTACGTGTGTATCTATGCTTGAATTTTCGAAGCAACCGAGGCGCACATCAGGCCTATAGGTTACCCTTATCTACTAGAGTTTCGCCTGGGCGTCGCAGCGCCACCCAAACTATCCTAATGCTTTCGACACCCCGAACTCACCCGTGAAAAGGAAGACGGATGCGGGATGATGGCTAATGCTTAGTACCTAGACTAGGCAGCCATGGCGTACGAGTAGTCGCCAGGTATTTTTCGGATGATTTTTTAGCGGGAGATTCGTCCAACTCCCGACACGCTTACTCGTGACTTGCACGAGCTGTCAATTCCGGTCAGCCCCAAATGTGTAAGAACGATGCCCCGACCAGCGGAGCGGGCTGCGAAGGTAGCGCAACCTGGTTAATAACGGTGAAAACGGGGTAAAAAGTTTCCCGGAGCGGGCCGTAGGACTAGCCTGCCACCCGCTCCGGGAAACATTGTACCTTGCCGACCTTAGCCTAGCACCGGCGCCTTGCCGGACACGACGGCTGGGCGGCTGCCTGCCTGGGCCGGCCAGAAGGCCCGGAAGGCCATGTAAGCGGCCAGCGGAGCCTCGATCAGCAGCACCATCTTGCGGCCCCAGCCGCTGCGCACCAGCAGGTCGACGAGGCCGGGGTCGGCGCTGCCGAAGCTGCCGACGGGCAGGCGGGCCAGTAGCCCGAGGCCCCACACCACCACGTGACAGGCCAGCGCGGCCCACAGCACGCCCCGCGGCACCGAGGCCGGCAGCAGCCAGACGAGGGCCAGCAGCGCCGCCGTCTGCACGCCTGATAGAATGGTGAGGATTAGGGCGGTGTTGTCGGTGCCGGCCATTTGCCAGGCCGCCATATCGGCCGCGCTTAGGTAGGAGCTAACGTCGGCGGCACTGCGCAGCTCGGCCCACTCAGTGAAAATGGCGGACCCCAGGCAGTAAAACGTGAGCAGGACGTAGGCCAGCAACAGCCCGCGGGAAAGGGTATAGGTTGGGTTCATCGTGAAATGGTTAGGGTTCCGGCATCAGCTGCCTGCCGCCACGGCAGACGGGCTGACTATCCAGGTATAATATAGCTTAATCAATATTATAATACAAGTAATAATTGATAAAATTATAACATTTGACATTCGGCGTTGAGTTTCCAGCTATCAAAAGCTCTCAACGCTATGAAAGTCCGCCACGAAACGCGCTAGGGGTGCCTGGTGGTCAGCATTTAGCATTCAGACGCAGGTAATGCACAACTCCACCTGAGACCCAGCGGCGCAACTTCAGCATCATAAGCTGGGCGCCGGACACCCAACGCCGTGCTGCCAGCCAGAATAGCCCGCACGCCTGGGCCATAAAAGCGGAACACCAACCTGGGCCTGCGCCCTGGTGCTAGCAGCACCGGCGGGCACCGCCGCCGGCCGAACTTTCCTTTCCCGGCCCGCCTTTTAGGGGTATCTTTGTGGCTAGGAGTTATGGAGAATTTTGTCGTTTCGGCCCGCAAATACCGTCCCGCCACGTTCCGCAGCGTGGTTGGGCAGCAGCACGTAACCACCACGCTGCAGAACGCCATCGTGACGGGTCATTTGGCCCAGGCGTTTCTGTTCTGCGGCCCGCGTGGGGTGGGCAAGACCACCTGCGCCCGTATCCTGGCCAAAACCATCAACTGCACCAACCTCACCCAGGAAGCCGAGGCCTGCGACACCTGCGACTCCTGCCGCGCCTTCAACCAGAGCGCCTCGTTCAACGTGCACGAGCTGGACGCGGCCTCGAATAACAGCGTCGAGGACATCCGCAGCCTGGTGGAGCAGGTGCGCTACGCCCCGCAGCAGGGCCGCTACAAGGTGTACATCATCGACGAGGTGCACATGCTCTCGAATGCGGCCTTCAACGCCTTTCTGAAGACGCTGGAGGAGCCGCCGGGCTACGCCATCTTCATCCTGGCCACCACCGAGCGGCACAAGATCATTCCGACGATTCTGTCGCGCTGCCAGATCTTCGACTTCAACCGCATCAAGCTCGACGACATCGTCGGGCACCTGAATTACATTTCGGGCCAGGAGCAGGTGACGGCCGAAGAGGACGCGCTGCACCTCATTGCCCAGAAAGCCGACGGCGGTCTGCGCGACGCGCTGAGCATCTTCGACCAGATGGTGACCTTCTCGGGCCATCAGCTGAGCTACCGGGCGGTGGTGCAGAACCTGCACATCCTCGACTACGAGTACTACTTCCGCCTCACCGACTACTGCCTGCGCCAGGATTTGAGCCAGACGCTGCTGCTGCTCGACGAGGTGGTGCAGAACGGCTTCGACCTGCACCAGTTTGTCATCGGCGCGGCCGAGCACCTGCGCGGGCTGCTGGTGTGCAAGGACCCGCAGACGGTGCAGCTGCTGGAAGTGTCGGAGGGCCTGCGCCAGCGGTACGCAGATCAAGCAAGGCAGGCCCCGCTCAGCTTCCTGGTGACCGGCCTGAACCTGCTCAGCCAGTGCGACCGGGACTTCAAAGCCGCCAAAAACCAGCGCCTGCACGTGGAGCTGATGCTCATGAAGCTGGCCTACCTGCGCCAGGCCGTGCAGCTCACCCAGGAAATGATAGCCTCGGCCAGCAACGGCGAGGCTAAAAAAAAAACTGACGGTATAGCCCCGGCCGCCGCGCCAACGCCCGTTGCCGCTCCGGCCGCAACGAACGGCAACGGCTACGCGGCCAACGGCCAAAGTGCCACCAACGGAGCGGCCCCGAACGGCCATGCGGCGCCGGCTGCCCCAGGTCCTCGTATGGCCCAGCGGCTGGCCAACAACCAGCTCCCGCAGGCAGGCGCCAGCCAACCAGCAACCAACCACCACCTGGCCCACGCGCCGGCCGCGCCCGAGCCCATCGTGCCGGTGCAGAGCGGGGTGGAGGAAATGCACCCGACGCCCAGCATCGAGAACGAGCAGGAGGAGCGGCCCGCCACGCACCGTCAGCTGGTGGATACGCTGCCGCACGTAGATGCCGGCCGCCCCAGCGTGGCCGGACACGAGCCCGGCAGCCGCCCGCTGGTAGCCAACCCCGATCCGGTATCGACGGCGCCCGGCAGCGCCCGGCCGGCGGCCAAGCCGCTGGCCATTCCGAAGATGAACCTGCAGGCGCTGAAAAATCAGGCCACCCAGCAGCGCCAGGATACCCAGGCCGCCGTGCTCGAAGAAGAAGCCGCCGCGCCCGTCACCGGCAGCATCGACCAGCAGCGGCTGCAGCAGGTGTGGCGGGAGCTGGCCGAAAGGCGCAAGCAGATCAGCATGAGCGAGTTTACCATCCTCAACCGCCCCGTGCAGGCCGATGAGCAGCACGTCGTGCGGCTACAGCTGGAAAACACGGTGCAGCTCGACCAGTTCAACGCCTTCAAGCCGGAGTTCATCATGGCTTTGCGCCAGCGCACCGGCTACCGCAGCCTCAGCATCCAGACCGAGGTGACGCACCAGGAGAATAACGCCATGCGTCTGTACACCTCCTCGGACCGCTTCGAGTACCTGGCCCAGAAATTCCCGGTGCTGCTGGAAATGAAGCAGAAGCTGGGCCTGGACACGGATTTTTAAGGACGTACTCCCCTCCTTTTTGAAGGAGGGGACGCCGTTGCGTCAGCAACGGCTGGGGTGGTTGCGTCGTCCGCGCCATTAGGACGATGATTGCCCGCCATCCTCATCCCGGAAAGCAACTAGAATAGCGGCCAGAACCCATTCTAGCTGCCCGAAAACCAGCTTATTTTCGAACCGCAGCACCTGGATACCGACGCCATTCAGGTAAGCCGTACGGACGGCATCATGCGCTGCGCCGATGACGTTGTAGTGCCCGGCCCCGTCTAGCTCCACCACTAGCCTCTCACTCGGGCAGTAGAAATCCAGAATATACGGCCCCACACTGTGCTGGCGCCGGAATTTGCGGCCGGCCAGTTGCCCACCCTGCAAGGCCTTCCACAGCGTGGCCTCGGCAGGTGTGAGGTTACGGCGTAACTCCCGGCGGTTAGGTTTCAGCTCTTGTCGATTGTGGCGGAAGGTATTGGGCATAAGTGCATAAATAAGAGTGTGGCGCCGCCACAACTCCCCTCCTTTAGTTGAAGGAGGGGATGTCAACGCTTTAGCGTTGACTGGGGTGGTTGCGTCGTTGCTGATGGCAGGTAGTAACATTCATTTTTCTACGATTACCCACAAGCCCCGCCACTTCTCCCCCAACGTCAGCAACGACGCAACCACCTTGGACCCAGCCAAACAACGTCAGCAACGACGCAACCACCCCAGCCGCCGCTAAAGCGGCGGCGTCCCCTCCTTCAAAAAGGAGGGGAGCTTTCCGCCAGTTCTCTTGTTCTGCGGCCCTACCTACCTTTGGCCTCCCTCCTACTCCATCCCGCTGCTATCCGTGAAAAACCCTTCCCTGCTCCTGCTGCCCGCCGTGGCCGCGCTGGGGCTCCTGACCCAATGCCAGTCGAGCAAGCCGGCGGCTACGGCCACCGCGCCGACTACCCAGACGCCCGCCGCCCCGGAGGCGCCCAAGCCCAAGGAATACAAGTACACCACCGTCGAGGGGGACCCGCTCAAGACGCGCATCTACACGCTGGATAACGGCCTGACGGTGTACCTCTCCGACTACGACGACGCGCCGCGCATTCAGACCTACGTGGCGGTGCGCGCCGGCTCCAAGAACGACCCGCACGACGCCACCGGCCTCGCGCACTACCTGGAGCACATGGTGTTCAAGGGCACTTCGCGGCTGGGCGCCCAGGATTTCGCCGCCGAGAAGGCCGAGCTGGCAAAGATTGAGGCGCTATACGAGCAGTACCGCGGCACTCGCGACGCGGCGCTGCGCAAGAAATACTACCACCAGATTGACTCCGTATCGGGCGTGGCGGCCAAGTACGCGGTAGCCAACGAGTACGACAAGCTGATGGGCGCCATCGGGGCCAAGGGCTCCAACGCCTACACTTCGGTGGAGCAGACGGTGTACCAGGAAGACATTCCCTCCAACCGCGTGGAGCAGTGGGCTTCGGTGCAGGCCGAGCGGTTCGGGGAGCTGGTGCCGCGCCTGTTTCACACCGAGCTGGAAGCCGTGTACGAGGAGAAAAACCGCGGGCTCGACAACGACTTCAGCAAGGAGTTTGAGGCGCTGAACCGCTCGTTGTTCCAGAAGCACGAGTACGGCACCCAGACCACTATCGGCACCATCGAGCACCTGCAGAACCCCTCGATTACGGCCATCAAGGCGTATTTTGACCGGTACTACGTGCCCAACAACATGGCCATTGCCATGAGCGGTGACCTGGACTTCGACCAGACCATTCGCACCATCGACCAGTACTTCGGCAAACTGAAGAACAAGCCGGTACCGGCCTTCACGCCCGCCCAGGAAGCGCCCATCACCGCTCCCATCGTGACGGAAGTGAAAGGCCCGCAGGCCGAGAACGTGATGATTGGCTTCCGCTTCCCCGGCACGGCCACGCCCGACGCCTTGGTGCTGCGCATGATCGACAAGATCCTGACCAACGGGCAGGCCGGCCTCATCGACCTGAACCTGAACCAGAAGCAGGCCGTGCTCGAAGCCCAGAGCTTCGCCGACTTCAACAACGACTACAGCACCCACGTGCTCTACGGCACCCCGCGCCAGGGCCAGTCGCTCGACCAGGTAAAAGCCCTGATGCTGGCCCAGCTCGACAAGGTAAAAAAGGGCGACTTCCCCGAGTGGCTGATTCCGGCCATCATCAACAACGAGCAGCTGCAGCGTACCAAGAGCTACGAAAGCAACGAGGCCCGCGCGGGCGCCTTCGTGTCGGCCTTCGTGGCCCGCGAAGACTGGAAAGACTACCTGCAGCAATTCGAGCAGTTCGGCAAAATCACCAAGGCCGACGTGATGCGCGTGGCCAATGAGTACTACGGCCCCGGTTACGCGCTCATCTACAAGCGCACCGGCAAGGACACCAGCACGCCCAAGGTCATCAAGCCGGCCATTACGCCGGTGCCGGTGAACCGCGACGCCAGCTCCGAGTACTACAAGCAGGTGGTGGCCCTGCAGGCGCCCGAACTGCAGCCCGTCTTCCTCGACTACAAGAAGGACATCCAGCAAACCGAGCTTAAGCCCGGCCTGCCGCTGTTCTACACCCGCAACTCGGAGAACAACCTATTCTCCCTGTTCTACGTGCTCGATATGGGCACCAACAACGACCCTAAGCTGGGCCTGGCCGCCGATTACCTCAAGTACCTGGGCACCGGCAAGTACTCGGCCGCCCAGCTTCAGCAGGAGTTCTACAAGCTCGGCTGCTCCTTCGACGTGAGCAGCAGCCCCGACCGGGTGTTCGTCAGCCTCAGCGGCCTCGACAAGAATATGGAGCCGGCCCTGCAGCTGTTTGAGCAGCTGCTCAACAACCCCACGCCCGATCCGCAGGCGCTCAAGGACATGGTGGCCGGCATCCTCAAAAACCGCCAGGACGCCAAGCTCAACAAGGGCGTCATCCTCAGCCAGGCCATGTTGAACTACGTCAAGTTCGGCCCCAAGAACCCCTTCACCAACATCGTCAGCGCCCAGGAGCTGAAGTCGCTCAAGCCCCAGGAGCTGATCAGCCGCATCAAGCAGCTGGAAACCTACCAGCACCGCGTACTGTACTACGGGCCGCGGGAATTTGCTGCAGTAGCAAGCCCGATACCTGCTCGTGAAATTGATCCTCTGACCAAGAAGCCCAAGGCACAAAGGACTTTCCAAGTAGGCACAGTTCAGGAAGCGGAAGGAGTTCTGCTCAAGCTGCACCACACGCCCGCCCAGCTCACGCCCACCCCGCCCGCCAAGGACTTCGCCGAGCTGCCGCTGAAGGACCGCAAGGTGTACTGGACCGACTTCAACATGGTGCAGGCCGAAATCCTGTTCCTCTCGCGCGGCGACGCCTACGACAAGGCCCTGGTGCCCACGGTGAGCCTCTACAACGAATACTTCGGCGGCAACATGGGCAGCATCGTGTTCCAGGAGCTGCGCGAGTCCAAGGCCCTGGCCTACTCCGCCACCTCCCGCTACGCCAACGCCGACAAAGTGGGCCGCTCCAACTACCAGCTCAGCTACATCGGCACCCAGGCCGATAAGCTGCCCGAGGCCATGGCCGGCATGGAGACCCTGCTCAATGACATGCCCATGGCCGAGGCCAACCTCAACATCGCCCGCCAGAGCATCCGCAACAGCATTGCCACCGAGCGCATCACCAAGTCCGACGTGCTCTTCGCCTACGAGCGGGCCAAGCGCCTCGGCCTCGACTACGACCTGCGCCGCGACGTGTACGAGCAGACCGCCAACATGAGCCTCGCGGACCTCAAGAAGTTCCAGGAAGCCCGCGTGAAAGGCCGCCCCCAAACCGTCCTCGTCATCGGCTCCAAAGACCGCCTCAACTTCAAAGAGCTGGCCAAATACGGCGAAGTCAAGCAGCTGACCCTGAAGGAAATCTTCGGGTATTAGGAGCCTCACCCCCCGGCCCCCTCTCCTAGGGGAGAGGGGGAGCCTGACATCAGCAACGAAAGCGGGACCAATGAGCTCAGGCTCATTGGTCCCGCTTTTTTACGCCCTACAAGAAGAGGAATTGTCCCCGGCGGGGCTGCGCAGCGCGAGCGGAGCAGCTCCGCCCCGTTGCTGACGCCAGGCTCCCCCTCTCCACGGGAGAGGGGGCCGGGGGGTGAGGCCCGCATATACGACATTTTTTCCAAACACTTGTTTCCCCCCGTTTTTAGTCGGTGCTTTGCATCCTATTTCGCCCCGGGTACGTCCCACCGCCCGCCCGAAATGGCTGTTTCGACCCAACCACAACCCACTAACCCCCGCGTCATTTCCTGACAACGCATCATATGGCTGACCAGAAGATTACCATCAAGAACGGTAAACTCAACGTTCCTGACCGTCCCACTATTCCGTTCATTGAAGGCGACGGTACCGGTCCCGACATCTGGGCCGCCTCGGTCCGCGTATTCAACGCTGCTGTCGAAAAAGCTTACGGTGGCGCCCGTAAGATTGAGTGGAAAGAAGTCCTGGCCGGCGAAAAGTCGTACAAGCAGCTCAACAACTGGCTCCCCAACGATACCCTCGATGCCTTCCGCGAATACCTCGTCGGCATCAAAGGCCCGCTGACCACCCCCGTGGGCGGCGGCATCCGCTCCCTCAACGTGGCCCTGCGCCAGGAACTCGACCTCTACGCCTGCGTGCGCCCCGTGCGCTGGTTTGAGGGCGTGCCCTCCCCGGTGAAGCACCCCGAGCTGACCGACATGGTCATCTTCCGCGAAAACACCGAGGATATCTACGCCGGCATCGAGTACATGAACGGCACCCCGCAGGCCCAGAAAATGCTGGAATTCCTGCAGGACGAGATGGGCGTGAAGAAAATCCGCTTCCCCGAAACCTCCTCCTTCGGCATCAAGCCCGTCTCGAAAGAAGGCACCGACCGCCTCGTGCGCGCCGCCATCAACTACGCGCTGGAAAACAAGCGCGAGTCGGTGACGCTGGTGCATAAGGGCAACATCATGAAGTTCACCGAGGGCGCCTTCAAAACCTGGGGCTACGAGCTGGCCGAAAAGGAATTCGGCGACAAGGTCTTCACCTGGGCCCAGTTCGATAAGCTGGCCGCCAAGCACGGCCAGGACGCGGCCAACGCCCACATGAAGAACGAGCTGGCCTCGGGCAAAATCCTTATCAAGGACAGCATCGCCGACGCCTTCCTGCAGCAGATCCTGCTCCGCCCCGCCGACTACGACGTGGTAGCCACCCTCAACCTCAACGGCGACTACATCTCCGACGCCCTGGCCGCCATCGTGGGCGGCATCGGCATCGCGCCAGGCGCCAACATCAACTACCTCACCGGCCACGCCATCTTCGAGGCCACCCACGGCACCGCGCCCAAGTACGCCGGCCAGGACAAGGTGAACCCCGGCTCCGTCGTCCTCTCCGGCGCCCTCATGCTGGAGTACATGGGCTGGCAGGAAGCCGCCGACCTCATCTACAAAGGCCTCGAAGCCGCCATTGCCGCCAAGCGCGTCACCTACGACTTCGAACGCCTGATGGAAGGCGCCACCCTCCTGAAAACCTCGGAGTTCGGCGACGAGATTATCAAGGATATGTAATACCTTGGCTTAGGCCACACAAGAAGAGCCTCGCAAAACTGCGGGGCTCTTCTTTTTGGCTTCAGTTTAATTTAGTTGTCTTCATCTTTTCAATTGTGTCTAGATTCAAATTAGCACTTATTCCGAAAGAAGTAACAAATTGTGATTTGCCAAATCCTTCTATATTTTGTTTTCTAAAATAAGGAAATGAAACCGAAACCCTTAGGTTATTAACAAATATAGAACACCCAGCATCTATTCCTGAAAAGAAATTTTTATCTGTTCCAAGTACTGCGGTCCTTAATGGCTTATCAAGCTGTATATCACCACCAATATGCCTGAACGTATATCCTATGAATGGAGAAAATCTAAAAGTATTCTTGGGTGTTTGATTCGTATTAAATATACTCATATACGTTGTAATAATATCCCATTGTGCATATAGAGCACCAGCCATAATCCTTGTATCTTTTACATTCTTATCACTCAGTTGCCACTGTGTGCTAGAGGCATTGAAATAACCACTGATAGCAAGTTCTCTAAAAAAGGCACTCCTTAAGCCTTCGTTCGCCTTTGCATGAGAATCATGGAAAGGCAAATAATCAAAATTGAGTAGTATTGCTTTGCCAAAACGACCTCCAGGTGTAGGCAGCAGAAGTGTGGTGCCGAACAACTTTCTATTGGTGATGTTGCCATTAGCATCGAATAACGCCCGCAAAGTATCTACAGTGGAAGCCAGATTTACCAAAAAGTTAATACTGCCAGCATATACTCTAACCTCCTCATCTTTTTCTGGAGCTACATATGTGATATAGCGTTCCGCTGAGAATCCCAAGGAGCCATTAACCGGAGTTATTTTCTCCCCATCCAATACTTTCTTCACATCCCCATCAGGAGTTAGCTTGATATTCCATTGGATAATGCGAGTATCATCGTTGGCCGTTCTAGTCGCGTGAACAGACGCCTCCTCTATCGTTGATTTGCTCGCGGTTTGTCCCTGAATTTGCCCGTAGCTCATATGAGCTACCAAAGCAAGGCCGATAAGCAGCAGTGTGTTTTTCATGTGCTTCAAAAATTAAAGAATTCCTACTCAATCATAGTATCAGACTGAGTTTACCCGGTTGATTTTTCAACCAAATTAATTGCACTTTATACCACACACATCAGTGCTAGCACTGAACATTCCTACCAACCCAAAAGGCACGAGGCTGCGCTTAACTCGCGCCAAGCCATGACCCGGAAGCTGTGCCATTCCTGCCGCCCCAGCAGCAATCCAGAACCCACAAAAAAGCAGGGCACCCCAACCGGAATGCCCTGCTAAAACTCGTTGAACGCACCCCCTCTCCCTAAGGAGAGGGGGCCGGGGGGTGAGGTCTACGCCTCCCGCCGCACCCGCTTCAGCAGCTGCGTCAGCGTGTAGTTCTTCACCTTGGCCTTGTCCACGCCGCGGTACAGGCTCTTGCCGTCGGCCATCAGCTCCTGCATCAGCCGAAACAGCTCGTTGAGCACCTGCGTGGCCTCCTGCGTCACGCCCTGCTGCCGGGTCTGGGCCACGTCCTGGGCGGTGCTGCCGGCGGCCAGCTCCTGGCGCAGGGCGCGCAGCTGCTCGGTTTCCTCGGCTTTGTGGCCCTTGGCCTGCAGCGCGGCGGCGTTGGCATCCAGGTTCTGCAGCAGGGTTTTCAGCGCCAGCTCCAGCCGCTCCGGGTCGTTGGCCTCGCGGGCGTCGCGCACCGGCTTCAGGCCAAAGGCCTTCAGCGGCACCGTCAGGCCCTCGGCCCGGCGCAGGCGCGCCTCCAGGCGGTTCAGCCGCAGCGGCAGCTGCTCCATGGTGGCCAGCACCTGTTGGCCCAGCTGCTGGCTGCGGCCCGCCGCGCTGCGCTGACTGTCCGCGGCCTCGGCGGCCTGCAGGCGGGCGTCGTAATCGGTTAGAAAGTGCTTGCCATACTCCTCGGGCAGCAGCTCCACGAAATCGGCGGCGTCTTCCTGGTAATGCGCCCGCAGCAGGCGGGCCAGCGGCGCCACTTCCTCGGCGCGGCAATTAAACAACGGCACTACTCGATCTGGCATGATAGAAGGGAATGAGGGTGAATAACAGGCTTAATGCTACCCATTGCCCCGCGCATTTCCAACGCCCCGCGTCCGCCGCCCCGCCAATAATTTTCGACACGGTGTTGACTGCTTTCGACACGCTCTCCACTGCTTTCGAAACCGTTTTTACCGCTTTCGACACCCCTCTTACTGCTTTCGACACGCTCCTAACTGCTTCCGACACGCTCGTCACCGCTTTCGACGCGGTATTGACTGCTGTCGAAACGACTTATCCTCCTTCCGACACGCGTTTTACCGCTTTCGACCGGCCTGCCGGCCTGGCCGATACCGCTCCTGCCGCGCCCGCCCACAGGGGTGTGCGCAACGGGCAAACCGGCCCGCATGCTTCAACAAGCCTGGCCGGCCCGTGAAGTATCAGAACGACTTCTCGGGTTACTCCTCCCAGCGCTAGTTAGCGGCATCCACCAGGTCCAGCCGCCCCCCGTTGAGGTTCAGCCGGGCACCGGCGTTCAGCGTCATCTTGCGGGCGGTGGCCGTGCCGCTGCCGATGACGGGGTAGCGCGACCGGCCGCCGGGCACCACCGCGTACTTCGTCACGTCGGGTACGCCGTTAGACCAGTTCCCCGCCGTGTACCAATCGGTCGACACACCACCCGTCCAGGTAGTAGTGACGAGCGGCGTACTCGTGCGGTACACGGCGGCGCTGGGGGCGTTGCTCCCCGTCAGCCCGCCCAGCACGTACACGTAGTCGCCCATGGCCACCGCCCCCAGCTCGGTCAGGGCTACCGGCAGGGCGGTGCCGGCGCTCCAGGCATTGGTCAGCGGGCTGAAGGTGTCCACGTTGCTGTACATCGTCCCCATGTTCTGCGCGATGTCCGAGTCGCCGCCGAGGATGTAGAGGTTGCCGTCGGCGCCGGCGGCCCCGGTGGTGTAGCCCCGGGCCGGCGCGGGCAGGTCCGGGCCGGTGGTCCAGCTGTTGGTGGCCAGGTTGTAGATGTAGTGGCTCGTCAACGGCGGGTACGGATTAGTATCACTCATGCCCCCGTAGAGGTGTACCCGTCCCGTCACGTCCAAGGCCGCCCCCATGCCCATCACCCGCGCGGGCATGGGCGTGCCCAGGGTCCAACTGTTGGCGGCCGGGTCGTAGATCTGCACCTCAGCGCCGGCCAAGGTCGACTGGTCGGCATTCCAGCCCCCAAACACGTAAATCAGGCCGCTGGGGGCCGTTACTGCCCGGGCCTGCCAGCGCGCCACCGGCATCGAGGCAATGGCCGTCCAGGTATCGGCCGCCGGATTATAGCGGTAGCACTCCGAGCGGTAGCCGATACCCTGGGCGCGGCTCGCGAAGGTGTAGATATTACCGTCGCGGCCCACCGCGCAGGCCATGCCCTGCCGGGCCTGTGGCATAGCCGCCCGGCTCGTCCAGGTATCGGTGGCCACGTTATAGGCCTCCGTCGAGCTGAAGGTGGTGCTGCCGTTGTAGCCCCCGAACACGTAGATGTTGCCATTGGGATGCGCCACCACCCCCGGCTGGGCCCGGGCCGTGCTCATAGAGGCCAGGGTCGTCCAGGCCGCCGTGGTGCGGGCGGCGGGCGGGGCCGTTGCGGCTGGGGCGGCGCCGGCCGTTGCGCTGGGCGGGCTTAGCGTGGGGTCGAGGGTTTGCGCCCCCAGGTGGCCGCTGCTCAGCAGGCCGGCCAGCAGCACCGCGGCGTAGACAGTGGTCTTCATCAGCATGAATCGAAGCCACGCGTCGGGCCAGTGGCAGCCCGATGTGACATAGCTTCCTCCAAATATAGCCCCTGCCGCCTGCCCGGCGGCCCTGGCCCCTCGTTGCCGCGCCCCAAGCCTTTCCCCAGCCCCACCGACGGCCCCAACATCACCGGTGCCGCCTCGCGCAACACCACCCCCGGCAGCGGCACCACCGCCGGGCAGCACCAGCAGCACCCTTAAAAGCTTATCACCTCATCCGAAAACCATAAAAACTATGCAATTTTAGAGGCTCATATTACCACCCGTTCATGCCCCACTCTTACTCACTCTTTCGCCGTGGCGCCCTGGCCCTGGCGTGTTTCCTAT
The DNA here is from genome assembly GCF_005771675.1 of Hymenobacter jeollabukensis. Taxonomy (GTDB): domain Bacteria; phylum Bacteroidota; class Bacteroidia; order Cytophagales; family Hymenobacteraceae; genus Solirubrum; species Solirubrum jeollabukense. Next base: position 125,603 of record NZ_VAJM01000004.1, on the reverse strand, counting down.
GGGCTGCCCTCGCGGCCCGCGCCCAGTTTGTCAGCACCGCGCCCGTGCAGGACGGCGTCATCAACAGCGGCGAATACCCGGCCCAGGGCGGCGCCTGGGCCATGGCCTGGGACGATACCTACCTCTACGTCGCCAAAACCGGCGGCGCCCCCAACGAGCCGGTGTTCCTCTACCTCGACGTGAACCCCAACCTGCCGGCCAACGTCATCAACGCCAGCTTCGGCAGCATCACCGGCACTTCCGAGTACAGCACCACCCCCACCCTGCCCTTCCGCGCCGACGTGCGCGTGTACTGGCAGCCGGGCAGCAACTACTTGGCCTTCAGCAGCACCAACGGCAGCGGCGGCTGGTCGGCCAACAGCACCACCGCCGCCGACATCAGCGCCGGCACCTCGGGCGGCACCACCCGCGAGCTGCGCCTGCGCTGGGCGGCCCTGCCCGGCCTGAGCGCCCGCCCCGCCGCCTTCAACTGGTTTGGCTACGAAGCCAGCGAATCCCAGCCCTACTTCATCTACGACCAGATGCCCGGCACCAACCCCTCGGGCGTCAACGGCAACAACCCCGCCTTCACCTACTACTACACCGTCAGCAGCACGGCCAGCACCGGCACCACCAACCCCTTTAGCCGCAGCAGCTACACCTTCCCCGGCGGCACCGTGACGGGCTTCGGCGGCATCTCCGTGTTCGACTTCAACCTGACCACGCCCGGCGGCGGCATCACGCGCAGCAGCGGCGGGGGCGCGGGCTGGACCATCGGCGGCACCCTGGTCGTGTCGGCCGGCACCCTCGATTTTGGCAGCAGCAGCACGCCCGTCACGGCCCAAAACGTGACGGTGAGCCCCAGCGGCACCCTGCGCCTCTCCTCCGTCATCGGCGGCGACCTGAACGTGAACGGAAATTTCTTCAACTTCAACAGCTTTCAGCCCAACGGCCGCGCCGTCCGCTTCACCGGCAACGGCTCCCAGACCATCGGCGGCAGCAGCCTGGCCTTCGACTACCTGACTATTGCCGGCACCGGCACCAAAACCCTGCTGCTTTCGGCCTCGTCGAGCCAGAACCTGATTTTCATGAGCGGCATTCTGAACACGGGCAGCAACACCTTCACCTTGCTCGGCAACGCCACGCTCACCGAAACCGCCACCAGCTACCTGCTCGGCCGCCTGCAGATGAGCCGCGACCTGGCCCAGGCCGGCACCGCCTACACCTTCCCCGACGGCCTGCAGCTCACGCCCCAGGCCGCGCCCCTGCCCGGCGTCGTCACCGCCCTGCGCACCACCGGCACCGCCGTTACCGGCGCCGAGGGCAACGCCAGCATCCTGCGCCAGTACCAGCTCACCGCCCCCACCAGCACCGGCCTCAACTACGACATCGTCTTCCCCTACCGCGACGCCGAGCTGAACGGCATTCCGACCAGCAACCTCGTCCTGTACCGCTCCGCCAACGGCAGCAGCCCCTGGCAGCCCCTGCCCGATGCCACCGTCGACCCCGGCGCCCGCACCGTCAGCCGCGCCGGCCTCACCGACCTGGGCGTGCTCACCCTCGGCAGCTCCGCGGCCCCGCTGCCCGTCACGCTGCTCGGCTTCACGGCCCAGGCCGCCGGCCCCGCCACCGTCGACCTGCGCTGGGCCACCGCCCAGGAGCTGAATAACGCCGGCTTCGAGGTGCAGCGCTCCGCCGATGGCCGCCAGTTCGCCCCCATCGGCCGGGTAGCCGGGGCCGGCAGCAGCAGCAGCGCCCGCCACTACCAGTTCCGCGACGAAGCCGCGCCCCGCGCCGCCACCCTCTACTACCGCCTGCGCCAGCTGGACGTCGACGGCAGCGCCACCTACTCGCCCATTGCCGCCGTGCGCCCCGTCGCCCTCGGCCTGCTGCTCACTCCCAGCCCCGCCACCGACTGGCTGAGCATCAGCGCCGCCCCCGACGCGGGGCCGGCCGGCGTCATTCAGGACATGCACGGCCGCCCGCTGCTGCACCTGGCCCTGACGGGTGGCCAGGCGCGGGTATCGGTAGCGCGGCTGCCCGCCGGCGTGTACGTGGTGCGCGTCGGGACGGCCTCGGCCCGCTTCCTGAAGCAGTAAGGCCGGCAGGCCGTCCGATTCTCCAACGACCCCGCAGCGCTTCGGCCGCGGTCGGCCCCGGTCCACAGCCCGGGCCCGGCCGCGGCCGAAGCGCTTTGCGCAGCCGAAACGTTGTTTTTCGCTAAATAAAATCACCTGCATATAGCTGAAATAAGATTAAACAGGCGTTGGTGTGCCCGGCCCGGTCGGCGGCATCGAACAATTTGCCGGCCCTGCGGCTTTCTTGCCAAACCTCGCCCCTTCGTCAGAGCCACCGACCCCTCTAGCGCGCCGCTTCCTGCCCCATCCCCTCCACAACCATGACCAAACCTTTCCGGCGCATTTTCCAGGTCATCGACGGCGCTAAAAAGCTCGTCGGCGACGGGTTCGACGTGTGCAGCCCCATGCCGGGCTCGCGCATCCGGCAGCTCAGCCCCTTCCTGCTCCTCGACCACACCGGCCCCACGCCCGTGCAGCCCACCGACACGCCCCTGGGCGCGCACCCGCACCCCCACCGCGGCTTCGAGACGGTGACGGTGGTGTACCAGGGCTACCTCGCCCACCGCGACACCGCCGGCCACCATGGCCACCTCGGCCCCGGCGACGTGCAGTGGATGACGGCCGGCGCAGGCCTGCTGCACGAGGAAATGCACGAGCGGGAATTTGCCCGCCGCGGCGGCACCCTGGAGCTGATTCAGCTGTGGGTGAACGTGCCCGCCAAGGATAAGCTGGCCCCGCCCAACTACCAGGAGCTGCCCGCGGCGGTTATTCCCAGCGTGGCCGTGGCAAGCGGCCCGGGCCGCATCCGCGTCATTGCGGGCGAGTACCAGGGCGTGCAGGGTCCGGCCCATACCTTCTCCCCGCTCACCCTGCTCGACGCCCACCTGCCCGAAGGCAGCAGCACCACCCTGCACCTGCCCGCCGACTACAACGTGGGCCTCTACGTGGTGAAGGGCGACGTGCTCCTCAACGAGCACCGTCCCGCCCATACCAAGCAGCTCGTTGTGTTCGGCTGGGATGCGCCGGATATCCGCATCAGCGCCGCCGAAGACAGCATCGTGCTGGTCTTGGCCGGCGCGCCCATCGTGGAGCCGCTGGCCACCTACGGCCCCTTCGTGATGAACACCAACGAGGAGCTGATGCAGGCCATTGCCGACTATGAAGGCGGCCGCCTGGGCTCCTTCGACGACTAGGCACGGCTCCACGGCGGCCGGAAATCCGTGTTACCTTGGCGGCAGTTTCAACTGCAACGCCTTTCTCGCCGTGGCCACTCCGCAAGTCAACCGCGCCTTTATCTGGTTTATCATCGGCCTGGTATTCATCACCATCGGCATGACCAAGCGCCGCAACCGGGCCTTTGCCGGCATCGGGGCGGCGTTCCTGGCCGTGGGCTTCGTGCAGAGCCGCCGCAGCAAGGCTCCGCCCGAAGCCTAGCCACGCCTTAGCGCCCGGCGCCGGCCCGCAGAATGCGCGCCGTCACCAGCAGCTGCCCGAGGTGGCGCATGGTGTGCTCGGCCGCGTGCGTAAGCAGCCCGATGACCGTAGACGGCAGCTGCGCCCGCCCCACGCCGCGCACCGTCGTGAGCGTGGCCGGGTCGGTGGCGCGCAGCTGAGCCAGGGCCCGGTCGACCTGTGCGTCGAAAGCCTGCAGCAAGGTGGCGGGCGTAGCTTCAGCCTGTTCTTGTCCTTCGGCAGCTAGATAGGCTTGTTGGGCTTCGCTGAGCGACTGACCGTGGGCGTAGGTCAGCAGCCGGTCGAGCACGCCGGTGAGGTGCTGCAGGTGAAATCCTACCGAGGCCACGCCGGCTGGCTTTTGCCACAGCAGCTCAGCGGGAAAGTCGGCCAGGGCAGCGTGCAGCTCTTCGCGGGCCTGTAGCAGGGCGTGGGCCACGGGCTGCACCAGGGTGGGCATATCGGGCAGCGGACCGCGCAGCCATACTTCGCGGGTGTCGGGCGGAGTCGTCATACCGGCATCAACCGGGCCCCGCGCCGGATGTTGGCCCCAAATGCAAAAAGCCTCCCTGCCCGGGAGGCTTTTTGCATTTGGCGGCTGCTGAGGCTTAGGCCGTAGCCGCCGGCTCGGCCGCGCTGACACAGTCCTGGTAGGCCGTCACCATGGCCGGGGAGCCGATGTAAAGCGGGCTGCGCTGGTGAAAGTCGATGGGCGTCACGTCGAGTACCGGGCCGTGCTCCCCGTAGGCCTGGCCCCCGGCCTGCTCGATGAGGAAGGCCAGCGGGTAGCACTCGTAGAGCAGGCGCAGCTTGCCGTTGGTGTTCTTGGCCGTGGGCGGGTAGAGGTAGATGCCGCCGGTAAAGAGGTTGCGGTGGTAATCGGCCACCAACGAGCCCACGTAGCGGCCGGCAAAGCGCTGCCGCTTGCAGTCGGTGAGGTAGGTGCGCACGCACTCGGGGTAGTCGAACCAGTTGCCCTCGTTGCAGGAGAAGGTTTTGCCCTCGGTGGGAATGGTGATGCTCGGGTGCGAGAGGAAAAATTCGCCCAACGACGGCTCGTAGGTGAAGCCCGCCACGCCGTGCCCGGTGGTGTATACCAGCATGGTGCTCGAGCCGTAGAGGATGTAGCCGGCCGCCACCTGCTGGCGCCCGCCCTGCAGGAAGTCGGCGCGGGTGGCCTTGGAGCCCACCGGCGTCACGCGGCGGTAAATGGCGAAGATGGTCCCGATCGAGACGTTGACGTTGATGTTGGAGGAGCCGTCGAGCGGGTCGATGGCCACCACGTAGCGGCCGTGGTCGTTGCCGGTGTGGATGATGTCGTCCTCTTCCTCCGAGAGCACCGCGCAGGCCTGCCCGCCGTTGCGCAGGGCGCGGATAAAGCGGATGTTGGCCACCACGTCGAGCTGCTGCTGCTCCTCGCCCTGCACGTTCTGCTGGCCGTAAGCGCCGGTGATGCCCGCCAGGCCCGCCCGGTTCACTTCGCGGTTGATGATTTTGCCGGCCAAGGCAATGTCGCGCAGCAGCTGCGACAACTCGCCCGTGGCAAAAGCAAACTCGCTTTGCTTTTGCATGATGTAGCGCTCCAGGGTGGTGCCCACGGGCGAGGCAATGCTGGTTTCGGGCAGTGGATTCTGGTTGGTAGAGGTATTGCTCATGTGCGGGTGGGAATTAGGGGGGTGTGACTGGGGGCAGAAACGCAGCATGCTGAGCGCGCTGAAGGCGGCTTGCCGAATCAGGCTGTTAGCAACCTAACTACCAGCAAGTTCCCCAACATGCTCAGCACGACTGTTCTGCACTCTCCCGCAACGACCGGGAATGGTCCGGACCGGTAGCTTGCACAGCCAAAATAGCGCCGGCCCAGCCACCCCAGTGTTGCGGTACGCGGCCCACTGACGAGCCGCGAAAGAGGGAATAATTAGCTTTTCGGTTCGGCCTGCTTCTGGCTCTGCCACAGCACTACCTGCCAGCCTTTTTTGCTGTCCTTGATCTGCACCACCACGTACTTCAGGTGGGCAATGTTGGGCGTGCCGTCGGGCTTGTTGGGCTGGTAGATGGTGATGGTGCCGTTGACCACGGCCGCTTTGCCGTCGTTGTAGCCGCGCACGTTCAGGGCTTCCACGTCAATCTTGTCGTACACGCTCTTGCCGTCGCGAATCGACTGGATGTAGTCCGTTTTGCCGTTCTGCTTGCCGTTGGAGTGGGTGTACACCAGGTCGTCGGCGAAGACCTTCTCCAGGAAGGCATAGTCTTTTTTCACCTGCGCCTCGAAGCGCTGCCGCTCCAAGGCTTCCACTTCCTTGGCCGCCGCCGCGTCCTTGGCGTTGGGCTTGCCGTCTTTGCCGTGAATGGTGGTGAAGGCTGCTAGTCCCAAGATGAGCAAGGTGGCTATGGAAAAAGAGAGGATTCGTTTCATGGAAAGGACAATATGGGCGTCAGGCCGAGCAAAGTCGAGACATCTCGCTTGCTGACGTCCGGGAGTATTGTCATGCTGAGCTTGCCGAAGCATCTCTACCGCTTCGTTGAATTGTATCTGACGAAGCGGTAGAGATGCTTCGGCAAGCTCAGCATGACGTTCAATTGCCGTCGTGCAGTTAAGATTAAGCCGCAGCCGGCCCGTCGAGCTGAATGGGCTTCATGCGCGGCACCAGGAAGTGCATCAGAATCCAGGCCAGCAGGTAAGCGCCGCCGCAGATCCAGAACATGATGAAGTAGGCCTTGTCGAGCTGGCCGATGCTTTCGTAGTACACGAACATGCGCTTCTGCACCAGCGCCGACAGCAGAATGCCGCCCAGGCCGCCGGCCATGCCGCCGATGCCCGTTACCGAGGCCACTGCCCGCTTCGGGAACATGTCCGACACGGTGGTGAAAATATTGGCGCTCCAGGCCTGGTGAGCCGCCGCCGCAATGCCGATAACGAGCACCGCCAGCCACATATTCAGCTGCCCAAGCTGCTGGGCAAACACGATGGGAAACACGCACAGGGCGATGAGCAGCATCGAGGTCTTGCGGGCCTTGAAAGGTGCCCAGCCGTTCCGGATAAAGTTCAGCGGAATCCAGCCGCCGCCCACGCTGCCGATGCTCGACAGCACGTACACCGCGGCCACGGGCAACGCTACGTCGGTGCCTTTCAGGCCGTATTGCTTGTTCAGGAAGTCGGGCAGCCAGAACAAGTAAAACCACCAGATCGGGTCCGTCAAGAACTTGCCGAGCACGAAGGCCCAGGTCTGGCGGAAGGTCAGCAGCTTAAACCACGACACCTTGGGTTCGGTGGTAATGGACGCCGCCGCGAGGTCGTCCACGTCGCTGTGGATGTACTCAAACTCGGCTTTCGAGAGCTTGGCGTGGCGAGCCGGCACCTCGTAGAACATAAACCAGAGCACCAGCCACACGAAACCCAGGGCGCCGGTGATGATGAAAGCCCACTGCCAGCCGATGGTTTCGGCAATTAGCGGCACGGTGAGCGGGGCAATGATGGCGCCCACGTTCGAGCCGGAGTTGAAGATGCCCGTAGCCAGGGCCCGCTCCTTCTGCGGAAACCACTCGGCGGTGGTCTTGATGGCCGCCGGGAAGTTGCCAGCCTCCGTCACGCCCAGAAAGGCGCGCGCCACGCTGAAGCCAAAGGTGCTGCTGACAAAAGCGTGGCCGATGGCAGCCAGGCTCCAGAGGAAGGTCGACAGCGCGTAGCCGATTTTGGTACCGAGCTTGTCGATGACGCGGCCCACGCCCAGCATGCCCAGCGAGTAGGCCAGCTTGAAGGCAATTTCGATATCGGCGTAGTCGCCGGCGTTCCAGTTGAAGACCTTCTCCAGGTAGGGCTTCAGCAGCGAAATAACGGCGCGGTCGAGGTAGTTGACGGTGGTGGCGAAGAACACCAGCCCGCAGATGGTCCAGCGGTATTTCCCGATGGGACCCGCGTCCTGAACGGGTGGTTTAGCGGCGCTGGCCGCTGGCGAAGCTGTTGCCATGCGCTACTTCTTTACGGTGTCCACGAATGCCATCAGCGCGGCGATGCGCTGCCCGAGGGCCTCCAGGTCGCTGCTGTCCTTGAAGAGCTGTGAGCCCATGCCCACGGCGCTGACGCCGGCGCCAAACCAGGCGCCCAGGCTTTCGGTGGTCGGCTCCACGCCGCCCGTTACCATGATTTTCACCTTGGGCATGGGGCCGTGCACCGCCTTGATGTAGTCGGGGCCGAGCACGCCGGCGGGGAAGATTTTCACCATCGCCGCGCCCAGGCGGGTGGCGTGGAAGATTTCGTTCAGCGTCATCACGCCGGGCACCCAGGCCACGTCGTAGTGGCGGCAGATGGCGGCCACGTCGGCGGTGGTGATGGGCTGCACCACGAAGTCGGCGCCGGCCAGGATGAAGGCTTCCGCGTCCTTGGCGTTGTAGATGGTGCCGATGCCCAGCAGCATGTCGGGGCAGTTGTCGCGCACGTAGCCGCGCAGCTTCGAAAACACCTCAAAGGCGTTGTCGCCGCGGTTGGTGAATTCGAACACGCGGATACCACCGGCGTAGCAGGCCGAAATGATGTTCTGCGCGTGCTCCACCTCGGCGTGGTAGAACACCGGAATGACCGGGGCCTGCAGCACGCGGCTGAGCACTTCTTTGGAGGCTATCTGCGGAACGTTATCGGTGTCGAAGGGCATACGGATGGGTGGGTTAGGGTGAATTATCGGAGCAGGCGGCCGGTCACGTTGCCGGCCATGATGTGCTCCACTTCGGCCACGGTCGCCAAGTTCACGTCGCCGTGGATGGTGTGCTTGAGCGCCGAAGCGGCCGTGGCGAAATTCAGCGCCTGCTGCGCCGAGTCGAGCTTGAGCTTGCCGTACACGAAGCCGGCAATGAACGCGTCGCCGCCGCCGATGCGGTCCACGACGGGCGTGATGTCGTAAAACTGCGTTTCTAGATAGCCCTGCCCGGCGTCGACCAGCATGCCCTGGATCCGCTCGTGCGAGGCGCTTTGCGTCTGCCGGCGGGTGGCCATGACCTGCTTGATCTGCGGGAAGCGCTGCATCAGCTTCTGGGCCATGCACTCGAAGCTGTTGTCGCAGTCGGCGTCGGCCTGAATGCCGAACAAATCCTCCGCGTCGCCTTCCGAGCACACCACCACGTCGCAGCCTTCGGTGAGGCCGGGCATCACGTCCTGGGCGCGCTGCCCGTACTGCCACAGGTTGCGGCGGTAGTTCACGTCGGCCGACACGGTGATGCCGAGGCGGCGGGCCACCTGGATGGCGTCGCGGCAGGCCTGGGCGGCCGCGGCCGACACGGCGGCGGTGATGCCCGTCCAGTGAAACCACTGGGCGTCTTTCAGGATTTCTTCCCAGTCGAAGGCGGCCGGGTCGAGCTTGGCGAAGGCCGACTCAAACCGGTCGTAGACGATGGTGCTGGCCCGCAAGGCCGAGCCGACTTCGAGGAAGTACAGGCCTAGGCGGGTGTTGGGGGTGTAGACCACATGGCGCATGTCCACGCCCAGGGCGCGGAACTGCTGGGTGGCGGCGCGGCCGAGCTGGTGGTCGGGGAAGCAGGTGACGTGGGCGGCGGGCAGGCCGAGGCAGGCCAGGGAAGCGGCCACGTTGGCGTCGCCGCCGCCGTAGGTTACTTCCAGCGCCGAGGCTTGTTCGAGGCGGTAGTTCAACGGCGGCGAGAGCCGCATCATGATTTCGCCGAACGTAACGATTTGCTTCATGCCGAGGGTGAGGACGCCACCGAAGCAGCGCGGGGTGTTGAGGGGTAAGAGGGACTACCGACAAGGTCGGCAGGAAACGAGGCGGAACAATCGATTGCGCCCCATAAAAACTCCGGCAACGTTGTCGCAAACGTTGCCGGAGCTGGATTTCACTAAGCCTCGGCCGCTACCGAGGTGGTTTCGGCGACCTTGGAGAAGCCGAAGTACTCGTTGGCGTTGCCGTAGCAGATGTTCTGCACCATCTGACCGAGCAGTTCCATGTCGGCCGGCAGCTCGCCGTTTTCCACGTCGTTGCCGAGCATGTTGCAGAGGATGCGGCGGAAGTACTCGTGGCGCGGGTACGAGAGGAAGCTGCGCGAGTCGGTGAGCATGCCCACGAAGCGGCTCAGCAGGCCCATGTTCGACAGCGCATTGATCTGCCGCTCCATGCCGTCTTTCTGATCGAGGAACCACCAGCCCGAGCCAAACTGCATCTTGCCGGCCACCGAACCGTCCTGAAAGTTGCCGATCATGGTGGCGAACAGCTCGTTGTCGGAGGGGTTCAGGTTGTAGAGAATCGTCTTGGCCAGCTTGTCCTGGGTGTCGAGGCGGTCGAGAAACTTGGCCAGGGCCGGGGCCTGCTGGAAGTCGCCGATGGAGTCCCAGCCGGTGTCGGGGCCGAGCTGGCGCAGCATGCGGGCGTTGTTGTTGCGCAGGGCGCCGAGGTGGAACTGCTGGGTCCAGCCTTTCTCCCAGTCCAGCTCCGCCAGGAACACCAGCATGGCCGACTTGAATTGCAGCACTTCCGCGCGCTCCAGAGTCGCGCCGCCGCGCACTTTGGCGAAGATGCGGGTGATGTCGGCGTCGGTGTAATCGGCGGCGTAGATCTGCTCCAGGCCGTGGTCGGAGAGACGGCAGCCCAGGGCGGCGAAGTAGTCGTGGCGCACGCGCAGGGCCGTTTGCAGGTCCTGGTAGTTCAGGATTTCCACCGCGGCCGAGGCGCCCAGCTTGTCCAGGTAGGCATTGTAGGCGGCAGCATCTTCCGGCGACATGGCTTTGTCGGGGCGGAAGGTGGGCAGCACCTGCACGCCGAACGGGTCGGCGGCAATGGCGCGGTGGTGCTCCAGCGAATCCGAGGGGTCGTCGGTGGTGCAGAGGGTCTGCACGTTCATTTTCTTGAGCAGGTTGCGCACCGAATACTCGGGGGTGCGCAGCAAGGCCGAGCAGTGGTCGTAGATGCGGCGGGCCGACTCCTTGTTGAGCAGCTCGGTCACGCCGAAGTAGCGCTGCAGCTCCAGGTGCGTCCAGTGGTAGAGCGGGTTGCGCAGCGTGTTGGGCACGGTTTCGGCCCACTTCTCAAACTTCTCCCAGTCCGACGCGTCGCCGGTGATGTAGCGCTCATCGATGCCGTTGGTGCGCATGGCGCGCCACTTGTAATGGTCGCCGTAGAGCCAGATCTGCGTCAGGTTGTCGAATTGCTTGTCTTCGGCAATCTGGTCGGGCAGCAGGTGGTTGTGGTAGTCGATGATGGGCATCTGCCGGGCATGCTCGTGGTAGAGCGTACGCGCCGTAGCGGTCTGCAGCAGAAAATCGTCGTTCAGGAAGGGTTTCATAGGGTAATCTGAGCAAAGCCGCCCGCTCCGAAAAGCACCGGCTGGGTGGGTCGGTCAAAAGTATTTAACCCGGGTAAGCATCCGATGAAGCCGGCCGCTCCGGCGCCGGGTTTATTCACGCAAACGGTTCCGGAGCGGCCTGGCCTCTTACAGCGAAACGCCGCGCTTCCAGGGAATGAAGTCCGTCTGTCCGTGGCGCACGGCGGCTACTTCCTCGCCGCTGGCCACGCGGATGACGTAGTCCAGAATCCGCTCCCCGGCCTGCTCGATGGTTTCCTCGCCGTCGATGACGGTGCCGGTGTTGATGTCGATGATGTCGGGCATGCGCTTGGCCAACGGGGTGTTGGTGGCAATCTTCACGACCGGGGCAATGGGGTTGCCGGTGGGCGTGCCCAGGCCGGTGGTGAAGAGCACCACGTTGGCGCCCGAGCCCACCTCGGCCGTGGTCGATTCCACGTCGTTGCCGGGGGTGCAGAGCAGGTTCAGGCCCGGCTTGGTCACCATTTCGGGGTAGTCGAGCACGGCCACTACGGGCGAAGAACCGCCCTTACGGGCCGCGCCGGCCGATTTCATGGCGTCGGTCAGCAGCCCGTCGCGGATGTTGCCGGGCGAGGGGTTCATGTCGAAGCCCGAGCCGACGGCCACGGCGGAGTCGCTGTAGGCCTTCATCAGCGAGCTGAACCGCTCGGCGGTTTCCTTGTCGATGGAGCGGTCAACCAGCTCCTGCTCCACGCCGTTCAGCTCCGGGAATTCGGCCAGAATCACCGAGCCGCCCAGGGCCACCAGCATGTCGGACACGTGGCCCACGGCGGGGTTGGCCGAGATGCCCGAGAAGCCATCCGAGCCGCCGCATTCCAGCCCGATGCACAGCTTGCTGAGCGGGGCCGGCTGGCGGTGCTGGGCGTTGGCCTGCATCAGCCCGGCGAAGGTCTGGCGCAGGGCAGTGCTGATGAGCGCCTCCTCGGTGCCAATTTTCTGCTGCTCCAGGATGTATAGCGGCTTGAGAAACTGCGGGCTGCGCTTGTTGATTTCGTCCTGCAGCATCGACACCTGCGCGTTCTGGCAGCCGAGGCTGAGCACGGTGGCGCCAGCCACGTTGGGGTGGGTGATGTAACCGGCGAGCAGGCCGCAGAGCGTCTGCGCGTCCTGCCGGATGCCGCCGCAGCCGCCCTCGTGGGTGAGAAACCGCACGCCGTCCACGTTCGGGAACAGCTTGGGCTTCTGGCTGCCGTCGAGCGAGGTCTGCAGGTCGGTCTGCAGGATTTCCTCCACCGTCTTGCCGGCCTGCATCAGCTGAATCAGCTCCTGGGTCTGGGGCTGGTAGCTTTTGCGGCGGCCGTAGCCCAGGTCCGTCACCAGGGCTTCTTCCAGCACCTGAATGTTGCGGTTTTCGCAGAACACCAGCGGAATCACCAGCCAGTAGTTGGCCGTGCCCACTTTGCCGTCGGGGCGGTGAAAGCCCATGAAGGTGCGCTCCTGCCACTTTTCCACGTTCGGCACGGGCCAGGCGGCGCGGTGCATGCCGTGCTCCCCGTAGCTGTTGGTGGCGTGCTTGATGTTCGAAGTGGTCAGCAGGCCGCCCAGCGGAATGGCTTCGCGGATTTTGCCCACCAGCACGCCGTACATGGTCACGGAGTCGCCGACCTGAAAGTCCTGCAACGCCAGCTTGTGCTTGGCCGGAATAGCGGCGACGGTTTTGATGGCGCCATCCTCCCACGGAATGGTGGTGCCGGCCGGCAAATCCTGCAGGGCGACGAGTACGTTGTCGTGGGGGTGGATTTTGGCTACTAGGTGTTTCATCTTGGGTTTCTCTAGGCCGTCATTCCGAGCGAAGTCGAGGAATCTCGCGTGCTGATGTTCGATAGTAAAATGACTATCGAACGAAGCGGTAGAGATGCTTCGCTCAGGCTCAGCATTACGTTCTGGATTAGCTGTTCAACGAAGCGCGCGAGATGTCTTGGCTGCGCTCGATATGACTTTACCTCTTACAACAAACTAGGCCGGCACTTCGCTCCGCAATTGCTTGGCTACGGTGGCGTACACTCCTTCCTCCAGCATCTGCTGCAGGTAGCCGGTCACGGCTGCGGCGAAGCCGGGCAGGGCGGTCAGGTCGTGGTTCCAGAGGGCCTGGTTGTGCAGCACCACGCTCACCAGCTCGGCGGGCGGCAGGCGCTGCCAGAGGTCGGCGAAGTAGCCGGCTTTTTCGTCCTGAATGGGGTACTGCTCCCCGTTCAGCTCGCCGTACCAGGTGTGGTCCTGCTGGTGGGTGCCGCGCATGAAGAGCAGGTAGGCCGCGAAGCCCAGGGCGGCGTGTTGCGGGGCCTGCTTTTTCTGCTCGGCGTAGTGCACCAGCGTGGCCACGTTGCGCATCTGCATCTTGGCCGTGTAGTTCAGCGTGATGGCCAGCCAGCGGTGCTCGATGAAGGGGTTACGGAATCGGTCAAGCACCTGCCGGGCGAAGTCGCGGGCCACGGCCTCATCGATTTTGTAGGGAATGCCGGGGCGCAGGTCGTCCACCATCAGGCGGCTGATGAACTGGCCCATCACCTCGTCGTCCATGGCACCGCGCACCGTCTCGAAGCCGCTCAGGAAAGCCAGGCCGCAGCTCAGGGTGTGCGTGCCGTTGAGCATGCGCAGCTTCAGCTCGCGGAACTGGTTGATGTCGGGCTGGATGATGACGCCCTTGTCGGCCTGCTCGAACGAGAGCACCGCCCGCACTTTCTCGTCGCCTTCAATGGCCCAGAGGCGGTACACTTCTGACATCGTGAGCAGGTCGTCGTCGTAGCCCAGCTCTTCGGTCAGCGCGTTGTAGGCGCCCACGTCGGGGCGGCCCGGCACGATGCGGTCCACCAGGGAGTTGCAGCAGGTGTTGGCCGCTTCCAGCCAGTCGATGAACTCGGCTTCCAGCTCGTTGCGGTGGGCCAGCTCCAGCAGAATGGCTTCCAGCTTGCGGCCGTTGTCGGGCACCAGCTCGGTGGGCACGATGACCAGGCCCTTCGCCCGGTCACCCTTGAAGGCTTTCCAGCGCACGTAGAGCACGGCCAGCAGCTTGCCGGGGAAGCTCACGGGCGGCGACTGGCGCACGTCGTCGGCCACCAGTTGAATGCCGACTTCCGTGGTGTTCGAAATGACCACCTGCAGGTCGGGCGACTGGGCGAAGCGCAGCACCTCGGCCCACTGGCTCTTGGCCGACAGCACGCGGCTGATGGCGGAGCTGACCACGTTTTCCTCCACCTGCTGGCCGTCCTCGATGCCGCGGATGCAGAGCGTGTAGAGGCCGTTCTGGCGGGCGAAGGCGTTGATGTCGCCACCGTCGGTCGACTTCACCACCACGATGCGGCCGTTGAAGATGCCCTGGCGGTTGGCTTTGTCGATCAGGTAATCGGGCAGGCCGCGCAGCAGCACGCCGGTACCGAATTGCAGGACCTTCTCGGGCAGCGCCAGTTGGGCGGCTTCCGGCAACGAAACGGCCGAGTGGGCGCCGTGGGCCAGCGCGATGTTGCGAGACAAGTAGCTCATGGGAATTCTCTTCTTATAATCCGCTCTTTCCGTTCGCCCGCTGGTGTTGCCACTGAGGGTATTCTTTGGTCAGCAACTTGGCTGGCCAGGTGCCGAGGTAGGCGTAGCCCACGCGGCGTTCGTGTTCGATGTCGGCCAGGGCAGCGCGTTTCACTCCGTCGCGGCCGACATATATGGGTTGGTTGGTGTTCAGGTCGTAAAAACGTGCCCACAAAGTAGAGCCCGCCTCGGGCAATACTCTCCTGTCCTTACCTGTCGGCTGGGCCGGGTCGTCCACATCTTTCACGGTATAGCCCTCGATTTTGACCTGGTTCAGCCAGGCCACGGCGGCTTCGATGCTCTGCTTGATTTCGGGCGAAGGATTGTCCTGCGCCAGCAAGAATTCCACGATGCCCACCGTCTCCATCCCGCTCAGCGAGGCCAGCTCGAAGGCGCGGGCCTTGCAGGGCAGCAGGGTGCGGCGGTCGTGCTGGGCGCACCAGGCGGTGAGCTTGCCCTTCTGCACGTACTGCGTGCGCAGAATGCAGCTGATGCCGCGCTGCACGGCCTGCTCGGCCGCTGGCACCAGGCTGAAATCGACCAGCGCGTAGTCGCCCTTCTTGTCGGCCACGTTCTTGAGCACCCACAGCGCCTTGATCATGGCGTTGTCGTTGTAGGTAATCTGGGCGCGGTAGGAGGAGCTGTCGGGGTAGTACTGCGGGAAGCCGCCGCTTTTCTGCTGCATGGTGAGCAGGTAGCGGATGCCGCGCTCGGCCGCCTGCCGGTAGGCCAGGTTGTTGGTGCGCTTGTAGGCGCCCAGCAGGTAGCTGATTTCGCGGGTGGTGGCGTTGTTGTCGATGGTGGCGTCCTTGCGCACGAGGCCGTCCTTGCGGGTCTGCACGCGCTCAGCCAGGGTCAGCGGGTGCTCGTAGTCCACCTTCTTCTCCCCTACCGCCTTGGGCCAGCCGCCGATGAGGCGCTGGTACACCAGCATCCGCTCGGCCACCGAGTCCTTGCCGGCTTCGGTCGTGGCTACCGGCGTGCCGATTTTGCCCGACACCGGGTCCCAGGCGCCACCAAACGTCCAGGCCGCGTTGATTTGCTTTTCGGTCGGCGCACCTTCAGCCGTTACGAGGTTGTCGGAATGCCAGGCGAAGTCGCCGCCCTTGCGGTGGCAGTCGGCGTAGTACACGCGGCGGCCCCACAGCGGGGTGCCGGGCCCGGAGGGGGCGTGGTAGATGTCGGCATCGGCCATGTTCTCGCTGAACTTGCAGCCAACGAGGTAAAACTGCGACTCGCGGTGGTAGCGGCCGAGCTTGAAGCCCTTGTCGCCCTCGAAGATGCAGTTCTTGAGTACCGTTTTCGAGTCCTTGCTGCCGGTGCCGTCGTGCCAGATGGCGGCCGTGGTGCTGTGGCAAATAAAGCGGCAGTCTTCGGCGTAGGCCCAGCCGCGCGGGCAGTAGAAGTCGACGCCGCCTTCCATCGTGCAGTCCTTGAAGTAGAACTGCCCGCCCTCGCCGTCCCAGGGGCTCACCGTGTCGCCACCGTAGGCGCGGAAGGTGCAGTGCACGAACTTCATGCGCGACGAGCCGGCGAAGGTGCGCAGGGCCATCTGGTGAGTGGTGCCGCTGACTTTCTTCGAGCCGGCGGGGTCCGAAGGGCAGGGAATGACCTGCTCCCCGGGCGAGTCGAGGCCGTGGCTGTTGACCACCGACAGGTTTTCCAGCGTCAGGTCGGGCGAGTTGCGCACGTTGATGGTGGCCACGCCCCAGTCGTCGGTTTTGCCGGCGCAGCGGGCCGCCTCGCGGGCCAACGACACCTGAATCCAGGTCAGCGCCTCGCCGGCGCCGCGCAAAGTCAGGTGGTCTTTGCCGTCGATGTAAATCTGCTCGCGGTAGATGCCCTTGCCGATGTTGATGACGCGCGGTTTGTCGGCGTGGGCGGGCAGGCTGTTGATGGCCTCCTGCACCGTTTTAAACTGGCCCGAGCCATCGGCGGCCACGGTGAGTTGCTGGGCCGCAGCCGCGCCACTCACCAGGGCAAAGCCCGCTCCGAGTACCAGTTTGTCTAGCCAACGTCGCATCATCTCGCGCATCTTCTTATTCGCCCGCACCGCGGCGGGTTATTGCAAAAAATCTTCCCGCAGGGGGCTAAAGGAATCCAACAGCACGCCGCTTTCCAGACAAGTGGTGCCGTGCAGGGTGTTGCCCGGCACAAAGCAGCTGTCACCGGTCCGCAGCACGCGGGTGGCGCCGGCAATGGTGTATTCGAACGCGCCGCTTTCCACGTAGCTGGTCTGCGCGTGCGGGTGTTGGTGCTCCGCCCCGACCGCGCCGGCCTCGAAGGCCACTTTCACCAGCATCAGCTCGGGCCCGTAGGCCAGCACCTGGCGCCGCACGCCATCGGCGACGGACTCCCACGGGAGCCCGTCGCCGGCACAGAACAGCACGGGAGCGTGTTCAGACGTTGGCATTAGTATTTCGGATTTTGCCGCAGGTTGGGATTCGTATCGATGGCCACCTGCGGGATGGGCAACAGTTCGCTCTTGCCGGTGATGAACGATTCACCCACCGCCGTCGAGTACGTAGCCCCGATACCGCTGGTCCAGTTGACCGACGAGGTGTAGCCCGCGGGAGCCGAAGCCGGCGCCGGGCGGTACAGGGCCGACGAATTGGCCGACGGCGAGTACAGTTGGAACAGGTCGCCGTTCTGACGCCAGTAGAGCACCGTGGGGTAGTTGGCGTAGCGGCCGGTCCGGTCGCGCAGGGACGTAATTTCCGCCCGGGCCTGGCTCAGCTTTTCGCCCAGCATGTTCCAGCGAATCAGGTCGAACTTGCGGACGCCTTCGCCGCCAAATTCCAGGTAACGCTCGTTAACCAACGCGTCGAAGAAGGCCGTTTTGGTCGTGGGCGTGGTGCCAATGCGGCCGGTGTTGCCACGGAAGGCGCGACGACGTACGTCTTCCAGGGCTTGCACGGCCGTTTTACCGTTGAACGGAGTCGAGGGGTCAGCCAGCTCGTTTTGGGCTTCGGCAAACATCAGCAGCACGTCGGCGTAGCGGATGATGGGCCAGTTGATGCCCAGATACTGCGAGGAGCCCGTGAGCAGGGGCGCGCGCCAGTCGCGGCGAAATTTGCCGTCGGTCAGCACGTTCAGCACCACCGGCTGCTGGCGGCTGGCGGCGTTGACGGAGTAGTACGTCACCGACACGTCGCGGCGAGTATCCAGCGAGTCGAAGGCGTAGAGGTAGTTCGGCAATACGTTCAGGCCGGGGTTGGAGCCCCCGTAGCGCGACCCGTTGTCGAGGCGCGGGCCGGTGTAGTACCCCAGCTTGCTGTCGGAAGCGGCGCTGCCGCCGGCCATGGCTACTTCAAACAAAACTTCCGAGTTGTCGATACGCAGCTCGTTCAGGCCGCGGAACAGCGCCTCGAAGTTGGGGTTCAGCGCGTGCTGCCCGCTCTGCATGATTTCGCTGCACTCCTGCCGGGCAATGGTGTAGTACTGCTGGTAGTTCGAGCCGCGGCGAACCTGCCCGTCGCTGCGCAGCGCAAAGCCGCCGCGAGCCAGGGCGATGCGGGCGCGCAGGGCCTTCACGGCGCCTTTGGTCATCCGCTCGTCGCCACTGCCGAGGGCCGAGCGCCACGGCACGAGGTCGGCGGCTTCGCGCAGGTCCTCCAGCAGCAGGTCGTAAGTCATGTCCCGGTCTTCGTTGGACACTTTCAGATCGGCCGTGGCAGCGGCGGGCAGGCGCGGCGCCGGCACGTCGCCCCAGTTGCGGATCAGTTCGTACATGTACTGGGCGCGCAGCGTCAATGACTCGCCCAGCAGGCGGCCCATGGCTGCTTTGTCGGCGGCGCTGCCGTTTTTGAACAGCTCCGAGTCGCGGATGTTGCGGATGCACACGTTGGCGCGTTCCACCCCCGTGTAGAGGGTATTCCACGGTCCCAGCAGTTCGGTATTGCCCGGCGTGAGGGCGTAGCGGGCGATGCCGCGCCGCCCGTTGTCGACTTCACCGCTGCAGCGCATGTCGTCGGTATCCACTTGGTAGTACGAGCTCAGGCGCTGACCGTAGCCCGAGTCGCCCGACAGGGGGTCGTAGGCGCCGATGACGGCGCTGGTCGCCCCGCTTACGCTGCTGAATACGAAGCTGGTATCGGTGGAGGAAATCGGCTCCACGTCGAGGAAGTCTTTGCAGGCAAAAGTACCGGTCAGGCTGACCATTGCCAGGGCCACGGCGGCCGACCGAAGATTATTGCGGTTCATGAGGACAGATCGGGTGGGAAGGTTAGAAGGAGACGTTCACGCCGAACAGGTAAGCCCGGCTGCGCGGGTAAGCGGCGTAGTCCAGCCCGGGAGCCAGCGGCAGGTTCGGGCGGGCGCTGACCTCGGGGTCGAAGCCGGAGTATTTGGTCAGCACGTAGAGGTTGTTGCCGGTCACGTAGAGGCGGGCCGTGCTCATTTTGGCCTTGGCCGTGAGCGTCTTGGGCAGGGTGTAGCCGATGGTCACGTTGTTCAGGCGCAGGAAGGAGCCGCTCTCGATGATGTCGGACGAAGGCAGGAAGCGGCCGAACGAGGGCGCCGGGCGCGTGGCGTTGGCGTTAAGGGCGTTCAGCTCCTCGGCGCTGGTCACCAGCTGGCCCTGGGCGTTGATGTTGCGGTAACGGTTATCGTTGATGCTGGCCAGCAGGTTGGTGTTGGCGTAGAAACCGCTGGTATACTCCAGGCGGTTGGCATTGTAGATGTCGTTGCCCAGCACCCAGTTCAGGAAGATGCTCGCGTCGAAGTTCTTGTAAGTGAACTGCTGGTTGAAGCCGCCAATGGCCTTGGGATTGGTGTTGCCAATAACCGTCCGGTCACCGTCGGCGGTGATGTTGCCGTCGCCGTTCAGGTCGCGGTAGCGGGGGGCCCCGGGGCGCACGGCGTTGGCGCCGCTCACCGTCGCGGTGCTGGCAATGCCCGGGCGCAACGTCCAGCGGTTGCCGGCCGCCGCATAATCCAGGAAGTCGTTGGCGGTGTAGAAGCCGTCGTACTGGTAGCCGTAGATCTGGCCTACCGGCTGGCCCTTGCGCACGATGTAGTCGGCGTCGGCGCCGTCGGAGCCGGCCCAGTTGGAGTTGAAGAGGAAGAAGTCGCTGTCGCCCAGGTCCTCGACGCGGTTGCGGTTGAACGACACGTTGGCCGTGGCCGTCCACGAGAAGTCCGGCGTTTGCAGCACCGTGCCGCTTACCTGCAGTTCCACGCCGCGGTTAGCGGTGCGCCCCACGTTGCGCTGCTGCACCGAGTAACCCGAGGTCGAGGGAATGTTCTGGTTCAACAGCAGGTCGCGGGTGCTGTTGTAGTATACATCGGCCGACAGCTGCACGCGGTTGCTGAACAGGCCCAGGTCCACCCCCAGGTTGCGCGAAACGGTGGTTTCCCACTTCAGGAACTCGTTGGCCAGCGTGGGCGAGGCCACCCCCGGTACCAGCGCGCCGTTCAGGCCGTACTGCACCGGCGTGGTGCCCGTGCCCGAGGCGTTCGGAATGGCGGTGGCGAAGGTAGTTACATAGAGGAAATCGTCCACACGGTTGTTGCCGGCCAGGCCGTAGCTCAGGCGCAGCTTCAGATCCGACACCTGCTCGAAAGACTTCATGAATTCTTCCTGCGAGATACGCCACGCCACCGAGGCAGCCGGGAAATAACCCCAGCGGCGACCTTCGGCAAACTTCGAAGAACCGTCGCCGCGGAACGTGGCCGTGAGCAGGTACTTGTCAGCGAAAGAGTAATTCAGGCGCCCGAAGCCCGACAGAATGCGGCTTTGGGTCTGGCGCGTGTCGGGGGCCGCCTGCACGGTGCCCGAGGGCGGCGAAGCTAGGTTCAGCGACGCCAGAGCCCGCTCGGCGGTAATGGTGGTAGGCAGGTAGAGCGCACTCACGCCCAGGTTGCGGGTGCGGTACGTATACACCTCGTGGCCCACCAGCGCGTCGAAGGAGTGCTTGCCTTTGTTCAGGGCGTAGCTCAGCACGTTGGAGTTGTTGAGCGTGACCAGCTGCGAGGTAAAGATGGAAGCCGTGGGCTGGTTGCCGTTTTGGCGGGCTACGCTGGTAGGCGTGCCGTTGAAGGCATTGTTTTCGGTACCGGTAGTTTCCACGCCCACCGTGGTGCGGAACGTGAGGTTCTTGAGCAGCGTGTAGGCCGCCGTGCCGTTGAGGTTGAGCACGCGGCGCATGTTGCGGCGGTATTCCGCGTCGATGAGCGTGAGCGGGTTTACCAGGCGCGGGCCGTTGGAAGCCAAGTCTTCGGCGAAGTCTTCCTGGCTGGAATTACCAATGTTAGCCTCGAACGGGCGGTACTGAATGGTGTTGCGCAGGCGCGAGGTCTGGGCCGTGCCGGTGCTGTTGGTGCCGGCGCCCTTGGTGGTCTGCGCGTTGTAGCGGGCGTTGAAGCCGAAGCGGAACTTGTCGCTCACCTTGTTTTCGAAGCGGAAGTTCACCAGGTAACGGTCGAAGCCGCTGCCGCGCTGAATGCCGTCCTCGATGTTACGCGTCAGGCTCAGGGCGTAGTTGGCGCCCTTGCTGCCGCCGGTGATGGACACGTTGTGCGTCTGCTGAAACGCCTCTTGCCCAAACACGCGGTCCTGCCAATCAACGTTCGGCACGCTGCGGAAGGCGTCGAGGCTGTCGAAGCGCAGGGTGCCGTAGTCGTCGCGGAAGTCGGTCAGGGCCTGCCCGCCCAGGTTTTGGGCGCGCTCGTACTGGTAGGCCACAAAATCGTAGGGATTGAGCAACTCCAGCTTACGCGCCAGCTTGCGCACCCCGGCAAAGCCGTTGTAGGTCACCGTCGTCTTGCCCTCGCGCCCGATCTTGGTGGTGATAATCACCACGCCGTTGGCGCCGCGCGCGCCGTAAATGGCCGTGGCGGCGGCGTCCTTCAGCACGTCCACCGACTGGATGTCCTGGGGCGAAATGGTCGCCAGGGCATTTTCCACCTGCACGCCGTCGACGATGAACAGCGGGTTGTTGCTCTGGGTGATGGAGCCCCCGCCGCGCACCCGGATGGTTACGTCCGAGCCGGGCTGGCCTTCGGTAGAAGTCAGCTGCACGCCGGCCAGACGCCCGGTCAGGGCTTCGGCGGCGGAGTTAACCGGAATATCTTTGATCTGCTGCGCATTCACCGACGATACCGAGCCGGTCACGTCGCGGCGCTGCACTTCCTGGTAGCCGATAACCACCACGTCGTTGAGCAGTTTGGCGTCTTCCTTCAGGGTCACCGTCAGGTCCGAGCTGCTGCCCACGGTCACATCCTGCGGCTCGAAACCGATGTAGCTGATGCGCAGCACCGGGTTATCGCCCGTTACGTTCAGGCTGAACTTGCCCTCCGGGTCGGTGGTGGCGCCGTTGGTGGTGCCTTTCACCACCACGGTCACGCCGGGCAGCTCCTCGCCCTTCGCCGAGCGCACGACGCCGCTCACGCGGCGGCCCTGCTGGGCATTGGCCACCACTGCCATAGAGAGCAGCGAGCCGGCCAGGAATAGATGTTTTTTCATGGAAAGAACGATGTGGGAATCGAAAGCTGGTGAGAGAACTAGCGCAGGTCGTAGATGCCGACCGCGTCCATATCCGTGTATTCGAGGTTTTCGCCGGCCATGCCCCAGATAAAGGCGTAGGCGCTGGTGCCGCAGCCGGTGTGGATGGACCAGGGCGGCGAGAGGATGGCCTGCTCGTTGGACACCCACAGCGGGCGCGTTTCGCTCGGCTCGCCCATCAGGTGCAGCACGCGCTGGTTCTCGGGCAGGTTGAAGTAGAGGTAGGCCTCCATGCGGCGCGTGTGGGTGTGGCTGGGCATGGTGTTCCACACCGAGCCGGCCTTGAGCTGCGTCAGGCCCATTACCAGCTGGCAGCTGGCAATGCCCTCGTTGTAGATGTACTTGTAGATGGTGCGCTGATTGGCCGTTTCGAGCGCGCCCATCTCCACCGGCGTGGCCTCGGCCTGCGTGCGGCGGGTGGTCGGGTACTCCTTGTGCGCGGGAGCCGACAGCACGTAGTACTTGGCGCCCTCGCCGCCGAACTGCACGTCTTTCGAGCCACGGCCCACGTAGAGGCAATCCTGGTTGCCCAGCTCGTAGGTGGTGCCGTCCACCGTCACCTGGCCCGCGCCGCCGATGTTCAGAATGCCCAACTCGCGGCGCTCCAGGAAGAAGTTGGCCTTCAGCTCGCCGGGGTTGGGCAGGCTGATGGGCTGGCCCTGGGGCTGCACCCCGCCCACGATCATCCGGTCGTAGTGGGTGTAGACCAGCGTGATGTCGCCGGGCACGAACAGGGTTTCGATCAGGAAATGGTCCCGCCGCTCGGCGGTGTTCATTTGAGCAGTTTCGCGGGGGCTGACGGCGAAGCGTTGTTCCATCAAAATGGCAGTGGGTGGTGAGGGATAAAAACCGGCGCAAAGATGGGGGTGGCAGCGCCGGAACCGAGCACTAACGGCCCATCCAGCCGCCGTCGACGGTGAGGATGGTGCCGTGCACGTAGTCGCTGGCCGCGGAGGCGAGGAACACCGTCGGGCCCTTGAAGTCGTCGGGGGTGCCCCAGCGGCCGGCCGGAATGCGGCCCAGGATGCTGCTGGAACGGTCCGGGTCGTTGCGCAGGGCCTCGGTGTTGTCGGTGGCGATGTAACCCGGGGCAATGGCGTTGACGTTCACACCGCGGCCGGCCCACTCGTTGGCCAGCGCCTTCACGATGCTGCCGATGGCACCCTTGCTGGCCGCGTAGCCGGGCACGTTGATGCCGCCCTGGAAAGTCAAGAGCGAGGCGGTGAAGATGATTTTGCCGCTGCCCTGCCCGAGCATCCGCCCGCCGATGGCGCGGGCCAGGCGGAACGGGGCGTCGAGGTTGATGCGCAGCACTTCGTCCCACAGCTCGTCGGAGTGCTCGGCGGCCGGGGCGCGCTTGATGGTGCCGGCGTTGTTGACCAGGATGTCGATGCGCGGAAAATCGGCCATGACCTGGGCCGCGAAGGCGTCGACGGCGGCGCGCTGGCCGAAGTCGCACTGGTAGGCGGTGAACTTGCGGCCCAGGGCCTCTACCTGCTGCTGCGTCTGCCCGCCGCTGAGCGGCATGGTGGCCGACACGCCGATGATGTCCGCCCCGGCGGCGGCCAGGCCCAGGGCCATGCCCTGCCCGATGCCCTTGTTGCAGCCCGTTACCAGGGCCGTTTTGCCGGTCAGATCAAACCATTCGGGAGCGTGGGCCATGCGGAGTCGTTAATAACTTTTCGAGGATGAAACAGCGGGTGGCGAAGCGGTTTCGCCGGAGCTGGTTTGTTAATTTTCATAGCTTCTGAGACAAAACGAAACCGGCTTCTGACTTTATTTGCGCAATCGTTATCGGGAACGTTGCCAATTCGCGCAGTTGTTCCCTTCGCGGAAGTTCGGCCTTCCGGCTCTGCTGCACTCTCCTGTTTCGGAGCCGAAAAAAAGCCTTAACTACGCGGCGCGATTAATTGCACTTTCACTAGCCCACCCGCCCTTGGATACCGTCACCATCAAAGACATTGCCCGCGCCCTGAACCTGTCGACCTCCACGGTGTCGCGGGCCCTGCGCGGCAGCTATGAAATCAATCCCGAGACGAAACGGCTGGTGCTGGAGTACGCCGAGCGCCTCAACTACCGGCCCAACCCCATTGCGCTGAGCCTGAAGGGCAGCAGCTCCCGGGCCATTGCCGTCATCGTGCCCCAGATTGCCAACTACTTCTTCTCGCAGGCCATCAACGGCATTGAGGCTATTGCCTACAACCGCGGCTACCACGTCATCATTTTCCAGACGCACGAGTCGTACGAGCGGGAAGTGGCCAACGTGCAGCAGGCCCTCTCGCGCAAGGTCGACGGGCTGCTCATCTCGCTCAGCAGCGAAACCTCGGACGTGGAGCACCTGCGCGAGCTGCTCGACCGGAACATGCCCATCGTGCAGTTCGACCGCGTGTCGACGGAGCTGAACACGACCAAGGTGGTGGCCGACAACTTCGCTGGGTCTTTCGCCGCCACCGAGCACCTGATCAAGGCTGGCCGCAAGCGCATTGCCCACCTGACCATTCCGCCGTGGATCAGCATCACCCAGGAGCGCCTGGCCGGCTACCGCGCCGCCCTGGAGCAGTACGGCCTCGAATACGACGAAAGCCTGGTGCGCTACGGCACCTTCGGCCCCGACGAAGCCACCACGATGGTCGACGAGCTGCTGGCCCAGTCGCCCCCGCCCGATGCCTTCTTTACCGCCTCCGACCGCCTGGCGCTAGGCGCGCTGGCCGCTTTGCAGCGCCGCAAGATTGCCATTCCGCAGGATGTGTCGCTCATCGGCTTCACCAACCTGAACGTGGCCGACCTGCTCTCCCCCTCGCTGAGCACGGTGGTGCAGCCCGCCCAGGAAATCGGCCAGATTGCCGCTGAGCGCCTCATCGAACTGATCGAGCGGAAGCAAAAAGCCGCCCCGCCATCCACCATCGTGGTGCCTTCCCACCTCTCCGTGCGCGAATCGACGCGCCGGACGGAAGAATAGCCCGGCCTCAAACGCAAAACGCGCCGGCAGATCTACTCTGCCGGCGCGTTTTGCGTTTGAGGCTTAAGCGTCCTTACTGCTTCACCAGGCGCGACACGGCGCGGGTGTTGCCGGCGGTGTATTCTACCATGTAGATGCCGCTGGCCAGGTCCGCTACGGGCACCGTCGTCTGCGGCGCGTTGGGCTGAGCCGTGAACGACGCTACTTTCTGACCCGTCGTGGAGTACACGTTGATGCGGCCTTCGCGAGCGGGAGCGTGGTTGATCTGGAGCTGGTTTTGCGCCGGGTTCGGGAACATAGCCAGTTCGGTCACTTTCGCCGCCTTGTTGCTGGTTACCGTCTGCAGACTCTTCACCAGCACATCTTTCAGCACGGCGTAGCGAGCCAAGCCCGTGGAACTGCAGCTGAAGTAGAAGCGCAGGGTCAGGGTCTGGCCGCCGGTCAGAATTACCCCGTTGGTGCCGTTCAGGGCCAAGCGGTAGCGGTTCTGGTTGATGTTATTCGAGCCGGCATTGACCTGCGACAGCGAAATCGGGGCCGGACCGTCGGCCGGTAGCGTCTGCGTGGCGGGGAAGCCACCGCCCACCGCCGAGCCGCCGGGGCCAATGCCACCGGTCACCACGGCCGAGTCGCTCACGAAGCCCGATTTGGAGTATGCCACCGCTAGGTACGTCTGGCTAGCCGTAAGGATAAACTGGCTCGTGGCAATAACCGAGTCGATACGGGCGGTGGCGCCAGCCGCAGCCGTTACCGTGAACTGCGTGTAGTATTTGCGGTTGACGGTGCCCCCGGGGCCGCCGGCACTAGTGCCCCATCCCCCGCCCTCGGCCGTTGGCGCTATGGCCATGCCGTAGCGGCTGGAATATTGCGGCACGGCGGGCCGGGTGTTGGAGCCATCCACAACCGGCTGGTTGTTTGACAGCACCAACCGCTTGAAGGTGGGGGTGCTGGCCGTCACGTTGGCCGAGCGCACGTTGGCGCTGTCGGAACCGCTGACGCGCAGGGGCCAGAACTTGTATACCGGGGTGGTCGTCTGGGCCAGGGCTTCGGTGCTCAGGCCAGCGGCCAATACGGCGGCGCAGGCGAGGCCGGCTTTGCGCGCAAGTTGCGAGAGTACGAGTGTTTTCATAAGGAAACGGGGAATGGTTTGGAGTGGGGGTTAGCCATGCTGGTAACAGGCCCCAAATTGCACAGCAACGCGGAAATTAGCATTGAAATCTGGCAAATAATTCGCCGCAAACGTTATCGGGAACGTTACCAATTGTACTGTTCGGCTTTCTGCCGAGGCAGTAAGTACTTACCAACTGGGGTCGGAGCCCACCGGTTTCCAATCAGTTAGGCTCCGGCCCCAGCGGCTTCGCAGGCCCGGGTTTGCGGGCTATTTCGCTTGCTGCAGCAGCCAGATGGCCAAGTCTTTGGCGGCGGCGAAATTCTGGAACTGCGCCGGAATCTTGCGGCCGTCGACGTACTCGGTGTACAGCCACGGGTCACCCACGGCGAAGACGGTGCCCTTGCCCACCTTGGCGGTGGCCATGATGACGTACTGGCTCTTGCTGATGAGGGGCTTGGCCGGGCCGCTCAGGGTGAGCGGGGCCAGCTCCTTGATGTAGGCGGCGCGGGCGGTTTTGAAGACGGCGTTGCCGGCCGGTAGCTCCACCAGCCCCTGCTCAAACTGGCTGCCTTTCACCATGTTCAGGTTCACCGCGTCGAAGTGCATGCCGAAGGCTTCGGCCAGCTTGTTGAAGCGCGGAATTTCGCAGTTGGAGGTGTCGTTGGCCATCAATACCAGCACGCCGCCGGCCTTCACCCAGTCCGTCACGGCCTTCACGTCGGCGGGCTGCACGTAGTTGGGCTTAGGCGTTTCCTTGCGGGTATCGGGGTCGACGATGATGTACACGCCCACGTTCTTGAGCGAGGCGGCCGTGGGCGCGGTGGTGACGTAGCTGGTGGTAGCGCCTAGGTCGCGCCACTGCGTGCCCCAGAAGTAGAAGCCGCCGTGGGTACGGTCGTCCCAGGTGTAGTGCCAGGTTTCTTCTTGGCCGGTGATGGGGTTCTTGCGCAGCTCGTGGTTGAAGTAGTTGTCGACGGCCACGGTTTTGCCCTTGCCCACGGCCTGGTCAGCCGCCGTTTCCATCTCCAGGCTGGCCAGGATGAACGGGCCGACGCCCTTCAAATCGTTTTTGCGCAGCGGCTCGGAGAGGTAGTACTCAAAGCTGCCGTCCCGGTACGGGTTGCCGCCCAGGCCGCCCACGCTCACGGTGCCGTTCAGGGCCAACGCCCCGCTTTCTTCGGCCACGAAGGTCTTCAGCAGGCCGTCGTAGCCTTTTTTAGCCGCGTCGGCGTACTTCTTGTCGAGGTAGCCCATGCGCACGCCCTTCTGCAGGAAGTACACGAACATGCTGCTGCCCGAGGCCTCGGCGTAGTTGCCCTTGCGGCTGGCCTGATCCACGACCAACGACCAGGTACCGGTCTTGGCATCCTGGTACTTCACCAGCACCGGCGCGAGGCGCTGCACGTCCTTGATGAGCTGCTGGCGCTGCGGGTGGTTCTGGGGGAAGTAGTCGAGCACGTCGACCAGGGCCATGGCGTACCAGCCCATGCCCCGGTCCCAGAAGTTGGGCGACTGGCCGGTGGTTTTGTTGGCCCACTTTTGCTCCTTGCTCTCGTCGTAGCCGTGGTAGAGCAGCCCGGTTTTGGGGTCGACGAGGTTCTTCTCAATCAGCGCGAACTGCTTGGCCACGTCGTCGAAGCCCTGGGGCTGGTTGAAGACCTTGCTGTACTCGGCGTAGAAGGGCTCGGCCATGTAGAGGCCGTCGAGCCACATCTGGTTCGGGTACACCTTTTTGTGCCAGAAGCCGCCGGCCTGGGTGCGCGGCTGCCCGTCGAGCTGCTTGCGCAAAAGCTGGGCGGCTTTCACGTATTTCTGCTGGGCGGCCGAGCTGCCCAACGAAATCTGGCTCATCAGCAGCACAGCGTGGCCGGTGGTGAGGTTGTCGAGGTTGTAGTCCTCCAGCTTGTAAGTCCGGATGGAGCCGTCGTCCTTGACGAACTGGTCGAGGTCCTTCTGGATGTACGTGTAGTATTTCGGGTCGCCGGTGCGCTGCCACACCCGCTCCAGGGCCTTGAGCATCAGGCCCTGCTCGTAGTCCCAGCGGGCGGTTTTGCGGTTGCCGATGACGATGGAGTCGGGGTACCAGCCCATAAACGCGTCGGCCATGCGCTGCGACATGGCCGGCTTGGCGGCGGGCGTCTGCTGGGCTTCGGCGGCCGGGCTCAGGGCCAGCAAGCTCAGCAGCGGGAGAAAACGAAAACGGTTCTTCATGTAGGTGGAGGAAGCTGGAAAATAACGAAACTCCCCTCCTTGTTGAAGGAGGGGACGTGGCAGCTTTAGCTGACACTGGGGTGGTTGGGTCGTTGCTGATGTTGGATAGTAATCCAGTCGCTCAGTATGACATGCCAACGATGCCGTTCAACATCAGCAACGACCGAACCACCCCAGCTTTGGCTGGCGCCAAAGCGTCCCCTCCTTCAACAAGGAGGGGAGTTTCGTGCTAGCTTTTCGAAATCGACACGGCTTTCTTGGGGGCGTTGGCGCCCATTTCCACGTCTTTCTTGGCGTTTTTGGTGTTGGTGTTCGACACCTTCACGTTCTTGGTCCGGTCGCCGCTCACGCGCATGAGCACCTCGGCCCCGTTGGCGTAGCGGATGTTGTCGAGCGTGATGTCGCGGGCGTTCTGGATTTCGAGCACCGGCTTGGTTTCCTTGCTGAGGATGGTCACGTTTTTGAGGCGGATGTTCTCCGCTTCCTGGCACACCATGCCCTTATCCGACTCCAGCACCGCGTTTTCGATGCTGATGTCCTTGATGGCCATTTCGGGCAGGCCGCGCACGAGAATGGCGGTTTCGGCGCCCTTGCAGGTCACGTTCTTGATGAAAAACGAGCGGAACTGCGGGGTGCCTTCGCCCAGTGGCTCGGCCTTCATTTCAGGCGGCGCCGTCGATTCGCCTTTCAGCGGCACTGGGTCCTTGGCGGCGTAATACATATCGAACAGGATGGCCTGGCCGGCAATGTCGGTCATGTCCACGCCGTCGACGAAGATGTTTTCGACCACCCCGCCGCGGCCGCGGGCCGTCTTGAAGCGCAGGCCCACGTCGGTGCCCATGAAGGTGCAGTTCTGCACGTATAGGTTGCGCGCCCCGCCCGACATTTCGGAGCCGATGACGAAGCCGCCGTGGGCATGGTACACTTTATCGTTGCGAAACAGGAAGTTTTCCGTCGGCACGCCGCGCTTGCGGCCCTGCTCGTCGCGGCCCGATTTGATGCAGATGCCGTCGTCGCCCACGTCGAACACGCAGTCCTCCACGATGCCGTTGCGGCACGATTCGAGGTCCAGCGCGTCGGTATTCTGGCCGTACCAGGGGTTTTTAGCCGTCACCCCGCGGATGATGATATCGTCGCAGAGCAGCGGGTGAATGGTCCAGGCCGGGGAGTTCTGGATGGTGAAGCCTTCGAGCAGCACCCGCTTGCAGCGCGTGAGGCTGAGCATGTTGGGCCGCAGAAAGTCCTTCACGTCGGCGAAGTCCTTGATGTCGGTTTTGGTGGCCGTCAGCACGCCGGGCTTGTCGGCCGTGGAGGCTTTCAACGACTGTTCCGAAGGGTACCAGGTGTCCTTTTTGGCATTGAGCGCGCCGCCCGAAGAAACCAGCTTGTCCCACTGCGTCTCGTTGAGCTTGCTTTTCTTGACGGGGCGCCAGGCGTCGCCGGCCCCGTCGAAAGTACCCTGGCCGGTAATGCCGATGTTTTCCAGGTCGGTGCCGTAGAGCGGCGAGAGGTTGCGCACCGCGTCGAGGCCTTCCCAGTTGGTTTTGATCAGCGGATAGTCGTTGCGGTTGGCCGAAAACTGCACCAGGGCACCTTTCGCGAGGTGCAGGTTCACGTTGTTTTTCAGCACGATGGGACCGGTGAGCCACAGGCCGCGGGGCACCAGCACCACGCCGCCGCCGGCCTGCGAGCAGGCGTCGATGGCTTTGCGGAAGGCTTCGGTGTTGAGCGTCTGGCCATCGGCCACGGCGCCATACTTGAGAATGGAGAGCGTGTCGGCGCGGAACGAAGTGGTTTTGACCGCGGGCAGGTTGGGGGTCTGCGCGGCCGCTTCCGGGGCGGTGAGCAGCGCGCCGCTCAGGGCCAGGGGAAGCAGGGAAAGAAGTGCTTTCATCAAAGGTGGAAAAAGGAAAAAACCTCTGCCCGACCAGCGGCCGGACAGAGGACAAAGGAATTTAGCGGTAGCCTTGGTTCTGCTTGAACTCGTCTTTGTTGAGAATGGCGTCCAGCTGGCGCTGCGGAATGGGCCGCACCACGTGGTAATCTTGGATATTGGGCCCGGCCTCGGGGTTGTAGGTGCGCACCCGGTCGAGGAGCTTGCCCACGCGCTTGAGGTCGAACCAGCGGTGCTGCTCGCCGGCCAGCTCCCGGGCCCGCTCGTCGAGGATGAAGTCCAGGGTCACGTCGGCGGCGGTTATTTCCATCTGGGTTTCCTTGCCCGGAATGGCCGCCCGGCGCCGCACCGCGTTGATGAGCGGCACGGCCGCGCTGGCGTTGCCCAGCCGCAGTTGGGCCTCGGCGTTCAGCAGGTACACATCGGCGAGGCGAATCAAATACGCGTCGCGGGCACTCTGCTCTTCGGCCACGGTGGGGCGGGTCGGGTCGTCAAACTTACGCAGGCAGACGTAGTGCAGCCGGTCGCCGCTGACGGTGCCGTTGGCGCGGTACACCTTGCCCAGGTCCCAGGTGCGGTACTTCTTGGTGGCTTCCACCGCGTCGGGAATTTCGCGCTTGGTGGCAAACACGGCCGTGTCGCCCACGGCCAGGCGGCCGGCCACGGCGGTGTTGGCAAACCACGCGGTCTTGAACGTGGCGAGGTAGCGCGCGTCCTTGCTCTCGTCGAAGAGGTTGAGCAGGAACAGCGAGGGCATGTAGCGGTTGAAGGGGCGGCCGTTGGCAATGTCGCGGGTCATGCCGGGCTGGTCGTCGTACTTCATCATCCAGAGCAGGTGGCCGTTGTTGCCGCCGCGCGGGTGCCCGTCGGGGTACAGCGTGGCGTCGACGCGGTCGTTCAGGCTCAGGTCCTTGGAATAATTGACGGCCCAGATGATTTCCTTGTTTTCCAGGTTGCTCATCGACCACAGATCCGCGAAGCGCGGCTGCAGCTGAAAGCCGTAGCTGCTGATGACGCGCTGGCAGAGCGTGGCCGCCTGCTGGTAGTTGCCGCGGGTCAGGTGAATCTTGGCCAGAAAGGCCTCGGCGGCGGGCTTGGTTGCGCGGCCGTAGTCGGTGGTGGTATTGGGCAGGTTGGCCACCGCGTAGTCGAGGTCGGCAATGATCTGCTGGTAGAAAGCGGCCTCGGGCGTGCGGTTGGCCGTGGTCTGCACCGTTTTGGTGGCTTCGGTGGTGAAGTGCACCCCGCCCCAGGTTTCCACGATGTGCCAGTAGTAGAAGGCTCGCAGCATGCGCAGCTCGGCGCCGCGCACCTTCTTCTGCGCGTCCGACAGGCCCGACTTATCGAGGTATTCCAGGCCGGTGTTGCACACGTTCACGGCGGCGTAGAGCTTGCCCCAGAGCACCTCCAGTGCCCGCGACGAGGACTGCAGGCTGGTGGTGTACTCGGTCAGCTCGGGGTTCACGTCGCCGGCGCCGCGCAGCCAGAGGTCGGTGCCCAGTTCCGAGGCGCTGAAGCCGTCTTCCTTGCCGTACCACCAGCGGTTGTACGAGTAGGCGGCGTTGACGAGGGTTTCGAAGCCGGCGGGCGTGGTGTACACGCCCTCGGCGGTGAGGCCCGAGGGGTTGAATTCTTCCAGCTGGTTGTCGCAGCTGGTGGCGGTGCCGAGCAGGGCCAGCAGCGTGCCCGTCCCCAGCAGCAGTTTGGTAGTCGTGCGTTTCATGACTTAAGTGGCTTGGGGAAAGGTTAGAAGCTGAGGTTGAGGCCTACCGTGACGACGCGCGGAATCGGATTCGACAGCGGCGCGAGGCCCACGCGGGCCCCAGCGGGTGCCGTGGTCGAGGTGGTGGCGCCCGAATCAGGATTGGAGGCCGCGGCGGCGGCGGCGCGCTCCGGGTCGTAGTCCTTGATTTTGCTGATAACCCAGAGGTTTTTGCCCTGCACGTAGAGGCGGGCCGTGCCGATGCCGATTTTGCCCAGCCAGGTGGTGGGCAGGTTGTAGCCCAGCGTGGCAGCGCGCAGCTTCACGTAGGAGCCGTTGCGGTAGGCCAGGGTGCTGAAGTACTGCATGCTGCTCTTCGACACCGAGGCGTCGGGGCGCGGGTAGGCGTTGGTGGGGTTTTCGGGCGTCCAGTAGTCCTGCCGCGAGCTGTTTTCGATGCCCTGCGGGTCGAAAATCTGGTCGTACTCGTAGTTGATAGTCTGGCCGATGCGGGCAAACCACTGGAACGAGAGGTCGAAGCCCGCGTAGCTCAGGTCGCTGCTCAGGCTGCCGTTCCACTTGGGCAAGGCCGAGCCGATGATGACGCGGTCATCGGTGGCCGAAATCTTCCCGTCGCCGTTCTGGTCCTTCACCTTGATCTGCCCCGGCTTCTGCCCGTACTTCAGCGCCTCGTCGGCCTCCGAGGTCTGCCAGATGCCGATTTTCTCGTAGTCGTAGAACACCCGCGTGGGCGAGCCGATAAACCAGCCGTTGTTGATGTCGTTGGCGCCGGTGCTCAGGGCCAGAATTTCCTCCTGGTTCTTAAACCAGCTTACGCCCACGTTCCAGCGCAGCTTGCCGTTGTCGATGATGCTCCCGTTCACGCCCACTTCGATGCCGCGGTTGCGCGTCTCGCCCACGTTGCGGGTGCTGAAGCTCTGGCCCGAGGTCATCGGCAGGAAGGCGTCGATGAGCAGCTTCTCGGCGTGGGTGTTGTACACGTCGATGCTGCCGGTGAGGCGGTTGCGGATCAGCCCGAAATCCAGGCCCACGTTGGCCGTGCGCGAGGTTTCCCACTGCAGGTTGGTGTTGCCCAGGCGGGCGCCCAGGTAGTAGCCCGGGGCCGAGGTTTCGCCGTAGCTGAAGGGCACCTTGCTCAAGGGCGTCTGCGAGGAGTAAGCGGCAATGTCGTAGTTGCCGGCCAGGCCGTAGGAGGCGCGCAGCTTCAGGTCGCTGAGCACCGGGAGGCCCTTCACGAAGTTTTCGTCGATGAGGCGCCAGGCCACGGCGGCCGAAGGGAAGAAGGCCCAGGGGTTGCCGGGCAGCTTGGAGGAGCCGTCTTCGCGGCCGGTCAGGGTGAGCAGGTAGCGGCCCTTGTAGCCGTACTGCACGCGCCCGGTGAACGACACGAGGTTGCTGGCCACGTAGCCGCTGTTGATGACCACCTGCTGGTTGGCGTTGCCCAGAGCCGAGAAGCCCTGGTAGCTCAGCAGCTGATTCGCGCCCTGGGCCTTGGCCTGCTCGGTTTTGAATGTCAGCAGCGAGGTGACGCCCGTGGCCGTGAGGCTGTGGTCCCCGAAGGTCTTGGTGAAGTTCAGGATGTTTTCCCAGCTCCAGTTGGTGTCCATCTGGGTGCCGTAGGAGGCCAGCGGCACGCTGCCGTTGCGGTCCACGGTGTTGGAGCCAAAGTAGGTGCCCGTCCGCAGGCTGCCCAGGGTCAGGCCCACGTTGGAGCGCAAACTCAGCGCGGGCAGAATCTGGTAGCTGGCGTAACCCGTCAGGAAGGTGCGGATGGTGCGGGTGTTGTTCAGGTAGTTGTTGGCCAGCTCGTCGGCCAGGGGGTTGATGTCCTTGCCGTTGTTGGGAAACACGATGACCTCGCCGGTTTCGTCGCGGGCGGCGCCGAGCGGGTCAATCTTGTTGGCAATGTTGAGCGGGTCGCGGCGGTTGTTTTGGTTGTAGTAGGTGAGCTGGTTTTGCATGCCCACCTTGATTTTGTCGGTAATGGCCTGCTCCAGGTTGAAGCGCGTGGCGTAGCGCTTCAGGTTGTCCATCCGAAAGATGCCCTGCTCCTTGTAGTAGCTGGCCGAGAGGTAAAACTTGGTTTTGTCGCCGCCGCCGGCCAGCCCGATCTGGTGCTCCTGCTGGTTGCCCTTGCGCAGAAACTCGTCGGGCCAGCGCGTCCAGGTGCCGTTCTGGATGGCCGTCAGCTGCTGGGGCGTGAAGATCTTGGAGTCATCGGCTTCGCTGCTCCAGAGGCCGTTGGGGCGCAGCGCGTCGCGGCGGTTGGCCTCGCGCTTCTGGGCCACGTAGGCCGGCCCGTCGTTCACGTAGGGGTAGTACTGCACCTCCGTCTGGCCCACGTAGGTGTTGAACGAGACGGTGGTTTTGCCCGCCGCGCCCTTCTTCGTGGTCACGATAATCACGCCGTTGGCCCCGCGGGAGCCGTACACGGCCGTCGAGGCCGCGTCCTTGAGCACCTCCATCGACTGAATGTCGTTGGGGTTAATGTCCTGAATGGAGTTGTACTGAATGCCGTCGACGATGAACAGCGGGCCGTTGTTGGCCGTCAGCGAGCGGTTGCCGCGCACCGTCACGTTCACACCCGAGGAGGCCGAGCCGCTGCTGCGGGTGATGTCGACGCCGGGCAGGCGGCCCTGCAGGGACTCCATCACGTTGGCCGTCGGCACCTTCTTCAAATCCTCCTCCTTCACCGACACGATGGCCCCGGTCACGTCGCTGCGCTTCACGGCCCCGTAACCGATAACCACGACTTCGTCCAGGGCTTTCTGGTCGGTGCGCAGGCGCACGGTCACGTTGTCCGTGCCCGTGGCCGATACCGTTTCGGTGAGGTAGCCCACGTAGCTGAGCACCAGCTGCACGTCGCCGGCGGGAGCGGTGAGCTGGAATTCGCCCTGCCCGTTGGTGCTGGCGCCGATGCTGGTGCCTTTGACGATAACCGTCACGCCGGGCAGTCCTTCGCCGGAGGTGGCATCGAGCACCCGCCCGCTGATCGGCCGGGTTTGTTGGGCTTGGGCGAGCGTGGCCGAGGTGACGGCCAGCGCGGCACTCAGGAGTAAACCTTGTCGCATGTACTGGATGTATTAAGAGGTGGGAAAGAGGCTCTTCGCGGACGAGGTCGACCTGGGTGGGAGTCGGCTTCAGTGCGTTTAAGGTCAGCCCGGAAAGGGGCCATCGGACCGCGCCAAACGCGTTTTTTTTATGCAATCGTTATCGGGAACGTTCCCAGCGGCCCACTTTTCCGGACCGGCGGCGCCCCGGGTGAGTCCTCACTATTGGAAGCTGGCCGCGTAATAGGACTTCTACCGGAGGCATTGCGCCAAAACCGCGCGGCGGCCTTGTCCAGCCGGCTGCGGCTGGCCCGGATGAATATTACTTTTTCTGCAATCGTTGTCGGGAACGTTGTCAGAAGAATCCTGCGGGTAAGCCCGCCGCTACGCCATTTTTTTCTGCGTTCTTCGGGCCACCGCTGCCGTTTGGCGGTTATACAGCCGGCAACGCCCGGGCCGGGCCCGGCGTACGGCCGTGCGCCGTTGGTTGCCGGCATTTCCCCATTTTGCGGGCGGCTACGTTTCGCCCCCCATCCTTCATTCCATGGCTAAAATCGTTTCCCCCCAGGTTGAATTTGTCGAGCTGATCCGCCAGGTCAAGCAGGTTACCCCCGAAATCTTCGACCAGGACGGCAAGTACCTGAACCTGATGGAAGGCCGCTGGCAGGAGCCCGGCAAGCCCCAGGACTTCGTTTCGCCCATCGACGGCAGCACCCTGGGCGCGCTGCCCATGCTCGACCGCACCACCGCCCTGCGCGCCGTGCAGGCCGCTCACAAGGAAGCCGCCGACTGGGCCCGCGTGGACCTGGACGAGCGGAAGCGCCGCGTGCAGGACTGCCTCGACCAGCTGCGCGCCCACGTGGAGCTGGTGGGCAAGCTGCTGATGTGGGAAATCGGCAAAACCTACAAGCTGGGTTTCACCGACATCGACCGCTGCATCGACGGCGTGCAGTGGTACGTGGACAACATCGAGAGCATGCTCGGCAAGCGTGAGCCGCTGGGCGTGGTCAGCAACATCGCCTCCTGGAACTACCCCATGTCGGTGCTGATGCACGCGGTGCTGGTGCAGGTGCTCTGCGGCAACGCGGCCGTGGCCAAAACGCCCACCGACGGCGGCTTCATCTCGCTGAGCGTGACCTTCGCCCTAGCCCGCCGCGCCGGCCTGCCCGTGACGCTGGTGAGCGGCTCGGGCGGCGAGCTGAGCGACGTGCTGGTGAAAGACCAGGCCATCGACTGCCTCTCGTTCGTGGGCGGGCGCTACAACGGCCGCAACATCGCCGACGCGCTGGCCTCGGTGCACAAGCGCTACATGCTGGAAATGGAGGGCGTGAACACCTACGGCATCTGGAATTTCTCCGACTGGAACGCGCTCGGCGACCAGCTGAAGAAGGGCTACGACTACGGCAAGCAGCGCTGCACGGCCTACGTGCGCTTCGTGGTGCAGCGTTCAGCCTTCCCGCAGTTCCTCGAAACCTACTGGAACGCCATCCGCAGTCTGAAAGTGGGCAACCCAACCCTGGTCGACAACCCCGACGACAAGCTGGCCGACCTCGCCTTCGGCCCCGTCATCAACCGCCGCCAGGCCGAGGACCTCGACCGCCTCTACGCCGACGCGCTGAAGACCGGCGCCACGCCCATCTACGAGGGCAAGCTGGACGAGTCGCTGTTTTTGCCCGGCCAGGATATGTCGGCCTACCGTGCTCCGCGGGCCCTGGTGAACCTGCCGCGCCAGAGCGAGCTGTACTTCAAGGAGCCCTTCGGCCCCATCGACAGCATCGTGCTGGTCGACCGCGTGGAGGAGCTGGTGGGCGAAATGAACATCTCGAACGGCGCGCTGGTAGGCGCCTTGGCCTCCGACGACGAGAAGTGGGCCCAGCGCACGGCCAAGGAAGTGCGCGCCTTCAAAATGGGCATCAACAAGCTCCGCTCGCGCGGCGACCGGGAGGAAGTGTTCGGCGGCCTGGGCGAGTCGTGGAAGGGCGCCTTCGTGGGCGGCAAGCTGCTGGTGGAAGCCGTGACCCAGGGCCCCGCCTCGGAGCCGGTGCTCGGCAACTACGAGGAGGCGACGCTGCTGCCAGAGAAGATTTAGAAGTAAGCTCTCGTTGCTCCGAATTTCGGTCCGGCCAAGGTATCTTGGCCGGACCGATTTGTTTTAATCCATGCACTACGAGCTACCCGAACATCTGATTCCGGCGTTTCAGCAGCATTTTGAAGCGGGCACCGCACTAGCCCAATCAGTTATTATTTTGGAAGATGGCTCCGGCCGGCCGCAGCCTAAGCCGGGCTTTTGGGCTCGTCGCAAGGCGCGTAAGGCGTTGCAGCACCTTCAACAGTGCCTGGCCCTGCTACCCGACCATTGGCCCACGCTGTGGAGCATCGGCAAGGTGTACCAAGCCCTGCGGGAACAGCAAGAAGCCTTGAAGCACTTTGCCCAGGCGGCACGCATTTATCCCGGGCAAGCGGATGTGCTGCGCGAAGCATCCATTGCAGCAGTCGATGCCGGGGCGCCTGCCGAAGCCGTGAAATACTCCGCTATGGCTCTGCGGGCAAGGCCCGACGACGCCGGCCTATACTGTAACCACAGCATCAACCTGCTGCTGAACGAGAACGACGACGCGGCTGTAGCGGCTATCAGCGAAGCCATCCGCTTGGCCCCGAATGACCCCATCAACTTAAATGCGCAACGGCTCATTCAGGCGGTGGTAGCGGGTACTCGGCGGCGCCCGACCTGGCAGGACCTAGCGTCTAACTGAACACTGATAGCGGCTCAACAACCACGGGGCACTTATATTTAGGACCATGCCCCAACTCTCTGACCGCGGCCTGGCGCTGCCCTTCTCGCCTTATCGAAAGCTCACGCCCTACGCCGACGCGGCCAAAGCCCGCGGCGTGCACGTGCTGCACCTCAACATCGGCCAGCCCGACATCGAGACGCCGCCGACCATGCTGGCGGCCGTGCAGCAGGCCCAGATTCGGGTGCTGGAGTACAGCCCCACGGCCGGCTACCCCAGCTACCGCCACAAGCTGGCCGGCTACTACCAGCGCATCGGCATGCCGGTGGTGGCCGATGACATCCTGGTGACGACCGGCGGCTCCGAGGCCCTGCTGTTTGCCTTCATGTGCTGCTTCAATCCCGGCGACGAAGTCATCATTCCCGAGCCGTTCTACGGCCCCTACCTAGGCTTTGCCGAGGCTACCGGCGTGCGCGTGGTGCCCGTGCCCTCCTACCTCGACGAAGGCTTCCGGCTGCCGCCCATCGAGGAGCTGGCAGCCCGCGTAACCGAGCGCACCCGGGCCATTCTGATCTGCAACCCCAACAACCCCACCGGCTACGTGTACCGCCGCGACGAGCTGGCGCAGCTGCTGCAGCTCTGCCAGCAGCACGACCTGTACCTGCTCTCCGACGAGGCCTACCGGGAGTTTTGCTACGACGCCGAGTTTGTCAGTCCGCTGCAGCTGCCCGGCGCGGCCGAGCACGTGGTGGTGCTCGACACCATCTCGAAGCGCTACAGCGCCTGCGGAGCCCGCATCGGGGCTTTCGTGACCAAGAACAAGGCGCTGTACCAGGCCGCCTTCAAGTTCGCCCAGCTGCGGGTGAGCCCGCCCGGCCTGGGGCAGCTGTTTGCCGAAGCCGCCGCCGAGCTGCCACCCAGCTACTTCGACCACACCCGGGCCGAGTACCGCGCCCGCCGCGACCTGGTGCTGCAGCGCCTGCGCGCCATGCCCGGCGTGGAGTGCCCTACCCCCAGCGGCGCCTTCTACATCATGGCCCGCCTGCCCGTCGACAGCGCCGAGCGGTTTGCGCAGTGGCTGCTGGAGGAATTCAGCTACCAGGGCCGCACCACCATGATTTCGCCCGCGGCGGGCTTTTACGCCACACCCGGCGCCGGCCACAACGAGGTGCGCCTGGCCTACGTCATCAACCAGCCGGCCATCAACGCGGCCATGGACTGCCTAGCCGCCGGACTGCGCGCCTACCCCGGCCGCGTGCCCCAGCCCACCGAAGCTGAAGTGGAGACTTCGCAGTCGGCGTAAACTGGCAGGAATCCTTGGCTACCGAAAATGGCCGTCATGTCGAGCTTGTCGAGACATCTCGCGTGCTGACGCCAAGTAGTAAATCAGTTGTTCAACGAAAAGATTAGTACCCGAGCGAGATGTCTCGGCTGCGCTCGACATGACCGGCTAAGCTGCGCTGGAGCTGAACTTGGTTGCGGAAACAGCCCTCTCGCCTATCTTGCACGCTTCCGTCTTTACTACGCTCCTGATTCATGGCTCATCCTGAAGCTACGCCAACCGCCGCCGCCGACGCCCCGGCCACCAAGAAATACTCCGGCGCCCTGCGCATCTGGCACTGGGGCAACGCCGCCGTCATTGCGGGCCTGCTGAGCACCATTCTGTTCCTGAAGGTCATCATCAACATGCGCGGGCTGCTGCCCAAGGTGCAGGAGCGCCTGCACGAGCAGGGCGTGGAGGCCAGCAAAGAGCAGCTGCGCGGCATTGGCGGCCTGGTCAGCCACCGCATCTGGGACTGGCACATCTACCTGGGCGTGACGCTGGCCGTGCTGCTGGGCTGGCGTCTGGTGGCCGAGCTGGCCGCGCCCACGCTGCAGCGCTTCGCGCACCGCCTGCGCCGCTCCAAGGAGCACCAGCAGGACGCGCCGGCCGAGTCGTTCCGGCTGCGGCACTCGGTGCTGGTGAAGTACTCGTACCTGCTGTTCTACCTGATGCTGACGGTGATGGTGGTGACCGGCCTCATCCTGGTGTATGCCGACGACGTGGAAGCCCTGCACAAAATCGAGCATACGGTGAAGGAAATCCACAACGTGAACATGTACCTCATCATCGCCTTCATCGTGGCGCACTTAGGCGGGGTGGTGTGGGCCGAGCTGAACAAGGACAAAAACATCACCTCCGACATGATTCACGGCGGCGAAATCCGCAAGTAGAACTGCCCAAGCCCGCTTACCGGCCCGGTGGCCGCGAAACCCGACGTTTCGCCGCCGCCGGGCCGGTTGCTTTTATGTGGCCGTGGCACGGTTTTGCGTTGAGGGCTTCGCGGCCGGCGTCGTATTTTCGGCATCGGCCCGCCCTTTTCCCCACGGTTATCCACATGCTTGCACTACGTCGGCTTCGCCCGCTTTCTTTTTTGGGCCTGCTGGCCCTGACGGCCGCCAGCCACCCGCCCCGGCAGGCGCCCCTGCCCCACCGCCTCACCCTGCGCCTGAACGGCACGGCCGTACCCGTCGACACGGCGTATTCGCGCATCGAGGTGTCGCCCGGCGCGGGCAAGGTGCTTACCCTAAACCTGATCCGCCGCGACGCCCCCGACGACCCGGGCCTGACCATCCTGGTCGACGAGTTCAAGCCCATGCCGGCGGTGTACCGCTTCAAGGAAATCCTGAGCGCCCACGTGACGGAAGCTACTTACCGGGTGGGCAACGACGTGGCCGAGTCGCAGGCCTGCGGGGTGAACCAGGGCGAGGTGCGCGTGACGGCCGTGGATACCAAGCGGCAGATTCTGACGGGCACGTTCCGAGCCGTGGCCTGCTCCACCAGCGCGCCGAAAACGGCCAAGAAACTAGTCTTTGAGGGCTCGTTCCGCTGTGCGTACGAGGTGCGGTAAGCTCACCCCAACCCGTCATCCTGAGCCTTAGCGAAGGACCTTCCTCGAACCTCGCACCGCCGCTATAGTCCAAGCGCCAACCCTCTGCTGCTACAGCAAAAAAGAAGCGCAGCCCCCAAGTCGGGGCTGCGCTTCGGCATTATTATGGTTGCTGAAAAGCCGTCTGCTCGTTGTTGGCAGCGGCAGTGCGCGGTTCGAGGAAGGTCCTTCGCTAAGGCCCAGGATGACGACCTTGTTTCATCCGCACATTTGCTCATCCAACACCTACAGCGTGGCCAGGTCGATGACGAAACGGTACTTCACGTCGCTGCGCAGCATCCGCTCGTAGGCCTCGTTGATGGAGCTCATCGGAATGACTTCCACGTCGGACACGATGCCGTGCTCGGCGCAGAAATCGAGCATTTCCTGGGTTTCGGCAATGCCGCCGATGTGCGAGCCGGCCAGGCTGCGGCGCTGCCCCACCAGCGGGAAGATGCCGACCTGCGGGGGCGTGGGCGGCAGGCCCACCATCACCATCGTGCCGTCGAGGCGCAGCAGCGTGAGGTAGGGGTTCAGGTCGATGTTGGAGCCGACGGTGTTGATGATCAGGTCGAAGTAGTTGCGCTCCTGCTTGAGCGCGGCGGCGTCGCGGGTTACCACGAAGCGGTGGGCGCCCAGGGCGCGGGCATCGGCTTCCTTGGCGGGCGAGGTGCTGAGCACGGTGACTTCGGCACCCATGGCGGCCCCCAGCTTCACGGCCATGTGGCCCAGGCCGCCCAGGCCCACCACGCCCACGCGCTTGCCGGGACCGGCGCCCCAGTGCTTCAGCGGCGAATAGGTGGTGATGCCGGCGCAGAGCAGCGGG
Source organism: Hymenobacter jeollabukensis (assembly GCF_005771675.1). Classification (GTDB taxonomy): domain Bacteria; phylum Bacteroidota; class Bacteroidia; order Cytophagales; family Hymenobacteraceae; genus Solirubrum; species Solirubrum jeollabukense. The sequence goes on along the minus strand of NZ_VAJM01000004.1, from coordinate 84,339 downwards.
GCCACGCCCGCCAGCGGCAGCCGGTCGGACACGCGCAGCACGTAGTTTTCGTCCACCACGATTTGCTGAGAGTAGCCGCCGTGGGTGCGCGTGGTGCGGTCCTGCAGGGTGCTGTTGTAGGTGAAGCTGATGTGCGTTTCGCAGTACTGCTCCAGGCCGTCCTGGCAGTTGTGGCAGGTGCGGCAGGTGTCCACCATGCAGCCCACGCCCACCAGGTCGCCGGTCTGGAACTTGCGCACCTCGGCGCCCACTTCGGTCACGCGGCCCACGATTTCGTGGCCGGGCACCATGGGAAAGGTCGAGCCGCCCCATTCGTCGCGGGCCTGGTGCACGTCGCTGTGGCACACGCCGCAGTACAGGATTTCGATTTGCACGTCGTGCGGGCCCACGGCGCGGCGCTCCAGGCGGAACGGGGCCAGCGGGGTAGTCGGTGATTGGGCGGCGTAGGCTTTGGTCTCGGTCATATTGGGAGGTTACGTCAGGAATGACAACTATCAACGGCGCGGGTGGCTAGCGCGCCGGTGGATGGTGGTACCTTTGCCGGGAAGGTTTTGTTGGTATGCCGATGCTGTTTTCCCTGTTTTCTACTTCTCTGGGCCGCCTGCGGGTGGTCGGGTTTCTCGAAGGCCTCTCGTTTCTGGTGCTGCTGGGCGTGGCCATGCCGCTGAAATACATCTTCGGACAGCCCGCGGCCGTGCGCCACGTAGGCATGGCGCACGGGGCGCTGTTCGTGCTTTACGTGCTGCTGGTTATCGGTGCGGCCCTGGAATACGGCTGGTCCATGCGCAAGGCGCTGCTGGCCTTTGCGGCTTCGGTGGTACCGCTGGGCACGTTCTGGGCCGATAAGCGGCTGTTTCGGGAGTAAACGAGGGTATAAAGCCAGCCCGCAGGATGCTACGGCTCCGCCCGGCCTGACGAGCCTGGGTAGCAGTATGACGGCCTACTTATCCGCTCCCTTGCGCAGCGCTTCGTCCACCAACAGCCGCATCCGCTTCATCGACTCGCGGGCGAACTTGCGCTGCAGGCTCCGGCCGAACAGCTTGAAGCCGATGCGATAGAATATGTTGCGGATACGGTCGGGCTGGGAATAGGCTTTCACCTGAAAGCGCACCTGGCCGGTCTTCAGGTTTTTGTGGATGGTGAAGGTAATCTGGCCCTTCTCGAAGTGCCCTTCGAGGGTGCGGTAGTTGTAGCCCCACACCTGCTCGGGGCCGTCGGGCGCGTCCTGCTGCTCGTCGGTGACGCCCCCGACGCGCACGCCGAACCAGAACTTGAAGAACAGGAACTGCGCCCGTAACAGCATCACGCGCTCGGCCAGGGGCTGATCGGGCACGAAAATGCCGGTGATGAGGTCGGGCGGCGGAAAGGAGTAGTTCAGCAGCACCTGCTTGGCCGCCTCAAACGAGCCGCCGGGCACAGGCGGGCCGGGCGCTTCGGCGGGCAGCTCGGTGTGGTAGTCGTCGAGGCGCCAGCCGGTTTCGGCGGTGTACTCGTGCACGCGGTCCAGGTCGTAGTTGACCTTGGCCTCGCGGTACGACTCCAGCTGGGCCTTGTACTGCTCCCAAAGCGGCGGCGCGGTGGCGGCGGGGGCGGTAGCGGTATTAGCTGCGCTCATGGTGTTCGTGTTCTTTGCCCGATTCGTCTTCCTCGGTGGTATCCACCTGCACGGCGTCCAGCGGCTGGCCGCCGCTGGCCTCGGCCACGCGCTGGCAGAAGGTCACCCAGGTTTGCTCCTGCACGCGCTTGCCCACGCCCAGGGTGGTGTAAGCGAAGGCCACCAGCCCGTCGCGGGAGCGGGCCCGGGAGCGGATTTCAAAGCGCAGCGCCGCGGCCTGCCCGGGCAGCTGGCGCACCGAAAACCGGATGGTGCCCGCTTCGGGGTGGCCTTCCAGGGTGCACAGCTCGAACTCCTGCCGCCCTACCTTGGTCACGCGCACCGAGCCGTTCCAGGGCCCCAGGATTTTGATGTGGTACTCGTCGTCGACCTGCAGCTTATGCGCTTCGCCGCGCTTTTTCTCGAAGTCGGCCAGCAGGTCGGGCGAAAATTCTTCGGGGTGCGCCTGAATCCGGCTCATCAGCTCGGTGGCCGAGAGCTTCGGATGCGCAATATCGATGTAGTAGCGCCGCACGGTGAAGGGCCCGGCCCCGGTATCGGCGTCTTGCACTGGTTTAGACATAGGGTAGCGCGCCGACGGGTTGAGGCAGCCGGTGCTACCGCAGCAAACGGCCCGGCGGCGCCTGGGGTTGGTTTACCGACGCAGCGGCTCCCCGGCGCCTCTCGGACCGGTCCGCGCTGAATCGTCAGCTCAGGTGCTGCCGGCACCAGTCCACGGTCAGATGGGCGACTTCGTCGAGGGTGCCGGGCTCTTCGAAAAGGTGGCTGGCGCCGGGCACCACGTGCAGCTGCTTGGGGCCGGGCAAATCGGCCAGGGCCCGCTCGTTGGCCCCGAGCACCGGCCAGTCCTGCCCGCCCACGATGAGCAAAGTGGACGCCTGCACCCGGCCCAGGGCGGGCAGGGCGAGGTCGGGGCGGCCCCCGCGCGAAATCACGGCCCCGACGCGGTGGCCCAGCTCGGCGGCGGCGTTGAAGGCGGCGGCGGCGCCGGTGCTGGCCCCGAAAAAGCCCAGGCGCAAATCGTGCAGGCGCTGCTCGCGGCGCAGCCAGCTGGCCGCCCCCAGCAGCCGGCGCGTGAGCAGGTCGATGTCGAAGCGGGCCTCGAAGGCGCGGTCTTCCTCCTCCGTCAGCAGATCGAACAGCAGGGTACCGAAACCGGCCTGCTGCAACACCTTGGCCACATGGGCATTGCGCGGGCTGATGCGCGAGCTACCGCTGCCGTGCGAAAACACCACGATGCCAGCGGCGCGGGGCGGCACGACCAAGTCGCCGAGCAGGGTGGCGTGGGGAAGCTCCAGCCGAACGGGCCGGGGAGCAAGGGAGGGGAGCATAACGGGATGCGGAGGAACAGAGGCGCGGCTGTGAACCTACGTAAATGCGGGCATTGGCGTTGGCTGCGGACAAAGTAGGCCGGCGCGGGTAAGCGTTGCATGAAGGCGGCCGGCAGGAGCAGCGGCGCCCGCCGCAACGCTTGGCGCGAACTTGCGTCCTTTGCGTCTTTCCATTTTTTGGCTTGATTCGTTGATGTATCGTTTCCTTCCCTGCCGCCTGCTCGGCATGTTGTGCAGCGCCGCCCTCGGCAGCACGCTGCTGGCCGCCCCCGCCGCGGCCCAAACCGCTCCCGCCCGCCCCGCCGCCACCCGCTTCGTTGCCGACAGCCTCGACCAGTACGTGCAGCGCGGCATGAAGCTGTGGCAGATTCCGGGCCTGGCGGTGGTGGTGGTGAAAGACGGGCAGGTGGTCGTGAGCAAGGGCTACGGGGTGCGCGACGTGAGCCGCCCGCAGGAGCGCGTCGACGCCAACACGCTGTTCTACATTGCCTCGAACACCAAGCTGTTCACGGGCACGGCCCTGGCCCAGCTGGAGCAGGAAAAGAAATTATCCCTCAACGACCCGGCCACCAAATATCTGCCCGATTTCCGGCTCTACGACCCCGTCAGCACCCAGCTGGTGACCGTGCGCGACCTGCTGGGCCACCACCTGGGCACCAAGACCTTCCAGGGCGACTTCACCTTCTGGTCGTCGACGCTCACGCGGGAGGAAATCCTGCAGCGGGTGCGCCTGCTCAAGCCGGTGTACCCCTTCCGCCAGGATTACGGCTACTGCAACGCCGGCTTCCTCGCGGCCGGGCAGGTCATTCCGGCCGTGACGGGCGGCACCTCCTGGGAAGCCTACGTGGAGCAGACCCTGCTCAAGCCCCTGGGCATGACGAACACCAGCATGCTCACGACCGGCGTGGCCCAGCGCCCCAACCTGGCCCGGCCCTACACCACCGCCACCGGCCCGCTCACCCTGCTGCCCTACGACCAGCTCGACAACTTCGGGCCCGCCGCCAGCATGGTATCCTCCGTGAATGACCTGGGCAAGTGGCTGCAGTTTCAGCTCGACAGCGGCAAGGTGCAGGGCCAGCGGGTGCTACCCTGGGCCACCCTGCGCCGCACCCGCGACGTGAACACGGCCCTGTCCGCGCGCAAGTCGGCCCTGATTCCGGAGCACTTCCGCACCTACGGCCTGGGCGTGTTTGCCGATGACTACAACGGCCGGCAGGTGTTCTGGCACACCGGCGGCGCCGATGGCTTCGTCAGCAACACTTGCTTCGTGCCCGAGGAGGGCCTGGGCATTGCCGTGCTCACCAATCAGGACAACCAGAGCTTCTTCGAGGCCCTGCGCTACCAGCTGCTCGACGCCTACCTGGGCATGCCCTACCAGGACCGCAGCCGGCAGCTGTGGAACCGCGCGGCCCCCGGCAACGCCGAAGCCCTGGCCGACATCAAAAAGCTGGACGCCCGCGTGGCCAAAAAGAACAAGCCCGAGCTGCCGCTCAAGGCCTACGCCGGCCAGTACACCCACCCGCTCTACGGCCCCATTACCATCGAGGCGCAGGGCAAGCAGCTCGTGGTGCATTTCAGCCACCACCCCAATATGACGGCCACGCTCAGCTATATGGACGGGCAGCAGTTCCGCACGGCCTATTCCACCACCGCCTACGGCATCTTCCCGGCCACCTTCACGGTGGAAAGCGGGCAGGTAAAATCGGTGGAGCTGCGCGTGTCTGATGGCATCGAGCAGGACCCATACGTGTTCGTGCGGGGCTGATTATTCCGGTTGAATTTGGGATAAAGACCCGGGCCGGCTGCTGCATAAGTAGCCGGCCCGTGCTATGTTGTGCCGGTTGCTTACCCCAGCTTATTCCAGCAATGGCAATTCCTGCTTCGATTCTGGCCCAACTGCACTACGGCCGCACTGCTAATGGCGCAGTCGGCTGCCGGGTATTACCGACGGGCGACAATCCGGACAATCAGGCGTGGCTGAAGGTAATAGCACGCAAGGCCGTTGATGCCCGAGTGAATCCGCCGCACGAAACCGTGTGGGGTTACGAAGTAGAGTACCTGGAGCTGCGGGCCGATTATGACGAAGACCAGCACGGCTTTGATTATGACCTGTTCTACGTTCGGCGCGAAATCTATTACAACCTCAAGGACGAAGCGGCCCTAATTCACGTGGTCCGCCGCTGGCTCTCCGATTTGCAGCAGCTCCGTCCACTGGCAAACACCGATTACCCAGCTTAGGCTACGGAGCTGGTATCATCCGGCCGAGAATAACCGCGCCATTTGCTCGCTGCGTATAGCGGGGCATCCCTCCCACCTGCCCCGCCCGATGGCCTACTACCGCCCCTACCACCCGCCTGCCGACCCGGCCCTCGTCCGCACCCTCACCGATCAGCAGAACGCTATGCGCCAGCAGCAGCGCCTGGAGCCGCTGGCCGCGCCGCCCAGGCTCATTGCCGGCCTCGATTCCTCGTTTCCCACCGAAGACACGATTCTGTCCGTCATCGTGGTGCTCACGTTTCCGGAGCTGCAGCTGGTGGAAAAGGTGTACAACTACGGCCCCGTCGATATGCCCTACGTGCCGGGCTTCCTCTCCTTCCGCGAGGCGCCCAACCTGCTGCTAGCTTACGAGAAGCTGCAGCACCGGCCCGACGTGCTGATGGTGGACGGCCACGGCTACGCCCACCCGCGCCGCATGGGCATTGCGGCCCACATCGGCATACTGCTCGACATGCCCAGCCTGGGCGTGGCCAAGCAGGTGCTCACCGGCCAGCACCCCGAGCCCGCCGCCCCGGCCGGCAGCCGCACCCCGCTCACCGACAAGAAAACCGGCGAGCTGATCGGGGAAGTGCTGCGCACCAAGGACCGCGTGAAGCCGGTGTTCGTCAGCCCCGGCCACCGGCTGGATCAGGCCACGGCCACCGAGCTGGCCTGGCGCTGCACCCGCGGCTACAAGCTGCCCGAGCCCACCCGCCTGGCCGACCACTGGGCCGAGCAGTTCAAGAAAGAAATCCGATGAAGCGCCGCGCTGCTTTCTGGCTCTTGCTGCCGCTACTCGGCGCCTGCCACGCCCGCGACCAGGCCAACCGGTCGCCGGCTGACCTGGATGCGCCGCGCGAAGTCATCAAGGAAAAGCCGCTGCCCGCCGCCCGGGCCATGCAGGCCGATACCAGCGTGACCGGGGCCTTTCTGCGCTGGGCCGACGCCGTGCGCCGCGCCGACACGGCTGCCGTCAACGGCTTCATCAGCCCCGCCCACGGCCTTTGGGTGCTAGAGCAGCCCGGCGCCCTGCCCCTGCTCACCCGCGTATCGGACGTGCGCCGGCTGCGCCGCAGCCAGCCCCAGCCCTCGTTCTTCACCCTGGCCGCCGAGCTGATGCCCTGCCTGCGCCCCACCGCCGTCGACGCGCTGCCCACGGCTACCTGCGACGGGCCGCCCGGCAACGAAGCCGGCTTCGCGCGCACCGGCTGCCTGCTCGGCCCCGCCCGCGCCGCAGCCCTGAGCAGCATCTGGGACCACGCCACCCTGCGCGGCGGCACGGCCGCGCAGGGCCGGGCCGCCGTGGCCGCCAGCCGCTACGCCGTGCTCCAGACCGATACCGGCTACCGCTTCTACTGGGCCCGCCTGGCCGGCAGGTGGCGGCTCGTGCTGCTGGATCTGCGCGTGCCGTGCAGCGCCTGAGCGGAACGGGGCCAAAGCGTAGAGGAAGCATCCCATCAGCACGTCATGCTCATCTGGCGTCCGCTTGTCGAAGCATCTCTACCGCTTCGTTGTTCGGCAAAAATGCTTCGCGGGGCTCAGCAGGACGTTCTGTAAAGCGTTAGCCCAGGTTTTCAGCTGCTGCCCCTATTGCCTGGCCCCGCCGCAGCACCGGCGAATCGGGCAGCGCCGCCTGCAAATCCGTCAACGAAGCCCCAGCCGCGGCGGGCAGCTGCAGCAGCGCGGCCACGGCGGCGTACACTGCCTGCGGCCCGGCGGCGGCGGCCAGCACGCCCCGGTCCAGCGGCTGTTGCTGCGACTTGCTGAGTTTGCGGCCGTCGGGGCCGGGCATCAGCGGGTGATGCAGAAAACGGATGCGCCGGGCATTGAAAGCGGCCGTTTCTGGCAGCAGGCCGGCCAGCCAAAGCTGGGCGGCCGTGCTCGGCAGCAGGTCCAGGCCGCGCACGATGAGCGTGGTGCCCAGGCGCAGGTCGTCGGCAATGTTGGCCAGCTGGTAGGCCACCACCGCGTCCTTCTTGCGCAGCACGAAATCGGGCATGGCGCGGTCCAGCGCTATTTCTACCGGGCCCTGCCAGGCGTCGTCGAAGCGCACGATGGTACCGGCCGGCACCACCGCCCGCCAGGCCGCGCCGGGCTGCTCGAGGGCAACGGGCACTTCCGCCTCCTGGGTGCGGCTGCGGGTGCTGGCGTGCAGCAGGCCGGGGCGCAGCCGCAGGCGGCGCAGCAGGCAGTTGTAGTCGGGCAGGTGCAGCAGCTGGGAGTGGTGGCGCAGAAAGTCGTCGGGGCCCGCGGGGCCGTGGTCGTAGTCGAGGCCCAGCCACTCGATGGTGCGGAAGATGCTCTCCAGGTACGGGCGGCGCAGACGGGTGCGGTCCAGGTCGTCGATGCGCAAGTGCAGCTGGCCGCCGCTGCGGCGCACCAGCAGCCAGGTCAGCACGAAGTTGACGGCGTTGCCTAGGTGCAGGTAGCCGCTGGGCGTGGGCGCCAGCCGCCCCACCAGCGGCGCGGGCGCTTCGGCAGGCTCGGCGGAGGACGAAAGCGGGTTCATGGGCCGAACTTAGCACCGGAGCCGGGTTTGCGCGGTTCACCCGGCCGTCATTGCGAGGACGAAGGACGAAGCAATCCTTCCTCTCGCGGCAGAAGCGGCACAACTGGCAGAAACACAAAATAGCTCCGCCCGAACCTATTGTTGCGTAGTTTCGGGCGGAGCTGTCTTTTGAATTGCAGGAATTATCTCGGCGGTGCTACTGGAGGAAAGATTGCTTCGGCTACGCCTCGCAATGACTGCCACTCGCGCCGTTGCTTGTGGTTCTGCTTACTCGTCCAGCGTGTTTTTCAGCTTGCCAAGCAGGCTGTACGCCCCGGTCGTTGCCACCAGGGTTTCGGCCTTGATGCGGGCGGGCAGTACCAGCGGCACCGCGCCGTTTTCCACGGCGCCGGCCCGGCGCACTTCCACCAGGCGGTAGCGGCCAGCGGCCAATTGCTCGAAGATGTAGCTCTTGCCTTCGTAGTCGACCACGGCCGCCTCGGGCAGCGTGGGGGCGGCGGCCTGAGCGGCCGAAGCCGCCGTTTCCACCGTGGCCCGCACGAACATACCCGGCAGCAGCGCCGGGTTGTCTTCCTCGTCGGGGTGGGCGTGCACGCTCACGGTGCGCGCCTCGGGGTCGACGGAGCGGCTGACCAGCGTGATGCGGCCCAGGTGCTCCTTGCCGGCCGAATCGGAGGCCAGGGTGAAGCGGATGCGCTGGCCCACCTGCAGGCGCGGCGCGTCTTTCTCGAACACCGTCAGCTCCACGTGCAGGTGGGTGGGGTCGACCAGCTCGGCCACCGGGTCGGTAGAGGTGACCGTCTGGCCGGTGGTGGCGCGCACGTGCCGCACGAAGCCGCTGATGGGCGCCCGCAGCTCGGCGGTGCTGCGCATCGGGCCGCTGGCCTGCACGGGCAGGCCGGCCAGGCGCAGGCGGGCCGCCAGGGCGTCGCGCTGGGCCTGCAGGCTGCGGTACTCGGCCTGGGCGCGCTGCAGGTTTTTGGCCGGGGCCACTTCCTCGCGCACCAGCTCGCGCTGGCGGTCCAGCTCGGCGCGGGCGTAGTCGAGCTGGCTGAGCACCTGCCGGTAGTCCTGCTGCACCTGGATGAACTCGGGGTTGCGCACCACGGCCACGGCCTCGCCGCGACTTACGTGCGCCCCCGGCAGCAGCGGCAGCCGCTCGATGTAGCCGCCCAGCGGGGCGCTGAGCACCACCAGGCTCTGCGGCGGCGCCTCCAGGGAGCCGTTGACGCGCAGGGCGCCGGCGGTGGCCTGGTAGCTCACGCGCCCGGTGCGCACGCCCGCCACGCGCAGCTCGTCGGGGCTTAGGCGTACTTCATCGGGGGCGGCGGCGGTGGGTTCGGCGGCGGCCGGGGCCTCGGCCGGCTGCGAGTGGCATGCGCCGAGCAGCAAGGGCAAGGCCAGCGGCAATACGTATTTGAAGGAGGAAATCATCGAAGCAGAAGTCAGCAACAACAGGAACCGGGCGAAGTGCCCGTATGAACAATAAAAAGCCGGGTCGGACGCCGCCAGCCCGTGCTTCCGGCCAGAGCCGGGGCCTTCAGCCGCGCCGCCCGCCGCCCGGGAAGCCTCAGCCGCGCCCCCGGCAGCACGCCCCGAAGCGTCGGCCATGCTTTTGGACGCGTCTGACGGCGTAACCGACGCGTCGGTTGGCGTCTTGGACGTGTCCAACGGCGTACCCGATGCGTTGGAAAGAGCTTCCAAGACGTTGGAGACGCTTTCCAATGCGTTGGAAGCGCCCTTCGAAGCGTTGGAAGCTCCTTCCGAAGCGTTGGAAGGCGCGTCCAATGTCTTGAAGACGCCTTCCAATGCGTTGGAAGCTCCTTCCAACGCATTGAAAAGAGCAATGGGCCGCACCTTAGTCGGTGCGGCCGAGTAGGTATTCCACTTCCAGCACGGTCTGGTTGTAGGCCAGCACGGCGTCGAGGTAGTCGGTGCGCAGGCGCTGGGCCCGCTCGGCGTGCAGCAGGTACTCGGCGAAGGGCATTTCGCCGGCGCGCCAGCCCTTGCTGGCCAGGCGCAGGATGAGCGCGGCCTGGGGCAAGCCGGTTTGCTGGTAGAACTGCATGCGCTCTTGCTGCTCGCGCAGGCGGTTGAGCAACGCGGCCTGCGAGGCGGCTACCTCGGCCACGCGGCGTCGGTAGGCGGCTTCGGCGGCCAGGGTCTGCAGGCGGGCGGCCTGTTCGCGGGCCTTGTAGGGACGCGTCAGCAGGGGCACGCTCAGGCTGAGCTGGGCGGCCTGAAACCGGTCGGCGGGGCCGTAAAACCGCTCCGTGCCCTTGTACTGGATGTTGCCGCGCAAGGACTGGTTGAGGTAGGTCAGGCCCAGCTCGGGGCGGCGGCTGCGCAGCTCCACCAGGGCTGCGGCCTGCCGTTCGGCGGCCTGCCGGGCCAGCACGCGGGCGGTGGGGTCGGCCGCGCTGCGGCTGGTATCGGCGGGGGTGGTCAGCAGGGTATCCGGGAGGATGGCGGCCAGCTCGGCGGGCACCGGCAGGGGCAGCAGCAGGCTGTCGGCGGGCGCGGGCGCGGTGGGCAGCTGCAGCAGGGCCTGCAATTGGCGGCGGGCGGCCACGTAATCGGCGCGGGTGCGCTGCCGGGCCACGCGGGTTTCTCCCTGCTGCACCAGGGCCGTGGCCGGCTCGATGCGGGCGGCCTCGCCGGTGCGGAAGCGCAGCTCGGCCGCCCGGCGAAACTCGCGGCTCAGGCTGTCCTGGGCCCGCAGCAGCACCAGCCGGTGCCGGGCGTAGACGGCCTGCTGGTAAGTCAGGCGCACCTGCCGCCGCAGCTCGGCCCGGCGCAAGTCCAGCTCCGATTCGGCCAGCGACACCTGCGCTTCGGCCAGGCCGGTGAGGGCCCGGATGCGGCCTAGCGCCGGCAACGGCTGCGCCAGGGAGAACTGGTTGTCGAGGTAGGGCGAGTTGAATTGCCCGACTCCCGCCTGCACCGTGGTGCGCGGCAGCTCCCACACCGCCCCGCGCACCGCCGAGCGGGCCGAGAGCTGGTAGGTGGCCGCCCTGATGTCGCCGCTGCGGCCCAGGGCCGTCTGCACCGCGCCGGCCGCGGTGAGCGGCCCCTCGGGCACCGCGACCGACGAAGCGGCGGCGGCGCGGGGCGCGGTGGCCGGGTCGGGCGTCTGGGCGGCGGCCGGAGAGGTCAGAGCCAGCAGCAGCAGCCCCGCCGCCACTGCTGGGGCAGCCTGGGGCCGGCGGCCGAGCAGGTTGCGCCAGAAGCCGCCCTCCGACTCACTCAAATAATACAGCACCGGCAGCACCAGCAGCGTGAGCAAGGTGGCCGACACCAGGCCGCCGATAACCACCGTGGCCAGGGGGCGCTGCACCTCGGCGCCGGCGGTACCGGCCAGGGCCATCGGCAAAAAGCCCAGCGAAGCCACGGTGGCCGTCATCAGCACCGGGCGCAGGCGCTCCTCGGTGCCGCGCAGCACCCGCTCGCGCACGTCGCGCAGGCCCTCGTCGCGCAGGTGGTTGAAGGCGCTCAGTAGCACGATGCCGTTGAGCACGGCCACCCCGAACAGGGCAATGAAGCCCACGCCGGCCGAAATGCTGAACGGCAATCCGCGCAGCCACAAGGCCAGCACCCCGCCCACCGCGGCCAGCGGAATGGCGGTGAAGATGAGCAGGGCCTGCCGCAAGGAGCCAAAGGTGAGGTAGAGCAGCCCGAAAATCATCAGCAGCGCGGCCGGCACGGCCACCGCGAGGCGGGCGTTGGCCTGACGCAGGTTCTCAAACTGCCCGCCGTAGGTAGTCACGTAGCCGGGCGCGAAATGCACCTGCCGCTGCACGGCCGCCTGCACGTCCTGCACCACGCTTTCCACGTCGCGGCCGCGCACGTTGAAGCCCACGGTGATACGGCGCTGGGCGTTGTCGCGCTGAATCTGGCCGGGCCCGACCTGGTAATCGACCCGCGCCACCTGCTCCAGCGGCACCTGCCCGCCCCCGGGCAAGGGCACGTTCAGGGCGCGCACCTGGCTGATGTCGTGGCGGTACTCGTCGGCGAGGCGCACCACCAGGTCGAAGCGCCGGTCACCCTCAAACACCTGCCCCGCGCCCGCCCCGGCAAAGGCGGCTTCGATGCTCTGGTTGAGGTCCTGCACGCTCAGGCCGAACTGGGCCAGCCGCTCCCGGTCGGGCTGCACCACGATTTGGGCCAGGCCGGTGGCCTGCTCCACGTAGAGGTCGGCGGCGCCGGGCACCTGGCGCACCACCGCGCCCACCCGGCGGGCGTAGCCGGCCAGCTGGTCGAGGTCTTCGCCGTAGATCTTGATGACCACGTCCTGCCGCGCCCCCGAAATCAGCTCGTTGAAGCGCATCTGAATGGGCTGCTGGAAGCTGTAGGTCACGCCCGGCAGCACGCTCAGGGCACGTTCCATCTTGGCGGCCAGGTCCTCGCGGTTGTGGGCCGTGGTCCACTCCTTGCGGTCCTTGAGCACGATAATCAGGTCACAGGCCTCCAGCGGCATGGGGTCGACGGGAATTTCCGAGGAACCGACCTTGGCCACCACTTCCTTGACCTCGGGGAACTGCTCTTTGAGAATATCGGCCGCCAGTTGGGCCTGTCGGGCCGTGTGGTCGAGCGAGGAGCCGGGCAGCACCCGGGTTTCCACCGCGAAGTCGCCCTCTTCCAGCGTGGGAATAAACTCGCCGCCGAGCGTGCCCAGCAGCAGGGCCGCGCCCACCAGCAGCAGCACCGCCGTGCCCACAATCAGCCGGGGCACGCCGAGCACCCGCGTGACGAGGCGGCGGTAGCGCGTGGCCAGCCGGGCCAGCACGCGGTCGGACCAGCCGCCGCCGCGCACGCCCTTGCGCAAGACGAGTGCCGACATTACCGGCACGTAGGTCAGGGAGAGGATGAAGGCGCCCAGGATGGCAAAGGCTACCGTCTGGGCCATGGGCCGGAACATCTTGCCCTCGATGCCCACCAGGGCCAGAATTGGCAGATACACCATCAGGATGATGAATTGCCCGAACGAGGCCGACTGCTGGATGCGCGAGGCCGCGTCGTACACTTCCTCGTCCATTTCCGCGGGCGTGAGGTCCTCGTTGGTCAGCGGAATTTCCCCGTCGCCGTGGGCGTGGCCGAAGCGCGAGGCCAGGCGGTGCATGGTGGCCTCCACAATGATAACCGCCCCGTCGACGATGAGGCCGAAGTCGATGGCGCCCAGCGACATCAGGTTGCCCGACACGCCGAACACCTGCATCATGGCAATGGCGAAGAGCATGGCCAGCGGAATGACCGAGGCCACCAGCAGGCCGGCGCGCAGGTTGCCCAGGAAGAGCACCAGCACGAAAATCACGATGAGCGCGCCCTCCGCCAGGTTTTTCTCCACGGTGTGAATGGCCTGGTCCACCAGCTTGGTGCGGTCGATGAAGGGCCGGATTTCCAGCCCCGGCGGCAGCGTCTTCTCGATGGCGGCCATCTTCTCTTTCACGGCCTTGACGACCTCCGAGGAGTTGGCCCCGCGCAGCATCAGCACCAACCCGCCCACCGTCTCGCCGGTATGGTTGCGAATCATGGCCCCGAAGCGCGGCGCGGCGCCGGGGCGCACCTCGGCCACGTCGCGCACCAGTACCGGCCCGCGCCCCGGCGCCGCCGGCCGCACCACCGCCCGCCCAATGTCGCTTTCCGACTGCGCCAGGCCTTCGGTGCGGATAAACCAGGCCTGCGGACCGCGCACCAGGTAGCCGCCGCCGGCGTTGCCGTTGTTGCGGCTCAGGGCGGTTTGCATGTCCGCTATGGTCAGCCCGAAGCTGCGCAGGCGGTCCGGGGCTATGGCCACCTCGTACTGGCGCAGGTAGCCGCCGAACGAGGACACGTCGGCCACGCCCGTGGTGCCCAGCAGCTGCCGCCGAATCACCCAGTCCTGCAAGGTGCGCAGCTCGGCCAGCGAGTACTTCTTCTCGAAGCCGGGCTTCACGCGGATGGCGTACTGGTAAATCTCACCCAGCCCAGTGGTGGCCGGGCCCATTTCGGGCTGGCCTAGGCCGGGCGGAATCTGCGCCTCGGCGGCGCGCATCCGCTCGGCCACCTGCTGCCGGGCCCAGTAGTTGTCGACCTCGTCGCCGAACACGATGGTAACGACGGACAAGCCAGCCCGCGAAAAGGAGCGCACTTCCTCGCGGCCCGGGATGGTGGCCATGCTCTGCTCCACCGGGAAGGTAACGAGCCGCTCCACGTCGGCCGCGCTCAGGGAGGGCGACACGGTGAAGACGATGACCTGGTTGTTGGTAATGTCGGGCACCGCGTCGATGGGCAGGTGCCGCAGGGCGTAGATACCCCACGCGAGCAGGGCCGCTACCCCGATGCCCACCCCCAGCTTGTGCCGGAGGCTGAGCATAATCAGCTTGTTGAACATGAATCCGCGCGCCGCCTACGCCCCGACGGGGCGCAGCACGGCCATCAGAAAAGGGCCAACCGAATTGCAACGGGCCGCGCTGCGCTTCTGCCTGCAGAAACGCGCCGACGCCGCCCAAGCCGGGCCGCTAGCCTACGCCCGGCTTGCCGCGAAGGCAGCCGCGGAGCGCGGGGGCTGAAAACAGGGGCGCGAAATGCCGCGCGGGGCCGAGGCCACGTACTCGCCGCGGTACTGCCGGGCTTCGGCAAACGCGGGCAGCCGCGGCGGCACCTGCAGGCGCAGGGCGGGCGGCAGGGCCATGGCCGGGGCCTGGTGCAGGCAGCAGTGCAGGGGCAGTTGCGCATGGTCGCGCGTGTGCTCCTGGTTGTGGCGGCCGGCGTAGTGGTCGTAGAGGAAGCGCCACACCGAGTTGGTGGCGTGCTGCTCCTGATAGTGGCTGATGAGCACGGGCAGCTTTACCAGCTCCAGCACGTTGCCGGCGGGCATCAGGCCCGCCACAAACAGGTGCAGGCTCAGCACAGCTATGACCACTCGCTTCATCATTCTACCGGCAAAGATAAGGCACGAAAAAGCCCCGGCCAGCGAAAAGCTGCGCCGGGGCCTCGGGCCGAAGCTGCGCGGGCAGCCCCGGGGCTTAGTTGGTGGTGGTGTGCAGGTTCACCTCGATGTTGCCGCGGGTAGCGCGCGAGTAAGGGCAGATCTGGTGCGCGGCGGCCACCAGGTCTTCGGCCTGGGCCTGCTCGATGCCGGGCAGGTTCACGTGCAGGTCGGCAGCGATGCCGAAGCCGCCGTCCTCGGCCTTGCCGAAGTGCACGAAGCTCTCGATGGTCACGCCCTGCAGGCTCACCTTGGCCTGGCGGGCGGCCACGCCCAGCGCGCCCTCGAAGCAGGCGGCGTAGCCGGCCGCGAACAGCTGCTCGGGGTTTGTGGCGCCTTCCTTGCCCATGCCGCCCATAGCCTTGGGCGTGCTCAGCTCTAGTTCCAGCGCCTTGTCATTGGTAGTCACCTGGCCGTTGCGGCCGCCGGTTACGTGGGCTTGCGCCGTGTACACTTTCTCGATTTTCATGGGAGAAAAAATGAAGCCTTCCCGGAATCAGGAAAGCTGGTTTAGCAAATGATTGAGCTGCCCGCGCAAGGCCTCGAACTCTGCCGGGCTGAGCTGAAACTTGGCCATCAGGGCCTCCGGAATACAGGTGGCCTTGTGGCGCAGCACCTCGCCCGCCGGCTGCAGGCCGATGAGCACCGACCGTTCGTCGCGCGCGTCGCGGCGGCGGCTGACGAGGCCGCGCTGCTCCAGGCGCTTGAGCAAGGGCGTGAGGGTGCCCGAGTCGAGCAGCAGCTTCTCCCCCAGCCCCTTCACCGACAGCTCGCCGTGCTCCCACAGGAGCAGCAGCACTAGGTACTGCGGGTAGGTCAGCTCCAGCTCCTCCAGCAGCGGCTGGTAGGCCTTGGTCACCAGCCGCGACACGGCGTAGAGCGGGAAGCACAGCTGGTTTTCCAACTGCAGCAGCGGATTGGGGGCGGAAGCGGCGGATTGGCTCATGGCGGGCTGAATGACGCTGCAAATGTATTGCAATAAATTTAATTGCTCACAATTTAATTTGCATCTACTTTCATTGCTCTGGTTACCAAGCCAGATTTTTCCGCCACACATAGATTTTTGCTGATATAGGCTAAACCCAACCCTACTTGCCACCTCTAATCCCCGAACGCACACACCACACCACGCATGAACAAACGCTTACTCTGCTGGATTATCGGGCTGCTGCTGGCCTTGCCGGGCCGGGCCCAGACGTCGCTGTACTTCCCGCCCACCACCGGCACCACCTGGGCCGGCACCACTCCCCAAAGCCTGGGCTGGTGCCAGCCCCAGCTCGATACCCTGCTCAACTACCTCGGCCGCCAGCACACCAAGGGCTTCATCGTGCTGAAAGACGGCCGCCTGGTGGTGGAGCAGTACTACGGCACCTTCACCCGCGACTCGCTCTGGTACTGGGCCTCGGCCGGCAAGTCGCTCACGGCCACGCTGGTCGGCATTGCCCGGCAGGACGGCCTGCTCAGCCTCACCGATTCGGCCTCGCGCTTCCTCGGCCGGGGCTGGACGTCGGCGCCGGCCGCCAAGGAGCGGCTCATCACGGTGCGCCACCAGCTCACCATGACCTCGGGCCTCGACGACACCCCGCCCGCGCCCTGCGACAACGAAAGCACCCAGGCCGCCTGCCTACTCTACCAGGCCGACGCCGGCACCCGTTGGGCCTACCACACCGGCGCCTACCGCAACCTGCAGCCCCTGCTGGCCCGCGCCAGTGGCCTGACTATTAATCAGTACACCAACCAGAAGCTGGCCAATATCATCGGCATGAGCGGGGCCTGGGTCAACGACGTGTACTACAGCCGCCTGCGCGACGCGGCCCGTTTCGGCCTGCTCATCCTGGCCCGCGGCAGCTGGAACGGCACCGCCGTGCTGCGCGACACGGCCTACTTCCGCCAGATGACCACGCCCTCGCAGACGCTCAACCGCGGCTACGGCTACCTCTGGTGGCTCAACGGGCAGCCGAGCTACATGCTGCCCCAGTCGCAGCTGGTGCTGCCCGGCCCGCTGGTGCCCACCGCCCCCGCCGATATGATCATGGCCCTGGGCAAAAACGACCAGAAAATCTACGTGGTCCCGAGCCTGGGTCTGGTGGCCGTGCGCCTGGGCCAGTCGGCCGGGCAGCCCAAGCTGGCCCTCTCTTCCTTCGATACCGAGCTGTGGCGCCGGCTGATGGCCACCGTGCAGTGCCGCCCCACCGCCGCGGCCACCCCGGCCCGCCGACTTTCCCTAGCCCCCTACCCCGTGCCCGCCACCGACGAGCTGACCGTACCGCTCGAGGCCGCCTGGGGCCGCGTAAACCTGCGTCTGTTCGATGCCCTGGGCCGCTGCGTACGTCAGTCTGCGGGACAGGCCCCGTACCAATTGATTCCGCTGCGGGGCTTGCCGGCGGGCACCTATTATCTACAAGCACTTGACAGTCAAGGCCGAATCATTGGCACCAACAAGGTAATTCATTAGCAAAATACTATACTTATCCGTGCTAGCCCCATGTGAAAAACCCGTGCCTCCACGGATTGACCACGACGCGCGGGTGCTGTTACTTTGTCAACATCAAGCCGCTACCAGTTCTGCTGCTACTCGCTGATCCGCCTGCTGCCGGCCTTGCCGCCGCAAGCCACCCCGAACTTCTAGTCAATTCGTGACTTATTTAGCTGCAAGAGCAAGCCCCTCCGCCGGTACGGAGGGGCTTTTTACTTTTGGGCCCCAGCAGTAACGGCCATGCGGCCCGGCCAGCCGCGTTGCGTATTTTTGTCGGTGGCTGCCCCCAGCTTGCAACGTTTGCCGGCTGCTGTGGCTCCTGCCTTCGCCCGCAGTCGAAATATGGTACGTGGCCGCGGGCGTGCTTCCCCCTATGTCTAAGCTTTCCGTTTTGCTGTCCTTCTGCGCCCTGCTCCTGCTGCCGGGTTGTTACGTGAAGCAGGACGACCCCAAGTCGACGTCGTTGCCCGTGTACCGCCCGCTGCTGATGACCCGCGCCCACTTGGAACAGGCCGTGGCCCTGCTGCCGCCCCGCGACGTGCAGGCCCCCGGCAAAACCTATTGCCGGGGCTCTTACCTGCTGGTGAACGAGCAGTACGAGGGCATTCACATCATCGACAACCAGGATCCGGCTCGGCCTCGCAAAGTGGGTTTCCTGCGCATTCCGGGTAGCCTCGACGTGGCCATGCGCGGCCCGGTACTCTACGCCGACAACGCCGTCGATCTGGTCACCATCGACCTGACCGACCCGGCCAACGCCCGCGTGCTGGGCCGGGTGCGCAACGTATTCCCGGAGCTGCCCCTGCCCGAAACGGCCAGCATCGAGCCGGGCTATCGGGCCGAAAACCGCCCGCCCGACGCGGTGGTGGTGGGCTGGCAAAAAGTTCAGTAACCTGGCCATGAAGCACTTATCCGCCTTCGGCCGATCCTGCCGGGCTGCTCTGCTGGCCCTGGTCTTCCTCACCGGCTGCGCCAGCGCCGACCTCAGCCCCGCCGTCAACGACATCGGCCTGACCGGGGCCCGGGCCCGATTTGTCGCGCTGGGCAACGCGCTGTACGTCATCGACGGGCAGCAGCTGCAGATCCTGGACCTGGGCCCGACCGGCACCAGCACGCCCGCCGTGGCGCAGACTTTGGCCCTGGGCGTCAACATCGAAACCATTTATCCTGCTGGCAGTTACCTCTTCGTAGGTACTCCGGCCGGTATGTTTCTCTTCGACGTTTCGCTTCCGCTGCAGCCGCGGTCTGCCGGCTACTACGCCCAGGCCGCCAGCTGCGACCCGCTGGTGGTGGACGGCCGCTGGGCCTATCTGACGCTGCGCCAGGACCGCTCCTGCGGCAACAGCCCCAATCAGCTGCAGGTCGTCGACCTGGACGACCCCACGCGCCCGACGCTGGTGCGCACCTACCCGCTAACGCACCCCTACGGCCTGACGGTTGATTCGGCCCGCCTGTTCGTGTGCGACGAGGGCCTGAGGGTGTTCGACCTGCGCACGGCGCCCACCCTGGCGCCGCTCGATGCCTTTGCCATGGATGCCCGCGAAGTGACGCCCACCCCGAACGGCCTGCTGGTGACCGGCAAAACCGGCCTGTACCAGTGCCGCTACGAGGCCCGCAGCCACAGCCTGCGCCTGTTGAGCGTCATTCCCGTCGTTCCCCGTCCCTGATGCGCGCGGCGGCTGCCACCGGGTACTGCACGCTGGGTGCGTGGGCCGCGCTGCTGCTCGGCAGCCCCGTCGTTGCCCAGACGCCCCAGCTGCCGAAAATGCCCGGCTGGGTTTTGAAAGCCAACGTATTTCAGCCCCTGGCGCGCGGCTACCACCTGGAAGCTGAAAAGCTCTGGCGGGCGCACCCGCGCACCAGCCTCGGCCTCACGGCGCAGTGGTACCGGGGCGCCGTCACGGGGCTCACGGTCCGGCGCGAGGTGCAGCCCGGCGAGCGGGTCCGCGGCGTCGGAGCCGAGCTGCTGCCCCGCCTGTACTTCCCCGGCCCCGACGCACAGCTGCAATCGGGCTTTTACCTGGCGGCCGGGCCGCACGTGCAGCACTTCCGGCTGCATTTTCAGGAATACGGCTGGGTGGAGCAGGCCCGCCCCGACGAGCTGCCCATCCTGGTGTATTCGCCGCTGCCCTACGTCGAAACGATTACCCGCTACGGGGCCAGCGTGCTGGCCGGCTATCAGGGGCCGCTGGAGCTGGGTCCGCTGATGCTTGACTTCTACGCCGGTATTGGCTGGCGCCAGTCGCGCTTCCACTCAGCCTTGCCCGGCAGCCGCTACCGCACTTCCATTCTCGACTACGGCGCGCAGGGCGTCTACTTTCCGGTTGGATTTAAGCTAGGCATCCGTTTGTAGAGCCGAATTACCAGGCCTGCTAAATCCTATTCAAACCCAGTCAGAATAACAATACACATCCCCGCTTCTTTCACTGAAAGTCAAGCTATTTACCCACAATACCCACTCCCTAAAGGCAGTAAATAGCCAAACAATTATCGTTATTTCACAATAAAAGCACCAACGTTGCTGGACACAAGATTAGTATCTTTGTGGTGCCGCTGTCCATTTCCCGACTACTCCCAGTGCATGAAAAAACTGCTACTCGCGGGGCTGCTTAGCCTCACCACGCTGGCCCAAGCCCAGGACGTGGGCTACCGCACGCCCCCCAGAGCCATTACCGACCTCGTAGACGCGCCGCTTACGCCGCGCATCAGCCTCTCGTCGGATGGCAAGTGGATGGCCCTGCTGGCGGTGCAGGCCATGCCCACGGTGGCCGAGCTGGCCCAGCCCGAGCTGCGCCTGGCCGGCCTGCGCATCAACCCGCGCCTGAACGCACCCAGCCGCTTGAGCTACGCCACCGGCCTGATGCTGCGCCGCCTGGAAGACGGCAAGGACATGGCCGTACTCAACCTGCCCCAGCCCGCCCTGATCAGCGACGCCGTCTGGTCGCCCGACAACAGCAAGCTGGCCCTGAGCTTGGCCAACAGCTCGGGCCCGGAAGGCCGCACCGAGCTGTGGGTGGTGGATTTGAACAACTTCATGGCCCGGCGCCTGGCCGGCGTGTCGCTGAACGCGGTGTTCGGCACGCCCTTCGAGTGGCTGCCCGACAACCAGACGCTCATCGTGCGGGCGCTGGTGGCGGGCCGCGGCGCGGCGCCCAGCACCACGGCGGCGCCTACCGGCCCGGCCGTGCAGGAAAACGTGGGCCGCAAAACCGGCGCCCGCACCTACCAGGACCTGCTGCGCAACCCCACCGACGAGCGGCTGCTCGACTTCTACGCCACCTCGCAGATGGTGCGCGTGTCGCTCGACGGCAAGCTGCAGCCCATCAGCCAGCCCGGCCTGATTCAGTCGGCGGTGCCCTCGCCCAACGGCAAGTACCTGCTGGTGAAAACCCGCCACCGGCCCTTCTCCTACTCTCTGCCCCTGAGCAGCTTTCCGCTGAAAGTGGAAGTGTACGACGTGGCCACCGGCGACCCGGTGAAAACCCTGGCCGACCTGCCCCTGGCCGACGAAGTGCCCACGGCCTTCGACGCGGTGCCCACCGGGCAGCGGGAGCATGGCTGGCGCGCCGACGTGCCCGCCTCCCTCTTCTGGGCCGAGGCCCAGGACGGCGGCGACCCGAAGGCCGAAGCCCCCGTCCGCGACAAAGTATTTACCCTCACGGCCCCCTTCATGGGCACGCCCGAGGAATTTGCCTCCCTGCCCCTGCGCTACGACGGCGTGAGCTGGGGCAACAACTCGGTGGCGCTGATCTACGGTTCGCGCTGGGCCGACCGCAAGCAGATAATCTGGCGCGTGACGCCGGGCGCGCTGCCCTCGCTGCAGGTGCTCTTCGAACGCTCGTCGCAGGACAAGTACACCGACCCGGGCACAGCCTACACCCACCGCAACGCCCAGGGCAAATCGGTGCTGCTGACGGATGGAGCCAACAAAACCATCTACTTCCTGGGCCAGGGCGCTTCGCCCGAGGGCGACCGTCCCTTCGTCGACGAGTTTGACCTGGCCACCAAGAAAGCTACCCGCTGGTGGCGCTCGGAGGCGCCGTTCTACGAAGTGCCGCTGGCCATTCTCGACGCCGATAAGCACCGCCTGCTGACGCGCCGCGAGGCCATCGACCAGAACCCGAACTACTACCTGCGCGACAAGAGCGGCAAGCTCACGCCCCTCACCAAGTTTGCCAACCCCTACGCGGCCTTTGGCGGTGCCTTCAAGAAGCAGGTGCTGCGCTACAAGCGCGCCGACGGCGTGGAGCTGACGGCCAACCTCTACCTGCCGCCGAACTACAAAGCCACCGACGGCGCGCTGCCGACGTTGATGGAAGCCTACCCGGTGGAGTTCAAGGACAAGAAAAACGCCGGGCAGGTGTCGGGCTCGCCCTACGCTTTCACGCGCGTGGGCTACGGCTCGCCCATTTTCTGGGTGACGCAGGGCTACGCCGTGCTGCAGGGAGCCAGCATTCCGATAGTGGGCGAGGGCGACAAGCAGCCCAACGACACCTACGTGGAGCAGCTGGTGAGCAGCGCCAAAGCCGCCATCGATGAGGGCAAGCGCCTGGGCGTGGTGGATGCCAACCGCGTGGCGGTGATGGGCCACTCCTACGGCGCCTTCATGACGGCCAACCTGCTGGCGCACTCCTCGCTGTTCAAGGCCGGCATTGCCCGCAGCGGCGCCTACAACCGCTCGCTGACGCCCTTCGGCTTCCAGGGCGAGGAGCGCACCTACTGGCAGGCCCCGGAGGTCTACAACGCCATGTCGCCCTTCAACTACGCCGACAAAATCAAGACGCCGATTCTGCTCATCCACGGCGAGCTGGACAACAACTCGGGCACTTTCCCCATTCAGAGCGAGCGGTTCTACAACGCGCTGAAGGGCAACGGCGCCACCGCCCGCTACGTGGTGCTGCCCTACGAGTCGCACGGCTACGCGGCCCGCGAGAACGTGCTGCACATGCTCTGGGAGATGAATGCCTGGCTCGACAAGTACGTGAAGTCGCCGGCTACGGCCGCAGCCAACTAAACGGCCCTTCTGAATAAGAAAAAGCCCCGCATCTGGTCGATGCGGGGCTTTTTGTTTTCGGCAAGCCGAATAAAGGATGTCATCCTGAGCGCAGCGAACCGAAGGTCGACGGAGTCAAGGACCTTTCGTTTGCTGCGCTCAGGATGACGGCAGATTATCACTCTGCAGCACCGATCCGCCGCTGATAACGGCCTGATTCTGCAGCCCCCAGTCCTCGATGGCCGTGATGATGGGGCCGAGGGAGCGGCCGCAGTCGGTGAGGGTGTACTCGACGGTGGGCGGCACGGTGGCGTAGGCCTGCCGCGTGAGGATGCCGTGGCTTTCGAGCAGCTTCAGCTCCTTGATGAGCATGCGCGGGGTGATGCCCGATACGTCGCGCTCCAGGGCTTTGAAGCGCAGGGTACTGTGCTGTAGCAGGCTGTGGATGATGGCAAACTTCCATTTGCCTTCCAGCACGTCGAGCGTTTGGCGGAAGGCGCAGCCGCCGGCAAGTTTTTTTGGATTTTCTGCTTTCATAACGGGCTGATTCCAAGCGAAAGTTACAAAACGTATAGTGATATACATCGATGTAACTACTTGCAAAAGTATAGTACGTGAGTGCACCTTTGCAAGGTCAATCGGCGCCAACGCGGCTGATTATCTGGGCTTTTGGCCCATTTCCAATCGTCACTACTCTGGTTTCAATTATGGCAAAGACTGTTTTGCATCCGGCCAATACCCGCGGCCACGCCAACCACGGTTGGCTCAACTCCTACCACACCTTCAGCTTTGCCGGTTACTACGAGCCGCAGCGCATGCACTTCGGGGCCCTGCGCGTGCTCAACGACGACTCGGTGGCTGGCGGCATGGGCTTCGGCCGTCACCCGCACGACAACATGGAAATCGTGTCCATTGCCCTGTCGGGGGCACTGGAGCACCAGGACAACATGGGCAACAAGGCCGTCATCCGGCCCGGCGACGTGCAGGTGATGAGTGCCGGCACCGGCGTGGCCCACAGCGAGAAAAACCACTCCGAGAGCGAGGAAGTGAAGTTTCTACAGATCTGGGTGATTCCGAATAGGCGCAACGTGGCGCCCCGCTACGACCAGCAGACCTTCCGCGCCGAAGACCAGCACAACCGCCTGCAGCAAGTGTTGTCGCCCAACGCGGACGACGAGGGCGTATGGCTGCACCAGGATGCCTGGTTTCACCTCGGCCAGCTCGACGCGGGCTTCGGCACCGCGTACCACCTGAAGAAAGCCGGCAACGGCGTGTACGTCTTCGTGCTCGAAGGCGACGTGACCATCAACGGGCAGGCCCTGCACCGCCGCGACGGACTCGGCGTCTGGGAAACCGACCAGCTTGATATCCGAGCCGACAGCTCCGCCCGGCTGCTGCTGATGGAAGTGCCCATGCTGAGCTAACCCGCGGGCCGCTTCGGCGGTTATCCTGCCCGAACCCTACTACCAGCGCCAGCCATGCCCACCATCACCGGCCACCTCGGCCTCGACCGTTACGTAACGGACCTTTCCACCGACAGCGGCCACGCCCTGCTGGCCGATGAGCCCCTGGCCAACGGCGGCGAAAACATGGGCCCCAGCCCCGGCGAGCTGCTGGCCTCCGCCCTCACGGCCTGCACCTGCATCACCGTGCGCATGTACGCCGACCGCAAGGGCTGGCCGCTGCAGCGCATCGAAACGCTGGTGAGCTTCGAGCGCACGGCCGACCACGTGGTGCGCCACCTCAGCCGGCAGATTCGGCTGGACGGCGAGCTGACGGCCGAGCAGCGGCAGCGCCTGCTGCAGGTGGCCAACGCCTGCCCGGTGCACAAGGCGCTGACGGCGGGCGTACCCATCGAAACGGCCCTGGCCGAATAATTGCGCCGTTTTTTTGCGCTGCCCCGCCCGGATATGCCCGGGCGGGGCAGCGTTTTTTATTGGTATCCTGCCACTTCAATCCCGCAGCGCGGCGGCGGCAGCCCGCGCCAGCTAGCGGGCCAAAGTTGCCGGCGGGCTTGGTCAAGCGAGGCTTTTGCGCGTATGTTTAGTTGATCAATGCCGGCGGCCGCCCGTCCCGACGACAACTTTTTGCGGGCCGACGGGTACTTGGGGATTCCCCGCTAAAGGTCAATTCGCCCGCTCAATCCGCGCCCCCGATGAAGCACACCTTACTCTCTGACCGTTGGCTGCTGCTGCCGCTGGCCCTGCTGGCCGCGCCGCGCCCGGTGCAGGCCCAGACGCCCGAGCGCCACACCAGCTTCGGCATCAACCTCAGCGCCCTGCAGTACCAGGGCGACTACGGCTCCGACTACTGGAAATTCGACCGCAGCAAGTACGCCGGCGGCATTGCCATCAACCAGTACCTCGGCCGCGGGCTGGATCTGAGCACCCAGCTGTTTTACGGCGAGCTGAGCGGCAGCAACGCGCTGGCCAGAACGCGTTTCAACACCACCCTCATCAACGCCAACGCCGGGCTGAAATTCAAGCTCAACAACGGCTGGGCGCTCAAGGAAACGGCCTTTATCCAACCCTACCTGCTGGCCGCGGGGGGCTGGACCTACACCAGCCGCATCGGCTGGGTCGACAACATCCGCTCCGACCGCGACCAGGGCTACTTCGACGTGTTCGGGGCGGCGGGCATCAATTTCCGGCTGGGGCCGGGCGTGGGCCTCTTCGTCCAGACCGGCCAGCACCTGCCGCTCGACGCCAACATCGACGGGGTGAACCGCCCCAACGACAAGGACCGGTGGGACGACCGGTTTCTGCAGCACACCGTGGGCCTGACCTTCAACCTGGGCCAGGCCCGCGACGAGGACGGCGACGACGTGGCCGACAGCAAGGACCGCTGCCCCGGCACGCCAACGGGTATTTTGGTGGATGACCACGGCTGCCCGCTCGACAGCGACCGGGACGGCGTGCCGGACTACCAGGATCAGTGCCCCGACCAGGCCGGCACCGCCGAACTGAAGGGCTGCGCCGACAAGGACGGCGACGGCGTATCGGATGGCGACGACGCCTGCCCCGACGTGGCCGGCAAGCCCGAGCTGCAGGGCTGCCCCGACGCCGACAACGACGGCGTGCCCGACCAGGAAGACAAGTGCGCCGACACGCCCGCCGGCACCCAGGTAGACCCGAGCGGCTGCCCCGTAGCCGAGCCCGCCCCCGCCCAACCGGCTCCGGAGCCCACCCCGGCGCCCGCCAAGCCCTCGGCCACGGCCGATACCGACGGCGACGGCGTGCCCGACGCGGTCGACCGCTGCCCGACCAGCGCCGGCCCGGCCAGCAACAAGGGCTGCCCCATCGTGCGGCCCGAAACCCGCAAGAGCCTGCGCGAAGCCACCCGCTTCATCAGCTTCGAGCCAAACCGGGCCGCGCTGCTGCCCAGCTCGCACGCCACCCTCGACGGCATTGCCCAGATCCTGCGCGACTACCCCGACTACTCGCTCAGCATTGCCGGTCACACCGACAGCAAAGGTCCGGCCGCATTCAACCAGCGTCTCTCGCGCGAGCGGGCCGCCGCTGCCCGCAGCTACCTCGCGGGCCAGGGCATTGCCGAGGAGCGCCTGCAGTTGCGCGGCTACGGCCCCGCCCGCCCCATCGCACCGAATACCACCGAGGCCGGCCGCGCCAAAAACCGCCGCGTGGAATTTGACCTCTTCCTCACCGGCGACCGTAACGCGGCCGAAGTGAAGTACGGCAAGGAGCCCACCGGCGCCCCGGCCAAAGCCCAGCCGGCCAGGCCCGCCCGCAAGGCCCCGGCCCGGACCGCCGTGCGTAGCAAAACGGCCGTCAAAGCACCCACCAAGCGTCCAGCTGCCCGCAAGCCGGCACCGGCCAAAGCCTCGACGGCCAAGGCTCCGGTAGCAAAGCCCAAAGCAACGGTAACGCCGCAAAAGGCTTCGCCCAAGCGCTGAAAACGGTTTTCGTCCTGACAGCAAAACGGCCGACCTCGCAAGGGTCGGCCGTTTTGCTGGGCGTGAAGAGTGGATGAAGTCGGTACGGCCAGTATAACCTTCGGTCGAAAGCGGGGGTATATGAGGCCATTCCGCCGCGGGTAATGTTGCCCGCGGAATGCCGCCACTTCATGAAACACCTTATTCCCAATCCTCGACTGCTGGTGCTGCCCCTGGCCCTGGCTGTCGTACCGCTTCTGAGTCAGGCCCAGTCGGCTGACCGCAAAACCAGCATCGGGCTCAACGTCAGCGCGCTGCAGTACAAGGGCAACTACGGCTCCGACTACTGGAACTTCAGCAGCAACCGCTACGCCCCGGGCTTGGCCATCAACCAGTACATCACCAAGGGCCTCGACCTGAGCCTGCAGGGCTTCTACGGGGAGCTGAAGGGCAGCCAGAGCGCCAGCACCTACTTCGCCACCAACCTGGTGAACGTGAACCTGGGCATCAAGCTCAAGCTGAACAACGGCTGGGCCCTGAAGGAAGACGCCTTCATTCAGCCCTACCTGATGGCCATGCCGGGCTGGACCTACACCTCGCGCGAAGGCTTTTACCGGGGCGGCCGCATCGATCAGGACAAAAGCTACTTCGACATTGCCGCCGGCGCTGGCATCAACTTCCGCCTCGGCGAAACGGTGAACCTGTTCGTGCAGACGGCGCAGCACGCGCCTTCCTACGCCAACTTCGACGGCGACCAGACCCGCGACGACAACGGCTGGGACGATAAGTTTCTGCAGCACACCGTGGGCCTGAACTTCAACCTGGGCAAGGCCAAGGATGAGGATATGGACGGCGTGCCCGACCGCAAGGACAAGTGCCCCGGCACGCCCACCGGCGTGAAAGTGGACGAAAACGGCTGCCCCATCGACACGGATAAGGACGGCGTGGCCGACTACCAGGACCAGTGCCCCACCGAAGCCGGCAAGCCGGAGCTGCAGGGCTGCCCCGACCGCGACAACGACGGCGTGGCCGACAAGGACGACGCCTGCCCCGATACGCCCGGTAAGCCCGAGCTGAAAGGCTGCCCGGATGCCGATAACGACGGCGTCATCGACCAGAACGACAAGTGCCCGAACACGCCCGCCGGCGTGAAAGTAGACGCCTCCGGCTGCCCGCTGGATACCGACGGCGACGGCGTGCCCGACTACCAGGACCGCTGCCCGAACCGCCCGGGTCCGGCCTCGAACCGCGGCTGCCCCGAGATTAAGGCCGAGGCCAAGAAGCGCCTGCAGGAAGCCACGAAGTACATCAACTTCGAGTTCAACAAGGCCGTACTGCTGCCCTCCTCGTACCCGACCCTCGACGCCATCGTGCAGATCCTGAACGAGTACCCGGACTACACCCTGAGCATTGCCGGCCACACCGACAGCAAGGGCTCCGACCCGTACAACCTGCGCCTTTCGCACGACCGCGCCGCTTCGGCCCGCACCTACATGCTGAGCAAGGGCATTCCGGACGCCCGCATTGAGTCGCGCGGCTACGGCGAAACCAAGCCCATTGCCGACAACGCCACCGACGCCGGCCGCGCCCTGAACCGCCGCGTGGACTTCGACCTGTACCTGACCGGTGACCCGAACTCGGCCGAAGTGAAGTACGGCCCCGAGCCCACCATGCCGGACATCGTCATTCCGACGACGCCCGCCAAAAAGGCTACCCCGGCCAAGAAGCCGACGACGACCAAAAAAGCGCCCGTCCGTAAGGCCACCCCGCGCCGCTAGGTTCTAGCCCGCTTATCAAAAAAGGCCAGCTGCACGGTGCAGCTGGCCTTTTTTCTATTTAAGAACGTCATCCTGAGCAGAGCGAACCGAAGGTCGACGTAGTCAAGGACCTTCCTCGCACCCTGCACCGCCGCTGATGCCAACGTGCAGACGCTTTTCGAAGGAGCGTATTAACATCGAAGCGCAGCCACCGGGCCCAAACCATTGGGCGTTGGTGGCTGCGCTTGTTGGTTGGTGCAAGGTGCGAGGAAGGTCCTTGACTACGTCGACCTTCGGTTCGCTCTGCTCAGGATGACGTTCTATTTTGCCTGACCTGGTTGCGCCTGACAACCGACAACTCGCAACGGACAACTCTACTCCGTCACCCAGGTCACCTTCTCCTCAATAGGCTTGCGCAGGTTGCGGCCGGGCTGCTGCTGCACGTAGCCGAGGTAGAAGAAGCCCAGTAGCTTGTCCTCGGGGCCGAGGCCGAAGAAAGGCTTGGCTTCCTCCACATAAGTCACGCCGCCCGAGCCCCAGTAGCCGCCCACGCCGTTGGCCACGGCCGTTAGGTGCAGGTTTTGCACGGCGCAGGCCACCGCCTCGATTTCCTCGATTTCGGGCAGCACGTGGTGGCGCTTCATGCCGATGGCAATGACGTGGGAGGCCAGCAGCGGATTGGTCGCCAGCTTGTGCGCCTTCTTCTCGTCGACGAACTCGCCGGCCTGCTGCCGGTACAGCGCCGACTGAAATTCGGCCAGCCGCTGCCGCCCCGCGCCCGTGAACACCACGAAGCGCCAGGGCTCGGTGCGCTTGTGGGTGGGCGCCCAGTTGGCATTTTCCAGCATCCGCTCGATGATGTCGTCGGGAATGACGCGGCCGGGCTCGAACTGAATGGGCTGAATGCTGCGCCGGGCGCGGATGAGGGCATCGAACTGCTCGGGCGTGGGCAGGGAAGCATCGGTGGACATGGCAACGGACTGCTAAATGAGCCCGCAAGATAACGTGCGGTCCAGCTTTACACCTCGGCCGGCTGCACCTCGTGGGCCAGGCGCGTCACCTGCTCGGGCTTGCCGAACACGTACAGCGTGTCGTGCAGGCAGATAAGGGTGTCCGGGCTGAGCGGCTCCAACATGTGCCCGTCGCGGCGGATGGCCAGCACACTCAGCCCGAACCGCTCCTGCACGTCGGAATGCAGGCAGCTCTTGCCGATGAAGTGTGCCCCTGGGTCGGCATCGACGGGCACGGTGGCCAGCTCCGACTCGACGAAGCGCAGGTGCAGCCGCGACCACGCCGCCTGGTCGAGCGAGCGGTGCCGGCGCATGGCGTGGCTGCCGTGGCGCAGCTCGTCGATCAGCCGGTCGATTTCGCACACCGGCACCAGGAAGCGGGCCAGCACGTGGGCCAGCACCTCCATCGAGGTTTCCTGCTCTTCCGAAATAACCTCCGTGGCGCCCACCTGGTAGAGCTGCTTCCGCTCGTGCAGGTACAGGGTGCGCACCACGATGCACACGCTGGGATTCAGGCGGCGGATGGTGACCACGGCCCGCAGGCTGGCGGCCGGGTCCGAAATGGCCAGCATCACCACCCGGGCCCGGGCCACGCCCAGGTGCTCCAGCACGTGCTCGTGCGTCACGTCGCCGTACACGATTCGCTCCCCGCGCTTCAGGCCGCGGTGCACCTTGTCGGCATCGGCTTCGAGGATGATGTAGGGTAGCTGGGCGGCGCGCGCCGCCCGCACCAGGTTGCGGCCGTTCAGCCCGTAGCCCACCACGATGAGGTGGTCGGAAAGCGGGGTTTCGGGCGTGGCCAGGGGCAGCAGCGGGGCGGGCGCCTTGGTGGGGTGCAGGCGCTGCTCGAGGCGCTGCAGCAGGGGCCGGCCCATAAACCAGGCCACCGCCGGCTCGGCCACCATCGACACCAGCGGGGTGAAGCACATGGTGAGCACCGAAATGGCCAGGAAGATCTGGTACTCATCGGCCGAAATCAGGCCGGCCTGCACCCCTACCCGCGACAGCACGAAGGAAAACTCGCCCACCTGGCACAGGGCCAGGGCCGAGAGCAGCACCTCGCGCACCGGCATGTACAGGAACGCGGTGGCGGCCGGCGTCAGCAGCGCTTTCAGCGCCATCACGCCCAGGGTAATGAGCAGAATCTGCACAGGGTGCTCCAGCAGCACGTGCACGTCGAACAGCATGCCGATGGACACGAAGAAGAAGCTGGCGAATATCTCCCGGAACGGGAGCACGTTGCTCACCGCCTCGTAGCTGTACTCCGACTCGGAGATGATGAGCCCGGCCAGGAAGGCGCCCAGCGCCATGGAGAGGCCGGCCAGCTCGGTGAGCCAGGCCACGCCCAGGCAGGTGCCGATGATGGTGAGCAGAAACAGCTCGCGGCTGCGCGTGCGCACCACCAGCAGCAGCAGCCGGGGCATGAGGTAGCGGCTGCCGAGCACCACCAGCGTGAGCACCACCAGCATCTTGGTGAGCATGATGCCCAGGGCCATCCAGGAGGAGTCGCCGCCCTGCCCGCTGAGCAGGGGCACCAGCAGCATCATGGGCACCACCACCAGGTCCTGGAAGATGAGGATGGCCAGCACGATCTGCCCGTGCATGGACTCCACTTCCATGTGCTCCTGCATGAGCTTGAGCACGATGGCCGTGCTGCTGAGGGCCAGCAGAAAGCCCCAGAACACGGCCGGGCCCGGGGCACTGCCTGCCGCCATGGCCAGCACCGCCACCACGCCCACGGTGAGGCCCACCTGCAGCGCACCGCCCAGAAACACGGCCCGCTTGATGCGCATCAGGCTGCGCACCGAAAACTCCAGCCCGATGGTGAACATGAGCAGCATCACGCCCAGCTCGGCAATGTGGTCGACCTTGTGCGGGGCCTTCACCAGCGCCAGCGCGTAGGGCCCGGCCAGCATGCCCGTCACCAGGAAACCGATGATGGAGGGCAGCTTGATGCGGTTAAAGAGCAGCGTCACCCCCACCGACAGCAGCAGGATGACCAGCAAGTCGTAGAGGACGGAAGAAGACGACATAACGATAAAGGCCGGAATGCCCGGCCGCTTGCTTCCCAAGCCGCTTGAGACCAAGCGGCGCCTTCAATGCGCGGCAACAGCTGATGGTTCTCTTTCTCCCCAGCGCCCACTCGGCGCTACGCTCCCTCGTTTCCTCCCTACATACGTTTTTTCGAAGGCCAAAGACGCTTGCCCGGATTGATATCTATCGTGCTTTACCTGATATCCGTCATATTCTCAGTGCAACTCTGGCGGGCACAGCGCGGCGCCGCGCGGTAGCCCCCCCCCGCCTGGGCATTGGCCGGCCCTGGCCTCCTGTTGCGTCATCCTTACCTTTGGTGCTCCAACACCCTGCTCCGCGATGAAACAGCTCTACTTTGCGCTGCCCGCCCTGCTTCTGGGCTTGGCCGCTCACGCCCAGACACCCGGCACCGGGGTGGGCATCGGCACTACCACTCCCGACCCCAAAGCGGCCCTGGATATCAGCAGCAGCAACAAAGGCCTGCTCATTCCGCGCCTCGACTCGGCCAGCCGCGCCGGTATTGCCGCCCCGCCCGACGGGCTGATGGTGTTCCAGACCGACGGGCGCAAGGGCTTCTGGTACGCCGTGGGCGGCCAGTGGGTCTACATCCCCGACAAAACCAAGTCGGGCGACAACCTGGGCAACCACGCCGCCACCCAGAACCTGGGCCTTAACGACTACGACCTGCGCCTGCGTGCCGCCACCGATACCAACCACGGCCTGGGCTGGTACGGCAACGGCAGCAGCTCCAAGAGCTGGCTGAGCCAGAACGTCGACGGACCGGTACTCTACGGCAACGGCAGCGGCGTGCTGGGTACCAGCACCAATGGCACGCGCCAGTCGGTGCTGACGTGGAACAATGCCGGCCGCGTGGGCATCGGGCGCCCCGACCCGCAGCAGCAGCTGCACGTGGCCGGCAACATCGCCGCCGACGGGCCCCTGGGCATTATGCTGGCCGCCGGCGACCGGCCCCTCGTCACCCGCGGCTGGGACGCCTTCACCTCCGGCACCTACCAGGGCCTGGGGCGCTGGGGCGTGTTTATGGAGCCCAACGCGCTGACCTTCGGGGTGCCTGATATTGCCAACAAGCGGTTTCAGTGGGTGCGCTACGGCACCAACTCCGCGGTGGCCAACACGCTGATGACCCTGGCCCCGGACGGCGACCTGCAGCTGGCCGGCAGCTACGGCTACACCACCGCCCAGACGCGCGTGCAGAGCCTGGGGGTGGGTGCCTTTAGCTCCAACGACCCCACCGTGTCGCAGGCCGTCATCCTGTATGGCAGCGGCCCCGTGCCGGTGGGCACCACGCTCACGGGCAGCGGCCAGGGCACCCTGCTGGCCCCGCTGAAGCTGCCCGTGGGCGCCGTGGTGACCAACCTGGAAATAACCGTGTTCGACGGCGACGGCAGCACCGCCGTCACCACCCAGGCCCGGGTGGTGGGCCTGGCCGGCAACGTGGGCGCGGCCAACGCCGACGCGCCTACCACGATCTGGGTAACGGTGCCCCACGGCAACAACGTGGTGGTGCGCGGCAGCGGCCCGGTGTTGTTGACCACCGACGCCAACCACGCCTACTTCGTGGAGTACCAGGCCAACCGCAGCGGCGTGCTGGCCCTGCTCACGGTGCGCGTGACCTACACCGTGACGGAGGTGGAGTAAGCGCCTTGGCGTCCGCGCCGGCCCGGCCGCCGCTCCCGCTTCGGGGGGGCGCGGCCGGGCTTTTTAGTGCTTGGCTGATGCGTTAATCCCGTAGAGCGGCCACTACCACCAGGCCTGCCCGGCCACTCCCGGTTGTTGCTCGAGTGGGGTCAGACCCCACTCCGGTACCCTCGACAGCTACCGGAGTAGCCGCCGGGGCTACCGCACTGGCTTCGTCCGGTACCGGAGTAGCCACCGGGGCCACGCGGGTACCCGCGGCGGCTACTCCGGTAGCTGCTTTTGCCACTGCTATACCCATAAAAACGACCCGAGCCGCCGAACGGGCAACTCGGGTCGTGGTTGCGGCTACTGCGGTAGCCGAACCGGCTACTTCGCCGCGCTGGGCTTGGCTTTGCGCTGTCCCTGGGCCGCGAAGCGCGACTTCAGGTCATCGAAAGCCGCCTGGGCGCCCTGCTGGTGATTGTTCGCCTGAAACTTGATGTAGTTGTAAATGGTCAGGGCGTTGGTGTAGGCCTCCGAGCCGGCTACCATCAGGGTAGAGTCGGTGTCGAGGCTGAGCTGCTCCAGCTGCCGCAGGATGGGGGCCAGCGCGGCCAGGCCGGCGGCGTCCTGCTTCAGCTCGTCGAGGCTGACGAAGGCGGGCACGAAGCCGGGGTTGGTGGTGGCGTAGTCGGTGGTCTTCTGCACGAAGGCCACGGTTTTGTCGCCCATGCGCAGCATGGATTTCCGCTCGTCCGGGGTCAGGGAGATGAGCAAGGGGCCGAGCTCGGTCTTGATGACGTCGAGGGCGGCCTGGACTTTCTGCAGCTTGGCGGCAGCTACGTCCTGGTTGAATTGGTTGGCCATGGTTGGCGGGTACTGGGTAAGAATGGTGGGAGAAAAGACAGGCGGCCGGGGCGGGGGTAAGCGCGGTGTGTAACGGGGCCCGGGCCAGGCGGATAGGGAACGTGGAAAGGCGAAATATGCAGTAAAAAAGCAACGGGCGCAAGGTCTCCGGCGCCTTCGCCAACGGGCGAGGAGGAGCCACGGCAATAAGGCTGAAATCAGCAATGGCAAAACGACAGCGGGGCCGCCAGGTAGTTGGCGGCCCCGCTGTCGAGGTGAGCGTCCGCCCCCTCGCTGCTTAGGCAAGGGGGCCGGGGGATGAACCGGTTATGCCGGCTGTGGGGCGGGGTGCTCCTCGCCTTCCCCGGTGCCTTCCTCTTTGGGGCCGCCGTGCTCCTCGTCGGGCTTATAGTTGGCTTCCAGCTCGGCCAGCTTGGCTTTGCCGTAGGCCAGGCGGGTGATGATGACGTAGAGCACCGGCACGATGAAGATGGCCAGCAGGGTGGCCGAAAGCATGCCGCCGAGCACCGTCCAGCCGATGGTCTGCCGGCTCTGGGCACCGGCGCCCGAAGCAAATACCAGCGGCAGCACCCCCAGGATAAACGCCAGCGAGGTCATCACGATGGGGCGCAGGCGCAGGCGCACGGCTTCCAGCGTGGCGTCGACCAGCGGCATGCCCTTATCCACCCGCTCCTTGGCGAATTCGATGATGAGGATGGCGTTTTTGGCCGACAAACCGATGAGCGTAATCAGACCGATCTGGGCGTAGACGTTGTTGGTGAGCTTGGGCAGGAAGAACAGCGCCAGGATGGCCCCGAAGGCGCCCAGCGGCACGGCCAGCAGCACCGAGAAGGGCACCGACCAGCTTTCGTAGAGCGCGGCCAGGAACAGGAACACGAAAATCAGCGAGAGGGCGAAGATGTAGACCGTCTGCCCGCCGGCCAGCAGCTCCTCCCGCGAGAGGCCCGAAAACTCGTAGCCGTAGCCCTGGGGCAGGTTTTCGGCGGCCGTTTCCTGCAGGGCCTTGATGGCGTCGCCCGAGGAGTAGCCCGGGGCGGCGTTGCCGTTGATTTCGGCCGAGCGGAACAGGTTGTAGTGCGAAATCAGCGGGGCCGACTCGCTGCGCCGGTAGCTGGTGAGCGTGCTCAGCGGCACCATCGCGCCCTGGTTGCTGCGCACGAAGTACTGGCCCAGGTTCGAGATGTCGCCGCGGTAGGCCGAGTCGGCCTGGGTGACGACGCGGAAGTTGCGGCCGTACATGGTGAAGTCGTTCACGTAGGCCGAGCCTAGGTAGGTGCGCAGCGCCGTGCCGATATCCGAGATGGACACGCCCAGCTTCTTGGCTTTTTCGCGGTCGATGGTGAGCTGGTAGCCGGGGGTGTTGGCGGTGAAGAACGAGAACGGCCCGGCCAGCTCCTTGCGCTGGCGCAGCGCGCCCATAAACTTCTGCAGCGTGGCGTCGAAGTTCTTGATGTCGCCGCCGGCCTCGCGCTCCTGCAGCACGAAGCTGAAGCCGCCGGTGTTGCCCAGGCCCGGAATGGCCGGGGGCGAGATGACCACGATGTTGGCTTCCTTGAGGCGGCTCAGGCGCTGCTGCACGGTGGCAATGAGGCCCTGCAGCTGCAGCTCCTTGTCCTTGCGCTCCTCCCAGGGCTGCAGCTGGCAGAACACCGTGCCGCTGTTCGACTTGGAGGAGAAGTTCACCGCGTTCAGGCCGCCCAGGCCGGCGTAGTGCCGGATGCCCTTGATCTGGCTCATCTCCTTCATAATCTCGTGCAGCGTGCTCACGGTGCGCTCCGTCGAAGCCGCTTCGGGCAGGTTGAAGGTCACGATCAGGCGGCCTTCGTCCTCGGTCGGGATAAAGCCCGAGGGCTTGCTGCGGAACAGCAGTCCGGTGCCCGCCACGATGCACAGCAGGATGATGACCACTAGGCGCGAATGTTTGATGCCGCGCTGCACGCCGTTGCCGTACTTGCCCGTCACGCGGTCAAACCACGAGTTGAACTTGAAGAAGAACTTGTCGAGGCCCTTGGAGCTTTCGTCGCGCTTGTGGGGCTTGAGCAGCAGCACGCACAGGGCCGGGGTGAGCGAGAGGGCCACGAAGGCCGAAATCAGCACCGAAATGGCAATGGTAATGGCAAACTGCTGGTAGAGGCGCCCGGTGATGCCGGGAATGAAGCCCACCGGCACGAACACGGCCGCCAGAATCAGGGCAATGGCAATAACCGGGGCCGAAATTTCGCGCATGGCCGCCAGCGTGGCCTCCAGCGGCGAAAGGCCCCGCTCGTTCATGTTGTGCTCCACGGCCTCCACCACCACGATGGCGTCGTCGACCACGATACCGATGGCCAACACGAAGCCGAACATGGTGAGCGTGTTGATGGTGAAGCCCAGCGGAATGAAGAACAGGAAGGTGCCCACGATGGACACCGGAATGGCCAGCACCGGAATCAGCGTGCTGCGCCAGCTCTGCAGGAACAGGTACACCACGATGACCACCAGCACCAGCGCCTCGATGAGCGTGTGCAGCACCTCGTTGATGGACACCTTCACCACCGAAGCGGCCTCGAAGGGCACCACGTAGTCCAGGTCGGCGGGGAAGCTCTTCTTGAGGTCTTCCATCGTCTTGTTCACGTTCTCGAAGGTTTCCAGCGCGTTGGCGCCGGGGGCCTGGTACACCAGCAGGTAGGAGGCCCGCTTGCCGTCGACGAAGGAGTTGGAGGCGTAGTTGAATTTGCCCAGCTCCAGCCGGGCCACGTCGCGCAGATACACCACCGAACCGTCCTCGGGCCGGGTTTTCACCACGATGTCGCCGAATTCGGCGGTCGAAGTCAGGCGGCCCTTTACGAACACGATGTACTCAAACGTCTGCCCCGTCTGGGCCGGCGGCGCGCCGATGGAGCCGGCCGCAATCTGCGCGTTCTGCTCCTGAATGGCGGCCGTCACGTCCTGGGCCGTCACCCCGAGCTGCGAGAGTTTATCGGGGTTCAGCCACACGCGCATCGAAAAGTCGTCGGCCCGGCTCACGATGTCGCCCACGCCCTTGGTGCGCAGCAGCGCGTCTTTGATGAAGACGTTGGCGTAGTTGTCGAGGAAGGTGGTGTTGTGCGAGCCTTTGGGCGCGTACAGGGCCACCAGCATCAGGATGCTGGGGTTACGCTTGCGCACCGTCAGGCCCAGGCGCTGCACTTCCTGCGGCAGCGTGGGCAGGGCAATGCCCACGCGGTTTTGCACGTCGAGGGCGGCGATGTTGATGTTGGTGCCCACCTCGAAGTTCACCGTCATGCTCATCTGCCCGTTGCTGGTGCTGTTGCTCTGCAGGTAGGTCATGCCGGGCGTGCCGTTCACCTGCACTTCCACGGGCGTGGCCACGGTCTGCTCCACCGTCTGCGCGTCGGCCCCGATGTAGTTGCCCGATACCGACACCGTGGGCGGCGTAATTTCCGGGTACTGCCCCACGGGCAGGTTCAGGATGGCCAGCACCCCCACCAGCACGATGACCAACGAAATGACGATGGCCGTGACGGGGCGCCGAATAAAGGTTTCTGCAATCATATGGACCTCACCCCCCGGCCCCCTCTCCTTAGGGAGAGGGGGAGCCTGACGATTGGCTGGGGAGGCTATGTGTGCGTCAGCGAAATGCTTGCTTCTGGTTTTCACCGACAACCCAACTGCGAAGCACCAGTTGGCGGATGTTGCTCACTCCAGAACACACCCCCTCTCCCTAAGGAGAGGGGGCTGGGGGGGTGAGGTTACTTGCCCGCAGCGGCCGTGGGGGCACCGGCAGCGGGAGCGGCGCCGGCCTGAATCAGGCCGCCGTCGCGCAGGCGGTTCAGGCCCTCGGTGACGACCTGGTCGCCCTCCTTGATGCCGTCGAGAATCACAATCTGGTCGCGCAGGCGGGGCCCGAGCTGCACCTTGCGCTGCACGGCCTTGCTGCTGTCACCGGCCACGAAGACGAAGTTTTCGCCCATCTGCTCGGTCACGGCCTTGAAGGGAATCACGACGCGGTGGCCGGAGGTGCGGTTGAGCACGCGCAGCACCGAGCTCATGCCGTCCTTGAGCTTCCGGTCGGGGTTCGAGAACTGCACGCGCACCTGGGCGGTGCCGGTCTGCTGGTCGATGCCGCGGTCGATGGCCAGGATCTTGCCCGGCTGGGCGTAGCGCGTGCCGTCGGGCAGCTCCAGCCGGAAAGTGGAGTCGGCGCGGCCGCCCGTCTTGCCCTGCATTTCGGCGAAGCGGCTCAGGTCGGCCTCGGGCACCACGAAGTCCACGCCCATGGGGTCCTCGCCGCTGATGGTGTTCAGCAAGGTGCTACCGGGACTGACCTGGGAGCCCAGCCGCACCTGCGAAATGCCGATGCGGCCGGTAAACGGGGCCGTGATAAGCGAGTAGCTCAGATCGGTGCGGGCGGCGGCCACGCCGGCTTCGGCTACGGCCACTTGGCTCTGGGCGGTGGCGTAGGCCGTGCGGGCGTTGTCCACAATCTGCAGGGCAATGGCGTCCTGCTGGGCCAGCCGCTCGTAGCGGTTCAGGTTCACCTTGGCGTTTTGGGCGGTAGCCTGGGTACTGCGCAGCCCGGCCAGGGCCTGCTGGTAGGCCGCCTGGTACTTGCGCCGGTCGATTTCGTAGAGCGTCTTGCCTTTGGGCACCACCTCGCCCTCCTTGAAGTAGATGCCGGTGATGAAGCCCGCCACCTGGCTGCGCAGCTCCACGTTGTTGAGGGCTACCACGCGGGCGGGGTACTCGTCGTAGTACACGGCGTCGGTGGTGCGGGCGGCTACCAGCGTAACGGGCGTGGCCGGCGGCGGACCGGCAGGCTTGTCGGCCTCTTTGTTGCCGCAGCCCGTCCAGGCCAGCAGGCCGGCGGCGTAGGTCAGGGCGAGAAGGGTTTTATTCATGTTGGGGGTAGAAGCGTCGGATTCGATCCTCTAGCACGTCATTCCGAGCGAAGTCGAGGAATCTCGCTCGATAGTGATTCTCTCGTTGAACAGAAGTTGCTATCCGGAGTCAGCACGCGAGATGTCTCGGCTGCGCTCGACATGACGTTCTTATTTGGGTTGTCTGAAGGATTACTATCAGTACTGAGTCGGCAGCGTGCCTTGCGCGCGCAGCAGGTCCACCTTGCTGCTCAGCACCTGAAACAGCGCCTGGTAGTAGTTCAGCTGGGCCGTGCGCAGCGTGGTTTGGGCCACGATGACGTCGAGGTAGGTTTTGATACCCTCACGGTACTGCAGCTGCACCACGTTGTACACCTCCTTCGAGAGGGCCAGGTTCTGCTGGCCCACCAGGTAATCGGCGTAGTTGCCCTTGTAGGCCGCCAACGCCTGCTCAAACTCGGTGTTGATGCGGTTGCGGGTAGCCACGATGTCCTGGTCGATGCGCTGATCGGTGAGCCGTTCGCGGCGCAGGTTCTGCAGGCGGCGCGTGCCGGTGAAGATGGGCAGCGAGAACTGCACGCCGGCGTAGGAGTTGGGCAGGCGCTGGCTGTAGAGGGTGCTCAGCTCGTTGCTCAGAAAGGCCGTGTTGTAGTTGCCAAACGCCCCCACCGAAGGCAGCCAGCCGTACTGGTAGTAGCGGATCTGGGCGCTCTGCAGAGCTTTCTGGGTTTGCAGCTGCTGAAACTCGATGCGGTTGCCCGGCTCCAGCGCCACGGTCGTGTCCACGGCCGCGTCGCGCATCAGCCGCAGCGTGTCGTACTGCAGCGTCAGCGGCTGCGGGGCGCTCAGGCCCATCAGCTCCTTGAGGTAGGCCGACTTGGCCTTGATGCTTTCCTGGGCCTGCTTGCGGGCCACCCGGGAGTTGTTGAGCAGAATTTCGGCCTGCTTGTAGTCGATTTTGTCGACGATGCCGGCGTCGTAGCGGGCTTTGGCGTCCTGCAGGCTGCGCTGCAGCCGCACGATGTCCTCGCTCAGCACGTCGAGCTGACGCTGGGAGAGCAGCACGTCGTAGAAGGCCTTGCTCACGTCCGACACCACGTCGATGCGCACGCCCACCGAATTCTGCTGGTAGAACTGCCGCGAGGGCCCGGCGCTGCGCCGGGCCAGGCCCAGGTCGTTGCTGTAAAGCGTCTGGGTGGCGCCCAGCCCGATGGTGGACTGGTTGCGCAGGCCAAACTGCCGCGGCGTGTTCACCCCATCGATGGGAATAACCGAGTAAGGCAGCTGGAAGTAGTGCTGGGCGCTGCCGTTCAGCGCCACCTGCGGCAGCCAGCCGGCCAGCCCGATGCGGATGCTGGCCTCGTTGGTCTCCTCATCGAGGCGGGCCTGGCGCACGGCGGGCTGGTTCTGCAGGGCAAACTGCAGGCATTGCTCCAGGGTGAGGGTGCCGCCGGGGGCGGCGGGCTGGTTCTGGGCGCGGGCG
The DNA here is from genome assembly GCF_005771675.1 of Hymenobacter jeollabukensis. Classification (GTDB taxonomy): domain Bacteria; phylum Bacteroidota; class Bacteroidia; order Cytophagales; family Hymenobacteraceae; genus Solirubrum; species Solirubrum jeollabukense. Next base: position 44,652 of record NZ_VAJM01000004.1, on the reverse strand, counting down.
GCGGGCGGGCCAAACGCCAGCAGCAGGCCGCTCAGGATACCGGCGGCGCGGGCCGCCCGGGAAAAATAGCGCATGTAGCTCTGTCGCGCCGGAAGCGCGAAATTCAGTTGAGTTGGGGGCGGCAAAACCGGGCTAACCCGCTGAGTAATAAGGCCCGGTCGGCCTTATAACGCAAAGCCCGGCCCTCCGGGCGAAAACCGGACGAGGCGGGCACTCAGACAAGAAGCCGCGGGTGGGTGGGTAGAGGAGCGGGCACTGGTTAACCAACAACGCCGCAAAAGGTTGTCCGGCAGGTCAACTACCGGCCGGGGCGGGCGGATGCGCGGGCTGGTCGGAGCACAACAACGCGCGCCGGGCCGGCAGGGCTGCATCGGCCCCGCGGTTTTCCCGGCACCCGCAGCCGCTCCACAACCCTTTCCCGCTTCCGCGGGTAAGCAACGAACCGCCCCTTTTCGCCGGCCTCCTATGAAACGCATCATCACCCTGACCCTGAACCCGACCGTGGACAAGAGCACCGCCGTCGACAAGATCGTGCCCGACCAGAAGCTGCACTGCGCGGCGCCCAAGTACGAGCCCGGCGGCGGGGGCATCAACGTGTCGCGGGCGCTGCAGCGGCTGGGCTCGGCCTCCGCGGCGGTGTTTCCGGCCGGCGGCCCCACCGGCGACCGGCTGCAGGAACTACTGCGCGCCGAGGGCCTGGAGCCCCACGCCGTGCCCGCCGCCGGCTGGACGCGCGAAAACTTCATCGTGGTCGACAGCTCGGCCGGGCAGCAGTACCGCTTCGGCATGCCCGGCACCCCGCTCACGGCCGAAGAGCAGCGGCAGGTGCTGGCCGCTTTGCAAAACCAGCCCGCGCCCGATTACCTGGTGGTGAGCGGCAGCCTGCCGCCCGGCGTCGAGCCCGAGTTCCTGGTCGAAATCGTGCGCTGGGCGCACTCCATCGGCGCCAAGGTGGTGGCCGATACTTCGGGCCCGGCCCTGCAGCGCGTCATCGAGGCGGGCGTGTACCTGATCAAGCCCAACCTGGGCGAGCTGAGCAAGCTGGCCGGCGTGGCGGAACTGAACAGCGCGGCCCTGGCCGAAGCCGCCCGGGGCCTCATCGGCGAGGGCCGCTGCGAAATCGTGGTGGCGTCATTGGGGCCGCAGGGCGCCTGCGTCATCACCCGCGACCTGGTGGACCACATTCCGGCCCCGGCCGTGAAAAAACGCAGCACCGTGGGCGCCGGCGACAGTATGGTGGCGGGCCTGGTCCACGCGCTGGCCCAGGGCCAGTCGGTGCGCGAAGCGGCCCGACTGGGCGTGGCCTGCGGCACGGCCGCCACCATGAACCCCGGCACCGAGCTGTTCCACAAAGCCGACGTGGACAAGCTCTACCAGTGGCTCCTCGACACCATGCCCCAGGACCGCGCGGCGGCGTAGCGGGCCAGGCCGCGGGAATAGAGCGTACGGGCCGCCCTCAACGCTGCCACGGCCGCACCACCTTCGAATTGCCCCTGAACCAGCCACAGCCGGTGAGCATCACGCTGCTGACGGCCACCGGCTCGGTCACCCGCTCGCTGCTGGTGCAATAAGCCCATTTCGCGCGCAACGCCCCCGGCCCCGGCAGCTCGTGCCGGGGCCGGGGGCGTTGCGCGCGAGCTACCCGCGGGGCGGCTCCCGTTCCGGGCGCTAGTGCGCGGGAATCACGCCGAGTATGCGCAGCACCCACCCAAACAGGTAGAAGCCGACCAGCAATACCACGTAGAACCACCACGGCACACCGCCGCGCAGCACACCAAAGCCCCGGTACTTTTTGGGTTGCGTTTCCATAACAGTTGTCTTCCAGTGAAATGGCCTTATTAAATATATAATTTATACTATTATATTCCAAGCATTCAACCAGACCTCTTCTCACGGGGCCGGTACGTGTTGGCTCCGCAGCCGGAAGCACTGCTAGTTCCCTGCGACCAGTTGCAAATGCTGACCGCGTAGCCCCCTAACTCGTCGGGGGCTTGGGGCGGCGGTAGCGCTGCCACACCCGGTACCAGTGCGGGTTGCTCGGGTAGCGACGCGTGCCGGGCAGGTTGTTGACCAGCAGCGCTACGGCCAGCAGCAGCAGCGCGCCCAGCAGCACTGGCATGAGCACGTACCAGTAGCCCAGCCCCAGGATGCGCGCCGAGCCCACTACGGCAATCAGCGCGGTGGCTCCGCCGGGCGGATGCAGGGTTTTGGTTATCTGCATCAGCACAATGGAGGCAGCCACGGCCAGCGCGGCGGCCAGCCACTGCTCGGTGCCGAACCATTGTTGCATCGTCACGCCCACGAGGGCTCCGAGCACGTGCCCGCCGAGCAGGTTGCGCGGCTGGGCCAGCGGACTGTTGATGACGCCGTAAATCAGCACCGACGAGGCCCCGAACGAGCCGACCAGCAGCAGGGTATCGGCCGGCCCCAGCAGGTAGCGGTTCAGCAGGCCGATGAGGCCCATGCCCGCAAAGGCGCCCACGAACGTCCACAGATGCTCCCGCCAGTCGAACAGCGTTTCTTGGTAAACGATTGCCCGTACCCGGCGCGCTTGCCGCCGCAGTCGTTGCCGCATATGCCTGTTTCTTCCCCGAGTTCGGGCAACTACTGCCCGGCTTTCTGTGGGGCAAAGGTACGAGCGGCCACCCGAGCCGCTGCGGTGCCATGCCAGGCACCGGCCACCGTCCTTGCCCTGGAAGCACTTGTTCCCGCATCCTGCTCCCGCTGCTGGTCGTCGGCAGCCCCGCCAAACGCAGCGCCACCCCGCAGCGGCGGCCCCGGCCTGGCTGCCGAAGACCGCGCCGCGGAGTGGCGCTGAGTGGCGGGCGGCTGGTTCAGCCGTCCTTGGGGCCAGGTGCCGCACCCGTTGCCGGGCCGGCGCTCAGGCTTAGTTTACTTGCAGGCGAGTGGTTTCAACGCGGCTGCCGCTCTGCACCTGCACCAGGTACAGACCCGGGGCCAGTCCGGCCAGCGCCAGCACTTGCTCCTGCTGACCCGCGCCCTGGCGCACTGCCGCTTCCTGCCGCACCACTTGGCCCAGCATGTTTTGCACCGATACCGTTACGGCCCCGGCCGTCGGCAGGTCGTAGGCCACGCGCACGGCCCCGTTGGCGGGGTTCGGCAGCAGGGCCGGCCGCAGCACGTTGCTGGCGGTTTTGGCGGCCGTGGCCACGGTAAACTGGTAGGCGCCGGTCACGTCGTTGAAGCGCACCATGTAGCGGCCCGCCGCCTGAATCGGAATGTTGGGCCCGTTGGCCACGCCCGTGCCGCTCGGGAACGTCGCCGCGCCCCAGTTCACCGCCCAGTCGTTGTTGGCGCGGAACTTCACCTCGTTTTGCGTCAGCTGCAGGGTGATGGTCCAGTTGTGCGGGTCGGTGGCCGACACCAGGCTCATGGGCGTGGAGGCGTCCCAGCCCGACGCGGTGGCCGAGCCGATGATGCCAACCGTCGGGTAAGTGGTTTGGGCCATGCCCAGGGTGCCCGTCAGCAGCATGCCGAGCAGGAGCGTTACCTTATGCGTAAAGTTCTGCATAGGATTGAGTGGGGGGAATGATGTGAGAGATGTGACTCAAAGATAATTCTCAGCGGTAATTAGTCTTATCTATTTCGCAAAAAAATGCCACAAAAAATTTCTTCCTGTTACGGTTCCTGCCGCCACCCAGTGTTGCGTCGTTTATTTAGCTCGGTAGCCGGGTTCGCGCAGGCGGGCGGGGCAGGTTTCCCTTTGGAAGCGGGCAGCCGCTTCCGCAGACAAATGGCTTCGCTGATGGGCCAGGCCGTGCGCTCCAGCCAGGAGGCCCCGTTCACATCGAGGGTGTACAGCCGCATGACGTTTCCCGACGCAGGCTCCAGCCGCAGGTCGTAGGCGGCGTCGGCGAGACTCATGTTTTCTACCCGCCAACGGCCGGTCAGGTAGGGCGGGTCGTGGGGCACGCTGGAACGCAGCACAAACGTGCTATCCGGGCGGAGCGACAAATCGAAGGCATACCGGCGCATGGCGGGCGGACTGGCCAGCGTGTCCAGCTCGTAATCGGCCGCGAACAGGCGGTGCCGGTTCAATAGCGCAGCCTGGTACGCCTGCTGCCCGCGGTGGGCGCTGAAGAACTCGTAGACCGGTACTATCACGAGCAGCACGGCCGGCAGCACCAGCGCCACGCCCCCCGCCCAGCGCCCCAGCGTCGCCCCCCGGTGCAGGGTCCCATCGGCCCGGCGCTCCGCCCGCCGCAGCCTCCCCCAGCCCTTGTAAGCCAGCCACGCGGCCAGACCTACGCCCAGCACCGCCCCGGCTTTCAGGACGAAATCCAGCTCCCTGGCCAGGTAAACCCCTTCGAGCAGCAGCGCAGCAAGTATCGGCATAGCCCCGAAAGATAGAGCCCCGCCCGGCTTTCCAGCAGCCCCGCGCGTGGCTTCAGCTGTTCCGGCGGCCGTCCTGCTCCTTCCGGGTACGTTCCTCAGGCATCCGGCCCTGGTCTCGGCCGTTCCGGAGGCGGTTCCGGTCATTCCGGCCCCGGTCACGGTTGTTCCGGGCCCAGGCGCCGTCGTCCCGCCCCCGCCCCGCGGCTCCCGGGTCCGGCGACCAGCGTTCCGGGAGCCGCCGCACGGGTTCCGGCCTTGGCAACAGGCATTCCGGCTCCGGTACCAGATGTTCCGGCCTCGGTTCCAGGTATTCCGGCCTTGGTGACAGGCGTTCCGGCTCCGGTTACACTTTTTCGACCGGCGTTATGCCATATTCTTCCCAAATATTCCTATTCTTGAGCTTCGCTCCTATTCTTACCGCATACACACACCTATTGGCGTCGTCTGATTTCCACTTTCACCCAATAGTCGCATTCCCAATGCTTACCGCCAAACAAGACAACCGGCTCACCGCCGCCCAAAACGTCGTGCTTGCCCTCGAGCACGACCACGCCCCCTACCAGCACGACAAAGCGCTGCAACGCGCCCTCGCCGACCTGAAGCAGCTCACCGACGACCTGGCCCCGCTGCGCCAACAAGCCCTGCGCAAAGCCTCCAAACCCGCCACCGCCGCCAAGACTGCCCGCCGCGACCTGCTGTGCACCGCCGCCGCCGAAGTGGCCGGCGACCTGTACGCCTACGCCATCGACCAGCAGGACCGCGCCCTGCAAGCCGCCGCGAATCAGAATTACAGCGGCCTCTACGAGTTGCGCGCCACCGCCCTCACCGATACCGCCCAACACCTACTCGACCTCGCCACCGAGCACGCCCGGCCCCTCGAAGAATACGGCCTGACCCAGGAGCGCCTCCAGGAGTTGCAAGACGCACTCACCGCCTTCGGCGGCAGCAAAAACGACCCGCGCCAGCAAATCAGCGAAGGCAAAGCCACCCGCCTCGCCATCAAAGACAAGTTCAGCCAGCTGGCCGCCCTCCTCGAAGACCGCCTCGACCGCAGCCTGCGCAAGTACGCCCGCTCCCACCCCGAGTTCTACCAGCGCATCCAGGCCGCCCGCCTCATCATCGACCGGCCGGGCAAGCAGAAAAGCAGCGCAGAGACTCCGGCGAAGCTGGGGTAACTACTACCAGCAAGAGGCTAAAAGCACGTCATGCTGAGCTTGTCGAAGCATCTCTACCGCTTAGGCAAGCTTAGTATGGTAGCTTCAAGAAGCATCACAAAGTCTAACCCAGCGCTGCAGCGTGTCCTTCTTCGACCAAGGGATTATAAAGCGAGAAGTAAAGGCATTACCCAAGGTAGCCGGCTACTCCGCTTTAACGGTGGCTGTATACATGCTGCTGCAAATCGTGCAACACGGTCACGCTCCCTACACCGCTTATCTTCCCATTTTCTTATGGGTGACGCTGCTCTTCACACTGACCTTTTTCGTGCTTGGATGCACCTATTCGCTGATCAGGGCAGCCTTGCAGCGCAAGAAGCCACAGCAATGATTTCTTCCATCGCCCCGGCAAGCAGAAAAGCAGCTCGGCAACGCCGGCGAAGCTGGCGTAACGGGTATCTGAACAGTGCCACCAAAACGTCATTCCGAGCGAAGCCGAGGAATCTCGCGTGCTGACGCCGGATACTAACCTCAAGCTCCCTGAACTTTCTGCCTACCTTCGAGGTACATCAGAAGCATCACTTCGATAAGCCATGAAACTCAAAGACCGTTACCGGCAGCTCCAGGACCCCGCTTTCGTCAAGCGCATGGTCACGCGCTCCGTGCACGCGTCCATGCAGCTCGAAGCGCAAACCGTGCCCCTTCACCGCGTAGAAGAGCTGTATGAGGAAGTGCAGCGCGAGCAGGCCGCTAAACCAGCGGCACCAGCTGCGCCCTGATCAACGCCTCTAATTCGCTGAAATCGTGAGTATCTCCGAGCCGCATGGCTTGGAGATATTTTTTTCGGCTCTCCCCAGCCTCCCGCGCATACAGCGCTACGTCCTGGTAGCCGTGCAAAAAGGCCAGCAAGTTGGTCAGCAAGCGCGCCATGCGCCCGTTGCCGTTGGTAAACGGATGAATGGCTACCAGCCGGTGATGCGCATACGCCAGCAGCTGCACCACCTCAGCCTCACTGCCCACCCGCTCCTGCCGAAAGCGTACCTCCTCCACAAACTGGTACATCAGAGTGGGCACCTGCTGAAACACCGGCGGCACGAAGCTGCCCACGTTCGGATTGGAGCGCCGCCACTGCCCCGCCCAGTCGTACAAGTGCCCGAATGTGACGCGGTGAATCTCCAGCGGCAAGCCCGTCGTTAGCTCCACCGGCAGCTCCAGGTCCAGCAGAAACGCCTCGGCCCGCACCACGCCCCTCGCTTCTTCCTCGTTCAGCTGCTGCTTGTCGGTTATACCGAGCAGGTTGTCTTCGGGTGCGTCGGTGTAGTGTCCCACAACGCATAATGAGTTAGAAATCTGGAGGAAGAAATGGGAGGATCAGCTACCGACAAGCAGAAAGCTCACTCTTCGTCAGTGCCGTATGATACGAAGCTAATGCGTTTCCTCTTGGGTGCAGTCCCAAATAGCATAGCCGCCTCCATCTTGGGCAATTACTAGGTATCCCCCTTCATCTAGTGCCCTACCCAGTTGCCATGGTTCATAGCCATCGTGTGAGCGTCCACTAAAATGCAATTGCACACCGTTGTCAAATGAGATAGTCAAATTGGCCTCGTCATCACAGTGCACCTCCGTGACGGAACGCAAGTTCACCTTGCTAAAGAGCAGTAAAACTCTTTCCTCTTCGTTAAGAATTAGACCTTCGTCAACGACGACATTGGAGCTAACTTTTATTTCACCAAGTGACAATAGGTGGTCTGCTGGCTTATCATCCCGGAACTCCAGAATGAGGATTTGATGCGAGAGACCGTAGCTCTCTACGGCAGCATTGCCAATAGCAGCCCTAATAAGGGCGTTAGCAGCAACTGTATCTGTGTTCATCTTCCCAGCTTAATAATGAGCGCATAGATAGCTGCTCGCTTGCGTATCAAGTTCTCCTGCATGGCTTTTTGACCGTATTGCAAAGAGCAAATAAGCAACAATAAGACACTTTGACTCAAAATATTACCACACAATCCCTGAATTCAGTCAAAAAGTCCGAATATCTGCTTTAGCCCATCCTTTGCTAAGTCCGTATCAGCTTTAGACCAAAGCACCTGAACCAGACCTAGTAGCTATGAACTTCAACAACTTCACCATCAAGGCCCAGGAGGCTGTGCAGAAGGCCACCGAAATTGCCGGCGGCCTCCAGCAGCAGGCAATCGAGACGGGCCACCTCCTGAAAGGCATCTTTCAGGTGGACGAAAACGTGACCGGGTTTCTGGCCAAGAAGCTCGGCGTCAACCTGAACATCCTCACCCCGCGCCTCGACGCCATCGTGCAGGCGTATCCCAAGGTGAGCGGCGGTTCGCCCTACCTCGCCAACGAAGCCGCCGCCGCCGTGCAGCGCGCCAACGGCTTCCTCAAGGAGTTCGGCGACGAATTCATCTCCGTGGAGCACCTGCTGCTGGCCCTGGTCGACGGCAAGGACAGCGTGGCCTCGCTGCTCAAGGACACGGGCTTCAACCTCAAGGACCTCAAAGCCGCCATCCAGGAGCTGCGCGGGGGACGCAAGGTCACCTCGCAGTCGGCCGAGGACCAGTACCAGAGCCTGAACCGCTACGCCCGCAACCTCAACGAGCAAGTGCGCACCGGCAAGATGGACCCGGTTATCGGCCGCGACGAGGAAATCCGCCGCGTGCTCCAGATTCTCTCGCGCCGCACCAAGAACAACCCCGTGCTGCTCGGGGAGCCGGGCGTGGGCAAAACCGCCATCGTGGAGGGCCTGGCCCAGCGCATCGTGGCCGGCGACGTGCCCGAGAACCTGAAGGACAAAACCATCATGTCCTTGGACATGGGCCTGCTCATCGCCGGCGCCAAGTACAAGGGCGAGTTCGAGGAGCGCCTCAAGTCCGTCATCAAGGAAGTCACCGACGCCGAGGGCCAGATCATTTTGTTCATCGACGAGATGCACACCCTGATCGGGGCCGGCGCGGGCGGCGAGGGCGCCATGGACGCGGCCAACCTGCTCAAGCCCGCTCTGGCCCGCGGGGAGCTGCACGCCATCGGCGCCACCACCCTCAAGGAGTACCAGAAGTACATCGAGAAGGACAAGGCCCTGGAGCGCCGCTTCCAGGCCGTGATGGTGGACGAGCCGAGCATCGAGGACGCCATCAGTATCATGCGCGGCATCAAGGAGAAGTACGAGCTGCACCACGGCGTGCGGATTACCGACGACGCCGTCATTGCCGCCGTGGAGCTGTCGAGCCGCTACATCACCGACCGTTTCCTGCCCGACAAAGCCATCGACCTGATGGACGAGGCGGCCGCCAAACTGCGCATCGAGCTGAACTCCATGCCCGTGGAGCTGGACGAGGTGCAGCGCCGCATCATGCAGCTGGAGATTGAGCGCGAGGCCATCCGCCGCGAGGACAACAAGGACCGCGAAGCCGTGCTCAACAAGGAGCTGGCCGAGCTGGGCGACAAGCGCGACTCGCTGAAAGCCCGCTGGGAGTCGGAGAAAAACGTGCTCAACGAAATCCAGGAGCAGAAAGAGGCCATCGAGCGGTTTAAGATGGAAGCCGAGCAGGCCGAGCGTCAGGGCGACTACGGCCGCGTGGCCGAGCTGCGCTACGGCAAGATTCAGGAAGCCGAAGCCAAGCTGAAGGAGCTGCAGGACCAGGCCAACGCCAACAAAGACGGCGGCTCGATGCTGCAGGAAGTGGTAACCCACGAGGACATTGCCGAGGTGGTAGCCAAGTGGACCGGCATCCCGGTGAGCAAGATGCTGCAGTCGGACCGCGAAAAGCTGCTGAACCTGGAAGCCGAGCTGGGCAAGCGCGTAGCCGGGCAGTCGGAGGCCATTGCGGCCATTTCGGACGCCGTGCGCCGCTCCCGGGCCGGTTTGCAGGACCCCAAGCGGCCCATCGGCTCGTTTATCTTCCTGGGCACGACGGGCGTCGGGAAAACCGAGCTGGCCAAGGCCCTGGCCGAGTACCTATTCAACGACGAAAACGCGATGGTGCGCATCGACATGTCGGAGTACCAGGAGCGCCACGCCGTGTCGCGCCTGATCGGGGCGCCTCCCGGCTACGTGGGCTACGACGAAGGCGGGCAGCTGACCGAGGCCGTGCGCCGCAAGCCCTACTCGGTGATTCTGCTCGACGAAATCGAGAAGGCCCACCCGGACGTGTTCAACATCCTGCTGCAAGTGCTGGATGATGGCCGCCTCACCGACAACAAGGGTCGGGTGGCGAACTTCAAGAATACCATCATCATCATGACCTCCAACACCGGGGCCGACATCATTCAGAAGAACTTCAAGGAGCTGAACGAGTACAACCACGACGAGGTGGTGGACCGCACCCGCGAGGAAGTCATCGAGCGCCTGAAGCAGCACATGCGCCCCGAGTTCCTGAACCGCATCGACGAAATCGTGATGTTCCAGCCGCTCAAGCGCAAGGAAATCCGCAAAATCGTCGACATCCAGTTCAAGCAGATTCAGCACCGCCTGGAAGAAGCCGGCATCCGCCTGGAAGCCACCGACGAGGTGCTGGACTTCCTCGGCGAGCAGGGCTTCGACCCGACCTTCGGCGCCCGCCCCTTGAAGCGCGTGCTGCAACGGCTGATTCTGAACGAGCTGTCCAAGGAAATTCTGAGCGGCAAGGTGTCGAAAGACGCCGTGGTGGAAGCCGAGCTGATTGACGGGCAGATCCACTTCGTCAACGTGGAAATGCCGGCCGTGGAGTAAGCCACGCCGGTCAGCGGATAAAAGGCCGCGTCAGTATTGGACTGACGCGGCCTTTTTGCATTCTTAGTCTATCATTTTCTTCCTTTTTTGGCTGTAGCTATCTACCATCCTGTTTCACGCACATGAGCGCCGACGATTCTGCCACGCCCGCCCCTGAAGAACCCGCAGACAACCCCAATGCTGCTGGCCGCTACTACCGCGACACCGCCACCAGCAACGCGCAAAAGGCCCGCAACACGGCCGAAGTAGAGCAAGACCTGCTTACCAATCCGCGCTACGATGCCTTTTTCGCCCAGCACCACCCCAAGCTACGCGTCACTTTCGCCCGCAGCTATGCCCAGAGCCGCCAGCTGTGGACCGACTACGGCGACATGTACGAACGGATGCTGGAAGGCCGCCTGACGGAGTTTGAGGCCGAAGCCACCGAGCGCCTGTGGGACATTCAGCAGAAAAAGCTGTTCGACCTGCAGTGCCGCTGGCGGGCCGAGCAGGTGTCCGTGCCGGGAGTCGTCGTCAGCTGGGATTTCAACGCGCTGGCCCGCGACATCCAGAACTGCACGGTGGTTTCCCCGATTAGCGAAGACGAGTTGGCGCTGTACCTGAACTTCCTGGCCCAGGCCGATTACGAAACGGATTTGCACCGCCGTCATTTTGCCTGGCAGGACTACGACCTCATCCGGCAGGACGCCACCGATGACGACGCGGACCCAGACTGGTTTGATGGGGATGTGCCCGAGTGGTACCACTTTCACAACCAGCACACGGGCCACGACGCGTTGCTGCGGTTGCCGAACGTGCGCGGTGAAAAAGAGGAGCGCTACCTGGCCGCTTGGCGGGCCGATAGACAAGCCGCCCGCGAAGCCGCCGAAGCCGCCCAGGACCCCGCCCCGCCGGCGCCTGAGCACGACCCACGCCCCACCCACCTGTACGGCGAGGAAGAGCGGGCCTGGGAGAAAGAATTCGTGCGCCAGTTTGAACCGATCCAGCTCCGCCGCCAGCGCGATGCCTACGTGGAAGCCAACCCGATTGCCGAGTACGAGGACGAAGAGTTGGAGCGCGTGCTGGAGGCGCTCAATACCCTGAACGAGCCGGTGCCTATCGAGGCGCACCCCGACTGGCGGCGGGCCATCCTGCAAGCGTACTACAGCTTCCGCCTGCGCAAGCTGCAAACCATGCTGCCGATTGTCTACCAGGCGTACTGCCAGCGCCAGGAATGGGGCATCAGTTATCCGGCTGAGGACGACAACGACCATGGCCTCGCCAATGCGCTACGCGCGGGGCTGCTGAAGGGCCGCAGGCTGCTGGGCGAGCCGGAAAACTTCGATTTTTAGCCGCCTCAGCCCGGGCTTCGGCTGATAGTAAGAGCATCTGCCCAACCCGGCAGGCTTTTGCTTCAGGCGTGAGCCAATGGGCTGGCACGGTTGACCACGATGCGGCAAACGGCGTATAGACCGCAAACCAACCCGTTGATTCTACCGCCGCCATGCCCCAGTTCTACTTCACCCCGTCTGTTCCGCGCTTGCTGCGCCTGCTCGTCTTGCTGCTGCCCCTGCTGGCGCTGCTGCCCGGCTGCTCCAACGACGACGATAACCCGGTGCAGACACCCGCCGCGCCCGACAAAATAACGGTGCCCCAGGCGGCGCTGAACCCCGAGGGCATTCAGTGGGACGAAACCAACCAGCGTTTCCTCGTCAGCTCGCGGGCCCAGGGCCGCATCGGCACGGTGAAGGACGACAGCAGCTACACCCCACTGGCCGACGACCCGCGCCTAATTTCGACCATCGGGCTGAACCTGGACGGGGGCCGCAACCGCGTGCTGGCGGCCGTGTCAGACAACAACTTCAACTCCACCCGCACCTCGCCCACCACGCAGGGCAAGCTGGCGGCCGTGGCCATCTTCAACGCTACCACCGGCAGCCTGCTCTCCTTCACCGACCTGGGCAGCAAGGCCGCCGCCTACCCGCGGCACTTCGCCAACGACATTGCCGTGGACGCGCAGGGCAACGCCTACATCACCGACAGCTTCGCCCCGGTCATCTACAAGCTGGATTTGCAGGGCAACGCCACCGTCCTGCTCGACAACGCCCAGCTGAGCAGCACCACCTTCGGCCTGAACGGCATCGTGTACCACCCCGACGGCTACCTGCTGGTGGCCAAAACCAGTGACGGCAGCCTCTTCAAAGTGCCGCTGAGCAACCCGGCCGGCTTCGCCAAAGTCACCACCACCCAAAACCTGGCGGGTGCCGACGGCCTGCTGCTGACCGACAACCAGACCCTACTGGTGGTGGCCGGCAGCCAGGGCACCGTGTACCGCATGGGCAGCACCGACGCTTGGGCCACGGCCACCGCTTCGGGCAGCTTTGCTACGGGCGCGGTCAGCCCCACCACCATCACGCGCCGCGGCAACGACGCTTACGTGCTATATCCTTTCCAGGCCGCCGCGCCGCGCTTTGCCATCGTCAAGACCCGTTTTTAGCCGTTGTTGGCGGGCCTTGGCATAGCGCCAGCAGCTCCCGACAACCGGTTCCCAACGCATACGCCCCAACTCCTGCCGGCCCGCCGGGGAGTTGGGGCGTACGTCTGAACGGCAGATCAGCGCCACGATTTTGTGGCCCCAGTTCCGGATTGTCGTCGGAGCGGCCGGCGCTACAGGGCCGAGGCGCGCTGCCCGCCGGGCTGAAAGTGCTCGGGGCGCAGGCGGCGGCGCACGTAGCGCGGCAGCGGCTCGCCCTGCTGATAAGCGGCCAATACCTCGTCGCGGTGCCGGGCGCTGAAGCGCACCATGCGGCTCAACCCAAGCACGGCCCCAACGCTGCCGGACAGCAGGCCGACGCCGGCTATGGTTTGCTTGAGCCCGGGCGCGCCAAAAGGAGCGGGCAGCAAGGTGGCCACGCCGAAGGCGCTCAGCACGCCGGCGCTACGGGCCAGCATAGCCGTGCCCTTGCCGTCGTAGGCGGCGAAAAGGCGTCGCACGGCAAACACGGTGTCTTCGAGGGTATGGCTACGCCCACCGGGCAGCTGTGCCGCCGCCGGGGTGGGGCGCCCAAGGCTGGCCAGCCACAGGACAAGCAGGAACGCCGGGAAAGCGAATGAGCGGAAACGGCTAACGGACATAGACAAGCGGATTTACTCGCAGGAGCCACTTATAGCTCCGATGGTTGAGGCGAGACAAAATTTTACTGGCGTCGCCCACTAAACAAAGGCGCTGATCTGGCATGGGCAAGCATTGCGGCAGCCCCATCAGGGCACTGGCATAGGCAGTGGCGGCAAGGAAAATGGAACAACGCTGGCGTCTGACCGAAAACGTTTGGGGTGGATATAGTAAGCACTCACCTATTCCCGACGCGGGAATGCCCGTCCCGGCAACGTTCCCGACAACGTTTGCACAAATAAAGGCCCGCCGGGCAGTGCGGAAGGCCAGTTTCAGGGAGCTAATATTCAGGTGATTCTCACCTTAACCGCATTCTGCATGCTCCAAACCTCTACCCTGCCCAGGCGCACTACCGCCCTGCGCTGGTCCTGGCTGACTTTGTGTCTGCTACTCCTCTCCGGCCTCAGCTCCCGGCTGCTGGCCTACGACGTGGTGGTGGCCAAGGACGGCAGCGGCAACTACACCACGGTGCAGGCCGCTATCAACGCCGCGCCGACGGGCCGCACCACGGCCTATACCATCTTCATCAAAAACGGCCGCTACAAGGAGAAAATAGCGGTGCCGAGCACCAAGCCCTTCCTGCAGCTGGTGGGCGAGAGCGTGGCCAATACCATCCTGACCTACGACGACGGGGCCAGCACGGCCGCACCCGGCGGCGGCACGCTGGGCACCCAGAACTCGGCCAGCTTCAGCATCGGCGCCGACGACTTCTCAGCCCTGAACATCACCTTCGAAAACTCCTTCGGCGACGGCTCGCAGGCCGTGGCCGTGCTGGTGAATGCCGACCGCGCCGCGTTTAAGAACTGCCGCTTCCTGGGCAACCAGGACACGCTCTACACCAAGGGCAACGGCACGCCGCGCCACTACTTCAAGGACTGCTACATCGACGGCAACGTGGACTTCATCTTCGGCTCGTCGGTGGCGCTGTTCGAGAACTGCGTGGTGTACGCCAAGGCGCGCCCGAGCACCAGCAGCTCGTACATCACCGCCGCCAACACGCCCCCGGGCCAGGCCTACGGCTACGTGTTCAAGAAAACCAAGCTGCCGGCCAACACCGGCGGCACGCTGTATTACCTGGGCCGCCCCTGGCAGAACTCCACCGGCTCGTCGCCGCTGTCGAATAACAAGACCGTGTTCATCAGCAGCACGGTGGGCGCCAACCAGCTGCAGCCGACCGGCTGGAGCACCTGGGACGCCGGCACCAACACCAGCCTGATTACCTACGCCGAGTTCCGCAGCAAGTACTACTCGGGCACGCTCATGCCCACGACGCAGCGCGTAAGCTGGTCGCAGCAGCTGACCCCGGCCGATACGGCCGCCTACAGCCGCGCCAGCCTGTTCGGCACCTGGGACCCGTGCGCCGTAGCCACCGGCTTCTGCACCGGCGCGGCACCGGACATTGCCGTGTCGAACTTCCGCGCCGTGAAGGGCGCCTCGCAGGCCACCCTGAGCTGGAACATCAGCTGGGCCATGAGCCAGATCAAGTACGAGCTGTTCCGCTCCTCGGACAACGCCACCTTCAGCAAAATCTACGAGGTGACGGCGCAGAACGACTCGACCATCAACTTCTCGACCACCGACGCGCTGCCGGCCTCCGGTACGGCGTACTACTACTACCTGCGCGCCTCCAAAACCGGCGCGGCCACGCACACCACCGAAACCATTCAGGTGTCGAGCGTGCAGACCATCAGCGTGACGGGCACCCTGGGCGCATTTACGCAGTACGCCGGCGGCCCCTCGGCCGTGCAGAGCTACACCCTGAGCGGGGTGAACCTGACCGGCAACGTGACGGTGACCCCGCCGACGGGCTACGAGGTATCGGCCAACGGCGGCACCAACTGGTACACCGCCGCCTCGCCGCTGGTGCTGACGCCCACGGCCAACACCCTGGCCAGCACCACCATCAGCGTGCGGCTGAACGCGGCCACGGCCGGTGCCTACGCCGGCACCATCAACCACACCAGCACCGGCGCCACCGCCCAGACGGTGGCCGTGACGGGCAACACGGTGACGGGCACGGCCCCGGTTTCGGCGCCGCTGCAGTGGTGGCCGATGAAAGTGAACAACCAGGACAGCACCGCCGTGCGCGTGGCCGGCGTGACGGCCAGCACTCCCACGCTGCGCAACCTGTACGTGTCGAACGGCACGACCGTGCCGGCTATCCGGGCCTATTCCAACGTGTTCGGCCAGGCCTTCGGCACGACGGCCAACGGCGACGGGTCGTGGGGCACGGCCGTGGGCGGCCCGGGCGGCAACCTGAACCGCCGCTTCTCGGAGCAGTTCACGGTGACGGCGGCGGCCGGCAAAACCATCCGCCTCGACTCCTTGGTTCTCACTTCGGCTTTCTACAACACCAGCAGCAACACCAAGCTGGCGGTGGTCTGGTCGCGCAGCGGCTTTGCCACCGACTCGGCCGATGT
This sequence comes from Hymenobacter jeollabukensis, assembly GCF_005771675.1. GTDB lineage: Bacteria > Bacteroidota > Bacteroidia > Cytophagales > Hymenobacteraceae > Solirubrum > Solirubrum jeollabukense. The sequence goes on along the minus strand of NZ_VAJM01000004.1, from coordinate 28,851 downwards.
TATCGGTGGGCGCGGCCCGGCAGGCGGCCTGCAGAGCACGGCCAACGGCGCCTTCGCCACGCCCATTCTGCTGGCCAACCAGACGGCCGGCCCCAGCAACACCTACCGCCTCTCCTTCGCCGGTGCCGCCGGCGTGACGCTGACGGCCGGCCAGACGCTGACCTTCCGCCTGTACTTCAGCTGCGGCAGCTCCAGCACCGGCCGCTACGCCATGCTCAAGAACGTGTACGTGACCGGCCAGGACCTCACCCCGGCGGCCTGCAACGCGGCCTTTAGCTACGCGGCCAGCACCTTCTGCCAATCGGCTACCAACCCCGCGCCCACCGTCACCGGCACCACGGGCGGCACGTTCACCTCGACCACCGGCCTGAGCATCAACGCTAGCACCGGGTTTATCAACCTGAGCGCCTCGACGCCCGGCACCTACGCGGTGACCTACGCCGCTTCGGGCACCTGCAACAGCACGACCTCGGTTACCATAACGGCCCCGGCCACGGCCGGCTTCAGCTACGCAGCTACGTCGTACTGCACCTCGGCCACGGCCGCCGCTGCTCCGACGCTGACGACGGGCGCCACCGCTGGTACGTTCACGTCGACCACCGGCCTGAGCATTAACGCGACGACCGGCGCCATCACGCCGTCGACTTCTACGCCCGGCACCTACACGGTAACCAACACGGTAGCCGCGGCCGGGGGCTGCGCCGCCGTGACGAGCACGGCCAGCATCACCATCACGGCCCCGGCTACGGCGGGCTTTAGCTACGCGGCCTCGTCGTACTGCGCCTCCGCCACGACGGCGGTGACGCCCACGCTGAGCACCGGCGCTACCGCCGGCACGTTCTCGTCGACCACGGGCCTGACGCTGAATGCCACGACGGGTGCCATTACGCCCTCGACCTCGACCCCGGGCACGTACACGGTAACCAACACCGTGGCTGCCGCCGGGGGCTGCGCCGCCGTTACGTCGACCTTCGCCGTAACCATCACGGCGCCGGCCACGGCCGGTTTCAGCTACGCGGCTGCTCCGTACTGCACCTCGGCTACGGCCGCGGCCGCGCCGACGCTGGCTACTGGCGCCACGGCTGGCACGTTCAGCTCGACGACCGGTCTGACGATTAACGCCACGACGGGCGCCATCACGCCGTCGACCTCGACGCCGGGCACCTACACGGTAACCAACACGGTAGCTGCCGCCGGGGGCTGCGCCGCTGCCACCAGCACCACGCAGGTAACGATTACCGCCCCCGCTACCGCCTCGTTTGGCTACGTAGTGGCCGGCTTCCTCTGCGCCGGCTCCACGGGCACCGTCAACGCCACGCTCGGCGCCGGTGCCACGGCCGGTACGTTCACCTCGACCACAGGCCTGACGCTGAATGCCACGACGGGTGCTATCAACCTGGCTACCTCGACGGCCGGCACCTACACGGTGACCAACACGGTAGCCGCGGCCGGGGGTTGCACCGCCGTAACGAGCACGGCTACGGTGGTCATCACGCCGCGCCCGGCCCAGCCGACGGTGACGGTGCAGTACACCACGCCCGGCACGGCCATTCTGACCAGCTCGGCCACGACCGGCAACCAGTGGTACCTGGGCCCGACGGCCATTCCGGGCGCTACCGGCCAGACCTACACCGTCAACGGCACGGCCAACCCCGGTGCCTACACGGTGGTAGTAACCGGCACCGGCGGCTGCGCCTCGCTGGCTTCGGCCGCCCTCACCATCACGGCCACCAGCAAGCCGCTGGCCGGCTCCTCGCTGAGCGTGTACCCGAACCCGACCCACGACGGCCGCCTGACGCTGGAGTTGACGGGCTACGCCAAAGCGGCCCGCCTGACGGTGGTTAACGCCCTGGGCCAGGTGGTGCGCGAGCAAGCCGTGGCCGCCGGCCAGAGCAAAGTCACGGTGGACCTGACCGCCCAGCCCGCCGGCGTGTACCTGCTGCGCGTGAGCACCGACGGCGGCTCCGACCTGCGCCGCGTGGTGCGCGAGTAAGCGCCGCTGCTTTAAATCAGAAAAGCCCCGCTGGCGCTGCCGGCGGGGCTTTTTGTATGTAGGAGGTGGGGCTAGCGCGCCGGCTCGAAGTGTTCCTGCCGCAGCCGCTTGCGCACCGCTGCCGGCAGGGGCTTACCAGCCTGGTACTGCTTGATGATGGCCTCTTCCTTTTTGTGGCCGAAGCGCACCAGCTTGCCTACGCCCACCGCCAGAAACGGCACCGATATGGCTACTGATTCGGTGGCGCCCAGGGAAAAGGGCCCGGCCAGCACGCCGGTAGCCAGCACTAGTCCGCCCACGCTGGTGTAGGCCGTGCCGCCGTTGCGGCGCTTGCGGAAAAGGTTGCGCACGGCCTGGACCGAGTCGGTGGCGGGCTTGACGAGGGTAGGGTCGGGCGGGGGCTGGGGCACGGCGGGCAGCACGGGCGTATCCTGGGCGCGGGCGCCGAGGGCGGCCAGCAGCAGGGCTCCGGTCACGAAGAGTTGCTTGCGCATAGGTGGGCGGGCGGGTTATTGGTGCAAGATACGGGGCGGCCCCACTTGCCGATGCGGAGCCGAAGCGGCGCGGCACCTTACCGGCCGCTGGGCTAGCTTTGCGGCATGTCGGTGTTTCAGACCTACCTCCAACTCGGCTTCTTCCACATCTTCAACCTGCGGGCCTACGACCACCTCGTGTTCCTGCTGGCCCTGTGCGCCCCCTACGTGCTCAGCGACTGGCGCCGCGTGGTGGCCCTGGTCACCAGCTTCACGGTGGGCCACTCGCTCACGCTGGCCCTGGCCACGCTGGGCGTCGTCAGTTTCGCGCCGGCCGTCATCGAGGCGCTGATTCCGGTGACCATTTTGCTGACCTGCGCGGCCAACCTGCGCCAGGCCGGCCGCGCGGGCCTCAGCCGCCCGTCCCGGCGCCGGCCCGAGTCGGTGCTGTGGGTGCCGGCCAACGCGCTGGCGGCCGGCTTCGGGCTGATTCACGGCCTGGGCTTCTCCAACTACCTGCGCGAGCTGCTGGGCCAGCAAAGCCGCCCGGTGCTGGAGCTGCTGAGCTTCAACGTGGGCGTCGAAATCGGGCAGCTGCTCATCGTGGGGCTGATTCTGCTCGTGGGCTTCCTGGTGCTGCGCGTGTTGGGCACCCCGCGCCGCGACTGGCTGCTGGTGGTCAGTGGGGCGGCCGGCGGCATTGCGGCCATGCTGCTGCTGAATCAGTTCACGGGTGGCTAAGCAGTTGATTTACAAGCAATATCCGACACTTTTCCCCGGCTAAATCACTTTAGTTGATTCCATTGCGCAGCCCCGGCACCTTGCCGACGTCCTTGGCTTCCGCCAAGACGCCCGGCCGCCTGGTTCTTCATCGAACGTTGCCGGGCGTGGTATTATCTTGCTGATTCCTTTTCGCCCTTTTTCCACCGTATGCGTTTTCGCAACCTTCTCGCCGCCGGCCTGGGCGCCGCGCTAGCCCTGCCGGCGCTGGCGCAGCAGCCCTCGATGCCGATGCACTCCGGCACCGACAAATTTGCCCAGCTCGGCACGGAGCTGCCCACGCCCAACACCTTCCGCACCGCCTCCGGGGCCCCGGGCCGGGACTACTGGCAGCAGCGCGCCGACTACAACATCCGCGTCACGCTCAACGACGACAACCAAAGCATCACCGGCTCGGAGGACATCACCTACACCAACCTCTCGCCCGACAAGCTCAGCTACCTCTGGCTGCAGCTCGACGCGAACATCTACGCCCCGAACTCGATGACCGCGCTGACGCAGACCGCCGAGCTGCGCGACCGGATGTCGTTCGGGGCCCTGGAGTACATTCAGCGCACCGGCTTCGACGGCTCGTTCAAGATTGACGACATCCGCCTGAAGGGCGCCTCGGGCCAGCTGCCCTACACCGTCAACTACACCATGATGCGGGTGGACCTGCCCCGGCCGCTGGCCCCCAAGCAGGCCGTGACCTTCACGGTGAAGTGGCACTACACGGTGAACGACCAGAAAAAGCTGGGCGGCCGCTCGGGCTACGAGTTCTTCCCCGAGGACAAGAACTACCTCTACGAAATTGCCCAGTTCTACCCGCGCATGGCCGTCTACGACGACGTGAACGGCTGGCAGCACAAGCAATTTCTGGGCACCGGCGAGTTTACCCTGCCCTTCGGCGACTACCGCGTGAGCATCACCGCCCCCGCCGACCACGTGGTGGGCGCCACCGGCACTTTGCAGAACGCCGAGCAGGTGCTGACGGCCGCGCAGCGCCAGCGCCTGGCCCAGGCCAAAAACGCCGCCAAGCCCGTCGTCATCGTGACGCAGGACGAGGCGACCAAGGCCGAGCAGGGCCGCGCCAAAGGCACCAAAACCTGGACCTACGCGGCCAAGAACGTGCGCGACTTTGCCTGGTGCTCCTCGCGCAAGTTTATCTGGGACGCCATGGGCCTGAGCGTGGAGGGCAAGCCGGTGCTGGCCATGTCGTACTACCCCAAGGAGGCCAACCCGCTGTGGGGGCAGTACAGCACGCAGTCGGTGGCGCACACCATCCGCTCCTACTCCAAGCGCACGGTGCCCTACCAGTACCCGGTGGCCATTTCGGTGCACGGCTCCATCGGCGGCATGGAGTACCCGATGCTGTGCTTCAACGGCTACCGCCCGGAGAAGGACGGCACCTACTCGGCGGCCACCAAGTACGGGCTGATTTCGGTGGTGATTCACGAAGTGGGTCACAACTTCTTCCCGATGATTGTCAACTCCGACGAGCGGCAGTGGACGTGGATGGACGAGGGCCTGAACACCTTCTGCCAGTACCTGGCCGAGCAGGAATGGGAACGGGGTTACCCCTCGCGCCGCGGCGAGCCCAGCCAGATTGTGCCCTACATGAGCATGGACCCCAAGCTGCAGAACCCGATTATGACCAATTCGGAGTCGGTGCTGCAGCTGGGCAACAACGCCTACGCCAAGCCCGCCACGGCGCTGAACATCCTGCGCGAGACGGTGATGGGCCGGCAGCTGTTTGACTACGCGTTCAAAACCTACGCCCAGCGCTGGGCCTACAAGCACCCCACCCCCGCCGACTTCTTCCGCACCATGGAAGACGCCTCGGGCGTCGACCTCGACTGGTTCTGGCGCGGCTGGTTCTACGGCACCGAGCACACGGATATGAGCATTGAAGGCGTGAGCTGGTACAAGGTGGACTCGAAAAACCCGGAGGTGGAAAACGCCCGCCGCCGCGAGGAGCTGAACGCCGCCCCGCAGACCCTCTCGCAGCAGCGCAACCTGCAGGACATTCCCAAAACCCTGGTGGACGAGCGGCCCGAGCTGAAGGACTTCTACAACAGCTACGACCAGCTGGCCGTGTCGGACACCGATAAGGCGCGTTACCAGAAGTACGTGGCCACGCTCTCGCCCGAGCAGCAGGAAACCCTGAAAAAGGGCCTGAACTTCTACCAGGTGAGCCTGAAAAACCTGGGCGGCCTGGTAATGCCCGTGGTGGTGCAGATGACCTACAACGACGGCTCGCAGGAGGTGGTGAACATTCCGGCCGAAATCTGGCGCCGCAACAACGCCGAGGTAACCAAGGTGTTCGTGACCGAAAAGCCGGTGGCTTCGTTCACCCTCGACCCCTACCTGCAGACGGCCGACACGGACCTCTCCAACAACGCCTTCCCGCGCAAGCTGGCGCCCTCGCGCTTCGAGCTGTTTCAGCAGCAGCAACAGGCCACGCCCAACCCCATGCAGCAGCGCAACGTCTCGTCGCAGCAGCCACAGCAGGGCGGCGGCAGCACCGGCGGCGGGCGGTAGTTCGGCTTCGCCTTTTCGGTTAGTTTTGAAACAGCCGGGCCCGCAGCGGGTTCGGCTGTTTTCTTTGTCGTGAAGCTGATTGAGTAATACTATCCTGATGACGTCTAGCTCTGTCGCGCCATTACAAGCCTTGGTTTTTGTGGAGGATTGGCCCATTGCCCGTTCGGCCTTCCAGCAACTCACGGCCCTGGGCAGTCCTGAAGTAGTAGCCTTCTACCTGAGCCTTTTGGAGCACCCCAATGCGTTGCTGCGTAATCAGGCCGCTTATGGCCTAGCCGATATTGGTAACCCAGAGGTGGTGCCCGCGCTACTCCAAGCCATCTTCAAACCAGAACACGTGGACAACAACGGCTCCATCGTGTACGCGCTGGTGCAGTTCGACTGCGCCGACTTGCTGGAGGAAATCATGCTGATTATCTTCTATCATGGCGCCGAGGCATCATTTACGGCCAATGTTGCTTTGCAAGACCAGGTGTTCAACGTGACGCTGGCGCAAAAAACCAGCATTCAACGTCACTGGCAGTTGGTCAAAGTCAATCCTTCCGAAGCCGCGGTTTCGTTGGGCATTGACTACCTGGACGAAGTGCTGGATGAGCTTTTCGAAGGAATCTAATGACCTACTACCAGCAGGAAGTCCACCGCCTCCAATCCGCCTTGTATCCGCACGCCCACCAGCGGCGGCAGGTGCTGGTGGCCCGGCAGTTCATCGAGCAGCACTACGCGGAGGCCATCGGACTACTGGAAATGGCGGAGGCGGCCTGCTGCTCGAAGTTTCACTTTCTGCGTCTGTTTCGGCAGTACTACGGCCGCACCCCGCACCAGTACCTGACGGCGCTGCGGCTGCGGCAGGCCCGGCGGCGGCTGCTCGGCGGGGCCCCGGTGGCCGAAGCCTGCCAGGCCGTGGGCTTCGACAGCGTCACCTCGTTTACGGGGCTGTTTCGGCGCACCTACGGCTGCCCGCCCCGCGCCCTGGCGGCCCGGCGGCGGTAGAAAAGCAATTTTGGAGAAGCCGGCTTGCGGTTTCGGTGGCTTCTTGCGGCTGCCAAACCATTTGCTAAGCCATTTCCGCCATGCACATCCGCCTCCTCAGCCTGCTGGTCGACGACCAGGCCCGCGCCCTGCAGTTCTACACCGAAACGCTCGGCTTCGTGAAGAAATCCGACGTGCCGCTGGGCGAGCACCGCTGGCTGACGGTGGTGGACCCCACCGAGCCCGACGGTGTGGAGCTGGTGCTGGAGCCGCTGGGCTTCGCGCCGGCCCGCACCTACCAGCAGGCCCTGTACGCGGCCGGCATCCCGCTCACGGCCTTCCACGTCGAGGACGTGCAGCGCGAGTACGAGCGGCTGCGGGCGCTGGGCGTGCGGTTCAGCATGGAGCCCACCGAAATGGGCGCCGTCACGCTGGCCGTGTTCGACGATACCTGCGGCAACAACATTCAGCTGGTGCAGGGGTAGCCCGACGCAGCCGTTCCTCTCCGCTTTAACATTTAACACGCCCCCTTTAGTGGGGCTATTGAATCATAATCTTGCGTATCCGCGGCACTTCAATGGCGTACAGGCCCGTGGTGGGGTTGCCCACCAGCCCGAGCACGCCCACGAACCGCGCCTCAGCCACGGGCCCGTCGACGTAGCCAGCGCTGCTCCCGACCAGGGTACTGACTTCACCGGCCGGCGTGATGCGGCGGATGCGCGGCCCGTCGCCCAAGTACAGCGTGCCGGCCGCGTCGATAGAGAGGCCGTGCATGGCCGTGCCGAACTGCGCCGTGGTCCCGGGCCCGTCGAGCGTACCGGTGGTACCGCTGCCGGCCAGGGTGGATACCTGCCCGGCGGGGGTAATCTTGCGAATCCGATAGTTGCCCGCGTCGCTCACGTACACGTTGCCCTGCGCATCTACCACCAGCGCGGTCGGCCCGCTGAACTGCGCCTGGCTGCCGGGGCCATCGGTGTAGCCGGCCGTGCCGGTGCCCGCCAGCACCGTGACGGCGCCAGCGGGCGTCACCTTGTCGATCCGCTGGCCCAGCAGCTCCACCACGTAGATGTTGCCCTGCGCGTCGGCGGCCAGGCTGCGGGCGTAGTTGAACACGTGAGTGGCAGCGGCGCCCGGCAGGCTGCTAACCACGCCGGCTGGGCTTACCTGGCTCAGGGTCGTCTGGCCCTCCATGCTCACGTACAGCACACCGTTGGCCCCCAGCGCCACGCCATCCGGCCCCGAGGCAATATTCGCCGGCCGGCCGAGGTCGGCCACTGTACTGACCTCCCCGGCGGGGGTGATGCGCCGGATGGTGCCGTTGATGTGGTCGACCGCGTACACGTTGCCCTGGGCATCGAGGGTAGCGCCCCACAGGTAGCCGAAGCGGGCGGAACTGCCCGTCGCGTCTACGTTGCCGGCCTGCGTGCCACCGGCCAGGGTGCTGACCATGAGCTGGGGCGGATCGGGCGCCGGGACCGGCACATCATCCGGCTTGGGGCCGTGGCAGGCCACGAGCAGCAGTCCGGCAACGGTTCCGGGCAGAAAAGTCAGAAAGCGAGTAGTCATGAGATGAAAGAATTAGTTGGGGCGCCTGCCACATCCACAACCAAGCCCACGTTCGGATTTCCGAACCCGCCGCGCCGCAACAATTAATAGCAACATATGCATTTACCGCCGCTTCTGCGCTACTCCCGGCAATCTGCATAAGCGAGGTCAGCCAAGTTGGCGGGTACGGGTGCCCTAGCCAGCGGTGGCCGGGCCGGCGTTGGCCGGGCGCAGCTGGCAAGCCGCCAGCGAAAGGCATTCGGCCTCGGCACGCTCGATCAGGCGCCACTACGCCGGGCCGCGTATCTTACCGGCGCACTTTACCCCCAACCCCATGAGCATATTCGACGGCCTACTCGGCAACGCTTCCGAACACGACGCGCAGGAAATTCAGCAGGACCTGCAGCGCCTGCTGGCCTCCGACGAGCGGGTGGAAAAAGCCTACGCCATCATCCGCGACCAGATTATCTTCACCAATAAGCGCCTGATCATGCTCGACAAGCAGGGCGTGACGGGCAAGAAGAAGGAGTACCTGAGCGTACCCTACCGCAGCATCGAGCGGTTCAGCACCGAAACCACCGGCCACTTCGACCTCGACGCGGAGCTGAAAATCTGGATTCGCGGCCAGGCCGAGCCCATCAGCAAAACCTTCCGCAACGACCAGAACATCCTCGACATCAGCCGGGCCCTGGCCGAGTACGCGCTGTAGTAAGCAGGCTTTCCGCCCTTCACATTTTTATGTGATAGGTGCAACGAAAACCCGTTGGAAGCGGCTCCCTGCGACACATCCTCACCAACCCGCTTATTCCAATGAAAACAGCTTCACTCCTGGCCCCGCTGGCCGCCCTCACCCTGCTTGCCTCCGGCTGCAATCTGATTACCACCTGCGTAGAGCCGGAAGTACCAACGTGCCCTCCAATCTGCGTAAGCGGGAAGGTGCTGCGCCAGACGTGCATGGCCGGTACGCTCGTGCAGCTCGACAACTCGCAGGAGGGCCAAACCATTCAGTTCGACTTCGACGGCAACGGGGTCAAGACCTACCAGCACGTCGTGTCCACTTACACCGAGCTGGGCACCCTCGCCCAGCCGGGGACCAGGCTCTACTTTACCCTTTCGCGCGGCGGCACCGCCCCCGAGCTGCAGTGCCTGGCCAACGACGCCCCTTCGGGCATGACCAAGTACACCCTGAGCAACGTTTCGGCCACGACCTGCGCTGAAAAGGCGCCTGCTTCGTCCAATTAAGCCCTGACTTTTGCGCACAAAGGCCCGCCAACGTTCGTTGGCGGGTCTTTATGCTTTGTTGGTATAGCTAGAGCACGAAGAACACCGGCTTATACCGCTCGCCTCACTTCATCTCGCCCACGCGCCGAACTGCTCATCAGGCGGCCGGCGACTGAATGGCGGGCGGCGTGGGGTTGTATTCGGCAGTGGCGGTCTGGTGCTCGGCGGCGCGCTTGCCCTTGTCGTCTTTCACGTCGCGGCGGTTGAAGGGGCGGATGATGAGGCGCAGGGCTTTGTCGGAGTTCCAGTAGCTGAAGGCCCAGTCGATGAGGGCCACCACCTTGTTGCGGAAGCCGACGAGCGTCATCAGGTGGACGAACAGCCAGGTCAGCCAGCCGAAGAAGCCGCGGAAATGCACGTTTTTGGGCAAATCCACCACGGCCTTGTTGCGGGCCACGATGGCCATGACGCCCTTGTTGAAGTAGTTGAACGGCTCGGGCGTTTGGCCCTTGGCGAGGCGGCGCAGGTTGTGGGCCAGATGGTCGGCCTGCTGCTGGGCCACGGGGGCCAGCATGGGCAGACCCTTGGGCATTTCTTCGGTCACCATGTTGGCCACGTCGCCGATGGCGAAGACGCCCGGCAGGCCCTCCACCTCGTTCCAGCGGTTCACGTTGACGCGCTTGTTGCGCGTGACGGTGGCTTCGGGCAGGCCCGCCAGGGCGGCCCCGTTCACGCCCGCGGCCCAGATCAGGTTTTCGGTCGGAATGAACTCCGCGTCGGAATAGTAGGCGCGGCAGTCCTCGAAGCGCTTGATGCCGGTGTTCAGGCGCACTTCCACGCCCAGCTTCTGCAGGTAGCCCAGCGCGTCGTCCTGCGACTGTTTCGACATGGGCCCGAGCAAGGCCGGACCGGCCTCCACCAGGATGATTTTCATCTGCGAGAGGTCCAGCTCGGGGTAGTCCTTGGGCAGCACCGTGCGGCGCATTTCGGCCAGCGAGCCGCTGATTTCCACGCCCGTGGGGCCGCCGCCTACCACCACGATGTTCAGCAGCGCCTCACGCTGCTGGGGGTCGGAGGTGAGCAGGGCCTTCTCGAAGTTCTGGAAGATGTAGCTGCGCAGGTTCAGGGCATTCGGAATGCTCTTGATCTGCATGGCATTCCGCTCGATGCTCTCGATGCCGAAGAAGTTGGTGAGCGAGCCGGTGGCAATGACGAGGTAGTCGTAGCTGATGTCGCCGATGTTGGTGTGCACCGTTTTGGCCTCGGTGTTCACCCGCTCCACGTCGGCGAGGCGGAAAAAGAAGTTTTTCTGCCCGGCGAAGATTTTGCGGATGGGGTAGGCAATGCTGTCGGCTTCCAGCGCGCCGGTGGCCACCTGGTAGAGCAGGGGCTGAAAGTTGTGGTAGTTGTGGCGGTCGATGACTACAATTTGCACCGGGTCGTGCTTGAGCGCCTGCGCCAGGCGCAGGCCGGCAAAGCCGCAACCGATGATAACCAAGCGCGGATGCGCCGATTTGGGAAGGTTCGTGTCCATAAGGCAAACCTGATATTGAGGCGGGCCAAGGTAAACCCGCGGTGGCACATTGCGGCCTGGTCAGACTTTACCGCGAAACCGCGCCGCTGGTTGCGCGCCACTCCTCACAACAAGGCAGCAGGCGGCAGGGTTTAGGAGGTCATTGCGAGCAGAGCGAAGCAATCTTTCCTCCAGTAGCACAACGGCACAGTACGCACTAACCGAAAATAGCGCTGCCCGAACCTGTAAACGACAGATTCGGGCAGCGCTACTTGTATCGTTTCTGCTACTGGAGGAAAGATTGCTTCGCTTCGCTCGCAATGACGGCGGAATGAACCGTCTGCGCTTACTCGTCCTTCTTCTTGAAGTCGCCGTTTTTGATCTGGTTGATCAGCTGCAGCCAGCTGAAGGGGTTCAGCAGCGGGTTATTGCTGTAGGGGTTGGGGGCGGTGCCGTACTTACGCTGCTGGTCGAGCTGCTGCATCTGCATGGTCTGGCGGTAGTTGGCCATGCTGGTGACGGGCGCGTTCAGGAAGATGCGCCGCATGATCTGCTCGTTGAGGTTTTCGGCGGTGGCCGTGCCCCGCTCCTGCGGCAGCTTCAGGGCCAGGAAGGCGCGCTTGAAGTCCTTTTCGGTCACGTAGGGGAAGATGCGCACCTCCGGCAGCACCGTGGCGTCTTCCTTAAGCTGCACGATGACGGAATAGCTCTGCCGCGGGTAGTCGGGCGGAATGACCACGTACTGGTTGCGGTAGCCCAGGCTACGGATGACGATGGAGTCGCCGGCCAGCACGGGCAGCGAGAAGTAGCCGTAGGCGTTGGTGCTGGTGCCGCGGCCGGCTTTGGGCACGAATACGGCGGCGCCGGGCACGCCCAGCAAGGAGTCGCCGGTGGCGATGATGCCGGAAAACTGGACGACCTGCCGCTGGCCCTGCGCCCGGGCACTGCGGGCGGGCAGCAGCGCGGCGGCCAGCACGAGCAGCAACGACAACGTCAGGAGGTGAAAACGGGCAATCAGGGGCATGTCAGCGGGTTGCGGGATAAGCAAAGATAGGGCGCTTTCGCGGGGCTTCGGGTGGCCCTGGCGTACCTTCGTGGCCAGGGGCCGCCGGCTACATAACCCGGCGGCTGGTCAAAAGATGCGTCTCAAACACTTTTCCGTTGCATTCGGGCTCGGCTTATATAAAGCGTTAGGCGATGAGTCGCGGGTGCGAATCCTGCATTTGCTCTGGCGCAACCAGGAAATGTGCATTTCCGACCTGGAGCAGGTGCTGGATTTCACCCAGACGAAAGTCTCCCGGCAATTATCGGCCCTGAAGAATGCAGGTTTGGTGAATTTCCGCCGGCTCGACAACTGGATGTTCTACTTCATCAAGGACGAATACGCCGAGTTGCTGCAGCAGCACCTCAGCTACATGGAGCGCGACCAGCAGCTGCAGAAAGACCAGAAGACCTACCAGACGCTCTGGTCGAACCGCGAGCTGGCCGCGTATAAGCTGCAAAACCGCCACTGGACCGGCACGCCGCGGCCGTAGGGCGGCGCTCAGCACGCCATGAAATACCAGCATCATTTGTTCGTCTGCACCAACCAGAAAAGCGAGGTCGGCAAGGACGTAGCCAAGGCCCTCAAGAAGGAGCTGAAAAAGCAGGACCTGAAAAGCCTGCTGCTCGGCGGCAAAAAGCGCAAAAATCGGGTGCAGACCACCGGCTGCCTCGACGTGTGCAAGCACTGCAAGAAGGGCAACGGCGCCGCCCTGGTGGTGTACCCCGAGGACATCTGGTACGGCGACGTGCAGCCTAAGGACGCCGCCGACCTCGTGGGCCAGCACCTGGGCAACAACCAGCCGGTGAAGCGGTTGCAGATTGAGCCGTAGTATGTATTTCTGCGCCGGCTACTACCTGATTATTCCCAAGCACGAACGCGGCACCGTCAACGGGCACACGTATACCAGCCGCACGTGGTCGGTTAGCCGCTATATCAGCTACGTTTATCCGGATGCCGAGTGGGGCCTGCGTTGGTGGTACAGCAAGCGGCAGTTTGCCAAAATCAAGAACTTCCGACCTGACGAGCCAACGCTGGAGGCCTTGCACACCTGGACGGAGCAAGAATACGAGCAGGGAAACTACGGCTACCCGGGCTTCTTTACGAGCCAGGCCAAGGCCCTGGAATTCAAAAAGCTTTTCCTGTCGTCGTTGCCCCAGATACAGCTGCTGGGCCTGTTTCTTGACGAGAGCTTTTACCCTGCTGCCCTAGAGCAAACACAAGCGTATCCTTCGGTGACGCTCGACTTGCATCGGTTGCTGCAACGACGCCTGCCGGAACCTGATGCCGGAACCGTTATCGGCTATGATCTGCTTGGCCTTCTGGACCACGGCGGCTACGAACCTTCTTCGTACAACGTCCTGGAGCAAGAATACCAAGACCAGTTCGGCATTGCCCTGAACGAATACGGCCTCTTCCTCAACCAAGCCGACTGTCAGCGGGTAGCCGCTTACACCGACCAAGTAGCCGGAGAACCTGCCGTTTGGCTCCCCTTCAGAGTGAAGCTATTTGCGTAGCTCTACTGTTTATCTGTTGCATGAAAACCTACCGCCACCTCTTCTTCGACCTCGACCACACGCTCTGGGACTTCGAGAAAAATGCCGACGAAACCCTGCGCCACCTCTACGCGCTGCACGATTTCGCCCGCTACGGCTTCCCGGTCGAAGAATTTATTGCCCGCTACAGCGAAGTGAATCACGCCTTGTGGCGCATGTACCAGGCCAATAAGATCAGCCAGCAAGAGCTGCGCGACATTCGGTTCGTGCGCAGCCTGGCCAAGCTGGGCGTGCCTGAAAATGAAGTCCCGGCGCAGATTTCGGCCCAGTTCACCGATATTCTGCCGCTGAAGTCGGCGGTGTTTCCCTACACCCACGAGGTGCTTGATTACCTGCGGGGTAAGTACACGCTGCACCTGATTACCAACGGCTTTCAGGACGTGCAGCACATCAAGCTGGCTTCCTCTCAGCTGACGGATTACTTCCGGGAAGTCGTAACCTCCGAGTCCAGCGGCTGCCTGAAACCCGACCGCCGCATCTTCGAGCACGCCCTGGAACGCGCCGGCACCACGGCCGCCGAGAGCCTGATGATTGGCGACAACCTGGAGTGCGACGTGCTGGGCGCCTACAACGCGGGCATCGACCAGGTGTATTTCAACCCCGACAAGCGCCGCCATACGGCCGAGGTGACGTACGAAATCAGCTGTCTGAGCGAATTGAAGGGTTTTTTGTAGCCGCAGCCGCTACTCCAGCGCCACCGCGGCCTGCACCGTCCCGCCGAAGTGCATCAGGTCCGGCGTGAGCTTGAAGCTGCGGCCGCCCATGCCCTTGCCGTACAGCTCCATATCCACGGGGCGGGGGCGGCCCCAGCCGTCGTCCGACGAGCTGCTGCCGTACCCGTCTTCGGTGACTTCCAGCACCGCGCCGCGCTTGGTGCCCAGCACGCCGCAGAGCTTATCGGCCGATTTGAGGGCGTTGCGCAGGGCAATCATGTGGGCTTCCCGGTGCAGGCTGTCGGCTTTGGAGTGCGCATAGGTCAGGCTCTTGATGCGGCTGATGCGGGTTTGCAATAGGGCTTCCATGTACTCTTCCAGGCGGTTGAGGTCGGCCAGCTGCACGGTGAGGGACTGCGTGGCCTCGAAGCCCAGAAAGACCTCTTTGCCGCGCACGTAGTCGTACTCTTTGTTGGTGGAAACGTGGCTGATGCGCAGATCCTCCTTGGTCTTGATGAAGGGGCGCGAGGCGGCCATGACCTGCTCCACCACGGCCTGCGTTTCCACGGTGGCGTCCTTGAGCCGAGGCTTGGTGAAGGACACCTCCACGGTAATTTCGGCCAGGTCGGGGTAGGCCGTGACGGTGCCGTAGCCGGACACCTTTATCTGGCGCACCGGGGCGGTAGTGGTGGTTTGGGGAGTACAGGAGGCCAGGGCCAGCAGGCCGCTGAGGCAGAGAGGAAGGCGCATACACAAACAATTTCCGGGCTGAACGGATTGTCAGCGGCGAATATTGCGGCCGATGGGCGCGGTGGACCGGTCCGTGCTCAGGACCTGCCAGCCTTTCGTTCCCCTGCCGGGTCTATCTTTGCCCGCTCAATCCCTGCCTTCACCAAGCCCCTGACATTCCCCGCTATGGCCAACGGCTTTTTCAACGTCCCCGCCCCCAAGAACGAGCCCGTGAAGGGCTACGCCCCCGGCTCCCCGGAGCGCGCCGAGCTGCAAGCCATGCTCAAAACGCTCAAAAGCCAGGAGCGCGACATTCCGATGTACATCGGCGGCCAGGAGGTGCGCACCGGCAACGTGCAGCGCATCAGCCCGCCCCACGACCACAGCCACACCCTCGGGCAGTTCCACCTGGGCGCGGCCGAGCACGTGCAGCAGGCCATTGATGCCGCGCTGGCCGCCCGTCCGCGCTGGGCGGAGCTGGCTTGGGAGGAGCGCGCCGCCGTCTTCCTGAAAGCCGCCGACCTGCTGGCCGGCCCCTACCGCGCCCGGCTGAACGCGGCCACCATGCTGGGCCAGAGCAAGAACGCGTTCCAGGCCGAAATCGACGCGGCCTGCGAGCTGATTGACTTCTTCCGGTTCAACGTGCACTTCATGCAGCAGATCTACCAGCAGCAGCCCGAGTCGGCGCCCGGCATGTGGAACCGCCTGGAGCACCGCCCGCTGGAAGGCTTCCTGTTCGCGCTGACGCCGTTCAACTTCACTTCCATTGCCGCCAACCTGCCCGCCGCCCCGGCTATGATGGGCAACGTGGTGGTTTGGAAGCCCGCCAACACCCAGATCTACTCGGCCCAGGTGCTGATGGAGCTGTTCCAGGAGGCCGGCGCGCCCGACGGCGTCATCAACCTGGTGTTCGTGGACGGCCCCACCGCCGGGGAAGTCATCTTCAAGCACCGCGACTTTGCCGGCATCCACTTCACCGGTTCCACCGGGGTGTTCAACGGCATCTGGAAAACCATCGGCGAGAACGTGTCGAAGTACCGCTCCTACCCCCGCGTGGTGGGCGAAACCGGCGGCAAGGACTTCATCCTGGCCCACCACTCGGCCAACGCCAAGGAGGTAGCCACCGCCATTAGCCGCGGCGCCTTCGAGTTCCAGGGTCAGAAGTGCTCGGCTGCCTCCCGCGCCTACATTCCCTCGAACCTCTGGGACGACGTGCGCCGCTACCTGGTGGAAGACCTGAAGTCGTTCAAGATGGGCGACGTGGAGGACTTCTCGAACTTCATCAACGCCGTCATCGATGAGAAGTCGTTCGACAAGCTGGCCAAGTACCTCGACAACGCCAAGAACGACGAGGGCGTGGAAATCCTGGCCGGCGGCGGCTACGACAAGTCCAAGGGCTACTTCATCGAGCCGACCGTGCTGGTGGCCAAGGACCCGCAGTACGTGACCATGTGCGAGGAGCTCTTCGGCCCGGTGCTGACCCTGCACGTGTACGACTCGCAGCAGTTTGAGAAGACCCTGGAGCTGGTGGACGGCACCTCGCCCTACGCCCTGACCGGCGCCATCTTCGCCAAGGACCGCTACGCCGTGGACCTGGCCACCAAGAAGCTGGTGCACGCGGCCGGCAACTTCTACATCAACGACAAGCCCACCGGCGCCGTGGTGGGCCAGCAGCCCTTCGGCGGGGCCCGCGCCTCCGGCACCAACGACAAGGCCGGCTCCATCCTGAACCTGCTGCGCTGGGTGTCGCCGCGCACCATCAAGGAAACCTTCGTGCCGCCCGTGGACTACCGCTACCCCTTCCTGGGCAGCGCCCCGGCCGAAGACCTGAACCGTGACAAAGGCCTGTAATCGGCCGCTGACGGTTAGAAACGAAAGCCGCCCCGGGTGACCGGGGCGGCTTTTTTGTTTTTGCTGGTTAGATTGGGCTATTCTGCAACGAGCCTTTGATCATCTGATGAAATTATTCGCGTTACTCTTAGCGCTGGGCTTTTACTGTTTAGGCTGCTCCCATCCTTTGCCGCATCACCTTCCTGATTCGAGATATTATAAACAGCAAGAAGCCAGCTTACTGGCGTCAGTTTTTGGCCAAATAACGAAACCCACTTCACACAATTCAATTACCAAGCAAGACACAATCGGCATTTATGACTCGTTGAGCTTTCCGCATCCTTCTAAGAAAATAGTATCTAAGCTTACTCAGGAACACGAGGTGTCACCTGATTTTATACGCCTACTGAATGACACCACTAACTGGTCTCAGACGCGTCATTCGACTATTACATTACCTATCCAGCAAATAGCGGCACACGCAGCATTTACGCCAAAAATTGCATCATCTAAAGATGATGTACCCACTGCTTACAGGCTTTCTAGAGTGGTTTTCAACAAAGATTTTTCCAAAGCATTCTTTCAACTCACTTGGTCTGATGAAGGCGGAGGTAGTAGCAAATATGTTCTTTGTCAAAAGCGTAATAATGGTTGGGTAGTACAGATGGCATATACCCATAGCTCTTTTAAGTTTTGACTAGTAATAGAAAAGCCGCCTTTGACTAAGAGGCTTTTGCTTCTATCACTATTGCATATCAGGACGAAGCTGTGGTGGGTTACCCAGCTTAACCCGCTTGTATAATTCCGCCAGCGGAATTCGGATACCCAACGCCGACAGCTCCAACTCATCCGCCAGCGAATCATACACGCGCAAGCTCCATTCATCGGCATTTCGCGTCAGGCAATCCACCCAACAGTAATCCTGGCGGATCAGCACGTAATGCTGCAGCGAAGGCAGTTGCTGGTACAGCCGCAACTTGCTGGTACGGTCGTAGTCGGCGGTTTTGGGCGAAAGGACTTCGATGATAACTGACGGATAGCGCAGAATGCGGTCAGAGGCCAAGTCTTCGTCGTGGCAGGACACTACTACATCCGGGTACAGGAAGCAGTCAGCGCTGATTTCAACCAGAGCACCGTCGACAAAAGCTTCGCAGGAATCCAGATTCAAACGATTCATTAGCGCCATGTAGCTGTTGCCCAGCACCCGGTTGTGCGGTAACGAAGCGCCTGTCATGGCGAAGATTTCGCCTTGATAGAATTCATGGCGTACTTCTGACACCTCTTCCAGCGCCAGATACTCTTCTACTGTATAGATACGCTTCTTATCGAGCTGAAGGTGAGCCATAGTCAGAGAGCAAGCAAGTTTGTGCTGGAAGTTCGCAAACTGGCGTCGTTTGTTAATGAGTGCCGACATCATTCGCCCCGCCGCGCAGTTTCTCCAAAGATACGCCGCCCTACTCCTTGGTTTCGTTGCACCCCCCCGGTTTTCGTCCTACCTTTGCCGCCAATGCCTTTTTTCAACAGCACAACCGTTCCTGCTGCCATGCTGTTAGCCACTCCCGTTGCCTACCAACCGGCCGATTACCTGCCGATTCTCATCCAGTTTGGCCTCGCCCTGGCCTTCGTGGCCTTCTCGATGGTGGTGTCCCACCTCGTGGGCCCGAAGCGCAACTCCAAGGTGAAGGACGCCTCGTTCGAGTGCGGCATCGAGTCGGTGGGCAACGCCCGCACCCCGATTTCGGTGAAGTACTTCCTGACGGCCATCCTCTTCGTGCTCTTCGACGTGGAGGTCATCTTCATGTACCCCTGGGCCGTGAATTTCCGCGAGCTGGGCATGTTCGGCTTCGTGGAAATGCTCATGTTCATGGGCCTGCTGCTGGCCGGCTTCTACTACATCGTCAAGAAAGGCATCCTGCGGTGGCAGAACTAAGCGAAAGACCGTCAAACCTTTATTTCCGGGCTGGTGTTCGGAAAACTGGAGTTGCCGCCCCGCTTACTTCCAACTGAGACCATTTCGTCATGAGTGATACCCGCGTTCCTGAAATCAAAACCGTAGCCGCCCCGGATGGGGTTGAGGGCGCCGGTTTCTTCGCTACCTCGCTGGACAAGGTGGTGGGCATTGCCCGCGCCAACTCCCTGTGGCCCCTGCCCTTCGCCACCTCCTGCTGCGGCATCGAGTTCATGGCCACCATGGGCGCCCACTACGACATTTCGCGCTTCGGCTCGGAGCGCCCGTCCTTCTCGCCCCGGCAGGCCGATTTGCTGATGGTGATGGGCACCATCGCCAAGAAGATGGCCCCCATCGTGAAGCAGGTGTACGAGCAGATGGCCGAGCCCCGCTGGGTGCTGGCCATGGGCGCCTGCGCCTCCTCGGGCGGCATCTTCGACAGCTACTCCGTGCTCCAGGGCATCGACCGCATCATCCCCGTCGACGTGTACGTGCCCGGCTGCCCGCCCCGCCCCGAGCAGGTGCTCGAAGGCCTGATGCGCGTGCAGGAGCTGGCCAAAAACGAGTCGATCCGCCGCCGCAACTCGCCCGAGTACCAGGCCCTGCTGGCGTCTTACAACATCAAGTAGTCGGTATCAGGTAGTCGGTAGTCGGACAAAAGCTTAGCAGCCGTCTGACTACCGACTACTCACTACCTAATACCAAGCAATGACCGACCTCAACACTTCGCCGGCGGCCCAGGCCAAGGCGGCGGATTACGTGAAAGCCCACGCGGCCATCAGCAACGAGCAGTTGCTGGCGCGCCTGCACGCGTTGTTCGGCGCCGATACGTTTTCGGACGTGGAGGAGCCCTACGGCCTGCTCACCGCCACCGTCAGCCGCCACCGCATCCACGAAATCCTGGACGTGCTGCACGGCGAGAAGGAGCTGCTGCTCAACTTCCTCACCACCATGTGCGGCGTGCACTGGCCCGAGCGCAAGGATGAGGAGCTGAGCGTGGTGTACCAGCTGCACAGCATGATCCACAACATCCGGCTGCGCCTGAAAATCTTCTTCCCCATCGCCGACCCGGTGGTGCCCACGATGACCGACATCTACGCCACCGCCAACTGGATGGAGCGCGAAGCCTACGACTTCTACGGCATCATCTTCACCGGGCACCCCAACCTCATCCGCATCCTGAACGTGGAGGACATGGACTACCACCCCATGCGCAAGGAGTACCCGCTGGAAGACGGCACCCGCGAAGACAAAACCGACCTCTTCTTCGGCCGATAACCTGATTAGTATGGAGTACCGAGTATTGAGTACTGAGAATTCATTTTCTCGCCCATCGATACTCACTACTCAATACTCTCTACTCAGTACTAACTGATATGGCAACGAACGACGCACTGACCGCGACGGAGCATATTCACCACGAGGTGGCGCAGCAACAGCAGCGCGGCGTGATGGTCACCAAGACCGAGGACTTCGGTACCGACCTCACCACGCTGAACCTGGGCCCCACGCACCCGGCCACGCACGGCATTTTCCAGAACATCCTGCAAATGGATGGCGAGAAAATCATTTCCGGCGTGCCCACCATCGGCTACATCCACCGGGCTTTCGAGAAGATTGCCGAGCGGCGCCCGTTCTACCAGATTACGCCGCTGACGGACCGCATGAACTACTGCTCCAGCCCCATCAACAACATGGGCTGGCACATGACGGTGGAAAAGCTGCTGGGCGTGGAAGTGCCCAAGCGCGCCCAGTACATCCGCGTCATCATGATGGAGCTGGCCCGCATTGCCGACCACCTGGTCTGCAACGGCATCCTGGGCGTGGACACCGGCGCGTTTTCGGGCTTCCTCTACCTGTTTGAGGAGCGCGAAAACATCTACGAAATCTACGAGGAGGTGTGCGGCTCACGCCTGACCACCAACATGGGCCGCGTGGGCGGCATGGAGCGGGATATGTCGCCGGTGGCGCTGGAGAAGCTGCGCACCTGGCTGAAACGCTTCCCAGCGGTGATGCGCGAGTTCCAGAACCTGTTCGACCGCAACCGCATCTTCATGGACCGCACCATCAACGTGGGTCCGATTTCGGCCGAGCGCGCCCTGAACTATGGCTTCACCGGCCCGAACCTGCGCGCTGCCGGCGTCGACTACGACGTGCGGGTGATGAACCCCTACTCCTCGTACCAGGACTTCGACTTCGAAATTCCGGTGGGCACCAACGGCGACACCTACGACCGGTACCTGGTGCGCAACGAGGAAATCTGGCAGAGCCTGCGCATCATCAACCAGGCCCTCGAGAACCTGCCCGAAGGCCCCTACCACGCCGACGCCCCGCACTACTACCTCCCGCCCAAGCAGGAGGTGTACCGCAACATGGAGGCGCTGATTTACCACTTCAAAATCATCATGGGCGAAATCGACGCCCCGGTGGGCGAGGTGTACCACTCCGTGGAAGGCGGCAACGGCGAGTTGGGCTTCTACCTGATTTCGGACGGCGGGCGCACGCCCTACCGCCTGCATTTCCGCCGGCCCTGCTACATCTACTACCAGGCTTACCCCGAAATGGTGGTAGGCTCGACCCTCTCCGACGCCATCATTACCCTGAGTTCCATGAACGTCATTGCTGGCGAGCTGGACGCTTAACCTGCTGCTAATGGAATCGACAACCGCGACCGTAAAGCCGCAATTCTCCGAAGCCGCCAAGGCCGAAATTGCCCGTCTGTTTGAGCACTACCCCGCCGAGCGCCGCAAGTCGGCCCTGCTGCCCATCCTGCACATCGCGCAGGCGGAGTTTGGCGGCTGGGTGAGCCCGGAAGTGCAGGACCTGGTGGCTGAAACCATCGGCATCCTGCCCATCGAGGTGTACGAGGTGTCCTCGTTCTACACCATGTTCAACCTCAAGCCGGTGGGCCAGCACGTGCTGGAAATCTGCCGCACCGGTCCCTGCATGCTGCGCGGCTCCGACGAGCTGACCGCCCAGCTGGAGCGCCTGACCGGCGCGAAAGTGGGCGAAACCTCGTCCGACGGCCTGTTTACTCTGAAAGAAGTGGAATGCCTGGCCGCCTGCGGCACGGCGCCCATCGTGCAGGTGCGCGAGAAGTACTACGAGCAGCTGGACACGCCGGAAGCGGTGGACGCCATGCTCGCGGAGCTGCGCAACCTGGTGCACCGCCCGCTGCTGCCCTGGGAGCAGACCGGCCTGGCGCATTCGCAACAATAACCTCAAGCACTGACCGTCATGGGCCGCAAGCTACTGACCGAACATATTAACGTCCCCGGCATCGACACCTTCGAGGTATACCGCAAACACGGCGGCTACCGCTCGGTGGAGAAGGCCCTGAAGACGATGACCCCCGACGAGGTGGTGGAAGAGGTGAAAAAGTCGGGCCTGCGCGGCCGCGGCGGCGCCGGTTTCCCCACGGGCATGAAGTGGAGCTTCCTGGCCAAGCCGGAGGGCGTACCGCGCCATCTGGTGTGCAACGCCGATGAGTCGGAGCCGGGCACCTTCAAGGACCGGGAGCTGATGACCAAGCTGCCGCACCTGCTCATCGAGGGCATGATTACGAGCTCGTACGCGCTGGGCGCCAACACCTCGTATATCTACATCCGCGGGGAGCTGCTCTACGTGCTGCGCATCCTGGAACGCGCCATTGCCGAGGCTTACGCCAAGGGCTACCTGGGCAAGAACATCCTGGGCTCGGGCTACGACCTGGACTTGCACGTGCATCCCGGCGGCGGCGCCTACATCTGCGGTGAGGAAACCGCCCTGCTGGAGTCCTTGGAAGGCAAGCGCGGTAACCCGCGCAACAAGCCCCCATTCCCGGCCGTGCAGGGCCTCTACGCCCGCCCCACGGTGGTCAACAACGTGGAATCCATTGCCGCGGTAGTGCCCATCGTCAATGACGGTGGCGACGAATACGCCAAAATCGGCATCGGCAAGAGCACCGGCACCAAGCTGATTTCGGCCTGCGGCCACCTCAACAAGCCGGGCATCTACGAAATCGAGCTGGGCGTGCCCGTGGAGGAGTTCATCTACTCCGACGAGTACTGCGGCGGCATCTGGAAAGGCCGCGACCTGAAAGCGGTAGTAGCAGGCGGCTCCTCGGTGCCGATTCTGCCCAAGGAGCTGATTCTGAAGACGGCCGCCGGTGAAAACCGCCTGATGACCTACGAGTCCCTCTCCGACGGCGGCTTCGTGACGGGTACCATGCTCGGCTCGGGCGGCTTCATTGCCATGGACGAGACGACCTGTATCGTGCGCAACACCTGGAGCTTCTCCCGCTTCTACCACCACGAGTCGTGCGGGCAATGCTCGCCCTGCCGCGAGGGTACGGGCTGGCTGGAAAAGGTGCTGCACCGCCTCGAGCACGGCCACGGCCACATGCACGACATCGACCTGCTGGTAAGCGTGGCCAAGCAAATCGAGGGCAACACCATCTGCCCGCTCGGTGAAGCCGCTGCCTGGCCGGTGGCCGCCGCCGTGCGCCACTTCCGCCACGAGTTCGAGTGGCACGTGACCAACCCCAAGGAAGCCACCCGCCCCGGCGCGTACTTCTCCGCGAAAGCAGCTTTGGTATAAGGCTTAACTTTGAACGTCTGCCGCTACTCGACCAACAAGAACGTCATGTCGAGCGAAGCCGAGACATCTCGCTGGATAGTAACCTTCTCGTCTGACGAGAAATTTAGTATCCTCCATCAGCACGCGAGATTCCTCGACAAGCTCGGAATGACGTTCTGGTGAGATGAAACCCAAGCGGCCGACGCCCCTCATACGACTCAGACCCAAATGGCTAAAATAACCTTCGACGGCATCGAGATAGAAGTACCGGACGGTACCACTATCCTGAACGCCGCCCGTAAAATCGGGGGAAACATCGTGCCGCCGGCCATGTGCTACTACACCCCCATCAAAGGGACGGGCGGCAAGTGCCGCGCCTGCCTGGTGAAGGTGGCAGCCGGCTCGGCCAAGGATCCGCGCCCCATGCCCAAGCTGGTGCCCTCGTGCATCACCACGGTGCAGGACGGCATGGTGGTGGAAAATACCACCAACCAGTCGGTGCTCGACGTGCGCAAGGGCATCGTGGAGATGCTGCTCATCAACCACCCGCTGGATTGCCCGGTCTGCGACCAGGCC
Source organism: Hymenobacter jeollabukensis (assembly GCF_005771675.1). Lineage (GTDB taxonomy): Bacteria > Bacteroidota > Bacteroidia > Cytophagales > Hymenobacteraceae > Solirubrum > Solirubrum jeollabukense. The sequence continues at coordinate 4,946 of NZ_VAJM01000004.1, read as the reverse complement.
GGCGAGTGTGATTTGCAGAACTTCGCCTTCGAGCATGGTGTGGCCACCACCCGCTACGAAGAGGAGCGCCGCACTTTCGAGAAAATCGACATCGGCCCCTACATCCAGCTGCACATGACGCGCTGCATCCTGTGCTACCGCTGCGTGTACACGGCCGACCAGCTCACGGAGCGCCGCGTGCACGGCGTGCTGGGCCGCGGCGACGCCGCCGAAATCGGCACCTACATCGACAACATCATCGACCAGGACTTCTCCGGCAACGTCATCGACGTGTGCCCGGTGGGCGCCCTGACCGACAAAACCTGGCGCTTCAAGTCGCGCGTGTGGTTCACGAAGCCCGTCAATGCCCACCGTGACTGCGGCAACCCGAAGTGCTCGGGCAATGTGGTGCTCTGGTACAAGGGCAAGGACGTGCTGCGCGTAACGGCCCGCAAGGACGAGTACGGCGAGGTAAAGGAGTGGATCTGCAACGAGTGCCGCTTCGAGAAAAAGGAAACGGCCGACTGGACCCTGGAAGGCCCGGCCCACATCGACAGCAGCTCCGTCATTTCGGCCAACCACTACGAGCTGCCGGTGGTGAACCCGCAAGTCATTGCCGACCTGCCCGAAAGCTCGGTCCGCGACCTGGAAAACAACCCGCCGCTGAAACTCGGCAGATAACAATCATCTGTCATCCTGAGCAAAGCGAAGGACCTTACCACGTCAGATAGCAATTTACCTGACGCCTGACGCGCAAGCGTGATAAGGTCCTTCGCTTTGCTCAGGATGACAGGCAGATTAACTTCACGCAATGGATTTTTCCGCCCTGACGTCCTTCGTCATTTCCTGGCAGAGCCTCGTCATTCTGGCTGTATTCGGCATTTCCCTGCTGATTGCCACCTACTCCACCTACGCCGAGCGCGTGGTGGCGGCCTTTCTGCAGGACCGCGTCGGCCCCGACCGCGCCGGCCCCTACGGCCTGCTGCAGCCCCTGGCCGATGCCGTGAAGCTGTTCACCAAGGAGGAATTCTTCCCCGCCGGTGCCAACCGCGCCTTGTTCGTGTTCGGCCCCTGCCTGGCCATGACCACGGCGCTGATGGCTTCGGCCGTCATTCCCTTCGGCAATACCCTGCTGCTGGGCAACGGCGACGTAATTCGCCTGCAGGCCATCGAGGTCAACATCGGGATGCTGTACGTGTTCGGCGTGGTGTCCTTGGGCGTGTATGGGCTGATGATTGGCGGCTGGGCCTCCAACAACAAGTTCTCGTTGCTCGGCGCTATCCGCGCGGCCGCCCAGGCCGTGAGCTACGAGCTGGCCATGGGTATGGCGCTGATTGCCCTGCTGATGGTAACCGGCACGCTGAGCCTGCGCGAAATTGCCCTGCAGCAGTACGATGGCCTCTGGAACATCGTGTACCAGCCGCTGGGCTTTATCATCTTCATCGTCTGCGCCTTCGCCGAAACGAACCGCACGCCCTTTGACCTGCCCGAGTGCGAAACCGAGCTGGTAGGTGGCTACCACACCGAGTACTCGTCGATGAAAATGGGCCTGTACCTGTTCGCCGAGTACATCAACGTGTTCGTGGCCTCGGCCGTGATGAGCACGCTGTACTTCGGCGGCTTCAGCTTCCCCGGCGAGCATCTGCTCTACAACTACCTCACGTCCTCGCAGAGTGAGCTGTTTGCCCACAACGTGGTGACCATCCTGGGCACGGTGACGCTGTTCGCGAAGATTTTCTTCTTCATCTTCTTCTTCATGTGGGTGCGCTGGACGCTGCCGCGCTTCCGCTACGACCAGCTGATGCGCCTGGGCTGGACGATGCTCTTCCCCATTGCCATCCTGAACATCCTGCTGACCGGCGCTTTCATCCTGTTCTTCGGCTCGAAGGAGCCCAAGCGGGAAATTTCGAAAGAAGCCGTGCCCACGGAGGTGCGCACGGTCGCCCGCCGCTAACAACGACTTCCCTATGAAACTGACCAATAGATCGAAGCACATGGCGAAGAAGCCCATGACGCTGGCCGAGCGGGCTTACCTGCCGGCCATCCTCACGGGCATGGGCATCACGCTCAAGCACTTCTTCTCCAAGAAAGCCACCATCCGCTACCCCGAGGAGCTGCGGCCGATGTCGCCCACGTTCCGGGGGCTGCACGTGCTCAAGCGCGACGAGCAGGGCAAGGAGCGCTGCACCGCCTGCGGCCTCTGCGCCGTGGCCTGCCCGGCCGAAGCCATTACGATGGTGGCCGGCGAGCGGAAAAAGGGCGAGCAGAACCTGTACCGCGAGGAGAAGTACGCTGTCAGCTACGAAATCAACATGCTGCGCTGCATCTTCTGCGGCCTCTGCGAGGAAGCCTGCCCTAAAGCAGCCATCTACCTGCAGGCCGACAAGATGGCCCCGCCCCGCTTCGAGCGCGACGAATTCATCTACGGCAAGGACCGCCTGGTGGAGCCCGTCGACCCGAACGCCCGCTCCAAGCGCGGCATTCAGCTCACCGCCGAGCAGGCCGAAGCCCTGGCCCGCCGCATGGCCGGCATGGATGCTTAATTGACGCAACAGACCGTCATTCCGAGCGCAGCCGAGGACCCGAAGGTCGGCGTAGCCAATCTCGCCGGATAGTAATCTTCTCGTTGAGTTTACTACCCAGCATCAGCACGCGAGATGTCTCGACAAACTCGACATGACGGGCTAATTTTCTTTTGAAGTTTCGCACTTCCCCTCCCCTATTATGGGTAACTCCCTTTTCTACTTTCTGGCTTTCGTGGCGCTGCTGAGCGCCCTGGGCGTGGTGTTTGCCAAAAACCCGATGCACTCGGTGCTGTTCCTGATCCTGACGTTCTTCGCTATTTCGGGGCACTACCTAATGCTGAACGCGCAGTTTCTGGCGGCGGTGAACATCATCGTGTACGCCGGCGCCATCATGGTGCTGTTCCTGTTCGTGGTGATGTTCCTGAACCTGAACGCCGACACGGAACCCAATAAATCGGGCCTGGCGAAGGTGGCCGGGGCCATTGCCGGCGGCATGTTGCTGCTGGTGCTCATTGCCGCCCTGCGCAACGTGAACCCCGTGGGGGCCGACGCGGCCAGCTTCGATTCGCAGATCGGGATGGTGAGCCGCCTGGGCCTGGTGCTCTACCGGCAGTACCTGCTGCCGTTTGAGCTGGCCTCGGTGCTGTTCCTGGTGGCCATGGTGGGCTCGGTGATGCTGGGCAAGCGCGAAACTGGGGAGCGGCACTTCTGAGCTTCTTCTCATACTAGAAAACGCCGGCGGCGCCTGAGAAATCGGGCGCCGCCGGCGTTTTTTTCTAGAGCCTGTTGGGGAATTGGTGTTGCGGTAAAAGAAAACGAGCCAGTAAGTTGCGGCGGGAGTTCCTAGGCTTCCGTTCGCATTATGGTTGACGGCTATCAACCCCTCACTGACTCGCAGTGGCAAGGTATGTTGCGGCTTTTGCCCGTGCAACGCAAACGGCGCTTGTGCTTGCGGCGCGTGGTAGACGCGGTCTTGTACGTGTGCCGCACAGGTTGCCAGTGGCGCAGCTTGCCGGCCGCGTTTCCCAAGTGGACGGCCGTGTACTACTATTTCCGCCGCTGGCAGCAGGACGGCACGCTACAGCGCCTGAACCGGGCGCTCAATGAAGCCGACCGGCAAGCGCACGGGCAGGCGGCCTCGCCGGCGGTGCTGTGTCTGGATAGCCAAAGTGTCAAGCTTGCTCCGCGCATTGCCGAGCACCGCGGCACGGACGGAGGCAAATGCGTCAACGGGCGCAAGCGCCAGGTGCTGGTGGACCGGCAGGGCCGCGTCTGGGCTTGCCGCACGCACGCGGCCAACCAGCACGACAGCCGCGGTGCCGCCCCGCTCTTGTTGGAAAGGCGGCAATGGGGGCCGCGCCTGACAACCGTGGTGACGGACCGGGCGTACCGGGGCCACTTTGCTGAAGGGCTGCTCGCCCGTGGGCTGCGGCACGAGGTGAGCAGCCGACCGCCTTCTGTCCGCGGCTTCGTCCCGGTGGGCTGCCGTTGGGTGGTAGAGCGCACGTTTGCTTGGCTGAATTTCTTCCGCCGCCTCGCCATGGATTACGAGTACACGCCCGAAAGCCATGCGGCGTGGATCCTCTGGGCCAATGTCACGCTTTGCCTCAACCGGCTACTCTGATTCCACAGCAAGGCCCTATTCAGAAGGCCTGAATAATTTCCTGCCAATGAAAGTTGACAACGTGCCACCCAGTAGGGTGGCTACCAAAAGTGTTACTAGATAACCAGTAACTGCTGTTGAGGAATGCAAGCGCCGGTTTTCATCCGCAACAATCCAGGTATAGATGAGAGACGAGCATATTGCAGCCGTAAAAGAGCCGACGACAAACAAGGTGATGTTAGTCGGGGCAAGCTTCCATCTGGGGTGCACGGCAATAACCGCTGCTCCGAGAAGAGAGCTGACCACCACTCCGAAAGCAAGTCCAATCAAGGGTAGAATCATCGTATCGCAAGAGCGTATTTAAAAATTTAGGTTTTGGTCATGCTGAGCCTGTGGAAATAGAACGTGCAAATGGGCTTTTCAGAAATCCCAACACGCTCTAAACCCCTTGCAATCTACTTATGCATAAGTATACATTGCAGCGTTAGTTTACTATCCATATGTTTATCAATAGGCATTAGTAAGGTAACCGGGAATGCTGAAAACCGATTAGAGTAAGCCCATTTCAATTCAGTTAAAATGAACAATTATCAATGCAAGAAGTGTAAGACCCTAATTCAAGGGAACAATACACCAAGTAGTCTTAACTGTCCTGCCGGGAGCAGTCATTCTTGGCATAACCTAGGGGAAGTCGGCACTAATAATTACCAGTGCAAAAAGTGCGCAACGCTGGTAAAGTCAAAGAATACCCCTTCATCATTAAGCGGTGGTCTAATACATGGTGCATCGTCGATTATGCTCGTCAATGACGAGTTGAATGCGGACGTGGTGCATGGCCA
>NZ_VAJM01000003.1 GCF_005771675.1 Hymenobacter jeollabukensis | reverse complement strand
TGCCCCGTTCGACTTGCATGTATTAGGCCTGCCGCTAGCGTTCATCCTGAGCCAGGATCAAACTCTCCATTGTAAAAGTTTGTTTGCTGCATTGAAGCAGCGATTGTCCTAGCAATCTTTTGTCGTTGCTCTTCCGAAGAAGAACGAACTGACCGGATTGGTTTGTTCGTTTCGCTTGGTTCACTACTTACCGTGTTTCGCAACACTTCAGTAGCTACTACCTTGTCATTTTCAACACTCTCTCAAAGAACGTTCGAACACCGGTTGTGTTCGTAGCACCGCGCTGCTCGCGGCGTTGTTTTCGTTTCGGGTTGCAAAGGTACGAAACTCGTTTTCCTCTTTCCAACTCCCGGAGCAACTTTTTTTCGTTAACCCCGTCGCTTTCTGTTCTGCCGATCCGCGTTCCGAACCGGGCTGCAAAGGTAGCAAACTCTGTTGCCGCTTTGCAAGTTCCAGGAGCAAGTTTTTTTTTCGCTGCCCTTCGTCGCCTGGTCGTTTCGAAGCGAAACGGAGGGCAAAGATCGGAACCTTTTCGCTTTCGTGTCAAGCCCAATCGACAACTTTTTTTTGTCGATTGCTGTTCTCGCCGCTTCCTGCTGAATCGGGGTGCAAAGGTAGCACTTCCGATTTCAGAAAGTCAAGAAACTTGAAAGATTTTTCTTTCAACTCTCATTAGCTTGATTGGCCTTGATTTCAGCACTCAAAACGGCTTCAGGAAGCTATTTTGGCCATCCGCGTCTCGGATTGGGAGTGCAAAAGTGGCGGATTAGCTTTGCATTTGCAAGCCACCAGCACATATTTCCACTGAATACGGGGCTCTGCTGTTCCTATAGGCCTGATTGTTTGGCGGCTATCGAGCTAAAATAATCTTACCGCTCTGTCGGGTTCGGCAATGTGGTCCGGAAGGCACGGAGTCTGTGCTGCTCTAATCGGTAGACGGCCTGCCCTAGCTGAGTCAGGAATGGGAGGCCAACGGAGGTGTATTCGTACTGCCCGTCGTTCAAAATGCCGTCGGCATTGACGTATAGTACGGCGCTCAGCATGAATTCGGCGCCGGATTGCTCATCGATGAAGTAGGCGCAATCGGCCAGGTAGCCGTGGGACATGCCGACGATATTGTAGATACGCAGGCCGGGCTGGGGCTGCGCTTGTCGTTGGCGGCCGTAATAGAGATACTTCTTGTAAGCAGGAAAATACTCGGGAGAGGCATAAGGACGAAAACCGGAACCCTGGGGAGTAGCGCCTAGATAATAACGCAGGAAGGCCAGATCGGCGGAGGTTAATTCGGGGCTGGAAGCAGATGGAGAGGCTTCGGGGAACAGGACGGTACGAAGTAGATTAGTTACGGCTTGCAGGGGCAGGTAATTGGCCGTGGTGAAATCGTACGGCTTCTGCACCAGCTGCCGGCCGGCATAGTAGCCCTGCCCTTTGCGGATTCGCCCTAATGGATGGCCAAGCGGGAGGGCATTGCACGCGGCGGCCTGTCTATATATAATAGAGCCGGAAGCCTCGTGAAAGGTAACAGGGTTGGTGCAGCGGTTGGCAGCCGTGTCGCAGGGAGCGAAGCGGCGGGTGATGCGCACCTGCGGATAGCCCAGAGTGCGGAGCTGCTCGTGCAGGTATTGCTGGCCGAGAAACTCGTAGAGGCGGTTGTAGGCCTGGTTGTCGCTGACCAGCAGCATCCGCTTTATATAGTTGCCGATGCTGGCCACGCGGTCGGAGTCGGCGGGCGCGGCAAAGGGCACGGCGGTCTGGCAGCGGCCGGCGGCGCCGGTGGCCATGATGCTGCGGCGCGTGAGGGCCGGAACTTGCTGATGGAGCTGGTTGAGCTTTTGCAGCGAGAGGATGGCCACCGGCAGCTTGACCAGGCTGGCAGGGTTGAAGTAAGCTCGCTCGTCGAGGCGGTAATCGTATTGGGTGAAGTGTGGCTGGTTTTGGGCGTCGCGGTCGATACGAGTGTAGATGATCTGTAACTCGTACTTATCGGCTTGCCGCACCACGGAGGCCAAAGCCGATGTGTTGTGTAGCAGGCTGTCGAGGGGATTCTGCGGATCAACAGGCTCGACAGTATTGGCCTTAAACGATGATAGGCGGCCGGAAAAGCTGCCTATCATCGTTATCAGGATCAAACTGGCCGTGGCAACGCGCTCCAACATTGTCTGCAGTTAATACCTATTTGTACCGGCTCAATTCTTTTGTGCCAACTATGACTAGCTAGCCGGCTCCGTCCGACGCTTGGCTAGCATTAGATTGGAGTCATTCACGCGCCAGTTGTAGCCCGTGCCAAAGGGCAGGGGCCTCGCTTTGTTGACGGAGTCGCGGTAGGCAGCGGTGAGCGTGGGCTGGTAGTGCTTGGCAAACATGGGAATCGGCTTTCGGTAAGTGCCGTAGTGGATGAATTGCCAATCGGCGGGCTGGAAGTACTTCAGGGCAATGCCCGAATCGTCCTGCAAGACGTAGCGGCTGCGCTCCAGGATCAGGTTGCGCACCTGACTGAAGTAGGGCTTATGCATCAGGTAGGTGGCCGACTTGACGTAAGTAGTCAGCGGGCCGAGGCTGCGGGTGTACTGCAGGATGGACGCTTTGGTCTGGCCCAGCTTCCAGTCGCTGAGGTCGGCGGAGAAGTAGTAGACTTTCTGTTCGTGCCCATCGGCGGCGCGCATTGCCACTTCGACCCCGGGCACGAGCTTGGACTTGGCGTCGGCGGAATCGGCGGGCACGGCTTCGCCTTCGGGGGTGAGGCGGATGTAGCGCACGTCGGTAATCTGGTGGTGGGTACGGGCCGCGAAGAGCAGGATCAGCGGCAGAGAACCATCCAGCTCCAGGGACTTCAGGTCGACGGCCATGCTGTTGGTGCGGAAGAAACTGAAGTTCAGCACCGACCACAGCGAAGTTTTGACGGCGTTGTAGAGCTTGGGGCTTTCGAGTGAGGTCTGGCCGGGCACGGAGCCGACGGGCTCCAGGCCGACGAGCACGTAGGTATTGCTCTGCGGGAACATGGTGACGGCGTTCAGCAGATCGGGGCCGCTGAACGGGTAGAACACCACGGGGCTGGTGCGGCGGACGGAATCCAGCTCCTGCCGGCCCCACGCCTCGATTTTGTCGGTGCGCGTGGCGTCGTAGCCGGCCCAGCTCTTGTCGGCATCGGCGGCGAAGCGCTGCCACTCCGGCTTGGCGGTGAGGGCGCGCAAGCCGGACGACTGCTTGACGGGCATGCCGGCCAGGTAAGCGGCCACGTCCTGCACATCGGAAGTATCGACCGGGGCGGGCTGGGGAGCGGGCGCAGCCGGCGCGGGCCTGGCGGCGGTGGCCGAGTCGGGAGCCTGGGCGGGCGGGGAGGCCTGCTCAGTAGGCGCGGATTTGCGTTCGGAACAGGCGACGACGGTCAGCAGGGCAACCGGCAGCAGCCAGCGGCGGAGGGGAAAGGCCATGAGGGGCAGCAGATAATTATCGGCGGGAAAGATAAGCGGCCGGAAATTTATCCGCCTGACCACCCGGCCGCACAGCTCTTTCAGCGCAACGCCAAGGTTGACCGCTGATGGCTACGGCCGCTCCTCCCCTGCCCACGCCGCCGGGCGGCGTCCGGCCCCAAGCGCCTGGATGATGGCGTAGACCACCAGCCCGGCCAGCACCGTGCCCAGGCCCAGCAAGGACTCTTCGCGTTTGTCGCGCAGCAGGAATACCAGCGTCCAGCCGTTGAGCAGCAAAAACAGCAGCGGCGTGAAGGGGTAGCCCCAGGTACGATACGGGCGCGGCAGCTCCGGCTGCCGAAAGCGGAGTACGAACAGGCCCAGCACCGTCAGGAAGGTGAACAGATTCAGCACGAAGCCGGCGTAGAGCAGCACCTGCTCGAAGGTGCCGGAAACGATGAATACCACCGTCAGCAGCGCCTGAAACAGCGTGGCGCGCACGGGCAGGCCGTGGCGGCTGCGGTGGGCCAGCCAGTGCAGGGCGGGCAGGTCTTCGCCCATCGTCTGGATGATGCGCGGCCCGGCAAAAATCATGGAGCTGACGGTGGATACCAGCAGCCCCGCAATGGCAGCCCCCATGAACTTGCCCACGGCCACGCCGAAAATCTGATTGGCGGACAGAAAACCCACTTCCAGCTGGCCAGCCAGCACCGCCAGCGGGGTGGTGCGCAGAAATACATAGTTCAGCACCACGTAGAGCAGCGCCACCAGCGCCGTGCCGGTGAGCAGGATGCGGGGCAGATTACGCTGGGGCTGGTCGACCTCGCCGGCCATGTACACGGCCGCGTTCCAGCCCGAGTAGGCGTACGACACGTAAATCAGCGACACGGCAAAAGCGGGCGTGAGCAGCTCGCGCCAGTCGGCCGCGGCGGGCGCGAAGCGCAGCGGCTGCGGCTCGGCCAGCAGGCCCGCCCCGATAAACAAAGTCAGCAACGACACTTTCAGCACCGTAACCACCACCTGAAACCGGCTGCCGACCCGGCTGCTGATCAGGTGTACCGCCGTGATGAGCACCACCACGGCCAGGGAAAGCAGATTGGCATGAACCTCGGGCCACACGCTTTGGGCGTAGCTGCCCAGGGCAATGGCGGCCAGGGCCGTGGGCGCCGCGAAGCCAACCGTGGCCGACACCCAGCCCGAAAGAAACCCCACGGACGGGTGATAGATGCGCGAGAGGTAATGGTACTCGCCGCCCGAGCGGGGCAGCGCCGCCGCCAGCTCGCCGTAGCACAGGGCGCCGCACAGGGCGATGATGCCGCCTACCAGCCACAGCATCAGCAGCGCAAAGCCGCTGTGGGTGCCGAGCACCTGAAAGCCCAGGCTGGTGAAGACGCCGGTGCCGACCATATTGGCCACCACGATGGCGACGCCGGTATAAAAGCCGATTTTATAAACTGACGGGGAGGCGCTGGATTGATTCATGCGGCGGAATCCGAAACTAAAACCGTCGGGCCGGGCCCGACGAAGCGTCGCTGCCGGCTGACGAACATTCTCGCAGCGGCAGAGAAGCTTCGACAAGCCCAGCCCGACGGACTGCTATTGCCGGAGCAAGTTAAGGCGGACGCGGCTTATGCTTTCGGGCGCTTGTAGAGCGGCACGGTGCTGCACGGCTCGCCGTACATGATACTGCTGGTGACGGGCAGCAGCTTCTGCATGATGGCCACGTAGGCGTAGGTGGGCACCGGGTCGGTGCCGCAGCCCTTCACCACCAGCTTGGCGTCGCGGTAGTCTTCGGGGTTGATGCCCGCAATGGCTTCGTGGAACAGCTCCTGCTCCAGCGCCTCCAACCCGCCGAATACGTAGCGGTGGGCGTGGCCCTGCAGCTTGGAGGCCAGCAGCATATAGGCCCAGGTGGGCACGATGGCATCGGCCGAGCAGACGATGGCCACGTTCTTGCCGTCGTACTGGCTCCAGTCGTGGGTTTTGATGAAGTCCCGGAAGTCCTTTTCGCGCAGGATCAGGCCGTGGAAAAGGTTGTCCTTGATGTCGTACACGACCCGCTCGCCGGGGTGCTTCAGCTCTTCCAGGTTGAGGCTGGTGAGGGCACTCTGCGCGACGCGGTTGATGATTTCGTCCATGTTAGTAGTAGCAATGACGGCGGCCGCAGCGGCCGTTGCCGGTAAAACAACGTCGACGCGGTTTCGTTCGGCCGCCCCTCCGGCTGCAAAATTAAGCTACCCAACCGTCTCCTGCCCGGTCGCCCGCAGAATGCCCGGTGCCGCCTCCGCGGGGCCGAACATTGCTCTTGGGAAGGTTCCTAACTCTCATGGCGCGGTTCCTAACTCTCGCGGGTAGCTTCCGGTTGCTCCTGGGAGCGTATCGGAAGCACTTGGGGAAGTATCGGAGGCTCACGCGACGGTGTCGGACGCTCGTGGGGACGTTCCGGAGGCTCGCGCGGCGGTGACGAACGGACTCAAAACCGTCTTGAAAGCTCCCGCCGATGCAGATGAGGCTGTTCCAGAACTGTCATCCTGCGCTTTGCGCAGGATGACATAAATGCCTGTACGCCCCCGCCGGCCCTTACCCCTGCGCCGCTTTGGGCGTGGTGGTGTAGACTTCCTTCAGGTAAAACGGCTCGTAGTAGGCCACGTTCTTGAATTCCTGCCGGGCATAAGCAGCTTCGGCCAATTGGGCCACGGCAATGGCCGAAGGCTGCACGTCGGCCACGAACAGGGCATTCGGATTGCCAGCTACCAGGGGCTGAAACTTGGCCGCGCCGCTGCCGAAGAACACCACCGACCCCTCGGCCAGCTCGGCTGCCCAGCTGTCGGCGTCGAGGATAACGGGCGCGGGCGCCTGCAGCTCCTGCCCATCGGCCGCGTACAGGGCCGCGTACACCTCCATGCGCCGGGCATCGAGCAGGGGCGCGAAGCGGTAGCGCCCCGCGCCAGGCACCTGCCGCGTCACCTGGTGCGCCAGCGCGGGCAGGGTACCCACGGCCAGCAGCGGCAGCCCCAGCGCGTAGCACAGCCCTTTGGCCGCCGCTGCCCCGATGCGCAGGCCCGTGTAGGAGCCCGGCCCGTCGGACACGGCAATGGCGGAGAGTTGCGCCAGGGTGTAACCGGCGTTGCTGAGCAGCTGCTCGATAAGCACGGTCAGGTGCGAGGAGTGCGACTTTTCCAGGCGCAGCTCCGAAGCGGCCAGCAGGGCGCCGTCGAGCGTGAGGGCCACGGAGCAGACGGGCGAGGAGGTTTCGAGGGCAAGAATGAGGGGCATCGGCGGCAAATTTACGCGGGTCAGGGTATTGCTACGCTGTTCAGCATCCAGTACGGCATGGATATGAGGCAACTGCAGCTCACAGAAAGCGGTTTACCAGGCGGTGAGCAAAAAACGGGGTTATTAGCGGTGTAATCGTTCCGGCACGATGTAAACCGTGAAGAAGACGGCCACCTTGCCGTTGGTCACCGTGGATGCAGTTTCTGCGGCACGAGGTAAAACCAATCGACCAAGGCATAATCGGTGTTACTCAGTATCAGGTAGAAATACAGTGTGTAGTCGGGGTTGACTTCATCTGGATGATCTGGCCGGACACCCGGTTGAGCCAGCGTGATTCGAATGGCGCAAAAGTCACCCTGGCAGCGTACCCCGCTGATGCCTAGCAGGACATGGTCGGCGTTCAGTGGGCGCCCCGGTGGGGCTAGTATTTCTATCAGCCGCTGATTCAGCAATACGTTACACGTAGCGCAGTCGTCCGCTGCGTTTTCCGTATCAACATATTTATACAGCCGCACTTTGGAGCGTTCCGGCTTTCCATTCATGTCGCGGTATTGGTAACCATATATATTATCGGGGCAGAAGCACGGACTGTCCAGCCGTCTTTCCGGCTTGATGCGGCGGCGTTTACCAGCGTCGTTGTAGAACCAATACGCCGGTCCTTCTTGGCTTATAGCTGGCAATATCCGCTGACGCAGATGCGTGAGGGCTGCCCGCCGAATGGCCGTTGGCTGAGCTTGAGCATACGCCGAAGCGGCCGTCAACCAGATTCCTCCCGAGAGCAATACCTGTTTTATCCCTTTCATCGAGGTTAAAAACGCGGAAAGCAGACCCGTCACCGGATCTGCTTTCAAAAAAAAGCAATAAAACTACTGCTTGTTGCTCGGCACGCCGGAGCCCTTCATGGCGCTGGCCGACTTGCCGCCCGGCTTGAGCAGGGAGTTGTAGCGCGGCTGGTCATTCAGCACCTGGATGGCGGCCAGAATGTTGGGGTCGTCATCGAAGGTAGCCTCCACGCTGCCCTTCTGGAAGTAGTAGCGCGACACGATTTCCTGCTCCAGCAGCTCCCGGATTTCCGGCTTGAAGCGGGTCAGGTCGTTGGCCTTATTCACCGTGACCTTCTTGCGGATGCTCTCCAGCTCGGCCTTCACGTCGTCGTAGTGCTTCTCGTCCTTGGTCTGCGTAATCAGGCTGGTGAGGGCCTTTTCGGCGGGCGTGGAGTAGTTGATGTCCTTGTTCTGCAGCCACTGCACAAACTTCTGGTACTCGGCATCCGAGAGCTGAAACTCGCGCGAGGGCGGAATGCTCTGGTGCTCGGCCCGGTAGCGGGTGGCATAGTCGAACAGGTAGTTTTTCTGAATGAGCACCCGCGTAATGGCGGCTACTTCGTTGTCTTTCACTTCCACGTCGGGGGCTACGCCGCCGCCGTCGTACACCACGCGGCCGGCGTGGGTTTTGAAGGCCGTGCGCAAGGAATCCGGCACTTTGCCCAGCGTGCCGTCGTCGGCGCGGTGGGTGTAGTCGATTTCCTGGATGCAGCGCCCGCTCGGAATGTAGTACTTGGCCGTCGTCACCTTCAGCTGCGAGTTGTAGCTCAGCGGCCGGGTGGCCTGCACCAGGCCCTTGCCGAAGGTTCGCTCGCCTACCACCACGGCGCGGTCGTAGTCCTGCATCACGCCCGTCACGATTTCGGAGGCCGAAGCCGAGCGGTTGGAGGTGATGATGGCCAGCGGAATCTGGGTGTCGAGCGGCACGTCCAGGGCCTTGTAGGTCTTGTTCCACTCCGTCACCTTGCCCTTGGTGCTGACGATGTCGAGTCCCTTGTCCACGAACAGGTTCGAGATGTTGACGGCCTCGTTGAGCAGGCCGCCGGGATTGTCGCGCAGGTCGAACACAATTTTCTTGGCGCCCTGCTCCTTCAGCTTGGCCACCGCCGTGCGCACCTCGCGGGAGGCATCCACGGTGAAGCCCGAGAGCTGGAAGTAGCCGATATCCGAGGTCAGCATGCCGTAGTAGGGCACGTTGTCGACCTGAATCTTGTCGCGGGTGATGTTGATTTCCACCGGGGCATCCTGGCCGTAGCGCGTCACCATGAGCTTCACGGTGGAGTTGGCCTGGCCCTTCAGCAGCTTGCTGATGTCGGCGTTGGTCTTCTTGTCCATGCTGATGCCGTTGATGGACAGGATTTCGTCGCCGGGCAGCAGGCCGGCCTTCTGGGCCGGAAAGCCCTCGTAGGCCGTTTGCACGATGGTTTTGCCCGCCCGCTTCACGACAATGGCCCCGATGCCGCCGTACTGCCCGGTCGTCATCGTGCGGAAGTCCTCGATGTCGTCCTCCGGGATGTAGTTGGTGTACGGGTCGAGCGACTTGAGCATCGCGTCGATGCCGGTCTTCATCACCTTGGAAGGCGCCACGTCATCGACGTAGTAGGTATTGACCTCCTTGAAGAGCGTGGCGAAGATGTCGAGGTTCTTCGCTATTTCGAAGTACCGCTCACTGTCGGTAGCCGACTTGAAGGAAAACAGCAGGGCGGCGCCGGCCGCGAGGCCGAGGGTAGTTTTGCGGACGTTCATAGAGGGCAGTAGCTGTACAACACAGACACTTATACCGCGGAAGAAGTTGCGCTGTTCGGCGCCCCTCCGGCTTCGGCAGTGTGTAGCAAACGCGCTAGCCCTGAAATTAATTTATTCTGCACGACGGCGAAAGGCTTTTTTTCCTTTCCCGTGTAGATAATGGCCAGCTGCCCCACGCGGTGGCCGCCCGGGTGCTCCATGAGCCGGTATTTATTCAGCCGATACGCCTCGCGCACGAGGCGCTTGAGGTAGTTGCGGTCGACGGCCCGCTTGAAGGTGCGCTTCGACACACTGACGAGCACCTGCGGGGGCGTCTGGCTAGGTTCGGCCAGGGGCAGCCACACCAGGCGCAGGGGATAAACGCCAAAAGAAGAGCCCTGGCCGAAAAGCTCAGTGATGAGCTTTTTTCGGCACAAGTGCTCTTCTTTCGAAAACGTGTAAACGCGTGCGCCCGGCATGAATACTCGGGGCACGGCTGGAGGGTTTGCTGAATCAGGCAAGGTCAGTCAGAAAGCAGCAAGCCAGCCGTGCGACGGGACTACTAGCGCTTGTGTTTGTGCTCGTCCGAAACGGTGAGCTTTTTGCGACCTTTTTTGCGGCGGGCGGCGAGTACGCGGCGGCCGTTGGCAGACTCCATGCGCAGACGGAAGCCGTGCTTGTTACGGCGCTTGCGCTGCGAAGGCTGAAACGTTCTTTTCATGACGGGGCACGGTTATGTAAGGCCGGCAAAGGTAAGGACTTATATCGGAAAAGGCAATCAGTAATTGAAGGTAGCGGAAGAAAGTTGCACCAAGGCAGTCGATTACGCCCCGGCTGCCTATTTCCGCCGTAGCTTTGCTACGCCGACTGAACCGTGCCGCGCTGTATGATTCACTATTACGTCTCGTTTGCCAACCCGCTCACTTTTTACCTGCAGGTGCAATTGCAGCTGGCCGTGCCCGCCGGGGCCACCGAGCCCTTGGAGCTGCAGCTGCCCGCCTGGCGCCCGGGACGCTACGAGCTGCAGAACTTCGGCCAGAAAATCCAGCGCGTGGAGGCTTTCGACGCCGATTCCGACGAAGCGCTGCCCCTGCAGAAGCTGACCAAGGACCGGTGGCAGCTTGACGGCGTGGCGGGCCGCACGGTGCGGGTGCAGTACAACTTCTACGCCCACCAGATGGACGCCGGCGGCTCCTGGCTCGATGAAACGCAGCTGTATCTGAACGGTATTCAGTGCTTCATGTACGCCGAAGGCCGCCGCGCGGAGCCCTGCCAGCTGCACCTCGCGCTGCCTGCCGACTGGCAGATTGCCTGCGGGATGAAGGAAGTAGAAAAGCACGTGCTGGCGGCCGACTCGTTCGATCAGCTGGTGGATTCGCCGCTGATTGCCTCCCCTACCCTGCAGCACGCCGAGTACGAAGCCGGCGGCCTGCCCTTCCACGTGTGGGTGCAGGGCTCGGAGGCGCGGCCCAACTGGCCGGTCATCGTGCGCGACTTCAAAGCCTTCAGCGAAGAGCAGCTGCGGCTGTTTGGCGGCTTCCCGGCCCGGGACTACCACTTCCTGAACCAGATTCTACCCTACAAGCACTACCACGGCGTGGAGCACCTGAACTCCACCGTCGTTACGCTGGGCCCGGCAGAGCTGCTGATGACCGAGGGTCTGTACAAGGAATTCCTCGGCGTGAGCTGCCACGAGCTGTTTCACGTCTGGAACATCAAGGCCATCCGCCCGGCCGAAATGCAGCCCTACGACTACACCCGCGAGAATTACTTCCGCACCTGCTTCGTAGCCGAGGGCATCACCACCTACTACGGCGAGTACCTGCTGGCCCGTGCTGGCGTGCGTTCGGCCCGGCAGTACTTCGATGAGCTGAACATCGTGCTCCGCAAGCACTACGATGACCACGGCCGCTACAACCTCTCGGTGGCCGACGCCTCGATGGACCTCTGGCTCGACGGCTACAAGCCCGGCGTGCCCGACCGCAAGGTGTCCGTGTACCACAAGGGCGCCCTAGTGGCTTTGCTGCTCGATCTGCACATCCGCCAGCGCCACAACCATGCACGCAGCCTCGACGACGTGATGCGCCGCCTGTGGCAGGAATTCGGGCAGACCGGCATCGGCTACACCGAGGACGACTACCGCCGCATCGTGGAGGACGTGGCCGGCGAGGAGTTGGGCTGGTATTTCGACGGGCACATCTACGGCACCCAGGAGCTGGAAACGCCGCTGGACGAGGCCCTACACAGCGTCGGCTGCGCGCTGATGGTGCAGGCCAGCGGCTCGGCTTCGGAAGGGTTGTTCGGCTTCCGCACGGTAGTGAAAAACGAGCGGACGGAAGTCACCGACATCTACCCCGACTCACCCGCGGCGCGCTGCCTGACGGTGGACGACCAGATTGTGGCCGTCAACGGCCGGCGCGTCGACATGAACCTGCAAACCCTGCTCGCTACGGGGCAACCGGTGTACGATATCAGCGTATTTCGCCAGGATCGGCTACTTACCGTTTCGCTGCAGGCGGAGCCCGGCCGCCGGTTCTGGTCGAAGATTACCGTGGACCAGCGCCCCGATGCTACGCCAGCCGAACAGGCCAGCTTCCGCCAGTGGCTAAACCAGGCCTTTTAGTCCGTTTCGCCACTCCGCTGCTTCCCTCGCATATGTACCCGCTTCGTCCGCTGCCGGCCCCGCTCCTGCTGGGGGGCCTGTGCCTGCTGACTTCCTGCACGCTACGGATGCAGCCGGCGGAGCGCGCCCGGCCCGGCGTATCGTTGCCGCCCAGCCTGCTGCCGGCACAGGCGCAAGCCCCGGGCGCTACTGCCCACAAGCGCCCGGTACCG
This sequence comes from Hymenobacter jeollabukensis, assembly GCF_005771675.1. Lineage (GTDB taxonomy): Bacteria > Bacteroidota > Bacteroidia > Cytophagales > Hymenobacteraceae > Solirubrum > Solirubrum jeollabukense. The sequence goes on along the minus strand of NZ_VAJM01000003.1, from coordinate 634,586 downwards.
CCGCCCACCGTCAACCGCTTCGCTCACCTCGACACGCTGATGGTGGGGGAGCGAATCGTGCGCCTCTACCCCGGCTCCCGCGACACGTACGAGCAGCTGCCGGTGCAGGAGTGGCTCGTCAACCAGACGGCCAGTGAAGGCGACGAGCTGGACCCCGAGGCCGAAGAACGGCGCCGCCTGCGCAAGGCCACCACGGCCCAGCGCGCCGGCCGTACGCTGGCCCTGCGCTGCACCAACGGCAAAGCGGTACGCCTCGTCAACAACCCCACAGAGAACTACGACACCAGCGTGCTGTACGAGTACGTGGCCACGCTGCCGCGCATTCACCACTGGCTGATTGCGGTGCGGCTGTACGAAGGCGGCTATTACCTCTTGGTCGATCAGCAGACCGGCCGGCAGACGGTGGTGTGGAGCCCGCCCTCGGTGTCACCTGACGGCCGCTACTTCATCTGTGGCTCCTCCGACGTGCTGGCCCGCTACGAGCCCAGCGGCCTGCAGGTATGGAGCATGAAAACCGGCCGCCCGCAGCTGCTCTGGGAGCGGCAGACGGAGTGGGGCGTGAGTCAGCCACGCTGGCTGAACGGCCATTCGATTCTGTTCGAGCAGGACTTTATCCACAACGGCGACGTGGATACCCGCATCATGCGCCTGACCCTGCCGGACTAAGAAGCCCGCAAGCACCGGCTCCACCCGCCGTCATTGCGAGGCGCCGCCGAAGCACCCGCAGGAAGACGTAGCCAATCCTTCCTCCAGCAGCACCGCCGCCACAATCCATTCTACCCGAAAACAGCACCGCCCGAAACTGTTCAACGACGGTTTCGGGCGGTGCTCATTTTACGCTTGGCTAGTTGGCCAGGACCGATTGCTTCGCTTTGCTCGCAATGACGACCAGTGCAGCCGTTTGGCATTCCTCATCTCAGCAAAAGCAAAAAAAGCCCCGCCGGACAAATCCGACGGGGCTTTTTCAATCTATGGGCAAAGGGCTAGTCGCCTTGTTTGCCGGGGCCTTTCTGGCTGCGGTCGACCGACATGGGGTGGTTGCCCTGTGGGTTGCTGCGCGGCTTGTTGGAGGCATTCGACCGAATTTCGGCCTGATTGCCACCGGCGGCGTTGCCTTTGATTTCGTTGCCGGCTTCCGTAATGTGGTTGCGGCTCACGTTCTGCACCTTGGTGCCGCCGCTGTTCGACGAGGGCACCTTGCTGTTTTCCAGATTGGAGTTAGGAATCAGGGGCTGTTCTTGGTGGTTATGCTTGTGTGACATGGCTCAGGTGCGTTGTGGGGAAACGATACCTCTTTTACCCCCAAGTCCGTCGCCGGGTTGCCTTAGGCCAGCACTTCTTCCACGCGCACCAGGTCGCCGAACTGCTTTTCGCGCTCCTGAATGTCCTCCTGGGTCAGATTCAGCAGCCGCTCGGTACCGAATTTTTCCACGCAGAACGAGGCCATGGCCGAGCCGTGAATCACGGCGCGCTTCAGGTTCTCGAACGAGCAGTCGTCGGTGGCGGCGATGTGGCCGATGAAGCCGCCCGCGAAGGTGTCGCCGGCGCCGGTCGGGTCGAATACTTCTTCCAGCGGCAGCGCCGGGCAGAAAAACACCTGCTTCTTGTGGAAGAGCAGGGCGCCGTGCTCCCCCTTCTTGATGATGAGGAACTTCGGCCCCAGGGCCAGAATCTTGCGCGCCGCCTTCACCAGCGAGTATTCGCCCGAGAGCTGACGGGCTTCCTCGTCGTTGATGCTGAGCACGTCTACCATCTGAATGGTTTCGAGCAGCTCATCCATGGCCACGTCCATCCAGAAGTTCATCGTGTCCATCACGATGAGCTTGGGGCGGTTGACGAGGCGCTGAATCACCAGACGCTGAATCTGGGGCGTGAGGTTGCCCAGCATCAGGTACTTGCAGTCCTGATAGGAGTCGGGGAGAATGGGGTCGAAATCGGCCAGCACGTTCAGTTCGGTGGCCAGCGTCTCGCGCGAGTTCAGGTCGGTGTTGTACTTGCCGGCCCAGAAAAACGACTTCTCACCCTGCTTGATCTGCAGGCCTTCCACGTCCACGCCGTGCTCCTGCAGCAGCATGATGTCTTTGTCGTGGAAATCGTCGCCGACGACGGAAACGATTTTGACGGGCTTGATGGAGTAGGAAGCGGCCAGCGAAGCAAACGTGGCGGCGCCGCCCACGATTTTGTCGGTTTTGCCGAAAGGCGTTTCGATGGCATCGAAGGCCACGGTACCGATTACGACCAAGCTCATAGCAGGAAAGTCAGAGTGTTACGTTAAAACGACGTTGCGGGCTGTTAACCCCGTTCAGCAAAAAAAAGTCCCCGGAGCGAAAGTTCCGGGGACCTGAGTGGGTAAGTAATGGGGCTCGAACCCACGACCTTCGGAATCACAATCCGACGCTCTAACCAGCTGAGCTATACCTACCGTGTTGGGTTTGGTGCTGCAAAGATAGAACGCCGGCGGTTTCTTCCAAAAAAAATCTGCGTGCGGCCCCGTTTCCCACACTTTAATACTGCTTCATCGACAACTTCTGCAGCTCCTGCCAGTCCACCGAGCCGGCGTTGACGGGCGTGTTGCTGCCGTAGTAATGCCCCTGACGGTCAGTGTACACGTGGTTGTAGCCGGCATCCACCTTCACCCGCTCGCCGGTGCTGGGGTCCGCGTACTTTTCTTTCTCCCGAATGGCATCCACGAAATACTCGTGCTGTTGGTCTTGGCTGTTCGTGCGGGCATCAAAAGCGGCTTTGTCAGCATCCATAGCGGCCATGTGGTCATTGTAGCGGGCGGTGCTGGCCGCGCCCTGGCGCTGGATGTCGGCCATGCGCTGCTCGTGGCCCTGCCGCTGAATCTCGGTCATGCGGCGCTGGGCGGCCAGGTTGTCTTCGCCGGTCTGGTAATTGGCCCGCTGCCCGCGCTGCACCACGTCGTTGTTCAGCTTCACCCAAGTGGGGTTCATGGTGATGGACTCCTGCGCAGCTTTGGCGTGGGCGTAGCTGGCGGCCAGGTCGGCGTTGGTCTGGGTAATGGAAGGTATGACGTTCCAGGCGTAGTACGTTTCGCCGTTGGCCTGCATGGTCTGCTGGCTCAGGCGGCACTCGATGCGGGCGCGGCGCCCATTGCCCAGCTCCCCGTCGACGTAGGCGCTGGTTTTGGTGACCTGATTGGCGGCCTGCTGGGCGGGCAGCACGGTTTCGTTGGTCACGTTGCGCAACACCAGCCCGCGCTGGGCCAGGGTGGGCAGCAGCACGCGCTTGATGTAGGTCAGGGCGGGCATGGGCGGCAGCTCACTTTCCATGCGGGGCATACCCATGCTTTGCATTTGGGCGCGCATGTTTTGCGCCATCGGCCCGTCGGCGTAGGTGTATTCCACGGCCGGCAGGTACTCAATTTGCTGGCTGCCGTCGGGCGAGCGGAACGAGAGGTAGACCTGCGGCGAGGGAATGGCGCCGTTCCACTTGCGCTTGAAGGACTGCTGCACCTGCCAGTCGCGCGGCACTTTCAGGGCAAAGGCCACGATGTTGTTCATGTCCGGGTCGATGACGCCCAGCAGGCGGTACTGCTGGCCCGGGGGCGGGTCGGAGGGGTTCTGAGCTTCGGAGGGCGACATGACGTTGGCCGGTACTATGGTGGGCTGGTTGGGAGTCGACTGAGCCGGTGGCGGTGCGGCTACCGTTTCGTCGCCGACTTCGGTAGCGGCCGTTTTGGGACTTTCGCAGGCGCTCAGGCCGATAGCCAGCACCAGCAGGGAGTAGGCAAAAACACGCATACGCGGGCAGGTTGATTACGACAAAATGTACTATGTTTTTATTTTATAACAACATTTCAATATCAATTATTACACCTCAATTCCTCTCGCCAGTTGCCGCAGCAGGCAGCCGCCCTACGCAAGCGGCGGGAAGCGGTACCTTTGTGGTATGAACGAATCCACCGCGGCCGTTACCTTCGAAGACTTCAAGCTGAATAAGCAACTGCTGAACGCCGTGGCCGAGGCGGGCTTCGAGCGGCCCACTCCGGTGCAGCAGCAGGCCATTCCGCTGCTGCTGGCCGGCCACGACCTGCTCGGCGTGGCCCAGACGGGCACCGGCAAAACCGCCGCGTTCGGCCTGCCGCTGCTGATGAAGGCCAAGTACGCCCAGGGCACGCACCCCCGGGCCCTGATCCTGGCCCCGACGCGGGAGCTGATTCTGCAGATTGAGACGCACCTGAAGAAGCTGGCCGTGTATACCGACCTGCGCATCGTGGCCGTGTACGGCGGCGTGGGCGTGAAAACGCACTCCGACGCCGTGCTCAAGGGCGTGGACGTGCTGCTGGCCACGCCCGGCCGCCTGATGGAACTGTATTCGCGCGGCGACCTGCTGCTGAAGGAAGTGAAGACGCTGGTGCTCGACGAGGCCGACAAGATGATGGACATGGGCTTTATGCCCCAGATCCGCCGCCTGCTCGAAGTGCTGCCGCGCAAGCGCCAGAACATGCTGTTTTCGGCCACCATGCCGGCCAAGGTGGAGGAGTTGAGCGCCGAGTTTCTGGAGTTTCCGGTGAAAATCGAGGTAACGCCGCCGGCGGCCCCGGCCTCCACGGTGACGCAGATGCTGTACCAGGTGCCCAACTTCCTGACCAAGATTCACCTGCTGGAGCACCTGATCAAGGGGCAGGAGGAGACGTTCAACCGGGTTATCATCTTCGCCCGCAGCAAAAGCACGGCCGATAACATCCACCACTTCCTGCAGCGCAAAATCGACAGCGAGGCGCGGGTCATTCACGGCAACAAGGACCAGAATACCCGCCTGAACTCCATGAATGCCTTCCGCGAGGGCAACGTGCGCTTCCTGGTGGCTACCGACGTGGCCGCCCGCGGCATCGACGTGCCGGCCGTGAGCCACGTCATCAACTTCGACGTGCCGGTCATCTACGACGACTACGTGCACCGCATCGGGCGCACCGGTCGGGCCGAGCTGACGGGCGCGGCCATTACCTTCGCCACGCCCGCCGAAATGCCCCACGTGCAGCGCATCGAGGAGCTGATGAAGCAGCCGATTCCGCAGCAGGACATTCCGGCCGAGGTCAAAATCTCGGAAACGCCCTTCGAGGAAGCGCAAAAGATGGCCCGCGAGCTGGACGCGTTGCGCCGCAAGCAAGACCCCAACTTCCAGGGCGCCTTCCACGAAAAGCAGGAGTGGCTGAAAACCGGCGTGACGATGGACAAGCGCACCGGCCAGACCTACGACGGCCCGCAGCGCAGCAAGAAGGGCAGCAAGGTAAACCCCTCCAAAGGGCGGGCTTCGTCGCCCACGGCCAAGGCGGCCAAAGCGGCCGCCGCCAAGAACCGTAATGCCCGGCGGAAGTAGCGCGAAGCTCTGGCTGCCGATGGCCTCACCCCCCGCCCCCGAGGGGGAGCCTGATGTCAGCAATGGTGCGGGGCTGCTCCGCTCGCGCTGCACAGCCCCGCCGCAGACAATTATGATTCTAACCTAAAAACAGCGGCCCCAATGCGCCTGAGCGCATTGGGGCCGCTGCCGTTGCTGATGTTTGGCTCCCCCTCTCCAGGGGAGAGGGGGCCGGGGGGTGAGGCCCTCAGTGCGCGCCGTGGTGGAACAGGTAGCTGAAGCGGATGGCCAGGAAGGCCCCGGCGGCGCCCCAGAGCAGGGCACTCCAGAGCATGTGCAGTAGAATGTGCTGCCGCTTCACGCCGAGCAGCGTGGCAATGACGGCCCCGCCGATGGGCGTAAACAGAATCGGCGTGAGGAAGGCAATGCCGCCGATGCCGAAGCGGCTGAAGATGCGCACGATCTGGCGGCTGCGGCGGGTGAAGACCGGCTGATGGCGCAAGCGGCGGCGGCGCTGCAGGTGGGCCACAAAAGCCCGGCCCACACCCGTAAACACCACGATGCTAGTCATCATGCCGGCCACCGTGAGGGCCCAGATGACCAGAAACGGCAAGCCGGCGGCGGCCCCGGCTAGCGGGCCGCCGAAAAACTTAACCATGCTGAGCAGGAATACCGACGCGTATTTCACTACGTGCGGCATCATGAGCAGGAAGGTACTGGGCATTGCGGTCAAAGCAAACGGGACATAACCGGTATACCCGGCGGCGCGGCGGCAGGTTCCCTAAATCGTGAGCAGCCAAGCCGGTTACAGCTTGCTGCCGTAGGCCAAATCCCCCGCGTCGCCCAGGCCGGGCACAATATACGCGTGTTCGTTGAGGTGGTCGTCCAGAGCGGCCAGCCAGAGCTGGGCTTCGGGCACTTCCTGCATCACGTGCTGCACGCCCTCGGGCGAGGCAATGACGGCGGCAATATGCACCTGCCGGGGCCGGCCGAAGCGCAGCATGGCGCGGTACGTCAGCGCCAGGGACTTGCCGGTAGCCAGCATCGGGTCGGCCAGGATGAGCACGCGGCCGTTCAGGTCCGGGGCCGCGAGGTAGTCCACCTGCACCTCCACCCGCGAGGTAGCCTCGATGCGGTAAGCGGCCACAAAGGCCGAGGGCGACTGGTCGAAGTAGTTCAGGAAGCCCTGGTGGAAGGGCAGGCCGGCGCGCAGCACGGTGGCCAGCACCGGGAAGTCCTCCAGCAGCTCGCCCTCCGACTCGGCCAGCGGGGTCTGCACGGTTTTGTGGCGGTAGTCGAGCTGGGAGCTGATGCGGTAGGCAATGATTTCGCCCAGGCGCTGCAGGTTGCGGCGGAAGCGCAGCGAGTCGCGCTGCACGGTCACGTCGCGCAGCTCGGCGAGGAAATGGTTGGCAATGCTGGGCTCGGCGCACACAATGTGCACGCGGCCGCTTTGGGTCAGCGCATCCAGGTCAGGTACCACGGGCGGGTGGTTTGGGTGAGGGTATAGTACGGCACGGGCCGCGCCCCGAAATTGGCGAAAAACCGCGCAATGCTCGGAATCATGCCGCCCTCGAAGTCCAGCACCAGCCCCGGCGTGCCGGCATAGCGGCGAATGGCCTCGTCGAGCAGCAGCAGCGGGGCAGCGGCTTTCTTGCCCGCCGGGGTAGCGGCAGCGAAGAGATATACGAGCCGGCTACGATAACGAATGAACAGCGCCCCGGCCAGCAATTCCTGGGTATCGGCGGTGTGGGCGTTCAGCAGCAAGGTCTGCCCCTGCGGCCGCAGTACCTCGTGCAGCCGCAGCAGCCGCTGGTAGTACTCCGGCTTCATCCCACCGACTTCAGCGCCTTTCTCCCGCTGAAACAGCCCCAGCAGCGGCGCCAGGTCGGCTGACTCAGCCAGCGTGAGGCCGGCTTTTTCGCGCTGCTGCCGCAGCCGGCGGCGGTAGTCGGCGCAGTAGCCGAGGTGCAGGCTTTCGTAGGGCCGGTCGAGCGGCAGATGATACGTGACGCGCTCGGCCGCTTGCCAGCCGGCGGGCAGCAGCGTGGGCGCGGGGTTTTGGTCGTTCAGCTGCAGATGCAGGCGGGCAAAACGTCCTGCCAGCAGCGCCAGGTACTCCCCCACGTGCCGGTGTTGGCTCTCGGCGGTGGTGAGCAGCCCCAGCTGCTGGGTGAACGGTGGCTGCAGGGCTTCGCGGCCCCACACCCGGCGCTGCGTGGGCACGGAGAATACGCTGAGGTAGCGGCCAGTGGCTTCTTCCAGTTCCACCACCGCATCAAAGCCAGCGGCGTTGGCCGTCAGTAACCACAAGTACTGGGCGTAGGGCACCACTTGCTCGGCGGCAGCCACGCAGTCATCCCAGGCGTCACGGTCGATCAACGAGTGGGTGAGGTAGCGGAGCGGCACGGCGGTAAAGGTAGCAGGGCACCTTGTGCGGGCACAAAAAAAGCCACCCGGGGCGGGTGGCTTTTCGAAGCGGCGCGGGGCAGATCCGGGCCGCAAAGGGGTCAGCAACGCGAACTTTTCTCCCGGACGGGCGGGGCCTGCAATGACGCCCCGCCGCGCCCGAACTCCCCCATTCGCATTGCCGAGAGGGTGCGAAAGCGCCGGCTTAGGCGGCTACTTCCTCTTTTACTTTGGCAAACTGCACGCTGGCCAGCAGCTTCACGTCGTCGCTCACCACGATGGCGCCGGCTTCGGTGATGCCGTTCCAGGTCAGGCCGAAGTCCTTGCGGCTGATTTTGCCGCTCACTTCGAAGCCGGCCTTTTCGTTGCCGTAGAAGTCGGTGGCGGTGCCGCCGTACTCCACGTCCAGGGTCACGGGGCGCGTCACCTCGCGGATGGTCATGTTACCCTCCAGCTTGTACTCGCCCTCGCCCACTTTGCGCAGGCTGGTCGATTCGAACACCAGCTTGGGGTGCTGCTCGGCGTGGAAGAAATCGGCCGACTTCAGGTGCTGGTCGCGCTGCTCCTGGTTGGTGTCGATGCTGTCGATGTCGGCGGCGAAATGCACCTTGGCGTTTTCGAAAGAGTCACCGTCGGTTTCCACCGTGCCCTCAAACTTCTTGAACGAGCCGGTGACGGTCGAAATCACCAGGTGCTTGATTTTGAACTGTACTTCGCTGTGGGTGGGGTCGAGGACCCATTTGGTAGTGGCCATAGTAGTAGGCTGGTGGTTGTGCCGGCCCGGCCGGCGGGTTGATGTCGAAGATGGAGCTGCCTGATTACGTAGGCAACATGACAAAGGTAGAAATCTATGTACGTACATTTGTTACAACTAACCTGCGAGTTACCGGTTACTTCGCCGATACCGTCACGGCTTACTCTCAACTGCCATGTCAACTGCCCAAGCCTGCAATGCCTACCTCCGCCCCCTGCGCGACGCCATGGACGTACTCGGCGGCAAGTGGAAGATTCCCATTATCATGCTGCTCTCCATCAAGGAGCGGCGCTTCAAGGAAATTCAGCGCGAAATCGGGGTGACGGCCAAGGTACTATCGGCCGAGCTGAAAGACCTGGAAAGCCACGAGCTGGTGCGCCGCACGGTGTACGACACGGTGCCCATTTCGGTGGAATACGCCCTGACCGACTACGGCCGCACCCTGGAGCGCGTCATCGGCGAAATTCGCGAGTGGGGCGTGCATCACCGGGAGCGGATTCTGGAGCGCGCCGAGCCGCTGCCCGCCACCGCCCACCAGGCCTGACGCCGGCGGCCGCCATTACCGCAGCAGCCCCAGCGCCACCGGCAGCGTGCGGGTGGCCCACTGGCGCATGTGCGCCCCGGAGTAGTGCAGCCCGTCGGCGGCAAACTGCGCGGGGTCGTCCTTGGCGGCGCGCGTCAGGTCGGTAATATCCACGAAAGCCACGCCGGCGGTGGCGCATTCCTGCCGGGCGGCGCCGTTGAACTGGTCGATTTCCTGGCTGATGCGGGCGCGGTCGTAGCTGCGCCCCATCGGCGACTGGCCCCAGTCGGGAATCGACAGCACCACCACCCGACCGGGCCGGTCGCCGGCGAAGTGAATGGCCGTCTGGAGCAACTGGCGAAACTCGGTGCGGTAGGTGGCCAGCGGCTGCCCTCGAAACTGGTTGTTCACCCCGATCAGCAAGGACACCAGATCGTAGGTTTTTTGGTTGCCGGAGGCCGCAATGGCCTGCTGCAGCTCGGCGGTGGTCCAGCCGGTCTGGGCAATGATGTCAGGGCTCTGAATGCCCGCCGCCCCGCTCAGGCCCGCCAGCTGCACCGGCCACCGCTCGGCCGCCGGCACGCCCTGGCCGATGGTATAAGAGTCGCCAAGGGCGAGGTAGCGCACCGCGCCGCCGCCGGGCGCGGGCGTTGGCGCCGCGCCCGTCACGACGGGCTCGGGCGTGGCTTTGGTGCAGCTGCAGCTGAGCAGGGTGGATAGCAGCAAGGGCAGCAGGAACAGCAAGCGCATAGATGGGGCGGGTGGGCGGTCAACCTATGTACGCAGCTGTGGGCCGGGGCAGATTGAGTCGTTGCCCTTCCCAGGTGCTGGCACACTCGGCCGGGCAGGTTTCGCGCCTATTCCCAGTTACCGTATCGCACCAGCAAGTCTTCGCAGTGGTAAGGCTCCCAGCAGGCGTAATCGTACCAAAGCATCCCCCGAATACCTCTGGTCTTGGACACCACCAGTTTCATCAGCTGCGGCGTGTGGGATGCGTTGCTGCTGTTGCGCACGCTGAACACGTACAACGGATCCAGCTGCTGGCTGTTGAGGATGGCATCGAGCGTTACCCAGCAGACATTGACGCTGCCTTTGATGCGGGTTAAACACGCCCACTCCTCGCCGACCTTTGCGTTGAAGCGCAGAAACACATTCTCCTCAAAGCTTTGAGGCGGTTCAGGAAAAAGGTGAGTATACTCCTGATGAAGCCGTTGGACGGACCGCCGCAACCGCCGGCTCTGCGCAGAATCGGCGTCGGGTGCCCACTCGGTTAGTTCCGGATTGATGGCCAGCCAAACGGTGTCGCCCTGCTGCCGCAGTCTAAAGGCTTCGTAAATCTGCCGGTCGTAATACAGATCGATTTCCCAGTACGTTTTGCCGTTGCGCCGAAGCGGCTCCGGCCCCACGCGGACCTCGCTATCCGTCACCCGCAGTCGACCTGCTTCCGGCAATTCGCCTTTGATAAGGGCTGGCGCAAAGCTTTGACGTGGCCGCATCCGTGGAAACAAGGTCCGGTCTGCCTGCTGCCCAAACGCGGCCAGACAGCAGCCCCAGGCCACAAAAAAGAGCACCAGCCGTAGCCGGTGCTCCTGAAATAGCAGCTTGCTCATCAATTCTTACCGCAGCAGCTTGCTCGTGCGGGCGTCGGTGACTTTAGCCTGCATGTCGCGCACGGCCTGGGCAATGCCGGCGGCGTCGTAGCCGCACTCCTTGTACAGTTCGTCCTGGGAGCCGTGCTCCACCACGCGGTCGGGGATGCCGAGGCGCTTGACGGGCAGCGAGTAGCCGTGGTCGGCCATGAATTCCAGCACGGCCGCGCCGAAGCCGCCGGGCAGGCAGCCGTCTTCCACCGTCACCACGGCCTTATAGCGGCTAAATACCTGGTGCAGCAGCTCCTCGTCGAGGGGCTTGCAGAAGCGCAGGTCGTAATGGCCGGTGTCGAGGCCTTCGGTGAGTAGCTGCTGGGTGGCGCGCACGGCGTAGTTGCCGATGTGGCCGAGGGTAAGAATGGCTACGTCGCCCTGGCCTTCGCGCACGGTGCGGCCGGTGCCCACGGCCACGCGCTGCAGCGGCTTGCGCCACTCCGGCATCACGCCTTCGCCGCGGGGGTAGCGGATGGTGAAGGGGCCGGCATTTTCGGGCAGCGTGGCGGTGTACATCAGGTTGCGCAGCTCCTCCTCGTTCATGGGCGAGGCAATGACCATGTTGGGCACGCAACGCATGTAGGCCAGGTCGTAGGCGCCGTGGTGGGTGGCGCCGTCAGCCCCGGCAAAGCCGGCGCGGTCGAGGCAGAAGACCACGTGCAGGTTCTGCAGGGCCACATCGTGGATGACCTGGTCGTAGGCCCGCTGCATAAACGACGAGTAGATGTTGCAGAACGGCACCAGCCCCTGCGTGGCGAGGCCCGCGGAGAAGGTGACGGCGTGCTGCTCGGCAATGCCCACGTCGAAAGCGCGGTCGGGCATGGCCTTCATCATGATGTTCAAGGAGCAGCCCGAGGGCATAGCCGGCGTCACGCCCATGATTTTGGGGTTCTGCTCGGCCAGCTCCACCATCGTGTGCCCGAACACGTCCTGGTACTTGGGCGGCTGGGGCTTGTCGGGCGTTTTCTTGTAAATCTCCCCGGTGATTTTGTCGAACAGCCCCGGTGCGTGCCACAGCGTCTGGTCTTTCTCGGCCAGCGCGTAGCCCTTGCCTTTGGTCGTCACGCAGTGCAGCAGCTTGGGCCCCGGAATCGACTTCAGGTCCTTCAGAATGGCCGCCAGGTGCTGCACGTCGTGCCCGTCGACGGGGCCGAAGTAGCGGAACTTCAGCGACTCGAACAGGTTGCTCTGCTTCATCAAGGTCGCCTTCATGGCCGACTCGACTTTGCTGGCAATGGCCTGCGGGTTGGGCCCGAACTTGCTGAGCTTGCCGAGCACGTTCCACAGCTCGTCGCGCACGCGGTTGTAGGTGCGCGAGGTGGTGATGTCGGTGAGGTATTCCTTGAGCGCGCCCACGTTGGGGTCAATGCTCATGCAGTTGTCGTTGAGGATAACCAGCAGGTTGGTGTTGGCCACCCCGGCGTGGTTGAGGGCCTCGAAGGCCATGCCGGCCGTCATGGCCCCGTCGCCGATAACGGCAATGTGCTGCCGCTCAAACTCGCCTTTGTAGTCCGAAGCTACGGCCATGCCCAGCGCCGCGCCGATGCTGGTGCTGCTGTGGCCCACCCCGAAGGCATCGTACTCGCTTTCGGAGCGTTTCGGAAAGCCCGACAGGCCCTGGTACTTGCGGTTGGTGTGGAACTGGTTGCGGCGGCCAGTCAGGATTTTGTGGCCATACGCTTGGTGCCCCACGTCCCACACCAGCTGGTCGTAGGGCGTGTTGAACACGTAATGCAGGGCTACCGTCAGCTCCACCACGCCCAGCGAGGCACCGAAGTGCCCGCCGTAGATGGATACCGTATCAATAATGTACTGCCGCAGCTCCTGGCTGACTTGAACCAGCTGGTCCTCGCGCAAGTCTTTCAGATCGGCGGGCGAATTTATCGCAGCCAGCAGGGGTCCAGGTTCGACAATCATCGGGGTTTACTTACGACGGCGAGTGGGAGTAGTCGGCTAACCTGCTTAACTGCCAGATTGTTGCGGGGAGCCAGTAATGTGGCGCAGGCTAGCGGGCAAAGGTACGATATTTTCAGGCCGACGGTTCAAAGTGGGAGGTTGTCATCCGATTACCAAAGTCCCCCGCTTGTCTGCCTGAAAAAGAGAGGCATAGGGTAAGCCGGCTACTTTCCGGGGAAAACCGTTTGATAACGACCCACGGCGAGTCAAGTCCGTACTTTTGCCTGTCACCAACGCTTCCACCGCATGAGCACCACCCAGCAGGACCGCCAGCTGCTCGATAAACTCTCGCCTTCGCGCATGCTGCTACCGGTGGTCATCGGGCTCGGGGTGGTCGGGTTTATGTTCTGGCGCAGCTACCAGCCCGGCGACCTGGCCGCGCTGTCCGATGCCAAACCACTGTGGCTGCTTATCACCCTGCTGGTGCTGCTGGCCCGCGACTTCGGCTACATGTACCGCATCCGCCACATCGCGGAAAAGCAGCTGTCGTGGAAGCAGAGCGTCGACGTGATTATGATCTGGGAGTTTGCCTCCTGCCTGCTGCCCTCAGCGGTGGGCGGCACGGCCATTGCCTCGCTGCTGCTCAACAAAGAGGGCATCCCGCTGGGCAAGTCCTTGGCCTACATCATGGTCACAGCCATGCTCGACAACCTCTACTTCGTGGTGGCCGGGCCGCTGGTGTGGCTGCTGGCCGGCGACTACATCTTCCCCCACGAAACGCTGGGCTCGGGCGGGCTAGTCACCACGCTGAAAGTGGCGTTCTGGGTCAGCTACGTGTTTACGATGGCGTATTCGGCGCTAATGGCCTACGCCCTGTTCGTCAATCCGCACTCGGTGAAGCGCTTTCTGGTGCGCATGTTTTCGCTGAAGGGCCTCCACCGCTGGCGGCGCCGGGCCTACCACCATGGGCTGGAAATGGTGCATGCCTCGGCCGAGCTGCGCGGCAACAGCTTCCGCTACTGGGCCGAAGCCGCCCTGAGCACGGCCTTCGTCTGGACGGCCCGCTACCTGGTCATCGGCTGCCTTATCGCGGCCTTTATTGACGTATCGTGGGGCTCGTTCGGCACCATCTTCGCCCGCAACCTCGTCTACAAAGTCGTGCTGCTGGTTGCCATTACGCCTGGGGGTGCGGGCTTTGCCGAGGGCGCCTTCCCCTCGTTCTTCCGCTCCTTCGCCGGCTCGGCCACCATGACCAACTTCATTCTGCTGCTCTACCGTATCGTCACCTACTACCTCTATCTGGTACTCGGCACCATCTTCCTGCCGCGCTGGGTGGGCCGGGTATTCGGCAAGCAAGCCGTGAAAGAAGTTATGACGTCGTAGGATGACGTGTTGATTACTTCACACAAAAAAGCCCCGCCATTCACGTGGCGGGGCTTTTTTGTGGCTGAATTCGAATTTACTTACTCGGCTTCGAGCTGCAGTTCGGCGCCCTGGGGGCTGCGCAGCGTGAGGCGGTCATCGGTGAGCGTGGCCACATCGAAGGTGTTGGCCATGTTGCCGTTGTCGGGGGTCATGGTAATCTTTTTGCCGGCCTGGTCGAAGGTGTACTTACCGTTAATCGACTCGGTGGGCGAGGACATTACGTACTGGCCGTTGGCGAAGAAGCGGATTTCTTCCTGCTTCTGCTCGGCGGTCTGCTTGACCTTGTCGCCCGAGGCGTCTTCCTCTTTGTGGGTCTTCCATACTTTGCTGTCGGTGCCGTAGAGCATGTTGGCGCCTTCTACCTTGCCTTCCTTGCTGCCGCAGGCGTAGGTGAAGAGCGAGAGCAGCAGCAGCAGGCTGGCCAGGTAATGCAGCGGGGTGTTGAATGGACGTTTCATGGAGCGTGTCTGGAATTAGGGGGATGAAACAAGGACGTGTCGGCAGCGGCCCGCGAACAGGCAGCCGCTGCGGCGTTTCTTACGGGCACGTGGCCAAAGGGTTAAGCCGCAACATTCGCCGCGGCATCCGCGTAGAGCAGGGCTGATCCATTGACCATCCGGTTTTTGACTTCTTTCCCCCACACCTCAACCAAGACACAACCATGGGACTCTTTGATTTCCTGAGCGATAAGGGCGATAAAAAGCCCGTTCAGCCCACGCAGCCGCAAACCGGCAGTGCCTCCGATTTCTTCGGCAATAAAACCCAGCCGGCCACCGGCCAACCCGCTGCCCCCGCCGCCACCCAGGGCGAAACGTACACCGTGGTAAGCGGCGACTCGCTGTCGAAGATTGCCAAGCACCATTACGGCGACGCCGCCAAGTGGCACCAGATTTACGACGCCAACAAGTCCACCATCGGCTCCAACCCCGACCACATCGAGGTGGGCCAGGTGCTGCAGCTGCCGAAGCTGTAAGCTCCCTTTCGCCTCCGAGTACGAAACGCCCCGGGTCCGACCCCCGGGGCGTTTTTTGTGTCCGCAGCATTCGAAGAAAGCGCATCATTCTGCGCCGCATAACGGTCCTCGACGCTGCTGAAAGTCTCATTGCGTCAGTTGTCTTTTAGGCGTGAGCAGGTCCTTAGCGCTGCCTGTAGTGAGGGATGGAAATGTGTGAATGGTCATGCGGGCAGCTTGATCAGGCATATTATTTTCTGCGCTGATCTGCCCGTAGAGGCAGTTTTGATGGGCTTTTCGCCGCCGCAAAAAAACTTTTGGCCGGATTTGCGTTTTACATAACCGGTACTACCTTTGTGCCACCTGCCGCTACCGGCGCAGGATTTTTTTGACGCATTTATTCCGAAGAGGCGAGAGACTAGGCTCCGTGACCCTCTGGCAACCACCAGCAATGCACAAGCTGGCAGGTGCCAAATCCTGCCCCACTGACCAACTCAGGAAGGGGAAAAATAAACCGCGTGCCATGAGCCACTACCCCCTCACGTCCGACCATCATTTGTCACCGCTTCCCGCAGCGGCGCCCGCTACCGGTTTGTCCGTAGCCGCCGAATGCGCCCGAATGCGCCCGCAGCTGGTGCGCGGCGCTATGATGTGTTGTTGCTGTTGTTGGTAGTGCGCCCGGCGGGTCGCTGATGCCCGCCCCCACCCTTCCCCGTTTTCCTGTCTGCTGCCCGCTCACCGGGTGGCGCGTGGCTTAGCCGCACCCGTTTGGAGCTGCTCCGGGTGCTGCGCGGCCCCCTTCGGCGCACGCGGCGTTTTGGCCGTCGTGCGGCCTCCTTGCATCGTTTTCGACGTCCACAACCCTCTTTCTCAGCCTCATCATGTCCACGCAGAACCTGCATTTCGACACCCTGCAACTCCACGCCGGCCAGCAGCCCGACCCTAGCACCGGGGCCCGCGCCGTCCCGATTTTCCAGACGACTTCCTACGTGTTTAAGAACGCGGAGCACGGCGCCAACCTGTTTGCCCTGAAGGAGTTCGGCAACATATATACCCGCCTGATGAACCCGACCACCGACGTGTTCGAGCAGCGCATTGCGGCGCTGGAAGGCGGCGTGGCGGCCCTGGCTACGGCCTCGGGGCAGGCGGCGCAGTTCATTGCCCTGAACAACATCCTGCAGGCCGGCGACAATTTCGTGTCGACCTCGTTCCTCTACGGCGGCACGTACAATCAATTCAAGGTCGCTTTCAAGCGCTTGGGCATCGAGGTGCGCTTCGCCGACGGCGACAACCCGGCGAGCTTCGAGAGCCTGATCGACGAAAATACCAAGGCGCTGTATCTGGAAACCATCGGCAATCCGGGCTTCAACATTCCTGATTTCGAGGCCATTGCCGCTCTGGCCAACAAGTACGACCTGCCGCTGGTGGTCGACAACACCTTCGGGGCGGGCGGCTACCTCTTCAGGCCCCTGGAGCACGGCGCGCACATCGTGGTGGCTTCGGCTACGAAGTGGATCGGCGGGCACGGCACCAGCATCGGCGGCGTGATTGTGGACGGCGGCAAATACGACTTCGGCAACGGCAAGTACCCGCAGTTTACCGAGCCCTCGGAGGGCTACCACGGGCTGGTGTTCAACGACGTATTCGGCAAGAATGGCCCGTTCGGCAACATCGCCTTTGCCATCTGCGCCCGGGTGGAGGGGCTGCGCGACTTCGGCCCTTCGCAGAGCCCGTTCAACAGCTTCCTGCTGCTGCAGGGCCTGGAAACGCTGAGTTTGCGCGTGGACCGCACCGTGCAGAATGCCCAGAAAATTGCCGAGTGGCTGGAGGCGCACCCGCAGGTGGAGGCCGTGAACTACCCCGGCCTGAAGAGCAGCCCCTACCACCAACTGGCTACCAAGTACCTCAAGCGCGGCTTCGGCGGCGTGCTGACGTTTGCCATCAAGGGCTCGAAGGACACGGCCACGCAGTTTATCGACAACCTGCAGCTGATCAGCCACCTGGCCAACGTGGGCGACGCCAAGACGCTCATCATTCAGCCTTCGGCCACCACGCACCAGCAGCTTTCCGAGGAGGAGCAGCGCGCCGCCGGCGTGACGCCCACGCTGCTGCGCATTTCGGTGGGCCTGGAGCACATCGACGACATCAAAGCCGACCTGCAACGCGCCTTCGACGCGGTGCAAGAATCGGCCGACCGCTACCCCGACGAGGAGGAAACGCCCCTCCTCGTGGAGCAACAAGCCGGGCACCCCGCAACGCTGGAAGTTTAACAGGGAGGGAACCTTGCGGAAGCCGGCCCGCTGCCATGGAACCGGCTTCCCATCCAGCTTGCGGGGCGCGGGCGCGGTGTTTCGGGAGAAAGCGCCGCGTCCCACGCTTCGGCCTCTTTGCTTTCCGGCCCCTTCCCAACGGCGGAAGGGGCCGGGAGCAAAGAATAATTTTTCAAATCCTATGAGCAGCAACCCCCAAGTGCTAACCCTGGCCGAGCCGCTGCCGCTGGAATGCGGCGGGCAGCTCGACGGCGTGCAGATTGCCTACCACACCTACGGCACGCTCAACGAAGCCCGCGACAACGTCATCTGGGTGTGCCACGCCCTGACGGCGAATTCCGACGTGCTGAGCTGGTGGCCGGGCCTGTTTGGCACCGGCGACTATTTCGACCCGGCCGACTGGTTTATCGTGTGCGCTAACGTGCTCGGCTCCTGCTACGGCAGCACCGGTCCGCTGACGCCGGTGGCCCCGCGCAACAAGCCGCTCTACGCCGCCTTCCCGCGCCTGACGGTGCGCGACCTGGTGGCGGCCCACGAGCAGCTTCGCCAGCACCTGGGCCTGACCAGGATTCACACCGTCATCGGCGGCTCGTTGGGCGGGCAGCAGGCGGTGGAGTGGGCCATTCAGCAGCCGGCCGTGTTTGAGCACCTTGTGCTGCTGGCCACCAATGCCCAACACTCGCCCTGGGGCATTGCTTTCAACGAGGCCCAGCGCCTGGCCATTCAGGCCGACTGCACCTACGTCGGCGGCGGGCCCGAAGGCGGGCAGCTCGGCCTGCGCGCGGCCCGGGCCATTGCCCTGCTCAGCTACCGCAGCTACGAGGCCTACGGCCACAGCCAGGCCGAAGCCGACGACGAGCTGCCCACGTTTCATCGGGCCAGCAGCTATCAGCAGTACCAGGGCGACAAGCTGACGGCCCGCTTCAACGCCTACAGCTACGTCACGCTCTCGCATATCATGGACGCGCACCACGTGGGCCGCGGGCGCGGCGGCGTGGCGGCGGCCCTAGGGCGGGTGCAGGCCCGCACGCTGGTGCTCGGCATCACCTCCGACGTGCTGTTTCCGCCCGCCGAGCAGCAGCTCCTGGCGCGGCACATTCCGGGGGCCATGTACGCCGAAATGGAGTCGGGCTACGGGCACGACGGCTTCCTGATCGAAACCGCGCAGATAGCGCATTTCCTCGAACGATTTTATGTCCAAACCTTCGCCCACTAACCCCGCGCCGCCGACGCGCATCGGCCTGATTGGCTTCGGCTGCGTGGGGCAGGGCCTGTACGATATTCTGCAGCGCCACCCCGAGGCGGGCTTCACGGTGGCGCGCATTGCGGTGAAAAACCCCACCAAGCTGCGCCCCTTGCCCGCCGGGCGGTTTGAGTTTCACGCCGACGACCTGCTCGACGACCCCACGCTGGATTTGCTGGTGGAAGTCATCGACGACGCCGACGAGGCGTTCCGCCTGGTGAGCCGGGCTCTGCGCCAGGGCCGCCGGGTGGTGACGGCCAACAAGGCCATGGTGGCCCGGCACCTGCCCGAGCTGATTGCGCTGCAGCGCGAATTCGGCGGCACCCTGCTCTACGAAGCGGCCGTGTGCGGCAGCATCCCGGTCGTCCGCACCCTCGACTCGTACTTCGCACAGGAGCCGCTGCTGCAGGTCAGCGGCATCTTCAACGGCTCCTCCAACTACGTGCTGACGCGCATGCGCGAGGCCGATTCCGACTACGCCGAGGCCCTGGCCGAAGCGCAGGCGCAAGGCTTCGCCGAAACCGACCCCACCCTGGACATGGCGGCCTTCGACCCGCGCTCCAAGGCCGTCATCCTCGCCGCCCACGCCTGCGGCCTACTGCTCGACCCCGACGCGGTGCTCAATCTGGGCATCGAAAACGTATCGGCGGCCGATATCCGCTACGCGGCGGAACGGGGCAAAAAGCTCAAGGTGGTAGCCATCCTGCAGCCCCTGCCCGGGGGCGGCGCCACGGTGTACGTCACGCCCCAGTTCGTCGACGCCGACTCGCCGCTGTACGCGGTGGAACGCGAATTCAACGGCGTGGTGGTTGATGCCGAGTTTGCCGGGCAGCACTTCTGGCGGGGCCGCGGCGCGGGTGGCCACCCGACCGGCTCGGCCGTGCTGGCCGATCTGGTAGCCCTGCGCCACGGCTTCCGCTACGCCTACGCCAAGCTGCCCGCCGAAACGGCCCTGACTGCCGAGGTGCCCGACCTGGAGCTGGAAGTGTACCTGCGCTCCGCCCCGGCCGAGCTGCGCCGGGCCCTGGGTTTGACGGACGTGTCGGAGCAGCTCAGCGCCCCGGGCTTCACCTACGATTACGCCGTGGGCTACGTGCGCCTGAGCCAGCTGCACCGCTACCGCGACGCGCTGCGGGCGGGCGGCACCTTCGTGGCGCGAACCGGGCGCGTGCGGCCGGTAGTGGCGCAGCCCGCGCCGCAATTGGAAACGGCTTTGGCAGCTGATTGACAGCAAAACG
This sequence comes from Hymenobacter jeollabukensis, assembly GCF_005771675.1. Lineage (GTDB taxonomy): Bacteria > Bacteroidota > Bacteroidia > Cytophagales > Hymenobacteraceae > Solirubrum > Solirubrum jeollabukense. The sequence goes on along the minus strand of NZ_VAJM01000003.1, from coordinate 614,911 downwards.
GACGGCCTCAGTGGCCGTCCGTTTTGCTTTTACTGCAGTATCACGCGCTGGACCGGTAATTCGTCGGCGCGGAGGTAGTAGCTGCCGGCGGGCAGCGCGCCGCGCGGCACGGCCAGGCGCGGCTGGTCCCAGCGAAACCGGCGCACTACCCGGCCGGCGGCGTCGAGCAGCTCGGCCTGGCGCGGGCGGAACGGCGCTGCAGTAGCAGCCTGCAGATAGAAAACATCCTCAGTAGTGGGCACCGGGTACACCTGCGGTGCTTCAGCCTGGTGGCGGGCAACGGCGCTTAGCACCGTGCCGGGCTGACGTAGTAGGGGCCGCAGAAAGTCGCGTACGGTCTGGAAAGTGGTGTCGGTGTAGGCTACCTGCGTGGCGGTAGTACCGTCGTAGGGTACGTGCGGAGCGCCGCGCAGCGTCCGCAGGACGTTTGGAATACCCACCGCGTCGGCGCGGGGCTTGAGCACGCCGCTGCCGTAGATGCGCGGCGAAAACGACTGCCCGAAGGCCCGGCCGATGTTGTAGGGCACCACGGCATCGGCGGTGCCGTGTACGCTGCACAGCGGCACATTGCCGGGCTCCAGCCAGGTCAGGCCGCCCACGGCTCCGCACAGGTTGACGACGGCAGCTATCTGGCTGCTGTAGCCGGGGTTGCCGCTGCTGCCTTCCAGCGTACCCAGCTGCGCCAGGTCGACGTAAGCGGGCACCTCGGCGGGCTTATCGAGGTAGCCGAGCTGCAGGGCCATAAACGCCCCGGCCGACGAGCCACCCGCGAAAACGTAGGCGGGGTGAAGGCGGTACTGGCGCGTGGTGGCCGCGTCGCGGCGGAAAAAGCGCACGGCGGCGCGCATGTCCTGCGAGGCCCGGATGGAGGCCCGGCCGATGTTGGCGCTGTCGAAGGGAAAAAAGCCGAGGCGGTAATCGATGCTGGCCGTGACGTAGCCTAGCTGGGCCAGCCGGGTGCAGATGGCCGTCATGAACTGGTCGTCACGGTTGCCGGTGGCGAAGGCACCTTCGTGGGCCATTATGACCAGGGGCCGGCGGCGCACGGTGTCGCCGGTGGGCTCGTAGAGGTCGAGCAGCAGGGTCTGGTTGCTGCCGGCAATGTTGGTGGCCGCGCCGTAAGCCACTGCCCGCGTCACGGTCACCTGCGAGAAAATCGGGCGACGGTAGCGGCCGCCGGTGGTATCGATCTGGGCCCGGGCCGAGGTCAATAGGAGCAGCAGGGCAAGGGCAGTGAGTAGCAGGTGTTTCATCATACAAGCGCTAGGTGCTGACTTGCTTACGCGAAAAGACGCGGATAGGGCGCCACAAAGATGCGGATGTGAGGTTTCACTTTTCCATATGCTTCGACTAGCAACGCACCCCTGGGCTCAGGGGCGCCGCACGAGCCGGAGCGTGTCGGCGCCCAGACGCAGTAGCAACTGTTGAGGTGAGCGGGCCAGCACGCCGAAGCTTTTGCGCGTGCCCGGCGCGTAGGGATGGTACGGCTGCTGCACCATTTGCACGCGGAAGGTGGTCGGCTCCGCGGGCCGGGGCTGCTGCCAGCGGCGCCAGCCGACACCGGTAATTTCGATGGTTTGCTGGGCTGCCGGCGGTACCAGCGGCAGTTCCGCGTAGCCCTCGGAGTCCGTTTCGGCGGCTGCTACGATGGCGCCCGCCGCGTTGCGTGCCAGTACCGTAAGGCCGGACAGCGGCGCAGGCGGCCCAGCTCCCGCGCGGGCAGTGATGTAGAACTGCTGCCGCTGGTCGGTGGGCGGCAGCGGCGTGCCGGTGGCCTGCGCACGGGCGGTGTCCGGCTGGCCGTTCAGGTGCAACTTCAGGTGGCGGCCCCGCAGACGGTACGTGCCGCTGCCTTCGCGTGCCATGCTCCTGTCATCCGCGTGCAGAAGATACTGCACGTGGCCGTCCGGATATACCACCAGCTCCCGACTGGTGAAGAGCACCGCGTTGGAACGCGTTTCGAGGTATGAGCCGGGCGGCAGGGTCCGGGGAGCGGCACAACTGCAGACGCCGCACAGGCCAAGCAATAATTGAATGGAGGAGCGCATGCGTTGAAGATGTCTTTCAACCCGGCATTCCACACCTCGGGCCCAAATAAGCGTCGCTGACTGCCGGCTTCGGTGTAGGTTTGCGGCGTTATTATGTTTCCGCTCATGCCCACCACGCCCCCCTCCCTTCGTCCCGGCGACCAGGTTGCCATCGTCTGCACCGCCCGCAAAGTCTCGCGCGAGGAACTGCTGCCGGCCATCGGAATCCTGGAAAGCTGGGGCCTGCAGGTGGTGCTGGGCGAATCGGTGACGGCGGCGCACCACCAGTTCGGCGGCGACGACGCGCTGCGGGCCCGCGACTTCCAGCGCCAGCTCGACGACCCGGCCATTCGCGCCATCCTGGTGGCCCGCGGCGGCTACGGCACCCCGCGCATCATCGATCTGATTGATTTTTCGCGCTTCTCCCAGGACCCGAAGTGGGTGGCCGGCTTCTCCGACATTACCACCCTGAACTGCCACCTACTGCGCCTCGGCCACGAAAGCATCCACGGCGTGATGCCCTTCATCTTCGCCCAGGAAGGCGGCGGTGATGCGGTGGAAAGCCTGCGCCGGGCCCTGTTCGGGGAACCGATCAGCTACGCCGTGCCGACGCACCCGCTCAACCGCCCCGGCACGGCCGACGGGGAGCTGGTGGGCGGCAACCTCAGCCTGCTCCAGACGCTCAGCGGCACCCCCTCCGACGTGAGCACCGCCGGCCGACTCCTGTTTCTGGAGGACATCGAGGAATACCTCTACAGCGTCGACCGGATGATGGTGCACCTGGACCGCGCCGGCAAGCTGCGCGACCTGGCCGGCCTCATCGTGGGGCACTTCACCAACCCGCAGGACAACGCCATTCCCTTCGGCCAGACCTGCTACGAAATCATCGACACCTACGCCCGCAAGTACCAGTTTCCGGTGGCCTACGGCTTTCCCGTGGGGCACGAGCCGGCCAACCTGGCCCTGATCTGCGGGCGGCGGGCCCGGCTGGTCGTCGGCGAAATGGGCACCACGCTGGATTACGTGTAGGACCTGCCCGGTCAGGCAGAGCAGAATCAGCGGCTTACTGCTTCAGCAACCGCACCTGCTGCACCGGGCCAGTCGCGTCGCGCAGCAGCAGGTGGTACACGCCCGCCGGGCAGTCCGCCAGCTGCGGCAGGGCCACGTGCGTGGCGCCGGTAGCGGGTGGCACCGGTTGCCGGCTGATGAGCCGCCCCAGCGCGTCGCGCAGCTCCAGCACACCCGCAGCTGTGGCCGGAACCAGCACGGTAGTCGCAGGGCCACTGACCGGGTTGGGGTATACTGTCAGTTGCTCCAAGGCCCCGAAGTACACCGTGCGCGGGCCGTAATATGCCGCCTGCCCGTCGAGGTCGAGCTGGCGCAGGCGGTAATAGCGCAGGCCTTTCTTGCCGGCTTCCTGGTCGCGGAAGCGGTAGCCGACGCGGCCGGTGGTGTTGGGCGCCACGCTCGGCACGAAGCCCAGCTGGCGGAAGGTATGGCCGTCCGTGGAGACTTCCACTTCGTAGCCGGCGCTATTTTCTTCCTGAGCAGTTTCCCAGCGCAGCAGTGCATGGGGGCCCAGTTGCTCAGCTGTGAAGCTGGTCAGCCGCACCGGCAGGGAGGATGTTACGACCAGCAGGGGCCGCAGAAAGTCGCGCACGGTGCGGAAAGTGGTATCCATGTAGGCTACCTGCGTGGCGCTGCTGCCGTTGTAGGGCACGTGGCCGGCCTTGCTGAATCGGTACAGGGTGTTGGGCACGCCCACCGCGTCGGCCCGGGGCTTGATGGCGCCGCTGCCGTTGACCACGTCGCCGGTGAAGGTGGGGCCGGTGCCGTAGGGCACGATGCCGTCGGCGGTGCCGTGCACGCTCACCAGCGGCTCGTCGCCGGCTTCGATCCAGCTCAGGTTGCCAATGGCGCCGCACAGGTTGATGCCCGCCCCGATGGCGCTGCTGTAGCCGGGGTTGCCGCTGCTGCCTTCCAGCCCTGGGGCCACGCCCGGCGCGTTCAGCGCGCTCAGCTCGGCTTCTTTATCCAGATAAGACACGTGCACGGCCGTGATGGCGCCGGCCGACGAGCCACCCGCGAAAATGTAGCCTGAGTTGACGTTGTACTGGTTGGTGGTAGCCGCATCCTGCCGGAAAAACCGCACCGCCGCCCGCATGTCGTGCACGGCGTTGACCACGGCCCGCGCTCCATTGAAGGTAAAAAACGACTCCAGGCGGTAGTCGATGCTGGCCGTGACGTAGCCCAAGCGGGCAAAGCGCCGGCACAGCTCCGACACGTCGAAATCGGTTCGGGCGCCGCTCAAGAAGGCGCCGCCGTGAGCCAGGATGATGAGCGGCCGCGGCGTAGCGGGCCCACCCGCGGGCTGATAGATATCCATCAGCAGCGTTTGGGTGGTGCCGCCGGAGTTGGGCGCGCTGCCGAAGACTACGCCGGTGGTAACGCTGGGCGTGGGGTAAAGCGGTTGGTGAAACTGCCCACCGGTGGTATCAATCTGCGCCGCAGCGGGGCGAATCAGCCCGGCCAGCAGGCTTAGGAGCAGGAAGAAGTGCTTCATCGGCAGGCAGCAGGTCAGTTGCGGGCTTAAGGTACGCGTTTGGCCGGGGCACAGGTTGTGCCGGGCCCGCTCCTACTACTCAGTGCGGCGCGCCTTACCACCGGCCGGCGGCAGCTGCTGCAGAAAGCCCAACACCACTTCATTGAACCGGGTGCGGTCTTCCTGCGGCGCGTAGTGCGTGAGGCCGGGGAAGATGTGCAGCTGGCTGCCCTTGATATTGCTGGCAATCAGCCGCGAGTGAGGCTCCAGGATGACGTCGTTTTCGCCGGCCAGCACCAGCGTGGGCACCTGCACGGCGCCGAGCTGGGCGGGCTGCATCTGCGGGTATTTCAGCAGCAGGGTGCTCAGCCGCCGCGCCCGCCGAAAGTTGGGCTTGAACGGGCCGAGTACCAGGCCCGCGGCGTGAATCAGCCGCACTTCGCGCAGGGTTTTGGCCTCCACGGCGGTTTTGTCGCAGTACAGGTTGGCGCCCATCGTCACCAGGCTCAGCACCCGCGTGGGGTAGCGCGTGGCCAGGCTCAGGCCGGTGTTGCCCCCGTCGCTCCAGCCCACCACGTGCGCCGCTCCGATGCCCAGCGTATCGAGCAGGGCGCGCATGTCGTCGGCAAACAGGTCGTAGGTGTAGGCCCGCTTTTCGTTGCCCGACCGCCCGTGCCCGCGCGTGTCGACGGCAATAACCCGGTAGTGCTCGGCCAGGGCCCCGATCTGGTTGGCAAAGGACTGAATGGATTCGCCGTTGCCGTGCAGCAGCAGCAGCGGCTCGCCCTGCCCGTAGGTTTCGTAATAGAGCTTCACGCCGTTGACGGTGGCGTAGTGGCCGGCGCGGGCATTGCGGCCGTAGCGCACGATGCCGCGGCCGGTTACCCGCAGGATTCGCTGGCCGGGCGCCGTTTCCGCCACTTCGTAGCCAAAACCCACCACCGGCGTTATCGATTTCCAGCCAGTGGGCAGGCCGGTATTGGGGCCGGGGGCACTGTGCTCAAAGCCGGCGTTGCGCAGCTCCACGCGCTGCCACTGGCCCGGCTGCGTTTCCACTTCCAGCTTGAAGTCGTCGTACTCGAACGTGCCGTTGAGGTACTGGATGCCCACTACGCCCACCGAATCCACCTGCTTCGCCAACGGCCCCTGTACGGTGTAAGTCTGCCAGGCAGCGCTGCGCGCGGGCTTGTTGCCCATGTTCAACCCGCCCAGAATGCGCTTTTTTGCATCGAACATCAGCAGCCCGATGCGGGCGTCGCCCCCATCCACTTGTGCCGTATCCACCCGCATGCGTGCCGACAGCCGGCAGGGCTTACCCGCGTAAGCTCGCAGGCTGACCTTTTGCTGAAACATAATCGAGGCGCCCACCACCGGCGACAAAAACTTGGTGGGCTGCGCCCGCAACGGCCGGGCCATTACGAGTAGCACCAGCGTGGGCAGCAGCCAGAGGCAACGAAGCGGCATAGAAGACAACGAGTGACTTGAACAACGAATAAGGGCCGCAATAACGCAAAAAGCCCCGGCTGCGGGCGCAACCGGGGCTTTCCTATCTGTTCCGTGCTACTCCTGGTACAGGGTCTGCAGCACCGTCTGGCCCACCGCTTTCAGGGTGTTGCGGTCGATGATGCTCATGTTGTCCTGGGTGGTGTGGTGGTAGGCGGGGAAAAACTCGTCGCCGTAGGGCACGTGGTCGATGAGGTCGACGGTGCGCACGCCGGCCTGGTTGGTGAACACGTGGTCGTCGGTGATGCCGGGCATGTCTTGGGCAATGAAGTAGTCGGAGTAGCCCAGGCGGCTGGCGTTGTACCAGAGCTTGCCCACTACGTCGTTGGCCTGCTGCCGGCTCAGCTCCTCGCGCGAGAAGCGGGCACCCTTGGCCCCCACCATGTCGAACAGAATGCCGTACTCGGCCTTGTAGCCGGCGGGCACCAGGTTTTTGGCCCAATATTGCGAGCCAAGGCACCAGCTTTCCACGCCCGCGCCGGCCAGCTTGTTTTCCAGGTTGGCCTGGGTCGAAGAGTCGTAGCCGTAGTCTTCGGCGTCAAACAGGATGATGTCGACGCCGACGGCGGGCGTGAGCGAATCGGGCTGAGCGGCCAGCTGCCGGGCAATTTCCAGGGCCACGGCCACGCCCGAGGCGCCGTCGTTGGCCCCGTCGAGCGGGGCGTTGGGCTTGGTTTTGTCCTTGTCGGCGAAGGGGCGGGTATCCCAGTGCGCGAACAGGGCTACCCGGCGGGCCGCCTGCGGAGCGAAGCGGGCAATGATGTTGCGCCCGCGCAACTGCTTGCCGTCGAAAGCCATGGCCGTGAAGGGCTGCTCCTGCACCTGCAGGCCGAGGGCGCGGAACTTGCTGCTAATCCAGTCGCCGCAGTTCACGTGGGCCGGCGTGTTGGGCACCCGCGGCCCGAAGCTCACCTGCTTGGCCGTGAACTGGTAGGCCGAGTCGGCGTTGAAGGCCGGGGCCTTGCGCAGCGGCGTTTCAGCGGCGCTACCCGCGTCCGGGGTTTCGGTGGCCGGTTTCTTATCGGGGCAGGCCGTGAGCAGCACCGTGGCGGCGAGCAGGGCGGCGGGGCGCCACAGCAGGCGCAGGGGGTTGCGGGTCATTGGGAGGAGAAAAGTCGAAAGCAAATCTAAGTAAGAACGTCATGCTGAGCGCAGTCGAAGCATCTCTACGGATAGTAATCTGCTCGTTGAGATTAGTATCAAACGAAGCGGTAGAGATGCTTCGACTGCGCTCAGCATGACGTGCTGTGAAGGCCGCTAAACCGGCGCTGCGTTTACTCTTCGTAGGCCCAGTCGACGCCGGCCTTGGTGTCCTTCACCAGGATGCCCTGTTCCTTGAGGGCGGCCCGGATGGTGTCCACTTTGGCGTAGTCCTTGGCCGACTTGGCCTCGGCGTAGAACTGCAGGGTCAGGCCCAACAGTTCCTCCGCGTTGGCCCGGGGCTCGTCGCGCAGGCCCAGAATGTCGACCACCAGCGTGCGGTAGGCGGCGGTGGCTTCGGCCAGGGCGGCTTCGCCTACCTGCGCCAGCGTGGCCGGCTGGTTGTAGTAGCCGTTGAACTTGCGCAGCAGGTTGAACAGCGAGGCAATGGCGCGGGCCGTGTTCAGGTCGTCGTTCAGGCCCACGTAGCAGTCCTGCACCAGCTTGCGCAGCTCCGCGTCGGCCGCGCTGGTATCGGCGGCGCGCTCGGTGCCCTCGGGCAGGCTGAGCCGCTCGATCTGGCGCAGGCCGTTCATGAGCTTGCGGTAGCCCTTGCTGGCCGCTTTCAGGCCCTCATCGGAGAAGTCGACGGTGCTGCGGTAGTGGGCCTGGAGCAGGAAGAAGCGCACCACCATGGGCGAGTAGGCCTGCGACAGGGACGGGTGCTGCCCGCTGAACAGCTCCGAAATGGTGATGAAGTTGCCGAAGGACTTGCTCATCTTCTGGCCGTTCACCGTAATCATGTTGTTGTGCAGCCACACCCGCGCCTCGTCGGTGTGCGAGTGGCTGGCCTGGCTCTGGGCTATTTCGCACTCGTGGTGCGGAAACATCAAATCCAGCCCGCCGCCGTGGATGTCGGACTCGCGGCCGAGGTACTTGCGGCTCATGGCCGAGCACTCCAGGTGCCAGCCGGGAAATCCTTCGCCCCAGGGCGAGGGCCAGCGCATGAGGTGCCGCTCGTCGGCCTTTTTCCAGAGCGCGAAGTCCAGGGGGCTGCGCTTTTCGTCCTGCCCGGCGAGGTTGTCGCGCGAGCCGCTGAGCAGCTCCTCCGGCACCCGGCCCGAGAGCTTGCCGTAGCCGTTGCCGGCCTCGTTGTACCGGGGCACGTCGAAGTACACCGAGCCGTTGACCTCGTAGGCGAAGCCGTTCTCGATGATTTCCTCGATCATCTGAATCTGCTCGATGATGTGGCCGGTGGCCAGCGGCTCGATGTCGGGCGAAAGGCAGCCCAGCGCCTCCATATGGCGGCGGTAGCGGTTGGCGTAGTCCTGGGCCACCTGCATGGGTTCCAGCTTCTGGGCCCGGGCCATCTTGCTGATTTTGTCCTCGCCCTCGTCGGCGTCGCCCACGAGGTGGCCTACGTCGGTGATGTTGCGCACGTAGCGCACCGAGTAGCCGAGCTGGCGCAGGTAGCGCGTCAGCACGTCGAACACCACCGGGCCCCGGGCGTTGCCCACGTGCGCTTCCGAGTACACCGTCGGGCCGCAGAGGTACACGCCCACGAAGGGCGCGTGCACGGGGACAAACGGTTCTTTCTTGCGCGTAAGCGTGTTGTGGAGCGACAGTGGGTGTTGCATGGGGCAAAGGTAGTGAGTCGGGAGAGTAGATAAAGGTGAGTAAGCGGGTAGATAGGCAGGATGTTTGCTCGCGGGCAACCTTTCTGCTCTACGCTCTACGCATGTGCGCTTTTACTCATCTCAATCGATACTCCGCTTCCACCGGAAAGTGGTCGGAATACGGCATGTCGCGGCGCACGCGGCAGCCCAGCACCCGAAACGGCGGGCCGGCAAACTGCTGGTCGATGCGCAGCAGCGGCAGCTTGCCGTTGTAGGTGGCGCCCACGCCCAGGCCCACCGTGGCCCAGGCGTTCTGCAGGTGGTCGGCCAGCTGGTCGTAGCTATAGCTGTAGGGCAAATCGTTCAGGTCGGCGCAGAGCAGCACCGGGTAGGGGCTGCGCTCGATGCGCCCGACCAGGGTATCGACCTGCACACTGCGCTGCACCATGCCGCGCTTGAAGCGCCGCAGCAGCCCGATACTCTTGGCCTTGAATCCGGCCTTGCTGCTGTAGCTGTCCACGATGTCCTGCTCGGCCATGCTCATGCTCTGCAGATGGGCGTTGAACACGCGCACGGTGTCGCCCTGGGGCAGGCGCAGGTCGGCCCACATGGCGTGGTTCTGGGTGAGGCGCCCGAACTGAATAACCCCCCGGCGCACGATGGGAAAGCGCGAAAAGATGGCCAGCCCGAACTTGGCGCCGAGGCGGTTGGTGAGCGTGGTCGAGACAAACGCCCGCCGGCCGCTGAGCCGGCCGAGCTGCCGCTCGGTGTTGAACACGGTGCCGTCCTGCGTGGGCCGGGGCTCGGTGTAGAATTCCTGCAGGCAGAGCACGTCGGCCGGACTGTCGGCCAGGTAACGGATCATGGTCTTGGTCGAAGCCAAGTCCGGGTCGCGCAGCTGGGGGTACACGTTGAAAATGCGCACGTTGGCGCTGACCATCCGTACCGACACCGAATCGGCGGCCGGGGTGGCGGCGGGCAGGTGCAGGGCCAGCCCGCGCTGCAGGTGCGGCCAGCAGAGCAGCAGCGCGGCCAGGGGCAGCAGAGCCACCGGCCAGCGGCGCAACACCCAGTATGTCAGCCAACCACCATTCACGGCCAGGGCCACCGGCAGCGTGAGGGCCCCGAATGCGGCGGGCCAAAGCAACCTTGTCGGCACTTGCATGCACCCTATGGCCAACACGAGCCAGGCCAGCGTGAGCAGCGTGAGCTTGAATGCAAATGAACGACGCACCGGATACCAACCAAACCTTGAAGCCGCAAACCTACGACGCATTTCGGCGCCAATCACATGATCAGGTGAGCCGGGCACGAACGCGCCTGTTTCGTTGTACCTTCGAAGTAATCCTCTATTAACGTCCCATGTTTCTTTCTACCCTCGGCCGGGTGGCTGCGCTGCTTGGCCTGTTGTCCCTTCCCACCCTGGCGCAGGCCCTCAGTGAGCCGCCCGCCCGCAGCCTGGAGTTCATCGAGAACAAAGGCCAGTGGGACACCCGCGCCCGCTACGCCGCCCCGCTGCCCGCCGGCCGCTTGTTCGTAGAAGCCACCGGCCTGACCTATTCCTTCGTCGATCCGCAGCAGTTGGCGGCCCACCACCACCACGGCAAGGAAGGCGCCGCGGCCACCGACAAGATGCACGGCCACGCCTACAGCATGCGCTTCGTAGGGGCCCGCAGCGGCGCCACCCTGCAGCCCACCGTGCCCACCGGCGAAGTGCGCAACTACCTGCTCGGCAACGACGCCAAGCGCTGGGCCCAGGGCGTGGGCGGCTACCGCGAGCTGCGCTACCAGGGCCTGTGGAACGGCATCGACGCGCACCTCTACGAAAACCGCCAGGGCCAGTTGGAATACGACTTCGAGCTGGCCGCTCGGGCCGACGCGGGCCGCATCCGCCTGCGCTACGACGGCGCCGACCGCCTGCAGCTGCGCCCCGACGGCGTGCTGGAAATCGGCACCTCGGTGGGTACCGTCACGGAGCTGGCTCCGCAGGCTTGGCAGCTCGACGCCAATGGCCGGCAGCAGCCGGTGAGCTGCCGCTACGTGCTGCAGGGCCGCGAAGTGCGCTTCGAGCTGGGCCGCTACGACCATACGCGCCCGCTGACCATCGACCCGACGGTGGTATTTTCCTCGTTTACGGGCTCGACCTCCGACAACTGGGGCTTCACGGCCACCTACGACCAGCAGGGCAACATGTACTCCGGCGGCATTGCCTTCGCCGCCGGCTACCCCACCAGCCCGGGCGCCTTCGATACTTCCTTCGGCGGGGTTATCGACATGGCCATCATCAAGTACAACAGCGCCGCCACCGGCAGCGCCTCGCGCCTGTGGGCCACCTACATCGGCGGCAGCGGCGCCGACGTGCCGCACAGCCTGGTGGTGAACAACCAGGGCGACCTGCTGGTGCTCGGCACCACTTCTTCCGCGAATTATCCGGTGACGGGCAACGGCTTCGACCAGCATTTCGAGGGCGGGCCGAGCTTTGCCCCGCTCAGCGGCCTGAGCTACACCGCGGGCTCCGATATCGTGGTGACGCGCCTGAACAGCAGCGGCTCGGCACTGGTGGGCTCGACCTTCCTCGGCGGTACCAACAACGACGGCCTGCTGACGACCACCGGCTCCTTTAACCAGCTGGTGCACAACTACGGTGACCAGTTCCGCGGCGACATCACGGTGGACAGCGACGACAACGTGTACATTGCCAGCAGCACCGCGTCGACCAACTTTCCGCTGGTGGGGGCGGTGCAGACCAGCCACCGCGGCGGCCTCTACGACGCGGTGGTGGCCCGCCTCTCGCCCACGCTCAGCGCCCTTACGTTTTCCAGCTACTTCGGCGGCTCGGGTGCCGATGCGGCCTACTCCATTCAGATTAACGCGGCCCGGGACATTTACATCGGCGGCGGCACCACCAGCGCCGACTTGGAACCCATCAGCGGCGCTTACCAGACCAGCCTGTTCGGCGGCGTCGACGGCTACATTGCCCGCCTCTCGCCCAACGCAGGCAGCAGCTACCAGGCCCGCCGTGTGACCTACCTGGGCACCGGGCAGCACGACGAGGTGTACTTTCTGCAGCTCGACGGGCTGGGCGGGGTGTACGCCCTGGGCCAGACGCGCGGGCAGTGGCCCATCGTCGGCAACGTGTATTCCAGCGCCAACGGCCGGCAGTTCGTCAACAAGCTGGCGCCCGACCTGGGCAGCGCGGTGCTGAGCACGGCCTTCGGCACCGGCCGCAGCAACCCGGATATTTCGCCCACGGCCTTTCTGGTCGACCAGTGCGAGCGGATTTACATCTGCGGCTGGGGCGGCGACATCAACGGCGGCAGCTACGGCAACGAGGACACCCGCGGCCTGATTACCACCAGCAACGCCATTCAGCGCACCACCGACGGCAACGACTTCTACCTGATGCAGCTGGCGCCCTACGCCACGACGCTGGAATACGCCACCTACTTCGGCGGCAGCGGCGAGGAGCACGTCGACGGCGGCACCTCGCGCTTCGACCGTCGCGGCTTCGTGTACCAGGCCGTATGCGGCGGCTGCGGCGGCTCGTCGAGCTTCCCGATTCCGCCCGGCGCCGGCTCTTACTCCACCCGCAACGGGGCCTCGAACTGCAACAACGCCGCCTTCAAGATTGACTTCGGCATGAACGTGGCCGTGGCCGGCCCGAACCAGAGCGTGTGCGTGGATGCGGGCTCGATGCGCCTGGGCGGCTCGCCCGCGGGCGGCACTTGGGCGGGCACCGGCGTCACGGGCTCGGTGGCTGCGGGCTACACCTTCGCACCGGGCACGGCCGCCGTGGGTACGCACCAACTGACCTACACGGTGGCCAGCACCGGCACCTGCGTCACCACCAGCACCCTGAACATGACGGTGCTGCCCATCACGCCCGTCACCTTCGCCCTGCCCCCGCAGATCTGCCTCTACGAAGCACCCATTCGTCTGACGGCCACCGTCGTCGGCGGTACCTGGAGCGGCCCGGGCGTCACCGGCGACCAGTTCAACCCCCAAGCGGCGGGTCCGGGCACGCACACCATCACCTATAATCTACCCGCGCTGCAGTGTGGCTCGGCTTCGCAGCGCATTCTGGTCAACAACGTGCCCGTCGTGGTAGCGGGCCGCGACACGGCGCTGTGCTCCTTCCAGCGCAGCGGCTACCGCCTGCAGGGCTCCCCCGCGGGCGGCACCTGGAGCGGCCCCGGCTGCACGCCCGACGGGCAGTACACCCCGGTGCCCGGCAGCAGCGGCCCGGTGATGCTCACCTACACTTACCGCGCCACCACCGGCTGCCTGAACGCGTCCCAGCTGCGCGTGATGCTGGTGCCCGAGGACCGTACCAACCAGGTTCTGGAGCTGCCGACCTGCCCGCTGAAGCCCCGTCCTGGCGAAGACATGCCCTTCTACACCGGCATGGCCCCGTTTACGCATACCTTCAATCACGACCTGCTCTTCGCCAACAGATACGAGTGGAATTTTGGCGACGCGGAACGCAGCGACATCGTGCAGAGCACCGAGCAGTTTCCGACGCACGTGTATGCCAAGCCCGGCAAGTACCAGGTGAAGTTCACGGCCTACTACAACTCGTCCTGCTCCTCGACCACGCGCTTCGCCCCGGTGTACGTCGGCGACCCGTTCATTCCGAACATCATCACCCCCAACGGCGACGGGCAGAACGACACGTTTGAGCAGCGCCTAAGCTGCCTGCCGGTGACCATCAAGGTATTCTCGCGCTGGGGCAATCAGGTGTACGAAACCCAGAACTACCAGAACGACTGGGCCGGCGGCCTGAAGGGCGGCGGCAACCTGCCCGACGGTATTTACTATTACCACCTAGTTGATACGGAGGGCCGCACGGCCAAGGGCTGGCTGGAAATCCGCCGCTAACCCGCCATTATCCCTGCCTGACAGACCACCGAATGTGCTACATTCGGTGGTCTGTCCTTTTCCGGCTGTTTGTGGTGCGTCCCTTACTTCTTCTGCTTTTGAGCTTGCTGGCCCTGCGTGCCCCGGCGCGGGCCGCAAAGGCGCCACCTGACCACCTGGAATTCATCGAAAACCGCGGGCAGTGGGCCGCCGCGGTGCGCTACTCCGCCACCGTGCCCGGAGGGCAGCTCTACGCCGAAGCCCGCGGCCTGACGTACGTGCTGACGGAATCCTTCGATCCGCATCGGCACCCGACGGGCACCTCCGGCGAACGGCCGCCGCTACCTGCTCAGGTACGCGGCCACGCCGTGCAGCTGGAATTTATCGGCGCGGCGGCGGCGGCCCTGGAACCCGCCGGGCCCACCGGCGAAGTGCGCAACTACTTCCGCGGCAACAACCCGCGCCGTTGGGCCAGCCAGGTGCCCGGCTACCGTGAGCTGCGCTACCGCCGGCTCTGGCCCGGTATCGATGCGCACCTGTATGAAAATGCGCAGGAGCAGCTAGAATACGACTTTGAGCTGGCCGCCGGAGCCGATGCGGCCGTTATCGGCCTGCGCTACACCGGGGCCGAAGCCCTGCGCCTGCGCCCCGGCGGCTCCCTGCAGCTGCAGACCTCGGTGGGCACCGTCACGGAGCTGGCCCCGCGGGCCTGGCAGCTCGACGCCCGCGGCCGGCGCCAGCCCGTGGCCTGCCACTACGTGCTGCAGGGCCGCGAAGTGCATTTCCGTCTCGGCCGCTACGACCACAACCGCCCGCTGACCATCGACCCGACGGTGGTATTTTCCACCTATACCGGCTCGCGCAAGGACAACTGGGGCTTCACGGCCACCTACGACCAGCAGGGCAACCTGTATTCCGGCGGCATTATTTTCGGGGTGGGCTACCCGGCCTCGCCCGGCGCCTTCCAGGTGCGCCCCGCCGATTCGCTCGACATAGCCATCATCAAGTACAATACCGCCGCCACCGGCCCGGCCGCGCGCGCGTGGGCCACCTACCTCGGCGGCTCCCGGGCCGATTACCCCGAAAGTATGGTGGTCAACAACCAGGGCGAGTTGCTGGTGCTCGGCACTTCCTCCTCGGCCGACTACCCGACCACCCCGGGCGCCTACGACCGCAGCTTCAACCTCGGCACCGCCGTCGACCCGTACTCCTACGGCATGGGCTACCTGATTCCGGCGGGCACCGACATCGTGGTGACGCGCTTCAACGCCAACGGCTCGGCGCTGCTGGGCTCGACCTACCTCGGCGGCAGCGGCAACGACGGCATTCTGGATCCGCAGGGCGCGGCCAGCCCGCTGGCGCATAACTACGGCGACCCGTTTCGCGGCGACATCATCGTCGACGCGGCCGACAACGTGTACCTCGCCTCGAACACCACGTCCGGCAACTTTCCCGTGCCGGGCGGCTTCCAAACCACCTACCGCACCGCTTCCGACGCGGTGGTGTGCAAGCTGAACCCGGGCCTGACCAGTCTGCTCTGGAGCAGTTTCCTGGGCGGCTCGGGCGCCGATGCGGCCTATTCGCTGCAGCTCGGGGCTGCGGGCACCCTGTTCGTGTGCGGCGGCACCACCAGCCTCGATTTCCCCACGCCCGGCACACCCCTGCACGCTACCGCCCGCGGCGGCTCGGCCGATGGCTTTGTAGTACGCATCGGGGCGGGCGGCACCCTGGAACGCGGTACATACTTGGGCACCAGCAGCTACGACCAGGCTTATTTCGTGCAGCTCGACACCGACGGCGACGTGTACCTGCTGGGCCAGAGCCTGGGCAGCTACCCCGTCACGGCGGGTCGCTACGTCAACCCCGGCAGCCACCAGTTCATCCACCAGCTCGACACCAACCTGCAGACCACCGGCTTCTCCACCGTGTTCGGCTCGGGCCGCAGCACCATCGACATTTCGCCCACGGCCTTCCTCGTGGATCAGTGCGACCGGATTTACGTCAGCGGCTGGGGCGGCGAGTTGAACAACCACTTCCCGCCATTCGGCACCAACGGCACCACCCTGGGTTTGCCCGTATCGGCAGGCGCCGTGCAAAGCACCACCGACGGCGGCGACTTTTACCTGCTGGCCCTTTCGCCCGCGGCCCAGGCCCTCGAATACGCCACGTATTACGGCTCTTACGATCTGAACGTGGGGGACCACGTCGACGGCGGCACCTCGCGCTTCGATCCGCGCGGCGTCGTGTATCAATCGGTGTGTTCCTGCGGTTCGGGCCAATGGCCAGTGCCCCCGGGTGCCAATACCTATAGTCCCCTGCAAGGCCCAGGCACCTTTTGCAACAACGCGGCCATCAAGTTCAGCTTCGAAATCAGCGCGGCCGCGGCCGGTGCCGACCGAACCATCTGCGCCACGGCTGCCCCGCTACGCCTGGGCGGCACACCCTTCGGCGGCGTGTGGTCGGGCCCGGGCGTGAGCGGCTCGGTGGCGGCGGGCTTCTTCTTCACGCCCAGCCTGGCGCTGCTCGGGCCGCAACGGCTGACGTATTCTTACCTCGCTCCCGGCCAGAGCCAGTGCTCCAGCCAGGATGATTTGCTGGTGACCGTCACGCCCCCGCCCACAGTCACCTTTGCCGCGCTGCCGCAGAGTGCGTTCTGCCTATCAGCCACTTCGGCGCCGGTTGTCACGCTGCACGCCACCCCGGCGGGCGGCACCTTCACCGGCCCCGGCGTGCGCGATTCTACGTTTTCGGTGGCTCTGGCCGGCGCGGGCACGCACACGCTTACTTATAGCTACAGCCAGAACGGCTGCACCGTGCAAACTACCCGGCAGGTCAATGTTTCGACGCCACCCAACGTGCGACCCGGCCCCGATACGCTGCTCTGCGCGGGCAGCCTCCAGGCCGTGCAGCTGCGGGGTACTCCGGCGGGCGGCACCTGGAGCGGCCCCGGCATCACGCCCGGCGGGGTGTTTACGCCCCCCGCCGTCTTCAATGCCGCCGTTGTACTCACGTACACGGTAACGATGGGCGCCTGCACCGCCTCGGCCACCCGGCGCGTGAGCCCGGCGGCAGCACCCGTCGTGACGGCCACCTGGGCGCGCGTGCAGTGCCCCGAGGACCGTGAAGCCCCGCTGCGGGTGCGCTTCAGCCTGAGCAGCCGCACAACCTTGGCCGCCGCCGATGTACGCTGGGACTTCGGCGACAGCACCGTCGCCACCGGCCTCACGCCCGAGCACGTGTACCGCCATGCGCGGCAGTTTCAGCCCAAGGTCACCGTGGACTACAACGGTGGGCGTTGCAGCATCAGCCAGCCAACACCGCCCGTGGAGGTGCTGGCCGTCCGGCCCGTGCCCAACGTCATTACGCCCAACAACGACCAGCTCAACGACGTGTTTGAAGTCACCCGGGGCTGCCCGCCGCGCCTGCGGGTTTTCTCGCGCTGGGGCAACCAGGTGTACGAATCGGCCGCCTACGCCAACGACTGGAACGGCGGCACCCAGCCCGCCGGCGTGTATTACTATCTGCTCACGTTTCCCGACGGCCGCACCGTGAAGGGCTGGCTGGAAATCGTGCGCTGAGGCCGGGGCTTGCGCTGGGCCCGGCAATGTTGTATCTTTGCCGCACTTACTTCAGTATCACGAGAGGGGACGCCAGTCCCCTCTTTCTTTTCCCACCCATCACCTTGCCCATGAGTTTCGACCGCAACCGCATTCAGCAGATGCTGGACGCCAGCCTGCCGGGCCCCGAGTACTTCGTGGTGAGCCTGACGGTGAGCAATACGGCCGCCCGGCCCAAAATCACCGCCACCATCGACGGCGAAGACGGCATTGGCATCGACGAGCTGAGCAGCACCACTCGCCGCCTGATCCGCCAGATCGACGAAGCCTACGGCGAAGAAGCGGCCTACAACCTGGAAGTCACCACCCCCGGCGCCGACCAGCCCCTGACCGACCCGCGCCAGTACGCCCGCCACGCCGGCCGCACCCTGGCCCTGAAGCTAGCCGACGGCCGCGAGCTGGAAGGCACGCTGGAAGAGACTACGCCCGAAGGCCTCCTGCTCACGGAAGTGGTGAAAGAAAAAAACAAGAAGAAAACCCTGCCCACCGCCCTGTTCCCCTTCGCCGACATCAGCGAAGCCCGCGTGGTCATTTCGTTTAAATAAGGTGATTGTTGAATTGTCAAATTGCTAAATGGCTGGCTTTTCGCCCAGAAAACACAGAACAACCATTTAACAATCAACAATTTAACAGTTTAGCAATTTAACCATTCCCATAATGAACACCCTCAACCTCATCGAGTCATTCTCGGAGTTTGCCAAGTTCAAGAACATCGACCGCCCCACGATGATGAGCATCCTGGAGGAGGTGTTCCGCACCATGATCCGGAAGAAGTTCGACGACGACTCCAACTTCGACGTCATCATCAACCCCGACAACGGGGACCTGGAAATCTGGCGCAACCGCGAAATCGTGGACGATGAGTCGGAGGATATCTGGGACCACGACAAAATTCCGCTGTCCGACGCGCAGAAGATCGAGCCCGATTTCGAGGTAGGCGAGGAAGTATCGGAGCAGGTGAAGCTGGAGGATTTCGGCCGCCGCGCCGTGCTCATGGCCCGCCAGACGCTGATTCAGCGCGTGAAGGACCTGGAGCGCGACAACCTCTACCAGAAATACAAGGACATGGTCGGCGAAATCATTGCCGGCGAAGTGTACCAGGTGTGGGGCCGCGAAACCCTCGTGCTCGACCAGGAAGAAAACGAGCTGAGCCTGCCCAAAACCGAGCAGATTCCCAAGGACCGCTACCGCAAGGGCGACACCATCCGCGCCGTTGTGCACCGCGTCGACGTGCTGAACGGTGCCCCCAAAATCATCCTGTCCCGCGCCGCTCCGGCCTTCCTGGAGCGCCTGATGGAGCAGGAAGTACCGGAAATTGCCGACGGCCTCATCACCATCAAGAACATCGTGCGCGAGCCGGGCGAGCGGGCCAAAGTCGCCGTCGAGAGCTACGACGACCGGATCGACCCCGTTGGTGCCTGCGTAGGTATGAAGGGTAGCCGCATCCACGCCGTGGTGCGGGAGCTGGAGAACGAGAACATCGATATCATCAACTACACCGACAACCTGGAGCTGTACATTCAGCGTGCTTTGTCGCCGGCCCGCATCAGCACGATGAAAATAAATGAACAAACCGGGCGGGTTTCGGTGTTCTTGAAGCCGGACCAGGTTTCACTGGCCATCGGCCGGGGCGGCGCCAACATCAAACTGGCCTCCCGCCTCGTGGGCATGGAAATCGACGTTTTCCGCGAAGCCGATTCCTACGAAGAGGATATCACGCTGGAAGAGTTCAGCGACGAAATCGAGCAGTGGATCATCGACGAGCTGAAGAAAATCGGCCTCGACACCGGCCGCGCCGTATTGGCCGTTAACAAAGCTGATATCGTGCGCCGCACCGAGCTGGAAGAAGAAAACGTGGAGGAAGTTTTCCGCGTCATCCAGGCCGAATTTGACGGCGAAGACGAGGAAGAAACGCCCGCTGCGGAGCCCGCAACGGACGAATCGACCGAGGAGAAAGAGTAACCCGCGGCCCGGCCCTGTACGTAAGGGCCGGAGCCGCTCGGGCACAGTCCGGCGGAAGACCTGCCTGAATAGGTGGGTTTTCCGCCGTTTGGCAATAATTAAATCGTACTTTTGCACCCAACTACGAGTATCGAGCGCAACCCAAGAATGGCGGAAGCAGCAAGCAAACGACTGAAACAAGCGGCCACGGACCTGAACGTCGGGACCCACACTATTGTGGATTTTCTCGCGGCGAAGGGAATTTCTGTTGAAAATAAACCCACCACGAAGCTCTCGGCCGATCAGGTTGCGTTGCTGAATAAGGAGTTTGCTTCGTCGGCCCAGGACAAGGCCGAGGCCGCACGGCGCGGCCAGACCCTGCGCCACACCGAGCTGGAACAGGCCTCCCAGGCCAAAGAAGCCGCGGCGAAAGCCGCCGCCCCCGCCCCAGCTCCCAAACCCGTGGAGCCCGCCAAGCCTGCTGCCCCGCAGCCGGCCCCGGCTCCCGTAGCGCAGGCCCCGGCTCAGCCGGCCGCGCCCCAGGCACCCGTCGCCCCGGTCAGCAACGACCGGCCGGTACCGGGCCTGAAAGTATTAGGCAAGATCGAACTGGACGCCAAGGGCCGTCCGGTGCCGCCGCGCCCGGCTCAGCCGGCCCCCGCGCCGACGCCGGCTCCGGTGGCTACTCCGGCTCCCGCACCAGCTCCAGTGGCGGAAGCCAAGCCAGAACCAGCCCCGGCCCCCACGCCGGCTCCGGTAGCGGAGGCGCCAAAGCTCGCTCCGGCTCCGGTAGCCGAAAAGCCCGCGCAACCCGCGCCCGCTCCGGCACCCACCCCGGCACCCACGCCCACGCCCGCCCCGACTCCGGCTCCCGTGGCTGAAGCTCGTCCGGCGGCGCCCGCAGCTCCGGCTCCCGCTCCTACCCCCGCGCCGCAAGCAGCCCCCGTGACTGAAGCCAAGCCGGCTGCTCCGGTAGCCGGGGCGCCCGCTGCCCCGGCCGCTCCTGCGGCCCCGGAAGCTCCCGCTGCCGGTGGCGAAGGCGACCAGGGCACCATCGTAGCCCGCGGCGAGCAGCTGAAGGGTCTGACGGTACTCGGCAAGATCGAGCTGCCGGTGGACGCCTCGCGTCGTGGCGGTGGCCGTGGTGCCCGCCCGGTAGCGTCTTCGGACGTGCGCAAAGCTGGTATCGGCGATAAGAAAAAGCGTGCCCGTATTGCCGTGCCCGGTCAGGGTCAGCAAGGTGGTGGGCAAGGCCAAGGCCAGCCCGACAACCGTCCTACCGGCACCGGCTACATGGGCAACCGCCCCGGTGGTGGCCCGGGTGGCAACCGTCCGGGTGGCCCCGGCCAGGGTAACCGCCCCGGCGGTGGTCCCGGCGGCAACCGTGGCGGCAACAACCGCCCGGTGACGCCCGCTCAGCCCGGTTCGCCCGAGCAGAACGATAAGCAGATTCAGGACCAGATCAAGGCTACGCTGGCCCGCCTGAGCGGCGGCCGCGGCGGCAACCAGCAGAACCGCGCCAAATACCGCCGCGACAAGCGCGCCGGTATTGCCGAGGCTACCGAGCTAGCCCGTCAGCAGAGCGAACTGGCCTCGAAGACCCTGAAGCTGACCGAGTTCATCTCGGCCAACGACCTGGCTTCGCTGATGAACGTGTCGGTGAACGAGGTTATCAAGGTCTGCCTGAACATGGGCATGTTCGTGTCCATCAACCAGCGCCTCGACGCCGAAGCCATTACCGTCATTGCCGACGAGTTCGGCTTCGACGTGGAATTCCTCTCGGCAGAAGACGAGCAGGATGTGGCCGTGGTGGAAGAAGATGATCCGGACGCACTGCAGGATCGGGCACCGATTGTGACCATCATGGGCCACGTCGACCACGGTAAGACCTCGCTGCTGGACTACATCCGGGATGCGCAGGTGGCCAAGGGCGAAGCCGGCGGTATCACCCAGCACATCGGGGCCTACGAGGTGAAAACGGCTTCGGGCCGCAAAGTCACCTTCCTCGATACCCCGGGTCACGAAGCGTTTACCGCCATGCGTGCCCGTGGTGCCAAGGTGACGGACATTGCCATCATTGTGGTGGCCGCCGACGACTCGGTGATGCCGCAGACCAAGGAAGCCATCAACCACGCGCAAGCAGCTGGTGTGCCGATTGTCATTGCCCTAAACAAGATTGATAAGCCGGGTGCCAACCCCGATAAGGTCCGCGAGGAACTGTCGGCCATCAACATCCTGGTGGAAGAATGGGGCGGTAAGTACCAGTCGCAGGAAGTGTCGGCCAAAACCGGTGCCGGCATCGAGGATCTGCTCGAGAAAGTGCTGCTGGAAGCCGAACTGCTGGAGCTGAAAGCCAACCCCGACCGCCGCGCTGTGGGTACCGTTATCGAAGCCTCGCTCGACAAGGGTCGCGGCTACGTGACGACCATCCTGGTGCAGACGGGTACGCTGGAAGTCGGCGACATCGTGCTGGCTGGTCCGCACCACGGCCGCGTGAAGGCCATGACGGACCACCGCGGCAAGAAGATGAAGACGGCCGGGCCCTCGACCCCGGTGCAGCTGCTCGGTTTGCAGGGTGCCCCGCAGGCCGGTGACAAAATTGTGGTGATGGAAACGGAGCGCGAAGCCCGCGAAATTGCCACCCAGCGTCTGCAGCTGCAGCGCGAGCAGTCGATGCGCACCAAGAAGCACATCACGCTCGACGAGATTGGTCGTCGTCTGGCTATCGGTTCGTTCAAGGAACTGAACATCATCGTGAAGGGCGACGTGGACGGCTCGGTGGAAGCCCTGTCGGACTCGCTGCTCAAGCTCTCGACCGGCGAAGTGGCCGTGAACATCCTCTCCAAAGGGGTGGGCGCCATTTCCGAATCGGACGTGCTGCTGGCTTCGGCCTCCGACGCCATCATCATCGGCTTCCAGGTGCGTCCGTCGCTCAGCGCGCGGAAGCTGGCCGAGCAGGAGCAGATTGACATCCGCCTCTACTCGATCATCTACAACGCCATCAACGAGGTGAAGGACGCCATGGAAGGCATGCTCGCCCCGACGGTGCAGGAAGTGACGGTGGCCACCATCGAGGTGCGCCAGGTGTTCAACATCACCAAAGTCGGCACCATTGCCGGCTGTATGGTGACGGACGGCACCATCACCCGCAACACCAAGGTGCGTCTGGTGCGCGACGGTATCGTGCAGCACACCGGCAACATTCTGGCCCTGAAGCGCTTCAAGGACGACGTCTCGGAAGTACGCCAAGGCTACGAATGCGGTATCTCGCTGAAAGGCTTTGATGATCTGCGCGAAGGCGACATCATCGAGGGCTTCGACGAGAAGGAAGTAAAACGGACGCTGTAAGCCTCGGCTGCGCAGTGCAAATAGAGCCCCGACCGGAAACGGCCGGGGCTTTTTTTGGCCCCGGGCCAACGGTTTTGCCCGTTTTGGGCTCTATGTGGGCAATGTGTTGTATCTTCCTAAGGCGCTCTTTCACCAACCACCGTTCCGCATGAAACACCTGTTACTCCTGCTGGGGAGCTGCTGGCTGCTGGTCGTGGGCGCTGTGGCCGCACCGGGGCCGGTAACGGTGGTGCGCGATACGGCCGCCTGGAACTGGCTGTACCAAGACGCGCAGGTGCTGCCCGCCCCGGCCGGCCTGACGCTGGCCGAGGTGCAATCGGCGCGCTGGGCGGGGCAGTTTCGGGCGCTGCCCAAAGCCGACCTGCCCGCCACCGCCCAGGACCAGTGGATCCGTTGCGCCGTGCAGTCGGGTACCAAAGCAGGTACGCGCTGGCTGCTGCTGGTATCGACGGATTACCTCGACGGGCTGGAAGTGTACCTGCAGCGCCCCGGCGGCCCGTCCCGGCGGCACGTGCTGACCTCGACCGCGCCCTACGCGCAAACCCACGCGCTGCAGCTGCGGCAGTTCAACCTGCAGCTCGACCTGCGCCCCGGTGAACCACTGCTGCTCTATGCCCGACTGCCGGCCCGGCAACGGGCGTACTTTGCTGTCGTCGAGCAGGCGCACGTGCTGCAAACGGCGCGGGAAGGCGACCTGACGATGGGCCCGTACTTCGGCATCCTGCTGGCGCTGCTGGCCTACAACCTGCTGCTGTACTTCTCCGTCCGCGACAAAAGCTACCTGTACTACTCGCTGTACGTGGCCGCGTTTACGGCCGCGCAGCTCGACATGACCGGCTACTGGCGGCAGCTCTGGCCCAGCAACCTGAGCGGGGCAGGGCTGGATCTGCGGCAGAACTTCATCCTGGCCTGCACCATCTTTTTCGGCACCCTCACGGCCCGGGCTTTCCTGGAAACGCCGCGCCTGCTGCCCCGCTTCGACCGGCTGCTGCGCCTGACGCTGCTGCTGGCCTGGCTGCCCGTGCTCAGCTTCCTCACCCCCGACTCGCAGGCGGCCGCGTGGTGGCAGGCTGGCACGGCCCTGTGGACGAGCGTTGTATTGCTGACCGCCGGTACGCTGGCCTTGCGGGCCGGCTACCGCCCGGCGCGGTACTACATGGTGGGCTGGACGCTGCTGCTGGTGGCCGTGGTCAACTATTACCTGAGCCAGGTGGAACTGATTCCGCACTTCGGCTTCTGGTCGACGCACGGCGTGCACGTGGCTTCGGCGGTGGAAATGATTCTGCTGTCCTTGGGCTTGGCCGACCGCATCAACCTGGCCAAGAAGGATAAGCAACGGGCGCAGGAAGAAGTGTTGCGGGCGCTGCAGGCCAAAGAAGCCGCTCAGCGCGAAGCCCTGGCGGCCATGCAGGAAAAGCAGGTGGCCCAGACCCAGGCGCTGGAAGTGTCGCGCGAGAAGGAAGAGCTGCAGCAGCGCTCCAACCAGGAGCTGGCGGCGCGGGCGGCCGAGCTACAGCAGGCCTACCAGGAGCTGCAGGCCAGCATCCGCACCTCGCACCAATTACAGGAGCTGGACGAGCTGAAAACCAAGTTCTTCACCAACATTTCGCACGAGCTGCGCACCCCGCTCACGCTCATCATCAGTCCGCTGGAGCAGCTGCTGAGCGAAACCCGGCAGCGGCACGAGGAGGCCGCGCACCCCGAATACGCCCTGATGCTGCGCAATGCCCGGCGGCTGCTGCGCCTCATCAATCAGCTGCTCGACATTGCCCGCCTCGAAGCCGGGCAAACCCGCCTGGCCGCCGCGCCCGACGACCTCGTGCGGGCCGTACGCACCAACGTGCTGTCGTTTGAACCCCTGGCCGTGGGCAATGAGGTGCAACTACGCTTTGAAAGCCCGCTCGAGGCGCTGGAAGTGTATTTCGACGGCGAGCAGCTCGACAAAATTCTCTACAACCTGCTCGGCAACGCGCTCAAGTTCACCCCGGCCGGCGGGCAGGTGGTGGTCAGCGTGGAACGGCAGGCCGAGCGGGCGGTACTGCGGGTGCGCGACACCGGTCCGGGCATTCCGGCCGAACACCTGCCGCTGATTTTTGACCGGTTTCACCAGGTCGACGACTCGCGCACGCGCCGCCACGAGGGCTCGGGCATCGGCCTGGCGCTGGTGAAAGAGCTGGTGGCCCTGCACCACGGGCACATTCGGGTGTCGAGCGTGCCGGGGCAGGGCACCACGTTTGTGGTGGAGCTGCCGCTGGGCAAGGCGCACCTGCAGCCCGACGAGCTACGGCCCGCCACCGACGCCGCGGATTCTATCGAAGCGGAGCTGCTGACGTTCGAGTTGGACAAGACCACGGACAACTTACCAATTCCGGCAGCGCCGGCCGCCGATGCAGATGCCGACGACGCCCGGCCGCTGGTGCTGGTGGTGGAGGACAACCCCGAAATGCGCGCCTACATCCAGAGCTGCCTGACGGTTGAGTTCCGGGTGCTGACGGCCGACGACGGAGAGCAGGGCTTGGAGCGGGCCATTGCCACGGTGCCCGACCTCGTCGTGTCGGACCTGATGATGCCCCGCCTGGACGGGCTGGAGCTGTGCCGCCGCCTGCGTGCCGACGAGCGAACCAGCCACGTGCCCGTCATCCTGCTCACGGCCCGGGCCGGCGACGAAGCCCGCCTGACCAGCTTCGGCCTCGGCGCCGATGAGTACCTGACCAAGCCTTTCCGCCCCGAGGAGCTGCGGGTGCGCATGCACAACCTCATCCGCCAGCGGGAGCTGCTGCGTCAGCGCTTCAGCCGGGCCGTCACCCTGCAGCCCCGCGACATCAGCATCACCTCGGCCGATGAGGCTTTCCTCAACCGGGCGCTGGGCGTGGTGGAAGAACGCATGGCCGACGCCGACTTCAGCGTGGAGCAGTTTGCCGACCTGATGGCCCTGAGCCGGGTGCAGCTGCACCGTAAGCTCAAGGCCCTTACCGATCAGTCGACCTCGGAGTTTGTGCGCACCGTGCGGCTGCGGCGGGCGGCGGCGCTGCTGCTGGCTCAGGCCGGCAACGTGGCCGAAATAGCCGAGCAGGTTGGCTTCGGCAACCTCTCCTATTTCAGCAAATGTTTCCGGGAACAATACCAGCAAACGCCCTCCGAATACGCCGCCAAGGCCGAGGTTGAGCAATAAATCGTACTACTTAATCATGGTATAGCACGAGCCAATATACCGGCTCGTGCTATTTTTTTACCACTTAACACAAATAAAATACGCTGTATATCAACAATTTACAAGCCTTGACACATAGGTGTCAGGATTTGAAACATGCGTGTTAGCACTTCGCCAAGCTTCAATAGCACCTTTGGGAAGTCGAACGCCAACCAACCTTCGCCACATTAGCTGGCACATTGGTTTGTCGACGCCGGCAGCCCGCCCGGGCACCGGCTCCCACGCAGACTCATTCCCCGACACCTATGCTTGCTCTGAACCGAATCTTAGCGACTGACATCGTTTGGCAATTCAGCAACCGGCTGGGCAACTGGTTGGGTGACTTCGAGGAAGTCGGCATCTCCCCTGCTGCCTCCCGCGACACCTACGGTGCCGACTCGGCGCAGCTTGACCGGAAGGTGGCCATCATGTGCTACCTCTCGGTGTCGGGCTGGCTGACGGCTTACCGCTGCCCCCGCGAGCAGCGCGGCCCGCTCACCGCTTTTCACCTGCGGCAGATGACGCTGGTGACGGTGATATCGGCCGTGGTGGTGCTCATGCAGCTGCTGATGCTGCCCTTCCTAGGCTGGAGTAGCCTGGTGGTGGCGGGCGTTGGGCTGGGGCTGCTGCTGCTGCTGCGCATGATGGGCGTGATGTCCGCCATGAGCGGGCTCTATGAGCCGCTGCCGCTAATCGGCGGCCTGGCCCAGCGCCTGTTTGCCGACCAGTAAACTGCTCAGCCTCCACGCCAGCTGATCGGTACTGGCCCAACGGTTTTCGCCTTCTTCTGACGCCCCGCGTCGCAGTGCTTTCGAGCTGCGATGCGGGGCGTTTCTGCTTTGATCAATCCACTCATTATCAAATAAATACATTATCGTCACATCATCATGCGATTGACGCCAGGGGATGGTAACCGGTAGCTTTGTCCCAGACGATTGGCCCTGCTGCCGCTCGCTGCCCTGGTCCTGTTCTTTTCACACCGTTCCCCTAACACCATGAAAACATTCCGCCTCTCCATCCTGCTCGCCCTGTCGGCCTTCGCGACCATTTCGGCCTCGGCCCAAACGCGCTCCACGGCTTCGACGGCGACTCGCACCACGACAACCAAGCCCGCCAGCAGCACGACCGGTAAAACCACCGCCGCCAAACCCGCCAGCAGCACGGCCAAGCCCGCAACGACGGCCGCTAAACCCGCCGCCAAACCGGCTGCGGCTCCGGCAGTAGAAGAGGCCTCGGCACCCGCTCCGGCCAAAACCACGGCCGCCAAACCGGCAGCCAAGGCAACTGCTACTGGTGGCCACGATTTCGGCGTGGGCAGTACGGCCGCCAACCTGGGCGTAGGCTTCGGCCTGGGCTACGGCTACGGCCTGTTCAGCGGCGTGCACGCTACGCCGGCCCTGAGCCTGTCGGTGGAGCGCGGTATTATCGATAACGTGGGCCCGGGCATTATCGGCGTTGGCGGCATTGTCGGCTACAAAAGCTACGGCTGGAACTCGGGCGGCTTCAAAGCCTCTTGGAAGAACTACATCGTGGCGGCCCGCGGCACCTACCACTATAATATCCTGGAAAACCCCAAGCTGGACACCTACGCCGGCCTGAGTCTGGGGGTCCGCATTGAGTCGTACTCGACCAACTACGATATCTACGGTAACAACTACGGTGGCGTGGCCCTGATGTCGGGCATCTTCATCGGCGGGCGCTATATGCTGACAGACAATCTGGGCGCCTTCGGGGAGCTGGGCTATGATATGTCCTACCTCAAGCTCGGCCTGACGGCCAGGTTCTAAGCCCGCGCCTACCCTCCTCCTCCGCCCTCCGCTCCCGCCCGCCCGTCATGACTGCTCCGCGCCTGCTCGCCTGCTGCCTGCTGCCGCTCCTACTGGGTGCCTGTAGCCACATGCAAAACGCCAGCGAGCCGCCGGTGCCCATACTCAGCGACGCAGAGGCTGCAGTGCCGACGGGGCAACACCAGCCGGTGAGACTTGCGGCGAGTCAGCCCCTGCGCAGCGACACCATTTCACTGCACTATGAAACGCTGCAACGGTTTCTGCCCGAGCACGTGGCGGGGTTCGTGCGCGAGGGCAGCCCGCAGGGCGAATCAGTGCAGTTGGGCGGCATCAGCTACTCCACCTGCGAGCAGCACTACCGCAAGGGCAACCAGCGGCTGAAGGTGCAGCTGGTGGACTACAACGGTGCCCAGGCCCTCTACGCCGGCGCCACCGCCCTGATGAGCACCGACATCTGGCAGGAAAGCGACGAGCAGCTCATGCGCGGCTGCGACCTAGGCCTGCCCGGCGTGCGCGGCTACGAAACCGTGCAGAAGCTGGAGCGCCGCGCCGCCGTGGCCCTGGGCGTCGGCGACCGGTTCTTCGTTTCCGTCGAATCGACCGGGCAGGAAGATACGCGCCTGGTCAAGGCCGTGGCCCGCACCCTGGATTTGCGCGGCCTAGCCGCGCTGTAAGCTCTTTTACCCCTTCCCCGTTCCCGCTATGAAACTTCTCTTCATCCTCAGCGGCCTGCTCCTGAGCCTGCTGCCGCTGACCACGCAAGCCCAGTTTGGCATCCTTACCGGCGCCGTCGACCGGGCCGTGAACCGCGCGGCCGAGCGCGAAATCAACAAAGCCGTGGAGCGCAAGCTCACCGAGAAAACCGGTGAATACTACGCCCAGCTCATGGACAACGGCCGCGTGGTGTCGCACAGCATTGCTTTTGAAGAGGGCTCGGCCACGCTGCTGGCCGATTCGCAGCCCTTCGTGAAGGGCATGGCCGACATGCTGCGCCGCAACCCCGACGTGCGCCTGCGCATCGAAGCGCACACGCTGCTGGCCGGCGAGGCGGCCAACCAGCGCCTCTCGCAGCGCCGCGCCGACGCGGTGCGCGCCGCCCTCATCGGCCTTGGCATCGACGGCACCCGGCTGTCGGCCAAGGGCCTGGGCAGCACCCAGCCGCTCTACTCCGAGCCCGACGACGAGTACGCGCCGCTCAACCAGCGCCTGGAATTCGTCAAGCTCTAAGCCGCCCGCTCTGCCATGACTCACCTGCTCCTGCGGCGCGGCGCTGGCTTGTTGCTGGCGGCGCTGCTGGGCTGGGTACTCAGCCTCGGCTGAACCCGGCCTTTCCCGAAGCAGCATTTCCTTATTCCTCTCTCCGGTCTTTCTTCAGTGCTCAGAGGCGAACGGTGGCTCTGACCCGACATCTGAAGAAGCAAAAAGCCCCGAAGCTTTGCGTCGGGGCTTTTTCTTTGTCTATCTGGCGGAGCCTTACAGGCCCAGGAAATGCCGCTTGGGCTTCTTGTGCTTCAGGGGCTTGCCGGGCGGATCGATGCCGGGCGCGGGGCGCGATTCGCCGCGCTTCTGCATGGCCGTGTTGCGCGCATCGCCGCGGAACTTGCGCACCGTGAAGCCGCCCGACGACCGGTCGTACTGCCGGGCCGTGCCGCTGCTGCTGCCGAGGCTGGTGCTCAGGCCGGCGCGGGCGTCGAGCACTTCCATCTGCTGGTCGCGCTTCACCTCGTCGGGGTTCATGCTCATGCGCTGCTGCATGCGGGCCAGTTCTTCGGCCGAGGGCTGCTTGCGCTTCTTGGTCGTGGCTTCGCGGCGCGGCTTTTGGCCACCGGTGAAGGGCGTTGCGGGGCCCGGCTGGGTTTGAGCCTGAGCCGCGGCAGTCGTCAGCAGCCCGCCGACCAGCAGGGCCGCAGCGGCAACGTAGTTCTTCATGCGCATGGAAATAAGGTGAACGTCGGCAGCCAGGTTGGGTGGTAGCTACGCCGACGCAACGGGTGGAGGGAAAAGTTAGTTCAAGCTGCCGCCGTTTACTGCGCGGCTCGTCCCAAGGTTACTGAAAATAATTTATTCCTACAATGCGCAGACCTACAATAACTTCTTGGCATCACATTAAAGTGTTACCCCAACCGTAATATCCATTCAAGCAGTGCGGCCGGCCCGGCGCTGCCTTGGTAGGCAAGCCGAACCGGCCGCGGCCGTTGTTGCGGGTAAGAGCGTCGAAAAACGCGGATTCAGGGATTAGGCGCGGTTGCGCAGCGCGTCGCGGATTTCCATCAGCAGCACCTGCTCTTTGGAGGGAGCGGGCTCGGAGACGACGGCCACCGGCGCGGGCTTTTTGAAGCGGTTGGCCAGCTTCACCACCCAGAAAATCACGAAGGCAATGACCAGGAAGTAAATGATGGCGTTGATGAAGTTGCCGTAGTTCAGCGTGGCTGCTTTCGCGTCCTGCGCCGCCTTGAGCGTCTCGTAATGGTTTCCATCCAGGGCGAAGAACTTCTCCTTGAAGTCGATGCCGCGGGTGAACAAGCTCAGAATCGGCATGATGATGTCGTCGGTCAGCGAAGCGACGATTTTGCCGAACGAGGCGCCGATGATAACGCCGACGGCCAGGTCGAGCACATTGCCTTTGGAGATGAACTCCTTGAATTCGGAAACAAAGCCCATGGTGACTGGTGTGATTGAGGTGAAAAAAGGAGGTTTCGGGTGGAATATAGGAAGTCTTATATCAGAAACAAGCTTCCTGACTTCCAGCGGCCCACCTGGCCTTGACGGGTGCAAATATGCCGGACGCTATATTCAGGAGCGCCGGACTTCGCCCAACCCGGCCCCATACCCGGCGGAAAGGCCCGCTGCCTCGCCGAAAGGCCCCAAACCTCGGCAGCGCATTGTGGCTATCTTTGCCCACTCCGCAACCTCCGAGCTAACCCTGCCCATGCTTCCCGTACTGGAAAATCTGGCCCTCGACCTAGCCGACAACGGCATCCTGGTCATCACCCTGAACCGCCCCAGCAAGCTCAACGCCCTGAACGCGGCCACCATCGACGAAATCGGCCGGGCCGTGCAGACGGCGCTGGACAACCCGCAGGTGCGCGGCATCATCCTGACCGGCGCGGGCGACAAAGCCTTCGTGGCCGGCGCCGACATTGCCGAGCTGGCCGCCCTCGATGAGCTGCAGGCCCGCCGCGCCGCCGAGCGCGGGCAGGAGGTGTTCTGCATGATCGAAGAAAGCACCAAGCCGGTCATTGCGGCCGTCAACGGCTTTGCCCTGGGCGGTGGCTGCGAGCTGGCCATGGCCTGTCACTTCCGCGTGGCCTCCGACAACGCCCGCTTCGGCCAGCCCGAGGTGAACCTGGGCCTGATTCCGGGCTACGGCGGCACCCAGCGCCTGACCCGGCTCATCGGCAAGGGAAAGGCTCTGGAGCTGATGATGACCGCCGACATCATCAAAGCCGACGAAGCCCTGCGCCTGGGCCTGGTGAATCACGTGGTGCCGCAGGCCGAGCTGCTCGGCTTCTGCCAGCAGCTGCTGGGCCGCATCCTCACCAAAGCGCCGCTGGCCGTGGGCCTGGTTATCGACAGCGTCAACGCCTATTTCGACAAGGAGCGCCACGGCTACCAGACGGAAGCCAACGCCTTCGCCCGCTGCTTCGCCTCCGACGACTTCCGCGAGGGCACGCAGGCCTTCCTGGAGAAGCGCCCGGCCACGTTTACGGGCAAGTAATTTTCGATTTAGAACGTCATGTCGAGCGAAGTCGAGACATCTCGCGTGCTGACTGCTGCAAGTAATTCTCTCGTTGAACGATTGAATTGCTATCGGACATCAGCACGCAAGATGCCTCGACTTCGCTCGACATGACGGCCTACCTTACGCTCCTTTTCCACCTGACTTGATCGAATGAGCATTGCCAAACGTCTGGCTTCCCAGACCGTCGTGTACGGCGTGAGCAGCATCGTGGGGCGGGTGCTCAACTTCCTGCTGACGCCGCTGTACACCGGGCGCTTCGAGGCCGCCGCCTTCGGCATCATCACCGGGCTGTACGCCTACGTGTCGTTTCTGAACGTGCTGTTCACCTACGGCATGGAAACGGCCTACCTGCGCTTCGCCAACCGGCCCGGCACCGACCGGCAGGAGCTCTACAACCGCGTGCTCACCCTGCTCATTATCAGCAGCGTGGGGCTGACGGCCTTGCTGGCCCTGCTGGCGCCCACGCTCATGAGCCTGCTCAGCATCCCGCCCGGCCACGAGCGGTACGCCGTCTGGATTGCGCTGATTCTGGGGCTCGACGCCATTGCGGCCATTCCGTTTGCGCGGCTGCGGCTGGAAAACAAGGCCGTCAAGTTTGCCGCCATCCGCATGGCCAACATCCTGCTGACCGTCGGGCTGAACCTGTTTTTCATCGTCTTCTGCCCCGATGTGCTGGCCGGCAAGTACCTCCCGGGCCTGCAGCCGCTGGTTGAGCGCGTGTACGACCCGAGCATCGGCGTGGGCTACGTATTCCTCTCCAACCTGGCCGCCAGCGCTTTTACCCTGCTGCTGCTGGGCCGGGAGCTGCTGGATTTCCGCCCCCGTCTCGATGCCAGCTACCTCGGCCCGCTGTGGCGCTACGCCTACCCGATTATGCTGATGGGCCTGGCCGGCATGGTCAACGAGACGCTGGACCGCATTCTGCTGCCGCGCTGGCTGCCCGAGGGCTTCTACCCCGGCCGCGACAGTCTGGCGGCGGTGGGCATCTACGGGGCCTGCTACAAGCTTAGCATTTTGATGAGCTTGGTCATTCAGGCCTTCCGCTACGCCGCCGAGCCGTTTTTCTTCGCCCAGAGCGAGGACAAAAACTCGCCCCGCACCTTCGCCCTGGTACTGAAGTGGTTCACCATCTGCTGCGCCCTGCTCTTCGTGGCCGTGAGCGTGAACGTGGACCTGATTGCGCCGCTGTTTCTGCGCAAGCCCGAGTACCTGGAAGGGCTGCCGGTGGTGCCGGTGCTGCTGCTGGCCAACCTGTTTCTGGGCGTCTACTACAACCTCTCGGTGTGGTTTAAGCTCACCGACAAAACCTACTTCGGCACCTACATCAGCTTCGGCGGGGCGGTGCTGACGGTGGCGCTGAACTTCCTGCTGATTCCGCTGCTGGGCTACATGGGCTCGGCCATTGCCACCCTGGCCTGCTACGCCACCATGGCCGCCATCTGCTGGGCCCTGGGCAACCACCATTTCCCCGTGCCCTACCCCGTGGGCCGCTTGCTGCTGTGGATAGCCGCCGCCGCGGCCGTGGTGGCCGGCAGCTGGGCCCTGCCCCCGCTGGGCGGCTGGACGGCCCACGCGGTACACATCCTTATCACCCTGGCTTTCGTGGCGGCGGTGTGGCTGGTGGAGCGCCCCGAGCGGGCCTTCCGCCGGCAGCCCAAAGCGGCCTAAGCTGTTTCCCCTCGTTTCCTCGACCATGCAAGTCGCCGTCATCAACCGCTCCCACCACCCGCTGCCCGCCTACCAGACCGAGCACGCCGCCGGCCTCGATGTGCGCGCCAACCTCGCGGAGCCCGTCACCCTCGGCCCGCTGGAGCGCGCCCTGATTCCAACGGGCCTGTTCTTGGAGATTCCGGCCGGCTACGAAGCCCAGGTGCGCCCCCGCAGCGGCCTGGCCTACAAGCACGGCATCGGCCTGGTCAACAGCCCCGGCACCATCGACGCCGACTACCGCGGCGAGGTGAAAGTGCTGCTGGTAAATCTCAGCAACGAGCCCTTCGTGGTGCAGGACGGGGAGCGGATTGCCCAGCTCGTCTTTGCCCGGCATGAAACGATTCAGTGGCAGGAAGTAGCCGAACTGAGCGAAACCACTCGTGGCGCCGGCGGCTACGGCAGCACTGGCACGCGGTAAGGTCAGCTGGAGCAGGTGAGTGCAGGAAGTTGGTCACCGGGTTTAGTCGTAACTCTGCCCGGGCAGAAGCCGACCGCGTCTTTCCGGCCTTCTGGCTCTCGTGCAAAAAAATCTGCGAAATCAGTAAAATCGGTTAACTCTGCGCCTCAACTTTGCGCGGCACTGATGGCCGAGCTTACGTAAACGCCCCAGAAAACCTTTCCCAATTCACCCTTCTATGAAAATCATCGTCCCGATGGCCGGCATGGGCAAGCGCATGCGCCCGCACACGCTCACCGTTCCCAAGCCGCTGATTCCGATTGCCGGCAAGCCCATCGTGCAGCGCCTGGTCGAAGACATTGCCAAGGTCGTCGGCGAGCCGGTATCGGAAGTCGCCTTTATCGTCGGCCGGTTCGGCTCGGAAGTCGAGCAGAACTTGATCAAGATTGCCGAATCCGTCGGGGCCAAGGGCACCATTCATTACCAGGACGAGCCGCTGGGCACCGCCCACGCCATCCTCTGCGCCCAAAGCGCGCTGACCGGCCCGGTGGTAGTGGCCTTCGCCGACACCTTATTCAAAGCCGATTTCACCCTCGACACCTCCGCCGACGGCACCATCTGGGTGCAGCGCGTGGACGACCCACGTCCCTTCGGCGTGGTGAAGCTCAACGAGCAGGGCCAGATTACGGAGCTGATCGAAAAGCCCCAGGAATTCGTGTCGGACCTGGCCATCATCGGCATCTACTACTTCCGCGACGGCGACTACCTGAAGCGCGAGCTGCAGTACCTGCTCGACAACGACATCAAGGACAAGGGCGAGTACCAGCTCACCAACGCCCTGGAAAACATGAAGAACCAGGGCGCCAAGTTCATTCCCGGCCGCGTGACCGAGTGGCTGGACTGCGGCAACAAGGACGCCACCGTGTACACCAACCAGCGCTACCTGGAATACCTGCAGGAAGCCGGCGAGGACACCGTGGCCAAATCGGCCAAGCTGACCAACAGCATCATCGTGCCGCCGGTGTACATCGGCGAAAACGTGGTGCTCGAAAACAGCATCGTCGGCCCGCACGTGTCGGTGGGCGACGGCTCGGTGGTGAAGCACTCGGTGGTGGCCAACTCCATCATCCAGAAGTCGGCCACGGTGACCAACGCCAACGTCACGAACTCCATGATCGGCAGCCACGCCAGCTTCACCGGCACGCCCTCCGACCTGAGCGTGGGTGATTACAACGCCCTGAAACTGTAAGGCGCAAGGGGTGGTTTCAGGGTTATGCCGTATCTTTTCTCACGATGCGGCGGCACCCTGATGCCACCCTTTTCCTTGCTGCCGCGTCTTGTCCGTATGATTCGTTCCGCTTCTACCCTCTTGCTCGCGTTGGGCCTGCTGGTGGCCGGGCCCGTGTGGGCTCAGCAACAGCCCGCCACGCCCGGCAAACCCGCCGCGGCTGACAAGCCGCGCAAGCTGACGCGCAAGGAGCGAAAGGAAATGCAGCGCCAGGCCGCCCTGGAAGCCGCCAAGGCCCAGCAGCAAAGCCAGATAACCGAAAAAGACCGGGAGCTGAGCGCCGCCTACTTCGTCGACGGGGTGAAGTTCATGCTGCTGGAGGATTACCCCAAGGCCCTGGAGCGCCTGCTCAAGGCTTACCAGCTTGACGCGAACAACGCGGCCATCAACTACAAGATTGCCGAAGCCAACCTGCTCATCGGCAACCTCAAGGACGCGGGCAACTTCGCCCAGGCCGCCGTGCGACTCGACGGCAAAAACGCCTACTACTACCTGATTCTGGCCCAGATTCACGCTTCGCAGAAGCAGTTTACCGAGGCCGCCCAGGTGTATACCAAGCTGATTCAGGACGTTCCGGACTCCAAATCCTACCTCTTCAACCTGGCCGAGTTATACCTGGCCCAGGGCAAGCTCACCGACGCGCTGACCGCCTTTGAGCAGGCCGAGAAGGAGTTTGGGCCCATGGACGAGGTGTCGTTCAAGAAGCAGCAGATTTACCTGAAGCAGAACAACCTCGACAAGGCTCTGCAGGAGGGCGAGGCGCTGATTACGGCCAACCCCGACGAGGTGCGCTACGTGCTGGCCCAGGCCGAAATGTACGCGGCCAACAACCGCTTGCCCGACGCCATCCGCGTGGCCCAGCAGGCCCTGCGCAAGGAGCCCGAAAACCCGCAGGCCCACATGATCCTGGCCGATGCCTACCGGCAGCAGGGTAATGCCACGGAGTCGGAAAAGCAAATCAAGCAGGCCTTTGAGAGCCCCGAGCTGAGCATCGACCAGAAGGTGCGCATCCTCGTGGACTACCTCAAGCAGCTGCCCAACCCGGCCATTCAGCAAACCGCGCTGGAGTTGGCGGATATTACCACCAAGGTACACCCGCGCGAAGCCAAGGCCTTTTCGGTGGCCGGCGACGTGCAGCTGCTGGCCGAGCAGAAGCCCAAGGCCCGCACGAGCTACCTGCAGGCTCTGCGCCTCGACAACTCGCACTACAAGATCTGGCAGCAGGTGGTGCTCATCGACGCGGAGCTGGCCCAATCGGACTCGCTGCTGAAGCATACCAACCAGGCGCTGGAGCTGTTTCCGAATCAGGCCGTGTTCTGGTTCTACAACGGCGTGGGCCACACCTTCGCCAAGCAGCCGACCAAGGCCGTGCGCGCCTTCGAGCAGGGCAAAAAGCTGGCCACCGACAACCCGGAGCTGGCCGCGCAATTTGACACCCAGCTGGGCGACGCTTACAACGAGCTGAAGGAGTACGATAAGTCGGACGCGGCCTACGAGGCGGCGCTGACCTTCGACGCGAATAATGCGCAGGCGCTGAACAATTACAGCTATTACCTGTCGTTACGTGGCAAGAATTTGCCCAAGGCCAAGGACATGGCCGCCAAGCTCGTCAAGCTGTTTCCGGACAACGGCACCTACCTCGATACCTACGGCTGGGTGCTCTACCAACTAAAAGATTACTCGAACGCCCGCCAGTACCTCGAAAAAGCCGTACGTACTTCCCGGGATGGCACCGTGCTGGAGCACTACGGCGACGTATTGTACCAATTGGGCGATGCGGCGGCGGCCGTGGAGCACTGGCAGCAGGCCAAAAAGGCCGGCGGCACCTCCGCGCTTATCGACCGCAAAATCAAAGACCGAAAACTGTATGAATAGACGCTGGCCGCTGCTGCTGGTGCTTATCGGCAGCCTGAGCCTGGGCGCCTGTCACCGCCGCGCCGTTCCCACCAAAACCACCAAGCCGACGCGCCCGCCGGCGCCGGAAGTGCGCGCCCGCAACCTCGATTTCCGCTACCTCTCGGCCAAAGGAAAGGCCCAGATTGACGCCAACGGCGAGAAGTACTCGGTCAACCTGAACGTGCGCATGCGCAAGGACAGCATCATCTGGCTGCAGGCTTCGGTGCTGGGGCTGGGGGTGCGCGCCCGCATCACGCCCGATTCGGTGCAGGTGGTCAACATGCTGGAGAAAACCTACTACGCCGGCAACTTCGACTACCTGCGGCGGCAGTTCAACGTGCCGGTATCCTTCGCACAGCTGCAGGCCATGCTCATCGGCGACTACGTGCCCGCTATGGCCGACACGGCCCTGACGGTGACGGCCGATGGCCCCATGCAGCGCGTGCAGTACCGGCAGACGGGCATTCTGGTGGAGCAGCTGATTGAGCTGAGCCGCGCCCGTTTGCAGAAGCTGAACGTATCGGACCCCGCGTCGCAGAGCACGCTGACGGTGACTTACGCCGATTTTCAACCCATTCAGCCGGGCGAGCAGCAGTTTGCCCACGGCATCCTGGTGCAGGCGCAGCAGCCGGGCCGGCAGCCCGCCACCGTGACTATCAACTACCGCAACGTAGATTTGGACAAGGAACAACTCTCGTTCCCCTTCTCCGTGCCGGCCGAGTATGGGCGTAACAAACGCAAGTAGATTCACCACGCCCCCTTCCTGGCCGACCTGGCTGCTGGCGGCCGCCCTGTTGCTGGCCCTGACGTCTGCGCCCGCCCAGCAGCGGCGTCGCAGCACCGGCAAACCGGCCAAAGAAACGCCCAAAACCAAGGCCCAACTGGAGCGGGAGCGGCGCAACAACCTGCGTCGCATCAAGGAAGCCAGCAAAATCCTGGAGCAGACCCAGCAGAAAAAACAAAGCTCCCTGGGCCAGCTCAACGCCCTGAAGGAGAAGATTACGGTGCAGCAGCAGGTCATCAAGTCGACCTCCTCGCAGCTGCGCTACATCGAAACCGGCGTCAAGAAAACCGCTACCGACGTGCAGCTCACCCAGGCCGAGCTGGCGCGCCTGAAGGCCGAGTACGCCCGCCTGATTTACGCCGCCTCGAAGTCGACCAACGCCTACAACCGGGTGATGTTCCTCTTCGCGGCCGAGTCGTTCAACGAGTTTATGCTGCGCCTGCGCTACGTACGGCAGTACTCCGAAGTGCGCCGCCAGCAGGTCAGCAGCATTTTGCGCACCCAGGAGCAGCTGCACCAGCAGCTCACCACGCTCACCGAGCAGAAGCAGGAGAAAAGCAGCCTGCTGACCACCCAGGTCAGCGAGAGCCGCAACCTGGTGACCATGCGCACCCAGCAGGACCAGGTGGTGCAACAGCTCAGCCAGCAGGAGCAGCAGCTGCAGAAGGAGCTGGCCGAGCGTCAGCAGGCCGTGCGCCAGCTCGATAACCTGATTGCCCAGCGCGTGCGCGAGGAAATTGCCCGTGCCGCCCGGGTGGCCGCGGCCAAGGCCGCTGCCAAAGCCGCCGCCGCCAAAGCCGCCGCCAAAGCCGCCGCCGAACGGGCCGAGCGCGCCGAGCGCAACAACGCCACGGCCGCCGAACAGGCCACCGCCAAGCGCGAAGCCACCGAAACAGCCGAAGCGGCCGAAGTAGCCGTAGCGGCCGAAGAAGCCAGCACCCACGTCGACCGGGTGGTGCTGACGCCCGAAACAGCGGAGCTGTCGTCGTCGTTCGCCGAAAACCGCGGCCGGCTGCTGTGGCCGGTGGCGCGGGGCTTCGTCAGCCAGCGCTTCGGCCGCCACCCCCACCCCGTGCTCAAGCACGTGACGGTGGACAACCGCGGCGTCGACATTCAGACCACGGCCGGGGAGCCCGCTCGCGCCATCTTCGACGGCAAGGTGCTGACCGTGGCCAACATTGCCGGCATGAACAACGTGGTGATGGTGCAGCACGGCGAGTATTTCACCGTGTACGCCAAGCTGCGCACCGTGAGCGTGAGCGAGGGGCAGACGGTGAAGATGCGCCAGCCCATCGGCACGGTGTATACCAACCCGGAGGGCACCACGGAGCTGCAGTTTCAGGTGTGGCGCAACAGCACCAACCTCAACCCGGAGCAGTGGCTGGGCCGCAAATAGCTGTTGCTACACGGGAACTGCCAATTTCGGACCGGCCGGAAATAAAAAAACACCGTACAGCGTACGGTGCCTTTCTGAGCTATGAAAACAAACTTAGCTATCAGTTAATCCCTCCTTGGCAGGGCCTAAGCCCAAGCGCCAACGGATTAATCCCCCGATAACAAGCGAAAGATACGAAGTCAATCGGTTTTTGGTCGTTCGGTTTTCGTCCAAATCCGAGATTTTGTCGACCAAAGCCGCCAATTGCTATCTGAGCGCAGCCCGGCGGTGGGCCGAACTACACCAGATTCAGCCGGCTCATCAGGTCGGCCTTGTAGGAATTGCCGATGGGCACCGACGAGGCCCGGCCGCCGTCCACGATAAGCGAGTCGCCGTCGATGGCCACGATGCTGCTGATGCGCACGATGTACTTGCGGTGCACGCGCACGAAGTCGCGGGCGGGCAGGCGGGTGAGCATGTCCTTCATGGTGGTGTACACCGTGTACCGTTCGCTGGCCGTGTGAATGTTGACGTAGTCGCCGAGGGCTTCGAGGTAGGAAATTTCGGCCGTATCGAGGCGGATCAGCTTGTGGTCCTGCTTGACGAAAATCTCGCTGCGCCCGGCCGAGTACAGCGAGTTGGCGGCGCTGTTGGCCATGCGCAGCAGCCCCTCCAGCTTGGCCTTCTCCTGCTCCAACTGCATGCGCGCCCGGCGCAGCTCCAGGTGCGACACCACTTCGCGGGCCAGGGTGCGCAGGGCGTCGCGCTGGGCGTCGTTGAGGCGGTGCGGCTTGGTATCGAGGGCGCACATGGTGCCCAGCGGGTAGCCCTCGGGCGACATCAGCGGCGCGCCCACGTAGTATCGGATGTTGGGGGCATTGGCCACCAGCGGCGTGTGGCTGAACAGCGGGTCCAGCGTCGCGTCTTCCACTTCCAGAATATCCCGGTTGAACAGCGCGTGGTGGCAGAACACGTCTTCGCGGGGCAGGTTCTGCACGCCCGGCACACCCACCTGCGCCTTGGTAAACACCCGCTCGGCATCGATCAGGTTGACCATGGAAATCGGGGTGTTGCAGATAAAGGCCCCCAAGCGGGCCAGGCCGTCGAAGGCTTCCTCCGTGGGCGTATCCAGAATCTGATACGCCCGCAGGTGTTCCAGCCGCTCTTCCTCGACTTTGGCCGGGGTTGCCGCCGCGGGTTGGGGCGGGGGGTACATCGCACGTAGAGTCATTGCCGCAGAGCTTGGTCGCAAAAATCGATGGAGGTAGATAATCCGACTGGTACCGGTATACCGAGTCGTGCTCCAAAGTACGGAGCCTAAAACTTATCGAATAAGTTCGGGCCGGTCAACACTACGCAGAACCCGTCCAACGTGGCTGAATCGTCGCCGAATAATGAATTGGCCTGCGGGGGAACCTCTACCGCCCGGTTCTGTTTGGAAATTATCGGGTACCTTTACCATCCCTACGGCGGGCGGGCCCGTATCTCCTGCTGTAGATTAACACCCACTGCGGACTCCCATGCTCAACTCGCTTTTCCTGATCGGTAATTTTGGCACGACCGAAATTCTGCTGATCGTCTTCATCGTCATTCTGCTGTTCGGCGCCAAGCGCATTCCGGAGCTGTTCAAGGGCCTGGGCCAGGGCATGCGCGAGTTCAAGGACGCGTCGAAAGAAGACAAGCCCGAATACCGCGACCAGAACCCGAACTACCGCGACCCGCAGCCGCCCACCCGCTAAGCTTCGTTCGTCATGCACACGCCTTTTCTGCTTTTCCTGGAAGGCATTGGTGGCGGCGAGTTGGCCGTTATCGTGCTCTTCATCCTGGTGTTCTTCGGCGCCAACAAGATTCCGGAGCTGGCCCGGGGCCTCGGCAAGGGCATCCGCGAGTTCAAGGACGCCTCCCGCGAGATTCGCAGCGAGATTGAAAACGCCGGTCAGACGGGCTTTCAGCCCAACAACGGCTACCAGCAGCCCGCCGCCCCGCAACAGTCTTACCAGCCGGTACCTCCGGCCCCGGCAGCCTACCAGCCCACTGGCCTCGATCAGCCCACGGCCGATTACCAAGCCCCGACGGCGGCACCCGAGCAACCCACGGTGACGCCCGCCGGCCTGCCCCACGAATCGAATACTTCGGCGAAGTCGATTTAATTTCGAACTTTCGCAGCCTGCTTTTGACGGCCGCCGCGCACCCCGCGGCGGCCTAGCCTTTTCACCCCAATCCTGCCGCCCGCCGCGGACCGTTTGGCCCCTACGCATGAAACGCTTCAACTCCCTCACGGAAGTTCGCCACGAGCTGACCGCCGGTACCCTTACCTGCCGTCAGCTCGTTGAGTATTACCTGGATAACATCGAGAAAAAGAACGGCCAACTCAACGCTTTCCTGGAAGTGTGGGCCGACGAAGCCCGCCAGCAAGCCGAGGCCGTCGATGCGAAGCTGGCGGCAGGCACGGCCGGTAAGCTGGCCGGCATGGTCATCGGGCTGAAGGACGTGCTGGCCTACAAAGACCACGCGCTACAGTCCAGCTCGCACATTCTTGACGGTTTCAAGTCGCTGTTTACCGGCACAGCCGTGCAGCGCCTGCTCGACGAGGACGCCATCCTGATCGGGCGGCAGAACTGCGACGAGTTTGCCATGGGCGCTTCCAACGAAACGTCCTACTTCGGCCCGGCCCGCAACGAAATCGACCCGGACCGCGTGCCGGGCGGCTCTTCGGGCGGCTCGGCGGTGGCCGTGCAGGCCGATATGTGCCTGGCTTCCATCGGCTCCGATACGGGTGGCTCGGTGCGCCAGCCGGCGGCCTTCTGCGGCGTTGTCGGGCTGAAGCCCACGTACTCGCGGGTGTCGCGCTACGGGCTGATTGCCTACGCTTCGTCGTTCGACCAAGTGGGGCCGATTACCCGCTCGGTGGAGGACGCGGCGCTGCTGCTGGAGGTAATGGCCGGTCCCGACGAGTTCGACTCGACGGTGAGCCAGGAGCCGGTGCCCGCCTACTCGCAACTGCTGGAGCCCAAGGCGCACTACCGCGTGGGCTACATCCGCGACACGGTGGAGCACCCCGGCCTCGCGCCCGACATCAAGCAGGCCCTGGAATCGACCATTGAGCTGCTGCGCGGGCAGGGCCACGTGGTCGACGCGGTGGACTTCCCCTACCTCGACTACATCGTGCCCAGCTACTACATCCTGACTACGGCGGAGGCCAGCTCCAACCTGGGCCGCTACGACGGGGTGAAGTACGGCTACCGCGCCCCCGACGCGACGGACCTGGAG
Source organism: Hymenobacter jeollabukensis (assembly GCF_005771675.1). GTDB lineage: Bacteria > Bacteroidota > Bacteroidia > Cytophagales > Hymenobacteraceae > Solirubrum > Solirubrum jeollabukense. The sequence continues at coordinate 572,881 of NZ_VAJM01000003.1, read as the reverse complement.
TCGCTCTACAAAAAGTCGCGCAGCCAGGGCTTCGGCCAGGAGGTGCAGCGGCGGATTATCCTGGGCACCTTCGTGCTGTCGGCCGACTACTACGACGCCTACTACACCAAGGCCCAGCGCGTGCGGCGCCTCATCAAGGAGCAGACCGACGAGCTGCTGCGCCAGTATGACTTCCTGATCCTGCCCACGGCGCCGACCACGGCTTTCCGCATCGGGGAGAACATGAAAGATCCGCTAGCTATGTATCTTGCTGATATCTTTACCGTTCAGGCCTCGTTGGCGGGCGTACCGGCCATTTCGGTGCCCGTCGGCCACGACGGCCAGGGCTTGCCCATTGGCTTGCAGGTGCTCAGCGGCGCGTTCCGCGAAGCCGACATGCTGGCCTTTGCCAAACACCTGACCGAAACCGTGGGGGCCTCCGTAGTAGCTCCCTAACGTGAAGTTGAACGCATGAAAAAGTCGCTCCGAGCCTCCGCCTTGTTTCTGCTGGCCGCCGCTTTCGTCCGCCCCGTGGCGGCCCAAACGCAGCTTCCACCCGTAACGATGCCGGAGGCCGGCATGAGCGACGACACCACGCGGGTGCGGCTGGAGTTGCAGCCCGACTCGCTGGTGGCCGAGCCGGTGCAGCTCGATTCGGTGCGGCTGGCCTGGCTGCAGGCCCCGCCCGAAGCCCGCGACCTGATCTGCGACCGGGTGGCCTGCTTCGACTCCGACGTGCCGCACGCTTTCAACTCGACGGTGCTGGCGCACATCAACTTTTTCACGCTGCGCAACCGCAACTACATGCAGCGGGTGCTGGAGCGCGAAAACCTGTACTTCCCGCTGTTTGAGAAGTACCTGACCAAGTACAACCTGCCGCCCGACCTGAAGTACCTGGCGGTGGTGGAGTCGGCGCTGATTCCGACGGCCAAGTCGCGGGTGGGCGCTACCGGCCTGTGGCAGTTTATGGGCCCCACGGCCAACGACCTGCGCCTGCGTCGCGACGAGTGGGTGGACGAGCGGATGGACCCCGAAAAGGCTACCGAAGCCGCCTGCAAGCACCTGCGCTACCTCTACGGCGTGTTTCACGACTGGGAGCTGGTGCTGGCGGCCTACAACTGGGGCGCGGGCAACATTCAGCGGGTGATGCGCAAATCGGGCAAGCGCAATTTCTGGGAAATGTACCCCTACATGCCCAAGGAGACGCGCAACTATGTGCCCAGCTTCACGGCCATCATGTACGCCATGAAGTACGCCGAGCAGCACAACCTGCACTCGGCCGAGCTGAAGTACCAGTACGCCCAGCCCATGGACACGCTGCAGCTCAACGGGCAGGCCTTCGACATGATGCGCCTGAGCCAGGCCGTGGGGCTGGACTCGACGGCCATTCTGCGCTTCAACCCCGAGCTGCGCCGCCCTTACCTGCCCGACGGCTACCGCGCTTACACCCTGCAGTTTCCGGCCGACCGCCGCGCCCTGCTGCAGTCGGTGGACCGCTCGGTGCTCTTCGGCTACTGCCGCCCGCAGGCCGCCCTGCCCACGCCGATGGAGCCGCTGCCACCCCGGCTGGAAGGCGTCGAGCCTTTCCCCTCGGCCCGGCAGCTAGCCGCCAGCAGCCGCCGCAAGCCCGCTGCCGCAACAGCGGATGCTCCGACGGATGAACCTCCGCGCACGCAGCGGAAGCTGCACAACGTGAAGCGCGGGCAGACCCTGGCCGAGCTGGCAGAGTGGTACGGCGTGTCGCAGACGCAGCTGCGGCGCTGGAACAACCTGCCCAAGGGCCGGGCGCTGAAGCCCAAGCAGCAAATCGTCGTGTTTTTGCCGGCCAAGAATGGCAGCGTTAATTCGGCTTCGACTCAGAATGTGGCCGTCCGCCCGACTGCCGCTCCAGCCGTGGCCGCCGCGCCGCGCACACCCACCGAAATGGGCGTGAAAGTGAGCAAGCTCGCGGTTAAGCCCACCGCCAAACCGGAAACGCCGGAACCGGAAGAAACGGCAGTAGCAGCGGCGCCAGTCGCCGCTCCGGTTGAGCGTCCGGCCGCCGAACCGCGCAAACCGACCCGCACCACACGACCGGTGGCTGCAGCGCCGACGAGGGAAAGCAGCGCCGACGCTGAATCGGTGGCTGCGCCGGAACCAACGGCTGCCGTATCCGCCGTGCAAACGCAGCAGGACGCGGCCACGGAGTACGTCATTCGCAAGGGCGACTACCTGACCAAGCTGGCGCGGGAGCGTGGCCTGTCGGTGGAACAGCTGGTGGCCTGGAACAACCTGAAGTCGCAGGTGGTGACGCCGGGGCAGAAGCTACGCCTCACGCCGCCAGCCGATGCGGAAGCTACGGGCAATGACGAATCGGAGAAACCGGCAGTTGTGGCTGCAACGCCGAAGCCAAGCTCCAAGCCCGGCAAAGTGCTTGCCCTACCCCTGCAGCAGCGCGTACACGTGGTGCAGCCCGGTGACACGCTCTACAACATTTCGCGCCGCTACCAGGGCCTGACGGTGGAGCAGCTGCGCAAGCTCAATCACCTGCAATCAGACGAGGTGAAGCCCGGCCAGAAGCTCATCGTGGCCAGCTAGTAGCCGCGTGGGCCGTACGCGCGCGCAGACGGTCTTATCTGTCCCGGCGAGGCCACTTTGGTTTTGGCTTGGCCTATCGGCGTACACGTCCCCGAGGGTCAGCCGCTGGGCCGGCTACGATTACCGGGAGCCCCGACTGGCCGAACCAGGTTACGGCCGGAGCTTTGATTCCGCTTAATTTCGCCCGAACTTGCCCAACGGCGCTGCCTTCAGCGGGCGGCGCCGTTTTGCATCTGAATTCCCCCCGCATGCTGAAGATAAACAAGGAAGACGCGCTTAACTACCACCAGCAAAACCCCGCCGGCAAAATTGAGGTGGTACCCACCAAGCCCGTCAGCACCCAGCTCGACCTGGCCCTGGCCTACTCGCCGGGCGTGGCCGAGCCCTGCAAGGAAATTGCCGCCAACCCCGACGACGTCTACAAGTACACGGCCAAGGGCAACCTGGTGGCCGTGATAAGCAACGGCACCGCCGTGCTCGGCCTGGGCAACATCGGGCCCGCCGCCTCGAAGCCGGTAATGGAAGGCAAAGGCGTACTGTTCAAGAAGTTCGCCGGCATCGACTGCTTCGACATCGAAATCGACGCCACCGACCCCGACGAGTTTATCCGCGTGGTGAAGGCCCTGGAGCCCACCTTCGGCGGCATCAACCTGGAGGACATCAAGGCCCCGGAGTGCTTCGCCATCGAAACGGCCCTGCGCGAGCAGATGAACATTCCGCTGATGCACGACGACCAGCACGGCACGGCCATCATTTCGTCGGCCGGGTTGCTGAGCGCCCTGGAAGTCGTCGGGAAGAAAATCGATGAAATTCAGGTGGTGGTGAGCGGGGCCGGCGCGGCCGCCGTCAGCTGCCTGCGCCTGTACCTGGAGTTGGGCCTGAAGCGCGAAAACGTGGTGGTGTTCGATAAGGACGGCGTCATCAACGCCCGGCGCACCGACCTGGCGCCGCTGCAGATGCAGTTTGCCACCGAGCGGCCCGTCACCACGCTGGCCGAAGCCATGGAAGGCGCCGACTTCTTCCTGGGCCTCTCGGCGGCCAACGTGCTGGCGCCCGAGCTGCTGCTGAAGATGGCGAAGGACCCCATCGTCTTCGCTCTGGCCAACCCCGACCCGGAAATTGCCTACGAGCTGGCCCTCTCGACGCGCGAGGACATCATCATGGCTACCGGCCGCTCGGACCATCCGAACCAGGTCAACAACGTGCTGGGCTTCCCCTACATCTTCCGCGGGGCCCTCGACGTGCGCGCCACGGAAATCAACGAAGCGATGAAGCTGGCCGCCGTGCACGCCCTGACGGAACTGGCCAAAGAGCCGGTGCCCGACATGGTGAACAAGGCCTACGGCGACAACACGCTGACCTTTGGCCGCACCTACCTGATTCCCAAGCCCCTCGACCCGCGCCTGATTACGACCCTCTCCCCCGCCGTGGCCAAAGCGGCCATGGAAAGCGGGGTGGCGCGCATTCAGATTACCGACTGGCAGGCATATGAGGACGAGTTGCGGGCCCGCCTCGGCGTCAACCAGAAGCTGATGAACCGCATCACCTCGCGGGCCCGCTCGGCCCCCAAGCGCGTGGTGTATCCCGAGGCCGACAACTACAAAATCCTCAAAGCCGCCCAGATTGCCCACGACGAGGGCATTGCCCTGCCCATCCTGCTGGGTCGCCGGGAGCGGATTGAGAAAATTGCTCGCGAAAACAACCTCGACCTCGAAGGCTGCCAGATCATTGACATCCTGCAGGAGCACGAAGCCAAGCGCGACGAGTACGCCGACCTGCTGTTCCGCAAGCGGCAGCGCAAGGGCATGACGCTCTACGAAGCCAAGCGCCTGATGCGCGAGCGGAATTACTTCGGTGCCATGATGCTGGACACCGGCGAGGCCGACGCCTACATCACCGGCCTCACCAAGGACTACGGCAAGAGCATTCTGCCCGCCTTCCAGATCATCGGGGTGGAAGACGGCGTGCAGCGGGCCGCCGGCATGTACATCGTGCTGCACCGCAAGGGCCCGTTCTTCTTCGCCGATACCACCGTCAACATCGACCCCACGGCTGAGCAGCTGGTCGACATCATCGGCCTGACGGCCCGCGCCGTGCGCTTTTTCGACACCGAGCCGCGCATTGCGGTGCTGAGCTACTCCAACTTCGGCTCGAACACCGGCCCGCTGCCCGACAAGATGCGCCGCGCCACGGAGCTGGCCAAGCGCCGCTTCCCCGACCTGATTCTGGACGGCGAGATGCAGGCCAACACGGCCCTGAACCGAAATCTGCTGCAGGAGCACTACCCCTTCTCGGAACTGGCCGAAAAAGGCGCTAACACGTTGATTTTCCCCGGCCTGACTTCCGGCAACATCGCCTACAAGGTGTTGCAGGAAATCGGCGGGGCTGAGGTCATCGGGCCGGTGCTGATGGGCATGCGCAAGCCGGTACACATTCTGCAACTCGGCGCCTCGGTGCGTGACATCGTCAATATCACCGCCATTGCCGTGTCGGACGCGCAGACTTATAATCAGCCGCTGTAAGGTCACAGAAGATAGACGGCGCCTACCCGGCGCCGTCTATCTTTCTATATACTAATATAATTAGCATGATAATCTAATACCATTGGAACAAACTACGCTCCCGTATCCTTACACTTCTTACCGATATTGCCGCTAGCCGGCTGCATTTCGGTTCTTTTCGAGCTTTTGAATTCTTGCTATGATTGCATACCTCGACGGTAAACTTGCCTACAAAGACCCGACGCTGGCCATCATCGATGTGCAGGGCGTGGGCTATGAAGTGAAGATTTCCTTGGCCACCTATTCCAAGCTGCCCGCCGACGGCGAAAAGGCCAAGCTCTACACCTACCAGCACATCAAGGAGGACGCGCACGCGCTCTACGGCTTCCTCGACCCGAACGAGAAGGCGCTGTTCATGCACCTGATTTCGGTGTCGGGCATCGGGCCGGGCACGGGCATTGTTATCGTCTCGTCGATGTCGGTGGGCGAAATTCGGCAGGCCATCGTGCAGGAAGACGTACGCTCGATTCAGGCCATCAAGGGCGTGGGGCCGAAAACGGCGCAGCGCATCGTGCTGGATTTGCGCGACCGGCTGCGCAAGGACGAGCTGCTGGCCAAAGCCGGCGTAGAAACCGTCCCGCTGGCCCGGCAGCACAATACAAACCGTGCGGAAGCGTTAGCCGCGCTAGTGACCCTGGGCTTTGCGCGGGCCGTGGCCGAGAAGACGTTGGATGGCATTCAGCAGAAGCACGGCAACGACCTGAGCGTGGAGGAATTAATTAAATTTGCTCTTAAGTCGAATTAGGTTTTCGCGGGCCTTCGGGCCCTTTTGTTTCGCCCTTGCTTGACCACGCGTACTAAGTCTCTCACCACCCTTTCTTCCGTCGTTGCTGCGTCGCTGCTGACCTGGTGGTCACAGGCCGAGCCGGCGGGTGGCCGCTCGTTCGCGTTTTCCCAGCTCTGGAGCTGGCTGCAAACGTCGCGCCTGCACGCGCCCTTGCTCGTGGCCCTGCCGGATACCACCCGGCCGGTGCCGGGCGACACTGCGCGCTACCGGGCCAGCCGGCGTCCGCGCGTGGCCCCGACGGACCGCTCGGGCAACTTCCTGACGGAGCGGCAGCGCCGTTCGCCGCTGATTTTGCCGCTGCCCGCCAACGTGAAGCCGCAGGTGACGCTGGGCGACTCCCTGAATTACGTGGACGTGGAGGAAAATGTTGGCGCGGACATCGACTACCGCGACCCGGCCCGCCTCAGCTACGCCGAATTTCAGAAACTCCAGGAGCAGCAGGCCATTCGCAACTACTTCCGCAACAAGGCGGAGGGGGGCGTGGCCGGCGGCCCCGGCAACCCGACGGCTGCCAAGCGCCTGATTCCGAAGATCTACATGGCCCCGACGCTGGGGCGCATCTTCGGCGGCGACTTTATCGACATTCGGCCCAACGGCTCGGCCACCCTGGCGCTGGGCTGGCGGCAGAACTTCAACGACAACCCCTCGCTGACGCTGCGCCAGCGCCGCAACGGCGACTTTAACTTCCAGCAGAACTTCAACCTGAACCTGAGCGGACAGATCGGGGACAAGCTGAAGATTCTGTTCAACTACGACACGCGGGCGGCTTTCGACTTTGAGAACCAGATCAAGGCCGACTTTACGGGCTACGACACCGACATCATCCGCAAGGTGGAGATGGGCAACGTGTCGCTGCCCTTGAACAACACCCTGGTGCAGGGCGGGCAAAACCTGTTCGGGGTGAAGACCCAGATGCAGTTTGGGCGCCTGAGCGTGACCAGCGTGGCGGCCCAGCTGCGTGGCACCGCCGACGAGGTGACGGTGCAGAACGGGGCGCAGTCGCGCAACTTCGAAATCAAGGCCTCGCAGTACGAGGCCAACCGCCACTTCTTCCTCTCGCAGTTCTTCCGCGACCGGTACGACGCCGTGCTCAGCAACCTGCCCACGGTGCAGAGCGGGGTGGAAATCCGCCGCGTGGAGGTGTACGTGACCAACGACAACCGCACCACCGAGACGCTGCGCAACGTGGTGGCCCTGGAGGACGTGGGCGAGCCGCTACGCACCTACCGCGACGATTTCCTGGTGGCCGGCCGCCAGAGTCGCCCGGCGGCCAACGACGTCAACTCCTTGTATGAGCGGCTGCCCGCCACGATCAGTCCCGACCGTAACGTACAGAGCATCGACGGTGTGCTGCAGAATAACAGCAACCTGCAGCTGGAAAAGACGGTGGACTACGAGCGGGTGCGGGCGCGCAAGCTCGATCCGCGCGAGTACACCTACAATCCGCAGCTGGGTTACTTATCGTTGAACACGCCGCTGCTGCCCGAACAGGTGCTGGGTGTGTCGTACGAGTACTTTTTCAACGGCAAGTCTTACAAGGTAGGCGAGCTGCAGGAAGACTATTCCAACGTGCCCGAAGAAGGCGTGGTGTTCTTGAAGCTGCTACGCGCTACCAACCCCGGCGTGGGGCGGGCCGACTTCAACCAGAACCTGCGCAACGACCGGCTGCGCACCGGCAACCTGCCGGTGTTCGACCTGATGATGAAGAACATCTACGCCCTGAACGCCTCGCAGCTCAGCCGCGACCAGTTTCGCCTGGATGTGATTTACAAGGACGACGCAACGGGCGTGGACATCATTTCGCTGAAGGAAGGCGAAAAAGTAACGAACCGGCCGCTGACCCAGGTGCTGAACCTGGACAACGTCAACCCAAACAACGACCGGCCGGCCGACGGCAACTTTGACTTTCTGCAGGGCCTGACCATCGACCCGGAGCTGGGCAAGATCATCTTCCCGGTGATAGAGCCCTTCGGCAACTACCTGCAGGCGCAGTTCAACCCGACGACCGAAGCGGCGCTGATTCAAAAGTACGTGTACCCGGAGCTGTACGTGCAGGTGCAGAGCGACGCGCAGCAGAAGCAGGAGAAAGACAAGTTTTACCTGAAAGGCCGCTACTCGGCCACCGCCACCGACGAAATCACGCTGCCGGGCATCCGCATTCCGGAAGGCTCGGTGCGGGTGTACTCGGGCTCGACGCTGCTGACCGAGGGCGCCGACTATCAGGTGTTCTACGACCAGGCCAAGGTTAAAATTCTCAACGCCAGCTACCTGAACTCAGCCAACGAGCTACGGGTGGAATTTGAGCGCGACGCCGTGGTGCAGGTGCTGCCCCGCAAGCTGCTGGGCACCCGTCTCGACTATAAGGTGTCGGAAGACCTGAACTTCGGGGGCACCATCATGCACCTGCTCGAAAACCAGGCCGCCGGCATCAACCGCGTGAACGTGGGCGACGAGCCGAGCAACAACACCATTTACGGGCTGGACATGAGCCTGCGCCGCGAGTCGCGGGTGCTCACCAAGTACATCGACATGCTGCCCTTCGTGAACACGAAGGCGCCGTCGTCGGTGGCACTGAGCGCGGAGTTTGCGCAGTTTGTGCCGGGCCGCTCGCAGCTGGGCCGCGGCGAAAACGGCGTGTCCTACCTCGACGACTTCGAAAACGCCCGCACGCCCTACACCCTAGGCAACAACAACACGACCAATCCCTGGCGCCTGGCCACCACGCCGCGGCGCATCATCAGCGAGCAGCAGCTGCCCGAGCGCACCCTGGGCGTGGCCAACTCGCGCGCCCGCATTGCCTGGTACACCATCGACCAGACCTACTTCACGAACGGACCCTCGAAACCCAACAATGTGTCGGAAGAGGACCTGCGCAACCACTACGTACGGGGCGTCACGCGCACGGAGGTATTCCCGAACCGCGACCCTGGCACGCTGGGCGGCGGCTACGAAAACACCTTTGACCTGGCTTACTTCCCTTCGGAGCGCGGACAGTACAACTACAACCCCGACGTCTCGGCGGATGGGCGCTTCCTGAACCCGAATAACCCGCAGAAGAACCAGCAGAACTACGGCGGCATTTCGCGCGAAATCACCTTCGATACCGATTTCGACAACGCCAACGTGGAATACCTGGAGTTCTGGCTGATGGACCCGTTCATCAACAGCCAGGGTAACAAGTACAACACCATCGACGACTCGGACCCGACGACGCCGAAAACGCCCAACACCACCGGCGGGGAGCTGTTTTTCAACCTCGGCACGGTATCGGAAGACCTGCTGAACGACGGGGTGTACGAGTTCGAGAACGGCCTGGCCGATACGGACGACCAGAGCAACGTGCGCAACACTATCTGGGGCCGGGCCACCCGCCTGCAGTTTCTCACCGATGCTTTCAGCAACGCCCCCGGTGGCCGCGACCGGCAGGATATCGGCCTCGACGGCCTGGCCGGCAGCGAGGAGCAGGATTTCTTCCGTGCCATTCCCGGTTACGCGGGCTTCGAAGACCCGTCGGCCGACAACTTCCGCCACCACCTCGACGCGTTTTACGACCAGAACAACACCAAGATTCTGGGCCGCTACAAGTACTACAACGGCATGGAGGGCAACTCGCGCGCTACCAGCGGCACGCAGAGCTCCACGGCGGCGCCCGACAAGGAAGACCTGAACCGCGACAACGTCATCAGCGACACGGAGCAGTACTACGAGTACCGCGTCCCGCTCGCGCCCAACGGGGCCGGGCAGCTGGAAGTGGGCCGCAACTTTATCGTGGACAAGGTGACCAACCGCATTACCGGCACCGGCGACGACGTGTCGTGGTACCAGTTCCGCATTCCGATTCGCCAGCCTACCGGCATTCAGGGCGCATCGCAGCCATTCGGCTTCAAGTCCATCCGCTTCCTGCGCATGTACATGACCGGCTGGAGCCAGCCCGCGGTGCTGCGCTTCGTGCAGATGCAGTTCGTGGCCAACCAGTGGCGCCGCTTCCTCAGCGTCATTCCCGAGCCCGGGACGCAGCCCTGCTTGAACTGCACCACCGACGCCGAGGCCTTTGCCATTTCGACGGTGGGCGTCGAGGAAAACGGCGCTTCCAGCGGCCAGGGCACGGCCATTCCGTACGTGACGCCGCCCGGCATCAAGCGCGACCGGGAATACGGCTCGACCACGACCGTGCGTAACCAGAACGAACAGTCGCTGCGCCTGTGCGTGGAAGGCCTGCGCCCGGGTTTCGCCAAGGCGGCCTACAAGAACGTGAACCTGAACCTGCTGCGCTACAAGCGGCTGAAGATGTTCCTGCACGCCGAATCGGATAACCGCAACCTGCAGGACAACCAGGTGCAGGCCTTCATCCGCTTCGGCACCGACTACAACCAGAACTACTACCAGTACACGCTGCCGCTGATCATCACCAAAACCACCGACAGCAACGTGGACAACATCTGGCCGGTGGCCAACCGCGTGGACATTCCGCTGCAGGCGTTCATCGACGCCAAGGCCCGCCGTGCGGAAGCCGGCCTCAGCTTGCAGGTGCCCTTCACGACGCGCTACGAGATGAAGCTCGAAAACGGGGAAATAGCCGTGGGCCAAATCACCGTGCTCGGCAACCCTGACCTGAGCGCGCTGCAGGGCCTGATGATCGGGGTGCAAAACCCCGCCATCAACGGCATCGACCATTCGCTGTGCCTCTGGGCCGACGAGCTGCGGGTGAAAGACTTCGACCAAACGGACGGCTGGGCCGCCACGGCGCGCTTCAACACCCGCCTGGCCGACGTGGCCAACATCACCGCCACCGGCGCCTTCACCTCGGTGGGCTTCGGCTCGCTGCAGGACCGCCCCTCGCAACGCTCGGTCGACAACATTGCCCGCGGCGACGTGAATGCCGCCGTGGCCGCCGAGAAGTTTCTGCCCGAGAAGCTGGGGCTGCGGGTGCCGGTGCTGCTGCAGGCGGGCGCCGAAATCCGCTCCCCTAAGTACGACCCGCTCGACCCGGACATGACGCTGGCCCAGTCGCTGAGCAGCAAGTTTGCTAACGACCAGGACCGCACCGCGTACCGAAGGGAAGTCACCGATCAGACCAAGAGCAAGTCCATCAGCCTGCTGAACGTGCGAAAAGAGCGCACCAACCCTGACCGGAAGCCCAAGCCCTACGATATCGAGAACCTGGCGCTGAGCTACTCCCTGACCGAGCGCACCCACACCGACATCCAGACCGACCGCGACTTCACCCGCACCTACACCGGGGCGGTGGCCTACACCTACCAGCCCACGCCCAAGGCCTTCGAGCCGCTGAGCAAGGTGAAGCTGTTCGACTCGCCCTACCTGAAGCTGCTGAAGGAGCTAAACTTCACGCCCCTGCCCTCGCGCTTCGCCTTCCGCGCCGACCTAGACCGCCGCTACAACGAGCGGTTCCTGCAGCGCACCCAGGCCCAGGGCCAGGTTCCGTCGACCGAAGGCATTCCGGGCGTGTACCAGAAGAGCTTCTTCATCAACCGCATCTACGACCTGAAGTGGGATTTGACGCGGAGCCTGATCCTGGACTACACCGCCACTAACCGCAGCAGCGTGGACGACAGCGTGGGCCGCACCATCGGCAACTCGCCGGAGGCCGTGCGCAACCGCGAACTGATCAAAACCAACCTGCTGAAGGGCGGCCGCACCACGAACTTCAACCAGACCGTGGCGCTGACTTACCGCCTGCCGCTCGACAAGTTTCCCCTCACCGACTGGCTGTCGGCCGATGCGCGCTACGCGGCCAACTACAGCTGGCAGGCGGCTTCCACGGCCATTCGGGCCCCCATCGACAGCCTGACGGACCCGAACACCGAGTTGGTCAACATCGGCAACACCATTCAGAACAGCCGCGACGTGAGCGTCAACGGCCGCATCGACCTGGTGAAGCTCTACAACAAGGTCAAATTCCTCAACATCATCAACAACGCGCCGGCCGGCGGTGCGGGCAAAGGCCAGGCCGGCGCCCAGAGCACCATGGACCGCCTGCGCCGCGGCGCCCCCGAAGCAAGCACCGACGCGAAGAACCAGGGCAAAGCCGCAGCCGACTCAGCCAAAGCGCCCGAATTGCGCGTGCTGAAGGCCGTGCTCCGCTCGTTGATGACGGCCCGCTCGCTGAATTTCACCTACACCCGCACGGCCGGCACGCTGCTGCCGGGCTACCTGCCCAAAACCCGCCTGTTCGGCTTGAGCAGCAACTTTTCGGCCCCGGGCCTGCCGTTCATTCTGGGCCAGCAGTACGAGCTGCCGGAACTGTACGACATGGCCAGTCGGAACAATTGGTACACTCTGCGCAGCGACCTGCTGAACACCCCGCTTAGCTCGCTAAGCACCTCCAACCTGCAGCTGCGCACCTCGCTGGAGCCCATCCGCGACTTCAATATCCAGGTAGAGGCCCGGCAGCAGAAGGTGCGCAACCGCGAAACCTTTTACCGCGTGCCGGTGGATGAACAGACGCTGAAACCCATTTCGGACCAAGTAGACCTGACCACGCTGATTCCGCTGGGCTCGGGCTCGTTCAGCACCACCACCATTGCCATCAACACGTTGTTTGGGGACCTGCGCAAGAACAACACCTCGGCCGCGTTTGATCGGTTTGTGGAAAACCGCCGTCAGGCCCGCAACCGCCTGCAAGACGCCAATAGGGCCAGAGGAGGCCTCTACGGCTACAACTCCCAGGATGTGCTGCTGCCGGCCTTCCTCGACGCGTACCACGGCAAGTCGTCGGACGGTGTATCGACCAAGAAATTCGACCCGTTCAAGATGCTGCCGCTGCCCAACTGGCGCGTCGACTACAACGGCCTCTCCAACCTGCCGCTGGTGCAGAAGTACTTCCGCTCGGTGGCTCTCCGTCACTCCTATACCGCCGATTACCAGGTGCTGGGGTACACCACCTCCACCCAGTACAACGCCGAGCCCGAGGGCCTGGCCGAGAAGGTCAACGAGCAGAACCAGTACATTCCGTACTACATCATCAACCAGGTGACCATGTCGGAGCGCCTCTCACCGCTGGTGGGCGTGAACTTCCAGACGCTGGAGAAAATCAACGGCAGCGTGGACTACGGCCTCGACCGGATGCTGGCCCTGAACACCACCAACGCCCAGGTTACGGAGCTGCGCAACAAGACGCTGACCATCGGCTTCGGCTACACCACCAACCGCTTCCGCATTCCGTTCCGCATCGGCGGCGAACAGCGCATTCTGACCAACGAGCTGAACATGCGCCTCGACCTCTCCATCCGCGACAACGTGACCATTCAGCGCAGTATCGTGGACGTGGTGGCGCCCGACACGCAGAACCCGGATTCCGGTTCGCCTGGCAAGGCCAGCCAACAGGTCACCAACGGTAACCGCCAGGTACAGCTGCGCCCCACCATCGACTACGTCGTCAGCCAGCGCCTGAACCTGCAGTTCTTCTTCACCCGCAACGTGTCGCAGCCCCGCGGCGGCACCACTTCCTTCAAGAACGCGGCCACCGAAGGCGGCATTCAGCTGCGCTACAGCCTCTCGCAGTAGCGGTGAATGAGTGATTTAGTGAATGGGTGAAGTAAGGCCTCCTTGCTTCACCCATTTATTTTTATGGCCCCAGCAATTCACTCATTCACTGATCCACTCATTCACTATCTCACTATCTTTGGCCGCCCGCGGTGGCGGGCGTACACTCCATTTCCCTGTTTGCCCAATATGAACCTCCCGGCTAACCTGAAGTACACCAAAGAACACGAGTGGGTCCGCATCGAAGGCGACACCGCTTACGTGGGTATCACCGATTTCGCGCAGAAAGAGCTGGGCGACATCGTGTACGTGGACATTGATTCGGCCGACAAGGACGTCAGCAAGGACGAGGTGTTCGGCACGGTGGAAGCCGTCAAGACCGTTTCGGACCTGTTCAGCCCCCTCAGCGGCACCGTGCTGGAAGTCAACCCCAAGCTCAACGACGCGCCCGAAACCGTCAACTCCGACCCTTACGGCGACGGGTGGATGATCAAGATGAGCATCGGCAACCAGGCCGAGCTTGAAGGTTTGCTGTCGGCTGAGGCCTACGGCGAGCTGGTAGGCGCCTAATTGCCCGGCCGGCCATGCTCCGCGTGCTCACGGCGCTGGTCGCCCTGGCCTGGACGGCCTTCATGCTCTGGGGCACGCTCAGCCCGCTCGATCAGCTGCCGCCCCTGCCCCAGTGGGACCTGCTCTCGTTCGACACGGCGGCCCATGCCGGCATCTTTGTAGTAACCGCGGTGCTCTACGTTTTGACGGCCCGGTGGCAACGGCTCTTTCCGGGCCTGCGCCACCGGGCTTTCCTGTGGACACTGGTGGTGTGCCTGCTGCTGGGCGCCTTCATCGAGCTGACGCAGACCCTCATGGACCTGGGCCGCCTGGGTGAGTGGACCGACATGATCAGCGACGCGCTGGGCACCGTGGCCGGCCTGGGCCTGATGCACCTCACCCGCCGTTGGTGGGACGTGCTGCCCGCCACGGCCTGAGGCCCGGCTTCTACTACTTACGCTATTCGTTGTATGCTGCCCCGTAGGCCATTCTCCGCTCATCGTGTTGCCGCGCTGGCGCTGGGTGCGCTGCTGCCGGGGTTGGGCCTGCTGTCGGCGCAGGCCCAGGATATGGCCCGCGCCCGGCAAACCATTGCCACCCTGGCCAGCCCGCGCATGCACGGCCGCGGCTACGTGCAGCAGGGTGAGCGGCGCGCCGCCGATTACCTGCGCCGCCGGTTCAAGGCCCTGGGACTGCAGCCACTGGCCCCGGAGTACTTCCAGCCGTTTGCCTTCGACGTCAACACCTTTCCCGGCCGGCTCAGCCTGCGCGTGGGTGGGCAGCCGCTGACGCCCGGCGCCGACTTCATTGCCGCCCCGGGCTCCGGCGCCGGCCAGCTGCAGGGCCAGCCTATTCAGCTCGATTCGCTGATTTTCTCGGATGAAGCCGCCGGCCAGCGTTTTCTGCGCGAGCCGCTACGGGGCCGCATCCTGGTGCTGCGGCAGCGCGACGCGGAGCGGCTGCGCATCCTGCCCGAAGTATTTGCCCAGCACGTAGCCGAGGCCGCCGCCCGCATCGAGCTGGTGCCCGGCAAGCTCACGGCCTCGCTGGCGCCCGCGCAGGCCGGGCAGGTGCAGCTGCAGGTAGTGGCCTCGCGCTGGCCCTCTGCTCCCGCTCCTGTTGATCTTACCGTCGAGGCCCGGCTGCGCACCGCCTACCCCACGCAGAACGTCGTGGGCGTGGTGCGCGGCGCCGTACAGCCTGATTCGTTTATCGTCGTCACGGCCCACTACGACCACCTGGGCCCCATGGGCCGGCAGGCCTACTTCCCGGGCGCCAACGACAACGCCAGCGGCACCGCGCTGCTGCTGGAGCTGGCCGCTCACTACTCCCAGCTCGCTCACCGTCCGCGCTACTCCGTAGCGTTTCTGGCCTTCGGAGCCGAGGAAGCCGGGCTCGTCGGCTCCCGCTACTTCGTGGCCCATCCGCTGCTGCCCCTCGACCGCGTCCGGTTCCTGCTCAACCTCGATTTGGAAGGCACCGGCCAGGCGGGTGCCACCGTAGTAAACGGCAAGGTGCATGAGTCGGAGTATCGGCTCCTCGAAAGCCTGAATACGACCGGCAGCTACTTGCCCGGCCTGGCGCCCCGGGGCCGGGCCGCCAATTCCGACCATTACCCGTTTTCGGAGGCCGGCGTGCCCGCCTTCTTCCTGTACCTGCGCGGCACGCCCACCCACTACCACGACGTGTACGACCGGGCCGAAACCCTCCCACTGTCTGGTTTTGCGGGGCTGTTCAGGCTAGTCTTGGCTTACTGCCAGCGGCTGGAGCACCCGCTGTAGGCCCGCTGGCTGACGAGTAGAGTGCGAGCCCATAAGCCACGGAACGGCATGGCTCAGCTTCTCTACGCGCTCATTTCGGGTCCTGCCCATATCCTTGGCAGCTGGCAGCTACAGCCTAGTACGTATCCGATGCTATATAATAAGGTGTGTAGCGAGCAACTGGCAGGCCACCCGGCTCGGTGGGCTGGCTTTAAAGCAATCATCCCGGAATCGTCCGCGGTGGAGGCGGATGATTCCGGGATGGAATAAAAACAGGCGGGTGGCGCCGCGCTGTTTAGCTATTGCTGCGCAAGGAGCTCATCACTTGCTTGGCTACCGATTCCCACTCCGGCTTCTGGCGGTCGGGGCAGGAGAAGGTGCACATCAGCAGGCGGCCTTCGATGTCGGTGAAGAAAATCAGTTGGTAGACCTGGTGGCCCAGCTCCGGCTTCATCATTTCGATGTAGCCCACCTTGCGGCCATTGATTTCTTTTACGCCATCGGAGAAGAACGTCGCATCAGAGTACTGCTTGCGGTAGGTCTTCATGAAGTTGGATGCGTACATATCGACCATGTCCTGGTCGGCCGTGTTGTCGGTGTACGAGAAGGAAAGGCTGGCGTGCGAGGTGTTGGTGTAGATGACGCTCGGACGGCTCTGCGCTTTGGCGTAGAGGAAGTCCATCTGCTGCTCGCTCATCACCTCGAATCCTTTCGGAATCAGGATTTCCACCCGTTCGCTCAGAACGCGCTTCTTGATTAGCTCCACTTCGGCGAACGGCTTAGCGGCCATTAGCAGCACTGCGAGGCAGAGCAACGGGGCGAGTAGAACTTTCTTCATGACAAGGACCAAAAAATGGTGAACATTCTTTCTGGGTAAACTACCGAACAGTGCGGAGGGCATCTGTTTGGATAACACAATTTAGGAAGAAAAGCCGTCAGTACAAGAACTTTATACAAAAATAATTTAGTGCAAAAGTAAAGGCAGCTGAATCGGCTGGAAAAACGGGGCTAGTGGGTGCGTAAA
Organism: Hymenobacter jeollabukensis; assembly: GCF_005771675.1. Lineage (GTDB taxonomy): Bacteria > Bacteroidota > Bacteroidia > Cytophagales > Hymenobacteraceae > Solirubrum > Solirubrum jeollabukense. Next base: position 556,141 of record NZ_VAJM01000003.1, on the reverse strand, counting down.
GCGTGTTTGAATCATCTCAGCAGCCAATCTGCAGTCCAGTCTGCGGCTTGGCAAGCATCCGCATAGCGCTATGCAGAATTGTATTGATAATGTTCAATTGCATTTACGAATGGTGTAGCGACACGGTTTTGATCTTAAAGAATATTATTGAGCTGTTCCTTGATTTTTTCCAGCTCTTCCTTCATCCCGACGACCAGATGTTGGATGGTCGAGTCATTGGCTTTGGAGCCAATGGTATTGATTTCCCGACCAATTTCCTGCGAAATAAAGGCTAATTTCTTTCCGCTGTACTCGGGCAGGTGCACCGTTTCGGTGAAGTAGTGCAGATGGCTGACCAACCGCACCTTTTCCTCGGCGATGTCAAGTTTCTCAATGTAATACAGGAGTTCCTGCTCGAAGCGGCTGGGGTTGAACTGGTCGCTCTGGGCCAGCTCGGCCAGGCCGTCGTGCATGCGGCGGCGCACGTTCTCCAGGCGCGTCGGGTCGTGGCGGTCCACGTCGGAGAGCTGGATGCGGATGCGGTCGATGTAGCTCAGGATTTCGGTGGTCAGGGCCTGGCCTTCGGTGCGGCGGAAGTCGGCAGTGCGGTCGAGGGCTTCCTGCACGATGGGCTGCAGCTCGGCCCAGGTGAGCTGGGGCTCGTCGTCGGCGGCGCTGGCCTCGTTGGGCGACTGCACCACGCCGGGCAGGCGCAGGGCCAATTCCAGGATGTTGTCGGTGGGGGCGCCCAGTTCCTGCGCGATGCTCAGAAGCTCGTGGTAGGCGGCCGTGAGCGTTTCGCGGTGCAGGCTGGCGCGGGAGCGGACGGCGGCCGGGCGGTTCAGGTCGATGCTGACGTTGACTTTGCCGCGCACCAGGTGGCGCCCGACGAGGTTGCGCAGCTCCAGTTCGCTGCCGGCCAGGGAGCGGGGCATGCGCAGGCTCAGGTCCAGGCCTTTGGAATTCAGCGACTTGATTTCGACAACGACGGTGTAATGCTCGGTTTCGCGCTGGGCGACGCCGTAGCCGGTCATGGACAGCAGCATGCAGGCAGAGTGGTGAAGGGGGCGACAAAAGTACTGCTAATTCAGATATTCAGCTAGTTACATGGTGAATAACATAAGCATAACAGGGGCGTCACACTGGCGTAACAGGGTCAAAATACTTTTGCGGCGCCAACTAGCACATGCTCATGCGCCGTTCTTTATTACTTGCGCCAATGCTGACAATCAGCACTTTGGCCGTTGCTCAACAAGGCTCCATCGTCGGAAAGGTCCTCGATAAAAAAACCGGCGAAGCCGTTATCGGGGCCACCGTGATTGTGACGGGCACCACGCAGGCCGCGCCGGTGGACGTGGAGGGCAACTACGAGCTGCGTCTGAAGCCCGGCATTTACGGCATCACCATTCAGAACCTCGGCTACAAGCCCATCAACTTCACCGGCATCGAAGTGAAGGACGGGCAGAAAACGACGCTGAACAGCACGCTGGAGGAAAGCGCGCTGGCGCTGAAGGAGGTTACTGTGACTGGGCAACGCCAGACCGGCACGGAGGTAGCGCTGCTCCAGGACCTGCGCAAGAGTGAGGTGGTGGTGAGCGGCATGTCGAACGACCAGATTGTGAAAACCCTGGACCGCGACGCGGCCGAAGTGGTGAAGCGCATTCCGGGCGTCACGATTCAGAGCAACAACTTCATCGTGGTACGCGGGCTGGCGGAGCGCTACAACACGGTGCTGCTCAACGACGCGCTGACGCCCTCGGCCGAGGTGGACACTCGTTCCTTTTCGTTCGACGTGCTGCCCTCGTCAGTTATCGACCGGGTACTGATTTTCAAGTCCGGGTCGCCGGAGCTGCCGGGCGAGTTTGGCGGCGGCGTGGTGAAGGTATACACCAAGAACTCGGTGCTCGACAACACGACCTCACTGAGCGTGTCGGGCTGGCACCGCAACGGCACCACCTTCGGCCAGAACTACATGCAGAGCCGCCGCGGCAGCACCGACTGGCTGGGCTTCGACGGCGGGCAGCGCCAGCTGCCGGGCGCGGTGGCCGAGCAGGGCGTGATTCGCTCGGATCAGTCGACGCCGGCGCAGCTGGCTAGCGCGGCCAACGGGCTGCGCGGCACCACTTGGCTGCCCTCGCTGGGCCGGGCGCTGCCGGACATCCGCGCCTCGCTGGGGTTGACGCGCAAGTTTGAAATCGGCTCGGCCTACCTAAGCAACGTCACGTCGATTTCGTACTCCAACACCCGCGAGCAGTACGGGGTGGAGCGCAACCGCTACACCAAGGACGTGGACCTGGAAACGGGCCAGCGCGGCACGCAGTTCGAGTTCAAGGACACCCGCGCCGTGACGGGCGTGCGCCTGGGCGTGATTCATAACTGGCAGGTGCGCCTGAACAGCCGCAACCGCCTGGAGCTGCGCAACTTCTTCAACCAGTACGGCACCGACGAGGTGATTCACCGCACCGGGCTGGAGGAAGACCGGCAGCGCGACGACTACGCCCTGCACTACCAGAGCCGCAGCATTTACTCGGGCCAGCTGCAGGGCAGCCACGACTTGGGTGCCACCGAGCACACCACCGTGACCTGGGCCGCCGGCTACAACTACGTGTACCGCGACGAGCCCGACTACAGCCGCTACCGCTACCAGAAACAGATATTGCCAGGTGTAGAGCGCCCCTACTTCGTGAACGTGCCCCTGGAGGGCAACATCACCGAGGCCAGCCGCTTCTTCTCCAACCTGCACGAAAACACGGTGATGGGCAGCGGGCAGTGGGAGCGGCGCATCATGGGCCGCGACACGACCAGTGTGAATCAGTACAAGCTGCGCGCCGGCTTTTACACCGAGCGCAAGGTGCGCGACTACCAGCAGCGCTACTTTTCCTTCGTGCGCGGCTCGGGCTTCAACCTGCCCAATGAGGTGCAGTTGCTGCCCATCGACCAGATTTTTGCCCCGGCGAACCTGGACCCGGTGAAGGGCTACACCGTGGCCGAAGGCACCAAGCCGGAGGACAGCTACGAGGCCGAAAACGTGCTGCTGGCCGGTTACGTGGGCGCCGTGGCCCCGCTGACGGACAAGCTCAACCTCTCGGGCGGGTTGCGCGTGGAGCACAACCGCCGCCAGCTGCACAGCGCCGGCCGCCGCACCTACCAGGAAAACCGCACCATTCCGCTGCCCTCGCTGAACGCGAGCTTTAACTTCAACGAGCGGTCGGCGCTGCGCCTAGGCGGCAGCGTGACGGTGAACCGGCCGGAATTCCGCGAAATCTCGCCGAACCAGTACTACGATGTGGCCAACAACGCCATGATCGTGGGCGACTCGACGCTGAAAACGGCCACCATTTACAACGCCGACCTGCGCTACGAGTTCTACCCCACCAAGTCGGAAATGGTGTCGGTGGGCGTGTTCTACAAGAAGTTCCGCAACGCCATCGAGCAGACGACGGTGAACGTGACCGGCAGCCAGTTGTGGATCGGTTACCAGAACGCGCAGAACGCCTACGACGTGGGCGCCGAGCTGGAAGTGCGCAAAAGCTTGCTGGGCGTAACGGAAAGCGCCTTTTTGCAGCGCCTCTCGCTGATTTTGAACGCCTCGGTGATTCACAGCCGCGTGCAGCTGCCCAAGGGCCAGGCAACCGACGGCTTCGCGCTGCAGGACCGCCCGCTGCAGGGCCAGTCGCCCTACGTGGTCAACGCCGGAGTGTTTTACCAGGACGATGACCGGAAGTGGCAGGTATCGGCGCAGTACAACGTGATTGGGCAGCGCTTCTCCTTTATCGGCGACTACACCCAGAACTTCTCGGTGATTGAGATGCCGCGTCAGGTGATTGATCTGGCCGTGACCAAGGGCGTGGGCCCGCACCTGCAGCTGAAGGCCGGCGTGCAGGACTTGCTGAACCAGCCCGTGCGCCAGTTCTACGACTTCAACTACAACAGCAAAATCGACGCGGGCGAGCAGCTGCCGTTTGCCCGCTACCGCCGGGGCCGCTACACCATGCTGGGCCTGGTCTACAACTTCTAACGGCTAAACAGCCTGACAAAAAAACGGTCGTGCGGAGCAGCTCCGCACGACCGTTTTTTTGTCAGCCGGGCGCGGACTACACAATATCGTAATACGCCCCTAACGAAACGATAACGCCCGCGGTAGCCCCGTGGGCGTCGTCGTGATGGACCTTTGTCGCGCAATCGACAACTCAGGTTCGCCTCTATGAAAAAGCTTGTACTCCCGCTGTTCCTGGCCCTGGCTGCGGCCGCCGCGCTGCCCTCCACCGCCCTGGCGCAGAGCACCTGCCCGGCCACGCCCACGCCCATTACCATCACGGGCACCATCACGACCAACACCACCTGGACCAGCAATAACATTTACCTGCTAAGCGGCTACGTGTACGTGGCCAATGGCGCCACGCTGACCATTCAGCCGGGTACCATCATCAAGGCCGACAAGACGCCCACGCCGGGCGGCGTGCTGGTGGTACTGCAGGGCGGCAAGCTGATTGCCGACGGCACCGCTGCCCAGCCCATCGTATTTACCTCGAACCAGCCCGCTGGCAGCCGCAACCGCGGCGACTGGGGTGGCATCGTGATTTGCGGCCGCGCGCCCATCAACCAGCCCGGCAGCCCGGCCGTGGAGGGCGTGCCCAGCGCCACCTTCGGCGGCACCGACGCCAACGACAACTCCGGCGTGCTGCGCTACGTGCGCATCGAATACCCCGGCGTGGCCCTCTCGCAAAACAACGAAATCAACGGCCTGACGCTGGCCGGCGTGGGCGCGGGCACGACCATCGACTACGTATCGGTATACGCCTCGGGCGACGACTCCTTCGAGTGGTTCGGGGGCACGGTGAATGCCAAACACCTGGTGGCCATTGCCGCCACCGACGACGACTTCGACACGGACTTCGGCTTTACCGGCAAGGTGCAGTACGCCGTGACGGTGCGCGACCCCAACCAGGCCGACGTATCGGGCTCGACGGCGTTTGAATCGGACAACGACGCCAACAGCTCGACCCTGACGCCGATTACGGCCCCGGTTTTCTCCAACGTCAGCGCCTTCCTGACTAACCCCTCGGTAGCGGCCAACTTCACCCGCGCCATGCACCTGCGCCGCAATTCGCAGATTTCCATCTTCAACTCGGTGCTGACGGGCTGGCCCGTAGGCCTGACCCTGGACGGCTCGACCACCCAGGCCAACGCCACGAGCGGGGCGCTGGTGCTGAAAAACAACGTCATGGCCGGCATGACGACTGACTTTCAGTCGGCTTCGCCCACCACCTACAACGTGCAGGGCTTCTGGGGCGACGCCAGCCGCAGCAACACGACCTACGCTAACATCAGCAGCCTGGGCCTGAACGCGGACAACTTCACCATCAACTCGGCCGCGGCCAGCACCAACTCCTCGACGGCCCCGAACTTCACGCTGCCGGCCGCCTCGCCGCTGGTATCGGGCGCGGCCTTCACCGACGCCAAGCTGGCCGGGGGCTTCTTCGAAAACGTGGCCTACCGCGGCGCGTTCGGTCCCTCGGGCAACTGGACGGCCGGCTGGACTAACTACAACCCGCAGAACACCTGCTACAACGTAGCTGGCGTAACCTCGGCCAAAGCCAAGTCCGCCGCCGTGCAGGGCCTGAGCGTGTACCCCAACCCCACGGCCGGCGCCAGCCAGCTGAGCTTCACGCTGGCGCGCCCCGCTGCCGTGACGGTGCGAGTGCTCGACGTGACCGGCCGCACCGTGGCCACCGTGAGCCAGGACCGCACGCTAACCTCCGGCGAGCAGCAGCTGGCCCTGCCCGGCAATCTGAAATCCGGCCTGTACACGGCCACCGTGCAAACCGGCGAATCGGTGGAAGCTGTGCGCTTCGTGGTGACGCAGTAATTACCAACCGTCCGGTTTTAGGCTTACCCCCTTATCCTTATCCACCAGCGCGGCGGTCCGTTTCCGAAAGGAGGCGGGCCGCCGTCGTTTTAGCGGTTGAGCCGCTGGCCGCCGCGCCGATTCCGCCGCTGATTGCCGAACTTGCCCGTTGTCGGCCTTTTCGCGGCCCCGCTTACCCCATGCCCCACCCGCCGCTGCCCCGCGTGCTCATGCTGCCCAAGTGGTATCCCCACCGCTACGACGACCAGGACGGTGACTTCGTGGCGCGGCACGTGGCGGCCATTGCCGGGCACGCCGAGGTGGCCGTGCTGCTGGCCACGGTGGCGCGCGCCCGCCTGCCCCAGCTGGCCGTGTGCGAAGCCGATTGGGATGGGCCCTGGCCCACGCTGCGCTACTACTACCGGGCCCGCATCACCGGCCTGGCCCCGCTGGACAAGCTGCTGAAGCTGCTTCTCTACTTTGCCTGCGTGGCCCACGGCTACGGGCAGCTAAGCCGCCGCTGGGGCCGCCCGGCGCTGGTGCACGTGCACGTGCTGCTGCGCACCGGCGTGGCGGCCTGGCTGCTCCGGCTGCTGACGGGAATTCCCTACCTCGTCACCGAGCACTGGACGCTGTATCTGCCCGAGCGCAGCCACCTCATCGGCCCGGCGCGGCGCTGGCTGACGCGGCTGGTGGTGCGCGGAGCAGCGGCGCGCCACACCGTGTCGCAGGCCCTGGGCGACGCCATGACGCGGCTGGGCTTCACGAGCCGGCGCGAAGTCGTCATTGCCAACGTGGTCGATACGGCCCTGTTTCGGCCCGTCGAGGCCCCTACCCTGCCCGAGCCAAATCGGCCACTGCTGCACGTATCGGCCTTCCATGATTCGGTGAAGAACCTCTCCGGCGTGCTGCGCGTGGTGGCCGGGCTGCGGCACGAGCTGCCCAACCTGCGCCTGCGTGTGGCCGGCTACGGCCCCGACGAAGCCCGCCTGCACGCCTACGCCGCCGAGCTGGGCCTGCTGGCCGATGGCACGGTGACGTTTCTGGGCAAGCTGCCGCACCCCGTCGTGGCCCACGAAATGCAGCAGGCCGCCGCGCTGGTATCGTTCAGCCGGGCCGAAACGTTCGGCTGCGTGCTGCTGGAGGCCCGGGCCTGCGGTTGCCCGGTGGTGGCCACCCGCACCGGCGGCGTGCCCGAGCTGTTCGAGCCCGCCGGCGCCTTCGGCCTGCTGGTAGCCCCCGACGACGAAGCCGCCCTGGCCGCCGCCCTGCGCCGGGTGCTGACCGGACAACTCCCCCTGAACCCGGCCGCCCTGCGCGCCGACGCCGACCACCGCTGCAGCCCCGCCGCCGTGGGCCGGGCCTTCGCCGACCTGTATAGCGCCATCCTAAGCGCATCCCAAGCCCCCCGATGAACCTGCCCCGCCTGCTGCATACGTTCGTGGCCCGGCTGGGCGTGGCGCTGCTCAACTTCGGGGTGGTATGGCTGACGGCGCGCTACCTGGGCGCGGCCGGGCGCGGGCAGGTCAGCCTGTTCGTGACGGACATGGCCCTGAGCCTGCTCTTCATCGGGTTGCTCGGGGGCTCCTCGCTGATTTACCTGGCGCCGCGACGCAGCGTGTGGCACCTGCTGCTGCCGGCGCTGGCCTGGGCCACGGTGGTGTGCGCGGCGGGCAGCGCCGGCATCTGGTTGTGGCGCGGCACCGGCTGGGCCTACGCCGCGCACTTGTTCGGCGTTTCGTGGCTGCAGGCGGCGTTTTCCATCGTCACGCTGCTGCTGCTGGGCCGCCGCCGGGAGCAGAGCTTCAACTACCTGAACCTGGCCCAGGCCGGGCTGCTGACGGCGGGCCTGGCGGCCGTGTTTCTGGGCCTGCAGGTACGCCTGGTGGCCGTGTACTGGTGGGCCAGCTACCTGGCCTATGGCCTGCCGCTGCTGGCCGGGCTGCTGCTGCTCGCCCGCCTGCCCGACCGGTGGCGGCGCCAGCCCGGTGAGCTGCGCGAGGTGACGCGGGAGCTGGCCAAAAACAGCCGTGGGGCGCACCTGGCCAACATCCTCTCCTTCCTCAACTACCGACTGAGCTACTACTTCCTGGCGGCCCTGGCCGGTCCCAAAGCCGTGGGCGTGCTGTCGGTGAGCGTGGCGCTGGCCGAGGCCATCTGGCTGATTCCGCGCTCGGCGGCGCAGCTGCAGTACGTCGACGTGGTGCACGCCGACGACAAGCAGGCCCAGGCCCGGGCGCTGGCGCGCACGGCCCGGCTCACCTTGCTGGCCACCGGGGCGGCGGTGCTGGTGCTGGCCCTGCTGCCCACGCCCCTGCTGGCGGCCGTATTCGGAGCCGAGTTCGGCGCGGCCCGGCCGCTGCTGGCCCTGCTGGCCCCGGGCGTGCTGATTTTCAGCCTGAACATGCTGCTGAGCAGCTACTTCGCCGGGCTGGCCGCCTACCGCACCAACAACCTGGCCACCGGCGCCGGCCTGGTGGTGACGCTGCTGGCCAGTGCCCTGCTGATTCCGCGCTTCGGGGCGGCGGGGGCCGCCCTCAGCTCCACCCTCTCCTACTTCACGTCCACCGCCTGGCTGCTGCTGGCATTCCGGCGCCACACCGGCATCGGCCTGGGCCGGCTGCTGCCCGGCTGGGCCGACGTGGCAAGCCTGCCACGGCTCCTGAAAACCGGGGAGCTGTCCGCAGAAGCTGAGGATGTGCCCCGGCCCGCAGCGGCCGACGAATCGGCGGTGCGAAATCCGGCTCAGCCCTGAACCGGCGCCGGTTGCCAACGACGTGGGTCCGAGGCGGCCGTTGCTACGCCACGAGCGGCCGCACGCTGACTTCAAAGGCCCCGGGCGCGGCAAAGCGGCTGGGGACCGAAGCGGGCAGTGGCGCGGGACTGTAGAGGGCGCAGAGCGTGTTGCCGACAGCGTACAGCTGCCCGGGCGCGGTGGCGGGCAGGCCGTCCAGAATGCCGCTGAGCACTTCCCAGCGGGGCACGCCGGGCTGCCGGGCCGCGTCGTGCCACACCACCACCGACTGCGGGTGCAGCAGCTCACGGAACACGCGGGCGGTGTCCTCGCGCACGGCTTCGTAGCTATGGTCGCCGTCGATGAACACCACGTCGAAGGGCCCGAGGCCGCGGTAATCGAAGGTGACGGAATTGCCTTGCAGGTGGGTCACGTTGGCCAAGGGGCGCGAGAAGTGACCGTGCAGGGCAATGTACTCCTCGGGCAGCTTGAGGCGGCGCAGCTCCTCATCGGACAGGTTGAGCGTGTGCACCGAAGCAGCTACTTCGGCCACGGCGGCGGCACTTTCCCCGCGCCAGGTTCCGATTTCGAAGTACTTCGCGGCAGCCCCGGCGCGGCGCACCAGGGCGCGTAGCAAGAGCAGGTCGGTGGGCAGGGAGCCGCCCTCGCCGAAGGCAAAGGGGCGCAGCACGTCGCCGCCCGGCGGCAGCAGCGGGCGCAGCGGCGTGACGGGCAGGCCGCCCTCGGGCGTGAGCTGCCAGCGGGCGGCGTGGCGCAGGGCGCGCTGCTGCCACTGGGCCTCATCGGCGGTGAGCACCACGTTGAGCAGCCAGGGGTTGCGCACGAGGCTGCCGAGGGCGCGCAGGGTTTTGGAAAAGCGGGACAAACGGTAAAGTGGTGAGATGGAGAACTGGTGAAGTGGTGGGTTGCTGTCCGGGAGGCGTGGTGCCGCGCAGGCAGCGCAATTGGCCCGCCTACCCTTTCATCAAGCTCGCCACTTCATCGCCTAGCTGATGGGCACCTTGCGCAGCATGGCTTCGATGAGGTCCTGGGTGCGCACGCCGTCGGCTTCGGCTTCGTAGGTGAGCATGATGCGGTGGTTGAGCACGTCGGCGGCCACATCCTTGATGTCCTCGGGCAGCACGTAGTCGCGCTCGTCGAAGAAAGCTACGGCGCGGGCGGCCCGGTGCAGGGCAATGCTGGCGCGCGGGCTCACGCCGTACTGCACGTACTGGGCAAACTCGGCCAGGTCATACTCGGCGGGCTTGCGCGTGGCAAAGACCAGCTCGATGATGTACTTCTCCAGCGTGTCGGAAATCTGCACCTGGTTGATCAGCCCGCGGATGCCGTTGATATCGTCTTTGGTGAGCACGGCCTGCACGTCGCTGCGGTACGAGAGGTTGGCCATGCGGCGCATCACCTCCAGCTCCTCGGCCTTCTTGAGGTAGTCAACGAACACCTTCATCATGAACCGGTCGACCTGGGCCTCGGGCAGCGGGTAGGTGCCTTCCTGCTCCACTGGGTTTTGGGTGGCCAGCACCAGAAAGGGCAGATCCAGCGGAAACGTGGTGTCGCCGATGGTTATCTGCTTTTCCTGCATGGCCTCCAGCAGCGCCGACTGCACCTTGGCCGGGGAGCGGTTCACCTCGTCGGCCAGCACCAGGTTGGCGAAGATGGGGCCCTTCTTCACCTCAAAATCGGAAGTGGCCTGGTTGTAAATCATGGTGCCCACCAGGTCGGAGGGCAGCAGGTCGGGGGTGAACTGCACGCGCTGAAAATGCAGGTGCAACACCCGGGCCAGCGTGCTGATGGTAAGTGTTTTGGCCAGCCCCGGCACGCCTTCGAGCAGGATATGACCGCCCGTAAAGAGGCCGATGAGCAGGCGGTTGAGCATGTACTGCTGCCCGACGACCACCTTGCCCACTTCGGCCGTGACCTGCCGGATTTTCTCCTGGTAATGCTGGGTGAGGTCCTGGGGGCTGGATTCGGGCATAGAAAGGCTGGGTGACCGGAGGCTAAAGGTACGAGCAGCTACCGGAAGCGGCTGCGTGCCACTAGCGAATTTGTAACCGCTCGGTGGCGGCCCGCCGGATTTAGAAAATATCAATGATTCAGGGAACAATCTTGCCTAAATGACGGCATTTAACCAAGATTACCGTTATCCTTTTCAGCTAAGCTATGACTATATCCTGAAGAAAAACATCCGCAAACGTTTGTAAACCAATACATAATTCGAGAAATAGGCTTTAGCTACCCTTGGTACTATATCCAGGTATCATACTTATTCCCGCTTTTGAGTTTCACGGCTTCCATTGCCTTTTCATTTTCTCATTTTTTTCCACCTCACTGTATGCTCAAATCTTTACTCGCGGGCCAGCCCACATCCTGGCCCACCCCATTGCGGACAAGGCGGTGGCGGGCTCGGCGCACGCTGCTGGCCGCTCTTCTCTGGCTGCTCACCTGCGGCTCGGCTTGGGCGCAGGCTAACTTGTACACTTTCAGCCAAAGCACGGGCACCTACACGCCCATTACGGGCGGCACGGTGGCGGGCACGGCCACGGCCGGCAGCAACTTTTCGCTGGACGACAGCAACTTCACGCTGGCGGCGGGCACCATTCCTTTCACTTTCACCTTCGGTGGTACGGGCTACACCGGCTTGGTCATCAACACCAACGGCTACGTCACGTTTGGCAGCACCGCACCGGGTGTCAGCGGTTACGTACCGCTTTCGGCCACTACCGGTTATGCGGGCGCCGCGGCCGCCATTGGGCACGACCTGGTGGGCGACGCCACGGCGGGCAACCTCGGCCAGATTCGCTACGAAACCGTTGGGACGGCCCCGAACCGGAGCTTCGTGATTCAGTACACGAACTTCAAGCGCTACGTCTCGGCTATTCAGGCGGATAACCTCAACTTCCAGATTCGGCTGAACGAGACGAGCAACACCGTCAGCTTCGTTTACAATACTGTTACCGTCGCCTCGACGACTACCGGCCTGCCCCAGGTGGGCCTACGCGGCGCCTCCAACGCGGTGTACGTGAACCGCACGACGACCACCAACTGGAGCGCCAGCACGGCTGGCACGGCCAACACCGCCACCATGACGCTGAGCAGCACGGTGCGCCCCGTCAGCGGCCTGACTTACACCTTCACGCCACCCGCGCCCTGCACGGCCCCGCCCACGGCGGGCACCGCGGTGGCCAGCGTGGCCAACGGCTGTGCTTCCATTGCCAGCACCACGCTTTCCCTCACCGGCTCGGCGACGGGCACGGGTGTGACGTACCAGTGGCAGCAGTCGGCCACGGGCGCGGCTGGCTCCTACACCAACGTGAGCGGCACCGGCACCAACGCCACCTACACCGCCACGAACGTTACCTCGACCACCTACTACCAGGCCATTGTGACCTGCTCGGGGCAGTCGGCCACTTCCACGTCGGTGGTGGTAATGGTAAACTCCGCTACCCCGGCTTACGCCGCCCTGCCGGTGACGGAGGGCTTCGAAAGCTGGCTCAGCCGCTGCGGCAACAGCGAAGTACCCGGCAACAGCTGGCGGAATACGCCCCTCACCGGCGACAACTCCTGGCGCCGCAACGACCAGGGTTTCAGCACCGGCGGCTGGCGCTATCCCGGCGATGAGCCGGCTCCGTATCTGGTCAGCAGCAGCCAAGGCAGCTACTCGGCCCGCTTCCACAGCTTCGGCACGGCCAGCGGCGGTGTCGGGTCGCTGGATTTGTTCGTGGACCTGAGCGCGGCCGGCACCAAGACGCTGACCTTCGACTACATCAACCCCACCGGCACCGACAAGCTGGACGTGCTACTCAGCTCCGACGGCGGTGCCACCTTCAGTGCCACCCCGCTGCTGACGCTGGGCACGGCCAGCGCCTTCGGTGGCCAGTCCGTTACGTTCCCGGCCTCTTCGGCCACCAGCGTTATCCGTTTCCGGGCCACTTCCGACTTCGGCAACGACGACATCGGTTTCGACAACCTGCGCCTGCAAGTGACGCCGTCCTGCCCGGGCGTGGCTTTCCTGCCCACCCGCAACATCACCAGCAACGCGGCTACCATCCGCTTCGGCGCGGTGGCTGGGGCTACCAGCTACACCGTCAACTACACCCCCGGCGGCTCGCCCATTACCGTCAACACCGCCGATACGGTGCGCCTGACCGGCCTGACGCCCTACACGGTGTACACCGTCACCGTCACCACCAACTGCGGCGGCGGGCAGAACGGCACGGCCACCACCAGCTTCCGCACCGGCATCGGCAATGATGAATGCAGCGGCGCGGTGGCCCTGACCCCAGGCGCGCCCGGGGCCAGCTGCAACACGGCTACCTACACCACCAGCGGCGCCACGGCTTCCGCCGTCACCAGCCCCTGCACCACCATTGCCGACGGCGACGTGTGGTTTTCCTTCGTGGCCAGTGGCCCGCGCCACACCATCACGGTGGTGCCCACATTCGACTTCGACGCCGTGATTGAGCTGCGCTCGGGTGCCTGCCCGGGCACCAGCGTCAGCTGCCAGAACGCCTCCACCAGCGGCGGCGGCGCGGGCACGGAGGCCCTGGTGGCCACCGGCCTGACCAGCGGCCAGACTTACCTGGTGCGCGTGTACAGCGCCCTGGCCGGGGCCGGCAGCGGCAACTTCGACATTTGCATCACCACGCCCGCCAACTTGCCCTGCGCCCAGGTGACCAACGCCGTGGTGACGAACACGGGCAGCACGAGCACGGCCAGCACCGCGTCGCTGACGTTTGACGCGGCTGCCGGGGCGACGAACTACTTCTTGACGCTGGCGCCCACGGCGGGCGGCACCACATCTACGGCCACGTTGGCGGGCAGCCCGGTAAGCCTCACCGGCCTGACGCCCAATACCTCGTACACCATCACCATCAGCACGAACTGCTCGAACGGTGGTGCCTCGAACCCGGTGACGGTGGTCTTCACCTCGCAGGCGCCGCCGACTCCGCCGGCCAACGACGAGTGCGCCACGGCCACGCCGATTACCAGCATTGGGGTGGGCAGCTGCGGCACGGCCGTGGCCGGCACCAACGCGGGCGCCACCGCCTCCTCCACCACCGGCACGCCCGCCCCGGGCTGCGCCAGCTACAGCGGCGGCGACGTGTGGTACTCGCTCACGGTGCCCGCCAACGGCATCGTGCAGGTGGAAACCAATCAGGGCAGCGGTACCAGCCTCTCCGATACCGGCCTGGCTCTGTACTCAGGTAGCTGCGGGAACCTCACGCTGCTGGGCTGCAGCGACGACGAGGGCGTGGACGCCTTTTCGCTGCTGCGCCGCACCGGCCTGACGCCCGGCGCTACCATCTACGTCCGCGTGTGGGCGTACGATAACAGTACGACCGGCACCTTCAGCATCTGCGCCCAGACCGACCCGGCCTGCGCTCCGCCCACCAGCGTAGCGGCCAGCGCAATTACGTCGACCTCGGCCAGCATCGGCTTCACGGCTTCGGCATCGGCTGCCACTTATAAGGTGCGCTACCGCATGCAGGGCGACACGACCAGCGTGGTGGTAACGCCCGCCCCGACGGCTTCGCCGGTGCTCCTCTCCGGTCTGACGCCGAATACCCAGTACACGGTGACGGTAAGCAGCAACTGCTCGGGAGGCCTGACGGCCGCCGCTTCGTCCATTACTTTCACCACCCTGCCTGCGCCGCCGGCCAACGACGAGTGCGCCACGGCCACGCCGATCAGCAGCATCGGGGTGGGCAGCTGCGGCACGGCCGTGGCCGGCACCAACGCGGGCGCCACCGCCTCCTCCACCACCGGCACGCCCGCCCCGGGCTGCGCCAGCTACAGCGGCGGCGACGTGTGGTACTCGCTCACGGTGCCCGCCAACGGCATCGTGCAGGTGGAAACCAGCCAGGGCAGCGGCACCAGTATTTCCGATACCGGCCTGGCCCTCTACTCGGGCGCCTGCGGCAGCCTTACGCTGCTCAGCTGCAACGACGACATCAACAGCGGCACCAACAACTTCTCCCGCCTGCGCGTCACCGGCCTCACGCCTGGCTCGACCATCTACGCCCGGGTGTGGGAGTACAGCAACGACGCGTTCGGCTCCTTCAGCATCTGCGCCCAGACCGACGCGCCCAGCCTGACCGTGAGCACCCCGCAGAACGTGCAGGGCACCTACACCAACGTGACCATCACCAGCGGCGGCGCCGCCCGCCTGACGGGGGCGCTGACGGTGACGGGTACGCTGACGGTGCAGGACGGCGGCATTCTGGCCACCAACTGCCAGCCCATCACGGGCACGGGTAGCTTCGTGCTACAAGCCGGCGGCCACCTGCGCATCTGCGACGCGGCCGGCATCAGCCAGAGCGGCGCTACCGGCGCCATCCAGCTGACGGGCACCCGCACCTTCAGCAACGACGCCATCTACGTGTACAACGGCACCACCACCGGCCAGGTAACCGGCCCGGGCCTGCCCAGCCGCGCCCGGGCGCTGGTGGTGCGCAACGGCAATGGCCTCGGCCTGAGCGGCGCCCTGCAGCTCAGCCAGGGCATCCTGCTGAACGGTGGCGACCTGGCCACCGGCGGCAACGCCCTGACCCTGCTCAGCTCGGTGAGCGGCACGGCGGTGGTGGTGAACCGCAACGGCGTCGTGAACGGCCCGGTGACGGTGCAGCGCTACATCGACCCGAGCCTGAACAGCGGCCCGGGCTACCGCCACTACTCGGCACCGGTGAGCAACACCACCGTGGCCGACCTGGCGACCAGCGGCTTCGCGCCGGTGGTGAACCCGGCCTACAACAGTTCGGCCACTCCGAACCTGGTGACGCCCTTCCCGACGGTGTTCGGCTACGACGAAAGCCGCACCCAGACCAGCCCGGCTACCACCTACAGCCCCTTCGACAAAGGCTGGGTTTCGCCCGCCACTTTGTCGGACCCGTTGACGCCCGGCCAGGGCTACACCGTCAACATCAGCGCCTCGCAGACGGTGGATTTTGTCGGTACGCTCAACAACGGCCCCGTTAACCGCTTGCTGGTACGGACCACCGCCGCCGGGGGCTACCACCTGGTAGGCAACCCGTACCCC
The DNA here is from genome assembly GCF_005771675.1 of Hymenobacter jeollabukensis. Classification (GTDB taxonomy): domain Bacteria; phylum Bacteroidota; class Bacteroidia; order Cytophagales; family Hymenobacteraceae; genus Solirubrum; species Solirubrum jeollabukense. Next base: position 540,526 of record NZ_VAJM01000003.1, on the reverse strand, counting down.
GCGCCCATCGACTGGAGCAAGTTGACGCTGCCCGCCGGGCTCGAAAACGCCATGTACGTGTACCAGAGCACCTCGCAGTACGGCGGGGTGTACCGCAGCTACGTGAACGGCTTCGGCAATCCGCGTATCGCCTCGGGGCAGGGCTTCTTCGTGCACATGACCCAGAACGGTGCGACGACGCCGTTTACCTTCACCAACGCCCTGCGCGATACCAGCTTCGTGACGGCGCCCAGCTTCAACCGGGACGTGGAAACCCGCCCGGTGGTGAAGCTGACGCTGGCCCGCCCCGGTGCGGCCATGGCCGATGAAGCCTACGTGTACTTCGAAAACGGGGCTACCGCGGGCTTCGATGGCTCCTACGACGCCCTGAAGCTGCAGCACAACTCGGGCGGCGTGCCCTCGGTGTATGCCCTGGCGGCCGGCACCGAGCTGAGCATCAACGGCCTGCCCGCCCTGACGGCCCGCACCGTGGTGCCGCTGGGCATCGACGTGCCCCAGACCGGCAGCTACACCTTCGAGGCGGCCCAGTTGCTGAACCTGACCACGGCCACTGTGTACCTGCACGACGCCGTGACCGGCCAGTACCTCGACCTGCACCAGCAGCCGCGCTACGGCTTCACGGCAGCCACCGCCGGCCCGCTGACGTCGCGCTTCGAGCTGGTGTTTGAGCCCCAGCGCCCCACGGCTGCGGCTACGGGCCTGTCGGCCGCCAGCGTCACGCTGTTCCCGAACCCGGCGCACAGCAGCTTCGCGCTGCTGGTGCCGGCCGTGCCGGGCGCCACGCAGGTCCAGGCAACGCTGCTCAACAGCCTGGGCCAGGAAGTGCGCCGACAGACGGGGGCCTTGCCCGCCAGCGGCACTCGCCTCGACGTGAACGTGACTGGCCTGGCCACCGGGGTGTACACCGTACGCCTACAGGCTGGCAATGCGCAAGTCACCAAGCGTCTCGTTATCGAATAAGCCACCGCACAACGGGCCGGCCCCGCCTGGGACCGGCCCAGTGCCTATTTTCTCCTCCGACTCATGAAGCTTCTCCACCACTTTTTCCCGGCCTTGGGCTGCTTGGCGCTGGCGCTGTTGCTACCGGCCGCCGTTCTGGCCCAAGACCCTGGCTCGGGTGGCCCTACGCCCGGCGCCCCCGAACCCACCGCTGTCCCCCTTGATGGCGGCGCCTCGCTGCTGCTGGCCGCCGGCGCCGCGTACGGCCTGCGCCGGCTGCGGCGCGCCTCGAAGGCTCGCTGAGCTACTTCCGCTTCCCGCCTTCTCCAACGAGCCCGCAACGCCCCTGGTGTTGCGGGCTTTTTGCGTTGTATCGCGCGCAGAATCCCCCTCAGGGCACGGCCAGCCCCGGGCTGAGCGGTAAACGCATAGGCCTTCGAGGCGCCGGCCGGGTACCAGCGCCACCAAGGCTACCCTGCCGTCGGCTCCCCCGCTGCGTCCAGGGCTTGCGTCAGCGCTTCGGCTTCGGCCCGTAGGCCGGCCAGGCGGGCGCGCAACAGGGCCAGGGGCGCGGGGCCGCTACGGTCTTCCAGTTCGTTGAGGGCCGCGTTGCGTAGCCGGTCCCACGTGAGTTGCTGGTCTTCGCGGCGGCGCGGAGGCATTGGGGCATCGGCCTCGGCGGCAGCCAGGGCGGCGGGCAGGGTTTCGGCGGCCACGCGGTGCATGGCCACGGCGGCTCGCTCCGGCAGTTCATACTGGAGGCGGAACTCGATGTTTTGTACCTGGAGCTGACAGAAGGCTAGTCGGCGGCGCAACGGGGCCGCAGCCAGCGGCACGGGGATGGTCGGGGCCGTGAGCAACGGGGCCAGCTTGCGCAGGCGAAAATGCGCTTCGGCGGGCAGAGGCCGCGTTTCAGCTCCGGCCTGCGCCACCTGCACCTGCCTAATGCCCAGCAGGCCGGCTACCTGGCCTGGGTGAACCCAAAATGGTAGCGCACCCGGGAAAGCAGGTTGGTGGCCCGGGCCAGCCGGTCACGGTATTTCATGGCGGGGCGAAGGAATTGTTATGATTATGGAAACGGCAAAAAATTTATAACAAGCCGTGGTTATACATTTTCAATCAGCTGAAATTGTATAACACCCCGCTAAGCACCTAGGTGGCCCGCCTCCCCCAAATGCTTCCCGCGCCTCTGCACTTCGCCCGGGCCCGCCGACCCTCTGTCGCGGACAGACGGCGCAAAACGACCAGCGCCAACTCTTGCCGGGCTCCTCTCCCCTGCCTGCCGGTTCGCCGCCAGCGGGGCAGCGGCCGGTGAAGGACTGCCCACCAAACAAAAAGCCCCGCCGGCAGAACCGGCGGGGCTTTTTAGCCTGGGAGAGTTTGACTACTCGCGCACGATGCGGCGGGTGTCGGTGCCCCCTTCAGTCACGGCGCGCAGCAAGTACACGCCCCGGGCCACCTGGCCCAGGTCGATAACCTGTTGCGTCTGGCCGGCGGCCACCTTGTGGGTGTACACCACGCGGCCCGTTGCGTCGAGCACCGTCAGTTCCACGGCCTTGGTGTAGCCGCTCAGCTGCAGGGTCAGCTGGCCGTTGGGCGTCGGGTTCGGGAACAGCGTCAGCGACGAGCCGGCCAGCGGCTTGCTGGTGGCCGTTACCGTCAGCGCGACCGAAGCCAGCGAAGCGCAGCCCTGGGCCGAGGTCACCACCACCGAGTAAGCCCCGGGGTTGGTCGTGCCGTTGGCGGTGTAGGTCTGGCTGGTGGCGCCCGTAATGGCCGTGGTGCCCACGTACCACTGGTAGGTGCCGCCCGTGGGGGCAGCGCTGGCCGTCAGCACAGCCGTGCCGGGGGTGGTGTACTGCACCGTCACCGTCGGCTGGGCCGGGCGCGGGCTGATGGTCACCGTCGCCGTGCTCGTCACGGCGGCGCAGCCACCGGCGGCGGCCACCGTGTTGGTCACGGTGTAGGTACCCGCCACGGAGTTAGCCAGGCTGATGGCCCCCGTGGTAGCGTTCAGGCTCAGGCCCGTGGTCGACGTGAACGTACCGGCCGTGGCACCAGTGCCGAGCGTAGCGGCAATGGTACCGGTAGCGCCGGCGCAGTTGCTGCCCGTAGCCGGGTAGCTGAACGTGGCCACCTGCGGAGCGGTAATCGTCACCTGGGTAGTCGAGGTGACGACCGCGCAGCCGCCGCTGGCCGCTACCGTGTTGGTCACGGTGTAGGTGCCGGGCGTGGAGGTCGAGGGCGTGATGGCGCCGGTGGTGGCATTCAGCGTCAGGCCCGTCGTCGAGCTGAACGTGCCGGCCGTCGCGCCGGTGGTCAGCGTCGGCGTCACCGCGGCCGTGGCCGAGGTGCAGTACGAGGTAGCGGCGTAGCTGAAGCCCGCCGTAGCCGGGGCCGTGATGGTCACCGTCGCCGTGCTCGTTACGGGTCCGCAGCCACCAGCAGCGGCCACCGTGTTGGTCACGGTGTAGGTGCCGGGCGTGGAGGTCGAGGGCGTGATGGCGCCGGTGGTGGCGTTAATCGTCAGGCCCGTCGTCGACGTGAACGTGCCGGCCGTCGCGCCGGTGGTCAGCGTCGGCGTCACCGCGGCCGTGGCCGAGGTGCAGTAGCTAGCCGAGGCGTAGCTGAAGCCCGCCGTGGCCGGCGTGGTCACGTTCACCTGAATGGCGGTGCGCGTGGCGCTGGCGCACTCGTTCGACACCTGCCAGTTGTAGAAGAAGTAGTAGTAGCCGCTGAGCGTGGCGCCCGTGATGTTCACCAGGCCACTGGCCGAGGCGTACGGATAGGCGGTAGCGGGCGTAGCCGTGGTGTAGTCCCGGATCAGGCTCGGCGAGGCCGCGCTCAGGTAGAGCGTGTAGCTGCCGGCGCTCGGCACGGCCAGGTTCACCGTCAGGTCGGTCGGCGAAACGCTGGCCGAGGTGTTGGCCGGCACGTTCACCGTCACCGAGCTGATGACGTTGGCCGCCGCCGTGCTGCTGCCGCTGAGCAACTGGATGGTCGCCGTGCCCGCCGCCGCATTGGCCGTGCGGTACACGGTCACCTGGCGGATGGTCAGCCCGTCGGTGGTGGTGAAGTACAGGCCACCCGTGGTGGTCGTGCCGTCACCGCCATTGGTGCTGGCTTTGCCCACCGATTCGCTTACGCCGCTGAAGGCCTCCACGAAGTACTGGCGCGAAGCCGTCAGGGCCGGCGTGGTGAACGAGGTGCCGGTAGCCAGGGCCGTGCCGCCGGTGCTGGCTTCGAAGAAGCGCAGGCTGGTGCCCGTGGGGGCCGTAGCCGTCAGCGTGGCGGTATTACCCGAGCACACGGTCACCGGGGTATTGGTGCTCGTTACCGTCGGGTTGGTCACCGTGATGGTCAGTACGTTGCTGGTGGCGGCCGTCTGGGCGGCGCAGCGCACCTGGGCGCGGTAGTAGCTCGTGGCGGTCAGCACCGGCGTGGTGTAGGTAGCCGCCGTAGCGCCGCTGATGTCCGTGAAGGTCACGTTGTCGGTCGACTGCTGCCACTGGATGCTGCCGTTGGCCGCGCCGGTCAGCGTCAGCGTTACCGTGCCGCTCACGCACACGTTGCGGCTCGAAGCCGTAGCGGTGCCGGCCACCGGAGCCGTTACCGTGCGGGTCACGGCCGGGGTCAGGCCGTCGTTGCTCGTGTTCAGGTCGCCGGTTACCGTCGCCGTCAGGGCGAAGGAGTAGGTGCCGGTGGCCGACATGTCCAGCGTGCCGGTCAGCGTCACGTTCTGGGTGGCGCCGGCAGCCAGCGTGCCCGTCGAAACGGTGCCGGTCAGCGTTTGCGCGCCACCGGGCGTGGTCACCACGGCCGTTACGGTAGCCGGGTTCACGGCGAAGTCCAGGGTCTGGGTGCCGTCGTTGCGCACGGTTACCGTCACGGCCTCAGCGGCCGAGTAGCAGCCCTGCGTAGCGGTGGGCGCGGCCAGGGCCGAAGCGGCCAGGTCGATAGCTACCGGGCTGTTCACGCGCAGGTTGTCGACGTGGAAATCGTAGTCCGGTCCGTCGTTCACGGTGCCCTCCGAAGCGAAGAAGGCCACGATGATCTGCTGGCCGGCGTAGCTGCCCAGGTTGATGCTGTAGCTGGTCAGCGAGCCGTTCGAGGGCTGGTTGGTGGCATTGAACTGCGCGAAGGCCGGAATGCGGGTGAAGCTCACGCCGCAGTCGGTGGAGATGCGCACTTCCACGAAGTCGTCGGTACCGGTCATGCCGGCCGGGTCGGCGGTGGTCGCGTTGTAGTCCGAAAGCCCCGCGTCGAAGGTCAGCACGGTCGAAGCCGTAGCCAGGAACTTGGGCGACACAATCCAGTCGTTCTTGCCCAGGTCGTAGAGGTTCAGCTTGGCCGTGGTGTTGCCCGTCGGCAAGGTGCCGTTCACCCAGCTCGAAGTAGTACCGGTGGGCACGGTGGCGCCGGTGGCTTCCGTCCAGCCCGGGAACACCGTGCTCAGGTTCGAGCCGGTGAAGCCGGTGAAGGTCACCACCTGGCCCTGAGCGGCTACGGCCGTCGCGGTGCGCGTAACCGTCACCTGGTCGTTGCCGGGGTTGCCGTCGCCGGTTACCGTGGCCGAAACGGCGAAGGAGTAAGCCCCAGCGGCCGACATGTTGAGCGTGCCGGGCAGGGTTACGTTCTGCGAGGCGGCGCTGGCCAGCGTACCGGTGCTGACGGTGGTCGTGAAGGTCTGGGCCGAGCCGGTCGGGGGCGTTACCACCACCGTCACCGTCACCGGGTTGTTGGCGAAGTTCAGCGTGCCGGCGGCCTGGTTGTTGATGCGCACGGTTACCGCTTCGGTAGCACCGTAGCAGCCGGTAGCCGCCGGGCTGATGAGTTCGGCCGCCGCAATGTCGAGGGCTGCGGGCGTAAACTCGTCACCGCCGATGTCCGGGGTCGTGGTGCTGCGCGTCTCGCCGTCGAAGTCCACCGTAATGCCGCTAACGGGCACGCCGGCGTTGTTCAGGTTCACGCTCTGCGCGTGCAGGTCGGTGGTCGATGCGAACTGCGGATTCACCGTCTTGGAGGTAGCCGGGGCATCCTGGCCGGTTTCGGTGTTCCAGGCCGCCAGGGTGGTGCGCAGCGTGCCGCTGGTGGTCAGGCTGCCGGTCTGGCCCACCGCGAAGGTCGAGCCGGTACCCACGAAGAAGTCGTTGTTCGACGAGGTCAGGCCCGCGTAGGCGCCGGCCGTGCTGCTGTAAGCCAGGCCGATAGCCAGGCTGTTGCCGGTGCCGGTGGTCTGGGTGTTCAGCAGGATGTTGTTGCGCACTTCCACCGTCGGGGTCGTGCCGCCAATGGCCAGCGCGAAACCGGGGTAGTTGCCGCCCGTCTGCGTGCCGGTCATCGACACGGAGTTGAACACCACGCGGGTGGTCGAGCCGCTGCCGCCGCCCACGAAGATGCCCACGCCGTAGTCGCCGCTGGTCCCGTTCGAGGACACGCCGGCCACGAAGTTGTTGTCGATGGTGGTGGTGCCCGAGGCGGCGCTGGCCAGGCCAATGCCCGCGGCCGAGTAGGTGCCCGTCTGGCGCACCGCGCCGATGTAGTTGCGGCTGATGGTGGCGTTGGTCACCTCGCTGCCGGTGAAGGTGCTGGTGGAGTACGCCAGGCCCATGCCCACGCTGATGCCGGCCACGTCGCCGGTGCCCGAGAAGTCGATGCCGTCAATGGTGTTGCGGCTGATCTGGATGTTGTTCTCGAAGCCCACCACGATGCCCACGCGGCCCAGCTTGGCGGTACCGGTGGCGTTCAGGTCGTTCTGCGTGATGACGGTGCCGTTGTTTTTCACCGCCGCGCTGGTGCCGAACGAGTAAATGCCGTACTGCGCGGCCTGCACTGCCACGTTCTGCACCGTGTTGCCGGTGTTGCCGGTGGTGTTGGCCGTGGCCGTCGTCATCACGATGCCCGCCAGCGTGGCGGCCGAGCCGCTGCCCACCACCGTCAGGTTCTTAATCGTGTTGTTGTTCGCGGTTTCCGTGCCCGACGAGGGAACCGTCACCAGAATGCCGGTGCTGGAGGTACCGGTGTTGGTGTTGGTGATGGTCAGCGCGCGGTTCGGGCGCGGGTCGGTGCCCGAAAGGGTGCCGCCGTTTGTGCCGTCGATGATGATGTAATCCGCGCCGTTCAGCGCCAGCAGGGCCGTGGCGTTGCTGCCGGTGATGGTGCTCGTCACGCCCGTGTTGGGCTTGATGGTGAGCGTATTCACGGCGCTGGCATCGGCATTCGGCGCAATGATGAGCGGGAAGGTTTCCGCCGTCGAGTACGTCGCGTCGAGCAGCAGGAAGGTGACGGCGCCGCCCAGGGAGTTGGCGTTGTAGGCCGCCAGGGCCGCCGTCAGGGTGGCGTACGTGCGCGTCGGGTCGGGCGAGGTGCCCGTGCCCACGTAGTACGTGCCCGACAGCACCGACTGAATCAGGTACTGGTACACCGTGTTCGGCGTGGTGGTGCCGGGCGGCGTAGCGCCGCTGCCGCCCACCGGGTTGGTCGATACGTTGCCCAGCGCGTCCTGCGCGGCCACGTAGTATTGCACCACATCGGAGCTGACTACGCCGCCCACCAGCGAATAATCGAAGGTGAAGGTGTAGCTGCTGCCGCTTACCGTGGTGGCATTCACCGACACGAACGCGCCGGTAGTGCCCTTGCGGAAGTACAGGCGCGGGGCGCTGGTGCCGGTGGCCACGCCGCTCGGGTCGGCGATGGTCACGGTCAGCGTGCGGTTGCTGGTGCTGGTCGTGCCGCCCAGGGCCGTAAAGCTGATGCTAGGGCCGCTCAGGTCCTGCGGGGTAAACGTGCCCTCGTCGGCGCCCAGATCGGGCGTGCTGCCGCTGCGCGTGTCGCCGTCGAAGTCGACGGTGATGCCGCTCACCGCCGTGCCGCTACCCTCGATCTGCGTGGGCGTGGCCGGGTTGATGTGCAGGAAGGTGGCGGCCGTGCCCGTCGTGCTCAGGAAGGGCGGGTTTTCCGTTACCGACAGCTGCTCCCGCGTGCTGATGTAGCCTTTGTAAGCCGTCAGCGTCTGCTGGGCGTTGGCCAGCGTGCTGGTGCCTTCCACGTAGATGACGCGGTTGGCCGCCGGCGTGCCGGCGTAGTACAGGTTATTGTTGGTGGTGCTGGCCAGGCTGGTGCCCGGCGCACTCACGTAGCGCAGCGCCGCCGTAGCGCCCGTAGCGCCGGGGGTGGAGGTATTCACCACCACGTTGTTGCGCATGTCCACCGCGGGCGTGGTCGAAGCCACGTAGATGCCCGAGCTGCCAAACGTAGTCGTCGAAGTCGACGAGGCGTTCAGGTACACCGTGTTGTAGTACAGGTTGGCGGTGGTAGCCGCGCCCACGTAGATGCCGCCCAGCGCCGCCACGCCGGTAGCGGCCGGAGCCGTCACGTCGCCGATCAGGTTGTTGCTGGCCGTTACCGTCGTGCCCGAGCTGATGTAGAGGCCGTAGGCCGTGCCGCTCGCGCCCGACACCGTCAGGCCGTAGATCTTGTTGCGCGAAATACCGACCGTGGCGCCGGTCAGGTTGTAAATGCCGTACACCGTGCCCGCCACGCTGCTGCTCAGCCCGCCAATGACGTTCTGGGCGTAGGTTTTCGTGGTGGTGGCTACCGGGTTGGAGTAGATACCGTACACCACCGACGAGGTCGAGGTGGTCGTGCCCGTGATGCTCAGGTTGGTAATCGTGTTGCCCGTCACCGTTTCCGAAGTCGGCGAGCTGGTATCGGCGTAGCCGTACAGCGAGGCGCTGCTCGTGCCCACCGTGGCAATGGTGTTGTTATTGATGGTGTTACCCGTCACCGTCGCCGCCGTCGTCAGGGCCTGAATGCACCACATCGTGCCGCTGGTGTTGGCCGTCGACCCGCCCTTGGTGTTGCCCGTCAGCTGGTTGTTGGTGATGTTGAGCGTGGCGGGGCTACCGCCCGAAATCATGTAGAACGAGCTGGTGCCCGGCACGGTGTTGTTGCTCACCGTGTTGCCCGAGATGGTCACCGTGCCCGCCCCGGCCGAGTTGTAGATGCCGTAGAACGTGGCCGCCGTGGCCGTAGCGTACGAGCAGTTCGTCACGGTATTGCCCGAGATGGTCACCGTCGCCGTCGAGGCGCCCATGCCGTTTTCGATGCCCGACATCTGCGACGTCGTGGCGCCGCTGGCCAGCGTGATGGTGTTGTTGGTGATGTCAACACTCGTGCCCGAGCCCGCGTTGCCGTAGATGCCGCGGATGGTGCTGGTCACCGTCGAAGCCGCCACCGCCGTCGAGGCCGTAGCCGACGTGTAGTTCAGCGTGCTGTTGATGGTGTTGTTCGAGGCCTTGAAACCCGTCTGGTAGTTGGCCCCGATGGCCCACGCCGACACCGAGCTGCCGAAGTTGCCGATGGTGTTGCCCGCGGCGCCGCCGGCGGGCGTCAGGCCCACTTGGTTGTTGGTGTCGTAGTTACCCGTGGTCGACGAGGTCGAGGCCGAAAAGTCGATGCCTTTCGTCGCGTTGGTCACCACGTTGCCGTACACCAGGTTGTTGGAGTTGGCGCCGGCCGGGCTCGTAGCCGCTACGGCCGTGCTGCTGGCCGTAGTAAACGAAACGCCCGCAATGCCGATGGTGGCCGTATTGGTTTTGTTCAGCGTCACCACGCAGTTGCGGATGATGTTGTTCTGCGCGCCGTCGGTGGCCGAGGCCCGCATCAGCACGTAGCCAAACTCCGTCTGGGTGGTGGCGGTGGTGTTGGCCGCGCTTTCCGCCACGTCGATGCCGTCGAAGGTCACGTAGTCGGCGCCCGAAAGGCGAATCACGCCGTCGAGGCTGGTGCTGGTGCCCACGCCGGCCGAAATCAGCGGGTTGGCCCCCGCCCCCGATTTCTGGAAGACGATGGGGTTGGCCGCCGTGCCGGTAGCCGTGATGGTCAGGTTGGCGGCCGTTTCGGTGTAGCCCGCGGCCACGTTGAACGTCACGCCGCCCGTGCCAACGCCCGCCGTGTTCAGGTCGGTGATGGCCGCGCTTAGCGAGGCATAGTCGCCGGGAATGGCTTTGGTTCCCGTGAGCTGGGCCCACGCCGACGAGCTGCCGAGCAACGTCAGCAGCATCGCCGCCAACAGCTTGGGCAACCAGTTTCCGGCGCCGGCCCCCGCGAACCGGCGCAGTCCGCCGGACTGCGCTGTGCGTAAAGGTGTGTGCATGAAAAAAGGGTAAGGTGGAAAAGGGAAAAACAAAAGCTAGCCCGCCGCCCGCAAGCAGACCATTCCGGCGTGAAGGCCGGATGAGGGTCGACTTGACAAACAGTCAGCTAGCCAGTAGTGTAAAACACTGAATTAGAGGTTACCCACGCGCCCTTGTTGAGTGCAGGGAATTTCCCGGAAAGCTACACAATGGTTTTGTATTTCTTCCGTGGATTCTATCGAAATTCGCCTAACGTTCAATTTTCCCCGACCAATACCCGTCACTTGCCGACTGCCGGCCCCCTCCCACGATTATGTGGCCGGCAGCGCTAGCAAGTGCCCCCCTTCTGGTGCTAGCTTTACCCTATGCAAGCTTACGCTACCAATCCCCGTCTGCTGCGCCGCTTCCTGCTCACGGCAGCCGGCCTATACTTGCTTTGGTTTTTCGGCTACGAGCAGTGGCTGCACCCCCTCGGCCGCCTCGACGAAGCCCTCTCGCTCAACATCGCCACCGCCAGCGCGGCGGCCCTGCGCCTGCTGGGCTGGGCTGGCTCCGCCGCCGGGCGCCTGGTGTCGGTAGACAGCCAGCCGGCCGTGCTGGTCTTCGATGCCTGCAATGGCCTGGTGCTTTACGCGCTGTTTACCGGGTTTATTGTGGCGTTTCCGGGCGGCGCCTGGCGGCTCAAGCTGCCGTACATCGCGCTGGGCATCGGCATCATCTACCTGCTCAACGTGCTGCGGGTGGCGGCCCTGGCCCTGAACCAACTGTACTCGCGCAGCACCGTCGATTTCAACCACCACTACACGTTTACTTTCATCGTGTACGGCTGCATTTTCCTGCTCTGGATGCTGTGGGTGCGCCGCTACGCCGTGCTGTCCCATGCCTCTTGAGCCTACCCGTGGCGCCCTGCCCTGGCGCGTGCGCCTGCCGCTGGCTGCTTTGCTGGCCGCCCTGCTGTTCTGGGCCGGTACCTACGACGTCGCGGTCTTTGCCTGGCTTACCGCCGGCTGGCAGCGCCTACTGGAGGCCATTGGCCTGAGCCCGCTTGCCCAGCGCATTCAGCAGGGCATCAGCGGCGACGTCACCACCCGCAGCCTGCCGGCTATGCTCACTTACGGCCTCGCCTACACCAGCATCTGCCTGCTGATCCTGGCCCTGCTGATTCCGCGCCGGGCCATGCGCACTGCGGCCGGGCTGTACCTCGGGGTATTTGCCCTGAGCGCGCTGCTGCTGCTCGGGGGCAAGGCCGCCGGCGACGTCCGCTGGGCCTACCAGCTGGGCCGCCGCCTCATCGACTTTATCGTGTCGCCGCTGCCCGTTATTGCCCTGGTGCCGCTGCTGCGCTGGCACTATGCGCCACCCCGCACGAGCCCGGTTGCCCCCATCGAACTATAACCACTCGGCAGTGCTTGGCCAAGCACTCGGGAATCTCACGCAGTGTTGCGGCGCAGCAGCAGCAGTTGGCTGTAGCGTTGAGCCGGTTGAGTTGGTGCTTCACCAGGTGTTATTGCGTGTAGAATGTAGGGCGCGTAGTTGTGTAGGCACTGCACGCCGGTGAACATGCATGTGCGCCGCACGGCGCCGGTTTCTACGTCAGAATATACCTCGCAGAAGAAGTTACCGGGCCTATGGTGTAGCGCCACGGCATATTCCTCTTCCCAACGCTGGGCTAGATATATACCCCTGCCTCCCTGCTACGCCAACGACAGTAGCTCGAGGGGCAGGAGAAGAAAAGCATTGTGGAAGGAGGGCACAAGAACAGGCGAGCCTGCTCAGGTAGCAGCCACAGCGGCGCTCATCATGGTCATGTAATAATTGGCGCAATGCACTATGAGCAGCAGCAGCACGGGTTTGAAGGCCAGTGCCTCGAAGGCGTCGGTGGTGGCCAGAGCGTACTCGTAGGCAAACTGCTTCCATTTGAAGTCAGGCTGCACTGCCAGCAACTCTTGGTGCTGGGCATCGGTGAGTACGAACCGATTCTTAAAGAAACCTTGCTGCTTGAAGACAAAATCCTGTTCCAGCTGGCCGGGGATGGCCGCGTGCAGGATGATGTTGCCGTTCCAACCCATCTTGAAGCGCATTAGCGGGCGGCCGTCCTGCAGCAGCTCAATGGTGGTGCCCCAAAAGCCTTTGGGCTTGACCTCGAACGCGGACTGATCGGCCAGCGTGAGGGTTGCCTCAAACGCAAACCACTTCGGGTAGACCAGTTGCCCGAGCGGGTGGGCGCCTTGCGTCAGGGTGAAGTGGCGGTTGCCGTCGGCGGTTGCGTGGTACTCGGCCATGCGTGTAGGAGCAAGGGTAGCAGCGGGGTTGCTGGCGGGAAAGATAGACGACTAGCGCAGTAAGTCTTATTGAGCCGCAAATTTCTCGGGTGTGAACATGCCCCGGTCGCGCAGCCCTTCCCAGCTTCCGCAGATTGCCGGTCACAGCGGGCGGGGTGGTGAGCCCGACAGCTCGAAGAGCTGAAGGCGCCGGGTGGCAACGTACCCGGCGGGGCCATCCACACGCAGCAGCAGGTGCAGGCCCGCTGGCGGCGCACCCACCCGCACCAGCGCGCTGGCTCTCATAGGTCAGCAGAAAGAGCAAGCCAACATATCCACGACCAGTAATCAGCCATCCATGGCTACCCCTTCTTTCCGGGTGTTGCCTCTGGCTGAGCAATTAGCTGCTCCCATCGAGCACGGCACTTTCCTTGTGTCGCGCTGGAAATATGAAGACGCCATCACCCGCTTCCACATGCCAGGCCGCTTCTTGGACGATGTCCTACTATGATGCGACGACCACCGGGCGAGCCGGCGAGCTATACTTCTTCAATAGCCGCCTTTATCAGCAACATTGTACCCTGAACGGCATACCAATACGCGAAAAAGCCTCACCACTCAATGTAGCGAGGCTTTTTCGTACCAGAGACGGGACTCGAACCCGTACTTCCTTGCGGAAAAGGGATTTTAAGTCCCTCGTGGCTACCATTACACCACTCTGGCCTGTGCGAGCAGCTTGCACAAAAATAAAAAAGGATGCTGCCGGAGCAACATCCTCTTTGGAGCGGGAGACGAGGTTCGAACTCGCGACCTCGACCTTGGCAAGGTCGCGCTCTACCAACTGAGCTACTCTCGCTTGAGTTTTTGGCCACCGGGGTGGCTTTTGGTGGCACAAAGGTACAACAAGAAATTTCTTGTTGTCAAGCATTGGGCTAAAAATCTGTGCCCCCCGATTTGCTTGAAACGAAAAAGAGGATGCTGCCGAAGCAACATCCTCTTTGGAGCGGGAGACGAGGTTCGAACTCGCGACCTCGACCTTGGCAAGGTCGCGCTCTACCAACTGAGCTACTCTCGCTTGAGGTCATTCGCCCTGGTGGCGAATTGGTGACACAAAGGTAACGCAAGAATTTCTGAAGTCAAGAGTCACGTCTGATTTTTTCGCTTACGAAACCGCTTCCATTTCATTTTCAGGCACTTTTTTTTCAAATCACCTTCCAAAAACAGCAACAAACTGAAGCATTTAGCAGGGCTTTCAGAAGTCAGCCAACCGGCAATAGTGCTGCGGCCCGTCGCCAAGGCCACTTATAGCAGCCCGGCTCCGGACGCTAGCTTTTGCGGTTAAGCGCCACCTTCAGCTCGTTCAGCTTCAGCAGGGCTTCGATGGGCGTGAGCGTGTTCACGTCGAGGTGCTGCAGCAGCTCGCGGATGTTTTCCAGCACCGGGTCGGCGGGCTCGAACATGCTCAGCTGCAGCGTGGGGCGCGGGGCGCTGGCCGTGGCGACGGGGCGGGCGTGGGGTTGGGCAGCTTTGCCGCGGCCGTTGGTGGCCGGGGCGGCGTCAGCTTCTACCAGCTCCTCCCCTGCTCCGCCGTCCTCGGCCCCGACGCTGGTGCGCTCCTGCTCCAGGTGGTGCATGATTTCGTTGGCGCGCAAGACCACGGCGGGCGGCATGCCGGCCATGCGGGCCACGTGGATGCCGAAGCTGTGCTCGGAGCCGCCTTCCTGGAGTTTGCGCAGGAACAGGATGCGGCCATCGGCTTCCTTCACGGCCACGTTGTAGTTGCGCACCCGCGGGCACTGCTCGGCCAGCTCGTTCAGCTCGTGGTAGTGGGTGGCGAAGAGGGTCTTGGCGCGGGCCTTGGGGTGGTTGTGCAGGTGCTCCACGATGGCCCAGGCAATGCTGATACCGTCGTAGGTGCTGGTGCCCCGGCCGATTTCGTCCATCAGCACCAGGCTGCGGTCGGAGAGGTTGTTCAGGATGGAGGCCGTTTCGGTCATCTCCACCATGAAGGTACTCTCGCCCTTGGAGAGGTTGTCGGAGGCGCCGACGCGGGTGAAAATCTTGTCGATGACGCCGACGTGGGCGGCTTCGGCGGGCACGAAGGAGCCGATCTGGGCCAGCAGGGCAATCAGGGCCGTCTGGCGCAGCAGGGCCGATTTACCGGCCATGTTCGGCCCGGTGATGACGACGATTTGCTGGTCGTCGCGGTCGAGACGGATGTCGTTGGGGATGTACTGCTCGCCGGGGGGCAGCTGCCGCTCGATGACCGGGTGGCGACCCTGGCGGATGTCGAGCAGGCTGCCATCGTCGACGGTGGGGCGCACGTAGCGGTGCTGGCGGGCGGTGCTGGCGAAGGAGGCTAGGCAGTCGAGCACGGCCACGGTGCGGGCGTTCTGCTGCACCTGGCTCACGAACTCGTTGGCCGTCAGCACCAGCTCGTCGTAGATGCGCTGCTCGATGACGAACAACCGCTCCTCGGCGTGCAGGATTTTCTCCTCGTAGGTTTTCAGCTCCTCGGTGATGTACCGCTCGGCATTCACCAGGGTCTGCTTGCGAATCCACTCCGTCGGCACCTTGTCCTTGTGGGCGTTGGTGACTTCGAGGTAGTAGCCAAACACCTTATTGTAGGCCACTTTCAGCGAGGAAATGCCGGTGTTGCGCTGCTCCCGCTGCTGCAATTGCAGCAGGTAGTCCTTGCCGGTGTAGGCAATGGCGCGCAACTCGTCCAGCTCCTTGTCGATGCCGTCCAGAATCAGGTTGCCCTGGTTGGTGAGTACGCCGGCGTCGGGGCGGATTTTGCTTTGAATTTCCTTGCGGAGCGTGTCGCAGGGGTTGAGCTGGTCGGCCAGCTTCTGCAGGGCGCGCACGTCGGTGGCGTGCAGCAGCTCGCGCATGGGGGCCAGGGCTTCGAGGGCGCGGCTGAGCTGCAGCAGCTCCCGGGGGTTCACGCGGCGCACGGCGACCTTGGAAATCAGGCGCTCCAGGTCATTTATCTGGCGCAGCTGGTCGCGGATGGCTTCCAGCAGGTCGGCTTGCTCGTGCAGGGCCTGCACCGTATCGAGGCGGCGCTGAATCTGGGCGGGCTCCTTCAGCGGCAGCACCACCCACTTGCGCAGCAGGCGGGCGCCCATCGGGGTCAAGGTCTGGTCGAGCACGTCGATGAGGGGGACGCCGCCGGCGTGCTGGGCCGAGAGCAGCTCCAGGTTGCGCACGGTGAAGCGGTCCAGCCACACGTACTTGTCTTCCTCCAGCCGCCCGATGCCGTTGATATGGCCGATGTCGTTGTGCTTGGTTTCGGCCAGGTAGTGCAGGATGCAGCCGGCGGCGATGATGCCGTCGGTGAGGTTATCGACACCAAAGCCTTTCAGACTGGTCGTCTTAAAGTGGCGCGTCAGGGTTTCGTGGGCGTAGTCGTTGCCGAACACCCACTCGTCGAGGGCGTAGGTGCAGAAATCGGGGCCGAAGGCGGTTTCAAAATCGCGGCGGCTGTTTTTGCAGAGCAGCACCTCGGCGGGGGCGAAGTTCTGCAGCAGCTTGCCGAGGTAGCCCATGTCGCCCTGGGCCACCAGAAACTCGCCGGTGCTGATGTCGAGGAAGCTGATGCCGGCCTGCTGGCCGCGGCCGAAGTGCACGGCGGCCAGGTAGTTGTTGGCGCGGCGCTCCAGCACGTTGTCGTGCAGGCTCACGCCGGGCGTCACCAGCTCGGTGATGCCGCGTTTGACGAGGCCCTTCGCCTGCTTGGGGTCTTCCAGCTGGTCGCAGATGGCTACGCGCTGACCGGCGCGCACCAACTTGGGCAGGTAGGTATCGAGGGAGTGATGGGGAAAGCCGGCCAGCGCGGTTTCGGCGGAAGTGCCGGCGCCGCGCTTGGTTTCGACGATGCCCAGGATGCGGGCGGCCGTCACAGCATCCTCGCCGAAGGTTTCGTAAAAGTCGCCCACCCGGAACAGCAGCAGCGCGCCGGGGTGCTGCTGCTTGAGCTGGTGGTACTGCTTCATCAGCGGGGTATCGGCCACGGGGGCGGGACCGAGGGTGCCGTGGGTGCGGACGGGCTTCTTATCGGGCTTATCGGTAGCTGTCTTCACAGTAGAGGGGCGGCAATAGGTAGAATACGGGCCGACGGGCGGCCCGCAGATCGGGCAAAAAAGAGCGGGAGGCCGTAGCTTGCGCCTTCATCTGAACAGCGCGGCGGGGCCAAAGCGTTTCGTGGGCGGCTTGTTCGGATGGCTTGTTCTGTCGGCTGCACCAGCCGAAGCTTATGCCCCCTTTCATGCGGAAACTAACCATCCACGAGCTGAACCGGCTCACGGTCGAGGACTTCAAAAATACGGAGAAATTCCCCTTGTGCGTGGTGCTCGACAACGTGCGCAGCCTGCACAACGTGGGCGCCGCCTTCCGCACCTGCGACGCCTTCGCAGTGAACAAGCTGTGGCTGGGCGGCATTACCGGCCGGCCGCCGCACCGCGAAATTACCAAGACCGCGCTGGGCTCCGATGAGTCGGTGCCCTGGGAGCACGCGCCCGACGTGCCCGCGCTGGTAGCCAGGCTGCGGGCCGAAGGCTGGCAGGTGGTGGCCGTGGAGCAAACCACCGGCTCGGTGCCGCTGCCCGCGTTTCAACCGGCCCCGAATCAGCCGCTGGCGCTGGTGTTCGGCAACGAGGTGTTCGGCGTGGACGACGCGGTACTCGGGCACTGCGACGCGGCGGTGGAAATTCCGCAGTTCGGCACCAAGCACTCCTTGAACGTGTCGGTGACGGTGGGCGTGCTGGTGTGGGACGTGCTGACGAAGTGGGGCGTGACGGCGCAAGCTGCTCCGTAGCCCAACGGGCACCATTGTATCGTGCGGGCCGTTGTCCGGCCACGGCCGGCTTTAGCGCGGGCCGTTTCTATCTTGCTGCTATGCCCGATTTCGACGCTACCGACAACCTGCTGCGCCAGCTACGCCCGGCCGTAACAACCGACACGCCCCCTTCCGCCG
This sequence comes from Hymenobacter jeollabukensis, assembly GCF_005771675.1. Lineage (GTDB taxonomy): Bacteria > Bacteroidota > Bacteroidia > Cytophagales > Hymenobacteraceae > Solirubrum > Solirubrum jeollabukense. The sequence goes on along the minus strand of NZ_VAJM01000003.1, from coordinate 523,211 downwards.
CACTATCGGCCGATGCGCTGCTCCACCAGGCGCTGCGGCCCATCCTGAAGCTGCTGAATCTGCGCCTGCTGCAGCTGGTGGCCGATTTTGCCCGTGACTACCGCCTGCCGCTGCTCAGCGCCGCCCCCGCCGACCAGGCTCGTCTGCTCGACGAGCTGCTGCGCCGCAACCAGCGCCTGCAGCACACGGCCGTGGGCATGGCCACGGCTCTGCTGACGGCGCCCGAATACGAGTACTACCGCCACCACCGCGCCGAAGTGAACCGCCGCCTGCTGGAGCTGCTGCGGCAGCGCGTCGCCACGCAGGTGCCGGCCGTGGTGGCCCTAGCCGCCGAAGCCGCCGCGTGAGTACCTATTACCAGATCCTGGAGCTGCCGGAGCAGGCCACGGCCGCGGATATTCGCCGGGCCTACCTGCGGCTGGTGCGCCTCACCCACCCCGACCGCACGCCCGATCCGGCCGCGCACCGCCGTTACCTGCTCATCAACGAAGCCTATGACACGCTGCGCCAGCCCGCCCTGCGTGCCCACTACGACGCCCGCCTGCGGGCCCAGCGGCAGCCCCCGCGCCCGACGTACGCCCAGCCCTTCGGCGGCAATGCCTACCAAGTGCTGCGGGTGCCGTACTCGGCCACGCCGGAGCAGATTGAGCAGGCCTATCAGCGCTGGCACCGCGTGCTGCACTTGGCTCCCGCGGCCGACCCTGCCATGCAACGCCAGCGCGCCGACCTGGAGCATGCCTACGCCACCCTACGCGACCCGCGGCTACGCCAACTGCACCTGATCCGCCTCAAGCAGCAGCCCCCGAGCGGACTCGACCGCGAAGCCGCCTTCTACGCCCGCTACGCCCCCAAAGCCCGGTTGGTCTGCCGCGTGCTCATGGCTTTTGCGGCCCTGCTGCTGCTCGATTTTGCCTGGGTGCGCGACGTACCGCACGCCGTGGTGCAAAGCGTGGAGCTACGCCAGATTCAGGACCGGCGGGGCGTGGTCGATTCGTATTATTTCATCCGAACGCCCAGCGCCACCTTCCGCGCCGATGACCTCTACCCCTTAGGAACCGACTTGCACCTGCGGCGCAGCGGCATCTTCGGTCAGGTGCGCTCTTACTACCCCACCGGCGTGCCGCAGGACGAAGACCACAGCTACGTCGGCGGCTTTTTTGCGCGGACGCTGGCGGCGGTTGCCGTACTGGTCGGCGCCATTGCGGCCTGGGGCAACCGCCGCGGCAGCTCAGCCAAAACCACCTGCGACGCGGCGGCCATTGCCGCTATCATTGCCGTTATGGCGGTGTATATCCTGCTGCGTTTGTAGACGTCTAGCCATGAGAAACGCCCGCTTCAGCTATGCTAAAGCGGGCGTTTCTCATTAGGCCAAAGCGGCTGTCCGTTCCCTAATCAAACCGCGAGTCGCGCAGGTGCACCGGGTCGGCTTGCTTGCGCAGGCGCATGTTGAGCAGCTCCACCAGCAGCGAGAAGAACATGGCGAAGTAGATGTAGCCTTTCTCGATTTCCTTGTGGAAGGATTCCATCACCAGCATCACCCCGATCATAATCAGGAAGGACAGGGCCAGCATCTTGATGGTCGGGTTGCGGTTGACGAAACCGGCCACTACGCCCGAGAAAACCAGCATGACGGCCATCGAAAGGATAACGGCCAGAATCATAATCAGCACGTTGTCGACCAGGCCCACGGCCGTCAGGATGGAGTCGAAGCTGAACACGATGTCGATGAGTACGATCTGGATGATAATGCGCCCCATCGAGCTGTAGCTCTTGCCCGGGCCGTCGGCCTCTTCCTCGCCCTGCAGCTTGGTGTGGATTTCGGTCGTGCTCTTACCAATCAGAAACAGGCCGCCGATGAAGAGAATGATGTCGCGCCCGGTCACGCCGAAATCGTGCTCGGCCCAGGGCACATCCACGTGGAACAGCGGGTTTTTCAGCCCCACAATCCACGAAATGCTCATCAACAGCCCGATACGGATCAGCAGCGCCAGCAGTAGGCCGATGGTGCGGCCGCGCTGCTGCTGCGCCGGGTCGAGCCGGTTGACGACGATGGAAATGAAAATGATGTTGTCGATGCCCAGCACGATTTCCATGAACGTGAGGGTCAGCAGGCTCACCCACGCCTGCGGGGAGGAAAAGACGGAAAAGTCGAACACAGTTTTTTAATTATGAATTATGAATGCTGAATTCTGAATTGGGCTGGCATTCAGCCAATGGCCCATCCGAGTAATTCATAATTCATAATTCAGCATTCATAATTGCTAAGCTGCGCTTAGCTTTTCATGTTCACGAACTGCAGCGGCTGGCCGATGGTGGCCGCGTTCTGGCGCAGCAAGGCAATGACGGCCTGCAGCTCGTCGATTTTCTTGGCCGTCACACGCAGCTGCTCGCCCTGAATCTGGGCTTCCACTTTCAGCTTCGAATCCTTGATGAGCTTCTGAATCTTGCGGCTCAGGTCCTTGTCGATACCGGCGCGCACCTTCAGCTTTTTCTTGATCAGCGCCCCGCTGGGCTCTTCCTCGGCCGAAAAATCCAGGCTGGTCGGGTCGATATTCTGCTTTACCAGGCGGGTCATCAGAATGTCCTCCAGGGACTTCACCTTCATAGAGTTTTCCGACGACACGGTAATGACGTTGTTGGCTTTGTCCAGCTCGATACCGCCCTTGGTGTCGCGGAAGTCGTAGCGCGTCAGCAGCTCTTTTTTGGCGTTGTTGACGGCGTTTTCCAGGGTTTGCGGGTCGATTTTGCTGACGATGTCGAAGGAGGCCATGGTCGAAAGGTGGGATGGATATTGCGCGGCGCGGGGCCGTTCAGGGCGCCAAAGTTGGCTAATTTGGACCGAAGCACAACTTTCGTCCGCCGCGCCTCCGGCCTTCTACGCATGACCGCCTCCCTCGATACACCCCACTCCCCCGCCGACTGGGCCGCCTACTACCAATTGCGCTACCAGGTGCTGCGCCAGCCCTGGCAGCAGCCCCTGGGCTCGGAGCGCGCCGACGACGACGACGCGCCCACCACCACCCACGTGCTCTGGCGCGCCCCCGACGGCACGGTGGCCGGCGTGGCCCGCCTGCACCCCAGCGCCCCTGGCCAGGGCCAGGTGCGCTACATGGCCATCAGCCCCGCCTGGCAGGGCCACCAGGTGGGCCGGCAGCTGCTGGAATACCTCGAAGCCGCCGCCCGCCAGCAGGGCCTCGCGGAAATCGTGCTGCACGCCCGCGAAGCGGCCGTGGGCTTCTACCAGCGGCTGGGCTACGCCGTGGTGGCGCCGTCACATACGCTTTTCGGCTCCATTCCGCACTTTCTGATGCGCAAGGAGTTGTAGGAGCAGCTAAGCCCGGAACTTCTCCCGTCCGCGCAGCAAGTCCCAGTACAGGCGGAAGTCGCCGCGCAGGGAGAGCAGCGGATGCCGGAACGTAGCCGGCCGGTTGTGCTCCACCAGGAGGTGCCCCAGCCAGGCAAAGCCGTAGGCCGCCACGATGCCCGCCGGCAGCAGGGCCGGCCGCCGGGTGGCCACGGCCCCGACCACGCTGGCCAGAAACAGTGAGGTGCCCACGAAGTGCAGCACGCGGGTGCCCGGGCGGCGGTGCTCCCGCAGGTAGTAGGGGTAGAAATCGGCAAACGTGGGGCGGGCGGGCAGTGGGGCAGGTTCCATGGGCTCAGGCGTAGGGTCTGAGGAAAGAAACCTAACTTTTCGGCCATTCCCAAGCTCCTCGTTGCCCTATGGCCGCCCTGCCCGATGTTGCCACCCTGGTGGCCCTCTACGACCAGATCAATGCCTACGGCCGCGCCAACGGCATGCAGCTCACCGTGCACGCCCCGGGCCGCGTCAGCTACGCCATGACGGTGCAGGAGCAGCACCTTTCCTCACCCGGCACCGCCCACGGCGGCATCATTGCCGGGCTGATGGATGCCGCACTCGGCGCGGCGGCCCTCACGCAGGCCTTTCTCGACCAGGAGTTCGTGTCCACCGTCGAGTTCAAGCTCAACTTCCTGCACCCCGTGCACCTGCACGACGCCCTCGTGGCCCACGCCGAGGTGGAGCACCACGGCAAAAGCCTTGTGGTGGTGGGTGGCCGCATCGAGTGCCCGGCCCGGGACGTGGTGGTGGCCCGCGGCCTGGGCACCTTCAACCGCTACCCGGCCACCAAGCGCGAGTTCGTGCAGGCCGTGGCCGGGCAGCTCGGCCTGGAGAAGCCCGCCGACGAATAGCCCCCAAACGCACCGCCGCCGGACGCGGCCGTTTCCTGCGGCGGAAACGGACCGGTCCGGCGGCGGAAGGCTCCGGGCCGAAGTATGGGGTATGCGGGTAGTCTAGAGGCTTTCCGACTCGGCCCCTTCGGGCTCGTGCTGGTACTCGCCTTCGGCGGGTGCCTCCACTTTGCGCACGTTGCGGGCGCAGTCTTCGTTGCGGTGGTTGCGGCCGACGGTGAATTCAACCCAGTCACCTTCGTGCAGCTCGTTGAAGTCCTGGCCGTCCGACATGTCGGCGTAGGAGAAGAACAGGTTGTTGGGCGGCATCACCACGAAGCCGTAGCCGTTCTTCAGGTTCTTGATGGTGCTGATGCCGATGGAACCTTCCGGACCGGCCGCCGAGGGCACGTAGGGCTTCGGCGTGGCCACGTTGGGGTAGGGCGAGGGCTCCGGCTGGTTCACGAACAGGTTGTCCACCAGGTCGCCGCCGCGGTTGCTGTCGATGACCTCGTTCATGGCCACGGCGTAGTTCACCGTTTCGAGCAGCAGCTGCGAGGGGCGCGTGACGCGGTTTTCGCCTTTGAAGTCGGTGTACTTGAAGTCCCAGCTCAGCAGCATCACGCGGGTGCCGATGGTGTTGAGCTTCTTGATCAGCGGCACGTAGTCGGAGTCACCGGCGATGAGCACTACCACATCGAGGTGCTTGGTCATCGACAGCTCCAGCGCTTCGAGGGCCAGCCACACGTCCACGCCTTTTTCCTGCAGGCGGCCGTCGCGCGTCTTCAGGGGCATATAGTGCGTCTGAATCGACATATTCATCAGAATATCGTCGAGCAGCCGGTCGTGGAACAGGCGGTCCTTGTCGCGGGCTTCAGTGGCCGAGAGGCGGCCGCGGAAGAAGTGGGGTTCCGTGATCTGGCACAGACGCACGTCGGCGTCTTCGTCTTCGGCTACTTGGTGCCGAATGAACTCGTGCAGGCCTTCCAGGCTGATGCGGGCTTTGCGGTCATGCTGGAAGTAGTAGTAATCACTGATCTTGAGGAAATAGTTGCCGTCATAGAAGACGCCTATCCGGATCAGCGGGCTATTGATGTGACTCATGATTGCGAGAGGTGTGCAAGAGGGTAAGAGAAGGGTGCGGTGGCTTCGGGCCCGGTAGCCGGAAGTTGCCAAAGGTACAAAGACATAGTGAAGTTTGGATGGAGTAAGGGGTGCAAGAAGACTCAGAACAATACCATAATTTACCCTAAAATAGTTCTAAAAACAATAGCTGTTTTCTGTTCCTTGCAGCTACTGACGCCCTACTCAGGGGTGAGGTTGCAGCAGTGGCCTGCCACCCGGTAGCAGCAGTAGCGGCCAATGTTGCGGCCCTTCTCATGGTTTGGTCTGAAGCTGCAATGTTACAAATCCCAGCCGATACCTAACCACTTTCAGTTAATATTTGTTGAAGCCTATATGATTAGTGGTGGTTGTGACGGAGTTATTCCCATTTTTGGAAAAAATCCAGTTTAACTCAAATTGTACCGTTGCCACCAGAGCAGCGCCACGACCAGCCCATAGGCGGCGCAGATACCCAGCTCCAGCAGGTTGCCGGCCGTCGAGCCGGTTGAAATCAGCGGGACTTTCAGGGCTTTGTCCGACAACGGGAGAAAATAGCGCACCCCGGACTTGGTAAGCGTGTCGGCCAGCAGGTGCGACATGTAGCCCGCGCCGGCATACACCGCTACGCCGTGCCAGCCCAGGTCTTTGTTCGCTAAGTGGCCGATGTAGGTCCAGAATGCGGCGGCCCAGATGGTGTGGGTGTACGAGCGGTGCGAGGTGTACGGGGCGGCCGTCACGAAGGCGCCGAGCAGGCTCAGCCAGAGCATCTGCTCGTAGAGCCCGATCAGCACCGAGGCCGCCCCGGTGAAGAGCAGCGCCAGCTTGCGCACCGCCTGGTTTTGCATGGCCATGCCGATCAGAAACGTGGCCAGCGCGGCGGTGTAGGCCACGCGCTGGTTGGGGCCGGGCGGCAGGTTCAGGTAGGCGAAAATGGCCAGCATCACCGCCATCATGGCGAAGGCCCAGCGCACGTAGCTCTGCAGAAAGCCCATGCGCTTGCTCAGGCGGGAATTGGGGTGGTCGAGGTCGGGGGCGAGGGAGGAAAAGCCGGCCAGGGCAATGCCGGGCAGGGAAAAGCGCACATCGGAGGTAACGGCGGCAATGCCAACCCCGGTAATCAGGCCAATAGCTAAGTGAGAGGAACCGCGCACTAGAATCAGAAAAAACGACGTGACGAAGGTAAACCACGCCGCCCGCCCGCGCCAGTTTTTCCGACCAACTCCGGGATTTTCCATGCGGACGCCCCCGAATATTCGCCCGATTAGTTGCTGGCCGCCCCGGGGAAACTTTAAGCTCCCCGCCACGGTATTGGTAGCAGCGTGCCCGACCGGAATACCATCCGGCCGGGCTTCTACCTTTGCCCCCTCTCCCAGCCGATACCCCGTGCAGACCTCCGAATTCCTCCGCCTCTACAGCCTCGACACCGACATCCAGACCCTCGCGCTGAACCTCAAGCCCGGGACGGAAGGCGGCGCCGGCCAACGCTTCCACCTGCGCGGCCTCGTCGGCAGCCAGGACGCGGTGGTGGCCGCTACCCTGCACCTGGAGCGGCCCGACGAGCACCTGCTGTTCATCCTGCACGACCGGGAAGAAGCCGCCTACTTCGCCTCCGACCTGCAGCACCTCGTGGGCGAGCGGGAGGAAGTGCTAACTTTCCCCAGCTCCTACAAACGCTCCTATTCCTTCGACGAGACGGAAAACGCCAACGTACTCATGCGCGCCGAAGTGCTGAACCGGCTAAGCGGCAAATCGGGCGAGAAGGGCAAGACGGCCGACGAGAAAACCAAAGCCAAGGCCAAGCAGGACGGGGAGCCGCTGCCCAAGGGCGCCCTTATCGTGACGTATCCGGAGGCGCTGTCGGAAAAGGTAATCAACCGGCAGAGCCTAGTGCAGAACACGTTTTCGACCAAAGTCGGGGACCGGCTGGACGTGAACTTCCTGGGTGAGCTGCTGGCCGAGTACGACTTCGAGCGCACTGACTTCGTGTACGAGGCCGGGCAGTACGCCATCCGCGGCGGCATTGTCGACGTGTTCAGCTACGCCAACGAGCTGCCCTACCGCATCGAGCTGTTCGGCGACGAAATCGACTCGATTCGCACGTTCAACCCCGAGTCGCAGCTGTCGGTGGAGCGGCAGGAGCAGATCAGCATCGTGCCGAACGTGCAGACCAAGCTGCTGACCGAGCGGCGCGAGGGGTTCCTGGAGTTTTTGCCGGCCAATACCGCCATCTGGACCAAGGACGTGCGGCAGCTGCTCGACGTGGTGGGCGAGCAGTTCGACAAGGCCGAGCAGAACTTCAAGACCGTGCTGGAAGAAGGCCACGGCGTCAAAATCGTGTCGAAGCCGGAGGAGCTGTTTGAGACGACCAAGGCGCTCAAGAAACACCTGGAGCGGTTTCCGGTGCTGGAATTCGGCAAGCGGTTCTACTACAAAGAAGCCGAGCAAGTGCAGTTCACCGCCAAGCCCCAGCCCTCGTTCAACAAGGACTTCGGCCGCCTGACCAAGAACCTGCTCGACAACCAGCAACGCGACTTCACCACCATCCTCACCGCTGAATCGATGCGGCAGCTCGACCGGCTGCGCACCATCTTCGACGAGCTGGGCCGCGAAATCCGCTTTCAGCACCTGGCCCTGGGGCTGCGCGAGGGCTACATCGACGAGGAGCGGAAGCTGCTGGTGTACACCGACCACCAGATTTTCGAGCGGTACTACCGGGCCCAGGAAAAGCGCAAGTTCAGCAAGAAAAAGGCCCTTACCCTCAAGGAGCTGCGCACCCTGCAGCCCGGCGACTACGTGGTGCACCAGGACCACGGCATTGCCCGCTTCGCGGGCCTCACGCAGGTGGAAATCAACGGGCACCAGCAGGAAGCCATCCGCCTGGTGTACCGCGACGACGACGTGCTGACCGTGAGCATTCACGCCCTGCACAAGATTGCCAAGTACTCGGGCGCGGAGGGCACGCCGCCTACTATGTCGAAGCTTGGCTCCCCGGAGTGGGAAAACAAGAAAAAGGCGGTCAAGAAGAAGGTCAAGGACATTGCCGCCGACCTCATCCGCCTTTACGCCAAGCGCAAAACCGCGCCCGGCCACGCCTTCGCCAAGGACTCCTTCATGCAGGCCGAGCTGGAATCCAGCTTTATCTACGAGGACACGCCCGACCAGGCCAAGGCCACCGAGGACGTGAAGCACGACATGGAGCTGCCCCACCCGATGGACCGCCTGGTGTGCGGCGACGTGGGCTTCGGCAAGACGGAAGTGGCCATCCGCGCCGCCTTCAAGGCCGTGGCCGACGGCAAGCAGGTGGCCGTGCTGGTGCCCACCACCATCCTGGCCATGCAGCACTTCAAGACCTTCCGCGACCGGCTGGGCGAGCTGCCCGTCACCGTCGACTACATCAACCGCTTCAAGACCACCAAGCAGGCCAAGGCCACGCTGGAAAAAGTGGCCGAGGGCAAGACCGACATCCTCATCGGCACGCACCGGCTCACCAACAAGGACATCAAGTTCAAGGAGCTGGGTTTGCTCATCATCGACGAAGAGCAGAAGTTCGGCGTCAAGACCAAGGACAAGCTCAAGGAGCTGAAGGTGAACGTGGACACGCTCACGCTCACCGCCACGCCCATTCCGCGCACCCTGCACTTCTCCCTGATGGGCGCCCGCGACCTGTCGGTTATCAGCACGCCGCCGCCCAACCGCCAGCCGGTGCAGACGGAGCTGGCCGTGTTCGACGAGCACCTGGTGCGCGACGCCATTGCCCGCGAATTGAAGCGCGGCGGGCAGGTGTTCTACGTGCACAACCGCGTGAAGGACCTCACCGAGCAGGCCGCCATGATTCAGCGCCTGGTGCCCGACGCCCGCATCACCAGCATCCACGGGCAGCTGGAGGGCGACGTGCTCGAAAAGCGCATGATGCAGTTCGTGGAGCACGACTACGACGTGCTGGTGTCGACCAACCTCATCGAGTCGGGCCTGGACATTCCCAACGCCAACACCATCATCATCAACCGCGCCCACATGCACGGCCTCTCCGACCTGCACCAGATGCGCGGGCGCGTGGGCCGCTCCAACAAGAAAGCCTACTGCTACCTGCTCACCCCGCCCGTGGCGGGGTTGCCCGCCGACGCCCGCAAGCGCCTGAGCACCCTGGAAGAGTTTTCGGACCTCGGGGCGGGCTTCAACGTGGCCATGCGCGACCTGGACATCCGCGGCGCCGGCAACCTGCTCGGCGGCGAGCAGTCGGGCTTCATCAACGACCTGGGCTACGAAACCTACCACCAGATCCTCGACGAAGCCGTGCAGGAGCTCAAGGAAACCGAGTTCCGCGACCTGTTCCTGGGCGACACCACCGGCCGCCTCAAGGACGCCGCCGACTTTGCCCGCCCCCGGGAGTGCAACGTGGAAACCGACCTGCAAATCCTCATTCCCGATACCTACGTGGGCAGCGTCTCGGAGCGCCTGCAGCTCTACAGCAAGCTGGACCGCGCCTGGGAGCCCGAGGAGCTGCGCCGCCTGCTTGCCAGCATGACGGACCGCTTCGGCCCCCTCCCGCCCGAGGTGGAGCAGTTGGCCGACATCGTGCGCCTGCGCTGGCAGGCCTGCCGGGTGGGCTTCAGCAAAGTCTCGCTCAAGAAGGACACCCTCAAGGGCTACCTCGACGCGGGCGAAGGCCACGAGCCCTACTTCCAGGGCGAGCAGTTCGGCCAGATCCTGAACTACGTCCAAACCCACCCCCGCCGCGCCAGTATGAAGGAGCGCAAGGAGCAGCTCATCGTCACCATCACCGACGTGCCCGGCGTGCTGCCCGCCCGCCAGCTCCTCACCGACCTGACCATCGACGCCCCCGAACCCGTGCTGGCCGCTAGGGTGACGGATGACGAGGACGAGGGGTAAGCTGCGCTAGCAGCTGCGGAAACGGACGCCGCCCCACTGGGGCCTTCTGGTGAAGGAGGCTCTGGGGGGGCGGCATATCTACCAGTCAACCAGTACAACTCTTTAAACTAAAATCCCCCCATAATGAAAACAATTCTTAAACTCGTTTTTTACAACAAAAAAATAAGAACACTTACCTTATTTACACTAATATCTACATTATATTCAATATTAATCATACTAAAATTAGACAATCCATTCACTTCCGATATAAAAGATATATTCTTTCAACTAATTACAATAAGCGGAATATTTACAGCACTAATGTTTGCAATAATTACACTTAAATTATCTGAAACAACACTAAAGAGACAAGAAAAAATAAGTCAATATAGAGCAGATTGCAGAAAAATAGCAGCATTCCAGTCTTTCACCCACTCCTTGAGATACTTAGATGTTTTTCAAAACGTCCACTTCTTAGAGAAGAAGTATATTAGGATCAAAAGTTACTTAGACTATAGAAAATCGTATGAAGATGATGAGGAAACCACAAAGGACATCAAGGAGGGTAGGACTACAGGATCTGATTACTACGCATTTGAGCTTTACGGAGCAATTAGAGACTTTTCCCATAGAGGCGGTGCATTCAATACAATATTTTTACCACACAAAGAATACATGTTTTCTTTAGAGAAAATCGAATATCTACACGAATGCTGCAACTATATATGGTATTGGCTAGACAAGAACCATACTAATATCAGACAAAGGACAAACAACAGCTACTATTTACACTCAAGTTATTGGAAAGATCAAATGAAAAAACTGACACCTGTTTTCGCCAACGATGTAGTGCTTGAGGAAGATAAAATATCTCAATTCTTGATGAGCGTAGCATCCGACTACGAGCAGTATATTCAGAAAATGATTTTAGATATGAATGAAATCATTTATAATTTATCGCCCAAAATAATTCTACCATTAGTTAAAGACCTGATAATTATAAGCATATTTTGGCATACTTATTCCTCTTGCAACGGTACTCTTCAATATAAATCTTTTTTCAAAAGAGTTAATATGCTTCGCTTGCAGCATAACAATATCAGTATTCATAGTCAACTTTATATCGGACGTATATACAATATTTAGCTATGATTCATTTAAAATAAAATACGAATCAGAACATCATCAGTTATATCCAGACCGGTACTAAAAACAGTAAAGCCTCGACAAGAACGAGGCTTTACTGTTTTTAGTAATCTACTTACCAATCTGTTTTTTAACCCATGCGTCAAGATCGTCCCGCTTAACAGGAGCTTTACCTGGATAGGCATCAAGGTGGCGTGCAATGATGTTCCGGTTAGAATGACTGACCTCGTACTTGTTGGTAGTCAAAAAATGATTGATGAAGTAGTCCACTTCATAGTACTCGGTCAATGACACGAAAACTCGGTCAATTTTGCCTATGTACTTTTTATTGTCCTCGCTTTTCCAAGCCATGACGGTAGGGGTTTTGTGAATGAAAATCCTGAATACACATATCATTATGGTGCCAACAACACCTGACACTTACAAAATACGCCTTCACTGAGTTTAAACGCAGTTTTTGCTTTATATAGTGGCATATAAATATTGCTTAGTCATTTCATTTTGGCAGGGTTATCTTTTTCATAATGAAACTGTGCTACCCTAAGCTGCCCCCGCCTCCCCAGCAGCCCGCCCCATACCCGGACCACAGATGGAAACGGATGAGAGAACGGATGGAACGAATAGCAGGCAGCCCGCCCCCCGCTGACGCCAGATACTAACTACTCCCCTCTCCTTTTCACGTCGCGCATCAAGCGAGGTAGGGGGCCGGGAGGGTGAGGCGCCCGGCCTATCCGCTTCGCCCCGATGCTACCTACCCGCCGACGCCCGGCTTCCCATCAGCGGAAGCCGGGCGTCGTGCTATTCAGCCCTGTTACTACTGAGCCGCCGACGTTCCGGGGGCCACCGCCGCGTCCACTGCCAGCGGCTTCGTCGCGGCCAGAATCAGCGCCACGGTTTCGGCGGGCTGGTCCCAGTGCGGGAAGTGGCCGCAGCGGTCAAACCAGTACAGCGCGGCATCGGGGAAGGCGGCCGTGGCGCGGCGGGCCTGGCTGGGAAAGCACACCCGGTCCTGCCGGCCCCAGCCGATGACCAGCGGGGCCCGCAGGCTACCGCGCGGGGCGCCCTCCTGCCGAGGACCGTAGGCCAGGTGGCGCAGCAGCTCATCGAACACCGGCGTGTGCACGAAGCTGCGCAGCTCCGTCAGGGCCACCTGGGCTGGCAGGCGCCAGGGCCGGGCCGAAAACTGCGCCAGCAGCAGCGTGCGCGTGAGGGCGTTGCCGGTGAGGGCCGGCAGCAGCGGTTCGGCGGCACGCAGCAGCCGCACCGATCCTGCTACCGAGTAGTAGAACGCCGGTACCTGCCAGCCCTGCCAGAAGCCGCCGGGGTCCAGCGCCACCGTGGCGCCCACCGCCCCGCGCCGGGCCAGCTCCAGCACCATGCGCGCCCCCATCGACGAGCCCACGCAGGCCACGCCCGTCAGCCCCTCGGCCCGCAGCCAGGCTTCCACCGCGTCGGTGAGGCTGTAAAACGAGTTTTCGCCGGGCAAGGCGGGCGATTGGCCGTGGCCGGGCAGGTCCAGGGCAATGACTTCGCGGCGGGCGGCCAGCGCGTCGAGGATCGGATTCCAGGAGCGCCAGCTGCCGCCGATGCCGTGAATGAGCAGGAGTGGCTGGCCGTGGCCGCGTCGGATGTGGTGCAGTTCCATGAGCGTAGGTGTAGGGGTGATTGGGCAGGCCATTCCCACCGGGCCGGCCGCCCCTGCCGGGGTAGTACGCAGCGCCTGCGCCCATAGCCGTAACTCAGGCCGGCGGCAGCCTCTCACCGGCCCAGCTTCGGCTACCCCAAACGCCTCCCCGGCAGCCTGCCCCATCCCGGACCACCGATAGGAACGGCTGCAACAACGGATGCCGCTGATACCGCGCAGCCCGCCCCCCCGCTGACGCCAGATACTAACCACTCCCCCACTCCTTTTCGGAGAGGGAGCCGGGGGGTGAGGCGCCTAGTGCAGCGTCAAACAATACGTTTCCGTCGCCGGGGCCAGCTCCGCTTCAATAGTAGCCTGATGCCGCAGCAGCAGCGCCGCCAGCGCGGCGGTGGGCTGGTTGCCGGTGCGCAGCAGCAATACTTTGGGCGGGGCACCGCGCAGGGCGCTCAGCTCCGCGAAATCATCGTCGTGGGTGACGATGACGAAATCGTGTTGGCGGGCGTAGTCCCAGATCAAGCGGTCCTGGCGGCCGAGCAGGCCCAGGCGGCGCACCTGCTCCGAGCCGGGGAAAGCGGCGGCAATCAGCGCCACCACCCGGTAGAAAATGTTTTCGTCCAGGAGCAGCTTCATCCGGCGATACGCAGGTGCCGTTCCCGGTCGGCGGCGTAGAGCAGGCAGGCCTGGATTTGCTCCCGGCTCAGTTCGGGGAAGTCCTCGATGATTTCCTCCACCGACTGCCCACCGCCCAGCCAGCCCAGCACGTCGGCCACCGCGATGCGCGTGCCCGTCAGGCACGGCCGCCCGAAACGGATTTCGGGGTCGATGGAGATGTAGTGCTGGTAAGTCAAGTAGACCATAGTGCCGGGATGAGTACTGAACTCAAAGTACGGCAAATTCAGCGGTTTCGCTCCCCCGCCAGTGCCCCCACCCAGCTACCGCCGCTGCCCCCGCCTCCCCAGCAGCCCGCCCGGACCACTGATGGCAGTGATGGGAATGATGCCGCTGATACCTTGCAGCCCGCCTCACCGCCAGAACGCCCCCCCTCTCCCTAAGGAGAGGGGGCCGGGGGGTGAGGTCCACCCTAAGCCACTCATCCGCTATGCCCGCCCGTCCGTTCTTGCTGCTCCTGTGCTGCCTGCTGCTAGCCTCCCCGGGCCGGAGCTTCGCCCAAACGGCGCCCGACTGGCCCCGCAACCCCGAAACCGGCCGGGTCGAGTTCGTGGGCACCATCCCCTGGCCCACGCCTACCCCCACGCTCCAGCAGCAGCAGACCCTGGTGCGGCGCTGGTTTCTGCGCAAGCTTACCGTCTCCCCCGGCGCCCGGGCCCGCCGGCCGGCCGAGGCCACCTTCGCCGGGCTGCCCAACCATGCCTACCTCGATTCCACCGGCTACCAGCCCGGCCCCAGCAGCGGTGGTGTGCCGACCCGGGAAGAGGTGACCTGGCGCCTTCGGTATGCGGTGCAGCTGACTGCTACCCCAGCCGGCCTGGCCTACCGCCTCTCGGAGTTTGAAATTGCCGAAGTCGTGTTCGACGCCAGCACGTCCGACCAGCTGGAAGCGCAGCTCCCGCACTACCCGACCCAGCTGGCCGGGTTTCACCGCCGCCTGCGCAACGCCCTGGCCGGCTGGTAAGGCCCTGGCAGCCGTTCACTGGGGCCGGTCTGCCGTACCTGCTGCTTACTACCTCGCGCCGCCAGCTACAAACCATTCCCCCTCTACTCTTCGGAGAGGGGGCCGGGGGGTGAGGCGCCCAGTACAAGCCCGGCAGAGCCAGCAACACGCCCGCCACTACCCATTACAAGGTCGGCAGATGCCATTACAAACACGTCAGCAGCCGTCACAAGGTCGGCAGATGCCGTTGCAAGCATGGCAGATACCATTACAAGGTCGGCAGACACCATTACAAGCATGGCAGATGGCATTACACGCTTGGCAGCGGCCGTTACAAGGTCGGCAGCAGTCAGTACAAGCCCGGCAGCAGCCACTGCAGAAATTTCCGGCGCCGCCGAATAGCAGCAGGCGGCCATTCTCCTATATTTCTCCTAACCAACCCACCAATCATCATCACTATGAATGACAAGCAACGGGCGAAACTGCAAATGATGCAAGCCACCCTGGCCGTGCTCGATCAGCACGCCGACCTCTACCAGGCCAACGCCGCCTTCGCCAAGGCCCGCCAGCGACTCCAGGACCTGGTAGCCGACCTCGACCCCACCGCCGACAACCAGCAGGGCGCCGCCCGCGCGGCCAAGCCCGGTGCCGTCAAGAAGGCCACCAAGCTGCTGCTGGCCCAGCGCACCGCCGAAGTCGCCGCCGCCCTCTACGCCCACGCCGACGACACCGACGACCTCAACCTGCAAACCGACAGCGACTACTCCGAAAGCCAGCTCAGCCGCGCCACCGAAAACGACCTGCTGCGCATCGCTAAGCACCTGCACCAGCGCGCCACCGACCTGCTCCCCCAGCTCAAAGACCAGGGCGTCACCACCGCCGAGCTGGACGAGCTGGCCGCCGCCCTCAAATCGTTTCAGGCGGAACAAGCCGCCCCGCGCGTAGCCGCCGCCACCGGCAAAGCCCACACCCAGTCCCTCGCCGCCGACCTGCGCGAAGCCTTTGCCCTGCTCCGTAACCGCGTCGACAAGTTCATGGTCCGCTACCAGCGCAGCCAGCCCCAGTTCCACACCGCCTACCAGTCGGCCCGCCAAACCATCAACACCGCCGCCCGCAAAGAAAAAGCCCCCAAACCCACCGCCTAACCCCAGCCCCAAGCCCCCGCACGAGTCGTCAGGCTCCCCCTCTCTCTAAGGAGAGGGGGCCGGGGGGTGAGGTCACCCCGTTGCCCGTCCCTATCCACTTCGCACCTATTGCCACTTACCGCCGAGGCCCGGCTCCCCACCAAGCGGGAGCCGGGCCTTGTGCCTTTCCCCTGTTTAGGGTACAAAGTGCGGTGCCGAAGCCCCAGGAGCCAGCCCTAGCTTGCGGCCGCAAACACCCCTTGCCACCTACCTGCTGCCATGAATCACTTTGCCGCCCGCCTCGGCCTGCTGCTGGCTCTTGCCCCCGCCTCCACCACCCTGGCCCAAAACGTCGGCATCGGCGTCACGGCGCCCCTGAGCCGCCTGCACGTCGCGGGCGGCAGCGTGCTGTTTTCCGCCCCCGGCGACGTATCCGGCAGCGCCCTGCCCATCACCGGCGAGGGCCGCCGCCTGCTCTGGTACGCCGACAAAGCCGCCTTCCGGGTGGGCTACGTCAGCAGCATCAACTGGGACAACGCCAACATCGGCCTCTACTCCTTTGCCGCCGGCAACGACCCCACGGCCAGCGGCCGAAGCGCCGTGGCACTGGGGGACTATTCCTCGGCCAGCGGCGTGCGCGCCGTTGCGCTGGGCGCCGGCGCGCTGGCCACCAGTGACGACGCCCTGGCGTTGGGGGCCAGCGCCATTGCCAACGGCATCAACAGCATCACCCTCGGCCCCAGCATCAACAACGGCAACTTTAGCGTGGCCATTGGCATGCAGAACCGGGTTACCGGCAACTTCGCCATTGCCATCGGCAAAAACGCCTACGCCGCCCACCAGGGCTCCATGACCCTGGGCGACGGCAGCGCCGGCTTCAACGCCGACTACATCACCAGCTCGGCCAACAACCAGATGACCATGCGCTTTGCCGGCGGCTACCGGCTCATTACCTCCCGGCGGGGCAACTCCCCGACGACCACCGAAACGGGCACCCTCACCGGCGTGGAGCTGCTCGCCGGCGCCGGCTCCTGGACCACCCTGAGCGACCGGCGCGCCAAGGAAAACTTCCGCCCCCTCGACGCCGAGCAGGTGCTGCTGAAAGTGGCCGCCCTGCCCATCACCGAGTGGAACTACAAGGCGCAGCCGGCCACCCAGCGCCACGTCGGCCCCATGGCCCAGGACTTCTACCAGGCCTTCCGCCTCGACGGCATCGGCCGCGACACCACCATCAACACCATCGACATCGACGGGGTGAACATGGTCGCCATCCAGGCGCTGGAGAAGCGCACGGCCCGGCTGCAGCAGGACAACGAGCAGCTGCGCGCCCAGCTTCGGCAGAAAGACGAGCAGCTGGCTACGCAACTACAGCTGCTGACCAAGCGCCTGGCCGCCCTGGAACAGGCCGCCCCCGCGCCGCCCCGCCCCCGCAAAAGCCCCACGCAGGCCGTAGCCACCAACTAGGCGGCATGGCCCGTTGAACCAAAAGTCGAAGCATCCCTACCGCTTCGTCCAGCTCCCCCGCTCATTTGGAGAGGGGCCGGGGGGTGAGGCCGCCCCCTCACAGCATATCCGACAGAATATTGATGCCCAGGGCTAGCACGGTGGTATTGTAGGCAAAGGCCAGCAGCCCGTGCAGCATCACCAGCCGGCGCATGGTCTTGGTGGTGATGAGCACGTCGGAGGTCTGGGCCGTCACGCCCACCACGAAGGCCAGGTAGGCAAAGTCCCAGTAGCTGCACGGCGCCGCGCCCGCAAAGCGAAACCCGCCCGTCTCGTGGCCCGGCCGGTCGGGGTCGGGGCAGAAATAGATGTGGGCGTAGCGCAGCGTGAAGAGCGTGTGCAGCAGAAACCACGAGCCCACCACCGAGCCCACCGATACGAGCACGTGCTCCAGGCGCTCCTCGTAGGGAAAAGCATCGAGGCCGTGCAGCAGCAGCAGCACCGCGCTCAGGCTGGCCACGCTGCCCAGGATGAGCAGCATGTACATCACCGCCCAGCTCCGGTGCGGGTTCAGGGCCCGGGCCGAGCGGCGGATAAAGCCAATGTCGGCCCCGGCCATCAGCTGCCAGGCCATGGCCAGCCCGCTGAATACGTACCCGTCCCAGGCCAGCATCAGGCGGGTGAGCAGGTCGAAGTCGGCCGGGGCCAGCGCGTAGGCCACGACCCCGCCCACCAGGGCCAGCAGCAGGCGCAGCAGGCGGCCCCGGGTGGTCAGCAGCGCCGGCCGGGCTACCCCGCTCACGGCCTGCGCAAGGTGGAATGCAGTGTTCATGGCATAGCAGCCAGCGGCCGGCTGCTCCCCCAACACACCGCCCCCGGCGCGGCAAACGAGAGCCGCGCCGGGGCCGGGGTTCAGGTGAAGACGTGTTCCCGCTCGGCCGGCCGGATGTTCTGGTTGACGCGGAACAGGTTCTGCGGGTCGTACTGGGCCTTCACGGCCGCCAGCCGCGCGTAATTCGCGCCGTAGGTGGCCCGCACCCGCTCGTCGCCCTCCTCCATCATGAAGTTGACGTAGGCCCCGCCCGCGGAGTACGGGTGCAGCGCCTCCCAGTAGGCCCGCGCCCAGGCCGTAATGGCCTCGTCGTTGGCCGCATCCGGGTCCACGCCCACGATGACCATGGCCCAGGTGGCCCCGCGGTAGCTCCAGGCCGTGTCGTGCGGCCCCACGCGCCCGGCCGCCCCGTTGATGGGGTAGAGGTGCATGCTGGAGTGCATGGTGGGCAGTAGGGCCCCGAAGCGTACGTGCTGGGCAATGGCCTCCTCGGGCAGCTCATTCACGAAATCGGCCTTCCAGTACCAGTGCAGCCCCGGCGGGTACAGCCCGTCGAACATGCTCTGCAGCGCCGGCAGCGGCATGGGGCTCACCAGGTCCAGCGCCGGGGTGCGGAACGAGCGCACCGCCCGCAGCGCCTGCTCGGCCTGGGCCGGCGGCCCGGTGTAGCACCACACGATGCCGCACATCTTGCGCAGGTGCAGCGCCTCCGGAAACGGCGGCCCGGGCGGTACCGTCATGAAGGCAAAGAAGCCGTTGATGGTGTCCGGCGCGGTCTTGATGAACTCCTGGTACCAGCGCAGCAGCTCGGCCGCGTCGTCGAGGGGCCAGAGCATGGGCCCGGCCACCACCTGGTCGACCGGGTGCAGCCGAAACCGGAAGGAAGTGACCACCCCGAAATTGCCGCCGCCGCCCCGCAGCGCCCAGAACAGGTCGGGGTGCTGCTCGGCCGTGGCCTGCACGTAGCGGCCGTCAGCCAGCACCACGTCGGCCTCCAGCAGGCTGTCGATGGTGAGGCCAAACTGCCGGGTGAGGTAGCCCAGCCCGCCGCCCAGCGCCAGCCCCGCCACCCCGGTGGTGGAGATGATGCCGCCCGGCAGCGCCAGCCCGAAGGCGTGGGTGGCGTGGTCGATGTCGCCGAGGGTGCAGCCGCCCTCCACCGTCACGGTGCGCTCCTCCGGGTCGATGTGGATGCCGCGCATCAAACTCAGGTCGATGACCACCCCGTCGTTGCACAGGCCCAGCCCCGCCCCGCTGTGCCCCCCGCCCCGGATGGCCACCAGCAGGCCCTCGCGCCGGGCATAGTTGACGGCCTCGATGACGTCGGCCACGTCGGCGCAGCGCACGATGAGGGCCGGCCGCTTGTCAATCATGCCGTTGTACACGCGCCGGGCCGCGTCGTAGGCCGCGTCCTGGGGCTGAATGAGCTGCCCGCGCAAGCTGAGCGTGGGCAGGGTATGCGTTTCTTCCGCTAACATAAGCTCGTAGGGAGGAAGATAGGTCGGGCCCTTACCGGCCCGTGCAGCGCCGCCGCCCAGCTGGCCGACCGCGAAGAATGCGTCTTCGGCGCGGCCGAAACCCCGCGCCGCCCCGAAATTTGTGCGGCCCAGCCCCGGCAATGCCCGACCGGCCCCACCCCGGCAGCCTCGCCCGGCTGCCGCCCCCCTGCTCCGGCCCGCCCAACGGGCCACCAATATTCTACTTGCTGAATATACTCATTTTATCCCCCATCTGCCCAGCTATTCACCGACAACGCCCCCAACCTGCTGGCCGGAGGCGTTGCGGTTGGGAGCCGAAGCCCAGTCATCAGATTATCTCACCGTTCAAGAAGCAGCAGTACCAGTCGCAAAGCTTGGCTACCTCGGTGTGAAAGCCGGTCAGCCAATAGCCCGGCACCGGCGCCCGGGGCCGTTTATTGGATGGTGAAAGTCACCGGCAGCTCCACTTCGGCGGCCACGGGCCGGCCGGCGGCCTGGGCGGGCACCCAGTTGGCCGGAATCAGCTTCACGGCTTTCAGCGCTTCCTCGTCGCAGCCGTAGCCAATGCCTTTGGCCACGCGGTAATCCGCGGTTTTGCCCTCGGCGTCGATGGTAAACGCCACGCGTACCTCCCCGCTGATCTGGCTGCGCAGCGCCGCCGCCGGGTATCTGACGTTCATCCCGATTACCTGCATTATGCCCTCGTTCCCGCTGATGTAGACGGGCTTTGCGTCGAGGGCAACCCCGGGGCTCAGCGCCCGGGCCGTCATGCGCTCCTCGCCTTTGCCGGGCTTGTTGAACAGCAGCTGCCGCCTGGTATAGTCGTATTGCTGGGTTGGCTTGCCTTCGTAGTCAAAGGCCTCCCACACGCCCACTTTCTGGTCGTTGCGGTAGCGGCCACGGGCCAGCACGTG
Organism: Hymenobacter jeollabukensis; assembly: GCF_005771675.1. GTDB lineage: Bacteria > Bacteroidota > Bacteroidia > Cytophagales > Hymenobacteraceae > Solirubrum > Solirubrum jeollabukense. The sequence continues at coordinate 502,850 of NZ_VAJM01000003.1, read as the reverse complement.
CTTGCCGTCCCAGAAGTACTCGGTCCACACGCTGTCGCGCACACCGTTGCGGTAGTAGCCGCTTTCGGCCAGGCGGCCCGACATGCTCAGGTAGCTTGCGTAGGGGCCGTGCTTGATCTTGGGGTCGGCCGTCAGCACGCTGTACTGCTCCCGGTAGCCGGTCTGTCGTTTGGTCACTTTCCGGGTTTGCTGGCCGTAGCCAGTCGTCGCAATGCCCAACAGGGCAAGCAGACCAATAATCTTCGTCATAAAGCGCTGATCATACCGTGCAATATAACGCCCGGCGCGCCGCATCCCACCGCCCACGGGGCCCCGGGCCGGCCGGGGCTACAGGCAGCCGAGCCGCGGCCAGCCCCGCACCGCCGATATTCCCCGGCCGCGCCGAAGTCGCGGGCAAAGCGCAGTTAAACAGCAGTCCTAGGCCCACCGGCCCTGCGGTAGTGCGGAGCGGTACTCGGCACACCAGCCATCCTAACAAGCCAACACGGCGCCTCCGAGCCGAAGGCGCCGTGTTGGCTTAAGACTGGTTGGGAGGCCCTCCCAGATCAATTGAGCGTCGTGGCCGAGCCCAGGTTTTTAGGCACCGGCCGGGGCGCGCTACTTCATCAGAGCGGCTTTCAGCTCGCCGCCGCCCAGGGCCTGGGCTTCCTTAGCCTGAGGCACCACGGCGGCCATGCCAAAGAATTCGTGCGTTACGCCGTCGTAGTTCTGGAATTTCACCGGCACGCCGGCGGCTTTTAGCTTGTCGGCCAGCATCTGCCCGTCGCTCATCAGCGGGTCCAGCTCGGCGGTGATGACGGTGGCGGCCGGAAGCCCCTTCAGGTTGGCCGATACCAGCGAAATCAGCGGGCTCTTGCCGTCGGCGGCCGAGCGCAGGTACTTGTCGAAGAACCAGCCCATCATGGCCTTGTTCAGGGGCTTGGCCTGGGCGTTTCTCTGGTACGAAGGCGTGTTCAGGTCGTAGCCCGCAATGGGGTACACCAGCAGCTGGTGCTTGGGCAGCTGCACCTTTTTGTCGCGAGCCATCATGCTCACGGCGCAGGCCAGGTTGCCCCCGGCCGATTCGCCGGCCACGGCTACGTTGGCCGGGTCGCCCTTAAACGAGGCGGCGTTTTTCAGCACCCACTGGTAGGCCCCGAACGAGTCGTTGTGGGCCGTCGGGAACTTGTGTTCCGGCGCCTGCCGGTAGGCCACCGACACGAAGATGGCCCCGGTCTGGTCGACCAGGCCGCGCACCGACGCGTCGTAGGTATCGAGGTTGGCAATAACCCAGCCGCCGCCGTGGTAATACACCACCACCGGCAGCGGCCCCGTGGCATTCTTCGGGGTGTAAATGCGCACTTTCACGCCGGGCATCACCACGCGGCTCATGGTATCGGCCGTGACGGGCGGCATCGGAATGTTGTTTTGCTGCATCAGCTTCATCACCGCGTCGGCGGGCGTGGGCTGCTGCCGGGCTTCCGGGGCCGTGAGCGTTTCGATGGGCTTGCCGCCGAGGCCGGCCAGCGTTTCGATGACGGCCTGCATTTCGGGCTTGATGCTGGGGCCCCAGGCGGGCTTGGCCCCGGTGGGCTGGACGGGCTTGGGCGCGGCGGCGCTGGCCGTATCGGCCGGCATGGTGGTGGTGGCCGAGTCGGTGGTGGCAGCCGCGTCGCCGGCCGACTCGCCGTTGGGATTGTTGGAACAGGCAGCCAGCAGGCCTAGGGCCGCGACGGGCGCGGCCCAGCGGGCGGCCAGGGAGTGAAGCTTCTCAGCCATGGAAATATTGAATGATTTGGTTGTGAGTTGGCAAGCATGTACGGGGAAATACGACCCGCTGGCTATCAATCGTCGGCGAATGGCCCCAACGCCAACGCGGCTGCCTCCCGCCAGGGGAAGCAGCCGCGTTGCTGTGTGACGAAACCGGGTCGCCGCGCTCCTACTTCTGCAACTCCAGCACCACGGCCGTCTTGGCGGGCAGCTGCAGGGTTTTCAGGTCGGCCAGGGTTTCGCCGGTCAGCACGTTACGGGCTTTGGTGAAGCCGCTCATGCGCTCGGTGAAGCGGGCCGTGGGCAGGGCGGCGGGCTTATCGGTGGCGTTGGTGGCCACCAGCACCGTGCCGGCCTGGTCGTAGCGGAAGTACACGTAGATGCCGTTTTCGGGCAGGTACTGCATCAGCTTGCCCGCGTGCAGCGTGGGGTGGCTCTTGCGGTACTGGGCCAGGGTCTTCACGAAGTTGAACGCGTCGTTTTCGGCCGCGCTGCGGCCAGCGGCGGTGAACTTGTTTTCCTTGTCGCCGGCAAAGCCGCCGGGAAAGTCGCGGCGTACCTCGGCGTCGGAGGGGTTCTTGAAGTTCTTCATCAGAATCTCTGTGCCGTAGTACATCGACGGAATGCCGCGGGTGGTCAGCAGCCAGGTCAGCCCGATTTTGTACTTGGCCACGTCTTCGCCCATTTCCGAGAGGAAGCGGTTGTGGTCGTGGTTGTCGAGGAAGGTGACGAGCCGGGTGGGGTCTTCGTACACCGCGTCCTGCTCCAGGGCCTGGTACATGCGCTGCACGCTGTTGTCCCAGCCGGTGGCGTCCTTGCCGCCCACTTCCTTCAGGCCCGCCAGCATGCCGCCTTCCAGCACGAAATCGAGGCCGCCGGGCTGGTTGGACTTGAACGGAAACGCCACCTTGTTGCGCACGAAGTAGGCCTGGTCGATGGCGTTGCTCACCGCCGACTCGCCGAAGATGTGAATCTTGGGGTACTCCGTCAGCAGCGCCGCGTTGCAGCGGTTCATGAAGGGCAGGTCGTTGTACATATAGGTGTCGATGCGCCAGGCGTCGACGCCGAAGTTTTCCACCGTCCAGAGCGCGTGCTGGATGAGGAAGTTGGCCACGTAGGGGTTCTGCTGGTTCAGGTCGGGCAGGAAGGGCACGAACCAGCCGTCCTGGGTGATTTTGCGGTCAATCTGCGCCGCGTACGGGTCGATGATGGGCTGCTGCCGGTACGAGGTATTGGTGTAGCTGGGCCACTGGTGCAGCCAGCTTTTCATGGGCATATCCTTCACCGTCCAGTGGTTGATGCCCACGTGGTTGTACACCGCGTCCTGCACCACTTTCAGCCCCTGCGCGTGGGCCTTCTCCACGAAGGCCTTGTAGGCCGCGTTGCCGCCCAGGCGCCGGTCCACGTTGTAGTGGTCGGTGAAGCCGTAGCCGTGGTAGGCCGAGCGCATGTTGCCGCCCTCGTCGGTGAGCGGCTGGTCGTTTTCGATGACGGGCGTAAACCACACGGCCGTCACGCCCAGGTCCTTCAGGTAATCGAGGTGCTGGGCCGCGCCCTGCAGGTCGCCGCCGTGGCGGTAGAAGGGGTTGGCGCGGTCGGCGTTGGGGTCGGCCATGTCGCTGAACTTGTCGTTCGACGGGTCGCCGTTGGCAAAGCGGTCGGGCATGGCCAGGTAAATCAGGTCGGCCTGGGTGACGCCCTGGCCTTTGGAGGCGTTGTCGCGGGCGCGCAGCTCCCAGTTGCGCGTCACCGTCTGGGCACCTTTCTTGCCCACCAGCTTCACCTGCCCGGGCTTGGCCGTGGGGCTGATGCTCAGGTCGAGGAAGACGTAGTTGGGGTTTTCGACGGTATTGGCCTTCACCAACTTCACGCCGGGGTAGTCGACGGTGTAGGTGAGCGTGCCGGCCTGCGGGCCGTAGACGAGCAGTTGCACGTCGTGGTGCTTCATGCCCACCCACCAGTTGGTCGGGTTCAGGCGCTGAATGGCGGGCGTGGTTTGGGCCAGGCCGAGCAGCGGCAGCAGGGCGGTGGCCAGCAGCAAGCCGGCGCGGCGGAGGCGCGCCGGGCGGGCGGGAGCGGAAAACGGCATAAATCGGGGCGTGGGAATGGGGAATCGAGCGGGTAAGGCACCGGGCGGGCCCGGGGCTGCAATATTGGAAAGTCCGGCAGGCAAATCCCGCCGGACCTAAAAAAAAGACTCAACTATTGCCTCATGTAGACGCCTCAGGCGGGGCCTCGGCCGCCCCCAGGCCGCAGCACCGCAGGGGAGTTCGGGCAAACCCCGGTGGCCGGGCGCCGTATTCCAAAAACACCATATCGGAATACTCCAATGCACAAGCACCTCATTGCGTTGGCCGCAGCTGCCCTGAGCCTAGCCGCCTGCAGCCAGGACAAGCCCGCCGACACCGCTACCACCACCGAAACCAGCACCACTACGACCACTGCCCCGGCCGAGCCCGCTGCCCCGCCCGCCGATGCCGGCGTGGCCCGCACCGAGGCCGCTACGCCGGCCCCGGCCCCTGCTCCGGCCGCCCTGGCTACCCAGCCCGGCCCGAAAAGCACGCAGGTAGCGCTAACCAAAGCCCGCGTGGTGGGCGACATTCTCAGCGTGGAGCTGCAGTACAGCCTGCCACCCACGGCCGAAACCTCCGCCACCGTCTACGAAGACATTGATCAGGTCAATTACATCGACGACGCTACCTCGCGCAAGTACGAGGTACTCAAGGACCAGCAGGGCAAGTACATGGCCTCGCCGCTTTCCTACAACGACAAGCAGTTTCACGCCGATGTGCGCAAGACCGGCGTCGCCATCGTGACGCTGAAGTTTCCGGCGCCGCCTGCCACCAGCCAGACGATTTCGCTCAGCATCCCCGAAGCCGGCTCCTTCGACGCCGTAGCCGTGCAACGATGAGCCGCCTTACGCTTTTGGCGGCGCCGCTGGCCTTTGCCGCCTGGCTCGGCCTCGGCAGTTGCTCCGATAAGTCCGCCGACCACACCACCGACGCCGGCCAGTCCATGACGGGCACCGACGGCCGGCCCGTGGGCGCCGCCAATCAGCCCGCTCCCGCAGCGGCCCCGGCGGGTCCGGCCGCCGCGCCCGCCGAAACGCCCGCGGCTACCACCGCCCAAAACGCACCGGCCGTCGACCGGGGTCAGAAGCTCACCGGCGTCGTCAGCGACCTGTCGGGGGCGGCCAGCGACCTGGGTGCGACGATGACCGACATGGGCTTGGTCATCAACTTCAACGCCGACGTGCTCTTCGACTTCGACAAGGCCGACATCAAGCCCGAAGCCGGCCCCACGCTGCAGAAGCTGGCCGAGGTGGTGAAGCAGTATACCAAGAGCCGGGTGGTCATCAACGGCTACACCGACGCCAAGGGCAACGACGCCTACAACCTCACCCTCTCGCAGCGCCGCGCCCAGGCCATTGCCGATTGGCTGCAGCAGCACGGCGCCAACGCCGGCGGGCAGATTCAGGTGAAGGGCTACGGCGAAGCCAACCCCGTGGCGCCCAACGCCCGCCCCGACGGCTCCGACAACCCCGCCGGCCGCCAGCAAAACCGCCGGGTGGAGGTTATCATCTCGTAGCTGCCCCTTCGCTTAGCTCTGCCAGCAATTGCGTGCCGGCTTGGTCGTCTTCGCTGACGCCCGGGCCGGCACGCCGCTGTTGCGGCTGGCCGCCGCCTGCGGCGGCTAAGAGCAGACGCAGCGGGCCACTGCTCCGCTGGCAGTCCGGACAAGGCAAAGCGCCGGAATCTTTCGTTCTTTCGCGCCCAGCTTATCCGCTCACCTGCCCCATGCCAAACCGCCGAAAATTCCTTCAAACCTCGGCCGCCGGCTTGGCCGCGCTGGCCACCGGCCAGGCCCTGGCCGAGGCCGCCCGCCCCGCGCCCCGCGCCGCTGTCGGCAAGCCCGTCGTTATTTCCACCTGGGATGCGGGCATCAACGCCAACCAGGGCGCCTGGAAGGTGCTGCAGCCCGGCGGCCGCGCCCTCGACGCGGTGGAGGCCGGCGTGATGGTAACCGAGAATGAAATCGGCTGCTGCGTGGGCCTGGGTGGCCGCCCCGACCGCGACGGCCGCGTCACGCTCGACGCCTGCATCATGGACGAGCAGTTCAACTGCGGGGGCGTGGCGGCGCTGGAGCGCATCAAGCACCCCATCAGCGTGGCGCGCCGCGTGATGGAGCGCACCCCGCACGTGCTGCTGGTGGGCGAGGGTGCCCAGCAGTTTGCCCTGGCCCAGGGTTTTCCGCTGGAGCCCAATAAGCTTAGCGCCGATGCCGAGAAAGACTACCGCGAATGGCTGAAAACCAGCCATTACAAGCCGGTCATCAACGTCGAAAACTCCGACCGGCGGCCGGTGGGCCCGGTCGGCGGCAAGCACAACCACGACACTATTGCCATGCTGGCCCAGGACGCGCGCGGCAACCTCAGCGGCAGCTGCACCACCAGCGGCATGGCCTTCAAGATGCGCGGCCGCGTGGGCGACTCCCCGCTGATCGGCTCGGGCCTGTACGTGGACAACGAGGTGGGCGCCGCCGCCGCTACCGGGCAGGGCGAGGACGTCATCCGCATTGCCGGGGCCAGCCTCATCGTGGAGCTGATGCGCCAGGGCCTGAGCCCGAAAGCCGCCTGCAAAGCCGCCATCGAACGGGTGGCGCGCATCAAGGGCAGCAAAGCCCGCGACATTCAGGTCTGCTTCATCGCGCTGAACAACCGCGGCGAATACGGCGCCTACGCCCTGCAGAAAGGCTTCAACTACGCCGTGCAGACCGCCGACGGCAAAAACACGCTGCTCGACAGCGAGTACCTGCTCAAGTGAGCCGCCGGCTGGAAATCTGCGCCGCGTCGTTGCACTCGGCGCGGGCGGCGCAGGCCGGCGGGGCGCACCGCATCGAGCTGTGCCAGAACCTGGAGCAGGGCGGCATCACGCCCAGCTACGGCCTGCTGCGGCAGGTGCTGCGGGAGCTGACGATTCCGGTGTTCGTGCTCATTCGCCCCCGCCCCGGCCATTTCGTGTACGACGCGGGCGAGCTGGCCATCATGCGGGCCGACATCGAGCTGTGCCGGGAGCTGGGCGCCGCCGGCGTAGTGCTGGGCGTCCTCACCCCAGAAGGCCGCGTGGACGTAGCCGCCTGCCGCCCGCTCCTGGAAGCCGCCGGTCCGCTGCCCGTAACCTTCCACCGCGCCTTCGACGACTGCCCCGACCAGGCCGCCGCGCTGGAGGACGTTATCGGCCTCGGCTGCCGGCGCGTGCTGACCTCGGGCGGCGCGGCCACGGCCGAGGCTGGCGTGGCCCGCTTGGCCGCACTGGTGCGGCAGGCCGCCGGGCGCTTCGTCATCATGCCGGGCGCGGGCATTACGGCCGCCAACGTGCGGGCCATTGCCGCGGCCACCGGCGCCGAAGAGCTGCATACCAGCGCCAAACGGCGCATCACCGGCCCGCAGCCCGTCAGCCTATTCGGCGCCGAGCGGTGGGAAACCGACGCGGCCCTGGTAACTGAACTGGTAGCGCTGCTGGCCGATTAAGCGGCGCGGGTGGTATTTTCAGCCTGCACTACCCGCCCGCCGCCATGATACCCACGTTCCGCGCCCTGCATTCCGACGGCATCACCCTGCACCTGATCAACGAGGACAACCTGGCCGATATTGCCACGCGGTTTCAGGGCCACCCCGATTCGCACGGCATGCTCGACGAGCTGTTTCGCAGCTACCTGCCGCAGTACGACCGGCAGGGCCGCCGCACCAACTTCGGCTTCTACTCCTGCCTGGGCCCCGCGCTGGCCGGCATGACCCTGCTCACCGTCGACAGCTGGGAGGAGCGCAGCGGCAGCACCGGCGCCGACGTGTTTGAGCACATGCGCGGCCGGGGCATCACGCCGCGCAGCAAGCCGCACCTCTTCTACCTGGCCTTCGAGCTATTGGGGCTGAACCGCGTGGCCACCGGCTTTCGGGTATCAAACCTGGCCTCGCGCCACTCCATCGAGAAAACGCCCGGCTTTCAGTACGAGGGCCGCATGCGCGAATCGGGCCTGAACGACGCGGGCGAGTTCGAGGACGAGCTGCTCTACGCCATCCTGCGCCGCGACTGGCAGCAGCTCTACGACCCGGCGGCGGTGCAGGTGCTGGCGTAGCAGGGCGTGGCCATTCATCCCGGCGGCAGCCTATCCGTAATTACCGCTTCCGCAGCCGTCCCCGCCGCGCTACGCGCATTACGCCACCGGTACCCGCTCCCGCCCGTACTTCTCGCGGTACTGCTTGGGCGAGAGGCCGGTAATGCGCTTAAAGGCCACCCGAAACGCCTTCGGGTCGGAGTAGCCCACGCGGTACATCACCTCATTCACGTTATCGGGCGAGGTTTCCAGTCGGTTTTTCGCCGCCTCGATCTTGACGCGCTGCATGTACTCCACCACCGAGTTGGCGGTGGCTTTTTTGAAGCGCCGCTCCAGGTTGCGGCGGCCCAGCGCCAGCATATCGGCCAGCTGATCCACGGTCAGCTTTTCCTGGTAGTTGTCCTCGATGTAGGTCTGAATGCGCTTGATGGGCTCGTCGCCGTGCTCTTTCTGGCCCTGGAAGATGACGAAGGCCGACTGGCTCACCCGCTCGATGTCAATCTGGAACACCTTGGCGCAGGTCACGGCCATGTCGCGGCCCGCGTATTTCTCGATGAGGTAGAGCACCAGATTCAGGTATGAAAAGGCCCCGCCGCTGGAGTAGATGCCGTGTTCGTCGGTGATGAGGCGGTCCTCCACCAGCTGCACCCGCGGAAACATGGCCCGGAAGTAGTGCGCCGCCGCCCAGTGCGTGGTGCACTGCCGCCCGTCGATGAGGCCGGTGGCGGCCAGCAGAAACGCGCCCACGCACAGGCTGGCCACTTCGGCGCCCTGCCGGTACTGCTGCGTTATCCAGGGCAAAAAGTCCTGGTTTACCTCTAGCGCCCGGCCCAGGTCGCCGTCCACGGCCGGAATAACGACCAGGTCGGTGCTAGCCACGTCGCCGATGAGCTGCTCGGTGCGGATGTTGTAGAGCCCGCCGCACACTGGGGTTTCGTGGGTTAGTCCCACCAGCTGCACCCGGAACAGCGGCGGCCGGCCCAGCCGCTGCAGCAGCTGATTGACCTCCGAAAACACCAGCCGCGGGCCCTCGATGCTGCCCAGCACGGCCCCGTGCGGCACCAGAATGGATATCTGCTTCATGGCTTCAATGATGGTCCGTGGAATGTCGGGATAAACCCGCAAATGGTCGCATCCGCCCCTCGCGGCAGCCGCAAATTACTAATATTTTTGGCATACCAATCAACCCCAAAATGCTTAGCCAAGCACCCCGCGTCATGGAACCCAAAACCGCCACCACGCTTTACTGGACCCTCACCTTGCCCTTCGCCGCCTTCATGCTGTTCGGCGGCGTTTCCGAAGTTATTCACCACCCTTCGGGTCAGGAAATCATGCAGCACCTGGGCTACCCCGAGCATGTGCTCACGGTGCTGGGCATCGGCAAGCTGCTGGGCGCCGTGGCCCTGGTGCAGCCGTGGTTCCGCACCGTTAAGGAGTGGGCCTACGCCGGCTTCACGTTCAACCTGCTCGGGGCCTGCGCCGCCCGCTACGCCGCCCACGACGGTTTCTGGCTGGTAGCTTCGCCCCTGCTGTTCCTGGCCTTCATGCTGGCCTCCTGCGCGCTGTGGCGCCGCGTACGCCCGCAGCAATTCGGCTCCGGCACCGCACATGTGGCCGTTGCTTCGAGCCTGGGCACCGTGGCGGCCTAGCGCTGACCGATTCTATCTGCACGTGTATTCAGGTCCCCGCCACTACCGGCCCGTGCAGCTGGTAGTGGCGGGAGCGTTTCTGCTGCCCCAGTCACACTTCTACGGTCGGATTCATCGTCTATTCAATGATTAATAACACCTGTTCTGGGAACATGAATAAAAATTTCTATTTCATGTAACTTATTATATAAAATATTTACCTATATTTATACAAACCTCTTTCAAACCAACTATGATCCACACGGCTACCTCCACCGCTTCCGAGTCGATCCGCTTTGTCGTTCAATCGACCCGCGCCAATGCCACCGCCGTTACCCCGGCCGATTCAGCGGCAGCTACCAACACCATTCAGCCGGCTTCGCTGGCCTCTCGCGAGCAGTTTCTGGCCTTTCTGGCCCTGAACGCCCACTTCAGCACCGACGACCTCATCGACCTGCGCGAATTGCTGAGCTGCTACCCGGCCGCCGCCGTGTACAACGCCGTGCAGCGCGCCTGCCGCACCTACCTCGACGAGCAGCGCGCCGACGGCCACGCCGCCGCCCGCGAAGTGCAGCTCAGCAAGCTGTTGCTCTCGCCCCTGTTCCATTTTGCCTGCCGCACCCACCTGCCGGCACTGGCTTGAGACTGAGTGCCTCTGGCTGACGAAACGTGCTCAACGGCTCGCAGCAGGACCCGGAAACCGCGGAAGTCACATAAAGTTGGGGCTTCCGGCACGAAAACTGTTTTATTCAACCGCAAGGTTGTATTTTCACAATTCGGTTTGCCGCTCGTTTCCCACCCAAGGTCTCACGTTCGTTCCTGATGCGTACCACCCGCGCGCTGTTTATTGCCAGCCTGGCCTCGGCGCTGAGCCTGGTCGGGCCCATCACGGCGCCGTTGCCCGCGCAGGCGGCCGCGGTGGAATCGTGGCGGCTGGAAACCAACAAGAACGGCATTCAGGTGTACTCGCGCCATTCGCCGGATAGCCGCTTCAAGGAAATCCGGGTGCATTGCGAGATGCCCGGCACCCTGGCGCAGCTGGTGGCCCTGTATACCGACGTGGACAACTACACCGAGGTTATCAGCAATACCAAGCGCGCGCGCCTGCTGCGCCGCGTGAGCGAAACGGAGCTGTACTACTACCTCGAAAGCCAGATGCCCCGCCCCGTGGCCAACCGCGACGTGGTGATGCACCTGCAGTTTCAGTACGCCCCGGCCGAGCGGCAGCTCATCATCCACACCAACTCGGTGGGCGGCATGGTGGCCCCGCAAAACGATATCGTGCGCGTGCCATCCTGGACGGGCCAGTGGACGGTGCGCCAGATTACCGACAGCCGCCTGCAGATTGCCTACACCTTTCGGGTGGACCCGGGCGGCGAGCTGCCGACCTGGCTGATCAACATGATTGCGCCGGTGGCGCCCTACAACTCGTTTATGAAGCTGCGCAGCGGCCTACAACTGCCGCGCTACCAGAGCCGCTCGTTCAATTTTCTGAACCCCGAAACGGCGCAGCGCTAATTGCGGCTGCTTCAGCAGCGCCCGCCGCGGCTCCGGCTTACTGGAAGCACCGCGGCGGGCGCTGCTGTTTCCACGTAGCCTCACTGCCCGCTCACGTACCGATGAGCCGCAGCGGCCAGCGCGGGCCACTGCGCATGATATTCGGCGGGCACCTGCACCCATTCCTTCATCGGGCGGCCCTTGCCGGAGGGGTCGAACAGCCGGGCGCCGTCCAGGGCCAGGGCCTCGCGGTGGGCCTCGTCGGCGAGCTTGAAGACCATGGCTTCCTGGAAAAAGCACACGAAGGCCTTGCCGTTGATTTTGAAGCAGGGCTTGCCAAACAGCTGGCCCGCTTCGGCGGCCGGCTGGGTAGCGCCGATGGCGCGGAATTCGGTTTCGGCAGTAGACATGAGGAGGACGAGGAAGAAGCCGAAGATAGCGGCCTTCCCGGCCTGACGGAGCGTGGGGCGGCCCGCACCGGCCCAAAATGCCGACCGCGCCCCCAACAGGAAGCGCGGCCGGCGTTTGGCACGAAGCAGGTCATCCGACCTTAGCAGTCGGCGCCGTCGAGGCCGCAGGCGGGGCCCTCGGCCAGGGTTACGGGGCTGGGCGCGGGGTTCCGCTCGTCCCACACCTTGGTCAGTACTTCCTGAAACAGCTCGGCCGGCTGCGCGCCCGACACGGCGTACTTGTCGTCGAACACGAAGTAGGGCACGCCGCGCACCCCGATCTGCCGGGCCTGGTATTCATCAACGCGCACTTCCTGGGCGTAGGCTTCGGAGGCCAGCATCCGAGGCACGGCCTCGGCGGGCAGGCCCAGCTCGGCGCCCAGCTCCTGCAGCGTGACGGCGTCGTCGAGGTTGCGGCCCTCGGTGAAGTAGGCGGCAAACAGACGCTCCTCGGCGGCATCCTGGCGGCCGTGGGCAGCGGCTAGGTGCGCGAAGCGGTGGGCCTTGAAGGTATTCACGGGCTGCATCCGCTCGAAGTCGAAGCGCAGGCCCACTTCCTGGGCCACGCCGGCCATGTAGTCGTTCATGCGTCGGCCCTCGGCTTCCGACACGCCCTTGCGCTCGGCCAGCAGCTGGTGAATGGTCTGGCCGGGGCGGGTTTGCATGTTGGGGTCCAGCTCGAAGCTGCGCCAAATCACCTCCACCTTATCGGCGTGGGCAAACTGCTGCAGGGCCGCTTCGAAGCGCCGCTTGCCGATGTAGCAGAACGGGCACATGATATCGGACCAGATTTCAACTTTCATATCGTCAGGGGCAAAAAGGAGTACGGCGGCTATAAGCCCGGCCGGGCCCGAAAGGTTTCGGCGCGGCGGTTCCCCGCCGGAAAGCGGCCCGGCCGGCCGGTGGCGGTGGGTCACCTGATTCTGCTGGCCGGGCCGGCGCGGGCTTTTTCGGGCCCGGCCTGCGGCAGGCGGGGCTTTTATGCTTATCCTTACTCTCCGAAAACCCGCCGTTGGCCCTTCTCTCCTCTGCCCGATGAAACGCTACGCTCTCCCCCTGCTGGCCGCCACCTTGCTGCTCGGCAGCTGCAACCAGAACCCGCCCGCCAATGAGCAGTCGGCCCCCGCGGGCGACGTGAAGGCCCCCGAAGCCGGTGCCGCCGACGCCAGCGAAGCCGCGCCCGGCGTGTCGGGCTCCACGCCGGCCGAAGCCCCGGCGGCCGCCGCTACCCCCGCCAAGCCGGTGGAAATGGCTTTCCGCTTCGAGCCGATGAAGAACACCGACGGCGGCCCGGCCCGCACCATTGCCTACCTGGTACTGAGCGGCGGCGAGTCGCGTGAAATCGACCTGGGCCCCTTCGCCGGCAAGCCCGACCAGGTGGACGCGGCCGAAGCCAAGCGCGCCAACTTCCCCGGCAGCATGGTGCTCGGCTTCCGCAGCTACGACCCCAACTCCGGCACCAGCAACGACCTGGCCGTGCTACCCGGCACCGCCGGCCACGTGCGCATCGTGCAGCGCCGCCTGGAGGAAGGCGCCGACAAGCAGCCCGAGTTCCAGACCTCGCGCGAGCTGTCGGTACCCAGCGGGGCCGAGTTGCGTGCCGCTCCGGTCAAGAGCGAGCCGGCCAAGAAGAAGTAAGCCCGGATGGCCGCCGCTGACTTCACGTTTCAGGGCCAGCTGCTGCCCAACGGCCTCGGGTTCATGCCCATGGCCATCATCATCGTGCCCGAAGACGTGGTGGAGGCCCTGGGCGGCAAAAGCGTGAAGCGCGTGGTGGGCACGCTCAACGGCCACCCCATCCGCCGCGGCCTGCTGCCGATGAGCACCGGGGAGCGGTTTCTGCTCGTGAGCAAGGCCCTGCGCCGCGAGCTGCGCCTGAGCGCCGACGCCCCCGTAACGGTGACCCTGGCCGCCGACCCCAACCCCGATCAGGTGGACATGCCCGAGGAGCTGACCGAAGGCCTGGCCGAGTGGCCCGAAGCCGCGGCGGCCTTCGCCCGCCTGACGCCCGGCCGCCAGCGCAACCTCGTGCATTACATCGACGCGGCCAAGCGGGCCGAAACCCGCGCCCAGCGCGTGGTGAAGCTGCTGCACCAGCTGGCCAGCGGTGCCGACCCGTTCCGGCCTCTGAAAGAGCCGCTGTAAACAGCAGACCGCCCAAACGCCGGCCGCCCGCCACTCCAGCTCGATCTGGGAATGGCGGGCGGCCGTGCGTTATCGGTGGGCGTGACGGGTGCTAGCTCAGCGCCTCGCGTACCCAGTCCTTGGCATCGTCCAGGGAGGGAAGGGAAGCGGCCTCCAGGGTGTAGTGCGACTGGGCGACGGTGTTGGCAATGTATACCTGGGTGGCAATGCGGCCGAAGATGTTTTCAGCGGTGACAATGCCGATGTGGCGCAGGCCGGCGGCGTAGGCGCGTGGGTTCCAGTCGGTTTCCAGCCAGATCTGGTCGGCGGGCGTGATGGCACTCATCTGGCGCGCATCCATCAGCCAGCCCAGCGGCCAGTGCAGCTGCGCCTGGTCGGCAAAGGCTTCCAGGGAGTTGTCCATCAGGCTGCGAAACTGCTGCGAGTTGGCAAACGCGTGCCATTGAACCACCACGCAGGGCACTTCCGGGGCAAACAGCAGGGAGCCGTAGGATTCAGCTTCTAGAACAACGTCGGACATGGGCGGCAGGAAACGCGGGCGTCTGGGCAAAGCTAATAACCTCCGCCAATTCGCCTGGTTTCATGCCCGCAAACGGCGCAAAGCATCTGCGGGTTACGGCCTCGCCCCGGCGCGGCAGGCTACCGGCGTCCCTGCGGCGGCAGCGCCGTTTTTAGTGGCTGAAAAGGTAAAATCGCCCGCACCAGCGCCCGGTCTGATGCCAAAATAAAGCAGCCCGACCAGAGTGGCCGGGCTGCTTGTTAGGTTGTCAACGGTTGGCCGCACGTCCGGCCATTCCGCTCGGACTCATGCAGCAAGGCGCGGGCCTCAGGGCTTCAGCACGATGCTGACCACCTTGCCGGGCCCGCTGACGGTGAACTTGCAGTCGTCGAAGTCGGGCGGGGCGAAGCGCGGGCGCACGTTGTTGGAAAACGCGAAGGGCTCGGTCGGGATGCCCATCATGTTCTTGTCCAGCTTGTCGTTGTTGTTGGTATCCTGCGTAATGGCCACGGCCCAGTCGCCGTTGGGCAGGTCGACGGGCAGCGTGATGCGGTCCAGCCCACCGGGGCGCACCACCTTCACGAAGGCGTACTGCTTGGGCTGCAGAAACGATTCGCGCAGGTTGTAGAAGTAGAGCTTTACAGCCGACTCCGTGGAGGCCAGCTGCGACACCACGACGGTAACGGACGAGGTGGTCACCGGATTACCGGCGACGCAGGGCGCGGCGGCCCACAAGAGGCCGGTGCCGAGGGCGACGAAGGCAAGCTGAAACGACTTCATAACGGATGACGGCTGGTGGGTTCCTGGGTAGGGAATCGTTAAGATACACAAAATAGTTGCCTTTCAGCAAGATAATCGGCCTTCGCTCAGCGCTGGCCAGCTGCCTTTCATCCCGACAAAGCAGCCGGGAGTCGGCCCTAAGCCACTTTCCGGCTGCTGGTCGGCGACGCATAATAATATGGCCGCTTGCGGCTGCCACCCGCCGCCAAACAACCGTTTGGTAGCCTGCTTTGGCAACGTTCCCGATAACGTTTGCGCAAAAAATCAGCCGGCAAGGGCATGACTTTCAGAAGAATTAGCTCAACATTCAACCTCGCAACCCGCTCACCGACTCGTTCCCACCCGCTTTTTTCCCACCCACGCCATGCAACGCCGCACCTTTCTGCAGCATTCGGGCACAGTAGCCGCCGGCGCCTTTTTGGCGCCCGATCTGCTGGCGGGTGACCTTGTGGCCGGGAAGAAGACGCGGGTGGCCATGGTGGGCACCGGGCACCGCGGCCTGGGCATGTGGGGCGTGGACGTGCTGAAGGAGCACGGCGAGCGGGTGGAGTTTGTGGGCCTGTGCGACATCAATCCTGGCCGGGTGGAAACCGGCAGGAAAATGCTGGGCGTGAGCTGCCCCACCTTCACCGACTTCGACAAGATGATGAAGCAGGTGAAGCCCGACGTGCTCATCGTCACCACCGTCGACGCTACCCACGACCAGTTCATCGTGAAGGGCATGGAGTACGGGGCCGACATCGTGACGGAGAAGCCCATGACCACCGACGAGAAGAAGGCCCAGGCCATTCTCGACGCGGAGCGGCGCACCGGCAAGAAGGTGAAAGTGACCTTCAACTACCGCTACTCCCCGCACCGCCAGAAAATCTACGAACTACTGCGCGCCGGGGCCATCGGGCAGGTCACCTCGGCCGACTTCCACTGGTACCTCGACGTGCATCACGGCGCCGACTACTTCCGCCGCTGGCACCGCCGCCGGGAGTTTAGCGGCTCGCTGCTGGTGCATAAGGCCACGCACCACTTCGATCTGCTGAACTGGTGGCTGGAATCGGACCCGGAGGAGGTGTACGCCAACGGGCAGCTCAACTTCTACGGCAAGAACAACGCCTTCCGGCACACCAACTGCCGCCCCTGCCCGCACAAGGACAAGTGCGCGTTCTACTGGGACATGACCAAGGACGAGCGGCTGATGAAGATTTACGCGGCCAACGAGCAGCACGACGGCTACCACCGCGACGGCTGCGTGTGGCGCGAGGACATCGACATTTTCGACAAGATGGCGGTGCAGATCAAGTACGCCAACCAGGTGCAGGTGAGCTACTCGCTGACCACCTACTCGCCCTACGAAGGCTACCGCATTGCCTTCAACGGTACGAAAGGCCGCCTGGAAGCCTGGATCAAGGAAAAGCAGACCTGGGACGAGGAGCCCTTCGACGAAATTCAGCTGACGACCAACTTCGGCAAGCGCGAAATCATCCGCCTGCCGAACAACGAAGCCGGCCACGGCGGCGGCGACGTGCGTCTGCGCAAGCAAATCTTTAGCCCCGATGGCCAGGACCCGTACCGCCAGGCCGCCGGCGCGCGCGACGGCGCCATGTCGTGCCTGGTGGGCATTGCCGCCCGCCACAGCATCGACTCGGGCAAGCCGGTGCGCATCGGGGAATTAACTACACTGAAGCCGCAAGTCAACCGGACGTAGCCAGGGGTTGGGAGAATGCACCAAAACTACTCCGGCTGGCAAGGGCATTGGGGAATGGACCCGACGCGAGCTTCAGAAGGGGCGTGAGCTAAGCAGCTCGCGCCCCCTTTTTTTGGTGGGTAGGGCCAACCGAGGGCGACGCTATGACAGTACCCGGCGCACAAAATCGGTGGCCAGGCGCAGCGTTTCATTGGGAGCTTCCTTGTGCGGGCTGTGGGCGGCGCCGGGCAGCAGCACCGCTTCGGCCGGCCCGCTCACCTGGCGGGCAATGGCCTCGACCTGCGCCACGGTGCCGTACTCGTCGGCCTCGCCCTGCAGCACCAGCACGGGGCACTGAATGCGGGGCAGCTCGGCTTCGATATTCCAGGAGCGGAAGGCCGGCCTCAGCCAGGTATCGGCCCAGGCGTGGAACACGGCGTCGGTTTTGGAGCCGTGGTAGCGGGCCAGCCGCTCGGGCAGGTTGGTGCCGTAGTACTGCTGCTGCGCGGCGCGGATGCCGGCCAGCGTGAGGTCTTCAACAAAGACGTGGGCGCCTTCGGTGAGCACGGCGGCCACGCGCGCGGGGTAGCGCGCGGCGGCCAGCAGGGCAATGCTGCCGCCGTCGGAATGGCCGAAGAGGATGGCCCGGGCAATGCCGCAGGCGTCGAGCAGCTGCCGGAGCACCAGGGCTTCGTCGGCCAGGTAGTCATTGTGGCGGGCCGGGCCGTCGAAGGGGGCCGACTGGCCGTAGCCGCGGCGGTCGTAGACGAGGGCCGGGCAGCCGGTGGCGGCGGCCAGGCGGGCGGGAAAGTCGCGCCAGAGGCGGATGCAGCCGAGCGAGTCGTGCAGGAACACCAGCGTGGGGCGCGGGGTGGCCGCGACATCAGGCGGCAGCAGGCGCTGCACGCGCAGGGCGTAGCCGTCGAGCAGAACGTCGGTTTCGGTGACGGTGAAATCGGCGGGGTTCAGGTTCATTGGCCGACGCCGCGCAGCCACTGCTTGGCTTCTTCCACGTCGTCGAACATCTTCAGCTCGAACACGTCGCCGATGCGTTGGTGCAGGTCCTCGATGGAAAGCTGGCCGAAGATGCCGGGCGAGAGGACGTGGGCAAAGTAGCGCAGTCCGGCCTGCAAAATCATCGGCGTCCAGACCTGGGCTACCCACTCGTTGGCCTCGGTGAAGCGGCCGATCAGCTCGGAATGGTCGTTGAGCAGCTTGGCGCAGGGCTCTTCGCGCAGCATGTCCACGTAGGCCAGGCCGCCTTCCTTCACCGTTTCCAGCGTTTGTACCCCCGACCAGCGGGCGTGAATCCAGCCTTCCGCGCGGTTGCGCTCGGCAGTGAGGTACACGTGGCCGTCGGGGCGGCGGAATTTGATAACGGACATGCAAGCGGGGTGGAATCGGGCGGCGCAGCGGGGTGGAAAAGCGCCAACGGCAGTCCAAGTATAACCTTCGGGGCCGGCCAAAGGTTACCCCACCCGTCATTACACCAACGGCTGCCCGCACTTTCCGGCCGTAAGATAATTGAGCATCTTTCCCTCATCCAATTTCCGGGGCGGCGCGGGCACCATCTTCACGCCTCGGCTGGAGCAACCCCAGCCGGACGGCTCGGGCCTGACGGTGTTGCGAATAACGTTGGGCCGCGAGGCGGGCGGTTGGATGCGGGGCGGCACCGAGCAACCCGTCCGCGTCATTGGCGTGCCGTTATCGGCCGAACCGGCGGAGGGCGGGCGGAAATTTCGCTGAATCAAAAACTTAACCGGCCGCCGGCCAACCAAACCAGCAAGGTTGCGTAAGTTGGCATCCGTCCTTTTTCCACAACCCAACACCCGGCGCCCGGCCGCCCTGCCTTTCTGCAGGGTAGCCGGGCGCCGCTGCTTGCGGCGGAGTTGCGTATTTGCGTCCAGACCCGCCTTCTACCTATGCCCTCCGCTGCCTCGCCCTACCGTCCGCTCCGCGTGCTGGCCGTGCGCGCCGAAACCGACGACACCCGTACGCTGGTGCTGGCGCCCGCCGACGACCGGCCCCTGCCCTACCGCGCCGGCCAGTACCTCACGCTGGTGCAGCACGAGCACGGCCACGAGGCGCGCCGCTCCTACTCGCTCAGTTCCAGCCCAGCGCTGCCCGAGCCGCTGGCCATTACCGTCAAGCGCATTGCCAACGGGCTGTTTTCGCGCCAGCTCGTCGACCGCGCCCAGCCCGGCGACGTGCTGCTGACCACCGGCGCCGCCGGCCTCTTCACCCTCCCCGATGAGCTGACGGACGTGCGGCAGGTGTGGCTGCTGGCGGCCGGCTCGGGCATCACGCCGGTGTATTCGCTGCTCAAGACCCTGCTGGCCACCCAGCCCCAGCTACCGGTGGTGCTGGTGTACTCCAACCACGCGCCGCACACCACCATCTTTCGGGCCGAGCTGGAAGCCTTGGCAGCACGGCACCCGCAGCAGCTGCGCATCGAGTGGCTGTTCAGCAACGCGCCCGACCTGGCGCGGGCTCACCTCTACAAAGAGCTGCTCGAAAGCCTGGTGCGGCAACACGCCGTAGCCGGGCCCACCGAGCTGCTGGCCTACATGTGCGGACCGCTGAACTACATGCGCATGTGTACCTACGCCCTGCGCGAGCTGCAGGTACCCCCGGCCCGCATCCGGCGGGAAAACTTCGTGACCGAGCCGGCCTCCGTGCCCCCGCTGCTCCCGCCCGATACCGAGGCCCACCCGGTGACGGTGCGCTGGGCCGGGCGGCAGTACGAGTTCGAGTCCCGGCACCCCGATACCATCCTGCAGGCCGCGCGCCGCCACGACCTGCGCCTACCCTACAGCTGCGAGGCCGGCCGCTGCGGCAACTGCGTGGCCCGCTGCACCCAGGGCCGGGTGTGGATGAGCTACAACGAGGTATTGACCGAGCGCGACCTAGCGCACGGCCTGGTACTGACCTGCACCGGCTACCCCGTGGGCGGCCCCATACAGCTCGAAATAGACGGTTGAACAGCGGCTTAGTCGATCCAATCGTCGAGGTCTTCCAGCTGCGAGGCGTGGCGGATTTCGTCGAAGAGGCGCTCGGCTTGGTGCAGGTCGGTGTTGGGGTCTTCGGTCCAGTGGCAGAGGGCGCGGCAGTACACTTTCAGGGCGCTTTCGGCGCCTGACTGCCGCTGCATCTCGTGGTGAAAGCTCTTGATGTTCTCGATTAGTGAAGTCCTCTTCACTAAGTAGTTCTGGATGGTAGCCATAGGTGCGGTTGGTACGGGCGTGTGGGGAAGCGAATGATACTGGAATAATACGCGGCAAGCCTAATAATTATCAACATTTCCACAATAATTAGTAATAATAATTACAAATACTCCTCTAAAGACACCTATTAGCTGCTACTGCGGTACCTCCAGCCGAGCGTGACGCTGCCATCTGGCCCGGCAGTGGCCTCTCGTTGTGCCGGGGATGCCCCATCCTGCGGGTGTATGCATTCGGCACCTGCCCCGCGCACCGCTAGCCCATTATCAGCCCATAAGCATTTATGGCTGCACGACCAGCCGCTGCGCCGGCCCCGCAGGTACGTTGCTCTGCTCGTAGCGCAGGCTGTAAACGCCGGCCGGCAGCCCGTTCAACGGCACTACCACCTCCCCAGTGGGCGCACCCGGCACCGCCACGGTGCGCACCGGGCGCCCCAGCGCATCGAAGAGGGCCACTGCGGCGGGCCCGGCGGCGGAGCGACGGTAAGGCACGCGCACGGCCTGTGCGGCCGGGTTGGGATAGGGCACACCCAGGCCGACCTCTTTGCCGGTGCCACGTGGCCGCCCGGCCGCCGTGACGATTCCCGGCAGCCCGCGCAAGCTCAGCCGCGCTGCATAAGGCGCCTGAATGGCCGCCCCCGTGGCGCTGGCCGTGCACGAACCCAGCACGTAGGCGGCGCTGTCGCCGTCCGCGAGCAGCTGGTAGGGCTGCGGGCGGTTGCAGGCCGGGCTGGGCAGCGCGTAGCGGGCCAGCTGCCGGCCCGTGGCCCCGTCCAGGCGCAGCAGGTAGTAGGGCGTGGCCACGTTCAGCGGGGTTTGGTCGAAGTGGGCCAGCAGCAGCAGCGAGCCGTCGGCCAGCTCCAGGGCCGAGCCGAAGGAGCCCAGCGCGCGGCCCGGCTGCAGCGGCCCGGTGGGCTGGTAGCGCCACACGTGGGTCCACTGCGGGCGCAGCTGCGCGTCCACTTTCACCGCCAGCGGTAGCGCCGGCCAGCCCGCGGCCGAATCGACGGCCATCGTACATAGAAACCCGCCGTCCGAGAGCGGCAGTAAGCTGCTGTTTTGCCATTCCCCGGGCGGCGCCACGTCGCGGCCGGGCCCGAGCGGAGCGTAGTGCAGGCCGCGCAGCGAGTCGCCCTGCTGGTTGAGCAGCAGCAGCTTCAGTTCGACGGTGCCCGTGGCGTAGTTGCCCGTGAAGCCGTAGAGCAGCAGGTGGCCCTGGCGGGTGAACTGCATGTCCAGGTTGAAGTCGGTCACACTCCAGCCGTAGTTCTTGCGCCAGAGCACGGTGCCGGCCGTGTCGGTCTTGAGCACCATGTGGCGCGTGCGGTCCGCATTGTAGAAGCTGTAGGCGCTCAGGAAATAGGCCTCGTCGGTGACCAGCAGCCCGTTGCCCAAATCCTGCTGGCCGGGGAACAGGTCGAAAGTGCTCGCCCAGCGCAGCGTCAGGTCCGGGCGGTAGCGGCGCAGCGTGACATCTTGGAAGTCGGCTGGCTGCGCGCTTGGCACCCCGAAGATATACACGTAGCCGCCCGCTGGCAGCGGCTGGAAATAGTTGCCGTTCAGGTTGTAAAAGCGCAGCAACGTAGTAGTCGTGTCCAGCTGTGGGTCCAGGATGACCCCACGTTGCCAAAACCCGGGCATCTGGAAGCCACGCTTAGCTATGCTGGTCAGCACATGGCGTGGAGCCACCTTGTGGGCCATGCCAAACCGGTAGATGCTGGCGCCTACGTACACCCGCTCGCGGGTCAGGCGCTGGGCCGGAGCAGCGTAGATTACAGTGGTCAGTAGCAGAAGCAGGAAGAAAGCACGCATAAAACAAGAGTATCCGACTGCGACAACGAAAAAGGGCATAATCAAACACAATCAGGCTAAATCGACCCGCTGGGTAGTAGGGCCATACCCGGCCGGGCTGTGGGTAGACGCTGGGCCCGGGCCTTGTCAGCAATATAGTGCGTGCGGAAAGATGCGCCCCACTGGCTTGTGCGCAAAGCTCCGTTCATTTGCCGGCATGACTTCGGCTTCTCCCCCGCGCACTACCAGCGCCCGCATCCGCTCCATCATCAGCGGCTCCATCGGCAACCTGGTGGAGTGGTACGACTGGTACGTGTACTCGGCCTTTGCCCTGTACTTCGCGCCGGTGTTCTTTCCCAGCGGCAACCTTACCCTGCAGCTGCTCAACTCGGCGGCCGTGTTTGCGGTGGGCTTTCTGATGCGGCCCCTGGGCGGCTGGCTGATGGGCACCTACGCCGACAGCCACGGCCGCAAAGCCGCCCTGCTGCTCTCGGTGCTGCTGATGTGCGCCGGCTCGCTGCTCATTGCCCTCACCCCGGGCTTCGCGCAGATCGGGTGGGCGGCGCCGGTGCTGCTGGTGCTGGCGCGGCTGCTGCAGGGCCTGAGCGTGGGCGGCGAGTACGGCACCTCGGCCACTTACCTGAGCGAAATGGCCGACGCCCGCCACCGCGGCTTCTACTCCAGCTTTCAGTACGTGACGTTGCTGGCCGGGCAGCTGCTGGCCCTGCTGGTGCAGCTGGGTTTGCAGCAGCTGCTCACGCCCGCCGAGTTGCAGCGCTGGGGCTGGCGCGTGCCCTTCGTCATCGGGGCGGCGGCGGCGCTGGTGGCGCTGTACCTGCGGCGGCACATGGCCGAAACGGCCTCGTTCAGCGAGCAGCAGGCCGCCGAAGCCGACGTGGTGACGGAAAGCAAGCTGCGCGTGCTGCTGCGCCACCCGCGCGAGGTGCTGACGGTAGTGGGCCTGACGCTAGGCGGCACCATCGTGTTCTACACCTTCACCACCTACGCCCAGAAATTCCTGGTCAACACGGCCGGCTTCAGCCGCGAGCAGGCCGCACAGATTTCCTTCTGGACGCTGGCCGTGGCCCTGGTGCTGCAGCCCCTCATCGGCGCCCTCTCCGACCGCGTGGGCCGGCGGCCGGTGCTGCTGTTCTTCGGGGTAGGCGCCACGTTGGGCACGGTGCCGCTACTCACGCTGCTGGCCCACACCACCAATGCCTGGGCAGCTTTCGGGCTGCTGGTGCTGGCCATCGTGGTGATGAGCGGCTACACGGCCATCAACGCGGTGGTGAAAGCCGAGCTGTTCCCCACGCACATTCGCGCCCTCGGGGTGGGCCTGCCCTACGCCCTCACGGTGGCCATTTTCGGCGGCACGGCCGAGTACATCGCCCTGCAAGCCAAGCAATGGGGCCTGGAGCCGGCTTATTACTGGTACGTGACACTGTGCGCGGCCCTGTCGCTGCTGGTGTACTGGCACATGGCCGACACCAAGCACACGTCCCGGATTGAGGGCGAGTAGGTAAGGCGCCTCCGGTCAGCCGGAAAACCAGAACGTCATCCTGAGCAGAGCGAAGGACCTTCCTCCAGACCCGCACCGCCGCTGCCAACAACGAGCCGACGCTGTTCAGCAACTGATAGCAACGACCAAGCGCAGCCACCCTTGCCCGAATGATTGGGCGACGGTGGCTGCGCTTCTAGGTTGGTGCAGGGCTCGAGGAAGGTCCTTCGCTCTGCTCAGGATGACGCCCTATTCATCTGTTCATCCAAAATCTGTTCACCGCCTCCTCACTTCTGCTCCTTCACCGGAAATTTGTCGAGAATGTCGCGGGCGGATTCGGCGAACCGCTCCCCGGCGCGGGCGGGGTTGTTGACGGCGTCGGACACGGAGCCGCGCCAGATCATGTTGTTGGTGCGGGCGTCGATGAAGTCGAGCACCAGCATGCCTTCCTGGTAGGTTTCGGTACGGTAGCCGCTCGGCGCCTGGTACCAGCGGGTGTAATTGACGGGAATGATGGCGCCGCGGTAGCTCACCAGGTAGGGGTAGCTTATGGGTACGGCGGGGTTGGGCGGGTTGGCCACGGTGCGCTCGGCCTGCTCCACGTAGAGGTGGTAAGTCAGGTACAGATCGGGCTTGCCGCTGGTGGCCTGGGTGAGGCCACGCTTGGCCAGCTCCGCGTCGATGGCCGGGCGCAGCACATTGTCCTGCAGCTGGCTGCGCAGAGCCGGCCCCTGGGTGTTGTCGGTTTTCACCTCGGTGTCGGCCCAGGCGTAGGTGCGGTACTGCGCGTAATCCACGTTGGCCTGCTCCTGCACGTTGACGGATGAGCAGGCGCCGAGCCAGCCCAGGATCAGCAGCAGCAGCGCAGTTATCGAATGGCGTTGCATGTCGGTAGCGGTTGATGAATGGTATGACTTCCTCCTACCCCGCTTGCGGCCAATTGGTTGTGTCCGCACGGCCGCAGACTCAGCAGTACCGGGCTGGTTTCTGCGGCCGCATCCGAATCAATCCGCCCGCTCGTATGTTCAGCCTGATGAATATGCTCCGAATGAAACAACTACTTGTGTTACTGCTGGCGGCGCTGGGCGCGGTCAGCTGCGAAGCCCGCTCCGGCGGCAACGAGGCGGCTACGCCGCCGCAGGAAGACCACCGCTTTGCCGAGCTGCCCAAGCCCCAGCCGGGCGAGGCCGTGGCCACCTTTGCCAGCGGCTGCTACTGGTGCGCCGAGCACGTGTTTGAAAGCCTGAAGGGGGTGCGCACCGTCATTTCGGGCCACGCGGGCGGCACCGTGCCCAACCCCACCTACGAGCAGGTGGGCCGCGGCGGCACCGGCCACGCCGAGGCCATCCAGGTGTACTACGACCCGAAGGTCATCAGCTTCCCGACGCTGCTGAAGGTGTTTTTCGTGCAGCACGACCCGACCACGCTCAACCGCCAGGGCCCCGACGCGGGCGAGGAGTACCGCTCCATTGCCTTTTACCGCAGTCCGCAGGAAAAGCAGCAGATCGAAGCCGAAATCCAGCGCGTCAACGCCGCCAAGCTCTACCCCAGCCCCATCGTGACGCAGGTGGTGCCGTTCAAGGCCTTCTACCCGGCCGAGCGCTACCACCAGGACTACTTCGTCAACCACCCCGACAACCCCTATATCCGCAACGTGTCGACGCCGCGCTACAACCACTTCGCGAAGGCGTTTCCGGAGCTGATAAAGAAATCGGGTACGTAAGGGCTTGCTTGCCGAAACGCACGATTACTGCCCTGCCGGTTTGCGAAACCGGCAGGGCTTTTTGCTGCTGCTTCGTTGGCAAGTCTATGCTTCTTCAGCTGAGCTACCATTGGCAATAATTCAATTTTCGCATAAACACCAAACCCCGCCAACTGAATGCTGTTGGCGGGGTTTGATGCGTCAGTGAGTGCAGCTTATTTGGGCAGCAGCACTTTGTCGATGACGTGGATGACGCCGTTGCTCTGCAGCACGTCGTAGGTCGAGATGCTGGCCACGTTGCCGCCCTCGTCGACGAGCACTACGTTGTGCGGGCCGTTCATCATGGCCGTCAGGGTGCCGCCGCTCACGGTCTTGAGCGTGGCCTTGCCCTTGCCGGCTTTGATGGCGGCCATCAGCTTGTCGGCGGTCATGTTGCCGGCCACCACGTGGTAGGTCAGCACCTTGGTCAGCGCGGCCTTGCTTTCGGGCTTCAAAAGGCTTTCCACGGTGCCCGCAGGCAGATTTTCAAAAGCGTCGTTTACCGGCGCGAAGACGGTAAAGGGGCCCTTGCCCTGCAGCGTTTCCACCAAACCGGCGGCTTTCACGGCGGCTACCAGCGTGGTGTGGTCCTTGGAGTTGACGGCGTTTTCGACAATATTTTTGCTCGGCAGCATGGCCATGCCGCCCACCATCACGCTGTTGGGCGAGAGTTGGGCCGACTGAGCCGAAGCCGAATACGAAGCACCGCCTAGCAGGGCAATCAGGGCCAGAGAAAACAGGTTCTTTTTCATCAGGAGGAATGCGGAGAGTGAATGTGCTGCACCTACGCCGCCCGGCTCGGCAGCGGATTTACCAGCCCGCATATTTTTCTTTCACCTTCCTGCCATCATCCTATTTACCAGGCCCTTTATATTTCTCTCGACCACCCCTATCAGATGCCGATATCCAGCACCAGCGGATCGAAGCGCCACTGCCCGACGTAGGTGTCGTACACGGCCCGCAGGCCGGTTTCGAGCGGGGTGCGCAGGCGCAGCACGTTGAACACCACCGACACCGAGCCGCCCACGTTGCGGTAGTCGCGCGTGCCCATGAGGCGGCCGCTCAGATTACGCCCCCGCGCCACGTCGACGAAAGCCGTGCTCTTGAAGCGCTGCACGTACAGCCAGCGGCCCGCGGCCCAGTGCGCGTCGAACAAGGGCAGGCGGTACTCGGCGCTGCCCACGGCCAGCCGGTCGAAGCCGGTGTAGCTGGAAGCCCGGGGAAAGAACACGGCCGGGGCAAACTGGTACTCGCGCTGCTGCTGGCGCTGGTAGCCGCCGCGCAGCCGCAGCGAATGGTGCTTGCCGATGCCGGGAAAGTACACGCTGCCGATGGCGGCCCACTGCCGGGCATCGAGCCCGTGGCCGAAGGGCGTGAAACGGCCGGTCAGCAGCAGGGCCTGGCCCCAGCGCGGGCCCACGTCGCGGGCGCTCTGCTTGAGCTGGCGGGCGTAGCTAAGGGTGGTTTCGAGGGCGTTGAGCGGGTTGTTCGGGCCTACGTCGCTAAGGTAACGGGCGGGCAGGTCGTAGCTGCGCACTTCCTCGTGCAGGTAGTAGGCGCCCAGGGTCAGCGCCTGCAGGTACTTGGAGCGCGTCAGGGTGAGCGGCAGGCGCAGGCCGGTGCGCAGGCGGGTGTAGCGCCACTGGTCACGGTATTCAGTGCCGCCCACGATGAGGCCGGAATTGCGCCCGCCGTGGGTCACGTCGAGGTCGAACACCGGGTAGCGGCCCTGGTAGCTCAGGCCCGCGAACAGGGCGCCGGTGCGCTCGGTCTGGTCGAAGCTCGCGCCGGCAATGGCCTGGGTGGTGCTCAGGTAGTCCTGGGAGCGGACGCCCAAACTCAGCCCGGTACCCTCGGGACTCTGCACCAAGCCGTAGCTGAACACGTGAAAGGCGTGGGCCAGCGGCGAGTAGGGCCGCACCGGAAAGCGCCCGGCCGAGTCGGGGGCGCTGAGCTGCGGGCGCAGGCGCGGGGCGCCGGGGTCGGTGGCCGAAAGCTGCCCGGAGTACAGCCGCTCGGGGTCGGCGGCCGGCGGCGTCACCGGCGTCCAGGCGGTGGGGTTTAGCGGCATTTCGACGATGCGGCTGCCCTGGGCCCGGAAATCATGGAAAGCCAGGTGCCGGCCGTCGGGGCTGACGGCGGCGTGGTAGGCGCCCAGCGGCCGGCTGGTGACCTGGTACGTCTGCCCGGTGGTGAGGCTGACGGCGTGCAGGTTGTCGATGCCCGACTGCGGTGAGTTGTAGAGCACGTAGTCCTGCCAGGGCACGGGGTTGCTCAGGTTCACGTTGGCCGCGGGCAGCAGGGCGCGGGCCGAGCCGGCAGTCGGGTCGAGCAGCTCGATGGTTTTGCCGGCCTTGTCGAGCACCACGGCTACCACGCGCTGCCCGTCGGGCAAAAAGCGGGGCTGCAGGTAGAGGCGGTTCTGGGGGTTGGGCCAGGTCTGGAGCACGGCGCCGGTGCGGGCATCGAGCAGGCGCAGGTGGTGCCGGTAGCTGTCGTCGGTTTCGGTGACGACGAGGCGCTGGCCGTCGGGCGAGAGGGCGGCGCTGGTGTAGCGCGTGCGGCGGGTGAGGCGGGTGAGCTTGCCCGTAGCCAGATCGAGTACGCGCAGCTCGGAGTAGGTGCGCTGGCCCCAGCGCGGGTCGGGCTGGTATTCGGGCCAGACCACCTTGCCGGCGGCCACGCTCAGGCCCTCGGGCAGGTGAATCAGCCCCGGCACAAACACTTTCTGCTCGCGGCCGTGGCGGCCCAGGCGCACCCACTGCGCAATGTCGTCCAAGCCCGCTTTCAGGGCCAGCACGGTGCTGTCGGTGAGGTACTGCGGGTATTCGTAATTGGTGTAAATCTTCGTCGAAGCCTGCCCGGCGAAGTCCTGTGCCGCCGTGACGGGCCGCTCCTGCTGCCGGGCGCGCCACGCCGAATCGGCCTCCTGCATGGCGCGCTGGTACACCTGCTCCACCTTCAGCCCGGTGACGCGGCGGATGCCGGCCGAAAACGAAAACGGGTAGAACGGAAAGCGGTAGTAGTGGTCGAGCACCCGGTCCCAGGCGTCGGGGCCGTGGTGGCTTTTCACGTAGGAGGTCAGGAAGTAGCCCAGCGTGTACCAGTTGGGCACCTGGTGGCGGAACGAGCCGCACACGGCCTCCGGGTACGAGTAGCGGCGGCCGGCCAGCAGGTTGGCGCGCAGGCCCACGTCGAACGAGGGAATGCGGCCCCGGCCGCTGCGCGTCAGGGCCGTTTCGGTGCCCACGGCGTCGCCCTCGAAAAACCACGGCGGCACGCCCACCGACATCACGCCCAGGGCGCCGTCGCCGAGCAGGGGCACCAGCACCCGGCCCAGGCCCTGCCGGGCCTTGTCGAACTGCCCCACGTGCCGGAACTCGTGCACCACCAGCTGATCCAGCCAGTCGACGGTGCCCAGGCTGGCCTCCTGCGGCGGCACCACGAAAAACTCGGCCCGCCGGGGCAGAAACGTCACGAAGCCGTTGCTGACGGTGGTTTGCGTCTGCAGCACCACCGTGAGGGGCCGCGCCGCCACGCCCAACGACCGGGTGCCGGCGGCGTGCGCCTGCTCCAGGCGCCGGGCCGTGTGCTGGGCCGCCGAATCGAAGCCGGCGGGGTAGAGCACGCGGAAATGCGGCGTGCGCACCCGTTGCCAGCGCAGCGCGGGCGGGTTCTGGTCGAGAATGGGCAGGCTCTGGGCGGCGGCGGGCAGGGCCGCGCCCAGCAGCAGCGGAGCAAGGAAGGCGGAGCGGAGCATCAGCGGTAAAGCTGCCCAGCCCGCCCCGCATTTGCAACCAGAGAAGCCCGGACAAGAGTTTAGGCGGGCAAGAGTTGGGGAGCTACAGAGGTTGAGAGCTATAGAATGGATTTTCTGCAACTCCTGACCCGACGCTACCGCCTCTTAAACTCTTACCCTTTCAAACTCACAAACTTCGCTCAGTCGCGGCAGCTGTCGAGCCAGTTGGCGGCGGCGGTGTAGTCGTCGAAGGCGCGGATGGTGGGCTGCTCGGCGTAGGCCAGGGCCTGGTTTATGCTCAGGCGGCCGTAGATGCTCTGGGCGTAGACCCAGGCGAAATACTGCACGCCGGACTCGCTCAGCTCGCGCATAAACGCGGTGCCCACCCATTCGGCCGCGTCGGCCCAGAGGGTGCATACCAGGCGGTTATCGTTGAGCACCTTGCAGCAACCCTGCTGGCGGGCGTAGTGCAGCAGGGTGGCGCAGCCGCGGTGGGCCGTGCGTACATCCTGCCGGGGCTGCCAGTCGGCGTAGAGCCAGCGGTGGTCGGGGTCGTAGTCGAGGCGCAGGGCCTCGTCGTGATATAGGTGGCGGAGCATGGATAACGGGCTAACGGTGGAGCGACAGCCGCTGCGCCCCGATGCTCCGGCCCGGCGGGCCTTACATCTGCCGCAGCCAGGCACTGGCCGTGTCGATGCTGTCAAAAGTCATTACGACGGGCTTGCTGGTGTGTTGCAGCGTGAGGTCGGTGCTCAGACGGCTGTACACGTTGGGCGAGTACACCCAGGCAAAATATTCCAGCCCGGCTTCGGCCATGAGCGGGAACCACACCTTGCCGCCCCACTCCGAGGCGTCGGCCCAAATCGTCTGCACCCGGCGGTTGTCGTTGAGCACCTTGCGGGCCCGCTCCTGGCGCAGCAGCTCCAGCATCTTCAGCGCCCCGGCCTGCACCGAAAAGGCATCCTGCTCGGCCTGCCAGTCGACGTAGAGCCAGTCGTTGGTGTAATCGTAAGAAATGCTGATAACAGCATCCTGGTGGAGGAGGCGTAGAGCCATGCGGGCGGGAAAGGGCAATCGGCCGTAAACGGCGGTATAGCCCGCAGGGTTGCGCTTCTGCTGGTCGATCAGCCAAAAAAATTCCGGATTGTCGGCCCCGGACCGCCCATGCCCCCGGCCCGAAGTGTATCTTTGGGATACGCTGCCCCACCGATTTTTCGCTCCCGCGCCGTCATGTCTTCGTCTCCGGCCCCTGATTTCGGGCTTCTGTTCGACGCCTTACCGACGCCCCAGCTGGCGCTGGCGGCCGATCAGACCGTGGTGGCCGCCAACGCCGCCATGGGCCAGTGGCTGGGCCGCCCGACTGCCGAGCTGCAGGGCACCGACGCCGCCACCGCCCTGCCCCTGGCCGACGCCGACTGGCCGCAGCTGATGACCGAATTGCGCCAGGAGCGCCGGGAGCAAACCGTGCGGCTGCTCACCGCCGCCGGCCCGCAGCCGCTCACGCTGCGCCCCGTGCCCGCCGATGCCGCCGCCGAGCTGCGCTACCTGCTGGTAGCGCCCGCCGCCCCGGCGCCAGCCGCAGCATCCGCTGCCGCGCCGCGTCGCCAACAGGAGCAGTTTCGCTTTCTGAGCGAGGTGATTCCGCAGCTGGTGTGGACCACCAACGCCCAGGGCCGCCCCGACTACTTCAACCAGCGCTGGCTGGACTACACCGGCCTGCCCGGTCTCGGCGCGGCCGACCCGGCCTGGACGGCCGCCCTGCACCCGGCCGACGCGCCCGCCGCCGCCGCGCGCTGGCAGCAGGCCCTCACCGGCGCCGAGCCCTACCGCGCCGAGCTGCGCCTGCGCGCCCACGACGGCCGCTACCGCTGGTTTCTGGTGCAGGCCCAGCCCCTGCGCACCGCCCAGGGACGCGTGAGTCAATGGTTGGGCACCTGCACCGACATCGACGACGCCAAGCGCGTGCAGCAGCGCCTGCTGGCCAAGGACCGGCAGCTGCAGCAGATCTTGGGCGAGGTGCCCGCCTATGTGGCTACGCTGTTCGGCACCGAGCACATCTGCTCCTTCGTCACGCCCAACTTTCAGGAGCTGCTCGGCGGCCGCCTGCGCCCGGGCTGGTCGGTAAATGAGACGGTGCCGGAGTTTCAGCAGCAGGGCTTGTCGGCCCTGCTCGACGAGGCTTACCACCTGGGCCGCACCATCACCCGGCAGGCCTGCCCGCTCGACTGGCTGAACGCCGCCAGCGGCCAGCCCACCCGCCACTACTACGACCTGACGCTGCAGCCCCTGCTGACCGAGCAGGGCCTGGTGCAGGGCGTGCTCTTCTTTGCCATCGACGCCACCGAGCGGGTGCAGGCCCAGCAGCGCAGCGAGCGGCTGACCGCCGCCGGGCGCCGCCGCAACGAGCAGGTGCGCGCCATGACGGAGGCCCTGCCGCTGATCAGTTTCAGCCAGGCGCCCAGCGGCCGGGTGGTGTACGTGAGCCCGCAGTGGGGCGACTACACCGGCGTGCCCAGCCTAGCCGCCGGGGGCCGCGACTGGCGCAGCTTCGTGCACCCCGCCGACCTGGCTGCGGTGGCTACTTCCTTTGCCCGCGCCCGCCGCGCCCGCACGCCCTGGACCACCCAGCTGCGCCTGCGTCGCCACGACGGGCAGTACTGCTGGCACCTGATCCGCTCCCTGCCGGTGTTCGACGAGCAGGGCCGCCTCAGCCGCTGGTACGGCTCGCTCACCGACGTGCACGAGCAGCAGGAGCTGCACGAGCGGCTGCGGCGCTCCGAAGAGCGGTTCCGGCTGCTCACCCAGAGCATTCCGCACATCATCTGGACGGCCGACGCCCACGGCCGCCTCGACTACCTCAGCCCGCAGTGGTTCCGCCTCACCGGCCAGGATGCGCAGGACCCCACCGTGCTCGGCCCCGAAGCCGGCTGGCTGCAGGCCCTGCACCCCGACGACGTGGCCCCGGCCCGGGCGCGCATCGTCACGGCCCTGCAGACGCGGCGCTCCTACGTGATGGAAGTGCGCCTGCGCCGCCGCGACGGGCAGTACCGCTGGCACCTGGTGCACGGCGTGCCCGAGCTGGACATCGACGGCGCGGTGCTGCGCCTGTTCGGCTCCAATACCGACATCCACGAGCAGTACGAGCTGCAGGCCGAGCTGCGCCGCTCCGAGGTCGAGTTCCGCTTCCTGGCCGACAGTATTCCGCAGCTGGTGTGGACGCTGGAGCCCGACGGCACGCCGAGCTTCCTAAACGAGGAATGGCAGAAGTACACCGGCCTGGCGCTGGCCGAGGTGCAGCAGCACGGCTGGGGGGCGCTGGTGCCCGAGTCCGAACGCGACCTGGCCGAGCACACCCTCCGCGAAAACGTGCGCCTGGGCCGCGTGCACGAACACGAAAACCGCCTGCGCCGCGCCGCCGACGGGCAGTACCGCTGGCACCTGCACCGCGCCCGCCCCATGCGCGACGTGCACGGCCGCATCGTGCGCTGGTTCGGCACCAGCACCGACATCGACGACTACAAGCGGTTTCAGCACGACATGGAGGCGCGCAACGCCGAGCTGATGCGCATCAACCAGGACCTGGACAACTTCGTCTACACCGCCTCGCACGACCTGCGCCAGCCCATCGACAACATGGGCGGCATCTTCCACGAGCTGGTGCGCTCGGCCCGCTTCGACGACCCCGATGCCCCGGCGCTGGTAACGATGTTCGAACACTCGCTGGAGCAGATTTACACCACCATTCAGGAGCTGTCGGCGCTGGTGCAGGCCCAGAAACACAGCCTGACGGCCGCCCCGGAGGAAGTGCGCCTGGAGCGGCTCACCCAGGAAGTGCTGCACAGCATCGGCGAGCAGGTGCGTGGGGCCGGGGCCGTGGTGGAAACCGACTTTGCCGCGGTACCCGCCGTGGAGTTTATCCGCCCCAACCTGCAGAGCGTGCTCTACAACCTGCTCAGCAACGCCGTGAAGTACCGCGCCCCCGACCGGCCGCCCCGCATCCGCGTGTGGACGGAGCGCCTGCCCGATGCCGTGCAGCTCACCGTGCAGGACAACGGCCTGGGCATCGATCTGGAGCGCCACGGCAAGGAGCTGTTTCAGCTGTTCCGCCGCTTCCACGACCACGTGCCCGGCTCGGGCACCGGGCTGTACCTGGTGCAGCGCCTGGTGCAGGCCCACGGCGGCAAGCTGGAGGTGGAAAGCCAGGTGGGCGAGGGCACCACGTTCCGGGTGTGGCTGCCGGTGGGTGGGAATGGACAGTTGATGCCGTAACATTACGTTTGTCATCCTGAGCGCAGCGCAGAACCTTCCTCACACCCTGCACGAACGAGAAGCGCAGCCACCAACGCCCTTTGCCGGAACGTCAGTCGCCAGGACTTAAGGGCTGGTGCAGGGGGCAAGCAAGGTCCTGCGCTGCGCTCAGGATGACGGGCCTTTTATTCGCCATTCTCCACTTCCCACCTTGCTTACCTCCAAACTCCCCGACGTCGGCACCAGCATTTTCGCGGTGATGACCCAGCTGGCCACCGAGCACGGCGCCATCAACCTCGCTCAGGGCTTTCCCGACTTCAACCCGCCCGCCGCCCTTACCGAGGCCCTGGTGCGCCACGCCCAGGGCAGCCAGCACCAGTACGCGCCCATGCCCGGGCTGATGCGCCTGCGCGAGCTGATTGCCGAGAAAACCGCCCGCGTCTACGGCGTCGCGGCGCCTGACGCTGGCACTGACATCACCGTGTGCAGCGGCGCCACCGAGGCGCTGTTTGCCGTCATCACGGCCGTGGTGCGGCCGGGCGACGAGGTGGTGGTGCTGGAACCGGCCTACGATTCCTATGCCCCGGCCATCCGGCTGGCGGGCGGCCGGCCGGTGTACGTGCCCCTGCGCCTGCCCGACTTTCGCCCCGACTGGGACCAGGTGCGCGCCGCCCTTTCGCCGCGCACCCGCCTGGTGATGGTGAATACCCCGCACAACCCCACCGGCGCGGTGTGGACCGAAGCCGACTGGCAGCAGCTGGCCGAGCTGCTGCGCGGTACCGAGACCCTGCTGCTCTCCGACGAAGTGTACGAGCACATGACCTTCGACGGGCGCCCGCACCGCTCGGCCCTGCAGCACGAGGAGCTGCGCGCCCGCGCCTTCGTGGTGTCGTCGTTTGGCAAAACCTACCACGCCACCGGCTGGAAGGTGGGCTACTGCGTGGCCCCGGCCGCGCTCAGCGCCGAGGTGCGCCGCGTGCACCAGTTCGTCACCTTCGCCGTGAGCACGCCCTTCCAGCTGGCCATTGCCGACGTGCTCGGCGACGCCGGCAGCTACGACTACCTGCCGGCCTTCATGCAGCAGAAGCGCGACCTGTTCGGGCAGCTGATGCGGGGCACCGGCTTCGAGCTACTGCCCTCCGAGGGCTCCTACTTCCAGCTGGCGCGCTACCAGCAATTGGCGCCCGGCGAGGCCGACGTGGCTTTTGCCCGCCGTCTGACGCAGGAAGCTGGCGTGGCCGTGGTGCCCGTGTCGCCCTTCTACCACGACGGCACCGACCACGGCCTCGTGCGTTTCTGCTTCGCCAAACAGGACGATACCCTGCGCGCCGCGGCCGAGCGGCTGCAGCAGTTTGCCGCCCGGCGGTAGGCACGGCTGGGTGGCGGCTGGTGTATCGAACTGAAAATCGGGCGCTTGTTGCATAATACCGGTGCAAATAGTAGCACTTTGCGTATTTCAATTTGGCTTTTCGGCGATAATTCAGTAACATGCTCGGGAAAGACCCCAAGCGCCCCTCCACCGTGTCCGACCTCACCGTTTCCTTCGTTCAGCTTGCCTTGAAGTGGCACTCGCCCGCGACCAACCGGGCTGAGCTGGCCGCGCACATCGCCGAAATATCCGTTGCCACCGACCTCATCGTGCTGCCCGAGATGTTCAGCACCGGCTTTAGCATGGACGCCGCGCACTGGGCCGAGCCCGTCGACGGGCCCACGCTGGCCTGGATGCGCGAGCTGGCCGCCCGCCGCGACGCCGTGATTACCGGCAGCGTGATGACCCGCGACGAGGAAGGCCACTTCTACAACCGCCTGCTGTGGGTGCGCCCCGACGGCTCCTATAGCCACTACGACAAGCGCCACCTGTTTCGCATGGCTGGCGAGCATGAGGTGTACAGCGCCGGGCAGCAGCGTCTGGTGGAAGAGTGGCGCGGCTGGCGCATCTGCCCGCTGATTTGCTACGACCTGCGCTTCCCCGTGTGGAGCCGCAACGACCTGCACCAGCCCTACGACCTGCTGCTGTACGTGGCCAACTGGCCCGCCGCCCGCCGCACCGCCTGGATAACACTGCTGCGGGCCCGCGCCATCGAAAACCAGGCCTACACCATGGGCGTCAACTGCCTCGGCCTCGACCCCGGCGGCCAGCCCTACGACGGCGACTCGGCCCTGCTCGACATGAAGGGCGAGTACCTGGTGGAAGTCGGCAACCAGGAAACGGGCATCACCCGCACCCTGCGCCGCGCCGACCTGGAGGCCTACCGCAGCCGCTTCCCCGCCCTGCTCGACGCCGACGAGTTTGAGCTGCGCACCAGTGGTGAGTTGGTGAAATTGTGAGATGGTGAGTTTGACGGCCTGACGGCTTTCCAACCAGCTTCTATACACCGAAACGGCCCCGGCTGCAGTTGCAGTCGGGGCCGTTTCCGTTCAGGCTCGTTGAGCGTCAGCTCACCAGTTCACCAGCTCACTATTTCACCGTAAGGCGCTGCACGCCGCGGCGGCCGTTGGCGTCGGTGGCTTCGAGCAGGTACACGCCGGCGGGCAGGGTGCGCACGTTCAGCTGGTGCTGGCGCTGGGCGGCATCGGCCTGCTGCATCACGCGGCCCAGCAGGTCGCGCAGCACTACGCGGGTGGCGGTGGGCGTTTCCACGGTCACCACGTCCTGGGCCGGGTTGGGGTACACCTGCAGCGGCAGGGCCTCGGCCGCCCGGGTGCGGGCGCTGGTCACGGTGTTGCGGGGGGCGAAGAGCAGCAGCCCGCCGGTTTCGGTGCCCGCCACCAGCTCGGGCCGGCCGTCGGCGTTGAGGTCGGCCAGGGCCAGGTGGTAGCGGCCACTGGTACCGCGGCCCAGGCGCGAGGTTTCGTACTGCGCGTTCAGGGTGTTTAGGAACAGATCGGTCCGGTCAAAGAGCACACCGGACTGGGCGCGGTAGTTGGCGTACAGGTGAATCGTGCCGGTACCGTCGACGGTCATCAGGTCAGGCGTGCCGTCGCCGTCCACATCGGCCACGGCGGGAGCCAGGCGCTGGGGTTTGGCACCGTTGCCCAGGCGAATGGCGCCGTAGTCGTTGCTGACCAACGTGAAGCCCGTGGCCAGGGGTTGGGTGGGGTTGCGGCGGTAATAGCGGAGCGAGCCGCTGTTGGTGCCGGCCTCAGTGCCCAGGAGCAGGTCGAGGTACCCGTCGCCGTCCACGTCGGTGAAGCAGGGCGCGTCCAGCGCGCCGTTGCCGATGCTGTCCAGATAGTTGAACTGCGCGGTATTAAAGCTTACCGCCTGCCCGGCGGCGGCCGTGTTCAGGTAGTAAAAAATGAACGACGACCCGTTGTAAGCGCTGCCGAAGGCCAAATCCAGGGCGCCGTCGTGGTTCAGATCGGCCAGCACCGGGCGCATGTTGCCAAAGCTGCGCGCCGAAAGGCCCAGGTAGTCACTGGTTACGAGGCTATACACCGGCTGCGCGCCCGTGCCTACGTTGCGGTAGTAGGCGAGCTGGGAGCGGTAGCCGGGGCTGGAAAAGGGCGTTCCGTACTGGTCCATGCCGGTAGCCACCAGCATGTCTACCTTGCCGTCGCCGTCGATGTCGCCGAAAGCCGCGGCCGCGGCCTCGCTTTGATCAAGCATCTGGCTTTGCAGGAAGCTGCCGGTGCGCCGCACGTACACCGGAGCGGTAGCCGTGCCGGTGTTTTCGAACCACACGCCGTTGTTGCGCAGGCTGGTCATGTCGGTATGGTCGACCTGGGCCGAGGCCACCAGCAAGTCCGTTTTGCCGTCGAAAGTCACGTCGACGAGGTACGGGGCCGGGTAGGTGGTCACCGAAACGGGGCCGGCCCCGTTCGGAATGCTGGTGAGCACGCTGCTGGCGTTGGTCGCGGCGGCGGCATTGGTGCCGGTATTACGAATGGCGGCCAACTCCACGGCTAGGTCGCGGCCTATCAGCAGGTCCTGGTCGCCGTCGTTGTCGAAATCCTGCAGCAGCAGGGCTCCGCCGCTGGTGTGGTTGGGGCGGCCGGTATCGGCGGGGCGGCACTGGGTGCCCGCGGTGGCGTAGCTGGTACCCGAGAGGCCGCAGTAGCGCAGGCCCGCCCAGGCTTCGGCCGAGCGGTAATTGAAGGTGAGCCCGCCGCAGCTCGTGCTGATGTTCTGGTAGTACTGAATGGTGGAACCGCCGAGCGGGCTGATCATCAGGATGTCAAGCTTGCCGTCGCCGTTGACGTCCTGAATGGCCGGCACGTCGTAGGGGCTAACGTAGACGCCGGTTACGTACGGCCGCCCGTCGATTTGCTGCGACTCCAGCTGCGCGCTAACGAGCTGCAAGGTGGGCCGCCCGCCGGCGCCGGCTACGTTCCGGTACAGGCGCACGTCGGACCCGTTGTTCGAGGCCCAGAGGTCGGGGCGGCCGTCGCAATCGTAGTCGCGCAGCAGGACCCAGTTGGTCAGGTCGGCGGGGAAGATGGTTTCGTAGTCGGGGGCGTATACCCAACGCTTGTTGGCGCCCGTGCCCGCGTTCAGGAAGGTGAGCACGCGGCCCGTCATGCGCTCAAACACGAACAGATCCTGCTGCCCGTCGCCGTTGAGGTCGATGTTGGAAAACTGCGGGCTATCGAAGCCGCCCACCCAGGCCTGGCGCAGGGTGTCGCCGGCGACCAGCACCGTGGCCAGGCGGGGGCGGTACTCAAAGCCGAAGCGGCTGGTTTGGGCGGCCACGCTCAGCGGCAGCAGCAGGGCCAGTAAGGCGGGTAAACGACGCAGCATAGCGGAGGAAGTGGGGGTAATCGTCAGGAATGATCCTGAAAAAGAAAATTAGGTTGGAACAAACAGCAAAATTTGCGCCGGAGCGGTTTGGTTCCGTTCCCAATGTACGCCACCCCCGCCGGTATGTCGCCGATTTCCATTCCTGACCTCTACGCCCACTTTCAGCAGTGCCGCCGCGTGAGCACCGACTCGCGCCAGCCCCAGGACCAGACCCTGTTCGTGGCCCTGAACGGCCCTTCTTTCCGCGGCGCCGACTTTGCCCCGCAGGCCCTGGCCCAGGGCGCCCGCGTGGCCGTGGTCGACGATGCCGCCCTGGCCGCCACCGACCCGGCGCGCTACGCCTACGTGCCCGACACACTGCTGGCCCTGCAGGAGCTGGCCCATTACCACCGCCAGCAGCTCAGCATGCCCGTGGTGGCCGTGACGGGCTCTAACGGCAAAACCACCACCAAGGAGCTGCTCAGCGCCGTGCTCAGCCGCCGCTACCGGGTGCAATACACCCGCGGCAACCTCAACAACCACATCGGCGTGCCGCTGACCCTGCTCAGCATCGACCCGCAGCAGCACGACATGGCCGTGGTGGAAATGGGGGCTAACCACCAGGGCGAAATCGACAGCTACTGCCGCTACGCCGAGCCCACGCACGGGCTCATTACCAACATCGGCAAGGCCCACCTCGAAGGCTTCGGCGGGGCCGAGGGTGTGGCCAAAGGCAAGGGGGAGCTGTTTCGCTACCTGGCCGAAACCGGCGGCACGGCCTTCGTGAACACCCAGGACGCGCGCCTGCCCGCGCTGGGCCAGCTGGTGCCCGCGCGCGTGACCTACCCGAGCCCGGGCGACACCTACCCGGCCGAGCTGCTCACAGCCGCCCCGCAGGTGGCCATGCGCCTGTTCGACGGCACGCCGGTGGAAGCCACCATCACCGGGGCCTACAACTTCGTGAACCTGGCCGCCGCCGCCGCCGTGGGGGCGCACTTCGGCGTGCCGTCGGCGGATATTGCCGCCGCCCTGGCCGCCTACGACCCCAAGAACAACCGCTCCCAGCTGGTACGTACTGAGCTCAACGAGCTGATTCTGGACGCCTACAACGCCAATCCGTCGTCGATGGCCGCGGCCATTGCCAGCCTGGCCGCCCGGCCCGGCGAGGCGGCCCGCAAAGTGGCTATCCTGGCCGATATGTTTGAGCTGGGCGACGAAAGCGCCGCCGAGCACCACGCCCTCGGCGACCTGCTGGCCCGCCAGGAATTCGGCCTGGTGCTGCTCATCGGCACCGAGATGCAGCGGGCCCAGCGCCCGGGATTCCGCCACTTCGCCACCAAGGCTCAGGCGGCCCACTGGCTGCACGAACATCCGCTGGAAGGCCGCCTCATCCTGGTGAAAGGCTCCCGCGGCATGGGCCTGGAAACGCTGGTTGGTGAGTTGTGAAATGGTGAAATGGTGAGTTGACGTTCTGGCATCCGGCCTCATGAACGTCAACTCACCATTTCACCATCTCGCTATTTCACCTAAAACGGCGACGCCAGTTCGCTCAGGCGGGGCAGAATTTCGTCTTTGGGCGACACGTTGGGGGCGTCGGCCCCCCAGTCGATGCCGAGGGCGGGGTCGTTCCAGAGCAGCCCGCCCTCCGAAGCCGGGTGGTAGTAGTTCGAGCACTTGTAGAGGAAGATGGTGTCGTCGTCCAGGGCCAGGAAGCCGTGGGCGAAGCCGACGGGCACGTAGAGCATGTTGGCGCGCTCGGCCGTGAGCAGGGTACTGGTGTGCTGGCCGAAGGTGGGCGAGTCGCGGCGGATGTCCACCACCACGTCGAGGGCGCGGCCGCGGGCCACGCGCACCAGCTTGGCCTGGGCGTAGGGCGGGCGCTGAAAGTGCAGGCCGCGCAGCACGCCGGCGGCCGAAATGGACTGGTTGTCCTGCACCCAGTCTTCCTCGATGCCGGCCTTTTCGGCCAGCAGCCGGGCGCTGAACGACTCGAAAAACGTACCGCGGGCGTCGCCGAACACGCGCGGCACCAGTTCGATAACTCCGTTGATCGGGTGTTGAATTACTTCCATCGGGCAAGCAAAGGGAGAGGCATGGGGAGAGGCGGCCGGCGCCGAAAACTACGCAGCAGCGGCCGGAAGTGGAATTAGCGGCGGCCGATTTCGGCCACGGTACGCAGGTATTTGTCGAGCACCAGCCGCTCGTCGAACTTGGTTTCGGCCAGGCGGCGCGAGGCCTGGCCCATGCGCCGCAGCTCGGCGTCGGGCAGGCCGAGCACCCGCAGCATCTTGGCCGCCAGGTCGCCCGAGGAGCGCACCTGGCAGAGGTAGCCGTTGTCGCCGTCGACGACGGTTTCGCGGCAGCCGGGCACGTCGGTGGTGACCAGGGGCTTGCCCAGGGCGGCGGCTTCGAGCAGGGTTTTGGGGGTGC
Source organism: Hymenobacter jeollabukensis (assembly GCF_005771675.1). Lineage (GTDB taxonomy): Bacteria > Bacteroidota > Bacteroidia > Cytophagales > Hymenobacteraceae > Solirubrum > Solirubrum jeollabukense. Next base: position 462,924 of record NZ_VAJM01000003.1, on the reverse strand, counting down.
CTTCGCGGTACGAGGGCAGCACCACGCAGTCGGCCTGCCGGATGTGGGCGGGCACGTCGTCGGAGGTGCCGAGGTACTCCACGTTGCCGGCTTTCATCCATTCCTCGAACACGGCGCGCTTCACCCCGACTCCACCCGACTCATCAATCCCGCCGAGCAGCTGAATGCGGGTGCCGGGCACGGCCTGGCGCACCTGCCGGGCGGCTTCGAAGTATTCCTCCACGCCCTTTTCGTAGAGCACGCGGGCAATCATGAGGAAGGTGAAGGGCTCGTGGCGCACCGGGGCGGCGGGGTCGGGGCGAAACTTGTCCACGTCGATGCCGGAGCCGGGCACGAGGTCGGTAATTTCCTTGCGCAGCAGCTTGTGTTGCAGAAACAGCTGCCGGTCGTCGTCGTTCTGGAAAAACACCCGCTTCGGGAACTGGAACGCGAAACGGTACAGGCCCAGGGCCACTTTGCTCACCATATTCTGCACGATAAACACCGTGCCGAGGCCCGACACGTTGTTGGCGCAGGGGATGCCCGCCAGCTTGGCCGCGATGGTGCCGTAGATGTTGGGCTTGATGGTGTAGTGCAGGATGACGTCGGGCCGCTCGCGGCGGTAAATCTGGTAGAAGCGGCGCGTGAGGGCGGCATCCTTTACCGGGTTGGTGCCCTTGTTTTCCATCGGGATGGGCACGTAGCGGCAGCCCAGCTCGGTTTCCAGCCGGGCGGAATAATCATCCGGGGGGGCAATGGCCAGCACCTCGTGGCCGGCCGCCTGCAGGGCGCGCACGAGGTTGCGGCGGAAGTTCCAGATGTTCCAGCTGGTATTGATGACGATGGCAACGCGCATAAAAAAGCCGGCGCGGGTTGGGCACCGGTGCGGCAAAGGTAGCACGAGCCGCGGGGCTACGCCGCATCGGGCAGGTCGGTTGGGCAGTTGATGCTCGGTTGACCTTGTTGACGCTCGGTTGACCAGGTTGAGGAGGCGGTTACAGCCGTTGACGGGCAGCTGCCCTCGTTGAGGCCCCAGCCAAAGCCGTTGACGCGCCCCGAAGGGTAATTGAGAAGCCGGACAGGGCATCCGCAAGGCTCTTGACGCCGCCGTGATGGCCCTTGAAGCGGCGGCTACGCCCGTGGAGGCGTTGCGCCGGGTCGTCGACGCGGCGCGGGAAGCGGCCTCGCCGCTCCCGGATACGCCAACGCATTCCGGAAGCGGCGAGGCCGCGGCGAAAACGGGTCCGGCCGGGCGCCGCTAGCGGTGGCGTACCTGCACCCGCTGCCGGGCCGGGCGGCCGGGCAGCTGCAGGAAATACGCGCCCTCCGGCAGCCCGCGGGTGCGCAGCTGGTGCTGCCCCGGCGCCAGCCGCGCTACCGGTGCGCCGGCGGCGTCGTAGAGGGTGGCCCCGGCGTTGCCGCGCACGGTCAGGGACTCGTCGGCGGGGTTGGGGTAGGCGGCGGCGCGGGCGCTGCCCATGCCGCAGGTGTAGTCGAAGTCAGCGCAGAAGAAGGTGCCCACCTGCACGGGGTTGACCGGCGCGGGCGCGGGGTTGCAGCTGTTACGCGCTTCCACCGACAGGTCGAACGTCCCCTGCGGATCGGTGATGTAAACGGATACCTGGCTGCCGGTGGAGCCGAAGCGCAGCCGGGCCCCGCTGCCGCTGATGGACCACTGAAACGTGGCGGCGGGGTCGGCGGCCCGGACCGAGAAGAACACGATGCCGGTATTGCACAGGTCACGGTCGTTGTAGGTCAGCTCCTCGGGCTGCGGCGGGCCGTAGCTGGCCTGAAAGCCTCGCGGGTCGCTGGCGGCGCAGCTGGCGTTGAGGGCCTGCACCTGTACCGTGCCGCTGCCGCCGCCCGTGGCCGAGCCCACCGTGACGCTGGCGCCGGTGGCCGTGGTGCTGCCGTTGACGCGCAGCGAGCCGGTGGTCGTCCAGGCGTAGCTGGTGGCGCCGGGGGCGCTGGCCGTCACGGTGGTGGGCTGGCACAGCACTTGCACCTCCCCTACGGGCTGCGGCAGGCCGCTGAGCGTGGGCGGGGCCACCTGCGGGCTGAAGCCCACCGAAACCGCCTGCGAGACGCTCACGGCCGGCGTCACGCAGCTATACACGGCCGAGGCCGTGACGGTGCCGCCGCCCGTGCCGCTGGGCGTCACCGTCACGGAGGCCCCCGTGGCCGGTCCCGTCCAGCCCGCGGGGTAGGTCCAGTTGATGACCGGGTTGCCGATGGCCGGACTCAGCGCGGCCGTGAACGTGAGCGGGCGAGTATCGCCGCAGGTCAGGCTCGGGTTGGCCGGTGCCACGCTCAGCGCCGGCGTGCGCGTGACGCCGAGCGTCACCCAGTCGCTGACGTAGGTTTTGAGCGACAGGGCCAGGTTCTGGAAGTTGCAGGTGGAGCTGTAGGCCCGCGCCTGCACCTGCCCGTTGGCGCCGCCGGCGGGCACCACCACGGTGATGGCGCGGCCGGTCACGTACTCGCCCTGCGCGTCGGGCGCCACGTTTTGCACTTGCCAGCCCGCGGGCACCCGCCAGACGTAGGTGGTGATGACGTCGCCCGGGGCGCTGGGAAACTCGCGCTGCGGCACGGAGTAGGTGTACGCCTGCCCGCTGCTGCACGGGTCGATGGTGGCCGGCCCGCTAACGGGCCCCGGCGTCCAGCCGCTCAGCGACTTGACCGAGAGCAGCTCGACCAAAGCATCCGGGGCGGTGGCAGGATCGTAGCCGGTTATATTTCCATTATTATCAAAACGGGGGCTTTCCAGTTGCGGCGTGATCTTGCCGGGCCACGCATCGTTCCATTGGACGGTAAACGTGGCCGCCTGGCTAGAGGAAATGGACGGCGTATTTGTCAATGAGCCATTCTGAATACTGGCAGGGGTGCTTTTCAGGCGCCAGCCCGCCGGGATATTGCCCAGCGTGTAGCTGCGCGTTTCGCCCGGACATACTTCCTTGATGTACGCCAGTTCTGGGCTGAGGCGAGGGGAGCGGACAGCAACGACAATAGCGCAGCTGCCAAGCCCCCGAGGAGCTTGTAAACGTGTTTCATAAGACGAAAAACGGGATTAGGTTATCTGCCGAAGCAGTAATGCACCGTCACCTGACGGAGGAGTTGCAGCCGCAGTTCATAGCTATAATCTATTGTCAGAGGGTCACTGTAGGATCGAACAAACGCTTCATTGGTGTCTAGTCTGACCCGCTTTGATTCGGTATCGATTCGCAGCTTAGCGTAGGAGCCGGTAATACTGGTTTCGGAGCTGATATAAAGCCAAGCTGTATAGTAGAAGCGTAGAGAAGCAAACGGACGCACGAACAATGAGTGCGTAGTAAAAGTGTTGCGGCTTTCCTCGTAGACGGGGACGGGGTTACCGTTCTGGTCGCGGATGCCGGTGTCGCCCGTGTTGAAGGTGAGCCGGTACCGGTACTCGCGGCGGTAGCCGGCGCCCACATCGGCCCCGGCGGCCACGGCCCAGCGCCGACCGAGTGGGCGCACCCACTCCAGGCCCGCGCTCAGCTCCAGCTGGGTGGTGCGGTAGTCGAAGTCGTCGTTGACGGTGGGCCAGTACGGGTCGTCGCGCTGCTGCCGCTGGTAGCTGCCCTGCGCGCCCAGGCGCAGGGCGCGGCCACCGGTGCCCAGGCGCCGCTTGTAGAGCAGGCCCACGGGAAGGGCGCGGTTGCGGGTGAAAAACCGGTCCAGCACCGGGCTGGCCGTCAGCCCCAACTCGTGCCGGTGGGTGGTCGTGGTATCAGGCGCCTGGGCCTGCGCAGAAGTGATAGGAAGCCCCGCCAGCAGCGGTAACAGAGCGCGGTAGTACTTCATCGACAAGCAAAGCGGTAGTGAATCCACGCCAAGCCCGCCAGGAGCTTGTGAACGTGTTTCATAAGACGAAAAACGGGATTAGGTTACCTGCCGAAGCAGTAATGCACCGTCACCTGACGGATGAGATGTAGTCGCAAATGCCAGTCATAGTCTATGGTCAAAGGGTTTCCATTGATAGTCTGGATGTATGCTTCATTGGTATCAGTACGTACCCTTTTAGAATAAAACACATCATCAAGCCGAGTGTAGGAGCCAGTAATACTGGTTTCAAGGCTGGCGTAGAGCCAGGGCGTAACATAGAAACGCACGGAGGCGAAAGGGCGCAGCAACGCCGTGCGGTAGGTAAAGGTGGAACGATCTTCTTGGTAGACGGGGACGGGGTTGCCGTTCTGGTCGCGGATGCCGGTGTCGCCCGTGTTGAAGGTGAGCCGGTACCGGTACTCGCGGCGGTAGCCGGCGCCCACATCGGCCCCGGCGGCCACGGCCCAGCGCCGACCGAGTGGGCGCACCCACTCCAGGCCCGCGCTCAGCTCCAGCTGGGTGGTGCGGTAGTCGAAGTCGTCGTTGACGGTGGGCCAGTACGGGTCGTCGCGCTGCTGCCGCTGGTAGCTGCCCTGCGCGCCCAGGCGCAAGGCGCGGCCACCGGTGCCCAGGCGCCGCTTGTAGAGCAGGCCCACGGGAAGGGCGCGGTTGCGGGTGAAAAACCGGTCCAGCACCGGGCTGGCCGTCAGCCCCAACTCGTGCCGGTGGGTGGTCGTGGTATCAGGCGCCTGGGCCTGCGCAGAAGTGATAGGAAGCCCCGCCAGCAGCGGTAACAGAGCGCGGTAGTACTTCATCGACAAGCAAAGCGGTAGTGAATCCACGCCAAGCCCGCCAGGAGCTTGTGAACGTGTTTCATAAGACGAAAAACGGGATTAGGTTATCTGCCGAAGCAGTAATGCACCGTCACCTGACAGAGAAGTTGCAAGCGTAAATTCCAGGCATCCTCTCTGTAAAGCGGACTGCCATTATATGTCTGTATGTACGCTTCGTTAGTGTCTGTCCGTACTCTTCTGGCGCTGCCGTCTGTGCGAAAACGGGTAAAAGAGCCCGTTACGGCTGCCTCGAAGCTGGTGTAGAGCCAAGGCGTGACATAGAGTCGTAAGGCAGTGAAAGGACGCAGCACTGCTGTGCGATAAGTGAAAGTAAACTCCTCTTCCTCATACACAGGCACGGGGTTGCCGTTCTGGTCACGGATGCCGGTGTTGCCCGTGTTGAAGGTGAGCCGGTACCGGTACTCGCGGCGGTAGCCGGCGCCCACATCGGCCCCGGCGGCCACGGCCCAGCGCCGACCGAGTGGGCGCACCCACTCCAGGCCCGCGCTCAGCTCCAGCTGGGTGGTGCGGTAGTCGAAGTCGTCGTTGACGGTGGGCCAGTACGGGTCGTCGCGCTGCTGCCGCTGGTAGCTGCCCTGCGCGCCCAGGCGCAAGGCGCGGCCACCGGTGCCCAGGCGCCGCTTGTAGAGCAGGCCCACGGGCAGGGCGCGGTTGCGGGTGAAAAACCGGTTCAGCACCGGGCTGGCCGTCAGCCCCAACTCGTGCCGATGGGTGGTCGTGGTATCAGGCGCCTGGGCCCGGGCGGCCAGCGCGCAGGCGGCCAGGCAGAGCGTGGCGAAACTGAAACGGAGCATAAGCTAAGCGAACATGAGTGCGCCGGCAAGCTAGCCCCGGCGCGGCATAGGGCGGCAAAGCACGGCCACCCGGCCCCGGCACGCCAGGAAGAACGCCCCGCGCCCGTGACGCGGCCACCACCGGGCACCCGGCGCATTTACCCCCCCACAAAAACCAACCGCTTAGCCAACAGCCACTTAAGCAAAACATCCTGCTTTTTCTTCCTTTGCTCAGTATAGGATTTGTGACCACCCGGCGCGGCGCGCTGCCGCTGGAGCCACACGGGCGGCGTACTCGTTGCGGAGGCCCCGCACGAGCCAGGCCGTACCTTTGCCGCCGGCTCCTGCTTCGGTCCCCAAAACCTGCCGGCATTCCTGGCGGGACATAGACCCGCGCTAGCCCACCGCTCCCGTTGCCCGTTCAGCTCTGGCTTGCTTATCGATGAATTTTCTGCGTTTTCTGTTGCTGCTGCCGCTGCTGTGCGGCTTTTCATTCCCGGCTTCGGCCCAACAAAAACCAACGGCGGGCGTGTTCGTCGATAAGCAGGGCGTGCTGCGCTGGGAGGATACCAAGCGTGAGGTAGCCCTGTTCGGGGTGAACTATACCGCGCCTTTTGCCCATGCCTACCGGGCGCACCAGGCCGTAGGAGCTGATGTGGAGCAGGCCATTCGGCAGGACGTGTACCACCTGGCCCGGCTGGGCGTCGACGCCTTCCGGGTACACGTCTGGGACGTGGAAATCACCGATACCCTGGGCAATCTGCAGCCGAACGAACACCTGCGGCTGCTCGATTTTCTACTGGCCGAACTCAAGCAGCGCGGCATCAAGACCATTCTGACGCCCATTGCCTACTGGAACAACGGCTACCCCGAGCCGGACTCGGGCACCGGCTTTTCCAGCATCTATTCCAAGGCCGAGGCCTACGTGAACCCGCGCGCCATTGCGGCCCAGGAGCGGTACCTGACGCAGTTCCTCAACCACCAGAACCCCTACACCAAACTGCTGCTGCGCGACGACCCGGACATCATTGCCTTCGAGGTGTGCAACGAGCCGCGCTACCACGAGCCCAAAGCACAGGTGACGGACTTTGCCAACCGCATGGTGCGGGCCATGCGGGCTACCGGCCTCAGTAAGCCTATTTTTTACAACATCGCCGAAAACTACGCCGTGCACGAGGCCATCCTCGACGCCAACGTGGACGGGCTGACCTTTCAGTGGTACCCGCAGGGCCTGGTGAGCGGCCACGAGCTGCGCGGCAACCTGCTGCCCTACGTCGACCAGTACCCCATCCCCTACCGCAACGACCCGCGCTTCCGGCGCCGGGCCAGGATGGTGTACGAGTTCGAGTCGGCCGACGTGCTGCAGCCCATCATGTACCCGATGATGGCCCGCAGCTTCCGGGAGGCCGGGTTTCAGTGGGCCACGCAGTTTGCCTACGACCCGCTGGCCATTGCGCCATTTAACACCGAGTACCAGACGCACTACCTGAACCTGGCCTACACCCCGAGCAAGGCCATCAGCCTGCTCATCGCGGGCAAGGTGTTTCGCACGGTGCGGCGCAATCAGCAGTTTCGCCGCTACCCCGCCGATTCGGTGTTCGGCCCGTTCCGCGTCAGCTACCGGGAGCAGCTCAGCGAGATGAACACCGACGAGGAATTCTACTACACCAACACCACCCGCACCGCCCCGAAGAAACCGACGAAGCTGCGGCACCTGGCCGGTGTGGGCTCCTCGCCGGTCGTCACGTACGCCGGCACCGGCGCCTACTTCCTCGACCGGCTGGCCCCCGGCGTGTGGCGCCTGGAAGTCATGCCCGATGCCGTGCCGGTGCGGGACCCGTTCGAGAAGACGTCGTTGCGGAAGGTGGTGACCAGCATTCAATGGAACGAGCAGCCGCTACGGGTGCAGCTGCCCGACCTGGGCGCGTCGTTCACGCTGCGCGGCCTCGACACGGGCAACCGTGCCGAGCAACGGGCGCAGGATGGCAAGCTGCGGGTGCGGCCGGGTACCTACCTGCTTGCGGTGCGCGACCAGGACGCGCAGAAGTCGATAACGCAAGATGCCAAAGTGGGTGCGCTTGGCCTGAGCGAGTTCGTGGCCCCACGGCACTTCTTGCTGTCAGAGCCCGTCATAGGTACGGGGGCGGTGCAGGCAACTCCGCCTCCGCAAACTACGGCGGGCCAGCCGTTGCGGCTGCGCGTACAGGTGGCCGGCGCGGAGCTACGGGACAGCCTGCTACTAGTGGCCCAGCACTTCTACGGCCGCACCCTGCGCCTGCCCATGACGCGCCTGAACATTTTCACCGCCGAAGCCACCGTGCCCGCCGAACTGCTGTACCCCGGTCTGCTGCGCTACTGGGTGGTGCTGAAGCCACAGGATAAGTCGAAGGGCCTGCCGACGCTGACCTTCCCCGGCGCCGTGCCGGGCCAGCCCTCCGACTGGGACTTCTACTCCCAGGAGCACTGGGAAGTGCCCATTGTGGCGGCGGGCAGCCCGCTGCCGCTATTCCGCGCCGGCCACGACCAGCGCCGGGTGGAAGTGCGCGGCACCGAAAACGCCTTTTCCGGCTGGGCCGATTACGTGACCACGCCTGCGGGCGAACTGACCCTGCGTCTGGTGGTGCCGGTACCCAAAACGGGAGCCAGCACATCCGAAACGGCCCCGGCCGTGAGCCTGCGGGCCTACTTTGCCGATCAGCTGCAGGGCCGCACCGGGGAGCTGGCCGGCGCCCAAGAGCTGCTGGTGCGCGCCCGCACGAGCCAGCCCGGCGCCGCGGTACAGGTGCTGCTCGTCACCAGGAATGCGGCGGCCTATGCCGCCCCGCTCACGCTGACTGCGGACTGGCAAACCGTGCGCATCCCGCTCAGCCGCCTGCAGCCAGCCCCGCTGCTTATCACCCCGCGCCCTTACCCCGGCTTTCTGCCCCTGCACTTCCAGCCCGCCACCCAGCCCGCCCAGCTGCGCCTCGCTGACGCGGAGGTGCTGCAAATCGTGGTCGACGGGCCGGCCATGGGCAGCCCGCTGCAGGTAGATATCGAGTCGGTGCAGCTGCAGTAAGGGCGGGGCGAAGTCCGAGGCAAATGGAGACCGGACGACCGGGGCCCGCGCGTTTGGCCGTACCTTGCTGCTTCGTTCCACCCGCCCTCACCCCATGCTCACCACCCCGCGCCTGCAGCTGATTCCGTGTACGCCGGCTCACTTCGAAGCCGCGCTGGCCGGCCACCACGTGCTGGCCGCCGTGCTGGGCGTGGCCGCCGAAGCCGGCTGGCCCGGCTCGGAGGAAGCCCGGCAAGCCCTGGCCCCCGGCTACCAGCACCTGCGCCGCGACCCGGGCCTGGCGCCCTGGTGGATCTACCTGCTCGTGCACCGGGCCGATCAGCGGCTCATCGGGCTGGCGGGCTTCAAGGGCCGCCCCGATGAGCAGGGCGCGGTGGAACTCGGCTACAGCGTGGCTGATGCCTACCGCGGGCAAGGACTGGCCACCGAAGCGGCCCAGGCCCTGGTGCAGTACGCCTTCGCGCAGCCCGCCGTACGCCGCGTGACGGCCCTGACCCAGCCCCAGCGCAACGCCTCCTGTCGGGTGCTGGAAAAAGCGGGTATGGCCTACGAAGGCCCGGTGCTCGACCCGAACTGGGGCGAAGTCTGGCAGTGGGGCCGCCTGCGCCCGGTGGCCGCCCCGGTGTCACTGGCCGCGCCGCTACGGGCCGCCGGCCTGATCCTGCTGCTGGCCCTGGGCAGCTGCGGCGGCGAGGCCGACAACGCCACTGCCCCGCCGACCGCCGCGCCCGCCGATGCCGTTGGCTTGGTCGATGCGGGCCAGGCCCTGTTCGAGCAGAACTGCGCCCTTTGCCACGGCCCCGACGGCAAGCGCGGCCTCAACGGTGCCCACGACCTGACCAAGAGCAACCTCAACCAGATGGGCCGGGCATACATGGTCACGAACGGCATGGGCAAGATGCCCGCCTTCAAGGGCCAGCTCACGCCCGAGCAGATCGAGCAGGTGGCCGCCTACAGCCTCACGCTGAAATAGCCCTGACCCTGGCTACGGCGTAGGCGCGTTACCCTCGCGTTACTTTTGCCGTATGTGACAGGCAGCCCCAGCTTCCCCTTTTTCCCGCTCCCGACTACCATTCCATGGCAAACCGCCCCGCTTCCAAACGTCGCACCAACAGCACCCGCCACCCCGGCGCCCACGATACGGTGAAGGGCCGCGCCGGCCGCATTCTGGCCAAGGGCAACAAAGACGCCACCTACGAAACCTCCGCCGAGCAGGAAACCGCCGTGCTGGTGGCCGTGCCCGACAAGCGCCAGGACGACGCGCTGACCACCGAGTACCTCGATGAGCTGGCCTTTCTAACCGAAACGGCCGGCACCGTGCCCACCAAGCGCTTTATCCAGAAGCTCGAAAAGCCCGACCTGCGCACCTTCGTCGGCTCGGGCAAGCTGGAGGAAATCCGCGCCTACGTGCAGCACCACAACAGCAGCGTGGTCATCTTCGACGACGACCTCTCGCCCTCGCAGCTGCGCAACCTGGAAGCCGAGTTGAAGGTGAAAATCCTCGACCGCACCCTGCTCATCCTCGACATCTTCGCCTCGCGCGCCAAAACGGCTACCTCCCGCACCCAGGTGGAGCTGGCCCAGTACCAGTACCTGCTCCCCCGCCTCACCGGCCTCTGGAGCCACTTGGACAAGCAGCGTGGCGGCGTGGGCATGCGCGGCCCGGGCGAACGGGAAATCGAAACCGACCGCCGCGTGGTGCGCGACCGGATCAGCCTGCTGAAAGACCAACTGCAGGAGTTCGACAAGCAAAGCCAGGTGCAGCGCAAGGCCCGCGCCGGCACCCTGCGCGTGGCCCTCGTCGGCTACACCAACGTGGGCAAGAGCACGCTGATGAACCTGCTCAGCCGCGCCGACGTGTTTGCCGAAAACAAGCTCTTCGCCACCCTCGACTCGACGGTGCGCAAGGTGGTGCTCGACAACGTGCCCTTCCTGCTCTCCGATACCGTCGGGTTTATCCGCAAGCTGCCCACGCGCCTGATCGAGAGCTTTAAGTCGACGCTGGACGAAATCCGCGAAGCCGACCTGCTGCTGCACGTGGTCGACATTTCGCACCCCATGTTCGAGGAGCACATTCAGGTCGTCAACGACACGCTCAAGGACATCGGCGCGGCCGAAAAGCCGACCATCCTGGTGTTCAACAAAATCGACCAGTACCAGACCGACGTGGACCCGGCCGCCCACCTGCACGACGTGGAGCCCGACCACGCCGAGGACCTGCACCACGCCGACGACGTGCAGCAGCGCCCCACCCTGGAGCAGCTGCAGGCTTCCTACATGGCCCGCCTCCACGATCCGGTCATTTTCATCTCGGCCCAGGAGCGTCAGAACATCGACGAACTGCGCACCATGATTTCGCGCCGCCTGCGTGCGCTCTACGCGCAGCAATACCCCGGCCATCCGCCCTTCCCCGACTTATCGGCCTACAGCGTCGAAGAATAGGCCGGCGCCTATCCCTTCATAGTCCTGTTTTTGCGAGAGCCTGGCCGTTGGCCAGGCTCTTCTTTTTGGCCAATCCAGCCGTCATCAACATTTTATTTTCCTTATTGATAGACACATATAATTTGCACTATTTAAAAATTAGCAACCTATTTTTTGCTTTTCTGTACAGTAATTCGTCTATTACCAGACAACTCCGCCAACACAACCACCAAACCCTTCTATGAAGAAAACGTTCTACGCCCTCACTTTCGGTTTGAGCTTTGCCGCCCTGCTGCCCGCTACGGCGCAGGATGCGGCCCGCGCCATTGCCCAGAGCGCCCAGCCCCAGGTGGAAATGCCCGGCGCCCCTGGCCGCCAATGCGCCTCGATGGAGGTATTGGCCCAGCAGATTGCCGCCGACCCGGCCATGAGCCAGCGCCTGGCCGCCATCGAAGCCCAGACGCGCAGCTTCGTGGCCAACCCGACCATGAACCGCACCAACGCCGTGGTGACCATCCCGGTGGTGGTGCACGTGGTGTACAACACGGCCGCGCAGAACGTGCCGCAGTCGCAGATCGACGCGCAGATTGCCACCCTGAACGCGGACTACGCCAAGCTGAACGCCGACGCGGCCAACACGCCTTCGATTTACGCCGGCCTGGCCGCCAACACCAACATCCAGTTCGTGCTGGCCAAGCGCGACCCGAACGGCGCGGCTACTACCGGCGTGGTGCGCAAATCCACCAAGACCCGCTCGTTCAGCTCAAACGACTTCGTGAAGTACTCCAGCAAGGGCGGCAGCGACGCCTGGCCGGCTAATAAATACCTGAACCTGTGGCTCTGCAACCTGGGCCAGGGCCTACTGGGCTACGCGCAATTCCCCGGCGGCGCGGCTGCCACCGATGGCGTGGTGGTGCTGTACTCCTCGGTGCCCGGGGGCGCGGCTACCAACTACAACAAGGGCCGCACCGCTACCCACGAAGTAGGCCACTGGCTGAACCTGCGCCACATCTGGGGTGATGCCAGCTGCGGCAACGACCTCGTGGCCGACACGCCCACCCAGCAGACCAGCAACGGCGGCTGCCCGGCTTTCCCGCACGTGACCTGCAGCAACCAGGGCGACATGTCGATGAACTACATGGACTACACCTACGACCAGTGCATGTACATGTTCACCACCGGCCAGTCCTCGCGCATGAACGCGCTGTTCGGCTCGGGTGGTGCCCGCGCCTCGCTGCTGACTTCGAACGGCGGTACCTCACCGCGCACGGCGCTGACCTCGTACTCGCTGTTCCCGAACCCGGCGACCTCGACCCTGACGCTGACCGATGCCAACGTGGGTACGCGCACCGCCAACGTGAGCGTGCAGGTGTATGACATCCACGGCCAGCTGATGAAAGGTGCCCGCTACAATGCCGCCACCGGTCGGGTAGACGTGCAGGGCCTGAACAAGGGCCTGTACCGCATTGCCATCAACGACGGCCAGCAGACGGTGCAGAAAAGCTTCATGAAGGAGTAGCCGGACAAGCCTCCCCGCTAATGCAAAAAGCGTTCATTCCGCGCGGAATGAACGCTTTTTGCATTAGCGGATAGTTGTACTAAGCCTTGACGGTCGGCCTGACAAAACCGCAATTTGTTGCAGGCTTTATTTACACCTGCAGGGATTAGCAATACTTTTTTTGAATAATTTTTCAACAAACACTTGTTAGCCAAGCAATAATTTCAAAGATTGCCACCGCGACTTTCAAAAAGTCATACCGTTCCCCTTTTCCACAACCAACCCCCTTTTATGAAGAAAACCGTTTACGCTGCCTTGGCGTGCCTGGGCTTGCTGACCTCTGCCGCGCAGGCACAGTCGGTTCGCCAGTGCGCTACCGTTGAAAACCTGCAGGCCCAGCTGGCGGCCGACCCCTCGCTGGCCGCCCGTCGTGCCGCTATCGAAGCCCAGGCCCAGGCCTACGTGTCCGGCAAGAGCAACGACGCCCAGCGCACCAACGCCGTCATCACCATCCCGGTGGTGGTACACGTGCTCTATAACACCTCGGCCCAGAACATTTCTGATGCCCAGATTCAGTCGCAGCTCGACGTACTGAACCAGGACTACAGCAAAACCAACTCCGACTACACCAAGACTCCGTCGGCGTTTGCCGGGCTGGTGGCCAACGTCGGCATTCAGTTCGTGCTGGCCAAGCAGACGCCTACCGGCGCCGCTACCACTGGCATCGAGCGGAAGCAGACTTCTACCACCTCCTGGGGCACCAACGACGCGATGAAAAAGGCCAGCACCGGCGGCCTCGACGCGTGGAACTCCAGCAAGTACCTGAACCTGTGGGTGTGTAATCTCTCGGGCGGCGTGCTGGGCTACGCGCAGTTCCCCGGCGGCGCGGCCGCTACCGACGGCGTGGTTATCCTGACCACGGCCTTCGGCAAAGGCGGCTCGGCCGTAGCACCCTTCAACCTGGGCCGCACCGCTACCCACGAAGTAGGCCACTGGCTGAACCTGAACCACATCTGGGGTGACGACGGCACCGCCTGCACCGGCACCGACAACGTATCGGACACGCCCAACCAGGCCGACGAAAACTACGGCACGCCGACCTACCCCAACCCCTCCTGCTCGAACACCAGCGACATGTTCATGAACTACATGGACTACGTGGACGACGCAGCCATGTACATGTTCTCGACCGGCCAGTCGTCGCGCATGAACGCGCTGTTTGCTACCGGCGGCGCCCGCGTAGGGCTGCTGACCTCGGTGGGCGGCACGGCTCCCGGCGGTGGCGGCGGTACCACCCCGACCTACTGCGCCTCGAAAGGCACGAGCGTGAGCTACGAGTGGATTGACCTGGTGCAGCTGGGCTCCATCAACCGCACCTCGGCCGCCAACGCCGGCTACTACGACGGCACCGCCAGCAGCACCACGCTGGCCGCGGGCTCGGCCCAGACCATCTACTACTCGGCCGGTTTCGCCAGCTCGGCTTACACCGAGTACTGGAAAGTGTACATCGACTACAACCAGAACGGCGTATTTACCGACGCCGGGGAGCTGGTAGCCAGCCGCAGCAGCAACGTGAGCACCACGCTGAGCAGCGCCTTCACGGTGCCCAGCACGGCCAAAAACGGTGCGACCCGCATGCGCGTGGTGATGAGCGACGCCTCGGCCACCACCAGCTGCGGCAGCTACAGCTACGGCGAAACCGAAGACTACACGGTGAACATCACCGGCGGCCTGCGCACCTCGGAATCGGCTAAGGCCACGCTGGCCGACTACAAGCTGTTCCCGAACCCGACCAGCGACGTGCTGAACCTGGTGCTGCCGTCCAACCACAAAGCCGGTGACGTGCAGGTGGAAGTGCTGGACGCCCGCGGCGCCAGCATGAAGCAGGTGCGCTACGACGGCTCGGGCATGCTGGAAGTGCAGCAGCTGCCGGCCGGTGTGTACACCCTGCGCCTGAAGGACGGCGACACGGTGGTACACCAGCGCTTCGTGAAGCAATAAGCTTACTCCAAGCGGCGCCCGACGCCGCCTCACTCACCTCTTTGCAAACCCGCTCCGCCGCCCGGCGGGGCGGGTTTTGCTTTTGGCGCCGCCGGGGCTGATAACTATTTTCGGCGGGCTACAGTAAAGAAGCCCGCTACTGCCACCTCTCCCCTCCCACGATGAAAATCCTGTACCTGATGCGCCACGCCAAGTCGAGCTGGAACTTCGACGGGCTCAGCGACAAAGAACGCCCCCTCAACAACCGCGGCCGCACCGACGCGCCTCAAATGGGCCAGGCCCTGGCCGAGCGCAACATTCAGCTGGATTTGCTGGTGAGCAGCCCGGCCGTGCGGGCCCTGAGCACCGCTGCCCTGGTGGCCAAGGAACTGAACTACCCGCCTGAGCGCATTCAGGTGCTCGACGGCATCTACGAAGCCGACCTCGACCGGCTGGTGGGCATCGTGCAGGAGCTGCCCGATGACGTGAACAGCGTGCTGCTGGTGGGCCATAACCCCACCATCACCGATACGGTGAACTATCTCTCGCCCAGTGCCGTGCACGAAATGACCACGGCCGCCGTGGTGTGCCTGCACTTCCAGACCGAGCACTGGGCCGACGCCCACCGCCACAACGCCGAATTGTACTTCGTGGACACGCCGAAAAACCACGAAGACTGATATTCAATGAGTGAATGGGCGAATGAGTGAATGAGTGATTGTCGTTCGGCTATCCTTTCCATTCACTCATTCGCTCATTCACTTATTCACTCATTGACAAGATGCCGCACGACGCCCTCACCACACCACCGCCCCCGGAGCCGACGCTGCTCAACCGCGAACAAAGCTGGCTGACCTTCAACGCCCGCGTGCTGCAGGAAGCCCAGAACCCCGAGGTTCCGCTGCTGGAACGCCTGAAGTTCCTGGCCATCTTCTCCTCCAACCTCGACGAGTACTTCAAGGTGCGCGTGGCCACGCTGCGCCGCCTGCAGAACCTCAAGCGCAAAACCCTGGCGAAGCTGGGCGAAGAAGACCCGGCCCAGCAGCTGCAGCAGGTGCTGGCCGAAGTGGGCCGACAGCAGGAATTGTTCGGCGACACGTTTCGCAACCAGATCCTGCCCGAGCTGCACCGCCAGCACATTCACCTCGTCACGGAGCACGACCTCAC
This sequence comes from Hymenobacter jeollabukensis, assembly GCF_005771675.1. Taxonomy (GTDB): domain Bacteria; phylum Bacteroidota; class Bacteroidia; order Cytophagales; family Hymenobacteraceae; genus Solirubrum; species Solirubrum jeollabukense. The sequence continues at coordinate 447,351 of NZ_VAJM01000003.1, read as the reverse complement.
GGCCGAGCAGCGGCAGTGGGTCAAGGAATATTTCCGCGCCCGGGTGCAGGATCTGCTGTCCCCCATCGTGCTCGACGATAACCTGCACCACCTGTTCCTGAAAGACCAGGTCACCTACCTCACCGTGTACCTCTCGGGGCACGTGAAGGGCAAAAAGGCCGAGGACGAGGAGCGCGTGCTGGTGATGGAGCTGCCCACCAAGCGCCACGGCGGCCGCTTCGTGCAGCTGCCCGACGCGGGCCCCGAGCACTACGTGATGTTCCTCGATGATGTGGTGCGCTGCTGCGCCCACGAGCTGTTTCCGAAGTACCAGACGGTGGAAGTGAGCAGCATCAAGATGTCGCGCGACGCGGAGCTGGACATTCAGGAGGAAGTATCGGGCAACCTGCTGGCCAAAATCAAGAGCAGCCTGCAGAAGCGCGAAACCGGCTACCCCGCCCGCCTGCTCTACGACCCCACCATGCCTAAGGCCGCGCTGCGGGCCGTGATGCAAAAGACCGGCATCGGCAAGGACGAGCTGGTGGAGGGCAGCCGCTACCACAACTTCCGCGACTTTTTCGGCTTCCCGGGCTTCGGGCTGAAGGAGCTACAGTACCCGCCGCAGAATGCCCTGCCCCACCCCTCGCTGCCGCGGGCCAAGGAGGAAAGCCTGCTGGCTGCCGTGGCCCGGCACGACCACCTGATCCATTACCCCTACCAGTCGTTCGACTACGTGCCGCGCCTGATCAAGGAAGCGGCCAAGGACCCGGCCGTAACCGACGTGAGCATCACGCTCTACCGCGTAGCCAGCAAGAGCGAGGTGGCCAAAGCCCTGCTGAAGGCCGCCAAAAACGGCAAGCGCGTGACCGTGGTAGTGGAGCTGAAGGCCCGCTTCGACGAGGAATCCAACATTCGCTGGGCCGAGAAGCTGGAGCGGGCCGGCGCGGTGGTCATCTACGGGGTGCCCGAGTTGAAGGTGCACGCCAAGCTGCTGCTCATCACGCGGCCGGAAGAGGGCGCGCCGCGGCACTACGCCTACCTGAGCACCGGCAACTTCAACGAGGACACCTCCCACGTGTACGCCGACCACGGCCTCTTCACCGCCGACGAGCGGCTGACCGGCGAGGTGGCCCGCATCTTCGACTTCTTCCGCTCCCGCGAAACGCCCGCGCCCTTCGGCCACTTGCTGGTGGCACCCTTCGAGCTGCGCCAGCGGCTGAACCTGCTCATCGACGTGGAAATCGAGCACGCCCGAGCGGGGCAAGAGGCCTACATCATTCTGAAGCTGAACGCGCTGCAGGACGAGGCCATTATCCGCAAGCTCTACGAGGCCAGCCAGGCCGGCGTGCGGGTGGAGCTGCTCATCCGCGGTATTTCGTGCCTGGTGCCGGGTGCGGCGGGCCAGAGCGAGAACATTCAGCAGCGCGGCCTGGTGGACCGCTACCTGGAGCACGCCCGGGTGTACGTGTTCGGCAACGGCGGGCAGGAGCGCATCTACGTGGCCTCGGCCGACTGGATGTCGCGCAACCTGGACCGGCGGGTGGAAGTGGCCTTCCCCCTCTACGACCCGGACGTGCGCCGCGAAGTGCGCCACCTGCTCGACCTGCAGCGCCAGGACAACCAAAAGTCGCGCGACTGGCAAAACCAGTACCTGCGCGAAGCCGCCGAGGAAAAGCCCGTGCGCGCCCAGCAGGCCACCTACGACTACCTGCGCAAAAAGCGCCGCAAGTAGGCGGAGCCACAAGCCCCGGCGCGAGTGGCAGTCATTGCGAGGCGTAGCCGAAGCAACCGCAGGAAGGCGTAGCCAATCGGTCCTGTACAACGTGCCGCCGCTAACACAAGCCCCGCCCGAAACCTGCATCTGCAGTTTCGGGCGGGGCTGTTTTCGGGTTCTGCCAGTTTTGGCGGCGGTGCTACTGGAGGAAAGATTGGCTACGCCTTCCTGCGGTTGCCGCGCTTCGCTCGCAATGACTACGGGGTGAACCGTCGGCCTACTTGCTGGCGGTTTTGTTCAGGAACTTGCGCGGGGGCACCAGGAACAGCTCGAAGGCGGCGTAGGGGGCGCCGCCCAAGGTGTTGTCGAGCAGCAGCGGGCGCGGGCTCTTGCGCAGCAGGCCGAGGCCTTTGTTATTGGCCTCGTCGAGGGCGTTGAAGGAGACGTTGTAGCGGTAGCCCGCTTCCAGCCCGAACCAGAGGAAGTCGTAAATCTCCCGCTCCAGGCGCACGCGCGGCTTCAGCTCGGTTTCGCGCAGGATGAGGGTCTGCTGGCCGTTCTGCAGCGGTTCGCGCAGCTTGATGTTGTAGTTGTAGCCGTCGACGGTGTAGCCGGCGAAGAAGAGGGTGCTGCGGGTGGCGTTGTAGCGAAACGACACGCGGGCCGGAAACAGCGCTTCGACGCCCCAGCGTGGATTGAATGTGCGGTTGTAGAGAATAACCGGGTAGATGCTCTGCCGCCCGAACGTGTAGCCCAGCTGCCCGCCGATACCCCAGGCGAAGTTGGGGGAGCGTTTCCAGCCGTAGATAAATTCCCCCGACATCTTCAGGTAGTCGGGCACGTCCAGCTCACTGGAAGTATAGTCGCCGTTCAGCTCGCCCTTGATGCGGGCAATGTACCAGTGCACCTCATCGACGGGCCGGATGACGGCCAGCTGCGCCCCGATGACCTTCAGCCCCTTTTCTTCAAGGTTGCGGTAGAACGTGCTGCCCTCCGGGCTCTTGAAGTTAAACTCTTCCCGGTCGTAGTTCAGGCCGAGAATCATCTTCAGGTGCGGGTGGTTGATCAGCGGAGCGTAAGCCTTGATGTATGCCCGGGCATTCTTGGTGACGGTGGTCGAGGCCTGGCCTTCGGGGTTCCGGTCGCGCAGCTTGGAGTTAATGGAGAAGTTGCCGAGCCGTTCGTAGTGAGCCACTACGCCCTTGCTCGGGCCGCTGCCCAGCACCGAGGGCACGGCAAATTCCTGGCTCTGGCCCACCTGATCGGTGCGGGTGGTGTCGCTGGCCAGCGGGGCGGGCGGTGGGTACACCGGCGTACGCACCGGCTCACCGCCTTTGCGCGGGGGCTGATCCTGGGCCTGTGCGGCCGGGAAGCCCAGCACCAACAGGGAAAAGCTCAAACCGAGGCCGAGGCGCCAGGTGAGCAGCGTAGTAGTAGTATTCATGGGGCGAGTGCGGCAAAATGGTGAGAGAACCGGGAGCGGTGCTGGTCTAAACGCAAACGCGCCAAAAAGGCTACATCGGCCGGGCTGATGAATATCAGGGGAAAAAGAAAGGCCGCTGCCCCTTTCGGAGCAGCGGCCTTTGCCGTTCGTGGGTTCCATCCACCCTAGTATTTCACGAAGCGGCTGATCCGGGACTGGCCGTTGGCAGCCAGCACCTTCACTAGGTACGTTCCGGCCGGCAGTGCCCGCACGTCGAATGCCGTGCTGAGCGCGCCCGCCAGTTTGCCTTGCAGCACCAGCGCACCGGTCGTGCTGTACACCGTCACCTGGCTGGTACCGGCGGCACCGGCGAGGCGGATGTTCAGCGTTTCCGAAGCCGGGTTCGGGAACAGCGTCAGCTCTAGGCCGGCCGTCTTGCCGAAGCTCACCACCTTGGCTTCCGAAGCCGTGGTCGTGCCGTCGGTGTCCACTTGCTGCAGACGGTAGTACACCGTGCCGGCCAGGCGCGAGGCGCCCGCGTCGGTGAAGCTGTACGGCTGCGGCGTCGTGCTATTGCCGTGGCCGGCCACCTCGCCTACCTTCTCGAAGTGCAGGCCGTCGATGGAGCGCTCCACATCGAAGTGGTCGTTGTCCTTCTCTTGCGCCGTTTTCCAGTTCAGCAGGGCGGCGTCGCCCTGGGCCTTGGCCGTAAATTCGACCAGCGTGACGGGCAGCGGGCCGAAGCCGATGTTGAAGGTCACCGTCTGCGTGTTGGTGCCGCCGTTGGCGTCCACCGTCGTCACGTTGATGGTGTAGCTACCACCGCGCAGCAGCAAGCGGTTCGTCACCCGGATTTCGCCCGTAGCGGCGTTCAGCGCCAGGCCCAGCGTGTTAAGCTGGTTGGTGCCGGCGGCGTCGGTCGTCGTCGACGTAACGCCGGTGTTGGCGCCCGAAATCAGCGTGCCGTTGGCCACGGCCGTGTTGTAGAACGTGCCGGTGCTGGCGTAGCGGGCCGCGTTGGCGTCGAACAGGTAGCCAATCAGGTCCCCGTTGGAGTAGTTGCTGGCCGAGCCCCCGCGGTTCGGGGCGCTGGCGTACGCCGAGTTGACGTCTTGGCCCACGGCGATGGTGTAGATAGCCGTGTTCGAGGTAGCCGGAGTCGTCGCGTTATCGGTAGCCGTGTACGAGAAGAAGGCATTGCCGATGAAATTGGCGGCTGGGTCGAAGCGCAGGGTACTGATCTGCGCCGCCGTCACCGTCGCGTTGGCCGCCAGGGCCGTGGTCGAGCTGCCGATGAAGAGCTGCCCCACCGAGCTGCTCGGCACTGCCGTGATGGTGTAGGTCAGCGTGTTGCCGTCGGCATCGGTCGCCACCAGCGGCGAGATGAGCAGTGCTGCGGCCGTGTTGGCCTCGGGCGTCTGCAGGGCATTCACCACGTTGTAAGCCACCGGCGCGCGGTTGATCGACGTGCTGATGCTGGCCGTGTTGTTGCCGGCATTGTCGCCATCGGTCGTGCCGGGCGTGAGGGCGGCCGACACCGTGTAAGCCGCGCTCGGAGCCGTAAACGACACGTAGTTGGTCACCTGACCCACCGCACCAGCCGGCTGATTGCTGATGGCCGGGAAGGTGATGGTGATGAACCCGCCCGCAGCGGCCGACTGCGTGCTGCCGCTCGGCACCACGATGTTGGTGGCCGTATCGGGGATGCGCACCGTCTGCGTCGACGAAGCGGCCGACACACCGTTGTTCAGGGTCGTCACGGCATAGGTTACCGTGGCGCCGGGCTGCGTGGTCGTCGGGCCGCTGATGTCCGTGGCGACGTCGGCCGAAGGTGCAACCGTGACGGTCAGGCTGGTGGCGTTGTTAGCCAGGTTGCTTTCCGGCGTCGTCGGCGAGGAAATGAACGACGTAGCCGTGAACGAGCTCAGGTTGGACGGGGCGTTGAACACCACCTGGTAACCGCTCAACGTTGCGTTGCCGTTGAGGGTGCCAGGGCTGTTCCAGGTCACCAAACCGGTCGTGTTGTTGTAGCTGCCACCCGTGCCGCCGCTTACCGCAACGGTACCCAGGCCAGCCGGCAGTTGCAGCGCCAGCGCTACGTTGGCCGCCGGGTCCGAGCCCGCCGCGTTGGTGAAGTTGGTGGCAATGGTTACCTGCCCGTTGGGGCTGGTCTGCGTCGTCGAAGCGGCAATGGTAGCGCCCAGGTTGGCCGTGCCGGTGCCCGGCGTGGCTCCCGTGGTTGCCACCGAGGCGAAGTTGTTGTCGAAGTTGGCTTCGGCCGAGGCCGCGCTGGCTTGCGCCAAGCCGTTGACGCTGCTCGCGTCGGGCATGATGAACGTGGCCGTGTTGGTCACGCTGGCGCCGTTGACCAGGGCCGATACCGTGCCGAAGGTCACCAAGCCGCTGGTGTTGTTGTAGCTACCGCCCGGCACCACCACCGTGCCAAGACCGGCGGGCAGTTGTAGCGTGGGCACCACCGAAGTAGCCACCGAGGGGCCGTTGTTGGTCGTCGTCGTGGTATACGTCACCGCGCTACCGGCACCAGCCGTGCTCGGACCGCTCACGCGCTCTACCAGGTCGGCCGTCTGCTGCACCGTCGTGGCCACCGTGGCCGCGTTGTTGGTCAGCACCGTTTCCGGCGTTGTGGTGTTCACGTTGGCTACGGCCGAGTAGTTCGTAGCGCCCGAGGGCACGGTGAAGCTGATGGAGTTGGTTTGCGTCGTGCCCTTGCTCATCGCGCCAGCGAAGGTGAAGGTTACCACGCCGGTGGTGCTGTTGTAGCCACCGCCGCCGCTCACCGTCACGCCCGTCAGGCCGGCCGGCAGGCTTACCGTCTGCACCACGCCAACGGCCGCCGCCTCACCGAGGCTGCTGGTTGTCACCGTGTAGGTGGCCGTCTGACCGGGTACTACGGTGGTCGGGCCCGCCAGCGTGGTAGCCACGTTGGCTACCGGAGCCACTTCCACTTTGATCTGGGCCAGGTTATCGGCCGGCACCAGGTCGGTAGCCGTCGTCATCACCGTAGCCGAAGCCAGCACGAAGCCTTGGGCCGGGGCGTTGAACGTCACCGTGGCCGAGGCGCTGCCGGCCGGAGCCAAGTCGCCGAACGAGGTGAAGGTCACTAGGCCGGTGGTGGAGTTGTAGTTACCGCTGTTGCTCACCGTCACGCCCGTCAGGCCGGCCGGCAGTTGCAGGGTTTCCGTTACCGCAGTGGCCGTGGCCGGGCCGGCATTGTTGGCCGTTACCGTCAGCGTCACCGAGGCATTCGGGGCCACGTTGGTGGCCGAGCTGCTGATGTTGGTGTACACGTTCACCTGCGAGGCACTCGGGGCTACGGTAGCCACCGTGGCGTTGCTGGCCAGGTTGTTCAGGTACGCCGTGTTGTTGTTGGTCCCCGCCGAGGGGGAGTTCAGGTCACCGGCGTTGTCGCTGCTGGCGCCGGCCGTCACCGTGGCCGAGGGCACGGTGAAGTTGGCGGCCGGAGCCGCGAAGCTGATGCTGTTGACCACCGTCTGACCCACCGGCAGCGAGCCAATGGCCGGGAAGGTCACCTTGCCGTCGGCCGAGTTGTAGGTACCGCCGTTCGAGGCAAATACGCCCGTCAGGCCGGTCGGCAGCTGCACCACCTGCACCACGTTCGGGGCCGGCGACACCGAGCCCGCGGTGGTGCTCAGGTTGCTGGTCGTCACGGTGTAGGTGATTTCGTTGCCGCGCACCACGCCCGTAGCCGGGCCCGTGATGGTCGTGGCCACGTCGTAGCGCGGGTTGATGGTCACCGTCGTGGCCACCGTGTTGTTGGCCGTGTTGGTTTCCGTCACGGCGCCGCTGATGTTGGCCGTAGCCGTTACCGGGCCGGTGCCGGGCATGGCCGATACGGCCACGTTGTAGGTCTGCGAGGCGCTAGCCGCCAGCGTGCCCACCGGAATGGTCACCAGGCCGGTAGCGTTGTTGTAGCTGGCCGAAGCGAAGTTCTGCCCGCCCGTGATGGTCACGGTGCCGCCGTTGGTCGTCAGACCGGCCGGCAGCTGCAGGGTTTCTACCACCGTGCTGGCCGCCGTGGCGGTGCCGTTGGTAGCCACCACCACGTACGTCAGGGCCGTCCCGCCGTTGATGGCCGTGTTGTTGGCCGGGGACGTAATCGTGGTCGAGAGGTCGATGCTGGGGTTACGCACGTTCACCGTGATGAAAGCGGTGTTCGACGTAATGCCCGAAGTGTTGTTCACCGTGTACGGCACCGTGGCGATGCCGGTGAAACCCGCCGTCGGCGTGAACTGGACCTGACCGTTGCTCAGGAACTGGAAGGTGCCGCCCGTTACGCTTACCGCCGTGGTGCTGCCGGCCGCCAGGCCGTTCAGGGCCACCGTGGCCGGGTCGATGTTGTTCTGGTCGTTGGTCGTCACGGTCAGCGTGACGGCCGTGCCGGGAGTCGTGGTACCCGCGTCGTTGATGGCTACCGGGGCGTTGAGCACCGGCGAATCACCCGAGAATTCCGACGTGCCGTAGTTGCCAGCGGTGTTCGTGGTCAGCGTAGCCAGGGCCGTCAGCTGGGCGCCGGCGGCCGTCAGGGCCGTGCGCTGGGCCGCCGTTAGCGACGACAGCGCGATGGTCACCGTGAAGCGGTTGGTGTTGTCGGTGCCCTGGTCGCGGCCGTTGATCAGGCCCGAGTAGGTGCCCGTGCCCGGGTTGGTGTCCGCCGCCGAGCCTTCCACGAAGGTGTTGAAGAAGGTCTGGCCTTCGCCGAAGCCGGTGCCATCCGGGTCCGCCACGTACAGTTCCACCGTCACGCCCGGGCGGGCAAAGCCCTGCACGATCAGGTTGCCGTTGCGGATGGTCGACGAGGTGATAACCGGGAAGTTGATCAGACCGTTGGCCTGGCCGGTGTTGGCGTCCGCGTCGCCCGAGTCGTTCAGCGTCACGCCGTCGCCGTCGAAAGTGGCGCCCGTGGTCAGGTCGATACCCAGGTTGCCGTTGGCCGAGAAGCTGTTCTGCGAGAAGATGTTATTGCTCCCGTCGCGGGCCGAAATACCGTCGCCCACGTTGGCCGTGAAGGTGTTGCCCGTGATGGTGTTGTTCGAGCTGCCGTCGCGCAGGCCGATGCCGGCCGTCTGGCCGTTGCTGCTGTTCTGGCCGTTGCCGCTGAACACGTTGCCCGTAATGGTGTTGCCATTGCTCACACCGCTGATGAAGTCGATGCCGTAGCCCGCGTTGTTCAGGAACTGGTTGTTGGTGATGGTGTTGTTCGACGAAGCCGTCATTTCAATACCATCCGAGTTGTTCGACAACGCATTGCGCGAGATGTTGCCGCTCACCGTTGCGCCGCCCACGTTGTTGAGGCGGAAGTTGGCCCCGTTGCTGTAGAAGGTGTTGTTCTGGATGATGGCTGCGGTAGCGCCAGCATCCACACGCAGGGCGGCCGAGCCCGAGCCAGCGCCGTTGTTGGCGTTGGTGAAGCCCATGCCAATCACGCGCGTGTTGGCGGCCGTGGTAGCAAAGCCGTCGGTGCCGCCGAAGTTCACAATCACCTCCGGGCCGGTCGATTCGCTGCCGGCCGTCGTTACGGCGGCGTTGGAGTCGCCCACGTTGGTGGTCTGCGTCGAGCCGTTCAGCGAGGTGCTGGCGCCGGTGATGTTGGGCAGTGCCGAGGCCAGGGTGATGGTAGCCGCGCCGTTGGTCAGCTGGTTCACCAAGCCACTGCGCAGGCCGTTGTGGGCCACGCCGTCCGGAATCATGAAGATGCTCGTCTCCAGCCCGGCCGTCAGGCCCGTCTGCGATAGGTTGGTGTTAGCCAGAGCATTGCTGTTGAGCAGGAACTGGCGCAGCGAGCCTTGGCCCGCGTCGTTGGTGTTGGTGATGACGTCGAAGTTGAAGCCGAAGTCCACGCCGGTCACGCCCGAAGTGCTGGCCGTAATGGTCACCAGCGACTGCGGCGTCGCCGTACCGGCCGTCAGCGAAGCCAGCGTCTGCGAGCCGTTGTTGGCGGCAGCATCCTGCTTTTCGGGAGCTTCACCGCCTACGCGGTTCACGTTGCCGAATACAAACGTCTGCACCGGCAGCAATGCACTGGTATAGCCCGTGCGCAGCGAAGTCACGGTAGAGTTAACCACGCGCACCCGGTAATCACCGGCCGCCGGGGCATTGAAGCTGTACACCCCGGTGCTGTTGGTCGTGGTGGTACCCACCAGAGTGCCGGAGCTGTTGTAGAGCTCTACCGTGGCACCCGCGCGTTGGATGGCGTTGCTGGCAAAGCCGGAGTTCGTTGCCGAGGTGTTGGCCGTCGAGTAGTTGCGGCCAACGCCGCCGCCAAAGTTCACGTCTTCGAAGACGGTACCGCTGATGATGAACGGATTCACCCCAATGCTGGCGACCGAAGTGTTGTTGCCCGTGGCGCCGTTTTCATCCGCATCGGAGCTGATGGTCGAGGTAGCCAGAACCGGCCCCGTAGGCGGCGCCGTAAAGGTGATGGTGGAGTTGCGCGTAGTGCCGCTGGCAAAAGTCGCCAGCACCGGATACGTCACCAGGCCCGTGCCCGCGTCGTAAGCGTTAGCCACCACGGTGCCATTGTCGGTCAGCACCACGTTCGTCAGCCCGGCGGGCAGCTGCACGGTACGCACCACGTTGTTGGCCACGTCCAGGCCGCTGACGCTGCCGAAGCTCACGTTGAACTGCCCCTGCTGCCCGGCGTTTACCGGCGACGTCAGTTGCGCCGCGCTCGTAAACAGATCTGCCTGGGAGCACCACGAGAACGAGTGAATGCCGACGAACTGCCCGCCCGGGTCGGCCGGGGTCGTCTGCAGGTTGCGGTAGCGCAGCGTTATGCGCTGAATCAGTATCGGGAAGGTGACGACCACGTTGCCGTTGACGCCGAAGTTGTTGAAGTCGTTCTGGCCACGAATGCGGTTGCCACTCAGTAGCGTGTTGCTGCCGTTCGAACTCAGCGAAACGTCCGCACTCGTCAGGGTGTAAGCCGCGCCGCCCGAAGCGCCCGCGTACCCGTCTACCTGCAGTTCATCGGTCCAGCCCGTGTTGGTTTGGCCGCCCACCAGCTGGTCGATGTCCGATACGGTCAACGAGAAATTCTTCAGCGGACGGCTGAAGTTGAACGTAACGATTTGCGTTGCGGTCGTGTTGGCGCCGTAGTCAGCTTCCCAGATCAAAGCCGTACCGGGGGCGTTGCTCCCGGCCTGCACGCTCAGGCCCGAAGTCGAGCCGTTGACAGTGGTGGTGGTGTAGTCACCGGTCGTGATGGTCACGCCGTCCACGGTCACGGTTTTGCCGTTGACCGCCCAGTTTTCGGCCGGGCTGGTGGGGCGAGTAGCGAAGTTGAGGGCGTTGGCCTGGCCACAAGCGGATTTGCTGACGGGAATGGCATAGCCCGCCGGGGCTGATTCGGCGCCGTTATTGACGGCCGAATACGTAAAGCGTGCCGACCCGAAGTAGTTGGCAGCCGGGTCAAATGCCAGATTGGCCGCCTGCAGCGGCGTCAGCGGCTGGTTGGCGCTGACCGCGGCAGGGGTAATCACCGCTCCGGCAGCGTTGCGCGTCACATACAGCGTGCCGCTTGCTGCGTCCGGCAGCGTCTTGATGATGAAGCTCTGGGCAGTAGGCGTAGACGACAAAGCCTCCGACAGGGCCGTAATCCCGTACGAAGCCGGGATAATCAGGGCCGTCAGATCATTGGGCGAAGGCGTCACGTTGATGACGTAGTCGGCGTTGCCGGAAGTAGCAGCCCCGGCCCCTTGCCGCCGTACGCTATAAGTCAGCGAGATGACGCCGTTGTACGTGGCTATTGGCGTGAAGGCCAAACGGGGGTAGTCGGCCAGCAAATACTCCGTGCCCGCCACGATATTGACGAACGTAGAAGCGTCGGCGCTGTAGCCCCGCAGGCGCCCCTGCGTTGTGGCGTTGGGTATTGAGTTGAAGGTAAACCGGTTAGGAGCACCTGTACCGCCAGTGGTGGAATAGTTCAACGGCGAAATTTCCGTCAGGCCGGCGTCGCTGGCAATGGTTACGGCCACGTCATTGGCAATCAGTGCCGTTGGCCGGGCGCCAGTGCCTTTGGGAGTAACCGCTTCTGCCACCGGTACAGTAGACACCCTGGGTAGGGTGTTGCTGACTCGGCTGGTGCGCGGGTCAAGGTCTCCGCTGCGGGCAGAGACCGGTTGAGGTCGGGTTTGGGCTGTCACCGCTGTTGCGGTGCTCCCTAACCAGATCAGCAATCCGACTGTAAATCGTAAGGCTGTTCGCATTGGGTAAGTATTTGAGTGGATGGAAAATCAACGCTGTACCGCAGGCGCGGCTTCGGAGCCAGCAAAACTACCGGGCACCCTGCCACAGGCACAGCCCTTCTCGACAAACGGCGGATTTTACTGGCCGGAGGAGAGCTTCTTCTCGCTGAACAGTCGAGCCTTTAAGGCACCTTACCCATAATGGGAATTTTCTCATATCGTCCAAGCTTCCGAATTTCGTCACCGGTTCCGCATCAGTCCAAGCTTGAGCAAGCTCCTGTGGCAAGGGCCCAAAATTAGCTAACAAGCGGTTTTTCAGCAAGTAATACCGCAATTTAACATAGAATAATACAATTACTTAGCTGTTAATCGGTGATGTACGAAAGCAATTCACACGCAGATTTTAAAAATTAAAATATAATATTTATTATATCAAAAATGCCATTAATCCCGATGTGGGACCTTCCTTTCTCACGAAGGAGAGGTAGCCAGCATAGAGAGTCCGTTTCGATTTCTTGAGTCGAACCTGCGCTTCGGTTGCTTCTGTCCAATCACGGTTAAAAACAAAAGCCGCGACCCTAGTGGCCGCGGCTTTTGCTACTGAAAAGCAAGGAGTTGTTAGAACAGGAAGTCGAAGCCGATATTGACCAGTCGCTCCTCCCCGGCCGAGTACGTGGCGTTGATGACGGCCTGCTTCAGCACGTCGATCCAGATACCGCCGCCGAAGCCGGTGTGGTAGGCGTCGAGGCCCTTCTCGATGTCGTAGCGGCTGTATACCCGGCCGGCGTCGGCCAGGCCCATGATGCCGAACTTGCCGGGCACCAGGTAGGCGTTGAAGGTAAACAGCTGTAGGCGCACCTCGGCGTTGGCGTAGGTCATGCTGCGGCCGGCGTAGCGGGTGCGGCGGTAGCCGCGCAGGTTGGTGGTGCCGCCCAGGGTGTTGGCCTGGTAGAAGCGGTAGTCGCCCAGGTTGCGGGCGGCCCCAATGCGGCCGGCCCAGGTGAGCTGGAAGGGGAAGTTCGGCGACACGTAGAAGCGTACTTCCGAGGCCAGACGGCCGTACTTCAGCTTTTCGCCGTTGAGCTGGCTGTTGTATTCGGCCGAGTTGTACCAGCGCAGGCCGATGCGCGGGTTGATGGGCGAAGAGCTGGCGTCGAGGTTGAGGTAGGCCTTGCCGCCGAGGTAGCGGTTCATCCCGAAATCGGACTCGCGGATGCCGGCGGCGGCGCCGGTAAAGCCGTTGTCGATGCCGGACTGGATTTCGCGGCCGATCTGGGCGCGGTCGATGCGCCACTGGTCGTACTGCGGCCCGATGCCGAACTTCAGGAAGCTGAACACGTCGGTTTCCAGCGTGGGCGAGAAGTTGAAGCGCGAGAAGCGGATGCGGTAGGTGTCGTTGATGGCGCGGTTGCCGAGCGGGTTGCCGCTGCCTTCGCCCTGGGCTACGTTGCGGGTGTCGTTGCCTTCGCCGAAGTAGTTGTAGAGCAGCTGCGGGCCGTAGAGCTGCGAGCTGACGCGCAGGTCGTACTTGCCGAGCACGTCGGTGAAGACGCCGGTGTAGCGCACGTTGTAGGCCTGGCGCGAGGGGGCGTAGTTGGCCACCAGCGTCTGCTCGGTGGCAAACGGCTCGCGGCGGAAGCCGTAGGTGCGCAGCGTGCCGCCGCCGCCCACGAACACGCCGTCGTCGACGTTGTAGCCGAAGTACACGGCCGGGCCGAAGTAGGGCAGCTTGTAGTCGCGCTTGTTGGTGCGCGTGGGGTAGTCGTACTGGCTCACTTCGGTGCCCGGCGCCAGGCGCAGGCGCGTTTCCTTGCCCGGCACGATGACGTTGCCCGAGTCGGCGTCGTACACCTGCACCGAATGGGGCCGCAGGAAGGAGCCGCCTTTGGTCGATTCGTCGACGATGGTGTCGCGGTCGATGCCGCCGATGATGCGCAGGCGGATGCTGCTGGGCTCGTTGCCCCGCACGCGGTAGGAGTCGTTGCCGGCGAAGCCGTAGAGGCGGATTTCGTCGGTTACCTCGCCGTTGTAGGTCTGGTCCCAGAGGGTTTTGGTGGTCTTGCCCTCCTTGTTGACCTTCTTCACCAGCACGCGGGTTTTGTTGTCGGGCAGGCGCTCCACTACGAACCGCTCCTGCTTCTCGCTGCCCTTCACCTCCACTTTTTCGCTGAGCAGGCGGAAGTAGTCCTCGGCCAGCTGGGGCAGCAGGTCGCGGCGGCTCTTGAGCTTGGCGGCTATTTCGGGGCCGTGCAGCTTGTAGATTTGCTCGGGCCAGCGCGTGCGCAGGGCCGAGTCGATGGCCGCGTCGGTGAGGCGGCGCTTCATATCCTCGGCGGTTTCCACCCAGTCCTTGCGCGACATCTCGCCCAGGAACACGCGGTCATTGCTGAGCGCCGTGAGGTTCAGGCCTTTCCAGTCGGCGTAGTCTTCGCCGAAGTCCTGGAAGTTGCGCACGGCCCACTTGCGGCGAGCCAGCCAGGGGAAGAACCCGTCGCCCTTGAAGAAGGCAATATCGCGGTCTTCGGGCACGGCCGTGAAGGTCCGGTCCCCGTCCTCGTTCTTGCTTTCGGCCCAGCGCCACTGGTCCTCGTGCCGGTCCCAGTCGCCGATCCACATATCGAACAGGCGCGAGCGGACGAAGGCTTTGCCCTTGATGTGGTTGTCGTTGTCCTGGCGCATGCGCTCCAGCACCTTATCAGTGCCCACCAGGTTGGTGGCGAAGTTCAGCGAGGCCACGTTGCTCTGGTCGTCCTTGGCGTCTTCCTCCAGCGCGGCGGGCGTGTCCTGGAAGCGGGCCAGGTACTGGCCCAGCAGCGGGTCGCGGGGGATGTAGCGCAGCTCGGGGTTGGTGTGCAGAATGCCGGCACGGGCAGCCAGCGGCGGCAGCACGATGGAGCCGTAGGGGTGCTGGGCCGAAATCTGGTCCTGCAGAATGTCCTTGGCGGCCGATTCGCGCAGGGCCTCCGGCAGCACGGCCGAGGGGTCCTTGTCGAGCCCGCGGATGGTGTAGTTGCGGCCCTCCTCGTTGCGCACTTTCAGCGAGGCCGTCTGCTTACCCCCGCCGATGCGGTAGGCTTCGAGGCCGCCCTTCTCCGTGGCCAGGTCAAGCACCGGAAACTTCACCGGCGTGGCCCACTCGGCGCGGTAGTGCTTGCCGAACAGGGCCTGGTGGAAGCCGCTGCGCTCGGCGTAGCGCGGGTTCACGGCCACGGTCACCGTCGAGTCCTTGTAGTTGGGCCGGCCCTTGATGTCGACGTTGAACGGGTCGGGGCCGGTGGGGGCGTCGCCGGCAATGGCCTGCTTGGCATACAGCGCCTGGCGGTACACGATGCGGCCCGACTCGCCGCGGTCGTTCGGAATCCAGTATTCCAGCCACACCTCGCCGTTGTTGTAGTAGTTCACGCGGGCCCAGCCTTTCTCTTTGTCAGAGAAAAGGGCGTCGCCGTCGCGGCCGGTGCGCACGTGCTGGGTTTTGCAGCCCGAGCCCGACACGATCTGGTGCAGGTCGCCGACCTTGAAGTACTGCAGGTTGTGCTCGTGCCCGGCGGCGTAAATGGTGTTCGGGTACTTGGCAAAAATGTCCATCAACCCCTTCTTGTACTGCTGGTACAAGGGGTGCGGAATGTCCTGCGAGATGCCGCCGTACTTGCGCGCAAACGGGTACACCGAGCCGATAATCGGGAACGGGATGAAGGCGTACTTGTAGACGATGCTCAGCGGAAACAGGTGGTCGGCCAGGGTGAAGTAGCCGCCGTGGATGCCGTCGGAGAAGATGGGGTGGTGGGCAATGACCACCACGTTCTTGTTGCGGTGCTTGGCCATCAAATCCTCCAGCTGGGTGAAGAAGTCGGCCTCGTTGGCCACGCCGCAGCCGCTGTTGGCGCCGTAGGGACGCTCCGAGGTCTGCAGAAACCACTGCGAGTTGATGGCAATGATGGCCAGGTTATCCTGCACCAGGATTTCGTAGGGCCCGGGGCAGCCGTTGGCCGGCACGTAGAAGGCCCCGGTGCGCGTGAAGGCGGCCGAGTCCTTGTTCATGTAATCCTCGATGAAGTTCTGGGCCCGGATAACCTGGTCGAGCGAGCCTTTCTGGCCCTGTTTCCAGTCGTGGTTGCCCGGAATCATGTACTTCTCGCCCTTGTAGTTGCGCAGCACGTTGATCTGCTCGATCAGGCGCTGCTCCGACACCTTGCGGTCGAGGGCGCCGGTGGGCGGCAGGCCGTACTCGTAGATGTTGTCGCCGAGGTAGATGGTGGTGCTCCGCTCGCCTTCTTTCATGATCTGCCGGCGCAGAAAGTTGAGCGACGGCTCGCCGCCGGCTTCGGGCAGAGCGGGCTTGCCCACGTCGCCGATCATGAACACGGTGTAGGTGAGCTTGGAGCTGTCGGGCGGAGTGGTTTTTTCCCAGTCCTTGCCGATGCCGCGGTAATTCGGGCGTTCGGGGTGGGCGGTCTGGGTTTTGGTGCCTTGGGCGTGGGCCGAAAACCACGGCCCCAGGCTGCCGACCAGCATCAGGAAGCTAGTCAGGAGAAGTCGGCTCATAAGCGAGGATTGGAGAGAGAAGGTGCGGGTACAGGAGCGGCTCGGCGGGCCGGGCCACCACGGGCGGCGGGCGCGTCACTGCCCGATACGCAGGCCGGCCGCCTGGCGTTGGGCGCCGATACGCACCGCCGGGTAACGGGGTTGGCGCGGGGCGGCCAAACCTGACGGGCGTACTTGCGTTGAAATGCCGTTGGCGCGGCGCTGCCGCCGCCCTGCGCCCCTCTCTCAATGGAACCGACCCCGACCCTGAAACCGGCCAAGGCCGAAATCATCAAGCAAGCCAAAGCCTACATCGAGCAGCTGTTCGAGGAAAAAATGCCGCGCCAGCTGGTCTACCACAGCTTCAAGCACACCAACACCGTGGCCAAGGAAGCCGCCGCGCTGGGCCAGGCCGCCAAGCTCGACGCGGCCGACCAGGAGGCGCTGGTGCTGGCCGCCTGGTTTCACGACGCCGGCTACATCGATAAGTACGACGGCCACGAGTACCGCAGCATGGAAATAGCGGAGCAGTGGCTGACGGAAAAAAACTACCCGGCCGAGCGCATTGCCCTCATCAAGGACATCATCCGGGCCACCCACCGCGACGAAAAGCGCGACACCGAGCTGGCCAAGCTGATGGTGGACGCCGACATGAGCAACCTGGGCCGCGAAGACTGCCTGGCCGACGCCGAGCTGCTGCGCACCGAGTGGGAAGCCACCCAGGGCAAGGTGTACACCAACGCCCAGTGGGCCGAGTTTCAGCTCGACTTCCTGCTTCAGCACAAGTACCTGAGCGAAGCGGGCAAGGACCGCTACAAAGGTCAGCTCAAGGACAACATCAAGGACCAGCGCAAGTCGCTGAAAAAGCAGGAGAAAAAGGAGAAGAAGAAGGAGGAAGAGGCTCAGGGCTACGCCGAAGGCAAGCGCGGGGTGGAAACCATGTTCCGCTCGACCTACAGCCAGCACCAGCGCCTCTCGCAGATGGCCGACCAGAAGGCCAACATGATGATCAGCCTGAACACGGTATTGCTGTCGGTCATCATCACCTACCTCGGCGCCAAAACCTCCACCATCGGCCCGGCTTTCACCAAAAACCCCGTGCTGGCCATTCCGATGGGTTTGCTGGTGGCCACCGCGCTGGCCTCGGTCGTTACCGCCATTCTCTCGGCCCAGCCCGACGTGACGGCCTTCAAGTGGCTGCGCCGCTCCCCGCAGATTGCCACCAACCGCCGCGTCAACATCCTCTTCTTCGGCAACTTCACCAAGCTTAGCCTCGACCACTTTCAGGACGGCATGCACGAGCTGATGCGCGACCGGGACCTGCTCTACAACAACATGATAACCGACATTTACTACCTCGGTGAAGTGTTGTCGCGCAAGTACCGCCTGCTGCGCGTGAGCTACACCATCTTCATGGTCGGCCTGATTCTGACCGCCCTGGCCTTTGGCATCGTGCTGCTGTATAAGGCATAACGGCCTGTTCTGGACTGATAACGTGCTGGAGGGCACAACGCCGTGCTCCCAGCAACGCGCCGGATGCGGCACGGACGTTTGTTGCGCCGTATTTGGCCTTGCGCGAAGGGGTGCTCCATAACAAACAAAAAACCGCGTTTCCGTCATGGAAACGCGGTTTCGTGTAGCCGCGACGGGAATCGAACCCATATCAAGCGTTTAGGAAACGCCTATTCTATCCGTTGAACTACGCAGCCGGTTTTCGGTATCAGCAAAAATACACCGAAACTCCGGCGGGCCCAAATACTGGCACTTCGGGTAGCAACGCATATGGCAGGCTGTTCGGGTAGCGCGTGCCGCGAAACAGACGGGTTTGAATACTTTGGGCTCGGCTGCCCGCGTTTGCCCGTTACCGCATTCTAGATACTCCTGCCATGAATTACTTATCGCTCATTGCGTCCGGTCTGATTCTTTGGGGCCTGAATTCCTGCGGCCACGCGGCCGATTCGCCCGCTGCGGCTACTGCCGCTTCTCACACGATGGACAAGCAACCGGTGAGCCTGCACCCGGACCGGGCAGCTATTCTGCGCGACTTCAATTCCTGGTACGCTTACCATTACCGGCAGATACACTTAGCCCGGCACTTTGAAGGTCTGGATACCGCCGCGCAGCCCTTGGAGCGGCATGCGTTTCTCACGCGCCTGGCAACGGGGCGGTACGTGGCCTTTCAGACGCTGACCCAAAGCGGCGTGCCTTACTACCAGCTGCACGCCCTAACCAGCCCCAACCCGGACATCGTAAGAACCATCCAGCAAAGCGCCAACACCGAGCTGCGGCACGAGCAAATGGAAGGCAAGCCGCTACCGGCTTACGCCTTCACCGACCTGGACGGCCGCCGCTATACCCCGGAAACCACCCGGGGCAAGCTGCTGGTAATCAAGTGCTGGTTTATCGGCTGCTTTGCCTGCGTGCAGGAGTTTCCGCAGCTCAACCGCTTGGTGGCGCGCTACCCCAACCGGCCGGATGTGCTTTTCGTCAGCCTGGCCTTCGACCAGCCCCAGGCTCTGACGGATTTCCTGAAAAAACACGCGTTTCAGTACGCGGTAGTACCGCAGCAGCGCCCGTACATGGAGCAGCAACTCGGCGTGGATACGTACCCAACCCACATCTTGGTGGACCGCACGGGGCGCGTGGCTAAAGTGACCAACACCATAGAGGACCTGGAGCCGACCATGGCCGAGCTAGCCGCGGCCACGCCTCGCTAGGGGATGGATAGCAAGCCCAAAGAACGTCCGGCTTCAGCTGGCGTCCGCGCAGCCGAAGCCGGACGACCTGAAAAGCTTCCGAACACCTTTTCGATTACTATCCACTTCCCTTGAACCGCTGCTGGCGGGGCACGGCCCGTCGGGCGTTGGCTCAGATTGGCCGGCTTATAATGCTCGTAAAATATCCGCCGCGCGGGTGGGCGCGTATAGCCGGCGTGGCCTGCTACTCCTCCAACCTTTTTCGTCCGCATGGGCCTGCTCGATGACCTGCGCGCCGCGCGCCGCGCAGCCGGCCGGCGGCACCCGGCGGCACCTGGCCACGCCGCAGCCGACGATACCCAGCCCGCGCTGCTGCTGATTCCCGATATCAGCGGCTTCACGCGTTTTATTGCCGAGGCCCATCACCCGCAGGCCCCGCACCTGGTGGCCGACCTGCTCGAAATCCTCATCGAAGCCAACTGCCTGAATTTGGAAGTGGCCGAAATTCAGGGCGACGCTATTCTCTTTTACCGCCTGGGCGAGCCACCGCCGGTAGCCGAGCTGGTGGAGCAGTGCCGCCGCATCTTCCTCGATTTTCAGAACTACCTGCAGTTGGTGGCCCGCGACACCAACTCGGAATTGGCGGCGGCGCTGCACGAGGCCGGCCTCACGCTCAAAATCATCGGGCATTACGGCCGGGTGAGCGTGGCCGATATCCGGGAGTTTCGCAAACTGCTCGGGCGCGACGTGATAGTGGCCCACCGCCTGCTCAAGAACAACGTGGTCGGCTCGGAGTACGTGCTGCTCACCGAGGGCTACCTCAACACCCAGCAGCCCGCCGAAGTGGCCCGCTGCTTTGCTTGGACGCGCCTGCAGCCCAGCGCCACCCGCTACGATTACCTGGGCGACATTCGCTACTTCTACGCTTACCTCACGCCCCTGCGCCTGCTGGTGCAAGCCGAAATCGACCAGGGCAAGCTGCCGGTGACCTGCCGCGTACTGGCCCGGCGCACCGTGGCCGCCCCCTTGAGCCAGGTGCTGCGCGTAGTGAGCAACCTGCGCCTGCGCCCGCGCTGGCTGGCTGGCACCACCGCCGTGCATTACGACGTGACGAAAGCCCACCGTCCCGGCGCCAACTACAAGCTGGACCTCTACGCGGGCCAGATCGACCTGCAGGTAGTGCAGCGCCTCGAATCCGATGGCCACACCGAATACGTGGAAAAAGTGGCTCACTGGCGCCTGTTTCCCAACGCCTTGCTTTTCTTTCGCCTCGAAGTCGTCGACGACCAGCACTGCCTCGTTACGATGGAATTTCGCTACGGCCACGTAGCCAGTGCCCACCGCCTCATCCGCAAAGGCCAGCTGCAGCGCCTGCAGCGCTGGCTGGGCCAGTCGGTGCGACAATTGGCGGCGCTGTTCGGGGCCTGAGTGATTCCCACACTTGGGTGGGGCGTGCGGGCGCTGGCTGTCCCAATAAGCGGTTTTCGGTCACGACAGCGGCCGGGCTCGTGCGCGGCGGCTGGGGACGGGCGCTCAGGGCCCGTAACTAGGTGGCAAGCAGCCAACCGCGTAGCGCACAACGACCCACTCGATGTCCCTCGACCTGCCGCTCTGCCTGCAGGCTGAGGATACCGTAGCGGCCAGTAGGGCGCGTAAGACCTGATGGACCCTGCGGCCCGGAGGCGCAGTCAATTGCTGCTAGGGCCTTGGTTGCTGCTCGTCTACCGCACGGCCGGTCACACGCCGTCTGCATAATTTAATGACCTAACGATAACGCCGGCTTCACGACGGCATAACGGCGGCGCGCGTACTTCGAACCGGATTTCAACCCACTGGTTATGAGCCGCTCCGTGCTTGATTCGACCTCTTCCGCCCCGGCTTGGCTGCGCCGGCTGAGCTACGCGCTCTGCGAGCTGATTCTGCTGCTGGCCTACCGCACCGGCAGCCTGATGGCCTGGCAGCGCAGCCTGCACGGCGCCGGCCGGCAGGCCTGGCGCCCGGCCCGGGTGCGGCGCCGCTACCAACTGCGCACCGCTGCCTGATGCGCCCGCGCAAGCGCCGCCTCGACGTGGCGGTCATTTCCGATGTGCACCTGGGCACCTACGGCTGCCACGCCCGCGAGCTGCTGCGCTACCTGAAGAGCATCAAGCCGCGGGTGCTGGTGCTCAACGGCGACATCGTCGACATCTGGCAGTTCAGCAAAAGCTACTGGCCCGCCGCCCACATGCAGGTGGTGCGCCACCTGGCCGGGCTGGCCGCCAAGGGCACCCGCATCCACTACCTCACCGGCAACCACGACGAGCTGCTGCGCCGCTTTGCCGGCACCCGCCTCGGCGCGCTCAGCATCGAAAACAAGCTGGTGCTCGACCTGCCCCACGGCCGCACCTGGCTGTTTCACGGCGACGTGTTCGACGTGACCATGCGCCACTCGCGCTGGCTGGCCAAGCTCGGCGCCGAGGGCTACGATTTGCTGATTTTGCTCAACCGCCTCGTCAACTGGGGGCTGCGCCGGCTGGGGCGCCCGCGCGTGCAGCTCTCCAAGCTGGTGAAGGACCGCGTGAAAAGCGCCGTGAGCCTGGTCAGTGACTTCGAGCAGACGGCCGCCCGCATTGCCATCGACGAAGGCTACCAGTACGTGGCCTGCGGGCACATTCACTGCCCCGACATTCGGGAAGTAGCCACCGCGCGGGGCCGCGTCACCTACCTCAACTCCGGCGACTGGGTGGAAAACCTCACCGCCCTCGAATACACCGCCGCCGCGGGCTGGCAGCTCTACCGCTACGCCGACGACCCGCCGATGCAGCACGCCGAAACCAGCGAAGCGGACGCCAGCGAAACCTCCGCCGATGCCCTGCTGGCCGAGCTGCTGAAGGAATTTCACCTCCACCGCAGCCCCAATTCATAATTCAGCATTCATAATTCAGAATTGGAACCCCGTATCCTCTACGCCATCCAGGGCACCGGCAACGGCCACCTCGCCCGCGCCCTCGACGTGGTATCCCTGCTGCGGCAGCGGGCCGCCCGCCTCGACGTGCTGGTGAGCGGCCCGCCGGCCGATCTGCCCCTGCCCTTCCCGGTGCGCTACCGCTGCCACGGCCTAGGCTTTATCTTCGGCAAAAAGGGCGGCGTCGATTTTGCCCGCACCTTCTGGCAGCTGAAGTCGGCGCGGCTGCTGCGCGAGATTGAGCAGCTGCGGGTGCAGGACTACGACCTGGTCATCAGCGACTTTGAGCCCGTGTCGGCCTGGGCCTGCCAGCTGCGCGGGGTGCCCTGCGTGGCCCTGAGCCACCAGAGCGCGGTGCTGCACCCGCTGGCCCCGCGGCCCGATACCCTCGACCTCATGGGCCGGGCCGTGCTGCGCCACTACGCCCCGAGCACCGCCCAGTACGGCTTTCATTTCCAGCCCTACGCGCCGGGCATCAGCACGCCCGTCATCCGCCAGCAGGTGCGCGCCCTCACGCCCCGCGACGAGGGCCATTACACCGTGTACCTGCCGGCCTTCGACGAAGCCACGCTGGTGCAGCGCCTGCGCTACCTCAGCCGGGCCGTAACCTGGGAAGTGTTCAGCAAGCACAGCCCGGTGGAGGCCGAGCACGGCAACGTGCGGGTGCGCCCGGTGAGCGGCGCGGCCTTCCTCGACTCGCTGGCCCGCAGCACTGGCGTGCTCTGCGGCGCCGGCTTCGAAACGCCCGCCGAGGCCCTGTACCTGGGCAAAAAGCTGCTGGTGGTGCCCATGAAAAACCAGTTTGAGCAGCAGTGCAACGCCGCCGCCCTGGCCGCTATGGGCGTGCCGGTGGTGAAGAGCCTCAAGGACAAGCACCTGCCCCGCCTCGACCACTGGCTGCACCACGGCCAGCCGGTACCCGTCGACTACCCCGACCAAACCGCCGCCGTCATCGACAAGCTGCTGCTGGAGCAGCTGCCCGCCGGCGTGCGGCCGGTAGCACAGCCCGCGCTGCAACTGGCGTTGTAGCGCGGGCTGTGCCTCGTGCGTTGTAGCGCGAACTTTCAGTTCGCGTATTGTTGAGCGACCATTGTGCGCTCGGCTCGGACATCAGCAACGATACGCGAACTGAAAGTTGACTGCGTCGACCCGCGGTTCGCCCTACAGCCCGCTTTCCTTCGTTCACTTCGGCATGCCCGATTCCCTCTCCCCGGCCCTGCCGCCCGCTTTCTTCCCGCCGACGTCGCCCGCCGCGTACCACCGCGCCGATTTCGGGCCCGATTTCCACTGGGGCGTCTCCACGGCGGCGTACCAGATTGAAGGCTCGGGCGACTGCGACGGCAAGGGCCCGAGCATCTGGGACGAGTTTGTGCGGCGGCCGGGCAAGATCAAGCGCGGGGAGCACGGCCACGAGGCCTGCGACTTCTACCGCCGCTGGCCCCAGGACCTGGACCTGCTGCGCGCGCTGCACGTGCCGAATTACCGCTTCTCGGTGGCCTGGTCGCGGGTGCTGCCCCAGGGCACCGGCCCGGTGAACCCGGCCGGCCTCGACTACTACGACCGGCTGGTCGACGGCTGCCTGGCGCGCGGCATCGAGCCCTGGCTGACGCTTTACCATTGGGACTTGCCGCTGGCCCTGCAGCAGCGCGGCGGCTGGCAAAACCGCGCCGTGGTGGGCTGGTTCACCGATTTCACCGAGCTGATGGCCCGCCGCCTCGGCGACCGGGTGCGCCACTGGATGGTGCTCAACGAGCCGATGGTGTTCGTGGGCGCCGGCCACTTGCTGGGTATTCACGCCCCCGGCAAGCGCGGGCTGGGCGCCTTTCTGGCCGCTACCCACCACGCCGCCCTGGCCCAGGCCGAAGGCGGCCGGGCCCTGCGCGCCGCCCTGCCCGCCGCGGCGCAGATCGGCACCACCTTTTCCTGCTCCTACGTGACGCCCGCCCGTCCCGGCCTGCCCCGCGACGAGCGCGCCACTCGCCGCGCCGACGCCCTGCTCAACCGCCTGTTCGTGGAGCCCGCGCTGGGCCTGGGCTACCCCGTCGACGCGCTGCCCTGGCTGGGCTGGCTGGAGCGCTACATCCGGCCCGGCGACGAGCAGCGCCTTCCTTTTGCCTTCGACTTTCTGGGCGTGCAGAACTACACCCGCGAGGTGGTGCGCCACTCCCCCTTCGTGCCGCTGCTCTGGGCCACGCTGGTGGGCGCGGCCAAACGCCGGGTGCCGCACACCACCATGGGCTGGGAAGTGTACCCCGAAAGCCTCTACCACATGCTGTGGCAATTCAGCGCGTATCCGCAGGCGCCCCGGCTTATCGTGACCGAAAACGGCGCGGCCTTTCCCGACGAAGCGCCGCTGAATGGCCGCCTGCCCGACCCCGCCCGGCAGGCCTACCTGCAGGCCGCCATCGGGCAGGTGCTGCGGGCCCGGCGCGAGGGCGTGCCGGTGGACGGTTACTTCGCCTGGTCGTTTACCGACAACTTCGAGTGGGCCGAGGGCTACCGGCCGCGCTTCGGGCTGGTGCACGTCGACTACGCCACCCAGCGGCGCACGGTGAAGGACTCGGGCTGGTGGTACCGCGACCTGCTGGCCGGCGCGGCGGCGCCTTCGGCAAGCGGCCAGCGGCTTCACGATACGATAACCCGGCCGTAACGCCCCCGCAACAAGCCCCAAATAGCTTTGGCGCATCATTCAAACCGCTCCTTGATGCGTCCAAACCTTTACTCCTTCGGGCCGGCGGCGGCCCTGATTTCGGCCCTGGCCCTGGCCGCACCGGCTACGGCCCAAACGCTGCGCATGGCCGCCAGCACCGTCGCGGTCAATGAAAACGCGGGCACGGCTTCGGTCACGGTGAGCATTCAGAACCCGGGCACCGCCGCCGCCACGGTGCAGGCCGTGCTGGTACCCGGCCTGGGCACCGCCACCGCCGGCACCGATTTCACTTACGCCACTCCGACGACGCTGACCTTCCCGGCCGGCAGCACCAGCAGCCAGACCATCAACATCCCGCTCACCGACGACGCCCTGGCCGAGCCGGCCGAGTACTTCGCCCTGCGCCTGCAAAACCCCAGCGGCGCCACGCTGGTGGCCGGCGCCACCGACGCGCTGGTGTTCATCAAGGACAACGACACCGGGGCCCCGGCGCAGGCCCGCAATCTGCGCCTGCAGCACCTGGGCAGCTACCAGAACGGCGCCGCGGGCACCAATTCGGCCGAAATCGTGGCCCACGACCCCGGCACGCAGCGCCTGTACGTGGCCAACTCCGTGGGCGGCAAGCTCGACATTCTGAGCTTGGCCAACCCCGGCGCCATTACCGCCGTTGCCTCCATCAGCATGGCCCCGTACGGCGGCATCAACTCGGTGGCGGTGCGCAATGGGGTGGTGGCCTGCGCCGTCGAAAACGCGGCCCCGCAGAGCCCGGGCGCGGTGGTGTTCTTCAACCAGGACGGCGCGTTCCAGAAGCAAGTGACGGTGGGTGCCATGCCCGACATGATCAGCTTTTCGCCCGACGGCCGCTACCTCGTGACGGCCAACGAGGGCGAGCCGAACGCCGATTACTCGAACGACCCCGAAGGCTCGGTGTCGGTGATTGACTACGCGGGCGGCCTCGCCGGCGTGACGCAGGCCAGCGTGACGACGGTGGGCTTCGCGGGCTACAACGGGCAGGCCGCCACCCTGCGCGCGGCCGGCATCCGCCTCTACGGCGGCATCCCGGCCGCGCCCGCCACGGTGGCCCAGGACATCGAGCCGGAGTACGTGGCCTTCGATGCCGGCTCGCAGACGGCCTACATCACCCTGCAGGAAAACAACGCCGTGGCCACGCTGAACCTGGCCACCAAGCAGTTTACCAGCCTGCGCAGCGTGGGCTTTCAGGACCACAGCCAGCCCGGCTTCGCCCTCGACGCCTCCGATCAGGCCGCCGACGTGCTGCTGGCCAACTGGCCCATTCGCGGCCTGCGCCTGCCCGACGCGCTGGCCAGCTTCCAGGTGCAGGGCATGACCTACCTGATTACGGCCAACGAGGGCGACGCCCGCGAGTACACCGCCCTCACCGAGGCCGTGCGCCTGGGCAATGCGGCCTACCCGCTCGACCCGACGGCCTTCCCGAACGCGTCCTTGCTCAAGGACAACAATGCCCTGGGCCGCCTGAACGTGACCAACAAGCTCGGCGACACCAACGGCGACGGGGACTTCGACGAAATCTACAGCTTCGGCGGACGCTCCTTCAGCATTCTGAACGCCCAGACCGGCGCTGTGGTGCACGACAGCGGCGACCTGCTGGAGCGCCTCACCAGCACCGACCCGACCTACGGCGCCATCTTCAACGCCAGCAACACCACCGGCGCGCCCGCCCGCAAAAACCGCTCGGACGACAAGGGCCCCGAGCCCGAGGGCGTGACCACCGCCGTGCTGCGCGACACCGTGTACGCCTTCGTGTCGATGGAGCGCATGGGCGGCGTGGCCGTGTTCGACGTGAACAATCCCGCCCAGCCGCGCCTGGTGCAGTACGTGAACAACCGCTCCGTAACCAGCGGCACCGGCGACCAGGGCCCCGAGGGCATCGTGTTCGTATCGGCCCCGAACAGCCCCACCGGCCAGCCCCTGCTGATTCTGGCCAACGAGGTCAGCAGCACGGTGGCGGTGTACGGCGTGCAGCTGCGCGGCACCGTGCTGGCCGCCCACCATGCCCAGCCGGCCGCGCCGCTGGTGCTCTACCCCAACCCCACGCCCGGTGGCCAGGCGCTGCGGGTGCAGCTGCCCCAAAGCGCGGCCTCGGCCACCTACACCGTGCGCAACATGCTGGGGCAGGCCGTGGGCACGCAGAGCTTCCGCGGCGACGCGGTGCAGGTGCCCACCGCCGGGTTGGCGCCGGGCGTTTACGTGCTTAGCCTCGTGGCCGATGGCCGGACCGCCGCGCCGCAGCGCTTCATCGTGAAGTAGCGGCGCAGAACCTGGCGAAACCGGCTTCGACTCCGGGCCAGCTACCAGCCCCCGTTGCCGGCGCAACGGGGGCTTTTGCGTTTCTTTGTCCTGCTCATTCAACCTCTATTATCGCTCTTGATGTCAACAGTTGTACGCCACCTGCTGCGGCACCTACCCGTGGCCCTGCTCGGCCTGAGCAGCGCCCTCCCAGCCCGGGCCCAGACCCAAACTGCCCCCGCCTGGAGCACTGCCCAGAGTGTGGGCCGCGCCGCCCGCCACGCCGTGCTCGACGCGGCCGGCAACACCTACCACTGGGGCACCTTCTTCCCTTCGACCACCATCGGCGGCACCACGCTCACCAGTCGCGGCGACACCGATTCCTTCGTGGCTAAGTACTCGCCCACGGGCGCGCTGCTGTGGCTGCGCCAGCTGGGCTCCACCGGCTACGACGAAGCCGTGGATCTGACCGTGGATGCGGCCGGCAACGTGTACGTAACCGGCATCGTGGGCGGCGCGCTGGACTTCGGCGGCGCGACGGTGACGGCCACGAACCGGCAGGGCTTTCTGATGCGCTACAATGCGCAGGGCACGGCTACGTGGGCCCAGCTCATCAGCAGCCCCGACGTGAAACGCGTACGCCACGACGGCAACGGCCACGTGTTCGTGGTCGGCAACTTCACCGGCACGGTCGGCCTGGGTGGCACCACCGTCAGCGCCCCCGCCGGCTCGGTGCTGCACTACTTCCTGGGTCGGTTTTCCGAAGCCGGCTCCCTGGATTGGGCGCTGCCCGTCTTCGGCTACCTGAACGCGGGCAACGTGGCGTACCGCGACGTGCACCTGGCCCTGGCCCCCGGCGGCGCGCTGTACCTGGCGGCGGACTTCGACGTGGCCCCGACCGTCGGCAGCACCACACTGGCGCCGCGCGGGCTGCAGGACGCGATGCTAACCCGCATCAGCGCCCAGGGACAGCCCGAGTGGGTGCGGCAGTTCGGCGGCACCGGCCGCGAAGTGGTGGCCGGCCTATGCTGCGACGCAGCTGGCAACGCCTACCTGGCCGGCTCGTTTACCACGCCCTTCGCCGTGGGCAGCACCACGCTGACCGGCGCGGGCCTCACCGATGCCTACCTGGCCAAAGTCGCGCCCGACGGCAGCCCGCTGTGGGCCCAGAGCGGCGGCGGCCCCAGCGTCGACTACTTCATCGGCCTCACCGTGGATGCGGCCGGCAACGCCTACCCTACGGGCTCGTTCTACGACACAGCGCAGTTTGGCACCGCCACGCTCACCGGCGACCCTTCGCATACCTGCGCCTCGGTGGTGGCCTACTCGCCCCAGGGCCAGGTGCGCTGGGCCCAGCAATCCGGCGGCGGCGGCACCTCGGCCGGTTACAGCATCAGCCAGAGCAGCGCCGGGGATTTGCAAGTGTTCGGGTCCATGAGCGCGGGCACCGTCAGCTTCGGGCCGCTGGCCGTGACGCCCAGCGTCGCCGAGTTCTTCACGGCCCGCCTCAACGGGGCCGCCCTGGCCACCAAGACCGGCGCCAGCGTGCAGCCGCTGCCGCTCTACCCCAACCCCGCCACCGAGGACGTGCAGCTGCCCCTGGCCGCCGGCACCACGGTGCAGCTCATCGACGCGCGCGGCCGCGTGGTGCGCACGCAGCTCGTCACAACCGGCCCGGTATCGGTGCGGGACCTGGCCCCGGGACTATACACCCTGCGCGCCACCGATGCCCGCGGCCAGCAATACGGCGCCCGTCTGGTGGTGCAGTAAAAAATCTGCGCCGGCTTGAGGCAGGGCTGATCAAGCGGCAATAGCGGCAGCGGCGCGCGGGAGCTAATTCGGCTCCTGCGCGCCGCTGCTGTTGTTGGCGGCCGTTAACAGATGCAGCCACGGCGGCGGGGCACGGGCTACGCCGGCGCGGCCTCCTGCAGCTGCTTTTCGCGCAGCTTGTACTCTTCCAGATCGAGGATGGCGAGGTATTTTCGGATTACTTCCTCGTCGAACTCCATGCGGTGGTTCATCTCGTGCAGCAGGGCGCGCTGCTGGTCCAGCAGCGCCAGGTAGAGGTGGTGAAAGCGCTGCATGGTGTTGCCTTCGGCGGGGCGGCCGTCAAGCAGGGCCTGCTCCAGCACCTGGGTATCGAGCTGCAGCCGGGCCCGCAGGTTCTGCAGGTAGTCTGCGGGGGCGTCGGGCAGGCCGGGCTGCTCGTCCACGTAGCGCAGGGCCACCAGGGCCAGCTTTTTCTGAATCAGCAGCTCCTGCCGCGCCGCCGGGATGACGGCGTACTTGTCCTCCAGCTGAACCCAGCGAATCAGCCAGGGCAGCGTGAGGCCCTGCAGCACCAGCGTGACCAGGATGACCACGAAGGTGATGAACAGGATGAGGTTGCGGTAGGGAAACGGCTGGCCCGCGGGCGTGAGCAGCGGAATCGACAGCGCGGCGGCCAACGACACCACCCCGCGCATGCCTGCCCAGCCCGAAATGACGGGAAACTTCCAGCTCGGGTGGGCGTCGGCCACGGTGATGAAGCGGCTGGCAAACCGCGTAAACGCCACCGCCCCGAACGAGCAGAGCATCCGCCCCACGATGAGGGCCAGCGAGATAAGCAGGCCGTAGACGATGGCCTGGCCCAGGCCGCCGTCGAGCTGCCGGGTAATGGCGGGCAGCGCCAACCCGATGAGCAGAAACACCAGCCCGTTGAGCACGAAGCCGAGCACCGACCACACGTTCACGCCCTCGATGCGGCTGCGGTACGAGAGCATGGTGTGGCGCCGGCTCGACATCAGCAGCCCGCCGCTGACCACCGCCAGCACGCCGGAATAGTGGAAGTGCTCGGCCGCGTAGTACATGCAGTAGGGCGCCAGCAGGGTCAGCACGATGTCGATGCTGGGCGTGGTGGGCAGCCAGCGGTGCACGGCGTAGAAGGCGAAACCCAGCGCGACGCCGATGAGCGTGCCCAGTACGATGACCAGCACGAAGCTGCCCGCCGCCTCGCCGAAGTGAAACTGCCCGGTAAGCACCGCCGCCAGGGCGAAGCGGAACACAATCAGCGAGGAAGCGTCGTTGAGCAGACTCTCGCCCTCGATGATGCTGACCAGCGCCCGGGGCACCTTCACCTGCCGCATGATGGTGGTGGCCGACACGGCATCGGGCGGCGACACGATGCCGCCCAGCAGGAAGCCCAGCGCCAGGGTGAAGCCCGGAATCAGCGCCTGCGACACCACCGCCACCATGCAGGAGGTGAGAATGACGACCGGAAACGCGAAGCTGGTAATGACCCGCCGCCACTTCCAGAACTCCTTCCACGACACCTGCCAGGCCGCTTCGTAGAGCAGCGGCGGCAGGAAAATCAGGAACACGATTTCCGGGTCGATGGTGAGGTTGGCAAACAGCCCCAGAAAGCTCAGCGCCAGCCCGCCCAGCACCAGCACGATGGGGTAGGCCAGGCGCAGCTTGCTGGCCAGCATCACCAGGGCCAGGATGATCAGAACCAGGTAAACGAACTCCAGAAACAGGTTTTGCATGACGGGACGGCGGAAAAGCAAACGACTTTCCCACGCGCGGGCGCTGCCGGTCCGGCCCGGTCGCCGGCCCGGTTTTCGCGTCGGAACGGCCCGGAGCCCCAATGACGCGGCGGATTCCGCGGCCAGGCTCCGCCGCAAAATCACCGCGCCGGGCCTGCCTTCGTGGGTTGGTAATCTACTCCATCGGTCGGAGTAAACCGCATCGGGCGCCGGCCGGGGCCGCCCCGGCCGGCTTTGCCTTACCGTCTTGGCAGTCCGGGCCAGCCTAGCGGTTAATCATCTTCTGCTGGGCCTCGGCATAGCGGGCGCCCTGCACGGCTATCTGCGCGGCGGCCTGCTCGATCTGGCCCAGGTCGTCGGCCGTCAGGTCGAGGTCGACGGCGGCCAGGTTTTCCTCCAGGCGGTGCAGCTTGGTGGTGCCCGGAATCGGTGCAATCCACGGCTTCTGGGCCAGCAGCCAGGCCAGGGCAATCTGGGCGGGCGTGGCGTTTTTGGCCTGGGCAATGCGGTCCAGCAGGTCTACCAGCGCCTGGTTGGCCTTGCGGGCCTCGGGCGCGAAGCGCGGCACCGTGTTGCGGAAGTCCGACTTATCGAACTCGGTGTTTTCGTCGATTTTGCCGGTCAGGAAGCCCTTGCCCAGCGGGCTGAACGGTACGAAGCCGATGCCCAGCTCCTCCAGCGTCGGCAGGATTTCCTGCTCCGGCTCGCGCCACCACAAGGAGTATTCGCTCTGCAGCGCGGTTACGGGCTGCACCGCGTGGGCCCGGCGAATCACCTGCACGCCCGCCTCCGAAAGGCCGAAGTGCTTCACCTTGCCCGCCTGAATCAACTCCTGCACCGCCCCCGCCACGTCCTCGATGGGCACCTCGGGGTCGACGCGGTGCTGGTAGAGCAGGTCGATGCGGTCGGTGCGCAGGCGCTGGAGCGAGGCCTCGACCACCTGCTTGATGTGCGCGGGCCGGCTGTTGAGCCCGCCCCGGTTCTGCCCGGTGGCCAGATCGATGTCGAAGCCGAACTTGGTGGCAATGACCACCCGCTCGCGCAGCGGCGCCAGGGCCTCGCCCACCAGCTCTTCGTTGAAGAACGGGCCGTACACCTCCGCCGTGTCGAAGAAGGTGACGCCGCGCTCCACGGCGGCCCGGATGAGCTGAATCATTTCCTGCTTGTCGGCGGCCGGGCCCAGCCCGAAGCTCATGCCCATGCAGCCCAGGCCCAGGGCCGATACTTGCAGGCCGCTGCGGCCAAGTTCTCTCGTTTTCATTGTCGTCAGGGATTAGAAGCGGTAGTGCATTTCAAACGTCCCGCCGCCAGATTCGGCCGCGCCCCCACCAGCCGCATTCGACCAGCAGTGCCGGCAAGCCGCTGACAGCGGGCTGATTTGCAGGGCAAAGATCCGGCAAGCCAACCCAGCTGAAAATCAGAAATCAAACCAATGATTACACATTTCAAACGCTTCAGCGTTTGCGAATCAGCTACTACCGCTGGCGGGCTCACCCCCGAAACCAACACGTGGCGCGGCCAACCACTCGGGTCGACCGCGCCACGTCAGGGCTTACCTACGCTGGCGCCGGTATCGTTGACCGGGCTCAGCCTTCGAAGTAATGCCCCTGCTCCAGCTCGGCCAGCAGGCTCGGCCCGGTGGGCTGCCAGCCCAGTTCCTGCTGGGTGCGCCGGCTAGTGGCGGGCAGGTCGAGGCCCACGAAGCGCGCCATCCAGCCAAAATGTTCGGGCGCTTCCTCCACCGACTTCGATACCACCGGCAGCTGCAGGTGCCGACCGATAATGGCGGCCAGCTCACGCAGGGGCACGCCCTCGTCGGCCACGCCGTGGTAGCGCCCGCCGGCCCGACCCTGTTCCAGCACCAAGCGGTAGAGGCGGGCCGCGTCGAGGCGGTGCACGGCCGGCCAGCGGTTCAGGCCCTCGCCCACGTAGGCGGCCACGCCCTTGGCCCGGGCAATGTCGATGAGCGTGGGCACGAAGCCGTGGTCCCCGTGGTCGTGCACCGAAGCCGCCAGCCGAATCACCGAGGCGCGCACGCCCCGCGCCACCTGGGCCATTCCGGCTTCTTCCGACAGGCGAAACCCGGGTGTCGGAATGTCGTCTTCGGTGCCGGGCCGGCCGTCGGTGCTCAGGCCGGCCAGACCCGAGGTTACCACCAGCGGGCGGTCGGAGCCGGCCAGCGCGTCGCCGAGGGCTTCGATGGCGCGGCGGTCCGTTTCGGCGGCGGCGGCGTAGGCCGCGAAGTCGTGGTTGAACGCGGTGTGGATGACGCCCTCGGCCGCCGCCGCCCCGCGCCGCAGGCTGTCCAGGTCGTCGAGGGAACCGGGGTGTACGGCGGCGCCGGCGGCGGTCAGCGCCCGGGCATTGGCTTCGGAGCGGGCGAGGCCGAGCACCTGGTGGCCCGCGCCGAGTAATTCCTGCACGACGGCCGAGCCGACAAAGCCCGTCGCGCCAGTGACGAAAACACGCATGTGGTAGTTCTTTGAAAAGCGTTGGTGATGAACGCCACAAAGGTGCGGGGCACCGGCCGCGGCGAGGTTGCGCGGGTCAAACCATCTACTGTACCATTCAAACAACCCGGCTATTCCCGAAAAGTGCCGGGTGCCTGGCCGGTCTGCCGCTTGAAGAAGTTGCAGAAATGAGCCACGTCGGTGAAGCCCAGGCAGTCGGCAATTTCCGAGATGGTCCAGTCGGTCTGGCGCAGCAGCATCTTGGCCTCCTGCGTCACCCGGCTGCCGATCAGGGCCGTGGTGGTGTGGCCGGTGGCGTCTTTCAGCACCCGGTTGAGGTGGTTTACGTGCACGGCCAGCGCGTCGGCGTAGTCCCGGGCCGTGCGCAGGCGCAGCGGCTGCTGCGGGCTGTCGAGCGGAAACTGCCGCTCGAGCAGTTCGGCAAACTGGGCCGTGAGCCGGGCCGCAGCGGTGTGGGCGGTGCCCAGCGTCGGGGCGGGCAGCAGCTTTTGGGCGCGGTGAATTAGCTCCAGCAGGTAGGCGCGCAGCAGGTGGTACTTATAGGCGTAGCCGGAGCCGATTTCTTGCGCCATCTTCTCAAAAATGGCTTCGATGGCCACGTAGTCGGCGGCCGACACTTCCAACACCGGGTATGCGCCGGGCTGAAACATGGGCAGCTTTTCCAGCACCATCTCGCCCCGGGTGGGCAGCAGAAACTCGTCGGTGAAGATGCAGAAGTAGCCGGTTTGCTCCAGGTCGTGGGGCAGCCAGCGGTAGGGCACGCGGGGCGTGGCCAGAAACAGGGCGCGCCGCTCGATGTCGAACCCCTGGTCGGCGTACTCGATGCGGCTGCGGCCGTGGATCAAGCTGATTTTGTAGTGCGGCCGCCGGCCAAAAGTCATCGGCGGCCGGTCGTGGTAGCCCGCCATCAGGTCGGCCACGCGAAAAACGTTGAACTGGCCCGCCTCGCGCGGCGCGCCCAGCAGCGGCAGGGCGCCGCTGACGGGAACCAGGTGCGCTGGCAGGGCTTCGAGGGTATCAGTACTCATTATCTGCTGCTGTATAAATCAAATATACGCAGCCGACAATCAGAAGCCCCTTCACTTACGGCTGCGGGCCCCTTACGCTATCGGGGTAATCGGTGATGAGGCCGTCGACGTGCTGGGCGCGCAACTGGGCGGCCTCGGCGGCGGTATTCACGGTCCACGGAATCACCCGCAGGCCGCGCTGGTGGCAGGCATGCACCAGCGCCGGCGTGACTAGTCGGTACTGCGGGCTGTAGATGCTGGGCCGGAAGCTGAGGCGCCGCAGGTTGGCCTCCAGCCCGCCCTCGTTTTCGACCAGCAGCGCCGTTTGCACCGCCGGGTCCAGCCGGTGCACCACTTCCAGCGTGCGCGGGTCGAACGATTGAATAGTGGTGCGGGCCAGCGTGCCCTTGGCCGCTACCACGGCCAGCAGCAGGCGCACGAATTCCTCCGGGGCGGGGTGCAGCACGGCGTCGCTGGCGGGCGTGGTTTTGGTTTCGAGGTTGTAGCGCGGCGCGGGCAGGTGCTTCAGGCGCGCGTAGGCCTCGGCCGAGTCAATGACTTCGGCCAGCAGCGGCTTGTAGGTGCGCAGCTTCTGCTGGCGCGGAAACTTCGCGTAGGGCTTGCTGCCCACGTCGTAGCGGCGGATATCGGCGTAGGGCATATCGAAGAGGCGCAGGGCTTTGCCCTCGGCGGGCGTCAGCGGCTGGCCGGCAGGGCCGAGCACGAAATCGGCGTTCAGGTAAGGGTCGTGCGAGAGCAGAACCTGCCGGTCCTGGCTGATGGCAATATCCATTTCCAGCGTCGTCACGCCCAGGGCCAGGGCCCGGCGCATGGCCGGCACGGTGTTTTCGGGCAGCAGGCCGCGGCAGCCGCGGTGGCCCTGTAGGTCGAAGGCCGGCGGGCTTTGGGCAGCAGTTAGCAGGAGCGGCAGCAGAAACAGCAGGAGCTTGGACATGAAAAACAGCTTCAACGGCCCGGCCCGCAGCAGGTGCGTCGGACCGGGCCGGTGGAATGAATAATCGTTATACGGCGGCCGGCAGGATGCTCTGTTTCATTGCGCCTCACCCCCCGGCCCCCTCTCCGAAAAGGAGAGGGGGAGCCGGACGAAGCGGTAGAGATGCTTCGACAAGAGGACGCCAGATGAAGCATGACAGACAATAAACTCTCATTTCAAGCACTGCCAACTTCGCTCAAGCCGTCCACCGCTCGGTGTAGGTTTGGCCGAACCGGTCGGTGACTTCCACGCGCACTTCGCGGGCCTGGGGCGAGGGTGTGGCGGCGAACAGGTGGTCGGTGGCGGTGGGCTCCACCCATTTATGCTTGGCGGGCAGGTTGGGGCCGGCGTGCAGCTGCACGGCCAGCGGATCGAGGCCGGGGCGCTGCGGCATGGGGCCTTTGCTGACGCCGTCCTCGAACCAGGTGACTTTCCACTGCGGGTCCCAGTTCCAGACGTTCACCACCACGTCGGCGGGCTGCTCGGGCAGGCTGCCTTTGGGGTAGAGGCGCAGCTGGTGGTTTCGGTCGTGGCCCAGGGCCTTGTAGTACCACTTCACGTCCGCGCCGTCGACCTCGTACACCCCGTAGCCGCCGGGCGTGCCGTCGGTGCAGATGGGGCCGGTCCACCACGCCCCGCACACGGTGCCGTGCACGTGCTCGGTCACGTTGGGGGCGGTTTGCAGCACCTCGTTGAAGTGCGTGTGGCCCGACATGATGTGGGCCCGGAACGGCTCCAGCAGGCGGTACAGCTCCTTGCGGTTCGACACCACGCCGCCCATCGATTCCTCTTTCTGCTTGTCGCGCAGGTGCTGGCGGGTGTAGGCCGGGATGTGCAGGCTCACCACCACGGTGCTGCCCTTGGGCACCAGGGCCAGGTCCTGTTCCAGCCAGCTCAGCTGCTGCTCCGTCAGGTAGCCGATGTACTTCTTGGCCGCCCCGATAAAGAACACGTCGTCGAGCACCACGTAGTGCACCGCGCCGCGGTTGAAGGAGTAGTACGTGGGCCCGAACAGCTTGCGGAACGTGGCCGAAGAGCCTTCGTCGCTGCGGGCCGTCAGGTCCATGTCGTGGTTGCCGATGACCTGGAAAAACGGAATGCCCGTGGCCGCCACGCCCTGCTGGTAGTCCTCGAACAGCTCGAAATGGTCCCACACCAAGTCGCCGCAGCCGATGCCGTGAAACAGCGCCTGCGGGCCGTAGCTGGCCACCAGCTTCTGCGTGTCGGGCACGGCCGTGGCCTTAAACTCCTGGGCGTCGGCCTTGGAAATCATCTGCGGATCGGCCCACACGATGAAGTTGTGCCGGGTGTCGTCCTGGGCCAGTTTCTGCAGCTCAAAATCAGCCCGGAAGCGCCCCTTCGCAGCCTCCTTACGGCGGTAGAAGCGGGCCACGCCCTGCTCGTGCGGAATGGCGTAGCCCCGCGGCACCGAAATGTAGACGAACTCGGCCGTGGCCGGGCTAGTCAAGGCGTAGTTGCCCTTCGCATCGGTGACAACGACGCTGATACCGTCCGTCACGGCCACGCCGGCCAGGCCTTGCCCGCCCGCGTGCACCCGCCCGCTGAGCTGCTGCAGGCTGAGGTCGGGGGCCGCCAGGGCGGTGGCGGAGGGGCGGGCCAGCGTCAGGCCGGGTGTCAGCGTGAAGCCCAGGCCAGCCAGGCCAATGGATTTGAGGAAGGAACGGCGGGGTTGCTGAAGCATGGGGTAAGAAGGGTAAGCGGGTGTTGGGGTGGTCGGGTGGAACCTTGTTTATCAGGTCGTCATGTCGAGCTTGCCGAGACATCTCGCGTGCTGACGGCTGAGGGTAATGCTACTAGCAGTCAAAGCGGTAAAGATGCTTGGCTACGCCTTCCTGCGGTTCAGCAAGCGGACGCCAGATCAAGCATGACGTTCCTTTCCTCATTGTGCAACGTCAGCACGCGAGATGTCTCGACTTCGCTCGACATGACGGTCTTAATAGCGGATTCAGCTTACTTCTCCCACCACACCTTGGTATTCACGTCGTCGCTGCCCATCTGCTGCACGGCGCTGCGGTAGTTGGTGGCGTTGGTGGTCTGCACCACCAGCGGGTACTTGAAGCGCACCGGCATGCGGCCGCCGTTCTGCAGGTCCTGGCCGCGGGGCAACACGGGCAGACCGGTGCGGCGGTACTCAAACCACTGCTGGTAGTCCACGAAAAACAGCGCGTAGTACTTCTGCAGCAGGATGCGCTGCAGGGTGCCGTCGTAGCCGGCGGCGGGCGTCTGGAAGTAGGTGGCGGGCACCCCCCCCCCCCACTGCTCGATGCTGGCGCGCACGCCCCGCTCGTAGTGGGTGCGGGCGTCGGCGGTAGTCCAGCCGCGCTGGGCGCACTCGGCTTTAATGAACTCCACCTCGGCGTAGGGCAGCAGCACCGACACCATCGGGGCCGTCACCAGGGCAATGTTCAGGTTGGAGGGCTGGTACTGAAATTGGGCGTCGCTCCCGCCGTAGGCGCTGGGAATTCCCTTGTAGCCGATGGTGCTGGTCCCGGCCTTGTTTTTGGCCTGGGTGTTCCACCTGGCCAGGCGCGGGTCGCTCCAGGCGTTCAGGTTGTCGATGAAGAACTCGGCCGCGGCCCGGGAGGTGGTGAAGTCGATGGCCCGGCCCCAGGGCGACACGTTCGGGGCCACGCCGGTGATTTTCAGAATGGCCGACTCGCTGTTCTGGGTGAAGACCGGGTACGTCGTGGGGTTGTTGATGAGGCGCGCCAGCTCGGTCGGCGCGTTCATCTCCGGGCGCTTGCTCACGCGCAGCAGCAGGCGCAGGCGCAGGGAGTTGCAGAAGCGCTGCCAGCTGGCCACGTCGTTGGCGTAGAGCAAGTCCGAGCCGTACACCATCGTGCGGCTACGGTTGAACATGCCGTTGGCCGTTTCCAGGTCCTGTAGCAACTTGGTATAAATCTGCTGCTGCGAGTCGAACACGGGGTACAGCACGCCTTCCTCGGCGCGGGTGGCCTCGGTCATCGGCACGTCGCCGAAGGCGTCGGTGAGAATGGAATAGGCCCAGGCGTTCAGGGTGAGGGCAATGGCCTCGTAGTTCGGATCCTGCGCCGCCTGCGCGGCCAGGCGCATCTCGCGGATGTTGGCCAGCCAGCGGTAGTAAGTGGTCCAGGTGGAGTTGCCGGCGCTTTCGCTCACCACGTAGCGGTGCACCCCGCCCGATACGCTCGGGAAGGGCAGGGCCACCTGCATGATGTCGAAGGTAAACCCATCGGCGCGGGCCGTGTTGAAGCTGCTCAGCTCGTACACAATCGGGTTCAGCAGCGTGCCCGGGCTGATCCGCTCGATGCGGTTCGGGTCCACGTTCAGCTCTTCGAGCTTGTCAGTGCAGGCCGCGACGCCGCCCAGGGCCAGCAGCAGGAAAAGGGAGAGTTTTTTCATCGGAAAGAGGTCGGAAGAAAGGATGCTTGGGCGGTTGGGACGTCATGTCGAGCTTGTCGAGACATCTCGCTGGATAGTAATTCCGATCATCAGAACATTATCAGCCAACGTCAGCACGCGAGATGTCTCGACAAGCTCGACATGACGTTCTGTTTCGCGGCATACTGCCCATGCGGCGCGGACGCCGGTCAACCACCCCGGCTTTGGCCTGCGGCCAAAGCGTCCCCTCCTCGTCTGAGGAGGGGAGTTGTCGTGCTAGAACTGCAGCGTCAGGTTCACGCCCATCGTGCGGGTGCTCGGCAGCTGGCCCATTTCCACGCCGGGCAGGATGGTGCTGCCGTTCAGGGCGGCCGTTTCCGGGTCGAACATGGGGAACTTGGTCCACAGGGCCAGGTCGCGGCCGTAGAGGCCGATGGTGGCCCCGCGCAGGGCCTTGGTGCGGGCCAGCAGCGTGGCCGGAATGGTGTAGTCGATACGCGTCTCGCGCAGCTTCAGGAACGAGGCGTCGAAGGAGTTAGCCTCGATGTTGGCGCGGCGGTAGTACTCGGCGTAGTAAGCGGCCGGAATGACCTGCTTGGTGTTGGGCGCGTACGAGCCGTCGGCGTTCAGCACCACCCCGTCGCCGATGATGTAGCCTTCCTCCCGGCCGCGCAGGGTGTGCTTGAGCTTGCCCTGCTCGGTCATCTTGTGGTGGGTCTGCGAGTAGATAATGCCGCCGTACTGCCCGTCGAAGAGGATGCTGAAGCGGAAGTTGCGCACCTGAAACTCGTTCAGGAACCCGCCCTTCCAGTCAGCAAAGGCCCGGCCGATGTACTTGATGTTGGCCGGCTGTACCGGCAGCCCGTCCTTGGTGTACAGAATCTGTCCGTCGGGCGCCCGGTCGAAGCCGTAGCCCCAGATGTCGCCGGTGGTGCCGCCCACGGTGGCCAGCAAGGTGGCCGTGCCACCCGTGCCGATGACCTGCTGATCCACCAGCCCTTCGGCCAGGCTCATGACGCGGTTGCGGTTGCGGGCCCAGGTCACGGTGGTTTTCCACTTGAAGTTTTCCGCGTCGACGGGGCGGCCGTGCAGCACCACTTCCACGCCGCGGTTGCGCACTTTGCCCGCGTTCAGCACGGCCTTGCTGTAGCCGGTGGTCGGGTCCAGGGGCACTTCCAGAATCTGGTTGCGGGTCACGTTCTGGTACACCGTCACGTCGGCGCCCAGGCGGCCCTGCAGCATCAGGTACTCCGCGCCGGCCTCGTAGCTGGTCGTGATTTCCGGCTTGAAGTCGGTGTTGTGCAGCGTCGTCGGCACCGAGCCGGAGCCGGGGAAGTCGCTGCGGCCGTAGTACTTGCGGGTGCGGTACGGGTCGGTGTCGTTGCCCACCTGCGCCGCCGACAGCCGCAGCTTGGCCAGCGAAATGGAGGCGGGCAGCGGCAGCAGCTCGTTCAGGATAAAGCTGGACGAGATGGAGGGGTAGAAAAACGAGTTGTTCTGCCGCGGCAGGGTGCTCGACCAGTCGTTGCGCCCGGTGAGGTCCACGAAGATTTTATCCTCGAAGCTGAGCGAGGCCAGCGCGTACAGGCTGTTGATCTGCCGGTTGGTAATGACGCTGTTGACCAGCGGGTTGCTGGCCCCGTTGGTGAGCTTGTACACGCCCGGGATGACCAGGTTTTCCACCTCCGCGTCCATGCCGCGGAAGTGCCGGTACATCACGTTGCCGCCCACCGAGGTGCGCAGGTCGAAGCGCCCGGCCTTGGGCTGGTGGTAGGTCAGAAGGAAGTCGGTGTTCGACTCGTACTGGCTGATGGTCTGCTGCTTGTAGTAGCCGCGCTGGAAGTTGGCCGTGCTGTAGGGCCGGCGCTGCTCCCGCTCCTCCTGCGTAGCCGCCAGGCCCGAGCGCACCAGCAGATCCACCGTCGGGGTGAACTGGTAGGTGGCTGAGAGGTTGCCCACGGTGGTGCGCGTGTCCACCGCGTTGGTCATCTCGTAGGCAATCAGGTAGGGATTGTCGATAAACGAGCTGAACGGGTGCACCTGGTCGATCTGCTCCTGCCCGGTTTTCCAGATCGTGCGGTAGGCGTCCAGCGGCACGTTCGGGTTCTGGAAAATCATGAAGTAGGCCAGCGACTGGTTGTTGTAGCCCGTAGCCGGCAGGTTGTCGCTCCAGCGGTTGGTGAAGTTCACCTTCGTGGCCAGCTTCAGCTTGTCGGCAATGGTATGCTGGGCGCTGACGGCCGCCGTGAGCCGGTCGTAGCCGGTGTTGGGCATGATCCACTCGTTCTTGGAGTGCGTCACCGAGGCCCGGATGGAGCTGGTCTGGTTGCCGCCTTCCAAGGCCACGCTGTTGGTGAGCGTGGAGCCCGTGCGGTAGAAGCCCTTGATATTGTCCTTGTACGGCACCCAGGGCAGCCTTTCGGTCGACTGCGCCTGCGTCACCGGGTCGTACTGAAAGTAGGACTGCCCGTCAAACTTCGGACCGAAGGCGCTGCTGGTGCCGCCGGTATTGGCCCCGTCGGCCGAGGCGCCGTAGGAGTAGTACGGTTCGCCGGCGGCGTTGAAGGAGCGGCCGGTGCCCTGCCCGTACTCGTACTGGTAGTCGGGCCACTTCAGCACGGTATTCACGCTGTAGTTGCTGTTCACCGTCACGCCCAGGCCCTTGTGCTGCCGCGAGCCGCTCTTGGTGGTGATAATCAGCGCCCCGTTGGCCGCCCGGGAGCCGTACAAGGCCGTAGCCGAGGCGCCCTTCAGCACCGTGATGCTGGCAATGTCGTCGGGGTTGATGTCGGCAATGCCGTTGCCGAAGTCGATGGGCACGTCGTTGCCCGAGCCGGCTCCGTAGGCGCTGCTCACGCCCGAGCCGTTCAGCCCGCTGTTCATGGGCACCCCGTCGAGCACGATGAGGGCGTTGTTACCGTTCGGGTTCAGCGAGTTGTCACCACGCAATGAAATCCGGGTGGAATTCACCGGGCCCGAGCCGGGCGAAATCAAATTCAGCCCCGCCACCTTGCCCGACAAGGCCTGGGCGAAGTTGTTGGGCCGGGCGTTGGTCAGGCTTTCCCCGCTCACCGTTTGGGTGGCGTAGCCCAGGGCCTTTTGCTCGCGCTTGATGCCCAGAGCCGTCACCACCACTTCGTTGAGCTGCTTGGCATCAGGCGCGAGCTGCACGTTCAGCGCCTCCTGCCCGCTCACCGGCACTTCCTGCGGGGTGTAGCCGATAAAGGTGACGAGCAGGGTGGCATCGGGCGCGGCCTGCACGCGGTAGCGGCCCTCGGCGTCGGTGGTGGCGCCGGTGGTCGAGCCCTTCACCACCACGGTGGCGCCGGGCAGCGGCTGGCCTTTTTCGTCGGTCACGAGGCCCGTCACGGCCGGGCTCTGGGCCAGTACCGAATGCCCCAGAAAAAGCAAGGGAATACCCGCCGCGCCGAGTTGCGAGACTCGCGCTAAAGCACTGAACAGCATGGGTTGGGGTAGTTGTTGTCAGCCGCAAAACTACCCGCCGCACTTTAGCAAAGTATTACCCTTGGGCTACCGTATCGTGTACTTCTGACGTCCGGAAGCCGTGCCGAATTAACCGTGTCGTAACCTGCCAACAGCCAAGTCCGATTTAACTCAGCAGGTGCCAGCAGGGCCACTTCTGGTAGCCTGCGCAGGCTACGTCCGATCCGGCGAATATGGTATCGGCTGCTCTGGCCTGGTTTAATCGGCGGTGGGCGGTTCCTCGCCCCGGGCCGGGGCGGGCGGGGCGGCCCCGATCATGGTGGTCAGGTTTTCGACCAGCTGGCGCAGGTACTGGATTTCGGACTGCAGGGTGGCCGGCGGGCTGCTTTCGGCCAGCTGCTGCTCCACCAGGCGGCGCACGTCTTCGTTCAGGTACTGGCCCAGCGTCTTGCCCGCGCGGGCCGCGCCGCGCTCGAAGCTGGCCCGCGTGTCGCGGCTCACCCCGCGCACCGACCACGTGACGGGTGCCTCGGTGGTGCGCGGCGGCCGGCCGGGGCGGCGGCCGTGTCCCAGGGGCACTTCCACCACAGCCGCGTCGCCGGGCTGCTCGGGCGGCGTCTCCTCCACGATTTGTGTAATACTTTTCTCTATTTTTGTCATACCCAAATCCTCCGCCGGAGGCTCCACTGCGTAATCGGAGTTTTCCGAGGCGGCATCGGACGGTACTGCTGGCTCAGGGGTGGGGTCACCTTCGGTTGGGCTCATGACAAGTACGGCTTGGGTGGAAAATTCCTGTGTTTACGCAAAAAGGCCCACCCTGGCCAGAATAAAACGGTACGCTTGCATTCTAATGAGTATTCATTTGACCTCTTACCCGCTGGCTATCCGTGACTGATCTGACCTCGTTGTACGACGTAAATCTACCGGCGCTGGCGGCTACGCAGCTGCTCGGCCCCTGGCGCATCGTACAGCTGCGCGCGGCCCCGGCCGCCGAGCCATTGTGGGGCGAAGCTACGCACTTGCACCTCGACGCCGATACGCTGCGGCTGCAAAGCAACGACTCGCCGCCCCTCAGCGGCACCTGGCACTTGCAGCGCCACGCCCAGCTGGGGCAGCCTTTTTTGGTACTGCACCTGCCCGACGGCTCGGCCCAGGCCCTGATTACGCGCCTGCGCCGCTCGCCCGACGGGAGCGTGCGGCAGATGGTACTGTACTTCCAGTCGGGCCTGGAGCTGCAGCTCACCCACCCCTAACCTCGCACCCATTACGCAAGCACCCATGCCTGCCTCTCTCGGCTCTGCCCTGACCCCGGAACGCATCGACGCGGCGCTGGATGCCGCCGGCATCGGCGTGTGGGAAATGGATCTGCCCGCCCGCCGCTTCACCTGCTCGGCCCGCTGCAAGCACCTCTTCGGCCTGCTCCCCGACGCCGACGTGGCCCTGGCCGACGTGCTGGGCGCCTCCCACCCCGACGACCGTGCCCGGGTGGAGCAACAGCTCACCCAGGCCCTGGACCCGAGCGGCACCGGCCGCCTCTCGGTGGAATACCGCGTGCTGCTGCCCGACGGGCAGGTGCGCTGGGTACGCACCACCGGCCTGGCCGTGTTCGACGCGGCCCGCACCCAGGCGCTGCGCTTTCAGGGCATCACCAAAGACATCACCGAGCTGCAGACCGAGGCGCTCCGGCACCAGCAACGCCAGCTAGAGCTGCAGCAGCTGGTGGAACTGGCGCCCGGTATGCTCTGGATTGCCCAGCCCGACGGCGCGGTGACCTACTTCAACCCCGGCTGGCTGCACTACACCGGCCAGACGCCCGACCAAGCCCTGGCCTCGGGCTGGCAGGACGTGCTGCACCCCGACGACCTGGCGCGCTGCCTGGCCCGCTGGACGGAATCGGTGCGCGACGCCGTGCCCTACGAAATCGAGTACCGCCTGCACCGCCACGACGGCCAGTACCGCTGGTTTATCGGGCGGGCCCAGCCCCTGCTCGACGCCGCGGGCCGGGTGCAGCAGTGGTTCGGCTCCTGCACCGACATTCACGCCCAGAAGCAGACCGAGCAGGCCCTGCGCCAACGCGAAGACGAGCTGGAACGCGCCCGGCTGGACCTGGAGGCCAAAA
Organism: Hymenobacter jeollabukensis; assembly: GCF_005771675.1. GTDB lineage: Bacteria > Bacteroidota > Bacteroidia > Cytophagales > Hymenobacteraceae > Solirubrum > Solirubrum jeollabukense. The sequence goes on along the minus strand of NZ_VAJM01000003.1, from coordinate 403,991 downwards.
TCCGCTTCCGCACCCTGGCCCTAGAAGACGAAGTAGCGCAGCTGCGGCAGCGCCTCGGCGAGGCGCCCGCACCCGATCAGCCCTGAGACGGCGCCCGAAAGCATCAGGTGCGGGCTAGGGCTGATCGGGCCCCGGGCACAGGCCCTGGCGCCGATCAGCTGCTCGTCATAAGAAAACCGCCGGCTGAAAGTATCAGCCGGCGGTTTCGCTTTTCAGGAGCATGGCCCCGCGCCCTTATCCGCCCGTGGAGCGGCGCACCACCAGCGTCGACTGCAGCTCGGCGCTTTGAGTGGGCAGGACCGGGCGGTTTTTGCTGATGGCGCGGAAGAGGATTTCCGCCGCCTTTTTGCCCATTTCGTAGGCCGGCTGCCGGATGGTGGTCAGCGGTGGGTTGAGGTAGGCGGCGGTGGCCAGGTTGGAGAAGCTGATGATTTTCACCTCTTCGGGCACGCGCCGGCCCAGCTGCTGGCAGGCCTCGTAGCTGCTGATGGCCAGCGTCTCGACGGAGGCAAAGATGCCGTCGATGGCCGGGTCCTGCTCCAGCAGCTCGCGGATGCGCCGGGTGTTCTGGTCGCGGTCGAGGGTGCCGGGCACGATGAGGGATGCGTCGGTGGGCAGGCCGTGGGCCTGCAGGGCGGCGCGGTAGCCTTCCATGCGCTTCTGCCCGATGGAGAGCGTGTCGGAAATGAGCAGGTAGGCCACGCGGCGGCAGCCCTGCTCGATGAGGTGCTCGGTGGCGCGGTAGCCGCTGGCGTAGTCGTCGGTGGTGACGCGGGCGGTGGCAATGCCCTCCCCCACCCGGTCGAAAAACACCAGCGGCACGTTGCTTTCCACCAGGGTGGCGAGGTGGCTGGCGTCGGGGCTCTCGCTGGCCACCGACATCAGAATGCCGTCGACGCGCCCGCCGGCCAGGTGCTGAATGATGGTGGCTTCCCGCTCGTGGCTCTCGTGGGTGAGGTAGATGAGCACGTGGTAGTCGTTGGCCCGCGCAATTTCCTCCACCCCGTCGATGGCCAGGGAGAAGAAGTTGTTGGCCACTTCGGGAATGACCAGCCCGATGGTTTTGCTTTTGCGGCTGCGCAGGCCGCTGGCGTAAGGGTTGGGCTCGTAGCCGAGTTCCTGCGCCTTTTGCCGCACGCGCTCTTTGGTGTCGGCGGCTATTTCGTAGCTGTCGTTGAGGGCCCGCGAAACGGTGGAAATGGAGAGACCCAGCTCCTGGGCCAGTTGTTTGAGATTGGTACGTTGCAGGGGCTTGGAAGGCATCCGCGGGCGAAAGGCAGGCAAGAAGTGGAAAGCAGCCGGCAACCTCGTCGTTGCCGGGCAGGCGGCCGGTGAAGATAGGGGTTTACACGCAGCTTCGCGCGTTTTGGGCCAGTAGCGGCCGTTTGCGCAGCGGCTTATGGCTGATGGACTTAAGCGCAGCGGCGGCGGCCGGCAGCGCTGTAGCCAGCCGGAGTAACTGCTTACTTACACAACCCGATTTGCACCCAACCAAGGCTGGTTTTACACCCGTTTCGAGCCTAGTTGCGGCGTTTTTATCGAAAACGTTTCCGTAAATAAACCCAACGAGCAAAGGGTCAGCGGCCTGCAAGTATGCTGTACTTAGTTCTGTCAAATGCGCTCAGGCGCTTCAAAACGACAGAAATCCACCCTTTGTCACCCTCGCTTCCGGTCCGCCCCGCTTCGGCGCCAAAGTCCTGACCGGAGCCGTGTTGAGTGCCTACTCACCCCAACCCACGCCCCTCTTTATCCGGCCGGCAGCCGGGCCGTGCAGCCTGCCCGGTATTCATTCCGGCTCGGTCCCATAGCCCGGCATCGTCAGTGCCCCACGCCGGCCACTTTCCCTAGCACACACCTTTATTCCCACTCACTCCGCATGCCTCGTTCTCTACTCCAATTTCCCTTGCGCTGGCTGGTAAAGCCGTTGGTGCTGCTGCCGGTGCCCGCGGCCCTGGCCACGGCCAGTTTGGCTGCCGCGCCCAGCGCTGCACCCACCACCATCATTGCCGACGGGACCGTTTCGGGCCGCGTCGTCGATGAAAAAGGCCAGGGCATTCCCGGCGTCAACGTGGTGGTGAAGGGCACCGCCAACGGCACCCAGACCGACCCCGACGGCCGCTACAAAATCACCGCGCCCAGCGACGCGACGCTGGTCTTCAGCTTTATCGGTTACCTGGCGCAGGAAGTGCCGGTAAACGGCCGCGAGGCCTTGAGCATCACGCTCCAGCCCGACAACAAGACGCTGAGCGAAGTGGTAGTGGTGGGCTACGGCGCGCAGGAGAAGAAGCTGCTGGCCACGTCCATTGCTTCCATTCAGGCCAAGGACGTGGAGCTGATTCCGGTGGCCTCGCCCTCGGAGGCGCTGGTGGGCCTGGTGGCCGGGGCGCAGATTACCGAGCCCTCCGGGGAGCCGGGCCAGGGCGCCGTTATCCGGGTGCGCGGGCTGGGCTCCATCACGGCCGGCAACAACCCGCTGTACGTGGTCGACGGCTACCCGCTCAACACCCCCGACAGCTACTACCAGATTCCGCCCGGCGACATTCAGTCGATTCAGATCCTGAAGGACGCGGCGGCTTCGGCCATCTACGGCTCGCGCGGCGGCAACGGCATCGTCATCGTGACGACCAAGCGCGGGCGCACCGACGGCAAGACGCGCTTCAACTTCCAGGCCAACACCGGCATTCAGCAGGTAGCCAAGAAGGTGGACCTGATGAACCGCGACGAGTTCGTGGAGTACCTGCGCGAATCGTACGCCAACGCCAACAGCACGCCCCGGGCCGAGCTGACCACCTACCTGAACACCCCCGGCGGCTTGCCCGACACGGACTGGCAGGACGAGATTTTCCGCACCGGCGTGCAGCAGCAGTACCAACTGTCGGCCTCGGGCGGCACCGAGAAAAACCGCTTTTACATGTCGGGCGGCTACTTCAAGCAAACCGGCACGCTGAAAGGCTCGGGCTTCGAGCGTTTCTCCTTGCGCGCCAACTACGACGCGCAGCTGAGCAACAAGCTGAAACTGGGCCTGAGCCTGGCGCCCAACTTCACCCGCACCGACGTGGTGCCCACCTCGGGCAGCTACAACGGCGGCAACATCTCGGGCGGCGGCCCCGGCGGCGAAACCGGCGCCATCACGGCGGCGCTGATTATGCCCCCCATCGTGCCTACGCGCCTGGCCAACGGCGACTACGCCGGCCTGCGCACCGCCACCCGCGGCGGCATCACCAACCCCGGCGACCTGCTCAGCCCCCTGGCCCCGCTGGACCTCTACCAGGACCGCTCGAACGTGGTGCGGGCCCTGGGCATTGGCTTCCTCGATTATGAGCTGCTCAAAGGGCTGAACCTGCGCACCAACTTCGGGGCCGAGCTGGTCAACAACCGCCGCAACATCTACGTACCGGCCACGCTGGGCACGGCCGGCAACCAGGGGGCCAACCTCTCCACGCCGGTGCTCAACAACGTGGACGCGCGCCAGATCAACGGCACGAACATGAACTGGGTGTGGGAAAATACCGCCACCTACAACCGCACCTTCGGCCAGGACCACCGCCTGACCGTGCTGGCCGGTTACGCGGCCCAGTACAACAGCTTCGAGGGCAGCACCGTGCTGGGCCAGACCGGCACCTACGGCACGGCCGAAATTGAGTACCCGACGGCCGCCGGGCAGGCGTTCGGCTCGAACCTGAGCAAAACCGAAAACGCGCTGACCTCGGTGTTCGGCCGCGTCGACTACACGTTCAAGGAGCGCTACATCCTGACGGCGGCCCTGCGCCGCGACGGGTCGTCGCGCTTCGGCCCCGACAACCGCTACGCCACCTTCCCCTCGGTGGCGCTGGCCTGGCGCGTGGCCGAGGAAAGCTTTATCAAGCAGTTCCCCACCATTTCGGAGCTGAAGCTGCGCGCCTCCTACGGCGTGACCGGCAACAACAACATCGGCGACTACGGCTACAACAGCTACCAGGAAGCGGCCAACTACGTGCTGGGCGCCGGCACCGGCACCCGCCTCTACGGCTACGCGCCCAACGGCGTATCGCAGCGCAACCTGGGCTGGGAAACCAACACGCAGGTGGACGCAGGTTTCGACCTGGGCCTGTTCCGCGACCGGATCTACCTGACCGTGGCCGCCTACCAGCGCAACACCACCGACCTGCTGCTGAACCGCAACATCCCGGCCGTGCTCGGCTTCTCGTCGCGGGCGCTGGCCAACGTGGGCGAGGTGCGCAACCGCGGCCTGGAGTTCCAGCTGAACACGGCCAACATTGTGTCCGGCAACTTCACCTGGAGCACCGCCGCCAACCTTACGTTTAACCGCAACGAAGTCCTGTCGCTGGCCGGCCAGAACGAGCAGATTACCTTCGACGCGGTATTTGGCTACACTAGCTCCATTCGGGTGGTGCCCGGCCAGCCGCTGGGCGTGTTCTACGGCTACCAGCAGGAGGGCATCTACCGCGACCAGGCCGACATCGACAGCAGCCCCAAGTGGACGGCCAGCAACACGGTGGTGAAGCCCGGCGACTTCAAGTTCAAGGACGTGAACGGCGACGGGAAGATTGACACCCGCGACATCGGCGTCATCGGCAACCCCTTCCCGAACTTCACCTACGGCCTGCAGAACACGTTCGGCTACAAGGCCTTTTCGCTGGCCGTGACGCTGCAAGGCTCGCAGGGCAACGACATCCTCTACGGCGGCGACCGGTACACCTTCAACGCGCCCGGCGGTACCAACGCCCGCCAGGCCATGACCAAGCGCTGGCGCAGCCCCGAGGACCCGGGCGACGGCAAGACCCCGCTGGCCACCACCGCCGGCTCGCTGCGCACGCAGTTCAACTCGTACTTCATCCACGACGCCTCGTTCCTGCGCATCCGCAACGTGACCTTGCGCTACAACGTGCCGACGACCCTGGCTCAGAAGGCCAAGCTGCAGAGCGCCAGCGTGTATACCAGCATTCAGAACCTGTATACGTTCACGAAGTACTTCGGCTACAACCCGGAAGCCAACAACTACGGCAACTCCACCACGCCGACCTACGGCGTCGACCAGGGCTCGTACCCGATGGCCCGCACCCTCACCGTGGGCTTGCAGCTGGGCTTCTAATTTGAATTAGCGCTTCGTGCCGGGTGATTGGTGCTTAGGTCGTCCAAATTCGATTCGGCTCAGTCCGATTCAGACCGGGCCAAGCACCAACCCCTACCCACCAAGCACTAAAACCTTCCCTACCATGACTTTCAACTACAAGAATATACTGGCCGGCCTCAGCGTTTCGGCGCTGCTGGGTTTGGCGTCGCTGGGCACCACTTCGTGCAGCAAGGACTTCATCGACCTGGACGACCCCACGCGCCTGCTGTCCTCCGAGGGCTACCCCGATTCGCTCAGCATTGTGAGCGGGGTGACGGCCGCGTACTCGGCCCTGCAGGACCAGTACGGCAAGTCGTCGGCCAACAACCGCGGCATCTTCGTGTTCGGCGAAATTCCGTCGGACAACAGCACGGCCCTGACCTCGGGCGAGCGGCTCAACGAGTTTGACGACTTCTCCATCATCAGCGACAACCCGCGCCTGCAAAGCCAGTGGCTGATGACCTACCGCACCATTGCCCGCTGCAACATCATCCTGAGCCGGGGCCAGACCGTGAAGCTGACCGCCGCCAATCGCAACCGCTACTTCGGCGAGGTGCGCTTCATTCGGGCCTTGTCGTACTTCAACGCCGTGCGCATCTGGGGCGACGTGCCGCTGGTCACGGGCGAAATCGAGTCCATTCCCGACGCCTACCAGTTCGGCCGCACCCCGCAGGCGCAGGTATACACGCAGATCATCGAGGATTTGCGCTTCGCCAAGAAGTGGCTGCCCACCACACGCACCGGCAACGACCTGGGCCGCGTGACCAAAGGCGCCGCGCAGGGCATGCTGGGCAAGGTGTTTCTGACCCAGAAGCAGTACGCGCCGGCCGCCACCGAGCTGGACTCGGTTATCCGCGACAACCGCTTCTCCCTGCAGCCCGTCTTCGCCAACATCTTCGCCACCAGCAACGAGATGAACAGCGAAATCCTGTTTGCGGTGCGCTACACCAAGGGCGCCCTGGGCCTGGGCAGCGCGTTTACGACCTGGTTTATGCCGGGCTACAACGAAACGCAAACCCGCTCCATTATCGGCGCCAACTTCACCGGGCAGCAGTTCAACGTGGTGGATAGCGACTTGATAACCACCGCCAACGCCAGCGGCACCGCCGACGTGCGCACGGCCGCCTCCTTTGTGCTGCCGGCCGGCGCCTCGGCCACCACGTCCTACTACACCCGCAAGTACATCGACACGCCCACCAGCTCGACCGACGCCGAAAACGACTGGATTGTGCTGCGCTACGCCGACGTGCTGCTGATGTACGCCGAAGCCGTGAACGAGCAAACCGGCCCGAACGCCGCCGCGCTGTCGGCCGTGAACCAAGTGATTCGCCGCTCGCGCAACCTGCCGACGAATACCGCCAACGCCACCGTGGACCTGCCCGGCAGCATCAGCAGCACCGACCTGCGCACCCGCCTGGAGCTGGAACGCCGCCTGGAGCTGAATTTCGAAGGCCACCGCTGGTTCGACCTGGTGCGCACCGACCGCGCCATTGCGGTGATGAACGCCTACTTCGCCCGCAAAAACGCCACGACCCGCATCAACCAGAACAATCTGCTGTTCCCCATTCCGGTGCAGGAAATCCAGACCAACCCGATTCTGACCCAGAACCCGGGCTACAACTAGCCTATTCCTAGTGCCCCGCCTCAACCGAGGCGGGGTTTGGGGCCCTGACCACCCCAGCCAATTCAATTGTTAGCGCTACTCTTATTGTTTCCGCTGATTCACCAGCCCCTCTTCGGTTGAGGAGGGGGAATCTTCTCCGCGTCAGCATTCTGCTTTCCTCCCCCAACACCCGCTTAATGACTTTTCGAACTTCGCTGAAGACGCTGGCCGCCGCGTCCCTGCTGCTGGCCAGCGCTTTCAATGCCCAGCCGCTGCGGGCCCAATCGGCCCTGCTGCAGAACGCGCCCGGCCGCCGGGTGCTGAGCCTGAACGGCCGCTGGAATTACATCATCGACCCCTACGAAAACGGCTTCTACGACTACCGCCGCGAGGCCTTCGACCAGTCGAAAAGCGGCAAGGGGGGCTACTACGACAATGCCAAGCCCAGCACGAAGCAGGAAACGGAGCTGATTGAGTACGACTTCGACCACGCCGACGCCCTGCAGGTGCCCGGCGACTGGAACTCGCAGCGGCCCGAGCTGCTCTACTACGAGGGCACCATCTGGTACAAGAAAAGCTTCACGCTGAAGCCTGCGGCCGGCAAGCGCTACCACCTGTACTTCGGGGCCATCAACTACGAGGCGCACGTGTACCTGAACGGCAAGAAGCTGGGCATGCACAAGGGCGGCTTCACCCCGATTCAGTACGACATCACCGACCGCCTCGACCCCAGCGGCGAGAATTTCGTGGTGGTGAAGGCCGACAACACCCGCCGCCCGGAGGAAGTCCCGACCATTAACACCGACTGGTGGAACTACGGCGGCCTGACCCGGGACGTGTTTGTGGCCGAAACTCCGCAGACCTTCATCAGCGACTACAAAGTGCAGCTGGCCAAGGGCAACATGGGCCAGCTCGCCGGCTTCGTGCAGCTGACGGGTGAGGGCCGCGCAGGTCAGACGGTGACGCTGAGCATCCCGGAGGCCAAAATCACCCAGCAGGTGAAAACTGACGGTGAGGGCCGCGCCAGCTTCACGGTGCCCGCGAAGAAGCTCACGCTTTGGTCGCCGCAGACGCCGAAGCTGTACGCGGTGACCTTGAGCACCGGCACCGACCAGGTGCAGGACCGCATCGGCTTCCGCACCATCGAGACGCGGGGCGCGGACATTTTGCTGAACGGCAAGTCGATTTTCATGCGCGGCATCTCGATGCACGACGAGAATCCGCTGATTCCGGGCCGGGCCCGGGGCGAGGGTGACCTGCGCATGCTGCTGACCTGGGCCAAGGAGCTGGGCTGCAACTACGTGCGCCTGGCCCACTACCCGCACAACGAAACCATGCTCAAGCTGGCCGACGAAATGGGCCTGCTGGTGTGGGGCGAGGTGCCGGTGTACTGGACCATTGCCTGGCAGAACCCCGCCACCTACCAGAACGCCGAAAACCAGCTCACCGACCTGATTTCGCTCGGAAAAAACCGCGCCAGCGTGGTGGTGTGGAGCATCGGCAACGAAACGCCCCTGAGCGAGCCGCGCCTGAAGTTCATGAGCAGCCTGGCCCAGAAAGCCCGCTCACTGGACGACACCCGCCTGATTTCGGCCGCCCTGGAGCTGCACCGCACCCCCGACAACGTCATCCACGTGGACGACCCGCTGGGCGAGTTTCTGGACCTGACGAGCATCAACGAATATGCCGGCTGGTACTGGGGCGGCAAGCCCAGCGAAATCACCAAGTACACCTTCGATATCAAGTACAACAAGCCGGTCACCATCAGCGAGTTTGGCGGCGACGCCCTGGCCGGCTACCACGCCGACGCGGAGACGCGCTGGAGCGAGGAGTACCAAGAGGCGCTGTACCAGCAGCAGCTCAAGATGCTGGGCACCATCAAGAACCTGCGCGGCATGACCCCGTGGATTCTGGCCGACTTCCGCGCCACCCGCCGGCAACACCCGGTGTACCAGCAGGGCTTCAACCGCAAGGGCCTGATTTCGAGCACCGGCACGAAGAAAAAGGCTTTCTACGTGCTGCAGGAGTACTACCGGCAGCTGGCCAAGCAATACGACGGGAAATGATGCGCATTCCAAACGCCGCGGCCCCAGGGTTGAAACCCTGGGCTATTGATACCCAGTTCGCCCGGCTCACTAGCCCAGGGTTTCAACCCTGGGAATCCGGTGCCATGTGGGCCTCCCGGCTGGCGGTAGTTGGCCTGCTGCTCCTCACTGGCCTCACCACGGCCCAGGCCCAGCAGCTCGATACCACCGAGTACACCCTGCGCGTCGACGCGAAGAAGACGCTCAACAACTCCAAAATCGACGGCACGGCCTCGTTTTCGCCCTACAAGAGCTACGCCACGCGCAACATTGCGCAGCTGCGGGGCTTCAAGCCGGGCAAAACCAAGCTGAGCAAGTACGGCGGGCGCCTCGACAAGCGCACCACGGCCACGGGCTTCTACTACGTGAAGAAAGTGGACGGGCGCTGGTGGGCGGTGGACCCCGAGGGCTACTTCTTCCTGCACAACGCGCCCAACAACGTGCAGGCTGTCGGCTCGGAGCGGGCCCAGCAGGCCCTTAAGGAGCAGTTTGGCGACAAGGCCGGCTGGATGCGTAAGACCCGGCAGCTGCTGGTCGACAACGGGTTCAACGGCGCGGGGGCGTGGTCGGCGAACGAGGAAATCCGGGCGGAAAACGCCAAAGCCGACCGGCCGCTGGCCTACACCGTGAACCTGGATTTCATGGCCAAGTACGGCGACAAGCGCGGCGGCACCTACGTGCAGCCCGGCCACAAGGGCTACCCCAACGACGTCATCTTCGCCTTCGACCCGGGCTTTGCCGAGTTCTGCGAGCAGTACGCCCAGCAACTCACCAAGTACAAGGACGACCGGAACCTGTTCGGCTACTTCTCCGACAACGAGATGCCGCTGCTGCGCAAAAACCTCGACGGCTACCTCAAGCTCCCGCAGACCGAGCCCGGCTACCAGGCTGCCAAACTCTGGGCCGACCAGCGCGGCATCACCCTGGAAACCATTACCGACCAAAACCGGCAGGATTTCCTGGCCTTCGTGGCCGACAAGTATTTCAGCACGGTGGCCCGGGCGCTGAAAAAGTACGACCCCAACCACATGTACCTGGGCTGCCGCTTCCACGGCGCCCAGCGCTACTACCCCGAGCTGCTGACGGTGACGGGCAAGTACGTGGACGTGGTCAGCATCAACTACTACAATAACTGGACGCCCGAGCCCAAGTGGGTAAGCGAGTGGGAAAAGCTGGCGCAGAAGCCCTTCATCGTGACCGAGTGGTACGTGAAGGGCGAAGACGCCCCCGGCCTGGCCAACACCGCCGGCGCCGGCTGGGTGGTGCGCACCCAGGCCGACCGCGGCAAGTTCTACCAGAATTTCACGCTGGGCCTGCTGGAATCGAAGAATTGCGTGGGCTGGCACTGGTTTAAGTACCAAGACAACGACCCCACCCTAAAAGGCGCCGAGCCATCCAACACCGACGCCAACAAGGGCATCGTGAACTGGAGCTTCCAGCCCTACCAGCCCTTGCTGCTGCCCATGCGCGAGCTGAATCAGCAGATGTACCGCTTGGCCGACTACTTCGACAAGCAGTGAGTTACCAAGTGCGAGTTGTCAGTTGACAGTCGTCTAACCAAGCTGACCTCTCACCTGACAACTCGCAACGGACAACTGATAACGCCCGCATACCGCCGTCCGGCTCCCCCTCTCCTTTTCGGAGAGGGGGCCGGGGGGTGAGGCGCAACGCCACAAAGACCCAATCCATGCTCCGCCTAACCGTCCTCACTACGCTGCTGCCGCTGGCCGCCCTGGCCCAGACGCCGGCCCGGCCCGTGGCGGCGGGGCTGAAGCCGCAGGTGCGGACGGCAGTGGCGCCACCGGCGCGCCGGGAGCAGCTGCGGGTGTACCTGCTGCTGGGCCAGTCGAACATGGCGGGGCGCGGGGTGGTGGAGGCTCGGGACACCACGGCCACGGCGCGGGTGCTGCGGCTGAACGCGACCGGGCAGTGGGAAGCGGCCAAGGACCCGCTGCACTTCGATAAGCCGGTGGCCGGCGTGGGGCCGGGGCTGAGCTTCGGCCGGGCCATGGCGGCAGCCGAGCCGGATGCCGTTATCGGGCTGGTGCCCTGCGCGGTGGGCGGCACGGCCATCAGCGCCTGGCAGCCCGGCGCCGCCGACGCGGCCACCAACACCCACCCCTACGACGACGCCCTGCGCCGGGCGCGGCTGGCGCTGCAACATGGCACGCTGGCCGGCATCCTCTGGAACCAGGGCGAAGCCGACAGCAGCCCCGCGAAAAGCACCGCCTACGCCCAGAACCTGACCGCCCTCATCAACCGTCTGCGCCAGGACCTCGGCGCGCCCGACGTGCCCTTCGTGGCCGCGCAGCTGCCCGCGTTCCAGTACGAGCGGCCCGACAGCCTGGGCCGCCGCATCAACGCCGGGGCCGTGCAGCTGAATCAGGCGGTGGCCCGCCTCGCCCAAACGGTGCCGCACTACGCCTACGTCACAGCCGAAAACACCCGGCACCGCGGCGACCAATTGCACTACGACGCGGCCTCGGCCCGCCTGCTGGGCCAGCGCTACGCGGCGGCCATGCTGAAGCTGCAGGCCGCGGCTAAGCCAAAAGCGGAGTCGAAGCCGGAATTGAAAACGAAGTCGAAAGCCAAACCTGCCAAGTCTCGCTCCTAACCCGAAACGCAGCACCCACCGCAACTAACCAGCCTTCGTCAGGTTCAGCCGCATCATCTGGCTCCCCTCTCCCAGCGGGAGGGGCCGGGGGTGGGGTCGGCCGGAAGGTGATGCGCCTATGAAAGCACTGTCCTTCCTTTCGCTTATCCTGCTGCTCACTGGCTGCGGCAAGAAAGGCGCCGGCACCGACCCGGAGCCGCCCCTGCCGCCGGCCCTCGGCAGCCTGCGCGAAGCGGCCTTTCCCTTCGGCGCGGCCGTCAACGTGAACCTGATGCGCAGCACCACGGCGTACCAGCAGGTGGTGACGCGGGAGTACCGCAGCGTGACGGCCGAAAACGCCATGAAATTCCGCAGCCTGCACCCGGACGCCGCGACCTACACCTGGTCGGACGCCGACTACCTGGTGCAGTACGCCCGCCAGAACAACAGCCGCGTGCACGGCCACACCCTGATCTGGCACAACTCCCTGCCCAGCTGGGTCACGAATTTTCAGGGTGACTCCGCCGCCTGGGAAAACCTGATGAAGACCCACATCCAGACCGTAGTCGGGCACTTCCGCGGGCAGGTGGCCTCCTGGGACGTGGTGAACGAGGCCGTGGCCGAAGACGGCACCCTGCGCCCCAGCCCGTGGCGGCAGCACCTCGGCCCCGACTACGTGGCCCGGGCCTTTCAGTACGCCCGCCAGGCCGACCCCGACGCCAAGCTCTTCTACAACGACTACGGCCACGAGTACGGCCCCACCAAGCGCACCGCCATTCTGAACCTGGTGAACGGCCTCAAGAGCCGCGGCATTCCCATCGACGGCATCGGGCTGCAGCTGCACACCAATATCAACCGCTCAGACGCCAACCTGGCCGCGGCCATTACCACCGCCGCCCAGACGGGGCTGCTGGTGCACATTTCGGAGCTGGACGTGGCTGTGAATCCCGACAACCAGGCCGGCCTGACCCTTACCAGCGCCCTGCAGACCGCTCAGAAAGCCAAGTACAAGCTCATCGTGCAGACCTATAACGCCCTGCCCGCCACCCAGCGCTTCGGCATCACTACCTGGAACGTGACCGACGCCGATACCTGGGTGCGCGGCTACTGCAGCTGCCCCGACTGGCCCCTGCCCTTCAACGACCAATACCAGAAAAAGCCCGCCTACGACGGCATTGTCGAAGGCTTGCAGTAACCCCACGTTGCCCTCACCTGGCGGCTGCCGGCCGCATTGGGGAATGGGAAAAGCAGCTGTTTCGCAGGGAACAGGCGCCGCGCACCTTGGTGAGTGAGGTGCGCCGGGGCCACTGAAACGGCTGTGGCCAGTGGCCGCCAGTGAGTGCAACGAACGTTCTTTGCCGTGCCACCCACGGCGCTTTTTACCCTTTAATCGAATGCGCGTACCCCGCTACCACCATCTGCTCCTGGGCCTGCTGCTGGCTGCCACGCCCGCCGCGCTGGCCCAGAAAACCAAGATAAAGGTCAAGAAAGCCGCCGCGTCGGCCGCGTCGGCGTTGCCCCAGGTTTCCGCCGCCGATATCGAACAGCGCATAACTGCGCTGCTCGGGCAGATGACGCTGGAAGAAAAAATCGGCCAGCTCAACCAGTACTCCGGCCGCGAAGTGACCGGCCCGGCCAGCAACCGCAAAAACGACCTGCTCAACAGCATCCGCGCGGGGCAGGTGGGCTCGATGCTGAACGTGAAGGGCGTGGCCGACACCCGCCTGATCCAGGCCGAGGCGCTGAAGTCGCGGCTCAAGATTCCCCTGCTCTTCTCCCTCGACGTCATCCACGGCTACCAGACCGTCTTCCCGATTCCGCTGGGCGAAGCCGCCAGCTGGGATTTGGCCGCCATCCGCGAGTCGGCCCACGTGGCCGCCCGCGAAGCCGCGGCTTCGGGCATTCACTGGACCTTCGCGCCGATGGTGGACGTGGGCCGGGACCCGCGCTGGGGCCGGGTGATGGAGGGCGCCGGCGAAGACACCTACCTCGGCAGCCAGATTGCCCGCGCCCGGGTGCTGGGCTTCCAGGGCGAAAAGCTCGGCGGCACCGACGCCATCATGGCCTGCGCCAAGCACTTCGCCGCCTACGGGGCCGCCGTGGCCGGCCGCGAGTACAACGTGGTCGACGTGAGCGAACAGCAGCTCTGGCAGGTGTATCTGCCGCCCTTCAAAGCCGCGGCCGACGCGGGCGTGGCCACGTTCATGAACTCCTTCAACACGCTCAACGGCATCCCGGCCACCGGTAGCCGCTACCTGCAGCGCGACATTCTGAAGGGCCAGTGGCAGTACCCCGGCTTCGTGGTGTCGGACTGGGGCTCGATCGGCGAGATGGTGCCCTGGGGCTACGCCACCGACAAGGCCGACGCCGCCCGCAAAGCCCTGGCCGCCGGCTCCGACATGGACATGGAAAGCGACGCCTACCACACCACGCTGGCCCAGTCCGTCAAGGACGGCAAGGCCGACCAAGCCCTGCTCGACGACGCCGTGCGCCGCATTCTGCGCAAGAAGTTTGAGCTTGGTTTATTCGACGACCCCTACCGCTTCTCCGACGAGAAGCGCGAAAAGCAGGTACTCAACGACCCCCAGCACCGCGTAGCCGCCCGCGACATTGCCCGTAAGTCGGTGGTGCTGCTCAAAAACGACAACCACGCGCTGCCCCTGGCCCAGCCCCGCAGCATTGCCCTCATTGGCCCGCTAGCGAAGGCCAAGCGCGACCTGGCCGGCAGCTGGGTGGTACTGGCCGATACCGCGCAGATTACCTCGGTGCACGAGGGCCTCACCAAACGCGCCGGCAAGAACACCCAGGTGCGCTACGCCAAGGGCTGCGAGGTGCAGGGCGACTCCCGCGCCGGCTTCGCCGCGGCCGTCGAAGCCGCCAAGGCCTCCGACGTGGTGGTGCTCTGCGTGGGCGAAACCTGGGACATGAGCGGCGAGGCCAAGTCGCGCACCGACATCGGCCTGCCCGGCGTGCAGACCGAGCTGTTTCAGGTCCTAAAAGCCACCGGCAAGCCCGTGGTAGTCATTCTGATGGCCGGCCGCCCGCTGGTGTTCAACCAGATTGCCGACCAGGCCGACGCCATTCTCTACGGCTGGTGGCCCGGCTCGGAGGGCGGCCACGCCCTGGCCGACGTGCTCTTCGGCGACTACAACCCCGCCGGCAAGCTGCCGAGCACCTTCCCCCGCTCCCTGGGCCAGGTGCCCATCAGCTACCAGCTCTACAACACCGGCCGCCCCGTCACCAAGCCCGGCGACATCCGCTACAAGTCGGCCTACATCGACTCGCCCAACACCCCGCGCTACGCCTTCGGCCACGGCCTGAGCTACACCTCGTTCAAGTACGACGGCCTGAAGCTCAGCCAGCCCACGATGGCCGCCGGCCAGACGGTGCAGCTGCAATGCACCGTCACGAACACCGGTAAAGTGGCCGGCGAGGAAGTAGTGCAGCTCTACCTGCGCGACCTGGTGGCCTCGGTGGCCCGCCCGCTCAAGGAGCTGAAGGATTTCCAGAAAATCAGCCTCAAGCCCGGCGAAACCAAGACCTTGACTTTCACCATCGACCAGGACAAGCTGGCGTTCTACAACGCGAAGCTGGAGTGGGTGGCCGAGCCCGGCGACTTCCAGCTGATGATCGGCTCGGCCTCCGATGACATTCGCCTGGAAAGCAAGCTGACGCTGCAGTAAGAATCAACCGCCAATCCAGTCCGTCATGTCGAGCGAAGTCGAGACATCTCGCTCGATAGTATTCTGCTCGTTGACCGATGATTTCACTATCGGACATCAGCACGCGAGATGTCTCGACAAGCTCGACATGACGTTCTAAAAGTTGCGCTACCGCAGCGTCCGCCCCCACACTCCCCCGCTAATCCCCCAACCTATCCATGAGCCTTTCCCCCGACACTCTCCCGGCTCCGGCCCTCTCGGCCCTCAGCCAGTTTTCCCTCGAAGGCAAAGTCATCGTCATTACCGGCGCCACCGGCGTGCTGGGCGAGGCCCTGTCGCTGGCCGTGGCCGAGGCCGGCGCCAAAGTGGCCATCCTCGGCCGCGACGCTGAGCGGGCCCAGGCCCGGGTGGCCGCCATCGAAGCCATTGGCGGCGAGGCCCTGCCCCTGCTGGCCGACGTACTCGACCAGGCCCAGATGCAGGCCGCCTGCGACGAAATCATCCGCACCTGGGGCACTGTCGACGGGCTGGTGAACGGGGCCGGCGGCAACATGCCCGGCGCCGTCGTCGGGCCCGACCAGGACCTGTTCGACCTCAACCTCGACCACACCCGCCGCGTGGTTGACCTGAACCTGTTCGGCACGGTGATTCCGACCAACGTGTTTGGCCGCGTCATGGCCGAGAAGGGCAAGGGCAGCATCGTGAACGTGTCGAGCCTGACGGCGCAACGGCCGCTGACGCGGGTGCTGGGCTACACCATGGCCAAGAAAGCCGTGGAAGCCTACACCCAATGGATGGCCGTGGAGTTGGGCCTGCGCTACGGCGGCGGCCTGCGCATGAACGCCATTGCCCCGGGCGTGTTCCTCACGGAGCAAAACCGCACGCTGCTCGTCAACCCCGACGGCACGCCCACGGCCCGCGCCCGGCAGTTCATTGCCGGCACGCCCTACCAGCGCTTCGGCCAGCCCGAGGAGCTGACCGGCACGCTCATCTACCTGCTCAGCGACGCCTCCCGCTTCGTCAGCGGCGAGACGATTCTGGTCGACGGCGGCTTCAACGCCTACAGCGGGGTGTAATTTGCCGGCCCAAAACCATTGAACGTCATGTCGAGCGAAGTCGAGACATCTCGCTGGATAGTAATCATGACGGACAGCTAAACCAAGATCAAGCACAAACATGCCCATCATCCAAAGCTGGCGCTGGTACGGCCCTTCTGACCCGGTCAGCCTCGCCGATATTCGCCAGGCTGGCGCCACCGACGTGGTGACGGCCCTGCACCACGTACCGAACGGCCAGGTCTGGACCGTGGCCGAAATCCAGAAGCGCCAGGCCGAAGTGGCCGCCGCCGGCCTGACCTGGAGCGTGGTGGAGAGCGTGCCGGTGCACGAGCAGATCAAGACCCGCACCGGCGACTTTCAGCGCCACATCGAAAACTACCAGCAGAGCCTGCGCAACCTGGCGGCCTGCGGCATCCGCACCGTCACCTACAATTTCATGCCCGTGCTCGACTGGACGCGCACCGACCTGAGCTACGAGGTGGAGGACGGCTCCCGGGCCCTGCGCTTCGAGCGCGCCGCCTTCGTGGCCTTCGACGTGCTGCTGCTGCAGCGCCCGGGCGCCCGCGCGGAGTACGGCGCCGAGGAGCTGGCCGCGGCCGAAGCCCGCTTGGCGGGTATGAGCGCGGCGGAGCGGGAGCTGCTGGTGCGCAACCTCATTGCCGGTTTGCCCGGCTCGGAGGAAAGCTTCACCCTGCAGCAGTTTCAGCAGGCCCTCGACACCTACCAGGGCATCGACGCGGCCAAGCTGCGGGAGCACCTGATCCTGTTTCTGCAGGAAATCGTGCCCGTAGCCGAGGAAGCGGGCGTGGTCTTGGCCATTCACCCCGACGACCCGCCCTACCCCATCCTGGGGCTGCCGCGCGTGGTGAGCACCGCCGCCGACGTGCAGGCCCTCTGCGACGCGGTGCCCTCGCTCAGCAACGGCCTCTGCTTCTGCACCGGCTCCTTCGGCGTGCGCCCCGACAACGACCTGCCGGCCATGGTGCGCCAGTTTGCCAACCGCATCCACTTCATCCACCTGCGCAGCACCCAGCGCAACGAGGCGGGCGACTTTTACGAGGCCAACCACCTGGAAGGCGACGTGGACATGTACGCCGTGATGCGCGAGCTGCTGCTGGCCATGCAGCGCCGCGGCCAGAGCCTGCCTATGCGCCCCGACCACGGCCACCAGATGCTCGACGACCTGAAAAAGAAAACCAACCCCGGCTACTCCGCCATCGGCCGCCTGCGAGGCCTGGCCGAGCTGCGCGGCCTGGAAATGGGCATTTCGCGCAGCCTGTAGCTCATCCACGCCGTACCTGCCGCCGCTGCGCCCCACCACGCGGTTAGCAGCAAAAAAGCCCGCTTCCGGTCGGAAGCGGGCTTTTTTCGTTATTCTGGATTCCGCCCGATGCGGTTCGCAGCAGCACGGTTCCGGATGCGCCGGGCCGGGCCCGCCACTGAACCGGCAACCCGCCGGCGGAGTTTGCCGATATGGGCCGTACCACGCGGGCCGTGCTGCGCCAACCGCCCGATTTACCCGAACTTGCTCCTTCATCGTTTCTTCTCCCCGTGTCCACGCACCGCGCTTCTATTTCGGATCTGGCAGCCCAGCTGAATCTGTCCGTTTCCACCATTTCGCGGGCGCTCAGTGACCACAGCAGCATCAGCGACGCCACCAAGCGCCGGGTGTGGGAACTGGCCAGGCAGCTGAACTACCAGCCCAACCAGCTGGCCGCGGCCCTGCGCAAGGGCCGCAGCAACACCCTGGGCGTCATCGTGCCCCACATCGACGGGCACTTCTTCGCCCTGGTGCTCAAGGGCATCGAGAACGTGGCCAATCAGGCGGGCTTCAACGTAATGATCTGCCAGTCCAACGAAAACGCGGCCCACGAGAAGAAAAACCTCGACACCCTGCTTAACGCCCAAGTCGAAGGCATTCTGGTGTCGTTGTCCCTGACCACCAAGGACGTGCAGCACTTCGAGGACGTGCGCCGCCGTCACCTGCCGCTGGTGTTCTTCGACCGTATTCCGGATTCGCCCAACGTCAGCGCGGTGGTGCTCGATGACTACCAGGGCGCCTACCAGGCCGTGGAGCACCTCATCGGGCAGGGCTGCCGGCGCATTGCCCACATCGGCGGGCCCCAGCACCTGAACATCTGCCGCAACCGCTACCGCGCCTACCGCGACGCCCTGCAGGCCCACGGCCTGCCCTACGACGAGCAGCTGGTGTATTTCTGCGACCTGACCCTGCCCGAGGGCCTGCAGGCAGCCGAGGTCCTGCTCAGCCGCCACGTGCCCTTCGACGCCGTGTTTGCGGCCAACGATCTGGCCGTGGCCGGGGCCATGCAGGTGCTGCGCGCCGCCGGCCTCCGCATTCCGCAGGACGTGGCGCTGGCCGGCTTCAGCAACGAGCTGTTTACCCTGCTCACCGAGCCCCACCTGACCACCGTGGACCAGCGCTGCGAGGAAATGGGCCGCACCGCCGTGCGCCTGCTGCTCGACATGGTGGCCGACCAGACCCGCCAGCTGCCGCCGCGCCAGATCGTGCTGCAGCCCGAGCTGCTGGTGCGCGCCTCCTCGCAGCGACTGGAGGCGTAGGGGTTTCAGCCCAAAGGCCGTTGAAGAGCACCGGTCCTTAGAACGGTCATGCTTCATCTGGCGTCCGCTTGCCGACTATTCCTGCCTGAACAACCTCAGCCCGCTTTCAGCCAGAAGCGGGCTTTCTGAGGGCCTGCCGTTGTCCGAAGCAGATTGCGAATGACCGCTGCCACCTTGCAGCCTGCCGGCTCGTCCGGGCGTCTGTTACCTTCACGTTTCCACTCTCCTCCTTTCTCTCCATGACCCACCTTTCCGCCATCGGCCGCTGGCTGCTGGCCGCGCCCGTGCTGGGCGCCTCGCTGCTCACCGGCTGCCAGTCGGGCGACTCCGGCAAAGCCCAGCCCGACGTGCTGCAGGCCAGCCTCGACACCACCGCCCGCCCCGGCGACGACTTTTTCCAGTACGCCAACGGTACCTGGCTCAAGCAGCACCCCATTCCGGCCTCCGAAAGCAACTGGGGTATCGGCAAGGAAGTGCAGAACGAGGTGTACGCCCGCCTGCGCGCCCTGAGCGAAGAAGCCGCCAAGGCCAACGCCAAGGCCGGCAGCACCCAGCAGAAAATCGGGGACTTCTGGGGCACCGGCATGGACTCGGTGGCCATCAACCAGCAGGGTGCCGCCCCGCTCAAGGCCGAGCTGGACCGCATCGGCGCCATCCGCTCGGGCGCCGACGTGCCCGCCGTGGTGGCCCGCCTGCAGATGATGGGCGTCGACGCGCTGATCGGGCCCTACGTGGGGCAGGACGCCAAGAACAGCGAGAAAATGGCCCTGCACCTCTACCAAAGCGGCCTGGGCCTGCCCAACCGCGACTATTACTTCAACAAGGACCTGCGCACGCGCAACATCCGCCAGCAGTACGGGCGCCACGTGCAGCGCATGTTCCAGCTGCTGGGCCAGGACTCGGTGGCCGCCAAGCAGAACAGCGCCCGCGTGGTGGCGCTGGAAACCAAGCTGGCCGCCGCTTCGCGCAAGCTGGAAGACCTGCGCGACCCGTACCGCAACTACAACAAAATGGCCGTGGCCGGGCTCAACCAGCTCACCCCGGGCCTCGACTGGCCGGCCCTGCTCGGGCAAATGGAGCTGGGCAAGGTCGATACCGTCATCGTGGGCCAGCCGGAGTTTTACCGCACGGTGGGCCAGCTGCTGAAGTCGGCGCCGGCCGAGGACTGGCGCGCCTACTTGCAGTGGCAGCTGGCGCACGCCTACGCCCCCACGCTCAGCCAGGATTTCGACCAGGAAAACTTCCGCTTCTACGGCACGGTGCTGCAGGGCAGCAAGCAGCAGCGCCCCCGCTGGAAGCGCGTGCTCGACGCCGAGGAATCGGCCATGGGCGAGGCGCTGGGGCAGCTGTTCGTGAAGGAGTACTTCTCGCCGGCCACCAAGCAGCGCTACGAGCAGATGACCCAGAACGTGATGACGGCCTTCCGCGAGCATATTCAGCAGCTCGATTGGATGAGCGCCGAAACCAAACAGAAAGCCCTGGTGAAGCTCAGCAAAATCACGCCGAAGGTGGGCTACCCGGACAAGTGGAAGGACTTTTCCTCGCTGGACGTGAAGCGCGACTCCTACGCCCAGAACGTGATGCGCGCCAACGAGTGGAAGTACCGCTACAACATCGGCAAGCTCGGCAAGCCCGTGGACCGAACCGAGTGGGACATGACGCCGCAGACCTACAACGCCTACTACAACCCCTCCAACAACGAGATTGTGCTGCCGGCGGCCATTTTCGCCATTCCGGGCGTGAAGGATGAGGATGCCGATGACGCCATCGTGTACGGCTACGGCGGGGCCAGCACCATCGGCCACGAGCTGACCCACGGCTTCGACGACGAGGGCAGCCAGTTCGACGAGAAGGGCAACCTGCGCAACTGGTGGACCAAGCAGGACCGCGCCGAGTTCCAGAAGCGCGTCAACCAGATTGTGCGCCAGTTCAACGGCTACACCGTGCTCGATTCGCTGCACATCAACGGCAAGGCTACCGCGGGCGAAAACATTGCCGACCTGGGCGGCATTGTCATTGCCTACGACGCCTTCAAGAAAACCGAGCAGTTCAAGAAGGGCGAGAAAATCGGCGGCCTCACGCCCCAGCAGCGCTACTTCCTGGGCTACGCCCTGGGCTGGCAAAGCCACCAGCGCGACGAGCAGCTGGCCCAGCGCATCATGACGGACGTACACTCGCCCGCCCAGTACCGCGTGAACGGCCCCATGGCCGACGTGCCCGCCTTCTACGAAGCCTTCAAGGTGCAGCCCGGCCAGAAGCTCTACCGCGCCGACACGGCGCAGGTACGCATCTGGTAAGCTGGCCCGACCAGGTACCCAGCCAAGCCAGGCAGCCCCGCGCTGCCTGGCTTGTTTGTTTCCGGCCGCGTCCACTTTTGCGTAGAAGCAGTCCGTTTCCCCACTTTCGCGCATGGTTCAGCCCGCCGTAAGCCTCATCATCCCGACTTACAACGAAGCCGCGGTCATCGGGCCGCTGGTGCGCTACCTGCGCGCGGCGGCGGGCCCGGCCGGGCCGGCGCTGGAAATCATTGTGGCCGATGGGCAGAGCACCGACGCCACGGCCGCCGAAGCCGCCCGGGCCGGGGCGCGGGTGGTGGCGTGCCCGCAGCGCGGCCGGGCTCCGCAGATGAACCACGGCGCCCGCCACGCACGCGGCGAGCTGCTGTACTTCCTGCACGCCGACACCTTTCCGCCCGCCGATTTTCTGCCGGCCATCCGGCAGGCGGCGCAGGACCACGTCGGCGGCTGCTTCCGCCTGCGGTTCGACTCCCGGCACTGGTTTCTGCGCCTGAGCGCCTGGTTTACCCGCTTTCCCCTCGACCTCATCCGCTTCGGCGACCAGAGCCTGTTCGTGCGGCGCGCCGTGTTCGAGCAGGCCGGCGGCTTCCGCCCCGACATGCTGGTGTTCGAGGACCAGGAAATCGTGCCGCGGCTGCGCCGCCACGGACGCTTTGCGGTGCTGCCGACGGCGGTAGTCACCTCGGCCCGCAAGTACCGCGACAACGGCGTATTTCGCCTGCAGGGCATCTTTTTGCTGCTGTGCCTGCTCTACCGCCTCGGCGTGCCGCAGCCCCGACTGCGCGCTGTGTACCGCGCCCTGATCCGGTAAGACAACCATTGAAGCAGTTGCCCTAAACAGCACCGCCCGGCTGGTGGGCCGGGCGGTGGTAAGCTCATAAGGTCAGCAGGCTATTCGCGCACTACTTTCAGCGTGGCCACCTGCTTGCCCTGGCGCACCGTCAGGAAGTACACGCCCACGGGCAGCTGGGCGGCACCGCTCAGCAGCAGCGTGGTGCTGCCGGCGCTCAGCTCCTGTTTGCTGGCCAGCAGCACGCGGCCGATGGCGTCGTGCAGGCTCAGCGTGGCGGGCCCGGCCGTCTTGGTGCTCACCTGTACGTTCAGGCCTTCGTTGCCGAAGGGGTTAGCCAAGGCCTGCACGCCGAAGCCCACGCCCTCGATGCGCACCGTGCGCACGGGCGAAAGAGTTTGCTTGCCGTCGTTATCGATCTGGCGCAGGCGGTAGTACACCAGGTCGGTGGCGTAGCGGGCAATCTGCGGGTCGAGGTACTGGTAGTCGTGGCGCTGGGTGGTGGTGCCGTGGCCGTTCACCATGCGCAGGCGCTGGAAGGCGCGGCCGTCAGCACTGACTTCCACCTCGAAGCCGACGTTGTTGGTTTCCGAGGCGGTGGCCCAGCGCAGCAGGGCGTCGGAGCCGCGGCGCTCGGCCGTAAAGTCGAGCAGCTCCACCGGCAGCGGGTTGGCCAGGTTGCTGACGGTGAAGAAGCCCAGGGCGCCGGACTGCGCGCTCAGGCTGCGGCTGTTGGCATCGGCCGGGGCATTCAGCGGGGCCCAGGGGCCGCTGGCCGCCGGGCCGCGCCACATGCGGCTTTGCGAGAGGTTGGTGTTGCCGTTGTCGTCGTCGCTCACCCAGGCCAGGGTCACGGTGACGGGCTTGTTGCTGGCGGGCGCGCTGCCGGCCGCAATCTGCCAGATGCGGTCAATGCCCTTGGGGTTGTTGGTGTTGGCCGGGTCGGTGCCGTAGCTCACGCCGGCCGTGTTCAGGCCCGCCGTGCGCGTGACCGTGACCGTGCCGAAGTTGTTGGTGTTCGGGTTCAGCGTCAGCCCACCGGGGAATACCACGTCGCTGCTGCCGTTGACGCCCGTTCTGATGACCTGCAGGTTGCCTTTCACGTAGCGGCCGGCGGATTCGCCGACCAGCGTAGCGCTGTTGGGCAGCTTCACGGCAGCGGCCTGCGCGGTGAGGACGATGCCGTTGGTCAGCGTCAGCTGGTTGGTCACCGTCACGTCGGCGGGCACGTCCACCCGGTTGTTGCCGGCCGTGGCTTTGTCCACGGTCAGGTTGTAGAACGAGGCGCCGCCGGCCGTCAGGGTTTGGTTGGTCGTGCCGGTCAGGCTCAGCGTGCCGGTGCCGGCCGCGTCCACGGTGCCGGCGTTGGTCACGTCGCCGGTGACCTGCACGGTGCCGTTGTTGAGCAGGGTGCTCCCGCTTTTATTCTCGAAACCGCCGCCGACGTAGAGCGTGGCGCCGCTGCCTACCGTGAGCTGCGCCCCGTTGTTGGTCAGCGTCTGCGCCGAGGCTATGGTGGTCAGGCCCAGCAGGCCGAGGGTAACGAGCGAGTAAGCGTGTTTCATAACCAGGGTTTGGACTCCACGAATGTACAGGATACCAAGACAAATATGGTATTAGCCTGCATTATTCCGAGGTGCATTTTACGTTTTGACAAAAAAGCCGCTTCGATATTAGCTTCTTGACGCGGCACTGCGGCTGGCTGCAATCATCATTGCGTGCTGAAAGTTACGCGTGGCCTCTTGCATTGCTAACCCAAATATCCGCACTTGCTATCGTCCATCCTATTCCACGTTGTACCCCATTTGGGGGACATGCTACCCGGTACGGCACTGAGTATACCGCGCCCGTGCTGCGGCCTTACTCTGCCATGCTTTTTAGGCGCCGCCGCACCTTCAGCTCAGAGCACCCCGGCAATGGCACCCACCGT
The DNA here is from genome assembly GCF_005771675.1 of Hymenobacter jeollabukensis. GTDB lineage: Bacteria > Bacteroidota > Bacteroidia > Cytophagales > Hymenobacteraceae > Solirubrum > Solirubrum jeollabukense. Next base: position 380,281 of record NZ_VAJM01000003.1, on the reverse strand, counting down.
CAGGGCCACCACGGCGGTGTTGAAGCCGAAGGAAATCAGCCCGTGCAGCAAGGCCATGCGCCGCAGCACGCGCCCGTCGATGCCGATGTCGGCCGTTTGGGCCGTCATGCCGATGACGAAGGCGAAGTAGGCAAAGTCGAGGTAGTCGGGCTCGGGCTGGGCGCCGGGAAACTGCAGGCCGCCCTCGCCGCCGTCCAGTTCGGGGTCGTAGTAGAGGTGGGCGTAGCGCAGGGTGAAGAGCGTGTGCACCAGCAGCCAGGCCGTCATCACCCCCGCCACCGACAGCCCGGCGTAGCGCAACAGCAGCGGGCCGTGCTGGGCGCGCATCACGTCGAGCAGGGCCACCACGGCCAGCAGGCTGGCCAGCGAGGCGCCCAGAATGAACACGAACGAAGCGGTGCGGCCGGGGTCCTCGGTGCGGGCTACCGTGCGGATGTGGTTGGCATCGGCCGTGACGATGGCGGCCCACAGCAGCCCGAGCGAGGCCAGCGCAAACGCATCCCAGCCCGCCACCACGCGGGTGAGCGGGTGCAGCGCGGCCGGGGTGAGCAGGTAAGCAACGCCACCCAGCGCCGCCGCCAGCAGCAGGCGCGCCAGCGCCGGCAAGCTGCCCAGGCGGTGCAGACGGCGAAACAGAAAAGACGAAGAAGCGGCGGGCATAGAAACGGCAACCGGCCCGCGGATGGGCGCGGGCCGGTGGCCAAGATACGGGCCCGGCGCCAGCCGGGGCGGCGTCAGCGCGCGGCTCCTTCGGCCGGCGTCAGGCCGATGCGGAAGGCGGTGCGGCCGGTGGCCGCGTCGGTGGCGAGGCTGAAGGCGAAGCCGTGCTGCAGCAGAATGTCGCGGATCATGGTCAGGCCGATGCCCTGCCCGTCGCGCTTGGTGCTGAAGAAGGGCGTGAACAGCTGCGGCTGCACCTCGGGCGCAATGCCGGGGCCGTCGTTTTCGATGATGATTTCGGCGGGGCGGGCCGTGGTGCGCACCCACAGGTTGCCGTCGTGGTCAATGGCTTCGAGGGCGTTTTTGCAGATGTTGAGCAGGGCCTGCTCCATCTGCTGCGCGTCGAGGTCGACGTAGAGCGGCCCCTCGGCCAGCTGCCAGTGCCAGCGGATGTTGCGCTTCTCGCTTTGCACCTGCAGCAGGCGGCAGATGGCCTTGAGCTGCTCGTGCACGTCGACGGGCCGGGGCTGGGGCGGAGGCAGGCGCACCAGATTGGCAAAACCGGCAATGAAGTTCGCGAGGTGGGTATTGCGCTGCACCGATACGTCCAGCGCCTCGGTGAAGTCGGGCCGGTCGTCCTCGGCCAGCTGGGCGGCGTAGTAGCGGAAGGATTGCAGGATGGAGTTGACGGCGCCGATGGAGTTGTTGATTTCGTGCGACATCATCCGGATCAGCTTCTCGTAGGCCTGCTTTTCCTGCCGGATCAGCTCCTGGGTCAGCTCTTCCAGCACGATGAAGCGCCGGGTAAAGCCGCGGTCGAGGAAGTGGGAGGCGCTGGCGCGGTAGGTCTGCAGGCCCGAGAGCTGCACCACCTGCGGCGGCCCGGGCTCCAGCTGCCCCAGCACCCGGCCCCACTCGCCGGGCAGGGCCGTGGGCGGCTGGCCCAGCAGCCGCGCGGCGGGCAGCTGCAGGCAGCGCTCGGCCGCGGGGTTGAGGCCCTGAATCCGGCCCTCGAAATCGAGCAGCAGAATGCCCGCCGGCGACGCGTCGATCAGGCGCTCCAGCAAAAAGCTCTTCTCGTGCTGGCTCACGCGTTCCTGCCGCAGCTCGTCAATCATGGTGTTGTAGGTGCCGATGAGCTGGTCCATTTCCGTCTGGCCCACCGGCAGGAATTTCATGGTGAAGTCCCGGTCGCGGATGGCCTCGGTGCCGGCCGCAATCAGGTTCAGGGGCCGCACGAAGCCCCGGTACAGCTGCGCGCTGATGACGGCCGTGACGATGAGCAGCGCCTCCGTGGCCAGGAACAGCACCAGGTTGGACTCGCGCAGCTGAAACGCCAGCCCCGCAATAGCCGCGTGGATAAGGACGACGAAGAGGATGTACTTGGTGCGGAGGGTCATGCGGGGAGGGCGGCGCGGGGCTGAGCAGCCCAAAGAACGTCATGTCGAGCGCAGTCGAGACATCTCGCTGGATAGTATCCTGCTCGTTGAACGAAGAAATTACTCTCGGACATCAGCACGCGAGATGTCTCGGCTGCGCTCGACATGACGTTCTATAGAGCCTGGCTACTGCGCCGCGTCGAAGGGAATGTTGAATTTCTCCAGGCGGCGGTAGAGGGCGCCGCGGCTCAAACCCAGGGCTTTGGCCACGCGCGAGAGGTTGCCGGCGTAAAACTCCACCGTTTTGCGGATCATCTGGGCTTCCATTTCGTCCAACGTCATCAGACCCACTTCGGGCAGGGCGCCGGGCTCCACTTTCACCGGCAGGCGCTGGGCCTGGGCCTGGAAGTCCTCGGGGCCCAGCTCGTCCTTGCCGCTGACGAGCACGGCCCGCTCCACCAGGTTTTTCAGCTCGCGGATGTTGCCCGGCAGCGGCTGCTCGCGCAGCCAGTGCAGGGCGCGGGTGTTCACCTTCAGGGCCGGGCGGTGGTAGGCCGTGCGCAGGTTTTGCACGAAGTGCTGGGCCAGCAGGGGCACGTCGTCGGGCCGCTCGCGCAGGGCGGGCAGGCGCACCGTTATCAGGTTGATGCGGTAGAAAAGGTCTTCGCGGAAGCGGCCTTCGCGCACTTCCTGGGCCAGGTCGCGGTTGGTGGCGCAGATGACGCGAATGTCGAGGGAGCGGCTGCGCGAGTCGCCGAGCACCTCGTAGGTGCGGTCCTGGAGCACCCGCAGCAGCTTCACCTGGCTGCCCAGGTCCAGCTCCCCGATTTCGTCGAGGAAAATGGTGCCGCCGTTGGCCAGCTCGAAGCGGCCCTGCCGGTCGGCCTTAGCGTCGGTGAAGGCCCCGCGCCGGTGCCCGAACATTTCGCTCTCGAACAAGGACGCCGAAATGCCGCCCAAGTTCACCTTCACGAAAGGCTTGTGGCGCCGGTTGGAGTTCTGGTGAATGGCCTCCGCAATCAGCTCCTTGCCCGTGCCCGATTCGCCCTCGATGAGTACCGAGGCATCGGTGGCGGCCACCTGGCCCACGCTGCGCAATACGTGCAGCAGCTGCGCGTCCTGCCCCACGATATTGGCGAAGTTGTACTGCTTATCGAGCTGTCGGCGCGTGGGACTGACCTCGTCGGCGGGCGCCGTGGCGGCGTTTTCGGCCAGGCTGAGCGCGGTGCGGATAGTTTGCAGCAGCGCGTCATTGTTCCAGGGCTTGGTCACGAACTCGGCCGCGCCGGCCTTCATGCCCTCCACCGCCAGGCTGATGGAGCCCCAGCCGGTGATGAGGATGACCGGCAGCTGCGGGGCCACGTCCTTTACCTGCCCGAGCAGGCGCAGGCCGTCTTCGCCGGTGGTGGCCAGGGAGTAGTTCATATCCATGAGCACCAGCTGCGGGGCGGCGTCGCGCACCACGCGCAGGGCCTCCTCGGGGGTGGCTACGGCCTTGGTGGCGTAGCCGGCCTGCTTGAGCAGCAGCCCCAGGGAAGTGCGCACGGCAATATCATCGTCGACGATAAGAATCATAGCTGCGGAGAGAGAGTAGCGAAGGACGGAATTTCGGGGCGGAAAGGGAAGCGCGGCCGCAGCAGGTGGTGGGCGAAGCTCCCCTCCTTGTTGAAGGAGGGGACGCCAGGCCGCAGGCCTGGCTGGGGTGGTTGCGTCGTTGCTGACGTTGCGTGGACTATAGCTGAATGAGTCCGGGCCGCGCCGACATCCGTGCCAGTTGTGGTCTACGCAACGTCAGCAACGACGCAACCACCCCAGCGGCGGGTAAACCCGCCGCGTCCCCTCCTCAGCGGAGGAGGGGAGTTGTCGTGCTATTCTTCGCGCAGGGACACGGCGGGCTGAATGCCGGCGGCAATGCGGCTGGGCTGGAAGGCGCAGATGGCCGTCAGCACATAGATGAGCACGGCGGCCAGCAGGATGGCCAGCACGTACACCGTGGTGGGCACGCCGAACACGCCCAGCAGCGGAAACTGCGCGGCCAGGATGACGCCGGCCAGCACGCCCAGCGTGGTCACCACCAGCATTTCACCCAGAAACTGCCCGCCGATGCCCGCGCCGGTGGCGCCCAGGGCCCGGCGCAGCCCGATTTCGGCCCGGCGCTGGTTGATGTTGTACCAGAGCACCCCGAACAAGCCCAGGGCCACGTTTACAATCAGGAACAGGGACACCACGCCGAGGGCAATCAGCGGCGTCAGCACGATTTTCATCTTGTCGTGGCGGCTTTCGTCGAGGGTGGTGACGGTGGCGTGCCAGCCCTTGGTCACGTCCTGAATTTCCTTGACCAGGCGCTGCTCCAGCACCGCGCCGCTGCCGGCCTGCACCCGCACCAGCAAGTTGGGCCGGTCGTTGGGGTCGAAGCGGTCGGCGCCTTCCAGCACGTGCCGCTCGAAGACGGCGGGGTTATTGCCGTCGAAGTCGCTGCCGCGGCGGTAGGCATCAATCACGCCCACCACCTGCCACGACTCGATGCCCTTGTCGTTGCTGAGCACTTTGCCCACGGCCGGCTCCGAGCCGAACAGGGCCTTGGCGAATTCCTGGTTCACCACCACCGGCCGGCGCGTGGAGGCGTCGTCGCGGCGCTCAAACCAGCGGCCGGCCACCACGTTCTGGCGCAGCACTTTCTGCATCTCGTCGTCGGCGTCGTAGCGGTCGGTGAGCGGGCCCTGCTTTTTCTGGTAGTAGAACTCGTTGGTGTTCATCGAGCTGAACGAGAAGGGCGTGTTCGAGCTGGTGCGCGTAACGGCCACCACGCCCGGCGTGGCCTGCAGGCGCTGCAGCATCAGCTGCAACATCTCCTTGCGGCTGGCCGTGTCCTGGCTGGGCGACACGTTCACCTCCCACACGTTGTCGTAGGCGAAGCCGGCGGGCTGGCGGTAGTTGTAGTAGCTGCTCACCAGCAGGCTGCTCACGGCGAACAGCACGAAGAAGGACAGCAATATTTCGCTGATCAGCAGAAAGTTGGACCGCTTACGGTTCCAGATCAGGGTGAAGAGGTGACGGATCATGGCTGGAAGGTTCTGATGAGGGTGTCATGTCGAGCGTAGTCGAAACATCTCGCGTGCTGATGGCCGAGAGTAGTTTCTTCGTTCAACGAGCAGATTACTATCAAGCGAGATGTCTCGACTGCGCTCGACATGACGGACTGATTATACCACTGTATCTGAATTACTTACCACTCGCTTTCAGGGCCTGCACCGGCTGCAGGCGCGACATCTTGAAGGCCGGGTACACGCCCGACAGCACCCCGAAGAACACCGTCACGAGCAGGGCCCAGGCGAAGATGCGCCAGCTCATTTCGAACTGCGCGTAGGCCAGCAGCTGCGCCCCGCTGATGAGCTGCAGCGCCCCGTAGGCCAGCAGCAGACCCAGCACCCCGCCGATGAGGGTCAGAAAGATGTTTTCGACCAGGAACTGGCCCACCAGCGTGCCGCCGGTGGCCCCGAAGGCCTTGCGCACCCCGATTTCGGAGCTGCGCTCCATGATGCGGCTCACGTTGATGTTGACCAGGTTCAGGGCGGGCAGCAGCATGAACAGCAGCGCCAGGCCGGCCATAATGGGGTAGAGCAGCTCCATGCCGTCGGACTTGTAGTCGGTGAGCGGCGACATCAGCTGGCGCGAGAAGGAGGCAATCAGCCGGTCGGCGTGCAGCTCCAGGAACTGCTGGTTTTTCGGGTCGGGCAGCGGCACGCGCTTCATGGCGTTTTCGAACTCGGCCTGCACGGCGGGAATATCGTCGGCCGATTTGGCGAGGATGATGGCCAGGTAGTCGCCGTTCACCTTCACCTGCTGCAAGTCGTCGGGGCTCACCGACAGCGGCACCCACACGTCGGCGTAGGAGCTGAAGCGCATGGCGGGCACGTCGTCGACCACGCCGAGCACGCGGTAGTTGGTCTGGTTCACCACGATGGTGCGGCCCACCACGCCGGTTTCGGTGCCGAAGTACTGGCGGGCGGTGCTGCGGTTGATGACGGCCACGTGGGCAGCGGCTTTCACGTCGGCCTCCAGGAAGGCGCGGCCCTCGCGGAAGTTGAAGTCGAGGATCTGCCAGAAGTTGGCGTCGGTGTAGCGCAGGTCCAGGTCGAGCTTGCGGTTGCCTACGTAACTGGGCGTGGCGTGGAAGTTGGAGGCAATGGCCACCTTTTCCGGGGTGCGCAGCGGGCGCACGTACTTGTCGAGCAGGTAGTAGCTGGGCGGCGTGTTCATGTTGCCCCCGTCCTTGAATTTGACGTGCAGGAACTGGGCAAAGGTGAGCCGGTCGATGCGCGACTCGGGGTAGTGCGCGCCGAAGGAGTTGTCGAAGAAGGCCACCACCACCAGCAGCACCATCAGGGTGAAGCTGATGCCGAAGAGGCTGATGAAGGTGAAGAACTTGCGGCGCAGGAGCACCTTCCAGGCGAGTTTCAGATAGCTTAATAACATGGGGCTTGGGGACTTGGGAGGGCGGGGAAGCTTGGGAGGCCGTCATGTCGAGCCTGTCGAGACATCTCGCGTGCTGACGTCCGATAGCAACTTGCCCGCTCAACGAGCAGATTACTATCCGGCGAGATGTCTCGACTTCGCTCGACATGACGGGCTGGCGGGCCTAGCTGACCTGGCTGCCGTCGAAGAAGCGGATGAGACGCTCGGTTTTGTGGGCCATGTTCTCGTCGTGGGTTACCATCACCACGGTGGTGCCCTGGTCGCGGTTCAGGCTCAGCAGCAGCTCCATGATTTCCTCCCCCATCACCGAGTCGAGGTTGCCGGTGGGTTCGTCGGCCAGGATGATTTCGGGGGCGCCGGCCAGGGCCCGGGCAATGGCCACGCGCTGGCGCTGCCCGCCCGAGAGCTGCGAGGGAAAGTGCCGGGTGCGGGCGCTCAGGCCCACGCGCTCCAGCGCCTGCTGGGCGCGCTGCCGCCGCTCCTTGCTGCTCAGGCCCGCGCGGTAGAGCAGGGGCAGCTCCACGTTGTCGAGCACCGAGAGGTCGTTGATGAGGTGGAAGCTCTGGAAGATGAAGCCGATTTTGTGGTTGCGCACCCGGGCCAGCTCCTTGTCGGAGTAGCTGGTCACCGCCCGCCCGTCGATTTCGATGACGCCGCCGGTGGGCTCGTCGAGCAGGCCCATCAGGCTCAGCAGGGTCGATTTGCCGCAGCCCGAGGGACCCATGATGGACACGAACTCGCCCTTGTTGATGGTCAGGTTCACCCGGTTCAGCGCCACCGTCTCGATGGTGTCGGTCTGGTACACTTTCTCGATGTCGCGCAGCTGGAGCATGGGCGTGGTTTTCAGCGAAGCTGGCGCGGAAGCGGCCGGGGCCGGGGTTAGCGTCGTTTCCATAGGGCTTGGGGGAGTTTGGGCTGAGAAAGGGGTTTCGGATAAGGGCGGCGCTGTCCGGTTTCGTGCGGATCGGGCACCGGGCCGGGTATAGGTAGCCAAGCGGCGTGCCATTTATATAAAATACTAATAATCAGTATTTTAATACGCAATAAACTACTTGTTCAGTCTAAAATATTGTCCATAATCGGACACGGTGTTCGGAAATGCCACGCCCCTTGACCGCATCCGCACCCCCGCTCCGTCCGGCCGGGCAGGGCCACAAAAAAGGCCGGACTGCGCGCCCGGCCTTTTCAGCATGTCAGAAGTAGTGCGCGGTGTCGTCGTCGCGGCTTAGTTGCAGTGGCCCGGCCCGATGACGCCGTTGTTGTAGTCGTCGAGGCGGCCGCTCAGGGTGCTGGTTTGGGCGGTCGGCACGCTGGGCAGCGGACTGGCGGCCATATTCTTGCCCACAAACATGGCATCGGCGGCGGCCAGGTCGGCGCTAATCACGCTGCCGTCGCTGCCATTCGCCAGGTTCAGCTTGGCGGCAATCAGCTGGTAGGCCAGCGCCACCAGCCCGTTGCCGCGCACCGGCGTGTTCAGCACGGCCAGCAGTTGGGTGCGGGTGTACGTGGTGCCGCCCAAGGTCAGCGCCTGCACCGGCCAGTCGTGGTTTTTCCAGTAGCCCTGGGTGAGCGTGCAATGACTAGTCGGGGGAGCGGGCCGGCAGAAGCGCAGGTTGTCGAGGCCCATGGAGCCGCCGATGGTTACTTCGATGTATCTGACGCCCGGCGTGTTGCCCAGGCTTACCACTTCCACCCCGTTGGGGCCGGCGTCGCTGAAGTTGTACTGCCCGCCGAGCTGGGCACCGCCTTTGCTGGCGTACAGCTTCACGTAGCCGTATTCATGCTCGCTGTTGTAGGCGTATTCCACGTCGATGACGGTAATCGAGGTGGCCGTGACCGGGCTGCTGAAATTGAAGCCAATAGTGCCGGGCGTCTCAAACTCGTTAAAGTCGTCGTCGTTGGGCTCCACGTTCGCGTCGTAGCTGAAAAAGTTATGCAGCACCAGGATGTTGCCCAAGGCCGTGGTATTCTGGAAGGGCCCTGGGCCGCCACCGAAACCGATGCCCACGCCCCCAAACGCACTGTTGGGGCTGCCCAGGTCCGTGTCTTCCAACGACGACACCGTGGGGCTGCTGCGGAACACAATGGCTTCGCGGTCGAAGGCGTAGTGCGGATTCTGGCTTTCGACGCCCACCGCCACGCCGCCGGTGCTGTTGATGGAGGTGGGCCGGGTGCCCGCCGCCACGTTGTCGAAGGAAATGACGTCGGGCGTGCACGTGGCCACGTCGGCGCTCAGGGTTGCGGTAGGTGCTGGTTGGGGGGTGAGGTCGGTTTTCTGGCAGCCGGCTACCCACAGGGCGGCCACCGTCAGGCAGACGAGGCTAATCTTACGCATGATTGGAGGGAAAACACGGGTTGGTCTACGCACGCAGGCAACAGGGGGCTCCGGTCGCTAGCAGCACCGGACCAAGCTCACTCGGAAGTGAAATGAAGATAGTTGAAATAAATTTAGTACAACTATTTATATTTTAAATATAATTAACTCAGCATTACGGCGTCAGAAATCCGGCTGTCTGGCTTTGGCAGTAAGCACCAAGGCCCAAAGCCGATACACGACTCTGGGCCCTGGCAAATGGCTAAAAAACGACTTGGCTGTACCTACTCCGTCTGCGCCGTCAGCAGCGGCTGCTGGTGCTCGAAGTCGTAGAGCGTGAGGGTGCGCAGTTGGTAGTAGGCCACCCAGCAGGCGCGCAGGGCGGCCACGTAGCCGCGCTTGGCGCGGTCCTTTTCGCCCTGGGCAATGTTGAGGTCGTTGAGGGTGATGCGGCCGACTTTGTAGGTGGCCTGGGCAATGTCGTAGCGGCGCTGCGAGAGGGAGTCGGCGCGGGCGGCCAGCTGCAGCTGCTGGTTCAGCGCGTCCAGCTGCCCGGCCTGGCTCAGCACCGACTGCTCGAAGGTCAGCTGCTCCTGCTCCACCGTCACGCGGGCCTGCTGCCGGGCCAGCTCGGCGGTTTTCACGGCCGCGCGGGTCTTGCCCCAGTCCACGATGGGCACGGCGAAGCCCAGGCGCACCTGCTGCTGGTCGGCGGGGTTGACGTAGGAGCCCGCGAACTGCTCGGCGCTGCTGGTCAGGCCGAAGGAGGCCGTCAGGTTGGCCTGGAAGCCCGTGGTGCCCTTGGCCTGGGCCACGTTGCGGTCGGCTTCCAGCAGGCGGCGCTGAAACATCAGCCCCTCGCGGCGGTACTGCCGGGCCTGCTGCAGGGCCGCCGCGGGCGTCACGCTCAGCAGCGGGGCGGCGCCGGGCACGTCCAGCGCGGCCGTGGGGTCGATGGTGAGGCCGGTGTAGCCCTTGAGCTGCAGGGCCGCGTTCTGGGCATCCACGCTGGCCTGCATTTCGGCCTGGCGGGCGTTGAGCATGTTCAGCTCCAGCAGCAGCAGGTCGTTTTCGGAGAGGCGGCCCAGTTTGCTTTTTTCGCGGCCGGTGCGCAGCAGCTCTTCGCTGGCGCGCAGGTTCTGGCGGGCCACCTGGGCATTCACCTGTTGCAGCAGCACGTCGAAATACAGCTCCGTGACGCGGCGGGCAATGGTTTCGCGCTCCTCCACGTACTGGCGCTGGCTTTCCTGGTAGCGCAGCGGCTCGATGCGCTTGTTCCAGCTCAGCTGGTTGAACCCGCCCAGGGGCTGGCTCAGGCCGATGGCCACCGGGTTGCTGTTGTAGAGCCGCTGCCCGGCCCCTTCGAAGCTGTCGAAGCGCTGCAGGGTGCTGCCCACCGTGACCTTGCCGCCCGTCAGCCCGATGCCCTGCGTGACGGTGGCGCCCACGTTCGAGGTGTTGATGCGCACGTAACGGAAGTTGGTGGTGCCGTCGGGTTGCTGCACGGCCAGAATGGTGCGCGAGTAGTTGGGCAGCACCCCGTCGATGGCCAGCAGCGGCTTGTAGTCGGCCCGGAACGAGCGGTACTGCCAGAGGCTGGTTTCGCGGTTGGTGTGCGCCTGCTTGGCCACCGCCGACTGCACCAGCGTCAGGTCGATGACCTGCGGCAAAGTCAGGGCGGCCTGGGGCGCGCGGCGGTCGGCGGGCCGCTCCTGGGCCAGCAGCACCTTCGGAGCAAAAATCAGCAGCAGCAGGGCCACGATGCTCACCATCAGCAGCCAGAGGCGCAGCACATCCAGGTAAAACGAAAGGGTTTTCATAGCGCAGAAAGGCAGGGCGGAGCGTTGGGCAGTTACGAGCATCGGTGGAGCAGGCAGTGAGGCGGCGCGGGAGCAGTGTGGCGGAAAACTCCCCTCCTCAGCTGAGGAGGGGATGCTTCGGCGTCAGCCGAAGCGGGGATGGTTGCGTCGTTGCTGACGTTGTTTAGACCATCGGCAACCGTGCTGATTTCGGCGGGCTTGGTTGAGGCAGAAGGCGCTGATCCGACTGGAGGCGGGGTTACCCTCTGACGGCGCGGACGCCCGTCAACCACCCCAGCCAAGCCTGGCGGCTTGGCGTCCCCTCCTCATCTGAGGAGGGGAGCTGGTCGTTCTTTCGCGCTACTTAATCGTCAGCGCGGGGGCTTCTTCGTAGTTTTTCGTGTCGCTGATGACGACCTGCTCCCCGGCGCGCAGGCCGCTGATGACCTGCACGTAGTCGAAGTTGGAATCGCCCAGGCGCACGGTGCGGCGCAGGGCCTGGCCGTCCTGCACCACGAACACCACCTGCTCGCGCCCGCCCTGGAAGAAGGGGCCGTTCTTGAGGCGCAGCACCTGGTGGTGGGCCCGCGTCACCACGAACACGTCGGCGCGCAGGTTGGCGCGCAAGGCCGGGTGGTGGTGGTCGTCGAGCTGGGCGTAGAAAGTCACCACGTTCTTCTCCACCGCCGGGCTGATGGAGCTGATGGTGCCGCGCAGGTCGGTGCCGTTCAGGCGCACCACCACCGGGTCGCCCAGGTGCAGGGAGTCGGCGTAGGTATCGGCAATGGTGCCGCGCACCCGGAACGACGACAGATCGGCCACGCGGGCAATGACCTGGCCCTGGCTCACCGTCGAGCCGATGTCCTCGTTGACCCAGGTGAGCACCCCGGCCTGGTCGGCGCTGATGTTGGCCTGGCGCAGCTTGCCGGCCAGCTCCTGGATGCTGCGCTGCTGAATCTGCATGGTGTAGCCCAGGCCGCGCTCATCGGCCTGGTTCGACTGGCGCTGGTTGCGGATCTGCCGGCGCACGCGCTGCAGCTCCAGTTCGGCAATCTTCAGGTTCAGCTCGGCCTGACGCACCGCCTCCGGGGTGCCCGAACCGATGCGGAGCAGGTGCTGCTCGTCGCGCAGGCCCGACTGCAGGCTGCGCACCTTCTCCTGCTGCACCTGCTCCTGCGACTCCAAATCGTTCAGGCTGCGCTCCAGCGAGAGCTGCAGCACCGAGCTTTTGTTTTGGTTCTGCAGCTGCTCGTCCTGCAGCTTGCCCAGGGCCGTGCTGGTCAGCTCCTTGTCGAGCTCCACGATGGTCTGGCCCGGCTGCACCCGCGCGCCGGCCGTCAGCAGCACCCGCCGGATGGTCGACTGGATGGGGCTGGTCACCACCGCTTCGTGGGCCGGGATGATGAGGCCGGTGGCCGTGAGCGAGGCTTCCACGTCGCCGGTTTCCACCGGGGCCGTCAGCAGCTCGTTCTGGCTGATGCTGGGCTTGAGCGCGCCGCGAAAGGCCCACAGCGCGCCGGCCAGCAGCAGCAGCACGGCCGTGGCCCCGAGCCAGCGCTGGCGGCGGCGGCGGGCCTGGGTGGCGGAGGATATGGCTCTGTCCATTTTCGTTCGGATTGGGGTCGGTTCTGCTGGATAGTAGCCAAGCCCAATGCCAAACTCTTAAGTCATTAATAATGAGTAATTAACAATTAACAATTGCGCTGGCGACGTGGCAAATTCTGTCCGCTTCCGGACACTGTGTTCGGTTCTGCCGGTGGCCGGCGGCAGAACCGAACAACGGCTCAGCTCGTCAAGGCTAAATAGCAGCGGCTGAGTGCTTCGGTTTCGGCCAAACGTCGTACATTAGCAAAAAGCTAAATAATTTAGCAAACAAGCCATGACAAACACCTTGCTGATTCAGGACGAAACGGCCACCGGCGCCGTCCTGCACCGCCTGGCGCTGGAGCTGGCCCAGGAAACCATCACCGTGCGCGAGCTGATCGAGCAGCGCGTGCGCCAGGAAGTAGCGGCCTACAACCAGCGCAACGACGACGTCTTCTCGGGCCTGGTGCAGCCCACCGATTCGGAGCGGGTGCTCAACGGCTACCGGCTGAAAAAGCACCACCTCATCGACGCCGAAAAGCAGCTGTACCGGGCGCTGGAGGCCTTTCAGCAGAACGGCTACTTTATCCTCGTCAACGACCGGCAGGTGGAAAGCCTCGACGAGCCGATCTGGCTGGGCGCCGGCGCCACGGCCTCGTTCGTGAAGCTCACCCCGCTGGTCGGCGGCTGATTGATTGGTCGATGAGCGCCTGGACTGAACTCTGGCAACGCGCGCAGGACGCCGCAGCCCGGCTGTTTGCCGATGTTTCTCCCAACCCCTCCCCTATGCCCGCTACCCAGAAGAAAGCCCGCGAGTTTGAAAAAGCCCTGAACGGCGGCAGCCCCGAAGCCCGGGAAATGAAGCCCGTGCTCAGCCAGCTGCTCACCGACATCGAGGAGCGCGGCATGAGCTACTACAACATGAAGCTGCTCGACGTGCCGGCCTACGCCCAGGGCATTCGGGACCAGGACGCCGCCTACAAGGGCCGCCTGGCGCTGGCCGCCGCCGAGGCCATCCGCTTCTGCCGCGACAACTACGGCCAGGTGGATTACCAGATCCGCTACCTGCTCGAAGGCCTGCTGCAACAGCTGCTGCGCTCCACGCTGGAGCTGAGCCCCGCCGCCTGGCAGCGCCTGCTGCAGCTCTACGGCCTGGAATTCAGGAAGCCGGGCGACGTCGGCGACGCCCTGCGCACCATGCCGGTGCTGCTGACACTGAACCAGCTGGAAAAGCACCTGAAAAAGCACGGCCCCGACGAGCAGCTGACCGCCTACCTGAGCCAGGTGCTGGCCGCTACCGAAGACCAGACCAGCGGCTACGGCAGCGGGCAGGCCGTCAAGATCCGGGTGAAGCTGCAGGAGCTGCTGGGCGCTGAAGGTGACAACGCCCTGCCCACCGTGCGCTTTCCCGACGGCGACGCGCTGGGTCAGGCGCTCAACGAATTCGTGGACGGTCTGGCTCCCGACGATGCCCGCACTCTGCCCTGGCTGCAGCTGCTGCAAATCTGGCAGAAAGCCAGCGGCGGCCAGCCCTCGGCCAAGTATATGAAGGAGGTCGACGCGGCCGTCACGGCCATCGGCCCCGAGGCGGTGCGCCGGCAGGCCGACCAGTGGCTGCAGCTGCTGGCCGCCCTGCCGGTGGAGGAGCGGCAGCACACCCACACCTACAACGACGCCAGCACCTACACCTACTCGTCGTGGGACTTTCTGCAGGAGCCCAGCCTGAACGTGGGCAAGGCCCTGGCCTGGACGCTCGGGCCGCTGGCCGACACGGCCGTGCTGCTGCACCTGGCCGCCCTCACCGAGAAGTGCTACCGCAAGATTCCGGGCCGCGGTCCGCTGGCCGTAGGGCTGGGCAATGCCTGCCTGCTGGCCCTCTCGCAGGGCGGATTGCCGGGCGTGGCCCAACTTTCGCGCCTGCGCCCCAAAGTGCGGCAGGCCAATACCCAGGAGCTGATCGGCCGCTACATCGAGAAGGGCGCGGAGAAGCTGGGCGTCACGTCGGCCGAAATCGAGGACATGGCCGTGCCCACGGCGGGGCTGACCCACGGCCGCGCCGACTACGACTACGGCGACTACCACGTGGTCTTGCAGCTCACCGACGGCAAGGCCGAAGTGAGCTGGCACAAGGGCGACAAGGCGCTGAAATCGGCCCCGGCGGCGCTGAAACAAAGCCACGCCGAGGAGCTGAAGGAGCTGAAAGCCGACCACACCCAGGCCCAGCAGACCTACACCACCCAGCGCGACCGGCTCGACCGCAGCTTCGTGGAAGGCCGCCGGATGCCCTACCGCTGGTTCCGCCAGTACTACCTCGAACACGGCCTCGTCAGCCAGCTGGCCGAGCGGCTGATCTGGCGCTTCTACCACGCCGACGACACGCACCAGGACGCCCTCTGGCTCGACGGCGCCTGGCACGACGCGCAGGAGCGGCCCGTAGCCACGCCCGCCGACGAGGCCCAGGTGCAGCTCTGGCATCCGGTGCTGGCCCCCACCGGCGAGGTGCTGGCCTGGCGCGGGCTGCTGGAGCGCCGGGAGCTGCGGCAGCCCTTGAAGCAGGCGTTCCGGGAGGTGTACCTGCTCACCCCGCCGGAGGAGCGCACCCGCACCTACTCCAACCGCATGGCCGCCCACGTGCTGAAGCAGCACCAGTTCAACTCCCTGGCCAAGCTGCGCGGCTGGCGCTACAGCCTCATGGGCGCTTACGACAAGGGCTACGAGTCGGACGCGGCGCAGCTGAGCCTGCCGGCGCACGATTTGCGGGCCGAGTTCTGGGTGAGCGAAGTCAACGCCGACGGGGCCTGGAACGACACCGGCATCTGGCACTACGTCAGCACCGACCAGCTGCGCTTCACCCGCCTGCAGGGCGAGGAGCCGCTGCCGCTGACCGACATTCCGCCACTGGTCTTCTCCGAAGTCATGCGCGACGTGGATTTGTTCGTGGGCGTGGCCTCTGTCGGCAACGACCCGCTCTGGCGCGACGGCGGCGGGCTGGTGCAGTATCGCAACTACTGGGAAAGCTACTCGTTCGGCGAGCTGAGCGAAGTGGCCAAAAACCGTAAGCTGGCCCTGCAGCGCCTGGTACCGCGGCTGAAAATCGGCAAAGTGAGCGAGGTGCAGGACAAGTTTCTGGTCGTGCGGGGCAAGCTGCGCACCTACAAGATTCATATGGGCTCGGGCAACATCCTGATGGAGCCCAACGACCAGTACCTCTGCATCGTGCCCGACCGCAGCCCCAAGCAAACGGCCGGCACCGACGTGTTCCTCCCCTTCGAGGGCGACGCCATCCTGAGCATCATCCTCAGCAAAGCCCTGCTGCTGGCCGACGACGATAAAATCACCGACGAAACCATCACCCGGCAGATTAATAGCTAATTATGGCGCCCGTTCCGCAAAATGGCCAGGTAGCCCGCCCCGGCTGGCGCTGGTTTCTGGATGAAGTATCCAACAACGTCTACCGCGCCCGGCTGGTCGACGCGGCCGGCCGCACGGTGGAAACCACCGGCTCCGACCCGGCCGCGCTGCTAAGCTGGTGCCAGCAGGCCGCCGCCGACATCGAGCAGACACTAAAGGCAGAACGATAAAAGCGCAGCCAGCGCGCTGGCCGCAGTCTTCAGGGGCTTCAGCCCCGATGACTGCAGGCCAAAAAACGGGAGCAAGTCTCTGACTTGCGTCGGCCGCACGGTGCGGTTCCGCGCAAGTCAGAGACTTGCTCCCGTTTTCGTGGCTGGAAGTCTCGCCGCAAGCGGCTAAGACTTCCGCCAGCCTCCAGCCGCTCCCTACTTCCGCTGCCCCGCGTCCGTGATGCGCGTGGGCGTATCGGTGCCGGCCACGATGCCCCGGGCACTGACGGCAATGGCCTCGATAACCGTGGTCATGTTCTTCAGGTCCAGCGTTTCCACCTCGTCGTCGACGGAGTGGTAGAGCTTGTCGGTCGGAATCTGGTCGGTGCTGATGCTGTGGGCGGGCACGCCCAGGCGGGCCAGGGTGGCGTTGTCGGAACGGTAGAACAGTTGCTGCTCGGGGTAGGGGTCGGGCTCGAACTTGAACGTGCTGCCCTGCAGGTTGCGCTGCAGAATCGGGCCGAAGTCGGACTTGTCGAAGCCGGTGATAAAGGCCGAGCCGGGGCCGAACTTCGACACCTTGCCGATCATCTCGATGTTGAACATAGCCGTGACCTTGGCCGCGTCGAGCTGCTTGCTGAAGTACTGGGAGCCGAAGCCGCCGATTTCCTCGGCCGTGAAGGCCACGAAGATGAGCGTGCGGGCGTTCTGCTTGGTTTTCTTGAAGTGCTGGGCCAGGGCTACCACCGCCGCAGTGCCGGAGGCGTCGTCGTCGGCGCCGTTGGCAATGGAGTCGCCGGCCACCGGGGGCAGGATGCCGATGTGGTCGTAGTGGGCCGAAAAGACCACCTGCTCGGCGGCTTTGGCCTTGTCGCGGCCGGGCAGCACGCCCACCAC
Source organism: Hymenobacter jeollabukensis (assembly GCF_005771675.1). Lineage (GTDB taxonomy): Bacteria > Bacteroidota > Bacteroidia > Cytophagales > Hymenobacteraceae > Solirubrum > Solirubrum jeollabukense. The sequence continues at coordinate 363,612 of NZ_VAJM01000003.1, read as the reverse complement.
GTTGGCAATTTTCATTTCGCGGATGCGGCTGCTGGCCGTCAGCTGGTAGCTGCTGCCGTCGGCCACCGGGCCCGAGGCCAGGATCAGGGCCGTGGTGTAGGGAGCGGGCTTTTCGGCGCGGAAGGCGCTGTGGCTGAACTGCCCCGCCAGGCGCTGAAACCACTGGGCGTGGGCCGGATCGAGCACGACCAGCACGTTGCCTTTGGGGGCGCGCAGCAGGGGCAGCACTTCCTTGCGAAAATCGGCCTGAGCGCCGAGGACCAGCACTTTCGGAGCTGCGTCGCCGCTACCGGCCGTCCACGTCACCGGGTCCGCGGCCGATACCTTCGCCGCCGGGGCCCCGGCTTGCCCGCTCGTCCAGCTCACCTGCTCCTGCCCCGAGGTTACCAGCAGGTGGTCGGCGGCGACGGGCGCGCCGTTCAGCGAGGCCGTGGCGCCGGTGGTCTTGACTTCGTAGGCCGGAAACTCCTGCAGAAACGAGGTCAGCCCGTTCATCGGCTGCAAACCGATGCGCCGGAACTCGCCGGCCAGAAACTGCGCGGCTTCGGGGGCGCCGGTGTTCAAGGCCCGGCCGCGCAGCTTGTCGTCGGCCAGGGTCTTCTCGACGCGCTCGATCAGCTTGGCGTCAATCTTGGTTTTGGCGGGCTTGGCCGCTTTCTGCCCGACGGCCGCGTGCGCGGCGCTGGCCAGCATTAATCCCAGGAGGAGTCGTTTCATAGGCGCAAAGTAGCGGAAGCCGCCCGGAGCGTTGCACGGGGCGCAGGGCGAAGCCTGGCGGCGCCCCGCCGGCACCACCATCCGGGCGCAGGCGGAGTGAGCAACGTGCCGGGTACGCGGGGCTGCGGGCGCCGGCTCGCCCGGCTCAGGTCCCGCGAAACCGGCCGAATTCTGCTCACTCCCGTACCTTTCCGCGGTTGCTGACCCAAACGCCGCTATGACCGCACAGCCCCTCTCCGCCCTCTACCGCCCCTCCCTTACCCTGCTCACCGACCTCTACCAGCTCACGATGGCCTACGGCTACTGGCGCCAGGGCATGCAGGACCGCGAAGCCGTGTTTCACCTGTACTTCCGCAAGGCGCCGTTCCAGGGCGGCTACGCGGTAGCCGCCGGCCTAGCCTACGCGGTGGATTGGCTGGAAAACCTGCGCTTCTCGGAGGACGACCTTGCCTACCTGGGCAGCCTGCGCGGCAGCAAGGGCGGCGTGATGTTCGAGCCGGGCTTCCTCGATTACCTGCGCGAGCTGCGCTTCACCTGCGACGTGGACGCGGTGGCCGAGGGCACGGTGGTGTTCGGCAACGAGCCGCTGATGCGCATTCAGGGGCCGCTGCTGCAGGCTCAGCTGGTGGAAACGGCCCTGCTCACGCTGGTCAACTTCCAGACGCTGATTGCCACCAAGGCCGCCCGCATCCGCGAAGCCGTGGGCCCGAACGACCAGATTCTGGAGTTCGGCCTGCGCCGCGCCCAGGGTTTCGATGGCGGCCTCTCAGCCAGCCGCGCGGCCTATTTGGGCGGGGCCGATGGCACCTCGAACGTGCTGGCCGGGCAGCAGTTCGGCATTCCGGTGAAGGGCACCCACGCCCACAGCTGGGTTATGGCCTTCGAAGGCGAAGAGGAAGCCTTCGAGAAGTACGCCGCCGCCTTCCCCGACGACTCGGTGTTCCTGGTCGACACCTACGACACGCTGCAGGGCGTGCGCAACGCCATCCGCGTGGCCCAGCGCCTGCGCGAGCAGGGCCACGAGCTGGGCGGCATCCGCCTCGATTCGGGTGACCTGACTTACCTCAGCGTGCAGGCCCGTAAGCTGCTCGATGAGGCCGGCTTCCCCAAAGTCCGCATCGTGGCCAGCAACGACCTGGACGAGCAGCTCGTCACCGCCCTCAAGCTGGAAGGCGCCCGCATCGACACCTGGGGCATCGGCACCAAGCTCGTGACGGCCTACGACCAGCCGGCCCTGGGCGGCGTCTACAAGCTGGCCGCCATGAAAAAAGCCGACGGCTCGGGCTGGGACTACACCATCAAGCTCTCGGAGCAACTGGCCAAAACCAGCATCCCCGGTATCCTGCAGGTACGCCGCTTCTACCACCAGGGCAAGCCCGTGGCCGACATGCTCTACAACACCGCCGAGCCCCTGCCCGAGCAGCTCACCATCGTCGACCCGCTCGATGCCACCCGCCGCCGCCCGGTGCAGTCCTCGGAGTTTCGGGAGCTGCTGGAGCCGGTGTTCCGCCAGGGCAAACGCGTAGCAGACCTGCCCGCCCTGGCCGACAGCCGCCAGAAAGCCCGCCAGGAAGTTACCAGCCTCGACCCGAGTATCCGCCGCTTCCTGAACCCGCACACTTACCCGGTGGGCCTGGAAAAAGGCCTGCACGACTTCCGCACCCAGCTGATTCTGGAGCACCGGCCGCAGCGGCCTGCCTAGCGGCGCTCTTACAGCAAGGCAAAATAGCGTCCCTGCTATTATCGCAAAGACAAAAGGGGCCGCTGACTGCATAGTCAGCGGCCCCTTCGTTTCGGGTGCTTACACCACCTAGATGTCGTACCGCAGCTCGCCTGCGCCCACTTTCAGCGTAGCCGTCGGCGCAAGGGAAGCGGCGGCCCGCTACTGCGCCAGCACCCGCAGGTACTCCCGAAACTGCTGGTACTGGGCCTCGCCGAGCTTGCGGGCCCACTGCTGCTCGAATTGCTGGTTGATGCTGCGGCCCAGCTTCCGCAGCGCCGCACCTTTTTCCGTCAGGCAGTAAAGCTGGGCGCGGCGGTCGGCCGGGTCGGGCTGCGGGGTGAGGTAGCCCCACTCCTCCAGCTGGTACACCAGGGCGCTCATCGACTGCTTGGTAATGCCCACGCGGGCCGCCAGCTCGGTGATGCGGGACCCTTGATCGGCAATGTACTGGAACACCCAGCCGTGGGAGGGACGGATTTCCGGGTGCCCGTGGGCGGCCAGCTGCGCGTGCAGGTTGGCGGCCAGCGCGTCCAGCAGTTCGCGCAGGTAGGCGCCGGTATTTATTTGGTCTGACATGATGATGTGACTTGACTTTTTAGTCAGCTTTACTGACCTTTATCGTCAGGTAAACGTACTAAATAAATCAACACCATGCACACCCCCACGCTTCACGCCAGCCCCAGCCCCGAGAATACCCGCGCCATTCCGGGGGCCGTGTTCCACTTCCTGGCCCGCGGCAGCCAGACCCAGGGCCGCTTCGCGCTGCTGCAGATTCAGGTGCAGCCCGGCGCCGAGCCGCCCGCGCACACCCACAGCCGCGAAGATGAGTCCTACTTCATCCAGAGCGGCCACGTGCGCTACCACATCGGCGAGCAAACCGTGGACGCCCGGGCCGGCGACTACGTGTATCTGCCCCAGGACGTACCCCACACTTTCCAGGTGCTCAGCGAGTCGGCGCAGGTGCTGATGTGGATCAGCCCGGCCGGCCTCGACCAGTGGTTCTGGGACCACAGCGCCCCGGCGCCCGAGGGCCAGGCCCTGCCGCTGCCCCAGGGCCCGCCGCCCCAGGAAGCCATTGCCGAATTCGTGCGCACCCTGGGCGACTACGGCGTGCAGATGCTACCGCCCGGCGCGCCCATCGGCAGCTCGCCCGCCGCCGCGCAGCCGGCCCTGATTCTGCACTAAAACCAGGGCGCGCCCGGATCCAACGCAACGGACTGGGCGCGCATCGGTGCCGCCTCGTGGACGGCGTATCCACCGTTTAACGTCGCGCTTACCAACGTTCTTCTGCCGTTATCAATGAAATACCGTTCAAGCTTCCTTGCCTCGTCGCTGGAACGTCAGCGCAGCCTTGCCAACTACCTGCTCTGGAGCTGGGCCGCGGCGGGCGGACTGCTGGCCGCTTTCCTGTTGGCCTGAACGTCAAACGCCGCTGACTCTGCAGTCAACGGCGTTTGGCATCCAGAAGAAGCTAAAATTAGATGTCGTAGCGCAGCTCGCCCGCGCCCACTTTCAGCGTAATCGTCGGCTCCGGGATGATGCGGCCGGCTACCTGGGCAGCATAGCCCTTGGCGGTCAGTTCGGCGGCTACGGCCTCGGCCTGGTCGGCGTCGGTGACGAGCAGCATGCCGTTGCCCATGTTCCAGTACAGGTAGGCGTCGGCGGGGCTGATGCCGCCCAGCTCGGCCAGCAGGCTCATGGCGGGCAGCGGCGCGAAGAGGTTGTCCAGCTCGGCCCCGACGCCCGATTTCAGCACGCGCTTGAAGTTATCGGCCACGCCGCCGCCGGTGATGTGCGCGGCCGCGTGCAGGGGCAGGCCGGCATCCAGAATGGCCGTGACGCCGGGCGCGAAGATGAGCGAGGGGGCCAGCATTACGTCGCCCCAGGTGGCACCCATCACATCAGCATCGGCGCCGGTATAGGGCGCTTTGTGCCACTCCTCACCGAAGGCTTTGGTGAGTACGCGGCGGGCCAGGGAGTAGCCGTTGGAGCGGAACGACGGGGAGCGAAGCGCCACCACGGCCTGCCCGGCGCGTACGTTGGCGCCGCTCAGCGGCCGGGCCAGGCTGGGGTGCAGCACGCCCACGGCAGTGGAGCACCAGTTGAAGTTCATGCGGGCGCCGGGGTAGCCGCCGATGCGGTTGCCCAGCTCGGCAATTTCGCCGCCCGTCACGGCAATCGAGCTGAACTGCGCCGCGTCGTACAGGCCGCGCATCAGCTCGTCCACCACTTCGTAGTTCAGGGTGTTCACGTCGATGATGTTCGACAGGTTGGTGGGGATGAAGCCGGCCACCACCAAATCGTCGGCCACCATGGCAATCAGGTCGTGGCCCAGCGTGTCGTAGCGGTCCACGCGCTCGGCTACTTCGATTTTGGTGCCGATACCGTCGGAGCCGATGCCCAGGCGCTCATTGCCGAAGCGGATTTCGTTGGAGAAGCCGCCTTCCAGGTCCTGGGCCGGTTCGCCGGGCTTGCCGGCGCGGGTGCCGAAGGTTTTCTTGGCCCAGTTGTAGGCGTTGCGCGAGGCGGCGTTGCCTTCTTCGATGGAGTAGCCGGCGGTTTCTTTGAGGTTGCTCATGCGAGGAGTTGAACGAAACTCCCCTCCTTTTTGAAGGAGGGGACGCCAAGCCGCAGGCTTGGCTGGGGTGGTTGCGTCGTTGCTGACGTTGTTTGGACCGCCGTTGACGGTTGATGCTGGGCTAAGCCGAACTCCGGTTTGCGGGTGGCGCTGATTCGTTCTGGAGTCAGAGGTTACTATCTGACGTCAGCAACGACCGAACCACCCCAGCGGCGGCTAAAGCCACCGCGTCCCCTCCTTCAAAAAGGAGGGGAGTTTGGTCGTGCATTAGTGCTCGGTCGGAGCCGGGGCTTTGGCGCTGACAGAGGTGGCGGATTTGTCCTTTTCCTCCTTGCGGTGGCTGGTGCGCTCCTCCTGAATGTGGCGCAGGTACTTGGTCACGTCGCCCGTCGGGTACTTGCCGGAGAAGCAGGCAAAGCAGCTGCCGCCGTGGCCTTTGTCCTCACCGAACAGCGTCTGCAGGTCTTCCAGCGACTGGTAAATCACCTTGTCGGCCTCGATGTAGCGGCAGATTTCCTCCTCGGTGTAGTTGGCCGCAATCAGCTCGGTGCTCATGGCCATGTCGATGCCGTAGATGCAGGGCGACACGATGGGCGGCGCCGAGGAAATGAAGTACACCTCCGTAGCTCCCGCCTCGCGCAGGATGCGCACGATGCGCCGCGAGGTGGTGCCGCGCACGATGCTGTCATCGACCACGGCAATCTTCTTGCCCGCCACGAACTCGCGGATGGGGTTCAGCTTCTTCTTCACCACGTCCTCCCGGCCCGCCTGGCTGCTCACGATAAACGAGCGGCCCATGTGGTTGTTCTTGACCAGCGCGCGGCGGTAGGGCACGCCGATGGCTTCGGCCAGCCCGGAAGCCGCGAAGTAGCCCGACGAAGGCACGTCGATAACCATATCCGGCTCCAGGCCGGCTTCGCGCACGCGGCGGGCCAGCATCTTGCCCAGGCGCACCCGCTCCCGGGCCACCAGCCGGCCGTGAATGACGGAGTCTTCGCGGGCGAAGTAGATGTGTTCGAACACGCAGAAGGCCTTGGGCTTGGCCTGCGGGTTCTTGTGGTGCACCTTGAAATCCTTGTCGATAAACACCGCCTGACCGGGGCCGATATTTTCCACCAGATCGAACTCCAGGTAGTCGAAGCAGGTCGACTCCGAAGCGAAGGCGAAAACCGGCCCGTCGGGCGTGTCGCGGCGGCCCATGACCAGGGGGCGGATGCCGTGCGGATCGTTGAAGGCCAGCAGGCCGTGGCCGGCAATAATGGTGATGGTGGCATAGGCGCCCTTCACCAGCTCCTGGGTTGTCTCAACGGCGTCGAAAATGTCCACCACCGACAGCGCGTCCAGGTTCTTGAGGCGCAGCTCCGAGGCGAAGGTGTACATGATCAGCTCCAGGTCGTTGCTGGTCTTGGGCAGCACGTGGTACTTCTGGTGCAGGCGCTTGGCGGCCGAGCGGAAGTTGATGACGTTGCCGTTGTGCACCATGGCCAGCCCGAAGGGGTAGCTGGTGGTGAAGGGCTGGGCCAGCTCGGCGTCGCCGGAGCCCTGGGTGGTGTAGCGCGCGTGGCCGATGCCGATGTTGCCCTTCAGCTTCTTCAGGTGCTTTGGCTTGAACACGTCGTTGATCAGCCCGTTGCCCTTGTGCAGGTGAAAGTTGCCGTCGAAGGAGGCAATGCCGGCGGCGTCCTGCCCACGGTGCTGCAGGGCGGTAAGGCCGACGACGATGTCGCCAACGACATCATCCGGGCCGAAAAAACCAACGATTCCGCACATATCGAGTTGTCAGTTGTCAGTGAGCCGGTTGTCAGGCCGACGAAGCTGGGGTGGGGCTTGAGAGGAAAAACGGTGGCGCTACGCTTGGGAAGTGGCAGCGGCGGGGGCAGGTGTTTTGGCGGGCAGTTCGCCCCGGATGAGGCGGGCCAGGGTGTCGGCGTAGAAGCGGTGCTCCACGGCCAGGCCCCGGCGCTCCACTTCCTGGAGCGAATCGGCGCCGCGCAGGTCGACGGGGGCCTGGGCCAGCACGGGGCCAGTGTCCAGGCCCTCGTCAACGAGGTGGACGGTGATTTTCGTTTCGGGCAGGCGGTTTTCCCAGGCCCAGTCGTAGGCGTGCAGACCCTGGTGCTGGTGGGTGTCGGCCGGGTGAATGTTGATGATCCGGCCCGCAAACGCCCGGATGAACGCGGGCGACAAAATGCGCATATAGCCGGCCAGCACCACGTAATCGGGCTGAAACTGCTGCAGCTTCGTCACCACTTCGGCGTCAAACTCGGCGCGCTTCCGGCCCCGCGAGTCGATGCTGGCGGTGGCGTAGCCCAGCTCGGCGGCGCTGTGCAGGCCGGCGGCTTCGGGAATGTTGCTGAACACCACGGCTACTTCGGCCAGGCCTTGCAGCACGCCTTCGCGCACTTCACGGGCCAGGGCTAGCATGTTGGAGCCGCGACCGGAGAGCAGGATGGCGAGGCGTTTCGCCTCACCCCCCGGCCCCCTCTCCGAAAAAGGAGAGGGGGAGCCAGTCGGTGCAGACGTGGTTCCTCCATTGTTCAATGATTCGCGCTGGGCTGCTTCCGTCATCATTACTGGGCTTGACCGGCCAGCTCCGGCGTGGGGCGCTGGCCGATGTCGGGGCGGTAGTAGGCGTCCTGGAACGTCACCTTTTTGACTTCGGCGTAGGCCCGCTCCACGGCTACTTCCAGGTCGGGGCCACCGGCTACCACCGTCAGCACCCGGCCGCCGCTGGTCACCAGCTGACCGGCCTCGTTACGCTTAGTACCGCCCTGGAAGACCAGCGTGGCGGGCGTCACGGCGTCGATGCCGTCGATGGCAAAGCCCGTCGGGAACTGCGCGGCGGGGTAGCCGCCGGAGGCCAGCACCACGCCCACGAAGGAGCCGGGTTTCTGCCGCAGGCCCACTTCGGCCAGGCGGCCGTCGAGGGCGGCGGTGACGAGGTCGACCAGGCTGCTGCTCAGCGAGGCCAGCAGTACCTGGGCTTCCGGGTCGCCGAGGCGCACGTTGTATTCCAGCAGCTTCGGGCCGCTGGGCGTGAGCATGATGCCGAAGTAGAGGAAGCCCATGAACGGCAGCCCTTCGGTGCGCAGCCCGCGCAAGGTCGGCTCGATGATGACTTCGCGCACCAGGGCCAGCACGTTGTCGTCGGCGAAGGGAACGGGGCAGTAGGCGCCCATGCCGCCGGTGTTGGGCCCCAGGTCGCCGGCCAGCAGCTGCTTATGGTCCTGCGAGGGGCTGAGCAGGCGCATGGTGTTGCCGTCGGTCAGGCCGATGATGCTGATTTCGGGGCCGATGAGCTTTTCTTCGACCAGGAAGGAGTACCACTGATGGCCGGCCGGAGCCAGGGTTTGCATTTCCGTCAGGGCCGTTTCAAACTCGGCTTCCGACGAACACACCCACACGCCCTTGCCGGCGGCCAGGCCGTCGTATTTCAGCACGGCGTGGCCCTGCAGTTCGGCGGCGGCGGCGCGGGCCTGGTCCAGCTGGTCGGAGCGGAACGTCCAGGCCCGGCCAGTGGCCACGCCGTGGCGGCGCATGAAGTCCTTCGACCACACCTTGGAGCTTTCCAGCACGGCAGCGGCTTTGCGCGGCCCGAACACGCGGATGTCGGAACCCTCGAAGTAGTCGGCCACGCCAGCGGCTAGCGGGGCTTCGGGGCCCACCACGATGAGCTTCACCTGCTGCTGCTCGCAGAACTGCTGGATGGCCGGAAAGTCGGTGGCGCTGACGGCGGGTACCGAGCCGGGGATGCCGGCGCCGCCGGGCAGCACGTGTACGCGGGCGCCGTCCTGGGTCATTTTCCAGGCCAGGGCATGTTCGCGGGCGCCGCTGCCGAGAAGGACGATATTGGTAGTGGGAGTTGCCAAGGGTCGAAGGGTGCTAGTTGGGAAAAGTGGCCGGCACCGGGCCAAGTTGCTTGCCGAAGCAGGCGGCATTGTCGCGGCCGACGTAGCGGCCGTAGTTGTCGATGCGCTGGTAGCCCTGCTGCTGGTAGAAATGGCAGGCTTCGGCGTTGGCCACCCGGGTTTCCAGCCACAGCTCAGCGTAGCCAACCGCCTGCGCCGAAGCCTCCAGCCCGGCCAGCACCGCCCGGCCGATGCCCTGACCGGGGTGCCTGGCGTACATGCGTTTCACCTCCCCTACCGAATCAGTAATCGGCCGTACGGCCCCGCAGCCTACGATTTCGTCGCCGCGCTGCGCCAGCAGAAAGATATGCCGCGCGTCGTCGGCCCAGTCCTGAAACGAGTCGCGCCCGTCGCCGCCGAAACGCGCGCCAAGCTGGGCCGACAGCTCATCGAGCAGCGGCCGGGCCTGCGGAGCGGCGGGGTGCGAGGCGACTAAGTGCAGCGGGCAGGTCATGCTTCGTGAATGATCAGGCTTTGGGCTACCAGAATCAGATTGTCTTGTTCGTGCGGCTTGCCAGAGTTGCCGAATGGGTCAAGTGAAAGGTAGTACAGACCGTTTTCAAGCTTCGTCAAAACGATGTCCGAGTAGTAGACGCCGGCGGTAAAATCTTCATCTAGCAGCACCTTCGTCACGCCGCTCAGCTCCAGTGTCAGCAGACAGCTTTCGTACTTGTTCGGCGCAACTTGCTTGCGTACTCGCAGCTGTACAGAACCTTTAGAAGCAGTAGGCTCACCATAGCGCAAGCTCAGCTCGACGGCGCGAATTTCACCGTCGTTGAGCGCGTATTGCTGGCCTACCGCTTCCAGATTCATCCGTTCAGCTGCTCCACCGGCGCGTCCTGCATGAAGCCTTCCTTCACCAGGTTCTGCACCAGGCGGGCGGGCACGTTCACGTCGGCATCGGCGGCGCCGGCCAGGGGCTGGCCGGTGATGCGCTGGTAGATGTCGAGGTAGCGGCGAGCCGCTTCGGCGGTTACTTCCGGCGTGAGGGCCGTGGGGTACTTGCCGTCGACTTTGTGGGCAATCAACCACTGGCGGATGTACTCCTTATCCATCTGGGCGGCGCCTTCGGGGTTGGCGGCGTAGTCGGCCGCGTCCCAGAAGCGCGAGGAGTCCGGCGTGTGGATTTCGTCGATGAGAATCAGCTCCCCGTTCAGCAGGCCGAACTCATACTTGGTGTCGACCAGGATGATGCCGCGCTCGGCCATCCACGCCGAAGCGAAGTTGAACAGCTGCAGCGCCACGACGCGCATCCGCTCGTACAGCTCGGCCGACACCCAGCCTTCGGAAACGAGGTTTTCCGGCGTGATTTCGCGGTCGGATTCCTCCTTGGTAGTCGGCGTCACGAGGGGCTCGGGGAAGCGCTGGTGCTTGGTCAGCCCGTCGGGCACCGAGACGCCCGAAAAGGTGCGCTGGCCCTGGAGGTAGCCGCGCAGCATGGAGCCGGTGAGGTAGCCGCGCACCACCATTTCCACCCGAATCGGCTCGGCCTCTTTCACCAGCATGGCGTTCGGGTCGACCACGCGGATAACGTGGTTGGGCACGATGTCGCGGGTCTTCTCGAACCAGAAATCGGCCAGGCCGTTGAGCACGGCGCCTTTGTAGGGAATGGCGGTTTCCAGCACCGAGTCGAAGGCCGAGAGGCGGTCCGTCACGACGATGAGCCGCTCGCCCGAGGGCACACGGTACGAGTCGCGGACTTTGCCGCGGTGCAGCAGTTCCAGCTGGGGCGTGTTGAATTGCGGGAGCGTGTTCATGCGAAGCGTCGGGGGCGGCTAGAGAGAAACTTGGTTGGCAGCAGCTTCGGTGGGCTGCGTGGCGCGCGTCTGGCGGATGTGCTCCACGATGTTGCGGAACAGCTTCAGCCCGTCGCCTTCCTCCGACGCGGCGGGGTCGAGGCGCTTGCGCCGGGCCCAGTCGGGGTGGTTGTAGAGCGAGAGGAAGGCCTCAGGGTGCGGCATCAGGCCGAAGACGTGGCCGGTGGTGTCGGTGAGGCCGGCGCAGTTCAGCTCGGCGCCGTTGGGGTTCAGCGGGTACTCGGCGGTTTCGCAGCCGGTGCTGTCGCAGTAGGTCAGGCAGTTCAGCCCTTCGGCCAGGATGCGGCTGCGGATGGCCTCGTCGCGGATGACCAGGCGGCCTTCGCCGTGGCGCACGGGCACTTCCAGCGAGGTCAGACCTTTCAGGAAGGGGGAACGGTTGTTGGGGTTCACCGCCAGGCGTACCCACCGGTCCTCATAGCGGCCCGAGGCGTTGTGGGTCAGCGTCACTTCGCGCTCCTGCTGGCCGGCGAAATCGGGCAGCAGACCCATTTTCACCAGCATCTGGAAGCCGTTGCAGATGCCCACCACGTAGCCGCCGGCCTGGATGAAGGCACCGATTTCCTCCAGCAGCGTGCGGCCCGAGGGCAGCTTGCGGAAGCGCACCTTGTTGGCCATGACCACGCCCGAGCCCAAATCGTCGCCGAAGGAGAAGCCCCCGGGGAAGTTGAGCACGTCGTAGTCGTGGATGCTGGTCTGCCCGCTGAGCACTTCATTAAAGTGCACGATGGTAGCCACGCCGCCCGCCAGCCGGTAAGCGGCGGCCAGCTCCTCTTCGCAGTTGATGCCGAAGCCGGTCAGGACCAGGGCGTGGACTGGTTTTTCGTTATTGGTTTTTGGTTCTTGGCCCGAAACCATCTGCGTCGTCAGGTTTTCTGCTTGATTGCTCATCGTCTCCACCTCCTAAGCTTGCAGGGTTAGTTCTTCGCCGGCCATTACGCGGTTTACCGGGCCGTTCGACCAGGCTTCGCGCAGCTCAGTCGTGGCGGCGTCCACCACCACTTTCTCCTGGTGACGAATCACCAAACGGCCACCATCAGTTACGATGCCCAGGCGGGTGGCGCGGCCGTTCATCAGCGCCTCAAAGGCTACCACGTCCTCCGGGGCCACGGTGGCCACGAAGCGCGAGTGGCTTTCCGAGAACAGCTCCGTCAGGGTCGGCAGCTCGCCGGCCAGGGTCAGCTCGGCGCCCAGCTGGTCGTCGCCGAACAGGCTTTCGGCCACGGCTACGGCCAGGCCGCCGTCGGAGAGGTCGTGGCAGGACAGGATCAGGTTCTGCTCGTGGGCCTCCCCTACTTTCTGGTACAGGTCCTTGGCTTCTTCGGGACGTACGTGGGGCACGTGCTGGCCCAGCTCGCCGAAGAGGTGGTACAGCTCCGAGCCGCCCAGCTCGTCGTAGGTGTCGCCGAGCAGGTACACCACGTCGCCGGGGGCCTTGAAGTCGGAGGTGACGGCGCGGCGCACGTCGGGCATCAGGGCGGTCATGGAGTAGAGCACCGTGGGCGGCACCGAAATCTTCTGCCCGTCGGCCTTGAAGTCGTTTTTCATCGAGTCCTTGCCCGAGGTCAGCGGGATGTGGTACGCCACGCACATGTCGCGCAGGGCCTCGCAGAGCTGCACCAGGGCCGCCAGCTTCTGCTTGCCGTCGGGGTTGGTGACGGGGTCGTACACCGAGTCGGGCACGCAGAAGTTGTCGTTCACCGACCAGAAAATCCCGTCGCCGGGCGTCAGGTTGGGCAGCTTGCCGCCCACCGAAATAATCTGCCGCACGGCCTCATCAAAGGCGCCGGCCGACATCTGGTAGGGGTCAATGTCGCCGTAGCGGGGCAGGATGCCGTTGCTGACGGCTACGCCTTCCCACGACTCGAAGTTGAACTGCACCACGGCCGCGTCCTGCGGGGCTTGGCCGGTGCGGCCCATCAGGGGCTTAACAACGGTGCGGCCCTTCACCTCGTGGTCGTACTGCCGAATCACGGCCTCGCGGGAGCAGATGTTCAGCGCCCCGAGCAGCTTCAGCAGCAGGTCCGTGGCGTCGAGCGAAGCGGGCAGCTTGGGCTCGTGCAGGGTCGGCAGCTGCCACTCGGCGTCGAGCACCTTGCGCGGCACGCCCTCGTGCAGGAATTCCAGGGCCAGCGACGCCACCGGCTGCCCGTCGAAGGTCACGTCGAGGCGGCCGTTGTCGGTGAAGTGGCCGATGTCCGACAGCTCCACTTCCATTTCGGCGGCCAGCGCGTGCAGCTCGGCCAGCTTCGCGGGCTCCACCACCAGCGTAAACCGCTCCTGCGACTCCGACAGGAAAATCTCCCAGGGGCGCAGACCGGGGTACTTCAGCGGCACGCGTTCCAGCTCCACCGTGGCGCCATTGCTAATGCCAGCCAGCTCGCCCACCGACGAGGACAGGCCGCCCGCGCCGTTGTCGGTGCTGCACTTGATCAGCCCCCGGCGCGTGGCCAGCAGCAGGAAATCCATGGCCAGCTTCTGCGTGATGGGCGAACCAATCTGCACGGCCGTGGCCGGCGCGGCTTCGTCCAGCTCGATGCTGCTGAAGGTGGCGCCGTGGATGCCGTCCTTGCCCACCCGGCCGCCGGCCATGATGATCCGGTCGCCGGCGTCGATGATTTTCTCCCAGGCGTCCTTGCCGTCGAGCTGCATGGGCAGCACCGCGCCGGTGCCGCAATATACCAGCGGCTTGCCGCGGTAGCGCTCATCGAACACGATGGCGCCGTTCACCGTCGGCACGCCCGACTTGTTGCCACCGTCCTCGATGCCCTTGCGCACGCCTTCGAATACCCGGCGCGGGTGCAGCTGCCCCGTCAGCAGCGGCCCGGCCCAGTTCGGCGGGCCGAAGCAGAGCACATTGGTATTAAAGAGCAGCCGCGCGCCGCCGATGCCGGTAGCCAGCGGGTCGCGGTTGTTGCCCAGGATGCCGGTAATGGCTCCGCCGTAGGGGTCGATGGCCGAGGGCGAGTTGTGAGTTTCGACCTTCCAGACGAACAACGAATCCTTGTTAATCCGCACCGCGCCGGCGTTGTCCGAAAACACCTTGATCAGCCAGTCGTTGCCGTTGGCGCGCAGCAGCCGGTCCACTTCCGACGTGGCGCCTTTGATATAGGTCTTGAACAGCCCGTCGACTTCCTTTTCCTCGCCCGTGACGGCGTTGCGGTAGCGGATGACGGCCGCGAATTCCTTGTGCTTGCAGTGCTCCGACCAGGTCTGGGCCAGGATTTCCAGCTCGCAGTCCGTCGGGTCGGGCGTCAGGCCCGCCTCGGCGCGGCTGATCTGCGTCTCCTTCGAGTAGTAGTAGTCCCGGATGGCCTGCATTTCCTCCAGGTTCAGCGCGTACACGTTCTCCTTCGAGAGTTGCAGCAGCTCGGCATCCGTCAGGTTTTCCAGGCGGATGGTGTGCGTGGTCGAGTCGGCGCCGCCGCCGGGCTGGGGCGTGAAGTCGCGGATGCCCTGGGCGGTGTGGCCCACCACGAAGCGGTTGATGAGCTTGTTACCCAGCAGCTCTTCGGCCAGGTGGCGCAGGTCTACTTCCGGCAGCTCGTTTTCCAGCAGGTACAGGCGCTTGCTGAAGATGTGCTGGGTGCGAATGTCCAGGTCCAGCCCGAGGAAGTCCTGCAGGGCGTTCTGAGCCGAGGTGCCTTCGTCGTCGGTCACGCCGGGGCCTTTCGCCACGAGGATGTAGCTCTTGAACGCCGGGGCCACGGCCCACTGGTCCAGCGCGGCGTCGTTGAGCAGCGGGTCCTGCAGGCACCGGGCGGCGAAGCTTTCGAGCTGTTCGGCCGTCAGCGGGTAGCGCACGGTGTACACGGCGCTGGTTTGTACCGCGCCGGTGAGCAGGTGCAGGTGCCGCCGGGCGGCTTCGGCCACGCGGGCGCCTTCGCCGTCGTGCTGGCCGGGGCGCGGAATCAGTTGGATGGTATGGGAGGCGGTGTTACTCAAAGCATGTAGCGCGAACGTTCCGTTCGCGTATCGTTGAACGATGGACTCCTGAACAATTGGCAGTTGGGTGAATACCGCCCGAATGAGGGACGTTCCGGGAAACGCGAAGTGAAACGCAGCTTGCGCCGCTCTTCGATTCGCGCTACCTCCCAAAACGCGGTAAGCCGCCCCGCGCCCGACGAACGGGCCACGAGGCGGCTTACACGAGGTTGCGGAGCCGGGCTCCGGTCAGAATCAGCAGAAAAAACTTCGCAGTTGTTTTCCAGGTGGTTTCCGAACGGCGCAGCTACGGGTTTTCGCAGCTGCTTTCGTAAGTCGGAAATACTGGCAGACGATTCGCTGTGCGGCGGTACTGAAGCAGCAAGGCGCTGCGTCTGGCGCTCGGCTATTCGCTCCTCCACCTCACCCCGCAACACGTCGAGCCGATGCCCCGCGGCTACGCTGAAGAGCGCGCTGCCGCGCCACATGCTGTCGAAGTCGGCCAGCAGCGTCGTTCGGGTCAGCGGGGGGTTGGTATGAGAGAGACTTCGTTGCACAGAGTAGCGAAGGAGATG
Source organism: Hymenobacter jeollabukensis (assembly GCF_005771675.1). Lineage (GTDB taxonomy): Bacteria > Bacteroidota > Bacteroidia > Cytophagales > Hymenobacteraceae > Solirubrum > Solirubrum jeollabukense. The sequence continues at coordinate 348,370 of NZ_VAJM01000003.1, read as the reverse complement.
CAAAGGTAACGACTCCGGCCGACCTTACCCAACGGCCGGCACCGCATCGGGCCGGCTACCGGGCTTGACGGCCGGAATACCCTTGGCGCACAGCGGGCAATTTTCGGGCTGATACGTGGCGGCCTGCACCGGCAGCAGCGCAAACAGCGGGAAATCCAGTCCGTGCTGCCCGCCCGTCCGGTCGATCAGGCAGGCCACGCCCAGCACCTCCACGCCCATGGCGCGCAGCACCACCGCCACCTCCATCGTCGATTTTCCGGTCGTCACCACGTCTTCGGCGATGATAACCTTCTGGCCGGGCTCCAAAGTGAAGCCGCGGCGCAGGGTCATCTTGGTGTCGGCGTCGCGCTCGGTGAAGATGCCGGGCACGGCCAGCTGCCGGGCCAGCTCGTAGCTCACCACCACGCCGCCCATGGCCGGGCCGACGACTACGTCGGGCTGCAGACCGGCTTCGCGGATGAGGTCGGCCAGCACCGAGAGGGCCGGCGCGGCCAGATCGGGGCGGCGCAGGAAACGGGCGCACTGCACGTAGGTATCGGAGTGCAGGCCGGAGGAAAGGCGGAAGTGGCCGCTCAGCAGGGCATCTTCGCCGCGGAGCTGCTGCTCAAAGTGTTGCTGAAAGTCGCTCGGCGCGTAGGGCATTGATTTGGGAAGTAAGTTCTCGGGCAGCGGCGCCGGGCTCGGCGGCCTGCCACAGGGCACGGGAAGTATTGATGAGCACGCCGAGGCCGTCGGAGGCGCGGCAGCCGGCCTGCACGGTGGCGGCCAGGTCGCCGCCCTGGGCGCCCACGCCGGGCACCAGAAACCACAGCTCGGGGCAGCGCTGGCGCAGGCGGCCGAGGGCGGCCGGATTCGTGGCGCCCACCACCAGGCCGAGGCCGGGGTACTCGTGGGTCAGGGTCTGCACCACGTCGGCCGAAAAGTCGCTGACGGTGCCGCCCTTCACCAGCTCCTGATCCTGCCAGGAGTGCACGGGCTTGTTCGACGTTTTGGCCAGCACGAACACGGCCTTGCCGGGCCGGGCGAAGGGCAGAATAGCGTCTTCGCCCATGTATGGATTCACCGTCACGCCGTCAGCCCCGATGACGTCGTAGGCAAAGGCGGCGTACCGCTCGGCGGTGTTGGCAATGTCGCCGAATTTGCCGTCGAGAATCATCGGCACGCCCTGGGGAATCCACTGGCGCAGGCGCTGCAGCAGGGCCACGCCATCGGGGCGGGCCAGGAAAAAGGCCAGGTTGGGCTTGAAGCCGGCGGCATACTCAGCCGTTTCTTCGACCACCTGTTGTAGGCGAGACTCCACGTTGTCCCCAACCGGGTCAAGGCCCACGCAGAGCAGGGAATTGGCCGTCTGGGCGCGGCGGGTTAGCTGTTCCATGTGGCGGCTGAGTTATCGGCGGTTTCAGGTTCGGATGCGGTTTCGCTCCACTCTGTGGCCAAACGACCGGAGAGGCCGGGCTCCAGCCATTCGCCGGTGGCCACCTGCACGGCCGCGGCGCCGCAGCGCAGGTAGTCGCGCACGTGCTGGGCGGTGAAGATGCCGCCGGTGCCGATGACGGGCAGCTTGATCTGCTCGTCGTGGGCCAGCTCGTACACGCAGCGCAGGGCAATGGGCCGCAGCGCCTCGCCCGAAAGGCCGCCCAGAATCGGGTCCCCGGCTTCGGGCAGGTGCAGGGCTTTCAGGGTGTTGGAAGCGGCCAGGGCGGTGGCGCCGCCCTGCTGGGCGGCCAGGCCGAGGGCGCGGACGTGGTCGGGCCAGGGCGGCAGCTTCACAATGAGGGCCAGGTCAGGGCCCAGCTCGTTGCGCACGGCTTCCACGGCCTCGCGCACGAAGCGCGGGGTCAGCTCGAAGCCTTTTTCGGTGCTGGCGCTGCTGATGTACACTTCCACCCCGGCAATCTGACCCGCGGCTTCGCGGGCCAGGTAGCGGGCGATTTTGCGGAATCCGGGGATGCCGGGGGCGGTGATGCTCACCAGCACGGGCACGTGGTGGCGCCGCAGCTGCGGCAGATGTTCCTGCACCAGCTGCTCGGCGCCGTCGGTGCGGCGGTCAGTGGTGTTCAGCAGCGAGGCATCGGCTACTTTGATGATGCCTTCGCCCCGGCTGCCGGGGCGCGGCTCCATGATGACGGTCTTGGTAAAAATGGCACCAAGGTGCTCGTAGCCGAGGCCGTCGGGCAGCTGCCAGGGGGCGGCGGCCAGGCACACGGGGTTCTGCAGCGTAAGGGAAGGTCCGAGTTGCATAGTGCGTTGGGGCTATCTGGTTCGGGCGGTTAGCCTGCGCAAAGGAAAGAACCCTGGGAGCAACGAGCGGGCCGTAGCGCGTCCTGCGAAGCTGGCCGAAGCACCTGCACCGCTTCCGCGGACACCTTTGTGCTCACCGAATTTGCCCGACTTAGTCGGCACAGATGCCTCGGCTGGCCTCGCAGAACGGAACTCACTGCCGTCATACTCACTGCTGTTGGGTTCTTTTCTCCGCCGGCGCTGCGTTTCAGGCCAACCGGGAAAAGCAAGAAAATTTGACCGGCTGGCGCCGGCTACGGCATGGAGTTGCGTAACCGGCGCCAGTGTTGTAAAAACAAAAGGCCCGGCAGAACAACCGGGCCTTGCAAAGGCGCAATGCCTAGCGGGCCTCTACATACTGACGGGCACCGCGCAGCATGGCATCCCATACTTTCACCACGGCCATGCGCTCGGGCGTCACGGTCCGATTGTAGTTCTGAGCTGTGGCGGGTGCCAGGGGTTGTTCCATTACTGGAGAAATGGGCTTATGAGGATGTGAGATGTTAGCGAAGCCAGCCGTTGTCCCCTGCATCCAAGCTAAGCGGACACAAAAAAACCGCTCCGGTAACAACCGGGCGGCCAACGAAGAAAAGACGGGAAGACGAAACGAAATCAACGGCAGGAAACGGGTTTCGACCCCGTTGCAGAACCGACGGAGCGACGGTTCTACGCTTCATCTGATGTTGATTGTGGAGAAGCACGTCGCAAAAGTATCCAAGTTCTGATACACCACAAGCAGGACGGAGAATATTTTGTGTGTTACGGAAATGTTACCTGCGCTTCGCTCTTCTATTATCAAAAAGCGGGCACCGCGCGTGCAGGCCCAGATACATTGCTTTGCTAACCAATAATTTACAACTATTTCCCTAGTAATATCTCAGCAAACCAAAGCCACAAAGGATTGCATTTTTTACTAATCCCCGATGGAAATGGATAGTTTGTTGAAAATGCGCAATGATAGAAATAATCCAAAATCGATGATTAACTTTCATTCAAATTCGCGGTAATAACCATTGCGCCCCGCGTATTCGGTCATGTTTTGCTAACAGAACCGTAACCCGGCCGCCACAGTTACGCCCGAGTTTTGCACAGCACATTTCCAAGCCTTCACCATTGCCTTTCTGCTGCACTATGAAGCGAATCTTACCCCTGCTCGGAATGCTTTTCGCGCTGCTGGCCTTCCCGGCCGCCGCGCAAACCGACGACGCCCCGTTGGAATACACCGAACGCGTGCCCGCCGAAAACTACGGCCAGCCCACCCTGCACGCCCGCGCCGCCGACTGGGCCGACCACCATTTCGCCTACGGCCCCAAAACCAACTTCGTATCGGACGCGGCCGCCGGCACCGTGAGCGTGCAGGGCACCATCAAGCTGAAGCCCGTCGACAACAAAGGCCAGAACCTGGAGCGCACCGCCCGCTTCGATTTCAACTTTAAGGCCACCGACCAGGGCTACACCTACAGCGTGAATAACCTCAAGGTCATTCCCGATCCGCAGCAGCCGGGCCAGCTGGTCAGCCTCGACGCCTACCTCTCGCTGCTGCGCGCCGAGAAGAACAACGACAAGACCAAGAACGACCGGCGCGTGCGGGCCCAGGCCAATGCCATTGCCAGCGAAATTGCCATGAGCTTCCGCTCGTACATGAACCAGATTCCGACCGCCGAAGACGGCAGCGTGGGCCTGCCCGCCACCGAAAGCGCCGGCAACTAAGCGGATCTGCCCCAAGCAAAAACGGCCCCGAGCGCGTGCTCGGGGCCGTTTTGCTTGGGACAGATCTGTTTTTCGGCTTAAGATGAAGCCCGAGCCGCAAAACGAACAACGAAAAACGCAGATACCTCACCCCTGCGCCGGCAGGCGCTCCAGCAGGCGGTGCGCCCGCTCGGGCAGCTCGGCCGCGTCGAGCACGATGAAGCCGTCGAGGGAGTTGCTGAAGGCCGGGTCCACGTTGAAGCCGATGAAGCGGGCGTTCAGCCGCACGTACTGGCGCAGCAGCGTCGGGATGCCCAGGCCGCGCGGCTCGATGCTGGCTACCAGGCGCCCCAGCGCGTCGATGCTGTCGACACCGGTTTGCAGCACGCCGGGGCGCTCGGCCGCATCCAGCGGGCGGTAGCGGAACTGCTTGCGCGGGCGCACGTGCGCGGCCAGCTCCGCGTCGAAACAGTGACGGCGGATGAAGTCAACCATGGCGCCCTTGGAAGCGGGCGTAAAGCGGTTGCTGATGCTCACCGGCCCGATGAGGTAGCGGTACTCGGGGTGCTGGCTGAGGTAGGCGGCAATGCCCTTCCAGAGCAGGGCCAGCGGCATGGGCTGGCGTTGGTACTCCTCGCGCACGAAGGAGCGGCCCAGCTCCAGCGACTGGCGTAGCAGCGGCTTCAGCCCCCGCCGCAGCCGAAACAGCGAATCCAGGTAAAACCCGCGCCGCCCGTGCTGGCGCAGGATGGCCCGCCCCGGCCCGATGCGGTAGGCGGCCACCAGCTTGCGCGCTGCCCGGTCGTACACGAACAGGTGGCGGTAGTAGTCATCGTGCTTATCCAGGTCGATGGCCTGCAGGGTGCCCTCCCCTTCGCGGCGGAAAGTCAGCTCCCGCAGCCGTCCGATTTCGCGCAGCACGTTCGGAATTTCCTTTTTCCTGGCCACGTACACTTCCCACTGCCGGCTCTGTACCAGACGCCGCGCCGGGCGCAGTGCGGCCAAATCGGCTTCGATGAGCGCGGGGTGGGTTTCGGCCACCACGTCCGCGGGCGCATTGGTGGCCTGCTTCAGCGGCGCCAGCAGGGCGGCCGAGCGGCTGAGCGTGGCCGGGGCCAGCGCGTGCACCCGGGCCCGCAGGTAGGGCATCTGCGCGTCAGCGGGCTGCTGGTGCAGCTCCTGCGGGCTCACCGCCTGCCCGATGCGCACCTGCACGGTGTGGCCGCGCTTGTTGAGCAGCTCGGCGGGCAGGCGGGCCGTGCGCAGCAGCGGGTGCACCAGCCCCAGCCAGTCGAACGAGCGGCTGTTGTGCCCGCTCACCCACACCGGCAGCACCGGCAGCCGCGCCGCCCGCATGAGCCGCCCCGCCGTGGGGTGCCAGGCCGATTCCTCGACGGGCCCGAACGGGGCGTGGCGGTGGGCTACTTCGCCGGCCGGGAAGAGTAACAGCGGCACGTCGTTGTGGAGGAACTGCAGCAGGCGGCGCAGGCCCGGGACGTTGCGCGGGGCATCCTCGGCGTCGGGGCGTACCAGCACGAACTGCTGGTGCAGCTGGGGCAGCAGCGGGGCCAGCAGTTCGTTGGCCACGGTGCGCAGCTCGGGGCGGGCCTGGCCCAGCACGTGCAGCAGCACCAGCCCGTCGAGCATGCCGCTGGGGTGGTTGGCCACGGCAAGGAAGGCGCCGGCGGCGGGCACGCGGCGCAGTTCGGCCGCGTCGTACTCCACCGTAATCTGCAGGCGCTGCAGAATGGCGGCCACGAACTCCAGGCCCGTCAGCTCGGCGGCCTGCTCGTAGAGGCGCTGCAGCTCGCGCAGGTGGGTGAAACGCTGCAGCACGGGCCGCAGCGCAGCGCGCGAGCGGCCCCCAAATCCGGCGGGCAGAGGAAGGTCGGCAGTGAGCATATCGAGCAGGGCCAGGGGCCCGGGAACGGCGGCGGTGGGGAGTTGCTCAAACATCGGCAGCAGCAGTTAGCCCGGCGTTATGACCGGATTATCATATTGTTATCTGCTGCCAAATAGCGGCGGCGGCGCGGCGCCCCCAAACCAAAACGCCCGGCCACCTGACTTTTCAGACTGGGCCCGAATACAAAAGGCTACCCCACGGAGTAGCCTTCTGACGACGTTAGCACGGGTGGTTTCTCACTCACTCACCTCCCCAAAATTAAGCAACCCCAGGGCCGCAGCCACGGCCCGGCCACAAGCGTAACACATTCATAATCTTGCTCCCGCGTGAATGAACCTGTTTGCCCCGGCAGCCTGGCACGGTTTTGTAAAACCGCCAGCCCAGGCCGTCCCAGCCGCCGGGGCAGCAACAGCAATTGCGCCCACTTTTCAGCACCGCATACTGGCCGGAGCAGCTGTTCGTTTACCGCCCACTACCGCTCACATAAACGTTCATAAAAAAGGCGACCCACGCTGTGGGCCGCCTTTTTTTAGCTGTGACTGTGGCTGACTCAGCTCGTTGGGCCGCTGTCGACGCGCGCCTCGATGGTACTCTGCACCGTCGACGAGACGCTGGAGAGGATGTTGTAGCCGGTGGCCGACTCGATGGCGTCGACCGTGGTGCGGTACGAGCCCCAGCTGGTGCTGATGGAGTTGGAGTTGGGCATGTCCACCGCAATGACGCGGGTGCTGGTGGTTACACGGCTGGCGTCGGAGGAGCCCTCGGGCAGCACGACGATAACCTTCCAGGTGCGGGCGGGCACCCGGATGCGGCCCGCGTCGATGGTGGTGGCGTAACCGTTGGTGCCAGTGCCGCCCTGGCCGTAGGAGCCGCAGATGATGTACAGCTCGTAGCCCTGGCCGACGAGCGTGCGGGCGTAGTTTTCCAGGTTGGCCCAGGTTTGCTGGTTGTTGGTGGGCGCCTGGGGCATCATGTTGGTCATCAGGAAGGTGGCCGAGTTATCGGCTACCGAGCCGGTGCGGTCGGCCGAGGGGCAGTTGTGGCCGCGGTCGAAGCCCGAGCCGCTGTAGCTGGTGCTGCCCGCGCGGTACCAGCCCGAGGGCAGGGTGGCATCGGCGGCGAAGTTGTCCTGGCGCGCCGTCGAGCCCAGCCAAGCCGAGCTCAGGTGCCACGACACCCAGTTGGGCTTGCCGTAGTCGCGGTGGTACGACATGGTGTACTGCGACTTCGACATCAGGTAGTTCGTCGAGTACGACGTGCTGGCGACGGCGCCGCTGGGGTTGCCCATGGCGAGGTTGCTGTCGCGCGTGGCATCGGCTTCCTGACTGTTGGCCTGCAGGTCGTCGGCCTTGGGCTGAACCAGGTCCTGCTTGGCGCAGGAAATGACCAGGGCACCCAGCACGAGCAGGGTACCAACGCGGGTAAGCGTTGCTTTCATGAAAATAGGTGTTTGGGGGAGAAAGAGAGGAGCAAAATTGGCAACCGCTCCGCGTCAGGAGGTTAAGCCCGGGTTACGGAGCTGTTACCATACTATGACGCAATGTAGCTTCTTCTAAGAATACAATTGAAATTATTTTAACTAAAAATGGAACCTTTTGGCCTAGTGTTTGCACCACATCATTCCGTTGCGGAAATAAGTCTACTGGTTTCCTTCCGTAGCGAAAGAGTTATTACCTGTTTTCCTTGGTCTGATTATGCTGTGTTTTCAATCGTTCGGGACTTGCTGCCTGCTCCCATCAGAGCAGGCAGCTTTATCAGTACCACCCAATCCACCCTGGCAATTGCCACGCAGCCAACGCGAACAACCTCTACTCGAAAGCTTCCCGGACACACCCATTACTCATTAGTTCTACTGCCTGATCCTTACGCGTTATCCACGCCGGTTGCCATTCTTAGTTCTGATAATCCCCTATAAGCACGCAAAGCACGTCGGCCCGGCTTCTGGTGAAGCCGGGCCGACGTGCTTTGCGTGTCAGACGGATTCTTAATGCACCACGCTCAGCCGCTCGTTGGCTACGCGCTGGCCTTGGGCATTGAGCAGCACTACCTGGTACAGCCCGGCGGGCAGGCCTTTCAGCGCGAGGCTGGCCGATTTCGGCGTCAGCGCCTGGCGGCGCACCAGCTGGCCGCGAGTGGTGTAGAGATACAGCACGCTGCCTTCGGCGGGCAGGCCGGTGCTCAGCTGCACGCTGGCGGCGTCGGAGGCGGGGTTGGGGTACAGCGTCAGGGCCACGTCGGCCTTGGGCTGCCAGCGCACGGCCTGCACGTCGGAGTAGCTGGCCGTGCCGTCGGTATCGACCTGGCGCAGGCGGTAGTACAGCGTACCGGCGGCGAGGCGGGCGGCTTCGGCGTCGCGGGTGGCGTAGCGGCGCAGAGAGGTGCTGTTGCCGGCGGCCGGCACCCGGCCGATTTCCGCGAAGCGGCCGTCGGCCACGGTGGCGCGCTCCACGGCAAAGTAGCGGCTGTTTTTCTCCATTGCCGTTTCCCAGCTCAGCTCCACGGCCGAGCCGGCCGCTTTGGCCTGGAAGGCGCGCAGCTCCACCGGCAGCACCGTGGGCGGCGTGATGGAGCTCGGGAAGCCCTGCACCGGGTCGTCGGCGAAGGCGTAGTAAATCTGCGCGTTGCTGCCCAGCCCGATGCCGTTGTTGATTTCCACTTCCACCCACTCGAAGTCCTGGGTGGTCATGAAGCCGATTTCCTGGGCATTGCCGCCCAACAGGCCGGTGCTCAGCAGGCTGCTGCCGCTGGCACTTTCCAGGAAAGTCCCGTCGGCGGCGTAGGTGCGCAGCGTCACGTTGCTCAGCAGGCTGGTGCTCAGCAGGCCGTTGTTGAAGCTCATGGCCACGCCGGCGCGGTTGCCCGCGTTGGCGTCGCCGTTCACGCGCAGGCGCAGGCGTTGCGAGCCGCCCAGGCTAACGGTCGGGAAGTTGATCTGCGCGTAGTTGCTCAGCGAAGCGTCGGCCGCCCGCTCCGGGTTGCTGATGCAGCTGGGGCAGTTGCCGCCGGTCTGGTAGTTGCCGCTGGTCTGGCCCGCCGCGAAGTCCGACAGAATGGGCTCCTGGTCCGCAAACGCCCGGGGCTCGATGCCAAAGCCGTAGTACACCTGCAGGTCGTCGAGCAGGCCCAGCACGCCGGTTTTTTCCAGCTCCACGTGGTCGAAGGGCTGGCCGGCACGGAAGCTCACCTGGTATTTGCCATCGGGCAGCAGCTTCAGGTCGAGCAGGTTGGCGGCCGAACCTGTTTCCTGCAGCACGCCGTCCTTGTAAGTCTTGACCTTGAGGCTGCTGAGCACATTTAGGTCCAGCAGGCTGCTGCTGCCAATCACGAAGCCAGCCTGGTAGCCCGCCGGGGCACTGCCCTCCAGCTTCACCTGCAGCGCCGTCTTGCAGCCGACGCCCGTCACGTGCAGGGTGGCGTTGTCGGTGAGCGAGGGCGTGACGGCGTTGAGCGGGTTAATCACGCCGGAGTTCAGGCACGCGAGGCCGCCCGAGGCCGTGGCCACGTAGTCGCTGGCCGAGGCGGCCGTCAAGCGCGAGAGGTAGCCGGTGGCGGTGGTCACCACGTTGGCCGGCACGGCGTAGGCGTAGTACACGTCCAGGGTGTTGAGCACGTTGAGCACGATGGTAGCTTCCACTTCCAGCTGGTCCACGGCGTACTGGCTGATAAAGTCCAGCTGGGTGCGGCCGTCGGCCAGGGTGGTGGCCGTCACGCCCGCGGCGCTGGCCAGCCGCGTGTCCTGCAGCGCTCCGTTGCGGTAAGTCCGCAGCACGATGGCGCCCAGCGCGCTGGCGTTGAGGGTAGTGCCATTGCTCACCACCACGCCCACGCGGTACAGGGCCGGGGCCGCGCCGTTCAGGCTCAGCCGCACGGCGGCCCGGTTGCCGGCGCCCACGCTTTGCTGCACCGTGGCGTAATTGGTGAGCGTGTTGTCGGCGGCGCGGTCGGGGTTGGCCACGCCGCAGCCCACGCACAGCACACCGTTGCGCTGTACGCTATATTGATCAGGTGCGGTGGGCGTCGCAAATTTGGAATAATACGGGTCTGGAGGCGTTTGCGCGGCCGCTTCAAAGGCCGGGCCGGCCAGCCCGGTTGCCACTCCCAGCAACAGGTAATTGGCCGCGTTAGTCAGCAGTGAGACAAGATGTTTCATAATTGCGCAGGTGTATCAGCCGACGGGTTTTGTTCGGCATGTAGCGCAATTGGCAATTCTATGGCCGCCAGGATGTTACCAACAACTACCCTTTGATTATCAAGATATTACGATTATATAAGCAAACTAATATTTTCCAGGCACTGGAATAGTAGTCCCATTTTGGGAATAGTTGGCAGCCTGCCCAGAATGACCTATACTAGCGGCACGCGCCCTTTTGTCCCTATTGCAACGTTCGAAAACAAACTCACCGGGAATCACCGATTCTCATGCCCGCGGCTTGGCTCTTGGCTAAGCGGCGGGGCGACTCCCCCCACACATGCCTTCGCCCTCCCTCACCGTTTTCATTATTGAAGACAACGCCTGGTACAGCGAATTGCTGGCTTATAAACTGACGCAGAACCCGGATTACACGGTTCGGCAGTTTGCTTCGGGGCAGGAATGCCTCAAGCACCTAGCCAGTGAGACGCCGGACCTGATTACGCTTGACTACTCGCTGCCCGATGCCTCCGGCGAGCAGATCATGGTCCAGCTGCGTGAGCGGCTGCCGGAGGTGCCGATCATCGTCATTTCGGCCCAGGAAGACGTGAGCACGGCCATCGAGATGCTCAAGAAGGGCGCCTACGACTACTTCGTGAAGGAAGCCGACACGGCCGAGCGGCTGTGGTTCAGCGCCCAGAAAGTAGGCGAGCAGCTGGCCTTGCGCCGCGAAAACGCCCAGCTGCGCCAGCAGGTAGGGCAGAAATTCGACCCGGCCCGCTCCATCGTGGGCACCAGCCCCAAGATCAAGGAGCTGCTGGCCCTGATCGAGAAGGCCGCCCGCACCAGCATCACCGTGTCGTTGAGCGGCGAAACGGGCACCGGCAAGGAGCTGGCCGCCAAGGCCATTCATTACCAGTCGCCGCGACGCGACCAGCCGTTCGTGGCCGTCAACGTGGCCGCCGTGCCGCGCGACCTGATCGAGTCGGAGCTGTTTGGGCACGAAAAGGGCGCCTTCACCGGGGCCGTGAGCCGGCGCGTGGGCTACTTCGAGCAGGCCCACGGCGGCACCCTGTTTCTCGACGAAATTGCCGAGCTGGACCTGAACTTGCAAGCCAAGCTGCTGCGCGTGCTGCAGGAGCGGGAGCTGATGCGCGTGGGCGGCGCCAAGCCCGTGCCCTTCGACGCGCGCCTGATGGTGGCCACCCACCGCGACCTGGGCGAGGAGGTGAAGGAAGGCCGCTTCCGCCAGGACCTGTACTACCGCCTGCTGGGCCTGCCCATCGTGCTGCCGCCGCTGCGCGAGCGGGGCGGCGACCTGCTGCTGCTGGCCGAAACCTTTCTGCGCGAGTTCTGCCTGCAAAACTCCATGCCGCTGCTGCACTTCTCGGAGGCGGCCCGCCAGAAATTGCTGCAGTACACCTTCCCCGGCAACGTGCGCGAGCTGAAGGCCGTGGTGGAGCTGGCCGCCGTGCTGGCCGAGGGCGACACGATTACGCCCAAGGACCTTTCCTTGCGCAACACCCTGCATCCCGAGGCCGAAGCCAACGGCCAGGAGTCGTTGCGTGAGCAGGTGGCGGGCATTGTGCAGCGCCACCTCGACGCGCACAACGGCAATATTTTGCACGTGGCCCACGTGCTGAAGATCGGCAAGTCCACCATTTACCGTATGATTCAGAATCACGAGGTGCGGGTGCGCTGAACCACGGCGGCGCCGCGCCCTTATCCGCGCCCTGCCTATGCGTCCTGAGTCTGCCCGCCTTCACCGCCAACAGCTGGTCCGCGTCCGCCGCTGGGCCCAGGACCGCTACGCCCGCCAGCAGGCCGAGCAGCAGCTGGCCGAAGCCCAGGCCCAGCTGGCAGCCCTGCAGCAGCAGGCCGAGCAGCAGCGCACCGCCACGGCGGCCCAGCTCAGCCTGCTGCTGCAGACGCTGCCCACCGCCGTGCTGGCCGAAACGCCCACCCGGCAGGTAGCCCTGGCCAACCAGCTGCTGTGCGACCTGCTGGGCCTGCCCGACGCCCCCGCCGCCCTGCCGGGGCAGCACACCGCCGCGGTGCTGGCCCGCGCCACCAATCCGCCCGTCGATGCGGCAGCCTTCGCGGCCTGGGTCGACCGCGCCATTGCCGACCCGGCCCAGGCCGGGCAGCCCACCTTCGACCTGCGCGACGGGCGCGTGGTGCAGGGCCACTACCTGCCGCTCCACCACGGCCCGGCGGTGGCGCTGCACCTGTGGAACTACGAGGACGTGACCCGGCAGCACCACGCCCAGCGGCGCATTCAGCAGCTGTCGGAGCTGTCGGAGCAGAGCCCGAACCCCATTCTGACGGCTGACCTGCAGGGCGAGCTGCGCTACGCCAACGCGGCAGCCGGCCCAGTGCGCACGGCCCTGGCCGACCCGGCCAACTTCGAAACCGCCGCTTTTCTGCGCCGCCACATTGCCGAAGCCGTGGCCGAGCAGCGCCCCCGTACCACGGAGTACCCGCTCGACGGGCATTTCTACATCTGGACGGTGGTGCCGCTGCCGGCCCAAGGCGGGGCCAACGTGTACCTGACCGACATCAGCGTGCGGCGCCGGGCCGAGGCTGAATTGCGCCGCAGCCAGCACCTGCTGGCCCGCATCAACGACACGCTCCCCACGCTGGTGTTCCTGTACGATGTGCTGCAGCGCCGCCTGCTCTACTGCAACGACCAGGCGGAAATGGTGCTTGGCTACGCACCCACCGAGCTGCAGCGTTTCGCGCCCGGCGCCATGCGCACGCTCGTGCACCCCGACGACATACGCGCGCTCATCAACACCTTCAGCCAGTACTCCACGCTGGCCGACGGGGGCCTGCTCGAAGCCGAAATCCGGCTGCAGCACCGCGACGGCAGCTGGCGCTGGCTGATGATCAAGATTACGGTATTCGACCGCGGCGACATGGGCCGGGTGCGGCAGGTGGTGGGCTCGGCCGAAGACGTGACCGAGCGCCACCGCGCCACCGAGGAGCTGGCCCGCAGCCGCCACTTCCTGGCGCGTGTGGCCGACACGGTGCCCAACATCATCTACCTTTACAACCTGCCGGAGGGCCGCAACATCTACTGCAACCAACAGGTGTTCAGCCTGCTGGATTACTCCGAAAGCGACCTACAGGCCATGGGTTCCGGCATGTTCGGCCACCTGATCGTGCCCGAAGACCTGCCGGTGGTGCAGGCCCACCACCAGGCCCTGCGGCAGGCCCCCGACGGCGTGCTGCTCACCACCGAATACCGCCTGCGCCACCGCGACGGCTCGGTGTACTGGCTGCGGGTGCGCGAGAGCGTGTTTGCCCGCGACGCCGACGGCCGCCCCCTGGAAATCATCGGCTCGGGCGAGGACGTGACCCAGCAGAAGCAAGACGAAGCCGAGCGGCAGCGCGCCCGGGCCCGCACGGCCGAGCAAAGCCGCCTGGTGCGGCAGGTTATCGACTCGGTGCCGCACCTGGTGTACCTCAAGGACAGCCGGGGCCGCTACGTGCTGGCCAACCAGGCCACGGCTGACCTGTTCGGTCTGACGGTGGAAGACCTCATCGGCCGCACCATCGAAGCCCTGCACCAGGACCCGGCCACCGTGGTCCGCTACCGCGCCCAGGACCGGGAGGTAATCCAGACCGGCGCGCAGCTGGCCGTGGAGGAAACCTTCGTGCGCGCCGACGGCGACGTGCTCTGCTTCCACAGCATCAAGCGCCCCTTCGTGCAGGGCGACGGCAAAGTGCTGGTGCTCGGCGTCGACAGCAACATCACCGAGCTGAAGCGGGTGCAGCAGGCCCTGCGCACGGCCAAGGAAGCGGCCGAGGAAAACGCCCGCGTGAAGCAGGAATTCCTGGCCAACATGAGCCACGAGGTGCGCACCCCGCTCAACGGCATTCTGGGCATGGCCGGCCTGCTGGCCAAAAGCACCCTCGACGACACCCAGGCCCACTACCTGACCCTGATCCGGCAGTCGGCCGACCACCTGCTGGTGGTCATCAACGACGTGCTGTCGGCGGCGCAGCTGGGGGCGGGCAAGCTGCGCCTGGAGTACATTTCCTTCGACCTCTACGCCCTGCTGCGCGATACGCTCGACAGCCTGCGGCTGCGCGCCACCGAAAAGCACATCCGGCTGTTGCTGGAGCTGCCCGAGGCCCCCGAGCCGGTGCTGGTGCTCGGCGACCCGCACCGCCTGCGCCAGATTCTGCTGAATTTGCTCGGCAACGCCATCAAGTTTACCGCCCAGGGCCAGGTCACGCTCAGCGGGCACTGGGTGGCCGAGGGGCAGGCGGCCGTGACTTTCCACCTCGCGGTGCAGGATACGGGCATCGGCATTGCTCCGCACCAGCTGGCCAGCATGTTTGAGCCCTTCACGCAGGCTTCGGCCAGCACCGCGCGCGAGTTTGGCGGCTCGGGACTGGGCCTGAGCATCAGCCGCGGGCTGGCCGAGCTGCTGGGCGGCCACCTCTGGGCCGAAAGCGCCCCGGGCCAGGGCAGCACCTTCCACGTAGAGCTGCCCCTGCCGCCGGCCCAGGAAGCCACGGCTGAAGTGCAGGAGCCCGGCGCTCCTTACGCTGCTGCGGCCACCGGCCTGCCGCCCGGCACCCGGGTGCTGCTGGCCGAGGACAACCCCGTCAACCAGCTACTGGCCGCCACCCTGCTGCGCGGCTGGGGCGCCACCGTCGATACCGCCGTCAACGGCCTGCAGGCGCTGGAGCTGTTCGAGCAGCAGCGCTACGACGTGGTGCTGATGGACATTCAGATGCCGGGCATGGACGGCGTGACGGCCGCCCGCCAGATGCAGGCCCACCCCGATCCGCAGCGCGCCCACACGCCCGTCGTGGCCCTCACCGCCCACGCCCTGCCCGGCGAGGCGGCCCGCTGCCGACAGGCGGGCTTCGTGGGCTATATTTCCAAGCCCTTCCAGGAAAACAAGCTGCTCACCACGCTGCAGCACCTGCTGGCCCCGGCCGCCGCGCCAGCACCGGCCGTGCCAGCCTCGGTGGTGCTGGCCGAGCCGGCCGCCCCACTCCCGCTCGACCTGGCCCCGCTGCGCCGCCTCGCCGCCGCCGACCCGGGCTTTCTGCGCCACATGATCGGGCTGTTTGTGCGCACCACGCCGCCCGTGCTCGAGCAAATGCGCCAACTCCTGGCCGAGCGCCGCTGGCCGGCCCTGGCCGATAAGGCGCATTTCCTGAAAAGCTCGGTGGGCGGCCTGGGCCTGGACGACCTGCTGCCCGCGCTGCGCGAGCTGGAAGCCGCCGCCCAGCCCGGCGGCCCGGCCCCGGAGCGGCTGGCCGAGCTGACGGAGCAGTTATGCGCGGCCCTGGAACGGATAATGACGCAGCTCAGCCAGGAGTACCTGGCCGACTAACCCCGCCTCCGGCGCCACCCGCCAACCGATTTCGCGTATGCACGCCCGAACCCCCTTCTCTCTGCTCCGTTATGTTGCGCCCCCGATTCTGGCTTCTGTCTCTGCTGCTGATAGTTACCCTGGCCACCAGCTGCGCCCGCCACCGCCGCGCCCAGCGCGAAGCCGCGGCCACCAGCACCGCCGCCGAAACCCACTCCGCCGAGGAAATCCGCCGCGAAAACGTGCGCGACCTAGCGTCCGTTATGGCCGACGAGCTGAAGCTGCGCGACGACCAGACCCAGCGCATCCGTCAGGTGCTGGCCGCCACCGTGGAGCAGGTCAACGCCGCGCAGGCCAAGTACGGCACCGACAAGGCCGCCCTGGGCAGCGCCCTGCGCCGCATCAATACCACTTCCGAAGGCCAGCTCAAGCAGATCATGACGCCAGCCCAGTACCAGCTCTACCAGCAGCGCAAGCCCCAGATTCAGCAGAAGCTGCGCGAACAGCGGGCCGGCAACTAACGCCATCTATTCATGCCTCGCACGTCTACCCGCACCCTGCATTTCGACCCGCAGCTCAGCCACAACGCCAAAGGCAAGCATGTGCGCGACAGTTTGTCGGCGGTGATGCGCACGGGCCCCAACCTGTGGGTGGCCGGCGACGAGCACACTTCCCTCGAACGCCTGCGGCTGCAGCCCGACGGCTCGTTTGGCCAGCATCAGCGCTTCCCGCTGCACCCGCTGCTCGATCTGCCGGGCGGCCCCGACGAGGAAATCGATATCGAAGGGCTGGCCTGGGCCGGTGACTACCTCTGGGTCATCGGCTCGCACGGCCGCAAGCGGGAGCAGCCCAAGCTGCCCAAGCCCGGTCAGCCGCCGCTGGACGATGCCGGGCAGCGCGAACAGGTGAAGCAGCTGAAAAAGGTGGAGCCGGTACCCAACCGCTACCTGCTGGCCCGCATTCCGCTGCTGCCCGATGCCGCTACCGGCGACTACGTGCTGACGCGAGCGGGCATTTCACCGCAGGGCACCAAGCCGCAAGCCGCCCGCCTGCCCATGCACGCCGAGGGCAACGAGCTGATGGACCTGCTGGCAAAGGATGACCACCTGGAGCGGTTTATTGCGCTGCCCGGCAAGGACAACGGCTTCGACATTGAAGGCATTGCCGCCGCGCCCGATGGCCGCGTTTTCGTGGGGCTGCGCGGACCGGTGCTGCGCGGCTGGGCCGTGGTGCTGGAGTTGCTGCCGCAGCCCGCCGAAGACAAGCCCGACGGCCACCTGCGCTTGGCCGAGCTGCCGGGCAGCGGCAAGCGCTACCACAAGCACCTCCTCGACCTGGACGGTATGGGCCTGCGCGAGCTGCACACCGTCGACCACCACCTCTACCTGCTGGCCGGCCCGACCATGGACCTCGACGGCCGCATTGCCGTGTACCGCTGGGCCGACGCGCTGCGCCCGCACACCGGGCACACCATTCAGCAGTGCGCTTGGCTGCTCGATGTGCCCCACCAGCCCGGCCACGACCGCGCCGAGGGCCTGACCAAGCTCGATGACGAGCACGTGCTGGTGGTGTACGACGCGCCGACCACCGACCGCCGCCCCGACTCCGACGACGTGCTGGCCGACGTATTTGCCTTGCCCGTCTGAGCGGCGCCAGGAGCAGAAAAAATATCAGGGAGCCGCCAGGCAACGCCCGCGGGGCCAGCGGCATCTGACGCCGTGGTTGCCGCCTGTTCGTGCCAGGCCGCCGCCTCGGTACCACCCGCACGGCTCTGCTCACCGCTATGTTCAAACCGCTTCTTGCCCCGCTCGTCCTCGTGTTGCTGGCCGCTGGCAGTGCCGCCGCCCAGGCCCCGGCCGCCGAAGTACAATCCCTGACCAAGCAGCTCAACCGCCTCATGGTCGACCCCAAGCCGGAGGAGCCGGCCGAAGTGCTGGTGTCGTTGGCCGACTGCGGCGTGCGCCAGACCGTACGCAAGTACCGCTCGGGCGACAACCCCGGCGCGCTCAACATTTCGGTGAGCAACAGCAAGAACGGCAGCAGCTGGGCGGCCAAATCCAACGACAAGGTGGAATTTGAGCTGAACCTGGGCCTGGAATGGAGCGAAATCGGGGCGGTGAGCTACTCGCTGGTGAAAGCCGAAGCCAAAGACCCGGCCCATTACGACCTGAAGCTGCTGCGCCGCCCGGCGGCCAAGGGCGGCAGCAAGTCGGGCATCGACTCCATCACCCTGCCGCTCTACACCACCAGCGAAACCGAAGTAGCCGAGGTGGTGCGCCGCCTGCGCGCGGTGCAGCGCCAGTGCACCGGCCAGAAAGGGTAACCCCGACGCCACCGCCCGCGCCGCCCGGCCGAGGGCCCTGCCCGGGGCCATTCGCGTACCTTGCGGCCGCATCCATTCCCGCCGCCTATGACCACGCCTGCCCTGGTGCGCACCCCCGAGTCGCGTCACCGCATCTATTTCCAGGACTGCGACCAGCTGGGCCACCTCAACAACGCCCGCTACCTCGATTACTTCCTCAACGCCCGCGAGGAGCACGTGCTGCGCCACTACGCCCTCAACCTGGGCCAGCTGGCCCGCGAGCAGCAGGCCGCCTGGGTAATTACCAAGCACCACCTGAGCTACCTCAAACCCGCCAACCACGCCGAGCAGGTGCTCATCCGCACCCAGCTGATTCACTTCGACAACTCGCGCCTGGTGGTGGAAATGCAGATGCTCGACGCCGACGGCCTGCGCCTGAAGGCCCTGCTGTGGTCGGAAATGGCCTACGTGAGCCTGACCAGCGGCAAGCGCACCGAGCACACCGACGCGCTCATGGACCTGCTCGACCAGCTCGACGAGGAAGAAATCAGCTACGACCCCGACGGCTTCGATGAGCGCGTGCAGGAGCTGCGCCGCCACTTCAAGCAGCAGCGCAAAGCTGCCGGCCAGCTCGACGAATAGGCCCAGCCGCCCCGCCCTGAACAACCCCGCCGCGGTATTTGCCGTTAAGCCAGAACCGGAACCAGCCCCTGCGGGCGGTTCCGGTTTTCGTTTCTATCCCCCCCCCCAAAACACCTGACTGCCATGAGTATTTTCGGTAACGACCCGCTGAAGGGCAAACACATAGCCGTACTGGCCACCGACGGCTTCGAGCAATCGGAGCTGGAAAAACCCGTCAAGGCCCTCAAGGATGCCGGCGCCGAGGTCGACATCGTGTCGCTCAAGAGCGGTTCCATCAAGGGCTGGGACCAGAAGGACTGGGGCGACAAAGTCAGCGTCGATAAAACGCTGGACGAGGCCAAGCCCGCCGACTACGACGCGCTGGTGCTGCCCGGCGGGCAGATGAACCCCGACATCCTGCGCACCGAGCCCAAGGCCGTGCAGTTCGCCGCCGATTTCGTGCGCGCCGGCAAAGTGGTGGGCGCCATCTGCCACGGCCCCTGGCTGCTGGTGGAAGCCGACGTGCTGCGCGGCAAGAATGTCACCAGCTGGGCCAGCCTGAAAACCGACATCAAAAACGCCGGGGGCCAATGGCAAGACTCAGAAGTGGTTGTCGACGGAAATCTGGTGACCAGCCGCAACCCTGGCGACCTGCCTGCGTTTAACCAAACATTAATTGAGAAGATTGGCGGCAAGTAATTGCCCCAAGCGCCTCACTCTTTAAGGCAACCGCCCGACCGTTCACGCGGCCGGGCGGTTGTTGTTTAGGCCCGCCTGATGTGGCCGACGCCCTTCACGGCACCAGCGCCAGCAGCGCCGCCGCGAAACGGTGAATCAGCCCGTACAGCCCCGCATCGAAGGCCAGCAGAAACCCGCCCTGCAGCAGCACCGCCTGCCCGAAGCCCCGCAGCCGCTCGGGGCGCTGCTCCCCGGCCCGCGCCGCCCGCGCCAGCAGCCAGGCCCCGGCGGTGACGTAAGCCACATCGAGGCCCACGTTGAGCAGCAGCAGCTTTTCCAGCCCGAACTGCGCCTCCAGGCTAGCCGCCAGCGTGCGGCCCGCCGCACGCAGCGGCCGCGCTTGAATGATGCCCCAGGTAGCAATGGTGGCGTTGACGGCGCCCCAGGCCACGTTCATCAGGTGGAAATGGTGCCGCACGGTGCGCCGGCCGGTGCGGGCCACCAGCCAGCCGCTCAGCAGCAGGTTTAGCAGGGCCCAGGCCCCCAGCAGGCCCATGCCCTGCTGGGTTAATAGCTCACGTTGCTGGTTTAGCGCATCGAGGGCCACACTGACGGAAGCGGGCATGGCGAAGGGTAGTAAAGCGGAACGGCTGCCGCCAAAGTAAGGACTACACGCAAAGAAGCCAGCCCGGTGGCCGGGCTGGCTTCCTAAAATTCAGCAATATGAATCAGCGGGTGGGGCTATTGCGAGAAGCCGAAGCCCACGTACACCTGCACCACGCTGTTTTTGATGTTGTCGATGCGGCTGTCGGGCGTCATCACGCCGTTTTCCATCTTCGGGTCGTTGTAGATGTCGCCCAGGCTCAGCACGTAGCGCCCCCCGATGCGGGCCGGCCCCACGCGGGCCTCAATGCCACCCACGGCGCCGTAGTCCAGCGAGTTGTAGTTGCGGTCGGCCAGGTTCACCGAGTTCTTGTTCTCCTTGGCGTTGACCAGCAGCGACACCTGCGGCCCCACGTGGAAGCTCACGTTGTCGACGAAGTTGTAGACAAACATCACCGGCACCTGCACGTAGTCGAGTTGGGTTTCGTACTTGGCCGTGTTCGGGGCGCCCGCGCTGGTGGTGCGGTACTGCGAACCGGCTTTGTAGCCCTGGCGGCTGTACAGCGCCTCTACCTGCAACGAGGTCTGGGGCGAAAAGCCGAACTGCGCGTAGGCCCCGGCGTGGAAGTTATTGCGGGCCGACAAATCGGTGTAGTTGTTCTTTTCGGTGCCGCGAATGGTCGAGGCGTTCCAGCCGCCCTTCAGGCCAAAGCCGTTGTTGCGCGAGTCCGGCGTGGTCTGGTAGTCCGACGATTTGCGGATGCCTTCGACGCCGCGCTGGGCGAAGGCGCTGCCGCCGCACAGGGCGCACAGCGACAAGATGAGTGCAATTTTTTTCATGACGAAAAGGCTTGAGGGTTAGGCTACGGCGCTGATTTGCCTGAGGAGGTTACAGCCGCATTAGCAGGGTTCTATACTAAGCCCGGCGGCCCCGGGTTACGCCCTCTCGCCCGGTTTTGAAAAATTTTCTTGACGAGAAGCTTGCAACGCATTATCTTACCAAGTTAAGTTTGTGGCTTCGGGCAATACCCCGTCCGGAGCGTTAGCTCAGTTGGTTCAGAGCGCCACCCTGACACGGTGGAGGTCACTGGTTCGAGTCCAGTACGCTTCACAGAATCCCCGCTTCCATACTAGGAGCGGGGATTTTTGATTTTTACCGGCGCCGACGCCACTGGGTCTGAGCCGACAGAAGCTGCCCAGGCCGTTGATATCAAGGCTATTCGGGGCAGTCCAACTATGCGTGGCAGCAGCTACAACTCCGTAAATGGGCGCCCATCTTCTATCTTGCCCTGCTCCATACTTGTACAACTACCTTATCCATTTCCGATGCCCTTGTTCCTACGCTCGCTCCTGTTTAGCCTGCTGATTCTGGCAGCCACGGCCTGCACCAAGAAGAAAGAACCCGAGCCTACGCCCCAGCTGGAAGGCACCTGGACGGTGCAGTACACTGAAACCACTTTTTTTAATGCTGATGGCGTGGTGTTGGTGCACAGCCCTTCGGCTCCGCCCGTTGAGCCCACCACGTATTTGTTTACGCCGTCTGATTACACGGTAACCGTAGGCAGCCGGCCCTACCTCTACACCTACACGCGCGAGCAAACCATCATCCATAGCCAATACGCAGCTGGTGGTATCGGCAGCAAGCTTGATCTGCTCATCAAGACGCTGACCCAATCCGAGCTGTTGCTGGAGTATAGCTACTCCGCAGGGGCTGGCTACAACCGCATCGTTATTCACCTGGCCCGTTAGCAGCGCCCCGGTAGCTAAGCCTGCTGGCCGATGAATCATTTGGGGGATGTAAACGCCATGCCCGGCCGACTGCCAGACCTGCTCCAAAAAGAAAGCCCGGGGCTATTTTACAGCCGGTTATGAACGGTTTCGCCGGCAGGTTTTTGTCGCGCGGCAAGGAAGTGAGCGGCCTGCTACGGCGGCCTTTTTTAAGCTATAATCCTATCTGGCTCCCCCTGAATTATATATGATATCATACTAAGGATTTATATTGCGGGGTACTTCGGTACACCTCGCCCTCCTCACACACCTATTGCCTGCATGCTAACGCCTTATGACCTGCGGTCCGCCGTGGGCTTGTACCACTATACCCGGTGGGTACAGAACTATGTCCAGGAGCTTCGGCCCTACCTGACGCCCGAGGCCCTCACCTCGGCCACCCTGCTTACCATCTGCGAATGTGGCTGCGCGGCGCGCAGCCAGTCGCCCGCCCACGCGCACTGCGTGGCCGAAGCCGACCTGCTCATGGCCCGTGAGTATTTCTGTACCGTGGCTGATCAGGAGTTGCGGGCCGCGCTGCCGGTCTCCAACTAAGCCGGCTACCCAAACGCCCGAATAACCATTCGGGCCGTTGCTGGTTATGCTTACGGTTCTTTACCGCCTGCCTTTCCTTGCGTCTTTACTTTGAAAACCGAGCCGGCCGCATCAGTGATGATCCGGCCGGCTTTGCCCGTCTGACTTACTCCGCCGGCCAGCGCAGCGAGGATGAGCTGCGCGCCCTGTTGGGCCACGTCACGCGCCTGCTGGCCCGCCGCGCCGATGGCCGCCTGCTGGTGGATCAGCGCCTGATGCAGCCCTTCTCAGCCTCCGAGCAGCGCCACATGACGCAGCAGTGGATGCCCGCGGCCGTGGCCGAAGGCGGCTACCGCTACGGGGCCGTGCTGCAGGCCCACGACGTGTTTGCCCGCCTAGCCACGGCCACCGTCACCACCCAGGGCCGCGAGCTGAACCTGACCTACCGTTACTTCGACGACGAGCCTGCGGCCGTGCAATGGCTGCTGACGCGGCCCACGTAACGCAACCCCGGCCGCGGTTTTGCGGTTGTTGCTCCTTGTGACGCTTCCCCTGCCCGCCGTTTCGCCCCACCCGCTGCCCGTGGCCTGGGCCCCGCTCTACGCCCACCCGCTGCCGGCTGGCCACCGCTTTCCCATGCTCAAGTACGAGCTGCTGCCCGAGCAACTGGTGCGCGAGGGCACCCTGCCCGAGGAAAGCCTCTTTGCCCCTACCCCGCTGCCGGAAAAGTACATCCTCGAAACCCACGAGGCCGGCTACTACCACCGCCTCTGCCACGGCCAGCTCACGCGCCAGGAAGAGCGCGCCACAGGCTTTCCATGGTCGGCCGAACTGGTGGAGCGCGAAGTGGCAATTCTGGGCGGCACGGTGCAGTGCGCCCGGCTGGCCCGGCACACCGGCGTGGCCCTGAACGTGGCCGGCGGCACCCACCACGCCTTTTTCGACCGCGGCGAAGGGTTTTGCCTGCTCAACGACCAGGCCGTGGCGGCCAACTATCTGCTGCGTCACGAAGGCATCGGCAAGGTACTCATCGTCGACCTCGACGTGCACCAGGGCAACGGCACGGCCGCGCTGTTTCGCCACGAGCCACGGGTCTTCACCTTCTCGATGCACGGCGGGCGCAACTACCCGGCCCGCAAGGAGCAGTCGGACCTGGACCTGCCCCTGCCCGACGGCACCGACGACGCCACGTACCTGCGCCTGCTGGCCGATACGCTCCCGCGCCTCCTCGACGCGGAGCAGCCCGAATTCGTGTTTTACCTCGCCGGCGTCGACGTGCTGGCCACCGACAAGCTGGGGCATCTGGGCCTCACCCGCGAAGGCTGCCGCCAGCGCGACCGGCTGGTGCTGGAGCTGTGCCACCGCCACCGGCTGCCGGTGGTGGTGTGCATGGGCGGCGGCTATTCCGAGCGCGTGGCCGACATCGTGGAGGCGCACGCCAATACCTTCCGCGTGGCCGCGGAGCTCTGGGGCTGACGCAGGGCTGCCGTCTGATTACAGCCCTGAAGCGACATCGGCCGAAGCGGCGGGCAGCACCAGCTGCCAGCGGAAGGCCCAGCGCCAGCGCAGCTCGTACTGCCCGATGCCGGCCTGGGCCAGCAGCCGCTGCCAGTCCTGCCGGCGGAAGGCGCGCAGCACCGACAGCGGCGCGTCGTGCTGCACCAGGTAAGAGCCGCCCAGCAGCCGTGTGAGCCAGCGGATGCTGTGGTAGGCCAGCGGGTGCCGGTGCAGGTCGTTCACCACGACGGCCACCCGGGCCTGCGCCTGCCACTGCCGCAGCATCCGCACCAGCTGCTCGTCGCTGAAATGGTGGCAAAACAGGCTGCTGGTGATAATATCGGGCCGGCGCCGGGCAAAGTCAGCGGCGAAGATGTCCTGCTGCGCGAAGCTGATTTCGGCAAAGTCCGCGCTGCGCGTAGCGGCGTACTCGACCATGAACGCGTTGGCATCGACGCCCACCAGCTCGACGGGCAGCTGCCGGCGCCGGGCCCAGCGCGCCAGGTGACGCAGGGTGTCGCCGCCACCGCTGCCCACGTCCACAATCTGCAGGGGCCGCGCCGGGCGCGGCCGGGTCAGCCGCGCCAGCGCATCGGTCACCACCGCGTAGCCGCCCAGCCGGGTGTTGATGATTTCCAGCTCGTCGAGGTTCTGCCGCAGCGCTTCGGAGGCCAGCGTCAGGTCGTCCATCAGCTCCGCTTGGTCGGAGCGCCGGGTGAAATCGGGCATTGTCCAGGGTATGCGGGTATGCGTTTAGGAGGGTATGAGTGATGGGCGAAGGCAGTGGGGAGTCAAGCTTTGCATATTCCAGCCGACAACCTAAAAGGTACGTGAAACGCGGCCCTGTCAACTCCCGAACTCCTACCCTCTTTAACTCCTACCCTACACATACGCCACCCGCAGCAGCATGGCTTCCAGCGTCAGGCCGGGGCCGAAGGCGAAGCTGAGCACCGGGGCGCCGTCGTCGGCCACTAGCAGGTGCTGCTGCAGCTCGCGCAGCACGAAGAGCACCGTGGCCGAGGACAGGTTGCCGACTTCGTGCAGCACTTTGTAGGCGTGGCGGTTGTCGGCCGGGGTGAGGCCCAGCTCCTGCTCGATGGCCTCCAGGATGCGCCGCCCGCCGGGATGAATGGCGAAGTGGCGCACGTCGGGCAGGCGCACGGGCAGGTGGCGCAGCAGGCCCTCGGTGAGCTTGCGGATGCCCTGCTTCACCAGCCGCGGCACGTAGCTCGAAAGGGTCATCTCGAAGCCGAAGTCGTTGACGTGCCAGGCCATGTCGGCCTGCCCGTCGGGCTCCAGGCCGCAATGGAAGGCGGCCAGCTCCAGGTTGGGCCGGCCGGCGGCGGGCTGCCCCAGCACCAGCGCCGCCGAGGCTCCGTCGCCAAACAGGGCGTTGGCCACGAGGTGGTCTTCCTCGGTGCGCTTCTGAAAGTGCAGGGTGCACAGCTCGGTGCACACCACCAGCACCCGGGCGCGCGGGTTGGCGCGGCAGAAGGCGTCGGCCAGCTTCAGCGCGTTGAAAGCCGCGTAGCAGCCCATGAAGTTTACGCAGGTGCGCTGCACGTCGGGGCGCAGGCCCAAGTGCTGCACCAGCTCGATGTCGAGGCCCGGCGCGTACATGCCCGTGCAGCTCACCGACACGAGGTGGGTGATGGTCAGCGGATCAATTTCGGGGGCCTGGCGCAGGCAGTCCAGCGCGGCTTCGGCGGCCAGGGGCAGGGCCTCGCGGCGGTACACCCGCATGCGCGCCCCCACGGTGGGAAAGGGCTCCAGGTCGGCCGTGTTCGGGAAGAAAGTATAGTCGCCCTCCTCGCGGCCGTAATCCGGCAGCACCGTGTGGCGGTAGCCGATGCCCGACATCCGGTAGATGGCCCGCAGCTTGCGCGTGCCCGCTTCGTCCATACCATGGGCGCGGGCCATGAATTCGGCAATCTGCGGCTGGGAAAGCCGGTGCGCCGGCGTTGCCGTGCCGATGGCGCTGAGGTAGCTGGTGGTCATGCAAGGGCAGTATACGCAAAGTCAATTGGCAATGAACAATGAACCGTGAACAATGATGGGGTGCCTGCCGGTCTGACCAGGCAGCGTTGCTTGCTCATTGCTCATTACCAATTGTTCATGGCCCTAAAATGCCGCCCCGTGCGTCTGCCGCATGAGGGCCTGCACCACCGCCGGGGCGTAGCGCAGCGTGCCCACCACCGCGTCGGTCAGGCGCGGGCCGCCGAACAGGCCCTGCACCCAGCGCCCCACGCGCAGCCGGCCGGCAAAGTGCTGGTGCCAGTCGCGGGTGTAGGCCGCTTCCAGGGCCAGGCGCGTCAGCTCACCGCGCAGGAAGGCATCGGTGTGGCGGGCGGCCAGGGCGGCGCCGTGCATGGCCATGGCCATGCCGTTGCCGCAGAGCGGGGTGATGAGGCCGGCCGCGTCGCCGCACATGAGCACGTGCTGCTCCACGCAGGTTTTCGGGGCGAAGGAAATTTCGTTGATGACTTCCGGGGCCTCGTACAGCCGCTCGGCTTCCGTGAGCACCGCGCGCAGATGCGGATTCCGGGCCAGCACTTCGCTTTCCAGCGCCGGAATGCTGCCGTGCCGGCGCAGCTGCTCACGGGTAGTGAGGTAGCAGAAGCAGTAGCGCCCGTCTTCCACCGCCGAGAGGCCCGCGTAGCCGTCGGCGAAGTTGTGCAGGGCAATCAGGTCCGGCGGAAAATCCAGCCGCAGGTGGTACTTGATGCCCACGTAGGGCGAGCGTTGCCGGAAAAAGGCGCGGTCGAGCTGCCGGTCCAGGGTGGCGCGCTTGCCGTAGGCGCCCAGCACCACGCGGGCCGTCAGCGCCTCGCCACCCGCCAGCGTCACGCCGAAAAGGCCGGCCGCGGCGTCGAACCGCACGTCGGCCGCGGTGGCGCCAAGCCGGAACTGTACGCCCCGCACCAGGGCCCGCTGATGCAAAAACTCATCGAGCGCGTAGCGGCTCACGCCGAAGCCGCCGAGGTCGAGCGGGGCGCTGAGCGTGCGGCCGCCAGGGGCCGACATGAGGAAGCGCGTGATACGGGCGGGCTGCAACGGCGCCGGGTCGGCGCCGAGGCGGCGCAGGTAGGGCAGCACCTCGTTCGAGACGTACTCGCCGCAGACGCGGTGGAAGGGATAGTGCCGCTTCTCTACCAAAGTCACGGCCCAGCCGCGCGCCGCCAGGTCGAGGGCGGCCGTGAGGCCGGCCAGCCCGCCGCCAATAATTAGAATATCACAATTGGCCTCGGCAGCGGAAGTCAACAAACAGCAGGGATTAAGCGGAAAAAAACGCCGGTTCGGCCGGAATTATTGTGCGATTGTCGGAAAGCTACCAGACAAGCCCTATATTTTGATAACTTATTTCAGAATAAGCCGTTACTTTTGTGGACGTTTTGTGTTCCGACGCGGCGTCCGTCAGCTCCTTTCCCACTTCCGACGCCTCAACACCTTAGGCTTCCTTATGTCCAAACAGCTACTATACGGTTTTCTGGTAACTGCTTTTAGCCTGTGCTGCCTGCAAAGCAGTTTACCCGTAACGGCCGCGCCCGCCGTGCGCCAGAGCGCGCCCCGCGCAACTTCCTCCGACGAGAAAAACATCGTGGTGTACCCCAACCCCAGCTCGGGCGTGGTGCACATTTCCGTTACCGGCTTCGAAGGCCGCAAGACCGAGCTGCGCGTGCTGAACGTCATTGGCACCGTAGTGTACCGTGAAACCATCACCGAGCTGGACAACCGCTTCACCCGCACCCTCGACCTGGGGCGTTTTGCCAGCGGCCTGTACTACATCAAAATCGACGCGGACAACAACAGCGTGATGCGCAAGCTGGTGATTCGCTAACCCTGCTTTAGTGCTACCGACCGCGCGGGCGGCTTCTCTTCGGGGAGGCCGCCCGCGCTGCGTTTGGGGAGCCCGAGGCGGATGAGGCCGACAAAAAAAGCCCCGCGGGCGAACCGGCGGGGCTGACGATGCGAACAGGAAGTCCGGGGTTAGCGACCAGCGCGAACCGGGACCGGCTGGAGCTGAGGTTTGCGGCCACCCAGAAGGCGGTTCAGCAGCGCGGCCAGTTGTTCGGCGAGCGAATTCAGCGTCATGAAAGAGTGCAAAAAAAGTGAAAGCCTATAGGCCAAAGTACTCACTTTAACTCGACTAGGCTACGACTAGTTTCGTTTTTTTCAGACGATTGTAGTTTTGGCTCCCAAAAGGCCGGTTACCACGCGGTGAGCGTCGCGGCCGGCACCGCCCATCAGGGCCGAGCTGCGGCTGTCGAGCCAGGGTAACCCGAGGAAGGCCAGCCCCGGCACCACGCTCAGGCCCCGGTGGTGCCGCGGCTGCCCGTCGGCATCAAAGGTCGGCAGTTCGATCCAGGCGTAATCGGGCCGAAAGCCGGTGGCCCACACCAGGGCCGCCAGCGCGGGCGTGGTGCCCGTGGCGCCGCGCAGGCCGGCCCCATCGGCGCCCCGGGCCCGGCCGATAAAGTGGGCGTTGGGGAAGCGGCGCAGCCGGCGCAAGTCGCCGGCCACCACGGGCTCGGGCTGGCGCTGCATCCAACCGCCCAGCAGGCCGTGGCGCGAGGCGCGCATCAGGCCCGTGGTTTCGAGTGTGGCCCACATCAGGGTATTGTTGGGCATGGCCCCGGTGCGCTCATCGAAGGCCACGTAGACCGGCCGGCCGGTGGTGGCCAGATCGGAGGCAATCTGCAGGGCCGAATTGCCGCTGCCCACCACGGCCACCGGCCCGGAAGCGGGCAGCTGGACGGGGCGGCGGTAGGCGCTGCTGTGCACCTGCACCACGCTAGGCAGCAACTCGGCGGCCCAGGCGGGTACGCGAGGCGCCGCGTAGCCACCGGTGCAGACAATCACGCGTCGGGCTAGGTAGCGGGTGCCGGCGGCGGTGCGGGCTTCGAAGTCAGCCCCGGCGGGGCGGCCGAGGTGCGCCACGGCCTGGTTCAGGTGAATGGCGAAGTCGAAATGCGCGGCGTAGTGGCGCAGGTAGGCGGCGGCTTCGTCCTTGGTGGGGTAGCGCAGACGCGGGCCGGGCCAGGGCAGCCCCGGCAGGCCGCTGGCCCAGGCCGGCGAAAACAGCCGCAGCGAATCGTAGCGCGTGGCCCACTGCTGCCCCACCGCCGCCGCCGCATCGATCAGGATGCAGGCCACGCCCGCCCGCTGCAGGTAGTAGGCGGCGGCCAGCCCGGCTTGCCCCGCGCCGATGACGAGCGTATCGGTGCGGTAATCGGGCTGGGCAGGGGCGGTGGTCAGGGGCATGAGGCGGCAGATTCAGCCGCAAAGGAACGGCGAAAAACCGATGGCCGGGGGCTTGGCGGCGCCTTGACGCGCGCGGGTGGCCGCGCGGCGCTACCGCCGGTGCTCCAAAACGTCCTGCGCCAGCAACGGCGGCGTGTAGCTGCCGCGGTCGGCGGCCAGGTCAATTTTCAGGTGCTGAGCGGTGTGGTGGGCCAGGGCCATGATGGTGAGCATGGGATTCACGCCGCTGCAGGCCGGGAAGGCCGAGCCGTCGGCTACGTAGAGGCCGCGCAGCTCATAGGCTTCGCCGCTGGGGCTGGTGGGGTGGTCGGCGCGGCGGCCGCCCATGCGGCAGGTGCTCATCTGGTGGGCGCTGTAGAGGCCGAAGCGGTTGGGCGACCAGTCGAGGCCGGGCAGGCCGTCGAGCACCGCCGGGTTCTGAATACGGCCCTGCTGCACCTGCAGCGTGGGCAGCGTGCCGTGGGGCAGCAGCACGGTGTGGGCCCCGGCCGCGGCGTGGATTTCGGCAGCGGCGCGCACCGCGGCGAGCATGCTGTGGCGGTCGAAGCGGCTGAGGCGGTAGCTGATCAGCGGCTGCCCCTGCCCGTCGACGCGCACGCGGCCCCCGTCCCGGTCGCGCGTCAGCACGATGAACGAGCCCAGGTGAGCGGCCTGCAGCATCAGGCGCTTGTGCGCGGTGCCGGAAGTCCAGGGTAGGGTCATGGCCATCAGCCCGAGGTGAGCGGGCGGCGTCTCGATTTTGGCACCGAAGTTGGAGCCGTCGAGGCGGGTGCAGGAGTCATTCACTACCGACATGCTCGGGCCGTACCAGGGCTCGATCAGCTCCGGATAAATGCCCGTGACGGCCACCGTGGGGTGCAGGTGCAGGTGCTGGCCCAGGTGCGGGTGGCGCAGGCCGCTGCGCAGCAGCAGCGCGGGCGTCTGAATGGCCCCGCCGGCCACCACCACGCGCTTGGCCTGCACCGTCACGCGCACGCGGCGGCCGTCGGCGGTGGTATGCCAGGCCTCGGCCCCGGTGACGCGGCCGGCCTGCTGGGTCAGGCGCGTTACCTGGGTGTTGGGCAGCAGGTCGGCCCCGTGTTCGGCGGCGGTTTTCAGGTAGGTGTTCAGCGTGCCCTGCTTCACGCCGTACTGGTCGCCGAAGGTACTGAAACCAAGGCCGCGGAAGTGCCGGTCGGAGTCATCCAGCCCCAGCTCGTTGCGCGGAATCAGCCGGGTGGGCTGGCCCAGGCGGGCCGAGCCGTCGAGCAGGGCCTGGTTCTGGCCGTTGTGGCGCGCATAGTCGGTGTTGACGTGCAGGGCCCGCGTCACCGCGTCGAGGCTGGCCTGAAACGAGGCCTGGGTGAAATGGGGCGCGTCGTGCTCCTGGGCCCATTCCCGCAGCACGTAATCAGGCGTGCGGAAGGACCCGGCCCAGTTGACGGTGGTGCCGCCGCCCAGGCAGGAGCCGGCCAGCAGGGTCACGCCGCCGTCGGTGGTGCCTAGGGTGCCGCGCGCGTCGTAGAGCTGCCCGATCATGTCGGCCTCGCGCTGCGTGAAGTCGCAGCCGTGGCAGTAGGGGCCTTTTTCGAGCACCAGCACGTGGTGGCCCGCGGCGGCCAGCTCACCGGCCACCACGCCCCCGCCGGCCCCGCTGCCGATGACCAGCACCTCGCAGCTGTAGTGCACATCCTGCGCGGGGCGGAGCGTGGGCAGCGGGCGCGGGGTATCGGCCAGGGGTTCCGAACCCGCCAGCGGCCCGGGGTAGCCGATAGGGGTCCAGGCGGGGTTGGGCGCGGCGGGCGTGGAGTCGGCGTAGAACAGGAAGGTGAGCAGCTTGCGCAGGGCCTGAAAGCCCTGACGCAGCGGCGGCAGCGGGCTGCGCGACCAGCGCTGCAGCAGCTTCTCGCGCTGCGCCGCGTTCAGGGCCACGAAGCGGCGCGGCGGGCCGCCCCAGCTCAAACCCAGCAGCGGGCTGTCGAGCAGGGCCAGCAGCTGCGCGAACTGCTGCTGCAGGGCCTCCGGCTGGGCTTCGAGGGCGGCCGTGAGCAGCTCCAGCCGCACGCCCTCGGCGCCGGAACGCTGCCAGAACGCGGTAGCCGCGGTTTCGGCGGGCAAGCTTGGGATGAACGTATCGGCAAGGGCGAGCAGCAGGTGCTGGCGGGCGGGAGTAAGCTTCATGCGGCGGGTGGGCTGGGCGGAAACGGGTGGCGCGAACCGCCCGCGGGCATCGGTTAGAAAAGGTACGCATTCGGGCCGATAAGCTCGGCATGCCGACTACTTTTCTGCCGAATCAGACGAGCTGACTCGATGAGATAAGCGCGCTAAATACCTGCTTCCGGGTATTGTAGGCCCTGGCTGAACAGGGTATTTTTGCTTTTTAATCCAACTGAAATACAGGCTGAGTGCAACTATTTCACTCTACTCAGTTGGCTTGAACTTCTCCGTCCTGCTACCCTCCTATTGCACCAGTCTGCATGAAACAACTTTTTACCCGCCTTTGCGCGGCGGCCCTGGGCGTGTTGCCCAGTACCGTCGTAGCCCAGACCACCTTTAGCCCCGCGCACGGCAACTACGCGGGCCTGGAGGGCATGAGCTGGAACCCCGGCACCCTCGCCGACAACCGCCTCTCGTGCCAGCTGCAGCTCATCGGCTTCGATGTGCACGCCACCAACAACGCCTACCGCTACGTGGGGCCCTGGACGCTCCGCTCCCCCGGCGCCAACGACCTGGACCTGAGCCAGCGGTACCTGACGCCGCGCCCGGGCAACGACGCGCGCCTGGGCGGGGTCGGCCTGACGCTGCGGGGCCCCGGGCTGCTGCTGCGCCTGAACGCGCGCAACACCGTGGCCGTGAGCAGCCGCGTGCGCACCAGCATTCAGGTCAATGCGGCCTCGCCAGAGTTTATCCGCAACGCCGTGGATGGCTTCGAGCAGCGCGCCGACGTGCGCAACCAGACCCTCAACCTGAACCTGAACGCCATTGCCGAGTGGAACGTGGGCTACGGGCGGGTGGTGCTCGATCAGGGCCGCCACTTCCTCAAGGCCGGCGCCACGGTGCGGCGCGTGAGCGGCATTGCCTCGGCCTACCTGCAGTCGAAGGCGCTGGACTACGAAGTGGTGGCCCGCACGGCCAGCACCGGCGACTCCACCCTGCACCTCAAGCGCTTGGACGCGGCTTTCGGCTACTCCAACCTCGATGCCTTCGACAATTTCGACGCCGGGCAGGCGCTGCGCTGGCTGAAGCCGGGCAACGGCAACGGCGCGGGCTGGGGCCTGGATGTGGGGGTGGTGTACGAGCTGCGCCCCCAGACCGAGCAGTACAACTACGTGGACAAGAAGGGGCGCAACCGGGTGGACCACTCGCGCAACAAGTACCGCCTGCGCCTGGCGGCAGCCCTGACGGATATGGGCTCGGTGCGCTACGCCCAGGCGATGAACTACGCCCGCATCCAAGCCACCAACCTGAAAGTAAGCGAAGCCGACGTCGAGGGCATCGACCTCGACAATCTCGACGAACGCATGAACCGCGTGCTGCGCACCGTGCGCTACCCGCGCACCACCGTCCTGAAAGCCAAGCTGCCCACGGCCCTGCACCTCGACGTGGACTACCGCCTGGCCGGCAAGCTGTACGTGAATGCGGCCATCAATCAGGGCATGACCGGGCGCTACGCGGTGGGCATGCGCACGTTTTCCACGGCCACGGTGTCGCCGCGCCTGGAAACCAAGTGGCTGGAAATTGCCCCCTCGGTGGCGCTGCTGAACAACTACCGCACCGTGGCCACCGGCATGTCGCTGCGCATGGGGCCGCTGCTGATTGGCTCCAACGACCTCTCGTCCCTGTTTGCCAGCGCCGATCCGTACGGGGCCAGCGTTTACATGCAGTTTTCGCTGCTGAACATCGGCAACGCCCGCTACAAGCCAAAGAAAGGGACCCGCAAGCCAGTACCGGTTCCGGCCCGACCGGCAATTCCAGCGTCTCCAGTAGTTGCGCCTGCTCCGGCCACTACCCCGGCCGTGATGCCCGCTCCGGCGGCCACGCCAACTGACACCGCGCCTGCTCCGGCGGAAACCAAGCCCGCCGAACCCGCCCCCCAATCGGCACCCGCCGAGCCCATGCCGGCACCGACCGAGCCAGCCCCGGCACCCGCCGAGCCCACGCCGGCAGAACAGAAGCCGACGGAGCCGGCCGCAACGCCGGTTGCTCCGTCGCCGGCTCCCGCTACGCAACCATGATCCGGCAACGGTCCCCGGCACCACTGAGCCGGATTAACCTCGTTTGATAAGCCCCACGGAACCTTGCCCCGTAAGCCGCTCCGGCTTCGTCGGGGCTTGGCATTTCACCCCAGATATTTCAGCAGCAGATCCACCACGCGCTGCACCTTGGGCGTGTAGGGCGGGTAGAAGAGCTTGATGCCGGTTTGGCCGACGCGCTGACGCAGCACGGCTTTTTCGTTGGAGAAGGCCAGGAAGCCGTAGTGCCCATGCGCCCGCCCGATGCCGCTGTTGCCGGCCCCGCCGAAGGGCAGCTCCAGGTGGCCCAGGTGAATGATGGTGTCGTTCAGGCAGGCCCCGCCGGCGGGCACGCGCCCGAGCACGTAGCGCTGCGCCTCCGGGCTGCGGGCAAACACGTACAGCGCCAGCGGCCGGGGCCGGGCGTTGACGAAGTCGGCGGCTTCCATGAGCGTGCGGAAGGGCACCACCGGCAGCAGCGGCCCGAAGATTTCCTCCTGCAGCACGCCACTGTCGGGGGCCACGTCGGTGAGCACGGTGGGCTCGATAAAGCACTGGCTCTGGTCGACGCCGCCGCCCAGGGCCACGGTGGCGCCGCGCCGCTGGGCGTCTTCGAGCAGGCCCGCGAGGCGCTGGAAGTGCTGGCCGTTGACGATGCGCGCAAACGAGGCGGAAGCGGCCACGCCCGCGCCCTCGGCGTCGTAGAAGCGGCGCAGCACCCCGCGGATTTCCTCGATCAGCGGGGCCTGTACGCTTTCGTGCACCAACAGGTAATCGGGGGCCACGCAGGTCTGGCCGGCATTCACGCACTTGCCCCACACCAGCTTCTCGGCCGCGTCGCGCAGGTCGGCCGAGGCATCGACGATGGCCGGGCTCTTGCCGCCCAGCTCCAGCGTGACGCTGGCCAGGTGCTCGGCGGCGGCGCGCATCACCACCTTGCCCACCTGCGGCGAGCCGGTGAAGAAGATGTGGTCGAAGGGCTGGGCCAGCAGGGCGGTGGCCGCGTCCTTGCCGCCTTCCACCACCACGACTTCGGCCGGATCGAACACCTCCCGCGCCATGCGGGCCAGCAGGGCCGATACGGCCGGCGTCAGCTCGGAGGGCTTGAGCACGCAGCAGTTGCCGGCGGCCAGGGCCGAGGCCAGCGGGCCCACGGCCAGGTAAAACGGGTAGTTCCAGGGCGCCATGATCAGGGCCACGCCCTTGGGCTCGTACTGCACCCACGAGGTGGTGCCGAGCAGGGCTAGCGGCGTACTTACCCGCTTGGGCGCCATCCAGCGTTTCAGGTGCCGAATGGCGTGGCGAATTTCGGCCTGGGTGGCGTAGAGCTCGGTGACGTCGGTTTCGGTGGCGGGCTTGCCGAAATCCTGGTGCAGGGCCTGCTGCACGGCCGCGCGGTTCTGGCCTATCCACTGGTGCAGGCGCTGCAGGCGGCCGGCCCGTTCGGCCACGGATTCGCGGCGCAGGGCTTCGCTGCGGGCGCGCAGCCGGGGCAGCAGGGCGGCAAGGTCAGGGGCTTCGGCAGCGGGGGCGGGCGTGGGCATGGCGGGAGCGGGAATCAAACCTAAAGTAAGCTGAAATCGGCGCGGATGCTCCGGCTGGGGCCGTCTGCCCGCAGATTCGGGTGCCGCGCCCAGGCGGCCCGCCGTTTCCCGTTTGGCAGCGAATGGCCAGATTTTGCCGCAAAGCGCCGCGCCGTGCCGTATCTTACGCAGACCTCCGCTCCTCTCCGCTTTCGTGCATGACTAGTTTGCCCCCGTTGCTGCAGGGCGCCCGCGTGACCCTGCGCCCGCTCACGCCCGCCGACAAAGACCTGTTTTACCAGTGGGCCGTGCGCTCCGATGCTACCCCGTTCATCTTCAACACGGCCGACAACAGCGGCCTGCCCACCTGGGAGCAGCTGTTCAGCGACTACCAGCCCCACTACTTCGACGCCTCCGACCCGGCGCAGGGCCAGTCGTTCGGCATCCTGGCCGACGGGCGGCTGATCGGGCAGGTCAATTACGATGGCGTCGATCCGCTGGATAACTCCACCGAGCTGGACATCTGGATTGCCAGCAGCACCGACACCAGCCGCGGCTACGGCACCGACGCGCTGACCACCCTGATGGACTACCTCTTCGCGCAGCTGGGCGTGGAAGTGTGCACCATCGTACCGGCGGCCTCCAACACCCGCGCCGTGCGGACTTATGAAAAGGCCGGTTTCCGGCTGGCCCGCGAGGTGACGCACAACCAGGTGCGCTGGCTGCACATGGAGCGGCAGCGGCCGGCGTAACTGCCAGCAACTGAGTTATGCACAAAGTTTTCCACACCCTGTGCATTACTTTTTAGCTCCCCTATCCATCCGGTAATCAGCGGACTGCAGCCGGGCTGGACCGCGGCTGCGCCCGGGAAGTGGGCCGGATTGCCTGGTTCACTGCCGCCGGGCCGCTTCGGGATGTGGCGCCGGCTTCGTAATTTTACACCCATTCGGCCCCGCTGACTACCGCCGGCCCGCCTCTATCCTGGCGGGCACAGTGCCGGACACGACTACGCGGGGCTACTTATTTCGTCTGTCTTGCCGCCGGTGCCTGGGTGCCGCGCGCCTTTTTGCCCACCACCGGATGTCCCCACTGTTACCCGACCGGGAAACCGTCTTTTTTCGCAATGCGGCCGGCAGTGTCATTTTTCACTCGGCCGGCTACGTGGAGCTGGCCTGGCGCTCCAGCCGCATCGAGCTGGGCGAATTGCAGGCATTTTACGAGCAGGCGCTGAAGCTGCTGCAAAGCACCGGCTCGGGCCGGATCCTCTCGGTGCACGGCCAGCGGCAACCCCTCTCGACGGCGGCCCAGCAGTGGCTCACCGGCGACTGGATTCCGCGGGCCATCCGGCAGGCGGGCTTCCGCCATTGCGCCATCGTGGAGGGCCAGGACCCGGTGCACCGCCTCTCCACCCAGGGTGTGGTTTCCAGTGCGCCCACCACCGTCGAGTTCCGGCGCTTCCCGCACCGCGCCGATGCCGAAACCTGGCTGACCAGTCAGCGCGCCAAGTAGCATCAGCATTGGCCCAAGCGCGCCGTCAGCCGCTCGGATCAGTCTTGCTCAGAAACACGCCCCGCCGGAACGGCCGTTCCGGCGGGGCGTTGACGTTTTGACGGCCCGATTTAGCGCTTCACGATTTTCGTCGTCAGGTGCAGCTGCTCGTCGGCGAAGAGCAGCAGGTAGTTGCCGGCGGGCAGGCCGGCCAGGGGCAGGCGCGTTTCGGTGCGGCCGGCGGCGGCGGCGTAGCGGGCCACCACCTGCCCGTTGAAGCCGTACACCGTCACTTGGGCGGCGCGGCCGGCCAGCGGGTGCTGCAGGGTCAGCTGCTCGGTGGCGGGGTTGGGGTAGGCCTGCAGCAGCGTGGTCGTTTCCTGCCGGGCTTTGCTGCTGGTGACGGTGGCTACGAGGCCGTTGAGGTAGTTTTCCAGGTTGGTGTAGCCGTTGGCGGCCAGGTTCTGGCGGTCGGCGGCGTTGTTGGGGTTCAGCCCGTTCTGCACTTCCCAGGCGTCGGGCATGCCGTCGTGGTCGGTGTCGGCGGGGGCGGCGCCGCAGGTCAGGCTGGGCCAGGCCGTCTGCGACACGGAGTAGGGCGTGCCGTGGGGGTAGCCGCCCTGCACGTCGATGATGCGCCCGGTGCGGTTGAGGACGTTGTTGATGATGCGCTGGTCGAGGGTGTCGCGGGCGGGCAGCACGCAGCCCACGTTTTGCAGCACCGCCGCGTAGGCCTGCTGCGCCGTTTCGGCCGGAATCGGAATCAGCGGGAAGGGCGTGGTCACGCGGGCCGTGGCGGTGTCGGCCACGCTCCCGCCGTTCATCAGCGCGCCCAGCCAGTTGCGGTTGGTCACGCTGGAGCTGCCGTCCACGTAGTTGCCGGTGAAGTAGTACTTACCGTAGGGCAGCGTGGGCGTGCTGGTTTGCTTGTAGGGGTTTAGGATGCGGAACTTGGCGCTGTTGCTGGTGTTCGGGCCGAACTTGTAGTAGTTGCCCACCACGTTGTAGTTGGCGCCTTCGCCGCCGTACACGTTGTTGGAGCCCCAGTTGTAGAGCACGTTGTTGCGGAAGTCGCAGTTTTCCCAGCCGTTGATGTTCACGTAGCGGCTGCCGTTGAAGCGCGGGGTGCGGCTCAGGCAGTGGGCAAAGAGGTTGTGGTGAAACGAGGCGTGCTGCCCGCCCCATATGCCGCCGTAGCCGTGCCGCTCGTAGTCGGTGTCGCCGGTTTCGAAGTGGTAGGAGTAGTTCAGCGGCTCGCTGATCAGGTTCCACTGCAGGGTGGTCGAGTCGCCGCTGTACACGGTAAAGGCCTCGTCGTTGGACCAGCTCATGGTGCAGTGGTCCACCACGATGTTTTTGTAGCCGGTGCCGCTGAGCGCGTCGCCGTCGCCCGAGCCGTTGACGGGGTTGCCGTTGGCATCGACGATTTTCTGAAACCGGTCGCCGAGACGGATGCGCAGGAAGCGGATGACGAGGTTGTTGGCGCTGATGCTCACCGGGTAGTCGGCAATGCAGATACCCTCGCCGGGGGCCGTCTGGCCGGCAATGGTGGTGTTGGCCTTGTTAATGCTCAGCCGCGACGTGAGGTGGATGGTGCCGCACACCCGGAACACGATGGTGCGCGCGGTGGCCGTCTGCGTCAGGGCGTAGCGCAGCGTGCCGGGCGTGGTGGAGGCACCGGTAGCGTCGGACAGCGAGGTTACTTCAAACACCGTGGTCGGCGCCGCAGCCTTGCCCCGGCCGCCGGTGGTAAACTTGCCGGCGCCCTCGGCCCCGGGAAAGGCCACCTGCTGGGCGTGCAGCGCGGGGGCGGCCAGCAGCAGCGCGGCAGCCGCTGCGCCGCGCAGAAAAGTAAAAGGTCGGGTCATAGGGAGGAATGCGGAAGAAAAAGCGCGACGCGGCCCCGGGAGGCCGCCGGCGCCGTTGGCGCCGACACGCTTAAATACAAGCTAATACTACTGCCGCCGCGGGCCCGAACACGGCGGGTTTGGGGCTTTTATTTGCGCAATCGTTATCGGGAACGTTGCCAATGCGGCGACGCCCACAGCACACCAGGGCCGTCCGAGGCCTTAGCTGAACTTGCACTGGCGGCGTCAGCGTTAGGCAGACACCGCCTAGCCGCCACCGCGTTGTCTGCTTCCCGAATTCTTCATTTTCTGCAATTAGCCGCGCGCAAGCCCGGGGCGCTCCGCCACCGGTCGGTGGCCCTGGCCTGGCTGCTGGCGACGCTGCCGGGCCTGGGCCGGCAAGGCCGCCCCGCGACACCGATACCCACGCTGGCGCTGCAGCCGGTGCCCGCCGCCATTACGCCCACGCAGTTCTACGTGGCGGCCGTGCTCGATGAGCGGGCCGAGCCCGGGGCCGTGGCTTACCTGCTGCCGCGCCCCGCCCGGCCAGACCAGCTCCCGCCGCCCGCCGAAGCTGTGGATCTGCGGGGCGGCGGTCTGGCGGCCATCCGCGAGTTTGTGGCCCGGAGCGTGCCCCGCGCGGCCGGGCTGCGCCCCGTCACCATCCGGCTGCGCGAGTGCCGCCTGCAGGAAAGCCCCGGCGCGCCGGGCTGGGCCACCGGCAAACTCACCCTGGCCCTGAGCTTCGAGTGGCAGCGCAGCGGCCGCCCCATCGCGCTGACCACCTACACCGGCGCGGCGCGCTACCAACGGCCGCTCAGCAGCTCCTACGCCGCGGCCGAGCCCGCGTTACGGCAGGCGCTGGTGGCCGCCCTGCAGTACTTCGACGGCTGGATGAACCGCGAAGCCACCGCCAACGCCAAGCTGGCCCAACGCCTGCAGGTGCACCCCAGCAACTACCCCTTTCAGCCCGACGCCGACACGCTGCTGTACTCGCCCGCCCACCCGCTCACCTACAACGACTTCCTGGCCGTGCCGCGCCCGCGCCACGGGGCCGTGGGCGCGGTGTTTCCCAGCTTCGCCTACACGGCCCAGGACGAAGCCCGCAACGGCGTGCTCCACCTGCACCTGCAAACCAAGGTGTTCGTGGTACGCACCTCTTCCTGGCTGCTGCCCTCGGCCCACGACGCGTACTCGCTTAACCACGAGCAACGCCATTTCGACCTGGTGCAGCTGGTGGCCGAGCGTTTCAAGCGCAAGGTGACGCCCGACAGCCTCACCCTCGACAACTACGACGCCCGCATGCAGTTCCAGTTTCTGCAGTCCTGGCGCGAGATGAACCAGCTGCAGGAGCAATATGACGCCGAAACCGGCCACGGCCAGCACCAGGCCGCCCAGCAGCGCTGGAATGCGCGCATCGAGGCCGAACTGCGGCGCTACGGAGTGAAGTAGGCGCGCCAGCAGCCGGTTCCGTCCTACCTTTACCGGCCGCTTCTGCTTATGAAAACTATGACGACGGGTTCGGCTGCGGCGACGCGGGCGCGGGTGGCGGTGACGCTGTTTTTCCTGGTTTCGGGCTTTGGGTTTTCCACCTGGGCCTCGCGCATTCCCACCATTCAACATCAGCTGGGGCTGAATGAAGCGCAGCTGGGCTCGGTGCTGCTGGCTTTGCCGGCGGGGCTGATGCTGACCCTGCCCGTCACCGGCCTACTGCTACAGCGCTTCAGCTCCCGGCAGATCATGCTGGTGGGCGCGGTGCTCTACAATGTGGCCCTGGCTTTGCTGGGATTCGCGGCGCACACCT
The DNA here is from genome assembly GCF_005771675.1 of Hymenobacter jeollabukensis. GTDB lineage: Bacteria > Bacteroidota > Bacteroidia > Cytophagales > Hymenobacteraceae > Solirubrum > Solirubrum jeollabukense. The sequence continues at coordinate 308,893 of NZ_VAJM01000003.1, read as the reverse complement.
GGCAGCTGGTGGTGCTGCTGTTCTGCTTCGGCTCCTCGCGCAACCTGCTCAATATTGCCGTCAACGCCCAATCGGTGGGGGTGCAGGCCCTGTACCCGCGCTCCATCATTGCCACCTTTCACGGCGTGTGGAGCGTGGCGGGCTTCGCGGCGGCGGCCGTGGGCGCGGGCCTGGTGGCCCTGCACGTAGCGCCGGGTTACCACTTCCTCGGCGTGGCCCTGCTGCTGACCGGGCTGGCCCTGGCCTTCTTCCCCGGCACCCTGCCGCTGCCGCCCAATACCGGCGGTCCGGCCCGCCCCGGCTTTGCCTGGCCCGACAAAACCCTGCTCAAATTCGGCCTCATGGCGTTTACCTCCATGGCCTGCGAGGGCACCATGTACGACTGGAGCGCCATCTACTTCGCCAAGGCCGCGCACGCGCCGGTGGGCACCGTGGGCTTCGCCGTGTACATGGTGGCCATGACCACCGGCCGCTTCGTGGGCGACACCCTGGCCAGCCGCTTCGGGGTGCCCACGCTGCTACGCGGCAGCGGGCTACTGATGACCGGCGGGCTGCTGCTGGCCGCCGCCGTGCCGGTGCCGCTGGTGGCGGCAGTGGGCTTCGCGCTGGTGGGCCTGGGCGTGGCCTGCGTGGTGCCGCTGGTGTTCGGCATGGCCGGGCGCTCGGCCCGGCTCAGCGGCGGCCCGGCCATTGCGGCCGTTTCCACGGTGGGTTACTTTGGCTTCCTGGTGGTGCCGCCGCTGGTGGGCTTCGTGGCCGAAGCGGCCAACCTGCGCTGGGCCTTCGCGCTGATGGCCGGGCTGGGCCTGGTGCTCTTCGCGCTGGTCAGCCGCCTGCGGGCCGACGAAGGCGCGGTGGCCGCCCCGGCCCCGGCCGAAGCGGCCCTGCTGGATTAGCTCATTGGCCTTCGCAACGGCCTGAGACTACCGCGCCCCGACTTCCAGAAGGAAGCCGGGGCGCGGGGTGTTGGGGAGCAGGCGCGGACTAGTCTTTGATTTTCACCTGGCCGTCGTCGGCGTCGCGCTTCACTTTGGTGCCGTTGGCGTACTCCACTTTCCGGTCACCGTCCTTGTCGATTTTCACGGTGGTGCCGTTCGAATACACGATTTTCACCTCGCCGCCCTTGTTCTCGTACTTCACGATGCGCGGGCCGCGGCGGCGCGGGCGCCGAACGGGCTCAGCGGTGGTCGTGGTGGTGGTCGTCGTTACGGCGCTGCCGTCGCTGTAGTAGCGGGTGCGGTTGGTTTCGTAGGTGCGGTACTTCGCGTCGTCGTTCACGATGGTACGCACTTCCGTGTCGGTGTCGGTATTGATCTGGCGCACGGTGGCAGTGCGGCCGGCGGTGTCGGTGGCGTCGTCCAGGTCGCCGATGCGCTGGGCGCGGGTGTAGTAGGTGGTGCGCAGGCGGCGCACGCGGGCCGTGTCGTTCTGGTAGCCGAGGTCGGCGGCCACCTGGTCGGCGGTGCGGTAAGCCTGGTCCTGGTAGATGGTGGTATCGGCGCCGCTCACGTCGTTGTCCACCACCACGGCGGTATCGGCCGAGGGCGTGGTGGCCGCGTCGACGGCGGCGGGCTTATCTTGGTTGCAGGCGGTGGTCAGGGCTAGGCCGGCTGCCGCGGCAAGCAACAGAATGTTGCGTTTCATGGTCGTAGGGGTCAGAGAAGGGGGAATGCAGCATAGCCGGGCGGCTATGTTGGGCGTTAGGTACGGGGCAGCTACGGTCGGGGTTGCCGGGGGCCGTTACCCGCCGTGCTAGCCAGCCCCTTAGCGAGGCCCGTTCGGGCATCATATTGACGAAGGCAGTACCTTCCTGCCCCCCGCACCGCCGCCACCTACGAAGTGCTGACGCTTGCTGATAACGCCGAAGCGCAACCACCGCGCCCGGACGAGTGGGCATTGGTGGCTGCGCTTTGGCGTTGTGCGTGGTTCGAGCAAGGTCCTTGACTACGTCGACCTTCGGTTCCTTCGTCGGGATGACGTTCCAGTCTGCTCCTTCCGCTTTTTCCGTTCCGGCTTACTGCGCGGCCAGCTCGTTCAGGTAGGCTTCCAGCATGGTGTAGCCATCGGCGCCCACTCTGGCGCGGTCGGCGGCGTCCTGGGGGTTGAGCTTGCGCTTTTTCTCCCAGGCGTCGGGCATGCCGTCGTGGTCGGCGTCGGCGGGGGCTTCGCCAGCCTTCAGCACCGGCCAGGCTTGCTTCGACACCTCGTAGGGCGTGCCGTGGGGGTAGCCGCCCTGCACGTCGATGAGCTTGCCGCTACGCTTGCGCACTTCCTGCACCACGCGCTCGTCCAGCGCGTCGCGGTGGGGGCGCACGGTGCCGGCCCCGCGCAGCACGGCCTCGTAAGCCTGCTGAGCCGTTTCGGCCGTTACGGGGCCCAGGTTCAGGGCTCGGTCGGTGCGGACCGCTGCTTTGTCGCCGCCGCCCTGCAGGTCCACGCCCTTCCAGTTGTCGGCGGTGCGCTCGGGCGAGCCGTCGACGTAGTTGCCGGCCACGTAGTACTTCCCGAAGGGCAGGGTTTCCGACTTGTAGGGATTCAGCACCCGGTAGCGCACCGATTCCTTGGTGCTCGGGCCGTACTTGTAGTAGTTGTGCACCACGTTGTAATTGCCGCCTTCGCCGCCGTACACGTTGTTTTCGCCCCAGTCGTAGAACACGTTATTGCGCAGCTCGCAGTTTTCCCAGCCGTTCTGCTTGGCCTGCCGGCTGCCGTTGAAGCGCGGGGTGCGCGAGTTGCAGTGGGCCAGCAGATTGTGGTGAAACGAGGCGTGCTGCCCGCCCCAGATGCCGCCGTAGCCGTGGTGCTCGAAGTCCTTGTCGCCCGCTTCGAAGTGATAGGAGTAGTTCAGCGGCTCGGTGATGAGGTTCCATTGCAGCGTGAGCGAGTCGCCGTTGTAGAAGCTGAACACTTCGTCGGTGCTCCAGCTTACGGAGCAATGGTCGATGATGATGTTCTTCTTGCCGAAGCCCCCGCCGAAGGCATCGTCGCCGCCCGCCCCGTCGACCTGGCCCTTGTTCTGGTTTTTGTCGCCCATGCGGCAGCGGATAAAGCGCACGATGACGTTGTTGGCTTTTACGCTCACGGGGTAGTCGGCCAGGCAGATACCGTCGCCGGGCGCGGTTTGGCCGGCCAGGGTGGTGTTGTCCTTGCTGATGGTCAGCGGCGAGGCAAGGTGAATGGTGCCCGCCACCCGGAACACCACGGTGCGCGCCGCCGCCGGGGCCGTGAGGGCGTGGCGCAGGCAGCCGGGCTGGCCGTCGTCGCTGAGGTTGGTGACTTCAAACACCGTGGTCGGCGCCGCTGCCTGGCCCCGGCCGCCGCTGGTGAAACGGCCCGCGCCCTCGGCACCCGGAAACGCCAGCCGCTGGGCAGCGGCGGGCTGGGCACCCGTGGTCAGTAACACGGCCCAGGGGGCCCCAACGGCAAAAAGGCGCGCAGCAGCGCGCGCGCGGAACAGGGAAATCCAGGGGAGTCGCAACGGAAATCGGGCAGAGAGTGGGAATCGGCCGAGAGCAGCCGCACGCAGCCGCCTTGGCATTGAATATTACCGAAATACCCGGCCAAATCGGCCCGCGCCCGCGCCGTTTATTTGCGCAATCGATATCGGCAACGTTGTCACCGGACGCCGGATGAGGTTGGCTGAACAACTCTGATCCTGCCCTTACCTGATTTAGGCAGCCTCGAAAAACTCCAGCACGGTCATGCTGAGCCTGTCGAAGCATCTCTACCGCGTCGTTGAATTCGGCAGGGCGTCATGTCGAGCGTAGCCGATACATCCCGCGTGCTGGCGCCAGACTTACTATCTGGCAAAGCAGTAGAGATGCTTCGACAGGCTCAGCATGACGGCCAATCAACTCAAACGACTTTCCACACGGGCCTCCGGTTGCGGTGCCTACTTCAGCAGCCGCAGGGCTTTGTCCAGCGCGGCGTCGGTGGGTGGAGCAGCGGGCGGCACCAGCACTTTGGGGCGGTAGTCTTCGCGCGGGGTGCCGTCGACGTGGTAGAGCTTTTCGGTGGGCAGGCTGAAGCCGATGCCGGAGTTGGGCAGGCGGTAGAAGTAGATGGCGCCGTTCAGCCCGGCCAGCTCGGTGCCGACTACCGTAACCTGCGGCAGCGCGTCGAAGCCGATGGCGAGGCCCTCGCCCATGCTGCCCGTCCAGCGGCCGGCCAGCACCACCACGCGGCCGGCGTAGCGGCGGCCGCGCGGGCTTACCAGCTCCGCCCATTTGCGCTTCACGCCGTAGGCCCGCTCCTCGGCCACCAGCTCGTGCTGCTGGTAGTACTGCTCGCGGCCCACGAAGCGGCTCAGGATGGCCCGGGCCACGGTGGTGGTGCCGCCGCTGGGCGTGTCGCGCAGGTCGAGCACCAGGGCGCGGGTATCCAGCAGCGAGTCGAGGGCGCTGTCGAAAGCCGTTATCAGGCCGTTGTCGCCGAGGCTGTTGTGCAGGCGGATGTAACCCGTGCGGCCGTAGCGGCGGCTTTCGAGGCGGCGCGGGTGGCTGCTGTTTTCCAGCAGCGGGCGGGGGTGGTCGGGGCGCACATCGCTGCGCGAGGTGCCCTGGCGCAGCTGCCAGCGCCGCTCGGCGTCGTGGCGGCCGGCCAGCAGCACGTTCAGGGCGTAGGTGCGGGCAGCGGGGTCGGCGGTTTTCAGGCAGGCGGGCAGGTAAGCGGCCACCGCTTCGGCCACCGGCACGCCGTCCACGGCCACGATTTCGGTGCCGGGCCGCACGCCCACCAGCGCGGCGCCGAAGCCGGGGCGCACGTCGCGCACCACGGCGCGGGTGCCGTCCCACTCGGCGTACACGTCGCTGCCGGAGGGCACCAGGCGAGGCGAGTCGGGGCGGTTGGTGCCGAGGGCGGCGTGGTGGTCGTAGAGCTCGGCCAGCATGGTTTCGAGCAGGCGCACCAGGGCCCGGCGCGAACGGAGCGTATCGGCCTGGGGCAGGTAGCGGGCCCGCACCCGCTCCCAGTCGGTCTGCTTCCGGTCGAAGTAGGCGTAGTCGTCGTGCACGGTCTGCCAGAAAAAGGCCACGTCTTCGCGGTACTGCGCCGGCGCCAGCGGGGGCGGCCCGGCCTGGGCCGGCGCGGGCCGTGGCAGCGCCAGCAGCAGCGCGGCGGCGAGCAAGTGCTTGAGCTTGTTCATGGTGACCAGGACATAAACCAACCGCAACCTACGATTTGCCCGCCGGCTTTGCCACCGGCCGCTGGCTCTGAGCTCAACGGCCGCTGCTGCGCCGGACCTCAGCCGCCGCCGGCCCGGCGCACGGTACCACGACTAGCCAAGACGCGAATACACGCTTCTGCCGCGACGAAAAAAGTAGCGCCTCTTCAGGCAACGCTTCACCGCGCCGGCCCATCTACCACCCCGAACACTCCATCGCAACCCTTCTTCCAAGCTATGAAACGTCTGTTCTCTCTCCGCTCCGCTGCCCTCACGGCCACGCTCATTGGTACTTCGGCCCTGGCCGCGCTGGCCCAGGACGCCGGCGCCCAGCTGCGCCCCGTCGGCAGCTTCGAGCAGGTGCGCGCCAGCGGCGCCATCAACGTGGTGCTGCGCCAGGGCCCGGCCGAAGTGAAAGTGGAAGCCGCCCCCAGCGTGCTGGCCCAGGTGCGCACCGAAGTGGACGGCAATACGCTGAAGATTTACCGCGAAAAGTCCGGCGGCATGAACTGGGGCAAGTCCGAGAAGGTGACCGTGTACGTGACCAGCCCGCGCCTCTCGGGCGTGGAAGTCAGCGGCGCCAGCGACGTGAAGGGCGCTTCCCCGATTTCGGCCGAGCAGTTCAGCATCAAGGCCAGCGGCGCTAGTGACGTGACCTTGCAGCTCACCGCCCAGCAGCTCACGGCCCACGCCAGCGGCGCCAGCGACATTCGCCTCACCGGCCGCGTGGAGCGCCAGCAGGTGCACGTGAGCGGCGCCAGCGACTACCGCGCCTACGAGCTGCAAAGCCAGCAGGCCCAGGTGGAAGCCTCCGGCGCCAGCGACGCCTTCGTGTACGTCGACGGCGAGCTGAACGCGCACAGCTCCGGCGCCAGCGACGTGCACTACAAAGGCAAGGCCCGGCAACGGTAGGTCGTTTTTCGTTGTTCGTGGTTCGTTCTAGAACTGCCGGCCTCCTGAAGAAAAACGCCGCAGCGGCTGAAGCTCCCACCCGGCGCTTCAGCCGCTGCTTGGTTTAGGGCCGTATCTGACGCGCACCGCGGGCTGGCCGCATACGCCCGCGCGGTGGCCGGACGTTTCGTAGCTTCCCGCCTTAGCTCCGTTTTGCCCGTGCGCGCATTCCTACTCCTGTTATTCGTCTTTCTGACCTTGGGCGCGGCACCGGCCCGGGCCCAGCAGCCCACGCCCACCCGCGTCATCGAAGCCCTCTACGACCAGCTTAGCGCCTACCAGCTGCGGCGCTACCAGCCCGACAGCGGCTATCAGCTGCTCACGCTGCCCTCCACGTTTTCGGGCCCCGAGCTGGCCGCCCTGCGCCTGCGCGAGCGGCAGCTGGTGCGCGTGGATCTGGTGTACTCGGCCTACCGCTTCGACCCCAAGTTCAGCCAGCGCCAGCTCAACATCGACCGCCTGCGCAACCTCGACGAGCGGCTGCCCGGTTTGCTCATGGACCCGAGTATTACCTGGAACCTCATCGAGCAAACCGGCTGCACCACGCCCGACGAGTGCCAGCAGTACTTCCACGGCTTCGTGCTCTACATCGAAAAGCGCTATACCAAGGCCGATACCAAAGCTGAAATCGGTCGGCTCACGGCCCGGCTGAATGCCACCGAGAAGAAGATTGAGCGCATCCGGGCCGTGCGCAAGTCGCCGGGCAAGCCGCTGGCCTGCGGCTACCCGCACGTGGAAGACAAGCTGCGCAAGCTCACCAAGCGCATCAAAAAGGCCTACGACTGCACCCAGAAGGACCGCCGGCCGCGCACCGTCACGTTTCAGGCCGAAGTCAGCCGCCAGGGCAAGGTGCTGAACGTGCGCCTGCCCGCCGTCGACTCGGCCGGGGCCGCCGCGCCGCCCTGCCCCGAGGAGCTGACCGGCGCCATTGCCGAGGGCCTGGCCTTCACCGACGGTTTTCTGCTGGGCAAGCAGCGCCTGCCCTTCACCGTCACGGGCCGCCTGAGTTTGCCGCTGCGCCCGCAGCAGGGCTTCAAGGTGACGGGCTACTATTTGGCCGACTCGCTCATGCGCAAGTACCGCGTGAAGCTGCTGCGCGACGGCTGCCAGGCCCGGCAGCTGCGGCCCGGCGACGCCACCGAGGAAGACCCCATCCCCAACCCCGACCCCAACGTGGTGACGCGGGTGCTGGAGCGCCACCCCGACTGGCAGAAGCAGACGGTGGTGGCCGACGTGACCGGCAGCATGTACCCCTACACCGCCGATTTGCTGATCTGGCTGCAGCTGGCCGCCGCGGGCCCCGAGAAAACCTTCGTGTTCTTCAACGACGGCGACGACCTGCCCGATAAGCAGAAGCGCCTGGGCCAGACCGGCGGCCTCTACGACGCGCGCACCAACGACTACGGCCGCATCCGGCAGCGCGTCATCGAGGCCATGGGCGCGGGCGGGGGCGGCGACGCGCCCGAAAACGACTGCGAGGCCCTGCTGCGCGCCCACCAGCTGGCGCCCGAGGCGCAGGACATCATCCTGGTGGCCGACAACCACACTTTCCCCCGTGACACCAAGCTGCTGGAAGGCACCCGGCTGCCGGTCAAAATCATCCTCTGCGGCGTCACCGACCACATCAACCCCAAGTACCTGGCCCTGGCCCGCCGCTACGGCTACTCCCTGCACACCCTCGATACGGACCTCACGAACCTCAGCGAGCTGCCCGACAACCAGATTACCATCATCGAGGGCGTGCGCTACCAGACCACGCCCGGCGGCTTCCGGCGCGTGAGCGGGCGGGCCGAATAACGCTGGCGCGGCCCCGGGTGGCCCCTCGGCGGCGGGCCGTATCTTTGGGGTCCGCGTCGACTGTTTAGCGCATGAACCTACCGGCCTTTCCCCCGCCGCACCGCCATTTTCTCTTGCACAAGCCCTTCGGCTACCTCAGCCAGTTTGTGAGTCAGGACGCCCGCGAGGCCCGCAAAAAGCGTTTCCTGGGCGAGCTGCACGACTTTCCCGCTGGCGTCATGGCCATCGGCCGCCTCGATGAGGAAAGCGAGGGGCTGCTGCTGCTCACCACCGACGGCCGGGTGAGCGAGCAAATCCGCAACGGCGGGGTGGAAAAGGAATACTACGCCCAGGTGGACGGGCTGATAACGGCCGAGGCCGTGGCCCGGCTGCAGCTGGGCGTGGAAATCGGGCTGCGCGACGTGAAATACCAGACCACCGACTGCCGGGCCCGCCGCCTCGACGCGCCCCCCGACCTGCCGCCCCGCGTCCGCCCCATCCGCGACGAGCGGCACGGCCCCACCAGCTGGGTATCGATTACGCTCACCGAGGGCAAATTTCGGCAGGTGCGCAAGATGACGGCCGCCGTGGGCTTTCCCACGCTGCGGCTGGTGCGCGTGCGCATCGGCGGGCTGACGCTGGATGGGCTGGCGCCGGGCGAAGTGCGGGAGGTGACCGAGCTGCAGGCGCTGGTGTAACGCGGCGCGGCTTGCAGCAGTATTGTTCAGCTAAGCAGGCGCTGCGGTGCCAGGGGCCGAGTCGGCTGCGGTACTGCGGAGGAATATCTTGCTATCTGATCCTGCCGCCCGGCCTTTACGTTGTCCGATGCTTCGTTTGCTGCTGCCCGCTCTTCTGTTTCTGCTGCTCCCCGGCGTGCCGGCCGCGGCGCAGGCCCCCGATGCCTACCTGACGCAGATTCCCGACCCGAAGCGGCTGGGCGAATCCTACGTCAGCAACCCCGACCACGTGCTGGACGCGGGTACGGTGGCCGACCTGAACGCCACCCTGCAGGCCCTGGACCAGAGCGGCCGGGCCCACATCGACGTGGCGGTGGCACGCAGCATCGGAGAGGCGGTGCCGAAGTCAGCGGCCACGGCGCTGTTCAACCGCTGGAAAATCGGGGATGAGACCAAGGACAACGGCCTGCTCATTCTGCTGGTGATGGATCAGCGGCGCGTGGAGTTTGAAACCGGCTACGGACTGGAAGCCGACCTGCCCGACGTCGTCTGCTACCGCATTCAGCAGCGCTACATGGTGCCGGCGCTGCGGGCGGGGCAGACCGACGAGGCCGTACGCCAGGGCGTGGCGGCCGTCATCCGCCAGCTGAGCACCGGCAACATGACCGCCGCCGGGGCCGATTCGGTGCCGCCCGCCTACTGGCCCGACGGCACGCGGGTACAGGTGGCCGACGTGGACGTCAACGCGCTGGCGGCGGCGCAAGCGGCGGAGCCCGGCATCGGGGTGGTGATAGGGGGCGTGGTGGCGTGGCTGGCCATGCTGCTGCTCTACGGGCTGCTGTGGTACGCCACCACCAAGGGCAGCCCCCGGCGCTACCTGGCCCTGATGGTGCTGCTGGTGCCGGTTGGCCTGGCCATTGCGCTGCTGATGTCCAGCAGCGCGGCGCTGAAGGCCGGGCTGCTGCTGGGCCTGGGCTACGTGGCGCCCTGGCTGTATACGCTGTGGTATCTGCGGGGCGTGCGCCGCCGGCAGCTTGGCGAGTGGGCGGCGCTGCCCCGGCACGAGCAGTACCGGAATCTGCAGCTGGCGCACCAGGGGCTGGGCTTCACGGCCTGGGCATTTCCGCTGCCGCTGGCCCGGTACTGGCCCCGCTACCGCCGCCAGCTGCAGGAGCTGCGCGAGGCGCCCTACGCCTGCCCCCACTGCGGGCAGCCCATGCGCCGCCTCAGCGAAACCGACGAAGACCCGTACCTGGACGCGGGCCAGCAAACGGAAGAGCAGCTCAAATCGGTGGACTACGACGTGTGGCACTGCGACGCCTGCCAGCACACGCTCAAGCTGGATTACCAGAACCCCGATTCCGACGCCGAGCCCTGCCCTGAGTGCCACTACCGCACTTTCCGCGACGGGGGCCGGCAGGTGGTGCAGGCGGCTACCCGGTACTCCAGCGGCTGGGGCTGGGCGCGGAAGCGCTGCCGACACTGCGGCTACGAAACCAAGGAGCGCTACACCATTGCCCAGCTGCCGGACCCCTCGTCGCGCAGCAGCTCGTCGTCCAGCAGTTCCTCCTCGTCGTCCAGCAGCAGCAGCTCCAGCAGCGGGGGCTCCTCGGGCGGGGGCGGCGCGGGCAGCAGCTGGTGAGTATGCGGCGGGCGCGTGGGCGGTGGGTGAAGGCGGCGGTTTCGCCAAAAGCTGCCTACTTGCGGACCGCATCGTCCTATTTTCCGCCCATGCCCCCTACCCTAGCCGTGCGCGAGCTGCGTGCCGACGACATTCCGCGCATTGCCGATTACTGGCTGGGTTCTGCGCCCGCGCACCTGACCGGTATGGGCGTGGATCTGGCTAAAGTGCCCGACCGCGCCGGCTGGACGGCCATGCTCACCCAGCAGCTCAACACCCCGCTGCCCGAAAAACAATCGTACTGCCTGATCTGGGAAGTGGATGGGCGGGCCGTGGGGCATTGCAACATCAACCAGATCCGGCCCGGCGAGCAGGCCTACATGCACCTGCATCTGTGGAATGCCCCGGGGCGCCGGCAGGGCCTGGGGCGGCAGCTGGTGCGGCTGGCGCTGCCGCGCTTCTTCGCGGCCTACGCGCTGCAACGGCTGTATTGCGAGCCGTACGCGCTGAACCCGGCGCCCAACCACGCGCTGGCCCAGCTGGGCTTCCGCTTCGTGCGGGAGCACGTGTGCACGCCGGGCAGCCTCAACTTCGAGCAGCCGGTGAAGCTCTGGGAGCTGCGCCGTGAGGACTTGGAGCGGCTGGGGCTGGCCTAGCAGCTCAAAAGGCCCGGCCCTAAACGCCAACGGCGCCCGTTTGCACGAAGCAGACGGGCGCCGTTGGCGTTGGGAGCAGCCGCTGCTAGTTCAGCAGCAGCTGGCCGGTGTGCGTGCCGGCGGCGGTGCGCAGCTGCACGGTGTACGCGCCGGCGGGCAGCGCGGGCAGCTCCAGCGTGTAGTCCAGGCGGCGAGCAGGCAGCGGCCGGGTTTCGTGGCGCACCAGCTGGCCCAGGCTGTTGAGCACGCGCAACTCGGCCGTGGCGCCCGACAGGTCAGTGGCCAGCAGGCGCACGTGGCGGCCAGCGGCGGGGTTGGGATAGAGCTGCAAGGGAGCCAGGCGGGCGACCGGGCGCTGGCTGGTGACGACGGCCGGCAGGCGCGCCACGAAGCCGCGCTCCTTGCCCGAGGCCGCTGAGGTGAGGCTGAGGGCGCCGAAGCTGGCCGTGGGCCCGTCGAAATAGCCGCTCAGGTACAGGTTGCCGCTGGCGTCGACGCTGAGGCCCTGACCAAAATCATTGCCTGCTCCGCCGGCCTGGGCGGTCCAGAGCCAGTTGCCCTGGGCGTCGAGCTGGGAGAGGAACATGTCGTTGATGCCGTTGGCGGTGAGCGAGGATGCCCCGAAGCTAGCCGCCGTGCTGGCAAATGAGCCCATCAGGCAGGGCGTCCCGTTGGGGGCCAGCACGAGCCGCTGAGCCACGTCGTAGGCGGCGCCGCCGGCCGAGCGGGCCCAGAGGGCGTTGCCGCTGGCATCGAGCTTGGCCACGAACACGTCGGAGCTGCCGCGGTTGGCGAGGGTGCTGCTGCCCAGGGTGAGCGGGCCGCCGAAGAAGCTGCCGGCCACGTAGAGGTTGCCGGCGGCATCCAGGGCCACGTCGGCCACGTTGGCCCCCACCTGCCGGGCCCAGAGCCAGGTGCCGGCCGGGTCGATTTTGGTCACGAAGCCGTTGCTGCCTGGGTTGGTATTGCTGAGGGAAACGGAGCCAAAACTGAGCGTATTGCTGACGGAGGAACCGACCAGGTACGCGTTGCCGGCCGCGTCCAGGACCAGGCCGCGCACGTCGTCATGGGCGCTGCCGACGGCCTGCCGGGCCCAGAGCCAGGTGCCGCTGGCGTCGAGCTTGGCCACGAAGGCATCGGGGGCGTAGCCGGAAGTGGCGGTGAGGGAGGTGCTGCCGAAGGTGGCGGTGCCGCTGAAGGCGCCGGCCAACCACACGTTGCCGCTGGCGTCGGTGGCCAGGGAATTGCCGTAGCGCGGGTTATTGGCACTGGGATACGAATAGGTGCCGATGCTGCGGGCCCAGATGGGGGTACCGCTGGCGTCGAGCTTGGCCACGAAGGCGTGGGGGTCGAACGTGGTGGGGCTGGTGAGCGTGGTGCTGCCCAGGGTGAGCGTACCGCCGAAGAAGCCCGTCACCAGCACGTTGCCGCTGGCGTCGCGGGCCAGGTCGTAGGCTACCTCGGGGCCGGCGCTGCCCAGCTGCTGCGCCCAGAGGCAGTTGCCGCTGGCGTCGAGCTTGGCCACGAAGACGTCGTCGTAGCCGCGGCTGGTGAGGGTGGTGCTGCCGAAGGCCACGGTGCCGCTGAAGGAACCGGCCACGTAGAGGTTGCCGCTGCCGTCGGGCACGGACTGGGTGCACTGGCTGCCGCTGCCGCCGTTGTCGGGGGCGCGGGCCCAGAGCCAGGTACCCTGGGCGTCGAGCTTGCCCACGAAGCTGAATATCCGGGAGCCGATGCTGAAGCTGTTGGCGACGGTGAGGGTGGTGCTGCCGAGGCGTACCATCTCGCCCACGGTGTACCCAACCAGCCAAACGTTGCCGGCCGCATCGGCGCCGAGGCCGACACTACCCTCGCTGTCGGCGCCGGTCACCTGCCGGGCCCAGAGCCAGCTGCCCTGCGCGTCGCACTTGGCCACGAAGGCGTCGGCCGCCGAGGAGTAGGCGGAGGTGTTGGTGAGCGTGCTGCTGCCGAAGCTGATGGCCAGGTCGTTGAATTGCCCGGTTACGTAGGCGTTGCCGCTGCCGTCCACGGCCACTCCTCCGATGTTGGTGGTGGACTGATAGCTAAGGGTGCCGCTGCCGCTGGAGGCGCTAGCCCAGAGCCAGGCGCCCGTGGCGCTCAGCTTGCCCAAGTAAACGCTGTAGCCGGCGTAGCCCGCCGTGCCGGCGCTAAGCGTAGTGCTGCCCAGCGTAATCGAATTCTGAAACAGACCGGCCACGTAGACGTTGCCACTGCCGTCGGCGGCCAAGAAGGGTTGGGCGGCGAGCTGCCGTACCCAGAGGTAGTTGCCGGCCGCATCGAGCTTGGCCACGAAGGCGGCGCCCGCCGCGCTGGCCGTGAGCGTGGTGCTGCCCAGCGCAATCGAGCTTTGGAACGAGCCGCTCAGGTACACGTTGCCGCTGGCGTCGGTGGCCACGTCGCGGGCCGCGTTGGTGCCGGTGTCGCCGGCCCCTTTGGCCCACAGCCAGCTGCCCGCGGCGTCCAGCTTGGCCAGGAAGACGGAGCTGCCGAAGGTGCCGGCCGCGGCGTTGGAAAGCGTGGTGCTGCCGAACGTGGCCGTGGCCGTGCTGAAGGAGCCCGTCAGGTAGGCGTTGCCGCTGGCATCCACGGCCAAGCGGTCGGTGCGGGTGTCCGTGCGGCGGGCCCAGAGCCAGTTGCCGCCGGCGTCGAGCTTGGCCACGAACTTGTTGTCGATGCCGGGCGTGGTAGCCGTCAGCGTGGTGGTGCCGATGGTGATGGCGGCGCTGCTGGGCGTAAGCCCGGTGGCCAGGGTACCGAAGATGCCCGTCACGTAGGCGTTGCCGGCGGCGTCCACGGCCAGCGCCGTGATGCCGTCCCCGTTGAGCCCGCCGGCGCTGCGCACCCAGAGGTAGTTGCCGCTGGCGTCGAGCTTGGCCACGAAGGCGTCGCCGCCGCCGTAGGGCACGTAGGGGTCGGTGCTGGTGAGCGAGAGGCTGCCGAAGCCCGTGGTGCCGATGAAGTTGCCGGCTACGTACACGTTGCCGGCCGCGTCGCGGGCGGTAGCGCTGATATAGCTCAGGCTGTTCAGGGGCGAGGCCACGGTGCCGGTGGCCCAGGCGGCGCCGAAGGCGGGCGTGGTCTGGGCGTGGGCGGCGTTACCGGCCAGCAGCATGAGCAGCAGCAGCCAGGGCGCGCGGCGGATTACGGGAATAAGTGAGCGTAATGGGTGTTTCATGCAAGCGTAAAGGATGGGAAATGAAAAACTACCGTGGCCGGCGCTGCTTCGCTTTGAATAGTGCGTGCAGACCTGCCCGCCAAACTACGCCAAGCCGGCCTGATAACGAATTTCTGGCTCTTAGTTGGGTGCTGAGCGCGTCCGTCACTTCCCAAAATCCGCCAGCTCCCGCATGCGTGCCGGCTCGTACACCTGGCCCTCCTTGATGACGAGCCGGACGCGGCGGACGTTGCGGATTTGCTCCAGGGGGTTGGCGTCGAGGATGAGCAGGTCGGCTTGCTTGCCGGCTTCGATGGAGCCGCTGCGCTGCTGCAGCTGCATGACGCGGGCGGGGGTGATGGTGGCGCACTGCAGGGCCTGCAGGGGCGTGAGGCCGGCCTGCACGTAGAGCTCCAGCTCGCGGGCGAGGCTGCTGCCGGGGAAGCCCATGTCGGTGCCGGCCACGATGGGGATGCCCGCGTCGTATAGACGGCGGGTGAGCTGGCCGAAGCTGGCGAGGATGGGCCGGGCCTGGGCGGCGCGCTCGGGCGTGGTGCCCATGCTCTGAAACAGGGCTTGCAGGGGCTGGGGCAGGCGCTGGAAGTCGGGCTCGATGGCCCGGATGTCGTCCTGGGCGCTGCGGGCGGTGATTTCGTAGACGCCAAGGGTAGGGTCGATGACGGTGCCGCGGGCCTTGAGGATGCCGATGACGCGGGTGGCGGTGGTGTCGTCGAGCACCAGGGTGCGGTCGGGGCGGTTGGTGAAGAGCTGGGCCACGAAGGGCAGGTGGTTGATCTGGTCCATGCCGGCGTTGATGCCCTGCAGGGCCGTCATGCCGTCGGGGATGTGGCCGGTGACCGTGAGGCCCTGCCGGTGGGCTTCCTGGCAGATGGCCTGTACCACGTCGGGCCGCAGGGAGCTGTAGAGCTTGATTTGCTGGAAGCCGGCGGCCTTGTAGCGCTGCACCACCTGGGCGGCTTCGGCAGCGTTATTGGCCCGCACGATGCCCAGGGGGCGTTTGCCGTCCCCGTCGATGATGCCGGCCTTGAGGATGCGCGGGCCCACGCCGCGGCCCGAGTTGATGGCCTGCTCGATGGCGTTGATGTAGCTGAACTCGTTGCCGCAGTCGCGCACGGTGGTGACGCCGGCGGCCAGGTAGGCCGGGCCCCACTCGGCCTGCTGAAAGTGGGCGTGCATGTCCCAGAGGCCCGGCACGATGGTTTTGCCTTCGGCTCGGATGACTTGCGCCTGCTTGGGCACCCGCACCTTGTCGGCGGGCCCGACCTGGGTAATCCTGCCGCCTTCCACCAGCACCGTGGCGCGGGGCAGCGAAATGCCCTGCACCACGTCGATAACGGTGCCGCCGACGATGGCCAACACGGCGGGTTTGGTTGATTTCGCGGTTTGCGGGGCCGGGCCGGGCGCCGGGCCGGCGGCCATTTCGGCGGCGAACAGGCGCATGCCGTGGGTGGCGGCACGGGCAATGAGGGTGGGCAGCAGGGCGGCGTAAGGCTGCCGCAGCATCTCGATTTTGTCGCCCTCGGCGTCGTTGGTGATGATGCAGGCGAGGCGGCCCTGGGGGTCGGTCCAGAGCAGCTCGTTGCCCCACACCAGGCCCTTGAGCACGTAGCGCGTCAGCACCAGGGGCCGGTTCTCGAAGGTGAGCGTGTCGTGGCCGTCTTCGCGGATGCGCACCGTACCCGCGGGCAGCAAGGGCAACGCGGCGGGGCGGCCGTGCTGCTGCCAGTAGCGCAGCAGCAGCCACTGCCCGGTAGCGGGCGAGTAGCCGCTGGTGGGAAAGTGCGCGGCTTTGGGGTCGAGCTTGAGGTCGGTTATATCCTCGCCCTGGGCGTGATGGACGCGCAGGCGGGTGCCGCCGTCGAGCATCTGCAGCGAGTCGTTGATGGTAGAGAAGCGGGAGGTATTGCCCTTGGCCACCAGGCTCAGCGGCTCGCCGCCGGGGGTGAGGGTGAAGCGCGCCCGCAGCGGCACCGGCGTGCCCCGGTCGACGAAGCGAAACTGCACGTCGTAGGTGTGCTGCTGGGCCGAGCGGGTGAGGCGGTAGGTTTCCTTGCCGATGCGCTGCTCGAACTTGTGGAGCAGGAAGGTGGCGCTGTCGGCGGCCGGGGCGGGGGTCTGGGCCCGGGCTCCGGCCGCCAGCAGGCTGAGGAGCAGGGCGGTCAGCGGGGGCAGGGTTTGTTTCATCGGAGGCGAGATAGTAGCGGCGGGCGGGAACAAAGTGAGAGGCTTTGTGCGCTATTACAAGGTGGCAATTGTTTTTTGCCCTATCTTCATCCGTCTGTCGGCGGCCCGCGGTACTTCGCGGTCCGGCAGTATTCATTCCCCGCAGTAAACCATGGCAAAAGGACAAGAAGGATTTAACAAACGCGAGAACGAGAAGAAGCGCCAGAAGAAGCGCCAGGAAAAGGAAGGCCGCCGCGAGGAGCGTCAGGCCAATGCCAAAAAAGGCCAGAACCTGGAAGACATGCTGGCTTACGTCGACGAGTTCGGCAACATCACCTCCACGCCGCCCGACCCCAACAAGAAGCGGGAGGAAATCAGCCTGGACGACATCCAGCTCGGTGCCCGCCGCCGCGACGACGACGACGCTTCGGGCTCGTCGGCCCGCGTAGGCATCATCACCAACTTCAACACGGCCAAGGGCTACGGCTTCATCAAGGACCAGCAAAGCCAGGACAGCATCTTCGTGCACGTCAACGAGCTGGTGGACAAGGTGCGCGAGGGCGACAAGGTGACCTTCGAAGTGATGCGCGGGCCCAAAGGCCTGAACGCTACCGGCGTGCGCCGCTACGAAGCTCCGGCACCGCCGGCCGCTTCGGCTGCCCCGGCGGCTCCCGCCGCGGAGTAGGGGGCCTCACCCCCCAGCCCCCTCTCCAAAAGAGAGGGGGAGCCTGACGTCAAGGCATAAACAAACCGGCCGCTGCTCCTTGGAGCGGCGGGCCGGTTTGTTTTTTTATTACGGGTAATAGTCGGGGCTGGTACGGGCAAGGCGTTAGGCTCCCCCGAAGAAATGCTTGATGCGCATTTCCCCCTTGGAGAGGGGGCCGGGGGTGAGGCTTACTGCCGGGCGGCTTCCAGGATTTTGACGGCCGTGTGCACGAAGCGCGTGGTGGTGAGCTTGCCCAGGGTTTTGTCGAGGAAGGTGGTGGACGAGGGCGGGCGGCCATCCTGCAGGTGCCACACGACAAAGGCCTCCTGCCCGGTGAGGTGGACGATTTCGTACTCGCCCTTGGGGGAGCGGTGCGGCAGCACTAGGTCCGTGGGGGCGGGCTGGGCCAGCAGCATCAGGCAGCGGCGTTGGGTGTCGGGAGCCGGGTCGGGGCCGAAGGGCTGCAGGGCCAGCAGCTGGGCCAATTCGTCGGTGGTGCGCAGGAAGGTGGGCACGGCGTAGCCCAGGGCCTGTTGCAGATGCTGTTCGATGCGGGCGGTGAGCTGGGCGCGGTCGAGGTCGGCGGGGGCGTCGAAGAACACGTTGCCGGTCTGGATGTAGGTGCGCACGCGCTGCAGGCCGAGGGCGGCCAGGTGCTGGCGCAGCGCCTCCATGCTCACCCGGTGCCCGCCCACGTTGATGCCGCGCAGCAGGGCAATGTAGGTGGTCGTCATAGGCGGGCAAGCTACGGAAAAGGCGGCGGCGCAACGCGGGGCCGGCAGGCAGCCGGGGAGCCGGAGCAATACCAGCCGGCTGAGGTAAGTGCAAAAAAAATCGAGCCAACCGATTGTTTTTTATCCGCGCCGAACGTGTGGCCTAACCGGCAACGGCAAGTTCATCCTGTTGCCTGCCGACTAGACAAGCCGGGGTTTGGGGCGAAAAAAGCAGGGAAAGGCAGCGGCGCGGCGGTGTGTGCGCTAAGCGTGCAGCCACGACCGGAGCCAGCCAGAACGGGCCGAAACGGCATTTTTATTTCCGGGTAAAAGCCCATTAGCTTAGGCTCCGCAGCCCGGGCCGGCCGGTGGTTTCCCCGCCATTCGCGCCTTGCCGACGCCCCGCTGCGCTATCGTTTCCGCTGACTTCGTCACCGCCTCGCCGCCGCTACGGCCGGGAGGCGGGGGTGCGCCTGCTTTTCCCGGTGCTGCTACGCCGCGCCGGGCGTGCTTTCTACCATTTCCCACCACAACCAACTCCCCATGAAAAGAACTACCCTTTTGTCAGTGCTGACCGTGCTGCTCATGGCCCTGCTCGGGCCGCTCGGCGCCCGGGCCCAGGGCAGCATTCCGTTTACCATTGCCAACAACTCGCCCTACGCCGACACCGACCTGTACGTGGCCATCGTGGGCATCGACGGGGCCGGCAACCACGTGTGGATCAATGCCGCCAACGGGCAGGTGCTGCCCATGTCGGCCTCGTACAATACGGTGACGGGGCCGACCTACAACGGCAACACCGGGCCGGGGCAGAATTCCAAGTACGCGGCCTGCTTTACGCGGCTGAGCAGCATTCCGAACAAGACCTTTACGCTGCCCTACATCGCGGGCTGCCGGGTGTTCATTTCGCAGGGCCAGCAGCTGTATCTGTACTTCTTCGGTGCTTCGGGGGCGCCCTCGGGCTACGCCGCGCCGGACTTTCAGAACCCCAACGACCCGAACAAGGGCATCCGCTACGAGTTCATCGAGCTGACGAACAACCAGTACGGCTTCTTCGGCAACACCACGCGCGTGGACTCCTACAACTACCCGATGGGCCTGGAGCTGTGGGGCGGGGGCGGCTTCTACAAGCGCGCCGGCGAGCAGAAAAGCCACGCCGACATCCTGGCGGCCTACCAGAGCTTCGCCCCGACCGAGTTTCAGGGCCTGCGCAACGCCTCGGCCGGTACCATCACCTGCCCCGGCAAGTCGGCGCCGTTTCAGGCGGGCGGGGCCTACGCCAACTACTTCGGCGCCTACCTCGACGCCATCTGGAGCAAGTACGTCAACGAGGATTTGATTTTCTACGCCGGCGACGCGGGCGTATTCAAGGGTCGCATCAGCAACGGGCGGCTGACGGTGGTCGGCCAGTCGGGCGGCTTTGCGGGGCGCACGGGCATCGTGGCGCGCAAGCCCACGACCCAGGAAGTGCTGGAGGGCAAGGGCGCCCTGGACAACCGCGTGAGCGACGGGGACTGTGACCTGGTGGTACAGTCGCAGCTGTGCGCGGCCATCAACCGCCACGTGGTGAACACCACGACCACCAACCCCGGCCAGCAGAACTGGTACAACGCCGCGCAGTACTACGTGACCGGCCCGGCCAACTACTACTCCAAGTTCTGGCACCAGGGCGGCATCAGCGTGGACAACCTGAGCTACGGCTTCGCCTACGACGACGTGAACGACCAGTCCTCGACCCTGCACACGCCCCAGCCGACCAAGGTGGTAGCCACGTTCGGGGGCTTCGTGGGCATCGGCCAGCCGCCGGTATCGGGCGTGGCTACCATGTACAAGGACTGCAACTACACCGGCACCGCCACGGCCCTGCCCGTGGGCGACTACACCCTGAGCGCCCTGCAGAGCCGCGGCATCCTAAACGACGACATTTCCTCGCTCAAAGTGAACAGCGGCTACGAGGTGGTGCTGTATGAAAACGACAACTTCTCGGGCAGCTCCCTCACGGTGGGCAGCGCCGGCAACAGCTGCCTGGTGAACAACGCCCTGGGCACCAGCAACTGGAACGACAAAGCCACCTCCGTGCGGGTGCGCGCGGCCTCGGCGGCCTTCAGCGTGACGCTACAGGCCGAAGCCGCCAACGTGAACAACGGCATGACGGTGGAAGCCTGCTCCGACACCGGCGGCGGGCAGGACATGGGCTACGTGGACGCGGGCGACTACCTGGTGTGGAACAACATTAATTTCCCCACCACCGGCAGCTACCTTATCGAGTACCGGGTGGCCAGCGGGGCCAGCGGCGGCACCATTTCCGCGGACCTGAACGCGGGCTCGATTCAGTTCGGCAACACCACCATTCCGGGCACCGGTGGCTGGCAAACCTGGACCACCGTGTCGAAGACCGTCACCATCAACGCGGGCACCTACAACTTCGGCATCTACGCCCAGTCGGCCGGCTGGAACCTCAACTGGGTGCGCATCAGCAAGGCCGGCGCCGCCCGCGCGGCGGCCACGGCCCCTACGCTTGGCCAGTTGAGCCACGCCGTGCAGCCGGAAAAAACCGAGTCGGCGGGCAGCCTGCTGACAGCCGTGCTCTACCCTAACCCGGCCGTGGACCAGCTGCGCCTGAGCACCGACGCCCCGCTGACCGGCGCGCAGTACCGCATCCGGAACCAGTACGGCCAGCCCGTCATCAGCGGACAGCTGGAAGCAGATGGCACAATGGACGTGACCAAGCTGCCGGCCGGCGTGTACACGCTGGTGGTAACGGGTAAGGATGGGCAAACCCTGACGCGGCGCTTTATGAAGTAAGCCGCCGCGGCAATTAGCAGTTCGAAAGGGCTGCCCCGGCGTGGGGCAGCCCTTTCGCGCTTCGTGGCGAGGCCCTGGGGCCGCCAACCCCGCGCACGGCGCGGGTAGCCGGGCGTTTTGTGCGAACTTTGCGGGGATATTCCACCCTAACCTGGGGCCTTGCGGGCTGATTTCAGCTACTCCGTGCGGACCCGCTGTCTTCACTTATACTTCGATGAAACGCCTTGCCGCCGTTGTCTGGCTGGCGCTGAGCCTGCCGGCCTGCGCCCCGAGCGTCGTGGTGAAAACCACCGCCCCCGCCACCCCGCCTTTGCCCGAACAGGAGGGCTTTGTGGTGGTGAAAGAAACCGAGCCCTTCGACGCCCCGGCGCAGGAGCTGGGCACCATTCAGATCAAGGACGCGGGCCTGAGCGTCGACTGCGAGTACGAAACCGTGGTGGCGCTGGCCAGTGCGCGGGCCCGGCAGCTCGGGGCCAACGTGCTGCGCATCGACGAGCACCGCCCGCCCAGCCCCTTGGGCAGCACCTGCCACCGCATCCGTGCCCGGGCCCTGCGCGTGGCCGACGTGACGCCCTACGAGAAGGAGCTGCTGTGGCACCCACTGCGCCCCCTGCGCCGCGCCGACTTCAAGGGCAGCCCGGCCAACCGCCCCTTCGAAGCGGCCACCAACAGCGGCATCCGCTACCACTACGCCGGCCGCCTCTACACCGGCGCGGTGCAGTTGAGCGTGGAAACTTACTTCGACTGCCAGAACTCCTACTTCAAGGGCACCCGCGACGCGGAGCAGACCTTGGCCCACGAGCAGATTCATTTCGACATCAGCGAGGTGTACGCCCGCCGCCTCACCAAGCTGTTTCAGGAGCAGACGCCCGACACCCGGGAGCTGGCCCGCCAGCAGGACGCGCTGTACCAGAAAGTAATGACGGAGTGCCAGACGCTGCAGGATCAGTACGACAGCGAGGCGTACGCCGACCGCAGCCGGACGGCCGCCTGGCGCACCCGCATCGACCAGGAGCTGCGCGCCCTGCAGCCCTACGCCGGCAAGCAGATCAGCATCAAGATCAAGGTCTGAACCGGGCCAGTCTGGCGCCGACGAAACGGCGGCTCATGCCGGCAGCTGGCGGGCGTGAGCCGCTTTTTGCTTCCTTAGGCTTCTGCTCCCGCCCCGATGAAAAACGCCTTCCTGTTTCTGTTCGTGCTGGCCACCGCCGGCGAGCTGCTGGCCATGCTCGTACCCGCGCTGCCGCCCGCCCTGCACTACGCCTGCAAACCGCTGCTGCTGCTCAGTCTGGGCCTGTATTACCAGCAGGCGGCCCCGCGACCGGCCCCGGCGGTGCTGGCCGCCCTGGCCCTGTCCTGGCTCGGCGACGTGCTGCTGCTGTTTCAGTCGGACCGGCAGCCGCTGTTTTTCATCGGCGGGCTGCTCGCGTTTCTGGGGGCGCACCTGGGCTACCTGTGGGCCTACCGCCGCCACCAATGGGGCGGTCCGGCCCGCACTACGGGGCAGCACTGGTGGCTGGCGGCGCCGGTGGTGGGCGCGGGCGTGCTGCTGCTCACCGCCCTATATCCGCACCTGGGCCCGCTGCGGCTGCCGGTGCTGCTGTACGCGGCCGTGCTGGTGCTGATGGTGCTCGGCGCGCTGGCCCGCACCGGGCGCACCACCGCCCGCAGCGCCTGGTGGGTGACGGCCGGGGCGGCGCTGTTTCTGGTATCCGACTCCGTGCTGGCCCTAAACAAGTTTCTCGCGCCGCTGCCGCTGGCCGGTTTCTGGATCATGCTGACCTACTGCGCTGCCCAGCTGAGCATCGTGCGCGGGTTGTTGCTCCACGAAACCGTGACCGAGCCCCGGCCCGCTCCGGCCCGGGCCCGCGCCTGACGGCGGGCTGGCTAGCTTTGTATCCGGCAGCCCGGCTTGCGGGTCGCCGACCACTTCCCTTTTTTGCGCCTGCCCTATGCTGCCTGCTTCTGCCCCCTCCCCTGCCGACAAGGACGGCCTGCACCCGCGCAACCGCCACCGCGGCCGCTACGACTTCGCGCAGCTGACCGCCACTTCGCCCGCGCTGGCGCCCTTCGTGACGACGGTCCACGGCGAGGCCAGCGTCGACTTTGCCAACCCGGCCGCCGTAAAAGCCCTCAACCAGGCCCTGCTGCGGCAGTTCTACGGCATCGATAACTGGGACCTGCCCGCCGGCTACCTCACCCCGCCCATTCCCGGCCGCGCCGATTACCTGCACCACCTGGCCGACCTGCTGGCCGCCGACAACGCGGGCGTGGTGCCGCGCGGCAAGGGCATCCGGGTGCTCGACGTGGGCGTGGGCGCCAACTGCATCTACCCCATCATCGGCCACCACGAGTACGGCTGGCGCTTCGTGGGCACCGAGGTCGACCCGCTGGCCGTGCGCGTGGCCCGGCAGATTGTGGCGGCCAACCGCCCGCTCAGCGGCGTGGTCGATATCCGCCTGCAGCCCCACGCTACCGACATCTTCAGCGGCGTGGTGAAGCCCTCCGAGCACTTCGACCTGACCCTGTGCAACCCGCCCTTCCACGCCTCGGCCGCCGAAGCGGAAGCGGCCAGCCAGCGCAAGGCGCGCAACCTGGGCACCGGCCGGGCGCCCGTGCCGGTGCTGAACTTCGGCGGGCAGGCCCACGAGCTGTGGACGCCCGGCGGCGAGGCTACCTTCCTCTGGCGCATGGCCGAGGAAAGCGCCCACCTGCGCCCCAACTGCTACTGGTTTACCACGCTGGTGTCGAAGAAGGACACGCTGCCGGGCCTCTACAAGTCGCTGAAGAAGCTGGGCGCCATCGAGGTGCGCACCGTGCCGATGACGCAGGGCCACAAGGTGAGCCGCTTCGTGGCCTGGACGTATTTGAGCGCCGAAGAGCGGCAGCAGTGGCGGCAGAAGCGCTGGGCCGCGCCGGCGGCTCCGACGGCGCCGGCCTTCTAAGCGCAAGGCCACTGGAAAAGACCGTCATGCGGAGCGCAGTCGAAGCATCTCTACCGAACGACGCAACGAAGCGGTAGAGATGCTTCGACAAGCTCAGCATGACGTTCTTTTATCCCCTATCTACGCCTCCTACCGCGGATGCAGCAGCCCCTCCGGCTGCCGGCTCATCAACCCTAATCTACATCCTGAATTGCTAAAAATTTTGTCGCAATCCACCCCGCAGGTTGTCGCATTTAGCCTACCCCTGGGGCTGATTGACGCCGTATTTTTGTCATGTAACCATTTAACCTCACGACCATGGCAACTAAAATCTTTGTCAACCTGCCCGTCCGCGACCTGAACGCTTCGGTGGCGTTTTTCACCCGGCTTGGCTTCCAGTTCAATCCGCAGTTCACCGACGAAAAGGCCACTTGCATGGTCATCAGCGACGATATCTACGTGATGCTGTTGGTGGAAGCCTTCTTCCAGACGTTCACGCCCAAAGCCGTTACCGACGCCCGCCAGGCCAACGAAGCCATCATCTGCCTCTCGGTCGACAGCCGCGCCGAGGTCGACCGCCTTGTCGACGCGGCTCTGGGAGGCGGGGGCCAGTCGCTGCCGGATGATGAGCACGGCGCCGAGTTCATGTACGCCCGCAACTTCGAGGACCTCGACGGCCACCTCTGGAACATCCTCTACATGGACCCCAGCTTCGCGCAGCAGCCCGCGACGGCCGCCCCGGCCGAAACCCAGGCGTAACGGCCGGCGGCTTATCTTAACCGGCGTACACCGCACAACCAGCAACTACTTCCGATGAGAAAACTAAAGCTGCAGGTGCAGATGACCGTCGACGGCTTCATGGCGGGCCCCAACGGCGAAATGGACTGGCTGACCTTCGCCTGGGACGACCAACTGAAGGATTACGTCACGGCCCTGACCACGCCCGTCGACTGCATCGTGCTCGGGCGCAAGCTCGCGCAGGGTTTCATTCCGCACTGGGCCGCGCACCCCGAGGCCGAAGGCGCCGCCACGATGAACGGCACCCCGAAAGTGGTTTTCACCCACACGCTCACCCACTCCGAGTGGCCCGGCACCGCGCTGGCCCAGGGCGAGCTGGTGGCCGAAATCAACCAGCTCAAGCAGCAGCCCGGGGGCGACATCATTGCCTACGGCGGGGCCACGTTCGTCTCGGCCCTCATCCGCCACGGCCTCATCGACGAGTACCACCTGTTCGTCAACCCGGTGGCCATCGGGCGGGGGCTGCCCATCTTCGGCGAGCTGAGCGGCACCCAGCCCCTGACGCTGGTGCGGGCCCAGGCCTTTGCCTGCGGCATCGTGGTGCAGCACTACGAGCCCAAACGCGGCTGATAAGCCCGGTTCTTCCCTCTCAACTGACGGTGTTCTTTACCACGCTCTGCCTATGACGTAGCCCCCAGCAAGCCACTTCCAACTCACACGCCGAACCGCCCCCGCAGCAAGTTGCGAGGGCGGTTCGTGCTTCTGGCGTCGGCGGTGGAAATTGATATTTATCAAGCGCCGGCGCCGGCCGGTCGGGCACCTTTGGGCCAGATCTTACTTTGCCTTCCGCGCCCATGTCCAACGCTCCTGAATCCAGCCGGCCCCTGTGGTGGTTTCTGGCCCTGCCCTTCGGTATTTTCTGCCTCTACAACGTGCTGGGCGGCCTGCTCTACGCCCTGGCCGTGATGGGCAGCCACCTCACGCACGAAGAAGGGCCCCAAATACTATCCTGCGCCAGCGCCGCCGAAGCCCGGGCCGCCGGCGTGCTGCTCGATACCGTGCTGGTTACGCCCCGCCGCATCCGTTACGGGGCCTACACCATCGAATTCACAGAGGGCTGGCTGGAGGAGCTGCGCGAAACCCAGCGCCCCGCCTGGTACGCCCGGCCCACGGTGCGCCCCGCCGGGTTGGTGCGCCTGCACATCGGCTACCGCGTGCGCCGCCACGATTCCGCCGCGCCGACCGCCGACGCGCCCTACCTGCACTACGAGCAGGAGTACGGCGGCACTCCCATCGACCAGGAAACGCCCATCGAAGTGGTGGCCCCGCGGCTGCGGCCGGATTATTACCACCTGCCGCTGCCCGTTCGCTTCAGCCTCGACGACGGGCCCGGCGGCTTGCCGGCCCGGGCGTTGGTGGCCTGTCCGGCCCGGCAGTGCCCGCCGCGGGCGCGGTAGGCGGGTCCCAAACACAATTGCCCAGAGCAAGGCCCTGGGCAATTACAACTAGTGCAAGTCGGTATAGCGTGGCGGCTAACGCACCACAAATCCTTTGGCTTCCCAGGCTTTTACGTTCTGGGTACGGACAAACCGGGTTTCGATGTGGCCCCAAGCGTCCTGCTTGTACATCACGGTTTTGCCCTGTTCGCGTGCCTGGAGCTTCTCCATGTGCTCGGCGTGCGAGAGGGTAACCATCGGGGCCGGTTCGGCGGCTTTTGCCCCACGGGGGCGTCTGTTGGGAGTTGACATATGCCTGTAACTACGAACTACCCTAAAAGGATCAGTTCCAGCGAATTTTATTCGGAAAGACTGAACTTTTTATAGCAAATCAGTCTTTCCGCCGCCCAATCGACCCCGGCCCGACGGCGCTACCGATGGTCCGCGGGCAAAAAAGCCGATGCCGCCCGCCAAAAACGCGTCAACAAACAGCCCGCGGCCGACGCGGGCGGGGCATCAGTCGCGGGCTGTTTTTGCCGGGCGCGGCAGGCGGCGGGTAGCAGGAAAGCCGCTAGCCGCCGGCTCGTTCTTACAGGCGGGCGCCTTCCATGGAGCTCAGGCTTTCGCCCGTGTTGGCGTCGGTGTCGCCGCCGATGAGGGCGCTGAAGAGGCCCCGGCGCTGCGCCAGGTAGCCCAGGCCCAGGGCCAACAGGGCCGAGCCGCCCACCACTTTCTTGGTCGTGCTCAGCTTCCGCAGCGACTTGGCGGCGCCGCTGAGCAGGGACTTGTTCTTCTTCGCGGCCTTGGTTTTTTTCTTCGTCATGACGCAAGTGCTTGAATGTGGAAAGAGGAGCCCCGGTGGCGTGGGCCGAACAGGGAGTATGCGCAACTGCCCGGCGGAAGGTTGCCGCCATGCTCATTCTTAACACCACTGCCGAGCCGCAAGCCCGGCAGTGGCCCACCCACCCGTTGACGTAGAGACGCGACCCATCGCGTCTCAATCGTTGCTGAAGTTGTTACAGGTGTGCCGTTCAACGCCAACCGTTCAACGCCAGCCATTCAACGCCAACCGTCCAACGACGAGACGCGATGGGTCGCGTCTCTACTGTTGCAGCTGCGCTATTCGTCGTCGGGACTGGCGGCTTTTTTGCCGAAGTCGTGGGCGTGCTTCTCCGGCTTATGTGCTTTGTGAGCCTTGTGCGGGCGCGGCGGGGGCACGGGCTCGGCGTCGGCATCTTCGATGTCGGCTTCCCGGTAAGTTGCCTGGTGCCGGGGCGCGGGTCGCCAGGGCAGCGGCAGCAGCCCGGCCACCGGCGAGTCGCGCCAATCGTCCGAGTGCTGCAGGTTTTTGAGGTAGTAGTAGCCCGCTGCCACCACCGCCAGCCCGCCCACCAGCTTCTGCAGGGGGCTGAGCTTGGCAATTTCATCGGTGACCTTGCGGTACTTCTTGATGGAGAGGGCCGTGGCGTCGAGCAGGCTGTCCGACACGCTGTCCTGCTTCTTGCTCTTCTTGTGCTTCTTGCCCATAGCCGTACGGAGTAAGGGGCCAGCACCGCGCCGCCTTAGGGCCAAGGCGCTGGTCGGGACTCTGTTATTCGCAGGCGCGGGCCGGAAGGTTGTGCCCGGGCCCGGCCGGGCTGCCTCAGATGTGCGAGCCGACCACGACTTGCTGCCGCAGCCACCGCCGGGCCGCTGCTTCCTCGTCGAAGGCGACGTAGGTGGGCGCCTGGGGCCAGCCGAGCAGCTGCTGATCGACGCTGCCCAGCCAGGCCAGCAGCTCGGGCCGGCTCAGCAGGGCCGCGTAGCGGTAATTGCCCTGCACCACGGCCCGCGGCAGCCAGTGCGTCATTACCCACTGCTGCTCTTCCACCGTGATGGAGTCGACCCACCGGTTATCCACCAGCGCCTTGCCCGTGCCCAGCGCGCGGATGATGCGCAGCAGCGCGTTCATAGCCTCCTGGTAGTCGGCCAGGGTGTGCGGGCCGGGCTGCCAACGCATCAGCGCGAAGCCCTCGGGGTCGGGCTGCACCGTGGCGGCGGCGTTGGTGAAGCGGAGCGGGTCGGGCGCGGGCATGGGGGAGGCGGGGTGCGGGTCGGGGGTCAGCGGCGCCCGAATGTAACCGGTTTCGGGGCCGGCCAACGCACGGTCCGCCCCAAGTCAGCTGCCAGACGCCGGGCCGCTACCCGTCGTAACTCTCCTTCTGAAAGCCAAAGACGCGCAGCTGGGCGTTGTGCGTGGTGGGGTAGTTGGCCTTGATGTGGTGGATGAGGGCCCGCAAGGCCTGGCGCAGCTGCCGCTCCCCCAGCACCTTCGTGCGCACCTTGCCGCTGCGCTGCCCCGCCGAATCGAGGCTGAGCTGCACCAGGGCGGCGTATTCCGCGTAGCGGGGCTGCCAGTAGGTGCTGCCGTATTTGCGGTCGGCCAGGCCGTGCGCGGCCAGGCTTTCCAGCAGCTTCGCCAGCGCCTGCACCCGCTCCACGCGCCGCCGGGGCAGCGTATACCGCGCCGTGCTGATGCCGAAGGCGGGCAGGTAGCCGCGGGCCGTTTCCCAGTCGTAGGCCTCCTTCAGGTAGTTTTTCACGTGCTTCAGCGCCGCATCGAACTCCTTGTCGAGGGCCAGCAGGCGGCGAGCCTGGGGCGGGCGCTCATCCCCGGAGTTGTCGGCGGCGGTGCGGTGCTGCTCGTAGGCTTCGGCCTGGGCGAGCAGGTCGGCTTTGCTGAGCCAAAGCAGCGCGGGCAGCTCGGCCTGCTGCCAGTGCCGCGCCACGGTGAGGGCGAGGCTGGCCAGCAGCGTTTCGGTCAGCGGCAACTGGCCGCGGTAGCGTTTAGGCTTCGGAGCCGCCGCAGCGGCGGGCGTATCGGTGGTAGCCATTAGCAGGGATGGGAATAACTAGTCCTGGGGGAAGATAAACAGTCAGCGGCAAGCTCATCTGCTTTTTCCTAGCTTTTTTGCAGATAAAATAACTCTCGGGAAAAATATTCGAGTGGTTTTCTGGTCATCAATAGTCCCCAAGGCGTTTTTTCGGGCTATATCCAGTCGATTTCAAGCTTTTTCTGTTTTTTCGCCTTTTGCTGCATTCAGATAAAAGCTGGGAAAAATAGAATATGCTCGGGTACAGGTGAGTGAATGGACTACTCCCGCGTCGTATGCTTGTGCTCCATCTGTTTCTGCCTGCTTAACTGCTCAGAGGCTTTTCTTGCGGCGGGAGAAGCGCATCTGCCAAGACCCCGGCTCCGCCCTCATCGACGACGTGGACGAAGAGCAGAACGACACCCTGACCGCGCTGTTCACCACCACCAGAGCCGGCATTGCCCGCCGCCGGGACGAGCTGCTAGGGTAGCCGCCGCCAGGTACTGCTGAAACGGGAGCCGCCCGCCACGTTGTGGCGGGCGGCTTTTTGGTTGTCTAGTTCCCGACGCGAACAATGTTGCCGTGCTGATAGCGGTAGCGGCCGGCGGGGAGCTTCGTCAGGATAGCGCAGGTAACTGAGTCGGGCTTACCTACCGTGTAAGTAGCTCCAACAACCACTTCGTGGTTACGCAGCGCCATTTTCCTTTCACAGCTAACGACTAATTCATCCGCAGGCGTACCCTCTGCCCCGGGGCCATGAGTTTCTTCCTCGATTTCCGTTAAGCCCCTCAGCAGCAAAACCGGTTTGGCGCTAACATCCAGCACGGCTTGGTACACCCAGCGGCTGCCACTTCCCGAGCCCATGTGATACGTCTCGACGGTGGCTAAAACTTCGGGCGCTCCGCGACCGTCCAAATTCAGTGTATCAAGGACAACTGTGCCATTGCCGTTGCGCCACCACGAATTATCGTCCCACTCAGGCAGTGCCAACTGAACTTCAGTCCAGACACTTGAGCCTGGAGTTGGTTGGTAAAACAGCCGTGGAGCTTGGTCGACTTCCCGCACCTGCAGGAATCTTCCCAGAAGCGTATCCACTTGCATTCCGCTAGCGGCGGCCGTTTGCAAGCCTGAAAGGTCCACCCGTTGCCAAGCCAGCTCCACGGGCCCTATACTATCGTGGATTGCAAGGTTGGACATCGGGGCTGGCATCACGAAAGCCGCTGACGCTACCGCTGGTTCAGCTACCGGAGCGGTAGCCTGGGTTTGATCCGCCGGCTGCCCCCCACACCCCATTAACAAAACAAAGGCAGCCATGAGCAGGCTGCCTTTGCAAACATTGCACTGTATCCGCATACGGTTACTGCCGTGCAGGATTACATATGAATCGCCCGGTTCTCGGTGGCGGCCAGGCAGGCTTCCTTCATGGCTTCGGCGTAGGTAGGGTGGGCGTGGCTCATGCGGGCCACGTCCTCGGCGGAGGCGCGGAACTCCATAGCCGTCACGGCTTCGGCAATGAGGTCGGCGATGCGCGGACCGATCATGTGCACGCCCAGGATTTCGTCGGTTTCCTTGTCGGCCAGCACCTTCACGAAGCCGTCGAGGTCCATACTGGCGCGGGCGCGGCCCGAGGCGCGGAAGGGGAAGGAGCCGGTTTTGTAGGCGCGGCCCTGCTCTTTCAGCTGCTCTTCGGTGTAGCCCACGCCGGCCACTTCGGGCCAGGTGTACACCACGCCGGGGATGAGCAGGTAGTTCACGTGGGGCTTCTGGCCGGCAATGCGCTCGGCCACGAACACGCCTTCTTCCTCGGCCTTGTGGGCCAGCATGGCGCCCCGAGTCACGTCGCCGATGGCGTAGATGCCGGGCACGTTGGTTTGCAGGTGCTCATCGACCTTGATGCGGCCGCGCTCTTCCAGCTGCACGCCGGCGGCTTCCAGGTTCAGGCCGGCGGTGTAGGGCACGCGGCCCACGGCCACCAGGCAGTAGTCGCCCTCAAACTTCACTTCCTCGCCCTTGGGATTGGTCGCGGTTACCGTCACGGTGTCGCCCTGGCGGGTGGCGCCGGTGACTTTGTGCGAGAGGAAGAACTCGATGCCGATTTTGCCCAGGATGCGCTTGAGCTCCTTGCCCAGGCCGCGGTCCATGGTGGGGATGAGCGAGTCCATGAACTCCACCACCGACACCTTGGCGCCGAGGCGGGCGTAGACGGAAGCCATTTCCAGGCCGATGACGCCGCCGCCGATGACAATCATGTGCTTGGGCACCTCGCGGATGTTCAGGGCCTCGGTGCTGGTGATGATGCGCTCCTTGTCCTGGGCGATGAACGGCAGCACCGTGGGCTTGGAGCCGGTGGCAATGATGACGTTCTTGGTTTCAATCTGCTGGGCCTCGCCGCCTTCGCGGGGCACGATGCTGATGTGGTTCTTGTCGATGAACGAACCGACGCCCTTGATGACGTCGATTTTGTTTTTCTTCATCAGGAACTGGATGCCGTCGACATTGGCCTTCACCACCCCGTTTTTGCGGTCGATGAGCTGGTTCATGTTGATCTGCAGGCCACTCAGCTCGATGCCGTGCTCCTTGAAGGTGTGGCCGGCATTGTGGAAGTGCTCCGTGGAGTCGAGCAGGGCCTTCGAGGGAATGCAGCCCACGTTCAGGCAGGTGCCGCCGAGCGTGTCGTATTTCTCGATGATGGCCGTTTTGAAGCCGAGCTGGGCGCAGCGGATGGCCGCCACGTAGCCGCCGGGGCCGGAGCCGATGACGGTAACGTCGTATTGGTTCATGCTGAAAATCGGGTTGATGAAGCGCTGCGGGCAAAGGTAAGGCAGAATGCCCAGCGCCGTAAGGGAAAACACGGCGGCCGCGGGAAAGGTTGATGAGCGGTCAGCTCCCCTCCTCATTGGAGGAGGGGACGCCGTTGCGCCAGCAACGGCTGGGGTGGTTGCGTCGTTGCTGATGTTGTTTAGCCCGCAGAGGGCGCGGAAGTTGCCGCAGAGGGCGCAGAGTCGTTCGGACTAACTGTTCTGGAGTCAGCAACGACGGTCAACCACCCCAGCTTTGGCTGGCGCCAAAGCGTCCCCTCCTCATCTGAGGAGGGGAGTTGTCGTTCTGCTGCCCGCCCGGCTACTGCCCGGCGGCTCCAAGCGCCTTCAGGTGCTGCTGGGCGTTAGTGTTGCCGGGGTTCAGCTCCAGGGAGCGGCGGTAGTGCTGAATGGCGGCCGCGGTGTCGTGGTTGTTTTCGTCGGCTTCGGCCAGGCTGTCGAAGAGGTTGGCGTCGGTGGGGTAGACCTCGGTGCCGAGGCGGAAGATGGCCAGGGCGGCGGGCAAATCGTGAGCCTCGCGCATGAGCTGGTAGCCCCAGGTGTTCAGGGCGCCTTCCGAGAGGGCAAACGTGGGCTCCTGCTGCTGCAGGCGGCGGTAGATGTCCAGGGCCTTGCCAAAGCCCTGCTGGGCCAGCGCGGCGGCAAAGCTGGCCTGCGTGGGCACCGGGCCGGCCTGGGCGGGCAGGTGGTAGGCCAGGGCGGTGTGGGCGGGCACGCCGTTTTGGGCGGGCGTGCGGTCGAGAAACTGCTGGCCGGTGGCGTTGCCCTTCAGGGTGAAGTTGAGGAATTCGAGGGCGTAGCGGCAGCTCCAGCGGTAGGCGGCTTTCACTTCGGCGCGGGAGTAGTCGGTGAAATGCGCCGGCGAAGCCACGCGCAGGGCCGCCGTCGAAAAGTCGATGTGCTCCAGCGGGTTCATCACCACGTGGTAAAGGTCGGCGTACCGGGCCTCGTTGAGCAGGATGGCGGTGGTTTCCATGCCGTCGGCGGCCAGCTCGCGCACGGAGGCCGGCCGGCGCTGCACGTACAGCCAGGGCACGGTGAGGCGGGTGCGGGCAATGGCCTTGGTTTGCTCGCGGTACTGGGTGCCGTCGAAGCTGATGATGGCGCCGATGCGGTTGTCCTGGGCAGCGGCCAGGGCATTGGCCAGGCCGCCCCAGCTCCAGCCGGCCACGGCCGCGTGGGCGGCGTCGGCCTGGGGCAGGGTGTGGGCGAAGGACAGCAGGAAGCGAATGTCGCGGGACTGGGTGTCGAGGCCTTCCGGGTCGAAGTTCATCGGGTAGGTGCGGGTGCCGAGGCTGCGGCTGGCCAGCACCACGTAGCCCTGGCTGGCGAGGTACTCGCAGAAGTCGGCCGCTTCGTGGGCCGCCCCGCCGCCCCCGGCCGCGTAGATGACCACCGGAAACTTGCCGGCGGCGGGCGCGGCGTTCGATACGGCCCACATACGCTGCTCCAGCATGGCCTGGGCGGCTTTGGCCCCGATTCGGGCCATGGCCCACTGCCGCCGGCCATCCAGGTAGGCCGTCAACTCCGCTTCGGGGCGGCCGAAGATTTCGTCGGTGGCCTCGGTGCGCACGTAATCGGCATAACGCAGCGGGCTGCCGCCTTTCTGCGCCGGGTACCACACCAGCGTCTGCACGGGCCGGGCCCGCTCGCCCGCGTAGGGCTTGCCAGTGACCAGGTCGGTTGTCTCGCGGTAGGCTCGAGAGTAGTCGTACTGCTGCACCACGCGGAAGCCGACGCTGTGCGGGCCGGGCTGAAGGTCGGCGAAGCCGGCGCCCGCGTGGGCCGCCCGGGCAATGAGGCCCAGGATGCACAGGGCGAGTAGTCGGAGCATGGAAACTGGTAAGATTGAGAGAGGGCGCAAACGTACGGCGCCCCTACTCCACCAGCACGCCGATGTAGTAGTTGAACGTGTCGACTTCAAGGTTGTCCTTGCTCAGACCGGGCACGTCGACGGCCTGAAACGTCGTCGTGGGTTGAATCAGGCGCCATTCGCCGCCCTTGGCGCGCACCCGCACCGGCATATCGAAGCCGCGCACGTCGGCAATCCAGCGGGCCACGGGGCGGCCATCCGGCTCGAAGCGGATTTCCAGAGTGGGGATGCTGGGGTGGCGCAGGTACTGGTCGAACATCTTGGTCAGGTCGCGGCCGGCCTGCTGGTTGATGTAGCCCACGATTTGCTCGGTGCTGACGGTCTGGTGGTAGAACTGCTGGTTGAGCCCGCGCAGAATCTGCCGCCATTTCTGGTCGTCGTTAATCACCGTGCGCGCCATGTTCAGCAGCACGGCGCCCTTGGGGTACATGTCGCCCGAGCCTTCACGGTTCACGCCGTAGGGCCCGATAATAGGTGCGTCATTCTGGATGTTGCGCCGCATCCCGTGCAAAAATTCCAGCGCGGCCGGTTTGCCAAACTGGCTTTCGGCGAACAGGCTTTCCGAGTAGGTGGTAAACGACTCGTGAATCCACATGTCGGCAATGTCCTTCGAGGTGATGTTGTTGCCGAACCACTCGTGGCCGCTTTCGTGCACCACAATGAAGTCCCACCGGGTGCCCCAGCCGGTGCCCGACAGGTCGCGGCCCAGGTAGCCGTTGAGGTACTTATTGCCGTAGGCCACGGCGCTCTGGTGCTCCATGCCCAGGTGCGGCGTTTCCACCAGCTTGTAGCCGTCTTCATAAAACGGGTACGGCCCGAACCACGACTCAAACGCCTTGAGCATGGGCTTCACGTTGGCCCCGAACTGCTTTTTGGCCTTGTCCACGTTTTCCGGCAGCACCCAGTAGTCCAGCGTCAGCCGGCCCTTCTCGCCCTGGTACGTGTCGCCGATGTGCGCGTAGTTCGCCACGTTCAGGGCCACGTCGTAGTTGTTGATGGGGTTCGTGACGGCCCAGTCGAAGCGCGTGAGGTTGCCCTTGAGCTGGGTGGTTTTGCGCAGGCGCCCATTCGAGACGTCCGTCAGCCCCTTGGGTACCGTCACGCTGATCAGCATCGAGTCGGGCTCGTCGGACTGGTGGTCCTTGGTGGGCCACCAGATGCTGGCGCCCACGCCCTGGCAGGCTGTGGCCACCCAGGGCTGCCCGGGGCCGTGCTCGGTGAACACGAAGCCGCCGTCCCAGGGGGCACGCTGGGCAATGGTGGGGTTGCCGCCGTAGTACACGGTGAATTCGTCGCGGCTGCCCTGCCGGATGGGCTGCGGGAAGGTCACGAACACCGCGTTGGCCTCGCGGGTAAAGGGCAGGTTCTGGCCCTTGTAGGCCACGCGCTCCACTTTCAGGTTGGCGAAGAGGTCGAACTGCAGGCGCGTGAAGTCCTGCGTGGCGGTGAAGCGGAACAGGTTGGAGCCGCTGATGGCCTTCTGGCCGATATCGAGCTTGACGTCGAGGTGGTAATAGTTGACGTCGTAGCAGCTGCGCGGCGGCGTGAGGGTACCGCGCAGCGAGTCGGCGCGGGTGAAGGCGGGCTTGGCTTGCAGTAGCTGGGCCGTGCCGAAGCGCGGCAAGGCCAGCAGGGCCACGGCGCCCAGAGCAGCCCGAAGCACGGAAAAAGCAGAGGGGAAACGCATGGCGAAAAATACACCGTACCCACGGCTGAAGCTGCGTCGGGCCGGCAGATTCGACGAATCAGCGCTGTTATAGCCGCATTGCGTCGCCACTCAGATTATTATTCACAACTGAGTGCGCACTAGTAATAACAGTTACCAGTTTCAAAATCATTACCAGTAACCATCGTTACCAAATACATATCCTTGCTACCGCACCTTGGCCCGCGTGAGGAACCGGGCAAACAAGCCCGGCGCGAAGCGCTTCAGGAACACGCCCAGGGTTTCGCGGCCGCCAATGTAGGCTTCGTTTTCGCCGCGGGCAATAAGGGGCAGGGCCCGGCGGGCAAATTCGGCCGGGGCCAGGCCTTGCTCAGTGGCTTCGTCCATGGTGCCGAGGGCGCGCCCGTCGCCGGTCAGCGCATTTACCGACACCCCGGTGCGGATAAAGCCCGGGCAGAGGATGGTAATACCCACGCCCGAGCCGTGCAGCTCGGCCCGCAGCGAGTCGAAAAAGCCGTGCAGGGCGTGCTTGCTGGCCGCGTAGGCCGAGCGGTAGGGCGTGCCGAACTTGCCCACGAGCGAGCTGATGGTGACAATGCGCCCGCTGCCCTGGGCCAGCAGCTGCGGCAGCACGGCCTTGCTCAGCGCCACCGTGCCGAAATAGTTGACCTCCATCAGGCGGCGGTCCACCTCCAGCGAGGTTTCCAGCGCCAGGCTGCGCTGGCTCACGCCGCCGTTGTTCACCAGCACATCGAGGCGGCCGAAATGGGCCAGCACCAGCTGCACCTTGGCGGGCAGGCTGGCGGCATCGGCCAGATCCAGCGGCACCACCAGCGTTTCGGCGGGGGTGCAGGCGGCCACGCGTTGCAGCTCGGCTTCGTTGCGGGCCGACAGCACGAGGCGGGCACCCGCCCGGGCAAATGCCCGCGCCAGGGCCTCACCGATACCGGCCGAGGCGCCCGTTACCCACACCACCTGGTTCTGAAAGCTCATACCGCCAAGGTAAGCAGTTGGCGGGCTACGGTGGCGCTTGCAGCGGTTCACCCCGCTGTCATTGCGAGCGAAGCGCGGCAATCTTTCCTCTAGTAGCACCGCCGCCAGAATACATACAAACCCAAAACAGCACAGCCCGAAAATACAGACGCGAGGTTTCGGGCGGTGCTGTTTTCGGGTAGTACGTGTTGCACCGTTTGTGCCGCGAGAGGAAAGATTGCTTCGCTTCGCTCGCAATGACGGTGGGGTGACACGTCGGCCGCAAGATCCGGGTTGGATGCCGCCGGGGCGTCCAGTAGGTTTGCGGCCTCGTAGAAGGCTGCGCCGCTGGTTGGCGCGGCGTTGCGCTGTTGAACCGTATGTCCGTTGCTTCCTCTCCTGCCCGCCCCGCGCCCCTGCTCATCGGCGCGGCGCTGCTGGCCATTTACCTGATCTGGGGCTCTACCTACCTGGCCACCAAGACGGCGCTGACGGCCTGGCCCCCGCTGCTGCTCTCGGGCCTGCGCTTTCTGGTGGCGGGCAGCGTGCAGTACGCGGCCGTGCGGCTCAGCGGCGGCCCCGGCCCCACCCGGCAGGACTGGGGCCGGGCCGCGGTGGTGGGCTTGTGCCTGCTGCTGTTTGGCAACGGCGGCACCACGTTTTCGCAGCAGTACATTCCCTCGGGCCTGGCCGCCCTGCTGGTGGCCTCGGTGCCGATGTTTCTGGCCGTGCTGGGCTGGCTGAGCGGGGTGTCGCCGCGGCCCACGGCCACGGTGGCGGCGGGGCTGGCCCTGGGCGTGGGCGGACTGTATTTGCTGGCCAGCACCCGCCCGGCGGCGGCGGTGCTCATTCCGGGGCACCCGGTGCTGGGTGTGGCCATCGTGCTGGGCGCCTCCTTTATGTGGTCGGTGGGTTCGTTGGTATCGAAGCAGAAGCCGGTGGGCGGCTCACCCTTCCTGGGCGTGGGCATGCAGATGCTTTGCGGCGGATTTTTCCTGCTGCTGGCCGGGTTGCTGCACGGCGAGGCGGCGCAGTTTCACCTCGGCGGCATCGGCTGGCAGCCTTGGGTGGCCTTCAGCTACCTGGTGGTGTTCGGCTCGTGGATAGCCTTTTCGGCCTACATCTGGCTGCTGCGCACGGTGGAGCCGGCCCTGGCGGGCACCTACGCCTTCGTCAACCCGGTGGTGGCGGTGCTGCTGGGCCAGGCCGTGGGCGGCGAGCCGCTGAATGCGCAGATGGGTGGCGGGGCGGTCCTGATCGTGCTGGCGGTGATGCTGGTGGTGCTCGGTGGCCGCCGCAAGCCGGCCGTGCCCGTCGCCGGTGCGGACGCCGTGCCGACGCGGCGCTGAAGCCCGGCGGGCGCCGGCTCGTACCCGATTTCGTGGGGTTTGTTTGAATTTTCGGTGCCTTCGCCGGAATGGCCTGGAGCGCCGCCGCCGGGCAGCGCACCTTTGCAGCACCAATCGTACTCGCTCCGCTATTCCGCTACCCACACAATTACTGATTACCATTCCGGCCAAAGCCTGACACTGTGCAAGAGGTGTTCCGGGCTTTGGCCGGGCTGTTCCATAGGGG
Source organism: Hymenobacter jeollabukensis (assembly GCF_005771675.1). Lineage (GTDB taxonomy): Bacteria > Bacteroidota > Bacteroidia > Cytophagales > Hymenobacteraceae > Solirubrum > Solirubrum jeollabukense. The sequence continues at coordinate 271,613 of NZ_VAJM01000003.1, read as the reverse complement.
TTTGGTGGGCGCCCGGTGCTCCGGCGGATTGCGTGTATTTTTGAAGTGGTTTGCCCGGTGCTGCTTCGCAGCCGCCCGCTCCGTTTTGCTCCGCCCCCTCGTGCCCACTTTTTTCACCAACCGCCTGCGCGCCTCCGATTACCGCGTCATCGCGCTGTACTGGCTGCTGGCGGCGCCCATCATCGGCTACGGGTACGTGGTGCAGTTCAGCTGGGGGCAGGCCGTGCCGGCCATTCTCTACAACATCGTGCTCGACACGGCGGCCGTGTACGTGCTGGTATTCGTGATTCTGCGGCAGCTGGCCCGCGGGCACCTGCTCCACGGCCTGCTCGCGTTTGTGGGCTTTGCCGTCGGCAGCGGGCTGCTGTACTTTTTCGGCTACGAGCTAATTCTGCGCGACTTCGGCCCGTTCTCTTTTCGGCGCCTGATCTGGGGTATCATGCACCACGCCCAGAGCTACGGCGTGCTCGGCGTGCTGATGATGGGCAAGAGCTACTTCGACGCCCAGCACCGGCTGCTGCGGGTGCAGAAGGCCCAGGCCGAAAGCGAGCTGAAAACCCTGCGCGCCCAGATCGACCCGCACTTTCTGTTCAATAACCTCAACATCCTCTACGCCCTCATTCAGCAGGACCGCGAGGAAGCCAGCCACTTCCTGAGCTGCTTCTCCTCGCTGTACCGCTACCTGATCCGGCACCGCGACGCGGACCTGGTGCCGCTGGCCGAGGAGCTACGCTTCGCCGAGGAATACATCTACCTGCTGCGCCACCGCTTTGGGCAGGCCTACGACTTCCAGACCACGCTGCATGTGGCGGAGGCCGAGCTGCACCAGCGGCTGGTGGTACCCGGCACGCTGCAGGTGCTCATCGAAAACGCCATCAAGCACAACCGCGGCGGCGACGATGTGCCCCTGCTGGTGACCCTGGACGTGCATTCCGACGCCCTGACCGTGCGCAACCGCGTGGCCCCCAAGCGCACCCCGACCGACTCGACGGGCACGGGGCTGCACAACCTGCGCGAGCGGTACCGCCTGCTGGCCGACGCGGAGCTGCTGGTGCAGCGCGACGCGTTTTTTACCGTGACGGTTCCGCTGCTGGCGCAGCAGGCGGTGCCCGCTATTCCCGCTTAGCCTATGAACGTGCTCGTCATCGAAGACGAAGAGCTGTCGGCGCGGCAGCTGGTGCAGTACCTGAACGTGCACGACCCGGCCGCGCAGGTGGTGCAGGTGGTGCGCAGCATTGCCAAGGGCCTGGCCTGGTTTGCCGAAAACCCCATGCCCGACCTGATTTTCTCGGACATCGAGCTGCTCGACGGCAACGTATTCGCCCTCTACCAGCAGGTGCAGGTGACCTGTCCCATCATCTTCGTGACGGCCTACGACCAGTTTCTGCTGCCCGCGTTTCAGGTCAACGGCATTGCCTATCTGCTCAAGCCCTTCACTGCCGAGCAGTTCGGCCATACGCTCGACAAGTACCACCAGCTGCGCCGCAGCCTGACCCCAGCGGCCGGCGGGCTGAGCGCCGAGGTGCTAGCTCAGCTCAGCCAGGCCCTGCGCCCCGCCGCGCCCGCCTACCGGCAGCGCTTCTCGGTACGCCAGCGCAATAGCCTCTACATTCTGCCAGTAGAAGACGTGGTGTACCTGCAGGCCGACGAGGGCGTGGTGTTTGCCATCGACCGGCAGGGCACGCGCTACCCGCTCAGCGGCACGCTCACCGAGCTGGAGCGCCAGCTCGACCCGGCTCAATTCGGCCGCCTCAACCGCTCGGAGCTGGTCAACATCGGCTTCGTGGAGAAGGTAGAGCCCTACTTCAACAACCGCCTGCTGGTGAAGCTGCGCCCCCTACCCGACGTAACGCTGACCACCAGCACCGCCCAGACGCCCGATTTCCGCCGCTGGCTGGAGGGGTAATCAATGAGTGAATGAGCGAGCGAGTGAGTGAGTGATTTGTATGAACGAGAATCACTCATTCACTCACTCGCTCATTCACTATTGCCTCGGCTGGTGGCTGCCGAGCACGGCTTTGCCGGTGGCCACGGTCAGCACATCTTCCAGCAGGCCCACCCAGGGCTCTTTCAGCGGGGTGCGCTGGGTGGTGAGTTTGCGCAGGTAGAGCGCGGCGAAGGAGCCGGCCACGGCGCCCAGTCCACCCACGGTGGCGCCCTTGAGCAGGCTGCCCCGGTTAGTTTTATAGAGCACCGCCCCGATGAGAGCCCCCGACAGGGCGCGGCCGGCCAGCACGGGCGGCGCGGTGCGGTCGGGCATGTTGGGCAGTTTGTCGCTGGCCATTTCGGCGCCGGCCAAAGCTTTCAGAGTGTTGGCCGCGGCGGGCGTTTGCAGCCAGCTCAGGGCCGAGTGGGCGAGGCGGCCTGAGGGATGGTGGCGCAGGGCGCTGCTGAGCAGGGCCGGGGCCGTCATGGAGCGCATGCCGGCCACGGCGCCGAGGCCGAGGGTTTGCCAAAAGGGCGAGGAAGAAGCCATCGTGAAAAGGCGGCTGAATGAACCGCCGCGGAAGCTTACGGGCATCGGGGCCGCAGGGTGAAGCCGGGGCGAAAAATGCGGGTACCGGAGTCGAAGCCGGTGGCGTTGCGTAGCTTCACCGCAGCGTTATTTGCGCCGCTTGTTTATGCTTTGTCGTCCGTTTTTCCCGCTGCGCCTGCTGCTGGTGCCGCTGCTCGTGGCGGGTTCCTGCCAGATGCCGAAATCGACCACCCAACCCGCGGCCACCACCCCGCCCCCTGCCCCGGCTGGGCCCGTGTGGCAATCGGCCGCCTACACCGTGTACCGCGACTCCGTGGTGCAGGGTCCATACGTGGCCCGCGCCCGCTCGCGCACCGAGCTGACCTCGAACTACCAGAGCCCGGCCAACGCCTTCCAGAGCCCGCGGGTGAGCTTTAAGTTCAGCCTCAACGGCAAGGACAACGAAATGCCGCCCGGCCAGGACCACGTATTTGTAGCCCTGCCGCGCGCCGGGGCCGCGGGGCTGGAAACGCCGCTCATCGTATTCGGCCGGCAGTACGTGGGCCCCGCGCCGGTGCCGCCCGAAACCTACCTGGCGCCCAACACACCGCTCAAGATCCGTCTGGACCTGCGCCCGGTGCTGGCCGCGTTCAAGCAGCAGGGCTATTACCAGCTCTACAACGGGCAGAAGCTGTACCAGCAGGACCTGAAACACGTGCTGGTGGCCGGCAACACCGCCCCGCTGAGCTGGGACTTCGACAACCTCATCAACAAGCCCGGGCTGGAATTGACTGACCCCGACGGGAACGGCATCTACGAAACCACCGTGGTGCTCAACGCCCACGACGCGCAGAAAACTACCGCCCAAAGCTGGAAAGCCAGCCTCGACGTGCGCGACCTGCCGCAGTATCACTCCGATTATCCGCTCTTCGACGCGCTCTACAACCTGGCCCTGGAAGAAGCCCGGCGCGCCGTGGAGCCCGACGGTACCTTCCGCACCGGGCAGGAGTGGGCGGGCGTCTGGACGCGCGACATCAGCTACTCGATCATTCTGGCCCAGGCCGCCATTCAGCCCGAAGTGGCCAAAACCAGCCTGCTACGCAAGGTATCGGCCGACGGCCGCATCATCCAGGACACCGGCACCGGCGGCGCTTACCCCTGCTCCACCGACCGCATGATCTGGGCCGTGGCCGCCTGGGAAGTCTACCTCAGCACCGGCGACGAGGCCTGGCTGCGCCGGGTGTACCCCATCGTGCGGAAGTCCATTGAGGAGGACATGCAGAACGACATCTACGACCAACGCCGCAGCGGTCTGGTGCACGGCGAAACGTCGTTTCTGGACTGGCGCGAGCAAACGTACCCGAAGTGGATGCAGCCGGTGGACATCTACCAGTCGACTTCCCTGAGCACGACGGTAGTCCATGCGCAGGCTAATTTTGTGTTGGCCCAGATGGCGAAGCGTCTGGAGCCAGCATCAGACAGCTCCCCTGGGTCGTCGATAGACTGGATGGCGTACCAGCGCGGCGTCTACGGGCGACGCGGTATCCAGGCATTTTTCTGGCAGGAACAGCGCGGAGCCTTCGCGGCGTACCGATACGGCCGCACCTCCGTGCTCTATGAACTGCTGCCGGCGCCGCGCACCGAAGCCCTAGGTACGGCCCTGGCGGTGCTGTACAACATGGTCAAACAGCCGCAGCAGGTCATTGCCAACATGCCCGTCATGGACTTCGGCATTCCGTACGTGTACCCGCAGACGCCGGGCATCCCGCCCTACCACAACAACGCTGTGTGGCCCTTCGTGCAGAGCTTCTGGGGACTGGCCGCCGCCAAAGCCGGCAACGAAACGGCCTTTATGGAAAGCGTGGCCGCCGTGAGCCGGCCGGCGGCGCTGTTTCTGACCAATAAGGAAAACTTCGTGGCCTCCAACGGCGACTACGCCGGCACCCAGGTCAACAGCAGCAACATGCTCTGGAGCCTCTCCGGTGCGCTGGGCTTGGTGTACAAGGGTCTGTTCGGCCTGCGCTACGACGTGGCCGGGCTGACCTTCGAGCCCTTCGTGCCCCAGGCGCTACGGGGCACCCGCCGCCTCACCAATTTCCATTACCGCCAGGCCACGCTGGATATCGAGCTGACCGGCTTCGGTAATAAAATCCGCAGCATCACGTTGGACGGCCAACCCTTACCCGACGCCCGCCTGCCCGCCGCTACCACCGGCCCGCACGCCGTCCGCATCGAGCTGACCAGTGAGCCGCTGCCGCCCTCCACGCAGCACAAAGTGCCCCACCACGTGGCGCCGATGACGCCGGAGGTGCGCTACGCGGCCGGCCGCCTCAGCTGGGCGCCGGTGGCCGGCGCCAAGGCCTACCAGGTGCTGCTGAACGGACAATTTGCGGCCCGCACCACCGAACCAGAGTTCGTGGTGCCCAAGCCCACGGCCTACGCCGCGTACCAGGTGGTGGCCGTGGATGCTGCGGGCTTTGAGGGCTTTGCCTCCGAGCCGCTGCCGGTGGAGGCCGAGCCTTTCCGGCGCTACGTGCAGCTGGAAACGGCCGCCAAAAAGTCGACCAAGCCCTATAAGGGCTACACGGGCAAGGGCTTCGTGGAAATCAGCCGCACCGTGAACCGGGAGCTGACCTTCCAGGTAGACCTGCCGGCGGCGGGCTCCTTCGCGCTGGATTTTCGCTACGCCAACGGCAACGGCCCCATCAACACCAGCAACAAATGCGCCCTGCGCACCCTCTACCGCAATGACCGCGCCCTGGGCCTGGTAGTGCTGCCCCAGCGCGGCGTGGACGAATGGTCGGACTGGGGCTATTCCAACCCCATCCAGGTAAGCCTGCCCAAAGGCCGCAGCACTTTCACGCTGCGCTTCGATGCGGCCAACGAAAACATGAACGGCGAAATAAATCAGGCCATGCTCGACCATTTGCGCCTGACGCGCCTGCCTTAGCGCGGCGACGCGCCCGTTACCACCCAAAAATGGCCCGGCTGCTCCAGTTGGGCCGTTTTTGTTTACCGGTTATTGACTTCGCGCCCGATTTATTTCCTTGCAATTAACACTGATAATCAAGGATAAATGACAACAATCATTTGGCCGTGCAATCGATTGCGCTATCTTAGCCCAACCTGTTCCTCACCGCGGCCGTATCTCGGTCCCCAGCTCATTCGCTCTATGACAAACGCTCCAGCCTCTGCTCTTACCGACATCACGCGGGAAGCCGACGTGAAAACGCTCGTCGATACGTTCTGCGAGAAGGTCAATCAGGATGAAGTGCTCAGCCCCGCCTTCAACGCGGTGGCCCGCGTACACTGGCCGCATCACCTCTTCACGCTCTACAACTTCTGGAGCACCGCCCTCTTCGGGCCCAAAACCGGCCGCCAGTCCGCCGCGTCCAGCGACCTGGGCCTGCCGCTGGAAGGCCCCAACTGCCGCCGCTGGCAAAACCTGTTCGACGCCGCCGTGCGCGAAAATTTCGCCGGCCCCAAAGCCGAAGAAGCCCGCCACAAAGTCCTGAACCTGGGCGCCCTGCTCGACGCCTCGTTCCCGAGCCGGAATACCACGCTGACGGTTTCGTAAACAGCTTCGGCCGGGCATTTTCCTTCCCACGGCGCCCGCCAGATACCAGGTAATGCGGATATTGGGGTACCATTTCGGTCCCCGTATCCGCATTGCTATTTTGACTCCTCCCGATTCCGCCTACCGGGCTGCCGCCACCGCCCGGCGGCGCCTGCTTGATACCGGCCTGCGCCTCTTTGCCGAGCGCGGCTACCACCAGGTAACCGTGGCCGATATTGCCGCTGCGGCCGGGCAGCCGCTGGCCGAGGCTTACCGTTTTTTCGGCTCGAAAACCGACTTCGTACTCGGCCTCTACCAGCGCATCCACGACGAGCTGGAAGCCCGCGCCGCCGACCTACCCGCCGCCCCGCTGGCCGAGCGGTTCCGGGCGCTGCTGCAACTGAAGCTCCGCCTGCTGGCCCCGCACCGCCCTACCCTGCGCGCCCTGGCCGCCTCCCTCATCGATGCCGAGGCGCCCGCCGGCGTGCTCAGCCCCGACACCGAAAGCATTCGTCTGCGCGGACTGGCGTTGTTCGAGGCCGTGGTGCAGGGTGCCGCCGATGCCCCTGCGCCCGAGGTGCAGCCGGCCCTGGTCCGCTCGCTTTACGCCGCGCACTGGGGCGTGCTGCTGCTGGCCCTGCTCGACCGCAGCCCCGACGGCGCGGCCACGCAGCAGGCCCTCGACCTCATCAGCGCCGGCCTGAGCGTGGCTGCGCCGCAACTGGGTAGCCTGCTCGCGCCGCTGCTCCTTGGCCAAGTCAGCCAGGTGGTCGAGCAGTTCCTGCAGCTGACTCCGGCTGATTTCGACCAAGCCCGGCAAGTGATAAAGCTGATTATGCGGCACCGCAAAGTGCTGGAGGGCGACGAGGCCACGAATTCGGAGGGCTGCGCCGCCGAGCCCTGCGCGCAGTGCCTGGGCCTGCACCTGCCGCGGCTGCAGTACTTCATCAGTCAGGGCCAGCCAATTCATCTGATTCTGCCGGCCTTCCCGGCCAAGTCGCCGAACCGGCAGAAGGTGCTGGGCCCGCTGCCCGACCTGGGCGAGGAAATTGCGCTGACCACTTTGCAAAGTCTCTGCGACGACATCCGGCAGGTGTACGCGCCCGGCGCGCGCCTGAGCATCTGCGCCGACGGCCGGGTGTTTGCCGACCTGGTGCAGGTCAGCGACGAGGAAGTGTCAGCCTACAACCACGCCCTGAAGCAGCTCATCGAGCGTCTCGGCACCCGCGACCTGGACGTGGTCAACCTGGAAGACCTCATCGAAACCACCGACTTTGACGCGGCCCGGCAGTGGATAACGGCGGAGTACGCCGAGCCGCTGGCCGAATTGCAGCAGCGGGTGCGCGAATCGGCCAGCCAGCGGGCCATGTTCAACGGCATTCACCGCTTCGTGGCCGAGGACGGGCAGGCCTTGGCGCCGGAGAAGAGCAAAAGCCGGGTAAAGGAGGAAAGCAAGGCGGTGGCTTACGAGGTCATTCGGCGCAGCAACGCCTGGACGCGGCTGCTGGCCCAGGAGTTTCCGCACGCGCTGCGCCTGAGCATCCACCCCCAGCACCCACACGCCGATAAAATCGGCCTGCGCATCACCCGCGCTGTGGACAACTGGCTCACGCCCTGGCACGGCGTGGTGCTGCTCCGCCCCAACGACTACCTGCTGATGAAGCGGCAGCAGGCCGAGGCGCTGGGCGCCACGCTGGTGGCGCAGGACGGCCGGCCGAGCCATTTCGTGACGCGGCCGGAATCTTGAACCTCGTGGCCAAATACTGCACGGAATATCCAGCCAGAGCGCCGCATCTTGCTGGCCGGTAATACCCGCGTTGGCTTACCGCTCCGGCAGCAGCACGCGAGCTTGGCTACACCGACCTTCGGGTCCTCGGCTTCGCTCGGAATGACGTCCTGCTTTTTTCCGCTATACCGCCTTACCTATGTCCACCTACCTCCTCGAACCCCAACAGCCCTTCGGCCTGCTCGTGCACGCCGCCGAACCCGGCCGCACCATTGCCGATATTCCCGCCGCGCAGATCGAAAGCTGGGTGCAAGAGCACCGCATCCTGATTTTCCGCGGGTTCGAGCTGTTCGACAAGCCGCAGTTTGCCCTCTACGCCCAGCAGCTCGGGGAGCCGCTGCAGTGGCCGTTCGGGGCCATCAACGAGCTGAAGGTGAAGGCCGATGCCAAGAACTACCTCTACACCCCGGCCGCCGTGCCCCTGCACTGGGACGGCGCCTTTGTGGGCCGCATTCCGTACCTGATTTTCTTTCAGTGCCTGCTGGCCCCGCGGCCCGAGGACCACGGCGGCACCACTTTCGCTGACACCACCCGCGCCCTGGCCCGCGCCCAACCCGCGCAGCGGCGGCGTTGGGAAAAAGCCACCCTGCGTTACCGCACCGAGAAAATCGTGCACTACGGCGGCGTCATCACCCAGCGGCTGGTGCAGCCCCACCCCGTTACGGGCGAGCCGACCATGCGCTTCGCCGAGCCGGTGCACGACCTGAACCCGGTATCGGTGGAGGTGCTGGGCGCCTCGGCCGACGAGCAGGCCGCCCTGATTCAGGAATTGCAGACGGCCCTGTACGCGCCCGAGGTGTTCTACACCCACCGCTGGCAGAGCGGCGACATCGTGCTGGCCGACAACCACGCGCTGCTGCACGGCCGGGAGGCGTTTTTGCAGGCCAACGAGCGGCACATTCAGCGCATTAATCTACTGGCCCGGCCCCAGGACGGCGGGCTGCGGCGCTTCCTCAAGAACAGCAAAGCCCTGCGCCGCACCGAGTTTCTGCTGGCCGAAATTCCGATTTTCGTCATTCCCATCCTGCTCAGCGCCGAGGACCGAAGCTTCCTGCGCCGGCCGGAGCTGTACGTGGGTCTGGGCGGCATCTACCTGCTGTTCAACTTCGGCGACCTAGTCAACGCCTACGCCGACCGCCGCCTCGACGCCATCTACAAAAGCCACCTGTCCAACGCCATTTTCGAGCTGGGCGAGGCCGGGGTGCGCTGGCAGATGCGGGCCTCGGTGGCGGGCACGGTGCTCATCAGCCTCTGGCTCACGCGCCGCACCGGGCGCTGGCAGTTCGTGCCGCTCACCGTCATCGGCTGGGCGCTGGGCTTCCAGTACTCGTGGAAGCCGCTGCACTTCAAGTCGCGGGGGCTGTGGCAGCTGCCGGCGCTGTGGGCCGTGCTGTTCTTCGGGCCGATGGCCTACACCGGCAGCCTCGTTACGCACTTCCCGCGCCGTCCGGTTCTCACCCTGGCCGCTGCCTACGGCCTGCTGCAGATGGCCGTCATCCTGCTCAACAACGCGGAGGACTACACCGAGGACCAGGCCGCCGGCATCGAGACGATGGTGGTAGCCCTGGGCCTGCACCGCAGCCTGCGCCTGGCCCAGACGGCCGTGGTGGGCGCCGGGGCGGTGGTGCTGGGCTCCTTCGTGCACCTGTACCGCAGCGAAAAAATGCCCCGGGCTGCGTACCTGGGCCTGCTGCCGCTGGTCGGCGCGCTGGTGCACGTCACGCGGGGCTACGCGGCCATCAATCGGCAGATTGCGCCCAAAGACGAGCCGGCCGCTACCACCGTGCTCAAGGAAAACGGCATGAAAGTACCGCAGTGGCTGAATGCTACGGCCTACACCAGCCTGCTGGCCGCGGGCGTGCTGTTTGCCGTGCGGATGCTGCGGAACCGCAAAAAGCAAGCTGCGCTATGAGTAGCCTCACCGATAAAACAGCGGCCGAAGTCTACGACTGCGCCATCGTCGGCGGGGGCGTGGCGGGCCTGACGCTGGCCATTCAGCTGGCGCAGTCGGGCCGCCGGGTGGTGCTGTTCGAGAAGGAAACCTACCCCTTCCACCGGGTGTGCGGCGAGTACATTTCGATGGAGAACTACGACTTCCTGTGCCGCCTCGGGGTGCCGCTGGCCGAGATGAACCTGCCGGTGATGACGCGCTTCACCCTCTCGTCGCCCAGCGGCGTGGCTCTGCACCACCGGCTCGATATCGGCGGCGTGGGCATCACCCGCTACGAGCTGGACCCGCTGCTGGCCCGGCTGGCCGCCCGGCACGGGGCCAGCATCCACGAGGGCACCAAGGTCACCGACGTGACGTTTGCCGACGAGCAGTTTATCCTCACCACCAGCACCGGCTCCACTTTCCGGGCCCGGACCGTGTGCGGCGCCTGGGGCAAGCACGCCAACCTCGACGGCAAGCTCAAGCGGCCCTTCCTGGCCGAAAGCCGGCAGGGCCGGCAGTTCGTGGCCGTGAAGTACCACCTGCAGCTCGACTACTTTCCCGCCGCCACGGTGGAAATGCACAACTTCCGCGACGGGTACTGCGGCCTCTCGCCCCTGCCCGGCGGCCTCACCAACTGCAGCTACATCAGCGACCTGCGCAACCTGCGGGCCCACGGCAACAGCGTGGCCGAGATGGAGCGGCAGGTGCTCATGCAAAACCCGCTGCTGCGCCCTTACATCGAGGCGGCCCAGCGCGGCGACTTCACGCCCGTGGTTATTTCCCAGATAACCTTCCGGGAGCGGTCCACCGTCGACCAGCACGTGCTGATGCTCGGCGACGCGGCCGGCACCATTGCCCCGCTCTGCGGCAACGGCATGAGCATGGGCATGAACGCGGGCTTCCTGCTCCACCCGCTGCTGCTCGACTTCCTGGCCGGCCGTATCTCGCGCGCCGCGCTGGAAGAGCAGTACACGCAGCAGTGGCGGCAGCTGCTGAGGTTGCGCATCACCGCCGGCCGCCTGATTCACCAGGTTTTCGGTCAGCCCCAGTTGACTTCCGCCGGCATCCAGGTGCTGCGGCGCCTGCCCTTCCTAACAGACTTCATTCTGAAGCAAACCCACGGCCAAGCTTACTAAACCAGCCTCAACGCCAAACGACGCGCCCAGCGCCCGGTCTACCCAAATCCGGGGCTGAGCGCGTCGTTGGCGCAGGGCGGCAGCGGGGCCGCCGGAGCAGGAAAAAGGAGCGCGGCGGGTTGGGACGCCGCGCCATGAGACTAGAGCGTGCCGGCCTGCACCCGCAGCACCTCCCGGGCCGTGGCCAGGTTGGTATCGTGGGCGCTGACGGCGAGGTAAATGAACTTGCGCCCCCCGTCGGCGAGGCGCATCAGGTGCAGCTGATTCGAGAGCGAAATCAGGATGTCCTCGATGTGCTCGTCGATGAGGTTGAGGGCCGTGAGGGCCTTCTGCTTCTGGCGCACCACTTCCGCGTTGAAGGCCGCGGCGGTGGCCGGGGCAATGTCGGCGGAGTTGGAATGAGCGGCCAGGCTGGTGCCCGTGCGGGCATCCACCACGGCCACGGCCAGCAGCTCGGGCAACGCGGCCAGCACCTGCTGCACTACCTCGCCGGCCGTGACTTCCGCCTGCTGGGCGGCCACGCGGGCATGTTTGGTAGCGGTTTTCTTACGATACGACTTGGGTTTCACGGAGTAAGCGTTAGGCCCGGGCGCGTCGCGGCGGCGGGCTAGAAAAGAAACCAGCGGCGCTGCTTGGCGCGGGGCGACAGGGTTACGTTGGCCGGGGCCGCGTTCTGCACCTGCAGCTCCTGGTCGTGGTAGCCACCGTAGCCGTACACCAGCGTCTGCTGGCCGGCGGGCACGCGCATGGCGTAGCTGCCCGAGGCATCGGTGCTCACGCCGAAGCGCGTGCCCTTCTGCAGCACGGTAGCGCCCACCAGGGGCTGACCATCCTGACCCAGAATGCGGCCTTTCACCGTCACCATGCGAATGGCGCTGGCAGCGTCGGCAGTGGCCGGGGCCACCAGCTCGACGGTTTCGGCCGTGGGCAGGTTGTCGGTCGGCAGGTTGTTGTTGGGCAGATTGGTGCCGGCAAACACCATCCCGCCCACCAGGGCGGCGCAGGTTACCAGCCCGGCGGCGCGGCGGCGGAAGCGCGCCGGCTCGGCCTGAATGTGCCGAATCTGGCGGCCAACCCAGCCCGGCGCGGCCACCTCGGCCTCGGGCTGAATCTGGTGCCAGCGGGTGAGCGTGTCGTGGGCCTGGTCGGCGTCGCGGCGCAGGTAAGCCTCCACGGCGCGGGCCGAAGCCGGGCTCAAATCACCGCGCAGGTAGGCGTCGCGGTACACGGGCAGCAGGTCGCCCGTTTGCGGATCAAAAGGAGAAGCGGTTAGTCTCATGTGAGAAATTGGAATGGAGAAAGGGTAGAATACAGTATCTGACTGCTGCCTCCACCCGCTCCACCCACCGCCGGGCAGCTCAGGCTTCGCAGGTGCGCAGCACGTCGCGGGCAATGCCCAGGTTGGTGTCGCGGCAGTCCACCGCCACGTAGAGCACGCGCCGGCCGTCGGCCAGCACGCGCAGCAGGTGCAGCTGGGTGCGCAGCGTAATGAGAATATCCTCCAGCGCCTCGTCGGGCTGGCCCAGGGCGGCCAGGGCCAGCCGCTGCTGCCGCACCACCTCGGCGTTGAAGCCGGCCACCTTGCCGGGGTTCAGCTCGCGGGCCGTGGTGTAGCTGGCCAGCAGCTGCCCGCCCTCGATGCGCACCACCGCGGCGGCCAGCAGCTCGGGCAAGCCGCTCAGCACGCGGTGCAGCACGCCTTCGGCAGCGTGGCGCTCGGCGCTGGCGGGGCCGGCACCCACCACCTGGTGCAGCGCGGGGCCGGTTAGCTTCTGGAGAAAAGGAATGTTCATGCAGCCTCGCGTTCGGCCCCGGGCGGGGCAGTCATTCGGGCCGCCGGCACGGTGGGCAAGCGCCACCGGGTAGTCCGCCACAGCTGATGCTTCAGCCACCGCAGACTACCCGAGCGTCGCCGCTTGCGTGCGGCAGTTATGTGAGCTGGTAGAGGTCAGGAAGGGTATTCGGAGCGCACCGCGGTGGTCGGCCGGCCCTGCGCAGGCACCGGCCGAGGCACCGTTGGTATTAGTTGAGGGCGGCCGAGTGGCTGCGCAGCACTTCGCGGGCAATGGCCAGGTTGGTGTCGCGCTGGTTCACCACCAGGTAGATGAACTTGTTGCCCGTGTTGTTCAGCTTGATCAGGTGCAGCTGGTTCGAGAGCGTGATGAGGATATCCTCGATGATTTCGCCGGTCAGCTTCAGGGCCGACATAGCCTTCTGCTTCTGCTTCACCACTTCCGTGTTGTAGGCGGCGGCGGTGTCGGGGTTGATGTTGGGCGAGTTGGTGTGCGAGGCCAGCGACATGCCGGAAGTCACGTCCACCACGGCAATAGCCATCAGGGTGGGCAGCTCGTCGATGACGTTCTGGACGATTTTGCCAGCGGGGTTGTTTACGGAGTAAGCCATTGGGGAGGGAACTGTTTATGTGAGGGTTTGTGAAGTCAACTTTTGCAAATTCAATTTTATCAAGCTTTAAGACTGGCTGGTGGCCGGGTAGGCTGCTTGCGGCGCTGGCTGCGCTCCTTTGCCGCAAGCGAGCTTTACACCCGGCGTGAACCACCTATCAATCAGCCGATTTGCTTTTACAAAACTCCTGCAAACAGTCGCCTAAAAAAATGACCGCCGTCAATTTCGTTTTTGATTCTCATCAAAAACTAGCTTTTCATGAATCCAAAATAGTCCTACTTGCGTAGCTGTCAAGTTGCTTAAACGCCAACGGGCGCCCCGTTTCCGGAGCGCCCGTTGCTATTGGGTATCAAGCACATTCGACCGCGGCAGTTGAGCCCCGCCCGCCGACGCTGCCCTTAATCGTACTGCGTCGAAATCTGCGTCAGCGTGGCGGCGTTCAGGATGGTGATTTTGCTGCCCTTGGTGGCAATCAGGCCTTCTTCCTTGAACTCCGACACCAGCCGGCTGGCCGTTTCGGTAGCCGTGCCGATGAGCGAGGCCAAATCCTCACGCGAGATGGGAATAGCGCAGTTGCCGGAATCGACGCAGAAGGTGCGGTGCAGCAGCAGCAGGGCCCCGGCCAGCCGCTCGCGCACGGGCTTATAAGTCATGTGCAGCATGCGCGTTTCCGTCTCGTTGAGCGAGTCGGTGAGGTGGCGCAGCAGGGCGCGGGTAAACTGCGTGTTCTGCTCCATCAAACTCAGCACGTCGGTGCGAGGCACCATGCACACCACGCAGTCTTCCAGGGCCACGGCCGAGCAGGCGTAGGGCGCGTCGCTCATCAGGGCCCGAAAGCCCATAGTGTCGCCCTCGCGGGTGAAGCGCATGATCTGGGCTTTGCCGTCGCCGCCGGTCTTGGTCATCTTCACCTTGCCCTCGAAGATGCAATAGAGGCTATTGAGCCGGCTGCCTTCGCGGAAAATCACCTGCCCTTTCTGGTAGGTCTGAAAGGTTTTGGTGGTCGACACCAGGTTCAGTTCGGCCAGTTGGCAGCAGCCAAGCAACGACTGCTGACGGCGCGGGCAATCCTGGCAGTTGGTGGGCGCGAGAGAGGGTACTTGTTTCATCAATAGGTGGCATCATCGGCCGGGGTCCGGAACAGTTGTTGGTCCGAGCCACCGACTTCTAATAAGGGTGGGTAGGTGGCAGTCAGCGCTCCGCCTCAATGGGTAAAATGCTTGCTGACAACCGGCGGTATACAATTTTGCGGCCGTGCACTGCCCTGCGTGCCAACACTTCGCACCGATAATTACAACTACCTTGACAGCCTGACCTTTAACCTGATTTTAACCCGAAAAAAATTACGCAAATCCGTTTCTACCCCTGCGCAGCGCCTGCTACTTATTCCCATAACGGTATAAACGCGGATTGAGCCTTTCCCAAAACCGGACAACGTTTGAACATCAGCCAGCCCGGCTTCACTTCGCCGTGCAATGCAAACGGCCCCGTTCTCCGATGAGAACGGGGCCGTTATTTTTTAGCGTACTGCCACGCTTACACGCCCAGCAGCAGGCGCATCGGGTCTTCGAGCAGCTCCTTCACGCGCACCAGGAACGACACCGACTCGCGGCCGTCGATGATGCGGTGGTCGTAGCTCAGCGCCAGGTACATCATCGGGCGGATGACCACCTGCCCGTTTTCGGCGATGGGACGCTGCACGATGTTGTGCATGCCCAGGATGGCCGACTGCGGGGCATTGATGATCGGGGTGCTCATCATGGAGCCGAACACGCCGCCGTTGGTGATGGTGAACGTGCCGCCGGTCATCTGCTCGATGGTGAGCTTATTGTCGCGGGCCAGGCCGGCGAGGCGGGCAATTTCCTTCTCGATGCCGTCGAAGCTGAGCTGCTCGGCGTTGCGAATCACCGGCACCACCAGCCCTTTCGGCGCCGATACGGCAATGCTGATGTCGCAGAAGTCGTTGTACACGATGTCGGTGCCGTCGATCTGGGCATTCACGGCCGGCCACTCCTGCAGGGCCACGCACACGGCCTTGGTGAAGAACGACATGAAGCCCAGGCCCACGCCCTTCTTCTCCTTAAACTTGTCCTTGAACTTGTTGCGCAGGTCCATGATGGGCTGCATGTTCACCTCGTTGAAGGTGGTGAGCATGGCCGTTTCGTTCTTCACCGCCACCAGGCGGCGGGCCACCGTCTTGCGCAGGTTCGACATCCGCTCCCGGCGCTGATTTCTGTTGCCAGTTGCCGGTTGCGAGTTGTCAGTTTGCGGTGCAGCAGCCGGCTTCGCGGCCGGAACAGCCGCCGGGGCCGGGGCTGCAGCAGCTTGCGGCTGGGCCTTCAGCGCATCTTCCTTGGTGATGCGCCCGTCGCGGCCCGTGCCCTGCACGCCACCCGCGTTGATGCCTTTCTCTTCGAGAATCTTGCCAGCGGCCGGCGAAGGCACGCCCGATGCGTAGGTAGCCGAGCTGCTGGTGGCCGCCTGGGCCGCCGGAGCGGCCGCCGCAGCCTGGGCCGGAGCCGCCGCGGGGGCAGCCGCCGGAGCACCGGCACCCGCGCCTTCGATGCGGGCAATAACGGCGCCGATGCCGATGGTTTCGCCTTCCTGGGCCACGTGGCGCAGGATGCCGGCCGCTTCGGAGGGCAGCTCAAACGTGGCTTTGTCCGATTCCAGCTCGGCAATGACCTCGTCCTGGGCCACCTGGGCGCCGTCGGGCTTCAGCCACTTGGCCACCGTCACCTCGGTGATGGACTCACCCACGGCCGGAATCTTCATTTCCTTGGTTTCGCCGCTGCCAGCAGCGGGTGCGGCGGCCGGAGCAGCCGGCGTACCCGAAGCCGCGCCGCCGGCGGGCGTGCCGCCGTAGCCGGCCTGGTCGCTGGCCTTGGGGTTTTCCTCACCTTTGCTGACGGGGTCAGCCTTGGGAGCTTCAGCTTTCGGGGCCTCAGCCGCCGGAGCCGCTGCGCCGTCGCCGCCGATTTCGGCAATGACGGTACCGATGCCGATGGTTTCGCCCTCGGCCACACGGATTTTCAGCGTGCCGTCGCCCTCGGCGGGCAGCTCAAACGTGGCCTTGTCCGATTCCAGCTCGGCAATGACTTCGTCGCGCTTTACGGCCTCGCCGTCTTTCTTGAGCCACTTGGCGATGGTGACTTCGGTGATGGATTCGCCGACGGCGGGTATTTTGATTTCCAGAGCCATGTACTAGCTGGTGGGAATGATGTCGATGGTGGGAAATTAGAAAGCGGAAGCGGAATGTAGCGCTGCCGGCTCGGCAGGTGTCATTCAACGATTGTGGTAGTACGACTCAGAGTCGTACTACCACTTCGGGCTTAGTCCTGCTTCTTGGCTACTTCGGCCGTGGCTTTGATGTTCTTATCGGCCACGGCGGCCGTGGGCAGCTCAAAGGCGCGGGCCACAATCTGCTTCTGCTCCTGCACGTGCACCTTGTTGTAGCCGGTGGCGGGCGAAGCGGAGGGCTTGCGGGCTACCACGTCGGCCAGCTCGCGGCGCATGTAGCGGAGCATGAAGTTCCAGTAGCCCATGTTTTCGGGCTCTTCCTGCACCCACACCAGTTCGGCCTTCGGGTACTTCTTCAGCTCCTCGGCCAGCTGGGTCTGCGGGAAAGGGTGCAGCTGCTCCAGGCGCACGATGGCCACGTCCTTGCGCTCCGACTTGGTTTGCTCCTCGAGCAGGTCGAAGTACACCTTGCCCGAGCACAGCAGTACGCGCTTCACTTTCTTCGCGTCGGCGTAGGTGTCGCCGAGCACTTCGCGGAAGGTGCCGCTGGTGAATTCGTCCACCGGCGACACGCACAGCGGGTGGCGCAGCAGGGACTTCGGCGACATCACCACGCAGGGCTTGCGGAACGACCACACCAACTGCCGGCGCAACAAATGGAAGAAGTTGGCCGGCGTGGTGATGTTGGCCACCACCATGTTGTTTTCGGCCGCCAATTGCAGGAACCGCTCGGGGCGGGCGTTGGAGTGCTCCGGGCCCTGGCCTTCGTAGCCGTGGGGCAGCTGCATCACCAAGCCGTTCATGCGCTGCCACTTGCTTTCCGAGGAGGCAATGAACTGGTCAATCATCGTCTGGGCGCCGTTGGCGAAGTCGCCGAACTGGGCTTCCCAGATAACCAGCGCCGTGGGATTGGCCATGGCGTAGCCGAATTCGAAACCGAGCACCGCGTACTCGCTCAGCAGCGAGTTGTAGATGCGCAGCTCCTCCGGCTGTCCGCCCTCGATGTGGTTCAGCGGGGTGTACGGGGCCGAGGTAACGGCGTCGTGCAGGACGGCGTGGCGGTGCGAGAAGGTGCCGCGCTGCACGTCCTGGCCGCTCACGCGCACGATGTGGTTTTCGAGCAGCAGCGAGCCGTAGGCCAGCTGTTCGCCAGCGGCCCAGTTGAGCACCCGCGTCTCGAAGAACATCTTGTTGCGCTCCTTCAGCAGGTTTTCAATCTGCTTGATGGGCTTGAAGCCTTCCGGAATGCTGGTCAGCGCCTTGGCCACTTTCTGCACCACTTCCTCGCTGATACCCGTTTCCGGCGACTTGGCGAAGTCCTCGTTGGTGGAGCGGCGCAGGCTGCGCCACTCGTTTTCCAGCGGCTGGTACTTGTAGGGCAGCGGCTGCTGCTTCACCAGGTCGAGGCGGGCCTGCAGCAGGTCGCGGAACTCGCGGTCCATCTGGTTGGCCAGCTCCTTGTCCACGTCGCCGCGCTGCACCAAGGTCGCGTTGTACACCTCGCGCGGGTTCTGGTGCTTCGAGATGATGTTGTAGAGCGCCGGCTGGGTGAATTTCGGCTCGTCCGACTCGTTGTGGCCGTGGCGGCGGTAGCACACCATATCGATGAAGATATCGGCGTGGAACTGCTGGCGGTACTCGGTCGCCAGCTGCACCGCAAACACGACGGCCTCGGGGTCGTCGCCGTTCACGTGCACCACCGGCGCATCGATGATTTTGGCCAGGTCAGTCGAATAAATCGACGAACGGGCGTCCTCGAAGTCGGTGGTGAAGCCCACCTGGTTGTTGATGACGAAGTGCAGGGTGCCGCCGGTCTTGTAGCCTTCCAGCTGCGACATCTGCGTTACCTCGTACCCGATGCCCTGCCCGGCCACGGCCGCGTCGCCGTGAATCAGGATGGGCATGATTTTCTTGAAGTCGCCGCCGTACTGGTGGTCCAGCTTGGCGCGCACGAAGCCTTCCACCACCGGGTTCACCGCCTCCAGGTGGGAGGGGTTCGGGGCCAGCTTCAGGTTCACTTTCTTGCCGCCGGCCGCGTCCACTTCCGACGAGTAGCCCATGTGGTACTTCACGTCGCCGTCGCCCATGGTCAGGTCCGGCACGGCCGTCCCCTCGAATTCCGAGAAGATCTGCTCGTAGGTCTTGCCCATGATGTTGGCCAGCACGTTCAGGCGGCCGCGGTGTGCCATCCCGATCATGACTTCCTCCACGCCCAGCTCGGCGCCCTTCTGAATGATGGCGTCCAGCGCGGGAATGGTGGTTTCGCCGCCTTCCAGCGAGAAGCGCTTCTGGCCCAGAAACTTCGTGTGCAGGAAGTTCTCGAACACCACCGCCTCGTTGAGCTTGCTCAGGATGCGCTTTTTGTACTCCACACCGGGGTTGAAGCTCAGCGAGTCTTTCTCCACCTTGGTGCGGAACCAATCGAGCACCTGCGGGTCGCGGATGTACATATACTCGAACCCAATGGTCCGCGTGTAAATCTTCTGCAGCGCGTCGATGATGTCGCGCAGCTTGGCGCCGCTGCCGAGGCCCAGCAGCTCGCCGTTCTTGAAGCTCGTGTCCAGGTCGGCGTCGCTCAGGCCGAAGTCGGCCAGGCTCAGGCGAGCCTGCCGGTCTTTCCGCTCGCGCACCGGGTTGGTGCGGGCCACCAGGTGGCCGCGGCTGCGGTAGGCGTGGATGAGGTTGCGCACCGCCGTTTCCTTGTCGGCCGAAACCGAGTCAGAAGGGCCGATGGCCGTCGTGCCGATGGTAGAGGCCGATGTGGTCAGCACCCCGGTGCCGGTAGCTTGCTCAGCGCCCTCTTCGGGGTAGGTCTGCGAGAAGTCGAAGCCCTCAAAAAACTTGCGCCAGCCGAAGTCTACCGATTCCGGGTCAGCCTTGTAGGCCTGGTACAGCTGGTCGATGTAGTCGCCATGCGCGTTGGCGATATAGGAGTATGCGTCCATGTAAACGGCTATGGTGGGAAGGCAAATGTAAGGTGTATTCAGCTAAGCACAAATCTACATTCGCATACACGAATAGACTTGTTTTTCAACACGTAATACAACACCCCAACAATGCCGATTGTTAGCCAAACCGCTTTAAGCAAGCAGTAATCTGCAAGAAAAGAATTTTAGCTAACGCATCGGCCCGCCCAAAGTTGAGCGGGCCGTTGGCGGGACCGTGGTGGAGTGTTCCTATTTGGGCAGCTGCATCTTGAACAGGCGGTAGGGCTGGTTCTGCTTGCCCACGCCCTTATTCCAGGTCGGCGTCTTGTGAATGGCCGAAGCCGTGACGTACAAAGTGTTGTCGGGTGTCAGGAAGTAGGTATCGGGCCACTGCAGGCGTGCGTCCTTGGCCAGCGTTTCGATCTTACCGTCAGGTGTGCGGCGCACCACCGCGTTCTGCTCGATGGCAGTGATGTACACGTTGTTGTTGGCGTCGATTTCCAGCCCGTCACAGGCCGGGGTTTTGCCCAGGTTTTCGACTTGGGCGCCCAACTGCTGCTCACTCAGTGATGCGTTGCGCAAAGCTGCCGTCGGGATGCGGTAGAGCGTGTAGCCCGTCACGGCGTGGTAATAGAGGTGCTTGTTGTCGCGGCTGAGGGCAATGCCGTCGGAGTGCAGCTTGGCGGGCTTGCCCATCGGGTCGAGCATGGGGTTGCCTTCCACGTTCAGCTTTATGTCTTCGGCCTTTACTGACGGGTGGTTGGTCAGCACGCGGCGGGCTTTTTGGGTCTTCAAATCAACCACCACCAGACCGCCCTGGCTGGATTCGGTGATGTAGGCGTAGTTGTTATCCAGGTCGATGCGCACGTCGTTCAGGTAGGACTTGCGCGGGGCCACTGCCTGGTCGAACCGAATGGTCTGCACCACTTGGTTGGTCTTGGGGTCGATTTTGACCAGCTTGGGGCCACCGGGCACGGTGTACTTCAGACCAGGCGCGGCGGGGTCCAGCACCCAGAGCATGCCGCTCCTATCCACAGTAGCCGCCTGCGGGCTGATCCAGTGCTTCTCCGGCTCGGTGCGCACCGAGTCGTTCCAGGTGCACCACTTGGCGTCGGGGTAGGGCTGCACGGAGTTGTCGGGGCCGAGGATGGCAATGGGGTTGACGGGGTTGTAGTCCCAGCGCGGCGAGACGAGTAGCACCCGCTGGTCGGGCAGCACGGCCACGCCTACAAACTGCGGTTCACGCAGTTCGCCAACGAGTTGCAGCGGCGAATCGGCCGGCGCTTGGGGGGCAGCGGCAGCGGCGGACGCGGAGTCAGCCGGCGCATTTGAATCGGTTGTCGTACCTTTGTCGGCCCCGGAGTTGCAGCCGGCTAGTGCCGCCGCGAGTAGCATGGGCAGCAGGACAGCCTGGGTGTTGTTGGCGAAGTATCGCATAGCAAGGGGGTTTGGGTTTGGGTAGAAAGGCCTTGGCGCTGGCTTCCGCAGCCCAATGACCTACCCTACTACGCTGGTTGCATCCTGGCGTTTGATGTTATTAGCCGCCTGCTTTGGCGGGTGCGCAGCTCGTCACTAACCTTTCCAGCAAGCGGCCGTTTAACGACTTCTTTTTGGCTGCTGGCTGCGCCAAAACGGCTTTTATATAATTTATACCATAAAAATTATTGCTTAAAACCAGTAATTATTTACCTTGACCAACTCCGAACCCGGTAAGTCAGGCCAAACGGGCCTCCTTCATTCATATGATTCCCGACCGCGTGACGGCCGGACCTTAACCGCCCCAGGTGAAAGAGGGCGTGCACGAACCCAAACGTCATGTCTATAGCGCTTTTTCTGCTTTACCTTTTCCTCCCCACCCCTGCTCCTTCCGTTCCCCGGCACTTGCCCACCGCGCACCTGGCGCCGCGTGTGGCCGCAGTGAAGCCCGCGCCAGCCCCCGAGGCGGTAGCTTATCATCCACCCAAGAAGCTACCGACTTACCACGTAACGGCCACCGTTTATATGGCCGTAGCCGGGCAAACCGATGACGAACCGTTCGTCACGGCCGACAACTCCCGCATTTCGCCCCACCAAACCCATAAAAGCCGCTGGGCCGCCCTTTCGCGCGACCTGCTGAAACACTGGGGCGGCCCCTTCAATTACGGCGACTCGGTGCGTATAAGCGGCATTTCGCCGCAGCTCGACGGCGTATACATTATCCATGATACCATGGCCCGGCGCCACAAGCACTGCTTCGACGTGCTCGTGGGAGCTAAAGAAGCGCACCTGTCCGATATGTGGCACAACGTGCGCCTGACGCCGGTACCCGCCCGCCCCGCTCCCCAGCCGGAGTGGCAGGCCGGTTAAGCAGCCACGCTTTTCTTTCTTCGCTAACCCACCAGCCGCTAAGCAGCCGCTGCCCGTTGGCGCGTGACCTTTCGCTACCTTTGGCAGCGGAAAGCACCGTGTTGCCGCAAGCTCATAGTCAGCATCTTACGAACTAACCGCAACAAAAACAGGGCCTTCTTCCGCGCATCGTTCGCGGAGGAAGGCCCTGGCTGGTTTTGGCGTCGAGCTGCTTATACCGGGAAGGTGGTGAGCGTACGGGGCTGGCCGTCGGCGTCGTAGAGGTAGCTGAGTGGCTCGCGCGGGTTCTGCAGGATGTCGCGCAGGCTGATCTGCCAGGGCAGCCAGAGCTCTTCCAGAGTCTGGGCGTAGGCCATGGTGTCCCAGGGGCTGAACACGGAGCCGGTCACGTCGTCGAGGAAGGTATCCATCACCAGCACCGTGTCGTCGGGCTTGACGGGGCGCGGGAAGAACTCGGGAATGGCGCTGAGCAGGTAGGCGCCATAGTACACGCGCGCTTTGAACTCGGCCAGCTGCACCGGATGCAGGGGGCGGCTGAGGGCGTCATCGTACACGCGCTGCATCACGTGGCGCAGCATGTCGTTGTCGAGCAGGCAGCCGATGACGACCACGCGGCCCAGGCGGACGCTGAACACCATGGTAGCCAGGTCGTCCTCGTAGGCAAAGGCGGGCTCATCGGGGCCGAGGTCGACGTTGAGGATGAACAGGGAGCCGGGCTGGAAATCGTCGAACTCCATGGGCACGCGCAGGGCCTGCAACACCTGGAAAAACGAGCGGAAGCGGCTGAACAGGGTGCGGTTTTCGGCCAGCGGGTAGCGCGGCTTGATCAGCGGCTCCTGCTCCCGGGCCAGCTCGTTGACGAAGATGCCGTAGAACATCTTGCCCAGCCACAAAAACAGCGTCTGCTCGTCCAGCTCCCGTAGGCCGGCGGGGTCGGCGGCGGTGGCAGCCTCGATGCGGGCCTCCAGCCGGTCGACGTGCTCGTGGTGGCAGCGCGGGCAGCACGGAATCGTCAGCTCCCGGAAGGTGGTGCTGCTCTGGTCGAGCAGGCGTATTTCCTTGTCGGCCAGCTGGTAGCGCTGCGTCAGCCAGGGGGCGAATACCGGCACGTTGTCGCGGGCCGGGTCGACGGCGGTGCCGCACAAAAAGCACACCGGGGCTACCAGCTGCATGCGGGCGAAGGGGTCGTAGAGCGTGAGGTCGGGCGAGGAAGAAGCGGCCATAAGGTGCAAAAATACGCTGCCCGCCGCAGCCGAACAGTACGTTCGGTGCGGCGGGCAGCGTATAACCGGCGGCCGGGCCGCGGGTTTTGGACTTAGCGCGAAAGCGAGGAGCCGAGCTTGATGAGCAGCTTGCCGAGCTGGGCCAGCGGCGGACCGTAGCCGGCGGAAGCTTCGTCGGCCACTTTGCCGGTTTCGGCGCCCAGCGTGGCCAGGGTTTCGGCCACGGCGTGCGGGTCGGCGTCGGAGCTGGTGAGCTGCTCGCGCAGGTGCTGCAGCTCCTTGATGATTTTGGCCAGGCCAGGCTTTTCGCTGGCGCGCAGCACTTCGGCCCACCGGTCAATTTCGGTCAGCCCGTACTGGTTGGCCTGGGTGGGCGCCCCGTCGCTGAGCAGGGCCAGCGTGTCGTCGATGAGGGCCGAGTGCTGGCCGTCAGTGACTTCCAGCGGAACCTGAAAATCGGGTGTGTGAGCGGGGGTGGGCGTTAGCGAATCCATGGCGAGAGGTTGTGAAAAGTCAGGCGAACAAGCGCGGGAGCTGCTTGCGTATACTTGGGCTGATTCCAAAAAGTTGAGGTCGGCGGCCCCGGTCGGTACCACGGTGGTGCGCGGCGGAGCCACCCACTCGCTTTGCTGCCCCATGCTGCACGTTTTTCAGCCTACTGCTTTTTCCGATCCGGCCCGGCAGCACCTCTTCGAAGCCGTCCGCGAGGCGCTGCGCGGCGGCCTGCCCGCCGACGCCCCGGCGCTGCTGGCCGGCCCGCTGCCGCTGCCCGACGGCCGCGTGGTCGATGCCGTATTGGTGCGCCCGCACAGCCTTACGCTGCTGCTGCTGCACCCCGGCGCGGGCGGCGAGCTGCGCATTCCTTCCTTCACCGAGCAGCCCTGGTCGTTGGCCGGCCTGCCCGTTGTACTGCCCGGCGGCGCCCTCAACCCCTACCAAGCCTTCGCGCAGCTGAGCCCCGACGTGCTGGCCTTGCTGGAGCCGTTGCTGCCGCCGGAAGCGGTGAATTCGCGCTTCGTGACGGGCCTATGGCTGACCGACGGCCCGCTGCGCTTCGGGCCCGACGTGGAAGCCAGCATGGCGGCCGCGCCCGAAGCCCGGCAGCTGCAGCTGCTACCCGAGCTGGCCCGCCTGCCCCGCCGCCTGGCCCAGCTGGCCACACCCGAAATCGAGCTGACGGCGGCCGACATTCAGCACCTGGCCACGGCTTTGCCCGCCGTGCTAGCCGGCCCGGCGCCCGCGCTTGCGGCCACCGAGGAGGAACCGGAGGCTACGCTGGGCTCGGTGGTGCACAACACGGCCCGGCAGCTCTGGCGCTGGCTCGGAGCCGAAGACGTGGACGAACTGCCGCCCGACTCCTACGCCCTGGCCGCCCGCAGCGAAGACCAGAAACACGAGCTGGAAGAGCAGCAGGCCGCTTTGCAGCGCCAGCTTACCGAGCAGCTCCAGGCCATCGAGGCCCGCGAAGCGGCCCGCGAGCAAAGCATGGCCCAGTTGCGCGCCGAGCTAACCCAGGCCCAGCAGCAGGCCGCCCCCAACGCGGCCGAGCTGCAAGCTCGCTTAGCGGCCGAAAGCCAAGCCAAAGCTGCCGAGGATGCCCGCCTGCAGGCCGCCCAGGCCGAGTGGCAGCGCCGCAACCAGGACCTCGACGCGAAAATCAACGCGCTGGAGCAGCTGATTCAGCGGCTGCAGGCGCCTGTGGCGGCGGCTTCGGCAGCGAGTCCGCCCGCTTCCTCAGTGGCGCCGGTCCGGACTGCGGAACCATTAGCTCCGGCCAAGCCGGCTCCGGCCGCCACCGCGGCAACAACTGCGGAAGCGGCGGCACCGCCCGTCAAAACACCGCCAGCCCCGGCGCCGGCCGCGGTGCCGCCCGCCAGTCCGGCACCGGCTACTGACGCTGCCGCCCCTTCCTTACCGCTGGGGGAGCGGCTGCGCGGCGGGCTGCAATGGGCGCGGGAAAAAGCGCAGCCGCTGCTCGGGCCGCTGCGGCAGCGCATGCCCGGCCCCGACCACTGGCTGTGGCTGGCGCTGGGTGGCGTGCTGGGCCTGGGCCTGATGCTGTGGCTGGGCACGCAGGTTTTCCAGGGTCCGCCGCCGGAGCCTTACCAGGCTGATGGCCGCTGGGGCTTTGCCCGGCGCGGCGAGCCGGTGGTACCGGCGCAGTACGCCTCGGTGCAGCCGTTTCAGGACGAGCGGGCGGTGGTGGAGCGCGACGGGGCCTTCGGAGCAGTGAATGCCGAGGGCCAGGAAGTGGTGCCGCCAGCCTACGACGCCATGAACAGCTACGCCGGGGGCTACGCCCGCGTACGCATAGGCGACCTGTACACCTTCGTCGACGCGGACGGGCGCGAGTTCAGCCACTACTTCTACAACGCCTACGACTTCGCCGAGGGCTACGCGCCGGTGCTCGACCAGCGCGGCTGGTTTTACATCAGCGGCCCCGAGGCCGGCGTGCCCGCGCACCCGCGGCTGTTTCAGGAAGCCTACCCGTTTCGCGATGGGCTGGCCCGCGTGCGCAAGAATGGCACCTACACCTTCATCAGCCCGGCCCAGCTAAGCGACACGACGCAAAGCAGCGCCCCCTTCGGCCGCTACGAGCAGGCCACGGATTTTGCCGACGGCCGGGCGCGGGTGCAGCAGAACGGCCGCCGCTTCGTCATCGACAGCGACGGGGAGGAAGTGGCCGAATAGCGCGGCGGCTGGGGGCTCGTGGTCAGTCGCCGTGCTTGCGGCCGTGCTTTTTGCCGAATTGCTTCCACCACTTCTTGAGCTGGCCCGGCGGTACGCGGCGCGTCGGCACGGCGTAGGCAGCTCGTATGGCCGGGCTAGCGGCGGGGGCGGCCAGCGCCCAGCTGCCGTTGGCCTGCTGCTGGCTTGCGACGGGGTTGCCGCGCAGGTCGCAGCCCTGGCCTTCGGCCAGCTGGGTGCGGCCCCCATCGGGGCGAAGCACGAAGCCCTCGGGCGTGACGGTGCGGCCGTTGGGCAGGTGCACTTCCTGGGTGAGCGGGCGCAGCTGTCCGTGCCGCAAGAGGTAGGTGGAGCCGTTGCGGCGCAGAAAGCCGTCGTCGGCCTGGGCCTGGACGCTGCTGAGGCTTAAGCTGAGCAATAAGGCCGTCAGCAGGCAGGAAAGAAAAGCGGGCATTGGCAATGATGAGGTGGCCGGTGGCGGGACCGGGGTTGTACGCAGCGCTCCGCCGGGCCGTTGGGGCTTGGGTTACCTTCGGCGGCGGGCGAGTATTAAGGGGCAGCTAATCCACCAAAACAACCGACAACCATGAAAATGACCTTCAAGACCCTGCTGGCCGTAGCCGCTTTTGCCGCCTTCGCTACCACTTCGTGCAGCGAAAAAACCGGTGAGCACGCCGAAGCTACCGCTGAAAGCGCCACCAACGACGCCGCCGCCAACGTAGATGCCGCCGGCAACGCCGTAGAAAATGCCACCGACAAGGCTGCCGCCGAAATGAAGGAAGGCGCCAACGAAATGGCTACCCCCGAGAAGGGCGACACGGCTGTGGTGGTAGAAAAAACGACCACCAAAGTGGTGGAAGAAACCCCGAAGCAGTAGTTCCGGGTCCGGTTCGGACTCACTGAAAGGCTCGCTCCTGACGCAGGAGCGGGCTTTTTTCGTTAGGCGGGCACCGGCAGAACGGGCGGCTGGGCGGCGGTCAGCTCCATCAGCACGTCGTAGTAAGGGCGGCCCATCATGCGGGCGCGCAGCCAGGCGTAGAAGCTCATGGCCTGCAGGTCTTCGCGCTCCAGGGGCAGGAAGCGCGGCATTTCGGCCACGCGGGCCGCGAAGGCCGGACGGCTGGCGGCGGCGGGGTCGTCGAGGATGTCGCGCACCAGGGCCAGGTAGCTGAGCACGTAGCGGTAGGCGCCGCCGTCGGGTCCGAACCGGTCGCGCACGAGGCGCTCCACGGCGCGCAGGCGGTGGGTGGCTACGTCGGGGTTGCCCATTTCCAGCTGGGTCAGCAGCTCGCCCAGATTTTTATTGAGCAGCCACTCCACGCCCATGGTTTCCTCGCACCAGTGGTCGGAGCGGCCGATGGTGAGCAGAGTATGAGCCGTGCGCTGGTACTGGCCCTCGGCGAAGTAGTGGAAGCCCAGGCCGAGGCGGGCCGTGAGCTGGTCGCGCGGGGTGAGGGCGTGGGTGCGCAGCAGCTCTTCCACCAGCTGAATGCTCTCGGCGTTGCGGCGCAGGAAGGCTAGGTTGGCGGCCAGCAGGAAGATGTAGCGCGGGTAAAACTCGTTGTAGTGGCTGCGCGGGCCGCTTTCGATGAGGCCGCGCAGCTGCTGCAACGACTCCACCGACTCGGGGAAACGGCGGTTGCGGTACTGCGCGTGGGCAATCATGTAGAGCAGGCCGAGCTGGTACTCGCGGTGGGCGGGCTGGAAGCCGTGGCGCTTTTCCATCAGGTGGTAGCAGCGCCGCACGAAGGGCTCGAAGGAGGCGAAGTCGCGGCGCACCAGCATGGCCGAGCGGGCAATGGAGAGCAGACGGTAGAGCAGCGAGGGGCGGCGGCCGAAAGCGTCCTGCAGGTCGTACTCGCGCAGGATGTCCTGCATGATCTGGTCGAAGGCCACCACGCCGCCGGAGCGGCCCTGGGTGCGGGCCTGGCGCAGGCGGGCGCGCATCAGGCTGTAGGCAATGGCGGCGCGCTCCTCCTCCTCGGCGGCGGGCTTGTTGCGGTTGCGGCGCCGGATGATTTCCTCCAGCGGCTCGGCGTGCTCCCCGTGGGCGTGCTCGATCTGCAGGTTATACACCGTGTTGAGCAGCTCGTACTGCTCGTTCTGGCTGGCCAGCTTCTCGGCCTTGCGCAGGGTGGCCCAGGCCAGGCGCGGAATGCCCGCGTCGAAGAGGTACTGGGCCAGGCTGAGCTGCCCGCGCACGGTGCTGGCGGCCGTCAAGTCCTGGTCGCGCTGCTTCAGGAGCAGGAAATCGGTGACTTGCCGCAGCAGGCGCTTGCGCAGGGCGTAGTAGGCGGTGGCGTTGGGCTCGGCGGGCGGGTAGAGCTGGGCCAGCAGCTCGGCGGTGCTGTATTCCTGCTTGTGCCAGAGGAGCTCGCAGAGCTGCGCGTCTTTGCGGCCCTTCTCTTTGCGGCGCTGGCGCTGCAGGAAGCGTAGGAATTCCTTCCGGTCGTCGGGCGAGAAGGTGGCGAGGGTGGTGCGTAAGTCGTCCATGACACTGCCAAACTACGGCATTGTGGCCGATGGAATGCAAGCCGGAAGAAAAAAGCTGATGTCCCTGACCCCACATATAAATGTGGCTAATACAACGCCATTAGCGCAAACCTGCTCTGTTCGTAAAGTCAGATAATGGGCCATTTCGGCGCCCGTCGCCGCAGTGCCGCCACCTAGCTTGCCGACGTTATTTCTCCCCTCCCCCTATGCGTACCCTTCTTCCCCTCGCCTTGCTGCTCGGCCTTCCCCTGTTTGCCAGCGCCCAATCCAGCCCCGATTCTCTCGCCACCGCTGCCGCTGCGCCGCTGGCCCTCGATACGACAGCCCACGCCCGGCCCGTTGCCGCGACCCAGTTGCCTCTCGACTCGGTGACGGCCCTGATGACCGCGCCCGACACCGCTCTGGCTTTGCTGCAGCCATTATCGGCCCCGGAGCGGTACGCGCTGGGCCGTGCCAACGCCAAACACGACTATCATCCGCCCAAGGGCACCTTCTGGATTGGGATGGGTACCGGCTTCGTGGCGCCTACCCTGCTGTTGCCAGCGCCCTTCCCGCTCGGGCTGGTGGGCAGTGCCGGCAGCGCCGTCGCCATAGGCATGGTGAAGCCCAAGCCCGAGCGCCTGCAGGCCAGTGCCCAGCGGCCCGCACTACTGCGCGACGCGGATTATCAAAAAGGCTATGCCCACCAGGCCCGCAACAAGAAGCTGGGCCGGACCATGGCCGGCTGGGGCGTCGGTACCGCTTTGTGGGTTGGCGCATTGGTCATCACGTTGGCCGCGCTGCTCAGCGGTGGCTTCAGCTAAACCAGCTGCGGGTGATGAGCAGGCAACAGCGGGCAGCAACTTCTAGCTCGACCGTGCCGTACACCGGCTACATTCTTTCTCACCCCAAAACACCACACCAATCATGGACCTGAACAACAATAACATCGACGACTCGACCGAACTGCGCGCCCGCAGCAACTGGAACGAAATCAAGGGCCAGGCCAAGCAGAAGTGGGGCCAGCTCACCGACGACGACCTGACCTACGAGGAAGGCCGCCAGGACGAGTGGTTCGGCCGCCTGCAGGAGCGCACCGGCGAAGCTGTCGACGACATCAAGAACTGGTTCCGCCGCACGTTCTAAGCCGGCCCCGTCATTACTGATGACCTATCGAAACGCCCCGTAGCCCGTGCTGCGGGGCGTTTTTTTCATCCGGCGCAGTGTGTCCTGCCCCCTCGACGCGTATATTCCTCCGGCTATCCGGTTTCTCATGCGCATCAATTCCGCCGAGCTATACACTCTGGGCAACAAAGCTCTGTTTAAGCTCCCGAAAACTGCCTTTTTCTGCTCGCGCGACTACCCCGCGGCCATCGAGCGGCAGACGTTTCTGTGGGCGATGGAGCAGCGCTACCGCGGGCACTGCATCCTCTCAGGCTTTCACTCGCGCCTGGAGCAGGCCGTGCTGCGCTACCTGCTGCAGGGCCACTGGCAGCCGGTGATTTACGCCCTGGGGCGGGGCATTCAGCCCGGCACGCGCTTCGAGTACGAGGCCGACATTACGGCCGGCCGGCTGCTGTTCGTCACGCCCTTCGAGCCCGGGGTTCAGTCCGTCACGCAGGATACGGCCGACATTCGCAACCTGCTCATCGCCGATCTGGCTGACCAGTTTTTCATTCCCTACCTCTCGCCCGGCGGCAACCTGGAGCGCCTGCTGCGCATCGAAACTATCCGTGCCAAACCCATTCTGACGCTTGATCTGCCCGAGAACCAGCCGCTGCTGGCCCTGGGCGCTCAGCTGTATCGGCCCGGCGGCGTGCTTGGCCACGCCCCGCGCGCGGCTCAGCCATAAAGGCCGCGGCTTGCGTATGCCGAAGGTTCCAACCTAGCATCTTCCTTCCATGGCAACGCTTTCTTCTTCCATTCCGGCGCATCTGCCGACTTCCCCCTCCGAGGGCATCCGGGCGCTGGCGCGCTTCGGCTTCGCGGCCAAGGGCGTGGTCTACGGCATTCTGGGTGCGCTGGCCGTCATGGCCGCCACCAATATCGACGGCGGCCGCACCGCCGACAAGCAGCAGGTGTTGCAAACCATTCAGAACATGCCCCTGGGCCGCTGGCTGCTGGGCCTGGTAGCCTTCGGGCTGGCCGGCTACGTGGTGTGGCGCTTCGTGCAGGCCATCCGCGACACCGAGGGCAAGGGTAATGGCGCCAAGGGCATTGCCACCCGCCTCGGCTACGCAGGCTCGGCCCTGGGCTACGCGGCCCTGGCCTTCGTAGCCGGCAAGGCGGCCTTCGAAAACACCACGGCCGGCGCCGGCGGGGACGGCGACACCCGCCAGACCTTCGTGGCCACGCTGCTGGCCCAGCCCTACGGGCAGTGGCTGGTAGGCGCCATCGGGTTGTTCGTCATCGGGGTGGGCGTGTACCAGCTGGTTCGGGCCTATTCGGGCTCGTTTGCCAAGCACGTCAACCACAGCCAGCTGCCGGCCGCCCAGCAGCGCCTCGTGTACCGCGTGGGCCAGCTCGGCTACACGGCCCGGGGCGTGGTGTGGGGCATTCTGGGCTATTTCCTGGTGCAGGCCGCTCGCCACGCCAACGCCAACGAAGCCGAAGGCACCGAGGGCGCGTTTGATTTCCTGGCCTCCATCGGCCGGGCCCCGCTGCTCATCGTGGCGCTGGGCCTGGTGGCCTATGGGCTCTACATGCTGGTGCGGGCCAAGTACCCGATTTTGCGCGGGGTGTAGGCCCGGCCGGCGTGCCTAAGCAGAAACGCCCCGGTGCCTTAGCGGCGCCGGGGCGTTTCTGCTTAGGCACGCCGGCTTCACTGCACGATGTGTTCACGGATGAGCGTCCAGGTCTGCGCCGGCCGGTTCAGCGCCCGGATGCGCCGCCGCACCAGCCCGTAGCGCGGGGCCCAGTAGTAGGTTACCGTGGCCCCGTCTTCCGACTGGTCGCGCAGGTTCGTGGCCTGCACCACGTCCGCGTAGTGGCGGGCGCCCAGCGGCAGCGGTTGGGGGTGGCGGTACAGGTATAGGCCCGCTCCGTTTCGGATGATGACCGGCTGCCCGGCCGGCAGCGGGTATTCCAGCACGTAGCCCGTCGTGGCCGGGTCACCGCCCGACGCGCCCCCGCCCACCTGGCGGCTGCGCATCAACCGCGCGCACCCCTCCGGGTTGGCCAGAGTAGGAAAGCAAGGTGCATCAGTTCCGTAGCGGAAAAGAAGTCCGCTACGGAACTGTGCTGAACTTGCACCTCTAGCCCTTCGCGATAGTCGATAATTTTACCTCGTTCAGTTGTTGCTCCGATGCCGGTGTTCAGCCGGGTGACCCAGGCGCTGTCCAGCGCTTGGGTGGCCGAGTCCTGATAGACCCAGTAAGTACCTTCCTCGAAGCGCACCAGCGCCTTGAAATCGGCTGGCAGCAAGGCCGTGTGCGGCTCCTCCTCTTTGCGGCACTGCACGACCAGCAGCCCCAGCAGCACCAGGGAAAAAACGGGTCGTTTCAGTGCGTAAAGCCCCGACTGGTATTTCGGCACGGAGTCAATTATCAGAGCTTGGTACTGCTTAGGAAGTTGCCAGTACATCCTCGCCCACGTAGTCGCGCAGGTAGTCGTAGCGCGGGGTCAGCTGGCCGCCGCGGGCAATGGTGGCCCGCTCGATGATGCCGTCCGGGTCGGGGCCGAAGAGGTGGGGAAACACGTTGTCGATGAGCTGGCGGCCGAAGTCCCGCGAGGCATTGCGCGGCAGCTCGCAGGGCAGGTTGTCGACGGCCATGACGGTCAGGTTCAGCGGGTGCGAATACGCCGCTTCCAGCTCCCCGGTGCGCGGGTTGTAGTCGAAGGCCGGATCGGGGATGCTGGTGCTGCGCTTGGTGACGGGGATGCTGCCGTCGATGTCGCAGGTCACGTCGGCAATGGTGTTGATGCGGAAGTTGGGCCGGCGCGTGTCGTCCTCGGTGAAGAGCCGGGGCGCCTTCGGGTCCCAGTAGGCGCAAGCAATGAGCAGGTCGGTCACCGGCAGGTACCGGTCGAACGTCGAGAGGTACTCCTCCGGGTGATGATGGAAGTTGGGCGTGTCCCACACGCGGCCGTCCTTGCGGGCATTGTAGTCGGAGGAGCGCAGCTGGGTGTACACCGGCTCCGTGAAGTCGTGGTAGAGGTAGTCGTACACGCTCACCCGCCGGATGCCCATCTTGTCGAGCACCTGAATGGCACCCTGGGCCACGCGGCCCGAGCCCGTCACGGCCATCTTGATGGGCGGCAGGGCCTTCACCTTGAAGTATTCTTCCTGCATGTCGTCGAGGTCGGTGCAGAGGTAGGCGGGCTTGAGCTGGAACAGGCCGTGCTTGCGGCCGTAGGTGAGCAGGCCGTTGTAGGCGCCCACCACCCCGGCCCAGTAGCCGAAGGCCACGATGCGCTCCTCGCGGGCGTTGGTCAGCACCTCGTAGTCGATGAGCGTGATGTTCTTCTGGAGCACGGCGCGCAGCAGCTTGCGGTTGGCCGGCTGCTTTTTAATGGTGTGCGAGAAGAACATGTAGGTCTTGTTCGGCACGAGCTGCTCCACGGGTACTTCCTTCACCCCGAGCAGGATGTCGCAGTCGGCCACGTCGGGCTGCACCCGGATGCCCAGGTCGCGGTATTCCTGGTCGGCGTAGCTGCGGATGTCGCTGCTCTGCACCACCACCTGTACCTGCGGCCAGGTCTGCTGCACTTCCGCGCACTTTTTGGGGGTGAGCGGCACGCGCCGGTCGACGGGGATTTTGCCTTCGCGGATCAGGCCAAGCTTGAGCGTATTCATGGGGAATGCAGAGTCGGTAGGGAACGGCAAACTTAGGATTTTTGGCCGGAGCGGCCGGCGCGCCCGGGGCCGGCCGGCCGAAAAACCCGGGCCCGTCCGCTTCGTTCGCCGCCGCCACTTTTTTGCCCGCGGAATGGTTTAAGCATGAAGCCTTTTCGGCCTACCTTTGTCGGGGCCGTCACCCACGGCCCCTTTTCCCCGCCAACCATCCGTTTCCCATATGAAGTTGTCCTTCAAGCCCGCCGACGTGTTTGTTGACCGCCACAACGGTCCCGACGCTGCGGCCGTGGCCGAGATGCTGCGCACCATCGGCGTAGAGTCGGTCGACCAGCTCATCAACGAAACCGTGCCCGCCCGCATCCGCCTGAAGCACGAGCTGAACCTGCCTGCCGCCCTCACCGAGCGGCAGTTTTTGCATCGGTTCAAGCAGATTGCCGGCCAGAACAAGGTGTTCCGCTCCTTTATCGGCCTCGGGTACCACGACACGCAGCTGCCCCCGGTAATTCTGCGCAACATTATGGAAAACCCCGGCTGGTACACGGCTTACACGCCCTACCAGGCCGAAATTGCCCAGGGCCGCCTCGAAGCCCTGATCAACTACCAGACCATGGTCATCGACCTGACGGGCCTGGAAATTGCCAACGCCAGCCTGCTCGACGAGGGCACCGCCGCCGCCGAGGCCCTGCACATGTTCCACGGCCTCACGAAGAAGAAAAACGCCACCAAGTTCTTCGTCTCCGAGCAGGTGCTGCCCCAGACCATCGACGTGCTGCGCACCCGCGCCACGCCGCTGGGCATCGAGCTCATCATCGGTGACCACCGCACGGCCGACCTCGCCGACGAGGCCCTGTTCGGCGCCATCGTGCAGTACCCCGCCGCCGACGGCGAGGTGTTCGACTACACCGACTTCATCTCGCAGGCCCACGACCACGGCATCATGGTAGCCGTAGCCGCCGATCTGCTGGCCCTCACCCTGCTCACGCCCCCCGGCGAAATGGGCGCCGACGCGGTGGTGGGCAACTCGCAGCGCTTCGGGGTACCGCTGGGCTACGGCGGCCCGCACGCCGGCTTCCTGGCCACCAAGGACGCCTTCAAGCGCGTGATTCCCGGCCGCATCATCGGCCAGAGCGTCGACGCGGCCGGCAACAAGGCCTACCGCATGGCCCTGCAGACCCGCGAGCAGCACATCCGCCGCGAAAAGGCTACATCCAACATCTGCACCGCGCAGGTGCTGCTGTCGGTCATTGCCGGCATGTACGCCGTGTACCACGGCCCGCAGCGCCTCACCCAGATTGCCTCGAACGTGCACCTGCTCACCCGCCAGCTGTCCACCGGCCTGCAGGAGCTGGGCCTCTCGCTGAGTGCCGAACACTACTTCGATACGGTGAGCCTCGCGCTGGAAAGCGCCGAGCTGAGCCAGGCGCTGAAGACGGAGCTGGAAGCCAACGGCATCAACCTGCGCTACTTTGGCGAGAGCAGCGTGGGCATCTCGCTGCACGAAAAAGCCGAAGTGGAAGACGTGGCCGACATCCTGCGCGCCTTCGCCAAGGTGCTGGGCAAGCCCGCCCCGGCCGCGGCCGAGCTGGTAGAGGCCCCGGCCGATCTGGAGCTGAACTGGCCCCAGTCGCTGATTCGCACCTCGGAGTTCCTCACGCACCCGGTGTTCAACACGCACCACGCCGAGCACGAGCTGCTGCGCTACATGAAGCAGCTGGAAAACAAGGACCTGAGCCTGGCGCACTCCATGATTTCGCTGGGCTCCTGCACCATGAAGCTCAACGCCACCGCCGAGATGATTCCGGTGACCTGGCCCGAAATCGGCCAGCTCCACCCCTTCGCCCCGCGTGAGCAGGCCCAGGGCTACGCCGAAATCTTCAAAGACCTGGAAGCCTGGCTGTGCGAGGTTACCGGCTTCGACGCGGTGAGCCTGCAGCCCAACTCGGGTGCCCAGGGCGAATACGCCGGTCTGCTGGTGATTAAGGCCTACCACGAAGCCCGCGGCGACCATCACCGCAACGTGGCCCTGATTCCGGCCTCGGCCCACGGCACCAACCCCGCCTCGGCGGCCATGTGCGGCATGAATATCGTGGTGGTGAAGAGCACCGAGCAGGGCGAAATCGACCTGGACGACCTCAAGGAAAAAGCCGAAAAGCACTCGGCTAACCTGTCGTGCCTGATGGTGACCTACCCGAGCACGCACGGCGTGTACGAGGAAAGCATCATCGACATCTGCAACCTGATTCACGAGCACGGCGGCCGCGTGTACATGGACGGCGCCAACATGAACGCCCAGGTGGGCCTGACTTCGCCCGCCAACATCGGCGCCGACGTGTGCCACCTGAACCTGCACAAAACCTTCTGTATCCCCCACGGCGGCGGCGGCCCCGGCGTGGGCCCCATCGGCGTCGTGGCCGATCTGGCCCCCTACCTGCCCGGCCACGTGGTGGTGGATGCCGACGGCCGCTCGGGCGGCGCCGTGTCGGCCGCGCCCTGGGGCTCGGCCAGCATCTTGCCCATCAGCTACGCCTACATTGCCATGATGGGCGGCGAAGGGCTGAAAGCGGCCACGCAGACGGCCATCCTGAACGCCAACTACCTCAAGGCCCGCCTGGAGGAGCACTACCCGGTGCTCTACACCGGCGCCCAGGGCCGGGTGGCCCACGAGATGATCCTGGAGTGCCGCCACTTCAAAAAGGCCGGCATCGAGGTGGAAGACATTGCCAAGCGCCTGATGGACTACGGTTTCCACGCGCCCACCGTATCGTTCCCGGTAGCGGGCACGCTGATGGTGGAGCCCACCGAATCGGAAGGCAAGGAGGAGCTGGACCGCTTCTGCGAGGCCATGATCAAGATCCGCCAGGAAATCCGCGAGGTGGAGGAAGGCCGCGCCGATGCCAAGGACAACCCGCTGAAGCACGCCCCGCACACCGCCGCCGTGCTGCTCGACGCGGAGTGGACGCGCCCCTACTCGCGCGAGCAAGCCGCCTACCCGACAGATTTTGCCCGCCGCTACAAATTCTGGCCCTCCGTATCGCGCATCGACTCGGCCTTTGGCGACCGGAACCTGATCTGTGCCTGCACGCCCATCGAGGCCTACGCCGACCAGGAAGAGCACCTCGTGCCCACCGACAAAGGCCCGTCGTACTAACGGCGCGGCGCTGAGCAATCGGCCCAAAGCAACGGCCCGGAACCAGCTGGTTCCGGGCCGTTGTGGTTTTAGGCGTCGGGGTGGTGGCAGGCGGTGGCGGCTACTTGCCCTTGAAGCAGGTTCGGTACATGTAGCCGGTTTCGGTTTTGCCCGCGTTGGTGGCGCGCACTTTCACGAAGTACTGGTCGACGGTGTCCATCACCTGCACTTCGGTGCCCGAGGTAATGGCCATGAGCTGGGTCGATTCCTTTTTCATGCCGTCGTAGAGCGGGCAGTCCACCACGGTATTGCGGGCCACCGGGGTGTTGTTGCTGCGGTTGGATGCGCTGTCGTCTTTGGCAGCGCTGCAGGCGGCCAAGCCGAGCAAGGCCAGAAAAAGTAGAGTTTTGGGCATAGGGGGTGGATTGTTTCGGGAATGTAGCGAAATGCCGCAGCTCTTGCGCTTTTATTTTCTCCCTACCGCAACCGTTCCCGCCTCAGGGGGCGGTGCTCAGGCAAGCCCGGTACATGTAGCCCGACAGCACCTTGCCCTTTTTGCTGAACTGCGCATACACGAAGTAGGCGTTGTTGGCCGAGTCGGTTACCTGCACCTGCGCCCCCGCCGGCACGATGGAGAGCATGGGCGACTGGGTGCTGGGGCGGGTATACAGGCAGCAGGCGGTGCCGGTGGTGCGGTCGGCGGCCTTCTGCGCAAGCGGCGGAATCTGGGCCGTGGCTGCGGGCTGCTGCGCGAGCAGCAGGCGCGTAAGTAGTAGCAATAGCATAGGGCGGGAAGGCAGAGCGGGAATAGGACCTCTAATCTGCCAAAAAACTGCATTTAATCAAAATAAAATTGGGCCGAAATTTTCCATCACTCTGGCCGGAATCCAACAATCCGGGAACGGCCGGCGCGGGCCTGACGTTAACAGAATAGCCACCAGAAACCAGCTTGTCGACGCCGGCAAAGCGGTTTTCGGGCTTTCCTAACTCGTCTTATCATGCAACGCTTCCCTCACTTGTTTTCCCGCCCCCTCGCGCTGGCCGCCATCGGCCTGGCGCTGCTGCTGGGCTCGGCCGGCTGCGCCACGGTGCCCCGCGTGGGCGTCACCTCCGACTTCGACCACGCCGTCAACTTCCGCGCTTACAAAACCTGGGCCTGGTACCCCGAGCAGCCCGCTGACGCCGAAGGCGGACCCGCCAAGGGCTACAACTCCTTTTTCGACCAGCGCATGCGCCGCTCGGTGGAAGCCGAAATGGTGCGCAAAGGCCTGACCAAGGCCGATAAGAACCCTGACGTGTACGTAGCCTACTCCGCCCGCGTGGAGGACAAGCAGCGCGCCGCCAACCCCGGCTACTACGGCCCCTACGGTTACCCCTACTGGGGCTACTACGGCCTCGGCCGCTCCTACCAGACGGTGCAGGACTACAAAGCCGGTAACGTCATCATCGACATCGTGGACGCCAAGCGCAAGGAGCTGGTGTGGCGCGGCTACGGCCAGAGCCAGGTCGACCAGCAGACGCTGTCGGAGCAGGAGGTGAACCGCCTCGTCACCGGCGTGCTCGGCGACTTTCCGCCCACCGACAACACCGCCCGCCGCTAAGCGACGCAACGTTTTGCCCCGCAAAAGCCTCATCGGATTCCGATGGGGCTTTTTGTTTTATTCCCGGTTTGATGATTCGACGCGCTATTTCCCTGGCTTTACCCCTGCTGGCGGCGGCCCTCAGCGGCTGCAACGCCCTGTACGCCGGCCTGGTAATGGGTATGCACGACACGCCGCCCCACACGCCCGCCCGCTTGGCCGCCGACGTAGCCCGCTACCAGGTGCCGGCCAGCCAGGTGGCGGTACTCGACACCAGCTACCTGCGCTTCGTGCGGCAACAGGCGCGGGATGCGCGCACCTACGAGGCGGCCAAAAACCACGGCCAGCTGCTGCAACTGCTCTATTTTGACGACGCCGGGCAGCTCGTGTCGTTTCACATCAACTGCTACGCCCCGCCCAAGCTGCCCAGCCTGAACCTCAACTGGAACCCCGGCGGCCGACTCAACACCTTTCCGCCCGCCTCGCAGGTGGCACCCGACCAGCTGCTATCGTTTGCGCAGCTGCTCACGTTTCTGCGCACGCCCGCGGGGCAGCCGCTGGCGCCGGAGCAGTTTGCGGTGGCGCCGGGCAGCTACCGCGTGGTGGTATTCTGGAGCCATACCATGGGCCGTCAGACGCGCATCCTGCTGCGCGAGCTGGCCCAGAACCTGCAGCGCGTGCCGCCCGGCCAGCCCGCTCCGGCGGTGCTCTACGTCAACAACGACGCCTACCTCGGCCTGCTCGACTAAACACGCAGGGCCCGGCTTCACTGCTGAAACCGGGCCCTGGGGCAATGCTAAACGCGGCTGGCGGCCTAAATCGGCACGTTCACATGCCGCTCGGCGTGGTAGGAGCTGCGCACCAGCGGGCCGCTCTCCACGTACTTCAGGCCGCGGCGCAGGCCTTCTTCCTTGTAGTGCGCGAAGAGGTCGGGGTGAATGAACTCGGCCACTTCGATGTGACGCTTGGTGGGCTGCAGGTACTGGCCCAGCGTGAGGATGTCGAGGCCGTTGACAACCAGGTCGTCCATGGCCTGGTACACTTCTTCCTTGGTCTCGCCCAGGCCCAGCATGATGCCCGACTTGGTGCGGCGGCCGGCTTCCTTGGTGCGGCGGATCTGCTCCAGGCTGCGGTCGTACTTGGCCTGCGGGCGCACGAGGCGGTAGAGGCTGCCCACCGTTTCCATGTTGTGCGACACCACTTCCTGCCCGCCGGCAATCATCGTGTCGAGCGCGGCCCAGTTGGCCTTCACGTCCGGAATCAGCGTTTCGATGGTCGTGGCGGGCGACAGCAGCTTGGTCTGCACCACCGTTTCGTACCACACGCCGGCGCCGCGGTCCTTCAGCTCATCGCGGTTCACGGAGGTGATGACGGCGTGCTTCACGCCCATCAGCTTGATGGCTTCGGCCACGCGGCGGGGCTCGTCGAGGTCGTACTCGGTGGGGCGGCCGGTAGCCACCGCGCAAAACGAGCAGGAGCGCGTGCAGATGTTGCCCAGGATCATGAAGGTGGCCGTGCCGGCGCCCCAACACTCGCCCATGTTCGGGCAGTTGCCCGACTCGCAGATGGTGTGCAGTTTATGTTCGTCCACCAGCTTGCGCACGTTGGCGTAAGCCTGGCCCACGGGCAGCTTCACGCGCAGCCAGTCGGGCTTGCGGGGCTTGGCCGGCGCCTGAGCAGCTTCAGGCTGAATGACGGGTAAGGTCAGGAGAGTATCCATCCTACAAAGGTAAGCGGTAGCGGGTTGCGGCGCAGCACCGAATTGCCGGCCGTGCCCGGTAAACAGCGCAGCCCGCCTGTGAGTTGCAAACCCACCCGCCGGGCCCGAAAAAGCCCGTCGCCGGCCGACCTTGCGGGTCCGGCCGGCGACGGGCTTATGTGGTAACATGGCTTTTACTTGCGCGAGCCGATGTAGAGCGTCACGTACACCGAGTTGAAGAGGTTGTTGTTGAGCCGGCTTTCCGGCACCCCGGTTACCTCCATCGTCACCAAGCGCTTGGTATACGCCTCGATCAGGAAGCCTGCTTCGATACCCGCCACGGCGTCGCGGTAGCGGCCGTACTCAAAGTTGAGGGCTCCGCGCAGGTGTGCGCCCACGTTGGGCTTCACGTTGCCGATGCCCGAGAAAATGGGGGCCCGGTCATAAATCTTGTTGACCTCGTAGTGCTTGACGGGGTCGTACTGCTCGGCCCGGATGTCTTCGCGCGGGTTGGGGTTGCTCTGCGGATCGGGCTTGGGCGTGTAGTCGTAGTAGATGTAGTAGGGCAGCAGCAGCCCGATGGACGGCCCGGCCCCGAACATGGCATCCACTTCCACGCCCGACTCGGCCGCTTTGCGGAACAGGGTGCGCTGCAAGCCCACGGTGGGGCGCAGGGCGAAGAGGTAGTTGGTCTTGCCCTGCACATACACGCCCCCAATGTTGTTCTGCACGCGCTGCTCCTTACGGCTTTTCACCTCCACGCCTTCGAGCAGCCAAAAGCGGGCCCAGTCGTCGTTGAGACGCCGGGTCGAGCGCACGGCCACCCCGCCGATCAGGCCGGCGTTGGTGTTCAGGTTGATGCCATAGGTAAATTCCTTCTCGTAGCTCGGCGCGTCCTGGGCCTCCTGGGCCTGGGCGGCAGATGCGGCCAGCAGCGCGGCCGGGAGCAGGATAGCGGAGTATAAAAACGGGCGCACGGCAGCAGAGGCGGGCAGGAAGGAAAACAAACGCGCGGCCGCCCACCCGGGGCCAGCCACTCCGAAAGTACGTAAATTTGAGCGCATCCGTCTGTAGTTTTTCTGAATTTATGAGCACTGCCACCGCCCGGTACGCCGGCCAGCTGCGCACCGACGCTACCCACGTAGCCTCGGGCACCACCATTCACACCGACGCCCCGGTCGACAACCACGGCCGCGGCGAGGCGTTTTCGCCCACCGACCTGGTCAGCGCGGCCCTGGGCTCGTGCATGATGACCATTATGGGCATCGTGGCGGAGCGCCAGGGGCTGGACCTGCGCGGCGTGACGTGGAGCGTCACCAAGCACATGGCGGCCGAGCCGCGGCGCATCGCCGAAATCGAGCTGGCATTCCGGATGCCCGCCTCGCTTTCCGACAAAGAGCGGTCCACGCTGGAAAACGCGGCCCGCACCTGCCCGGTGGCTCTCAGCCTAAACCCGGAAATCCGGCAATCGGTTCAGTTCTCCTACGAGGGCTAAAGCGCTTCGTTACAGTTGAGTTGCGCCTCTTCGGAGCGGCCTTTATACAGAACGTCATTCCGAGCGAAGTCGAGGAATCTCGCGTGCTGACGTCCGGTAGTAATTTCCTCGTTGAACGAGAAGAATACTATCAGAC
This sequence comes from Hymenobacter jeollabukensis, assembly GCF_005771675.1. Lineage (GTDB taxonomy): Bacteria > Bacteroidota > Bacteroidia > Cytophagales > Hymenobacteraceae > Solirubrum > Solirubrum jeollabukense. Next base: position 230,616 of record NZ_VAJM01000003.1, on the reverse strand, counting down.
CAAACACGCGAGATTCCTCGACTTCGCTCGGAATGACGTTCTTTTTTCGCCGTAAGGACGTTTGCAAGTATCGTCCTACAGTTCGCTTACGCGGCTACCTTTTTCTTCACCTCGCCGAGCTGAATGCTCATGTGCGAGGCGTCGTAGCTGCACTGACCGTCCTGAATCAGCAGCAGCTGGGGCGACTGGTGCTGCACGCCAAACTGCTCGGCAATCTGGTTGGACACGGGGCGGTAGCGCAGCAGGTCGAGGTAATAAACCTTCACTTCGGCAAGGCCGGCATCGGACCACTGGCGCTCCAGGCGGCTTTTGGCCATGGCGCTGATGGAGCAGCTGGTGCTGTGCTTGAAAATAACGACGGGGTGCTCAGCCGATTCGCGCACGATATCGGCGAGTTGTTCGGGCTGGGTCAGGGGAGTCCACTGCATCACTCGGATTCTTTGGGTTGTTTTTTGGGCTTACGCGTGGTAATCATCTTTTGGTCGCTTACCCGGGGCGTGCCCGTATTATCGAAGCGGTAACGGTTGCTGCCCTCCGGCAGGTTCCGCTCGGGCGTTTCGCCGGGGCGCAGGTCACGCTTGTCGACGGCCAGGTGCGACTGGCGCAGGTCTTCGGGCGCCTGGTACTTGCGGGCCGCTTTCAGCGACTTGCGGGCGGCGCGCTTCTGCGATACAAACTCGGTTTGGGCGGCGGCGGGCAGGGCGCTCAGGCCCCAGAGCAGCAGTCCGGCAACGGTAATACGAATCAGCATACGGGGGACAACAACGGATGGGAGGAATAGTGCATTTTAGCTATACGCACCGCAGGCAAGTAAGGACAAATCAGCGAATTAGAACGGCAACGTGATACCCAGGAAGCGGCGCTGGCCGATTTTCTTCTTGAGCTTGCGGCGGTTCATCTTGGGCTTTTTGAGCAGGCCGTTCTTGTCGTAGCTGTTCTTCTGCACTTTGGCCGGCTCGGCCGCCGCGTCGGTGCTGGAGCCGTCGGCGGCTTCGGTGGCGTCGGGGTCTTTTTTCTTGGACTTTTTCACTTTCACCACCGGCCCCTTGGGGTTTGGAATGCGGTAGGGGTGAAACAGGCGGCACCCGCTCAGCGCGGGGCCGGCCAGCACCGCCAGCACCAGCAGCAGCCAGCTCAGCCGGCGCAGACGCAGAATCTCACTCACAGGGGCAGCGGGGTAAATCGTGGTAGTCCGAAAAATACGAAGGGACTTTTAAAAGGAGCTAGGAACCAGGAGTTAGGAGCTAGAATGATGTAGAACCTCAATTCTAGCTCCTAACTCCTGGCTCCTAGCTCCTCCTAATAAGCCAGCAGCTTCTCCACGCACTTGCGCAGGCGGTTGTCGGCCAGGAAGTTGTGCTCCAGGTTCGGGGCGAAGGGAATGGCCGTGTCGAGCGAGGCCACACGCTGGATGGGCGCGTCGAGCTTGGTGAAGCAGTGCTCGGCAATCCAGGCACCGATTTCGCCGCCGATGCCGCCGGTGAGGGTGTCTTCGTGCAGGATGATGACGCGGCCGGTTTTCTCCACCGTTTTGCGCACGGCTTCCTCGTCCCAGGGCAGCAGGGTGCGCAGGTCGAGGATGTCGCAGTCAAGGCTCATTTCCTCAGCCAGCTTGGCGGCCCAGTGCACGCCCATGCCGTAGGTGATGATGCTCAGCTCCGAGCCTTCGCGGGCAAGGCGGGCCTGCCCGATGGGCAGGGTGTAGTAGTCATTCGGCACCGGCCCGCTGATGCTGCGGTAGAGCATCTTGTGCTCGAAGAAGATAACCGGGTTGGGGTCCTCCAGGGCGGCGCAGAGCAGGCCCTTGGCGTCGTAGGGCGTGGCGGGGTACACCACTTTCAGGCCGGGCGTGTGCACAAACCAGGCTTCGTTCGACTGGGAGTGGAAGGGGCCGGCGGCCGAGCCGGCGCCGGTGGGCATGCGCACCACCACGTCGGCGTTCTGGCCCCAGCGGTAGTGGCTTTTGGCCAGGTTGTTTACAATCTGGTTGAAGCCGCAGGTCACGAAGTCGGCAAACTGCATTTCCACCATGGCCTTCTTGCCGCGGATGCTCAGGCCCAGGCCGGTGCCGATGATGGCCGACTCGCAGAGCGGGGTGTTGCGCACCCGCGCCTTACCGAACTGCTGCACGAAGCCGTCGGTAATCTTGAACACGCCGCCGTACTCGGCAATGTCCTGGCCCATGAGCACCAGCTCCGGGAAGCGCTCCATGCTCTGGCGCAGCCCGTCCGAAATGGCATCCACGTAGCGGCGCTCGGTGCTGGGCGCGTCGGCGGCGGGCGCCTGATCGGGCGCGTCGAAGGGGCGGTACATATCGGCCACCTCTTCCTGCTCGTCCACCTGGATTTCCGGCGTTTCGAACACCACGCGCCAGGCCTCGTCGATTTCGTCCTTGATGGTGCGGCGGTAGCGCTGCTTGGCTTCCTCGTCGAGCACGCCCTGCTCCAGCAGGTAGCGCTCGAAGTTCTCGACCGGGTCTTTCTGGGCCCACTCTTCGAACAGCTCCTGGGGCACGTACTTGGTGCCCGAGGCCTCCTCATGGCCGCGCATCCGGAAGGTCAGGGCCTCCAGCAGCACGGGGCGCGGGTTCTGGCGCAGGTCCTCGGCGAGGCGGCGCACCGTGTCGTACACTTCCAGCACGTTGTTGCCATCCACCTGCACCGCCTCGATGCCGTAGGCCGGGCCCTTGTTGATGAAGTAGCCGTGGCGGAACTGCTCGTTGGAGGGCGTGCTCAGGCCGTAGCCGTTGTTTTCGACGATGAAGATGACCGGCAGCTGCCACACGGCGGCCACGTTCAGGCCCTCGTGGAAGTCGCCCTCCGAGGCGCCGCCGTCACCGGAGTACACCACCGTCACCTTGCCCTCGTCGTTGAGCTTCGAGGCCAGGGCAATGCCGTCGGCCACGGCCAGCTGGGGGCCCAGGTGGCTGATCATGCCCACGATGTGGTGCTCGTTGGTGCCGAAGTGGAACGACCGGTCGCGGCCCTTGGTGAAGCCGGTTTTCTTGCCCTGCCACTGCGCGAAGAGGCGGTCGAGCGGCAATTGCCGGCAGGTAAACACGCCCAGGTTGCGGTGCAGGGGCAGGATGTACTCATCCATGTGCAGGGCCAGCGTGCTGCCCACCGAAATGGCTTCCTGCCCGATGCCCGAAAACCACTTGCTCACTTTGCCCTGACGGAGCAGGATGAGCATTTTCTCTTCGATCATGCGCGGCTTTACGAGGCCTTCGTAGAGGCGCAGCAGGTCGTCGTTGGAGTAGTCTTTGCGGTCGAATTGCATGGGGTGGAAGGGGTTCGGGGGAAAGTGGCGGCAAAGGTAGAAGGTTGGGCGGTTCGGGGCATACCCGGGGGTTGTGCTCATCGGGCCGGCTGCCTATCTTGCCCCCATTATTCCGGCTCATTTGTTATGCGTCCACTGCTATTTGCCTTATGCGCCGCTCTGCCGGCTTATTCCGCCCCGGCCCAATCGGCCCAGCCGGTTTCCCCGGCCTCGTGCTGGCTGTTCGGAGCCAAGCTCGGTGTCAGCGCCTTTCAATGGCATAACGCCCGCCTCAATTCCAACGGGAGCTTATTGCGCCCCACGGCGGCCCTCAATGCAGGCCGTTACGTTGCGGCAGCCCGCCTGTCGCTGCACGCGGAGGCCTTGGTGGAACAACGCTACCATTTCACGCAGCGCCCCCTGTATGTCTTGTTGCCGCTGTACTTGCGCACTGGCATGCCCACGGGCCGTTTTCACATGGTGCTGGGGGGCGGCTGGGGGAGGCAGCTGGGCTCGGGCAGCCCCCGGCTCAACGAGAAACATCACCCGAACGAGGCCTTTGGAACCCTGGGCTTGGAGGTAGGCGTCGGCCGGCAGGCTACCCGGCACGCGGCCAGCCTCGGGCTGTATTACCGCCGGGGCACGACGGGCTACACATACTACAGCTATTCGCCGGGCGGGCAGTACTTTGCCGATGCGAAGGACCAGCCCCAAAGCCTGAGCCTGACGCTCAACTATTTTCTACTGCGCTGAGCGGCTACTGAGCAGGCTCCGCGGTCCGGATTGCCCTCCTGTTCCCCGGGCCACCGCCGGGTGGGCGTGGCCGATTGATGGCCGTCCGTCGCGTATCCAGGCTGGGCCTTCTATCTTCGATACCCCGATGGGGTGCCGTAACCGGCGCTGTTCCGTAGCAAGGCCCGACCGAACCCGGCGACGTTTTCGTAGGTTATTGCCCTAGTCGCCCCACTCCTATTGCCTCTATGATCAACTTCCAGGAATTCACCCTGTCGAACGGCCTGCGCTGCCTCGTGCACGAGGATTTCACGCAGCCCATGGCCGTGCTTAACGTGCTCTACAACGTCGGCTCGCGTGACGAAGACCCGGCGCACACCGGTTTTGCCCACCTGTTTGAGCACCTGATGTTTTCGGGCTCGGTCAACATTCCGAGCTACGACGAGCCGCTGCAGCGCGTGGGCGGCGAAAACAACGCCTTCACCTCGCCCGACATTACCAATTACTACCTCACCCTGCCCGCCCAGAACATCGAAACCGCGTTCTGGCTGGAGTCGGACCGCATGCTGAGCCTGGCGTTCAGCGAAAACGGGCTGGAAGTGCAGCGCAAGGTGGTGGTCGAGGAGTTCAAGCAGACCTACCTCAACCAGCCCTACGGCGACGTGTGGCTGAAGCTGCGCCCCCTCGCCTACCAGCAGCACCCCTACCAGTGGGCCACCATCGGCAAGGAAATCGGCCACATCGAAAACGCCACCATGCAGCAGGTGCGCGACTTTTTCCAGAAGCACTACTCGCCCTCGAATGCCATTTTGGTGGTGGCCGGGCACGTGAGCCTGGCCGAGGCCCAGCAGCTGGCCGAAAAGTGGTTCGGGCCCATTCCGGCGGGCACGCCCTACGAGCGGCAGCTGCCCCGGGAGCCGCGCCAGACCGAAGCCCGCCTGCTGACGGTGGAGGCCGACGTGCCGCTGAGCGCCCTCTACAAAGTGTACCACATGCCCGCCCGCACCGACGACGACTACTACGCCGCCGACCTGATGAGCGACGTGCTGGGCCGGGGCAAATCGAGCCGGCTGTACCAGCGCCTGGTGAAGGAGCAGCAGCTGTTCAACTCGCTTTCGGCCTCGGTCATGGGTTCCCTGGAGCCGGGCCTGCTCGTCATCAGCGGCAAGCTCAACCAGGGCGTGGACCTGGCCGCCGCCGATGCCGCCGTGGAAGCTGTGGTGGCCGAACTCAGCGCCGCGCCCATCGAGGCCGAGGAGCTGGAGAAGGTAAAAAACCAGGCCGAGGCCAGCATTGTGTTCAGCGAAGTGGAGCTGCTGAACCGCGCCATGAACCTGGCCTACGCCAAGCTCATGGGCGACGCCGACCTGGTGAACCAGGAAAGCGCCCGCGTGCAGGCCGTGCAGCCCGCCGACGTGCTGCGCCTAGCCCAGCAGGTGCTGCGCCCCGACAACTGCTCGACGCTGCGCTACCAGGCCCGTCCCCGCGAGGCGGCCGCAGTGGCCATTGAGGCGGAGGAAGATCTGGCGTAGGCCTCCTAGAACGGCTTCAGCCACAAAAAAGCCCTTCCCGCGGACTGCGGGAAGGGCTTTTGCTATTGACCAAGGTTCAGAGCCGGTTGGCGGCAACTCCGGCGAGTGGGGCAGGCTACTCGCGGGGGCGCATCGAGGGCTTCTGCTCGATGGGACGGCCGCGGTAGTCGTAGCGGGTGCGGCTCATAGGGCGCAGCGCCGAGCCGGGCGCCACGCTGGTGCCCTCGATGGGGCGGGCGTCGTTGGCCGCACCGCCACCTATGTTGCCCCCGAAACCGCCCGAAGCAGCCCCGGCGGCATCGGTAGCCGTGGGTGCGGCGGGGGCCGGAGCAGCCTCAACGGGCATAGCGGCAGCGGGCGTACCAGCGTCGGCGGCTACGGCCGCTTTGGTGGTGGCGGGCTTGGCGCTAACGGCTTTGGGCGCGGCGGCTTTCTTGGGTGCCGGCGCCGGGGCGCCCCAGCCGTCGTTGCTGCTGCTGCCCCAACCGTCGTTGGATTTGGAAGATTTTTTGGAGGTCTGCGCCTGCGCCTGCACGGTCATCAGGCCCAGTACCAATCCGAGTAATGCCAACCGTTTCATGGTCTGAATCTTAAGAAAGCGTGGTGGAAAAATACGTGTCGTGGGGTGCGTCAAACGGTCTGATTTTCTGTGGTATCAGGCGCCATTTTGCCGCTGGTCCCCCCCGAACCCATCGCCGCCGCAAACAGTTCAGCGGCGCTTGGATTTCCGGGTGGTCGTGGCCTTGCCGCCGGCCGAGGTGCTGCCGCTGGCCGACATGGAGGTGGCCTGGCCCTTCGTGGTTTTCACCGGCGTAGACGTGAGCTTGGCTTTGGGCTTGAGCGGGCGGCCCATGTAGTCGGTGGTGAGGGCCAGGGGGCGGCCGATGCGCATGCCGGGCGCCAGCTTTACGTCGTCGGACGACTTGGGCTGGGTGCGGGCGCGGGTGCCGCGGCCGCTGTGAGCCTTGCGGGTCTGGGCCTGGGCGGCATTGGTGCCGGCCACGAAGAGCACGAGTAGCAGCGGGAGTAGAAATCGGCGAAGCATGGCGAAGAAACAGGTGGAGTGAGGGGGTGAAACAACCCGGCAAGCCGGGCCGGCACGTTAGGGCCGGGTGGTGGTTTTGACCGGCTTGGTGGTGGCGGGCACGGGGCGGCCGTTGTAGTCGTCGCGGGCGCGCTCCACGGGCTGCACCGGCTCGCCCGGCGCCGCGCTGATGCCCTGCCCGGCGGGTACACGGCGGGTATCGGTAGGCTCCGACTGACGTGCTGGCTTCTTGTAATTGGAGGCGCGGCCGTTGTAGTCGGTGCTGGCGCGACCCAGCTCCACGGTTTCGCCCGGGGCTACGGTGGCGTCGCCGTCGTTGGCGGTGGTGGCGCGGGCGGGCGCTTTCGGGGCCGGGGCTGCCTGGGCGGGACGGCGGGTGGGCGTGGCTTGGGCCAGCAGGGCGGCGGGGAGCGTGGTCAGCAGCAGGGCGAGGAGCAGGCGCATCGGCGGGTGAGGTAAGGTGGTGGACTAATGCTTCATACGTAAACGCGCCGTAGTCAGCCACCCACCGGGGCTGGTCGTCCGGCCCCGGCCCCGGCCAAGGCGCGGTTGGAGCCCGCCGAGGGCCTATCTTTGCAGGACTTATGCAGGACACGATCCAACAGCTTCAGCAGGAAATCGAGGCCTACGACGTCACGACGGCGGCCGGGCTCGACCAGTTTCGCATTGCCTACACCGGCCGCAAGGGCCGCATTGCCGACCTCTTCGACCAGCTCAAGACCGTGCCGGCCGAGGACCGCCGCAGCGTGGGCCAGCAGCTCAACGCCCTGAAGCAGCTGGCGCAGGACAAATTCGACCAGCGCCGCCAGCAGCTGGAGGACGAGGCCGCCGCCCAGCCCGCCGACGCCGGCTACGACTACACCCTGCCCGCCGTGCCCGGCGCCCTGGGCACCCGCCACCCGCTGAGCCTGACCCGCGACGAAATCGTGCGCATCTTCTCGCGCATCGGCTTCAACGTGGCCGAGGGACCCGAAATCGAGGATGACTGGCACAACTTCTCGGCCCTGAACTTCCCCGAGAACCACCCGGCCCGCGAAATGCAGGACACCTTCTTTTTGCCGCCCGCCGGCGGGGAAGAGCAGAACCGCTTGCTGCGCACCCACACCAGCACGGTGCAGGTGCGCCTGATGCAGAGCCAGAAGCCGCCGATTCGCAGCATCATGCCGGGCCGCGTGTACCGCAACGAGGCCATTTCGGCCCGGGCCCACATGGTGTTCCACCAGATCGAGGGCCTGTATATCGACGAAAACGTGAGCTTCGCCGACCTGAAGCAGACCATCTACTACTTCGCCCAGGAGTTTTACGGGCAGGACGTGAAGATGCGAATGCGCCCGTCGTACTTCCCCTTCACCGAGCCGAGCACGGAAATTGATATTTCCTGCCTGATCTGCAAAGGCGTGGGCTGCAACATCTGCAAGTACACCGGCTGGGTGGAAATCATGGGCGCCGGCATGGTCGACCCGAACGTGCTGCGCGCCTGCGGCATCGACCCGGAGCGGTACTCGGGCTTCGCCTTCGGCATGGGCCTGGAGCGCCCGACCATGCTCAAGTACCAGATCAAGGACCTGCGCCTCTTCACCCAAAACGACATGCGCTTCCTGCGCCAGTTCGAGGCTATTCACTAGGCTCCGTACACCCCATCAAAAAAGGCGACTCCCATCCGGGAGTCGCCTTTATTATGGATCAGCTTCTGCTGAACAGTCAAGCATAGTCTACGAGGCCACGTCATGCTGAGCTTGTCGAAGCATCTTTACCGCTTCGTTGCACGAATCCAGACGAAGCGGTAGAGATGCTTCGACTGCGCTCAGCATGACCGTCCTGGATTTTCCGGATTGGGCCCTAGTCAGCGTCGACGGGCGCGACGAAATCGGGGCGGGCTTCGGGGTGCATGATCTGCCCGCCCAGGTTGCCGGTGCGCGCCAGCAGGCCGAAGCTGGCCACGGCGCCGGCCAGGGTGAGGTAGGTGAACAGGGGCGCGCGGGCCGCGCCGCGGCGGCGGGCCAGCAGGCTCACCAGGGCCAGCAAGCCGGTGGCTTCCATGGCCCACAGGCTCAGCTCGGCCGCTTCTTCGTGCTCGTGAATCAGCGCGTGCGTCACGCCGGGGCGGTGCTCCACCACTTCCTCGGCGCCCTCGCCCGTGAGCTGGGTGGGAATGGTGAGCAGCGCCGCCACGACCAGCGTGACGAGGCCGGCGTTGATCAGCGCCTCGTGACGGCGCAGCACGGCAATCAGCAGCAGGATCAGGCCGAACAGGCTGGCGAAGATGGGCGAATGATTGAGCAGCAGGTGCAGGTGGGCGGTGTTCATGGCGGCGGTGGAGTTGGTTGGTGAAGTAGCGGCGCGGAGCTTAGGGCATGGTAAACGAGAGGTCGGCGCTGACGAGGTTGGCCGTCAGGCCGGTGCTCTGGCGGTAGTAGGCGTAGCGCAGATCCAGGGCCTTGAACTTGGCTACGCGCCCGCCGAAGGGCGTTTTGAAACGGCCGATGCCGTACACCGGCGAGTAGCGCAGACCCAGGCCTACCTTGTTGGCCGAGAAGCCGGCCAGGTCGTAGTCGGAGGTGTAGTATTCGTCGCTGATGCTGTGCTGTAGGTAGGGCGCGAAGTACTTGGCGGCCGTCTGGGTGTGGTAGCGGTAGAAGGGGTAGAGCACGAAGAAGGGCGTGAGCTTCACCGGCGTTTCCAGCTCCACGGTGTGCGCCCGGATGCCGAAGTTGTCGTTGTAGAAGCGGTAGTAGCTGCGCAGCTGCACTAGGTCGGTGGCGTAGTAGTTCAGGCGCAGGCCCACGGGGTATTTGTAGCGCTGGCGCGGCAGCAGCTCGGTTTTGGCCGTGCCGCGGGCCTCGCCGGTTTCGCGGAAGTACACCCGGTGAAACGGCGTGCTCAGCAGCCCGCGCTGGGCCACCAGCTCGGTGCTGATGGCTGCCTGCACGCGCTGGGTGAGCACCTGCGAGTACACCAGGTTCAGGTTGTAGCTCTGGCGCGTGTCGTAGCCGGAGCCGTGCTCCCCGCCCCCGCCGGTGCGCAGCTCCACCGGCAAAATCAGGGTGGCGCGGTCGAAAAAGGCCTGGGCGGCTACGCTGAGCTGGCGGTTGCCGTCCGCGGAAGTGCGGGCCCAGCTGCCGGTGACGTTGAACGAGAGGTAGTCGTATTCCTTGGAAAAGCCCGCGCCCAGGCCCACGATGGTGCGCTGATCGGCCAGCTGGCGCGAGTAGCCGAAGTCGGCGTGGTAGCGGGTGTCCTGGCTGGAGGGCGTCGACAGCACGTAGTCGATGCGGTCGGTGGAGGCGGAGGCGTACACGTCCATGCCCACGTTGGCCGAGAGGCGCGTCACCGAGTCCAACGGCACGTTCAGGATGATGGTGGGCGTCAGGTCGGTCAGGTGCTGGGTGCCGATGCCGCCCTCCACGGCGCCGTGGTTGCCGTCCTGCTGGTAGTAGCTGGTGAGGATGTTCAGCTCGGTTTCGCCGTTGTTGTGCGGGTTGGGCGGACTCGGGGCCGCCGCGGGCGCGCCGTAGCCGTCGACGCGGTTGGGCGTGGGCGTGGTCTGAGCCCAGGTCAGGGCGGGCGCGGCGGTCAGCAGCAGGGCCAGCGCGGCGCGGCGCCAAGGGAAGTAGAAAGAATAGCTCATGCGCGCGGTCCGTTAGTTGCAGCCGCAGCCGCCCCCGACTTTGCCGCCGTTGGCGCCGCCGGCGCCTTCGCGGTAGCTTTCGAAGTTGGTTTCGTAGGTTTCGATGCGCTTGTTGGCCAGCTGCATGTCCTCGTCGTTGAGGTACATTTTCTGGTAAGCCGCCACCGACACGCAGCTCGTCAGGCCGCTGCCGCCCAGCAGCAGCAGCGCGCCCAGCGCCAGCCGGGGCAATATGGGAGGAAGATTCATGGAGTCAGATCAGGGTTTGGCGGCGGTGGCCGGGGCCGGTTGGTTGGAATAGTAGCGCACCTGCATGCCCTTGGAAGTGAGCGTGCGGCCGTCGTCGGTGATGAGCGTGCAGTCGACGCCCTTCAGGCCGTTGATAAAGGCCAGCCCGGCCTCGGCGCCCTTCACGAAGACGACTTCGTCGAGGCCGTCGGCCAGCTCCACGTCGGGGCAGATGATGGTGACGGACTTCAGCCCGGTGCTCGGCAGGCCGGTGTGCGGGTCGATGATGTGGCCGTACACCTTGCCGCCCACGGTGAAGTACTGCTCGTAGTTGCCGGCCGTCACCACGGCCACGTCGGTCACGTCGAGCCAGCTGTTGATGCCGCCGTGCGGGTGCTGCGGGTCGCCGATGGCCACGCGCCACAGCGAACCGTCGGCCTGCCGGCCCCAGCACGACACGTCGCCCGAGCCGTTGATGAGCCCGCCCCGAATGCCCATCTGCTGCATCAGCGCCTGGGCGCGGCGCACCCCGTAGCCCTGCAGAATGCCGGCCAGGTTCATCCGCATGCCCTTGTCCTGGAGCATCACGGAGTGCGCGGCCGGGTCGAGGATAACTTTGCGGTAGTCGATGCGGGCCACCGAGGCTTTTATCACCGCAGGCGCGGGCAGGGCGGCGTGTTCCTGCCGGTCGAACTTGTAGATTTTCTCCCCGCCGGCGAAGGTAATGTCGAAGGCGCCGCCGCTGAGGGCCGAGAGCCGCAGCGTGCGCTGAATCAGGTCGTACACTTCCTGGTCGACCACCACCGGCCGCAGGCCCGCGTTGCGGTTGATCCGGATTACCTGCGAGGTCGAATCCCAGTACGAGAACAGGCGGTCGATGCGCTGGGCTTCGCGGATGCCGGCGCGCACGGCCCGCCAGCCCAGCGAGTCGTCGGTGGCCACGGCGGTGAAGGTGAAGCGGGAGCCCATGAGGTGGGCGGCGCGCATGTAGTTGCGCGGTGGCGCGGCCCGGGGCGCCTGCGCCCGGGCCAGCGGCGGGACGGCCAGCAGCGCGAGCAGGAGCAGCGCGGCCGGCGCCATGCGCCGCAGCGCGCCGGTCAAGCGGCAGATCGAATGCATGCGAGTTAGCGGTTGGTCAGCAGCTGGCTGAGGTGGGCGTCGTAGGCGGCGGGCCCGCCGGGGCGGTAGCCGGTTTTGGCCAGCACCTTGCCTTCGGGCGAGAGCAGCACCACCAGCGGGAAGGAGCCTTCCTTGTTGAGCTGCGCGGCGGCCTGCTCGTTGCGCTTGGTCTGGTCGGCGGGCAGCTTGTTTTTCTTGCTGCGCAGAAAGTCGAAACGGGCCAGCACCAGCTTGTCCTGGGCGTAGCGCTGAAACTCGGGCTGGTCGAACACTTCCTGCTTGAGCATGATGCAGGGCTTGCACCAGTCGGAGCCCGAAAAAACGGCCAGCACGGGCTTATTGGCGGCTTTGGCCTGTTGCAGAGCCGCCACGAGGTCGTTGTTCCAGGTGACGGCGGCGGGAGTTTGCGCCCGGGCGCCCGAGAAGCTCAGCAGCGCGGCAAGGCAGAGAAAGAGGAAACGCATGGCGGAAGTGGGGTTGGCAGGATTAAAGCGCTTTAATGCCTTAACCCCGCTACCATACGTCAGCAGTTCCCCGGCGTTGATGATTATTGTCATTAAACCGCGGGCGGCGCCTGAATGACGGCTAGGGACGCGGCTACGCAGCGCGGGGACGCGCCGCTTGCCGCCGCGGGGCGTGAGTGACTAATTACTCCGGGCGGGGCGGTTTTTACTTGCGTTATTTTTTTATGTTTTGTGCTTGCCGCACCTTTGCCGGGCCGCAGTTTCTGCTTTCCCACCAACCCGGCCCGTTTATGATGCACCGCGCTACCTCATTCCTACCATCTTTTGGCCCCGCCCGGCTGCTCACCCTGCTCTGCCTGCTGCTGGGCCTGACGGCCCGGGCCGAGGAAGTCAAGTCGCCCAACGGGCAGCTGACCTTGAACTTCGACCTGCAGGGCGGCGTGCCGACGTACCGGCTGCGCTACAAGGGCCGCGAGGTCATCAAAACCAGCAAGCTGGGCCTGGAGCTGAAGAAGACCACCAGCCTGCAGAGCGGCTTCGCGCAGACGGACAAGCAGACCCGCTCGTTCGACGAGACCTGGACGCCGGTATGGGGCGAGTCGAAAACCATCCGCAACCACTACAACGAGCTGGCCGTGACCCTGACGCAGGCTGAGACGCAGCGCACGATGCGCATCCGCTTCCGGGTGTTCGACGACGGGCTGGGCTTCCGCTACGAGTTTCCGCGCCAGCCCAAGCTCGACTACTTCACCATCAAGGAGGAGCGCACCGAGTTTGCCCTGGCCGGCGACCATAAAGCCTTCTGGCTGCCCGGCGACTACGACACCCAGGAGTACAGCACCGTCACCTCCAAGCTCTCGGAAGTGCGCGGGCTGATGAAATCGGCCGTGACGGGCAACGCCTCGCAGACCACCTTCTCCCCCACCGGCCTGCAGACGCCGCTGATGCTCAAAAGCGCGGACGGGCTCTACATCAACATCCACGAGGCGGCGCTCATCGACTACTCCTGCATGCACCTGGAGCTGGACGATAAGACGATGGTGCTGACCTCGCACCTGACGCCCGACGCGGTGGGCGACAAGGGCCTGATTCAGACCCCGGCCAACTCGCCCTGGCGCACGGTTATCGTCAGCGACAAGGCCGGCGACATTCTGCTCTCGAAGCTGGTGCTGAACCTGAACGAGCCCACGAAATTCAAGGACGTGTCGTGGATCAAGCCGGTGAAGTACGTGGGCGTGTGGTGGGAAATGATTACGGGCAAGAGCACCTGGTCGTACACCAACATGGACAACATCAAGCTCGACTCCGTTGACTACCGGAAGGTGAAGCCCAACGGCACGCACGGCGCCAACAACGCCCACGTGAAGGAGTACATCGACTTCGCGGCCCAGCACGGCTTCGACGCGGTGCTGGTGGAGGGCTGGAACACCGGCTGGGAAGACTGGTTCGGCAAGCACAAGGACTACGTGTTCGACTTCGTGACGCCCTACCCCGATTTTGACGTGCAGGAGCTGAACCGCTACGCCCAGAGCAAGAACGTGCGCATCATCATGCACCACGAAACCTCGGGCTCGGTGCGCAACTACGAGCGGCACCTCGACTCGGCGTTTCAGTTCATGAACAAGTACGGCTACAACGCGGTGAAAACCGGCTACGTGGGCGACATCGTGCCGCTGGGCCACCACCACTACGACCAGTGGCTGATCAACCACTACAACTTCGTGCTGGAAAAGGCGGCCCAGCACCACATCATGGTGAACGGCCACGAGGCGGTGCGCCCCACCGGCCTGGCCCGCACTTACCCGAACCTGATTGGCAACGAGGCGGCGCGGGGCACGGAGTACGAGTCGTTTGGCGGCAACAACGCCGACCACACCACCATCCTGCCCTTTACCCGCCTCATCGGCGGCCCGATGGACTACACGCCGGGCATTTTCCAGACCAAGGTCAGCGCCTACAACCCGCAGAACACCTCCTTCGTGCACTCGACGCTGGCCCGGCAGCTGGCCCTGTACGTGACCATGTACTCGCCCCTGCAGATGGCGGCCGATTTGCCCGAGACCTACAACCAGCACCTCGACGCCTTCCAGTTCATCAAGGACGTGGCCGTGGACTGGGACGACACCAAGGTGCTGGAAGCCGAGCCCGGTGACTACATCACCTACGCCCGCAAGGCCAAGGGCAAGAGCAGCTGGTTCATCGGCAGTACCTGCGACGAGCAGGGCCGCACCTCCGCCATCGACCTGAGCTTCCTGGAGCCCGGCAAGAAGTACGTGGCCACCATCTACGCCGATGCCCCGGACGCGCACTACGAGAAAAACCCGCAGGCTTACCAGATCCGCAAGCAGACGGTGACCCGCAAAACCAAGCTGACTCAGCGCTGCGCCCCCGGCGGCGGCTACGCCATCAGCCTGGTCGAAGCCGGCCGCTAAGCGCACCGCGCCGCCGGGCTTGCCGGAGCAGCCGGCCCGCTTGCTCTAGACCCACGCCAAACGGGCCGCACTTTTCAGGAAGGTGCGGCCCGTTTGGCGTGGAATGCAACCCCACACAACGGTAGCCCCCGGTACTGCGGCGGCATCATCTACCGCCTCGTCACTTTATCTTTGATAGCCTTAATGTTTCTCCATTCTATGCCCCTACTTCTTTTACCCCTCGTCTTTCTGTCGCGCCGGTCGAAGTGCTGGTTGCCCTTGCTGGGCTGGCTGCTGATGGCCGGCCTGGCCTCCGCGGCGCCCCACGACGCAGCTTCCTCGCTGGCGGAGGCCCTGGCCCCCGACGGCTCCCTGCGCCCGGGGGCGCACGGCACCTTCGACGCCCGCCAATTTCGCATGTTCACCGCCCCCGACGGGCATCCCGTTTTCCGCCCGGCGTCAGTCCTCGGCACCGGCGACGAACGTTGGCAAACGGGCTTTGGCATGGCCGGCCCCAACAACCGCGTGTACGCCGTAGCACGCATCGGCACCACTATTTACGTAGGCGGGCAGTTTAGCACCGCCGGCAACGTGGTGGCGCGCAGCATCGCCCGCTGGGACGGCAGCGCCTGGAGCAGTCTGGGCACGGGCACCAACAACGGCGTGAGTGGCAATAACGGCGTGAGCGGCACGGTATACGCCTTGGCCGCCGCCCCCAACGGCGACCTGTACGTGGGCGGGCGCTTCACCACGGCCGGGACCGTGGCGGCCAACCACGTGGCGAAGTGGAGCAACGGCAGCTGGAGCAGCCTCGGCAGTGGCCTCAGCCAGGCGAGCGGGCAGTCCTTGCTGGTGTCGGCGCTGGCGGTAGCGGCCAACGGCGACCTGTACGTGGGCGGGCGCTTCAACGCGGCCGGCGGCGTAGCCGCCAACAGCGTGGCCCGCTGGGACGGCACCGCCTGGGACGCCCTGGGCACCGGCCCCAACAACGGCGTGAGCGGCGTTATTCCCCAGGTGTCGGCGCTGGCGGTAGCGGCCAACGGCGACCTGTACGTGGGCGGCTCCTTCGACACAGCCGGGGGCCGCAGCGCCAGCCGCATTGCCAAGTGGAACGGCACCGACTGGAGTACCTTGGGCTCGGGCATCGGCACGCCCACCAACGGCTTGGTGAACTGCATCGTGCTGCAAGGCAACGAGGTGTATGTAGGCGGCGGCTTTCAGCAGGCCGGCGGCGTTACCGTCGACTGCCTGGCGAAGTGGAGCGGCTCGGGCTGGAGCCGCGTGGGCGGCGCGGGCTTTGCCAACGGCAACAGCAACGGCAGTGTCGACGCCATAGCTTTCGTGGGGTCTGATATGTACGTGACGGGGGGCTTCCAGCAGGCCTACGGCGCGGTGGCCGACTACCTCGTGCGCTGGAACGGCACCGCTTGGAGCCGCGTGGGCACGGGCCTGGGCCCGCTGAGTGCGGGCGCCGGCGGCGAGGCCCTGCTGGTGGCAGGCACCGATCTGTACGTAGTCGGCCGCTTCCTGAGCGCCGGCGGCATTCGCGCCGACAACATTGCCCGCTGGACGGGCAGCAGCTGGAGCAACCTGAGCCCGGGGGGCGCCGCGGGCTTCCACGGCTTCGATGGGAGCCTGTATACGCTCAGCGCCCACGGCTCCGATGTGTACGCGGGCGGCCTGTTCCAGCAGGC
The DNA here is from genome assembly GCF_005771675.1 of Hymenobacter jeollabukensis. Taxonomy (GTDB): domain Bacteria; phylum Bacteroidota; class Bacteroidia; order Cytophagales; family Hymenobacteraceae; genus Solirubrum; species Solirubrum jeollabukense. The sequence continues at coordinate 214,505 of NZ_VAJM01000003.1, read as the reverse complement.
TGGCGGCGTGGCCGTCGAAGGCGTGGCGAAGTGGAACGGCGCGGGCTGGACGCCCTTGTACAGCGGCGCGTACGCCGGGGGTATGCAAGTGCGCAGCGTGGCCGTAAAGGGCTCAACGGTGTACGTGGGCGGGCTGTTCTTCAGCGCCGGCGGCGTCAGTGCCAACAACGTGGTCCAGTGGGACGGTACCACCTGGAGCAGCCTGGGCAGCGGCACCAGCAACGGTGTAAACGGCAACGTGTATTCGCTGGCGGTGGTGGGCGCCGATGTGTACGTGGGCGGTACCTTCACCCAGGCCGGCGGCGTGGCGGCCAACAACATTGCCCGCTGGGACGGCACCGCCTGGACTCCGCTCGGCTCCGGCCTGACGCACCCAACCCTCGCGCAAGCGTCGGCCATGGCCGTGGTGGGCACTGATTTATACGTCGGCGGGCAGTTCAACAACGCCGGCGGCACCACCGTCACCAACCTGGCCCGCTGGAACGGCAACAGCTGGAGCGCGGCGGGCACGCCCCTGAATGGCCCCATCTACGCGCTGAGCGCCGCCGGCTCGACGCTCTACGCGGGTGGCCGCTTCACCCAGATCGGCGGCATGGCGGCCAATAACGTGGCCCGCTGGGACGGCACCGCCTGGAGCAGCCTGGGCACCGGCACCAGCAACGGCGTCACGGGTACCGTGCAGGCCCTGGCGGTTATCGGCAGTGATGTGTACGTGGGCGGGCGCCTGACGCAGGCCGGCCCCACGGCCGTCAGCAACGTGGCCCGCTGGGACGGCTCCGCCTGGAGCAGCCTGGGCACCGGCACCAACAACGCCGTGAACGGCCTGGCAGCCGTCGGCAACCGCCTGATGGCTGGGGGCAGCTTCACGGCCGTCGGCGACGAAAGCCTGATTATGAACTACGTCGGCATCTACGACCCGGCCGTGGCCACGGCCAGCCAGTGGGCGGCCACGGCGCCCGTGGCCGACCTCTACCCCAACCCGGCGCAGCACCACGTCACGCTGGCCTTGCCGCGCAGCCCCAGCGCGCGTACCGTGCAGTTGCTCGATGTCCGGGGCCGCCTGCAGCGGCAGATGCAGCTGCCCGCCGGTGCCCAAACCCTCACGGTATCGGTCGAGGGGCTGCCGGCCGGGGTGTACCTGCTTCGTTGTGGCTCCGCCACTCGCCGCGTGGTGGTGCGCTAAACCCGGCGCGCCACCTTTCGGCTGAAATGGCGTCATTGTGGGCGCATTCCTCCCGTCGTCCCGTCTGTATCCGCTTACCCTCACCGCTTCCTGATGAAAACCCTACTCTCCGGCAGCCTCGCGCTGCTCGCGCTGACGGCCGCCCAGGCCCCCGGCGAAACCTACGTGCTGAAAGGCAAGCTCGGCCCCAAAGCCAACGTGACCAAGGCCTACCTGAGCTACGCGCTCAACAAGCAGCGCGTGACCGACTCGGTGGCCGTGCAGAACGGCACGTTTGAGTTCAAGGGCGCGCAGGCCGAGCCGCTGGCTGCCCGTCTCACCTTCAGCCACGGCGGCGCCCCGCTCAGCAAGTCGCAGGACGTGACGACGCTGTACCTGGAGAAGGGCACCATCACCGTCACCACCGCCGACTCGGCCAGCAAGGCCACCGTGGCCGGCACCCCGCTGAACGTGGAGGACGCCAAGCTGCAGGCCAAGCTCAAGCCGCTGTCGGACAAGTACGACGCCTACGTGAAGGAATTCCGCGCCCTGCCCAAGGAAAAGCAGGGCGACGCGGCCACCGTGAAGGCGCTGGAAGCCAAGCTCGACCCGCTCGACGCCCAGGAGCAGCAGGTGTACGCGGCCTACGTGAAAGCCAACCCGGGCGCCCGCTACAGCCTGTTTGCCCTGCCCAAGGCCATCGGCTACGTGCCCAAGGCCGATGAATTCGCGGCCCTCTACAACGGCCTCACGCCCGCGCTGCGCGCCACGCCCGCCGGGGTGCGCCTGGCCGAGCAGCTGAAGCGCGTGCAGAAAGTGGCCATCGGGGCCACGGCGCCCGAATTCACCCAGAACGACCCCGACGGCAAGCCCGTGGCCCTGAGCAGCCTGCGCGGCAAGTACGTGCTGCTTGATTTCTGGGCCTCGTGGTGCGGCCCCTGCCGCCGCGAAAACCCCAACGTGGTGAAGGCCTTCAACGCCTACAAGGACCAGGGCTTCACCGTGCTCGGCGTGTCGCTCGACAAGCCCACCGGCCGCGACGCCTGGCTGAAGGCCATTCAGGCCGACGGCCTGGCCTGGACGCAGGTATCGGACCTGAAGTACTGGCAGAACGCCGCCGCCCAGGAATACGGCGTGCAGGCCATTCCGCAGAACTTCCTCATCGACCCGCAAGGCAAAATCGTGGCCGCCAACCTCACCGGCGAGGAGCTGCACGCCACCCTGGGCCGCCTGCTGAAGAAGTCGAACTAATATCCTCGCGGAGCCCGCCCCCGGAGGCCGCAGGGTCGGGTTCGACCCGAACCAGTTCGGGTCGAACCCCAGCTGGTTACCATCCAAACCGACTCAGTTCAGGTCGGACCCGAACTGAGTCGCCCAAAAGAAGAACTAACCGAGGTCAGACCCGAACTGAGTAGCCAACAAGAGGAGCTGACTGAGGTCGGAGCCGAACTGGGTATCCAAAAAGAGGAACTAACCGGGGTTAGAGCCGAACTGGGCAGCTAAAAAGAAGAACCCGTTCAGGTTGGACCTGAACGGGTTCTTCTTTTTGGCGAATGAGCTGCGTGGTGCCTGGCGGTAGCGTCCGGCAGGGCGGCGGCTGTTCATCGGAAGCCGAACCGGCCTTAGCGGCCCAGCCAGTCCTTGAACTCGGTGGCCCGGTCCACGCTCACCAGCACCGGCTGACGCGCAACGGGCTGCAAAGTCAGCTCCAGGCGGCCAGCCGAGTGGTTGTGAATGGTGTCGATGGCGCCGATGCCGACGAGGTACTGCCGGTTCACCCGGAAAAACTGCCGCGGGTTGAGCACCTGCCCCAGCTTGTCGAGGCTGTAGTCGATGACCAGGCGCTGGCCCTGGCGCGTGATGAGGAAGGTGGCGCCGTCCTCGAAGCAGAAGTAGGCCACCTCCTGCGTCTCGACGCTGCGCAGGCGCGTGCCCACCGACACCAGAAACCGCTCCTTGTACTCCGGGGCGGGCGTGGGGCTCACCAGGCGCAGCAGGGCCGGCAGATCCACCGGGGCGAAGTGCTGGCGCAGGCGCTGGTACTTCTCGATGGCCGCCACCAGCTCCTCGTAGTTGATGGGCTTGAGCAGGTAATCGATGCTGTTCACCTTGAAGGCCTGGATCATGTACTCGTCGTAGGCTGTGGTGAAGATGATGGGCGAGCTGACCTGCACCTGGTCGAAGATGCGGAAGCCCAGGTCGTCTTCGAGGTGGATGTCGAGAAAGATGAGGTCGGGCGCCGGGTGGGCCTGCAGCCACTGCACGGCCGTGGCTACCGAAGGCAGGCGCTCCAGCACCTCGATGGCCGCGTCGTACTTGCGCAGCTGGCCTTCCAGGCGGCGGGCCGTCAGGTTTTCGTCTTCGATGATCAGGACTCTCATGCGGGCAGCAGGGGAATGCGGACGATGAATTCGCGGTTGGTGACGGCCACTCCCACCAGGCGCGGGGTCAGCAGCCGGTAGCGGTTGTGGATGTTTTCGAGCCCCACGCCGGTGCCCGGGTAGCTGGCCGGGCGGCGCTGCAGGGTGTTGCGCACCACCAGTGCGTCGCCCTCCTGCTCGATGCGCACCAGCAGCGGCTCCTGCCGCGACATGGTGTTGTGCTTCACCGCGTTTTCCACCAGCAGCTGCAGGGTGAGCGGGGGCAGGCGGTAGGCCAGCCGGGTGGCCTCGGGCACGTCCACCTGCACGTCGAACTTCTCGTCGAAGCGAATCTTGAGCAGGAAGGTGTACGCCTTGATGAAGTCCAGCTCGGTGCCCAGCAGCACCAGGTCGTGGTCCTGCTGCTCCAGGGTGTAGCGGTAGGCCCGCGAGAGTTGGTCGATGAACCGCTCCGAGAGGTCGGCGTCGACGTGCACCAGCGAGGACAAAATGCTCAGGCTGTTGAACAGGAAGTGCGGGTTCACCTGGCTTTTGAGGGCGGCGAAGCGGGCCTGCAGGTTTTCGGTTTCGAGCTGCTCGGCGCGCAGGTGGAAGGCCCGCACCCGCATCAAGGCCCGGCTGTTGGCCACCAGGTAAAAGGCCGAGAGCATCAGCATCAGGAAGAAGCCGTCGTTGGCGCGGCGGTGCAGGGCCAGGTGCTCGGGCGTGAGCCCCGGCGGCCGGCTGGAGCGCAGCCCCGGCAGCAGGTGGAAAAAGGTGCGGATCAGCGTGCTATACACCAGGATAAACCCGGCCGCCAGCACCATCGACACCAGCAGGGTGGCCAACTGGGCGGGCAGCTTCAGCTCCAGCAAGAAGTCCTCGCCGAACCAGCCGAACAGCCGCTGCTGAATCCACTCCACCAGGTTCAGCCAGATGAAGTAGAAGCCGAGCATCACCACCACCTGCATCAGCAGAAAGGGCACCGAGCGCAGCAGCCCGTCCCAGTTCTGGTGCCACTCCGGGAAGTTCAGGTAGGTGTGAATCGGGAAGTAGATGATGACCAGGCTGAGCGCCAGCTTCCATTTCTGGCGGGCGCTCAGGTGGTAAGTAGCCGGGGCGGGAGCTGCGGTCATGGTGTTGGCGTCACGGAACCCCTCCGGGGCCGGCCCCCTCTCCAAGGGGAGAGGGGGAGCCTGACGACTGCGGGAGGTAGTTGGTGTATCCTTTCGGTTAATGTAGGCACGGCGGCGCGCCAACTGACAGCGTCACTCGCCCCGGCATCAGCATAATGCCATTGCTGACGTCCGGCTCCCCCTCTCCCCTTGGAGAGGGGGAGCCGGCCCCGGAGGGGTCCCGTGAGGCGCCCGGAGCACGACTTATTGCCCCTCGCCGCCCTTCAGGTCGTCGTTGGTCACTTCCTTCTTGCGGCGCTGGGTAGGCGCGGTAGTCAGCTTGCCAATGCGGTAGCTGAAGTTGACGCGGAAGCCGAGCATCTGCATGGTATTCACGCTGCGCTGGCTGATGAGCGGCGACTCCACCGAGCTGCGCACCCGGTTGGTCGGCGTCAGGAAGTTGTCCAGGCCGAAGCCCAGGCTGCCTTTCTTGTCCCACAGGTCGCGCTTGAGGCCCAGGCTGTACACCCCGAAGCCACTCTGGTAACCCTGCAGCTGCACCTGCCGCCCGCGGTAGAACGCGAAGAACTGCAGGCCCCACTTCGGAGTGAAGTTGTAGCTGCCGAACATGCGCCCGCTCACCACCCAGCCCCGGTTCGAGGCGTTGTAGAGCGGGTCGGTGCCGTTGTTGCGCAGCACGGCGTAGTAGAGGTCGGGGCCGCCGCTGAGGCTGAGCTTGCCGGCTAGGTTCACGTTGGCAAACACGTTCACCCCGTAGGCGTTTTCGGTGCCGATGTTGGCATAAGAGGTCCGAATGGTGTCGCCCCGCAAGGTGCGCAGGGCCTGGATGGAGTGGTCGGTATTGCGGGCGAAGCCGCTGAAGCTAAGCGTGGTGCCCTTCAGGAAGGTGCTGTACGACAGCTCGTAGCTGTTGGTAAACTCCGGGCGCAGCAGCGGGTTGCCCTGCGTCACGTTCAGCGGGTTGGCGGCCTGAATGTTGGGGTTCAGAAACTGCAGCGAAGGGCGCTGAATGCGGCGGTTGTAGGCTGCCTTGATCATGTCGCCGTTCGCGAGCTTGCGCGAAAGGTTTACGCTGGGCACCCACACGTCGTAGCTGGGCAGCTGCACCGTCTGCCCGGTCTGGAAGTCGGCGTTGATGTCGGTGTGCTCGTAGCGGACCCCGGCCTTCAGCGAGTAGGTTTTCAGGAAGCTCAGCGTGTACGAGAGGTAGCCGGCGGCCACGTTCTGGTTGTAGTTGAACACGTTGGTGAGCGAGCTGCCGGGCAGCTGCCGGAAGTCGCCGGTGGCGCCGTCGGCCAGCAGGTAGGTGTACTCGCTGCGCACCCGGCGCATGATGTCCTTGGCGCCCAGCTCCAGCAGCTGGCTTTTGCCGATGGGCACCTGGTAATCGGCCTGCACCGTGGCTTCCTGGTTGTAGCTGTCGTTCTGGTTTTTCAGCCGCTGCGTCACCGCGTCGCCTGCGTAGAGGGTGTTGGTGAAGTCGTTGGTGGCGTTGGTGCGGCTGTAGAGCGTGAGCAGGCTGAACTCGTGCTGGGGCTTGGCGAACAGGTGGTTGTAAGTCAGGCTCAGGTCCAGGTTATTGGTGCGGTCGGTGGTGACGGCGTCGCGCAGGGAGCTGCTGAGCAGGGTGCCGCTGGTGCTGGCCCCGCTGTACGTCTGCGTCAGCAGGCGGTCCTGGTAGTTGGTGCCGTTGCGCACGCCCAGCTGCACGCCCAGCGACAGGGCGTTCTGCTTGTTGAAGTCGTAGTCCCAGCCGAAGTTGGCGCGGCCGCCCAGGTTCTGGCGGCGGGCGTCGGCCTGCTGGGTGGTCAGGCGCTGGGTGCCGTCGACGGGCGAGGTGGCCAGCTGGGAGTTTTCGAAGGAGCCGGGCGTGTTGTAGCTGGTGCGCACGCCGCCGCCGAGCGTGAAGCCCATCTTGCCCTGGCGGTAGCCCGCGTTCAGGCTCAGGTCGCTGGTGCGGAAGCCCGCGCTGGTGCGCAGGTCCAGCGTTTTGCCCTGCAGGTTGTCCTTCTTGGTGATGATGTTGATGATGCCGCCCGAGCCCTCCGCGTCGTACTTGGCCGAGGGCGAGGTAATGACTTCCACCGACTTGATCTGGTCGGCCGGAATCTGCTTCAGCGCGTCGGCCACGTTGCTGGCGGCAATGGTCGAGGGCTTGTTGTTGATGAGCACCTTGATGTTGGACGAGCCGCGCAAGGACACGTTGCCGTCCAAATCCACCGACAGCAGCGGCACGCGCTTGAGCACGTCGGTAGCGTCGCCGCCGCGGGTGGTTTCGTCCTTCTCGGCGTTGTACACGGTGCGGTCCACCTTTTCCTCCACCAAGGAGCGTTGGCCCTGCACCACCACTTCGCCCAGCTGCTGTGCCGACGAGGCCAGCGTGAGCGTGCCCAGGTTCTGGGTTTCGCCCGCGTCGCTGAACGTCACGCCGGGCTTCTCCAGATTTTTGTAGCCGATAAAGCTCACCTGCACCGTGTAGGTGCCGGCCGGGATACCGCCGATGCTGAACTTGCCCTTGTCGTCGGCCACGCTGCCGTCGATGGGCTTGCCGGCGGCGTTAAGCAGGGCCACCGTGGCGAAGGGCACCGGCTGCTTGGTGCCCGCGTCGAGCACCGTGCCGGTGAGCTTGCCGCTGCCCTGCACCACGGGGCCGGGCAGGGCGGGGCGGGCGTCGCCGACAGCGGGGGCACCCGCCGGGCGCTGCCCGCCGGGGCGTTGGCCCTCGGGGCGGGGCTGGTCTTGGGCGCTGACGAGCAGAGGCGTACTGATAAGGGCTAGGCAGACAAGCTGGCTTTTCATAACAAGGGGTTCCGGGCAGTGGCCGGTAGTGCCACAAAGCTACCGCCGCCGCCCGCCCGGGTTCGGGTCGATATGGTTGAGTGCCGGATTTCGCAGCATGAACGCCCGATTCCAGCCGGGGAGTCGCCGGCCCGTTCTGCCCGAAAAGGCTCAGCCCGACGGTGCCGCCCGCAGCCGCTTGCCGGCCGGCAACATCCCGCTGGCTTTGCAATCAACACCTGCTCAAAACGCCCCATCGACGGCCGCGGCCGCCCGTTTCCCGACGAAGCACGCCTTTGCATCGACCAACTGGCCAGCGCGGGCGTAGGCGGCCGCGCGTTGGCGCTTATCGGCTGAATGCCAGGCTCAGTCGGCAAAAAAACCTACGCAGTCTATTGCAGTCGATATGTGGCAATGAGCCAGTGCAATTTCGATGCAGATACGGCGCCTCACCCGGCCGCCGTGGCCCCACCAGCTTTCCGTTTCTGCCATGACTTTCGCCGCCTGCCTCCGCCTGTTGCTCGTCCCCGTTCTGCTGGCCGCTGCCTGCCCGGCCCGCGCCCAGCTCGCCGACCGCGAAGTGCCCGCCCCGCGCGTGCAGGTGGCCGACCTGCCGGTGAACCTTTCGCCCCTGGCCGCCCTCGACTGCGCCCCCGAGCAGCTGCTGCGGGCACTGGTGACCGAGCTGCGCCTGCAGCCCCACCAGGCCCTGGCCCTGCGCCACTCCCTGCTCGCCACCCCCGATGGCGCCGCCGAAACCACCGTGCCCGCCGCCGAAACCCTGCGCCTGCTGCTGAGCAACGCCCAGCTCGACCAGCTGCAGCAGCTCACCGCCACCCCGAGCACCGTGCTCAGTACCTGGGTGGCCCTGTACCGCTAAACCGACCATCAACGAGCGTGGCGGCATATTCTCCGCGCCCGGCATTACCCACCGCCCCACTCCTACCCCGCGCCGGCTGGCTGTCCTGCCTACTGCCGACCTAGCTTCGGCGCATCTCCTGCATGAAAACAACCACGCCCAATTTGCTTTTCCGCCCGCTGATTTGGCGCTGCTACGCCGGGCTGCTGCTCCTGCTGAGCATCGGCCCGGGCCGTCTGGCTGCCCACCCCATGCCCAACTCCCTGGTGGTGCTGGACCTGCAGCCGGGCGGCGTGGCGGCGGAGCTGCAACTGCCGCTGAGTGAATTGGAGCCGGCTTTCGGCCACCAGCTGCTGCTGCACCCTGAAAGCCTGGTGGCCGAATTCGGCCCGCAGCTGCGCGCTTACCTGGCGCAGCACATCCGCCCCGTCAGCCCCGACGGCCGCCCCTGGACGGTGCGCGTGGGCGCCCTGCAGCAGGTACACGACGCGGAGCAAACCGCCACCGGCCCATACCAGGAGCTGACGGCCCAGCTGTGGCTGCAGCCGCCCACCGGAGCCAGTGCGCGCACGTTCACGCTGCACTACGACGCCATTGTGCACCAGGTCGTCACGCACGTCATCCTGGTATCGGTGCGGCGCGACTGGGCCGCCGGCCGCGTGGGCGACGACGCCCCGACGGCGGTAGGCGTGATTCGGCTGGACGTGCGCAACAACGTGGTGCCGCCGCTGGTGGTGGACCAGGGCGCGGCCACTGGCGGCTGGTGGGCGGGCCTGCGCGGCATGGTAGGGCTGGGCATGCGCCACATTGCCGAGGGTACTGACCACCTGCTGTTTCTGCTGGCCTTGCTGCTGCCGGCGCCGCTGCTGGCGGCCGGGAGCCGTTGGGGCGGCTTCGGCGGGGTGCGCTACAGCCTCCGGCGCCTGCTGCGGATAGTCACGGCTTTCACCCTGGGCCACTCGCTCACGTTGCTGGCCGGGGCGCTGGGCTGGCTGCGGCTACCCGCGCCGCCCGTCGAGGTGCTGATTGCCGTGTCCATTCTCGTCTCGGCCGGGCACGCGCTGCGGCCGCTGTTTCCGGGGGGCGAGGCCTACGTGGCGGCCGGCTTCGGGCTGGTGCACGGGCTGGCCTTTGCCAGCACCCTGGCGGGCCTGCACCTCAGCGCCGGCCCGATGGCGCTGAGCATCCTGGGCTTCAACCTCGGCATCGAGCTGATGCAGCTCTTGGTCATCGGCCTGACGGTGCCCTGGCTGCTGCTGCTCAGCCGCACGCCGCGCTACGCCCCGGTGCGTGTGGTGGGGGCCGTGGGCGCCGCCGTGGCCGCCCTGGCCTGGATTATCGAGCGCACCGTGCTCGACGGCACGCCCTTCTCGGCTCTCGTGGCCCGCGCGGCCGGGCTGGCGCCCTGGCTGCTGGCCTTGCTGGCGGCGGGCGCGCTGCTCAGCTACCGGCGTTACCGCGCACAGCCCGCTTACAGCCCCCAGCTACCGACGCGCTTATCCTGAATTCGCTTCTACCTCAACTCTTCCCGTCTTTGTCATGAACAAGTTAGTACTCGTCGCCCCGCTGCTGCTGGCGGCCTCGGCCTACGAACAGGTCGTTGATTTCTTCTCGCCGCTGGCCCCGGTGGCCGCGCTGGCTGCTCCTGCGGCCGCCACCAGCGCCAAAGGTGTGGCCGGCGTGCGCAGCGTCAGCTCCACGGCCTCGGTGGCCGACGTGGTGACGGCCGCCAATGCCTTCATGGCCACGCTCAGCAGCAGCCAGCTGGCCACGCTGCAGCAGACGTTCAACTCCACCAACGTGCAGAAGTGGTCGAACCTGCCCGTGAGCCCCGGCAGCCGCCTGGGCCTGCAGCTTAGCACCCTCACGGCGGCGCAGCAGGCCGCGGCCCTGGCCGTGGTGCAGGCCGCTACCGGCACCGTGAGCGGCGACGGGTTCAACGAGGTGCAGCAGATCCGGGCGGCCGACGACAACCTGACGGCCAACGGTGGCGGCTCGGCCTACGGCAGCGGCGTTTACCTCATTGCCTTCTTGGGCACGCCCAGCACCACCAGCACCTGGATGCTGCAGTTCGGCGGCCACCACCTGGCCACCAACATCACTTTCAGCAACGGCTACGCCACCGGGCCCACGCCCAAGTTTGAAGCCACCGAGCCGCTGACCTTCACCACGGCCAACGCCAACGTCTTTGCCACCGGCACCGTGTGCGCCCCGCTCAGCAACGAGGCCGCCGCCATGCTGGCCATGCTCAACGGCCTGACCGCAGCCCAGAAAAGCACCGCTTTCCTGAGCCAGACCTTCAACGACATCGTGCTGGGGCCGGGGCAGGACGGCAACTTCCCCGTCACCCGCGTGGGGCTGCCGGTCAGCCAGCTCAGCGCCGCCCAGCAGGAACTGGTGATGAACGCCATGGCGCCCTGGGTGCAGGATGCCGACGACGCCACCGCCGCCAGCCTGCTGGCCTACTACCGCACCCAGCTGGCCAACACCTATATTGCCTACGCCGGCACCGGCAACCTGACCACCAGCGGCGACTACGTGCGCATCGACGGGCCCAACGTGTGGATTGAGTTTGCCTGCCAGGGCGGGGTGGTGTACCGCAACCAGATCCACTACCACACCATCTGGCGCGACCGGGCCCGCGACTACGGCGGCAACTTCTACACCACCGTGACGGGCACGCAGGTGGCCAAATCGGCCGAACTCTTCTCGGTGTATCCCAACCCCGCCCCCGGCGGCCGCGCCCTGCAGGTGCAGCTGGCCCAGAGCGCCACCGCCGCCACTTACACCCTGCGCAACACCCTGGGCCAGACGCTGGCCAGCAAATCCTTCCGCGGTGACGCCGTGCAGGTGCCCACCGATGGCCTGGCCCCCGGCACCTACGTGCTTAGCCTCGTGGCCGACGGCAAAGCTCCCGCCACGCACCGCTTCATTGTGAAGTAAGACCGGCCAAGGGGGCAGCCGCCGGCTGACCGCACACAGCTTGGCAATACCTCTCCACACCAACGAAGCGCTGGCCTAGTGGCCAGCGCTTCGTTGGTGTAAGCCCCTCGCCTACCCTCCGCTTAATTGTTTGCCTGCGCCTGTTCGTAATACTGCTTTGCCCCCGCGTCCAACAAAGTACCCAGCAACCGGAGTATCCAACCTGGGGCAACTATGGCACGTTTCCTACCGTCAGGTTGAACACAAAAGCGAGCTTCTGACGTTATTGCGCCATGCCTATTTCGTCTCGTTTGTATTTGCTGTCGGCCATGGGGTTGTTGCTGGCATGTCTGGCTGGCTGTGGGTCGTCCGATGCCAATGTGGAGCCGGCCATACCATCGGCGGTGGTCAGCGACTTGGTTAATCTCACCACTCAAGAAGCAGCCGCGCTGCGCTTCGACAAAGGATTTATCTACCGGCCGGGCGGGGTGCGGGGCATCATCGTGGTGCGGCAGAGTGCCCAACAATACTTGGCATTCGAACGCAACTGCTCCTACCAACCCTATGACGCCTGCGCCAAAGTCAGCGTAGATGCCTCCCGCTTTTTCCTCGTTGACACTTGCTGTGCGTCACGTTTTGATCTGACCAATGGCCTGCCCACTAGCGGGCCGGCCCGCCGGTCGTTGCGCCAATACACCACCACCTTAAACGGCAACTTGCTGTACATCACCAACTAATAATAATTATCAAAAAAAATATTCACCTAGAACTTGCGTAAGGCCTTTTCTGTATCTAATATTGCACCCGCAACGGCAATGAAACGCCGCCATAACCGCTTCCTTAGCTCAGCCGGTTAGAGCATCTGACTGTTAATCAGAGGGTCCCTGGTTCGAGCCCAGGAGGGAGCGCAGCAATGAAATACCCGCCCTACCCGGCGGGTATTTTTATTTCCAGGGCGCAGGACGAGGTTTGTGTTGAAGGTCATACCGGTATTTGTGGCTACAGCAGTAGCATAACCAGTACAGAAACCAGTAACCTGGCCAGTACAAGACCCCAAGTGCAACGTTTGCCCGTCCACCGGCGCAAAATCAACGTCAGCTTCTTTCCCCGCCTCGCGGCCATCAACAAAGCTGGCTATTGCCCCGTGCGCATCATGATGCGCTGGCACAACCAAGAACCCCTTGCTGGACACCGGTGAACACGCCACGCCCGAGAAGAAGGGCAAACCGGCCTGGATGCCGCGGTGCCGCTGCCGCCCATTGCCTTGCTTATCGGCGGACGGTGGAACGGGCAGTTTCCCCGGCGGCATGCACAGGACCGCAACGAGTGGATCAAGCAGGTAGCCAAAGAATCGGGTTTGAACCGGAAGTGGGATGAGGTGGCCCGGTTGACGTGGACAGCGTGCGGACGTATTCCCCATTTGTCAAGGCAAGCACCTGGCACATCAATCAGCCGGGGAAACGGCGCAGATACGACGAGGCATTCAGGGCCGAAGCCTTGCGTCTGGTACAGGAAAGCCGCTCGGCCCGGGCGGCGGCGCCTTGGTCAGCTGGTCGGTGCTTGCTGGCTGTTTTCGGGTGCGACTGGTAGCTGCGGGATGGTGCTGCCCGCCTCCGGCCCCGTGCGCGTAGCCCGGTAGTGCGGCGACATGATCTCGACGCCGGCGCGGGCAAACGCCTCCTGAATGTGCTGGTGCAGCTCGGAGTAGAGGCTGTTATTGACTTTTTGAGCAGTAGAGGGCCTTTTTTACGGGCTTGCTCATGAGCCGCAAGTAGCCCGCAGGTCAAAAGCACGGCCTGCGTGCCGTGGCGGGCCTCTAATGCGTTAGGCCCATTTTTACAAACCGCATTTTGACGCAGCAGTCCATAACAGGCTCTAGAGGGCGGCCTGCCGGTGCGGCTGCCGGGTGTAGGCGTTGATCTGGCAGGCCACGTAGAAGTCCTCCAGGCTGGTTTGCAGCACGAAGGGCGCGGGTGTGGCCTCGATGCCCTGCGTAGCGCGGGCCGCCGCCAGCAGCAGCTCGTGCACCTGCGGCCAGGGTACGTCGTAGCCGATGGTGACGGTGGAGTGCAGCACCAGCCCCTCGCGCTCGGCGGCCACGCTGTAGTTCACAGTGTGACCGGTCAGGATGTTGGAGTTCGGGATGGTAATGTCCTCTTTCCTGATGGTGCGCAGGCGCGTGACCAGCAGGGTCTTTTCCAGCACGTCGCCCACTGCTTCGCCGATTTTCACCCGGTCGCCGACTTTGAACGGGCGCATGTAGGTGATGACGATGCCGGCCACCAGGTTGCCGATGGCCGAGGTGGAGCCGAAGGAGATGATGAAGCCCAGCAGCACCGACACGCCCTGGAACACCGGCGAATCGGAGCCGGGCAGGTAGGGGAAGATGACGATGAACATGAACACGTACAGAGCGAAGCGCACCAGGTTGAAGGTCGGCAGCGCCCAGTCGGCGTAGAAGCCCTCGATAACCAGCTTGCCGGCTGCCACCTCCCCGGCCAGAAAGCGCAGCAGCTTCACGGTGTAGGTGGTGAAGAAGTAAATGACCACGATGGTGAGCAGGTTCGGCACGTAATGCACCACGGCCAGCACCACCCGCTGCCCCGGCCCGAGCACGTAGCCCAGCAGCTGCCGCGAGAAGCCCTCCGTCCACGGAAACAGGCTGAACAGCAGCGGCAGGGCCAGGTACACCGTCAGGGCCACCAGCACCAGGCGCAGCAGCTTCAGGGCGGTGCGCAGCACGGTCAGCTGCCGCGCCTGAGTGAGCAGCTCGTGTTGATGCGCCAGGGCTTCCGGGGGCTGCCGCGCCAGCGTAGGATGGGCCGGTTGATGGCCCGAAACAGCCGGTTCAGCCCGTAAATCAGCCCGCCGAGCATCAGCAGGGTGAGTACGGCCAGGGCACCGCGCTGGAGCAGCTCGGTCAGGCTGCCGGCCTGCTGGGCGGCCGTGAGGTGGCGCCGCAGGATGCCGAGGTATTAACCGGGCCACGGCCGGCCGGGGCTGCCCCAGGGCCTGCGCTTCGGCTTCGCCCACGCTCAGCAGGTGAGTGTCGGCGTACATGATTTCGGAGTCGCGCTCCGCATCCACCACGTGGAGCGAATCGGGCCGGAACAGCGGGGCGTCGAGCAGGGCCAGCAGGCGGCGCTGGATGGCCTCGGCCCGCTCCTTTGGCCCGAACGAGCCCACCCGGCCGTAGACGCGAAACAGCGTGTCGGCGGGCGGCAGCACGACGGCGGCGCCGGCCGGACGTGGCGGCCGGGCACCGGAAGCCAGTGAATCGGCGGGCTGGGCAACGGCGCCCCAGCTCAGCACCAGTAACCAGCAGAGGAAAAGGCACTTCATAAGCAGCAATAGACGCGCAAAACAGAGAAGTGGCCGAATACCTGGAGCTGCCGCCCGGCACCGTCAAAACCCGCCAGCGGCAGGCCCTGCGCCAGCTCGCGGTGCTGTGGCAGTAGCCCGGCACGCGGAGTAACGCGGCCGGGGCTGGTTAGCCAGCTTCCGCCGGCGCCGGGACGGCCCGCAGCCACAGCCAGCCCAGCGTGCCGGCCAGGCCGGACGCCAGCAGAATGGCCAGCTTGGCCACGGCTTCGGCCGAAGAATGCACGCCGAAGGCCAGCAGCGTAACGAACAGCGACATGGTGAAGCCGATGCCGCCCAGCAGCCCCGCCCCCCACAGCTGCCGCCACGTCACGCCCGCCGGCAGCGCGGCCCAGCCCAGGCGCACCGTCAGCCAGGCCAGCGTGCCGATGCCCAGCGGCTTGCCCACCACCAGCCCGGCCAGGATGCCCAGCGCCAGCGGCGAGGTCAGTTGCCCGAATACCGAACCATCGAGCGTGAGGCTGGTGTTGGCGAAGGCGAAGAGCGGAATGATGCCGAAGGCCACCACCGAGTGCAGGCGCTGCTCCAGCTTCTGGGCCGGGGAGCTGATGCGCTCCGACAGCTCCTCCAGCTCCTCGCTGATGGTGCGAGGGTCGGCGTCGCGGGCGTGGGCTTCCAGGCTGATGAAGCGCAGCCGCTCCTCCAGCAGGCGCAGCAGCGCCGGCCGCGCCTGCCCGATGCGCGCAGGAATGGCCACGGCCAGCAGCACCCCGGCCAGCGTGGCATGGATGCCCGACTCGAGGGTGCAGTACCAGAGCACCACGCCCAGCAGCAGGTACAGCCACAGGCTGCGGGCCCCCAGCAGGTTCAACCCCAGCAGCGCCAGCCACACGCCCAGGGCCGCCAGCAGGTAGGGCAGATGAATTTCCTGGGTGTAGAAGCCGGCAATGACCAGCACCGCCCCCAGGTCGTCGACGATGGCCAGGGCGGTGAGGAACACCTTCAGGCCCAGCGGCACCCGGGAGCCCAGCAGCTGTAAGGCGGCCAGGGCGAAGGCAATGTCGGTGGCCATGGGGATGCCCCAGCCGCCGGCCGTGGCGGTGCCGTGGTTGAACACCGCGTAGAGCAGCGCGGGCACCAGCATGCCGCCCAGGGCTCCGGCAATGGGCAGGGCCGCCTGCCGCACGGAGGCCAGCTCTCCGTCGAGCATTTCGCGCTTGATTTCCAGGCCCACAATCAGGAAGAACACCGTCATCAGCCCGTCGTTGATCCAGTGCAGCAGGCTTTTGTCGAGTACCAGCTGACCGAACGACAGCCGGAAATGCTCGTCCCACACCGCCGGGAAGTAGCGGGCCGGACCCCAGCTGGTGTTGGCCAGCAGCAGGGCCAGCGCGGCGCTCAGCAGCAGCACGATGCTGCCAGCGGCCTCGCGCCGGAAAAACTCGGCGAAGGGCCGGACCAGGGGGCGAACGAGTTGAGGTACAGCCATTAGAAAGAGTTAGAGGGCAGGAGGCGGGCCGGCGCGTGCGCAACTGAAACGGGCCAACCCTGGCCGCGAAGGTCGGGAATTACGTAGTGGACGGACGTTGCTCCGCTTTCCGTCTGAAAAACGCCGCACAAGGGCCCGCTGCTGGCGGGCTTTTGTCATTCCTGACTGACCGCCCCCAGCCCTGATCGGAACGAGCGGCGCCGCCGGGGCGTTACGCTTCCAGCTGATCTGCCTTGCCGCATGCCCACTACCCACACCTATTTCGCCAACGCGCTCGGCGCCGTGCTCTACGTCCCCGATGCCTACCTCACCCTGCGTTGGACCGACCAGCCGCTGAGCAGCCACGAGTGGCGGGCCCTCTACGTGCACGCCCGCAACCTGCTGGAGCGGGCCGGGCTGCGCGGCGTGCTGGCCGACCACCGGGCTGCCACGGCCCCGCCCACCGCCGCCGACCAGCAGTGGCTGCTCACGCGCTGGCTGCCCGACGTGGCGACCCGCACCGGTCTCGTGCGCTACGCCGCCCTACCCGCCCCCAACCCCAGCCACCGCCTGCATACCGGGCCGGTGGTCCACGACCTGCGCCGGTTCCTGACGGTGGGCCTGTTCGACGACCCGGCGCCGGCGGCGGACTGGTTGCGGGCGGCGTAGCTTTGGGCCCATGAATGTGCCGCTTTTGCGCTGGCTGCGTCAGCGTTTCGACCTGGCCCATGACATGGCCGACCCGGCCGACATCGTGGCCGATGTGCAGGAAGGCATGGCCTTTCGGGGCACCAACCTGTGGGTACTAATCTTCGCCATCTTGGTGGCCTCGGTGGGGCTGAACGTCAACTCCACGGCCGTCATCATCGGGGCTATGCTCATTTCGCCGCTCATGGGGCCGATTGTGGGCATCGGCTTCGGGGCGGCCACCGTGAAGCTGGATCTGATTCAGCGCGGGGTGAAAAACCTGCTTATCGCGGCGGGCATCAGCATCCTGGTCTCGGCGCTGTACTTCCGCCTCACGCCCCTCACCGATGCGGGCTCCGAACTATTAGCCCGCACCCAGCCCACCACCTGGGATGTGCTCATTGCCCTGTTTGGCGGCGCGGCCGGGGCCGTGGCCCTGACGCGGCGCGAGCGGGGCAACGCCGTGCCGGGCGTGGCCATTGCCACGGCTCTGATGCCCCCGCTGTGCACGGCCGGCTACGGGCTGGCCACGGGGCACTGGTCGTTTATGTTCGGGGCCCTGTACCTGTTCAGCATCAACGGCGTGTTCATCAGCCTGGCTACCTTCCTGGTGGCCCGTATTCTGCCCCTGCCGCACCACTCCTTCGCCAGCCCGCACCGGGCGCGGCGGGTGCAGCTCGGCATCTGGCTGGTGGCCCTGTTCACCGGCGTCCCCAGCCTCTACCTGGCCGCGCGCATCGTGCAGCGCACCGTATTCGCCCACAACGCCCAGCGCTTCGTCGACGAGCAGTTCAACCAGCAGCCGGGCACGTACGTGGTCACCCGCCGCATCGAGGCCGATACCCGCCACATCAACGTGCTGCTGGCCGGGCAGGTGCTGACGCGGGCCCAGCTGCGCACGGCGCGGGCCGCGCTGGGCCGCTACCGGCTGGAGAAGACCGAGCTGACCGTGCGCCAAGGGCTGGCCCAGCTCGATTCGGCCGATGCCCAGACCATGCGCAACAGCCTGCTGGAAGACGTGCGCAGCCGCAACGAGCAAACCCTGGCCGGCTACGATGCCCGGCTGGCCCAGCTACAGCAGCTGCTCACCCAGGCCGATAACCCCGCCCTGACCGGCTTGCCGGCCGCCCCCGCCCTGCTGCGGGAGGTGCAGGCCGAGCACCCCGACGTTCAGCAATTAGGACTCAGCCGCCTGGTGCAGCCCGCTGTCGATTCGCTGCGGGCCGACACGACGCTGGTGGTGGCCGTGCGTACGGGCCGGCCGCTGCCCGCGGCCGAACAGCAGCGACTGAACCAGTGGCTGCGCGTACGCGCCGGCGGCAAACGGACCGTTCAGCTGCTGGTGGAGCCTGTGGACACCCGGCGCTGACGCCCAGGAACGCGAAATGGCGCAGATGAAGCGCGTCCTGGCCCGGAGCAAGTAGCCGCGCCGGCGGCATCCCCTGTGCGCGTCTCTATCTTGCGCGCCCACCCGC
This sequence comes from Hymenobacter jeollabukensis, assembly GCF_005771675.1. GTDB lineage: Bacteria > Bacteroidota > Bacteroidia > Cytophagales > Hymenobacteraceae > Solirubrum > Solirubrum jeollabukense. Next base: position 196,337 of record NZ_VAJM01000003.1, on the reverse strand, counting down.
ACCGTTGCCCATGGAGTTATTTACCCTCATCACGCTGCTCATCGTCGTGGCCGCGGCGTTTGCCTACCTCAACTCCCGCTTCCTGAAACTGCCCGACGCCATCGGCATCATGGTCGTGTCGCTGGGCTTTTCGCTGCTGGTGCTGGCCGCTGGTTGGGTGCAGCCCGGGTGGTTTGCGCACACGCGCCAGGCCGTGGCCGGCATCGACTTCGACCGGGTGCTCTTCGACGTGATGCTGAGCCTGTTGCTCTTCGCCGGCGCCTTTCACACCGACGCGGCTGAACTGCGGGTGGAGCGGCGCTCGGTGATGCTGTTTGCCCTCGTCGGCACCGTGCTGAGCACCTTCCTGATCGGTACGGGGCTGTACGGGCTCAGCCGCTGGCTGGCGCTGGACCTCTCGTACCCGCTGTGCCTGCTGTTCGGGGCGCTGATTTCGCCCACCGACCCGATTGCCGTGCTGGGCATCCTGGCCCGCTTCAAGCTGCCGGAAAGCGTGAAAACCAACATCGTGGGCGAGTCGCTCTTCAACGACGGGGTGGGGGTGGTCATCTTCGCCACCGTCTACGAGCTGGTGCTGGGCCAGGAACTGGGGGCCGGCGGCATTGCCTGGCTGTTCGTGCAGGAGGCGGGCGGCGGGGTGCTGTTCGGGCTGGTGCTGGGCTACGGCCTGTACCGGCTGCTGCGCTCCATCAACCACTACCAGACCGAGGTGCTGCTGACCCTGGCGGCCGTGATGGGCGGCTACCTGCTGGCCCAGCGCCTGCACGTATCGGGGCCGCTGGCCATGGTGGTGGCGGGCCTCTTCGTGGGCGACCGGGCCCGGCAGGACGCCATGAGCCACCAGACCGAGGAGTACGTGGACAAGTTCTGGGAGCTGATCGACGTGATTCTGAACGCGCTGCTGTTCGTGCTCATCGGCATCGAACTGCTGGTCATCGAGTTCGAGCCGTCCTACTGGCTGATCAGCCTGCTGGCCATCGGTCTGGTGCTGCTGGCCCGCTACCTGGCCGTGTGGCTGCCCTACCGGCTCACCCGCCGCTGGCTCAACCTGGATAACAACGCCCCGCTGATGATGACCTGGGGCGGGCTGCGCGGCGGCATTTCGGTGGCGCTGGCCCTGTCCATCAGCAACGCCGTGCCGCACAAAGGCCTCATCGTGGCCATTACCTACGCCGTGGTCTTGTTTTCCGTCATCGGGCAGGGCCTCACGCTGGAGCGGCTCATCCGCCGCCTGTACCCCGCCGGCGCGGCGGAAGCGGAGCCGCAGCCCGAGTAAGGCAACGTCCCGCGGTGGGAGCAGGGCATGTTTTTTTGACGAGCCGGCGTAAGGACACCGCGCCGGGGGCGTCCAACCGGCTACCTTACCCACGGCCGGCCCCACCGGCTGCCGTTGTCCTCCGCTCCGCCCTCTGCCGATGAATGCCCCTCCGGACCGTGCCGCCCCCACCGCCGAGCCGCACCTGTGGCTGGCCCGTTTCGGCGACGAGCTGTACCGCTACGCCCTGGGCCGGGTGGCCGACGCGGCCATGGCCGAGGAGCTGGTGCAGGAAACGCTCGTCAGCGCCCTGGGCGCGCTGGATTCGTTTCGGGGGCAGGCCTCGGAGCGCACCTGGCTGTTCGTGATTCTGAAGCGCAAGCTCGTCGACCACTACCGGCGGCAGGCCCGCTCGCCCTTCGTGCCCCTCGACCTGACGCCCGACCACGCCCCCGAAGCCGCGTTTTTTCGCCCCGCCGACGGCCACTGGCACCCCGAGCAGTACCCCGCCGCCTGGGCCACCGACGAGGCAGGACGCGGCGACCTGGCCCTGGAGCAGCAAGAGCTGCAACGGGTGCTGCAGGGCTGCCAGCAGCGGCTTTCCGCGCAGCACCTGGCCGTGTTCGTGCTGCGCTTCGTGGAGGAGCTGCCCGCCGAGGACATCTGCCAGGAGCTGAGCCTGACCGCGGCCAACTACTGGGTTATCGTACACCGGGCCAAGCTGCAGCTGCGGCGCTGCCTGGAAAAAAACTGGTTTCAGCTCCCTTCGCCCCGTCAAACCTAGCGTCATGTCCATTCCCTCGCCCCTGTTCAACTGCCGGCAGGCCACGCTGCTCATCGAGCGGCGGGCCGATGAAACGCTGCCCTTCAAGACGCAGGTGCAGCTGCGGGCCCACCTGCGCCTGTGCCCGTACTGCCGCCGCTACGCCTTCCAGAGCCTATTTCTGGCCCGGCAGGCCCGCGCCGCCGCTGAGCACCGCGTGCCCGCCGACGTGGTATTGCCGCCGGCCGCCCGCCAGCGCATCCAGCAGGCCCTCGACCAGCGGCTCGGCCGGTAGCCGGGCCGGCCTTTAGTTGAGGCGCTCCAGGTGCCAGATGCCCACGGCGGGGCCGTCGCGGGGGCCATGCCGGTGGCGGGCGGCAGCAGCAGCGGGCGGATGGGTTCGGCGGGCGTGGTGGGCTGGTTGGGCGCGGTGAAGCTGGGGCCGCTGTCGGTGCCAGCGTCGTAGGCGCGGGCGGGCACCGAGCGGCGGGCCACCCACTGGCCATCCACCAACAGGTTTTCGGCTTCGAGGGCAGCAAACCAGTCGGGGCTGGGCGCAATCATCGTCACTACCGCCAGCAACGGGTGGTCCGCGTCGAGGCGGATGGTATCGGTGAAGGTGCCGGGCGAGTTGAAGCCGCCCGCGCCGTCGAGCAGGCGCAGGGCCGCGCCGCTGCCGCGCAGGGCGTTGATTTCGGTGCGCAGGAAGCCGTTGTGGCCCAGCTCGGCCATGTCCTTGATGCCCTTGCTGGCCAGCTGCCCCGGCCGGTAAATCAGCCCGTCGGCGCGGTGCGAGAGGCCCATCGGCGGCGAAAAGTGCGCGCCGTATGGAAAGTTGGCGTGGGTGCTGGCGCTCCACGTCGCCTCGAAGGTGACGCGGTACAGCGCCGCGCCGGGCAGCGGCGCGGGCTCCTCGGCCGGGGTATCGGACTGACAGGCGGCCAGGAAAAGTAACGGGGCAAGCAGCAGCAGGTAGCGCGTTTTCATGCGGGTATTGAGCTTAGGGAACGGCGAAGAGAGTAGTGGCGAAGCGTGTGTACCAGCCTGGCCGGGACTAGTGCCCGGCGTGCCAGTCGTAGCCGCGCTCGGCCCAGTAGTCGGCGGGGCGCTGGGCCACGAAGGACAGGGTGCCGAGGCGCTTGAGGTACTTGATGCCGTACTTGAGCGGGGTGACGAGGCGCAGCGGGGCACCGTGCGCCAGCGTGAGCGGCTGCCCGTTCATCTCGTAGCACAGCAGCGTCTGCGGGTGCAGGGCGCTTTCCAGCTCTAGGCCCACGTAGTACTGCTCGTCGGGCGTGACGAGGCTCACGTACGGGGCCGCGTCGGGGGGCAGCTGGTCGGCAATGGGGCGGCCCGAGGCGGTGGCCAGCGGGTAGCGGGCCAGCAGATCGGCCAGCCGCACCCCGGCCCAGGTCACCACGGTGCTCCAGCCCTCGATGCACTTCAGCTCGGTGGTAAACTCGGTGCGGGGCAGCGCCTGCAGCTGCGCCAGCGTGAACTGCTGGCGGCGCGGCGCCGTACCGGCCGGGGCGTAGCCCAGCACCTGCAGCTGCCAGGTGGCCGGGTCGAAATCCTCGCTGAGGCCCACGTGGCCGTTGACGCGGGGCGGGCGGGCGCGGGCCTTGGCAAACTCCGGGGCCAGGCGGGCGCTGCGGTAGTATTCATTGCTGAGGCGGGCGTTGAAATCGAGCACCCGACGCAGCCCGCCGGGAAGGCCGTCGGCGTCGGGCGTGTGGAGCAGGTAGCGCCAGCCGGCCAGGCCTGCCAGCCCGGCCAGGCCCAGGGTGATAAACGAGCGGCGGGTGCGCGTAGCGGCGGTACGCTCGGTAGCGGCATCGGCAGAAGCAGGCGCGGCGGCCGGGCCAGAACGAGGTTCTTGGGGTTCTTCGGTCATCGGGAACGGGCGGTTAGCTGGGCGACGATGCGGACACAGCGGGCGGGGGCAGCTGCTCGCCAGGCGGCAGCGGGGCGGCCTCGTCCTGCAGCTCGAAGCCGGCCACCATGGCCCGGAAGTTGTTCCAGCCGGCGCGCACCACCTGGGCAATGTGGACGAGGAAAAACAGCACGTAGCTGATGGTGAGCGTGAAATGCTCGGCGCGGGCCCACTCGTAGCCGCCGAGCAGGGTGGTCAGCCAGGCCAGCTGCGTGGGCTTGTAAATGGCCAGGCCGGTAAGCAGGGAGCCGGCGCCCATCAGCACCACGGCGGTGTAGGCCAGCTGCTGGGCGCCGTTGAACTTCTGCGGCGGCAGCGGCTCCTTGCGGATGCCCAGATCGTGCAGCACCGTCTGCCAGGCGCCGGCCAGGCTGTGGCGGCCCGGCAGCAGGTAGCGCCACTCGCCCGAAACGGCCGTGTAGAGCACGTACAGCAGCCCGTTGAGGGCGAAGACCCACATCAGCACGAAATGCCACGACATGCCCTGGGCCAGCTTGTGGTCCACGTCGAAGGCCGCGTAGAACGACTGCGGGAAGAACTTCAGCAGCGTGGTGCGCCCCCAGCCGAGGCGGTACACGTCGTTGGCCCAGTAAATCCAGAGGCCGCTCCAGATCATCAAAGCCAGCACCGGAAAATTGATCCAGTGAAACCAGCGGATGGCCAGCGGGTGCTTTTCAACGAGTCGTTTCATGGCGGGGCAGTGAGGCAGCGTGGGGGACCGGCCGTGGGCGGAAGCTACGCAACGGCCGCCCACCCGCCAGACGCCCGCCCGCGCCCAACCTTACAGGTCGCCGCATTTATTTTTTGCCGCTCACCGGCCCGCCGGGCGGGGCTTTGAGGTCAGACCAGCGCCAACTTCCTCCGCGGCCGTTCAGGGTGCGTCCACCACCCCGGCCGCTGCCGTTGTAAGGTCGCCGGGCCGCCGGCGTCTACCTGCCCGCCGCCGTGTTGCTCACCGATTTTCCCCGCGCCATGTCCCGCTTCCCGCTTGCTTTCCTGGCCTCGCTGCCGCTCGTCGGGGCCCTGCTGTTCGCCGCGCGCCCCGTACCGCCCCGGCCAGGGGCACCGGCCGGGCGCGTGCCGGTGGTCGTGGAGCTGTTTACCTCCGAAGGCTGTTCCTCCTGCCCGGCCGCCGACGCCGCGCTGCGGGAGCTGGAAACCACGCAGCCGGTAGCGGGCGCGGAGATTATAGCCCTGGGCCAGCACGTGGACTACTGGAACCGCCTGGGCTGGCACGACCCGTTTTCGGCGCCCCAGTTCACCGAGCGGCAACGCGGCTACGCTCGCGCCTTCAACATCAACAGCTACACCCCGCAGGCGGTAGTGAACGGCCGCGCCGAGCTGGTGGGCAGTCAGCGGAGCCGGCTGCTGGAGGCCGTGGCGCAGGCCGCCCGGCAGCCCCGGGCCACCGTAGCCCTGGCCGCCGCGGGCCCCGGCCAGCTCACCGTGCGCGTACGCGACTTGCCCGCCGGTACGGGGGCGGCCACCGTGCTGCTGGCCCTCACCGAAACCGGCCTGGCCAGTCAGGTAGGCCGGGGCGAAAATGATGGCCGGCAGCTGCGCCACGCCGCCGTGGTGCGCGCACTGCGCCCGCTCGGCCCCGTGGGCGCCGACGGGCAGTTTGCCGCCACCGTGCCGCTGCGGCTGGATGCCGGCTGGCAGCGCGGCCACCTGCGGGCCGTCGTGCTCGTGCAGGCGGCGGCGACGCAGCATATTGTGGGCGTGGCCGACCTGCCACTGGGAGCCGCCACCGAGTAGGCGGCTCAGCCTGCCGCCGCTTCCGCCGGCGGGCTGGTCGGCCGCCCCGGCGACCGGGTGTCCGGCTGGGCGAGGGTTTCGCGCAGGAAGCCGGCCTTGAGGTGCTCGTAGAACGAGTGCGGGTCGACGAGCGAGGCCACGGCCTGGGCCATCATGCCGAGTCAGCACAAACGCCAGCAGGGGCTGACGCCGCAGTCAGGCAAAGCTGATTTGCTAGCTGGGTGAGCCCGCCGCGCCCCAGGCCCTGCCCGCCGAGCGCCCCGGCTCGGCCGTGCCCCTGGAGGCCGCCGCCATCGGCTACGTGCAGCACCTGGATGCCGAGCTGCTGCTGCGCTGGGCGCAAAACCACGGCGCCTTCGTGCGGCTCACGCAGCCCGTGGGCGCCTTCGTGGGCGAGCAGGACGTGCTGGGCCATGTCTGGCCGGATCCGGCCGGGGCCGCCCCGCCCGACGAAGCTGCACTGGCCCGGCTGCGCCCCGGCGTGGGCCTGGCCCCGCACCGCAGCATTCGAGCAGGACGTCGCCTTCGGGCTGCAGCAGCTGGTCGACATTGCCCTGAAGGCCCTCTCGCCCGGCATCAACGACACCACCACCGCCATCATGGCCGTCGATCAGCTCGGGCAGCTGCTGCGGCGCCTGGCGGGCCGCTCGTTTCCCGCCCGCCTGCGCGCCGACGAAGCCGGGCAGCCGCGGGTATGGCTGCCCGCCCCCGACTTTGCCGCCTACCTGCGCCTGGCCTTCGACCAGGTACGCCTCAACGCCAAGGGCAACCACGCCCTGCTGCGCGCCCTGGCCCGCACCGGGCGGGCCGCCTCGGATTGCCGCGCCCCGGCGGCAACCTGGTGCACGCGCTCGGCTTTGAATGCAGGCGTTCTTGCTCGGGTCGGGCTGCCCGTCAAGTGGTTTTTGGGCTGGCATCGGCAGGAGGAGTTAATACGTCGCCTTGTCCGTTCCCGCTAGGCCACCTCAGCCGCTGCCTCAACCAATCACTAGACGGCCAGGAACGGAGTGATGTCGCCGGCATACGTCAGCGTGAGCTGGTGCATAGCCCGGGTGCAGGCAACGTAAAGCATACTCCTATCGACCTCCGTTTTGTAGGTGCGGGCGGAGGCAAACGGCACAACGACCGCGTCAAATTCCAGCCCCTTCGCCAAGTGAGCCGTAGTGATGACAGCGCCTTCTTTGAACGCCGTGGATTCGTCCGTGAGCAGGTGCACGCCCGGCGCCTGCAGCGCCTCATGCACCAGCACTGCCTGCTCCATGGTTTTGCAGATGATGCCCAGCGACTGATTTCCGGAGTGTTTGAAGGCCACCACCAATTGCTTGACAACCTCTATTTCCTCCGTCTGGCTGGCGCAGCGCCGGATGACGGGCTCCTGGCCGTGCCGCTCCAGCGGAATGATGTGCGGGTTCGGCGTGATGCGCTGCGCGAAGGACGTAATTTCGACGGTGGAGCGGTAGCTGCGGTACAGCTTCACGATGTCGGCCTGCGGAAACACCCGTTCGATGGTTTCGGCGGAGGAAGCGCTGTACGGGTTCACCGTCTGGCTCACGTCGCCCAAGATGGTCTTGCGGCAGTGGAACAGCCGCGACAGGACGGCGTACTGCACCGGCGTGTAATCCTGCATTTCGTCCACCAGCAAGTGCTTCACCTGGTCGTAGCCGGTAAGGCCCTCCAGGCGCAGGCGCAGGTAGATCAGGGCAAACACATCGGCGTATTCCAGGGGCCGCTGCGGGTCGAGCTTGAGCAGCTCGGGCCGGCCGATCCAGCGGTAAAAGTCGCGGTAGAACTCCAGCACGTTGGCGTAGCGGAACATGCGCGGAATGCCCTCCCCGATGGCAGCTTTTTCCCCGCCCGTGAGCTTCCGATCCGCCTTGTCGCGCACGTAGGCCCGCACGTCGTTGGCCACCTGTCCAAAGCGCTTGAGCAGCGGTACCCGGTGGTAGGCCTTGAACTTCTGCTGGATAAATACGCCGGGCACCACGGTGCGGCCCACCCGCAGGTCGGCCACGCTGAAGTAGTTATTTTCGACGTGCAGCAGGTACTGATTCAGCTGACTGAGGAACTCAAACGAGGACTTGAACCGAATCCGCTCGATGAACGCGGCGTCGTGGTCGGCCAGCAGCGCCGAGACCTGCTCGAAAAAGGTCTGGAACGTGTACTGACTGCCGAGCAGGTCGGCCGCCAGCTCCTCCATGCCCAGCTCGGGAATGTGCTCCTCGCCCAGCTCGGGCAAGACGTTCGAGATGTAGTCGGCGAAGACCTTGTTGGGCGAAATGATGAGGATATCCTTGGCCGCAATAGTGTCGCGGAAGCGGTAGAGCAGGAAGGCAATGCGGTGCAGGGCAATGGACGTTTTGCCCGAGCCGGCCACGCCCTGGATGACCATCACCGACGCGTCCTCGTTGCGGATGACCGCGTTCTGGTCGCGCTGAATGGTCGCGACGATGTTCTTCATCTTGTCGTCCGACGACTTGGCCAGCTCCCGTTGCAGCACGTCGTCGTGGATGTTCACGTCGCTGTCGAGCATGAACTCCAGGCGGCCGTCCCGGATTTTGTACTGCCGCTTCAGCTCGATGCGGCCGTGGATGGTACCCGAGGGAGTCTGGTAGGCGGCGTCGCCCAGCTCGAAGTCGTAGAACAGGGAGGAGACCGGGGCGCGCCAGTCGTAGATCAGGTTCTGGCGGTGCTGCTCGTCCAGAAACGAGTGCACGCCGATGTACACCGGCGCGGCGGCCTGGCCCGCGGCGGCAAAATCGACGCGGCCGAAGTAGGGCGACTGGGCCAGCTTGAGCAGGCGGCGCTTGCGGGCCACGGCCCCTTCGCCCGTATAGGCCATGCGGTTGATGGACTGCTCGGCGGCCACCATGTCGGCGTCGTCCATGCCGGACTGGTGCTCGTGGATGTACTGCTTTTTCTGCCGTAGCTCGTCCGAAAACTGCCTTACCGCGTCATCAACGCGCTTTACAGCCAACGCAAGCTTCTCCTTCACCTCTTCGAGGTATTCTCGTTCTTCTTGTTCCGTTGCGTTCATCACGGGCAGCTCTTGGGAAATGGACGTCAAAGGTGCTATCAAATTCCGGTCTGCCGAAGGGCGCCGCCGGATTTCTTGGGGGCCGCGCCGTCGGCAATCCGGCCCGGCGGGCCTCATCCCGGCCGGTAGTCCGTGCGGCTTCGGCGCGCCTACTCTTTCCGCAAACGCAGTTGCGCAGGCCGCACCGGCCCGCGCTGGGCGCAGCCCCCACAAACCGGCTCAGGCCGCCGGCAGACACAAAAAAAGCGGCTGCCGGGTGGGCAGCCGCTTTTTTACAAGCGTTGGGTTCGGCCGCTAAGCCTGAGCTTAGCCGGGCGCTGTTTAATTTAACCACACTTCGGCCACCACTTCGAAGCGGTGCGGACCGAAGGCGTTGTAGTATGGGGCGGAGCCCTCGAAACCCAGTACGTGAATCAGGGACATCCCTTCCAGCCGGCTCGGCACCAGCCGCACGGGGTACACGCGGCCCTCTTCGGGCCAGTCACCGGCGTGGTTGGCCGGGCGGTTGCCGGCATCCACGCAGTAGGCGTAGTGCAGCACGGGCTCGTGGCGCGTGGCTTCGGCGAGGCTCAGGTTGGCTACTTCGTTACTCATCTGGCCAAGATACACGAAAGTCGGATCGATAGTTCACCGCCCGCCGGACGCCCGGGCGTCAACCTTTTGCCCGGCCCGGCAGTATGCGCCTTTAGCTGGCTACCCAAACGCGGCGGCCCGGTTTTGCACCTTCTTCCCTCTACACCCATGAAACGTTCCCTCCCCTGGCTGCCGCTTCTGCTGGCGGTGCTGCTGCTTCCCCTGACCGGCTGTGAGGTTATCGGCGACATTTTCAAGGCCGGCGCTTACACGGGCATTATCGGCGTTATCGTCGTGATAGTACTGCTGCTGTGGCTGTTCAGCCGCTTTTTCCGCCGCAGCTAGGCCCCGACTCTCCCCGCCCCAACGCACGGCGCCCGGCTCATACCATTGAGCCGGGCGCCGTTTATTTATCGTCTTACCGGGCCGCGCTACTGCTTCACCACGCGGGCCGTGTGCTGGCCGGCGGCGGTGCTCACGCGCACGGAGTACACGCCCGCGGGCAGGCGGCGCAGGTCGAGCTGCGGGCGCTGGGTGCCCACCACCACGCGCCGGCGCAGCACCTCCGTGCCGAGCACCGATTGCACCGTCACCTGCAGCGACGTGCCGGCCGCGGCATCGGTCCAGAGCTCAAACAGGCCGGTGCCGGGGTTGGGCGTGATGGTCAACGCGGCCTGGTCGCCGGCCGCTGGGGCCACGGCCACCACGCTCGACAGCGTTTCGGTGCCGTCGTTATCGATTTGGCGCAGGCGGTAGTAGGTCAGCTCGCGGGCCGGGCGGGCATCCACGAAGCGGTAGTCGCGGCGCTGGGTGCTGGTGCCAGCCCCGGCCACCGTGCCCACCGTCTCAAACGTCTTGCCATCGAGGCTACGCTCCACCACGAAGCGGGCGTTGTTCTGCTCGGTAGCGGTGGCCCAGGTGCAGGTCACCGCGCTGCCCGTGCGCTTGGCATCGAAGCTCAGCAGCTCCACCGGCAGCACGCCGTTGCCGCTCGACGATACCCCGAACGGCGAGAAGCTGTTGATGCCGCCGCGCTTCACGCCGTGGGCGCCGGTGCGGGGCTGCGTAGCGCCCGGGCGGTTGGTCACCCGGTCCCACTGCCCCCCGGTGAAGTGGTCGACGAAGGCCTGGGCGGGCACGAAGTCCGCCGTGGCATCGGCCGTATTCCACTCCATGGCCAGCTGCACGTCCACGTTCGGGATGGTAGGCGTCTCCTTGCCGACCAGCCAAGTTTTCTTTACCACTTCGCCCTGCACGGGCGGGCCCACCGGCTCTTCGTTGGCATTGTAGCGGTGGTACACGTTGTCGATAACGCGCACCTCAAAGATGTCCTGGCTCTGGGCCGTGTTCTGCTGAATGCTCACGGGCGAGTACGACGTGGCCGCGGTACCCACCGGGAACAGCACCGCCGTGCTCGTGCCATTGCTCAGGCCCGCCACCGGCAGGCGCAGCTTGCCCGCGCCGTTGGTCACCACAAACGAGGTCGGTGAGGTGCCCACGATGGCGCCCAGGGTCGACAGCGTGAGGTTGTAGGCGCCCAGGGCCAGGTCGGCCCCGCCGCGGAAGCTGAGCGTATCGGTCACCGTCACGTCGCCGCCGAGGTTTTTGCTGCCGGTGCCGATGACGCGCAGGCGGCTGTACTGCTTGGCCTGCACGGTGTGGTCGGTGGTGCCGCTGTATTCTACGGTGCTGCCCACGTTGAGGGTGCCCAGGCGCAGGGTGCTGGAGTTGGTTTTCTCGATGCGCAGCGTGGAGCCGGTCGTCACGTCCACCGTGCCGTTGATGTCAGCACCGGCGGCTACCAGCAGCTTGGCCGGCGCACTGGTCTGGCCCACTACGATTTTGGAGTTGGTGCCGCTCACCGTCCAGCTGCCGCCGAGGCGGTCGGCCGTAACGTCGGCGCCGCGCACGTAGAAAATCTGGTTGGCCGTCGTGAAGTTGGCGGGCGCGGTGCCCGTGCCGTCGGCGTTCGGGCCCCAGGTACCCGGGGCGTTGTAGTTGCCCGTGGCCTTGCTGTAGAAGATGGTCGACTCGGGCGTTACCGTCACGTCGTCGATGCCCAGGCCGTTGCCGTTGGTGGCGTTGTTGAGCGAGTATTTCCAGCGCAGCATGATTTCCGCGCCGTTGGCCAGGTTGACGTTCGGAATGGTGTACGACAGCGTCACCCGGTTGCTGGCCACGTTGCCGTTCTGGTTGGTAATCGGCTTGGTGGTCGAGGGCGCAAACACGGTCAGCTGCGGCACGGCCGTCCAGGTGCCCGCCGCATCATAGACCGAGGCCGACGTGGTAGCGGTGCGGTAATGCACCTCGAAGTTGGCCTGGTCGATGGTGCCGGAGTTGTACCACTGCTCCAGTGTGTAGGTCACCGCCAGGTTCTTGATGACGGCACCGGTGCTGTTCTTGTAGCGCAGGCCCGCGTAGCCCGTGCCCGACTGCCCGGTGGCCAGGCCGCCAATGGCGCGGTCGGTAGAGCCGGCGCTGCCGAGGCTGTAAAACTGCGCCGTCGTCACCGAGCCGTCGTTGGCCCCCAGCCGGTCGGGGCTGTAGTCGTAGAAGCCGCTGGGCAGCGGAAACGTGGGCGAGTTCTGGAAGTACACGTTCGAGCCCAGGTACAGGCCCGTCAGGGTCACGTTGTTGGTGAAAGTCGGCGGCGTGGCGGCCGTGCTCGTGGTGAGGGTGTTAAAGGTTTGCGTGTTGGGGTTGAAGTTGCTCAGGACAATCTGCCCGCGAACGGTCAGCGCCTGCAGCAGCAAGCCGGCTCCCAGAGCCAAACGGTAGAGGTGGTGCATGCTCAGTCGAAGCTGATGAGTGGGTACGGGCAATCCTTGCACACTGGACAAAGATTACCATTTACAAATTTAAAAATACCCACCCCATATACCACTCACGTTCCCAAAATAGGAATTATAATATAATTATTCCCACTAAAGGACTGGATTAGGATTTCAAAGAATTAGCCGTTTTCTATATATACTATACAAAGAAACGGCGCCGGCTGCATCTGCCCTGGACAGACACGGCCGGCGCCGCTGCAACCCTAACGTTGGTCGGAATCTAGGACTTGGCTTCCTGCCGCTTATCCTCGGGCATAGTACCGATGATATGGTCCCAGATGGTAGTCGACACGCCAAAAGCCACCTCGTCCTGCCGGTAGTGGTGCTGGGCGTGGTGGTGCCACCAGAATTTCAGGAAGTTCTTGGGTGGGTTGTACACGTGAATGGCGTAGTGCACAAACAGGTACGTAGCGTAGCCGAACACGAAACCGGCCAGAATGCCGAAGCCCGCATTGCCGAAGGTGAAGCGGAAGATGAAGAACAGCAGCGAGGCCACAAACACCGTCAGGATGGGCGGCATGGCCAGGCGGGTCTTGTCCTTGGGATACTCGTGGTGCACGCCGTGCATGGTGTACTGAAACTTGGCCTTGCCGGGCGTATTCGTTTTCATGTGGTACAGAAAACGGTGCATCAGGTACTCCACCAGCGTAAAGGCAAACCAGCCCACCAGAAACAGCCCGAAAGCCGACAGACCGGTCAGCAGCCCGCGGCTCAGGCCGTAGTACAGGCTGACGGCGGCAACGCAGAAGAAGATAGACAGGGGCGCGGCGATGTGCGTGTGCGTCATACGCTCCAGCACAGGGTTGTCAAACAATTGCGCCGAACCTTTGTGCTTGGGCTTGTGGAGTTGGCCCGACGCAGGAGCAGCCTTTTGTTCCATGTAGATTGAGAAAGGTGTGGTTCAGGGGCAAAAGTAGCCACCGCCGCGCAAACGCGCCCGCGCCCCGAAAGGTTTAGCCGGTGGCAAGGTAGCGCCGCACCAGGGCGTACACGGCTTCAACCGTGCACGTAAGGCCGGCGCAGCGCAGCGCGGCCTGCCCGTAAAACTCCTTTCGGGCCGCCAATGTTTCCGCCAGCCGCTGAGCCAGGGCCGCCGCGTCGGGCAGGGCGGCCAGCAGGGGGCGGCTGGCGGCGGCGTGCTGCAAGCGGGCCACCAGCTCGGCCACGGGCACATCGAGCCAGAGCGCGAGGCCGGCTTGGGTGAGCAGGGCCATGTTGTGGTGAAAGCAGGGCGTGCCGCCGCCGGTGGCCAGCACCAGCCGCGGGTGCGCTGCCAGCACTTCCCGCAGCGTATCGGCCTCCACCTGCCGGAAATACGCCTCGCCCTCGGCGGCGAAAATATCGGCCACGCTGCGCTGCTCCCGCCGCACGATTTCCTCGTCTAGGTCGCGGAACGGCAGCTCGAAGCGCACGGCCAGCCCGCGGCCCAAGGTGGTTTTGCCCGCCGCCGGCATCCCGACGAGGTGAATTCTGAATGTTGAATTATGAATTATGAATTGGTCGGCGGGCTGGCTTGTCGGCTGCGCGCCGGCTACCGGCTCTGGCTTGGCTGCTGCGCGTTCTGCACCATCGGGGCTCAATTCAGAATTCATAATTCCTAATTCAGAATTCCACTAAGAAAGCTTCACCCGCGGGTCAAGCACAGCGTAGAGCACGTCGACGGCAATGTTGATGACCACGAAGAGGAAGGCCACGAACAGGGTGGCGCCCATCACCACCGGGAAGTCCAGGTTTTCGACGGCCCGCAGCGTGACGGTGCCCAGGCCCTTCCAGTTGAAGATGTACTCGATGAAGAAGGCCCCCGCCATCAGCGAGGCCAGCCAGCCCGATACGGCCGTCACCACCGGGTTCAGGGCGTTTTGCAGGGCGTGGTGCCACACGGTGCGCGGCTTCGAAAGGCCCTTGGCCCGCGCCGTGCGCACGAAGTCCTGCGACAACACGTCGAGCATGGAGCTGCGGGTGAGCTGCACGATGACGGCCAGGGGCCGCACGCCCAGGGCCAGCGCGGGCAGCAGCAGGTTACGCCACACCACGTGCGACTCGGCCGTGAACGGGTCCGTCTCGAACAGCTGCCCGGTCAGGCTCAGGCCCGTCCAGTGGCTCCAGTAAAAGCCGAACGTCATGGCAATGAGGATGGCGGCCACGAATGAGGGCACCGAAATGCCCAGCACCGATACCGTCAGCAGCGTGCGGTCGACCCAGGTGTGGGCCCGCAGCGCCGCCACGATGCCGAAGCCAATGCCGAGCACCGCCGCCAGCAGCATGGCCGCCAGCGCCAGCCACAGCGTGCCGTCGAAGTGGTCGAGCAGAATGTCGAGCACGTCTTTATTCGACTGAAATGAGCGGCGCAGATAGGGTTTCTTGAGCACCACGGCCCGCTCGTCGCCCAGCGGCAACAAGGTCACGCCCCCGTAGCGGGCCACCCCGGCCGAGTCGCGCGGGTGCACGCCCACCGGCGACACGTCGTTGAGGTAGCCGGCCAGCTGCACGGGCACGGGCTGATCGAGGCCCAGGTCGGCGGCAATGGCGGCGCGGGTGGCCACGTCGCTGCGCTGGCCCGCCAGCAGGGCCACCGGGTCGCCGGGCAACACCTGAAACAGCAGGAACACCGTCAGGGCCACGCCGGCCAGAATCAGGATGCCGTGCAGCAGGCGGCGCAGGATGAAAAAGAGCATGAGTCAGTTGTCAGTTGCGAGTTATCAGTTGTCAGTTCGTTCCAAACAATGCGTTGAGCACTGACAACTCGCAACTGACAACTGGCAACTACTCTACAGCGCTTCCTCCAGCTTGGCGCGGCTGGGAATGTCGTGGTAGTGGTACTTGCCCTTCACCACGCCGTCCTGCAGCAGCAGGAAGCCGGGGTTGGAACGAATCATCGATTTGAGCACAGTCGCGTCGGCGAAGTAGTACTTGCCGGGCAGGTTCACCTCGTGGCGGAACACGTCGAACTCGGTGGGCGAGCTGCTGGTGATAATCATCGGGGTGATGTGCTTCTTCGAGGAGTCGGCACCGGCGATGAGCAGGTTGATGGCCGGGAACCGGTCCCGGTCGGCCTTGGCGGTGTTCTGAATGATGACCAGCAGCTTGTTGCCGGTCAGCACTTCCTTGGTCAGCTCTTCCTGCTCGCCGCCCCACACCCGAAAATCGGTGATTTTCGGGCCATCCTCGGGGTTTAAGGCCACCATCTGCTTGAACTTCCAGAGCGTATCCGTGGGGTAATCGGTGAATTCCTGGGTGGTGCCGTTCTTCTCCATGATGTACTTGTAGCGCAGCGGCGCCGAGGGCTGCATCAGTTTGCCGATGTCGTTGCCCACCTTGTAGGGCAGGAAATCGAAGTAGGGCAAATGGCCCAGGGCGTACACCCCGATGCCCACGGCCACGGCCAGCGCGAAGGTCACGTACATGGTGCCCAGCGTGCCCTTGGCGAAGACGCGGCGCAGGTAGCGCTGATTGAAGAACACTACCGCCCAGAGCAGCAGCAGGAACATGTCCTTGAAGAACGAAGTCCAGGGCTTGAGCTTGATAAAGTCGCCGAAGCAGCCGCAGTCGGTGACCTTGTTGAAGGCGGCCGAGTAAAACGTGAGGAAGGCGAAGAACACCAGCAGCACGAACAGGCTCCAGAGCGTGGTGCGCAGGTTCCAGCGCAGCAGCAGGGCCACACCCAGCACCACTTCCAGCGAGCTAAGCGTGATGCTCAGCGTGCGGGCCATGCCGTGAAACACCATGAAGAACGAGCCGAAACTCTGCGAGAATACCTCGAAGTATTCCTCCAGCTTGTAGGCCGTGCCGATGGGGTCGTTCAGCTTGATCAGCCCCGAGAAGATAAACAACCCGCCGAGCAACAGCCAGCAGATTCGAACGAGCGTGCGCATGACGTGGGACGGCTGATTGCCGGCCGTCATGGCCGAGGTAGCAGCAGCGGAAGCGGAAGTGGACATAGTACAAAGTAAGCGGCTGGCAAACGGCCGGGCAACGCGGAAGGTTTAAGGGCAGGAAGAAATACCGGACGACACCACTAGAACGTCATGTCGAGCTTGTCGAGACATCTCGCGTGCTGACATCCGATAGTATCTTACCTGCATGAGCTACTTCGTCTATATCCTCAGCAACCCGGCCCGGACAGTGCTTTACATCGGCGTGACCAATGATTTAGAACGCCGGTTGCACGAGCATGGTCAAGGCTTGGGAGATGCCGGCAAGTTTACCGGACGCTACCAGTGCAATTTGTTGGTGTATTTCGAAATCAGCCCGGATGCCGTGCAGGCCATTGCCCGTGAGAAGCAGCTCAAGAACTGGAGCCGAACCAAGAAGGAATGGCTGGTCGGCACGCTGAATCCGCGCTGGGAGCCAATTGATCCGCGCACCTGGCAAGGATAAGGATGCTATCTAGTGTCAGCACGCGAGATGTCTCGACAAGCTCGACATGACGTTCTGATTGCCTCGCCCCTACCCTTACTTACTCCACCGCCCCGCGCAGAATCAGCGCAAACACGGCGTAGTTGAGCATGTCGCGGTAGTTGGCTTCCACACCTTCCGAGGCCAGGGTGCGGCCGTGCAAATCTTCGATCTGCTTGGTGCGGTGCAGCTTCATCAGGATGATGTCGGTGATGCTCGACACGCGCATGTGGCGCCAGGCCTCGCCGTAGTCGTGGTTTTTGGCGAAGAGCAGGCGGCGGTTTTCCCCGATTTCCTCGTCGTAAGTGGCCGCCACGGCGTCGGCGTCGAGGTCCAGGGGCGCGTCGGCGGGCAGGTGCAGCTGCATCAGGGCAATGACGCAGTAGTTCACGATGGCCACGAACTCGTCGTCGATGGGGTCCTGCACCAGCTGCGTGCCCTTCTCCTGAATGGAGCGGATGCGCTGGGCCTTGATGTAAATTTGGTCGGTGATGCTGGGCAGGCGCAGGATGCGCCACGCCGTGCCGTAGTCGTGGGTTTTGGCCAGAAACAGCGTCCGGCACTGCCCAATGACCTCGTCGTACTGCCGCGGAGTTTGGTCGTTCAACGTGAAAATGCTATTTTTAAAACAGAGCGGAGGTAGTAGGGCTTTGGTCTTAGAACGTTCTTTGCGCAGTTGACGGCTTTGCTTTCCGGCAATGCCTCAGCGGGCCTCGCCTACGTCCGAACCGTTACCCGCCAAGCTCCTAAGCCTGAAATCCATGACTGGTCTGTCCGCGCAAGATACGCTATTTCGAGGCCGGCAGACGCTGCGCTGCCCCGGCGGCTCCGTGCTCGACCTGAGCCGCCCCCAGGTCATGGGCATTCTGAACGTGACGCCCGATTCGTTCTTCGCCGGCTCGCGGCTGGAAGCCGAATCCGACGTGCTGCGCCACGCCGAGCAGATGCTCGAAGCCGGCGCGGCCATCCTCGACCTCGGCGGCTACTCCTCGCGCCCCGGCGCCGCGGACATCAGCCCCGAGGAGGAGCTGCGCCGGGTGCTGCCCGCCTGCGAAGCCATCCGCCGCCGCTTCCCCGAGGTGTTTCTCTCCGTCGACACCTTCCGGGCGCAGGTGGCCGAACAGGCCGTGCAGGCCGGGGCCAACATGATCAACGACATCGGCGGGGGCCTGCTCGACGCGGACATGTTTCCCACCGTGGCGCGGCTGCGGGTGCCCTACGTGCTCATGCACATGCGCGGCACCCCCCAGACCATGACCCAGCACACCCAGTACGACGAAGACCTGGTGCTATCGGTCACGCGCTACTTCCGCGACCGGCTCACGGCCCTGCGCGCCCTCTGGCCCGCCGCCGACGTGGTGCTCGACCCCGGCATCGGCTTTGCCAAGACCCCGCAGCAGGGCTACGAGCTGCTGCGGCGGCTGCCCGAGCTGCGCACCGTCTTGGATTTGCCACTTTTGGTAGGACTTTCCCGTAAAACCCTCGTTTGGAAACCCCTGGGCCTCACGCCCGACGCCGCCCTGCCCGGCACCATCGCCCTGAATACCCTGGCCGTGCTCGGCGGGGCCCGCCTCGTGCGCGTGCACGACGTGGCCGAAGCCGTGCAGACCGTCCGCCTGCTCGAAAACACGCTTAGTACCTGATTTCAACCCCCAACGCCCATGTTTAACCCCGTCGCCATCGGCTTCCTGCGCATCGGCTGGATCGACGTCGTCGACGTGGTGCTGGTGACCATTCTGTTCTACCAGATCTACAAGCTGCTCACCGGCTCGGTGGCCCTGCGCATTTTCCTGGGCTTTCTGTCGATTTACCTCGTCTACCTGGTGGTGAAAGCCGCCGGCATGGAGCTGCTGACCATGATCCTGGGGCAGTTTATGTCGGTGGGCGTGCTGGCGGGCATCATTTTGTTTCAGCAGGAAATCCGCCGCTTCCTGCTCAACATCGGCAAGGTGACGGCCCTGGAGCGGATGCGCATGTTCTCGTGGCGCCGCGAAACGCCCATGCAGCGCATGTCCGTCACGCCCTTCGTGGAAGCGGCCAAGAGCCTGGCGGGCAAGAACACCGGCGCCCTCATTGCCTTTCAGCAGGCTTCGGATTTGAAGTTCTACGCCGAATCGGGCGACCTGCTCGACGCGGCCGTGAGCAAGCGCCTGCTCATGAGCATCTTCAACAAGACCTCCCCCCTGCACGACGGGGCCGTCATCATAGCGCAGGGCCGCATTCGGGCCGCGCGCTGCATTCTGCCGGTCAGCGAAAACCCCGACGTGCCCGCCTCCATGGGCCTGCGCCACCGCGCCGCCATCGGCCTGACCGAGGTGACGGACGCGGTGGTGCTGGTGGTGAGCGAGGAAACCGGCCAAATGTCCTTGGTGCGCGGCGGGGAAGTATTCCGCAACCTTTCCTCCTCCGATTTGCGCACCAAGCTCAACGAGTTCCTCTTCGACGCGCAGCCCCGACCGGCGTCCCCGGCGTCGGTGGGCTCGGCGGCGGAGGTGGCGGCTTGAGCCGAACCACAGCTTCCTACATCCTGACAGCCGTTTTTGGTCATTCCGAAATCCGGAACGGGGGCCGACAACCGTTTTTGCCCGTCCCGGAAAACGGAACGCGTCACGATGCTTTAGTGGGGAGCGGCTTTGGCTGGTTTGGCTGCTTTTGTGGTAGAAGCGGGAGCCGGAACCTGAAATCGGGTACCCGTGCCCGTGGCATTCTGGAAGCTGCCACTCACCGCCGCCTTATCGGCATTGCGGTCGGCTTCGGCCTGCGACACGCTCGACATTCCCTGCACGGCCACACCGGAGCCGTTTTGCTTTTGCGTCTGGTAGATAATCGAGGGGGTCGATGAAGTTGCGGGCTTATTTGCTTGAGCAAATGCGCTGACAGCTACGGCCGTCAGCACGAAGGTTAAGGAGACCAGTCTTTTCATGGCAGTTAGCTAATGGTGAGAGGTGCATGTCGGCTTGTATTCCAAGGTAGCAGGGTCCACTTAGATTCAATACCCTTTGGTCGGCCGGATGCGTTGCCCAGCTTGTCGGGATGCTTCAGGGTTGCTGGCGCCCCTACTTATACAGCAGGTACCGCTGGCGCATCTGCTTGTACTGGCTCAGGGCCGGCTCCCAGGAGGCGCGGATCTGCGCCGGCGTCTGGCCGGCTTCGATCTGCTTCTGAAAGTCGAGGGTGCCGGCCAGGCCGTTGATGTTGCCGATTTCCTTGCTCTGGGTGCGGTCGAAGAAGTGCGCCTTATCGGGGTAGGCCTGGTAGAGGGTAATCATCCAGTCCAGGTTGATGCGCTTGGTTTTGCGCAGTTCGCGGGTGTCGTACCGGCGCAGGTCGAGGCCGTAGCACATCTGGTTCATGTACAGCGGCGTCTCGCTCATGCCCGGAATGCTGACGGGCGTGTAGGCGAAGTCGAACTTGCCCTTCAGGGCCGGACTGCCGAGCACGGTGAAGGGAAACTGCGTGCCGCGGCCGTGGTTGAGCACCGTGCCCTCGAACAGGCAGGTGGAGGGGTAGAGCAGAATGCTCTGCTGGGTATTGAGGTTGGGCGAAGGTTTGACGGGCAGCACGTATTCCATGTCGTGCCGGTAGTTCTTCACCGGGATGATGCGCAGCCGGCAGGGCTTGCCGCCGGGCAGCCACTTTTCGCCGTTGGCCATCTGGGCAAACTCGGCCACGGTGAGGCCGTGGGCAATGGGAATGGGAAACTGCCCGATACCGGATTTGAGCTTCATGTCGAGCACGGGCCCGTCGACGAGGTAGCCATTGGGATTGGGCCGGTCGAGGATGAGCAGCTCCTTGTCGTTCTGGGCGCAGGCGTCCATCAGGTTGCGCAGCGCGTTGATGTTGGTGTAGAAGCGGCAGCCCACGTCCTGCAGGTCGTAGAGCAGCACGTCCACGTCGGCCAGGTCTTCGGCGGAAGGCTGGCGCTTCGGGCCGTAGAGCGAAATGATGGGAATGCCGGTGGCCGGGTCTTTTTCATCGGCCACGTGGACGCCCGCGCTGGCGTTGCCCCGGAAGCCGTGCTCCGGCCCGAACACCTTCACGATGTTCACGCTCCGGCTCTGCAGGCTGTCTACTAGGTGCCGCTTGCCGATGATGGTGGTGAGGTTGGCCAGCACCGCCACGCGCTTGCCCTGCAGGTAGGGCAGGTAGGCCGCGGTCTGGTCGGCTCCGGTGACGATGCTGCTTTTGGTCGGAGCAGCGGCCGGGCCAGGCGTTTCGGTCGGCGGCGAGGTCAGCAAGCCGGAGACGGTACCGGTGGCCAAAAGCCAGGACAGGACAACGGGCAATTTCATAGCAAAGGCGGGAATGACAGTGGTCGGGAGTTGCTATGGAAGGTAGCGTTTATCGGATTGAGCCCAAGGAGTGGGCCGTCAACAACAAGGCCCGGCCGCTTGCGCAACCGGGCCTTGGTATTTACTCAGGCACGCAGCAAGCCTCACGGCGTGTTCGTCACCACCTGCCCGGCTTCGGGCTGCTGAGCCGAGGGGTCTTTGATGGTGCCCAGTTCCCGCCCGACTTCGATAAAGGCATTGATAGCCTTGTCCAGATGCTCACGCGTGTGGGCAGCGGAGAGCTGCACGCGGATGCGGGCCTGGCCCTTGGGCACCACCGGGAAGTAGAAGCCCACCACGTAGATGCCCTTTTCCAGCATCTTGGCCGCGAAGTCCTGGCTGAGCTTGGCGTCGTAGAGCATGACGGGCACGATGGGATGCTCGCCGGGCTTGATGTCGAAGCCGGCGGCGGTCATCTTCTCGCGGAAGTACTTGGTGTTTTCCTCCAGCCGGTCGCGCAGCTCGGTGCTTTCCGTCAGTAGGTCGAGCACGCGGATGCTGGCGCCCACGATGGCCGGAGCCAGCGTGTTGGAGAACAGGTAAGGCCGGCTGCGCTGGCGCAGCATGTCGATGATTTCCTTGCGGCCGGAGGTGAAGCCGCCCATAGCGCCACCGAGGGCCTTGCCCAGCGTGCCGGTGATGATGTCGACGCGGCCCATGGCGTTGCGGTACTCGTGGGTGCCGCGGCCGGTTTTGCCGAGGAAGCCCATCGAGTGGCACTCGTCAATCATCACCAGCGCCTCGTACTTATCGGCCAGGTCGCAGATTTTATCGAGCTGGGCGATGGTGCCGTCCATGCTGAACGAGCCGTCCGTCACGATGATGCGGTGGCGGGTGCCCTTCTCCTTGGCGTCCTGGAGCTGCTTTTCCAGGTCCTGCATGTCGTTGTGGGCGTAGCGGTAGCGCTGAGCCTTGCACAGGCGCACCCCGTCGATGATGCTGGCGTGGTTCAGCGCGTCGCTGATGATGG
This sequence comes from Hymenobacter jeollabukensis, assembly GCF_005771675.1. GTDB lineage: Bacteria > Bacteroidota > Bacteroidia > Cytophagales > Hymenobacteraceae > Solirubrum > Solirubrum jeollabukense. The sequence continues at coordinate 174,491 of NZ_VAJM01000003.1, read as the reverse complement.
CGTCCTGCTCGTTGAACAGGGGCTCGAACACCCCGCCGTTGGCGTCGAAGGCGGCGGCGTAGAGGATGGTATCCTCGGTGCCCAGAAACTCGGCCAGCTTCTTTTCCAGCTCTTTATGGATATCCTGGGTGCCGCAGATAAAGCGCACCGACGACATGCCGTAACCGTGCGAGTCGATGGCTTCCTTGGCGGCCTTGATGACCTCGGGGTGCGACGACAGGCCCAGGTAGTTGTTGGCGCAGAAGTTGAGCACCTCCCCGGCCTCCGAGGTTTCGATTTCGGCGCCCTGGGGCGAGGTGATGATGCGCTCCTTTTTGTAGAGGCCGGCGTCCTTGATTTCCTGGAGCTGCTGCTGCAGATCGGGCTGAAGGGTGGTGTACATGGGGAATGGGCTTTCGGGAATGACGGGGAACCGCCGGCGAAGGTACGGCGACAAGGAATGTAGCGCGAACTTTCAGCTCACGTATCCCAGGTAGTATTCTTCCGTCAGGGTAGATTCCGTTCTGCGACAACCGTTCAGGATACGCGAACTACAACCGAAGGTCAGCGCAGCTGAAGTTCGCGCTACGGCGCGGACGGCGTTTAACGTGCTGCCACCGTAAAAGCCGTTGTTTTGCATTTTCGCCCTCACCTTGGGCTTTGGCCGGACCTTTTCGGCTTTTCCGGGGTTACTTGTCTGCATGAACGTCCACCTCCAACAGATTCTCGACAACCCGCTGGCCGCGGCGGCCATTGTCGGCAACCTGGTCATCATCGAAAGCCTGCTGAGCGTGGATAACGCGGCGGTGCTGGCCACCATGGTCGGCGACCTGCCCAAGGAGCAGCGCCAGAAAGCCCTGCGCTACGGCATCATCGGGGCCTACGTGTTCCGGGGCATCTGCCTGCTCTTCGCCTCCTTCCTCATCAATTTCTGGTACCTCAAGCCCCTGGGCGGCCTGTACCTGCTCTACCTCTGCTACCAGCAGTTCCGGCCCAAAAGCCGCGGCAACGACGAGGACGACGACGCGCCCGTGAAGGAGAAAAGCTGGCTGTACCGCCGCACCTTGGGCGCCTTCGGGCAGTTCTGGGCCACCGTGGCGCTGATCGAGCTCATGGACCTGGCCTTTTCCATCGACAACGTCTTCGCCGTGGTGGCCTTCACCGACAACCTCATCCTGGTCTGCATCGGGGTGTTTATCGGCATTCTGGCCATGCGGCTGGTGGCCCAGGCCTTCGTGCTGCTGATGGCCCGCTACCCCTTCCTTGAAACCTCGGCCTTCCTGGTCATCGGCATCTTGGGTCTGAAGCTGGTTTTGTCCTTGTTCGATCATTTTCAGCCCGAGCACCCCGTCAGCATCTTCCTCGAAAGCCAGGCCGCCGACGTGGGCCTCACAGTGCTGACGGTGCTCATGTTCCTGGTGCCGCTGGCTTCTTCCCTGCTCTTCAACGTGCCCCGCCACCAGCGCCTGCCGTAGCAGCCCGGCAGACGGTAACGCTGGCCGTCATTGCGAGCGAAGCGAAGCAATCCTTCCTCCAATAGCACCGCCGCTGCCGCTGGCACCAACCGAAAACAGCCCCGCCCGAAACCTGCAGACGCGGAGTTTCGGGCGGGGCTGTTTTCTGGGAGTGCGTCTTGTACCGCTTCTACCGCGAGGGGAAAGATTGGCTACGCCTTCCTACGGTTGCCGCAGCTGCGCCTCGCAATGACGGCGGGGTGAACCGTCCGCATCAGCCCCGCGAGTTTTCCACACGGCTTTGCACACGCGGTGGATAAAGGCATCAGGCCAATGCGGGGCGGGGCTTCGGTTTGTTGGTCTTATGGCGGCGGCCCCACCAGATAACGGTGCCCGTCACGGGCAGGCTGGCCGAAATCAGGCTGGCCAGGAAAGCCACGATTTTGCCGCCGAAGCCCAGTATCTGGCCCACGTGCAGGTCGTAGTTCATATCGGAGAAGCGGGTGGCCGGGCTCTTGCGGGCGTGGGGCAGGAACTGCAGCACCTGCCCGGACACCGGGTGCAAGGCGTATTCGTCGCGGTGGTAGTAGTGCAGGGCTTTGGCGTAGGTCCAGCAGTACGCCGGGTCCTTGCGGCTGCCCGTCGGGCCCAGCAGAATCATTTCGGCCCGGGGCGAGAGGCGCCGCGCGGTGCGGTAGACCACATCGGCCAGGGGTTGCGTAGCCGCGGCCACCGGCTGCAGCGTGTCCACTTTGGCCGTTATCTTCTCCTGAGGGTCCACCGGGCCGCCGTTGATGACGAACATGCTCGATTCGAGCATCCAGGGAAAAATCATGAACAGGCCCGTCAGCGCCAGGATCAGCCCGATGCTGGCCGCGTAGAAGCCGAGCACGTTGTGCAAATCGTAGTTGATGCGCCGCCAGCGCGCCCCCCACTTGATGGTCAGGCGCTGCTTCCGCTCCTGCCGGCGCTTGGGCCACCACAGCACCAGGCCGGTAATAAGCATCACCACGAACGTGCTGATGCCGAGGCCCACCACCCACCTGGCCACCGCCTCGGGCAGCAGCAGGTGCATGTGAATTTCCTGAATGATGCTAAAAAAGTGCGTGCGCAGGTCCGTCTCGTGCAGCACCTGCCCGCTATAAGGATTCAGCGACACCATGATGGGCGCCCCGGCCTTGTCGGTGAAGAATACCGTGGCCGAGCGCTCGGGCCCGAAGTAGGTGGTCCAGGTATCAGCCGCTCTGATGCCCGGATGCGGGGCCAGGGCCGCCGCCTGCAGGCGCGAAGGCAGCAGCATGGCCGTATGCTGCGCTTCCACCTTACGCCAGGGCTCGGTCAGGTCGCGGATGTCGTCCTGAAACACAAAGATGGCGCCGGTCAGGCTCACGATGAACACCACCAGCCCGGAGGCCAGCCCCAGCCAGAGGTGCAGTTTACCGACGGCTTGCTTTAGCTTCATAGGGCGGGACTTAGCTAAGGGCCGGCGCCTCGGCGCCCGCCAGGATGGGAAACCAGATTTCTACGCCCCCCTGACCGGTGGCCGGGTCGAACTCGGGGCCGTACCGCTCGATATCGGGCGTGGGGGCCCAGTGCAGGCCCGAGGTCGGGTACCACTGCTGCCAGATGGCCCACCAAGTAGCCGCCAGCGTCTGCAGCGAGTCGGTGTGGCGGAATACGGCGTAGCGGGCTGCCGGCACCCGCAGGCGGCCCAGGCCGGCGGGTAGGGCCGCCAGGTCGGCCACTTCGCAGGCGCACAGGTACTCGAACATCCGCTTGCCCGGGTCGGGCCGGCACAGAATGCCGTAGACAGTGCCCGGGTTCAGCAGGCCCGGCAGCGGCTTCAGGGCCCGGAACCGGGCCCACTGGGCCGGCACGGTAGCCTCGGCGGTGGCAAAGTGATGCACGCCGCGCAGTCCGCCCAGCAGCATGGCCGGGCCGGTTTCGAAACGGGGAACGGGCAGGGTAGTCATCGGGAACTAACGGAGAAATGGGAAACGCGAAAGTCCGCCCCGACCCCAACGGGCCGGCGCGGACTTTATCGGACGGCGCCGACTTAGAATTTGTAGGCCACGCTGCCGACAATGCTGCGCAGCTTCTGCGGGTTCATGGTCGTGTAGCCGGTCCAGTACTGCTGGTCGGTCAGGTTATCCACCTTGGCCGACAGGCGGTACTTGGGCTGGTCGTAGAAGATGCTGGCGTTGAAGATCGTGTAGCTGGGCAGCTTAAACACGTTGTTGTTCGCGTTCTGCACGCGGTTTTCGCTGACGTAGTTGCCGCCGACGCCCGCGCCCAGGCCGCGCAGCGCGCCCTCGGGCTGGCGGTAGCTTACCCAGGCGTTGGCCAGGTAGGGCGAGGAAGCGGTGTTGGGGCGGCGGCCGTTTACGTCCTCGGGCGAGTCCTCAAACTTCGACTCGTTGTAGGAGAAGCCGCCAATCACGTTCAAGCCGCGCACCGGGTTGGCCACCAGGTTGACTTCCAGGCCCTGGCTGCGCTGGGTGGCGTCCTGGGCGTTAATGGCTTCAAACGTGACGGGCGAGTAGCCCAGCAGCCGCAGCCGGTCCTGCACCCGGATGTTGTAGTAGCTCACCGTGGCACTGAGGCGGCCGCCGGCCGCGTCTAGCTTCACCCCGCCTTCCCACTGGTTGGCGCGCTCGGGCCGGGCCAGCGGGCGGCTGCCGTCGGCGGCCAGGTAGAGACCCAGGTTGTTGAAGCTGTTCTGGTAGTTGGCAAACACGCTCACCCGGTCTTTCACCGGCTGATATACCACCCCGAACTTAGGCGAAAACGTGGTTTGCTTGTACGCGGCCACGGGCGAGTAAAACAGCCCGCCCGTGTTGCTGACGTGGTCTACGCGCAGGGCGGCCAGCACGCTCAGCTGCTCGGTCAGGTTCAGCACGTCCGATACGAAGGCGCTGTACGTGTTCGACTTGGTGGTGACCAGGTAGCGCCCACCGCCGCCGCTGGCGTACACGGCGTTCATGGTAGCGCCGTTGAACTGATCCAGCACGGGCCGCGGCGAGGCCAGGGCCACCGTGTCGAAGTTGGCGCCCACGAAGTTGATGTCCGAGTGGGTGCGCAGGAAATCCAGGCCCAGCACCACGCGGTTGCGCAGGCTGCCCACCCGGAAGTCGCCGTTGAACAGCTGTTGCGCCTCCCACAGCTGCTTCTGGCTGTTGTCCGTCGATTGGTCGGCCCGCACCAGGTAGTTGTCGGCGGCGGGCAGTTCGGGATGGCGGCGGCGGAAATCTGCGGTCGACGGCGTCAGGTAGAAGTACGCCGAGTTGCCGTTTGAGTAGCTGTGGCTGCTGGTCAGGTAGGTCGTGGCCGTGAAGCTGGGCGAAATCTTGTACTGCACCTGCCCGAACAGGTTGGTGCTGCGCGAGTCCTGAATCAGGCCCGGCCCCTGGTACGACCGGCGGTAATCGAACGGCGACTTGTCGGCCCGATCGAAGCCCAACTGAGCCGGCGTAAAGTACAGGAAGATGAACTGCTTGCCCGTGCCCCGGCCTTGGTAAATTTCCGCGTCGAGGTTTACCGTCAGCCGGTCCGTGGCGCGCCACTGCAGGCTGGGGGCCACGGCCAGGTTCTTGTTGAAGCCGGTGTAGCCCTTGTTCTGGAAGTTGTCCTCGTAGGTGTAAGCCGTATTCAGGCGCAGGCCCAGGGTTTTGGGCTCATCGGCAGGCGCGCTCTGGTCCACCAGGTTCACGTCGGCCGACACGCGGTGAAAGCCGTAGCTACCGGCCGCCACATTGATTTCGCCGCCGAAGGTATCGAGCGGTTTCTTGGTCACGCGGTTCATCAGGCCGCCGTACGAGGTCAGCGACGAGCCGAACAGCGTGGCCGAGGGACCTTTGATGACTTCCAGCTTCTCCAGGTTCACCGCGTCGATGTCGCCGGTTACGTTGCCGGCTACCCCGTTGCGCAGCTGGCTCTGGGTGACAAAGCCCCGCGCGGCGTAAAAGGCGCCGCCGTCGCCGCCGCGGCCGGTGGCGTCCCACATTTTCTGCAGGCCCGGCGCGTTGCGCGTCGCGTCGTCCACCGAAAACACCAACTGCTCAGTCAGCAGCTCCTTGCCCACGGTGGCGTATACCTGCGGGTTTTCCAGGTTGCTGAGCGGCATCTTGTTCACGTCCACCGACTGCTTGCGGTCGAACTTGTTGATGCGGTTGCCCTGCACCGTCACCTCGCGCAGGCGCTGAGCGCTTTCGGCCAGCACAAAGTCCACCGTCACCGGCTGCCCGCCGCTCACCGTCACTGGCTTCTCCGTCGTCTGCAGCCCCACCGCCGATACCACCACGCTGTACTCCCCGTCGCGCACCCGGTCGATGACGAACTGGCCCTTGCTGTCGGTGATGGCGCCCTGGGGGCGGCCCTTCAAGCCCACGGAAACGGCTTCGGCGGGTGAGCCGTCCTGGGTGCGGACGGTGCCGCGAATGGTGGAGGTGGCTTGCTGGGCCCAGGCGGGCAGCGCAGTAGCCGAAACGATGGTTGCTATTCCTAGCAGGCGGCGGGTATTCATGAGCTGATTTTATTTGGAATCATTCCAAAGAACATTCAAATAAAGACCAGCAACTTTGCCCAGTAAAATCGTTACCTGATTTTGTTCTAAAGTTTATATGATTGATTAGAAAAAGTCTAAATAAAGAAAGTTTTGTTGTTCGTCAGTACCCTACCGCTGCCCCGGCAGAGCAGTAAAAAGCCGGTGCCCCGGACGGCAACGAGCCATCCGGGGCACCGGCTTTGGGTAGGAAGCGGCAGACTTATTTCTTGGCCTGGGCCCGCTGCAGGTAGGCCTGCACGCCGAGGCGGCCGCTGTCCATGAGCTGCTGCTTTTCGGCCTCCGACATGCGCTTGATCTTGGGCGCGAAGCCGGCGGTGTTGATGCTCACGGTGCGCGTCCAGTCCTCGGGGCGGGCGGGGTTCAGGTTTTCCTCCGTCAGGTTGTAGAGCGCCCCCACGTAGGTGCCGAAGTTCTTGATTTCGTAGGGCGCCAGGGCCTGCCGGCCGGTGGGCAGCGTATCGAGGGCAATCTGCTCGGCCCGGTCGACGCGCAGGCCCAGGGTCTGGGGGTTGAACACGTTGCCGCGGGCATCGGGCGTGGCCGGGGCGCCGGCGGGCAGGTAACGCGGCTTGTCGAAGAGGTCGATGGGGTAGTTGGCCAGCATCCCGCCGTCGACCATCACCTGCACCGGCTGGCCTTTCTCGGGCCGGCCGTGGACGACGTTGCCCTGCGCGTCGAGCAGCACGGCGCGGAAGTACAGCGGAATGCTCATCGAGATGCGCACCGCGTCGGCCACGCGCATCTGGGGGTTGGTTTCGTAGCTGAACACCTGCACGCGCTGCAGGGTGAGGTTGGTGCCGGTGGTGTACAGGTCGCGGAAGTGGCCGGGCTGCTGCTGGGCCAGCTGGTGCAATTCCCCTAGGGTCAGGTTGGGCTTGCCGGTCTTGCGGGCCACCAGCCCGGCTATTTTGTTGGTGAGGGCGTCGCCGAGGTACCAGCCGTACTGCTTGCGCATGCGATGCGAGCCGCCGAAGAAAAACCAGCGGCCGTCGTTGAAGCGCTGAATCGGGGTGTTGTTGACTTCCTGCACGATTTCGGCCGGGGTGTAGCCCACGGCCAGCAGCGCGGCCTGAATGGCGCCCGCCGAGGTACCGCCCACCCGCTCGATGCCGCGCAGCACGCCCTGCTTGTCCAGCTCCTCCAGCGCGCCGCCGTAGGCCACGCCGCGGATGCCGCCGCCCTCCATCACCAGGTTGCGGTAGGGGTGCGCCGACTGGGCCCGCGCCGCCCCGGCTAGCAGTAGCAGGCCGCTGAGCAGGGCCAGCCCGCGGCGCATCATCGTCACTGGTATAGTACTGTGCATCATAGCCCAAAGATAACCGTACTAGCCTCGAACGTTGCACGGCCCGGCCGGCCGCGTGCCGCCGCCCGCCAAACCGGGTATCTTTGCCGCCGGCCCGCCGCGGCCCCGAGACACCTTTCCCCTGATCGGCATTCCCCCACTCCTTCCCCCCTCCCACCCCATGAGCACTACCGGCACAGGCGACACAATTCTGGTAATTGGCGCCGGCGGACAACTGGGTTTCGAACTCACCCACGAACTGCGCCAGCGCTACGGCGCTTCGAACGTCATTGCGGCCGACGTGCGCCTGCCCAAGCACCCGGAGCTGGCCGAAGCCGGCCCCTTCGAGCAGCTCGACGTGCTCGACCGCGCCCGCCTCGGCGAAGTGATGCAGAAATACCGCCCCAAGCAGGTGTATCACCTGGCCGCCCTGCTCTCGGCCACCGCCGAAAAGAACCCCGAGTTTGGCTGGCAGCTGAACATGGACGGCCTCTTCAACGTGCTGGGCGCGGCCCTGGAGTACGACAAGCCGCGCATCTACTGGCCCAGCAGCATCGCCGTATTCGGCCCGAACACCCCGCGCGAAAACACCCCGCAGTACACCGTCATGGACCCCGGCACGGTGTACGGCATCAGCAAGCAGGCCGGCGAGCTATGGCTCGACTGGTACTTCCGCCGCCACGGCCTCGACGTGCGCAGCCTGCGCTACCCCGGCCTGATCGGCTACAAGAGCCTGCCCGGCGGCGGCACCACCGACTACGCCGTCGACATCTACCACCACGCGGCACAGGGCCTCGCCTACCAGTGCTTTCTGCAGGAAGACACCTACCTGCCGATGATGTACATGCCCGACGCGCTCAAGGCCACGCTGGATATCATGCATGCCCCGGCCGAGCAAGTGAAAATCCGCACCAGCTACAACCTGGGCGCCATGAGCTTCTCGCCGGCCGAAATAACCCGCAGCATTCAGCAGCACCTGCCCGATTTTCAGGTGAGCTACCAGCCCGACTCGCGCCAGCAGATTGCCGACAGCTGGCCCAAGAGCATCGACGACAGCCGCGCCCGCGCAGACTGGGGCTGGCAACCCGAGTTCGACCTGAACAAGATGACGGCCGATATGCTGCAGCACCTGCGGGAAGAGCCGCAGTACCTGGCCCCCCTGGCCGCCGCCGCGAAGTAGACTGAACGTGGTGCCACGACTCCCCAAGTCGTGGCACCACTGTTTCTAGGGAGTAGATGCCGCGTATCCGGCGCGGCGGTTGGCGCGTATCGACAGCAGCTTTATCCGCGACGCGCCCCATGATTGTCAACTACACCGCCGAGGGCTGGCAGATTATCTACCAGCAGGCCCACGCCCTGCTGGCGGCCCAACTGCTGCACCAGTGGCCCGCGTTTCTGCCTCTCGACCGGTGGGTGGGCCTGCTGGCCGCCGCCGCCCAGCACGACGACGGGCAGCGGCGCTGGGACGGCCGCTACGCCCTCACGCCCGCCGGCGCCCCCGCCGACTTCACCATGAAGGACTTCTCGCCCGAGCAGGCCCGCGAAGTCATGCGCGAGGCGCGGTTTCAGGGCCGCTGGCGCAGCCTGCTCACCAGCATGCACCTAAGCTTCCTGTACGAAGAGCTGCGCGGCCAACATTCTGAAACCGACGCCTTTCTCGACGAGCAGCGCCGGTGCCAGCAGCGTTGGCGGCGCGAGCTGCGGCTGAAAAAGGACGAAGCCCAGCGCGCCTACGCCCTGCTGCAGTGGTGCGACCGGCTCAGCCTCATTCTGTGCCGCCACGAGCTGCCCGACATGGAGCGCGCCCTCGAAATCAGCCAGGGCCCCGACGGGCGCCGCTACGACGTGCGCCGCCGCGCCGATGAGTCGGTGCAGGTGACGCCCTGGCCCTTCGCGGCGGCGGAATTCGAGGTGTCGGTAGAGGCGGCGGGGCTGCGGCAACTGCAGTTCGGCAGCGACGAGGAGCTGAGCACGGCCCTCAAGGCAGCCCCGCTCGACACGCTGCGCTGGACGCTGCACCGTTGAGCTTGGGCCCTCGGCAGGCCAACGCCCGGCGCGGGGCGCCGTAGTACGGCAGAATCCTCCTTTGCCCGTTCCGGCCTCCGCTGCTTATGGCTTCCTCATTTCGCCTCTCTTCCCTGCCCTCGTTGCTGAGCACCACGCTCGGGCAGTTCAATGAAAACAACTCCCTGCGCCTGGCCGCGGCCCTGTCCTACAACGCGGTGCTCTCGTTGCCGCCGCTGTTGCTCATCGTCATCACCGCCGCCGGCTACCTGTTCGATCAGGAAGCCATTCAGGGACAAGTATTTGCCCAGCTCAATGGCCTGGTGAGCCCCGACGCGGCCAAGACCATTCAGGACTCCATCAACAGCTTCAACCAGCAGCGGCAGGGCGGTATTTCGGCCGCGCTGGGCATCGGCACGCTGATTTTTACGGCCACTACGTTTTTCGTCACCCTGCAGGAAAGCCTCAACAGCATCTGGAACCTGCGCGTGAAAACCGACGGCAACACCGGCGTGCTCAAGCAGTTCATTCGCGACCGGGTGCTGTCGTTTGGCCTGATCCTGAGCATTGCTCTGCTGCTGCTCATTTCCTTTGTCATCAGCGCCACGCTCAGCTTTTTCACCGATTACCTGCAGCGCATCATGCCCGACGTGGCCGTGGTGCTCATCCGCCTGGTCGATTTCGTGCTGTCGTTCAGCATCACCACGGTGCTCTTCGCCCTGATTTACCGCTTCCTGCCCGACGCCATCATCCGCTGGCGCGACGTGTGGGTGGGCGGCTTCGTGACGGCCTTGCTGTTTGTGCTCGGCAAGTACCTGCTCACATTCTACATCAGCAACGCCAACCCCGGCTCGGCCTTCGGGGCGGCGGGCTCCATCATCGTGCTGCTGGTCTGGATTTACTACTCCTCGCTCATCATCTTCTTCGGGGCCGAGCTGACCCAGCAGTACGCCGACTGCTACGGCGCCCACGTGGTGCCCAAGGCCCACGCCGTGCGCATCGAGGTGCGCGAGGTGCCGCCCGGGGAAAGCCTGGAAGAGCAGAAAACCGGCCGCCCGCACGCCGAGGGCCGCTGGCGCGGCTAGGCCAGTCGCCCGTTTAAGAACCTGAATGATTGCGGTAAGGCACGAATCCGCTTCGGCAGAGCGTTGCGTTAGCTACCTGCTACTTTCCGGTCTGCCATGAATCGTTTGCTACTCCCCGCTCTACTGGCCGCTACGGCCTGCACCACCGATAAAGACGTCCAGCCCGCGCCGAGCCCAGCCACTTACCGCGTCACCTTCGAAGCCACCTGGAGCCCGGCCACCCACCCCGGGGCCTACCCGGCCGGCGCGCATTTTTCGCGGCTGATTGGGGTAGCCCACGCCAGCTCCGGTGGCACCGGTATCGGCGATGTTGCTTACCGGGCCTTATACAGCCAGGGGGGCTTAGCCAGCACGGGCATCAAGGATATGGCGGAGCGCGGCAACAACACCGCGCTCCGCACTGAAATAGCCACGCTACAGCTCAGCAAGCAGGTGAGTGGCTGGTTTGAAAGCCGCCAGGCCTTCATCGGCTCCCCGGGCCGGTTTGTCGACACCATCACCGTCGATGCGCAGCACCCGCTCGTCACGGCCGTCACCATGATTGCGCCTAGCCCCGACTGGTTTGTGGCCCTGGAAAGCCCGTCGCTGCTCGACGCGGCGGGCCAGTGGCAGCCGAGCCTGAGCGTGGGTGCCCGTGCCTACGACGCCGGCACCGACAGCGGGCCCGCCTTCGACTCGCCCGATCAGCCCACCGCCCCCGCCCAACCGGTGACGCCCATCGGCACCGGCCCGCTGGCGCCGGGGGGCACTGCTACGTCGCTCGGCACTTTCCACTTGGAGCGCATCCGGTAGGGCCGCCCGTTTGCTTTCTTCCGGCTTACCTTTGAGAATTACACTCTTTGGTATGCCCCGTTATTTTCTCGCGTTAGCCACTGCGCTGCTGCCCTTGGCCACCTTGGCCCAAACCAAGCCCGCCGCCCCGTCCACGACTCCATTGGAAAGCCAGCTCACGGCCGAAATCTGCCAGGATTTCGATAAGCTGAACGCGGCCAAGCCCTTCGCTCAGCTCAGCAAGGAAGAAGCCATGAGCACCCTGCAGCAATCGATGACGCAGGTGGCCATGAATCACCCGCAGGAGATTGAGCAACTCATGAAGGCCAGTGGCGCCGATGCGCAGTCGGCCATGCAGGCCATGGGCCAGCGCGTGGCCAGCCAGCTCGCTGCCGACTGCCCCGTGGCCATGACGCTGTTTGCCCGCCTGGCCGGCACCGACCCGGCCACGGCCCAAGCACCCGACATCACGGTGAGCGAAGCCGAACGCCCGCTGCTTACCAAGCTGGCCACTGATATCTGCACCGACCTCACCGCCCAGGACGCCAAGAAACCGCTGCTCAAAATGCCCAAGGCCGACCGCATGGCCATGGTGCAGAAAACGATGGAGCGGCAGATCAAAGCCCACGCCACCGAGCTAACCCAGCAGTACGGCCCGACTTTTCTTCAGGACATGCCGCGTATTACCGCCATGGGTGCGAAAGTGGGCGGCCTGATGGCCAAGCAGTGCCCCACGCAGACGGCGGCCTTCACCATTCAGCCCTGACCAGGTAGACAACCTCTTCCAAACGCCAAACGGCCCGCCGAGCAGCATGTGCTTGGCGGGCCGTTTGGCGTTTGAGGAATACCGTTACGCCGGCTGGGGCTGGCCTTCCTTGGTGGCCAGCTGCCCACAGGCCGCGTCGATGTCCTTGCCGCGCGAGCGGCGCACGTTCACCTGCACGCCGCGGTCGGCCAGGTACTTCATGAAGGGGACGAGGCGGTCTTCCTGGGCATTGAGGAAAGCGGCCGGCGCGATGGGGTTGTACTCGATCAGGTTGACCTTGCAGGGAATCCACTTGGTAATTTCCAGCAGGTCCTTGGCGTCCTGAATCGAGTCGTTGAAGTTGTCGAACACGATGTACTCGTAGGTCACCATGCGGCCCGTCACCTGGTGGTAGTGCTGCAGGGCCTCCTTCAGCACCGGCAGCGCGTTCGACTCGTTGATGGGCATGATGGTGTTGCGCTTCTCGTCGGTGGGCGCGTGCAGGCTCAGCGCCAGGTTGGCCTTGAAGCCGTCGTCGGCCAGCTTCTTGATCATCTTGGAGATGCCGGCGGTGCTCACGGTAAGGCGACGGGCGGCCATGCCCAGGCCGTCCTTATTGTCGGTGATGCGCTCCACGCTCTTGAGCACGTTGGCGTAGTTGAGCAGCGGCTCGCCCATACCCATATACACGATGTTGGTGAGCGGGGTGCCGAAGTGCTCCTGGGCCTGCCGGGCGATAATGGCGACCTGGTCGAAGATTTCGGCCGTGTCGAGGTTGCGCTTGCGCTCCATGTAACCGGTGGCGCAGAACTTACACGTCAGCGAACAGCCCACCTGCGAGGAAATGCAGGCCGTCATGCGCTCATCCTTCGGAATGAGCACGCCCTCGACGAGGTGGCCGTCGTGCAGGCGGAAGGCGTACTTGATGGTGCCGTCCGAGCTTTGCTGCTGGGTATGAATCTGCACCGCGTTGATGGCGAAGTGCGCTTCGAGCAGCTCGCGGGTGCTCAGCGAGATGTTGTTCATCTCACTGAACGAGGTGGCAACGTTGCGCCAGAGCCACTCCATCACCTGTTTGGCGCGGAAGGGCTTTTCGCCGTGCTCAACGAAGAAAGCTTTCAGCTCGTCGAGCGAGAGTTTGCGGATGTCGCGTCGGGTGACGATGGGCAGCGTAATCATGGCACAAAGGTACAAACTAGCCGCCGCTTAGGTTCCCGGTGCGGGTGGTCATTGTGCTGCATGAATGCATTGACTCAGAACGTCATGTCGAGCGAAGTCGAGACATCTCGCGTGCTGATGGCAGGTAGTGACTCCTTTTCAACGAGGAAATTACTATCCGGCGAGATGTCTCGACTTCGCTCGACATGACGTTCTGATTTGCCGCTTTACTGCTCCTGCCCCGTCAGCCGGGCGGCCAGGTCGGCGGGCAGGCTGCGAAGCTTGCGGGTGGTATAGTCGAAGCAGAGCATACCGGTTTTGGCGCGGGCAATGTCGCGGCCGGCGGTGGTCTGCACCTGGTACACCACGTCGAAGCCGTACTTGTGCAGCTCGGTGGCGGCCATCTGCACGCGCAGCACGTCGCCGTAGAAACCCTCGCCCCGGTACTCCACAGCCAAGTCGGCTATGATTAGGCCCTGGCCGGTGGCCGGGTCCAGCTCCGCCAGCTGCATGTGGCGCAGAAACTGCACCCGGGCCTCGTGCAGCAGGCTCACCAGGGCGTCGTTGCCGAGGTGGTTGCCGTAGTTCAGGTCGGTGATGCGCACGGGCAGCTCCACCGTCACGGAAAAGGATTGGGGCAGGACAAGTTTGATTCGGGCCATGAACCGGCAAGAAAAGCGGGCCGGCGGTGAAACTTACCGGGCGGCGGCTACGATTAAGGCCGCACCGTCGGGCGGGGCAGCGCGTTGAGAGACAAGTTTTTCGGGGCAGGCAAATATCGGCATGCCAAATTGGTGAACGAACGTTTTGCCCGTATCTTACCCCGCCGCCCGGCTCCCCACCGGTTCATTCTCCCCTCTGTTCCCCCTCTTCTTCACCGTTCTCCCAATGATTGTAGAAGTACGCCCCACGGCCGACGGCTCCAATACGCTGTACGTACCCGCGCTCGACGAGCATTACCACTCCACGCACGGTGCCGTGCAGGAGGCGCTGCACGTGTACCTACAGGCCGGGCTGGAACCGGTGCTGGCCACGGCCACCGGCCCGGCGCCAGTGTGGGTGCTGGAAGTAGGCTTCGGCACCGGGCTGAACGCGCTGCTGACCCTGCAGCGCAGCCTCACCGCCAAGGCCCCCATTTTTTACGACACCATCGAGAAGCACCCGCTGTCGGCGGCGGTTATCCGCAAGCTTGGCGCCGAGCGCTACATCCTCAACCCCGAGCTGCTGGAGTGCTACGAGCTGCTGCACGAAGCCAGCTGGGAAACCCCCGAGGCCCTGACCGCGCAGTTTGCCCTGCTCAAGCTGGAAGGCGCCCTGCAGGATTTGCCCCTGGCCGAAGACACCTACCAGGTTATCTATTTCGACGCCTTCGCACCCGAAAAGCAGCCCGATATGTGGACCGACGAGGTGTTTCAACAGCTCTACGCCGCCGCCGCCCCCGGCGGCTGCCTGGTGAGCTACTGCGCCAAGGGCTCCTTTAAGCGCAGCCTGAAAGCCGCCGGCTGGCAGGTGGAAAGCCTGCCCGGCCCGGCTGGCAAGCGCGAAATGACCCGGGCCTGGAAACGCTAAGGCCCAGTCGAAACTTCGGTAACGCGCGATGGAAGTAGAAATAGCCTGCCCCAAATGCGACTGGCACCTCGAAGCCGGGTCGCGCTGGCAATGCACCTGCGGCCATTCCTGGAACACCTTCGACACCGGCGGCACCTGCCCGCGCTGCCTGCACCGCTGGCACGACACGCAGTGCCTGAGCTGCGCCGGCTGGTCGCCCCACCTCGACTGGTACCGCAACCTGGACCAGTGGGTGGCCGAGCAGCTGGTAGCCGAGCTGCAGCCCGCCGCCCGCTGACTTGATTACCTTTTCTGACGGCCGGTGCCGGGCACTTTTGCAGCCCGGCACCGGCCGCTTTCGTTTGCCATGAAACTCAACCGTCGCCTCAACCAGCTCACCGAGGCCGAATACCGGCACCTGCTGGCCAATTATCGGCGCTACACCGATTTCAACTCGCTGGGCCTGTTCCGCAGCCTGCTCGAAAACGACAAGCTGGAACCGACGCAGCGCCAGCGCCTGCGGGACGCGGCCATCGAGGCATTCCCGAAGTTCTACGAGTTCCTGCAGCTGAAGGACCCGCACACGTATTTCCGCCTCCGCACCCTGGGCCAGGAGCTGACCGTGGCCGACGAACGGACGTTCTGGGAGCAAATCAGCCAGGCCCAGCAGCGCCTGCTGGCCGATAAGCGTCTCCGGCACCGCAACTTCGGCATGTACTCCAAGCACAGTTGCGGCTACGATACCTGCCCGCTCAACGGCCTGATGATTCGCCCGGGCTCACCCATCATGGAAGATGCGGTGTGCTTTTCCACCGACCGGCGCAGCCCCTGGCTCGACCACAACCGGCGCTCCGACCAGCGTCGCCGGGCACGAAAAGCGTGGGCTAACGGCCGCGGGCACGTCGAAGAATAGCAATCCTCCCGGTCTGTTTGCGCGGTTCCGCGTAAGTTGAAGCCGCATTATGAGTCAACACTTCCTCGATACCGAAGGGCCCGGCTGGGTGGAGCGCGGCATCATCAGCCCCGAGCAGCTGCAGCAGCTGCGGGCGCTGTACCCCGAGCAGCCCCGCGCCATTGGGCTGCTGCCCATTCTGGGCTCGGTGCTGGTGGGCCTGAGCGCGCTGAGCGTGGTGGCGGCCAACTGGCAGGGCCTGCCCGAAATTCTGCGGCTGGGCTTGCTCATCGGCGCGCTGGTGGGCGCCTACGCCGGCAGCGAGTATTTCCTGGCGCGCGGGCACCGCGGGCTGGGCGTGGGCCTGGCCAGCCTGGGGCTGCTGCTGTTCGGGGCCAGCATTGTGCTCACCAGCCAGCTTTACCAGCTCGTCGGCTACGACGTGACTGGACTGCTGGCCTGGGTGGTGGCCGGCGTGGCCCTGACTTACGTGTACCAGAGCCGCACGCTGCTCCTGCTTACCGTGTTCATCGGGGCCATGGCCCAGGGCTACAGCGTGGGCAGCCTGAGCACCTACAGCTACGCCACCGCCCTGCTGACGGCCGGCGGGCTGGGCTACTACTGGTGGCGCCGCCCCGACGGCTTCTGCGGGGCCGTGCTGGCCACCGGGCTCTTGTGGCAGTCGGCCCTGCTGATTGAGCATCTGCACGTCAAAATCACCTGGTTTTTTGTGCCAGCCATGCTGGTCTACGCCGTGGGCGACTGGCAGCCGGACCGGCCGGCGGCCCGCTCTTGGCAGGCTCCGCCGCTGGCGGCCGCGTTTCTGTTCATGCTCGGGCTGGCCATGTTCGGCGAGGCGGGCAGCTACACCGACCGGCTGCGGCCGCAGCTGGTGGGCTTCCTGGGGGCCTTGCTGCTGGTGCTGCTGATTTCGGTGGCGGGCAAGCGGGCCCGGGGCCGCCTCGGCAGCACCGCCGACTGGCTGCTGCTGCTGCCCGGCTACTACTTTCCCGGCGGGCTGCCGCTGGCCGTGGCCGCGCTGGTAGTGCTCTACGCCTACTCCGGCTCGGTGCTCTACCGCGGCTTCCGCGAGCAGGCGCCCGAGCGCGTCAACCTCGGCACCGTGCTTTTCGTGCTCACCACGATGGTGGCGTACTTCAAGCTGACCTGGGACTTCCTGAACAAGTCGTTGTTTTTCCTGCTCGGCGGGCTCTTGCTGCTCGGCCTGAGCTGGTACCTGCGCCGCCAGGCCCGCACCCTGCCGACCACCGACCAACCGCCCACGCCCCAGCCCTGATGCTCACGTCCCCGCTTTTTTCGTCCGCGCCCGAGCAGCGGCGCCGCCGGGTGCAGCTGGTGGTGGCCGCGCAGGTGCTGTTCGTGCTGCTGGTGGCCGTGGCGGGCTACGCCGTCAGCCACTACGGGCGCACCGTGGCCCTGCGCACCTCCCCCATCGACCCGCGCGACCTGCTCCGCGGCGACTACGTGAGCCTGAACTACGACATCAGCCAGGTGCCGCGGCGCCTGTGGCGCGGCGAGGACGAGCCCCGGCGGCGCCGGCCGGTGTACGTGCAGCTACAGCCCACCGCCGCCGGTTACTACACCGCCGTGGCCGTATACCCCGCCGCCCCCGCCACCCTGCCCGCCGACCACGTGGTGCTGCGCGGTTGGGTCGGCAACGTGTGGCGGCAGGGCCTGCAGCTGCGCTACGGCCTGGAGCGCTACTACGTGCCCGAAAACACCGGCCTGGGCCTGCAGCGCCAGCCCCTGCTGGTGCGCGTGAGCATCGCGCCCTGGGGTCAGTCGCGCATCACGGGCATCGAAAAGCTGCCCGCAGTCGGCCCTAAGTAAGATGCCGCCGCGCCTATTTCGTTTGTCGCTACTTATGGCCGGCTGGGTGGCCGGCACGCTGCTGCTTTACGGATTACTGAATGGCTTCCACCGCCAGTCAACCCTCGATATCCAACTGCACAATACGTATTTCGTGCTGGCGCCGCCGCACGCTCTGCTGGCCATTGCCCTGTTGCTGGCCCCGGTAGCGGGTGGCTGTTACGCGCTGTTGCGGCGGCGCACTTCGCGGGCGGTAGCAGTAGCGTCGGGCGTGTTGGCGCTGCTGCTGATTTACCTGCTCGGTGACGCCAGTAACGCTGTGGCAGCAGCTGCCAACTACAGCTTCTGGTTAAACCAGAGCGGGGCTATGGTAGCTCCGACTGCTACGACGGCTGATGGCAGCGTGGTGCGCCTGTTGGCGGTGCTCCGAGTGCTGCAGGTACTTTTCGGAATCGTTGCCTTGCTGGCTGGCATTGCGCTGGGCCGCCGGTACACACGTTAAACGACGGCGCCCGACCCCGAACGACTCGGAGCCGGGCGCCGTCGGGCGGCCCTGTTGCTAGCGGCTTAGCAAAGCCAGATCGGCCGGAGCAGTGTCGACCACAGCATACTTGTGTTGGCCGGTGATGGTCATTTCGTCGAGGGCGTCGACCATGTCGCGGTAGGTGGCCTCGGGCGTGGTTTTGATGAGCACCAGCAGGTTCGGGTTGCTACGGCGCTGCTCCAGCAGCACCCGGCGCAGGCCGTCGGCTGCAAAGTTGGTGGTGCGCAGCTTCGGCTGGTCGGCAGCGTCGTTCAGGCCGAGGAAGTAATGCACCTGGCCATTTTTATCGAGCAGCAAGGTCAGGGCGTTGCGGGCGGGCACGCCCGTTTCGGGGCCTTTGGTGGGCATGGTCAGCTGCATCACGTTGGGCTTGCTGAACGTGGTGGTGAGCATGAAGAAGGTCAGCAGCAGGAAGGCCAGGTCCACCATCGGCGTCATGTCGAGGCGAAACGCGCGCTTTTTGGCGCGGGGCTTGGTGCTGCGGGGCTGGGCGGCGGCTTGGATTTCGGCCATGACGGATAGCGGGTTGGAGGTGAATAACTACCCGCTGAACGGCCCCGTCGTCCCGCTTATTGCCCGCCCGCCGTCGGCCCGAAGTGCCACACCCGCTCGGGCGTCACGCAGGCGTGCAGGGGCACGTCGCCGGGCCACGCGTCCTCGATGCGTGGCCCCGGCGGCTCCAGGCTCAGCCCGATGCGCCGGGCCTGCGGGCAATCCAGCAGAAATCGGTCGTAGAATCCTTTGCCGTAGCCCACGCGCTGGCCCTGCTCGTCGAAGGCCAGCAGCGGCAGCAGCACCGCGTCGAGTTCGGCGGGCTTGATCTGTGGTGCCCCGAGCGGCTCCGGAATGCCCCAGGCGCTTTCGACCAGCGGCGTATCGGGCGTCAGCAGGCGTTGCGTGAGGGTGCCGTCGGCCTCCACCAGCGGCACCACCACCCGTGTACCGGGCTGCTCGGCCCACAACCGTCGGATGATGGGCCAGGTATCCAGCTCCTGCCGCCGCTGCAGGGGCAGAAACACGTGTACCGTGCGCCAAGCTGCCACGTCGAAGCCACTGAACAGTTGCGCGGCCACTTGGGCGCTGCGGGCCGCCAGCTCTTCGGCCGGCAGGGCGCGGCGGCGGGCCAGCATCAGGCGGCGCAGCTCGGCTTTCAGCATAGGCGCTATTCCTCCTCGATGACGGTGAACTGCAGCGCCAGCGGGTCGAAGGCGTCGATGAGCTGCCCGATGAAGCCGGGGTTGTTGGTGAGGATGCTGAGCACGTTGTCGTGGCGCTCCTGCAGGCCGCCGGCGGGGAAGAGCTTTTCCTTGAGCCCGCTGAGCTGGTTGTAGGCCGTTTCGTGCTTGGTTTCGGCGGCCTTGCTCAGGCGCTTTTCCAGCCCGGCCACGATGCCCGTCACCTTCTGCTGCTCGGCGGCTACGGTTTTCACCAGCGTCGGGTCCACGCGCTGGGCCAGGGCCGACACGGCGGCAAAGGCCTCGGCCAGCTGCCGTTGCTGCTCGGCCAGGCTCACGTCCTCCTGCCCCACGGCGGCAGCCACCTGCTTTTTCAGCTCGGGCAGCGGGCGGAACAAGTCGTCGGTCGTCAGGCCCAGCTTGCGCAGCTTGCCCAGGTGGGTGCGGCCCACGTACAGGGCCGAATTGCGCAGCAGCACCAGCGGCATGGGCACCTGATAGTGGTCGAACACGCCCTTGAGCTGCAGCCAGTAGTTTACTTCGGCCCCGCCGCCCACGTAGCAGAGGTTGGGCAGCAGCAGCTCCTGGTAGAGCGGGCGCAGCACCACGTTGGGGCTGAAATGCTCGGGGTGCTCCTCGGCGTGGCGCACGGCCTCGTCCACCGGCCAGCGGATATCGGTATTGCGCACCACCACCTGGCCGTCTTCCAGCTCCAGCCGCTCGCGCTGCCCGCCGTCGGTCAGGTAAAAGAGGTTGAGCGGGCGCGAGTACACCTGCGGCTTGTAACCGGCCGCTTCCAGGGCCTGGTCGGCGGCCTGCACGGCCTGGTAAGCCGGCTGGCGGCGCAGCTCCTCGGCCAGCACCGGGGCCAGCACCGGTTTCAGGTCGGCGTCGTCGGGCTCGATGCTTACCAGGCCAAACTCGCCGAACAGGGTGTGCACGAGGCGGCGCATGGCCTCGGCCAGGCTGCCGCTCTGCTCGTAGGCCTCGCGGAAGGCGGCGGGCACTTCGGCGGGCAGCTGGCTGAGCACCTGCTCGGCCAGCCCGTCGAGCTTCAGCCGGCCCACGGGGCCGCCGGTGCCTTCGGTCTGCCACTCCAGCTTCCGGCCGAACAGGTGCAGGTGATTGATTTCGGCGAAGTCGTGGTCTTCCGAGGCCAGCCAATACACCGGCACGAAGTCGTGCTGCGGGTACTCCTGCTTGAGCTGCCGGCAGAGCTTGATGACGGTGGCAATCTTGTAGATGAAGTACAGCGGCCCGGTCAGCACGTTGAGCTGGTGGCCGGTGGTGACGGTGAAGGTCGTGTCCTGGGCCAGCAGGGCCAGGTTCTGCCGCACGGCCGGATGCACTTCGGGCAGGGTTTCGTATTGGCGCTGCAGGGCGGCCGTCAGGCGGGCGCGGGTGGCGGCGGGATACTGGGCCTGTTTTTCCTGGATCTGCTCCCGAAAGGCCGCCAGCGTGGGGAAGCGGTGGTAAAACGGCTGAAGCCGGGGCTCCTGATTAAGGTAATCGGTGAGGAAGGAGCTGAACGCGCCGGTAGCGGCGTAGGGCAGACAGTGCACGGGCATGGGGGTCGGGGGGGAACGGTGCGGGCTGCAACGTTCGCAAAAAAACCGCACCCCGCCCCGAATGTTCAGACGTAACCTTATTTCGCCGCTTGCGTCTTTTTTGCACCGTGGCAATTCTGTATATTGCTTAACCACCCTTCACCGCTTGCCTCCACCCACTTATGCACCTTATCACGCTTCCCTGGGTCTGGTTGACCCTGCTCGGGCTATTGCCCTGGCTGTTCACCATCTGGCACATCCGCAGCGGTGAATTTCCCGGCCGCTGGGAGCGGCGGCGCTGGTTCAACACCGTAACCTACCTGCCCATCATCGGCATGTGGCAGTACTGGACCAGCGGCGTGCACCGCCGCAACCTCTCGCACCACTAAGCTCAGCCGCTCCGTGTAGCCGCGCAGGGCGCCGCCTTCCGATTCTTGCTTTTGCCACCGCTACCACCCTCCAGGGTGCGTGGCGGTGGCTTTTTTTGGCCGCTGCGGCTAACGCGTTAAACATATATGATTTTATATTCTTATACCGATATTTTACTATTTATCATCAAATAATGACTATATTAATTACTCACAGACCTGCTATGAAAACCCGCGCAACGTATTTCCCAAATCTGGACGGCTTGCGTACCGTGGCCTGCCTGGGCGTGTTTTTGTTCCACACGCTGTACCTCTACGCCTACCTCTGGACGCCCCACGACGCCCCCGTATTTCGCTACGGGCTGAGGCTGTTGAGCGTGGGCGCGCAGGGCGTGAGCCTGTTTTTCGTGCTGTCGGGCTTCCTCATCACCTACCTGCTGCTGCAGGAAGAAGCCGAGCAGGGCCAGGTCAGCATCCGGGGCTTTTACCTGCGGCGCGTGCTGCGCATCTGGCCGCTGTACTTCGCCTGCATGGCCTTTGGCTTCGTGGTGGTGCCCTGGTACATGCACCTGACCGGGCAGCCCTGGCACGAAACGGCCGACCCGGGCATGTACGCCCTGTTCCTGGCCAACCTCGACGCATTTCGCCACGCCAATGCGGTTCCGGCCACTTTCAACCTGGCCGTGCTCTGGTCGGTTTCCGTCGAAGAGCAGTTTTACCTGGTGTGGCCCGTGCTGCTGATGGTGCTGTTTCGCTGGTGGCGGCCGGGCGCCTTTCTGCTGATTATTGGCGTTTCGCTCTGGTTTCGCTACACCCACGCTACCGACGATGCCCGGCTCTTCGCGCACACGCTCTCGGTGGCCGGCGACCTGGCCGTGGGCGGGCTGGCGGGCTGGGCCAGCTTCCGCTACGCGGGTTTCCGGGCCTGGCTGGGGCGCTGGCCGCGCTGGGCCGTGCCCGCGGTCTACGTCGCGTTGTTCGCGCTGATGGCCGGACAGCACGCCCTTGGTTCGCACCCGCTGAACGTGGCGGTGGAACGGCTGGTGCGTTCGGCGTTTTTCGCCTTCATCGTGCTGGAGCAGAATTACGCTGCGCACTCCCCGTTCAAGCTCGGGCGCAGCCGCTGGCTCACGTACTGGGGCACGTTCACCTACGGCTTCTACTGCCTGCACCCCATCGTCATCATGGTTGTCAGCGAGGCCATCACGCGGCTGCACCTGCCCACGCAGCTGCCCACCGTCATCGGACTGGCGCTGGTAAGCCTGCCGCTGAGCGCGGGCCTGGCCTGGCTGAGCTACCAGTACCTGGAGCGGCCCTTCCTGAAACTAAAAACCCGGCGCCTCGCGGCGCCGGGGGTATCTAGCTCCCAAACCCAGGAAGTGCGGGAAGCCGTCGTCAACGGCTGATAACCGCTACTTCACCACTTCGCCGTACAGGTCGAAGTCGGAGGCTTCGGTAATCTTCACCTGGGCGAAGTCGCCGAGGCGCACGTACTGCTCGGTGGCGGGCACCAGCACCTCGTTGTCGACTTCGGGCGAGTCGTACTGGGTGCGGCCCACCCAGTAGCCGCTTTCCTTGCGGTCGAAGAGCACCTTGTAGGTGTTGCCCACTTTCTGCTCGTTCAGGTCCATCGAAATGCCCTGCTGCAGCTCCATGATGGCGTCGGCGCGCTCCTGCTTTACTTCGGCGGGCACGTTATCTTCCAAGGAGAAGGCATGGGTGTTTTCCTCGTGCGAGTAGGTGAAGATGCCCAGGCGCTCAAATTTGGTCTTCTCCACGAAGTCGTACAGCTCCTGGAAGTCCTGCTCGGTTTCGCCGGGGTGGCCGGCAATGAGGGTGGTGCGCAGGGCAATGTCGGGCATGCGCTGCCGGATCTGGTCGACCAGCTCCACCGTGCGGCGCTTCGTGATGCCGCGGCGCATGGTCTTGAGCATGTTGTCCGAAATGTGCTGCAGGGGCATGTCGAGGTACTTGCACACGTTTTCGCGCTCCTGCATCACGTCCAGCACTTCCATCGGGAACTGCGAGGGGTAGGCGTACTGCAGGCGGATCCAGTCGATGCCGTTCACGTCGGAGATGCGGCGCACCAGCTCGGCCAGCTTCCGCTCGCCGTATTTTTCCAGGCCGTAGTAGGTCAGGTCCTGGGCAATCAAGATCAGCTCCTTGGTGCCCAGGCGGGCCAGCTTGGTGGCCTCGGTGACGAGGTCGTCCATCGTCTTATCGACGTGCTTGCCGCGCATCAGCGGGATGGCGCAGAACGAACAGGGACGGTTGCAGCCCTCGGCAATCTTGAAGTAGGCGTAGTGCTTGGGCGTGGTCAGCAGACGCTCGCCCACCAGCTCGTGCTTGTAGTCGGCGTTCAGGGTCTTGAGCAGCTGGGGCAGCTCCAGGGTGCCGAAATAGGCGTCGACCTGCGGAATTTCCACCTCCAGCTGGTCCTTGTAGCGCTGCGAGAGGCAGCCCGTCACGTACACCTTATCCACCTTGCCGGCTTCCTTGGCGTCGGCGTACTGCAGGATAGTGTCGATGCTTTCCTGCTTGGCGTTGTCGATGAAGCCGCAGGTGTTGATGATGACGATGCCCGACTCGTTCTTGGTCGATTCGTGGGTTACGTCGTAGCCGTTGCCGCGCAGCTGGCCCATCAGCACTTCCGAGTCCACCAGGTTCTTGGAGCAGCCCAGGGTGATGACGTTGACCTTGTTGGCCCGATTGCCTTTTACTTTCATCTGCTGAGGGCGCGAAGGTTCACTTCGCGTATCGTTTTGGGGCGCTGCGCCGGCTCGGGAAGCACCTAGTTCTGAACAAATTGCCGCGTTTTCGCCGCCGGCGAAAATCGGAGGGCAAAGGTACGAACCCGGCAACGCCTTTTCCTAGCCGGAACGTTCCTTTGGTTTAAGGACGCGCGCCGGGCACGGGCCGCTTCATCAGGATGTCGGTCTGCGCGTCGTCGCCCACGGTAAACACGTGCTGGCCGAATTCCACGAAACCGTTTTTCTGGTAGAAGCGAATGGCCCGCGGGTTTTCTTCCCACACGCCCAGCCACACGTACTCGGCCCGGGCCTGCGCGGCCAGCGTCAAGGCCTGCTCGTACAGGGCCTGCCCCACCTGCTGCCCCTGGTTGGCCCGCAGCACGTAAATCCGCTCGATTTCCAACGCGGGGGCCGCCTGCGCTTCCGTTTGCGCCGGCCCGGTATTGACTTTCAGGTAGCCGACGACCGTGCCCGCCAGCTCCGCGAAGTAAAAGGCCGAGTCGGGGTTTTGCAGCTCGACCATCAGCTTATCGAGGGCAAAGCCTTCGGTCAGGTAGTTCTGCATGTTCTGCTCGGAGTTGCTGGCCGCAAAGGTTTCCGCAAACGTCTGCCGGCCAATGCGCTGCAATTCGGCTACGTCCTGTACGGTAGCTACGCGGATGATGAGCTGGTTCATGTGCTTGTTTGGTTGAATGAAATGAGGGCGTGGGTTGGCTGAATTGCCCGCGCTGCTGCGGACCTTCGGCGGGCCGTTGGGCGTTTATGCTGCCGCGTATGACTTTGTCTGAAATTCTGCAATCCACCTATCCGCTGCCGGAAGCTTCGCTGGCTAAACTGCTGGCTTTGGCCGAGTACGTGGAGCTGCCCAAGGGGGCCCTGCTCTTCCGCGACGACCAGCTGGCCCGCCACATCTACGTGCTGCAGCGCGGCCTCGCCCGGATTTTTGCCCGGCGCGAAGAGCGGGAGGTCACCTTCTGGTTTTCCGCCGAAGGCGCGGTGCTCGTCTCGATTCGCGGCTACACCGAGCAGGCGCTGAGCTACGAAACCATCGAGCTGCTGGAGGACAGTGCCCTGTTCCGGCTCGACATGCCCGCGCTGCAGGAGCTGTACCAGACCGATGTGCACGTGGCCAACTGGGGCCGGGTGCTGGTGGAGCGCGTGTGGCTGCAAACCGAGCAGCAGCTCCTGGCCCGGCAGTTCCGGACCGCCACCGAGCGGTACACCGACCTGCTGCGGCAGAACCCGCAGCTGCTGCAGCGCGTGGCCCTGGGCCACATTGCCTCGTATCTGGGCATCACGCAGGTCACGCTGAGCCGGGTGCGCGCCCAGCTAAAACAGCCGCCATCCGCCTAGCCTAGGCCGATACCGCCTTCAGCCCCAGCACCGAGCCGATCAGCGTGGCAAGAAAAAACAGGCGCGGGCCGGTCAACGGGTCCCCGAAGGCGAGGACGCCCAACCCGGCGGTGCCGACGGCGCCGATGCCCGTCCAGACGGCGTAGGCGGTGCCCAGCGGGATATGCGCCAAACTCAGGTTGAGCAGATAAAAGCTCAACGCCGCGCAACCCGCGAAGGCCGCGTACCACCCCACCGACTCGGAGCCAGTGGCCAGCCGGGCCTTGCCCAGACAGAACGCAAACGCGACTTCGGCCAACCCGGCCAGTACCAGAAATACCCAATGCATGGCAAACAGGAAACGTGTGCGGCAAAGGTCCGGCCCCGCGCCCGCGTTTCTTTTTACCAATGTTAAAAACGAATCGGGCGAGCATACGGCTTACGTCGAGCCGCCAGAACCCGGGCTTAGCCGTGCTCCCCAGCCGGCTTAGCGCCCCAGGCCTACAGCCCTCTTCCCCCCGTCAGCACGCCGTACGCGGCCGGGGCCGCACGGCGCAGCAACGCCCCCAGCAGCACCGCCAGGGCCACCACCACCAGCGGCAGCAGCAGAAAGGTGAGCAGCAGCTGCTGCGGCCAGCGGCCCAGCACGGCTTCGGTGGCGTAGTTGACCAGCGGCACGTGCAGGGCGTAAATTATGAACGAGAAGCCCGTCAGCCACACAAACCAGCGCCGGCGCATGGCCGCCCGCACCACCGCGTTCGAGCCGAACCACATGACCAGCACGCCCAGCAGTTCGGCGGCTTTGTGCAGCAGCAGCATTGGAATAAAGGGAGGCTGCTCGAAGTAGAAGGCCAGCCAGGTTTTAAGGGTCAGCAGGGCCAGCCACAGCGCGGCAAACAGCCCCAGGTGAAACCAGCGCGGCTGCAGCAGCACCTCCGCCCCGCGGCGGCGCAGCCACACACCCAGGCCGAAAAACAGTAGGCCCGAGCCTTCCATCAGCGGCCCCAACGCCGGCTCGACCACCCACAGCAGCCGGGTGGTGGCCGCCAGGTAAATAAGCCCGCCGCTCACGATGACCAAGCCCCCCAGCCACTGCCAACGGGCCGCGCGGTGGCCCGTGGTGCGCAGCCACAGCCAGGCCCCTACCCCCAGCAGCATCAGCCCGGTGCGGGGCAGGCTGGACTCGGACAGCCAAAACAGGCCGGCCACGGTAAAGTAAAAGCCGGGCAGCCGGTCGATGGCCGCACGTAACCACGGGTAGGCCAGGTTCATCACCAGCAGGCTGCGCAGAAACCACAGCTGAAACGGCACCGGCAGCAGCAGCCAGCGCAGCAGCAGCTGCCCCGGCGAGTAGCCGCTGACGAAGGGATTCTCGGGCCCGAAAATGCTCAGCGAAGCACTCAGCACTAATTGCCGGGTGTACGGGTGCTGCTCCAGGGCCCAGGTGAAGGCCAGCCCTAACAAACTCCAGAGCAGGTAGGGAAGCAGCAAGGTGCGCAGCCGCCGCTTCGCCCGCTCCCGGTGCGGCGTGCCCGCGTCGTGGTGGGCGAAGAGGTAGCCCGAAATGGCGAACAGAATGGGGATGCGGAAGCGCAGCAGCCCGTTGGCCAGGAAGTACTGCAGGAACGTGCCCACCGCCAGCGGCTCGTCCACCGGCGTGAAGGGCTGCAGGTAGCGGCTGTGCAGGTTGTAGGCGTGCACGTATACCAGCAGCAGCATGGCTACCAAGGACCAGAACCGCAGCTTCTGGCTCAGAAACGGATCAAGACGGGCGGGCTGCACCAGGGCCGGGGCGGGCGCTTTGTAAATAATCTGCATGCGTAAGCAGATGCGCCTTCACCTGCATTGGTTGTCTTTGCAAAGCAAGGATGGTAGGCTTCCATGGTTAATCCACATGTACCATGTATGCCTGCTTGACCACAGGATACATCTGGAAAAACATCCAAGCTGCGTATTTATTGCCAGAGGAAGTCAAAACGACCGTTCTCCATGCGAAACGTGCTTTGCCCCCGCAATGCAAAGGTCCCGCTCATACGTTTGCTGATGGCATCATAGGCAATTCCACCTACGGCATTGGGCGGGTCAACTTGCACCGTTTGGCCGAGCACCGTCGCGTCGATACGATACAGCTGCAACCCGGTCCAGTTTGCTCCCGGCGCAGTTTGTTGATAATACACGGTAATGGCCGTTTGCCCGTCGGCATTGGCGCCGCGGATTACCATGGACTGCAATCCACCGCTAGACGCGCCTGATTTAACTGGCGTCCAGGTTATAATGCGACCATCCAGAGTAACCTGCATTTCGTCCTGTGGCGGGGCAGGCTGTTTCGGTAACACGTATTTAGGTGCCTCACAGCTTATCAACAAGGCGCAGCATGCCAATACAAGAGTCTTGTAGATACCCATAGGATTACCGTTTATCCAATAACGTAACGCCGTCCTTATTTTTTAGAGAACAGCGAATCCACGAAGGTGCGGCGGTCGAACAGCTGCAGGTCGGTCATTTTCTCGCCCACGCCGATGTAACGCACCGGTACATTCAGCTGATCGGATATACCAATAACCACGCCACCTTTGGCCGTGCCGTCGAGCTTGGTAATGGCCAAGGCCGTCACCTCGGTGGCTTTGGTGAATTCCTTGGCCTGCAAAAAGGCGTTCTGCCCGGTGCTGCCGTCGAGCACCAGCAGCACCTCGTGCGGCGCGTCGGGAATCACTTTCTGCATCACGCGCTTGATCTTGCTCAGCTCGTTCATCAGGTTCACCTTGTTGTGCAGGCGCCCGGCCGTGTCGATGATGACCACGTCGGCTTGCATTTCCACGCCCTTCTGCACCGCGTCGTAGGCCACGGAGGCCGGGTCGGTGTTCATGCCGTGCGAAATGACCGGCACGCCCACCCGGTTGCCCCAGATGATGAGCTGGTCCACGGCGGCGGCGCGGAAGGTATCGGCCGCGCCGAGCACCACTTTCTTACCGGCCGAGTGGAAACGGTGGGCCAGCTTGCCGATGGTCGTGGTTTTGCCCACGCCGTTGACACCCACCACCATAATCACGAAGGGCTGCCCGCCGGCCCGGTCGCTGCGCTCCAGCACTGCCGTCGAGCCGGAGTTGTTCTTTTGCAGCAGCTCGGCAATTTCCTCGCGCAGGATGCGGTCCAGCTCCGAGGTGCTCACGTACTTGTCGCGGGCCACGCGCTTCTCGATGCGTTCGATGACCTTCACCGTCGTGTCGATTCCCACGTCGGCGTGCACCAGCACGGTTTCCAGCTCGTCGAGCACTTCCTCGTCGACGGTGCTCTTGCCCACCACGGCTTTGCTGAG
Organism: Hymenobacter jeollabukensis; assembly: GCF_005771675.1. Classification (GTDB taxonomy): domain Bacteria; phylum Bacteroidota; class Bacteroidia; order Cytophagales; family Hymenobacteraceae; genus Solirubrum; species Solirubrum jeollabukense. The sequence goes on along the minus strand of NZ_VAJM01000003.1, from coordinate 146,147 downwards.
CTGGTCGAAGAAGCTGGTTTTGGTTTTTTCCAGCCCCTTGTCCAGGGATTCGCGCTGCTCCTGGTTTTCCTTGTCCTTCTTAAAAAAATCGAACAGGCCCATGTATCTGGTGCTTCGTGCCTAGTGCTTGGTGCTTGGGAAATAGACAGCCGCGGCCATCTGCCGTCTGCGGCGACGGGTGGGTGCCACCGGCCCAGGCACCAAGCTCTGGGCACGCAGCACACCGGGGGTAATACGCAAAAAAGTCCCACGGAAAGGCGGGACTTCTTCACTTAGTGAACGGGCGCGTAGCGGTGGCCCCGTGGGGCACCGGATGGGCGTTGGCACAGCCTCTTGACCGTACGCACCCGCTAAAGGTCTTACTTGATGCCGGTAGCGAGGAACTCCTGCACTTTGTCAACGGGCACCATCTCCTCCTTGAAGGTGTAGGCGCCGGTTTTGGGCGAGCGGACCGCGCGGATAACCTTAGCCCAGTCTTTGCCGCCCGAGGTTTTCAGGGTAGCTACTACTTTCTTAGCCATGACTCAGCTTACTTGATTTCCTTGTGAACGGTCATTTTCTTGAGCACCGGGTTGAATTTCTTCAACTCGATACGCTCCGGAGTATTTTTCCGGTTTTTCGTCGTGATGTAGCGCGAGGTGCCCGGCTGGCCCGAGTTCTTGTGCTCGGTGCACTCCAGGATTACCTGCACCCGGTTTCCTTTCTTGGCCATCGTGGTACGGTCAGAACGTGGGTTTCGATTTTAGGACTGCAAAGATACGAAATGGTTTGATAAAGTCAAACACCTGAGTGGTTGTTCGTTGTTGGTTTCTCGTTATTCGTTGCCCGTTTCCGGGCTGAATCAGCTATACAAAGCTGACATTGCTGCCTTGGCAAAGCCGAAAAACGAGAAACAAGCAACGAAAAACCAACGCCTTACTTCAGCACCGGCAGCTTGAAATCGTCCAGGGCGCTGGGCTTGGCCATCAGGGCTTCGATGTCGGCCACGCTGCGCGGGGCTTCCTTGGAGAGGTTTTCCCAGCCGTTGCTGGTGACGAGAATGTCGTCCTCGATGCGCACGCCGATGTTCCACCACTTTTTGTCGCAGTCACTGCCTTCGGGAATGTAGATGCCGGGCTCCACGGTGATGACGTTGCCGGCCTGCAGCGGGCCGTAGCCGCCCCGGTCGTGCACGTCGAGGCCGAGGTAGTGCGAGGTGCCGTGCGGGAAGTAGCGGCGTACCTCCGCGTCGGTCTTGATGATGCCGAGCTTCTTCAGCCCCTCCACGATGACTTTGTTGGCGGCTTCGTGCGGGGCGCGGAAGGCGGCACCGGGCTTGCAGGCCTGAAAACCGGCTTCCTGGGCGGCCAGCACCAGCTCGTAAATCTGCTTTTGCTCGGGGCTGAACTTGCCGGAGGGCGGCACGGTGCGCGTCACGTCGGCCGAGTAGCCGTGGTACTCGGCGCCGCAGTCCATCAGCACTAGGTCGTTGCCCACCCGGGGCTTATCGTTGACTTCGTAGTGCAGAATGCAGCCGTTGGCGCCGGCCCCCACGATGCTGGGGTAGCCTTCGTACTCGGCGCCGTACTTGCGGTACACGTACTCGTGCAGGCCCTGCAGCTCCATTTCGCCCATATCGGGGCGCAGGGCTTTCATCACCTCCTGCTGGCCCACGGCACTGATGCGCACGGCCTGGCGCAGCAGCTTCAGCTCCTCGGGCGTCTTCACCGCGCGCAGCTCGTCGAGGGCGTTGTTGAGCGCGCCGCTGTCGAAGCGGGTGGCGGGGCGGGCGGCCACCACTTTTTCGCGGGCCTCCTTGGTGTCGGCCTTGAGGTAGGCCTGCACGTAGGCGTCGGCGGCCAGGGCGGGCTGTTGGCTGGCCTGATTGGTGATATAAGGCCGCAGGTTATCGGCATTGACCACCCCGAAGCGGCTGATCAGCTGGTGAATTTCGGTGAGGCGCGGGTTGTAGTCGGCGGGCACCTTGGCCTGCTGGCGCAGCGCGGCCACCAGGTTGAAGAGGTCGGCCGGGTCGTCGGCCTCGTCGCGCACGTCGGTGGGCAGCTCGGGCAGCAGCACTTGGCTGAACTTGTCCCAGGCAATGCCGGCGGTGGCGAAGTCCTTGTTATCGGCCACGTACTGCAGCTTCAGCTCCTGCTTGGCGCCCTCCTTGCCGAGGCGGCGGCCGGTCCACAGCTCGCGTTTCGGGTCGCGGGGCTGCACGAACAGCGCCTCGGTCACGCCGCTCTGCCCACCCACCGTCTGGGGCTCCTTGAAGAGCACCAGCACGCCGTCGGGCTCGTCGTAGCCAGTGAGGTAGTAGAGGTCGGGGTTTTGATGATAGAGGAAGCTGATGTCGTTGGCGCGGTTGCGCACCGGGGCCGTGAGGATTACCGCCACCGAACCGGCGGGCATCAGCTGGCGCAGGGCGTCGCGGCGGCCGCGGTGGAAGCCGGGGTCCAGAAAATCAGCGGGCCGGCCGGGGCCGGCCTGGCGTTGGGCCAGGGCGGGCGCGGCGCTCAGGGCACCCGCGCAGAGCAGCGCGAAGGTTCCGCGACGGAACCACGACATCGACGTCATACCGAAATAAGCAGGGGCTCAGCGCGGCACCGGAGGCGGTGGCGCTGGCCGTGGCTAAAAGAAGCGAAAGTTGGGCAGAAGTTGCGCTACCGGCGCCGCAACTTCTGCCCAACTTTCGGGCTGGCCGGCACTTCATCGGGCCGGACGCAAAAAAGCCGTTGGCCGCCCGACGACCAGCGTCAGGCAGCCAACGGCGCGGTATCAACCAGCCGGGACTAGTATACTACGTAGCCTTCCTGCTTGGCTTTTTTCAGCACGGCCATGATGCCGTTCTTGTTGATCGTGCGGATAGTCGAGGTGGCTACGCGCAGCGTTACCCAAGCATCCTCTTCGGGGATGTAGAAGCGCTTCTTCTGCAGGTTCGGGTAGAACTTGCGCTTGGTCTTGTTGTTGGCGTGCGACACGTTGTTACCAACGCGGGTACGCTTGCCGGTCAGGTCACAAACTCGGGCCATGGCTATGTGTACTTTGGAGTGACGATGCTAGAAAAAGGGACGCAAATATCGGTAAAAGTCTGACTAAGTCAAACTCTACCTGAAAAATAGTGCGTTAGCCCCTTTCTCGGAAGCGCGGTGGCCAGCAATTCATCTGAGAAAAAATAGCCGCTGCAGGTTTACCAGGCAGTGGCGCGCCCCGGCGGAGCACTAGGGCCGGCCGTCGGGCTTTTTCTTGCGCCAGGGGCAATGCCGGCAGCCGCTGCCGCAACAGGTGCCGCGGCGCCGGTGGTACTGCTCGGTGAAGACCATATAGCCCTCGGGGGTGTAGTAAAAGTCGCCGGGCTGCAGCGGCTGGGGCTGGGCTTTCATCTGCGGCGCTTAACCCCGCAGGGCGGCAATACATTCAATTTCGACCAGGGCATCGAGCGGCAGCCGCGACACTTCCACGGTGGTGCGGGCCGGGCGGTGGGTGCCGAACACGACGGCGTACACGGCGTTCATGCGCTGGAAATCGGCGAAGTTTTTCAGGAACACCGTGGTTTTGACCACGTCCGCCAGCCCCAGCCCGCGGGCTGACAGCACCACGTCGAGGTTGATCAGGGCCTGCCGCGTCTGCTCCTCGATGGTCGTAGCTTCGATGCGCATGGTGGCGGGGTTGAGCGGCGTCTGGCCGGAACAGAACACGAGGCCGCCCGTAACAATGGCCTGCGAGTAGGGGCCAACGGCCTGGGGGGCTTCGGGGTGGTGAAGAATTTCCATGCGGCTGCGGAGCGAGGTGAAGGCCGCAAAGGTAGGCGCCGCCGCGAGTTGACCGTAGCCGGGTGGCCGGCGGATCAGGGGCGGCGTGCCGGGGTACCATCGGCAGCCGTTTTCCGTACTTTTGAAACCTCTCCGCTCCTGTTTTCCACTCCCAAACATTCCCCGCCATGTCCGTTAGCACGCCCCCCGCTACCGCCGCCCCCATTCAGCTCAGCAGCCACGACCTGATGCAGCTGGAAGACCAGTACGGTGCCCACAACTACCACCCGCTGCCAGTAGTGCTCAGCCGCGGCGAGGGCGTGCACCTCTGGGACGTGGAAGGCAAGCACTACTACGACTTCCTTTCGGCCTACTCGGCCGTGAACCAGGGCCACTGCCACCCGCGCATCATCAAGGCGCTGACCGACCAGGCCCAGAAGCTCACGCTGACCTCGCGGGCCTTCTTCAACGACCAGCTCGGCCGGGCCGAAAAGTACCTCTGCGAGCTGTTCAACTACGACAAGGCCCTGCTGATGAACTCGGGCGCCGAAGCCGTGGAAACCGCCCTGAAGCTGGCCCGCCGCTGGGGCTACGAGCAGAAGGGCATTGCCCCCAACCAGGCCCGCATCGTGGTGGCCGAGCACAACTTCCACGGCCGCACCACCGGCATCATCTCCTTCAGCACCGACCCGGACTCGACCGGCGGCTTCGGGCCCTACATGCCCGGCTACCAGGTGGTGCCCTACGATGACCTGGCGGCCCTGGAAGCCGCCGTGCAGGACCCACACGTGTGCGCTTTCCTGGTCGAGCCGATTCAGGGCGAGGCGGGCGTGGTAGTGCCCTCGGATGGCTACCTGGCCCACGCCCACGCCATCTGCAAGCGGCACAAAGTGCTGCTGATTGCCGACGAAATTCAGACCGGCCTGGGCCGCACCGGCGAGCTGCTGGCCTCCTGCTACGAGGGCCTGCACGCCGATATGCTGGTGCTGGGCAAGGCCCTGAGCGGCGGGGTGCTGCCGGTGTCGGCGGTGCTGGCGCGCAATGAAATCATGCTGGGCATCAAGCCCGGGCAGCACGGCTCGACCTTCGGCGGCAACCCCCTGGCCTGCGCCGTGATGGTGGCCGCGCTGGACGTGCTGCTGGAGGAAAAGCTCACCGAAAACGCCCGCTACCTGGGCGAGGTGTTCCGCGAGCGGATGCGCCGCCTGCAGGCCAAGCGCCCCGAAGTGGTGGAGCTGGTGCGCGGCAAGGGCCTGCTCAACGCCGTCGTCATCAAGCCCGCCGCCGACGGCCGCACCGCCTGGGACGTGTGCGTGACGCTGATGGAGCGCGGCCTGCTGGCCAAGCCCACCCACGGCGACATCATTCGGTTCGCCCCGCCGCTGGTCATCACCGAGGAGCAGCTGCACGAGGCCTGCGACGTGATTGAGGAGGTGATTCTGGCGTTTTAGGAATTGCCGGACTTAGCGCTACCGGCGAGCCACTCGACCAGCCATTCCGGATTTTCGCACAGCGGCGGAACGGTTTCGGCGAATCCGGCGGTTAGGCGGCAGCGGAGCAAGCTAGTTTTGCTTCGTCTTCACCGCTAACCCGCTGTTATGCTGACTCGTTACACTCTGCTATTCGCCGTGGCCGCCCTCTCGCTGGCCAGCTGCCAGACCACCAAATCGGCCGTTACCGCGCCGCGCTGGGAGTTTACCACCGTGGCGGCTACCGACTCCACCGAGGCCGTGGTGCTGATGCACGATTCGCAGAGCCCCGAGCCCACGCGCGCCGTGGTATCGATGCGCGAGGCGCGGGCGCTGTCGGCTGAGCGCGCCGGCGCCAACCGCCGCTAAGCCGGCCGGCTTTTTCTTCGATTTCTTTGTTTCGCCGCCCCGGGCTTACCCGGGGCGGCGAACTGCTTTGCGGGCCCTGCGTACCTAGCGGCGCCGGGGCCTATCTTGCCCCGGCTCATGCCTTCGCTCGATGACGCTTTTTACTTTCCGCTTCCGGCCGCTTATGCTGGGCCTGGGCCTGCTGGGCAGCGCGCTGCTCAATAGCTGCGCCAGCTCCCAAACCGCCTTTTCGTTTCAGCCGGCGCCTGTTGAGTCGGCCGTCCCCGCGCCGGTTGCCGTACCGATTGAAACTGCCGACAGCGTACTTCCTGCGTCTGCTCAGCCTGCCCTTTCCGCAGCGGCAAGCACCCGTCCCGCGCCGGCGCAGCCCGCGCCTCGGCATCGGGCCGCCCCCGTGGCGGCCCGGCTACGCGCCCAGGGCCCGCGCCGCTTTGCGCCCCGACCGCGACTACTAAGGCAGCCGGCGCGGCACCAAGCCAGTCGGCCCGCCCGCCCCGCTGCCGGCCGCGACACCTGGCACATCGTCCTCGGGGCGCTGCTCATCGTGGGCAGCGTGGCGGTGGGCTTGTGGCTGGGCGGCTGGCTGGGCTTGGGCGTGGGCGCGGCCATCATGCTGCTGGGCGACTATTTTCTGGTGCTCGGCATCGGCGGCAAGCATGCCTGGCAGGAGATATTCCAGGAGTTTTTTAATATGTGAGGTCATCAACCTCGCCTATTATGCTCCTGTCAGCCGGCCACCGGCTTCGTTATTTCATTGTATTGACCGGTGTACTAGCCGCTGGCTGCCGCACGCCGCAAGCAGCCTTCCACTTCCAGCCGAGTCCTCCGGAATTAGCCCGGCCCGGTGCGGCAGGTGCGCCGCCCGTAGCCCGCGAAGCCACCCCGGCTGTTCCGCTTCCATCCCCGGTTCGTCGGTCGATCCGCCAGTTGCGCTCTGTTCACTTTCGCCCGGCGGCCGCTGCTGCCACCGCGCCCTGGCACCGCACCCGACCGGCCACCTTCGTGAGCCGCCATGCCCGGCGCCCGGCCGAGGTCCGGCGGCTGGCGGCACCGGCGCTGCGGGGCGGCGATGTGCGCGACTTTCTGAGCCTCCTGGCGTTGGCGGGCGGTATCGTGCTTTGGGTGGTCGTCGGCGGCTGGGCCGGGGCCGGGCTGTTTGCCCTGAGCCTGCTGGTGATACTGGGCATCATGCTCTGGGGCTTCGGCAAGGGCGACATGCCCTAGCGCGGCCAACCCGGTGCAGGCCTGCTCGGTGCAAGCGCGCTTGGTCGTCGGCAGCCTTGGCAGCCCCGCCCGGCCCCCACAAACAGCCTGATTCGGGCCACTAGCGCGGCCCGCCAGGCGGGCTGGTGCCATGCGCGTGGAGCGCGGCAGCGGCAATCGGCTGCCCGCCGCCGCAACTTTATCTTTGCCCCGGCTGTTTTGCCCGGTTGATTTACACGTTCTCATGGCACTAATCCCCACGCACCGCCCCCGGCGGAACCGCAAGTCCGAAGTCATTCGCAACATGGTGCAGGAAACCACCCTGTCCGTCCACGACTTCATCTACCCCGTGTTCCTGATCGAGGGCGAGAATAAGACCATCGAAGTCACGTCGATGCCCGGCATTCAGCGCTTCACGGCCGACCGCCTGCTCGACGAAATCGGCGCCTGCGTCGACCTCGGCATCAAGTCCTTCGCGCCCTTTCCCAGCATCGATGACCGGCTGAAGGACCGGCTGGCCCAGGAAAGCCACAACCCCGACGGGCTCTACACCCGCACCATTGCCCAGATCAAAAAGGCCTTCCCCGACGTGGTCATCATGTCGGACGTGGCCATGGACCCCTACTCCTCCGACGGGCACGACGGCATCGTGGACCCGGATTCGGGCGAAATCCTGAACGACGCCACCCTGGAAGTACTCGGGCAGATGGCCCTGGCCCAGGCCCGCGCCGGCGCCGACATCATCGGGCCCTCGGACATGATGGACGGCCGCGTGGCCTGGATCCGCGACGTGCTCGACCGCAACGCGTTTTCGCACGTGAGCATCATGAGCTACACCGCGAAGTACGCTTCGGCCTTCTACGGCCCCTTCCGCGACGCGCTGGGCTCGGCCCCCAAGAAGGGCGACAAGAAGAGCTACCAGATGAACCCTGCCAACCGCCGCGAGGCCCTGCGCGAGCTGGCCCTCGACGAGCAGGAAGGCGCCGACATGGTGATGATCAAGCCCGCGCTGAGCTACCTCGACGTGATTCGGGAAGTGCGCAACCACACCCAGCTGCCCGTGACGGCCTACAACGTGTCGGGCGAGTACGCGATGGTGAAGGCCGCCGCGCAGAACGGCTGGGTCGACGGGGAACGGACGATGATGGAGGTGCTGATGAGCATCAAGCGCGCCGGCGCCGACGCCATCCTGACCTACTTCGCCAAGGAAGCCGCCGCCGTGCTGCGCCGGGGCTAAGCCCGCGTCGTCACCACCTGGAACTGGGCAAATTCGGCGGTATTTCGCTGGATTTGCCCAATTTTATTGCCCATTCCTCCCCATCTATTACTTCCGCATCGTGTTTTCCCGCGTTGTTATTCTCGCCACGCTGGTGCTGCTGCCCGCCGCGGCCTGGGCCCAGCAACAGCCGCTCCCGGCTGCTTACCAGACCATTGATGCCCGCATGCAGCAGGTGCCCGACTCGGCCGCTCGCTCCGTAGGCGGGCTCGCGCGCTACATCAAGGCCAGCTTTACCACCGACGACGACCGGGCATGGGCGGCCTTCGATTGGGTGGCGCGCCAGCTTCGCTACGACGCGGCCAACATGTACAGCGTGGACTACTCACGCGAGCCGGCCGACATCGTGGCACAGGCCCTGAGCACCCGCCTCGGCGTGGGCACCGACTTTGCCGAGCTGTACGCGGCCCTGGCCAACGCCCTCGGCCTGCGCACCTACGTGGTGGCGGGCTTCAGCAAGCGCCCCGACGGGCAGCTCTCGCCGGTGCCCCATGCCTGGTGCGCCACGCGCCTCAGCGGCCAGTGGTACCTGCTCGACCCCGCCTGGGCGGCCGGCACGGTGGCAAAGGGCACGTTTGTGCCCCAGCTCAACAGCGCGTATTTCAAGATGCCGCCGACTGACTTCGTACGTACTCACCTGCCCTTCGACCCGCTGTGGCAGCTGCTGCCGGCGCCCTACTCGCTGGCGCAGTTTCAGCAGGGCACGGCCCCGCCCGCGCCGGCCCGGCCCTGGGCCAGCGCCGATTCGCTGGCGGCCTACGAGCGGCTGGACTACGTGGGGCAGCTGCGGGCGGCCAGCCGCCGGGCCCGGCAGGCCGAGCAGCCACACCAGCTGGCCACCATGTATCAGGCCCACAACCGGCAGCGCGAGCAGGAATACCAGGTGACGCAGCACAACCGCATGCTGCTGGATTACAACCGCGCCCAGCAGCTCACGGAGCGGGCCGTCGAGCGGCTGAACGCGTTCTTCACCTACTACAACCACCAGTTTCAGCCGCGCAAAACCGATGCGCAGCTGCAGCAATTGCTCAAGCCCATTGCGGCCGATTTTCAGCAGGCCAAAGCTATTCTGGCCTCCGTGCAGTTTGCGGACGAGACGCGGCAGGCCACCGTGCGGGCCCTGACGGCCTCGGTGCGCACCGGCGAAACCCGCCTGAAGAACAGCCAGGCCTTTCTGGCGCGCTACCTGCGCACCAGCCCGCCCCAGCGCGACGCGCTGTTTACGACTCGTGGCGGCCCCAACGAAATGACGCGCTAACTCCCGAAATAGGCCAATCCGGGCGGCCTGAATGTTCGGGGCGGCCTTGCCAAAAAGCCCGCCCCAAAGCTGGGACGGGCTTTCCAGGGTAAAGCCATGCCCCAACGGCCGGCTTTAGCAGCGAAGCACGGGAAGCGGCAACCTCAAACGGACCGTTTGCCGTTGGCGGATGCACCCCGTATACTTCCCCAATTCGATAGGCTGGCTGGTAACGGGCGGAGCCTGCCCGGCGGCCCAACCGAGCCAGCCAAGCGGGCCGCCGGGCCTACAATCCAGGGTAGACTGCGGGCCCGAGCCGCTATTCTTCGGCAGCCCACGGATGGGCTACCGAAGAACATTGGGTGGAGTATGAGTCGAATATACATTAAAGCAGATTTAATTTAAATAAAAGTGCAATTATTTTACATATATTAATCCTATTTGCACTCACCCATTTACCATTACCACGCACAAAAGCTAGCGGCATCGTCCTGATATTTGTCATGTTTTGTGACGAAGAGGGCCACTATCTTAGCGTTGTTGCTTTGGTAAGTAGCAGGTGGAGTCTTTGGGATTCTACTGCTATTTCCATTTAGTAAGCCCCGGTCGAAGTGGTGTTCGGCCGGGGCGTTTTGTTGGTCTGCGGGTGAGAAGCTCAGCCGACTGGCACAGCTAGCGTGGGCGCGGCTAGCGGCGAAATGGCCAGCGGCCCAGGCGTCGGCTCCAGAGCACGAAAATGACCGTGCCCAGGCCCATCATCAGTAGGGCCGCCACCTGAAACGGGAGAAACACCCGGGTGTGGGCCGCCGCGTCGGTGTAGAGCACGATGCCGTCCTTGATGCTGAAAAACACCCACAGCCACACGGCCACGGCCACGATGACGGGCAGCGGGTAGAGCGGCATGCGGAAGGGCAGCCCCTGCGTGCCCCGGCGGCGGCGCAGCAGCACCAGCCCCACGGCCTGCCCCACGAACTGCACCAGGATGCGCATGGCCAAGATGGCGCTGATGACTTCGCCCAGCTTGAAGAGCAAACTGAACACGAAGCCTACCCCGCCCAGCAGCAGCAGCGACACGTGCGGGAAGTGCTTGGTGGGGTGCGTGCGGGCAAAGACGGGCAGAAACTCGCCGTCGGCGGCGGCGGCGTAGGGGATGCGCGAGTAGCCCAGCAGCACCGCGAAGAGCGAGGCAAAGGCCACCCAAAGCACCAGGGCCGTGGCCGCTTTGGCCGCCGTGGCCCCGTACAGCCGCTCGACGAAGGTGCTGACGATGAACTTCGACTCCTTGGCCTCCTGCCAGGGAATGACCGAGCCCACGCTCCAGTTCAGCAGCAGATACAGGGCCATGATGCCGAGGATGCTCAGGAAGATGCTGCGCGGAATCACGCGCTGCGGCTCCCGGATTTCGCCGCCCAGGTGGCACACGTTGTAGTAGCCCAGGTAGCTGTAGATGGTCTTGACGGTGGCCTGCCCCATGGCCGCCGACAGTAGAATGCCCGGCAGCGCCGCCGCGCCGCCGGCTGGCAGCCAGGCCACCGCGTGGGTGGCGTGGGTGAGCCCGCCGATGATCAGCCAGGCCATGAGCCCGAGCACGCCCACCCAGAGCATTACGCCCAGCCGGCCGATGTCGCTGATGCGGCGGTAGAGCAGCGCGATGAGCAAGAGCACCACCGTGCCCGACACCAGCTTGGGCTGCCACCACTCGGGCAGGGGCACCAGGTAGCTGAAGTACTGCGCGAAGCCGATGGCGCCCGAGGCCAGCACCAGCGGGGCCTGCACCAGGGTTTGCCACACGTAGAGGAAAGAAAGCAGCCGGCCCCATTTCTGCTCGCCGTAGGCCAGCTTCAGAAAGCGGTAGGAGCCGCCGGCCTCGGGGTAGGCCGCCCCCAGCTCCGACCAGATCAGCCCATCGAAGATGCTCAGGCCGGCGCCCACCAGCCAGGCCAGCAGGAAGTACGGCCCCACGAAGCCCATGACCAGCGGCAGGGTGACAAAGGGCCCGATGCCGACCATGTCAATCATGTTCAGGGCCGTGGCCGAGAGCAGGCCCAGCTCGCGGCGCAGAGGGGGCGCGGCGGGCGGCGCGAGGGTGTCGGGGGCCAGCGGTGGAGTAGAGGTGTCGGGCATAGAGCGGGGCGTGAGGGCGGCGGGGCAGCCGGCGCGGTGTAACCCGCGAAGGGCCCGGGTGGTTTTGGATGTAAGTTGCGGGCTATTCAGCCAAACGCGGCGGCTTACGTATAGCAAGGCCGGCCGACCACTCTAACCCCGTTTCTGTGGCAAACCCCAATTCCTCCAAAGCCGCCCTCTACGGCGGACTGCTCGCCAACATCGGCATTGCCGTCAGCAAGTTCGTCGCCGCCTACTTCACCCGCAGCTCGGCTATGCTTTCGGAGGGTATTCACTCCCTCGTCGACAGCGGCAACGCCGTGCTGCTGCTCTACGGCATCAGCCGCAGCCAGCGCCCGGCCGACGCGCGCCACCCCTTCGGGCACAGCAAGGAGCTGTATTTCTGGGGCCTGATCGTGGCCGTGCTCATCTTCAGCATCGGCGGCGGCATGTCGTTCTACGAGGGCATCAAGCACATCGAGCACCCCGAGCCGCTCACCGACCCGCTGTGGAACTACGTGGTGCTCGGCATTTCCATCGGCTTCGAAGGCTGGGCGCTGTACTTGGCCATGAAGGCGCTGTTTCAGCTGGAAGGCGCCCGTGAAGCCGGGTTCTGGACCACCCTGCGCGGCAGCCGCGACCCGGCCGTCTTCGCCTCGGTGCTCGAAAACCTGGCCGCCGTGGTGGGCCTGGTGGTGGCGCTGCTGGGCGTGTACTTCGGGCACTTGCTGAACAACCCCTTCCTCGACGGGGCCGCCTCCATCGTTATCGGCCTGATTCTGATGCTGGTGGCCGTGTTCCTGGTGGGCCGCACCCGCGCCCTGCTGGTGGGCGAAGGCGTGGATGCCGACACCCTGGCCACGCTGGAGCGCCTCACCGAGCAGGACCCGGCCGTGGAATGCCAAGCCCGCACCCCGCTCACCATGTACCTCGGCCCTTCCGACGTCATCCTGGCCCTCGACGTGAAGTTCCGCACCGGCATCAGCGCCGCCGAGGTGGAGCAGGCCATCGACCGGCTGCAGGACAACATCCGGGCCCAGTACCCGGAGTTCAAACGTATCTTCATCGAGGCCCACGCCGTATCGGCCCGGGAGCGGTCAGGGCCAGCGCCGGCACTGAATACCGCTGCCCAGGCCGCCGCCAAGCCCTGAAGCCGCCGGTTGCCTTTATCCGCTTCACCTTTCAGTCATTCCCGCACCGCAGTAGGCCGCTGTTCCGGCGGCTGTCACTTCACTTTCGATGCTATGCTTGACTTCAACAACGCTTCCCGCTCTGCTTCCCCGTTCCAGTCGTTCTGGATGGGCGGCTACGAATGCACCGATCAGCAGAACTGCTTCGGCCAGCGCGTAGACTTTCTGCACCTGACCGGCCACTACCAGCAGCTCGACCAGGACTATGAGCGCCTGCAGCCCTTCGGCATCGGCACCGTGCGCGAGGGCATCCGCTGGAGCCAAGTGGAGCGCACGCCCTACCACTACGACTGGAGCACGGTGGCCGAACTGCTCGAAGCCGGCCGGCGCCAGGGCGTGCAGCAGCTTTGGGACCTGTGCCACTTCGGCTACCCCGACGACCTGACGCCGCTGCACCCCATGTTCGCCCGGCGCTTCGCCTCGCTGTGCCGCGCCTTCGTCGACTTCTACCGCTCGGTGCGCCCCGAAGGCGAGCTGATCGTGACGCCCATCAACGAGGTGAGCTTTATGAGCTGGCTGGGCGGCGACGCCCGCGGCACCGTGCCCTACTGCGTGGGCCAGGGTTGGCAGGTGAAGTACGGCCTGATGCGGGCCTACATCGAGGGCGTGGCGGCCCTGCGCGAAGCCGACCCGGGCATCCGCATCCTCACCACCGAGCCGCTGGTGAGCATCGTGCCGCCGCACGGGGCCACGGCCCGGCAGCTGCGCGAGGCCCGGCAACAGCACGAGTACCAGTACCAGGCCGTCGACATGCTCAGCGGGCGCATCTGCCCCGAGCTGGGTGGCCGGCCCGAGTACCTCGACCTGCTGGGCTTCAACTACTACTACGACAACCAGTGGGAGTGCCACAGCAACGCCCGCCTGGGCTGGGCCAACGAAACCTGCGACCCGCGCTGGCGCCCCCTGCGCAGCCTGCTGAAGGAGGCCTACCAGCGCTACCACCGCCCCGTCGTCATCACCGAAACCAGCCACCCGCTGGAGCACCGCCCCGACTGGCTGCGCTTCGTGGCCGCGGAGTGCGCGTCGGCCATCGAGGCCGGCGTGCCGCTGCTGGGCGTGTGCCTCTACCCCATCATCGACCGGCCCGATTGGGACTACCTGGACCGGCCCTGGCACCGCTCGGGCCTCTGGGACGTGGAGCAGCGCGCCGACGGCACCCTGGAGCGGGTCCTCTACGAACCATACGCCGCCGCCCTGCGCGACGCCCAGCAGCACGTAGCCGCCGCCGTGCCCGGCCGCAGCAAGGCCCGCAAAGCCTCGGCACTGCTGCTGCCCTAGAGTCCTGACCGAAACGATAGGTCGTTTTTGGAAATCGACCTATCGTTTTCAGAAACCCGATGGCCCGTTTCCAAAGCCGTTCTGACCGTTGGAAGCTGCGCACGGCTCCCCCCTCGGCAGGGCCGTTGCCCGGATGCCCCTTCCTGTTTTCTGCTTCTGCTTATTCCCCATGCCTGTTTCCCCCGCCGCCGATACCGAAGTTCTGCTGACCCGCTTCCGCCAGGCCCTGGCCGACGCCACGCTTTCCACCCAGGAGGCCGCCATGCTGCAGCGCGAAACCGCCGCCTTCGTGGCGCAGGGCGGCGACGTAGCGCAGTTGCGGCAGCAGGTATTCGGGCTGGCCAAGGAAATGGTGACGAGTCCGCTCGACAAGGCCATCATCAACTGGCTGGCCGGGGCCACGGCGGTGCTGCCCGGGGCGGCGGCGCACCAGCCGCAGGTGTACTTCAGCCCCGGCAACGAGTGCGTGGGCGCCATCCGCCGCTTTATCGAGCAGGCCGCCGCCCACCTCGACGTGTGCGTGTTCACGGTGGCCGACGACCGGCTGACCGAGGCCCTGCTGGCCGCCCACCGGCGCGGCGTGCGCGTGCGCCTCATCACCGACAACGACAAGCTGCTGGACCGGGGCTCCGACGTGCGGGAGCTGCAGCAAGCCGGCGTGCCCGTGCGCGTCGACCGCACCGCCGACCACATGCACCACAAGTTTGCCGTGGCCGACCACCGCGCCGTGCTCACCGGCAGCTACAACTGGACGCGCTCGGCCGCGCTCTACAACCTCGAAAACCTGCTCATCACCGACGACCCCGCCGTGGTGCAGCCCTACGACCGGGCCTTCGAGAAGCTCTGGCACGAAATGGCCGTGTTCGAGGGCTGACCAGCCCCGCAGTTCGCAAAAAGCAAAGGCCGCCCCGGATTGAGGCGGCCTTTGCTTTTTGCCAGTCAGCCGCGTCGTTGCTCAGCGGAGCAGGTAGTAGAGTCGGACGGGGTCAATGGACCGCAATCAAAAAGGCAGCGGTTTAGCAGACCGTCGTGCTGCCCACCCAGCCCCGCCGAAACGACCTACAACCGCGCCGCCGTGTCGGCCTGGATAAACGCCCGCAGCTCGCGGTAGATGACGTTGCCGGGCCAGTAGAGCTGCAGCACCATGGCCGCGTGCTTTTTGCCGGGCAGCACGTGGTAGGGCGGCGCGGCCCCCAGCGCCGTCAGCCGCTGCCGGAATTTCTCGTTGCTGCGGGTGATGGAGGGGTAGGTCTTCGCGCCCACGAACACCAGAAAGGGCGGCACCCCGGCGTGCAGGTGATACAGAGCCGAGGCCTCGCGCCAGCCCGCCGGCTCGGGCCCGAAAGCCGCGAGGTACTGCCGGTCGTCGGGAAATTCCATGCGGCGCAGGTAATCGTACATGTCGAGGCCGGCGGCGTCGTCGAGGATGACGCCGCGCACCGGGTTGCGCGGCTGCCCGCGGCGGGCGAAGAGGGCGTCATCGGTGGCCAGCCAGGCGGCCAGGCCGCCGCCGGCCGAGTGGCCCATGAGGTAGATGCGGCCGGCGTCGCCGCCGTACTCCCGGATGTGGGTTTGCAACCAGAGCACGGCGCGTGCGCAGTCGTCGGCCATTTGCGGCACGCGCACTTGCGGGGCGAGGCGGTAGTTGACGACCACGGCCACCACGCCCAGCCGGGCCAGGCGCCGGCCCACGTAGCTATAGAAATCCTTGTTGCCGCTGGCCCAGCTGCCGCCGTGAATGAACACCACTACCGGCCGCGGCGCGGTAGCTGGTTCGCGCGGGGCGTACACGTCGAGGCGGTGGCGGGTGGCGTCGTAGGCCGAGTCGGTGGCGGGCACGTAGGCCACGTCGGCCGTGCGGCGGCTGGCGCGGGCCACGGCCAGTTCATTGGCCGCTACCAGCAGCAGCGGCAGCACCAGCAAAGCCGGCACGAGCAGCCAGCGGGAAATTGTCATAAGCAGCCAAAAAATGCCGCACCCGGTGCGGGCGCAGCCGAACTACGCAGGCCCCGCCCCGACGGATGTCGCCCCGCACTGAATTGGCCAGGCCGGGCAATGATCGGGCTGCGGCGACGTTGGCGGTGGGCGGGGCGCTGTTCGGCCCGGCCCCGTACCTTTAGGAACTCGGGGCGCGCCGCCTGCGTCCCGGTTAGTACCGATGAAACGACTTCCTTTTCTGCTTTCCCTGCTCACGGCCGGCCTGCTGCTGACCGATCCGGCCCAGGCCCAAAAAGTCAAAGCCAAAGGCACCGCCGCCGACGTGCCCGCCGCAGCCCGGCGCCTGCTGCCGCTGTTCGGCGGCCTCACGCCCGAAGCGGCCCAGCAGCTGGTGGGCGCGGCCTTCCTGCAGAGCGCCGAACAGAGCTTTGCCTCCCGCACCGAAGCCAGCCAGTTCTTCGCCAACAAGGCCTACGAATACCTCAAGGAAGGCCAGGCCGACACGGCCCGCTACCGCTTCAACCTGGCTTGGGTGCTCGACCCGAAAAACCCCGCGCCCTACCGCGGCCTGGGCTTGCTCACCGCCAGCAACTCCCCCGACGAAGCCCTCCAGCTGTTCAGCCAGGGCCTGGCCCTGGCCCCCACCGACGCCCAGCTACTCACCGACGTGGGCGGAGTCTACCTCATTCGCTTCGAGCAGACCAAGAAGAGCAAGGACCTGAAAACGGCCGACGATTACCTGCACCGCGCCCTCGCGGCCGACGCCAACAACGCCTACGCCTGGCAGCAGCTGGCCTGGGTGCAGTTCAAGCAGGAAAACTACCCGGGCGCCTGGGAATCCCTGCACAAAGCCCGCACCCTGGACTTCAGCAGCATCGATTTTGAGCTCATCAGCCAGCTCAAGGACAAGCTGCCCGACCCGCAGGGCATGTTTAAGTAAGTTCGGGCCCGGCAACGCCCGCCGCGCGGCGGGCGTACTCCGGCCCACTCACCATTGCTTCGATTTCGTGCGCATAGCCTCCTTTCTCCTCGGCGCGGCCCTGCTGGCGCCGCTGGCCTCGCAGGCCCAGGGCCCCCGCCGCCACTACGACGCGCAGGGCCGCGGCTTCTACCGCGGCCCGCTGCGCCTCACGGCCGGCGGCGGCGCGGCCCTCTACTTCGGCGACCTGGGCGGCCTGCGCCCGGGCCCGGCCGTCAGCGCCGGGCTGGTGTACACCTGGCGCCCGCACTGGGCCGTGGGCGGCGACCTGACCTGGTTTCAGCTGGCCGGCACCGACAAGCTGCTGGAGCGCGCCCTGGCATTCCGGGGCCGCAACCTCTCGCTGACCAGCTTCGTGCGCTTCGAGCCGCTGACCGACCCCTCGTGGTACGGCGCCACGCGCAACCAGTACGCCCGCATCAAGCCCTATCTGCAGGCCGGCGGGGGCTTCGCCATCTACAACCCCAAGGCCTACCGGGGCGTGAACATCCCGAATGTGCCCGAAGGCTTCCTGCCCCCCGAGCGGCCCGACTACCCCGGCACGGCCCTGATTGCGCCCGTCGGCGGCGGGCTGAGCTTCAACGTGGTGCCGCGCCTCTGGATATCGGCCCAGGGCCTCTACACCTTCACCACCACCGACCACCTCGACGACGTGAGCCGGCGCGGCAACCCCGCCCAGAACGACGGCTACGCTACCTTCGAGCTGAAAGCCGAATACCAAATCAAGTAGCGGCCGTAGCGCGCGGCTCAACGTATTGCTGCTGACGTCCGGGCGCTGACCATTTCACGATACGCGAAGCAACGCTTCGTGCTGCCTCCATCCTTTCTCCGCCGAGCTATGCCCTTTCCCACTGATGCGGCCACGCGCTGGTCGCTGCAAGACCGCGTGTTCATCGTCACCGGGGCCTCGGCCGGCATCGGGGCGGCCGTGGCCCAGGAGCTGCTGGGCTTCGGGGCCACAGTGGTCGTGGTGGCCCGGCGGCCCGAGCCGCTGGAAGCCGCCGTGGCCGCCTGGCAGCAACAGGGCCTCGATGCCCACGCCATTCCCAGCGACGTAAGCCGCCTCGACGGCCGTCAGACCCTGCTCAACGCGGTGCAAACCCGCTGGGGCCGCCTCGACGGGCTGGTGAACAACGTGGGCACCAACGTGCGCAAGCCTACCACGGAGTACACCGCCGAGGAGTACCAGCACGTGATGCAGACCAACCTCGACTCGGCCTTCAGCCTCTGCCAGCTGGCGCATCCGCTGCTCAAGGCAAGCGGGGCCGGCGCCATCGTCAACATCTCCTCGGTGGCGGGCCTGACGCACGTGCGCACCGGCGCCGTGTACGGCATGACCAAGGCCGCCCTGGTGCAGCTCACCCGCTACCTGGCCGCCGAGTGGGCGCCCGACGGCATCCGCGTCAACTGCGTCGCGCCGTGGTACATCCAGACGCCGCTGGCCGCCGGGGTGCTCAGCGACGAGGACTACCGCCAGGAGGTCATCGGCCGCACGCCCATGCGCCGCATCGGCGAGCCGCAGGAAGTGGCTGCGGCCGTGGCCTTCCTCTGCCTGCCCGCCGCCAGCTACATTACCGGCCAGACGTTGTCGGTCGACGGCGGGTTCATTGGGCACGGCTTCTAGGACCACGGATTCGACGGATTTTTCGGATTACGCGGATTTTGCGGCCGGGAGCAGCACTAGCAGTCATTGCGAGGACGAAGGACGAAGCAATCCTTCCTCTCGCGGCACAAACCGCACCGCCCAAAACCGGTAACTCCAGTTTCGGGCGGTGCGGTTTTCGGCTTCTGCCAGTTGGGCCGTCGTGCCGCGAGAGGAAAGATTGCTTCGCTCGCAATGACGGCGGAGCGAGCCGGCGGCGCTACTTGCGGCTCAGCAGCTCCAGCAGCGCGTTGGCGTAGCGGGCGTAGGCGGCGGGGCCGGCCGAGTCGAGGTAGAGGAAGGGCTCGATCAGCTCCAGCTCCATCAGCCAGAAGCCGCCTTCTCCGTTTTCCACCCCGTCGACGCGGGCGTAGAGGCAGCCGGGGGCGAAGTGCTGCACGATGTCGGCGGCCCGCTCCTGGATGAAAGCGGGGGGCGTTTCGGCGTGGATGCCGCCGCCGAACATGTGCTGCACGCGGAAGTCGCCGGACTTGGGCGTCTTTCGCAGGCAGTGGCTGAGCTGCCCGCCGAAAAACAGCAACGACCACTCGCCCGCCGTCTGAATCTGCGGCAGGAAGGGCTGGGCCATGAAGTCGCCGGCATCCACCAGGGCCTGCAGCTGCGCGGTAGCGGCGGCAGCCTCGTCGGGGGTGAGGGCAAAGGTGTCCTTGGCGCCGCCGCTCACGGTGGGCTTGAGCACCAGCTTTTCGGGCTGGCCCAGCGCGGTGAGCAGCGCGGCGGTGTCCACGCGGCTGCCCTTGGGCAGCCACACCGTCGGCACGATGGGCACGCCAGCCTGCTCCATGGCGCGCAGGTAGCTTTTGTCGGCGTTGGGCCGCACGATGCTCGTTGGGTTCAGCAGGCGCACGCCGCGCTGGTCCAGCTCGTCGAGCCAGCGGTGAAACTCGGCGGGGCGGTCGAAGTAGTCCCAGGGCGACTTCAGCACCGCCGCGTCGAACTGCTCCCAGCGCACCGCGGCATCCGACCACGAGGCAAACGTGACATCGAGGCCGCGGGCGCGCAGGTAGTCGGCGAGTTGGTGGTCTTCGTCGGCGACGCCGGTGCTCTGGTACTGAGCCAGGGCGTCGCAGGTAACAAGGGCAAGGTGCATAGGGCGGAACAGACGCGGCGCTGGCCAAAACGGACGCACCACCGCGGGCCCGCAAACATAAAAAAAGCCCGCCGCGCGGCTGCGCGACGGGCTTTTCATCATCCCTAACGGTAGTGGAAGGCGGTTATTCCTTCACGAAGCGGGTGCGGAAGGCTTTCTGGCCATCCGACAGGCTCACTTGGTAGATGCCGGCCTTCAGGTTGCTCACATCGAGCTGGCCACCGGCCACTACGCGCACTTTCACCTCAGCACCGCGCTGGTCGTACACCTTTACCGACTTCAGCTCGCCGTTGTTGGGCAGGGCCACGGTCAGCAGGCCGGCCGTCGGGTTCGGGTAGGCCACCGCGTCGCGGGCCACTTCGTTGCCGATGGCCGTAGCACCGCTGATGCCAGCTACGCTCGGCGCGACGGCGGCACCGCCGGTGATGTTCACCGTGTAATCCTCGGTTTCGCCGTAGCTGAAGGTGCCGCAGCTGGTGGTAGCCGAAGCGTCGCTCATGATGACGCGCATCCGCGTCGTGCCGTTTTTAGCCGTGGTGGGCACCGTGAAGGTACCGCTCAGCGTAGCCGCGCTCGACGAGGAGCCCGACACGACCAGTTCGCCGGCATCGGTGAACACGCCGTTCTTGTTGTAGTCGATGTAGACTTTCCAGTACTCGGTGTACGCCGTGCTGGTGAAGCCGGCCGAAAAGTAGACGGTGGCCGCAGCGCCGGCCGCCAGCGAGGTGCTGGTAGCGGTGCCGTTGTAGTAGCCACCGGTTTCTTTAGCCGAAGCGCGGTTGATCGAGCCCAGCTGCACCAGGTCAATCCACTCGTACGACTGCGTCGAGCCGTTTGAAGCGCAGTACGTGGTGGTACCGCCACCGCCGCCACCGGCAGCAGCGCCTACACCGACAGCGGCCCAGGCGTTGGTCACGGCCGTTACTTGCGTCGAGCCAGCACCGTAGAGGTCGGTGGCAGCCGAAATGGCGGCCGTGCGGGCAGCCGCGTAGTTCGACGAAGCTGAGAGGTACACGCTTTCGGTGCGGAAGGCAATTTTAGCGGCGGCATCGATGCCTACGCCGGCCACCGAGAAGGCCGTGCCTTTGTCGTTGGTGCCCGAGCCGCCCTGCGCCAGCAGGTAGAACCAGTAGTTCAGCACGCCCGAGTTGGTGTGCACTCCGCCGTAGTCGTTGCTCGAGGTGGGCGAGGAGGTGGTAGCGCGCCAGTAGGTGCCCTGGTAGGTGTCGGGCTGGGAGTAGGCGTTGGGGTTGCTCATGGAGCGCAGCGCGCCGCCGGCTTTCATGATTTCCTCGCCGATCAGCCAGGTGCTCTTGCCGGTCAGGCCGTAGTTCGATACCGCCAGGGCTTCCACGCAGGCGCCCCAGATGTCGGAGAAGCCTTCGTTCATGGCACCCGACTCGTTCTGATAGGTCAGGTTAGCCGTCTTTTCGCACACGGCGTGGCCGATTTCGTGGCCGCACACGTCCATGGCCGTCAGCGGCTTGAAGGTGCTGGCCCCGTCGCCGTAGGTCATCACCGAGCCGTTCCAGAAGGCGTTTTCGTAGCCAGCGCCGCCGGGTACGTCGTCGAAGTGCACGTAGCTCTTGATTTTGGCGCCCGCGTTGTCGTAGGAGTTGCGGCCGTGCACGTTCTTCCAGTAGTCGTAGGTGGCCTGGGCACCGAAGTGGGCGTCGCCGGCTACGTTGTCGTAGTTGGCGTTGTTGTACTCGGCGGCCGTCCAGTTGTTGTCGGCGTCGATGAAGTCAACGGCGGCGGTGTAGCTGTTGCCCTTCTTGGCGTTGTAGGTTTCGATGCCAAGGCCGCGGGTGTACTCGCGCAGGCGGTAGCCGCCGGTGGTGGTTTCGTTGGCCAGCGAGCGGGTGCCGTTGTAGGCCGTGGCGAAGGTAGCCGTGGCGGCGGCGTGCTTGATGATGGCGTCCTGCATCACGATTTCGCCGGTGTGGGCGTCCACGTAGATGTAGGCGCGGCTCACGGGCTGGGCCGCGTACACGTCCAGCTTCCAGGCCAGGGTGAGCTGACCGGCTTTGGCCGCGTCCATGCTCATGGCGTTGCGCACCAGCACCAGCTCCCCGGCCGGCTTGAAGGTGCTCTTGCCTTCGGTTTCCATAGCGGCAGCGCCTTCGTTCGGCAGCTGCCACATGTACTTGCTGGCGCGCACGAAGCTCATGGCCGCCTGCAGCGCCGACTCGGCCGACACGGAGGGCCGCACGCTGAGGCCTTCGGGCAGCTTCTCGAAGTCCCCGCTGAGGCTTTCCACGGCGCCGTTGCGGCGGTGGGCGGTGTAGGTGGCGTGCTCCACCTTCACTCCTTTGTAGTACTGCTGGAATTTCTCGTGGGTAAAGCCCAGCTCGTCAGCTTCGGTGCGCGCTACGCGCAGCTCGTCGTTCTGGGTAAGGGGCAGGGCGGCGGCCAGGGCCACGCGCGAATCGAGGGGACGGGCGGCAGCGGGGAACTGCACGAATTCGGGTTGGCCATCGGCCCCTTTCAGGAGTTGGGGTGCGCCGACGCGGGCGCCATCCTGGGCTTGGGCAGTCAGGCTGCCGAGCAGGGCCAGCCCGAGGGCGGAGTACTTGTTAAGCATGAACAGTGATTAGGAGAGTTGGTTGGGAAAAGAGTTGGACTGTTACCAGATGGGGACTGGATGTTCGGCAAATTAATGATTTTTTAATCTCAACTAATTTTTATGCGAGTTTATGAGTAAATATTTTTTTCACTGAAAAAAGCTCAAAAAACTCAACCCATTACCCATCGTTCCGTAACGCGCACGCCTGCCCGCCGGCACCACGGGCGCGGGCTCATTATTTGAACATTTCCGCCAACGCTACGCGGCCCCAATCCACGCGCCGGCGTTGATTTTGCCCGCTGCCACCCGGCCTTACACACAGCCGCGCCGCCGGCTCCTGCTGCGAGGAACCGGCGGCGCGGGCAACGGAAGAGGCGTGCTTAACGGCCGCTATTTCCCAGGTAATCGACGGCCAGCTGCGCGAGGGTGCGCACGCCCAGGTTCAGGCCCGAGTCGTCGACGTAGAAGCCGGCGGTGTGGTGCGGAGCGGTGCGCGCCGGGTCGGTGCCCTGAGGCATGCCGCCGAGGTAGAGAAAGAGGCCGGGCACCTGCTCCTGGTAGCAGCCGAAGTCCTCGGCCCCGGTCACGGCGCGCATTTCCGTCACGTTCGGAATGCCGGCCACGCGGCGCAGGGTGGGCAGCATGCGGGCCGTCAGGGCGGGGTCGTTGTAGGTGAGCGGGGCAGCGGGGCGCACCTCCACCTCGGCGGTGGCGCCGGCGGCTTCGGCCACGTTGGTGGCCACGCGCTTCACGCTCTGGGCCAGCAGCTCGTGGGTTTTGGCGTTGAGGGCGCGCAGGGTGCCCTGCAGCTCCACCTGCTCGGGAATGATGTTGTTGCGCACCCCGCCGTGCACCATGCCCACCGTCACCACGGCCGCGTCGTCGGTGAGCTGCACCTCGCGGCTGACGATGGTTTGCAGGGCCACGATGATCTGGGCGGCGGCCACCACCGGGTCGACGGCCAGCCAGGGGTAGGCGCCGTGGGCCGATTTGCCCTTCACCTTGATCTGAAACACGTCGGCGCTGGCCATCATGCCGCCGGCGCGGTACTTCAGCTGGCCCACCTCGGTCTGGGCGTTGATGTGCAGCCCGAACACGGCGTCGACCCGGGGCTTGTCGAGCACGCCTTCCTTCACCATGAGCCTGGCGCCGCCTTCCTCGCCGGGGGGCGGACCTTCCTCGGAGGGCTGGAAGATGAACTTGACGGTGCCGGGCAGCTCGGCTTTCATCGAAGCCAGCACGTTGGCGGCGCCCAGCAGCATGGCCACGTGGGCGTCGTGGCCGCAGGCGTGCATCACGCCCACTTCCTGGCCGTTGTACTGGGCGCGCTCCTTGGAGGCGAAAGGCACTTTGCGCTCCTCCGTCACGGGCAGCGCGTCCATGTCGGCGCGCAGGGCCACCACGGGGCCGGGCTTGCCGCCGCGCAGCAGGCCCACCACGCCGGTTTTGGCCACGCCGGTCTGCACTTCCAGGCCCAGGCGCCTGAGCTCGGCGGCAATGAGGGCGGCGGTGCGGGTTTCGCGGTTGCCCAGCTCGGGGTGCTCGTGAATGTCGCGGCGCCAGGCTATGACCTGGGCCTCCACGCGGGCCGCGGCGGCCTCGATGCG
Source organism: Hymenobacter jeollabukensis (assembly GCF_005771675.1). Lineage (GTDB taxonomy): Bacteria > Bacteroidota > Bacteroidia > Cytophagales > Hymenobacteraceae > Solirubrum > Solirubrum jeollabukense. The sequence goes on along the minus strand of NZ_VAJM01000003.1, from coordinate 122,445 downwards.
GCCGTCGGCGGTGGGTTTCTTTTGGGCCCGCAGGGGTGGGGCGGTCAGCAGCCCGCAGGCGAGCAGCAGGGCGGTAGGACGAAGGCGGAGCATACGGGGCCGAAAGGTCGGGCGGCAAGGTACGATGCGCGGCCGGCCGGGCCAACGGGCGCGCTACTCCGGGCGCTCCTCCCGCAAATGCGTGCGCAGCAGCTCTAGCAGCATCACGTCGGCGTGGCTAAGGCCGGTATTGGCCAGGTTTACCTCCTCCGGCGCGAGGTAGCCGTGCACGTAGCGAAACAGATCGGGGTCGAGGGGGCGGAAGGCCATGGCCCAGTCGCCGAAGCTGCGGCCCACCACGGCTTTGTCGGCCAGCTTCACCAGGCTGTGGTGGCGCGCATCCTGCCCGATGTGCTCGTAAAGGGCCGCCAGGGTTAGCTCGTCGCCTTCGAGCAGCTGCAGGAAATGGCCGGGGCCGTAAAACAACATGCCGGTCACGTTCAGCTCCGTGTTGCGGGCCCGGGCACTGGTCAGCAGCGCGCGCAGCTCGGCGTCGGTCAGGGGCTGGGTGGGCGTGCTGAGGTAGATGAGGTGGTGCATAGGGTCAGGGCGGGCGGATAGCCAGCAAGATAGAAACCGAATGTCAACGCAGCCAATCGAGGAAGCGCAGGTACAGCGGGGTGGCGCTGCCGGCGTGGCGGGGCTGCCGCGGCCCGCTGAGAATGGGCACGTAGAGTACCCGGCGCAGTGAAACTTCGCCGGGCGCGGCCGCGCGGGCCACGCGGTGCCAAAGGCGGCCGTCGTGCACGGTCAGGTCGCCGGCTTCGGTTTCCAGGGCCAGCTCGGCCGCGTCGGGGCGGGTATCGAGGAAGTAGCGCTTGCGCCAGAGCAGCCCGGCCAGGCCCTGGCGGTGGGTGCCGGGCAACACCCGCAGCCCCCCGTGGGCGGCGGGGCAGGCGTCGAGGTGCAGGCCCACGTTGAGCATGGCGGCGGGGCGGCGCCCGTCGAACACGTCGCGCAGGGCATCGGTGTGCCAGCCCATCTGGCTGAACCGCGAGCCGGGCGCGTGCCGGTACTGGCCCACCACCAGGCCGTTTTTCTCCTCCACCCCGAGGCGGACGTCGGGCCCGTCGAGCAGGGCGAAGAGGGCCGGCAGGCGTGCATCCTGCAGCCAGCGGGCCAGCCCCGGGCTGTGCTGGGCGGCAAAAGCCAAGCGCTGAATCAAGGGCCGGCCGGCTTCGTCGCGGCCGAACTTGAGCGGAATGCCGTTGACCCGCCGCACGCCCTCGCGCAGCCAGCGGGCCTGCAGCTCGGCTATGGCCGCGCGCAGCGCCCCCACCTCGGCGGGCCCGGCAAAGCCGCGAAAGTGCAGGAAGCCGTGCTGCCGGAAAAACGCCGCCTGCGCGGGCGTCAGGCCGTCGGCGGCGAAGGTGAAGCGCGGATAATCGGCGGAAAGCGACATGAGAGCGGCAGGCAGCGGATACCCGGAAGATACTGCCGCCGTCCCGGAGGTTGGTTGCGGCTCCGCATTTGATGATGAACTGCTTATAGGTCGTCATGTCGAGCGAAGTCGAGACATCTCGCTGGATAGTAATTCTCTCCTTGAGGTTGCCACCGGCCATCAGCACGCGAGATGTCTCGACTTCGCTCGACATGACGGGCTGTTCCGATGCCGTCCAGTGAAGCGGCAGCGAGGCTTCCCCTGCGCGCGGCCCGACGTTCGGCAGTTCACCCGCTCACCTTGCTCCGGCGCGTCGAAATGCGTAATTTCGGAGGCCCTCACTGCTGGGCTCTGCCTCCACCCTACCCCGTCCGCATGATTCGTTTCGCCTGGCTACTGCTGGCTGTGGGCCTGTGGTCCGCCCCCCGGCCCGCCCCCGCCCAGCCCGGGCCGGCGCGGTTGGTGCCCTACCGCAAGGGCGCGCAGTGGGGCTACGCCGACCGCCGCGGCCGCCTGGTGCTGCCCCTGCGCTACGACGAGGCCGGCCCCTTCGTGGATGAAGTGGCCTGGGTGCGCGTGGGCCCGCTCTACGGCTACATCGACGGCGCGGGCAACGCCGTCACGCCGGTGCAGTTCGAGCGGGCGGGCACCTTCCGCGGCGGCCGCGCCCGCGTGAGCCTGCCCGGCGGCGAGGCCTTCGACATCAACAGCAGCGGGCAGCGCCTCACCGCCCCGCCCGAAGTGCTCGAAGAAGACTTCATGGCCCAGGGCGACCCGGTGCGGCAGGGCGGCAAGGTGGGCTTCCGCTTCACGGTGGGCCACGCCGAGGTGCCGCCCGTGTACGACGAGGTGCGCGACCTGTACCACGACGGCCTGCTGCTGGTGCGCCGCGGCCCGAAGTGGGGCGTGGTCGACAACCGGGGCCGCCTGCGCCTGGAGCCGCAGTTCGACGCCATTACGGCCGTGGAGCAGAACGGCTACCAGTTCCCCATCGTGGAGCAGCAGGGCCGCTTCGGCTACCTCGGCGCCGATGGCAAGCTGCTGGTGGCGCCCAAGTACGCCGCCGCCGAGCCCTTCGTAGCCGGCGTGGCCCGCGTGACCACCGCCGCCGGCCAAACGGGCTACATCGACACCGACGGCCGGGAGTACTTCGAGTAGCAGGCCAGCCGCCAGGACCTGACGCGAGCCACCTGCCCCCGCCCAGGTCGGCCAGTGCTCGATGCAGGAGTCCTTTCGCTGCCCCAGTTTTGATACACGCTTCGCTGGTTTATGCGCTTCCACCGACGGTTATACTAGTCAGTCAGCATGTATAAGAGCAGTGATTATCAGTAAGAATACTGCTGCTTGTTTTATACGCTCCCGCACGTGTGGTAATCATACGCAGCCGCCGTCTACACAAGCTTGCACATGTGGCAAGCATACATGACTGCCATCGATAGAGACTCGCACAGGTGCAGACGATACACGATTGCCGCTGATAGAAGCTGGCACATGTGGCAAGCATACACGAAGGCTGTTTTTGGGCGCCTTCATCGACGCGGCCGATACACGACGGGCTGATTGGGCAACCCAGGGGGTCGGAATGGGCGCTGGCCGTGCTTTGGTAGTCAGTCGGGGGCTCTGTATCTTCCCGTTTACCCCGAATTAGCCCCCCGCGGCTGTTCCAGCCATTGCTATGCCCGTTATTCCTGCCGAGCCCACCGGCGTGCCCGTCATCGACGCCCTGGCCGAGCGCATTGCCCGCCGCGACCAGCCCCGCGACACCACCGACCCGCGCCGCTTCGAGCCGGACCGCATCCGCGCCCGCATTGCCGAGGCCCTGCGGCCCCTGGTGCCGGGCCGCAACAGCCGCGGCTACGGCACCATGAGCCACATCTGTTATGCCTTCGTGGAGCGCGAGGCCAGCACCACGGCCCAGCTGGCCGCCGCCGCCGGGGTGCAGCGCATTGCGGCCGGGCACGCCCTGGGCAGCCTAGTGCGCGCTGGGGTGCTCCGCTGGGCCAACGTAGGCACGCACCGCTACTACCGCCTCACCCGCTTCGGCGAGGACTGGCTGCTGGCCCTGGCCCGCTGCGAGACGCCGCCCGCCGCGCCGGCAACGGGGCAGTAGTGGCGGCCAATATTCCGGCTGGTGTGCGCGTTAGCGCTGTCTATTCCCGTCCGTTATGCTACACGAACTGCCCATCACCAATATCCGCCTGCTGGCCTGCCACGAAGACTGGCACCGCATGACGCCCACCGAGCAGGGCCGCCACTGCGCCGCCTGCAACAGGGAAGTCGTGGACTTCACCCAAGCCTCGGCCGCTGAGCTGGTGCAGGCGCGCATCGAATCCGCTGACGGGCGGGTTTGCGGGCGCTTCCGGCCGAACCAGCTGACGAGCGGGCGACCGGTGCGCTTTGGGCTGTGGGCGCGGGCGTTTGCGCTGGCAGCGGCGTTGGTGTTCGGCCAGGGCCTGACGGCCCGCGAAGCCTGGGCGCAGACGCGGAAAGCCACAACGACCAATGCCACGACGCGGCGGCCGGCGGCCCGGCCAACGCGGCGGCCGAAGCCCGTTCCGCTCGCCGGAGTCCCGGATATGGAAATCCAAGTAATAGGTATCAGTATAGACCTACCGGAGCCCATGCTGGAACCAGAACCAAGCCCGGCACAAGAGGCCTCCCGCATTTACGACTACACGGAGCAGATGCCCCAGCCGCCCGGCGGCCCGGAGGGGCTACGGGAGTATCTAGGGAAGAATCTGCGCTACTCCGCCGAAGCCCGGCAGCAGCAGGTTGAAGGCAAGGTATTCGTGCAGTTCGTCGTGCGCCCCGACGGGCAGCTTTCCGATCTGAAGGTTCTCAAAGGCATTGGGGCCGGCTGCGACGAGGAAGCCCTGCGCGTCATCGGCCAGATGCCCGCCTGGACGCCGGGTCGGCAGAATGGGCAGGTCGTGGCGGTGCGCTATACCCTGCCGGTTACGTTCAGCCTGCCGACAAAGAAATGAACACCCCGGGCCAGCCGATGCGCTTATTCGCCATTCTACTCCTGCTGGCCGCGAGTATCGGCTACGCGCAGGCTCAACAGCAACCGGCCAAACGGCGAATCAAGTCCACGCCGTCCAAGTTCGACGGCATTCCCCTCGAAGCCCAGCAGACACCAGTACCGGCTACGCCTATCGATACGTTCGCGGGCCGCCCGGTATACGCCTACGCCGAGCAACAGCCCATGTATCCTGGCGGTGTAGAGCAGATGCAGGCGTTTCTGATGCGCCAGCTGCGCTACCCGCCCCAGTACGCACGTACTACAATCGAAGGCCGCGTATTCGTCAGCTTCATCGTTGACCGTGACGGTCAGATACAGCGCCCAACCATACTTAAGAGTCTAGCCGAATACTGCGACGCGGAAGCCCTGCGCGTGGTGCGGCTCCTGCCCCGATTTACGCCCGGCTACCGGGCCGGTCAGTCGGTAGATGTGCGCTACGTGGTGGCCCTCCGCTTCGATTGCAGCCAGGGCTGGCAATCCGGAAACAAGCCCAAGGGCCGGCGTCGGCAGTAGCATTCCACTCGGAAACCCTTAAACTTATGGCCGGGCCCGCGCCCGTTGCGTACTTTCCCGCGCCACCTTCCGAACTCTATCCCGGCCATGATCTTTTCCCCGAGCCCGATGCTGCTCAAGCTGCTCTACACCCGCGGCAGCCTGCACAACCTCCCCGACCACGGCGGCGTCGCCTTCTCCCTCAAGAACCGCCTCGACACGGTACACCTCACCCGCATCGACTCGGTGCGCGTGGACGGGCGCACGCTCGGGCCCGAATCGATAACGCTGGACCTGGGCGACGGCAACGTGCGCCCGGCCACCGAGCTGGCCGAAAACGGCGGGCTCAACTTCCCGGTGGGCCAGAGCCTGACCGTGCGCCTGCACACCGAGCCGCTGCCCGAGGGCATGCACCCGGTGCACCTGCAGTTTCAGGCCGAGCCCTTCGGGGCGCTGAACGTGGAAGTGGAAGACGCCATCGTGCACGAGGACTCGCGGGTGCGCATTCCGCGCCAGGACCAGGACGACTACTCCGAGGCCGCCATTCAGGCCCGGCAGCGCTTTGCCGAGCAGTTCAGCGGGCAGCAGTTCGAGCACCTCGGCAAGTACTCCTTCGACCCGCACATGCTGCAGGGCAACTGCGAGCATTTCACCGGCGTGGCCCAGATTCCCATCGGGCTGGCCGGGCCGCTGCGCGTGAACGGGGAGCACGCCCAGGGCGACTTCCTCATCCCGATGGCCACCACCGAAGGCACCCTGGTGGCCAGCTACAACCGCGGCATGCAGGTGCTCAACCTCTGCGGCGGGGTGAAGTGCACCGTCATCGGCGACGCGATGCAGCGCGCCCCGGTGTTCGTGTTCGACGACGCCCGCGGCGCCCGCGACTTCGCCAAGTGGATCGAGCAGGAAATCGGGCCCATCCGCACCGAGGCCGAATGCACCTCGCGCGTGGCCAAGCTGCAATACATCGACACCTACCTGGCCAACAAGTTTGCCTACCTGCGCTTCAACTACAGCACCGGCGACGCGGCGGGGCAGAACATGGTGGGCCGGGCCACCTTCGCGGCCTGCTCCTGGATTCTGGAAAACTACAAGGGCGCCCCCATCCGGCACTTCTACCTGGAGTCGAACTTCGCCACTGACAAGAAGGCCTCGCAGATCAACGTGATGCGCACCCGGGGCAAGCGCGTGGTGGCCGAGGCCGTCATCAAGCGCGACATTCTGCAGCAGCGCATGCGCGTGACGCCCGAGCAGCTGGCCTATCACGGGCAGGTGAGCAACGTGGGCGCCTTCCTGAGCGGGGCCAACAACAACGGCGCGCACTCGGCCAACGGCATCACGGCCATGTTCATTGCCACCGGGCAGGACGTGGCCAACGTGTCGGAGTCGTCGGCCGGGGTAATTTACTCGGAGGTGACAGCCGAGAAGGACCTGTACCTGAGCATTACCATTCCCTCGCTCATCGTGGCCACCCACGGCGGCGGCACCGGCCTGGCCACCCAGAACGAGTGCCTGCGCATGCTGAACTGCGTGGGCCGCGGCACCGTCAACAAATTCGCCGAAATCGTGGCCGGCGTGGTACTGGCCGGCGAGTTGAGTCTGGCCTCGGCCATCAGCAGCTCGGACTGGGTCAGCTCGCACGAGCAGTACGGCCGCAACCGGTAACGCAGAGCCCAGGGAACCGTCGACCAGCGTGGCCATCCTGATTCCTCGCGACCCCGCAGATGCACTGGCAGCAACCGAAAACAGCACCGCCCGAACCTGCAGACGCGGGATTCGGGCGGTGCTGTTTTCGGTGGTAGGCTCGTTAGCTAGGGCCCAGCGGCTACGCTGGTCGGCGGTTCTGGCGAGGCACCGCGGCCTACAGCGGGTCGGCGGTGACTTTGAAGCGCGAGTCGGCGCGCACGGTCACGTCCTGGGGCACGTTGCGGCCCACGGTGGCGCGGGTTTTCAGCGTGTACTGGCTGGCCTTGAGGTAGGCGTCGAGCTTGGCCGCGCTGGGTGTGAGCGTGATGGTGCGCTGCCCCTGCGGAATGGAAGTGGCCGAGGCCAGCACGATTTCATCGGCGCCATCGGCGCTGATGCGGATTTCGATGCTCTGCAGGAAGTCGAAGTTCTGCGACGAGGGGTCGGTGATGGTCAGCGTGAGCTTGTCGAGCTTGACGTCCTTCACCAAATCGGCGCGGGTGTCGTTGTTGGCGAAAGTCTGCGAGGAGTTGGTCGTCACGGCTACCGGGGCCAGCTGCGTGGCAATGCCCAGGGGGAAGTTGGACGAGATGCGAATGTTCTGCGAATCCTCCACGTAGAAGGTCAGCAGCTTGTCGACTTTCTTGCAGGCGGCCGCGCCGAGGAGCAGCAGGGCCGTGAACAGAAACAGGACTTTTTTCATGGTCAGAAGAACGAGTGTGGCGCAACATACGCACGCGCCGCACGCAGTGGTTGAACCCTAAAGGCCTCTCGCCGCAGATTCGTTCCAGAGTCCTACGGCACGGAGCTTAAGTGCAGCCCCGCGCCGATTATTGTACTTACACGTTTTCCCGCCCAACGCGCCATTGACAACCGCCGGCCGCCAATCTGCTCAGGGCGTCTGGTGGGCCTGCACCCGGAAGCGCAGCCGCAACTGCAGCCGGGCCACTGCCCACCCTGGCTGGGTCATCTCCACCTGCGGCTTGAGGTAGTATTCCCGGTTGCGCAAATAAGCCAGCAGGGAGGCATTGGTCGGCGTGAGCGTCAGCCGGGTAGCTCCCTGGGGAATGTTCGTCGCGGTAGCCAGCAGAATCTGGTCGTTGCCATTGCCCGACATGATGTAGAAGTTCATCTGCCGCAGAAAGTCAAAGGTCTGGCCCGGCGGGGCGTCTACCGTCAGCGTCGCCTCCGCCAGAGTGGCACTTTGCAGCCGCTCCAGCGACGTTTTATTGCGCCGGCAGGTATCCGCGCAGGCCGACCGTATCCGACTAGTGGCCAGGAACTGCGTCAGGGGGCCGGTGGGAGCGGCGCTGACATCTGCCAAAGCCGTCCACTGGTCGACCACTTCCAGGGCGAGCGTACGGGGCTCGGCTTTTTCTTTCTGGCAGCCCGCGCTTACCAACAGCAACAACAGCAGGCAGAATAAGGTGGTGAGGCGCATAGGCGAAAGGGGCGAAATAGTACCGGACAAAGGTATTCCCGGTGCCGAACGCCGCCACTTGACAATTATCAAGAACGAAGCGGTGCGGCCCCGGCAACCGAATTGCCCGCGCCGCACCGCTTCAAGCTTTTTTGCGCCCACCCTAGTCCATCATGTCGGCCGGTTTGGGGCCGGCGTGCGGGTAGTCGGGGTTCCAGCTCAGGGGGTAGCCGGTGTCCTCGTATTGCAGGGCCGTTTCGGTGAGGTAGAGCGGGCGGAAGGTGTCCACCATTACGGCCAGCTCGTGCGTTTCCTTTTTGCCGATGCTGGCCTCCACGGTGCCCGGGTGCGGGCCGTGCGGCAAGCCTGAAGGGTGCAGGGTGAACGACGCCAGGTCGACGCCGCGGCGCGACATGAAGTTGCCGGCCACGTAGTACAGCACCTCGTCGGAGTCCACATTGGAGTGGTTGTAGGGCGCCGGAATAGCCTGGGGGTGGTAGTCGAACAGGCGCGGCACGAAGGAGCAGATGACGAAGTTATGGGCCTCGAACTGCTGGTGCACGGGTGGCGGCTGGTGAATGCGGCCGGTAATGGGCTCGAAGTCGTGGATGCTGATGGCGTAAGGGAAGAAGAACCCGTCCCAGCCCACCACGTCAAAGGGCGTGTGGGCGTAAATCAGCTCGTGCAGGGCGCCTTCGCGCTTCACCAGCACGCGGTACTCGCCCCGGTCGTCGTCCTCGGTCACCAGCTCGTGGGGCGGGCGGATGTCCCGCTCGCAGTAGGGCGAGTGTTCCAGCAGCTGGCCGAAGTGGTTGCGGTAGCGCCGGCAGGTTTCCACCGGGCTGAACGACTCGATGATGAGCAAGCGCACCGGCCCGTCCTCGAAATGGAACTGGTGAATGATGGTGCGCGGAATGACGATGTAGTCGCCGGGCTCGAAGGCGACCTTGCCCAGCTGGCTCCACAGCTCACCGCGGCCTTCGTGCACGAAGATGACCTCGTCGGCCAGGGCATTTTTGTAGTAGTAGTCCATGCGCCCCGGGGCGGGGTTGCAGATGCTCAGCGTCACGTCGGCATTGCCCATCATGGTCTGGCGGGCGGCCAGGTAGTCGGGGCCGGTGACGGTCTGGGGCAGGGTGCGCAGGTGGGTGGGCTGCAGCGGGCGGTCCTTCAGCAGCTGCGGGGCGTAGGGCCGGGGCGTACCCACGCGCTTGATCTGGGTGGGCGGGTTCCGGTGGTAGAGCAGCGAGGAGACGCCGTGGAAGCCCAGGGTGCCCACCAGCTGCTCGGCGTAGAGCGAGCCGTCGGGCTGGCGGAACTGGGTGTGGCGCTTGCGCGGAATCTGACCGAGGCGGTGGTAATACGGCATAATCAGACGGGAAACGGGGTGGGAATGCGGCCCGCGGGCCGGGGCGGTGAAGGTACGAAAAAGCCGTACCGGCCCGCCACCTGGCCTCTGCGGCGCGGGCTTCACATCATCGTGCGATGGTGCCGCCCGTGGCCAGCCGCTTACTTGCAAGTGGTTTCCGCTCTTTTTCGCTACCGACCATGACGCTGCGCCTGACTGCCCGCTACCTCTTCGTGTTTGCCCTGGCCCTGCTCGTCTTCACCGAGCTGCACGAGCTGGCGCATCTTTCGGTGCTCGGCCTGGTCTGCGGCTCCTTCGGCCCCCGCGACTTCAACCAGTGGCAATCCGGCCCCGCCTGCGCCCATCCCGCGCTGGGCTTCCTCACCAGCGCCGCCGGCCCGCTGTTCTCCTACCTGATGATGTGGCTCGGCGCCACCGCGCTGACTTCCCCGGACCCGAAGCGCCGCGGCCTGGGCTTCTCGCTGCTCTTCGCCAATCTGCCCTTCGCCCGCCTCTTCACCGCGCTGCTGGGTGGCGGCGACGAGCTGACCATCATCCGCACCCTCTGGCCCGACAGCCCGCAGCTCATCCTCTACAAAGCCCTTATGATCCTGCTGGTGGCCGCGCTGTCGGGCCTACCGCTGTGGTGGGCCTACCGCCGCCTCCGCAACCCGCGCCCCTGGCTGTGGCTGCTGGGCTTCGCGCTGGGCCCGATGCTGTTCGAGTTCGGCTACCTGTTCCGGCTGCTGAACGGCGTGCTGAAAGCCGGCGTGCTGGCGCAGCCCTGGGCCCTGGGCACGCCCGCCTTCATCTGGCTGCACACGGCCCTGTGCGCCGCGCTGCTGCTGACCTTTCGCCGCTACCTGCCGCTTATCGACGCGGAAGCCGCCTCGGCCCCACGTGACGTAACCCGGCAGGTAGTCGCATCCGGCGTTGTCGGATGATGCGATAGTGTGAGCCGCAGGGCGAGGTAGTGCACTTTCAGTTGGCGTGGCGCAGCACGGTAGTCGTTTGGGCGTCAGCAACGATACGCGAACTAACAGTTCGCCCTACTCCGCGCTACGATACCCGGCCTACTGCCCGTTCGTCTCGCCCAGGGCCAGCTTGGCATTGGCATCCTGCAAGGACTGCAGGGCCTGAATCAGCTCGTGGTCCTGGTCGCGCAGGATGGCGAAGTAGGCGTCCTTGCCGTAGGCGCTGCGGGCCACCAGGGCTTTGAGCTGGTTGCGCAGGGCGGGCGTGCAGCGGCGCAGGGCCGTCGGGTCCTGCCGGATTTTTTCCTGCGCGGCGCGGGCCGCCAGGGCCTGCAGCTGCACGTCACTCACCTCGAAAGCCTTGCGAAACTGCTCGAACGTGAGCTGCTCCAGCTCCTCGCGGTGGTCCTGGTAGAGCTGCAGGCCGAACTCGCGCACCAGGTTGGCGCCCTGCAGGCGGGCGTAGTAGCGGTTCTGGGCCGAACTGTCGCGGGGCACGAACACGTCGGGCATGATGCCGCCGCCGCCGTACACGCTGCGGCCGTGGGCGGTGCGGAAGCGCAGGTTGGCCGCGAAATGCACGCTGTCGGCGTGAAAGGCCTCGCCGCGGCTGTAGCGCTCTTGCAGGTCCTTGTCGTAGGCGGCCACGCCGTCGCGGTAGGGCTTCTGAATGCAGCGGCCCGAGGGCGTGTAGTAGCGCGCAATGGTCAGGCGCAGCTCCGAACCGTCGCTGAGGGTGATGGGCTGCTGCACCAGGCCCTTGCCGAAGGAGCGGCGGCCCACCACGAGGGCGCGGTCCTGGTCCTGCAAGGCACCGGCCAGTACCTCGGAGGCCGAGGCCGAGCCTTCGTCAACAATGACCACCAGCGGGCCGTCCTCAAACTCGCCGGCCACCCGCGAAAACGTCTGGGTGTCGTACTGGTCGCCCTTGCCGTCGGTGTACACGATTTTGCGCGTGCCGCCGATAAACTCATCGGCAATCTTGGTGGCGCGGTCGAGGTAGCCGCCGGGGTTGCCGCGCAAATCGAGGATAAGCCGGGTCATGCCCTCGCGCCGCAGCCGGCCCAGGCCCTCCTTGAATTCCTCGTAGGTGCCGGCGGCAAAGCGGCTGATTTTGACGTAGCCGGTGGTGCCGTCCGCCAGCAGCGCCGCCACGTCCACCGAGGTGTTCGGAATGCGGTTGCGCGTCATGGCGAAGGTGAGCGGGCGCGTCTGCCCGCGGCGCAGCACCAGCACGCGCACGGTGCTACCGCGCGGCCCGCGCAGCCGCCCGAATACCTGGTCGGTGCTCAGGTGCTGGCCCGATACGCTCTGGCCGTCGACGGCCAGCACCCGGTCGCCGGGCTGCAGGCCGGCCTGCTCGGCGGGGCCGCCGCTGAGCGGGGACACCACCGTCACCGTGTCGCGGAAGAGGTTGAATTCCACGCCCACCCCGTCGTAGTCGCTCTGCAGAAAGGCGGCGGCCTGCTGCTGTTCCTTGGCCGGGATGTAGACGGAGTGCGGGTCCAGCTTCTCCAGCATCCGCTTGATGGCGTAGTCCGACAGCTCCTCGGCGTTGACCGTGTCGACGTATTCGCGGTCCACGTAGCTCAGGATTTCCTTGAACTTAAGGTAGCCCCGGGCCGTGGCGTCGGGGTTCTGGTCGGAAGGCCGGAAGGGGTTCGAGCCCAGCAACACCCCGCTCAACAGGGCCGCGCCCAGCAGCAGGGGCTGCCGCCAGCGCTGCCAGCGACTGCGCGGCACGCGCGCGGCGGCCGGTTCCGGCTGCGAAGCGTCGGGGCGGGGAGCAGGGGTCATCGGCGGCGCGGGCGAGGAGAAGTGGGCGATACGGCGGGGCTGAGGCTCAGAATACTAGTCAAATTTACTTCAACTATTCCGAGACGCTTGGGCTTCGGCCGGGCAGCGAAGTATTTTCAAATAAAAAGCCAACGGCATATTTGAATAGAACAAGCCACTGTCCGCCGGAATCAGCAGCGGCAAAGTTCGGCCGCCGCTTGTTGGGCATCAATCACATATTCCGGCGGCCCCAGCGGCTGGGCCAGAAGGTGGCGTAACCATTCTTTGCGCAGCCATTGTCCTTGTTTCCCCTCTTCCCTCACTCGGTACAACTCCCGCACGGCCAGCCCCCGGCCCTGATCAGCGGCTTCGTTCGGATGCAAGCCGGCCGCCGTATCTTTGCGGGCTGCGACGCCGCATTGGCGCCGCTGGTTTTCCGCCCGTTGTCCCCGCCCGCTTATGCCCCGCCTGCTCGCCATCGATTACGGGAACAAGCGCGTGGGCCTGGCCGTGACGGACCCGCTGCAACTCATTGCCACCCCGCTCGACACCATCCACAGCAAGGATCTGTTCGACTTCGTGAAAAAGTACCACCAGCAGGAAGGCGGGCTGGCGGGCATCGTCGTCGGTATGCCGCGCACGCTGCTGAACGAGGCCACCGACTCCACCTCGGCCGTGGTGGGCGTGGTGCGCAAGCTGCGCCGCGAGCTGCCCGAAGTGCCCGTGCACGAGGTCGACGAGCGGTTTACCTCGCGCATGGCCCACCAAACCATGCGCGACGGCGGCCTGGGCCAAAAGGCCCGCCGCGACAAAGCCCTGGTGGACCGCATCAGCGCCACCATCATTCTGCAATCTTTCCTCGACTCCCGTCCGTTATGATTTACCCCATTGTGGCCTACGGCGACCCGGTGCTCAAAGCCCGCGCCAAGGACATTCCCGCCGACCTTTCGGCCGATGAGCTGCAGAAGCTCATTGCCGACATGTACGATACCATGTACTACGCCCACGGCGTGGGCCTCGCCGCTCCCCAAATCGGCAAGAGCATCCGCCTGTTCGTCATCGACTCGGCCCCCATGACCGAGGACGACGAGGACGACGACGCCCCGGCCGAAGCGGGCGTGAAGCGCGCCTTCATCAACCCGGTGATGGTGAAAGAATCGGGCGAGGAGTGGCCCTTCGAGGAAGGCTGCCTGAGCATTCCGGGCATCCGGGAGCGGGTGTTCCGCCAGCCCGACATCATCATCCGCTACGAGGACGAAAACCGGCAGGTGCGTGAGGAGGGCTTCTCGGGCATGACGGCCCGCGTGATTCAGCACGAGTACGACCACCTGGAGGGCGTGCTGTTTACCGACAAGATTTCGGCCTTCAAAAAGCAGATCATCAAAAGTAAGCTAGCGCGCATCGCGAAAGGCGATGCCAAGGCTGATTACCGCATGCGCTTCGCCGGGCAGCGCGGGCGCTAAAGTCAGATTCGGGCGCTTTTCGGTGTCTCCAAACGGTGGCGGAACCGGGGCAAATACTCAATATTTGTCCCGGCTCCGCCACTTGTTTATTCACCCGTTCTGCCCCGGTATGTTTTCGTCCTGGATTATCCCGCGCCCGTTCCGCCTGTTACCCTCCGCTGCTCTACTGCTCACGCTCGTCGCCTGTATGCGCGAAGGAGTTGAGCCGAAGCGGGTCCTGCCGGAGGCCACCCAAAGCGGCCTGAATACGGCCGGCGCCAAAGTCGACGGCCAAGTGTGGCTGCCCGCCACCGTCATGTTTGCCGGCTCGGCTACCCATGTTGCCTATCAGCGCATCAACGGCCGCCATGAACTCAGGATCAGTTTGCGGCGGGTAACGGACACGGAGGCCGACCCCCTACAGCAAACGAGCATCGGTTTCTACGTGCCCGACATCAGCGCCCCCGGTACAGTGGTTTTCAACCAGAGCGTTGATCCGTACATAATGGTCAACCAGCGGGCCTTTGCGAAGCTCATGTACAGCAAGCCAACGCCTGATCAGGAATTCGTCACGAATTCGGCCATGCACGGCCAGCTTACTGTCACCCGCCTCGATACGGTGGCGCGCATCGTCGCCGGCACATTTGACTTTCAGGCTCAGCAGCGCGGCACTACTGCCACCACCAGCGTAACGGAGGGTCGTTTCGATTTGCGCTACTAACGGCCGGCTACCCGTGTAGTCGGCTGGCCCTGGCACCTGAGTGGCACTACTGGTCCCGCTTCCAGCTCCTGGCCCTACCGCTGTACTTCCTGATTTTCTTACGAAAACGCCCGGCCGAGCCGGGCGTTTTTGCTTTCTTTGGGTAGGCCAATCTGTCCTGCCCGACCCTTATGCTCCGCCGTCCCGTCTTTGCTGGTTTGCTGGCCCTTGCGCTGTGGCTGGCCCCGCCCCGGCCCGATTCCCGCGCCTGGGGCTTTTTCGGGCACCGCAGCATCAACCGGCTGGCCGTGTTTACGCTGCCGCCCGAGATGATAGGCTTTTACAAAGGCCGCATCGAGTACCTGACGGTGCAGGCCACCCGCCCCGACTCGCGGCGCAACGTGGTGGCCGGCGAAGCCCCGCGCCACTTCATCGACTTGGACGTGTACGGCGACTCGGCCGCCTACAAGCTGCCGCGCAACTACGCCGACGCCGTGGCCCGTTTCGGCGAAGACTCGCTGCAGCGCCACGGCATCGTGCCCTGGCACGTGCTGCGCATGAAAAACCAGCTTACGGAGGCCTTCCGCAGCCGCGACGCGGAGCGCATCATCAGCCTCTCGGCCGACATGGGGCACTACATCGCCGATGCCTGCGTGCCGCTGCACACCACCCACAACTACAACGGGCAACTCACCGGGCAGCGCGGCATTCACGGGCTGTGGGAGTCGCGGCTGCCCGAGCTGCTGGCCCAGAACTACGACTTCTTTACCGGCCCGGCGCCCTACATTGCCAAGCCCTCGGACGTCATCTGGGCCACCGTAGCGCGCAGCAGCGCCGCCGTCGACTCGGTCTTGCGCTTCGAGCGGGAGCTGACGCAGAAGATGCCCGAGGACCAGAAGTACGGCTTCGAGGAGCGCGGCCGCGGCACGGTGCGGGTGTACTCGCAGGAGTTTAGCCGCGAGTACCACCAGCGCCTCGGCGGGCAGGTGGAGCGGCAGATGCGCCTGGCCACGCGGCTGGTGGGCGCGTTCTGGTTTACCTGCTGGGTGGATGCCGGCCAGCCCGACCTCAACAACCTGCCCAAGCTCAGCGAAGCGCAGATGCGCGAGCTGGCCCTGCAGGACAAGGAAGAAAAGGCCGCCCCCGCCGTGGAAACCCGCGGCCACGTGGACTAACCCCGGCCTGCTGCTTCCTGTATCTACCTTTCTTCTCTATCCCTTCTAACCCATGCGCTTTTATTCCTTTCCGGGAAAACTCGTCCTTGTTGGCACTACCGCTTTGTTGCTAGCGTCTTCTCCCGATGCCTTTGGGCAGAAAGGCTTTTTCCGCCCCGGCTACGTGGTGCTGGCCACGGCCCCGGCCGACACCTTGCGCGGCGAAGTGGACCTGAACCGCGCCGGGCATACCCAGGCCCAGGTGCAGTTCCGCAGCGGGCAGCAGGCGGCCCGCACGTACGGCCTGCGCGAACTGCTGGCGGCCGGCGACGACAGCGGCCGGCGCTACCGGCGCTGCGAGGTGCCTCAGGGCGAAAACAAGGTGGTGGCCATGCTGCAGGTGCTGGTGGCCGGTCAGGCCAGCCTGTACCAAGACCCCACGGGCAAGCTCCCAGCGACTTTTTACCTTGATAAGCCCGCGCAGGCACCCATGCCGCTCAAGCGCGAGCAGTTCGTGCAGGTGCTGCAAACCTCGTTTGCCGACTGCCCGACGGTCAACACCACGGTGGCGTACATGGGCCGCTACATTTACGAGGCCTCCGAGCTGCGCCGGTACGTAGTCAACTACAACCGCTGCCGCTACCCCTCGGCGCCGGTGCAGAGCGCCTACATTGCCCCGACCAAAAACCAGGTCCTCACCAAGGACTTCGTACGCTGGGGCGTGCAGGTGGGCGTGGCCCGGGTGTCGATATACTACCCCTATTCGGCCCGCGAGACATCCATGACAGCTTCGCTCACGCCCGCCCTCGGGTTGCTGACGACGCTGCCGCTCTCCAACCATTTTGGATTCAGCACGGGCTTCACTTACACCAACTTCCGTTCCGACAACACCTTCGTCCTGCCCGTGGCGGGCACCACTTACATGCGCACCTACCACTATCAGACCAAGGGCGCGCTGGTGCGCTGGCCGCTGGCCATGCGCGTGACGCTGCGCCGGCCCGAAACCGTGTGGCGCCCCTACCTGCAAGGCGGTGTTCAGATGAGCTACTTACTTGGCTCACAGCTCCGGATGCAGACCAGCTACTCCGATCCGAGTACGCCCTTGCCCGGCATGAACTTCACGGAATCTATGGACGGCCTGGGGCGGGGCCTGCTCGGCGAGGCCGGTGTGCTGCTGCGCTACCGCAAGGCGTTGCTGGGAGCCGGGGTCCGGGCCGAATCGACCAACGGCTTCCCGGTGCGGGGCCGCTCCTACCTCAATGACTTCAACCAGCTGACCTTCGCCCTGACGTATTACCGCTAGCAAACGGGCGGCGTATTTTCGGGCCCAGCACCGTTCACGGACCACCGGCCGGCGTCTTTTCGCGTAGCTGCAGATTCAGCGCCTGCGCCGCCCGCTCTTCTAACTCGCCGCCTTCATGAAAGCCACTCTTACCATTGCCCTGCTCTGCGTTTCCAACCTGTTCATGACCTTCGCCTGGTACGGGCACCTGTACTTCAAGAAGCTGCCGTGGTTTGCCAAGACCGGGCTGGTGGGCGTGATACTGCTGAGTTGGGGCCTGGCCTTGTTCGAGTACGCGTTTCAGGTGCCAGCCAACCGCCTCGGCTTCGAGGAAAACGGCGGCCCCTTCAGCCTGTTCCAGCTCAAGGTCATTCAGGAAGTCATTACGCTGACGGTCTTCACCCTGTGCGCGGTGTTCGTATTCAAGTCGGACACGCTGCGCTGGAACCACCTCGTGGGCTTCGGCCTGCTGGTGGCGGCGGTCTACGTGATTTTCCGGAAGTGGTAGGCTGGGCCCATCATTCGTCCGACAACGGGATGTAACAGCAAAAAGCCCGCGCTGCCAAGGCAACGCGGGCTTTTTCGTGAGTCGAAGCAGGTTCTACTGTTGCTTAATGGCCTTGAGCACCTGGCTGCGGCCGTCCACCGTCAGCTGCACCGTGTAAAGGCCGGCGGCCAGCGTAGGCACGGCCAGGGCCAGCTGCTGCGGACCGGCGCCCACCGGCCGGGTTTGCCGGTGCACCACCTGACCCAGGCTGTTGCGCAGCAGCACCGTCACTGCTTGGGCGCGCTGGGCCTCGAAGCGGACCGTCAGTTCAGCGGCGAAGGGGTTTGGGAAGATGGCCGTGCTGGCGGCGGGGCGCACGTCGGCGGCCTTCAGGATGTTGGCGAAGGTGCGCAACGAGCCCCAGGTTTCGGTGCCCGAGCCGGTGGGCAGGTTCACCTTGCGGTAGCCGAGCAGGGTGGTCACGTTGTTATAATAAATGCCCCCGACATCGGTCCGCAGCTCCCCCAAGCCCGCCGCGTAGCTAGCTGAGCCGCCATTATCGAGGATTTCGCCCAGCAGCGTGCTGTCGGCGCTGGGCTGGCACACCTGCCGCATCAGAGTTGTCTGCACCTTGCGGCCGTTGTAGGCAGCAGTACGCACACCAGCCAGGGTGAGCGACTGATAGATAGAGGTCGTTCCGGCTAATGTGTGCGTGAGTTGCGCCAGCCGACTCCCGTCGTTAGCCGTTGCGACCTGACTGTACAGGTACCCGGGGCTAAGCGTGGTACCGGGAGTGTTCTGACAGAACCCATTCGGGGCTGATGGGGAGCCGTAGTTACGCTTGAGCGTGCGGCGCCAGATAGTGTAACGCACCGTGTCGCCGCTGCCACTGAGCGTGCGGGTAAGCACGCTGTCACGCGTCCAGCTTTCGGAGCACAGGCTACCCGTTTGCGTGCCCTCCTGCTTGCTATAACGCAGAAACACGTCGCCGGGCTGAAAGTCGTACATGGCCGCCGGCCCCACGGCGGGCTGGCCCGTCCAGCGGCCGGCCACGCTCAGCGCCGTCAGGGTAAGGCGGCGCGGGCGCTGCCCGTTCAGGTAGCTGCCCAGCGCCGGGCCTTCGACGAAGCCAAACTGCTTGCTTAAGCGCAGCGTCTGCCCGTCGGAAAAGGTAATGGTGGTGATGGAATCGGTGACGCCGAGCACCGTGCCTACGCCGCGGGCGGTGGTACTGGCCGTCAGGCCGGCGGCGGTGGCCGTCCACTGCTGGTTGAGCGGGGCCTGGGTTTTGAGCAGCAGGGTACGGCCGTTGGCGGCGCGCAGCAGGTATTCGTGGCGGTTGAAGCCGATGGTGACGGTGGCCCCAAACAGGCCGTCGGGCCGTATTACGTGCGTCAGATACGTGCACGTCGAAGGTCGGGTGCGCACGCGCACAGCCCGGCCGTTGAAGCGGCCCAGCGAATCGGGCCAGGTCATAGGGCCCGCGTAGTTCAGGCGCACGGTGTGGGTGGTGTCGCCGGCGGTGCCGCTTTCGCTGAACTGGTACACCACGCCCGGCCGCAGCAGGGGGCGGTAAATGGTTTGGGCGCGGGCTCCGGTGGCTAGGCCGATCAGGGCTAGGCAAGCGTACAGGTGCTTCATAAATAACGCGGAAAGTGAATGGAAGAAATACGGCCGCAGATTACGCAGAACGAATCTGATGCGCAAGCCGATGCCGCCGAACAACCCGGCTTCGGGCCCTGCGTACCTAGCGCGTTGCACGCCTGCTTCCCTCCTGCTTTATGACCCGATTTTTCCGCCCCGCGTTGGGCTTACTGCTACTTATTTGTTGCTGCCTGGCCCGACCTGCGCAGGCCCAGAAAGTGGGCCTAGTGCTCAGCGGCGGCGGGGCCAAAGGCCTGGCCCACGTGGGCGTGCTGAAAGTGCTCGAGAAGAACCGCATTCCCATCGACTACATCGTGGGTACGAGCATGGGCGCCATCGTGGGCGGGCTGTACGCGGCCGGCTACTCGCCCAAGGAAATCGAGGAAATTGTCATCAGCCCGCAGTTTCAGGACTGGGTATCGGGCCGCCCGCAGGAGGGCAAGGTGTTCAACTACTACGACGCCAACCCCTCGCCCGCCGCGCTGCACCTGCGCCTGGCCCTCGACTCGACGCTGAAGGCCCGCGTGACGCCCAAGCTCGTCGACGACGTGGCCCTGAACTACGTGCTGGCCACCATGCTGGCCCCGGCCGGCGCCATTTCGGGCTACAATTTCGATAAGCTGCTGGTGCCCTACCGCGCCGTGGCGTCTGAGGTATTCACCCGCGAGCGGGTGGTGCAGCGCAGCGGCTCCCTGTCCGACGCGGTGCGCAACTCCATGGCCTACCCGCTGGCCTTCCGCCCCATTCGCCAGCCCGACGGCCGCTACCTCTTCGACGGGGCCGTGGTCGACAATTTCCCCACCGGGGTGATGCGCGACGAGTTTCACCCCGACGTCATCATCGGCGTGAACGTGGGCGACGTGGCCTTCGGCAAGTACCCCACCGGCAAGGACGACGCGCTGCTCACCGGCACGCTCATCTTCCTCGGCTCGAACGCGGCCGATACGCTGTCGGTGGGCCGCAACGGGGTGTTTATCCAGCCCAACCTGGAGGGCATGACGGCCGGCGACTTTGCCAAAGTGAAGAAATTCATTGCCCTGGGCGAGCAGGCCGCCACCGACAGGCTGCCGCTGGCCCTGCGCCGCATTCAGCGCCGCGAGGATACGCTGGCCCTGCAGCAGCGCCGCCGCGCCTTCACCGAGCGGGCGCCCAAGCCGGAGTTCAAGGAAGTGCGGGTGCAGGGCATTCCGCAGATGCAGCAGAAGTTCGTCACGCGCTTTTTCCGCCGCTCGGGCTCCTCGTACTCGCCTTCAGACATCGAGGAGGGCTACTACCGCCTCGTCAACAACGACTTCTTCAACAACGTGTACCCGCGCGTGCGCTACGACGCCAAGCAGCAGGGTTACGTGCTGAGCGTGGACGCGCGCCAGAACTCCAACTTCACCACCGACCTCGGCGTGCTGCTCACCACCCGCTCGATGAGCAACTTCTACCTGGGCGCGGCCTACCGTTACCTCAACCGCTACCTCTACACCATTCAGGCCGACGCCACCATCGGGCGCTTCTACAACGGGGCCGAGGGCTCGTTCCGCGTCAGCATTCCGGGCCGCGTGCCGCTCTACGTCGAGCCGACCGTCACCTTCAACAACTTCAACTTCCAGGACACCGGCGGGCTGATCGGCAATGGCAAGGCGGCCCAGAACACCGCCCTGCAGCAGCGCGACTTCAAAACCTACGTGCAGGTGGGCTTCAGCCCGAAGTACCGCAGCCGCTACGTGCTCAGCTTCGGGGCTTTCACCAACCGCGACCGGTTTGCCAACGCCGACCAGATCAGCACCGACGCCCAACTGGACCAGAACCGATTCCAGGGCTTCACGGCGGCCCTCGCCTTCCAGCGCAACTCGCTGAACCGCCGCCAGTACGCGACCAAGGGCCGCCGCGCCGAGTTTGGCTTCCGCGGCGTGACGGGCCAGGAAAAGTACGAGCCCGGCTCGACCGCCGAGGGCCTGGCCGGCCGCGAAAAAAACCACCAGTGGCTGAAGGCCAGCCTGTTTACCGAGCAGTATTTCAGCCTCAACAAATCGGACACGGTGGGGGCCCGCACCCACGCCTGGGGCTACATGACGGAGCTGGTGGCCAGCACCCAGGGCACTTTTGCCACGTACCGCTCCACGCTCACCACCTCGCCGGCCTTCCTGCCCCTGCCCGATTCGCGCACCATCTTCCTCGATAACTACCGCGGCACGGCCTACGCCGCCGCCGGCCTGCGCTACGTGAAAGCCGTGGCCGGCACCCTGGAATGGCGCACCGAAGCCTATGCCCACGCCTTCGTGCGGCCCTGGGACCGGCGCCCCGACGACCCGCTGCGGGCCCAGCGCACCAACCTCTTCAGCCGCCCCTACCTCACCCTGATGACCGGCTTCCAGTACCAGACGCCGGTAGGCCCGGCCGCGCTACAGTTCATTCATTACGACGAGAAGGACCACCAGTTCGGCGTTTTCGCCCACATTGGCTACGTGCTCTTCCGCGACCGGTCACTGGATTGAGCTTGGCTCGGTTCGCCCGTTAACTACAAAGGCCCGCTCCTAACAGAAGCGGGCCTTTGTCATGCTGGCAGTCGGAGCTGCCGGGTAGTTTTGGCGTTATTCTGCGGCTTTTTCCAGCTTCACTACCTCGCTACGCAGCGACGTAACCAAACGGGCCGTGTAGCTGCCCGCCGGCAGGTGCTTGGCCCAGCGCACTTCCTGACGGCCTGCAGCTGCAGCTGGCAATTGAATGACATCCACCTTCCGGCCAGCGAGGTCCATAATTTCAATGGTGCGACCTTTTTCGTTGGGCTGCAGGAAGAAGACGAACGACGTGGCCTGGGTGCTGGGGTTGGGGTACACTTGCAGTGCTTCGTCGGATGCGGCTGCCGAAGTGGGCTGCTCCACGCTGGCGCTGGGGCGGCTCAGCGGCCCTTGGCCAGCGTTAGACGAGGCCAGTTTGTAGCGAATATCCCGGCCGCCATTGTCGTTGGCAAACACGTACTGGGTTTCGCGGTAGAGGTTACGACCTGCAATGGACGGCACATTTTGGTTGTTTTCGGATTCCCCGTGTACGCGGCTGATGCCGTCATACGTCGGGTAACCGTCTTTCATCTGCCGAGCCCACACATCTTGGCTCTTGCCGATGCCGGGGTAGTTCTGGCCCACCCACGCCACGGTGTAGTAACCATCGGCGCCGCTATACGTCACCACGGCTTGGCCCGAGTACAGTTCGCGGTTCACGTCGGGGATGACGCTGGTGGCACCGGGACGGAATGCCCCACCCGATTTGCCTACATTGCTAATACCCCAGTACGAAACCGGGCCACGGTCTACCACGCAGTCGCCCCCGGCCCAGTTGCCGACCACTTCCACGTCAAGCGGAGCCGTCGAAAGCGGGCTGGCCGCAATGCGTACCCCACTCAGACCGACGGCCCATTCCTTCTTATCCACCTCGTTGAAGGAAGCACTAAAGACGGGGTTGTCGCCTTGGCTTTCGCAACGAGCCGTGAAGGTCGTCTGCCGTACCGTCAGCAACGACACCGTCTGGTAGGTTTTGAAGTCTACGTAGACGTGGTTGTACACGAACGAAATGTGGTTCTGGCTGCCCACAGCCACATCGGGCGCGAGGGACTGATCCAGCAGCCGCAATGCCCCACCGGAAATAATCGAGCCTCGGGAGCAATACGGTTGTTGGTTGCTGGTTAACACCGTAGCATAGCCGTAGCCGTATTTGATATCCACATCGTAAGCCATCGAATAAGAAGCCGAGGTAACTACTACGTGGCTTTTTTCGATGATTGACTCCTCCCACACGATGGCCGTGTAACCGGTGATGTTGGCGTCGATGTTGGGCGAGGCGTGCTCGCGCAGTTCTCCGATGCTGTTGACGGTTTGGCCCAAGTCCACATAGTTGGGCGAGGCGTAGGGTACAAATTTTGACGTGCCAGCATCCCAGCTAAACACTTGGTACTGCGTACGGTGCTTGCCAGTGCTTGCGTTCAGTTGCAGGTACACCACTTTGGCCAGCAGGTAGCCACCTTCATTGGTCAGTATCACGTCGGGGTCGGACAGTTCGCCCCCGCTGCTGGTGCCGCCAAGGTCTAGATTGCCTACGGCCCCGTTGTAATCCCAGGACAAACGTACGTGGTCAGGTATGTTGTCGCCCGACTGGTCGGTATCGTACACCATGGCCTGTACCCGTCGTCCTTTGGCCAAAGGCAGTACATCGGCGCCGGTGTTGTACGTGACGAGCCCGGTGCCGCTGCCGCTGGCTTTCAGTTCGCCAGTAGCGGCATCGTAGAGCAACTGAGCGTGAACAGCGGGTGTCAAAAGGAAAGCCCCGGCAGCCAGCAGGCCGCGAAAGGTATAATTGTTCATAGTGTGGTAAGCGAAAAAAGACGAAATAGTACTGAGTGTGCATCGAGCCCGCAGGGCGCATAGCCCTCCCGCTCGCAGAGCCTTGCTCCGCTGTATCTTTGCATCTACCAGAGTTTTTGTTGAACAAAGTTGTAACCGCTTGCATCCTAGAAGGAATACAAGGGAAAGTTCAGACAATAGCCCTATTGCAAGAGCAAAAAATTGCACTTAGCAAAGGAAACAACAACAGGTGTGCAAAAGCGGGTAATCGGGGCGGATTGCAAAACGGCTAGTGAGCCGTGGTAGTAGCACAAATGTATATGTCTTAATTCGGCGTCAAAATATTTAGATGTTTATTTTATGTGATTTTTCAAATATAATTTTACCCGCACTTAATCCCAGATGCGCTTACTCCATAAGTAGTATAGATTGGCGCTGGCTTGAGCGTTTTGCTCGATTCACCTGTGCACCGCCGGGCTACATGCTGCTACATGCAGCCCGGCATTAGCGGACTACTCATCAGATTAGGTTACGACTACTAGCCCTAGAGGTAGCAAGTATAAGTACCTGCCTTTACCGTCACGCAGACCACGTAATTCTACGCATACACCGCTTTCCCAATCCGGCAATATTTGTTTTTAAGCAATAGCAAACATAAACAAACTCTAAATGCTATGAAAAAAGAAAGAAAGAAGGGTGCTTTGCTTAGGCCAATTTGCCAAATTGGCGCCGGATCATAGTAGCAGTGCTAAATACTAGATACTCTGAACCATCCGCGCCTTTACCGACACCACCTATTGCCCCCCTTGCCGCTTAGTCATTGACGACCAAGCTGGTTCTGTGTTGTCCTCTGATTAGCTTCTCGCCCGCCTTTTTCTTTCTTAACCTCCTCTTCCCAAACTCCTTTTATGGATCCTTTTGTTGGCGAAATCCGCCTGATGCCCTACTCCTTCACCACGCGCGGCTGGCTGCCCTGCGACGGTCGATTGTTGCCCATTCAATCGAATACCGCCCTGTTTTCGCTGCTGGGCACCCGGTACGGCGGCAACGGCCAGACGACCTTCGCCCTGCCCGACCTGCGCGGCCGTGCCGTGGTGGGCATGGGCCAGGGCGCGGGCCTGTCGCCGTATATCCAGGGCGAGGTGACGGGAACGGAGAATGTCACGCTGAAGCCGCTGGAACTGGCCATGCATAGCCACTCCGTGACGGCCTCCGTGCCCGCCAATAGCGCCCGTGGCACGGCCAGCTCGCCCCAAAGCGACTTCTACGCCGCGACGGCGCCGCAAGCCGAGCAGTACGGCACCGCGCCCAACAACGGCAACATGGCCAACCTGCTCAGCGGCACGACGGCAGCGGTAGGCGGCAACCAGCCGCACGAAAACCGCATGCCCTTCCTGGCCCTCGCCTACTTCATTGCCGCCCAGGGCGTGTTCCCGCCGCGCCAGTAAGGCGCGCTTTCCTCTCATCTCCTCAAGTTACTGCGTATGTCAACTCCTTACATCGGCGAAATCCGGGCCGTCGGCTTCAACTTCGCTCCCCAGGGCTGGGCCTTCTGCAACGGCCAGAGCCTGGCCATTTCCGAGTACGACACCCTGTTTGCTCTGATCGGCACCACTTACGGCGGCGACGGGCAAACCACCTTCAACCTGCCTAACCTGCAGAGCCGCCTCGCGGTAGGCAGCCAGGGCGGGGCGGCCGGCCCGGGCCTGAGTGCTTATCCGCTGGGGGTGACTGCCGGCACCGAGAGCGTGACGCTGAACACGACGCACGTACCACCCCACCAGCACCCATTCTCCTCGAAGATGGCGGCCGCCTCCGGGGGCACGCTCACCGATGACCCGAAGGGTGCTTTCCCCGGATCCGGCAACGCGGCGCCTTACGCCACTGCGCCCGGTAACAACGAGGCCCTGAACCCCAACGCCATCAGCGGCCTGGCCCAACCCAACCCGGGCAGCCAGCCGCACAACAACATTCAGCCCGTGCTGGCGCTGAACTACATCATCAGCCTGTACGGCATCTTCCCGCCCCAGCAATAAGCGGCCGGCTGTATTCTCCAACCTCTTCTCCGACTTTCCCTCATGGACGAACCATACATCGGCGAGATTCGCATCATTTCCAGCTCCTACGCGCCCAAAGGCTGGGCCTTCTGCAACGGCCAGCTGCTGCCCATCAACCAGAACCAGGCGCTGTTTTCGCTGCTGGGCACCACCTTCGGCGGCAACGGCCAAACCAACTTCGGCCTGCCCGACCTGCGCAGCCGGGTGCCGGTGGGCGCGGGCCAGGTGCCGAACGGCACCAACTACGTGCAGGGCATGCGGGCCGGCACGGAATCCGTGAGCCTGCTGACCAACCAGATTCCGAGCCACACGCACGCCTTCACCGGTACGCTGCAAACCTCGACTGACCCAGAGGATATCAGCCCCGTGGGGAACTTCCCGGCCAAAGGCGCGGCGCAGCAGTACAGCGCCGGCCCCGGCGACACCACGATGCTGTCGGGCCCGCTAGCGGGTAATACGGGCGCGACGGGTAACGGCATGGGCCACGAAAACCGCATGCCGGTGCAGGCCATCAACTACGTCATTGCGCTGACGGGCAACTTCCCCTCGCGCGAGTAATTCGGCCCGCCCACAGCCACCCGTCGCGGTCTGCCCCCAACGTTTCTAGGGGGTAGCTGCGGCGGGTGGTTACGCGGTTTTAATCAGTTCTCCTTGCTCTTTTCCTCCCCTACCCCAACACCGTGCGCGTAGCCGTTATCATTAGCAGCCTGCTGGGCTGGCCCCTGCTGCAAGACCTGCTGGCGCAGGGCGTGGTGGCCGGCGTGGCGGTGCCCGCCAGCGGCCGCGAAGAAGCCGAACAGCTTCACCAGTGGCTGACGCAGAGCGGCCTGGCCCCGCGCCGGCTGACCCGGGCCGGGCTGGCCGAAGAGCTGACCAGCTGGCTGACGGCCCTGCAGCCCACGGCCGCGCTGGTGCTGACCTTTCCCTGGCGCATTCCGGCCGCCGTGCTGGATTTGCCCCCCCAGGGCTTTATCAACGTTCATTTTGCGGCGCTGCCCGGCTACCGGGGCCCGGAGCCCACGTTCTGGCAGCTGCGCAACGGCGAGGCGGCCGGCGCCGTGACGGCCCACCGCATGGAAGCCGATTTTGATACCGGCCCGGTCCTGGCGGCAACGCCGGTGCCCATCGGGCTGCACGACACGCACGGGCTGCACCGCGCCCAACTGGCCCTGGCGGCCGTGGGGACGGGCCGTGCACTGCTGGAGGCGCTGCGCACGGGCGCCCCCGGCCACCCGCAGGACGAGGCCGCAGCCCGCTACTGGCCCCGCCCCGCTTTGCCCGACCTGTGCATCGACTGGCAGGAGCCGGCCGAGGCTATTGCCCGGCTGGTACGGGCCGTCAACCCCTGGAACCGGGGCGCCCTGGCCGCTCTGCGCGGGCAACCGCTACGCATCCTGAGCGCCACGCCCCGCCCCGAAACCGTGGACGCCGCTCCCGGCACCGTGGTACTGGCCGCCCCCGGCCAGGCCCTGCTGGTGGCCTGCGGCGCGGGCCAGGTGCTTCAACTTGACATGGCAGCCCTCGAAGAGGGCTTTTTCACGGGTGGACAGCTGGCCAACCTGGGCATTCAGCCCGGGGAGGTACTGGGCACGCTGCCGGCAACGGCCGCCGCGATAATTCCGCAGCCCCAACTGGGCTAACCCGTTTTCTGGAAGATTGCCGGCCGGCCTTATCCGCTGCCCAGCACGCACAAACGCTTTTTCAACAGGTTCCTATGAGATTCAAACCGCTACTATTCTGCCTGCTCCTGCTCAGTACGCTGGGGGCAAGGGCACAGACCCTGCTGCAACAGCAGTCATTCGAAGAAACGGGCACCGACCTGCTGCCGGCCAACGGCTACACATTCACGCCCTTAACTCCGGCCACCAATATCTACTTTGAACGGTCAAAGCTGCCAGTAGCGGGATTTTTGACTACCTCTCCAGCCTCGACGGTAACGAACATCAACGGCATTGCGACGGGCTCTACTGGCACCTGGTTCTGGGCGGCGGAAGGCGTTAATCGTGCTACGTCACCGACCGCGAAATCCGTTACGCTGAATTCCCTTAACGTAGCTGGCAAAACCAGCCTGAAAGTGCGGGTGGCAATGGCTGACGCCCAGGGACCAACCAATCAGGCGGGCACTGGCGGCGGTAGCGTACGCTGGGAAAACACTGATCAAATTCGTATC
The DNA here is from genome assembly GCF_005771675.1 of Hymenobacter jeollabukensis. Classification (GTDB taxonomy): domain Bacteria; phylum Bacteroidota; class Bacteroidia; order Cytophagales; family Hymenobacteraceae; genus Solirubrum; species Solirubrum jeollabukense. The sequence continues at coordinate 95,046 of NZ_VAJM01000003.1, read as the reverse complement.
CAGTACCGCTTCGACGGGGTGGGCAACTTTAACAACGTCGGGCGGTTTGTGGGAGATAATCCAACCACATCACCCGGCCGTCTGCGGCAGGATATAGCACCGTTCGACGGAATTGCTGATGCTGGCGCGCCCATTTTGACTCAAGAACTGACCGACTACACATTTGACATCCCGGGCACAGGTGGCAACCTGGAGGTGCGGGTGGAACTCGACTTTGAGGGCTTCAGCGAGGAATTCGCCTTCGACAACATCCGGGTATACGGAGAGGGAGCTGCAAGCAGCCCCCCGGCGCTGGCTAATATCGGAGGCACCGCTCTCGCCTACACGGAAGGTCAGGGCGCTGTACAGATTACCAATACTCTGACGGTAACCGATTCTGATAACACGACGCTGAGCAGCGCCACGGTACGTTTTACGGCCGGTTACAACAACCTCGAAGACCGTCTGGCCTTTACCCCCGACGGGACGACTGGCAATATCACTGCCAGCGCCTTCAACACCACAAACGGCAGCCTGACCCTTACCTCGTCTAGCCCGTTGGCCGACCTTACCCAGTGGCGGAATGCCCTGCGCAAGGTAACCTACGAAAACATCGACGTAGCGGACGCATCGACCGCGCAACGCACAGTAACCTTTACCGTGACGGACCCAGCCGGCGTCGCTTCTAACTCTCCGTTCCGCAACATCAACATCACCGCTGCGCTGGACCCGATTGCCCCGCTGCCCTACATTGTAACGTTTGAAGAAAACGACGGTGAAGGCACCCTTTACCAGAGCAACACTTTTTTTGCCACCGACGGTATCCAGTTTCTGCGTACCAACGCCAACCCCCGCAACTCGGCTAGCGGCGGCCCGACCACATTTGGCAACGTCGCGGCGGGCACATACTACTGGTTTGGCGAAAACACGGCGCAGACCGACAACCCCGCTCCCGTCGACGACGGTACGCTGACAACCCGGCAGATCAGCGCTACCGGCCTCACCGGCGTCAACTTCTCTATCCGCCTGGGCGCCAGCACCGCTTCGACCACCTGGCAGACGACCGACTACTTCAAGATGTACTACCGCACGGGCGGCTCGGGCGCCTGGACGGCGTTTGCCTCCTGGCGGGGCACGGGCACTGGCGGTGCCGGCGTGATGCGCCAGGACGCCAGCGCCACCGCGGCGCCCGGCTCGGCCGCTCCCACCGGCACCCAGCTGACGACGGCCCTGAGTCCCTTCAGTTTCTCCCTGCCGGCCCTGAATGGGCAGGCAATTGTGGAGTTTCAGCTGGTACTGGTTAACCGGAGCAGCAACAATGACTTCGCCTTCGACCAAATTGAGGTAACGGCCTCGCCGGCGGTAACCACCGCCGCGGCGACCAGTGTCACCGGCACCGGCGCCACGCTGGGTGGCAACGTCACTTCCGACGGCGGCGCCCCGGTGACCGGCCGTGGCGTGGTGTACAGCAGCACCGATAACACGCCCACCATCGGCGAAACCGGCGTCGTGCAGGATACCAACGGCAGCGGCACGGGCACCTTCTCCGAAGCTATTGCCGGCCTGACGCCCGGCACTACGTACTACGTAGCGGCCTACGCCATCAACGGGGCCGGCACCAGCTACGGGGCCGTGCAGACGTTTACTACTACGCCCAACGCGCCGGTGGTAATAACGCCGGCCAACGGCAGCCTGACCAACGACAACACCCCTACCTACACCGGCACGGCCCTGGCCAACTCGACGGTGACGGTGTACGTGGACGGCTCAGCCCTCAGCCCGACGACCACGGCCAATGCCAGCGGCAACTGGAGCCTGACCCAGCCTACGGCCTTGTCGCAGGGCAGCCACACGGTATTCGCCCGCGCTGCAATAGGTTCTTCGGCCCAGAGTGCTAACAGCAACACCAACACTTTCGTAGTGGACACTACGCCGCCAGCGGCCCCGGTAGTCACCACGCCGGCCAACGGCAGCCTGACCAACGACAATACCCCAACCTACACGGGCACGGCCGAAGCCAGCTCGACGGTGACGGTCATCATTGACGGCAGCAGCATCGGCACAACCACGGCCAACGCCAGCGGCAACTGGAGCCTGACCCAGCCCACGGCCTTGTCGGAGGGCAGCCACACGGTGCGCGCTACCGCAACGGATGCGGCCGGCAACGTCAGCCCCAGCAGCAACACCAACACGTTCATCATCGACATAACGCGCCCGACGGTGGCCATCAGCTCGTCGGCCGGCGCCTCGGGCAGCACGACCACGACCACGCCCATTCCGTTCACGGTGACCTTCTCCGAAAACGTGTCGGGCTTCGTGGCCGGCGACGTGACGGTGACCAACGGCTCGATTACCGGCGGCACCGTCAACGGCGCCAGCCCCGGCACCACCTTCACCTTCACGGTGACGCCCGCCACCCCCGGTACGGCTACCACGGTGAACGTGCCGGCCAACGTGGCCCAGGACGCGGCCGGCAACGCCAACACGGCCGCCCCCGCGCCGTACAGCATCACCTACAACCAGCCCAATACCACGGTGGTGTCGGTGACGCGCCTCACGCCCTCGCCCACGGCTACGGCCCAGGTGAGCTACCAAGTGGTATTCGCCAGCAGCGTGACGGGCGTGACTACCAGCAACTTTTCGGTGACCAGCAACACCGGCGCCAGCGTCAGCAGCGCCTCGGGCTCGGGCACGACGTACACGGTGGTGGTGAATACCGGCACCGGCAACGGGACGCTGACGCTGAACGTGCAGAACACTTCCGGCATTTCGCCCACGGTCACCAACGTACCCTACACCAGCGGCGAGCAGTACACCATCCAGAAAGGCTTCCCTGCCGCCCCCACCCTGCGCATTCAGGCGGCCGGCAGCGCCAGCAACAACGGCGACGTGACGGCCTTCGTGGACGTAGTGCAGGTGGTGCAAAGCGGCACGAGCACCGTGGTAGCCAACGGCCTGCAAAACGGCAGCTTCGAAACCAACAACGTTGATCCGAACAACTTCAAGAAGACCCCCGACGGGGTAGTGGCCTCGCCCTGGAGCTTCACCGGCCTGGCCGGCGTGTCGCGCAACGGCAGCGGCTTCGGCTCGTCGGCGGTCGACGGCAACGCGGTGGGCCTAGTGCAGAGCGCCGGCGACAACTTCGCCAGCATCTCGCAAGACTTGGCCGTGCCCACGGGCAGCTACCAGATCAACTTCCAAACGGCCCAGCGTAGCTACACCTCCCGGGACCAGCGGTTGAACGTGTTCCTGGTGCAGGGCGGCAACACCGTCTTCATCGGCAACATTCAGCCGAACAACAACCCCCCCCCCACTTACGACACCTTCACCTCGGCCACCTTCAGCGTAACGGCTCCGGCCCTGACGACCACCGTCAGCAGCACGGCCGCCGCCTCGGGCGGCACCACCGGCACCACTCCCATTCCCTACTCGGTGAGCTTCTCGCAAAGCGTGGGCACCAGCTTCACGGCTTCGGACGTGACGGTGACGGGTGGCACGCTGACCAGCGGCAGCTTCTCGGGCAGCGGCAGCGGCCCCTACACCTTCACCGTGACGCCCGCCACGCCCGGCTCAGCCACCACGGTGAGCGTGGGCGCGGGCGTGGCCCAGGATGCCAACAACACCCTGAACTTGGCCAGCAACTCGTACAGTGTCACGTTCGTTCGCACGACGGCGCCGACGGTGGTAGCTCCCGCCAACGGCGTCACCGTTGCCAGTAACCTGCCGACTTACAGCGGCACGGCCCCGGCCGGCAGCACGGTCACGGTGTACGTGGACGTCACCAGCCGCGGCACGACCACGGCCGACGGCAACGGCAACTGGACGCTTGTTCATCCCTCCAACCAACCCTTGACGGTGGGCGGCCACACGGTGTACGCCACGGCTCAGCTCAGCGGGCAGGGCGTTAGCCTGAACAGCAACACCAATAACTTCGTAGTACCGAATCCGGCCACCTACACCAGCAGCACGGCCGACCAGCCCACCACGACGCGCGTGGCGGCGGGCAGCACCAACCAGGAAATCTTGCGCGTAGCCGTCGTCATCGGCGGGGGCAACGACAACCCGCTGAGTGCCCAGTCCTTCTCGTTTACCACCAGCGGTAGCACCAGCGCGGCCGACATTGCGGCGGCCCGGGTGTACTACACCGGCACCAGCGGCACGTTTGCGACTACCACGCAGTTCGGCAGCACCGTAAGCAATCCGAACGGCAGCTTTACCATTGCGGGCACGCAGCAGCTGAGCACCGGCACGAACTACTTCTTCCTGGTGTACGACGTGGCCGCCAATGCTACCGGCGGCAACCTGCTTGATGCCACGGTACCGAGCCTGACCGTTGGTGGGACAGCCTATACCCCCACCGTTACCGATCCGGCCGGCAACCGGCGCATCGTGGTCACGAGCCGCGTGGCGGGCACGGCGCTGCGCTTCACGGGCGCCAGCACGGCGGGCTACGTGGACTTCAGCGGCAGCACCACTCTGGCGCCGCTGCTCAACGGGGGACAATACACCCAGAGCGCCTGGATACGACGCAACGGGGGCAGCGGCAGCGCAAACTACTACGTGCTCGGCAACGGCACCGGCAGTTCGGCGGCGCCCTTCCTCTATGTCACCGGCAATGGCCGCGTCGGGGCGGGCTTCGGTTCCGCAACGGCTGAACTCAATTCCAACGTTATTGTCAACGGCGAATGGAACCACGTGGTGTCGACCTTCAACGGCACCGTACTGACCGTTTACCTGAATGGTAACGTGGTAGCTACCACCACGCCCGGAGCGGCGGTACCCGCTACCCGCGTCAACTACATCGGCAGCGTAGGCTCCACCGGCAGCAACTTCTTCCCCGGCGACATCGACGAGGTGAGCATGTGGAGCCGGGCGCTGACGCAGACGGAAATCCGCCTGTTGCGCCACCTGACGCTGAGCGGCCTGGAGTCGGGCCTGCTGTCGTACCTGCAGTTCAACGACAGCGGCACCACCACTACCGACGCCGTCGGCGGCACGGTGGGTACGCTGACGGGCGCGGTAACGCGCAACACCAGCACGGCACCCGTCGGCTACGGCACCAGCGCCCTGACCTCGATAACGGGCGCCGGTAACTTCACTTTCCCCGGCACCAACGCGGCCATCAACTTCACCACGCCCGGCACCACGCCCTACGACGTGGTGGTCAGCCGCCTCGACGGCCGGCCCCTGGGCATTCAGCCCACGGCCACCGGCCTGGTGAAGACGTTCACGCCCGCCTACTGGATTGTGGACCGCTACAGCGCTTCCACCTTCGCCGCCAACATTACCTACACGCTCAGCCCCACCGACATCAGCGCCGCCGACGCGGCCAATGCCTCGGCCAACCTGCGCTTGTTCAAGCGTGGTAGCAACGACGACGGCGCCTTCACCGAGGTTATTCCGGCTAGCAGCGCCAACGCCGCAGCCGGCACCGTGACCTTCCCCGTTACCTCGTTCAGCCAGACGGTTATCGGCACCTTGGGCACCTCGCCGCTGCCGGTCACGCTGCTTGACTTCACGGCCGAGCGCCAGGGCGAAGATGCGCTGATCAAGTGGGCTACTTCGATGGAGAAAAACAACGCCTACTTCGCCGTGGAAGGCAGCGTGGACGGGCGCGCGTTCAGCGTGGTGGAGCGACGCGCCGGACAGAGCAACAGTACCTCCCGCCACGATTACCAGGTGACGGACCGCAACCTGAGCCGCTACGGCGCGGCCCTGGTGTACTACCGACTGCGCCAGGTAGACCAAGACGGCACGACCACTTACTCGGACGTGCGCACGGTGCGCGTGCCCGGCCCGTTGAAACCGCAGCTGGCCGTGTACCCGAACCCCGCCCGCACCGCCGTCAAGCTGACGGGGGCCGGTGCCGGCACGGGCATTCAGGTGTTTGACGCCGTGGGCCGCCTCGTCATCAGCACCCGGGCCGATGCCAGCGGCGCCGCCCAGCTGACGCTGCCCGACGCTCTGCCGACGGGCGTGTACGTGGTACGCGCCGGCAGCCAGACCCAGCGCCTGGTGGTGGAATAAGCCAAGGTCACGCCTCCCAAAGTAAAAGCCCCGGTTACTGCGCGTAACCGGGGCTTTTTGGTTGATAACCCCACCTGATGCGGCGGTGGTCGATGCTGCTGCCGGGCAGCTCACTCATTCGACACCGGCCACGGCCGCATCAGGTGGGTATCGGGGAAGCGGCAGGGTGTCGGCGGGCAGTTCCCGCCGACGTCAGCCGCCCGGTGCCGTACGGTGCACCAAGCGGCGGCCCGCATGCTTAGTAGCGTACCAGCGGCAGCGACACCACCCGGCCCGCGCCGCGCACCTGCACCACGTAGGCCCCGGGCCGCAGCGTGCGCAGCGACAGCGCCGGCTGGCTGCCCCCGCTCACCGCCTGCTCCTGCACCAGGCGGCCCGTCAGGTCGAGGATGCGCACGGCGTAGCGGGCGGCGGGCAGGCGGCTCAGGTCCAGCGTGGCCTGCTCGGCGGCAGGGTTAGGGTAGAGCGTCACGACGGCCGGCATGGCCTTGGCGTCGAACTGCACGGCGCGCACCTCGGAGTAGGTGGCGGTGCCGTCGGTATCGACCTGTCGCAGGCGGTAGTAGAGCGTGCCGGCGGCGTAGCGGGCGGCGCCCGGGTCGGAGTAGCGGTATTCGCTCACGGTGGTGGCGTTGCCGCGGCCGGGCAGCGTGCCCACGCGCTCAAAGTCGCGGCCGGTGCCGGAGCGTTCCACCTCAAACCGGTCGTTGTTTTTCTCCTGGGCCGTATGCCAGATCAGCAGGGCATCGGCGCCCTGGGCGCGGACTGTGAAGTCGGTCAGCGTAACGGGCAGCGGCGCCGCGCCGATGGCCGTGGTGACGGTGGCCGAGTTGTTGGTATCCACCGGGTCGGGCACGGCCGAGGAGGCCGCCGTAGCCAGCCCGTCGACGGGGCCGGTGGTGGGCGCCCGGAACGTCACCGTGTTGTCGACGGGCGTGGCGGTGGCGCTCAGGGAGTTGATTTGTCCGAAGGTTACCCAGCCGCTGGCCGGGTCGTAGCTGCCGCCGGTGGCCGTAACGTTGGCGGTGGGCAGGCCGGCGGGCAGCTGCAGCTTGGGCACTACGCTGGTGGCCGTCAGCCCGCCGGCATTGGCCGTGCGCATGGCGTAGGTGATGAGGCTGCCGGCCGTGGCCGAAGTCGGGCCGCTGACGGTGGTGGCCACGTCGGCGCCCTGCACCGTCACGCTGATGTTGGCCGGGCTGGAAGTGTAGTCGCCGCGCAGCACCGACTGCACCGTGTAGGGCGCCACCACCGTGCCGGCGAAGCTGCCGCTGGGCGTGAACGTGACCACGCCGCTGCTATTGACGGCGAAGGTGCCCTTGCCCGGCACCGCCAGCGAGGCTTGTACGCCGGCCGTGTTGGGGTCCAGGTCCACGGTGGCCGGGTCGATGTTGCTCCCGGGCGCCACGTCGTTGCTCAGAATGGGCACGGTCACGGCCGCGTTGTAGGCGGTGGTGGCCGCGTCGTCGGCGGCGAAGGGCACCTGCACCAGGTTCAGGTTGCGGATTTCGTGCACGTTGGTGCTGCCGCCGGTGGCGCCGGCAAAGCCCAGGCGCAGGTTCTGCGGGGGCGTGGCCACCTGGAAGTTGTTGATGGCAGTATATACCGCGTTGCCGTGCTGAATGCGCACCGTAATGCGGTAGGTGGTGGTGCTGCCCGCGGTGGTGGGCACCACGTCGATGTAGGCGCGGCGGTAGTCGGCCGCGCCGGCCTGGGCGCGGGTGGTGGGCACATCCAGCGTAAAGCCCAACGCGCCGGGCGTGGTGCCGGTCAGGTAGGGGTAGTCGGTGCTGGCCGAGCCGTTGCCGGCGCCCCGAATGGCTACGCCGTTGGGCACCCGCCCGCTGGCGTCGACGGTGGGGCTGCCGCCCGAGCGGCCCTCGGTGCCGGCCGAGTAGTTGCCGAACTCGTCGATGCCGATGCCGATGTATCCTTTGGTCACGCCGGCCGACACCGGGTCGATGGTCTTCTGGGCGTAGCCCAAGGAGCCGCCTGAGGCCCCGATGCGGAAGCCGCCGCTGGGCTGGTTGGCATCGACGAGAAACACGCTGAAGCCGTCGGCGCCGTCGGCGGTGGTGCGGCCGTAGCTGAAGAACTCAAACGAGATGGTGAAGCCCGCCCCGGCCGGGAAGCCGATGTTGTCGATGGCGTAGCCGGCCTGGTTGGTCAGCGCGTCGGTCAGGCGCAGGTAGCCCTGGCCCACCGCGTCGTTGCCGGTGCCGCCGGTACCGGTCAGGCGGGCGGTGCCGCCGAAGGTGAAGTTAGTGGCCGAGCCGCTCTTGAAGGGCTCATTGCGGGGGAAGGCCGGCGTGGTCTGGGCCGAGGCCGCCGTGCTGCTTAAGAAACCCAATAACGCTAGGATATGGGCACGCTTCAGCCCGGCGGCCAGGGCCGCAAGAGTACAAGTTGTTTTCATAGTAGTGCAGGAAAGAAGTGGCGCGAGAAGGCAAATCAGATTTGCACCGAAATGTATGCAACTAAGTTCAGCGCCCGCAATAGCAAGTCCTACCACTTTCTTTATAAAGCCCTATTTTTCACGCATATTCTTTTCAATATCGCTCATTTTGTTTCTTAAATTATATATCCAGACAACCGTTACGTGAAATAAATCATCCTCCTCACCAAGCATTATTTTGTACTCAACCATTTTCCACGGCTCCCTGATCTAAAAGCCCTTATTCTTACGATAATTACAAAAAACCATAACTCACTGACCAGCTGACCAGACATTACGAACCCAGCAGAATACCTGGCTAATCCGGAGGCTTGAGCCCGCGCCAGGGCTGGTTCAGTACTCCGCGGCGGGCTTCGTCAACGCGGTGAATAATGGGGCCACCTGGGCCTCAGCACAGTTCGGCGGCAGGTTTAGTCCGCCCTCGGCCCCGCTCCGGCGCAACATTGCCGCCGAATTCGCATCCTTGCACCCGTTTCCCATTCTCCCCCGCTCATGCAACACGCGCTGCGCGCCGGCCTGCTGGCCACTTTGCTCTCCACCGGCCTCGCGGCCCAGGCCGCCCCGAAGGAACTGACCTACACCGTCACCATCGACCCGGCCAAGTCCACCGACGAGTTTCAGGTGGCCCTGCAGCTGCCCCAGAAGCTCAAGAAAGACCAGGCCATCTACCAGTTTGCCTCCACCGCGCCCGGCACCTACCAGGTGATGGACATGGGCCGCTTCGTGCGCAACTTCCAGGCCTTCGACGCCAAGGGCAAGCCCTTGGAAAGCAAGCAGCTCGGCACCAACCAGTGGCAGCTGGCCCAGCCCGACAAGACCCGCGAAATCCGCTACACCATTGCCGAAACCTGGGATACGCCTGTCAACGAGCACCGCATCTACCGCATGTGCGGCTCCTCGCTCGAAGCCGACCACGCCCTGCTCAACGGGCAGACCATCCTGGGCTACCCGCAGGGCATGCAGAATCAGCCGCTGCGCCTGAAAATCAACTACCCCAGCGGCTGGCAGGCCGGCTCGGCCCTCACGCCCGACGCCCAGGGCTACTACCACGCCAAGGACTACGACCAGGCCGTGGACTCGCCCATTCTGCTGGGCCGCCTCACGCAGGCCACCACCAAGCTCGGCGACGCCGAAGTAGCTCTGTACTGCTACTCCAAAACCGACCAGATCAAGGCCGAGCCGCTGTTGGGCGCCATGCAGAAGATGCTGGGCGCCGCCCAGAGCTTCCTGGTGCAGCTGCCGGTGAAGCGCTACGCCTTCCTCTACCACTTCGAAGACCAGAGCCAGGGCGCCTGGGAGCATTCCTACAGCTCGGAATACACGCTGAAGGAGCAGCCGCTCACGCCCGAGTACGCCCAGAGCATCACCGACATGGCCGCGCACGAGTTTTTCCACATCGTGACGCCGCTGAACATCCACTCCGAAATCATCGAGCATTTCAACTTCGTGCAGCCCACCGGCTCGCAGCATTTGTGGCTGTACGAGGGCACCACCGAGTGGGCCGCCCACATGATGCAGCTGCGCGGCGGACTGATTCCCTTGGATGACTACCTGAAGACCCTGCAGGGAAAAGTAGCCTACGACCACCTGCGCGCCGACACCACCTACTCGCTGAAAAAGCTGGGGCTGAACTCCTTCTCCGACGAAGGCCAGCAGCAGTACGGCAACATCTACCAGCGCGGGGCCATGACGGCCGCCCTGCTCGATCTGCGCCTGCTGGAGCTGTCGGGCGGCAAGCGCGGGCTGCGCGAGGTGCTGCTGGAGCTGGCCAAGCAGTACGGCCCGAGCAAGCCGGTGAGCGAGCAGAACTTCTTCGACGACTTCGCCAAGCAGACCTACCCCGAAATCCGCGACTTTTTCCGCCGCTACGTGGAAAACGCCGAGCCGCTGCCCCTGCAGGAGTACTACGGCAAAGTGGGCGTGCAGTACGCCCCCGTGTACCGCACCGGCCGCAAGCTCGGCTCGCTCGGCCTGAACGGCTACGCCCCGAAAAACGGCGGGCTGGCGTTTGCCCAGGTTAGCGCCACGCTGCAGGCCTGCGGCGTGGCCGTCGGCGACCAGTTCGTGGCCTACAACGGCGCGCCCATCACCATGGAAACCTTCCGCCAGACCATCATGGCCATGCAAAGCGGCCAGCCCGGCCAGGAAGTGGAGCTGACCATCAGCCACGAAGGCAAAGAGAAGAAAGTGCGCTGCCGCACGGTGGAGCGCGACGAAACCAAGCGCTTCTACTTCGCCGTCGACCCGCAGGCCACGCCCCAGCAGCTGGCCCTGCGCCAGGCCTGGCTGAAGAACCTGTAGAAGCGCAAGCACAGCCAGAACGTCATCATTCATCTGGCGTACGGCGTAGCCGAAGGACCTTCCTCGGGCCCTGTACCGCCGCGACTTACGAAGAGCAGACGCTTTTTGAAAGAAGCGCACTAACGAAAAAGCGCAGCCACCATGCCCAAACGATAGGGCGTTGGTGGCTGCGCTTCTTCGTTCGTGCGGGGTTGGAGGAAGGTCCTTCGGCTGCGCCTCAGGATGACAGGCAACTCTATTTCGCCGGCCCGATTTTGTACCGATTCATCAAGGTCAGCAGCACGCCGTTGGTCCAGCCGAAGCCATCCTGCGTGGGGTACTCGCCGCCGCCGGCCGTCAGCGCGGTGTCTTCCACGTTGTACTTCTCCAGCAGCTTGCCCGTCTGGTTGAACACGCGCACGTTCAGCGCCACCCAGCGCGTGGCCACGGTGCGCGCCAGCTTGCTCTGCTGATACCGCTCCAGCCCCTCGATGGCTACGTACTGCAGCGGGGCCCAGCCGTTGGGCGCGTCCCACTGCTGCCCGCTGCGCGTGAGCGTCGTCACCAGACCGCCGGGCTTCAGGAAGTCTCGTTGCAGGCCGGCCGCTACCCGCTGCGCCTGCTCCTGGGTAGCCAGGCCGAAGTACAGCGGAAACGCGGCGGCCAGGGTACGTACCCGCGCCGGCTGCCGCGTTGTCAGGTCGTAGTCGACAAACCAGCCCTGCCCGGCGTCCCAGCAGTAGCGCAGCAGGGCTTTTTTGCGCGCCTCAGCCCGCTGCTCGAAGGCGCTGGCCTGGGCCGCGTGGCCCTGTTGGCGGTAGCCGCGGGCCAGGGTCTGCTCCAGGCCGTAGAGCAGGCAGTTCAGGTCGACGGGCAGCAGCTCGGTGGTGCGGATGCTGGCCAGCGTACCGCCCGCCCCGAACCAACGGGTGCTGAAGTCCCAGCCCGAGGCGGCGGCGGCGCGCACGTTGCGGTAAAACTGCGGCGCGGGCTGCCGGCTTTGCTTGGCGGTGGCCACGTCTTCGGCGTAGGATTCCTCGCGGGCGTAGTCGCCGGCGTCCCAGTAGCGGTTGAGCACCTCGCCGCCGGGCAGGCGCACGGCGCAGCGGCGGGCCTCGCCGGGCCGCAGCGAGTCGGCGCCGGCCATCCAGTACTGGTACTCGCGCAGCAGCTGGGGCTGGTAGCGGCGGCGCACCGAGTCGCCCTGCACCTGGGCCAGCAGCTCCACCATCTGGCTGAAAAACGGCGGCTGCGAGCGGGTGAGGTAGTAGCTGCGGTTGCCGTTTGGGATAAAGCCCTGCCGGGAAATCAGACTGGCAAAATTGTCGACCATGCCGCGAATCAGGGGCGTACGGCCACTTTCGCGCAAACCCAGCATGGTGAAGTACGAATCCCAGTAGTACACCTCGCGAAAACGGCCGCCCGGCACCACGTAGGGCCGGGGCAGCGGCAGCAGCGAGCTGTACCGGCCCACCGAGTCCTGGGGCTGGCGCGTCAGCACCGTCCAGAGCGTGTCGAGGTGGTGGCGCAGGCCGGCGGCCGGGTGGCTGCGGTAAGTGGCCGTGGCCGCCGCGGGCAGCTCGAAGTGCTGCGCCACGAAGCCTGGCAAGCTGAAGCCCGACTGCCCGCGCTGCTGCAAGTACAGCCGCTCGATGTCGGCCGGGTTACGGCGGGGCCGGGCATCCACGAAGGTCTTGCCGTCGGGGAATACGTGGCCGAGCTGCACGGCTTTAAACAACGCCGGGTACAGCTGGCGCGGGGAAGGTTGGGCGTGCGCGGCGCGCACGAACAGCAGCAGCAGGCAGAAAAGCGAAAATCGGGACATAGGCAGTAACTCAGGTAGCGCGAAACGGGGTTTATCCGACCGGCGCCGCCACGGGCCAGCGCGAGGCCACGCCGCCGGTGCTCAGCCGCGGCCAGCCGTCGGCCGAGTACTCCAAACGGTCGAGCAGCATCACGCGGCGCGAGTAGCCCTGGTCGGCGTCGATGGCGTTGAAGGTGGGCTGGGCCGGGTCGATGGCGTGGTAGGCCAGCCAGTCCTGCCCGGCCGCGTCGGTCACGACGCAGTTGTGGCCGGGGGCGCGCCAGTCGGGCGAGGCTTCGAGGATGGCGCCCGGGCCGCCGGTGGCATCGGCCAGCGTCTCGAAGGGCCCGGTGGCGGCGCGGGCCCGGGCCACCAGCACGCCGTAGTGCGCGTCGGGCCCGCAGCAGTTGTTGCCGGAGTAGAACAGGTAGTACCAGCCGTGGCGCCACAGCAACCAGCTGCCCTCGATGAGGCGGTGGTAGTGGTGCGGGTCGTCGGGGCGGGCGGGCAGCACCTCAATGGGCTGGCTACCGGCGAGGAAGCTCACCCGGTCCTCGGCCAGCTCCTGCACCCGCAGCGGCCCGAAGCCCGAGCCCCAGTACAGCCAGCGGCGGCCCGTGGCAGGGTCATCGAAGGCCATCGGGTCGATGTCGGCGAAGCCCGGCAACCCGGTTTGCCGCAGCGGCCGGCCGATGTCCGTGAACGGGCCGGCGGGCGCCCCGGCGGTGGCCACGGCCAGGCACAGGCCCGGGCCGTGGTCGGGCTCGGCGGAGTAGTAGAGGTAGTAGCGCCCCGCGTGCTCACTGACGTGTGGGGCCCAGATTTCCTGCGTGGTGCGCGCCCAGACGGGTTTTTCGGGCAGTCCTTCGCCGAGGTAGTCCCAGTGCACCAGGTCCCGGGAGCGGGCCACTTGCAGGTTCACGATGCGCCCCCCGAACAGCTTGGTTTGAGTGCCGTAGGCGTAGTACCAACCGTCGGGGGCCCGGATGATGGTCGGGTCCGGGAAGTCGGCGTCGAGGACGGGGTTGCGGTAGCGGCCGGGAGCAAGGGGCATGGCAAAGCGGCGTGGGTGCAGATGTAGCAGTACGTGCCCGGCCGCTTGCGCGGTGGCCCCACGACTCCGGCCCGCACGAAAAACCCCTGGCTCGGCCAACCACGCGGATTGAACGAACCAGGGGCTTTTCTGCTCGAACCACCAGCCGGTGGCCTAACTCTGCAGCAAGCTGGCCACCGTGGCATCGGTGACGGACTGACCCAGGCCGCTCAGGGCCTGCCGCATAGCCTCGGCCGTGGGCGGCGGCGGCAGTGCCAGCCCGGCCTGCAGCGAGTTGACGGGTCGCAGAAACCAGGTACTGGCCGGCCCCCACTGCGGCGCCGAACTCATCACGCGGTAGCCGCTGTGGTTGCCTTGCGCATCCATGTTGGCATTCACGCTCAGGTAGAGCCCGTTGAAGCCCTGCAGGCGCACGAACAGGTCGGGCTGGCTCAACGTCAGGATTTCGTCGCGGCCGATGGCGGTAATCCAGTCCGCGGAGTGCGGCGCCTGGGTCTGCACGTAGTAATTCCAGTCGTCGCGCACGCTGGCGTAGAGCGTACGGCCGCCGTAGCCCCCTTTGGGCGAAAGCGCCACGTGCCCGTTGTCGAGCTTATACACCACCCACAGAAAGGTGGAATTGTCGTTGGGGTCACAGTTCAGGGCGGAGTACAGCCAGTTGTAGGTGACGCGCAGCCGGCCCTGATTCGAAAGCGGCAGCAGTTCGGCTTCGGCGACGGGTCCGGCCTGGGCGGCCTGCAGGAAAGAGGAAAACATAGGAAGTACGAGGTTATGCCGTGGCTACCGCCGCCTGATCGACCAAATTGCGCTGGAAGCCCGCTACCTCTTCCCCAATGCCCTGCCAGACCAGCAGCGCCGTTTGCAGTTCCAACGAGAGGAGCACATCCACCGTCAGGTCCACCTGTTGCGCGGTCAGCGTGTCCAGATCGTCGGCAATTGCGCCCCACTCCCCTAGCACCTGGCCGGTGGCGTCGTCCACGGCTTGTGTTACTTTGGTGATAGACTCGCCCAGGAAACCCAACTGGCCCGCATAGCGGGCCGCTTCGGTGTCCACCTGCCCGTTGACGATGTAAAAGTTATTGATCTGGGGCTTCAGGTCGTCAAACGCCTTGCTGAGCACGCTGGTGCGCTGGCTCAGCCCGAGCAAGGCCGCCTGGGCCTGCGAGTGAACCGCCGGGTCCAGCGGCGCCCCCGGGTCCAGAGCCGCTACCGTGGCTGCCAGGGGGGTAAAGTCCTGCAAGGCCTGCGCGGCATAGGCCGCCAACAGGCGGCTCTGGGCCACGATGGCCGGAAAAGTGCTCGACTGCCACTGCTGGCAAGCCGTTACCAGGTCCGGAAAATGCGGCAGCATCGTCTGAATTTCGCTCGCCATGGGCTGCGCTATCTGGGCCATTTTCACCCGCTGGTGAATGGCCGCCCAGGCGCTGGCGGGCACGGTGTATAAGTCGGCCACGGAGGCGCTGGCTATTTTCAAGGACATAAAACAGGGTGGGTGAAGGATAAAAGAACCGCAGCAGGCTCGCCGCGGCGCGGGCTGCTGCGCCCGCGCCGCGGCGGCCCTCGTCAGGCGCTGGCTTCGGCAGCCAGCGCGGCCGGAGCGGCCTGCTGCGCCCGTCGCAGCACCACCGTACCGATGGCGCTTCCCTCGAACTGCAGCGTGACTTTGCTGACCTGCGAGAGGTCGAGGCCCGCGTTGGCCGGCGCGGGGTTGACCTGAATGGTCCACTCCGTGAACGGCGTGGGCTGGAAGTACGCGTACTGCACTTCGCGGTCCACGTTCCCATCCAGTTCGATGAAGCCCAGGGTGCCGTCGGCGAACTGCCAGTCGGGGTTGGGTTGGTGCGAGGCCGGGGCTTCCACGTGGTACTCAAACGGGCGCTTGAGCGGGGCGCTGGTAAATTGGTAGCCCGAGCCGTCCAGCTGGTCGCGGTAGCTGCCCGAGGTTCGGATGCTCAGGCTGATTTTCTGCTGGCCCTGGGGCCGGGCTCCTTCCAGCCAGGCGCGCACGGCCGTAATGCGCACCCGGTTCAGGCCCAGGAAGTCGGCCTCGTCGGCCGGCATGGCCCAGGTGGCCGGCTTCTGCTGCCGCAGGGCGGCCAGGAAGTCCGGATCGGTGATGTCCACTTGCTTGTTGCTCATGGTTTCGGGCGCCGGGTTGAAGTGTTCCAGGGCCGCGGCTTGGTCCAGCTTCATGGCCGTGAGCGACTGCAGCCCGGTTTCGAGGTTGTTGACCGGGTCGATAACCTGCGGCCGCACCTGCGAGGCAGCCATTGCCCAGTAGAAGTAGGAGGCGCGGTAGTTTTGCAGCGCCGCCAGCAGCGACTCTTTCGCGTCGAGGTAGCGCTGGTAGAACTGCTGCATCACGGCGGCCGTGATGCTCTGCCCGGCCGTGAGCGAATTTACGTAGGCGTCCAGCCGGGCCTGCTGCTGCGCGGCCAGCTGCTCCTGCAGCAGCACGCGGGCATACTCCTGCCCGGCCTGCACCGCCGCCAGCTGCGCCGACGACAACGACTGCCCGTAAATCACCAGCACGTCGAGCGCATCCTGGTAGTCCTGGGCATAGCCGATGCCCTTGGCAATGGGCTCGGCCATCACCCCGTGCACGTGCAGGCTGAAAATCTGCCAGGCGTCGGCCGCCGAAAGGTCGGCCCCTTCGGCGTCGAGGTCCATGTCCTGCAGCTGCTTCACCGAGCCCTGGGCCCCCTGAATGTCGCTGGCCGCCTTCACGATGGCCATGGACAGCTCGTACACCTTCTGCAAGCCTTCCACCAGCTTTTTCAGGGTCTTCATCACCTCGCTCAGCTCCTTGGCCAGCTTGGCAATGGTCGACGCCGTGGTGGCCGCCGCGGCTACCGAATCGGCGGTGGCCACGGCCGCGCCGGCGGCGGCCGGGGCGGCTTCCTCCTGCCCCACGGCCATCAGCGCAATGGCGCCGGCAAACACGACCACGGCCCCGGCCAGCTCAAAAATGGCCTCAGCAATGGCCTTCCGCTCGTACTCGGGCAGGCCGATGTTTTCGAAGTTGATACCAATCGACTGGGCTTTGAGCTGCTGGGCGCGGAAGTTCTGCAGCGCCTTGTCGACGGCCGCCTGGGCGTTCTGGTAGTTGGTGCCGGCCTGCTGCTTCAGCCCTTGCACGTAGGCACTCTGGTACTGGGCGTTGTCGCGCAAGGCCTTGGCCTGCTCAATGTTTTCCGCCGTCAGCACGCTCTGCGTGTTCAGCGCCATGTAATCCGACTCGTACTGCCGCGCCTCGTCCACGAAGGCCTCGGCCAGCTGCCCGTACACGCTGGCCGTGAGGTAGGGCACGAAGGTGGCCCCGTTGGCCTGCGCGTTGAGCTGCGAGGTGAGCAGCGTGGCCAGGGAGGTGCTGCGCCAGAACAGGCCCGACAGTTCGTCGGCTTCGGCCGCCCAGTTTTTCACCCAGGTCATAATGCCCAGGGCCAGCGGCGGGTTTTGGTCGTAGAGCAGCGACCCAAACAGGAATGCGTTGGTCAGCGCGAGCGGCAGGGCTTCCGGCAGCTCGGCGGGCAGGCCCTGCGCGTAGGTCAGTGGCTGCTGGGCCGGTTTCCCCGCTTGCGGGTCCAGCCCAATGTGCACCCCGGCGCTGGCCAGCGGCGCCGTCAGCGCGAAGGTGCTTGGCTGCGGCTGGCCGGCCACCACGGCCTGCACCGTCCAGGTGCCGCTGCCCTCGGCCGCGAAAAACACGAAGCTGGCCGTGCTGGTCTGCCGGAAATCCAGCACCACGGCGGCCTGCGCGCCCACTTCCACGCGGCGGGCCTGCACCACCAGCGCCGCGCCGTTGAGCACCCAGGTGAAGTGGTCGGGCACCGTCAGCACATCGGCGTACAGCGTCACCACGGGCGGCGTCACGCCGGCCGCGTCAAGTTGGCTGCGCACGTCCTGCAGGTTCAGGTACATGGCCCGGAAGGTGGCATTTACGGCCGAAATACCGGCGTCGGTGGCGTGCGGCACCCGGGCCTGCACTTCCAGCCCGTTGTAGAGCGCCGCCCAGTCGGCGGCGCTCTGCGGTAGTTGCGAATTGCTTTCCATAGTCAGCAGTCGAAGCAGGGGACTAAACAGCCGCAGCGGCGGGCTCGGCGGGTACTGCGGCCGGGTCCGTGCTTTGGTTGTCCACCGTGATGTAGGCGTTCATGCGGTAGATATCGGCTTCGGCCGCCACGTCTTTCCAGGCCTGAATGGCCTCGGCAATGCCCAGGTTCATGATGATGGGCAAGGCCTGCCGGATGTCCGAGTCGATGAGGGCCACGATGCTCGTCAGGTCGTCTTTGATGCTGCCCCACAGGCCCTGAATCTTCTGAATCACCGGCAGCGCCGCCGACAGCTCCTGGGTAATGGTGTTCATGCCGATTTCGGCATTGTGGATGGCTATCATCAGATTGGTGTCGGCGGCCAGCGTGGCGCTCATCGAGCTGATCTGGGCCTGCGTGGCGTGCATCAGATCGAGGGCGTCGGTGGCGCGCTTGCCGTATACCCCCGCCACCACGGCGGCGGCGATGGTGCCAGCCGGGAATATCCAGGCGTAGGTGGGCGAGGTAGCCGCCACGATTACGTCGTGGTTATACTCGTTGGTAGCGTCCTTCAGGATTTGCTGCTGGTCTTTGATCTGCTGGGTGAGCTGCTGCACTTCGGTGCTCGTCGCCCCGTACTTGTCGTTGTACTTTTTCAGCAGCCCGCTCTGGCCGTCGGTTCCCACCAGCGTCGTCTTGTCAGCGGCGGTCTGGTTGGCGAAGTCCTGAATCTGGTTGTACACCTGCTGGGCGTGGTCGGCGTAGGTCTGGGCCTGCTGGGTGAGGTTGTCCAGGATGGCTTTCAGCGCCTTCAGGGCCTGGGCGTTGTCGGGGTCGTTGCTCAGGATGTCGGCTTCCTGCTGGATGGCGGCGTAGTAGATGGGCGCTTTTTTGGTGCCGTAGAAGCTCACGTCGCTGGCCAGGCTCACGCTGGCGGGGAAGGTCGTGGTCTGCCAGGTGGTGCAGTGAGCGTTAATCGATTTGTAGCAATCAATCAGCTCCTGAAAATCGGACAAGTCGCTCGGCGCGCCGGCCCCCAGCGAAGCGCGGAAGGCGTCGGAGGTAGTGGGCAGCGCCAGGGCATCTTTCACGTACGTCTGAATGGCCAGCCACTCGGGGGCGGAAAGCGTGAACTTAGGACCATTGGGAGTACCGGGCGTAGCCAGGGCACCGGGGGCAATGCTGGGTGTCGAATTAGCTGACATGAGCAAGAGAAAAAGGGTTGATGGGGTTGAAAACTGACCCAATCTTACCCCCTTCCCCGGCCAGGCTACAGGAAGATTCACCCTGGATTGTGACTATGATTTCCGCCGCTCGTCCTGTTAATCCACGCCAGGCCAGACCAACTGCGTCCGCGGCAGCCTAGTTATCAATCGGTTGCTAACCAGCAAGTTATCCACCCAAGCCAGTCAAACCCACCTTACAATGTTCATACTACCAGTTATAGACTACTCGTTCACACAACGCTTACAAGGGACATTCCGACAATGGTTATACCTATAAATCAGGTAATTATACGTCTCATCGGGTAATTTTACGCGATTCATGGGCGCAAAAATGCTTTTACAGCCGTTGCCGGCCGTATTCCGATAAGGCCGTGAGCGGCATGCTACCGGTACCTATGATTGTTGCTGCAGCCACACGTAGGCCGAAGCCACGTCGCCGAAGGCCACCACCACCGGCCGCTCGATGTGCTGCAGGGCCTGCTCGGTGTGCTGCCGCATCATGAAGTCGCGCGGGAATACCCAGGCCAGGTACTGCAGCCCGGCGCTGGTCATTTCCTCCAGCCACCACGCGCCCCACAGGGTGAGCTGCATAGTTTGCCGCGTCACGCCCGAGTTGTCGTTGAGAATCTTGCGGCAGGGCTGCCGGCGCAGCGCCTCCAGCATCAGCAGGCACGCCGCCTGCGACGACTCCTGGTCGTGCAGCCCGCGCCAGTCGCAGTACAGCCACTCGTTGGCGGCGTCGTGGCTGATGACCAGCCCGGGAGTGTCGACCAGAAAGTGCATGGGCGAGGAGAAAACGGCCAGCGCGGCCGGTGATAAAAGTAAGGCCGGCCAGCTTACTTCCCGGCCATCCTTGTACTTATGTAAGGCGCTTGCATGATTTCCGGTTCATTTTACCGGCATTTCGTACCTGCCACCAGATTGACGCAGCCCTTCCCGCCCTGCGGCCGTATCATTGCCCACCTCACGTCTTACTCCCCCGCTGCTTATGGAAGGCCTGGCCAAAATCGAAGACCTCGGCAAGCCCCGCGTGGTTATCGTGGGCGGCGGTTTTGGCGGCCTGGAGCTGGCCAAGGCCCTGCGCCACGCCCCGGTGCAGGTCGTGCTCATCGACAAGCAGAACTACCACACCTTCCAGCCCCTGCTCTACCAGGTGGCCACCGCCGGCCTGGAGGTCGACGCGGTGGTGTCGCCCTTCCGCAAAATCCTCGACGAGCAGGAAAACCTCTTCTTCCGCCTGGCCGAAGTGCAGCGCATCGACGCCGAGCGGCAGGTGGTGGAAACCTCCATCGGGCTGGTGCGCTACGACTACCTGGTGCTGGCCACCGGCGCCACCACCAACTACTTTGGCGACGCCGAAATGGAGCGCAACGCCATTGCCATGAAGAGCGTGATGGACGCCATCGAGCTGCGCAACACGGTGCTGTCGAACTTCGAGAAGGCCCTGCAGCTCGGCGACGAAGTCCAGCTCAACTCCCTGCTCGACTTCGTCATCGTGGGCGGCGGCCCCACGGGCGTCGAAATTGCGGGGGCCCTGAGCGAGCTGCGCAAGCACATCTTTCCGAAGGACTACCGCGAGCTGGACTTCCGGCAGATGGACATTCACCTCATCCAGAGCGGCGACCTGCTGCTGAAGGGCATGTCGGCCGAGGCCTCGCGCAAGTCGCTGGAGTATCTGGAGCGCTTTGGCGTGCAGGTGCACCTGAACAAGCGCGTCAAATCGTACGACGGCTACACCGTCACGCTCAACACCGGCGAAACCCTCGTCACCCGCACGCTCATCTGGGCCGCGGGCGTGGCCGGCGCCCCGGTCGACGGCCTGCCGCCCGAGTGCCTGCGCAAGGGCGGCCGCTACGCCGTCGACGAGTTCAACCGGGTGAAGGGCCACCCCCACATCTTCGCCATCGGCGACATTGCCGCCATGGAATCGACGGAGTACCCCGAGGGGCACCCCATGCTGGCCCAGCCCGCCATGCAGCAGGGCCGGCTGCTGGCCCACAACCTGGAGCGTCTGCTGGCTGGCCAGGCCCCGCAGCCCTTTCGCTACGACGACAAAGGCTCCCTGGCCACCATCGGCCGCAACCACGCCGTGGCCGACATCAAGCTGCTGGGCAAGGACCTCAAAACCCAGGGCTTCCTGGCCTGGATCATCTGGATGTTCGTGCACCTGATGTCGCTCATCAGCTTCCGCAACCGCCTGTTCGTGTTTCTGAACTGGACCTGGAGCTACTTCACCTTCGACAAGGGCCGGCGCTACATCATCGGTCCCACGCGGGAGCCCGTGCCGGTCGAAGCCACCACCGAAAAGGCCATCGTGTAACCCGCCGCCCCGGTCGCCCCAACGGCCGGGGCGGTTTTGCGTTCGGGCGCTGAGCCGGTTGAGCCACGCGGCCACAACGCAGGAGCGGCGTTGGGCGGATAACGACCCGGCCGCCGACACCCTCATCCACTTACCGCATCCGACCGCCGCGGCTCGCACGTGGGGGCGCGTTGCATCATTGGGTGAGCCTTGCACCGCCGACGAACTGGCGCCCCCGGCACCGGGCCTGATACTCTCATTTCGGTTGAGTTATGGCCTGAGAATGGAGAGGAAACTTTCATTGACCAACATAAAACTTTACTTTAACTAATTTTTATTTGCATATAACAGATATCAGGATTAGTTTTATTCAACAATAAATTTCAAACACCATATTACCATGCACTCCACCCTCTCTCTGACCCTTCTGGCCCTGGTTTTCCCCCTGACTTCGGCCCTGGCCCAAACGGCCCCTGCTCTGCCCGCCACCGCCGTTGCCCCGGGCCTGCCCGCCGACCATTCGGCGCAGGTTATCAAGGGCCAGGTTATCGACGAAGATGGCCAGCCCCTGCCCGGCGCCACCATCATCATCAAAGGCACCCGGCACGTGTGCAGCACCAACGCCGACGGCGTCTTCTCGCTGCCCAGCGCGCACCCGAGCGAGCAGGTACGCGTGAGCCTACTCGGCTACACCGAAGCGGATATGGCCGTGCGCAGCGGCACCGCCAACGCCGTGACGCTGCAGCTGCTGCCGGGTACCCGTATCAAGCACGGCGGACGCCACAACGGCAAGCTGCTGGCCGTTGGGCGGGCGGAAGAGTAACGCGGCCCGGGCCCGGCTGCTGGCAGCCGGAGCAAACCCGTCCTTAGCGGCTTGCCGCTTGCTCGCCGGCGTGCATCTGCGCCAGCCAGTTCATGGCGGCCTGCTCCTCGATGAAACGCTGCACCTGGTAGGGCCGGTGGTCGAAGTAGCTGAGCTTGGGCACGTCCGCGTCGGCTTGCAGCTCCTCCAGGTGCGTAGGCGTAAAGAGGTAGGCCAGGTACACCTTGCCGCCCAGGCGTGGCGCCAGCTGCGGAAAGAATTCGTCCATCATCCAGCGCGAATCGGCCTTGTGGGAGTGCAGCCGCCGCCGGCCATCTACCAACCACCAGCGGCACTGCCGTGCGCTGGCGGCCTCCAGCAGGGCGAGGTAGCCGGCCTGCAACTGCTCAGGCGTCACCGACTGCAGCCAGCGCCCGACGAGCACATTTAGCTCAACCCGGTAAACGATCTGGAGAAACTCCGGCGAAGGCAGGATCAGCATGGCAGCAGTGCATTGATGCCGTAAGGTAAGGCATCGGCTCAAAAGGCCTGGCGGTTATGCAAATCTGCCAGGCTGGAGTTTTACCATAGCAATATTGTATTTATAAAATATACAACTCATATTGTCAGCACACGCTCCAGGCACTACACTGCCGCCACTCTTCCTGCTACACACCTATTGATCCACGTTTTTCCCGTTTGTATGCCTCTACTGCTACCCCTATGTTTTCCTGCGCAAGTGCTGGTCCCGGCACCGTTCTGGTGGGGGCGCCCCCTACCCTTTACCGCCAAGGCCTGCTCGCCACATTGCACGACACCTGGCCCACGCTGGAACTCACGCTGACGACCGACGCCGACCAAGTACCGGCCCTCGTGCACCGGCAGCCCTTCAGCCTCATTGTGCTCGATAGCTCGGCGACCAGCCAGGGGCTCCCGCTGCTCATTGCCAACATGCGGGCGTTTCGGCCGCAGCAGCCGGTGCTGGTGCTCACGGCCCAGCCCCTCGCGCGCCGCTGCCGGCAGGAGCTTCGGCACAGCGCCACCACGCTGCTGCCCCGGCATTCGTCGCCGCAGGAGCTGGTGCAGGCCATTCACCCCTGGCTCAGCAACCCCACCGGCAGCCGGCTTTCCTCGACGGCGTCCATGGCCCGGCACTTGGGCCCGCCCACGCCATTTAGCCGCCGGGAGCTAGACGTTCTGCGCCTGGTGGTTGATGATTGCACCAACCTGGAAATTGCCCGGCACCTGGGCCTGAGCGTGCGCACCGTGGAAAGCCACCGCCGCGCCCTACTCCAAAAAGCCGGTGTCCGCAGCCTGATCGGGTTGGTAGCCCAAGCCGTGCGCGGAGGCTGGATTTCATCCTGATGCCAAGTAGACCCCAGTGGTACGGCTGCCTCCCTGCTTCTGCAGCGCCGCTATGTTACAAGGCCCAATGAGTAATGTTCAAAAAACCAGCCGCAAAGACCAAGTCAGGCGTGACAAATAGTGCAATTAATCCACCAGCAATATCATAAGGCATAGCCCCGCCTATGTTATTTTCAAATCATCATTATTCCGATCCGAAACACACAATCCAATTATTCAGTATCTTCACCGATGCCCACCAGATTTTCCAGTCCAATTTCACCCTGGATTACTGGTCGAGCACCGGTCAAGTGTGGCCGCACGAACCTGACCGCTCATTCCCACGTTCCTCCAGCTATGAAACACCTGGCTACCCTCGTTATCGGCCTGCTCCCCCTGGCCGCCGCTGCCCAAACCCAGCCGACCATCACCAAGGCCGATAGCAGCCAGGTCGCCAGCGCCCCGGTGCAGCCCGCGGTGCTCGAATGCGCCATGCTCACCGGCCGCGTTACCGACGCCTTCGCCTACCCGCTGACCGGCGCCACCGTGATGCTGCGCAGCCGCGACAAAGCCTTCGTGACTGACGCGTTCAGCACCAATGCCGAGGGCCGTTACCTGGTCACCTCCAAAAAGCCCATTCCGCGCGACGTGGTGCTGCTCATCACGGCCGCCGGCTACACCACCCTGGAGCAGCCACTGGCCAACTGCCAGCCCCTCGACGTGACGCTGGAGCCGCTGCCCGGCACCAAGTTCAAGTCGGACGGGCGCATCAAGAAGACCAGCAATACCGGCAAGATCAAGTAGGTCGCGCCGGTAGCCTAGCGGCTGCTTAGCATATGCCCTGCTGTGCTGCGTACCGCCCCGATAGCTCGCCTGACGGGGTGCTGTTTTTTTGTGGCCCAGCCATTCTATCAGCGCACCGGTGACATCGTTGCGCCGCACCAAGGAGAGTAGCACCCTTGCTGCCGGACCGCGCCGCGCTTACCTGCTCGTTGCCGTACCCCGCCCTTACGACACCCCGCCGAGAGTCTTTCAAGCAACACTGCCTGTTCCGGCTAACCGGAACAGGCAGTGTTGCATTAGCCTACGATTGTCGTTTACAGCGCCGTTTTCCGGGCCTCCACCGCCGCTATGAAATCATTTAGTTCGGTGATGCGGGCGGTAGTCTCGGCCTGTTGACGCTCGCGGGTGAGCAGGGCCACCGGGCCGCGGGCTTCCTGGCGGTCGGTCAGGTCGGCGCGGCGGGTGGTGGCGTGGCGCAGGTCGGCCTCTTTTTGCTTGCGGACTTTGGTGCCGGCGGCCAGGGTGGGAACCAGGTCGGTCAGCGAGTCGATTTCGGCGTCGAGGCCGGCCATTTCGGCCTGAATTTCGGTGGCGACGTCGCTGGACGCGTCGCGGGCGTAGTCGATGTTGGCGGCGCGGTTGTTGAGCCGCTTTAGGTCGGCGGCGGCCTGGTCCAGCAGGACGTCGCACTCGGCTACGGAGGTCAGCAGATTCACGGAGTATGCCATTGGTAAAAGCGGTTAAAAGGTGGACTTAAAATTCAGGTAATGAACGCCTAGCCCCTTTCCCAAGTATTGCCAAGCTCAACTATTTATCAGGCGGTGTGGATAGTAAGAGGGTGTTGGGGATTTTATTTTCAGCTCATGCTGCATCTGGCGTCCGCTTGTCGAAGCATCTCTACCGCTTCGTCAAGGATGCTTCAACGAAGCGGTAGAGATGCTTCGGCAAGCGGACGCCAGATGCAGCATGACGTTCTAGAAGCACTTTTAACACGCTCTAGGTAAAAAGCACGCCATGCTTCGACAAGCGGACGCCAGATAAAGCATGACGTCCGGAAAGGCCTCAGAATAAGAACGTGTTTGGGATTTTAGGTTTTGGTCATGCTGCATCTGGCGTCCGCTTGCCGAAGCATGACGCGCTGGAAGCCTGTTCAGCAAAATCCAACACGCTCTAACTTTCCCAGTTACTGTCCACAGACCCTAGTAAAAATCGGCTAGCAGCTGCGCCAGCTCGGCGGCCTCGGCTTGCAGGTGACGCAGGCGCACGGTGAGCAGCAGCTCGGCCGCTGCTTCGTCGGCAGCCAGCGCGGCATGGGCTTCTGCCTGCCGGGCCGCCACCCACTGGCGCCGGCCCGCCGCCCCCGGCCCCGCATCGGCCGCTACGGCTGCTTCCAAAGCCGGCAATATCTGCTCCCAGCGCCGGGCCTGCTGGCTCCGGGCCTCGTGCTGCGCCAGCGCCTGCTGCAGCTGGGCGGCCCGCCGGCGGCACCGGGCCAGCCGCTGCCGCAACGGCGCGGCGGCCGGCAAGGTGCTGCTGGCAGGCGCCGGGGCGGCGGGCTCGGCCGGGGCCAGGCCCAGCGGAGCCGGGAGCAGATCGGCCAGCTGGCTGAGGCGGCAGCGGCTTTCGGGGCCCAGCAGCTTGCGCCCCGCCTCAACGTGCGCCACCTGCCCCCGCGTGACGCCCAGGAAGCGGGCCAGCTCCAGCTGCGAGAGGCCCAGGTAGGCGCGGACGGCGGCGGTCAGCGTGGCGGAGGGAATGGCTTTCTGGGGCATAGCCTTTCCAACGAACAAGGCGCCGCGGTAGCATTGGCAGAAAATTATTGTTGAATGCTACCGGACCAGGGTAGCATTCCCCGGGAAAATTTCCAGAATGCTACCGGGCTGAGCCCAGACCGGCAGCGCGCAGCGGCCAAAGGCTGGTGGACGTGCTGGATGGCCATGCGCACCCGGCGTCCGCCCGTCGAAGCATTTACACCGCGGAATTCAACGAAACGGTAGAGGTGCTTCGACGGGCGGACGCCGGATGAGCAGGACGTTCTGTTGTTTGGCCTACCGGCTACAGATTCCAGCCCGGGTAGCTGACCGAAGCCTCTGCGCCCTGCGCGGCCTCACCCCCGCTGCCGGTGCAGGTTGGCGGGGCTGGGATACCAAGTAGGGTTGGCGGGCAGGTGCAGGCGCTGTCCCTCGAACTGGCGCAGGCCGTGGGCGGCGCCGGCCAGCTCGCGGAAGCCCTCGGCCACGCGCACCCGATAGTCCTCGTCGATGTAGAACAGGTGGCGGTCGAAAGCACGGTGCAGGGTGGGCGTCAGGGCCAGGCCGTTGGGCAGGCTGTCGTCCTGGCTCACGGCCCAGGGCACGATGTGACAGGCGTCGAGCAAGGGGTTGGGCGCCGCGCTGCGGGTGCTGCTCAGCTTCAGGCCCGTGACGGCGCAGGTGTGGTCGTAGGCATCCAGCACCACGCGCTTGAACAGGCCGCTGCGAATGGCCACCTGCAGCTCATCGGCGGGCTGGGGACGAACGTGGTAGAGCGCCGCGGGCTCGGCGGCCAGCATGTGCTGCTGCAGGGCCAGCACCTCGGCAGCCCCGGCGCGGGCCTGGTAGCGGCCACGCGTCTGCGGAAAATAGCGGTGCAATAGCGCCTGGCGCAGCTCCTCGCGGGCCGCGGGCGCCTGCAGCAGCACCCACAGTTCCTCATCGAGGGTGGCGTATTCGACGGTGTCGCGCAGGCTGCGGAAGCTTTTGACCGAGCGCGAAGCCGTCAGCAGCACTTCCAGCCCCGGCAGCGTGCGCAGGTGCCAGAACCCGTCGCCGGTGAGGTGGTAGAAGGGCAGGGAAAAGTCGTTGGCCCGAAACAGCGCGGAGGTGCTCAGGTCGCGGCAGAGGCTACGGAAGGCGGCCAGCAGCTCCGGGGTGATGTAGATGCGGTTGTCCTGGATGCTGCCGTCTTCGATGCCTTCGAGCACGGCCAGCAGCAGGGCGGGCTTGTACGGGGCCTCACCGTGCTGACGGCTGCGCGCCACGCGCAGGTGGGTGAAGCGGTGGAGGTAAATGGTCAACGAACCCAGCAGCTTATAGCTTTTTCCGAACGGCTGGGTCAATATAGAAGCCGGCTGCACTCAGTTCGTCGGCCAAGCGGCGCTTCCAAGCTCCTGCTTTGTCGTAACCTTCATACACCACGCCGCTAAAGTCGCTGGGCATCTCCACGCTGCCAGCCATGAGTACGAACACGTGGCGGCGGTCCAACAAAGCCACGAAGTAACCTAACTCCAGTATCACGTTCTGCCGGGCTCGGGGGGCCAGCGCGGGCGTGGCTTTGCCGGCGGCTTTCAGGCCGCCCACATCGTCGGGACTACAGAGTACGATGGCGTAGCCGCAGGCCCGCGCCTCACGGTCAAACTTCTCGATGATGGTGTCGCCTTTGTTAAGGGCTTCGCTGAGCACTACGTCATCTAGGCCCACTTGGTGCAAAAGGCCCTGTACGGCTAGCCGCATGGCCTCGTCGCGGCCGTGCACGATAAATACCTTGCGGCTTTCGGCCTCTATGGTTTTGAGGGTACGCAACAACATGGTTCGGGCCGTATGCAGCGCCGGCACCTCTAGCAGGCCGTGCCCGAAGACATGGTCGGTGCTTTTCAGCTTTCCGGCCAGTTCTACCAGTTTTTTTTGGTGGGCGGCCCCGCGTACCAGCTTGGCTTTGCCCAGTAACCCAGCCGCAGCAGTAGCCGCAGCAGCCAACGCTTTTTGCGCCTCTTGTTCGTAGCCAACGCTACGACCGTACCGATCCTTGGCGGCGGGCAAGGCAATAGCTTCTACTTTTTCACGCAGCGCCTGAAGTTTTTTTCGATCCATACAGGAATGACAGAGAAATTAGCTGATGGAAGAAAGCCACAACAGCCCAGCCGCTTCGCCCTATTTCTGCAGCATGCTTGCGCGGGTGAGCTGCTATTCTCCCGTAGTAACTTGTGGCTGCCACAGTTGCTGCGGGCTGATAATTGGTAGGATGGCGGCACCAAAAGACGTACCCGCCAACCGCGCCTGCAGCTGCCCGCGCATAGTAGAATAGGCTAGACTGACGGCCGTATGAGCCAGTTGCAAGGGCAGCTTTCCGTCCTTGCGTAACTCGTCCAGCCCTTGGTATTCAAACACTACGGCAATACGAGCTTTTACGCGCGGTTTAGCACCAGCCGGGCGGGCTTTGGCAGAAATGGTGATGTCCGTGTGCACGTCCACCCGCAGTTGGTCGGCTTCCAGTGAACTAAACAGGATGTCGGCCTTTGATTTAAAACCATACTGTCCGTGAGCAGCCATGGGAGGCATGGTGTCGTCCAAAGTCAGATGCAATAGTTGCACTTGACACAGCGTCAGGGCCGCAACCGCAAAACGCGATGCGTCAGCAGGAGTTTCAGCCATCAGGCGGCTTCTGTGAGTGTGTATACTTCTTCCATCGGCGCGGTGCGACGGCGCTGGGGCTGCTGACTACGTATCGGCGGTTGCCAGGAGTCTTCGGCTTCGGCCCATTGTACCTTGGCCGGTGCCGTACGCGCAGCCGTAGCCGCCTGGTCGCGGAAGGTCAGAATCAAGTCTTCCTCCAACACGGCCTCCAGGCGCGTCAGGCTTTTGAGCGTGAAGTTATGCAAGCCACTGAGCCAACGGCTTATTTCCGACTCCTTCTTACCCAGCCGGTCTGCCAACGCTTTTTGCGTTAGCCCTTTCCGCTTCATAGCTGCGGCAATCAAGCCGGACAGTTGCATCGATTTATCTACAAACCGCTTTTCCTCTTCGCGAGGAGAAAGTTGAGTGAGCAAGTCAGTTAAGGTATTCATCGTCGGGGATGTCAATTTCAAGTGAGTAGGCCTGGGTAGCGTTTTCGGGTAAGCGCTCCGGCCCTACGTGGCGCCGCCGTAGCGCCTGTACTACGTAATTCATCAAGCGAAAGTGCGGCAGGCAGTCGGGGCTTTCCTGTACCGTCTGGCTTGATTTGATACCACCGCCACAGAGCAGCAGGGTCCGGTCATCAAACCGGTAGCAATACAAGCGCAACGGGCCTTTGTCTATGGGCAGTGCGTGCCCCTGGCCTTCGCCCGGTCGGAAGAAGCGCAGCAACGCGCCTTCCAACCGGGCAATTCGGTCCAGCCAATCAAGTAATGTTCGTAAAGCGGCTCCAAAGCGCTTGTCTGATTGGTAGCGGGGGTGAGCAAGCATCCGGCCGAAGAAGCGGGCTGTTTCTGAGTCAGTCTGCTCCGGCAGCCGCACCGAGTACAAGCGAGCTTTGGCCCCCTCGGCAAACCATACGACTTCAACCAGAATCTTCACTTAAAAGTTAAGGCAAAAGTAAAGAATTATTTGAACAGCAATCGGCCAGGCAGATAAATTTCACGTGCTACCCCAAGCTCCGGTAGCGCACCCGCTTGGGCTCCACGTCCCCCAGGCGCTTCTTCTTGGCCTCCTCGTAGTCCGAGAAGTTGCCCTCGAACCATACCACCTGCGAGTCGCCCTCGAAGGCCAGGATGTGGGTGGCCAGGCGGTCGAGAAACCACCGGTCGTGGCTGATGATGACGGCGCAGCCGGCGAAGTTTTCCAGCGCGTCTTCCAGGGCGCGGATGGCGTTAACGTCGAGGTCGTTGGTCGGTTCGTCGAGCAGCAGCAGGTTGGCGCCCTGCTTGAGGGTGGTGGCCAGGTGCACGCGGTTTCGCTCCCCGCCCGAGAGCGAGCCGACTTTCTTTTCCTGGTCGCCGCCGCGGAAGTTGAAGTTGCTCACGTAGGCGCGCGAGTTCACCTGCCGGCCAGCCAGCAGCATGGTTTCGGTGCCGCCCGAGATGGTTTCAAACACCGACTTGTTGGGGTCCAGCGTGTCGTGCTGCTGGTCCACGTAGGCCGTCTGCACCGTGGGGCCCACCACGAAGGTGCCCGCGTCGGGCTTCATCTGGTCGGTGATGAGGCGGAACAGCGTGGTTTTGCCGGCGCCGTTCGGCCCGATGATGCCCACGATACCGCCCTGCGGCAGCGCAAACGAGAGGTTTTCGAACAGCAGCTTGTCGCCGAAAGCCTTGCTCAGCCCCTCGGCCTCAATCACCTGGGCACCCAGGCGCGGGCCGTCGGGGATAAACAGCTCCAGCTTCTGCTCCTTTTCCTTGGCGTCGGCCGTCACCATCTTGTCGTAGCCGGCGAGGCGGGCCTTGCTCTTGGCCTGGCGCGCTTTCGGGGCCATGCGCACCCATTCCAGCTCGCGCTGCAGCGTTTTCTGGCGCTTGCTCTCGGTTTTTTCCTCCTGGGCCAGGCGGTTGGACTTCTGCTCCAGCCACGAGGAGTAGTTGCCCTTCCACGGAATACCCTCGCCGCGGTCCAGCTCCAGGATCCAGCCGGCCACGTTGTCGAGGAAGTACCGGTCGTGGGTCACGGCAATGACGGTGCCCTTGTACTGTTGCAGGTGCTGCTCCAGCCACAGCACCGATTCGGCGTCGAGGTGGTTGGTCGGTTCGTCGAGCAGCAGCACGTCGGGCTCCTGCAGCAGCAGGCGGCACAGGGCCACGCGGCGCTTCTCCCCGCCGGAGAGGTTGCCGATGAGGGCATCTTCGGGGGGCGTGCGCAGCGCGTCCATGGCGCGCTCCAGCTTGTTGTCGAGGTTCCAGGCGTCGAGCTGGTCGAGGCGCTCCTGCACCACGCCCTGGCGCTCCAGCAGCTTGTCGAAGTCGGGGTCTTCGCCGCCGAAGGCTTCGTTGATTTCCTCGAACTCCTTGAGCAAGGCCACCGTTTCGGCCACGCCTTCCTCGATAACCTGGCGCACCGTCTTGGCCGGGTCGAGCTGGGGCTCCTGCTCCAAGTAGCCCACCGAGTAGCCCGGCGACCAGACGACTTCGCCCTGAATCTGCTTGTCGACGCCGGCAATGACCTTCAGCAGCGAGGACTTACCCGAGCCGTTGAGGCCGAGCACGCCGATTTTGGCGCCGTAGAAGAACGAGAGGTAGATGTTCTTGAGAACCTGTTTCTGGGGCGGGTACACCTTGGTTACCCCCGCCATGGAGAAAATAATGGTGGGCTGGTCGCTCATGCAGAGAACTTGTGGGTTGGAGTCAAAAGGGAATTGTAGAACGTCATGCGGACCCTACCGAAGCAGCGCTACCGCTTCGTGCGTTCGTCATGTCGAGCGAAGTCGAGACATCTTGCGTGCTGATGCTGGAGAGTAAACTCAACGAGCAAGTTACCCTTGGACGTCAGCACGCGAGATTCCTCGACAAGCTCGGAATGACGTGCAATGTGAGGCAAACGAAGCGGTAGCGCTGCTTCGGTAGGGTCCGCATGACGTTCTTTCGCAGCAGGTGCCCGCCGTTGTTCAGCTGGTCACACCGCTTTCACAAAGCTACGCCAGCCGCGCTACAGAACACAGCCCGCAAAGTTTACTTGCGTCATATATAGGTTCTAATGCAACTTCCGGCAGCGGATGCCAGCGCCGACTGCCGCGCATTCCTTTTATTGCCTAACCAAGCTCGTCTGCCTACGTACCGTCAAGTCGTTACGAAACCCGTAAACTTGTGCGTTTGACGTTTTCCGCCACCCACCACCCCGCACCTATTCAGTAGGTTAGTATCCGTATGGAACAGCAAACCCAGCTGCTCACCCAGGCCCGTCAGTTTGGCTACATCGAAGGCGACCAAGTCTGGCTCAAGCCCTTCATGGAATTCCCCGCCCGCCAGGTCGGGCAGGTAAAAGACACCGAGGACGCCGCGCTGATGTACTTCGCGCAGCGGTTCGAGAGCTTCCGCACCAAGGTCGACGGCCTGCTGGCGCGCATCGACGAATCCGAGAACAAGGGCTCGTTCCTGATGAAGGCCCTGCACCTGAAGGAGCAGATCGGCGCCTACGACGGCCTCGGCGACTTCACCGCCCTGCACGAGCGCCTCACCGAGGCCGAGGAGCAGATTCGCACCCTCGTCTCGCGCAACCGCGAAAAAAACCTCGCCACCAAGGCCAAAATCATCGAGGAAGCCGAGGCCCTGCATACCAGCGTCGACTGGCAGGCCGGCGCCGAGGTGCTCAAGGACCTGCGCCAGGCCTGGATCAAGACCGGCCCGGTGGCCAAGGAGCTGACCGACGACATGGAAAACCGTTTCCAGGCCGCCGTCGAAGACTTCTACACCCGTAAGAAAGCATTCCAGGCCGATAAAAAGGCCATGACCAACCGGGCGTTTGAGAAGTACAAGTCGCTCATCCACAAATCCGAAGCCCTGCAGAACTCCGACGACTGGGAAGGCGTCACGGCCCAGCTCAAGGAGCTGCAGCAGCAGTGGAAGGACGTGGGCGGCTCCTTGCCCCGCAAGACGGCTAATGACCTGTGGACGCGCTTCCGCGCCGCCCACAACCGCTTCTTCGACCGCCTGAAGGAACACATCAGCTCCAAGCGCAGCGAGGCCAAGGACCACTACATGGACGACAACCTCACCCGCAAGCGCGACCTGGTGAAGGAAGCCGAAGCCCTGGTGGAGCGTCCCATGCACGAGGCCGTGGCCCGCGCCAAGGAGCTGCAAACGGCCTGGAAAAAGGTCGGCCCCGTGCGCGGCCCCGAGTCGGACCGCGTGTGGGAAGCCTTCCTTTCGGCCTGCGACCGGGTGTTTGAACTAAGCTCGCTGGAGCACTATATTCGGAAGCGTCAGCCCCAGGAAGGCCCCAAGCCCCCGGCCGACGAGCAGTACGCGCAGCGCGTGGCCGCGCTCAAGGACTTCATCAAGTACGACCGGCAGGAGCAGGCCGTGCTGGAGGAAAACCTGGGCAAGCTCACCGATACGCCCGGCAACGAGGCGTTCCGCAGCATGCTGCAGAGCAAAATCCGGGCGTTCGAACGGAAAATCCGCACCAAAAACGACCTCATCGAATTCCTCCGCCTGCGCTACCAGCAGTAGCCAACATTTCGGCCGCGTTTGCGTTGTCAGCCCAATACGCGGCCCTTTCCTGACGCCTTGTCGGCCGGCCACCCCTCGGCCGGATTTTTGCGGGCGCCGCGCCCGATACCCTTTCTCAACTTCCCCCCTTTTTTACGCACACCCTGACTATGTACTGGACCCTTGAACTTGCCTCGTACCTGGAAGATGCTCCCTGGCCGGCCACCAAAGACGAGCTGATTGACTACTCGATCCGCTCGGGCGCCCCGATGGAAGTCGTGGAAAACCTGCAAGCCCTCGAAGACGACGGCCAGCCCTACGAAAGCATCGAGGAAGTGTGGCCGGACTACCCGACCAAGGAGGACTTCATGTTCAACGAGGACGAGTATTAGGAGCCAGTTAGTAGTTGTCAGTTGTCAGGATCTTTACCGGCCCCAAGCCGCCTGCCTGATGAGTCTATCAACTGACAACTCGCAACTGACAACTGCCAACTCTCCTCTCGCGCTGCGCGCGGACAATCTGGTTGCGGGGTACGAACGACGCGTTCTGCTCCGCAACCTTTTTTTGTCGGTACCCCAGGGCGCCTTTGTCGCCATTGTGGGCCACAACGGCGCCGGCAAAACCACCCTGTTCCGGGTGCTGACGGGCCAGCTGCCTTACCAGGGCACCGTTGAAATAGCGGGCCGCGACCTGCGCACGGTGCGCCGCCCGGCCGTGGAGGGCCTGCTGGCTCACCTGCCGCAGCGCAATGTGGTGGGCTTCCCCATCGAAGTGCGCGAGCTGGTGGTGATGGGCCGCTTTCGGCAGCACCGCGGCCTGCTGGCCGGCTACACCCCGGCCGACTACGCCCAGGCCGATGCGGCCCTGCAGGAAGTGGGCGCCGTCCACCTCGCCCACCGCGACTTCACGCTGCTCTCCGGCGGCGAGCAGCAGCTCGTGTGGCTGGCCCAGCTCCGGCTGCAGGACGCCGCCCTCTGGCTGCTCGACGAGCCCACCCAGCAGCTCGACGTGTACTACCGCCGCCGCGTGTTCAGCCTGCTGCGCCGCTGGGGCCAGGAATACCGCAAAACCATCCTCTGCATCACCCACGACCTGGAGCAGCTCCCCGCCATGCCCGGCTACCTGCTGAACATGTCGGCCCCCGAGCCCCAGCTCCAGCCCCTCAGCCGCGCCACCGTCGACGCCGCCCGCGCGTGGCTGGAAAACGAAGCGAGCCTGATGAGCAATGAGCAATGAGCAATGAGCAATGAGCAATGAGCAATGAGCAATGAGCAATGAGGCTACGCCTGCCTGCCGGCCCGGTTACGCCAATTCCTCATTCTTCATTGCTCATTGATAATTGATCATTCCGCCCTCTTCCCTGGCCGGCCCAGCAGCACCTGCCCGATGGAGCGCAGAAATGGCCAGGGCGTCACGGAGTTCATCACCCGCAGGTTTTCGGGCCAGGTGGTGCGCTCGTCTAGAAAATCCAGGATGCGCTCCACCGGGTTGCGCTGAAACAGCTCGGCGAAAATGTCGCGCGTCCCCTCGCCCCGGCGCTGCATGATGTCGAGCAGCAGGCTGTCGAAAAAGCGGAACTGCCACTGGTCCCCGGTCAGGTCGGCGGGCAGGGTGCCGGTGGTGGCAAGGGCCTCGGTGAGGCGGGCGGCTTGCTGCTGCATGCGCAGAAAGGCGTAGCCGGTGCTGGCCTTCACGCGCCCGCCGCGGGTGCCCAGGTTCACGATATTGGCCCCGTCGCGGGCCGGAAACGGGTGGTCGGTCATCGGAATGGCGCCGGTTTCCGTTTCCACCACGCGGTACGGCCGGCTGGCCAGCATCGTGGCCAAATATTGCCGTAATGCGGCCTCGTATTCGGCCGGTGGCAGCAGCTGCCCCGAAAACAGCGTGTACTCCACCAGCGCCCGGCGCGGGCCGAAGGGCAGCACGTACACGAAGCGGCACTCCCGCTGCTGCTCGACGGTGAAGTCCATAAACACCGGCGTCGTGGCATCGAACGCGTCGAAATCCGTTTCCACTTCCCAGCCCAGAAAGTGCTGCCAGAGGTAGCGCCGGTCGGGCCGCGGCACGGGTTGGGGCGGGCGGCTATCGAAGACGTAACGGGCCGTAAACTCGCCGGCCGAGGTGCGGGCCCGCACGCCGCCGGGCGTGTTCGTCAGCTCCTCGACGTGGGCCGGCACGCGCGTAAACTGCGCCGGCCGGGCCGCCAGCGCCGCCTGCACGAAGCGGTAAAAGTCGATGCCCCGCAGGGTGCAGTAGCGGTAGCGCCGCAGCGGCAGCACGGCCGAAAACCGCGGGCTGCGAAATGCCAGCTGCCGCCACTCGGCCGCCAGCACGGCGTCGTAGGGCGTGGGCTGGTCCGTCCAGAACGACCAGGTCCGGTCGTTCTGGTCTTTGGCGGCGGGCTCCAGCAGCAGCACGCGCTTGCCTTGCAGGCGCGGCTCCTGGCTGATATAGTAGGCCATGCTCAGGCCCGCCGCGCCGCCGCCGGCCAATAGGTAGTCGTATTCGGGCTCCAATCGGTAGAAACGTAGCGTGACGGGGCCTTGACGTTCCGGCCCCGCCCCAAGCTACGGATTCCGGGTCGGCGGGGCTACGCGCGGGCCAGCCAGGGCGGCAGAAAAGCCCCGGTCATGTCGCGGATGGCGTCGCACACGTCCGGGTCGAGGGCGTTGCTGAAGTGCTGCCGCCCCGGCAGGATATTGACGCGGGCCTGCAGGCGCTCCAGCCACAGTTTTTCATTCTGCTGGTAACCCGTGGTGTAGGGGTCGTCGTCGGAAAGCATGACCACCAGCTTATCGGCCGGAATGGCGCGCCGGGCCCGGTCGTAGTCCACCGGGGCGTTCATCCAGTTCAGGATATCCTGCCAGGGGTTGTCGATGAGAAACCAGCCGGCCACGCACAGCACCCCACCCACTTGCAGCTCCGGGTCCTTCTTGTTGATTTCGGCTAAGTGGTGCAGAATAGCCAGGCAGCCCACGCTGTGCCCCACCAGGTAGGTTTCCTCCTGGCGCAGCCGCTCCGCCGGCAGCATTGCCGCCAGGTAATCGGCAGCATTACTGACGGTCGGAATCTGCCAGGCGGGCATGTCCAGCGGCTTCACTTCGTAGTGGCACTGGTCTTCGGCGGAAGAAGCTTCGAGCTGCTGCTTCAGCCAGGGGTACCAGTCGCTGCCCGAGTTGCCGCCCCAGCGCGGAATGATGTAGACGTGTTTGGTAGGAACCATGCCAGATAATTTGCGTGCCGGGCCCGGTATCTGCTCTGTCGGCCCACTGATTATTGGCTAAGTATAAACGTCGGAACCTGATTTACTTACACCTTCCCAAAATGGCCTTATTTTCCCAAAAAGAGAAGCCCCGGTAAACGCCGGAGCTTCTCTTCGGGAACAACAAGATTCACCGCGCTAATCACGCATGTTTAAGCGCTAAAGCGCCTATATCAGAGTTGCCTTCAAAAGCAGTGCTCAGGCCCGTTAACGGGCAGTTTTGGCAGGCTACCGGCG
This sequence comes from Hymenobacter jeollabukensis, assembly GCF_005771675.1. GTDB lineage: Bacteria > Bacteroidota > Bacteroidia > Cytophagales > Hymenobacteraceae > Solirubrum > Solirubrum jeollabukense. Next base: position 58,591 of record NZ_VAJM01000003.1, on the reverse strand, counting down.
CAGCGTTTCAGTATGGTCGAAGGCACCGGCCAGGTCGCGCACGGCGTCGCGTACGTCGAGGTCCAGCTGGGCGCTGAAGTGCTGCCGACCGTGCAGAATGCTCACGCGGGCCTGCAGGCGCTCCAGCCACAGCTTTTCGTTTTGCTGGTACGCCGAAGTATACGGGTCATCGTCCGAGAGCAGCACCATCAGCTTGTCTTCGGGAATCGCCTGGCGGGCCTGCTCGTAGTCGATGGGCGCGTTCATCCAGTGCAGGATATCCTGCCAGGGGCTATCCACCATAAACCAGCCGGCCACGCACAGCACCCCGCCCACCCGGGCGCTGGGGTCTTGCTTGTTGATTTCGGCCAGGTAGTGCAGAATAGCCAGGCAGCCCACGCTGTGGCCCACCAGGTACACCTCCTGCTCGGCTAGTTTGGCGGGCGGCAGCAGCTTAGCCAGGTGCTCCACGGCTTGGCTGATAACGGGCACGTCCCAGGCGGGCATGTCCAGCGGGTGCACTTCGTAGCGGCAGCCATCCTCGGCCGCGGCCTGTTCCAGCTGCTGCTTCAGCCAGGGGTACCAGTCGCTGCTGGAGTTGCCGCCCCAGCGCGGAATGATGTAGACGTGTTTGGTAGGATTCATAAGAGAGGGTGGGTGAGGGAAAACGGCCAACATTCGTTTGGGCACAATAACACGACTTCATATAACTGAATTAATATCATATAACCAAACTACAGATCAACAGTGGTAAAATAAAAAAAGCCCCCGGCCGGGCCGGAGGCTTTGCGCAGCTGCGCTGAAGTCGGTTAGAAGTTCGGCGAGAGCAGGTACTTCTGGTAGAAGTCGTCGATGATTTTCACGGCTGAGGCCGCGTCGTCCACGATTTGCACCAGCTGCATGTCCTCGGCCGAGATGTTGTGCTCCTCGTGCAGCATCACCTCCTCGATCCACTTGAACAGGCCGTTCCAGTAGGCCGAGCCCACCAGCACGATGGGGAAGCGGCCGATTTTGCGGGTCTGAATCAGGGTAATGGCTTCGAACAGCTCGTCGAGGGTGCCGAAGCCGCCGGGCATGCCGATGAAGCCCTGCGAGTACTTCACGAACATCACCTTGCGCACGAAGAAGTAATCGAAGTTGATGACTTTGTCCGGGTCGATGTAGATGTTGTGGGTCTGCTCGAAGGGCAGCTCGATGTTGAGGCCCACCGACTTACCGCCTTCCGAGCGGGCACCCTTGTTGCCGGCTTCCATGATGCCGGGGCCGCCGCCGGTGATAACACCGTAGCCGTGGCGCACCAGCTTGGCCGCAATTTCCTCGGCCAGCTGGTAGTAGGGGTTGTCGGGCTTGGTGCGGGCCGAGCCGAACACCGATACGCAAGGCCCGATCTTGGCCATCTTCTCGAAGCCCTCCACGAACTCGGCCATGACCTTGAAGATCTGCCAGGAGTCGGCAATCTTAATCTCGTTCCAGTCCTTGTCGACGAAAGCCTTGCGGATGCGGTGCTCGTCGTCGAGCTGGGTGGTCCGCTCGCCGTGGGCCTGCTCGCGCAGGTCGCTGATGGTGGTAATCTTGTTGTCGTTGACGTCGGGCTGCACGATGGTCTTGCCGCTGCCGACGTTGTGGGCTTCTTCTTGAAGCTTGGTTTTGCTGGTTTTCTTCAGTTTGGTCATAGCCGCGCTGATGGTAATGGGCCGGGCCGCCTTCGTCGTCAAGGGCTGATGCTACCGCACAGGTTCAGGCACGGCGGGCCGGGAAGTGAGAAATGGGAATGTATGAGGGGGCAAAAGAAAGGCCGTTCAACGCCTTGGCGGCGGAACGACCAAAAGTATGGGCGCCCAAGTTAACAATTTGTTAACATCCAACTAGCAAGTATGGCGAATTTGTTATGCTGCCGAATGTTCCTCGAACGTCATGTCGAGCGCAGTCGAGACATCTCGCTGGATAGTAATCTGCTCGTTGAACAGAACGCTACTATCAAGCGTCAGCCCGCGAGATGTCTCGACTGCGCTCGACATGACCTCTTTTTTCAACTGGCTTTACTTCGCCCGGATGGCGTCCACGGGGTCCATCATAGCAGCTACCACGGCGGGCACAATGCCCGAGATGATGCCGATTAGCACCGACAGCCCCAGGCCCAGGATGATGCGGTTCAGCGTCATGAAAATGCGGAAGGAATCCTGGGGTATCAGCGTGACCAGCCACACCAGCAGCAGCCCGGCCGCCCCGCCGAGCAGGCACAGAAACACGGCTTCGAAGAGAAACTGCGAGAGAATGAAGTAGTTCTTGGCCCCGAGCGACTTCTGAATCCCGATGAGGCTGGTGCGCTCCTTCACCGACACGAACATGATGTTGGCAATGCCGAAGCCGCCCACCAGCGTGGCCAGCCCCCCAATCAGCGCCCCGGCCACTCCGATGACGCTGAACAGCTTGGTAATGGCGTCGGCCAGCATTTCGGGGCGGTTCAGGGCGAAGTCGTCCTCCTCGCGGGGCTTCAGGCCGCGGATGGTGCGCATGGCGCCCTGCACCTCGGCCTCCAGGTTGAGCAGGCCCGGGTCACTGTCGGCCCCCTTGATGCCGATGGTGCCCTGGGCCCCGCCCATGCCGCCGGTGCTCAGGGCATAAATCTTGGTGAAAGCGCCCAGGGGCACTAGGCAGTTGGTGTCGTTGCTGGGCGTGTCGATGAGCTTTTTGCCCTCGCGCTCCATCACCCCGATGATGACGAAGCGCCGCCCGTGCGTCTGGAACTCGCGGCCAACCGCCGAGCCCACGGGGTAGAGGTTGTGGGCAATGTCGTAGCCCACCACGGCCACGTTGCGGGCCGCTTCCACCTCCTGCGGGGTAAAATAGCGGCCTTCCTGAATCGGCACGTCCGACACCAGCCGGTACTCGAAGGTGACGCCCTGCAGGGCAATGCTTTCCATACTGTTGGAGCCGGCCTTGAGCGTATTGCCGCCCCGGGCCGCAAACAGGGCAATGCCGCGCTGGTTTTCCGGCGTGAGCAGGCGTTGCAGCTGGCGGAAGTCGCGCATGGTGGGGCTGGGCCGGTTGAAGTACTTCCACCAGGGGTAGTCGCCGCCGAAGGCCCAGGGCCACTTGGCCACGTAAATCACCTTGTCGCCCACGAAGCTCATGCTCTGCCGGATGCTGGCCTCCAGCGAGTCGACCACGGTGAAGACGGCAATGATGGCGAAGATGCCGATGGTGACGCCCAGCAACGAAAGAATGGTGCGCAGCAAATCAGCCTGCAGGGCCTGCCAGGCAAACCGGAAGCTTTCAAAGGTGAGGCGCAGGGTTTTCATAGCGGTGAGATGGGGAGGTGGGGAGATGGAGAGGTGGTGAATTGGTGGGTTCGACGTTCAGGCATTCGGAACAGCACTCACTATTTCACTATCTCACCATTTCACCTTTTTCGGGCGGAAGGTAACGATATATCCGGGCGGGTTCCGTACTTTTGCAACTCGAAAAAAATGCGTATTCTCCCCGCATTGTTGCCTGTCCCCAACGCTGGCCATGAAGCTTTCTGAGTTTAAGTTTGAACTGCCCGAGTCCCTGGTAGCGCAGCATCCTGCCAAGCAGCGCGACGAATCGCGCCTAATGGTGTTGCACCGCGACAGTGGCCGCATCGAGCACCGCACCTTCAAAGATATCATTGAATACTTCGACGACGGCGACGTATTTGTGGTAAATGACACGAAGGTATTTCCCGCCCGCCTCTACGGCAACAAAGAAAAAACCGGCGCCAAGATTGAAGTGTTCCTGCTGCGCGAGCTGAACAAGGAACTCCACCTCTGGGACGTGCTGGTGGACCCGGCGCGCAAAATCCGCGTCGGCAACAAGCTGTACTTCGACGACGACGGCGTAATGGTGGCCGAGGTCATTGACAACACCACCTCGCGCGGCCGGACCATCAAGTTCCTGTTCGACGGCCCGGAGGAGGACTTCTACAAAGCCCTGCACGACCTGGGCGAAACGCCCCTGCCCAAGGAGGTCATTACCCGCGAGCCGGAAACGGCTGACAAGGAGCGCTACCAGACCATCTACGCCAAGCACACGGGCGCCGTGGCCGCGCCTTCGGCCGGCCTGCACTTCACCCGCGAAGTCATCAAGCGCCTGGAAATCAAGGGCGTGGAAATGGTGCCGGTGACCATGCACGTGGGCCTGGGCACGTTCCGCCCCGTCGACGTGGAGGACCTGACCAAGCACAAGATGGATTCGGAAAACTTCATCGTGCCGGCCGATTCGGCGGCGGTGGTGAACCGGGCCCTCGACCAGAAAAAGCGCGTGTGCGCGGTGGGCACTACGTCCATGCGCGCCATGGAGTCGTCGGTGTCGGCCAACGCCCGCCTGAAGCCCACGGAAGGCTGGACGGATAAATTCATCTTCCCGCCCTACGAGTTCAAGATTGCCAACGCGCTGCTCACGAACTTCCACATGCCGGAAAGCACGCTGATGATGCTGGCCTCGGCCTTCGCCGGCTACGACCTGCTCATCGAAGCGTACAAGCTGGCTATCAAGGAGAAGTACAAGTTCTTCAGCTACGGCGACGCCATGCTGATTCTGTAACCGGGTGATGAGGTGAGAGGTGACCCGTAACAGGTCCCGGTAGCCTTAGCATCCAGCAAAAAGCCCGACTGCCAACCGCGGTCGGGCTTTTTTGTGCGCGTTTGACGGGCTATTCGGCCGGATTACGCTCGGCGGCTGCGCCGGGGGCATCCAGGATTTTGCGGACGACCAGCTCGTCGACCTGCAGCCGCCGGATGGTCAGCTCCCCGACTTCCAGCTTCTGCAGCCGGGCCTGGGCCACGCTCAGCCGCCGAATGGCCACCACGCCCACCGCCAGCGCCCCGACGGCCAAGGCGCCAATGGCCGCCGCGCCGACGGCCAACGCGCCGCGGGCGCCGGCGCCGGTGGCCTGCGCCCCGATAGCCGAAGCGCCCGTAGCCTGGGCGCCGATGGCCTGGTGGCGCAGGTGGGTAGCGGATGCTCCGGCAGCAGAGGCGGGGCTTGATGAACGGGAGGCGTAGTCAGCGGCTGGTTTCATGGCGACGAGCGTAAGGTGAAAGGCCTAAACCCGTTAAGACGCAGTCCCGGCGCCGAAGTTGCGGGCGGATCGGTGGCCGTTGGCCGCTTACTTTTGCGCCGGCTTCGTTTGCCGATCCTGTCTTCTCTGCCCGTGCCATCCACTCCCGCTCCCGTTACTTCCTCTCCCGATACCCGCCTGGCCATCATCGTGGCCGGGGGCAGCGGCACGCGCATGGGCGCCGACCGGCCCAAGCAGTTTCTGGAGCTGCGCGGTGAGCCGGTGCTGGTGCACACGCTGCGGCGCTTCGCCGAGCCAAGCCTGGGAGTGGCGCGCATCGTGCTGGTGCTGCCCGCCGAGCAGCTGAGCGTGTGGCAGGAGCTGCACGCCCGCTACGCGCCCGAGCTGGCCCTCACGGTGGCCACGGGCGGCGCCACGCGCTGGGCTTCGGTACGGCAGGGGTTGGCCCAACTCAAGGATTACGGCGCCGGCGTGGTGGCCGTGCACGACGGCGTGCGGCCCCTCACCCCCACCAGCGTTATCGAAAATACCTACGTGGCCGCCGCCCGGCACGGGGCCGCCGTGGCCGCCGTGGCCCCCAAGGATTCGGTGCGCGGCCTTTCGGCTACGGGTTCCTACGCCCTGGACCGCTCGCGCCTGCGCTTGGTGCAGACGCCGCAGTGCTTCGAGCTGGAGCTGCTGCGCCGCGCCTACCAGCTGCCCGAGCTGCCCACCTTCACCGACGACGCCAGCGTGGTGGAAGACCTGCACCCGATTCAGCTGGTGCCGGGCGACTACCGCAACCTGAAAATCACCACGCCGGAGGATTTGCTGCTGGCCGAGGTGCTGCTGGGGTAGCACCGGCGGGCGGTGTAGCTGGCAGTCAGTGCGAGGTGTAGCCGAAGCAGCCGCAGGAAGGCGTCGCTGATCGGGCCTGGCCAACGGGCTACACGTACAATGCCCTCCCGCCCGAAACCGTCTTTGTACAGTTTCGGGCCGTGTCGTTTTCGGTGGGTGCCGGTTGAGTCGGCGGTGAATGCGTGCTGGCCTTCAGTGCAAAGCGCAAGCCTGCATTTTCGAGTCAGTAAAGATTTAACCGTAGTTAGCCTTCACGACCTGCTGTCGGCAACGAGGGCTGGGCGTTTGCTTTTGTGGGGTTTTACTGCCTGCCGCATTAGCTTAAAATAAAATTAAAATTGAAGTATACCCATCATTAAACTTTCATTATTCCTACGCATCTTAGAGCTTACAACCGACCACTAAGCCAAGCACGCGCTGGTTATAAGGCTTTTTTCGACCAAAACCCCTGCCTATGGACCGTAGAGCTTTTCTCCGCAAACCGGCTTCGGCACTGACGGCCCCGGCGGCAGTCCTGGCCGCCCCGGCGCAGCAAACCGATCCGCCCGGCGAAACCGTCAGCCCCTACGCCAACAAGACGCTGCCGGTGCTACCGCGCACCAACGCGGGCCTCACGGCCTACACCGGCACCTGGGGCAAGGCGCAGGCGGCTCACCTGCTACGGCGCTGCCTGTTCGGCCCCACCCGGGCGCAGATTACGGCGGCGACCAGCTCCACCCTCTCGCAGGTGCTGACCAGCCTACTGACCGCTCCCGCGGCGCCCGCGCCGCCGGTCAACGTGTCGGCTACCGACACGAGCGTGCCTATCGGGCAGACCTGGGTGTCGCAAGTTTTCGACCAGAACTTCGAGGGCGTGCGGCGCTCTTCGCTGCGGGCGTGGTGGCTGGGCCAGCTGCTGGCCGACAACACCCTGCAGGCCAAGATGTGGCTGTTCTGGCACAACCACTTCGTCGTCGAGCTGGCCGATATCAACGACGCGCGCTACGGCTACCACTACGCCGAGCTGCTGCGCGGGCAGGCCCTGGGCAACGTGAAGCAGCTGTGCAAGGACGTGACCGTGGCCCCGGCCATGCTGCGCTACCTCAACGGCAACCAGAGCACCGCCACCGCGCCCAACGAAAACTACGGCCGCGAGCTGCTGGAGCTGTTTACGGTGGGCAAGGGCCCGCTCATCGGCGCCGGCAACTACACCAACTACACCGAGGCCGACGTGCAGGCTGCCGCCAAGGCCCTCACCGGCTGGCGCGACAACGCCACCACCATTGCCGGCTACTACACCGCCTCCCGCCACGATACCACCGTCAAGCAGTTCAGCGGCGCGTTTCAGAACCAGGCCATTCCGAACGGCGGCGACCAGGAATACAAAACGCTGGTGGACATGATTTTCGGGCAGGCCGAAACCGCCCGCTACCTCGTGCGCAAGCTCTACCGCTGGTTTGTGTACTACGTCATCGACGCGACGACCGAGCAGAACATTATCCAGCCCTTGGCCACCCAGCTGCAGCAAAATGGCTTCAACATCGGGCCGGTGCTGCGCACCTTGCTGGCCTCCGAGCACTTCTTCGACGCGGTGAACGTGGGCTGCTACATCAAGAGCCCGCTCGACTTCAGCCTGGGCCTGCTGCGCCAGCTGGAAGTAGCCCAGCCGACTTCCGCCAACGTAGCCCAGCAGTACTCGGTGTGGGACTATTTCAACGGGCTGACCAACCTGCAGCAGCAGTACCTGGGCGACCCGCCCAACGTGGCCGGCTGGGCCGCCTACTGGCAGACCCCGCAATTCAACGAGCTGTGGATCAACGCCGTGACCCTACCGCGCCGCACCCAGGTATCCGACGCGCTGCTCACCAGCACCGGCGTCACCCGCTCGGGCTTCCTGCTCATCGTCGACCCGGTGGCCTGGGTGCAGAGCCTGCCCGCCGCCACCGCCCAGGACCCGAACCTGCTCATCCAGGCCTTCGTCGACGTGCTGATGCCCTTCGCGCTGACCACCACGCAGCTGGCCTACCTCAACGACACGCTGCTGCCCGGCCTGCCCGACTTCGAGTGGACCGACGAGTGGAACCAGTACCTGGCCGCGCCCACCAACACGGCCAAGAAAAACGCCGTGGCCACCAAGCTCCGCGCCCTGCTCAAGGTCATGCTCAGCCAAGCCGAATACCAACTCAGCTAAGTGGTGAAATGGTGAGATGCTGAACTGGTGAGTGCCGTTCTGCTTGCGCAAGCTGCGCAGTGCTGGCCTCCAGAGCATCAAACTCACCAATCACCATCTCACCATTTCACCATCTTCTGATGAAACGCAGAGAATTTATCCAGACCGCGGCGGCCGGGGCGGTGCTGCCGGTGCTGCTGAACGGCTTCTCGGTGGCGGCTTACGGCCAGGAAAATGCCGTGCTGGCGGCTTTGGTCAACACCGCTATTCAGACCGACCGCGTGCTGGTGCTGGTGCAGCTCAACGGCGGCAACGACGGGCTGAACATGGTCATTCCGCTGGATCAGTACAGCGGGCTGATGACGGCCCGGCCCGACATTGCCATTCCGCAGGCCCAGGTGCTGCCGCTGACCACGCTCACCGGCATTCACCCGGCCATGACGGGTATCAAGAGCCTCTACGACAACGGCAAAATTGGCGTAGTGCAGAGCGTGGGCTACCCCAACCCCAACTTCTCCCACTTCCGCGCCACCGACATCTGGACCTCGGCCTCCGACTCCAACGTGACCTGGAACACCGGCTGGACCGGCCGCTACCTCGACGGCGAGTACCCCGGCTTCCCCACCGGCTACCCCAGCACCCAAAACCCCGACCCGCTGGCCATTACCGTGGGCTCGGTGGTAAGCAACTGCGTGCAGGGCCCTACCGTGAACATGGGCATGGCCATTGCCAGCACCAGCTCGTTCTACCAGCTGCTCACCGGCACCGTCGATACCGCCCCGAACACCCCGGCGGGCCACGAGCTGACGTTTATCCGGCAGGTGGTGCAGCAGACGCAGGTGTACACCTCGGCCATTCAGCGGGCGGCCCGGGCGGCCACCAACCTCTCACCGATGTGGCCCACCGCCGGGCAGAATGCCCTGGCTGATCAGCTCAAAATCGTGGCCCAGCTGATTGCCGGCGGGCTGCAGACGCGCATCTACTGCGTCAACCTCGGCGGCTTCGACACCCATGCCCTGCAGGTGCCGGCCACCGGCAGCACCGCCACCGGCACCCACGCCACGCTGCTGGGCAAGGTGTCGCAGGCCGTCGAAGCCTTCCAGGACGATTTGCGCCGCCTCGGCGTGCAGGACCGGGTGGTGGGCATGACGTTTTCGGAGTTCGGGCGGCGCATCAAGGCCAACTCCGGCAAGGGCACCGACCACGGCGCGGCGGCCCCGCTGCTGGTGTTCGGCACCAGCGTCAACCCGCGCATCCACGGCCAGAACGTGCAGGTGCCGACCAACGCCGGCGTCAACGACAACGTGCCGATGCAATACGACTTCCGCTCGGTGTACGCCTCCATTCTGCAGGACTGGTTCGCGGTGCCCGCCGCCACACTCAGCACCCTGTTCGGCCGCGCCTTCCCCTACGTGCCGGTGCTGCGCGCCGGCGTGGCCACCGGCACCACCGCCGCCGCCGACGTGAACGTGCCCAACTTCAGCGTGTACCCCAACCCCGTGCGCGAGCGGGCCACCATCACCTTCGACACCGACGGCGGCCACGTGCAGGTGCTGCTCTTCGACGGCACCGGCCGCGAAGTCAGCCGCTTGGTGGACCGCGCCCTGCCCCGCGGCCCGCAGCAGCTGCCGCTCGACGCCACAGCGCTGGCGGCGGGCACTTACTACTGCCACGTGCAGGAAGGCTCGCGCCTGAGCACCCGGCTGGTGGTGGTGGAATAAATGCTCGGCAAGCCGCCTTTTTCGGGCCGGCCTCAACCGTTACCATCAAAACTTGAAAAACTCCCCGCTCGGGCGTAGCCCTGGCGGGGAGTTTTGCGTAATGCCCAAACACGCCCGCCGGCCCCCGCCGCCGGGCGTTTGTTCCGACCCCCTAACTACCTCATCCGTTCCGTCATGGACACCCAGATCCAAAAACAGCTGGAAGACATTCTCCCGGAGGACATTGCGCGCACCTTCGAAAGCGCCTACCACGTGATTAAGGGCGACAACGAGCACGTCGAAGACCTGCTCCGCCACGGCGGCGCCCTGCTGCGCAAGGCCAGCCAGCGCCTCACGCCCACCCAGTTGGTGCTCGGCATTGCCGTGCTGGCCGCCGGCGCCGTGCTGGTGCTGACCAAGTACTCCGACCAGATTCAGGACGCCATTGAGGACTTCACCGACGGCGACGACGACAAAGAGCCCGCCAAGGATGCCAAACCGGCCGGCAAATAGCCGCTTCCGGACCCTATCAGCCGACGCAGTCCGTTTCCCTTTGAGGCGGGCTGCGTTTTGCTGAGCCCCAATAATTATAACAAATCATATTATTTATTGCATAATACAGTACAAAAGTATTATTATTGCTTCTCAACTCGCACGTTCCTTTTCCACCAACACAACCACTTACCCCTATGCGTAAGCAGCTTTACTATGCCCTGGCCGCACTGATCTTGGGCGGCGCGGCCGTGCCCGACGAGAGTTACGCCGAGCCCATGGCCCCAGTGGCTCCGACTACTGCCATTCTGAAAGCGGATGACGCGAGTCATGCCAGCAGCGTGGCCAAACGCAAAAAGCGCAAGAAGCGCCGGGCCGGTCGGCGGCGGCGCTAGCCTCGCATATTTGGGGTGGTAAAACCTTGGCCTGATTTGGTGTAAAATACTATCATTCAGCTGATAGCGCCACCCGTTCTCGTTTCCTCGGCGTAGCTCTGAGCTGCGCCAACCGACGGCTTCACATCTTCATGTGAGGCCATTTTTTTTTGGGCAGCGGCCTGGGCAGCGTAGCATTGCATCGTCAAACGATTCTAGGATTTCTCCACTTCTTCTTGCTCCACCGCTATGAAAACGCTTTGCTTCTCCCTGCTGCTTGCCGTGCTGGCCAGCGCCCCCTTCGAGGCCGCCTTCGCCGGCGCGCCCGTGGCCGAAACCACCTCACTCACCACGGCCGACCACGACGCGTTCGGCGGCGGGTACAAGTTCAAGCGCAAAAAGCGGAAGAAGAACCGTGGCAACCTGCGCCGCAAGCGCCACGGCCTGTTCGGCTTGGGCCGCTAACTACCCACGCTAGGCCGCGGCGGGCTGCAGCACCGCCGGGTCGTTGTGGGCCGGCGAGTTGACCAGGGTGGTTACCGCGTACTCCTTCAGCAGGCCGTCGGGCAGCGGGCGCAGCAGCGCCTGGTGCTCGGCGGCCGTTGTGCGGTCATCGAGCCAGGCCAGCTCGGCGGCGCGGTCGGGCAGGATGACGGGCATGCGGTTGTGCAGCTGGGCCATCAGGGCGTTGGGCTCGGTGGTGACGATGGTAAAGGTAGGCACCACTTCGCCGGTGTCGCGGTCGGTCCACTCGTCCCAGAGGCCGGCGAAGGCGAAGGGTGCTTCGTCCTGGCGCAGGATGCGGTGCGGAATCTTGCCGCGGCCCGTCTGTTGCCACTCGTAGAAGCTGTCGGCCAGCACCAGGCAGCGGCGACGCTGCAGCAGCTGCCGAAACGAGGGCTTTTCGGGCAGCGTTTCGGCGCGGGCGTTGATGGGTTTGGGCGCCTGCTTCACGTCCTTCACCCAGCCCGGAATCAGTCCCCACTGTACCGCCTGAATGTCATGCGGGGCCAGGTTGGTAATGATGGGCATACGCTGCGAGGGCGCGGCGTTGTAGTTGGCTTTACTGGGCGCCGCCGGCTTGGCATCGAAGCGCTTGGCCAGGCCCGAATCGGGGGTGATGATGGTGTAACGGCCGCACATAGCTGCAAGGGTTGGAAGTAGGAAGGAACGCGCCGGGCTGGGCGCTGTCGGCATAAAACTAAAACAATTAGCCACACAACTAAGTGCATTAGCCACACACTTTTCAGCCTGGCACGCTGATTTGCAGCTCGCCCATGAACTGCCGCAGGGCGCTAGCCACTTCACCGGGCGCTTCGAGCGGCAGCAGGTGCCCCGCCCCTTCGATCAGGTGGAAGGTGGTGGTTTCGGCCAGACAGGGCAGCAGCTCGCGCTGGTGTACCTGCGGGGGCAGCACGGCGTCGGCGGTGCCGGCAATCAGAAACACGGGCACCTGCACCCGGGGCATCAGGGCGCAGATGTCTTCCTTGCTGCCCTGCAGCAGCCAGGCGTCCCAGGCGGCTTGGCTGGTGCGCAGGTTGTCGGCAATGACCTGCTGGCGCAGGGCATCGGGCAGCGGGCGGGTCGTGATGTGCTCGAAGGTGGCTTCGGCGGCGGCCGGGTCGCCGTAGCTGCGCAGGCTGGCCTGCCGTTCTTCCTCGCGCATGGGCTCGGGCGTGGGCGGCGAGGGCGTGAGCAGGGCCAGGCCGCGCAGGCCGGGCGGCTGCCGGGCGGCCACGTCCAGCGCGATTTTGCCGCCCATGCTGTGGCCCACGAGCACGTAGTCGGTGAGCTGCTGGCGGCTGACGAGGGCTTCTACCTCGCTGGCATAGGCCTCCACGGAATAGCCCCCGGCCGGGGCCGGCGCGTCGCCGAAGCCGCCGAGGTCGGGCGTGAGGCAGCGGTAGCCGGGTTCGAGCGCCTCGACGACGGCCGACCACTCGCGGCCGGAACCGGCCCAGTAGTGCAGAAAAACGAGGGTGACGGGCGCGGGGGCAGCGGACATAAGCGAGGGGACAGACGGCAACATCGAATTGCTTACGGGAAAGTGGCGACGGAGTGGCATGGCGACGGGGGAGCATTACCGCTAGGTGGAATGCCGGTTATGGGTTGGTCGGCTGTCATCCTGAGCATGTCGCTTACGAATCATCCCCCAACTCATTGCCGAATGCCCAGCTGAATGACGGGAGGCCGTTTTTCGGCCTCGTGCTTCAGTCATCCGAGTCTGCAGGAAGCCTGATTATATAATTCTGATTATCATTAGCCTCACCTGTTGCCCACCCGCCGATGTCCACTTCCCCCGCCCCTTCGCCCTGGCCTGCTCTACCGGCCGATTCCTGGACCGCCACCCGCCAAACGCTGCACATGTGGACGCAGATAGTGGGCAAAACGCGGCTGGCCCTGAGTCCCATGCTCAACCACTGGTGGCAGGTGCCGCTGTACGTGACGCCCCGGGGCCTCTCCACCGGCTCGATGCCCTACGCCGGCGGCGCCTGCGAAGTCGTGTTCGATTTTCACCACCACGAGCTGCAGCTCTATACCAGCGACGGGGAGGTGCGCCGCATGGCCCTGGCCCCGCGCTCCGTGGCCGATTTCTACCACGAATACCGCAGCCTGCTGCGCGCGGCAGATGTGGCGGCGGCCATCTGGCCGGTGCCGGTGGAAGTGGAGGATGCTACCCCGTTTGCGCAGGACCGGCACCACCACAGCTACGACGCCGATGCCGTGCAGCGCTTCTGGCAGATTCTGCTGCGCGCCGATCAGCTGCTGGGCGAGTTTCGCGGGCACTTCACCGGCAAGGCCAGCCCGGTGCATTTCTTCTGGGGCTCGTTCGATCTGGCCGTCACGCGCTTTTCGGGGCGGCCGGCGCCCCCGCACCCCGGCGGTGTGCCCAACCTGGCCGACTGGGTGACGCGCGAAGCCTACTCGGCCGAGGTGAGCAGCGCGGGCTGGTGGCCCGGCGGCAACGGGCAGGACGCGGCCTTCTACAGCTACGCCTACCCCACGCCGGCCGGCTTTGGCACGGCCCCGGTGCGCCCCGACGCGGCCAGCTTCAGCGAACAGCTGGGCGAGTTTCTGCTGCCCTACGAAACCGTGCGCACCGCCGCCGACCCGCGCCGGCTGGTGCTCGATTTTCTGCAGAGCACCTACGAAGCCGCCGCCAACCTCGCCCACTGGGACCGGCGCCACCTGGAGCGGCACTGAGCCGCCACCGCAGCCTTACTTCCAACGGATTTTCTGCCCGGCGCCGCGGGCGTGCAGCCGCTCGGGCGTGCGCCGCAGCATGGTGTCGCGCAGCAGTGTGAGCAGGGGGCGCCGCACGAAGCTGTGGTGCACCACCAGGCTGATTTCGCGCACTGGCTCGGGCGCCTCGAAGCGCTTGATCATCGGGTTGTGGTCCAGCTCGCCGAGCACCGACAGCTCGGGCACCAGCGTGTAGCCGTGGTTTTGGCGCACCAGCTGCTTGAGCGTTTCGATGGAGCCGCTTTCGTAGGTGAAGGGACGGGCGTCGTTGGCGGCGCTGGGCGTGCAGATGTTGAGCGTTTGCTGCCGGAAGCAGTGGCCCTGCTGCAGCAGCCACATGTTGTCGTGGGCCTGCAGGTCCTGGGGGCGGATGGTGGCCTGCGCGTGCAGCGGGTGGTCGTCGGCCACGTAGACGAGGAACGGCTCTTCCAGCAGCGGTATTTCCTGCAGGGCGCGGTCGTCGAGCGGGGTGACGAGCAGGCCCACGTCGAGCTGATTGGCTTTGAGGCGCTGCACGATGTGCTCGGTTTGCAGCTCTTCCACCTGCACGCGCAGCTGCGGGTGCTGCTGCACCAGCTCCAGCAGAAACAGCGGCACCAGGTAGGGTGCCAGCGTGGGGATGATGCCCAGGCGCAGCTCGCCCACCAGCTCGCCTTTTTCCAGCTGCACCGTTTCGCGCAGCTGCTTCACCGAGCGCAGCACCTCGCGGGCATGCTGCACCACCTTGGCGCCCACCGCCGTGGGCTCGATGCCGCTTTTGGTGCGGTGAAACAGCAGTACGCCCAGTTCGCCTTCCAGCTTCTGCACCTGCATGCTGAGCGTGGGCTGGGTGACAAAGCACTTCTCCGCCGCCAGTACGAACTGCCGGTGCGTGTCGAGGGCGACGAGATACTCCAGCTGCTGCAGAGTCATATAATCATTATCAATACCTGAATCAAAACTATCAATTTTCTTGATAATCCTTTAATAAACAACTTTGCGGCACCTCAACCACAGAAATAACCGCTGCTTACGATGTCCGAAAATCAGAACCCGAACCGCCTGACTACTGCCGCTGGCCGCCCCATCTGGGACAACCAAAACTCGCAAACTGCCGGGCCGCGCGGGCCGGTGCTGCTGCAGGACTACCTGCTGCACGAAAAGCTGGCGCACTTCAACCGGGAGCGGATTCCGGAGCGCGTGGTGCACGCCAAGGGTTCGGGCGCCTACGGCACCTTCACCATCACGCAGGATCTGACCGCGTTTACCCGCGCCAAGGTGTTTTCGGCCGTTGGCAAGCAGACGCGCGTGTTTCTGCGCTTCAGCACCGTGGGCGGCGAGAAAGGCTCGGCCGATACAGAGCGCGACCCGCGCGGCTTCGCGGTGAAGTTCTACACCGAAGACGGGAACTGGGATTTGGTGGGCAACAACACGCCGGTGTTCTTCGTGAAGGACCCGGTGAAGTTCCCCGACTTCATCCACACCCAGAAGCGCGACCCGCAGACCAACTGCAAGTCGGCCACGGCCATGTGGGACTTCTGGAGCCTGAACCCCGAGTCGCTGCACCAGGTGCTGATCCTGATGTCGGACCGCGGCACGCCCTACGGCTACCGCCACATGCACGGGTTCGGCTCGCATACCTTCTCATTTATCAACGCCGCCAACGAGCGGTTCTACGTCAAATTCCACTTCATCACGGAGCAGGGCATTCGGAACTTCACGGCCGAAGAAGCTACCGAAATGAAGGGTTTGGACCCGGATTTCGCCCAGCGCGACCTGTTTGAGGCCATTGAGCAGGGCAATTTCCCGCGCTGGACGCTGAAAGTGCAGATTATGCCCGAGGCCGACGCGGCCACCTACCACCTCAACCCCTTCGACCTCACGAAGGTGTGGCCCCACGCCGACTATCCGTTGCGGGAGCTGGGCGTGCTGGAGCTGAACGAAAACCCCGTGAACTACCACGCCCACGTGGAGCAGGCCGCCTTCGCCCCGGCCCATGTGGTCGACGGCATTGGTTACTCGCCCGACAAGATGCTGCAGGGCCGCCTGCTGGGCTACCCCGACGCGCAACGCTACCGCCTGGGCACCAACTACGAGCACCTGCCCGTGAACCGCTGCCCCTTCGGCTTCAGCAACTACCAGCGCGACGGGCAGATGGCCCTGGGCGACAACGGCGGCAGCGGCCCAAACTACTTCCCGAACTCCTTCGACGGGCCGCGGGAAGACCCGGCCGTGGGCGAGCCGGCCGAGGCCCTGCACGGCTTGGCCGCCCGCTACGACCGCAACGCCCCGGGCGAAAACGACCATTACTCCCAGCCCGGCGCCTTGTTCCGCCTGATGACGCCCGAGGCCCAGCGCAGCACCATCGACAACATCGTGGGAGCCATGAGCGGGGTGAGCGGGCCGAAGCGCGAGGAAATCCTGCAGCGCCAGCTCTGCCACTGGTTCCGCGCCGATATCGGCCTGGGAATGGCCGTGGCCCGGGGCCTGGGGTTGGATGTAGCCGTGCCGACCCACCACGCCCCGGCGGCAGCCATATAAGGAACTTAGTAAGCCTTTTATCGTAGGCGCATCTTTCCTTCCGAAAACCAAGAACCCGGCTTCAGGCCGGGTTCTTGGTTTTCTGCCGGCCCTTCCTAACCTTTGTTAGTCAGGCCACTCCGGTTGTCGGCACCTAAACTAACCTGTCAATTAATAACAGATAATGAACAACATAGGAGGACTATATTAACATCAAGCTTGATAAAACCCTTACATTGGCATTTGATTAACCTTGATTCGTTTTCCCTTTCACTTTTTTTCTTTTTACATGAGTACAAAACTCTACTCTCGCTCCGCTTCATTGCGGCGCAAGCTGCAGGGTGCCTTGGCAGCACTGGCCATTAGTGCCGGCCTGGCGCCGGCTGCAATGGCTCAGGTGGTAGTGCCTGCCGGCAACCCCAACTCCTTCGTGAGCCGCTACCCGTTCGGCACCTACTACGGCTACGAGCGCAGCGCCATGATTTACACGGCGGGCGAAATCGGCTCCAGCGGCAACATCACGCAGATCGGGTTCTACACCGCCAGCGTAAGCACGCCCGGTAACGCCCCGACGAAAATTTACATCAAAACCACCACCGCCAGCTCGTTCGCCGCCGCCACCACGGTAGCCGCGGAGGAAGCTGGCGCTACGCTGGTATACGACGCGACCATCCCGGCTTCGTCGTTTACGGCCAACTCCTGGGTGAACGTGCCGCTGACCACGCCTTTCGCGTACAACGGCACCAGCAACCTGGAGGTAATCGTGGAAACCAACGCCACGGGCGCCGGCAACGAAGACGCAACGAGCAAGCGTTTCCGCATGACCGAGCTGGGCGTTAACCGCTTTCAGATCTGGGCGACGGATAACGCCGCGCCCACCACGGCCGGCACCCTGGCTACGCCCCGCCCCAACATTCAGCTGACGGGCCTGACGGCTCCGAACTGCGCGGGTCCGACTGCTCCGGTGGTATCGGGCATCACCACCACCGCGGCCAGCGTAGCCTTTACGCCGGCCACGGGCGCTACCAACTACACGGTTACCTACACGCCCCAGGGCGGCACGGCTACCACCGTTACGCCGGCTCCTACGGCTTCGCCCATTTCCCTGTCGGGCCTGACGCCGGGCACCGCTTACACGGTGACGATTGCCTCGAACTGCGCGGGCAGCACTACCTCGCAGCAGACCACCATTGGCTTCACCACGCTGGCCAACGCCCCGGCCAACGACAACTGCGCGGGCGCGGTGCTGCTGACGGCGGCTGCTACCTGCACCACCACCAACGGCACGGTAAGCGGCGCCACCCAGAGCCAGGCGCCCAGCACCTGCTCGCAGGCCACGTCCTCTACCGCGCTTGACGTATGGTACCGCTTTGTGGCCACGGGTACTTCCCACGTAGTTACCGTTGCCGGTGGCTTCGACGGGGTACTGGAAGGCTTCAGCGGCGCCTGCGGCACCCTGACGAGCCTGGGCTGCATCGATGCTATCGGCAACGGTGAAACCCTGACCCTGACCGGCCTGACCTCGGGCAGCACCTACTACGTGCGCTACTACGCGTTCGAAGACAGCAGCCTGCCCCAGCCCACCAACGGCGCCTTTACCATCTGCGTAACGAACCCGGCCACTTCGACGGGCCCGGCCAACGACAACCCGACCGGCGCCATTGCCCTGACCATCGGCGCTACCTGCACCCCGGTTAACGGCACCAACACCGGCGCCACGACCACGACCGTGAACGGTTACGTGAACGGCACCAACCCCAACACGGCCTGCGGCATCGCGGTGAGCCCGAAAGATGTGTGGTACAAGTTTACGACGGCCGCCAGCGGCGCTGGCAGCACGGCCGTGCGCATCCAAGTAACCGGCGCTCCGGCTGGCTACCTGCGCCTGTTCTCGAGCCCTGGTGGTGCTGCTACTGGCCCGTTCACGGAAATTGCCTGCGCTTCGGGCCGGGCCAACAACACCGTATCGGAACCGCTGGTGGCCTACGGCCTCACGCCCAACACGACCTACTACGTATTCGTAGCTGGCTTCGGCTCTACCGATACGCAGGGCGCTTTCACCATCTGCGCTACCTCGCTGCCCGACAACGATGCCGCCGTACAGGCCATCTACACGCTGGGCAAAACCCCGGCTGGCTCGCCGGTAACGGTGCAGGCCGTTATTCGTAACGCCGGCGGCAGCCCCATCAGCTCGGTGCCGGTTTCGCTGACTGTGGCAGGTGTCACCACCTTCACCAATGCCCAGCTGACCGGTACGATTGCCCCGGGCACCGCAGCAACGGTTACGTTCACAGCCTACACGCCCGCCACGGCTGGCAACAACACCATCACCGTATCGCTGCTGGCCGACGATGTAGCCAGCAACAACACGCTGACCTTCGCCCAGGTTGTTACCACCAACGTACTGAGCTACGCCAACAACACGGCGTTTGATCCGCAACTCAGCGTAGGCTTCGGCATTACGTCGACCGCTGCATTTGTGGCCCGCTTCACCACGGCCGAAGCCCGCACGCTGACGGCTGTAACGGCTGGTCTGGGTGGCGTTGCCTCGGGCGGCGTCAACCCCACCGTCGGCAATACGGTGTACGGTGTCGCCTATAGCTCGACCGGTGCCCTGCTCGGCCGCACGCCGAACTACGTGGTAACGACGGCCGACATTGGCACGCGCAAGACGTTCACGTTTGCCACGCCGATCAGCCTGGCGGCCGGTACCACCTTCCACGTGGGTATGGTACAAACGCCGCCCGTGGACGCCGCTACCCGCTACTTCCCGATGGCTACGCTGCCCCAGTCTCCCACGCAGCCGGGCACGTTCTTCACCGTGGCTGCCGCCGGTGGTACCCTCACCGACGCTGCTGCCAGCAACCTGGGCATCTTCGTTATCGAGGCCCTGGCTGACCGCGTAACGGGTACCTCGGCCGCGCTGAACCGCGCTATCAGCCTGTACCCCAACCCGAGCACCAACGGCGAAGTGACGCTGAGCGTGCAGAACGCCAAGGCCCAAAACGGCCTGGAAGTGCAGATCATCAACACGCTGGGCCAGACGGTGTACACCAAAGGCCAGCTGCGCGACAACTTCGAGAACAAGCTGAACCTCTCGCACCTTGCCGCCGGCATGTACACGCTGAAAGTGAAATCGGGCGATGAGTACACGATCCGTCAACTCTCGCTGACCAAGTAAGCGCGTCGGATTTCCGACTAAGCTAAAAAGCCTGCTTCCGCTAGGAGGCAGGCTTTTTTCGTGCTTCAAGCCCCCGGCGCCGGGCTCAGATATCGACCTTCAGCGAGGCCGGCCGGGGCGAAATTTCGAACAGTTCGCCGTGGGGCACCATGGTAATCTGCCCAAACTCGCGGATCATCATCTTGTAGCTCTCCCCGACGGGGCGGATTTTCCGGTCGAGGTCGTAGAGGCCGCAGGGGTTCACGGCCAGGCGCTTTTCGGCCAGGCTGATGTCCCAGTCGAGCTGGTCGAGCAGGGAGTACCAGGTGAAGCCCACGACGGGCACGCCGTCCTGGCGCATGCGCGTCACGTTCACCCACTGCTTCCAGAGCCAGCATTCGGCATCCTTGGCGTTGAAGGAGTTGGTTTCGGTGTGGAATACGGGCTTGCGGTACCGCTCGTAGTACTGCTTGGTCATGGTGTACCAGCCCAGCACGTCCTCGGCCGCGCACCAGTTGCCGTCGGGCTTGATGATGCGCTCATTGCGGCCGTAGTAGTCGTTGCCCATGATCTGGTAGCCGGGCGGCTCGCCGGCCATAAACCACTTCAGCTCGTCCCGGGTCAGGCCGTTGTCGAGGCAGTAGAGCAGCACTTCCGCGTCGATGGTGTGGGCGTAGAGCAAATCGAGCGAGAGGAAGCGGAGCTTGTTGGTGAGCCGGATTTCGGAGCTCTGCACGGCGCGCATCTCGTGGATGTACTCGGCCGATTCGCTCTGCACGATGACGCAGTCGGGCCGGTACTTGGCAATCTGCTGGTTGCCCATGATGCTGGCGGCCGTGATGTGCTTCATGGCGGTGATGAAGGCGCGGTCGTCCTTGAGCTGCTCGTTCCAGATGCCGTCCTTGGCGGAGGCGCGGGCCGTCACGTAGATTTCGTTGACGGGCGTGTAAAAGCGCACCCAGGGGTAGCGCCGGGCCACCGCGCCGCAGTACTCGGCGAAATGCACCGGCAGCTCGGGGTTCTGGAAGTTGCCTACCCAGTCGGGCACGCCGAAGTGCATCAGGTCCAGGATGGGCGTGATGCCCAGGCGCTGGATTTCGGCCATGGCCAGGTCGGCAAACTCCCAGTCATACTGGCCCGGTGCCTTATGGATTTTATAGTACGGCAGGTTGTAGCGCAGCACTTTCAGGCCCAGCTCCCGCACCAGGCCCAGGTCTTCCTTGTACCGCTCGTAGTGGTAGCTTTCGGCCAGCTGGTCGCGGCGGGTGCGGCCGTGGTCGATGGTGGGGTACGAGCACTCGATGCCGGTGGCAAACATGAAGTTGCTGGGCGAGCCGGTGGGCAGGCCGCGGCCGTCGTGGCCGGCCGCGCCGCCGTACTCGTCGCCGGCGTAGTGCCCGTCGCCGAATTTGGCCTTGATGTGGGTGAGAAAGTCCTTGGGCATGTGGTGTGGTTGGGTGTGGCGGCGGCAAAGCCCTTCGTCAAGGGCGGCTTGATCTTGCTGGTGACTTTTAGCCCGCAGAAGGCGCAGAGGCTTCCGCAGAGGGCGCAGAGTTGTTCTGGCGCCAGAAACCAACGGCTTAATTATCCCGGCGCTGCTGCTTTTCGAGGAACCGGTCGGCGGTGCGCAGGCTCAGGGCCATGATGGTCAGGGCCGGATTCACGCTCAGGGCGCTGGGAAAAACGGAGTTGTCGCAGATGTAGAGGTTGGGCACGTCGAAGCAGCGGCCGTCGGCGTCGACCACCGCGTCGTCGCCCGAGCGGCCCATGCGGCAGGTGCCGATGACGTGGGCGCTGCGCTGGAAAGTCCAGATGTCGCGGGCGCCGGCGGCTTCCCAGATTTGGCGCATCGTCCGCTCAGCGTGGGCGTTCATGCGCAGCTCGTTTTCCTGGTTGGTGAAGTAGACGCGCGGTTTGGGCAGGCCGCGGCTGTCCTTCTCATCGGAGAGTTCGAGGTAGTTATCGGCGTGGGGCAGACAGTCGCCGAGGATGTTGATGCCGGCCACGTGGTTGTACTGGCTCATGTACTCGCGCAGCTTCGGGCCCCACAGGCCGCGGCCCCGGGCCACCTGCCCGGCAAAGGTCACGGGCATCACGCCGATGCTCTGCAGCAGGTAGCCGCCGGCAAAGTCGGCGTCCTTGGCGCGGTGCGTGTCCTCGGAAATCAGCCCGCCGGGAATGCCTTTGTTGGGCCGCACCATCTCCTCGAACGTGCCCCAGAGCTGCAGGCCGGGGTGGGCCATCAGGTTCTTGCCCACGTGCCCGCTGCTCAAAGCCAGTTCGTTGAGCAGCAGCAGCCGGGGCGTTTCCACCGAGCCGGCGCAGAGAAACAGCGTGCGGCACCGCTGGCGCCGCTCCTGCCCGTGCTGCTGGTACACCACGCCCGTCACCCGGCCCTGCGCGTCCCGCTCGATTTCCGTCACGAAGCAGTCGGCGCGCACTTCGGCCCCGTGGGCTTCGGCCAGCGGAATAAACGTGACGTCCATGCTGGCCTTGGCCCCGTTGGAGCAGCCGGCCTGGCAGAAGCCGCGGTTGGTGCAGGCCTCGCGCCAGCCGATGCCCTCCTGATAGTAGCGCGCCGACACGGCCGCGTTAGCCGCCGGCGAGGTGCGGATGCCCAGCTTCTCGCAGGCCCGCTGCATCAGCTGGGCCGCGCCGTTGAGCGGCAGCGGCGGCAGCGGGTAGCCCCGCTTACGCTCGGGTCCCCAGGGGTAGGGCGAGGGGCCCGAAATGCCCAGCAGCCACTCCAGCTCGTCGTAGTAGGGCGCCAGGTCGTCGTAGCTCAGGGGCCAGTCCTGACCCACGCCAAAGTCGGTGCGCAGGCGCAGGTCGTCGGGCTGCACGCGGGGGGTGTAGGCGGTGTAGTGCAGGGTGCTGCCGCCCACGCCGGTGCCGGAGTTGTTGCGGCCGAAGGCCAGCGGGTGCTGCCCGGCCGAGAGCCGCTCGTCGTTCCAGAACAGGAAGTCCTGGGCCCGCTCGTCGGTGGCGTAGTCGCGGCGCGAGTCGTGGCGCGGGCCGGCTTCCAGGGCCACCACCCGCAGCCCGGCCATAGCCAGGCGGGCCAGCAGCGGCGCCCCGCCCGCCCCGGTCCCAATCACCACGCAGTCGACCTCCTCGGCCGGCTCGGGCAGCTTCTCGGGTTGGGGCTCGGGCGCATCAGCCGGGGTTGGCGCGTCTTGGAGCAGTTTGCGCAGCAGCGGGTCCTGCACTTCGGGCTGAACGGGGCTGACGACGCCTTCCTCCAGCAGTTCTTCTTCGTCGGGCACGGTGTGGTGAGATGGTGAGATGGTGAGATGGTGAAATAGTGAGCGGCAGCATGGTAAAATGGAGTGGCGTCAGAACGCCAAACTCACCATTTCACCATCTCACTATTTCACTTCCAGCGGTTCCCGCTCTTCGCGCTCATCGAGGCCGATGCGCGTCCAGGCGGGCAGGTCGGCCATGCCGACGTAGCCGATTTCTTCCTGGGCCAGCGGGTGGGAGTAGTACAGGGCAGTGGCTTCGGCCAGCAACTCCTCGAAAAAGCGCCGGGCCTCGACTTTCAGCCATAGGTCGCCGGGGGCCGTGCCGGCCTGCACGGCGGCCAGCACCTGGTCCTGCTGCTCGGCGCTCAGCGCCAGGAAATCCTGCTGAAACTGCGCCTGCGCCGCCTGCTGAATGCCGCCCAGGCCAAGGCGGTAGGCTTCGCGGTCGGGCGGCAGTGCGTCGTAGCGCCAGCCGTCGGCCAGGCCGCTGAGCAGGCGCGCATCAATACCGGCGGGCAGGTCGATGGCCTCGGCACCGCGCTCGGGCTGGGGCAGCAACCGGGCGCACACCGCCCCGAGCAGCCGGTAGCTGTCGGCATCGAAAAACTGCGGCTCGTAGGCCGGGGCATCAAGCCGCGCTTGCAAAGCGGCGCGGGTGGCGTCGCTCACGTGGGGCGTATCGAGCAGGGCCCGAACGGTACCGGGGGGGTATTTCATGTGGTGAGATGGTGAGGTGGTGAACTGGTGAGTTTGATGTTTGGGAGGCGCGCAGCTGCGCAGCTTGCGCAGGCGGAACGGCACTCACCAGTTCACCACCTCACCATCTCACCTACTGGTCGCTGCTCATTTTGCCGCCGGTCACGTGGACCAGGGAGCCGGTCATGAAGGAGCCGTCCTGGGAGGCCAGCAGCACGTAGGCGGGGGCAATTTCCTCGGGCTGGCCGGGGCGTTTCAGGGCTACTTCGTGGCCGAACTTCTCGATTTCCTCCCGCGGCATGGTACCGGGAATATTGGGCGTCCACACCGGGCCGGGCACCACGCAGTTCACGCGGATGCCCCGCTCGCCCAGGTACTGGGCCAGGCTCTTGGTGAAGGCGTGAATGGCCGACTTGGTGCTGGCGTAGTCGATCAGCAGCGGAATGCCCGTCAGGCCCACGATGCTGCCGGTGTTGATGATACTGTCGCCCTTGCGCAAGTGCGGAATGGCGGCCTGGGCCAGCCAGATGTAGCCGAGGATGTTGGTGTCGAAGGTGCGGCGGATCTGCTCCTCCGGGATGTCCTCGAACTTCTCCTGGGCCATCTGGAAGGCGGCGTTGTTGACCAGCACGTTCAGCCCGCCCAGCTCCTTGGTGGTGCGGCGCACGGCCTGCTTGCACTGCTCTGGGTCGCGCACGTCCAGCTTCAGTAGCAGGCAGCGGCGCTTCTGGCCTTCCACCAGGCGCTGGGTTTCCTTAGCGTCCACGTCGTTTTCGTTGTAGAGCACGGCCACGTCGGCGCCCTCCATGGCGAAGGCCAGCGCCACCGCCCGCCCGATGCCCGAGTCGGCCCCGGTAATCAGCGCGATTTTGCCCTTGAGCTTGCCGGCGGGCTGGTAGCCCGAGAGATTCGAGTCGGGCTGGAGCTTCATGTCGGCCTGCTTGGCCGGGTAGGGCAGCTTCTGGGCGTGCTCCTTCATCTGGGCGGCCGTGGGGCGCTTTTCGCGCTTGGGCGCCGGGGCTTTGGTTTTGGCCGCGGCGGCTTTGGGCGTGGCGGGTTTGGCGGCGGCTTTGGGGTCGTCGGCGGGCTTAGGCGCCGGGCGGGCGGGGGCGGCTTTGGGGGCAGCAGATTTCTTGGCGGCCATAGGGAGCGGGCGTCGGTGGTGGTTGTGCCCTTGGCCTTACGCAAAAGCTCGGCAGAACGGTTGAGCCGGGGCGGTGACGCGCAGCATACCTGCCCAAAAACGCGTTGCCCCGCTACCAGGGCGGTAACGGGGCAACGGTATCTGCAGGAAGGTCGGCCTGTCGGAGTTGGTCTGGCCGTTTGTAGAGGATCGGTGAAAAGATATTTGATTCTCTACACCGTTCGGCCGGCGGGGCCTTAGCTGCCCTGGTACTCGGCGGCCTTTTCCTGGTTGGCTTCCTGCAGCGAAGGGTAGTCGATGTAGCCCTTGTCGCCGGGCACGTAGAAGGTGGCGAAATCGGGCTGGTTCAGGGCCGCGCCCTGCTCGAAGCGGGCCACCAGGTCGGGGTTGGCAATGAAGGGCACGCCGAAGGAAATCAGGTCGGCCTCGTTGTTTTCCAGGGCCAGCTCGGCCGTTTCCTGGGTGTAGCCGCCGTTCAGCATAAAGGTGCCCTTGAAGATCTTGCGCAGGGCCGGGCCGATGGCGGGCTTGCCTTCGGGGCGGGCCATGGGGTGGCCGGGCAGAGGCTCCAGCACGTGCAGGTAGGCCAGCCCGAAGCGGTTCAGCTGCTCGGTGACGTAGCTGAAGGTGCCCAGCGCGTCGGAGTCTTGGATGCTGGCGCTGCCCTGGGGCGAGAGGCGGATACCCACGCGGTCGGCGCCCAGCTCATCGACGACGGCCTGCACCACTTCCAGCACGAAGCGGCTGCGGTTTTCCACCGAGCCGCCGTACGCGTCGGTGCGCTGGTTGGAGCCGTCCTGCAGGAACTGGTCGAGCAAATAGCCGTTGGCGCCGTGGATTTCCACGCCGTCGAAGCCGGCCGTTTTGGCGTTGCGGGCGGCCTGGCGGAACTGCTCCACCACGCCCGGAATTTCGCTCAGCTCCAGGGCCCGGGGGGCGGGCACTTCCTCGAAGCCGGCGCCGGTGAAGGCCTTCGCGCCCTCCGGTTTGATGGCCGACGGCCCCACCGGCAGCTCGCCATTATGGAAGAAGGGGTGCGACACCCGGCCCACGTGCCAGAGCTGGGCAAAAATGCGCCCGCCGGCCGCGTGTACGGCCTCGGTAACTTTCTGCCAGGCAGCCACCTGCGCCTCGGAGTAGATGCCGGGCGTGTTGATGTAGCCCACGCCCTGCGGCGACACCTGCGTGCCTTCGGTGATGATGAGGCCGGCCGTGGCGCGCTGCACGTAGTACTTCACCACCGAGTCGGTAGCGGCGGTTTCGGGATTGGTGGCGCGGCTGCGCGTCATGGGCGCCATGACGATGCGGTTGGGCAGCTCGATGGGGCCCAGCTGGAAGGATGAAAACAGCTTCGGAGTGATGTTGCTCATGGCAAAAAGGGGATTAGCGCCAGCAAAAGGCGTTTTTTCAGAGTTGATTGCTACCCGGCTGCGGGCGCAATGGCTGTCTAACCCCCGATTCCCCTCCGCGGTTATGGCCGCCGCCCACTTTGCCCGGTATACTCCGTGAAACCGGTGGAATGCTGACTGAGTGATTTAGCGACTTAGTGAATTGAGGTTCAACAACTCACTAAATCACCGAGTCACCGCGCTACCAGCTCCACGCGGCGGTTGCGCGGGCGCTGCTGCGGGTCGCGGTTGTCGGCCACGGGGCGGGTGCCGCCGTAACCCACGGCCGTCAGCCGCGCCGAATCGATGCCGTGCTGCACCAGATACGCCCGCACCACCCGCGCCCGCTGCTCCGAGAGTACCTGATTTTTTTGCGCGTCGCCCACGTTGTCGGTGTGGCCGGCTATTTCAAACCGCAGCGCCGGCTGCTCCTGCAGCACGCGCACCAGCCGCTTCAGCTCGGGCTGGGAAGTGGGCAGCAGCCGGGCCTGGCTTTGCCCGAAGTATAGCCGCTTCAGGGCCACGGTTTCGCCCCGGCGCAGCTTGGTCAGATCGGGCAGGGAGTCGCCCAGGCCCACCACGGCCGGAACTGCCGCCCGGCGCCCAGCTGGCTCGGGCCGCTGGGCCGCCGGGCGCCGCACCAGGCGGGGTGGCGCGACGGCGGCTACTCGGCGCACGGCGGGCTGGACTGGCGACGGGGCCGCCCCCGGACGGGTGGCTGGCGCCGCGCGTACCACGAGGGCCGGCGGCGCGGGGGGCGGCACCGGCTTGGCGGAGGCCGGCAGAGCCGCAAACATGTAGGTGGCCCCAACGGTCTGCAGGGCTGCCGCGTTGGGCAGGCGCCAGCGCAGCACGGCGCGGCTGTCGAGGATGGTCTGGAAATAGTCGACGCGCAGGCGGTAGTAGCGGCCGGCCTCCAGGCGCAGGCGCACGGTGGCGGGCACGTGGTCCTGCTCGCGCCAGGCGTCGATGATGCGCTTGCCGCCCACCCACACGCGCAGCCCGTCGTCCATCACCGTCGAAAACTCGTACTCGCCGGTCGTCGGGGCCAGCAGGTAGCCCTCCCAGCGCACCGAGAAATACTCCCACCCGAGCCCGTCGACGGGTGGCTGCCTTTTCCAGTCGAAGTCGATGTTGGCGTCGCGGCGGCGCAGGACCAGCTGCTGGAAGTTGGTGCCGTTGTAATACGCCGCCTGCAGCCCCGAGCCGGCGGGCTGGGGCCGGCCGGGCGCCTGGGCCTGGGCTAGTTGGACGGTGAGCAGCCCCAGGAAAAGAAGCGTAGCAGTGCGCATCGGACAAAGGAAAAGCAACGCTAAAAAAATGGTTTCCGTGTTCCCAAAGCTGATGCTGCTCTGCGGTGGCCAACCAGCCCCTGGCCAGCCCCGTATTTCCGGGGGTAAGTGTGATTCACCCAGCCACTTGCCTCCACACCATGCCGACCAAGAAAACGACTGCCGCGCATTCATCGACGCATAAAAAAGAAGACCCGTGCTGGAAAGGCTACGAGCAGGCCGGCACCAAGAAAAAGGACGGCAAGACCGTACCAAACTGCGTCAAAAAAGATTAGGCGCCAGCTCCGCCTGGTGGGCGAGAGGTTTCACGCCGCACCCGTGCCGACCGTCTATTATCGTCCGAAGCCCCGGCCTGCCGCCGGGGCTTTTTGCTGCGCGGGTCGCCTCCTTTTTCCTGATTTCACCAAAGAAAGCACGCTGATGCGGCGCGGCGGGCGGCGGCTTGTACTTTAGCCCCCACGACCTCCCACCCACTGGTTAATTCCTTCCACCTCAACCACCTTCCTACCGAATGGGTAAACGTCTACTCCTGTTTTTGCTGCTGCTGGGCGGCTTGGCGGCGGCGCCCGCCGCCCGCGCGGCCACCGGCGACACCACCCGCGTGGTGCTCTTCAGCAACCGCCCGCTCACCCGCTACGGCAACTACGACACCACCGCCACGCTGCCGGCCACCGGGCGCTACCGCAAAATTCTGCTGCATTACGTGCTCGGGCGCTACGCCTGCCCGCCCGGTACGCAGTACTGCGGCTCCTGGGACTACACCACCCGCGTGCTGCTGATGCCGCCCGCCAACGACACCGTGGAGCTGGCCCGCATCATCACGCCCTACGCCACCGACTGGCTGGCCCAGAACCGCCGCCACGACTTCGTGCAGGACGTGACCGACTACGCCCCGCTGCTGAAGGGCCAGCGCGGCTTGCGCTTCCTCTACGACGGCTACTCCTGGGGCTTCACCCTCACGCTGTACCTGGAGTTCATCGAGGGCATCCCGCCGCAGGACGCCATAGCGGTGAAAAACGTGTACGACGGCAACTTCCTCTACGGCAGCGCCACCGACCTGCTCGAAAACCACCTCTCGGCCAAGACCGTGACGGCGCCGGCCGGCAGCGGGCGCACCGTGCTCAAGAGCTTTATCACCGGCCACGGCTCCGATTCGCGCAACTGCGCCGAGTTCTGCCGCAAAAACTACACCCTGAAGCTCAACGGCACCGCCGTGGCCACCACCGACCTCTGGCGGGCCGACTGCGGCCTGAACCCGGTGTCGCCGCAAACGGGCACCTGGGTGTATAATCGCAGCAACTGGTGCCCCGGCAGCGCCGTGGCCCCGCTCTACCACGACATCACCGCGGGGCTGAGCGGCGGCTCGGCCACCGTCGACATCGACATGGCCAACTACCTGATTTCCAACCAGGCCAACGTGAGTGCCCGCTGGATCTGGCAAACCCAGGCCGTGAGCTACAGCACCCCCAACTTCACCACCGACGCGGCCCTGGAGCGCATCATTGCCCCCAGCACCGACCCGAACTTCCGCCGCGACAACCCCATCTGCGACGCGCCCAAGGTGACGCTGCGCAACACCGGCTCGGCCCCGCTTACGGCCGCCACCATCCGCTACCGGGTGGGCAGCAGCCCCTGGCGCACGTATCAGTGGACGGGCAGCCTCAACTTCCTGGCCCAGACCGACGTGACGCTGCCGCCCGTGCCCGCCGATTTTGCGGGGCAGTCGGTGTTCAAGGTCTACGTGATGACGCCCAACGGCCAGGCCGACCAGAATCACACCAATGACACCCTAAGCACCCGCTTCAGCCCGGTGAGCGTGCTGCCGCCGAGCTTCGTGGTGAACATGACCACCAACGCCTCGACCATCAGCGGTGGCCTGAGCCAGACCTCGTGGACGGTAACCGACGCCAACGGGCAGCCCGTGGCCAGCCGTACCGGCGCCCTGCCTAACACCGACTACGCCGACACGCTGCGCCTAGCGCCGGGCTGCTACACGCTGAGCGTCAACGACACCGGTTGCGACGGGCTGGCGTGGTGGGCCAACCCCAACGCCGGTACCGGCAGCATGCGCCTGCTCGGCCTGAACAACGCCGTGCTCAATACCATCAGCGGCGACTTTGGCTGCCAAGCCCAGCTGCGCTTCTCGGTGACCCAGGCCCTGGCCAGCGCCCCCGCCCGCGCCCTGGCCGCCCTCGACGTGTACCCCAACCCAGCCCAGGACGGCCGCTTCACCCTCGATCTGAACCTGCCCGCCCGCCAGGACGTGCGCGTGCAGGTGCGCAGCGTGACGGGCCAATTGGTGCATCATACTACCCTCGCCCAAGTGCAGGCCACCAAGCGTCCGCTCGACCTGCACCAGCTGCCGGCCGGGGTGTACCTGCTCGAATGCCGCGGCCAGAACGGCCTGCAACTGCACCGCCGCCTGCTGATTCCGTAATTCGGTTCTGTTCGCATCAAAAAAGCCCTTGCCGGTCGCGGCAAGGGCTTTTTTGATGACGGATATTTCGGTGCTAGTCTTGTACCACAATGCGCAGGGGCTTGCCGCCAGCTACCCGCAGCCAGTATTGGCCTGCCGGCAGGCGGTGCGTATCGATGGCCCGCCCGCCGTCGGCCGCAGCGGTCGGCGTGGCCACGCGGCGGCCCAACAGGTCGAAAAGCTGCACGGCGCTGCCGGCGGGCAGCGCCGTACGCAGCAGCTCACCGCGGCGCACGGGATTGGGGTAGGCCGCCAAGATGCTGGTACCGCAGTGCACGGCCACGGCCGCCGTGGTAGCCGACTCGCCATTGGTATCGACCTGTCGTACGCGGTAGTACACCGTGCCGGCGGGCGGCTGCGCGTCGGAGGCCGTGTAGCGGCGGGCGCTGGTGCTGTGGCCGGCGCCGGCCACCCGCGCGCCGCAGGCCACGAAGGTGCGCCCGTCGAGGCTGCGCTCGGCCTGGAAGTAGGCGTTGTCTTTCTCCTGGGCGGTGGTCCAGCGGAGCAGCACGCGGCCAGCGGCATAGGCCGCGTCGAAGTGCGCCCAGCTGACGGGCAACGGGGCCGCCGTGCCGCTGGTGCGGAACACCAGCGTGTTCACGCCCCCGTCGGTGGCACCGTTGGGCGGAAACTCGGCCAGGCCCGGCGAGGTCGATACGCCGCCGCGGCCCCCGCTGAGGCTGTAGCTGAAGCCCGTCAGGTCGGCCCCGCCGGTTACGCCGATGTAGCCCGCGCCGCCGCCGCCGCCCGGCCCGTAGGCCTTGATGACGGTGTTGACGGTGTTGCCGCCGCTGCCGCCATTGGCGCTGGCCGCCACGCTCACGGTGCCGGCCGCCAGCACGACGGCGCCACCCGCGCCGCCGCCACCCGCGCCATCGGCGAAGGAGCTGCCGCCATTGGAAGTAGCGCCGGCCGCGCCATCGGCCACCACGCTGCCGCTGCCGCCGATGACCGCCCCGAGCAGGTAGATCAGTCCGCCACCGTTGCCGCCCACGCCCGCCACCGCCGTGTTGCCGTCGCCGCTGCCGCCGCCGCCGCCCAGAAACAGGCGCCCGGCATCGTAGCTGAGCGGCCGGCCACCGATGCCGCCGGTGTTGGGCCGGCTATACGGGCCCCAGCTGCCCTGCCCGGGCCCGACGCTCAGGGCATCCAGGTCGTTGTCGGACACGCCGTAGCCCCCGCGCCCGCCGCCCGTCGACCCGCTGCTGGCAAAACCGGCGCCCTCTAGGTTCCAGGCCGTGGCCCAGCCGGGCGTGCTCGTGTTGGGTCGCCCGGTGCCCGTCCACACCGCCGGGTTGCCGCCGTTGGCCCCGCCGCCCCCGCCGGAGTTAACCGAGTTGCCGCCGCCGCCGCCGTTGGCCGCGGCACCGCGGCCGCGGCTGCCGCCCGCGTAGCTGTTGCCGTAGCCGGCCACGCCTTCCCCCTTTTCCCCGCCGGTGTTGCCCGAGCCGAGGTAATTGGCGTTGTTGTCCACGCCGTTGTTGACGAACGCGCCGCCGCGGAAGCCCAGCCCGGTGGCCGTGATGCTGCCGTTGACGGTGATGCTGCCCTGCGCTTCTAGGGCCACCACCCCGCCGCTGCTGCCGTTCCAGGCCTGCCCCGTGATAGAGCCGCCGCTGCTGACAGTCACCGTGGTGTAGCGCGGAATGCGTACCACCTGCGCCCCGTCGTTGGCCGTGTAGGCGCGGGCCAACGGCTGGCTCAGGCTCAGCGTGGTGCCGCTGACGGCCTGCACCACCGCCAGCTCGTAGTTGCCCGCGTTGCGCAGGTTCACGATGTCGCCGTAGCTCGCCGTGTTGGAGTTGTTGATCAGCGCGCCCTGCATCTGAATGAGGAGCACCAGGTCGCCGGCGCTGAGGCCCGCGGCGCTGGCCACACTGACGGCGGTGCTGCCGGCGGCGGCATTGGCGCCCAGCGCGGTGTACTGGTTCACCACCACGTTGGCTGTACCAACGGTCAGGGCGCCGTTTTTGCCGGCCTGCGCGTGAGCGGTAGTCAGCGCGACAAGGCTAGCTGCGGTGAGCAGAAGAGGACTGATGGAGCGTCGAAGTGGCGTCATAAGCAGAAGCGTTGGTCGGGCGCAAGCGGCTGCTTCCTGGCACGGTGCAAGCCGGCCCAAAATCGCACAAATGTAATGGCACTGAAGTAGTAAGCCGGTTATGACTATATGATTTTTTTCATAGATTATTGCTCTGATTTGTTATTACGTGCCCGCTGATTTATCTTCGCTACTGCTTATCCAGAAAGACCGAGGGACTGGGCCCTGTGACGTCTTAGCAACCAGCCGCTGCGGCAGAGGTGCTAACTCCCATCCGAGGCGGCTCGTGCCGCGTTCGGAAAAGATGAGCGAAACCGGCACTTTCCGAAGTAGCCGGGGCTTTCTGGATAGCGCCTTGCGCACCTCTAGACCCAGAAAGCCATGCCGACTCTGCCCGCTTCTCCCCTCGCCGACCTGCTCCGCCAGCGCGTACTCGTGCTCGACGGAGCCATGGGCACCATGATTCAGCGCCACCAGCTCACCGAGGAAGACTTCCGCGGCGCCCGGTTTGCTGACCACTCGAAGCCCCTGCGCGGCAACAACGATTTGCTGTGTCTGACGCGCCCCGACATCGTGCGCGGCATTCACGCCGAGTACTTCGCCGCGGGCGCGGACATCGTAGAAACCAACACCTTCTCGGGCACCACCGTGGCCCAGGCCGACTACGCTCTGGAGCCCATCGTGTACGAGCTGAACTACGAGGCCGCCCGCCTGGCCCGCTCAGCCGCCGATGAGTACAGCACGCCCGAGCGGCCGCGCTTCGTGGCTGGCGCCATCGGGCCCACCAACCGCACGGCCTCGCTCTCGCCCGACGTGAACCGGCCCGGTTTCCGCGCCATCACCTTCGACGAGCTGGCCGAGGCCTACCACGAGCAGGTGCGCGGGCTCATCGACGGCGGCTCCGACGCGCTGCTGATCGAAACCATCTTCGACACGCTCAACGCCAAAGCGGCATTGTTTGCCACTCAGCGCTTCTTCGACGAGGGCGGCCGGGTGGTGCCCATCATGATTTCGGGCACCATCACCGACGCCTCGGGCCGGACGCTGAGCGGGCAGACGGTGGAGGCGTTCTGGAACTCCATGCGCCATTTGCCCATCCTGAGCATCGGTCTGAACTGCGCCCTCGGGGCCAAGCAGCTCAAGGTGTACCTGCAGGAGCTGAGCCGCCTGGCCGACTGCTACGTCTCCGCCTACCCCAACGCGGGCCTGCCCAACGCCTTCGGGGGCTACGACGAATCGGCCCAGGAATTTGCGGCGGTGCTGGAAGAGTACCTGCAGGAAGGCCTCGTGAACATCGTGGGCGGCTGCTGCGGCACTACCCCGCTGCACATTGCCGAGGCCGCGAAGCTGACGGACCGGTACGCCCCGCGCCAACTGCCGGTGCGGCCCCAGGCCACGCGCCTGGCCGGGCTGGAGCCGGTGAATATCCACCCCGAAAGTTTGTTCGTGAACGTGGGCGAGCGGTGCAACGTGACCGGCTCCCGCGCCTTCGCCCGCCTGATCCGGGCCGGGCAGTTCGATGAGGCCGTGGCCGTGGCCCGCGCCCAGGTGGAAGGCGGTGCCCAGGTGCTCGACGTGAACATGGACGAGGGCCTGCTGGACTCGGTGGAGGCCATGACCACCTTCCTGAATCTAATGGCCTCGGAGCCCGACGTGGCCCGGCTGCCCATCATGATTGACTCCTCGAAGTGGGAGGTGCTCGAAGCCGGCCTGAAATGCACCCAGGGCAAGAGCATCGTCAACTCCATTTCGCTGAAAGAGGGCGAGGAAGTGTTCCGGCACCACGCTCGGCTGGTGCGCGCCTACGGAGCGGCCGTCATCGTCATGGCCTTCGACGAGCAGGGCCAGGCCGACAGCTACCAGCGCCGCATCGACATCTGCCAGCGCGCCTACCGCATCCTGACCGAGGAAGTGGGTTTGCGGGCCGAGGACATCATCTTCGACCCGAACATCCTCACCGTGGGCACCGGCATCGAGGAGCACCGCCGCTACGCCATCGACTTCATCGAGGCCGTGCGCTGGATCAAGCAGCACCTGCCCGGCACGCTCACCAGCGGCGGCGTGTCGAACATCAGCTTTGCCTTCCGGGGCCAGGACGTGGTGCGCGAGGCCATGCACGCGGCCTTCCTCTACCACGCCATCCAGGCCGGGCTGGACATGGGCATCGTCAACCCCAGCCAGCTGGCCGTGTACGACGAGGTGCCCAAGCCCCTGCTCGAAGCCGTGGAAGACGTGCTCTTCGACCGCCGCGACGACGCCACCGAGCGGCTGGTGCAGCTGGGCGAAATGCTGAGTCTGACCAAGGGCGGCGCGGCGGCCAAGAAAGTGGAGGCCGAAGAATGGCGCAGCTGGCCGGTGGAAAAACGCCTGGAGCACGCCCTGGTGAAGGGCATTACCGACCACATCGAAGCCGACACCGAGGAAACCCTGCAGCGCCTGGGCCGCCCGCTGGCCGTCATCGAAGGGCCGCTGATGGCCGGCATGACGGTCGTGGGCGACCTGTTTGGGGCGGGCAAGATGTTTTTGCCGCAGGTGGTGAAATCGGCGCGGGTGATGAAGCGGGCCGTGGCCTGGCTGGAGCCCTACATGCAGGCCGAGCGCGACGCGGCGGCCCTGTCGGGCGGCACCGAGGCCCGGCAGACGGCCGGCCGGGTGCTGCTGGCCACCGTGAAGGGCGACGTGCACGACATCGGCAAGAACATCGTGGGCGTGGTGCTGGCCTGCAACAACTACGAGGTCATCGACCTGGGCGTGATGGTGCCGCTGGAGAAAATCGTCAGCGAAGCCGAGCGGCTGCAAGCGGATATTGTGGGGCTGAGCGGGCTGATTACGCCCTCGCTCGATGAAATGGTGTACGTGGCCCAGGCCCTGGAAAAGCGCCAGTTGCGCGTGCCCCTGCTCATCGGCGGGGCCACCACCTCGCGCCTGCACACGGCCGTGCGCATCGCGCCGGCTTACAACGGGCCGGTGATTCACGTCAACGACGCCTCGCGGGCGGTGCCGGTGGCCTCGCAGCTGCTGGGCCTAGGCCGCGACGCCTTTGCCAACGACGTGGCGGCCGAGTACCTGCAGCTGCGCGACGACCACGCCGGCCGGCAGCGCAACAAGGACTACGTGCCCATCGAGGAAGCCCGCCGGCAGAAGTTCCAGGCCGACTGGGCCGCCGCCGACCTGGTGAGGCCCAGCTTCCTCGGCGCCCGCGTTTTCGAGGACTACCCGCTGCCCGAGCTGCTGCCCT
This sequence comes from Hymenobacter jeollabukensis, assembly GCF_005771675.1. Taxonomy (GTDB): domain Bacteria; phylum Bacteroidota; class Bacteroidia; order Cytophagales; family Hymenobacteraceae; genus Solirubrum; species Solirubrum jeollabukense. The sequence continues at coordinate 23,597 of NZ_VAJM01000003.1, read as the reverse complement.
ACATCGACTGGACGCCCTTTTTCCACGCCTGGGAGCTGAAGGGCCGCTACCCGCGCATCCTCGACGACGCTACGTACGGCGAAGCCGCCACCAAGCTGTTCGAGGACGGGCAGGCATTGCTGAAGCGCATTATTGACGAGAAGCTGCTGACGGCCCGCGCCACGGTGGGTTTCTGGCCTGCCAACACGGTGGATTCCGACACCATCGAAATCTACCAGGACGACACCCGCCAGCACGTGCGGGCCGAAACCTTCACCCTGCGCCAGCAGAGCCTGAAAGCCGCCGGCCTGCCCTACCTCGCCTTCTCCGACTTCCTGGCGCCCAAAGACTCGGGCCGCGCCGACTACCTCGGCGGCTTCGCCGTCACGGCCGGCATCGGGCTGGACGAGCTGGTGGCCGAGTTCGACGCCCAGCACGACGACTACTCCGGCATCCTGGCCAAGGCCCTGGCCGACCGCCTGGCCGAAGCCCTGGCCGAGCGCCTGCACGAGCGGGTGCGCCGGGAACTGTGGGGCTACGCGCCGCAGGAACATTTCTCGAACGAGGACCTGATCAAGGAAGAGTACCGCGGCATCCGCCCGGCGCCCGGCTACCCCGGCTGCCCTGACCACACCGAGAAAATCGTGCTGTTCGAGCTGCTGGGCGGCGCCGAGCAAACGGGCATCACCCTCACCGAAAACCTGGCCATGTACCCCACCGCCGCCATCAGCGGCTTCTACTACGCCCACCCCGACGCGCGCTACTTCGGCCTCGGCCGCATTGCCCAGGACCAGGTGCAGGACCTGGCCCGGCGCAAAGGCATGCCGCTGGCCGAGCTGGAGCGGTGGTTGTCGCCCAACCTGAACTACGAGCCCGCCGCCGAAGCCGCGCCAGTAGCGGCCGGGCAGTAGCGCGCAGCGCCAGGCTCCCCTCCTTTTTGAAGGAGGGGACGCCAAGCCGCAGGCTTGGCTGGGGTGGTTGCGTCGTCCGCGCCGTCAGATAGTAACTTCTTTCATCCAGCCGAGCACCCAACCGCTACGTCTGCCATCCTGCCGGATAAATCCGCTCATCTATTCACGTCAGCGGGCTAAACAACGTCAGCAACGAAGCAACCACCCCAGCCGCGCCTTCGGCACGGCATCCCCTCCTTCAAAAAGGAGGGGAGCTTCCTCTTCCACCCATGAAAGTCACCGAGCACCTGACCCGCGCCAACGGCAAAACGCAGTTTTCCTTTGAAGTGCTGCCGCCCAAGAAGGGCGAGAACATCCAGACGCTGTTTTCCAACATTGAGCCGCTGATGGAGTTCAAGCCGCCGTTTATCGACGTGACGTATCACCGCGAGGAGTACGTGTACCGGCAGCACCCCAACGGCCTGCTGGAAAAGAAAACCGTGCGCCGCCGCCCCGGCACCGTCGGCATCTGCGCCGCCATCAAAAACCGCTTCGACGTGGACACCGTGCCGCACCTGATCTGCGGCGGCTTCTCGAAGGAGGAGACGGAAAACGCCCTCATCGACCTGCACTTCCTGGGCATCGACAACGTGCTGGCCCTGCGCGGCGACCCAATCAAGTCGGAAGGCCGCTTCGTGCCCGAGCCCGACGGCCATTCCTACGCCTGCGACCTGATCGGGCAGGTATCGGACCTCAACAAGGGCGCCTACCTCGACGAGGAGCAGGACGACACCTGGGCCACCGACTTCTGCATCGGCACGGCCGGCTACCCCGAAAAGCACTTCGAGGCCCCCAGCCACGCCGCCGATTTGCGCTACCTCAAGCACAAAGTGGACCGCGGCGCCGACTACATCGTCACCCAGATGTTTTTCGACAACGAGCAGTTTTTCAGCTTCGAAAAGCGCTGCCGGGAGGCCGGCATCCACGTGCCCATCATTCCCGGGCTGAAGCCCATCACCACCAAGGCCCAGCTCACGGCCCTGCCCCGCTCCTTTTTCCTGAACCTGCCCGACGAGCTGGTCGACACCATTCACCGGGCCCCCGACAACGCGGCGGCCCGCGAAATCGGCATCGAGTGGTGCATCAACCAGAGCCGGGAGCTGATGGACCACGGCGTGCCCGTGCTCCACTACTACAGCATGGGCAAGGCCGACAGCGTGCGGCGCGTGGCGGCGGCCCTGTTTTAAGCCCTCCAATGCCCGGGCGCAGCGGCAGCCGGCGGCCTTCGGGTCGTCGGCTGCCGTTTTTATCGGCGTACCTTGTCCATCCCCATCCGCGGTCCGTTTAACTCTATCGTTGCCATCCGCGCGTTTTCCATGCCCGACCGTCCTCAACAGCTTGATGAGCTCTTTCAGCGCCTGCAGACGGCCACGGCCCCGCTCGAAATCGAGGCCCTGCAGCAGGGCATCTGGCAGCTGTGGCTGGAAACCGACGATGTGGCCCTGAACAAGCGCCTGGAAAGCGGCATGCGCGCCCTTTCGGCCGAAGATTACACCCGCGCCATTGCCGATTTTGGCTGGATCGTGGAGCAGCACCCGACCTACGCCGAGGGCTGGAATAAGCGCGCCACCGCCCATTACCTGCGCGGCGAGTACCGCGCTTCCCTGCTCGACATTGCCCGCACGCTGCGCCTGGAGCCGCGCCACTTCGGGGCACTGTCGGGCAAGGCCACCATCCTGCGCATGGTAGGCGACGACCGGGGCGCCCTGCGCACCCTGCGCCGCCTCAGCCAGCTGTGCCCGCACCTGCCCGGCCTGCAAACCCAGCTGCACGACCTGCAGCGCCGCCTCGACAACCCGGATACACAATAGCTAGGGCTACTGGAATTTTCCGAGAAAAACTCAAAGATCTTCGCAAGATATTTTCGTAAGTTTATGTTTACGATTGGATTATCCCGCTAATCCAGCCGCTTACTGCCCTCGTCCGACTTTCCACCAATACCCCCCGGAACGGCGTCCCCACGTCTGCTCCGGCTGCATTCCCCCACATGCGAGTACCTCTACTGCTCCTTTTCGGCGCCTGCTGCTGCGCGCCCCTCACGCTGCGCGCCCAAGGCAAGGTGCGCCAAACCGACCTCGACAGCGGCCGCGTGGAAAAAGGCCGCAAACTCGGGCCCTGGTCGTATTACGCCATGACGCCCAGCGGCCGCAAGGTGCTGGTGCAGCGCTACGATTACGACCAGAAAAAACTGCTCTACTACCGCAAGCCCGACGAGCACCCCTACCGCCACCAGCAGGGCACCGACTGGCAGGTGGGCTACCTCGACCGCCCGCCGCTGTACGTGGGCGGCGAAACCATGCTGTCGGCCTTTATGCGGCAGTTGAACTATCCCGAGCAGGCCCGCCTGAAGAACGTGCAGGGCCGGGTGATAGTCAGCTTCGTGGTCGATACCCTGGGCGTGGCCCAGAACTACAAGGTGCTGACCGGCATCGGGGCCGGCTGCGACGAGGAAGCCCTACGCGTGGCCCGCACCATCCCGTCCGACTGGATTCCGGGCCGCAAGAACGGCCGTGCCGTGCCGGTGGAGTACGAGCTGCCCTTTACCTTCCGCATTGCCCGGCAGTAGCTGCGGGCCGGCGCCGCAGCATCTTGTGCGCGCCGGCTTGCGTAAACTGCGCCTATGAAACTTCCCGCCGCTTTTCGCCGCCGTTTGGCCCCTCTGCTGCTGGCCGCCCCCGCCCTGGCCCTGCTCCTCACCGCCTGCGACTCCACGCCGCGCGAGCGGCAGGACGCCGTGAAGAACAGTGCCCGCGAAATCGATACCCTGGCCGACAAAGCCGGCAACGCTATTGAGCGCATCGGCCACCGCGCCGCCCGCTGGGACTCCGCCTCCCGCGTCCGCAACGGTCAGGCCCTCGACACGGTGGCTTCGGCCGCGTTTGCGCAGGAGCTGCTGGGGCCCTATGCCCGCGTGAGCACGCTGACGGTGACGAACCTCGACCCGGCCTACACCCAGCTGCTGCGCCAGACGCGGGCCAAGCGCCGGGAGTGGACGCAGCGCGACTGGGACTACGCCACCGCCATCTTCGACCGCCTGAACGCCCGTTACCGGGCCCTGCGGCTCGACTTGCCGGCTCGCCAGGAAATCCACATCAAGGCGCTGCAGGCCGAGTTTGAAACCCTGGAAACCACCCGCGACCTGAAGGACCTCGGCGACGCCGTGCGCGACAAGCCCGCCACGGCCCGCTAGATACCGGCACCACGCCATACAACGTTTGCCAGCCGGCAACGCTCCTCTGCTGCGGGCGTTGCCGGCTTTTTTTGCCCCATCAGCGGTCCAGGTCTACCCACTCCGTTTTCCCGCTGCTATGCGTTGCTGTTACGTCCTTCTTGCCGGGCTCTGCCTCACCACCTTGCCCGCCCTGGCCCAGCAAACGCCCGGCTGGCAAATGGGCCTGCGCCTGGGCCATACCACCACGTCCTGGCAGCAGCGGAACGCCACCGAGCTACCCGGCGTCGGCTACCAGGGGCCGCGCACCGGCCGCCTGGTGCCCACGCTGCTGGTGCAGCGCACCTTTGCCGGCGGCTGGCTGGCCCGCGCCTCGCTCAACCGCCTGCTGCTTTCGACCGCGGTGGGCTTCCGGGCCCGCCGCGCCGATACCACCTGGCATTACCGCTCGGGCCCGGTGGCCCGCACCACCGTGCTGCGCCTGGAAGGCGGCCGTAGCTGGCCACTGGGAGCCAATGGCCGCACCCGCGTGCTGGGGGCCGCCGGCCTGGGCCTGCTGCTGGCCCGCACGCCCAGTCAGCTGTACAGCGGCCCGGCCGATACGCTGAGCCAGCTGCCGTCGGACCGCCAGGCCTGGGGCGCCACCACCCAATCCCTGGCCCGCCTGCACAAGGTGAATGGGCTGCTGAGTCTGCGCCTGGGGCTGACGCGGGAGCTGCGCCGCCACAACGTGCTCAGCCTGGAACTGTCCCACCAGTACGGCCTGGGCCCGGTGTACCGCACCACCAACGAGGTCGAGTTTGCCGCGCCGGGCGGCCCGCTACGCCTGGGCGCTACCTACGACACCCGCGCCAGCTTCACCGAAATCAGCCTGGGCTACCACTGGCAGCTGCGGAAAAAAGAGTTGGGCCTAGAGCCCTACGAGTCTCGACGGGCAGCCCGTCAGGCGTGGCAGCCCCTGCCCGCTCGCGGACTGTACCTGAGCACCGGCATGCGTATGGGCGTGGCCCTGGCCCGGCAGGAGCGCGGCGCCTCTGCGCAGCAAAGTACCGCGGCCAACGTGGCCCTGCCCGTGTTTTCGGCCCGCCTAGGCTATCAGTGGGCACCCGGCTGGCTGGCCGAAGCCGGCCCGCAAACGGCCTGGGTGCCGCTGTTTTTCAGCATCGACCCCACGGTGGATGCCCCGGCCACCCGAGGCGCCCGCAACCATTCGCACTTCATGGTGGCGCCACAGCACACCACCGAGCTGTCGGGCTTCCCGGCCAATACGGCCTGGGCGCTGCTGGGTGGCCGCCGCTGGACCCTGCGCCCCGACCGCCTCTACCTCGCGGCCAAAGCCGGCGCGGTGCTGCACCACTACACCGGCCCCGAATCGTTTGGGGACCGGGTGACGCTGATGAACTCCACTCCGACCGACGACTATTCTGAATTCTCGCTGGGCTACCGCATGCCCCGGCGCTGGCGGGTGCTGATGCAGGTGGAGGGCGAAATCGAGGCGCGCATCAGCCGGCGTACCCTGCTGGGGCTGCAGCTGGCCTACGCCGCCCGGCCCGTGGGCCGCCGCGGGGCCGATCAGCTGACGGTGAGCTGGTACCACAACGGCGCGGAGCAGGTACCGGTGCAGGTGTACTCGCGCATGGCCAGCCTGACGGCGGGCGTGCAGCTGCGCCGCGTGCTGCATTTGTAGCCTCCCGGCGCATCCTGGCGCGGCCGGGGCCGTTTCTTTGCAGCATGAATGCTCCCTGGTTCCGCCCGCGCCGGCTCGTCGGCCCGCTGCTGTTGCTCGTCGCCCTGCTCCCTGCGCTGCCCGCCGCGGCCCAGCGCCTACTCGAATCGGCGGAAACGGTGCCGGCCCGCGACCAGTGGCTGCAGCCCGGCGACCGGCTGCAGCTGCGCGTGAAAGCCCAACCCGGTGCCCGGGTGAGCGTGCTGCAAACCCTGACGCCCGGCCTGCCCGGCCCCGATGGCAAGCCGACCAAAGTGCTGCGCGAGGTGCCGCTGACCGAGCTGTCCGCCCCCGACGGCAAGCGCGGCAGCGGCATCTACCAGCTCAGCTACGTGGTGCAGGCCGCCGATACCACGCTGGGCACCGTCGCCGGCCGGCCGCTGCTGGTGCGCCTGCAGCTGCCCGACGGCCGCCGCGACTCGCTGCTGACTAAGACCACCGTGCGCCTGCTCAACCCGGCCCTGCCGCAGCTGGCCCGCACCAATACCTCGCTGGCTTACCTTAACTACGGCCTGGGCGAGGACCGCCTCGGCGGGGCCAAAATCGGCTACCTCGACTCCTTGGTGCTTCTGCACGTGACGGGCCGCGTGGGCGAGTACCTGCGCGTGCGCCTGGCCGAAAACCAGACCGCCTGGGTGCCCGATGAAACCGTGCGCCTGCTGCCGCCCGGCGGCTTCGCGCCCCAGTCGCTCACCGGCTCGTGGAGCGTGAGCGGCGACGAGCAGTACGACTACGTGCGCGTGCCCCTGCAGGAACGCCTGCCCTACCGCTCGCAACTGCAACTGGAGCCCACGCGGCTGGTCGTCGACGTGTTCGGGGCTACCTCCAATACCAACTGGATAACCCAGCGGGCGGGGCTGCGCGAAATCACCAACGTGTACTACGAGCAGCCCCAGCCCGACGTATTCCGCATCGTCATCGACCTGCGGCACCGCCAGAGCTGGGGCTACGCCATCGGCTACCAGAACAACGTGCTGACCATCCGGGTGCGGCGCCCCCCGGCCCGGCTGGAGCTGAAAGGACTGACCGTGGCCGTAGACGCCGGCCACGGCGGCGACAACCAGGGCGCCGTGGGCAGCGCTGGGGTGATGGAGAAGACGCTCACGCTGAGCATTGCCCAGAAGCTGCGCGCCGAGCTGGAAAAAGCCGGCGCCACCGTGCTCATGACCCGCGAAGCCGACGTGAGCGTGGGCAACGAGCTGCGCATCCGCCGCCTGCGCAAGCTGATGCCCCAGCTGCTGGTGAGCGTGCACGTCAACAGCACCGGCTCGGCCGAGGCCAAGGGCACGGCCGCGTTTTACCGCTACGTGGCGTTCCGGCCGCTGTCGGCCGCCATCTACGAGCAGATGCAGCAGACCGGCCTGGCGCCCTGGGGCAACGTGGGCTCGTTCAACTTCGGCCTGAACGGCCCCACTGAATACCCCAACGCCCTGGTCGAAACCGCGTTCATCTCCAACCCTGACGACGAAAAGCGCCTGCTCGACCCGGCCTTTCAGCAGCAGATAGCCGAGCGCATCACCGTCGGCCTCGAAAACTTCCTGAAAGCCACCCGCGCCAAGCGCTTCCTCGGCCACAGTAAGACGGAGGCGGAGGAACAGTGAAATGGCGAGATGGTGAACTGGCGAGTTGACGTGCTGGCGGCACCTGATCAAATCAAGAAAGCCAAACGGCCCCGGCAGCAGATGTTGCCGGGGCCGTTTGCGCATTCAGGGCAGCCAGAACGTTAAACTCACCAGTTCACCATCTCGCCATTTCACCACTTAGAAGGGGTAGCCGATGGCCAGGTTCAGGCGGCCGTCGACAAAGCTGCCGACGCGCGGGATGGTGTCTTCTTCGCCCGGAGGAATGTTGGTGGTGGAGTAGGGCACGCGCATGGGCACGGCGTAATCGAGGCGGATGACGAGAAACTGCACGTCGACGCGGATGCCGGCGCCGGCGCCCACGGCCAGCTCCTTGAAGAAGGAATTCAGCTGGAACTGCCCGTTTTTGCCGTCGGGGTTGCCGCTGCTGTCGAAGGTGGTGCGGCTCGGGTCTGGGTTGGCCAGCCAGATGTTGCCCGCATCCACGAACAAAGCGCCCTTCACGTAGGGAAACAGGTCCTGCCGGTACTCGGCGTTGACCTCGAAGCGGATGTCGCCCACCTGGTCGTAGAAGCGGTTGTTGATCTGGTTGGCGCCCGTGGGGCGGTAGGTGCCCGGCCCCACGTAGCGCGCCCCGAAGGCCCGCACGCTGTTGGGCCCGCCGATGCCGTACTGCTTCAGGTAGGGCAGCACGCGCGAGTTGCCGTAGGGCGTGCCCAGGCCCAGCAGCACGCGGGTGGCTATTTTGTTGCCGCTGGTCGGGTTTTGGGTGATGCGGTAGTAGTTGCGAAACTCCAGGTCGACTTTGGAATACTGCGAAAACGCCTGCCCGAAAATTTCCTTCTGGGTGCGGCCGTCGGCGGTGGTGCTGCTTTGGCGGCTCACGGCGCTGGCCAGGTTGCCGGCCAGCTCCAGCCCGCCGCTGAAGTACACCTGCTCGCGCCGCTTCTCATACACCTGCGTGTTGTAGGTGTAGCGGTACGACGAAGCGGGGATGAACTGCTGGTCGAAGCTCAGGCGCAAGAAGGGTCGCTGCACCAGCAGGTCCCGGAACGCCTGCTCGGTGTTGGCCAGGCGGATGTACTGCAAATCGACGGGCCGGAACTCGTGCTCGTTGGTAATCTTGGTTTTCCAGCTGTAGCCGTAATTCAGGTTGAAGAAGTCTTCCTGAAAAAACTGCCGCCGCTCCACGTAGCGGTAACCGGCCCCGAAGGTGGTGCGCGGCTGAAAGTCCGACTCGCGCAGCCGGATGTCGAAGGGGGCGATGAACCGCGGCACCAGCAGCTGCCCGTTCACGCCCGCCTCCACCGACGAGAGGCCGAGCACCGGCGCGTCGGGCGTGGCTTTGGGCGGGGCCGAGCGCGTCTCGAAGGTGCCCACGAAGTTCAGAATCAGCTGTTCGGCGCCGCGCAGGGCCGAGCGGTTGCGAAACTGCGCCGTGAAGCCCGGGCCGGTGAAGCCGTTGGTTTTCTGCACCAGCTGCACTTCGGCCCGGATGGACTTGCGCTTGAGCTGCGTCATGCGCACCTGCGCGTTCAGGAAGCCGTAGCCGGCCGAGTCGGGCTTCTGCCGGGCCGGCCGAAACTGAATGTCGACGAACTTGAACGTGCCCAGGCTCATCAGGCGGCTCAGCGTCTGGTCCTGGCGGTGGCGGCGGTACAGCGAGTCGGGGTGCAGGAAGGTGGCCCGGGTAATGGCCTTAGCCTTGAACACCTCCTCATCGGGCACGTAGCGAAACTTCTGGTAGATGATGGGCTTGATGCTCTCGGTGGTATCGGTCAGGCCGAAGCGCGTGTTCAGGGTCACGCGGTTGAGCACGTAGGGCTTGGCGGCCCGCTTCGGAATGCTGCCCTTCACCCGCAGGTACACGTCCACCGTGTTGTGCTCGGTGCTGTCGACTTCGTAGATGAGGTAATCGGGCGCGAAGTAGTAATACCCGGTCTGCTTCAGCTCGTTGTCGATGCGCGTGCGCTCGTCGATGAGGCGGTTGAGGTTGTACGGGTCGCCCACCTTCAGCAGGGAGCCGGCCTGGGTCTTGCGGATGTCGCGGTCGATGAGCGTGTCGCGGTCCGGAAAGTGGATTTCCTTGATGGTGTAGGCCTTCTGCACCCGCGCCGTGTAGTCGACGGTGGCGGTGCGCCCCTTGGCCGTCACCTTGCTCTGCACCACGGGGTTGGCGAAGAACCCGTTGTTGTAGAGGCGGTTGAGCATCAGGTTTTTCACCTTCTGGGTGTCCACCTGGCTGAGCAGCACCGGGGCTTCGCCGTACTTGTCGGCCAGCCACTTGCCCAGGCCCTTGGTTTTGCCCGCGCCCATGTGCCAGAAGTACAGCTTGGGCCGCAGCCCCAGGATGGAGGCGTTGGGCTTGGGCGTAATCATCGATTCCAGCTCCGTATTCAGGGCGGCTTCGTTGGCAATGGGGTAGGGCGAGGTCACCTTCACCGCCGAGCCGGTGTAAAGCTTGTCGTTGTCGGGAATAAAGCGCGTGCCGCTGCAGCCGGCCAGCAGCAGCAGGCCCGCCAGCGCAGCGGCGCGCAGCACCGGGTGAGTCGTCCGCATCGGCGTCGTCGGGGTAGGTTCTGACATCTGCGGTCCTAGTTCAGGGCGTTGTTTTTAAGCGTATCCTGGGCGGCGGCCTTTTCGGCTTTGCGCTCCTTGCGGTCCGTTTTCACCGCCTGCTTTATCTCCGGCGCCACTTTCTGGAACAGCTCCTGCAGGGAGTTGTAGTCGCGCTGGAAGATGAGCGAGGTGCCGGTGCGGATGAATTGGCCATCGATGTCCTCGTAGGCGTTGTTGCGGAAGGCGCGCAGGCGCAGGCGGCCGTCGGGCAGGATGTTGTACTCGATGCTCACGTCGCCGGCAAACTGGCTGGCGGCGGCGGTGCCCGAAGTGGCCTGGGTGCCGTTGCTGCCCCCGCCCAGCGGCACGTCGGTGCCGAGGCGGACCGAGAGCCGGTCGTTGAAGAGCTGCCGGCGCATGGCCACGTTCAGGTCGGTGCGGTTTTGCTGGGCGCCGGTGCCCGTCACGGCCGTGTACGAGTCCACGCCCAGCTCCAGGCCCAGGCCGGCCAGGTACTCGCCGGTCAGGTTGTTGAGCTGGTCCGTCAGCACCTGGCTGGCCGAGCCGCGCAGCTGGTTGCCCACGAAGGTGCCCGGGCCGGCGGTGCTCTGGAAGGGGTTTTCGGCGATGAAGCGGTTCAGGGCCAGCAGGGAGAAGACCTGCTTGTTCAGCTCGTTCACGTTGCTGGGCTGGCGCAGCTGCTCCAGCTTGGCGCGCACCGGCTCGGCCACCGGGCTGGTCGTGCCCTCCGGCACCCGAATGTCGAAGCCGATGGTGGGCTTGAGCAGCTGGTCGGTCACGTTCAGGTACACCTCGAAGGGCAGGCGGTTGCGCGAGAGGTTGCTCAGCTCCGAGCCCGCGTCGAGCTGGTTGGCAATGAGGTCGGCGGCCACGGCCCGCACCTTGTAAATGGCCGTCACGTTGAGCTGGGCGTTGTACGGGTCGCCGCTCCAGGTGATGAAGGAGCCCGGGGCAATGTCGAATTTGCGCTCCGCCAGGTCGTAGAGGCTCAGCACGTACTGGCCCTGGGTCACGTCGAGGCGGCCGGTGAGCGTCTGGGCGCCCCGCTCGTCGAGGGTGGCGTTCAGGGTGCCGTCGGCCCGCACTTTCAGGTTGTCGCCGGCCGCCTCGTCGATGACGATGGTGAAGGGCGTGTTGTCGTTGACGGTGATGTTGGCGCGCACGTCGTAGCCGGTGGCCACGGCCGCGCTGTCGATGTCGTCGGCCATAGCTGTCAGCAGCGAATCGGCGTTGGGCTTGGGCGCGTCCTTGTCCACGAACACCACGATGCCCTCCCGCTCCACGGCCACGGCCTCGTCGGTGGGTACCACCACGGTCAGGTTCGAGCCTTCAGCCACGGTGGCGCGGGTGCGCACGTTGGGCCGCTGCAGGTTGCCGCGCACCTGGCTGTCCGAATCCACGAACAGCGTGCCGTAGTAGAGCGGGTTGTCGCGGCGGGTACTCTGCACGGCCAGGAAGTGGTCGGTGGTGGCGGTGAGCTGCAGGCGGTACTGGCCCACCTGCGCCAGGTTGCGCGCCGGCTCGATGTAGCCGTCCACGATGGCGCGGCTGCCCAGGGAGTCGATGATGGCAAACTGGTCGAAGTGCAGGCCGCGGTCATTGAGCACCAGCTCCTGGTCGGAGAGGCGGAACGGGGCGCCCAGCTGCGAGAGGGTGAAGCCCCCGTCGCGGAAGCGGGCGGCCCCGCGCAGCTGCGGCGCGGCGGTGGTGCCCGTCACGGTGAAGCGCCCGGTCAGCGCGCCGGTAGCTTCGCGGATCTGCCCGGCCGAGAAGGGCTCAATGGCTTTCAGGTTGAACTGCGCGATGTTGGCCACCACGTTAATGGAGCCGTTGGTATTGTAAAAACCGCTCAGCCGCACGTCGGTGCCGTCGTTCTTGGTCAGGTTGGCGGTCAGGTCGTAGCGGTCGGCGGTGTTGTTCACGACCTGGGCGCGCAGGTCGCCGAGCACGTACTTATTGTAGGCAAAGCCGCCCAGCGTGAGGTCGGCCGTGAAGGCCTGCCCGGTGCGGCCCAGGTTGTAGGCCACGGCCTGCCCGTTGAGGGTGCCGCCCACCAGGGAGTCCTGCAGGCCGGCGGCGCGGCCCAGGCCGTTCAGGTCGAGGTTGCCGAGCTGTACCTGCAGCGGGTTACGCGGGCCCGCCAGCGTCTGCAGGGCCAGAAACCGGTCGGCGGCGCCCTGGCTGCGCGAGATGCGCACGTTCTGGGCGTCGATGTTGCCGGTCGACAAGGTGTAGCGCACCACCCCGCCGGGGGCGGCGGTCCACTGCTTGTTGTCGAGCACGATGTCGGGCGCGAAGCTGAACTGGTAGGTCTGCGCCCCGTTGAGCACCTGCAGGGTGCCGCCCAGACTCAGCCGCTGCACCGAGTCCGACTCGGCAATGCGCAGGCGCGTCCCGATCTGGTTGTTGGCAATGCTGCCGGTCAGGCTCGGATTCGGAATCTTCAGGGTCGTGTCCTGGTACACCTGGTCGATCAGCAGGCCGTAGTCCAGCTTCTGCGGGTCGGAGGTCACGCGCAGCTTCATCGAGTCGACGGTGGTGCCGGAGTAGCGCAGGCGGGCAATGTCGGTGCGCACCGTCAGGTTGGCGGCGCGGCTGTCGTAGCTGCCGGCCAGCTTGAAGGGCGAAATCCGGGTGAGCCCCGGCACGAAGCGCGGCAGCAGCAGCGCCCCGGTTTTGGGCACGTTCACGTCGAAGGTAAACTGCCGCGCCACCGCCGAGGGCCGGTACTGCACGTCCGGCAGGTCGAAGTACCGGTCGATGTGGCGCTGCAGCTCGGTGGCAATGTCGCCGAGGCGGGTGTTGCCGCGCAGCGTGGCCTGCAGAATGCGCGAGGTAAAGTCCACCTCGGTGCGGCCCGGCTGCTGCAGGATGCGGGCGTCGAGCGAGTCGAGCGGAATGCTTTGCCCGTTGAGGTTGATGACCACGTTGTCGCCCTTCACCGTGCCGTTGAGTGAGTTCAGGTCCGAGCCGCGCAGGTTGGCGTCCAGGTCGCCCTTCAGGCTGAGCTGCCCGCCCGAGTAGAAGCCCAGGGCAGTCAGGTTCAGCCCCTGCAAGGAGCCGCCGAAGGAGTACTGCGGGGCGTTCGGGTTGCTCAGATCAACGACGCCCTTGATGTTGAAGGCCGCGTTCGAGTCGCCGGTGCTGCGGGCCACGATGTCGTAGCGCTGCCCGGTGATGCCCACGTTGGCGTCGATGTTCTGGTAGGTGTAGTTGCCGTAGCGGGCGCGCTGCAACTTGGCCGTCAGCTGCCCGCGCATGGTCTCGGGGTCGAAGCCGACGCCGGTATAGGTGCCCGAGCCCGTCACCGGCCCGATGTCAGGCTGCTTGAGCAGGCGGCCGAGCTGGAAGTTCTGCAGGTTGAAGCGGGCATCAACGGGCTCCTTGCCCGTGGGCCCCGGCCGCAGGTTGGCCGCAATGGTAGCCCCGCCGAAGGAGGTATTGGCCTTCAGGTTCAGCGCGAGGTCGTTGGCCGTGGGCCGCCCCTTGATGGTGCCGCTGAGCGTGGCCCGCTCCGGCAGTTCGATGACGTCCTGCGGAATGGTACCGGCGGGCAAAATGTCGTTCAAGTCGCGGCGGGTGGTGGTCAGCTGCCGGATGTTCAGGTCGGTGTAGAGGCGGCGGTCGGTATTGGGCAGCCCCTGGATGCGGCCCGAGGCCTTCACGATGGTGTTGCGCAGCCCCACGATTTCCACGTTGTTGAGCGCGAAATTGTCGATGCGGCCGTTCACCTGCCCGCTCAGCAGCACCGACTGGTTCGGGCCGCTGGTGAAAGGCTTTTCGGTAATCAGATCGGGCGCCAGGTACAGAATGTCGCGGAAGCCCAGGCGGGTGTTCTGCAGGTTGGCCTCGATGCGCGTGCGCCCCAGGGTGCGGCTGTCGGCCAGCGCGCCCAAGGAGTCGAAGCCGATGGCCAGGGTGCGGCGGATGCGGGTGTGGGGCGTAATCAGGTCGAGGTTGTCGAGGCGGATCTGCACCGAGTCGTACACCACGTCGGCCTGGGCCTTATCCACCCGGAAGCCGCTCTGCTCCCGGCCCCGCAAGAGGTCGATGCGGCCGGTGGTGCGGTTTTCGGTGTAGAGCAGGTCGCGGGTGCGCAGGGCCAGCGAGTCGAACAGCAGGTGGTTGTAGTCCATGGCCGGCAGGCGGGTGCGCTGCCGCTTCTCGTCGAGGTTGTCGAAGGCGAAGCGCACCCCGCTGATGTCGGAGTTGCGCAGGGCCACCCGCCAGCTGGTGGGCGCGCCAGTGGTCTGGGCCACCGCCGAGTCCACTTTCTGCACCGCTTCGGCCGGGTTCACCACGCGCTGCTCCACCGGCACCGTGGAGTTCTGGGCGTAGCTGATATCGGAGTTGCGCAGCACCAGCGAGTTCAGGCTGATGCGCTGCCGGATCAGGTCGATGTTGTCGGCCGTCACCCGCGCCTGCCCGATGCGCGTCCTGATGTACTGCTTGGAGGGGTCGTTGGCATAGTTCAGGGCCACGTTGTCGAGGGTGGCCTGGCCCAGCCCGAAGGTGAGCGTGAGCGGCTCGGCGGGCGTATCCGGCGGCACCTTGGTTTGCCGGATGTTGATGCCGGTGTTCTTCAGGCTGGCCGTTTCCACCCGGTAGATGCTGCGGTCCACGTCCACTTCCTTCATGCGCACCGCTAAGTCGCCCACGCGGCCGCGCACGTTCATGCCGTCCACCTGGTCGTCGTAGGTCAGGTACACGCGGGCCAGGTGGGCCTCGCCGATGTCGTACTTGAAGCCGCCGGTGGAGTCGGCCGGGGTGGCGGTGGTGGTGTCGCCGGTGGCGAAGGCGGCCAGGATGTAGTCGAAGTTGTAAGTCGAGTCGGGCAGCGTGCGCGCGATGTGCACCGTGCCGTCGGTCAGCTCCACGTTGCTCACGTTGATCTGCGACTTGGCCAGGGCCCACAGGTCGATGCCCGCGGCCAGCTTGCCCACCGACAGCAGGGTGTCGCCCTTCTGGTCTTCCAGGTACACGCCTTCCAGGGCTAAGCCGTGGCGCCAGTCGGTGCGGAATTTATTGATGCGGACTTCCGTGCCGATTTTACCCTGCAGGTAGCCGGCCGCTTTCTGGGCGGCCCAGTCCTGCACCGAGGGCACCTGCAGCGCGAAATACAGCCCGACGGCCACGAGGACAATCAGACCGACGAGGCCCAGCAGGCCCCAGAGCAGCCAGCGCAGGGGACCGGGCAGCCGGTGGCGCGGCGCGGGCTGGGGAGCCGGCGCCGCGGGTGGAGTAGTATTCGTAGAGTTTGCCAAGCGAGAGAGAAGGGCTGAGTGCCGTGCGCCCGAAAGCAGAACGGCTACTGAGCCCTTTCGGACGAACAAAAAGGCCAGAATGTTACATCGGCCCTTTTTTTGTGGGCCCCGGCTTGGCAGTTTCGCCCGCCGCCGTTTCGGACGGCGGCGCGGCCCAAAACCCCGTTGGTGACAGCCGTTTTTTGGCGGTGGGCCCGCCGCCGCCGCGGGTCTTATCCGGGCTTGTGGGCGTCCCTAGCCACTTTCCAACCCTACGGCGCGGCGCGGAGTAAACACTTACTCGCCACCGCAAAGCTTCCGCTCAGAAACTGCGGTAGAATCGGCTAAATATCCGACTTTTGCCCTCCGATTTCTTGCATCGTTTTTTTATGCGCCTCCGTTTCCGCATTCCCTATTTCACGACCTGGGGCCAGCGCCTCGAAGTGCGCGGCACCGGCCCCGCCCTCGGCGACTGGCAGCCCGCCCAAGCCCTGCGCCTGACCTACTACCCCGGCACCAACACCTGGGAAGGCGAAACGGAGCTGCCCGCCGACCCAGCGGAGCTGCGCTATAAATACGTGTTGGTGGACGACAACGGCGGCGCCGTGACCTGGGAGGGCGGCCCCGACCGCACCCTCAGCCTCGCCGGCGAAACCTACGCCACGGTGGTCGTCGACGAGTTCTGGCACCAGCCCGAGCTGCCCGAGTACGAGCTGCAGACCAACGCCTTCACCCAGGCCATTTTCCGCCGCCCGGCCGAGTCGCCCTGTCACCAGCCCAAGAAGGCCCGCGCCCGCACCGCCGACGCCACCACGCGCTTCTCGCTCACGGCCCCGCGCATCGCGCCCGGGCAGTGCCTGTGCGTGCTCGGCTCCGACGAAGCCCTCGGCGCCTGGGACAACCGGAAGCCGCTGGTCCTCTCCGATGCCACCTTCCCGACCTGGTCGGCCGACGTGGTGCTGGCCGACGCGGAAAAGCCCGTCATCTATAAGTACGGCCTCTACGACCCGGCGAAACAGCAGTGCATCGACCTGGAAGGCGGCCCCGACCGCGTGCTGCCGCCCTTGCAGGGGCGTGACACCCTGCGCTGGCGCCACGACGAGCTGTACCGCTACACCACCGGCCCCTGGCACGGCGCGGGCGTGGCCCTGCCGGTCTTTGCCCTGCGCAGCAAGCAGGGCTTAGGCGTGGGCGAATTCCCCGACCTCAAGCTGCTGGTCGATTGGGCCGTCGAAACCGGCTTGCAACTGGTGCAGGTGCTGCCCATTAACGACACCACCGCCACCCATACCTGGGTCGATTCGTACCCCTACGCGGCCATTTCGGTCTTCGCCCTGCACCCGCAGTACGTCAACCTCGACAGCATTGCCAAGCTCAAGGACGCCGCGCTGCAGAAGGAGCTGGACGAAACCCGGGAGCTGCTCAACACGCGCGAGTTCGTGGACTACCAGCCGGTGACGGAGGCCAAGTGGAAGTTTCTGCGCGCCCTCTACAAGCAGGAGAAGAAAGCCTTCCTGGCCGACCAGGACTACCAGCAGTTCTACCAGGAGCAGAAAGCCTGGCTGGCGCCCTACGCCGTGTTCAGCGGCCTGCGCGACCGGTTCCGCACCGTCGACTTTCGCCAATGGCCCCAGGAGTTCCAGCAGCCCGGCGCCTGGCTCGAGGCCCTGCTCGACCCCAAGCACAAGGAGTTCGACGAATTCGGCCTGCACCTCTTCATCCAGTATCACCTCGACAAGCAGCTGCGCGAGGCCGTGGAATACGCCCGGCAGCGCGGCGTGGTGCTCAAGGGAGACCTGCCCATCGGCATCTACCGCCACTCCGTGGAGGCCTGGACCCAGCCCGAGCTCTACCACCTCGACCAGCAGGCCGGTGCCCCGCCGGATGACTTCTCCGTCACGGGCCAAAACTGGCGCTTCCCCACCTACAACTGGGAGAAAATGGCCGAGGACGGCTACCAGTGGTGGCAGCAGCGCATGGGCCACCTCAGCCGCTACTTCGATGCCTTGCGCATCGACCACATCCTGGGCTTCTTCCGCATCTGGGAAATCCCCAACCACGCCGTAGAGGGCCTGCTTGGGCACTTCTCGCCCGCCCTGCCCCTGCACCGCGACGAAATCCGCGACCGGCTGGGCTGGTGGGATGCCCAGCGCCTCACGCAGCCTTACATCCGCTGGCACATCCTGGAGGAGCTGTTCGACGCCGACGCCAACGCCGTGCGCGAGGAATTCCTCGACGAAACCGGCCACGGCGCCTTCCGCCTGAAGGAGGCCGTCAGTACTCAGCGCAAGGTGGAAGCTGTGTTCGAAGCGCGCCTGGAGTTTGCCGAAGGTGCCGAGCTGGAGCGGCTCACCCGCCAGCGCCTCGGCCTCTACCGCCTGCTCACCGAAGTACTGTTCGTGGAAGCCGAAGGCTCGAACGGGGAGTTCTGGCACCCGCGCATCACGGTGGACAAGTCGCGCACCTTCCGCGAGCTGGACGACCAGACGCGCCAGCGCATGAACGACCTCTACGTCGACTTCTTCTTCCGCCGCCACGAGAACTTCTGGCGCGAGCAGGGCCTGGTGAAGCTGCCCGCCGTGCGCTACGCCACCGACATGCTCATCTGCGGCGAAGACCTGGGCATGGTGCCCGCCTCGGTGCCCGGCGTAATGCGCCAGCTCGGCATGCTCGGCCTGAACATCCAGCGCATGCCCGCCGCCACCGGCATCGAATTCTCGCACCCCAACGACGCGGCCTACCTCTCCGTGGTGTCCCCGTCGTGCCACGACATGAGCACCGTGCGCGGCTGGTGGGAAGAGGACCACGAGCGGACCCAGCGCTTCTTCGAGCAGCTGCTGGGACACCGTGGTCAGCAGGCGCCCTACTTCGCCGAGCCCTGGGTGGCCCGCGAAATGATGGTGCAGCACCTCTATTCGCCCGCCATGTGGGCCATCTTCCCCCTGCAGGACCTAGTGGCCCTCGACGAGCACCTGCGCCGCCAGAACCCACAGGACGAGCAGATCAACGTGCCCGCCAACCCCGAGCACTTTTGGAAGTACCGCTTCCACATCCCGCTCGAAGACCTGAAGCAGCAAACCGAGTTCAACCAGCAGATCAAGCAGCTGGTCGAGCAAAGTGGCCGCGGCCCGGTGCACTAACCGACGCCGCCCGCAGACCCGCAGAAGCCAAAAGCGCGGCACCCCGAAAGAGGTGCCGCGCTTTTGGCTTCTGCGGATCATACGAATCGTCTGGCTCCCCCTCTCCTTTTCATGTCGTGCATCAAGCGAGGTAGGGGGCCGGGAGGTGAGGCGTCCTACCGCAGCATCACGCGCTGGCTGCTGCTCGCACGCCCGTTGCTCAGGCGCAGCAGGTACACGCCCGCCGCCTGCCCGCGCAGGTCCACCGTCTGGCTGACATCCGCCCCGGCGGGCAGCGCCTGCCGGAGAACCGGCCGGCCCAGCGCATCCAGCACTTCCAGCGTCAGCGCGCCCTGGGCCCCGCGCACGGCCACAGTCAGCAGGCCAGCCGAGGGGTTCGGGTACACGCTGGTCTGCCAGCTGGCCTGGGCCAGGGTCGCGGCCGTCACGCAGATGTTGGTTTCGTCGGCCCCGATGACGGAATACGAGGTGCTGCGCACGTCTCCATCGATATCAGTCGGTACGCTGGTGAGCGGGAGCCCCACGCCGACCAGGCCGCAGTTCTGCCCGGTCAGGTGCAGGTCGGCAGCTGATACGAAGACCGGGGCTACCGATACGCTGCGTTGGTCCCCGTTGGTGCCGGTGCGCAGGGCCGCTATGGCCGACGCCTCGACGCCGTTGATGCTGGCCAGGGCAGCCGACGTGCCTGCCGTCACGTAGTAGTCATTGCTGTTGCTGTTCAGCAGCGTATTGCCCGCCATGCCTACCACCATCAGCGAGTACACCCGGCCGCCGGCGGGAGTGCTGCTAATGTTGTTTACGAGAATGTTGTTGAGTACCGTCACGTTGGTCACGCCGGTGTTCAGCAGCAGAGCCGAGCTTTGCGGGGTGGCCCCGCCGCTCATCGTGCCGCTCAACGCCACCGTGTTGTAGGTGATGCCGTACCCCCCGCCGCTGCTGGCCAGAATGCCGTGCGGGGCGAAGCTGAAGCCGTCGTCGCCGTAGCTGAGCACGTCGCGCACCATGTTGTTGTTCACCAGTACCGCGGCGGCTGCTTCCGACGAAGCCAGGCGGATGCCCACCGCGCCGTAGGAAGTCGAGGTGGTGCTGCCGGTGTGGGTGATGTCGCTGATGAAGTTGCCGCGCACGTAGCCTTCGCGCGAGGTACCGCTCACCTGCACGCCCGTCACGGCCGGGCTGGCCGCCCGCGTCACGCCCGATACGGTGTTGCCGCGCACGTCGAAGTGCTGGCTGCTGAGCACCACCACGCCCGTCGTTCCGATTTTATCGGCCGCCACAGTAGCCCCGATGCTGTTGCCAATCACCTGCACCGAGTCGCAGTTGTTCTGCAGCTGCACGCCCACGTTGGCGCGTTGCACCAAGCAATTGGCCAGCCGCCCCGCCACCACCGCGTCAAACGCCACGCCGTAGCCCGTCGTGCTGCTGCCCGCAATCAGCTCCGAGTTGCTGATGACCACGTTGCGCCCCGAGGCGAAGATGACACCGCTGGCCGAGCCGACGCCGTCGTTGCGCAGCCGCAGCCGCCGGTTCTGCGCCGTACCCCCGTCGATGCCCACGTAGTTGGCGTTGATGATGAGCAGCGGCGTGGTGGCCGTGCCGCGCAGCAGCACCGTGCCCGTACCCGTCGCCGGCTGAATCAGCACCGCCCGCGGCGAAGTCGCCGGCGTGGGCCGGGTGCCGGGGTTGGCGTTGATGGTTATCGGGAACGTCTCCCCCGTGTAGCTGGCGTCGATGAGGCGGAAGGTCAGGTTGCCGTTCAGCTCCGAGCGGTTCAGGTCGGCCACGGCGGCCGTTAGCGTGGGATAATCGGCCGCGGCCGAGGTGCCCACCGTCTTCACCCCGCTGATAAAGCCCAGCACGCGGTACACGTAGGGCCGCGTCGGGGCGCTGCTGATAGCCGCCACCGAAGTACCCGCGAAACCCACGCCGGGGCTGGCGGCCACGTTGGGCGTCGCGGCCAGGTCCTGGGCCACCACGAAGTACTGCACCGAGTCGCCGGCCGCCGGGGCGCTGCGCAGCTTGCTCACGTCGAGCGTGAAGCTGAAGGGCGAGGCCGCGTTGCTGGCTTCGGTCCACTTCCAGCCGTTGCCGGTAGCGTCGTTGGCGGCCGTAAACACGTTGGCGTCGGTGTTCTTTTTATAGTACAGCCGCGGCTTGGTGCCGGCCGCCACGTTCACCCCGCTGGCATCAGTAATAGCCACCCCGCTCAGCGTGCGGCTGGTCAGGCTGCTGGTGTTGCCCAGCGGCGTCAGCACAATGGCCGGGCCGGCCAGGTCCACGCGCTGGAAGGTGCCCTCGTCGGCCCCGATGTCCGGCGTAGTCACGTTGCGCGCGTCCCCGTCGATATCCGTGCCTACGCCAGTGCCGCCCACCAGGCTCTGCCCGCCGCTTTCCACCTGCGTGGGCGTCGTCGGGCTGATGTGTAGGTTGGTGCTGCTCACGAAGGGCGGGTTTTCCGTCACCGAGGCCTGCTCGGCCGGCGAAGCCAGCTGCTTGAAGTCGGCCAGCGTGGTAGCCAGGGCCGGGGCCGTGGTATTGGCCCCGTAGAAAATCGGGTGCTCGGCCGAGGGCGGGCCCGCGTAATACAGGTTATTGCCCGAGCCCGCCGACAGCGTCGTCAGCGTATTCGTCGCCTTGAAAAACGCTGCCCCAATGCCGCCCGCGCCCGGCGTCAACCCGGTCACGCGGTTCACGAAGATGTTGTTAGCCACGTAGCCCGGCGTGCTGGCCCCCGACATAAAGAAGGCCCCGCTCTTGTTGCTGGCCACCGTAGCGGCGTACTCCACCAGCACGGTGTTGTGAAACACGTTGTTGTTGGTGCCGCCGCGCAGGCTCAGGGCCCGCACCGCCGTACCCGCCGTGCTGGCCGGGGCCGCCACGTTCTGCACGAAGTTGTTCACCACGTTGTTGGTCGTGCCGCCCGTCACGTCGATGCCCACCGCAAACGCCGTCGAGCCGCCCGCCCGCACTCCGTCGAGCCGGTTGCGGAAGATATTCGAGGTCGTACCACCGTCGATGTAAATGGCCTCCACGATGCCCGTGCCGGTGGCGTTGCTCACCACGTTGCGCAGGGTGTTGTCGGTCAGGTCGGCCGAGTTGCTGGTGCCCGTCGAGTACAATCCGTACACGCTGCCCGGCCCCTGCACGTCCGTCAGCTCCAGCCCAAACACCTTCACCCGCGTCTGCGACTTCAGGTACACCGCGTACACGATGGTCGTCACGGGCGGTCCGCCCGCAGCCGGCACCCCGATCTGCGATACCAGGCTGCGCCCACCCGGCAGCGTCCCGATTTCGTTGTCCGTGTCGTAGGTGGCCGTCGTGCCCGCCAGGTAGTAGGCGCTGGTGCAGTTGCTCACCGCATCGTTGTAGAAGCGGTTGGCGCTGTTGTTCCCGTCCAGCACGTACACGCCGTAGGATTTGTTGGCGTTGCTGCGGCTCAGCTCGATGCTGCAGCCCTGCACCGTGTTGTTCGTGGCACCGTTCTTCAGCCACAGGCCGTACTCCGTCATTTCCGCCGCTGTGGCGTTGGCCGGGTTTTCCCGCAGGGTCAGGCTGTCGAGGCGCACGTAATCGGCCCCGTCCAGCGTCAGCACCGCGTCGGTTGCGCCCGCGCCCACCAGCTGCAGCACCGGGTTGGTTCCCCGCCCGCTCTTGCTGAATCGAATCGGATTAGCTGTCGTCCCGGTTGCCGTGATGGCCGGAATGGTTTCGGTAAACGTCGCGCCGGCTTTCACCTGAAACGTTACCCCGCCCGCTCCGACCCCGCCAGCGTTGAGGGCTTGCACCGCCGCCGTAAACGTGAGGTAGTTATTGGTGCCCGTACCAGCCGGGTCAATTGTCTTGGTACCTGAAAGTTGGGCCATAGCCCCGGTACTGAGGCCGCAGGCCGCCAGCAAAAGTAATAGGTGTCGCATAGGCAAGTGGGGAAAGGTTGATGGCCCAAGTACCAGAAAATCCGGAACTACTTCAATCTTCTTTAGCTCTTAAGCACAACCTTACCCCTGCGGCCACGGTATTTCCGAGCTAACACGGTCCCGTCAGCAATGCCCATATCCACACGTCGCCCCTTCCGGCGCCCCCGCCACGTCCCCGCCACCGACTACGAAGTGGTCATCGTCGGGGCCGGGGCCGCCGGCCTGAGTGCCGCCCTGCTCCTGGGCCGTTGCCGCCGCCGCGTCCTGCTCTGCGACGGAGGCCGGCCCCGCAACCACTTCTCCCCCGCCGTCCACGGTTTCCTCTCCCGCGACGGCATTAAGCCGCACGAACTGCTCCGTATCGGCCACGAGCAACTCGCAAGTTACCCCACCGTTGAGCGGCGCGAGAACTGCGTTTCCCAAGCTTCGAAAGACCCCGAAACCGGCATCTTCCACCTCACCCTGGATTCCGGCCGCGCAGTCACTACCCGCAAAATTATCCTCGCCACCGGCGTCACCGATATCCTGCCCCCGATCGACGGCATGCACGAGCTCTGGGGCCGTGGCGTGCTGCACTGCCCCTACTGCCATGGCTTCGAAGTCTGCGACCAGCCCGTCGCTGTCTACGGCACCAATAAATCCGTAGCCGGCTTTGCCCTCCTCATCAGCCGCTGGTCCAAGGACGTAGCCGTCTGTACCGATGGTTGGACCGGCCTGTCCGAGCACGCTCGTCACCGCCTCAAGCGCCATCATATCATCCTCCACGAGCAGCCCATTAGCCAATTAATCGGCCGTCGCAACCGCCAACTCCACCGCATAAATTTCCAAGACGGCACTAGCCTCGCCCGTCATGCCCTCTTTATTCACCCCGAACAGCAGCACCGCAGCCCTTTGGCTGAACAGCTAGGTTGCCGCCTGCTCCAGCGCAGCGGTGCCGTGTGGGTCGACAAACGCATCCAGACGTCCGTCTCTGGGGTCTATGCCGCCGGCGACATTACTCCCGCGGCCCAACAAGCCCTTATCGCCGCCGCCGAAGGCGCGCAGGCAGCCATCAGTTGCAACGAGCAGCTCACGCGCGAAGAATGCACTTAGCGCGGCTAGCAGCAAGAGCTTGGACCGGCATTCTGAGAGCAGGTTTTGACAGAAACGCTTCATGCAGTTGCAAACCGGCAACGCTCCGCAGTCCTATAAGCAGCGGCGCATGCAGCAACGGGCAGGAAAAGCGGTAATCGGCGCCAAACGTGCTCGGCGCGTGGGGGCAGGCCGGGGGGCGGCGGGGGCCCATAAACGGGCACAGCCCCCGCGGCCGAAGAGGC
>NZ_VAJM01000027.1 GCF_005771675.1 Hymenobacter jeollabukensis | reverse complement strand
GGCGGTGGTCTAATGCGTGGTTTTTACGTACAAGCGGTATGATTCAGACCACGATGAGCTGCGGCAAGTGCGGGAGCACGGCCCTGCGCAAGAACGGCCACAGTCATGGCCAGGCCAAATACCTGTGCACCGCCTGCCGGCACCAGGCCGTGTTTGCGCCGGCCGCCCCGCGCAAAGCCGTACAGTATGCGCAGGTGGAAAAGCTGCTGCTCGAACGCGTCTCGCAACGCGCCATCGTGCGCCTGACGGGCGTGGCGCGCATGACCGTGGCCAAGCTGGCAAAAAAAAGCGCGGGCCCAGCCGAGTAGTTGCCCGCTGCCACGCCGGGTGAAGGAGCTGGAACTGGACGAGCTGTGGACGTTCGTGGGCCGCAAACGGCGTAAAAAGTGGCTGTGGCTGGCCGTCGAGCGGCATTCGCGCCGCATCGTGGCCTGGGTGCTCGGCTCGCGCGGCCGTGCCACGGCCCGGCGTCTATGGCGGGCCTTACCCACGCCCTACCGCACCGGCACCTGGTACTACACCGACGAGTGGGAGGCCTACAAGGGCGTGCTGCCCAAGCGCGCCCACCAGCCCAGCGCCAAAGGCAGCGGGCAGACCAGCATCGTGGAAGCCATCAACTGCTCCCTGCGCCAGCGCTGCGGCGTACTGGTGCGCAAGTCCTGCTCGTTCAGCCGTTCCCTGGCCATGCACCACGTCCGCATTCAACTCGTCATTGACGAGCATAATCGACGATGCACCATGTATTAGACCACCGCT
>NZ_VAJM01000026.1 GCF_005771675.1 Hymenobacter jeollabukensis | reverse complement strand
ACGTGCTCGGCGCGTGGGGGCAGGCCGGGGGGCGGCGGGGGCCCATAAACGGGCACAGCCCCCGCGGCCGAAGAGGCCAGCGGGGGCTGTGCAGGTGATAAGGTTGGCGGCGACCGACTCTCCCGCCGGCGAAGGCAGTACCATAGGCGCTCCGGGGCTTAACGACTCTGTTCGGAATGGGAAGAGGTGAACACCCGGGCTAAAGCCACCATTATCAGGACGGACACCCCAGTCGGGTGCCGTGAAGGCATTGACGCACGGCCAGCAAACAAGTAGAATGGAGCTATCATTCGGAAGCGTTCGGTTCATTAGTACCGCTCGGCTGGCCCTTTCGGGTTTAAGACCTGCGGCCTATCAACGTGATGATCTCTCACGGACCTTATTAACGGAATGCTCATCTTGAGGTGAGTTTCGCACTTAGATGCTTTCAGCGCTTATCTCGACCCAGCGTAGCTACCCAGCGCTGCACCTGGCGGCACAACTGGTACACCAGCGGCTGGTCCAACCCGGTCCTCTCGTACTAAGGTCAGGTCCTCGCAACATTCCAACGCCCGCCACAGATAGGGACCGAACTGTCTCACGACGTTCTGAACCCAGCTCGCGTGCCACTTTAATCGGCGAACAGCCGAACCCTTGGGACCTTCTCCAGCCCCAGGACGTGACGAGCCGACATCGAGGTGCCAAACCTCCCCGTCGATATGAGCTCTTGGGGGAGATCAGCCTGTTATCCCCGGCGTACCTTTTATCCTTTGAGCGATGGCCCTTCCATGCGGAACCACCGGATCACTATATCCGTCTTTCGACCCTGCTCGGCGTGTCAGCCTCACAGTCAAGCCCGCTTCTGCTATTGCGCTCTGCATCCGGTTACCAAGCGGATTGAGCGGACCTTTGAAAGCCTCCGATACACTTTTGGAGGCGACCACCCCAGTCAAACTACCCACCAGACACTGTTTCCCTTGTTTAGAGATTAGGCTCCAAGCAACGCAAGGGTGGTATTTCAACGTCGGCTCCCCGAGACCTAGCGGCCCCGGCTCAACGCCTCCCACCTATGCTACACATGCGGTGCCCAGAGTCAATGTCAAGCTGTAGTAAAGGTGCACGGGGTCTTTCCGTCCCGTGGCGGGTACTCGGCATCTTCACCGAGACTACAATTTCACCGAGCTCACGGCTGAGACAGCGCCCAGATCGTTACACCATTCGTGCAGGTCGGAACTTACCCGACAAGGAATTTCGCTACCTTAGGACCGTTATAGTTACGGCCGCCGTTTACCGGGGCTTCGATTCAAACCTTCGCTTGCGCTAAGTTCCCCTCTTAACCTTCCGGCACCGGGCAGGTGTCAGGCCTTATACTTCCTCTTGCGAGTTCGCAAAGCCATGTGTTTTTGTTAAACAGTCGCCTGGGCCTTTTCACTGCGGCTTCTGTCATTGCTGACAGGAAGCGTCCCTTCTCCCGAAGTTACAGGACCATTTTGCCGAGTTCCTTGGCCGTGATTCACTCGAGCGCCTCAGGATACTCTCCTTGACTACCTGTGTCGGTTTGCGGTACGGGTTGTTGTGCGGTAAACGCTTAGCGGGTTTTCTTGGGAGTCTGATTAGGGCAACTATGACCGCGTCCCGAAGGACTTGGTCTACTATCACGGTTCAGCTATCGGGGCGTACTTAACTACCCCAACAATACCTACGCGCTTCAACGGGCACTTCCGTCCGCCCGCGTGCCTTTCACTTCTCCGTCACCGCATCACTCCACAAAACAAGTGCTGGAATATCAACCAGCTGGCCATCGGTCGTCGCTCTTCAGCTTAGCCTTAGGTCCCGACTAACCCTGCTCCGATTAGCGTTGAGCAGGAAACCTTAGTCTATCGGCGTGGGGGTTTCGCACCCCCATTATCGTTACTCATGCCTACATTTGCTTTTCCAGCCGCTCCACCACGCCTCCCGGTCATGGCTTCACCGCTGCTGGAATGCTCCCCTACCACTCGTCTAGAAGACGAATCCATCGCTTCGGTACCGGACTTGATGCCCGCGTATTATCGATGCCCTGTCGCTCGACCAGTGAGCTGTTACGCACTCTTTAAATGAATGGCTGCTTCCAAGCCAACATCCTGGCTGTCAAGGCAACTGGACCTCCTTTGTTCAACTTAGCCCGGATTTAGGGACCTTAGCGGATGGTCTGGGTTCTTTCCCTCTCGGCGTGGGACCTTAGCACCCCACGCCTCACTGCCGTGTATATCAACGTGCCATTCGGAGTTCGTCTGGATTCGGTAGGCTGTGACACCCCCTAGTCCAATCGGTAGCTCTACCTGCACGTGACTCAACCACGACGCTGTACCTCAATACATTTCGGGGAGTACGAGCTATTTCTCAGTTTGATTGGCCTTTCACCCCTACCCACAAGTCATCCAAATCCTTTTCAACGGAAACTGGTTCGGACCTCCAGTTGGTTTTACCCAACCTTCATCCTGCTCATGGGTAGATCACAAAGTTTCGCGTCTACCCCCTCTGACTCTGCGCCCTGTTCAGACTCGCTTTCGCTGCGGCTCCGGTTGTCCACAACCTTAACCTTGCCAGAGAGGAGTAACTCGTAGGCTCATTATGCAAAAGGCACGCCGTCACCCCACCAAGGGGCTCCGACCGCTTGTAAGCGCACGGTTTCAGGTTCTTTTCACTCCCTTATCCAGGGTTCTTTTCACCTTTCCCTCACGGTACTGGTTCACTATCGGTCTCTCAGGAGTATGTAGCCTTACCGGATGGTACCGGTGGATTCAGACGGGGTTTCACTGGCCCCGCCTTACTCAGGATCCTACTAGGGCCCCAACAACTGTCGCGTACCGGACTCTCACCGTCTCTGGTTGACTTTCCCACGTCATTCTGCTACCTGTTGGCGGTCCCACGTTGTAGTCCTACAACCCCGGGCTGGCCGTAACCAACCCGGTTTGGGCTAATCCCCGTTCGCTCGCCACTACTTGGGGAATCATTGTTATTTTCTGTTCCTCCGGGTACTTAGATGTTTCAGTTCCCCGGGTTCGCCCTTTCTGCAAGCAGAAAGTACCACCTCTTCAAGGTGGTGGGTTGCCCCATTCGGAAATCGGCGGATCAACGGGTATGTGCCCCTCCCCACCGCTTATCGCAGCTTATCACGTCCTTCTTCGCCTCTGAGAGCCTAGGCATCCCCCGTGCGCCCTTCGTTACTTCCGTAAGTAACGGGCGACTGCGAGTAATCAGCAGTCTTTCGTTCGCTCGTGTGATGCCATCTTCCATCGCTGGAAACTGGCATTTTGTTCTCTTATTTGCTAGCCGTTACGTCAAAGAACGT
>NZ_VAJM01000025.1 GCF_005771675.1 Hymenobacter jeollabukensis | reverse complement strand
TGCTCCAGAAAGGAGGTGATCCAGCCGCACCTTCCGGTACGGCTACCTTGTTACGACTTAGCCCCAGTTACCTGTTCTACCCTAACTGGCTCCGTTGCGGGGCACCAGCTTCAGGTCTACCAGACTTCCATGGCTTGACGGGCGGTGTGTACAAGGCCCGGGAACGTATTCACCGCGTCGTTGCTGATACGCGATTACTAGTGATTCCAGCTTCACGGAGTCGAGTTGCAGACTCCGATCCGAACTGAGAACGGCTTTTTGAGATTGGCTCCGCATCGCTGCGTGGCGACCCTCTGTACCGTCCATTGTAGCACGTGTGTAGCCCGAGGCGTAAGGGCCATGATGACCTGACGTCGTCCCCGCCTTCCTCGCTGTTTGCACAGGCAGTCTGTCTAGAGTCCCCACCATTACGTGCTGGCAACTAAACATAGGGGTTGCGCTCGTTGCGGGACTTAACCCAACACCTCACGGCACGAGCTGACGACGGCCATGCAGCACCTTGCTTTGTGTCCCGAAGGAAAGGTCCATCTCTGAACCGGTCACGCGCATTCTAGCCTCGGTAAGGTTCCTCGCGTATCATCGAATTAAACCACATGCTCCACCACTTGTGCGGGCCCCCGTCAATTCCTTTGAGTTTCACCGTTGCCGGCGTACTCCCCAGGTGGGATACTTAACGCTTTCGCTAAGCCGCGGACTGTGTATCGCCCACAGCGAGTATCCATCGTTTACGGCGTGGACTACCAGGGTATCTAATCCTGTTCGCTCCCCACGCTTTCGTGCCTCAGTGTCAGTACCAGCCTAGTCAGCTGCCTACGCAATCGGGGTTCTGGATGGTATCTATGCATTTCACCGCTACACCATCCATTCCGCCAACCTCGTCTGGACTCAAGCCCTGTAGTATCCATGGCAGTTCTGCCGTTAAGCGGCAGGCTTTCACCACGGACTTGCAGGGCCACCTACGCACCCTTTAAACCCAATAAATCCGGACAACGCTTGCACCCTCCGTATTACCGCGGCTGCTGGCACGGAGTTAGCCGGTGCTTATTCAACCGGTACCGTCGATTTCCCTCGCAAGGGCTTTTTCTTCCCGGTCAAAAGACGTTTACAACCCAGAAGGCCTTCATCCGTCACGCGGCATGGCTGGGTCAGGCTCGCGCCCATTGCCCAATATTCCCTACTGCTGCCTCCCGTAGGAGTCTGGCCCGTATCTCAGTGCCAGTGTGGGGGATCGGCCTCTCAGCTCCCCTAGCCATCGTCGCCTTGGTGCGCCGTTACCGCACCAACTAGCTAATGGCACGCAGGCTCATCTACTCCCGAAATTCTTTAGCTGTTAGGTGATGCCACCCTGCAGCGTCATGCGGTATTAATCCACCTTTCGGCGGGCTATCCCCCAGGAGTAGGCAGATTGCCTACGCGTTACGCACCCGTGCGCCACTGGGCATTGCTGCCCCGTTCGACTTGCATGTATTAGGCCTGCCGCTAGCGTTCATCCTGAGCCAGGATCAAACTCTCCATTGTAAAA
>NZ_VAJM01000024.1 GCF_005771675.1 Hymenobacter jeollabukensis | reverse complement strand
GGAGCCTAGGAACTCCTGCCGCAACTTACTGGCTCGTTTTCTTTTGCCTCATCCTCAATTCCCCAACAGGCTCTAACCCTGACTTACAGACAAAGGGAACTCTTTTTATCGCTTGATTCGGCACCGGACTATAAAATAGCCAGAGCTGTCGCATCACTCAAATGACAGCAACAGTTCACATATGGAGCCAATAAAAGCCATTGTTCGGATGGCCTGTTGCGCCTGATAAAATAAATAGTGACGCTAAGTAAGCATCTCTACCATTGGGCACTTAGCCAGCCCTTTGGTAGAGATGTTTTAGCTTTCAACATAGAGTGAGTGAAAGAGGAACTTGCTTAGAGAAAGTAGATTGCCCCTAACGCACAGACCTGCCAAGCTCCTTACTAATTGCCTTCCTTGGTGAGCTTGTCTTCTGATACCACTTCCGCCCCGTGCGGCATTGTGTACTGTGCCCTTGCTTTTAACGGCAGTGTTCATTATTTTAGATTGTTCATTGCTAGTGAACGTTAGACATAAAATGAACACTAACGAAGAGGAAGAGCTACTGACTTTGGCTTGCAGAGCATTCGAAACATGCACCAAGCTGAACGCACATCTTTTACCCGTAGCCGAGGAACGCATACACCCCTCGGCTCGGCGCCAGTACCAGCCCGACGGATACCTCCGCATCGGTCCACAAGGTCATCTGTTCCTGGCCGAAGCCAAGACGCGGCTGCAGCCCGGCACCATAGGCCAGTTGCGCTCCATCAACGACCAGGCCGGGGAACTGGTCGTGCTGGTGGTGCCGTACGTGAGCAGCCAGCAGGGTGAGAAACTGCGCCAGCACGATATCCAGTACCTCGATACGGCTGGGAATGCCTACCTGCACGCGGCTGATAGGAGCTTCTTTGTCCTGGTGAGCGGGCAGCGGCAGCCCCTGGCCGAGCCGCCCACCCAGCACCGCGCCTTCCAGCCGGCAGGGGTACAGCTGTTGTACCATCTGCTAAGTACCCCCGTGCTATTACAAGCCAGCTACCGCGCCATGGCCGAGCAGGCCCAGGTGGCGCTGGGCTCCGTGAGCATTCTGCTGCGGAGCTTACAACAGCTAGGATTGTTGCGCGAGGAAGCCGGCCGCCGCCGGTGGACCGACCCCGCCCAGGTGCTCCGGCGCTGGGTCGATGCCTACGGCGAAGTCGTCCGCCCCCGGCTGACCGCCCAGCGCTACCGCTGGCTCGACCCGGGCGTAGCCCGGCAAGGCTGGCAGGACCTGCCGCTGGGGCCCGACACGCTTTGGGGCGGGGAGCCGGCGGCCCACTTGCTGCTCGATGGATACCTGCTGCCCGAGTACTTCACGCTCTATACCACTGCTTCCCGGGCCGAAGTCATGCAACGGCTAAGGCTGGTGCCTGATGCTCACGGCAAAGTGGAGGTGCTCCGGCCCATGGACACCATCTTCCATCCGGACCGTCCGCAGCCCCAAGCGGTACACCCCTTACTGGCCTACGCCGACTTAATCATCACCACCGATCCGCGCAATCGTGAGGTAGCCCACCTACTATATGAGCAATATTTACCCTATCTCACCTGAACGCCTGAAGCCACTGGGCCTGGGCGACACAATGGCCGCATTGCAGCGCGGATTCGAGCAGTTTAGCGTCGATTTCTATATCGTAGGGGCGGTGGCGCGCGACATCTGGATGAGCCAGATATACAACGAGCCAGAGCGACGTGCTACCAAAGACCTCGACCTAGCAGTGTTCATCAACGACACCACCCAATACGAAACTCTCCAAGCGTGGCTGGTTGAGCAGGAGGGATTTGTAAAAGCTCAAAGCAGCGCCTTTTGCTTGCTTTATCCCTCAGTGGCCGGCAACGTAACGGTGGACCTGATGCCCTTCGGCGCCATTGCCGACGAGGCCGGCGACGTGTATTTTTCGGGGCGGGGCATGGAACACATTTCCACCGTCGGCTTCCCGGAGGTGCTGGCCGATGCCGCCACGGTGGCCATTCCAACCGGCGAGCAGTGGCGGGTGGTTACCTTGCCCGGTATCGTCGTGCTGAAGCTGGTGGCCTGGCAGGACCGCCCGGAGTTGCGCGGCAAGGATGCCGTGGATATATGGAACCTGCTGGAAGCGTATTTTCACCTGATAACCGATGAGATATACACGCAGCACCTGGACCTCTTCTCGGCAGATGAAGCGGCCGATAGTACTAATCTGATGCTGCTGGTCGGCGCCCGGGTGCTGGGCCGACAGGTCCAACGGCTGGTTGCCGACCGCCCGGTACAAGCGCGCCTGCTGACGCTGCTGGCCGAGCAGGTCGCCCTGGGAGAAAGGAGCCCCCTGGCGCGAGCCATCAGTCGCAGCGGCCCGGAGCTGGGCGTCAGCCTGGCCACGCTGGCGGCCCTGCGGACGGGTATAGCAGAAACCTGGCCGCTTACTGCTTCCTGAATAAAACCCGCAGATAAGTGCCTGAATGCCGTGACGCATCTGCCGATGGCACTGCATGGTATACGCTAAAAATTCACGGACTTTAGTCCAGCAGAAATGCGTACTGGCTCAGTTGAGTATCCCGCAGCTTCTCCATCCAGCGCTGGGCATCTTCTGGAGTCTGCATCTTCGCTGCCGGTAGTGGAAACAACGGCACTACCTCGTTGCCCGGCCCCAACGGCATCCGCAAGGCATAGCCGCCCAGCCTTGGGGCGCTTATCAATTCCACCCGGTAGCCCCGCGCTTCAAACTCGCCAAAAAACTCGGTAATGGACTCCGCGTCCGGTACAAACTGTCGCATAGTGTAAGTCGAAAGAGAGTGAGAAAAGGTGCCTGCGTGAAAGAGCTGAAAGCCAGCGCATCCATGACCGGCCAGTTTTATTGCCTGCTTGTTGGATGTCTGATAATGAGCGGTTTGTGGTGTTTGTGGTGATAATCTTGAGTCTGACCTGGCTGATTGCTTGGTCAGCCCCCGGGTATTTTGCTGGTTGTAGTGCCTCACGCCACCACCTCCGCCCATTCCCACGCATCATCCGCTTCCCCGTTGGCCCGCGCCAACGCCAGCCGCACAACCCCCGTCAGCGCCGACCACCCAATAAGGTCTGCCTCCACGGGCATCTGCCGGAAGTACAGCTTCACCACGTATTCGACCAGCGCCGCCGTAGCCGGCCGCTGATCCAGAATCATAGGCAGTTCTGCCCGCCACGCCGGCGCCAGCCCCGGCCGGGTAAGTACAATCTCCCGCCCCGGGTCCTCCCGGCGCTCCAGCACGTGCGCCGCTACCACAAAAGTTAGTCCGTCCATCATACAGTAAGCCCGCACCCGAGCTGCCGTTTCTTGTTTGCTATCGTGCCTGATTTCCATTCAGGCATCTTTTTTCAGAAATAGGTGGCAAGGGGAGAGGTTCAGCACCGTACCGCCCACAGCTCGCCCCAGTTGGTCGTAAACGCCGGGCTTTTCGCGTCCCGGCGCATGGCCCAGGCCTGCCGTTGACCCGGCGCCGCTACCGACGTGGCTACCTTCACAGTGCCAGCGCCGAAGCGCCCATTCAGCGCATCGAAAGCCCGCATCAGACCAGTCCGCTCCGGCGTCACGCCCACGTCGCCGAATAACGACACCTGCGCCCCGGTACCGGCCCGCTCCACCCCATCCAGCACCACGCCGGCCTTCACGTACCGCTTGCCCGGCCGCCAGATGCGCTCCAGCCCTTTGCGGGCTACCTGCGCCAGGGTCAGCGTGTCGTCCGTGGCCACCGGCATGGTCAGCTGCGCCGAGAAGGAGTAGGGGGGAGGCACTTCCGCAAACCGGCTCGTTTCCATGAACACCGTCAGCAGCCGGGCCGCCAGGCCTTGCCGCCGCAGCTTTTCCCCGGCCCCCGTGGCGTGGCTGGCCACGGCCGCGGCCACGTCCGCCAGTTCCGTCACGGGCCGCCCAAACGAGCGGGTACAGGCCAGCGACTTGCGCGCCTCGTCTTCCACCACGATGCCCGCGCACGAAAAGCCCCGCAGCTCGTGCAGCAGGCGCGCCCCCACCACGCCGCCCAGGTTCTTCCGAGCCCAGGCATCCCCCACGCCCGCCAGCTGCGCGGCCGTCCGGACGCCCACCGCGTGCAGCTTCGCCGCCGACCGGTACCCCACACCCCACACGTCTTCCACCGCCACCCGCGTCAAGGCCTCCCGCCGCTCGGCCTCGTCGCTGAGCACCAGCACCCCGGCCCCGCGGCCCCCCACAAATTCGGTCTTGGCGAGCTTGTTGGCCAGTTTGGCCAGGGTCTTGGTCGGGGCCACGCCCACGCAGGTCGGGATGCCGGTACGCTGCCGCAGCGCGCCGCGCACCTCGCCGGCCCAGCGGCCCAGATCAAAGTGCTGCGTCATGCCGGCCAGGTCCAGAAAGGCCTCGTCAATGGAATACACTTCCACCGCCGGCGCCGTCTGTTGCAGGTACCACATCACGCGACGGCTCATGTCCCCGTACAGCTCGTAGTTCGAGGAGCACACCACCACGCCGTGCTGCTCAATCAGGGGCCGCACCTGGAAATACGGGTCACCCATCTTCAGCCCCAGCGCCTTAGCTTCCTGCGACCGGGCCACGACACACCCGTCGTTATTGCTCAGGACCACCACCGGCCGCTCTTCCAGCTCCGGCCGAAAGACCCGCTCACACGAATCGTAGAAATTATTACAATCAACTAACCCGAACATAAGTGAATGGGTGAATGGGTGAAAGAGCGGAGGAATGACACGGCAGGAGGGAAGCCGAAACCCACCGGCCAGGCGCCAGTGGCGGTAACCCAGCGCCAAAAAGCCAGGTACCCAATTCTTAATTCTTAATTCTTAATTCTTAATTCCCGCCCCCTTCTGCCTTCGCCCACCAAGGGGTGTAGTACCGCTACCACCACGCCAAAAATCCGCAAATCGTCGGCGTTGCGCACCACAATGGGCTTGTACGCCGGATTAGCTGCAATAAGCGCCGCCGAGTCCGGCCGCTTCTCCAGCCGCTTCACCGTGTACTCCCCCTCGACGCAGGCCACCACAATGTCCCCGTTCTGCGCCCGCATGCTGCGGTCCACGGCCAACACGTCCCCGTCGTGGATGCCGGCCCCGGTCATGCTTTCCCCTACGGCCCGCGCCAGGAACGACGCATCGGGGTGGCGCAGCATCAGCCGATTCAGGTCCACCAGCTCCGTCTAGTAGTCATCCGCCGGCGACGGAAACCCACACGACAGCCCAATATCTACCATTGGCAGCAGGTGCCCTGGCAGCAGGGAGCCGGCCTCGCCAAGCAACACAACATGGTCTTTCATAAAACTAAAATTGGCTAGTCTCCGCAAGTATACGCAGTGACTAACCAACTTTGTTTGCTTATTGCTAAAAATATTAGTGTAATTACCAATACTATTAGACTACAATGTTTGCTCAACTACAAGCTACTGTTTGAGTGCATATGATTGAATTACAGCTCAAAGTGTGGGTTGTCTTTAAACTGATTCCAGTCGCCACCCCACCTGATTGCCGGGTTAGCTGCTTTCATCAGCCGCGCAAACCGGCGCAGCAACTCCGAGGACCAGCTGACTTGCCCGCTACTGAGCAAAAAAGCGACATCGAACGCCTCTGCCGGCTGCCGGTTGTGCTTCGATGTTCCGCCCTGCTTGTAGGTCACTATCGTCCCCGGCTTGGTCCGGCCCTGCGCATACAGCGCGTCCTGCTCCGCCGGGCTGCGGTACCCCTCGGTCACAATTGGCCGCCCCAGCCGCACCAGGGCCGGGTCCTGTAGCCACCGCAGCAAGGCCTTGGCGTAGGCCTGCCGCAATTCCAGCCGCACCGAAGCTAGCCGCAGTGCCTGCCGCGCCGCCTGAGCCTCAGTTAGTTTCGCTGCCATGCTGTCCTGCCGTTACCGTCGGTTCGCTTTTAACCAGCGGCAGCGCATCCGCCGACACCTTCACCACCGTCTCCGGCCGCTGCAAGGCCTTGCGCACCGTCGCCCACAATGTGACGATGGCCACCACCGCCTGGATGATCAGATGCCCATACTGCTCAATGGTACTCGGGTCCGGCGGCGTCAGTTCGTTGCTGGCCACGTGCCCGGCCAACGAGGTCAAAATGATATGGGCCATGTGGCCCGCTTTCGTGCTACTGAACATGCGTCTTGTAGAAAATAATAGATGAACCTGCTGCAGTAGCTAAAGTACGTATTGTTATAATTTAGTTTCATAGTTACTGCGCGGTTATGTTGGGAAAATGTGTACTTTTTGAAGATTGACAATGTGGGGCTGACCCCGGCCCTTCGCTCTGCTACGTGCTGGGGTCGGGCTGTCCAGGGGTCCGCTTCGCTCCCGTGCTGACGCACCGCTCCCGTTGGTCGCGCCCTTCCCATCCCTCAGCCGAGCCCCGCGTCGCCTACCGGGCCACCTGCGCTGCCTCACCCACCAACCCACCGCACCGCAGGCCGCCCGTCCGTCCCCCCAAACCCGCGCCCCGGCCCAGCCCTTCCGCTGCGCCGCCCAGCCCACACCCTCACCAACTGCTTCGCTCCAGGCCCCGGCCTCTGCCCACCCCCAAACGCTCCGCCCACCGCACCGCCGCCACGCCGCCACCTTAGCCTCGTCACTACCTCACCCACGCTGGCCACGTGTCGGCCGCTCCACACCAGCCGCTCAGGCGCCAGCTGCCGCTTACCCACCGCCGTAGCCACCCCGCCCGGCAGCCCGCGCCTCTCCCCACCACTCGATTAGGTGCCTGCGGCGAGTATCCATTGGGGGCGTCCCCCCAAGCCCCCCGTGTCATGCGCCGCGCTGCTCTGCATTGCCTCGGGTTCCGCAGCCCAAAAAGGCCGCTACACCCTCATAAGGTGCCCTTCGGGCCGGCTCATTGGGGGCGCTCAGCCCGCCCCTCAAACCCCCAGGGCGAGGCTTCTAAGGTCTGCAGCTCGGCGCCCGCCCAGGGCGCACCACCGGCCGCTTGGTGCTCAGTCCAGGGGCAGCAGCTCGTAGGGCCGGCCCAGCCGCCGGGCGGCCTTTAGGGCGCTCAGGGTGCCTTTGCTGCGGCCGTCCCACACTGCCAGCACCAGGTCGGCCCGGCGCACTATCTCGGCATTGCGCACGTGGGGCGCGCCGGCACCGTGGGCGGCGTAGTCGGGCCGCAGCTCCAGCAGGGGCACCCCGTTGGCCCGCGCCCAGCTGGCCGCCAGGGCGTCGGCGCCAGCTGCCCCGCCGCTTACCACCAGCGCCGGCATCAGTTCGGTCAGCCGCCGCGCCAGGGCGGCATTGCGCACCACGCCGCGGCTGCCTACTACCGCCACAGTCATGTTATTGGACTTTATCATACTATAAGGTATGTATATTTTAGTTGTTAATCAAGCAACTATTATTAAACTATTGTTGGTTAATGTCGTTTATAGTTGTATATTAGTTGTGTAGTTCGGGAGAGGCCCGAGCGCACGCGCTACCCGCAGGAGGGCCCCCGGCCGGCAGCGCACCCCACGGCTAACCCATACAGCCATGCTCACCCCCTTGCATTTCTCGCAGCTTGCCGCTGCCGCCTGGTCTGGCCCCACTGCTACTGTTCAGGCCAGCGCCAGCACCTGCCTGCTTACCGGCGGCTTCCTCAGTGTTTACTACTCCGTTACCTATACGGTCGGCGGCATCATGTTTTCGTCTTCGGCTTGCTGTACGTGCCCTTTTCAGGCCGTAGCCGCTGCCGTGGCCACCGCTGCCGCCGCCGGCACTCCGGTTTGCCGCCGCCACGCTCAGCGCACCATTGCCCGCGTGGCGTGGGGGCTGGTCGGGGGCCAGGCCTGCCGCCCCGGCTTTGCCTGCCGGGCCCGTCGCCACCGTTGCGCCTCGCTTCGTCATGCATAGCACCGCCACCGCGCCGGCCGCCCCTGTAGCAGGGGTGGCCGTGCAGGCCGGGCCTACCGTGCGCCACCAGCTGGCCCGCGCCCAGTCCGCGCTGCACGACGCCCGGCAGGCCCTGTACGGGCTGCGCGAGGAGTACCCGCGCCAGCCGGCCCGCTTCGCCCGCATCCGCGCCGCCATTGTGCGCCACCAGCAGGCCCGCGCCGCCTACAAGGCCGCCTGCGAAGCCTTCCACGCCAGTCCCGAAGGGGAGCAGCTGCGCCGGCTCCGCGCCCGCGTTTGGTAGCGTTTTCCCTCTTGCTATTCGTCTTCCGTCATGTCCGTCATCTACGACCTCGCCCTTATCAAAGCTGCCAACCACAAACACGGTGGCCACTTTTTCAGCCCCGGCGCCCTGCGCTTCTTCCGCTCCCGCGTGAGCGAGAAAGTCCACCAGGGGCCCGGAGGGATCTACTTCGTCACCTCGGAGCAGTTTGACGAGCGCAGCCCCCGCCTGTATACCGTGCGCCGCTTTTGTCCCACCAGCCGGGGCGTGGATACCGTCGGCGAGTTTCAGCAGCACGCCACCAGCCGGCAGGCCCACGCCGAAGCCGCCCGGCTGGCTGTCCAAGTGCCGCAGCCGTGAGCCACGCTCCAAAGCCGCAGGCAGGCCGCTGGCACGCGGCCTGCCTGTATGCCGGCAACAAGGGTTGGGCCGTAGTGCGCGACGTAGCCCTGCCCGGTACCCGCCCCGGCGGCCCCGGCCACTACCAGCAGGAAGCCGCCCCCAGTGCCTACGCCACCCACGAGCAAGCTCAGGCCGCCGCCGATGCGCTGAACGCGCCGCCCGTCCTGCGCCTGCGCCCGGCCGACCGGTACGGCCTGCTGCCCGCGCCGGCCGACGACTACCACCCGCACCCGTGGGACCTCAAATAATCCACCACCGGCCCGCGCCAGCTCTTCGCAGCGCGGGCCACAATACCCCCTCATCATGTCAGAAGTGAAAGAACACGCCGCCGCCTTCGAGGCCGCAGTAG
The DNA here is from genome assembly GCF_005771675.1 of Hymenobacter jeollabukensis. Taxonomy (GTDB): domain Bacteria; phylum Bacteroidota; class Bacteroidia; order Cytophagales; family Hymenobacteraceae; genus Solirubrum; species Solirubrum jeollabukense. The sequence goes on along the minus strand of NZ_VAJM01000024.1, from coordinate 6,422 downwards.
GCCAGGCCTCCGCCGCACTAGGCTTTGCCAGCCCAGCCGAGTACCTCCACGACCGAAGCAGCAACGCACGAGGGGCCCGTTTCCTGGCCGTGGAAGTATTAGCTGAGCTGCGGGCTGCCGGGTGGCGGCTAACGTGGGTCGACGTGGAAGACGAATAGCCCTAATTCTAGCCCTGATTCCCATGCCCGCAACCGCTACGACTTACCAGCCCCATCTGCTCGACCCGCACAGCGCCGAGCCCCAACCCATCAGCCCGCGCAACGGCCGCAGCTTCCAGTTGGCCGAGCTATACGAACTCCTCAACTGCCAACTGGTGGACGTGGTGCGCCTCACCGCCGACCTGATCCTCATCATCGACGACGAAGGCAAGTTCCGCAACCCCTGCTACCTGAACCTGCTGGCTACCTACCTCTGGTATCAGCACCAGCCCGCCGCCCGCGGCCAGGATAGCATCGTCGGCCGCGCCATCCTCTGCCACGACAAGCAATTCCGCTAAGCCCGCATTCGTGCAAGTGCCGCTTGCACAATTATCCACCACGGCCACCGGGGGCCGGGCCGCTAACCGGCCCCCATTCCTTTCGTCAACCAACTCCTTTTTCACCATGGCAAAACAATCCGCCACCGCTTCCCTCGCTACCGCCTCGCCCGCCGCAGCCGCCACCGAGCTGGTTCCCACCACCGCGCCCAGCCGCGCCTACCTCACGGCCACCGTGGACGAGGCCAGCGGCGAGGTAGTAGAAACCAGCCGCTTCCGCTACCTACCCGGCCACCCGCGCCAAATCCGCTTCGATGCCAAGGCCGGCCAGTTCAACATCAACGGTATCACCCCTTTGGGTTCGGCCATCAGCTTCATTCCGCTGGCTTGGCGCATCTTCCAAGACGACATCCTAAACATGGGCCGTAAGCTGTGGGCCGAGCTGTTCTACGCCGACGAGAAAGGCGCCATCTGCGCCGTGCTCTTTCACGGCTACTCGGTCGAAAACCTGTACCGCCTCATCGAACCGCTGTTCTACGACGACCTAACCCTGGCTGACGTGGCGGTGAAGGTGCAGGCCAGCAAAAAGGAAACCACTAAGGACGGCAAGAAAGCCACCTACTACATAGCCGAGTTCAGCTACGAACCCGCCGACCCGGCCGAAGTGAAGGCCCGCCGCGAGTTTGCTCAGGACTTCCCCATCTGGCGCCACGAAACCTACACCACCACGGCCGAGGTGCGGCTCTGCCACGGCTACACTGCCCCCACCGCTACCGACAACCAACCTGACCCCGACCCGGCCACGCCCGCCGCGCTTCCCCAGGCTGCCTAACCCGCGCTGGCCCCTGTGCATCGCCGCGCAGGGGCCACCGCATAGCCCCGCACTACGCCATGCCCCAAACCCTGCAACTCCCCCAGCTGCACATCGAGCAGCTGCCCCGCGACGAGGCCGAAGCGGCCCTACTCGCGCAACTGTTCACGTTGGTCGACCAGACCGAGCCGCTGCCCGACCTGCGCAACCTGGCTCCGGTCGTGCGCCGGCTCTTCCCGGCCCCGGCCTACCAAGTCGGCTGCGGCGGCGCCCACATCTGGCTACACCGCCAGGACGACCCGCAGCGCCTGGCCTGCATCCGCTGATTCCTAGCTTCCAACTCCTAGCTTCTAACCCAACGCTATGTTTCACGCCCTTACCCATCACCCCGACCTCACCCAAGCCCAGCACCGCGCCCTACCCGGCCTGAGCAACACCGACCTCGGCCAGTTGAAAAACCAGCTGCTGGGCCAGCTGCGCTTACCCAACCCCGCCGCGCTGGCCTACGGCAGCCACTTCCACACGGCCGTGCTCGAACCCCACCGTTACGCCCGCACCGACGAGAAAGGCATCCGCTGGCCCGAGTTGGAAACCCTGGCCCGCCAGCTCCGCCGGGGGCGCTACTGTCGTGACCTGCTGTATCGGGGCCACGCCGAGCAGTCCTATACCGCCACCCACACCGCCACCGGCTTACTGATCAAGCTCCGGCCCGATCTGCTCGTGCGCAGCCGCGCCGGCCGCTGCCTCACCCTCATCGACTTCAAAACCACCAGCTCCCCCGACCGCGCCCACTTCCTAAGCACCATCGAGCGGTACGACTACGACCGCCAGGCCGCCCTTTACCTCGACGTGCTGCAGGCCACCCGCTTCCTGATCATCGGCGTGCAGAAGAAGGATCCGCACCAGGTCTGGCGCGTCGAGCTGACCGCCACGCCCGGCCTCATCGAGCAAGGCCGCAAGAAATACCACCGCCTGTTGGGCGCCTACGCCGAGCTATAGGCTAAAACCTGTTGTGATATTTCAATGCTTATAGGTAGTTCGATGAAGATCCTAACACATTTTTTGAATGACGGCTAATCCGCTGCTAATGAAGTTGTAAGCCGCTTAGGAAAAAACGAAAGCCCCGACCAACATCCAGTTGAACGGGGCTTTGTACTAATAAGCTGTCGGTTAATCTTCGTTTCCTATTAACTCTGGTTCCTGATACTCGACACCCTGCGCCTGAAGAGCAGCCACAAACGATTCGACTCGCTCGATCCGGTCGTGTTCAGTTGTTGGCAGCAACCAGCGTCTGCCATCTGAATCGGGCTGTAGGTCAAACTCATATTCAATCTCTGCTGGCAGAAAATGATTAGCAGGCAAAGTGAAACGCCACCCTTTGTCCTCGCTATACAGGGCGGCATCCCAGCTGTCATTAGAAACACCGGGAATGTTGTGAAGCCACAAAGGGCTGCGCTCGTTGTCATTAATCCATTGTTGATGGGTAGGGGCCAGGGCACTTGTTATGTTACCTCGGCGCACTACTGTCAATACATATGGATTTATGTGTTTAGCCCTTAGAGAAGTACGGTGCAGAAGGCGTAAAGAAAAGTCAGAATTCCAAGCGAAATACCCTTGTGAATTCTCAGTCATTTCGGGGTATTTGATGAAATAATATTGCCAATCATTAAAATTTTGATTGTTGCTTAGCCAGTCAGAAATCAACTGATTTAGCTTTGCGTGTGAGGTGTCTCCTGTGGCGTCGGCGTAAGCCAGTAGGAATGTAGGCAGCAAACTTTCCTGGCCGTTGCCCAGGTCAAATGCCAACACTGTGTACCAGTTCGCCTTGTTGCCGAAGAAATACTTTTCGCCACTTCCAGTCCATCGGCCTTGGCTTACCGAAAAATCGCCTAGAGTCAACCAAGCACGAATGATAACATTCTGCTCAATTTCTCCTGACCAAATTTCCTGTACAGCTCGTCCGAAAACTGGTAGTTGATCGGCATTCTCCATTGGCGACAAATTATGTATGTCGCCCCTAAATACGCCCCGGTTTTCCAATCCGTGAACGGTCTGCATTAGCTCAGGCCGTTCTGTCAATAACTGCGCTTTGTTACGCTCATGTTCCACCCCGCGCCGCAAGCCTGGTAACGCAACATCAGCCGCTAGCCGCTCATAAACCTTTGGTGAATTACCAGCATCGGCTGTGGCCAACACTGCGCAGGCAGCCGCGAAGGCCGGCAAGTCATCAACGCGCAGGTTAGAGCCAATTTGAGTGTCTTGCTGCTGGCGTACCCGCTCCAACAAGTTTCGCAGTACACGCAACACATTGCGAATATCAGCTTCGGAACAATTTTCCGAAGCTACCGTTGCCCCGTAAGTTAGCATCCCGAATAGCAACACTTGCTCCTGAAGGAGGCGGGCGGGATTAGACTCTTGCAGGCACTGGCTGAAAATATCCGTCTGCGATTCGCCGAACAGGCGTACTAGCTCATTATCAGACTGCTTTGTTAGCAAACGTGCTAGCAGTCCAGTAATACCGCCATCGTTACTTGCCTGCACCGAAGCCAAAAAATCAAGCGTCCTGAACAGGAACTCAACAGTTGACCGCTCTGCATAAACTCGACGGAACCATTCGAAGCTTAACCGACCAGCTGTCAGTTCCCGGCTACTCTCACCGCTTCGATAGGCTAGCATCCGCGTCAAGAAATGTAGATATTGTTCAAAAACATCATCCACTACAGCTGCCCCTTCGCGGCGGTGCCGCCAAAACAAGTCCGTCCAGCTGCTGTCCATTTTCTGACCGAACTCAGTCTGTAACTCCGGCCAGCCTTTCTGCTGAAGCAGTAAGTCAAATTCTGCTTTCCAGTTCTCAAAATCAGTCAGCGGCTTGCCTCGGGCGTTCATTTTGAGATACAGGTCGTCGGTAAGCCCCACCTTTGGCATATCCAAGAAATAAAAGCCGATGAGTGGGTTGCTTGCGTCAAGCAGCCGCTCAAACCAACCCTGCACATTACCAAAACGAACTGCCAGCGCATCCAGCATTGTCAGCATGGCGGCCACTGTAGGATCACGCTCCCAAGCCGGTTGAAACCAAGTTGTGTCACGTAACGCGGCACTCAGCTTAGGATACGATTGCCAATTATCCAGTGTGGTGCCTACCAGATTTTCACAAAATGCCCGTGAGCTGCTACGGGTTTCATAAGTAAATTTTCCAAGAGCCAGCTTTGCTTCTGGCAATCTGTTATCTACTAGCGCCAGGTACCAATGCAGCAGAAACAGCGTAGTCATGCGCTGCTGTCCGTCCAGCGGCACGAACAGCCTGGTTTTTTCCAGCATCTCTCCATACACAAAATCCAGCGTCAACGGCCGTTGCTTTTCCAACGCCGTGTAGAGGGCGTCCAGCAGCCGACCTCGAATACTGGTAGCCTTTTCATCGCTGCGTCCCTGGGCATAGTCCCGTTGAATAATTGGCACTTGGATGCGCTCAATTTCCGGGTCATTTAAAAGTGTCCAGAGGGTGTAGTAATTAGTTTGCATCGGCCGTCGTGGTATCGGGAGTTAAATAGTGAGCCAAAGTTTCGCGTATGGCTCGCACGTAATTGCTGCGGTCAGCCGCAGTCCAATAAGCAAGATGTTCGTGGTCGTCACTGTAGTATTTCAGAAACACGTTGCGCGTGGCAATCGGAATAAATGACCCTTCACGTTCCAACTCCATCACCCGCCGGCGCTTCTGAGGAAACACTCCATTGCTTAATGCTGAGTTGTCATTGGCCGTCAGCAGGGCCATATTTTCAATTGTATGTACTTCCGGCTCGCCGAGCAACTGAAATACCTGCTGTTGCACTTGGTCGAAATCATCCTTGTCGATTAGGCCCCGATCAAGCAATTGGTCTATTGTGTTCAGCACTTGACTAGGCTGTAGTTGATTTTGCTGCCCATCAAGTAGCGGTTCTTGCTCGGGCATAAGTTCGAGCTGTCGAGCCACATAAGGCCGCACATCACGTAACCACTGTGGATAATCCTGCTTCCGGCCTAAGCTTTGCGGGTTTTGCGCGTGAATATGCTCCAAGCTCCAGCGCCGTGCTTCTTGCCCATTTCCTTTGTAATGCTGAAATGGAAAACGATAACTGGCGCCTTTATTCTGGTGCAGTGTTTCTATATTGAAGAGCAACAGCACATTCCGCAACTTGGCCCGCTCGCTTTGCTGTTGGTAGTCCCATTGTTCTATATCACCATGTACTCGTTGCTTGATTTGCTGTAGCACATACTCGCTGAACTCGGTCTTAGTGCGTTGACCGGCCGCTTTAATCAACTCCGCAACGGGTACCCCTACCGTTATCAAGTATCCAAGCTGATGATACCAGTCCCGATTGTTATACCACTCCTCAATTGTAAGGAACAAGTTCTTAACTGCCTGCCACTCTTTTAGCAGCTTCTCCGTGTTGGCCCGCTGCAGTCGCTTATTAAAATAGCGGAAGGTGGCATACTCGTCTGATTTGTCAGGCTTGTCTTCAGAAGCCTCCTCGTCCATACTAGCCAGCAATTCAAATAAGAATTCTATCCGAGTGGGTTTACGACTGGTATCTTCATTTAGAAGATACCATAATTCAGGCTGCCGTAGGCGGGCCTCAATCATATCCCATTCTGTTGCTAGCTCTAACTGTCGTTGCTCAAACCGTCTTTGATCGGTGTCGTCACCTGCCTGAGCGCGTTTGAGAAATAATGCCTTTATCAGCTCCGCGTTGGTGAGAGGGATTTTCCCCGAGTTAATGCGAATAAACGCTTCATGCTCACCGCCCTGTTCTGGTGCCAGCTCGTACCATATTATTTGAGTTCTTTCCAGCAGAGTAGAGAAGATGTTGTTTGCTGTTAGCGAAGGAATACGGCTGCTCTCGAACCATTCTTGCATACTGGCTTGCGCCTGGTACAGGAATTGGAAATCGATATTATCCCCAGCATGTTCTGCGTTAATGTTCTCCAAAAACTCCTGGCTTTGGGGTCGGGTGGCATAGCTCAGCTTGAACAAGGGCTGACCACCCCGCTGATACGTCTGTTGAATGAAGTTGTAAAGAATGTAGGCGGTGGTCTAATGCGTGGTTTTTACGTACAAGCGGTATGATTCAGACCACGATGAGCTGCGGCAAGTGCGGGAGC
>NZ_VAJM01000023.1 GCF_005771675.1 Hymenobacter jeollabukensis | reverse complement strand
GGCCAGCTGAAGCGGCCCACGGCCCGGCCCGGCACGCTGAGCGTGGTCACGAAGCTGGCCGGGGTGGGCAGCATGCCCCCGTAGGCGGAGAGGCGCAGCAGGTTGTTGTCCGGGTCGGTGGCCGTCACCGTGCGCGTGAGGGTGGTGCCGGCCACCACGCACGTGTCGCGCGGCACCGTGATGGTCGGGCGCTGGTTGCTGCTGGCAAACACCGTTATCTGCATGTCGCGCACGACTTCCCCAATCAGGCGTTTGCCGCCGAACGCGTCGCGCCGCCATTCCTCCACCACAAACGCCACGTTGTACTCGCCCAGGCCCAGCGGACTCGGTGCGTTCCAGACGAGCTGCCCCGTGCGCACATCTATTTCCAAAATGGCGGCATTGCCGGGGGCGCCTACCGGCGGACCGGCATAGGCCACCTGTACGCCATTGCGGGAAACCGATTGATCTTGCGGATACACGTAGCCGGGCAGATCGACCGGGTTGGGCACGTTCCCGTTGTTTAGCACTCCCAAAACGCCGCGCGGTTCCCACTGGCACACACGCAGGCGGTACACCAAGGAGTCCCCATCGGCATCGAAAGCCGCAGGATTGTGCAAAAACACCTGCCCGGCGGCTGCCCGGTCCACGGCCGGGGCGTTGAGCACAGGCGAGTGGTTGACACCGACCAACGGACTGATGTTAATCTTGGTGTGGATGTAGAAGTTGCGCGAAGACGACTGCGGAACGTTGCGGATGCCTCCGTTACGATTCTCACCAATAAAGCTGATGGTGTAGCTACCGGCGGCGGCGTACGTGTGGTCAAAATAATACACGTTACGGTTTACACCGTTGCCAATATTGACGCGGCTCACCCGGCGCACGGCATTTTGCCCGCTACTGGTCCCGTCGCCGTAAAAGATGGTTTCCGTATCGTTGTTATCAGCAATCTGGGAAGCGTCCGTGTAGGTCACCATCTTAAAAAAGATGCGCAGCGGGTTGCGGGCGGCCGTAGTATCGGTCTGAGCCTGGATGTCGCCGGCGCGGATGTGGGTAGCCCGGGCCGGGAATGCAACCAGTATGCTAATTGCGCCTAAGAACGCCGAACCGGCCAAAGCCCGTAGGCAGCCGCGGAGTAATGAAAGAATCATACTGCTAGACGGTTAGAAAGCGTCGGCAAGAAAAAAAGACGGTAAAAAAGGATGATATCATCCTAACAAACGCCGCAAACAATCGGTTGTCCTAACGGCATCATCGTTGTAACGGCAAGTCCGGAGCACTGGTTCACCGGCCCGGCAGCCATTTGGCGGGAATGCAAAGCGAATTGTTTCGTTGCGGGTCGGGGTGTACCTTTGACCGGTTCAACCGACCTTTTTCTCACCCTTCCGTTCACCTATGAGTTGGCTTAGCAACGCGCTTACCAGCAGCATTGGCCGCAAAATCATCATGGCCGTCACGGGCCTGTTCCTGTGCTCGTTCCTGGTGGTTCACTTAGTCGGCAACCTCCAGTTGTTTAAGAACGATGGCGGCGCCGCTTTTAATATCTACTCCCATTTCATGGGGACCAATCCCGTCATCCGCACCCTGGAAATCGGGCTGCTGCTGGGGTTTGCGTTTCACATTTACGAGGCCGTTGCCCTGACCGGCAAGAACCGTAAGGCCCGGGGCGGCCAGGGCTACGTAGCCAACCACATCGAGCAGAACTCGCCCTGGCAGTCCCGCAACATGGGTCTGCTGGGCACCATCATCCTGATCTTCCTGCTGGTCCACCTCTACAACTTCTTCTACCGCGCCCGTTTCGGCGACCTGGACCCGGACATCAACAACAACGCCGACCTCTACACGCTGGTCGTCAGCTCGTTTCACCAGTGGTGGTACGTGCTGCTCTACGTGCTGGCGCAGGTAGCCCTGTGCTACCACCTCATCCACGGCTTCAAAAGCGCCTTCCAGTCCCTGGGCCTGACGCACCGCAAGTACACGCCGCTGGTTACGTACGCGGGCTACGCCTTCGCCGTGCTGGTATGCGCGGGCTTCGCGGCCATGCCGCTGTACTTCTTCTTCCAGTAACCCACCCGGTCTAGACTACTTATGATCCTGGACGCCAAAATCCCCGACGGCCCTATCGCCGAGAAATGGGACAAGCATAAGTTCAACGTCAAGCTCGTCAACCCCGCCAACAAGCGGAAGTACGACGTCATCGTGGTGGGCACCGGCCTGGCCGGGGCTTCGGCCGCCGCCTCGCTGGCCGAGCTGGGCTACAACGTGAAGGCCTTCACCTTCCACGACTCGCCCCGCCGCGCCCACTCCATCGCCGCGCAGGGTGGCATCAACGCCGCCAAGAACTACCAGAACGACGGTGACTCGGTGTACCGCCTGTTCTACGACACGGTGAAGGGCGGCGACTACCGCGCCCGCGAAGCCAACGTGTACCGCCTGGCCCAGGTGTCGGTGAACATCATCGACCAGTGCGTGGCCCAGGGCGTGCCCTTCGCCCGCGAGTACGGCGGATTGCTGGCCAACCGCTCGTTCGGCGGGGCCCAGGTAAGCCGCACGTTCTACGCCCGCGGCCAGACCGGGCAGCAGCTGCTGCTGGGCGCCTACTCGGCCCTGAGCCGGCAGGTGGCCTACGGCAAAGTGAAGCTGTACACCCGCTCGGAAATGCTCGACGTGGTGATTATCGACGGGCAGGCGCGCGGCATCATCACCCGCAACCTGATTACCGGCGAGATTCAGCAGCACGCGGCCCACGCGGTGGTGCTGGCCACCGGCGGCTACGGCAACGTGTTCTACCTGAGCACCAACGCCAAGTACTGCAACGTAACGGCTGCCTGGCGCGCCCACAAGAAGGGCGCCTTCTTCGCCAACCCCTGCTTCACCCAGATTCACCCCACCTGCATCCCCGTCTCGGGCGACTACCAGTCGAAGCTGACGCTGATGTCGGAGTCCTTGCGCAACGACGGGCGCGTGTGGGTGCCCAAGACGGTGGAAATGGCCGAGCGCCTGCGCGCCGGGCAGATTCACGTCAACGACATCAAGGAGGAAGACCGGGACTACTTCCTGGAGCGCAAATACCCCGCCTTCGGTAACCTGGTGCCCCGCGACGTGGCCTCGCGCAATGCCAAGCAGATGTGCGACGAAGGTCGGGGCGTGGGCTCCTCGGGCCTGGCCGTGTACCTCGATTTCAGCGAAATCATCAAGCGCATCGGCGCCGACGGGGTGAGCCAGAAGTACGGCAACCTCTTCGCCATGTACGAGAAAATCACCGACGAGGACCCGTACAAGCAGCCCATGCGCATCTACCCGGCCGTGCACTACACCATGGGCGGCCTGTGGGTGGACTACAACCTGCAGACCACCATTCCGGGCCTGTACGCCACCGGGGAGTGCAACTTCTCCGACCACGGCGCCAACCGCCTCGGCGCTTCGGCCTTGATGCAGGGCCTAGCCGACGGCTATTTCGTGATTCCCTACACCATCGGCGACTACTTGGCCAAGACCAAGCCGGTGCCCGTCGATGCCAAGCACCCGGCCTTTGCCGAGGCGGAAGCAGCGGTGCGGGAGCGAATCAGCAAGTTCCTGAGCATCAACGGCACGCGTACGCCGGACGACTTCCACAAGGCCCTGGGCCACATCATGTGGGAGTACTGCGGCATGGCCCGCACGGCCGAGGGCCTGCAGCACGCCAAAAAGGAAATCCAGAAGCTGCGCAAGGAGTTCTGGCAGGACCTGAAAGTGGTGGGCGTAAACGACGACCTCAACCAGACCCTGGAAAAAGCCGGCCGCGTAGCCGACTTCCTGGAGCTGGGCGAGCTGATGGTGGACGACGCCTACAACCGCAACGAAAGCTGCGGCGGCCACTTCCGCGAGGAGTACCAGGATGCCAAGGGCGAAGCCAAGCGCGACGACGAGAACTACGCCTACGTGGCCGCCTGGGAATACATGGGTGACAACCAGCCGGAGCGTCTCAACAAGGAGCCGCTGGAGTTCGAAAACGTGAAGCTGTCGACCCGCAGCTACGAGTAGGTTGAAGGAATTCTGAATTATGAATGCTGAATTCTGAATTAGTTGATGGCCCGGCCGTCCGTCAGAATCCACAGCACGACCCCAATTCAGAATTTATAATTCAGAATTCAAAATTTGAAATAGAAATGGCTGGAAGTAACCCCAATGCCAAACCAATGAACCTCACGCTGAAGGTGTGGCGGCAGCAAAACCGCAACACCCAAGGCAACATCGTGGATTACCAGGTGCGTGATATCTCCCCGGATATGTCCTTCCTGGAAATGCTCGACGTGCTGAACGAGGACCTGCTGCGCAAGGGCGACGAGCCCGTGGCCTTCGACCACGACTGCCGCGAAGGCATCTGCGGCTCGTGCAACCTGTTCATCAACGGCCGCGCCCACGGCCCGGAGCCGGGCACCACGACCTGCCAGCTGCACATGCGCAAATTCTCCGACGGCGACACCATCACCATTGAGCCCTGGCGCGCCGAGGCTTTTCCGGTGAACAAGGACCTGTCGGTGGACCGCTCGGCGTTTGACCGCATCATCCAGGCCGGCGGCTACGTGTCGGTAAACACCGGCGGCGTACCCGACGCCAACGAAATTCCCATCCCCAAGTCCATTGCCGACCAAGCTTTTGACGCGGCTACCTGCATCGGCTGCGGCGCCTGCGTGGCGGCCTGCAAGAATGCTTCGGCCATGCTGTTCGTCTCGGCCAAGGTATCGCAGCTCGCGCTGCTGCCCCAGGGCCAGGTGGAGCGCAAAACCCGCGTGGAGAACATGATTGCGCAGATGGACAAGGAAGGTTTTGGCGCCTGCACCAACATCGGCTCCTGCGCCGCCGAGTGCCCGGTGGGCATTTCGCTGGAAAACATTGCCATCCTGAACCGCGAATTCCTGGCGGCCAAGGCTACCTCGAATAACCTTGCCTAAGGCTTCGTAGTTTGCAACGCAGAAAAGCGAATCAGCCCGGCTGGTTCGCTTTTTTGTTGTTCTCCCGCGTCGGAATTGAGAATCAAGAAGGTCGAGCCTGCCTGCTGGGCGCCCTAATTCTTAATTTTTAATTCTTAATTTTTAATTGACCCGATGATAACCATCGTTGCCAGTACCAATCGGCCGAACTCCCGCGCCCGGCGCATCAGCGAGCTGTACGCCGCCCAGCTGCGCGAATTCGGGGCCGAGGTGCAGATTCTGGACCTGGCCGCCCTGCCCGCCGACTTCACGGCCACGGCGCTTTACCACAACGTGGGCAGCCACCCGGAATTCAACGTGCTGGTGGATATGGCCAGCTCGGCCGATAAGCTGGTGTTTGTGGTGCCGGAGTACAACTGCTCCTACCCCGGCGTGCTCAAGGCCTTCATCGACGGGCTACCCTACCCCGGCGGCATCCGCGACAAGAAAGCGGCGCTGGTGGGCCTCTCGTCGGGCACGCAGGGCGGGCTGCTGGCCCTGAGCCACCTTACCGACGTGCTGATGTACCTGGGCACGGCCGTGCTGCCCATGCGCGTGCGCCTGCCCAACATCGAAGCCAGCCTTACCACCACCGGCGAGCTGCGCAATCCGCTGTTCGAGCAGCTGTTGCGGGAACAAGCGGAACAATTGTTGCGGTTCTAAGTGCGAGGCGGCCAACCCGCGGCGCCGGAACCGCATCATCGGATAACAACCCGGCCTTCACGTTATCTTTAGGCCTGCCACTGCTTCTTTCGCCGCTATGCACCAGTGCCTGGTCGTGTTCCTTTCCCTGCTCATCCTGCTGCAGTCGTTCAGCCGGGAAGTGCTGGTTTTGGATTACGCCCTGCACCGGCAGCGCATCACGGAACAGTTTTGCGTGAACAAAAACCGGCCCCAACTGCGCTGCAACGGCCGCTGCCACCTGCGTAAGCAATTGGCTAAAACTGACGACGCGGAGAAGAAAGCGCCGCAAAACCACGCCAAGCTCAAGTTCGAAGCCCTGCCGCTGACTCGCTTCTGCTACCAGCCGCCCCGCCGCACCATGCCGGCCGTTCGGGCTGGGTTTGGGCAGCTGCGTGCGCCGCGCATTGGGATGGAAGTGAACCGGGACGTTTTTCGGCCGCCCGTACTGCGGCGCTGATTGCTCCGCAGCACGGGGCGCCCCAACGCCCCTTCTTCCCTACCACCCCAGCTTACCGTTCATGTCTTTCCGTACCCTCCCGGCAGCTCTTGCCACCCTGCTTCTCGGCGCCGCCATCGGCCTGACCGCCTGCGAAGACGATGATCAACCCAGCACCGTCACGACGGGCAAAATCAACTTCGAGTTTGAAAACGTAGTTGGCAGCCAAGCCCTGGTGATAGGCGACGCCTATTCGACGCTGGCCGGCGAACAGATTACCGTCAGCAAGTTCAACTACATCCTCAGCAACTTCCAGTTCACCAAAACGGATGGCACGGTGTGGGCGGAGCCCGAAAGCTACCACCTCGTGAAGCAGTCCGATACGAACTCGCGCAAGTTTGCCATCGAGGGCGTCCCGTTTGATACCTACACCAAAGTCACGTTTACCATCGGCGTCGACAGCGCCCGCAACATGGCGGGCGCGCAGACGGGCGCCCTGGCCCCGAACAACGACATGTACTGGGGCTGGGTCTCGGGCTACATCTTCCTGAAGCTGGAGGGCACCTCGCCGCAATCGACCAGCAACGGGGTCTACAGCTACCATGTCGGCGGCTTCCGCAAGCCCTACGTGAGCATGCGTACGGTGTCGCCGGCGTTGCCCACGGGCGTGGCGTCCTTGCAGGTCACGGCCAGCCAGTCTCCGGAACTCCACCTGAAAGCTGACGTGCAACGCGTATTTGCCGGGCCCCACCCCGTCAGCCTGCGGCAAATGAGCGGCACGGGCCACGGCGCCGACTCCAGTGGCGTGAAACTGGCCATCAACTACGCCGCCGGCATGTTCCGCATCGACCACGTGCACAACGGCGACTAAGCCTTCCTGCTCATGAAACGTGCTTGGACAGCCCCGCTGGCCGCCGTGCTGGCGGGGCTGCTCATGGCAGGGTGCCACCCCGATGCCGACGTGCTGACCTCGCCCGAGGCGGTACCCGGCAGCGTTGTGCCCCGTAATTTTCCGCCGCCCGCATACGGCCCCGAGCAAAACCCGCCCGACCGCGCTACCTTCGAGCTGGGCCGCAGCCTGTTCTACGACCCGCTGCTCTCGCGCGACAGCACCATTTCCTGCGGCTCCTGCCACCGCCAGGCCGATGCCTTTGCCGATGCCGGCCGCCAGTTGAGCCTGGGGGTGCAGGGTCGCCTCGGGCCCCGCAATGCGCCGCCCCTACAAAACATGCGCTGGCGCCGCACCCTGATGTGGGACGGTGCCGTGTCGCACATCGAGATGCTGCCGCTGGCACCGCTCGGCAACGCCCTGGAAATGGACGAAACCCTGCCGCACGTACTGGCGAAGCTCAACCGTCACCCCAGCTACCCGGCGCGCTTTGCCAGCATCTACGGCGCGGGCCCCATCACCTCTTACCAGTTGCTGCGGGCACTGGCGCAGTTTACGGCCGCCCTTACTTCCGCCAACAGCCGCTACGACCAGTACGTGCGCCACGAAACGGGCGGTACCTTCTCGTCCGCAGAACTGCGCGGCCTGGCCGTATTCCAGGCCAACTGCGCCAGCTGCCACGCCACCGACCTGTTCAGCGACGAAACCTACCGCAACAACGGCCTGGACGGTAGCTTTCCGCAGGATTCGGGGCGAGCGCACATCACTGGCCGCCCGGCGGAACGCGGCTTGTTCAAAGTACCGTCGCTGCGCAACGTGGCGCGCACGGCGCCCTACATGCACGACGGCCGCTTCCAGACGCTGGCCCAGGTGCTCGACCACTACGACCACGGCGTTGTTAGCTCCGCCACCCTCGACCCGCTGCTACGCCGACCCGATGGCCGCCTCGGCCTGCCCCTCAACGCGCAGCAGCGCACCGACCTGCTGGCCTTTCTGCAGACGCTTACCGATGACTCGTTTCTACACAATCCGCAATTGGCGCCGCCACAGTGAACCGCCCCCCGCGAATCGTAGTTACCTTTCCACCACCGCTATTCTCTTTCGCCTGTGCCGCACCTTGTCACGCTCCGCCGCTTGTTCTCCCTGGCTGCCGCCACCGCGTTGCTGGTGGCCGCCTGCAAGCCCGATAAGGACGTAGAACAGGCCTTTCCGGCACCCACGCCCCTGACGCTGGCCAGGCCTCAGGATTTTCCGGCCATAGTGCCCATGCCCGCCGACAACCCGCTGACGGAGGAAGGAGTGGCGCTGGGCCGGATGCTCTTCTACGAGAAGAAGTTATCGGGTGACGGCACGATTTCGTGTGGTTCCTGCCATCAGCAGAGCAAGGCCTTTACCGACGGTCGGGCACGGGCCATCGGCGTGGGTGGTCAGCAGCACGCTCGCGGCAGCATGGCTCTGATAAATATGGCTTGGGAGCAGGATTTCACCTGGGATGGAGCACATACCAAGCTGGAACAGCAAGCGCGTACGCCGCTGGAAAACCCGGTGGAAATGCATCAGTCGCTGGCGACGAGCGTGACCAAGCTGCAGGCCACAAATAACTACCCCAAGCTTTTCGGCCGCGCCTTCGGCTCGTCGCGCATCACCGAGGAAAACGTGCTAAAGGCGCTGGCCCAGTTTGAGCGCACGCTGGTATCGTCTAACTCGCGCTACGACAAAGCCAAGCGCGGGGAGTCTTACTTATTGCCTAATGAACTGCAGGGCAAGCAATTGATGGGCCACGCCACCACCTTTGTACGCGGAGCCGAATGCCAGCACTGCCACGATACGGAGCTGTTTAGCGGTCCGACCCATACGTTCTTCAACAACGGCCTCGACCTGCCGCCTTTCACCGATCCGGGCCGAGGCGGCATCACCGGCGTGGCGTTCGAACGGGGGATGTTCAAAGCCCCTACCCTGCGCAACATCGCCCTAACGGACCCCTACATGCACGATGGGCGCTTCAAAACGCTGGAAGAAGTGTTGGATCAGTACAGCGAGCATGTGCAGATCAGCCCTAACCTCGATCCGCAGTTGGTGAATAGTCCCAACGACCCATCCAAAAAAATCATGCTTACGGCAGCAGAGAAGCAGAAAATCATTGCTTTCCTCCACACCCTTACCGATTCCACCTTCATCACCGACCCACGCTTCTCCGACCCCAACCCGTAGTCGGTTTCGGGAAATACTTATAAACAGGAAGCCCCGCTCAGCAATTGAGCGGGGCTTCCTGTTTATAATCCGGCGGGTCGCTTAGTCCACGTTGTCGTGCAGGAAGCGGTTGTCGCCGAGCAGCTCGTTGTCGTCCGAGAGGTTGAAGCGCGAGATGTTGCGCTCCGACGAGGGCTGCACCTGCTCCAGCTTCACTTGGCGGCGCAGGTAGGCCGGCACTTCCAGCTGCTCCTTCATCGCGTCGTTGGAAATGCCGTTGCTCAGCTCCATCAACCGGCGACGGCGCTCCTCGGCGCGGGCATCAAGCGAAGGCCGCGAAGCCGGGGCGGCCTGCGGCGCCTCGGGGGCAGCCGTCGGCTGTTGCTGCACGGCCTGCAGCGGCTCCGGCGCCGACGGCGCGGGGTACACCACCGGCGGCACGAAGGGCGAGGGCGACTGTTCCAGATCGAAGCGGGCCTGGGGCTGCTCCGGCTGGGCCGACGGCGTCACGGGCGGATACTCGGCGCTGGCCACGGGGGCGGCTACCGGAGCAGGCGGCGTCGCCACGGGGGTAGCTGCCGGCCGCACTGCGGCTACGGGCTCGTGCCGGTCCTTGTCGAACAGGTTGATCTGCGGATCGGCCGTCACGGGCATGGTTTCCGTCTTGGCGGGCTGCAGGTCGCTGAAGCCGCCCATGATGGAGATGCTGTGCGTGTCGCGGGCGAAGCCGGTGGCAATAACCGTCACGCGGATGCTCTGACCCAGCGTGGAGTCGATGCCGTGGCCAAAAATCACCTCGGCATCCTGGCCGGCTTTGGCCTGAATGTACTCCGTGATTTCCGTCAGCTCGTCCATTTCCAGCTCGGCCTGGTCGCCCGACATGATGCTGAGCAGGATTTTTTGCGCGCCGTGGATGTCAGTGTTGTTGAGTAGCGGCGAGGCCAGGGCCTCTTCGGCCGAGCGCCGGGCGCGGTTCTCGCCCTCGGTGATGCTCGAGCCCATCACGGCCGCGCCCGAGTCCTTCATGACGGTTTTCACGTCTTCAAAGTCCACGTTCACGTCGGCCGTCACGGTGATGATTTCGGCAATGGACTTGGCGGCGGTGCTCAGCACGTTATCAGCCTTGGCGAAAGCCGAGCGGATGGGCAGGTTGCCGTACATCTCGCGCAGCTTGTCGTTAAGGATGACGAGCACCGTGTCGCAGTTTTCGCTCAGGTCGCGGATGCCCATTTCGGCCTGCTGCCGCTTCTTGCGCCCCTCAAACATGAAGGGTGCCGTCACGATGCCGACCGTCAGGATGCCCAGCTCCTTGGCTACTTTAGCAATGACCGGGGCCGCACCGGTGCCCGTGCCACCGCCCATGCCGGCGGTGATGAACACCATTTTGGTCCCGTTGCTGAGCAACTCGCGGATTTGCTCCCGGCTTTCGATGGCGGCCTGCTTGCCGCGCTCGGGGTTGGCGCCCGCGCCGAGGCCTTCGGTCAGGTCGACGCCGATTTGCAGTCTATTGGGCACCGAAGAACTCTGCAAAGCCTGCTTGTCGGTGTTGCAGATGACGAATTCGACGTCCTTGATGCCCTGGGAGAACATGTGGTTGACGGCGTTGGAGCCGCCGCCGCCCACGCCAATCACCTTGATGATGGACTTGCCCTGGGGGGTAATATCAAATTTAAAATCCATATGGCGGGGGAGTCAGATGGCGGGAGAAATGGCCGGGGGCTTGACGTACCAAATGGTTAAATGGCTGGGAGTTCGGGCGCCGATGTGCGCTGCTTGAACGTCCAACCATTTAACCATCTGACAATGTAGCCATTTAGTACTGTTTGTCGTCGAAATCGTCGATGAGCAGGCCTTTCGTACGGCTCAGAATGTCGCGGAAGAAACCGGCGGCCTTGCTCGGCTGCTTGGGTTGCTCGGGCTGCTTCGGCTGATCCGACTTGGCCTGCTGGCCCTGGGGCTGCACCGGCTGGGTGTTCTGCCGGGCCGGGGCCTCGTGGGGCCGGGTCATGGTGTACTCGTCGTACTGCTGGCGGCCGCCGCGGTCATCCAGGGAGCGGTAGCCCGACAGCACGAGGCCCACCGTGGTAGCGTACATCGGCGACTTGACGGCCTCGATGCGCGACTTGCCCAGGTGTTCGTTGGGGTAGCCGATGCGGGTATCCATGCCGGTGATGTACTCGGTGAGCTGCACTAGATTCTGCAGCTGCGAGCCACCACCCGTCAGCACGATGCCGGCGGCCAGGCCTTTCTCGAAGCCGGTGCGCTGAATCTCGGCGTACACCAGCTCCATGATTTCCTCCATGCGGGCCTCGATGATGTAGGCCAGGTTCTTCAGGCTGATTTCCTTGGGTGCCCGGTCGCGCAGACCGGGGATGCTCACGATTTCGTATTCGGAAGCTTCCTCGGCAATGGCCTTGCCGAACTTCACCTTCAGCTGCTCGGCCTGGTTCTGCATCACCATGCAGCCCTGCTTGATGTCCGAAGTGATGATGTTGCCGCCGAAGGGCAGCACCGCCGCGTGGCGGATGATGCCGTCCTTGAAGATGGCCAGGTCGGTGGTGCCGCCGCCGATGTCAATCAGCACCACACCGGCTTCCTTCTCCTCGTCCGACAGCACCGACATGCTGGACGCCAGCGGCTCCAGAATCAGGTTGTCGATTTCCAGCCCAGCCTTGGTGACGCACTTGTTGATGTTGTTGATGGCCGTGCTCTGGGCGGTGATGATGTGGAAGTTGCCTTCCAGCCGCACGCCCGACATGCCCACCGGGTCCATGATGCCCTCCTCGTAATCCACCTTGTAGTCCTGGGGCATTACGTGGATGATTTCCGAGCCGGGCGGCGTCACCAACCGATACATGTCGTTGGTGAGGCGCATCACGTCTTCCTGGGTAATTTCCGAATCGGCGGAGGCGCGGGTAATCGAGCCGTTGTGTTGCAGCGACTTGATGTGCTGCCCGGCAATTCCCACATTGACAATGCCGATATTAATTCCCGACTGCTCTTCGGCCTGGCGGATGGCGCGCTTAATGGCGTCCACGGTCTTGTCGATATTCGACACGATACCGCGCACCACGCCTTCCGACACGGCTTTGCCCATGCCCAGAATTTCGAGCTTGCCGAATTCATTTTTGCGGCCCACTAAGGCGCAGATTTTGGTGGTGCCGATGTCGAGGCCGACGACGATTTTATCTTGTTGCATGGGGTGAGTCAGGGCAGTGGAGAGGTGTTCGGGAGGGCAACTAGGGCAGAAAACGCAGAAATCCAGCGCATTTAAACGCTGGCGCTATTCGCAAATTATTTGGTTTTGGAATTCCACATTGACGCGGTGATAGGTGTCCCATCCTAAAGCTGGGGGAATTTGGCGGTAAAATACCATTAGTTTGGCAAATTTTTCCGGAATATTCTCCGGATATCCAAACTCCACGCGCTGGTCACCTACCTGCTGGGTGAAAATTATTTTCCCATTCGGGGACAAAAATACTTCGGCGACCTGAGCCCGCCAGAAAGCGTGTTCGTCTACGTAACGCAGAAATTCAAGATACCGCGTTCCGGTAGAATCTTGGAAAAATTGAGCATTTAATGGCGTACCTCCAACTCGGGCAATGGGCACGACCCGCGCCGAGTACAAGCTCGACAGTGGCAGCGGCTGCCCGTCGGCGTCGAGGTAGCGGTCCTGGGCGGCATCGGGGTGCACGAGGCGGGCAATGGGGCGGTTCTGGCGCACATCGGCGTGCAGGTTGCCGCCCAGGTCGCGGTACACCTGTGCGTCCTTCACGAACGGGTGCGTCTTGAGGCGGCCTTCGAGGGCGCGCAGGTCCAGGTCCTGCGGGGCGGCGCCGCGCAGCTGCTGGTTTCCGTCGCGCGTGAGCAGGGCCGTCACTTGCTGTTCGCTGATGAAAAAGTTGTTGAATTCGTTGCTGATCGTGACGATGACCGCGCCCACCGGCCGCGAGGCCTGCCGCACGGAGGCAAAGACCGACAGGGCCGTCAGCAAAAGCAGACAGCCAATACCGAAAAGTACATTTTTTGCCTTACGCTTCAGCGCCATACCACTTATTCCGCAAGATTTTTTTCAATTCCGGCACCAGCTGGTCGATGTCGCCGGCGCCCACGGTGGCAATGACCTCAAACTCGTCGTCGGCGTAGCGTTCGGCCTGGATGGCCTGCTCTTTCGAGAGCAGGGCCTTGCGCGGGCTGGTGAGCTTGTCGAAGATGATTTCGGAGGTGACGCCCGCCATCGGCAGCTCGCGCGCCGGGTAGATGGGCAGCAGGATGACCTCGTCGGCCAGGCTCAGGCTCTGGGCGAAGCCCTCGGCAAAGTCGCGGGTGCGGCTGAAGAGGTGGGGCTGGAAGATGACGCGCAGCTTCTTGCCAGGGTATAGGGCCCGCACGGAGCGCAGAAACGCCTCGATTTCGCGCGGGTGGTGGGCGTAGTCGTCGAGGTAGGCCCGCTTCTCCCCTTGCGTCACCACGAACTCGAAGCGGCGGTTGACGCCGCGGTAGGCGGCTACGGCTTCGGGCAGCCGGCGCCAGTCGAGCCCGACGAGGTGGGCGGCGGCGGCGGCGGCCAGCATGTTTTCCACGTTGTGAAAGCCGGGCACGGGCAGCTCTAGGCCGGGCACGTGGGCATTTCCCAGGCCCGGCGCCACCAGTTCGAAGCGGAAGGTGTGGCCGTGGGCGTGCACGTCGGCGGTGTGCAGGTCGGGGCCCTGCTCGGCGCTGAGGCCGTAGCGCAGCACCCGCACGCCAGGCTGCACCGCGGCGGCCACGCTGGCGTCGGCGGTGTGGTTGAGCAGCAAGGTGCCGCCGGGCTTGATCTGGCTGGCGAAGTCGCGGAACGACTGCACCAGCGCGTCCTTGTCGCCGTAGATGTCGAGGTGGTCGGCGTCGGTGCTGGTGACGATGGCCACGTCCGGGTGCAGGGTGAGGAAGCTGCGGTCGTACTCATCGGCTTCGACGACAATGGGCACTTCGGCGGTGGTCAGTCCTGGGTTGTCGGTTGCCAGTTGCTCGGCCGAGGGGGGCAGCAGCAGGTTGGAGCCCAGGTTCACCGAAATGCCGCCCAGGAATGCTCCGGCGGGCAGGCCGGCGTGGTGCAGCAGGTGCGCCACCATGCTGCTGGTCGTGGTTTTGCCGTGGGTGCCGGCCACGGCCACGGTGCGGCGGCCGGTAGTGAGCAGGCCCAGCACCTGGCTGCGCTTGCGAATGTCGTAGCCGTTGTCCCGCAGCCAGGCCCACTCCTTGTGGTCCTTGGGAATGGCGGGCGTGAGCACCACCAGGGTCTTGTCTTTGTTGTCGCGTACTTCGGCTGGCAGGTGCTTGGGCGCGTCGTCGTAGTGAATCAGGATGCCTTCCTGGCTGAGCGCCTCGGTGAGCGGGGTGCGCGTCTTGTCGTAGCCCCACACGTGGTGGCCGTTGGCCCGAAACCAGCGCGCCAGGGCCGACATGCCGATGCCGCCGATGCCGAGGAAGTAGACGTAGGGAAACTGGGCGACGGGGTTCATCAGCGGGCTTGCTTGGCGCGTTGGCGGTCAATGAGGGCTTCCAGCTCGTCGACGATGGTACTCGTCGCGGCGGGCCGGGCCAGGGGCTGGATGTTGCGGCGCAGCTCATCCTGCCGGGCCGGGTCGCTCAGCAAATCCAGGGCCACGTCGTAGAGCTTGTCGGCGGCTTCGGCGTCGGTGACGAGCAGGGCGGCGGCGCGCGTGGAGAGGGCGCGGGCGTTTTTGGTCTGGTGGTCTTCGGCCACGTTGGGCGAGGGCACCAGCACGCAGGGCTTGGCCGTCAGGCACAGCTCCGACACCGACAGGGCCCCGGCGCGGCTGACAACCACGTCGGCGGCGGCGTAGGCCAGGTCCATGCGCTTGATGAATTCCAGCGCGTGCAGGTTGGCGCCTTGGTAGTCGGCGGCCTGCTGCTCGGCGGTGGGGAAATAGAGCTTGCCGGTTTGCCAGAGCAGCTGCACGCCGGCCTGTTGCAGGCGCGGCAGGGCGGCGGCCGTGGCCTGGTTCAGGGTGCGGGCCCCGAGGCTGCCGCCGATGACGAGCAGGACGGGCTTGTTGGGGTCGAGGCCGAAGAACTTCAGCGCCTCGGCCCGGTCGCCGCCGGCAATTTCGCTGCGTACGGGGTTACCGGTCAGCACGAGGCGGTCGGCGGGGAAAAACTGCTCCATGCCCTCGTAGGCCACGCAGATTTTGTCGACGCGGCGGGCCAGCAGCTTGTTGACGAGGCCGGCGTAGGAATTCTGCTCCTGAATGAGGGCGGGCACGGCGCGGGAAGTGGCGGCCAGCAGCACCGGGGCCGAGGCGTAGCCGCCCACGCCCACCACCGCGTCGGGGCGGAACGACTCGACCAGCTTGCCGGCCTTGCGCACCGATTGAAACACTTTCAGCGGGAACAACAGGTTTTCGGGCGTGAGGCGGCGCTGCAGGCCGCTGATGTTCAGCCCCACGATGCGGTAGCCGGCCTCGGGCACCCGGGTCATTTCCATGCGGCCGTTGGCGCCCACGAACAGGATGTCGGCGTCGGGGCGGCGGCGCTGCAGCTCGTTGGCAATGGCCACGGCCGGGAAAATGTGCCCACCCGTGCCGCCGCCGCTGATGATGACGCGGCAGGAGGCATTGGGGTTGGGCTCGATATGAGTGGGTGCTGACATCAGGGTTGGGTATTCGATTTTGTCCACGCCTCTAGCGGCACGTCAAATTCTTCGCAGGCAAAATCCTTTGCCATTTCTTCCGTGTCCTGCGGGTAATCGTACAGGCAGACACCGTGGTAATTATAGACGTACAGGTAGCAGCCTACAGCCGGCAGGTCCGGCTCCAGCTCAAAACGCTGGTTGTTAAAGTAAGCCACAGAGGTCATTGGAGCGTCGGCTGTTGAATGCTACGCCAGGGCGGTTTGTTTTGGAATGCGCGCTTCGTCTTCCGGCTCGCCCGTCATCGGGCGGATTTCCCGCTCACCGCGGCTCACGCTCAGGATGACACCGATGCTGATGCCGGTGAAAATCAGCGAGGTGCCGCCCATGCTCAGCATGGGCAACGGCAGACCGGTGATTGGGCCCAGGCCCACAGCCACGCCCATATTCACCATGGCCTGCAGCACCAGGCTGAAGCACAAACCCGCCGAGAGTAGGCCTCCGAAGGCGCCGTAGCTGCGCATCACCGTGAGCAGGCCGCGGTAGAGAAAGGCGAGGTAGAGGAACAGCACCCCGATGCCGCCGAGCATGCCGTATTCCTCGATGATGATGGCGTAGATGAAGTCGGAGTACGGGTGGGGCATGATGTTGCGCTCGGTACTCTGCCCGGGGCCCTTGCCCGCCACGCCGCCGGTCGCAATGGCTATATAGCTGTGCTCCAGCTGAAACGGCACCGGCTTGCTCTTGTCGGTGAAGCTCTCGATGCGCGACTTCACCGTGCCCCAGCGCTGGCCCAAGGTCAGGGCCACGCCGCCCAGGCTCATCACAATCAGAATGGTGAGCAGCATGTGCTTCAGCGGCACGCGGCCGATAAACATCAGCAGCAGGCAGGTGAAGAACAGCAGCAGGGCCGTGGAGGCATTCGACAGCACGATGAGGCCGCAGATGACGCCCACCCAGAGAATCACGGGCAGCAGCGTGGTTTTGAAGTTGTCGATGTACTGCTGGCGGCGGCTGAGCATGCTGGCCAGGTGCGAAATCAGCGCCAGCTTGGCCAAGTCGGAAGGCTGGAAGGTCTGGTTAATCACCGGAATGGTCATCCAGCGGGCCGCCCCGTTCACGCTGCCGCCCATCAGGTAGGTAAACAGCAGCAGGGGCACCGACAGCAGCAGCGCGTACAGCGAGAGGCGCGAGTAGTGCCGGTAGTCGATGCGGTGGGCCACCCACATCAAGGCCAGCCCGACGAAAATCAGGCTGGTGTGCTTGAACAGAATCATTTCCACCGAGCCGGCGCGGCCGCGCAGCTCGTTTTTGTACGCCAGCGTGCCGGTGGCGGAGTACACCACGGCCATGCTGATGAGCGAAAACACAATCACGATGCCCCAGAGCACCGGGTCGCCCTTTAGATTGCGCTGCAGCCAGGTTTTGACGGGTTCCATCGGCAAGTGGTGAAATGGTGAGTTGGTGAAATGGTGAGTTGATGGGCAGCGAAACGGTTACGTCAGAACGACAAACTCACCATTTCACAATTTCGCCAACTCACCGACGGCGTGGGCGAATTGCCGGCCGCGGTCCTCGTAGTTCTTGAACAGGTCGAAGCTGGCGCAGGCGGGCGAGAGCAGCACCACGTCGCCGGGCTGGGCCAGGACGGCGGCGCGGCGCACGGCCTCGCGCACGTCCTGGGTTTCTTCCACCACCGGCACCACCCCGTCGAAGGCGGCGCGCAGCTTGGCGTTGTCGACGCCGAGGCAGATCAGGGCCTTCACCTTTTCCCGGGCCAGCGGCAGCAGCGTTGAGTAGTCGTTGCCCTTGTCGGTGCCGCCCGCAATCCAGACCAGCGGAGCCTTCACGCCGTCGAGGGCGTACCAGGCGGCCTCCACGTTGGTGGCCTTGCTGTCGTTGATGAAGGGCACTCCGTTGATTTCGCCCACCGGCTGCAGCCGGTGCGCGGCGTTGCTGAAGGAAGGCAGCGCCGCCTCCAGCTGCTCCACCGACAGGCCGGCCACCCGGGCGGCCAGGATGGCGGCGGCCATGTTCTGGCGGTTGTGCTGGCCAATCAGCGGCGAGCGGGCAATGCTCACGTCCTCCGGGCCTTCGTCCTGCACCTGCGGCACGTCGAGGCGCAGCGTGGTTTCCGACACGTAGCGGGCGGCGCAGCGGATATCGGGGCGCTGGTGCAGGCTGAAGGGCAAATCGTTGGTATCCACGAACACCGATTGGTACTCCTGCTGAATCAGCCGGTCGTCGGCGTTGTAGACGAAGTAGGAGTTGCTGTCCAAGTTGCGGGTGATGCGCAGCTTGGCCTGGGCGTACTCCTCGATGCGGTAGTGGTAGCGGTCGAGGTGGTCGGGGGTGATGTTGAGCAGCACGGCCACGGTGGGCGTGTAGTCGTAGGTATCGTCGAGCTGGAAAGAGCTCAGCTCCAGCACAAACCAGTCGAAGGTATCCTCGATGACCTGCTCGGCGAACGAGTGACCCACGTTGCCGGCCAGGCCCACGTTGTAGCCGGCCTCCTTCAGCAGGTGGTAGGTCAGCAGCGTGGTGGTGGTTTTGCCGTTGGTGCCCGTAATGGCAATGCTCTGGGCCCGGGTGTAGCGGCTGGCCAGGTCGATTTCCGACATAACCTTGATGCCCTTTTCGCGCACGGCCTGCATTACCGGGGCTTTTTCCGGAATGCCCGGGCTCTTCACGATTTCGTCGGCCGCCAGGATTTCTTCGAGCGTGTGCGTGCCCTCCTCGAAGCGGATGCCGGCCTGCGTGAGCTTGTCCTTGTAGGCCGGCTTCAGCGCCCCGCCGTCCGACACGAACACATTGTAGCCTTTGGCCTGCCCGAGCAGCGCCGCCCCTACCCCGCTTTCGCCGGAGCCGAGAATGACCAGTTTTTTGCCTTCGCCGGAGTGCTGCATGGGGTTAGCGCAGTTTCAGGGTCACGAGAGTGAGAACGGCCAGCATGATGCCCACAATCCAGAAGCGCGACACGATTTTGGACTCGTGGTAGCCCAGCTTCTGGTAGTGGTGGTGCAGCGGCGACATGCGCAGCAGGCGGCGGCCTTCGCCGTACTTCTTCTTGGTGTACTTGAAGTAGCTCACCTGCACGATAACCGACAGGTTTTCAATCAGAAACACCCCGCAGAGCACCGGAATCAGCAGCTCCTTGCGCACGATGAGCGAGAGCACCGCAATGATGCCGCCGATGGCCAGCGAGCCGGTGTCGCCCATGAACACCTGCGCTGGGTAGCTATTGTACCACAAAAAGCCCACGCAGGCGCCCACGAAGGCGGTACAGAAAATGGTCAGCTCGCCCACGTTCGGAATGAACATGATGTCGAGGTAGTCGGCCAGCACGGCGTTGCCGCTCACAAAAGCGAAGATGCCCAGCGTAGTGCCGATGATGGCCGAGGTGCCGGCCGCCAGCCCGTCGAGGCCGTCGGTGATGTTGGCCCCGTTCGACACCGCCGTGATGATGAAAATCACGATGGGAATGTAGAAGAAGGCGTAGTACTCGTTGAAAAAGTCACCGGCGGTGGCAAACAGGTCGCCGTAGTTCAGCTCGTTGTTTTTGGCGAAGGGAATGGTGGTAATCATCAGCTTCACGTCCTGATAATACCGGCTGGCATCGACGGCCGAAAACTGCCCGTTCGGCAGCAGGTACTGGCGCACCGTCACGTCGTGGCTGAAGAAGAGCACCCAGCCCACCGTCAGCCCCAGCCCGATCTGGCCCAGCATCTTGAAGCGCCCGGCCAGGCCCTCCTTGTCCTTTTTCACCACCTTGATGTAGTCATCGACGAAGCCGATGAGGCCCAGCCACACGGTGCTGAGCAGCATCAGGATGACGTAGATGTTGTCGAGCTTGGCGAAGAGCAACGTGGGCACCAGAATGGCCAGCAGGATGATCAGGCCGCCCATGGTCGGGGTGCCCTTCTTCTCCATCTGCCCGGCCAGGCCCAGGTCGCGGATGCCCTCCCCGATCTGCCGCCGCCGCAGAATGGCAATCAGCTGCTTGCCGAACAGCTGGGCAATAATCAGCGAGGTGACCACGGCCATGGCGGCGCGGAACGAGGTGTATTGCATTACCCCCGTGCCGGGCACGTTGTAGTGGCGGTGCAAATAATCGAAGAGGTAGTAGAGCATTGGTCAGGGCTGGTGCGACGCCGGTTCAGGCGTCAGGAAGCCGCAAATTTTCGGCTTTTTCGGCAGTGGTCAAACGTTGCGTTTGTCGTGATTTTGTGCTATTCCGGTGGTGTTGAACGAACTCACCTGAACGTCATTCCGAGCTTGTCGAGGAATCTCGCGTGCTGATGCCAGGTAGTAAAATCCTGTTGTCCGGCTATTACTCTCGGACGTCAGCACGCGAGATGTCTCGACTTCGCTCGACATGACGTTCTAACAACGGCCTCATAAGCTCAGCAACTCATACGCCTCCTGCAGCACCAGCCGGTCGTCGAAGGCGGTGCGCTGTCCCTGGATTTCCTGGTAGTTTTCGTGGCCTTTGCCGGCCACCAGCACGATGTCGCCGGGGCGGGCCAGGGCGCAAGCGGTGCGGATAGCTTCGCGACGGTCGGGCACGGTGAGGTATTTATCGGCGTCGGTGGGGCGCACGCCGGCCTGCATCTGGTCGAGGATAACCTGCGGGTCCTCGTAGCGCGGGTTGTCGGAGGTGAGCACGGCGCGGTCAGAGAGGCGGCAGGCTAGGTCGGCCATAATGGGACGCTTGGCCGCGTCGCGGTTGCCGCCGCAGCCCACCACCGTGATGACGGCCTGCTCGGGGCGGCGGATGTCGGCAATGGTCTGCAGCACGTTTTCCAGCGCGTCGGGCGTGTGGGCGTAATCCACGATGCCTACCACGCGCTTGCGCGGCGACACCACCGGCTCGAAGCGGCCCGGCGCCGAGGTCAGCCCCGACAGTACCGTGAGCGTTTCTTCGGGCTCCTCGCCCAGCAGCACGGCCGCGCCGTACACGGCCAGCAGGTTGTAGGCATTGAACACCCCGATCAGGCGAAACTGCACCTCGCGCCCGTCCACTTCCAGCAGCAGGCCTTCCACGCTGTTTTCGATGAGGCGGCCGCGCACGTCGGCGGCCCCGCGCAGGGAGTAGGTGGCTTTGCGGGCCTTGGTGTTCTGCAGCATCACCATGCCGCGCTTGTCGTCGGCGTTGGTGAGGGCAAAAGCCCCGGCCGGCAGCATGTCGAAAAAGCCTTTCTTGGCCTTCAGGTAGTTGTCGAAGGTGCCGTGGTAGTCGAGGTGGTCGTGGGTGAGGTTGGTAAACAGGCCGCCGGCAAACTGCAGCCCGGTCACGCGGTGCTGCACCACCGAGTGCGAGCTGACTTCCATAAAGGCGTGGGTACACTTGGCGGCCACCATGCGCGCCAGCAGCTCGTTGAGCCGGATGGCGTCGGGCGTGGTGTGCGTGGCCGGAATGACGTCCTCCCCGATCTGGTTCTGCACCGTCGAGAGCAAGCCGGCCTTGTAGCCGCGGGCCGAAAACAGCTTGTGCAGCAGCGTGGCGCAGGTGGTTTTACCGTTGGTGCCCGTCACGCCCACCAGCTGCAGCTGCTTGCTGGGGTGGCCGTAGAAGGCCGCCGCCATGTGGCCCATGGCCTCAGCGCTGTCGGCCACCAGCACGTAGCTCACCGCTTCGCTCAGCTCGGCCGGCAGCTCCTCGCACACCACCGCCGTAGCGCCCTGGGCCACGGCTTTCGGGATGAACTGGTGCCCGTCGGCCTGTACGCCGCGCAGGGCGAAAAACACCGCGCCGGGCGCGGCCTGCCGCGAATCGAGCGTGAGGCTGCGCACTTCGGCATCGGCCGGGCCGCGCTGCTCCCGCACCGTTACGGCCGCGAGCAGGTCAGTGAGTTGGTGAGAGGCGGATTGGGAAGAAGTCAAGGCGGAAAAGCGGGAAAGTCAGCGGAAGAAATTAGGCCCGGCGGCCGGCGCGGCTGCGGCCCACGGGCTGGGCGGCAGCCGATTTGGGCCGGGCCGGCTTCTGGCCCGGAAACAGCTCGTCGGGCCGGGTGATGGGCTGGCCCGTGGGCGACACCGGCTCGGGAATCACCGTGGGCTCGGGGGCCACGGTGGGCTTGGGCGGGGCGTAGGGCAGCACCGGCGCCGGGGCCTTGGCCACCAGCGTAGGGTCTTTCAGCTCCAGCACCACCGTGGCGCCGCGCGTCACCGGCACACCGGCCGGCACGGATTGGCGGGCTACCCGGCCCGCGCCCACGGTGCGCACGCGCAGGCCGCGGTTTTCGAGCAGAAACAGCGCGTCGCGGCGGCTGAGGCCGGCCACGCTGGGCATGCGGCCGCGGCGCACCGGCAGGGCATTCCACTGCACCTGGCGGGCGCCCTCGGCGGCCTGGCCCTGCACCCAGTCGTCGGGGGCGGTGCCGGCGGCCTGGTTGGTCACGCCCATGTGGTTGCAGATCAGCTGCAGATCCTCCTGCATGCCGCCGTAGCTGGCGGGCACCAGCGTTTTGCGCACCGGGGCGCGGGCCAGCAGGGGGCGCTGGCTGGCCTGGTCGCGGGCCATGGCCTTGTCGGCCACTTCGCGGAACACCGGGGCGGCCACGTCGGCGCCGTAGATGCGGCCGTTCTTGGGCGAGTCGACCACCACGATGCACGAGTACTTGGGCTTGTCGGCCGGGAAGTAGCCGCAGAAGGAAGTCGAATAGGTCTTGGTGTAGCGGCCGTTCTTGAATTTCCAGGCCGTACCCGTTTTGCCGGCAATGCCGAAATCGGGCGTGCGGATGCCGCGGGCGGTGCCGTGGGTCACCACGCCTTCCATCATGGCCTTCACCTTGGCCAGCGTGGCGTCGGAGCAGATTTTGGGGTTGAGCACCTTGGCCTCAAACCGCTCCAGCACCTGCTCGTCCTGGCGGATTTCCTTGACAATCATCGGCTGAATCTTCACCCCGTCGTTGGCCACGGCGTTGTAGAAGGCCAGGGTCTGCAGCGGGGCCAGCTTCAGCTCGTAGCCGATGCTCATGGTCGACAACGACGTGTGGCTCCAGGAGCGGTCCGTGGGGTCCTTCACATAGGGCTTGGCCTCGCCCGACATCTGGAAGCCCAGCGGCTGGTGCAGCCCGAACTTCTTCAGGTAGTCGGTGTAGTCGGCGGGCTTGGCGGCGAAATGGTCGTTGACCAGCTTGGCCACCCCGATGTTGGAGGACTTCTCGAACACCTGCTGCACGGTGATGCGGCCGTAAGGGTGGGAGTCGGTTTTGACGGCCCCGGCAATCTTCATCGAGCCGGTGCGGCCGGTATTCACGGTGTCGGTGAGGTCCAGCTCGGGGTTGTCTTCGAACAGGGCCATCATCGAGGCCAGCTTGAAGGTGGAGCCGGGCTCGGTGCGGCCCTGGTCGGCAATGGCGTAGTTGTAGTCCTCGCGGTACACGCCCTCGGCCACCTTGCCCAGGTTGGCTACGGCCTTGATTTCGCCGGTTTTCACCTCCATCAGAATCACCGTGCCGTACTGGGCGTTGTTGTCCATCAGGCTGCGCAGCAGGGCGTTTTCGGCCACGTCCTGCAGGTTGATGTCGATGGTGGTCCGGATGTCGAAGCCGGCCTGGGGCTTGATTTCCGAGCCGTCGTACACGGGCTTGAGGCCGCCGGGCAGGCGCTCAAACAGCGCCTCGCCGTCCTTGCCGGCCAGCTCCTTGTTGTAGGTGTACTCCAGGCCCGCGCCGTGCTTCTCTTCGTTCACGAAGCCGATGGTGCGCTGGGCCAGCCCGCCGAAGGGCCGGAACCGTTTGTCCACTTTCTCGAAGATGACGCCGCCCTTGCGCTTGGCCCGGAAAATGGGCCAGGAGGCCAGCAGCTTCTTTTCCTGGAAGTTGATCTGCCGCGAGTTCAGGCGGATGTAGCGGCTGTTCTTTTTATACGCGTTGACGAGCCGCTGGCGGTATTCGCGCGGGCTCCGGTCCCCGAAAAAACGGGAGAGCAGCAAAGCCAGCGAATCGGCCTTGCTGTCGAACAGCTCGCTGCTTACCACCGACGGGTCCCAGGCCACCCGGTAGAAGGGCAGCGAGGTGGCCATGATGCTGCGCCCATCGGCGGCGAAAATGCTGCCGCGGGTGGCAAACACCGGCTGGTACACGATGCGCCGCTGCTGCTCCAAGGAGCGCCACTTCTCCCCTTCCTGGTACTGAATGCGCTGAATCTTCCAGACAATGGCGCTGGAAAACAGCAGCACGCCCAGGAAGGCGAGGCGCACCCGGGTGACAATGGATTTCTTAACGCTGCCCTGTTGCTGCTTGCTCATGGCTGGTGGGCGTTAGTGTTGCGGTTCGGCTTCGGGGGCCGTTTCCGGTTCGGCGGCCGGTAGCACGGGCGCGGTGGCCGCGGCGGCCAGCGAGTCGCGCACTGCCTGGGCGGCAATGGAGTCGGCCGTCAGCACCGGCAGCTCGTCGAGCCTGGCTTCTTCCAGCCCGCCGGCCGGCACCTTGATGCTGAACGGCGGCGAGGAGCTTTCCACGAGGCCGTAGGCGGCCACTTTGCGGGCCACCTCGCTCTGCTTGCTGGCCTCCATGTAGTCGGCCGACAGCGTGGTGTAGTCGGCGCGCAGGTCTTCGGTTTCGGTTTTCAGGCGCTGAATGCTGCGGTTCATGCGGGCCGCGTAGTGCGTGTTGCCGATGTAGACCAGAATCAGGAACATCACGAACAGCGTGTGCGGCAGAAAGCGCACTGGCACCCCGTCGCGAAACAGCCCGTCGACGTTGACCACCCGCTCCACCAGGGAGAAGATGCTCCACGTCGACTGCTTGCGCGGCTTGGGCTCGGGGCGCGGGGCGCGCTCGGCTTTGGGCGCGGGCTCGGCGTCCGGTTCGGGCGCACGCGTGGGCTCAGGCGCCGGGGGCGGCACCACTTCGCGCGGCGTGTTCTGGCGCGGCTGGGCGGCGGGTGGACGAGCGGTATTTACAGCCACGGACGGTTCAGGACTTAGGGTTCAGCGGGAAATCGTTCCGGATTCCAATCCGCAATTTAGCGCTGCGGGCCCGGTTGTTCAGCTGCAGTTCTTCCTCCGACGCGGTAATGGGCTTGCGCGTCAGCACCTCGAAGGGCTTTTGGGGGTTGCCGTACAGGTCCTTGTCGGCCTCCCCGAAGAATTTGCCAGCCGCCAGGTAGTTCTTCACCAGCCGGTCTTCCAGGGAGTGGTATGACATGACCACCAGCCGGCCGCCGGGCCGCAGCACCTGCGCGCATTGCTCCAGCATGGCCTTCAGCACGTCCATTTCGTTGTTCACCTCGATGCGCAGGGCCTGAAACACCTGCGCGAGGTACTTGTTTTCCTTGCCGCGCGGGGTGCAGCTGGCAATGGTTTTCTTGAGGTCGGCAATGGTCTGAATGCCGCGAGTACCCCGGCCCTGCGCCACGGCTTTGGCCAGGGTGCGGGCGTTCTGCACCTCGCCGTACATGCCGAAGATGCGGTGCAGCTCGCCCTCCGAGTAGTCGTTCACCACGTCGGCGGCCGTGGGGCCTTCGTCGGGGTTCATGCGCATGTCCAGCGGCCCGTCGAAGCGGGTGCTGAAACCGCGCTCCGGGGTATCGAACTGGTAGGACGACACGCCCAGGTCGGCCAGCAGGCCGTCCACGGGAATAGCGCCGCGGTTGTCCAGCTCGCGCTGCAGCTCCCCGAAGTTGGCGCGGATGAAGGTAAACCGGTCGCCGCGCGGGCCCTGCTGCAGCACCTGGGCCTGCCGCTCGGCGTCGGCGTCCTGGTCGAAGGAAAACAGGTGGCCCTGCGGCCCGAGCTGCTCCAGAATAGCCCACGAGTGTCCGCCACCGCCGAAAGTCACGTCGACGTAGCGGCCCTCGGGGCGCAGGTCGAGGCCGTCGAGGCACTCCTGCAGCATCACGGGGCGGTGGTACGTGGCGTTGGGGGTGTCCATGCTCATGCGGCGAGGCCGCCGGCGGGCGGGGTATCGGTGGTAAGAAACTTCTGGGCCAGCTTGGAGAAGCTCTGCTGGTCTTTGATCAGGAACTCGTCGTAGCGCGTGGGGTCCCAGATTTCGCAGCGGTTGCCCATGCCCACCACAATGGCTTCCTTCTCGATGCCGGCGTAGCGGCGCATGGAGCCCGGCAGCCCGAAGCGGCCGATGTTGTCGAATTCGACCTCGGTCATGCCACGGAAGAAGTTGCGCTGAAACTGCCGGTATTCCTCGTTGAACTCGTCCAGCGCCATCACCTTCTCGTGAATCACCTGCCAGGCCGAGCGCGGGTAGAGCACCAGGCAGGGCTCGAAGCCGCGCACCAGCACCAGCTGATTGCCCGACTGCTCGGGCAGGTTGGCCTTCACCTTGGCCGGCAGCACGAGCCGCCCTTTCGGGTCAAGCTTGCAGTCGTATTCGCCGGAGAGCAGGTGCATGGTGAGGATGGAAAACAGGGTCGGTAAGCAAAAGTACGCAAGCCTCGTGAAAAGGCCACCACCTTTTACCATTTTCTACCACCTGATAAAATGCGCTTAACAGGCCTGTTTGGGCGGTTTTTAACTGTGCGTGGTAGCGAGTGGGGAAGAAAGTGGTAAATCCAGTAAGACCGTTGCCAAAATGGCAGACGCCAGAACGTGCCAGGACCGGCAAGGCTGTGGCGAAGGCTTGAGCCCGCGTCCGCCAGGAGCCATCCACTGATTTTGTTCAAGCGGACGCGAACGGAACCGCAGGCAGGCGAAGCCAAGCCCGCGCTGCGTTCCAAATCCTGCACGCACCGCGCCGCATTCTGTACCAGGTCATCCGCGCGGCGGCTTGTATCTTTGGGTTGTGAACCAACGCTCGTTGCTCCTGCGCCTTACCAGCCTGTGGCTGGCCCTGCTGGTCCTTACCGCTTCGGTGGGCCTGACGGTGCAGCAGCACACCTGCCACCTGAGCGGCCGCACCCAGCGGGCGGTGGTGCTCACGCCGCACCACGGCTGCGCCCCCGCCGGCATGACGGTAGCCGGGTGCCAGCGGCCGGCCCCGCTGAAACAGCCGAGCGTCAAGGATGGGTGCTGCGAGTTCAGCGCCCACCACCACAAGGTCGACGCCTCGGCCCACGACCTGGGCTTGGGCAAAGTGCCGGTGCCGGCCCTGGTGGCCGTGCTGCCCCCCGCGCCGATGTGGCCCCAGCCCGCCGCCGCTGCGGTTGCTGCCCAAACGCGTATTCTGCACGCCGCCGATGCCTCGCCCCCAGCCCGCGCGGGCCGGGCGCTGCTGACGTTCGTGTGCGTGCTCGTGGTCTAGAGCAGGATTCTTCGCGCCGCCAGGGCGGTACCCGCGGGTGCGCCCTGGTCCCATCAGCTCGACCGTAGCTGGTGCTCAACCGCCGGAAGAATTCTAACTTTCTGACCTCATGGCCGCTACTTTGCGAAGCTGCGTGCTGCGCGCCCTGCCCCTGCTCACGCTGGGAGCCGCGCCCGCCGCCTTCGCCCAATCATCCGCCGCCCCCGCCCGGGGCGAAGTCACCGACGGCGCCACCCGCGCCGCGCTGCCCGGCGCCGTGGTGCGCTGGCTCGGCACCGACCAGGCCACCACTACCGACGAGCGGGGCCTGTTTGTGCTGCCCTACTCTACCAAAGCCACCTCCGACCGCCTCGTCGTCAATGCCCTCGGCTACCGCGCCGACACGGTGCAGGCCGGGCCCTACGTGCGCATTGCGCTGAAAGCCAACGCCGAGCTGCAGGAAGTCGTCATCACCGACCGGGCGCCGAGCTACTCCTCGCTCACGCCCACGAATACCCAGGTCATCAGCAGCCGCGACCTGACCAAGTCGGCCTGCTGCAACCTGGCGGAGAGCTTCGAAACCAACGCCTCAGTGGAAGTCACGACCACCGACGCAGCCTCCGGAGCCAAGCAGATTCAGCTGCTGGGCCTCGATGGCAGCTATTCCCTGCTAACCGTCGACAACCTGCCGGCGTTGCGCGGGCTGTCGTCGCCGTACCGGCTGAACTACCTGGCCGGGCCCTGGATAGAGAGCATCGACATCATCAAGGGCATGGGCTCGGTGGTCAACGGCTACGAGTCGATTTCGGGGCAGGTGAACGTGCGCCTGAAGGAGCCGGAGAAGACTGACCGGCTCTTGTTCAACGCCTATGTCAACGACTTCGGCAAGTTCGACCTGAACCTGAACACCTCGGCCCGCATCAACGCGAAGTGGAGCACGGCCCTGCTGCTGCACACCGACCACCTCGGCACCCGCGTCGACCGGAATAAAGACGGTTTCCTGGATTTGCCGCTGGCCACCCAGTACAACGTGCTGAACAAGTGGAAGTACAAGTCGGGCAAGGCCGTGGTGAGCGAGTGGGGCATGGGCGCCCTGCGCGAAACCCGGCAGGGCGGGCAGGTGGATTTCCGGGCCGATGACGCCAGCAACGCGGCGTACGGCATCACCCAGCAGACCACCCGCTACACGGCCTACGGCAAGACCTCCTACACCTGGCCCACCAAGCCCTACCAGAGCCTGGGCCTGCTGGTATCGGGCACCAGCCACGACTTCCAGTCGAGCTACGGGGCCAGCACCTACGGCGTGAGCTTCGACTACACCCACGACCCGGACCACGCCGGGCACTTCCGCCCGCAGCGCCAGTACAACGGCCTGCAGCGCACCGGCCTGGCCACCCTGCTGTTCCAGAGTGCCATCGGCAACACGGCCCACGTGTACCGCCTCGGCGCCAGCTACCTCTACGACGACTACCAGGAGCACCTGCGCACCGGCTTCCGCGCGGGCGAAACGGCTGCGCAGGAGCGGCTGCGCAGCCTGCGCGCCCGCACCGAGCGCGTGCCCGGGGCCTTTGCCGAGTACACCTACCAGAACTCCAAGAACCTGACCGTGGTGGCCGGGGCCCGCGCCGACTACCACAACCTCTACGGCTGGTTTCTGACCCCGCGCCTGAACGTGAAGTTTGACGCCACCCAGAGCACTGTGCTGCGCCTGGCGGCCGGTCGGGGCTACCGCGTGGCCAACCCCATTGCCGAAAACACCGGTATGCTGGTAAGCAGCCGCCCCTTCAGCGTGGCCACCGATTTGCAGCCGGAAAAGGCCTGGAACGTGGGCGGCAGCTTCTCGCAGTACTTCACGGTGGCGGGTCGGCAGGCCACCTTCGTGGTCGACTACTACCACACGCTGTTCCAGAACCAGGTGGTGGCCGACCCCTACACGGTGCCGTCCCTGCTGCTGATCCGCAACCTGGAGGCCGGAGGCCGCTCCTTCTCGCGCAGCTTCCAGGCCGAGGTGCAGGTGGAGCCGCTCAAGGGCCTGCAGGCCAAGGCAGCCTATAAGTGGCTGGACGTGAAAAC
The DNA here is from genome assembly GCF_005771675.1 of Hymenobacter jeollabukensis. Classification (GTDB taxonomy): domain Bacteria; phylum Bacteroidota; class Bacteroidia; order Cytophagales; family Hymenobacteraceae; genus Solirubrum; species Solirubrum jeollabukense. The sequence goes on along the minus strand of NZ_VAJM01000023.1, from coordinate 24,610 downwards.
CACCTACGGCGGCGAGCTGCTGCCCAAGCCGCTCACGCCCCGGCACCGCCTGTTTGCCAACCTCAGCTACGCCAGCGCCTTCGACAAGTGGCGCGGCGACCTGACGGCCCAGTGGTACGGCCGCCGCCCCTACGCCCCCGGCCTCATGCACCAGCACGACGCCGGCAGCCCCGACAAGGTGCTCTACTCGCCGCGCTACGCCACGCTCAACGCCCAGCTCACCCGGGCCTTCAAGCGACTGGACGTGTACGCGGGTGTGGAGAACCTGACCAACTACCGCCAGCGCAACCCCATCGACGCGGCCGATCAGCCCTTCGGCCCGACCTTCGACGCGGCCATGAACTGGGGGCCCATCTACGGGCGTTTGACCTACGTGGGCCTGCGCTTCCGTCTGGAATAGTTATTGCCAACGCCCGGTGGCCCGCCGCGGCCGGGTATTTTCTTCTTGCTTGACTTCTTTGCTGATATGAACCTCTTCCGCTCCCTTCTGCTGACTTTCTCGGTTGTTTTCACCGCCGCCGCTGCCCAGGCCCAAACCGCCCCGGCCGCCAAAGCCAAGCCCGGCACCGAGCAGGTGCAGATCAAAACCTCGGCCGTGTGCGACATGTGCAAGGCCCGCCTCGAAAAGTCCCTGGCCTACGAAAAAGGCGTGCAGTCGGCCCTGCTCGACGTGCCCTCGCAGGTGCTGACAGTGACCTACCGCGCCGACAAAACCACGCCCGAGGCCCTGCGCGCCGCCGTATCGGCCACCGGCTACGACGCCGACGCCACTGCGGCCAACGCCAAAGCCTACGACCGGCTGCCCGACTGCTGCAAGAAAACCAACGCCGTACACTAAGCCCAGCCGCTGACTAGCGGGCACACCATCAACCTACTGCGGCGGGCTGGCCGTTGGAGCAGCGCTCCGACGACCAGCCCGCCGCTGGCGTTTCGCGGGGGCAGCTTTAGGTCAGAGCCGCCATCTGGGTTTCGAATTCAAGCTGCAACCGCAGGGGCAAGGGCCGGTTGAAGCGCCGTCGGTGCGTGCCCGACAGCTCCAGCGTAAACCAATCGGCCCGCAGGTAGTCGAGCAAGTTCACGCGGCCCTGAACCTCCATTTCGATGTGGTCGGGCTGAATGTCTTCCTCATCGAAAACGGCTAGCAGCGCCTTGCGGCTCTGCGTGGTGATGAAACAGTTGCCGCTCGACAGCGCCGCCAGCGCGGAGCGGTGGTGCGCCCGGCCGCTGGGATGGGCCGGGGGCAGCAGCTCCAGCCGCGCGGCGCGCAGGTACAGCGCCACCACGCCGGGTTGGGTAAGCGGGCCGAGGCACTCCAGATTGCCCGGCAGGGTCGCTTCGATCAGGTATATCTGTTCGAGCGAGGGGTCGATGCGCAGTTTAACGGAACGCGTCCGGATGGTAGAGGCCAGGGGCCGGGGCCGCTCGCGGCGCGCAATCGTCAGCGCCACCCCTAATACCACCGGGGGCGGGGCTGCAGTGCTGAGCTGAGCCATGGGACAGAAAAGGGTAAGCGTGCAACAGGGTAAGCAGCAGGAAGTGGAGTACAAGTCGCAGATAATCAGCGGTGATTACCACGTGGCCGGGTGGTGTCGGCGGGTCATTCTCTATTTACGCAAAACTTGTCACCTTAATTGCTTAAAATGAAAAAACCTTTGCCCGGGGGTCGACCAACTACCTCTGGCAGTCGGTCAACTGACATTCTTTGGGGGATGAACTAGCGTGGGCGGTGCCTGCTTAGTATATTCACCGCCGTTCTTGCCGCTCTACCGCCCATGAAGATTTCTTGCTTGCTTCTCGATGATGATCCGTTGGTGTTGGACCTGCTGCAGGCGTACGTGTCGATGACGGACGTGCTGGACGTGAAGGCCACCTTTACGGACCCGTTGGAGGCGCACAGCTACCTGCTCGAAAACCCCGTGCAGGTGCTGTTTTCGGACGTCACCATGCCCCACCTCTCGGGCCTCGACCTGGTTCGCTCCTTGCACGAGCCGCCGCTGGTAGTGCTGATGACGGCCTACCCCCAGTACGCCATGGAAGGCTTCAACCTGGACGTGTGCGACTTCCTGCTCAAGCCGATTTCGCTCGACCGTTTCCTGAAAGCCGTTAACAAGGTGGCCGGGCTGCTGCGGGCCAGCCAGGCCCCGCCCGCCGGCGCCGACGACCTGCTCTCCGGCTGGGGTTCCTTCTTCATCCGCACCGATTCGCAGTTCGTGCGCCTGCACTACCGCGAGGTGCTCTACATCGAAGCCCTCAAGGACTTCACCAAAATCAACACCGTGGATGGGCGCACGCACCTGACCCTGGTGAACCTGAAAAACATCGAGGAGCAGCTGCCGGTGGGCATGTTCGTGCGCACGCACCGCTCCTACCTCGTCAACGCGGCCCGCATCGAGTCACTGAGCAGCCAGGAGGTGAAAGTGGGCGGCCGCGCCCTGCCGCTGGGCCAGACTTACCGCGACCAGGTGACCGAGCGCGTGGTGAACAAGGCGCTTATTCGGCGACAACACTAGAGGCAACACTAGGCCCCGCTCCCAGGGAGCGGGTACGGGCCACCGCCGCATCGGGGGCCGGGGCAGCAGACGGTTCCGCCGCCAGTACGGTGAAGCGGAACGTCGAGCCCCGGCCCTCTTCGCTCTCGAAGCTGAGCTGGCCGCCGTTGCGCTCCACGAAGTCCTTGCAGAGGCGCAAACCCAGGCCGGTGCCCTTCTCGCGGGCCGTGCCCAGGGTGGTATGGTGGCCCGCCTCGCCGTAAATCTTGGTGTAGTCGGCCGGGGCAATGCCCACGCCGGTGTCGCGCACGCTCACCTGCCACCACTTGCCCTGCCGCTCGGCCGCGAGCGTGACGGTGCCGCCCGAGGGCGTGAACTTAATGGCGTTGGAGAGCAGATTGCGCAGCACCAGGCGCGTCATGTTCAGGTCGGCGCGGGCGGGGTACTCCTCGCGCAGATGATTGATTACCAGAATATTCTTGCGCTCCGCGTCGCCTAGCAGCAGCGAGAGGCATTCCTCGGCAACGGCATCGAGACGAAAGTACTCGGAGCGCGGCCCGCCGCCCTGCATCTGGGTGGCGGCCCAGTTGAGCATGTTGTCGAGCAGGCGCAGCGTGGTGTCGAGGGTACGGGTGAGGCGGTCGGTGTGCTGGGCCATCTTCTCCTGCGAGAGGCTGCCGAGCGACAACAGCGTCATCAGCGAGTACAGGGAGCTGAGTGGGCTGCGCAAGTCGTGCGAAATCACCGAAAACAGCGTGTCCTTGGTGCGGTTCAGGCGGTCCAGCTCCTCCTTCTGCCGGCTGATGGCGGCGTTTTGGCGCTCCAGCAGCAGGTTGATGCGCAACTGCTCCTTGCGGCCGCGGTAGAGGGCGGCCACCGTCAGCAGCAGCAGCACGGTGCCCACGGCCAGCACGTTGCGGGCCAGCTTCTGCCGGCGCAGGTTGGCTTCCTGCACTTCCCGCTTTTTGATGAGCAGCTGAATTTCGCGCTCCTTCTTCTCGGTTTCGTAGCGCGTGCGCAGCTCGGCCACCTGCTCGGCGCGGCGCTCGGCGGCGGCGCTGTCCTGCAGGCTCACGTAGCGCGACAATGCCGCCAGCGCCGGGGCCACTTCGCCGCGCTGCCGGTAGAGGTTCGACAAGCTCTGGTAGACCTGCCCGAGGCGGGCCTTGCTGCCGGCCCGCTGCACCAGGGGCTGGGCGCGCGCGAGGTACCGCTCGGCGGTTTCGGCGTTGCCCAGGGCCACGTTGCCCCGCGCCAGCGACTCGTAGAGCGTGGCCTCCAGCTCGGCCGGCGGCGCGTGGCGCGGCAGCTGGCCCAGGGCGCGGGTGTAGTAACCGAGGGCCACTTCCTGGTTGCCGACCACGGTGGCGTAAGCCTCGCCCGCGCTGTGCAGGGCGTAGGCCACGCCCACGCTGTCGTGCAGGGCGGTGGACTGCTCGGCGCTCTGGCGCAGGTAATAAACGGCCCGGCTAAAGTGGTGCTGCTCCAGGTGCATGCGGCCGATGGCGTGCAACGTCACGGCGGCGCTGCGCAGATTGCCCAGCCGCTGCCAGATGCCATAGGCACGCTGGTAGCCGTTGAGGGCAGCGGCCCAGTTCCGCTCACTGGCGTAGAGGTCGGCAAGGTGCTCGTAGGTGTGCGCTTCGGCCGTGGCGTCGTGCAGGCTGCCGAACTGCTTCAGGGCCTGCACGTAGCTGACGCGGGCCCGCCCGGTGTCGCCCTGGGCGAAGCGCACCCGCCCGAGCAGCAGCCAGGTGTCGGCCGTGGGCTTGCCAGCCTGTTGGTAGAGTCGCAGGGCTTTTTGGGCATGGCCCAGAGCCTGGTCGTAGCGCTGCAGGTGCAGCAACGCGGTGGCCACGCGCGCGTGAGCGGCGGCGGTAGTGCCCGCCGAGCCACCCGTAGCCAGCTTCAGCTCGCGCCGGGCAGCCTGCAGCGACTCCGGCTCGGCCGAAGTCAGCGGGGCGTAACGCAGGCTGCCGGGCAGCCCCACCTCATCGTCATCGTCACGAACCTCGGCGCGCGCGGCGGGCGCCAGCAGCCAGCCCAGCAGCAACAGCCAGCCCAGCAGGCGGTAACGGCAGAGCGTATGGCGAAGGGTTGCGGGCATGTCGATTCGGGCCTGGACGGGAGTCCAAAACACTGGCTTCTTCTTTGGCTACCTAAAAATAGGAAAAAAGAAGGACAATCGACTTTTGCCGCGTCAGCTATTTGCTAAGCTCAGCCTTCATTTGGTCCGCCAAAGCCGCCACCACGGTAAATAGGGCTGGTCGTGGTGCTCGTAGTGGTAGCCGAAAAAATAACAGCTGACGAAGGCCCACAGGTGATGCGGCAGCTGCGTGCGCGACTTGTGCGGGTTGTCGGGCGCATGTTCCCCACGATGGGGCAGGTACGTCCCAAAATAGAATAATTGCACCGTAGCAAGAACGGCCGGCACCATCCAGAAGGCAATGACGTTGCCCATCGGGAAAAAATACTTTAGCACGTTGTAGGTTACGGCCATCAGCAGCACCTGCCAAACGGTAATGTAGTTGCGCGCAAACCGCAGCAGCCACGGCAGAAACGCCTGGCGCTGACCGTCGTGAAAATCGGGGTCAGCGGGAGTGGCCACGTGGCGGTGGTGGGCGTGGTGGCGGGGCAGCAGGCGCGGAAACCAGTTGTAGGCAAACAGCAGCGCCCCGGCGGTACCGATGGCATTGTTGAGCCGCTTATTGGGGCTGACCACGCCGTGCATGGCATCGTGGGCGGTGATGAAGAGGCCGGTGTAGAGGTGGGTCTGCAGCAGCAGCAGCAGGTAGGGCGCGGGCGTGCGCCAATCGGGCCGATAGAAAGCTAGCAGGAACGTCAGCAATGCCGACCAGCAGACGATAATCAGGCCGGCCACTGCCACGCCCCGCCAACCCAGCGGCGCGGGTTTCACCCGCGGTGGATGAGCGAATGAGTGAATGAGTGGATCCTCGTTCACAGCAGCGCCAGCGTTGATTTTTTCTTCTACTTCCCTCATTCGCTACTCACTCATTCACCGCCTCACAGGCGCAGCAAGGCGTCGCGCACGTCTTCCATTAGCCACATGGGGGTGCTGGTGGCGCCGCAGATGCCCACCGTCTGACCGGGCCGGAACCACGCGGCGTCCAGCTCGTCGACCTTGGAGATGAAGTGGGTGTTGGGGTTGGTATCCTTGCAGGCTTGGTAGAGCACCTTGCCGTTGGAGCTTTTCGTGCCCGACACGAACATCACCTGGTCGTACTCGGCGGCGAAACGACGCAGCTCCAGGTCGCGGTTCGAGACCTGACGGCAGATGGTGTCGTTGGCCGACACCTGGTAGCCGCGGGTTTCCAGCTCGTTTTTGATGCGGTAAAACGAGTCGGTGCTCTTGGTGGTCTGGCTGTAGAGCGTGATGTTGGCGGGCAGCTCGTGGCGCAGCAGCTCGTCGAGGTTCTCGAACACCACCGCGTCGCCGCGGGTCTGGCCGAGCAGGCCCTGCACCTCGGCGTGGCCGTGCTTGCCGTAGATGAAAATCTTGTCCTTCCGGTCGTAGCTGGTCTTGATGCGGTTCTGCAGCTTGAGCACCACCGGGCAAGAGGCGTCGATGAGCGTCAGGTCGTTCTGCAGGGCCATCTGGTAGGTGCTCGGCGGCTCGCCGTGGGCCCGGATGAGCACTTTCTCGCCGCGCAGCCCGGCCAGGGTGGCGTAGTCGATGATGCGCAGGCCACGCTTTTCCAGCCGCTCCACCTCTTCGTCGTTGTGCACGATGTCGCCGAGGCAGTACAGATACCCCTGCTCGTCGAGGATGTCTTCCGCCATCTGGATGGCGTAAATCACCCCAAAGCAGAAGCCGGAATGCGGGTCGATGCGGACGCTGAGATTGAGCGACATGGTGAGAACTTAACCGCGTAGAAAGAGAGAAGGTTGCAGGATAACGAAAGGCGGAAGCGGAGTCAGAGGCGGCCGAAGACCCGGCGGCCTTCGAAGTCGCGCACCACCCGCTCTTCGACGGGGCTGGCACGGATGATTTCGTTGTCGCGCCAGAACTGCGGGTTGTAGCGACGCTTGCGAATCTGCTGCAAATCGTTGGTTTGCTGGCTCATGGCGGCGTACGACTGCCCTTTCAGCCGCGGCGTGAGCTGGTACACTAGAAAGTACGAGGACACGTGGACATCCTCAGTGAAAGCCTCGCGCACCAGAAACTGCATATCCAGCTCGGCCCGCTTGCTGGCCAGGCGGGTGAGTGAGTCGGCCACGGGTACCAAGTCGGTGGTCAGGTGCAGCATGGCGCCCTCCTGGCTGGCGCCCGGGCCTTTCGCGCCGCCGGTGTTGAGCATGGCGTCGGCGGGCAGCAGCAGCTCCAGGCGGTGCAGGGCGGCAGTGGCCGGGTCGATGTAGAGCTTGCCGGTGGCAGCGGTGGGCGTGCCGGCGGGCGGCGCGAAGCTCACCACGGCCAGCTCACGCTCCTGCTCGGTCAGGTAGGCGTCGAGCGAAAACGTGCAGACCTGGAGGCCGGCCGGGCTTAGCGGCAGCAGCAGGCGGCTGGGCTTGTCGGCGGCCGTCTGAAACAGGGGCAGCAGGCGGGTAATGGCCGAAAAGTTGGTGAAGTCGACACCGCCGGGCGTATAGGCGAAGCGGGCCTCGCCCAAGTCCCATCCGTCGATTTTCTGCGGGGAAAAGCGGATATCGGCGAAGGCGTCGAAAAACTCGCGGTACTGCCCGGCCTGACTGGTTTTCTGGCGGTAAAAGCCCTTGCCGTAGTAGGTATCGGCCTGGTGGCGCAACAGCTTGGCGTAGGCGCGCCGCACCAGGGCCGTGGCCTGCTCCCGGCTGCTGACGCGCACCTCGGGCAGGGCTACCACGCTGGCCGGCAGCGTGACGGTGAGCGGCTGCCCGCCCGCGGGCACGGCCGCCGTGGTGCGCTGGTACCCCACGCCGAACACTACCAGCTGCGGTGCCGGGGCGGCCAGCCGCAGCCGGAACTCGCCCACTTCATTGGTCGCCGTGCCACTGCTGCCGTCGGGCAGGACCACGCTCACGAAGGGCACCGGCTGCTGCTTTTCATCCACCACTCGCCCCTGCACCACCAGTCCCTGGGCGCGTAGGCCCGCCGCACTGCCGAGGCCGAGCAGCAACAGGCTGCCCAGGCGCCGCAACGCGGTAGCGGGTTGGTGAATTGAGGTAGTGGTCATGGTGTGGTTCGGGAGGCGGCTTGTCAAAAGGTTTATATCGGCAGTTGACGCACGCGGTGGGCCTGTTCGTCGCTGAGGTGCTTCCCCTGCACTAGGTAGTCGCGCACCACCTGGAAGGCTTCCGCGTCGAGGCCGGAGCGCGGGTGTTCCAGCAGCGTTTGCACCAGCAGGCCCTTGTCTTCCTGCACGTGCTTGCTGGCGCCGAGGAAGCTGGGCAGGTTGCTTTCGATGCTGAAGCGCAGAAAGCGGATTTCGGGGTGCTTGGGGTCGAGGCGCACGGCGTGGTCGAACAGGCGGCCGGCCGTCTTCACCCGGTCGAGCTTGTCGAACAGCCCGCCGGTGTGCTTGGCCAGAATGGCTTCCGACGCGGCTTTGTAGGCCAGCACCACGGCGTTGTCGGCCGTGTACTGGCTCATCAGCTCGTGGAAGCGGCGACTGGCAGCTTCGTCGTGGGCGGCCTGGCGGTAGTGGCGGCGCAGGGCGGGCAGCGCGTAGGGCGAGTGGGCGTCGGTATCGGCGGTAGAAAGCACGGCGGTCAGGCAGGTAAGCAGTAGCAACGCTGGGTCAGTGAGGTTGGGGGCGGCTTGGGTTAGAGGGCACGCAGGCGGTAGCGGAAGTACGAGCCGAGCAGCAGCAGCAGCTTGGTGTTGTCGGGCACGCGCACGCGGCCGGCCAGAATACGGGCGGCGGGCAGCTGGCGGATTTTGTCGAAGAGCTTGAGGTAGTACACGTAGGCGAGGTACACGCCCAGCCGGGCCGTGCGCGGCAGCGCGCAGATACCCTCGTAGCCGGCCTCGAAATCGGCCCGGATGTCGTCCTCGATGGCGCGCTTGGCCGCGTCGTCGAAGGCCTCGTAGCGCAGGCCGGGGAAGTACACGCGGCCCCGCTCCTCGTAGTCGGAACGCAGGTCGCGCAGGAAGTTGATTTTCTGGAAAGCCGCCCCCAGGCGCCGGGCCGGGCGGCGCAGGCGCTCAAACTCGGCCTCGTCGCCCGCGCAGAACACGCGCAGGCACATCAGCCCCACCACCTCGGCCGAGCCGTAGATGTATTCGTCGTAGAGCTGCTGGTCGTAGTCGATATCCTCCAGATCCATGGCCATGCTGTGCAGAAAGGCCTCGATAAAGTCCTTGTCGATGCCGTAGCGGTGCACGGCCAGCTGGAAGGCGTGCAGCACCGGGTTCATGCTGAACTGCTCGTCGATGGCGCGGTAGGTTTCGTCGCGAAACTCGCGCAGCAGGGCCGCCTTGTCCCGGTCGTGGAAGGTGTCCACGATTTCATCGGCCCAGCGCACGAAGCCGTAAATGGCGTAAATGGCCTCGTGAAAGCGCACGTCGAGGGTGCGGATGCCCAGCGTGAACGAAGTGCTGTAGCACTGGGTGATGCGCTTGCTGCAGGCCAGACTGGCCCGGTCGAACAGGGCCACGTGGTCCACGACGGGCGGCGGCGAAACGGCGGGTGGCGGCAGAGTGGCCATGCGGGGTGTTGTTGGTGTGGGCTGCTAGCGCCCGCCGCCACGGCGGCAGGTGAAAGACAAGGCAGGTAAGAACTGGCTGCGGACCGGGTGGGGAAGCTTGCGCCGCGCGTCAGCGCTGACTATAAGATACGGGATTCAGCCCGCTTGCCGGCGCCGCCGGAGCTGGGGCCGCCGGTTTGGGAACCGGGTATTCCTTCTCCACCTCCCCGGCCACCACCTGCCCCGAAATCAGGGACGGCGGCACGCCGGGTCCGGGCACGGTGAGTTGGCCGGTGAAGTAAAGGTTGGCGACTTTGGGGCTTTTCAGCGAAGGTTTCAGAATAGCCGTCTGGCGCAGGGTATTGGCCAATCCGTAGGCGTTGCCCTTGAAGGCGTGGTAATCGGCCACGAAGTCGCGGTGGGCGTAGCTGCGCTGGTAGGTCACCCACTCGCGCACGGGCTGGCCGGTGTGGCGCTCCAGCCGGGCCATTACCATGTCGAAGTAACACTGGCGGGTGGCCTCGTCGTCGCCGCTGATGCCGGGCGCCACGGGGATGAGCAGGAACAGGTTTTCCTGGCCCGCGGGCGCCACCGAAGGGTCGGTTACGCTGGGCACGCAGGCGTAAAACAGCGGCTTGGCGGGCCAGCGCGGCGCCTCGTAAATCTCGTGGGCGTGCTGGTTGAAGTCCTCGTCGAAGAACAGGTTGTGGTGCTCCACGCCGTGCAGTTTGTGCTTCAGCCCCACGTAAAATAGCAGCGACGAAGGCGCCATCGTACGCGTATCCCAGTACTTGGGCGAGTAGTGCCGGTGCTCGGGCGCCAGCAGGTGCTGCTCCACGTGGTGGTAGTCGGCCCCGGCCACCACCACGTCGGCGGCGTAGCGGCCGGCAGCGGTGCGCACGCCGGTAGCGCGGCCATCTGCCACCTCGATTTCCTCGATTTCCTGGTTGTACTCGATGCGCACGCCCTGCTCCTCGGCCACCCGCACCATAGCCTTCACGATTTCGTGCATGCCGCCCAGCGGGTACCAGGTGCCCAGCACCAGGTCGGCGTAGTTCATCAGCGAGTACAGCGCGGGCGTGTTCTGCGGCGTGGCGCCAAGGAAGAGCACCGGAAACTCCATCAGCTTCACCAGCTTGGGGTTCTGAAAGAAGCGGCCCACATGGCGGCGCATGTTGGAAAGCAGGTCCAGCCGCACCGCATCTACCAGCAGACGCGGGTCGGCAAACTCGCGCACCGAGCGGCCGGGCTTGGTCACGAATTTGCCCATGCCCACTTCGTACTTGTAGCCGGCCTGGGCCAGAAACGCGTCGAGGCGGTGGCCGGCGCCGGGCTCCAGCTGCTCGAAGGTGCGGCGCAGCGCGTCCATGCCCGCGGGCACCGGCAGCACGTCACCGGGGCCGTAGATGACCTGGTACGAAGGGTCGAGGCGCACTAGCTCGTAAAAGTCGGCGGGGCGGTGGCCGAAGCGGGCGAAGAACTGCTCGAACACGTCGGGCATCCAGTACCAGCTCGGACCCATGTCAAAGGTGAAGCCCTGAGCCTGAAATACCCGGGCGCGGCCGCCGGGGCCGTCGTTTTTTTCCAGCACCGTCACCGCGTAGCCGCGCTGGGCCAGGCAGGCCGCGGCGGCCAGGCCGGCAAAGCCGGCACCGATAACAATAACCCGGGGAGCGGAAACGGAAGGAATCAAGTGGGGCGGCGGGGTGAAATGGTCGTGGTAAGCTACCGATTGCGGCAGGACTTTGTTGCGCTGGCTGGGCAATTATTGGTAGGATTTCCCATTAAATCTTCTTAACCCAACACCTTGCTGGCCATTGACAGGATTCTCAGTACGCCATCAGAGGCCAATATTAGCTCCAACAAAGATTGATACCATACTACCCGTCTGCTTTGCCAGCCCGGGTAGCGGCCACGAAAAAGGCCGCAAGCCACGGCCTCCTTGAGGTTGCAGCTTGCGGCCCGTAACGCGCCCGGCGTAGTTACTCCTTCCCCCTACGCGCCGGGTGCGTAGACCTTAAGGGCATCTTTCAGCTCCTTGCGGGCAATGTGAATGCGGTTCTTGACGGTACCAATGGGAATTTGCAGCTTCTCCGCAATTTCCTGGTACTTGTAGCCGATGTAGTACATCATAAACGGCGTGCGGTACTCGTGGCCGAGGTGGGCAATGGCCTCGTTGATGTCCGTCACCACGAAGTCCGACTGGGCGCCGTTGTGGGTGATGTAGTTTTCGTCGGTATTGAAGTACTGGAAGTACTCGGTGGTGTCAATGTGGCTATTGCGCTTCGTTATCTTGTTGTAGTTGTTGATAAACGTGTTGCGCATTATGGTGTAGAGCCACGCCTTGAGGTTGGTCCCGGTCTTGAACTTCTCTTTGTTCAAGAGGGCCTTCAGCAGCGTTTCCTGCACCAAGTCCTTGGCATCATCGGCGTCGCGGGTCAGGTTCATGGCCGCGGGCCGGAGTGAGTAGGAAATCTTCTGTACTTGGTCGGTGAATTCCAGGGAAGTCATACAGCCTGTTTAACGTTTGGTGACCAAAAGCTAAACAAACATACGAAAGAACTCCCTAAGCATACGGTCACCCCCACTTTTATTTGCCCGGTTTCGGCCAAGACCCCGATATAGTCGGCAAACGGGCTAATTTATCCGGTGAATGCGTAAAGTACCGCCACGAGTGGTTTCTTGAGCCCTATTTGGCCGTAAACTTATAATAACAACCTGAAAGCAAGATATTTACACTGAATTCACACGAAATATCTACGCAACAAAACGCCGACTAACCGGCCAGCTCCACCGCCGTCAGCTGGTCTACGAGCCCGATAAAGTCGGTTATGCGCTCCACGCGCCGGAAGCCGGGCGGCAGCACCACGTCAGGCTGGTGAACGAGCGGGCCGTAGAGCACGAAGTCGATGTCGGCGCAGAGGTGGGCGAGCTTGCCGAGGAACTGCGGCAACTGGTCGCGCTCGGGCACCGTGGTGAGCACCGTGGCCACGTGCTGGGGCCGGTAGTGTTGGCACACTTTGGCCAGCTCGCAGATGGGCAGGTTTTGGCCCAGGTACAACACCCGGAAGCCGCGCACCCGCAGCAGGTAGTTCATAAACAGCAGCGCCAGCTCGTGCAGCTCGCCTTCGGGCAAGAACAGCACCCAGCGCGGCGCCTCGTCGTGCTCCGTGATGGGCAGCGCGTCGGCGGCGGCCAGCAGCTTCTGGCGCAGCAGGTGAGTGGCCAGATGCTCCTGGGCCGGGTTCAGGCTACCCGTTTGCCAAAGCACCCCCACTCTGTATAGAAAAGGGTACACGATGTTCATCACCGTAGCCTCGAAGCCAATTTCCTCGGCCGCGTGCGACAGCACGCAGCTCAGGCGCCGCTCGTCCATGTCGAGGGTAGCGGTGAGCAGGGCGGTAATCTGGGGGTTGAACTGGTGCGGGTCGTCGCAGCAGGCGGCCACGGCGCGGCACAGCTCCTGCTCTGAGAGGCTGGCCACGTGCGAGATGCGGTGCCCCCGCTCGCAGAGCGTAGCGACGTTGAGCAAGCGGCGCAGGTCCGAGTCGCAGTACGTGCGGATGTTGGTGGCGGTGCGCTCGGGGCAGAGCACGCCGTAGCGCTGCTCCCACATCCGGATGGTGTGCGCCTTGATGCCCGAGAGGCTTTCCAGGTCCTTGATCGAAAACTGTCCCACGATAATCGGGTGGTAATAGGTGGGCTAAGTGTTACGAGGCGAGGAAGCGGTTCCGGCGGCACGCTTGGCAGCCTGTCGGCGGGCCAGGGCGAAGAAGCGGGGCGACACCCACAGCAAACCGAATTCCTCGCTTCCGTCGCGGGCGGTGGTCTTGTGGTGGATTTTGTGGGCCATGTTCAGGGCCCGCAGGTAGGCACTGTCGGCGCGTTTCCAGAAGCGCAGGCGGCGGTGAATCAGCACGTCGTGCACCAGGAAATACACGGTACCGTAGGCGGCAATGCCCGCCCCTACCCAGTAGCGCCAGTCCTTGCTGGCGCCGCCGTACACCATCAGCAGCACCGAAATGGCCCCGTAGAACACGAACGAGAGGTCGTTGCGCTCGAAGCGGTGCGGGTGGCGCACGTGGTGCGAGCGGTGCACAAACCACAGCGGGCCGTGCAGCACGAAGCGGTGCATGAACCACGCCACGAATTCCATTCCCAGAAACGTGAGCCCGGTAAGGGCCAGACCGGCAGGCAGATTCATGAGGGGCTAACCGCCGATGCGCGCAGATGTTTGCAAACCCCGCTGCGCCCGGCCAAAATGAACGGTTCGAAACCGGAAGATACGCAGCTCAACAGCAAAAAGTAGCACCGCCGGCGGTACTGACTTGGCATCCAGCGGGATATAGTGCCCGTGAGAGGCTAACGGTACTACCGGCCGTCATTGCGAGCGAAGCGCGGCAATCTTTCCTCTAATAGCACCGCCGCTACAGTACTTACTGACCGAAACGACACCGCCCGAAACTGTGCAATGACAGCTTCGGGCGGTGGGCATTTCAGCGGCGGCACACTAGCCAGGACCGATTGCTTCGCTTCGCTCGCAATGACGCTGATGCCGCCGTGCTCCGGTGCAGCCAGCAACTGCTAGGCTAGTTCCAGGTAATCTTCTCCTTATTCAGGAAAGCCGAGATGCCGCGGCGGCAGTCGTCCGAGCCGCGGGCTTCGGCGTTGAGGCGGGCGGCGTAGCGCAGGCCTTCCTCCAGGGGCAATTCGGGCAGGCGGGCAATCATTTCCTTGGTCACCTCCATGCTCTGGGCCGAGTTTTCGACGCAGAGGCGGCGGGCGAAGCGGTACACGTGCATGGCCAGCTCGTCGGCGGGCACCACCTCGTTGATGAGGCCGTAGCCCACGGCTTTGTCGGCGCCGAATACGTCGCCGGTGAGCAGCAGCTGCTTGGTGCGGGCCTCCCCGATTTTGCGCAGCAGGAATACGCTCACGATGGCCGGCAGGAATCCAATTTTCACCTCGGTGTAGCCGAATTTGGCTTCGGGCACGGCGAAGGCGAAGTCGCAGAGCGTGGCCAGGCCGCAGCCGCCGGCGAGGGCGTGGCCCTGCACCTGGGCAATGACGATTTTCTTGAGCGTGTAGATCTGGTGAAACAGTTGCATCAGGTGCGTGGAGTCGGCCAGGTTCTCGTTGTAGCCGAAGCCCTGCAGCTCCTGGATGTAGGCCAGATCGGCGCCGGCGCAGAAGGCCGGGCCCTCGGCACGCAGCACGATGACCTTGCAGGTCGCATCGTTTTCGGCGTATTCGAAGGCAAGTTTCAGCTCCGAGACGAGCTCCGAGCTAAGGGCGTTGCGTTTTTCGGGGCGGTTGAGCGTGATGAAGCCGATGGAGTCATTGGCCTCATAGCGAATGTACTGCAACGCTTCGAGCTCCTGGGTAGCCATGTCTTCCATGAGTTGTTGCGTGGTCGGTGTGGTGGAGGGCCCGGCGGCGCGTTGTTCTCCCGACCGGAGAAATGGAGCCCGAACGGCCCGGTGCGCGGCAGTGGCCCGGAAAGGGCGTGAGTCAAACCTAACAAAAATGATGCGACAATGAAAGAAGTCAAGGCCGCATTGCGTCGGTTTGGGAGAATGTACGGAGTAACAAAGAATTTGGACGGCGGCGCCCACCAGATACTCGGCCGCAATCGGGCTTTAGTTGCCCGCCCCCGGCCGCACGACTTCCACCCAGGCGCCCTGCATGGTCACGTCGTGCACGCGCAGGCCCGCAGCCTGCAATTGGGGCGTGAGCTGCTCCACGTACCAGCGCCGGCACGAGGAATCGAACACGTACACCGGCCGGGTGCCAAAGGTGGCCCGCAGCTGCTCGGGCCACACCCGGGCGTTGCGGCGCAGCACCACCACGTCGACGGCCGCCGGGCGCTGGCCCTGCCACAGCCGCCCGTGCACCCAGGCCACGCGGCGGCCGTGCCAACTGAGCAGCACCGGGCCGCGCCGGGGCAGGGCACGCACGGCGGCGGCCGTGGTGTCCCAGCCGGCCACGTAGCGCACCGCCCGGTTGCCGCGCCCGATTAGGCCGGGCAGCACGCGGTAGGTTTGCTCGGTGTTGTTGAGCGGCAGGGAATCGGGCGTCATCACCAGGGCCGCGGCCCCGTCGTGCAGACCCACGGCCGAGCGGCGCGGGATGCTGTAGATGATCAGGCGCTGGTCTTGGGCAGTTTCGCGGGCTTCGGCCACGCGGCTGTAGGCGAAGCCCACGGCCACCGCCACCCCCGCGCCCAGCCACACCAGCCGCCGCCACGCCAGAA
The DNA here is from genome assembly GCF_005771675.1 of Hymenobacter jeollabukensis. Classification (GTDB taxonomy): domain Bacteria; phylum Bacteroidota; class Bacteroidia; order Cytophagales; family Hymenobacteraceae; genus Solirubrum; species Solirubrum jeollabukense. The sequence goes on along the minus strand of NZ_VAJM01000023.1, from coordinate 9,241 downwards.
ACGCCAGCCCGGTACCGATGAGCAGGTAGAGCAGCCAGGTTTGGGCGGGGGTGAGGTGAATGCCCTGCACCAGGGCGCCGGGCAGGGAGCGGCCGACCAGGATAATGTATTCGTTGAAGCACCAGATCAGCCCCTGAAACACCCAGCCGATGCCCTTCGGCACCCAGAGCAGCCAATCGGCGCCGGTTTGGGCCGCCAGCCATTCCATCGGCAGCGCCACGGCTTGCAGCAGCAGCCCTACGTACAGCGCCACCGAGGAAATCGGCACGGCTATCAGGTTCGAGAGCAGAAAGTTGAGCGGAAACTGGTGGAAGTAGAACAAGCCCAACGGAAACGTGGCCACCTGCGCGGCTATCGACAGGGCAATGGCCTGCCAGATCCCGTCGAGCGACCAGCCGAGGGCAAGCATGAGTTTCTGCTGCCGCTTCGACTGCCAGGGGCGCTTTTTCTTGGCCATCCACTCCTGCGCGTCGATTTTGTCGCCGATCAGCGGCTGCAGGTACACGATGCTGAGCACGGCCAGAAAGGACAGCTGAAACCCCACGTCGACCAGCAAATAAGGGTCGTAGAGCAGCAGGCAGAAAGCGGCCACCGCGAGCGTGTTGTACATGTTGCTCTGCCGGCCGGAAGCCTTGGCCACGGCCACGAAACTGAACATTACCGCCGCCCGCAGCACCGAAGCCGACAGGCCCGTCAGGAAGGCGTAGCTCCAGATGACCAGCAGCCCCAGCGCCGCCGACCAGTACCGAAAGCCGCGGGTGTGGCCGAAGAAGCGGCGCAACCCGATTTGCAACACCGCAAACAGCAAGCCCACCTGCAGGCCCGACACGGCCATGATGTGGGTGGTGCCGGTGCTGGCGTAGGCCTGCTTGGTTTCGGCGTCCACGTCGTCCTTCAGGCCCAGCACCAGCGCGTCGGCAATGGCAAACTCGCGCGGGGCCGTCACATAGCGCCGGAACACGCCGTCGAGCCGCCGGGCGCACTGCATGCTCCAGAGGCGCAGCCAGCTGGGCGGCGCCTGCCCGATGATGCGGTACTGATCGGGGTGAATGAACTGCTGGTGGTAGATCTGGTGGTAGGCCAAGTAGCGGCGGTAATCGAACTCGCCGGGGTTGAGCGGGGCCTTGGCCGGGGCCGGGGCCCCGCGCACCAGCCATACGTCGCCGTAATGCGGGGCGGCCACTTCGGCCTCGTAGCGCGGAATCGAGACGCGGATGCCGCCCCGCGCCGGCCGCCACTGCCCCGCCACCCGCACGGCCGACACGCGCAGCGTGTTGGCAAAGGTGTTGGGGCGCACCACCGGCCCGTCGTCGACCACGGCGCGGTAAAACTCGATATCGGGCTGCTGGTAGAGGTGGTCGGGCTGGCGGCTTTCGGTGGCGTGCTGAGCCACGGTGGTGCCCGCCAGCACCGTCACCAGCAAGCCCAGCACACCCACGGCATCGTTCAGGCTGGGCACGTTTCGGCGCACGGCCCACCGGTGCGCGGCCAGAAATAGAACCACCGCGCCGGCCAGCCAGGGCAGCAGCTCCGGCAGCGCATTGGCCCGGTAAAACCAGATGATGATGCCGGCAATCAGCGCCAGCACGAGGCGCACGGCCGGATGGGTAGCCCACGGAATGGTAGTGGAACGGATAGCCATCAACGAATCGAAACAAAAAATCCTAACCCGGTAATCACCGCAGCAGCAGCAGGGACCGAGTTAGGAAAATTCTTGTACGCAGGCAAGCGCCAGGTTACTTCACCAAGCGTTGAGGGCTACGATTTTGGCCGCACCCAGCGCATTTTGTAGTGCTCGATGCCGGCTTCGGTGAACTGCTCCCCCAGCGTTTCGAAGCCGTGGCGCAGGTAGAAATTCACCGCCGTCAACTGCGCGTGCAGGTACACCTCGGCGTCGGGGTGTTCGGCGGCCACGTCGCGCAGCACGGCGTGGAGCAAAGCGGCGCCCACCTGATGGTTGCGGTAGCCTTCGAGCACGGCGAAACGCTCCAGCTTCACGCCATTCTCAGTCACGCGCCAGCGGGCGGCGCCGCAGGGCGTACCGTCGGCGGTGCGGGCGAGGTAGTGCCGGGCGTCGGTTTGGTCGTGCTGGTCATGCTCCTTTTCGGCCGGCACGCCCTGGCCTTCCACGAAGACTTCGTGGCGGATGGCAAAGGCGGCTTCGCGGTCGGCAGGCGCGGTAATTCGGTGGGCGGTGGTCATCAGTAGCGCAGTGGAAGACGGCTTGAAAGTAATGGTGCCACGACTTTTGAGCCGTGGCACCACCTGGTTAGTCGTTTACGAAATCGGGCAAGCCGACTCTACGCCGCCATTTAGCTCTGCTCGTGGTTAACGGGCAGCTCGTCGGCGGGCAGGTCCTCGGCCTGGTCGGCGGGGCGCTGGCCGGGCTGGTAGTAGCGGGCCGGGCGCACCGGCCGCTCGGCCTGGGCACGTTGCTGGTCGGCGTCATGCTTGTCGTAGGCCAGCACGATTTGCTTCACCAGGCGGTGACGCACCACGTCCTCGGCCGACATTTCCACGAAGGCAATGCCGGGCACGTCCTGGAGGATATCCAGCGCCTGAAACAGGCCCGACTTGATTTTCGTCGGCAAGTCCACCTGGCTCCGGTCCCCGTTCACCATCACCTTCGCGTTCGGGCCCATGCGGGTCAGAAACATCTTCAGCTGCGAGGGCGTGGTGTTCTGGGCCTCATCCAGCAGCACGAAGGCGTGGTTCAGCGTCCGGCCGCGCATATAGGCCAGCGGGGCTATTTCGATGGTCTTGTTTTCGAGATAGAACTTGAACTTCTCCGGCGGCAGCATGTCCTCCAGCGCGTCGTAGATCGGGCGCAGGTAGGGGTCGACTTTTTCCTTCATGTCGCCGGGCAGGAAACCGAGGTTTTCACCGGCTTCCACCACGGGGCGCGAAATGATGATTTTCTTGACCTCCTTGTTTTTGAGCGCGCGCACGGCCAGGGCCACCGAAATGTAGGTTTTGCCCGTCCCGGCCGGCCCGAGGGCAAACACCAGGTCGTTCTTGTTGACGGCATCCACGAGGCGCTGCTGGTTGGCCGTTTTGGCCTTGATGACGCCGCCCTTGGCCCCGAACAGAATCACGTCGGGCGAGGAAGCCAGGCGGGCATCCTGCATTTCCTCGTCGGAAGCGCCCACGTACTGGGCCACGGTTTTGTCCGTCACCTGCCCGTATTCGTGGTAGTGCTCGATCAGCGAGGAAAGGATGTCGTTGATGCGCTGGATGACGGCCGTCTGGCCCTGGATTTTTATTTCGTTGCCGCGCGAGATGATTTTGCTGCCGGGAAAGGCAGCGGCCAGCTGGCGGATATTCTGGTTATCGGGCCCCAAGAAGTCGATGAGCGACACATTCTCGAGCGTGATGACTTTTTCGACCAAACTAATTAGGAGAGTAAACGCCTAAGGCGCAGTGGTGGGAAGAAAAGAGCCCGTAGCGAAAAGCGGTCAGTCCGGGCCGAATGCCTACTTTTGCCGCCCCACGGGTGGGTAAAACAATAGTACGCATTCTTCTTAGAAACGGCGAATGGCGCTGATTACGTTCCTCTCGGACTTCGGCTACCGCGACCATTACGTGGCCGCGGTGAAGGCGCGCCTGCTGCGCCTGGCCCCCGCCGTGCCGGTGCTGGACATCACCCACGCCATCGAGCCCTTCAACGTGGCCCAGGCCGTGCACGTGCTCGGGGCCGTGTTTGCCGACTTTCCGGAAGGCACGGTGCACCTGATCGGGGTGGATGACCACGGCGTGGGGCGCCGCGGCTGGCACGCGGCCAGCTGGCGCGGGCACCACTTCGTGGCGGCCGACAACGGCATCCTGACCCTGCTCACCGACGCGCGCCCCGACGATTTGGTACAGCTGCCTACCCCCGCCGAGTGGCCCGCCTCCCCCACCCGCGACGTGCTGGCCAGCGCCGCCGCGCACCTCGCCCTGGGCCGCCCGCTCACCGACCTTGGCCCGCTGAGCACCGAGCTCTACCAGTTGCTCAACCGCCAGCTGCGCCTGCAGGACCACCGCATCACCGGCCACGTGGTGCACGTCGACCACTACGGCAACCTCATCACCAACATCACCCGCGAGGCCATCGAGGCGGTGGGCCACGGGCGCTCCTGCACCATTCACTTCGGTCGCGAGGCGGTGCGCGGCGTGGCCCGCCACTACCAGATGGCCGACCCCGGCGACGCCGTGTGCGTGTACAACAGCCAGCAGCAGCTCTGCATCGGCGTCAACCAGGGCCACGCCGCCGAGCTGCTCGGCCTGCACTTCGACTCACAGGTGGACGTGCGGTTTCCCCAGGAATAGGTGAAATGGTGAGGTAGTGAACTGGTGAGTGTCGTTCTATTTGCGCGAAATGCGCGATGCCGCGCCTCCCGAACATCAAACTCACCAGTTCACCACCTCACCATTTCACCAGCTTATGCTAATAAGAATCGTGCGCATGACGTTCCGGCCCGAGGCCGTGGCGGAGTTTCTCGACGTGTTCCGGGCCTCCGAGGACCGGATTCGGCAGCAGCCGGGCTGTCGGCACATGGAGCTGTGGCAGGACGCCGAGCAGCCGCACGTGTTCTGCACCCACAGCCACTGGGACTCCGCTGCCGACCTCGACGCATACCGCCGCTCCGCGCTGTTTGGCGAGGTGTGGCCGGCCACCAAAAAGCTGTTTGCAGCGCCCCCGCTGGCGTTTTCGGTGAACCCGGTAACGGCCGCTACGGCCCAGCTGCCGGCCGCCCCGGCCCCACTCTCCCCGCCCGATTCGGTGCTGTAGCCCGCAGCGCCGCCGGCCGCCGGCTTCGGCCGTCCGGGAGCTTTTCCCGTTGATGCTGTTTTACCTTTCGCGGCCCGTTTGCGCCGCGCTTCCCCGCATGCAGCCCGATTACTTCGCCTTCTACGACCTGCCCGAGAGCTTTCTGCCCGACGAAAAAGCCCTCAAGGCCAAATACTACGCCCTGAGCCGGCAGTACCACCCCGATTTCCACGCTACGGCCGCGCCCGAGGAGCAGCGCCGCGTGCTGGAGCTATCGACGCTGAACACCAACGCCTACCGCACCCTTAGCCACTTCGACCTGCGCCTGCAGTACGTGCTGCAGCGCCACGACCTGCTGGAAGAAGGCAAACAGGAGCTGCCCGCCGATTTTTTGATGGAGGTGATGGAGCTGAACGAGCAACTGATGGAGCTGGAGTTTGAGCCCGATCCGACCGTGGCCGCCCAGGTGCAAACCGAAGTGGAGCGGCTTGAGAATGAGCTGGAAGCCGAAGCCCGCCCGGTGCTCGAAGGCTACGCCGCCCTGCCCGCAGAGCAACGCCCGGCCGCCCTGCTGCAAGTGCGCACCTACTACCTGAAACGGCGCTACCTGTTGCGCATCCGCGAAAGTCTGGCTAAGTTTGCCACCCGATCCTGAACAACGGTCCGCGTTGTTCCTCTTGCCCAGATGGCGGAATCGGTAGACGCGTTGGTCTCAAACACCAATACCGCAAGGTGTGCCGGTTCGACCCCGGCTCTGGGTACTAAGAATTACTGACGGAAGGCCCTAAAACCTGCTTAGCAATACGCAAAAGCAGTTTTTAGGGCCTTTTTGCGTCCGGGACTTTTTGGATTTACAACCATTTGCGGCCGCATTTGTGTCACCAAATCTGTCACCAAAAATGACCATCAAATTCGTCCTGCGGGAAGACAAAGCCGACAAAAACGGGCTGGTCCCGGTGTTCATCGATGCCACGTTTGAGGGGCTGCGCCTGCGTTGTTTCACCCGCGAAAAGTGCTTGCCCAAAGAATGGAACGCTGACAAGCAGCGGTTCCGGAAAGGAAAAACAGGGGCTGAAGAAGCCAACAACGTGCTCGACGCTATTGCCGAGCGGGTACAGAAGCGCTACCGGGACCTGCGCACGGCGGGCATCCCTCCTACCCTGGCGCTGCTGCGCGACGTAATTAACCCGGCCGCGGCGAAGCCGGAGCAAGGCATGGCCGAGGCCATGACAGCGTTTATTGAGGTGCTGCGCGGGCGGGGCTACGCCCTCAACACGCTGCGGCATTACGGCACGGCCCGCAACCACTTGGCCGCATTTCTGGCTTCAGGGAAGCGCAAGAAAGTCAGCGTGGCGGATTATGACGGCGCCGTTCACGACGAATTTGTGAAGTACCTGCGCACCACGTGCGGATTGAGTGCCAATGGGATTTACACGGTGCTGAAAGACGTGAAAACCTTTCTGCGGCACGCCCAGGACGAGCGGAAGCAAAAGCTGGGGCTGGAGCTGAAGCGCGTGGAAGTGCGTTATGCCGATCAAGCCAAAACTTACCTGACTGGGGCCGACCTGGCTGCTCTTGCCGCGGTAAAGCTGCCCAAGACCCTGGAGCCGACGCGGGACGTGTTTTTGTTTTGCTGCTATACGGGCCTGCGCTACTCGGACGTATCGGCGCTGCATGGTGGCAACCTGCATGCCCTGGGGGCTAACGGCGACGGGGACCGGGTACTACGGCTGGTGCAAACCAAGACGCGGGCGACGTTGAGCATCTACCTGAGCCGATTGGCAGCGGAAATCCTGGATCGGTACGCGGCGGCGGAACGCTCGGGGGAGGGTGCCAAGCTGCTGCCGGTGCTGGCCAACCAGCCGATGAACCGTTACCTGAAGAAGATAACGCAGCTGGCGGGCCTGACCCGATTGGTGGAAGTGGTTAGCACGGCCGGCGGCAAGGTGGAGAAAGAAGCAGTGCCGCTGCACGAGCTGGTAACCATGCACACCGCCCGGCACACGTTTGCCGTGCAAAGCCTGCTGCGCGGCATGCCCGTGGCGGTACTGCAACGGGTAATGGGCCATGCTAAGATTCAGAACACGATGAAGTATGCCCAGGTAGTAGAAGAGCTACAGCACCAAGCCATGCGGGCCGCCTGGGATGGGCCGGCCAACCAGAGCAGTCAAGACGCACCGGACGGGGCTGTCTGCTCGGTTCTGGCAGCTGCCTGATACAGCAGCGTTATACCCAACACAGCCCGCTGCGGATCAGTCCTCGGCGGGCTGTTTCATTTGGTTGCTACCTTGGCTCGTGGTGCCTTCGTGGTGGCTTTGTCCTGGCTTCGAGCCGGGCGCCGACCTCAGTGTATGCTTACGTATTCAGGGCGGTGCTGACCTCGGCAACGTCGAGGCCGGTGTAGGCGCAGAAGTCCTGCACGGTTACCAAGGCGCCCTGGGGTTTTCCGGCGGCCTGGCGGGCGCGGCGCAGCAGGCGCTTGGCCGCGTCGTAGCTGCGGCCGGTGAGCGTGGCCACGTCTTTGGGATAGAGGCAGATACGTGGCATGGCGTTGTAGTGGTGTAAGAGGGGTTAAATGGGGCAACTAGCGAATATCAGCAAAAATAGTTGCACAACTTTGATTTACACCGGTGCCGATAAACCTGCTACGCGGTTCCGGTCAGCAACTTTTTTTCACCCAAACCCTTTTTCTACAATGGCACAACAAACCGGAATTCTGGGGTTGCGTGGCACGGTGGGCGGGTTGGTGTTCCGCAAAGACGGCTCGGTGGCCCAAAAGCCGGCGAGCAACAAAGCGGCTTTCGCCAACAAGGCCAGCATGGAGCGCACCCGCGAAAACGCCAACGAGTTCGGCCTGGCGGCCAGGTACAGCAAGCTGCTGCGCGACGCGCTGCGCGTGGCCATTTCGGCGGCCAGCGACAGTCAGGTGGCGGCCCCTCTCACTAAGGTGATGCGTGAGGTCATTGCGCTGGACGACACCAACGACCGAGGCCAGCGCGTGTTCGACGCGGCCAACTCCGCCCCGCTGCTGGGCTTCAACTTCAACGGTGCGGCCGGCATCGGCCAGACGATGTACTTCCCCTTCGAGGTGACGGGCAACGGCGCCGACGTGACGCTGAGCATCCCGGCGCTTATTCCCGTCAGCGACATTGCATCTCCGCAGGGCGCAACGCACTTCGAGGTGGTGTTTGCCGCCGCCGAGCTGGACATGGAAGCCTTTACTTTCAAGGGGGCTCCTGTGGCGGTTCCGCTGGGTGTGCTGCCGATCAACTCCGCTCCGCTGGCCAACCAGCAAGTGGTGGCCACGTTCCCGGCCGCGCCGGCCGCGGCTTCCCTGGGGGTGGGGGTAGTCGGCATCAACTTCTACCAGCAAGTGAACGGCAAGTTTTACCCGCTCAATAACAACGGCACCAACCCGCTGGCCATTGAGTACGTGGCATAAGCGCGCTGCAACCTAGTAGAAGCGGCCGGCTGGCAACGGCCGGCCGCTTTGTTTTTCCACCCTCTAACCAACTTTTCTTATGCGCCTATCGGCGTATCAAACCCAATACAAGCGGCGCATGAAGCGCGCCATCAGCCAGCGGGCATCGGCCGATAAGAAAGCCCGGCGCTACGCGCAGCTGCTGGCCGACGCCCTCACACTGGCCGGCAGTGCGGCCGCGCAGATGAACGCGCTGAACCAACTCTACAACGTGGACGTGAGCACGCAGACGCTGCTGGTGCACGACCTGCACTGGTGCACGACCTGCAGCAGCTCGTGATGCCGGCGCAGCTTACCGGTATGCTCGGGCAAAGCACACCTGGCGAAGAGGTCGTACTGTTCAACCAGATTCCGGACGGGAACGGTGGTCAAGCGTTGCCTGCCGACCGGCTGTTTGGCGAGGCAGTGGCCGGTACACCCTTTACTCCATCCCAGCCAGTGGAAACCGACACGTTACAGTCCGGAAGGTCGATAGTGGTGGACGGTTAAACAGCATAGAATTTTCTAACTCTTAAACGAAGAGCCAGCTTCTAATAAGGAGCTGGCTTTCTTGTCATAGTTATCCGAGATACTTAGGAATAGTTTTGTCGAGACGTGTGCCTCTCTTGGTCAGGTGCTCGTGAATTACTAAACTGCACCATTGACACTATTTTTTCCACTATCACATGAGTACACCGGCGCAAGCGGCGGAGAATACCATTGGTTTGAAGGGCATAGTCGACCTGATAGACCTTAATTTTTTGGTGCCACAATACCAGCGGGGGTACCGCTGGACCAAGACGCAGGTCATCGAACTGCTGGAAGACTTATTGCATTTCAAAGAGTCAGCCCCCCCTAACACGTTCTATTGCCTACAGCCGGTGCTGGTGAAACGCAGGGGGGACCAGTGGGAAGTAATAGATGGACAGCAACGGCTTACCACTATTTACATTCTAGCGGTGGTCTAATACATGGTGCATCGTCGATTATGCTCGTCAATGACGAGTTGAATGCGGACGTGGTGCATGGCC
>NZ_VAJM01000022.1 GCF_005771675.1 Hymenobacter jeollabukensis | reverse complement strand
CTCCCGCACTTGCCGCAGCTCATCGTGGTCTGAATCATACCGCTTGTACGTAAAAACCACGCATTAGACCACCGCCAAAAATTGTTGTCCCCGCTAGGCTGTTGAAATCTAGCACAGCCTAGCGGGGATATTCATAAACTTGCTTCTCCCTGTTTCAACTACTGTAATACCAGTCGAGAAGTACTTACACCAGTTACGTGGTTGACTTTCAACGTGTATATCCCTCGCGGTAGTTGGCTGACCAGTAAAGTGCCGGTTGATGCTATTACTTGTTGGAGCACTTGGCGTCCGGTTGCGTCGAACAAGGAATCGGTTAATGGTCCTACAAGGTTTGCCGGGCGAGTAACGCGTACGACGCTTGTGGCAGGGTTGGGGTAAATATAAGTCCCTGCCAGTTGAGCCGTTCGCTTGGTCGCAAGTGGGCGGCCGACATTGCGCAAGATGTACACCTTGTCGTTACCGGCGCAGGCCACGTACAGATCCTGGTAAGTGTCGTTGTCTACGTCGGCCATGCGCAACGGGCCGGGCGTGGGACCAACGGGCAACACTTGTGGTGTGCCGTAGCGGCCGGCACCACTCTGGCCGGTATGGGGGAAGATGGTAACGTTTCCATTGGCCAGCAGCACGACCATATCCGGGTAGCTATCCTTGTTTAAGTCAGCAAGCAACACTTGCTGGGGAGCCGAGGGCAGGGCATAAGTGGCCAGCGAGCCGAACCGGTCGACGCCGGTGTTGAGCCACACTTCTACCTTGTTGGGATTGGCGGTGGCTACGGCAAAGTCGCCACGGGAGTCGGCATTCAGGTCTGCACTGGCTGCGCTGACGGCTTGGCCGCTTTGGCAAAGCACACCTGCGCCATCCTGCATGTTGTACCAGAACTGCCCGAACGTGTAGTAGTGGGCAACGGCCGCGTTGTTGGTCTTGTCCACCGTGATGAGGTCCAGCCCACCGTCCCCGTCCATGTCGTAGAAGCTGGGCAGCGCGGGTACGCCGGTGCGGGTGGTCATCAGGAAGGTGGTGCGGCGTATAGACGGGCTGCCTTGCCCGCGCCATACCCCAATACCCAGATCATCTGTGCGGGCGGCGTCGTGGGTATACGCCACGTCCAGAAACTGATCGGTGTCGATGTAGGCGGCTACCAGTTTGGGGTCGGTGCTCCACCACGAGGACGGGTAAAATCCGGCGGGCGTGGCCACCGTCATGGTGCCCTGCGCATCGTTGTTGTTGACGAAGAACGAAAGCTGGTTGCTGGGCCCGCTCACCGCCACCAGGTCGTCCAGCACATAGTCGCTTTGGGTGACGAGGCGACCGAGTGTGGTGGCAATGAGGCTGCTGGGTGCTGTACCGGTGGTGTACGTGCCGACTGGAGTGGTGGAGAAAACACCTAGCGCCGTCTGCCGATACAATTCAACCACATTGCGCGCACGTGCCGTGACGGCCACATCCGGTAAGCCATCATGATTGAAGTCACCTGCTGCTGCATCGCTAATGCTAGAACCGGTCGTGACAGAAATAACCGGACCTGCTTGGAAAAGATTGCTTGCTACTTGTGCATTAGACTTACTGGCGCTGGCAATAGCAAGGAATGTTACGAAGTAACGTTTCAGCATGAATGTACTTGATATAGAAAGATGCAATTTGAATTCTGTAGTCAAAGTTATTGAATAATATAACCTCTCTTATTCGTTACAGCTAACGAAAAGGGTTTTATATTGATAGAGTCCAAAATCCTGGCCAAGTTCTATGTAAGGGGCTTGACTATACGCGACATGATGATATAGCTCGAGTCGGCACGCAAAGCGTCTTGGGGTTTAACAACAGGAAAAAAATCGTTGAGAAAATTAGTCATTGAAAAAAACTTTCTACTAAATGAATTAGTAAAACCAGGAAGCCGTTAGTACCTTCACGAGCCGGCAAGCCGTTGAGGGCGAATGACGTTAGCCGGCCACCCCGCCCCATGATCAATACCAATCTGAAATTCTGGCGCCGTGAGCTTAGCTTGACGCAAGCGCAACTGGCTGATAAACTGAGCATCAAACGCTCCCTGATCGGGGCCTATGAGGAAGGCCGCGCCGAGCCCAAGCTAACCACGCTGGTCAAAATGGCCCGGCTGTTCGGCATCTCGCTCGACGCGCTGGTGACCACCGACTTCAGCAAAAAGCGCCAGGCTGCGGCCGTGATGCGCCAATTGCAGAACGCGCCCGCCCTCGAAGCCGCCGGCACCGATGGCGCCTCCGTGGCCGACCCCGAGCGCAGCAAGGGCGAAAACCTGCGCGTGCTGGCCATCACGGTCGACAAAAACCAGAACGAGAACATCGAGCTGGTACCGCTGAAAGCCGCCGCCGGCTACCTCAATGGCTACGCCGACCAGGAGTACATCGAGGACCTGCCCAAGTTCCGCCTGCCCATGCTGGGTCAGACGGGCACTTTCCGCGCCTTCGAAATTGCCGGCGACTCCATGCTGCCCATTGCTTCGGGCACCGTCATCGTAGGCCGCTACGTGGCCGACTGGACCGAGGTGAAGGACGGCACGCCCTGCATCGTGGTGAGCAAGAAGGAGGGCATCGTGTTCAAGCGCCTGTTCAACCGCCTGCAGGAATCGGCTACCCTTACCCTGCACTCCGATAACCCCGTGTACTCGCCCTACGACATCGAGGTGGAGGACGTGCTGGAAATCTGGGAGGCCAAGAGCTACATTAGCAGCACCTTCCCCATTGCCGACCTTTCGCTGAACCGCTTGGCCAGCATCGTGCTCGACCTGCAGAAGCAGGTGACGACGATGAAGAAAGCCTGACCACGGATTGGCTACGCCGAACTTCGTTTCGACGGATTTTTCGGATTGCCCGGATTCTGTGGACGATTGTCGTCCGAACGAAGTGGTGCCACGGCTCAAAGCCGTGGCACCACTTTTTTTTACCACGGTGTGAGTACCCCTTTGAGGCTGCGTAAGTCTGCGAAACCGGGGCTAATTGAAATAGAGTGACGACGATAAGTCGTCGCTACTGGCCGGAGAATCGTCCACGAAATCCGTGCAATCCGAAAAATCCGTCGAATCCGTGATTTAACTTTCGGCCGCCCCGGCGCGTATGCGGGGCAGCATTTCTGGCCTTCTTTTGCCAGCACGACCTCACGCCCGACGACTATGCTCTCCTACATTTCCGCCAACGACCGGTTTCACGCCCAGCCCGTGGCCTGGCTGAACAGCTACCACCTGTTCAGTTTCGCCAGCTACTACGACCCCAAGAACATGCACTTCGGGCCGCTGCGGGTGTTCAACGACGACACGGTGGCCGCCAAATCCGGTTTTCCGCAGCACCCGCACCACGAAATGGAAATCGTGAGCATCGTGCTGGAGGGCGAAATCACCCACGAGGACACGATGGGCAACAAAACGACCATCAAAGCGGGCGAGGTGCAGCGCATGACGGCCGGCACCGGGCTGGCGCACTCGGAAATGAACCAGCAGGACGAGCCGCTGAAGTTTTACCAGCTGTGGTTTATTCCAAACCAGAAAGGGCTGGCGCCCAGCTACGAGCAGAAGGATATCGACTTTCTGGACTCGAAAAACGAGCTGGTGCCGCTGGTGTCGGGCCAGAAAGTATTGGAGGACGTGGTCTATATCAACTCCAACTCCTCGGTGTATTGGAGCAACTTGCGCGCCGACAAAGAATTGGAATTCAAAACCTTCCCCATTCGCCTCACCTTCGTGTACGTGCGCGAAGGCGCCATTTTTATCAACGGTACCCGCCTGGGCCCCGGCGACCAGGCCCGCATGACCGACGAGCACGTCATTCACTTCCGCGCCGAGCAGGATGCGCAGTTTATCCTGGTAGATCTGCCGGCGGCTGAAGCGAACTACTAGCCCCGGCGACTAGGCATTCCCCGGCCCCGACTGGCTCCCTGCTGGTCGGGGCCGGGGTGCGTTCAGCGGCTGCTGATTTGCACCGACTCGTTGTCGACCAGCAGGTAATCCAGTAGCAGGCGCAAAATCCGGTCAAATTGGGCGGGCGCTTTTAGTTGGTCGCAGACGTAGAAGCCATCGGGCTGAAGCCAGAGCTTGGCAGCGGGCCAGTCGGGGCGGCCGGCCACGCGCCAGTTGTCGACGCCGGGCTCGGACAGGGCAAGGCGCACCTCGCCGTTGCCCAGGCCGGCCATGACGAAGCCGCTGCGCAGAAACCGCAGGGCGTCGGTGGGGGCGAAGTGCTGGCAGCGGAGCGTGTATTCGGTGGCCATGACCGGCAGCGTGGAACTAGACGAGGGCCAGCAACTTATTTCGGGTTGGGCTTGAAGAGGAGCCGGAAGGCCCGCAGCGCCGCCGGGTGGTAGATGGTGGCGTGGGTTTCGGTGGGCAGCGGCTCGTAGTAGCTGCGCAGGCCGGCGGGCTGGCCGATGGTGTTCAGGGCATCGACGAGCCGGCGCGCGGTGGGCTCGTCGCCATGGCTGCTGATAGTGAGGTAGAGGCTGCGACCCTTGAGCTGGGCGGCGTGGGCCTGTAGCAGCTTCGGGGCCTCGCGGGAGAGCTGCTGCTTGTTCCACCACAGGCTGGGGTCGATGGCTATGTAGGAGTTGAACAGGGTGGGCTCCAGCAGCAGCGTTTCGACCACGAACAGTCCCGCCAGCGACTCGCCGACCACGGCGGTTTCGTCGGTGGTGCGGTAGCGGGCGCGCACGGCGGGCATCAGCTCGGTGCGAATGAACTGCCGGAACGCGGCCGAGCCGCCCACGCGCGGGGCAATTTTGCGGTCCTCGGCTACGTCGGTGGGGCCCGTCATGTCGCGCCGCCGCTCGGTATTGGCAATGCCGACGAGGATGAACGGCCGCATGGTTTCATTGCCGACGCCGACCTGCACCAGCCCCGCCACGTGCAGAAAATCCTCGTTCATGCCACCGTCGGGCATGTAGAGCACCGGCAGGCGCAGCGTGGCCGACTCGGCGTAGCCGGCCGGCAGGTACACGTTGAGGCGCCGGGTTTCGCCGAGCACCTTGGAGTCCACGGTGAACGTTTCGCCGATGACCAGTGGGGCGGCGGACTGAGCCTGGGCGCCAAGCGGCCGCAGTCCACCCGTCAGGCCAAGAAAACAAGTAAGCCAGAGCAGTAGCTTCATAACGGAAATAGTTGGGCGCCCAAGATAGGGCAACGAAGTTTGCCGGTGTATGCCGGCCCTGCCGAGCACTCCGGGCCGGCAAGGATAGACCGCAACGTCCATGGGGCGCCGGACCAGTTATGGCCAAGCCTGGGAGGACGAAAAGCCGGCCCGGATGTTAAGTTAGGGCTGGATTCGCCCAAACAAGCGCCGTTTACCCCACCAATGCGACTTTTCTGTCTGTTACTACTCGTCGGCGGGACTTTGCCTGTGGCTGCTCAAGACTTTTACGACCCGCTGATGCCCGGCGAGTATGAGCTATCCACTTCTGCCGTTTCGCTCTACCGTTCGCCCACGGATACGCTACGTCCGCTGAGCACAGTGTATATGCCCCAAAAACTGCAGCTCATCGGGCGGACGGGACGCTGGGCGGTGGGCAGCTTTGGTCGCAAGCTGTTTTATGTGCCGGCCCGGCAGGTGCAGAGGCTGCCGGCGGCGCTGACGCTCCCGCGCGAGGCCGGCACCGGCCTGGTAAGCTACGCCGGCGAAGTAGAGGTTCCCGGACTCAGCAAAGCCGAGCTGTACAGCCGCGCCGAAAACTGGTATAAACAAAATTTCACCAGCGAAAAAGCCGTGCTGCGCACCCAGGACCAGGAAGCCGGCCTGCTTCTGGGCCGCGCCTGGCAGCAGGTGCCGGTGGCCGAAGTACTGATGGTGACCTTCGTATACCAGCTTTGGTACGACGTGCGGGTAGAAGTGCAGGACGGCAAATTTCGCTACACCGTGTCCGCATTCGAGGTGGATTACGTGCCCAAAGCCCGCATCCACAGGTCCTACACCGTGGAGAGTGTACTGGCCGAGCACTACCCCCGGGCCGCCAGTGCGGCCCAGTACAAGCAGTTTGTGAAGATCCACGAAACGGCCGAAGCGGCGGTTACCAGCCTGCACAACGCCATCCGCTACGGGTTGCGGTAGGCCGCGCCGGGTTGTTCTGCTGATAAAAAGCAACTGGGCGACCCTGGTCAGAGTCGCCCGGTTGAGATAAGCTGCAAAAGTTGTTACATCGTGTACTTGCGGCCCTTGTTCTGCTGCTGCAGGTAGGCCATCAGCGGCTGGAAGTAATCGACCATGGCGCGGGCGGAAAGGTCTTCGCCGGTTTTCTCGCGCAGCAGGGCCCGCCAGTCGGCCGAGGCGCCGGGGTACATGATGTCGTGCAGGAACTTGCCGACGCCCTCGTTGCCGTAGTAATTGGTGGCGTGCGGGTCCTGGTGCAGGATCTGCTTGCTGATGTGGTCGTGGAGCTGGAACAGGATGACGTAGCTCAACGCGTAGTCGTAGTACTGGGCCGGGTCGTCGTTGATGTGGGTTTTGGTGGCCGGGTCGAGGTAGTTTTCGCCCCGGGCGGTAGGCGGCACGATGCCCTGGTACTGCTTGGCCAGCTGCCACCAGCGGGCGTTGAGCTGGTCGGCGGGCAGGTTGTCGGCGTAGAAGCTGTTTTCCCACTCGCTCATCACGCCCGAGGCGAAGGGAATGAAGACCACGTAGTTCAGGGCCTCTTTCAGCAGCTGCTGCGTCTGATTGGTCTGGGTTTTGGGGTCGATGAGGCCCAAGCCGGCCAGGAAGGGCTTCTGGGTGGCGGCCAGGCCCATCAGGCTGCCCATGGCTTCGTGGTAGGCGCGGTTGGCGCCGCTGCGCAGCAGCACCGGCACTTCGGGGTTGGTGTAGGTGAGGTAGTAGTAGATGTGACCCAGCTCGTGGTGGGTCGTCTCGTACCACTCGGTGTTGGGCTCCACGCTCATCAGGCTGCGCACGTCGCGGTCCAGGTCCATGTGCCAGGCCGAGGCGTGGTTATTTTTCTTGTAGCCGGCATTGGGCGGCAGCGGGTAGAGGCTGCTCTTGCTCCAGAACGTTTCGGGCAGGGCCGGGTAGCCCAGGCTCTGGTAAAACTGCTCGGCCTGCTTCACCTGCCACTCCGCGCCTTTCTTGGCCAGAATCGGGTCGAGGTTCAGGCCCTTCACGTCGACCATGGCGCTCCAGTCCTGGCCCCAGCGGTTAGGCAGCCAGTGGGCGGGCAGGTAGTCGGGCACCTGTTTCTGCCCGTACTTCTTGGCCAACTCGTAGCGGGCGTAAGTGTGCAATTCGCGGTAGAGGGGGCGCAGTTCGGTGTTGATTTTGCGCACCAGCGTCATCATTTCCTCCCGGCTCATGCCGTAGTCGCTGGCTTGGTAGCTGAAGTAGTCGGGGTAGCCCAGGGCCTGCACCACCTGGTTGCGCAGGCCGCGCAGGTTCAGCAGCCCGTCCTTCAGGGTGGGGCCGACGGCCTTGCTGGCCTCCCAGGCCGCCAGGCGCCGCTGCGGGTTTTTCTCCTCGCGCAGCACCCGATCCAGGTCGTTGGTCGTCACCGATTTACCCTGGTACTTGTACTCGAAGCCGTAGAGCTTTTCAGTCTGCTGGGTTTCGGCCTTGATGCGGCGCTTCACCACGTCGGCGGCCGTTTGGGGCGAGGCGGCGGCGTTGTAGAGGGCCGTTTGCAGCTGCTTCACCTGAATGGGCGTCAGCTCGGCCTGGTGCTCCAGCAGCTCGCGCAGGCGGCCGATGTTCTCACCGCTGCCGGTGAAGGCCGCGGCGGCCTCGTTGGCGCGGGCCGTGGCGGCCGAGTTGGTGGTGTCGCCGGCCACGATGTGGGTGTTGGAGCGCCACTCCGCCTCGCTCGACTGGGTATACAGCCGCTGGTATTCCTTGGAATAGCCCGCCAGAAACTCCTCGGCCTCCAGGGGCCAGTTGTGGCCGATAGGCCGGGTCGCGGGCTCCGACGAAGCCGGGGGCGGGGTGGGTGCCGAAGCGGCCGGGGCGGAGGCTTTCTGGGCGCAGCCGGCCAGCAGGGCGGCCGTGAACAGGGGCAGGAGGTGTTTGTGCATAAGACAGGAGCGGCGTGGGCTACCGCAGACACCAAATGTAGCAACCGGCCATAAACCCTGCGCCAGCCCCTTGGCCAGCCGCCGCTTTCCGCCGCTTATCTGCACGAGCCACTCCGCCTTTTTCGCCGCCGATTTCCCGGATTTCTGGAACGACAACGCCTACGTCCTGAAACGCTACGTGGAGCCCCCGCCCGCTGCGCAGCTAGCCACGCCGGCGCCCCCGACCCGAACGGCCCGGCGGAACCTGCTTCGTTCGACGCCAAGAGTTGAATGTCTGCAGCGTGTAAGACAGCGAAAAGAGCATGATGCCCCCGCCCAGTACGTAGAGCAGCCAGGGGCCACCGGTAGGGCGGGGCAGTTGGCCGTGAACAACATAGGTGACGGACTCTGCCCCGCGCAGCTGCAGCAGCACGCCCCCGCCAAGCAGAAACAAGCTGAGCAGTTGCGGCAAGAAAACGCCCAGCAGCTGCCGCCACACCGGTACGCGTGGCGTCCAGTCGCAGAACTCCCGGATGGTGCGCAGCAGGCTCATGCGGCCAAAAGTACGGCCCCGCGTCTACGACGCCGCTTCTTCCTGCTTCAGCTGGCAGCAGTTCTTGAACTTCTCCCCCGAGCCGCAGGGACACGGATCGTTGCGGCCGAGGCGCTTGGGAGCTTTCTTGAGCAGGCGGCGCGGGTCGAAGCGGGCGAAGCGCAGGCCGGGGTCCTGGCGGAAGGTGCGGGTGAGCAGCTCGTAGAGGGCCGGGTGGTGCTGCTCCAGCTGCTCGGGCTTCTCGAAGAAATACTCCAGCACCACGGCAAAAAACTCGGCGGTGCTCGTGCCGCCGTAGTCGCCGATGCTCGACTTTCCGGCCCGGATCTGCTCGATTTCCTCGTGCATCACGCGCCGCCACTCGGGCACCAGCTCCCGCGGCAGCATGAGCAGCGGCACCCCGTCGATTTGCCCGTCGGCCTCGTCGAGCAGGTGGGCAAATTCGTGGATGCCCACGTTCTGCTTGTCCTTCGCGTCGCGGAAGCCCTGCTCCAGCGCGGCCTTCGAGAGGCGCATGTAGTGGTCGGTCTGGAAGTTCTGCACCGAGCCGAGCAGAGTGCCTTCCAGCGGAGCAATTTCCCGGTTTTCGTCGCGCGGCAGCTGCCACGCGTCGGGGAAGACGAGCACCTCGCCCAGGTTGTCGTACTCCCAGCCGCCGCGGAAGCCGAAGATGGGAATGATGGCCGACGCGGCCACCAGCAGCCGGGTCGCGTCGTCGATGCTGGTTTTGATGCCGGTGATGCGCGTGCGGGCCAGAAACAGCTGCACCTGCTTCTCGAAACGCAGCTTTTCGGTGTCGGTGAGGGCGGAGTAGAAGGCTACGCGCTCGGTGAGCAGCTGCCGCCAGGGCTCCGGAAAAGGCTGGCGCAGGATGGCGGCGCGCTGCCGCCCGCCGGCCGTAGCGAAGCGGTAAATCAGGAAGGCCACCAGGGCCAGCACGGCCAGGCCGACGAGGTAATTCATAGCGCGCAAGAACGGCAGGCGCGGCGGATGGTTGCGGCCAGACCACTGTAAGGCAGGAAAAGCCCGTCATCCTGAGCAATGCGAAGGACCTTCCTCACACCCTGCACTAACTTAGAAGCGCAGCCACCAACGCCCAATTGTCTGGAGCGGGGGCTGCGCTTCTCAGGTAGTGCAGTTATTAAAAAAGCGTCGGCACTTCGTAGGAAGCGGCGGTGCGGGGTGCGAGGAAGGTCCTTCGCTCTGCTCAGGATGACGGGCGTTTTACACCGCGAAAAGCCTCTGCTCTGCCGCTACTGTTTCACCACGCGGCGGTGCGCCTGCCCGGCGGCGGTGCTGACCGTCAGCGTGTAAACGCCCGCTGGTAGGCCGCGCAGATCCAGCTGTGCGCGGCGGCCGGTGGTCTGGCGGCGGCAGACTTTGCCCGTCAGGTCGCGCAGAATCAGCTCGGCGGATTCGGCACCGGTCGTTACGGTCACGGCCGCCTGCGCCGGGTTGGGGTACAGCTGCACCTCGGTCGCGTCCACCGCTTCAGCGGCCGCGCTGCTGCTGCCGCGGGCCACCGGGGCGGGCACGAAGCCCTGGGCGTTGAGTCGCCATTTAAACGAGGACAGGCTGGGGTCGAGCACGTTCTGCACAATGGCGGCGTTGTCGGCCGTGGAGCCGCTTTGGGGGCGCAGGTACTTGCCGGAGGAGCGGTTTTTCAGCCAGTAATAGTCCGCGTCGCCGGAGGACTGCAGCTGCCACTGGCTCACATAGTCGTAGCGGTTCGAGGCGTCGAGCACGATTTGGCCGATGGGGCGGCCGTCGAGGTTGTACTCGGCGCTGGTGCCGGTGGGGCGCAGGGCGCGGGCGGTGTACTTATTCACGAGGTAGAAGTAGCCCGGCTCGGCCGGCTGCAGCAGCCACTCGAAAGAGCTGAGCGCGAGGTCGGGGCTGGTGTCCTGCACGAGGTTGCTGGTGCTGAGCCCGTCCAGGGGGCGCAGGTAGCCGCCGGTGAGCTTGTCGACGGCGTGGAATGTCTGCTGCTCCACCGGGGCCGCGTCGCCCTCGGCGTAGACGAGCTGGCTGAGCACCTTGCCCTGGGCGTCGAGATTGTAGAGGTGGGTGCTGCGCGGGGCCAGCGTGCCGTTGAGCTGCGTGGTGAGGCCCGCGTAGCCTTCCAGCTTGATGCGAACCTGCTCCGCGCCGTGGTAGAGGTTGTCGAGGGAGGCGCGGTAGGTGTAGCTGGTGGCCGCCTGCAGGTTCATCAGCAGCACGGTGTAGCCGGCCGCCGCGCCCATCTGCCCACGCATCCCGAGGAACACCACGTGGTCCGTTTCACCGCTTTGGGCGCCGTTCATCACGTTGTCGCGGCGATGCTGGCTGAGCAGGGCCAGGTGCTGCATGGTGGAGCGGCGCGAGCCGCCCGGGTTGAACAGCGAAAAGTCGGTGCTGCCCTGACTGCCCGAGCTTTCGTAGATGCTCCAGGGCGTGACGGCCAGGCCGCTGCGCTTCATCACCTGCTTGGCCATCAGGGCCACGAACTGTCCGGCGCGGAAGTCCCAGGGCTTGAGCTGCCCGCTGCCCGAACCGGCCTCGGCATTCACCTCCATCAACGCCAGCCGCAAAGCCGGGGAGCCGATGCCCAGGCCGGTGCGCGTGACGTTGGCCGCGTCGATGAGGGCCTGCAGCGCGTCGAAACGCGCCTCCAGCTCCGACTCGGTTTTGTCGCCGTAGAAGTGAAAGGCGAGGTAGTCGAGCATGGGCACCGCGCCGACCTTCTGCACGCCCACGTCCTCCAGAAACTTCTTGTAGTAGTCGCTGATAACCTGCTGGTAGAACAGCCGGAAATCCGGCCCCACCAGCTTGCTGCCCGGCGCGGTGGTCTTCAGCCGCGTGGCCAGCACCTTGAACTGCGCCACCCAGGTGGCGTAGGTGTAGCCCTTGGGGTTCTGAAACGTGCCCGCCGACCACGCCAGCGGCTCGTTGACGCTGGTGGTGGCGCCGTTGTCGGCCGGGTCGGCCTCGTTGCCGATGGACCAGTAAGTGATGTTGTAGCCCTTGGTCGTGTTGAAGTAGGTGATGAACTGGTCGAGCTGGGCGGCCGTGAGCGTGATGGGCACCTGCACGACGGGCTCACAGCCGGTGGCCTTGGCGTACTGAATGGCCGCGTCGTACTGGCTGGGCGCGGTCCAGGTGTCGTCGTAGAGCTTGCCGCCGATGCGCATCCACTTCAAATCGGCCTCTTTCAGATTGGCCTGCAACGGGGTCAGGCTGGCGCCCGGGTACCAGTAGTTCACGCCGAAAAAGCGCGCGTTGATGGCCTGGGCCCAGCTTTTGGCCGGACCCGTCAGCAGCAGCAGGACCAGCAGGAGCCCCCAGTGGCGCGGCGTGCCTGGGGCTTTCGGGGTGAGCAAACGGGAATGCGGTAAGGTGTTGGGCATGGTGGGAAGGTTGGTTGTGGTGGGAAAAGGAAGCACTCAGCCCGCCGGACGGAACGGCAGGAGCTGATTCGGTAGGAGCGAGGGCGCCGACCGGCGGCGCGGTTCAGGCAGGGCAGCAACTGACTGCTCATGGCGGCCCGTGAAGCGTCAGCCCGCAGCCGGGGCGTTAGCCGGAAAGCCGGGGGACAATAGCGCCTTGGCGCACCCGTTCGGGCACGAGGAACAGGGCCGCCCTTGGGGCTGCCGGCCGGAAAACATCTATGAGCGAAGGCCGCTAGTACAGCCGTTTGACCTGCAAGCCGTTGAGCACTGATTCCCCGCGCAGCGCCTTGAAATCGATGGTAATGCCCTGGCCGGCCGAAACCGTGACCGGAAACCTGAAGCTGGCCGCCTGCAGGGGCGTCAGGTAGTTGTCGGGGCCCAGGGCGGGCAGCACCAGCTGGCCGTTCAGGCGCACGTCGAAGCTGCGGGTGGGACGGGGGGAAGGGGCAGTGCCGGCAGCGGCTTTTTCGAGGTTGTAGGCCAGGGTTTCGGCGGGCGGAGCCTGCTCCAGCTCGGCGAAGTGCAGCGTCACCTCGTACTGGCCGGCGGGCACGTCGAGGCGGAACTGCGTGAGGCCCACGCGCTGGGTCTGATACAGAGCGTCGTAATCGGTGCCGAGGATGTTGCGCGCCGAGCCGTAGGGCAGTTGGCCGTTGCCTTCCTGCTTGTACGCACGGCCGCCCACGTAACCCCAGCCGCCGGGCTGGTAGGCCTGCTCGGGCAGCCACACCTGCTGCCGTGCTTCGTCGCTGAACTGCCGCTCGTCGCCCAAACTCACGTTCAGCTCCCGAAACGGCAGGGTCGCCGCGGCCAGCGGCGTCGGCAGCAGCTGAAACTCGATGTCGGCCTGATCGGTGAGAAGTTGGCCCGGCACGCTGGCCGTCAGTTGGTTCAGCCCCGGCCCGAAGGGCACCCGGAAGCGCGCCACGCCGTCCGCGGCCGGCTTTGTGCCCAGCACCCGGCCGTTCAGCCGCAGCTCCACGGCGGGCTGGTTGGTAAACACGTCCACCGGCTGCACGCAATACAGCGAATCGGGGCCGGCGGCTACGCCCGCCCGCAGCCGCCAGCCCCGGGCCCCAATGGCCAGAAAGGGCGAGGCGAGCAGCCGGGCCTGGTAAAACAGGTAGGCGTCCTTGGGCTGCCGCTCCCCGGTCATCAGGCCCTTGTTGTTGACGTGCGGCACGGCTTCCTGCCGCTTTTCCGAGTTGAACTCGGCCAGGTTCCACACCGCGCTGCCCGCCACGAAGGGCCGGGCCAGCATTTCCCGCAGGTAGTACTGGTGGTAAGCCGTGGCGTACTCGCTGGTTTTATCAAAGCGGCGGGGCTGCGGGCTGTGCAGGCGGATGTCGGCATCGGCGCCGTACTCAGTCACCATCAAAGGTTTATCGGGCAGCTCGCGGCGGTGACGCTCCAGAAAGGCCGGAAAGTCCTCCAGCTTGGGCGAGTACCAGCCCTGGTAGAGGTTCCAGCCCAGCACCGTCGGAATCCGCAGCAGGCCCGCGTCGCGGTACAGCTCATAGGCGCCGTGGCAGACCAGCATGGTGGCCCGCGCCGGGTCTTCGCGGCGCGTGAGGTCGTCGAGGCGCTGGGCCAAGCGGGCCACGTTCTGCAGGTAGGCCCGGCCGGAGTCGTTGTCCTTTTTCAGGCCCGGCGGCAGCTGCAGCAGCACTTCGTTCATGTAGGCCCAGAGGACGACCGACGGGTGGTTGTGGCCCTGCCGGATCATCTCCGTCTGCATCGAGTCACAGCGCTGGTAAAAGGCTTCCGACTCGGTAATGGCGTTGACGACGGGAATTTCCACCGAGGCCAGGATGCCCAGCCGGTCGCAGGCCTGGAGCACCGTGGGGTCCTGCGGGTAGTGCGACACGCGCAGGAAATTGCCGCCCAGCTGCTTGACCAGGCGCACGTCGCGCTCGTGCAGGGCGTCGGGCAGGGCATTGCCCAGGCCGGGCTGGTCCTGGTGGCGGTTGGTGCCGATGAGCTTGAGCGGCTGCCCGTTCAGAAAGAAGCCCTGGGCGGCGTCAAACCGAAACCAGCGCAGCCCCACGGGGTTGGTCACTTCGTCCAGCGCCTGCCCCCGCTCGTCCAGCACTTCCGATACCGCCCGGTACAGGTAGGGCGTGGCCGGCGACCAAAGCCGCGGCTGCCGCAGGGGCTTGAACGTCTGCTCAAAGGCTGTTTTCTGTCCGGCTGGCAGCTTCAGTCTGGTGACGTGCTCGGCCACCAACTGCCCGGCCGCATCGAGCAGGCGGCTGCGTACCTGCACGGTGCGGGCCGTGGCCGCGTCGTTCTGCACCGCGCCGCGCAGCTGCACCGTAGCCGCCGCGGCCGAAACCTGCGGCGTGGTCACGAACACGCCCGCCGAGGCGTAGTTGTCGAGGTCGAAATGCACGGGCTGGGCCGCCAGCAAGTACACGTCGCGGTATAGGCCGCCGTAGAAGGTGAAGTCGGCCGACAGCGGCGGAATGCTCGGGTTGTGGCGGTTGTCGACTTTCACCAGCAGCTCGGCGGTGCCGGCCGGGGCGCCACTGGCCGCCAGGGCCGCGTTCAGCGGCACCCGGAAAGCGGTGTAGCCGCCCGCGTGCCGGCCCACCAGCCGGCCGTTCACGTACACCGCGGTTTCCTGGTTTGCACCCTCGAAGTGCAAGTACAGGCGGCGTTGCGCCCAGTCGGCGGGCAGGGGCAGGGTTTTGCGGTACCAGCCCGTGCCGCGGTAGTAGCCCGGCTCGTCGTCGAGCACGTCCTGCGCGTTCCAGGTGTGGGGCAGGCTGAGGGCTTCCCAGCCGTCGGCCGGCGGCGCGGCGGGGTTGAGGCTGCGCGCCGCGTCCTTGCGAAACAGCCAGCCGTCGTTCAGGCGCTGCGTGATGCGGCCCTGCGCCCGGCCGGCCGTGGCCACGAGCCCCAGCAGCAGCAACAGGACAAGCCGCCCCGCGGCCCGTAACGGCCGGAGCGCGGCCCCGACGGGCCAGGAGAAAACCATGATAGAGCGCGAGATGGTGGGAAGTGCCTTCAAGCTTCCGAAACCCGGCCGTGGCAAGCAAGCAAAGCGCCGGAATTACTCACGGAAACGTTTGCGGGGCGGGGGAGAGGGCGGAGGATTTTAGCCAACAGCTTCGCTCAGAACGGCTGAGGAAACGAAGTGTTAGCCCGTCATACTGAGCTTGTCGAAGCATCTCTACCGCTTCTCGCGCATGAAATCGTTCGGTAGATATGCTTCGCTCAGGCTCAGCAGGACGGCCTAGTATGGTCGTTCAACGAAGCCCGCGAGATGTCTCGACAAGCTCGACATGACGTCCGGTTTGGTCTTGCGCATCCTTTCGCACCTCCGCTCAAAAGCCGCCCAGCGGCAGGTGCTCCGCTAGCTTTTCGCGCAACAGGGCCACCAGCTGCGGGTCCTGAAACTGGTATTGATCCGGAATGCGCAGGCAGACGATGCGCTTGCCGCGCAGCTCCTCGGCAAACTTGGCCCGCAGCCGCTCGGCGTGGCGCTTCTCCATCACAAATACCACTTCCGCCCAGCCCAGGTGCCCGGCCGTGACGCGCACGCGGGCCCCGGGCTCGGTGCCGGCCGAGCGGGCTTGGTAGTGCGGGTGCTCATCGAACAGCCGCTCGGCCGTGAGGCTGCGCCAGCGGTTCATGCTGCAGATGAACAGGAGTTGGCGCGGGGTGGTAGGCGTTGGCGAATCGGGCAAAAGCAAGTGTTGAGGTGGGAGCGTGGCGGCGTCTGGCAAATATGACAGGTTGAGCCAGAAACATCGGCCGGAGGCCGAAGGTAGCATCTGGTTGGTTATTTTCAAAGGTACCTTGCGAAACAAAGTACCTTTTCATACAATTGCAGTGCCCGGCGACGTGACTTCCGCCGTCAGGCTCCTGCCCATGAGCCTCGTCCTGCACAACCTCACCAAAACCTACCCGAACGGGGTGCCCGCCCTGCGCGGCGTCACGCTCACCATTCCGCGCGGCCTCTACGGCCTGCTGGGGCCCAACGGCGCCGGCAAATCCACCCTGATGCGCACCATTGCCACCCTGCAAGCGCCCGACGCGGGCCGCATCACCTTCGACGGCCACGACATCTTCGCCGACGCGGAAGCCCACCGCGCCCGCCTCGGCTACCTGCCCCAGGATTTTGGGGTGTACCCCGGCGTATCGGCCTTCGATTTGCTGGAATACGTGGCGGTGCTCAAGGGCCTGCACGACCAAGCTGCCCGCCGCGCCCAGATCGAGGCCCTGCTGGTGCAGACGAATCTGTGGGAGCACCGCAAGCGGGCCGTCAGCGGCTTTTCGGGCGGCATGCGCCAGCGCTTCGGCATTGCGCAGGCCCTGCTGGGCCAGCCCCGCCTGATGGTCGTCGACGAGCCCACCGCCGGCCTCGACCCGGAGGAACGCAACCGCTTCCACAACCTGCTCAGCGAGATAGGGGAGCAGGTGGTGGTGATTCTGAGCACGCACATCGTGGAGGACGTGCGCCAGCTCTGCCCGCGCATGGCCATCCTGGCCGGCGGGCGGGTGCTGCGCGAAGGCGCCCCCGACGCGCTGGTGGACGAGCTGCGCGGCCGGGTATGGAGCAAGGCCGTGCCCAGGGCCAGCGGCGCCGCGCTGCGGGCCGACGGGCTGTGGGTGCTGTCGGCGCAGCTGCACGCGGGCCAGACGCGCCTGCGGGTGCTGGCCGACGCGCCGCCCGCGCCCGGCTTCGCGCCGGTGGAGCCCGAGCTGGAAGACGTGTATTTCTACGCCCTGGCCCAGGGCGAGGGCCGCGTACCGACGCCCGCTTTAGCCCTGGCCGACTGATGCTGACCGGACTGCTACGTTTCGAGTGGCGCTACCACACCCGGCGCGCCACTTTCGCGGTGGCCGCGCTGCTGCTGGCCCTGATTAGCGCGTTTTTGGTGGGCACCGGCTACGGCCCGGCCAACGTGCACGTCAACTCGCCCTACGCGGTGGCCCAGAGCCTGGGCGTGCTCAGTTTGCTCGGCGTGTTTGTGCTGACGGTGTTCTGCGCCCCGGCCGCCCTGCGCGACGCGGAGCAGGGCATGACGGGCATCGTGTGGGCCACGCCGGTGGGCCGGCCGCGCTACCTGCTCAGTCGCCTGGGCGGGGCCCTGCTGGCCGGCACCGCCGTGCTCACGCTGGCCGCCCTGGTGCTGCTGCTGGCCCCGCTGGTGCTGCCCATGGAGCCCGGGCGCCTGGGTGAGGTGCGGCCCGTAGCCTACCTCTGGGCCCTGCTGGTGCTGGCCCTGCCCAACCTGCTGCTGGTGGGCGCGGTGCTCTTTGCCGTGGCCTCGCTCACGCGCAGCACCCTGGCCACCTACGTCGGGGCCGTGGCCATTTATGCTCTCTACCTGGTCACAGCCCTGCTCATCGACTCGCCCCTGATGGCTGGCACGGCCCCGCCCACGCCCGAGGGCCTGGCCCGCGCCGCCCTGCTCGACCCTTTCGGCCTCTCCGCCTTTTTCGAACAAACCCGCTACTGGACGCCCGCCGAGCGCGACTCGCGCCTGCTCGCGCTGTCGGGCCACCTGCTGCTCAACCGCCTGCTTTGGCTGAGCGTGGCCGCCGCAGTGCTGGGGCTGGTGTATGCCCGGTTTTCACCGGAAGAGACGCCCCGCCGCCGCGCCCGGCCGCTCCAGCCGGCGGCCGAAACAGTGCCGCCGACCGTGGTTTATCAGCCCGTGGCGCCGGCGCCCCGCTCGGCAGCCGCGTTCCGCCGTACTCTGGGCTGGGCCCTGCGCCGGGAACTGGGCCACATCCTGCGCGGCTGGCCGTTCCTGACTTTGCTGGCGCTGTGGGTGTTCGTGGTGGCCATGGAGTGCAGCGCCCAGTCGGGGGGCGGGGAGTACGGCACCCACCTGTTGCCCACCACCGGACTGATGCTCGACGCCATCCGCCTGCCCCTGTTGCTGCTGGGCACGGTGGTGGTGGTGTACTACGCCGCCGAAGTTGTCTGGCGGGAGCGGGTGTTGGGCATAGCCGCCCTGCTCGACGCCACGCCCGCCCCAAATGCCGCCTTCTTCCTCGCCAAAGCCGCCGCCCTCAGCACGCTGCCCCTGCTGCTGGCACTGGCGGGCATGGCCGTGGGCGCCGTCACGCAGCTGGTGCAGGGCTACGCGCACGTCGACGTGGGCCTGTACCTCACGCTGTTCTGGTTTGCGGGCCTGCCGCTGATATTGTTTGCCCTCGGCGCGCTGGCTCTGCAGGTAATCAGCCCCAACCGCTGGCTGGGCATGATGGCCGGGCTGCTGCTGGCCTTCGTGGCCTACCGCGGCAGCGTGCTGGGCCTGGAGCACCCGATGTGGCACTTCGGTAACGGCCCCACGGGCGACTACTCCGAAATGGACGGCTTCGGCCCCGTACTGCCCTCTTTTGCCGCGTTCATGCTCTACTGGGCGTTGCTGGCGGCCTTGCTGGCAGCCGTGAGTGGGGGTCTGTGGCAGCGCGGCACCGACGCCAGCCTCAGCGCCCGCCTGCGCATCCTGGGCGCGCAGTGGGCCCCGCGCACCCGCCGCTGGCTGCTGGCCGGTGCCGGCCTGCTGACCTCCGCGGCCGGTTGGCTGTACTGGCAGACTTCGGTGCAGCACCCCTGGCAAAGCCGGAGCCAGCAGGAAGCCTGGCAGGCCGACTACGAGCGGCAGTACCGCCCGCTGGCCGCCCGGCCGCAGCCCGGCATCGTGGCCGTGCGTACCCACGTCGAGCTGTACCCGCGGGCCCGCCGGGCCGTCATCCGCGGCCGCTACGTGCTCGAAAACCAGACTGACAAGCCCCTCGATACGGTGTTCGTGCAACTACCCGAAGACCTCACCTCGGCCCGCCTGACCCTACCTGGTGCCCAACGTTTGCGCTACGACCCGCGCTTCGGCGTGGAGCTGTGGCGGCTGCCGCAGCCCCTGGCGCCGGGCGCCCGCACGCGCCTGCACTTCCGCCTGGCCCTCGACCGCAGCGGCATCCGTGCCGGTGGCTTCAGCTACGACGTGACGGCCAACGGCTCCATGCTGATGAGCGCCGAGGTATTTCCCAGCCTGGGCTACCGCCCCGGCCGGGAACTGAGCGACCCCGCCGCCCGCCGCCGACAAAGCCTGCGCGCGGCCCCCACGGCCCCGGCGCCGCTGCCCCGCACCGCCGCCGAGCTGGCCGCCGTGCACGCCGCCGGCCCCGGCCGCGCCTGGCACACCCTCGACGCCACTATCGGCACCGACCTCGACCAGACGGCGCTCGGCCCCGGGCAGCTCGTGCGCCGCTGGACGCAGGCGGGCCGCCGCTACTTCCGCTACCGGCAGCGGCGCCTTACCACGCCCAACTTCGGCTTGCTCTCGGCCCACTACGCCGTGCGCCGCGCCCGGCAGGGCCCCGTGACGGTGGAGGTGTGGTTTCACCCGGCCCACGGCGCCAACGCGGCGCGCGTTCTGGCGGCCGCCACCCGTTCCCTGCGGGTGCTCAGCGCCCGGTACGGCGCCTATCCGCACCCCACGCTGCGCATTGCGGAAGTGCCGGCCTGGGCCCCGTTCGGGGCCTACGCGCTGCCCGGCCTGGTACTTTTCACCGAAGATCGGGGCTTCACCGCTGCCCCGCAATCCGCTGATGTCGACCTGCTGCTGCGCCGCGTGGCCCACGAGGTGTCGCACCAGTGGTGGGGCCACACCCTCGACCCGGCCGACGTGCTCGGCGGCAGCACCCTGATTGAAACCCTGGCCAAGCACTCCGAGCAGCTGGTGCTGGCCGATGCCCACGGCCCCGAGGCCCTGCCCGCCGTGCTGGCTTTCGACGAGGACCGCTACCTGGCCGGCCGCACCGACGAAGCCGCCACCGAGCCCGCCATGCTGGCCGTCGACGACCAGGCCTACCTGTACTACGGCAAGGGCGCGGTGATGATGAGCAGCCTGCGCGCCCGCCTCGGCCCGGCCGCCGTCGACCGGGCGCTGGCGCGGCTGCTGGTCACCTACGGCGGCCCCCACGGCGCGGCCACCACCCGCGACCTGTGGACGGCCCTGCTCACCGAAGCCCCCACCGCCACCGACCGCGCCGCCGTGGACGAATGGCTGACCCGGCAGGTAGTGCGCGAGCTGCGCGTGGATACGGCCTTGGTTCAGCCCGCTGCCGATGGCCGGTTTCAAGCTGAAATACGCATCAGCGCCCGCAAAACGGCCGGCCAGGGCAGGCGGGAAATAGCCCAGAGCACCGATGGCGAAACCGTCGAAGTAACGGTGCTGGATGGCCCGCCCGGCAGCGGACGGCTGCTGTACCACGGCGAGGAGCGCGTGGTCGGCAGCCAGATTCAACTGAAGCTGCGGTTGCCCAAGCGCCCCGCGTACGTAGTAGTCGACCCCGCCGTGCGCTACCTCGACCGGGACCGGACGAATAACCAGCGGCGGTTCGTAGCCGGGCCGTAGCGCGGGCTTTAGCCCGCGTCCGCTTGGCGTAATCCGCGTCTGTCGGGCCAAGAGCGGAGCTGGATCAATTTTACTCAGCGTCGGGCTCGTCTGGCTCCGTAGGGTGATGCCAATCGTCGGCACTCAGGATGCGCCGGGCTTTTTCGGGTTCTTCAGGCAGGAAGGTGGTGTAATGATTGGTCTGGCCGATCTGCACCAACAGGCGGCCACACGCGTCACACTGAATGATTTCCCGCGAGAAGTTATCAGTCGGCTCCCCGAATAGGTGCCAGGTGAGCAAGGCTTGCTGCACTTCCACACTTGGCGCATCCGGCCAGCTCATATGCTGCGCAATCGACTCACCCCGGCGGACGGCGGCAAGCAGGGCCAGCAGTCGTTGCTCTGCCAGCGCGCCAGCGGCCTCCATTTGAGTCGCTGGCACAAAATCTGCCGTGCGCGGCGCTGATTCCTCGAATGAGGTGTTCGACAGTTTTTGCCCGCAGCGGCAATAAATAAAGCCCATTACGCCGCGCTACCGAACCTCCGTCACGCGCACTTTCTGGCCCTTGATGCGGGCGCCGGCCATGCTGTCCTGCACGGCGCGGCCGGCCTCGCGGGGCACGGTGATGTAGCTGTAATGGTCGAACACCTCGATGCGGCCGATGGCCTCACGCTCCAGGCCGGCCACGTTCACCAGCGCCCCCACCAGGTCGTGGGCGCTGACTTTCTCCTTGCGCCCGGCCGAGACGTGCAGCGTCACGGTAGTGGGCTTGGGCGTTTTGGCGGCCGGCGGCAGGGCGGGGGCGTGCAGCGGCTCCCACTTGATTTCCTTGGCCACCGCCCAGCGCAGCACCAGCGCCTGCTCGGCGGGCGTGGCCAGGATGTGGGCCGTGCCGGTGGCGCCGGCGCGGGCCGTGCGGCCGGCGCGGTGCTGGAAGGTGTCGGCCTTCTCGGGCACCTCGAACTGAATAACGGTGTCGAGGTCCGTCACGTCGATGCCGCGGGCGGCTACGTCGGTGGCTACCAGGGCCAGGGCCGAGCCGTTGCGCAGCTTCAGCAGGGCTTTGTCGCGCTCGGGCTGGGGCAGCTTGCCGTGCAAGGCCACGGCGGCCAGGCCGCGGCTGGTGAGGAAGCGCGCCAGCTCTTCGCAGCGCTGGCGGGTGTTGCAGAACACCAGCGTGCGGCCGGTTTCGGGCTTTTGCAGGATGTGAAACAGCGCGGCCGGCTTCTTCTCGGTGGTGCCCACGTGGCCCAGCAGGGTCAGCGACTCGGGCAGGGCGTCGGCCTGGGCATCGGCCTGCACGTGGCGGGGGCGGGTGAGGTTTTTGCGCACCAGCTCCAGCACTTTGTCGGGCATGGTGGCCGAGAACAGCAGGGTCTGGCGGCGGCGCGGCAGGCGCTGCACGATGTTGGCCAGCGCCTCCTGAAACTTCAGCTCCAGCAGCTTATCCGTCTCGTCGATGACGAGCATCTGCAGCTTGTTGGGGATAATCGTGCGGCGGTCGAGGTGGTCGAACAGGCGGCCGGGCGTGGCCACCACCACGTGCGGGGCCTGCTTGAGGCTCTTGGTTTCTTCCTGAAAGCTGTGCCCGCCGTAGAAGGCCGCCACGCGCAGGTTGGGCAGAAACTTGCCGAGGCGCTTCAGCTCGTCGCGCACCTGCAGGGCCAGCTCGCGGGCCGGCACCAGCACCAGGGCCTGCACCGCTTCCTGCGTCACGTCGATTTGCTGGAGCAGGGGCAGGCCGTAGGCGGCCGTCTTGCCCGAGCCGGTGGGGGCCTGCCCGGCAATGTCCTGCCCGGCCAGCACCAGCGGAATCACCTGCTCCTGAATGGCGGTGGGCTGAGTGTAGCGCAGCTCCGCCAGGGCCTGCAGCAGCGGCTCGCTGAGCCCGAGGGCAGTGAAATCGGGGGCGGGGGCAGCGGCGGGAGCGGGCGTGGCGGAGGTATCGGACATCATCAAAAAACGAAAAGCAGACCACGAAGGTACGAAAGGCCGCCCGGGCGCAGCGGTAGTACGGCTCCAAGCCGTACTACCGCTGTCGTTGAACGACTGGCCGCGGATGATTTTCACTCGGGCAGTGCGGGCAGGCGCAAACCAGAACCCCGGCCAACAGTTCCCAACCGCGCTTCAGACCAGCGGCCAGCAAGCAGGGGCGAACTGGTCAGATTCCGGCTTGGTGGTCAACCGGCTTAGTGCGGGGACTGCAGCCGGCGCACGGCCCGCTGCAGCCGGCTGGCGGCGGAGCGCCGGTGCCGCGCCCGCGCCGTCGCGGGTTCGACGGCCAGCTCCGGGATGTTCACCAGGCGGTAGCGCACGCCCGAGGGCTTGGGGCGCAGCGGCTGGCCGGTGTACTGGGCGTACACCTTGGTGAAGCTGGCGCCGAAATAGAACATCATGGCCGAGTAGAACACGAACAGCAGCAGCAGCACGATGCTGGAGGCCGGGCCGTAGATCGGGCCGAGGTTGCGCGGCACCAGCAGCAGGTGCAGCACCCGTTCGCCCAGCTCGAAGAGCAGGCCCGTGAGCAGGGCCCCGCGCCAGAGCGCCGCCCAGGGTACGTAGGCGTGGCTAAGGTTGCGGAAGGCCAGGGCAAACCACGCCGTCAGAATAATCAGGGAGACGACATTGTTGATTACCTGCACGATGACGAGCATGAACGTCACGTCGAAGTCCGTCACCAGCTCCCCGAATACGTGCAGGATGGAATCGGCCAGGATGGCGGCTACCGCCAGCACCGCCGTACCCAGCAGGGCCGCGCCCGAGCGGGCCCGCTCGCTCAGCACCCGCCCGAAGCGGCCCGCCTGCCGGCGCGGGCGCACCTGCCACAGTTCGTTCAGCGAGTTCTGAATGACCACGAACAGCGTGGTGGCCACGAACAGCAGAAAGGCGAAGCCCGCCGCCGTCACCCAGTGGCTGCGCTGCACGTTGGTCACGTTGGTCACAATCTGGGCCAGCAAATCGGCGCCGGTGCTGCTGATCAGGTCGGCCACTTTTTCCAGCAGCAGCGCCCGCACCTGCGAGGCCGGGTAAAGGGCCCCGAGCACGCTGATAAACAGAATCAGGATGGGCGGCAGGGCAAACGTGGTGAAAAACGCCGTGGCCGCGCCCAGCCGCAGCGGGTCGTGGGCCGACAGCTCGCGGGCGGCGCGGCGCAGCAGCGTAAAGAAATCAAGCCAGCGGTGGTGCAGCCGGCCGGTGGGGCGTACTTTTGTCATGCCGAACCCCGACGAACGGGACGTGGCCGGCCCAACGCGGCCGGTCGTAGAAGTGTTGAGTGAAACGCGGCGCGGCCCCGCTCAGTTACCCGGGCAACTCTTTGATCCAACCGCCGGGCCCGCGCGCGTCTCCTGCTGAATCCATGTCGACCGACCCCGTTGCCCCGCCCCAACCCGGATTTTTCCGCCGCCGCCTCGTCGAGCCCCTGCTCGGGCAGCTGCGCAAGGGCCTCTCGCCCCGGCAGCTGGCCCTCACCGTGGCCCTGGGCACCGCGTTTGGGCTGGTGCCGCTGCTGGGCGTTACCACCGTGCTGGGCACGGCCGTGGCCGTGTGGCTGCGCCTGAACGTGGGCGCCCTGCTGCTGGTGAGCCATCTGATGAGCCCGGTGCAGATTCTGCTGCTGCTGCCCTTGCTGCGCTACGGGGCCCAGCTGCTGGGCGGGGCCACCCGCAACCTGACCCTGGAGCGTCTGCAGTACCTGCTCCGCCACGACTGGCAGGCCGCGCTGCAGCTGTTCTGGCGCGCCGAGGTCGGGGCGCTGCTGCTCTGGCTCCTGGGCTCGGTGCCGGTGGTGCTGGTGCTGTATTTTCTGCTGCTGCCCCTGTTCCGGCGCGTGGCCCGGCGCCAGGCGGCGCAAGCCGCTGGCCCCGCCGAGGTCTGAGGCCCGGTTGCCGAATAAGCTACGAAAAACCCCGCGTCAACTCAATGGCGCGGGGTTTTTGCTGTCGGTAGGGGGGCAATCAGAGCCGAAGCCTAGGCCAGCGTATCCTCGTCTTCGTCCTCGGCCGTGGCGGCCAGGTCGGCGCGCAGATACACGGGCTCCTGCTGGGTGAAGAAGGCCGTCAGCGGCTCGTTCGGGTCGGGGCTGAGGCGGGCCACGTCGATGGCCGTCTGGTCCAGGTGCTCCTGGATGGCCGGTCCCATTTCCTGCAGAAAGTCCATGTTCTCGCCTTCCACGCCGAAGGCCAGCAGCATGCGCGACGGGGCTTCTTCGCCCTCAACCTGCACCTGGGCCAGGTAGGCCACCATGATATGCGGATGCCGGGCACAGAACGTGCGCAGGGCCGTGGCCAAGCCTTCGGGCGGCTCGGGCAGGGGCAGCAGCTGGGCCTGCGGGCCGGCTTCCTGGCCTTCCTCGGGCTGGTTGAAGATGCGGCCGGTCACCATGTCCTCAATTTCCGGGGCCACCAGCAGCTTGCCGAAGGGCGAGAAGGGGTTCAGCACGCACTCGGCGCCCTGGGTCATCTGGAAGAAGCCTGGAGCCGGCACGCGCAGGTACGATACCTCGCCGCGCTGGGCGCCGCCTTCGAAAATGCGGTCCTCGGAGGAGAAAATGGGCAGGCGGCCGTCGTGCAGCACGTGCAGCTGCACTTCGGTGCCCTCGGCCACGGTTACTTCGCCGGGCTCGGCGCCTTCGGGCGCGTTGGTCAGCACCAGCAGCTCGGCCTGCATCAGCTCGTGGTAGAAGGCCAGGCGGTACTGCGGATCCTGCGCGGCCAGCAGCAGCACCTGCTCCAGGTTGTTGCTGGGCTCGAAGGGCGGCAGCATGGGCTGGGGCTCGGGCATGGGCGGCATGGCCGGCGCCCCTTGCGACGAGAAGGACGGCTGAATATCGGCGGCGCTTTTCGCGGCGAAGGCCGGGCGCTGGTAGCGCGGGCCGCCTTCGGGCTTCTCAGGCTTAGGAGCGGCGGGCTGGGCGGCGGCGGGGCTGCCTTCGGTGGGAGCGGGGGCAGCGGGTTGGGGGGCGACGGGCGGCGTAGCAGCCGGCTCGTCCTTTTTCTTTAGAAAGTCAAACAGACCCATGAGGCAATAAGCGGATGAAGATGCAAACTACGGATGTTTGGCCGAACCACCAGCCGAAAAACCCGGAAAGCCCGGCCGCAAGGCCCGGCGGCGGGTTTAGCGCCCGTCGGAGCCCTGGCAGGCTTCCAGCAGCTGGCTGACTTCGCGGATGGTGTGCTTGGGGCCCTGGTTGCCCCAGGCGTTGTGCACGTAGTTCAGCAGGTTGGTTATCTGCGAGTCGGTCAGGTCCTCGTGGGCGGGCATCACCTGGTCGTAAGTCACGCCGCTCACCACAATCGGCCCCTTCTGCCCGCGCCGGATCAGGCAGGGCAGCTCGGCGCGGTGCTTGCCGAGGTAGTCGGAGCCGGCCAGCGGGGGCATCAGGCGGCGCAGGCCCTCGCCCTGCTCGCCGTGGCAGCTGGCGCAGTGCGAGGCGTAGAGGCGCTGGCCTTCGTTCTGCCGGTCGGTGAAGCAGGCCGACAGCACGGCCGCGCCGGCCAGCAGCGCGGCCGCCGTGCGCAGCATCAGTTGCAGGGAAACCACGGCCGCCATCGGTTACTTGCGGGCCGTGGCCGGGGCGGGCCCCACTTCCTTCAGCAGGCGCGGCAGCTCTGCCAGCAGCCGGTCCACTTCCTTCTCGTTCACGCCGTCGTACTGGCCGCGCACGTGGCGCTGCGGATCCACCAGCACGAAGGCGCCGCTGTGTACGGCCCCGCCGGGGGCGGTGCTGTCGCGCTGGGCGGCCACCATGTACTGCCCCGCAAGGCGGAAAATGGTGTCGCGCGGAGCGGTGGCGAAGTGCCACTGCTTGGCCGTGGGCACGCCCAAGCGCTGGGCATAGTCGCGCAGCACCGGCAGCGTGTCGTGTTCCGGGTCGATGGTGTGGGAGAGGAAGCCCACGCGCGGGTCGTCCTTGTACTTCTCGTACACGCGCAGCATCTGGCTCTGCATCTTGGGGCAGATGCTGGGGCAGGTGGCGAAGAAGAAATCGGCGATGTAGACCTTGCCGGCGAAGGTGGCCGGCGTCACCACCGCGCTGTCCTGATCGAGGAGGCTGAACGCGGGAATGCGCGGAAACAGCGTGTCGCCGGGGGCCACGACGGTCGGAAAGCCCAGCATGGGCAGGGGCTTGTCGGCGGCCGATTCGGGGCTGGTGCCGGGGCGGCAGGCGGGCAGCAGCAGGGCGGCGCCGGCCAGGAGGCCCAGCAGCGGGCGGAAAAAAGCTTGTCGGGACATGGGTTAGGGGGCGACCGGGGCGGCGGCAGTCAGCTCCGCGCGGGCCGAGTCAATGTTACGCTCCATCAGCACGCCCACCGAGTCGATGCGCTTGAACTGGCGGTTCAGGTAGGCCATGGCCACCTCGTGTCGGGTGGTGTCGGCGGGCTTGCGGTACTGGTGCATCCAAGCCATCATGCCCGCGTCGGCGGCGAGCAGGGCGCGGCGGCGCGGGGCGGTGGCGGCCGAGTCGGGCAGCTTTGCGAGCTGCTGGCGCAGCTGGTACAGCTCGTCCATCTTGGCCATCAGCTCGTCGTGGCGCTTCAGGACCTTTTCTTCCACGAAGCCTTGCTGCTCCTTGTCGCTCTGCAGCTGCAGGCAGCCGGGCGCGAGCAGCAAGGCCAGTAAGGGCAGCGCCTGCCACCCGCTCAGGGTACTACGGTGGGTATTCACGCCCGCAAAGGTAACCCCGAAACGCCGGACGGCCACATTGGATTGGGCATTGCTCTCTGATGGAGCTGGCAATTCATTCCGTCATCCTGAGCCTGTCGCGCATCAAGCGAGGACGAAGGACCTTCTTCGTACCCCGCACCGCCGCTGCCGACGAAGTGCAGACGTTTTTTTCGATAGCTTCGGTGACGCCAAAGCGCAGCCACCGCGGCCCGGAAAATTGGGCGTTGGTAGCTGCGCTCTTCGGTTTGTGCAGGGTTAGAGGAAAATCCTGCGTCCTCGCTTGATGCGCAACAGGCTCAGAATGACAGCTGCTTCAGGGTTTACTGGAAATACTCCCAGGCCCAGCGGAACAGCTCGTAGCTGGCCCAGGCCACCAGCGCAAAAAAGCCCAGCAGCACGAGCACCACCAGCAGAATAAGGCCGTTGCCGCTGCCCTGGTAGCGGGCCTCGCCGTAGTGGCGGCGCAGCAGGCGCACGTTCCGCTCGTTGCTCTTGTAGGCGAAGTCGAAGAGGTTGCCGATGACCGGGACGCTGCCCACGATGGTGTCGAGCAGGATGTTGAGCACCATCATCACCACCACTTTGCGCGAGGCGCCGTGGCGCATCATTGTCACAATCAGGGCCGCCGAAATGGCGAAGGTGCCCAGCTCGCCCACCACCGGGATAAGGCCCAGAATCGGGTCGAGGCCGAAGCGAAAATTGGTACCGGGCAGCCGGAACTGGCTGTCCATCAGCCGCGCGACGTGGTCGACCCACTGCAGGCGGGCGTCGGTTTCGGCCGGGCTGAGGGTGGAGCGCAGCCGGTTGTACTTGTTAGGCAGAGCGGTTTCCATAGGGGAGCAGGGAAGGAGGTTGGGAATTCTACGCAAACGGCCGGGTTGGGGTGATTTTTCGGGCCGGCCCAATCATTTTGCCCCGCGGCGCGGTTGTCTGCCGTTGTTCCATTCATCCTTCCCCAAACACCATTTTCGCATGAGCACCTTACCAACGCGCACCCTTGGCCGGCAGGGCCTGCAGGTTTCGGCCCTGGGCCTGGGCTGCATGGGCATGTCCGATTTCTACGCCGGCCGCGACGACCAGGAAAGCATCCGCACCATTCACCGCGCCACCGAGCTGGGCATCACCTTCTTCGATACGGCCGACATGTACGGCCCCTACAAAAACGAGGAGCTGGTGGGCCGGGCCCTGCAGGACCGCCGCCAGCAGGTCGTCATTGCCACCAAGTTCGGCATCGTGCGCGACCCGAACGACCCCACGAAGCGCGGCATCAACGGCCGGCCCGAGTACGTGCGCCAGTCGGTGGAAGGCTCCCTCAAGCGCCTCGGTACCGACCACATCGACCTCTACTACCAGCACCGCGTCGACCCCAGCACGCCCATCGAGGAAACCGTGGGGGCCATGGCCGAGCTGGTGAAAGAGGGTAAAGTGCGCTTCCTGGGCCTCTCCGAAGCCGGCGCC
Source organism: Hymenobacter jeollabukensis (assembly GCF_005771675.1). Classification (GTDB taxonomy): domain Bacteria; phylum Bacteroidota; class Bacteroidia; order Cytophagales; family Hymenobacteraceae; genus Solirubrum; species Solirubrum jeollabukense. The sequence continues at coordinate 36,960 of NZ_VAJM01000022.1, read as the reverse complement.
GACACCATCCGCCGGGCCCACGCCGTGCACCCCATCACGGCCCTGCAGTCGGAGTACTCGCTCTGGAGCCGCGACCCGGAAGACGGCATTCTGCAGGCGGTGCGCGAACTGGGCATCGGCTTCGTGCCCTACTCGCCGCTGGGCCGGGGCTTCCTCACCGGGCAGATCAAGCAGTTCGAGGACCTCGCGCCCGACGACTACCGCCGCTTTACCCCGCGCTTCCAGGGCGAGAATTTCCAGAAAAACCTCGACCTGGTGGCCCGCATCAACGAGCTGGCCCAGCAGAAAAACTGCACGCCCGGGCAGCTGGCCCTGGCCTGGGTGCTGGCCCAGGGCGACGACATCGTGCCCATTCCCGGCACCAAGCGCGTGGCCTACCTCGAAGAAAACGTGGGCGCCCTCCAGGTGCAGCTCACCGCCGCCGACCTGCGCCACATCGACGAAATAGCCCCGAAAGGCGCCGCCGCCGGCCCCCGTTACCCCGCCGAGATGATGCAGTCGGTAAACCGCTAGCCGCCGCGCCCAAGCCGGCGGCAGCCCCAGCCGTCATTGCGAGGACGAAGGACGAAGCAATCCTTCCTCCCGAGGCACAGCGACCCGACAAGCACCAACCGAAAACAGCCGCGCCCGAAACCTGGTGACTCTGGTTTCGGGCGCAGCTGTTTTCGGTTGGTGGGTATTGCGTCGGCGGGGCTGCTGGAGGAACGATTGCTTCGCTCTGCTCGCAATGACGGCTGGTTGAACCGCACCTACTTCTTCGAAGGCAGCAAGTCAATCCAGCCGTCTTCACTCACCACCACCGCCAGCGTAGCGTAGCGGGCCGACTCGACGTAGCGCAGGGCCGAGTTGTAGCGCGAGCCGCGGGAGGAGTCGCCCTTTTCGGTGGCCAGCCCGTCGAGGATGGCGCCGATGGCGAAGCAGGTGCCCTGCGGGTCGATGAGCACCGCCCCATCGATGTTGGTGACCAGGCGCAGCACCGAGGGCGTCATGTAGCGCGGGGCCACCCGGAAGCTCTGCCGCGTCAGGCGCTGGGCCTCCAGCCCCGCGTTGTCCGACACCACCAGGATGGTGCCGTGGGTCTGGTTGGTGGCCTGCATGGTCAGCTCCCAGAGGTTGGCCACGGCCGCGTCGTGCAGGTCGGGCCAGAGGCGACGCACGGTGTCGGCAAAGGCCTGCTCATTAATGCGCCCCTTGGGCAGCCGCGGCGTGCCCGACACCACGCGCATCATCACGTGCTCGGCGTAGCTCAGCTCCCAGTTGTGGTGGGTGGTGAAGCGCACCGTAAACAGCGGCTCGTACAGCGGATCGGTCGGCTCGGCCAGGTAGCCCAGCCCGAATACGTGGGCCGCGTCGGTAACCAGCGAAGTACGGTCTTCGCTCATCTCCAAGAGCTTGCGGATGCTGCGATGGTCGCGCAGCGGCACCGGGGCCTCCAGCGTGAGCACCGGCACCACGGCCGGGTGGTTGCGCCGGGCAATGAGCATGGTGCCGTGCACTTCGGAGCCCTCGTGGCGCAGGCCGGCCACGCCGTTGCAGGCGTCGTAGAGGCCGTGGTTGCCGCCGGCCGGGCCCTGCATAAAGCGCCGGGCGGCCGAGCGCAGCAGCTCGTTGTAGTCGCGGTCGAGGATGGGCCGGTCTTCTTCCTGGTCGAGGTCGGAGCCGCGCAGGGCCTTGCTGCATTCCAGCAGGAACTCGCGTACCACCGCGTGCAGCAGCGACTGCGCCCTCGACTCGTGGGTGACTTCGCCGGGCAGGCGGTAGTAGGTCTTCAGCGCCTCCGTGGAGAGCTGCAGCACCGTCATGATGTGGTAGCCGTTGATGAGCACCGGCAGCGCGCAGAACGCCTTTTTGCCTTCCTCGGCGGCCAGCGGCGTCAGCTCCAGCTCCACGGCCTGCCGCAGCATGCTGTACCAGCGCAGCTTCTCGAAGCGGTCCTCGTCGTCGTGCTGCAGGTGGTACACCAGCTCCCGGGCGCCATCCAGCTCCAGGGCGGCGGCGCGGTCCTTCACGTGGGCAAAGGTTTCGGGCTTGTAGCGGTGCGTGGCCGGCTCCACGCGCACGGCGCCGGGCGCGTCGGTTTCGCGGGCGGCGGCGAGGCCCACCAGCAGCACTTCCGGCCGCAGGTTACGGTCGAGCAGATTGAAAACGCCCTCGGCGAAGAGCTGGGCCGAAACCCGAAACAGACTTTGATAATCCCACATGCGGCGCAAAAGAGGCCCGCCGGCCTAGGGAGGGCCGCCGGTTGTCGGCCTTTCCATACGGCAAAGCCGCGCCGGAAGGTACACGCCGGCTCGCCGACCCGGTTTTAGCACCAAATTTTTCCCGCTTCCGAGGCTGCGCGCCGCCTACGGCCACGGCCGGGCTTGCGTGGCGGCGGTGGCCGTCGTATCTTGGGTTAAGGGACTGAAGCTCTACCGGGTTCTATGCTGTTTGATTTGATGGTTGGGGCGCTTTGCGCGTTGCTGTGGCTGCCGCTGGTCACCGGCTACTGCGCGTACAGCTACGAACGGTCGTTTTGGCTGTGGTTTGCCCTCGGCCTGACGCTGCCCGGCCTCTCTTTCCTGGTGCTGCTGGGGCTGCTCTGGCGCGAGCAGCGCAGCCCCGGCTACCGCCTGCTGCAGGACGCCCGCCGCATCCTGGCCGAAGCCGAAGCGCACGAAGTCGAGCCGCACGAGTAAGCGGGCTGAAGGCTTACTGCGCCATCAAAGCGCCCAGCCACTCCCGAATGCCCCGCGCCGCCCAGGCCCCGGTGCTGAAGCAGCCCTGCAGCAAGTAGCCGCCCGTAGGCGCCTCCCAGTCCAGCATTTCGCCCGCCACGAAAGTGCCCGGCCGCCGCCGCAGCATCAGCTGCCCGTCAACTTCGGCAAATGGCAGCCCGCCCGCCGTGCTGATGGCCTCGTCGAGCGGCCGCAAGCCGCTGACGGGCAGGGGCAGGGCCTGCAGCAGCGTGGCCAGCTGCACCGGTTCCGTCAGCGCCGTGGCCGGGGCCAGCTCGCGCAGCAGGGTGGGCACCGGCGGCCCCAGGCGCAGCGTCTGCCGCAGGTGCTCGGGCAGGGAACGGCCGCGGCGGGGCTGCTGCAGGCGCCGCAGCACCTCGGCGGGCGAGAGGTCGGGCTTGAGGTTGAGCAGGAGCGGGGCGGGGGCACCGACGCACAGGGCCTCGCGGATGGCGGGCGTGAGGGCGTACACCGGCGTGCCTTCCAGGCCGTAGTCGGTGAGCATGATTTCGCCGCGCACTTCCGCGTCGCCGCAGCGCAGGGCCACGTTTTTGAGCGGCACGCGCCCCACTTTCTCCCGAAAAAACGCCGACCAGCTGACTTCCACCCCGCAGTTGCTGGGCTCGAAGGCCGCCACCGGCACGCCCGCCTCCCGCGTGAGCACCGCCGCCCAGCGGCCGTCGGAGCCGGTTTTGGCCCAACTGGCGCCGCCCAGAGCCAGCAGCGTGGCCCGGGGCTGCAGCTCGTATTCCTCACCGCTCCGCTCGTCGCGCAGGCGCAGACCGCCGGGGCCGCTGAAGCCCAGCCAGCGCTGCCGCGTGTGCACCGTCACGCCCAGCGCGGCCAGCCGCTGCAGCCAGGCGCGCAGCAGCTGGGCCGGCTTGTGCTCCTCGGTCGGAAACACGCGCCCGCTGCTGCCCACGTAGGTCTGAATGCCCAGCTCGGCGGCCCAGCGCCGTAGCTCCTCGGGGCCGAAACCGGCCAGGAATTGCTCAAATTCCCGCTGCCGGGCGCCGTAGCGCGGGCCGAAGTCGGCCACCGGCTCCCCGTTGGTGAGGTTGAAGCCGCCGTGCCCGGCCACCAGAAACTTGCGCCCCGGCGTGGCCTGGGCCTCGTACACGGCCACGCCCGACACGCCGGCCTCGGCCAAATGCTGGGCCGCCAGCAGGCCCGCGGGCCCGCCGCCGATGATGGCTACGGTAGGGTGGTGCATAGCGAGTAAACTGGTCCGGGCGCCGCCACAAAATGGGCCGCCGGGCCGCAAAAGTACGCAGGGCGCCGTTGGACGCGGACAGCGTCTTCCGGTTGGGTTCCGTATGTTGGCGGCATGGGACCCTACTCCATCCTGATCTACCTCAGCATCGCCGTCATCCTGTCGTACCTCTTCGACATCGTGGCGCGGGCCACCAAAGTGCCCTCGGTGCTCATGCTCCTGCTCACCGGCATTGCCATCAAGCAGGCCGTCGACTACCTCGGCGTCGCCGTGATGCTGCCCCGCGTCACGCTGGAGCTGCTCGGCATCGTCGGGCTGATCATGATTGTGCTGGAGGAGTCGTTGAACCTGAAAATCAGCCGCGACAAGGGCCCGCTGGTGCGCCGCGCCTTCGCCGCCGCCGCCCTGATGCTGCTGGGCCAGGCCTACGCCATCGGCGGGCTGCTGCAGTGGTACCTGGGGCCCACGGTGCCGTTTCAGAGCTGCCTGCTCAACGCCGTGCCGCTGGCCGTCATCAGCTCGGCGGTGGCCATTCCGAGCGTGGCCGGCCTGGGCGGCGACAAGCAGGAGTTCATCGTCTACGAAAGCACGTTTTCCGACATTCTGGGCATCATGTTTTTCAACTTCGTGGCCCAGGACAACTTCGCCCGCGGCATTTCGGCCCTCACCTTCACCCGCGACCTGCTGGCCATTCTCGTCGTTTCGGTGCTGGCCACCGCCGTGCTGGCCTTCCTGCTGGACCGCCTGCGCCTGCACGTCAAGTTCTTCCTGATTCTGGCCTTCCTCATCCTGATTTACTCCCTGGCCAAGAAGCTGCACCTTTCCTCACTGCTGGTGGTGCTGGTGTTCGGGCTGGTGGTGAAGAACGCCGACCAGTTTTTGCGCGGCCCGCTGCGGCGCTGGTTTCAGCTGGAGCGCCTGCAGGACGAGCTGCACCAGCTCCAGAGCATCACCGCCGAATCGGCCTTTCTCATCCGCACGTTCTTCTTCCTGCTCTTCGGCTACTCCATCTCGCTCAGCGGCATCCTCGACGCGCGCCTGCTCCTGCAGGGCCTGCTCATCGTGGCGGTGCTCACCGGCATCCGCTACTTCTACCTGCGCTACGTGGCCCGTACTAGCCTCATTCCGGAGGTGTTCATCGCGCCGAAAGGCTTGATTACCATTTTGTTGTTCTACAGCATTCCGTCCAAGCACCTTCTCGGCGAAGTCAGCGAAAACATCCTCTTCGTAGTCATCCTGCTCACCGGCGTACTCATGCTCATCGGTCTGCAACTGCCCAGCAAGGAGCAGCCGCAAATCGGGGAGTACTAAGCGAAATGGGAAACCCGGGCAAATGAGGAAACGCCCCGCGCGGCCGGTTTAAGCGGCTGCGCGGGGCGTTTTTCGTTGAAGGGAGCAGGAGCGAGGAGGGCTACTGCGGCTGGTACTTGCGCTTGATGAAGTCCAGCATGTCGCGCACGTGCTCGTCGGTTTTGTTGGCCTCGATTTTCCAGAGGGCCTCCACGAGCAGCAGCAGCAGGCTGGCTTCCTTTTCCGGCTCGTCGTAGCCCAGGGCTTTGAAGGCCTTTTCCAGCAAAGCCGGCACCGGCTGCATAAACCGCTCGTGCTGCTGCCGCGCCGATTCCACGTTGGCCAGGCGGTACTGCAGCTTCCAGAAGTGGGGCTCGGTCTGTACCAGCTTCACCGGCAAATCGATGACGGCGTGGATGAACGTGAGCGGGTCCTGCTCGGAAAGCCAGCCACGGTTTTCCTCGATAATGCGCTTGTACCCGCTGCGGATGACGAAGTCGAGCAGTTGATCTTTGGAGCCGAAGTGCTTGAAAATAAGGGCTTCCGAAACGCCGGCTGCTTTGGCAATCTGCTGCGTGGAGGCGTTTTCGAAGCCTTTCTCCCCAAAGAGCTGCAAGGCTACCTGAGCGATGTGCTGTTTGCGGTTGACTGTAGACATGGAAGCTGGTGGTACGGCCGAAAAAACCGACGCGCTGGGTGATTGGCGGCCAAATATGGCCAAAACGCCGCAAGTTCACCCATTATGCGCTTAGTTGCGCGTTTTTTTTAGTCCGGCTTCCAGAAGCAGATTGGGCAGCGGCCCGGCCGCTGACGCCGCCGAAACGATGGCGCCGGCGCAAAAAACGACCGGCCGACTCGGAGTTTCCGAATCGGCCGGTCTTGGGGTTCGATAAGTCAGCTTGGGAGCTGATTCTCGAAAGGGTTCCGGCTGGGGTGGGACAACAGCCGGTAGAACAGAACGTGTTGGTAAGCTAACCAGCAACTAGTGGGAGTCATTGCCCGTTAGCGAGAGCAATATTACGCAAAGGATTGCATAAACAAGTAAGTGTTAGCTTACTTTTTTTCGTGAGTGCGCACTCACCTTTCTGAAAACGGAATATAATGAACTGGCTATAAGTTGATTTTGGATTGAATATTTTTTTAAAGTTGTGGAGTTTTTTACGCGAATTTTTAATCAGAAAGTGCCCTGATTGGCTGGGTTGGAGTTATAGGCCAACAAAAAGCCCCGGCCAATATGACCGGGGCTTCTGGCTAGTCGGCTTTTCTCCAAAGGATTGCGGAAGCCAGGCGCAACGGCCGTATCAACCAGGCAGCAGCCGGCTGCGCTGTTTGAATTGCTGCACTTTCGAACGGATGTCGGCCAGGCCCAGGTTGTGCACGCTGCCCAGGTGCGTGGTCTGAAATTCGCGGTGTGGCTGGTAGCTGCCGTCCTCCACGGCGCGGCCCACCTGCTTGTAGGCCTCGCGGAAGGGCACCCCGGCCTGAATCAGCTGGTTGATGTTTTCGACGGTGAAAATGGCGTCGTACTTGGCCTGCTCCACTAGGTTGGGCTTGATTTTCAGCTCGGGCAGGGCGAAGAGCACGATGTCGAGGATGTCCAGAAACTGCGTGAGCGGCTCGAACAGCAGCTCCTTCAGAATCTGGAAGTCGCGGTGGTAGCCCGAGGGCAGGTTGTTGGTGGCCAGGATGATGGTATTAGGCACGCCCTGCAGGGCGTTGCAGCGGGCCCGGATCAGCTCGAACACGTCCGGGTTTTTCTTGTGCGGCATGATGCTGCTGCCCGTGGTGAAAGCCGCCGGCAGCTCCACGAAGGCCAGGTCCTGGGAGTTGTAGAGCACCAGGTCGTAGGCCATCTTCGAGAGCGTGGCGGCGGCGCCGGCCAGGGCAAAGGCCACCGTCTTCTCGGTTTTGCCGCGCAGCATCTGCGCCCCCACGCTGCTCACCGCGAGGCTGCCGAAGCCGATTTCGCGGGTGGTCTGGGCCCGGTCGATGGGGAAGGAGCTGCCGAAGCCCGCGCCCGAGCCCAAGGGGTTCTGGTCGGCCATGGTATGGGCGGCTTCGAACAGGGCCAGGTCGAGCAGCAGGTGCTCGGCGTAGGCCGAAAACCAGAGGCCGAAGGAGCTGGGCATGGCCGCCTGAAAGTGGGTGTAGCCGGGCATCAGGTCCAGCTGGTGCTGCTCGGCCTTGCGCAGCAGCACGTCCACCAGGGCCAGCATTTTGGCGGCGGCGCGCTCGGCGTAGTCTTTCAGAAAGAGCTGGATGGCCGTCAGCACCTGGTCGTTGCGCGAGCGGGCGGTGTGAATCTTCTTGCCCGCGTCGCCGAACTTTTCGGTGAGGTAGTACTCGATTTTGGAGTGCACGTCCTCGAAGCTCTCCTCAATGGTAAAGGTGCCCTGCTCGATCTGCGCGGCCAGCTCCGCCAGGCCCTGCTGCAGCTGCTCGTTTTCGGCGGCCGAAATCAGCCCGACCTGCGCCAGCATGCTGGCCTGTGCCTTGGAAGCCTGCACGTCGAACTGCGCCAGGTACATATCCAGCTCCCGGTCGCGCCCGACGGTGAACTGCTCGATTTTCTTATCGACGGCAATGCCTTTGTCCCAGATTTTCATGCGGGCAAAGGTAGCACCGCCGCCGCAGCGGCGCGGCGGCCGAACCCAGCCGGCTGGCGCCGCCTAGCAAAAGCTTGACCTAACCCCGCCCACCGGCCGCCGCAATGCCCCCCGCAAGTTGACGCAATTGACCTCGCTGCCGGGCGCGACAACGCGGTACTTTTGACCAACACCAAATCCCACCTCGTCATGCAGAAAATCACCACCTTCCTGACTTACAACGACCAGGCCGAGCAGGCCGCACAGCTCTACGTCAGCCTGTTTCCGGACTCGGCCATTACCCGCGTCACCCGCTACCCCGCTGCGGGCCCCATGCCCGCGGGGCAGGTGATGACCGTGGAATTCAGCCTGGCGGGCCAGCAGTACGTGGCCCTGAACGGTGGCCCGCATTTCACTTTCACCGAAGGCATTTCGCTATCGGTGGCCTGCCAGGACCAGGCCGAAATCGACCGGCTGTGGGACGCGCTGACGGCCGACGGCGGCGCGCCAAGCCAGTGCGGCTGGCTGAAGGACCGGTTCGGTGTGTCGTGGCAAATCACGCCGGCCAACATGAGCGAGCTGATGCGCGGCGACACCCCCGCGCAGTCCCAGCGCCGCATGCAGGCCATGCTGAAGATGCACAAAATCGACATTGCCGCGCTGCGGCAGGCCTGATGCTGGTGGTAGTACGACTCTAAGGTCGTACCACCACTAGCGTTGAACGACAAATACGCCGCCGACGCCAGGCATCAGCAACGATAGTGGTCCTACGACGCCAAAGTCGTAGGACCACTGCGCGTTACAGCACTAGCCCTTCCAGCAGCTCGATGTAGCCCTGAATGCCGGCGCGGATTTCGCTGAGCAGGATGTACTCGTCGGGCGTGTGGGAGCGGGCCGAGTCGCCGGGGCCGACTTTCACGGTGTCGAACGGCATCATCGACTGGTCCGACAAGGTGGCCGAGCCGAAGGTGCGGCGGCCCAGCGCCAGGCCGCGGCGCACCAGCGGATGATCGAGGGCAATGCGCGAGGAATTCAGGTGGGTGGAGCGCGGCTGCACTTCGGCCTGCGCGTGCTGCCGTACCAGCTCGACCACCTGCTGGTTGGAATAGCACTCGTTGGTGCGCACGTCCACCACGAAGGTGCAGCGGTCGGGCACCACATTGTGCTGCGAGCCGGCCTGCATCTGGGTCACGGTCATTTTCACCGGGCCGAGCAGGGGCGAGACGTCCGCGAACTGGTAGCCGCGAATCCAGCTGATGTCGTCCAGGGCTTTGTAGAGGGCGTTTTCGCCCTCGTTGCGGGCCGCGTGCCCGGTGCGGCCGTGGGCGGTGCAGTCGAGCACCACCAGGCCCTTTTCGGCCACGGCCAGGTCCATCTGCGTCGGCTCGCCCACGATGCCCAGGGCCAGCGGCGGCAGCAGGGGCAGCACGCTGCGGATGCCGCCCGCGCCCGATATTTCCTCCTCGGCCGTGATGGCACAGACCAGGTTGTAGGCCAGGTCGCGGCGCTCGTAGAAGTGCAGAAAAGTTGCCAGCAAACTCACGGCCGAGGCGCCCGCGTCGTTGCTGCCCAGGCCGGTCAGCCGGTCGTCCTCCACCACGGCGCCGAACGGGTCGTAAGTCCAGGAGGCGCCGGCCTTCACCGTGTCGTGGTGGGAGTTGAGCAGAATAGTCGGCTTGGCCGGGTCGAAGTGCCGGTTTTGGGCCCATACGTTGTGGCCCGCGCGCTGGGGCTCCACGCCGTGCCGGTGCAGGAAGTCCACGAGCAAATCGGCCGTGTTGCCCTCCTCCCGGGAGTAAGAAGGCGTGCGAATCAGCTGAATCAGCAGGCCGATGGCCGCGTCGGCCAGTTCCGGCGGAGTTAGCTGCGGCATAGCACGGTCTTGACGAGCTGGTTGATCTTCAGCGCGTGCTCAATAACGACCTTTTCCACGCCCGCTTCCAAAGCCGCGAAGGCGTTGTCCAGCTTCGGAATCATGCCCGCCGCAATAACGCCCTCGGCCTTGAGCTGCGCGTACTGGGCCGGCTGAATCTCAGGAATCACCGAAGCTTCGTCGTTGATGTCGGCCAGCACGCCGTCCTTCTCGAAGCAGAAATGCAGCTCCACTTCGTACCGCGCCGCCAAAGCGCGGGCCACTGTGCTGGCAATGGTATCGGCGTTGGTGTTCAGCAGCTGGCCCTGGCCGTCATGGGTGATGGCGCAGAGCACGGGCGTGAGGCCCGCTTCCAGCAGCGTGCCCAGCAGGCCGGCGTCAACGCTATCAGCGGGCAGGTCGCCCACGAAGCCGTAGTCGATGTCCTTGACCGGGCGCTTGATGGCCCGGATGACGTTGCCATCGGCCCCGCTGAGGCCCAGAGCGTTGGTGCCGGCGGACTGCAGCGCGGCCACCAGCTGCTTGTTGGTTTTGCCGGCGTAGAACATGGTCACCACGTCCAGGGTGGCCGCGTCGGTGATGCGGCGGCCCTGCACCATCTGCGGCTGAATGCCCAGGTCCTGCAGCATCTGGCTGGCGCCCTTGCCGCCGCCGTGCACCAGGATTTTGCGGCCCGCCACCTGGCCGAACTCGCGCACGAATGCGTGGAGCTGCGCCTCGTCGTCGAGTACGCCGCCACCTATCTTAAATACGTTGAGAACCTGTTTCATGAGGGGTTAGAAACTGCCACAGACGAAAATCAGAACGTCATGCAGAGTGCAGCGAAGCATCTCGCTGGATCGTATTCTTCGCGTTGAACGATGAAATTACTACCCGCCATCAGCACGCGAGATGTCTAGACAAGCTCGACATGACGGCCCAGGACAGCAGCCTGATACTGCGAAATCAGCCCGCAATTCTACGAGGTTTTTGAAACGATTTTTGGCCGATACGCATTATGGCAGCAAAATGACCAATTGCCATTCGGCACCTGCCATGCTCCGACGACCCCCGTATAATACGCTGCTTTCGCACCCCAGGCGGGTGCGTTTGTTGGGGGCGGAGCCGTCGCGGTCCTCAGCGCGCATTTGATACGAAATCAGCCGGCCGGTTGCGTTAATTTTTTGCTGCCCGCGGCTTTTTTCACCGTCGCTTTTCAGTCACGAAGTCCCGGGAATCGTAGAAGTTAGCCAGCTTTCCGGCTAAGCGCGCCCGGCCAGTCAGCGTACCCCCGCCCCGCGCGGCGCACAAGTACGTTTGCATTGTAACGACTGAGGAGTATGTTTGCGAAAAATTTCAGGAGTGGTACCCGGCGCCGATGTCGGCGCGGCCCACGAGCGGAGAGGACTCTAACGACAAAAACTGGCTGCACGAGTGTAGGACGCGGTACATGTACTGATGGTGGGTTGACCTGGTCCCCGCCTGCGCGACGCCCCAAGGGTGCGTTGCCCGCCCCAGCCAATCCTTCCCAACTGGCACTTTTCCCGGATACCAGCCGCTCATGCGGAGCAGGCTGGTCGTTGCGACAACCCCGTGCGGGGGCTGCTTCGCGCCGCGTACCTGAGCGTACATCTGCTGCTGTTTCCTGACCCTTCCGACTTTCTTGTCGCGCCCACCGCGAGTGGCCGGCACCCTTGTCTCCTTCCCGATGATCCTACGAGTTGCTAATGCTGCCGACGTGCAGTATGTGGACACGCTTTGCCAATGGTACGAGGAATCGGCCAAGCAGCGCGGCGTGGGCATTGCCAAGCGCGACCCTAAATACCTGGTAAAGAAGATGGAGAGTGGCAATGCCATCATTGCCTTCATCGACGACCAGCTGGCCGGCTTCTGCTACATCGAGACGTTCGAGGACGAAAAATTCGTCGTCAACTCGGGCCTGATCGTGAATACCCAGATGCGCAAGGAGGGCCTGGGCCGCGCCATCAAGCACGCGGTGTTCAAACTCTCGCGCAGCAAGTTTCCGCAGGCCAAGCTGTTCGGCATCACCACCTCCGGGCCGGTGATGAAAATGAACACGGAACTGGGCTACCGTCCCGTGGCCTTTCCCGAGCTGACGCAGTCGGATGACTTCTGGAAGGGCTGCTCCTCCTGCAAGTACTACCCGATTCTGGAGGAAAACCAGCGCCGCATGTGCCTCTGCACCGGCATGGTGTACGACAACCTGAACGACGAATACGGGCAGAAAGCCCAGGCCACTATCGACTTTCTCGACAAGCCCAAAGACGCGCCCGGCTCGGAAGAAGCTGCTGTTTCGCAGAACTCGAACTTCACGATTTAGGGCGTTCATAAAAGAACGTCATGCTGAGCCTGTCGAAGCATCTCTACCGCTTCGTCAGATAGTAAAATCACTCCGCATGACGTCCTTAACCGGACCAACGAAGCGGTAGAGATGCTTCGACAGGCTCAGCATGACGGCCTGGGGTACCGTTCAGGCCGCTCAACCCAACAACGCAAACTTCTCTCAAGAACCTTCTTATAGTATCATGTCCCAAAAAAAGGTAGTTCTCGCCTATAGCGGCGGCTTGGATACGTCCTACTGCGTCGTGTATCTGACGAAAGAACTGGGCCTGGAAGTCCACACGGTCATCGTCAACTCCGGCGGCTTCTCCCAGGAGGAGCTGGCCGGCATCGAAAAGCGCGCCTACGAAATGGGCTCCAAGCGCCACGAAGTCATTGATGTAACCGAGCGGTTCTACCAGCAGTGCCTGCGCTACCTGCTGGCGGGGAATGTGCTGAAGAACGATACATACCCGTTGAGCGTCAGCGCGGAGCGTATGTTTCAGTCGCTGGCGCTGGCCGAGTACGCCCGCGAGAACAAGGCCGACTACATTGCCCACGGCAGCACCGGCGCCGGCAACGACCAGGTGCGCTTTGACGTGGCCTTTTCGGTGATTTCGCCGAATACGGAAATCATCACGCCCATCCGCGACCTGGGCCTTTCGCGCCAGCAGGAAATCGACTACCTGCAGGCCAACGGGGTGGAGATGAGCTGGGAAAAAGCCAAATACTCCATCAACAAGGGCATCTGGGGCACCAGCGTGGGCGGCGTCGAAACGCTGACTTCGCGGCAGGGCCTGCCCGAATCGGCCTGGCCGACCCAGCTGAGCAAGACCGAGCCGCAGGAAATCAGCATCACCTTCGAGAAAGGCGAGCCGGTGGCGTTGAACGGCGAGGCTATGAAGCCGGTGGACCTGATCATCGCGCTGAACGAGCTGGCCGGGCAGTACGCCATCGGCCGCGACACCCACGTGGGCGACACCATTCTCGGCATCAAAGGCCGCGTGGGCTTCGAAGCGCCGGCGCCGCTGATTCTCATCAAGGGGCACCACTTGCTGGAAAAGCATACTTCCTCGCGCTGGCAGCTGCTGCACAAGGACTACATAGCCAACTGGTACGGCACCCTGCTGCACGAGGCCCAGTACCTCGACCCGGTGATGCGCGACATGGAGGCCTTCCTGGATTCGTCGCAGGAGCGGGTGTCGGGCACGGTGTACGTGACCTTGAAACCCTACCAGTTTGAGCTGCTAGGCATCGAGTCGAAGTTCGACATGATGCAATCGAAGGTGGCCACCTACGGCGAGGAAAACAACGCCTGGGACTCGCGCGACGCGAAGGGCTTCATCAAGATTTTCAGCAACCAGCTGCGCATTCACTCTTCCTTCAACGATGAAAATTAAGGTGGGCATCGTCGGCGGGGCCGGCTACACGGCGGGTGAGCTGATTCGCATCCTGCTGCACCACGAGTTCGTGGAGCTGGGCGCCATCGTCTCTTCCTCCAGCGCGGGCAGCCCGGTGTACCAGGTGCACGATGATTTGGTGGGCGAAACGGAGCTGCGGTTTGCGGCCGAACTGGCGGGCGACGAAGATGTGGTGTTCCTGTGCCTGGGCCACGGCAACTCGCGGGCGTTTCTGGAGAAAAATCCTCTGCCGGAAACCACCCACGTCATCGACCTCAGCAACGACTTCCGCCTGCAGGCCGACCGGGAGTTTCAGGACCGCGAGTTCGTGTACGGGCTGCCGGAGCTGAATCGGACGCGCATTCAGCAGGCGCAGAGCATTGCCAACCCCGGCTGCTTTGCCACGGCCATCCAGCTGGCGCTGCTGCCGCTGGCCCAGGCCGGCAAGCTGACGGATGATGTGCACGTATCGGCCATTACCGGCTCGACGGGCGCGGGGCAGAGCTTGTCGGAGACGGTTCATTTCTCCTGGCGCGCTAATAACGTTTCCATCTACAAGCCCTTCACGCACCAGCATTTGGGCGAGATAGGGGAGAGCCTGACGCAGCTGCAGCCCGAACTGGAAAGCGAAATGCACTTCATTCCGTACCGCGGCAACTTCACCCGCGGCATCTTCGCCAGCGTCTACATGCCCTCGGATTTGACGCAGGACGAGGCCCGGGCGCTGTACAAGCAGTTCTACGCTGATGCGCCGTTTACCACGGTGTCGGACGCGGAAGTGCACCTGAAGCAGGTGGTCAACACCAACAAGTGCCTGCTGCACGTGCAGAAATTCGGTAAGCAGCTGCTCATCACCTCGGTTATCGACAACCTGGTGAAGGGCGCTTCGGGCCAGGCCATCCAGAACATGAACCTGCTGTTCGGCTTGCCCGAAACGACGGGTTTGAACCTCAAATCGGTGCTTTTCTAATGGAGCTTTTCAACGTCTATCCGCTCAACGACATCACGCCGGTGCGCGCCCTCGGGGCGCAGCTCTGGGACGACAAGGGCGAGCAGTACCTCGACTTCTACGGCGGCCACGCGGTCATTAGCATCGGCCACTCGCACCCGCATTACGTGCGGCGCATCACCGAGCAGGTGCAGAAAATTGGCTTCTACTCCAACTCGGTGCACATTCCGATTCAGCGGGAGCTGGCACAGAAACTCGGGGAGGTATCGGGTTACCAGGACTACACGCTGTTCCTGTGCAACTCGGGTGCCGAGGCCAACGAAAACGCGCTGAAGCTGGCCTCCTTCCACACCGGCAAAAGCCACGTCATTGCGTTCCGAGGGGCTTTTCACGGCCGGACTTCGGGCGCGGTAGCGGCTACCGACAACCAGAAAATCGTGGCGCCCTTCAACGCCGGGCACCAGATCAGCTTCCTGCCCTACGATTTGGCGGACGTGGAGCGGGTGCTGCAGGCCGGCCTGACCTGCGCCGTCATCATCGAGCCGATTCAGGGCGTGGGCGGCATCATCATGCCCTCCGACGAGTTCCTGCGGGGGCTGGAGCAGCTGTGCCGGCAGTACGGCGCGGTGCTCATTGCCGACGAGGTGCAGAGCGGCTACGGGCGCAGCGGTAAGTTCTTCGCCCACCAGCACGCCGGCGTGCGGCCGGGCATCATTTCGGTGGCCAAGGGCATGGGCAACGGCTTCCCCATCGGCGGCATCCTGATTTCGCCGGAATTCCAGGCTTCGTACGGGCTGTTGGGTACCACCTTCGGCGGCAACCACCTGGCCTGCGCCGCCGCGCTGGCCGTGCTGGAAGTCATCGAGCAGGAAAACCTGCTGACCCACGCCGCCGACATGGGCGAGTACCTGCGCCAGGAGCTGCTGGCCAATGCCGGCGCCCAGGAAGTGCGCGGCCGCGGGCTGATGGTGGGCATCAAGTACGATTTTCCCATCAAGGATATGCGCGATAAGCTGCTGACCGAGCACCACATCTTCGTGGGCAACGCCTCCGACCCCGGGGTGCTGCGCCTGCTACCGCCGCTCAACATCAAACGCGAGGAAATCGACCAGTTTCTGACGGCGCTGTACGCAATTATTCCGGCGGAGGTAAGGAGTTAAGCCGTTTGTGGCCTAACTTGCGGCCTTAATGAGTGGCACCACGAGGTTCACGAGCAAAGCTCACCTTCTGATCAGCTGCACGCTGCCGTTTCCTGGAATTGCGCAGCCCCTGGCCGGTTTTTCCCCTGAAAGAACGGCCACCCCATCCTTTTTCGTCCAGCAGGCCTGCCCGCCCGATTTCCCGATGCCTGACATCTGGGAGCGGCCGGGTGCGGGACCGATTGATCTACCTTCTTTCGCTCCCGTTTGGCTTCAATCCTCGTTCGGCTGGAATAGACCCCTGATGTTTGGTTCTGTTCCAGCCGAAATTGTATCCGGGCAGTTCGAACAGCGGGCCAAAGTCGCGCCGCACCGCCGCCTGACTACCGTTCAGCCAAGAGAAATGGCTGATACGATTTCCCGACTGGCTCCCCCTCTCCCCAAGGAGAGGGGGCCGGGGGGTGAGGTTAAAAATCAACAGAGTAAACCCTTTTTCGCAAAACAGAGTGGAAAACGCTAAATCGGTGAAGCTGGTGCTGGAAGACGGCACCGAAATTCAGGGCCAATCTTTCGGCGCATTCACCTCGGCCGCGGGCGAAGTGGTGTTCAGCACGGCCATGACTGGCTACCCCGAAAACCTCACCGATCCGTCCTTTGCCGGGCAGATCCTGGTGCTGACCTACCCCATCGTGGGCAACTACGGCGTGCCGGGCGAGGAACTGTACGAGTCGATTTCCAAGATTTTCGAGTCGGACAAGATTCACGTGGCGGGCCTGGTGGTCAACTACTACTCCGAGGAGCACAGCCACTGGAACGCCGCCAAGAGCCTGGGCGACTGGCTGGCCGAGTACAACATTCCCGGCATCTGCGGGGTGGACACGCGCATGCTCACCAAGAAGCTGCGCGAGAAGGGCGCCATGCTCGGCAAAATCGTGGCGGAGCAGGACATTCCGCTGCACGACCCCAACCAGGACAACCTGGTGGCCCAGGTGAGCCCCGAGGGCGTGCAGCACTACGGCACGGGCAAGAATAAAATCGTGCTGGTGGACTGCGGCACCAAGACCAACATCATCCGCTGCTTCCTGGAGCGCGACGTGGAGCTAATCCGCGTGCCCTGGGACTACGACTTCACCCAGCTCGACTACGACGGCCTGTTCCTGAGCAACGGCCCCGGCGACCCGAAAATGTGCGTGCCCACCATCGAGCACCTGCAGAAAGCCCTGCAGCAGGACAAGCCCATCTTCGGCATCTGCCTAGGCTCCCAGCTCATGGGCCTGGCGGCGGGCGGCGACACGTTCAAGCTCAAGTACGGCCACCGCAGCCACAACCAGCCGGTGAAGCTCACCGGCACCCAGCGCAGCTACATCACCAGCCAGAACCACGGCTTCGCGGTGGACACCGCCACGCTGCCCGCCGAGTGGGACATGCTGTTCGAGAACCTCAACGACGGCACCTGCGAAGGCATCAAGCACAAAACCAAGCCCTTCTTCTCCACCCAGTTTCACCCCGAAGCCGCCGGCGGCCCCCAGGACACGGAGTTTCTTTTCGACCAGTTTCTGGACGAGGTCGAGAAGTATAAGGCTGGCAAGTAGCCGAACGACAAGCTCAGCACGACGGAAAAGAGCGTCATGCTGAGCTTGTCGAAGCATCTTTACCGCTTCGTTGAATCATTCAGTAACGAGAAGTTTGCGGCAGATAAATGTCTTAAAGACAAAGTACTGTGCGGAAAAATCGACTTCCTTGGGTAATAGGATTTTTACTGGTTGCACTCGTAGTAGCATTCTACTTCTCACTCGATGCACTTGGTGACTTCATGTACAAGCAGCAATTAGGCGACCATCCAGAAGTCATTTTAGCCGCTGTTCATGGAGCTAAGAATTCCCCAAGGATTCTTGATCGTATCGGAGAAGTATCTTCCGAAGAGTACAATCTGCACAAGTCCACGCCTGAATCTGACTCGTTAGTGCTCCGCATCAAGCTGGGCGGCGATAAAGCCAATGCGAGCATTGAGGCGCACGCCGTGAAACAAGCTTCTGGGGTATGGAAAATCTATCAGAGCGACACCACGTTCACCGACTAATTGAGCGTCCAACGAAGCGGTAGAGATGCTTCGACAAGCTCAGCATGACATTCTGCATCCCACACAAACCGACCCTCTAACTTCGCCTCCTCAAACGCACTGTCCACATGCCAGAAAAACGTAGAGGTCTGCCGAATTGGGTGTTTATCGTAGCTGGCGCATTGGTGCTGGCCGTGTACTTGTTCGGCAAGTTCGTGGGCCAGAAGACCATTCTGAAAGCGGTGCTCGGGGAGCCGGGCGACCTGGTGGCCCGGGCCATGAAGTCGGCTAAATACTCCCCGCGCATCACTAGCCGCATCGGCGAAGTAAACGGTACCAACTTCAAGCTCAAGCAGCTCGGGGCCAAGAAAGACACGAACGTTTTTCAGTTCCTGCTGCAAGGCGAGCGGGGCGAGGCCACCATCAAGCTCTGGATGGTCAAGCGGCGAGCCGGGAAATGGGACCTGATCAAAACCGACACGCTGTTTAGCGCGAAGAAAACTGCCGCCGCGCAGGCAAGCGAATAAGCTGTAGCCAGCTTTAACAAGACTTTTAACACGACCCCCGCATAGGGCTGTTGCTTCACTCCTAGAATGGAAAAACCACAGAAAGTTCTCATCCTCGGTTCCGGCGCCCTCAAAATCGGGGAGGCCGGTGAGTTCGATTACTCCGGTTCGCAGGCCCTCAAGGCGCTGAAAGAGGAAGGCATCCGCACCATCCTCATCAACCCCAACATTGCCACCGTGCAGACGTCGGACGACATTGCCGACGACGTGTACTTCCTGCCCGTGACGCCCTACTTCGTGGAGGAAGTCATCAAGAAGGAGCAGCCCGACGGCATTCTGGTGGCTTTCGGCGGCCAAACGGCCCTGAACTGCGCCGTGGCCCTGTACCGCGCCGGCGTGTTCGAGAAGTACAACGTGCGCGTGCTCGGCACGCCCGTGCAGAGCATCATCGACACCGAGGACCGCGACATCTTCAAGGAAAAGCTCGACCAGATCGGCGTGCTCACGGCCCGCAGCGAAGCCGTGACGACGATGGAAGACGCCCTGGCCGCAGCGGAGCGGATTGGCTTCCCCATCATCGTGCGCGCCGCTTTCGCGCTGGGCGGCCTGGGCAGCGGCTTCGCCAACAACATGGAGGAGCTGCGCACCCTGGCCCAGAAATCCTTCTCGACGTCGGACCAGATTCTGGTGGAAGAGTCGCTGAAAGGCTGGAAGGAGGTGGAGTACGAGGTGGTGCGCGACCAGTTCGACAACTGCATCACCGTCTGCAACATGGAGAACTTCGACCCCATCGGTATCCACACCGGGGAGAGCATCGTGGTGGCCCCGTCGCAGACGCTGAGCAACCGCGAGTACCACAAGCTGCGCAGCATCGGCATCAAGACCATCCGCCACCTGGGCATCGTGGGCGAGTGCAACATTCAGTACGCCCTCGACCCGCACTCGGAGGAATACCGCGTGATTGAGGTGAATGCCCGTTTGTCGCGCTCCTCGGCCCTGGCTTCCAAGGCTACCGGCTACCCGCTGGCTTTCGTGGCCGCCAAGCTCAGCCTGGGCTACTCGCTGGCCGAGCTGAAAAACAGCGTGACGCAGACCACCTCGGCCTTCTTCGAGCCTTCGCTCGACTACCTGGTGGTGAAGCTGCCGCGCTGGGATTTGAGCAAGTTTGCGGGCGTGCAGCGCCAGATCGGCTCGGCCATGAAGAGCGTGGGCGAGGTCATGGCCATCGGCAAAACCTTCGAGGAGGCCGTGCAGAAGGGCCTGCGGATGCTCGACACCGGCCGGCGCGGCTTCGTGGCCAACAAGCCCGAGCCCATCGACCTCGCGGACCTCGACACGCTGCTGAGCGAGCCGAACGAGGAGCGCATCTTCGCCATCAACGAGGCTTTCCAGGCCGGCTACGACGTGGAGCGCGTGTACGAGCTGACGCGCATCGACCGGTGGTTTTTGCAGCGCCTCTACGGCATCTACCAGCTGGGCCTGCAGCTCGGCGAAAAGCGCCAGCAGGGCGGCCTCGATGCCCTCGACACCGACCTGCTGCGCCAGGCCAAGAAAGCGGGCTTCTCCGACCAGCAGCTGGCCGTGCAATTGCTCGGCCCGGCCGAGGTGAAGGCCAACGAAATGCTGGTGCGCGCCCGCCGCAAGGCCCTGGGCGTACTGCCCGTGGTCAAGCAAATCGACACGCTGGCGGCCGAATTTCCGGCCCAGACCAACTACCTCTACCTGACCTACCACGGCACCGAAAACGACCTGGCGCCGGAAACCGACAAGTCGGTGGTGGTGCTGGGCTCGGGTGTGTACCGCATTGGCTCCTCGGTGGAGTTTGACTGGTGCGGCGTCAATGCGGCCCAGACGGTGAACGAGGAGGGCTACAAGTCCATCATCATCAACTACAACCCCGAAACCGTAAGCACCGACTACGACGTGTCGGACCGCCTGTACTTCGAGGAATTGAGCTACGAGCGGGTGATGGACATCCTGGACTTCGAGGCGCCGCAGGGCGTGATTCTGAGCACCGGCGGGCAGATTCCGAACAACATTGCCACCCGCCTGGAGCAGGCCGGCGCGCCCATCCTGGGCACCGCCGCCGCCCGCATCGACGAGGCCGAAAACCGCCACAAGTTCAGCAGCATCATGGACGAGCTGGGCATTGCCCAACCGCGCTGGAGCGAGCTTACCACGATGGAGGCCATCTATGGCTTCGTGAAAGAAGTCGGCTTCCCGGTGCTGATCCGGCCGAGCTACGTGCTGTCGGGGGCGGCTATGAACGTGGTGTCGAACCCGCAGGAGCTGGAGGAATACCTGAAGCTGGCCGTGGAGGTCAGCGCCGAGTACCCGGTGGTGGTGTCGGAGTTTATCCAGGAAGCCAAGGAAATCGAGCTGGACGCGGTGGCCGACAAGGGCGAAATCGTGTCGTACGCCATATCGGAGCACGTGGAGTTTGCCGGCGTCCACTCCGGCGACGCCACCATGTACTACCCGCCGCAGCGCGTGTACGTGGGCACGGTGCGCAAGCTCAAGGTCATTGCCGAGAAGATTGCCAAGCGCTTCGAAATCAGCGGGCCGTTCAACATCCAGTTCCTGGAGAAAAACGGCGCCATCCGCGTTATCGAGTGCAACCTGCGCGCCTCCCGCAGCTTCCCGTTCGTGAGCAAGGTATCGGGCCACAACCTGATCAAGAAGGCCACGAAGGTGCTGCTGGGCCAGCACGTGGAGCGCGACGCGAGCGAGCTAGTATATGACCTGCCCTTCGTGGGCGTGAAGGCCTCGCAGTTCTCCTTTACCCGCCTGCAGGGCGCCGACCCGGTGCTGCGCGTGGACATGACGAGCACCGGCGAGGTGGGCTGCCTGGGCGACACGGCCGAGGAGGCGCTGCTGAAGTCGCTGCTGTCGGTGGGCTACCGCATTCCGGAAAAGACGGTGCTGATGTCCAGCGGCCCGCTGCTCTCCAAGGTGGCCCTGCTCAGCGCCGCCAAGCTGCTGGTGCAGAAGGACTATACCATCTACGCCACCCACGGTACGCACCTGTTCCTGACCGAAAACGGCGTGGCCAGCACCCTGGTCTACTGGCCCGACGAGCTGCAGGAGCCCAACGCCCTGACCTACCTGCGCGAGCGGAAAATCGACCTGGTCATCAACATCCCGAAGAACCTGACCAAGGGCGAGCTGGACAACGACTACAAAATCCGCCGCACGGCCGTGGACTTCAACATCCCGCTCATCACCAACGCCCGCCTGGCCAAAGCCTTCATCAAGGCCTTCACCACGCTGAAGCTGCAGGATCTGAGCATCAAGAGCTGGAAGGAGTTCAAGGCGCAGGCGGTGGAAGCGTAGCCGGCTGCGAGGACGCGCTAAAAAAGAACGTCATGTCGAGCTTATCGAGACATCTCGCGTGCTCAGCATGGCGTTCTTGCGTTTCTTGCTTGTTCAATGTTCTGTTGACCGAAGATCCTAATGCTAGCTAAACCGCTGCTATTCTTGTTGCTGAACACACTGGCATTATTCGCCTGCCAAGCCCAAACGGCAACTCCGACTGATTCCAGCAAGCAGCGCTTTGCCCGGGTGTTGGCAAAGCGGAACAAGCTGATCGATACCAAATTTGAGCAAGCAGCCGCGAAACGCCAGTTGCGGCGGGTATTCCGGCGGTTTTACCGGGATGACAGCGGGCAATTCTACCGCGGTCAGTTCGAGTTATCGGATAGTGACCCGGAGTCGGATAAAGCCGGGTTTGTGGTGTTTATAAAATGCCCGACGCTAGACCCATCCACTTACCACGATGTAGATAGCAGCAACTACTCCGCCGACAAGAACGGCGTGTATTACTTCTGCTTTTCAGGCCACAACACTCTTTTTGTGATAGTGCCCGGAGCCGACCCGCTCACATTTCGCGCTCTGCCTGGCTTAGAAGTGGGCTACGACACGCAGCACGTATTCCTGGGCGCCAATCAAGTGCCAACACTGCGGCCCACGGCCCTGCGGGTATATGCCGGACCCGAAAATTCCGCAGTACCGTGCGGCTCCAACGATATGTACCTTACGGACGGCTTGGTAGTACTGAAGAACGAAAAACTGACGCAGGTGCCAGTACGCGCTTTTCGTGCTCCAAAAGGCTATAAGCTGGCATACCCATTACGCTCAAGTAACCAGCCAACGAAGCGGTAGAGATGCTTCGACAAGCTCAGCATGACGACCTGACGACCTTTGCCGTCTGCCGTTCTGAAATACCGTAGAACACCCCATGAACAAATTCACCTCGTTCGCCGACGTACCCGACTACCGCGCCCTGCTGCAACAGGCGCTGGAGATTAAGCAGAACCCTTTCGGCTACCAGCACCTGGGCCGGAACAAGACCATCGGGCTGATTTTCTTCAACCCCAGCCTGCGCACCCGCCTGAGTTCCATCAAGGCCGCCTACAACCTCGGGGCCCAAGCCTGGGTGCTCAACGCCGGCGCCGACTCCTGGACCCTGGAAATGGCCGACGGCGCGGTGATGAACGGCAGCACGCAGGAGCACATCAAGGAAGCCATTGCCGTGATGAGCCAGTACTGCGATGTGCTGGGCGTGCGCACCTTCCCCGGCCTCAAGGACCGCGACGAGGACTACCACGAGGTGGTCTTCAACAAGATTCTGCAGCACGCCACCGTGCCCATCATCAGCCTGGAAAGCGCCACCCTGCACCCGCTGCAGAGCTTCGCCGACCTCATCACCGTGGCCGAAACCAAGCAAACCGAGCGCGTGAAAGTGGTGCTGACCTGGGCCCCGCACGTGCGCGCCCTGCCACAGTGCGTGCCCAACTCCTTCGCCGACTGGTTTTCGGAAGTCGACTGGGTGGACTTCGTCATCACCCACCCCGCCGGGTACGAACTGGCCGAACAGTTCACCAAGGGCGCCCGCATCGAATACGACCAGGCCAAGGCCCTGGAAGGCGCCGACTACGTGTACGCCAAGAACTGGAGCAGCTACCAGGACTACGGCAAGGTGCTGACCCAGGACCCGAGCTGGATGGTGGACGCCCGCCACATGGCCCTGACCAACGACGCGAAATTCATCCACTGCCTGCCGGTGCGCCGCAACGTGGAAGTGGCCGACGCGGTGCTGGACTCGCCCAACTCCCTGGTGGTGCAGGAAGCCGGCAACCGCGTCTTCTCCATGCAGACGGTGCTGCACGAGATGCTGAAGTAAGCGGTGCCGCTGGTCAACAAAAAAACCGCTCCACAAGAGCGGTTTTTTTGTTGGTCGGTGGGCTATTTTTGGCGGCCTGCTACGGCCCGCAGCTAGCCGCCGGGCAGGTCGAACGGCTAACGCTTACCCTATGTATATGAAACAGTTCTTCGCTTGGATAATCTGCTTACTACTGGTGGCCGTACCGGCCCGGGCGCAGTGGCAATGGCTTAACCCGAAGCCCAATGCGTACGCGGGCCGGGAAGTCCGCTTCGTTGATGCCAACCGGGGCTTTGTGCTGCAGACACCGGGCATGCTGCTGCGCACCGACGATGCCGGCCTGAGCTGGCAGGAGGTGCAGCGCTACCCCGGCGCCGTCGATCTGGAGTTTTCGCCCGAGGGCACCGGCTACCTGCTGACCCGTGCGGGCGTGCTCTGGCGCAGCACCGACCGCGGCACCAACTGGCAACGAGTGTCGCGGGCGCCCCAGCCCGTGAACAACATCTACTACGGCAGCGACCTGCAGTATCCTTACGCCAGCCTGCACGCGCTCCGGGCCGATACGGTGGTGGAAGTAACCGAAAACGGCCTGGTGCGGCGCTCCACCGATGGCGGCCGCAGCTGGCAGCAGGCCAGCGTCACGGGGGTGCAGCGGGTGTTGAGCAGCGCGTTCGTATCGGGGCGGGTGGGCTACGTGGGGGCTTCCTACGGGCGCATCTACAAAACCATCGACGGCGGGGCCAGCTGGGTGAAGCTGACGGAGGTGTCGTACGTTCCCTCGGAAATTACCATGCTGCACTTCATCAGCCCGCGGATCGGATTTGCGCACCGGGAACACAGCGACCTGCTGCGCACCACCGACGGCGGCCAAACCTGGGCGGTGCTGCCCAACCGTCTGGAGGACACCTACGCTATGCATTTCGTGTCAGCCACCACGGGCTTTGCCGTGGGCGACGTGGGCGTGGTGTACACCACCACCGACGCGGGCGCCAGCTGGACCAGCCTGGGCCCGGCCGGGGGCGGCTTCTACGGCGGCTACGGCTGGACCAGCGTGTGCTTCACCTCGCCGAGCACAGGCTACGTCACCGGCACCGGCTACCGGGGCCCCATCATGCGCACCACCGACGGGGGCCGCACCTGGCTGCCGCTGGGGCCACTGATGGGGGATATGCAGGCGGTGGAATTTCCGGGGCACGGCCTGACCGGCTACGCGCTCAGCGGCTCGGGGCTGCTGAAAACTACCGACGGCGGCGACACCTGGACGGTGCAGGCGCCGGTGGGCGGCAACCGCATGGCCTGCCCCGACGCCAATACCGTGGTTATTGCCGGGGGCAACAGCACCGTGACCCGCTCCGGCGACGGGGGCCAAACGTGGACCAGCAGCACGGTGCCGGCGCAGTTTCCGTACGGCACCAACCTGATAGCCCTCGAAATGGTCGATAGCCAGGTGGGCTACGTGGCCGGCGACAACAACGGCCTGGGCCCGCTGCTGGCCCGCACCACCGACGGCGGCCGCAGCTGGCAAAGCATCAGCAGCGGGGCCCCGGTCAATCCGCTGCGCTACTTCAGCTTCCCCAGCGCCACCACCGGCTTCGCCCTCACCTACAACACCGTGTACCGCACCACCAACGGGGGGCAGTCGTGGCAGGCGTTGAACCTGAGCAGCATGTACGTCTCGTCGCTGGCCGGGCTGGATTTCGTCGACGCGCAAACCGGCTACGTCGTCGACGACAGCGGGCAGCTGTTCAAAACCACCGACGGGGGCGCTACCTGGACCGCCAGCATGCTCAATCGCACCCGCAACTACGCCAGCGGGCACCCCCGGAACATCCGGTTCTTCGACCGCGGCAACGGCTGCGTGCAGGACGACGCCGGCAACGTGTTCCGCACCACCGACGGCGGCGCCAACTGGCTCTGGGAGCGTAACCTCAGCTCCCAGTCCGCCGCGTACACCCGCAATGGGCAGGCCTTGGTACTCGGGGGCCGCCACGGCATGCTCGTGCGGCATTCCCTGGCCCAGCCGACCCGGCCCTTCCGGGCCCGGGCGCTGCCCCCGGTGGCCCTTACCGACAGCAGCGCCACGCTGGCGGCGGCCCTGACCACGGTCAACTGCTCGGTCGACAGCCTCTACTTCGAGTACGGCCCGACCAGCGGTGTGGGCTACCCGCAGTCGACGTTTGCCTATAATGCGCCCTGGTACCTGCCCGATTCGCTGCGGGGGCCGGTGTTCAACGGCCTGCAGCCAGCCACCAGCTACCGCGTGCGGCTACGCTTCGTGCACAACGGGGTGCGCTTCTACAGCACCGATACCACGTTTACCACTGCGGAACGGCCCGCGCAGCCCATGCCGGAGCTGGTGGCCTACCCCAACCCCACGACGGGCTACCTGCGGGTGCTGGCCGCCGGGCAGCGGGGCCGGGCGCACATCGAGCTGTTTAGCCTGCAGGGCCACCGCGTGTACCAGACCGATGGCGCCGGGCTAGACCTGACCAATCTGCCCAACGGCATGTACCTGCTGCGCGTGCAGCTGGGCGACCAGGTGTACCGCCGCCGCATCGTCAAGCAGTAAGTGCCCGCGCGGCCGCCCTGTGTCGGCAACCGGCGCAGGTTAGCATCTGTCCCGTGCTCATAATGCAACGCGCCGCTACTGCCGGAGAACGGGTGGTAGCGGCGCGTTGCGGTTCAGGGGATATTGGCCAGCGCAAGGCAAGTTGTCCGATAGGGACGAGTTGAGGTGCGGCCCGGCTTGTAGGCCCTTTCTGGCCCTGGATACACCAATCAAGCCCGCACAAACCCGGACCGTCGTTGAGTGGCCTGAACGGTGTGTCCTATTGGGAGGAATGCAGAAAATAGTTTACAGCCTCCTGGTCAACCGCCTTACTCCGTGCGCAGGCTCTTCACCGGGTTGGCGCGGGCCACGCTCACCGTCTGCGACACGATGGTGACCAGGGCTACGGCGGCGGCGGCCAGGCCGGCCAGCGGGAAAATCCACCAAGGCATGTTGATGCGGTAGGCGAAATCCTGCAGCCAGCGGTGCATCACGTACCAGGAGAGCGGAAAGGCCAGCAGGGCCGCCACCACCACCAGCCGCATAAAGTCGCTGGAAAGCAGCAGCACGATGGCGGAGGTGCTGGCCCCGAGTACCTTGCGGATGCCAATTTCCTTCACGCGCTGGGTGATGGCAAAGGACGACAGCCCGAACAAGCCCAGGCAGGCAATGAGAATGGCAATGCCGGCGAAGATGCCGAAGAGCAGGCTCTGGCGCTGCTCGGCCTGGTAGAGCTGGGCGTAGCTCTCGTCAAGGAAAGTGTAGGTGAAGGGCTGCTCGGGCAGAAACTGCTTCCAGGTGCGCTCCAAATGCTGCAGCGTGCCCGGCACGTCGGCCCCGGCCAGCTTCACCGACAGCTGGTTGTAGGGGGCCCGCGAGGTGACGGTGCCCAGAAACAGCACCATCGGCACGATGGGCTGGTGCAAAGATTCGAAGTGAAAGTCCTCCGTCACGCCGATGACGCGGCCCAGCACCCCGCCGTAGCGGAACACCTGCCCCACGGCCTCGGCCGGCGACTTCCAGCCGACCAGGCGCACGGTGCTGGCGTTGAGGATAAAGCCGGTGGTGTCGGTGGGGTAGGCCTTGGGGTCGAAGTTGCGCCCAGCGGCCAGGCGGATGCCGTAGGTGGGCAGGAAATGCTCGTCGGTGCTCACGTACTTCACGTTGGCCGAGGTGGGCCGCAGCGAGTCGCCGACGGTGGCGGCCGCGTCGCTGGCGTCGAGCAGGCGGCCGGTGGGGATGCGCGAGGAGCGGCCCAGCTCTTGCACGCCGCTTTGCTGCTGCAGGGCGTGGCGGAAGGCTTCGTACTGCGGCGTCAGGCTCTGCGGGTAGGCCAGGGTCACGATTTGCTCGCGGTTGTAGCCCAGCGGGGCCTGCTGCAGGTAGCGCAGCTGCAGGGCCACCACGGCGGTGCTCACCAGCAGCCCGATGGACACCACGAACTGCACCACCACCAGCACCCGCCGGAACGCGAGGCCCCCGCTGACTTTCAGGAAGCCCTTCAGAATCTGCTGGGGCTGGAACGAAGACATGAACAGCGCCGGGTACAGCCCCGACACCCCGCCGACCACCAGCGGCAGCAGCAGCAGGGCCAGCAGCACCGCCGGCTGCCACAGCAGCTGCGGCGGCAGGGCCGTGCCCGCCAGCCGGCTCAGCCAGGGCAGAGCCAGCACCGTGCAGCCCACCGCCAGCACCGTGGCCACGGCCGTAATCAGCACCGACTCGCCCAGAAACTGCAGAATGATTTCGGAGCGCTGCGCCCCGACCACTTTGCGCACGCCCACTTCCTTGGCGCGCAGCGCGGCCCGGGCGGTGCTCAGGTTCATGTAGTTGATGCAGGCAATGAGCAGCACGAACAGGGCAATGATGCCGAAGATGTACACCCGGTTCACGTCGCCGTTGGCCTCGATTTCGTCGGCGCGGTTGGAGTGCAGGTGAATGTCGGTGAGGCGCTGCAGGGCCAGGCTGGTCATCTTGGAGGGCCGCACGTAATCAGTGGCGCGCTTGGGCTGGGGCATGTGCCGGTCGAGGAAGGCCGGAAACTGCGCCTCCAGCTGCCGGGCGTCGTAGCCGGCGGGCAACTGCAGGTAGGTGCGGAAGGCGTTGTTGCTCCAGCTGGTGCGCAGCTGCCGTTCCCCGTAGATGGTGGAGTCGTTCAGGGTGCTGAACGAGACGAGCACGGCCGGGTGCAGGTGGGCGTTTTCGGGCAGGCCCTGGAACACGCCCACCACCTTGCAGAGGATGCCCGCGTCGATTTTCAGCTCCTGGTTCACCGGGTTTTCAGAGCCGAAGTACTTGCGGGCGGTGCGCTGCTCCAGCAGCACCGCCCGCGGCTCCTGCAGGGCCGTGCGGGCGTCGCCGCTCAGCAGCCGGATACCGAACATGGGCAGGAAGCCCGGCTCGGCAAAGGTCAGGCTGTCCTCGGTCAGAATCTTCTCCCCGTGGCGCACCACGATGGGGCCGCTGAAGAGCAGCCGCGTCATCTGCTTGATCTGCGGGAAGTCGTTTTGGAGCAGCGGCCCGATGGGCGGCGCCACCGAGCTGAGCTGCAGCGTCGTGGCCCCGTCGGGGTTGTAGAAGTCGCGGGTGACGCGGTATATGCGCTCGGCCTCAGGCACGCGGCGGTCGTAGCTGGTTTCGTGCAGGATGTAGGCCAGAATCAGCAGGCAGCAGGTCAGTCCCGTGGTCAGGCCGAAGAGGTTGATGGCGGATATCAGCTTGTGCTTAAGCAGATTCCGCACGGTGACGGTGAGGTAATGACGGAGCATAGCGAGCAGGAGAGAAGGAGCGGAAGAGTTTGTTTTCGGGTAGGCTCAGAAGGGCGGAGCCGCGGACGAGGCAGGGGCGGGGTTGCTTATCAGGCCGTCATGTCGAGCGAAGCCGAGACATCTCGCTGGATAGTAATCTGAGTGTTGAGCGATGAGGCTACTGTCTGCCAGCGGCACGCGAGATGTCTCGACAAGCTCGACATGACGTTCTTTTAGACTGTTTGGCTTCTACGTCAGGATGTTCTCCGTCACGGTCTGCCCGTCGAGCATGCGCACGATGCGGTGGCTGTAGCGCGCGTCGTGCTCGGAGTGGGTGACCATGATGATGGTGGTGCCCTGCTCGTTGAGCTCCGAGAGCAGGTCCATCACCTCGTTGCCGTTCGAGGAATCGAGGTTGCCGGTGGGTTCGTCGGCCAGGATGAGGCGGGGGCGGTTGACCACGGCCCGGGCCACGGCCACGCGCTGCTGCTGCCCGCCCGAGAGCTGCTGGGGGTAGTGGTTGCGGCGGTGCATGATGCGCATCTTGTCGAGCACTTCTTCCACGCGCTGCTTCCGCTCGGCGGCCGGTACGCCGGTATACACCAGCGGCAGCTCCACGTTTTCGTACACCGTCAGCTCGTCGATAAGGTTGAAACTCTGGAACACGAAGCCGATGGCGTGCTTGCGCAGCTCGGCCCGGCGCCGCTCGGAGTAGCCCACGGTTTCCTTGCCGTCGAAGACAAAGCTGCCCGCGTCGGGGTCGTCGAGTAAGCCCAGGATGTTGAGTAGGGTCGACTTGCCGCAGCCCGAGGGGCCCATTACGGCCACGAACTCGCCCTCCTGCACCTGCAGGTTCAGCTCGTGCAGCACCGTGGTTTCCACGTCCTCGGTGCGGTAGGTTTTTTCCAGGTTGGTAATCTTGATCATCGGACTAGGGAGCAAGGGCTGGTTGAGAGGAGAAAAGAGGAAGGCGTCGAAGCAGCACCGCCGGGTAAGATCGGAACCACTCATTCACCACAACTCGGGGCTGCGTCACTGCGAGGCAGCACCGCTTCGGCGCGTTCCTGGGATTTTGGGTTGGATTTCAGGCCGTCATCCTGAGCAAAGCGAAGGACCTTTCTCAGGCCCTGCACCGTCGCTGATGCCAATGTTCTGGCGCTTTTCAGCGGCGATGAAAACAGGGGTAATGCGTCGGCGCATTGATTATTGGTTTGTGCGAGGTGGGAGGAAGGTCCTTCGGCTGCGCCTCAGGATGACGTTCTTACTTTACCATTACTGCCCGAGCACCAGCTCCTGCATGGTGCCGTAGGTGTCGTAGCCGGAGGTGATGACCCGGTCGCCGGGCTGCAGGCCGCCGAGCACTTCGTAGTAATCGGGGTTTTGGCGGCCCAGGCGCACGTCGGCGCGGTAAGCGCGGCGGCCGTCGGGAGTGAGCTTATACACCCAGGCCCCGCCGGTTTGCTGGTAGAAGCCGCCCTTGGCCAGCAGCAGGGCGCGGGTTTCGTCGCCCAGGGTGAGGCGAATCTGCAGCGTCTGCCCGCGGCGAATGGCCTTGGGCACGGCTTCGGGAAAGACCATATCGACCTGAAAGCGGCCCTGCGCCACCTGGGTGTACACTTTGCGAATCTGCAGCGCATACGGCCGGCCGGCCACGGTGCAGGTGCCGCGCAGGCCGGGGAAGATGCGCGTGATGTAGTGCTCGTCGATGTCGGCGCGCACCTTGTGGCCCGTCACCGCGTCGAGCTGGCCCAGGCGGGCGCCCTTGTTGACGTTCTGGCCGATTTCGGCGTCGAGCGAGGTCAGCTGCCCGTCGATGGGGGCGCGCACGATCAGGTCACCCACTTTGCGGCGCATCAGGGTCAGCGCGTTCTGCATACGGACGTAGGAGCGGGCGGCCTGGGTGGTTTCCTGGCGGGTGGCCGAGGAATCCTGGTGGAGCATGGTGCGGCTCAGGCGGCGGCGGCGCGTCTGGTAGTGGTAGGCGTTTTCGGCCTGCCGGAAGTCCTGCAGGGCAATGACTTTCTGCTCGTACAGGGTCTTTTGCAGCTTAAACACCCGCTCGGCTTCCTGGTAGGCGTTGTCGGCGTCGGCCAGCTGGTTGAGGCGGGCGTTGGTGTTCTGCTGGGCCGCGTTGCGCGACATCTGCATCTGGGTGAACAAATTCAGCACGGCCGTTTCCTGGTTGACCAGGCTCAGCTCCAAATCGGCGTTGGAGAGGCGCAGCAGGGGCTGGCCCTTCTTCATCAGGGCGCCGTCCTCCACGTATTTTTCCTCCACCCGGCCGCCTTCCAGCGCGTCGAGGTAGATGGTGGTTTCGGGCAGCACCACCCCACTGACGGGAATAAACTCCTGGAAGCTACCCTGCCGTACCTCGCTCACCGTCAGCCGCGCCGGGTCCACGTTCAGCTGGCTGGGGCCGGCGCCGTAGTAATAGCCGCCCACGGCCAGCAGCCCCACGAGGGGCAGGCCGCCCATCAGCAGCACTTTGCGGGTTGTCCATTTTTTGGGGGTAATAGCGCGGTCCACGGCGACAGAGTTTTTTTGCGTCGGGCCGAAAAATTTTCAGCCGGTTTCCCTTCATCCGCAGCCAGGGTCGTGCCGAAAATGCAAAACGCTTGTTTTCAAAGCGTTGCTAAATAGTCGTTTCTGAACAGTGTTCGGTTTTGATACAATCAGTGTGCGGTGCTGATACAGTAGGCCGGACGGCGCACGAAGTCGGTGGCCGGAGCTGGCCAAGCGTCGCACTGGCCGGGCTTGATTTTGCCTTGGAAAATTGCCGTGCTTTGTTGGGCCTCACGGGACCCCCACGGGGCACGGCCCCCGTTCCAAAAGAGAGGGGGCGCCTGACGACAGCAACGAAGCGGCGCCGGACTGGTCTGCATGCCGTCTTTAGGCAGCCTGATGTGGCTGGTCCAAGCTTACCTGACTGTAAGTGCGTGACTGGCAAGGGCTGAGCGGTGTCGTAATTACTTGCACCTCAATACATCCGCGCCGCCCGGTTCCCCTCTCTTTCGGAGCGGGACCGGGGGTGAGGCCCCAGCTATGAACCTGCGCTCCGCCTCCGTACTCGTTCTCGACGACGACCCCGACATCCTGACGGCGGTGCGCCTGCTGCTCAAAACCCAGGTGCGCGAGGTGACGGTGGAGCGCCGCCCCGAAGCCTTACCAAGTCTGCTCGCGGCCCGCTCGTTCGACGTGATTCTGCTGGACATGAACTACCACAGCGCCGTCAATACCGGCAACGAGGGGTTTTTCTGGCTGAAGCGCATCAAGGAGCTGGGCTCGGCGGCGGCCGTCATCATGATAACGGCCTACGCCGACATCGAGCTGGCCGTGCGCGCCCTCAAGGAAGGCGCCGCTGACTTCGTGGTGAAGCCCTGGCACAACGACAAGCTGCTCACGACTATCCAGGACGCGCTGCGCCCCGCCGGGGCCGCGCCCGCGGCGCCCGCCCACGCCGCGGCGGGCGTACCCGACTTGCTGGGCTCGGCCCCGGCCCTGCAGCAGATTTTTCGCACCATCGAAAAGGTAGCGCCCACCGATGCCAACGTGCTCATCCTGGGTGAAAACGGCACCGGCAAGGACCTGGTGGCCCAGGCCGTGCACCGGGCCTCGCAGCGCGCCGGCGGGCCCTTCGTGAAAGTGGACGCTGGGGCGCTGACGCCCTCGTTGTTTGAGTCGGAGCTGTTTGGGCACAAGAAAGGCGCCTTCACCGATGCCCGCGAAGACCGCGCCGGCCGCTTCGAAGCCGCCAACGGCGGCACCCTGTTCCTGGACGAAATCGGCAACCTGGGCCTGGCCCAGCAGGCCAAGCTGCTCACCGTGCTGCAAAACCGGCAGGTCACGCGCCTGGGCTCCAATCAGCCCATTCCGGTGGACATCCGCCTGATCTGCGCCACCAACGTGCCCCTGAGCGAGCTGGCCGATGAGCGGCGCTTCCGCAAAGACCTGCTCTACCGCATCAACACCGTGGAGCTGCTGGTGCCCCCGCTGCGGCAGCGCCCGGCCGACATTGCCGCGCTGGCCCGGCACTTCGCGGCCCAGTACGCGGCCAAATACCACCGCCCCGCGCCCAGCCTCAGCCCGGCGGCCCTGCGCAAGCTGGAGCAGTATGCCTGGCCCGGCAACGTGCGCGAGCTGCAGTACACCATCGAGCGGGCTGTCATCATGGCCGACGCGCCCGAGCTGCAGCCCGACGACCTGCATTTTTCGCAGCTGGAACCAGCTCCGGCCGCCCAGGAAACCGCTGACAACCTCACACTCAGCGCCGTGGAGCGCAACGCCATTCTGCGCGTTATCGAAAAGCACGGCGGCAATATCACCCGGGCGGCCCAGGAGCTGGGCCTGACGCGCACGGCCCTCTACCGCCGCCTCAACAAACATGCGCTCTAATTACCGCCTGCGCCTGGCCGCCGCCGTGCTGCTGCTGGCCGCGGCCCTGGGCGCGGCCGCCTGGCTGCAGCTGCAGGGGCGCGGCACCTGGGCGCTGCTGGCCCTGCTGCCGGCGCTGCTGGCCGCTGTCGACCTGTACCGCGGCCACGCCCGGCTGCAGCAGGAGCTGACCGACTTCACCGAAGCCGTGCGCTACCGCGACTTTTCGCGCCAGTACGGGCGGCGCGGCGGGCGGCCTGAGCTGCGGGCGCTGCACGCCAGCTTCCAGGAAATCAACGCCGCTTTCCGCAGCATCAGTCGGGAAAAAGAAATGCAGCAGCAGCACTTGCAGAGCATTCTGGAGCTGATTCAGACCGGCATCCTGTCCTTCGAGCCAGCCACCGGCGCGGTGTGGTGGCTGAACGACGCCCTGAAGGAAATGCTGCGCCTGCCTCACCTCAAGAACCTCAGTGGCCTGGCCCGGCGCTACCCGGCGCTGACGGCGCAGCTAACGGAGCTGCGCCCCGGTCCGCCCCAGCTGGTAACGGTGGCCGTGGGCAACGCTACCGTGCGCCTGCTGCTGGCCGCCAGCGTGTTCCAGACCGAGGGCCGGCAGTACAAGCTGGTGGCCGTGCAGAACGTGGGCGAAACCCTCGACGAAACCGAGGCCGACGCCTGGCAAAAGCTGCTGCGCGTGCTCACCCACGAAATCATGAACTCGGTGGCGCCCATTGCCTCGCTGGCCGCCACCCTGCAGCAGCGCCTGCACGCCGCCGACCCCGCCGACCCGGAGTTGCGCGAGGACCTGGAGCTGGGCATCGAAACCATCAAGCGCCGCAGCGACGGGCTGCTGCAGTTCTCGACCACCTACCGCAGCCTGAGCAAAATCAGCGTGCCCAACCGCCAGCTGCTGCCGGTGTACGAGTTGTTCGAGGCCGTGCACCACCTGCTGCAGCCCCGGCTGCAGGAGCGCGGCATCGTGCTGGACGTGGTGCTGCCCGACCCGCAGCTGCGCCTGCCGGCCGACCGCGTACTGCTGGAACAGGTGCTGATCAATCTGGTTATCAACGCCATCGACGCGCTGGTGGGCCGGCCGGGGCCGCGCATCACGCTCACCGGCGCCGCCGCCGAAGCGGGCCGCATCGTGCTCAGCGTGGCCGATAATGGCGCGGGTATGGACGCCGAAACCCAGGAGCAGGTGTTCGTGCCGTTTTTCACCACCAAGAAGAACGGCAGCGGCATTGGCCTGAGTTTGTGCAAGCAGATTATGCTGCTGCACAAGGGCACGATTCAGCTGCGCTCCGCCCCGGGCGTGGGCTCGGTCTTTACGCTCACGCTGGGTCCCGGGTAAGCGGGCCGGGCAGCGGGTGGTTTCACCGATGGAACCGGGCAGGGCGCGGTGCCCAGCGCGTCGGCGCCAGCCTGCCCGGACGCGGGCCAAACAGTCGGGGCTAACGCCGGTTGATGTGGCATTCCACCCATCCGTCACTATTTCGCCTGCTCGTCGTAGGTTGCGCCCCGTGCTCCAAGTCGCCCCCGTCCCCGCCATGCTTTCCGAACCTACCTACCTAGCCGCCCGCATGGCGGCGCCCACCATCGCGCAGCATTTCGCCGACCACCGCTTGCTGGCCACCGCCTCGCAGCGGGTGCAGCTGGCCGCCCCGCCCGAAGCCTCGGTGATTGAGGCGCTGATCGACGTCACGTTCTGGGCCAGCCTGCGGCGCGAAGAGGGGCATCCGCCCAAAATCACCCTGGCCCTGCTACCGCCCGAAAGGGCGCCGCAGCCGCTGGTGTTTGGGCAGCACAAGCGCCTCACCCCGCAAAACCTCATCAAGCTGGCCCCGGCCGTGGAGCAGCCCGGCATTCACCTAGGCGTGTGGGCCGACGAGGGCGGGCTGCACGTGTGGGGCACCGTGACGGAGCTGCCGCCGCTGTGCTTCGTGCTCGAAGTCATCGAGCCGGGCCTGCTGGTGGTGAAGCACCCGCGCGTCGACGGCTTCGGCAAATTCGTGAACGTGGCCATCCTGCGCGGTGACCAGTTGCAGGTGGTCGACGCCGAAAACCACGGCGTGGCCGACTGCCAGGCCCTGCGCCGCTTTCTGCCCGGCAGCGGCCTGCCCGGCCACGAGGCCGACGAGGTGCTGGTGGAGCTGGCCGCCACCATGCGCGCCCACGGCCGGGGCGGGCTGGTGCTGGTGGTGCCCGCGGCCGCCGAGCAGTGGCAGGCGTCCATCGTGCAGCCCATGTCGTACCCCGTCACGCCCGCCTACGAGGGCATTGCCCAGGTGCTGGCCCAGCGCCACGACGACCCCGACTGGCCCCGCGACCTGCGCCGCGCCATTGGCATCGTGGGCGGCTTCACCTCCGTCGACGGGGCCACCGTCATCACCCAGGATTACCACCTGCTGGCCTTCGGGGCGAAGGTGGCGCGGGCCAAGGGCAGCACGGCCGTGGAGGAAATGATGATAACCGAGCCGGTGGTGGGCAGCACCGCCCGCCGCCTGCACCCGGCCCAGAACGGCGGCACCCGTCACCTGGCCGCCGCCCAGTTCGTGCACGACCAGCGCGACGCCCTGGCCCTGGTGGCCTCGCAGGACGGCTTCTTCACAGTCTTCGCCTGGTCGCCGAAGCACAATATGGTCCACGCCCACCGCATCGACGTGCTGCTGCTGTGAGCCCGCCCGCGCCCGGGAAGCAGCGGCCGTCAGGTTGACCGCAGAACCCGACGGCTGTGCTGCACCGCCAAAAGAAAAGCCCGGCCGCTGGATGCGGCCGGGCTTTTTCATTGGATTTATTCTCTGGCGTCAGCACGCGAGATGTCTCGACAAGCTCGACATGACGGCCCTTACTTAAAAGCTTAGCGGCTGATGACTTCCACCCAGCCCTTGAACGTCTGGCGGGTGCGGGCCTGGTCGGCAAACTCTACTTCCACCAGGTAGTAGTAGGTACCGGCCGTGGCTTTGGCGCCGGAGTCGCGGCCACCGTTGTCGGGGGCGCTGGTGCCGCCGCCGTCCCACAGCAGCAGGTCCTGGCTGGCGGTACCTTCGTACACGCGGGCGCCCCAGCGGTTAAAGATTTTCACCTTGACCTGGTTCACCGGGCTGGCGAAAATCGGGCGAAAGGCGTCGTTCTGCTGGTCGTTGTTGGGCGAGAAGATGTTGGGCAGCACGAAGATGCGGCAGTTGTCGCTGGTCACGATATTGCTCGCCGCCGCAGTGCCCTGGCCGTCTACGGCCAGGATGCGGTAGCAGCCCGCCGCCGAAGTCAGGTTGGGGTGGGCGAAGGTGAACGTGGTCGTGGTGGAGGAGCCGGGCACGCGGCCGATTTGCTGAAAGGCCGTGCTGTCGCAGCTGGGGCTATAGAGCACGCGGTACTCCACGATGTCGGGCGAGCAGCCGGCGGGCTGGTTGCTCAGCGTCCAGCTCAGGTTATTGGTGAAGGTGAGCGGGCGGGGCAGGGGTGAGGGAAACTGCCGGGCCAGCTCGGCCAGCCGGTCGCAGTCGGGGCCCTGCAGCGTGAGCACCGGGCGGCAGGGGCGCGGGGCCAGCAGCACGCACAGCTCCTGGCTGCGGTTGACGAGGTTCTGCGGCTGGCGCGGCGAGTCGTAGCGGCCCACCGTTTCCACGTAGTAGCAGTAGGTTTGGTTCAGGCGCAGGACCGGGTCGTTGTCGAGGTACGAGCCCGTGGTGCGGGTGCCGGCAGCGGTGCTGCTGATGAGCGTGAAGGTAGGGCTGCCCGGGTTTTTGCGGTAGACGCGCGTCACGCTGCCGCTGTTGTTCCAGGGCACGTTGTACGTCCAGGCCACATTGATGGTCGGCACCACGCCCGGGTTGGGCGTGGCCGTGAGGCGCACGGAGCTGGCGGGCCCGGCGGGCTCGATGACTTCAGGCGTGGCGCGGAAGAACTCGAGGCGGTAGGTGTAGGCCTTGTCGCGCGTGTTCAGGTTGGTGTCGGTGTGGGTGGTGTCGCTCAGGCTGGTGGCCGTGCGCACGAGCGTGTAGGCCGCGGCGGCCGGGTTCTGGCCCTCGGCCCGGTAGAGGCGGTAGCCCAGCGGGGCGGCGAAGCTGGCGGCCGGCGCCGGGG
>NZ_VAJM01000021.1 GCF_005771675.1 Hymenobacter jeollabukensis | reverse complement strand
GCACCGGCGCCGGCCCGGGCGTGTACCTGCGCGACGTGGCCACGGTGGAAGACGCTGCCGACGTAACGACGGGCTACGCCGTCATCAACGGCAAGCGGGCCATTTACATGCCGGTCATCAAAAAGGCTGATGCCTCTACCCTCAAAGTGGTACAGCAGGTCAAGGACAAGCTGCCCACCCTGCGGGCCCTGCTGCCCGAGGACGTGAAGCTCAGCTACGCCTTTGACCAAAGCACCTACGTGGCCAACTCGCTCAAAAGCCTCGTGACCGAAGGTATCCTGGGGGCGGTGCTTACTGGACTGATGGTGCTGCTGTTTTTGCGCGACTGGCGCAGCGTGGTGATTGTAGTGACGACCATTCCGCTCTCGGTCTTGTCGGCCGTGATTCTGCTTAAGCTCTTCGGACAGACGCTCAACATCATGACCCTGTCGGGGCTGGCGCTGGCCATCGGCGTGCTGGTGGACGAAGCCACGGTGACGATTGAAAACATTCACCAGCACCTGGAGCGCGGCAAACCCAAGGCCCAGGCCATCTGGGATGCGGCCCGCGAAATCGCCTTGCCCAAGCTGCTGATTCTGCTCTGCATCCTGGCCGTGTTTGCGCCTGCCCTCATCATGGAAGGCGTGCCGCGCGCCATGTTCCTGCCCCTGTCGCTGGCCGTGGGTTTTGCCATGGTAGCCTCGTTTCTGCTCTCGCAGACCTTGGTGCCGGTGATGGCCAACTGGCTTATGAAAGACCACGCCCCGGCCACCGGCCACGGGATGCATGGCCACGGGATGCATGGCCACGACGAGCCGGCTGAACAAACCGGTTTCTTCGCCCGCTTCCAGGCCGCCTACCAGCGCCTGCTCCGGCGGGCCCAGGGCCGCCAACGCGGCGTGGTGCTGGGCTACCTAGTCTTGTCACTGGTCGTGGTAGGAGCGGGGGTTGCCTTCATCGGCACCGATATTTTCCCCCAGGCCAACAGCGGGCAGTTTCAGCTACGGCTGCGCGAGAAGGTAGGCACCCGCCTAGAAAAAACCGAGCAGACGGTGGCGGCCGTGCAGGCCCTGATCAACGAGGAAGTCGGCCCCGACAACGTGGAAATCTCCTCCACCTTCGTGGGCACCCAGCCGGCCAGCTTCGCGGTCAACTCGGTGTTCGTCTTCACCACCGGTCCCCACGAGGCCCTGATGCAGGTGGCCCTGAAAGAGGGCGTGCACGTGAACCTGAGCCAGCTCAAGGAGCGGTTACGGAAACGCATCCACGCCGCGCAGCCGGGCTTACAACTAAGCTTCGAGCCGATTGAGCTGGTGGAAAAGGTGATGAGCGACGGGGCACCCACGCCCATTCAGGTGAACGTGGGCGGCAAAAACCTGAAGGAAGCCGCCGGCCACGCCGGCAAGGTGCTGGCCGAGCTCAAGCGGATTCCCTTCCTGCGTGACGTGCAGATTGCCCAGCCCCTGCAGTACCCGGCCCTGCGCATCGACGTGGACCGGGAGCGGGCGGCCCAGTTTGGGCTCACCAGCCAGGAAATCACCCAGTCGGTGGTGGCAGCCACGTCCTCTTCGCGCTTCACCAGCAAAAACCTCTGGCTCGACCCCAAATCCGGCCTGGGCTACCAGATGCAGGTGCAGCTGCCCGAGGACCAGCTTACCCAACTGCAGGATCTGGAGGCGCTGCCCGTCAAGGCCGGGCAGGCCCGTCCCACCATCGGGGAAGTGGCCACGGTGTCGGCGCGCATGATGCCCGGCCAGATTGACCGACAGGGTCCGTACCGGCTGGTCAGCATCACCGCCAACGTGCAGGGCCGGGACCTGGGCACCGCCGCCCAAGCCGTGCGCAAGGCCCTGCGGCAAGTAGGCGAGCCGCCCCGAGGTGTAGTGGCCAACCTCGTGGGCCAGCCCCAGCTACTCGAAGACACCATGAGCAGCCTGCAGACGGGCCTCGGCATGGCCATCGTGGTCATTTTCCTGCTGCTGGCGGCCAACTTCCAGTCGTTCCGCCTCTCGCTGGTGGTGCTCTCGGTGGTGCCGGCCGTGGTGGCGGGCTCCCTGCTGATGCTGCTGGCTTGTGGGGCCACACTCAACCTGCAATCCTACATGGGCATGATTATGAGCGTGGGCGTGTCGGTGGCCAACGCCATCCTGCTCATCACCAGCGCCGAGCACCTGCGCCACGAGCACCGCGACGTGCCGCTGGCCGCGCGCCTGGCCGCCGACACCCGCATCCGGCCCATCCTGATGACCAGCATTGCCATGCTGGCCGGTATGCTGCCGATGGCCTCGGGTCTGGGCGAGGGCGGCGACCAGATTGCCCCGCTGGGCCAGGCCGTCATCGGCGGGCTGATTGCCTCTACGCTGGCCTCGCTGCTGGTCTTGCCCCACGTGTTTGGCTGGGCCATGCGCCGGGTCGGCTACGCCTCTGGCTCCCTGCTGCCCGCCCGCACCCGGCAGGCGGCTTAATCTTTTCCTCTTTTCCTCCTGAGTCTCTATGAATGCCTTCCTAAAACTGCTTGCCCGTTTACCCAGACATTCCTCCTTACTGGCGGCTGGCCTGCTGCTGAGCGGCGCGCTGGGCAGCTGCTCGTCCGGCGCTTCGGAGCCTGCCGCTGAAAAACCCTCCCCCACCGCCCCGGCCGCTGTTACTACCTTTCGGCTGACCACCGCCCCGGCCGTGCGCCGGCTGCGCTTGCCCGCCGAGCTCAAGCCCTATGAGCAGGTCGACCTTTTCCCCCGCGTAGGAGCTTTCGTGCAGCGGGTGCTGGTGGACCGCGGCTCGCGGGTAACCAAGGGCCAGACGCTGGCCGTACTCGAAGCCCCGGAGCTGGCGGCCCAGCTGGCCCGCGCCCGCTCGCGCTGGCAGGCCGCGCAGGCCAAGCTTTCCGGCACTAAAGCCAGCTACGAACGCCTGCTGCGCACCAGCCAGGAGCCGGGCACCATCTCGCCCAACGACCTGGAGCGGGCTCGCGCCGAAATGCAGGCCGATCAGGCCAATGTGCAGGCTGCCTACTCTGAGCTGCAGGCCAGCCGGGAACTGAGCAACTACCTGGTGGTGCGTGCCCCCTTTAGCGGCACCATCACGGCCCGCAATGTATCGGCCGGCGCCCTGGTGGGGCCGGGTGGGGGCCAGCCGGCCGCGCCGATGTTTTCGCTGGAGAACAGCCGCACCCTGCGCTTGGAAGTGGCCGTGCCCGAGGCCGCGGCCAGCCAGTGGCTGCAGCCCGGCGCCTCGGTGCCTTTCACGGTGCCGGCCTTTCCCGGCCGGACTTTTACCGGTGTGTTCCGCCGCAACGCCAGCCGCCTGAGCCAGACCGTGCGCTCGGAACTGGTAGAGATGGATGTGCCCAACGCGGACGGCCGCCTGAAGGCGGGGATGTACGCCCAGGTAATGGTGGCGCTGCCCACCGATGCGAAAGCCGTGGCCGTACCGACTTCGGCCGTGTTTGCTGCCCCCGATGCGCCCAAGCAGGCCCAGGTGGTGCGCGTGCAGCAGGGGCGGGCCCAGTGGGTGCCCGTGCGCAAGGGCCAGCTGCTGAGCCGCGACACGGTGGTGGTATTCGGCCCGCTGGCGCCCGGCGATGAGCTGGTGCGTGAAGCCGCGGAGCAGGTGGCCGATGGGCAGCCCGTCACGGTTGCCAAGGGTAAGCCCGCCGGAGTCTGATATATGAATGTTTTTTCATTTGTTTGTTGTTGCTGACATAAATTCCCTGACAATGAATCGTAAATCCCTGTTGCAGTGGCTGCCTCTGGCCCTGTTTGCCCTCGTATTGTTCACCCCATTGCGCACTCCGGTATTGGGTGGCATTCAGCGCGGCTTGCTGGCCACGGGCCTGTGGAAAGCGGACGTGCCAGCCCCAGCGGCGGCCCCCGTTGCCACGCCCGTTTCATCAACTAGCAGTAGCGTTTACCCCCATAATTTGCCGCTACTGACCCCTGATGGCAAACACGTCAACCTGAGTGACCTGAAAGGCAAAGTGGTGTTCGTCAACCTGTGGGCCAGCTGGTGTCCGCCCTGCGTGGCCGAAATGCCAGGCATTCACGCTCTGTACAAGAAGATGGACCCCAAGAAGGTGGCTTTCGTGATGATTTCGCTGGATGAGAACCCGGCCAAGGCCCAGGCCATGCTCAAGCGCCAGGGCTACACCTTCCCGGTGTATTTCCCGGCCGGCCCCCTTGTGCCCCCCTTTGATTCTAACTCGATTCCGTCCACGGTTATCCTGGGCCCGGACGGGCAGGTAGCCGCTCGCCACGACGGCATGGCCGAGTACGACACGCCGGAGTTCAAGGCAGCATTGGAAAAGCTAGCGCGTTAATTTCCATTCCTCTCAAAGCCCTGGCTGATATCAGCCAGGGCTTTTTACTGGCCCAAAATCATTTAGGGCAAGCCGATGATTGTAGTGCTGCCAAGTAGCTTAAATGAAGCAGCAGCTCCGGGAGCTCAGCTTCAACCAGCTGGACCTGTGCGGGCAAAAGGGCCGCACTGCTTAGCGCAGTCCCTGCATTTTCAGGAACAGCCCCCCTGGGTTTTTGGTAGCCTTGATTTTATCGGTCTTCAACTTATACACAAAGGCAAATAGGGCATCCACGTGCTTGGCGGATTGCAGTATCTCCTGCACCAGCTTGGGCTCGGCAATGCCCAGTGTGTCCAGGTGCTTCCGCGCCAGCTGCACCTTGGCATCGTCGGCCTCCAGCTCGAAGGGAATGGGCAGCTGCTGGGGTACTTGGGTGTTGACGTAAAACTTGATGCTCTGGTAGGAGCGGCCCTTCTTGAGCAACTCATACTTAATGCGCAGGTCCGTGTGCTCGTTGATCTGATTCGTGGCCACGTCGAGCACGTACTTCTGCAGGGCTGAAATCTGAGCATACTGCTCGGGCTCCTTGCCGGCGGGGTCTTTGAGCTTAAGCATAGCCTTAAACTCATCGAGGGAATAGGTTTTGGTTTCCCCGATGTCCTTCCACTGCGAAGCCAGCTGGTAGATGCGCTTGGCGTACTTGCTGCTCAGACTGAAAGCGGCTTGCAGGCGGTAAGACGTGAAGTTGCTTTTCAGATCAATCAGGAAGGGCCGCATGCGCTCGGATATTTCCAGTTCAATGGTGCCTTCCCCCTTACGGTACAGCGCCGAGGCCAAGAGACTCACTTGTAGCAAGGTCTTACCGTTTTCGATGTGGTAGACGCGGCTGTTGAGATTCTCGGTGGATTCGAG
Organism: Hymenobacter jeollabukensis; assembly: GCF_005771675.1. GTDB lineage: Bacteria > Bacteroidota > Bacteroidia > Cytophagales > Hymenobacteraceae > Solirubrum > Solirubrum jeollabukense. Next base: position 61,249 of record NZ_VAJM01000021.1, on the reverse strand, counting down.
CAGTTGCTTGTAGTTCCAGGTGCGGCCGGTCATCTCCATCAGCTCCTGCACCCGAATCTCATAGATGGTGCCGGCCTTGTCCTGCTTGGTGAGCTTGGAGAGCAGGGAGAACACGATGTCCATCTCGCAGGCGCTCATCTCGTAGCGCGCCGTCGTCAGCGCGTTGTGCTGCCGGATTTCAATTGGGACGGTGGACTCGGGCGCGGCCATAACTACTCTGGTAAAGGATACATAGCAAACATACGGCTTAAACTGGAAAGTAATAGAGACGAATTCGATCTCTATCTCTATCAGCATGGGGTAAGGAGCAGAGCTGAGTGGCTTATAAAAGCTATTACTTAGACTTATGAAATCTATTAGTTAGATGAGCGCGAGCTTTTCACGAGACTTATAAAAGCTATTAGTTAGGCTTATGAAAGCTATTAGTTGAGTGATGGCGGAAGTAGCTTGGAGTTAAGCCAGCAGCCAAAGCGACTTATAAAACCTATTAGTTAGATCAGAACGGAGAACTAATAGAGCCACCAGTAAAGGCTATTAATGAGCTTATCAAAGCTATTACTTGCGCTTATGAAACCTATTACTCAGCTTATAAGACCTATTACTTAGCTTATGAAACCTATTAACCTGCTTATAAAACCTATTACTATGACCTCTTAAGCAACTGAAGTACAAAATGTTATGAACCCTGCAAATACCTTAAATACTTAAAATACTCACAACCTTGTTGAAGCTGCAGTACAAAAGCTATTAGAGTGGTGATTTAGGGCGGAATCAGAACGAAAACAACAAAAATAGGAGTCTAAATAAGCACAAAATGCGATTGCACTTTTATAAGATTTTATTACCTTTTACTGCTATTTTAGGCCTTGCTCGCCATATGGAGAACGACGGTAGCATGCAGCAGGAGGACTTATTAATAGTTTTTATAAGCCTTGCAAAAAGCTCTGACCTTGCTCTGCAAGCTGGTCAAAGGTATCCATTCTCATGGTGACAGTGGCGAAAGTTACCTTAGCAGGGTGCCTTAAGCTTATAAAAGCTATTCTCTAGTCTCTAACCAGTGGCTAAGCTTACAGTTCAGCTTATGTCGAATGCGAAGTAATAGATTTCATAAGCCTCAAAAGCTTCAATGATTATCGATTGATTAGCGCTCGTGGCGCCTCATCCATTGATAGACTTGATACAGGTGAGCCCAATCACGCATGATAGTTTGTGGCAAAAGTGCTTCTGAAATTTCATGGTCATTAGGTTCATAGTCTTTGCCGATCACCAAATAACTGCCTTGTCTGTCACTGCGCACAAAATTGGCTAATGAATCAGCACTTTCGAAAGCATTGGCAGTCTTTTTAATGCCCTGCACCTCAATGAAGTACCGCTCACCTAACGCCTGCAACAAAGCAAAATAGTCAGCACGGTTGCTAGGTTCCAGCATCTTCGCTTTAAAAGCATCTCGGTCGAAAGCTCCGTCTTTACCGATGCGACACCAGGTAGCAAGATGGTTGTTGAAAATGATAACCTCCAATCGTATAAAGACCATAGGAGTAAACTCCCTACCGTAGCTCTTAATATCATCTTTATGACGTCCATAGTTCAGCCACATCGCCCGAATGGCTTTTTCTGTACGCGAGGTATGCTCCGGTGACGAAACCACATTACTAGGCTCGTAGTGAGGGTGCAAGTCCCAGCCAGCTGCTACAACTAGTGGCTCCAGCGAGCGATGGAGCCGCATCATTTGATCGTACACTTTGTATCGCTCACGATTGGCAGCCGCTGTTTCATTGAGAGGCATTGTTCCATCAAACGCTGCATAATGTTCCTCTCGGAAATACTGTCCAAGCCGCACGGGACGTTTGAGAGAGGTTTCTATTTCCGCTGCTTCGGCCGCCTTTCTTTGTTCAGCAAGCCATTTTTGCCAAGCCTGTCGGGCTTTTCGAGCAGCTTCCCGAGCAGCCTGGTCAGCTTCATCTCGTGACGCGAAAGAAGCACTGTATTCCTCAATAAATTCAGACGTAAGCAGAACGCCCTCTCTGAATCGGGGTCTAAACCAACTCTCCTGCAAGTCGTCAGCTGCAGTGCCAGCTACCCGGGTAGACAACTCCTCGTTATGCTGCCAACCACTTTCGGTGCAGTTAGCTGAACCCACAAAAGCTACCCACTTATCAACTTGTTTGACCAAGTACACTTTGGGGTGGAAATATGTATCTGGTGTAACCCACACCCGCACTGATACTCGTTCGGACTCTTGACTCCATTTAAGTAACCGAGCCAAAGCAGCAGGGGGCGTAGGTAGATCAAGACCGACGAGAATTTCTACAGTGGCATCTGACTGTGTTAGTTCTTGTAACTCTTCAACTCCTTTTTTGCTAAACAAGGCAGCTGCCACACACACCGATTTAGCGGAGGCTAGTTCAACAGTTAGTACAGAACGTAGCTTACTAAAGAACGGAGAAAGGTTGTTAACCATCATAGGGGTTAGTTTCTATTCTGTGCTTTTTTTACAAACCAAGTTTTTTGCCCGCATTATGCTGCCGAACATTGTCCAGCCGAGTATAGCGGCGAATCATCTCACTTGTCTTGTGCTTGGTCTGGTTCATTACCTCGCTGTCGTCGGCGCCGTTGAGTTTGGCGACCGTCACAAAGGAGGCTCGCAGCGAGTGCGCCGTAAACTTCGGACCTAGGTGCCGTTGCACGATTTTATTGAGGTGTACATCGGTCAGCCGACGGTCGGTCAGTCGACCGCCCCTACGGAAAGAAACCAGAATGGGTCCCGAAGTGCGTTCCAACAGCCGTAACCAGGCCTGCAGCGTGCGAATAGGGCACAGTTCGGGGTCTGGTGAGTAGAAAATAGCCTTTTCTTCCGCTTCTCCCAGCTGGTTGGTCTTGCTGCGCTTCAGGTTGATTGTCAGCCCATCTTCGGAAAATGTCAAATCGTCCAGGTCCAGGGCTGAAAGTTCGGACCGCCGGAATGCCCCAGTAAAGCCCAACAGCAGAATCACCCGGTCTCGCAAGCCTGCCGGCGTCGACGCGTCGATGTGCTTAATTGTTTTCTTGAAGCTGGCCAGTGAAAACGCCGGGGCCTGCTTTTGCCGGACGCCCTTCAACCGGCTGATGCCTTCCACGAGTACCTTGAATTTCTTATCATCCGTTGGCGAGAACAGGTCGCGCAGCGCGTGGGCCTTGCTGATGGCCGCGCAGTGGCGTTGAATGGTCGACACTTTTTTGCCGGCTTCGGCCAGGTGGGTCACAAAGCCCGCGAGCGTATCCACTGACGCCGGCATCGCCACTTGTCCGTGCGCAGTACACCAGTCGGTGAAGCGGCGCCAGTCCCCGGCGTACGCCCGGGCCGTATTGGGGGCACCCTGCAGGCCGGCCTCGACGTAGCGAGTCGTGTGCTCGTTCAGGTGCGCTAGGCCGGCGGAGTTGGATAATGTGGGAACGACAGGGACGGAGCTCACGGCAGCCTATTATACAAGGAGTGAAAACGCGAAAAACGTACGGTCCCCAAAAGTAGTGGATAAGGTATGATAAGTCTTAGTTATCATACCTTAATTTCCATTATAAATAATGAGCATTACAAGAAAATAAATTTGGAAGTCTGGATTTTGGGCATACCTTTGTGTTACTCCTTGTCTTAATTTCATATGCCCATCGCCCCTTTACATCTAGGCGAATTTACTTCCGTCTCTGCTGGGTTTGCTCCTAAAGACACGTCCCTCAACGGCGACTGTGCCGTGCTGCAGCTTGCCGACTTTACCACAGATGGCTCATTGCAATCCGACGCTCCCCGGGTACGGGTACCCTTAAATGGTGTGCCTTCACACCATCTTCTACAAGCTGGCGATGTGCTATTGGCTGCCAAAGGAGCCCGTTTGCTGGCAGCCTGCGTTGAGCCGCACTGGCTGCCAGCAGCTGCTGCCACTACATTACTGGTGCTACGCCCGGACCCAGCGGTATGCCAACCCGAATTTTTAGCCATTTGGCTCAACCAGCCAGCCACACGTTTGGCACTGCAAAGCCGCATGAGTGCCACTTCAGTAGCTACGCTCAATAAACGAGACCTGCTCGACTTGCCTATGCCTGGTCACTTGCCTTCTTTGGAAGGTCAGCGCCGCTTAGTAGAGCTGAATCATTTGCGTCTGGAGGAAAAACGGCTCGCACTGCGTCTCACCATGATGCGCGAAGCAGAATTTAACCTGCTTTTCGCTGCTCAACTTTCCCTGTAACTGTTCTGTTTTCTTGCCCTTTGCTTCTTAATGACCACTTCCCTGTTTCCTGCTCCTGCTAATCCGCGCCCGGCCACAACCGAAGAAATTTTCAACGCGGTTTGGCGGGCCTGCGATTCATTTCGCGGTGTAATTGACCCAAGCTCCTACAAGGATTATATTCTCACATTTCTGTTCTTGAAGTATCTGTCGGACCTCTGGGATGAGCGCCGCCGCTTCTACGAAGAAAAGTACGCCACTGACCCTGAGCGCGACCTACGCGTGCAGCGCGCATTGCGTCACGAGCGGTTTCAGGTGCCTGACCAAAGCCGCTACCAATACCTTTATGAATGCCGCGACCAGGATGATATCGGAGAGCTGATTAATCACGCCCTCGACTCGCTCGAAGATGCCAACCGAGCCAAGCTTGACAAGGTGTTTCGCGGCATTGACTTCGCTTCCGAAGCTCAGCTCGGTGCCACCAAGGACATGAAGCGTCGCCTCAAGCACTTGATTGAGGATTTCCGCGCCATCGACCTGACACCAGACCACCTCACGAGCCAAGACGTCATCGGCGACGTGTACGAGTACCTGATTGAACGCTTCGCCTCGAATGCAGGCAAGAAGGCAGGTGAGTTTTACACGCCTAAAGCTGTATCGGCGTTGTTGGCGCAGTTGGTAGAGCCCCGTCCCGGCGACCGAATCTGTGACCCCACTTGCGGTTCGGCCTCTCTGCTCATCCGTACTGGTCAGCAGGTACCCAATGGGGGAAGCTTTGCTTTGTATGGGCAGGAGTTGAATGGAGCTACTTACGCGCTGGCTCGTCAGAACTGCGTGCTGCACTTCCAAGACGATGCTGTATTGGTACAGGGCGACACGCTTACCAATCCGCTGCTTACCGACGGCGACCGGCTGCTACGTTTCAATGTGGTGGTGGCCAACCCGCCATTTTCGCTCGATAAGTGGGGACACGAGACTGCCGCCGCCGACCCCTACCGCCGCTTCCACCGTGGGCTGCCGCCCAAGAGCAAAGGCGACTTCGCGTTCATCTCGCACCTGGTGGAAACCATGACCGAAACCGACGGACGCGGTGGCGTGGTAGTACCTCATGGCGTATTGTTTCGGGGAGCAGCCGAGGGGAAAATTCGGCGGCAATTACTTGAGGAGGGCCTGATTGAAGCCGTGATTGGCTTGCCAGCTAACCTGTTCTTTGGCACTGGAATCCCCACGGCTATTATCCTGCTGCGCCGGCAGCGCCCCACCACTGACGTTCTGTTTGTGGATGCCAGCCGCCTCTACACCGACGTGCGCACCCGTGCCATGCTGATGCCTGAGCATGCGGCCCGCATTGTGGACGTAGTGAAGGGCTTTCGGCAGGCTGGCGCCGCAGGGCCAGCCGGCGTGCTGGAGCCCCGTCTAGCCTACCGCGCTACTCTGGCCGAGCTGGCAGCCAACGACTTCAATCTCAATATTCCGCGCTACGTGGACACCTTCGAGGCGGAAGACACTGTGGATTTGCCCACCGTGCAAGCTGAACTCCACACCCTAGAACAACAGCTTACCGATGTACGCCAGCGAATGCAACAGTACTTAAAGGAGCTGAGCGGTAACTAACCTAAAGTCGGAAAAGCGATGAATAACACGCAACAGCTGCCGACCGGGTGGGTTATGAAACCGCTCGGCGAGTTAGGCAAATGGTACGGCGGTGGCACGCCTAGTAAGGACAAGGCCGCATACTGGACGGAAGGCACCATTCCATGGGTTTCACCCAAAGACATGCGTCACCTGTGGGTTAGCGACGCCGAAGACCACATCACAGAGGAAGCAATTGCCAATTCAGCCACCAATTTGATTCCGGCTGGGTCACTGCTGGTTGTAACGCGAAGCGGCATTTTGCGCAGGCTAATTCCTGTAGCTGTAAATACTGTGCCCGTGGCAATCAATCAGGACATGAAATGCTTAAGGTTAGACCAGGGGCATGACCTGCATTACGTGTTGTTTTGTCTGCGAGGCTTTAATCAGAGCCTACTTCAGTACGCGGCCAAGGTGGGCACTACAGTAGAAAGCCTGGAGTTTTCGAGCCTGAAAAGCTATAAGATTCCACTTCCTCCGCTGCCAGAGCAGCGCAGCATTGCTGCCGTGCTCGTAACTTGGGATGAGGCTATCCAAATCCAAACTAAGCTACTGACAACCTTGCGCGTGCAGCAGCGTGCCCTACGGCAGCAGTTGCTTACGGGTGCTAAGAGACTACCGGGATTTGCAGATGAGTGGAAAAAGCACAAGTTGAGTGCTTTGCTGCGCGAGGTGAAAAGGCCTGTCTCTTGGAATGACGACGAGACTTATGAGCTGCTATCAATCAAGAGGCGTTCAGGTGGTGTGTTCTACCGCGAAAGTCTCAAGGGTTCCGAAATCAAAACTAAAAACCTGCGCACCGCTAAGGCAGGAGATTTTCTGATTTCAAAAATGCAGGTTGTACATGGTGCTTCTGGCTTAGTTAGGGCAGAACATGATGGCCGCAAAATTTCCGGCTCTTATTTAGCTCTTGTTGCAAAAGATTCTGGTAAGCTGGACATAAACTTCTTCGATTTCTATTCTCAACTGCCTGCTTTCTATAGACTTTGTTATGTGTCAAGCTATGGGGTTCATATTGAGAAAATGACATTTGATTTCAATGATTTTCTCCGTCATTCCATTTTCATACCCTCCCTTCCCGAGCAGCAAGCAATTGCAGCCGTTCTCAACACGGCCGCCGAGGAAATCCGCTTGCGTGAGGACGAGTTGAAGGCATTACGGGAGCAAAAGCGAGGGCTCATGCAACAACTCCTCACGGGTCAGCTGCGGGTGAGTGATATATCGGCCTGATAAGGCAAAATTCTTCTCTTGCATTTTGCTACCCGCTATGCCCACGGCCTCTCTATTTCGCGAAACACCCGCCAGCAAGGTGCCTGCGCTCTTGCTATTGCAGGCTCTGGGCTATACCTACCTGCCACCTGCCCAAGTCCGCACCCTGCGCGGACAACGGTCTGACGAGGTACTGCTGACCCCGGTGCTGAACGAGGCGTTGGCTCAGCTCAACCAGCGTCCGCCTGCTCTAGGTATGGCCCCCCAGCCACTGGCCGAGGCCGGCGTGCGTACCTCGGTGGAGGCCTTGCGCCGCTACCCCCTGGAGCGCGGTTACGTGGCTGCCAACCGTCACTTGCACGAGCTGCTCACGCTGGGCCGCTACCATGAAACCACTACGGCCAACGGGGAGCGACGCTCACACGCGGTGCGTTACATCGACTGGGAAACGCCCGCCAACAATGCCTTTCACGTGACAGAGGAACTGGCTGTGGCCCGCTCCGGTCGCGCCGATACTTTCCGGCCTGACATCGTGCTGTATGTGAACGGCATTCCCTTAGTAGTTATCGAGTGCAAGGCCCCTGACCAGAACAGCCCCGAGCACCAGGGCATCCGCCAGCATATGCGCAGCCAAGCACCCGACGGCATTCGGGGCCTATATGTGTACGCTCAGCTGCTGATGGCTATGTGCGGCCCTGGTCCTGCCCGTTACGCCACCACCGCTACCCCAACTGAGCTGTGGGCCCGCTGGCGTGAGCGGCCTCAGGATACCCCCGACCATGCTGCCCGCCGAGCCCGCTTGCAAACCCTCAAAAACGAGGCATCCGTCAACGAGACTCTGTATGCCGCTCTACGCCAGCACCCCGAGCACGCGGCCCTGCACCCGCCTACGGTGCCGGCTGGCGGCGCTCCTCTGTCTTGGGAGCTCACCGAGCAGGACGAACTGCTGTTTCACCTTTGCGAACCGGCTCGCCTGTTGGAATTGGTGCGCGACTATTTGTTGTTCGAGGCCGGCCATAAGGTGGTGGCCCGCTACCAGCAATACTACGGCGTACGCCGCACCCTCGCCGGCCTTGCCGACGACCCCACCCGACCAGGTGGCGTGCTCTGGCACTCGCAAGGCTCGGGTAAAAGCCTAACTATGGTAATGTTGGCCAGGCAGCTCACGCGCCACCCGGCTTTTCCGAATCCCAAGATTGTGCTCGTCACCGACCGAGTGGAGCTAGACGAGCAGCTATTCCACACTTTTAAGCGGGCAGGGCTGTCGGTGGAGCATGCTAGCACCGGCCAGCGCTTGGTGAAGCTGCTGGGCGAGGCACATTCGAGCACTATCATCTCCACGCTCATCCACAAGTTTGCAGCAGTGGTGAAAACCCTGCAGCCCGTGGAGCGCGACAACCTGTTTGTGCTCGTAGACGAAGGCCACCGCACCCAGTACGGCCGATTGAGCGTGCAAATGCGGCAGGTGTTTCCCAGGGCGCGGTTTGTGGCCTTCACCGGCACACCCTTGCAGCGGGGCGAAAAGCATACAGCCGAGCAGTTTGGCGGGTTTCTCCATAAATACCCCATCACCGACGCTGTACGCGACGGGGCCGTTCTGCCATTGGTGTACGAAAGCCGACTGCCTGATTTCCAAGTCAACGCTGACCCACTCGACCGCTACTTCAATCACATCGCTGAGCCGCTTACGCCTTACGCCCAGGCCGACCTAAAGCGCAAGTTCAGCCGCAGCGGGGCCCTCAACCAAGCCCAGCAGGTGCTGCGGGCCAAAGCCTGGGACATCGCGAAGCACTTCTCGCGTTTCTGGAAAGGCAATGAGGGTGGATTTAAAGGCCAAGTGGTTGCGCCCAGCAAGCGGGCCGCTGTGCAACTCAAACGCTTGCTTGATGAAACTCGTTTGGTAACGAGTGAGGTATTGATTTCGCCGCCCGATGAGCGCGAGGGTTACGACGACGCCCACGCCGCTGGTCCCACTGATGAGGTTCTTACCTTCTGGGCACGTATGATGGACCGCTTCGGCCGTCCCGACCAGTATGAGAAAAATCTAAAAAGCCAGTGGCTGAATCCCGACGGCGGGCCTGATCTGATGATAGTGGTTGACAAGCTGCTCACCGGCTTCGACAACCCACGCAACGTGGTGCTCTACCTCTGCCGCCGCCTCACAGGCCACACCTTATTTCAGGCAATTGCCCGCGTCAACCGTTGTGCGCCCGGCAAATCGCGCGGTTTTATTCTTGATTACGATGGTGTTACCACAGAGCTTAGCGCGGCCCTGGAAGAATTTGCAACCGACGACTTCGCTACCTACGACCCCCAGGCCTTGCACGACGCCGCTGTGCCAGGACTGAGCCTGCTCGATGTGAACACCGAGTTGGAGGAGCTGGGCGCGGCCCACACCGACGTACACGAGCTATTTAGGGGTTATGTATCGAACCGGCATGATCCTGCCGCTTACATTCTGGTGCTGGCAGACGAAGCGCTGCGCACCCGGTTTTTCGAGCGGCTACGGCGCTTTGGTCGTTTGCTACAGCTGGGACTAAGTACCTTACAGTGGGTGCGCACCGTGTCTCCAGAGCAACGGGCACTATACGAGCAGGACCTGGTTTTCTTTGAAAACCTGCGGCGAGCCATCATCCAGCAGTACTCACTGCGGGTTGACTACGCCCAATACGAACCCCAGGTGCAGCAGTTGATTGACACGCACGTAACCGCCGGCGACATCCGCGTGCTGACTGAGCCTGTGGACATCTTCGACCGCGAAAAATTCGCTGCCGAAGTGGCCCGCCTGGCCCAGGAAGGCACCACAGCACAGGCCCTTACCATTCTCACTCGTACTCTACGAACTGTCACCGACCACTTTGCCGAAGACCCTGCCCTCAACCAGCGGTTTTCCGACCTTATAAAAGCTACCCTTGCTGATTACGAAGCCGGTCGCCTAGCCGATGCCGAATTGCTGCGCCAAGCCCGTGCCCACGAGGCAGCGGTAGTCGGCGAGCCCGGTTCGGTGAGGCACGACCTACCAGGCGCTTTGCAGGATAGTCACAGCGTGGCAGCCGCCGTGTTTCGAATGGTGCAGCCCCAACTGCATAACGAAGCAGGGACTACCGGTGCCTCCTTGCCTGCCGAAGCCGTGGCCGAGTGGGCAACTGAGGCCGAGTCTATCATGCGCCGTGTCCTCACCGACCCTGCTACCGGTGCCGTTCGCGTGGACGCTCGTCAGTCGAGGGTGAGCAGCCAGTTGCGCCAAGCATTCGAGGACCACGCCTGGGACTTGCGTCGGTTACTACCATCCCTTACTCCCATCTGGCTCGACGACCTGATTCTGCAACTGGAACAGCTAGCCCAAGCTCGCTACCGTCCATAATGCCGCGCTCTTCCCACCCGTCAACAGCGGCTGAGCTAAGTGTGTACCCTCCGCTTGCCAACTCCGCGGCGACAGAGCCCGAGACCGGCTCCGTCGACTTTGGTTCGCTAACGCTTCGCTATGTGATAGAGCGCCGCTCACGCCGCACCCTGGCCCTGAATGTACTGCCCGATGGCCGACTGCTTGTAGCTGCACCCGAAGACGCCACCAGCGCGGCCATTGCTGACAGCGTACGTAAACGCGCTCCATGGGTGGTGCGGCAATGGGAGGCCCAGCGTCGGCAGGCCGTGGCTCAGCCTCGCCACTATCGTAGCGGCGAAATGCACTATTACTTAGGACGGCAGTACCGCCTGCGCGTGGAAGCTGGCCCAGCAGCCGTACGGTTGGTAGGAAGGCGGCTCCTGGTAACTGTTGCCGACCCTACCAACACCGCGCGGGTAGGCCAGCTGGTGAAGCAGTGGTACCGCGAGCAGGCCCAACGTCACTTGCCTCGTGAGTTCGCGGCAGTTCTTGCACGGTTGCCTGCAACGCTGCTGCCGCCCGGACCCGAGTTACGCTTACGTTTACTCACCATGCCCAGCCGCTGGGGAAGCTGTGCTGCCGCTACTCGTACCATTCTTCTTCACCCCGACCTAGTAAAAACACCACGACACTGCATTGAGTACGTCGTGTGTCATGAACTTGCTCACCTACTTATAAGACGCCATAATCAGGCTTTCTACGCCCTTCAGACCCGCCTTATGCCCGATTGGCCGCATTGGCAACAGCGCCTCGCAGAGCTGGAAAGCTTGTTGGAAACAAGCGCCGGTCTGGTTTCTCCCAGCCCGGCGTAAATAATGCGCCTACTATCGGATAAATTTTAACCGAAAGAACAGTGAATATGTTGTAGGTGCCAAGATAGGATGTATCTTTGCTGACGAAGCTGCTGTAAGCATTAACTAGGGTGCTTAGTTCCCCAGTTTCAATTTTTCCTAGCCAACGACATGAAAAAGGCCAGCCCGTCAGAGAACCTCTGCGCAAGCTGGCCGAAAATTTACGCGATGTGCGAAGCGGGGTCCAATCTACTTCACACTTCAGTTTAAGCCGGGGCATGGCTGCCCCTACTCCATACATGAATCCCGCCTCTTGGTGAGCGGGAGTGCAAAGGTACGAAAAACAATTACGTTTGGTCAATACCCTCTGCACTCACCCGTCGCCAGGTTCGACGTATCGCCCCCCGTTGAGGCTTCCGGGGCGCCCACCATGGGTCAGCGCGTAGCGCCTGGCCACCCACAGTTTAAGGATGTTCGGCCTGCCGTGCTGGTTGGTTTCTAACCAGCACGCAGCCTCCTTCGCTTGATTTTAGGCGTAGGGTATTCCGCGTGCACTTTTGGCACGGCGGGCCGGCACATCCTTATCAATCCCATTTTTTACTGCGGATTCGTCCATCAAAAAAACCGGCCTTAAGGGTCGGCTGGCGGAGCCGCGCCTCAAGGAAGCCTCCTCATGACCCCTCAACAACTAATACCCGAATTGCCCGCGCAGCTCGCGCGTCGCCAAGGCGTTGCCCAGCTTCTGACAACCGTTTCGCAGTCGCTCAACATTCCAAGCAGCCGCTACGACGAAGCCAATAAGCGTTATGACACGCTTACAAAGCTGCTTGAAGACTGCCCGCGGCTGGCCGAGCTCAAACCCCGCATGTTCCCACAGGGTTCTTTTGCCCTCGGAACGGTAACCCGACCGCTGAACGGCGAGGAATACGACCTCGATTTCATTTGCCACCTGTTGGCTGCCGGCTACACTGTACACACGCCCCGTAACGTGTATGACCTGCTCTTCAAGCGGCTAAAGGAACACGGGACGTACGAAGAAATGGTGCAGCTTAAGAATCGCTGCGTCCGAGTAGTGTACGCCAATCTTTTTCACATGGACATTACGGTGGCCGTGAGCAACCCGCTATGCCCCAATGGTGGCCTACTTGTGCCCGACCGGGAGCTGCACAATTGGAAGGAATCCCACCCAGCTGGCTACGTAGCGTGGTTTAAGGAACGAGCCGTACTGGTGCCCCGCTTCCGGCTGCTGGAGAAGGCCTATGAGCAGCGCCACATTGCCCTCTCGGGCCAAACCGACCCGCTGCCCGAGGAGCATACGCAGGGCCAGGGGGCGCTGCGCAGCATGATACGCTTGTTCAAGCGTCACCGCGACTTGTATTTCGAAAATCGCTCCGACGCTGATTTCGCGCCCATTTCCATTATCATCACCACACTGGCCGCGCATGCCTACGAGCACGCCGTAGCTACCCAAGTGTTTGACTCGGAACTGGACGTATTGCTAGCCGTGCTGCACGGCATGCCTAACTTTATAAGCTTGGAGCTGGACCGCGACACCAACCAGTACGTGCGTGTAGTGGCCAACCCCACCACCAACGGCGAGAACTTCGCCGACAAGTGGAAGCGGGGCCCAGCCTATCAACTGGCCTTCGCCGATTGGCAGCAACGGGCTCTGGCCGACTTCAGCCGCCTGGCCGAACTTGAGGGTCGCGACCGGCTGCAAGAATCCATGCGGGGCCTGTTTGGCACCCGTGACACGGACCCGGCGTTTGGCGTTCAGACGGCAAATCTTAATGCGCAGCGTCTGCAAAAAGCGGCCACGCTCACCCCGCTAGTAAGCGCCGGGGCCAAGGGCCTGGTCAATGCGGCAGGCTTGCCCATCCGGCGGGAAACGGACTTTTTCGGGGCCGCATAATGGGGCGCTTTCCTCGCCCTCGCCAGCTGCCGCAGGAGCAGCAACTGGCGAACCTGCGGGCCCTATGGCCCCTGGGTAACGCGTCCATCACCAGTGCCGGGCTGGTTTGGACGGGCTTTCTCACGCCAACTGTCCTGAGCCGCACCTACCGGGTGCGGCTCACGCTGCCGGCTCGGTTAGGCCCGCCAGTGGTAGAAGTGCTTGAGCCGGACTTACGGGCTCTGGCAGGCCCTGGCGAGATTCCGCATCTATACTGCCAGCAGCGGATGCATTTGTGCCTTTACACGCCAGCCAAAGGACAATGGAACCGCACCATGTCGGTGGCCCACACGCTGCTGCCCTGGGCCATGCTCTGGCTATACTACTTCGAAGACTGGCTTCCCGACCGGGTATGGCGTGGCGGAGGCACTCCGCACGGGAGTACTGCCCTCACGCCGCCGTCCCCACGACCACGCCGAGCCTCCGGCCCTACCATTGCAGCCCGGCTGCGCCAACTCCGTTTTCAACAACTCCATGCCCGCCGCTAAAACATCCCGCAAAACCCCTGCTGCACCAGCTGGTCAGCCGGCCAAGCAGAAGAAAGCGCAACGCACATCCCCTACCGAAAGCGTGCGGGTTGAAGTGTGGACCCGCGCCGCCGGACGCTGTCAGCTCTGCAACGAGTGGCTGCTCGAATCGACACAAATCGGCCATTACTCCTACCGCCGGGGCGAAATGGCCCATATCGTGGGGCAGAGCGACGACCCCCGTTCTCCCCGCACCGATTCCCCCCTTACCAAGGAGCAGCGTGAAAACCCTGACAACTTCATGCTCTTGTGTCAGCCCGACCACGATACCATTGACCACAAGCTGGGCGTGGGTGAATTCACCATTGCCAAGCTGCACGAGCTGAAGCGAGAGCAGGAAGCTCACATGCGTCACGTAACCGGCTTGCCGCGCAATAAAAAGACGTGTGTAGTCCGGGTGTTCGGCACCATCCGAAGCAACACTGTTCAACTCTCGCGGCAGGAGTGTAACGAAACAACGCTGCGCCACGCCAATCCCCGATTCGCCCAGTTCTACCTGGATCCTCGCAATGAAGGCACCGAAATCGAGCTGACTCCTCTGGGCAATCCCGAAGACCATGCCAGCCTCGAAATCTACTGGAGCGCAGCCCGAACGGCTATTATCAAGGGTATCGGCAAGATTCAGGATGCCGTGAAAGCCGGGGATATTACACACTTGTCCATCTTTCCCTTTGCCCGCATTCCCGCCCTAGTGTACTTTGGATTTCACCTGGGTAATAAAGTGCGGGTTACTTTATTCGAGCGACACCGGGTAGCGGAAGAAGAATGGTATTGGCAGCCTGATGCCGCCACTCTCGCATTTGAGTGGCGACGTCTTCAGCAGGGCACTCAGGTAGATTCCGTGGCGCTCATCGTCAATATCAGCGGCACTATTCCAATCGCTGATTTGCCCTCAGCCTTTGACCAGCGCTTCACTGTATATGAGTTGCGCCCTGTTGGCGTAACGCCCGTGCCTGGACTGATAGCATCGCAAGCAACGCTAGGAGCCTTTCGAGGCTGCTACCGGCAGTTCCTGGGTATGTTGGAGCAAGAGCACAAGTCGGCTCGACAACTGCATTTATTTCCCAGCGTGCCGCTTAGTATAGGCGTGGCAGTGGGAATGGACTTAATGCCCAACGTGCATCCTGAACTGCTGGTTTACGACCGGTGCCCAAGCAACTTTGCGCTTGCACTAACTGTGAATTCCTGAACTGTTGCCGGCCAGCGGCACAATCAAAACTCCCCGCGAAGGCACCAGCCTTACGGGGAGTTTTTTGTTCTCAACAGTAGAGTACACTCTCAGGCCCAGTGTCAGAATTTGCCCGAACGGCTAATGCTCCGCAGCAACTGATTCTGCAACAGTTGGTCGCGGTAAGCTCCTTCCACTGCCTGACGGGCTGGCCCAGGTTTACCTGCCTCCTGAATTAGCCGGTCGGCTTCCTGACGCAACTGCAGCGCTTTCACCATGTTGTCATTGGCCTGCCCCATGGCCCGTAGCCTCTCCGCCTCCGTCATCGAGTAGCGGCCGGGGTTCTTCAGCGTGGCCATAAGCTCAATGCTCTGAGCCGTCATCTCGTCGGCAATCTTCTGGTAGTTAAAGGCCGTTTCCACGTTCTTTTTCTTCACCACTTCCTCGTAGGCGTAGGCGGAGGCAAACGCCTCTTCCCGCATGTTCTTGTAGTCGCGGTAGGTAAAAGACTGGCTGCCGGCGCGGCCCACGTCGAGGCCAGAGAAAGCCTGGTAAACGGTTTCTACGTCCCGCTCGGTGCGGTTCTGCAAGGCCTGCCGGAGGCGTCGGGCCTTATTCACCGGCGGCATGTAGTCCGGCTGGGAGGAGGTGTTCATAGCCATGCCCCGGCTAAACAGCTCCAGCGGATTGGCGTAGCGCAGATCCTTCACCGATTCCACCTTGCGCAGGTCGGCCTGAATCTGCCTCTGCAGCTCCAGCCCTTCGTAGGTGAGCTCCTTGACCTGCCCTGTGATGTCGCGTGTGACGCCGGCTATTTGCCGGGCATCCTTGATGACCTGGTAGTTCTTAATGGTCTCGGTCCACTGCTTAAGCTGCTTGGCAAACTGCCCAATGTGCACACCCATGTGTACGGGGTCGTTCACAACCATTTGGGCGGATGCGAAATAGGGAACGGTGCCAGCCACAGCAGCCAGCGCGAGAGCAACGACAATCCTTTTCATGGCTTGGACAGTGAAGTACTACTTAGTTGTTAGCCGTGGGCGCGCTGGCATCGGTAGCCCCCGTGGTGATGAGCACCGGGTAGCCATCGGGCAGGCGCACGTCGCGCAGCTTCTGGCGGGGCGTCGAAGCCCGGCCTACCATAGCCGCGGCTACCCGGCCTCCCACCCCAACCACTGAGTTGGCCGCCGAGGCCGAGCGGTCAATGGCCAGGCCTACTTCCTGGGCGCCAATGGCGCGGGCATCGTTCAGCGGGTTGTCCCCGGCTGGCAGGGGCTGACGCTTCTGCGGGTCAATCATGAGCCCCGGCAGATAATGGTAATCGTAGATATCGGCCGCCACCCGGGTAGGGCCCAGCCGCGAGATGCGAATGGCCACGTGGTTGGTTTCAACGCTGGCCACGCCGGCAAACACCAGGTTTTTGGGGAAGGTCTGCCCGCTAATGACAGCATCCTCGACCAGGCGCAGTAGCACCACCGAACCCGTCCGAATCTTCTGCTCCCCGTTAACGACTGCTTTGTAGAAGATATCCGGCAGCAGCTGCGCCTGGTTATCCGAAGCGTACCGGAAATTACCGGCTTTGATGGTCCCGAAGGCATCGTAGCCCGCAGCATTACTACCAGCCGCGTTTGCGCCGCCGGCGCGCACGGCGGCGCGCCGGTCAAAGTAGCGGCGCCCGGTCATCTGTTCGTAGGAGGTGCGGGAAGCCGGGGAGGCTGCATCGAGCATATCCAGCACGTCATCGTTTTGCTCGTACGGCACGCCATCGGGGGCCGTGCGGGGCCGGGCCCCGGCGCGCAGTTGGCGGCGCGGGTCTGAGCTCCCGTTGTTACCCCGGTAACTGGTTTGCACCACCGGAACACGTACGGCCCGGTACGCGCCGGTCTGCGCATCAACGGCGGTTATCTCCGTCGAGTCGGGCGGCGGCAAGGCGGCACGGTTAGCCGCCGCGCGGGCCTGGCGCTCCGCGGCAGCCAACGCCGTACGGCGGCGCAGGGCCGCCTGCCCAACCGTATCGACGGCCATACCACCGGCCAGCTGGTCCGGGGACGGCACGGCGTCGGGCGCCGTTCCGGCCTGCCGGGCTGCGGCCTGTTTTTGCTCCAGTACATCGGTTGGCGCCGGCGCCGCGCTGGGCGTGGCCGGCGCAATGCTGGGCTCCAGGTTCTGGGAGGTTGCGGCGACGGGGTTATTCTGTTGGGCGACTTCCTGGGAAAGGGAGCGGGCGTAGAAAAACAGCGTGATGGCCGTTAGCAGGCCGATACCGACCAGCAGAGGGAGCCAGTGCCGGCGGGCCAGCTCCCCCACGGACGCCCGCGGAGACGGAGGTTGGTGGCCGGGCGGCGGACCAGCGGCCGACACCGGTTGGGATTCAGAAGCAGTGGTATCGCCGGCAGGGTACACCGGCTGCATGTTGTGCTCGGACATGGGAAAGAGGAATTAGATGGCAGCGGCCGTGTTGATGACTTTGCTGGGCACTTTGAGCACCAGCACCCGCGCCCCGAACTTCTCGCGCAGCGTGATTTCCAAGTGGCCGCGGTCGGTGGCGGCGTACAGCGGCACGGCGTAGAGCAGGTAGCCCGTGGCCCGGGCCGGAATCGTCTGGCTTTCCGCCCCTCCGGCGGGCGCAAGGGGCCGTCGCGCCTCGTTTTTCTTCTTGCCCAGAAACTTCTTGCGTGAGTTTTCTACCAGCTCGAAGTCGGTAAAGTCCACCGCGTAGTCGATGGTGGTGGTGTTGCGCAGCTTCAGGCGCAGGTAGGTAAAATCCTTGTCGTTACGCACGTTGGCCAGCGAGAGCACCAGGTCGTTGTCAGCCGTGCGCAGTCCACTTGTATCAGGATGCTTGGCCGTGGCCAGCTTGGCCAGGCGGGCTTCGGCCAGCTCCCGCTTTTCGCGGCCCTGGTCCAGAGCCAGTGCGTCATCGACGCCAGCCCCGTTGCGGGCCTTGCCGCCAGCACTGACGCCCAGGGCGCCCCCGTCCTGAAAGTCGTAGAGCTGCAGCACCGGTCGGCCGGTATACACCAGGTGCCCCATCCAATAGCGCGAGCCGTAGCGCACCAGAATGGGCGTGGGCGGCGGGTTGCGCCGCTTGGCCCGCACGAACACGGCGTTGCTTTCAATCTTGACTAAGTAGTGCGGCGCCTGGCCCACGTCGACCAGAGAGACGGGGCCGGGAAATACCAGGTAAGTAGTGGAAGAATCCGAAACCGCTATTTCCAGCTGCATCTTGGGCGCCACGTTGGCTGGATGCGGAGCCTGCACGCTGGCAGAAGGTGTGGTAGTCGAAGCACGGGACTGCGCTTGCAAAGTGCCGGGCAAAAGCGCCAGCAGCGCGCAGGAAGCGGAGGAGAAGAGAAAACGCATAAGAAATGGATAGGGGTAGCTTACTGAGCAGGTTGGGCTGCGGGGGCAGGCGTGGTCGGGGCCGGTTGCGTCAGGGGCACGCCAGCGGCTTCGGCTTCTTCGCGCAGCTTGCGTTGCCGGGCCTGCTCTTGGTCACGCAGCTGGTCTTTCTCTTCCTGCGTGACAGGCGGGTTGTATGCGATGAAGTCGAAGTCAGTGATGAGCAGTCCGAAAGGGTTGGCGTCGGAGCGGTCGGTTTCGACCAGGGCGAACTTGGCACCCAGGGGCTTGCTCTGGCTTTGCTGGTCACCAATGAACACCGTCTGCTTGATGTAGGCGCGCCCGGTGATGGGCCGATGGTTCATGTCCAGGTGGATGCTGTCCACGGTCACGGCCTGCCGGGCGCCGTAGCGGATGTAGTTCTGCAGCACCTGCCCTCGTTGGAAGCTCTCGAACAGAAAGCGCCCGCCACGCTCTTCAATCAGGGGCAGGCCCGCGTCGAGGTTGTGCTTGAAGCTGTACTGGTCATGTCCGAACATGGTCAGCAGAAACGTCTTGACCAGGTTGCGGGCCTCGAAGGGTGTGTGGCCCGTACCGCGACCAATCTGGGCCGAAAACGAGCCCGTGTCGCTGACCACGTACACGCGTTGGCCGGTGGATTCGTAGGCGCGGTAAAGCAGCGCGCCGGCGGCCACCGTGACCACGCCCAGCAGCGCCAGGGCGGCCAGCGCCATGGTGCGCATCGTGACGAAGGACTTATTCAGGTCTTGCACTGGATTCATCGGAAAGTCAAGGAGTTTTGGTTGAGAAAAGGGTGTTGGCCCCGAGGAATTTTATCCCCACTGCCCCGGCCTAGAGCGGCAGGTAGACCATGTGGCGGGTATCGGGCGGGCCGAGCGGGTTGCGGTAAGGGTAGAGCAGCAGGCGGGGCGAGTCGCCCGCAGTGGGGCTGGTGGCATAAGCGTAGAGCAGCCCGCGCACAGTCACCGTCTGCCCGGCCTTCACCAGAATAGTTGCGGGCGTAGCCTGACCCGGCAGGGGACCTTGTGGCTCGCGCAGGGCAAAGCCGCGCAGGGTATCGGGTGCCCAGGGCCCCTCCAAGGCCAGGGCGGTTGGTACTTTCTCCCCGGGCGCGTAGCCGGTGGGCTTCCACTTCAGCACGGCCTCAAACGGCTGGCGGTAGCCCGGCGCAACCGTGGGGTAGTTGCCTTTGACCGGCCGCCACAAGGTGGGCAGCTGCAGGATAGCCGGTTCGGCCGGACTGACTGCCCGTACTGACACCACCTGCAGGTAGCCCTCTAGGGGCAGCAACTGCTCGACGGCCAGGCGCAGATTCTTGGGAGCACCGGCCGCCAGCTTCGCCGGCCGGGTGGTAGCCAGCTTCCAGGCCGCTTCCCGGGCTTTGGCTTCCGGGGACTCGGCGGCCGCCCGGGCTACTTGCTGCAAGGCGTCGGCCGCTTTCTCGCTGTCACTTTTGCATCCGGGCAACAGTAGGCCCGCACTGAGCAGGCCACAAACAAGCTTTTTCATCAGGGTAAGTGGTTAGCGACGGCGGCGCGTGGGGGCGCTGGTGTCGGCCGAAGACATAGTGGGCAGCTCCACCGAAGCGGAACTCGTCGGAGCACTGCTGGCAGAGCCACCGGTACTGCTACCTTTCTCGGGCCCGAAGCCCATCTTGCGACCCAGCGCGCCGCTGGCCCCCCCGCCGTAGGCCCCGGGAAACACCACCCCGCTCACGGCCCCTGCGGCCCCGGCCACGGCGCCGCTGAACATGCCCACGAAGCCCTGCACGGCCGAGGAGCCAATCAGAAAGCTGGTCAGCCAGGGCACCATGCAGTAGAGTATGACAAAGCCAATCGAGTTAATCAGGTAGGTTAAATCATTGCCGTAGTCACCGGACGTCATGCCCGTGGGCAAGAGCACGTTGCCAGTCGCGGGCCGGGTGGCCGCGTAGTTGGCGTAGATGGTATCGAGCAGCGAGTAGGTGAGCGACCAGAACTGCACGGCCATGAAATTCTGCAGCCACTGTTTGCCCAGCTGGGCGAAGGGCGGCAGCGCCGACAGGCAGATGGCAATGGGGCCGCTCACGTACAGGAAGGCCACCACGTACTGGCGCACGAGCACCAGCAGCTGCCGAATCAGGGCCACGGTAGTCGTGGTAAATAGTTCGGTGAGCAGGTTCAGCAGGGAGAAGTGAGTGAGCTTGTCCCAGATGGACGTGATGTTGCTCACCTGGTCGTTGACAAAGCCCGCCGTGTTGACGGCCTGGTCGGGCGCGACGGTGGGCGCCCCGGCCGGATTGGTCAGCCCCTGCAGCGCCCGGGCAATCACACCGGGGTCGCTCGGGGCGACGAGGCTGGAAAATGCCCCAATAGCCCCGCCAATCAGGTCCATGAAGTCGCGGTAGAAGAACAGGATGAAGTAGACAAACAAGGCCTTGAGCAGCGGCGAAAAGTCCATGCGCAGCTGCCCGCCCTGCAGGTAGCCCCGGCCCACGGTGTAGAGCAAGGCCACCGAGAGAAACGGCGGAATCAGATACAGCTGACAAGCCTGCAGCACCTTGCGCAGGGCCCCGTCGGCGGCCGTGATAAAGTCGGTGTCGAGGTCCATGCCGACGAGCAGCAGCAGGGGTGCACTCATGCCGGCAGCGCCCCCTTGCGCTTCTGCTTTTCCTCCACAAACTGGTCGACGGCGAAGTCCAGCCGCTGCTCGGTGACGGTGGTGTAGGTGGGCCGCCCGTCGGCGTCGCGCACCAGGTTGCCAAGCGCGTCGCGTACTTCCACCGGCCGCTGGCGCTGGTAGTGGCGCACGAGCTGGTTGAGGTAGTTGCGTTCCGCCGGGCGAGAAGTCAGCACCGCGTCGAGCTGAGGTGAGGCCTCCAGCGCGTACACCTTGGCCTGGCTGCCCTGCTTGATGAAGAACTCCCGGAACGAGTCGGTGGAGCGCACCGAGCGAATCAGATCCATCTCGTGGCCGGTGAGGCCCAGTGGGGCCTGCAGGCGGGTGAGCGAGGCCTCGTTGGCGTGGCGCAGGATGATTTTCGTGGAGGAGTTGTCAATCAGCGTGTAGCCGATGGGCGAGTCAATGATTTCCTGGATGCCCTGGGTGATGATGGTGATGCTGCCGTTGGTTTTGCGGATGGTGCGGTACATCGAGACGATGAACTCCTCCAGCACCCCCGAAAGCAGGGCCCACGCCTCGTCGAGGGCGATGTACTTCACGGCGTCGGGATACTGGCGGAACAAGTCCAGGCTCAGCTCGGTGATGAGCATGGCCACCACGGGGTACAGAGTCGGGTCCGACTTCACCCGTGCCAGGTCAAAGCAGATGAGCGGGTACTGGCTCAGCTGGGCTTCGCGGGTGGAGTTGAGCACCTTGGCGTAGCGCCCACCCGACACGAACTCACCCAGCACGAGGAAAAACTCGTGCATGTCGATGTACTTCATGTCGGTCTGGTACTGGGCCCGCTGCAGGGCCAGCACGGCCGCGGCCTCGTCGGAGGCTTCGCCCTCCCCTGCTGCCGGCGTCTCGGCCCGCATCCATTGGTCAAAGCGCTGCACGTACTTGTAGAAGCTTTCCATGCCCGGAAACTCCTCGTCCGACTGGCCCAGCCGCTCATGCTGGTTCAGGTCGTGGTAGTAGCCGGTGAGAAAGCGCGAGAGGATGGTGCGCTCGGACTTGCTCAGGGCCCGATCCTTGCCGCCCTTCCAGAGGGCCGCCAGCAAAGCCAGGTGGAAGTTAAGCTTCTCGTCGGAGTAGTGCCAGGGACCGTTTTCGCCTTCGCGCGGGAGCAGGAAGGGGTTAAACTCAATCGGGTTCTGCGGGTCGTACTCGAAGTAGGTGTTTTCGAAGTCCGGGCCCATCAGGCTCTGGAAAACATTGCGGTAGGTGCCCCCGATGTCGATGATGATCTGGCGGGCACCGCGCTCGTAGCGCTGCACGATGAAGTTGCCGAAGGTGTAGCTCTTACCCGAGCCGGAGGGGCCGATGACCAGCGCGTTCTGGTTGTCGAGGTCGGTGTTGAACAGGTTTACCTTGACCAGGTTGCGGAACCGGTCGCAGAGGTACTCGCCGGTGGACTCGGGCCGGTAGGTGGTGGTCCAGTGAAAGTAGCAGGCCGCCCGGTCGGCCGAGGTCGTCAGCCAGCGGTCGGGC
Organism: Hymenobacter jeollabukensis; assembly: GCF_005771675.1. Taxonomy (GTDB): domain Bacteria; phylum Bacteroidota; class Bacteroidia; order Cytophagales; family Hymenobacteraceae; genus Solirubrum; species Solirubrum jeollabukense. The sequence goes on along the minus strand of NZ_VAJM01000021.1, from coordinate 38,890 downwards.
ACCTGGTAGGCGTTGCCGGGGGCCAAGCCGAAGAACAGCGGTAGGGTCAGGTAGCTTTCCACCACGGCTTCGGCCCCGAAGATGGCGCGAAATGCGGCCGTGGTCTTTTCCACGTGCTCCCGCCGGGCCTGGTCATCCACGTCCCAGAGCAGCACCGACAGGTGCAGGCCCACGACCTGCTTGCTGCCCGAACGCACTTCGGCGGTGAACTCATCAATCTCCGCAGCCCGTAGGTGGTTGTCCTGCGTGGCCAGGAAAGACAGCGAATTGTTGATTTTCTTGTCGTTGTCGAGGCTCTTGAGCTCCGCCCGCGAATCCTGAATCAGCAGGGCCTGCGTGAGCACGTGCGGGCAGGACAAGAAGGCGGTGAGCGGGTAGAGCATGGGCGAGGTCACCCCGTAGCCGTTGCGCACGGCCGGGTGAGCTTCCGAGCCCTGCCCCACCAGCGAAACGATGCTCACCTGGTTTTCGCCCACGGTGAAGGCCCCGGGCACGTTGCTGATTTCGCGGGTTAGCCCCGCGGACTGCTGGTCGAACTCCAGGTTGAAGTACTGGGTGAAGACCTGCGGCAGCTGCGTCTGGTTAAGGCGGCGGTAGTCCAGGCCTCCGAGGCCGCGCAGGCTCTGCAGCAGCTCGGTGGCGAGGCGCTCGGCCGCGTCCAGAGTCTGCACCACCCCGGCAAACGGGTTTTTGGCCAGCTTCTCACCGGCACGATTCACCAGCGCGCTCAGCGCGTTCGGCCGCACGGGCTTGGCCTCATCCGAGGGGGCGAACGAGACGAATAGGTAGGCGCGGTGAAACAGCACCAGCCGTTCGGCGAAGTGCGCGTTCATTTTGCCCTCGAAGTAGCCGGGGCGGGCGTCGCCGCCGAGGCCCTGAAAGGGCCGGTCGTAGTAGATATCGGTTTTCTGCACCACCGTGCCCACGGGTAGCGTGCGCAGAGCGCCGAGCAGGGCCGACTGGAGGTTGACAAACTCTTCGGCCTGCCAGCTTTCCATTTCGGGGCATTCGAGCACGAAGCCGACGCCCACGCGGCCATCCCGGAAGATGACCTTGTCGTCCTGGTAGGCGTAGGCCGGGTGCAGGTCCGCGAAGTCCGCGGTGCGGTCAGCCGCCTTAGCGGGGAGAATGTTCATGCGAAGGGAGAAGTGCGGTAGCGTCGCCCGCCGAAGGCCCGGACCGGGCGCGGCCCAGGGCAATGCGGCGCGGCTGCCGCCGGTGGAAGGATAGCCAGCTGAGCAGAAAGCCCGGCGGACGGTGCTTGGCCAGGTAGCGCAGGCCGTAGAGCAGCACGACCAGCACCACCAGAATCAGCAGGTAGAGAAAGCGCGGCACGGTGACGACCAGACCCGTGACGCCGATGGCCAGCACGGCGGCCAGAAACAGGCCCACCACCAGCCCCAGGTCCGGCAGGTTCATGCCCAGCACCTGGGCGGGGCGCTCAATGCTTTTGTAGGAACGCATGGGCCGGTTTGCTTAGGGCGTTACCCCGCCTTCGCCCCCACCCATGGCGCTGGCCAGGTCTTCCTTGAAGTAGTTGAAGCCGAACCAGAGGATGACCCCGCCCATCAGCCAACCCAGGGAGCCCAGTGCATCCGGGGCGCCGCTGATAAACTTCTGCACCACCCGCACCAGGCCGATGGCCAGCACGATGATGAAAAGCACTTGCACGATGCTGATGACGATGGTCTGCACGCTGCGCAGGGCCCCCACGGCGCGGCCGCCGGCGCCGGCCTGGCCAAATACCAAATCCGGGGAAGTGGCCAGCAGCAGGGCCATAGCGAAGCGTTCGGCGCGGGAGGGTTGGTAGGCGTGGCCCGCCGCGAGCAGGCGCAGCCCGCCGGCAGCCGCGTGGGCGGCGCCGCGGTGCAGGCGCGAGAGCAAGGGAGTTTGCATAAAGAAGGAAGTGGGTGAATGGTGTGGAAAAGCAGATCGGTGAGGGCGTAATCTTCAGGTGGTGGACGGCGCCGCGCGGCGGTTTTCGAGGGCGGTGCCCATCAGGGCGCGCATTTTGGCGCGGCGCTCGGCCGCAGTGAGCTCCACGCCGCGGTTGTGCGCGTCGGTGGCCGTGGGGGCCGGTGCGGAGAGGTAATTGTGCCGGGCACCCTCTGGCAGCTCTCCGGCTTCGGCTGCCGGCGGCGATGGCTGCTCCGGCTCTGTCAGTAGAGGCGCAGCTGCTGGTACCTCTTGTGGGTTGATGGCAGGCTGCTCCGGTTCATGTGCGGGCTCCGGGGCCGGTGGCACAACCACGGGCGCCGGGTGGAAATCAGCCAGCCGATAGTGGCGGGTGCGCAGCGAGGGATGGTTGCCGCTCAGCGCCGGCGGGGTTACCGCTACGCTGGGGCCTGCCGGCATGGCAAAACGCCACCAGAGTACGCCCAGGGCTGATAGCAGCAGAAAAAGCAGCAACCAAAGCATCGGTTTCAAGCAAGCGGAGCAAAGTTTTTTGTGAGCATTTGCGGCAACTATACGGAACACTTCCGTATAAGTTCTGGTTTTGGTGAAGTTTTGCAGCAGCTATGCCGAAGCTTTGCGGTGTTTTGACTGTCGGACCAGTGTAGTCATGTACCGACAGCAATCGGGTAGTGCACACGGCCGACTGGTTTGTTACCTTGCGTCACACACCTATTTGCTCTAATGCCTACTGCAACGCCAAGCGTCCCTCCTACTGCTCCCCAGCAGCCACTAAATGCGGGCTTTCCGGACCCCGCTTTGATTGTTTCCTATGCTACCGTTCTGCGCTATATCCGCCACCGCCTCAACACCCTGCTGCACGGGCAGCTCAAGCCCTGGGCCCAGGAGCACAAGTTCAACTACGCCCGGCTGATTGAACTCAAGAAGCTGGAGGAGGAAACCCAGGCCGTGCTGCTGCAGCGCCTGATGGCCCACTTCCAGTTTCCTACCGAGCTGCTGCGCATCATCGTGCACCAGTCGCGCCGGCATTTTTTCCTGTTCACCTCCCTGGAAAACCTGGCTCGCTTCAAAGCCGAGCTCCAGCTGTTCGACAACCCCCCGTTTGACGCTCCGGCGTCGCCCACTACCCCTCCTAACTAGCGGAAAGGCCATGGAGCCTGCCCGCTCCATGTTGCTCTTTCCCCTATGCCTGTTTCCGTCGCTTCCCGCCGCCGCCCGGCAAAATCCCCTACCTCCCCAGTCGCCTTGGGGCCGCAGCTGCCCAACCCCGCGCTGGCCATTGACTACGACGAGGCCCGCCGCTACGTGCAGCTGCGGCTGCGCAGCCTGCCCCACGGGGGCCTGCGGGCCACTTGTACCGCTTTTGGCTTTCCCTACACCACCAGCGTGGGCCTGAAAACCGGCAGCCTGCAGCGGGAGGAATACCGCCTCGTGCAAAAGCACCTGCGCGTATTTGGCTTCGAGACGGAGCTGGTGCGCCTGCCGGTGGGCGGCCAGCTCTGCGAGCATTACCTCTTCGCCGATGCCGCCCTACTGACCTCCCTGCGCGAGCAGCTGGCTGCCCACGAGCAGCTGGTCAGCTAGCGCCTCTTCCCTCCTACTTACTGGTCAGTGCTACACGCCCCCTTCTGCGGGTGTGGCTGCGGCATGCCCTTTCCTATCCTGTTTATGCCAACCTCAACCCCTCCCCTACGCGACAACGACCCCCAAGAGCTTGACCGCTTCAAGCAGTCCATCGACTTGGTGGAATACGCCACCCGGCGCCATGGCTACGACGTGAAAAAGGCCGGCCCCCGCGGCCAGTGGCACCAGCTGGAAAAGGACGGAGAAATGCTCATCGTTTCCCGCAAGGGGGACCACCAGGTGTACCTGAACCCCGGGGATGACCGGGACTCCGGCTCCATCATCGACTTCGTAAAAACGCGCGAAAACCAGACATTGGGCCAAGTTCGGCAGACCCTGCGCCAGTACCTGGGCGAACCGGAGCAGGGCTGGCAGGCGGCCACCGTTCCCCCACCGCCCACCCCGGCGGCCTACGCGCCCAAGCCCAGCGAGCCGGCTGAGGTCGAGACCGAAGCCGAGCGGCGTGCCCGCCTCGTGGCCGCCGTGATGGGCACCCATGCCGCGCTGACCGACCGCAGCTACCTGCACCACCGGCACCTGTCGGATGAGACCATTGACAGCCCGGCTTTCCAGGGCCGGGTATTTACCAGCCAGCAGGGGAATTTCCGCAACACCGCTTTTCCGCTCTACAACGAACACGGCATTGCCACCGTGGAGCAGCGTAACGAGGACTACAAGCACCTGCTGCAGCTGCCCAAGACGGGCGTGTGGGTGTCGCATCCCACCGAAGGCAAGGATACCCCGGTGCAGCGCCTGGTCGTGTCGGAAAGCCCCGTGGATGCCATGAGCTACCACCAGCTGCACCACCGCGGTGCTGAGGGCCGGCCCAATACCCTGTATGTGGCCACTAGCGGCACCGTCACCGAGCGGCAGGTGGAGCTAATTCAAAAGCTCATCGATAAGCAGGAGCCCCGGGAGGTGGTGCTGGCCAACGACAACGACGCGGCCGGCCGGCGCTTCAATATCAATTACCTCAACGAGCTGCAGGCCCCGCGCCGCGCCCGCGAAGTGGCCGACGGGCACGTGGCTTACGACGAGGCGCCGCGCCCCGTGGAATGGCACGCCACGGCGGCTGGTAAGTACCATACGGCCCTGCGCGTGGAGTTTCACCACGCCACCCGCGCCGAGGGCACCGAGCACCTGGCCCAGCTTGCTGCGCAGGTGCAGCAGCTGCGGCCCGGGGCCGATGACGCCCTGAGTCTGGAAGTGCAGCGGGCCAGCCGGCGGGAAACCGTGGTGCGCCTAGTCGCGCCTAATGCCGACAGCCAGGCCTTGGAGGAGTTGGCCCGCACCCTGCACGCCCAGCGCGAACGGCAGCGCGAGCAGCTGGAGCGACAACCCGCCGAGCCCGGCCGGCAGCCCGAGAACTTCATTCGCACGGAATACGCCATCAGCAAGGACTTTAACCGGGACCTGGAGCTGCTGAGCCAGGGCCTGAGCCGCGAGCAGGTGGCCCAACAGGCCCGCGCCGATGAGCTGGCCAAGGAGCAGCAGCGTCAGGAACGCGCCCGCCAGGAGCAGGCTGAGCGGCAACAGGCCGAGCAGCGCGCCGCCGCGCAGAGCCCGGATGAGCAGCGCCGGGAAGCGGAGCAGCAGCGCCAGACCGTAACCCTAGCCGTGGCCGCGGCAGCCGGGGACCCGGCCCTGCAGCGCGCCGTGCAGTTGACGGTAACCGAACCAAGCCACGCCGACGAGGCCACGCCCAGCCAGGCCCAGCAGATGCGCGAGCTGCTGCGCAAAGCCGGCGCCGACGTGGCGTTACGGGCCGAAGCGGACCCGGCCAGCGGGCACTTGCGCAGCGAGCTGGACGTGCGCTACCATCCCCATGGCACCCCCGGCGGGCTGCGCCAGCTCAGCCAGACGCTGGACGCGCTGGAGAAGTCGCCCCTGGTAACGCTGCGCGAGGATGCCGGCGAGCAGGCCCAGCGCCGGGAGCTGGCGGCGGCCACCCCACCCCCGCAAGTGACGAAAACTGCTATTATCCGCATCGACGAGCCCGAACCACAGCCGGGCTGCACCGGCCAAGCCGAAGCCGTGGCCGAGCAGCTGCGCGAGGCCGGACTGAATACCGGCTCGCTGCGCAGCGCCACCGACCCGGCCACCCACCAGCGCCACAGCGAGATGGAGGTCAGCTACCGCCTCGACCAGCCGGATTTAGCGCGCGTCAATGCCGCGCTCGACGATGTGGCCCGTCAGCCTGGCGCCCACGTGCACGAACATTCTGCCGACCGGGCCGAGCGGCACCGCCTTGCGCCTAGCGGTGTAAATGCCAATATGCTAACCGGGCGCACTAACGAACAAGAGCGGTAGCGGTTATAAGGCGTAGCGTTGAAAAGCTCTCAAAGTATAGGCCGATTATTTAGCTTTGCGACCATAGCAAGCTGCTTACCATGCTGGCGAAAACAGGTCTTACATCCTTATATGCTCCGTTCGGCTTCCCTCTAATGGGCCGAACCCTGGCACCCGCCGCCCGGCGGCCGCTGCCTATTTCCGAGCGCCCAGCCCTGTTCGTCGGACCGCATCGAGGCTAATCCAACTTTCTGGTAGACATCCCCCGCAGCTGCTGCTGCGGCTGCCGTCGGCTTGCTATTAGCCAACGGGTTGGGCTGTCTATTTCCGGGCCCCGCTACGCGGCCGGCCCGGAACCCTCGTTGCCTTCCTTCCCACGCCATCACCCCTGTTATGATATTTACCGGTCACCGGCCTTTTTCTAGTTTTTGCCCCGCAATGAAAGGGTTGATTCTGCAGCTCATCCGCGACGAGTATCAGCCCCTGCTGCACCTGCCCGCGAACCTCTCGGAAGATTCCTGGAGCCAAGCGGTTGCCAAAGCTAATCCGGTCTTGTTTTACCTCAACGATGGAGCGCCCCTGATTCAAATCGGCGAAGCCTCCCGGGCGAGCCTGCAAGAGTGTCTCCAACAAGAGCTCAGCCAACCCGAATAATCTGCCCTGTGAAGCGGTGAACGCGCCCGACAGCAAACCTGTCGGGCGCTTTTGTTTCCGGCCCCTCAAGGTAAGTGGAAAGGCGAACCGAGCGGCGGGGGCAGTGGGGAAGAAATGGTTTGGGGGGACAAAATAATGGCTTGTTAATGCTGTTTTTTGTTGTCTTTTTAGCAACAAAAACTGTTGATTTTACGTTTAATAAGTAAGGAAACGGTTTTAAAAACAGTCACTTAGCCTCCACTTAGCGATGAAAAAGCAAACCAGCACCGCCGCCCAAACGACCACCCGCCCCGACGTGTACCAGATTGTTACCGACCGGGTAATTGCTGCCCTTGAAGCGGGCCAGATTGCTTGGCGCAAGCCCTGGCATGCCGCCTATGGGTTGCCCCGCAACTACGTCAGCGGGCGGGCCTACACCGGCATCAATGCTTTTCTACTGCACTTGGTAGGCGGTACGCCTTTCTTTCTCACGTTTCGGCAGGCGCGTGAGTTGGGCGGCAACATTCGCAAAGGGGCCAAAGGCATGCCCGTGATTTACTACAACGTCACGACCCGCACGGACAAGCAAACCGGCGAAGAGGAAAAAAAACCCTTTATCAAGTACTACACCGTCTTTTCGGTGGATGATGTCGAAGGCGTGGATATCGTTCTACCGGAGCAACCCCAGGACCGGGCCCACGAGCCCCTGGCGGCTGCGGAGGCCCTGGTAGCAAATTGGGCCACCTGCCCCCGCATCGAGCACGGCGGCAGCCAGGCCTACTACGCCCCCGGCCCCGACTTCGTGCACGTGCCCCGCCCGGAAACCTTCACCAGCGGCGAGGCCTATTACTCAACCCTGTTTCACGAGCTGACCCACGCCACCGGCCACGCCAGCCGCCTGGACCGGCCCGACCTGACCGAGGCCCTGCGCCCGAGCGGCCGCGCCAGCTACGCCCGCGAGGAGCTGACGGCCGAGATGGGCGCCGCCTTCCTGTGTGGCCATGCGGGGCTGGACCCCAGCGCGACGCTGGAAAATACCGCCGCCTACCTGCAGTTTTGGCTGGAGCAGCTGCGCGGCGACAAAAAGCTGGTCGTGCAGGCCGCCAGCCGGGCCCAGCGGGCCGCTGAGTTTATCTTAGGTACCACGGGCACCGATGATAACGAGCCGAGCACCCCGGAACCGACCCCGCCCAGCGCAAGCCCTGCGGCCCCTGTGGTAAATGACGAGCCCGAGGAAGCCCCTTCCCCTGCGCTGCCCCGTCCGGCCCGGCCCGCCTTGCCCCTGGTTGCTTTGGGGCAGGAAGCGCTGCCTACGCTCACGGCTGTAGTGGTTTCCACGCAGCGCATCGAGCTAACGCGCCTGATGGAGCATCCTGCTTTCACCGACGAGCAGCGCCGCACCGCGACGGCCCGAATTTTAGCCGAGGCAGACCCCGCCCGGCTGGGCCTCTGGCTGACCAACATCATGCGGCAGATTGCCGAGTGGGAGGAACGCACGTTAGCCGAAGAAGCGCGGCAGAACCCCCACTTTACGGCCCTGGAGCACGCGCCGGAATAGCCATTCACCTTGTCGCCTCGCCCATTACCGGGCGGGGCCGGGGGCGGTGGGGTACCCGCTCGCCACACTCCTTTACTTCCTCATCCAATAACCACCATGCCGAATACTCCTCACCTACCGCCCAAAAGCCAAGTGGAGTCATCCGCCCCGCGGCGATTCACTGACCTGCTTCGAAACGGCCGATACCACTTTACAGAGCGCGAACTGATGGAACATCTTCGCATGACCTACCGCACCATTAAGCAACGCGAGGCAGATCCGTCCACGCTTACCGTGGCTGAGTTACTGCGCGTGGCAGATCTGTTAAACATTACTGCGGAGGATGTCTTAGCTGTTGTATTAGATGAGTTAAAGGCCAACCAGCCTCATCTCACAGTGCCATAACCCATTCTGTGTGCTTGGCAGAACTATAGCTCCTTAACTCCTACTAATACTTGCGTATGAGATACCAGAGGATGCCATTTCGGTGTAATGCCTTGCAGTAAACCGTCTTCAAGCAGGTGATAGTGAGCGATGTTTGGTAGTAACGCAGGGTCCAGAGGGTGTAAGGAATTAGGGTTATGGTATAACTCTAGACCCTCGCTCCATGATTCGGTATATACCGTTGGGTCAACACGGTGAATGAATGGTAATGGTTCTGTTGCATTGGGATCGTGGTTTACGGCAGATCCATGCCTGAGTAACGTTACGTTTTCTAAGCCAAACCCAGCCAGTACCCCCATTCTGTTGAACTTGGAAATAGTACCACTATTGCTGAACAGCACCCCGCTAATGTGTTCGGAGTCGGGTAGATTAAAGAAGCCGGAGGGAATTTCCTTTGAGCCCCAACGGTGGGTTTTTACCTCACGGGGAGTTATAACCAATTGGCCATCATTATCATGGGTCCAATCGTAGTCTATACCATATAGGTAAATGGGGAGGCCAGCTCGGGAATCCAGCAGGCTACCTGGTGCAGAGAAGTCCTGAATAGCAAATATTAGCGGCTTACCTGCAACATGAGGTTTTTCCCAGTACCTCTTCTTTAGCTTGGATGTGAGTGGGCTGCCAAACTTAATGGGCATGTACTCACGCTGATATTGTAGAATATCGTCCGGCGTATTAATCTGTGGAGGAGGCTGAATAGCCCCATCTATAACTGTAGGGTTAACTGTAACTGCCTCAACGCAAAAAATGCCGTTTATGCCTTCGCAAGTGAAATCAGGCATTGGTTTAGTGCGGTCGAACGCATAACCCATCTCTACAAAAGCCGCATATAGGTATAGCTCCCAAATGCGCGCATCAAATCCACTTGATTGAAATTGCTCAACAAAATTTCCGTCTGGGTCTTCAAACCAGTGCATCAATGGTTTGATAATCCCTTTGGCAGCCGCATGCCCCTCGTCGTTCAGTAGCATGCGAAACGAGGGATTTTGTTCTTTATCGGGTGCTTGAGGCGCAAAGAAGTCTAAAGGTTTCCCCTTCTCATCACCCTGAAAATAAGATTCATCAGGTTGTCCCGATACTCTTTCCATTGCCCGGCGTAGATCTATTCTCGCGAGGGTGGCATTTTCCTGAAATGGAACTGTAAGCTCTACTGCGCGGTAACGTCCTTTCCTGTCACGGCCAAAAACTGCTCCCGCAAAGTCACCATCCTCCCAGTGCTTCACCAATACACCTAGAACACGCTCGTCAAAATGTGAAAACCAAGCAACTTCTTGAAACATGTGTTTGGTAGCAGGTTGACGGGCATATCCAGCCAAAGCGTCAAATCGCAAACCTGAAATTTGCTTCATATTCAGTCTTGAGAGTTGGAAAGAGGCCGATGGGAGCTTACTTCATTTTCGATGGCGGTCCGTGCTGGAGGTAATAGTTCACCGCTTCATCTACCAACTCCTTCAGATACACGCGGCGGCTGTGCAGCATCAGCTCCTCGTGGATGTAGGCCAGCGCGGCCCGTTGCGTCTCCCCTTCCAGACGAATCAGTGACGGCTGCAGTCCGGACGGAGCCGTTTCGGCAGCTGCTGTTTCGGCTTTTGGTGGCCGGCCCCGACCCCGCTTTACTGCCTGCGTGGCAGGGGCAGCTGGCTTAGGAGCCGCTACTGCTGCAACAACCGGTGCCGGCGCTGGAGCCGCAGCCTCTACCACCGGCGGAGCCACTGGCGCTGGCTCGGGTGCCGGTACAGGCGCGGGCTCAGGAGCAGATGCCGTGGTGGGCTCTGCTGCTACGGGCGCGGCCGGCATGTGCCCAGGCTGCCCGCGCAGCATGGACATCTTCTCGTCCGTGGAGATTTTCAGGCGTTGGATCTTGGCCATTACGATACGAGTTCAGCGGTGAGCCCGGCACGGGCAATCAGTTCGTCGCACAAGGCCCGTACTTCGGCTTCCACCGAAGCATCGGCCCCCACGGCCCGGCGGTAGGCCGGATTGAGGTAGCTGTAACGGGTGGAGAGGCGCTTGTAGCAGCCCAGCTGGCGCAACGAGGCCTGCAGGCGCGGCAGCCCCAGGGCGTCGGTGAATTCATCCATGTCCTTTTCCTCCTTCAGGTTGGTGCGGTGCGAGTGCACGCCGAAGAACTGGAAGTCCAGCCCCTGCTCCCGCGACAGCCGGGAAATCTCCTGCAGCAGCTGCATAAAGGAAATCGTGGCCAGGCGCTCGGCATCCGAGGCCCCTACCGGCACGAGCACCACGTTGGCACCGCTGAGCACGTCAATCATGGCTGTGTCATCGGAGCGGCCTGGTACGTCAATAAACACCACGTCGTAGTCGTCGCTGATTTCGTCGAGCCGATCATACACCTGGCTCATGCCTACCGATTCCAGCGCATAGGGAAACGCTGGCTCGGTCAGTGTACCGGCTTCGCGCTCCAACTCGACGCTCGGCTGGTCGTTGGTGAGGCGTACCCCCGCCAGCGTCTGCTGCGAGTCCGCGTCGACCACGAGCACGCGGTAGCCGTAGTCGGCGGCCAGCGCACCAGCCAGCACGGTGATGAGGGTACTCTTACCAATGCCACCCTTCTGGTTGGCAACGCAAATGATTTTCATAAGGCAGGGGAACTAATAGGGAAAGCCACTGGAGAAGCAGTTTGCAAAATAAGCATCTTGTTTCTCAGTTTTCAAAGCTACTTGTAAACTTGTTTTTTTATTTCCTAGAAAATAAAGAAGCTGAATTACTTGAAAAATGAGATGGATATTTCCTATTTTACTTATTTCCTAGTAAATAAACATAAAAGGTGCTCAGTAAAACAGAAAACAAGTTGCTCAGTAAACATTCTACAAAAGTTCTTAAGAAACTTATTTCCTAAAATCTTAAGAAACAAAGTGGCATACGGGGCGTAAAGCGGCCAGGATTCACAGTTAAACTTTTGATTTACTTGTTTCCTGAGAAATAAAAAATTAGGCCACTTTGCTCTGTTGCTCTCACCAGTTCCCTGCTAATAGCATCCCGGCCGCTTCAATGCGAGGGTATACCTAGAGGTCACAGGTCTCCATACCTGAAAGCAGAAAGGAAGCATAGGGATAGGGCAGTAGCTAAAACTCACTTAACCAGCACACCTGCAGATAGTGCGAAGCCGGGCTTAATGGTAGTTAGCAAGAAGACCACCATTTACTCGCGCTAATACGCTGACTAAATGGTAGTTACATATCAACAAAGTTGATATTAGTTAATATGATCCTTTAAAAAGTTGACAGTCAGGGTCTAGAAGTTAAAATCACTGATATGCAGGAACTGCCACAAAACCCGCCACCTCAACCCGCCCAGAGCTCCGCCGTCAAGCACCTGACCGTGAGTGGGCCGGCCCACCGCCTAGTAGGAGCAGAGGCTGCGCGCCTAGGCATTACCCGCACCGAATACGCTGATGCGGCCATTCGCTACTTCGCGGAGCGAGGCCTGAACCCAGTGGAATCGCAGGCTCGGGAAGGTCAACTCATCATGGCCGAGGTAAAGCGGCTGGGCGACCGGGTATTCGCTTACCTACAGGAGCAGGAGCGAGGCATATTGCTGGAAATGCTGCGCTTTCAGCTGCGGCAGCAGGCAGTGCAGGACCAAACACTACGCGTTGTCGAGAATTTATTAGCCCCGGAAGGAGGGGAAGCGCTGCGCAAAATACAGCAGAAAAACCAGACGCGCATCGCCGAAGCCGTAGCGGCCGGACTGGCTGCTCTAGATATAAAGGCTCTTAAAAAGGCCCGTTAGATCAGGATTACCGCCATGCACGCCAAGCTTATTAACCCTAAAACGAACGGCAAAAAAGCCTACAACAACCAGGGTAGTGCGGCCCAGGCGCTGAATTACCTGACCCACGAGGCTCGCCAAAACGGCGAGGCGCCGCGCTTCTTCAACGGCCAGCAGGACTTGCTGGACCGGGAGGCATTGCTGGCTTCCCTGGACGGCAACGTCAAAGGACTGCGGGCAGGGGAGGCCAAGTTTTATTCCCTGGTGCTTTCCCCGAGCCCGGAAGAATTGGCGTACATCGGCGGAGGCGACGAGGCGAAGCTGCGCGCTTACACCCGGGAGGTAATGGCCGCCTACGCCGCCGGCTTTCGGCTCAAGGACGGAGGGGCCGTGGGGAAGGATGATTTGGTGTGGGGTGCCATCGTGCACCACGAACGCACGCACCGCGGCACCGACGCAGCCGTGCGGGCCGGAGCGGCTCGGCCAGGACAGGTGCGGCCCGGCCTGCAGGCCCACGTCCACGTCGTTGTTTCAGCCCGGGATAGAGCGCAGCGCGTCACGCTGAACCCCGGCGGCCGGGTTAGCCGCTTTAGCCTGCGCGACTGGCAGGACGAGGCCCGGTTGGCATTCGAGCGCCAGTTTGCCTACCAGGGTCCGGCGCCCCGCCGAAGACCCGCCCCAGTCCTGACGGAGCCCAACCCCCAGCGCAATGCCCGCATTGCCGAGCGCGTCGCGCAGCTAAACCGGCAGGTGGACCCGAGCCAGCCGCTGGATGCGGCGCGGGTGCAGCGCATTGCGCAAGGGAGGGGCTACGACCGGATTTTCTACGACCGGCTCCGCCGGCTGGAGGGGCGTGCCCGGCAGGGACAGCCCTTGGACAATGCCTACCACTTGCTGGCCACGGGCCGGGAGGAGCCCGCCCGTGGCCAAACCGGCCACCAGGTGCGGCACGCCCTGCACAGCTTTCAGCAGGCCCTGCGCGCCACCAGCGGACCCGACCGCGTGGCCACCCAGGACATCGGCGAGCAGCGCGGGCGCCGGCAATGGGAGCCCGAGCTGTAATCCCGATGAGCGAACCTCTTGATTTCATTTCCGCATGAGCATGATGAGCGCCCCCCGGCAGCCGACTACCCACCGCCTGACCGGCTTGTATGTGGCCTTGGGCCTGCTGTTGGTTTTGCTGACCACCGGCGAATACTACTTGCTTTCCCATCCAGAATTCGCGCTCGACGCGGCGGGTTCGGGCACGCCCGCTGCCGGCCTGAGAACATCCATTATCAGCCGCTTGCTGGCGGGGCTAGTAAGCTTCTACCACCGCTTTGGCCTAATCGTGCGCGCAGGGGTGCTGGTCGCCGGGCTGTTGCTGGCGCTGCTGCTCAAAGCGCCGCCCGCCCGGCCCGGCCAACGCCGCTGGCAGCCCACGCAGCTGCAGCTGCGGCGGGTACAACTGGGAGCCGCCGCAGTGGGCTTGGTGGGCGGCGCGTTGCTGCTGGCGCTGGCATCGTTTCCCGCTGGGGTAATTAGCTGGCTATACCCCGCCGCCGCCCTGCTCGTGGTGGGCGCGGGCCTGGCAGCCGGTATCACGCGGGCCCTGCACAAGACCGAGCGGTTTGGCCTGCGCACCGAGCGCCGGCAGCAGGTCTCGGAGCACGGCTTTAGCCTGGCCACCACCGACGGCGGCTGGATCAACATTCCCAACCCGTTTCGGGGCACGCTGGTGCTCGGCGGGGCCGGGGCGGGCAAGTCGTACTCGATTGGGGAGCCCCTGATTGAGCAGTTCACCGAGAAGGGCTTTGCCGGGCTCATCTACGACTTCAAGTTTCCGGTGCTGGCGGAGGCCGCGCAGAAAGCGTTTGTGCTGGCCGACGCCAAAGCCGCGGCGGCAGGGCAGGAGCGAGCGGCGGTGCAGCTGCACATCATCAACTTCAAAGACCTGGAGCGCAGCGAGCGGGTAAACCCGCTGCGGGCCGACAAGATGCCGGTGGTGGCCTACGCCAACGAGTACGCCCGCGCCATCATGGCCAACCTGAACCCGGAGAGCATCAAAAAGATGGACTTCTTCGACACCAGCGCCAACGCCTTTCTGACGGCCATCATCTGGTTTTACAAGAAGAACTTCCCCACCTTCTGCACCTTGCCCCACGTGGTGAACACGGCCCTGCACCGCGACTTTACCCACGTGCTGAGCATGCTCGACACCGACCCGGAATGCGGCGACATGGTGCGCTCGATTACCACGGCCGTGAAGCAACGGGCCGAGAAGCAGGTGGCCGGCGTCATTGCGTCCCTGCAGATCGTGCTCACGCGCATCAACTCGCCGGAAATTGCCTGGGTGCTCACGCCAGATGAGGCGAGAGGGGAGGGGTTTTCGCTGGACCTAAATGACCCGCAGGCACCCAAGGTGCTGGTGGTGGGCAACGACCCCACGCTCAAGGAAACCTTCTCGCCGGTTATCAGCTGCATCGTGGCCGTGGCCCTGAAGCTGATGAACCAGCAGCACAAGCACCCGAGCTATGTGTTCCTCGACGAGGCGGCGACCATCTACGTGCCCAACCTGGAGGTGATACCGGCCACGGCCCGCAGCAACAAGGTGGCCATGATTTACATGACCCAGGACCTGAGCCAGATGATTGACGCCTACGGCCGCGACAAGATGCAGGTGATGGTGAGCAACCTTAACAACCAGTTTTTCGGCAAGGTCAACTCGCTGGAAACAGCCAAATTCGTGTCGGAGCTGGTGGGCAAGGAGGACCGGGAGATGGTGTCGGTCAGTACGGGCCGCAGCCAGAGCGGAGGCAGCCGGGGCGCCGGCAGCAACGCCAGCCAGAGCGTGAGCTGGCAGGAGCGCAACCTGGTGCGCCTGCAGGATACTATTACCCTGGAGACCGGCGAGTTCATCGGCCAGACCGTGGAAACCGAGCAGCCCTTTTTTCAGGGCAAGGTGGAGCGCCAGGCGGCGCCCGGGAATTACCCCCTGCAGCCGTTGGCTACGTTCGAGGGCGGCCCCGCGCCGACGCTGGGCAAGGCTCCGGTAGGGGAGGGGCAGGAACAAGACTGGCTCAGTCAGCGGCGCGCGGCCCGTCAGGCGGGTAGCGGCCCCGTGGCCGGCCCGGTTAGTGCACTGCAAGCGGTGATTCAAGCGAATTTTGACCTTATCCGGGAGGACGTGGCGGGCATCGTAGGCCAGTATGCCAATACCTTGAAGTCTGGGCAGATGCCGGATAATGAGCCCATGCTCTAAGGGCCACCGGGGCACTATAATGCCGGGTTTTTTGTTTAATTTGTACTCTCGATTCCCCGTTTACGTACTGTCTTTTATGAACACGCAAGCCTCTCACACCCCGCAGTTTGGTCCCCGCGAACAGACCCGCGAGCAGCGGCAGTTTATCATAAACCAGTCGCTGGGCATTACCCGCAGCCAGGGCGCCTACCAGGAGCCCGAGTGGCTGGCGGAGCTGCACGCGCAGTACATCGCCGGCCAGATTGACCTGGCCACCGTGGGGGCCCGCCACGACGAGCACCTGCGCCAGGTGCAGGCGCGCAACGTCGAGCACGCCTTGGCCCACGTAGCCTAACACAGCATATTTTCAAGTCTTTCATTGCAGTAGCCCGGCTTCGGTCGGGCTACTTTTTTGGCCCTATTCCAGCGAGCAGCCCGGCGCTCGTAGTTACCCCCGCGATGGATAAGTTTACGGACCCTCACACCGGCGTCTTTTACAACAAGCTCGGTATAACGGATGCCGATGAATTAGAGCAGGCTACCAAGGACGCGTCGCTGCGCCGCCTGCAGGAATTGGCCGCCGGCTACGGGCCGCAAGGCGACACCTTTGATGCTGCGCGGCTGCGGGCCGTGCACCAGCATTTGTTCCAGGATACGTTTGAGTGGGCCGGGCAAACCCGCCGGGAGGCCGGATTTCAGGGCGTCAAAGCCGCCGACCTGCCGGGTACCACGGCCGTGCCGATGCATTTTGCGCCCTTCGAGCGGATTGACGAGCGGCTAAACGCGCTGGGCGAGCAGCTCAAGCGTGAAAACAACCTCAAGGGCCTACCGACGCCCGAGGCTTTTGCTGAGCGGGCAGCCTACTATTTCGACCACTACAACCACGTGCACGCCTTCCGCGAGGGCAACGGCCGCACGCTGCAGGCCACCTTCGCCGAAATTGCCTACCAGGCGGGCTACCAGGTCGACTTCAACCGGGAGCACGAAAAGCTCAACCCCGCCCGCGACCAGGGCATTGTGAGCTTGCACGGCGCAGGGCACCGGGAAAAGGACTTACAGGCGCTACGCGACTTATTTGCCCGCAACACCACGCCGCTGCCCGGACCGGAGGCCGAAGCGGCGCGTCACCCCAGCCAAGCTCGCCCCCTGCCGGAGGGACCGACCCCCGCCGTCCGACAGCTAGAACAGCTGCGCGAATTGGTGGCCGCCACCCCGGCCCTGCAGCAGCTGGTAGCCGGCGTGGATTACCGGCGCACCCAGCGCGCGGACGCCCTGCTGAGCCAGGTGCTCGACATTGACCGCAATCCGCAGGAAAGCCTTGCCCGGCACGGGGATGGTCTGCGGGAGCTGCTGCGGGAGGTTGAGCAGGATCAACGGTTTCAAGATCCGGAGTCGAAGCGCGAGGCCGCCCGGTTCGGGGCCGCGCTGGCCACCTTACACCCGGAGCAATCGAAGACCGTAGCCGCTACGCCGGCTGTGTCTTCCACCAACTCGCCCCCCGCGCTGACGGCCGCATTCGTGCAAGCTGCCAAAGAACTGGTTGACGGACTACAGGAGCAGGGCTACCCCGGGCCAGCTGATTCGTTGGGGCGGGCTGCTAAGGCCGTGGAGAAATCTGCCTACCTGGGTGGTGCCAACCTGCAGGCCGTAGCCGAGGCATTGACTAGGGCGGAGAAAATACCGGCATTAGCCGACGAGGCCGCTGCCCTGCGAAGTGCCGGACGCGGCTTGCAGAAAGCGCAGCGCTCAGTTGCGTCAGCGAAGCCAGGCCCGGAAAACGACGGGCCTGAACGGTAGGCAACTGCCTACACCGCTTGTACCCCCCAATCAGGCCACTACCTTACCAATCAATGAACGACGATGAACTAGAGTTTCTGCAGGAGCAGCTAGCGGCTACCGAATTGCTGCCTTGCGCCACCTGTGGACAGGAAACGCTACACGCCCATCTGGAGGTCTTGGAGCAGTATGCACACGCCACGGAGTTCTTGATGGAATGCACTGCCTGTGGCACAAGACGTACCTGGCTGCAATTGGAGATGCCAGATTAGCAGTGCCATACTGCAAGATGTTTGACAATAGTTTCGAGCTGTCCCCAACCAAGTACCCAATCCGTTAGGGGCAAAGATGCGCGAGGGGCTCGCAACCGCGCCTGAAATCAGTACAGCCGTTCACCACCCAAGCAGCTGTAACTAGTTTCCTCTGGGGTACTACTTTTTCTCGACTGCCCATCCTTGCCGCTTATGGCGTGCGCGGGACGGGTAGCCGGCATTTTTCTATCTCTTGCTGCCGCATCCGGAAGCGCAGCCAGCCGGTGAGCAGCACAACGCCGGCAGCACCAACCGCCCAGTAGCCCAATGAGCCGGCGCGCACCGGATGCAGCTGAATCAGGGCCAGACCAAAGCCCAGCATAGCCAGGCTGGTGCGCACGTAGGTGAGAAACGTGCGCTCGTTGGCCATGCGGGTGCGGGCCGCGGCCAGACCTTGCTGGTCATAGTTGGGCGGTAACGGGGAAATGCGGGCATTTGGAAGCAGTAAAGCGGGCGCCCGGGCTGCCCCGGGCCTTATACCACTACGAACGTCGCGTGCGGATGAACGACCATGGGCCGGTGCTGGGTTAAATAGGCCCGCATAGCGGCTACTACGTGCTGCCCGGTTTTGCGGCGGTGGCGGCCAAACTGAGGCGGGACGCCCTGCGCGGTGATATACGCGGCCGTATAGGTCCGTTCCGGGTCCAGGGGCTGGTCTTGCACGAATACGGTTTGCAGGCGGCTGCCCTTTGGATTCTCGGCTTTGAAGTACGCTTTCAGGCCCAGGGCCCGCTTTACGTAGCCGCCCATCTGGTGCAGTGGATCCTGGCTGTAGGTGCCTTCCAGGTTCTTCTCCAGCATCTCCCGCAGCTCCGCGCCGCTGAGCTCGACCGTTTCAATCTCCGGGTCCATCGGCACCAGGTCGTACAGGTCGTTGAGCTGCATCGGGCCGGGAGGAATGGGGGCTCCGTAGCGCCAGCCGTTGGAGAAGTACACGTCGGCCGGCACCAGCGCCCGGATGCTGGCCAGCAGAAAATCGTCGGCCGGGCATTCCACTGACGTGCCCCGGTGCAGCCCGGTCGCGGTGACGCCCACCACCTCGCGCAAGCTAGCATAGGGCTGCAGGGCCGCATCAATGCGCGCCTGCATAGCCGGGTCGGGCGGCAGGTCCGCGCCGACTTCCCGCAACTCGTGGTCGTGGGCGGTGACGCGGCCGCCTTCTACGGTGAGGGTGAGGCGGCCCACGAAGGACCCGTGGGCGCCGGACTGCATGACCAGGCAGTTGCCCGCGCGGAAGGGCTCGTAGAGGCGGTTGTGGGTGTGGCTGCTCAAGCACACGTCCACGCCGGGGTGCGCCTGCAGTAGGGCCACGTCCTGGGGGAAGCCGCAGTGGGAGAGCAGCACCACCAGGTCGGCGCGTTGAGCCCCGCGCAGCTCGGCCACGTAGCGGGGCAGCTCCGCCGTGCCATCGGTGAAGCGCAGGCCCTCGCCGAAATGCGCCGGCATGGTTTTGTCGACGATGGGGCAGGCCAGGCCGATGACGCCCACGCGCAGGCCGGCCGTTTCGTAGACCTGATAGGGAGCGTACACCAGCTCCCCCGAGACCTTATCGTACACGTTGGCGGCCAACAGAGGGTAGTTGAGCTGATCTACCAACTGCCGCAGCCGAGCCGGGCCGTAGGCAAAATCCCAGTGGGCCGTCATGCCCGCTATGTTCAGCTCGTTGAGAATGGGTACCAGGATTTCGCCTTTCGTGTCCACCACCGGCCGGGTGCCGTGAAACGTGTCGCCGCCATCGAAGAGCAGGCTCGCCGGGTATTGCTCGCGCCACTGTCGCAGCAGCGTGGCAATGCGGGCATAGCCTCCACAAGGGCGGTACTCGGGACCCGAGGGGCCGTAAAACAGCTCCTGGTGCAGGTTCAGGTAGCCGTGCACATCATTGAGCTGGAAGAAGGAGAGGGTGGTGCCCATAGTGAATTGCAAGGCTAAAAATCTTCCAGCATGCCGTCGGCATCCTCGTACACGATGGGATCTGGAAACTGGATTCCGTGGTGGTCAGTTAGATATTGCCGGCTCAACAACTTAACCAAGTACTGCGCTTCAGGTAATGGCATCGGATTGGCAGGCGGTTGGTTGTTGCTAGGGCCGTGACGCGCTAGCAAGCCCGAAGCGCCGAAGTTGTCCGCTGTGCGGGTGAACAGTTTGTACTTGGCGTTGGAAATGCCCGCCTTCTGTAGAAGCCCGTCAAAGTCACTTTCATAATGGCGCAGCGTATCCACAATGGCGTAGAGCGTGCGTAAGTCTAGTTCTTGGCCCAGTTGGATCAATAGCGTAAGCACATCGTGCTCCGTGCGGGCAAGCAGCAAGGCTTGGCTCATCGGGCCGCTGCTATAAACCGGATGCACTGGCTCAGCCAGTACAGCGGCCGTGTAAGGCTGCTTGCTTGGCTCATCCGGCGTTTCGGAGTCGAGCCCTTTGTCAGCCCATAAATCGTACAGATTATGAAGCACCGGACGTGCTGACCCGAAGGGGGAATTGGGAGATAAAGAGGCCAGTACGTAAATGCCATGGAACATATCAAGCAACTGCCGGGCCCTTCCCCAAACCTGCGCTGGCTCACTTAATTCGTTCAGATGAGCAGATGTGAAAAAGAACTGAGGAGCACCACTGTCGTACTCCTCGTTCATAAATGCCAGATCGGGACTAGGGTTGCGTGCAGATAAGTCGTAGAGCAGCGGATGCGAGTAGCCCCGAATGGCAAAGCGGTAGTGGTAACCTTTCATAGGTCAGGTGCAGTAAGGCCAGTGTTAGCCTGATTAGAGTTAACTAGGCCATACGGCTCTGCCGTGGGCACGTTTAGGTAGCAACCTAGCTCTATGCGGGTAAAGACAGCAACCGGAAAGGTTACGCTTTACCGGCCAGAATTTTGTTCCAGTACAGCCACGGCAGAGCGTAGCGCTTGAGCAGCCACATGGAAAAGCGCTCCTGGGCCTGGTCGATGGGGAAGCTGGGGGTGGGGTTGTTGTCGTAGTCGAACTCGGCCAGAATCAGCTTGCCGTAGCCCGTTACGAGCGGGCAGGAGCCGTAGCCGTTGTAGGGCGGGTTGCCGGCCAACTGCTGCCCGCGCAGCAGCGACAACAGGTTGTTTACCACCACGGGCACCTGCTTGCGCACGGCCGCGCCGGTTTTGGCATTGGGCGTGGAGGTGGCGTCGCCCAGCCCGAAGATGTTGGCGTAGCGCACGTGCCGCAGCGTGTGCTTGTCCACGTCCACCCAGCCCAGCGGGTTGCCGGGCACGGCCAGGGGGCTGTGCTTGATGAAATCCGGGGCGCTCATGGGGGGCACCACGTGCAGCAGGTCGAAGTGCTTGGTGACCTCGCCCACCACCTGGCCGTCCCGGTACACGTCGTACACCGCTTCGCGCTGCTCGCCGCGGATTTCCTTCAGGTTATGGAAAAAGTCCGTTTTGA
Source organism: Hymenobacter jeollabukensis (assembly GCF_005771675.1). Taxonomy (GTDB): domain Bacteria; phylum Bacteroidota; class Bacteroidia; order Cytophagales; family Hymenobacteraceae; genus Solirubrum; species Solirubrum jeollabukense. Next base: position 18,004 of record NZ_VAJM01000021.1, on the reverse strand, counting down.
TGCCGTAGCGGTTGACGACCTTTTGCAGGGCCTCGGCAAAGATCTTCACCCCGAACAGCACCCCGCCGCCGGAAGTGAAGCGCACGTCAGCCTTATTAAGCACGCCGCGCTTGCGCCAGTTGTCGCTGGCCAGGTACATGATTTTCTGGGGCGCGCCGCCGCACTTGACGGGCGTATTCGGGGCGGAGAACAAGGCCGTGCCGCCGGTAAAGGTGCGCACGAACTCCCAGGTGTACGGGGCCAGGTCGTAGCCGTAGTTGGAGCACACGCCGTTCTTGCCCAGCGCTTCTTTGGCCCCCTTGATTTTGTGCCAGTCCAGTTGAATACCCGGGGCTACGATCAGGTAATCGTAGCCCAAGCGCTGCCCGCTGGCCGTGACCACCACGTTGACGTCGGGCTCGAAGGAGGCCGCTGCGTCCTGCAGCCACTGGGCACCTTTCGGAATGAAATCGGCCTCGTTGCGCTCGGTATCATAAATATCATAGGCCCCACCGCCCACCAGCGTCCAGGCCGGCTGGTAGTAGTGCTTGGCGCTGGGCTCAAGGATGGTGACCTGCAGGCGGCGGTCAGCCAGGAGCAGCTGGGCGGCTACCGAGAGGCCGGCGTTGCCGCCCCCGATGATGAGTACTTGGTGATGGGAAGCAGGATGGACATGCATGGCGTCAGGGGTTGTAGGGAGTGGGAAATGACAAGTGGGGGAGTACTTTACATGAACATGGGTAAATAGGATCATGCTTTCACATGAATGATGTGTGTATGGTGCAGTTGAGCTGGCAGGACATTGTAAGAGTGCTTAGCGGGTTTGCACAGAACTAGTAACTGGCCTCATCGAGGCGCACTTTGCCCCGGAAGACCCAGAACACGAAGCCCGTGTAGGTGGCCACCAGCGGGATGCCTATGGCGGCAATCGTGAGCATGATGCCCAGCGACTTGGCAGAAGAGGCCGAATTGTAGATGGTCAGGTTCCAGGCCGGGTTGAGCGTGGAACGCACCAGCACCGGGAACAGGCCTGCCGCTACCATCAGTAGCAGCAGGGCGGCAATGGAGCCCGAGCAGAGAAAGGCCGCGAAGTAGCGCCGGCGCCGAATCAACTGGCCAATGCTCAGCACTAGGCCCAGCGTGAGCAGGGGCACGGCAAACAGCCAGGGCTGGGCCCGGAACACGGTGAGCATGTGGGGCACGTGCCAGAGTGTGGCCACTGACAGTACCAGGTATAGGGCCACGAACACGCGCAGGGTCTGGCGCACGATGAGCGTGAGGCGGGCAAAAATGCGGTTCTCGGTCTTGAGCAGCAGGTACACCGCCCCGTGCTGGGCAAACAGCGCCGCCGTGGTAGCGCCCACCAGCAAGGCGTATGGGTTCAGGAAGGTCAGCCAGGAACCGTGAAATTCCCGGTCGGCGCCAATGGGCAGGCCCTGGATGAGGTTGCCCAGCACCACGCCCAGGCTCAGGGCAATGACCACCGAGGCCACCGAGTAGCTCCAATCCCATAGCGTACGCCACCACGGCATGGGTTCCTTGCTGCGGAACTCGATGGAAATGGCCCGGAAAATCAGGGCGACCAGAAACAGCATGAACGGCACGTAAAAGGCCGAAAACACGGTGCCATAGACCACTGGAAAGCCCGCGAAGAGTGTGCCCCCGCCAATCACCAGCCACACCTCGTTGCCGTCCCACACCGGCCCGATGGCGTTCAGGGCGATGCGGCGGCTTTCTTCCTTGCGCAGCAGCAGGTGCACAGCGCCGGCCCCCAGGTCGAAGCCGTCCAGCACGGCGTAACCCGTAAACACTGCCCCCACCACCAGGAACCACCATACGGCCAGGTCCAGTCCCAGAAAAGTTGCCATGCTTGTGGGGGTTAGAGGTCGGATACGTGACGCAGCGCGGCGGCGGAAGCTCCCGGTGCGTCGTGGGAAATGACGGGGTTGTTGCGCTTGGAGGCCGGCGAGAGGTGATGGGCTTCGCTGAGCTCCTCCTCGTCGGGGCCGTGCTGAATCTTCTTGTTGAGCAGGTACAGGAACAGGGCGAAAAGCAGGGCGTAGACCAGCGTAAACAGAATCAGGGAAAACCACACCTGACCCGCTGTCACGGCCTTGGACAGCGCGTCGGAGGTGCGCAGCAGGCCGTACACCACCCAGGGCTGGCGGCCCACTTCGGCCGAGTACCAGCCTAGCTGATTGGCCAGCTGCGGCAGCAGCACGGCCGCCACGAACACGCCCAGCAGCCAGCGGGACTGCCAGAGCTGGCCCCGCCAGAGCAGGAAGCTGGCCAGCAGCGTCAGGCCGATGAGGGCCATGCCGATGGCCACCATCAGGTGGTAGGTCTGAAACACGAAGTTGACCGGCGGCCGGTCCGCGGGCCGGAAACTGTTAAGCCCTTTCACAGGCGCCTTGAAGTCTTCGTGCAACAGAAAGCTCAGCCCGCCGGGCACGGCCAGCCCGCTCACCTGCTGCGTGTTGTTGTCGACCCAGCCCAGCAGGTACATATCGGCCGGCGCGGAAGCGGCGTAGTGGCCCTCAAAGGCGGCTAGTTTGGCCGGCTGGTTCACGGCCACGCCGTTGGCCGAGTGGTGGCCGGTAAAGAGCTGGCCCAGGCCGGCCACGGTGGCCACGGCCAGCGCAATTTTGAAAGCAGCCCGTGAGCTCTCCACGAAGCGGCCCTTGAGCAGGTACCAGGCACTCACGCTCAGCACCAGGGAGGAGCCGGCCAGCAAAGCGCCGATGATGGTGTGGGAAAGCCGGTCCACGCTGCTGGGGTTAAACACCATGGCCCAGAAGTCGGTCACCTCGGCCCGGGCCGTCATCCCGGAGCCCACGATGTGGAAGCCGGCCGGGGTCTGCTGCCAGGAGTTGGCCACTACAATCCACACGGCCGAGAACATGGAGCCCAGGGCGACCATGATGGTGGAAAAGAAGTGAACCGGTGGCGAGACGCGGTTCCAGCCAAAGAGCAGGATGCCCAAAAAGCCCGATTCCAGCGCAAAAGCGAAAATGCCCTCCGCCGCCAGGGCCGAGCCGAAAATGTCGCCCACGTAACGCGAGTAGGTGGCCCAGTTAGTACCAAACTCGAATTCCATCACGATGCCCGTGGCCACGCCGATGCCGAAGATCAAGGCGAAGATGCGAATCCAGAACCGCGTCAGCCGCTCGTAAAGCGGGTTGCGGGTCTTCAGGTACATGCCTTCCATGCCCACCAGTACCACCCCGAGCCCGATGCTCAGGGGCGGGTAGATGTAGTGAAAGGCAATGGTAAAGGCAAACTGGATGCGGGACAGGATTTCGACGGACATGGCAGCTGACAAAGCGGATAGACCCTGGATTAGGCGCCGCTAAGCGCCTGATAGCATGAAAGCTACCCGGCAGCGGGATAAAAACCTACTGCTCGGCGGTCATCGGGCGGGCCGCCGCCCGCGGCCGCCACTGGTGGCCCGTCACGCGCGCCTCCACAGCGGGGTCGTAGTCGATGCCGGCGAACAGGTGCAGCATGACCAGGCGGGAGAAGCGGAAGGAAAGCGGCACCATGAGCAGGGTCGTGACGGCCACGGCCGTGATGTACACCCAGGCGTCGGGGTCGTGGCCCAGCACGTAGGTGGCAATGCCCACGGCTACCACGATGGCGACCGAAAAGGCGTAGCTGATGTACATGGCGCCCCAGTAAAAGCCGGGTTCCGGCTCGTAGTGCTGGTGGCAGACCGGGCACGCCTGGTGCATATCCTGAAAATGGGCCAGGTTCAGGGCCGAGGTTTTGAACACGCGGCCCTGGTGGCAGCGGGGGCAGCGCTGGTTTGCAAAGGCCAGCAGCGACGAAGAGGAAGTTGCCATAACCAATAGGAGCGAAAGGAGTGGCCCCCGTCCGGACGGGTGGGGCAGTACCCAAGCGGATGGAACCGGCGGCGCCGGTGCTCTGGTACATTTACAAATTTACCCTTTCTCTAAAAGCGGGTAAAGGCACAAAACAGGGTGTTTTGCGTACAGATCAACGATTTTCCCGGAATTGGTCGGGCGTCAGGCCGGTGCGCTTGCGGAAGAAGCGCCCGAAGTAGGACGCATCCTGAAAGCCCAGCTCGGCAGCAATCTGTTTAACGGGCTGCCGGGAGTGCACCAGCAGGCGCTGGGCTTCCACCACCACCCGCTGCTGAATCAGGTCGCTGGCCGTGTGGCCCCGGTGCCGGCGGCACAGGGCGTTGAGGTGATTCGGCGTCAGGTTGAGCCACTGGGCGTAGGTCTGCACGGTTTTCTTGGTGCGAAAGTGCTGTTCCAGCAGCTCCTCGAATTGGTGGAGCTGCTGCACCTGGCGCGGGCTGCTGCCGGCGGGCTCCGCGCGGGCGTAGCGGGCGGCCATTTCCAGCAGCACGTAGAGGCAGGCGCGTAGTACTTCCAGCCGGTTGTCGAAAGGGCTTTCCGCTTCCTGCAGCACGTGTTCCAGCAGCACGGGAAAGGTGCCCGCGCCGGCGGGCAGCTCCACCACGGGCGAGTGCAGGGGCTTGAAGAACGGGTACTCGTGCAGGCGGCTGCTGGGGTAGCGCTGCAGGTAAAAGCCGGCCTCAAAAAACAGCAAATACCCCTGGCAGTCAGCACTCAGGTTCCAACTGTGCATCTGGCCGGGGGCCAGCAGAAACAGGCTGCCGGGGTGCACCGCATAGGTAATAAAATCAACCGTGTGGGTGCCCGTGCCAGCCGTGACGTACAGCAGCAGGTAAAAGTCGTGGGTGTGGGCCTTGTCGATGCCCGAAAACCCGGCAATCACCGTCTCCAGCCGCTGGGCGTGAAACGCATCGTGCCCGTGGCCTTCCGGGTAGGAATCGATGCAGTAGACAGGAACCGGAGCCGTTTTCACGCGCAGTGTAGAGTAGGCTGGAATCGGTAGGAGCTTAGCGGGCGGGCCAGCAGCTGACTGCTCAGGCGGAATGCTGGGGTCGGCCGGCTGCAGCTGCCAGCCGGCAACTCAACGCTGCTCGAAACGGGCAGGCAGTACATGCGGCGGCGAATCACGAGGGAGGAAAGCACCGTCAGGCCCCCGATGGCCGCCAGCGCTGCCGGAAGCCCCAGCGTATCGGCCAGCACGCCGGTGAGCAACGCCCCGATGGCGTACCCCGCGTCGCGCCAGAGGCGGAAGATACCCACGCTGCGGGTCCGCTGAGTCAGGGGGGAATACTCGGCAATGGCCGCCAGGAACGTGGGATACACCAGGGCCGTGCCTGCCCCAAGCAGGGCGGCCAGCAGGAGAAACACCGGGTAGGACGAGGTGAAGAGCATGGCCAGCAGCACCGCCCCCTGCAGCAGCATGCCCCAGAAGAGCAGGTCTTTCTTGCAGAGGCGGTCGGATAACGGGCCGGTCACCAGCTGGCCCAGGCCCCACACGGCCGGGTACACCGCCGCCACGGTCCCGATCTGGGTGAGGGTAAAGCCCTTGCCGGCCAGCAGCAGCGGTAGCAGCCCCCAGACCATGCCGTCGTTGAGGTTGTTCACGAGCCCGGCCTGCGTCACGGACCCCAGGTTGGCGTGGCGCCAGGTTACGTCCCAGAATGAGAGGGGAGCACCCACCGGCCCGGCCGGGGCCTGGGCCGCTTCCAGCGCCACGTGGTGACGCGTATCGCGCACCAGCAGGGAGCCGAGTAGGCCCAGCACCGCCAGGGCGATGCCCAGGTAGAACGGGTAGGGCCGCAAGCCGTACTCGGTAGCCAGCCAGCCCGAGGCAAAGGCCGTGGCGGCCACGGCCAGGTAGCCGGCCGACTCGTTCAGGCCCATGGCCAGCCCGCGCTGCTTGGGGCCGACCAGGTCAATCTTCATCACCACCGTGCTCGACCAGGCCAGGCCCTGGTTGAAGCCCAGCAGCACGTTGGCCACAATCACCCAGCCCCAAGAGGGCGCCCACAGCAGCAGCAGCGGCACTGGCAGGCCAAACAGCCAGCCGAGTACCAGCAGGTTTTTACGGCCCACTGTATTGGCCCAGGCCCCCGCGTAGTAGTTGGCCGCGGCTTTGGTGAGCCCAAACACCACGATAAAGGACAGGATGGCCGAGCGGGCCACCAGGTGAAATTCCTGCTCCGCGAGTTGGGGCAGGATGGTGCGCTCCAACCCCACCATGCCACCCACGAAGGCATTGACCAAAACCAGCAGGCTGAACTGGTGCCAGTTTTCACGCAGACCCAGACGCGGAGTAGTCATGGCTAGTGGCTTTAGGGGACGGAAGTATAGGAGACTCCGTTACTTAGGGGTGTACGATGGCCCAGCCCTGGGCCTGGCGGATAATCAGCTCCCCGTTGCCGGTGGGCACGTAGCTAACGAAGGGAAACAGCTCGTCCTTGCTGATCTTGCGCTCTTTCATCGTGTTCAGGCACTGGGCCAGCAGCACGCCCTGCTGCTGGAGGGCTTTCAGCTCGGCCTCGTAGGGCTGGGCTTTGCGGTACACATCCGTGCCGCCCCCGTAGGCTACTAGCTCCATCTGCAGCTTGCCCTTGAGGCGCGGGTCCTCCAGCGCGTTTTTCATATTGCGCAGGGTCTGCTTGATGAGCTTGGGGTCGTCGCTGTCGAGCTGGTATACCACTTTATATTCTGCCTTATCCGCCACGGCGCCCGTGAATTCGGCGGCGGGTTTCCCGGCGGCCGGGGTCTGGGCCAGCGCGGTGGTGAGGCTGGCCAGGAGCAGGGCCAGGGCCGCAAGTAAACGGAGCGGAGCATTCATAGCGCAGGGGAAAGGGTTAAAAATCGTAGTTGAGAATTAGATTCAGCAAGTGCAGGTCTACTTTGTTGACTTCGTAGCGGTCCTCGCCGTAGGTGTTGCCCAGTCGGCCTTTGTACACGTAGAGCAGCTGTCCGCGCAGTCCCTTGGCCCAGCCCGGGAAAGCATAGGTCAGGGAAGCGTTCAGCTGGCGATACGAGGGCATCCCGTACTTGTTGAGGCGGGTGTTCTTTACGTCCGGCAGGTAGTAGTGGCCGTAGCCGGCTTCCGCTTTCAGACCCGGCACCCGGGCGAAGGTATAGCTCCCGAGCAGGGCGGCGGCATCTACGCCCCCAAAGCCCTCCTCCCGCTCGCGGGGCAGAAAGGTGTAGAACGGCTCCCGGCCCCACTCCCGCGGAAACAGGAAGCGCCCGCGGCGGGTGATACGGGTGTAGTTGCCGCTCACGCTCCAGGCCCCGCGCTGGTAGCCCAGGCGCGTGCTCAGGGCGTGGGCCTGGCGTCCCGGGGCGCTGTAAGCCAGTTGCGGATTCGCGTTGCCGCCGGTACCCACCGTGCGCTGGTAATGGTACTGGGCGCCCAGCGTGAGCAGGCCCGCGCCCAGGACCCGGCCGGTGGTCAGCTCCGCGAAGCTGGCGTTGAACAGGTTATCGGCGTAGTAGTTCCAGACCTGCGCGGTAGTGCGCGGGCTAATCTGCCGGCTCACGCCCGCAATGCCCAGCCCCCGGCTGCGCAGGCTGCCCGCATAGAGGGCCCGCTGGCCCGCCTCCGTTACGCCCGCCGGGTACAGGCCCACGGAGCCACCCACCGAAGTCCAGTCAGTGGTGGAGCGCACGGCCAGCCCGGTCAGCCAGCCCACGGAGAACATGGTACGGGGTAGCTCTTTCACTTCCAGCCACAGCCCTTCGGCGTAGTTCGGGCTCAGGCGGCCGTCCTGGGGGTTGAGCAGCGGGGTAGTGAGCAACTGCCGGCCCAGCGTAAGGGTGGACTGCCGCCAGCGGTAGCGCAGAAACAGCTCCTCGGCCCGCCCGGTGAGCCGGCGCCGTCCGGGGTTCGTCACGTCGAATAGCCCTACCTCGTAGCGGCTCACGGCGCCGGTCAGCGAATCCGGCGTGGCTAGGTCATTGGAGGCCAGATTGGCCCAGAAAAAGCCGCCCACGCCCACCTGTAGCCCGTGGAAAGAGGCCGTTTCAAAGTGGGCCCCAGCACCCAGACCCTGGGCGTAGTAGTCGGGGTAGCGACCCTGGTTCAGGGTGGCCATCGAGTAACTCCGCACCCGTCCGTGCCAGTGCCCCCGGCCGAAGGCCTCCGGCAGGGAGCGGGCCCGCACTGTATCCGGCGCCGCCGGGGCGGGGTAGGGCGGCAGTTGCGTGCGCCCCGTCACCGGCCGGGTCAGGGCCGGCTCGGCGTGCTGCGCCCAGGCCGCCGCCGGCAGCAGCAGGCTGGCCAGCAGCAGGAGCAGGGTGCGCGGCAGCGCGAACGACTTATTTGGCCTTGGCCAGTTGCGGGTGGGCATCTTCGATGGGCTGGTAGGGCCCGTATTTGTGCTGGCGCTCCGAGAAGGAGTCGGTATAAGGCCCGAAGGGATGATCCACGGGCTTTTTGCTGATGTCGGGCCAGTCCCGGGGCGTGTTCAGGTGCGGCCGGGGCTGGGAGTTGACAAAGGCGGCTACGTCCCAGGCCTGGGCATCGGTGAGTTGGGGGTGGTCGAACGCTGCCCCGAAGGGCATGGCGGCCTTCACGTACTTGGCCAGATTACTGATGCGGTACAGGCCCGCGCCGTCGTTGTAGCTGTGCTTTCCCCAGAGCGGCGGGTACTGGTACTCGCGCCCGTCGGCTAGTTGCTTGCCTTCCCCGTTGGGGCCGTGGCAGCTCTGGCACTTGGTGGCAAACACCGCCTTGCCCACGACCGGGTCGGCGGCGCGCGGTAAGTAGGCCAGCTTCGTGAACCCGGTGCCGTACACCTTTTTCCCCTTGGGAATGTCGTGGCCCAGCCAGTTGATGTAGGCCACGATGGCGCGCATCTCCCGGCTGCTGTCAGCCAGCGCCCGGCCGTTGAGGCTGCGCTCCACACAGTCGTTCACCCGCATTTGCGTCGTGACCATCGTGCCCGAGCGGGCCCGCAGTTTGGGGTAGGTAGCGGCTACGGCCAGGTAGTTGTTGGCGAAGCCCTTGGTGCCGGCGTCGAGGTGGCAGTTCTGGCAGTTCATGCCGTTGGTCAGGTGCGCGACGGAACCCTGCGGCCCCAGATAGCGGGCGGTGTGGGCAATCAGGTCGCGGCCGTAGCGGATCTGGCGGCCAGCGGCGGTGCGGGGAATGGTCGCCGTGTCCGGGGCCGGGGTGGCCGGCCGGTGGTAGCTACCGGAAGGGGGCGGCCCCTCGTCGGCTTCGGCTACCGGGGGCGGCGGCGGTGGGCTGGCTGGGCCATAGAACTGGGTTAGCACCACCACGACCACCAAGACCAGCGCGGCCGTCAGCAGCAGCAGCACCCGCACCAGCCCCGAGAGGCGCGCGACAATGGGTTCCTCAGCAGGTTCCATGACAGGCGTAGGCTAGAAGATAGGGGAGAAAAATAGTTGGTTGCTCAACCTTACATGGGCAGCTTTTCGCGCAGGGCGCTGTAGGTCCAGGTACCGGCCAGGGCGGCCAGAATCAGGACGGCCGCGCCGGCCACGCCGCTGCCCAGCTGCGCGAACATCGGGCCAGGGCAGGCCCCGGTCAGGGCCCAGCCCAGCCCGAAGATGGTGCCCCCGATCCAAGTGCCGTGGTTGTACTTCTTGTCGGCAATGCTGATTTCCTCGCCGTTGATGGTCTTCAGGCGGTTGCGCTTGATGAGCTGGATGGAAATCAGGCCGACCACAATGGCGGAGCCGATGATGCCGTACATGTGGAACGACTGGAAGCGGAACATCTCTTGGATGCGCCACCAGCTTACCACTTCGCTTTTAGTCAGGACAATGCCAAACAACACGCCCAGCACCAGGTATTTTAGATTTTTCATGTCAGGTAAGAGAAGGAGAGGTTAGGCGCGCGTGGCCAGCAGGCGCACGATATTAGCCGGGCCGGAGTGGAAGCTGCCCTCGTGCAGGACGACGCCCAACTCGTGGTTTTCCCGCACCGTGAGCCCGGCGAAATCGGCGGCCAGGGTGTCAGGGTCGTAAAGCAGTTCAGCCGATTGGGGGCCGCCGGAGGGCAAGCCCAGCTGGCGGGAACTGAAGGCTTCGAGAATCAGGTGTCCCCCGGGGGCCAGGCTGCGGGCGGCGGCGGCGTGCACGGCCCAGCGGGCTACGGACGGCAGGTGGGCGTAAATCAGGCCGATGGCGTCATAGTGCCCGGGCTGCAGCCAGCGCAGGCTGGTCACATCGTCCACTTGGTAGTCCACGTGTACGCCCTGGGCCACGGCCAGGCGCTGGGCCTTGGCGCGGGCCTCGTCGCTGAAGTCCACCGCCGTCACCTGCCAGCCGCGCCGGGCGGCGTACACCGCGTTGCGGCCCTCGCCCTCGGCCAGCAGCAGCAGGCGGCCCGGTGGCAACTGATCCAGCTGCTGGCGGAAGTAGGTGTTGGGCTCGGTGCCGTAGGCGTACGCCTCGCTTTCGTAGCGGGCATCCCAGAAGTCGGCGGCCGCGGGGTGAGGAGCAGCTTGCATGGCAGGGTAGGGGAGAACAGGCCGGTTAAAACAGCATCGGATAGAATACCCAAGTCATTAGCAGCCCACCCACGAAGAAGGCAATGACGGCCACCAGCGACACCCACTGCAGATTGGACAGGCCCGAAATGGCGTGGCCCGAGGTGCAGCCCCCGGCGTAGCGCGTGCCGAAGCCGACGAGGAAGCCGCCCAGTACCAAAAACACCCAGCCTTTCCAGTTCGAGAGGTTTTCGAGGGCAAACAACTCCTTGGGCAGCAGGCCCGAGAAGTCGGTCAGGTGCATCTGCGCTTTCAGGTCGCGCACCGTCTCGGCCGATATGGCAATGGTATCGGGATGGCCCAGCAGCTGGTAGCCGATGAAGCCGCCCAGGCCGATGCCGAGCACGAAAAACAGGTTCCAGATTTCCGCGCGCCAGTTGTAAGTAAGAAACGGAATGCCGGCGGGCACGCAGGCCGCGCACACGTGGCGCAGCGAGGAGCTGATGCCCAGGGCTTTGTTGCCGATGAGCAGCAGGGCCGGCACGGTTAGCCCGATGAGCGGGCCGGCCACGTACCAGGGCCAGGGCTGGCGAAGGAAGTCAAGCATACGATTAGAAAGTCAGGGGAATAGAACTCCGGCCCGCCCGCCGCAGCTGCCGGCCGGAGTCCTTGCTAAACAGGAAGTGGAAATGGAAGAAGGCTAGCGGACCAGCTTTTCGGGCCAGTCCAGCACCCCACCCAGCAGGTTGGACACGTGCGCAAAGCCGCTCTTGGTGAGCTGGCCGGCTGCGGTAGCCGAGCGGGCGCCGCTGCGGCAGTACACGTAGGTGGGCTTGGTTTTGTCCAGGGCCGCCACGCGCTGGGCGAAGTCAGGGGCGGTCACGTCGATGTTCACCGCCCCGGGCAGGTGGCCGCCGGCAAACTCGTCAGGGCGGCGCACGTCCAGTAGCACCGCGCCGGGCTCGCGCAAGGCCTGCGAAAACTGGGCGGGGGTAAGGTTTTTATACGCGGGCGAACCGCCTTGAAACAGACCAAACATAGCGAAGAGAGAAAGCAACAGGGTGAGAGAAGACATGGAAGAGTTGGCAAGGCAACCGGAGAGCCATCGTGGCGGCAGCTCTCCGGTCGGCCGTTGGGGGTTAGTGCTGCGCGGCTGCGGACTGGAAGGACTTCACGGCCTCGCTTAAGTCGAGCACCTCGGTACCAGGCAGGGCCGGAGCCACGATGCTGCTGCCCGCGGCCGAGCGGTAGCCGCCGGCACAGTGTACTACCACGGGCTTATCCGTGGGAATCTCCTGGGTCCGCTCGCGCAGCTCGGGCAGGGGAATGTTCAGCGAACCGGCAAACAACGGCTCGTCGCGGTGCTCCGTGGCGTTGCGGATGTCCACGATGGTGTACTGCTCAGGGTGCTGGCGGAACTGCTCCACATCGAGCTTCGGCAGCGTGGCCTTCGTCGAAGGCGAGCCAACCAGAGCGCCCTTGATCAGGGCTTCGTAGCCGATTTTGGCCGTTTTCTGAATCAGGTTTTCAAGCGTGGCCTCATCCGCGGCTACTAGGTAGAACGGCTCCTCAGGACCCACGATGGAGCCCAGCCAGGTTTCAAACTTGCCCCCCTGCTGAATGTTGAGGGCCCCTTCCACGTGGCCCTGCTTGAACTCGGCTTCGGGGCGGGTGTCCACTACGGGTATACCGGCTTCCAGCTGGGTGCCGGCGGCCAGGCGCGGCACCTGCTGCAAGCTGGGGGCGTAAGCCGGGGCACCGGCTTTGTTCAGGGCCACGTCGTAGCCGAAATATTTGGGAATGAAGGGTTGGTCTCGGAGCAGCTCCTTCACGAACTCTTCCTCGCTCATCTCCCGCAGCATGGGGTTGCCGAATTTCTCGTCGGCAATGGTGCTGCTGTTGGCGCCGCTTAAGGCCTTGCCGCAGAGGCTGCCCGCGCCGTGGGCGGGGTATACGACCACCGTCCCGGCCAGGGGCATGAGCTTGTCGCGCAGCGAGTGGTACATCTGTTTGGCCAGCTCCTCGCGCTTAGCGGTCATGTTGCCGGCTTTCTCGCGCAGGTCAGGGCGGCCTACGTCCCCAATGAAGAGTGTATCACCGGTAAACACGGCTTCGTCTTTGCCTTCGCGGCTTACCACGATGCTGATGGAATCGGGCGAGTGGCCCGGCGTATTCAGGGCGCGGAAGGTGAGCTTGCCTACGGTAAAGGAGTCACCTTCGTCGAAGGCCTCAAAGGCATAGTCGGCGCCCAGCAGCTTACTCACCCGGATGGTGGCGCCGGTCTGCTGCGCAATTTCCAGGTGGCTGCTCACAAAGTCCGCGTGGGGGTGGGTCTCGATGACGCTGACGATAGTAGCCTCGTGGGCCTTGGCGTAATCGTAATACGGCTGCGGGTCGCGGGCCGGGTCAATCAGCACAATTTCGCGGGCGCACTCGCTGAGAATAGCGTAGGAAAAGTGGGCCAGGCCCTTGTCTTCAAACTGTTCGATTTTCATGATCAAAAGCGGTTGTGAGGCGAGTGGAAGCAGGTAAATGAGTAGGAGGAGAGAGGAAAAAAGCGGGAATTACTGGGGCAAGGAGCAGCGGCTTAATGCGTAAAGACCAGCTCGCGCAGTAGAATGAAGGTGCCCATGGCCAGGGTAAACCAGCCGAAGGCCGGCTTGAGCTTAGCCCCCGGGATAAAGCGGGCCAGGTAGGTGCCCAGCACGATGCCCGCTAAGGCAAAGGCCAGGAAGCCGAACAGGAACGTCCAGGCAATGGGAGTGCCGGCGCTCAAATCCCCCGTAAAGCCGATGAGCGAGTTCAGGGCAATGATGGCCAGCGAGGTGCCCACGGCCAGCTTCATCGGTAGGCGGGCGCCCAGCACCAGGGCCGGAATGATGAGGAAACCGCCGCCCGCACCCACGAAGCCCGTGAGCGTGCCCACGATTAGGCCAATGCCCAGAATCAGCGGGTAGTTAAAGGAATGCTGGTGGTGCAGCTCCTCGTCGAGCACTTCTTCCGCCTGCTTGCTGCGGATCATGGAGGTGGCCGCTACCACCATCAGCACGGCGAAGGCCACCAGCACCAGCAGATCCTTGGTAAAGACAATGCTGCCCACCGTGAACAGCTCGTGCGGAATGGCGGGCATCAGCAGCTTGCGCACCGCAAACACGGCTAGTAGGGAGGGAATCAGGAAGACGACGGCCGTCTTCAGCGACACCAGCCCCTTGCGGAAGTAGCCGGAGGCGCCCACCACGGAGGTAGAGCCCACCACAAACAGCGAGTAGGCCGTGCTCAGCACCGGGCTCACGCCCATCAGGTACACCAGCACCGGGACGGTGAGGATAGAGCCGCCCCCGCCCATGATGCCGAGGGAAAGGCCGATGAAGATAGCCGCGAAATAGCCGAGAGCGTGAGACATGCCTGAATGAGTGAACGTATGTATTTATGAAAGGTTGTTCATGTATTTTGACAAAAAAAGGCCGGTTCCCTTACAGGAATGTACAGCCGGCCAGGCACTGAATCACGTCGACCACTTCGCGCATTTTCAGAGAGTAGAAGATGTTCTTGCCGTCGCGCGAGGAGTTCAGGATGCCCTTCAGCTTCATGCCCGTCAGGTGATGGGAAAGCAGGCTCTGCTCTACCCCCAGCTTCTCGCTGATGTCCGTCACCGACAGGCTTTCCTGATTAGCCAGCAGCTGCACGATGGCAATGCGGGTGGGGTGGGCAGTGGTCTTGAGGATAAAGGCCACCTTCTCCATCTTCTCAGTGGTCAGGTTCAGATCGGCGGAGGTGGTAGTCGGTGTCATAAGGTGCTGCAAATGTATGATCATTTGTTCATGTATACAACGTTGCTCTCCCCTTTGGTTCCAAAATATTTCAAATACTCCTGCAAACTATTCAGGACGATGATCTTAAGGCCTTACCATGATTTGAGAATCTCTGGTGCTGGGCGGCAGGGGAGAAGAAAAATAGTTGGGTTTGCGAGCAAACTAATGGGCTTTCCAATCCTATAAACTATGTCTACCTGCTGTGGGTGGATGTAAAAAATAACACATAAGTACATGATTAACAAGAAATTAAACCCTCTAGACCTGTTGCCAAAAGGTCGTCGTTTCAACGCGAATCAAGCATTGAAACGGAAAATAGCGTCGTCGTTTGCCGCGGATGCCAATGATTTTCTCTGGCGCGTCGGTCTCCTAAAGGACAATCGCCCGCACGATACCACGTCGTTCTTTGCCAAGCTGTACGTGGACCTGCTCATGAGTGCGGAGTGCGCACTCAAGTCGTTAGTGGTGAGTTTGTCGCCAGCCAGCGAAACGCCCGAGGACGCCTACCTGAAAATCCGGAGCCTCGGCCACAAGCTGGATAAGCTCTACGAAGAAGTGGAGCACCGCGCGACCCGTCGCCTTAAGCTGCTGACGCCGAAGCAGCGCGCATTGCTCATGCAAGCAAACAACATCGTCGTCGGCTACCGGTATGATATCACCACCTTCTTCTTTTTAAGCCGAGAGTCCCGACTGGACCGTGCCTTTCAGCGGGGACCGGTGAGCAGCATCCTCAACTACGAGTTTATCACGGCCTTCTATACCATGTTACACGATTTGCGGGACTTGGCCGATGCGGCAGAGCGAAAGCGCTTTGGACAGCTTGCGCCACTTACTATGAGCCAGTTAGGCAAGGTCAACAAGCGAGAAGACGACTTCTTTGCCGCAGTCGGTAGACGCCTGTAATCCGGCTGTGCTCAAGGGCAATCCACCGGCTAGCGGCATGGTTTGTGCAGCCCCGTCTGCAACCATGCCGCTAGCCGGTGTGACTTTTGACCCGGTTACGTTCCGGCAAAAGTGTGCACCTTTGCACCTGCTACCGTTGTCTATGTCTCGTTTGCTGGCCCATTTGCTGTTGCTACTCTATGCAGGTATTACCCTGCATTGCCAGCCGCTGCCTGCCCGGACCACGACAGCGGTGTCTGATTTGGGTAGTCAGCAGGAATCGTCCCGAACCGGCCTCTGCAAAAAGAAGCTGCAGACCGTGCAGGCCGATCCGCAGGCCAAGCACGCACTGGAGATCAAAGCCAAGCTGCTGCCCCTGGATGTGGTGTTGGGAAATGATTTCCCGGCGTTGTATTTCGGCCTGCTGTTTCCGGTCGATGCGCCCACGCTCAACCCCGCCCGCGGCCCGAATGCCGGCCCCGAGCAGTCATTTGCCAACCACCCCAACAAGGCTCCGCCCGTCCGCTTTTCTTAGGAAAACGCGCAGTGGAGCCGGGTGCGTACCCGGTTAATTGCCTCCTGCTATGGGGGCGATAACCGGTTTTTTTATGCCCGGTCCGGCCCGCCGCCATGCGCGGCACCCTTCCGTTGCCCCGGCTCCGGCCCCCGGGCAACCCCGCCTTTTCCTGAGAGTCCCAGCACCTCTGCCTGTCAACTGGCCGACTGCGCCCCTGCGCGCCCGGCCCGGATTTCTATCCTGACTTCTCTCAGCCCATGTTTTCTTGTTTTTACCCGACCCGGGGGGCATTGCCACCGGGCCGCTGGCTCCTGACTGCCACCCTACTGCTGGCGACAACGGCCAGCCATGCCCAAGGTACGGCCACTGGCCGGCCATTATCCTTGAACGAAGCCCTGGAGCTGGCCCGCACCCAGGCCCCGCACCTGCAGGCCAAAGCCTACCAGGTGCAGGCCGCCGAGGCCGATATTGCCCTGACTAAAACCCAGCGCCTGCCCTCCGTGCGGCTCAGCGGGCAGGTGAGCTACGGCTCCAACAACGCCGTGGCCGGCACCATGCTGCCCATCGGCACCATCATCCCCAGCAGCGGCTCGCTGAGCGGGGTCAACTCCTACAACGCCGTGTTCGGCAGTATGGGCACGGCCCTGGCCGAGTGGAGCCCGGTCACCTTCGGCCAGTACCCGGCCCAGCAGGCCCGCGCCGAAGCGGCCCGTAGCTACGCCCAGGCCGACGCCGACAACGAGCTGTTTACCCAGCAGCTGCGGGTGGCCCAGACCTACCTTGATTTGCTGGCCACCCAGAGCCTGCGCCAGGTGCGCGAGCAGGATGTGCGCCGGGTAGCCGTACTCAAAAAAACCATCACCCGGCTGGCCCTGAACGGCCTGCGCCCCGGCGTGGACAGCACTTTGGCCCGCGCGGCCGAGGCGCAGTCCCGGCTGGCGCTGGTGAGTGCCCAGGAACAGGAAGCCGACCGCCAGGCCCGCCTTTCCACGCTGCTGGGCCAGCCCGGTGCTACCTGGCAGCCGGATACCCTCTACAACCGTACCCTGCCGCCCGCGCTGGTGCCGCCCACGGCCACGCACCCCACGCTAGGCCTGCAACAAAGAGCGGTGGACCTGGGCCAAGCCCGCGAGACGGTTATTCGTCGTCAGTACCGGCCCCGGATTTCGTTGCTGGGCGCTACATGGGGCCGGGGATCCGGTCTGGGCTACAACGGCCAGACCGACTACGGGCTGGCCGGGGCGGCACCCACCCGCTTCAATTACGCCGTGGGGGTAGGGGTGGTGTTCGACCTGCTCGACTGGCCCCGCGTGCAGGCTCAGGCCAAAGCCGAAAACCTGCGCACCCAGGGGCTGCAGGCCGAATACCGCCAACAGCAGCTGGAGCTCAGCAACCAGGCCACCCTGGCTGAGCAGCGCCTGACGCTGGCCGCCGAGCGCGCCCGCCAGGGCCCGCTGCAGCTCGCGGCGGCCCGCCAGGCCTTCCGCCAGAAGCTGGCCCTCTACAACGCCGGCCTGGCTACCGTGGTCGACGTGACCCAGGCCCTCTACGGGCTGCAGCAGGCCGAACAGGACCAGGTGCTTACCGCCAACGCTGCCTGGCAGGCCGTGCTGCTGCAAACCGCCGCCGCCGGCGACTTCTCCTTCTTTTTCACCCACGTAACGCCCTAGCCGCATGTACGAACTCATCCGGTCGGCCCTGCAGCGGCCCCTCACCGTGGTGGTGGCCATGCTGGCCATCCTCTTTTTCGCCTTCGCCGCTGTGCGCGACATTGCCGTGGACATCTTCCCCAGCATGGATGTGCCGGCCATCTATGTAGCCGAGCCCTACGGTGGTCTCTCCCCTGAGCAGCTGGACGGCTTCATGGCCAACCAGTTCCAGAACAACTTCCTGTTTGTGTCCGGGGTCAAGAAGATCGAAACCAAGAGCATCCAGGGACTGACCCTGATCAAGCTCTCCTTTTACCCCGGCACCGACATGGCCCAGGCCGCGGCCGAGGTGGCCACCCAGGTCTCGCGGGCCACGGCCTTTATGCCCACGGGTACCCTGCCCCCGCAGGTGGTGCGCTTCGATGCCAGCTCCCTGCCCGTGGGCCAATTGGTGCTGGAAAGTGACAAAAGCTCCCTGACCCAGCTGCAGGACTTGGCCGCCAGCCGCATCCGGCCCATGTTTACCACCATCCCGGGCGTCACGTCCACGGCCCCGTTCGGCGGCAATATCCGCACCATCGTGGTGAAGGCCGACCCGGCCAAATTGCGCGGCTACCAGCTCACGCCCGACGACGTGGTCAAGGCCATCGTCAGCAGCAACCAGCCCTCGGCGGCCGGCAACGTGAAGATGGGGGACGTGGCCTACATGGCCCCGGTGAACTCGCTGATTGAACACCCGGCCGACTTTCTGGACGTGCCCCTGCGCACCGGCGCCGGCCCGGGCGTGTACCTGCGCGACGTGGCCACGGTGGAAGACGCTGCCGACGTAACGACGGGCTAC
>NZ_VAJM01000020.1 GCF_005771675.1 Hymenobacter jeollabukensis | reverse complement strand
TGCCCCGTTCGACTTGCATGTATTAGGCCTGCCGCTAGCGTTCATCCTGAGCCAGGATCAAACTCTCCATTGTAAAAAATTCTTAGCACCTGCCGAAGCAGGGCCGATGTCGAGTGCTGATCCGACCCGTATTGACGAGCTTTATTCTTTGTACGCTGCTCGTTGTTCTGCCGAAGCAGAACAAGTCTTACCTATTTGTCTTTCCAGTCTTTCAAAGAACGTGTGCTAATTCCATCTGAATCAGCCGTGTGGTTGCTATTGCAACCTCTTCTTTTCTGTGCTTACCGAGCGTTGTTTCGTTCGGGGTTGCAAAGGTAAGAAGTGTTTTTCATTTCGCAAGCTTTCGAAGAAATTTTCTTGATTTTGTTTCTCCGTCTTTTCCTTGCTGACCGCTTCCTTCTGAAGCGGGGTGCAAAGGTAAGAAGCTTTTCGTCTGTTGCAAACTTTCGAGAAAAATTTTCTTTTCTCGCTTTCGTTGCTGACCGCCTCCTTCTGAAGCGGGGTGCAAAGGTAAGAAGCTTTTTCGAACTGCAAACTTTCCACGAAGGAAAGTTTAGAAGCTGATTTTGGCCGTGCTTGCCCCCATTCCGTCTGATTGGGAGTGCAAAAGTAGCAGACTAATCTGGGCTACGCAAGCTACCGCCCACTTTGCGGGTCAAGCGTGCGGCTATCTATTGCAATAAATCCAAGGCAGGCGCCTCACAATCAATGCCTGCGAGGATGGCTACGGTGCTGAAAAAAATTTCAACAAGAGTTATCCGGTACCAAGCTGCCGCTTTGGAATGCTACTTATATGGGGGCAAATCCTGCGTTCAGGAGCTATGCATGGAGTTGTAAACAGCTGCTTGTACCGTGTAAATAGTCATTGTGATGACTCCCGAAAGCGCAGCAAGAGCACTTTTCAGGCTCCTGCTGCGCATTTCACACGTGGTTTTATTGCTGAATGACCAAGCCGCTCATAGCAGGAAGGGAGGCGTCGGTGGCGGTTAGCTTTCCGTCGCCGAGCAGGGCGGTCCATTTGCCTTTTCCGGGGAGCTTGAATGTCTGGGGTGTCGTTTCGAGGTTGAAGAGGACGATGATCTGGCTTTTTCCGTCGAAGCGGCGGTAGGAAAGCCGCTTGCCGGTGGCGGTGAGGAACTCCAGGCGGCCGGTGCGCAGGACGGGATGCGTGCGGCGGAGGCGGGTGAGCTGCTGGTAGAAGCGGTGATGCTCGGCGTTGTAGGCGACGGGGTCGAGGGGGCCGGGCTGGTAGTTGGTGCGGGTTTCGGGCTCAAACTGCAGATCGGGCCACATGAGGGGCTTGCGGCAGTCGGGGTCGTCGGCGCCCCACATGCCCAGCTCGTCGCCGTTCCAGATGTGGGGGGCGCCGATGCTGGTGAACTGGTGCATCAGGTAGAGGCGGACTCTCTTATAAGTGTCGGCGTCGGGCTTGCCGGTTTTGTAGGCGGGATTGTCGCGGGGCGTGGCCTGGTACTTATACTTATTGACATTATAGAAGTCGGTGAGCAGGCGCGGGGCGTCGTGGGTGGCATTGACGTTCATCATGGCGTAGCGCGTGGGCTCGGGCAGACGGTTCCACTCGGCCTGAAGGGCCTGCACGAACTGCGGAGCGTCGAGGGGCTCGGCGACGTTGGAGAAGAACTGACGGGCGGGGCGGTAGGCCTGGTAGAACATGACGGCATCGAACACGTCGCCGCTGGTGTAGGGGGCGGGGTTCATCAGCTTATCGGGCCACTCCTCCCACCAGATTTCACCGACGAGGTAGGCGTCGGGCTTCAGACTCTTTATATAGGTGCGGTAGTCGCGCCAGAAACCCAGCGGAATCTGGTCGGCTACGTCGAGGCGGTAGCCGTCGACGCCGCGCTTGGCGTCGCCGTCGGGCAGCAGCCAGCGTTTGCTCACACTATATATATGCTGCTTGGCGCCAGCGTTGAGGTTGCCCTCGTAGGGGTGGCCGCCGGGCTGGCGCGGCACGGGCACGTCGACCTTGCGGATTTCGGGCAGGCTGGCGAGGTTGGCCCAGCCCTGGTAGGTGAATTCGTTGGCGGGCGTGGCGGGGTTATCGAAGGTGGTAATCTGGTACCAGTCGGCGAAGGGCGAGGCTTTCTGCTTCTGCAGGATGTCCTGCCAGGCCCAGAACTGGGTGCCGGTGTGGTTCCAGGAATAGTCGAGCACGACTTTCATCTGGCGGCGGTGGGCTTCGTCGATCAGCTTTAGAAACAGCCGGTCGGCGCTGGTCCACTGCCAGGTGGGGGGGTCGTTGGGGTTTTCGGCGGCTATGATCTTCTGGTCGCCGGCCGGGTTGGGGCCGAAGGTGACGTCGACGTGGTGGTAGCTGCGCGGGTCGTACTTATGGAGCGAGGGCGCGTCGTTGATGGGGTTTATATAGAGGGCCGACACGCCCAGCTCTTTCAGGTCATCGAGCTTGTTGAGGACGCCCTGCAGGTCGCCGCCGTAGCGGCGCAGGCCCAGCTCGTCGCCCCAGCTGAGTTTGGCCTGTCTGACCTAGGGCTCGGGCTCGTATCAGTTGTGGACCCAAGGCGTGATGCGCCAGCCGGGCGGGGCCAGGAACGACGGCGCCATCGTGGCGGGCGTGGGGTCGTTTTTCGGGTTGCCATTGCTGAAGCGCTCCACGAAAATCTGGTACCAGACTACGTCTTTGGCCCAGGCGGGCGGCAGCTGGCTGCCTTTGAGCGTGGGTTGGGCAGTGGCCGTCAGGGAAGCGGCGGCCACGATGGCACCGAGCAGAAGGCGGGGAATGGCGGGGTGGGTACGGAACAAGCGCGGGGCGGAGCCATAAATCAACTCCGCAACAAATAAGCGCAAACCGCCACAACCAATAGCCGCCACGCCCCGGCGAGGCTGTGTGGTCGTCGGCTTGGCGCGTGGCGGGCCGCGGCGCCGGCAGCACAGGGCAGGGGCGGTTCCTACGCTCCTATATATAGGGTGTAGGCCTAAAACCTCTGCCCGGGCGCGGCAGTTAGAAAGCAGGCGCCGCCGGGTGATGTGGCCGGTGCGTTTTGGCAATGAAGCTTGTTACTCACCGGGGAGTCTCCGCGGCTCTGTTGCTGCTCACGACGGGTTGTCACCTGCTCGAATTCAGCCCCAGCCAGGTGGCGGCGACGGGCGGGGCGCGGCAGCTGACCGCCCAAAACCTGGCCCGCCTGCGCCAGCAGCCCCGAGCCGCGGGTGGCGACACGGTGCGCTTCGTGTTCATCGGCGACACCCAGCGCTTTTACGACGAGACGGCCGAATTCGTACGCAGCGTGAACCGGCAGCGCGGCATCGACTTCGTGCTCATCGGCGGCGACATTTCGGACTTTGGGCTGGGGCGCGAAATGCAGTGGATGCACGCGCGGCTGCGGCGCCTGCAAATGCCCTACCTCACCGTCATCGGCAACCACGACCAGGTGGGCAACGGCCGCGCGGCGTACCAGGCCGTGTTCGGGCCGCTGAACTACAGCTTCGAGTACGGCGGCACGCGCTTCGTGCTGATAGACACCAACGGCCGCGAAGTGGGCTGCAACGGCACCGTACCCGACCTGGGCTGGCTGCGCCGGGAGCTGGCCGATACCACCCGCCGCACCGTAGTGGCGTGCCACGTGCCGCCCAACGACAACGACTTCGACCAGCAGCTGACGCCCGCTTATGCCGCCGCGCTGGCCCGGCACCCACGACTGGTCTTGCACCTGGCGGCGCACGTTCACCGCTACACCGCCAAGCATCCGTTTCACGACGCGGTGCCTTACATTACCACTTACAGCCTGCAGAAGCACCGCTACCACATCGTGTCGGTGTGGGGGCGGCGGGAATTCCGGCTTGAAACCGTGGATTATGGACCAGCTTCGTAAAGTGTGGCGGGGCGCCTGGGCCGGGCTGATGCTGAGCCTGCCGGCGGCGGCGCAGTCGGGCGGCCCGGCGGCGGGGCCGTTCTTCGTGTCGGTGCAGGTGGCGGGCGGCACGGGGGCGGTGGCCGTGGGCGGTGGCTACTGGCTGGCGCACCGGCGGCTGGAGCCGGAGCTGCTGGTGGGCCTGCTGCCGGGCAAGCTGGCCGGCGGCCGCGCCCTGCCCATTGTCAGCCTGAAGGCTACCTACGCACCGCGCGGTTTCGCGCTGGGCCGCTCCTCCGACTGGCGCGTGACCCCGCTGACCGTGGGCGGGCTGGTGAGCTACACCGTCGGCCCGAACCTCTTTCTATCGAGCAACCACACCGGGCGCTACCCCGCCAAGGGTTACTACTGGTGGTCGTCGGCGGTTCGGGTACACGCATTCGTGGGGCCGCGGCTGGTGCAGACGGCCGCCGGGGGCTGGCCGCGGCGGCGGGTGCTGGGCGCCGAAATCGGCACCAATGACTTGTACCTCGTCAGCTGGCTGACCAACCGCACCTTGCGCCTGCCCGAAATTCTGACGCTGGGCCTCACGGCCAAAGCCGGCGGGGCGCCCGCCGACGGGCCGCTGGCTGACAACGGCAAGCCCTGAAGCCCGGAAACGGCGGCTATCGGCTGGCCTGGGCGGCTACGTAGGCGTCGCGGGCTTCGGCGAGCAACTGCAGGATGTTCCGGCGCTGGCGCAGCAGGGCTTCAACCACGGCGGGCTGCTGGCGGAAGAGTCGCAGCAGGCGCAGGCGCTGGAGGCGCTGGGTGAGCTGGTCCCAGTAGTGCAGGGCGTAGAAGCCGGTGACGGGCAGGCTCAGGCCGTAGAGCAGGGTCAGCCAGCCGTTGTGGGTGAGGCGGTGCACCAGCCAGATCTGCAGCGGATAGAGCAGCCCGAACGTGAACATACCCGTCACCATCATCAGCGGGGCCACGAACTCCACGTCCTTGGTCGCGCGGCGGGCCACCATCGAGGGAATGATGTAGGGCACGTAGTTATTGACGAGGCCGAAGAGGTAGACCGGGAAGCCCAGCAGGACCTTCAGGGTGGTGAGCAGGCCGCGCTCCAGCCGGCCACGCCCGGCGCCGCTGCGCTGCAGGGCTTCGTCGGAAAGGCGCAGCTGGCGCAGGCTGCGCGTGTATTCACCGACCTGCTGGTGCAGTTCGGCCAGGTGCTCGGGGTCGTGGCGCTCAAACCAGGCCACGCCCTGCAGCAGCGTGCGCGTGAGGCGAAACTCCTCGTAGGGGCTGCCCTCGTCGTGCTCGGGTACCAGGTACTCGCCGAAGGTATCCTCCACCTGCCGCACCAGGGCATCCTCGGCGTCGTCGCGGGTGACGACGAGGTGGTCTTCGAGGCGGCGGCGTAGCTCCTCGGTGAGGGCATCGGCGGCGGCTTCGGGGTCCTGGCGGTACTGCTCGGCGTAGTCGGCCACCACGATGGGGCGGGCGGGGTAGATCAGCACGTCGGAGCGGAAGCGGGTGGGCGCGGAGTAATTCAGGCCGATGGGCAGGATGCGCACGCCCAGCTGAAAGTCGCGGCGGGCTTCGGCGCCGAGGGCAATGCGGGCGGCGCCGGTCTTGAGCGGCCGCAGCCGCCGCTCCGAAATGCTGGTGCCCTCGGGAAAAATCATCAGCAGGCCGCCGCGGTCGAGGTGGTCGTAGCTGCGGCCGAAGGCTTTTTCGTTGAGCGCGGCCAGCTCCTCGGGTGTCACGTCGGCCGCCCCCGACTCGGCATCCTGACGGCGGTACACCGGAATGCAGTTGGAGCGCTCGAAAAACCAGCGCGACAACGGGTTCTGAAAAAACGTGCTCTTGGCCAGAAAAAACAGCTGACTGCGCCGGCGGTTGGCTGCCACCAGCAGCGGGTCCATGAGCGTGTTGGGGTGGTTGGCGGCCACCAGCAGCGGCCCCGGCTCCTGCAGGCGCTCGGGGTGGCGGATTTCGAGGCGACGGAAAAACACGCGCAACGCCAGCTGCACGGGCGGTTTCATCAGGGAGTAAAACAGGGCCATAGGGGGGAAAGGGCCGGGCCAGGCCGGCCGCCGCCAGAAATACGGGAATTTCGGCGACACTGCCGGGCTTGTCGGTCCTTTCCGCTGGTTGGTAGCCCCGCTCCTCCCCTACCGGCGCCGCGGCTTGGCTCGCTCGTACTGATTGGGCCAGGGCAACTCGACGCCCAGCTCCTGGGCGGCGTGCAAGGGAAAATACGGGTCGCGCAGCAGCTCGCGGGCCAGCAGTACCACATTGGCCTGGCCCGTGGCAATGATGTCCTCGGCCTGGCGGGCATCGGTGATGAGGCCGACGGCGCCGGTGGGCAGGCCGGTTTCTTGCCGAATACGGGCCGCAAATTCCACTTGGTAGCCGGGGCCGACGGGAATCGGGGCCTGGGCCACGTTGCCGCCGGTGGAGCAGTCGATGAGGTCGACGCCGAGGCCCTGCA
The DNA here is from genome assembly GCF_005771675.1 of Hymenobacter jeollabukensis. GTDB lineage: Bacteria > Bacteroidota > Bacteroidia > Cytophagales > Hymenobacteraceae > Solirubrum > Solirubrum jeollabukense. Next base: position 70,854 of record NZ_VAJM01000020.1, on the reverse strand, counting down.
GCACGCGGGCCAGGGCCACCGAGTCGTCGGCCGACCAGCCATCCGCTACCCAGTCGGTAGCCGAAATACGCACCAGCAGCGGTAAGTCGGCCGGCAGCTCGGCGCGCACGGCTTCGGTCACTTCGCGCAGCAGGCGGGTGCGGTTGTCGAAGGAGCCGCCGTAGCTGTCGGTGCGCTGGTTGCTGAGCGGCGAGAGGAACTCGTGCAGCAGGTAGCCGTGGGCGGCGTGGATTTCGATGACTTGGTAGCCGGCCGCCAACGCCCGTCGGGTGGCGGCGCGGAAATCGGCAATGACTTGGTCGATACCGGTCTGGTCGAGGGCCTGCGGGGCGGTTTCCGTGGATGCAAAGGGCAGGGCGCTGGGGGCCACGGTGGGCCAGCCGCCTTCGGACGACGGCACTTCAGTGCCACCTTTCCAGGGGCTGCGGTGGCTGGCTTTGCGGCCGGCGTGGGCCAGTTGAATGCCCGGTACCGCGCCTTGGGCCTCGATAAACGCAGTGATGCGCCGCAGAAACGGCAAATGCTCGTCTTTCCAGATGCCCAGGTCGTCGGGGGTGATGCGGCCCTCGGGCGCTACGGCGGTGGCTTCCTGAATGACCAGCGCAGCCCCGCCCACGGCCCGGCTGCCCAGGTGCACCAGGTGCCAGTCGTTGGCAAAGCCGTCTTCGGCCGAGTACATGCACATCGGCGAGACGACAATGCGGTTTTTGAGAGTGACGCCGCGCAGGGTAAGCGGCGTGAACAGGTGAGCCATGTGCTGAATAATGGAATGAATACACCGCCAACTGCGGGTGGCGCGGCCGAAGCGGCCTGACCTTCTCAACAGCCAATCAGTCCGCCGGGTTAGTCGTGGACTTGCATTCGGCAACGCTGGACCTGCGCCATGACCAGTCACCAACTTCAAATCAGATTAAAATCATCAAATAATTTGTATTATATTTTGAATTATCTTTACATAACCTATATTAGCCATTGCTATTCACGGTCGAAGACGATGAAACTCATGGTTCAAGTTCAGGCGCCGCTTACGCCACCGTGACCAGGCTGGTCCCATTCTGCCGCTTGCGCTAAGCGGCGGGCCGCCCGCGCGACTGGCGCCACCCGGTCGTGCCGCTTTCGGCTTAGCCTTCCTGCCCCTCGCCTGCTGCGACCCGCCAATCGGGCGCCAGGCTTCCTATTGCCCTCCACCAACCTTCTCTCTTCCCGTCATGCTCTTCAATTCCGTCGAGTTCCTCGTCTTCTTCGTCGTGGTCACGGTGGCGTACTGGGCTCTGCCCCACCGATTCCGCTGGATGCTGCTGCTGGCAGCCAGCTGCGGCTTCTACATGGCCTTCATCCCCATTTACCTGCTCATCCTGCTCTTCACCATCGGCATCGACTACGTGGCCGGCATTCAGATCGAGCAGGCCCAGGGCCGCCGGCGCAAGCAGTTTCTGGTGCTGAGCCTGGTGGCCAATCTGGGCGTGCTGGCGGTATTCAAGTACTACAACTTCTTCACCGACAACGTCAACGCCCTGCTCGATTCGCTGCACATCACGCACCACGCGCTGCCGTACCTGAGCATTATTCTGCCCATCGGGCTGTCGTTTCACACCTTTCAGGCCATGAGCTACACCATCGAAGTGTACCGCGGCAACTTCCGGGCCGAGCGTCATCTGGGGCTGTACGCGCTCTACGTGATGTTTTATCCGCAGCTGGTGGCCGGCCCCATCGAGCGGCCGCAAAACGTGCTGCCGCAGTTCCACGAAGTGAAGCGCTTCGACTTTACGCAGACGCTTATCGGGCTGCAGCGCATGCTTTGGGGCATTTTCAAGAAAGTGGTGGTGGGCGACGTGATGGCCGAGTACGTCAACTCCGTCTACAACCACTACGAGGTGCATTCGAGCTGGTCGCTGCTGCTGGCCACCTACGCCTTCGCGGTGCAGATCTACTGCGACTTTTCGGGCTACTCCGACATTGCCCTGGGCTCGGCGCAGGTGATGGGTTTCCGGCTGATGGAAAACTTCCGCATGCCCTACTTCGCCAAGTCCGTCACGGAGTTCTGGCGCCGCTGGCACATCTCGCTCTCCACCTGGCTGCGCGACTACCTCTACATCTCGCTGGGCGGCAGCCGCCTGGGCAAGTGGCTGACCTACCGCAACCTGATGCTGACCATGCTGCTGGGCGGCCTCTGGCACGGCGCCTCCTGGAATTTCGTCATCTGGGGCTTCCTCAACGGGCTGTACCTGAGCGGCGAAAAGCTGCTGGGCGTGCGCGTGGAGGCCACCGAACGGCTGCCCTGGTGGTCGAAGCTGCTGCGCATCGGCCTCACGTTTCACTTGATCTGCCTGACCTGGGTGTTCTTCCGCGCCGAGTCGTTCGAGCAGGCCACGTTCATCGTGCGCCACATCGTGGAGCAGGTGCCGGGCACTTCGCTGGCCTGGGAGCCGGGCACGGCCGGGCCGCTGCTGCTGGGCCTGATCTTGCTGGTGCTGGTGGAATACGGCTACCTGCGCGGGCGCAACACCGAGGCCATCATGCCGCACCGCACCTGGACGCGCCCCCTGGCGTTTTCGCTGGCCCTCACCCTGCTCATTATCTGCTTCGGCGTATCGACGGGCGAGCAGTTTATCTACTTCCAGTTCTAAGCTGCCGCTCGTCATGAAACGCTTTGCCTTGTTTTTCGCGCTGTTTGCGGGCCTGCTGCTGCTCATCGACCACGGCGGGGCCTACGTACTCGACCGCGTCTACGCCCGCACCTTCGTGGGGCAGAAGGGTGGAATCCTCAACACCTATTTTGCCCGCCCGGCCCCTCCCGCGCTGGTACTGATGGGCAACTCCCGCGCCTCGCTCGACGTGAACCCCGATAGCCTGCCCGTGGAAGCTTTCAGCCTGGCGCACCCCGGCACCAGCCAGATTTTCCAGTCCGGGCTGCTGAGCTTGCTGGCCGAGCGGCGCCAGCTGCCGCGCACCATCCTGCTGCACATCGACCTCGACGAGTACATTCACCCCAGCTTTCCGGCCGACATCCGCAACCTGCGCCACTACTACGGCCAGGCCCCGCTGGTAACGCAGTACAGCAAGGAACTGTCGCGCTGGGAGCCACTCAAGCACGGCCTGGCGCTGTACCGCCACAACGGGCGCCTGTTCGGGCTGGCCAAGAACCAGTACCTGCAGCGGCAGGGCGCCGCGCCCTCGCAGGGCTTCGAGCCCTACGCACCCACCGCGCAGGACAGCATCAATACGCTTTACAGCACTCACTACCTGGCCAAGGAGCGCTACCAACTCAACCGCGCGCACCTGCGCTACCTGCACGATTTTGTGGCTCTGTGTCGCCAGCACCGCGTGCGGCTCATCTGCTTCACCACGCCCTATTACCAGGTACCGCCCCACGCCCCGCAGTCGGCCGCGCTGGTCGATTCGCTGCTGCGGCGCGAGCATGTGCCCTACCTGAACTACGCCGCCACCGCCGCCCCGGCTGCCCTGACGGCCATGCGCTTCTGGCGCGACGCCACCCACCTGAACAGTCGCGGCATTCCGCACTACAGCCAGCTGCTGGCCCGCGAGCTGAAGCCCCTGCTGGCGGTGCAGGCGCCGGAGCCGGCCGGCGGCCAACCCTCGGCTTATCTGGCCCTGGCGCAGCGGTGACACGGGCGGCCGAGTCAGGCGAACAGTAGGGGGGCGGTTACCTGCAGGGCACGCCCCGCCCGAAACCTATTCCCGGTCAGCTGGTATTGAACGGTAGCGCCCGGCAGATTCCCCCTGGACTGCCGGGCGCTATTCTCCTATCGGCATTCCTCTTCTATGCGCACCATCAAGCAGCAGCACCGCGCCGTCAGTGCCCCCATCGACGACCTGGTCACGTACCGGGCCCTGCCCACGCGCTCCGTCGAGCACCTCGACCCGTTTTTGTTCCTGAATCATCACGGCCCGCAGACCTACAAGCCCAATAACCGGGGCCTGCCCTTCGGCCCGCATCCGCACCGCGGCTTCGAAACCGTCACTTTCATTTTGGAGGGCGACATCATGCACGAGGACACCGGCGGGCACCAGAGTGTCATTCACGCCGGCGGCATTCAGTGGATGACGGCCGGCCGCGGGCTGATTCACGCCGAGGTATCGTCGCCGGAGTTCAAGCGCACGGGTGGCCCGCTCGAAATTCTGCAGCTGTGGGTGAACCTGCCCGCCAAGCACAAGATGACCGAGCCGCGCTACGTGGGCCTGCAGGAGCCCGAAATACCCCGCGTCAGCCTCGACGAAGGTCGCGTAAGCCTGCAGGCCATATCGGGCGAGTGGGCCGGCACCGCGGGCGCCGTGCAGCCCCTGGCCGATGTGGCCCTGGCCACGGTGTACTTCAAGGCCGGCGGCCAGCTGGCGCTGACCATTCCGGCCGACCACACCATTTTCTGCTACGTGGTGCGCGGGCAGCTGCGCGTGCAGGATCAGCCCGCCGAAGCGCTAAGCCTCATCGAGTTCAACCACGACGGCGACGACCTGCGCTTCGAAGCCCAGAGCGACGCGGTGCTGCTACTGGGCCACGCCCGGCCCTTCAACGAGCCCATCGTGGCCTACGGCCCCTTCGTGATGAACACCAACGCCGAAATTCAGCAGGCCTACCAGGATTACCAGGCCGGCAAGTTCGGCCAGTGGCGCGGCTAGGCTGAACCGCTATGCCATAACCGCACCGGCCCGGCTCACTTTGCGGAGTAAGCCGGGCCGGCGTGTGTTGACGGAAGCGCTGACGTCCCTACTGCGCCAGCAGCCAGGCCACCGCCTCGTGCTCGTTGTCGAAGTAGCAGTAGCTGATCTGCTCGCGCATGGGCATGATGATGGCGGCGGCTGACTGCCGGGCCACCCCGTTGTGGGCGGTGAGCACGGCCCGGCGGCGGTAGCCGGCCTGCACGGCCCGCGGCGTCCAGTGCTCCTGAATCCACTGCTGCTCGGCCGCGGAAAAAGGCGTGATGAACCGCTGATCGGCCAGGATGCGGCCGTGCCCGTAGTGCTGCAGCCACTCCAGGGCCTGCTCCATCAGCTCGCGGCGGGCGGCCTCGTCGGGCACGTTGGGGTGCCACGTTATCCGCAGAAAACCGCGGGCGTCGTCGTGCAGACGTCCGGCGGTATTATGGAAGAAAATGGATTGTTGCCCCATGTACCCTTGTAACCGGCGCGGATGCGGCCCGCGCGGCGGTAAGTAAAACCCAGGCTACGCACCAGCCTGGGAAAGCCAGTCCGGACACCTTATCACCTCGCCAAAAAACACAATTTCTAGCAATTCGGTTCTTGAATTTCCCTTTGCTCCCTAACACTCATTAGCCTGCCAATAAGCCCAAAACCGAACATTTTAGAACCATGACTCGGAAAATAACAATTTATTTGCCTTATAATATTACCATTTTCTTCTAACAATCTGGTAAACTTGTAGAATCGTCCTACCCGCGTTCGGCGCGGAATGGGACTGAGGCAGAGCTTTATCTACAGGTCGGCGGCGTGAAGCAGTGGTTTACTTTGGTAGTGGGGTTGATGCTGACAGTACTGTCGGCGCGGGCGCAAACGGGCGTGGCCGAACCGGCCCTGGCGCCCTGCGACGCGGTGGTACAGGCGTTTCTGCAGCGCTGGGACATATCGGGCGCCTCGGTGGCCATCAGCAAGGACGGCCGCCTGGTGTACGAGCGGGGCTTCGGCTACGCCAACCTGGCCCGCACCGAGCCCATGCAGCCCGCCCACCTGCTGCGGGTGGCCAGCATCTCGAAACCCGTTACGGCCCTGGCCGTCATGAAGCTGGCCGAAGACGGCCTACTCACACTTAACCACCGCGTGTTCGGGCCTGAAGGCTACCTGCGCGGCTCTTATTACAACGAAGTCATTCAGGATCAGCGCATCTACGACATCACGGTGCGCCAGCTGCTGGAGCACACCGGCGGCTGGAACCGCAACGCCGGCGTCGACGACCTGAGCAGCTCCGACCCCATCGACTTTCCGCTGTACGTGGCCAAGGCCATGCAAGCCAGCAACCCGGTGGCCGACTCGGTGCTGGTGCGCTTCGTGCTCAGCCGCGGGCTGAACTTCACGCCCGGCAGCCGCTTCGCCTACTCCAACATGGGTTACCTCATCCTGGGCAAAGTCATTGAGCAGGTGACGGGGCAGAGCTACGCCCGCTGGGTGCAGCAGCACATTTTCGCGCCGGCCGGGGTACGGGAAGCTCACCTGGGCCGCAACCTGCTGGCCGACAAGCAAGAGCGCGAGGCCGAGTATTTCAGCAAGACCACCCGCGAGTCGTGCTACGGCACCGGGCAGCAGGTGCCCATGCCCTACGGCGCCTGGAATCTGGAGGCCATGCACGCCCACGGTGGCTGGCTGTTTTCGGCCCGCGACCTGGTGCGCCTGGTGCTGGCCGTCGACGGCTCGGCCACCCGCCCCGACTTGCTGACGGCCGCCACCATCGATACCATGACCACGTCCGACGAGCCCAACCGCCGCTACGCCAAGGGCTGGCTCGTCAACAAGGACCGCAGCACCTGGTGGCACACCGGCTCGCTCGACGGCACCGCCAGCTGCGTGGTACGCACCGCCGCGGGCTACACCTGGGCCATCCTGCTCAACGGCCGCGCCCTGCCCAACCGCTTCTGGCACGACCTGGAAGAGCTGGGCTGGGACTGCCTGCGCGCCGCCGACGGCCGCTGGCCCGCCTACGACCTCTTCGCCCCCGAACAAAACGCCGTCCGCCTGCTAGCCAAACCGCTGGGCCCCACCACCGCCCGCCTAAGCTGGCACAACGGCAACGGCACGGGCCGGCTGCTGGTGCTGCAGGAAAAAGCCCCGCTGACGGCCCTGCCCACCGACGGCACCAACTACGTGGCCGACGCCAGCTTCGGGCGCGGGGCCACTCTGGGCACCGGCGCCGTGGTAACGGCCGGCCCCGACAGCGCCGTGACCGTGCGCGACCTGGAGCCCGGTCGCACCTACTACGCCCGCGTGGTGGAGTACCGGCAGAGCGCCGGCACCGGGGAGCATCCCGTCTACGCCCTCGATGGCAATCCGGTGCTGGAGTTCCGCACGCCGGCCCTGCCGCCGGTGCTGGCGCGGCGCAGCAAAGCCGTTCGCCCCGCCGCCAACGCCTCGCGCCGCAAGCGCCCCGGCAAAGCCACCATCCAGGCAAGCCGCCCGGCCCCGGCTCCCGCTCGTGATGCTGCCGCTCCGGCCAGCCCAACGCCCATGGCTTCCCCGTCTTCGGCGCCAGCCCCCTCCTACCTGGCCCGCCTGCTGGCAGCCGGCCGCGAGTGGCTACGCTAGTCGGCCGGCTGCCCGGCACGACGGCAACGGCGGTTATTTTCCGGGCCGCGAGCGGCAAAGCCTCGCCCCTCAGGTTTCACCCGGTGTAGTCCTTCAGCCCGCAAAGGGCGCGCAAGCCTGAATGCCCTGCTAATCAGGCCCGCGCGGCCAAGCTGCCGCCAATAACGCAGCCGTGTATTTTATCGAGGCCGCATTATCTTACTTTGTTATTTTCGGATAAATTTGTACTCCCTCTATAAGCACTGGGATGTCTGTTTTTTCCGATGAAGTAAGACACGTCCTGCGCGAAGCGGGCTGGCACGAAGGGCGCCGCGTGAGTACGCAGCCATATAGCGCCGCCAATACTTCCTCGGGCGGCGCGTGGTTTGGCGCAGCAGAAAGGTTCCTGAGCGAGTTTGGGAGCCTACACCTGCGCTTCCTTCGCCACGACGGCAGCGTCAGCAATCTGCAGTTTGAACCGGCGCTGGCGGTGCAGCTTGCGCACTATCAGCCTGCTCAGGAAGGCTTGAGCCAACTGCTGGGCCAACCTGCTTTGGCCGTTCTGGGCGTGGCCTACGGCGAAGACCTGCTGCTATTGATGGACCCACAGGGCCGCATTTATGGCGCCGGTTGCGACGACTGCTTCTACCTGTTGGGAACGGATGCCCGCTCAGCCTTGACCGCAGTTTGCCTGGATCTGCCGTTCGAGCAGCTGTAGCCCGGGCTAGTCCAGCCGCTTTTCGTAGCAAAAAAACCGCAGCCCGGGCCGGAAGCCCAGCATGATTTCGCCCGCGAATCGGTAGCCCAGCTTCGGAAACAGCCGTTGCGTGGCCTGATTTTCCGAGTTGGTGTCCACCCGCAGCACAGTCAGTCCGCGCGCCGTGGCCAGCGCCTCCGCTTGGTGCAGCAGGGCGGCTGCCACGCCCCGGCCCTGCACCGCGGGGTCCACGGCGAGGCGGTGCGTGACGATGGCCGTTTCCGCCGGGTCCCAGTCGGCCTGGGCGTATTCTGGGTCCTGGTCGGTAGTCAGGGCCGCTACGCCGGCTACGGCCCCGTCGACCTCGGCCACCCACAGCTGCGCCCGGTCGATGTCCTGCCGGAACACGGCCTCATTCGGGTAGTCGGCCTCCCACTGAAAGTTGCCGGCGGCCTGCATCAGCGGCACCACCCGCCGCACGATATCCAGGATGGCGGGCAGATCGGCTTCGGTAGAGGGGCGAACTGTGAGCATCGGTACAGGTAAACAGTCGGAAACAAAGGTCAGATTACTCCACCAGCGCCTGTTCGGGCACCGGCGTTTCCTGCGGGCGGCGCAGGTGCATTGAGCCATGCAGGGAGCGGGCGGCCAGCCAGGCGCTGATGACGGTGAGCACCGCCGCCAGCAAAAATGGCGCGCCGGGGAAATACACCGGCGCTTTCGGCCCGGTGAAATACGAAAACAGGTTGGTCATCAGCGGCGGCCCCACGATGGAGGTGAGGCTGATCAGGCTGGTCAGGCCGCCCTGCAGCTCGCCCTGCTCGTTGGGCGGCACCTGGGCCGAAATCAGCCCCTGAATGGCCGGACCGGCAATGCCGCCCAGGCAATACGGCACCGAAAACACAAACATCATCCAGCCCTGCGAGGCGAAGGCAAAGAGCAGAAAGCCCAGCGCGTAGAGCAGCATGCCCACGTACACCGAGCGCTCCGAGCCCAGGCGCGGGTTGATGTAGCGAATCAGCAGGCCCTGCACGATGGCTACCAGCGCCCCGATGACGGCCAGGGAAATGCCCACCCAGGCCTCGTTCCAGCCAAACTTCTCCATGGTGAAGTACGACCAGGTGCTCTGCGTGGCGTGGGCCGCGACGTAGATGAATATCAGTGAGCCGACCAGCCCGAAGATAACCGGGTAGCGCTGCAGCTGCCGCAGCGAGCCGACGGGGTTGGCCCGGCGCAGTTCGAAGGGACGGCGGTGCGCTTCGTCGAGCGACTCGGGCAGCACGAAGAAGCCGTACAGCCAATTGACGAAGGTGAGCAGGGCCGCCACCATGAAGGGCACCCGCGGCCCCCACTGAGCCGCGTCCAGCACCACGCCCGTCAGCTGCCCGAACCCGCCCAGTAGCTGCGGCGCCCAGCGGCTCAGCAGCCCGCCGATGGCCGGCCCGATGATGAAGCCCAGCCCAAACGCGGCGCCCACCATGCCGAAGTTCTGCGCCCGCTTTTCCGGCGGACTCACGTCGGCAATGTAGGCGGTGGCGGTGGTCATGCTGGCCCCGGTGACGCCCGCCAGCAGCCGCCCGACGAACAGCCAGCCAATGGTAGGGGCCACCACCAGCAGCAGGTAGTCGAGCCCGAAGCCGAACAGCGAAAACAGCAGCACGGGCCGCCGACCGTACCGGTCGCTGAGGTTGCCGAGCACCGGTGAAAACAGAAACTGCATCACGGCGAAGGCAAACACCAGCCAGCCGCCGTAGCGGGCCGCGTCGCTGATGGTACCGCCGGTCAGCTGCTGAATCAGCTTGGGTACTACCGGAATGATGATGCCAAACCCGATGACATCGATGAGCAGCGTGACGAAAATGAAGCCCAGGGCAGCTTTGCGCGGTTCGGCGGCCATAACGAAGAGGTCAGCTGGTGAACATGCAAATACGACAATACTAAATTTTTAAACAAGATTTTACTAAAAATATTAGCCTATCGACCTTCTTGCGCCTGCTGCTGCCGCAGCCAGGCTATGGCTTCGGCTTCGTCGGTGAAGCGCTGCATCAGGCTGGCTTTGCCCTCGAAATACACCAGCGGCGGGATTTTCTTGTCGGCCGGCACGGCGTCGGTGAGCTGAATGGGGGCCACCAGGTAAGCTAGGTAGACGCGGCCCGCCAGGTGCTGCCCGAGGCGCGGCAGAAAGTCGTTGAGCAGCCAGGGCGTAATGGCGACTTCCACGTTCAGGCGCCGACGGGCATCGAGCAGCCAGTAGCGGCAATGCTGCGCCCGCGCCACCTCCAGCAGGGCGGGGTAGCTGGCGTACAACTCCCCTTCGCCGACGGCGCGTAGCCAGCGGCCCACCAGCAGGTCGAGGTCGGGGCGGTAGTCAATCTGTAGAAAATCGGGAGCGGCCATGAATGGGAAAGGCGGAGGCGGGGTAAAAGTACGCGCCGGACGGGTGGAGGTAGCAGAAACGAGCCGGGCATTCCCAAACTGGGGCGTCCCAGGCTTGGTTATCGGCAAGCGGCGGCGCTATTTGCCGGCTGGTTTTCCATTCCTTTTTCGCTTTACGTATGTTTCAAGGCTTACGCACCATTGTGTACCCCGTCCGTGACCTGGCACGCGCCCGCCAGTGGTACACCCAGGTTCTGGGCCAGCCGCCCTATTTCGACGAGCCGTTCTACGTGGGCTTCAACGTGGGCGGTTACGAGCTGGGCCTCGACCCCAACAGCCCCGGCACCGGGCCGGGCGGCCCCGTCACCTACTGGGGCGTGCCCGATGCGGCCGCGGCCTACACCCGCCTGCTGGAGCTGGGCGCCCAGTCCCACGAAGCCGTGCACGAAGTGGGCGGCGGCATTTACGTGGGGTGCGTGCTCGATCCGTTCGGCAATCTGCTGGGCGTCATCCAGAATCCGCACTTTCAGTTACCGGCTTAGCCCCGCCAGGGTTCTTAACTGACTGTCTTCGCGCTGCCTGCGGGTGTTCTGAAGTTTATTGCCTCAGAACAACCTTACGGATCCAATCAAGGCCTTTCTGCTCGTGCAGGGAGGCTTTTTTGCTGTTGCGTTGTTGTACTCTGGGCTACGGCTGTAGACCCACTCCCAGCTTGACCCGTCATAATGACACCTTATCAGGACCGGCAAACTGCTGTTTTCCGCCAATATGACAAACAAAGAAGTCGGCATGCCGACAAATCAGGTTGGTACACTGTTTGCAAATCAACCCTTCGAAAGACAGAATAAGGACCACCGCCATGAAACTTATCAGCCAAGAATTCCTGCACAACATTGCTCCCCAACTCAACCTGCTCAATACCTTGGGCGGCGGGGTGGCGCAGCCGCAGGTGCGTGTGCAGAAGCGCGAACAGGGCGTGGTTATCCGGGTGTCGGCTCCGAGCGTACGCCCCGAGACATTCCACGTCGTCTTGAACAACAACCGCCTGGACGTATTCGCCGAATACCGCCACGCCGCCGAGGAACAGCTGGTTGCCCCTCTGTTCGTGCAGACCTTCGAGCTGCCCGTTGAGCTGGACCTGACCCGCATCGATGCCGAGCACGAAGGCCACGAGCTGCGCGTACGCATCCCGTACCAGGACCCGACGACCAACCACCGCGAAATCAACATTCGCCGCCGCTAGGCTTCTTCGGCGGGCCTTGCCCGCTCCGTTTATACCGTCGGGACCGACCGACACCTCATGGTTTCACCGCCACTGCCTCGCCCGCAGTGGCTTTTTTGTTTTTGATGAGCAGGTTTTAGATGAGTCGATGAGTGGCTATTCAGAGGTCTTTCTCATCCGCCCATCTACTCATCCGAAATCCACTCATCTATTCAAACAGCGGCCAGAGCAGCAGGAACATCACCAGCAACGACAGCAGAAACCAGGGTATGATCTGGCTGCGGTAGCGGCGCGGCAGCAGGTTGCTCAGCACGAGCACCGCAATGATGACCAGCGTGAGATGCCCAAGCAAAAAGGCGGTGGTCTTCACCCAGTTGCGCACGATGGTGTTTTCGGCCTGAAACTGGTTTCGCTCGCCCAGGCCCGAGGTGGCCCAGCGCAGCAGATAGTACACGGCGGTTTCGAAGGCCGCGAAGCCCACTAAACCAAGCAGAAAGGCCCGGGGGCCGGAAACTTCGGAACGGACGTCGGCGGCCATGGCAGCGGGATGGTTGGGCCCTGAAATTACCAGTTTCACCGTGGCCCGGCACGGCGGCGGGCACCAGCAAGCGTCGTCTTGACGTTATCTTCGCTTTCCGACCACCTTCGTTTGCCTATGCCCCGCGTCCGCCGTGTTTCTGCTGCTGCTGCTCGCCGTCCGGCCCCGCGCCGCGCGGGCCGGAGCGGCTGGCGGCGCACTGTGCTGGCGACGTTGCTGCTGATTCTGCTGGGCGCGGGCCTGTTTTACGGGCACTACCGGCGGCAGCTGCACCGCTACGTGCGCCGTGCCTGGGCCACGCTCTCGGCCGACTACCTCACGGGCCGGGAAAAAACGCCGCTGCTCGACGGCTACTCCGTGCACGGCATCGACGTGTCGTCGTACCAGGGCAGCATCGACTGGCCGGAGGTGGCCCGGCACCGGGTGCGCTTCGCGTTCATCAAGGCCACGGAGGGCGTGAGCTTGCGCGACCGACGCTTCGCCCGCAACTGGCGCGGGGCCCGGAAGGCGGGCATCTGCCGCGGCGCCTACCACTTCTTTCAGCCCAACTACGACGGCGCCCAGCAGGCCAACCTCTTCACCCGCACCGCCGACCTCGGCCCCGGCGACCTGCCGCCCGTGCTCGACGTGGAAGCCCCCGAGTTTCACGACGTGGCCGTGATGCGCCAGCACATCGGCACCTGGCTGCGGCTGGTGGAGCGCCACTACGGCGTGCGGCCCATCCTGTACTCCAATTACAGCTTCTACCGTCGCTACCTCGCCGGGCACTTCGATGACTACCCGCTCTGGCTAGCGCACTACGAGGTGGAAAAGCCCGCCCTGGCCCGTGAGAAGTGGATTATATGGCAGCACTCCGACGAGGCTTACATTCCCGGCATTCGCGGCGCTGTCGATTTCAACGTATACCAGGGCAGCTACGCCAACCTGCTGGCCCTGCGCATTCCGCCGCGCAAAGCCGCCTCAGGCACTTCGCGCCAGTAGCGGCGCCCTACCTTTCCCGCCTATGAACCTGCCGCCGCTGCCTTTTCGCCCGCTGACTTGCCTGCTGAGCCTGCTGCTGCTGGGCAGTTGCGCCGGTGGGGCCTACACCGAAACCGGCAAGGGCTCCTACTACGCCGACAAGTTCGACGGCCGCAAAACGGCCAGCGGCGTGCCCTACCGCCCCGGCAAGCGCACAGCCGCCCACAACACGCTGCCCTTCGGCACGGTGGTGCGCGTGACCAACGTCCAGAACGGCCGCTCCGTGAAGGTAACCGTGAACGACCGGGGGCCGCATGTGAAGGGCCGCATCATCGACCTGTCGAAGAGCGCCGCCCACAAAATCGGCGTCGACAAGGCCGGCGTGGCGCCCGTCAAAATCAAGGTGGTGCGCAAGGGCCGCGGCCGCTGAGTCAGACCTTCTTTCCTCCTCCCTATGCGCATTCGTAAGAAAGTAAAATGGACCATGCCGCCGGCCGCCACCAGCCGGTTCGTGACGCTGGGCCAGTTCGTGAAAGCCGCCGAGCAGCAAACCTGGTCGGAAACGGAAATCCAGTTCGTCATCGACGAGGTGGTGGAAGCCAAGGACGACGAGGAAGCCCGCGCCATTCTACAGGATTACACCTTCAGCTAAGCCACCGTCGTGGGGCCTTGCCTCAGCCCGGCTCGGTTTCAGACGTAAAAAAGCCCGTGACGGCGTAGTCACGGGCTTTTTTGCTTGGGCAGCAGCGAAGCTTACTTGCCTTTCTTCTTCTTGTTTTTGCCTTTGGGGTCCAGCATGGCGGCTTTGGCCAGGCTGTCCTGCTCGGCCTTCATGCGCATGGTCGTCAGGCGGCCGCTCGGCGACATATAGTCCCCGTTCTGCAGCTGCGCGGTGCTACCGTCGGCCATGATAACCACGCCGTCGGGCTGCACCTTCACGCCGCTGGGCAGCGCCGTCAGCGCGGCAACGGGCATGGTGTGGCCGTTTTCGGTGTGCATCACTTTCCCGTCCTGCATCATGAAGCCGTCCTTGACGCCGGCATTCTTCATCACGGGGCGCTGCGGCACGGCAGCTTTACGCGGTGCGGGGCGCGTTTGGGCTTGGGCGGCAATGCCCAACGTGAGCAGGCCCAGGGTCAGGAGAGTCGAAGAAAACTTCATGGGAGAAAGGGTGGTAAAAGGTAAGGGAAAGGGAAGATACGGCAAATCGACAATATCAGCCAAGTACAACCGACTGCCGCGCTGCCATATTTTCGCCACTAACGGACCAACTCCTGATTTCGTTCATCCCTCAGCCGCAAAATCATGACTACGAAACCCTCAGGCGACATTTATAATCAATTCAAGACGGACGTGAACATGACCGCGTCCGAGCTCGACAAATGGCTGAAGACGGAAGAATCCAAATCCGTCGGGCAGGACAGCGGCGACGGGGAAAGCATCGGCCACCACTCCGGGCAGCGCATAGTGGAAATACTGCACAAGAAAAAAGCCGAGCTGACGGCCGACGACGAAGCCCACATGCACAAGGTGCACAGCTACGTGAGCCGCCACCTGGCCCAGGGCCCGCACGACAAGAAAGACGTACCCACCTCGCGCTGGCGCTACTCGCTGATGAACTGGGGCCACGACCCGCTCAAATAATTCTGAATGTTGAATTATGAATTCTGAATTGGAAGAGTCTCCGAAGCTGTTCAGGAAGCCCTTGGAGCGTCATGTCGAGCTTGTCGAGACATCTCGCTCGGGGGCTATTCTTCTCGTTGAACAAACGGATTACTCGTGGAAGTCAGCATGCGAGGTGTCTCGACAAGCTCGACATGACACTTCCCAAATAGGTTCTCCGTTAATCGACCCAACCTCAATTCAGAATTCATAATTTATAATTCAGAATTTCCCTCCCGTCATGGACTACAAGGACTACTACAAGGTGCTGGGCGTCGAGAAATCGGCCACCAAGGACCAGATCAAGAAGGCGTACCGCAAGCTGGCCCGCCAGTATCACCCCGACGTGAACCCCAACGACCCGGAGGCCGAGCGGAAGTTCAAGGAGGTCAACGAGGCCAACGAGGTGCTGTCGGACGACGACAAGCGCCAGAAGTACGACCAGCTGGGCGCCGACTGGCAGCGCTATCAGCAGGGCGGCGGGCGCGGCGGCTTCGGCGGGCAGGGCGATTTCGACTGGTCGCAGTACGCCGGGCAGGGCAGCGCCGGGGGCTTCGGCGGCTTTGGCGGAGGCGGCTTCGGCGGCGACGCCGACTTCTCCGACTTCTTCAGCTCCATCTTCGGGGGCATGGGCGGCGGGGGCGGGGCCCGCAGCAGCCGGCCCGCGGCCGGACAGGATTACCAGGCCGAAATGGAGCTGACGCTGGAAGAAGCCTTCCACGGCGGCCCGCGCACCGTGAACGTGAACGGCAAGAGCCTGCGCCTGACCATCAAGCCCGGCGTGGAAGACGGGCAGACCATCCGGCTGCGCGACCAGGGCGGCCCCGGCCGCAACGGCGGGCCCAACGGCTCCCTGCTCATCACCTTCCGCCTGCGCCCCGACGCCCGCTACGTGCGCACCGGCCACGACCTGACCATGGACGTGCCCGTGAGCCTGTACAAGGCCCTGCTGGGCGGCGAGCAGGTGGTGGAAACCCTCGGCGGACCCGTCAAAATCAAGATCAAGCCCGAAACGGCCAACAACACCCGCCTGCGCCTGCGCGGCAAAGGCTTCCCCGTGTACGGCCACACCGACCGGCACGGCGACCTATACCTGCGCCTACAGGTGGAGTTGCCCCAGCACCTTTCGGACCAGGAAAAAGACCTCGTGCGCCAGCTGGCCCAGCTGCGCGGCGAAACCGTGTCGGCCTAATTCGTCACCCGCCATGACCCACTACGTGACCCTCACCTTCCGCGACTGCGCCAGCACCTACGGCCTCTCCGAAACCGTGCTGCACGAGCTGGCCGACCTGGGCTGGCTGCGCCTGCAACCCGAAGCCGCCGAGCCCCTCATCGAGGACGAAGCCGACCACCTGGCCCGCCTGGCCCGCCTGCACCACGAGTTGCACCTCGCTCCCGAAGGCATCGACCTGGTATTGGCCATGCGCCGCCGCCTGGTGCAGCTGCAGTACGAGCTGACGCGCCAATCGGCCCGGGCAGCCCAGCTGGAAGCCTGGGTGCGCCGCCACCCGGCTACCGATGCGGAATACTGATGCCTCCAGGCTATCATGCTGAGCTTGTCGAAGCATCTCTACCGAACAACGAAGCGGTAGAGATGCTTCGACAAGCTCAGCATGACGTGCTTTTTCCAAACTGCTCACACACCCTAGAGCGGGCCGATAGTTTGCTGCCACCAGTCGAGCAGCGCCAAGTCACGCGGGCGGCCGATCTGGGCTTTCTGCTGCAGAATGGCGGCGGCGCGCATCAGGGGCAGTCCTTCGTGGTGGTAGCTGCTGGCTTGGAACTCCGGCCAGCTCAGGGAATCGTGCTCGTAAGTGCAGTCGAGCACGGCGCCTACTCGGCGGGCGCGCAGGTAGTACTTGCCGGCCAGCGCTGCCGTGGTGAGCGGTAGCTGAACGGGCTTTTCCCACAGCGTCACCTGCCAGCCGGCTGCTTGCAGCAGCTGCGTCAGGTGGGTGAGCACGGCCTCGTTCGGCGGGAGCTGCAGGTCGCAGTCGGCGACGAGGCGGCGCGGCAGCGGCGGGCACTGCCGGCGCAGGGCGAACGTGCCCAGTACTACGAACGGTACGCCGGCGGCCACTAGGGCGCGGAGCGTGCGCCGGTAGAGCTGCTCGTGGGTGGCCGTCATGGCTGGGGCGCGGCGGCTGGGGCGTCGAGGCGGCTGAGCACGTGGCTGTCGGGGTCCCAGTCGCCGGCCAGCGTACCGTCGGAGTGCAGGATGAGCTTCTGCAGCACCCCGGTGGCGTTGGCCGCCTGCAGGGCCGGGTAGCTGCTGGTTTCGAAGATGACGTCGGTGCCCTGCCAGCGGTAATGCTCGTTGTAATAATAGTAGCCGAAGGTGCTGCCCGCGTACTGCCAGCCCGGTCGCGGCTCCTCCAGCGTGGGCACCACAGCCGCCAGCAGCGGCTCGATGGGCACCCGCTGGGCCTCAATCCACTCGGTAAAGCGGTTGGGCAGGTAGCTGCCTTCCAGCCGGCTCAACTCCCGAAACACCACCCGGCGCACGCCCAGCCCGGCGGCCCAGGCCAGGTACCGCTCCACATCGGGCAGCGAGGCAATGCCCTCACGGGTCAGAATGCAGGAGTTCTTGACGGCCACATGCTGGTGCAGCGTGCGCACCGTGGCCGCGTACACGGCGTTGTGGCGCATGGGCTGATTGCGGTTGAAGCGCATGATCTGCTGGTTCACCGCCTCGTCGTCGTGGCAGCGCGAGAGTTCCAGCCGGGTCAGGCCGAAGTCCTGCAGGGCCGGGGCCAGGTCGGGGCTGAGCACGAAGCCGCTGCCATTGGTATACAGAACTTTCTCGTCGAACACGCTACCGGCCGCTTCCGCCGCGCCCAGGCTGGCCAGCAGCTCGCGCAGCCACTGCGGCTCCGCCGTGGCTTCGAGCCCCGACAAGCTCAGGCCCAGCGGCAGGCCCCGAAACGGCCGCAGCACCGCCTGCAGCCGGGCAAAATAGGCCGGGTAGTCGTCGATGAGGCGCTTGGCCGTGAGCTGGTGCCCGTCGTAGCGCTGCAGCTCCTCAGAGCAGAAGGCGCAGTGGGCCGTGCAGCGCACCGCGTTGGCGAAGGGCGTGAAGGTCAGGCCCGGCCGCAGCTGCCACGTTTGCCCGAAGGCCTCAACGGCCACCGGCGCCACGGGCTGGTACAGGCGCCAGGCGTCTCGCCGGAACTGCGCCAGCTCGGCCGAAGTGGCCGCGACGCGGAATTGATTACGCGGCGAAGTCATTGATGAGCCCATAAGTTTGCAAGCCCGCCCTGGGTGCCTTCAGCCAAGGAGACCTTGGGACAGGTGCCAGCGTGTGCCGCACAGCCAGATTGGTAGTCGAGTAACGTAGGGGAATTGCCGCTCATCAGTACTCGTACTACGATAAGGCCGCTGTGGTTCCGCTATACCAATAACACCCGACCAGCTGGGGTGTCCGGGAAATCGTGGTTCCAGCCGGCAGCGCAAGCTTTTCCGTGGCTGAAGCGGCTGCGCTTAGTGCCCGTTCACCAGCAGGGCCAGCCCGGCGCCCAGCACCGTAGCCAGCAGCTTGCGCACGTTGATTTTGTGCTCGGGGCTGACTTCGAAGAGGATGGTGGTCGACACGTGCAGGAAGTTGCCGCTCACCAGGCCCAGCAGCGCCGGGTACCAGCCGCCGTGCTGCAGCGGGTCGAGGCCCTGGTAGTAGCTAAAGAGCACGCCCAGCGGCGCCGCAGCGGCAAAAATGGTCAGCCAGGGCAGGGCTTTGTTGAAAGAGCCCAGGCGCGTGACCAGCACCGCCATCAGGGCAAAGGCGGCCGGAATGTGGTGCAGGGCCACGCCGGTGAGCACCGCGTAGAAGCCGCCGGGCACTTCGCCGCCGGGGCTTTGCACCAAGATGCTGCCCTCCATGAAGCCGTGCAGCGTGAGCGAGCCGAGCAGCAGGAAGGGCACGCCCGCGTGGGCGTGCTCGGCGTGCACGTGCTGGTGGCCGTGCTCCACGCCCTGCGAAAACAGCTCCAGCACCAGCTGCCCGAAGAAGCCAGCCAGCACGAAGTAGCCCACGCGGTGGCTGGCGGTATCCAGCTCCAGCGCCTCGGGCAGCAGGTGGGTAAGCGTGAGCGTAACCAGGTAGGCCCCGCTGAAGGCCAGCAGGGGCCGCAGCCAGGTGGTGTGGGCCGTCGGGACGAAGCGCGTGAGCCAGCCGGCGCCGAGCACCGTCACAAACAGCAGCAGAAGGGCTACGAGCATTGCGGGTAAGCGGCCCGCCCGCGGCGCCATGGGGCACCGGCGGCGGGCTTATTTCTTGAGAATGAAAATCATGCGCGGGCTTTCGGCCTGCACGTAGGGGCGCAGGTCGTAGTCGCCCAGCACCTCGCCCAGCCGCAGCCCGGCCAGGTAGAAGTACTCGCGAAACCGCTCTACGCTCAACGCGCGCACGCGTTCCTGAAAATGCTGGGGCTGCCCCTCGCGGTCCACGAAGCGAATGTCCTTCACCACGAAGTCGCGGTCGAGGTGGCGGTGCAGCTCGAAGGTGATGCCCTCCACATGCTTGGTTTCGTGGGCCACCAGCTCGCGCACCGTGCGCTCGGTGTTCATGAAGTCGATGACCAGCTTGCCGCCGTACTGCATGGCGTCGACGGCGTTGCGCAGGGCCACCACGTTTTCCGCCTCTTCGTCGAAGTAGCCGAAGGAAGTGAACAAATTCAGCACGAAATCGAACGGGCCGTAGGGCAGCGGGGCCCGCATGTCGTGCACGTGGAAGCGCAGCCGCTCGTTCTCAGCCGCCCGCGCCGCGTCGATGTTTTCGGCCGAAAGGTCGATGCCCGTCACGTCGAAGCCGTGCTCGTTCAGGTAAATGGAGTGGCGGCCCCGGCCGCAGGCCAGGTCCAGCAGCCGTTCCTTGGGCTTGGGGTGCAGGTGGCGCAGCAGGTTGTCGAGGAAGTAGCGCGCTTCGTCGTGGTTGCGGTCCTGGTAGAGCAGGTGGTAGTACGGCGAGTCAAACCACGTACTGAACCACTCCGCGGACTGGGCATAGCTGGTGGGATGCATAGGGGGCAGGGGGCAATAGGCAGGGGCGCAAGTAAGCAGAAAATCGGCCGCTACCCGCCCGCCGACGCCGACGCCCCGGCGCAGTGGCTGACCGGTGTCGGCCAGCCCCGCGCCGGGGCGTCGGAACAACCGAAATCGAAGGCCTTAGTTTTCCTTCTGCACCTCGCCGGGCTTGTTGCCCAGGTCGTGCTCGGTGGCGGTATGTTCGGCGGCCGCCTCTTCGGCATTGGCCGAAGTAGCGTGCTCAGCCGACATCACGTCGTGCTTGCCGGCGGCGGCGTCCAGGGTCTGCGGGGCGTCGTGGTTCTGGCTGATGGGCTCGGCAATGGCGCCGCCCTTATGCTGGCTGGGCGCGTCGGTAGCCAGGTCGAAGTTTTCGGTGTCGCGGGTGCCGGGGGGCACCGAGTCCACGGATACTTTCTTGTCGTCGCGCCAATCGGAAGGCTCGGCGCTGCACGCACCCAGGGCCAGGGCGGCCACCGTGGCCAGGCCCAGAACGAGTTTGTTGGAGGTCATATAAGGAAGGCGAAGTAGGTTCTCGGAATGCGAAGTACGGACAAAACCGCGGTTAGGCAGCTTTCGGCGCGTCGGCGGCGCTGGGCGCGGTGGCCGGCAGCAGGTTTTTGCGGCGCAGCAGGTTTTCGAACATGGTCAGGTCCTTGGGCGCCGGGAAGATGCGCAGCGGCAGGTGAATAAACACCGGCACCCACATCAGCTTGGCCAGCCACAGGCGCCAGCCCGATACCTGCTCGGCCGCGTCGGGCTGCTTCAGGTAGAGCACGTAGGCGTCCTTGGTGCGCTTCACCGTCTCGATCATGTCCCAGGTCATGCCGCGGGGCTGATCCTTGTCGTTGGCGCGCAGGGCGATGTAGCGCGGGTCAAACTCGTAGCTCAGGCGCTCAAACAGCACCTTGCCCTGCTCCAGCTGGGTGATGCCCGTCACCTGGGCCGAGCGCAGCAGCACGTAGAGCACCGTCACGAGCACGGCCGCCGCTATCCACCACCACGAAAAGCTGAAAATAGCCGGCACCGCCAGCACCACCAGCGGAATGGCGGCCTGCCACCAGTCCTTTTTCCACACCTGCGTGAGGGCCATGCGGGTGTAGGTCTCCTTGTCGAGCTGGTACTTCTTGGTGCGGATGGCCAGCGGCGAAGGCTGCTGCGGCTGCTGGACGAACTGGCGGCCCGCGCCGCCCCCGCGGGGAATGGGTGGTTGCATATTTCTTGATGAGTAGATGAGTGGATGAATAGATGAGTGAACGTGCTAGGTGGGACAGATGAGCCATCCGCTCATTTACTCATCTGCTCATCCACTCATCAAAAAGCCTTGAGGCTCAGGTCCAGAATATCGGCGGAGTGCGTGAGGGCACCCACCGAGATGTAGTCGACGCCGGTTTCGGCCACCGCGCGAATGGTTTGCTCGGTGATGCCGCCCGAGGCCTCCGTGGGGAAGCGGCCGGCAATGATGGTAATGGCTTCGCGCATGGTGTCGGGCTTCATGTTGTCGAGCATGATGCGGTCGATGCCGCCGACTTCCACCACCTGCTCCACCTCGCTCAGCGTGCGCGTCTCCACCACGATGGGCAGCTCGCGGCCCAGCTGCTGCAGGTAGCGGTGCGTGGCTTCGATGGCGGGCCGAATGCCGCCGGCGTAGTCCACGTGGTTGTCCTTCAGCATAATCATGTCGAAGAGGCCGAAGCGGTGGTTCACGCCGCCGCCGATGAGCACCGCCCACTTCTCGCAGAGGCGGAAGTTGGGCGTGGTCTTGCGCGTGTCGAGCAGCTTGGCCTTGGTGCCGGCGATGAGCGAGGTCAGGTAAGCCGTTTTGGTGGCAATGCCGCTCATGCGCTGCATGCAGTTGAGCACCAGGCGCTCGGCCGTGAGGATGCTGCGGGCCGGGCCTTCCACCGTCAGGGCCACGTCGCCGTGCTTCACGCGGCTGCCGTCGGGCAGCAGCACCGTCACCTGCAGCGCGGGGTCGACCTCGCGGAAAATCAGCTCGGCCAGCTGCACGCCGGCCAGCACGCCCTCGTCCTTCACCAGCAGGCGGGCCCGGTTGCGGGCCTCGGCCGGCACCCCGGCCAGCGACGAATGGTCGCCGTCGCCCACGTCTTCGGCCAGGGCCGAGTGAATAAAGGCGCGCAGCGCGTCAGGCGTGAGGTAGGGCGGGTTTTGCACAGGTGCAAAAATAGGGAAAGGCCCCGACTTAGCAGTCGGGACCTAACCCAGCGGAAGGAGGTAATTCAGGGGAGAAAGTAGCGGTTCACTTCATCTACTCGTGGTTAAAATCGATGGTGTCGATCTGCTGGCCGCCCTGCACGGGCTTGAGCTTGATGTAGACGCGGTAGCTGCCACTCTTGCCGGCGTAGCGCCCGATGGCATACTTGATGCCGCCGGTGGAGGAGCCCTGGTGCACGACTTCGAAGGTTGCCGGGGAATTCTTGGCGAAGAAATCCTTCAGCACGAATTCGGCCTGGGTGGCGCTGTAGCTCTGTTTCTCGCCGTCGAAGCCAATTTCCACGGTACCGCCAAAGTACTGGGAAACAGCCCGCGACGACCCGTTCTGAATGGCCGAGCGCACTGCCCCGAACGTATCGTTCTGGGCATGAACGGCGGGGCTCAGCAACGCCAAGCACAGCACCGTCAGCACACGGAGGAGTAATCGTTTCATGGTAAGCGGGGTTGCTGCGCGGCGTGAGCGAAAATTGTGCCAACCGCATACGGCGGGGGCAAATCGTTGGTTCGGCGCGGCTGCGTCCAAAATAGTGAATCGGTACGGTTTCGCAGCACGCCAGCGCCTATCTTTGCGAGCATGAATAAACCGGTACTGTTGGTAATCCTTGATGGGTGGGGTTTGGGCACCAATCCGGCCGTGTCGGCTATTGCCGCCGCCAAGACGCCTTTCGTGGATTCCCTTTTCCAGCGTTTTCCCCACAGCCGCCTCCAGGCCTCCGGCGAGGCCGTGGGGTTGCCCGAGGGGCAAATGGGCAATTCGGAAGTCGGCCACATGAACCTCGGCGCCGGCCGCGTGGTGTACCAGGATCTGGTGCGCATCAACAAAGCCGTGCGGGAGCGGAAGCTGGCCGCCATGCCGGCGCTGAAGCAGGCCTTTGAGTACCTGCGACAGAATACCGACAAAAACCTGCACCTGATGGGCCTGCTCTCCGATGGCGGCGTGCACTCGCACATCGACCACCTGAAGGCCCTCTGCACCCTCGCCCACGACGAAGACGTGCACCGCGTGTTCATCCACGCCTTCACCGACGGACGCGACACCGACCCCAAAGCCGGCGTGCGCTACGTCAACGACCTGGAGCAGCACCTGCAGCACGGGGCCAGCGGCAAAATTGCTTCCATCGTGGGGCGCTACTACGCCATGGACCGCGACAACCGCTGGGAGCGGGTGCAGGTGGCCTACGACCTGCTGGTGAACGGCAAGGGTCAGCGCTGCAACAACCTCATCGGGGCCATGCTCGACTCCTACAAGGCGGGCGTGACCGACGAATTCCTCAAGCCGCTGGTGAAAATCGGGGCCGACGACCAGCCGCTGGCCACCATCAAGGACGGCGACGTGGTCATCTGCTTCAACTTCCGCACCGACCGCGGCCGCGAAATCACGCAGGCGCTGACCCAGCAGGATTTCCACGCCTTCAACATGCACCGGCTGAACCTGCACTACCTCACGATGACGAACTACGACGCGACGTTCGTGGGCGTGCAGCCGATTTTCGACAAGGACAACCTGGAGCACACGCTCGGGCAGGTGCTGGCCGAAAACGGCAAAAAGCAGATCCGCATTGCCGAAACCGAGAAGTACCCGCACGTGACGTTCTTCTTCTCGGGCGGGCGCGAAGCCGAGTTTGAGGGCGAAAGCCGCATCCTGCGCTCCTCGCCCAAGGTGGCCACCTACGACCTGCAGCCCGAAATGAGCGCCTACGAGCTGCGCGACGCGCTGGTGCCCGAGCTGCAGCAGCGCACCGCCGACTTCGTGGTGCTGAACTTCGCCAACCCCGACATGGTGGGCCACACCGGCGTGTTCGAGGCCGCCGTAAAAGCGGTGGAAACGGTAGACCAGTGCGCGGGCGACGTCGTTTCGGCGGCGCTGGCGGCCGGCTACGCCAGCATCATCATTGCCGACCACGGCAACGCCGACATGATGATCAACGAGGACGGCACGCCTAACACGGCCCACACCACCAACCTGGTGCCCTGCATCCTGGCCGACAACGACTACCAAGGCACGCTGGCCGACGGCAAGCTGGGCGACATCGCGCCCACCGTGCTGGCCCTGATGGGACTGCCGCAGCCCGCCGACATGACCGGCGAATCGCTGCTGCGCCCGCGCAATGCGTAAGCTCCGCCCCTACCGGGCAGCCCAGGCGGCGCTGATTCTGCTTCTCGGAAGCGGAGTTGGCGCCGCTTGCTCGTCGGACCCGGCCGAGCGCCCGGCCCGCCGCCCCGCCGGCTACTTCGATACCCAGGGCCTGCTCGACAAGCAGGTGCAGCAATTGCAGGCTCAGCACCCGGGCCTGGAGAAGCGCGTGAGCCTGCGCGGCAGCGCCCCGGAAACCCAGACGTTGGCCCAGCCCGATTGGGCCCACGAGCTGCAGCTGTTCTACCAGGCCGACATCAACAAGCCCGCTCTGCGCGGCGCCTACCAGGTACAGACCACAGACTCAGCCGGCCTCACGCGCCGCAGCTTCCGCCGCCTGCCCGACGTGGACCACCCCGTAACGGACATGACGGTGCTGCAAGCCGGCCCGACGGTGCGCGAGCTACGCGCCATTGTCAACCAACAGAATCCGCTGTTCTTCTCCGGCAAGCAGCTGCGCCTGCGCTTCGGGGAAGATGGTACGCTGAGCAGCTACGAGGTATTGGGCCAGCAGAAGCTCGTCGGCTTCGACACCACGCGCTACGTGGCCCGCGGGCGGGTGCTGCGGTAATCCAAACGGCGCCCCGGTTCAGAACCTGGGCGCCGTTTGCTTTGGGAAGCATCGGTATCTGTATTTACGTCCCCAACAACGTCAGCACCAGCCAGCGGCGGCCGCCGTTGTTGCGGTGCTCCCCCAAGTAAATGCCCTGCCAGGTGCCCAGGGCCAGCTCGCCGTTGGTAACGGGCACCGTCACGCTGCTGCCGAGCATGGCCGCCTTGAGGTGGGCCGGCATGTCGTCGGGGCCTTCGAGGGTGTGGCGGAAGTAGGGGGCGTTTTCGGGCACCGTGCGGTTGAAGAACTGCTCGAAGTCGTGCCGCACCGTGGGGTCGGCGTTTTCGTTGATCGAGAGGCTGGCTGAGGTGTGCTGAATGAACACGTGCAGGGTACCCGCCTGTACCTGCTCCAGCTCGGGCAGCTCGGCCGTCACGAGGTCGGTGATGAGGTGAAAGCCGCGGCGCACGGCCGGCAGGCGCATTCGTTTCTGAGCACAGATCATGCGGTGAGATAGTGAGGTGTGAACTGGTGAGTTGATGTTCGGGAGGCCAGAACCGCGCAGCGCCACGCATTTGGCGCCATCGGCACGGCACTCACCAGTTCACCACCTCTCCATCTCACCGATTACGGATTCACCCGCTCGTAGGCGCCGGGGTCGGGGGTGGTGCTGCTGCGGCTGAGGTTACGCAGGTCGCGGGGGAGCAGCGGCAGGGGCACGGCACGGTTGCTGGCCGGCGAGAGGGTGTCGAGACGGTAGTCGTAGCGGTTCGCGGCGGTTTCGGGCGTGCGCCGGAATTTGGGGTCGGTGTTGAGCAGGTTGCCGGCGCGGGCCAGGCCGGGCTTGCCGCCGTTGTCGGCCGCGCCCAGGTACTCCTGGGTGCGCAGCACGCTGTTTTTCACGCTGATCTGCGCTAGGTAGCGGCTGCTGTTGTTGAAAAACAGCTCATCGGCAATGGAGCCCCACACGATGCAGTTTTCCAGGCTGACGACCGGGTTGATCTGGCGCGGGGGCACGCGCACCGGCAGGCCGTCGGAGAAGGTGAGCGAAGCCGTTTTGCGCTGAAACAGCGGGGTGTAGTTGGCGAAGGTGCAGTACTGCAGGTTGTAAGTACCGCCCTGAAAACCGCCCAGCGCGTACTCGCCGCAGTTGGTAAACAGGGAGTTGCGCACGTCAAAATCCCCCGAGAAGCTCAGAATACCGCCACCGTCGAAGCTCTGGCCGCCGCTGGCGAAAGTCAGGCCCGCCCCGGAAATGTTGCGGAACACGGCATTTTCCACGGTCACCTTCGGGAAGGGCGTCTGGGCGTCGGGGTTGTAGACGAGCAGGCCGAACGAGGAATTCTTGATTTCGCAAAAGCGCAACACACTCTGCCGGCTGCTGCCCGGGTCGAACTGAATGCCAGCCCACTGGCCGGGAATGTCGTTGTAAAACGCTTCCCGCCGGTCGCCTTGGAAGCGCACGATGCGCGGGTCATCGGGCTTCACCTCGTCGGTGGGCTGCAGCGCGGGGTTGATCAGCAGCCGGCCCTGCACCTCCATGCCCGCGCCCGCGTGGCAGTACACGCGCGTACCTTCCTCGATGGTGAGCGTGCAGCCCGGGCCGACCAGCACCCCGCCGTAGATAACGTGGGGCTTATCCTTGCGCCACACGGTGTTGCAGGGCAGCAGCTCATTGATGTGGAAATACGCGTTCTGCCCGAACGCCAGCAGCTTCACCTGCTGCTCGTTGCCGTTGGTACGAAACAACAGCTGGTCCTCGGTCAGAAAGGGCCGGTTGTCGGGTTGGGCGTTGACGTTCAGCGTGGCCTTCACCAGCACCAGCAGGCTGTCCTTGCCGCGGATGAGCACGTTCTGCCGCACCGCCCCCGAGTCGCCGTCGATGATGAGCTTGTAGGGCTGCCCGTAGGGCCCGGCCAGCCGGATTTCATCGACGCGCACGGCCTGCTTGTTGCGGTTGTACACCCACAGGCGCTTGCTCACGGTGCGCGTCTGCACGAATACGGTGTCGAACTTCACCGTATCGGCCGAAAACGCCAGCCGGACGCTGCCGTCGGTGGTGACCATTTCCTCCTTCGGTTCGCAGCCGGACAGCAGCACCGAGGTCAGCATGGAGAAAAGCAACAGCAGCGGGAAAAGGTAGCGCACGGGCAAAAGATGAGTAGCTGGGTTGATGAGTTGATGAATGGATAGTTGGGCCGCTTTATCTGCTCAACTACTCATCCGCTCATCTGTCATCAATTCTGACACGCAAACCTACGCGTCAGGCGCTTAACGACGCGCACCCGCGCGAAAGTGCCCGCGTGGTGCTAGCCAGCCGGCGGCAGTTGGCCTTTGGTAAAGGGCCGCTCGATCCAGGCGCGGGCGTCGGCCGGGTCGTCAAAGTAGTGCGCGTCGGGGCGGTTGGTGTGGCCGGCTTCGTCGGCCAGCTGCACGATGCGGGCCAGCGCCTGCTGGGCACTGGCGCTGAGAGGCTTGATAATGGCCACTTTGTCGAGCTTGAGCCGCACGTAGCGCGGGTACCACTGCTGCGCCAGCCACTGAATTTCGGCCTCCGGCGGCGTGGGCACCGTGCGGAAATCTGACAGCCAGGCGCGCGTCTGATGGCGTTCGGCCAACAACAGGGCCTGCCAGTAGCCCTCCCGAAATTCGGCAGGCGTGGCTGCGTCGCTCAGCCATTGCACTTCCAGCAGCCGCAGGCGGGGCTCGTAACTGATGCGTAAATGATTTGTTTCGTAAAGCTTAAGCATGATAGGTATGAGGCACGCCGAACAGTTTCCCGAAACGGGAAGATACGGTAGTTGGTTTGTCCGGATAAAAGAAACGCCGCAACCCAACGGGGCTGCGGCGTTCCAACGCACAAGGCTAATTTTTATTTAGCGGGGCAATTCGCCCACCATGTCCTCCGGACGCAGCCACTCATTGAACTGTTCCTCGGTGAGGTAGCCCAGCTTCAGAGCGGTTTCTTTTAGGGTACTGCCTTCGCGGTGGGCCGTCTGCGCAATTTCGGCGGCCTTATAGTAGCCGATGTGCGGGTTCAGCGCCGTCACCAGCATCAGGGACGACTCCACGTGCTTCTTGATGTTTTCCTCGATGGGGCGGATGCCCACGGCGCACTTGTCGTTGAACGACACGCACACGTCGCCGATCAGGCGGGCCGAGTGCAGGAAGTTGTAGATCATGACGGGCTTGAACACGTTCAGCTCGAAGTGCCCGTTCATGCCGCCGATGTTGATGGCCACGTCGTTGCCCATCACCTGCGCGGCCACCATCGTCATGGCTTCGCACTGGGTCGGGTTCACCTTGCCGGGCATGATGCTGGAGCCGGGCTCGTTGTCGGGGATGAACAGCTCGCCGATGCCGGCGCGCGGGCCCGAGGCCAGCAGGCGCACGTCGTTGGCAATTTTCATCAGCGAGGCGGCCACCGTCTTCAGCGCGCCGTGGGCTTCCACGATGGCGTCGTGGGCGGCCAGAGCCTCAAACTTGTTTTCGGCGGTGACGAAAGGCAGGCCGGTCAGGTCGGCAATGTGCTTGGCTACGTTCTCGGAGTAGCCGGCGGGCGTGTTGATGCCCGTGCCCACGGCGGTGCCGCCCAGGGCCAGCTCCGAAAGGTGGGCCAAGGTGTTCTTGATGGCGCGCAAGCCGTGGTCGAGCTGCGACACGTAGCCGCTGAACTCCTGGCCCACCGTCAGCGGGGTGGCGTCCATCAGGTGCGTGCGCCCGATTTTGACCACGTGCATAAACTCTTTGGACTTCGCGGCCAGGGTGTCGCGCAGCTTCTCGATGCCGGGCATGGTCACCTCCACCAGAATCTTGTAGGCCGCGATGTGCATGGCCGTCGGGAAGGTGTCGTTCGACGACTGCGACTTGTTCACGTCATCGTTCGGGGCCAGGGCCTTCTTCTCGTCGAGCAGGCTGCCGCCCTGCAGCACGTGGCCGCGGTAGGCAATGACCTCGTTCACGTTCATGTTCGACTGCGTGCCCGAGCCCGTCTGCCACACCACCAGCGGAAACTGGTCGTCGAGCTTGCCTTCGAGGATTTCATCGGCGACGCGGCCGATCAGCTCCGCCTTCTCGGCCGGCATGATGCCCGCGTCGCGGTTGGTGAGGGCGGCGGCTTTCTTCAGGTAAGCGAAGGCGCGGATGATTTCCTTGGGCATCCGGTTGATGTCCTGCGCAATCTGGAAGTTCTCGATGGAGCGTTGGGTTTGGGCGCCCCAGTAGGCGTCGGCGGGGACCTGCACGGTGCCCATGGTGTCCTTTTCGGTGCGGAATTGCATCAGGCGAACAGACTCGGTGAAACGATGGGAATTAGGCGCGGCAAAGGTAGCACCGCGCCGCGAAGCGGTTATGGTGTGACGCAACAAAAGCCCAGGCTTATTAGGAGGTAAAAAGCCACGCTGAAAGGCTTTTATCAATTCTATAAACGAGTTTACTTAATGACATTTCAAAACTTTTGCTTAGATAATAAATATGGTTACCAAATGAAAATGTCATTGATTGTCAACGCGTAAAACTGATCAACACTAACGAAGCTGCCAGCGGGGTAGTGCGCGGCACGCCTGGCCGGGTGCTTTTGCGTATGTGTTTGTCAGGCCTTCGCGCCTTGTCACCCGATGTTCTACCGCTAACTGACCTCAGCCCCATGAGCACCATCAAGAAAGTCATCGAAGTGCTGGCCTCGTCTGACAAAAGCTTTGAAGACGCCCTGCAACGAGCCCTAAACGAAGCCAGCACCACCGTGCAGGGCATCAAATCTATCTACATCAAGGACCAGAGCTGCCGGGTGCGCGACAACAAAATCGTGGAATACCGCATCACGGCCAAGATTTCCTTTGAGGTGATGCACCGCTGGGAGCCCACCCACGCGGGCAGCGCGGCCGCAGCGGAAGCGCCCCACGAGCCCAGCGGCAGCGCCACCTCACCCGAAAACGGCGGCGGCTACAGCGGCTAAGCCGGCCCACGAAGCCACATACACGGCGGCCCGGCACGGGGCTCCGGCGGGAGTTGCCGCGCCGGGCCGCCGGGCGTACTAATTAGCTGCTGCGCCTAGTGGAAGGGCACGTCGAGGCGCACGGCCTGGGCGGCGCGGCGGCCGTTGACGATGGCCGGACGCCAGGCCGGACCTTCGCAGATCAGGCGGATGGCTTCCTCGTCGTACTCGGCATTGATGCCGCGCACCACCTGGATGTTGTGTACCGTGCCGTCGGCCTCGACCATGAATTTCAGCTTGACGATGCCGTCGGAGTGGGCCTGGTCGCCGATACCGGTTTCGGGGCGCTGCTGCTCGCGGCGCAGGTAAGTGCGCAGAGCCGGATATCCGCCCACCGGGAACGGGGCCAGGGCCGGCGCCGGGGGCAGCGCGGCCTTGCGCTTGCTGGCCTCTTCCCGAAAGGCGTGGGCGGTATCGGTCGGCGCGGCGGCAGCCATTCGGGCCATAGCCATGGGCTTGGCCGGGGCAGTATCCGCTGCTTCGGCGGCCGGTTGCTGGACCGCCGCCGGGGGCGCGGCAGCCGTTGCTCCCCAGCCCAGCGCCTGACTGCTATCGGCGGCGGTGGCGCTGCTGATGGGCGCCGCGTTGCCCAGCACGGTGGCGGCTTTGGGCGCGGCGCTGCGGGCGGCTACCACGGCCGGCCGTGGGCGGGCCCGGCGCCGGCGTGGCGCCGAAGCGGAGGCAACGGGCGCGGCGGTCGTTTCGGGCTGCACGGCGGGCGGCGCGGGTGCCGCCGCCGGCTCGGGCGTGGGCGCGGCGGCAATGGACGGTTCGGCTGCGGCCGGCTCGGTGGCGGCGACTGGGGCCGTGGTGCTTTGGCGGGCTGCTATGGGGGCTTTCGAGGGCGAGGCCGGCCACTGCCAGAGGCCCACGAATACCAGCAGCAGGGCTACGGCGGCCGCAGCGGCCATCCACCAGGCGCCGCCGCGGGTAGCCGCGGCCGGCTCGGTGGCCACGCGGGCGTGCAGGCGCTGCTGCAGCTCGGCCAGGGCCTCGGGCGTTACGGCGGCCGGCGCGGCCTGCAGGTAGCCGTCGAGGGCATCGGCGCAGAGGGCGCAGGCCAGGGTGTGGCGCTCCACCTGCCGGCGCTCGGCGGCCGCGAGGGTGCCGGCCGCGTACTGCCGCAGCAGGGCTGCGGAGAGGTGCGCGGCGGGCGCGGGGGCCTGAAAGTGCGGATCAGCGGGCGACATGGCTGGCGAGGAGGAGTTTGAGGTTGCGCTTCCCGTTCTGGAGGTAGCTTTTCACCTGTTTGAGGTCGTAGCCGGTGGCGGCGGCAATTTCCTGGTACGAGAGCTGCTGGCGGTAGAATAGTTCGAGGCAGCGCTGCTGCTCCGGCGGCAGGCGGGCCAGGGCGGCCTCCAGCTGCTGCAAGTGCTCTTCGGTGGGAAAGTCGTCGTCATCGTCGCTTACCAGATGCAGGGCCGCCTCGGATTCCACACCGGGGGCGCCGGGCAGGCCAAATTCGATGGTATCGGGAACCGATTTGCGGCGGCGCAGCTCCATCAGGCAGTAGTTGCGGGCGGTGGTGTGCAGCCAGCTGCTCAGGTTCTGCACCTCGTGGCGGCGCAAATCGACGACCAGCTTCTCAAAGATCTGCATAACCGCGTCCTTGGCGTCGTCCTCGGCGCGCAGGTAGCGCAGGCACACGCCGTAGACGAGGTGGAAGTAGGGCTCGTAGAGCTGGCCGAGGTCCTGCACGTCGCCGTGCTGCCGGTAGCGCGCCAGCAGCTCCGCCTCGGTGGGCGGCGCGGCAGCGGCGGGCGTCTTGGAGCGGCGGAACAGGGAAAACATCGGGGGAGACTTGGCCAGCTAAAGATAAGGCACCAGCCGACGACCGAACGGGCCGGAACGGCGGCGCCGGTAGCCAGCCCGCTCCTTCCGGCCACCGCACCGAATTAATCAGCAGGGGGCGTCAGCACGTGGGCCGGGTAACGGCCCACGCTCCAAAATACATAAAAGGGCCTCTCCGGTTTAGCGGAGAGGCCCCTTGGCGCTGTTCCAGCCGGCCCGTTGCGGTACCGACATGGGGCTGCAGCAGCTTAGTGCTTGACCAGGCGGCCCGTCCGCAGGTAGCCGTCTTCGTCCTGAACCCGAATCAGATACACCCCGGGTTTCACGTCTTTCAAGTCAACCGGCTGGTTGGTGTAACCCGTTTTGACCAAGCGGCCCGTGACGGAGTAGAGCGAAAATACGCGCTTGCTCGTCCAGCCCACCGTTACTTCATCGGCGGCCGGGTTCGGGTACACGCTCACCGCCGGCGCGGCCTGCTTGCGGGTGGCCAGGGGCGTGAGGTAAGCGGTGCTCAGGTAGTACAGGTTCGCGGTGCTGCCTTTGGCAATCTGGTGGGGCCCGGCCGGCAGCGTCATCGTGAACCGGCCCGCGCTGACCGTTTGGTTGACGTTGTCCACCTTCACCGTGCCGCTGAACGCATCGTTGAACACCAGCGTCAGCGTGGCATCCGCGGCCAGCGTGAAGGCAATGTTCGTGGACGACTCCAGCTTCAGGCACTGCGTCAGGTTCAGGCCGTTGTAGCTCACCGTCCCCTGCGAGGTGGACAGGTTGCCGGTGATGGTGTAAAACGTGCTGGTGGTACCGGCCAGGGTGAAATTATGCACCATGCCGGCGGTCGAAGTGCCCGGGCCGGGGCCTCCCGGGGTGGCCGGTCCGTCGCCCTGCACCGACACCAGGCCGGTGCCGTAGCCGACCAGGGCTGTTTGCAGGGGCGCGTTGACGGCGGACGACACGTCGTCGACGGCGTTGTTGAAGGTCCAACGGAAATCACCGCCCCCCACGCGGCCGGCGTATTGCACCACCTTGGCCTGGGCCGCGGCCGGGGCATCGGGCGTGTAGGCATACATGATGGCCGCGTTGGTGTCGAAGTTGTTGTAGGTGTTGTTGCCGTAGGCCGAAACCACGGTGCCGGGGACGGTTTGCCCGCGGGTCGTCACCACGTAGGCGTCGAAATCGACCGTGGAGTTGGGGTAGCCGGCCGCGCCGTACGGCACGAAGCGCTGCTGCCCCACCATGTAGTTGTCGAAGGCCTTGATGGTGCCCCCGTTCTCGTTGGAGAAGATGGGCATGGTGTTGTAGTCGTTGCGCTGGGTCACCGGGTTGTACACGTCCGTGCCCTGCATGGAGGTGAGCATCGGGTACTTGCAGTTGCGGAAGTAGTTGCTTTCCATGAACACGGAGGAGCCCAACGTGGAGCCCGCCCCGTACTTGGCGTTGCCGTCGTAGTAGTTGTTGTACACGTGCGCCGAGTAGTAGCGCACGCGCGGATGCCGCGAATCCGAATGGTCGTACCAGTTGTGGTGATAGGTGATGTAGAGGCCCTGTGTAGTTGCTTCGCTGAGCCCCAGCAGGTTGGACTTACCCGAATCCCAAAAATGGTTGTAGGAGAACGTGACGTAAGTCGACTTTTTGCAGTCCAGCGCCCCGTCGCCCTTCACCTGGTCGGGGTCACTGCCGGCGCGGCCGTAAAAGAAATCGACGTTGTGCACCCAAACGTACTCGTTGTCCTGCTGCAGGCCGATGTTGTCGCCCTCGTC
Source organism: Hymenobacter jeollabukensis (assembly GCF_005771675.1). Lineage (GTDB taxonomy): Bacteria > Bacteroidota > Bacteroidia > Cytophagales > Hymenobacteraceae > Solirubrum > Solirubrum jeollabukense. The sequence goes on along the minus strand of NZ_VAJM01000020.1, from coordinate 37,669 downwards.
GCTGTCGCAGTTCATCGTGCCGATGTTGCGCACCTCCACGTTGGACGCGTTCTTGATGCGGATGCCCCAGCCGTTGGCCACGGCGTCGTTGCCCACGCCTTCCAGGGTGATGGAGCTGGTAGCCAGGTTGTCGTTTTCGATGACGATGTCGCCGCCCAGCATGTAGCTCAGGTCGGTGATGTTGCCCACCAGCCGCACCAGCAGCGGCCGCGCGTCCCGGCCTTTCTTGAAGCCATCCAGAATGGTCTGCAGCCCCACGCAAGGGTTGGTGGTGGCCCCGGTCACGTTCAGCGACACCGTGTTTTTGGTGTTCTGGGTGATGTAGAGTATCACCGCGTTGCTTTTCACCGTGCCGTTGGTGTTGTAGGCGCCCGGCACGCGGCCGTTGCTGAAGGCAAACCCGGTCCGGTCCTGGGCCAGTACGGTCAGGGAACTGGTCACCGTCGCGGTGCCTTCTACCCCCGCCACGACGGGCACGATTTTGAGCGTGTACGTGCCCGGGCTCAGCCCTAGCGCGTCGGCCCGGTAAAACGAGCCGTAGTTGCGGATCAGCTGGTCGTCAATCCGCTGGTTGACCACGCCGCCGCCGCTGTAGTACACGTTGTAGCTTTGCGCAGCGGCCACCGGCTGCCACCGCACGTACGCCGATTCCAGCCAGCCCGCCGACTCCAGGATGGTCAGGGCCTGGGCCCGTAATGCCAGGGGAGCCAGCAGTAGTAATAGGGTAAGTAAGTGCTTCATATTCCGGGGCTTTTAGGTGGGAAATCGGGAACAGCGGTTTACACAAACCTAACTTCAGCCGTCAGAAAAAGAGCATTTAAGTAAGCAGAGGCATTACTAAAGTTATGCAAACGATGCCGGCAACGATGCCAGCGCCGCGGCCCGGGTAGCGGCGGCGCGAGCGACCGGGCCGCAGAGCGGCGAATTCTCTAGTAACCGGCCCGTCCGGCGGCGCAAAACTTTTTCGGGCGGTCATATGGAAACCACGGCTACCCGGCATCAACCAGGCATCTATCACCCTTTAACTGCCCTGGCTCGATGCGCACCGTTTTATGTTGCTCCTTACTCGCTGCCGCCCTTAGCAGCGCTTTCGTTCACCCCGCCACGGCGCAGACGCGCCTGGGTGCGGGGCCCGAATCGGCCGTCATGGATTCGCTCACCGTCAGCGGGCGGGTGACGGATCGGGCCAGTGGCCAGGGCATTCCCGGCGTGACGGTGCTCGTGAAGGGCACGACGAACGGCGTCAGCACCAGCCACGACGGCAGCTTCAGCCTGCGGCTGGCCCCGGGCACGCGCAAGGCCACGCTGCAGTTTTCCAGCGTGGGCTACCTCACCCAGGAGCAACCAACCCGCGGCGGCCAGGCACTCAACGTAGGTCTGGCTGCCGACACCAAGGCTCTGAGCGAATGCGTGGTGACGGGCTACTCCGCCGGCCCCGCAATCCGTATCCGGGGCAACCGCGCCATGTCGCCTGGCAAGGCCAAACGCGCTGCGGCCCCGGCAGCAGCTCAGGGCTACTTCAGCAAGGATGAAAAAGCCCGGCGCCAGACCGAGGGCGAAGGCTACGCCCACCAGACCGAAAACCCGTTTCAGCCGGTGAGCAAGGCCCCGCTGAGCACCTTCAGCATCGACGTGGACGCGGCCTCGTACTCGAACGTGCGCCGCTTCCTGACCGAGCAGGCCCAGCTGCCGCCGGCCGACGCGGTGCGCACCGAGGAGCTGGTGAATTACTTCCGCTACGACTACCCCCAGCCCGCCGCCGAAGCCCCGGCCGCCCTGCACCTGGAGCAGGCCCGCTGCCCCTGGGCGCCCGCGCACCAGCTGGTGCTCATCGGGCTGCAGGCGCGCACCGTGCCGGTAGAGAATCTGCCGCCGGCCAACCTGGTGTTCCTCATCGACGTGTCGGGCTCGATGCAGAGCGAGGACAAGCTGCCGCTGGTGAAGGCCGGCCTGAAGCAGCTGGTGCAGCAGTTGCGCCCGCAAGACCAGGTGTCGCTGGTGGTATATGCCGGGGCGGCCGGGGTGGTGCTGCCGCCCACGCCCGGCACCCGCAAGGGCGACATCGTGGCGGCGCTGGACCGGCTGGAAGCCGGCGGCTCGACGGCCGGCGGCGAGGGGCTGCGCTTGGCCTACGCCACGGCCCGCCAACACTTCAATAAGGAGGGCAACAACCGCGTGGTGCTCTGCACCGACGGCGACTTCAACGTGGGCGAATCCTCGGACGACGCCATGGAACACCTCATCACCCAGGAGCGCGAATCGGGCGTGTTTTTGTCGGTGCTGGGCTTCGGCACCGGCAACCTGCAGGACAGCAAGATGGAGCGCCTGGCCGACAAGGGCAACGGCAACTACGCCTACATCGACCAGCTGGGCGAGGCCCGGCGGGTGCTGGTGCAGCAGTTTGGCGGCACCCTGTTCACCTTGGCCAAGGACGTGAAGCTGCAGGTCGAATTCAACCCCGCCCGGGTGCAGGCCTACCGCCTTATCGGCTACGAAAACCGCCTGCTGGCCGACGAGGACTTCAACAACGACCAGAAAGACGCGGGCGAGCTGGGCGCCGGCCAGCAGGTGACGGCCCTGTACGAGGTGGTGCCCGTGGGCGCTCCGCCGGTAGTCGATGGGCTGAAGTACCAGCCGGCCCCGCAGGCAACCGCCGGGGCCGCCGCCACCGAGTTGTTGACGGTGAAAATGCGCTACAAGCAGCCCCAGGGCCGGACGAGCCGCCTGCTCAGCCAAGCCCTGCCCGCTGCCGCCCCCACCGCGCTGGCCGCAGCCTCCAACAACCTGCGCTGGGCGGCGGCCGTGGCCCAGATGAGCTTGCTGCTGCGCCAGTCGGAGCGGCGGGGCGAGGCCACCTGGCAGAATACCGTGGAGCTGGCCCGCACCGCCCGCGGCAAGGACGATGACGGCTACCGCGCCGAGTGCATCCGCCTGATGGAAACCGCCGCCAGCCTCACGCCCGGCGCCTACGGCCGCCGCTAGCCGACGAGAAAAAACCATTCAGCCCGGGCAAAGCGAACCGCAGCCCGACTACCGTCAGCCAATACCTGACGTGAGAAGGTCCTGGCCCCCGTCGACCTGCGGTTCGCACGGCTCCGGATGACAGAAAACCCGAAACCCCTAACGCGTACCATTCCATTCGTTTTATGACTCGTGCCACGATACACGTGCAGATTCCGCGGCCCTGCGGGGAGGCGTGGGAGGCCATGACGCCAACCACCCAGGGACGCCACTGTGCCGCCTGCCAGCACACCGTAACCGACTTCACCCAGCGCACCGACGCCGAAATTCTGGCCCTGCTGCGGCAGGCCGCCGGCGGCAGGGTGTGCGGTCGGTTCCGGGCGGAGCAGCTCGACCGGGCGTTGGTGCATGCGCCGGCGGCTGCTCCGCGCTGGCGGGCCTGGGTGCTGGCCGCCGCCGCGCTCTGGGGCCTGCTGCCCACAGCCGCCCGCAGCCAGGAGCTGCGCAGTACACATTCGGGCGGGCCAGTGCCGGCGGGCGGGGGCCGCACGGCAGACTTGACTGAGCAGTTGCCCAACGCAGCTGTTTCGGGCAACCCCGACGTTTCATCGGACACTACCCGGAAAATGCCCCCGGGTGGAACGATGGCGCCGCTGTACCTACAGCATATATCTGGCCGCGTGATAGAAGCCCATAGCGGGGAAACCATGCCTGGAGTGACCGTTCGGGTCGCTGGCACCACTGTTGGCGTTTCAACCAATGCGGATGGCTACTATGAGCTGGACGCCCCAGTTGGCGGCACTCTGCTCTTCTCTTCTATTGGCTACACAAATCGTGAACAACCAATCAGCGCAGCTTCAGAGGGTAAGATAAATATCAACATGTCCCTAAACGAGCAAGCGTTATCCGGAATAGTTGTCACCACTTATGTAAGGCCCTGGTACTCGCCCCGCGGCTTGTGGTACAGCATCCGCTCCTTGCCTCGCCGCCTCACCGGGCGCTGGTAAGCCCGCCTCATGCTCACTCACCATTCACTCACCTCCGCAACGGCCCGCTTCTGGCGGGTCGCTGCGTGTGTGGGCCACTCGACGCGGACGCTGTTACAGGCCTTGCAGCAGCCATCCGCCCGAAAAAAACCTTGCATTCCTCGCCGGGCTTCTCCATCTTTGGCTTATTCCGCATCGAATACCCCCATGCTGACCTCGCAGGCCTCGACGTTTTTTAGCTACTACTTCTACTACGCTCACGCGTAGCAGCGAGGCCTCTTTGTAGCAGCATCACCCCTGACCTTACAAGCGCCTCCTGCCCCGGAGGCGCTTTTTTTTCGCCCAGTTTCAGCCCGCTCATGCTCCGCACCGCCTGCTTCTTTTTTGGCTGCTATTACTGCTTCTACCGGAAGCAGCGGGGTCCCTATTGCGCAGTCTGAGCCAACTCACTCACCGACCAGCATACCACCAGGGCCCCGCAGCGCGGAGGCCCTTTTTTTATTTCCGTTCGCATGACGCATTCCGTTGCCATTCAGGGTTTCGCCGGCAGCTTCCACCAGGTTGCCGCCGGCCACTACTTCGGCCCCCGGCTCGGCACGGTGCGCCCCTGCGCCACCTTTGCCGAAGTGCTGCGGCAGGTGGCGGCGGGTGAAGTCAGCGCCGGGCTGATGGCCATCGAAAACTCCATTGCCGGGAGCATTTTGCCCAACTACCGCCTGCTGCAGCAGGCCGAGCTGCGCATCACCGGCGAGGTGTACCTGCGGATTCGCCAGCACCTGATGGCCCTGCCCGGCCAGACGCTGGCCGCCCTGCGCGAGGTGCACTCCCACCCCATGGCCCTGCAGCAGTGTACCGGCTTCCTGGACCAGCCGAGACGGAGGACACGGCCCTGAGCGCCCAGCGCATCCACGAACAGCAGCTGACGGGCGTGGCCGCCGTGGCCGGCGAGCTGGCCGCCCGGTTGTTCGGCCTCGACATCGTGGCGCCCGACATTCACTCCGCCGCCGACAACTACACGCGCTTCCTGGTGGTGCAGCGCCCCGCCGATGCCGCGCCGGCCGAGGGCGCCAACAAAGCCTCGCTGTACTTCCACACCGCCCACCGCCGCGGCGCCCTGGCCGAGGTGCTTACGCGGGTGGCCGCCTGCGGCATCAACCTCAGCAAGCTGCAGTCGTTTCCGCGGCCCGGCACCACCTGGGAATACTTCTTCCACGCCGACCTGGAGTTCGACGCGCCCGAGGACTTCCGCCGTGCCCTGGCCGAATTGGACCAGATAGCGGAGAGCGTGCGGGTGCTGGGCGTGTACCGAAAGGGAGGGACTTACTGAAGGACACCGAACAGCTAAGCAAACAGAACGTCATCCTGAGCGCAGCGAAGGAACTTCCTCCAACCCCGCACCAACACCACCAACAATGCGCAACCACCCCTAAACGCCAACAAATGCACCCATCGATGCCCAATCACCAGAACGTCGAAGCCAGGACTTAACCCACTGTGCAGTGTTCGAACAAGGTCCTTCGCTTTGCTCAGGATGACACGAAAAACAACGACCATGAACATACCCGTAGCCGAGCGCCTGGCGCCCATTCAGGAATACTACTTCTCGCAGAAGCTGCGCGAAATCGACGGGCTGAACCGCGCCGGCGCCCGGGTCATCAACCTCGGCATCGGCAGCCCCGACCTGCCGCCCCACCCCAGCGTGGTGCAGGCGCTGACTGCCGCCGCCCTGCGCCCCGACACCCACGCCTACCAGAGCTACCGGGGCGTGCCCGCCCTGCGCCAGGCCGTGGCCGACTGGTACCGGCGCAGCTACGGCGTGACGCTGGACCCCGAAGCGGAAGTGCTGCCGCTGCTCGGCTCCAAGGAGGGCATCGTGCACGTGTGCATGACCTTTCTGCAGCCCGGCGACGAGGCCCTGATTCCCAACCCCGGCTACCCCACCTACCGCGCCGCCGTGCAGCTCAGCGGCGCCGCACCCGTCGACTACGACCTGACGGCGGCCAACGGCTGGCTGCCCGACCTGGCCGCCCTGGCCCGCCGCGACCTGAGCCGCGTGAAGCTCATGTGGCTGAACTACCCGCACATGCCCACCGGCGCCCGAGCCTCGGCGGCGGCCTTGGAAAAGCTGGTGGCCTTTGCCCGGCAGCACGGCATCCTGCTGGTGCACGACAACCCCTACAGCTTCATTCTCAACGACGAGCCGCTGAGCCTGCTGGCCGTGCCCGGCGCCCGCGAAGTGGCCCTGGAGCTGAATTCGCTGAGCAAGTCGCACAACATGGCGGGCTGGCGGGTGGGCCTGCTGGCCGGCCGCGCCGACCTCCTGCAGCAGGTGCTGCGCTTCAAAAGCAACATGGACTCGGGCATGTTCCTGCCGGTGCAGCTGGCCGCCGCCGCCGCCCTGCATCTCGGCCCGGAGTGGTCGGCCGGGCTGAACGCCACTTACCGCGCCCGCCGCGAGCAGGTGTTCGAGTTGCTCGACGCCCTGGGCTGCGCCTACGACCGGACGCAGGTAGGCCTGTTCGTGTGGGCGCGGGTGCCGGCCGCTTACGCCGACGGCTACGCCCTCAGCGACGCGGTGCTGAGCCGGGCGCGGGTGTTCATCACCCCCGGCGGCATTTTCGGCTCCAACGGCAACGGGTTCGTGCGCCTCAGCCTGTGCCAGCCCACGGCGGTGCTGACGGAGGCGCAGCAGCGCCTGGCCGAAGCGGGCTGGCCCGTAGCGCGGGCTTCAGCCCGCGTCCTCCCGGATACTGCCGTGGCTGATTCCCTTTCCTGATTTCGTTCTGAAAAACGCGGGCTGACGCCCGCGCTACTCTCATGATAGTAACCATCATCGGCGTGGGGCTCATCGGCGGCTCCCTGGCTCTGAGCCTGAAGCAGCAGGGCCTGGCCACGCGCATCATCGGCGTCGACCAGAACCCGGCGCACCTGCAGAAAGCCCTGGCGCTGGGCCTCATCGACGAAGCCGCGCCCGACCTGGCGGCGGCCGTGCAGCCGGCCGACCTCGTGGTGGCCGCCGTGCCGGTGGACGGGCTGCTCACCCTGCTGCCGCGGGTGCTCGATGTGCTGACGGAACGGCAAATCGTCATCGACGCGGGCTCAACCAAGGCCGCGCTGCTGACCGCCGTGGCCGGGCACCCGCGCCGGGGCCGCCTCGTGGCGGTGCACCCCATGGCCGGCACCGAGTACTCGGGCCCCGAAGCCGCCGTGCCGGACCTGTTTGCCGGCCGCACCCTGGTCATCTGCGACGCCGCCGGCAGCGACCCGGACGCGCTGCAGCAAGTGGAAACGCTGTTTCGGCAGCTGCCCATGCGCCTGGTCTACCTCGACGCGGCCGAGCACGACGTGCATACGGCCTACGTCTCGCACATTTCGCATATCACCTCCTTTGCGCTGGCCCTCACGGTGCTGGAAAAGGAGAAGGAGGAGCAGCGCATTTTCGACCTGGCCAGCGGGGGCTTCGCCTCCACTGTGCGCCTGGCCAAAAGCTCGCCCGCCATGTGGGTGCCCATCTTCCGCCAAAACCGCCTGAACGTGCTCGACGTGCTCGACGAGCACCTGCACCAGCTGCAGCGCATGCGCGAATTGCTGGCGCAGGAAGACTACGCCGCCTTCGCCCAGCTCATCGAGCAGGCCAACCACATCCGCCGCATCATCAAGTGAGCGGGTACAGCTGGCGCCGGTTTAGCCGCGCAGCGGTGTAACCGGTGCCGGGTATAAAGCAGGTTTCCAACCTGCGTCGAACGTTGCCAGGCCCGGCAAATCCGACCGGGCGCTTTACGCAGGCTGAAAGCCTGCCTGATTTTCGGCACCGGTTACTCTCGCTTCGCTCGCTAAACCGGCGCCAGCTCTTGGCCCCCTCTCCGCTTCTCTCGTCATCAAAACCCTTCTCATAGCCATGAACCCCACGGCCCCGCTTACCACCAAACCCAACCCGCTCCTTGCCGACAAGCCCCTGGTCGTTGCCGGGCCGTGCTCGGCCGAAACCGAGCAGCAGGTTATTGATACTTGCCAGCGCCTGGCCGCCACCGGGCGCGTGAACCTGCTGCGCGCCGGCATCTGGAAGCCGCGCACCAAGCCGGGCCTGTTCGAGGGCATCGGCACGCGGGGTCTGCCCTGGCTGATACGGGCCCGCGAGCTGACCGGCCTGCCGGTGGCCGTGGAAGTGGCCACCGCCAAGCACGTGGAGGACTGCCTGGCCTTCGACGTGGACGTGCTGTGGCTGGGGGCGCGCACCACCGTCAACCCTTTCTCGGTGCAGGAAGTGGCCGCCGCCTTGCGCGGGGTCGACCGGCCGGTGCTCATCAAAAACCCGCTCAACCCCGACGTGGAGCTGTGGACCGGCGCCGTGGAGCGCCTGCGCCAAGTGGGCACCGGGCCGCTGGGCCTGATTCACCGGGGCTTCAGCAGCTACGGGCAGACGGAGTTTCGCAACGCGCCCATGTGGCACCTGCCCATCGAGATGAAGCGCCGCTTCCCCGAGCTGCCCATCCTCTGCGACCCCAGCCACATTGCCGGCCGCCGCGAGCTGCTGCCCGCCCTGGCCCAGCAGGCCGCCGACCTCGACTTCGACGGCCTGATGATCGAGGCGCACCAGGACCCCGACGCGGCCTGGAGCGACGCGGCCCAGCAGGTGACGCCCGAGCGCCTGGCCGAGCTGCTGGCCGGCATCGTGTGGCGCCGCGAAACCACCGACCAGCCGGACTTCCTCAGTGCCTTGGCCCAGCTGCGCGAGCGAATCAACCACCTCGACGACGAAATCCTGCAGCTGATCAGCAAGCGCATGGGGGTGGCCGAGCAGATCGGGCGCTACAAGAAGGACAACCGCATCACCATCCTGCAGCCCGGCCGCTGGCAGGAAATCGTGGACCGGGGCGTGCGGAAAGGTGCCAAACTAGGCCTGAGTGAAGGCTTCATTCACCGCTTCCTCGACGCCATCCACCTCGAATCCATCCAGCACCAGGACCGGGTGATGAACGAGTAGCCGCAACTGCTGCTACGCTGGTTTACTGCCGCTCGAAGTCCAGGGCGTTGAGCAGGGCCAGCATCATGTCGGCGGCGGCGGGGCTGCGCTTGTAGCGGGCCTCGAACTGCGGGTCGTACTGCAAGGGGCCGAAGTACTGCACGAAGGCGCTGGCTTTCAGGTGCTGCACGGCCGTTTGCAGCTCGGGCCGCGAGAGGCCGCGCAGCCACTGCGCGTAGGCCGGCGTGACGCGCCGCCCGCGCTGGCACAGGGCGTTGCACTCGCGCAGCAGCGGAGCCTCGGCCGCGGCGGTGGCGGGCTGGGCCATCAGGCGCTTCATCAGCCCCGCAGCGGCGTTGGCCACGGCCAGAAAGTCGGTTTCGACGTTGGCGGGCACTGTTGCGGCCGGGGCAGCGGCGGGGCTGGCCGGGGCCTGGGCGCGGGCCGCGCCGACGGTGAGCAGCAAAGCCAGCGCGAGGAGTAGAGCGTGTTTCATGCGAGCGGTAGGATGGGGGAGCGACGTTTACCGGGCAAGATAAGCACTAGTGGCGCCACCCTGTTGCGGAATTGCGCCCACAAGCGGGCAATGCAGCCCGGCCGGCCGGGCGCGGTCTTTCGCATCCTTTCCTACCTTCCGCTTCCCCTCGTTTCCCTGAGCCTATGAACACCTTTACCCTGCTGCCCCGCCTGGCCACGGCCGCCGGCCTGCTGGCCCTCGGCGGCTGCGCCGCCTCCGCGCCCCCGGCCTCCACCACTACGCCAACCGCCACTACCGCCCCGGCACCCGCGCCCGAGCCCGAGGTGCACGGCCTGAGCATCAACGTGGCCGATATCGACCGCACGGCCGCGCCCTGCGACGACTTTTTCCAGTTTGCTGGCGGGGCCTGGCTCAAGGCCAATCCCATTCCGGGCTACGCCTCCAGCTGGGGCCCGCGCAACCTGCTACAGGACCGCAACCAGGCCCTGATGCGCCGCATCCTCGACGCGGCCGCCGCCAACCGCGCCGCCGCGCCCGGCTCCAACGCCCAGAAAGTCGGCGACTTCTACGCCTCGGCCATGGACACCGTGGCCATCGAAGCCGCGGGCCTGAAGTACCTGCAGCCGGAGCTGGCCCGCGTGGCCGCCGTGAAGGACCGCCGCACCCTGCTCGACGCGCTGGCTCACCAGAAAATGCTGCAGATCGGTACCTATTTCAATATCGGCGTGGAGGTGGACGAGAAAAACTCCGCGCAGTACATCGTGGGCATGTCGCAGGGCGGCCTCACCCTGCCCGACCGCGACTACTACCTCAAGGACGACGAGCGGAGCAAGAAAATCCGCGAGGCCTACCGCACCTACCTGCGCAACACCTTCCAGCTGCTCGGCGACAACGAGGCCACGGCCCGCAAAAACGCCGAGGCGGTGGAGCGCCTCGAAACGCGCCTCGCCCGCGCCTCCCGCACCCGCGTGGAGCTGCGCGACCCGCAGGCCAACTACAACAAGATGACCGTGGCCGAGGCCACCAAAAAGTACCCGCACCTGGAGCTGCCGCGCCTGCTCGGGGCCCTGCAGCTGGGCGCGGCCAAGGACGTGGTGGTGGGCCAACCCGCCTTCCTGGCCGAAGCCGACAAGCTGGTGCAGACCGAGCCCTTGGCCGACCAGAAAACCTACCTGCGCTGGCACCTCGTGCGCACCGCCACCAGCGGCCTGCCCCAGGCCTACGTCGACGAAGCCTTCCGCTTCCAGCAGGTGCTGGGCGGGGCCAAAACCCAGACGGTGCGCTGGAAACGCATGCTGGCCGCCACCGACAACTACCTCGGCGAAGCCTTTGGGCAGCTGTACGTCGATGAGGCCTTTCCGCCCCGCGCCAAGGCCAAGGCCCTGGAAATGGTGGCCAACGTGAAAGCCTCGATGGCCGACCACATCCAGACCAACACCTGGATGAGCCCGGCCACCAAAGAGGAGGCGCTGAAAAAGCTCAACGCCCTGCGCGTGAAAATCGGCTACCCCGACCAGTGGAAGGACTATTCGGCGCTGACCATTTCGCGCGAGTCCTACCTGAAAAATCTGCTGGCGGCTCGCCAGTGGGACTTCCGCGACGAAGCCCGCCACCTCGGCCAGCCCATCGACCGCAACCAGTGGGGCATGACGCCGCCCACGGTGAATGCCTACTACAACCCGCCGATGAACGAAATCGTGTTTCCGGCCGGCTACCTGCAGCCCCCGTTCTTCAACCCCGACGCCGACGACGCAGTGAACTACGGAGCCATCGGCGGGGTGATGGGCCACGAAATGACCCACGGCTTCGACGACCAGGGCCGGCAGTACGACGCCGCCGGCAACCTGCGCGACTGGTGGACCCAGCAGGACAACGACGAGTTCAACCGCCGCGCCGCCGTGGTGGGCCGCCAGTACGACGCCTTCAGCCCGCTCGACTCGGTGCACGTGAACGGCAAGCTGACCATGGGCGAAAACCTGGCGGACTTCGCCGGCCTGACCATCGTGTACGGGGCCCTGCAGAAGCAGCTGCAGAAAACCTACGGCACCGGCCCGCGCCCCAAAATCGACGGTTTCACGCCCGAGCAGCGCTTTTTCCTGGCCTGGGCCCAGCTGCGCCGCACCAACATCCGCCCCGAAGCCCTGCGCCAGCAAATCCTGACCGACCCGCACTCCCCCGGCCAGTACCGCACCATCGGCCCGCTGATGAACATGCCGGAATTCTACCAGGCCTTCGGCTGCCAGCCCAGCCAGAAGATGGTGCGCGCCGAGCAGGACCGGGCCAAAATCTGGTAGGCCGGGGCCCGGCCCCGTCAGCTACGTCACGCGAGGCATGACACGACCCTCAGCCTGACTATAAAAAGGCGTTCTGCACCGCGCAGAGCGCCTTTTTTATTTACCCGCAAAAAAATATTTCGACTCCATACGCACATCATTACGAAACATTCGTAGAATTACGAACAAATCGTAATAGCCAGTTATGGAGAAACTAACCCAACCCGAAGAGGACGCCATGCGGGCGTTCTGGCGCCTGGGCGGCGGCTTTATCAAGGACGTGCTGGAAGAGCTGCCCGAGCCGCGCCCGCCCTACACCACCCTGGCCTCCACGGTGCGCAACCTGGAACGCAAGGGCTACTTGCGCGGCGAAAAGCTGGGCAACGTGTTCCGCTTCAGCCCGCTGGTGGCCGAGCAGGACTACCGCCGCCGCTTCGTGAACACCCTGGTGGGCGACTATTTCAAGAATTCCTACAAGGAGCTGGTGTCGTTCTTCGCCAAAGAGCAGAAAATCAGCGCCGAGGAGCTCAAGGAAATCGTGCGCATGATTGAGGACGGGTCTAATCCGCAAAAGCCGCAGTCATGATGCCCGCCGCGCTGCTTTACCTGGTTCAGATGCAGCTAGCCTTGCTGCTGCTGCTGGGCGTGTATTACCTGGCACTGCGCCAGCTCACCTTTCACCGCCTCAACCGCGGCTACCTGCTCGGCAGCTTGGCCCTGGCGGCCCTCTACCCCGCTCTCGACCTGAGCGCCCTGAGTCTGCGCCCGGCCCCGGCCGCCGCGGCCCGGCCCCGGCTACTGCCCCAATTGCTGGACGGCGCCGGCCCGACAGCCGCAGCGGCCGGACCGGCGCCGGTGTCGGCCGAAACGTGGTGGTGGCTGGGCTACGGCGCGGGCGCGGGCCTGCTGCTGCTGCTGCTGCTGGTACAGGCCGCCGCGCTGTGGCGGCTGCACCGGGGCTCCCGCCCGGCCCGGGCGGCGGGCAGCGTCTTTCGGGCCGTGGCGGCGCCCATCAGCCCGTTTTCGTTTGGGCGGCACATCTACCTGAATCCGGCCCGGCACCCGGCCGAGGAGCTGCCGGCCGTGCTGCTGCACGAGCAAGTGCACGTGCGGCAGCTGCACAGCCTCGATACGCTGCTGGCCCACCTGCACCGCGCGCTGGCCTGGGCCAGTCCGGCCGCCTGGCTGTGGCTGCGGGCCGTGCAGGAAAACCTGGAGTTCATTGCCGATGCGGCCGTGCTGCGCGAAAGTGCCCTGCCGGCCAAAACCTATCAGTACAGCCTGCTGCGCCTGAGCACCCTGGGCGCGGCCCCGGCCTTTGCCACGCCTTTTTCTTTTATCACGCTTAAAAACCGCATTCAAATGATGAACACCCCCGAATCGTCGCCGCGGCAGCTGAGCCGCTACGCCGCCGGCCTGAGCCTGCTGCTGCTGCTGGCCGCCGCCTGCGCCACCCCCAAAGCCTCGGAAGTGCCGCAGCCCCGCCCCGGCGCCAGCGCCGCCCGGGCCCTGGATAAGATGACCTACCTGCTCGACGGGCGCCCCTCCACCGAAGCCGAAGTGTTTGCGCAGGAAGAAAACCTGCTGACCCTGCACGTATACAAGGGCACCAAGCCCAACCAGGGCGCCGACCTCGCAGCCCTGCGGCGCGACTACGGCAGCCGCCTCGACGACGGGCTGGCGTTTGGCTTCACCAAAGCCGGCGTGAACACCCCGGCCGTGCAGGCGCTTAACGCCAAGTACGGCATCAAGCTGGGCGACCCGGCCGTGCTGGAAAAGCACAAAACCGATACCGAAGCCATGTACCGGAAAGTGCTCGACGGCCAGGGCCTGACGGACGAGGAAATTGGGGGACGCCTGGTGCTCATCGACCAGCAGCCCGCCACGGCGGCGCAGCTGCGCGCCCTGCCCCCCGGCACCGTCAGCGGGTTTGCCGTTTCCGACGGGCCGGCCAAGAAATTCGGCGAGGCCAGCCGCAAGGGTTTGGTCATGGTGACCACCACGAAGCCTGCGGCCCAAGCCCAACCCGACCCCGTCGACGGCTTGGTGAGTACCCTGGACAAGGACCTAAACACCCCGCTGTACTTCCTCGACGGCCAGCCAGCCGACAAGGCGGCCGTGGAGCAACTGCAGCCCGCAGCCATCAGCAGCATGTGGGTGATGAAAAACGATAAAGCCCGGCAGCGCTACGCCTTTCAGAACATCGGCACCCACGACGTTATTATAGTCGTCACCAAGGCCAACGAGCAGTCGGCCGCGGTGCAGGAATTCATCCGCCAGCACGGCATAGAACAGTCCAAGCCCAGCCCCAAAGCCGGGAAACCGACCTCCTCCGGCCTGCTTTACCCTGGGTTTCTGACGAAGGACCAATGTTAGTGGAGACGACCGCGGTGCACCCGGCTTAATTATGCCGCTGGCTTTGTGAGGACAATCCGGCTCTGGTCGGTCCGTCGATAACGCAAACGAGTGTTGCTGCGTAGGGTGGGGCACAGTGCTCTTGAATCTGGCCCTCTCCTCCTGCGCATGACGGCACCCGTTTCCGTTACCGATTACCTGCTGTTGCAGCACCGCCCCGACCTGGGCCTGGTGACGGCCCGCTGGACGCGGCCCGTTGGCTCCCACGAGTTGCGGGCGGGCTACCAGGAAATTCTGCGCTACGCCGGCGGCTGCGACGCCTGCCGCCGCTGGCTGATCGATGCCCGCCGCCGGGTGGAAGTCGACGCCCGCGACGTGCACTGGCTCACCTCGGTGTTTTACCCCACGCTGCGCCAGCACCTCAACGGGCACGTGTACCTGGCCTTCCTCATCGGCCCGCACCAGGCCGACGACGTGCAGGACGACTCACTGCCGCCCCTGCCCCACACCCACGGCGACAATTGCTCGGTGAATCAGTTTACCGACGAGGGCGAGGCCGTGCGCTGGCTGGTGGCGCAGCGGTAACCTGCCACTATCAAACGGCCTCGGCCGGACGAATAAGCGCACGTGCTCATTCGTCCGGCCGAGGCCGTTGTGTTTGCTTTATCAGCGGCTGCTCAGGCTGCCGGCGCCGGGCTGGCCCACTTTGTCCAGCTGAAGCAGCACCGTCTGCAGCTGCGCGGGCGTGACGGGCTGGTAGCGCAGGCCGTCGAGCGAAGAGCCGGCGACGGTGGTCTGCGTCATGGCCATTTCCAAATCGGGGCCGCGGCGGCGCAGGGCCAGCACCGTGACGGGCTCCCCGCGCGGAATTTGCCGGAACTCGTGGTGACGGCCGGAAGAGGTGCCGCTCAGCACGGCCCGCAGGTTGTGAAACACCAGGCACACCAGGTCTTCGGGCTGGGTGTCGCGCACCGTGAAAAGGACCTTGGGCTCGTTGGACCGGATGAGCCGGTCGCAGTTCATCCAGCCCAGGGCGGAGGCCGTGAACAGGTAGCCGCCCAGCTGGCGCGTTTCCAGCGCCGCCAACTCCTGCTCGCTCATCTTGCTCACGCGCTGCCGGGCAACGCCTGCCCCGGCGGCTTCCGGGTCCTCGATGCCGGCGGGGTACACCGGGCGGCCCCGGTCGGTTTTGACGAGCACCCGGCCGCGCTTGGTCACCGTCAGCCACACGGGCACCACGCTGCGGGTGCGCAGGCGGGGCGGCTTCACGCCCAGGCTGCGGCGGCGCTGGCGCGGCAGCTTTTCGGCCGGGGGCTGCAAGTAGGCGGGCATGAACGACGGCAGCTGGGCCACGGCGCGCTCCACGGTGGCGCGCAGCTCGGGCGTGGGCGCCGCGGTCTGCCGCACGCCCCGGGCCCGGCCCGTCGAGTCGAGCACGATAACGGCTTTCCAGTAAGCCAACACGCGTACGCGCTGCCCTTCGTACCACATCTTCCGCCGCAGCCGCTGGGGGCTACGGCGCAATTCGCGCAGCGTGGCGTCGGAGCAGGCCAGACGCTTCTGCAGAAACATGCGCAGCGGCACGCCCGCCCGGAACACGGGCGCGCCGGCCCGCAGCTGGCGCGGCCGCAGGGCCCGGCGCGGACTCTGCCAATCGACGCGGCCGGTGGAGGTGGCGACGCCCTTGAACAGCTGCATACCGGCCACCGGCTGGGCTGTGGGCAGGCGCACCAGCACCGAGGCGCCGGGGCGCAGCTGGCAGGGGCGGCCGTCGGCGGTGCGGGCGGTGAGCTGCACCATGCCGCCGGTTTCAAGGAGGTTGTCGCCCGAGGCGGTGTGCAGCTGGTTCAGCACCATATCGGCCACGGTGACAAACTCGCGCAGGCGCACTTCCACGGTGCCGGCTACGATTTTTTCGGGGTCGTCGGCGTAGGCAAAGGCATTGGCCGGCAATGCCAGCGTGGTGCCGCGCACGCCCACCACGGCGGTGTCGAGAGCCGTCTGCAGCCGAAATACCTGGGTGGGGACGCCCGGCAAGCCCGCCCAGGCGGTTTCGGGCAGTAGCTCGGCATTGGCAGCGGCCAGGCTGGCCGCCGGAGCGCCGGATTGCGCCGGAAGTTCGGGAAGGGCCGTGGAAACGCCCACGGCGGACCCTGTCTGCGCGGCTACAGTGGCTACCGGCCGCGTTGCAGACGATTCGTCGGCTTCGGCAGCCTGCCTGCTGGCTACGGCTTGCGGTAGCGCAGCCGCCGGCCGACGGCGCCCGGCACGGCGGGCAGCGGTGGATGCACTGGCGCGGCGCGCCGCTTTTACCGTGCGGGCTGCCGGGGCTTCGGGCACGGCGGCCAGGCTGTTGGAGCGGCGACTATACTCCTTGCCGACAGCGGCCGGCGCCGTTGGCCCCGGGCGTTCGGACGACTCGTCGGATACAGCTACCTGCGCTTTGCCCGCGTCGGCCGGTGCCGCGGGGGGGCCGGCCGACGCCGTAGCGGTGGCGGCTGCCGACGCCGTAGAGGTGGCGGCTGCCGGCGCGACGGGCACCGGCAACGAATCGGGCAATAAGGCGGCGGGGCGGCCGGGCTGGCCGGTGCGGCTGAGGGCGGAATCGTCGGGGCGGGCGCAGGCTAGTAGGGCCAGGGCCAGCAATAACGGGGAGTAGCGTCGGAGCATAACGGGCCGGGGATAAGAGGTAGGAACTGCTGCAACGTCTGCATTATTCGGCTTATTGCCAAGGTTTTTCCAAGAAAGCTCGACGGCACCATCCCCGCGGCCGTATGTGGCAAGCAATTGCTTGTCCGGGCTGCCCAATGGCCCGCGGCGGCACCTGCTACCTTAGTCCTGCCCGCGCATTTCTTCCCCGCTCACGTATGCCCGCTTCCCTCGACTACCACCGCCTGTTTCACCGCCTGCCCGGCAATTTCCTGCTGCTGGCGGCCGATGGCACCGTGCTCGACAACTCCGACGCCCACCAACGGGTATCGATGCTGCCGCGCGAGCAGGGCATTGGCCGCAGCATCTTCGAGGCCTACCCCTCGGCCCCCGAAAGCCAGCGTGAGCTGTTCGAGTCGCAGGAAGAGGTGCGCCGCACCCTGCGCCCGCACACCATGGCGCTGCTGCGCTACGACCTGGAGCGGCCCGCCGCGCAGGGCGGCGGCACGGAGGTGCGCTACTGGCAGCTCACCCACCACCCCATTCTCGACGACGACGGCCAGCTGCTCTACATTCTGCAGACGCCCGAGGACGTGACCGAGCAGCAGCTGGCCCGGCAGCAAAACCAGCAGATGCAGCAGGCCTTGGCCGAGGCCCAGGCCCAGGCGCAGTTTGTGCTGGAGGCCCTGCCTGTGATGGTGTGGACCACCCGCCCCGACGGCCACGCGGATTACTTCAACGCGCGCTGGCGGCAGTTTACGGGCTACGACCTGCTGGATCAGTCCATGGAACAAACGGCTACTACCCTGGTGCACCCCGACGACGCGCCGGCCCTCAGCGCCGCCTGGACGCAGGCCCTGGCCGGGCACGATGTGTTTCAAGCTGAGTACCGCCTGCGCCGCCACGACGGGCAGTACCGTTGGGTGCTGGCCCGGGCCGTGCCCCGCCGCAACGACGCCGGCCATACGACCATGTGGGTGGGCAGCGCCACCGACATTCACGACCAGAAGCAGCTGGTGCAGGAGTTGCTGGCCGCCAGCGAGCAGCACGCCGCCCTTTCCGACCAGGCCTACGCCACCCAGCAGCAGGCCGTGGCCCAGCGCGAAACCTTCCTGCAGCTGTTTCAGCAGGCGCCGGCCCTCATTGCCATCGTGCGCGGCCCGGAGCACCGCTTCGAGTTCGTGAACGAGCGGTACCAGCAGACCTTGTTTCCGGGCCGGCAGCTGCTGGGGCGCCCGGTGGCCGAGGCCATTCCCGAGGCGGCGGAGCAGGGTTTCCAGCAGCTGATCGACCAGGTGTACCAGACCGGCGAGCCGTATTATGGCAAGGAAGTGCCGCTGACCGTGGACAACGCGGCCGAGCCCATCTACCTGAATTTCGTGTACCAGCCCTTCCGCGAGAACGGGCAGGTAGTGGGGTTGTTCTGCTTTGCCTTCGACGTAACTGAACTTGTTCGGGCTCGTCAGGTGTTGGAGCGCCTGCATGGCGCCGGCCCGGCCGCTCATTCCGGCGCCTAACTCCCCTCCTCCTCAATGGCATTGGCCTTCGACATTACCAGCCTGGATTTCCAGCAGGCCCGCATCAAGCAGGTGCTGTTCAAATCCCGGCTGCGCTCGGTGCTTTACGGCGTACGCGAGGCCGATTCGGCCCTGTTTGCGCGTGCCGACAACCCGCTGGGCCAGTGGCTCGACGCGGTGGTGAAGCCCAAGTACGGCGCCCGGCCCGAGGTGACGCAGATCGACGCGCAGCTGCAGCGCCTGCTCGATACCGGCCGCGACCTGGTGCGCCTGTACCAGCGCGGCCAGATCGAGGAAGCCCGCGCCGGCCTCGACCAGGTCAACACCTACGCCGACCGCATCGACGCGCTGCTGCTCACGCTGGAGCGCGAAGTGGTGTAGCCGGCGCAGCCTTTTCGGGGCCGGGCGCGTAGCGACATCGGGCGCACCTGACGCGCCGCCCCGGCATGACTCCTATCCTCGACCTGACCCAGCTGACGACCCGCGCCCCGGCCGGCTTTCACAAACGCGAAACCCAGCGCGAGCTGGAGCGCATCCGGCAGGAGCTGGTGACCTGGCAGGAGCGCCTCTACGCCGAAAACCGCCGCAGCATCCTCATCGTGCTGCAGGGCATGGACGCCAGCGGCAAGGACGGGCTGATTCGCAGCGTATTCAGCGGGCTGAATCCCCAGGGCGTGGAGGTGCATTCGTTCAAGGAGCCCACCCACGACGAGCTGGCCCACGACTTTCTTTGGCGCATTCATCAGCGCACCCCGCCCAAGGGCATGATTCACGTCTTCAACCGCTCGCACTACGAGGACGTGCTCATTACCCGCGTGCTGGGGCTGGTGGGCGCCGCCGAAGCCCGCCGCCGCTTTGCCCGCATCAACGACTTCGAGCAACTGCTGCAGCAGGCCGGCACTACCATTCTCAAGTTCTACCTGCACGTCTCGGAAGAGGAGCAGCGCAAGCGCCTGCTGGAGCGCGTGCACGACCCGGCCAAGCAGTGGAAATACGAGGCCGGCGACGAGGACAAAGCCCAGCAGTGGCCTGAGTACCGCGCCGTGTACGAGGACGTGTTTCGCCACTGCAGCCCCGCTGAGGCGCCCTGGCACATCGTGCCTGCCGACCAGAACTGGTACAAGGCCTACGTGGTGGCCGCCACCCTGCGCGACACCCTGGCGCAGATGAACCCGGATTTTCCGGCCTCCAAGGCCGAGCGGCCGGCGTAGCGGTACCGTTGCGGATGAGGCCCGAAGCGCCGTGCGGTGCAGCTTCCTCTTTATCTCATGGTAGGGCGAAGCGGCAGCGCTGCGCCCACTACGCGGACGCCGGCAGCAGCTCCCGTCGTGCCGCAATTGGCCGCTGGCCTTAGTTGCGCCGGGCGCGCACCGGCGGGCGCGTCGAGAGCAGGCGCACCTGCAGCGGGGCACGGGCGGTATCGGCCACGGCCACGTCGGTGGTAACAAAGCCGCTCAGCTCGAAGCGCAGCGTGATGGGGCCGCGGGGCAGGTCGGGCAGCAGAAACCGGCCCTCGGCGTTGGTGCTGGTGGCTTGCGTGGTGCCGCGCACCAGTACGCTCACCCCCGCCAGCGGCTGTCGGGCCCCGTTGACCACCATCCCGCTCAGCATAGGGCGCGGCGCGGGCGCCTGAGCCGCAGCGCAGGTCGTTGCCAGCCCGATAATCGGCAGCAGGAAGAAGGCACAACGCATGGAGTAAAGGCTGATACGGCCCAAAGCTACCCCGCCGGCAGCCGGGCGGCTAATTATGAAATCATTACCGGCGGCCGCTCATTTGCCGCTGGCCTCACCCCGGCGCGGGCAAATCCCGTACGCAGGGGTTGCCCCGAGCCGCACCCGGCGCGGGGCCGTGCTGCCCTATGTCCGTGTCGACCTCCACTGCTGCTTCCTCTCCTCCTGCCCCGGCCACGCTCTGGTCGCCGCTGGCTATTTCCATGTTCCGGGCCATCTGGCTGGCCTCGGTGGTGTCGAACGTGGGCACCTGGATGCAGAACGTGGCCGGCGTGTGGCTGGTGACGACGCTGACCACCTCGGCCCTATTGGTGGCCCTGATGCAGGCCGCCACCTCGCTGCCGGCCTTCCTACTCAGTATGCCCGCCGGCGCCCTTGGCGACCTGATTGACCGGCGCCGCCTGCTGCTGGTCACCCAGGGCTTCATGGGCGTGGTGGCTTTTGTGCTCGGCGTGCTCACCCTCTCGAATCAGGTATCGGCCTTCAGCGTGCTGGGCTTCACGTTTGTGCTCGGCATCGGCTCGGCCCTGAACGCGCCGGTGTGGCAGACGCTGCCCGCCGAGCTGGTGCCGCGACCCATCCTGCCCTTCGCCATAACCCTGAACGGGGTCAGCAACAACATTGCCCGGGCCATCGGGCCGGCGCTGGGCGGGCTCATCATTGCCTACTACTCGCCGGGCTACGTGTTTCTGCTCAACGGCGTGTCGTTCGTGGGCACCTGGATAGTGGTGTACCGCTGGCGGCGCGTGCAGCCCGAGGCCATCGGGCCAGCCGAAAACTTTGCCGGGGCCCTGCGCGCCGGCCTGCGCTACGTGCAGTACTCCCCGGCCATCTACGCGGTGCTGGTGCGGGCCTTCGCGTTTTCGTTCGGGGCGGCGGCCATGTGGGCCCTGCTCTCGGTGGTGACGGCCCAGCGCCTGCACCTGCAGTCCGGCTCCTACGGCGTGCTGCTTTCCTGGCTGGGCGCGGGCGCCATCACCGGGGCCTTTCTGGTGGGGCGCATCGGCCAGCGGCTGAATTTCAACCAGCGCGCCCTGCTCGGGGCCCTGGTGTTCGTGGGCACCAACGTAAGCCTGGCCCTGATGCCGACGGAGTACGGGCTGTTTCCGGTGATGTTCCTTTCGGGCGTAGCCTGGCTGCTCACGATGACGGCCTTCAGCACCACCGTGCAGCTGCACGTGCCCAAGTGGGTGCAGGCGCGGGTGGTGAGCATATACATGCTGGTATTTCAGGCCGGCCTGTCGCTGGGCAGCATCGTGTGGGGCGAGCTGGCCGACCGCGTGGGTCTGCAGTACTCCCTGCTCGGCGCCGCCGCTTGGATGCTGCTGAGCTTGCTGCTGGCCCTGCCCTTCCCCATGCGCGCCGCCGAAGACCTCGACCTGGCCCCCGCCGAGCACTGGCCCGAGCCCGTGGTGCACGGCGCCGTCGACCCCGACGATGGGCCGGTGGTGGTGATGGTGGAGTACCACGTGCCGGTGGCCGCGCAGCCCGCGTTCCGGCAGGCCGTGGGCCCGCTCACCCGCCTGCGCCTGCGCGACGGCGCCCTGCGCGCCGGCGTGTTCACCGACCTGGCCCGCCCCGAGCAGATTACCGAGTTTTTCTACGTGGCCACCTGGGGCGAGCATCAGCGCCAGCACCACCGATTCACCCGCGAAGACCTGCTGGTGGAGGCCCAGGTCCTGCAGTTTCACCAGGGTCCCGAGCCGCCGCGCGTCACGCACTTCCTAGCCTTTCCACAAACGCCCAACGTGGAAGTGCCCACCCCGCCCGAAGACCTGCAGGGCCAGCAATGACCCCGTTTGCCCGCCCGGTAGCGGCCCCGGCCGCGGGCTCATTACCTTTGCGCCGATGCTTCCTGCTGCTCCCAGCCCCTACTTTGCCAACGCCGCCGGCTCCCTGTCCCTCGACCCGGCCGGCTTCCTGCGGGCACACTGGAGCCGTGGCCCCCGCCGCTTGGCCGATACCCAGGCCCTGTTCGAGCACATGGCCCAGGCGCTGCGGGAGCATGGCTGGGGCCGCATCCTGATCAACCAGGTGGAAATGCCGCCGTTCACCACCCAGGAGCAGGAGTGGGTGGCCCGGCATTGGCTGCCCCGGGCCGTGCAGCAGGCCGGCTACCGCTTCGGGGCCGTGGTGGTGTCGCCGCAGGTGCTCACGCGCCTGGCCACGGCCTACATTACCACCAGCGTACAGGGCCTGCCTCTGACTTACCGCTCCTTCGACCGCGACGCGGACGCGGCGGCGTGGTTGCTGGAGCAGCCCTTGTAATCGGCGGCCAAGCCAGCGTATCAGCGTTTCAGCCGCGCAGATCTTTGGTACTTATTCGGGAATCAAGCCGCTTCATACCTTGAATTTATCTTCATTTTGAGCGGCTCAACAATAAAAAACGCCCTAACCCGGTTGCCTTGGCAACCCCAGCAGCGGTTTTTGCCGTAGGTAGTATTCACCCAGTTGAATTCATTACTTTTATGTTGGGAAAGACCAACAGTAGGACTATTTCCGCACGCAGGTACTTTTACCGTTTCGGCGGCCCACTCCCCTGAGCTTCGTATGTACAGACTCTTTGTTCTCTGGCTGGGCATTTTCCTGGCCGTGCTCGACCCCGCCGAAGTAGCCGCCAGCACTTCCGCCGCCCCCGAAACCGCCCTGGAAACGCAGGGCATTCCGCGGCCGCGCTACCGCTACTACCGCCACAAGGCCAAGGCCCGCAAAGCCAAGCGCAAGGCCCGCAAGCAGAAGAAAACCAACCGCGGCCTGTTCCGCCGCAAGCCCAAGGGCGTCATCACCGTCGATCCGCCCGTACGCAACAACTAGCGCCGCCCATGCTGCGCTGCCGCGCCGGTTGCCCCAGGGGTAGCCGGCGCGGTTTGTTATTGGCCGGCTGCTGCCCCGCGAACTGCCGGGTCGCGTATACCTTTGCCGACGGTTCGCCCGGCGGGCCATTGCGCCACTTTCATTTCCCCATTCCCACCCCATCGACTTCATGAACGCCTCCCGGATCGAGCACGATTTTCTGGGCGAACGGCCCATTCCGGCCGACGCCTACTACGGCATCCAGACGCTGCGCGCCCTCGAAAACTTCAACATCACCGGCATTCCGCTCAAGGCCGAGCCGCTGTTCGTGCAGGCCCTGGCCTACGTGAAAAAAGGCGCCGCCCTGGCCAACCGCGACCTGGGCGTGCTCGACGCCACCCTGGCCGGCTACATCGCCCAGGCCTGCGACCGGGTGGCCACCGGCGAGCTGGACAACCAGTTTCTGACCGACATGATTCAGGGCGGGGCCGGCACCTCGGTGAACATGAACGCCAACGAGGTCATTGCCAACGTGGCCCTGGAGCTGATGGGCAAGCCGAAGGGCGAGTACCAGTACTGCCACCCCAACAACCACGTCAACTGCTCGCAGAGCACCAACGACGCCTACCCCACGGCCTTCCGCATCGCGCTGAACAACAAGCTGCAGAGCTACCGCGACGCCCTGGCCGAGCTGGCCGACGCCTTCGCGGCCAAGGGCGAGGAATTCCGCAACGTGCTGAAAATGGGCCGCACCCAGCTGCAGGACGCGGTGCCCATGAGCATGGGCGACGAGTTCCGGGCCTTCGCCACCAACCTGCGCGAGGAGCTGCTGCGCATCGACGACTCGCGCCGGCTCATCAGCGAAATCAACATGGGCGCCACCGCCATCGGCACCCGCGTGAATGCCCCCGAGGGCTACGCCGAGCTGGTGACCCAGCACCTGCGCGACATCACCGGCCTCGACCTCATCCTGGCCGGCGACCTGATCGAGGCTACCTACGATACCGGCGCCTACGTGCAGCTTTCGGGCGTGCTGAAGCGCACCGCCGTGAAGCTCTCCAAAATCTGCAATGACCTGCGCCTGCTCTCTTCGGGCCCGCGCACCGGCATCAACGAAATCAACCTGCCGCCGCTGCAGCCCGGCTCCAGCATCATGCCCGGCAAGGTGAACCCGGTGATTCCGGAGGTGGTGAACCAGACGGCTTTCTACGTCATCGGGGCCGACCTGACGGTGACCATGGCCGCCGAGGCCGGGCAGCTGCAGCTGAACGTGATGGAGCCGGTTATCAGCTTCGCGCTGTTCACCAGCATCAGCTACATGACCAACGCCGCGCACACCCTGCGCGAAAAGTGCGTGGTGGGCATCACCGCCAACGCCAAGCACGCCGAGGAGCTGGTGCGCAACAGCGTGGGTATCGTCACGCAGCTGAACCCGGTGCTGGGCTACGAAATGTCGGCCGAAATTGCCAAGGAAGCCCTCAAAACCGGCAAGTCGGTGTACCAGATTGCCGTGACCGAGCGGCAGCTGCTGAGCCAGGAGAAGTGGGACGAAATCTTCACCTTCGAAAACCTGATCCGCCCGCACTTCATTCAGTAAGCGCCGCGGACGACTTTTCGGCCCCAAAAACCAGCGGCCCCGATGCTCAACGCATCGGGGCCGCAGTGTTTCAAATCCAGGGCTTGTTTACTCCACGACCTGCGCGGTGGGGTTCCAGCCGTGCATGGCGGCGGCGGGGGTGTAGAGGGCCGCCTGCTGGGCGTTCAGCTGCTTCGACCAGAGGGCGCGGTTCTTGGCCTTGGCCGCGCCGGGGCCCTTCGACTTAAACTCGGCGAAGAAGGCGTCCTGCTTGTTGGTTTCCTTGCCCCAATGGTCCCAGCCCTTGGGCTTGATCATAGCGCCCAGCTCGGAGTTCAGGAACACGATTTTGCCGTAGGGCTTCCAGGGCCGGCCGAGGAAGTACGAGTCTTCGGGCACGTCGCCCACCACTTTGCAGCGCTGAAACACCATGCCGAAGGTGACGGTATCGGGCGTGGAGGCGGCCAGCATGCAGGTGCCGCTGGGCTTGCACGAGAGCGTGCAGTCCTCGAACCAGGCCGTGCTCGAGCCCAGGATAAAGTCGGTGGTGCCTTCGATGTAGCAGTTCTTGTAGTACTGGCGCGAGCCGTAGCCGTACACGTAGAGCGTGTCGCGGTTGCCGAGGAAGCGGCAGTTGCGGAACTGCGCCTTGTCGCCGTACACCCACATGGCCGGGCCCTGGCCGGCCGTATGCGCGGCCGTGTTCTGGAAGGTGAGGTTTTCGGCCGAGAAGTTGTTGCCGAACACCCGGAACGACGAGGCCTCCGAGGTGCCCAGCGGCTCGGCGGCGCCTTCTACCACGCGGCCGTTGTAGTCGTCGTACACCAGAATGGTTTCCTCCGCGGCTTCACCCACCAAGTGCACGTTGTCCTGCTTCTTGGCCAGGTTCAGCTTCTCCTTGTACACGCCCTTCTTGATGAAGATGGTAATGGGCGTGGTGTTGTTTTTAGGCACGGCGTTGAGCGCCTCCTGCACGGTGCGGTAGTTGCCGCTGCCGTCGCGGGCCACCACCACGCGCTGGCCCATCTGTTGGGCCCAGGCCATGCTGGCAGTCAGGCAGATCAGAAAACAAAAAAGTAGTACTTTTTTCATAGCAAAAAGGACGGGTGGAAAATCAGCGCGCGAAAGTGAGGGGGTGAATAACGCCGGTGCGCAGGGCAACCGATAAACTACGGCAAACCAAGGCGAAGCGGCGCAACGGGATTGTTGTGCGGTTTTTTAATTAAACAGCGGTGAATATCGACGCCTAAGAGACAGGCCTCAAAGACGTTCAATCACCGTAATCGGGCGGCTCCCAATATATCACCGGCCAAGATACCAGAATAGGACGAAATTCAGCCTAACCGGATTGCAAAAAGCCCGGTTACCGAATTGTGAAGCCAGCCATACAACGTCGATGCCCCGGCCCGACTGCGCGTAGCAGCCAGACCGGGGCGTCGAAATCAACTTGCTGACGAACAGGACCGTTATCGGGCGGCCACGGCGTTTTCGTGCAGCGAAGCCACGCGCTGCTTACGCTGCGTGGCCAGCTCCAGCGTGTAGCGGCGGGTGCTTTTGCCGGTCTGCACCACGATGGCGTATTGCCCGTCTTCGAGGTTTTTCACGTTCAGCTTGCGGCCGAACGAAGGGGCCTTGTCGCTGCTGCTGTAGAGGCGGGCGCCGGTGTCGACGCGCTCCAGCCACAGCTGGCTGGCTTTCTGTGCGGGGTTGCTCACGCGTACCAAGTACGTGAAGTCGGCCACCTTGTCGACGCAGACAGGCTGGCCGTCGGTGTTGGTGTTGTTCTTGTCGGCCGCGGCAGCGGGCTGAGCAAATCCCAGGGTGCAGGCGGTGGCGGCGAGCAGCAGGACGCGAGTGTTGATCAGGGCAGTTTTCATAGCGGGCAAGGGTTGGAAGGGTTGGACGGAGCACCAGCAGCACTACCTGACTCTCAGGCGACTGTGTTGCTGCTTGACAGATGCAAAGCTACCGGCTACCGTTGCCTGGCGCATTCACATCATCAGGGCCGCATTACCCTACCTGTCCTGAAACCTGTCCCTTAACCCATCCCATAACGCCCAAACGCGGTTGGCCACGGTCCGGCCTCCCCCAAAGATGTGAGGCCTCGCCCGGCAGTTACCACGAACCGCTGTTGTCGTTGGTATCGTCGAAGCCGCCGCCGCCGGTGTCGCCGGACGACGGGTCGTCGTAAGAGCCCGCGTCGCCCGGCGAGAAGTAGTCGGGCGAGCTGCCGGCCGCGTCGTCGGCGAAGTAGTCGGGCGCGTCGTTGGGACCGGCGGCGTCGTTGCCGGTGCTATCGAGCAGCGGGAAGCCCCCGGAGGCAGCCCCGCTGCCGGTGGGCAGCGGCGGCGCAGCGGCCCCCTCGGCCCCGAGGCTGTCGTGGCGGTCCGCGTCGTGCCCGGTGGCCATGCGGTTGCCGATGTAGGCGCCGGCGGCAGCGGCGACACCTGTCAGCAGTACCCCGCCCAGGCCGCTGCCCGTGTTGCTCCCGAAGCCGCTGCCGCTGCGGTTGGGGTAGAAGTCGGGCGCCGGCTGGTTGGCCGGGCCGCGGCCGTAGCCGCCGGCCGGGCTTGTGGGCGCCGAGGCGCCGTAGCCACCGCCCGGACCGTAGCTGGCAGCTGGGTTGTTACCGTAGCCCGCAGCATTAGCGGCAGCCCGCCGGCGAAACAGGCGCAGCAGCAGCCATACTCCACCGCCGAGCACCAGTGCCCCCAGGGCCATGGCGCCCAGGCCGAAGCCCGGACCGGGGCTGGGCGCCGCCGCCGTTGGCTCCGAAGGGGAGAAAGGCGCTTCGGCTGGGGCCGCGGGCTCGTCCAGGGCGGACGACGCGGCGGTGACGGAACCCGCTCCGGCGCTCAGCCCGCTCCCTGGTGCGTCGGCGGCGGCGGCGGCAGTGGCGGCTGGCTGGTTTTTGCGCGGGTCCGAGTCGGGGTTGGCGGCCAGCATCAGCGTGTTCAGGCCGGTGCGCAGACCCAGGAAGTAATTGCCCTGCTTGAAGCCGGGCGTCATCTGCTCGTTGATGATGCGGTTGATCAGCTCCGGCGGCAGCTGCTGGCGCAGTCCGCTACCGGCCTGAATGGACACTTTGTGCTCTTGTCCGGCCAGCAGCACCACCACGCCGTTGTCTTTGTCGCGCTGGCCCACGCCCCAGGCGGTGCCCAGGGCCCGGGCGTAGTCGGCCACCTCGCGGCCGTCGAGGGAGGGCACGGTCACCACTACCACTTGGGTGCCGGTGTTGTCGGCGTAGCGGCGCAGGCCGCTTTCCAGCTTCTGCACGTCGGCCGGACGCAGCAGTTGGGCCTGATCGGTGACGAAGGTGAACGGGACCGGGCGCGGGGGTAGTTCAGCGGCAGCGGCGGGCTGCCCCCAAGTGGCTGCCAGGCCCAGCAGGAGCAAGAGCAAGAAGCGGTACATAGGCGAAAACGGGGAGTGAATGGATGACGGTCTGCCTTGTACGCCCCGCACGCGGCGGCGGCTGGGGTCGCTCGGCCCGCTGGCTTCACCAATCAGCAGTTGTCAACAAAAACGCCCTTGCCGGTAAGGGCAAGGGCGCTTCGGAAAAGGCAGGAGCGCCGCGGGGCCTAATCGGCCACGGCCATGGCCGTCGTCGATACCGAGCCCAGGCGCGATACCCGGTCGTATGTGGAATGAATGTCCAGCGTGTAGTTGTAGGTCTGCTTGCCCACTTTCACCAAGAAGGCATACTGACCATCGGCCAGCGCCCCTACGTTCAGGAGGTTGCCGAACACGATACCGCGGCTGTTGTGCTGGTAGAGCAACTTTTTGTTGCTCATGTTCACTACCTGCAATTCGCCCGGCTGCCGGGTGGGGTTGCTCACGCGCACTAAGTAGGTGAACGGCCCGACCTGGTCGATGCACACGGGCTGGGGGCGGCTAGCCGATTGGGCGTGGGCCGGTTGGCTAACGCCGAGGCCAAGGCAGGCGGCCAGCAAGGCAAGGCGGGGCGCCGTTTGGATGAGGGTTTTCATAGCGGTTAGGTGGTAAAAGGGTTGAAAGGGTTGAACGCGTTGCGCGCCGCGAGCGGCTTCAACGAAAACATTCGTATAGGCACCACTTCTATCCCACCGTTGCCTGCCCAGCCTTGCATTTTTTACCGAGCTTGGTACTCCTCAGAAAGTTGTGCACCCCGCCACGTAGGCCCGCAGCTCAGCCGCCGACCAGCTTTCCAGCGCGAGCAGGGCCACATACGGGTCACCGGGCAGGCCGAGCAGCTGGGCAAAGGCTGGCTCCGTTTTCAGGCCCTGCGCCTTCAGCGCCTGCACCGCCCGGCGCCAGTTCTCCCCGCCGGCCTGCAGTACCGCGTGTTCCACTTGCAGGTGCCGCACGGCCTGCTGCTGCAGCGCGGGCAGTGGCTGCGCGAAAATTTCCCAATCAAAGCCCACCGCCCGGAAGCGGCTGACCACCATGGGCCGCTCCTGCCACCGGGCCTGGCGCAGCTCGAAGCCGGGCAGCTGGCCGTAGTGGTGGCGCAGCAGCTGCCCGAAGGCCGGCTGCTGCGCCTCGCTGACGTCGCAGATCAAATCCAGGTCGCTGCTGGCCACATCGACGGCCAGCGGGATGGTGCCGGCCAGCACCGGGCCGTAGGACTGCAGCGTGGCCAGGATACCCAGCTGCCGCAGCGCCGCGTGGGCCGCGCGTTGCCGCGGAGTGCCGGCTTGCAGGTACTCGATGTCGTGCCAGTTGCGCATAAGAAAGCGGCGGCAAGGTACGGGCCCGGCAACCCACGACGGCGCCCGGCGTACGCATCAATGGACTGGTTGCCCACCCCCTGAGTTGCCTCAGCCGCGGCCGGCCCACGCGCTTTTCCACCTACTCTGTCGGGCCAGCCGCCACGCTGGCTGTTGTTATGCACCTATTCATACTCTGGGCATCGTTGGCCCGCCTGTGCGGCGCGCCCGCAGTACCCGCCCAAACCGAGCTGTTTCCCGGTGAGCAGCAACTAGCCGGCTGCGCGCTGGACATGCCGCTGACCTACCTGAAAAAGGACATGCCCGCCGCCATCAGCGCGGCCCGCGCGCACCAGAACGAAGAGCTGGTGCTGGTGAGCTACCACCCGCAGACGCACCAGCTCAGCACCCAGCGGCTGTACGTACTGGTGTTTACCAACAAGACCGGCAAGGAAATCATCTACCAGGAATCGGCCGCCGAGCACCGCCGGCCCAGCGCCACGCGCAAAACGCTCTTCGTGCGGCTGAACCCGCTGACCGACCGCTACTACACGGCTGCCTGCTTCGACGAAGCCGTGGCCGCCTCGCCTGCCCTGCAGGCCCTGCTGGTGCCCACCACGGCTACCAACGCCCTGGGGCGCTGATGGGCCGCTAGGCCAGCACACGTCGCCACGTTGCCCGTGCCTCGCCCCCGCCCTGTTAGGCATCGGGGCGGGGCATGTATTTGCGTAGGCCCGGGTGCTTACACCAGCGGGGCGCGCCGGTGCAGGAAGCGCTGCTTCAGCCACAGAAATGGAATGCCCAAGGCCAGGATAAAGCCCCAGTCGGCCCCAAACCGCTCCAGCCCCTCCAGGGCCAGATCGAAGCGGCCCACCACGGGACCGGCGCCGATGAGGGCCGCCGCCGGAATGAACGCCATGGCAATGAGCGGCCCGGCCTGGAAGCTGCGCCGGAAGGCCGCCAGCATCACCACGCCTGCCAGCGCCCCGGCCCCGGCCACGGCCAGCTCCATCAGCCTGGGGTCGGCCAGGTGTTTCACTTCCTTGTTGGTGGCCAGCAGCGTTTCGTTGGCCTCGCCCGCCGCCACCATGGCCCACATAGTAGCAGCGGCGGCCAGCACCAGCACCGCGTAGCCGGCCAGCGCCGAGCCGAAGCCCCGGCGCACCAGCGGCCAGCGGCGCAGCACCAGCCCCAGCGCCACGGTGGTCATCGGGTCGAAGCCCGGCGCGATGATGGCCGAGGCCACAAAGGCCACCGCCTGCGGCACCGGCTCCGACACCAGGCCCACCGCCGCAATGACGCCGCCCAGCGCCATCAGCAGCAAGTAATTGCTGGTGACACGGCCCTGATGGCGCAGCCCGCTTTCCATTTCCTCCCAGATGGCCTCGTCCTGGTCGGCGCGCACGTGGTGGTGGTCGGCGGGGCTGATGAAGCTGGTAGCCTCGGCCGTAACGATGCTCAGGTCTCGTTTATCAGGAACGGCGGCACGCACGCGGCGCAGCACCTCGTCGGCGCCGCGGTTGAGCACGTGCACGGTGAGCACGTCGCCCACGGGCTTGAGCGAACCGCCGCGCTGCAAGGTCAGGCCGATGACGTCGTCGAGGGCGACGAGTTCCGTTTGGAGTACCTCGGTAACGGCGGGCGGTACGGTGATTTCCAGAGTACGGTGCATAGGGGCAGCAGCAAAAGTGCCGCCGGCGGAGCACGTACGGCTCGCCGGCGGCACAGAACGATGCTTCCTACGCAAGTCCGGCCCCGCGAAGTTGCGCGCCGGACCTTAGCGGGCAGGCGTGGCCAGGCTGATAAGGCGGGCACTGCGCGTCTGGGTGGTGTGCAGGTCGAGGGCGAAGCGGTGGGTGGCGGAGCCCAGCTGCACCACCACGGCGTAGCGGCCGTCGGTGAGCTGGCCTACGTTCAGCTTCTGGCCAAAGGCGGGGGCGGTGCTGGCCTGCTCGTAGAGCACGGCGCCGTCGGTGGCGCGCACCAGTTGCAGGCGGCCGGGCAGCTGGGCGGGGTTGCTCACGCGCACCAGGTACACGCACTCGGCCACCTGGTCGAGGCACACGGGCTGGGCGGTGGGCTCCTGGGCGGTGGCGGCGCGGCCGGTCCCGATCAGCAGCAGGGTCATCAGGGCGGCGGTTTGCAGCAGCAGTTTCATAGCAGTGTGGGGTTGGTTGACGGTGGGGAAAAGCGGCACCGGCCCGCAGGCGTTGGCCGCGACAAAGGTGCGGCAGCAGTGTTGCGCCCGCGGTACCGCAGGGTTATGCTTGCGTCAAGCCCGCCCGGGCTGCCTCTCGCTGAAATCGGTAACTTGGCGTAATCTTTGCCCGGGCCTGAGGCCGCTATTGTCCACTTTTCCCTTTCCCCGTATGCGACCATCCTTTCTCCTGACCCTCCTGCTGACGGGAGGCGCCCTCGCCCTCAGCGCGGCTCCTGCGCGGGCCCAGGTGACCATCAACATTGGTCGACCGGCCCCGCCCCCCCCGGTAATCGTGGTGCATGAGACGCACCCCGTCAAGTATAAGTACAAAAAACACCGCCATTACTACCAGCCGCGCCCCGTGATGCTGGTGCCGGCCCAACCGGTGTATTACGTGCCCGGCGGCCACCCCGGGCGCGGGCACGGCCGGGGCCACGGCCACGGTCGCCACTAAGCTGCTGCCCCTCTCTACACGTCGCCGCCCGCCGCTGCCTTGCGCCGCAGCGGGCTGTGCGTTTTTTAGCCTCGCAGCACCAGTTCAGCGGCCGGGCCGCAGGGCGGCGCGCAGGCGGCTGCGCAAGTACTGCTGCAGCCACATGGGGTACAGGTTGTAGCCGACGTTGAGCACCAGAATCAGCAGGGCCCAGCCCCACTGCCCGCAGGCGGCGGCGTAGGCGCCGACGAGCACAAAGAACACCAGCAGTGCCAGGTGAAACCGTTCCAGGTGGTAGGAGGCGCGCAGGTGCCGCTCGGCCGCCGCCCGCCCCGGTACCTGCCGAAACCCGGGAAACCGCCGCCGCAGCTGCCGGTTCACCAGCTCCCCGTTCTGCGTCACGCGGTTGAGCCAATGCACGCCCAGTCGGCGGTAGCGGGCCGGCGAGGCGCTCAGCCGCAGCCGCTCCAGCGCCCGGGCCGGCAGCAGGTACGCCAGCAAACTCACTGCTACCATCCCCCACAGCCAGGGCCGCCCCACGTGGGCGTAGGCAAACCACGCCACCGGCCCCAGGCCCAGCACCGACCACAGTACGTTGGGCACGGCGTTGTACCAGCCCGCCCGTCGCCTTGCCTGCTGCCGCTCGGTGCTCATAAAAAGGGGAAGCAGTGCCTCGAAAGGGTTGAGAACATCATTGAATTTGGTGCGGAGGTGCCACCAGCAGCCAGCTGGCGTGCTGCGCTAAACGCACCGGCCCGGCTGCAGCCAGCTGCAAACAGGCCGGGGAAGCTATGGTCGGGGCCGGCCGGGCCCCGGCTACGAAGCCGCGGCTCCGCGCCGGTGGCGCGGGCCGGCTGGTGCTGCCACTGCTGATTGCGCAGAGGCCAGCGCGTTGTCAGCTGCCACCGACCGCAAGGAGTAGCCCCGCCCGATAACGCCAGTGGCCGGCGGCCCCGGCCAGGGCTGCCGGCCACTGGCCGGGGGAAATTACGGGGTGGGCGGCGCCGGGCCGTGCTCGGCGCCAATGCTTGTTTGCCAAGCGCCTCCTGCCGGCTCGCCTGGCCGCGGCGTCGGCCGCCGGGCCAGATGGAGGGCCGCGGGCCGCTGCCTAATCTTGCCGCGGCCTTACGCGGGCCTTAGCTGCTGCTGCCCGTTAGGTTGCTCAGGCGGCCGAGGTCGTCGAAAGTGGCGGTGAGGGTGCCGGCGGCGCTGCTGGCCGTGACGGAGTCGGCCGCTTCGGTCACGGTGTAGCCCTTCAGGGTGGCGTAGCTGATGAAAGCGGGGCGGTGCCGCAGCTCGTACAGGGAAATGGCCTGCGGAAAAGCGTGCAGCAGGCGGGGCAAGTCGTTGGTGCGCAGCCGGTCTATCTGCTCGCTCTGCACCGTGACGAGCATCACGCCCTGCCCGTAGTCGGCCAGGTAGTAGCCGCTGGCGTCGAACATTCCCGCGGCAATGGAGCCGATCAGGTGCAGGTCATCTTCCTCCGCGTCGACGGCGTCGTGCTTGAGCAGGTCGATTTCCTGCTGCTCCCCGTAGGTTTTGAGCTGCCGGGCCTGCGCCAGCAGCCGCTCCGGAATGCCCGACTGGGTGTTGGCCCAGGCCCACAGCCAGCTCTGCGACGCGTGCGAGAACGTGCCCAGAATCTGCACCGGAAACACCAGCGCCGGCCCGAAGGAAATGGCGCCCGCCGCCATATCGAAGCTCCAGCTGTTCTCGCCGATAACCTCGAACAGGTCGTTTTGCTTGTCGTAGGCCAGGACGCCGTAGCGCTCCAAGAGTTCCTGCACGGATTTGCACGGCGTGGCTTCGGGTTCGGCTGGGGTCATGGGGAAGGCAGTTGAGCGTTGGGGTTAGATAAAAGTTCGGGGGCTTGGTAGGGCTTACTAAGAGGACAGGGGCAGGGTTGCCCGGGGCATTGCCAATGCAACCACCGCCGCCCGGATAGCCAGAACCCGAGCGGCGGTGGTTGCATTGGTAGTGGGGTGGCCGGGTTCCTAGCCCCAAATGAATCCTTCCGGAACCCGCAGCTCCGCGGCCCTTGCTATTCCACTACCAGGCGCTGGGTGGCCGCGTAGCCGCCTGGGCCTTCCACCCGCAGCAGGTATAGGCCCGCGGGCAGCGGCCCCAGCTCCACCGGCACGTCGGTCTGCCGGGCCGCTACGGGCAGCGTCAGCCGCACGCGGCCCTTTGCATCGTGCAGGCGGAGCTGCAGGGCGGCGGGGGGCGCATCCGGGGCCAGGCGCACCGTGAGGCGGGTGTGGGCGGGATTGGGATAGAGGGCCGGCGGGGTGAAGGTGCGCGGGGGCTGCGCGGCCGTTACCACACCGAGCTTGACAATCCAGTAGTCGACGCCGCCGTTGCTGGGCTGGGACTTGTCGCCGTTCTGCCCCGACACGGCCCCACCCCCGACGATAAAGCCCCCGTCGCGGGTTTGCTGCGCGGCGTAGAGCACGTCCTGCTCCGTGCCGCCCAGCGTCTGGTCCCACTGCTTCTGGCCCTGGGCCGAGAGCTTCACCAGCCAGTAATCCGAGCCGCCCCGCTGCCCCTCGGTTTTGTCGCCGCCGGCCCCCGAGATGGAGTAGCCGGCCATCAGGCACCCCCCGTCGGGGGTCAGCCGAGCGGCCATGCCGTAGTCGATATAGGGGCCGCCCAGCGTCCGGTCCCAGAGCTTCACACCCTGCGCATCGGTGCGCACCACCCAGTAGTCCCGGGCGCCCCGGCTGGTCTCGGTTTTGTCGCCGCCGATGCCCGACTGCGTATCCCCGCCCAGCAGGAAGCCCCCGTCGCTGGCCTGCTCCACGGTCACGGCGTGGTCGAAGCTGCTGCCCCCGTAGGTCCGGTCCCAGAGTTTCACGCCCTGGCCGCTCAGCTTCACCAGCCACATGTCGTTGCTGCCCCGGCTGGGCTCCGACTTGGTGCCCGACACGCCCGAGGCGGAGAATCCGCAGGTAATGTAGCCCCCGTCGGTGGTCTGTCGCACCGTCAACAGCTCGTCGGGCTGGTTGCCGCCCAGTGTCCGGTCCCATTGCTTCGTGCCCTGGGCATCCAGCTTCACCACCCAGCCATCAGTGTAACCGCCGGAATAGGTCGGCTCGGATTTATCGCCCGACGCCCCCGACTCAATAGGCCCCGCCAGCACGTAGCCCCCGTCGAAGGTCTGCTGCACCGACCAAGCCAGGTCGTATCCCAGGCCGCCCAGCGTCCGGTCCCACTGCTTCGCCCCGAGCGAGTCCAGCTTGACCACCCAGAAATCGTAGTCCCCGCGGGAGGACTGGGATTTGTCGCCGCTGACCGGCGAGTTAGAGCCTCCGGCCAGCACGTAGCCCCCGTCGCTGGTTTGCTGTAGGGCGCGGAGCTGGTCGGTACCGCTGCCGCCGAGCGTCCGCTCCCACTGCTTCAGGCCCTGGGCGTCCACCTTCACCACCCAATAGTCGAGGGCGCCGGCGGTGGCCTGGGATTTGTCGCCGCTGGCCGGGGAGGCGGAAGAGCCGGCCAGGATATAGCCCCCGTCGCGGGTTTGCTGCAGGGCGTAGAGCACGTCGCTGTTGCTCCCGCCGAAGCCTTTGTCCCATTGCTTGGCCGGCCCTTGGGCCAGTGCCCCGGCCGCGCTGCCGAGCAAGGCCGCGCCCAGAAACAGGGCGCGCCGGAAAACTTGAGTAGAGGTCAGATGCATAAGCTGGTAGTAGTGTGAAATCAGCCCCAATAATAGGGCAAGTTGCCCCATTGCACCTTTCGGCACCACGGCTCCGCCCCCCATCAACGCAGCGGCCCGGCTGCAAGGCTTGCAACCGGGCCGGGAACCAGCGGGCCGTAGCGGCTAAAGTGGCCCTGTTGCCTGTCCGCATAGTCGTTCAAACTGAACAAGGGCGCTCAGCATGATGCTCTAAACTTCCCAAATCAGCTCTTAGCCCCCAAACGACTCCTTCAAAAACCCGAACCCGCGCAGCTCGGCTTCCCAGGTGTCGGGGTAGTTGGCCTTCACGTGGTGAATGATGCTGCGCAGGCCCTTGCGCACTTGGGCCGCGCCCTGGTCCTTCTGGTCCACCAGGCCGCTGCGCTGCCCGGTAGTTTCGTTGCTGTCGGCTACCAGCGGCTGATACTCGTCGTAGAGCGGCTGCCAGTAGGCCGTGCCGTACTTCTTCTTGTCGAACTTGTGCTTGCGCAAGGCCGCCAGCAGCTTGCCGAGGGCTTTTACTCGCTCGGGCCGGCCGAGCGGCAGCTTGTAATTCTTGCCCTGCTTCTCAATACCGAACTCGCCGTAGTAGCCCTCGTGGTCGTCGTACTCTTCTTCCAGGTAGCCCTTCACGTAGCGCAGACTGGTATCAAGGGTTTTGTCCAGCACCTTGAGGCGCTTCGACTGCGGGGTGCGGGCGTCGCCCGTGTCGTCGGCTTCCTTGTGGCTGAGCACGAAAGCCGCTACCTGCGCCGCGAAGTTGTCTTTGCTGAGCCACATCAGCGGCGGCAGCGGGGAAGCCCGCCACTTCTCCGCTACGGTGGTAGCCAGGATGCCCAGCGGCACGTCTTTGGTGGGAAGTTGCGCCGTGCGCCGCACGGTCTTGGTGGTCGACGCCGTAGCGTCCGAACCGTTAATTAGAGTGGACATAAATGGGTTTGGATTGTGGTACTTCGGAGGGAATATAGAAGCCCGTCTAGGCAACTTGTGTATCAGTAACTGATATTTTTTGCCTTTCCCATAATGAAACACCCCATACAGCAATAAACTTCGCAAACAACAGCCACCCCCAGCCGCCATACTGCCGCTACAGTGGTTTCCGGGCCACTAGGACGTCAAAGTTGTTCGGAAACCATCGTTTTCGGGCCCCTATGACTTCCCATGCAGGGAAAAACCATTGGTTTCGAGCACCTGTGACGTCGCACCTGGGCAAAATCAATGGTTTCCGAACAACTGTGACGTCACATGAGGGCAAAAACCATGGTTTCCGGGCACGTGTGACGTCACATCGGCCCGTAAACCAATGCACCCACCTCAACAAGAACCCTGAGGACCTGTAATCAATGGTTTGCGGGCTACCCGACTTCCGATCGGCTCTTCGCCAGAACGAACCCCGCCGCCCAGGTAGCCAGTATCCGGGCGGCGGGGGAGCGTGTTGAGGGATGCTGAACGGGCGGCATGAGTCAGATTGCTAAAAATATGTTTCAATCAGTCGACAAAATGTACAAACATATCTTTCGAATAAACCTTTTTTCCCTTATACTTATTGCTACAAAATAATAAAACACAGTTCAACAAATGGGCAAGTTCGTTTTCCGTCGCAATCTTGATATAGGAAGTCTTGAAGCAGAGACAGATGCTAGATTAATTGAAGCATTTACTGACAAGGGAGACTTTGAGGTCTTACAAGATACTCAGAATGCCAAATGCATCCTTATAGGCCGCACAGGCTCGGGAAAATCTGCACTTTTAAGATACTTAGAAGATCAAGAAGAACATGTGAATAGGATCAATCCAGAAGCAATGTCTTTGAGATACTTAAGCAATTCTGACATTATAAGATATTTAAAAAGCCTAGGAACAAATCTGGATTTATTTTACAAAGTATTATGGAAGCATGTGTTCATTATAGAATTTTTGAAAATGCATTTCGGCGAAGAAGCTTGCAAAGAAGGAGGAGTCCTAGAATCATTGGTTGAAAAATTCTTTCTAAGCAGAAAGAAAAAAGAAGCACTAGCATATTTGCGCGAATACAGAAATGACTTCTGGGAAAAGACCGAAATACGTGTCCGAACAGTTGAAGATCAAATCAAGCAGAAATTAACTACAGAACTGGGACTTGCCCCCGCTGTTTTTAAAGATCTTATTTCTGGAAAGATAGGCAGTGACGATGAAAAAGTCAGAATCGAAAAAAACGAAATTGCCAATAAAGCCCAGAAAGTTATTAGTGAATTACAAGCCGACGCAATATACAGCGTTGTAGATATATTAAAGGAGGATATATTTAAATCAAGACACAGAAGATATTATATTATCAGCGGTGGTCTAATACATGGTGCATCGTCGATTATGCTCGTCAATGACGAGTTGAATGCGGACGTGGTGCATGGCCA
>NZ_VAJM01000002.1 GCF_005771675.1 Hymenobacter jeollabukensis | reverse complement strand
GACGTCACCACGCCCACCGTCAGGCTCGCCGGCGCGAAACACGCCGAAGCCGAGCGGATGTCCACGTTGTCCAGACCCATATCGGTCAAGCTAAAGTCGGAGCGGCCGCGGAAGCGGATGACGGTGGTGGCCGTCGTGTTCGTCAGCGTCAGCAGCTGATGCGACCAGTCGGTGTAGTTGGCACCCAGACGCAGCAGGGCCGGTCCGAAGGTCACGCCGCCGTCCGTCGACACGTGAATCGTCAGGGAGTCATTGTTGGTGGTGCTGACGCCGGTCGTATTGATGTAGTCAAACTGCAGGACTTTGTCCCCGGCCTGGCTCAGGTTGATGTACAGATCCAGCGTGCCTACCTTGTTATTCGAAGCTAGGTAGGAGTGAAAGCGGGCTGAGTGCGCGCTGCCGGTGGCACCGGCAGGCGTGTAGGCACCGCTCGTTACGGCACCCCAACCGCCTGCGGCTCCGTCGTCGTCGCGGCGCCAGGAGGCGTCGGCATCCGTCGGGTCGGGCGTGCTGCGCCAGCTGTTGCTGGGCACTTCACGCGTGGCGCACACGTCAATCCAGTCCGCCTCAAACGTCTGGGTGTAGGGCAGCGGGGCGTAGGTCGGGGCGGCAATGGTCACCGTCACCGGCGCCGAATTCGCCGACTGGCCGCTGCACGTCACCACCGCCCGGAAATAGGTCGTGGCCAGCAGCGGACCCGAGGTGTAGGTCTCGCCCGTGGCCCCGGTGATGTTGGTGTAGGTCGTACCGTTGCTGGACTGCTGCCACTGGTAGGTCAAACCGCTGCCAACAGAGTTACCCTGCAGGCTCAGGTTCGTCACTATGCCGGAGCAGCCGCTGGTGAGGCTGGCCACGGCGGAGCCGGCGGTGGGCGGGGCGGTGCACGGCGCGTCGGTGCGCAGCAGCAGGTCGTCCACGCCGATGTCGGTGCTGCCAAAATCGCCGCGGCCGCGGAAGCGGATGACGGCCGTGGCCGAAATCACGTTGGTCAGGCGCAGCTGCTGGCGCGTCCAGGTGGCGGCCTGGTTCAGGCGCAGCAACGCCGGGCCGAAGGTGGCGCCCCCGTCGGTGGACACGTGCACCGTCAGCGAGTCCGCCCCCGACGTGTTGATGTAGTAGAACTGCAGGATCTTGTCCCCGTTGTAGCTCAGGTTCGCGTACAGGTCCAGCGTGCCGACCGTGCCCGCAGTGGCCCACGTGGAGTGGAAGCGGGCCGAGTGCGCGCCTTGGCTGCCCGTGGGCGAGTAAACGCCCCCGGTGGGTGTGGACCAACCGCCTGCGGCTCCGTCGTCGTCGCGGCGCCAGGAGGCGTCGGCATCCGTCGGGGAGGCCGTGCCGCGCCAGCTGTTGCTGGGCACTTCACGCGTGGCGCACACGTCAATCCAGTCCGCTTCAAACGTCTGGGTGTAGGGCAGCGTGGCGTAGGTCGGGGCGGCAATGGTCACCGTCACCGGCGCCGAATTCGCCGACTGGCCGCTGCACGTCAACACCGCCCGGAAATAGGTGGTGGCCGTCAGCGCATTCGTCGTATAAGCAGGAGCGGTGGCCCCGGTGATGTTGGTGTAGCTCGTGCCGTTGCTGGACTGCTGCCACTGGTAGGTCATACCGCTTCCGAAAGAAGCACCCTGCAGGCTCAGGTTAGCCGTGGCGCCGTTGCAGGCGCTGCTAATGTTGCTTACGGTCGTCCCGGCCGTGGGAGGGGCAGTGCACGGGGAACCCGGCGTGTACGAAATGCGCAGCGTGGGCCGGCGGCCGCCGTAAGTAGTGGAGCTCAGCGTAGTCGTATTGGTCAGCGCAACGGTGCTGGCCGTGCCGATAGCCAAACCAGTAGCGGGATTCGTCA
This sequence comes from Hymenobacter jeollabukensis, assembly GCF_005771675.1. GTDB lineage: Bacteria > Bacteroidota > Bacteroidia > Cytophagales > Hymenobacteraceae > Solirubrum > Solirubrum jeollabukense. The sequence goes on along the minus strand of NZ_VAJM01000002.1, from coordinate 811,834 downwards.
CGAACTCGATGGCGTTAGGGGCATTGGCCGAACTCGACAGCGCCCAGTCCGTCAGGATCATCAGGCTACCGCCGGTGTAGGTAAAGGAGCCAGCCGTCGGGCTAATGCCCCAAAAGCTGCCGGCCGCACCGGATACTTGCTGCGCCGTGGAGGTGTAGACCTGGGTAGCCAAGCCCGTCAGCGTCGCCCACGAGGTACCCGTAGTCAGCGTAGTGCTGGTGCTGTTGCCCAGCCATACATTGAAGGTGTTGTTGCCGGTAGCAACGCCAGCATCCGACTTCACCCATTCCAGCTGGGTGATAGTCGACCCCGTTGGAATACCTAGTTCCGTGGCCGTATAGAGATACGCGTGCCGGGAGTTGATGGTAGTCGAGGTTGCTGAAAACCGGTACAGCGGCCCGTAGTAGGGCGAGCTAGTAGCCGGCGACACCACGGGTACCGTGGTCGATCCAATGGTTTGCTGCTGGGCGCGGGCCGAGAAGGCTAGGCACAGTAAACCGGCCGCTAGCCACCACGCGCGCCAGCGCGAGGCAGAAGCAGCAGAGAGGTACTGAACAGCTGTTATCTGTTCGAGTAAGGGTTTGAGCATAGGTGATAAAATTGGGTGGAAAGAAGGGTGGAAATTTGAGTGTGCTGTTTCGCAACAGGAATGCTATGCGCAAACTACTATAACCAAGTTAAATTACTGATTTGCCTACGTGTTTTTTTCACGCCAAAGCACCTGCTACGTTGCTTTTACGGCCTGATTTTTGCTGTGAATCACCAACCACGGCCGGATTTTTTGGGCCTAGCTCAGAATAGCTTTATATTTCCGACCAGGAAATAAGTGTCCACCCAGTCACACCACCCTTCACTCCTCATGCAAATAAATCTACCCTCTTTCACGCGGCTGTTCCTAGTCTGTCTGCTCTTGCTGACTGGGTCGCAGTTTGCCCGGGCCTCCCACCTTCAGGGGGGCGAACTGCGTTATCGTCCGCTTGGCGGCAACCTTTATGAGGTGACGCTACGCATGTACCGCGACTGTTCGGGGATTAATGTTCCCCCAACTGTAACGCTGAACTGCCGGCAGGGAGGCTGTACTACCAACGTACCGCGCGATACGTCGGTGACGATGAACCAAGTCGGCACCCCTCTTCTGGGCACGCCATACTGCGCTAATATCCAAGCGCAGGTAACCTGCCCGGACAACGGAGGCACGGTTCCGTTCACCAACTACAAAGAGTTTATCTACCGCGCCAACGTCCGCCTGCGCCCAGCCCCGGAATGGGTGCTCAGCGTTCGGGAAAGCGCCCGCCCAGAGGCCCGCAACGTAGGCCAGGATTGGTTTCGTTGGGAAGTTCGTCTCAACAACCTGATTACTCCGGCAGCCACGCCTGGTAACCCGACCCCCACTCCGGTTGCAATAACGAATACGTCGCCTGACTACGTATCTGGTCAGCCCCTGACGTCCTTTCTGTGCTGGAAACAAAGCTCGACGGTCACCTTTACGGCTACGGATGTTGATGGTGACTCCCTAGTGTATTCGCTGGGTACGCCGCTGGACAACTGTGATTTGCCGGTGACCTTCAAGCCCTACCCGTCGCAATTGCGCTGCACCACGCGCACGGTGAATGGCTGCACTTACTCTTGTAACGGCACTACGCCGGCCAACTTCACACCTACGCTGCCCATCGCGGTATCGTTTGATACCACCGGCACGTGCCCTAACCGCACGCTGACGCCGCGTTTCCGTTTCGACGCCATTAACGGCCGCTTCACGTTCACGCCTGCTTTGTTTAACGCTGGCACGACTACTGCGGCTCAGGCCGACAATAAGTACGCCGTTATTGGTGAAATCACCGAATGGCGCCGCCTGCCCGGCAGCAACCGTCGCTACAAAGTAGGCACGCTGCGCCGCGAAATGCTGATTGTTGTTATCGACTGCACCAACCAGCTGCCCCAGTCCCCGCAACCGACCATTCAGACGCCTGCTGCCGGTGGCATCACCCGCTCGACGGCCGACTCGACCTACATCACGGTACAGGCTTGCAATTACACCCGCGTGAAGCTGGAGTTCCGCGACCCGGACCTCACCAACCGCCTTGCGGTAACGGCTTTCCCCAGCAACCAAGCGCTGTTTGATGCGTTGGAATCTGTTGACCTTGGTACCGTTATTGGCCGCAACACGGGCCTCATCTTCACGAACAACGGTACGGTTAGGCCCTCGATAACGATGACTTTCTCGCCCTCGCCGAATCTGGTGGGAACCACGACGTACGTCTATTTCCGCATCGAAGACGATGGCTGCCCTTTCAAGAGCACGGCCAACCGCGTCGTAGCGATTAGAGTAACGTCAGGCAACTTTGCCCGGGCCGCAGCGACTACGCAGCAGAATCCGGCTTTTGTTTGCGAAGGTCAGTCCATTACCATCAACGGCCTGGTGCAACGCCCTGACTCCCTCTACGGCAGATTGCAGCAGTATGCGTTTGCTTGGAGTGGTACCCGCAACGGGAGCACGCCGGCTAACGGCTTGGACCCCGCTGATGTCAACAAGAAGGACATCACCGTACGCCCCACGCAGACCACGCGTTACTACCTCACCATCCGTCCCACGGCCGGATTCCAGGCAGGTCTGTGCAGCGACACGGCCTCGATTCTGGTGAAGATGGTGCCGAAGCTGAATGCTAGCTTCACCAATACTTTCCGTCCCTATTATGCGGGCCACGAAAGCATGCCGCCGCGCATTTTCACCTTTACCAATACCACGCCTAACCTGACGGCGACGGATAGTGTGCGCTGGACCCATCAGCGCATCACGGACGAGAAGGGCAACCCGGTTTCCACTACCGAAACCACCTTCTCCCGCCAGCGCACCCCCCGCGACCTGATGCTGGTCGAAGGCGGTGACTATATCATCCGCCTGTACGTGAGTAACCGCGCCGGCACGACGGATTGCCCGAGCTCCACGGCTCAGAAGACCGTTACGGTTCCGCCGCTGGTCATTCCGAACATCATCACGCCCAACAACGACGGCAAAAACGAAACGCTGGTGCTGCAGGCCCTGCCTGACAACAACCGCGTGCAGATTTTCAACCGTTGGGGCCGCATGATCAAAGAGTACAATAACTACCAGAACGAATGGGATGGCAAAGACCAGCCGGACGGTATTTACTACTACTTGGTCACGGCACAGGATGGGAAACAGATGAAAGGCTGGGTTGAAGTTGCTCGCTAGCAATCATCCATCTACCAATAAAAAAAGGCGCTGCTTCTGCAGCGCCTTTTTTTATTGCCCTAGCCCTGCCGGACGAGACGCTGGCTTCCATCATCAAATGGTGCAGCAGTGAAAATCGGGGCTTTGGGGACGATGCATCCGGGTAACTGCTCCAGTGAGTAAACCTTTTAGCTGGGAAGCGAGTAATTAAGTGGGTTTAAAAAAAATTTTAGACCAGCCTAAATTCTCGTTTCTTTGCGTCAAGATTCTGATTTAATGCTTCCTACTGATACTTCATCGACTGCTGAGGCCACGCTGGTTACCGAGGACAAGCCCGAGGCCGGTTGGCGTAAGCGTCGGCATGCACCTTCGCTGAGCGACGTGTACGCCTCGGTGCGGGTGCCCGGGCACCAGGCTTCGTTCTGGCGGAAGCTGCTGGCTTTTTGGGGGCCGGGCCTGATGGTGGCCGTGGGCTATATGGACCCGGGTAACTGGGCTACCGACATTGCCGGCGGCGCCCGGTACGGCTACACGCTGCTGTCGGTCATTCTGCTCTCGAACCTGTTTGCCATGCTGCTGCAGCACCTGGCGGCCAAGCTGGGCATCGTAACGGGGCGAGACCTGGCGCAGGCCTGTCGTGACCATTACTCCAAGCCGGTGGCCATGGTGCTGTGGGTGCTGTGCGAGGTGGCCATTGCCGCCTGCGACTTGGCCGAGGTTATCGGCTCGGCCATTGCCCTGAACCTGCTGTTTGGCATTCCGCTAAGCGTAGGCGTGCTGCTGACGATTCTGGACGTGCTGGTGGTGCTGTACTTCCAAAACCGGGGTTTCCGCCTTATCGAAGCATTGGTAGCGGGTCTGATTTTCATCATTTTCGGCTGCTTCGTCTACGAAATCATCGTGTCGCGGCCCGACTGGGTGGCCCTGGCGGGCGGGCTGGTGCCGCAGCGCGAAGTGGTGACGAACCCGCAGATGCTCTACGTGGCCATCGGGATTCTGGGCGCGACGGTGATGCCCCACAACCTGTACCTGCACTCCAGCATCGTGCAGACGCGCGCGTTCGAGCGCAACGAGGCGGGCAAGCGCATGGCCGTCAAGTTTGCGACCATCGACTCGACGCTGGCTTTGTTCTTGGCGTTTTTCGTGAATGCGGCCATTCTGGTGCTGGCGGCGGCGGCGTTTCACCGCAACGGCCACCACGGCGTGGCCGACATCAATGCTGCCTACGAATTGCTGACGCCGGTGCTGGGCGCCGGGGCAGCCAGCGTGATGTTTGCCGTGGCGCTGCTGGCGTCGGGCCAGAACTCCACGCTTACGGGCACCCTGGCGGGGCAAATCGTGATGGAGGGCTTTCTGAACCTGAAGCTCAAGCCCTGGGTGCGGCGCCTGATTACCCGCCTGATTGCGGTGGTGCCGGCGTTTATCGTCACGCTGATTGCGGGTGAAAAGGGCACCGGCGAGCTGCTGGTGCTGAGCCAAGTGATTTTGTCGCTGCAGCTCAGCTTTGCAGTGGTGCCGCTGGTGCTCTTTACTTCGGACCGCCAGAAGATGGGCCCGTTCGTGAACCGGCCGTGGGTGAAATACACGGCGTGGGCGGTATCGGTGGTCATCATCCTACTGAACGCGCACCTGCTAATCCAGACGTTCAAGGGCTAATACCACGCGGAATCGGGCGCGGCCTGATTCCGCTTTTTTACGCCTGATTTTCAATTTAGACTCGTCTAAATAAATTCAAAAGTCCCCACTAAAAACATGAAACATCTGCTACTCTTCTGGCTGATGCTGCTGGCGCTGGCCCAGCCCGGAGCGGGCCAAACCGGCTCGGTGCGCGGCGTGGTGCGGGCGGCGGGGCAGGCGGTGCCGTTTGCCAGCGTGGGGCTGAAGGGCACCACGCACGGCACCACGGCCGATGAGCACGGTGGCTTCGCGCTGCACAAAGTACCCCTCGGCAGCTACCAGCTGGCCGTGACGGCGCTGGGCTATCAGCCGGCGGAACGTGCGGTGGAGGTACGGGCGCAGGCTACGCTGCCTTACACCGTGCTGCTGGTGCCGGCCAGCACCGAAACGGCGGAAGTCGTCATCAGCGGCACGCTGGGTGAAGTTATCAAGAGCGAGTCGCCGGTGCCGGTGGAGCTGTACACGCCGAAATTCTTCCAGAAGAACCCGGCGCCGTGCCTGTTCGAGAACCTGACGATGGTCAACGGCGTACGGCCCCAGCTGAACTGCAGCGTGTGCAACACCGGCGACATTCACATCAACGGACTGGAAGGGCCCTACACCATGGTGCTCATCGACGGGATGCCCATCGTGTCGTCGCTGAGCACGGTGTATGGGCTGAGCGGCATTCCGAACAGCATGGTGGAGCGGGTGGAAGTGGTGAAGGGGCCGGCCTCGACGCTCTACGGCTCGGAGGCGGTGGGCGGGCTCATCAACGTCATCACCAAAGCCCCGCAAAAGGCCCCGCCGCTGGCCCTGGACGTGTTCGGCACCAGCTTCGGCGAGCTGAACGTGGACGCGGGCACGGCCGGCCGGATGGGCAAGGCCACCTCACTGTTGACGGCCAACGTGTTCGGCTACGACCGGCGGCGCGACGTGAACCACGACGGCTTCACCGACGTGCCGACGCAGAAACGCGTGTCGGTCTTCAACAAATGGAGCCTGACCCGGCCCGAGGACCGCGTGGCTAACCTGGCGGCGCGCTACTACTACGAGGACCGGTTTGGCGGGCAGCTGGGCTGGCGGCCGGAGCACCGGGCCGGGGACAGCATCTACGGCGAGAGTATCTACACCAGCCGCTACGAGCTGCTGGGGCAGTACCAGCTGCCCATAGCGCGCGAAAAGCTGCTGCTCAGCGGCTCCTACAACCGCCACCACCAGAATTCGGCCTACGGCACCACCAGCTACCTGGCCACCCAGCACGTGGGCTTCGGGCAGCTGACGTGGCTGAAGCCGCTGAGCGTGCAGCACCAGCTGCTGCTGGGTGCCGCCTACCGCTACACCTGGTACGACGACAACACGCCCGCCACGGCCGCGCCGGCCTCCGACCGGCCGCAGAACCGCCCCGACGTGGTGCGCCTGCCGGGCCTGTTTGCCCAGGACGAGTGGCATTTGAACCTCCGCTCTACCCTGCTCACCGGCCTGCGCCTCGACCACGACCCGCGCCACGGCCTAGTGCCCTCGGGCCGCTTCAACTACAAATGGGGCACCGCCGACAACCGCCAGGTGCTGCGCGTGGGCGCCGGTAACGGCTTTCGGGTGGTGAACCTCTTCACCGAAGACCACGCGGCCCTGACCGGGGCGCGGCAGGTGGTAGTGGCCGAGCGGCTGAGCCCGGAGCGCAGCTGGAACGCCACCGTAAACTACACCCAGCAGCTCGGCTCCGACGCCCGGCCGCTGATTCTGGACGGCAGCCTGTTCTGGACCTACTTCACCAATAAAATCCTGCCCGACTACGACGCCGACCCCAACCAGATCATCTACCGCAACCTGCGCGGCTATGCCGTATCGCGGGGGCTCACGCTGAACGCCGACTGGACGCTGACGCCCGACCTGAAGCTGCTGGCTGGCGTGACTCTGCTCGACGTGTACCGGCGTGAGCCGGGCAACGCGGCGCACCTGCGGCAGGTGCAGACGCCGGGCTTCTCGGGCACTTTCGCGGCTTCGTACGCGGCCACCCGCTGGGGCCTCACGGTGGACTACACCGGGCAGGTGACGGGCCCGATGAACCTGCCGGTGCAGCCGCTGGACTACCGCCCCAGCCGCTCGCCCTGGTACTCCCTGCAGAACGTGCAGCTGACCAAGCAGCTCGGCAAGCGCCTGCAGGTGTACGGGGGCGTGAAAAACCTGCTGGGCTTTCTGCCGCGCCACGTGCTGCTGCGCCCCTTCGACCCCTTCGATAAGCACGTGAATCAAGACAATCCCAACGGCTACACCTTCGACACGGAGTACAACTACGCCCCGCTGCAAGGCCGGCGGAGCTTTCTGGGGATGCGCTACGCGTTGTAACTTCAGATTTAGGCGTTGACGCTGTCGGAAAGCTGATCCGTTGGCGGGTAGTTGCGTATGCGGGGGCAACTCCCTCTCCCCTCTCTTCATGTCACGCGTACTCCTGTTGCTGCTGGCGCTACTCAGCGCGGCGGCCACCCGGGCCCAGTCGCCCGATCGGCCCAAGACCTGCCCGTACGATTCGGCGCATTTCGACCTGTTTCATCCCGTGCCGCGCAACCAGCTGCGGGAGCTGCGGCCCGACCGGCCGGGCGTGACGGAAAGCCCGTTTACCGTCGACGCGGGGCATTTTCAGCTGGAAGTCGACGGCTTCCGCCTCATCAACCGCCGAGAGGCGGACCAGCGCGAACGGGAGTGGCACGCCGCTTACCTCATGCCCAAGCTCGGCCTGAGCCGGCGCACCGACTTACAGCTGGAAGTGCCCGTATTCGCCACCCAGAAGCAGCGCCAAGCCACCGACCCGAACTGGGAGCGGCACCGCGGCTTCGGCGACGTGGCCGTGCGCCTCAAACATAATTTCCTCGGCGACGACGAGGACTGCCCCGTCGCTCTGGGCAGCGTAGCTTACGTGCGCCTGCCCACCGGAGGCCTGGCCGGCGACGGTGGCGCAGAATACGGCCTGATCGTGCCCGTCGACGTGAACCTGGGCCACCACTGGGACGCGGAAGGCCAGGTAGAAACCAAGCTTAGCTACGACCGGGAAACCGCCAGCCATTACCTCGGCGTGGTGCCTTCGGTGGCGCTGGAGCACGATTTCAACGACCTGTTTTCCTTTATGGTCGAAGGTGTGGCGCGCTGGGATGCCCAGCACAGCGGCTGGCGCAACTCGGTGAACGTGGCCCCGATGTTTAACCTGAACGACAACCTGCAAGTCGACTTCGGCGCCCACCTGGCCCTGAACCGCGAAACCGACCGGGAATTCTTCGTGGGCTTCACCTACCGGCGCTAGGCCGCAGGAAAACGCGAACAACCGGCCGGGCTGCGCAGCCCGGCCGGTTGTTCGCGTTTCTGCTCCTTACACCAGGCCCGTCAGCGGCAGTACGTCGCGGCTGATAATGAGCTGGTTGTCGGCGCCCAGCCAGTCGTGCAGGATGCTGGCGTAGATGCTGCGGAAGTCGACCTGGTAGCGCAGGTCGCCCGCGTCGAGGTTGGCCAGGTCGGGGGCGGCGTTGGCTACGCCGGGCTGGCGCAGCTTGCCGCCGAGCAGCAGCACGTTGTTGGCCGTGCCGTGGTCGGTGCCGTTGCTGGCGTTCTGGCCCACGCGGCGCCCGAACTCCGAGAAAACCAGGATGAGCGTCGAGTCGAGGTTGCCACCCTGCTGCAGGTCGTCGACGAAGGCGCCGAGGCCGTCGGAGAGGTCCTTGAGCAGCTTGCCCTGCTGCTCCTGCTGCCGCACGTGGGTATCGAAGCCCGACAGGGCGGTGTAGTACACGCGGGTATCGAGGCCAGAGTTGATCAGCTCGGCGGTGGTTTTTAGGCTCTTGGCGAAGTCCGTTTGCGGGTACGTTGCCTTCGACTGGTACACCTTGCTCTTCTCGAAGAGGTAATCGGCCGAGGAGGCCGTTTCGGCCAGGGTCTTATAAAGGTAGTCCAGTTCGCCGAGGCCGGTGGCGGCCGTTTCGCGGCTGGCGGCGCTGAGCAGGCGGTTGCGAGTGACGTCGCGCAGCTTCTGCGGGTTCTTCAGCGCCAGGCCCTTGCGCCGGGCGCCCTTCATGGCCAGGCTCAGCGTGTCGTCGACTTCGATGCCGGTGTGGCCGGTGCTGCAGCTGGCGCAGGCCGCGTCGAGGTAGCGGCCGAGCCAGCCGGTGCTCAGGTACTCGTCGGCGGCCGAGCCGGTGTGCCAGATGTCCATGGAGCGGAAGTGCGAACGGTCGGGGTTGGGGTAGCCCACGCTGTTGAGCACGGTGAGGCGGCCCTGGTCGTAGAGACCTTTCAGCGCGGTCATATTGGGGTTCAGCGCGAGGTCCTTTTCCAGCGTCAGCAGGCCGCTTTGCTCGCGCAGAGCCAGCGTGGGCCGGGCCTGGTAGTACAGGTCGTTGCGGTAAGGCACCACCGTGTTCAGCCCGTCGTTGCCGCCCCCAAGCTGCACCACCACTAGGCGCCGGCCGCCGGCATCCTGCAGGGCGGGCAGGGCCTGGGCGTCGAGCTTGTGCAGAAAGCGGGGCACAAACAGCAGGGTGCTGGCCAGCGCGGAGGTTTTCAGGAAGTCGCGGCGGGAGGTCATGGCAGAGGCTGGGGGGATTATGGAACTGACGCCGGTTTAGCGCAACGAAGTGGAGCGTAACCGGTGCCGGCAATAAAGCAGGTTTTCAACCTGCGTCGAACGTTGCTTGGCCTGACGAGCCAGGCTGGTTGGGCGCTATCCGCAGGCTGAAAGCCTGTCTTATTAGGGGCACCGGTTACGCTCGCTTCGCTTGCTAAACCGGCGCCAGGGTTACATCAGCTGGTACTCGGGAAAGGACAGCAGCGAACCGACCTGCAGGCGCAAGCGCTGCTGCGGCCCGCCGCCTTCGGGCGCGGCTTGCTGGATCAGGGCCAGGTTTTCGGGGCGCAGCGGGGCCTGCAGCAGAAAGCCCGCCAGGGCAGCGGCCTGCTTATCGGCGGGCGTTTTCGCCACCAGGGCGGCCACGGTAGCCAGGTTCACGGGGGCGTCGCCGGCTTCCTTGCCGCGGCTGCGCAGGATCCGTTCACTACGCGGCAGCTGCGGGGCCAAGTCGTTTTCGTCGTCCTTCAGCGCGATGTTGACTTCGGCCTGCTTCAGCAGCACCTGGGGCAGCTGCAGGCGCAGCAAGAGCGAAGAGGAATCAATCCAGTTGCGGCCGCCGGGCCAGCCGGCCACGTTCGGGGGCTGAAACAACGTCTGCCCCAGGGCTTTTTGCCAGAACACCAGCTTCTGCCCGTCGGCGGGCGCGAGGCCGGCCTGCCGCTGCAGGCCCACCAGCAGCTCCACCGGCGACTTTATGCGGGTGCCCACGTTGGCCGCGTCGTAAAACCAATCGGCCGAAAACATGCGCTCCACCAGGTCCTGAATGTCGTAGCCCGACTGGTAAAACGCCTCGGCCAGCGGCCCGATGTGCTGGGCATTGGGCTGGTCGTTGACGAAGAAGCGGTAGAGTTTGGTGGTCAGAAACAGGGCCGTTTCGCGGCGCTCGGTGAGCAGGCGCAGCACGTCTTCGCCGCCGAAGCTGCCGGTCTGGCCCAGGAAGGTTTTGGGGCCGTCGTCGTGCTGCTTCGCCCGAAACTGGAACTGGCCCTGCCCGTCGAAGCCCCAGCCGGTGAAGGCGCGGGCGGCCTCCTTCACGTCCTGCTCCGAATAGTGGCCGCGGCCGATGGTAAACAGCTCCATCACCTCGCGGGCGAAGTTTTCGTTGGGCCGCTGCTTCTTGTTCTGCTGGTTGTTGAGGAATTGCAGCATGGCCGGCTCCTTCGATACGGCCAGCAGCAGGTCGGGAAACTTGCCCAGGGCCAGGCGCCGGATGGTGTTGTTGAGCTGCAAGGCCAGGTCGGGGCGGCGCACGCGGCAGGCGAAGTGGCCGTGCCAGAAGAAGGTGAGCTTTTCGCGCAGCTGGGCCGGCGAGGTAGCCATGCGCTGCAGCCAGCCGGTGTTCATGGCGTAGAACGCGTCGCGGATCTGGCGGTTCTGCTCCTTGCGCTGCTCGGCCGTCAGCTCGCCCTTCTTCAGCGCGGGCGCCTGCGGATCCTGTTTCATATCCATCGTGGGCGCGGGCGTCATGGCCAGCCCCTCGCGGTAGCGCATCTGCGGGCTGTCGAGGGGCTGGTAGCTGGCCGCGTCGTGGAGCAGCTGCCGCAGCACCTTGCGCGGCGCCAGGCCGGCGGCCACGTCGTGGGGGCGGGGCCCGAAGCCCGCGCGCCAGAGCAGGTGCTGCACCTGTTGTTGCGTCGTCATGCTGGGTTGGACGCAATCGGGCCCGCAGGGTTTAACCGCGACTTGGCAGTGCGGAACGTGGCCCGTTGGGAAACAACCCGCTCCCGCCGGCTGTTCTCGCAGCTACTCTCCGACTTCGATGCCCACGAACATACCCGAGCTGCCCCTGTCCCTGCTGGACCTGGCGCCCATTCTGGAGGGCCACACGCCCGCCGATACCTTCCACAACAGCCTCGACCTGGCCCGGCACGCCGAGCAGTGGGGCTACAAACGCTACTGGCTGGCCGAGCACCACAACATGGCCAGCATTGCCAGCTCGGCCACGGCGGTGCTCATCGGCCACATTGCCGGCGGCACCTCCACCATCCGGGTGGGTTCGGGCGGCATCATGCTGCCCAACCACGCCCCGCTCATCGTGGCCGAGCAGTTCGGCACGCTGGCCACCCTCTACCCCGGCCGCATCGACCTGGGCCTGGGCCGCGCCCCCGGCACCGACCCGCTCACCGCCCAGGCCCTGCGCCGCGACCTGCAGGGCTCCGTCAACGACTTTCCGCAGAACGTGCAGGAGCTGCTGACCTACCTCTCGGCCGAAAACCGCGGCTCCAAGGTGCGCGCCATTCCCGGCGAGGGGCTCGACGTGCCCGTCTGGCTGCTGGGTTCCAGCACCTACAGCGCCCAACTGGCGGCTTACCTGGGGCTGCCCTTCGCCTTTGCCAGCCACTTCGCGCCCAGTCAGCTTCAGGCCGCCCTGCACCTCTACCGCGAGAATTTCCGCCCCTCGCAATACCTCTCGGAGCCCTACGCCGCCGCCTGCGTCAACGTCATTGCCGCCGACTCGAACGAGGATGCCGAGCGGCTGGCCACCTCGTTCTACCAGCTGGCCACCAACATCGTGCGGGGCACCTCGCGGCCGATGCAGCCGCCCGTGGCGAGCATGCAGGGCCTGTGGAGCGAAATGGAAGAGGAATCGGTGCGCATGATGATGACTTACTCCTTTATCGGCAGCGCGGCCAAGGTGGGCAAGCAGGTGGAGCAATTCGTGCAGGCCACCCAGGTCAACGAGCTGCTAGTCGTTTCGCACGTCTACGAGCACGCCGCCCGGCTCCGCTCCTACGAGCTGCTGATGAGCACGCTACGGCAGCAAGCGGCAGTGTAACTATCAGGCGGTAGCGCAGTTATCAGAACGTCATCCTGAGGCGCAGCCGAAGGACCTTCCTCAAACCCTGCACCAACTGAGAAGCGCAGCCACCAACGCCCAATCGTAAGGGCTCGGTGGCTGCGCTTTCAGTTGGTGCAGTCATTAAAAAACGTTTGCTCGTTGTTGTTAGCGGCGGCGCAAGGTTCGAGGAAGGTCCTTCGGCTGCGCCTCAGGATGACGTTCTATTTCCCCGTTTCTACAGCCTCGCTCCGACCACCACCGTCTTCTTGTACTCCTTTTTCGCGCCACCGCCGGGCTTGTACAGCTCGATGTGCAGCACGTAATAACCGACGGCGGCCTTATGGCGGCTGTCGGTGAGGCCGTCCCACTGGATGAAGCCGGTGGTCGGCAGCGTTTCGTTGCGCACGAGGCGGCGGGTGAGGCGGCCCAGCGCGTCGTACACCGTCACGCTGGCGGCGTAGCCGGCCGCGTCGAGTCGGTAGCTGAGGGTGGTGAAGTCCTGCTGCCCGTCGTCGTCGGGGGTGAATACCTCGGGCTCCATGGTGAACTGCTGGCTGCTGGCCGACTCGGCCAGGAACTGCGAGTTGCGGCGGCCAGGCGTGGCGTAACCTACGCTGCCCGCGGCCGAGTGGAAGTTCGAGCCCCGGCTCGGGCCATCGGGCCGCAGGCGCTCCAGTGACACCCCGTCGCGGGTGTCGAGCAGGGCCAGGTGCATATACTGGGAGTAGTCGAACCGGTCGATGCGCGTGTTCTGGGCGTTCAGCAGGGTCACGATGCCCGCGTCGTCGGGGTACGAGGGCAGGGTGAGGGCGGGCAGGAAGGCGGCCGGCTCGCTACTGCTGGCGTACTGGGCCTGCACCACGTCGGGGCGCGAGGTGAGCACCGCCAGCTGCCCGGGCGCCAATACGTACGGCTCGCTGATGATGGTGCGGTTTTCGGCAATGCTGTCGGGGCGGACGCGGCCGAGCTGCCAGCCCTGCAGGTCGATGTACTTATTGGAACGGTTGAGCAGCTCCACGAAGTCGGCCCCGTCGGTGCGCGGGTTGAACAGCACCTCGTTGATAACGATGTCGTTGACTGCTGCTGGCGAAGGCAGCACCAGCGTAGCCGAGCTGAGGGCGCCCGAGGCGTTGCCCACGCAGTCGGTGGCGCGCGCGACGGTGAGCGTGTAGGGCTGATTGGCGGTGAGCGGCGCGGCCAGGGTCAGCTCCACGGCCCGGAAGTCGTAGGCCACGGGCGTCACGCGCTGCACGGCCGGGCCGCCGGCTAGGCTGTAGAGGGCCGGATTGGCGGTGAGGGCGCTGTCGAGCTTTTCGGCGAAGGTGAGGCGCAGCAGCGTGGGCGAGGCCGCCACGGCTCGTACCAAAGCCGGCGCGATACGGTCGGGGTTGGCGGCGCGCACGGCGTTGGCGCGGCCGGGCGTGCCCCCGCTCGGGTCGGTGCTGGCCAGCCAGTTGTCGGCGCCGCCGCAGGGGTTGCTGGTGTCAATCATTTCCAGCGTCCAGCCGCCATCCTTTTTGCTGTTGTCGCGGTACCAAGTATCGGCGTAGTTCACCTCGAAAATCTGCCGCCCGTCGCGGGCGCGCAGCAGCAGCTGGTCACCGGCGTTGCTCAGCGCAGGGAAGTTACTCAGCCCGAACACCTTGCCGTAGCTGGCAAACTGCGTGACGCGGGTGCTGGCGCACACTACCGCGTATTCGCCCGGCAGCAGGATGGCCCCGGTGGTGAATACGGCCAGGGCCGTATTGCCGGCCTTGGTCAGGCGCACACCGCCCAAATCCAGCGGGTTGGTGGTCGAGGGGTTGTGGATTTCGATGAACTCCGAGGCCGGCAGCCCGATCTGCGGGGTTTCGTCGGCCAGGATTTCGGTGATGAGCAGCTGGTTCGGCCCGGGCGGAATGGGCGTGCCGTTGTAGACGAACGAGGCCGTAAGCGGACCACTGGCCACGTTGCCGTAGAGGTCCACCACGTTGCGCACTTCCACGGTGCTGGTGCCCAGCGGGAAGGTATTGGCGAAGGTCAGGTGCACCAGGCCGGGGTCGGTGGCGTCGCGCACGGCGCCGGTGGGCACGGCCCCGCTGCCCAGGCGGAAGGCCGAAGCGGGCGTATTGGCCGCCACGGGCTCGTTGAAGAGCACGTCGAGCAGGGTGCCGGCCTGGGGCGTAGCGCTGATCAGGCCGGGTTCCGTCTGGTCCGACACGCGGAAGTCGTCGAAGAAAAAAGCGCGGTTGTTGGTCGACGAATACGTCAGCAGCACGCCCAGGTACTGGCTGCGCAGGTAGGTGTTGTCGGTGGCGGTGCCTTCGCTGGTGAAGGTGTTGCCGCCGGTCAGGTCGCGCTCCAGGTTCCACAGGCCGGCCGCGCTGCGCGTCACGCGCACCCGCACCACGTTGTTGGTAGTCGAGGCCAGCGTGGCGTCGGCGCCGTTGATGACGTAGGTGCCCGAGCCGGTGGCGTCCTTACGAAACAGGGCCACCTCGTCGGGCGTGCCGCCGAGGCGCACGAAGTAGCCGCGGTTGCCGGTGGCCTTCAGGTCGGCCTGCTCCGAGATGAGCCACACGTCGGCGAGGTTGCCGCCGGAGGTAGCCAGGCGCAGGTTGGCCCAGAACTCCCAGGTGGTACCCGTCACGGCCTGCCCCGGCGTCACCAGCTGAATCTGCGAGGGCGTCACGGCGGGACCGTTGCTTTGCAGCTGCTGGGCAGTCACCTGAAAGGACGTAGCGTCGCCGGTCCAGGCGGGGTTGGCGGTGAAGTCGCCGTCGGTAAACGTTTCGTTGAGCTGAGCGGCGGCGGGCGCGGCGGTTAGCAGCAGCAGGCTCAGGGCGCGGAGTAATCGTAGCAGCATAGGCAGCGGGCAGGAGCAGAAAAGGCTGGTGCTGAGGCCGGCGGCTGGGGCCGGGCCACGTCGCACCGGTACGCAAGCTAAGCCATTGGCTGTAATTCCGCGCGTTTTTCCCGATTTTTGCGGGCCGCCTCGGCTGAGGTGGTTTTTCGCTGATCCTGAAGATGAAAGTAGCCGTCGTTGGTGCCACCGGCCTCGTGGGGGGCCAGATGCTGAAAGTGCTCGAAGAGCGCAACTTCCCCGTTACGGAGCTGCTGCCCGTCGCCTCCGAGAAATCGGTGGGCCAGCTCATCGAGTTCAAGGGCAAGCAATACCCCGTCGTGAGCATGGACGACGCCATTGCGGCCCGTCCGGCCGTGGCCATTTTCTCAGCCGGCGGCTCGGTGAGCAAGGAGCAGGCCCCGCGCTTCGCCGCCGTGGGCACCGTGGTCATCGACAACTCCTCGGCCTGGCGCATGGACCCCACCAAGAAGCTGGTGGTGCCCGAGGTCAACGCCCGGGTGCTCACCGCGGAGGATAAAATCATTGCCAACCCCAACTGCTCCACCATTCAGATGGTGGTGGCCCTGAGCCGCCTGCACGAGGCCTACAAGGTGGAGCGCGTGGTCGTCAGCACCTACCAGAGCGTGACGGGCACCGGCAAAAAGGCCGTCGACCAGCTGATGCAGGAGCGCGCCGGCGAGGAGCCGACCAACCCTGCCTACCCCCACCGCATCGACCTGAACGTGCTGCCCCACATCGACGTGTTCGAGGACAACGGCTACACCAAGGAGGAAATGAAGATGGTGAAGGAGACCAAGAAAATCATGGGCGACGAGAGCATCCGCGTGACGGCCACTACGGTGCGCATCCCGGTGCTGGGCGGCCACTCCGAAGCCCTGAACGTGGAGTTTGCCCGCGACTTCGATCTGGCCGAAGTGCGCCGCCTGCTGGCTGAAACGCCCGGCGTGGAAGTCGTTGATGACCCGGCCAATAACCGCTACCCCATGCCCAAGGACGCCCACGGCAAGGACGCCGTGCTGGTGGGCCGCCTGCGCCGCGACGAGTCGCAGCCGAACACGCTCAACATGTGGGTGGTGGCCGACAACCTGCGCAAGGGAGCCGCCACCAACGCGGTGCAGATTGCCGAGTACCTGCTGGCGCAGGGGCTGCTGAAGTAATCAGTTGATTGTATCAAAGTCCAGGGGGCCAGGTGACGCGTCACCTGGCCCCCTGGACTTTGCCCCGGCGCCGTTTACTGGCTCAGGGCCGCGTCCAGCTCATCGATGGTGGCCTGACCGGCGCTGGGTTTAGGCGCTTTGCCCGGCAGCAGCCGTCCGTCGCGGCCGATAATAAAGTAGGCCGGAATGGCATTGACGGCGTAGGCCTTCGCTGCCGCCGCTTCGAAGCCCGGTACCCAGCCGTGGCGAGCGTTGGCCCCGTGCAGTACGGGCTTGGTCAGGGCACTTTGCCAGGCCTGCTCCTTGGCATCCACCGATACGTAGAGGAACACCACGTCCCGGCCTTCGTACTTTTTGCGCAGGGTGGCGCTGGCGGGCATTTCCATCAGGCAGGGGCCGCACCAGCTGGCCCAGAAATCCAGGTACACTACTTTGCCCCGGAAGTCGCTCAGGCGCACTTCCTGGCCCGTGGCGTCGCGCATGGTGAAGTCGGGGGCGGGAGTACCGTAGAAGCGCTGCTGCCGCTGGTACTGGCGCTGCACCGGCCCGAGCAGCAGCGTGTCGCGCGTCAGGCCCTGCAGGCACTCCACGAACGGCCGCGCTTCCACCGCGCCCTGCTCTTCCAGCAGTTTCATGCAGTAGCGGGCCAGCACTACATCCCGCGTCGCACTATTGCCGAAATGAGCTGTGAGCTGGGCCGGCAGGCTCTGCGCCGTGAAGGGCAGAATATTCCGGTGCAATACCGAAGTCACGTAGACCAGTACCAGGTAGTTCCAGGCCGGGCTGTTCTGCCGCATGGCCGAATCCAGCGCGGGCAGCCGCCGCAGAGAATCGAAGAAGCCGGCGGGCGCGGGCAAATCGGGCTGGCGTTCCATCACCCGACGCATGTAGGGGTACATCAGCGTCCACCCCACAATATCGTGCTCGATGTAGGCGCGGGCATAGCTCCGGAACTCGACCGGCAGTGGATGCGCGGCGGCGTACGTGCGCAGGAATGCTACGTGCAGCTGCCGTACCGAGTCGTCGCGGTGCAGCTGGTTCTCGGGGGTGCGCCAGGGCTTGGCGGGTTCGGTGGCGCGGGGCGTGCGGGCGGCCGGGGACGTAAGCGGCAGCGCGTCGCCAAAGTCCTCGAAGCGCAGAAAATACTGCGCCAGGTAGTTATTGGCGTTGGCGCCGGTACCGGCGAAGCGCAGCGACTCATCGAAATGTTCGGTATCCAGGGTCAGCTGCAACTGGTCGCCGGGCGTCAGGAACAGGTGCGTTGTTTCTTCGCCGTGGCTGAACACCGCCATCTGGCCGAAAGGCAGGTCAGGAATTTCGATCCGGAAGTCGTGAGCCGCGTTCAGCAAGGCGGGCAGCTTGCGCAGGCTCTGCTGCGTGACCGGGTGCGCACCGATGGTCAGGATTACTACCCGGTCCTTGGGATGCTCGATGTGGCCGCTGACGATGGTAAGGGGCGGGGCAGCTGCCACGGCGAAGCAGGCATGAAAAAGCAGCAGGCTGAACCAGCAAAAAAACCGGGCCGATAGTAGCCTTGCGCCTGGCTTATATCTGTTGGCAACTTGGGGTAGCGAGTAGTTGCGTATCACTTCAAATTAAGCGGGTTGATTTTCGGGGCCTTCTTAAAGACAGGTGCGCCGTATAAACAGCCGAGCGGTAAAAGGCGCGCAATGGCACCAAACCATCCCATCATTTGGCAATTGTTGGCTTGAAGCTACCGCACATATTGCTAAATAAAAACCGCTGCTCTGGTGTGGAACAGCGGTTTCTTTGTGCTTGCTTAACGCTGTTGTTCTAGCGTCTATTTCCGCTAATAACGCGAGTTCAGGCAGTAGATGTAATTATCCCAGCAAGCATCGCCGCATGGGCCGATGTTGCTGTCGCAGTACTTGCTCAAGCATCTCCAGTAAGCCTCGGTGCAGGTTCCTCCAGCAGCTTTTAGGCCATGTTCTTCATTGTAACCGGCAGTAACCATTCCGAATAGTTGGGCATCGAACGCAGATTGTTTGTCCGCCTCCATTTGCAGGTAGCCAGGAAAATCGTCAAACATCTTTGCCCGGTGCTCATTCTGGCTTTCGAAGAGCGCTGTCATTTGGGCCTGCGTCCGCACCAGATAGGGGTTGCCATGCGTACCATAAGTAGCAAAGTACGCGTTACGGGCGTCTGGGCTCATGGCGGCTAGGGCCTGATCGTATTCAACGGCTACAGCGTACGTGTCCAGGATAAACTCCTGCACGCCCGCATTCGCTGCCATAGCGTTGAGCAGCGCCTCGTCTATGCTGCTGGGGTTAGCTTCTAGGTTTGCGCCGCGGCTGGTAGCCGATTGCACCTGCGCCGGGACGACTGCTTTGTCCTTCTGACAGGCAACGAAAAAAGTGCCGCTAAGCAAGCAAGCGCCCAGCAGTAAAGGTTTAATGTTTTTGAAAATAAAATTGAAATGTTATTGAAAGCAATGCGCTTCCGCTGCAAACATAGCAATGCATTTCAAAGATTATAAATATTTATATTATCAGATTTCTATCTAATTTGCCGGTTGCTCCGCTCGCCCCGTTTGCGTGGCAGTTTCCGTTTAGGGCGTTGTGAAACGACTTTCCCAGGTCCTTAATCGGTAGTCCGCGTTGCCGAAGCCCGCCTGGCAGGGCTGTTCGCCGCTTAGGATTGTCGGTGCTGAAGCAGGGCTAGTGCTTACTCCTCGCGGCCAAACACGCGGCCGGCGAAATCGAGGACGGCGCGGCGCGTTACTTCGGGCTGCTCGAAGTAGCCGACGTGGCCCACGCCGTCGAGGATGAGCACGTGGCTTTCGGCGGGCAGGGTGAGCTGGGGCAGCAGGCTCTCGACGGTGACGGCCACGTCGTCTTTGCCGATGATGAACTGCACGGGAAAGCGGGCTTTGCGCAGCACCTCGGTGCGGTCGGGGCGCTGCTTCATGGCCTTGAGGGCGCCGATGATGCTGTCCGGGGGGGTGGCTTTGCCGATTTCTTCGAGGAAGCAGCGCTCATCGACCAGCTTTTCGCGGTTGGCGGGGGCGAAGAGGGGGCGCACGAACGAGTCCATGAACTTCTCGACGCCGTGGCGCTGGATGAAGTCGATGTTTTTGTCGCGGTTGGCTTTGCGCTCCTCGGTGTCGGGCAGGGCGGTGCTGTGGAAGAGGCTGAGGCCGGCCACCATGCTGGGGTAGCGCTCGGCGAAGGCCAGGGCCACGTAGCCGCCCATGCTGTGGCACACGAACACGGCCCGCTCGACGCCGCGCTGGCGCAGGTACTCGGCCAGGTAGCGGGCCTGGGCTTCCATGGAGAAGTCGCGCACGTCGTGCACGTTGGTGCCGAAGCCGAGCAGGTTGGGCGTGACGAGGCGGTAGTCGTCGGGGAAGTCGCGGGTGAAGGTGGTCCAGACTTCGCGGCTTTCGGCGAAACCGTGCAGCAGTACGATGGTCGGTTGGGCGGTGCTCATGGCAGCGGGCGAAAAGGGCAAGACGTGCGGGGTAGGCAAATCTACGCGGCGCAGGCGGGTTGGGCTGCTTCGGACGGGGCGGCGGCAGCAGCAGCCACGCTTCCCGCTCAGGCCAGACGTTGGTCGAAAGCAGTCAAAACGTTGTCGGAAGCGGTAGAAAATGGGTCGGAAGCGGCAGCAGCGCTGTCGAAAGCGGTAGAAAGCGTATCGAAAGCGGTTGGGGGCTTGTCGAAAGCGGTCGGAAGCGTATCGAAAGGAGTTGGGAGCTTGTCGAAGGCGGCAGGAAGCGTGTCGAAGGCGGCAGGAAGCGTGTCGAAGGCAGTCGGAAGCGTGTCGAAAATAGTTGAGCGCCTCTCGAAGCTGCGGGAATTTGGGCGGGCACGATGCGCAACCTATCAGATGTACTGCAAGCAGATCGGGCCGGGGCGGGGGCATTTCGGGGCGGGCCGGAGGTGTTTCGGGCGGGAAGTGTAGCTTCGCCGGGGCGGCTTGCGTATGCAGGCGGCCCATGTGCTGCTTTATGAAACGACTTTTTCCCCAGCTGGGCTTCGGCCTGCTGCTGACCGGCGCCGCCTCGCCCCTGCTGGCGCAGGTGACGGATACCACCCGCACGACTACCATTCAGCCCGCTACGCTGCCGGTGGCGGCGCCCACTCCGGCCCCGGTGCCGGCGCCCGTCGTCACGGTGCCGCCCGCGCCGGCTCCGGCCCGCATCGACGTGACGGATGCGAAAGCGCCGCTGCAGGCGCCGGTGTACGTGCCGCTGGACCAGGACGTGTACCGGCTGATTGACCGCTACGCCATCAAGTACGGGCCGGACTCGGTGGGCGACATTCACACCTCGACGCGGCCGTACAACCGGGCGGCGGTGGGGCGGCTGGGGCGGCGCCTGCTGCGCGCGGGAATGGTAGCGCCGGTGACCGATGACAACATCGTGCTGGGCCCGAATCGGGTGAACGTCACGACCCTCTCGGGGGTGGACGCGTTCAACGCCGAATACTTGCTGAGCGACAACTGGCAGACGCTGCCGGCCAACCTGCAGCCGATCAACCAGAGCCGGCGGCCTATCCTGAAGCATTTCTACCGCACCAGCACCGACCTCTACAGCGTCAATACGCCCGACTTTCAGTTGCGCGTGAACCCGGTACTGAACCTGCAGGTGGGCTCGGGCTCGGATGGCTTCCTCTACACCAACACCCGCGGGGCGCAGATTGAGGGCACGATTGATAAGCGGCTGGGCTTCTATACCTACTTCACCGACACGCAGATGCGGGTGCCGGAGTACGTGGCCGGGCGCGTGCGGCGCGACAACGCGGTGCCGCACGAGGGCTACTGGAAGCTGTTCAAGAACCAGCAGAACCAGTTTGACTTTCTGACGGCGCGGGGCTACGTCACCTACGCGGCCACGCGCCACATCAACGTGCAGCTGGGCCACGACCGGAACGTCATCGGCAACGGCTACCGCTCGCTGATTCTCTCGGACTACGCGGCGCCGTACTTCTTCCTGAAGCTGAACACGCGGGTGTGGAAGCTGAACTACCAGAACCTTTTCGCGGAGCTGACCACCGAGCGCACCCGCGACCGGGGCACGGGCGGCAACATCGACACGGTGTTTCAGAAGAAGTACATGGCCCTGCACCATTTGAGCTACGACATCACGCCGGGGCTGAACGTGGGGCTGTTCGAGTCGACCATGTTTGGGCGCGGCAAGGGGCGCTTTGAGCTGCAGTACCTGAACCCCATCATCTTCTACCGCAGCGTGGAGCAGGCCGTGGGCTCGAACGACAACGCCATCCTGGGGGCCGACTTCAAGTGGAACATCAAGCGCCGGGCCCAGCTCTACGGGCAGGTGGTGCTGGATGAGCTGGTGGTGAGCCAGGTGCGCTCGGGCCGGGGCTGGTGGGCCAACAAGCAGGCCTTCCAGGTGGGCGGCAAGTACCTCGACGTGTTCGGGCTGTCGAACCTGGACTTGCAGGTGGAATACAACTTCATCCGCCCCTACACCTACCAGCACCTGGACCTGTACCGCGCCTACGAGCACTACGGGCAGCCGCTGGCCCACCCCATTGGGGCCAATCTGTGGGAGCTGTTTGGGCAGCTCAGCTACCAGCCGCTGCCACGCCTGACGCTGGTGGGCAAGGGCTTCTACTCGGTGTACGGGCAGGATGTGCTGGTAACGGATACCAACGGCATTTCCACTTTGCTCAACTACGGCGGCAACGTGCTGCGGCCCTACGTGCCCCACCCCAACGACTACGGCAACACGGTGGCCCAGGGCCGGCGCGTGGAGCAGCTCTTCGCCGACTTCACCGCCACCTGGATGGCGCGCCCCAACCTCTGGCTCGACGCCAAGCTGGTGGCCCGCAGCGCCCTGGCCGACGGCACCCGCACCACGGGCGTGTACCCCTCACTGGCCCTGCGCTGGAACGCGGCCCAGCGGGTGCACGAGTTCTAGCCCACGGCTTAGCTAGCCGTCATTGCGAGCGGAGCGAAGCAACCGCAGGAAGGCGTAGCCAATCCTTCCTCTAGCAGCACCGCCGATACAATTCTTACTGCCCGAAAGTGGCCCCGCCCAAAACCAGCGTTTGTGGTTTCGGGCGGGGCTGTTTGCGAGTTGTGCCAGTTGGGCCGTTTGTGCCGCGAGAGGAAAGATTGCTTCGCTCCGCTCGCAATGACGGTCGGTGCGGCCGCTGTCCGGTTAAGGTATTCGCCGGGGTGCGGCGTCGAGTAGCGTAGCCCGACCAGGGGTTACCTTTGCCCTTTCGATGAAGACATACCTGCGCATCCTCAGCTTTGCCCGGCCCTACGCCGACTTCGTGCCGCTGTACTTCCTGTACACGGTGCTGGGCATTTTCTTCGGCCTGGCCAACTTCGGCCTGATCATCCCGCTGCTGAACGTGCTGTTCGATACCACGCACCAGGTAGCGGCGCCGGCGGCAGCGCCGGCCTTTGCTCCCACCCTGGACTTCGTTACGGGCACCTTCAACTTCTACTTCCAGCGGGTGCTCGTCACCGAGGGGCGCCTGGGGGTGCTGGGCTTCGTATGCGGCATCATCGTGGTGTCGGTGTTTTTCAGCAACCTGTTCCGCTACCTGAGCTTGCGCCTGGTGGCGCGGGTGCGGGCCCGGGTGATTCGCACCATGCGGGCGACGCTCTACCAGAACGTGACCCGCCTGCCGCTGGGCTACTTCTCCAGCACGCGCAAGGGCGACATCATGTCGCGCTTCACCAGCGACGTGCAGGAAGTGGAAACCTCGGTTATCAACACCCTGCAGTCGGTGGTGCGCGAGCCGCTGACCATTCTGGGCTACTTCATCGTGCTCTTCAGCATGTCGGTGAAGCTGACCTTGTTTACGCTGATTCTGCTGCCCATTTCGGGCGGGCTGATTGCGGGCGTGTCGAAGCGCCTGCGCCAGCACGCCAAAACCAGCCAGTCGACGCTGGGCACCATGCTCTCGGTTATCGAGGAAACGCTGGGCGGGATGCGCGTCATCAAGGCCTTCAACGCCGAGGCCTACGTGACGGAGAAGTTTCACGAGCAGAACGAGCAGTACACCAAAACCCAGCGCCGCATCGACAACACCCGGGACCTGGCTTCGCCTTTCTCGGAGTTTATGGGCGTGATGGTGGTGGCCGGTTTGCTCTACTTCGGCGGTACGCTGGTGCTGAGCGGCAACTCGGGCCTGACGGCGGCGGAATTCATTTCCTACATCATCTTCTTTTCGCAGATCCTGGTGCCGGCCAAGGCGCTGTCGTCCTCGTTCAGCAACATTCAGCGCGGCCTCGTTGCCGGCGAGCGGGTGCTGAGCATCATCGACACCGAGCCCAGCATTCAGGACAAGCCCGGCGCGGCTACGCTGCCGGCCTTCCGCCACGAAATCGAGTTCAGCGGCGTGGGCTTCGGCTACGGCGACGAGGACGGGCGGCAGGTGCTCAGCGACATCAACCTGACCGTGGCCAAGGGCAAGACGGTGGCGCTGGTGGGCCCCTCGGGCGGCGGCAAAAGCACCCTGGCCGACCTGCTCCCGCGCTTCTACGACCCCACCACGGGCAGCATCCGCATCGACGGGCGCGAGCTGCGCGACTGTACGGTGCATTCGGTGCGCGAGCAGATGGGCATCGTCACGCAGGAGAGCATTCTGTTCAACGACACCATCTTCAACAACATCCGCTTCAACAAGCAGGACGCCACCGAGGCCGAGGTCATCGAAGCGGCCAAAATTGCCAATGCCCACGAATTCATCGTGGCTTCCCCGGACGGATATCAGACCATGATTGGCGACCGGGGCGCCCGGCTCTCGGGCGGGCAGCGGCAGCGCCTGAGCATTGCCCGCGCCATTCTGCGCAACCCGCCCATCCTCATCCTCGACGAAGCCACCTCGGCCCTCGACACCGAAAGCGAAAAGCTGGTGCAGGAAGCCCTGACGCGCCTGATGGCCAACCGCACCTCCCTGGTCATTGCCCACCGCCTGAGCACCGTGCAGCACGCCGACGAAATCGTGGTGCTGCAGCACGGCCGCATCGTGGAGCGCGGCACCCACGACGAGCTGCTGCTGCGCCCCGATGGGCTGTATGCCCGCCTGAGCCGGATGCAGAATAACCCGGCGCTGGCGTAAGCGCCTTGCCCACTCCGAACCCCAGCATGCGTAAAAGGGTATATTTCGCCGCCGACGCGCGTTGGCGGCGGCTTCCACACCCTCACTCCTCCCCCTCCCCATGCTAGTTATCCGCCGTATTGCCACCGTCGCCGTGATGGTGTACCTGCTGCTCGCGCTGCTGTTTATCATCACCGCCGGCGCCCGCGACGCCATGATGGCCCTGACTGGCAACCAGGACCCGGCCTCGTTCTGGTACGTGATGACGCTCATCGGCGCGGCGCTGCTGCTCTTGCTGCTGCTCACCGAAAACGCCTACAACGTAGCCATGCGCCGTGACATCAGCCGCCACGAACTAAAGGTAAACGAGCTGAAGGCCAAGCTCTACGACCACCAGCTGGAGCAGCGCGACCGGGACGTGCGCCCCGTAGCGGCCACCACCGTGCCCCGCCCCGAGCCGGCCCCCGGCGCCATTGCGCGCGGCAGCATGACGCCGCCCGCGACGCCCTACTCCGGCGACGACCACCCCACCGACCACAACGCGTCGGCCCCGGAACGCCCGCTGATGTAACTTTGCCGCGTGGCAGACCATACCCTTTCCGATCTTATTCGGGCTGAGCTGACCGAGGCCCGCAGCGTGCTCGACCGGTTCCTGACCGAACCCCGGCACATCCAGTCCATCGAACAGGCCGCGCGCCTCGTGGCCGACAGCCTGCAGCAAGGCGGCAAAGTGCTGACCTGCGGCAACGGCGGCTCGCTGTGCGACGCGCAGCACTTCGCCGAGGAGCTAAGCGGCCGCTACCGCCAGGACCGCCCCGCCCTGGCCGCCATTGCCCTGACGGAAGCCTCGCACATGAGCTGCGTGGCCAATGACTACGGCTTCGAGTTTGTGTTCAGCCGCTTCGTGCAGGCCCTGGGCCGCCCCAATGACGTGCTGCTGGCCATCAGCACCAGCGGCAACTCGCCCAACATCCTGCGCGCCGCCGAAGCCGCCAAGCAGGGCGGCATGCAGGTCATTGCCCTCACCGGCAAGGACGGCGGGCAGCTGGCCGCCCTGGCCGACGTGGAAATCCGCGCCCCGCACCACGGCTACGCCGACCGGATTCAGGAAATCCACATCAAGGCCATTCACATCATGATTATGCTCATCGAGCAGCTGATGGCGGCTTGATTTACTTGGTCCGCGCCAAGAGCGGCGCGTGACAACGCCTTCGGCCCCACGACTTTCGAAATGGAAGTCGTGGGGCCGTTGCATTATCCTATCTTCGCCGTCTTTCCTCTCTTGCACATTATCTCTATGGTTACCAAAACCTACGGCTCGGCCGTGCAGGGCGTCAATGCCTGTACCATTACCATCGAAGTCGTTGTATCCCAGGGCACGCTGTTTTACGTGGTTGGCCTGCCCGACAGCGCCATCAAGGAAAGCCAGCAGCGCATTGAGGCCGCCATGCGGGTGCGGGGCTACAACATGCCGCGCACCAAGGTGGTGGTGAACATGGCCCCGGCCGACATTCCCAAGCAGGGCTCGGCCTACGATTTGCCCATCGCGCTGGGCATTCTGCACGCCTCCCAGCAAATCGTGAGCGAGCGGCTGGGCGAGTACATCATCATGGGCGAGCTGGCGCTGGACGGGGAGCTGCGGCCCATCAAAGGCGTGCTGCCCATTGCCATTCAGGCCCGCAAGGAAGGATTCAAGGGCTTTATTCTGCCCCGGCAGAACGCCCAGGAAGCGGCCATCGTCAACAACCTCGACGTAATTCCCGTGGGCACCATGCAGGAGGCCATCGACTTCGTGGAGGGCCGCACCGCCATCGAACCGCTGACGGTGGATACCCGCGACGTGTTTATGCACACGGCCAACCAGTACGCCGCCGACTTCGCCGACGTGCAGGGCCAGGAAAACATCAAGCGGGCGCTGGAAATAGCCGCGGCCGGCGGCCACAACGTCATCATGATCGGGCCGCCCGGCGCGGGCAAGACCATGCTGGCCAAGCGCCTGCCGAGCATTCTGCCGGCCCTGACCATGCTGGAGGCGCTGGAAGCCACCAAGATTCACTCGGTGGCGGGCAAGCTGGGCGCCAATGCCTCCTTGCTGAATACCCGACCGTTTCGGGCGCCGCACCACACGAT
Source organism: Hymenobacter jeollabukensis (assembly GCF_005771675.1). GTDB lineage: Bacteria > Bacteroidota > Bacteroidia > Cytophagales > Hymenobacteraceae > Solirubrum > Solirubrum jeollabukense. The sequence continues at coordinate 785,414 of NZ_VAJM01000002.1, read as the reverse complement.
TTCGGACGTGGCGCTGGTGGGCGGGGGCGGCAACCCGCAGCCCGGTGAAATCTCGCTGGCCCACAACGGGGTGCTGTTTCTCGACGAGCTGCCCGAGTTTAAGCGCACGGTATTGGAGGTGATGCGCCAGCCGCTGGAGGAGCGCCGCGTGACCATTTCGCGGGCCAAGGTCAGCATCGATTTCCCGGCCAACTTCATGCTCATTGCCAGCATGAACCCCTGCCCCTGCGGCTACTACAACCATCCCGACAAGGAGTGCGTGTGCGGCCCGGGCGTGGTGCAGAAGTACCTCAACAAAGTCTCGGGCCCGCTGCTCGACCGCATCGACCTGCACGTGGAAGTGACGCCGGTGACTTTCGACCAGATGACTGAAACGCGCCGCTCGGAGAACAGCGCTACCATTCAGGAGCGGGTGGAGCGGGCCCGGCAGGTGCAGGCCGAGCGGTTCAATGAATTCCCCGACATCCACTCCAACGCCATGATGCCCTCGCAGATGGTCAAGGACATCTGCCAGATCAACCCGGCGGGGCGCACCCTGCTCAAGACGGCCATGGAGCGCCTCGGCCTCTCGGCCCGCGCCTACGACCGGATTCTGAAAGTGGCCCGCACCATTGCCGACCTGGCCGGCACCGCGGAAATCCGGATCGAGCACCTGGCCGAAGCCATTCAGTACCGCTCCCTGGACCGGGAAGGCTGGGCGGGGTAATAGCAGCGACTGACCGACGCACCAGCACGTCATGTCGAGCGAAGCCGAGACATCTCGCGTGTTTAGTCCGATAGTAACCTTCTCGTTGAACGAGGAAATTACTCTTTAACGTCAGCAAGCGAGATGTCTCGACTTCGCTCGACATGACGTTCTTTTTCATTGCAGCTAAGCGCTAATTCAGCTTGATGCCCTCCTGGTTGAAGCGGCGGTTGATACCGGCCAGGATTTCGCTTTTCAGCGCCTGCTCTTGGCGGATGTTGTTGATCCAGAACAGCACCTTCAGCTCGTAGACCTGCCCGGTGACGCCGCTGAGCAGGATTTCGGGGGCCACTTTGTGCAGGGTGCTGGCGTTGCTCAGGATTTCGTCGGTGATGAGCTGCTTGGCCCGCTCCAAGTCGGTGCCGGGGGCCAGCTTCAGGTTCAGCTCGGTGCGGATGTGGTTGTTGCTCAGCGTCCAGTTGATGACGTGGCCGCTGAGCAAGTCGCCGTTGGGCACGATGATTTCGGAGCCCGACTGCGAAATGAGCTTGCTGGCGCGGATGCCGATGTCCTTCACGCGGCCGGTTTTGCCGGTCACCTCGATGTAGTCGCCCACCTGGAAGGGCCGCTCGAAGATGAGGATGATGCCCGAGACGAGGTTGTTGATGATGTTCTGCAGGCCCAGGCCCACGCCCACGCCCAAGGCCCCGACGACGATGGTAATCTTATCGAGCGGCAGGCCTGAGGCCATGACGGCCAGCAGGAAGCCCACGGCCAGCAGCACCAGCCGGATGGCCACCAGCCAGGAGCCGCGCCGGTCCTGGGGGTCGTTGTTGAAGTCCTCGTCCGTCTCCCCGAAAAAGTAGCCCACGTAGCGCTGCAGCAGCACCGAGAGGTAGATGATGAGGAAAAACAGCCCGAAGTTGGCCCAGCTGAAGGTGATGCTGCCCAGGCGGTGCGGCTGGGTCAGCAGCTCGTCGAGGAAGCGGTAAATAGGCCGAAACACGTTCAGGTTGGTGAGGAAGTTCGTCAGCCACAGCCCGCACACCAGCACCGACAGCACCGTGCGCAGCCCCTGCTCGATCTTCTGAAAGTGGAAGCGCACGGCCAATCCGCCGGCTAGGCGGCTGCGCTGCATCTGCAGGCGGAAGGCCTCGGTGAGCAGGCGCACAAAGGCCGAGAGGGAAATAATCTGCGTCACGCCCAGGATGCCGGCGCTGCTGCACACCTTGGCCAGGCTCAGGCGCCCGGTGAGGTTGCAGAGCGCGGCCAGCACGTTCAGGGCCACGAACAGCCAGAGGACCGGCGGCACGAAGGCGGCCAGGCGCGGCCCGCGCTTCAACTCGCGCAGCAACCCCAGCCCCACCAGCACGGCCGCCAGGTTCAGCCCCAGCATCACCCAGCGCAGGCCGGGGCCCGGCGCGCTGCTCGCGTACACGAAGGTCAGCCCGAAAAACAGCGCCACAATGGCCAGCCAGTAGCCAAACTGCCGCCGGGGCCACGAGCGGCCGAACAGTACGCTGAGCGACACCACCAGCAGCAGCTCCAGCAGGTCGGTGTAGGCGGCGGGCGGGTTCAGGTCGAAGAACGGGGCCACGCTGAACACCACCACCAGCGTAGCGGCCACGGGCACCGGGCGCAGGTAGCGGAAAGGCCGCTCGTCGGGCGCGGCGGCGGCGCCGACAGCCCGGAAGTTGCGAAACACCCAGGTGAAGAACGTAGCTCCGATGAGCACCATCCAGACGGCGAAGGGCCAGTTCTGGCCGAAGTAGTAGCGCAGCAGGCGCCGCTGGCTGGCGTACGACTCGCGCACGAGCTGGCCGGCCTGGGCCTGCTGGGCCTCGTCGGCGGTGGTGGCGCGCCAGAGGGCGGGGTTTTCGGGGGCCAGGGTGCGGCGGTTGAAGCGCCGCGACTGTTCGCGCACCTCGTCCTGCAGCTCCAGGGCCTGGATGTAGCTGTCGGACACGCGCGTTTGGAGCTGCGTGACGCGCTGCTGGTTGCGGGCCAGCAGCTGGGCGGCGCGCTGCTGCTTGCGGTGCAGGCGGGCGGTGCTGCGGCCCAGGGCCGTGGTGGTATCGGCCTGCACCGGGATGCCGTGCCGGTTCAGCGAATCGAGCTGGGTTTGCATGCGCTTGAGCCGCTGGCCCTGGGTGCTCAGCTCGGTGCGCCAGGCGCCCAGCTCGGCCTGCATTTCGGTGAGCAGCACCTGAAACATACGCACCTGCTTGAGGTTGATGACGCTGCTGTACTGGGTCAGGTTCTGCCGGATGGTCTTGAGGTTGGCCTCCACGTCGGGCAAATCCTCGGTCAGGTCCTCGGTATCGGCGCCGCGGCGGGCCCCGCCGCTGATGCGGCCGAGCACGATGTAGGCCTGCTCCACGCGCTGGGCTTCGTCCTGCTCGGTGGCGGTGGTAGCAGCGGCGGCCGGGGTGGTTTTGGTGGAATCCTGCGCCTCAGCGGGGGCGGCGAGTAGCAGCGGGAGCAGCCAGGCCAGGAGCCGCAGTAAGTCAGGAAAGCCAAACTGCCACGGCGGACGGTGGAAGGAGGTGTTTGCAGCGCGGGTCTGGGGCATCGGCGGGCCGGCCGGCGCCCCCGCAGTCGGAGACGAGGCAGCGCGCGGCGCGTAAGTTCATCGGAAGAAAAGGCGGCAACAGCCCGGCAATATCGGGCGGCGGCCCCGCGCCGGCAAGCCGGAGCCTTGCGCTGAACGGCCCGGCCGTAGCTTGCCGGCCGTCGTTGGCCGCTCCGGAGTGCTTAGCCGAAGAAGCCCAGGCTGAGGTTCCACCACGCGGCGGCGGTGCTTACTACGTGGCGCTCCAGGGTGTGGTACACGTCGCCGAGGGTGCGCCAGCCGCCGATTTCGGCGTCGGGCAGCTCCACTTCGAAGCGCTGCTCCAGGCGAATGACCAGCTCCACCACGTCGAGCGAGTCGAGGCCGAGGTCGTCCTGCAGGTGCAGGGCGGGCGAGGCGTCGGCGGAAAGCTGGGGCAGCATGGCTTGCAGCTGCTGGTACACGGTCAGGTGCAGGGTGTCGTTCATGGAGCGGCGTTGGGGCCCCGGCGGCCGGAGCGGTGGCAGGTAAAGCGGCCCGCTCATCGGCAGGCACCATCGAAAGTAGAGTAGACGGTCAGCGGCCCGAAATACTTTCTACCAACGCCCCGGAAAACCGGGCGAAGCCTTAGTTTCCCCTCTTCATTCTGCTTGGAGCCATGCCCGCTACTCCGCCTGCCCAACCCTACCTGGAAGTCATCGACAGCTTCGCCATTCGTCGCACGCAGCAGTTTTTCCTGATCGGCCGGCTGTACGGCACGGCCGAGCCCGGCATGTTTGCCCACATCCAGCTGAACCCGGGCCTTGCTCTGACGGTGCGCATCACGGCTGTGGAGGAAGTAGAATTTCCCACGGAAAACAAGCCCTACACGCTGCTCGAAACGCGCGGCGACGACCCCGATTACCTGAACCTCATGCTGGGGCTCAACCTCGGGCTGGAAACGGTCCAGATCAGCGTTGAAGGCGAAGACTAAGCTGCCCACCAACAAAGCCGCCCGCCGCTCCGGGCGGAACGGAGGGCGGGCAGAAAGTAGTGGCACGGTTAACTCAGTGCATGTTGCGCTGCTCGATGAGCTGGTGGAAGGCGTCGGCGTAAGCGTCGCCGATGGGAATGACCACCTCGCCCATGTAAATGCGGTTTTTGCGGATGGAGTCAATCCAGCTCAGCGCCACGATGTAGGAGCGGTGCACGCGCACGAACTCGGTGGCCGGCAGCCGCTCCTCGAAGGCCCGCAGGGAGTTGAGCGTCAGCAGCGGCTTGCCCGCGCCGGTGTGAATTTTGACGTAGTCCTTCAGTCCTTCCAGGTAGCGGATGTCGCGCAGCGTCACGCGCTGGGTGTGGTAGTCGGCCTTCACGAAGATGTACTCCTCGGCCGGCGCGGCGGGGGCTGGGGCGGGCGGCGCCGGAGCCGGCGGAGCGGCCGCGGCGGCCGGCTGCAGGCGCTCCTGCACCTTGGTGGCGGCTTTCAGAAACCGGTCGAACGGGATGGGCTTGATGAGGTAGTCCACCGCGTCGAGGTCGAAGCCTTCGACGGCGTACTGCTTGTAGGCGGTGGTGAAGACCACGGCCGCGTTGGGCCGCAGGGTGCGCACGAACTCCACGCCGGTCAGGTCGGGCATCTGCACGTCGAGGAAGAGCACGTCGACCGGCTCGCGCTGGAGCACCTGCATGGCCTCGATGGCGCTGCGGCAGGTGCCCACCAGTTCCAGAAACGGAATACGCTCGACGTAGCCGGCCAGTAGGCGCAGGGCCAGCGGCTCGTCATCAACTAACAGGCAACGAAGCATGCTGCAGGGCAAGGGTTAGGGTTACGATGTATTGGTCGCCGCCCTGGTCGATGTCCAGGTGGTGGCGGTGCGGGTAAAGCAGCCGCAGGCGCTGGGTCACGTTCTGCACGCCGATGCCCGAGTCGCGGGCGGCGGTGAGCGGGGTGGCCACCGGGAAGCGGCGGTTCTGCACCCGGAACAGCAGCTCGTCGCCCACCACGCGCAGCGCGATGCTGATGGCCGAGGGGTGCTGGTAGCTCACGCCGTGCTTGAAGGCGTTTTCGACGAAGGGAATCAGCAGCATGGGCTCGATGAGCTTGCCGCCTAGCTGGCCCTCCTGGCTGAACTCGATTTCCACGTCGTCGGCCAGGCGCAGGCGCTGCAAATCCATGTAGTTGCGCAAATACTCCACTTCCTGCTCCAGCGGCACGCGCGGGTCGTTGGCCTCGTAGAGCATGTAGCGCATCAGCTGCGAGAGCTTGAGGATGGCCTCGGGCGTATCGGCGGAGCCGAGCTGGGCCAGGGAGTAGATGTTGTTCAGGGTGTTGAACAGAAAGTGCGGGCTGACCTGCGACTTCAGAAAGGCCAGCTCGGCGGTGAGCTTGTCGCTGTGCATCTGCCGGCGCACCTGCTCGTTGGCAAACCACTCGCTGGTGATGCGCAGGCCGCTGCTCACCATCCACACCAGCACCGTTACCAGCACGATGATGGCCTGAAACTGCTGGCGGTCGGCCACGGTGGTGCCGGGCCGCGGCGGGGACATGGTGCCGATGCCCAGCCAGTGCAGGCTCATCGGAATGTGCAGCACCAGCATCAGCACCAGCACGGTGAGCAGGTAAAGCCCCACCCGGCGCCGGGCCAGCAGCTGCGGAATCAGCAGCCAGTAGTTCAGGTAGAAGAGCACGGCCATGCGCGCAATGGGCGTAGCCGTGCGCCAGAAGCTGAAGTGCGGGGGCTGCTGCTGTAGGATTGCCCAGGGCAAAAACGGCAGCGACACCCAGAACACCAGGTGAACGAGAATGTGCAGCAGGCGCTGCCGGGTGAAGAATCGGGCCATAGCAAGCAAAAACCGGCGGCCCCGTAGCGCCGCCGGTTCTGGGTAACAGGCAATACGCGGCTTCGCGTCCGCGGTGGACAAAAAAAGCTGTTGAGAAACCGAAGCCGCGCTCGATCATCCCGTCCGGCCAGGAGCATTCACTCTCCCTCACCTGCCCCCAACCGAACGGGTATCGGGGTTAGTTGGTAGCGGCGCCGGTAGCGTCTTTGGGCGGCCGGCCGCCTTTGCCGGCTTTGCCGTCCTTATCGCCCTTCCCGTTCCGGGGGCCGCCGTGCCGGGGTTTCTGGGCCTGGTACTGCTGGTACTGCGCGGGCGTGAGCACGGCTTGCAGCTTGGCGTCGGTGTCGGCATCGAGGCGGCGCATCTGCTCCATGCCTTTCTCCCGGTCGGCGGCGGGGCCCTCGCCGCGCTGGGCCGGCATCTGCTCGTGCTGGCTTTTGAAGATGGCCGCCACTTCGCCCTTCTGCTTGGCGTTGAGCTTGAGCTTTTTGGCCAGGTCATCGGCCTGCTGCTCGGGGTTGTGGCCCTGGCCTTTTCCTGGCCCCCGGCCGGCCGGCCGGCCCTGCGGGCGGGTGGCGGGCTCCTGGGCCCGGGCAGGCAGCGCCGTGCCGATGGCCGTGAGGTGAAGAACTCCGACGAGGGCCGCGCCAAGGGCGCCGCGTAACCAGCTGGTTTGCATGCTCAGAAAGGGTTTCGATACAGGTCCGCGACCAGCCTGGCCGCTTTGACGAAAGCAAAGGTGCGCCGGGTGCCGGGCGGCCGAAATTCGTTTCGCTCACCCCAGGGCTTTTCTCGACCAACGCCCGCATTCCGTCTATTGCGCCGCTGGCCTGGGCGCGGCGCGGCCCGGCGAAAGAATAAGCCCCACCCGCTTGCCCGCTGCGGCCCTGTTGACTTGCTTGCACCCGTTTCGACGGCGGCCGGGCTGCTTCTAGTATTATTCCAGCTGAATGCTAGAATTTTTCCCAGCCAACCCGTCGATTTTCAGTAAATTGCGCAAATGTTGTCGAGCCAGGTTCCCCACTGTGCCCTCTTCCAACAGGTTGGTTTTCGCCGCCGCAGCGTGGTTGGCAAACTGGCCTGCGGGGCGGTGTTGCCCCTGCTGTTGAGCTTCGGCAGCCCCGCGCACGCCCAGAGCACCAGCGCCCGCGCCGACAGCCTGCTGCACCTGCTGGCCCAGAGCCGCCCCGACACCAACCGCGTGGAGCTGCTGATTCAGTTGGCCTGGGACCGGACCGACGACAACCCCGTGGAGGCCATCCGCTACGGCCGGCGCAGCCTGCGCCTGGCCCGGCGGCTCAACTTCCCGCGCGGCGAGTGCCGCAGCCTGCTGATGCTGGGCTGGGCCTTCCTGCGCGCCGGCGACTACCCCACCGCCGTGCACACCCAGCTGCAGGCGCGGCAGGTGGCTGAGCGCGCGGGCTTCGTGGGCGGCCTCATCCACGCCGACAACGCCACCGGCTACGCCTACGCCGAGCAGGGCAACTACCACGCGGCCCTGCGCTACTACCTGCGGGCCAAGAAGCTGGCCGAGCAAAAGCAGGACTTCGTGCTGCTGACGCCGGTGCTCGGCAACATCGGGCAGGCCTACCAGTTCCTGGGCCAGCTCGACTCGGCGCTGCGCTACACCCGCCGGGGCTACGACTTCGACCGCCGCTTCCACGACTGGCACAGCGAAATCGGCGACCTGGCCCTGCTCGGCAGCATGGAAGCCCAGCGCGGCGACTCAGCCGCCGCCCGCCGTTACTACCAGCTCTGTATTCAGCGCGCCGAGGGCATGCCCGTGTCGTACGCGCTGTGCCGGGCCTACCTGGGCCTGGCCCGCCTGGCCGAAGCCGCCCACCAGCCCGACCGCGCCCTGGCCTACGCCCGGCAGGCGCTGCGGGCCGGGCAGCGCGGCTACTACCCCAAGGGCATCTTCGAGGCCAGCAACTACCTGGCCCAGGTGTACGCCGCCCGCGGCGACGCCGCCTCGGCCTACCGCTACCTGGCCAACGCCGTGGTGACCCGCGACAGTCTGTTCAGCCAACGCAAGCTGGCGCAGGTGCAGGCCCTGTCCTTCAGCGAGCAGCTGCGCCAGCAGGAACGCACCGAGCAACGCCTCAAGTCCGACGCCAGCCGGCGCCAGAACCTGCTGCTGGGCGCCCTGGGCCTCACGGCACTGGCTGGCGGCTTGCTGTACCTGCTGCTGAACCGCCGCCGCCTGCAGCGCGAAGTGGAGTTTGCGCGGGAGCGGGAGCGGCTGGAGCGCCAGCGCCACGCGGCCGTGCTCAAAGCCGAGGAAAACGAGCGGCGCCGCATCGGCTCCGACCTGCACGACGGCCTGGGCCAGCTGCTGACGGCCGCCAAGCTGAACCTGCACGCCCTCAACCAGCAGCTGCACCGCGAGCTGGACGGCCAGCTCAACGGCCACCAGGCGTTTATCGACAACGCGGTGGAAGTGGTCGATGAGTCGTTCCGGGAGGTGCGCAGCATCTCGCACAACCTGCTGCCCAACGCCCTCATCAAGCGCGGGCTGCCCCAGGCCGTGCGCGGGTTCCTGAACCGCCTGCCCGCCGACGGCCTGCAGGTGGAGGTGGAAACCCACGGCCTGGAAGAGCGCCTCGACCCTACCGTGGAGAGCATGCTGTTTCGCATGGTGCAGGAGTTGGTGCAGAACGTGGTGAAGCACGCCCGCGCCACCCACATGACCCTGCAACTGGTGCGCGACGAGCAGCAGCTCACCATCGTGGTGGCCGACAACGGCCGGGGCTTCGACGCGCAGGCGCTGGACCAGGACGCGGGCATCGGGCTGCGCAACGTGCAGACCCGCCTGGTCTACCTCGGCGGCCGCGCCCACTTCGATTCCGCCCCCGGCCACGGCACCACCATCACCCTCGAAATACCGCTGACGCCCCGGACGTAACGGGTCAGTCACCGTGTTGCAGGCCAGTACACTGCTTGTGATGACGCCCGGCTTCCTGACTTGCGAAGCCGGGCCTATTCTTCGCAGCGCGCTGCGCTTCGTCCGGCTGGTGTACTCTGCTTCGCGGTACCATCGGGCTACTCGTTCGGCTTGCGTTGGAGCTTCCGGCCAAATACGAGCGGAGCCTTTGGGCTGGAACGCCCGGCCGATATATCCAAGACCGCTCTGAAACAAGGCGTTGGCAGCAAGATGCGGCGTCGAAACCAACCCGTGTCTACTTTGTAGCGCGAGGGTCGGTAGCCCCTGACGTTCAGGTCAGCCTGGTTCTTTGCACGCTCATGCCTCGACAAGCGGGCGTCAGCGCTTCTGCGTGCTGTTCTTTTTCGCTTACTGTCCGCACATTTATAGCATGGAAACCCACTCCTTCGCTCCTGCTCCTTCCCGTACATGGCGCTGGCTGGCTGCTGCGGCCATCTTCGGCTGCATTCTGCTGAACTACTGGTGGAATACTCACCCGGCCAACGGACAGAACATGGGCGCCGTATCGGCCCGCTACCCGACGCTGCTCACGCCCGCGGGCTGGGCTTTCAGCATCTGGGGGCTGATATTCCTCGCGCTGGCTTTTTACGCGGTGTGGCAACTGCTGCCCGCCCAGCGCCGCAACCCCTTGCCCGATGCCGTGGCCGCGCCCTTGGCGGTAGCCAGCACCGCGGCGGCGCTGTGGGTAGTTGGCTTCAGCTACGAGGCCCTGGGCACCTGCACGGTGCTGATGCTGCTGACCTTGGGCGCCCTGGTGCTGGGCTACGGCCGGGCCCGGCGCCTGGTGTTCGGGGGCTTGTCGCCGCGGCCGTCGAGCTGGCCGCTGTCGTTGTTTCTGGGTTGGATTTCGGTGGCCACCGTCATCAACGTAACGCTGGGCCTGCAGCGCCTGGGCTGGACGACTCCCACCAACGTGAGCATCCTGCTCGCGGTGGTGCTGCTGGCCGTGGTGGTGCTGTTGGGGCTGCTGCTGGCCTTCGCCTTCCGCGACGCGGTGTACCCGCTGGTGCTGACCTGGGGGCTGCTGGGCATCTGGGCGGTGCAGCGCCTGGCGGTGCCGGAGCTGGGCTGGCTGGCCCTGGCCGGCGCCGGCCTGCTGGCGCTGGCGGCGCTGCTGGTGCTCGGCCGCAGCCTGCGCGGGCGTCACTCCGCCTAGCCAGCGCGCCGACTGAGGCGCCGCGTACGGGAGCAGGAGGAAGGCCGCTGGTGGGCGGGCCGGTGCGGTGCCGGGCAAATCCGTTTCTTTGCAGCCCCTACTTTTCCCTAATTCTCCCTTATGCGCAAGAACATCGTCGCCGGCAACTGGAAGATGAACACCACCCTCCAGGACGCGCAGGCCCTGGTATCGGAAATCGTGCCCATGGTGCAGGACGAAACCACCGGCTCGGCCGTGGAAGTCGTGATTTGCCCGCCCTTCCCGCTGCTGCCCGTGGTGGGCCGGCTGCTGCCCCAGGGCGGCCGCCTGCACCTGGGGGCCCAGAACTGCCACCAGAAGGAAAGCGGCGCCTTCACCGGCGAGGTATCGGCCAAGCTGCTCGCGTCCATCGGCACCGAGTACGTGATTCTGGGCCACTCCGAGCGCCGGCAGTACTTCGGCGAGGACGACGAGCTGCTGAGCCAGAAGCTGAAAGCCGCTCTCAGCGCCGGCCTGAAGCCCATCTTCTGCGTGGGCGAGTCGCTGGAAACCCGGGAAGCCAACGAAACCTTCGCCTTCATCGAAAAGCAGCTCAAGGACGGGCTGTTTCACCTCTCCAACGAGGAATTTGCGCAGGTCGTGGTAGCTTACGAGCCCGTCTGGGCCATCGGCACGGGCAAGACGGCCACCAGCCAGCAGGCGCAGGAGGTGCACGCCTTCATCCGCGAGCAGATTGCCCGCGCCTACGACGCCGAAGCGGCCCAGAACACCACCATCCTCTACGGCGGCTCGGCCAATGCCCAGAACGCCCGCGAGCTGTTCAGCCAGCCCGACGTGGACGGCGGCCTGATTGGCGGCGCCTCGCTGAAGTCGCGCGACTTCACGGAGATTATCAAGTCGTTTTAACGGCGCGGGGCCTTGACTGACAACGGTCAAGGCCCTTAGCTTGCAGCGGAAAGCGGAGCGAAGACAGCCATTGAGGGGAATAGAAAACCGGTTTACTACCTCCCTCGGATATTTGCACAGATCTTTCTTTTTGGTAATCTATCTTACCAAATAGCTCGTCTTGTCGGCAGGAACGCACTGCCCGAACCATTCCGGCCCGGTACTTGTCTCGGCGGTAATCGACGCTGACTTCCCGCTTATGCTCCTGACTACCTTCGTATCGGCTTTGCTCTGGTGGCAGCCCGCGGCTGCTGCGGTGCCGCTGGCGCCTTCGGTGACTCAAACCGGCGGTTACGCCGACCCCTGCAAGCTCTACGGCGCCATTTACCTGGAGCGCGACCCGCGCCGCCGCGGCTTTTGCTCGGCCACCGTGTACGTGGAGCAGCAGGAAGCCTTTGCCAATCTCGTGGTGTTTCAGGAAGCCAACAAGCTCTTCGCCGACAAGGCTGGGCTGTGGTATATCACCGACGCCCGCGACTTCGCCGACTTCACCGTGCTCGTTACCGACAACCGCTCCTTCGCCGATTTCGGCATCTACTACACCAAAGTCCGCTCCTTCGCCGGCTGCCGCAAGGACTGAGGCCGCCGATAGCGTATCGAAGCCGCTCCGCGCCACCCGGCCGGAGCGGCTTTTTTTGTGCGCCGCCCCGAAAACCGCCGCATCTTTGCGGCCCCGAACGGGTGCCTGGTGACGAGCCTTAGCCCATCAGCCCATTTCCCTCATTCGCACATCAAGACATGGATTTCATCGAACTGCGCGTCACCGCCCCGGCCGATCTGGCCGATATCCTCATTGCCGAGCTCGGCCAGCTCAGCTTCGACACCTTCGAGGAAAACGAGCAGGGCTTCTGCGCCTACACCACCGAGGACGCCTTCGATAAGGAAGCTACCCAGGCCATTATCGACAAGTACCAGCACTGGCCCGAGGGCATGCCCACGGCCGAAAGCCGGGTGATTACCCGCCAGAACTGGAATACGGAGTGGGAGAAAAACTTCGAGCCGCTGGTCATCGGAGAGAAAGTATCGGTGCGCGCCCCGTTCCACGAAGCCCGGCCCGATCTGCCCTACGACATCGTGATTATGCCGCGCATGTCCTTCGGCACCGGCCACCACAACACCACGGCGCTGATGATTGAAAACCAGCTCACCGTGGACCATCAGGGCAAGCGCGTGCTCGACATGGGCTGCGGCACCGGCATTCTGGCCATCATGGCCGTGCACCTGGGCGCCAGCCACGTGCTGGCCGTGGACGTGGAGCCCTGGACGGCCGAAAACGCCGCCGACAACGCCCAGGAAAACAACGTGCAGGACAAGGTGGAAGCCCGCCTCGGCGACATCACCGCCCTGGAAGGCGAAGCGCCCTTCGACCTGATCCTGGCCAATATCAACCGCAACGTGCTGCTCGACGACATGGCGGCCTACTACCGCTACCTGCAGCCCGGCGGCCCCATCATCTTCTCGGGCTTCTACGAAGAAGACCTGCACCTCATCCGCGAAGCGGCCGAGCGCGAAGGGTTCCGCTACCAGTCGCACCGCGTGCAGAACCACTGGGTATCGGCCATCTTCACCAAGCCCGAATAAGCTCGGCTTTTAGCTCAGCCGTAGGCCTGCGCCGCCCGGAGTCACCATGTGGATGATTCCGGGCGGTTTGATTTTGGGAATGGTAGCACGGAAGGAAGACGGATTGAACTATCAATCATTTTTTGAATTAAAACCGTATTTCCTATTGCTATATCTCTAATTTGGGTGTGTGATTCGGGGCAAGGCCAGAGAGATGGAGGCTTTTGCGCGGCGGCCCCACCGATGGGCGCCTAGTGGTTGACGGAAAAGAAGACAGTGTCATTTTCACGGCTTATTCGAATGAAACGAGTACTCCCACTACTCCTTACTGCTCTGTGCTATCTGCTGTGGCTGCTACCGGCCCGGGCCCAGGCGCCCCAGTGGCAATGGGCTAATGCGCAATCGTTTGTAGTAAATAGCGTCGCCACCGATGCCCAGGGCAATGCCTACGTCACCGGGCAATTCAGCGGCAGCATCACCGTCGGGCGGTTTTCGCTCACCAGCAGCAGCGCCATCGGCGACTTGCTGGTGGCCAAGTTCGGCCCCACCGGCCGCGCCGAGTGGGTGACGCCGCTGGCCGCGCAGCCGTTTGCCACCGGCAGCTCCACCGGCATCTTCGCCAGCGGCACCGATATCAGCGTGAACCCAGTTACGGGCGAATCGGTGGTGGTGGGGCGCATGAATGGCCTGTTTGCCAGTTCGGTGCCCGGCAGCAACCTCCCTCCCGACCAGTACATTACCGACAAGTTCGTGGTGCTGAAGCTGTCGGCGGCGGGCAGCATTCAGTGGGCCGTGCAGGGCGGCAGCAGCAACCTGCCCACCACCTGCAACGCCATTGCCACCGACGCGGCCGGCAACAGCTACCTGACCGGCATCAGCTACGGCTACCGGCTCAGCAGCGGCGGCAGCGTGGCCGCCGGGCCCCGGCAGCTGTTCGTGCTGTCGTTGAACGGCGCAGGCGCGTTCCGCTGGAACACCCTGGCCTCGGCCCCGCTTAGCTCCATGGGTATTGACATCGGCACCGATGCACTGCACGGGGTGTACATGCTCGGCACCTACTTCGGGCCGCTGACCATCGGCGGCAGCACGCTGCCCGGGCCGCCCTCGGGCACGGTGCTGGCCCGGCTCGATGGCACTACCGGCAACGTGGCCTGGGCCCGCGGCGACCAAAGCGGCGCCACGGCCCTGGCCGTGGATGCGGCGGGCCACAGCTACCTGGCGGGCGGCTTCAGCGGCACGTACGCCCTGGGCGCGGCCAGCCTCATGGCCTCGGCCGGCCGCGAGGGTTTCGTGGCCCACCTCGACCCGGCCGGCACGGTGGCGTGGCTGAAGTCAGTAGGCGCGGCCGAAGCCAACGGCGGCGCGGCCTTGTCCGACGGCGCGCCGGTGGTCTGGCTGAAGCGTTCGGCCAGCGGTGGCGCCGTCATTGGCCTGAAGCCCGGCGGAGCCATCAGCTGGGAGCTGGCCGCCAGTGGCATCGATGGGAGCAAATGCCTGGCCACGGCACCGGGCCTGACGCCCCTGCAGCGCCGCGTGGTGACGGGCGGGACCTTCACCGGGGCCGCTACCTTTGGCAGCTACCCCGTATCGGCGGCCGGCAGTGGCAACTTCCTCGCGTCCATGCGCTTCGTGCAGCCCATCGGCCCGGGCAATGTAGTGCCGCTGAGCGTGTACCCCAACCCCGCCCAGAACCTGCTGACGGTGCGGCTGCCCACGGCGCCCGGTACCAGTGTGCAACTGGTGAGCCTGCAGGGCCGGGTGGTACGTCAGCACCTCGGCTCCGACGGCCCCGGCGTGTCGGAGCTGGTCTGGAACGTGGCCGACCTGCCGCGGGGCCTCTACACCGTGCGGGCCGTGGGCAGCGGGCAGGTGCAAACCCTGCTGGTGGAGCTGAACTGAGTCCCGGCGCGGCCCTTCCTTACGACTACACAGCCGGCTAACCCAAATCGGGCCGGGCCCTGCAAGCGTGCTTGCGGCGCCCGGCCCGATGGGTTTCGGCAAAACGGGAAACCTGCTTCAGAGGCTGACGCGGGTGAAATACAGCCGCAGCTTCATGGGGGCGGCCGTACTCTGGCCGCTGCCGAGCACCACGCGCTCGGCCACGTCGCTGCTGCCGGGGCCGAGCAGGATGCCGTGGTTGGCGAGGCTGCCGGCCAGCACCTGCGCGCAGTAGTTGGTGAGCGGCACGGCGTAAGTGCCGCGCTCCAGGCCGGTGCGGGGTGAGACGCCCCGTTGGTAGCTGGCCGTGATGATACTGCTGCTGCCGTCGACGAAGTAGGCCCCGAGGTGGTTGCCGGCATCGGTGAGGCGGGGCGTGAGGACCGTGGGCGGCGGCAGAAAGCGGTTTTCGCTGTCGGTAGTCACTTCCGCGTCCAGCACGGCGGCGTTGACGACGAGGGTGCCGCCCAGTTGCTTCAGCTCCCGCAGGTACGGCAGCTCCACCTTAGTCTGCAGCCCCAGCCCGGCCTCGATGTAGGTTTCCTCGGCCGTGCGGGCACTGGGCAGCGCCTGGTGCATGCCCGTGAGCGGGCTGAGCAGGCTGCCGCGCCGGTCGGCTTCCAGCTGGTAGAAATGCTTCGGCCCATCGGATACGGCGAAACTGACTGCCCCGTAGGTATCGAGCGACCAGGGCAGGTGGTAGTAAAGCCGCAGCGCCGACGAGGCCACCGTGAAGCGCAGCAGCGCCGCGTCGTCGGTGGAGCCGGGCGCGAGCACCAGGCCGGGCAGCCGGGCCAGCAACTCGTCGGTGGTGCTCAGCGCGCCCTGCTGGGTGGCATCGAACAGGCTTTGGCCCAGGCTATGGTCGAGGCGCACCCGCAGGGTGGTCAGCGGCTTGCGGGCCCGGAACGTGGCTTCGCCCAGCGTAGCCGCGTCGTAAGGGCGCGCGTCGGCGGTGTAGTAGGTGGCGGTGCCGCGCAGGTCCGTCTGCAGACGGTGCACCCGCAAGTGCTGGGTACGGGTGGTGTCGCCGTAGCGGTAGCTGTCGGTGGCCAGCACCAGCACCACCGAGTCGAAGACGGCCTCGGTTTCGGGGGCTTCGGCGGAGCTGGGGGCCACCTGCAGGTAGCTGCGGGCCGTGATGGTGCCCAGGCGGCCGTCCTGGTAGCGCCCCAGCAGCAGGTAGCTCGACGAGGACGAGGCCACCGAATCGGTCAGCACCGTGGAGGTGCGCACCGTCAGCGTGTCGGTGAAGATGGTGCCGAGGGTGCCGGCGCTGGCGGGCAGCGTGTTTTCGAAGTCCGTGCCGGTGGCTTCGCAGCCCGCCAGCGTCCCCAGCAGGCTCAGCAAGCCCAGCAGCAGGGCCATGCCGGGCAGGGCCCGGGCGGCACGCGGCGGTAGCTTAGTCGGGCGACTCATTGGGCGCAATCTGCCAGAGGTCATCGAGGCGCAGGGCGCTGGCCAGGCCGAGGCCCACGTAGCCCCGGTTGCCCAGCCCGAAGCTGACGGGGTAAGTGCGGGCCACGCCGCCGAACGAGGTTTTCTGCGTCCAGGTATCGGCGTCGGGGTCGTACTCGTAGCACGAGGTGAGCGTACTGCCGTTGGTGCCCAGGGCCACGAAGCCGTGCGTGCCCACCACGAAAGCCGTGGCGTTGGACCGCGGCAGGGCGCTGTAATCGTAGTCGTAATCGGTGCTGTTGATCAGCTCCCGGTGCTGACTCCACAGCTCGTTGCCGGGGTCGTACGACCACACGTCGACCATGTACGAGCCGTTGTCGGCGCCGAGCAGCAGGTAGCCCTGGTTGTTCAGGGTGAAGGCCACCGCGCCCTGCCGCTTGTTGCCGCCGAACGAGGGTTTCTGCGTCCACTGGTCGGTGGCCGGGTCGTACTGCCAGAAGTCCTTCTTGGCGTTGCCGTCGAAGCCGGTGCCAATGTAGCCCTTGCCGGCAATGCTCAGGGCCACGGCGCCGTAGCGGGCCGTGCCGCCGAAGTCGGCCTTGCGCGTCCACTGGTTGGCGGCCGGGTCGTACTCGTAGAAGTCGCGCAGCTTGTTGGCCCCGTCGTAACCGGTGCCCACGTAGCCCTTGCCGTTGGCGCTGAAGCCCACGGCCAAATAGCGGCCCACGCCCGGGAAATCGGCTTTCTGAGTCCAGGTATTGGTGGCGGGATTGTACTCCCAGAAGTCCACAAACTTACTTGTGCCGTTGGTGCCCAGGCCCACGTAGGCCTTGTCGCCGATGGTGAAGCTCACGGCCGCGTTGCGGGCCAGGCCCTCGAATTGGGAGCGGCCCGACCACACGCCCAGAATGTCTTCGTCGGTGCTCGTATCGTCGTCGTTGCACCCGGCCAGGCATAGCACGGCCAGCACCAGCAGCCAGTGCGGGAGGTATCTTTTCATGAAAGCAGAAGGGGGTAAAGCGGAGATGTCAGCAGCGGCCGCCAAAGCGGGCAGTCGGGTGGCGCCCCCGAGCTCTGCCCTGCTGCTGTATCGAGTCAAAAGTAGCCCGGGCGGTTGCGCCCGGGGGGCTGATTTCTGCTACTGGGGCCGAATCATCGACCAATCCCCGCCTTTTGCCGGCCGTTCAGGATGGTAGATTTCGGCTGTAGCGGCGGCATTATACCGGGGGCGGATGGAATGCAACCAAGCCGGTAAAGTCTTGACAATCACTCGGGCGGGAAGTCCGCCAACTTTTTCGGAAATTGTAGGCGGATAATTCCGTCTGAAGGCATTTGTATGAAGCAATTCGCAGCGTGGGGGCTTAGTGCGTTGATGGCTTTGGGGGCTGCCGTGAATGGCCGCGCCCAAACGACCAAACCGCCGACGGCTCCCGCCGCCACTCCACCCGTATCGGCCGCCGCCCCCGCCACCCCTCGTCCGGGCAGCGGCCCGTTTAGCACCGACCCGACCACGTTCATCGGCGAGGTCGTGGCCGTGATGACGGCCACCAAGAACCCGGGCGCCATTGCCCAGGTCGAGCAGCTGCGCCAGCTGTGGGCTTCCAACAAGCTCACCGCCTCGCAGCAGGCCAAGGTCATCGAGCTGGCCCGCAAGATGCAGGAGCGGAAGCTGAAGCCGCGCCCGCACCTGGAGGCCTTCTGGGGCCTGCTCATTGCCAGCAAGCAGGGCGCGCAGCCGCTCACCGACGCGCAAACCGACCAGCTGCTGGCCGTGACGGAAAAAGCCCTGGCCCCACAGGACCTGAAGGAGCTGCAGCAGTTTATCAGCAGCACCACGCAGTTTCTGAAGACGCGCCAGCTCTACAGCTCGCGCTACAACCGCCTGCGCCTGACCAACAGCTCGGCCATCACCTTCGCCTACAACGAGCTGGACTCGCCCATGCCCGCCGGCGCCGCGGCCGGGGGCGGCGGCTGGGACGCGCCCAAGCCGGCCGCGCCCAAACCCGAACCGGCGAAGCCCGCCGCGCCCAAGCCAGCTGCCGCCAAACCGGCAGCTAAGCCCGCTGCGCCGAAGCCCAAGCCCGCGCCCGCCAAGAAAAAGAGCAGCGGCTGGGACGACTGGGACTCGGGTGACTGGGGCAGCAGCGGCTGGGGTAGCAGCTCCGACGACGGCTGGGGCGCTCCGGCCAAGAAAAAAGCCGCTCCCGCCAAGAAAACCGCCGCCAAGCCGGCCGCCAAGCCCGCGGAAAAAGCCGCTGAGCCCGCCAAACCCGCCGAGGTGTGGAAGGACGAGCCCACTCCGGTGGCCGACGCCACGCCCGTCTACATGGACACCTACATGGCGCCGAGCACCCGCGGCCCGGTTATCGAGCTGAAGGACGCGGATTTGGTCATTGCCACCAGCTACGACTCGGTGGTGATTCAGAAAACCAGCGGCACGCTCTCCACGCTCACCGGCAAGTTCGTGGGCAAGGGCGGCACTTTCGGCTGGCAGATCAACAACAACCCGCTCACGGCCGAGCTGGGCACCTACGACTTCGACGTAAACAAGCCGGAGTTCAAGGCCGAGCCCGTGACCCTGACCTACCCGGCCGTGCTGACGGCCCCCGTGAAGGGCGCCCTGGCCTACAAGGCCGTGCAGCGCAAGGGCGGCGGCGACACCGGCTACCCGCGCTTCGTGTCCTTGACCAACGACGCGCAGGTGAAAAACATCGGCGACAACATCACCTACCAGGGTGGCTTCTCGCTGAACGGCACGAAGATGTACTCGGCCACGCTCGACGGCACGCTCTCGCGCATCACGGTGAGCTACGAGGGCAAGCCGCGCTTCCGGGCGGCCTCGCGCAGCTACCAGCTCGGCGACACGCTCATCCAGGCCAACCGCGCCGCCATTACCATCTTCGAGGGCAAGTCCGACTCGGTGACGCACCCCGGGGCCCGCCTGAAGTACTCCAAGCCGCGGCAGGTGCTGCTGCTGGCCCGCGAGGAAGGCCTCTACAAAACCACGCCCTACTCCGACTCCTACCACCAGATGGAGCTGTCGGCCGAGCAGCTGACGTGGAACCTGAAGACGCCCAACATCGACTTCCAGACCCTGACGGCGAAAAACCAGGTGACGGCCGGCTTCGAGTCCAAAGAGTTTTTCACCAATACCCGCTTCCAGCAGATTCACTCCATCAACCGCCTGCACCCCTTGCAGATGGTGGTGGGCTACAGCCAGACGCACAACAACGTGAAGAAATTCATGGTGCAGGACCTGGTCGACGCCTTGCAGATCAAGGAGGCCAACGCCCGCTCGGCCATTTCGGGCCTGGCCCGCGACGGGTACGTGAGCATCAACCCGGTGACGGGCGAGGTGACCTTGCTGCCCAAGGCCCTGCACTACGTCAGCTCGGCCCGCGGCAAGAAGGACTACGACCACATTGCCATCAAGTCCCTGGCTGCCAACGGCAAAAACGCCTCGCTGAACCTGAACAGCAACACCCTGCTGGTGCGCGGCGTGGACCGCTTCAACTTCTCCGACGACTCCATCACGGTGTTCGTGAAGCCGGACTCCAGCTTGGTGCGCATCCAGAAAAACCGCAACATCGAGTTCAACGGCACGGTGGTGGCCTCGGCCTTTATCTTCAAGGGCAAGGAGTTTAAGTTTGACTACGATGGGTTCTACATCGACATGTTCAAGATTGACTCCATCATCGTGAAGGGCAAGGGCTCCAAGGGCTCGGCCCTGAAAGCGCGCAAGGAGAATGACTTCGCCCTGACCAACAAGGGCAACAAGGCTACCGGCCGCCTCTACATCAACGACCCGAAAAACAAATCGGGCCGCAAGAAGCTGGGCGCCTACCCGCAGTTCGACGCGACGACCGGCGCCTACGTGTTCTTCAACAAGCCCGAGGTGCTCGGCGGCGCCTACGACACGACCATCTACTTCGACATTCCGCCCTTCAAGCTCGACTCGCTCAACAACGCCAACCGCTCGGCGGTGGGCTTCAAGGGCACGTTCGTGTCGGGCGGCATCCTGCCGAACTTCAAGACCAAGCTCACCATGCAGGACGACGGCTCCCTGGGCTTCGTGTACGCGGCGCCCAAGGAGGGCTTCCCGGTGTACGGCGGCAAGGGGCGCCTCTTCAACCAGGTGAAGATGAGCAACCGCGGCATTCAGGGCGACGGGCAGATGACCTACCTCTCGGCCACCCTAAACAGCGACCAGTTCATCTTCTACAAGGACTCGGTGGTGACGGTGGGCAAAACGGCCACCATCAAGGAAGGCCCGCTGAACGGGGCCGAATACCCGAAAGTCTCGCTCTTGCCCGGCTACCAGATGAAGTGGGCCGTGAAAGCCGACTCGATGTACCTGAGCACCGCGGCCGGCGGCGAGGCCATGAAGTTTTACGACGGCAACTACAAGTACAAGGGCACGGCGGTGCTCACGCCCAAGGGCCTGGGTGGCATGGGCCGCATGGAAAACGACCAATCGATTATCCGCTCCAAGTCGTTCACCTTCCTGCCCACCCAGTACAAGGGCGAGAACGGCACGGTTAGCGTGAAGTCGTCGGAGGCGGGCAAAGCGGCCCTGACCGCACCCGACGTGGCCTTCACCTACGACATCAAGCGCGGCTACGCCGACTTTGCCCGCGCCGAGGGCGTGACCAAGTCGAGCATCGAGCTGCCCTACTCGCAGTACCGCACCTCGCTGAGCGGGGGGCGCTGGGACTTCAAGAAGAAGACCGTGCAGCTGCGCGTAGCCGCCGGGCAGGACTCCACCCGCGCCTACTTCTACTCGATGCGGCCCGAGCAGAAGGGCCTGAAGTTCCGCGCCGCCGCCGGTAAGTACGACCTGAACAAGTTCCGCCTCGTGGCCGACGGCGTGCCCTACATTGCCTCGGCCGACGCCTGGATCGAGCCCGACTCCAACCGCGTGTACGTGCTGCCCAACGCCGAAATGCGCGCCTTCCAGAACGCGGGCATCACCATGGACACCTTGGGCAAGTTCCACCACCTCTACAAGGGTGAAATCAAGGTGCTGAGCCGCGCCGCCTTCACCGGCAACGCGCTCTACAACTACAAGACGCCCACCGACTCCTTCGCCATCAAGTTTGCCAACTTCACCGTCGACTCCGCCTCGGTGGGGCTGATCAAGGGCGAAGGCAAGAAGAAGGCGCCCATGATCAAGAAGAAAAAGGATGGCGACGACGACACGCCGCCCTCGCCGCCCACCCTGGCCGTGGCCGACATCAAGGCCACCGACAAATTCCGCATCGCGCCCCGCATTCAGTACCGCGGCGGCGTGACGATGAACTCGCAGAGCAAGGGCTTCGCCTTCGACGGGCAGGCTCGCCTGGAATTCACCAAGACCCCGACCTCGGCCGACTGGTTCCCGGTGCAGGACAGCATCGACCCGCAGTTCGTGAAGATCCGGATGAAGGAAATCAAGGCCGAGGACGGCACGCCGATGGTGACGGGCATCTACCAGAACGAAGGCACCGGCCGGCCCTACCCGCTGTTCGTGGCCTCGAAGGGCAGCGTCACCGACGGCAACTTGTTTGAGGTGGACGGCACTTTGACCTACGACCCGAAGAAGCGCATCTACGCCATCAGCCGCCACGACCCGCTCGACGCGGAAATCTACGACGGCTCGGTGCTGCAGGTGAACGACTCGACCGGCGTGCTCAACTTCCGCGGCAAGGTCAACTTCATCGGCACCAACAAGGACTACACCCTGGTGTCGTCGGGCGTGGGCCGGGCCAACGCCGACTCGACCCGCTACCAGATCGACGCCATGATGGCCTTCGATTTGAACTTCCCCGACAAGGCCTTCGAAGCCATGGGCGAGGACTTGGCCAAGTACGCCAAAGGCCTGCCCGAAGCGCTGACGACCTCGCAGAACGAGCTCTACAAGATGGGCGAGTTTGCGGGCTCCAAGGCGGTGAGCGACTACGCCAACCGCAAGGGCGGCGGGGCGCCTTCGCTGCAGAAAGTGTCGTCGAAATTCCTGCACGATATCATGCTCAGCCAAGTGAACATGAAGTGGTCGAACAAGTACAACGCCTGGTACTCGGTGGGCAAGATCGGGCTGGTGAGCGTGGGCAAGAAGGACATCAACGCCATGATTGACGGCTACGTCGAAATCAAGAAGGAAAGCACCGGCGACGCCGTGGAGCTGTTTCTTGAGGCCGACCCCGAGACGTGGTACTACTTCAAGTTCGCGGAGAACAAGCTGCTGGCCAAGGCCCAGCACGGCGAGTTCGACGAAATCCTGGGCCGCGCCGCCAAGGGCGACTACAACACGGCCACCGACTACGGCTTCTTCCTCGGCGACGAGCAGGAGAAGGTGCTCTTCGTAAACCACTTCCGCAAGGACTACCTCGGCGAGGCCAAGCCGCAGAAGCAGGTGCTGAGCAGCCGCCCGACCGGCAACTTCGACAACATGGACTCGGACGCCGGCAAGAAAAACAAGAAGAAGAAAGCCGACGCGGCCGACGACCAGTTTGGGGCCACGGACCCGGCCGCTGGGGCCACGCCCGATGCTGAGCCGGCGAAAAAGGAGAAGAAAAAGAAGAAGGAAACTGCCGCCGACCCGAACGACCCCTTCGCCACCGACCAGACCCCGACGGCCGAGCCCGAGCCCAGCAAGAAGGACAAGAAGAAGAAGGAGGAAGTAGCCGCCGACGCCCCAGCCGAGCCGGCCGCCGAACCGGTTAAGGAGTCGAAGAAGGACAAGAAGAAAAAGGACGAGGCCACGGCCGACACCCCCACCGACACGCCGGCCGAACCGGCCGCCGACTCGGGCAAAAAGGACAAGAAGAAGAAAGACGAAGCCGCCCCGGCCGAGGAGAAACCCGCCGAGCCGGCCAAGGAGCCGAAGAAGGAAAAAGAGAAGAAAGCCAAGAAGAAGGACGAAAACGACCCCTTCGGCGACGAGTAATCTTCCGTCCTCCGCTAAGCAGCCCCGGCCCCGGCCGGGGCTGCTTTTTTTGTGCCGGGCGTAGTCGAGCCTGGCCGTTGCGTCGTAGCGTTACCGAGGCACGTTATCTTTGGCCGCCCCGACGTTTCCCTGCTTATGACCTACGCTTACCTCGCCCTGGCCCTCGGACTGGCTTACCTGCTCGGCTCCATTCCCACCGCCCTCTGGGTGGGCCGCCGCTTCTACGGCATCGACGTGCGGGAGCACGGCTCCGGCAACGCGGGCGCCACCAATACCTTCCGCGTGCTCGGCAAGAAGCCCGGCTCCTTCGTGCTGCTGGTCGACGCGCTCAAGGGCTTCGTGGCCGCCTACTTCCTGCCCATGTGGCTGGTGAATGTGGGCGCCATTCCGGCCGAGCACGAGGTGTTTTACCGCCTGGCTTGCGGGGTGCTGGCCGTGGTGGGCCACATCTACCCGGTCTTCGCGCAGTTTCGCGGGGGCAAGGGCGTGGCCACCATCCTGGGCATGATGCTGGGCGTGGCCCCGGCCACGGTGGGCGTGTGCCTGCTGGTATTCCTGGCGGTATTGCTCACCACCCGCTACGTGTCGCTCAGCTCCATGACGGCCGGTGTGGCCTTCGCCCTATTGCAGCTCACGCCCTGGTTTGCCCCGCCGCAGCCCTTCCTGATTTACGTGGGCTTCATCCTGGCGGCCCTGCTGATTTACACCCACCGCGCCAACATCGGGCGGCTGCGCAGCGGCACCGAAAGCCGCGTGCCGCTGCCCTGGGCGAAGTAGACCGGCTAGCTGACCGGGAACCGCTGCCGGAGTGGCGCCCGGCGTCCTACCCGCCCGCAACGGCGCAACACCTGCCCCGTTCTTTGCCGTACCTAACAGTCGAGCTACCTCCCCCGACACACCTATGAAGCACATCGTGTACCTGAGCCGGGCCGTGCGGCCGCTTTCCGACCAGGACCTGCAGGAACTGCTGGCCCAGTGCCGCCGCGACAACGCCCGCAACGGCATCACCGGCATCCTCTTCTACAGCCACGGCAACATCGCCCAGCTGTTTGAAGGCGAAGATGTCGTAGCCGAAACGCTGTTCGATAAAATTGCCCAGGACGGCCGCCACTCCCACGTGCAGAAGCTCATCGACCGGCCCATCAGCCACCGCAGCTTCGCCGACTGGCACATGGCCTTTCATCCCATCGAACCGGCTGGCTTCGAAGCCTTGCAGGGGTTTCTGCTGCCCCAGCACGTGCCCGCGCCCCCCGAAACGCTCAGCATTGCCGACGCCACGCTGGTGGAGTTGGTGCGCCTGGCCGTCTTTGGTCCCGCTGCCGCGGCGCCCGACACTGCGACGCCAGCGTAGGGCTGCCGTAAATTCGGTCGGGTACCCCGTCTCAGCCGACCTGATCTGCCGGCCCTACCGCTGGCCAACCACTGCGGACACGGGTTCGGCGCCGCGGTTTGCGCCCGCTAGTAAGCGGATAACATTCTGTTTTAGATATATTTCTGATTTTACCATACCATCGGGTTGTGCTGAAAGCTAATTAACTTGGACGCCGATT
The DNA here is from genome assembly GCF_005771675.1 of Hymenobacter jeollabukensis. GTDB lineage: Bacteria > Bacteroidota > Bacteroidia > Cytophagales > Hymenobacteraceae > Solirubrum > Solirubrum jeollabukense. The sequence continues at coordinate 760,960 of NZ_VAJM01000002.1, read as the reverse complement.
ATCCGACGCCATCGGGGCGTGGCTTCTTCTATTGCGTATGCAAGAACAGCACCTTCAGGACATTCTGCGGCGTTTGCCGGCCGGCGTCGCCACCTTGGAGGGCCCCGAGTTGCGCTACAGCTTCGTGAACGAAGCCTTTGCTCGGCTGCTCAATGCCGGTGAGCTGCTGGGCCGCACCGTGGCCGAGGTGCCGGGCCCCTGGCCGGCCGACCTGCTGGGCGTGATGCAGCAGGTGTACCGCACCGGGCTGGGCCACGTGGCCAAGGCCTGCCCGCTCTGCGACGACCCTACCGCCCGCGACGAAGGCGTTTACTACGACGTCACCCTGGAACCCATCTGCGCCGCCGATGGCACGGTGAGCGGGCTGCTGCTCTTCGTGGTCGACGTGACGGTGCAGGAGCAGGCCCGGCAGCGCACCCACGAGCTGGCCATCGAAACGCGCCGCCTCGACGCGCGCCTGCGGGTGCTGTCCGAAACCGCCCCGCAAATCACCTTCACCATCGACGCCGCAGGCCGCTGCGAGTACGTGAGCCCGCAGTGGTACTTCTTCACCGGGCAGCCGCGCACCTCCGATCTGAACGCCATCTGGCCCCTGCTCATTCACCCCGACGACCGGCTGCGGGTGCTCTACCAGTCGGAGGCGGCCCGCAACTCCGGCACCGGCTGGAGCTACGAGTACCGCCTGCGCCGCCACGACGGGCAGTACCGCTGGATGCTCAGCCGCGCCCTGCCCGAGCTGCACACCGCCGCCACCCCGCCCCTGCACTGGCACGGCGCCCTCACCGAAATTCACGACCAGCGCGAGCTGGCCGAAGCCCTGCGCCGCGGCGAAGCCGAGTTGCGCTTCCTGGCCGACAGCATCCCCGAGCTGATCTGGACGGCCTCAGCCGAGGGCTTCGTGGAGTACTACAACCAGTACACCGGCGACTACTCCGGCCTGACCACCGCCGAGCTGGGCCCCACCGGCTGGATCAACCTGCTCCACCCCGACGAGCAGGCCGGCGCCGCCCGCCAGTGGGTGCACAGCGTGGCCACCGGCGAAGAGTACGAGGGCGTGTTCCGCATGCGCCGCCACGACGGCCGCTACCGCTGGCACATCATCCGAGCCCGGCAGCTCACCGACGGGCAGGGCCCGCGCTGGTTCGGGGCCTGCACCGACGTGGACGACCAGCACCGCCTGCGCCAGGTGCTCCAGACGCAGTACGACGAGCTGGCCCAGGCCAACCGCGACCTGGATACCTTCGTGTATACCGCCTCCCACGACCTGAAGCAGCCCGTGCTCAACCTGCGCGGCCTCTTCGACGAGCTGCGCCGCACCGCCACTTTCCACGACCCCGAGAAAACCCAGATGCTGGTGATGGTGGACGAGGCCCTGACCCAGCTGGACCTGACGCTGCAGGAACTGGCCGCCACCGTGCGCGACCAGCGCGGCCTCTCGGCCCCGGTGGAGGAGCTGGACGTGCGCCACGTGGCCGAGGAAGTGCTGCTGGGCCTGCGGGTGCAGGTGCAGCAGAGCGGCGCCGAAATCGAACTGGACACCGACGAGGCGCCGCTGCTCACCTACGGCCGCGCCAACCTCCGCTCGGTGCTCCACAACCTGATCAGCAACGCGCTGAAGTTTGCCCACCCCGACCGCACCCCGCACGTGCAGATCCGCAGCTTCCGCACCGCGGACGGCCACCCGGGGCTGCAGGTGCAGGACAACGGCCTGGGCATGGTGCTGCCTGACGAGCCGGCCGCCGTGTTTCAGCCCTTCACGCGGCAGCACCCGCACATCGGCGGCTCGGGCGTGGGGCTGTACCTGGTACAGCGCATCGTGAGCAGCCGCGGCGGGCGCCTGGAAGTTGAAAGCACCGTGGGCGAGGGCACTACGTTTACCATCTACTGGGAAGAGGGCACGGCCGCCGACCATGTCTGAGGCCGTGCTTTCGTCGCTGATTTGTTCTGTCGCAGTAGAGCGTCTCGAAGTAAAAACCCTCTTCCCTTTGGTGGAGTCAGCAAGATTATGCCCCAAGGTCGTCCCAGGTTCTGTGCTATTGCTGCAAGCGTAATGCTACTGGTTAGCATCTGCAGTCCTGCCTACGCGCTTGGTGACCAGATAATCCCTGGTACTGCTGCTCTTCTGGCCAGTCCGCTGCTGTTGGTCTTGTTTTGGGCAGTTGTTTTTGTGGCCAATCGAGGGGATGAAATCAATCCAATACGGCCTGAGATGCTGCTGATAGCGGGGTGGTTGGGCCTACTATTCAATAGTGGTTGGCTCACTTGGCTTGTCGTAATGGCGCCCTCTACTTGGAACGCAGGTACGGAAGTTGGCTGGGGCTTATTCGTGGCCTACCTGTTGCCGTCGGGAGGGCTTGCCGTGTTTCTGATGCTACGCAAGCGTTTACGTCCAGCACTACTTCTGGTAGGGGCCAGTTTGGTGATAGGGGTAATCTATTGGCTGAAATGGCAAATGTAAGCGCTGCCATTCCTGCCGCATAGCCTGCCACTGCTCCTGGGAAAGGCGCCATCCATTACCGATAACCTTGACACCCCGGCCGAACTGCCCACCAGCGCACCCGAAGAGGCAGAAGCATCTCCGGAAACGGCTTCGGTCGTGCCGGAAAGAGCTTCGGATGTGCCGGAAGTGTCTTCGGTCGTGGCGGGAGGACCTTCGGACGGGCCGGAAAGACCTTCGGTCGGGGCGGGGGCTGCTTCGGTTGGGCCGATAGAAGCTTCGGTTGCTGCTGACGGCGCTTCAGACGCCACGGCGGCGGTTTTGGTCGGGGCGACTGAAGCTTTGGGCGGTATTGCCGGGCGTTCGGTGCATCCGGGCCCGTCTGCTACCTTTACGGCCCTAGTCAACCCGACCACCTTTTCCCAACCCGATGACTTCTTTCCTGACCGAAAACCAGGACCGTTTCCTGAGCGAGCTGCTGGAGTGGCTGCGCATCCCGTCGGTTTCCGCCGACCCCAAGTTCCACGGCGACGTGCTCAAGGCCGCCGAGTACCTGAAGATGCGCCTCCAGGAGGTCGGCCTCGACAACGTGGAGCTGTGCCAGACGGCCGGCAACCCCATCGTCTACGGCGAGAAGCTCATCGACCCCAAGTTGCCCACCGTACTTGTGTACGGCCACTACGACGTGCAGCCCGCCGACCCCTACGAACTGTGGACCTCCGGCCCTTTCGACCCGGTCATCAAGGACGGCAAGATCTACGCCCGCGGCGCCTGCGACGACAAGGGCCAGGTGTACATGCACGTGAAGGCCTTCGAGGTGCTCAACCAGCAGGGCGGCGTGCCCTGCAACGTGAAGGTGATGATTGAGGGCGAAGAGGAAGTGGGCTCCGAAAACCTGGGCCTCTTCGTCAACGCCAACAAGGAGAAGCTCAAGGCCGACGTGGTGCTGCTCTCCGACACCGGCATCATTGCCAACGACACGCCCAGCATCGAGGTGGGCCTGCGCGGGCTGAGCTACCACGAGGTGGAGGTGACCGGCCCCAACCGCGACCTGCACTCCGGCCTCTACGGCGGCGCCGTGCACAACCCCATCAACGCGCTGTGCAAGATGATTGCCTCGCTGCACGACGAGAACGGCCACATCACCATCCCCGGCTTCTACGACAACGTGGACGTGCTGACCCCGGAGGAGCGCACCGAGCTGAACAAGGCGCCCTACAGCGAGGAAGAGTACAAGCAGAGCATCGGTCTGCCCGCCACCTACGGCGAGAAGGGCTACACCACCATCGAGCGCACCAGCATCCGCCCGACTTTGGACGTGAACGGCATCTGGGGCGGCTACACCGGCGAGGGCGCCAAGACGGTTATTGCCTCCAAGGCCTACGCCAAAATCTCGATGCGCCTGGTGCCGCACCAGACGTCGGAGGAAATCAGCCAGCTGTTCCAGAAGCACTTCACCAGCATTGCCCCCGAAGGCGTGACGGTGACGGTGAAGCCCCACCACGGCGGCGAGCCGGTGGTAACGCCCACCGACTCGGTGGCCTACAAAGCCGCCGCCCAGGCTTTGGAAGACACCTTCGGCAAAAAGCCCATTCCCACGCGCGGCGGCGGCTCTATCCCCATCGTGGCCATGTTCAAGTCGGAGCTGGGCGTGGATTCGGTGCTGCTCGGCTTCGGCCTCGATTCGGACGCCATTCACTCGCCCAACGAACACTACGGCGTGTTCAACTTCATGAAGGGCATCGAAACCATCCCGCTGTTCTATCAGCACTACACCCGTATGATGCAGCAGCCGGCTTAAGCAGCCCGGCCCACGCGCCACGACGCCCGGCTTCCGCGAGGAGGCCGGGCGTTTCCGTTGGCGGGCAGGCCGGGGCTTACAGGTCGTTGAAGCGGTAGCCCAGCTGCAGCTGAAAGGCCGAGTTGTAGATGCGGTTGGCCAGGCTCGATTCGGGCAGCAGCTTGACGAAGCCGGGGTTGTAGCGCAACCCCAGGCTCAGGCCGTTTTCGGCCTGGTAACCCAGGCCCAGCACCGCGCCCACGTCCACTTTCTGGTAGCCCAGGTCGAAGGCCGGGGCCCCGTCGGGCTTCGACACGGCGCGCGTCAGGAAGCCCACTTGCGGGCCCAGCTCGAAGAACGGCCCGTCGGCGTCGATGCGCAGCAGCAGCGGCACGTCGATGTAGCTGATCCGGTCGTGCCCGCCGTTGCTGACGGTGTAGGTGTGGCCCTTGGTGGAGTAGAGCACCTCGGGCTGCACTGAGAACATGTCGCTGAAGGCAATATTGGCCGTCACGCCGCCATTGATGCCCAGCAGGTACTTGGAGTTGCCCTTGTCCTCACCGTAGTAGTTGGAGAGGGTCGGCCCGATTTTGAGGCCGAACTTAACGTCCTGGGCCGAGGCGCCGTGCGCCACTGCGCCGAGCAGTGGCAGCGCCAACAGAAACTTTTTCATGCGTTGGAATAAAGGGATGCCCGCCACGCCAAGGCGCTGCGGGCGAGGAAAATGTGCTTATTTGCTACCGAGCAGGTAGCCCACGTACAACTGGAAAGCCGAGTTGCGGGCATTTTTGTAGCTACCGTTCTGGTAAGCATCCTTCGCGAAGTCGGTGAAGGCGCCGTTGTAGCGCAGCCCGATCATCGGGCCGCTGTCGGCCTGGTAGCCCAGCCCCACGGCGTAGCCAAGCTCGAAACGGTTGACGTTGTCCAGGTTTTGGGCGCTGCTGACGTCGTAGCTCGGAATGCCCGGGATGTTGCTTTCCTGCTTGGTCTTGTCCTTGATGTTGAGCAGGTAGCCGAATTGCGGCCCGGCTTCGAAGAACAGCCCGTCGGCGTTGATTTTGGCTAGAATCGGCAGCTCCAGGTAGTTGTAGTTGACCGAGCCGCTGCGCTTCACCTTGTACGAGCCGATGGCAAACTCCGAGTCGCTGTTCTTATAGCCCTTCTGCGAGTACAGCAACTCGGGCTGAATGGAGAGAAGAACCCGTCGCCGGTCAGATCGGCGTTGAGCAGCAGCCCGCCGTGAAAGCCGAACTTGTTCTCAAACCGGTCCTCGTCGGTGACGTCGCCGGCAATGTTGGAGTAGTTGGCCCCCGCCTTGAGGCCGACGCGGACGCCTTGGGCATGAGCGGCCGGAGCAGTAGCCAGCGCCGTGCCCGTCATCAGCGCAGCGGCGAGAAAAGCGTGTTTCATAGCCGTGGAAAAAGCAAAAAAGTGAATAATCCGCCGGCCCGAAATGGCCGTCGACGCTCCTAAAACGAGGAATCTCAGCAGATGTTGACCTTTGGAAAATACAACGCCCGGCCGCTGCATGCAGCGGCCGGGCGCGGTCGGCACTGCCGCCAGGCGGTTACCGGCTCGGAATCAGGTAGCTCAGCGGCAATTGCACTGCCGAGTGCCGGGCGTCTTTTAGGTCGCCGTTGAAGTACGTGTCGCCGCTTTCGGCCTTCACAAAGTCGCTGAAGGCCCCGTTGTAGCGCAATCCGATGCCCGGTGCGAAAAAAGCAAGGCCGCTCCCGAAACGGAAGCGGCCTTGGCAAGCGGAAAGCGGAAGCCGGCTTAGCGGCTGCCCACCGGCAACATGTAGCCCAGTTGCAGGGTGAAGGCGTTGTTGAAGGCCTTCGGCTCGTTGTCGGTGTCCTTGGTATCAATCAGCGAGTTGAAGCCGCGGGCGTAGCGCAGGCCAATGCTCAGGCCGCTTTGCGACTGGTAGCCCACGCCGGCCACCGCGCCGATATCAAACTGCGCCAGGTCCGATTTGTAGGCCTCGTCGCGCGACACGCCGGTGTAATCGAGGAAGGCGCTGCGCGACTCGTCCTTCACCTTGGTGCCGTCGGCGCGCTTCTCGGTGTACTGGGTTTTGGTGCGCGAGCCAAACAGGTAGCTCACCTGAGGGCCAGCCTCAAAGAACAGCCCACCCGCGTTGATGCGCGCCAGCACCGGCACGTCGATGTAGTGGAGCACGCGCTGCTGCTCCTGCTCAATCTTGGCGACGCCCGACGGCAATGCGGCCGTATTAGTGGTTTGCGACTGGATTTCGTAGCCCTTGCGGTTGTAAAGCACTTCCGGCGCAATGGCGAAGAACCCGTCGGAGCTGATGGGCAGCTGGAAGGCCAAGCCGGCGTTGTAGCCCAGCTTGTAGCTGCCCAAAGACGAGCTGTAGTTGGCCCCGGTGATGTTCTGCACGTTGTCGCCGGAGATGTTGGAGTAGGTGCCGCCGACCTTCACGCCGACGCGGAAGCCACCCGGGTCCTGGGCGTGGGCAAGGGTGGCGGTGGCCAACGAAGCAAGGGTAAAAAGGGCTGCCTTTTTCATGGGAAAGTTCGGAATAATGGGGTGGGAAGGAGCGCGGCGACCAGGGCTCTACACAGTTCCGGGGTTGGGGTAGGCCGCGCGATGTTGTGCCTGATACGGGCAGCCAGGGGGGCGGTGTTGCATCGGTGCTATTAATAAATCATGACACCCTGTAAAAAACCAGGGTCCCAACAGGCAATACGCGGCCCTTGAGGCGCCGGTGCGTACTTTTGCCGCCGTCTGCTTTGCCCCGTCTATGTCGCTCAGTACCCGTTTGTTTCTCTCCCTGGCGCTTGGGCTGGGGGCCGCTGCCGGGCTCCGTGCGCAGGACGTGACGCCGCCCGTTGCTGCCGCCACCCCCGAGCCGCTGGTACTGGGGCTGTACGCGCAGGGCGGCTTCATCATTGCCCACTCGCCGCGCGTCAAGCACCTCGTGACGGCCCACCCCACCGGCCTGGAGCTGAACCTGCAGCGGCAGCTGACGGGCCGGGCGCCCTGGCATGCCTGGTACCGCTACCCCAAGGCCGGCCTCGCGCTGGTCTATTACGACTACCACAACCCCGTGCTGCAGCACTCCTTCGCGGCCTCGGTGTATTTGAGCAAGACCTTCTGGCGCACCCAGCGGCAGGATCTGAGCTTCCGCCTCGGCACCGGCGTGGGCTACTTCCCGTTTCCCTTCGACCAGCAGACCAACCACAAGAACACCTTCGTCAGCTCGCACCTGAACGCCACCATTCAGGCCCGGCTGGAATACGACGTGGCCCTCACGCCCAAGCTGGGCCTGCTGCTGGGCGTGGCCCTGAACCACTACTCCAACGGCGCCACCGCCAAGCCCAACCTCGGCATCAACATCCCGACGGTGCTACTGGGCCTGAACTACCATCAGCAGCGCCACTTCACGCCCGCCCCCCTCGACCCGGTGGCCGACCAGCCCGCCGACCTCGGCCGCACCTTCTGGAACCTGAGCACCAGCGCCGGCCTGAAGCAGCGCAACGAGTCGGACCACACCAACTACTGGGTGAACTCGGTGACGGTGGCCGCGGGCCGGCGCGTCAACCGCAAGAGCAACCTGCTGGTGGGCCTGGAAGGCTTCTACGACCGCAGCCTGCTGGCCGAGCAGCGCGACACCGCCCGCGCCGGCGACAAGCTGCCCGACGTGAAAAAAGCCGGCGTGTTCATCGGCCACGAGCTGCTGTTCGGCCGCCTCGCCTTCGACACGCACCTGGGCTTCTATCTCTACAATCCCTACAAGTCCAACAAGTTCTACTACGAGCGCGTGGGCCTGAAATACCACTTCACCGAGCACCTCTTCGGCGCCATCGACCTGAAAGTGCACCGCGGCGCCGCCGACGTGCTGGAGTGGAAAGTGGGCGTGAAGCTGTAGCCCCGGCGCCGGTTCGGGCACGTCCGGCGGCAATTCGGGGGCTGAATCCGACGGTTGGGTAACTGCGCTTTGGCCAATCCGCCGCGGCGTGGCACCTTTCGACCGTTCATCCACCGCGCCCCGCCATGACCCTCGAAACGTTTCTCACCCTGAACCGCTGGCTGCACATCGGCTGCGGCATGATTGGCTTCTTCGTGGCCCCGGTGGCCCTGGCCACGCGCAAGGGCGGCCCGGCCCACCGCTTCTGGGGGCGCGTGTTTTTCTGGGCCATGCTCACGGCCGGCGTCACGGCCATCGTGGCGGCCACGTTCAAGGGCCTCACCTTCCTGCTGCTGACGGGCATCTTCTCGCTCTACCTATCCTGGCTCGGCTACCGCGCCCTCTACCAAAAGCGCCTGAACCGGGGCCAGAATCCGGCCTTCTACGACTGGCTGGGCGCGGGCGCGGCGCTGCTGGTGTTTCTGGGCACCATCGTCTACGCCGTGCTGACGCAGAACATCGTGTCGGGCGTGTTCGGGCTGGCCGGCACGCGCCTGGCGGTGGCCGAGCTGCAGAAGCTGCGCCGCCCGGCCGAAGTCGCTCCGAACCGTTGGTTTTTCGACCACATGCGCGGTTTCATTCTCTCCTACGTCGCCGCTGTGTCGGCCTTTTCAGCCACCTCCTTCACCTTTCTGCCTATGGCCGTGCGCTTCCTCTGGCCCACCGTGGTCGGCGTGCCGCTGATGATCTACTGGGTGCGCCGCTACCGCCGCCAGTTCGCCAAGGGCCAGCGCCCCGCCGACGTGGCCCCGGTGCGCATTCAGCCGGAGCTGGCCTGAGATGCGCCGCGCTGGCTTAACTGCCCCAAAACAGCGTCGCCGCTCCGGTTCAGGAGCGGCGACGCTGTTGTTAAGAGTTGCCCGGTGGTTAGGGCTGCGGAGCCACCGGCGGGGCGACGGTTTTCTTGACTATGCTGTGGGGTGGCTGCTGCCGAAGGTTCCCTTGGTAAGCTTGCCGAGGCGCGTTTTCTTGTCTCCCTTACCCGTGATGCAGGGTGTTATAGTGACTGAAGGCACACGCCAAGAGCCACAACAACGTTGCATTTAGCGTCCGCCTTCGTGGACGCTGCCCGCGGCCACAAGTCGGCGGCACATGCGCTGCACCACACCGGGTCCTTCGTAGATGAAGCCGGTGTAGAGCTGCACCAGCGTAGCCCCGGCCGCCAGCTTTTCCTGCACGTCGTCGGGGGTGAAGATGCCGCCCACGCCGATGATGGGGAAGCTGCCGCCCGACTGCTGGTGCAGGTAACGAATAACTTCGGTGGCGCGGGCCCGCAGCGGCGCCCCGCTCAGCCCGCCCGCGCCCAGCTGCTCCACCGCAGCGGCGGGCGTGCGCAGGCCGCCGCGGTCAATGGTCGTATTGGTGGCCACCACCCCGCTAAGGCCCGCCTCGCGCACGATGCCGATGATGTCGTCGAGCTGCTCGTTGGTGAGGTCGGGCGCAATCTTGAGCAGCAGCGGGCGAGGCGTGCGCCGGGCGTGGTTTTCGCGCTGCACCGTGCGCAGCAGCGCCAGCAGCGGCTCCCGCTCCTGCAGCTGCCGCAGCCCCGGCGTGTTCGGCGACGATACGTTCACCACGAAGTAGTCGACGACCTCGTGCAGGGCCTGCACGCCGGCCACGTAGTCCTGGGCGGCCTGCTCGTTGGGCGTGTCCTTGTTCTTGCCGATGTTGCCGCCGATGATGATATCGGTTGAGCGCCGCCGCAGCCGCTCGGCCGCCGCAGCCGCCCCGGCGTTGTTGAAGCCCATGCGGTTGATCAGCGCCCGGTCGGTGGGCAGGCGAAACAGGCGCGGCGCGGGGTTGCCCGGCTGCGCCCGCGGCGTCACCGTCCCGATTTCGATGTGCCCGAAGCCCAGCGCGGCCAGCTCATCCACCAGCCGCGCGTCCTTGTCGAAGCCGGCGGCCAGGCCGATGGGGTTGCGGAAGCGCAGCCCGAACACCTCACGCTCCAGACTGGGGTGCTGGTAACTGAACTGCTGCCGCAGCAGCGCCGTCAGGCCCGGCAGCCGGCTGCCGGCGGCCAGGGCGCCGAAGGTGAAATGGTGGGCTTGCTCGGCGCTGAGCTGAAACAGCAGCGGGCGAAGTAGAGCTTGGTACATGGCAGGCCGTGGCTAGTCCGGGCCACAAAGCTCCTAACTAAATCCGGGAGTACCGCAGTGACCCACACCCCGGCCGCGTTTTGCGCCGACATTTTTTTGCGTGATTTTATTTCGCTGTAAATAAATGAGGTAGGTGCCTGGAGCCCCCTCTTTACTATTCAAAGAGTAACCCCGGGTTTGAATATGTCGTCTCGCCTATTACTTTTGCCGTCCCTTTCGGTGAAAGCCGCGCTTTCCCCAAAGAGCCTGATTCTGTAGCTCAGCTGGTAGAGCAGTACACTTTTAATGTACGGGTCCTGGGTTCGAATCCCAGCGGAATCACTAAAAACCCTGTTTGCAAGCTGCAGACAGGGTTTTTTATTTAGTGGGTATGTAAGTGGGTATGGAAACGGCTGCTGAATTGCTGGTGGTAGGCACCTACTTGTTGGTTTTTGTAAAGTGGAAGTAACATATCGGCTGCTGGATCATAAGATGCAGCCGGATGAGGTAAAATAAGCCGTGCTGGCATCGTTTAACCAGTTGCTCAAGTAGCGCTAACTTGCCGCGCTGTCACCTGGCCGCTTTTTCTCGTCGTTTACACCTACCCGTTCTTCTTCATGGCAACCGCTGCTGGTCTTCCGGCTGATGAGGCTACAACCCGTCAGGCAGCATGGGATACTGCGTTACCTGATCTGGTCGACCGGACGTTGGCCCAGTGGTGCGCGCCGCTGGCGGGTGTACGCGGCGGCCCCAACAAAGCCACGGTCCTGGGCATCCTATACGCCGCATTGCACGAACAGCAGCAGCGCCGACCGGGCTACGCGGCCTTTGCCGCGCTGGATCCCGTGACCATCCAAGAGATTGCGGTGCACCTGCCCGATGAACAAGCGTTTCACCAGTACATCTACCTGGAAGCGGGGCGCCGCGTCCTTCACGAACTGCGGCAGTTGCAGCTACGCTCTCTGGGCTATAAGGAGCAACCCTCCTTGCTGGACACCATTGAGGAGACTTACGCGCGGCTGCAGCGCGAGGAGCACCACCGCGCCCTGCTGCAGGCCGCGCAAGACCGTACACGGCCGGTGGCCTCCAGTCTGGCCGCGCTATTCGTGTCGCAGGTGGACGTATCGGCGGTCGTGGCTGCGCTCCAAGCGAATGAGGTGCTCACCGACGCTGGGCGGTGGGATGGCAGCCGGGGCCGGGCCAACGACCTGATGGCGCTGGTGCTCGTCTGGCAGGAGGGAGGTTACCTCGTGCCGGCCAAGTGGATCCAGTTGATGCGCTCGTTTATGGAGCACTTTGGGTTAGTTATTCCCGAATCGTATGCACGCCGTCGAGACAAAGCCAACCCCGAGGTGGTGCAAGCGTTTGCGCGCCTGTTTCCCGGCCGCGGCAAAATTACGCGGGTACAGCTCCGCCTCGTCCGCTAGGACGCGTGGCGCACGGATGGGCACAGGTCACATGGTAGAGATTTCTGTGATTTTTAGAACTGATTATCAGGAGGTAACGCGGTGTATTAGGGCCATTTAGCCCGTTTGTGACCCTCCGCCCCTAGGGCGTGTACGCGACCCTCTTCCTTTGCCCTATCACTTTCGTTGTAGGTTATGGCCGATTACTTGTTTCAACTCTCGGTAGAGGAAGCCGAAGAATTCCTGGTGCAGTGTTTTATGCGGGCCCTGGCCCGGTCAGGCAGCAATGCGGTGGCGCGATCCGTTGAGACACCCGGGCAATTGTTGCAAATGAAGGAGGTGTGCGCCTTGCTGCGCATCTCGCGCCCCACCTGCTACGAGTGGATGAAAGCCGGCCGCTTGCCCCATTACCGCAAGGGCAGCCGGATCTATTTCAAGCAGGCGGAGGTGCTGGCGTCCCTGGAAAAACCGAAAACCAAGGGCAAATGAGCGCGTGGGGCTCGCAACCAACCGCGCAGCAGTACGTGCTGGGGCAGGTATTGCCCGCCCAACTGGCGCGCAAAAACGAACTCGCGCGGGAACTAAGGTTGAGCCGCGACCGATTTAGGCTCCTGCTGCGGTACATGGAGCGCCGCGTACCAGGCTTTTACACCGGCCGCAGCCGGTGCCTGACGCCCGACCAGCAAGTCGTGATTCGACAATTCTATCAACAGCAACTCAGCACCTGCGGGTGGTAGGGAAGGGTATCATCTGCCGGGCGTCAGTTTACGAGAGGTCGGCGAAGAACTCGGCTAACGTGAGCCCGTGGATGTCCAGTAGGCGCAGCAAGCTTTTCAACGTGAGGTTGCTGCCTTTTTCGTGGCGGCCGTAGCCGACGCGCGGCAAGTCGTGGTCGAAGGCAAACGCCTCGTAGGAGGTGTATCCGGCGGCCAGCCGCAGGTGCTTGAGCTTGTGGGCAATCTGAAGAATTCGGGGATCGGGGGTGTCCGTCACGGCCGCTTTTTGGGCGAAAAGTGGGCCTTTCCCCTCTTCTATGTAACCCTATAAATGACACATATTTTGATACCCATACTTTAGTATGTTAATTTGTGCTTAACGGCGTTCCCTGCGGCACCAGGGAACGCCGTGTTTTTCGTCTATACCCACGCCTGACCAGGACAGATGGGGCTCTACCGGGACTGTCCACCCCGTTGGGGCCCCGCGCTGGCTAGGCGCGACGCTTGTGTCATGTCCGCTTCTTCTGCTCCCCGCGCCGCATGCTTGTTGCCCTACCAGCAACCCGGTGCCCTTGATTGCTATAGCCTGCCGGCCGAAGTGGCGCTGGCCTACAAGGTGCGCGCATTGCGCGCCTTCCTCGATACGTACGCGCCGCTACCTACCCGCGTAGCCTGGGGGTGGGCGGCTGCGTCACCCGAGGGGCCGATACCTGCCTTGGTCGTGACGGGTACCGCTTTGGCGGGGCCGCCGCCCCACTTGACCATTGCCCTCTCCCAACGATCGGCCGCAGCCAACGCACGCGAGCACCGGGCCTTGGCGGCCGAGCGACAGCGGTGGGAGCAGGAACGCGCCCCGGCGCCCGCCCCGGTGGCGTGGCCGCCACTTGCGCACTTCGCCGTGCCGTCGCCGGACGGACTGGTCTGCTCCTACGTCGTACCCGACCCCTGCCCGCCGCACGTGGTGGACGCGTACGTGGCGGAGTTCCTGGGGGCCTACCCGGCGTGGCAGCGCCGCACCTTACACCTGGCCACGGACCGGTCCCGGTGGCCGTACGTGGACACAGCCACCGTCGGGCTAGGCACGGCCACAGGCCCGCAAGCGGCACTGGCGTTTGCCTGCGGCGGCCGAAACCTGGCTGCCCACGATGCGTTGCTGTGTGCCGTGTTTGCAGCGGTGTTCCGCGGCGCGGGCAACCCTGCCCCCGTGCTCAAGGGCTTAGACGAGTTTCCCGACGCCACGTGGGTGTTTAACTACCGCGTGCCGGCCGACGAGCCGCTGGTGGTCAAGGAAAACGTGGCGCGCGCGTTTTGGGAACGCTACCGGGCCGCGCGGCCCCGCGTGATCAGCGGCCGGCCGCAACACGGCCTCCGCGGGTATCTGCTGTTACAAACCGAGCAGCCGGTGGATACAGGCGGCGATTACGCTCCCGTGAGCTTGTGCGTGGTGCTGCCGCGCACGAATGCCGCCGATAACCACAAGGAGTGGCAGCACCTGCATACGTTGTGCTGTGCCTGGCGCCAAGGCCATCCGCTCGATGAACCTTTGGTGGGATTCGGACATCCAGAGTTCTGAGCTGCCAACTCTCTCTGCCGGGGTAGTCAAGTTCGCACTTGATCGTAGGTTTGGTGGGGTTACGCTTAAGATGATGCATCAAGTCATCTTACTGAGTAGCGATAATCTGCCCGCGTTATCGGTAGTAAATCCCGCGTTATCGGTAGTAAATTAAGAAGAACACAGCTTCCGTAAGTGCCTTTTGAGCAACCGAAAACCCTCTATGGATGTGGTTAATCGGATAGCTCACAGGAGCAGAAATCTACTGCTGCATTCGGAAGGGCTAAAGCTACCAAGCGCGGCTGGTTGCGCTTAGTCCTCCAAGCGCTACGGGAACTGCGTTCCCTGGGCATAGGTGGGAAAATAAAGTTGCTGGGCAATGGAGCATACCCATATAGAATTATTGTAAAATTTAATAGCATTGTAGGAATCATATTGGTGCCCCGATCCGATCATCCCGTTACATGCTCCGCTTAACCCGGCCATTGACTGTCTTCGATTTAGAAACCACCCTGAGCGACTTCGGCGATGGCGTGCACCACGGCCGCGGCCGCGCCATTCGCATCGACCCGGCCGCCAAGATGGTGCGCAACGCCGAGGGCGTCATCGTGTGGAATTTCGGCAAGCACCTGGGCCTGCCCGTCACCGAGTCGGATCCGGGCTACATCGCCTGGCTGCTGGGCAAGGACTTTCCGGAAACCACGAAGCTAACCGTGCGCAAAGTCCTGGACCGCGCCTTGGTCTAGCGTCCGACTCCGCGTCCACCGATTTGATTACCCGCTGGTGAGTAGGCGCCTCCGCCCAGATGCTCCACGCGGGTCTGTTCCTATCGCATCCTTTTTCCCCTTGTCTGATGAGTACCTACCCCACCTCGCTGGACCTGGACGGCCAGCCCCTGCAACTCTTCCACCGCGCCAACAACACGGCCAAAGCCGTGGACCAACTCGTGGGCATCTGCACCGGCATCCTGGCCGACGGCGAAGTCAGCGAGCGCGAAGCCATCTTCTTTGCCGAGTGGGTGCGCAAGCACGCGGCCGATACCCCTGTCTGGCCGCTGACAGCCGTGCTCAGCCGCGTGGAGCGCATCTTCGAAGACGGCGTGTGCGACGCCGAGGAGCGGGCGGAGCTCAAGGAAGTCATGGAAACGCTGTGCGGGTTGTCGCAAGCGCCCACGCCCCAGGCAGAGGCGTTGTCGACCACCTTGCCGCTGTGCGTGCCGCAACCGCACCCGTTGGTGTTCACAGACAAGCAGGTGGTGGTCACCGGCAAATTTGCTTACGGCGCCCGCACAGCCGTATTCGACGCCATCGAAGCGCTGGGCGGACGGCCGTCCGATGCGGCCCCAACCCGCACCACCGATTACCTGGTCATCGGCGTGTTCGCCAGCCGCGACTGGATCAACACCAGCCACGGCCGCAAGATTGAGAAGGCCGTGCAGCTGCGCGACAAGGGCACCGGCATTCGCATTCTCTCCGAGGAGCATTGGCGCCAGTTCGTCCGGTAACGTTGCGGTGGCCGGTCACCCGCGCGGAGCGCATTCCCGCTGCAATACCCTTTTCTACTCTGATTTCTGCATGAAACAACTTCTACTCCTATTCGTGTGCAGCTTCGCCGTCCACGTCGGCTACGGACAGCAACTGCTCGACGTGGCGGACCTGACGCTCAAATTGAGCGCCGGCGAAGAGAAAGACTTGTACTATTCGTTTGACGCCAGCGACCAGATCGTCTTCGGCTTCCAGGAAGTCGATCGCAAACCGCTGAAATCCATGGCCATCGTGGAGGAGGCGTCGGGAAGCGTGAAGTACGAGGACTACGAGGTGACGCAGGTACAAGCCAAGACCATCCCCGTCTACAAACGGGGTGTCTACAAATTCCATTTTGTCAACGCCTCGCTGCTGAAGGGAAAGGTGTGCAAAATCCACATCCAGCGGCAACTGGCGCCCGGCAGCCGGCCCGACTTCAACACCTCCGTGCGGTGGGTGGAGAAAGCCGATACGACCTACAACGTGTACACCAAGAAGGTCGTCACCGGCTACCGGGAATACGAAGTACCGAAAACCCGGCGGGTGCTGGCCCAGGTGGACACCGCGGTGGTGCCCGTGCTCAGCCGCGTCGAGCGGGTGCACTCCCAGATGAACCCCGACCACCCGAGCTACTCGCTGATCAACTTCAGCTTGCCGGTGAACGCGGCGGAACCCAACCTGCTGGTGCCGTACCGGACGACGGAAGTCGTGTCGTGGGCCTACAGCCTCGGGGTAGGGGACTCCGGGCAGGCCTGGTACAAAGACGCCAACAAGAAGGCCGCCGCCAAGGGCGCCGTTAAAGTAGGCGTGGCCGCCGGGTTGGCGACGGGTGGCGCTGGCGCGCTGGCCATCCTGGCCATCGAAGGGGTGTCGCTGTTCAGCAATCCGCCGAGCGGCGACAACTGCCTGTTCTCGGTGCTGTTCAGCCGCAACGGCCAGAACTACGCCCTCACCACCGTGGCAGGGAACAGCGTCGCGGCATCGGGCCAGGTGACAGCCCTGAAGCAGGGCACCCTGACGCTGAAGCTCGTCAACGACAACGCCATCGACGCCATCAACGTGGACGTGAACATCGTGGCTTGCGTGGTGACCAAACTCTACAAGGACGAGGCGTACACGGTGAAGAAGAGCGAGCCCATCGAAGAGGTGAAAACGATCAAAGAGCCCAAGGTGGCCATGCGGAAGGTGCCCATGCTCATGGACTGAGGGGGGCGACTTCCGGCGCCAGCACCAGAACGGTTTGGCTGAGAAAGGAGCGGGGCCCTTGCCCATCAGGCGTGATGCAATAGTTAGTTTTCTTCCCCACCATTATCAATCTTTTCAAATGTCAGCCTTCTCAAATGCGTACCAGCAATTCTGGCTCAAGCAACAGATTAAAGTAGAAGAAGAAGTTGTACGGAAAGGATTACGAGAAAACCAAGTAGGAGCAGTTGGGGCTATTCTGGCTCACTTCAGCGTCCGGAAAGATCCTGCGCTGGTCAGTATGCCAACGGGAACGGGCAAAACAGCCGTTATGATAGCTGCTTGCTACGCGCTCCGGGCGAGCAAAATCTTGGTCGTGACACCGAGCCAGATGGTGAGGAAGCAAATTGCCAAGCACTTTAAGCTTCGCAGCGACTTGATCAATAATGAAGTATTGAGTCCAGATAGCCCCGAGCCCCGCGTCTATGAGTTGAAGAACGTCATTCATAGCAAGGCAGAATGGGACGAGATTCTAACGAATCATGACGTGGTAGTAGGCATTCCAGGCACCTTAAACCAAATAGAAGAGTTGCCCCAGGTGCTGGAATCCAATGCTTTTGACGTAGTGCTGGTCGATGAGGCCCACCACAGCCGGGCAAAATCGTGGACCTACTTGCTCACCCACTTTTCGCCAGCCAAAAGGATTCTTGTTACTGCAACGGCCTTCCGAAACGATAAAAAAGACTTAAAGGCTCGCTTGGTCTATAACTACCCGTTAAAATTAGCTTACGACCGAGGGCAGTTCAGTAAAATCGAATACATAGCGGTAGAAACAGCCAGTATTCAAGAGCCTACTGACCGTGATCTTGCCATTGCCAAAAAGACCGAGGAGGTATTCGGTAGCCATCAACAGCATGGCCACAAAATCATCATACGGACGGATTCACGGACCCGTGCTGAACAGTTAAAGCAACTATACGACACGCAGACCGCACTTAAGCTAGTGCTCATCTATAGCAAGCTTGCTCAAGCTACTATAGATAAGCGCATGAAGAAACTCGAAGAGGGTGAAGCCGATGGGGTTATCTGCGTGGATATGATGGGGGAAGGCTACGATTTCCCTTCCCTGAAAATTGCTGCAATTCATGCTCCTCACAGAACCCTACCTATCACCCTGCAGTTTGTGGGTCGAATAAGCCGGACAAATGTTGCAGCAGCGAATACGGCACATATTGTCGCAAGCACGCACGACTTCGAAATTGATAAAATTCAGCTGTTTAAGGATACTCGAGATTGGGCGGCTATCTTACCTGAGTTGCACCGCGCAAGAACTGACCGCACGGAAGAAGAGCAACATTTCTTCGACACGTTGGAGGAAGTTACTCCTCCAGATGACTCTTATGTGGTTGATACAGAAGAGGCATTACTTCTTGAAAACGCGGAGCTAAGGCCCTTTTATCACACCAAAATATATCGTCTCATTCCAAAAGCAATTGCCGAAGTAGACGAGGACGAGGAAGCCCCTGATTTAGTCGACTTAAGTGTCGTCCCTAATTTCAATGGGCTTGCCAATATGAGCCGGGTGATTTTACGGCATCACCACGTCAGTACGGAGTACCGACTCGCGGTATTTGTCCTGGGTGAACTGATTACGCCAGCGTGGTATGGCGCTGATGATAATCTTAAAGATGTCAAGAACAGCTTGATCCTTGTTTACTACGATAAGCCACACAACCTACTTTACTTATGCTCTTCCTTGAAGGATAATGAGCTATATAAAGAGCTGGCTTCTAGCTACGTGGTTGACCGGTTGGCTTTTGCCGAGATTCTCTCGTTGCCGATGCTCAAGCGGATTCTGGCCGGCTGGGAGGGGTGCAAATTTTACAACATTGGCATGCGTAGCCGCAAGGCCAAAGGTAGCAATGAGTCCTATCGTCAACTTTTAGGTGGTAGTACCCAAGAACTGCTCACCGCCGCAGACGCCTTCAATTATACTCGCGGTCATTCTTTTGGTGCTGGCTTTGATTCGGTACTTAGTCAGGAGATGTTACTTGGCATCAGTACCAGTTCCAAGGTGTGGTCGATAGTAGATGGGAAGGTGCCAGAACTGCTTGATTGGCTTAACAAACTAAGCCGCAAGATTTCGGATGCCGAGATGGACAACCTCAAATCGCCGCTAACTGAGCTAGATTGTGGGCGGGACATCAGTGCGTTCCCAATAAGCAACGATAATGCTCTGGTAGCGGCTGACTGGGACGGGTCGATTTACAATCGAGAAACGCGTGTCGCCTTCGTGGACGCAGATGATGAAGTTGTTGAAGAAGCTTTGCTCGTGGCTTGTGAAATCAGCATTTGCCGCGAGGAGTGTACAACAAATCAACTCGTATTCTTCATTAAGCGCGGCCAAACCTCTGCAAAAATCGGTTATCGTATTAAGCCCGACATAGCCTTTTACTATCTCGAATCAACTCCCTGTAAGCTACACGAGACACGAGGCAACAATGTGCTCCGGCAAAAGAGCCTGTTCAGCTTACTCACAGATGCCCCCATTAATTTTTACTTCGAAGATTGGTCAAAGCTTGCCGGGCGCACTTTGATGGACTTCAATACAAGCTTTGACCTTATACCTGAGGGTGCAATACAAGCTATAGCGTGGTCAGGCTTGCAGGTAAATGTCAATCGGGAGTTTTACACAGCGGATGACATCGCCGCGAATGCCTTAGCCGGTGAAACCAGGCTGTCGATTCACGACTACATCGAGCAAATGGTGTTGCCAGACTATGATGTGGTGTACTATGACCACGCCTCATTAGAGGTAGCTGATATCTTAGCCTTTCGCCCTGATAGTATCAAGTTCTTCCACTGCAAAAAGCAAAGTGGAGATGAGCCCAGATGTTCCGTCGATGATATCTACGAGGTATGTGGCCAAGCAGTAAAATCAGCGGTTTGGACCAATAAGAAAGTATTGCTCAACCGCTTGGTTTATCGTAATAAAGAGGGAGACACAGGAAATCGGGTGAAGAAAGGGTCACTTGATAAGCTGCGTGAGATACTGATGAGCATCAATAACCCTAACCTCACGGTGGATATTGTGATTGTGCAGCCAGGCTTGAAAACAACGAATCACACGGGTACTCAGGTCGAAGCTTATCAGCGCATTAAGAAGTTATTTTCAGGCGCACATGCATACTTGCAAACAGTGGGGTCTTGTACACTCTCAGTCCTTGCTTCGTAAGTCGCCTGCTCATGTAGATACTCACTGCGCTTCCTTACAATCCCAGCTTCTGAGCAGCATTATGTCGCCGCACATCGTCTAGGCGAGAATAGCGCCGGATCATGGCCGAAGTCTTGTGCTTGGTTTGGTTCATGATTTCGCTGTCATCAGCGCCGGCTAGCTTGGCTACCGTCACGAACGAAGCCCGCAGGGAGTGGGCGGAGTAGCTAGGTCCCAAGTAGCGTTGCACCACGGCGTTGACGCTTTTATCGGAAAGCCGCGCTTGGGTTAGCCGCTCGCCCTTGCGCAGCGACACGAACACCGGCCCTGCCTCGCGCCCGAGTTGGCGCAACGGCCTGCAGCGAACGAATCGGGCAGACCTTGGCCTCCGGTGAAGCTCTTGAATTGCACGCCAGCAGAGTAGAGCTTCTGCAGGTAGTTGAGCGTCTCGGTCACACCCTCGCGGCTGAAGCGGTCCAGGGCTCAGAACAGCACTACATCGAAGCGGCGCTGATACCCATCGAGAAACAGCTGCTGGAAAGCAGGCCGGTCGGCCGTGCCACCGCTCTCCCCGTCAATGTACTCCTTATGGAGAGTAAAGCCCAGCCGCTCAGCGAAGGCCCGAAATTCGCGCAGCTGGTTCTCGTTCTCCTGCTTCTTTCCTTGAGTACGGGGTCTCACTGGACCAAGAACGGAAAACAACGCTAACGAGTCCTGAACTAGCGGTCCATCTCAAAAAATCGTGCGTTTAAACGCCATGAATGCAGTTTTCGAAAAAAGCAGAGGCTGGTCAGATTGACGTGTAGCTTTGGTTCATCTTGTATCAACGGCTCATACGAGCTTGAAGTACTGACTTGGTGAGACAAACCAGCCCGTTTCTGGTGGGCAAATGATCTTAGCGTTGTTTTGCGTTCCTCGTCTAGTGCGACCCCTTACCCTGCGCTGGCAGGTAGGCGAGGGCATAGCACCGGTGTCCATCCCCCAGGAGGATGCAAGTCGTTAAACTTCCAGGTACAGAAGGTCGTATAAGGCATCCCACCTAATTAATCAACCATATGGGTAATGCTCAAAGCAAACAGATTACAGCTACTTACGTTGGTAAAGGTATCATGGGTAAGTATCAGCCCCACAAGCAATACACCCTACAGATAGCAAGACAAAACGGAGAAGTCCATATCATTCATGCTCCGACCCAGGAAATTGAAACTACTTACAAGAGCGAACAAGACTTCCTCAACGACTGGAAAGACGCCAAGGAAAGAGACCTTCTGCTTGAGTAGAAGATATCACAAAAAAGCCCTCCCGAAAGGAAGGGCTTTTTTGTGATCAGTAATATGGCTTTACTATCCTCGGTGGACTTGGCAGATGAGAATACTCGTAGGTGTACTCGTGCATGGCGGTGATAAGAAAAGGCCTCGCATTGCTGGGAGGCCTTTTTTGTGGTACATGTTATTTGCTGCCAGGCTGTTTTGTCTTGGCCCGCACGTAATCCATGACAACCTTTCGAATGTCTGGCGCTCCGGCAAAGAAGTCACCGACTAGTAGTATGGATTCAGGACCGGCTAGATGCACATGAGTGCCCTTCTTGTCGACGCGAAAGATGCACCAGTCTTCTGCTGCCATTAGCAGTTCCGCTAGGCGCTCAGCTGATGAGTGGTCGAGGGATGATTCTATTTCTGCCATAAGACGTTGGATGAATGTTGTTTTGGCGGTGTGTTAGCGGCGCTTCTGGTAGACCTTCTTGCCGCGACTATTGTAGTGATACACGCCACCTCGTTGGCCGACTTGGCTAAAGTTGCCACGGACAAGTGTATCTACACTGTGGTTGGCCGATGGTTTTTGAAAAGACTTGATCAGGTGCAGGAGAATGGCGACTATAATCGCCAGCAGAAATATGAGCGCTCCTACCATCGGTTAATGAGTAACTGCTTCTTCGAGCATTGCCAAAGTCTTTCGATACTCTACTGCCTCTGCTTCGTGTAGGAACTCAATCTCGCCGTGGTTGGCCTTCACGGCTTCGGCAATCTCAGCCAACGAGACGCGGAAAAACTCCTTCTTCTCATTTACCCGATTCAAGCGCCGATGGTTGAACACCCGGTGCAGGGTATTTTCCAGCTTGGGTGCGTCGTCGCAGTAGATGATGGCGTGCACGTCGAACTGGAACGGCACGGAGGCGTCGCCTAGCTCCTTCACGCGGTCCATGGGTTCGAGCCGGCGCGTCATGCCGATTTTGTACACGTCTTCACCGAAGGAGCCGATGTTGGAGATGACATAGACGTGGCCCGAGCGGGTCAGCTGGGCTTGGGAAATGGCACGCTCCTTCACCTGCTGGGCCGCCGTCAGCTTGGCCTGCAGTTCGCTGATCTGGGCCAGTAGCTTCAGTTGCTTGTCACCCTGAGCCTGAGCTACCTCTTGCTGGGCTTTGCGCAGGGCATCGGCGTAGCGCTTCTCTTCCTTTTCGGCATCGAGGCGCGCTTTCTCCAGCTCACGCTGGGCCAGCTCTTCTTCGCGCATCTGCTCGCGTATCTGGCGTTGCAGCTCTTTCTCAGCCTGTACCTTTTCTTGGTACTCGTGGCAGAGGTACAGCTCCTGCAGGCGTAAGTCTAGGTAGCCGCGGGCAATCGTGCAGCGCTGCGTTTCCACCGTCTTGTTGATGGCCTCGTAGGCTTTGCGGATGCGCGTCTCCATCACGGTCACGTTGTTGTACTTGACCTTGGAGATGGCCGCGTCACACTCGCCGTTGAAGGCCCGCAGCACTAGTTTCAAGGTCTGGGTGATTTGCTTTTTGCCCTCCACCTTGCTCCCGTTCACCGTCCACTCGATGGCGCAAGTGGCCGCTTTCTTGTCGGTGATGAGCTTCTTCTGCTTGGCGTAGACGTCGTCGAGCTTCTGCTGGTACTGGGTAGAGCTGCCGAAGTCGTAGCGGGGCTTGTAGAGGCCGAAGGACTGCAAATCGGC
Source organism: Hymenobacter jeollabukensis (assembly GCF_005771675.1). Classification (GTDB taxonomy): domain Bacteria; phylum Bacteroidota; class Bacteroidia; order Cytophagales; family Hymenobacteraceae; genus Solirubrum; species Solirubrum jeollabukense. Next base: position 738,180 of record NZ_VAJM01000002.1, on the reverse strand, counting down.
CATCAGCTCTAGGGATTGCAACTCCAAACGCAGCCCGGCCGCCTGGGCGTTGAGGGCGCTCACTTCCCGTTGTTGCTGCTGGTACTGCTGAGCGAATTCTGCCGTTTGCTGCTGGACGCGCTGCTTCTCGGCGTCGACGTCAACAACGGGGCGAAAGCGTTCGGTGAGGGCTTGGTGCTGCTGGGCCAGTTGTGCGTGCTGGGCTTTGGCAGCCTTCAGCCGCTGCAGCACCAGGTAGAGCCCGACGGCCAGGCCGGCGCAGATGATGGTGAGTAGGCCTATGGTTTCCATAGTCATTACAATAAAACGGGCGCCGCCTCCAAAAAAGCGGCGCCCTGTTGCGTGCTGCGGTTAGCCTTTGTTCTTGATCATGATGACCTCCACGATGTTCATGCATTGCTGCGGGTCCAGGCTCAGGGCCTGCTCGGCCGTGCCGACGAAGCCATCCGAGGCAGCGAAGTCTACGCAGTTGGCGAACAGCGTAGGGCGCAACTCGGCGGGCACCTGCGACGCGGCCAGCGCAACGGCTTCCTGGCGGTTGCCGAACTGGATGACCTTGGGTGCCACGCGGCGGTAGATGCTCACCATGTCGTGGCCGCGGTAGAGCGCCTTTTGCTGGGCCAGGGATACCAAGGCGGTGATTTCCTCATCGTCGACATTGCCGTCAGCCGACATGCAAGCGTACAGGACGGCGAAGAAGGCGTCCTGGGGCGTGGTGAAAGGGTTGGCCTGGGCCGTGGCAGCGCCACCGAAGACTTTGTCAAAAAGTCCCATAGAAGGAAAGGGTAGAGGGTGAGAAGATCAAGCGACAAGCAATAGGTGTGGATGACGCATGGCGTCAAGAGCAGTAGCGAAACCTAACTAAATACAAGCTGGACTGCAAATGCTTCTATGTAGCAATAGCAAAAATCCGTGGTAGCACGGATATGAAAATTAGTGGCAGCACGAATACTTATGCGCTGTAGACTCTGGTACTTTGCGGCTTTCTGGTTAGCTGTAGCTACACCAAATTACTGCATTCCCTTTCTTCATTCATGAAAGCACTATTACTCACGGCTGCGCTAACGGTTAGCGCAGCTACTGCATCCCTCGCTCAAACGACGCCGGCACCAGCTGCTGCCAGCGTTGCCCAGCGCACCGAAGAATACTGCATGATGCTGGCCTCGCAGAAGTTCATGAGCACCAAGGTGACCATCGCTATCGACTACGGCCAAGAGCGCAAGTTCTTCTCCGATAACCGGTACAAAGACGCCGAGGGCAAGGTGCAGAGTTTCAACTCTATCATCGACGCGTTGAACTACCTGAACGCCGAAGGCTGGGAGTTCGTGAACGCCTACGTGATCATGGTAGGTGGGCAGAACGTGTACCACTATGTGATGCGGCGTAAGATCACAGCATAAGGCGGCCCTATCCCTAGTTGATCGTTCGGTTCATTGAAAACATCTTTCACCCTTAAGTGCTCAGAACATGGCAGAATATAGAATTTCTGGCGTTTGGAAGGCAGGTGGAGTAATTACTCATTATGCTGTTCATCAAATAGTCCAGGATGGAACAACGAAAGCATCTAAAACATCAAAAACAGCTGCCATTGCATTGGTTGAAACCCCAGGTAATACGGTTACTACATGGGTCTGGAATTACACCCGGTCATTCTGGAATATAGGAGAAACTGTACACGTTGTCAACGCGAGTGCTGGCAAGTATTTACGATCTAACGCAGACAATAAGCTCACCGACAACTTGAGCCATCTGATCAACTTTGATTGGATTGCTCCGTGACAAGCTGACTAGCTCGCATAAACAGCGTCGGCCCCACCTACTGGTGGGGCCGACGCTGTTTACATCTTGTGATGTACGCTTTCGCTTCTGCGCGATAAGTGTATTATTGCACATAACCCCCTATCACTTCTAACATCCGTTACGATGCCCTTCAAATTTCGTCGCAGACAAAAGCTATTCCCTGGAGTTTACCTAAACATTAGCTCGAAGGGCCTGAGCGCAACAGTAGGCATCAAGGGATTGAATGTTAATCTGAATGGAAAAGGGGCCTATCTAAATACCGGTATCCCAGGAACAGGTCTATCTAGCAGAAGCAAAATAGCTGATTGGTCTACTGGGGACAAAGGCACGTACAATCCCGCTGTTCTGCACCCTAGTTCTGCGAGTGACCTTGAGGATACTCCTTATTACTTTCTACCTAAGCAGCTAGAAGGCGAGATCAAAAGCAGTTCCGCAGACTCTGTAACAAGCAGTGAGCTTTCCCAGGTAAAGGAAACCTTTCTAGCTGCCCACCAAGAGAAACAGGCAATCCTTGTTGAGGTGCCAGTTGTAACCAAGCAGGTTCGGGATGCCAAGCGGAACAGGCTTCTATCAAAGCTGTTTTTGATCGGACTATTTATCAAAAAATTTGACGAGGACTATTCTAACAAAGCAAACTACTTAGACGAAATACTTAATCAGTTAGTGAATTGTAAGGTTCAATTAGATATCACTACAGATGCATCTATTGAAATTCGATACGCTGCTCTGAAGTCGTCCTTCGACGAATTATCAAGGTCCCACAAAATTTGGGACAAGACATCAAGTAACCGCAATTTCGAAAACAAGTCTTCCGCTGGTCATGTAATTACGCGAACTATAACGTCGCTATCCCATAAAAATATTGAGTTTATAAACGCGGATTTTGATGCACTATATTTCAAAAATCAGAATGGGAGCGATATTTACATTTATCCAGGCTTCGCTATTCTCTTTGATAGCCATCAGAACTTTGGTATGGTTAGTCTGCCGGAATTGAAGCTCTCCTTTAGATCAACCCGTTTTTTAGAAGAAGAAATCATTCCACAAGACGCGACTGTTATTGGAAGGACATGGGCAAAGGTGAATAAGGATGGTACCCCAGACCGAAGATTCAAAGCGAACCGTCAGATTCCTATTGTGCAGTATGGCGAGCTGGAATTCAAAAGTGACAGTGGCGTCTTCGAGGTATTTATGTTCAGCAACCATGAGGCTGCCAAAAAATTTGCTGCCAGCTACAATGCGTATGTAAGCACTATGCAAGCGCCTAACCACAACTAATAGCCAAGTATAGAATCTCAGACACTGGCATAAAATGAAGCAGCCCCACTAGTAGTGGGGCTGCTTCATTTTATGGAATGTTCTTCCATTGCTTGCAGAAGCCATCTAAGTGATCTGGAGCTTCAACTCCTAAGAGCGTGTTGGGATTTAGGAATCCGGTACGATGCGCGACAACCCTAACTCGTTAGCCTACATCAGTCCAGTAAGGCCCTTGCGCAACCTCCTCACCTGGGCTTAGATCAGTGGACAAGCCTGTGCCCGCATAGTTGAACACAGTGAAGGTATGCTGGGTGGTGAAGAGTTGGAGCGTCTTTTCGGTAGCAGACAAGTGAGGGGCCGAGGTAGCACTATCACGTTCCAAGCGCACCCGCGTAATACGTTGTCCCAAAAGGGAAGCCAAATAGTCTCCCGCCAGCATCGGGTGCGGCCCCCACAACCCAGGAGAGCGGGCATCCGCCAGGGCCTGTGCCCGCGACCGGCCCTGGGTTAACTGCACCCATATGTAGTCCCCGGCGTCGGCTGCTCTCACGTCAAGCAGCCACTCATCGCTCAGGCCGAGCAGAAGTTGAAACGGGTCGGAGCCGCCTTCTACCCATTCATCCCATCCGCCCAAGGAGCCGACGAGATACACGGCTTCAATATCAAGGCCGACTAATGGCCGCAGAATAGATTCCAGCATACAGAGCCAGTATTGGCAAATCAATCTTGATGTACAAAGAAAACGAGCCAGTAAGTTGGGGCGGGAGTTCCTAGGCTTCCGGTCCCTTATGGTTGAGTGCTTTCAACCCCTTACTGACTCGCAGTGGCAAGGTATGATTCCGCTGCTGCCGCTACAACGCAAACGGCGCTTGTGCCTGCGCCACGTGGTCAACGCCCTGCTGTACGTGTGCCGCACGGGCTGCCAATGGCGCAGTTTGCCGGCCGTCTTCCCGCCGTGGACCGCCGTGTATTACTACTACCGGCGCTGGCAGCAGGACGGCACGCTGCCGCGGCTGAACCGCTGCTTGATGCAGGCCGAGCGCGTGCGCGAAGGCCGCGCCCCCACGCCGGCCGTACTCTGCCTCGATAGCCAAAGCGTGAAGCTGGCCCCGCGCATCTATGAAGCGCGAGGGCTGGACGCGCACAAACGCGTGAACGGGCGCAAGCGGCAACTGCTGGTCGACACGCGAGGCCGCGTGTGGGCCTGCCGCAGCCACGCCGCGCACCAGCACGACGGGCAAGGTGCGGCCCCGCTGTTGCTCGAACGCCGCTACTGGGGCCCGCGTCTGCGCGCCGTGGTCACCGACCAAGCCTACCGCGGTCGCTTTGCCGAAGGGCTGCTGGCGCGCGGCCTGCGCCATGAACTGGCCAGCCGCCCGCCCTCGGCTCGCGGGTTTGTGCCCGTGGCCCAGCGCTGGGTCGTCGAGCGCACGTTCGCCTGGCTCAACTGCTTCCGCCGCCTCGTGGTCGATTACGAGCACCTACTCGAAAGCCACGCCGCTTGGATTCTCTGGGCCAACATCACGCTCTGCCTAAATCGAATCACCTAATTCCCCAACACGCTCTAAGCCGTCACAGACAGTACCAATTGTAAGGCGGTCTAGCTTTTCAAACCTAGTTGGAACAGTAGCTACACCGCCTGTCTCTTTGCACTCATATGTTAAAAAGATCCATTCCGCTCTATCTCAACACAATCACGGTAATCCAGATAGCTAAGAAATTTCTTTACCTCCATATACCTTTATGCATAGGGCACTGGATGCATTACCCTAAATCAGGGGCAATTAGAATTGCTGTCCTCCCAGTCCGGGCGGCATGGAGTGGCCTGTGCCCAGCAGACGCTGGCGCTGTCCTATGCCAAGTGTTTAACGCGACGTTCTCGTCAGTAGCATGCACCTCAGCCCGCACGGTGCTGTGACATTACACAAACGAGCGTTAATAAACGCTACGGGTTACCCGTGATGCACGACCGTGCTGGACCTACCGAGCGGTAGGTCCAGCACGGTCGTGCATCGATGATTAAACCACTAGTGTGCTTGGATAGGTGTAATTGGCTAACATATAGTGGCCTATTTCGAGTGTTTGACGGCTAGAGTACCCCTGCTGAAGCCACGTGGCACCAGTGGCCATGCCCACCCGTCATGACGCTTAAAGATCCTTGGTAGCCCTTGTAGACACTTCCAATCGCTTACAAACCCTTAGGAACGCTTGCAAACCCTTCGCTACTCTGTTTCTATGCTGTCGTAGGCGGTAAACCCGTTGAAACCCTTGGGAACGCTTACAAACCCGTCTATTCCTTTCCAAACCCTTGTAGGAGGCCTCGCGGTGGGCCTCGGGGATTGCTCGTACGCGCTGCCTACTCTTCGCAACGGCGTAAACGCACGCCTCCTATCGCTGCTGGAGCACTCCTGATGCGCCCGCCACGCTTGTAAAAGTTACATTCCGAAGCGCGGTTCATCCGCGCGGCTTCCGGCCGGGTGAAAAAGCAGTGGTTTCACCACCGATTTCGCACGAGCAAATTCGCGTCTTGTGGTCGCTCCACGGCCGTCCCGTTATGCGACTGCTCCACAGGCGCTTTTACCCTCGCTTGCAGCGGTGCGAAAACAGCCGCGCAGCGCACGGGTATTTCGGGCGGAAACGGGAGATGCATTGTCACGGCCATTTCGCTTGAAAGCGGGTTTTGGGCTGTTGCTAAGCGTTTCAAAACACCTAGTAAAAACTGGCCCCTATACGTGCTATTCAGCTGTTGCTCCAAGGGCCTTCTAGACACCTCGTAGCGGAAGGGAAATGCACGTATGAAACGCGTCCTTTTTACGCGTCTACACCCGCTGTTTTTGCCCGCGTGGGAAGGGCCCGCCGCCGTAGGCTGAATGAGCACCACTAGCAGCGGAAATAACGCCGTACATGACGGCGCTCCAGCAAGCCATAGTACTACTGGGAGCTGTACTCGACAGCTACTGGTACGTCGGCGCCGAGCGGCGTACCACTTCGCGCTCCATGCTACCGGTAACGACCAGGTGTTACCAGTATCTACCACATGCTGCCGGTAACTACCAGATGCTACCTACAGAGCCCAGCCGTTGGTCGTCATTCGCACTGCCCCCAGGGGCGGTGGCGGTGCGCGGTTGTGCCCGGCGCCCCCGCTTGGGCGGGTGTCACGTTTTGTAAACGGTGCTGGGAAGATGTGACGCAAGTGGGTGTCACGTTTTGTAAACGGTCGTTTGATAAAAGTAACACGCCAGTGAAAGGGGGCATCGGTAGCCCCGTGTTATTGTAAGTCCAAGCCGATGCAGGGTATCTGCCATCTTTCATTCGCCGATACTTGGCCCGGCAACAACTCCCGTTATTTGTAGCGCAAGTGAATAAATTATGAATATTTAATGCTGCTATATTCAAGCTTACATTACTTACATTAGTTATTGCGCTACACACCAGGTCCTTGGTACCCGCGTCTTGGCCTATGAACAACTGTGCTCACCTTCCTTATCACAGCCGCGTGGCGAGCCTGTGGTTGACTACATGCCTAGTTTACGCAGCCTTGTTGTTGACTACCCCGGCCTATTGCGGCACCCTCGATGCCATCCTGAACCCCGACGGCACGGTGCGGGCGGGGGTGCGCGGGTCGTTCAGCACCGTAGGGTACCGCATGGAAATGGCAGTGGCAGGCCAGCCGGTGTTTCGCGAGCAAAGTAAATCAGCTGCGTATTTGGGTCCCTTTGTACTCCAAGGAAACGGAGTGAACGGTCCGGTTATCGCTTTAGCGGCGGATGGAAACGGCAATCTTTACGCGGGAGGAGGCTTTACTACAGCCGGGGGAGTACAGGCCAATCGTATAGCCAAATGGGACGGCACGAGGTGGAGTGCCTTGGGTTCGGGGTTAGGTGCGCCGACCCAGTCTCCTTATCCCTATTCCTTAACCCTGACTGTGGATGCGAGCGGTATCCTTTACGCGGCCGGAGACTTTACTTCCGCTGGGGGAGTGCCCGCCAACTACATAGCCAAGTGGAATGGCAGCAGCTGGAGCAGCCTGGGCACTGGATTGAACTCGACTTACGCCCTTGGCCGGTGTTCCCTCGTCGTGGATGGCCTTGGTAACCTCTACGCAGCGCGGGGCCCAGGGACCGGCTCAGGTCCCATAAGCAAGTGGGATGGCACCGCGTGGAGCACCCTGAGCAATGCAGCCTCACCGTCCGCCCTTGCGGCGGACGCCAGCGGCACCCTGTACGCAGGGGGGAATTTTAATTTGCCCGGCGGGGGGGCTGCGAACATAGCCAAGTGGGACGGTACGGCGTGGAGCGTCCTGGGCATTGGGCTAAATGACTTGCCGACTTCTTTTGCGCTGGATGGAAACGGCAACTTGTACGCGGGAGGAAACTTTACGATGGCCGGGGGAAGGCCGGCCAACCACATCGCCAAGTGGAATGGCACGGCGTGGAGCGCGTTGGGCACCGGCTTAAACGACGTACCGGTCGCCCTCACCGTGGGCCGAAACGGTAATCTCTATGCGATAGGGGGATTTGGCACGGCTGGGGGAGTACCGGCCGAGCGGGTGGCCGAGTGGAACGGTACCGGGTGGAGTGCTCTGGGCTCGGGTATAGTGGGCGGCGGTAGCGTGTACGCCTTGGCCGCGGGTGTTGGTAACACGTCCTACGTGGGCGGAAGCTTCACAGGTGCGCTGCCTTACCTGGTTCAGTGGAACGGGGGCCGTTGGAGTACCTTAGATGATGCCCCTGTTCTAACCGCCGCAACTCCCTCTTCGGGTTCTATTGGCGCATCTATTGCGCTGACAGGCAGTAATCTAAGTCAAGCGACTGCTGTCACTTTCAGTGGTGGTACCCCCAACGTAGTTACTACGGGTTTCACTGTCAACAGTGCCGGTACGCAGATTACGAACATCGTCGTGCCTAGTGGGGCGGTGACCGGAAACGTCACGGTCACGACTCCTAACGGCGTTAGTAGTGGCGTTCCGTTTAGTGTGACTGCCCCTACCCCTACCTTGACTGCGGTGACCCCAGCTTCGGCTACTATTGGTGAAGTTATTACCCTGACAGGCAGCAACCTAAGCCAAGCCACTATTATTGCCTTCACTGGTAATACAGCTAACTTAGTTACTGCCGGTTTCACCGTCAACAGTGCCGGTACCCAAATCACCAACATCACCGTACCCAGTGGGGCGGTAACCGGTCCTATCCGGGTCACGACCCCTGGTGGCCTCAGCAATGGCGTGCCGTTCAGTGTACTGGCGCCCGTCCTTACGGCTTACCATCTGCAGCAGCAAGGCGTCCGAACGTCCCGCGTCGACCTGCACCACCAAGCTCCTGGTGCTATTAAAGTAGGCGCCGATGGGGCGGCCGGAACCCTCTTCAGCGTGGCCCGGAGCACCGGAACGCATTTCAAGCTGCGCCTGCAAGAAAACCCGACCAACAGCCGCACCGGCGCTCTGGCTGATGCCGCCGGCTACCTCGACACGCTCACGACCGCAACCGCCGCTGAGGCGATGTATTACCACCCTTCGTTCGTGGTCGCGACCGGTTGGTACAAAGACCTGCACCTGGAGGTGGTGGACAAAGGGACCGGCACGGTGCTGGGCACGTACTTGGTGCAAGCCGTGCGCCCCCCGCTGCTCTTGGTGCACGGGCTGTGGTCGAACGGACCCGATGCGTTTCCAGATCTACCCTTAAGGTTGGTGACCGATGGCGTATACAGCCAGCAAAGCGATATCCGGTATGCCCGCTACGACAACGACCGCGATTTTTTGCACAACGCGCCCTACATTATCAACGACAAAAACGCGCTGCTCCGCTCGTACGCCGACCGCAACATTTCGGTATCAAAGATTGACGTGATCGGTCACAGTATGGGCGGGTTGCTCGCCCGGCAGTACATCCAAAGCAGCAGCTACCAACAAGACATCAACAAGCTCATCACCCTCAACACCCCGCACAGCGGTAGCCCAATCCCCAATTTCATCAACTCGCTGTCCGCGGTACCACGTTTGGCCTTGGTGGAAGACTTGATGTTTTTGGGTAAAGACCCGACCAAAGGCGCAGTGGACGACTTGAATTATAGCGGCTTAGCGCCCGGCACAGGCGTCGCCCGCCTCAACATAGCTCCCAACACCCACGGAGTAGTCGTTCATGCGACCACGACCACCTTTCAATTGAGTCCTTTGCTGCCGGTATCGCAGTTGATCAATGGCAACCTCAGTTGGGGAGGCGTGATCATGGGGTTCGTCTCCCTGGCGTACCCTCGAAGCAGCGCGGCTTTTAACACCTTTCTTTCAGCCAGGATGTTTCAAAGCCCCGGTAATGATTGCATCGTGGGGCTTGATAGTCAACAAGGGGGCTTGACAGGCGCGTACACCGACAACACGCCCGGCCAGTGGCACGGCTCGGGCGGCAATTCCGTAGTGCAGACCCAACTGATAACGTTGCTCAAGGCGAACAGCCGAAGTACGTCCTTCAGCACAGCCGGCTTCCGCCCGGTTCCAATACACAGTGTTTTCCCACGGGCCGCGACTCCCATACCAGCCCCTCCCGCGAAAACCGCTTCCACGCTCGTGATTACTTCGCCCACGCGCAACACGGTGCTGACCGACGTGGACAGCATCCAAGTAGCGGTATCGGCCAGTTCAGATGTGACGCGCATCATGCTGGTGTGTGGCACCGGCACGGACGAACTCACCTCGAAGCTCATCACTGGGGCTGGAGGCACGACCTACATCAAGGTACCCAAAGGTGGTTTGGGCCGGCTCAAGCTGGCTGCCTTCGCCTTCGCCGATTCTGTTTTCGTGCAACACGATACCCTGGGCACTGGGCTTACCACCCGCGCGACCTTGACCCGCGTGCGGCTGGAGCCCCGCCTCGCCTATACCTCCGCAGGCGACAGCGCCCTCGTGCAGGTTTTCGGCACGTATTCTGACGGCCTTGACCGCAACGTACTAGGCCAACCGGGAATGCAGTTTACGTTCCGCAGCGGTGGCAAGGCCCGGATGGGCCGGCGCAACAGATACATAATAGGTTTGTCTACCGGTCTAGACTCGTTGCGCGTAACCTTCGCTGGCCGCACCGACATCGTACCGGTGGTCGTGGCTGCTCCCCAAATGCCGGTGTTGGCGACTCGCCCCCCCACGCCCGAGCCATTATCAGTGTGGCCTAATCCAGCACAGCACTCCGTGCGCATCCGCGGCGCTTCCAATGTGCCCATCAGCTTGCTGGACATGTTAGGACGACCTGTGCGCACGCATGCGCCCCTTAAACCAACTCAGGAAGCGGTACTCGACTTACGCGGCTTGCCTACGGGTCTTTATATCGTGCGGGCGGGCACTGCTTCCAAGCGCTTGTTCGTGGAATGATAAAGTGCACCTAAACCAACGGTGCTGCCACAAGGATCCTCAGCAAGGCTTTAATTATGCTGGTGTACAGGCAGCGGCAAGAAATGCCTCTGCCTGTTTTTACTAGGCACGCCCCAAGTACGGTTAGCCACTGGCGGGCGTGGTGCGGTGGCCGTGGATGACCACGCCGCGGTGGCGCAGGTATTTATAAAGCGTGACCTTGGAGATGCGCAGACGCTGGGCAATTTCGTTCACCCCAAGCTTCTGCTCGCGATAAAGCGTCTCGGCTACGATGGCCGTGCGCTCCGCTTCTTCCGATAGCCCCCGCCGCCGGCCGCCCACCCGGCCGCGGGCCCGGGCGGCCGCCAGCCCGGCGTGGGTGCGCTCGCGGATGAGCTCGCGCTCGAATTCCGCCAGCGAGGCAAAGAGGTTAAACACGAGCCGGCCCTGGGCGGAGGTGGTATTGATCGCGTCAGTCAAGGAGACCAGCCCGACGCCGCGCTGCTGCAGCTCACCCACCAACTCCAGGAGGTGCTTGAGCGAGCGGCCCAGCCGGTCGAGCTTGTAGATGTAGACCGCGTCGCCCTGGCGCAGCTGCCCAAGCATCTTGTCCAGCTCGGGCCGGGCAGCCGAGGAACCGGAGGCTTTCTCCTGGTAGATGACCTCGCACCCGGCCTGGGTCAAGGCGTCAAGCTGGAGCTCCAGGTTCTGGTCGCGGGTGGAGACGCGGGCGTAGCCGATTTTCATACGGACTTGTACAGGTTAATCAACGCCAAGGTAGGCATTCCTGTACTTTGATTCCTGTACAAGTTTACTGAACCAAATCCAGCCTGCTGAGCTAGGTCGGACTTGCGGTTCAGTTAACAGATGAGTTGTACAAGAAAACGGCCGTTTCAATTAATGTCTTTCCAGTTCAGCTGAGTGAAGGGACTGCTTAGTTCCAGGGTATCGATTTGCGTCAACTGCGCTCAACAACTGAATAATCTCTTTCAGCCGGCTGGCGACGTTGGGGCTGCTCTTGGAAAACGGATTGCTCTCCTCTACATCTAGCTAGCTGTCCTTTAAGGTATTATCCTATCTTGTTGTGTACGCTTACCCATTAGATAAGACAGTGGTAGACACAGATTATGCCGCTTGTTTAAATTGAGGGGGCTGAAATTCTAGGCCTGGTGAGGCTGTTGCGTATTATAGTCGTGCCGCCACTTGTCGACGAGTTGGCGCACATGGGCCAGCGAGCGAAAGAGATAGGCGTCGAGCAGTTCGCGGCGAAATGCCCCGTTGGAGCGTTCGATATACGCATTCGGCGTCGGCTTGCCGAGTGGAATCCAGTGCAGAGTAAGACCCCATTATTCACACCATTCGCTCTGTTTGGTGCTAATAAATTCAAGGCCGTTGTCGGTGCGCAGCTGCGCGGGGAGGCCATAGCACTCGACTAAGCGCGTAAGCGCCTGGACCACTCAGTTCAGGAACTGCGCCCGGTACTCGTGCGGCGTCAGGCCGACTTCCTTCTTGAAGAGCCGGGAGAAATAGGGCGGGTTTTCAAACCCGAGCTGGTAGGCCGTTTGGGCAATGGTGTTGTCGGTGCTGATGAGCAGGTTTTTGGCCTCGCCCAGCAGGAACAGGTGAATGTGGTCGAGAGCCGTTTTGCCGGTTTCCTGCCGCAGCAAATCGGTGAGGTAGCGCGGCGAGGTGTGCAGCTTCTCGGCCAGGTATTTCACGGTGGGCAGGCCTTTGGTTTGCAGCAGGCCATCCTCAAAATAAGCCGTCAGCAGGTCCGTAAAGCGCGAGGCCGTGGTGCCCGACAGGGGGCTGCGGTTGAGGAACTGGCGCTTGTAGAAGCGCTGCGAATATTTCAGTAGGGAAGCCAGGTGCGTTAGGATAATGTCGCGGCTGTACTCATCCGGATTGTTGCGGTATTCGAAGTCCATCTGGTAGTACAAGCCCCACATAATCTGCTCCTCGCGCGGGGACAGGTGCAGCGCCTCGTTGGCTTCGTAGTCGAAGAAGCCGTACTTTTTTATCTCGGCGTGCAGCGGGTGGCCGAGCAGATAGTCTTCGTGCATGAAGAGCACGAAGGCTTTTTCGGTCAGTTCGATGTCGTTGATTGCCATCACCTGCCGGGGCTTCACGAAGGAGAGGGAGCCGGCGTCGTGGTCATATGTGGTTTTGCCGTAGAGAAAGTTGCCCGCCTTGATTTTCTTCAGACTAATCATGTAGAAGTCCGTGGTAATCGGGCTGCTGCCGAAGGAGCAGTGCGTCAGTTCCTGGCAGGTCAACAAACTCAGCAGCGGGTGCTCGGCCGGCTCATAGCCGCTGATGCGGTGGAATTCGCCGATGCTGGTGAAATGCTTCATGGGGGGGCAAGTAAGCTATGGCCGGATGAATATACCCCAAACGGCCCCCGCTCTACCCAGGAACGGGGGCCGTTTTCACGGGAGTGGAGCACGGGTATTAGCCGTGGGCCGCCACGGCCACGTCCTGCCACGCGGCCCAGTTGGCCAGCCGCTCGCCGTAGACCTGCTGCGCCCAGGGGTAAGCGTCGCGGCCCAGAAACAGGCGCAGCGGCGGCTTCTCGGAATCAATTAGTTGGAGGATGGCCGGCACGGTCGTCAGCGGGTCGCCGTAGTTATCGGGGACGAAGCTGGGAATGGCCCACAGCGCCTCTTTCACCTTGTCGTAGGCCGCAATGGGCTGGCTTTGCACGGCCGAGCTGCCGCCGAAGTCCGTTTTGAAGCCATTAGGCTCCACCAGCGTGACGTGAATACCGAGGTCCTTTACCTCCAGCGCCAGCGCCTCGCTTAGGCCCTCCACCGCAAACTTGGTGGCGCTGTACAGGCCCAGCGTCTGGGCCGTATTGATGCCCAGAATGCTCGACAGCTGGATAATATGCCCGTGGCCCTGCGCCCGGAAGATGGGCAGCGCCGCCTGCGTCACCCAGAGCGTGCCCAGCAAGTTGGCGTCGATGATGTCGCGGGCTTCCTGCTCGCTGATTTCTTCCACGGCCCCGAATACGCCGTAGCCCGCGTTGTTAATGACCACATCGAGCGTGCCAAAGTGCTCTTTGGCCTGTTGCACGGCGGCCAGGCTCTGGGCGCGGTTGGTGATGTCGAGGGCCAGCGGCAGGAAGGCCGCGCTGTAGGTGTCGACCAGGTCTTGCAGCCCGGCTACGTTGCGGGACGTGGCTACTACGTTGTCGCCGCGTTTCAAAAAAGCTTCGGCCCAAATTTTCCCGAATCCGCGGGAAGCGCCGGTAATGAAGATTGTCTTTGCCATCTCTGTTGTAGGGGTGAAGTGATGACACAAAATTCCGGCAAGGCCCCGGCGGGAGGCTGATACAAAAGGAGGAAGTTGTGATACAGAATGACGTCGGGGCGGAGCGAGCAATAGTGCGACGAGCTTGGTGGTTCGCGTCCGGGTGGATGCTCGCCAGCGGACGCGAACCGCCAAGCTCGCGCCGCTACTCAGCCGCGAAATAGGGGAAGTAGCCGCGCATGATGGCCAGATACTCCTGGTCGGAAGCCGTTTGCCGGGCTTGCAGGTAGTGCGCGGCATCGGCCCCGACCACGTAGCGCAGCTGCGAAGTGCCGTCGGTGGCCGCCTGGTAAATGACCCGGGCCACATCCTCGGCGGTGCTGCGCGGCAGGTGCCCGGTGGCTTGCGCATAGTGCGTGCGGAACGTGCTGGTGACGGGTGCGTACTCGGGCAGATTGCTCTGAATGACTTCGGCCGAGGTGCTGCCGAAATTGGTGGCGACGCCGCCGGGCTCGATGATTTTGACGCCCACGCCCAGCGCCGCCAGCTCGTAGGACAGCGACTCCGAAAAGCCCTCCACCGCAAACTTGGAGGCGTTATAGAGGCTGCCCACGGGTACCGCTACGCGCCCGCCAAAGGATGAAACATTGATGACCGTGCCGCGGTGCTGCGCCCGCAAATGCGGCAGCACGGCCTGCGTCACGGCCATCAGGCCGAACACGTTCACGTCGAACTGCCGCCGGATTTGCACCGCGGAAGCCGATTCGAAGATGCCGAAGGTGCCGAAGCCGGCGTTGTTGACCAGCACGTCGAGCTGGCCGAACCGCGCCAGCCCGGCGGCCACGGCCGCGGCAATGGTAGCCGGCCGCTCCACGTCGAGCTGGGTGACCAGCACGTTGGGCAGCTGGGTCAGCTCGGTTTCCTGCTCCGGGGTGCGCATGGTGGCGACGACGTTCCAGCCTTGCGCGGCAAAATAACGGGCGGTGGCCCGGCCAAAACCGGACGATGCGCCGGTGATAAACACAGTGTTGCTCATGACAATGAGGGGATTGTTACTTGACCCCACAAAGCTCCGGCGGCCGGCTCAGGCCCCGTTTGCGCCGGCCAACCCATTATTTGTCTGCATCAAACAATCCGCTTCAGGCGCGGAAAGCTAGGGGCGAGAGGGACGTGTGGCGCTTGAAAAAATGGGAAAAATGCGCCACTTCCGCGAAGCCGAGGCAGTCGGCAATTTCCGACACCGTCCAGTTGGTTTCCTGCAGCAGGGTTTTGGCTTCCTGCAGCAGGCGGCCGGCAATGAGGTCGGTGGTAGTTCGGCCGGTGGTTTCCTTCAGCACCCGGTTCAGGTGGTTGACGTGCACGGCCAGCCGGTCGGCAAACTCCCCGGCCGTGCGCAGCTGCAGCCGCTGTTGGGGCGTGCTGACGGGAAACTGCCGCTCCAGCAATTCGATAAATAGGGAGCTGACGCGCGCCGAAGCGTTGAGCATGGGGTGCTCGGCCGGGGCCGGCTGCAAGCGCTGCCCAAAATGAATCAGCTCCAGCACGTAGGTGCGCAGCAGGTCGTACTTATAGGCGTACTCGGAGCCGATGGTTTGCTGCATCTTCTGGAAAATGGCCCGCAGCTCGGCGTGCTCCGCGGCCGATACTTGGAAGACCGGGTAGCCGCCCGCCCGGAAGATGGGCAGCTCGTCGAGCACCGCGCCGCTCTTGGCCGGCAGCATAAAATCGGCCGTAAACACGCACGACAGGCCCACCTGGTTCAGGTCGTCGGGCACCCAGTGGTAGGGTACTTTGGGCGTGGCAAACAGCAGGGCCTGCTGGTCGATGGCAATGACCTTGTCGGCGTATTCGGCCCGGCTTCGGCCCGTAATCAGGCTGATTTTGTAGTAGGCCCGGCGGTCGAAGGGCATGGTGGGCTTCTCGCGCACGTGGCGCAGTAGGTCCTCGAGGTTGAAGACGTTGAAATGCCCGATTTCCCGCTGAATGCCGCTGGGCAGCAGGCCGCTCGGGTCGGTTCCGGCCAGCGCCGCCAGCTTGTGGTAAAACTCGTCCAGGGATGCCGTTTTCATGGGGCGGAGGTTGCGTTATTCAAAGGTAGCGGCCAGCTGCCGGCCGGATAGATGGACCACCCGGCCGGGAAAACAAAATTTCATCCTTGCGCCTTATTGCGGACGATAACACCCCAACGCTATGCACATCCAACAGTCGCACGCCCCGTTTGAAATTACCGTAGAAGAGCTGACGCAGTGGGTGGCCCGGCCGCACCAGCACAACTTCTTCGAGCTGGTGTTTATCGAGGCCGGCGCGGGCCGGCAGTGCATAAACCACCAGCATATAGCGTACGAAGCCGGCAACGTGTTCCTGCTGCCGCCGCTCGACTGCCATTCGTTTCAGATCAGCACCCCGACGCGGTTCGTGTTTCTGCGCTTTACGCACCAAGTATTTGCCCGCAACAGCCCAGCCGAAGCCGACTTTCAGGCCTGGTTTCAGCAGCTCTCCTACATCCTGATTAACTACAACCAGGTGCCCGGCGACCTGATTGCGGACCCGCAGGACAAGCACCACCTGGTTCAATGCCTGCACCTGATCCGGGCTGAATACGCCAAGGGCGACACCTTTTCGTCCTCCCTCATCCAAAGCACGCTGGTGACGGTGCTGAACCTGCTGGCGCGCCACGTGGAAGCGGCGCTACTGGCTGCACCCGGCAGCGCGCCCCGCCGCTTCGTGGAAGTGCTCAACCACGTTCAGCACCATCTGTTTCAGCCGGAGCAGCTGAGCATTGCCGCGCTGGCGGCCCGCACGGGCGTGGCGCCGTCGTATTTCGGCGAGTATTTCCGGCAGCACGCCGGCGAGTCGCTGCAAGCCTACATTACGAAGTCGCGGCTCAAGGTGGCCGAATCCCGCCTGCTGCACTCCGACCACTCGGTCAAGGAAATTGCGTTTGAGCTGGGTTTTACCGACACCAGCCACTTTGCCCGCACCTTTAAAAAGCACTACGGCTACACCGCGCAGCAATTCAAGCAGCGCGGCCAGTTCTGCCAGCTGAAATCAGCCGCCGCGCCGGCCAGCGTGCCGCTGGTAGCTTAACAACGCGTACGCGTCGGCGTGAGCTTGTCCGCGAGGACAGTGCCGGAGAAAATCCAACCACTCCCGGCGGGCACATTGGCGCCGGCCGGGCAGCAGGTGGCCTTTGAGCGCAGGCTTGGGCCTCAAAAGGCCATATACAGTCAGCTAAGGGCTCTTTTGCAGCAAGCGCAAGAGCCAGGGTATGATTAGTGGTGTAGGCTTCGGAAGCAGAACCAGCAGCAATAGCTCACCCGGAGCGCCTCCTTTCCGTGCCGCATTATCCCCGATTCGTACCGCAGGCTAGGTAGCAGGGGCAGGCACCTTTGTGCCGTCCAATCAACCTTTTCCTGCCATGAAACTGCTTCCGCTTTTGGCCGGCCTGGCGCTGCTGGGCGCCGGCGGGCCGGCCGCCCCCGCCCAATCGAACCTGCCGCTGGCTCCCATCACGGCCCCCAAACTCGTGACGTGGGCCAGCAGCCTCACCGATGCGCAGGCCGCGCAGCTGCTGCGCACGGCCCGCCTATTCTACACTTTCTGGAACACGGGCGACGTGCGCTATGCCCGCGCCGCCGTCAGCCCCGATTTCAAGGACAACACCTTGCCGCTGGGCCGGCCCCAGGGGCTGCCGGGCCTGCAAGCCGCTTCCAAAGGCTTTCTGATGGCCGTACCCGACCTGAATGCACGTTGGAAGACGTGGTGCTGGCCAACGACAAGGTGGTGGCCCGGCTGCTGTTCACGGGCCACAATACCGGGCCGTTTGGATCGCACCCGGCCTCGGGCAAAGCCATTCGCTTCATTGCCATCGACATCCTGCACATCCGCGACGGCAAGATTTACGAGGACTGGCACCTGGAAGACAACCTGTCTTTCCAGCAGCAGATCGGCGTGGTAAAGCCATGAACGCCCCGCGCCAAACCCTGCTAAAAAGCATTTTGCTCGGACTGCTGCTCAGCGCCTGCACCTCGAACACGTCGACTTCCATGGAAAGAAACACGGAGCAGACGCCGGCGGCCCACCCGACCGTAGGGCCGCTCGAAGCGGTATACCAGGGTCCGACGCCCTGGGTGGGCATTGTGGTCAGCGACGCCGGGCGGGCGTTTGTGCTCTACCCGCGCCCGGCTGGCGAAGCAGGCCCCCGCATTGCCGAGCTGCGCAACGGCCAGCCCGAGCCTTACCCCAGCGCTGCCTGGAACGACTGGCAGCCCGGCGCGCCCACCGCCGGCAAGTTTGTGCGGGCCAATTCACTCCGCATCGGCCCCGATGGTCTGCTGTGGGTGGTGGACACCGGCACGGCCCAGATGGGCGGCCCCGTCCTGCCCGGCGGCCCCAAGCTGGTGGCCATCGACCTGCAAACCAACCAGGTAGTGCGCACCCTGCCGCTGACCGACGTGCTGAAACCCAACAGCTTCGTAGACGACCTGCGCCTGGCCGGCAACACCATTTACCTCACCGATGCCGGGGTGCCGGCCCTTATCGTACTGGATAAGCAAACGGGCCGGGGCCGCCGCGTACTGGAAAACGATGCCAGCACCACCGCCCGGCGCCCCCTCTACGCGGAGGGCACCGCGCTTACCACCCCCGCCGGCCAGCCCGTGCGGGTGCACGCCGACCAGCTCGAAGTGTCGCCCGACGGCCGGCTTCTCTACTTCCAGACTGCCTCCGGCCCCCTTTACCGCATTGAGACGCGCTACCTGCTCAACCCGCAGCTGCCCGCCGCCGAGCTAAGCCGGCACGTGCAGCTGTTCTTCGACACGCCCAGCACGGGCGGCACGGCCATCGACGCTGCGGGCAACCTCTACGTGGCGGACGCCAACCACCAGCGCATCCTCAAAATCACGCCCGACGCCCAGGCCACCACGCTGCTCGAAGACAAGCACCTGCTCTGGCCCGATGCCCTATGGATTGATAACCACGGCAACCTGTGGATTCCGGCCGCGCAGCTCAACCGCCTTGCCCGCCTGCACGGCGGCGTGGACGCCTTTCAGCCGCCGGTATTCATCTACAAGCTGCCCATCGGTGCCGAGCCATTCCGCAGTTGAGAAGCTGGCTAAAAACCAAAGGACCAGGCGGAAGCCGATAGAACGGTCCGTCATTAACGCTCGCCGTGGCTCCGCTTTCCGTGCCGCATTATCCCCGATTCGTACCGCGGGCCAGGTAGCGGCGCCGGGCACCTTTGTGCGGCTCAATCACCCAACCCATTTTCCTATGAACGCCTTCCTGCTCACGGGTACCACCGGCCCCGACAGCCTCCAAACGACCACCTTGTCCACCCCCACCATCGGCCCGGCTGAGGTGCTGGTGCAGGTAATAGCCATCAGCCTGAACCCCGTCGACGTGAAAACCACCTACGGCAAGGGCGTGTACGGCCGCCTCAAAGACGAGCAGCCGCTGATACCGGGCTGGGATATTTCGGGCGTGGTCAGCGCCGTGGGTGCCGACGTAACCGACTTCAAGGTCGGCGACGAGGTGTTCGGCATGGTCAACTTCCCCGGCCACGGCCGCGCCTACGCCGAGTACATGGCCGCCCCCGCCGCTCACCTGGCCCGCAAACCCGCCAGCATCAGCCACGAAGAAGCCGCTGCCACCACGCTGGCGGCCCTCACCGCCTGGCAGGCCCTGGTGACCAAGGCCCACGTGCAGCCGGGCCAGCGCGTGCTCATTCACGCCGCCGCGGGCGGGGTCGGGCACTTTGCGGTGCAGCTGGCGAAGGAGTTGGGGGCCTACGTCATCGGTACCTCCTCGGCCGCCAAACGAGACTTTGTCTTGTCGCTCGGGGCCGATGAGCACGTGGATTACACCCAGGTGCGGTTTGAAGACGCGGTGCAACCCGTTGACATGGTGCTCGATGCCATTGGCGGCGACAACATGGTCCGTTCCCTGGACGTGGTGAAGCCGGGCGGCACGCTCATCAGTATCCCCAGCGGCTTGAGCCCCGACATCACCGAGCGGGCCGCCGCCAAGGGCATCCACGGCTACTTCTTCCTGGTCAGCTCCGATGGCACCGATATGCAGCGCCTCGCCGAGCGCCTGGCCGATGGCCGCCTGCGGGCGCACGTGTCGCAGGCGCTGCCCTTTGCTGAGCTGACCGAGGCGCTACGCCTGGTGGAAAGCGGCAAAACTCAGGGTAAGGTCGTCGTGGTGCTGTAAAATTGATTCGTAAGCAGTTATGAAATCACAGCTTTGGATTACCGCGCTTACGGGCGTCGCCGTGGGCTTGCTCAGCGGCTATACGTTTCACCAGGTTTCTGCGCGGGCTACGCCGCCGGTGCAGCATTTTGCCTTCGCCAGCCTGTCCACCCGCGCCGTGAATGCCCTTACTACCCGCAGCATGGTGTCGGGGCGGGCGGGCACCATTGGCTGCCTGGTGTACCGGAAAGGGGCCGTCATTCCGCGGCACCAGCACCCGAATGAGCAGTACTCGCTTATCCTGCAGGGCAGCGTGCGGGTGAGCATCGAAGGCCAAACCTACCTGGTGAAGGCCGGCGAAGGACTCATCATCCCGTCCAACGTGCCGCATCGGTTCGAGGCCCTCGAAGACGGCACCGTCGACGTGGACTTCTTCACCCCGCGTCGCCAGGACTGGATTGACGGCACCGACACCTACTCGGCCGGGCCGGGCAAATAAACACTTACTTCATCATGCGTAACCCACTCATCTACGTCGGGCTGGCCTTGGCCCTGCTGGCCGACGCCTGCGGCACCGACCACTCCACCGCCCAGCCGCCCGCCGCCCAACCGGCCGAAACGCCCGCCGCGGCCACGTCCGCGCTGGAGCCCGTTTTCGCCGATAGCACCTACCAGCTGACGGGCGTAGCCGCCGCGGCCGATGGCCGCGTGTTCGTCAATTATCCGTATTGGCTGGATAAGCACAGCTATTCGCTCCTGGAAATCGGCTCCGATGGCCAGGCCAGGCCTTATCCCGACGCGGCCTGGAACAGCTTCAAAAAGGGCGACGACGGCACCAATAAATTCGTGTGCGTGCAGGCCGTGGTGGCCGACGACCACGGCTCACTCTGGGTGGTAGACCCGGCCGGCATCGGGCTGGGCAAGGTGTACCAGAAAAGCAATAAGGTGGTGCAGATTGACTTGAAAACCAATCAGGTGAAGCGCATCTACCGCTTCCCGGAGGCGGTGGCCGGCGCCGACAGCTACCTCAACGACATCCGGGTGGACAACCAGCACGGCTTTGCCTACCTCACCAGCTCCAGCAAGGGCGGTATCGTGGTGCTCAACCTGGCTACCGGGGCGGCCCGCCGGGTGCTGCAGTCGCATTATTCCACCCAGTCGGATACGACTTATCATTTCAAAATGAACGGTAAAGAGTTGGCCAACGCCCAGGGCCCGGTCAAAATCAATTCCGACGGCATTGCCCTCACGCCCGACAAAGCGTGGCTGTACTATAAGCCCCTCACCGACAATAAGCTGTACCGGGTAAGCACCGCAGTGTTGCGCGACTTCAAGGCTTCGGAGCAGCAGGTCGAGCAGCGCGTCGAAGACCTGGGCAATTTTGTGACCACCGATGGCATGGAGTTCGACGCGGCCAGCAACCTCTACCTGGGCGACCTGGAGAAGTCCAGTATCGTTAGAATCGGTCCCGACAAGAAGGTGACCACGCTGGTTACCGACCCCACCACGCTGAGCTGGCCCGACAGCTACAGCGTGAGCCCCGACGGCTACCTGTACATCTCCTGCTCGCAGATTCAGAACATGCCCTGGTTCAACAACGGGCAGAACCTAACCAAGCGGCCTTACCAGGTAGTCCGGCTGAAGCTGAAGTAGGCTGAGCCTCAACGCCAGGCCGCATGCATCAGCCTTTCACCAGTACATAACCAACCACCATGACCATTTGTCGAGTTAAACAACTCCTTGCCGCTGCTGTGCTCGTTGCCAGCACTGGCTACGCGGCTCAGGCCCAGGAATACGTGTCGCCCGCGAAGGGCAAACCCGTGCAAGCCGGCAAGGCTCCGGGCATGCAGGTCAAGCTGCTGAGCACTAACGGCCAGACGAAAACCTACGTGCTGGTCTTCGCCAAAAACGACGAAGTCATGTCGGGCCTGACGGAATTTGCCCGCACCTACAACGTCAAAAGCGCGCACTACCAGGCCATTGGGGATGCGCTGTCGGCGAAGATTGGCGTGTATGACTACGGCCGCAAGCAATTCAAAGTCATTTCGATAACCGAACCCTGCGAGGTCACGTCCTTGACGGGCGACATTGCCGTGCTCAACGGGCAGCCGGCCCCGCACTCGCACCTGAACCTGGCCGCGGCCGACGGCAGCGTGCGCGGCGGCCACCTGCTGGAGCTGGTTATCGGTCCCACTCTGGAGCTGATTGTGACGGTCGAGCCCACGCCGCTCTACAAGCGGCTCAACGAAGAGTTCGATGCCAATGTGATTGACCCCGCGCTGAAAAAGTAGGGGTAGTTCTTTTTCCGAATTCCTGGCCGGGCTGGTGCGCAGCCACGAGGCGGGTACCCGGCAGTTGCCTGTGCACACGGATGGTTGCGGACCTGCCCCAGGCCTCGCTGGGCTAAGGGCAGCGTCTTACGCAAGGCAACGTAGTCACGCTGTTGGCGCACGTTGGCCCAGTCAGCCGCTCATAGAAAACGTTGGTTTCAATCCCGATGACCCTGTAGTACGGCGGCGCCCGCGTCGCCGCTGTACTACAGGGTCATCGGGATTGAAGCGCTCCAACACATAAGTCAAGGCACGGGGTACGGCGTTAGTCAGCGCGGCCAGCTTGTGGCAGAAGTCGTCGAGGCAAGCAGTTGGCATAGCCGACGGGAAGGCGTATTCCCAACAAGCGGCTCCAGTCATTGACTGTGGCCGCTGCTCTGCGCTACCGGGCGTCGTGGAGCTGCGTGCGTTTCACCGACCAGTCGTAGAGCCTGGCCAGCACTTCTTCCAGCTCCTGGCCGGTTTCGGTGAGGCGGTACTCCACTTTGGGCGGCACCATCGGGTATACCTGACGCGCAATGATGCCGGCCGCCTCCAGCTTCTTCAGCGTTTGGGTGAGCATCTTGGGCGAGATGCCGTCGATTTGCCGCAGCAAGTCGCTGGTGCGCTTGACGCCCGGCAGCAGCGCCAGCAGCACCAGCAAGGTCCACTTGTCGGCCAGCAGCATCACGGCCTGGTGCAGCAGGCAGGTCTCGTCCATGAGCATCGGCTGGTCGGCCATCGTCATGACCTGGCAGAACAACGACATTTTTTTTTCCGGGCTGCTGGGCTGCGTTTCCATTTTTCACTTTTGGGTGCGTAAAGCACTACAAAGTGCCTTCTTTTCTGGGTAACTGGCCCGCTCTACGTTTGTTCCATCAACCCCACAAACATGGAACAACAACCCCCACTTGCCACCCTGCCGGCGGTGCTGCAATGGCCCATCGGCCGGAAGCTGGTGACGGTGCTCAACGACAGCCGCTTTCCGGACGCCGATCCTTACTTCACCCACGTGCCCGAGGGCGGCCTGCAGCTGCAGCTCCAGCGCGCCTTTCGCTCGACCCCGGCGGCCCTGACCACCAACGTGTTTCTCATTCAGTCCGACGACCACGCCCCGGTGCTGATTGACACGGGTATGGGTGCCAAAATGGCTCCCGCTATCCAGGGCCGCCTGCGCGAGGCCCTGGCCTTTATCGGCGTGCAGCCCGCCGACATCGGCTTCATTCTGCTGACCCACCTGCACGGCGACCATTACTACGGCTTGCTGGACGAACACGGGCAGAAAGCCTTTCCCAACGCCCGGGTGTGGGTGTCCGAAACCGAAGCGGCCTACTGGTTCGACAACGCGGACCTGAGCGAGTACGACCAGCAGAACGCCGCCTACGCCCGGCTGGCCCTGCAGCCCTACGAGCCCCTGCGCGCCGCCGGCCCCGAGCTGCTGCCGGGCATCACCCCGGTGCCCTTGCCGGGCCACACCCCGGGACAGACGGGCTTCCGGCTGCAGTCGGCCGATGAGGAGCTGCTGTTCTGCGCCGATGTGCTCAACCTACCGGCCGTTCAGGCGGCCTTGCCCCAAGTAGGCTTCGCTACCGACGTCGACCATGCGCTGGCCGTGCAGACGCGCATCCGCACCCTGCAACAGGCCGCTGACCGCCGCTTGCTGCTGGCCGGTGCCCACTTCGAGTATCCCTGCCTACACTATGTGGAAAAAGACGGCACTGGGTTCCGCCTCATTCCCCGCCAGTGGCTGTAGTCAGGGCAGTCGTTTTTGAAGATTGCTTTTAGAGCAGGCTGTATAAAACGAAGGCCCCGTTTGCTGTTGACAGACGGGGCCTTTGTTTACCTGAACAATGTACAGCTATACGACCGTTATTATGAACATGTGTTCATAATAACGGTGGATTTGGTTAACTTCTTTCTGGCGAAAGGAGGGTTTACCCAGGTAGGCCCGCACCGTGGTTAAACACGACCTGGCCCTGGACACCGGCGCCCCCTGCCCCGGACGCGCGTCGTACGGCTCATGCCCGCTGAGCTACCAGCCGGTACAGGTCTTGGGCATTGTCAAACGCGGCGCCCATGGTATTGTTGAAGTAGGCATACACGTCTTTCCCCTCGCGGAGGTAGTCGTGTATCACCTCGGCCTGGTCGTGCAGAAAGTCGCGCTCGTAGGACGCTTGGTAGTTGCCCTGCGGGCCGTGGAAGCGCATATAGACAAAGTCGGCCCCCTCGTTGAGCCGGGCGTTTCGGGCGGGGCCTTTATCGTGCAGCACGAGGCTGGCGCCGTGGTGGTCCAGCATCTCAAACGCATCCCCGGCATACCAGCTGGGGTGGCGAAACTCCACCGCTTTGCGCCACTCGCGGGCAGGGTCTGCTGCGGCAAGCGCAGTCAAGAGGGCACTGACCGCGTGTAGCTGACGAATGGTGTTGCTGGGCGGGAACTGAATGAGCAGGCATCCCTTTTTGGGGCCCAACGCCCGTGCGGCCTCTAGAAAGCGGGCAATGCCGGAGAGGTCCTCGGCAAGATTCTTGGCGTGCGTAATATCGCGCCACAGCTTGAGGGTAAAGGCAAACGCAGGGCCGGTTTCCGCGGCCCAGGCCGCAAACGTTTTGGGCTGGGGGATGCGGTAGAAGGTGCTGTTAACCTCCACCGAGTTAAACAGGGTGGCATAGTAGGTGAGGCGGCTCGTGGCCTGATAGGCCTCCGGAAAGGTGGCCTTGGGGCCCCGCACGACGATGCCGCTGGTGCCCGTGCGCAGGGTGCCAAGGAGGGCAGGCATGGGAGGAAGGTATACGGGCGTTTCGTGGTCTAACGTGCCACGCGGCCTCGGCGTTTTACCTCCTACGCATCTTCACGGGGGCCAAGCGTATCAACCTGCTGGTCAGCGTAGCGCTCTTGACAGGCCAGGCAGGGGCTGCCGCGTGAAGGCCCGGCACGCCGCAGAAGCCAACGAGCAGCGTTGCTACGCCGGGTCGCGGCTGCGCCTGCCCGACCCGCGCCCCCGGGGCACGCGTTGCCTCATCGACCGCCGGCCGCGCCCGTTCACCGCCGCCGCGCAACGGGTGCTCGACCGGCTGGCCGCCTTGGTCAGCCAGGCCAGTTGAGCTAGGTTGCTGCCAACGTAGCGGGCAAACACCTGGGCCGTGGTCAGCGCTTCGGCGTTGGCCAGGCATTGGCAAGGGTCGACTGGGCGGGCCTAGATGGGGCGTGTCGGGTCCGAAAATCGGCGCGTATGCCGTACATTGGAACCATCTGTTTCCGCATGAGCAGGGCTGCAAACAGGGAGCAGCTGCTTCACGCCGTCGGCTCTGCAGAGCCGACTTTTCCGATGCCCTAACGACTCTTCAACTTGGGGTAGCCACGTTAAACGCAATCAACCGCCTTGTCCGCTATGAGCACGCGCCTGTTTCTCTGGGTCTTATTTCTGACGGGTTGTCTGGGGCTACCCAACTGCTCCTCTAAGTCAGAAGAACCGGCTCCACCAGCTGTCCAGCCCGTGGTGACCACCGTGCACCTGTTGCGGCACGCCGAACGGGATAATGCGTCCCATCCGACCGACCCCACGTTGTCTGTGGCGGGCCAGGCGCGAGCCCAGGAATTGAGCCGGCTGCTGGCCACCCCGGTCCCGGCGGCCCTGTTCACCACCGACTTCCGGCGCACCCGCGCCACCCTCGCCCCGCTGGCCGCGGCCACGAACCTGGTGCCCCAGGTATACGATGCTACCCAGCCGGCCGTACTGGCGGCGCTGATTCGGACGCAATACGGGGGCAAAACGGTGGTCGTGGTAGGCCATTCCAACACCGTCTTGCCGCAGATTGAAGCGCTGGGCGCCCCGCGGCCACTCGCCGATATCCCCGATACCGAATACGACAACCTCTTCAAAATCACCCTGGTCGACGGCGCAGCTCCCGTTGTGGTCGTCAGCAAATACGGCCAGTAGCTCAGTTCGCGTCTGCCTGAACGGTAGTCTATGGTTAACTCAAAGCCCCACCGGAGCAATTTCGGTGGGGCTTTTGTTTACCTCTGGGTTTGTTCAGAAAAACGAGCGATTTAGTTTGCGTAGCTGGATTATAACAAAGAATGCTAGCATAGCAGAGAATGGCACGGATATTAAAACAGCCGTGAAGGCCCCAGAATGGCAAGAAATGCGTGGTCACGTGGGCGCTTCTACATAAAGGCCAGTACGACGCAGCCGAAGCTAGCAGCATACTGTACAAGCGACGCACTTTTCGCACCAACGAGAAAACGATCCAACGATTCGCAACACCTGAACGCCTTCGGCGCAAGGCAGCAGCAGCTATAGGTTTTAATCATAGGTGATAATGAAAAGAGTATACAACAAAGCGAGTAGAGATAAAAGATGGCCTTTATGGAGGAGAGATTTAAAGCACGGCCTCTAGGCTGTTCTGTCGCTAAGTAATTTCGCCCCGCAAACCTCATGGGCCAATCAATTCCGTTGCGGGATTTGTACAGGCCGTCGTCCACCAAGTATCAATCAGCTAACTGCAGGTCTAGTATGAAGTTTTTACCCTGTTTGGGCCTATTGCTCTTCATGGCCATGCAGCAGGCGCGAGGGCAAGCCTGGCAGCAAGTCGTGCCGCTTCTCGCCGATAGCAGCAGCGCCTCAAGTGCCCCGGCCATTGAAGCGCTGGTCACCGATGCGGCCGGGGATGTGTATGTAGCCGGCCGGTTCGAGGGGCATCTGACCCTGGGCAGCCTGCAGTTGCAAAGCGCCGGGGGAGCAGACGCTTTCCTGGCCAAGTGGAGCCCTGGCCAGAGCCGTTTCGTGTGGGCACTGCGCGCGGGCGGAGCGGGCGACGACGGAGCGCAGGCCCTGGCTACCGATGGAACCAGTCTGTATCTGGCCGGCCGCTTTCAGAGCCCGGTAGTGACCTTCGGAGCCCTCGCCCTGCACAATACCGACCCCACGGGCACCACGGTAGATTCCTTCCTCGCCAAACTCACGCCGACGCAGAACACCGCCGCCTTTACGTGGGTTGTTCCGTGGGGCGGCCCCGGCGATAATTACCTGGCAGCGCTGGCGGTACAAGGCGCCGATTTATTCGTAACGGGCAATTCCTTTGCGGAAATCACCCTGGCGCAGACCCCGGTCGCGTACGACAATGCGTTTGTGGCCAAGCTAACGGACGAGGGAGCAACCGCACGGGTACAGTGGGCCATGCCCATAGGAGGCGCGGCCAGCGCCCTGGCCGTAGCCGGTGAAGCGGTGTACGTGGCCGGCGAATTCAGATCCCCGGCCATCACGTTCGGCAACGTACTGCTGACGAAGACCGAGGCGGGCAGCAGCGCATTCGGCTTGGGCCAAGACCGGCACGCGTTTGTGGCCCGGCTCGACGACCGAGGGGAGCAAGGCAAGTTTATGTGGGCGCAACGCATCGGGGGCTACGGCAACAGCGTGGTGCGCTGCAAGGCGCTGGCTGTTGAAGGCGCCCAGGTGTACCTGACCGGGGAGTTTTACGGAAAAGCGAAGTTCGGCCCTTTTCTATTGCGTTCCAGCGCCTACGGACATACCGGCGACGTATTCCTGACCAAACTGGTGGCCGCCGGCGACGAGGGACGCTTTGCCTGGGCCCAGCAGCTCGGCGGCGCGGATGAGGAGCAAGTCCAGGCATTGCTAGTTAAAGGCCATGACGTGTACGTAGCGGGTACGTTTCTAAGCGACTCCCTGGCGCTAGGGGCCCTTACCCTGAAACGAACCCGGGCGCCAAGCACCGCGCAGGAGTTGTTTGTGGCGCATGTGCTCGACGCCGACACGACGAGCCGCGTGACCTGGCTGCGCGGCGAGGTTACGGGCGGGCCCGCGGCGGCAACGGCCTTGGCGCTGCGTGGCACAACGCTGTACGTGGCCGGGCAGGCTCAACTGCCGGTTGCGTTTAGCGGCAGAATCCTCACGCAAGCCGCCGGAACCCACGGAGCCTTTCTGGCGGCCATGCCCGCCGGGGCATTCGCCCGCAAGGCGGCCGGGCAACCCAAGCCTGCCAAGCGCCGGTCCAAGCTCATAACGAAGTAAAAATACCCCAAGCGGAAAACGGTGCTCGGCAGCTCCGTACGGGCTGCCCCATCAACATTGTAGGGAGGACAATTGACAAGAGTGCGCAGCAACCGGCGGCCCTAAACTCCAGTCGATACCTCTGCAGGGTGAGTTCTGCAACAGCCACCCACGGCCGTTCAACTTTACGGCCGAGAGTGTTCAGATGAACAAGGTATCGCTAAACGTTGCTCGCATCAGGCTACGGCCTTGCATCACGACCACATCCCATAACGCACAACGCCCCTGCTTCGCGCGAAGCAGGGGCGTTGTGCGTCAGAACCACCGAGCTTTTAGCTGTCGAGCCCTTGTTGACGGAAAACCGCTGAGGCGACAGGGCCACCGAGCCCGGAAAGGTATTGCTTGGCGGCGGCCAACGGTGGATTGATGAGCGAAAGCAAGTTGCTCGCGGGGTTCAGTGGGTTAGTGCAGCACCAATTTGCGGGTGAGCGTACCAGCGCTGGTGCGCAACTGCACGGTGTACACCCCCACCGGAAGCTTGTCTACTGCCAACGGCTGCTCCAGCAGTGGGCCGCGCAGAGTCAGGGGCTGGGTCTGCACTACCTGGCCCAGCGCATTGACCAAGCGCAGCTCGGCGCTGCCGGCGGGCAGGCCCGCGGCGACCAGAGTCACGCTCGTGCCGGTGGCCGGGTTCGGGTATACCTGCAAGGTGGCACCAGCCAGCTGGTGCGCCGCGGTGGCCAGCGGCCGGCTGGCGTTGAGGTGCAGCACAAAGCGGACGGTGCTCAAGCCCTGCGCCAGCTGCGCGGTGTAGGCGCCCTGGCGCAGGTCGTGCCAGGTGCCGGTCAGGCGGTCCTCCAGGAGCAGCTGGCTGGTGGCCGGGAAGTTCACCAGCTGCTCGGGCGCAAACGTGTAGGAACCGGCCTGCGGGGCATTCACCGCCAGCGTCAGGTCAAACGGCTGGCTGCCGGTGGGCAAGCCCTGGATGGCAAAGCCGTTGGCGCCATCCTGTTGGTAGAGCGTGGGCTGCTGGCCGCCGTTGAGCTGCATTTTCAGCGCGTCGAAACGGGAATCGAAGCCCGGCGTAGCGCCGGCTTCCTGGTAGCAGTAGAACGCATCGGCCTCGGCCGGAGCACTGCTGCCAGTGCGCCGCAGCCCCAACGCCAGCAACGGCCGGGTTTCCTGCGTGCGGTACACGGCCGGGTTCAGGTAGCTGGCTTCGCGCGCGGCGTTGGTGAAGGTGAGCGTAGCTGCGCTTGTACCCGTCGTGACCCGGGCAAAGAAGCCCTGCGCCATGGCCACAATGTTGGCGCCCGCCGGGCCCACGCCGTTGACGTAACTCACGTAGCTGCCCGTATACTGCCCGCTGGAACGGTACACGTACAAGGCGTTGTCCACGCCGGCCGGGCGCACCAGGTTGTCCCAGTTGAGCGGCGAGGGGTAGGGGTTGCCCAGCAGCTGCCAGCCCGAAGCCGCGGTGCCGCCGCGCGTCAGGGTCACCGGCACGGCGCCGTTGTTCAGCGGACCGGTGAAGTCCACGGTCGTCGGGCTCAGATTCGACGTGTAGCCCCGGCCTACGGTCAGCGGGCTGCTGGTAGCGGCCGGCGACTCCCAGCCGTAGTCGAAATCGGCCGTGGTCCCGCTGCCCGTCAGGCGCTGCTCGTTGTACTGAAACACCGTCGGGAACGGGGTTACGGCGTAGGGGTTCGGCGCCGAGTTGTAGGCCGGATTCACCACGGGCGTGGTAGCGGGGGCGGCCAAATCGGCCACCGTGGCGCCCGAGGCCACCGGGCTGCTGAAGTGCCGGTACCCCGGGCCCGCATTCAGCGCGGGGCTGAGGTAGCGCTGCACCGTCACGTTGCCGGTCACGACGCCGCTGCCCAGGTTGGCCACCATGCCCGTGTTCTGGGCATCCGACACGAGGGTGAGGTTGCCGTTCGACGCCAGGTTGCCGCTCGTCAGACTCACCACGCCGCGCACCTGTACCGGGCCGGTCAGCGTGGCCCCGGGAGTGCCCACCAGTAGGCTGAACAGCTGCGTGGTGCCGGAGCCGCCCAGCAGCTGGGCCGTGGTCGTCGAGGCAAGACGTAGGGGGGCCTGGCCCGTGGTGGTGTAGCTGCCGTTGTTGACCACATTGGCCTGCACTTCCAGCAAGCCGCTGGCTTGGGTGATGGTGCCGTTGTTGGTCAGCGCGCCGAGCACCTGCAGGGTGCCGTTCGACAAGCTCAGCGAGGCCCCCGCGGCGACCGATACGGAAGCCACGGCCGGTTGCGTCGTGCTTACCACCGGGTAGCGCGCGGCGCCGGCCGGGATAACCACGTCGTTGGTAGTACCCGGCACCGTGCCCAGGCTCCAGTTCGACGCCGCCGTCCACGCGGTGGAAGTCGCGCCGGTCCACACGTTGGCCGTGGTCGGCGTCGCCACCGTGAAGGCCAGACCGCGCGAGCTGCCTTCCTGCAGCGGCCCGCCGACTGGACGCACATACCCGGTGCCGGCACCCGCAGGCACCGTCACCCGGGCTTGGGTGGGGCTCAGCAACTGAAAGCTGGTGCCCGGTACGCCGTTGAAGGTCACGCCCGTAATCTGCGCCGGTATCGGGAAGCCCGAGCGCGGGTCGGTGCGCTGGAAGTTGAAGCCGGTCACCGTCACCACCGTGCCCGCCGGGCCGCTGCTCGGCGACAGGGAGCTGATAACCGGGCTCAGCACTTCGAAGTTGGCCCCGCTCAGCCCGGGCGTGTTCGTCACGACGAACCCGCCGTTGCCCGACAAGGCCGACACGCCGCTCAGATCGGGCACCGTGGCGGTAATCTGGGTTTCGCTAACCACCGTGTACACCACGGGGTAGGTCAGGGAGTTTAGCACGTAGGCCACCGTGGCCCCGGTGAAACCCGAGCCGCTAATGGTGGCGTTGTCGCCCGTCAACCCGCCGGGATAGGCGCTGGCGCCCACCGTGGCCGCCGTCACGGCCAGCAGGCGCAGCGCGGTGGCCGACGTGGCCGTGCCCGCCGGCGTCACCACCTGCACCAGGCCCGACGGCAGGTCCGGCGACGCGGACGTGTTGGCGAACGGAACCGTGGCCGTCAGCTGCGTGCCGGCGGCATTCACCGTAAACGAGGGCTGGCTCACGCCGCTGAAGCGCACCGCCGTGGCCCCCGTCAGGTTAACGCCGGTGATGGTGACGGTCTGCCCGCTCTTGGCGAAAGTCGGGGCAAACGAGCTGACGACCGGGCCCTGCCCGGTAACGGTGAAGTTGCTGGTGCTGGTGCCCGTGCCCTGGGGCGTCGTCACCGAAATCGGTCCGGTCGTGGCCCCATTCGGAACCGTCACGGTCAGGTGGGTACCGGTGGTATCCACGGTAAAGCCCGACGCCGCGGTGCCGTTGAAGCTCACGGCCGTAGCCCCCATCAGGTTGGCGCCGGTCAGCGTCACCGTCGTCAGGTTGGTCGGCCCGCTGGGGGGCGTGAAGCTGGCAATAGACGGCTGCGCCGTGACGGTAAAGGGCAGGCGCAGATACGTAGATCCACCGAACCCAAAATTGCCCTGCACCTGCACGGTAACGGTTCCTGCACTCAAGCCAGGCGGCACGTCCGCCGTGGCCGTTTGCTGAACGCCGTTGGAGTTGGCGGCGAAGTTCAGCCCCGGCACGCCGTTGAAGGTAATGCCGGTGGCTCCCTGGCCAGCGCTGATTGACCAGTTGCCGCTGACCGTCACCCGGGTTCCCGCCGGCCCGCTGGTAGGCGACAAGCAGGAAGCGTATGGTGTATTGATCAGCAGGTTGAAAAAGAAGTTGTTGCCCGGCGCGCCGTACGGCGCTAGGGTACCCACGGAGGTGGTAATGGATGCCGAAACCGAGGGGTAACCAAACCCGGCCAAGTTGTACTGAAATACCACGTACAGCATGGAGTCGTTCAGCACCACCGGGCTGGCGGCAAACGACGACACGCTGCCGCAACCGATCAGGCCCCGGAAGCTGGCGCCGGTGGCCCCGAGGAACCCCGAGCCTTTCAGGTAAATCTGGTCCCCGTTGTTGATGGGGTAGGTGAACGTCGAGCTCTGGACAGCGGGGAAGTTATACCCGCGCGACGAATCGTAGTAGCCGATGACGTTGAAGATGCGCAGCTTGGTCGGGCTGGTGGCCGTGCCGGCCGGCGTGGTGGCCCGCACCAAACCGGTAGTAACGGGACGGGACGTGCCGTTCAGTTGGTAGTCCGGCCCCGGTACCGTAGTGGTAATCTGTGTGCCGTCGCTGCTCACCGTAAAAGTGGGTTGCGGCGCGCCGTTGAAGGTCAGTTGCGTGAGGCCCTGCAGGTTTTGGCCGCTGATGGTAATGGCGTCGCCGGGCTTTACGTAGGCAGGCGAGAAACTCGTCAGCACCGGCGCGGCGGCCACGCTCACGCCGACTTGCCCGGAGGCCGTGCAGTTGCTGGCGTTGGTGGCCGTCACGGTGTACTGCGCCGTGCCCGTGCTCGGGGGCGTGGCCGTGACGCTGCTGCCCGTGGTGGTTTGCAGCCCGGGGCCGCTCCAGCTGTAGCTCACGCCGCTTTGCACGTTGCTTACGCTCAGCGTGGTGCTCTGGCCTTGGGCAATGCTGCTCGGCGAAGCCGTTGCATTGGGAGTTGCCGGGGCGGGCGCCACGGTCACCGTCACCGCATCCGAGGCCGTGCATACGCTCGTCTGCGCGTCGGTGGCGGTCAGGGTAAAGACGTACTGGGTGTTGGCCGTGACGGTGGGCAGCGCCACCGTGGGCTGGGCCTGGCTGCTGCTGAAGCCCGCAATGCTGGGGCTCACCGACCAACTGTAGTTAACCCCCGTTTGGGCTGCCGCGCCGCCGAGCGTTACGCTGCCGCCCGAGCAGGCACTCTGGTCGGCTCCCGCGTTGGCAGTGGGCTGGCTGCAGCTCACGCCGTATTTAGCGACGAAATTACTTAGGGTGCTAAGGTCCGGTAGCGTGAGCGTACCCACGTTCAATTGGTAAGCATAGCCTCCGGCTACGTACAAGGAACCGCTGGCGTCCACACCCAAGTTTCTGATAACATCTTGGCTGGATTGGTTACTGGCGTTGAGCCCGGCCAAGATCTGCAGCGAAACCACTGCCCCCGTGGCCGAATAGCGGGTCAGGAACCCGTCGTCCGATGGGCGTGAACCCGGATCCAATACGCTGGTGCGGCTGTTGCCGGCAATACTTACGGTGCCGGAGAAGTAGCCACTGCTGTATATATCACCTCCGGTAGCCAGGGCCAGACCAGACATGGTGCAGTTGCCGGTCGCTGTGGAAGCGGTGGTAGTAACTTTAACCCACTCCAGAGTGCCGCTGCTGTTGAACCGAGCTACATACCCGCCCGTGGTGCCCTCTTGTATTGCTAAGGGAGTTGCTGCACTGCCGGTACCGATTGATACCGCATATGTGCCATTATTTGATTGAGCTGTGGCCAGATACACATTGCCAGCGTCGTCGGCGACTATGCCTATGTCCCGGGTGTAATCGGGGGGCGACGTCGTCGGTTGTTCAGTGATGTAAGCCAGCGTGGCCACCCCGTCGCTGGCCCCGATCTTCACCACGAATTTATTGGGCGTTCCGTATGTGGATGAAGACGAAAAATTGTTTGATAGAGAACTTCCCCATCCTATCGTGGCGCCTGAAAGCGTAGTGGTGTTTGAGAATACACCGGTAGCCCACACATTCCCTACTTTATCCAGGGTAATCTTGCTGGTTGAAGTAGCGCAATACCTATTACCATTAGTATTATTGGCACTGGGTCTGGAGACCCACAACACGCTACCAGTGGACGAGAATTTGGTTACTGTTGCCCAATTGTCGTCTGTGACGTTAGGAAAATTGCCGCTCAAGTAAAGGTTGCCTCCGGTATCGGCCACGATATCCGTTCCAGAAGCATGGAGCTTCTGCACCCATTGTACGGCGCCGCTCCCGCTATATTTCACGAGATACGAATCGTTGGCGGTGTTGCCTGTAACCGATTGGGAGCCGAACGTGACAGTTACGCCATTGGGCAACGGCCCCGACACGTATGCGCCACCGCTGCCATCGGCCGTCACGGCGGGCCCCGCCATTGTAACCAGCCGATCAAAATCAATCAGCCCAGCCCAGAGCGGCAGTCCCGCTGGGTCGTAGCGGACAATGTACATATCACTGCCGCCTGTAGAAGTGAGCGTCACGTTGTTGCCAAATGACATGGTGCTAGCACCCGTTCCTGAAAAGGCGCCGACTACGTAGCTATTGCCCGCCGCGTCGACCCCCATATCAGAAGAATTGGATTGGCCGGCAGCCGTGTGGGCCCACTGCCAACTCTGAGCTTGTGTGACTAAGCCGTTGCACAACAACAGCCATACGAATGACCACCACTTAAAGGTGGCCAGATGGTTTTGACCAGTAAAAATGCCCATGCGCCTGTGGTATTATGAGAGCGACACTTATGCTCTTAGTGCAACCATTAAATGAGAAAACTCCAAAATTAACATCTTTTTAATCACTTATGCTGTGTTTTATTAAATTATTGCAATCAAATAGCATTAATCCAAACAGCAATCATTAGAATCATAATAGCCCTGAGCTAGCCACTGCATACTTCTGCAAATAATGACCAGTGCAGCAGTTGGGAAACCTCAACACTCAGCTCAGGGACATCTTCGGGCGGATGAACAACTGGCAAACCATTTGATAATCAAAATATTGCACTACTGGTATCGCCTCGCGCTTTAGCTCTCCAATGCCTAGTGTCAATACCGCCGCTGCTCTAGTCCAAAAGAATAGCCTGTACCTCAATCTGCCGGCATAAGGGCACGTTCCGCTGCATACCTGCGGTACCAAACTTTCATATTATCTGGTACTTTAAGACTCACCTAGGAGTACATTATTTGATAATTTTGCTACCAATGCTTGGAGCGCGCCTATTCGTAAGCCTGTTTGTGGTACTGCTGGGGTACCCAGCCGAAGGTACCGCGGCCCAAGAGCCCGGTATTCCTTCCGGTGCCCGCTCCGGGCTCAGCAACAATGACTCTTTGCGATTAGCGGCGGCTACGGGCGACCTGGCTTTGGCCCGGCGCCTATTGACTCGGGGCGCGCAAGTGAATGACCGCTACCCCGACTCTGTTGCCACTGAGCCGGGCATGATCCTGGTACTACCTGGCCCACGCACTGCTCGCCCCGGCGAAGCCCCGCTGCACGTGGCTTTAAGTTACGACCAGGTGGCCATGACGAAGTTTTTGCTCGACCAGGGCGCCTGGGCTACGTTACCGGGCCCCGGAGGTGTCCTTCCGCTGGCCCTCGTGTTCGACGCCGTACCACCCCACGAACGGGCGCTGACCCGCCTGCTGCTGGCCTGTGACGTAGGGCCCGACCCCGCAGTCGGGCAAACCTGGACCCCTTACTTGTCCCGGCTTATTTACCACAACTTCCGCCGCGAACGTAGCCCCGGCAGCGGATTTGGCCCGCGAGCGATGCGGCGTCCACCGCCCGGCGAATTACTCCCGGCGCGGACCGACTCAGCCAGCGTAGCCCTACTCGATCTACTGCTCGCCGCTGGCGCCGACCCCGCGGAGGAAGACGTCAATGGAATGCGCCCCCTGCACCACGCCGTTACTTGCGGGGAGATGGGCATGGCGCGCTACCTCGTCACCCACGGGGCGGCCGTGGACGCGCCCAATGGGGAGGGCGCCACCGCCCTGCACCTTGCCGTGCGCCGCCGCGACGTGCCGTTGGTACGTCTGCTGCTGCGTCAGGGCGCCAGCATGACGGCCGCCAACTGGGCTGGCTACAATGCCTTACACCTCGCCGCCGAAACCGGTTTGCCTGAAACCATCGCCCTGCTGCTGCGCGCCGGCGCTGCACCCGACGCCCGCACGGCCAGCGAAACCAGCCTCTACACTGAGCCCCGCGGGTTTTACCCCAAGCGCACCGATTGGCACTCGACCCCGTTGCACTGCGCCGCCCGTGAAGGTCGGGCGGAGGCCGCTGGCCTGCTGCTGGCGGCTGGCGCCGACCCCAACGCCCAAGATGAGCAGGGACGCACCCCTTTGGGCTGGGCTCTGGCACTGCAGCGCGAGGATCATACGGCCGAGAACGACGGGGAAGCCCGCCGCAACCGCTGGCCGGGCGTGGCCCGCAATACCACTAAGCTAGTGGCAGCGCTGCTGGCCAAGGGAGCTGATGCCAGCCTCCCCGACCAAACAGGCAGCACACCGCTGCACGCTGCCCTGTGGTGGTATGCCGATACAGTCCTGGTGCGGCAGTTGCTGGCGCACGGAGCCTCGCCGAATGCGACCGACCACGCCGGCAATACACCTGCCGCCCAGGCTTTGGAACCGTTGACGCTGCCCGTATTGCAACTGCTGCTGGCCCACGGTGCGCGGCTGCAGGGGTGTGGCGCCTCGCCCATGCTTAATGGTCGGGTGGATAAGGAAGTAGCACGGGCCTGTCTCGCCGCAGGAGTCAGCTTGCTCGATCAGGACGAGGCCGGCCGTACGCCACTGCACGTGCTGCTCGAGGGTAGCGATTCGCTCCGTCTGGAAGTCCTGGAACTGTACTTGACTCACGGCGCACGGTTGGAGGTGGCCGACAGCGCGGGGTTCACCCCGCTGGCCCGTGCTGCAGGCCGTGGGGAACTGGCGCCGGTGCAGCGTTTGCTGGCCCACGGTGCCGCCCCCAACGGCAAGCCTAAGCAGCCGCCGTTGGTACAAGCCGCGGCAACCGGTAGCGAAGGGGCTGTTCGGGCGTTACTTCAAGCTGGTGCCCAGCCTGGGCGGTGCGCTACGGGAGGCATGAGTCCGCTGCTGGCGGCCGTCAGTAGCGCATACCCCTCTTTTGCTATTGTGCGAAGTCTGCTCGATGCTGGAGCGGACCCAAATCAAGCCAACCGCGAGGGCTACACTCCTCTGCACTGGCTCGTGCAGCACCAAGCCGACTTTCTGCGCCAGTTGACCCGATCAGACCAGGCTCAAGCGGAAGCAAACTTTTTAGCGGTGGCCCACCTGCTAATCGCCCGCGGCGGACGCCTCGATCTACGCAACGCGACCGGGGCATCGGCCGCCGAAGTGCTGGCCGCTAGCCAATTGCCGGCATTCAAATCCTTACGGGCTGCATTGGGTGAGCCCATGCGGGAGCCGGTAGCGCCAACCGACTTGCCCAGCCGAGTATTTCGTCACTCCGTTCCGTCAGGTTGGTAGTTGTCAAGCGGGGATAATTTATTGTGGAACGTTGCCTAGGCAAGCGCCAGAGCCCGTTGGCCAACGATTTTATATTAAGCGACATTGCTTACAGGAAGATGAGCTCCCAACACCCTACTGACAAATCACCAATCCAAAGTTGCGGGATCCGTTTTTCCTCTTTCCGGCTAGATCCTATTTATAATATTAATATGATTTAATTAAATCATATGTTTACAACTGCTTTGTATGGGACGTGAGCAAGCTCACTCTCTGTATTAGATCTTTTCCTACTTGGTACTTAACTGATACGGCATGCAGCTGGCTTCAGCTTGCCTTCGCTGCCATGTAACAGAGTCCGTCGAACAAAGCACTCATCATTCATTTAGCTTTCTGGTTCATGTTGCAAAACCGCAGTTTAAAGTCCCTGCCATCCTCTGCCAAGTTGGTACTTGCACTGTGCTTTCTTAGTTTGCTTTCAATCGGTTGTGAGAAAACCGACCCGACTCTGGGTACCGGTACAGCGGTGGAAACGCCGGGTACGTTTGTGACCACGTTAGCGGGCTCGGGAATACTAGGCTATGCCGAGGGCATGGGTACTGCTGCCTCATTCGGCCAAGCGTTTGGTATAGCCGTTAACAGCCAAGGAGTTATTTATGTAACGGATAATTATAACGACGCCATCCGAAAAATCACCCCTGATGGACAAGTATCAACCTTGGTGTCGTTCCCTGACCCAACAGGTATTGCGCTCGACAAGCAAGGCAACTTGTATGTGGGAAGCGAAGGCAATACCCGGATTCGCAAAGTGAGTCCGGCAGGCGTTATCAGCGACTTGCCGGGAGGGGCGGCTACCTATAACTTCAACTACCCACGAGGCCTGGCCGTGGATGCGCAAGGTGCGCTATACGTGACAGAGCGCCTCGGCTACCGGATTTGCAAAATTTCTCCTGCCGGTGACGTAAGTGTTTTGGCTGGCAGTGGAACAGCGGGCGTAGTCGATGGCATAGGTACTGCGGCCCGGTTCCACAGCCCGCATGGCATCGTCGTGGATGCAGACGGTACTGTATTTGTCAGCGAAGGGAACGGGAATCTAATTCGTAAAATCACCCCAGCTGGCGCCGTCACTACCTTCGCTGGCAGCGGCAGCTTGAATTCAGCGGATGGGATAGGAATAGCGGCACAATTCAATACACCCTACGGCTTGGCTATCGATGCTCAGGGGGTGCTTTACGCTACCAGTTTTGATTGCATCCGACGCATCACGCGCGACGGAGCGGTGACTACCCTTGCGGGACTACCCAACAATAGTGGCTACGCGGATGGCACCAACGTTACGGCACAATTCGCTTGGGCAACCTGCGTGGCTGGTGCTCCTTCTGACGGCCTTTATGTTACAGAGCCCTTACGGGTCCGTAAAATTATAGTACGGTAACGTATATCACTCAGGGCTATATTCAACGGGGCGTTACAGATTCCGGAGAGGGTATTCTACCGTAAGCCAAAAAGCATGTTTTTCGGAGCTCATCCGCTAAGCTGGCCGTTGCATCCTCTGCGTTACAGAATCCAGGGATAAGAAGTAAGTCCAGAAAGAAACGAACTGTTGCTTTGATGGCCCCAACTTTCTGGACCAGTACAATTATTCCTTCCTTTAACTGAACAACTCGGCGTCACCGTTTTGGCTGCACTTATCAGCCTCTGCAGCGCTATTTTTGGTTTAATAAACTTGTACAGCAATCAATGTTCAGCAGACCGGCTGGAGAGTTGGTAGCGCTGTACAAGCAAACGGCCCAGCGGTACACCGTTGGGTCGTTTGCTTGTCTCTTTTGCAATTACCCCCAGGCTTTCTCCATCTGGGTGCGCTTCTCTGCGTCGGCGACTTTGACGTAGCGCATGAGTGTCTTGAGGTCTTTGTGACCGGTGAACTTCATAATGACGGCCGGGGCCATGCCACGTTCCAGACTCTGGGTGACGAAGGTGCGGCGGCCGGTGTGGGAGGAGAGCAGCTCGTGTTTGGTTAGCCACTGTTCCACGCGCTGGCTGCCTTGGTAGTGCACGACCTGCACGGGCGTGTCCAGGCCGCAATGACGGCCCAGTTCCTTAACGTAGGCGTTAAACTTCTGCTGCGAGAGCTGCGGCAGCCCGTCGGGGTAACGCTGCAGAATAGCGCGGGAGTAACGGTTCAGGTCCACGTACAGCCAGTCCCGCGTTTTCACCGTGCGCACCACCAGCTGGTCGCCCTTGACTTGGTCGGGGCGCACGGTGCTGAAGTCGGAATGACGCAGGCCCGTGGTGCAGGCCAGCACGAACAGGTCGCGCACCCGCGCCAGCCGCGGCTCGGCCGTGAGGTCGTAGCTGGCCAAGTGCTCCAATTCGTCTTTGGTGAGGTAGACCACGTCGGTTTCGGTGTGGCGCAGGGGCTTGAACTTGCGGAAGGCGGCGTTGTCCGTGAGGCCCTGCTCGCCGGCGTAGCCCATCACCACCTTCACGCGCTTGAGCTGGTTGTTGGCCGTGCCGTTGGTCATGGCCTTGTCTTTCGTTAGGAAGGTGACGAACTCGTGGTAGAAGCCCGCGTCGATGCGCGCCAGCGTGAGCTTGCGGCGCTTCTGGGCGGCAAAGGCTTTAAGGTGGTTGAGCGTGGTCTTGTAGTGCTTGACCGTGCCGTGTGCCTTCGTGGCCTGCGTCGCTTGGATGTACTGCTCGAATAAGTCGAGGAAGTCGTCTGAGCTGGTAGTTAGGCTAGTTTTGGCGACTTTCTTAGGCGTGTCGCCTTGCGCCAGAAGCGTCAGTTGCTCGCGCAGATAGGCCGGTGTGGGCTCCACCTGTAGCCGTTGGGCGTCGGCCAGCAGGCGGTTGATGGTGGCCAAACGCCCTAATAAGCGGCCATTAAGGTCTTGTACCTCGGTCGAGTTGCCGGCGACTTTCTGCCGGGCGGCAAGCCACTGCTCGGGTTCGATCTTCTCGTTGGTAGAGAAGTAGTAGTTCTTGCTTTTGTAGACGTACTGCACGTACACAGTCGTCTTGCCGAAGCTGATGCGGTCGTTGCGGAGGCGGAGCTTGGTGGCAGCCATAAAGAGGGGAGGAGAGGGGGCTGCCCAAAGGTAGCAAATCTGTAAAGTGGGTATGCAAGTGGGTATGTAAATTCCATAATATGGGTGTAAGAGCGAGTAAGTAGCGGGTGTGAAAACCTGCTTTTAGGTACAAAAACGAAGGTTTTTTGCAAGGTGATGTATAATATTCAGTGATTCCAGCGGAATCACCGAAAACCCCGCCTGCACCATGCAGGCGGGGTTTTTCTTTACCCAACCCGCAATTTCAGCCCGTCGACCGCTCCCAATAGAACAGCATGAACTGACGGCCGCAGGTTGCACTTGGCAGCTTTAAGACGTTGGTTCTTGCGCAACAGCAGTCCACCTCTGTGCAACAGGCCCTTGCCGCTTTCGGTCTAGCTGTGAGCCAGTACTATGCTTCTCAACAATCAGATGGCCAATATGCAGATGGAGCCATCTGCTCGGCTAGGCCGCAAAATACTGGTCCACCAGCTCATCCGTCAGCTCGCGGGGGGTGGGCTGCAACTGGCGGGGCGGCGGGAAACCGGTGCGGCAAAAGCCGGCCTGCTGGCGGAAGTCGTAAAGGGCATGGCAGTAGCCGTTGAGCACGAAGCCCGCGGCGTCCTCGGTTTCGTTCCAGATGACGTTGGCCGTGACGGGCAGGTGCCGGTCGGCAATGTCGGCCACGTTGTAGATGTGCAGCGCGTCAAGCAGCTCCGGGCCGGGCTTGGTCCCGATGGCGTAGACGTAGCCGGTGGTGCCGTCATCTTCGAACATCAGTTCGTAGCCGCCGTGCGCGGCGGTGCTGCTCAGCAGGTAGTTTTCGGCACCCGGCGCGGGCTGCCCGATCAGAAACTGTGCTTCCGTGGTGGCACTCATGGCGTGGCAATGGTGGGTCGCAACGGCGCAGCCCGTTACCCCTACGGATAATGCGGCGCCGGGGCCGTCCGGCCGGGCTGGCGGCGGGCTAGCTGTAGGCGTCGGCGCAGTCGGGGGCGTCGCGGTGCAGGCGGGCCAGCTCGTCTTCCCACTCCTGCCACAGCTCGCGGCGGCGCGGGTCGTGCTCCAGCAGCCAGTCGAAGGCGGTGGCGTCGTCGGGGAAGAAGTGCAGCTCGAAGGTCATGGCCGTGGGCGGGTTGAATATCGGCGCCGTAGCCACCATGTGGTTGTGCAGATCATTCGGCAGCACCAGCGCCAGGTGCTGCACCGAGGTGGCGGCCATGGCCGGAAACCAGCTTTCCATGATCCAGGCCTGCTCCACGGGCCCCATCGGCGGCAGCTGGTCTATGTTCATCAGCCAGTAGCGCACCGGGTGCTGGCAGCTGAACGCCACCAGCCGCGTGAGCGAGGGCACGAAGTCGGCCAGCGGGCAGCCGCGCCGCCACG
Organism: Hymenobacter jeollabukensis; assembly: GCF_005771675.1. Classification (GTDB taxonomy): domain Bacteria; phylum Bacteroidota; class Bacteroidia; order Cytophagales; family Hymenobacteraceae; genus Solirubrum; species Solirubrum jeollabukense. The sequence continues at coordinate 696,434 of NZ_VAJM01000002.1, read as the reverse complement.
CCGCGCGCACCAGCGCCGCCGCCGCGTCGTACTGCATCAGGATAGCGGGAATGTCGCGCAGCATCATGGCCCTCAGCCCTTCGTCTTCCAGAAGATACCGCTTTTCAGCGGGTTTCGGTGGCGGGCAGGGCGCAAAAAAACGGGGCACCCGCTTGGGTGCCCCGCCAGGGTTGCGTGCCGCGCCTTCTACAGCTTTTCGGCCAGGAAGCGGGCGGTGTGGTTCGTGTCCTTGAGCTTCACAAACTGCTCCGGCGTACCCTCGAACAGCAGGTGCCCGCCGTTGATGCCGCCCTCGGGTCCGAGGTCAATCAGCCAGTCGGCGGCCTTCACGATGTCCATGTTGTGCTCGATGATAAGCACCGAGTTGCCCTGCTCCACCAGCGCGTTCAGGGCCGTGAGCAGCTTGTTGATGTCGTGGAAGTGCAGGCCGGTGCTCGGCTCGTCGAACACGAACAGGATTTTGTCGCTCTGCAGGGTGTTGCCCTTCGTGAGGAACGAGGCCAGCTTCACCCGCTGCGCCTCCCCGCCCGACAGCGTATTGGCCGACTGCCCCAGGCGGATGTAGCCCAGGCCCACGTCGTTGAGGGGCCGCAGGCGCTCGGCCACCTTGGGCTGGTTGGCGAAGAAGTCCAGCGAGTCTTCCACCGTCAGCTCCAGCACCTCGTCGATGCTCTTGTCCTGGTACTTCACGTCGAGGATGTCCTGCTTGAACTTGCGCCCGCCGCAGGCCTCGCAGGTCAGGTAGATGTCGGCCATGAACTGCATCTCAATCTTCACCTGCCCCTCGCCCTGGCACACCTCGCAGCGCCCGCCTTCGATGTTGAAGGAGAAGTGCGAGGGTTTGAAGCCCCGGGCCTTGGCCAGCGGTTGGTCGGCAAAGAGCGTGCGGATGGCGTCGTAGGCCTTCACGTAGGTTACCGGGTTCGAGCGGCTGCTCTTGCCGATGGGGTTCTGGTCCACGAATTCCACGTGCGACACGGCCGTCAGGTCGCCGCCCAACTTGTCGAACTTGCCGATGCTTTCCGACGACGTGCCGCCCAGCTGCCGGGCCAGCGCCGGGTATAGAATGCGCTTCACGAGGGTCGATTTGCCCGAGCCCGACACGCCTGTTACCACCGTCATCACGCCCAGCGGAAACTTCACCGTGAGGTTCTTCAGGTTGTTTTCGCGCGCCCCGACGACCTCCAGCGCGTTGCGCCAGGGCCGGCGCACCGCAGGCACCGGCACCTCGCGCTTGCCGCTGAGGTACTGCCCGGTGTAGGTCGTCTCGTCCCGCAGGATTTCCTGGTAGGTGCCCTGGAACATCAGGTTACCGCCGCCCGAGCCGGCCTCCGGCCCGATGTCGATGATCTGGTCGGCCACCTCCATCATCTTCTCCTCGTGCTCCACCACCACCACGGTGTTGCCCAGCTGCTGCAAGGAGCGCAGCACCCCGATCAGCTGCTCCGCGTCCTTGGGGTGCAGCCCGATGCTCGGCTCATCGAGCACGTACATCGAGCCCACCAGCGCCGAGCCCAGCGAGGTAGCCAGCTGAATCCGCTGCGACTCCCCGCCTGAGAGCGTGTTCGAAAGGCGGTTCAGCGTCAAGTAGCCCAGGCCCACGCGCACCAGGTAGCTCAGGCGGTTGTGGATTTCCGTCACCAGCCGGTCCGATACGCCCCGCTCGTGCTCGGTCAGCGAGAGGTTGTCGAAGAAGCTGAGCGCGTCCGAAATCGGCATGAGCACGATGTCGCTGATGCTGCGGCCGTTCACTTTCACGTACTGCGCGTCCTTGCGCAGGCGGGTGCCGCGGCAGTCGGGGCACACGGTGCGGCCGCGGTAGCGCGAGAGCAGCACGCGGTACTGAATCTTGTGCGTCTGCTCCTGCACCCAGTCGAAGTAGTCGTTCAGGCCCTGGAAGTACTTGTTGCCCTCCCAGAGCAGGCGCTGCTCGGCCTCGGTCAGCTCGTTGTAGGGCCGGTGAATGGGGAAATCGAAGCGGATGCCGTTTTTCAGCAGCGGCTTCAGCCACTCGCTCTGTTTCTCGGTGCGCCAGGGCGCCACGGCCCCCTCGTACACGGTCAGCGTTTTGTCCGGTATCACCAGGTCCGGGTCGATGCCGAGCACCGAGCCGAACCCCTCGCAGCGCTGGCAGGCGCCGTAGGGGTTGTTGAAGGTGAAGAAGTTGACGCTCGGCTCCTCGAACGTGATGCCGTCCAGCTCGAAGCGGTCCGAAAACGTGCGGGTTTCAGTTGTCAGTTGTGAGTTGTCAGTTGCCAGGCCGTTCTGGTTGTCGCCTACACTGGCAACTGACAACCCGCTCCTGACAACCAAACAGGTACCGTGGCCTTCGAAAAAGGCCGTCTGCACCGAGTCGGAGAGGCGGAACTGCAAATCCTCGTCGCCGGGCTGAATCACGGCGCGGTCAATCATGATCTGCACCTCCCCTACCGGCTCCGGTTTCCCCTCGGCCAGCAGGTCTTCGATGAAGGCCATTTCGCCATTGATGATGACGCGGGCGTAACCCTTCTGCAGCAGCAGATCCAGCTCCTTGCGCAGCGGGCGGCCGTCTTCCGAAGGCAGCAACGGGGCCAGCACCATCACGCGGGTGCCCTCGGGCAGGCCCATGAGGTAGTCCACCACGTCGGCCACCTGGTCCTTGCGCACTTCAAGGCCCGATACGGGCGAGTAAGTGCGCCCCACGCGGGCGAAAAACAGCTTGAGGTAGTCGTATATCTCGGTGCTGGTGCCCACCGTCGAGCGGTTGTTGCGCACCGTTACCTTCTGCTCGATGGCAATGGCCGGCGAGATGCCGCGGATGTAGTCCACGTCGGGCTTGTCCATGCGCCCCAGGAACTGGCGGGCGTACGAGGAGAGGCTCTCCACGTACATGCGCTGCCCCTCGGCGTAAAGCGTGTCGAACGCCAAGGATGACTTGCCCGAGCCCGACAGGCCCGTGACGACGATGAACTTGTTGCGCGGAAAAGCCACGCTCAGGTTCTTGAGGTTGTGTACCCGCGCGTTCTTGATGATGATGTACTCGCGCGGATCGAGCTGATCAATCGGGTCGTCCGCCGGGGCGGCGACTTGCAGGTTCTCCTGGGCCATAGGTTCCTCTAACACCGTTTCCCACCGCTAAGGTTTCGGCTAACGTGATTAGCCGCGGGACGGGTCGGCGAAGGTACGCAGGGGCGGGGTGGTTTGGGTAGAGCTGGTTACTTTAGCAGCGTTAGTTGCTACCCCGCTTTATGTTCCAGATTCCCGAAAATCTGACCGAGTTTTTGTATTGGTTTAAAGAACGCACGGAAACCTTCTGGCGGCAGAATCCGCGGGTAGAAGAAATGTGGGGGGGGCGTTTCACTGAATGGCCCGCGGGCATTCACTGGATTGGGCTATCAGAGGCCGAAATCGACGCCGTGGAAGCCCGCTACAACGTCCGGTTTACGCCTGACCACCGGGAGTTCCTGCGCGTTCTGCACACCCTCGACCAGCCGTACACGCACATCATCCCCCCGGATTCCTGGGACGAAGGCGGGCCTGTGGCAGAACGCTTGTGCTACAACTGGCTGACGCAGGAGGAGGAAATCCGGCGGCGGCTGGGCAACCCCTACGAGGATTTGCACACCAAATGGATGCCGGTATGGGGCCCCAAGCCGGCAACGGCGGAACAGCAGCTGGCGGCCTTCAACGAGCGGTTTGCCCAGGCCCCGGCGCTACTACCCATCCACATACACCGCTACGTGGTTAGTGAACCGCTAGAGGCGGGCAACCCGGTGCTGTCGATGATGTGGGGTGCCGACATTATCGTGTACTGTTGGAATCTGCGGCACTACCTGCTCTATGAGTTCGGCCAGTACCTAGACATGCCCCCCGAGTCTTACGAGTCTTATTTTGATGAGGAAGACCAGGAGTGGTATGAACGGGTGCCCGAGTTTTCCCGCATCTATGAGCAGGCCTTGGCCACCAGCTTCGGCCGCCGCATTCCGTTGTACGAGGACTTTATCCAGACGTCCCAGGGCTGGCCGCCGCGCGCCGACGACCCGGGCAGCAACGGCTACGGTCCGATTCTGACGCCGTAGCTGCCGCGTTCCGCCCCCCCGTCAACCCCGCGCCGCCCGCGTTCAACCAGACGGCACGGTCTTTTATTCCCCACCCCGCACGCCCAGCTCCCCACCCGCCCCGCCCGAAGCCGCCGTTGCCGCTACCGAAACAGCAGCGGTCAAGACGTGAGAGGTATCCGCCGGCTCCGAAGCCCCACCCGGACCGCCCGAAGCACCGGAACCATCTCCGGTAACTGCTTCGGTCGCACCGGGAAGAGCTTCGTTTGGGCCGGGAAGTACTTCGAGGAGGCCGGGGAGTTCTTGGGTCGTGCCGGGCACTTCATTGGTCGCGCCGGGAGGTTTTTTGGTCGGGCCGGGGGCTTCCTGGGTCGCGCCGGGAAAGGCTTCGGACGGGGCGGGATGACTGACCATTAAGGGCTAGGAAAGCTCCGGCGTAACCGCTAGCTTGGGTGGGCCGTCGGTTACCGATGTGGCGGCTGTGCGGCTATTGTTTCACCTCTTAACTCCCTATTCCCATGCAGGACAAAGACCCTGTGGCCGAGTATCCCTTTACCCAGGCTGACTTATGGCAGCGGTGCCTGGATTTGCACATTGCCCTGGACCGCGACGCGGCCGACTTGGCCAAGCGCGGCGTGACGGCCCAGCGCATTCAGAAGTTTAAAACCGACACGGCGGAGTTCGGCGACATGGAGCCAGATACCGTGCTGAAGCAGGAAGGCGCCGCCGTGACGCAGGACAAGGAAGCCGTGCGCGTGGCGCTGGAAACGACGGTGCAGGCCGTGACCAGCATTATCAGTCTAAAAGACGACGTGCGCTCGGCCCGGTACAAGCGGTTTGGCGTGTCGGATGTATCGAGCGTGAGCGACGCCAAGCTGCACCTGGCGGCTACGATGCTGGTGAAGCAGGGGCGCAAATACCTGGAGGAGTACCAGGAGCAGGGGCTGACGGCGGCGCTACTCGACGACGTGGACACGCAGAACGCGGCCTTCGTGGATAGCCTGGCCGACCGCAAGGAGGCCGAGAGTACCCGCAGCGGGGCCACGCGGGCCCGCATCCTGTTCGCGAACGGGCTGTACCGGCAGCTGGTGCAGCTGTGCGCGGCCGGCGACTCGTGCTGGAAGCTGAGCGACGCGACCAAGGCCGGCGAGTACGTGGTGGACCCGACGCCGGCCGCCGCGCCGGTGGCGCCGCGGGCCGCGGTGGCGGGCTAGGCGCGGGCCGCCGTTCGGAGGCGCCAAAGCCCCGGTTCCGCTGGCGCGGGACCGGGGCTTTTTTGGGCCCGGACGGCTTCGCCGGTGGGTTTCCTCAACTTTCTGTGGCGGGGAGCGTAGGGGCATGGCCGACATTGCTTAATTTTGGTATTTTGCCGGAATAAGGCACCGTAATTCTTCCACCTTGTCGGTTTCTTTTTTCACTTTATGAGGATTTTTTTACGTCATTTCCAGCTTCTGGGGCTGTTGTTATTGGTGGCTGTAGGCGCTACGGCCGGCCCGAAGCCCGGCGCGGCCGACTCGCCCCTGGGCGGGCAATGGCGCGGCTCGTTGAAGGTGCCCAGCGGGGCCTGGGAAATGGTCATTACCATCGTGCCGCTCAGCAACGGCACCCTGTACGCCACCCTCGACGTGCCCAAGCAGAAAATCAGCCGCATGCCGGTGAAGATTGAGCTGAAGGGCAGCGACGTGACCATGCGCATCGAGGAGGCGGCCAGTAAATTCGTGGGCAAGCTCGCGGCCGACGGCAAGCGCATCAGCGGCACCTGGACGCAGCCGGCCCTGACGGGGCCGCTGGTGCTGGAGCGCACCACGGGCACGGTTATCAACGCGGCGACCTTCAAGCCGGCCCTGCCCTACCGCGAGGAAGAGGTGGTGGTGCCCAACAAGGTGGCCAAGCTGCGCCTGACCGGCACGCTGACCATGCCCCAGGGCAAGGGTCCCTTCCCGGCCGTGGTGCTGATTTCGGACTCGGGGCCGCAGGACCGCAACGTGGCGGTGGACAACTACCGCATGTTTCACATCCTGGCCGACTACCTCACCCGGCGCGGCGTGGCCGTGCTCCGCTACGACGACCGGGGCGTGGGCAAATCGACCGGCAACTACAAGCAGGCCACCACGGCCGACCTAGTGTCGGACGCGCAGGCGGCCATGGGTTTTCTGCGGGCGCACTACAAAATCAACAAAACCCAGGTGGGCATGGTGGGCCACGGCGAAGGGGCCAACGTGGCCCTGCTGGCCGCCGCCGACCGGAACGCGCCCGACTACGTGGTGTCCCTGGCGGGCTACGGGCTGTCGGGGCCGGAGGTGCTGAAGCGGCAGCAGGTGGAAATCATGCGCCTGATCGGGGCCAACACCCAGCAGGTAACCTCGGCCCTGCAGCTGCACGAGCAGATGCTGGGCATCATTCGCCAGACGCCCAACAACGACCTGGCCCGGGCCAAGGTGGCGGCCATGCTGCGTATGTCCAACGCCGACATCGACTTTACGATGGTGCAGGCCCGCGCCTACCAGCTGACCTCGCCCTGGTACCGCTATTTCATCGACTTCGACCCGCAGACCAAGCTGAATCAGGTGAAGTGCCCGGTGCTGGCCCTCAACGGCGCCGCCGACCTGCTGGTGGCGGCCAACAAAAACCTGCCGACGCTGCAAAAAGGCCTCAAGGCCAGCGGCAACCGCCGGGTGCAAATCCACAAGCTGACCGGCGTCAACCACTGGTTCCAGTCATCGGCCACCGACTGGCCGCTGGTGAACGGGCAGGTGCAGCCCACGTTTTCGCCCAAGGCCCTGGCCCTGATCCACGGCTGGGTGGCCCAGCACAGCACCCTGCCACCTGCGGCGCCGGACGCCAAAGCGCCGGTGCTGGCCAAGCCCAAGCTGAAAGCCGCCTCGAAATCAACCGGTGGCGTGGCCACCCAGGACAAACGAGCCGCCCGCTAGACGGCTCGTTTGTCCTGTGAGGGTGTGGAATTTCAGGTTTTGGTCATGCTGAGCGCAGTCGAAGCATCTCTACCGCTTCGTTGAATTGTATCAGACGGAGCGGTAGAGATGCTTCGACTGCGCTCAGCATGACGTTCTATAAGCGCTTTTGGCCAACTCCAAACAAATTCTTAAGGAGTAAGCCGACGGCGGAGCAAGTCTAAACGCGCCGCCTGCAACCGGCGGCGGCTGGTTTTTCTCCGTCTGATAGCTGCGTATCCCGGCGTCAGGCGCTGAAGCTGCCTGGAAAGACTAGGCGCTGCTTGTCCGCCATCCGGATAAACCGCTTCATTTGCCTGCTCACCTCATCAAACAGTCTATGCCCGCCTTTCGCCTGCTTGCCTGCCTGTGCCTGCTGATCCTGTGCGGCGGCTTTTCAGCCCTGACCACCGCGGCGGCCCCAGCCCCGCCGAACCTGGCCGGCGACTGGCAGGGCAGCCTCAGCGCCGGCGGCACCGAGGTGCCGCTGGTGTTTCACCTGCAGCAGAGCGCGGGCGGCTACACCGGCACCCTCGACAGCCCCAAGCAGCAGGCCTACGGGCTGCCCATTGCCAGCATCACGGTGCGCGCCGACAGCGTCATCATGCGCCTTACGGCCCCGGCCGTGCGGGTGACGGGCAAGGTTTCGGCCGACGGACAGCAGATCAGCGCCAGCTGGCAGCAGGGCGGGCGCACGGCCCCGCTCACGCTGCGGCGGCAGGCGGCGGGCACGGCCACAGCCGCGCCCCAGCGGCCCCAGGAACCCAAGGCCCCCCTGCCCTACCGGGCCGAGGACGTGACGTTTCGCAACGCCACGGCGGGCATTCGGCTGGCGGGCACCGTGACGGTGCCGCCGGGCCAGGGGCCGTTTCCGGCCGTGGTGCTCGTCAGCGGTTCGGGCCCGCAGGACCGCGACGAAACCGTGTTTGGCCACCACCCCTTCCGCGTGCTGGCCGACTACCTCACCCGCCGCGGCTTCGTGGTGCTGCGCTACGACGACCGGGGCGTGGGCCAGTCGGAAGGCAGCCAGGCCAGCTACACCACCGCCGACGGCGCCACCGATGCCCAGGCCGCCCTGGCCTACCTGCGCCAGCGCCCCGACGTGCAGGCCGCCAAAACGGGTCTCATCGGGCATAGCGAGGGCGCCATGATTGGGCTGCTGACGGCTACCCAGGCCCAGCCGCCGGCGTTTCTGGTGTCGCTGGCCGGGCCGGCGGTGCGCGGGGTGGAAATGATGGTGCGCCAGAACGAGGATCTGGGCCGGGCCAGCGGCATGGAAGCGGAGCAGCTCACCGCCGCCCGCAACCTGAATCAGCAGGTCTACCTGACCGTGCTGCAAACGCCCGACAACCAGCAGGCCCAGGCGCAGGTGGTGAAGCTGCTCACGCAGATCGGGATGAACGCGGCCCAGGCCCAGCAGCAGGCTGCCGCGCTGACCACCGCCTGGTACCGGCAGCTGCTGGCCTTCAACCCCGAGCCGCTGCTGCCCAAGGTGAAGTGCCCGGTGCTGGCCCTCGGCGGCAGCAAGGACCTGCAGGTGGCCGCCGGCCCGAACCTGGCGGCTTGGGAGAAAGGCGTGCGCGCCGGCGGCAATGCCGACGTCACCGCGCAGGAGCTGCCCGGCCTCAACCACCTCTTCCAGACGGCCACCACCGGCCTCACCGACGAGTACGGCCGCCTCACCGAAACCTTCTCCCCTACCGCCTTGGCCGTCATCGGCGACTGGCTGGCCCGACACATGAAGAAGTAAGTTTTTGGACGACGGTAAACGCAAACAGCGCGTCATGCTGAGCTTGTCGAAGCATCTCTACCGAACAACGAAGCGGTAGAGATGCTTCGACAAGCTCAGCATGACGTTCAATGTATTTTCTCGCTTAGTGCGCTTTAGAACCGCAGGCCCACGCTGTAGCCGTACCAGCCGAGCACGCGGGTGCGGGCGTTGCCGTCGTTCAGCCACAGCTTGCGGCCCTGGCTGATATTGGAATAGACCTGCCCTTCGGCGGTATCGTAGCGCTGCGTCACGAGTACGCTGACGGTGGGGCCGGCCACCAAGCGGAAGCGGCTGTCGGGCTTGAAGGGTGTGAGGCCGACGAGCAGGCGCAGCTGGTTGTGCAGGTTCAGGGCGCGGGTCAGGCCGCGCTGCTCCTCGTTGACGTGCATGGCCACGGCGTCGAGGCTGAGGCTGAGGCGGCGGCGGGCCCACATATCGGTACCGAAGCCGTAGCCGGCCGCCCAGCGGCGCGGGCCACTGCCGAAACCGTCGTAGGCGCCGGTGAAGAAGGTGTAGAACGCGGGTGAGCCGCCGAGCTTCAGCGTGGCCGTGACGGGCCAGGTTTCTGAGTTGGTGAGTTCGAGGCGGTGGTAGCCGTGCACCACGAAGTTGAAGGGCGCCAGGCTTACCCCCTGCACGGAATCGGCGAAGTTGACCAGTCCGGCCAGCTGCACGCCGCGCACGGTGCCGGCCACGTTGAACAGCCCGGCGGCCTGCAGCCCGTTGGCTTCCTTGGCCACGTTGAAGAGGCCCGCCGCCTGCCCGCCGTGGATTTCCGTCAGGGCCACGTTGAAGAGGCCCGCGGCCTGCACGGCCATTTCCTTGGGCGCCACCGATGCTTCGTCAAGGCCGCCGCTGGCGGTGGTGGCCAGGGCGGTGCTGGCGGTCAGCTCGGGCTCGGCGGGGCGCTTGCGCGGGCCGGCGTAGTTGAACAGGCCCGCCGTCTGGGCGCCGGCCACCGGACGGGTAGCCAGGTTCAGCAGACCAGCCGCCTGCCAGCCGCGGCCGGGGCCGCCGAGCACGTTGGCCAGCCCGGCGGCCTGAAAGCCGTCGAGGTGGCGGCCGACGACGTTAGCGAGCCCGGCCACCTGCACGCCCGCCACGGTGTCGCGGTCCACGTTGACGAGCCCGCCGGCCTCAAAACCCTCAACGCCCGCCGCGTAGCCGCCCAGCAGATTGATGGAAACGTGGTTGACCGTCTGCCCGCTGCGCAGGCCGTTGGAGCCCAGCGGCCCGAGCAGGGAAATCTGAGCGGGCTTGGTGAACGTGGGACGGGCGGGTTCTTCGAACGTCTCGGTGGCCGGAGCCGCCGCCGAATCGGTGGCCGCGCCGCCCGGGGCGGCTACGGCAGGCACGGCGGCCGTTGGCGCAGCCGCTGCATCGGTGGCGGGCGAACCGGCAGGATTGGCCGTGGCAGCAGGCTCAACGGCAGGCACGGTGGCGCCGGCGGTAGCTTCGGCAGGGCCGTTTTTGCCGGGTGCCGCCGCCTCCGGTTTGCCGACGCGCTTGCTTTCAGCCGACGCCGCGGTGGAAACGCGGCCGGAGGTGGTGCTGCCCTTGGCGGCGGTGCCGGAAGCGGGCTTTACCGGCCCTTTCTTCGCCGGGGCGGCGGGCTTTGGCTTGGCTGGTACGCCGCCGGCCGGGGCGGGCTTCGCCGACTCCGCCGGGGTGGCCGGGCGGGCTTCGGGCTCCTTGGCTGCGGTGGCGGCCGGTTTGTCGGGAGCTTTATCGGTGTCGGCGCGGCTGACGGTGGTAGTCGTAGTGACGGTAGTCGGAGCCGCTTTCGGTGCCGGGGCCTTGGGCGGGGCGGGGTGCAGCACCAACTGGTCGCCCACCAGCTCGTAGCCGATGTTCTTGCCTTCCAGCACCTCGCTCAGCACCGTGCGCAGGGGTTGGTTCTGGGCCGAGAGCGTAACGGGCTGGCGCAGGTTCAGGGCCGTGTTGCTGTAGGAGATGCGCACGCCGTACTGGCGCCGCAGCGTCCGCAGCACCGATTCCAGCGGCGCCTGGTTGAAGGTCACCGTCACCCGGCGGTCCAGCACCGAGCCGGTGCGCACCTGGGCGGCGGCGGGCGCACCGGCCAGTGCGCACAGCACGGCGGCGGCCAGGCATATGCGGTTGCGCATAGCAGGCAAGGGGAAAAATGAAAGAGTATGGGTTACAGGCTGGGGCAGCCCGGTCCGTCGAGGGTGTAGCCGTCGGCCGACTGAGTCACCGACAGGTTGGCCGAGAGGCTGAGCACGCGCAACACCTGCGGCAGCTCGGCCTGGTGGAAAGTGCCGGTGAAGCGGCAGTTGGCCAGCTCGGGGCGGCTCAAAGCCACGGACGTGCCGTAGTAGCGCGTGAGCGTGTTGGCCACTTGGCCCAGCGACTGGTTGTCGAACACCAGCTCGTCGTGCTGCCAGGCGCGGAAGTTCGGGTCGGTGATGCGGCGCTGCACGGCCACGGCGGGCGCGGCGCGGCGAATGACGCCCCGCAGGCCGGGCGTGAGCAGTACCGAATCCTGCACGGTGAGTTTCTGACGGTCGGGGGCGAAGGCCACGCGGCCCGTCACCACCGCCACCTCCACCGAATCTTCGGTGGCGTAGGCACGCACGTTGAACGAGGTGCCGAGCACCCGGGTGCGGGTGTCGCCGGCCAGCACCGTGAAGGGGCGGCCGTGGTCTTTCTGCACCTCAAAAAAGGCCTCGCCGCGCAGCTGTACCACCCGGCTGGTCTGGTTGAAGTCGGCCGCGTAGCTCAGGGTGGAGTTCTTGTTCACCCACACCCGGCTGCCGTCGGGCAGGGTGGCCAGCTGGCGCCGGGGGCCGGCGGCCACCGTCACGGCTTGGGCGGCATTCGATTTCCACAGGAAGGTGCGGGCCACGGCCCAGAAACCCACGAGCAACAGCACGGCCGCGGCCACGCGCATCCACGTCTGCGCCTGGTCCCACATCGGCACCACGCGGCCGGTTTCGGCCGGGGCGGGCGGCGCGGGGGCCGTGCCGCCGGTGGGTTGCAGGCCCGCGGCGGCGCTGAAGCGCTGCCAGGCCGGCTCCACGTCGGCTTCGGTGAAGGCCTCGGCCACGCTGCCGCCCCGCTCCCAGGCCCGCGTCGCGTCGGTGAGCAGGCGCAGGCGGCTGGGCGCGGCGGTCAGCCACTGGTGCAGCTCCGCCTGTTCCGCCGCCGATGCTTCGCCCGCGAGGTGCTTGGCGAGCAGCTCCCAGGGGGCATCGGTATCGGGGTAGAGGTGGAGCATGGCGGTGGTTGAGCGGTGAATTTGCGGAATTTCGGCGGATGTAGCGCAGTCGGAGCAGGCTGGTTCGCGCCGCGTGGCTGCCGCTGGGCCGGTGGTCGGCCGGTACCGACGCACGGGCCCGCGCAGCCAGCGCGGCGCGAAGGGCCTATTGTATCGTCAGGCGGGCCGAGCGCACGGCGGTGCCGGCGAAGTAGCCCACGGCCCGGGGGCCGTTGGGGTCGACGTTGACCACGTTGGAGCGCACGTTGGCCGGGGGCGAGGAAAACAGGCCCACGTTGTTGATCTGGGTGAACATCTCGTTGAGGAAGTAGTAGTAGTCCTGCGGCAGCGAGAGCAGCTGCACGCGCACACTGTCGCCGGGCTGCAGCGGGTCTTCGTTCAGCTCGATGCCGCCGATGTAGCGGCCGTCGACCAAGGCGTCGTCGCGCACTACCAGGTCGCCGGGGTCGTTTTGCAGCTCGCCGTTCAGCCAGATCTTGAAGCGGTAGTAGTCGCCCACGCCGGGCAGCTCGGGGCCGTTGTAGAAGGCGTAGATGCCGTCGTCCCAGCCAGGCTCGTTCTGCTTGAGCTGCTGCGTGAGGCCGTCGATAACGGGCACGCGCTTGATTTCGGTAGCGGCGCGGTACTGCTGGCCCTCGGCCCGTATGCTGAGCAGGTAGTGGTTGCCGATTTTGCCCTGCAGCTGGCGGGTCTGGTAGACGCCGGGGGCGGTTTCGCGCAGGGTTTCGGTCACGCCGTCGTTGTCGCTGAGCACCAGCTCGGCGCCGCGCACGGCGGGCGGCTCCTGGTCTTTGAAGTAGGGGCCGGTTTTGGTTAGGCGGATGGTGTAGGGGCCGGGCTGGTCGGTGATGTTGCCCTCGACGGCCAGCTGGGGCTCGGGCTCGGGCAGGTCCACGTCGACCACGTCGGTGCAGCTGCTGAGCAGGCCGAGGCCGGCCGCGAGCAAGGTCAGGAAAAAGGGGAAGCGTTTCATAGCTCAGAGGGGCAGCGCAGTTCTTGGGAATATTCTATTTCGATGGTCAGCACGCGCCGGCCGGAGGCAGCCGTTTCGATATAGGCACAGCGAAGGCACTCCGGACGCACCCCGAAACCAGCTTCGTAGAAAAGTGACAATCCGGCCGCCGTCGGCGCGACGTGCAGCCGCGTCTCAATGGTGGGGTAGTATGTTTCCACCGGCGGCGAAACGAGGCCGGGTTGCGGCACGGCCGCGGGGCGAAGGGCAGCGGGGCGGGCCATCAGAAGTTGAAGTTGTAGCTGACCGAGGGGATGACCGAGCCGAACACGGCCAGGCGCACGGCCTCGGTTTTGCGCGGGTTGTCCGCGTTCTGGCGGAAGTAGATGCCGTAGGGGTTGCGGCGCGAGTAGGCGTTGTACACCGAAAACACCCACTCGCTCTGCCAGCGCCGGTCGGGCTTCGGCCGGTTCTTCAGCGTGGCGCCGAGGTCGAGGCGGTGGTAGGCGGGCACGCGGTAGTTGTTGCGGGCGTCGCCGCTCACCACCGGCACCACCAGGCCCTCGTACACGAAGCGGCCGTTGGGGAAGGTGGTGGCCACCCCGGTGCCGTAGGCGAAGGAGGCCGAAGCCGTCAGCCGGGGGCCGAGCTGGTACATGCCCACCACGTTGAGGCTGTGCGTCTTGTCGTACTTATTGGGGTACCACTGGTCGCGGTTGATGCCGTCAATCTGCCGCTCCGAGCGGCTCAAGGTGTAGCTCACCCAGCCGGAGAGCTTGCCCTGGCTTTTCTTGACGAAGAACTCGGCGCCGTAGGCCCGGCCCTGGCCGTAGAGCAGCTCGCCCTCCAGGTCCTTGTTGAGCAGGGTATTGGCCCCGTTCACGTAGTCGACCTGGTTGTCCATGGTCTTGCCGAAGACTTCCACCGAGGCCTCGTAGGCGTTGTCGTGGAAGTTGCGGAAGTAGCCCAGCGCCACCTGGTTGCCGCGCTCGGGGCGGATGTTATTGGTACTCGGGCTCCACACGTCCAGCGGCGAGGCGGCGGTGGTGTTCGAAATCAGGTGCACGTACTGGGCCGTGCGGGTGTAGCTGGCTTTCACCGAGCTGTTCAGGTCCACGGTGTAGCGCAGCGAGGCCCGGGGCTCCAGGTTGGCGTAGCGCTTGATCAGCTCCCCGTCCTTGTAAGTGCGGGTGTTGACGGCCGTTTTGCGCTGGCCGGTTTCGCCCACGTAGTCGGAAATGGCGGTGCCCGAGCCCAGGAAGTCGAAAGCCGAGAGGCGCAGGCCGTACTGCAGTTGCAGGCGCGGGCCCAGGGTCTGCTCGTTGTCGAGGTAGGCAGCGTACTCGCCGGCCTGCTGGTCGTCCACTTTCAGCCCGCGGAAGATGGACTCCGAGCTCAGCGACTTCACCGTGGCCGGCTCGAACTGGTAGCGCGTGCCGCTCACGCCGGCGCTGACGGTGTTGTTATCGTTCAGCTGGTAGCTGAAGTCGGCCTTGCCGGTGTAGTTGCGGATTTTGGAGGTCCAGTCGAAGGCCTGGGTGCCATTGGGCACGCCGAGGCCGTAGTCGTACTGGGCCACCACGGCCGAAGCCGAGCCGAACAGCCGCGGGCTGAACTGGTGCGTCCAGCGGGCGGAGGCGCCCATGTTGCCCCAGTCGTTCTTGAACACGTCGGCGAAGTTGAACACGTCGCGGCCCCGGTAGCCGGTCAGGGTCAGCTGGTCCCTGGCGCTGAGGCGGTGGTTGACCTTCAGGTTCAGGTCGTAGAAGTAGGCCTGGTTTTTCCGCTGCTCGGGAATGAGCTTGAGGAACAGGTCGCCGTAGGAGCGGCGCCCGGCCAGCGAAATTGAGGTGCGGTCCTTGATGAGCGGAGCTTCGACGGCCAGACGCGAGGAAATCAGGCCCACGCCGCCGTTCACCGTTAGGCGCTCGGCCTGGCGGCCGTCGCGCATCTTCACGTCGAGCAGGGAGGAGAGGCGGCCACCGTAGCGGGCCGGAATGGCGCCCTTGTAGAGCGTCATGTCCTGCACCGCGTCGGGGTTGAAGGCCGAGAAGAAGCCGAACAGGTGCGACACGTTGTAGACTGGCATTTCGTCCATCAGGATCAGGTTCTGGTCGATGCCGCCGCCGCGCACGTTGAAGCCCGAGGCGCCCTCCCCCACCGTCGTCACGCCGGGCAGCAGCTGAATGCTACGCACCACATCGACTTCGCCGAGCAGCGCGGGCATGAGCTTCACCGTCTTCATATCGAGGCGGTTGACGCTCATTTCGGGCTTTTTCACGTTGTCCTCGGCCCGCAGGCCCGTCACCACCACTTCCTTGGTCTGCTGGCGCTGGGCGCCGAGCTTGACGGAGCGGGTCATATCCCCGTCGAGGGTGAGGGTCACCTGCTGGGGCTCAAAGCCCAGAATCTGGTAGGTGACGACGTGGGTGCCCTTGGGCAGCACGAGGCGGTAAAAGCCGTTTTCGTCGGTGCTGGTTCCCTGGCCGAGGGCCTTGACGAACACGCTGGCGCCCACGAGGGCTTCGCCGGTGGCCGCGTCGCGCAGGGTGCCGCTGAGGGCGGCCGACGCGGCGGGCACGGTTTGGCTCCAGGCGGGGCCGGCGGCCAGCAGCAAGCCGGCCGTCAGCGCCCAGGAGGTAGAGTTTTTCATGTTTGTTTTCAGAGCAGCCCGCAGGCAGCCGACGAGCAGAAACCGGCAGCCAGCGGATGGTGGTTGGAATAAGAGGGGCGGAATGCGGCAGGATGGTTGGTCGGGACGGGTTACGTTTTCGTTAGCCCGTCATGTCGAGCTTGTCGAGACATCTCGCTGGATAGTATTCTATTCGTTGAGGTTACTATCCAGCATCAGCACGCGAGATGTCTCGACAAGCTCGACATGACGTTCTGACGACGCAGACGCTAATTGCCCGTCAATACTTTACCCGAGCCGGAAATGCGGGTGGTGACGGTGGGCGTGCCGCGGTAGTACACCGAGCCCGAGCCGCTGATTTCGGCCGACAGGGTGCGGGAAGCGCGCACGTAGGCCTTGCCCGAGCCCGAAATGCTGGCGTAGGTATCCTGGGTGCTCAGGTCGTAGGCCGATACCTTGCCCGAGCCGGAGATGCTGATGTTGTTAGTGGCGGCCGTGCCGCGCAGCTTCACCTCGCCCGAGCCCGACACGGTGGCGCGCAGCCCGTCGACGCCGGCCAGCTCCATATCGGCGTCGCCCGAGCCCGACACGCCCACTTTAAACGAGTTGGCGGCCCAGGGCGTGGCCGTGCGCAGCTTGCCCGAGCCCGACACCTCGACCTCCGAGAGGGAAGGCGCGGTGATGTACACCTTGATCGGGTCGTGGCCCACCACGCGGGCGTGGCCGTACTCGATTTGCAGCTCGTCGCCGCTCAGCTCGGTTTCGAGCACGTCGAGGATGTTGCGCTGGGCTTCGATGTGTACCTCGCGCTGCGGCCCCTGGGTCAGGATGACTTCGGCGTCAATCTTCAGCTCCACGCGGCTGAAGCTGTTGACGGTGCGCTTCTCGGTTTCCGTCGGCCCGACGCCCCGCACGCGGGGCCCGAACGAGTCGCCCTCGTGCGAGCAGGCGGTGGTGAGCAGCAGGGCCGGGAAGAGCAGGGCGGAAAGCAGGTTGGTTTTCATAGCAGTTGTTTGGAGTTGGATCTGTTTTCGGGGTTCTGAGAGTAGGACTCGCAACCGGCGGCTTACCCCCACGCCGTTGGAAAATATTTTTTTCGGCCCGGGCTTTTAGTCTTCGGCGCCCACGTGGCCGTGGCCCGCGGTGCGCACCGAAACGGCCGGCCGCCCCCGGTAGGTAATGGCGCCGTGGTCCTTGGCGTAGGCGTCGAGCTGCCCCGTCACCCGCACTTTCGCCAGGCCGTGGTCGTCGGCCGTCACCTGGCCGTTCTGGGCCGTCAGCTCGAAGGCCTGCACCAGCCCGTGGCCGGTGGCATCGACCTGCAGGCGCTGCGCCGCCCCGGCCAGCGTGATGTTGCCGTGGTCCTTCACGTCGGCCTTCAGCTCGTCGGTCTGGCCCAGGGTCAGCTCGGCCACGCCGTGGTCTTTCACCCGCACCCGGAAGCTGCCGGCGCTCCAGGTGGCGGAGCTGCGCACGGCGGCGTGGTCGCCCACGGCCACTTCCGTCAGGCTGGGCACGGTCACGTAGGCCCGCACGCGCTTGGTGTCCTTGCCGATGGTGGGCTTGGTCAGGCGCAGCACCAGCTGGTTGCCGTAGAGGCGGGCCTCGGTGATGTCGAGGATGTTGCGCTGGGCTTCCAGGCGCACCGCGGGCTCGGCGCCCTGGCTGAGCACGACTTCGATGTGGTCTTTGGCTTCGAGCCGGCTGAAGGTGTTGACCGTGCGCGTTTCCGTCTCGACGGGGCCGGTGCCGCGCACCCAGGGGCCAAACTCGCCTTTGTCGCAGCCGGTGAGCAGGAGGGTGGCGGCCAGCAGGCCGGGGAGCAGGATGGTTTTCATAGCAGAGGTTGGTTAAGGAGCTTGTTTGGGTATAAGACCCGCTTCCCCGCCGCTACCCCCACGCGCCCCCCAAACTTTTTTTTCTGCCTCAGGCCAAAGCCCCGCGCTACAGCATCAGCAGCCAGGAGTGCAGCCCCGACAGAAAGCCGCTGAGCCGGTCGCGCAGGATGCGCAGGGCCTTGCCCATCTGGTTTTCCACGGTTTTGGGCGCTACGTCCAGGGCCTCGGCAATCTGCTGGTAGCTCAGACCCTCCTGGCGGCTCATCAAAAACACCGCCCGGCACTGCGGCGGCAGCGCTTCCAGGGCCACGGCCACCAGCTGCTCCGCGTCCTGGGCGTCGAGCTGCTCGGCGGTGGTGTCGCGGGCGGGCTCCACGAAGCTGGCCTCTTCCCAACCTACCTGCCGCTTGCTGCGCTCGGCGTGGCGCAGGGCCGCGTTCATGGCGGCGCGGTAGAGGTAGGCCTTGTAAGTGGTGCTGATGACGAGGGTTTCGCGGTTGTGCCAGATGCGCAGGAACACGTCCTGCAGCAGGTCCTCGGCCACGGCGCGGTCCTGCACCACCCGGTAAATCACGTTGCCCAGCGGCCGGTAGTAGCCCTTGAACAGGGCCTGCATAAACGCCTCCCCGTCGCCGGTACGCTGCAGCTCCGCGAGGCGGACTTCGAGAGCATCAAGCGTGTCGACTTCGGGCATAGCAACGGCGTAAGACTAGCGCGGGGCCCGGCAGCTCGGCTGCCGGGCCCCGCAAAGCTACGGAACATAGCGTTTCGGCTAGGCTTTATCGAAGGATGAATTGTATGTGATACGCCCGCCGGTTCTGCCTCTGCCCTTACGCCGCAGCTTCCTCCTTCACGTCGTGCAGGCGGCGCAGGCGCGGGGCCAGCGCCGCCGTGATGCCCACCACCAGAATGGTCATCGTGCCGCCGAATACCACCGAGCGCACCGTACCCAGCAGCCGGGCCATGGCCCCCGATTCGAAGGCACCCAGCTCGTTGGAGGAGCCGATAAAGATGTTGTTCACCGCCGACACCCGCCCCTTCATGTGCTCGGGCGTGAAGGTGTGGATGAGCGTGGAGCGCACGATGACCGACACCGAGTCGAACACCCCGGTCATGAACAGCAGAAACAGTGACAGCACGAAGTTGGTCGACACGGCAAACAGGATGGTCGCCAGCCCGAACCCGGCTACCGCCCACAGTAGCTTCTGCCCGGCTTTGTGGCGCAGCGGGAAGTACGTCAGCGCCACGGCCATCAGCACCGAGCCCACGGCCGGCGCGGCCTCCAGGTGGCCCAGCCCGTCGGCGCCCACTTTCAGGATATCCACCGCGTAAATCGGCAGCAGGGCCACCGCCCCGCCGAAGAGCACCGCAAACATATCCAGCGCCAGCGCCGACAGCACCAGCTGGTTGCTGAAGATAAACCGCAGCCCGCTCAGGATGCTGGCGCCCAGCTTCAGCTGCTCGCCCACGCGCTCGGGCAGCGGCCGCCCCTTGATGCTCACGAACTGCAGCAGAGCCAGCGTGAGCAGGCCCGTTGCCACCGCGTAGGAGTTGGTCACGCCGACAAACTTGATGAGGTAGCCCCCCAGGGCCGGCCCCACCACCGACGAAGCCTGCCAGGTGGTACTGTTCCAGGTAATGGCGTTGGGCAGCACGCTGCGGTCGGGCAGCAGCTGCGGCATAAAGGCGAACAGCGCCGGCCCCAGGAAGCCGCGGGCAATGCCGCTCAGGAAGATGACGCCGTACAGCGGCAGGGTGTAAAACACCTCCCGGGCCAGCAGCGGCCGCCCCATCGGCGAGGCCAGCGCCCAGAGCGCGGCCGCGCACAGCAGCAGCAGGGCCACCATAGCCACCACGATATTCTTGCGCCGCACCGTATCGGCCACGTGCCCGGCGTAGAGCGACACGCCGATGCTCGGCACGGCCTCGGCCAGCCCGATGAAGCCCAGCGCCAGCGGGTCGTTGGTCAGGTGCAGAATCTGCCAGCTCACCACCAGCCCCTGAATGCGCGTGGCCAGCACAAAGCACGCCCGGGCCGAAATCAGGCGGCGAAACTCGGGCAGCCGTAGGGCGGCGTAGGGGTCGTGGGGGCGCAAATCGGCAGTACTCATCGGGAGGCCTCTGGTCGGAATAGCAGCGGCAAAGGTAGTCCGCCCCGCGCCAGCACTATCGATTGTGCAAATCTGCGCGAAACTCGTCCGTTAGACTTGGAAAAGGTCAGCGGTTTTCGTACCATTGTTATACAACGCCCCGGCGCGGCATCCCATCTGATGCTTCCCTTGCGGCTCCACCGGCCCGGCTTTTCAGCGCTCCGTTTCTCACCTATTGCTGGTTGCCCGCTCCCGGCCGGCAGCCCCGCTTGCCCGGTGCCAAAGCGCCACCCTTTGGCTTGATTTTCCCGCTAGCAGCTCGCGCAGCCTGATCTGCGGGATGCTCCTTTGTTGCCTGGCTGCGCCCCCACCGGCGCGGTGCTACTCATTTCGTCGTACCCCTATGAGCACCGCCCCCACCGATTTCGTCGACCTCTCGTTCCGCACCGACCTAGGCCTGCTGTTCAGCCGCTGGCTGCGCAGCACCTCCGATGCCGAAGTACGCCTCGGCTACGAAGCCGCGCTGGCCGTAGCGGCCCCGCACGGCGCCCGCTACTGGCTGCTGGATATGCGCCGCCGCGGCCCGGCCAGCCTCGCGGCCACCCGTTGGGTTATAGACACCTTTCTGCCGCGCCTGGCCGAATACTTTGCCCAGCCCGTCTACCTGGCCTACCTGCTCTCCCCCTCGCACCTGACGGACTTCGCGCCCACGGCGCGGCCGGCCGCGCCCAAGGCCTACGAGGTAGCCCTGTTCTCCGACGAGGCGGCCGCCCTGCACTGGCTGGAGCATTGCCGCCACGCCGAAGCGGCCCCCACCCCGGTGCTCTGAGCAACGGCCGCTGCCCGCCCTGCGTACTGGCAAGCTGAGCGCGCGGCGCCCACACCCCGCCGCGCCCCGCCCCCATGCGCCGATTGCTGCTGACTGCCGTCCTGAGTTGCTTCACCCTGCTGGCGCTGGCTCAGCAACCCGTTTACAGCCTGAAAGACGGCGCCTTCCGCGAAAACGGCGTGGTGATGAAGCTGCAGGCCGGACAGGCCTTCCGCCTCGAAGGCCCACTGACGCTCAACGACGGCTCCGTTATCAACCCCTCGGGCATTCTGGTGAAGAAGGACGGCACCCGCCAGTTGCTGCCCAACGGCCAGGCCGTAAACATGCAGGGCGTGGTAGTGAATCTGCGCGATGATATGCAATCGGCCCAGAGCATCGAGCAGCGCAACCGCGCCGTGGCCGGTGGCCGCGGCGAAGCGCAGATTACCGGCCTGCCCGCCAACTCGGTTTCGCCCGCCACCGTGCAGCAGCTGCAGGCCTTGGAGCGCCGCGTGGCCCTGCTCCAGCAGCTCACCGACCGCCTCGCCGACCGCACCGCGCAGGCCGTGGGCGCTGCCCCCGGCGCGGCGGCCCTCGATGAGCAGTTGCGCGGCCTCGGCAGCCCGCGTTGAACCCCGCGGGGCTCGATTCTTGCTAGTGCCCAGCCCGCTGCCTCAGCGGGCTTTTTTTACGCCCGCCGGAAGCTCTGAAAAAATATTGTCGTGAACTGGGCAGTACCCGTTGCATCCGATGTAACAGAATTATACATTTGGTCACTGCGATAATTCATTCGCTCTTCACTTCCCTGTTTTTCACGGCAACCTGCACAATATGGCCTAAAGCTCTACGTTCCCCTAACCGTAGCCCTTTATGGAAACCATGCAGCCGAGCGACTCCGCGTTGATATCGCTCTACATTGCCGGCAAGGAAGAAGCCTTCGCCCTGTTGCTCGCCCGCCATAAGCGTCGGGTCTTCACCACGATCATGCTGATTGTGAAAGACCCCGTTGTGGCCGAAGACCTGCTGCAGGATGCGTTTATCAAGGCGGTTCACACGATGAAAAGTGGCCGGTACAATGAAGAGGGAAAGTTCTCGTCGTGGATTTGCCGCATTGCCCACAACTTAGCCATCGACTTTTTCCGGCGCCAGAAGCGCAACCCCCAGCTTAACCTCGACGCCACCGGCCACGCGTTCAACTCGTTGTCGTTGTCGGAAGAAAGCGTGGACCATACTCTCTCGCGGGAGGAAACCCACGCGCGCCTTCGGGAGTTAATCCAGGAGTTGCCGGCCGCGCAAAAGGAAGTGCTCATCATGCGTCACTACGGCGACATGAGCTTCCAGGAAATTGCCGACGCGACGGGGGTGAGCATCAATACGGCGCTGGGTCGTATGCGCTACGCGCTCATCAACCTGCGGAAGAAAATGGCCGCCCAACCAGTTTTCTATGATCAAAACCTTTACCCACGAGACCCTGCTCCGGTATGTGTACAACGAATTGCCGGCTAAGGAGAACCACGACGTAGAGCAAGCCCTGCTGCACGACGCCGCCCTGGCCGCCCGGTGCGCCGACCTGCTCGAAGCCCAGCGCTACCTCGACGCGCTGCAGCCCGGCCCTTCCGACCGCGCCGTGCAGAACATCCTGCAATACTCCCGCACCTTTCTGCGAGCGGAGTAACGATGAAATGGTGAGGTGGTGAAATAGGGAGTGTAGCTTTGTTGAAAGGCTGACTCGCCATTTCACCACCTCACCATTTCACCTTTTATGCGCCTGGCCGAACGGTTTCGCCGCTTTCTAGGGTACTTCACCGAAAACTTTCCCGCGCCCGAAACCGAGCTGCACTACGGCAGCCCCTACGAGCTGCTGGTGGCCGTGGTGCTCAGCGCCCAGTGCACCGACAAGCGGGTGAACCTGGTCACACCCAAGCTGTTCGAGCAGTTCCCGACGGCGGAGCGGCTGGCAGCGGCTTCGGCGGAAGACATCTTCCCATTTATCCGCAGCGTGTCGTACCCGAACAACAAGGCCAAGCACCTGGCTGGGCTGGGCCGCATGCTGGTAGAGAAGTTCGATGGCGAAGTGCCCGACCGACTCGAAGACCTGCAGCTGCTGCCCGGCGTGGGGCGCAAGACGGCCAACGTCATCGTGTCGGTTATCTACAATCAGCCCGCCATGGCCGTGGATACGCACGTGTTCCGGGTAGCGCACCGCCTGGGCTTGGTGCCGCGTTCGGCCACCACGCCGCTGGCGGTGGAGAAAGGACTGGTCAAGCACATTCCGGAGGAGCTGATTCCGAAGGCCCACCACTGGCTGATTCTGCACGGCCGCTACATCTGCGTGGCGCGCAGCCCCAAGTGCCTGCAGTGCCCGCTGACGGATATCTGCAAGTACTATAACAACTCGGTAAAGCCGACTTTGGAGCCCGCAGTTGCGCCGGTTTAGCCGGCCGCCTGCTCCAGAATCAACTGCATCCGGGCTGCCAGCTGCTGCCGGTCGAACAACTGCCGGGCTACGGCCTGCCCGCGCTGCCCGGCGGCCCGCGTTTCCGCCGGGGCCTCAAGGATGCGCCCCAACTGCGCGGCCAGTAGCTGCGGCTGCTCGGCGGGCACGTACCAGCCGCAGCGGTGCTCTTCGACAAACTGCCTGGTCCAGCCCGGGTTGGTGACGACAACGGGTGTGCCAACGGCGAGGCTGTCGTAGAACTTGGCCGGCGAGTTGGTGTCGAGCACGGGCTTGCTGATGAACGACACCACCGATACATCGGCCGCGGCCAGCCAGGTGAATACGGCGTGCCGCGGCTGCGGCGGCACCAGCCGGATAGCGGGGCAACGGCCCGCCGCCTCGCGCAGCATGGGCTCGTAGTAGCCGTGGCCCATAAACAGCCAGACTACTTCAGGGCGCTGATGATACAGGGTTTCAGCGGCCTGCACCAGCGTGGAAATGTCGTTGGCGCGGCCGAAGGTACCGGCATACAGCACCACCGGCCGGCCTTCCAGCCCCTGCTCGTGCCGCAGCGCCGCCACGGCTTCGGGCGTGGCGCGGGCCGCCTGATCGAGGTCCGTGCCGTTCAGGATGGTGCTGATTTTGGCGTCGTCAATGCCCAGCTGGCGCACGTAATCCGTCATGCCCGGCGAGAGGGTGACAATGTGCTGGGCCTGCTCGTAAAGGCGTCTCTCGGCCGCATACAGCTGCTGCCGGGCCAGCGGGTTGCGCACCGCTCCCATTTCAATGGGAAACGTCGGCCACAGATCCTGCACTTCGAACACCCAGGGCACCCGCCGCTGCCGCGCCACCTGCCCGGCCACCCAGGCCGCCGACAGGGGCGTGCTGATGCCCCAGATAACGTCGGGTTTCGGAATGCGCAGCCCCTGGCGCCAGGCATAGCCCATGTACTTCACGAAGGCCCAGCCCCGCGCCGCCACACCCATGCGGTTGTGGTAGGGAATATCGGCGGCCAGCAGCTGCACGCCTTCGGGCAGCCAGGGGTATTGCTGTGTCAGACGCTGCCGCTCCCAGGTGTTAGTCGTTATCAGCGTTACCTCGTGCCGGCGGGCAATGTGCTGCAGCAAGCTGTAATGCCTGCTGGTGGCCGGACAGTCGGGGTTGGTGTGGTACTGGCTGAAAACGGCAATGCGCACGGGAAGGTGAAATGGTGAGGTGGTGAACTGATGAGTTTGATGGTTGGGAAGCTACAGCACAGCCGCGCAGCCTGCGCAGCCAGAACGTCACTCACCAGTTCACCGCCTCACCATTTCACTACTTCCGGGGGCGGTAGTGCGAGTCGCTCAGGATGCGCTGGGCGTCCTTGGTGGCCATGAGCTGGGCCAGGGTCACCTTGGGGTTGTCGGCCATGTACTTGCGCACAATCTGCCAGCCCACCCACTGGCCCACCCGGCCGGGGCAGGTTTTGTCGATTTCGGGCACGTTGGGCCGCTCGCCCACATACTTCTGGATCAGGAAGGGGTTGGTATCGTACAGCAGGTTTTTCTGCAGGAAGTGGCCCCAGATTTTGGCCTCGTTGAAGTGCACGTTCTCCAGGTCCTTGGCCGAAAAGCCAATCAGCAGCGAGTCGTCGGCGCAGGGCAGCACCTTTTCGGCGAAGTACAGCGCTTTGCCGTTCTGAATCATCTCGGCCAGCGTGGTGGTGGCGGTCAGCGCCTTCTTGTTGTATTTGCTCGACACGGCCAGGGCCACCGTCGGCAGCACGTATTCGGGCCGGTAGCGGCGCTGGATGTAAGCCGGCACGTTGGGCAGGTACACCGCCTTCGGACCCACAAAGAAATCGGTGCTGATGACCAGCAGGCTGTCGTTGACGAAGATATCCTGGCTCAGGCCGCTGACGAAGGTTTTGGCCTGCGGCACCTTGAAATCGGGGAAATAGTAGCGCACGTACTGGAACATGCGCTGCAGATTGCCCTGCCACTGCTCGGCGTTCTGGAAGGTGCTGTCGGCCTGCTGGCCCAGCTTCTGCAGACCGGGATTGGTAGCCAGTTTCACCAGCGTCTGCTGCAGCACTTCGTCGGAAGGGTACTTCGGGCGCTGCAGGAAGTAGCGGGCAAACAGCGGCTCCCGATCCATAAACTGCTTGGCGTCGGCGGGCGTGCGGATCTGGAAGAAGGGCTTCTCCAGGCGCTGCAATTGCACGGGCGCCTGCACGGCGGCCACGTCGGCGGGCATTTCACAGGACTTCTCGTCGCGGCTGCAAGCGGTTTGCAGGAGCAGCAGGGTTGCCAGAGCCGGCAGGCTCAGCCAGGAGTGCAAACGCGGGAAACGCATGGTTGGTCGCAAGGGGCGTCTATATTTAGGGCGAAATTAGCCAAAACGCCGGCCCGCCCGTATCCGGCCTGGCATCAGCAACGCACGGCGCGGCTTAAGCGTGTCATCCTTCCTATGAAAAAAGCCCTACTCGCGCTGGCCCTGCTCACGGGCGGCGCCGTCACCACCGCCTCGGCCCAGGTCGAAATCGGTCTGAAAGTGTCGCCCAGCGTCAGCAGCCTGGCCGCTACCTCGCCCTCACAGTACAACTTCGAGAAGGACGGCAGCCTGGCCAGCATCGGCGGCGGCCTGGTGGTCGACTACTTCTTCGGCCAGAACTACGCCTTCAGCACCGGCCTGCAGCTGACCGGCAAGGGCGGCACCATCACCTACTACGACCCCTCGCTGACTGGCGTGGGCAACAACATCACGCAAAAGCAGAAAGTCCGGCTGCAGTACGTGGAAGTGCCCGTAACGGTGAAGCTGTTCACCAACGAGGTGGCTACCGACGTGAAGCTGTACTTCCAGGTTGGTGGCGTGGTCAGCGGCCTCACCGGCGGCCGCATCAACGACGAAAAGTACTTCACCGACCCGGCCAACAGCAACGAGCAGAAACGCTCCCGCAGCCACTTCCTGTTCGCCGATTTCGGCCTGCTGGGCGGCACCGGCGTCGAGTACCAGCTTGGCCAGAGCACCAAGGTGTTTGCCGGCGTGTCGTACCACCACGGCCTGTTCAACGTCGACCGGTTCTTCGACAACACGCGCAAGTATAAGGACGTGAGCATCAAGAACCGTGAAATTGCCCTCGACCTCGGCCTGAAGTTCTAAAGTCAGGCCCCGGAAACCGACGACGCCCCCACCGTTCCAGAAGCGTGAACGGTGGGGGCGTCGTGGTTTGTAATCAGCGCACGAAGCGGCCGGCTTAGTCGTCCGATTCGTCGTCGCGGTCCTGCAGGCTATTGATTTCGGCTGCCCGGCTGTGCAGCTCGATTTCTTCGCCCCGCTCGTCGTGGATGCGGTAGTCGGTGAGGCCCAGCGAGGTATCCTTCACCACTTTCACCCACTTGTAGTACTTCATGTACCACTTCATCTGCTTGCTTACCAGGCCTTTGGTATAGTAAGCGTGCAGGAAGGGGTGCACGTGCAGGGTCAGGCCCGCGTGGTTTTGGTTCACCAGCAGCTCATCGATGCTGAAGTCGATTTCGTCGGTGACCAGGATGGAGGCGGTAATCTTGCCGGTACCGCCGCAGGTGGGGCACACCTCGGTGGTAATGATGTTCTGCTCGGGCCGCACGCGCTGCCGCGTGATTTGCAGGAGCCCGAACTTGGTAATCGGCAGGATGGTGAACTTGGCCCGGTCGCGGGCCATGATCTGCTGCACCGTGTCTTCCACCTTCTTCCGACTGTCGCCAGAGCGCATGTCGATGAAGTCGACCACCACGATGCCGCCCATGTCGCGCAGCCGCAGCTGCCGGGCCACTTCCTTGGCCGCCGCCAGGTTGACCATCAGCGCGGTGGCTTCCTGGTCGCTCTGCTGGTTGCTCTTGTTGCCCGAGTTGACGTCGATGACGTGCAGCGCCTCGGTGTGCTCGACGACGAGGTAGCCGCCGCCGGGCACGGTCACGGTTTTGCCGAAGAGGGTTTTGAGCTGCTTTTCGATGTCGAACTGCTCAAAAATCTTCGTCTTGCCGGTGTACAGCTTCAGCAAATCCAGCCGGTCGGGCGCAATCTGCTGCAGGTAGCTGCGCAGCTCCTCGTACATGGGCTGCGAGTCGACGTGGATGGCGTCGAACGAGTCGCTGAGCATGTCGCGCAGCATGGAGGAGGTGCGGCCCAGCTCGCCCAGCACCTTGTCGTTCGGCTTGGCCGTGCGCAGGTTCTGGTAGAGCTGCTCCCACATGCTCACCATGTTGGTCATGTCGCGGTCCAGCTCGGCCACGTCGCGGCCCTCGGCCACGGTGCGGATAATCACGCCGAAGCCGTCAGGCTTAATCGACGCAATCAGGCGCTTGAGCCGTTCCCGCTCGTTGCGGCTCACGATTTTCTTCGACACCGAAATGGTATCGGAAAACGGAATGAGCACGAGGTAGCGGCCGGCCATCGACAGGTCCGAGGACAGGCGCGGGCCTTTGGTGGAAATCGGCTCCTTGACAATCTGAACCAGCAGCTGCTGGCCCTTCTTGACGATGTCGGCCATCTTGCCGACTTTCTCCAGGGCCGCGTCGCGCGGGAAGCCCTTCAGGTGCGCCACCGGCGCCTTGCCGCCGTGGACGAGGCGCGTCCACTTGGCCAGGGTCTGGAATTGCTCGCCCAGGTCGCCGTAATGCAGGAAGGCGTCCTTCTGATACCCGATATCAATAAACGCGGCGTTCAGGCCGGGCATAACTTTCTTGACGGTGCCAAGGAAGATGTCGCCTACCGCGTAGTTGGTGTCGTTGCGGTCGAAGTGATACTCGATCAGCCGCTTGTCCTGAAGCAGGGCAATCCGCTCGCCTTCCTGAGTCGAATTAATGATTAACTCGTTACTCAATGGAGTTCGGGGTTAGCCGGCTGTCCGGACGCAGATTCTTGTTAGTCAATACCTTCCGCCTCGCATAAGCCAAGAAGGGAAGCCAGCGCCGAGGCACCAGCTTCCCCCTTTTCTGTTCCACGGGGAGAACGTAACCACAAAGCCACGCCCGGGAGTCGGCGGGGTGAAACATAGGGCGCGCGGTGGCTCATAGCCAGCCGGTTAGCGCCCAGCAAACCCCCGCGGGCTTACTTCTTCTTGTGACGGTTTTTGCGCAGACGCTTCTTCCGCTTGTGGGTGGCAATCTTGTGGCGCTTTCTCTTTTTACCGCAGGGCATGAGTTAGAGTGGTTAAGGGTTGGGTTGATTGATTTTCTAGGTACCCAGCGCGTCATGCTGAGCTTGTCGAAGCATCTCTACCGCTTCGTCAGATAGCAATTACTATCCGACATCAGCACGCGAGATTCCTCGGCTACGCTCGGAATGACGTTCTGATGTTGTACCTCATTGAAGCTTTTTGAGTTCTTCGTTTACGGAGGTCAGCAAGCCAGGATCCGCGCTGAGACTTTTGGTCTTCAGGAAAGCCTGTTTTGCCTGCTCTTTCTTGCCGTCCTGCGCCAGGGCGACACCCAAGTAGAACTGACCGTTCACGTTCTTGGGGTTGACCTTCACCAACTCCTGAAAACGCTCCACTGCCTTGTCTGCCTGGTTGCTTTGCAGCGCCAGGATGCCCAGATTGTAGAGTGCCTTTTCGTTTTTGGGGTCGGCGGCCAGCACCTCGCGCAGCATCATGATGCCGGACACGGGGTTTTCGCTGGCCATCAGGGCCATACCCATGTTGGTTTTGGCGTCCAGGTTCTGTGGGTTCTGCTTGAGCACTTTCTCGTACAGCTCCCGCGTCTTGGCGCTCAGCATTTTGGCGCGCTCCTCAGTCGCCGCGAAGCTATAGGCCTCGAAGTACTGATCGGCGGCGCGCTTCCACGCCTGCTCCCCGGGCTTGGCCATAGCCACCTGCTCGTAGTAGTAGCCGGCGCTGTCGAAACGCTGCACCTTCTGGTACTGCGCCGCCAGGTCGTTGGCCACGCGCAGCTTGCTAGGGCCATCGGCCGTCCGGTAGCGGGCTACCAGCGTGCTGAGTTCCTTGCGCTGCTCGGCCGAGGCCATGGTGTGCGGCTGCTCCGGCGTAGTGCCGGCGCTGGCCGAAACCGGGCCCGAGGAAGCTTCGGCTTTGGAGCCGCTGGTAGTGGGTCCGCCCCCGTCGCGGTTGGCCGTTTTGGCGGCGTCGCGGGCAGCTTCGCCTTTGCCTTCCTTCGGCTTCATCACCCCTTTCGGCAGCAAAAACAGCCCGACCACCACGGCGGCGGCAAGGATGAGAATGAACAGTTGGGGGGAAGCGACGGAGCGGCTGGCAGCCATACGTGGAAGAAAAAGGCTGCCGCCGGGCTGCTGCTTTCGGGGCAGACCAGCACGGCGGCGGCCGGCAAGTTTACGAAGAACCGAGCGGTTTTGGGCCTAGCCGGAGCTTAGGCTTGTACCGGCTGCTCTTTTACCTTCTTGCTGTTTTTGATCTTGCTGATGAAGGTTTTCGAGGGTTTGAAGCTCGGGATGAAGTGCTCGTCGATGATAATCGACGTGTTTTTCGAGATGTTACGGGCTACTTTCCGGGCGCGTTTCTTGTTTACGAAGCTACCGAAGCCACGCACGTAGATGTTGCTGCCGTTGGCCATCGAATCCTTCACCACTTTGAAAAAAGCCTCAACGGTAGCGGACACGTCGGTCTTTTCAATGCCGGTCTTCTCGGCAATCTCGGCAATTACTTCTGCTTTGGTCACTGTATTAGGAACCTGAAAAGTGAAAAAAAGAATGGGCAAAAAGCTTTCAAATTCCCGTAAGCCCTTGCCCGGTAGGCATTTCGGGGCACAAAGGTAGCCCCGTTTTTTGGTTTTACAAATGTAATTGCCAAATACCATGACGGAAAGCAATTACAAAGCAATATATTCACAATCAACAAGTTGAGCAACTTTCGTACCCAACCGGCCCAGCCTTTCTTTGCCCAGGCCTTATTGGACTGGTACCCGCGCCACCGCCGCGACCTGCCCTGGCGCCACACTCAAAATCCGTACGCCATCTGGCTATCGGAAATCATTCTGCAGCAGACGCGCGTGCAGCAGGGTCTCCCCTATTACGAACGGTTCTTGGCCGCTTATCCCACCGTGCAGGACCTGGCCAACGCCCCCGAGCAAGAGGTTCTAAGGCTCTGGCAGGGCCTGGGTTACTACTCCCGCGCCCGCAACCTGCGGCTCACTGCCCAGCAGGTCGTGAACGAGTACGGCGGGCAGTTTCCCGGCACCTACGCCGAGCTGCTGAAGCTGCGCGGCGTGGGTCCGTACACGGCGGCGGCCATTGCCTCCTTCGCCTTCGGGGAGCGGGTGGCGGTGCTTGATGGCAACGTGTACCGGGTGCTGAGCCGGGTGTTCGGCATTACCACCGACATTGCCCTGCCGGCGGCGCGCAAGGAGTTTCAGCAGCTGGCGGACCAGCTGATTTCCTACGAAAATCCGGCCGACTACAACCAGGCCATCATGGAGTTTGGGGCCATTCAGTGCACGCCGGTGAACCCCGACTGCCTGTTTTGCCCGGTGCGGGAGCAGTGCTTCGCGTTTCAGCACGGCATGGTGCAGCAGTTGCCGGTGAAGTCGAAGGCCAAGGCGGCCCGCACGCGCTACTTCCACTACTTCGTGCTGCGGCACGGGGAGCAGGTATACCTGCGGCGGCGCGGCGGCAAGGACATCTGGCACGGCCTCTTCGACTTTCACCTGCTGGAAACGCCGGAGGCCGAACTGCCGGCCAAGGCTTTGCTGGCGGAACTGGAGCAGCTTGGGGCGCGGGTAGCGACGGATCGGGTAAGTGAGCCGGCAGCGCTGATGCGGCATACGCTGAGCCATCAGAAGGTAGAAGCCCGGTTTCACGAGCTGTGGCTGGATGCTCCGCTGCCGGCTCAGGCGCTACAATCATCTGGCTTAGAGGCTTATGCTGCGGCCCAGTTGGATGAGTTACCCAAGCCGGTTATCATCACCAACTACCTGGAACAGAAATCAATAATTTAATTACTAACATATTTGGAATTAAGCAAATTTATTTAGTTATTGTATAAGCAATTCAATGCTTTATACCTCATCTTCAACCACACACAAGAAGACACCATGTCGAGCGTAAACAAAGTAATCCTTATCGGCAATCTGGGCACTGACCCGGAAGTACGGCACCTGGAAAGCGGCGCGGCCGTGGCGCAATTCCGTTTGGCCACCAACGAGTTTTACAAGGACAAGCAGGGCAACCGCGTGGAGCGCACCGAATGGCACAACATCGTGGCCTGGCGCGGGCTGGCCGAAATGGTCGAGAAGTACGTGAAGAAGGGCCAGTCCATCTACGTGGAGGGCAAGATTCGCACGCGTCAGTACCAGGACAAGGACCAGCAGACCCGCTACGTAACCGAAATCGTAGCCGACGAAATCACCATGCTGGGTGGCGGCCGTGCTCATAACGAGCAAGCGGGCGGCCAGCAGGGCGGTGCACAGGCAGCGCCGGCCGAGCAGAAGACCTTCCGTCAGGAAGCTGAGCTGAACGAACTGCCGTTCTAATTCAGCTGTTAATCGGCAACTGCCGCCTCGGTCACGCGCTGGCCGGGGCGGTTTTGCTTTATCTGCCCGTCGCTGGCACCGTGGCGCGCCGATTTCCGGTTAATTTTGGATTATCATCCTCACGTTCTGCCTGTGCTTCGCTCCTGCTGCGCGTTGCTGGCTGCCGGGCTGCTGCTAACCAGCTGCAGTTCCGCGCCGGACTACACGCCCAAACCCAAAGGCTACAACCGCATCGACCTGCCGCCGCACGCCTACCAGCGGCTGGCGCCGGGGCACCCGTATCAGTTTGAGTACTCGAAGTCGGCGCGGATACTGCGGGACTCCTCGTACCTGGCGCAGCCGCACTGGATCAACGTAAATTACCCCAAGCTGCACGCCAACGTGCAGATTACCTACACCGACCTCAACGGCAACCCCAAGCTCTTCGCCAAGATGATGGAGGATGCCCGCAAGCTCACCGGCAAGCACCAGATCAAGGCTACGGCCATCGAGGAAAACACGCTGAAGACGCCCGACGGGAAGAAAGTGGCCGTATTTGAGCTGAGCGGCGACGTGCCGAGCCAGTTTCAGTTCTACACCACGGACTCCACCAAGCACTTCTTCCGCGGGGCGCTGTACTTCCGCACGGCGGTGGCCAACGATTCGCTGCAGCCGGTCATCGACTACGTGAAGGCGGACATCGTGCACCTCGTCAACACCCTGAAATATCAATAGGCCTTGATGGCTAAATGGTCAAATGTTAAATGGCTGGTCGTTCAGATTTATTCGGAACAATCAACAATTCAGCAATTTAACCATTTAACAATCTAACCCTTGAGTAGCTTTTTCACCACCAAGATTTCCCTGCTGCGCGGCATGGACACGCGGCGGGCCGACGTGCTGGCCAAGGAGCTGAACCTGTTCACCTACGGTGATTTGGTGCAGTTCTACCCGTTCCGCTACCTCGACCGCACGCAGTTTTACAACGTAGTCGATTTGCACGACGACCTGCCGATGGTGCAGGTGAAGGCCACTATCCGCAGCAAGGAAGTGCTGGGCGAAGGCCGTAAGCAGCGGCTGGTGGCCCATGCCCAGGACGAGAGCGGGCAGCTGGAGCTGGTGTGGTTTAAGGGCGTGAAGTGGTTCGAGAAATTCATCAAGAACCACCAGGAGTACATCATCTTCGGCAAGCCGGCCATGTTCAACGGCAAGCCGCAGATGGCGCACCCGGAGCTGGAGGAAGTGTCGGAGCAGAAGCCGGGCACCTCGTTTCTGCAGCCGGTGTACTCCAGCACCGACAAGCTGCGCAATTTCAACCTCGACAGCAAGGGTATTTCGCGGCTCACGGCGCAGGTGCTCAAGCTTTGCGCGCCGCACTTTCACGAAACCCTCTCGCCGGAGCTGATTCAGCGCTACGCGCTGATGCCCAAGGCGGAGGCCATGCAGCAGATTCACTTCCCGCAGAGCGCCGATTTGCTACAAGCGGCCCGTTTTCGGCTGAAGTTCGAGGAGCTGTTCTACGTGCAGCTCAAGCTGCTGCGGCAGCGCGAGGTGCGCAAGGTGGAGCTGGCCGGGCAGATTTTCGACAAGGTGCCCACACTCACGCACTTCTACAAGAACGTGCTGCCCTTCGACCTGACGATGGCGCAGAAGCGGGTCATTCACGACATCTACAAGGACTTCACGGCCGGCAAGCAGATGAACCGCCTGTTGCAAGGCGACGTGGGCTCTGGGAAGACGATAGTGGCCTTCATCAGCATGCTCATCGCGGCCGACAACGGGGCGCAGTCCTGCCTGATGGCGCCCACGGAAATCCTGGCCGACCAGCACTACGAGGGCCTGAAGAAGTTTGCCGATATGCTGGGCCTCAAAATCGGGCTGCTGACGGGCTCCACGCGCACGGCCGCGCGCCGGGTGCTGCACGAGCAGCTGCGCTCCGGCGAGATGCACATGCTGGTGGGCACCCACGCGCTGCTGGAGGACGTGGTGCAGTTCAAGAACCTGGGCCTGACCATCATGGACGAGCAGCACCGCTTCGGGGTGGCGCAGCGCTCCAAGCTCTGGCAGAAAAACCCGAACGTGATTCCGCACGTGCTGGTCATGACGGCTACGCCCATCCCGCGCACTTTGGCCATGACGCTTTACGGCGACCTGGACGTGTCGGTCATCGACGAGCTGCCGGCGGGCCGCAAGCCCATCGTGACGGTGCACCGCTTCGACGCCAACCGCCTGAAGGTGTTTGAGTTTATGCGCCAGGAAATCCGCAAGGGCCGGCAGTGCTACGTGGTGTACCCGCTCATCGAGGAAAGCGAAGCCATGGCCGACTACAAGGACCTGATGGACGGCTTCGAGAGCGTGACGCGGGCGTTTCCGGAGTACCAGGTCAGCATCGTGCACGGGCGCATGACGGCCGGCGAGAAGGACGCGGAAATGCAGCGCTTCGTGCAGCGCCAGACCCAGATCATGGTGGCTACCACCGTTATTGAGGTGGGCGTGAACGTGCCCAATGCCTCGGTGATGGTCATTGAGTCGTCGGAGCGGTTTGGCCTCTCGCAGCTGCACCAGCTGCGCGGGCGCGTGGGCCGCGGCGCCGACCAGAGCTACTGCGTGCTGATGTCGGGCTACAAGCTGAGCAAGGACACCCGCACGCGGCTGGAAACGATGGTCAGGACCAACAACGGCTTTGAAATTGCCGACATCGACCTGAAGCTGCGCGGCCCCGGCGACCTGATGGGCACCCAGCAGAGCGGCGTGCTGGATTTGCTGGTGGCCGACCTGGCCAAGGATGGGAAGATCCTGGCCGAGTCGCGGGCGGCGGCGCAGGAAATACTCAACGAGGACCCGACGCTGAGTAAGCCGGAGAACCAGAACATCCGGCGGCATATCGAGTCGTTGCCGGCTACGGCGGTAAACTGGAGCCGGATCAGCTAACCTTGCTGATTATTAACGATACAGGCATAAAAAAACGGCCTTGTAGCCGTTCTGTAATCTAGTTGAGAGTTACAGAGTTGTTCTTTCGCCCATACTCTACGCCAACCGCCTGCGCCGGTACATGCTGGTAGCTAACATGCTGCACGAAAAACGATTGGATGGATTCGGCATGCTGCTGAACGGTCGGCGGCGTGGTGGCTTGCGACGGGGCCGCCTGCGACTGTTGCTTTACCTGTTTACCGACGAGGACAAGGGCAATCAGTAAAAAAAACTGTAATAAAGACTTCATGTGAAGGAAACGTTCGGTGGAGGGAGCGGCCCGCCGTATACGACGGAAGCCTGGATTTCTGCCGAGCCCGGTTGGCGCGGTCAGTGAAGACCAGTGGCGTGGTCTTCAAGCACAGAAATCAGCGTGGCGCAGCTGAAAAGCCCAATCTGTGCACAAATTTATTAATTATATACAAATTAACAAGCTTTTTGCCCGTTGAATCTGTATTAGTCAGCTTTACAAAGGAAACGGCAACGGTTGCATTAGGTGACGCTCCGGAAGTTATGAAAGCATGAATATTTCATTTCAGGCGTCCCCCGGCGGGGCCTTTACGGGAATGGTCGACTGAATGATACCTTTGGGGAGTACATTTTTCTCCTTTGGACGACTCTCGCTCCGTTAACCACCTAACGACTTGCGCTTTACAATTTTAAAAATTTTGCCGGCCGGCCTATTGGCCGTAGCGCTGCTACAGGCGCCGCCGGCAAAGGCCCAGCGCGTACGCTCTACGCCCTTTGCCTACGTACCCGAGCACAGCGAAGACCCTTACAATCAGCGGGTTCATATAAAAACCCTGACACTACCCGGCAGCCAGGATTTCATCATCCTGAGTCACCGCTCGGCCAGCGAGTACGCCGTGGAGCGTTACGACGCTGATCTGAAAAAGCTCTGGACGGCAACGGTGCCAGTGGCGCCTGGAGAAAGTATGGAGGCTTTTGCCCGGAACGACCAGCAGGCGCTGGTGGTGCTGCACCACAGCGACGAAACCGGCCAGCACCTGCTCATTCAGCCCGTCGATCTGAAGACGGGCCAGAAGCTGAGTGCTAAGAAAGTGGCCGAAGGAGGCACCCAGGAGCGCCGCCCGGGCATTAGCATCTCGCCCGACGGGACGCAGCTGGTGGCGTGGCGCTACGTGACGCGCGACGCGCAGATCAAGTCGCTGACGGCGGCGCACTACGACCGGCAGCTGAGCAAGCTCAAAGACCGCACCTACGACTTCCGCGACCTGGGCTCGTTCTTCTCCCCCAGCGTGCACGTGGCCAACGACGGCACCCAGTACGTGGCCCTCATCGGCGACGACAACCAGAAGCTCACGGTGCGCCGCTACCGCGACCAGGAAGCCGACATCAAAGTCATGGCGGTGACGGTGGGCGGCGTCTTTGGCGGTAAGAAGGTGACCGTGCGCGACTCGCAGTGGCGCCTGCTCGACGGGCAGACGCTCTACGCGGCCACCATCTGCGCCGATTACGCCTCGGGCGAGTACCACAGCCTGAAGCTGGTGAAGTTCGACTTCGCCGCGGCCGACATGAAGTTCGCACCCGAGTTCAAGTTCACGCCTGAATACCTGGCCGAGACCAACAAGCTCACCGGCGCCAGCTACAAGCGCCTCGACGACATTTACCTGTCGGACGTGGTGCGCACGGAGGACCAGAACGTGGTGGTCATTGCCGAGCACAAGGCAGAGGAAGGCCCCGACGCCCCGGTGCGGGCCCGGGAGCTGCACGTGTTTGGCTACAACGAGTTCCAGTCGCCGACCTGGCACCAGATCATTGCCAAAAACCAGGCGGCGCCCATCACCGAAAGCTTCACCGGCATCGGCTACCGGGCCGCGCCCATCGGCAACGACGTGCAGGTGGTGACGCTGGAAAAGCTCAAGGAGAAAACCGACCTGTACCTGCGCAAAATCGGCGGGCTGGCGGGCACCGTGACCGAGCCCAAGGCCCTGGGCCTGAACGTGGCCAACGACCAGCAGGTGGCCTACGTGAAGGACTTCACCGCCTGGCTCGACGGCAAGACGATGATTGTGGTGACCCGGCCCAGCAAGAAGTCGGCCGCGCTGCAGCTCAACAAGCTGGTATTCAAATAAGCCGTGCTGACCTTCTACCTGTTGCCGGACGAAGCGCCCCGGCCCAGCCGGATGCGGCTCGACGAATTGCCTAAAGCCGGCGAGCTGTCGGCCGAGGACTTTGCGGAGCTGCAGGCGCAGCGCATCATCGAAGGCCGGCTGGACTACGACCAGGACTTCCGCTGGAGCAACGGTGTGGCGCAGATGAAGCTGCAACTGCTGCTGCACCGCCACCCCCAGCTGCGGCCCAACGACGTGAGCACGCCCGAGCAACGGCTGTTTGTGCTGCTGCTAAATGCCTCCGCTGCTGACCAGGGCTTGTTGGCCATTGCCGATTAGCACCTAGAACCAACGCACAAAAAGGGCCGCCCCGATACCGGAGCGGCCCTTTTAAGTTTTCCCCCATCGGGAAATACACAACCGGCCGTTTCCCCGCGGCCAGTTGTTCTGCTGCGTTCCGGGTTAGAACGCGTATTCGTTGGCCTGGATCAGCACGTCGGCGATGCGGCGACGGGCGTCCTTGGCGTTGTAGAGGTCGGCTTTGGTGAAGCGCTTCAGGCCCAGGGCCAGCAGGCGCTGCTCGTCGCCTTCGGTCATGGAAGCAATGGCCTCTTTGCCGAACTTGTTTACGTTGTCCACCGTGTCGGAGAGGTACACGCGGGCAATGTCGATTTGCTGGGCCACGGCTTCTTCGCCTTTCACGCCGGCTTCCTTCTGCACGCGCAGAATGGTGCTTTCGGCGGTGTAGACTTTGATGGCCATGTCGGCAATGTTCATCAGCACTTCCTGCTCCTTGGCCAGGGAGTTCATGTACTTCTGCACGGCCGTGCCAGCCACCATCAGGATGGCCTTTTTCAGCTTGGCAATAGTGCGCAGCTCGGCCGCGAACAGGCTGTTGTCCTCGTCGCCGCCGAAGTCCGGAATGGCCATCAGCTCCTGCTGCACGGCCTGGGCCGGGCCCATCAAATCCAGCTCGCCTTTCAGACCCTTTTTCAGGATCATGTCGACGGCCAGCATGCGGTTGATTTCGTTGGTACCCTCGAAGATGCGGTTGATGCGCGAGTCGCGGTAGGCGCGGTCCATCGGGTAGTCGGCCGAGAAGCCGTAGCCGCCGTAAATCTGCACGCCTTCGTCCACCACATAGTCGAGCACTTCGGAGCCTTCCACTTTCAGGATGGCGCACTCCACGGCAAACTCGCGGGCGGCGCCCAGCAAAGCCTCGTTGTGGCTCTGGCCCTTGCCGAGCAGCTCCTGCTCCATGCGGGCAATGTCCATACCCGCCCGGTAAATGGCCGATTCCACGGCGTAGATGCGGATAGCCTGCTCGGCCAGCTTGTACTTGATGGCGCCGAACTTGCTGATCGGCAGCTTGAACTGCACCCGCTCGTTAGCGTATTTCACGCTCAGCGTGGCGGCCATCTTGGAGGCGCCCAGGCAGGCCGCAGCCAGCTTGATGCGGCCGATGTTCAGGATGTTGAAGGCAATCAGGTGGCCCTTGCCGATTTCGCCCAGCACGGCCGATTTCGGCACTTTGCAGTCGGACAGGAATACCTGGCGCGTGGAGGAGCCCTTGATTCCCATCTTGTGCTCCTCGTTGCCGAGGCTCAGGCCGGGGTTGGTTTTCTCCACGATAAAGCCGGTGAACTGCTCCCCGTCAATCTTGGCGAAGACCACGAACACGTCGGCAAAACCGCCGTTGGTAATCCACATTTTCTGGCCGTTGAGCACGTAATGCTCCCCGTCCTCGGTCAGCACGGCCTTGGTCTTGGCGCCCAGCGCGTCGGAACCTGAGCCGGGCTCGGTGAGGCAGTAGGCGCCCATCAGCTCGCCGGAGGTCAGGCCGGGCAGGTATTTCTGCTTCTGCTCCTCGGTACCGAAGTACAGAATGGGCAGCATGGCAATGCCGGTGTGGGCCGCGAAGGCCACCGGGAACGAGTGGCCGCCGCCCACGCCCTCCGTCACGCGCAAGGACGTGGGGAAGTCCATGTTCAGCCCGCCAAACTCCTCGGGGATGCTCACGCCGAACAAACCCAGCTCCCCGGCCTTTTCCATCAGACCGCGCATCAGGCCTTCCTCGTGGTTGTCGAGGCGCTCCAGCAGGGGCTGTACTTCTTTCTCCACGAAGTCCAGGGCGGTCTGGTGCATCATGTTTTGCTCCTCCGAAAAGTCGGCGGGCGTGAATACGTCGTGGGCTTCGGTCGGCTTGATGATGAACTCGCCGCCTTTGACAAGTTTGTTGCTTACTTCCATGGCCGTGGTGGGAATGTTGATGTGGGAAACTGTTCGGCTTGCCGACTATCTGGGGCCGACAAGCGCCGGCTGGCAGTGGATACCGAAAGGTAAGAAAAAATGTTAGGCGTGCCGACTACTTTTTGAAAAAGAAACCCCGAAGAGACGGGGCTTCTGGTAGTTGGCAATATCAGAACACCGGTATATCGGCGGGGGTTCTGATGATGGGCGGGTTTCTACAAGAACGTCATGTCGAACGAAGTCGAGACATCTCGCGTGCTGACGCCAGATAGTAAATTCTGTTCAACGAGGATTTTACCATCCAGCGAGATGTCTCGACAAGCTCGACATGACGTTCTAGCGGGCCGTTACTTCAGCAGCTCGTAGATGCCGGCTACGCCCTGGCCGCCGCCCACGCAGGCCGTGACCATGCCGTACTTCTGACCGCGGGCGCGCAACTCGTGGAACAGCTGAATCGAGAGCTTGGCGCCGGAGCAGCCCAGCGGGTGGCCCAGGGCAATGGCGCCGCCGTTCACGTTCAGCTTCTCGGGGTCGATGCCCAGCTCTTTCACCACGGCAATTGACTGGGAGGCAAAGGCTTCGTTCAGCTCGAACAGGTCGATGTCCTCCAGCTTCATGCCGGCCTGCTTGAGCACTTTCGGCACGGCCTTGATCGGGCCCATACCCATGATGCGCGGGTCGACGCCCTCGGTGGCGTAGTTCACCATGCGGGCAATCGGCTCCAGGTTCAGCTCTTTTACCATCCGCTCCGACATAACGACCACGAAAGCCGCGCCGTCGGAGGTCTGGGAGGAGTTGCCGGCCGTAACCGAGCCGGTGGCGGAGAAGACCGGGCGCAACTTACCCAGAGCCTCCACCGAAGTATCGGCGCGGGGGCCTTCGTCGGTATCGACCACGTAGGAGCGGGTTTTCTTCTTGCCGGTGGCCTGGTCGAGGTAGGTTTCCTCGACGGTAATCGGCACAATCTGCTCCTTGAAGCGGCCCGCGGCAATGGCCTTGATGGCTTTCTGGTGCGACTGGTAGCTGAACTCGTCCTGGTCCTGCCGGCTGATTTTGTAGTCCTGAGCCACGGCTTCGGCGGTCAGGCCCATGCCGAGGTAGTAGTCGGGGTGCTGCTGGGCAAGCTTGTAGTTCGGTACGGTCTTCCAGCCGACGGTGGGCACCAGGCTCATGCTTTCGGTGCCGCCCGCGATGATGCAGTCGGCCATGCCGGCCTTGATTTTGCCCACGGCCATGGCAATGGTTTCCACGCCCGAGCCGCAGTAGCGGTTCACGATGAGGCCCGACACGTTGATGGGCAGGGCCAGCAACGAAATCAGCCGGCCCATCTGCAGGCCCTGCTCGGCTTCCGGCACGGCGTTACCGACGATGACGTCGTCGACGCGGGTCGGGTCGAGCTGCGGCACCTCTTTCAGCAGGTGCTTGATGACCTCGGCGGCCAGGTCGTCGGGGCGGGTGAAGCGGAAACCACCGCGGGGCGCTTTGCCCACGGCCGTGCGGTAACCAGCTACGATGTATGCTTCCATGTTCGGTTAGTCTTTAGAAACCTCACCCCCTAGCCCCCTCTCCTTAGGGAGAGGGGGAACTAGACTTTAGACTAGTTTTTAGCTGGTTCGGGCAAGGATGAGTTCTTTCGATGACTTCAGGCACCCAACTAGTTCTAAAGCTAGAAGCTAGTCCCCCCTCTCCCTAAGGAGAGGGGGCTAGGGGGTGAGGTTTAATTGCGCAGCGGCTTACCAGTCGTGAGGATGCTTTGGATACGCTCCAGGGTCTTCCGCTCACCGCAGAGCGAGAGGAAGGCTTCGCGCTCCAGATCCAGCAGGTACTGCTCCGATACTTCCGTGGGCGCCGACAGGTCGCCGCCGCACATGATGTAGGCCAGCTTGTTGGCAATTTTCAGGTCGTGGTCGGAGATGTAGTTTCCCACGCGCATGGCGTGCACGCCGGTCATGAACATGCCCAGGGCGCCGCGGCCGTGCACCTTGATGTTGGTGCGTTGCACCGGCATCGTGTAGCCATCCTCGGCCAGCTCGATGGCGGCGGCTTTGGCCTGGGCAATGACGCGGTTGCTGTTGACCACCACTTCGTCGCCGCGGCGCAGGAAGCCCAGGTCGAAGGCTTCGTGGGCGGAGGTCGACACCTTGGCGGTGGCAATGGTCATGAACGCGTTGCGCAGCAGGTTGTATTCCGGCTCCCCTTCCTCGTACTTGAGGGCGGTGCGCAACGTCATTTCCTTGGAGCCGCCGCCGCCCGGAATCAGGCCCACGCCGAACTCCACCAGGCCGATGTAGCTTTCGGCCGCCGCTACCACTTTGTCGCAGTGCAGGTTCAGCTCGCAGCCGCCGCCCAGGGTGAGGCCGTGCGGGGCGCCCACCACCGGGATGCTGCTGTAGCGCATCCGCATCATGGCCTGCTGGAACTGCGCAATCATCATGTTCAGCTCGTCGTAGTCCTGCTCCAGCGCGAACATGTACACGAGGCCCAGGTTGGCGCCGGCCGAGAAGTTCGGCGCGTCGTTACCCACCACGAGGCCGCGGAAGTCCTTTTCGGCCAGCTCCACGCCTTTCAGCAGACCCTGGATAACGTCGGAGCCCAGCGCGTTCATCTTCGAGTGGAACTCCACGTTCAGGATTCCGTCGCCGAGGTCGATAACGGACGCGCCCGAGTTTTTCCATACCACCTTGCCCGAAGCGCGCAGGTTGTCGAGAATAACGAAGTTCTCAACGCCCGGAATGGCTTTGTAGGCTTTGGTTTCGATGTCGTAGAACTTCTTCACGCCGCCTTCCACTTTGTAGAAGGAGGCGTTGCCGGCGGCCAGCATTTCCTGCACCCAGGGGGCCACGGTTTTGCCCTCAGCCTGAGCTAGCTCTAGTCCTTTCTGCACGCCCAGCGCGTCCCAGGTCTCAAACGGGCCCATGTCCCAGCCGAAGCCGGCGCGCAGCGCGTCGTCGATTTTGTAGAGCGCGTCGGTGATTTCCGGAATGCGGTTCGACACGTAGGCGAACAGCCCGGCGAAAGTCTTGCGGTAAAAGTCCCCGGCCTTGTCCTTGCCGGCCACCAGCACCTTGAAGCGGTCGGCCAGCTTCTCGATGGCCTTGGTAGTTTCCAGGGTGGCGAACTTCACCTTCTGGCTGGGCTTGTATTCCAGCGTGGTGAGGTCCAGCGCCTGGATTTCCGACTTGCCGCCCTCCCCTTTCACCTTCTTGTAGAAGCCCTGGCCGGTTTTGTCGCCCAGCCACTTGTTCTCACCCATTTTCTTGAGAAACTCGGGCAGCTGGAAGGCGTCCCGGGCTTCGTCGTGGGGCAGGTTCTGGGCCAGGCCGTTGGCCACGTTCATCAGTGTGTCGAGGCCCACCACGTCGGAGGTGCGGAAGGTGGCCGACTTGGCGTGGCCGATAACCGGGCCGGTCAGCTTGTCGACTTCCTCCACCGTCATGCCCAGCTGCTGCATCACCTGCAGCACGTCCATGATGGCGAAAACGCCCACCCGGTTGGCAATAAACGCTGGCGTGTCCTTGGCCAGCACGGTGGTCTTGCCCAGGTACAGGTCGCCGTAGTGCATCAGAAAACCCACCACTGCCGGGTCCGTATCCGGCGTCGGAATGATTTCCAGCAGCTTCAGGTAGCGCGGCGGGTTGAAGAAGTGCGTGCCGCAGAAGTGCTTCCTGAAGTCCTCCGAGCGGCCTTCCGTCATCAGGTGAATCGGTATTCCACTGGTGTTCGAGGTGATAAGCGTGCCGGGCTTGCGGTACTGCTCCACCCGCTCAAACAGGCTCTTCTTGATGTCGAGCCGCTCCACCACCACCTCAATCGTCCAGTCGCAGCCGGCAATGTCCTTGAGGTTGTCGTCGAAGTTGCCGGTTTTGATGCGGCTCACGTCGGCTTTGCGGTACAGCGGCGACGGGTTGGCCTTCACCGCCGCGTCGAGCGAGGCATTGACGATGCGGTTTTTCACCGCCGGCGAGTCCAGCTTCAGGCCCTTGGCTTCTTCCGCGGGCAGCAGCTCCTTCGGCGCGATGTCGAGCAGCAGCACCTGCACTCCGATGTTGGCAAAGTGCGCCGCGATGCGCGAGCCCATTACCCCGGAGCCGAGTACGGCTACTTTCTTGATGGTGCGATTCATTCTCTGGAAAAGTGAATGAGTGGGAAAGGTTGTTTTGTGATGAGTAAATGAGTGGATTAGCGGCTGAGTAGATGTGGGGTTATCCGCTCATCTACTCAGCCGCTAATCCACTCATCTTTTCTCTGCCGGCTTCAGCGGTTTCACCTTGAAGCCCTCGAAAATGCTCTTGCTGTCGATCAGCCCGTTGATCTGGCCGACGACCCGGAAAAACACCTCCAGCTGGTCGGCGGGTACTTTCTCCCGGATCTTCTGGTTGAACTGCCGCACCGTCTGCCGCGACACCTCCTTCTTCTTCAGCCCTTCTTCGGTCAGGAAGATGCGCACCGAGCGTTTGTCCTGCTGGTCGGCCTGCTTGTAGATCAGGCCCTTCTCCTCCATCGACCGCAGAATGCGCGTCAAAGAGCGGGTTTCCAGACCCAGCAGCGGCGCGATTTTGGTCGCGGGCGTGCCGTTTTCCTGGTCGATGTTCAGCAGCACGAAGCCGATGCTGGTGGTGATGTCGTGCTTGGCGGCCTGCACATTGTACATGCGCGAAATGGCGTGCCAGGCCACTTTGATGTTGTAGTCAACGGTTTCTTCGGGTCTCATCTCGGGGTCGATGTCCGGTAAACGTACGCAAATATGTTATGCTTGCATACTAGTTTACGAAAAAATTATCGGATGCGTTCCGCCGGCGAGTGATGGAGCACTCACCCCGATGTAACGGGAAACAAATAAGACCGTCATTCCGAGCGAAGTCGAGGAATCTCGCGTGCTGATGTCGAATAGCATTTTTCTCGTTCAACGAGGATTTTACTACCTGAAGTCAGCACGCGAGATTCCTCGACAAGCTCGGAATGACGTTCTGAAAACCTAACCGCCTGCCTACCGCTGCGAATCCGAGTTGTACAGGCTGTCGATAACGGCCTTGTTGTTCTCGCTGATGACTTTGCGCTTGACCTTCATGGTCGGCGTCATTTCGCCCGATTCCACGGTCCACTGCTTGGGCAGGATGGCTTCCTTCTTCACCTGCTCCCACTGCGCGAAGCTCTGGTTGTACTTGCCCACCAGCTCGTGGAACATCTTCTGTACCTGCTCGTTGCGCACTAGCTCCTCGTTGGAGCCGTTGACGGGCACGTTGTTGCGCTTGCACCACGATTTTAGCTCGTCAAAAGCAGGAACCAGCAGCACGGCGGGGAATTTCTGCCCGTCGCCGACCACCATGGCCTGCTCGATGAGCGGCGACTCCTTGAGCTTGCCTTCGATGACCTGCGGGGCCACGTACTTGCCGCCGGAGGTCTTGAACATCTCCTTTTTGCGGTCGGTAATTTTGAGGAAGCGGCCGTTCACGAACTCGCCAATGTCGCCGGTGTGGAACCAGCCGTCCTTGTCGATGGCCTCGGCCGTCAGTTCGGGCTTGTTGTAGTAGCCCTTCATCACCGAGGCCGACTTGGTCAGGATTTCGCCGTCGGCGGCAATCTTGACTTCCATGTTGTCGATGAGCGGGCCC
This sequence comes from Hymenobacter jeollabukensis, assembly GCF_005771675.1. Lineage (GTDB taxonomy): Bacteria > Bacteroidota > Bacteroidia > Cytophagales > Hymenobacteraceae > Solirubrum > Solirubrum jeollabukense. Next base: position 652,332 of record NZ_VAJM01000002.1, on the reverse strand, counting down.
ACGGTGCCGATGAGGTTATTCTCCGGCTCGAAGCCGCCCACGGCAATAACCGGGGAGGTTTCGGTGAGGCCGTAGCCCTCCATCACGCGGATGCCGGCGGCCCAGAACACCCGGGCCAGGCGCGGCTGCAGGGCCCCGCCGCCCGAGACGATGACGCGGATGTTGCCGCCCAGGGCCTCCTGCCACTTCGAGAAGATGAGCTTGCGGGCCAGGTTAAGCTGGGTGTTGTAGAAGAAACCCTTGTCTTCCTGCGTGTCGTACTCCAGGCCCAGGTTCAGGGCCCAGAAAAACAGCTGCTTTTTCACGCCGGTCAGCTCGTGGCCCTTCGCCACAATCTTGTCGTACACCTTTTCGAGCAGGCGCGGGACGGTGGTGAAGATATTGGGGTGTACCTCGCGCAGGTTGTCGGCAATGGTTTCCATGCTCTCGGCGTAGTAAATGCTCACGCCGTTGATCATGTAGAGGTAAGTCACCATCCGCTCGAAGATGTGGCAGAGCGGCAGGAAGCTCAGGGCCGAGTCGTCCTTGGTGACGGGCACGAAGGACTGGGAGCTGCGGCAGTTGCTCAGGATGTTGTCGTGGCTGAGCATCACGCCCTTGGGCGAGCCGGTGGTGCCGGAGGTGTAAATCAGCGTGAGCAAGTCGTCGGGCTGCACGGCGGCGCGCAGGGGCTCCAGGTCGGCCACGTTGCCATTCTTGCCCAGGGCCAGCAGGTCGTCGAAATGCCGGCCGCCGTTGATTTTGTCGAAGGTGAAGATGTGGTCGTCGGGAAGGTTCAGGCTGGCCGTAGCCTCCTTCACCTTGTCGTACAGCTCCTGGTTGGCCACAAATACGGCTTTTACGCCCGCATCGGCGAAAATGTACTTGTAGTCTTCGGTGGTGATGGTGGGGTACATGGGCACCGTCACGGCGCCGAGCTGGGAGATGCCGAAGTCGGCGTACATCCACTCGGGGCGGTTCATCGAGATGATGGCCACCTTGTCGTCCTTGCCGATACCGACTTGGCGCAGGCCCAGGCTAACGAGGTTCACGGAGTCCAGCACCTGCTGGGTGCTCCATTTCTGCCACTCGCCGTTGCGCTTGGCGGCAAGGCAGTCGGCCTTCGGAGCGGTGGCCAACTGGTACGGCAGAATATCAAAAGCGCGGCGGGGAGCTTGCATGAGTGCGGAATTCGGGAGGGAAAAGCTGGTGAAATAAATGGATTTTTCGGCGCAAAGCCTATTAAGGCGCTTTAAGGCTCATACGTAGGGCGGGCTTTTTGAGTAGTTTTGACCTACGCCTCCGCGGGCACCTGCGCCGCGGCAGCTACCTCCGCTATGAATCTGGCCCTGTTCTTCGACCCGCTCACCGACGATGTGCCCGCCGGCTCCGGTACGACCTTGGGCGCCCACGTCGCGCGCTTCGTGGATACGTTTCCCGACTGGCGCGGGGCCGATCTGGCCATTATCGGCCTGAACGAGTGGCGGGGCAGCGCCGCCGGCACGCCCGCGGCCTCAGCCCCCGACGCCATCCGGCCGCGCTTCTACCAGCTGCAGCGCGGCACCGGCCCCTGCCGCTTGGTGGATCTGGGCAACCTGCGCAACGGCCTGACGCTGGAAGACACCTACCTGCGCCTGCGCGAAATCGTGGCGGCTTTGCTGGAAGAAAAAACGGTGCCCATCCTGCTCGGCGGCTCCCACGACCTCGACATCGGGCAGTTTCTGGCCTACGAAACTCTGGACCGGGCCGTGAGCCTGACCTGCATCGACGCGCGGGTGGACATGGTGGAGGAAGCCGGCGTGCCGGCCGAGGACAGCCACCTGCGCCGCATCCTGATGCACGAGCCGAACTTCCTGTTCAACTTCGGCCAGCTGGCGCACCAGCAGTACTTAGTGCCGACCAGCGTACTGGCCGCGCTGGAAAAGCTGCACTTCGAGACGTTGCGCCTGGGCCAGATCCGGGACGACGTGCGCCAGGCCGAGCCGCTGCTGCGCCAAGCCGACCTGATCAGCTTCGACTTGATGGCCCTGCGCTGGCCCGAGTTTCCGGGCTACCTGCCCGCCTCCCCTTTCGGCCTCACCGCCGAGGAAGCCTCCCAGCTGTGCTGGTACGCCGGCCACAACGACCAGCTCACCAGCATCGGCCTCTACGGCTACCGCCCCGACCACGACCTGCTGGGCCTGGCTGCCTCTACGGCCGCTACCATGCTCTGGTACTTCGTGGAGGGCTACTATCACCGCCGCTACGAAACCGATTTCCAGAGCCGCCGCTTTATCCGCTACGCCGTGGGCCTGCCCGGCAACCCGGCCAAGCTGGTGTTCTACAAGGCCAAGCGCACCGAGAAGTGGTGGATGGAAGTGGAAAGCATGGCCGACCACTCCGTGCGCCGCATCGTGCCCTGCAGCTACCAGGACTACCTGCGCGCCGCCCAGGGCGACCTGCCCAACCGCTGGATTCTGACGCAGGCGCTGCTGGGGTAATTAATAATTGAGAATTAGTAATTAATAATGGCCGAAGACTCCGGGATTCCGCACGAGCCGAGCACCGCCGACGGGCAGCCCGTCGAGGCCATGCCGGAGTATTCCAGGCACCAGCTGGCCCTGCGCAACGGGCAGGACCGCGACGAAATCTGGTTTGCCTACCGCGGGCTGATTTACGACGTGACCAAGTCCCGCCTCTGGCGCCGCGGCAACCACTACGAACACTGGGCCGGCCAGGACCTAACCGCCGAGCTGGAAAAAGACGCCCCCCACACCGTGAATGTCCTCGACAAGTTCTACGTCGTCGGGCGGCTGAAAATTGGGTGACACGTAACAGGTAACACGTGACAGGTCAGTCGCTCCGCGTGGACGTTCAAAACCTGTCACGTGTTACTTGTCACGTGTCACCCGTTACGTGTCACTTGTCACCTCAAAACCATGAGCACCACCGAAACTGCCTCGCTCTTCGACAACCTCGAAACCCTGCCCACCGCCGAGCTTCTGGCCGGCATGAATGAGCTCGATCAGACCGTGCCGCTGGCCGTGCAGAAAGCCCTGCCGCAGCTGGAGAAGCTGGTCGAAGCTACCGTGGCCCGTATGCGCGAGGGTGGCCGGCTGTTCTACATCGGCGCGGGCACCAGCGGACGGCTGGGTATTCTGGATGCCTCGGAGTGTCCGCCCACGTTCGGGGTGCCGCAGGGCTTGGTAGTGGGGCTCATTGCCGGCGGCGACTCGGCCATCCGCAAAGCCGTGGAAAATGCCGAGGACGACGCCGAGCAGGCCTGGCGCGACCTGTCGGCCTACGATATCAATGACAAAGACGTGGTAGTGGGCATTGCCGCCTCGGGCCGCACGCCCTACGTCATCGGCGGCTTGGAGCAGGCCCGGCAGCACGGCCTGACCACCGGCTGCATCGTGTGCAACGCGGGCTCGAAGGTGGCGGCGGCGGCCGAGTTTCCGGTGGAAGTGGTGACCGGGCCGGAGTTCGTGACCGGCAGCACCCGCATGAAGGCCGGCACCGCGCAGAAGCTGGCCCTGAACATGCTCAGCACCGCCACCATGATTCGACTGGGCCGGGTGAAGGGCAACAAGATGGTGGACATGCAGCTCACCAACGCCAAGCTGGTGGACCGCGGGGAGCGGATGCTCATGGACGAGCTGGGCATCGCCCAGGGCAAGGCGGCGGAGCTGCTGGCCAAGCACGGCTCGGTGCGGGCGGCGCTGGCGGCACACAACGGGCAGTAAATCAGCTTCGATACCGGCTTACATCAGAACGCGCCGCATTGGTGCGTTCTTTTTTTGCTCAATTTCCTGCTCACCACCGGAACGCTGCCCGAACCCGTGCGTTACTCAAGAGGCGTGGCTACCTTTCTATCCAGCCGCCAATGCCCGAGCTATGCACACCATCGAACCCCACTACGCCTGGCTGGAGCAGTACCAGGCTTCCGAGGACGAACGTTCCCCGCTCTACGGGGCCGAAAACAACCTCGACAGCTACGTCAATACCATCTACGGCTACTTCATTCACCCGCAGTGGGACGACATGGAGTCCGACACGCTGTTCCTGAAGATTCTCTTCGTGGATTACGATGAGCACGTGGCCGTCATCGAGTTTATCGGGGAGTGGAACGACGCCATCGAAAACGACATCATGCAGCTCAAGCGGCAGATCATCGACCCGATGGTGCACGAGGGCATCCGCAAGTTCATCCTCATCGGCGAAAACGTGTTCAACTTCCACGGTTCCGACGACTCCTACTACGAAGAGTGGTTTGAGGACGCGGAGGACGGCTGGATTGCGGCCGTCAACTTCCAGGAGCACGTAGCCCGCGAAATGCGCCAGTACAACATCGACTCGTACGTGAACTTCGGCGGGCAGCTGGACGAGTTGCCCTGGCGCACCTACCCGCCCAAGAAGCTCGTCCACGTCGTCGACGGGCTGCTGCAGCGGCGGCTGGGCGCCTGAGCTGGCGTTATTCGTTTTTGGTTGTTCGTTTTTCAGCTCGAAACCGTCGGCTGGTTTGATGCTGGCAGACGGCTCACTGCAGAAGTTTGACAAATAAAAAAGGGCGCCCCGCAGCTGCGGGGCGCCCTTTCTGGCTGCCAGGACCGAAGTCCGGAGCCGGCTATAATTACTGAGCCGGGGTCGTAGCGGGAGCCGGGGTAGCCTGGCTCGGGTTGGCATCAGCAGCATCTTCCATAGCGTCAGCTTTGGCATCGGCCGAGTCACGTACGGCATCAGCCTGCTCTTCCATAGCGTCAGCTTTCTGCTCGCCAGCGGCTTCTACGTTCTCAGCAGCTTGCTCTTGGTTGTTTTCTTTCTGGCTGTCGCACGAAGCGAAGGTGAACGAAGCAGCGGCCAGGGCGAGGAACAGAACCTTTTTCATGGTAATTGGGTGTGGAGAAAAAATGGAGTTGAGTTTTCTTTTTTCAGCTTCCCCCGCCTTGCGGCAGCGAAATCTGCTCCTTTATACCTGACGAGCAGCCAGGTAACCCGTACCCCCCAAAAAAAATCGGACGGACCCTGAAAAAGGCCCGCCCGACGCTGCCAGAGCAGATTATTTTTTGCGGTACACAATGCCGATGGGCACGCCGGTGAAGTCGAAATGCTCGCGCAAGCGGTTTTCGAGGTAGCGGGTGTACGACTCCTTCACGTACTGCGGCAGGTTGCAGAAGAAGGCGAAGACCGGGTTGTGCGTGGGCAGCTGCGTCACGTACTTGATGCGCACCATCTTGCCCTTGGTGGAGGGGGGCGGGTAAGCCTCGATTTCGCGCAGCATCACCTCGTTCAGCTCCGAGGTCGGCACTTTCTTGCGCTTGTTCTCATACACCTCCATCACCGTCTCGATGGCCTTGTGCACGCGCTGCTTGGTGAGGGCCGAGGTGAAGATGATGGGCGGGTACTTGATGGGCTTGATCATGTCGTAGATCTTGTCCTCGAACTCCTTGGCGGTGTTCGATTCCTTGTTCTCGATCAGGTCCCACTTGTTGACCAGGATGACGATGCCCTTGCGGTTGCGGTCGGCCAGGCCGATGATGTTCACGTCCTGCGACTCAATGCCGCGGGTGGCGTCGAGCATCACGATGACCACGTCGGACTCCTCCATGGCCCGCAGGGAGCGAAGGTTGGAGTAGAATTCGATGTCCTCGTCAACCTTGGCTTTGCGGCGCAGGCCGGCCGTGTCGATGAGGATGAACTCGTTGCCGAAGGCGTTGTAGCGGGTGTGAATGGCGTCGCGGGTGGTGCCGGCAATGTCCGTCACGATGCTGCGCTCCTCGCCCAGCAGCACGTTCACGAGGCTGGACTTGCCCACGTTCGGGCGGCCCATCACCGAGATGCGCGGAATGCCCGCGTCGGGGTCTTCCACGCCTTCTTCCTCGAAGTGGCTGATGACCGCGTCGAGCAGCTCGCCGGTGCCGGAGCCCGACTGGGAGCTGATGGGGAACAGGTCGCCGGTGCCGATGCCCAGGGCGTAGAACTCGCCGGCGGCCTGGAAGCGCTGCGTCGAGTCGACTTTATTGACCACTAGGTAGATGGGTTTCTTGTCCTGGTAGCGGCGCAGCACGTTGGCAAACTCCTCGTCCAAGGGGTGCAGGCCGGCGTCCACGTCGACCATGAACAGGACCACCTGGGCCTCGTCGATGGCCAGCTTCACCTGCTTGCGGATGCCTTCCTCGAACACGTCGTCGGAGCCGACCACGTAGCCGCCGGTGTCGATGACGGTGAAGTACTTGCCGGTCCAGTCGCCGTAGCCGTAGTGCCGGTCACGCGTGACGCCGGACTGGTTGTCCATGATGGCTTTCCGTTCGCCCACGAGGCGGTTGAACAGGGTGGACTTGCCCACGTTGGGGCGGCCCACAATTGCAATGGTATTCTGCATGGTGCTGACCCCAGCCGCCGCTCCGACCATGTGCGGCAGTGCCCGGGGTAGTTAAGTTGATGGTGGGTCGGCAAACCGTCATCCTGAGCGCAGCGAAGGACCCTCCTCAGCTTTGCACGACGGTTAAATCTTGGCTCTGACTTTCGTTCGAGGCAGAGCCTTGGTGGCTTTGATTATCGGTTGGTGCGGGGTTCGAGGAAGGTCCTTCGCTGCGCTCAGGATGACGTTCTTTTGCTCCCGCCAACGCGCTACTCCGGCCGGTAGCCGAAGCGGTTGAGCATTTTCGGGTCGGCGCGCCAGTTCTCGTTGACTTTGACGTGCAGCTCCAGGAACACCTTTTTCTGGAAAAACTTCTCCATTTCCTCCCGCGCCCAGGTGCCCACTTTCTTCAAAGCCGCGCCGCCCTGGCCGATGATGATGCCCTTCTGGGAGGCCCGCTCGGTGTAGATGATGCCGCGGATGCGGATGATGGTTTCGTCTTCCTTGAATTCCTCGATGACCACTTCGGTGCTGTAGGGCACCTCTTTCTTGTAGAGCTTGAAGATTTTCTCGCGGATCATCTCCGAGGCGAAGAATCGTTCGGGCTTGTCGGTCAGCTCGTCCTTGGGGTAGAACGGCTCGTGAATGGGCAGGCGGTCCATGATGGCCTGGAACACGCTTTCGGTGTTGAAGGCATTCAGGGCCGAAATCGGCATAATCGCGGCGGCGTTGGGCATCTGCTCGCGCCAGTAGGCCAGCTTGGCCTCCACTTCCTCCTGGGTAGCCTGGTCGATTTTGTTGACCAGCAGCAGGATGGGCACCTCGGAGCGGCGCAGGCGCTCTACCACGGGCTCCTCGTCGTGCTTCTCGTAGATGTCCGTCACGAACAGGATAACGTCGGCGTCCTCCAGCGAGGAGTACACGAACGACATCATGGCCGACTGCAGCTCGTACTTGGGCTGGATGATGCCGGGCGTATCGGAGTAGACGAGCTGAAAATCGGGGCCGTTCAGGATGCCCAGGATGCGGTGGCGCGTGGTCTGGGCCTTGCTGGTGATGATGCTGAGCCGTTCACCGACCAGCACGTTCATCAGCGTGGACTTGCCCACGTTGGGCTTGCCGATGATGCTCACGAAGCCGGCGCGGTGCGGTTTGGGGTCGGTAGTCACGGGAGGTAATGCGTTAAGGGGCACAAAGGTACGGCTTTCGGGCCGCATCGGCAGCATGAGCTGAATAATAGGGGCTTACGAAGCTGGCCGGGCCCGGGCTACGGATGGCCGCCGTAGCCCGGGCCGTAAGCCGGTTACCGGTTATGTGGGCGGGTACCCGAGTGGGGTCTGACCCCACTCGGGTACCCGGCGAAGGTACTCGGGCGGCCTCTCGGGTCACTCGGGTACCCGGCGAAGGTACTCGGGTGGCATTCGTGGCTACCCAGTTCGTTTTGATGGGCACTCCGGCTGCCAATGCAGCCACCCGAGTGGCTGCGCTGGCTTTCCTGGTAGCCGCAGCGGCTTCCCAGGTAGCCACCGCAGCCACTCCGGCTGCTACCGCCGCTCAGGAGCCTGCCGGGCTTCGGGCCAGGGCTGGCGGCTTACTTTTACGGCGCTATGCCCCTGACCACCGTCCTCTTCGACCTCGACGACACGCTGTTCGACCACGCCGGCACCGCCCGGGCGGCCCTTGAGGCCAGCACGGCGCCGTTTGCCTGGGCCGAAACGGTGGAATTGAACGAGCTGTACCAGCGCTACAGCGACATTCTGGAGGAAATGCACCCGCGGGTGCTGGCCGGCGAGTTCGGCTACGAGGAAGCGCGGCGCCTGCGTTTTCAGCGGCTGCTGGCCCCCTACCAGGCCTTTGCCGACGATGCCGAGGCTGACGCGTTTGCCGCCTTTCACTACGGGCACTACCGCCGCCTGCGCCGGCCAGTAGCCGGGGCCGCCCCCCTGCTGGAGGCCCTGAAACCCACCTACCGCATCGGCATCGTGACCAATAACCGCACCGAGGAGCAGGTGGACAAGCTGGCGTTTCTGGGCCTGACGCATCTGGTCGACGCGCTGATTACCTCCGAGGCCGTGGGCGTGACCAAACCCGACCCGCGCATCTTCCGAGTGGCGCTGGCGCAACTCGGGGCCCGGCCCGAAGAAACGGTGCTCGTCGGTGACAACTGGACGGCCGACGTGCTGGGCGCCCGGGCCGCGGGTATCCGGCCGGTGTGGCTGAACCGCTTCGGTGCCGAGTGCCCGGAGGCGGGTGTGACAACCATTACCGGCTTCGAGCCGCTGGCGCAGGTGCTGCCGCTGATTATCGGAGCCGGGGAGTAGGCGGCCGGGCTGAGCCTGACGAAAATCAGCTGGTGCGGCCAGCAAATGGGTGCTAAGCCCAAACATTAGCGGACCTACCTTTGTATCTGCAATCCAACGCGTCGGCCCGACTTCGTCCTATCCGGCGCGCTGCTTTCCCGCTTATGCCCGCTTCTCCCGCATCTACCAAAGGCCGCACCGGCGTGCTGCTCGTCAACCTCGGCACGCCCGACTCGCCGAGCACCTCCGACGTGCGCCGCTACCTCAACGAATTTCTGACCGACGCCCGCGTCATCGACATGCCCGCGGCCGTGCGCTACCCGCTGTTTCGGGGCATCGTAGTGCCGCTGCGCGCCCCCAAGTCGGCCAAGATCTACCAGCAGCTCTGGGATGAGCGCGGCTCCCCCCTGCTCTACCACGGCCTCGATCTACAGAAGCTGGTGCAGGAGAAGCTGGGTAAGGACTACCTCGTGGCCTTCGGGATGCGCTACCAGAACCCCAGCATCGAATCGGCCCTGCAGGAGCTGCGCGACGCGGCCGTGGACCGCATCATCGTGCTGCCCCTGTTTCCGCAGTACGCGGCGGCCAGCACCGGCTCGGTGCAGGAAAAGGTGATGGACATCGTGAAGGACTGGTGGGTGGTGCCCAGCATCAGCTTTATCAGCACCTTCGTCGAGGACCCCGGCTTTATCGGCACCTTCGCCACCCTGGGTAAGGCCGAAATGGCCAAGCATGACTACGACCACGTGGTGTTCAGCTACCACGGCATCCCGGAGCGGCACGTGCTGAAGGGCAGCCACAAGGGCTACTGCAAGCTGGGCAACTGCTGCAACAGCTACAACAAGAACAACCGCTACTGCTACCGGGCGCAGTGCTTCGAAACCTCCCGGCAGCTGGCCGCCGCCCTGGGCCTCGGCCCCGAGCAGTACACTACCACCTTCCAGAGCCGCCTGCAAAGCCGCCTGCGCGACCCGTGGCTGCAGCCCTACACCGACGAAGTGCTCAAGACGCTGCCGGGCAAGGGCATCAAGAACGTGCTGGCCTTCAGCCCCGCCTTCGTGGCCGACTGCCTGGAAACCACCATCGAAGTGGGCGAGGAATTCAAGGAAATGTTTGAGCAAGCCGGCGGCGGGCACTGGCAGCTGGTGCCCTCCCTGAACTCGCACCCGCAGTGGGTGCAGGCTGTAGCCGACATGATCCGGCGGAATTAATTTCCGGCGTCTGTTGCTTCCGCAGCCCCGTTCTCGCCCCGCTGGAATTCATTTTCCGGCGGGGCGAAAACATTTCGGGCGCGTTATTTGTAGAACCCGCATCGGCAACGGCCCGGCATAATTATTTGCGAGTTTTCAGCTCCCGCAAAAAGGAGTTTGCAATTCCGAAAATTGTGTCGCTACCTTTGCCGTAGCAATTCTGCTGAAGGATTGTTTTTATACAGAGGCGTGGAGAGACAGGCTCCGTGAAGCGCCGGCAACCAGCGGACAGTCCGAAACGGTGCCAAGTCCTGGTGATATAAAAACACCGACGTCGTGAACACCGACCTCAACTCTCGCGCTAATCTGGCTGGTGCCGCTGCCTCGCAGCTGCGCCCCTTCGGCTTCAACGGCTGCTGTTGCTGTTGCATGCCGATGCGCCGCGCGTGTTGTTGAGGCTCCCCACGACCTCCTTTCCCGTTTTTCTGGATCGACCGACAACTAAGCGCCTGGCCTCCGTGCGCCGCTTAGCCGTGTCCGGCGCGGCCGCCTGAGTCTGCCGCGCCGCCTAGCCTTCCAGCCCCCTCCCCTCTTCTTTTCCGACGCCAGCCGCCTTTTTGCAGGGCGCAGGGCGTCCCAGACATACTGCGCATGTCGACGCTTATCGATGCTCAGGTGGCGCAACTCCGGCAGCAGTTTGCCGGCGCCGACCCGCTGGATATTCTGCGCGCCGTAGCTGCCGAATTTGCTGGCAAGGCCGCTTTTTCCACCTCTTTTGGGCTCGAAGACCAGGTAATTACCCACCTGATTTTCGCCCATGATTTACCCATTGAAATATTCACGCTCGACACCGGGCGGAATTTCCAGGAAACGTATTCGACCTGGAGCAAAACCGTGCTGAAATACGGCAAAACCATCAAGGCGTATTACCCCAATCAGGAAGAAGCCGCGGCCCTGGTGGAGCGGCAGGGCCCGAACGGTTTTTACGAAAGCGTGGACGCCCGCAAGGCCTGCTGCCAGGTGCGCAAGGTGGAGCCCCTGAACCGCGCCCTGGCCGGTAAAGCTGCCTGGATAACGGGCATCCGCGCCGAGCAGTCGGCCAACCGCACCGGGATGCAGCTGGTGGACTGGGATGACGCTTACCAGCTGTTCAAGGTAAATCCGCTGCTGGACTGGACTTGGGAGCAAACCTGGGCCTTCGTCCGCGAATACGGCATTCCGCACAACCCGCTGCACCTGCAGGGCTTCGTGAGCATCGGCTGCGCGCCGTGTACCCGGGCCGTGAAGCCGGGCGAAGACTTCCGCGCCGGCCGCTGGTGGTGGGAAGACCAATCGGCCAAGGAGTGCGGCCTGCACGCCACGGCCGAATCTACCGCTGCTGCCGAAACTCACTAGAACGTCATGTCGAGCGAAGTCGAGACATCTCGCGTGCTGATGCCGGATAGCATTCTGTTCGTTCAACGAGAAGATTAGTATCCGAGCGAGATGTCTCGACTTCGCTCGACATGACGGCCTGATTCAGCCGTTCCAACGGCTCCTCCCGCTCCCGCGCCCTACTGCATTCCCGCATTTCCTGACTTCTCAAAATCGGCCTTTCCGGGTCGAACAGGCACCTTATTGCCGTATGCCGACGCTGCCCAGATTAGATTACCTCGACCGGCTCGAAGCCGAAGCCATCCACATCCTGCGCGAAGTGGCCGGGCAGTTTCAGCGCCCCGCCCTGCTGTTTTCGGGCGGCAAGGACTCCATTGCGCTGGTGCGCCTCGCCCAGAAAGCCTTCCGGCCCGGCCGGTTTCCCTTCCCGCTGGTCCACATCGATACCGGCCACAACTTCCCCGAGGTACTGCAGTTTCGCGACCAACTGGCGGCCGAATTGGGCGAGCAGCTGATTGTGCGGCGGGTGGAAGACACCATCCGGCAGCGCGGGCTACGGGAGCCGGGCGGCAAGTTTCCGAGCCGCAACGCCCTGCAGACCTACACCCTGCTCGACACCATCGAGGAGTTTGGCTTCGACGCCTGCATCGGCGGGGCGCGGCGCGACGAGGAAAAAGCCCGGGCCAAGGAGCGGATTTTCTCGGTGCGCGACGAGTTTGGGCAGTGGGACCCGCGCCGGCAGCGGCCCGAGCTGTGGAACATCTACAACGGGCAGATTCAGCCCGGCGAGAACGTGCGGGTGTTCCCGATATCGAACTGGACGGAGCTGGACGTGTGGAACTACATCCAGCGGGAGCAGATCGAGCTGCCCAGCATCTACTTCGCCCACGAGCGGCGCTGCGTGGTGCTGCCCTCGGGCCAGCTGCTGGCCCTGACCGAGCACCTCAGCCTTGACGCCACCGACGAGCTGACCACCCGGCAGGTGCGCTTCCGCACCGTGGGCGACTCCACCTGCACCGCCGCCGTGGAAAGTGACGCCGCCACGCTGGAGGCCATCATCGATGACATCCTGCAGGCCAAAGTCAGCGAGCGGGGCGCCACCCGCCTCGACGACCGGATTTCGGAAACCGGCATGGAAGACCGGAAGCGCAACGGCTACTTCTGATTTAATGTGCGAAGTGTGGTGAATGTGGAAATGTGCGGAATGATGGCTTCTTCGTCGCATAGCTCACCCCGCTTCACTCAACTCATTCTCCACATTTCTCACATTCTCCACATTAACCACATTCAACAAGTGGACCTTCTTCAATTTATCACCTGCGGCAGCGTCGACGACGGCAAGAGCACGCTGATTGGCCGATTACTGTACGATTCGGACGCCGTTTCGCTGGACGTGCTGGCGGCGCTGGAGGCGCAGAACCGCACCTCGGCGGCCGGCACCGTGGACCTGGCCTTGCTTACCGACGGGCTGCGGGCCGAGCGGGAACAGGGCATCACCATCGACGTGGCGCACAAGTACTTTACTACGCCGCGGCGCAAGTTTATCATCACCGATACGCCCGGCCACGTGCAGTACACCCGCAACATGGTGACGGGCGCCTCCAACGCCGACCTGGCCATCGTGCTGGTGGATGCGCGGCAGGGCGTGGTGGAGCAGACGCGGCGGCACAGCATCGTGGCGGCGCTGCTGGGCATCCGGCGCTTCGTGCTGGCCGTCAACAAGATTGACCTGGTGGACTACTCCGAGCAGACGTTCCGCGACATCGTGGCCGACTACGCCGCCGTGGCCGCGCAGTTGGGCATCCGGCAGGTGGTGAGCATCCCGCTCAGCGCCCTCAATGGCGACAACGTGGTGCGGGCCTCGGCCCACCTGCCCTGGTACCAGGGTCCGAACCTGCTGGAGCACTTGGAAACCGTGGACGTGAGCCGGGAAGCCACCACCGACGCGGCCCGCTTGCAGGTGCAGTACGTCATCCGCCCGCAGACCGCGGAGCTGCCTGACTACCGGGGCTACGCCGGCCGCATCCAGAGCGGGGTGTACCGCCCCGGCGACCGGGTGCTGGTGCTGCCCGCCGGCCTCGAAACCACGCTGGCGGCCATCGAAATCAACCAGCAGGCGGTGCCGGTGGCCGTGGCGCCGCAGGGCGTGGTACTCCGCCTCACCGACGACGTGGATGTGAGCCGGGGCGACACCATCGTGCCCTTGGCCCAGGCCCCGGAGCCCACGCGGGAGCTGGAAGCTACGCTGTGCTGGATGGTGGAGCAGCCCCTGCGCCCCGGCCGCAAGCTGCTGGTGCAGCACCACGCCGCCAAAACCCGGGCCGTGGTGCAGGCCATCGTGGCGAAGACCAATATTCAGACGCTGGAGCAGCAGCCGGCCGCCGAGGCCCAGCTCAACGACATCGTGCGGGTGCGGCTGAAGACGGCCCTGCCCCTGGTGGCCGACACCTACCTGCAGAACCGCACCACCGGCGCCTTTATCCTGCTCGACGAGCAAACCGGCGCCACCCTGGCTGCCGGCCTGATTGAGCAGACGACACTGCCCGCGCCGGAGTTGGTGCTGTAACGGCCCTTTATCCTGACGCCGCGAGGATTGTCTCGCGGCCAACAATCATCCACCTGCCGATGCGGGGTGCGCCTCGCCCCGGTCCGGTTGTCTCCAATTTCTAAACCATTCTTCCCCTTGGCTGACTGTAGAACCTCCTTCCCGCTTACCTGACAGCCCGCGCCGGCGGGCCTGGCCGGCTGATTTGGGCCGCCCGCATCTACCCCTGATTTCCTGTGCCAGACGGGAGTGGCAGCACTTCCGGCGCGGTACGCTGTCCACCCTTCCACGCCGCGCTTTGGCGCGGCTCAACGCAGAAAATCGATATGTACGACCAACTCCTGGAATACGTCCGCGACGTGTATGGCTGGCTTGAAAGCGGCGCCTACCGCTACGTCTGCGACGACAAGGCCCGCCTGAGCGCGGCCATTCATAAAGCCCTGGTGAGCGTGGTGCAGCAGCAAAGCGGCGCCTCCCTGGAAGAAGCCGAAGCCTACGTGCGCGGCCTGCATCAGCCGCAGCCCCAGCTCGAAGAGGCGTTCTGACGCGCCGGCCCCCACCCTATTCTCCTACTCCAAACTACTGACTATGAAGAAGCATTACGCTTCATCCTGGCTGGCCCTGGCCGCCGTGCTGACCGCTGCGCCCGCCGCCGTGGCGCAGCAGCAGCTTATTGCCATCAAAGGCACCGTGCGCGAGGCCGGCACGCAGCAGCCGCTGCCGGGCGTGAGCGTGAGCGTGAAGGGCGGCACCACGGGCACCGTCAGCGACGCCAGCGGGCAGTTTCAGCTGCGCGACCGGCTGCCGTTCCCCTTCGTGCTGGTGTTCAACATGATTGGCTACGAGCCCAAGGAAATCAGCATTCTGGACGCGAAGACGCCGATTTCGGTGGGGCTGGAGTCGAAGGCGGTGCTGACCAACGAGGTGGTGGTGTCGGCGTCGCGGGTGGAGGAAAGCCGGCTGAAGTCGCCGGTGGCCATTGAGAAGCTGGATATCCGCGCCATCAAGGAAACGGCGGCGCCGAGCTTCTACGACGCGCTGGAAAACGTGAAGGGCGTGCAGATGACCACGTCGAGCCTGACGTTCAAAGTGCCCAATACCCGCGGCTTCAACATCCCGAACAACTTCCGCTTCATGCAGCTGGTGGATGGCGTGGACATGCAGGCGGCCACGCTCGGGGTGCCTTTGGGCAACGCCATCGGCCCGACGGAGCTGGACGTGGCCTCGGTGGAAATTACGCCCGGCGCGGCCTCGGCGCTGTACGGCATGAATGCCATCAACGGCATGGCCAACCTGGCCACCCGGAGCCCCTTCACCTACCAGGGCCTGAGCGTGTACCAGAAAGTGGGCGTCAACCACGTCGACGGCCGGGACCGGGACCCGAGCGTGCTGACCGAAACGGCGGTGCGCTGGGCGCAGGCGGTGGGGCCGGCGCAGCGCTTCGCCTACAAGGTGAACCTGAGCTATTTGCGCGGCACCGACTGGCTGGCCAACACCCAGACCGACCAGAACCCGCAGCAGCTCAGCTCGGCCAACCCGCGCTTCCCCGAGCTGAGCGGCGCCGACAACCCCGCCGCCGACCTTTGGAACCGCTACGGCGACGACAACGCGGGCAACGTGAGCATCACCATTCCCTACCAGGGCCGCAACGAAACCTTCAACGTGCGCCGCACCGGCTACTACGAGCGGGACCTCACCAACCCCGTCGTGCGCAACATCAAGGCCGACGCCAGCCTGCACTACAAGCTGACGGATAAGCTGGAGCTGAGCTACGGCTACCGGTTCGGGCTGATGGACGGGGTGTTTCAGCGCGGCAACAAGATTCAGCTCGACGGGGTGACGGTGCAGAACCACAAAGTGGAGCTGCGCGGCCAGGACTTCACCCTGCGCGGCTACATGCTGGTCGAGAATACCGGCGACTCCTACAACCTGAACCCGCTGGCGCTGAACCTGGACTTGCAGAACGGCTCCAACGCGGTGTGGGGCGGCAGGTTCCGCACCGAGCTGCAAAGCCAGCTGGCCGGCGGCGTGGGCCTGGCCGAGGCCATGCGCGCCGCCCGCGTGGCGGCCGATGCCGGCCGCGCCCAGCCCGGCACGCCGGAATTCGACGCGCTGAAAAAGCAGATTACCGGCACCAACAACTGGGACAGTGGCGTGAACGTGCCCGGCGCCCCCATCCCCGGCGGCGCTGCCCTCACCCAGCGCAGCCACACCTACCACGCCGACGCGCTCTGGAACCTGGGCCCGCGCATCAGGTTCGTGGACGTGGTGCTCGGTGCCGACGCGCGGGTGTACGCCGTCATTCCCGATGGCAATAACTTCGTGGACTTCGGCCGCCCGCTGGCCGACCGCACCCAGCCCGGCGGCGCCAACCAGTACTACCGCAAAGTCGGGGGCTTCGCGCAGGTGACCAGGCTGCTCTTCCACGACCGGCTCAAGCTCACCGGCTCCCTCCGCCTCGATTACAACCCGGAATTCAACCCCAAGCTGAACCCTCGGGTGGCCGCCGTGTACTCAGCCGGCACGAACCAGAACCACAACTTCCGCGCCTCCTACCAGAACGGCTGGCGTTTCCCCTCGCTGTTTGAGGCCCTCTCGTTCGTGAACAACGGCAACGTGCGCCGGGTGGGCGGCCTGGCCCGGGTGAACGAGGGCCTGAACTACCTCGACAACTCCTACACGCTGGCCTCGATTACGCAGTTCAACGCCGCCGTTAACGCCTACGTGTCGGCCAACGCGGGCACTACCGCTAGCCAAGCCGCGTTGCGCCCCGAAATCCGCCAGCTGCTGCAAGTGGGGAACCTGCCCACCGAGCAGCCCGAGCAGATCAACGCCTACGAGGTGGGCTACCGCAGCGTGCTGCTCGATAACCGCCTGTCCGTTGACGTGGACGCGTACTACAACGTGTACTCCGGCTTCCTGGGCCAGGTGGAGGTGAGCGTGCCCAAAAACGCCAACGGCCAGCAGGTGCCGGTGGGCTCCGATGATGCCGTGCTGGCCGCGCTGAACGCCAACCGCGCCGCCCGGCAGGACCGCTACCGCGTGTACACCAACGCCCGCAACGACTACCACAGCTACGGCTCCACGCTGGGGCTGACTTACAACGTGGTGCAGAAGTATACCCTCGGCGGCAACGTGAGCTACAACGCGCTGTCGGACAACGAGCAGGCCGACATCTTCGTGACGGGCTTCAATACCCCGAAGTGGGTGACCAACCTGACTTTCGGCAACCGGGAGGTGGTGCACAATGTGGGCTTCAACGTGGTGTGGCGGCGGCAGAGCAGCTTCAACTGGGAAAGCCCGCTGGCCAACGGCCGGGTGCCCAGCTACCAGACCGTCGATGCGCAGGTGAGCGTGCGGATTCCGAACCTGAAGTCGACCATCAAGCTCGGCGGGGCGAACCTGCTCAACAACCGCTACATCCAGTACGCTGCCGGCCCGACCATCGGCGGGCTGTACTACCTGGCCGTCACCTTCGACGGGACGGTGCTGCGCTAACTTCCTGGCTCCTGGCTTGCTATGAAACGGACCTTGCTTTCCTTTGTCCTGCTGCTCGCGGCACTGGCCGTGCGGGCTCAGAAGCAGTACGTACGCGAGCAGCAAACCTGGCTGGGCGTATTCAACCAAACCCGCTTCTCCCAGCACTGGGGCACCTGGACCGACCTGCACCTGCGCCTGCACGACCACTTCGTCCAGGCGAAATTCCAGACGGTGACCCGCCTCGGGCTAACCTACTACCTCACCGACGACGTGCGCCTGACCGGCGGCTACGCCTACGTCCACCACTTCCCCGACGGTGCCCGCACCATCGGGCAGGCCGAGCACCGGCCCTGGCAGCAGGTGCAGTGGTTCAGCAGGTTCCCGCAGGCCCGGCTGATGCAGTGGGTGCGGCTGGAGGAGCGGTTTCGGCGCCACATCGTGGGCAATGAGCGGACGGCTGAGTTCGATTTTAACTGGCGCACCCGCTACAACCTGGCCCTGTTCCTGCCGCTGACCCGACGCCGGTTTGAGCCCGGCAGCTGGCAGGTTCTCCTAAACAACGAGCTGATGGTCAATTTCGGCAAGGAGGTGCGCTACAACTATTTCGACCAGAACCGCGCCTTTGCCGGGGTGGTGTTCCAAGTGAGTAGGCAGGCCCAGCTGCAAGCGGGCTACATGCACCTGTTTCAGCAGTTGCCCGCCGGCAGCACCTACCGAAATCAGCATACCATCCGCGTCTTCTACTTCCACAATCTGAATTTCCGTCCCACAGCGGCAACGCCGCCCGCTACGCCCCTCAACCCCAGCGGCACCTGACCCAACCCAGCGTTGCCGCGGTAAAGGAGGTGGAACACACCGCGCTCAGGCTGGTTTTTACGCAGCAGAACGCTATATTAACCAACCACTTGAACCCGACCATGCTACTGACGGGGTACTTACCCCGCCCAGCAAAAGCCGCCTGATTTGCCTCTTCACCGGCAAAATCAACCCGGAGGGCCCCTTTGCTGCCACGCTGCAGGGTCCGGCGGTGTAGCCCTCGGCCAGACACGCGGCCCCCGCTGAGGTTTGACAAGTCGGTTCCTGCTCCGCCGCCCCGCCACGTCAGCTCCACTGGCTGCGGCGGCCACTACCCAACCGCCGGCCCAGTGCCGGCAGCGCTTCACGGCCAAAACCTACGCCCCGCATGAATTCAACCGCCCTGCCGCTGCACCTGGCTACCGGTCCACCCGCTGAAAACCCCGCGCCCCGGGCCGGCAACACGCTGTTTCCGGTGTTTCTGAAGCTGGAGCACCTGCGGGTGCTGCTGGTGGGCGGCGGCGCCGTGGGCCTCGAACAAATCACGGCCCTGCTGCGCAACAGCCCCGCCGCCAGCATCACGGTGGTCAGCGACGTTATTTCCCCCGAAATCCGCACGCTGGCCGCACAGCACCCGGCGGTGCAGCTGCACGAGCGGCCCTACCAGCTCACCGACCTGCTGGGCCACGACCTGGTGCTCATTGCCACCAACGACCGGGCCCTGAACAGCCGCATCAAGCAGGAAGCCGCCGGCCACGGCCTGCTGGCCAACGTGGCCGACACGCCCGAGGAGTGCGACTTTTACCTCGGCGCCATCGTGCAGAAGGGCGACCTGAAAGTGGCCATCAGCACCAATGGCAAGTCGCCGACGGTGGCCCAGCGCCTGCGAGAGGTGCTCAGTGAAGCGCTGCCCGACGAGCTGAACGCGGTGCTGCAAAACCTGGGCGTCATCCGCCGCCGCCTGGCGGGCGACTTCACGCAGAAGGTAAAGTCGCTGAACGAGGTGACGGCGGAGCTGGCCGAGTCGCCGGAAACGACGATGTGGCGGCGCATTGCCACGTTTTCGCTTTTCGGCTTTGCACTGCTGCTGGGCCTCAACGTGCTGTCGATTTACTACACCTGGCCACAAGTCTGGGACACCATCACCACCGCCCGCACCTTCTACCTCTTCGTGGCCGTGGGCTTCGCCGCCCAGCTCGTCGACGGGCTGCTGGGCATGGGCTACGGGGTGGTCACGGCCATCAGCCTGATGTCGTTGGGGCTGAATCCGGCGGCGGTCAGCGCCAGCATCCACACGGCCGAAATGTTTGCCAGCGGCGCCTCGGGCTACAACCACTACCGCTTCGGCAACGTGAACCGGCGGCTGTTCAAGGCCCTGCTGATTCCGGGCATCCTGGGCTCGGTGAGCGGGGCGTTGCTGCTGTCGAAATTCGGCGAGCAGTACGGCAGCTACGTGAAGCCCGTGCTGGCCGCTTACCTGCTGCTGCTGGGCGTGCGCCTCATCAGCAAGGCCTTCACGAAGCCCGACCTGCGCAAGCGCAAAGTGAAGCATGTAGGCTGGCTGGCCGGCGCCGGCGGCTTCCTCGATTCGTTCGGCGGCGGCGGCTGGGGCCCTTTGGTCACCAGCACACTGATTTCGCAGGGCCGCACCCCGCAGTACGTCATCGGCTCGGTGAGTCTGACGGAGTTCTTCGTCACCTTCGCCAGCGCCCTTACGTTCTTCGCCACCATCGGCATTTCGCACTGGCAGGTGGTGCTGGGCCTGATTGTGGGTGGGGTGGCCGCCGCGCCCTTTGCCGCCCGGCTGGCCGGCCGCGTGTCCACCCGCTTTATGTTCGTGGGCGTGGGGCTGATGGTTATCGTCTGGAGCCTCTGGGCGCTGCGGAAGGTGTTTTTCTAGATTCTACCTACGAAAGCAGAACAACAGGAACCAGAACGACAGAAAACAAAAACGTCATTCCGAGCTTGTCGAGGAATCTCGCGTGCTGATGTGGGACAGTAAAATCCTCGTTGAACGAGAAGAATGCTATCTGGATTCAGCACGCGAGATTCCTCGACTTCGCTCAGAATGACGTTCTTTTTGCGTCGTTCTGCTCTCCGCTCCAGCCTTAATTCAGCTCCCCGCGCGGCGGCACGTTCACGTCGGGGCGGCGGCGGAAGCTGCTGGGCAGCTCGGCGGGGCGGCGGTTGTGGTAGAAGTGCTGCTCGTCGTAGCTGGGCTGCTCGTAGAAGGGCGAGTGACTGTCGCGGCTGGGCACGGGCAGGCTCAGGGCGCGCAGCATGGCTTCCTCGTAGTCGCGGCTGATGCTGATTTCCTGGTAGGGCGGGTAGTTCAGCACCGAATCGGCGGTGAGGGCGGGCACGAATACGTTGTCGCCGTCGTCGTCAAGCGCGGCGGCGCCGATGGGCACCAAAATGTGCCGCTCGTGTTGGTTGATGTTCAGCCCGGCGTCCAGCTCCACGTCGAGGTAGCGCACTTTCAGCGCGTCGCGCTCCACAATCAGCTCGTACACGTCGCCGAAACGCTTGCCATCGGCGCCGCGCACGGCCCAGCCGCGCACGTCGGGGCTGCCATCGGCTACTTCAAAATCGCGCAGGTCGCGCAGGCGCGTCAGGTGCATGCCCTCGGCGCTGGGGACGGGTGTGGTTTCCATGGGGGTTGCCAGGTCGGCGTTGCTAATCGGGGCTAGGCGGCGGGCTTTTCCAGCACGCGCAGCACGTTGGCGGCCTGCTGAAAAAACTCCTGGGTGGCCTGTTGTTCGGCGGCGGTGGCGGTGCGGCCGCTGAGCTGGCCGGCCTGCTCCACCAGCTTGCTCACGTCGCGCTCCAGGGTGGCGTAGCCGCGGCGCTGCATTTCCTGCATCAGCTCGGCCGCCGCCACCAGGCCCGGGCGCAGCGAGCCGCCGTCGGCCACGCGGCTGGTGGCGCTGGTCAGGTCGTTGCGCTTTTCTTCCACCGCCGGGTTGCGCAGGTCGTTGCGGTCGGCCAGGTTCACCAGCACGCTGCTGAGAAGGCTCAGGCCGCGGCGGGCGTAGGTGGTGCTGGTCGGGTCGTCGGCCACGAAGGCGTAGAAGTCGGCCGGCGCAGCGTTGTCCGCGTCCACTTCGCCGGCCATGGCCCCCACCGACGGGTCGCCGGTGGGCGCATCAGGGTCGGTGGCCGTGGCCGCGTCGCCGCTGGGCACGCTCACGGTATCGGCGGGCGTGGCGGCGGGTACGGCGGGCGTGGCCGCTGGGGCCTCATCCTTGTCGCGGCTCACGAGGTACCACACGCCCAGCGCCAGCACCACCAGCACGGCAATCAGCAGGGGCCACGGACTTACCCGTTTTTTCTTTCGTTGAATGTTGATTTCAGCCATAAAGCCAGGTTGCGGAAAGAGGAGGGCTACGGGCTTGCCATACGCAGCCGGGGCAAAATAGATAGCGTCGGCGACATAGCCGGCCAACCAGACGCCACCGGTAGCGCGGATTCTGCCGCCGAACGCCGTACTTACCGCTTCACCCCTACCCGCCGCCTATGTCCCCCGAATCCGTGCTGCGCGCACTGCTGGATCAGCAGCTGCTGCCGCCCGAGCAGGCTGCCCTGATCCGCACCGACGAGGCCCAGCGCCCCTTCTCCTTGCACCACGAGCTGCGCCTGCTGCTGTACGTGGGCATCGTGTTGCTCAGCGGCGGGCTGGGCGTGCTTATCTACCAGCACCTCGATGATATTGGCCACGGCGTGGTGGTGGCCGCCATTGCCCTGCTGATGCTCCTTAGCCTGGGCTACGCGGCGCGGCACCGGCAGCCCTTCAGCTGGGGCGAGGCCGCCAAAGCCGGCTTTCTGCCCGACTACGCCCTGCTGCTCGGCTGCCTGCTCTTCGTCACCCTCGAAACCTACCTGCAGGTGCAGTACGGCCTCTTCGGCACGCGCTACGGGCTGGCCACCTTGCTGCCAGCCTTGGTATTTCTGCCCCTGGCCTACCGCTTCGACCACCGCGGCGTGCTGGCCATGGGCATCACGGCGCTGGCGGCCTGGGTGGGTGTCACCATTCAGCCGCTGTCGGCCTTCACTACCAATGACTTCTGGCACTCCCGCCTGAGCACGGCCGCCATGCTGCTGGGCCTGGGGCTGATGCTGGCCGGGCTGCTCTCGGAGCGCTACGGCCGCAAGGCGCACTTCGCCTTCACCTACATTTCGCTGGGCAGCAACCTGCTGCTGATTGCGGCCACCGTCACGCTGCTGGATTTCACGCCCGGCTACGGCAGCTTTCCGCCCGTGCTGCTGGTGCCGCTGATTCTGCTGGTGTGCGCCGCGCTGGTGTGGTACGCCCGCCGCACGCATTCCTACCTGCTGCTGCTGATGGGCGTGGGCTACGCCTACATGGCCGTGACCTACACGCTGGTGCGCTTCATCGCGGCCACCGATTCCGGCGAAGCGGGCTTTACGCTCCTGCTGCTGTACGTGCCGCTGTCGGCTGCCGGCGTGGTCTGGTTGTTTCTGAACATCAAGAAAATCCTGCGTCTCCGATGAGCTTCTACGCCTACCACCCCGACTGGCCGCATCACGAAGCCATTCAGGAGCAAGCCACCCGCTGGCAGCGGCGCGGTTTGCTGACGGCCGGGCAGCTGGCCGCCGCGCAGGCCCGCTTTCCGCTCGACTTCTACCGGCCGCACCTGTTTCTGCGCATCGGCCTGTTTCTGTTTACCACGCTGGGGGCCCTGGCCGGCGCGGGTTTCGTGGGCATGATGTTCCAATTCAATTTTCTCGGCACGCTCATCGTCAGCCTGATTATCGGCGCGGTGGTGCTGGAAATGGCCATTCGCGGCAAACGGCTCTACCACTCCGGCGCCGACAACGCCCTGCTGTACCTGGAACTGCTGGGTCTGGTCGTGCTCATTTTCTATTTCACCTACGAAACGCTGAGCAGCTACCCTTCCCCCGACCCCACACCCGGCACCGCCCGCCTGACCGTCGCCCTGCTGCTCACCCAGGCGGTGCTGCTGCTGGCCACCCTGCGCTACGCCGACCGCCTCGTCGCCGTGGCCGCTTACCTGAATGGCCTGCTGCTGCTCGGCAACGTGCTACTGCTGCTGCCCCACGGCACGCTGCTGCTGCCCTTCGCACTGTGCGCTGCGTCGGCCGCAGCCTACCTATGGTTTACCCGACAGCTCCAACGGCCTGAGCGCCTGTACTACCACCGTTGCCTCGGGCTGCTGCGCGGCCTGGCGCTGGGAACCGCTTATCTGGCCGTCAACTACTGGGCCGTGCGCGAAGGAAATATGGCGCTGATGGCGCCTGAATACCATAGCTACGCGTTTGTGGCGCCCCAGATTCCGCTGGCGTGGCTGTTTTGCCTGCTCACGGCTACCATTCCGCTATTCTACCTCGTCCAGGGCCTGCGCCGCCCCGACCGCACCTGGCTGTGGCTGGGTTTGCTGACGGCCGCGTTTTCCGTTTTCACCCTGCGCTACTACCGCAGCCTGCTGCCCGCCGAAACCGCCGCCACCCTGGCCGGCGCCTTTTTCGTGGCCTTGGCCGTGTGGGCCACGCGCTACCTGCACTCGGCCCGCCACGGCCTCACCTCCGCCCCCGACGACGCCGAGGACCCGCAGCTCGACCTGGAATCCTTGGTAGTGGCCCAGACGGCCCACTCCGCCCCGGCCGCGGCCACGGCGGGCGTGCAGTTCGGCGGCGGCCACTCCGGCGGCGGCGGCGCCACCGGTGCCTATTGAATAATGGCGCGGCCCAGCTTTCGGCCCGCCTACCAAGCAAAAGCCCCGGTGTACGAGCTGCACACCGGGGCTTTTATAATTTTTACGCTTTCAGTCTACGCCGGCACCTTGCGGTACATCTTGGCCAGCTGCTCCACGGCGTAGTCCACCTCGTCGGCCGTGTTGTACTTGCTCATCGAAAAGCGCACCGCGCCGCGCTGCGGGTCGCAGCCCAGGGCCGTGAGCACGTGCGAGCCGATGTTGGAGCCGCTGGTGCAGGCCGAGCCGCCCGAGGCCGACACGTGGTTGATGTCGAGGTTGAACAGCAGCATCTCGTTCAGCTCCGAGGGCGGCAGGCTCACGTTGAGCACCGTGTACAGGCTCTGGTCGGCGTCGGCCGAAAGCCCGTTAAACTGCACGTCGTCGATTTCGGCCCGCAGCTTTTCGATGAACCGGTCTTTCAGCCCTTGAATGTGGCGGTGGTGCTGGTCCATGTCGCGGTAGGCAATTTCCAGGGCCTTGGCCAAGCCCACGATGCCGTACACGTTTTCGGTGCCGGCGCGCACGTTGCGCTCCTGCGCCCCGCCATGAATCAGCGGCTGCACCTGCAGGCCCGACTGCGTGTAGAGGAAGCCCGAGCCCTTCGGCCCGTGAAACTTGTGCGCCGAGCCCACCAGAAAGTGGTTCTGCAACTGCTGCACGTTGTGGCAGTAGTGGCCCATCGTCTGCACCGTGTCGGTGTGGAAGATGGCCCCGTGCGTCCGACAAAGCTGCCCGATGGCCTCGATGTCGTTCAGGTTGCCGATTTCGTTGTTGGCGTGCATCAGGCTCACGAAGGAGCGCGTGTGCGTGCCCAGCAGCTCGTCGAGGTGGGCCAGGTCCAGCTTGCCCTGCTCGTCGAAGCGCACGAAGCTCAGCTCAATCTCGCCCGCCTTCTGCAGCGCCTCCAGCGTGTGCAGCACCGCGTGGTGCTCCAGCCTGGAGGTAATGGCGTGCTTCAGCCCCAGCGTCCGGATCGAGCCAAACGCGGCGTAGTTGTCGGCTTCGGTACCGCCCGAGGTAAAGCTGATTTCGGCCGGCGCGGCCCCAATCAGGTGAGCAATGGTCTTGCGGGCGTTTTCGATGGCCGCGCGCACCTTGCGGCCGTGGCCGTGGATGCTGCTGGGGTTGCCGAAATGCTCCGTCAGAAAGGGCATCATGGCGTCCAGTACTTCCGGATCGAGCGGGGTGGTGGCGGCGTTATCGAAGTAAACCGAAGGCGTAGCGTGGTTGGGCGTCATGCACAGACACTTTCAGGGGTGGACTGCAAAAATAACGGATTCAATATTGCCGCGCATTTCTACCGCCCATCGGGCTGGTATTATCGGCCAACCACCCCACTTTACAGAAGAATAATATTGGCCAAAAGCAAGAAACCCGTGTGGTGCCAAGGCTCGAAGTCGTGGCACCACTACCTTGAAACCACGAGTAATTTTCACCGGCTGAACCCGGGTAAACGCAGTGGTGCCACGACTTTGGAGTCGTGGCACCACTGCGTTCAATCGTCCATCAAATCCGTGAAATCCGGACGAAACGAGGTTCAGCGGAGCTAATCCGCCGTAATCCGTGATTAGCGGCTGATGATTTCCTTGATGTCGCCGATGATTTTCTGCGCCAGATGGTCGGCCGTCGCGTTGGAGTCCGACTCGGCGTAGATGCGGATAATCGGCTCGGTGTTCGACTTGCGCAGGTGCACCCACTCCTTGTCGAATTCGATTTTCACCCCGTCGATGGTATTCACCGGCTGCTTGGCATAGCGCTTCTCCATCTGCACCAGTACTTTATCAGTATCGATATCCGGCGTCAGCTCGATCTTGTTTTTCGAGATGAAGTAGTTCGGGTACGACGCCCGCAACTGCGTCATCGTCTTGCCCGACTTGGCCAGGTGCGTCAGAAACAGCGCAATGCCCACCAGGGCGTCGCGACCGTAGTGCAGCTCGGGGTAGATGATACCACCGTTGCCCTCGCCGCCGATAACGGTGTTGGTTTCCTTCATCTTGGTCACCACGTTCACCTCGCCCACCGCGGCGGCGGCGTACGAGCCGCCGTGCTTCTCAGTCACGTCGCGCAGGGCGCGGGTGCTGCTCAGGTTGCTCACGGTGTTGCCGCCGCCCAACTGCCCCAGCACGTAATCGGCCACGGCCACCAGCGTGTACTCCTCGCCGAACATGGTGCCGTCCTCGTTGATGAGGGCCAGGCGGTCCACGTCCGGGTCCACCACGATACCGAGGTCAAACGAGCCTTTTTCCAGCACCTTGGCAATGTCGCGCAGGTTCTCGGGCAGCGGCTCGGGGTTGTGGGCAAAGTCGCCGGTCGGCTCGCAGTACAGCTTCTCGATGGTCGTCACGCCCAGGGCTTCCAGCAGCTGCGGCACGGCAAAACCGCCCGAGGAGTTAACGGCGTCAACCACCACCCGGAAGTTTTTGGCCTTGATGGCTTCCACGTCCACCAGCGGCAGCGCCAGAATGGCCTTTATGTGCTTTTTCAGCGCCGAGTTGTCGTTCGTTACCTGCCCCAGCTTGGTTACCTGCGCGAAATCGAAGGCTTCCTGCTCGGCCAGCTCCAGCACGTGCTTGCCGTCGGCGTCGGAGATGAATTCGCCCTTTTCGTTGAGCAGCTTCAGCGCGTTCCACTGCTTGGGGTTGTGCGAGGCCGTCAGGATGATACCGCCCGCCGCTTTGCGCGCCGGCACGGCCATTTCCACGGTCGGCGTGGTCGACAGGCCCAGGTCGATGACATCGATGCCCAGCCCCTGCAGCGTGCCGATAACCAGCTTGTTAACCATGTCGCCGGAGAGGCGCGCGTCGCGGCCGACCACGATGGTGCGGTGTTGGGAATGGGCCAGCGCCCAGGTGCCGAAGGCAGCCGTGAACTTGACCACGTCGATGGGGGTGAGAGCGTCGCCCGCCCGGCCGCCGATGGTGCCCCGGATGCCCGAGATGGATTTGATCAGTGCCACAAGAAATGTCGGTTTTTCAGGCGGCAAAAGTAACGAATCCGCCCCGCCCCGCCTACTACGTGACTACTCACTCGGTTCGTTTTTAGCTTGCGCCGTATATTTGAGACAATGGAGTACAACACCCCCAGTCGCCGCCCCGCCCAACTCGCGGCCTTCGGCCGTCTGCTCGACGTATTAGACCGCCTGCGGGCCGAGTGTCCCTGGGACCGGAAGCAGACCATGCAGACCCTGCGCCACCTCACCATCGAGGAAACCTACGAGCTGGCCGACGCCATCCTGCGCGAGGACCTGCCGGACGTGCAGAAGGAGCTGGGCGACGTGATGCTGCACCTCACCTTCTACGCCAAAATTGCCAGCGAGCAGGGCCGCTTCGACATTGCCGACGTGCTCAACGCGCAGTGCGACAAGCTTATTCACCGCCACCCCCACATCTACGGCGACGTGCAGGTAGCCGATGAAGAGGACGTCAAGCGCAACTGGGAGCAGCTGAAACTCAAGGAGAAGGGCAACGATTCCGTGCTGGGTGGCGTACCAGTTTCGCTGCCGGCTCTGGTGAAGGCCATGCGTATTCAGGAAAAAGCGCGCGGCGCCGGCTTCGATTGGGAGGAAAAGGCGCAGGTGTGGGCGAAAGTGCAGGAAGAGCTGGCCGAGTTCGGGGCCGAGTTCCGCGACGGCGACGTGGTGGACCCCGCCCGGGCCGCCGCCGAGTTCGGCGACCTGCTGTTTTCGCTCGTCAATTTTGCCCGCTTTGCCGGCATCAACCCCGAAGAAGCCCTGGAGCAAACCAACCGGAAGTTTATCCACCGCTTCCGGTATCTGGAAACCGAAGTAACCCGCTCCGGCCGGGCCCTCGCCGACCTCACGCTGGCCGAGATGGATCAATACTGGAACGCTGCCAAACACTTGCCCGTAACTGGCCCTGAATCAAACTCCACGAAATAGCCTTTTTTCGGGGCTAATGCCGTTTTAAACGCTTTAGGCCTCCTTTTAATTTGGCGGCGCCAAGCCTTTTGTTTAGGTTTGCCAAGGATAGACCTACTACGGACGAAGGCCCCGCACACGAGCAGACCCACAGATTTGGCTTCTTTTCCCTGGCCAATTTGTGAGGGTGAGCGGGGCTCCGCCGTCTTAGGCCTTTCGGTTTTTATAAACCACTTTCCAACCACAAGTCAACCTTTTTCACCAACCAACCCTTTCTTAATCTCCGGAACAATGGAACAAAAGAATGTCCCGAACAAGCCGGCTACGGCTCCCCGGCCTGCCGCTCCCGCAGCGCCGAAGACTGGCGAAGCCAAAGGCGGTTCGGCACTGGCCGCTATCGTGATTCCGCTGGCTCTCGTCGTTAGCTACGTGGTGTGGAAATTCGTCATGGGTGACGGTAGCCACTTCCAGGGCGGCAACAACCACAACAACCCCATGCCCGGTGATTACCTCGGCATCGTGTACAAGGGCGGTGTTATCGTGCCGATCCTGATGTCGATGTTCCTGATTGTGATTACGTTCTCGATTGAGCGTTACCTCACCATCGGCCGCGCCAAAGGTTCGAAGAGCATCGAGAGCTTCGTACGTACCGTGCGCCAGAAGCTGAACGTGAACGACATCACCGGCGCCATTGCCACCTGCGACCAGCAGAAGGGCTCGGTAGCCAACGTAGTGAAGTCGGGCCTGCTGAAGTACCAGGAAATGGCCCGCGAGCGGGGCATGGACAAAGACCAGAAGATCCTGGCTATCCAGAAGGAAATCGAGGAATCGACCGCCCTGGAGCTGCCGATGCTGGAGAAAAACCTGGTTATCATCTCGACCCTGGCGTCGGTTGCTACCCTGGTTGGTCTGCTCGGTACCGTATTCGGTATGATCAACGCCTTCGCCGCTCTGGCTAACGCCGGTGCTCCGGACGCCGTAGGTCTGGCCAACGGTATCTCGGAAGCTCTGATCAACACGGCTCTGGGTATCTTGACCTCGGCCATTGCCATCATCGCCTACAACTTCTTCACCAGCAAAATCGACGAGCTGACCTACAGCATCGACGAGGCCGGGTTCTCCATCATTCAGACCTTCGCTGCTCAGCACGGCGACAACGGCGTACAAAACGGTGCGGTAGCGTAAACTAAACGCTGCACCTCGTACGTTACTGAATCAAAGAACCTTCTGAACTAGCCAGAAATGCCGAAAGTAAAACCTCACCGAGTGTCACCATCGTTGGACATGACCCCGATGGTAGACTTGGCCTTCTTGCTGGTGACCTTCTTCATGCTCACCGCTACGCCCACGGAAGACACGGCCGTGGTGGTGGACACTCCGTCCTCGATTTCGGAAAAGTCGCTGCCCGACAAGGGCGTACTGACCATTACCATCGATAAGGACAAGCGCGTATTCTTCAGCTCGGACTCGCAGCCGGTAAAGCTGAAGGCGCTTGAAACCGTCGGGGCTAAATATGGCCAGAGCTTCTCCGACAAAGAGAAGAAGCAGTTTTCGCTGCTGCCCGATTTCGGTCTTGAAGCCCAGCAGATCAAGGGCTTCGTGAACCTGCCGGCCGAGCAGCGCAAAGCCTTCAAACAGCCGGGCATCCCGACCGATTCGCTGAACAATCAGCTGGCCGAGTGGGTAATGGCGGCGCGGAGCGCCAACATCAGCGTGCTGAACACCGCCCCCTACATTGCCATCAAAGGCGACGGGCTGGCCGATGTTCCGACGGTGAAGAAAGTCATCAAGATTCTGCAGGAGAAGAACCTCAACCGTTTCTATCTCGTCACCGATCTGGAAACCAAGCCGGTTGCCAGCAACTAAGTAGCCATGGCCGAAATACAACAGAAAGACTCCGGCGGAGGCAAAGGTGGTAAGAAGCGGGCCAAGAAAATGTCGACCAAAATCGACATGACCCCGATGGTGGACTTGGCCTTCCTCCTGCTCACCTTCTTCATGCTGACCACGACGTTTGCAAAGCCCAAGGTGATGCAGATTTCGATGCCGGTGAAGCCGAAGCCGGAAGACGAACAACAAGAACTGAAAGCCTCAGACGCTTTCACGGTGCTGCTGGGCGAAAACAACAAGCTCTACTACTACGAGGGCTTGGTGAGCGAAAAACCGCAGCTGCAGCTGAGCTCTTACTCAGCTGATGGTATCCGACAGGTTCTGGTGAACCGCCGCGCCCGGCGCCCCTCGACGGTGGTGCTGATCAAGGCCGCCGACAAAGCCAACTACAAGAACATGGTGGATATCCTGGACGAGATGACCATTACCGGGCAGCAGAAATATGCGCTGGTGGACATCACCAAGGACGATGAGAACCTTATAACCACCTCTGGCCTATGATGGACAATGCTCAATTGGCCCGGGCGTCCTTCAACGATATCATCTTTGAAGGCCGTAACAAAGCCTACGGTGCTTATGTACTGCGCAAGCTGTACGGCAAGCACGTCACGCGCGCTTTTCTGGTTGCCATCATCTTCTTCACGCTGCTGATCTTCGGGCCGGTTATCGCCAGCATGCTCACGCCGAAGAAGGACACGACCAAAGACAAAATCGAGGTCGACGTGACGCTGGAGGCGCCGCCCCTGGAAAACCAGCCCCCGCCCCCACCGCCGCCCCCCACGGCTCCCCCGCCCCCTCCTCCCAAGCTTTCGACGGTGCGCTTTACCCCGCCCGTGGTGAAAAAGGACGAAGAGGTTCGCAAAGTCGAAGAGATTCCCGATCAGAAGGAGCTCGAAGACAAGGTAGTAGCTACCAAAACGGTTGAAGGCAACACCAACAACTTGGCAGCAGTCGACCTGAGCGGCCTCGACGAAGGCAAAGGCGAAGCGGTAGCGGCCGTCGTAGAACAAAAGGTCTACACGTACGTGGAGCAGATGCCGACCCCTCCCGGTGGCATGGAAGGCCTGATGCAATACCTCGGTAAAAACATCAAGTATCCGGCCCTGGCCCTGCGCAACCAGGTGGAAGGCAAAGTATTCGTGAACTTCGTGGTGGGCCCGGATGGGCAAATCTCGAACGTAACGGTAACCAAAGGCATCGGTGCCGGCTGCGACGAAGAAGCAGTACGCGTTATCAGCAAGATGCCGGCCTGGGCGCCTGGTAAGCAGAACGGTCGCGCCGTGAGCGTGTCGTACACCGTCCCGGTGACGTTCACCATCAAGTAAGCGACTGGCCTGACGACCACGTCAGCCAACTTAAAAACCCCGAATCAGGCTCCGGCATGGTTCGGGGTTTTGCTTTTTCCGGCTATCTGGAATTTTTCTGGTTAGCCGATATACCAACCGCCTTATCTGCGCCGTTTTCTGGCTGAAGGTCAGGCCGGAGGAGTAATTAGAGCGGGGTTGAGGTCAGACTGGATGCGCAGCAGTTCTATCATTCACCTCACTTCATTCACCGCCATGACTCCCCTACAACTTCGGCCCAGCACGCTGGACGAAATCGTCTTCGAGGGCCGCAACAAGGCCTACGGTGCCTTTGACCTGCGCCAGACCTATCCCACGCACGTGCGCCGGGCCGTTGGGCTGGCGCTGCTGCTGTTTGTATTGCTGGCCGCTGCGCCTGGAATTGTACGCTTGCTCACTCCCAAAGCCACCTACAAGCCACCGGTAGTGAGTGAAGTAATATTGACCAATCCCACCACCGTATTCAAGCCTATCGACGAGCCGAAGCCCATCGAGCCACCAGTGCGTGCCGCTGGTGCTAAAGTGCCCACGGTGGCAACACCGACCCAGGTAGTACCAGACGACAAGGCTAAGCCCCGGGATGAATCCGTTACTCCGCCGGCTGATGCCCTGCCGGGCGCCGTTAATGCCGTTGGGCCCGCCGAAATACCCAAGGATGGCGCTATCGGCCTCGGAGAAGGTGACGGCAAAAAGCCGTTGGACCTGACTGCTCCAGCCGGTACGGGCACCACGGGCGTATTCCTGACGGCCGAGTTCATGCCCAAGTTCGCGGGTGGTGATGCGGCCATGCTGGACTTTCTGCGACGCAACATGCGCTACCCGGCTATGGCCCTGCGCGAACAGGTAGAAGGCAAAGTATTCGTGTCCTTCACCGTCAGCACGAGCGGTGAAATCGTGGATGTGCAGGTGCTCAAAGGGTTGGGCTACGGCACTGATGAAGAGGCGCTGCGGGTGGTGCGCAAGATGCCGGCCTGGGAGCCCGGCACCCAAAACGGGCACGCGGTAGCAGTGCGCTACACGCTGCCCATCACCTTCCGGATCGGCAATTAGGCGAATCGGCTTTAGTTGCACTCTACACACTAGAAAGCCCGTTTGAGCGTTGCGCTCAAACGGGCTTTTAGCTTTATTCCTTACCCGAAAACATTGCGGCACCGTAATACAGCGAACAAACCTTCTACTTTTACGCGTTAGGACGTAGCAGCCCGTGCGGCTGCCTCAACATTGACAGCCATGCTGAACACCAACGCTGACGAGCGTATCAACAGCCGCCGGGGCCAACATTCGACTTCGCGCTACTTCACCATGCTGATGGCCGTGGTGTACGTGGGGCTGGGCGCCTTTCTGATTGCCGCGCCGCCCGGCATATTTCACCTCACGCTGACCACCCGCCGCGTGGTGGGCGGCCTCTTCATCCTGTACGGATTAATTAGATTTGTCCGCGCGTTCCGCCAGCATTTCCGCAAACGACATGACGCTTTCTAAAGCCACTCCGCGTGCCCTGGGGGCCGCTCTGGCCCTGAGCATAGCCCTCTTGGCTGGCTGCAACGGCAACAACTCCACGACGCCCGACGCGGACAGTGATACGCCGACCAGCGGCACCATCAAGGTCAGCATCGACAACACGTTCGAGCCCATTCTGAAGTCGCATATCGACACGTTTCAGAAGCTCTACCAGTACGCGCACGTGCAGGCGGCATACAAGCCCGAGCGCGAAGCCATGCGCGACCTGCTCGACGACAAGGTACGCGCCGTTATCGTGGCCCGCGGGCTGAAGCCGGAGGAGCAAGCGGAATTTGACCGGCAAACCATCGTGCCCCACCTGACGCACGTAGCTACCGACGGCGTGGCCATCATCCTGCACCCCTCGAACCCCGACTCTCTGCTGACATTGGCGCAGCTGAAGGCCATTTTCACCGGGCAGGTGGCGCAGTGGAAGCAGGTCAGCGGCAAAGCCTCGTCGCTGGGCAAAATCAGCCCGGTATTTGACCAGAACAACTCCAGCACCACCCGCTACGTGCAGGACTCCGTTACGCGCGGGGCGGCCCTGGCCAAGGAGGTGTTTGCCAGCGAATCGAACCCAAAGCTGATTGATTACGTTGCAACGCATCCGAACGCAATCGGCGTAATCGGCGTTAATTGGATCAGCGACCAGGACGATGCCAAGGTGCAGAGCTTTCTGCGCAAGATTCAGGTAGCGGCCATTGGCAAGAGCAAAGTCGCGGCGCCTAGTAAGCCCGACGACTACGTGAAGCCCTACCAGGCGTATCTGGCGACGCAGGAGTACCCATTGCGCCGCAAGCTCTACGTCATCAGCCGCGAGGCGCGTACCGGACTTGGCACCGGGTTTGCATCCTTCGTAGCGGGCAATCAGGGTCAGCTGATTTTCCTGAAATCCGGACTGATGCCGGCCGTTGGGCAGGTTCGTCTGGTGCAGGCCAACAAGGAGTAAGTCTTTGCTCACCTGCCTCAACCAGTCTCTCACCATTTCCTCATTTACCCTTTTCTCATGACCAATAAGCCCTGGAAGCTCTCGCTCCTCGCTGCTTTTTCGCTCGCCGGCCCGGCCGTGTTTGCTCAGAACATGCCGGCCGCTCGTCAGTCCATCGAGCTGGAACGCTACAGCGAAGCCAAGCGTCAGCTGTTGCCCAACCAGTCGAACCCGGAAGCGGCGTACGAATTGGGTCGTTTGTACCTGAAGCAAGAAAAGGCTGACTCGGCCGCTTACTTCTTCAACATGGCTTCGCGTGATACCAAGTTCCCGCTCGCCATGGTTTCCTCGGGCCGTGCGCTGTTAGCGCAGGGTAAGAAGATGGAAGCTGACGCGCAGTTTGACGCGGCCATCAAAGCCACCAAGAGCAAGGATGCCAACATCTACGCGGCGGTAGGCCAAGCTTACGCCGAAACGGATGTAAAGGATAACCAGAAGGGCATCGACGCCATCAATCAGGCTATCAAGCTGAATAAGAAGGATGATGCAGCCTGGCTGGTGAACCTCGGCGACATCTACGCCAAGCGCGACAATGGCGGTGGTGACGCCATGAACGCCTACGACCGCGCCCTGCGCGCCGATGGCGGCTACGTGCGGGCCTACTACCGCAAGGGTGAGCTGAGCTTCCGTTCGCGCAACGGCGGCGAGGCACTGACTAACTTCAACAAAGTGACCAGCATCAACTCGAACTACGCCCCGGTGTACCGCGAGCTGGCCAACATGTATTACTACGCCGACAAGCCCGATCTGGCCGTAGAGAACATGAAGAAGTACACGGACATGGCGGAGAATACGACGGCCACGCAGGCCACGTACGCTGCCTTCCTGTACACGAGCAAGAAGTATCCGGAAGCCATTACCCAGATTCAGGAAGTGTTGGCCAAAGACCCCAACAACGTGACCATGAATCGTCTGCTGGCTTACTCGCTGTACGAGAGCAACCAGAACGACCAGGCCTTGGCTGCCGTGGAGAAATACAATACGCTGGTGCCCGCCGACAAGCGCATCACCGATGACTACGTATACCAGGGCAAGATTCTGGTGAAAGCGGGCCGTTCGGACGAGGGTATTGCCCTGATCGAAAAGGCCATTGCCGCCAACCCGGACAAGGCTGCTGACCTACAGAATGAACTGGTGCAGGCGTATATCCTGAAGAAGGATTACCCCAAAGCCGAACGCGTACTGCGTCAGAAGATGTCGAAAGGCACTCCGGCCCTGACCGACCAAGTGCGTCTGGCCAATGTGTACACCATCGATAAGAAGTACGCCCAGGCCGACAGCCTCCTGAACATTGTTATTACGGCTCGTCCGACTTACACCGCCGGCTACCTGATGCGCGCCCAGGCCAACTCCAACCTGGACCCGGAACTGAAACAGGCCTTGGCTAAGCCGCACTACGAGAAGTACATCGAAGTAGCCAAAGCTGATCCGGCCAAAAACCAAGCTGGCCTGGCCGAAGCCTACCGTTATCTGGGTGCTTACTACTACAACGCTGGCAACAAAGCTCAGGCATTGAGCAGCTACCAGCAGGCCGTAGCAGTGAAGCCCGACGACGCGCAGGCTGCCGATGCTATCAAGCAACTCAGCGCCCCCACCAAGGCCCCGGCTAAAGCGCCCGTTAAGAGCACGAAGAAGTAAGGGCCTTCCATGTTATAGAAAAGCCCGCTGCATTGCTGCAGCGGGCTTTTTTGTGCGTTTTAGCGAAGGGTTATTAGTCGGCCTGCGTGGCGTACCGCTCCCAGCGGGCCAAGCCAGCCCGAAAATCCTCGGGCAACTCCACTTCCAACTGCAGTTGCGCGCCCGTCGTCGGGTGCACGAAGCCCAGCGACTTGGCGTGCAGGGCTTGGCGGTTGAGCACTTCGAAGGTGTTTTCGACGAAGCTCTTGTAGGAGCCGGTGCGTTGGCCGTAGAGGACTTTATCGCCGCCGTAGGCCGCATCGGCGAAGAGCGGGTGGCCGATATGCTTCATGTGCGCCCGGATCTGGTGGGTACGGCCGGTTTCGAGGTTGCACTGCACCAGCGCCACCGGACCGAAGCTCTGCAGAACTTTGTAATGCGTGACGGCGTGCTTGCCCTCGGCGCTGCCTTCGGGAAATACGGTCATCAGCTTACGGTCCTTGGGGTGGCGCCCAATGTTGCCGCGAATGGTGCCGCTGGCCTCTTTGGGCGTGCCCCACACCAGCGCCAGGTACGTCCGCTCGATGGTGTGGTAGAAGAACTGGTTGGAGAGGTGCGTCATGGCCCACTCCGTCTTGCCCACCACCAGCAGTCCGGAAGTGTCCTTGTCGATGCGGTGTACCAGGCCGGGGCGAATGTCGCCGTTGCGGCCGGTAGGCAGGTTGTGCAGGTGCCAGGCCAGGCCGTTGACCAGGGTGCCCGTCCAGTTGCCGTAGGCGGGGTGCACCACCATGCCGGCGGGCTTGTTCACCACCAGCAACTGGTCGTCCTCGTAGCGGATGTCCAGGGCCATTTGCTCGGGTACCACCTTGTCCTCGCGCGGGGGCTCGGGCAGCACCACGGTCACCACGTCGCCGGCCTTCACTTTGTAGCTGGATTTGGCGGGCTTGCCGTTCACCTGCACCGCCTCGGCCTCGATGCCGGCCTGCACCTTGGTACGCGACACGTTGGGCAGGCGGTTGAGCAGGAATTTATCCAGCCGCATGGGCTCCTGCCGGGCGTCGGCCTGAATGCGGTGGTGCTCAAACAGCTCGTCTTCCTCGGCGAGGCCGGACGCGCCGTCGGGCAGCAAATCGGGGTCTAGGTCGTGTAGCATGGCTGGGGCACCGGGGCTCAAACATACGAAAGCCGGGACCTGCCAGCAGGCCCCGGCTTTCGGGTTATCGGCGCGAAGGACTACTTCTTCTTCACTTTGGTTTTGCTCGCACCGCCGGCCGGCGTGGTAGCCGGGGTCGTGGCGGGAGCGGCTTTCGGCGTAGCCGACGGGGCCGGGGCGGCGTTCTGGCCGGGCGTTACGCCCATTTCCTTTAGCACGATGTCGGAGATGTCACCGTCTTTCGGGCCGTGCAGCAGGATAGGCGTCGTGCCGAAGCCGGCGTCCGAGTTGAACACGTAGGTGTAGCCGTTCTTCTCCGACACCACGTCGATGGTCTTCTGCAGCTTGTCGTACACCGGCTTCAGCAGGGTCTGCTGGCGCTGCTGCACCGACTGCTCGGCGCTCTGCTGGAATTCCTGGATGGATTGCTGCATGGTTTGCAGTTCCTTCTCTTTGTCGGCGCGAATAGCGTCGGGGGTCGTCTGGGGCAAGGCCTGGTAAGCGTCCACCTTCTTGCGGTAGTCGGCTACTTTGGCGTCCAGCTGGTTTTTGAGCTGGGTGCTGTAGTCTTTCAGCTGCGACTCAATCTGTTTGCTCTCGGGCATCTGGCTAATCACGTAGTCCACGTTGGTGTAGCCGATTTTGAGCGGGCCAGCGTTGGTGGCCGGAGCAGTTTGGGCCAGGGCGGCGGGGGCGGCGGTCAGCGTCAGGGCCGCGGCGGCCAGCACGAGGCGAAACTTGCGGGTCAGGGTCATTGAGCGAGAGGGGTCAGGGGGTTGATGCACAAAGGTAGTTAGTTCCGCGTACCGGGCTTGGTCGTCACGCGGCCTTTGGTAGCCGGCGCGGCCTTGGTGGGGGCGGGCATGTCGTCGCCAAACTCCGAGTCAGCGGGCGTCTGGGGCGGGGCAACTGTCTTCACGGCGCCTTTCGGGCCGGGTTGGTTGCGGTCTTCGGAAGCTAAATCTAATTCTTCCAAGACAAATTCCGTGTAGTCATGCGCCGGGTTAGTATAGAGCATGGTCAGGTCGCCGGCTTTGTCGAATACGATGGCCAGTTGCTTCTTCTTAGCCACTTTCTCCACGGCTTCAAACACCTTGTCCTGAATGGGTTTGGTCAGCTCCTGGCGCTTCTTGAACAGCAGGCCTTCGTAGCCGAACACCTTGTTCTGGTAGGCCTTGGCGTCCTGCTCTTTTTTCAGAATCTCGTCCTGGCGCTTCTTCTTCATCGTTTCGGTCAGCAGCACTTCCTCCGCCTGATAGGTGCGGTGCAGCCGGTCGAGGTCCTTTTTCTGGGCCTCCACTTCCTTCTGCCAGTTCTGCGACGCAGTGTTCAACTCCTGTTGTGCCTGGGCGTAAGCCGGCATCTTGGTCATGATGAACTCCGTGTCGACGTAGCCGAACTTCTGGGCCCGGGCCAGGCCAGGCAGCAGCGCCAGCCACAGCAGGGGAAGCGCAAACAATAGTCGTTTCATATGCTACTGAACGCCGGCCACCGGCTGTTTGGTGCCTTAGCGGATCTGCTGACCGATGATGAAGTGAAACTTGCTGTGGTCCTGCCGCTGCGAGTTGCCCAGCGGTACGGGCACGTTGTCGAAGCCGTAGCCGTAGTCGAAGCCGAGCAGGCCGAACGCCGACATGAAGATACGCGCCCCGACGCCCGCCGAGCGGTAGACTTTGAAGGGGTTGTACTGGTTATAGGTGTCGAAGGCATTGCCGGCTTCAGCAAAGCTCAGCACGTACACCGTAGCCGCCGGGTTCAGCGACACCGGGTAGCGCAGCTCCATCACGTACTTGTTGTACACGATGCCGCCGCTTTCCTGCTGCCGGGCCGTCGGAATGGCAAACGCGTCCTGCGGGTCGTCGTAGCCGCGCAGACCGATGTATTCGGTGCCCACGATGAAGTTCGAGGCGCCACCGAAGCCCAGACCCGAACCGCCGAGCTTGAAGCGCTCAAATGGCCCGTACGCCCGGCTCTTGTTGTAGCGACCGATAAAGCCGAAGTGCGCCCGCGTGTTCAGCACCAGCTTGTTGCCCATCGGCGTGAACCACGAGGCGTCGAACATCCACTTGTGGAATTCAACCCACTCGTTCACGTTCGGGTGCGCCCCCTTAAACACTGAGTAAGGCGGCGTCAGGTTCAGCGACAAGGTCAGGGCCGAGCCGCGACGGGTAAACGTCGGGTTGTCGGTGCTGTTGCGCGCCAGCGTGGTGTTGAAGGTGATGTTGTTGGCCTGCCCCGTGTTGAAGCCCCCTATGTACGGGTAGTCCTTCAGGTCGTAGCGGCTCACCGAAAGGCTGTTGCTTAGGGTGAAGTAGTCATCGGGCCAGCGCAAACGACGGCCCAGGCCCACCGAGGCGCTGTTTACTTTGATGTAGCTACCCGAGCGCAACGACGCCGCATCCAGCGTGCCGCTCGACGAGTAGCGCTGAATGCTGCGGTTCAACGTCACCGTCAGCGAGTTGGGCTTGCGCCCGCCCAGCCAGGGCTCCGTAAACGACAGCGAGTACGACTGGTACTGCAGCCCGTTGGCCTGCACGTTCAGCGCCAGGCGCTGCCCGTCGCCGCCCGGCACTGGCTTCCAGTTCCGGAAGTCACCGGCTTTGCGCAGCGAGAAGTTGTTGAACACCAGGCCTACCGTGCCGATGAAGCCGGCGTAGCCGCCCCAGCCGCCCGACAGGGTAATCTGGTCCGAGGGCTTCTCCGACACCGTGTAGTTGATGTCCACCGTGCCATCGGCCGGGTTGGGCACCGGGTTCAGGCCCACTTTCTCCGGGTCGAAGTAGCCCAGCGAGGAAATTTCGCGCTGGGAGCGGATCAGCAGCTCGCGGTTGAACTTGTCGCCCGGCAGGGTGCGCAGCTCGCGCCGCACCACGTGGTCCGAGGTTTTGGTGTTCCCCGCGATGTTGACCTCCTTGATGCGCGCCTGCACCCCTTCGGTGATGCGCATCTCGATGTCGATGGAGTCGCCCTCCACGCGGGTTTCCACCGGCTCGATCTGAAAGAACAGGTAGCCGTCGTTCATGTAGAGCGACGTCACGTCCTGGCCCGTGGGGTTGTAGTTCAGGCGCTTATCCAGCGACTCTTTGCTGTACACGTCGCCCTTCTTGATGCCGAGCACCGAGGCCAGCGTCCGGTCGTCGTAGAGGTAGTTGCCGGCCCAGCGTACGTTGCGGAAGTAGTACTTCGGCCCTTCGTCCACGTAGATGCGCAGCGCCAGCTTGTCGGCTTCGCGCTCCGTGCGCTTATGGATGCCAAACTTACCGTTCTCCTTGCCGATCCAGCGGTAAGTATGCTCGCCTTGCACGGTAATCAGCGAGTCGCTGGTAATGATAGCGTCGCGGTACCCCTGGGCGTTGTAGTAGTCGATGACCTTCTGCTTGTCGGCCTCGAACTCGGCTTTGTTGTACTTGCCGGAGTTAAGAAACTTGTAGGACTTCTTCTCCTTGGTTTTCTTCATCTGCCCCTTCAGCTTGCCATCTTTAATGGCTTCGTTGCCGATGAAGTCGATGCTGGCGATGCGCACCTTTTCGCCCTTCTTCACGTCGATGACTAGTTCCACGCTGTTGGGCAGCGTGGAGTCAGGCTCCTGCGTGATGTTGATTTTGGCGTTCATGAACCCTTTATCGGTGTAGTACTTGCGTACTGCCTGCCGGGTGTTGTTCAGAAGCGCATCGGTCACCACCTTGCCGCGCACAATTTTGATCTTGTTGCGCAGCTCGTCCGCTTGGCTCTTGCCAATGCTGGTGAAGTAAATTTTGGAGAGGCGGGGCCGCTCCTTGAGCTGGAAATCCAGGAACACGCGGTTGCCCTCGATGCGGTCCACGACCACATTCACGTCGCCCAGAATGCCCTGGTCCCAGAGCCGGCGAATGGCGCGGCCAATTTCCTCCCCCGGCAACGACACCGGGTCGCCCACTTTCAGACCGGTCAGCCCGATCATGGTGTTGGGGTCGAGGTAACGAATGCCGCTAATGGTGATACCACCGATTTCGTAACGCGGCTCCTGGCCAGGGGCGGCAGCCGGCGTGGTTTGGGCGCGGAGCGAACCGGCCGTCAGCCCCAGCAGCAGCCCCGTCAGCATGGTGCCGCGGAGCCGTGGGAAGAAAGAACTCATCGAAAAAAAACTTACGAAACGGTCAGTTGCTCACTGGTTTTGCCGAAACGCCGTTCCCGGCGCTGGTAGGCCAGTACAGCTTCGTAGAAATGCTCCCGCCGGAAGTCCGGCCACAGCAACTCGGTGATATATAGTTCGGTGTAAGCCAGC
Source organism: Hymenobacter jeollabukensis (assembly GCF_005771675.1). GTDB lineage: Bacteria > Bacteroidota > Bacteroidia > Cytophagales > Hymenobacteraceae > Solirubrum > Solirubrum jeollabukense. The sequence goes on along the minus strand of NZ_VAJM01000002.1, from coordinate 611,959 downwards.
TGCCACAGCAGAAAGTTGCTGATGCGCTGCTCGCCGCTGGTCCGGATCAGCAGTTCCGGATCGGGCATGCCCGCCGTTGCCAGATACCGCGCCAGCAGATCCTCCCCCACTTCCGCGGGTTGCACCTTGCCGGCCACCACATCCTCGGCCAGGCGGCGTGCCGCCTGGGCCAAATCCCACCGTCCGCTGTAGCTCAGCGCCAGCACCAGCGTGGTGCCGCTACCAGCGGCCGTCAGCTCCATGGCCTCCGCCAGCTCGCGCTGGCAGGCGTCCGGCAGCTGGCTGGTATCGCCGATGGCCTGCAGGCGGATGTTGTTCTTGAGCAGCGTCGGCGTTTCCTGCCGGATGGTGTGCACCAGCAGTTGCATCAGCGCCATCACCTCGTGCTTCGGCCGGCCCCAGTTTTCGGTGGAGAAGGCGTAGAGCGTGAGGTATTGCATCCCCAACTCAGCAGCGGCTTCCACCGTGTCCCGAACGGCCGTAATGGCGCTTTGATGCCCGAAGATGCGCAGTCCTCCCCGTTTCTTGGCCCAACGTCCGTTACCGTCCATGATGACGGCCACGTGGGCAGGAATGCGGGCAGAGTCAATGGCGGAGCGGGCAGACATGCGAACTATTTGCGTAAAAGAGGCCGCAAGTTACGCAAATGGTTGCACACGCCCGGGACTGAGTGCGTTAGCGCAGCAGTTTTGGGTCCGCTTTGTACGGGTCCGGACAGTTGATTTTGTAGAACGTATACGACACGCTAATCCCGGTGTAGTAGTACCAATCCTGGTCGTAGCGGTTGGCAAAAGCCGGGCTCTGCTCCTTCACGTGGTCTATCAGGTCGGTAATGGCCTTGCGGGCGCCGGTTTCTAGCCCGAGGTTCCAGTGCCGCGACAGGGCCAGCTTTGCCCCAATGCCGGCCGGTATGGCAATGCCCAGGGTATTTTCGGATTGCTCGAAGCCCGACTGCGCCCCGGTGGTGCGGGTAAAGGCCATAAAGCCCGCGGCCCCTACAAACACATAGGGTGTGAAATGCAGCTTGTCGCGCCGGTTGTGGTAATCGAAAAAGTTGTATTCGAGCGTTCCGGCCAGATCCAGCAGAGAGCCTTTCATACTGGCTTGTCTAAGGCCTGCTAGCGGCAGTTGGTTGCCGTTTTCCCCCTTCACGTCGCTGTCGTTGGCGCGCAATAGCCCATAAGTAACGGTGCCGCGCAGCGTGACCGGGGCCGAAATATCCTTGCGGTAAAAGGCCGATACCGCAGGCCGGTTATTCAGCAGGCGGTATTCGGGGGCCAGGTCGCCTTTAAAATTCAGCCCGCCGAGGCCAAGGCCTATTTCGCTGGTGTTTTGCGCGGCGGCAGTAGTGGGGGCAAAAAAAACGCTCCCAGCCGGCACGAGGCCAACTAGGAGCGTTTTGAAGAGAAGTTGCTTGGTCATCAGGTGAAGGCTGCGTTGGCAGCAGCCAACGTCTGATTAACGGAATTTGGGGCTCTTGATGCGCGGAGCGAGGATGTAGTTCAGCGTAAGACCCGTAACGATGTACCAGTCTTTTTCATTGCTCTTGCCGCGCATGCTGCCGGGAGCATTAAAGTTAGCAAACTCGCCGCGGTCAGCGGGGTTCTTCACGTTGCCACCACCAAAGTACTGCGCAGCACCGGACTCCAACGCTCTGTAGCCGTAGTAGTTGCCGCTTACATCATCCAGATAGTCGGTGAAGGTTTTGCGCCAGCCGATTTCCAGACCCAGGTCGAAGCTTTTGTTCAGCTTGTAACGCACACCGCCGCCAAAGGGAATCGAAAACTGCCACAGCGTGTAGGCGCCGTCGCCGTTAAGGCGCTGGCCTTCGGTACCGAGGGGCTGCAGTGCAACCCAATCCCCGTCGTTCAGGCCAAAGCCGGAACCGGTAACACCGTTAGCACCAACGAGGCCTTTCGGGTTATGGTGGTATACAGCTACACCAGCGAATACGTACGGAACGAAGTCAGGGCGCTTCAGATAGTTGTTACGGTTTTCGATCAGGTCGAAGATACCAACCGCCGAGAATTCCACGATGTCGTTGCGGAAGCTCATGTTGCGGTTGTAGCGGTACTTGGCGTCCGGATCGGTATCGTCAGCGGCTTTGAAGTCGTCGCCGGTGATGCGGCCATACGACAACGCAGCGCGGGCCGAAATCCGCGGGGCGAAGCGGCGGGTGAAGCTCAGGCCGATGTTCGGACGCGTAGCGGCGAAACGCAGGCTGGTGATGCTGGGCTTGGGCACAACGTCGCCAAAGTAGTTCATGGCGTTCAGGGACAGCCCGACGGAGTTGTACTGCTTCCGCTTGCTGAACTGCTGGGCACTCGCCTGGTTGGTAACTAGCACCAGCGCCAGCACCAGCGTCAGGGTGAGGGTCAAGAGTTTCTTCATACTGTGAGCGATGTTATGATATCAAAGTTCAGGAAAGCGGGGTTTGCGCCTGGACGCAAGTTGCAGTTACCAGCAAAAGTAGTAGGACCTCGGAATTATAAAAACAAATCATAGAAAAAATCCGATGATTTATACCGAAAATCCAGCGGGGTTGCGACGGTCCAAACCCCAGTTGAGTTTGCTGCGCAATGTGCTCAGAAAATTTACATGGTTCAACTTAATCAATTTGGCATCAAATGCCTCTCGCCGCACGGCAACTTGTATGCCCGCGTCGACCGTGACCGAGCGAGAATCGAGCGACAACAGGAAGTTGTTGCTGCGGCCCTCAATCTCGAAGGAGATGACGCTGCGGTCGGGCACGATAAGTGGCCGCACGTTGAGATTGTGGGGGCATACGGGCGCAATGATGAAATTGTTTGTCTGCGGTAGCATCACGGGGCCGCCACAGCTGAGCGAATAGCCGGTCGAACCCGTTGGGGTTGAGACGACTAGCCCATCGGCCCAGTAGGAGTTCAAATATTCGCCGTCGATGTAAGTGTGCACCACAATCATCGACGAGGAGTCGCGCTTCAGGATGGAAAACTCGTTGAGGCCGAAGTCGAGCCCTTCGAACACGTCGGGGTCGGTGTCGGCGTGGATCAGGCTGCGGCTCTCCAAGGTGAAATGCCCGCGGAAGAGGGCATCGAGGGCCGGGGTAATCTGATCGGGCGAGACGGTGGACAGAAAGCCGAGCCGGCCAGTGTTGATGCCAAGGATGGGAATCTGCAGGCGGCCGACGTAAGTGACGGTGTCGAGCAGGGTACCGTCGCCGCCGATGCTGAGCACGTAATCGGTGCCACGCAGGTCGTCGCCGCGGTCGAACAGGCGCAGGTTATCGGGCAGCGTCAGCTGCTGGCTCAGGGCCGCGTGAAACGACTTAACTACGGAAACTTGGACCTGCCGGGCCGCGAGGTCGTCGAACAGGCGCTGCAGGTGCGGCGCCATGTCCGCTTCGAAGGGTTTTCCCAGGATGGCAATGCGCATACGCCAAGGGTGGCCGCCGGGGCCGGAGGATTAGAAGGGAAACTCAGTGCGGGCAAATAAACCACCGAATCCGTGAATGGTGCGCGTGTACTCCAGGGTGAAGACCCGGTCGTAGTACGTAACTAGGTGCAGACCGATACCCGCGCTGACTAACAGTTCGTTGGGCAAACGGTTCGAAACCGGTACGCTGCGCTCGGCCACGAAGCCCGCATCGGTGAAGACGTTGGCGTAGAGCACCAGCGGAATCCGGTCGAGGCGCGGGTCGTTGAGCACCGGGATATTGAGCCGGCCGGCGTCGAACACGCGCAGGGAGAGGCCCTGCCGCAGCACGCCGTAGTGCCGCCCATCGACGACGTAGGCATCGTAGCCGCGCACCAGGGCCTGGCGGTAGCCCAGGGCCCGGCTGTCGGCGTAGGCGAGGCGGCGGCTGAGGCGCAGCCGGCCTTCGGCCCCGGCGCCGTAGTAGAACCCGTGGCCGAGGCTGAAGTAGCGGGCATAGGTGAGCAGCGCGGTGGTGATGGGCGGACTCGGCGAGGAAAGGAACACGCGCTGACTCAGGCTGGCCTGCAGAAACGAGCCGGTGAGCGGGTAAGCGAAGGTGTTGCGCTGGTTAAGGGTGCGGGTCAGCACCACGTCGACATAGGCGCGCCGGGTGGCACCGAGGAAATACTCCGGATTGGACAGGCGCACCGAATCGGTGATGCGCTCCTGGTAGTAGTAGGCCTCCAGGGTGGTGAGGCGCTGCACGGTGCGGCGCCAGCGCAGACCGCCAGTCAGGTACCAGCGCTGGATGGGGAAGTTGTTATCGGCCCGAAACGCCTGCAGCACGTCGCCGCGGGTGGTGTAGTCAACGGCGCGGGCCTGGTAGAGCGAGGCGCCGGCCGACAGGCCGAGGCGGTGGCGCCCGAGCATGGGCCGGATGTAGAACAGCTCGTACTTGCGGTTGAAGCCCAGCTGCAGGTTGCCGTAGAGCTGCTCGTTGCGGCCCCGGAAGTTGGCACGCGACACGTGCACGCCGTAGTCGATGCGGCGCCACCGGTCGGGGCGCGCCAGCCAGGAGCGGAAGTTGCGGTCAGCCAGGGAGAAGATGGGTACCGGGAAGGTGTACCACCGCTCCTGCACGCTGTAGAGCACAATTAGCTCCCCGTCGCGGCAGGTAAGCTGCAGGTTTACCTGGTTGAACAGCTGCAGGTTGAACAGCCGGCGGCGGTTGCGCTCCAGGCGCTTCACCACATCTGGGGTCAGCAATGTGTCGCCCTCGTGGATGTCCAGCTCAGCCCGCAGCACGCGCTCCTTGGTGACTTCGTTGCCGACGAAGAGAATCTGCTGGATGCGAACCTGGGCGTAGCCGCCGCACTGGCTTTGCAGCAGGCTGTCCAGATTGGCGCGCCGCAGCGTATCGGGCGGGGCGGCCAAGGCCATGTCATTTCGTACCCAGCCGCCGACCGGCCTCCCCCACCCTACCGAAACCGCCGCCAGCCACAGGCCGACGACGAGCAAGCTCAGGCGCACCTTAGAGGCTGAGGTAGCGCAGCAGCGCGTCGAGGCGGTCCTGGTCGGACTCGGAAATTTCGCCGGTGCCGCTGAACTGGGCCGTGATGACGTAGCCGAAGCGTTCCAGCGTGGCCACGATGCGGTTGAGGTTGCTGGTGTTGATTTTCAGCGTCAGGCGGATGCGGCGCGCGTCGTCGGGGTCTTCTGACACGTGGGCGCTGAGGATTTTGGCGTTGTTTTCCTCCACGTAGCGGCTGATCTGGCTCAGCGAATAGTCGCGCTCCTCCAGGGCCAGCACGATGATACCGTTTTCGCCGGTGCTGCCGGGCGTCTGGCCGAAGGCGGCCAGGGTGTCGCCCACCGTTACCACACCCAGGTACTCGCGCTGGTCGTCGAGGACGGGCACGAGCTGCACCTTGTTGCGGATGGCCAGCTCCATGACGGTGTAGAAGTGCTGGTCGCGCTGCACGTGCACGTCGGAGTAGCCGAAGGGCAGGGCCGAAAGCAGCTGCTCGGGGTCGGCGGCCACGTCGATGAGGTCGGCTTCGGTAATCATGCCGCGGTACTGCCGGTTTTGTACCACCGGCAGCTGATCCACGTGGAATTCTTCCAGCCAGCGCGCGGCTTTGCCGGCGGAGTCGGACACCTTCAGCGGCGGAATCATCTGGTTGAGCAGGTCTTCGGCGAGCATCGAATGCATGGCGGCTCGGGGTAAGCGGTGAGGGAACGGCCCGAGTCGGCTTCCCTATAGAAGCGCCAAGGGACGGGTTCGGTTGCATGCCGCGCCGGAGTAATTGGCGCCGCAACAACGCAATCGTCGGGGTAAACTACGGGGTGGCGGGCAGAAATGCTACGCCGGGGTGGCGGCCGGGCTGGCGGCGGGCGTCAGAAACTGCTGCAGCAGGCGGTTGAAGGCTTGCGGCCGCTCCATCATGGGCGCGTGGCCGCAGTGGTCGAGGAAGTGCAGCTCGGAGTGGGGCAGCAGGCGGTGAAACTCGTGGGCGACGACCGGCGGGGTGATGGTGTCGTTTAGGCCCCAGATCAGCAGCGTGGGCGCCTTGATCTTGCCGAGGTCCTTGGCCACGTTGTGCCGCTGAGCCGAGCGCGCAATGGCAATGATGCGCAGGCACTTAGCGTTGGAATTGGTAACGTCGAACACCTCATCGACCAAATCCTTGGTGGCCACCTTCGGGTCGTAAAAGGTGTAGGCCACGCGCTCCTGCACGTACTGGTAGTCGCCACGGCGCGGGAAGGAGCCGCCCATGCTGTCCTCGAACAGGCCACTGCTGCCGGTCAGCACCATCTGCCTGATGCGCTGCGGGTTGCGCAGGGCGTAGACCAGCGCCACGTGGCCGCCGAGGGAGTTGCCGAGCACCACGGCCGGCTGGGTCAGGCTCATGGCCTTGGTGAAGTCCTCCACGAAGTCGACCAAACCCGAAATGCCGGCCCGGGTGAGCGGCATGTCGTAGATCGGGAGCATGGGAATGACCACGCGGTGGGTGCGGGCAAACTCGTCGACCACGCCCTGCCAGTTGCTCAGCGCGCCGAACAGACCGTGCAACAGCAGCAGGACTTCGCCCTGGCCTTCGTCGACGTACTTGAATCCGTTGTGCTGCTTAATCTGCAATTCCATCGTGGTCTGTGTGCGCCGCGGGCGGAGCCGCCGGGGCGGCCGTATTCGTGCAATGATACGCAATCCGGACCCAATTGCGCAGCAGAGCCAGCCCGTGGGGAGTGAGCAGGGCTTCGGGGTGAAACTGCACGCCGTAGAGCGGAAGGGTACGGTGGCGCAGGGCCATTAGTTCGGCCGAAGGGTCGGCGGTGCGGGCCAGCGGCAGCAGCGCGGCGGGCAGCTGGCTGAGCACCAACGAATGATAGCGCGTAACGGGTATGCGCGCCGGCAGCCCTTCAAACAGCGCTTCGGCGCTTTGGTTCGACCCAATGTTCGACTCAATGTTCAGCTCGATTTCCGACACCTTGCCGTGCATGGGCCGGGCGCCGCGCCGCAGCTCGGCCCCAAAAAACTCGCCCAAAGCCTGGTGCCCGAGGCAGACACCGAGCACCGGCACCCGCTCGTAGACGGCAGCCAACAGCTCCATCATCACGCCCGCCTTGCGCGGCGTGCCCGGCCCCGGCGACAACACCACGGCGTCGAAATCGAGGGCCAGCAGCTCGGGCAGCGGGGTGTCGTTGCGCCGCACCACGACCTCCACCCCTAGCTGCCGCAGGTAATCCAGCAGGTTGTAGGTGAACGAGTCGAAGTTGTCGAGCAGCAGCAGGCGCATGGCGGTGAACTGGCGAGTTGGTGAACTGGTGAAACGGTGAGCTTGACGTCCGGGAGGCCAGAACAGCACTCACTATTTCACCAGTTCACCATTTCACCGCTAGAAAACGTTCCGCAGCGTGCTGAGCAATTCGGAGGCGAAGGGCATGACGAGGCCGACCACGTTGAGGGCCACGGGCGTGGCGTCCTGCACCAGCGGCAACACCATGGAGCCGTGAGTCAGGTCGCGGCCCAGGGGCAGGCCAGCCAGGCCGGTGGCGTAGAGCAGCAGGCTCAGGCCCAGCACCCACTTCAGTACCCCGGCAGCCCCGCCCAGCAGGTTGTCGAGCATGCCGAAGGGCGTGAGGTGAATCATGCTTTTGAGCAGGCCGCCGGCCATGTGCACGCCCCAGGCAATGAGGGCAAACACCAGCAGAAACGACACCAGCGGCAGCATGCCGAAGGCCTCGCCCACGTAGTGCCGCACCAGCGGAATGGCCTTACCCAGCAGCTTCAGCCCGCCGACGACGCCGAGCACGAAGGCCAGCAGCGACACGACTTCCAGCACGATGCCGCGCCGGAAACCTTTCACCGCCCCCACCGCGAGGGGCATCAGCAAGAGCAGGTCGAAGCCGGACATGAGGTTAATGTGCTGATGTGGAGGGATGTGCTGATGTGCTAATGTGCGGGAATGTGCGGATGTGCTATCGACCTGTTGATCATTAACACATCAGCACATTCCCGCACTAGCACATTAGTGAGGAAGTGTGCCGAAGTGCTATCAACCTGTTGATCATTAGCACGTCAGCACATTCCCGCATTAGCACATTAGAAATTGGTGTTGTTCAGCAGGTGGCTGACGGTCTGGGAAATGGCTTTGCCGTCGGCCTGGCCCGACAGCTCGCGGGCGGCCACGCCCATCACCTTGCCCAGGTCGGAGGGGCCGGTGGCGCCTACGCGGCGGATGATTTCGACGAGGCGCTCTACCAGGTCGGCTTCGGAGAGCTGGGCGGGCAGGTACTCCTCGATGATGGCCAGCTCGGCCAGCTCCACTTCTTCCAGGTCGGAGCGGAACTGCTGCTGGTAGGTTTCGGCGGCTTCGCGGCGCTGCTTGGCGGCTTTGTTGAGCAGCTTCAGCTCGGCATCGGCGGTGACGGCCCCGTGGGCGCCTTCGGCGGTTTCGGCCAGCATGATCTGCGACTTGATGCTGCGCAGGGTGGTCAGGCGCACTTTGTCTTTGGCCAGCATGGCCTGCTTGATATCGGCGTCGATGCGCTCTTTCAGGGTCATAGGTGGTGAAATGGTGAGATTGTGAAATGGTGAGTTGACGGCCACGCGGCGCAGGCAAGTGCCTTGGGCCATTGCCCTAGACCGATGAAAGAGGGCAGATGATACGCGGATACATGCCATCGGAACGACACTCACCACTTCACAATCTCACCATTTCACCACCTTTGGGGCGGCAAAAATCCGCTAATTCCGGGATTCATGACGAAGCTAAGCGTAAACATCAACAAAATTGCCACCCTGCGGAACGCCCGCGGCCACAACCGCCCCGACCTGCTGCTGGTCGCCCGCGACTGTGAGCGGTTCGGCGCCGAGGGCATCACGGTGCACCCGCGCCCCGACGAGCGGCACATCCGCTACCAGGACGTGCATGACCTGAAGCCGCTGGTCACCACCGAGTTCAACATCGAGGGCAACCCCACGCCGGACTTCATCGAGCTGGTGCGCGCGGTGCGCCCCGAGCAGGTGACGCTGGTTCCCGACGCGCCCGACGCCATTACCTCCAACGCCGGCTGGGACACCATCCGCCACCAGGATTATCTGCGCGGCATCGTGCAGGAGTTCAAGCAGATGGGCTGCCGGGTGAGCATTTTCCTCGACCCGGTGGAGGAGCTGGTACGCGCCGCCGCCCGCACCGGCACCGACCGCATCGAGCTGTACACCGAAGCCTACGCCTCGGGCTACCACCAGGGCCGCGAAGCCGCCGTGGCCCCCTACCGCGCCGCCGCCGCCCTGGCCCAGCAGCTCGGCATGGGCGTAAACGCCGGCCACGACCTCGACCTCGACAACCTCGCCTTCCTGCACCAGCAGCTGCCCGGCCTGGCCGAAGTCAGCATCGGCCACGCGCTCATCTGCGACGCGCTGTACCTGGGCCTGGAAAACACCATTCAGCAGTACTTGCGGCAGCTGCAGTGAGGTGGTAAGACGGTGAAATGGTGAGTTGCCCGGCAGCTTGCTTCACCAGAACATCAGCTCACCATTTCACCACCTCACTAGTTCACCGCCTTGCCCCGCCTTCCCCTCTCCGACTTCCTTTCCGGCCCGGCCGACGCGCCCATTTTCGACGCGCGGGCGCCGCTGGAGTACGCCCAGGGGCACATTCCCGGGGCCGTGAGCTTCCCCATCTTCTCCGACGACGAGCGGGCCCAGATCGGGACGACCTACAAGCGCGTGAGCCCGGACAAAGCCATTCTGCTGGGGCTGGACTTCTTCGGGCCGCGGATGAGCCAGGTGGTGAAGGCCGCGCAGAAGCTGGCGCCGCGCAAGGAAGTGCGCCTGCACTGCTGGCGCGGCGGCATGCGCTCCGGGGCCATGCAGTGGCTGCTGGAGCTGGCCGGCTTCCGGGTGCACCTGCTCGATAAGGGCTACAAGGATTTCCGTCGCTGGGCGCTGGCGTCGTTTGAGCAGCCGCAGCCTTTGGTGGTACTCGGCGGGCTCACCGGCTCGGGCAAGACCGACGTGCTGCACGCCCTGGCCCGGCGCGAGGAGGCCATCCTCGACCTCGAAGGTCTGGCCCACCACAAGGGCTCCTCGTTCGGGGCCATCGGGCAGGGGCCGCAGCCGACGACGGAGCAGTTTGAAAACGATCTGGCCTGGCAGCTGCACCTCACGCCGCCCGACGCCACGCGGCTGTGGGTGGAGGATGAAAGCCGCACCATCGGCTCGGTGGCCGTGCCCGGGCCGTTCTACGCCCAGCTGCGGGAGGCCCCGCTGGTGGTGCTGGAAGTGCCGCGCGCCGCCCGGGTGCAGAAGCTGGCCGAGGAGTACGGCCGCCACGACCCGGGCGCGCTGGCCGCCGCCATCCTGCGCCTGCGCAAGCGCCTCGGCGGCCTGGCCACCCGCGAAGCCCTGGCCGCCATCGGCGACGAGGATATGGAGAAGATGGTGTCCCTGGTGCTCGACTACTACGACCGGACCTACGCGCACGGCCTCGAAGGCCGCCCGAACGTGCTGCGCGTGCCCGCCGACGGCTGCGACGCCGAAGCCAACGCCGACCGGGTGCTGGCCGCCGTGCGGCAGTGGCCCGGGCGGCAGCCCGCCTAACCCGCCCCGCTTATGCCTTACCCCACGCTGCGCGTCGCCCGCCCCACCAACGACTTGGCCGCCCTGCTCCCCTTCTACCGCGACGGGCTGAGCTTTGAGGTCATCGGGCAGTTCACCGACCACGACGGCTTCGACGGGCTGATGCTGGGCCACGCGCAGGCGCCGTACCACCTGGAATTCACCCGGGAGCGGGGCCACGCGGCCGGCGGCGCCCCCTCCGCCGAGCACCTGCTGATCTTCTACTTGCCCGAGGCCGAGGCCTGGCGGGCGGCCGTGGACCGGATGCGCCGGGCGGGTTTCGCGCCCGTGCCCGCCCACAATCCGTACTGGGACCAGCAGGGCCTGACCTTCCAGGACCCCGACGGCTACCGCGTGGTGCTGCAGCAGGCGGCCTGGGCGCGGTAGGGAGTCTGGGCGCTTATACCCTTGTAACTTCGCCTTCCTATGAACGCTGATACCCCCGCTCCCACCGCCACCGAGGCCATTCGCCTGACCCAATACAGCCACGGCGCCGGCTGCGGCTGCAAAATCGCGCCCTCGGTGCTCGACCAGATTCTGCACACCACCGTGCCCCAGGCCCCCGACGCGCGCCTGCTCGTCGGCAACGCCTCGCGCGACGACGCGGCCGTGTACGACCTGGGCAGCGGGCAGGCGCTCATCAGCACCACCGACTTCTTCATGCCCATCGTCGACGACGCGTACGACTTCGGGCGCATCGCGGCGGCCAACTCCATTTCGGACGTGTACGCCATGGGCGGGCGGCCGGTGCTGGCCATTGCCATCCTGGGCTGGCCCGTCGATAAGCTGGCGCCCGAAGTGGCCCGGCGCGTTATCGAAGGCGGGCGCAGCATCTGCGCCGAGGCCGGCATTGCCCTGGCCGGCGGCCACAGCATCGACTCGCCCGAGCCCATCTTCGGCCTGGCGGTGAACGGCCTGGTCGACCTCCAGCACCTGAAGCGCAACGACACCGCCACCGAAGGCTGCCTGCTGTACCTGACCAAGCCCCTGGGCGTGGGCATGCTCACCACGGCCCAGAAGAAAGGCCTGCTGCGCGAGGAAGACGCCCAGCTGGCCCCGCGGCAGATGATGCAGCTCAACAAGCTCGGCGAGCCGCTGGGCCGCCTGGCCGAAGTGAAGGCCATGACCGACGTGACGGGCTTCGGCCTGCTGGGCCACCTGGCCGAAGTAGCCGAAGGCAGCGGCCTCACCGCCGAAATCGACTTTGCGCGGGTGCCCCGCATCGCAGCGGCCGAAAGCTACCGGCAGCAGGGCGCCGTACCGGGGGGCACCAACCGCAACTGGGCCTCCTACGGCCACAAAATCGGCGCCATCACGGAGGAACAGCGCCAGTGGCTCTGCGACCCGCAAACCTCCGGTGGCCTGCTGATCTGCGTGACGCCCGCCGGCCAGGCCGCGGTGGAAGCCCTGCTGCAAGCGGCCGGCGTGCCGGCCGAGCCGTTTGGCCAGTTGCGCGCCCGTAAGGCGGCCGACGAGCCGGCCATCATCGTCGGGTAGGTGCGGCGCCTGCTCTGGCCGGTGGTGCAGCTGGCCCTGGCGCTGGGGGTAGCCAGCCTGCTGCTGCAGTGGGCGCTGCGCCTGCTGGGGCGGCGGCGCACGGTGTTTCAGGTTACGTACTGGCGCGGGGTGCAGCTGCTGATCTGGCCGCTGGCCAGTTTGTGCGTGGCCCTGCCCCTGTTCCGGCCCCTGCTGGTAGGTCCGCGCAGCTGGTGGGAAATCGGCCTGCTGGGCCTGCTCGGCGCGGTGATACTGGGTTTTGCCGCTCCCAGCCTGCTGCTGCACGCGCAGTACTACCGCCGCAACCGCCGCACCACCCTGCTCTTCGACGCGCGCCAGAATACCCTGGAAGTGTACGAGGGGCCCGTGCCGGTGCCCTTCGCGCGCCACGACATCGAGCGGGTGGAGTACTGCCGCTGCCGGGCGCGGCGCGCGTTCTGGAGTAACTACGAGTACCTGCGCCTGCACCTGCGCGACGGCCGCACCCTGGAGCTGACCTCGCTGCTGACGGATCTGGGGCCGCTGGCCGAATTTTTGCGCAACACCCACCTGCAGCCGGTGCGCCGCTGGTTTTGCTGGCTGTAGCCCCACCTTATTGAAACCTAGCCCGAGCTATTATCTTCAGGGCGGCTACCGGCTTCGGACGGGGGCCGCCTTTGCTCCGCTTACCACACACACCTGTTGCCCTACATGCGGTGGATTCCGCTCTGGTTGCTCCTGCTTGGGAGCGTGCTGCCCGCGCGCGCCCAGGACACGCTAGCCCTTGCCCGGCTACGGCAGCGCCTGCGCGTCCTGCCCGCGGATACCAGCCGGGTGCGGGCCCTGAACCAGCTCTGCTACGGCCTGCACGACGTGGCCCCCACCCGCGCCCTGCCCTACGGCGAGCAGGCCGTGACCCTGGCCCGCCGCCTGCACGACCAGCCCGGGCTGCTCTACGCCCTGCTCTACCTGGGCAGCTGCTACGCCAACCTTTCCGACGGCCCGCACGCCCTGCAACTGCAGCAGCAGGCCCTGACGCTGGCCCAGAAGCTGCACAACGCCGACGGCATCGTGCGGGGCTACGCGGGCATGGGCGGCATTCACCACGAGCGGGGCGACACCACCAGTGCCCTGCGCAACTACCGCCTGGGCCTGGAGCACCTGCGCGAGCCGGGCGTGAGCGTGCGCACCCAGCTGATGCTGCTCGGCAACCTCGGCGGCCTCTCCTTCTACATGGGCCACACCGCCGACGGGCTGCTCTACACCCGCCGCGCCATGCAGCTGGCCCACCGCCACGGCGACCTGAGCGGCGAATCGGTGTACGTGGGGCACCTGGGCACCTACTACCTGCGCCAGGAGCGCCTCGACGTGGCCGAAGGACTGCTGCGCAAAGCCCTCACCCTGGCCGAGGCCGCCCACAACCAGCGCGTGGAAGCCAGCCAGCTGACCATGCTGGCCACCGTCCTGCTGCTGCGCAACGAGCCCGACGAGGCCGAGGAGCTGGCCCGCCGCGCCCTGGCCCTGGCCCGCCGCATCAGCTTTCCCGAGCGCGTGCTCGATGCCTACGACATCCTGGCCGGCATCAACGAGGTGCGCCAGGACTACGAGCAGGCCTACGGCTGGCGGCAGCTCTACGTGGCCCTGAACGACACGCTCAACAGCAAAGCCCGCCTGAGCACCCTCTCGGCCCTGCAGACGCGCTACGAAACCCGCGCCAAGGAACACCAGATCCGGCTGCTGACCCAGCGCGCCCAGCTGCAGCAGCTGCGCAACCGCGTGCTGTGGGCGGTGGTAGCCACCCTGCTGCTGGGCCTGGCCGGCGTGGGCACCCTCACCTGGAAGCTGCGCCGCAGCCGCCAGGCCCTGGCCCGCCACCACGCCGCCCTGGAGCAGGCCAACGCCGATACCCGCCGCCTGGCCGCCAGCAAGGACCGCCTCTACTCCATCGTGGCCCACGACCTGCGCGGCCCGGTCACCTCCTTCGTGGGCGTGACGGAGCTGATTGACTTCTACCTGCGCCGGGGCGACGAAGAGGGCCTGCGCCGCCTGCCCGCGCAGGTGCGGCAGTCGGCCCAGCACCTCAACGGCCTGCTCGACAACCTGCTGAACTGGGCCGTGACGGAAACCGGCGAATTGGCCTTTGAGCCGGCCGTGCTGATGCTAGACGAGCTGCTCCTGGAGGCGGTGGAGCTGCACCAGAGCGCCGCCGAAGCCCGCCAGATTACGATGACCTGCTCGGCGCCCGAGGGCCTGGCCGCCTGGGCCGACGCCCACATGACCCGCACCGTGCTCCGCAACCTGCTCGGCAACGCGCTGCGCTTCACGCCCCGCGGCGGCAGCATCCGCCTCAGCGCCGTGCGCGCCACCACCCCGGGCGAGGTGCTGGTGCAGGTGGCCGACACGGGCAGCGGCATGAGCCCCGAGCAGGTAGCCACGCTGCTGAACCCGGACCACGCGCCGGCCCGGCCCCAGCACGCCCGCTCGGGCACCGGGCTGGGCTGGCCGCTGTGCCAGGCCTTCGTGCAGCGGCAGGGCGGGCAGCTTCAGCTCCAGAGCAAGCCCGGCCTGGGCACCACCGTCACGTTTTCGCTGCCGCTGGCCCGGGAAACTGCCCCGGTTCCCATTCAACATATTGTAACCTCGGCGTAGCAAGCCCTGCAACGAGCCTAGCACTCTGCCACTGGCCCCGTCGCGGCCATTGCTGCGGCGGGGCCGGCTTGTTTAGCCAGGGTTTCCGACCTTTGCCGGCGTATGCTACAGCTGAATTTCCGCGAACAAGGCCAGGGCCGGCCGCTGGTTATCCTGCACGGCCTGTTCGGCACCCTCGACAACTGGCAGACGCTGGCCCGGCAGTGGGCCGCGCACTTCCGCGTCATCCTGGTGGATTTGCGCAACCACGGCCGCTCCCCGCACGCCGCCGAGCACACCTACGCCCTCATGGCCGAGGACGTGCTGGGCCTCTTCGACCAGCTCCAGCTCCCGGCCGACACTACCCTGATGGGCCACAGCATGGGCGGCAAAGTGGCCATGCGCTTCGCCCTCGACCACCCGGAGCGCGTCCGCCAGATTATCGTGGTCGACATTGCCCCGCGCTTCTCCGATATGGAGCACCAGGACGACGTCATCGAGGGCCTGAACGCGCTGGATTTTGCGGGTATCGAAAACCGCCAGCAGGCCGACGACGCCCTGGCCCGGCACATCCGGCAGCCCGACGTGCGGCAGTTTCTGCTCAAAAACCTCTACCGCCGCGAGGACAACGCCTTCGCCTGGCGCATCAACCTGCCGGTGCTGACCGCCGGCGTGGCCGCCCTGGGCGAGGAAATTACCGCCGCCCAGCCCTTCCTGAAGCCGGCCCTATTCATCCGCGGCGGCAAGTCCGACTACGTCAACGCCGACGACAAGCTGCACGGCATTCCGGCCCTGTTTCCGAACTCGCAGGTGGAAACCATCGTCGACGCCGGCCACTGGGTGCACGCCGAAAAGCCGCAGGAGGTGTTCGAGCTGGTGACGGCGTTTGTGAATCAATAGCCGATGAGTGGATGAGCAGATGACTGGGTGAAAAGTCCGCCCAGCTACTCATCTGCTCATCTACTTATCCACTCATCCACTCATATGCCCACGCTCTACCTCATTCCCACGGTGCTGGCCGACGATACGGCCGCGCAGGTGCTGCCCCCGCAGGTGCCGGCGCAGGTGGCCGCGCTGCGCTACTTCCTGGTCGAAAATGCCCGCACGGCCCGGCGTTTCATCAAGCAGGTGGCGCCGGCCCAGGTGATTGAGGAGCTGCGCCTCAGCATCATCGATAAGGACTCCACCGATGCCCAGGTGAAAGCCGCGCTGCAGGTGATGCTCAAGGACGGCCTCGACGCCGGCGTGCTGTCGGAAGCCGGCTGCCCGGGCATTGCCGACCCCGGCGCCCTGCTGGCCCGCGAGGCGCACCGCGTGGGTGTGCGGGTGGTGCCGCTGGTCGGGCCCTCGTCCCTGCTGCTGGCCTTGATGGGCTCGGGGATGAACGGGCAGAGTTTCGCCTTTCACGGCTACCTGCCCATCGAGCGGGGCAAGCGCACGGCGGCCGTAAAAAACCTGGAGCGCACGGCCCTCAGCCAGCACCAGACCCAGCTCTTCATCGAAACGCCCTACCGCAACGGACAGCTGCTGGAGGACCTGCTGGCCGCCCTGCAGCCCAACACCCGCCTCTGCATTGCCGCCAACCTGACGGCCCCAAACGAGTACCTGCGCACCGACACCGTGGCGGGCTGGAAAAAGGCTGGACTGCCGGATATCCACAAGCAGCCCGCGGTGTTTCTACTTGGGGTGTAGCCTCTCCGCAGCCAATACGGGCCGGTTTCACCACGGGCATTACCTAACGGCTCCGGTCCTCCACCCGGAGCCGAATTATTTATATGCTATTCTCTATCAAGTACGATCCAGCGTGCCCTATTTTTGTCTTTTCTACGCTCTTTCTGCTGGCTTATGCTCACGTATTTACCTCCTTTTTTCGCACCCCGAGCCCTTTTGCGACCTGCTTCGCGGGCCCTGCTGCTCGTGGCGTTCTATCTACTTGGTTTTGGTGCCCAAGCGCAAAGCTGGCAGTGGGCAAGTCAAGCCACCGCGCGCCCCAGCAGCAGCGGTTCGCTTGCTAACTGCACCGCCACCGATGCAGCCGGCAACGTGTACGTGGCGGGCTACTTCCAACAATCGATTTCCCTGGGCAGCATCACCCTCACCAGCTCGGACCAAGGCAATATGTTTGTGGCCAAGCTGAACCCCAGCGGGCAGTACCAGTGGGCCATTAAGGTAGCCGGTGCTTCACCGACGGGGCTGGCCCTGGATGCAGCGGGCAACGCGTACCTGACCGGCACCTTCGGCGGCGAGCGGCGCACCGCCAGCTTCGGCAGCACCACGCTCACCAACAACGACCCCAGCCAGTACCCCTCGCCCGACGTGTTCGTGGCCAAGCTCAACGGCACCGGCCAGTGGCAGTGGGCCGTGAAAGCCGGCGGCCCCGACGCCGACTTCGGCGTGGATCTGGCCCTCGACGCGGCCGGCGACGTGTACGTAACGGGGCACTTCGCCAGCGCCAGCGCCAGCTTCGGCAGCACCACGCTCACCAGCGGCGCGGCCCAGCCCGGTCCTTACAGCTACAACATCTTCGTGGCCAAGCTCAACGCGGCCGGCCAGTGGCTCTGGGCCAGCAAGGCCGGAGGCGCCAACACGGACCAAGCCAGCGGACTAGCCGTGGACGGCAACGGCGGGGTTTACATCACCGGTACCTACGCCAGCAACCCCGCCACTTTCGGGACTTATCCGCTGACGGGCAGCGGCTTCTCCAACCTGTTCGTGGCCAAGCTGACGGCGGCGGCAGGTACCTGGCAGTGGGCCAGCAAGGCGGGTGGGACGGGCTACGGCTACGGCGTGAGCCTGGCCACCGATGCCACCGGCAACGTGTACGCAGCCGGCAACTTCAGCGGCACGGTCACCTTCGGCACGGCGACGGTTACCACCGGCTCTTCAACGTCTTCTTTCTCCGAGGTCTACGTGGCCAAGCTTAATGCCAGCGGCCAATGGCAGTGGGCCAGCAAAGCCGGCGGCTCCAGCGACGACATGGTGCGGGGCATTGCCGTCGACGCGGCCGGCAACGCCTTTGTGGCCGGCTCCTTCCGCAGCCCCACCGCCGCGTTTGGCACCCTGACGCTCACCAACTCTACGCCCACGCCAACCGGCTTTACGTACACCGAATCGGACCTGTACGTGGCCAAGCTCAACGCCAGCGGGCAGTGGCAGTGGGCCAGCAAGGCCACCGGCACGCGCGGCGAAGATGCCAGCGACGTGGCCCTCGATGCCAGCGGCAACGTGCTTGTATCGGGCGAGTTTTATAGCGGCCGCCTGACCGCGGGCAACAGCGTACTGCCCAGCAACGGCAATGGCAGCAACGTCCTGGTGGCCAAGCTGAATGCGGCCGGCGCCTGGCAGTGGGCCGCCTCCAACGTCGGCAGCAGCGGCTACTACACCAACGGCGTGGCCCGCGACGCTAACGGCAGCCTCTACGTGGTCGGCAACTTCAACGGGACGGTGAGTTTCGGCACGACCACGCTGGTCAGCAACGGCGAGGCCGACCTGTTCGTGGGCAAGCTGGATGCCTCCGGGCAATGGCTCTGGGCGGTGCAGGGCGGTGGCGAGGGCTACGAATCGAGTTCGGCCGTGGCCCTCGACGCGGCGGGCAACGTGTACGTGAGCGGCAGCTTCGGCAGCCTCAGCGCAGACTTTGGCAGCTTCTCGCTCACCAACAACGATAACACTCGCGGCAACTACGCCACGGACGACGTATTCGTGGGCAAGCTCAACGCCAGCGGGCAGTGGCAGTGGGTCAGCAAAGGCGGCGGCCCCGACTCGGATTACAGCAACCACGTTGCGGTCGATGCCACGGGCCGGGTGTACGTCTGCGGGAGCGGCAACAGCAGCCCGCTTACGTTCGGCAGCACCACGCTCTCTAACAGCACCTCCTCCTACAACGCCTACGTAGCCCGCCTCGACGGCAGCACCGGGACCTGGCAGTGGGCCGACCAGGTAGATGGCGCGGGCCGCGACGAAGCTACCAGCATGGCCTTCGATGCAGCGGGCAACCTCTACCTCACCGGCAGCTTTAGCGGCGCCGGCGTGGCTTTCGGCAATACAACACTGACCAGCAGCGGGGAGGGCGACATCTTCCTGGGCCAGCTGAACCCGGCCGGCCAGTGGCAATGGGCCATGCGCGCCGGCGGCCGCCGCAACGACTTCGGCGGGCGCATGGCCTTCGATGCGGCCGGCAACCTCTACCTGACCGGCAGCTTCCACGGCCCCACGGCCACGTTTGGCACCATCTCCCTTACCTCCACCAGCACCGACAGCAGCGACGTGTTCGTGGCCCGGGTGCCGAGCGGCGTGGCCAGCTGGCAGTGGGCCGTCAAGGCCGGCGGCGCCGGCGACGACTACGGCTATGCCCTGGCCACCGATGGAGCCGGCGGCGTGTACGTGGCCGGCAGCTTTTTCGGGCCCACCGCCAGCTTCGGTAGCACCAACCTGGCCAACACGGTTGCTAATCCGCTGGACTACCCCACTCCCGACCTTTTCGTGGCCAAGCTTGCCGCGGCCAGCGGGCAGTGGCTGGGCGCGGTGAAAGCCGGCAGTACCGATTACGACGGCGCCTACGGCCTGGTAACGGACCCCGCCGGCAGCGTCTTTGTTGCCGGCTACGTGGGCGCGGGAGCCAGCTTCGGCAGCATTCCCGCAGCCAGCAGCCTGGACTATGGCAACGGGTTCGTAGCTAAGCTCAGCGGCTTCGTTACCGCCGCCAAGCCGCGCAGCTCGGCCGATGGACAGCTGGCGGCTTACCCCAACCCCTTCGCCGACCAACTTACCCTGCGCGTCGATGCGCCCGTGGCCACGGCTACGCTCACCCTGCGCGACGCCCTGGGCCGCACCGTCCGGCAGCAGCTCGTCAGCGTGCCGGCCACCCGCGAGGTATCGATTCCGGTGGCCGCGCTGCCTCCGGGTCTCTATTTTCTCAGCCTCGACGCAGCCGGCTACCACGGGGTGGTGCCCATTACACACCGCTAGGCTCTCTTTGGCCAACAACGCAAACAGCCCCGGCGCCCTTCACGGTGCCGGGGCTGTTTGTTTATAGCGTTGGCGGGTAGTGCCTACTTCAGCAGCTGGTAGGTTAGCAACGACAGCACGTAGGCCAGGCCGCTCATGTACACCAGCTGCAGCAGCGGCCATGTCCAGCCCTTGGTTTCGCGGTAGGTGGTGGCCAGGGTGCTCACGCACTGCATGGCGAAGACGTAGAACACCAGCAGCGAGGCGGCCCGGGCCGGCGTGAAGAAGGGCTGCCCGTTCTCGTCCTTTTCGGCCCGCAGCTTGTCCTGCACGGTGCTCATGTCCGCGTCCTGCCCCACGCTGTAGATGGTCGACATGGTGCCCACGAATACCTCCCGGGCGGCAAACGAGGTCAGCAGCGCAATGCTCACTTTCCAGTCGAAGCCCAGGGGCCGCACCACCGGCTCGATGCTGCGGCCGAACACGCCGGCGTAGGAGCTTTCGAGCTTGTAGGAAGCCACCAGGTTCTCGGTTTGCGCGGGCGTGAGCTGCTGCCGGGCGGCCTCGGTTTGGGCGTGCTGCGTGGCCTGGTCCAGCGCGCCCGAGGGGCCGTAGGAAGCCAGCACCCACAGCAGCACCGAAATGGCCACGATGACCTTGCCGGCCTGGAACACGAAGGCTTTCACCTTCTCCACGATGGTCAGCCCCACGTTTTTCCAGCGCGGCCAGCGGTACACCGGGAATTCCATGATGAAGAAGCTGCGCTCCTTGGCCTTCAGCAGCACTTTCAGCGCCCAGGCCGACAGTACCGCCGACACGAAGCCCAGCAGGTACAGGCCCATCAGCACCACGCCCTGCAGGTTGAAGATGCCCAGCACTTTCTGATCGGGCACCACCAGGGCCACCAGCACCGTGTACACCGGGATGCGCGCCGAGCACGACATCAGCGGCACCACGAAAATGGTGATGATGCGGTCCTTCCAGTTCTCGATGGTGCGCGTGCTCATGATGGCCGGCACGGCGCAGGCCATGCCCGAAATCAGCGGCACCACGCTCTTGCCGTTCAGCCCGAACTTGCGCATGATCTTGTCCATCATGAACGTCACGCGGGCCATGTAGCCCGATTCTTCGAGCACGGCAATGAAGGCGAAGAGCAGGGCAATCTGCGGAATGAACATCAGCACCCCGCCCAGGCCGGCAATGATGCCGTCGGAAAGCAGGTCGATGAGCGGCCCTTCGCCCAGCTGCTTCACCTGGCTGCCCAGCCAGGCCACGCCCTGGTCGATGAGGTCCATGGGGTAGGCGGCCCAGGAGAAAATGGCCTGGAAGAGCAGGAACAGAATGCCCAGGAAAATCAGGTAGCCCCAGACCTTGTGGGTGAGCACCCGGTCGATCCGGTTGCTGTACGACTCGTTCTTCTCGGCCCGCGTCACGCGCACCACGTCCAGCAGCAGCTCCGAAATGCGGGCGTACCGGGCAATGGTTTCCTGCGCCTGTAGAGCTATCGAGTCGAACTGGTACTTGTCGCGCAGCTCGGCCAGATAGGCCCGGTCGTCGGCCGACAGGAAGCGCAGCCGGTCGCCCTGGTGGGCGTAGTGCAGCGCGAGGTAGTCGTTGTGCAGGTTGAAGTAGTAGCGGATCTGCCGGATCATCGGCAACAGCTCTTCCGAGGGCTCGTAGAACGTCTCGGTGGGCGGCCCCAGCTCCTGCGCCATCACGATTTTGAGGGCCGTCACGCCCACGCCCTTGCGGGCATTCATCGGGATGATGGGCACGCCCAGCTGCCGCTGCAGCTCCTCCACGTCGATCTGGATGCCGTGCTGGGCCGCCGTATCCATCATATTGAGGGCCAACACCATGGGCAGCTGCAAGTCGGCCAGCTGGGTGAACAGCAGCAGGTTGCGCTTCAGGTTCGAAGCGTCGGCCGTAACGACCACGAAGTCGGGGTACTCGCTGGCGGCCTGGTCGTAGAGCAGGTCGGTGATGACCTTCTCGTCGAGGCTTTTAGGGTATAGCGAGTAGGTGCCGGGCAGGTCGATGATGTCGGCCCGGTGCTGGGCGGTGAGCTGGGCCGAGCCGGTTTTGCGGTCCACCGTCACGCCGGGGAAGTTGCCCACCTTCTGGTTGAGGCCCGTCAGCTGGTTGAACAGCGAAGACTTGCCCGAGTTGGGGTTGCCGATCAGCGCAATGCGCGTGTGGCGGCCGGCCGCACTTCCCGTCGTCACCTCCTGCCCCAGAGGCTGGGGTTTGTCAATCACTGCCGCCCGCGCCATCCGTTCCCGTTAATCTTTCAGCAGTATCGTGGCCGCCTCACTCACCCGCAGCGACAGGGTGTACTCCCCGTCGACGTGCAGCGTGATGGGACAGCCCAGCGGCGCGCGGCCGTTCAGCGTCACCTTGGTGCCCGGAATGCAGCCCATTTCCAGCAGCTTGAGCGCCATTTCGGGGTCGTTGAGGCAGCAGATGGTGCCGGTTTCGCCGAGGCGCAGATCCTTCACACTGCGGGGCGTGGTGGTGGGGGCAGCTGGAGCGGGCACGGGCGGGTGGGGATTATTTAGACAAGCTATAAACAAAGGTACTACCTGCAAAGGTTTCTGCCAAAAGCCGGGGATTTTGGCGGGCCATCCGAAACGGGCGTTAGCACTTAGGCTTTGCGGAATTGCATTCTTATAAATATTCTTAGCGGACTTGCAATCCAAGGCCCGGTGGCTTGTATTTTTGGGGTATAATCCAACGCTTATGCTCAGACGCTTACTTTTCTTCGTTGCGCTAGGTTGGTTGCTCCCGCAGTTGGCAAGTGCGCAGGATAACCGCATCACCGGCCGCGTGGTCGACTCCAAGACCAAAGAGCCTATCCCTTTCGCCTCCATTGGCCTCAAAGAGGAAGGAACCGGCGCGTTGACCAACGAGTACGGCTTCTTCCAGATGGCCAAGCCCGACAAAACCGAGCAGGACTCCCTGGTCGTGCAGGCGCTGGGTTACCTGCGCAAGGCCGTGGTGGTGCGCAAGGCCGACAAGCTCGAGGACATGATCATCGAGGTGGAGAAGCGCAACATCGTGCTGAAGAACGTGACGGTGGAAGCCGGCAAGGTGAAATCCAGCGACATGGGCGCCCGCAACAACAACCCCGGCGAGGGGATGATTCAGGGCATGCCGGGCAGCCAGTACGCCTTCTTCGTGAAAAACGAGAAGGGCAAGAAGCTGGGCATGATCCGCACCGTGTCGTTCTACATCGGGGAACACGGCTTCCCGAAGGAACCCTTCCGCGTGCGCATCTACAAGAACGACGGCGACTACAACGCCCCCAACACCGACCTGCTCACCGAAAACGTGGTGGTATCGGCCCCGGGCGGCGGCTCCTGGTTCACGGTGGACATGACGCCCTACAACATTCCGGCCCCCGACGAAGGATTCTTCGTGGCCATGGAATGGATTGTGTCGGGCGACAAGTTCTACACCACCAACTTCATGGACAACTACACGCCCTACGGCCAGATCATGCGCCCGACCTTCGAATTCAAGGAAAGCCGCACCTGGACCTACTCCATGGGCAAGGGCTGGAGCCTGATTACGATGTCGAACGGCTCGGGTCTGCGCTACAACGCTATGATTAAGGCCGAGGTTGACGTCTACAAGTAAGCGCCTCCATTCGCCACCTGAAACTAAAAGGCCGGCCCGCAATGTGCGGGCCGGCCTTTTAGTTTCAGGTGCGGTGGTTGTAGGAAAAAGGTCTGCTCCAAGAGGTGCCAGGCACCCTCAGGGCAGCGGCTACTGCTTTTTGGCCTGGCCAATGATCCACTCGCGGATCATTTCCTGGGCCTGGGGCGAAAACGTTTCGCGCTGCTGCCCGGCCACGATGGGCCATTCGGCCGGGTCGGACTGGAACAGGTGGTTGACGCCGTTGAGCTTCTTGCTGACCACGTTTTTATTGCCTTTCAGGCCCTTGGCCAGCAATGAGAGGTTGGGTTCGGCGGCGGCGTAGGTGTCGGCGGTGCCGTGCAGCAGCAGCACCGGGCAGTTCACACCAGTCAGTTTCTCAGCAGGATTGAAGCTCAGGAAGTGACGGTAACGGGGCGAGGTCAGCTCGGCGGCGCTGGCCTGGGCCGTGGCCTGGTCGATGGCCTCGTTGTTCTGACGCAGCATGTTGGCCACGATGGCCTGGGCCTGGCTGTTGTCCTGGGTCTGCTGAATGATGTCGAGCATGGCCTGCTGGCGCTTGGACGCCGCCTCGATCTGGGCCGGGTCGGTGCCCAGGGAACGGAGCGTGTTGGCCTGCTGCTGCACCACGATGTCGCGGCCGGGCAGGCCGTGGGCGGCCAGCGTCACCACAAACGCCGGGGGCAGGGGCTGCGCGGCGGCCAGCAAGGCCACGTTGCCGCCCTCGCCGTGCCCGATGACGCCCAGGTGCGACAGATCTACTTCGGGGCGGGCCCGCAGGAAGTTCAGGGCGGCCTGCACGTCGGCCACCAGCTCGGCCGTGGTGGCCGCGGCTGGCGTACCGCCCGACTGGCCCACGCCGCGGTCGTCCACGCGCAGCACGGCAATGCCGCGGCGGGTCAGAAAATCGGCCAGGCTACCCATGGGGCGGTACTCGCCCACGGTGGCGTCGCGGTCCTGGGCGCCGGCATCCGACACCAGCACCACGGCCGGGAACGGGCCTTTACCGGGGGGCACGGTGAGCATGCCGGCCATGCGCAGGTTCACCGGAATATTGGTGAAGGTGACTTCCTCTTCGCGGTAGGGCGGCGTCAGGCGCACCTTGGTGCTGGTGCTGGCGGGCGGCACGCTGTATTCCAGCGTCATGGGCGCTTTCAGGCCCGGCTGCTGCCAGGTGCCTTCCACGTGCTTGCCATCGGCGGCCAGGCGGCCCACAAACTGGCTGGCCGCTTCTTCCGCCACGAACATGACCGTGTCGCCGTGCAGCTGCACGTCAACGTTCATGCGGGTGACTTTCTGCATCGGCACGTCGAGGGTGGCGAAGTACTTGCCGCCGGTGAGCGTGACTACGCGGAAAATAACTTCCCATTGCCCGCCGGGTACTTTGAGCGGCCCCTTCCAGAAACCGTCGAGGGCAGGTCCGGCCTGCGCGCTGAATCCGGCGATGATCAGCAGCAGACAGCCAAAGGCTTTAAAGTAAAGATGTAGACGTTGCTTCATGGCTAGGTGGAGTAGGCAAGCAGAGCGGAAAGGTGCAGCCGAAACGGATAGGCGCGTTTCGACATACGAACATAATCAAATTTATTATCAGAATAACCCAGTAAACTCAAATGAATCTAGCGGGCATTTCCGGATAGGCGGCTACAGCCCAATGTTGTAGGCGGCTTTCAGGTAGAAAAAACGGCCGTTGAAGCTCATCTGCTGCGACTGGTAGGGCAGAATGTCGAAGTCGTAGGGCAGGTTGGAGGGGCGGCCGTACTTGTTTTCGAAGTAGGTATTGAACTGGTCAAACGACTTGAACCCGACCGGCGGACGGCCATTTTTGTAGGTGGCCGTGTACACGTCGTCGGGGTACACGTTCAGCAGGTTGTTGACGCCGGCCGTGAGCATGACGGCCTTGGTAGGCTTGAAGGTCAGCATCAGGTCGGTCGACGTTTTGGGACGGAACGACATGTACACGCTGCCTTCGTCGAGCGGGTCGAAGTTGAAGTCGTAGGTGTGCACGCTGCCGAAGTACAAGTTGCGCAGCAGCACGTTGAACTTGCCGATTTCGTAGCCGGTGTTCAGGATGATTTTGGTGTGCGGGTTGCCGGTTTCGATCAGCGAGAGTTGACGCTGGTCGATGTAGTCGTTGCCGGGGATGTTGTCGGTTTGCAGGGGCTGGAAGGCGGCCGGCACCTTCAGCGCCCGGATGCTGGTCTGGTTGAAGTTGGCGGCCAGGCTCACGTGGAGGGTGCCACGGCCGAGGCTATTGCGGTACGTAGCCACCAGGTCGAGGCCACGGGTGCGGGTATCCACGGCGTTGGTGAAGAACTGCGCGTTGTCGGCGTTGGCGCGCACCAGAGCTTCGTTGAAAGCCGCGCGGGTACCGGTGGTGTCGTTGCCGAAAATGCCCGAGAGGATGATGCGGTCATCGATGTCAATCTGGTAGGCATCGGCCGTGAAGGTGAACTTCGGCGAAGGCATCAGCACGAGGCCGGCGCTGACGTTGCGCGACTTTTCGGGGCGCAGGCGGCCGATGCCGGCGGCGCGGGCCACGTCGCTCTGGTTGTTGAAAATGCCCGAGTACACGTTGCCGTTGGAGGTGGGCAGCAGCGTGAGCTGGCGGTAGAGCACCTGCTGCAGGGCCGGGGCCCGGAAACCGGTGTTGTAGGCGGCGCGCAGGGCTATTTTCTTGGCCAGCTGCAGGCGCGTCGAGCCTTTGTAGATGAACGCCGAGCCGAAGTCGGAGTAATTTTCGTAGCGCAGCGCGGTGCCCACGGTCCAGCGCTTGGTCACGTCGGCTTCCACGTCGAGGAATGCGCCCACGTTGGTGCGGTTGCCGGTGACGGCGGAAGTGGGGTCGAAGCCGATAAAGCCCTGCGAACCGGCCGAAGCGCCCACTTTGCCGCGGCCGTAGTCTTTCCACGAAGCCTCTTCGCCGGCCACAATTTCGTAGTGGTCGGCGCGGAATTCCCCGCCAAAGGCGACGTTGGTACCGGCCAGCACTTTCGGGAACAGCCGGTTCATGGTCACGTTGCTCACGTTCTGCACGAACTGGAAGCCCCCAGCCTCGAAGCTGCGCGGCGACGCGGCCCCGAGCGAGCTGTTGAGCGAGTTGCTCAGGTCGTAGCGCATGCGGTTGGCGCCCAGCACGTGGCTTACGTCGAGGCTCCACTGGCCCAGCCCGAAGGTGAAGCCGGCCACGGCCGAGCCGTCCTGCACGTGGGTGTTGATGTGGGGCTGGTAGCCGTAGGGATAGATGCTTTCGACGATGTCGACGTCGGCGGAGGCGGGCAGCACCCAGGGGGCCACGGCCTGCCCGCGCCGCCAGTTGTAGCCGCCGAAGGAGTAGAAGCGGTTTTTGTCGGAAGTGGCCGACAGGGGCACGCTCAGGTTGTAGCTGCCGCGCAGGTTGTGAATCTTCGCGTCGCCGTTGACTTGGCGGAAGTCGTTGTATGACTTGCCGCTGGCGGCCAGCTGATCGGCTTCTTCCTGCGCGTCGTAGGAAAATACCGGCCAGGAGCGGATGTCGCGCTGGGCCGTGCCGCGGGTGGTAGCGCCGCGGTAGTCGGCCTCGGCCGTTACGTTCAGGAAGCCTTTCTTGCCCAGCTGCACGCCGCGGTTCAGGCTCAGCAGGCTGGTAAATCCGTCGCCCTGGCTGGTCACGCCGGTGCTCAGCAGGGCGTTGCCGCCGTGGTTGTCCGACTTCAGGTTCAGGTTGATAACGCCCGCAATGGCGTCGGAGCCGTACTGGGCGGCGGCCCCGTCGCGCAGGATTTCCACCCGGTCCAGGGCATTGGAGCCGAAGGCGTTCAGGTCGTAGTTGACCGAGCCCACGCCGCGGCTGCCGAGCAGGTTGATCAGGCCGGTGGTGTGGTAGCGCTTGCCGTTGATGAGCACCAGGGCCTGGTCGGGCGCGAGGCCGCGCAGGCTGATGGGGTCGATATGGTCGGCGCCGTCGGCCGAGGTCTGGCGCGTCGAGTTGAAGGAGGGCACCGCGTAATGCAGCGCCTGCGTCAGGTCGGTTTGCGGGGCCGTCAGGGCCAGCTCGCGCATGTCGATAACGTCGACGGGCACGGCCGATTCGAGCAAAGTACGGTCGCTGCGGCGGGTACCCACGGCTACCACCTCGGGCACGAGGGTAAACTCCAGCTGGGTGGGCTTTTCCGCGGTCAGGAAGACGTTGGTGAGCACCTGGGTGCGAAAACCGGACTGCAGAATCTGTAGAGTAAACGGACCGCCGGGCAGCATATCCGGAATCGAGAAGTTGCCGAACGCGTCGGTCGTGCTCGTGCGGCGGATGCCCGTGGGCATGTGAATGGCAACTACTGAAGCGCTAACAACTAATTCGTCCTTATCCGATTTAACCGTGCCGCTCAGGCTGGCGTTGCGGCTCTGAGCCAGGGTATTGAGCGGAGACACAACGGCATAAAGGCCCAGGCTGGCTAGGCCAAGATGAGTAAAGAGTTGTTTCATTAGCAACAGGTGTGGGG
Organism: Hymenobacter jeollabukensis; assembly: GCF_005771675.1. Classification (GTDB taxonomy): domain Bacteria; phylum Bacteroidota; class Bacteroidia; order Cytophagales; family Hymenobacteraceae; genus Solirubrum; species Solirubrum jeollabukense. Next base: position 584,257 of record NZ_VAJM01000002.1, on the reverse strand, counting down.
AGCGAAGTAGACGGTTGATTCCAAATTGAACATGAATCAACGAACCAAAACTATAACAAAAAACATAATAGTTAACTTTTCACAGAATAAATAGGCGGATTACCTTAACCAACTACATCTAATTCTCGCTGAATGCGCACCGACACTGGCCGAACGGTTTCCGTCCGCTTCTCCAATCGTCGTCTAGAAACGGGTAGGCGCCGAGCGGCCGGGGCGCCTTATTCCTGCCGGCTTGACGTCAAGCCGGTACCTGTCCTGCTAACCGCCGCTTATTCGGCCACGAACACGCGCTTGACCCGCTCGCTCACGTTGGTCAGCAGCTCGTAGGGAATGGTGCCGATGCGGCTGGCCAGCTCCGTCAGGGGCAGGCCGGCGCCGAAGAGCACGGCCGCGTCGCCCTCCTGCACGTCCGGAATGCCCGTCACGTCGACCATGCACATGTCCATGCACACGTTGCCGATGATAGGCGCGCGCTGGCCCCGGATGAGCACCTCGCCCCCACCCCGCGAAAAGCGCCGGTCGTAGCCGTCGGCGTAGCCGATGGCCAGGGTGGCAATGCGCCGGTCGTGGTCGGCCGCTTCGCCGCGGCGGCCGTAGCCCACGGTTTCGCCCGCCGGCAGCCGCTTCAGCTGCGACACCGTGGTGCGCAGGGTACTGACGGGCTGCAGGGCCTCGGGCGCCAGCCCGGCCGCCTCCACTCCGTAGAGCCCGATGCCCAGGCGCACCATGTCAAACTGCGCCTCCGGAAAGCGCATGATGCCCGGCGAGTTCAGCGCGTGCTTGATGACGGCGTGGCCCAACGCCGCTTCGAGCCGGGCCGTCATGCGCCGAAACGCCGCCAATTGCTGGTGGGAGAAGCTGTTGTGCTGCTCCTCGTCGGCGCCGGCCAAGTGGGTGAGGGCGCTGGCCACGCGCAGGGTGCCGGCGTGGCGCTGCAGCAGGAGCAGCAGTTCGGGCAGGTCGTCCTCGGCGAAGCCCAGGCGGCGCATACCGGTGTCGAGCTTGAGGTGAATAGCGGGCAAGGGCCCGTCCTCGGCCGCCTTGAGGTACTCGCGCAGCCGGGCGAAGGAGTAGATTTCGGGCTCCAAGTGGTACTGCCGCAGCAGGGCGAAGGAATCCGGCGAGGGGTTCATCACCATGATGGGCAGCGAAATGCCGTGCTCCCGCAGCTGCACGCCTTCGTCGGTGTAGGCTACGGCGAGGTAGTCGACGCGGTGAAACTCCAGCAGACTGGCTACTTCATAAGAGCCGCTGCCGTAGGCAAAGGCCTTGACCATCACCATCAGCCGGGTGCCGGGCTGCAGGCGGGCGCGGTAGTAGTTGAGGTTGTGCACCAGCGCGTCGAGGTTGACTTCGAGCACGGTGCCGTGAATCTGGCGCTGAAAGGCCGTCACCACCCGCTCGAACTCGAAGCGGCGGGCGCCTTTCACCAGAATGGTTTCGTTGCGGAAGTAGTCGGGCTGAAACCAGCGCAGCAGCGCGGCGGTATCGGCGAAGAACGCGCACTCGGGCACGGCCGCTTGCAAAGTCTCAGCGTGCCGGCCGATTTCGGGGCCCACGGCCAGCAGGCGCTGCACGCCGTGGCGCCGGGCCAGCTCGGCCACGCGCTGGTACAGCTCCTCGGCCGGCAAGCCCGATTCGAGCACGTCGGAGAGGATGAGGGTGTGGCGGCCACGCCGGGGCTGGCGGCGCAGCGCGTCCAGAGCTAGGTCGAGGCCGGTGAGGTCGTTGTTGTAAGTGTCGTCGAGCACGTAGCAGTCGTGGATGGCCTGCTTCATCTCCAGGCGCATGGCCACCGGCTGCAGGCGCAGCAGACGGCGCTGCACCTCGGCGGCGGGCAGCCCGCGCCAGAGCAGCACCGCGAGGCAGTGCAGGGCGTTTTCCACCGAGGGCTCGTCGGCGAAGGGCAGGGTGAACGGGTGCTCGGCCTGCTCATAGCGCACGTGGGCCAGGGTTTGGCCGGGGTCGGCGCCGGGCTCCACGCGCACCTGCACCTGCGCTTCGGGGGCGCCGTGGCGCGACCAGGTCAGGCGCTGCACCGTGGGCGGCAGCGCGGCGGCAGCTTCGTGCACCTCGGCGTGGTCGTGGCAGTAGAACAGCGTGTCGACGCCCTGGAACAGCCGCATCTTCTCGGCCGCTTTTTGCTGGCGCGAGGCAAAGCCTGCGTCGTGGGCCGGGCCGAGGTTGGTGAACAAACCCAGCGTGGGCTGAATCACGGCGGCCAGGCGCTGCATCTCGCCCGGCTCGGAAATGCCCGCTTCAAAGATGCCCAAGGTGTGCGCCGGGCGCAGCTCCCACACGCTCAGCGGCACGCCCACCTGCGAGTTGTAGGAGCGCGGCGAGCGGCAGATCAGCTCGTCGGGGCTCAGCAGCTGGGCCAGCCACTCCTTCACGATGGTTTTGCCGTTGGAGCCCGTTACGGCCAGTACCGGCAGCGCCGGAAAGGCGGCCCGGTGCGCGGCGGCAATAGCTTGCAGCGCCGCCAGGGCATCAGCCACCAGCACGAAGCCGGCTTCGGGGTACGCCGCCACGCCGCCCGGAATCAAGTCGGCTCGATCCACCAGAAACAGCCGCACGCCCTGCTGGTATAGCTCGGGCAGGTACTGGTGGCCGTCGTGGTGGGGGCCGCGCAGGGCCACGAACAGCGTGCCGGCGGCCTGCACCACGCGGCGGCTGTCGAGCAGCAAAGTCAGCACGGGCGCGGCAGCCTCGGCGGGAGCCTGGAGCAGCGCGCCGCCGGTGAGGGCGGGCAGGTCGGCGAAGGTGAGCATAGGCGGCGGAATTCTGCCGCAAAGGTAGATTGAACCGTCGGCAGCGCGGCGGATCAGCGCATAACGGCGGTAGTACCGGCCGTCATTGCGAGCAAAGCGCGGCACCCGCAGGAAGGCGTAGCCAATCCTTCCTCTCGCGGCACGACGGCGCAACTGGCAGAAACCGCAAACGGCACCACCCGAAACGGCAGACGCTAGTTTCGGGCGGTGCCGTTTGCGGTCAGAAAGTATTGGCTCGGTGGTGCTACTGGAGGAAAGATTGCTTCGCGTTGCTCGCAATGACGGCCAGTGCTACCGCTGCCCTGTGCCGCCGGCAGCTGGTCAATCAGCCCTTTAGAACCCAATGCCGACGCGGAAGCCGTGGGTCAGCTTCTGGCCCGACTGGAACGAGGCGTAGTAATCCAGGCGTGCCAGCTTGAAAATGTGCTCTATGCCGGCGCCCAGCTCCACGTACTGCCCGGCGGTGGGCGTGTAGAGGTAGTTCACCGAGCCCACTTCCTGCCACTTCAAGCGGCGCATCAGCGGGATTTTGTTCAGGAAGAAGCCGTTGAAATGGTGGTCGAAGTGGCCTTCCACGAACCGCTCCCGGGTGGCGTATTTGTAGTAATCGAGCAGCTGAAAGCGCGAGAAGTCGGCCGCCAGGAAAAAGCGGTTGCCCGAAAACTGCCGGTAATCCATGAAGGCCAGCTGCGGCTTGCCCAGGAAGCCGCCCGCGCTGAGGCGGTACGAGCTGGTGCCCAGCAGCCCGAACTGCACCGTCTGCCGGATGCCCGCTTCCAGGAAGGTGTACCGCACGTCGGAGCCGGGGGCGTGCCAGCCCTGCCGCCAGGTGAGGCGGAAGGTGGGGTAGCGCGAGCCAAGGTTGATTTTGCCGTCGGGGCGAGTGATGTAGCGCTGGCCCGGCCGCCAGCTCAGCCATAGCTCCGAGCTCAGCGCCCGGCTACGGCCGAAGCCGGTGCCGCCGGGCAGCTCCAGCGCCACCGGGTCGTTGGGCGTGAAGGCCCGGCCCGGAATGTCGCGAATCAGGTTGATGGTCGAGTTTTCCAGCTCGCGCCGGTCGAAGTAACTCACCGCCCCGCGCACCTGCAGGCCGTTGATGACCTCGGTCAGGTAGCCGATTTCGGCCCCGCGGCGCTGGTAGTACTTGGCGTAGTTGTGGTTGCGAAACAGCGTGGCCGAAGTGTTGATAATCGGCGTGAGCTGGGTGTTCGGGTCGAAGTTTTCGACGGTGCGGCCCACCTGCAGCTGCCAGCGCGCCAGCTTCTGCGCGTCGTGCTGCCAGTTCAGCTCCACCGAAGGGCTGAAGAGCTTGGCCGCCACGCCGTAGCGCAGGGAGGGCGTCAGCCAGAAGCGCCGCTCGTCGTCGGTGTAGCGCGAGTAGGTCAGCTCGGGGTTGACGATGGTGCCCTCCACGGTGCTGTACTGCAGCATGTACACCAGCGGCTTGACGGCGTAAGACTGCTTTGTGTGGGTGTTGTTGTAGTTGTAGCCCAGCGAGATGAACTGCTGCATGCTGAACTTGTTCCGGATGCGGTCCAGCGAATCCTGGTAGGGCTTGGAGTTGCGAATGGCCTCGGTGCTGTCCTTCAGGTGGTAGTCCTTCACTTCCTCGTCGGTGAGCGGCACCGGGCGCACCTGGCTCCAGTAGGCGCTGTCCCGCTCGTTGGCGCCCTTCTCCACGCGCATGACTTCGCCGGCGGCCAGTTTTTCCACTTCCAGCAGGTTGCCACGCCGCCCGGCCGAGTCGAGGGCGGCCTGCACGGTTTTGCGGCTCTGGCGCTTGGCCTGCCGGCTGGCCTGGCGGGCGGCGGGGCGCTGCTGCTTGGCCTCGGCCACGGTTTCGGCGTGCACGGGCTCGTTCGTGGGCGCTGCCGGGGCCGGGGCAGCCGGTTCGGGGCGGCCGGGGTAGGTCGGCGTCACGCGGTACTGCGAAAACACGGCCGTCAGGTAGGCGTTGCCCTTGAAGCCGAAGGCCGAAATATTGGCCGTCAGGGTCTGGCTTTGCATTACCCACACGTGCGGGGCCCCGGGCGCGGGCACAAACTGTTGGTCGATGCGCACGTGGTCGACGTAGTCGAGCTGGGCGTCCTCATTCAGCGTGAGCGACACCGAGTGCAGCCGCCAGGTGCCATCCGCCACGAAGATGTGCCCGCTGAACACCGGGTCGGTGCGGCGGCGCGGCACCACGCGGATTTTGTGAATCAGCTGCCCGTCCTGCATGGTGCTGCCTTCCAGCACAAACTGGTAGAACAGGAAGGCATTAGGCGCAATCGGCGAGACGAAGCCGCGCTCCGAAAACACCTTCAGCACCGGGTTATAGAAGCTCAGCCCCCGGCCCGCTCCGGCCCGGTTCAGGCTGAAAGCCTTGGCGTCGCCGCTCACCCGGGAGGATATCATGCGCTCCTTCACCACGTTGGGCTGCCGAAACGATACCTCCGACACCGATTCGGACAGGTAGATGATGCCGGGCTTCAGGTCGGGGCCGACTTTGAACATGCCCAGCACCTTGTTCGGCACGTCCTTGAGCCGGGCCAGGGCCTTGATGTAGCCCCGGGCCGTAAAGGCGGCCACCTCGCGCTTGTGGTAGCTGCGCCAGTCGATGGCGTGCTGCACGATGGCGAAGGCCGGGTCGCGGTCCTTGGCCCGCACCACCACTTCGCGCAGCTGGTACTGCTCGGGCGTCAACGTCATGTTCAGCACCGTGGCCGTGTCGCCGCCGAGCACGCGCACCGGCTGCAGCAGCGGCTTGTAGCCCACGAACTGAAACACCAGCTCGTAGCGGCCGGCCGGCAGCGGCAGCTGGTAGTTGCCCTGCTCGTTGGAGGCGGTGTTGGTGGGAGTTCCTTTCACGGCCACGTTGGCGAAGCCCAGCGGCTGGCCCTTGGGGTCGGTGATGCGGCCGCGCACGATGCCGGCCGAAGCCAGCAGCGGTAAGAGGCTCAGCAGAAGCAACAGGGAGAGTAAGCGACGAACCATAAAACCAACCGAAACGCAAGACAGCGAGGTAATTTAGGGAGTAGATAAGCGTAGTGCCCGCAGAGTTGCCCGCGTCGGCGCATTTTTCCGTTCGACCGTTACCGGTAGCTCCGCGTCGGCGCGCACACCGAACGTTCCCGGAGGCGGATGATTGTTCGCTCACGCCCCGCAGCCCCCAAGCCTTAACCCGGTATTATCGCATAATCACGCGGCTTACGCAACACTTGCTAGCTCGAATAATTTGCTGGCAGATTCTCAGCCCCGTAGGCGCAGGTGCTGCGAACCTTGCAGCAAATGGGGCAATTCGTTTCTAAATCCCACGCAACGGATATTAATTCCTTAATATTGTGTGAAATGTGAAGGCTGCGTATTACCTTGCCGCAGCTGAACCCAAAGAACCTCTGCTGGTTCGCTGGTTTTGTTTTTTGGATTCAACTTGTTTATGTGAGCGAACAGCCGCCGCCTTCTGGGCGGCGGCTGTTTTTTTGGCCTATTCCAATGTAGGCACCCGGCGCGCCGGCCGCTGCGTAAGCCCTTACTCCGACGAACCCGCAACCCGCCCAACGGCTCCGGCCGCTTTCCGCCCATGCCCCTCGACGACCAAGCCCCGCGCAAGCGCAAAACCTACACGCCCGGCGAAGCCCTCCAGAAAATTGCCGCCTACTGCGCCTACCAGGAGCGCAACTCCAAGGAGGTAGAAGACAAGCTGCGCAGCTATGGCCTTGACGAGGACGAGGCCGGCGAAATCCTCATCCGGCTGGTGCGCGAGAAGCTGCTCGACGACGAGCGGTATGCCCGCTCCTTCGCCCGCGGCAAGCACCGACTCAAGAAGTGGGGCCGCCGCCGCATCCGTATGGAGCTCAAGCAGCGCGGCCTCTCGGAGTTCTGCATCAAGGCCGGCCTGAGCGAAATCGACGGCGACGAGTACTACCAGAACCTGAAGGAGCTGCTGGAACGAAAAAACGCCCTGGAAAAAGAGCCCAATCCGCACAAGCGTCGGCAGAAGCTGATGGCCTACGCCACCCAGAAAGGCTACGAGGGCGAGTTTATCCAGGACGCGCTGCGCGAGGTGCTCAACGGCGAACCGGCCGACGAGTAAAGACTCAACCCACAATGCGGACCTGGTAGGGCGGCCGCTCGTCGGAAAAGGCGCAGGCGCCGTCCATCACCACCATGTTGGGGTTTTGCAGGTACTGCACCGGGTCCTTGATGAGGTCGATTTTCTGCTGGCAGTGCCCGCAGGTAGGCCCAACGCCGGGCGTGAAGCGGCCGCCGCAGGGGCAATAGGGCAGCGTGGCCGCAATCTGGGCCAGCACATCGGCATCGACCTTACCCGCCGCGTAGATGGGCGCCTTATCGGCTTCGCGGTGGATGACGTTGGAACAGCGGGAGCAGAAGAAGTGCGGAAAACAGTCGCTCATGCCGCTGCTGCGCCAGGCTTCGTTGAGGCCCTGGCAGTGGTTGCAGCGCAGGTGGCCCACCCATTGCAGGCTGCGCGGATACTCGACAATATTCATGAGGGCTAAGGCGTTGGCTGGCCCCACAAAGTAGCATTTGCTGCCGAGGCGGCGCGGCATCCGGTACCTCGCCACCGGCTCAGTCGAAGGTGACGCCGAAGCGGGCGGCCACGGCCAGCAGCTTGGTCACGTCGGGGTCGAGGGGGCGCGGGGGCACGATGAGGGCTGCGGCCGGCTCGGCCAGGGCCTGAAAGCAGTGCTCCAAGCCGGCCGGAGCCAGGTGCAGCAGCACGCGGGCGTACTCGGTTTCGAGCTGGTAGCAGTGGCGGCGGCCCCGGGGCAGGTGCACGGTGTCGCCGGGGCCGGCCACCAGCACCTGCTCATCCAAGCAGAAGCGCAGCTGGCCTTCGAGTACGAAGTAGGTTTCGTCCTCGCGCTGGTGGGTGTGGGCCGGCGGCTCGGTGCCGCGGCGCAAACTCATATCGAGCACGGCGAAGCGGCCGTGGGTATCGGCGCCGGTGATGAGCGGGGTGACCAGGGCACCCAGGCACCAGTGCGAGCCAGCCAGGGTGCGGCGGCCCAGCAGCGGCGGCACGGCGGGCAGCAGGGTGGTTTCGACGATGTCGGGGGCGGGCGAAGTTTGCATAGCGGGCCGGCGGAGGTGTGGAACGAGCCCAAAGCTAGCCGCCGCCCCGGTCGGCGGCCAAGGCCGTGGCATCACATGAAAAGGTGACCCGACAGCCCCGACTCCGCCAAGTACCCGCAACTCACATCATCGTGTTGGTCAGGCAGTAGGCTACCAATAGCACCGGGCGGCGGCCGGTAGTAGCCGGGCGCAGAATATTCGTCACCGATGATGCTTGACCCCGACATATAACTACATTTACCCGCTAATATCCAAGCTGCCCTGCATCATCTTATCCAAGCCGGCGGTCCTGGGTTGCTGCTGCGTGCCCGCCCGGGTTTCCCACGGCCGGCCGCCTATCAACTCTTCTACTCCTTGTGCCCGCCTGGTCAGGGCGGGCTGCTTACTGAACCAACACGTTTCCACCATGCCACAATCTTACTCTTACCGGCCGCCCCAGCGCGGCTGGGCACAGTTAGGCTTGCTCGGACTGCTGCTGACGGCAGCCCCGGCCCAGGCCCAGTTTGCCACCTTCGCCAGCTACTCCGCCCCCGGCGGGCCCAGCTACCCTTCCGTGGGCGACCTGAACGGCGACGGGCGGCCCGACATCATCACGGCCGGTATCAGCTCCGCCGCCGTCAGCGTGCTGCTGGGCCAGGCCGGCGGCACCTTCACTGCCGGCGGCAGCTTCGCGGCGACTAACGGCGGGCCGTTCGGCACGGCCCTGGGCGACCTGAACGCCGACGGCCGCCTCGACGCAGTGGTAGTCAACACCAACAATACCTTAGGTATTAGCGTGCTACTGGGCCAAGCCGGCGGCACGTTCGGGGCCGCTACCTCCTTCCCCACCAACGTCAACGCCTCCGCCTACAACGTAGCTCTGGGCGACCTGAACGCCGACGGCCGCCTCGACGCGGTCGTCACGGTCGGCAACGGCGCCCTGGGCGTATTTCTGGGCCAGGGCAACGGCGCTTTCGGTACCCCGACTTTCTTCAACACCGGGGCCGGCGGCGTCAGCGCCTATGGTGTGACCCTGGGCGACGTCAACGCCGACGGCCGCCTCGACGCGGTGACCAGCAACTTCGGCGGCGCCGACGGCACTACGGTATCGGTGCTGCTGGGCGCGGGCAACGGCACGCTCGGTACGGCCACGCAGTACCCCGTCGGCTCGGCGCCGGCCGGGCTGAAGCTGGGTGACCTGAACGGCGACAACCGCCCCGACCTGGTGGTGGCCAACTACAACAGCAATAATGTGGGCGTGCTGCTGAACCAGGGCGGCACGTTCGGCACGATGAGCACCTACACCACCGGGGCCACCAACCCGCGCGAAGTAGCCCTAGCCGACTTCAACGGCGACGGCCGCCTCGATGTGGTAGCCACCAACGTGGGGCCGCTGTCGGGCGGCGCCGGCACTACCGTGGGCGTATTGCTGGGCGCGGGCAACGGCACGCTGGGCACCGCGGCTACCTACTCCACGGGCTCGGGCAGCCGGCCCTGGGGTGTGGCCGCCGCCGATATGAACGGCGACGGGAAAGCCGACATCGTGACGGCCAACCGGGACAACAACACCATCAGCGTGCTGCTGAACACGGCCATCTTTGCGCCGACTACTACCGGCGCCAGCCGCTGCGGCTCGGGCTCCGTCACGCTCCAGGCCAGCGGGGCGCCCAGCGGCGGCTCGTACCGCTGGTACACCCAGGCATCCGGTGGCACAGCTATCAGCGGGGTTACCGGCAGCAGCTACGTTACGCCCACGCTCTACGGCACCACTACCTACTACGTCAGCGCGGTGGACGCCAGCAACGCGGAAAGCGGCACGCGCACGGCCGTAACGGCCACCATCAACTACGTGGCGCCGCCCTCCATCGTAGCCGGCGGCCCGACGACCATCAACCCCGGCGGCTCGGTGGCCCTGACGGCCCGGCCCAACCTGGCGTTGAGCTTTTCGGGCGTCAACGGTGCCAGCAGCCAGCGGGTGGCCACCAACCTCAACGCCGCCCCGGCGGCCCTGCCCAACAGCACCTGGGAAGCCTGGGTGTACCCCACGCGCACCAACCACGGCGTGCGGCAGACGGTCTTCTCAGTGGACGACGGCAACTTCGACCGTAGCCTGGTTATCGAAGCCAATACCGACAACTGGGGCGTGTTTACGGGCAGCAGCGTGTGGGCGCCGACCACCGTGGACCTGAACCAGTGGCAGCACGTGGCCGTGGTGTACAGCACGACGGGCATCAAGTTCTACAAGAACGGGGTGGAATACGTGTACGGCGGCGGGGCCAATACCGGCACCACCGTCAACCGCTTCATGTTCGGCAGCAACCCGGGGTTCGTGAACGAGTCCTGGCAGGGCCAGATCGACGAAGTGCGGGTGTGGAGCACGGTGCGCAGCCAAAGCGAAATTCAGAACACCATGAACGCCGCCCCGGCCGGCAGCACCACCGGGCTGGCGGGCTTCTGGCGCCTGAACGAGGGCAGCGGCAGCACCGCCACCGACGAAACCGGGGCCAACAACGGCGCCCTCACCAACGCGCCCAGCTACGTGACGCCCGGCCAGAGCAGCATCGTAGCCTCGACCTACGCCTGGAGCCCGGCCACCGGCCTGAGCGCCACCAACACGGCCACGGTAACGGCCTCGCCCGGCAGCACCCAGACCTACACCGTGGACGTGAGCAACGGTGGGACCTGCAGCAGCTCGGCCCAGCAGACGGTAACGGTCAATGCCCTGGCGGACCTGACCATCAGCACCACCCAGAACGTACCGGCGGGCAGCTACAACAACATCACCGTGACGGGCACCGGCGCCGCCACGCTGACCGGGACCGTGAACGTGGCCGGGGCCTTCGTGGTGCAGACGGGCGGCTCGCTGAACACCAACTGCCAGACCCTGACCGGCGCCGGTTCGTTTACGCTGCAGGACGGGGCCACGCTCAGCATCTGCGACGCGGCCGGCATCACCAGCAGCGGGGCCACCGGCGCCGTACAGCTGACGGGCACCCGCACGTTCAGCCCCAACGCCGATTACGTGTACAACGGCACGGGCGTGCAGGTGACCGGCACCGGCCTGCCCGCCCAGGTGCGCAACCTGACCTCGACCAACAGCAACACCCTCACCCTGTCGCAGGCCGTGGCCGTCCGGCAGGTGCTGACGCTGAACGCGGGCAGCCTGAACCTCAACAGCCGCTCCCTCACGCTGCTCTCCGACGCGACGGGCACGGCCCTGGTGGCCAACCTGGGCAACGGCAGCGTGTTGGGCACGACCGTGACGGTGCAGCGCTACATCGACCCGACGCTGAACCCCGGCCTGGGCTACCGCCACCTGGTGGCGCCGGTGGCAAATGCCACGGTGGCCAGCTTCGGCTCGGGCGGCACGGCGCTGGTCGTCAACGCGGCCTACAACAGCTCGACTACGCCCAACCTGACCATACCCTTCCCCACCATCTTCCGCTACGACCAGAGCCGCCTGGCTTCCTCGCCGGCCACCACGCTGTCGGCCTTCGATAAGGGTTGGGTGTCGCCCACGAGCCTGAGCGACGCGGCCCAGCTGGCGTTTACCGGCTTTACGGTGCAGCTGCCGGGCGCCAGCACGCTGAGCTTCACCGGGCAGGTGGGCAACAGCAACGGCAGCATCGCGCTGACCCGCAATAGTGGCGCCACGGCCGCCGACGCGGGCTGGAACCTCATCGGCAACCCCTACCCCTCGCCGCTGGACTTCAGCACCATTCCGACCGGGCAGCGCGTGAACATGGACGCGGCCTTCTATACCTACGAAAGCACCTCGCAGTACGCGGGCCAGTACCGCAGCTACGTCAACGGCGTGGGCAACTCACTCGTCGGCACGGCCCAGGCCTTCTTCGTGCGCGTGAGCAGCGGCCAGACCTCGGGCTCCCTCACCCTCAACAATGCCAACCGCGTCACCACCTACGACCAGCAGGCCCCCGTGCGCCGCGGCGCCGAGCTTCGCCCCCTGGTGCGCCTGACGGTGCAGGGCAACGGCAGCCTGACCGATGACGCCTACGTGTACTTCCAGGCCGGCGCCACGCCCGGCCTCGATACGGAATACGACGCGCTGAAGCTCAGCAACCCGCACGGGCTGAACCTGTCGGCCCTGGCGGCCGGCGCCGAGCTGGCCATCAACGGCCTGCCCGTGCTGACGGCCACCACGGTGGTGCCGCTACGCCTGCTGGTGCCGCAGTCCGGCAGCTACACCCTGCGCGCGGCCGAGCTGCTGAACCTGGCCGGTATGCAGGCCTTCCTCTACGACGCCCAGACCGGCCAGACCATCGACTTGCAGCAGCAGCCCAGCTACACGTTCAACCTCGGCACGAGCACCAGCATGCTCAGCCGCTTCCAGCTGCGCTTCTCGCCGGCCCGGCCCACGGCCACCCAGTCCGGCCTGACGGCTGCCAGCGTGGGCGTGTTCCCGAACCCGGCCGCCCAAGCCTTCACGGTGCAGGTGCCCGGCCTGAGTGGTGTGAACCGCGTGACGCTGGCCCTTTACAACAGCCTGGGGCAACGGGTGCAGCAGCTCGTTGAGCCTCTGGGCGCGGCCGGTCTGCAAGCCACCATGCCCGTGGCCGAATTGCCCGCCGGGGTCTATCTGCTGCGCATCGAAGCCGGCTCTGAGACGCTGACCAAGCGCGTGGTAGTGGCGCACTAAGCCCAACCTATTGAACGTCCGGTCGCGTGACCGGACCAAAAACCCGCCGCCGCGTCGTCCTGCTGAGGATGGCGCGGCGGCGGTGTTTTTGGGGCGGACTTAGCCTTTCGGGCCGCGCACCGGCGGGGCGGTTTGCGGCACCAGTATCACGCGGCGGCCGGTGAGGGTTTCGAGCATGGGCCGCAGAATCTGCTGGGCGTTGCGCTCCGTCTGGGCCAGGATGCCCGACTGCAGGGCGGCCCGCTTCACGTTGGCTTCGGCGTACTTATAGCCCTGGTCCACCAGCTCGGCATCCTGAAAAAAGCCGTTTTCGACCCCGTACACCCGGCTGCGGTTGTGGTCGACGCGCCAGGTGCACAGCTCGGCTTTGGGCAAAGCCACGCGCACCACCGAGTCGCCCTCGAAGACCACGTCCGTCGCCTTCACCTGGCGCAGGTCCAGGCAGCCCACGGCCTCGCCGGCCACGATGAGGGCCACTTTGGCGTCGGGCAGAAAGCGGTAGGTGCTCTTCTTGTACTCCACGATGTCCTTGAACTGGTAGCGCACCAGCTCCAGCCGGCCCAGTCCTTCGATTTTTTCCAGCACCGTGTTGTGGCTCACCGTCACGCGCGGCGTGGGGTTCAGCGGGTTGAGGTCGGTGAGGGTACCGGCCACTTTCTGCCACAGAAACCAGCCCAGGGCCAGCAAAAACACCAGCGGCAGCACGCGCCGCAGCAAACGAACAAGGGACATACCCGCAACTAAACGGTGAGCAACTCTGCTGCTATACGGCCGCGGGCGGATAGCTGCCGAAGCGCTGCTGAAAACCCGCCCAGCCCTGCAGCCCGCCGGTGTGCACCGCCACCACCGTGCTGCCCGGCGCGAAGTACCCGGCCTCAATCAGCTGCAGCGTACCGACCAGCAGCTTGCCCGTGTATACCGGGTCGAGCACGACGCGGTGGCGCAGGTAGAACTCCTCGATAAAGCCCAGCAGCTCCGTTGAGTAGCTGGCGTAACCGCCGAAGTGGGCCCCGTGGTGCAGGTGGTAATTCGTATAGCGCCGGCCCACGGCCTGCTCGGTCAGCGCGTCCACCTCGGCCGCCAGCCAGTCGGCACCCTTCAGGGCGGCTACGCCCACGGCCTGCCGGCGGCCGTCGAGGCCGGTGAGCAGGCCCGCCAGGGTGCCGCCGGTGCCGCAGGCCACAGCCAGGGCATCGTAGGCTTCGCCGGCCTCGTCCAGCTCCTGCACCAGCTCGGCCACGCCGCGCAGGGCCAGGGTATTGGTGCCGCCCTCGGGCAGCACGTAGGCCGGGCCCAGCGCGGTCAGCAGTTCCGCCACCCAGGCAGGGTCGTGGCGGCGGCGGTAGGCTTCGCGGCTCACGAAGTGCAGCTGCATGCCGTCGGCGCGGCACTGTTGCAGGGTGGGGCTGAGCGCCTCGGCCTCTTCGCCCCGCACCACGCCGATGGCGCGGAAGCCCTGCAGGCGCCCGGCGGCGGCCACGGCGGCCAGGTGGTTGGAGTAGGCCCCGCCGAAGGTCAGCAGCGTATTCTGGCCCTGTTCGCGGGCAGCCAGCAGGTTGTATTGGAGCTTGCGCCACTTGTTGCCGGGCAGCTCGGGGTGCTGCCAGTCGTCGCGCAGCAGGCGCAGGCGCACCCCGCGCCGCTCGGCGGCGGGCTCGGCCAGGTCTTGCAGAATGGGCGCGGTTGGCATGGGGTGGGCCGCCGCGGGCGGGGCGGCATCAGAAATCAGACGGCGCTACCCGGGTGGGTAAACGAGAAGCGCTGCCGGGTAATTCTTACGAAAGCTCGGGTAGTTTTTACCCGACTGCAGGTAAAGTTTATCCTGCGTCGGGTGATTTTCACGCACCGTCACGCAAAGTTTACCCGATCAGTCATGCCGCCAACGGCCCGCCGGGTAAATTTTACCCGAGGAGTCGTAAAAAAGACAGCTCTTCGGGTAAAAAACACGCGGGGAGTCGTGAAAAAGACGACCCGCCGGATAAAAAATACCCGGGGAGTCGTGGGCAAGACGACTCCCCGGGCAGGTACCACTCAGTAATTCATCAGCAGGTGCCTAAGCCGCCAGCAGGTCGTCGTTGTCGGCCGGGGCCGCGGCGGCGGGTGCCGCGTTGCGGCGCAGGGCGAAGACCACCCCGCCGATAATCACCAGGAACAGCAGCACCGACGACACCATCGAAATGATGTTGCCGAGGCGGTACTCCTTGGGCTCGAACTTAAACTCGATGGTGTGCTGACCGGCCCGCACGGGCAGAGCGCGCAGCACGTAGTCGGCGCGCAGGTGCGGCACCTGCTGGCCGTCGAGGTAGGCGTTCCAGCCGTCGGCGTAGTAGATTTCGCTGAACACGGCCAGCTCGTTCTGCGTAGCGTTGGCGGTGTACTTCAGCTCGTTGGGCGAGTAGCTGGTGAGCTGAATGGTGGAGCCGCCGGGCACGTAGCTGGTCGTCGCCTGCGGGAACTTGCTCACGTCGATTACGGCCGTGGTGGCCGGGTCGAAGGTGCTCAGCGCGGCCATTTCCTGGTCGGGGTTCTGTACCGGCTGCACCTTGCTCACAAACCAGGCATTGCCCAGGGCGCCGGGGTTGCGGATGGGCTGCACTTCCCCGTTCTGCTGGGGCGGGCTGATGAAGTAACGGGCGTTGAGCATGTTCAGCACCCGCGGATTGCCCACCTGACCGTTGGTCGAAAGGTCCTGGAACAACTGCTGCATCTCGGGGCTGATCTGCCGCTCAATCAATTCCTGGTAGCGACGCAGCTTGGCGCCGTGGTAGCCCCCAATGCTCTTGTGCAGGTAGGAGGTCTGGGCGTCGTTGAAGGGGTTGGCCAGATTCAGCACCCGGTAGTGCAGGGTCTTGTCGGCCAAGATGTACTCGTCGGCCTTGGTGGGCGCGAACTGCGCGGTAATGGTTTGGTTGGTGAAGTTGTTTTCGCCCAGGTAGCGCTTGTCGGCCGTCCAGAGGTCGGCCAGCACCAGCAGGCCCACCAGGGAGGCGGCCAGGGTCAGGCTGAGCTTGCGGCTGAGGTAGAACCAGAGCACCCCGGCCGTGGCCACGATGAAGAAGATGGAGCGGAACACGTCGTTGCGCAGAAGGGCGGCGCGGTCCTGGCGCAGCGCGTCCAGCGGGAAGCCCTGCGGCAGTTGGCTATCCACCGGGCCGGCAAAGTCGCTGCCGAGGCTGAACACCAGGGCCAGCAGGCACAGGCCGGCGGTGATGCCCACGGCCATCAGCAGGTGGCGACGCAGACCGGCCACTTCGGGCGTGTCTTTCTGGGCCACGGGCAGGCCAGCTACCAGCGGCGCGGCAGTAGCGGCCGGACGGGCGCGCAGCACGCGGGCCAGGGCCAGCACGGCCAGCAGCGGCATGGCCAGCTGGGCAATGGTCAGGGCCATCGACACCGCCCGGAACTTGTTGTAGCCCGGGAAGAAGTCGAACATCAGGTCGTTGAAGGAGGCGAAGTTCTTGCCCCAGGCCAGCACGATGGAGAAGAGCGTAGCCGCCAGCAGCCAGGTACGGGTGCGGCGGTCGGCCACGAACACGCCGAGCACGAACAGCAGCACCACCACCGCGCCCACGTACACCGGGCCGCTGGTAATGGGCTGGTCGCCCCAGTAGGTGGGCATACCGGCCAGGTACTGGTCCAGCTGCGCCGGATCGACCATGCCGCTCAGGGCCTTGCCCGTGTTCGAGTCGGCGGCCAGCTTGCTGGTGGAAGCCCCGCCGTAGTAGTTCGGAATGAGCAGGGTCAGCGTCTCGCCGATACCGTAGCTGTAGGAGAAGGCGTAGTCGTGGTCGAGGCCCGAGCCGCCTTCCTCGGCGGGCGCGGCGGCCGGCTGCCCGGGCTGGGCCGGGGCCGGCGTCTTCAGCTCCGACTTGCCGCGGATGCTGTACTTACCGTACTCGGCGGTGGTGTAGAGGCGGCCGAAGCTGACGCCCACGGCCAGTAGCGCGCCCACGGCCAGCACGGCGGTGTTGCGCAGAAACTCCGGCAGGCGCTTTTCGCGCAGGGCAAAAATCAGCTCCACCACGCCGAACACCAGCACCAGCAGCAGCAGGTAGTAAGTAATCTGCAAGTGGTTGGCCCGGATGTTCATGGTCAGCCCGAGGGCGAAGAGCACGCCGCCTACCAGCCAGTTGCGCCGGAACGTGACCAGCAAACCCGCCAGCACCAGCGGCGCGTAGGCCAGGGCGTAGGACTTGGAGTTGTGCCCGGCGGCGAGGATGATGAGGTTGTAGCTCGTAAAGCCGATGGCAATGGCGCCCACCAGCGCCACCAGCGGCCGCATGCCCAGGGCCGCGAACAGCAGGTAGCCGCAGAACAGGGCCGCAAACAGGTTGGCCACAATCGGCGGCAGGCCGAAGGTAAAGATGTTGGTCAGGTACACCGTCAGGTCGCCGGGGAAGCGGGTGCTGATGAGGTAGGTGGGCATGCCCGAGAACATGGAGTTGGTCCACAGGGCTTCCTGCCCGGTCGTCTCCCGGAACAGCAGCGCCTCACGGGCCCCGCCGTTGAACTGCACGATGTCGTGCTGACTGAGGGTTTTGCCCCCGAACACGATGGGCGAGAAGTACAGCACGGCCAGCACGAGCAGGAAGGCCACGGCCAGCAGATGAGGCAGCAGGCGCGACCAGAGCGGCTGCGGCGCCGCGGCAGCCGGAGTCGGCGAAACGACTGGGGAGGGCATGGAGAGGTAGTCGGTAGTTGGTACGCAGTATGGACTGAGCAGTAACCAGCAGCTTCGCCTAACGCCTCAATAGCCCAGGGCTTGAACCCTGAGCTATTGAGAAGCGGGCATTACCCGAATGGTTATCCGCAAAAAAAGCCCGGCCGGCAGGCGCCAGCCGGGCTTGAAGCCCGAAGGTAGGTCGATTATTTCACTTCCTCGAACTCGACGTAGTCGCCGCCGCGGAATTCCTTTTTGGGCTGGCGCGGCGCTTTGGGCGGCACATAATCCACCCGCACCTCGCCGGTAGGCTCCGTGGGGCGCGGGTTGGGCCGCTCGTAGCGGGGCGGCGCCTGCTGGCCAAACGCGCCGGCATCGGCCCCGAAAGGCATGCCGCCGGTGCGCATCTGCTTGCGCACAAAGGAAGAGAGTGCATAGCGCAGCACGTACGGCAGCACGAGGCGCAAGACCCAGAAAATCAGGAAGGAAACCAGCAGAAACGAAATAAAGCTCATCAGCTCGCGGGTTCAGCGTCGGGTTTGAAGTAAAAGTCGCGGTCGGCGGGGCCCTCGAGCACGGCCGGCGGACAGGGTACTAACCGCGCCGGGCCCGATTGGGTTTCAAGCACGTAGGGGCGGTAGCCCAGTTCCGCCAGCAGCCTGGCCACCCGGCGGCGGTTGTCGAGGCCGTTCAGCTCCGTCTGGATAACAGGACGGTGGCGGCGCAGCGTCTGTTGCATGTGCCGGAACACTTCGTACTCGAAGCCCTCCACGTCGCACTTCACAAAATCTAGGCGGGTGAAGTCGGCCAGCAGCTCGTCGGGCACGCGCATGGGCACCTCGTAGAACTGCGCGTACTGCTCGGTGGAGCTGCTGTCGGCCACCTTGGTCATGCCGTGGTGCAGCAGGCCGTTGCGGGCCGGCGTGCCCATGCGCACGGTGTCGTTCTGTCCGCCGAGGGCGTAGGGCAGCAGCAGCAGGTTGTCGTGCCCGCTGAGGCGCACGTTGTCTTCCCAGATGTGCTGAAACAGCGGCACCGGCTCCACCGCCAGCACCTTGCCCGCGGGCCCCACCAGCCGCGACAACGCCACGGAATAGTAGCCCAGGTTGGCGCCGATGTCGAGGCACACGTCGCCGGGCTTCACCAGTTTTTCCAGGAAAAACAGCTCGGGGTACTTCTTGCGGCCCCAGCCCACGGCCACCAGGCGCAGGTAGGCGTAGCTCGCCAGCCGGATGTACCGCTCGAAGCCCAGGGTGCTGACCAACAGTTTGCGTAATGCCTTCATGTGGGAGCAAAGGTAGAAAAGGTGAAATGGTGAGGTGGTGAGGTGGTGTGCAGCTTACCCGAACGTCAAACTCACCACCTCACCATTTCACTATTTCGCCGCTCGGTTCCACCAGCGCGACACGCCCGCCGCCACCAGCCCGCCTAGGGTGTACCAGGCCACGGTCATCAGCTTGGTTTGCGGGGTGCGGTTGCTGGGTCCGTCGCCCAAGCCGAGCGGACCGGGCAACACCACCCCGCCCACGCCGGCCGCCACGCCCAGGGCCGCGCCGCGCCACCACGCGTCGGGGCCCGAGCCCACTAGGCTGTAGTAGAGACCGTTAACCAGCAGGTCGCCGGCCATGGTCACGTTGTAGGCGGTTTCGGGGCCGGGCTGCGGAGCGTCGGCGGCAGCCAGCAGCTGGCGCAGGCCGCGCACGCCCAGCACGTCCATGCGCGGGGCGTCGGGGGTCAGCTCTTTGGCGGCCTGGTGTACCAGCGTCAGTACCACCGAGCCGCTCAGGCCGCTGACCAGGGACTGAATAAGGTCATCCGAATGCGAATCAGCCATAATTGCTCAATGTTGGCGGCTGCGGAGCCGCGTTGGGTATCAATCGAAAACGCGACCGGCACGCCGGGGTTAGGCCGGGCGCAGATTTTTTTCAGTCGCCGGGTTGCGTCGTTTGAAAACCGCTTTTTATATTTGCAGCCCCGAACGACGCATACGCGCCGGCCGGGACAAGAAGCCTGCTTAGCTCAGTTGGTAGAGCAGCTCATTCGTAATGAGCAGGTCGTTGGTTCGAGTCCAATAGCAGGCTCCACAAACAACAAGGCCCGTTTCCTCTCGGAGACGGGCCTTGTTGCGTTTTTCAGACCAGCATTTCGGGCCCGCTGGGGGGCCGTGACTTAGGCGCTGCGCTTGTTCATGGCCTTGCTCAGCCAGCTGATGCCGGCTGCCAGGGCCAGACCGCCCACTACTTTCTGGGTGGTGCTGAGCTTGCCGAGCTGGCCGGCGGCCGAGTCGCCGAAGGTTTTCAGCTGGCCGTTCAGGCCGCTGAGCAGGCCGCTGGCTTTGTCCTGGATGGAAGAAGGCTGCTGTTGCTGCTGACCTTGCACGTCGCTGTTGCTAGAGCCTTTGAAATCGGGGGTGTTTTGCGTAGCCATGGTATTCGGAGTTTTGGGGTTCAGAAGGTGGCCGGGGTAGCCCGGCCGTCGGCTAGCATATTCGTAAAACGCGCCCCGCAGGTTACAGCAAATCAATAGATCAGCCACCGGCAACCTTACACCACCACGTCGGGGCGGTTGTGGCCGGCCGAGGCCTGCTCCGACGCCCCGCGTCCCGGGCCGGCGGGCAGCGGCACCTGCAGCAGGGCCGCGTAAGTGGCCGCGTCGCGCTTGCCCGCCTCGCGGGCTTCCACCTCGAAACGGTTGGCGTAGTAGCCCACCCGCGCCGACTCTACCAGGTACTCCCACAGAAACCGCAGCACGCCGCGTTCCTGCACCTGCCGGATGTGGCACATCTCGTGCGCCACCCACGAGGGCTCCCGCAAAAACTGTTCGCGCGTGACGCCGCTCAGGTGAATGGTTTTGCCCAGCACCATGGCCACGTTGCCCTGCCCGAGTTTCAGGCGGGCCAGGCGCGCCAAAGGCGAGTTTTCGACAATGTGGGGAAGCTCCACCGTACGAGCTGATTGAAAAACAAGAGGATACGCAATGAGTAGCCGAAGGTTGGCAACCTCAGCAATACTATTCTACCACAAGATTGAATATAAGCAAGAATATTCGCCTTTTTTCAGCCGAAAGCTTGGACTGCAACGGGTCCGCGGCTAGCTTTACCCTATCGGCCCGGATAGAATCTTTCCGAATCGATTGAAAAAAACCTCTTTTTTCACTTTCTCCAACGGCATCTTCTAGAGAAGAAAAGTACGCCACCCGGTCCTCCCGGACCGCCGCTTGGGAGCGGATCCACTACCCACACGACGGACAATGAAGAATACCTTTTTGTGTTGCCTCGCCGCTGTTTCACTGGCCCTTTCTTTTTTCTTCGATTACGCTCCTAATACCCGCCCGGCCGGTTCGCCGGCCATGGCCGAAGCTTCGCTCTTCGCCCTGCCCGAAGGTGGCAGCGACGATTTCCGCGACTCGCTGAACGTCGGTTACTACTCGCAGGCCCTCGGCATCCGCGCCGACTACGAGGACAACGCCTCGCTGCTGCGCACCATCACCGAGTGGCTGGGCACCCCCTACCGCTTCGGCTCCAACAGCAAGAGCGGCACCGACTGCTCGGGCTTCGTGACCCGCGTCTTTAAAGAGGTGTACGGCATCAGCCTGGTGCACAGCTCCCGCTCCATGTTCAACAACGTGCAGCACGTGGCCAAAACCGAAATGAAGACCGGTGACCTGGTGTTCTTCCGCCGCGGCCCGGGCCAGCCCATCTACCACGTGGGCATCTACCTGAAAGACGGCAAGTTCGCCCACTCGGCCACCAACGGCGGCGTGATGGTCAGCTCGCTGGAGCAGCCCTACTACCACCGCAATTTCTACGCGGCTGGCCGCGTCAACGTCGAATAGCTCTCAACAGCCTGTTCTGCGAAGCCCCTGCTCCCTGAGCCGGGGCTTTTTGTTTGTAGTCCGGTGGAAATAGCGCCCGATAACTATTTTGGCGCGAAACAGTATAGCACGGCAGCCGCCGGCTGCTTCGGCGGCGGGCTTTTGTCTGTTCTCTCAACTCTTTCCATACCATGGCTACATCCACTCCCGACGGCGAACGAATTGCGTCGTCGCCGCTTTTTAAGGGCTTTCTGAGCAAGGCCGAAAGCTACCTCAAGCAGCCGCTGCGCATCAAGCAGCTGCTCAACGACGCCTACCAGAAAGCCAGCGCCAAGAAGGACGTCGGCCACATTGCCCACGAAGCCTGGGAAAGCCTGCAGACGCTGTTCCGCTTGGTGCGGTACGCCGCCTCGGGCGAGTACACCGGCGTGCCCACGCCTACGGTAATGGCCGCCGTGGCCGTGCTCATCTACTTCCTCTCCCCTATTGACCTAGTGCCCGACTTCATTCCGGTGGTCGGCTTGCTCGACGACGTGGCGCTGATGGCTTGGTTCACGAGCACCCTGAAGACCGAGATGGACAAGTTTGCGGAGTGGGAAAAGTCGCGCCCGCACCCCATTGCCGTGCCCAGCGAGCGGTTCGAGGCGGCGCCGGAGTCGGCCAAGAAAGGGCCGGTAACGCGCCGTCTGGGTGCCATTACCGAGTCGCCGGTGGAAAAGGCGGAGCACAGCGTGACCAGCGGCTCGTTTGTGGAGTCGGATGAATCGGCCAAGCGGGCCGGCGCGGCCGACCTGCCCGGCGGCTCCAGCCCCGACCCGGCCAATTCGGCGGCTTCCGATGAGGCCAGCCCGGCCGCTCACGCCAAGCACCACCCGGAAGTCGGCAACCAGCCCAACCCCAACGTGGCCGCCGCCAGCACCGCCGGCAGCCGCGACCCGAAAGACAGCGCCCTGCGCGGTGGCGACACCGGCGGCAACGTGCGCTAGCCCGTCTCCAGCTTATTCCAAACGCCAACGGCCCGCTTCCCTCCGTGGAGAGAAGCGGGCCGTTGATGTTTTTCAGAGCAGGTGGTGAGAGTGTTCTTGGCGTTGACGCTGCTTAGCGGGCTTTGGAGCCACCCAGGTGCGAAGCCACGTAGCGCACAAAGTCGCGCACGGTGTGCAGGGGCACCTCGTCGGGAATGGTGATTTTGAAGCGGCGCTCGAGCTCCAGAATGATGTCGACCACGTCGACGGTATCAAAGCCCAGCTCGCGGCTCAGGTTGCTGGAAACACGCAGGCGGGTGGGCTTAATAGCCTTGCGCTTGCTGATGATGCGGAGCACCTGCTGTTCGATGTTGGAGCTGCCGGGGATGGTAGTCGTTCGGGTTAACATGGCTGTTGAAACGACGGGTGAACGGAAAATGGGAGAAATAACGCCTGCAGGCTGTCAGCGCACGGCCGGCGGCCGTAGGTCTGAGTCGGCCCAGGCGCAAAAGGTTGCATCTGATTTTTGCGGGGTTCAGCGCAGGCCCCCGAATTGCCCGGCGGTGGGGCGAGTGGGCTTAGAACGCGCCACCACCGCCGGGCTTGTATGACGTCAGGCTTAGTATTCGGCGAATACCGGGGGAGTGGCGGCCGATACCTCTTCTTCATCGACGACCGGCTGCACGTTGGCGTCCGGGTCTTTGCCCGTCACCTTGCCTTTCAGCGTCTCGCTCAGCAGGTACATCACCGGCACTACCACCAGGGTAATCAGGGTGGCGAAGACCAGGCCGAAGATGATGGTCCAGGCCAGCGGACCCCAGAACACCACCGACTCACCGCCGATAAAGAAGTTGGGGTGGCCCGAGGCGAACAGCTCGTAGAAGTCCACGTTCAGGCCGATG
This sequence comes from Hymenobacter jeollabukensis, assembly GCF_005771675.1. Lineage (GTDB taxonomy): Bacteria > Bacteroidota > Bacteroidia > Cytophagales > Hymenobacteraceae > Solirubrum > Solirubrum jeollabukense. The sequence continues at coordinate 561,431 of NZ_VAJM01000002.1, read as the reverse complement.
GCCAGCGGGATGAGGCCCAGCGTAGCGGCCGTGGCCGTCAGGATTACCGGGTTCAGGCGGGTGCGACCAGCCAGTACGATGGCTTCCCGCAGCGACATGCCCTGGCTGCGCAGGATGTCGGTGAATTCGACCAGCAGAATCCCGTTTTTCACCACGATACCTGCTAGGGCGATGATGCCCACACCCGTCATCACGATGCTGATGTTCATGCCCGTAATGGCCAGGCCCCAGAACACGCCGGCAATGGAGAACAGCACTTCCGAAAGGATGATAACCGGCTTGCTGAACGAGTTGAACTGCACCACCAGGATCAGGAAAATCAGGGCCAGGGCGCCGAGGCCGGCCACCGGCAGGAAGTCGGAGGTTTCCTTCTGGTCTTCCTGGGCGCCACCCATCTTGATGACGTAGCCGGGGGGCGTCGGGTAGGCTTTCAGCGCCGTCTGGATGTTGCGCACCACGTCGGGGCCGGTGAAGCCCGACAGCACGTTCGAGGAGATGGTGATGACGCGCTTCACGTCCTTGCGCTTGATGCCGCCGTAGGTCGTGCTGTATTTCACATCGGCAACCGACGAAATCGGCACCTGGCGCATCTGGCCGGTGGCGTCGCGGAAGGTCAGCGGCGAGTTCAGGATGGCGTCCACGTCTTCGCGGTAGGGCTTGGCGTAGCGCACTTGAATCGGGTACTCGTCGTCGGCGGTCTTGAATTTGCTGGCCTCGTAGCCGTAGATGGCCGTGCGCACTTCCATGCCGATCTGGGCCGTGCTGATGCCCTCGCGGTTGGCGCGGGTGCGGTCGATGTTGACGGCAATTTCGGGGTTACGGTCTTCCAGGTTGGAGCGCAGCTGCTCGATGCCGCCGATGTTCTTCGAGTTGATGTAGCGAATCACGTCCTTCGAGAGGGCGGCCAGTTTCGGGTAGTCGTCGCCGGCTACTTCAATGGCAATTTCCTTACCCGTGGGCGGGCCGCTCGACTCCTGGTCCACCGAAATTTCGGTGCCGGGAATGCCTTTCACGGCCTCGCGGATTTTGTCCATGTAGGTGCGGGTGCTCGGGCCTTCCCGCTCGCTCAGCTCCTTGAACGCCACGGCCACCTTGGCCAGGTGCGACTGCGACACCCCCGAAGCCGTAGCCTCGCCCGGGTCGCCGGCACCGATGGCCACGTTGGTGATGACCGATTCCACGTCGGGGTTTTTGGTGCCGATGACGCCGTAGATGCGGCGCTCCAGCTCGTGAGCCACCGAGTCGGTAACCTCCACGCGGGTACCCACCGGCATCTTCAGGTAGGTGTACACGAATTTCGGGTCACCCTTGGGGAAGAAGTCCACCTTGGGGCCGCGCATGCCCACGGCCACGAACGAGCCGATGAACAGCACGAACACCCCAATCATGACCAGCGCCGGGTGGTTGATGGCCCAGCGTACCAGGCTGGCGTAGCCGTCCATGAAGCGCGGCAGGGCCTTGGTCTGGAACCAGGCAATCATGTGCACGAACACGAACTTGTCGAGCAGGGCGAAGACAATCAGGAAGACGAACAGGTTGCCGACGAAGAACGAACCGGCCAGGTAGCCAATCAGCGCAATCAGCAGCATCACGCCCGTCACGATGAGGAACATCTTGGTCAGCGCGGGCTTCTTGTCCTCGGCGTGGTGGTCTTCGCGCTCCATGAACGACACGGCAAACACCGGGTTCATGATGAAGGCCACGATGAGCGAGGACATCAAGGTCAGAATCAACGTCACTGGTAGGTAGAACATGAAACTACCCACGATGCCTGGCCAGAACATCAGCGGCACGAAGGGGGCCACGGTGGTCAGCGTACCGGCCAGTACCGGCACGAATACCTCGCCGGCGGCAAACTTGGCGGCCTGGGCGGTGGTCAGGTTCGGGTGCTCGTGCAGCAGGCGGTGGGTGTTTTCGATAACCACGATGGCGTCATCGACCACGATACCCAGGGCCAGCAGGAAGGCGAAGAGCACAATCATGTTCAGCGCGAAGCCGAACATGGGCAGCACCACGAAGGCCAGGAACATCGACAGCGGCACCGAGAGGCCCACGAACAGGGCGTTGGTGGTGCCCATGAAGAACATCAGAATCACCGTCACGAGGATAAAGCCGATGACGATGGTGTTGATGAGGTCGTGCAGCGTGACGCGGGTGTCGTTCGAGGTGTCGCCGGTGATGGTCACGCGCAGGTCGCTGGACAGGCTCTTCTTCGAGTCGTCGACAATTTGCTTGATCTTGTCCGACGCGTCGATGAGGTTTTCGCCCTGGCGCTTAATCACGTTCAGCGTAATCGAGGGCTTGCCGTCGAGGCGGGCGTACGATTCGCGGTCCTTGAAGGCGTCCTCCACGGTGGCAATGTCACCGAGGCGCACGGCCGAGCCGGAGAGGTTCTTCACCTGGATGTTGGCAATGTCGGCGGCGTTGACGTACTGACCGGCCACGCGCACCGCGCGCTTCTGGTCACCCACGTCCACCGAACCGCCCGAAATCGTGATGTTCTCGCGGGCAATGGCGCCTTCGATGTCGCCGAAGCCCAGGCGGGCGGCGCGGAGCTTGTAGAGGTCCACGTCCACGTTTACCTGCTGCTCCAGGGCGCCGATAATGTCGACGCGGGTAATTTCGGGCAGGGCCTCGATCTTATCCTGGAAGTCGTCGGCCAGCTTCTTCAGCTGCGAGGCGGGCAGGTTGCCGGCCAGGTTGATCTGCATGATAGGCAGCTCCGACAGGTTCACTTCCTGCACGGTGGGCGGCGTCGGCAAATCGTTCGGCAGCTCGTTGCCGGCCTTGTCGACGGCGTCCTTGATGAGCTGCTTGGCGTATTGCACGTCCACGCCGGAGTTGAACTCCACGTCCACGATGCAATAGTCCTGGTTGGAGGTGGAGCTGATTTTCTTCACCCCGTTCACCGACTTGATTTCCTTCTCAAGCTGGCGCGTCACCAGGTTTTCTATGTCCGTCGGCGAGGTGCCGGGGTACACCGTGGCCACGATGATGCGCGGAATGACGATGTCCGGGAATTTCTCCTTGCCCAGCTTGATGTAGGAGAAGATACCCGCCACGCACAACAGGAGCGTGATGATGTAAATGCTGGTCTTGTTATTAATGGACCAACTGGTGGGTCCAAACTCTTTTTCGATATCCTGCATGGGGAGTCGGAAGCTAGGATGGGTGACGTGTCAGGCCGCGCGGCGGGCCGGGTTAGGGGCCCGCCGCGCTGGTCCTTGCGCTAGGCGCCTGCTTGCCCGGCTGCGCCGGCGAGGGACACCGTCTGGCCCTCGTTGAGGTTCTGGTAGCCGGCCGAAATGACCTGGTCGTTGGCCTTCAGGCCGCCGGTAATTTCGGTGCGGCCGTTGTAGGTGGCGCCGGTCTGCACCACGCGCTTGGCGGCTACTTTCTTGCCGCCTTTGTCTTCCACCACAAACACGTAGCTGTTGGTTTCATCCTTCTGCACCAGGTCCACGGGCAGCACGGTGGTGCTGGCCTTGCTGTAGTTCTGGATGCGGACGGTGGCCACCATGTTGGGGCGCAGCTGGGCGGCGGCCGGGCCGGTCAGGCGCAGCTCCACCGGGAAGGTGCGGCTGGCCGGGTTGATGGTGCGGCTCACGGTGCGCACCGTCGAGGGCACATCGTTCACGCCCAGGTCGGGGATGCTCACCAGGGCCTTGTCACCGGCCTTGATGGTGCTGGCGTAGTTTTCCGATACATCGGCGACCAGCTTGCCGCCGCCGCCGCTGAGCAGGCGCACCACCGGAACGCCGGGGTTACCCATTTCACCCACCTTGGCCGGCACATCGTCCACGGTGCCGCCGAAGGGTGCTACCACGTTGTACATGGCGCGCTGCTGCTGCTGGGTGGCCAGGCTACGCTGCAGGGCCTCGTAGTTATTCTTGGCCTGCAGGTACTGGATTTCGGTGCCGATCTGCTGTTTCCAGAGGCGGTCCTGCTTTTCGTACACGGTCTTGGCCAGCTCCAGGCGGGTGCGCAGCTCGGCAATGCCCGATTCGAGCACGGCCGCGTCCTGGGTGGCAATTACCTGGCCCTTGCTCACCCGGTCGCCGCGCTGTACGCGGATGCTGGTAAGCACGCCCGGGACCCGGGGCGACACGTTGGCGTTTTCGTCGAAGTCGGCGCGGCCCTGCACTTCCAGGTAGCTGGTGAAGCTTTCGGGCTGCACGCTGATAACCGAAACGGGCGTGGCGGCCAGCTCGGTAGCCGCGGCCGGACCGGCTTTGGCTTCCAGCTCGGCAATTTTGGCGGCGTTGGTGGCCTGTTCCTTTTTGAGCTTTTCCAGCTCGGCTTTGGGGTCTTTATCACCGCCGCCGCAGGAAGCCAGGAAAGCCAGGAACAGCAGCGCCGAAGAAGAAACGTATTTCATTGGAGAAGGAGCTAGTAGCAAGAAGTTAGGAGCTAGAATCGGGGGTATTGGGCAATCAACTGTGGCTGGGTCAGGAGCTTCCAGCTCCTAGCTCCTGACTCCTAGCTCCTTACTTTTTCGTCTGATTGAACAGCTCGCCGGTGGCTTTGTCGCGGTCCACCTTGGCTACCAGCACGTCGTAGAGGGCGGCGTAGTAGTTGGTCTGGGCCGAGCGCAGGTCGGTTTCGGCGGTAATGACTTCCAGGTTCGAGCCCACGCCCTCCTGAAACTTGATGCGCGACACGCGGGCCACGTCGGTAGCCAGGTCCAGGTTGGCTTTCTGGTTGTCGAGCACGTCCAGGGCGTTGGTGAGAGTGGTGCGGCTCTGCGCGTCCTGCAGGTCAATGCTCTGGCGCAGCGTTTCGAAGCCGCGCTCAATGGTCTGCTGCTGAATGCGGGCCTGCTGCACCTGATAGCGGCGGCGGAAGCCGTCGAACACCGGAATCTGCAAACTCAGGCCCACGTTGCCGAAGCCAAACCAGTTCTGGTTGGGGAAGCCGTTGCCATCCACCGAGTTCGGACCGCGGAAGGCAAACAGGTTGCCGAGGCTGTTGGCCGAGCCGTTGAAGCCGTAAGCGGCCGTGGCCACCAGGCGCGGGTAGGCGCCGGCGCGGCGGTTGGCCAGGTCCAGGCCGGCCAGGGCCTGCTGAGTTTCCAGGGTAGTGTATTCGATGCGGTTGTTGTAGTTGAAGGCCGCGGCGGCTTGGGTAGGCCGGGCGCCGCTCAGCGCCGACTGCTGGTCCTGGCGGGCCTGGTCGGCGGCGTTGCCGCTGGTCGGGGCCGGGGCCGAGGGTACGCCACCAAGGCTACGGTCGCCGCTGCCGGTGTTGAAGTTGGCCACGCCCAGGCGCTGGCGCAGGGAGTTGGCATCCACCAGGGCGCCGTCGAGCTGGTCGGTCAGCACCACCGGCTGTTCCTGGGGCAGGCCCATCTGGAACTTCAGCAGGGCCACGCTCAGCTCGGTCAGGCGCTGGGCTTTCTGCTGCTCCACCACCAGGTTGTTGCGCTGCACGCGCAGGCGGTCCACGTCGAGCTTTTCCACGAAGCCCTCCTTATAAGTAGCGTTGGTCTGGTAGAGCAGCGTGTCGAGGCGCTGCACGTTGCGGGCCAGCAGCTCCAGGCGGGCGCGGGCCACCAGGGTGCTGTAGTAGGCCTTCTGCACCTGCTCCACCACGTCAATTTCGGCCTGCTGGGTTTGCTTCTTGGCCAGGTCTTCGTACACCTTGGCGGCCTTCAGGCCAATCAGGTACGAGCCATCGAAGAGCAGCTGCGAGACCGAGGCGCTGCTGTTGCCGGCGTACTGCAGGCCGAAGGCAATGGCCTGGGGCGGCACCGGTACGCGCTCCACCTGCACCTGCTTGAGGTTGACGCTCTGCCCACCCTGGGCAGCCGTCACGTCGGCGGAGGTGAGCTGGGTGGCGGTGGAGCCCCCGAAGGCGCCCACGTCGACCAGCGACTTCTGCAGCTTGAAGTTGTCGGCCAGGTTGGCGGCCACGTTCACCTGCGGCAGGCCCGCCGAGCGGATTTCGCCGACGCGGGCGTGGGCGGTCTGCTCGCCCAGGCGGGTGGCCATCAGCGAGGATTTGTTTTTGAGGGCGAAGTCAACGGCCTGCGAGAGGCTCAGCGACATGGGCACGCCGGAGGCCACGGGCGCCTGGCCCGGGGCGGGCGTCTGGGCCAGTAGCTCGTGCAGCCCCAGGAAGCCCAAGGCTGCCAGTAGCAGCAGTAGGCGAAACGCTTTGTTCATAGCGAAACGAATGGTGAGAGCGGGTTGGTGGTTTATTCAGCTTCCGTCAGCTGACGGTACTCGTTGATGAGGCGGTGCCCCTTCAGGGTGCAGATGCCGTAGAGAAAATGCTCGACGGTGACCGTGTGCAGGCGCTGCAGCTCGAATTGCCGGGTCGGGAATACGCGGGCGTCGAACATCAGCTCGATTTCGGCCAGCTTCAGCCGGGCCAGTACTTCCACGTCGAGGTCGGGGCGGAACAGGCCTTCTTCGATGCCCCGGCGCAGGTTTTCGATGATTTTGCGCAAGATGAAGGTGTTCTTGTGCTGCTCAAACAGCGCCCAGGCTTCGGGGTAGTACTTCTGCAGCTCGTGGAAGATGCTCGGGTTGATGCCCGAGAGCATGGTCTTGTGCCACTGCATCAGGTTGTAGCTCTCCTCCAGCGCGTTGGCGCCGGCGGCAAACACCATTTCGCAGTCCGATTCCTCTTTGCAGAGGTGCTGCTGCATGGTGGCTAGCACGATCTGGTCTTTGTTATCGAACCACTTGTAGAGGGTCTTTTTCGACATGCCGAGCTGGGCGGCAATGTCGTCCATCGAAACGCTGCGGATACCGTTGCGCATAAACAGCTCGACGGCGGTCAGCAGAATCCGGTCCTTGATTTCCATACTCACGCCACAAAGGTACAACGGAAACTTTCAGTGAATCCAAAGTTTCCATCAGTTTTTTTGCTGACATAATCATGTGAGGCTTGGTTCCCGAAACAGCTGTGCGCGGGCAGACGCGGCCGGCGCGGAAATACTTTATCGGAGAAGATGAATTTTTATCACCGGGGCCTGACAGCCTCGCTCAGCCCACAATCCTAGGCAGAGCCGAGGCCGAGGTTCTTTTCCCCCTCGTCGTACCTTGCGCCTCGGTGGCCCACTCACCATTTCACCACTTCACAACATCACCATTTTGCCCATGCGCATCCGTACCGGCTTCGGCTACGACGTTCACCAGCTCCAGGAAGGCCTGCCGTTCTGGCTCGGCGGCATTCAGGTGCCGCACACCCACGGCGCCCTCGGCCACTCCGATGCCGACGTGCTCATCCACGTCATCTGCGACGCCTTGCTGGGCGCGGCCAACCTGCGCGACATCGGCTTCCACTTCCCCGACACCGACCCGCAGTACAAGGGCATCGACAGCAAGCGGCTGCTGGCGGAGGTGACGCGCCTGCTGCGCGAGCGGGGCTACCAGATCGGCAACATCGACTCGACCATCTGCCTGGAGGCGCCCAAGGTGAACCCGCACATTCCCGAGATGCAGCGCGTACTGGCCGAGGTCATGGGCATCGATATCGACGACGTGAGCATCAAAGCCACGACCACCGAAAAGCTGGGCTTTGTGGGCCGGCGTGAGGGCGTGGCGGCTTACGCGGCGGTACTCATCACGCGGATGTAGCGCGAACTTTCAGTTCGCGTATTCCCGCGCGGTTACGTTCTGGGCAACGCGAACTAAAAGTTCGCGCTACATCGTCCGCAACCCTCGGCGGGCGCGGCCGTCTTTGCCGCTACCTCACTCCATTCCCCTCACCAAAACCCCGGCCGCCTGCTCGGGCGGCATCCTCACTCCCTCTCCCCATGTCGTATAAACTAATGCCGGTGCTGCTGGCCGCGGTGCTGCTGGCCAGCCCGGCCGTGGCCCAGGACGCCAAGCAGAAAGTAAAGGTCAAGCGCAAGGCCAAAATTGAGGCCGCGGCCATGCCCGAAACCGCCCCGGCTGCCCCGGCTCCCACCAAGCAGGCCCCGGTGCCCATCGATAATGCCCGCACCTACGCCGAGGGCATCACCCAGGCCGACCTGCGCAAGCACCTCACCGTGCTGGCTTCGGACGAATACGAGGGCCGCGAAACCGGCGAGAAGGGCCAGAAAATGGCCGCCGACTACATTGCCAACCGCTTCAAGGAGCTGGGCCTGGTGGGCCCGGTGCAAGGCTCCGATAACCCCTACCTGCAGCACTTCACTATGGAGCGCAGCACCTGGGCGGGCACCGGCACGCTGAAAGTGGGCGGGCAGAGCTTCCAGTGGATGAAGGACTTCTACGCCGCCGGCAACTCGCCCTTCGACCAGGCCACCACGCTGCAGCCGGTGTTCGTGGGCTACGGCATCGAACAGGAAGGCTACAACGACTACGCCGGCCTCGACGTGAAGGGCAAGGATGTGGTGGTGCTGCTGGGGGAGCCGATGAAGGACGGCAAGCCCACGCTCAGCAAAGACGAAAAGCCGACCAAATGGGGCAACGACTACCGCGCCAAATCGGCGCTGGCCACCCAGAAAGGGGCCCGCTCGGTGTTCTTCGTGGCGGCCAGCAAGGACGACTTCGACAAAGCCCTGTCGCGGCTGACGCCCTACCTGGGCCGGCCCAGCATCAGCTTTATGGACAAAAAGGAAAGCCGCGCGGCCACGCTCTTCGTGTCGCCGGCGGTGGGCCTGAAGCTGCTGGGCACCAATGAGGCGGCCCTGGGCAAGTACCGCACGGCCGCGGCGGCGGGCAAGCCGGCCAGCTCGTTTAAGCCGGCTTCCGTGGTCGTCACGGCGCCCAAGAAGCGCGAGCAGTTCACCACCGAAAACGTGCTGGGCTTCCTCGAAGGCACCGACAAGAAGGATGAAATCCTGGTGGTGTCGGCGCACTACGACCACATCGGCATCATCAGCGGGGAGGTGCACAACGGCGCCGACGACGACGGCTCGGGCACGGTGTCAGTGCTGGAAATGGCGGAAGCCTTTACCCAGGCCAAAGCCGCCGGGCACGGCCCGCGCCGCAGCATCCTGTTCCTGACGGTGACGGGCGAAGAGAAGGGCCTGCTGGGCTCGGAGTACTACACCGACCACCCCGTGTTTCCGCTGGAGCGCACCATTGCCGACCTGAACATCGACATGGTGGGCCGCACCGACAAGGAGCACGAGGGCAAGCCCGACTACGTGTACGTCATCGGCTCGGACAAGCTCTCCTCGGAGCTGTATAACATCGTGGAAAACGCCAACAAGCAGTACGGCCCCATCGACCTGGACTACCGCTTCAACGACCCGCAGGACCCGAACCGCTTCTACTACCGCTCGGACCACTACAACTTCGCCAAGCACAAAATCCCGGTGGCCTTCTTCTTCAACGGCGTGCACGCCGACTACCACGGCCCCAAGGACGAGGTGGACAAGATTGAGTTTCCGAAGATGGAGAAGCGCGCCCGCCTGGTGTACTACTCGGCCTGGGACCTGGCCAACCGCGAAAACCGCATCGTAGTCGACTCGAATAAGCCGTAACGGACGCGTAACTTACCGCTGGCTAAATGGCTGGTCGTTCTGGTTAGCAGAACCGCCGGCCATTTGTCCGTTTTGCCCTTTCTCTCTCCCACAACCAGCACCTCGCTTACCCCGCTTCGCATTCATGCCCAAACCGTTTCTCCCCCTGCTGCTGGCGGCCCTGGCCGTCGGCAGCGCGCCCGCCCTGGCCCAGAAAGCCAAGGTGAAAGTCAAGACCAAGACCGAGCAGGCCCCGGCCGCTGCGGCCGCGCCTACTGATTGGTCGGTGACCTACGCCAGCACCATCACGCCCGAAGACCTGCGCAAGCACCTCACGGTGCTGGCCTCCGACGAGTACGAGGGCCGCGAAACCGGCCAGAAAGGCCAGAAGATGGCCGCCGAGTACATTGCCCTGCAGTTCAAGGCGCTGGGGCTCGTCGGGCCGGTGCAGAACTCCGACAACCCCTACATCCAGCACTTTACGATGGAGCGCAGCACCTGGGCCTACGACCAGATGCTGCTGCAGGTGGGCAAGCGCAGCTTCAAGCCGCTGGAGGACTACTACGTGGGCGGCAGCGCCGCCTTCGCGCAGCCGACGGTGGTGGAGCCGGTGTTCGTGGGCTACGGCATCGAGCAGGAAGGCTACAACGACTACGCCGGCCTCGACGTGGCCGGCAAGGACCTCATCATCCTGGGCGGGGAGCCGCTGAAGGACGGCAAGCCCTTGCTGGGCAAAGACGGCAAGCCCAGCAAGTGGGGTGAAGGGCGCGCCAAGGAGTCGTTGGCCATGCGCAAAAACCCGCGCTCCATCATCGTCATCAGCCCCGACGCGGAGAAGTTCACGCAGCTGCTGACGCGCATCAAGCCCTTCCTGAACCAGCCGCGCCTGAATTTCCCGGGCAAGCAGGGCCCGGCCCGCGCCGCCTCGTTCACGGTGTCGCCGGCGGTGGGCTACGAGCTGCTGCGCACCTCGGCCGACGGGCTGGCCAAGTACCAGGCGGCGGTGGCCGCCGCCGGGCAGCCGGTGAAGTCGCCCTTCAAGCCCGCTACCTTGACCCTGCGCAACCCGCGCAAGACCGACACCTTCGCCACCGAAAACGTGATGGGCCTGCTCGAAGGCTCGGATAAGAAAGACGAGGTGCTGGTGCTGTCGGCGCACTACGACCACCTGGGCATCAAGGACGGCAAGGTGTACAACGGTGCCGACGACGACGGCTCGGGCACGGTGTCGGTGATTGAGCTGGCCGAGGCTTTCGTCAAGGCCAAGGCCGAGGGCCACGGCCCGCGCCGCAGCATGCTGTTTCTGACGGTGACCGGCGAGGAAGAAGGCCTGTTCGGCTCGGAGTACTACACCGATAACCCCGTCATTCCGCTCACCCAGACCATTGCCGACCTGAACATGGACATGGTGGGCCGCTACGACGACAAGCACAAGGCCGGCGACCAGTACGTGGAGCTGGTGGGCTCCGATAAGCTCAGCTCGGAGCTGCACGCCATCAACGAGGAAGCCAACCGGAAGTACACTCAGCTCGACCTGGGCTACCGCTACAACGACCCCAACGACCCGGAGCGCGTGTACTACCGCTCCGACCACTACAACTTCGCCAAGCACAAGGTACCGGTCATCTTCTACACCACCGGCGACCATGCCGACTACCACCAGCCCACCGACGACATCGACAAAATCGAGTTTCCGCTGATGGCCAAGCGTGACCAGCTGGTGTTTCACACCGCCTGGGAGCTGGTGAACCGCGACAACCGCATCGTGGTCGACTCCAACAAGCCGTAGGGGAATTGTTAAATTGCCAAATTGTTAAATGGCTGGCTGTTCTGCCGACTCAGAACAGCCAGCCATTTGAGCGTATAGTCCCTTCGTATGCGAATTTCCTTTCTGACGCTGCTGCTGGCCGGCAGCGTCGGGCTTAGCAGCTTCTCGGCCCAGGCCCAGGGCAAGGTTAAAGTCAAGACCAAAACCAGCGCCGCCGCCCCGGCAGCCGACGACGCGGCCGTCACCTACGCCGGCACCATCACCGCCGCCGACCTGCGCCAGCACCTCGGCATTTTGGCCTCGGATGCCTACGAAGGCCGCGCTACCGGGGAGAAGGGCCAGAAAATGGCCGCCGACTACCTCGCGGCCCGCTTCAGGGAGCTGGGGCTGACCGGGCCGGTGCCGGGTGGAGTGAGCCCCTACCTGCAGCCGTTCGGGCTGGTGCGCTACGCCCCGGATGGGCCCGGGCAGCTGCGCGTGGGCCCGCAGACCTTCCAGGCCGGCCGCGACTTCGTGGGCTTCGGCCCCTCCCCTTTCCGCACCGAAACCAAGGCCGAGCCGGTGTTCCTCGGCTTCGGCATCGAAACCGACAAGTACAGTGACTACGCCGGCCTGGACGTGAAGGGCAAGGACCTCATCGTGCTGCAGGGCGAGCCGACCGACGGGCGCGGGCACTACCTGCTCTCGGGCACCAAGCAGGAATCGGAGTGGAGCTCCACCTTCCGCAAAGCCGCCCTGGCCCGCGACAAAGGCGCCCGCAGCATCTTCATGATAACCTTCGCGCCCGGCGCGACTTTTGGCCCCATGGCCGAAAGCATGGGCGAGGCCCTGAGTGAGCCCGGCTACGAGCTGACGGCTCCGGTGCGCCAGCCGCTCACCGGCTTCATGCTCACCGAGGCCCCGCCCACCGGCATCGGCTCCTACCTCACCTCGCTGGACCTCGGCGCGGCCCTGCTCGGCATCGGTCCGCAGGAGCTGGGGCAGTACGTGGTGACGGCGTACCAGAATCAGCAGCCGCCGAAAGTCGTCTTCACGCCGCGCGCCTTCACGGCTACCCTGCCGCAGCTGCGTACCGAGCTGGCCTCCGAAAACGTGCTGGGTTTGCTGGAAGGCAGCGACAAAAAGGACGAAGTCGTGGTCATTTCGGCGCACTACGACCACGTAGGCATTCAGCACGACACCATCTACAACGGGGCCGACGACGACGGCTCGGGCACCTCGGCGGTGCTGGAGCTGGCCCAGGCTTTCGTCAAGGCCAAGGCTGAAGGGCACGGTCCGCGCCGCAGCATTCTGTTCCTGCTCAACGCCGGCGAGGAGCGCGGCCTGCTTGGCTCCGACTTCTACACCGGCCACCCGGTGGTGCCGCTGGCCCAGACGGTGACGGACCTGAACATCGACATGGTGGGCCGCACCGACAAACGTCATTCGGCCTCGGAGCGCTACCTCTACCTCATCGGCTCCGATAAGCTCAGCTCGGGCCTTCACGCGCTCAGCGAGGCGGCCAATACCAAGTACGCCAAGCTCAAGCTGGACTACTTCTACAACGACCCCAAGGACGAGGAGAAGCTGTACTACCGCTCCGACCACTACAACTTCGCCCGCCACGGCATCCCGGTCATTTTCTACACCAGCGGCCTGCACCAGGACTACCACAAGGCCACCGACGACGTGGACAAGATTGAGTTCGACAAGCTGGCCGACCGCGCCCGGCTGGTTTTCTTCACCGCCTGGGAGCTGGCCAACCAGGACCAGCGCCCGGTAGTCGACTCCAACAAGCCTTAGGTGGCCGGCGCCTCCAGGGTCCGCAGGGCCGCACCGGACAGGGGCGCTTCCAGGTCGTAGAAGAACTGCAGCAGTTGCCGCTCCACGCTCGGGTACGACACCGTCAGGTAGTACCGGGCGCCGTCGGTGAAGCGTAGCTCGACTTTGGCGCGGCTCAGAAACTGCTCGGGCCGGTACCCGACTTCCCGCAAGGCCTTATATTCGTACTGACTGGTGCCGATGACCTTGATGACGAGGTGCGTCGGGTAGAGCAACAGTTGCGGGCTCAGGCTGTTGTGGGAATGCACCGGAAAGAACCCCAGCAGCAGCGCCCGGTACTTAATTCCGTCAATCGGTACGGCGAAGCCCGCGGCGGGCAACGGCTGGGGAATGCGAGGTAGCGCCATAGATTCTGCCGCCGGGGCAGCTCATTTTCAGGTAATTGACTCTATGATTTCTTCGGGTAAAGCTGCGCAATTTCTGACTGACTCCGACTCGAAAGCCTTCGACCTGGAGCACCGGCGCAAGATTCGCTTCAACATCGGCAAGTACAACACGGCGGTGCAGACCGGCCTGGGCTGGTACCGCGACCATGAATTGGCCCGCTCCCGCGCCGCCTACCGCAAGTCACAGATTGTCAACAACCTTGACCAGTACCTGCTGCAGTGGGAGGAGAACTTCACCAAGCGCGGCGGCAAGGTCATCTGGGCGCAGGATGCTAAAGAGGCCCTGACGGAAATCGGCAAAATCGTGGCGCGCAAGCGGGCCCGCACCGTGGTGAAGGCCAAGAGCATGACCACCGAGGAAATTCACCTCAACCACTTCCTGGAGCAAAACGGGGTGGAATCAGTGGAGACGGACCTGGGCGAGTACATCGTGCAGCTCAACGGGGAGCGGCCCTACCACATCGTGACGCCGGCCATGCACCTGAGCAAAAAGGACATTGCCGACATCTTCGTCAAGCACCTGCACATTGAGCCGACCGACGACGCGCAGAAGCTGGTGGCCACGGCCCGCAAGCTGCTGCGCGGTAAGTACACCGCGGCCGAAGTGGGCGTGACGGGCGGCAACTTCCTGGTGGCCGACGTGGGCGGCGTGGCCGTAACCGAAAACGAGGGCAACGCCCGCCTTTCGGCCACCTTTCCGCGCACCCACATTGCCGTCGTCGGCATCGAAAAGCTGATTCCGACGCTGCAGGACCTGGACCTGTTCTGGCCCCTGCTGAGCACCAGCGGCACCGGCCAGCAGCTGACGGTGTACAACACGGTGTACCTGGGCCCGCGCCAGCCGCTGGAAAAAGACGGCCCCGACGAAATGTACGTGGTGCTGCTCGACAACGGCCGCACCAACCTGCTGGCCCAGCCCGACAAGCGCGAGGCCCTGCAGTGCATCCGCTGCGGCGCCTGCCTGAACGTGTGCCCGGTGTACAAGAACATCGGCGGCCACACTTACGAAACCACCTACTCCGGCCCCATCGGCTCCATCATCACCCCGCACCTGGCCGGCTTCGAGGAAAACAAGCACCTGAGCTACGCCTCCTCCCTGTGCGGGGCCTGCTCGTCGGTGTGCCCCGTCCGCATTCCGATTCACAACATCCTGCTGCTCAACCGGCAGCAGTCGGTGCGGGAACACCTGAACGACAAGGATGAGGAGCGCGGCATCAAGCTCTGGCTCTACGGCATGAAGCACCGCTGGACCTGGAGCCTGGCCCCGACCGCGGCCAAAAACTGGGTGCTGGAGCGCCTGTTGGGCCAAGTGGGCTGGAGCAAGCGCCGCGACGCCATCAAGCTGGCACCGAAGTCGTTCCGCCAGCAGTGGAAGGAGCGACCGAAGAAGTAGCCCCCGAAAAAAGGCCGGAAGCAGTTCCGGCCTTTTTCATGCCTTGGCGGCGCCGCTACATGCGCTGCTGGTGAATCAGCATGGCGGTGAGGGCGGCGGCCACGGGGCCTTTCACGGCGGGCGTGAGCGTGGGCGCCACCCACACCCGGCCGCGGCCCATCAGCTCCACGGCCGCCACCACCGAGCCGTCGGACCGGGCAAACTCGTAGCCGACGGGCACGCCGAAGGGCAGGGTCATGGGCCGGCCGTCGCGGCGCAGCAGCTGGGCAATGGGCCGCACCTGCAGCACCGAGTCGCCGTTGGAGAGCGTGCCGCGGGCGAATTGGGGCCGGTCGCCGAGCTGGTTTTTGCTTTCCAGAATCAGCTGCCAGGTGGGCTGGTTCGGCGCCTTGATAATGCTGCTGTAGAACTCCTCGCTGAACAGGGTCACGCCGATGTTGCTGTTGGGCGTGGGGCTGAGGCGCAAATCGTCGCTGTGGGCGAAGAAGGCGCACTGGGCTTCCCAGGCGGTGCCGGCCACCGGCTGCATGGTGAAGGAGCTTTTTTGCTTGGCGCGGGTCTGATCGAACCACACCGGCGCGGGCAGCCAGCCGCCGGCAGCATTGCCCCAGGACCACGAAGAGGTGCCAAACCAGCCCTGCTTGACCTGGGCGGTGGCAAACTCGCCGAACTGGTAGCTGTGCCGGAAGCCCTGCTTGCCCGTGACGGGCAGCGGCGCGGCGGCCGACAGCTGGGCCGGCACCTGCATGGAAATGCGGCTGGTGGTGGAGCAGCTGGCCAGGGCCAGCAAGGCGCCGCCCAGCAGCAGCGCAGGGCTTGGGAAGGCGAAGATCGGGAAGCGGTTCATGGGGGTAGTGGTTTGTTTTCGTTGGTAGGAGCGGTGGCAACAAGCACCAGGCCAAAGCCCCGTCCGGCGCCTCACATCTTCAGGGGATAAGTACCTGCTGCTCAACAGTGGGGCGCCCGGGCCGTACAACGTTGTATGCCGCACCGTCTTAGCCCGCTTTCCGCCTGATGTCCTGGGACTTATTGTTACGCGGAGCGGTGCTGCTGGCCGGGCTGCTGCTGGTCGTGCTGACCTTGTCGGCCGCCATTCGCTCGTTTGTGCTGCCGCGCAACCAGTCGGTGCTGCTCAACGGCTGGTTGTTTCAGGCGGTGCGCTGGGTGTTTTACGGCGTAGCGACCCGCACGCGCACCTACGGGGGCCGCGACCGGGTGCTGGCCATGTACGCCCCGGTGGCCCTGGTGGCCCTGCCCATTTTCTGGCTGACGCTGCTTTCAATAGCGTACACGGGCGTATTCTGGGCCCTGCACGAAGGCACCTGGGCCCGCTGCTACCGCATCAGCGCCAGCTCCCTGCTCACCATCGGGGCCGATGAGCCCAGTCGCGGCCTGGTAGCCTCGGCCCTCTCCTACTCCGAAGCGGCGCTGGGCCTGCTGCTGCTTACCCTGCTGATTTCCTACCTGCCCACCATCTACCAGTCGTTTTCGCGGCGGGAATTGGTGGTAGCCCGGCTGGAGCTGCGCGCCGGCACGCCGGGCTCGGTTACGGCCCTGCTCACCTGGCTGCAGCAGGCCGGCTGCCTCACCGACAACCCGGAGCTGTGGCAGCGCTGGGAAGAGTGGTTTGTGGAAATCGAGGAGTCGCACACCTCGCTGCCCATTCTCTCCTTTTTCCGCTCGCCGCAGCCCGGCCGCTCCTGGGTGACGGCCGCGGGCGTGATTCTCGACGCCAGCGCCCTGCTCACCAGCAGCGTGGACCTGCCCGGCAGCGCCCACCGCGACGCCTGCTTCAAGGCCGGCTGCATGGCGCTGGACCACGTGCACCGCTTTTTCACGGAGCACATGCATACCCGTCCCAATCCGCTCCTGCACAACGGCCACAGCCCCCTCACC
Source organism: Hymenobacter jeollabukensis (assembly GCF_005771675.1). GTDB lineage: Bacteria > Bacteroidota > Bacteroidia > Cytophagales > Hymenobacteraceae > Solirubrum > Solirubrum jeollabukense. Next base: position 544,743 of record NZ_VAJM01000002.1, on the reverse strand, counting down.
GACGAGCCGCGCCGGGCCGACTTCGAGGAAGCCCGGCGGCAGCTGGCCGACTGCGGCCTGCCCCTGCGCCCCGACGCCGACGCGGCCTGGCAGCAGTTCATCGCCCTGCGCCAGCACTACCACGAGGCGCTGCTTTTCCTGGCCCAGCTGACGGTAGCTCCGCAGGCCAAGGCGCTAATCAATACTTGAGAATAGTATCCGCACACTGTTATCCGATATTCAGATAGCCACAGGACGCATTCCGCTAAATGTGCAAATAATCAGCGCGATAAGTCAGTATTTATTCAAGCCAATAAGTAGATTCGGGCACCGGTCCGTGGACGTTTGCCTACACCACCAACGGGGCTAACCCACAGACCGTCACCGGCACGAGCACCACCCCTTACACGTTCCCGACCGGTGCCCAGTGCCTGCAGGAGCAGTTGCCCATCGGTGCCTACCTGCTGCGCCTGACCTCGGCCGACCAGACCGGCACGGTGCGCCTGGTGAAGCAATAGGCACCCCGCATCTCCATAGAAAGCCCCGCCGGTTCTGCCGGCGGGGCTTTTTTGCGTTTCACCGCCCCGATACGACGGCCCGGTACCGCTAAAGCGGACCGCACAACCGGGGCAGCGACCATTCAGCCCCCCGGCCGTCATAAGTGTCCGGCCCATGCGGCGCACCACATTATTGTGTGAGGCGGAGGGCACATTCTCATGTGATAAGCCCCGCCCTTGGGCCCCTCTACTTTTGTTGCGGCCCGCTGGTACTGTATCCAGGTACTTGCCGGGCGCCGCCAGCGGCGCTGGCCTAGTCGGCTTGGCCGGCCTTGCTCACCCTTGCTTTTTCTCCGGCTGAACCGGGCCTGCGGGCCCGGGCGGCGCGGTGTTGCCCTTTCCGTTCCCTTTCCCTACCCTGCTATGAAACACGTATTCCCGCGTTCGGCGCGGCCACCCGGTGCCGGGCGCGCCGCCCTGTGGCGGCGCGGCGGCCTGCTCACCCTGCTGGCCGCCCTCTGGGCGCAGCTGGCCTCGGCCCAGACCACGCTCGTCACCGAGTCGTTTGAGGGCGGCTCATTTGGATCGTTCGTCGCCGTCAATGGCGGGCTGACCAACCGCTGGGTGGCCGGTGCCAACGCCGGCAACGGCCCGGCGGCCGGCGGCACGGGCGCCGCCTACATCAGCAACAACCCCGCGACCCTGCCCCACGCCTATTCCACGGGCTCGGCGGCCGTGGCGCACCTGTACCGCGACGTCGCCTTCCCGGCCGGCGAAACGGCCATCCGCTTCTCCTTTGACTGGCGCGGCCTGGGGGAGGGTATCTACGACCACCTGCGCGTGTACCTGGCACCGACCTCGTACGTGCCCGCGGCCGGCACCCTGCCCGCCGGCACTGGCGTGACGCTGCTGCTGACCAACCTGCACACCCAGAGCGCCTACACCACGGCCGACGTGAACCTGTCCGCCAGCCTGGCCGGCACCAGCCAGCGCCTGATCTTCACCTGGACCAACGACGGCAGCGGCGGCGCCCAGCCCCCGGCGGCCATCGACAACGTACTGCTGACCAGCCAGGTACCGACCGGGCTGAGCGGCACTTATACCATCCGGCCCGCCGAGGCGGCCAGCGCCAGCAACTTCCGCAGCCTGACGGCGGCCATCAATACCCTGAACGCCAACGGCGTGGCCGGGCCGGTGACCGTTGAGCTGGCCGCCGGGCTGACCTTGAGCGAAACCCTGCCGGCGCTGACGGCCTCCGGCACCAGCACCCGGCGCATCACCTTCATCCGCACCGGCGCGGGCGCCAACCCAGTGCTGCAAACGGCCGCTGGCACCGAGGCCGGTTTCGACTTGCTCGGCGCCGACTACGTGACCTTCGACGGCATCGACGTGACGGGCGGCGCCAGCTACGGCTACCGGGTGCGCAGCGCCTCGGGCACCAACGGGGCCGTCAGCAACATCATCCGCAACGCCAGCATCACGCTGAGCGGGGCCAGCACCACTATCGGCGTGGTGCAGGTGTCGAACGGGCAGCTGGGCAGCGCCTCGGCCAGCGCAGCCACCGGCCTGAACCAGGGCAACCGCTACCTGAACCTGACCATCACCCGCGCCCAGAGTGGCATCGTGGCCCTGAGCATGGGCGCCACCTGGCCGGAGTACGACCTGGAAATCGGCGGCTGCACCCTGGGCTCGGCCGACGCCAGCGGGCCCATCGGCAACAACGCCACGACGGCCTACGGCATCCGCGCCTTCATGGTGCGCCGCCTGAGCGTACACGACAACCGCGTGCAGAACGTCATCGGCGCCCCGGCCCAGGGCATCTACCTGGAGTACTGCTCGGGCAAGGGCACCAACCTGACCAGCACCACCGACGCCGGCACGGGCAACGACGCCTCCAACGTGTACGGCAACGTGGTGACGGGCATCCGGCAGTTCTACAACCACAGCACACCCTCCTTTGGCCTGTATGTGACTACATACGACAACAACGGGCAGATTCTCAACATCTACAACAACGCCGTGGCCGACGTGACGGCCGCGCCTTACCTCGGCCCGGTCACCATTTCGCGGCTGATTACGGGCTTCTTCCTGGGCACCAGCGGCGGCTACAACAACGAGGCCAACGTGTGGCACAACTCGGTGCGCATCGATGGCTCGGCTTCGCTGAATGCCTCGAATACCTGCTTCGAGCTGGCTAACAGCAGCGTGGCCAAGCTCAACTTCCGCAACAACGTGCTGGCCAACCACACCGGCGCCGGCCAGGGCAAGCACTACTGCTGGCTGACGCCCTACTCCTCGGTGACCACGCCCTTCGGCGGCGCGGGCTCGGTGTCGGATTACAACGACCTGTTCGTGGCCACCGCCGGCAACGGCTTCGTGGGCGCCGCGGGCAACCCGCAGCTCAACAGCGGCACCGTCGACAAGGCCCGCATCGAGGACTGGCGCCCGGCCGTCAACCAGGATCTGCACTCCCTGAGCGTGGATCCGCTGTTTGAATCGGCCACCGCGCTGCGGCCCAGCAACACCCTGCTGAACAACCAGGCCACGCCGCTGGCCGCCGTTACGACGGACCTGACCGGCGCCGTCCGTGGCAGCGCCCCCGACGCGGGCGCCTACGAGTTCAGCCCCGCCGCCCTCGACCTGGCCGTGGATGCCCTGCTCTACCCCACCGCCACCAGCTGCTACAGCCCCACCGACGAGCCCGTATCCGTGCGCCTGCGCAACAACGGCTCGGCGCCCATCACCTTCTCGGCCGCCCAGCCCGTCACCATCACCGTGCAGGTGAGCGGGCCGGTGACGCAGACACTGACCTACACCTTCACCTCGGGCACGCTGGCGGTGGGCAGCCCCTGGCAGGTGGGCCTGCCCGGTCCGCTGCCCATGGCCCAGCCCGGCGTCTACACCTTCAACGTGAGCATCAGCACGCCCGGCGACGCGGTGGCCGGCAACAACACCCTCACGCCCGCCCCCACCCGCACGGTGCTGCCCACGGCCGCCCTGCCCCAGGACGTGAGCTTCACGGGCTACACCGGCGGCAACCTGAGCGCGCCGTTTCCGAATTGGTACGAGGCCACCGGCGCCGCCCTGCCCACTCCGAACGACGGCAACTGGGGCCAGAGTACCACGGCCTTCCCCGGCAACACGGTGGCCCGCATCAACCTCTACACCGTCAACCGCCAGGACTGGCTGGTGGGCCCGAAGGTGGTGGCCACGGCCAGCACGGTGCTGCGCTTCAAGGCCGCCATTGCCGAGTACAACAGCCCCGCCACCACGCCCGACAACACCGGCGGCATGGCCAATGGCACCGACGACGCGCTGCAGGTGCTCGTGTCGACGGACTGCGGCAGCTCGTTCGTGCCGGTCTTCACCATCTCGGCGGCCAACAACAATGTGCCGACCAACGGCGGCGGCTTTGTCGACTTCGTCGTGCCGCTCGACGCCTACGCCGGCCAGCAGATCATCGTGGCCCTGAAAGCCACCGACGGCCCCATCGACAACACGCCCGACTACGACCTGCTGCTCGACGACCTGTTCATTGGCACGCTCACGGCCGACGTGGGCGTGGTGGCCCTGCTCAATCCGCTGACCACCGGCTGCTACTCGGCCGCCGAAAACGTGACGGTGCGGGTGCAGAACTACGGCGCCAGCCCGGTGAGCAACGTGCCGGTGCAGGTGACGGTGGGCGGTCCGGTAACAACCACGCTCACGGCCACCGTGCCCGGGCCCATCCCCGCCAACGGCACCGCCGACGTGGTGCTGGGCCAAGTGAGCCTGACCGCCGCCGGCCTCTACACCTTCGACGCCAGCACCCAGCTGACCGGCGACGTGACGACCGGCAACGACGCGCTGGCCCAGCAGACGCGCCGCCAGAACGGCGTGGCCGTCCTGCCCCAGCAGCTGCCCTTCACCGGCTTTGCCGACAACCTGCCCACGCTCTACCCGGGCTGGTTTGAATCGGTCGATGGGGTGACGCCCGCCAGCTCCGCCTGGACCAGCAACGCCCCGGCCCAGCGCGTGGCCTTCACCGAAACGGCCAAGGTCAACATCTTCAGCAGCGGCCGGTATGCCTTCCTGATCGGGCCGCGCCTGCTGGCCACGGCCACGACCCGGCTGTCGTTCCGCGCCGGCATCACCGATTACAACGTGCTGGCCGCCGACCCCACCGCCATGAGTGGCACCGACGACGTGGTGCGCGTGGGCGTGTCGACAAACTGCGGCGGGAGCTTTTCGCACGTGCTGACCTTCGACGCCAACAACCAGCCGCCTAACAACGGGACGCTCGGCCTTTACGACCTAGACCTTAGCGCCTACGCCGGCCAGGAAATCATCGTGGCGTTCTTCGCCTACTCGGGCGCCGTCAGCAATGCCTCCGACTACGACTTCCACCTCGACGACGTGTACCTGCGCAACGGCGCCAGCCTCGACGTGCGCCCGGTAGCCCTGGCCGCACCGACCGTCGGCGGCTGCTTTTCCGCGGCTGAGCCGGTGCTGCTGACGGTGAAAAACGACGGCGCCAGCCTCCTCGACCTGAGCCTGAACCCCATCACCGTAACGGCCGTGGTAACCGTGCCGGGCGGCAGCACCCGCACCCTCACCAGCACCCTGAACACCGGCACCCTGGCCGCCGGCGCCACCCTCGACGCGGCGGCCGGCACCCTCGACATGAGCGCCACGGGCACCTACTCCTTCGCCCTCACGGCCACTGCCAGCGGCGACGCCAACCCGGCCAACGACCCGCTCGGCACCGCCATTACCCGCACGGTGGCCGGGCCCACGGCCGGGGCCATTTCGCCTAGCAGCACCGGCGTTTGCGAAAACACCAGCGTGCAGCTCACCCTGGCCGGTTCCGCCAACGGGCAGGTGCAGTGGCAGCAGTCGACTGACAACGTGACCTTTACCGACATCAGCGGCGCCAACGGACTGACCTACACCTCGCCGGCCCTGACGGCCAACACCTGGTTCCGGGCCCAGACGCGCTGCCTGAGCCGCGTGGCTACCACCTCGGCCGTGGCCGTGACGGTGGGCACCCCGCGCGTCATCAGCGCCGCCTCGCCGGTGCGCCGCTGCGGTGCGGGCAACGTGGGCCTCTCGGCCAGCCTGAGCGGCGGGGCCGCCGCCCGCTGGTACGACGCGCCCACCGGCGGCACGGTGGTATCGAACAGCAGCTCGTTTATCCTGAGCGTGAGCAGCAGCCGCAGCTACTACGTGGCCGCCGTGGTGACCAACGGCAGCGGCGGGGAGTGCGAAAGCGCCCGCACCGCGGTGCAGGTGCTCATCGACCAGCCGGCTACCGCCGACGCCGGCCCGGCTACGGCCACGGTGTGCGGCGGCGGCAGCTACGCGCTGAGCGGCAGCATCGGCGGCGGGGCCTCCGGCGCCACCTGGACGGCCACCGGCTCGGGCACCTTCACGCCCAATGCCACGGCCCTGAACGCCACCTACCAGCCCTCGGCAGCCGACCGCACGGCCGGCACCGTGACCCTGAAGCTGACCACCGACGCGGCCGGTGCCTGCGGCCCGGCCCAGGACCAGCTGGTGCTGACCCTCGGCGGCACCCTGAGCACCTGGACGGGCGCGGTCAGCAACGACTGGTTTGACGCCGGCAACTGGACCGACTGCGTGCCCGACGCCAACACCGACGCCTACATTGCGGCCGTCGGCGGGCGGCCCAACCCGAGCATCGGCGGCGGCACGGCGGCCGTGCGCCACCTCACGGTAGATGGCACCGGCGGGCTGCTGATGAGCGGGGGCCTGCTGCGCGTGTGGGGCAGCTGGCAGCACTCGGCCGGCAATACCAGCGCGCTGAGTGGCGGCACCGTGCAATTCGACGGCGACGTGAACCAGCCGCTGACCGGCGAGGCGCACTTCACCAACCTGACCATCAACAAAACCAGCGGCGCGGCGCTGCTGCACACCGGCCACATCTTCGTGAGCGGCACGCTGCGCTTTGTGAGCGGCCGCATCTCGGCCGGCACCGACCCGGTGACGCTGGAGCCCGGCGCCCAGCTCGTGGGCGAATCGGAAACGGCGTACGTGGACGGGCGCATCCGTACCACGCTGAACCTGAGCGCCGCCGACGTGGCCAGCACCTGCGCCGGCCTGGGCCTGAAGCTCACGCCCCACGGCAGCACCCTGCCCGGCCTGACCACCGTGCTGCGCAGCACCGGCTTCTACTACAGTCGCTCGGAAGGTCCGATGCGCCTGAGCATCCGCCGCACCTTCGACATCCAGCCGGCCGTGGACCAGAGCCTGAACGTGGATATGGAGCTGCGCTACCTCGACGCGGAGCTGAACGGTCTGAACAAGAACAACCTGACGCTGTTCAGTTCCTCGAACAACGCCACGTCCTGGAACCAGGAGTACCATCAGAGCCACGACACCGGCACCAATACCCTGGTGCAGCGCGGCCTGAGCCACTTCTCCATCTGGACGCTGGCCGAGGGCGCCGGGCCGCTGCCCATCTCGCTGGTCTCGCTCACCGCCCAGGCCCAGGCGGCCGGCACGGTGCTGGTGCGCTGGGAAACGGCCCAGGAGCTCGACGTGCTGCGCTACGAAGTGCAGGTATCCACCGACGGGCGCACGTTCCGCACCATCGGCACGGTGCTGCCCGCCACGCCCACCTCGACCAGCCGCCGCCAGTACAGCTTCGTGGACCGCGACGCCCAGCAGCCCGGCCTGCGCTTCTACCGCCTGCGCCAGCTCGACCTCGACGGCACCGAAGCCCTGTTCGGCCCGCGCACGGTGCAGATTGGCCGGGTGCAAGCAGTACAGTTCAGCGCCCACCCGAACCCGTTCGGCGCGGAAGTGCGCCTGCGCCTGAGCAGCCCCGCGGCTCAGCCCGCCACCACCCTGCACCTGCTCGACGCCCGGGGCCGCGTGGTGCTCACCCGCACCATCGAGGTGCCGGCTGGTACTTCGGAGCTGACGCTAGGCGACTTGCAGCCGCTGCCCGCCGGGCTCTACACCCTACAGCTGACGCTCGACGGCCAGCCGCAGCGCCTGAAGCTGGTGAAGCAGTAGCCTCTTTTGAGCTGCGCATTAAAAAGCCCCGAATCAATTTGATTCGGGGCTTTTTTGCGTCGGTTGCGTTGGTAAAAGTCCGTCATGCTGAGCTTGTCGAAGCATCTCTACCGAACGACGCAACGAAGCAGCAGAGATGCTTCGACAAGCTCAGCATGACGTTCGGCAAGCCAAAATCAGGCTTCCAGACCCAGTCATCTGGTTATGCGACCATCTTACGCTTCCGGCTGGTCGGGCAGGATCTGGATGTCCTGCACCAGCACTTTTTGCTCGATTTGCCGGGCGCGGGGCGTGTTGGCCAGCCCGCCCAGGGCGGTTTCCTTGTAGCGCGTTTCCATACTCTCCCCCACTTCGCCCAGGGCCGCCACGCACTGGTCGACGGGGATGACCGGGTCGACGCCGGCAATGGCAATCTGGGCCGACGAGAAGGCAATGGCCGAGGCCGAGGCGTTGCGCACCACGCAGGGCACTTCCACCAGGCCGGCCACCGGGTCGCACACCAGCCCGAGCATGCACTGAATGGTAATGGCCACGCCGGCGAAGGTTTCTTCTACCGAGCCGCCGAGGCAGTACACAATGGCGGCGGCACCCATGGCGGCAGCCGAGCCGGTTTCGGCCTGGCAGCCGCCCACGGCGCCGGCCAGGGAAGCGTTCTGCTCGATGATCAGGGCCACCCCGGCCGCAATCAGCAGGCCTTCGAGGATGCGGCGGTCCTCAAGCTTGTGCAGCTCCTGCAGGGTGGTGAGGATGCCGGGCAGGATGCCCGAGGCGCCGGCCGTGGGCGCGGCCACAACCCGGCCCATGCAGGAGTTGACTTCCTTGGCCCCGAGGGCGCGGGTGATGAGCATCTTGAACTCGGGCGAGAGGACGGTGACGGGCGAGGCGGCCACTTTCTTGGCGCCGTTCCGGATCATGCCTGAGCGCGAGGTCATGTCTTCGCGCAGGCCGGTCTGCACGGCGTCGCGCATCACGTCGTAGGCGCGCTGCAGGCCGTCCCAGATGTCCTGTTCGGAGCGGCCTTTCTGCTCCATTTCGTAGGTCAGCACGGGCTGCCAGAGGGCCTCGCCGGTGCTGGCGCAGTGCTGCTGCCAGGAGGCAAAATCGGTGAATAACAAAGACATGGCGGGGGTGGAAAAACGGGGAAATGGAACGGAAAGCGCGGCGCTTCCCAGCAGCTTCAAACGTAGACTGGCCGGTGCGGGTGCCGTGCGGGGCCGCGAATTTCGCTAATTCCGCGCCGCCACCGCCGCCCGCCGGAGCTATAAGCACAACCGCCGGACCTGGCAAGCAGATCCGGCGGTCGGAAAACCTGGATGCGCCCGGGTTTAGCGCACCAGCAGCCGTTGCGTCTGGCTGCGGCCGGCGGCCGAGAGGCGCACGGTGTACACGCCCGCCGGCAGGGGCTGGCGCAGCGTGAGCCGCTGCGCGCCAATACCCTGCGGCTGGCCCGGCAGCGGCGTGGCCACCACCCGGCCCAGCACGTCGAGCACCTCCACCGAAGCCACGGCGGCCTGCGGCAGCTGGTAGCTTACCTGCGCGGAGCCGGTGCTGGGATTGGGGTACACGCTCAGGCCGGCGTCGAGACGCTGCGGGGCGGCCACGGCCAATACCCGTTGGTAAGTGTACAGATACCGCTCGTCGTTGACGTAGGCGCCGTTGCGGTACAGCAGGCTAAGCTCCTGGGTGAGGTTGTCATCGGCGTCGTAGGTGCTGATGCCCTGCATAAACGGCTGCCAGGTGGTGGCACTGGCCGCCTTCTCCAGCACGTAGCCGGTGGTCAGCCCGGTAGCGTTGTAGCTGCTGGTGGTGCGGTAGGTATTGACGAAGGCGCCGTTCACGTACTGCTGCTGCACGTCGGTGGTCCGTTGGCCCACCGCGTTGTAGGTGAAGACGTCGCGAATGAATGGGGTGAACGAGGTACCCGCGGCGTCGGCCAGCTCAAAATCGGCCATTGCCACCCGGCCCTGCGTGTCGTAGATGAACACTTCCTGGTCGTCGGCCAGCCACGCCGAGCCGAAGTAGGACTCGTCCAGAATGCGCGTGTTCTGGCCCTGGGTGTTGTAGAAGTAGGTGGTGCGCCCGTACGGCCGCCACGTACCGCTCACGCGCAGGGCCGTAATTTCCTGCTGCAAGCGTCCCTGCAAGTCGTAGGCGTAGTTGACGGTCAGCGTCGGGGTAGTGTTCAGCACCCCACTGGTGTACACGTAGGTCGTATCCGACAGCAGCTTGCTGGAGGCGTTGTAGCGGTAGTTTTGCTGCCGCAGCGGCCGCAGTGCCGCGCCGCGGGTGGGCGCGTTTTCGCGCAGCTGGCGCATGGGCAGGCCCGCCGCGTTGAAGCTGGAGTTGGTGAAGCGCAGCGTGTCCAGCCAGGCCCCGCCGCGGTACTGCTGCTTCAGAACGGTAGTGAGCCGGAAGTTGGGGTTGCTGGTAAGTCGCTGCGCGGCCGGAGCCGCGGCGGGCGGGCGCGCGATGTGCCGTTGAGCAGTTGGGGTTTGGGCCAGGGCCGAACCGGCCAGGGTACCAAGGAGCAGCGCCGGGAGTAGCAGTGCCTTCATGAAAGTGAGGTGGGAGAATGAAAAATGGGGTTTTCAAATATAACGCTTCCCAATCTGCCCGTTTGCCATCCGATTAATGACAGTACTTTGCCCGACCGTTTCGTCCATCATGTCTCCCGAGCAGTTCACCCTCAGCACCGACCCGGCCCGCCTCGACGTGGCCCTGATCCACGACTTCCTGAGCAACCACTCGTACTGGGCGCCCGGCATCGGCCGCGAGCTGGTGGAGCGCAGCATCCGGAACTCGCTGTGCTTCGGCCTCTACGCCCCCGATGGCCGGCAGGCCGGCTTCGCCCGCGTCATCTCCGACCGGGCCACCTTCGCCTACCTCTGCGACGTGTTCGTGCTGGAAGAATTCCGGGGCCAGGGCCTGGGCAAGCAGCTGATGCAGTTCATCAGCGACTACCCTGAGCTGCAGGGCCTGCGCCGTTGGATGCTCGCCACCCGCGACGCGCACTCGCTCTACGCGCAGTTCGGCTTCGCGCCACTGGCCAACCCGCCGCGCTTCATGGAAAACGCCAAGCTCGACCCGTACCGCCCGCCCCAGTAAAACCACTGATGGGGACGAAGTCTCGGCCAATAAACATAAAAAAGCCGCCGCGGGCCGTTCGGAAACGAGCCGCGGCGGCAGCATGCCAGCGTGCCTTGGATGCTTAGCGCTGCACTTTCGCGTCTTCGGCCACCAGCTTCAGCGAGGCCGAATTGATGCAGAAGCGCAGGCCGGAGGGGCGCGGGCCGTCGGGGAAGACGTGGCCCTGGTGGGCGTCGCATACGTTGCAAAGCACTTCCACGCGCACCATGCCGAAGCTGCTGTCCTTCTTGTACTTCACCACGTTGTCCTTCACCGGCTCGGTGAAGCTCGGCCAGCCCGTGCCCGATTCAAACTTGGTGCGCGAGTCGTAGGCGGGCGTGCCGCAGCACACGCAGGCGTAGAGGCCCGGGTCGTGGGCTTCGCAGTACTCGCCGGTGCCGGGGCGCTCGGTGCCGTGCTGGCGGGTCACGTAGTATTGCTCGTCGGTGAGCTGCTGGCGCCACTCAGCATCGGTTTTCTCGACGCGGTGGTCGGGGGCGGGGGTGCCGTTGTTGGCTTCGCGGATGACGTCGGCCCAGGTGAGCATATCGGAGTTGGTTTGGTTCAGAGTTGAAGACAGAATAGTTAGCAACGGTTTCGGGGGGCCGGCGGTTTAGGCAGCGGCCTTACTCGTCCCCGTCGTCGGTGCCAGGCTCCAGGTCGCGAGGTACCCAACGGCGCCATTGGCCCCGGGCAAAACCAAGAAATGCCCGGGGCGCCTTGCGAAAATCCTTTTCATTGTAGTAGCGGCCAGCCTGCAGCTGGTAGCCGTTGGGAGCATCGAACTGTGCCTGGCTGATCGTATCCATGCAACAGGCATTGGCTGGTACCAGCTGAGCTGCCGGCAGGGAATCGGGCACCACCATAAAGCCGCGCAGGGCGTATTTGGCCTTGCCCTCGTGCATGATGAGCTTCATCTGGGATGGGCTCACGTCGCTGCGGCAGGTAAGCTTGTAGACGAGCGTGGTTTCGGTGGTGCCGTCCCGGTCGAGGTCGGTGACGCGGGTGGAGCCGGGCAGCAGCCCCAGGCCCATGTCGAAGGGGCAGTTGCGCACCGCGTCCTGCAGCCGCCACAGCTCCCGGTATGGCCCCCCGGGCGCACGCACGTACTGGCGGACGAACAGCTCCACGTAGCTTTCCTCGTCGGTGTACTTAGTGGTGCGCTCGGCGGCCGGCGCGGTGCGGTATACCACCAGCAGGTTTTCGCCGGCCACATCGGTCCAGCGCCGGGCCTCCAGCAGCTTGCCGGGCAGCTTTTCCAGCGGCGGCAGCTGCCCGGCCGCCAGCGAGTCGACGGCGCCGGTCCAGGCTGCGGGCGCAGCCCGGTCGGTACCAGTGGCTGGAGCGGCCGGGCCCGTGGCGGCCGGGAGCCGGCTGGTTTTGGGGTCCGACTGGCAGGCGGCCAACACGCCCAGCAGCACTATCGAAACGCGGATTGTTCGTAGCATACGGGGCAAACGTACGCTTTGCGCTCCTTGCAGGATGCACCGATGCCAAGCCACGCCACCCCCGGTGGCAGCTGCCGCCGGACGTTGGCCGACTGCCTTCGGCTCCGCCGGACATCAATCGTCCCCAAAATCCGTGTAATTCGGAACACTCGTCTAAATCCGCGCTCCATGAAGCTCCTCACCGCCGCCCAGACCCGCCAGGCCGACGCCGCCACCCTCAAAGACGAAGGCATCCGTTCGGTGGCGCTGATGGAGCGCGCCGCCACTGCCTTCACCGACTGGCTCACGGCCCGCCTTGCTCCCGCCGATGCCGGGGAAATCCTGGTGCTCTGCGGCCCCGGCAACAACGGCGGCGACGGGCTGGTGGCCGCCCGCCTGCTGCACCAGCGCGGCTACCGCGTGCAAGTGGGCCTGCTGCCGGCCGACAAGCACTCCGCCGACTTTGAGCACAACCGCCAGCGCCTGCCCGCCGAGGTACCCGTGGCCGACTGGCAGCCGCAGAAGCTGCCGCCCATCGAGCCCGGCACGGTGATTATCGACGCGCTGTTCGGCACCGGGCTGAGCCGGCCGCTGGAGGGCGCCGCCGCGGCTTTGGTGCAGCACCTGAACGCCGCCCGGGCCCGCGTGGTGAGCATCGACCTGCCCTCCGGCCTCTTCGCCGACGCGCCCCAGCCCCCGGACAGCCCGGTGGTGGAGGCCCGGCACACCATCACGTTTGAGCTGCCCAAGCTGGCCTTGCTGCTGCCTCAGAACGCCCGCTACGTGGGCCGCTGGCAGGCGCTGCCCATAGGATTGAGCCCGCAGTTTCTGGCCGAAGTCGACGCCGACCTGCACCTGGTGGACGCCGCGCTGCTGGCGGGTCGGCTGCCGGCGCGGCCGACGTTTGCCCACAAGGGCACCTTCGGGCACGCGCTGCTGCTGGCCGGCAGCAAGGGCAAGCTGGGCGCGGCTGTGCTGGCCGCCCGCAGCTGCCTGCGCGGGGGCGTGGGTCTGCTCACGGTGCAGGTGCCCGCCGTGGGCTATGCGGTGCTGCAGACCGCCGTGCCCGAGGCCATGTGCCTGGTCGACCCCGAGAAAAACCACCTGAGCGAGCTGCCCGAGCTGGCGCCCTACAATGCCGTGGGTATGGGCCCCGGCATCGGGCAGGACGACGACACCCGCGCCGCGCTGGAAGACCTGCTCGGCACCGCCCGCGTGCCGCTGGTGCTCGATGCCGACGCGCTGAACCTGCTCGGCGCCAACCGCGCCCTGCTCGACCTGCTGCCGCCCGATACCCTGCTCACGCCCCACCCCAAGGAGTTTGAGCGCCTGACCGAGCCCGCCCGCGACGACTACCACCGCCTGCAGCTGCTGCGCGACTTCGCCCGCCAGTACCGCTGCTACGTGGTGCTGAAGGGCGCCTACTCCTGCCTAGCCGCCCCCGACGGGCAGCTCTACTTCAATACCACCGGCAACCCCGGCCTGGCCACCGGCGGCAGCGGCGACGTGCTCACCGGCCTCTGCCTGGCCCTGCGCGCCGACAAGCGCCTCGCCCCGCTCGATGCCGCCCTGCTGGCCGTCTACGCCCACGGCCGCGGCGCCGACCTGGCCGCCGCCCACACCGGCCAGGCCGGCCTCATTGCCGGCGACCTGCCCCGCTACATCGGCCAAGCTCTGCAGGAGCTGACAACGGAGGCGGACTTCTGATGTATGGAGAACCAGATGAAGAAGAGACGTCATCCTGAGGCGTAGCCGAAGGACTCTCCTCGTACCTTGTACCAACGGAAAAGCGCAGCCGCTAACGGCCTATCGTTCGGGCTACGGGGCCGCGCTTCGCCGTTACTTCGGTTATCAAAAAAAGCATCTGCACTTCGTAGGTAGCGGCGGTGCGGGGTTCGAGGAAGGTCCTTCGGCTACGCCCCAGGATGACGTGCTTTTCCACTCACTCACTCACTCACTCACTCACTCACTCACTCACTCACTCACTCACTCACTCACTCACACCATAACCGCCAGCATCAGCGCGGCGGCCTGCACCAGCAGCACGCCGTCGGCGAGCAGGGCGAAGTAATAATCGGAGCGCGTTTCGTTGGCGAACCAGACGACCAGGGCGGTGAGCAGAGCGGGCAGCAGGAGTACCAATTGGCCGGCCGGGCTGAGCGTGGGCAGGCCCAGTACCACCGAAGCCAGGGTGCAGGCCAGCGCCAGCCAGCGGCCGCCCTGGTAGCCCAGCAGCCCGGGCAGGGTGAGCGGGCCGTGGCGCCGGTCGCGCTGGTAGTCGCGCAGATCGAACACCAGCGCAATGGCCAGGATAAAGCAGAAGCGGCGGGCAAAGAGCAGCAGCACCGGCCCGGCGCTGAGCGGCAGGCCCAGGCAGAGCGCGGGCAGCCACACCGTCACGCTCGACCACACGTAGGCAATCAGAAACGTCTTCAGGCCGGGCCAGTCGCGCAGGCCGCGGCGGCGGCCGCCGGGCTCCTTGGGCGGCAGCACCGGCCACGAATACGCCAACGACAGCAGTGCCAGGTGAGCCAGAAAGCCCGTCAGCGGTAAGGTGAACGGGCTCAGCAGGTAGAGCCCCGCCAGCGCCAGCGCCGACAGCAGCACCAGCGTCAGCAGCAGCACGCGGTGCTGCACGATCCAGCGGCGGCGCGGCGGCACGTTGGGCGGCAGGCGCTGGTTGTGGCGGCGGGCGCCGTTGAGGTTGTACACGAACAGCGTGGCGGCCAGCACCAGCGCCGGCACCTCCCAAGGCAAGGGCCGCCGCCAGTAGTGCGCCGACGACACCGTCAGCAACGCCGCCGCCCCGGCCAGCAGCCCGTTGCTGTAGAGCACGGCATCGAGCAGCGCCTGCGCCCAGTGGGCCAGGCGCGAGGTAGCAGGATGGGAAACGGCGGGCTCGGCCATGCGCAACAACGTCGGGCCCAACGTCGGGCCCGGTTCAACGCCGCAAAATACGCCGCCTCGCTGTAGAGACGCGTCCCTTCGCGTCTCGTCGTTGAACGATTATGACCGAATAGCCAACGCCACTCTGACAGCCCACCATCAACACCCACGCGCGGAGTAGGCGCGCCGACGCTAGCAAAACAGCGTCAACAATCGAAGACCAGCGCAGCCAACGGGGCAACGCGTTGGGCCAGGTTGCTACTTGCCCGTCTCGCCATGTGGCGCATCCACCGGCTTCGACTCGGGGGAGCCGTGCTGCCGCAGCCAGATGCTGAGCACCACAATGCTCACGATGCTCAGAAACTCGCTCTGCCAGTTCTGCAGCGACTCGAACCAGAAGCGCGAGGTGGCCATGTAGCCCAGCAGGTCCACCGGAGGCTTGCCGTTGGCCTGCTGCTCAATATTATAGACCTCCGTGCCGCCGAGCCCGTGCAGGAAAAAGGCGCCTAGAAACAGCAGGAAGAAGGCAATGCTCAGGGAGTTTCGGTACAGCCAGAGCACCGCCCCACCCTGCCGCACCGGCCAGGGCGCGTCAGGCTTGCTGGCGTCGGGCTCCCGGTCTACGTCTTCGGCTTCGTCGAGCTTCTTGGATTCGGCGGAGCCTTTCTGGCGCAGGCTCACCGTCAGCACTACGTACAGGGCCATCTGCAGAAATTCGCTTTCCCAGTTCTCGAACGTGGCCTCCACCCAGTGTCCGGAGGTGACGTACTCGCCCAGGCTCAACTCCGGCAGGTGCAGGTCCTGTAGTTCAATGTTGTAGTCGTGCCAGCCGGTGAGCGTCTGTCCGCCCAGGGTCAGCAGCACCATCGCGGTGATGACCAGCGAGAGGCCGTTCTGGTAGAGGAAGCGCCGCAGCGGCGTCTTAGGCGTGTGTTGGGTCATGGGCGTGGGAAAATCCTGCGCCGTTCTACGCCCCGGCCCGCCGAAGGTGGGGCCGCCCGCCCACCAACCCAACAAAAAAGCCCCGACTGCGGGGCAGTCGGGGCTTTTTCAGTAGTAACCCGGAGCGGGTGCGTACTTACCCGGGCCTACAGCATGGAGAGCTGGGCCTGGTGGTTGTTGGGGTGGCGGAACGTCTCGTCGTAGAGGTCGATGCTGTTCTGCACGATTTTGTAGGCATCCTCGCGGCCCATAAACTTCTCTACCACCACCTGCTTGTTTTCCAGGGCTTTGTAGTCCTCGAAGAACTTGCGCATCTCGCGCAGGGTGTGCGGGGGCAGCTCCGAAATGTCGTTGTAGTGGTTCATCGACACGTCGTTGGCGGCCACGGCAATGATTTTGTCGTCCTCCTCGTTGTTGTCAATCATCTGCATCACGCCGATGACCTTGGCCTCGATCAGGCACATGGGCACCACGTCTACCGAGCAGAGCACCAGCACGTCCAGCGGGTCCTTGTCGTCGCAGTAGGTCTGCGGGATGAAGCCGTAGGCGGCGGGGTAGTGCACGGCCGAGAACAGCACGCGGTCCAGCTTGAGCAGGCCGCTGTCCTTGTCCAGCTCGTACTTGCCCTTCGAGCCTTTCGGAATTTCGATGATGGCATTGACAATGCCGGGAGCCTTGGAACCGTAGTTAACGTCGTGCCAGGGGTTGAAATGAGCCATTGTGGTAACTGCGGGCTGCCGGTTCGCACGCGAAGGCAGCGCGGGTAAAAGAAGATGAAGTGAAGTCAGTGGAGGCCCGGAAAAACCACCTGCGG
Source organism: Hymenobacter jeollabukensis (assembly GCF_005771675.1). GTDB lineage: Bacteria > Bacteroidota > Bacteroidia > Cytophagales > Hymenobacteraceae > Solirubrum > Solirubrum jeollabukense. Next base: position 528,052 of record NZ_VAJM01000002.1, on the reverse strand, counting down.
AGCCAGAACGCCGCTATTTTTTCTTGGTCAGCACGTCCTGCAGGGGTTGCCCGGTGCAGCCGTCGGGCTCCTGAATATGAAGGAACCGGGCTACCGTCGGTGCAATATCGGTAATCCGCGCCGGAAATGCCGACTCGCCCTGCGGCACGCGCCAGCCCCAGAACAGCAGCGGTACGTGGGTATCATACGCACCCGACGAGCCGTGGGTGGTGCCCTTGTTCACCGGGTAGGCGTACGACTCCAGCCAGCCGGGCTCCATCACCACCATCACGTCGCCCGAGCGACTGGGCAGGTAGCCGTTTTCCAGGTACATCAGCAAGCCGCTCTCCCAGTGCGACTTCTGCAAATCGGTGGCGGCAATGGCCCGCGACACGCCGGTAAACTGCACTGCCAGCTCCACCACCGCCTGCTGCACCTGGTAGAGGTCGAGCTTCTTTTGGGCGATGAGCGGGCGGTTCAGGTACACCTGCTGGTTTTCGTAGCTGAGCACCCACTGGCCGGGGCCGAGGCGGCGCACCAGCCGGGCCTGCAGCGAGTCGCGCCAGAGCCGGGGGCCTACCGAGCCGGCCGGAATGCGCTGGCTCTTGAGAAACTCCGGCGAGTGGGCCGCGCCGTGGTCGGCCGAGAGGAACACCAGGCTCTGGCCCTTGCCCACGGTCTGGTCCAGCGCCTTGAGCAGGCGGGCAATGTCGCGGTCGAGGCGCAGGTAGGTGTCCTCGGTTTCGATGGCGTTCGGCCCGAACTGGTGCCCCACGTAGTCGGTGCTGCTGAAGCTCAGGGCCAGGAAGTCGGTTTGTCCGCGCTGGCCGAGCTGCTCGGCCCGGATAGCTTCGAGGGCGAAGTCCAGGGTGAGCGTGTTGCCGAAGGGCGTGGAGCGGATGACGTCGAGGTTGGCCGCGGCGGCCGTGGCCGGGGCTTCGCCGCCGGTGGGCGCGGGCGCGGGGGCCTGGGCCGGCGCCACGCCGCTGAGCACCGGCAGGTTGTGCGGAAACACCGGCTTCTGCTCGCCGCGGAAGGCCGCTTCCCAGGCCACGTCGTCGGCGGTGCTTTCGGTGTAGGCGGCCAGCGGCAGCAGCGGCTCCCAGGGCTTGCTCAGGTACTGCTGCGGCAGCTTGCGGGCGTTGAACTGCTGCACCCACTCGGGCAGCTGCGAAGTGTAGAAAGTGCTGGTGATGAAGGCGCCGTTGGCGTTGTCGAACCAGTAGGCGGCCGAGGCGGCGTGGCCCGCCGGCAGAATGGAGCCGCGGTCCTTGATGCACACGCCGATGGTCTTGGCCTGAAAATTCGTGGCCAGGCGCAGCTCGTCGGTGATGGTGGTCGTCAGCATGTGGCGCGGCGACATCTGCCCGGCCGCCGCCGTGCCGCCCACGGCCTGCACGGTGTTGTCCTCGGTCACGTAGGTGGCCTTGCCGGCCTCGCGCACCAGCCAGTTGTTGCCGATGATGCCGTGGGTGCTGGGCGTGGTGCCGGTGTAGATGCTGGCGTGGCCCGGCCCGGTGTAGGTGGGCACGTAGTTGTAGTGGCAGTTCTCGAAGCTGAACCCTTCGCCGAGCAGGCGGCGGAAGCCGTCCGCGCCGTACTTGTTCCAGTAGCGGTAGAGGTAGTCGTAGCGCATCTGGTCCACCACAATGCCCACCACCAGCTTGGGGCGGGGCAGGGGCTTGGTTTTCTGGGCCGAAGCCGCCGGGCCGCTCAGCAGGGCGGCGGCGGCCAGCAGGCCCGTCAGGAAGGTATTTCGCATAATCGGAACGGTGGTAAGCGGGCCTCGAGGAGCTGACAGTCAATCGGGGCCGCCAAAGTTACGGCCCAAACCCGCAACCGTGTAGAGACGCAACCCATCGCGTCTCAATCGTTGCTGAGGTTGTTATCGTTGATTAGCTTGAAGTCAGCTAACAACTTACCATCCTCCGACGCGGCGCTATGGCTTGCGGCGCTACATTATTTTTCTGCTATGCTTAGTGACGAGTTATTTCAGGGGCGCTACCGTGTCCCCTCTACCCGGCTGGCCGGTTATGATTACGGGCAGAGCGGGGCCTATTTCGTAACCATCTGTACGCAAGGCCGGCAGCCCCACTTCGGCACGGTAGAAGTGCCCGGCCACGACTGGGCAGCCGCTATTGTACGCCCCACTCCGCTGGGCAAGCGGGTCTTGACGGGCTGGGCCAGCATTCCGCAGTTCGCACCGTTTGCCACGCTGGATGCTTTCGTGCTGATGCCCGACCACCTACACGGCGTGTTGCTGTTTGACAAACCGACGCCCGACGACACGCCGTTGCCGTATGCCAACCGCTTCGGCCCACAGCGCGAGAACCTGGCCTCCGTGCTGCGCGGCTTTAAATCCGGCGTAACCACCTTTGCCCGTATGCACGGCCTGCCGTTTCAGTGGCAGGCCCGCTTCCACGACCGTATAATCCGCTCGGCCCACGAACTGACCCGTATCCGTCACTATATCGTCACCAACCCCAGCCGCTGGGAAAAGGAATGGGACAACGGCGAAGGCCTATACCGGTAGAGACGCGACCTATCGCGTCTCGTCGTTAAACGGTCATCGTTCCGTTGTCGCCGTTCAACGATTGAGACGCGATGGGTCGCGCCTCTACATAATCCGCCCGCCATGCCCCTCGCTGCTTCCGACCACGCCCTCATCTTCGACATGGACGGCGTGCTCATCGACAATACCCGCTACCAGGCCCGCGCCTTCCAGCTGCTGTTCCGCGAGCTGGGCCTGACCACCAAAGCCCTGCCCCTGCTGCGGCGGCTCAACGGGATGCCCGCCACCACCATCCTCAAAACTGTCTTCCGAAGCCCGGTGCCCGATAAGGAGCTGAAGCAGTACGCCGACCGCCGCGAATTCCTCTACCGGGTGCTCTACTGGGACAAGCGCCGGGAGCTGGCCGGTCTCACCCGGTTTCTCGAAGCGGCCCGCGCCGCCGGCTTCCGACTGGCCCTGGGCACCGGCTCGGGTGCCGAAACCATCGGCTACATCGTCGACCACCTCGACCTGCGCCGCCACTTCGACGTCATCGTCGGCAAGGACGACGTGGACCGGGGCAAGCCCCACGCCGACACCTTCGCCGTGGCGGCCCGCAAGCTGGGCATGCCGCCGGAGCGCTGCGTGGTCTTCGAAGACGCCCTGCTGGGCGAGCAGGCGGCCTACCGGGGCGGGATGCGCTGCGTAGCCGTCGGCACTACGCTGGCGGCCCGGCAGTTTCAGGCGCCGATGATGGTCATCAAGGACTTCACCCAGCTCACGCCCGCGCTGGTGCTGGCGCTGCTGGAGGCCCACCCGAAGGCGCCCCGGCCCAGCCAGGAGCTGGCCCGGCGCCAGTACATGCACCGGTAGCGGGGGCCGCCCGCGCCGGCCAGCGCGCATCGCATATGTCGTCGGGGCGCGGCGGCGGGCCGGGGTGGGTCTTACAAAAAAGATGAGCGGCTTCCCTCATCTGTTGCGAATCACCTTATATTACTAGCCTCATTTTACCATTCTTCTCGTATGCCTATCGAATACAGCCTGGTGCAGCGCGGCCTGCCCGGCACTACTACCGGCCCCAAAAAGTGGTACGCCAGCGTCCGCTCCCGCGGCGTCACGACCGAGCGCGGCATGGCCGACAAAATCAGCCGCAGCACCTCCCTCAGCTCTTCCGACGTGAAGGCGGCGCTGGAGTCGTTGCTGCAGGAAATTCCCCGCGAGCTGGCCGAGGGCCAAATCGTGCAGCTCGGCGACCTGGGCTCGTTCCGCGTCACGCTGCAAAGCGACGGCACCGATACGGAATCGGCCTTTACGGCCGCCCAGATTCGCAAGATCAAGGTCAACTTCGTGCCCAGCGCCCTGTTCGAACAGCTACTGGGGCAGGCCGTGCTGCGCCGCGTAGAAGCGGCCGTGCCGGCCGCCGAGCGCAAAGCCGCGAAGAAGGGCTGACGCTCGTGCGCATGAGCAAGCCCGCTCGTGCGCACTACCATGCTGCCTCATGCGCACGAGCCAGCTCGCTCGTGCGCACTACCAACGACGCCGGCCCGCTTCCTCCTGCGAGGAAGCGGGCCGGCTTGCGTTTGGCCGACGGTTCGCCGGGCTACTCCACCAGCAGCTTGCCCGCCGCGGCTCCGGCCCGCAGCCAGTAGGCGCCCGGCGCCAGGCCCCGCAACGACAGCCGCGCTTCGGCCTGCCCGGGGCGGAGCGGGATGGTGCGGAGCGTGCGGCCGGCCAGGTCCGTTACCACGACGGCGGTGGCGGCGGCCGGCACGCGCACCCGTACTTCGGCGCGGGCCGGGTTGGGGTAGATGGCCAGGTTGGGGGCCGAGGCGCGCGGGCGCGCGGCCGTGGGCAGGGCCGCCGGGTCGTACACCCCGAAATGGGCCGTCACCTTGCTGCCGTCGCCCACGGCGACAAACCCGCCGCCGGCATACACCTGTCCGCCCGTCCCCACGGCCACGGCCTCGACGGCCCCGTTGAGGCCGGTGCCCAGGCTAGTCCAGCTGCTGCCGTCCCACCGGGCAATGGTGCTGGTCGGGGTCGTGGGGCTCTGGGAGTCGGCGCCAACCACGTACAGGTTCGGGCCACTTACCGCCAGGCCCGTAACCGCCGCGCTGCCCGCTCCGCCCGTGGGCAGGCTGCTCCAGGCCGCGCCGTTCCACCGGGCCAGGTTCTGGGCGGGTACCCCGCCAGCGGCCACAAAGCGGCCGCCCACGTACAGGGTGCCGCCGCTCACGAGCAGCGCGCCCACGCCCCCGCCCGCGGTGCTGCCGGTGCTGATGCCGGTGCCCAGGCTGCTCCAGGCCGTGCCGTTCCACCGGGCCACGTTGTTGGCGGCTACCCCGCCCACGCGGTTGAAGTTGCCGCCCATGTACAGGTCCGAGCCGCTGGCGGCCAGGGCAAATACCCCGTTGCCGGGCACGATATTCGTGACGCCGGTGCCCAGGCTGCTCCAGCTGCTGCCGTTCCACCGGGCCACGTTGCTGGCGGGCACGCCGCCGGCTTCGGAGAAAAAGCCGCCGGCGTACAGGTCCGAGCCGCTCACGGCCAGCGCAAACACGACGCCATTGACGCCGGCCCCCGGGCTGCTCCAGCTGCTGCCATTCCACCGGGCCACGTAGTTAGCCGCGAGGCCCCCGGCCTGGGTGAAGTCACCGCCCACGTACAGGTCGGGGCCACTCACGGCCAGCGCATTCACGACGCCATTGACGCCGGCCCCGAGGCTGCTCCAGCTGCTGCCGTTCCACCGGGCTACGTGGGCGGCGGCCACGCTGCCGGCCTGGGTGAAGCTACCGGCCACGTACACGTCGTTGCCGCTCACGGCCACCGCCCGCACCGGGCCGTCGAGCCCGGTGCCCAGGCCGTTCCAACGGCTACCGTTCCACTTGCCCACGTTGAGGGCCGCCGTCGCCCCGCTCGGGGTCGGCTGCGCTTCTATGGCAAAGTCGCCGCCCGCATACACCTCGCCGCCGGTGCTGGTCAGCGCCCGTACGGTACGGGCGCTTTCAATGCTCAGGCCAGGGCCCAGGGTGCTCCAGTCCCCATCCCACTTGGCCACCCCCACGGCGGGCGTGCCGCCCGCCCCCAGAAACGAGCCCCCGACGTAGACGTCGTTGCCATTTACCGTCAGGGCAAAGACTTCATCACTCACGCCGTTGGTCCCCGAACTGCTGCCCATCATGAGCCAGTTGCCCCCGTTCCAGATGCCGACGTTATTGGCCAACACGTTGCCGGCCTGGGTGAAGCGTCCCCCCACGTACAGGTCGCTGCCACTCACGGCCAGGGCATTCACCCAGCCATTGACGCCGCCGCCGACCCCGCTCCAGCTGCTGCCGTTCCACCGGGCCAGCCCCCGCGCCGAAACGGCCCCGACCTGCGTGAAGCGGCCGCCCATGTAGAGGTCCGACCCGCTCACGGCCAGGGCATACACGACGCCATTGACGCCGGTGGCCAGGCTGCTCCAGGCCGAGCCGTTCCACCGGGCCACGTTGCTGGCCGGCGCCCCACCCGCCTGGGTAAAGCCGCCGCCCACGTACAGGTCCGAGCCGCTGGCAGCCAGCGCGTACACCACGCCCGTAATGCCGGTGCCCAGGCCGCTCCAGCTGCTGCCGTTCCACCGAGCTACGCCCGGCGCCGCGACGCCGTCGGCCTGGTTGAATTCGCCGCCCGCGTACAGGGTGCTGCCGCTTACGGCCAACGCATGCACCAACCCGTTCGGGCCAGTCGTACCCAGCCGGCTCCAGCTGCTGCCGTTCCACTTCGCCACGTAGCTGACCGCCTTGTCGCCGGCTGTCGTGAAAAAGCCGCCCACGTACACATCCGGGCCGCTGACCGCAAGGGCCCGCACTTGCGCATTCACGCCGGGCAGCGTGAACCCATTCAGCCATTTGTCGTCGCCCGGGCCGTGCGTGCTCCGTACCCCAGCCGGCCGGAAGACGGGCCGCCCATCCGGCGCCGTGGACAAGACAAACTGCCGGGCATCGAATGAGCCCGTGGTACCGGGCTTGAGCGTTCCATCAGGATTCAGTACCTGCGCCAGCGAGGGTGCTGCCGTGGCTACCGGCCCGGCCGATGGATTGGCGGCCCAGGAAGCGAAGTGCAGCAATAGCAACAGAGCCGCCAGTGCTGCCGGCCGCCAGCCGGGCAGCATCCGCGCATGAATCGTGCGGAGTGGGTTTCGTAGCAGTTTTTTCACAGAAAAGGGAGAGTATAACGCGTGTAAGCTATTGCCACTATCCGCCGCTTGCGCCAACGGCTTTGACGGGCCCCTCGGGGTACGGTAGCCAAAGATAAGTAGTCCGCGAAACTCCTCCCGGTGCGCGTAGGGCTTCTGCGGAGCGCGGCGCGGTGTTGGCTGCCCCCAACGCAAACCGGCCCGCCTCCCTTGCGGGAAGCGGGCCGGTTTAGCTTTTGCGAGTCAGTACTAGCGGCTGGCCGCCAGGGCTTCGGCCCCACCCACGATTTCGAGAATCTCGTTGGTAATGGCGGCCTGACGGCCGCGGTTGTAGGTCAGCTTGAGGGCCTTGAGCAGCTCACCGGCGTTTTCGGTGGCTTTGTCCATGGCCGTCATGCGGGCGCCGTGCTCCGAGGCGTTGCTTTCCAGCACCGCCTTGTAGAGCTGCACTTTCAGCGAAGTCGGAATCAGGGTCTGCACGATTTCCTCCTTGCTCGGCTCGAAGATGTAATCCACGTTCGAAGCCGTAGCGGTAGCGCCCACGGGCTCGGCGGGGGGCAGAATGGGCAGCAGCTGCTCCGTGCGGATGATCTGCGTAGCCACGTTCTTGAACTCGTTGTACACGATTACCACCTCGTCGAACTGCCCGTCGCGGAAGCCGGCCATGGCCTCCTCCGCGGCGGCGCGCACCGTATCAAACGACAGCTGCTGGAACACGTGGGTGTAGTTGCCCACCAGCTCCCCGCGGCGGCCGAAGTAGTCGTGCGCCTTCCGGCCGATGGCCATGATGCTCACGTTGTCGGCGGCCGCCTGGGCGGCGTAACGCTCCTGTACCACTTGGTTTACGCCCTTGAACACGTTGCTGTTGAAAGCACCGGCCAGGCCGCGGTCCGAGGTAATGGCAATGATGAGCACGCGGCGCACCTCGCGCACCACGCCGTACGCCCCGGTCACCTCAGCTCCACCGCCCTGCGAGAGGTTCGACAGGATGCCGTTGAGACGCTGGGCGTAGGGCCGCATGCGCATGATGTTGTCCTGCGCACGGCGCAGCTTGGCCGCCGCCACCATTTTCATGGCTTTGGTAATCTGCTGCGTCGAGCTGACCGACTGAATCCGGCCGCGGATTTCTTTAAGGTTAGCCATGCTTGCTAAAAAAAGTTGTCAGTTATCGGTTGTCAGTTGTTAGTCTGGACTTGCGAAGCCGGGCTTCGTCAGGTCCTAACAACCCACAACTGACAACTGACAACTACTGTATTATTTCGCAGCGTACGAGGCCGACAGGTCATTGATTACCTGGCGGATGGTGCCCGTGATGGTGTCGTCGAGCTTACCGGCTTTCAGGCCAGCCAGCACGTCGGCGTGACGGGTGTTCATCACCTGCGTGAATTCCTTCTCGAACTCGCGCACCCGGTTCACCGGGATACGGTCGAGCAGGCCGTTCGTGGCAGCGTAGATGATGGCCACTTGGTCTTCCACCTTCACCGGCGAGAACTGCGGCTGCTTCAGGATTTCCAGGTTGCGCCGGCCGCGCTCGATGGTGAGCTTGGTCGAGGCGTCCAGGTCGGAGCCGAACTTGGCAAATGCTTCCAGCTCGCGGAACTGAGCCTGGTCCAGCTTCAGCGTACCGGCCACCTTCTTCATCGACTTGATCTGGGCCGAACCACCCACGCGCGATACCGAGATACCCACGTTGATGGCGGGACGGATACCGGAGTTGAACAGGTTCGTTTCCAGGAAGATCTGCCCGTCGGTAATCGAAATTACGTTGGTCGGGATGTAAGCCGATACGTCACCAGCCTGCGTCTCGATGATGGGCAGAGCCGTCAGCGAACCACCGCCTTTCACGAGGCCTTTCAGGCTGTCGGGCAGGTCGTTCATGTTGCGGGCAATGGCGTCCGAGGCGTTAACCTTGGCGGCGCGCTCCAGCAGGCGGCTGTGCAGGTAGAATACGTCGCCGGGGTATGCTTCGCGGCCCGGAGGACGACGTAGCAGCAGCGACACTTCGCGGTAGGCTACGGCCTGCTTCGAGAGGTCATCGTACACGACGAGAGCCGGACGGCCCGTGTCGCGGAAGAACTCCCCGATGGCGGCACCGGTGAACGGGGCGAAGAACTGCATCGGCGCGGGGTCAGCGGCCGAAGCCGAAACCACCACCGTGTAGTCCATGGCACCGCCGCGCTGCAGCGAGTTTACGATCTGGGCTACCGTCGAGGCCTTCTGGCCGATGGCAACGTAGATGCAGAAAACCGGCTCCCCGCGCTCGAAGAACTCGCGCTGGTTCAGGATGGCGTCAAGAGCTACGGTCGATTTGCCGGTCTGACGGTCACCGATGATCAGCTCGCGCTGGCCCCGGCCAATCGGAATCATGGCGTCGATAGCCTTGATACCGGTTTGCAGGGGCTCGTTTACGGGCTGACGGAAGATTACGCCCGGAGCCTTACGCTCCAGCGGCATGTCGTACAGCTCGCCGGCGATGGGGCCGCGGCCGTCGATGGGCTGGCCCAGCGTGTTGACCACGCGGCCCACGATGCCCTCACCGACTTTGATCGAGGCGATTTTGTTGGTGCGGCGCACGGTGGCACCCTCGCGGATTTCCGAGTAGTCGCCGAGCATTACGGCACCTACGTTGTCTTCTTCGAGGTTCAGAACCAGGGCCTGCAGGCCATTCTCGAACTCAATCAGTTCACCCGACTGGGCTTTCGAGAGGCCATAGATGCGGGCTACCCCGTCGCCAACCTGCAGCACCGTACCGACTTCTTCGAGTTCGGCTTCGGTCTTGAAATTGGACAACTGCTCCCGCAGAATGGCGGATACTTCATCCGGACGTACTTCTGCCATGATGCTGACTTATAGGTTGGCTTGGTAGGGGTTCTCTTTGAAAGTGGAACGCAGGCGGTTGAGACGCGTACGTACCGAATCGTCGATCTGCCGGTCGCCGAGGCGCAGCACGAACCCGCCGATGAGCGAGGGGTCCACGTACTCCTTGAGCAGCACTTTGCCGCCGGTCTGATCTTGCACCAGACGCTCCACGTGGGCGCGGAGTTCCGGCGTGAGCGGGGTGGCCGTAGTCACGTCCGCCGATTGGATGCCGCGAATGGCGTTGAACTGGGCCAGGAATTCCGGGGCCACAAATTCCAGCGCGTTTTCGCGGTTCTTTTGGGTGATGATGGTGAAGAACCGCATGGTCATGTCCGTCACCTTGCCGTCAAACAGCCGCCGCAGGATGGCCAGCTTCTTGTCGTGCTTCACAATCGGATTGCGCAGCAGCAGCCGCAGGTCGCGGCTGCCTTCCAAGGTATTGCCGAACAGGTCCATGTCCTGTTTTACCGCATCCAGCGTACCCTGCTCATTCGCCAGATCCAGCAGGGACTTGGCGTAGCGGGCGGCGACTCGTAGTTCAGACATTGGGTTGGTCAGTTATCAGTTGTCAGTTGCTGGTTGTCAGTCTGGGCGTCCTGAGCGGGGAAATATGCTCCTGACAACTGACAACTGTTACCCGACAACTATCAACTCTAATTCAGTTTTACCTCTTGCAGGTAGTCGGTCACCAGCTGCTTTTGGGCAGTGGCGTCCGTGAGTTCGCGGCGCAGGATGCGCTCGGCAATGTCGATGGACAGTTGCGCGGCCGTGTTTTTCACTTCGGCCAGGGCAGCTTGTTTCTCGTTCTGGATGGCTTCGCGGGCCTGCATGATCAGGCGGGCGCCTTCGTCGGTGGCCTTCTGCTTGGCCGTCTCGATGAGCTGGTTGCTCATGGCGCCGGCTTCCTTCAGAATACGGTCACGCTCCATGCGGGCTTCGGCCAACAGCTTGTCGTTGTCGGCTTTCAGGGCCTGCATCTCCAGCTTGGCCTGGTCGGCCTGCCGCAGGGCGCCTTCAATGCTCTCCTCCCGCTCGCTCAGGGCGGCCAGGATGGGCTTCCACGCGAAAGCGCGCAGAATGAGCAGCAGAATCAGGAAAATGGCCAGCTGCCAGAACAGCAAGCCGAAACTAGGGTTGGTAAGCATGGTCGCTTAGCAGATTGCTAGGTGAGAAATGGGCCCCTTGCGGCGTCGCGGCGGAGCCGCCCGAAACAACCCAATAACAGCATCTAGCCCGGCCCACCTGTTCTCTTGACGAAAAGCAGGCGGCCGGGCCAGTTATGCTACTACTGCAGTTTCAGAGCAATCAGCAGGCAGACTACGACGGCGAACAGAGCTGCACCTTCAACGAGGGCCGCTACGATCAGCATAGCCGTCTGGATTTTGCCCGAAGCCTCGGGCTGGCGGCCGATAGCCTCCATGGCGCTGCCGCCAATGCGACCGATGCCGAGGCCGGCACCCAGGATAGCCAGGCCAGCACCGATACCAGCGCCCATTACGGCCAGACCAACAGCATTAACGACCTGCAGCAACAGAGTGAGAAGCATAAAACAGGGGTTTGGGGAGTGTGAAAAGGAAAAATTCGAAATGAAAAGAAAAAGCGAGGGAAGCCGGCCTTAGTGGTGGGCGGGCAGGTGCACGGGGGCGTCGGCGTCGTCGCCGCCAATGCCGTAGTCGTGGTCATCGTGCTCCTCCACGGCGCCGCCGATGTACATGGCGGTCAGCAGCGTGAAGATGTAGGCTTGCAGCAGGGCCACCAGCAGCTCCAGGCAGTTGATGAACAGACCGAAGGCCAGGGACAGCGGCGACACGGCCACCGTGTTGAAGATGAAGATCAGCGAGATGAAGCTCAGGATGATGATGTGACCGGCCGTGATGTTGGCGAACAGTCGAACCATCAGCGAGAAAGGCTTGGAAATCACGCCGATGAGCTCCACCGGAATCATGATCGGGCGCAGCCACAGCGGAACACCGGGCGTCCAGAAGATGTGCGACCAGTAGTACTTGTTGGAGCTGAACGTGGTGATGAGCAGCGTGATGAAGGCGAAGAGGAACGTGACGGCGAGGTTGCCGGTCAGGTTAGCGGCGCCCGGCAGCAGGCCCAGCAGGTTGTTGAACCAGATAAAGAAGAAGATGGTCAGCAGGTACGGCAGAAACTTCTTGTACTTGGGACCGATGGCCTTCTTGGCAATTTCGTCGCGGACGAAGAGGATGATGGGCTCGAAGAACGACTGCAGGCCCTTGGGGGCGCGGCCGTGGTTCTTCTTATAACCCGCAGCTACCGAAGTAAATACCAGAATGAGCAGCAGCACGCTGATGAGCATGGAGGCCACGTTCTTGGTGATGCTCAGGTCGTACACCGTGCTGCCGTCTTCGGCTACCAGGTGCTCGTGCTCCAGCTTCAGGCCGTCGTAGCTATCCTTGAACTCGTGGCCGAAGCGGCTCGACGAGAAGACCGACAGGCCTTTATTGGGACGGTAGGCAATGATGGGCAGCGGCAGCGTAACGTGGTTCTCGCCAATGGAGGTAAAGTGCCATTCGTGCGAATCGCCCACGTGGTGCAGAATCATCTCACCGGCGTTGAACTTGCCCTCTTCGGTGGCTTCAACCTGCGTATCGGCGGTAGTGGAAACCTCCGTGGGGTGTTCCTGCGCGAAAATCGGCAGGGTCAGAATCCAGAAGAGAAAGGGCAGAAACCGCTTCATTCAGAATGATTTAGGGTCAATCGAGTGCAAAACTACGCCTCGTCGGAGGGCTGTTTTGAAAACGGGCGCAAGTTAGTCACGACGTTCCAGACTTCAAACCCGGTATAGAGAAAATACAGGAGGAAGAACAGGCCCAAAAAAGTCCAAGTACTATTCCCCGCCTTGGCTCCGCCGCGCACTAAGTAGGTTACAACAACCACTAAAGCCAGTACCAAGCGCAGGGCGGTGGTGCTGAACCAGGCCGTCATCAAGGACTCCGGGTCGCGCTGGAAGGCGCGCCAGGTCAGCCAGAAGGTCAGCGCCGTAAGCACCACGAAGAAGAGCAGCAGCCAGTCCGCATGCGGATGCACCACCGCCGCGCCGTACTGCAGCCGCAGGGCATAAATGCCGGCGCCGAGCAGAATGGAGAAGATGAGCAGATTGCGGAGGAAGCGGTTCATGCGGGGCGCGGGTGGGCTACGGGCGCGGAGTCAAAGAGCGAAGCGTGGGGCAGCCGTAAGGAAATCGGCCACCGAAGAGTTCATTTGTCGTTGGAAACGCTGCGGATGATCTGGTACATGGCGGCGAAAACTCCTAGTAAGGACAGCACCACCGTGGCCCAGGGGCTCCAGCCGTATTTCTCGTCGAGCCAGACGCCGAGCCAGACGCTGAGGCCGATGGTGACCAGCATCTGCATGCCCACGCCGGAGTAGCGGGCCAGCTGGCTCGTACTTTTCTTAGGCGGAGGCGTGGATTCGGGCATGAATTTCAAATGAAGGCTGCAAAGGTACGCCATGATTGCCAAATCAGCAGCCAACCCGCACTAAATGAGGCCGAATCCGGCCGTGGCCGGACGGCAACGGGTAAATTCGCGTACTTTTAGCTGATTTGCGGCGTTGTACGTGGTCGGGACGCAGCCGAAGCACCAGCTGAATCGGCCGCTGAACAAAAGAGCTGCCCGGCAGCGTTTTCCCTGCAACTCATCCTCCATCCACCGCCTTCTGCTGCCCGTGCCGAATTCCGCGCGTTTTGCTTTATCCTCCGTTTGTGGCCTGTTCGTGGCCGGCACGGCCCTGCTGCTGAGCGGCTGCTCGGCCGAGCGGCACAACGTGGTGGCCCGTACTTACCAGAACATTACGGCCCGCGACAATGGTTACTTCCTGGCCCGCGAGAAAATGCGCGCCGAAGAAGCCAAGCTCTATAATGAGCGGCCCAACGACTACAACCGCGTGCTGCCGCTGTTTCCGGTCGTAGACTCGGTGAAGGCGGTGGGCCTGACGGCGGCCATGGACGAGGTGGTGAAGAAGGCCTCCATCCCGGTGGTGCGCCGCAGCAGCAGCGACTGGACCGACGACGCCTACATTCTGATCGGCAAGACTCGTTTTTATAAGCGCGAGTTCGAAGAGGCCATCAAGACCTTTAAGTACGTCAACACCACCAGCAACGACGCCAACGCCCGCCACGAGGCGCTGATCTGGCTGATGCGCACGTATATGGTGACCAAGCAGTGGGACAACGCCTCGTCGGTGTCGGACCTGCTGGACAAGGAGGAAGGCACCGAGGCCAACGCGAGGGAGCTGTTTCTGACCCGCGCCGAGTACTACCTGCACGAGGGCGAGGAGCAGCTGGCCATTGCCAACATCCAGAAAGCCATTCCCTACATTCCGAAGAAGGATGAGCGCAGCCGCACGCGCTACATCCTGGCCCAGCTCTACCAGAACAACGGGCAGGACAAGGAAGCTTACGCCGAGCTGAATCGGATCCTGAAGCGCAACCCGCCCTACGAGCTGGACTTCTTCTCAAAGCTCATGCTCGGGCAGGTATCGGACCTCAACCAGCAGGACCGGGCCCGGCTCGACAAGTACTTCAGCAAGCTGCTGAAGGACCCGAAGAACAAGGAGTACCGCGACAAGATCTACTACGAAATGGCGCGGCTGGATTACCGCCAGCAGCATTTCGACTCGGCGCTGAAGCTGGTGAACCAGTCGGTGCGGGCCAACACGACGAACAAGGCCCAGCGCGGCTACGCCTTCCTGCTGGCCGGGCGCATCTACTACGAGAACCTGCGCAAGTACCAGCTGGCCGCCGCTTACTACGACAGCACCACCCAGAGCCTGCCGCGCGAAACGCCGGGCTACGCCGCCATCAAGGAGCGCAGCGACATTCTGCGCGACTTCGCCAAGCAGATTACCGTCATCCAGACCCAGGACAGCCTGCTCACGCTGGTGCGCCTCGACACGGCCACCCTGCGCGGCCGCCTGACGGCCTACGCCGACGCGGAAATGCTGCGCCGCAAGCGCGAAGCCGAGCGGCAGGCTGCCCTGGCCGCCCGCGGCGCCAACCAGACCGGTACCGGGCAGGACCCGGCGCGCACCGGCAATTCGGATGCCGACCCGCTGGCCTTTGCCTCCAACAACACCGGCCGGGCTTGGTATTTCGACAACCCGCAGGCTCTGAGCACGGCTCGCGGCGACTTCGAGCGCCGCTGGGGCAACCGCCCGCTCACCGACAACTGGCGCCTGAGCAGCCTGGCCACCACCGGCGCTCCGACCCCGGGCGCGGGCGCCCCCGTCACGGTGGGCGGGGCTGACAATTCCGTTATCAATCCTTCGGGTGATGCTTCGGCTAAGCAGGCGACGCCGCAGGACGAGCGGGCAGCCCTGATAGCGGAGTACCGGCAGAGCCTGCCCTTCGCGGCCCCGCAGCAGCAGCAGTCCGAATCCCAGATCGAAGAGGCCCTGTTTGCCCTCGGCGCCATTTATAATCAGCAGCTCAAGGAGCCGGCCAACGCGGTGCAGACCTACGAGCAACTGCTGCAGCGCTTTCCGAAGGGGCCGCACACGGTGGAAACGTACTACACGCTCTACCTCATTCTCAAGGATCAAAACGACCCCAAGGCCGAGCAGTACGCCCAGCGGCTGCGCACGGAGTTTCCGAACTCTTCCTACGCCCGCCTAGTGGCCGACCCCGAGTACCTGCGCCGCGCTTCCCTGGCCAACGAGCAGATGACGGTGCGCCTCGACTCGGCTTTTGCCTTCTACAAGAAACAGGAGTTCCGCAAGGCCAACGCCACCCTGCAACGGGCCCGCAAGCAGAACCCGCAAACGGACCTGGATGACCGCGCCGACTACCTGGCCGCGCTGCTGGTCATCCGGACCCAGCCGCCGGCGGCCCACAAGGCGGCCCTGACGGCTTTCGTGCAGAAATACCCCGAAAGCCCCCTGACGCCGCGGGCGCAGGAAATGCTGCAGAGCTATACCAAGTACGAATCGGGCCAGCTGGCCGGGGCCTTGGCCTCGACGGAAAAGCCGGTAGTATCGTTCTTCCGCCCCGGCGAAGTCGACAACCGCATGCGCATCGATTACGACGAGCCGCTGCCCGCGCCGCGCCCGGCCGCGCCGGCCCCGGCGGTGACTCCGGCGAAGAAGGACGAGCCCCAGCCCAAGGATAAGACGAACGTACCGGCGACGGTTCCGGGCGTAAGCGCGGGCCCGCAGCCGGCCGCTAAGGCGCCGGATAAAGCGGCCGACAAAGCCCCTGCTCCTACCCCAACGCCTGCGCCGGGCACTTCGGTACCACCGACCTCGACGCCACCCGTTACCGCGCCGGCTCCCGAGCCCTCGCCCTACGCGTTCAACCTGGCCGCGCCGCACGCCGTAGCCATTGTCTTCCCGAAGGATGCCGCGGCGTTCAACGACCTGCAGACCCAATTGGCCGCTTACAACAACCGCTTCTTCAAGGCCAGCAACCTGCAGATTCAGGTGCAGCCGCTGGGCGCCACGCAGCAGCTGGTGGTGGTACAGCCCTTTGCCAACAACAAAGTGGCCCAGAATTACGCCCTGAAGCTGCGCGGCCCGCAGGGCCCGCTGCTGAAACTGCGCAACGCGGGTTACCAATCCTTCCAGATCGGTATTGATAATCTGCCCGTGCTGCTGACGCGCGGCAACCTGGAGGAGTATCAACGCTTCGCCCAGCCCGTTTACTCAATTAAGAATTAGCAATTAGTAATTAATAATTGCTTCTGGCCCGACGCCTCGGTTTTCCCCGTTTCGTTCTGACCATCAATTATTAATTGTTAATTCTTAATTATTAATTCCTCCCAATGCCTACCGTTTCGCGGTCCAAACCTGCTTTCCGGGCCAAGCCCAACCGTCCCGAGCGTTTCGGCGCGCTGACGCGCACCCTGTGGGTGCTGTTCAGCGCCGGCGTGCTGGGCGTTATTCTGTACGTGCTGGCCGTCAGCGTCAACTTCCTGAACCTGTTCGGGAGCATGCCCAACCTGAAGTCGCTGGAAAACCCCAAGAGCGAAGTGGCTTCGGAAGTGTACTCGGCCGATGGGGTGCTGATGGGCAAGTACTTCCGGGAAAACCGCACGCCGGTTTCCTACGACGAGCTGCCGCAGAACCTCGTCGATGCGCTGGTGGCCACTGAGGACTCGCGCTTCGAGCAACACTCCGGCATCGACGCCAAGGCTATGACCCGGGTGGCCGGCGGCATTCTGACGGCCGGGGCTCTGGGCAAGAGCGGCGGCGGCTCGACGTTGACGCAACAGCTGGCCAAGATGCTGTTCCGCACCCGCGAGGACCTCAACGACGGCCTGCTCAACGACGTGCCGGGCCTGCGTATGCTCATCACCAAGACCAAGGAGTGGATTTTGGCGGTGCGGCTGGAGCGCAACTACACCAAGCGCGAAATCCTGCGCATGTACCTGAACCAGGCGGAGTATGGGTCCAACGCCTACGGCGTCTACACCGCCGCCAAGACCTTCTTCAACAAGAAGCCCAAGAACCTGACGCTGGAAGAATCGGCGCTGCTGGTGGGCCTGGTAAACGGCCCGACGTGGTTTAGCCCGGTGCGCAACCCCGAGCGCAGCCGCAAGCGCCGCGACTGGGTGCTGGGCCAGATGCGCAAGTACCAGTACCTCGACGACGCGGCGTACACGGCCGCCATTGCCAAGCCCATCAAGCTCGATTACAAGGTCGAAAACCAGAACGAGGGCATTGCGCCCTATTTCCGGGTGGAGGTCAGCAAGATGCTGCGCCAATGGGCCAAGGAAACCGACCACGACCTGTACTCCGACGGCCTGAAGATTTACACCACCATCGACTCGCGCCTGCAGAAGTACGCCGAAACGGCCGTGGCCGACCACATGAGCCTGCAGCAAAAGTGGTTCGACGCGCACTGGAAAGGCCAGCAGCCCTGGCGCGACGAAAACGGCCGGCTCATCCCGAACTTTCTGAGCACCTCCATCAAGCGCACCGAACGGTACCGCGCCCTGCAGGCCCGCTTCCCGGATAACTCCGATTCCGTCAAGTACTATCTGAACAAGAAGTACCGCATGAAGGTGTTTACCTGGAAGGGCGGGGAGAAGGAAGTACTGATGTCGCCGATGGACTCCCTGGCCTACTACAAGCGCCTGCTGCACGCCGGCTTCATGGCCATGAACCCGCTCAACGGGCAGGTGAAGGCCTGGGTGGGCGGCATCAACTTCAAGTACATCAAGTACGACCACGTCAAGCAGGGCAAGCGGCAGCCGGGCTCCACGTTCAAGCCCTTCGTGTACGTGGCCGCCATCGACCGCGGGTACTCGCCCTGCTACCAGCGCCCCGACATTGCCACCACCTTCCCGGCCGTGGCCGGCCGGCCGGCCTACACACCCAAGAACTTCGAAGGCAGCTATTCGGGCCGCACCTTTACGCTACGCCAGGCCCTGGCCCGCTCCCTGAACTCCATCACCGCCTGGCTGGTGAAGGAAATCGGGCCCGAGGACGTGGTGAAGTACGCCCAGCGCCTGGGCATCACCTCCCCCATCGAGGCCGTGCCCGCCGTGGGCTTCGGCTCCTCCGACGTGAGCATCTATGAGCTGTCGGGCGCCTACAGCACCTTCGTGAACAAGGGCGTGTGGACGGCCCCGATGATGGTGACGCGCATCGAGGACAAGAACGGCAACGTGCTGCGCGAATTCGTGCCGCAGACCAAGGAGGCGCTCAGCGAGGAAACGGCCTACCTGATGACCTACATGATGCGCGGCGCGGTGGAGGAAAAGGGCGGTACGTCCATCATTCTGCGCGGGGGCTTCAAGTTCCCGAACCAGATTGCGGCCAAAACCGGTACCACCTCCAACTACTCCGACGCCTGGTTTATGGGCATGACGCCGAACCTGGTCTGCGGCATGTGGGTGGGCGGCGAAGACCGCAGCATTCACTTCCGCACCGGTGCTTACGGCCAAGGCTCCCGCCTCGCGCTGCCCATCTACGGCATCTTCATGCAGCAGGTGTACAAGAACAACAAGGCCAAGGACCTCGACATCGACACCAAGGACTTCCCGGTGCCCAGCAAGCCGCTCAGCATCGAAATCGACTGCTCGAAGTACTACGGCGGCCAGCGCGACACGATTCCCTACGAGCAAAAGCAGAACCCGACCGATCTGCAGGACATCGACCGAGACAACATCTAGCCCAGTCGCGTGCATTAGCACAAATAGCCGACGTGGCCGGGATTTCCCGGCCACGTTTTTTGTTTAACTCGTACCAGCTTTTACGCCCGGCAGTCCGCTTACCCGCCGACTGGCAGCGCGCATCTAGCCATCCTTCGCCGTTTCCGCCTAACTCTCCCTACATGGCTGCCCAAGCTCACCTGCAAGAGCAAATTCGTCAGTTGCCGCACCGCCCGGGCATCTACAAGTATTTCGACGCCGAGGATACCATCATCTACGTCGGCAAGGCCGTGGACATCCGCAAGCGCGTCAGCAGCTACTTCACCAAGCAGGACCACAACAAGAAGACCCAGCAGCTGGTCAAGAACATTCATCGCATCGAATTCACCATCGTGGATTCGGAGTCGGATGCCTTCTTGCTCGAAAATAACCTGATCAAGCAGCACCAGCCCAAGTACAACATCCTGCTCAAGGACGGCAAGACCTACCCGTTCATCTGCATCACCAACGAGCGGTTTCCGCGGGTGCTGCCCACGCGCAACAAAATCAACGACGGCTCGCGCTACTACGGCCCCTACGCCACAGGCACGGGCCTAAACGTCATTTTGGAGCTAATCCGGGCCTTGTACCCGCTACGCACCTGTACGTACAACCTGAGCCCGGAAAACGTGGCTGCCGGCAAGTACAAGGTGTGCCTGGAATACCACATCGGCAACTGCAAGGGCCCCTGCCAGGACTTGATTGACGAGGACAGCTACAACCAGCACATTCAGCAGATCCGCAACATCCTCTCCGGCAACCTGACGGTGGCCAAGAACTACTTCAAGGACCGCATGATGCAGGCGGCCACCGAGCAGCAGTACGAGCTGGCCCACCAGTTCAAAACCAAGCTCGACAAGCTCGACGACTTCCAGGCCAAGAGCACCATCGTCAACCCGTCGTTGTCGGACATCGACGTGTTCAGCATTGCCTCCAACGAAAAATCGGCCTTCATCAACTACCTCAAGGTGATGAACGGCTCCATCATCCAGACGCAGTCCTTGGAGGTGCAGAAGAAGCTCGACGAAACCGACGCCGAAATCCTGGCGCCCATGGTCATGCAGCTGCGGCAGGAGTTTGAGAGTGAGTCCCGCGACATATTGGTCAACGTGGAGCTGCCCGACCTGCCCCTGCCCGGCGTGAAGGTGGCCGTACCCGAAATCGGCGACAAGCGCAAGCTGCTCAACCTCTCCATCAAGAATGTGCTGTACCTGCGCAAGGAGAAGGAGTCGATGAACGAGAAGTCCAAGGACGTCAACGAGGTGCGCATCCTCGAAACGGCCAAAAAGGACCTGCACCTGAAGGAGCTGCCGCGCCATATCGAGTGCTTCGACAACTCCAACTTCCAGGGCGACAACCCCGTGGCGGCCATGGTGTGCTTCCGCAACGCCAAGCCCAGCAAGAAGGACTACCGTCATTTCCACATCAAGACCGTCGTTGGTCCCAACGACTTCGACTCGATGTACGAAATCGTCACCCGCCGCTACCGCCGCCTGCTCGACGAAGGCGCCAGCCTGCCCCAGCTCATCATCGTCGACGGCGGCAAGGGCCAGCTCGGCATGGGCGTCAAGGCGCTGAAGGACCTCGGCATCTGGGGCCAGATACCCATCATCGGCATTGCCAAGCGCCTGGAGGAAATCTACGTGCCCAACGACCCGCTGCCCCTCTACATCGACAAGAAGAGCGAGACGCTGCGCCTCATCCAGCGCATGCGCGACGAAGCTCACCGCTTCGGTATCACCTTCCACCGCTCCCGCCGCGACGCCGCTACGCTCAAAACTGAGCTTACCGACGTGAAAGGCCTCGGCCCCGTCACCGCCGACAAGCTCCTGAACAAGTTCAAATCGGTCAAGAAGATCAAAGAGCTGAGCGAATCGGAGCTAATAACCGAAATCGGCAAAGCCAAAACCAAAGTCCTGCTCGACTACTTCGCCAGCCAAGATTCCGCTGCTGAAACCACCTGATATTACCAGAAATAGCAGAAAGCAAAAGCCCCCGCCAGTTGTGGCAGGGGCTTTTGCTTTCTGGGCTAATCGTCCACGAAATCCGTGGAATCCGAAAAATCCGTCTAAATCCGTGGTCCTAGAAGCTCCACAGGCTGTACTCGTAGTCGATCAGGTCTGAAGCAGCCTGCGAGGCCGCCAGGATGCCCTGACGCTGGTCACCGTAGATTTCGTCGAGACGCTGGTCACCCGGGTTCGACACCTTCACGATGTACGAGTTGAACAGCCACAGCTCGAAGGCGTCAGCCAGATTCTTGTGCTGGGCATCGTTCTGCGGGTTGAACCAGATAGCCTTATCCGGGTTGGCGCGGAACACCTTCACCAAGTCGCTGTACTTGAACGTGCCGATGGGCTTGTCGATACCAGCCGTGTTACCGGGAGCCGTTGCGGGCACCACCAGCGTGATGGTCTTGATGTCGTGATACATTCTCGACCGTTTCTTGTCGAAAATCATATCCTCTTTCAGTTCCAGCTGGTACAGGTCTTTCGGACGATACTCGTAGCTCGGCGGGGCAGCCGGCTTCGGGGGCTCAACGGCTACGGTTTCGTAGATAATCTTGCCTTTCTTGTCCTTCAGCGGCTTGCCGTTGGCTCCCAGCTTAGGCTGGCGCTTGGTAGTAGCACCACCTTTGGCGCCCGACTTAGCCGGAGCACCCCAGGCGTCACCGCCACCTCCGCCGCCACCGCCCCAGCTGTCGTCTTCTTTCAGACCAGCAGCTTTCTCTTCATCCGACAGGCCTTGGCTCTGCTCGGCGTACGAGGAGTTGTTCTTTACCTCGTCCGAGGTAAAGGAGGAGGTGAGGGAGTCGTTACGGTAAGCCTGCAGCTCACCACGCTTCACGGCATCCAGAATCACGCGGGTGATTTCCTTGCCTTCCGAGAACATCGGCTTGTTCTGCTTCTCGCGCAGGTCAACCTGGCGCCAGATGGTTTTGCGGAACATGATATCCGAGCTCGGAATCGGCCGGTAGGAGCCATTGCTGCTCGCCGTGGTGGCCTGTTCCTGAGCCGACGCCGATACCGACAACGTCAGACCAACCGCCAGCGCGGCAAAGGAAGTGTACTTGTTCATGTGAGGAGAAAGATAAAAGGCAGCTAGTAGGTTCAACCGACTGAGCGGATTACAGCAGCGGCACGTTGAATTGCTTCGTCATGCGCACTTCCTCCTGCTCGCCGCGGAAGTTCATGCGACGCACTTCCTTCACTTCGATGTACAGACGGTCACCTTCACGGGCCGAGTTTACAACGTTGGTCAGGTTAGCATCCGGGCCTTCGAAGGTCATTGTCGGGATGGCCGGACGACGGCCACGCACCAGCGTTACTTCGTAGCGGGTTACACGGAAACGGGCGTCTTCCGGCAGGAAGTTGGCGAAACCCTGGTCCGGCACAGCGCGCAGGCTCAGGTTACGCACGGCCGTAATCGGGGTGCCCTGCTTCTCGTTAGCCTCGCGGCCACCGACGATGCATTTGATTTCCGGCTTGGGAATCGGACGAACCTTGAAGGTCTGCGAGCCGATGGCGTTGCCGCCGCTGCTCACGTTCAGGGTCACCTCACCCGAGTTCGGCACCAGCGTTACTTCGCCCAGCTTGCCGCCTTGGATAACCGAAGCACCCGAGGCCGAGAAGCCCGGCTTGTAGTTGGCACCCAGCGCCGGTACCGATACCGTCAGCTTGTTGCCGCACTTGAAGTACAGCGCCTGTACCGAAGCCGATTGAATCTGCATGACGGGTTTGCTTACGATGTAGGGCACCGTAACCTTAAACGTCGTATCGCGGCCGCTATTGCCTTTGATGCGAACCGTACCCGTCCAGCTTTTCTTGGCGTTGCCCGAAGCATCGAATGCGCCGGGGGTAGCCGTGAACTCAATCTTGCCTTTGCCATCCGGACCAACCTGCAGCGGCGAACCGTTCAGGGTCATCGACGGACGCATGCCCGTGGCCGAAGCCGTCAGGAACAGTTCAGCCTTGTACTTGGTACCAGCAGCTACCGTGTTCGACTCAGCGCTGGCGAAAGCACCAATCTTGTCGAATACGATGATGGTGCCACCTACCTGCTTCGAGAGTTCAGCCAGAGCGTCCGATTCGTATTTCAGAACCTCAGCCTCTTTCTGCGACAGTACTGCCAGAGCAGCTACCAGCGGCGTGTTTTCGAAGTTCAGCTCCGCGAAGTTTTTGCTCTTCTGCGATTGTTCCGTCACGCCCGGATCTTCCTTGGCATCGAGCGCCAGAGGACCTGCGGTCGGTACGATGCCCTTGATGTAGGACGAATAGCCATTCAGCTCGTCTTTCATCTTGTAGCCGAGGCCGTTCTTGCTGGGGCCGAGCATGGTAATGGCGACTTTGTCCTCCATGCTCATGTTCTTGTAGGCATTGTTGCCTTTGCCAGCCTTACCGTTTTCGGTAGCTACGAGCAGCTTGTCACGCACATCTTGCAGATATGCAATGGTCTGCTTCGTCTTTTCACGCACTTCCTCGCCCTTCTTCAACACTGCCACGTCTTTGGGCAGGTTATGGTTCTTCTCGACTTGTGCTTTGATGCCTTTTACCGCACCATCGTTAGCCGTCGACACCTTTTGGTTGATGTTCGACAGGCTGTCGTCGAGGAACTTGAATTTGAGCAGAATTGCGGAGTTTACTTGCAGCGCGAGAAGGGCAGTCAGTACCAAGTACATCATGCCGATCATCTTTTGCCGCGGTGTTTCTTTACCTCCCGCCATTGTATTGGATTCCTATAAAAGAGACCTGGGTGGATGTTGAGAACCAATTCTTAACGTGGCCAGCAATTAGCTGGTAGCACGCATGGCGTTCAGCATGTTGCCGTACACGCGGTTGAGCGAGTTTAGGTTGACGGTCAGCTTAGCGACTTCGTCTTTGAATTGCTCGGTGTCTTTGCCAGCGCTTACCAGGTTTTCCATTGCCTGGCTCAGCGTGCCGTAGAACTTGTTCATGGACTTCAGGTGCGTGTTAGCATCCTGCAGCTCCATTTCGTACACTGCGTTCAGTGCGCCCAGGTTCTTGGTCACGTTCTGCACCTGCAGGTGGTATTCTTTAGCATCAGCCGTAGCGCTCGACATAGCCGACATGGCTTCAGCGGTCTGCTTGTAAGCCACGTTGATGTTGTCCAACGACTGGGCTGCATTACGCACTTTCGCCGTGTATTCGTCGGTGGCGTTGGTAGCATCGCCGAGCGTGCCCAGTTGAGCCGTCGTGGTGCTCAGGCGGTTCAGGCCTTCACCCAGCGACTTGATGGCGTCGGGAGTTACGTTGGCATCCTTCAGCATGTCGTCGAGCTTGCGGGTCAGGCCCTTGCCCGAGTTATCGGCTGCGAACGAGTTGCTGTCGGTCGAAGGGTCGTAGCCTTCCGACAGTTGCGGGTAAACCAGCGCCCAATCCGGCTCCTTGTGCTGCGGCTGGAAGGCACTCAGGAAGAAGATAAGTGCTTCCGTGCCCAGACCGGCGATAATTGCCACGTCAGCACCAGGCCAGTGTTCGATTTTGAAGAGTGCGCCGATGATTACAACGGCAGCACCGATGCCGTAAATTTTCGGCATCACCACGTCGAACAGGAAGTTCTCTTTTTGTGCCATTAGTTAAAAGTTGGAAAGAAAGTGGGTGTTGGAGGTTGACTTAAAAAAGAGGGACAATCCCTTGGGTGGTTACAAACGGTTGTTGGTACCCATACCGATCTGAATCAGCGCGCAGCGGAAACCGATGTAGGAACGGGCCGAATCTTGGTATTCGAAGTTGCGGGTACCCGTTTCGAGGTAGTAGGCAATGTCTTTCCACGAACCGCCGCGCACTACTTTGCGGGGCTCGTTGTCATCCGGGTTGGTCGGGTTCATGTCCCACACCACCGGCATCGAAGCCTCCAGGAAGGCATCGTCGCACCACTCGGATACGTTGCCCGACATATCGTACAGGCCAAAGTCATTCGGGAAATAGGAACCTACCGGCGAAGTGTAAGCGTAGCCGTCGGAAGCGTAGTCACCGCGGCCGGGCTTGAAGTTAGCCAGCATGCAGCCTTTGGTGTTGCGCAGGTACGGGCCGCCCCAGGGGAACGTCGCCAGTTCGCGGCCACCGCGGGCAGCGTATTCCCACTCCGCTTCGGAGGGCAGACGGAAACCGGGAACACCGGCTACGCCTTCCTCGGCGGCAGCGGCGTTCTTGTTCTTCGTGCGCCAGTTGCAGAAATACTTGGCGGCAAACCAGTCAACACCCACGACGGGGTAGTCGTCGAAGGCCGGGTGGCTGTAGTAATATTCCATCAGCGGGTCACCCATGTGATAGGTGAAGTCGCGTACCCACACCGTGGTGTCGGGGTACAGTTCCGTCATGATGTACTCCTGCCCCAGCACGTCCACCGAGTCCTGCATCACGGCGTTCATGAACTGCCGGTACTCGTTGTTGGTGATTTCCGTCTCGTCCATGTAGAAGCCGGCGATGGTCACCTGCTTGTTCATGTTAACCATCGAAGCGGCAATGTCTTCGTCGGTCTGGCCCATGTGGAAGGTACCACCGGGGCAAGGAACCATCCCGAAGGGAACTTCCTGCGGGTTAAATTCCGGTCGGTCCTGAGCTCCTACCAGGTCACCCTGGGGGCCTTTGCCGAAGCTGCAAGCCCCCAACATCAAGGCCACGGAGGCGATGAGGGGCAAACCAAGAAACTTGTTCATGTGAGGGTGAAAGTGACTGTTCAGGCGGCGATACCCAAAGATTACAATTTAGCGCTTGGCAAATTTAGCGACAATGCTTTTCGCAAACAAGCGTTTAGCCAAACCTCATTCGTTTGTCTACGAATTGGTTAGCCAACCCGTCAAACGGAAAGTGGTGCTGAGTTATTACACCAGCACCAAATTCCGGTTCGAAAAGCGTGGTAGCCTTGCCGATTATCGCCGTTTCCCGCGGCTTAGAAGCTGTAGCGGGGGGTACGAATAGCGGGGCGCGTGGCCAACCCGGGTTTGGGCAGGCGGTAGGAGAGCATAATCTCGTGCGAGCTGAAGGCGCGAGCGTCCTGATTAAATGCAATCCAGTCGAAAGCGTAGCCAATCCGCAGCACATTGTCCTTCAGCACGGCTACTCCGAGCATACCCGTCAGTGATTCGTCGTAGCGGTAGCCTACGCCGCCCCAGAATTTGTCGTTGATAGTGGCGCGGGCACCTAATTCAAACGAGTTGTTGTCAAACGAGAACTTCTTGCCGTCGCCAAACTTGCCGGGCAATACCAGCTTGCCGACGGCCGTGGGCGTCAGCACAATGTTATCGGTCAGGTCGAAATTATAGCCAACAGAGAGGTAGCCGTGGTTTTCGGCCGTAGCCGTGGCTTTTTTAGTAGCATCGTTGGCGCTCTGGAAGCTGTATTGCGAGCGGAGCAGATTGTTTACGCTCAGACCAGCATACCAGCGCGGCGATTCATACCACACCCCTACGCCAGCGTCGAACTTATTGTCAGAACTGTTGGCGGGAATGTTCGGGTCGTTAGGGTCAACGAAGCGGTAGTCGCCGTCGCGGTGCCAGTTGTTATAGCTGCCTTGAAGACCTACCCCGAAACGACCTTCCTCACCAACTTTAAAATGCTTGGAGTAAGAAAGCGAAGCAGAGGTAATTTCCGACTTGGCAATTTCATCGCGGTAGATGCTTATGCCCAGACCGCCCCCGATAGCGCGTACAGGCAGATTGGCCGTCAGCGCGTAGGTTTTAGGCTCACCGCCGCGGTCCAGCGTGGCCTTGTAATTAAAGTACTGGTAGCGCCCGATAGCCGTAATCTCCCCCTGACCTTTAATGCCGGCGTAGGCGGGATTCAAGTACATGCCGTTGAAGGCATAGTGGCTGAACTGCGGTTGCTGTTGGGCAACAGCCGAGCCTGCCACTGCTGAAAGCAGGAGGGTGGCAAGTAAATTTCCCTTCATAGGAAGCGACTGAGAGGTGGGTGGTTACGGTTGATGGGTGGGTCAGCGTAAGTTTTTCAAATGTATAGAAAAATCACCCCCCAACAAATCCCCCTAAAAAAACAAGCGGTAAGCATAATTATATGCTTACCGCTTGTTTTAAGGGTGTATCGCGCTGCTTTACGCTTTTTGCTTGTTGTTGCGGGCCTGCTCCTTGGCTATTTCCGCACCGTGATGCAAGCGGATATACGCCTCGATAGCTCCGGTCATGGAAGGAGCGTTAGGCTGCGGTGCCTCGATATCGAGTTCTAGGCCGGCATCACGCACGGCTTTGGCCGTAGTGGGGCCAAACGCCGCAATGCGGGTGCCCTCCTGCACAAAATTGGGGAAGTTGATAAACAGCGAGCTGATGCCGGAGGGGCTGAAAAAGGCCAGGCAATCGTACTTCACGTCCGACAGATCGGACAGGTCGCTGGCAACGGTGCGGTAGATGACGGCTTCGGTGAACTTAAAGCCGTTGGCCCGCATGAACTCCGGAATGTCGTCCTTCCGGATATCAGAGCAGGGGTAGAGGAACTTCTCCCCCTTGTGCTTCTTGATGACATCGAAGAGGTCGGCGGCCGTGCGCTGGCCGATGAACAGCTTGCGCTTACGCAGCACGATGTACTTCTGCAGGTAGTTAGCCGTTTGCTCGGAAATGCAGAAATACTTCATTTCAGCGGGCATTTCCAGCTTGGCTTCCTGGCAAATGCGGAAGAAGTGGTCGACGGCGTTGCGGCTGGTGAAGATGATAGCCGTATGCTCCAGGATGTTAACCTTATCCTTGCGGAAGTCCTTGTAGGAAACGGGGTCAACCTGGATGAATTCGCGAAAATCCACTTTGATGCCGTATTTCTCGGCAATGGCAAAATACGGCGACACGTCGTTGGCCGGCTTAGGCTGGGTCACCAAGATGCTGCGAATACGCTTGGCGTGCCGACCAGTGCCCGGCTTGTCTGTGCTCTCGGCCATAAAGAGAAGAAAGTAAAACTAAGCGATACGAAGGGGCAGGGTGTGGACGAAGCCCCTGAGCGCGGTATTGTCAAGAGGTGATTACCAACAACTTGAGTAACACCGTCAAGGGAATGATTTCGGTGGTGCAAAGGTACGAAAACAAATGCAGATTCAGCAGGGAGGTGCGGCGGTGCAGAGTACGGGCGACGCGGAACACGGTGGCCAATAACATCAACGAAACCACTCCATTGGAGACCAGGAGCACGCCTTCAGGCCAGGTTTGATTGAGTACCAGATACAGTAGCATGACGATGGGCAGGAACAAACCCATGAATAGCAGGCTGCGCACAAACTCGCGGTACTGAACCAAGACCAGGGAGGACACATTAAATATATAGCCCATCAGAGATAGGTATACTACCTTGGCCAGGACGAAGCCGGCTACCAAAACGGCATATGTGAGTACGCGCAGCACCAAGCCCGACTCGGATATAGCAAAGAGTCGGCGCAGTATCACGAGGCTCTGCACATTGGTGTGAATAGCCACGATGAGCAGCCCTAGTGACAGGGAGAAGATCAGGACCAGCAGCAGATTGAGCCAGGTGATGGTAGGGCGCGAGAGGAAATTCTGTTCGCTGGCCGCATTGCTCCATAGCTCATAGATACGCGCGAAGCCCGGACGATAGATGGTGCGAATGGCCCCGTAAAGCAGGCCAATCAACAGCAGAAAGCAGAGAAATATATTCTCGCCCTCGTGCCCGGCCAGGCGGGGCTGGGGCCGCCAGCGCCCTGCGCCCTGCGTGCGGCCGACTTTAGACTCTGGGGCAGCGGCGTTGGCAAAGGAAGCGTAGTTGGGGGACTGCTCGGGGTGCCACACGCAGAGCAGGTGGGTGGTATTTTTGCTGCCGGGCGGCAGCAGCGTAGCTAGGTCGAGGGTATAATTGGCGGTGTTGGGGGCCCGAAAAACCAACTGGTTGTCGAGGAACAGCGTGAGCTGCTGCCGGGCCGTGAAGGTGATGCGAAACGGCTGGCCCGGGCGGATATTGACCCACTGGTAGTAGGCCCGGGCGGGCGCGTGGTAGCCCGGCAGGTAGAGCACCAGCTTGTTGCTGGCGGGAGTGTATATCAGCCAGTCGCTGCCAAGGCCGGTGGGGGCAGCCGGTGGCAGCGGGCGGTATTCGGCGGCGGCTACGGCATGGCCAAGGGCCAGCAGCAGGCCGACGAAGCCAACCAGCCGGCGGCAGGCCTTACGAAGCCACCCGCTGCTGGGCGCTACGGCTACGATAGGTACCGAGGAATACACTGAGCAGCAACGAGAAGGCCAGCAAGGCAGCAATCAGAATGGTATTGCCCTGCTCGGCGAAGTTGATGACAAACAGAATGACCACCACATTCAGCAGCGCCAGCAGCAGCACGGTGCTGATCTGCTGGAAACCCATGGCGAGGATGCGGTGGTGAATGTGGTTTTTATCGGGCGTGAAGGGCGAAGTGCCGTTCAGCACGCGCACCGTGAAGACGCGGATGGTATCGAACAAAGGCACGAACAGCACGCCGATAGCCACGGAAGGATTGGCCGACAGGAAGGGGTGCGGAGCCTGCGGATCGGCGCCCATCTCGATGAACTTGATGGTCAGAATCGACACAATGAAGCCGCACAGCAACGAGCCGGTGTCGCCCATGAAGATGGTGGCCTTGTGGAAGTTGTAGCGCAGAAAGCCCAACATGCCACCGATGACGCACACCGACACGAACACGTAGTTGCCGTAGTCGGCGCCGCCGTAGCGGAAGAAGTAGTAGCCGAAGGTGCTGACGATGATGATGACGATGGAACCGGCTAGGCCATCGAGCCCGTCAATGAGGTTGATAGCGTTGGTGATGCCGGCAATGGCCAGGAAGGTAAAGGCGTAGCTGATGCCGTCGGGCAGCTCGTGAATGCCCAGGATGCCCTGGAAGCTGGTGATGCGGATATCGGCCATGAACATGACGATGCCCGTAGCCAGCAGCTGGCCGACCAACTTCTTGGCCGGTGAAATCGTCACCAGGTCATCTTTCAGGCCGACGAAGAACAGCACGATGCAGCCGGCCAGCAGCTGCTGAATGCCGTTGCGCAAATCGGCGAAGATGGTGAGGGCCGACATGAAGCCGGCGAAAATGGCCACCCCGCCGAGGCGCGGCGTGAGCACGGCGTGCACGGTCCGCTTGTTGGGCAGATCGAGCATGTTCTTGAGGTGGGCAATGTAGATGACGGAAGGCACCGCGAACAGGGCCACCAAAAACGCCCATAAGAAGGCCAACCCCAGTGTCACGCCGTTAGGTGTCATAGATCGGTAGTGAGAGGGGTAAAGGTACGGAACTGCAAACGAAGCCGGACGCCCGTTAGCTGTGCAGCACGCCTTCGCGCCCGAGCAGCCCGATGGAAATCAGGTTGTCGGCCACGATGGAATCGGGCACGAAGATGAATTTCTTGTCGAAAATCTGCCCGTCGCGGTAGTAGCTGATCCAGTACTGGTTGTTGAGGTGAAACAGCGCCGGGTCGATGGGCTCGACGGGCACGGCCGACTGGGCGGCCACTTCGGGGAAGTGGTGACGCAGGGTGGAAGTGCGCACGGTGTGGCCCTCGGCGTCGAGGCCGTAGCCGTTGGAGCTGACGATGACGTTGTCCAACGCAAACCGGTTGTGGTTGAGCAGGTATACCAGCCAGCCGGCTTTGCCGGCTTCCACGGCGGCGGCCTCATCGGGGACGATGGCCACGGCCACGCCTTCTACGGGGTCAAAATTGATGTCTGCTTTCATGCGGGGCTGCTCTGAATGGTTCTGCTGAGCAGGCTCTAAATGGGCCGAAGCCCGGAATTATTCAACGATTTCAGCTTGGAGGAGTTCGGCCAGGTGCCCGAGCAGCCGGTCTTCTACTTCGCGCAACGGCACTTCGCGGCCCAACTCCCGCGCCAGCGAGGTGACATCCTTGTCGGTGATGCCGCAGGGCACGATGTGGCCGAAGTAGCTGAGGTTGGTGTTGACGTTCAGGGCAAAGCCGTGCATGGTCACCCAGCGGCTGCACTTCACACCCATGGCGCAGATTTTCCGCGGGTTGGGGGCGCCTTCCTCAAAATCGAGCCAGACACCGGTGAGGCCGGCAATGCGGCCCGCCAAGAGGCCGTAGTCGGCCAGCAGACGGATGACGGCTTCTTCGAGCGTGCGCAGGTAGAAGTGAATGTCGGGCCGGAAGTTATCGAGGTCGAGGATGGGGTAGCCGACGAGCTGGCCGGGGCCGTGGTAGGTGATGTCGCCGCCGCGGTTGATGCGGTGAAACGTGGCACCGTGGGCTTCCAGGGCCGCTTCGTCGAGCAGCAAGTGTTCGGGCTTGCCGCTTTTGCCGAGGGTGTACACGTGCGGATGCTCGCAGAGCAGCAGGTGGTTGGGCGTGGCTTCGGGAGCCGCGCCGCTGGCTTCGCCCTGGCGGTTGCGCGTTTTGATGGCTACGGTGGCGGCCAGCAACTCCTCCTGCTGGTCCCAGGTGGGCACGTAGGCCACATGGCCCAGGCGCTGCACCAGCACGCGGCGGTTGGCACCGGCAATCGGGGCAAATTCGGGGGTAGCCTCAGCGGCGGCGGGCACCACGGGCTGCACGCAGGCAGAGAGGAAGTCGGTTTCCATGAAAAGCAAAATTACGAAACCCAAACCATCGGCGTCGGCAGCTGGTTCGCAGAGGCCGTTGGCCGGTGCTGCAGCACGTCGGCGCCGGCTCGGGCAAAAACGCTAGTTTCCGGCCGGATCTACCCGCCTGATGCTATGCCCTCCCCTACCCTCGGTGCTGCCGGCGAACAGGCCGCGGCCGATTATTACGCGGCCCGCGGCTACACCGTGGCCGCGCGCAACTACCGCGCCGGCCGAGCCGAAATCGACCTGATTGTGCAGCAACCGCAGCCGCCGCGCCTGGTATTCGTGGAAGTGAAGGTGCGCACGGACCTGCGCTATGGCTACCCCGAAGAGTTTGTAACGCCGGCCCAGCAGAAGCGCATCCGCCGGGCCGCCGAGCAGTTCATTCTCCGCCACGACTGGCAGCACGACATCCGTTTCGACATCCTGAGCCTCACGCCCAACTCCCAGGGCTTCCGCATCGACGCGTTCGAGGACGCGTTTTAAATGAATGTGCTGATGTAGGAATGTGCTGATGTGCTAATGGTCGTTCATCGGGTCCATTAGCACATCAGCACATTCAACCACATCAGCACATTAAAATTCAGTTCCGGCGGGGCTGACTGGGGTTCTTGGCGTCGGCTTCGCGCTTGTCGAGCTTGTCCTTCTCGTAGATGAGTACGCCGTTGCGGTTGTACTCCTTCAGCAGCACCGGCTCGGTTTCGGGCTCGTAGCCCGATTCGCCGTACTCGTACTCGTAGTGGCGGCGGCTGCGGAAGCCCCAGTATTTGGTCCACAGGCCCACTTTTTTGCCGTTTTCGAACTGCCCGTGCCAGTCGGGCTGGCCGTCGTTCTTGAAGCTCATGTACTCGCCTTCCAGCTTGCCGTCGATGTAGGGCACCACCTCTTTGACCATGGTGTTGCCGCCGTCGTAGTAGCTGATGTTGGCGTCGCGCGGGAAGCCCTGCTCGTAGTGGATCTTGCTGATGAGGATGTTATCCTTGTTGAACCGCTCCCAGCGCAGGTGGCGCGTGCCGATGTAGTAGAAACCCGTTTCGATGACCTTGCCGCCCTGCATCTTCTTGTAGGGCCCATGCAGGATTTTGTACTTCGACAGGTCGATTTCGGCCAGGGTCGCGGTTTTCTCCAGGCGCTTCTTGACGGGGTTGAACAGCCACTTGGTCGGCGCGTACTGGTTGGGCTGCTTGGGCGTCTTCAGGTAATAGAAGATTTCAATGACCTGGTTGCGCCCCTTTGGCCCCGATTTGGTGTAACCCTTCTTGATCCGCTCCCCCATGAAGATTTTCTTTTTCTTCTTGGTCAGCGACTTGCGCTGCTCGGCCTTTTCCTTTTCCAGGGCCTTGCGCTGCTCTTCCTTGCTGAGCTTTTTGGCAGTGCTCAGCGAGGGCGCATTGGTGGTGTCGCGGGCGGTAGCGAGGGTATCACGGCCAGCGGCGAGGCTGGCCGTGGCCGGAGCTTCGGGCTTGCTGTTGAAGGAAACCGTTTTTTTGGCGCAGGCGCTGAGCAGCAGGAAGGGCAGCAGCAACAGCGTGGGCGACAGACGGAACAAACGCATCGGCAAGGGCAGGCAGGGGTTCTGGAGAGCGAAACGTAAATATAGGACCGGATAGTGCCCTGCGGTGAGGTGGTGAAATAGTGAACTGGTGAGTTTGATGTGCTAACGGCCCCCAAATGCGCAAACGGCCCTGACAACCGAAGCTGCCAGGGCCGCCTGACCTGATGGTGCCGAAAGGTGCCGCCGGAACGACAAACTCACCAGTTCACCACCTCACTATTTCACCGTCTATTCGGCCGCCAGCAGTTCGGCGCTGCGCTTCACGAACTGGGTCAGGGCCTCACCTTTCAGCATGCCTTGCGCCAGCAGGGCCAGGTCGAAAGCCTGCTTGGCCAGCTTGGTGGCGGCTTCGCCTTCGAGCTTGAGCACGCGCTGGGCCACGGCGCTGTTGGCGTTGATGCTCACGGTGTAGCTGTCGGGGAAGGAGCCGAACATGGCCATGCCACCGCCGCCACCCACGCGCTGCATGTCCTTCATGCGGCGCATGAACTCGGGAAGGGTGATGATAACCGGCGCATCCTGCGGCGACAGGGCTTCCACCTGCACCTGCATGGCGGGGTTGCTGATGGCCTGCGCAAATAGCTCCTGCAGCTTGGTTTTCTCCTCGTCCGACAGCACGCTCTCGGTCGTCTCGTCCTTCTCAATGAGCTTGCCCACCGTCTCCGCGTCGACGCGCTTGAAGGTGGTTTTCTCCAGCTTCTGCTCCAGCTGCCCGATAAAGTGCGAATCGAGCGGGCCGTCGAGCTTGAGCACGTCGTAGCCGCGCTCCTGGGCCGCTACCACGTAGGCGTGCTGGGCTTCGGGGTCGGTGGTGTAGAGCAGCACGGTCTGGCCATTCTTGTCCTGCTGGTTGGCCTGCACCTGCTCCCGGTACTCATTGATGGTGGCAAACTTGCCGTCGACGCTCTGCAGCAGGGCGAAGTCCTTGGCGCGGTCGTAGAACTTCTCGTCCGACAGCATACCATACTTGATGAACAGGCCGATGTCCGACCATTTTTCCTCGAAGCCCGCGCGGTCCTTGCGGAAGATTTCGGCCAGCTTGTCGGCCACCTTCTTGGTGACGTACTGATTGATTTTCCGCACGTTACCGTCGGCCTGCAGGAAGCTACGCGATACGTTCAGCGGAATATCGGGCGAGTCGAGCACGCCGTGGAGCAGCATCAGGAACTCGGGCACCACGTCCTTCACCTCGTCGGTGATGAACACCTGGCGGGAGTAGAGTTGAATCTTGTTGCGCTGCAGCTGCAGCTCGTCCTTCACCTTCGGGAAGTACAGGATGCCCGTCAGGTTGAAGGGGTAATCCACATTGAGGTGAATCCAGAACAGCGGCGGCTCGGAGAAGGGGTACAGCGTCTGGTAGAACTGCACGTAATCCTCGTCGGTGAGGTCGGCGGGCTGCTTGGTCCACAAGGGCTGGGTCTGGTTGATAACCTCGCCTTCGAACTCGGTGGGAATCGGCAGGAACTTGCAGTACTTGTCCAGAATGCCGCGCAGCCGGGCCGTTTCCAGGAACTCGTCCGAATCCTCGGCAACGTGCAGCACCACGTCGGTGCCGCGCTCCTGCTTGTCGGTGGTTTCGATGGTGTAGGCGGTGCTGCCGTCGCAGGTCCAATGGGCGCCCTCGGTGCCTTCCTTGTAGCTTTTGGAGAAAATTTCAACCTCCTTGGCCACCATGAAGGCCGAGTAGAAGCCCAGGCCGAACTGCCCGATAATCTGGTCTTTAGCGTTGGCGTCCTTGTCCTTGTATTTCTCTACGAACTCGGTGGCGCCGGAAAAGGCAATCTGGTTGATGTATTTCTTGATTTCCTCGGCCGTCATGCCGATGCCGCGGTCCGAGATGGTGATGGTGCGGGCTTCCTTGTCCACGCTCACCGTCACTTTTAGCTCCCCGGCTTCGCCCTGGTACTCGCCCAGCTGCGCCAGGCTCTTGAGCTTCTGCGTGGCGTCGACGGCGTTGCTGACCAGCTCCCGGAGGAAGATTTCGTGGTCGGAGTACAGGAATTTCTTGATGATGGGGAAGATATTCTCGGTGTGAATCGAGATGCTGCCGGTTTCCTGCATGGCGGGTAGAAATTGAGTTAGGGAGAAAGGTCAGGGAAAACGAAACGGCCCGGCCGCCCGCGGGGAGCAGCCGGGCCGTCGGGCCGGTGTCAAATCGTATTCCACTCAACCTGCACCGCCCCCGGAACTGCCACGCTGGCAGACTTCCGGTCGTAACGGGACGCCTGCGGCCGCCAAAACTGCCGCCCGCGCCGCTATAACCTTCAAGCGACCATGCGCGAGGTGACGGGCATGGCCGGTAAGCCGGTGGGGTTGATGAGCCAGTCCAGGGCCGCCACGGAATCGGAGAAGAACTGGATGTCGAAGCGCAGATGGTGCTGGCCCTGGTGCAGTAGCGTTTCGGCCGCCAGCTGGTTGTACACGTTGGGGCTGAGCACCAGCGCCAGCTGCCGCAGGTGGGTGAGCGGCGCCAGCGTGGGCAGCACTTCGTCGCTAAGCCAGATCTGGTCTTCGAGGCCGAGATTGGGCAGGCCGTTCAGGTCAATCACCCACGACTCGATGGCGTGCTGGTGCAGCAGGTGCTGCACGAACTCCACGGCGGGCCGAAAGCGGTGCATGTTGTGCTGACCGCGCCAGCGGTGGTAGAGCAGGCGCAGCGCGGGGTCGTGAAACAGGACGAGCGAATCGAAGTGGAGCGAGGTCATCAGCACGAAGTCAGTCGGTTAGATGACCCGAAGTAAGATTCGTGCCAAATCCCGATCTGGGAGACTCGGTTGACGGACTGGTTTCCTCGCTGAACGTAGCGCCAAGCTATGCGAACGGACGCGCGGGCTGTTTCAGACGAACAGGGCTTCGGCCGGCTTGTCGGTGCTGGCCGGGGCGGTCTTCTTGGGCCGGATCTGCTGGGCGAGCTGCTGCAGGGTGCGGAGTAGGATTCGTTTCATGGGTGGGATGGGGTGAAAAGGTGGTACGATGCGTTGAATAAGTTACGTAAAAACCAGGGCATTTCGTTGTCGCTGCCGCAGGTGCAACGTTGCGGGCCGTCCGGTGTTTTTGCCCTCCGGTTTGGCCGCTTGGCGCCCGCGTCCGTACTTAGCCCCGACTTCAGCCCTGCTCATGCGCGACTTTCGCACCCAACTAGCCACTTTGCTGCTGCTCTGCTTCGTGCGGGTGCTGCTGCCGGAGTCGGCTATTCTGGCGCTGCACCGCCACGCGCACACCGAGAAGGAGGAAGCCCGGCTGCCCGCCCACCACGGCGACAAGGCCGTGCTCAGCACCAAGCACCAGCACTGCCCCGTCGACCATCTGTACGACGTGCCGTTTCAGCCTGCGGCGGAGCTGGTGGGGCCCACCGCGTTTTACACCTACGCCCGGCCCGAAGGCGAGGCCCGGCAATCGGTGTGGGCGGCTACGGCGCCCGCCCCGGCCTGGCTGCGCGGCCCGCCGGCCCGGGCCTGATTGTGTTGCTATTCTCCGTGATTAGCGCCGGCTGAGGCCCGTTAGCGGGTCTTCGGCCGTGGCCGCGTGGTCGGCCGTTTGGGGCCTTGCGGCCCCGTTGTGTCGGTTTTCAGCCAATTGAACGGCTGCCGACCGCGCCATTTCCACCTGCGTTTGCCTGGCCTGAACGGCCACAGCGCGCCCCCGTTTTTTTTCTGGTTGCACCCCGCTGCCGACCAGCGCCCGTCCTGCTCCATGTGGTTTGGTTATGGAGTTGCCGCGGAAGGCGCTGGGCGCTGTCTGGCGCTTTCCTTCCCGCGGCTTCGCCGGCCGGGTGTGCCCTCTCCCCTTCTTTTCGAATTTCCGACTGATATGTCCCGTTTGCTGCTGCTTTCGGCCTGCCTGCTAGTGCCTTCTCTCACCTGGGCCCAATCGGCCCCGGCTACCACGCCGCGCGCCGCCGCGGCCGTCACCCTCACCGGCCGCGTCGTCGACCAGACGACCCAGCAGCCGGTGCCCGGCGTGACGCTGCTCTTCCCCGACCTCAAACAGGGCACCGCCACCGACGCCGACGGCCGCTTCAGCTTCCAGAATCTGCCGCGCGGCCGCTTTCTGGTGCAGATCCGCAGCCTGGGCTACGGCACGCTGGTGCGCACCGTGGACACCGGCAGCGGGCAGCCGCTGGATGTTGCCCTCGCACCGGCCGTAACCGAGCTGGGCCAGGTGGTCGTCACGGGCGTGTCGGCTTCCACCGAGCTGCGCCGCTCCCCGGTGCCCACCACCGTCATCGATAAGGACGAGCTGAACCAGCACGCCAGCTCCAACGTCATCGATGCCATTGCCCACACGCCGGGGGTCAACCAGATTACCACCGGCGCGGCCATCAGCAAGCCGGTCATCCGGGGGCTGAGTTCCAACCGCGTCATCACCCTGAACAACGGCGCCAAGCAGGAAGGCCAGCAGTGGGGCGACGAGCACGGCATCGAAATCGACGAGTACAGCATCGACCGGGCCGAAATCATCAAGGGCCCCGGCTCTTTGTTGTATGGCTCCGATGGTATGGCCGGCGTCGTCAACTTCGTGGCGCCCGACCCGGTGGACAACGGCCGCGTGGTGGGCTCCGTCACGGCCAACTACCAGACCAACAACCGACTGCAGGGCTATTCGCTGATGAACGCCGGCAACCGCAATGGCTTCAACTGGCTGGTGCGCGGCTCGGGCAAGGTGGCCGGCGACTACCGCAACCGCTACGACGGGCGGGTGTACAACTCCGGCTTTCGGGAGCTGAACGGCAGCGGCTACGTGGGCCTCAACAAAAGCTGGGGCTACTCGCACCTGACGGTCAGCACCTTCAACCAGCAGCTGGGCCTGATCGAAGGCGCCCGCGACTCGGCCACGGGCCGCTTCGTGCAGGAATACGCCGTGGGCAACGACGCGGTGAGTAGCCGCTTGGTTGACCGCAACGCGTTCCGCGGCTACGGCCTCGACGTGCCCCGGCAGCAGATCAACCACCTGCGCATCGGCACCGACAACAACTTCATCCTCGGCCAGTCGCGCCTGACCCTGAACGTGGGCTGGCAGCAGAACCTGCGCCGCGAATTTGGCGACGTGCTGGCCGCTGACGAGCCCAGCCTGTACTTCCAGCTACGCACCCTGGACTACGCCGCGCGCTACTTTCTGCCTGAGCTGAGCGGCTGGAACACTACCGTGGGGGTGAGCGGCATGCGCCAGGAAAACCAGAACCTGGGCGCGGAATTCCTGATTCCGGCCTACCAGCTGTTCGACGGCGGCGTGTTCGGCGTGACCAAGCGCACCTTCGGCCGCCTCGACGTGAGCGGGGGCCTGCGCCTCGACCAGCGCCGCATCACGGCCGACGCGCTGTGGCTGAGCGAGCAGGAAGAGCCGGTGCCGGGCGGCACGCCCAATGCCGAGCAGAAGTTCGCCGCCTTCCAGAACACTTACCGCAACTGGTCCGGCAGCCTGGGCGGGGCCTTCAGCCTGACCGATGACCTGGTGCTCAAGGCCAACGTGTCGCGGGGCTTCCGGGCCCCGAACATTGCCGAGCTGGGCTCAAACGGCGTGCACGAGGGCACCACGCGCTACGAAATCGGCAACCCGGGCCTCAAGGCGGAAACCAGCCTGCAGTCGGACCTGGGGCTGAGCTTGAACACCGAGCACGTCACCTTCAGCGTCGACGGCTTCGACAACCGCATCCAGAACTTC
Source organism: Hymenobacter jeollabukensis (assembly GCF_005771675.1). Classification (GTDB taxonomy): domain Bacteria; phylum Bacteroidota; class Bacteroidia; order Cytophagales; family Hymenobacteraceae; genus Solirubrum; species Solirubrum jeollabukense. Next base: position 489,638 of record NZ_VAJM01000002.1, on the reverse strand, counting down.
ATCTTCCCGCGCCGCATCGCGGGCGCGGCCGGCGGCGACTCCACCCGCGTCAACCCCGAGGATGGCGAGGAGTACCGCGTGTTCGTGTACGGGCAGAGCCCGGCCAACCTCTACGGCGGCGAAGTGACGGTGGACCTGCACCCGCACCCGCTGGACTGGCTGCACTTCGAAAACTCGTTTTCCATGGTCCGCTCGCGCCGCCTGGGCCAGAGCGAGGGCGAAAAGTGGCTGCCCTTCACCCCCGCCGACCGGCTGCAGTCGGAGCTGCGGGTGAACTTCCGCAAGGTGGCCGGCCTCTCCTCGCTGGCCAACGTGTACGCCCGCGCCGGGCTGGAGCACAACTTCGCCCAGCGCCGCGTCTTCGGCGCCTTCGACACCGAAACGCCCACCGACGCCTACACGCTCGTCAATCTGGGCGCCGGCACCGACTTCGTCACCAGCAAGGGCCGCACGGTGGCCTCGGTGCTGGTGTCGGTCAATAACGTATTCGACGTGGCCTACCAGAACCACCTGAGCCGCCTGAAGTACACCGACGTGAACAACGTGACCGGCCGCACGGGCGTGTTCAACCAGGGCCGCAACGTGAGCTTGAAGCTGCTGGTGCCGCTGTCGTTCAACTAAGCGCGGCACGACTACCGGCGGCGCTTACCTTTAGGCTATGCCAGAAATGCACCCTGTACGAAGAGCCGTCTGCGGGCTGCTGCTCAGCCTGGGCACCAGCGGGCTGCTGGCCCCGACCGTGCTGGCGCAAACCAAGGTGCAGGTGGCTCCTAATCCGCAGGAAAGGCCTCCCCAACAGGTCTGGGACTACGCGAAACCAAGGCGGTATTCGTCATCACCGCAGGTATTAAACGGGCTCTGGGTGCCGGAGTGGGCGCTGCAACCCGATTCCTGTGAACTGCTGCTGAATTGTCTGCACTCGTTTACCGCGCCGCAATTACTGCCCGGCAATCGGCCCCGGTTGCGGTTCGTGGCGTCGGGAGCTACCGTCACGTTCACCACCGGCGACAAGTCCATGCTCATCGTGCCCTTCGCCGACCCCGTTATCCTCCGGGCTTACCAGGGGCAGAAGCTGGTTTTCACGCACCGGTTTCGGGTCTTTTTGCTGCCTCCACCAACTGTAGTGTGTACGCTTAGCAACGCGGATCAACAGCTGGAGCAGTTCCGGCTGACCGAACGAACTGTCTCACTCAGAGCCCGGCCCAACGAGATGTTAGCCGTGTTTCTGCCCGGAGATGCCCGGTACCGGGTTTCGCAGGCCGAAATCAGCCTGCGCCGGGCCAACGAGCCGGTGGGCCAATCGATAATGGTGGTCGTGCCGTCTGCCCAGGCCACCACCAGCCCCGCCATCAGCCTTGCGCCACTCGGGGCTGAGGCCCGGCCCGGTGATGAGCTGCTGATTCGGGTGCAGCAGCTGCAGCGCAAGAACTTCAATGACCAGGTAGAAGAGGTCAGCTTCAACCAGCAGTACACGATTCCGCTACGGTAGCGCCTGAGCTTTAGGGGTGCGGCCCCAACTGGTGCTGCACCCCTAAGCCCTGGCTCTACGTTGTAGAATTGTTTCAACGCCTCCGCCCTCATGCCGCACGACCATAGCCACTCCCACGCCGGCCACGACCACGGCGCCGGCGGCCACCACCACGGCCCGGCCGACCTGGAAAACGTGGGCCGCTCCTTCGGCTGGGGCATTGCTCTGAACCTGGCCTTCGTGGCCGCCGAAGCTACCGGCGGCTGGTGGGCCAACTCCTCGGCCCTGCTCTCCGACGCCGGCCACAACCTTTCCGACGTGCTCAGCCTGGCCCTGGCCTGGGGCGCCATGCTCATCGGCAAGCGGCCCAGCTCGGCGCGCTACACCTACGGCTTCAAGGGCCTCAGCATTCAGGCCGCGCTGCTGAACGCGGCCCTGCTCTACCTCGCGCTGGGCGTGATTCTGTGGGAAACCATCGACCACCTCCGCCATCCCGCGCCGGTCAATGGCCAGCTGGTGATGCTGCTGGCCGGAGCAGGTATCGTGGTTAATGGCTTCACGGCCTGGCTGTTCAGCCGCGGGCAGCAGGGCGACGTGAACGTGCGCGGGGCCTACCTGCACATGCTCACCGACGCGCTGGTGTCGGTGGGCGTGGTGGTGGGCGGGGCGCTGGTGTACTTCACCGGCTGGCTCTGGCTCGACCCGGCCATCAGCTTTGTCATCCTGGCCATTGTGGGCGTCAGCTCCTGGGGCCTGCTGCGCGAAACGGTGCAGCTCAGCCTGCAGGCCGTGCCCACCGGCATCGACCCGGCGGCCGTGCGCCAGTTTCTGCTCACCCAGCCCGGCGTGACGGGTGTGCACGACCTGCACATCTGGCCCCTGAGCACCCGCGACACGGCCCTCACCGCCCACCTCGTGCGCCCCAGCGGCACCGACAGCCATTTCCTGCACGATTTGCAGCACCGCATCCAGGACGAGTTCAACATCGGCCACATCACCGTGCAGATCGAGCCCGGCGCCTGCACCCACGAGAGCTGCGACGCGGCGCATCCGTAGCAATTTCATGAAGCGCTATTCCCTTAGCAGCTTGCTCCTCTACTTATTCCTTGGGCTAAGCGGCTGTTCCACCCCAAATACTGAAAGTCAGGCTTCGCGTTTTAAAATCTTCGAACTAGGCAAAGCCACTCTACAACTGTCATCAGACTGGCGGCTTTTAGATACAACAACAGCTCATGTGTCGCCACATGAGGGCCGTGTTTATATCCTGCAAAATACCCATTCACCCCATTATGACTACCGCGAAATGTTTACTGTCGATTTCATCAGCGCACGAGGAGCGTACTCTTTAACTAAAATGGGGGGTGCTTACGCGGATTTTCTGCGTGAGACAGTTGATGACGTTCAAATAAACAGCATCAGAGACACCATTATCAATGGCAGGCCTTTCCAAGTAATGCCGTGTTCCTTCACGCTGAAATACTCTAAAATACAGCTAATTAGCACTATTGCCTTCACTGGAAGCCGCACGCAAATTGTGACGATGGCTGGCACTGCCGTCAAAGGCTCGGAAGCGGAAAACCGTAAGAACCGTTCTGTATTTAGGCAAGCCATCTGCTCCTTTACCTGGAAGTAACTCACGGGCTGGAATAGTTGAGAACTAGGCTCCGGTGCGTAAATCTTCGTAACCTGCGCCCCTGATTCCGCTTCTGCATGGCCCTGACCTCTACCCCACCCAATTCTACCCCGCCCAAAACCACCGGCCTGCTCAGCGCCGCCGTGGTGGTAGCCGCCCTCGGCTACTTCGTCGACATCTACGACCTGATTCTGTTCAGCATCGTGCGGGTGGCCAGCCTCAAAGACCTCGGCGTCACGGCGCAGGCCGACATTACCAATGAAGGCACCCACCTGATTTCCATGCAGATGGGTGGCATGCTGCTCGGCGGCATCCTCTGGGGCATCCTGGGCGACAAAAAAGGGCGGCTGTCGGTGCTCTTCGGCTCGATTCTGCTGTACTCGCTGGCCAACATTGCCAACGGCTTCGTGCAGAACATCGAGCAATACGCCTGGCTGCGGCTGATTGCGGGCATCGGGCTGGCCGGGGAGCTGGGCGCGGGCATCACGCTGGTGGCCGAGACGCTGCCCAAAGAAAAGCGCGGCTACGGCACCATGATTGTGGCCACGGTGGGCGTGTCGGGCGCCATGCTGGCCTACTGGGTCGGCGAGGCGCTGGGCTGGCGCAATGCCTACTTCGTGGGCGGCGGGCTGGGTTTGGCCTTGCTGCTGCTCCGCGTGGGCGTGTTCGAGTCGGGCATGTTTGAGCAGGCCAAGCAACAGCAGGGCGTGGACCGCGGCAACTTCCTGGCCCTGTTCACCAACGGTCCGCGGCTGCTCAAGTACCTCAAGTGCCTGCTCATCGGCGTGCCGCTGTGGTTTGTAGTGGGCATCCTGATTACGCTGGCGCCGGAGTTTGGCCGCGCCCTCGGCGTGCAGGGCGAGGTATCGGCCGGCTTGGCGGTGTTCTGGTGCTACTTCGGCCTGGTGTTCGGCGACTTTGCCAGCGGGGCCCTAAGCCAATTGCTGCATAGCCGCAAGCGTGCCCTGCAGCTGTTTCTGCTGATCTGCGGCACGGTGGTAGCGGCCTATTTGTTTATGCTGCGCGGCGCTTCGCCCGAGGCCTTCTACCGCCTGTGCTTCGTAATGGGCATTTCGGTGGGCTTCTGGGCCCTGTTCGTGACGGTGGCGGCCGAGCAGTTCGGCACCAACCTGCGAGCCACTGTGGCTACCACCGCGCCCAACTTCGCCCGCGGCTCGGTGGTGGCGCTGGTGCCCATCTTCAACGGGCTGGCGGCCACGCTCGGCTCGCCCACAGCGCCCAACCTCGTCGGCAGTGGCGCGGTGGTGGGCGCCGTGTCCCTGCTGCTGGCGTTCTGGGCCGTGAGCACCCTGCCCGAAACCTACGGCAAAGACCTCGACTACGTAGAGGTATCATAACGGTATTCCCAAGGCTGGCGGGAACTGCCAGCCGGCCCACCGCGTATTTTAGCTGAACCCTATATTCCACCGTCCCCATGAACAAGCTGTTTCGTCCGCTGATGCTGTTCGGCGGCTTTTGCCTGCTTTCGGCAGCGGCCGTGGCCCAGGTGCCGCCGCCCCCGCCGTCCTCGTCTTCGCCCTCCACCCCGCAGACGCCGCCGCCCAACCAGCCGGCTTCGATGCCGCAGGTGAGCGGGCCGGTGCAAAACGCCTCCCAGGCCAGCAAGGAGCGCGACAAGGCCCAGGAAAACCTGGCCAAAGAGCGGGAACGGGCCGCCCGCGACGAAGAACGGAACCGCAAGCGTGGTCAGAACTAAACCCGGCCTGCCCCTGCTCCACCTCTACTTTTCCTGACCTGCTCTTTGCATGGCCGAAGCCCGCTTCACCCGCCGCTATTACTGGCCGCACCATTTCGTGGCCCTGCCGGCCGCGTTCATCATGCTGCTCTACACCGGCCGCCGCTACTGGGACGTGGCCGGCAACGACTCCGAGGACTCCAGGCAATGGTTCTGTCTGCTGGCCCTGGCGGCGCTGGTGCTCCTCGGCTTGGTACTCTTGCGCCAGCACTACGCCCTCACCCTGCAGGACCGCCTGGCCCGGCTGGAAGTGCGGCAGCGCTACTTCGAGTTGACCGGCCAACGCTTTCAGCCGCTGGAGCAGCAGCTGAGCCTGAGCCAGATTCTGTCCCTGCGCTTCGCCAGCGACGCGGAGCTGCCGACGCTGGCCGCCTCCGTCGTGGCGGAAAAGCTGGCCCCGGCCGATATTCGCGCCCGAATTCAGAATTTCCAACCCGACCCGATGAGGGTCTGATGTTGAAATGGTGAGATGGTGAACTGGTGAATGTTATTCCGCTTGTGCAAGCGGCGCGATTCGCACCATTAGAACATCCAACTCACCACCTCACCATCTCACCATTTCACCAATGATTCTCTACAACGTAACCAGCAGCGTCGACCCGGAAGTGGCCGAGGAATGGGTGGCTTTCATGCGCGACAAGCACATTCCGGACATTATGGCTTCGGGCTTTTTCGTCAAAAGCCAGCTGCTGCGCCTGCTCAACGAGGAAGAAGACGGCTGCACCTACGCGGCGCAGTTCTACTGCCTCAGCACCGAGCAGCTCGACGACTACCAGCAGGTCGTGGCCCCCGGTCTGCGCGCCGACCTGGAAACCCGCTTTCCGGGCCAGTACGTGTCGTTCCGCACCGTGCTGGAGGTGATTGACTGAGGAGGAATTGCTAAATTGTCAAATGGCTAAATGGCTGGTCGTTCTGCGAAACGTTGGAACGGCCGGCCATTTAGTCATTTGATCATTCAGCAATTCAGCTTCATGAACCTGAACCCCATCGTCCTCTCCATCCCGCTGTACTTCGCGCTGATTGGAGCGGAGCTGCTCGTCGAGCGGCTGCAGCACCGGGAGAAATACCGCTTCCACGACGCCGTCACCAACATCAGCTGCGGCGTGACCTCGCAGATTGCGGGCGTGTTCTTGAAAGTGGCGGTGATTGGGGTATACGAGCTGCTATACCAGCACGCCCGGCTGTGGCAGGTGACGCGCACCTGGGCCACCAGCCTGCTGCTCTTCGTGCTGGCCGACCTGTGCTACTACTTCGCCCACCGCTACTCCCACGAAATCAACGTGCTGTGGGGCGGCCACGTGGTGCACCACCAGAGCGAGGACTACAACCTCTCGGTGGCGCTGCGGCAAAGCTCGTTTCAGGGCATGTTCACCTTTGCCTTCTACCTGCCGCTGGCCGTGCTCGGCTTCGAAACGACGTGGTTCGTGTACGTATCGGCCTTGGTGACGCTTTACCAGTTCTGGATTCATACCGAGCTGATTGGCCGGCTCGGGCCGTTGGAATGGGTGCTGAACACGCCCTCGCACCACCGCGTGCACCACGGCCGCAACCCCAAGTACATCGACAGGAACTACGCGGGCACCTTCATCGTGTGGGACCGGCTGTTCGGCACGTTTCAGGCGGAAGAGGAGCGGCCCGTGTACGGCATCACCACGCCGCTGAATTCCTGGAACCCGGTGTGGGCCAACTTCGGTCACTACGCCCAGATGCGGGCGCAGCTGCGCCAGACACCCGGCCTGGGCAACAAGCTGCGGGTGCTATTCGGGCGGCCCGGCTGGCGCCCCGCTGCGCAGGGCGGCCCCTATCCGATTCCCGACGTCGACCCGGCCAACTACCAGAAATACAGCACCACCGCCCCACGTACCGTCAATTGGTACGTCTTCGCGCAGTACGTGGTGCTCATCGGGGTGGCAGCCGTGTTTCTCTTCACCCAGAAAGACATGACTACGCCGCTACGCTGGGCCGTGGCCGGGTGGTGCGTGTGGGCGGCCCTGGCCTGCGGTGCCCTGTTTGAGGCCAAGCCCTGGGGCTACCGACTGGAACCGCTGCGGCTGGCTGCCTCGCTGGCCCTGTTGCTGCTAGCGGCGCGGGGGCAGGGTTGGTTTGGCTGGGCAGCGGCCGGCGGCGCGGCGTACCTGGCCGGCTCGGCGCTGTGGCTGTACTCGTTCCGGCGCGCCTACCAGCTGGCGCAAAGCCGGCAGCCGGCAGCGCAGCTGGAAGTGGCGTAAACGGCGCAACCCGAGCTGATTACAGCTCCACCGCAGCCACTACCGTCGGGTCGCAGGCGTAGGCCTGCAGGTCGGCGGCGGTGAGGTTGCCGTTGTGCCACTCGGGGTCGAGGTTGGCGCCGATGCGCTTGTAGAAGCCAATGGCCGGCTCGTTCCACGCCAGCACCTGCCACTTCAGGCGGTGGGCACCGGTGCGCCGGGCCTCGGCCACCACCGCGTCGAACAGCTTGCGGCCGATGCCGGTGCCGCGGGCGGCTTCGGTCACCACCAGGTCTTCGAGGTAGAGCATGCGGCCCTTCCAAGTGGAATAGGCGGTGTAGAACAGGGCAATGCCCAGGATACCCTGCTCCGCGGTTTCGGCCACGAAAAAGCCGAAAATGGGCTGCGGGCCGAACCCGTCGCGGCGCATATCGGCCAGGGTGTTGGTGACTTCCTCGGGGGCGCGCTCGTACACGGCTAGCTCCACAATCAGCTCGTGGACGCGGGGCAGATCGGCTTCGGTGCCGCGGCGGATGCGCAGGGTGGCGGGAGCAAGCATAGGATAAGGGGGAAATGGTAGTCGCAAAGCTACACGCTGGGCGCCGCTCGGTTTTCACCTGGCTCAGCAGCTTACCCAATGCTGCGCACCGGTAAAAACGCAACGCCCGGCTTTCCGCAGAAAACCGGGCGTTGCGGGCTCGTACAAGCCAAGCCGCAGCCTACATCACCGGCTGCATCTTCTTGATGGTGGTGGTAGCGTTGACGGCGCTGATTTCCTGGGCAGCCTGCTCGGCTGCTACGGCCGCAGAGTCTTTGCCAACGGCAACGGCGGGCAGCTCGGGCAGCTCGGCGGCGGCCATCTGGTCTTTCTTCTCGAAGTCGGGGTTGCTGCAGGCCGATACCGACAGCAGGGCGCCGGCCACAAAGCCGAGCAGGAGCAGGTTTTTCATATCAGAAATGGAAAAGGTCGAGTCAGGGCGCCGGAACGCGGCTGCGAAGATACAACCGCAACGTGAACTGACTTCGCTTACGCTGACTTTCAGTGAACTGATGCGGCCGCGGCCGGCGGCGGCGCGGTTTCGGTGCCCCGCAGCCGGCTGGCCACTGGTGTTATTTCAGGTTGCCGTACGGGTTCACGCCCATGTTGTAGTAGGCGAATGACCACACGTCGGCCCACTCGTCGATGAGCAGCTTGGTGCTCTTGCCCGCCCCGTGCCCGGCATTCACGTCGATGCGGATCAGCTGGGGATTGGGGCCGGCGTTGGCTTCCTGCAGGGCGGCGGCGAACTTAAACGAGTGCGCGGGCACCACCCGGTCGTCGTGGTCGGCGGTGGTAATCAGGGTGGCGGGGTAGCTGGTGCCGGCTTTCAGGTTGTGCAGCGGCGAGAACTTCACCAGGTTCTGAAACTGCTGGTAGTTGTCGGAGGTGCCGTACTCCGGGGCCCAGTTCCAGCCGATGGTAAACTTCTGGTAGCGCAGCATGTCCATCACGCCCACGGCCGGGAAGGCCACTTTGCAGATGTCGGGGCGCTGCGTCATGGTAGCGCCGACTAGCAGGCCGCCGTTGGAGCCGCCGGCCACGGCCAGCTTGTCGGTGGTGGTGTAGCCCTGCACTTTCAGGTAGTCGGCGGCGGCGTAGAAGTCGTCGAACACGTTCTGTTTGTTGGGCGTCATGCCGGCTTTGTGCCAGGCTTCGCCGTACTCACCACCGCCGCGCAGGTTCGGAATGGCCAGTACGCCGCCGTTTTCCAGCCAGAGCATGCGCGCTACCGAGAATCCGGGCGTGAGGCTCACGTTGAAGCCACCGTAGGCGTACAGATACGTCGGGTTCTGCCCGTTGAGCTTCACTCCTTTCTTGTGGGTGATGAACATCGGAATCTTGGTCCCGTCCTTGGAGGCGTAGAATACCTGCGTGGTCACGTAGTCGTCGGGCTTCACGTCGACCTTGGGCGCGCGCCACACCGTGCTCTGCCCGCTGGCCAGGTCGTAGCGGTAGATGGTCGTGGGGTACGTGAATGAGGTGAAGGCGTAGTACACGGCCTTGGAATCCTTGCGCCCACCAAAGCCCGAGGCCGTGCCGATGGCCGGCAGCTCCACGTCGCGCAGGGGCTTGCCGGCTTCATCGTAGACTTTGATCAGCGAGCTAGCATCCTTCAGGTAGGTCGCCACCAGCTTGCCGCCCACTTGGTCGATGCCTTCGAGCTTGTTCTCGGTTTCGGGCAGCAGGTCTTTCCAGGCGGCCGGCTCGGGGTGCTTCGGGTCGATGGCGAGGATGCGGTAGCGCGGGGCCTTGTAGTTGGTGTACACCAGCAGCCGGCCGCCGAGGTTGCCCACCACGTTCATGTCCGATTCGTAGTCCTGGCCCAGCGTCACCCACTTGCCGGCCTGCTTGGCGTCGCTCAGGTCGCGCACGGCCAGCTTGTTGCCGTCCGATTTGCCATCGGTGAGGTAGATGGTCAGAAACCGCTCGTCCTCGGTGACGGACGCAATGCGGAAGCCCAGGGCCATCTGCTTGTCCTCGTACACCAGCTTATCGGCCGACTGCGGCGTGCCGATTTTGTGGTAGTACACCTTGTGGTACTCGTTTTTGCCGGCCAGCTTGTTTTCCCCGGCCTTGGGCGCGTCGTAGCCGCTGTAGTAGAAGCCGTCCTTGGTCCAGGCCACGCCCGAAACTTTCACCCAGTTCAGCTCGTCCTTCATCGGCTGGCGCGTCTTTAGGTCGAGCAGCTTGACGGTCTGCCAGTCAGAGCCGCCGCCGGAGGTGGTGTAGGCCAGGTAGCGGTGGTCGTTGGAGAAGTAGGTGCCGCTCAGGGCGGTGGTGCCGTCGGCCGAAAACTTGTTCGGGTCAAGCAGCACTTCCCCGTCGCCCTCGGCGTCGGCGCGCTTCACGTAGAGCACGGCCTGGTTTTGCAGGCCGTCGTTTTTCTGGTAGTAGAGGTAGTCGCCCTCCTGCTGGGGCACGCCGTACCGCTCGTAGTTCCAGATCTGGGTGAGCCGCTCCCGGATTCGGTCCCGGTACGGAATCTGGCCCAGGTAGCCGAACGTGACTTTGTTTTCGGCCGTCACCCAGGCCTTGGTTTCGGGCGCGTCGGGGTTTTCCAGCCAGCGGTAGGGGTCGGCAATGGTGGTGCCGTGGTAGTCGTCGGTTTGTGGGCCTTTGGCGGCTTTGGGGTAATCCAGCGCGGCGGCTTTCGGCGCCGACTTGGGCGTTGCGTTTTCGGTCACGGGTTTCTCGGTTATCAGCTGCTGCGAGGGGTTCAGCTGCTTGCTCGGGCCGCAGGCGGCCAGCAGGGCCAGCGTGGCGCCCAGCAGGGGTCGGGTGTTGGTCATGATGAGGTAGGGGAATACGGACGAGGGCAAAATACGGCGGATCAAGTCGATGTAGCGCGAACTTTCAGTTCGCGTTGCCCGGAACGAAAATGGGCGGGCCTAGGCGAGCTGAAAGCTCACCCTACCTCACCGCACCGTTTCGGTGGCCACCTTCCCGATTTTGGGGATAATCTGAATCAGGAAGCGTTTGTTGCGTTCCTCCTGCCCGCGCTGCATGGGGTAGCGGCCGGAGCCGTAGAAGCCGCTGCCGCCGATGATCAGCTCGATGTTGCGGTTCTGGTTGAAGTTGAGCCCGTTCTGCACCCAGAGGTTCGACAGGTTCAGGGCGCGGCGGTAGCTGAGCTGGTACGAGAACTGCTCTTCCTGCCGGTTCAGGGCGTCGTTGTAGAGGTGGCGGGCGGCCATGCCTTCCACGATGACCAGGTAGCGCACCGGCAGCGTCGTCTGGATGGCGCGCAGGCGCTCCTGCAGCAGCCGGCCGGCGCGCAGCAGCGTGGGCTTGTACTGGTCCTGGATTTCGTCGCGGCCCGACTTAAACTGCACGTCCACGCGCAGCTCGTAGCGCTCATTCTGCGGGTCGTAGCGGAAATAGTCGCCCTCCAGCCGCCGCAAAGACTCGCGGATGCGCTGAATCTGCTCCAGCTCCTGGGCCTTCACTTTCAGCTCGCCCAGCAGCCGCTTCTGGCTTTCCTCCCGGTCCCGAAACAGCTTGAAGCTGTACACGAACAAGACCAGCATCACGATGAAGAGGCTGGTCATCAGGTCCACGTAGCTGGGCCAGAAGAAGTCGGAGCGTTGCTGGTCGTCGGCCATTAATCAGTTGTCAGTTGCGGGTTGTCGGTTGTCAGGCATTAACATTCTGTTTGTCGGTAACGAGTAGCCAGCATTCTGCCTATCGACAGAACATACTGACAACCCGCAACTGACAACTAACAACTCATTCCTCTTTCACCCCGCCGAACAGCTTATCCATGCCGCGCTGCCAGCGGTTTTTGGCCGTGGCTACGCGCAGAATCTTGTTCATCATCGTCAGCTGCTCCAGCAGCTTGGCGTCCACCTGCCCGTCCAGCTCGATCTTGCGCAGCAGCTCCCGCTGGGTGGCCGATACGTCACGCGCCAGGGCTTCCTGGTTGGTTTTCACGTCCTTGAGCGGGTCGAGCTGGCGCATGATGCGCTCAAAGGCGTTGTCCTGGTTGAGGCGGCGGAAATACTCGCCCCACTTGTCGTAGGCCTGCTGGGCGTCGCGCTCGTGGTGCTCCAGGCGGCGGCGCATCAGGTCGGTCAGGTGCAGCGAGGCCTCGTCGAAGTACTGCTCCGAGCGGGCCGCGATGTTGCTCATCTCCGTCTGGTGGCGCTGGAAGAAGTCGAGCTGACGCTGAATCACGTTGTCGTGCTGGCCGATGTACTGGCCCAGGTTGTTGATGCCGCGCTCGAAGCCCGTCAGCCGGTCCAGGATGCCGCCCACCACGCGGCCCGACTCGGCGCCCTTGTCGAGCATCTGGTTGAGCTGCTGCTGGTAGGCCGTGAACTGCCCGAACAGCTCCGCCGACTCGCGCACCTTGTCGAATACGGCCAGGTTGGCCTGGGCCATCTTGTCGAAGCCCACTTCCTCCAGCTTCACCAGGAAGTCGCGCTGCACCCGGATGTTCTCGGTGATGGTGTTCAGGATGGGCTCGAACAAGGTGACCTTACCCACGAAATCCTGGCTGAAGGCGTCGAGCACGCCCTTCAGGGTGCTCAGGCTGGCCGACATGTCGTTGTGCAGAATGGGCAGCAGCCGGGCCTGCAGGAAGGTGAAGTACTGGTTCTGGCGGTAGTCGCGCTGCTGGCGGGCGTTGCGCAGCAGGTTGTTGCCGATGAGCGTGAGCAGCAGGCCCATAAACGAGCCCGTCATGGCAATGAGCACGCCAGTGAGGAAGGGCGTGAGCGAGGTATCGTCGGTTACGCCGTGGCGGGCAATGCTCACCAGCCCCAGAATCACGCCCAGGAAGGTGCCGAGCAAGCCCAGGTACAGGGGCGTGGCCACGTTGGCCTGCACCGCCGACTCGGGGCCCTGCGCCTGCCGGGCGGCAATGTCCTTGAGAATGTTGAAATCGGCCGCCGCGCCCTTGTTGTGGCGCAGGTAGGCGTTGGTATCCACCACGATTTCGCGGAAGTCGGCCGACACTTCATCGGTGCGGATGATGTCCACGGCGTAGGCGTCGGCCGGGGCGTCGGCGGCGTAGTCGGGCAGGTCCACCGTGCCGTCGGGCGTGACGAGGCGACGCTCCACCCGCAGCGTGTCCTTGGGCGGATACAGGGCCGCCAGCCGGGCCACCTGGGTGCGCGTCCGCAGAAACGTGCGGATCTGCAGGCCCACGATGATGGCCACCACGGCGACTTCGAGAATTATTTCGAGCATAAAAGCGAGTCAGTGAAAGAGGCCGCTCATCCTAACCGGAAGCCGGCCACATAAGAACGTCATGCTGAGCCTGAGCGAAGCATCTCTACCGAACGGTTTCGTCCGAACGAAGCGGTAGAGATGCTTCGACAAGCTCAGCATGACGACCCAGCGGGGCAAGTCCGCGCTCAGGATGCCAGACAAATTACGCTACTCAAACCGAATAGCGGCTTTCTGCTCGATCTGCCAGGCCGGGCCCACCTTGCGCAGCTGCCCTGGCTCTTCGGTGATGATGCGGATGGCCGGCCCCGTCGGCGGCTGGTAGCGGCAGGCTTCACGCAGGGAGTACTGGGCGCTTTGGATGGCGTAGGGGTGCACCTGCGGGTCGGGGTTGATGCGGAACGAGGCCACGTCGGGCCGCTGCGGATCGGGTGTGATTTCGTAGATGCTGTCGTGCTGGGCCACCGTGTGCAGGTCGTAGTCGGAGAAGCCCCCGTTGACGGGCACCTTCACGTAGAACTTGCCCAGCGGCATCGGCTCGGGCTGGTGCGGCGTAACGGGCGCGGGCGCCACTGGCACGGGCGCCGGGGGCGCCGGCTGCGGCAGCTGCACCGGCGGTACCAGCGAATCAAATTCCTCCACCGCCGCGGCTGAGGGCGGCCCGGCCGGAATGGCGGCGGGCGGCGCGGGCACCTCCATCACGGGCTGCACCGGAGCCTGCGCCACGGGCGGCGCTACCGGCGCCTGAGCCGGGCGCGGAGCCGGGGCTGACGGGGGCGCGGGCGCCGCCTTGCGCACATCAATGGAAGGCGCGGCGGGTTTGGCGGGTATAGCCGAATTGGCTTCGGCCGCGGCGCGGCCGTGGGGCTGCTGCTCGGCCAGGCGCTGCTGCACCAGCCGCTCTACCAGCTCCTCAATCTGCCGACGCTGGCTGAAGGTCAGCTCGGCCGCCACGGTTTCCGGGCCCTGGCCCCGACTGCCGTTGTGCTTCATGGAGTCCAGCTCGTTGCGGTGGCGCGAGGCCCGGTTCTTCAGCTCGTCGATGTGGTTGCGCAGCACCCGCCGCTCCAGGAACCAGAGCACCAGGCTCAGCAAAGACAGAATCAGCGCGATGGGGCCAAACAGCCTGGTCATCGGGCTGTCGGCGGAGGCCGTTTGCGCGGGCACGGCCGTGGTGGTTTCGGCTTCGCCGGCATCGGCGGGTGCCAGGCTTTCCGGGGCTTCGGTGGCGGTGCTGTCGTAGGTAGCCTCGGCCGCATCGGCATTCACCTGCCCGATGTCGCCGGGAATGGGCGTGCCCTGCTCCACGTAGCCCGTCAGGGCCGCCTGCAGCCGGTTGAGCTGAGCCATGCGGGCGGGGTCCTTGCGCCGCTGGGGCGAGCCGCCGAGCTTGTTGATGATTTCCTTGGCCAGCCGCTGCAGCCGCGACTGATCCGAGCCCAGGCCCTTGTACATCACGCCCTTGCCTTCCAGCGGCTGGTACACCAGCGAGTACACCCGCTGGCTGTCGGCCCGGATGCTGCCTTCGAAGGCTTTGAGTGTGCCGTCGCAGCGCAGGGTATTGTTCAGGTTGGAGCGGCCGTTGTCGTTGTACACGTAACGGACGGTGGCGCACCAGATCTGCACCTTTTTCTCTTCCAGCGTGGCCTGGCCGGGCGTGGTCTGGGCCTGGGAGGCGGCGGAAGCGGAAAGCAGCAGGCCCGTCAGCAGGGCGGTGAGGCGGGGGGAAATCCTCATGGAATCAGAGTTTGGAGAAGTCACTGGCTTCGGGGGTGAAAAACCGGCGGGTTTCCGGCAACAGGGTGTCGCCGTGGCGCCGGGCCAGCTCCCGGTAGCAGGTTGGTCGGTCGAAAGGGCCTTCTACCAGTTTCACGGCCTGAAAATGGCTCTGGCCCTGCCAGATGGGGACAAGATAATACTGCCGGTCAATGCGCGCCTGTTGGCGCGTGGCTACCAGCTTAGCGGTTTCGACAACGATAAAATCCTCGTTGAAGCGTACGGCGGCAATATTGGGCCGGATGAGTGGCTCGACGTACCCAAACTGTTCATCTTCAAAATATAGCTGAGCATTATGCCAGTCGGTTTTACCCCAGTTGGGCCCGTCGCCAAGCACGTAGTAACGGCCGGTCAGGTGCTCGGTGTCCCAGTCGTCGCCCCAGAAGCAGGCCGTAAGCCCGAGTAGCGGCAGCAGTAGGAGCAGGAGCAGCTTGGTTTTCATACGGGCTAGCCGGCAGCATTAGGTCGTAGATAGCCGTAAATCCGAAAGAGCCCGTCCTGCTCCGTGAATGGTATCGAATGCCGTTCCAGAGCCGATTTCACCCAGGGCGTGAAGTCCGTCCGGGTGTCGTCGACCAGCCGGCCGACCCGCTGGCGCCGGACGGGGTCAATGTCCATCCACTCGATAAACCGACTGTCGCGGTGCCGCACGCTGTCCCATTCGAGGAGCCCAAAGCCGTCCGGGCGGTCATCCAGCAGGTACTGCACGCGCACTTCGGGCTCAAACGCGGGGTTCGAGGTCAGCGCATCCGCCAGCTCCCGCCACTTGGTCTGGTTCATCACGGAGGCCAGTTGGTTGGCGTAGATGAAGGCGGTCAGAGGGTCTTCTTTCATGCGGCACAACTTGATTCTCCGGCATCCCAACGGCACGGACGCCCGTCAACCACCCCGGCTTTGGCCTGCGGCCAAAGCGTCCCCTCCTCGTCTGAGGAGGGGAGCTTGACGTTCTGGCTTAGCCTTGCAGCAAGTCCCGGCCGAGGTTGAACAAGGACTGCTTCAGCGGCAGGAAGAACAGCGTCTCGGGCAGGGTTTCCTCCGAGCCCAGGGTGCGCTCCAGCTGGTGCAGCCCCAGGTTCAGGCTGTCCTCCACCTCGCGGGTCATGAAGTCGAGCACGCGGGCCCGGTCGATGTCCACCCCGACTTCGCGCATGAGCGGGGCTACGTCTTCGTTGACGAGCACCAGCTCCAGGAACTTGCGCATGTTGTCGAGCACGGCCGCGCGCATGTCGGCGTCCACGCCGCGGGCTTTCAGGCGCAGGCCACCGATTTCGGGGCCGGCTTCCGAGCCGAGTAGGCGGATGTTCTTGATGCTGTCCACGTCGGGTACCGACTGGCTTTCCTCGAACAGCACGCCGCCGTTGGTGGTGGCTTCCTTGGGGTTGTCGGCCAGGATGACGCGGAAATTCTGCGGGGGCTCCACGCCGGTTACGGCTTTGAGCACGGCCTTGGAAATCCGCTCGATGGCGCCCATGCTGCTGCCGCCGGCCAGCAGGCGCAGGTACAGGCTGCCCTTGCCCGAGAAGCACAGGTAGCGCGGCAGCTTCAGGCCCAGGTGCTGGGTGAGCTGGCCCACGTGGTAGATGATGCTGGTGTAGTGCAGGTAGAAGAGCACCCGCAGCTGCCGGCCCTTGCCCAAGGCCAGGCTCTGCGAGAAGCGCAGGGCCTCGTCGTAGAGGAAGAGCAGCGAGGTCACGTCGGCCGAGCCGAAGTCGTTGTTGCTCAGCGCGGCGCGCAGGTAGCCCTTGAACTCCTGGTTCTGCTCCGAGTCGGGCAGGCTCTCCACGTGACCTACGCCGAGGCGTAGCAGGCCGTTCTGCTTGGGCGCGCCCTGCACGCGGGCGTAGCCGTCGCCCCACAGGTCGTTGCCGGCGAAGCGGAAGGAGGTGCTGTAGGCTGGGCGCGAGTCGGCAAACACCAGCAGGTCGGTGGTGCCGCCCCCGATGTCGATGTTGACCACGTTCTCATCCCGGCTGGGCACCACTTGGTTGGTGGCCGTGAGGTAGTAGTACGGCGCCACCGATTCGGTCAGCGTCAGCGTCTCGCGGCGGGTGCGGAACACCTGCTGGAAGGCCTGGTCCCATTTGTCCTTGAACTGGTTGCGCAAAAAGGCGTCGAAGCTCAGCGGAGCAAACCACACCACGCGGGTGTCTTCCATAATGCCGCCGTTCAGGGCCGTCTTGTGCTTGAGCAGCAGCATCACCTCGCGGAAGAAGGCTTCGATGCGCGTCACCCCGCTCGGGTCCAGCTCGGCCGACCACTTCAGGTTGGTCACGAAGCGGTTCTGGGGCAGCTCGGCGGTGTTTTCGGTGTTGATGCTGAAGCCGATGTTGATGTTGCCCAGCACCCGCGCCGGCTCGTTGGGGAAGGTGCTCGTCTCGCACACCGCGGTGCGCACCGGGAAGGCGTAGGCCGCGCCGCCCTCGCCCACGAAGGAGGGCACGAACTCGCGGTTCTGCAGCTCGGCAATCTGCGCCCACAGCTGCTGCGCGCCCTGGCGGTAGCGCTGGTAGGGCGAAAGGCCCAGGTCGGGCAGCGGGGCGTGCAGCCAGATGACCTGCTGGTCCAGCTCGCCGATGCTGAGCGGGCGCGGGTGGCTGCTGGGGCCGTCGGAGTAGGCAATGTGGGTGTTGGTGGTACCGAAGTCGACGGCGAAGGTGAAGCGGCGGGTGCCGCGGTCCAGCTCCTTCCAGCGCGGCACCATCAGCCCGCGGGCCGGCGGCAGACCGGGCCCGGCCGGGCACACCAGCTCGGCCACGTCGAAATGCGTGCCGGTGACTTCGTAGTAGGTGCTGCCAGCGGTGCTGATGCTCTTGCGCGTCCGCTCGTAGCGGGTGGCGCGGCGAGCGGCGCCCTGGTCGGTAATCCGCTCCCCGCCCACGAAAAACTCCACCGCGTACTGCTTCTGCAGCTGGGCCGGGCCGTTGTCGGCGTCGACCAGCATCACCTTGTACAGGTCGTTGTACTCGGGCTGCTGGCGGAACTTGTAGAACGGGAACACGCCCAGCCCCACGTTGGCCCGCACGATGCGGCCCTTCTCGGGAATCTCGCGGCCCAGCTCGTCCTTGGGGTTCTGCGGGTTGGTATAGTAGCTGCGCTCCAGGGTGATGAAGCGCCCCTGCTGCACCGGCACCCGCAAACTCACGCGCACGTGGTTCAGGTCGATGGTGAAATGCAGCAGCTCGGCCAGGTCGTGCTCGGTGAAGTACTCGAAGAAGGCCGGCTGCAGGGGCAGCAGGTACGGAAACCGCGCCCGGCCCTGCGAATCAGCCCCGTACTGGAACGTCACGCGGCCGGTGTGGTACCGCTCCCCGTTCAGCTCGTAGGGCAGCTCCACCAGCGAATCAGCCAGCAGGTCGCCCACGGTCAGGTACGGGTACTTGAAGCCCTTGCCGGGCAGCACGCGGCTGCTCATGGGCTGCTCGTCCACGTAGGGCACCACGGTGCGGTCGTCCCAGGGCTGGCCGTTCAGGTAGTTCACGCCGCCCATGGCCAGGTTGGGGCGCAGCACCAGCGGCTTCACCTGACCGGGCGCCAGGTCGCGGGTGGGCTGGATGAACAGGTCCGACGACACGACGGCCGTCTGGTCGGCGCGGCCGGGCAGCGGGATGTTGCGCACGTAGGCCGGGTTGCCCTGCGCGTCGGTCAGGCCGGGGTAGCGGGTGCTGAACTGCTGGGCGTTCCGGTCGCCGGTCAGCTGCATCTGGCTGATGCGGTTGCGGTCGAGCACGGCAAAGACGCGGTGGGCGAAGTTGCGGTCCTGCAGGCGCGGGAAGGTCAGAAACAGCTCGTAGACGAAGTCCTGGAACTGCGGGTCGCGCTGCTCCAGGGCCACGTACTGCTGGTCGAAGTAGCGGCCGCCAGCGCGGGGGCGCTCCACGTCGAGCACCGGCACGGCGGGCGCGGTGAAGAGCAGGGTCAGCGGCGAGGTGCCGCCCAGCAGGCGCGGCCCGCCCGCCAAGCCTGGCGACTCGTAGAAAATCAGGTACAGGTCGGGCGTCTCGCGGAACCGCTCGTCCTGCCAGAACAGGCGCAAGGTTTCGCCCAGCAGGCGGGTGTTCGGGTCCTGCTGCATGCGGCCCAGCTCGGCCTCGGCGTTCCAGCGGCGCAGCGTGATGCGGCGGCCGGCCTGGGAGTAGAGGTGGTGGTTGTAGAGCAACTCCAGCAGGTCCCAGTAGTGCGACACCAGCTCGTGGTACACCGAATTGGGGTTGCGCGAGCCTTCCCGGGCCACGAAGTCAAACGCGGTTTCGAAGAGGTGCATCCGCGCGAAGGGCGTCGGGATGGACACCGCCAGGTTGCGCGTGCGGCCGCCCGTGGGGTCGGTGATGGTGTTGATTTCGGTGCTCGTGAGCGGACCGGTCTGTTGCCAGCCCTGGATTTGCTGCGAGCCGCTGTTGTGCAGGCGAAGGACTTTGGGCATGCGAAGGAGGAAGTCGGTTTAGAAGAACGAACTCCCCTCCTCAGACGAGGAGGGGTGCCCGAAGGGCGGGGTGGTTGACAATCGTTGAACGATTATCGGCGGGCGTTATGCTGAGCTTGTCGAAGCATCTCTACCGCTAGTCTTCGTACTGGGTAGGGTTTATTTGCTCTTCTCGTAAGCTCCGCATCATATCTGCGAAAGAGGGATACAGAGTTTCCATTGGAAGTGGCTCGTCATACAATAAGTCATGGTCAATCATGATGATTGGACAATCACCATCCTCTTGATTCTGGTTATTGGTATCAAAGCACACCATTCCCCAATCTGAATAGTCGGCGAAATAGATATAGCCTTGACCTATCAGCTTAGCAGGGTCCCAAGAATTGAAATAGCGGTCAAACAACTCTTCCTTCCAATCATAGATGCCGTGGCTGAAGAAGTTTATTTCCTTTTGCGACCATAGGTCGTAGAAGTGTTTGTACTGTAGGAACTCCTTGTATAAGTCGGGATACCGCAGGTTTATTCTGTCTTCTAGCTCCTTAATATCCGAGTCAGCTGCAGTGCTAGGTATTGGCTTCCAAGAAACAGCGTCACTATCATGTACAACCCCTGCTTCATCCCGCATTTCTGTAGGCATGTCAGGATATGGTACGTTCATAACACCAGCTCCGTGCCAGGAGTCCAACGCATCGTCTACAAACTGATGAACTATGCTGATGTCGTCAGGAGTCATTTTGACCTACGTTTTTGTGGGCTTGTTGAAGCAAATCGATGAAGCGGTAGAGATGCTTCGACAAGCTCAGCATGACGTGCTGGGCTGCGGGCTTACACCACCTTCACCTTATCCTTGAACGCCTCATCCGTCACGTCGTACATCAGGGTGATGAGCTTGCGGAAGTTGTCGGCGTCCTGCACCTTCTTTTCGCGGGTGTTCAGCGCGTCAAGCAGGTAGTTGCGGCTGATGCCTTTGCTGAAAAAGCCCGTTTCAATCGGCTTGCCCTGAATCATCAGGTTGAAGTCGTCGGTGTTCAGGTCGAAGGGGCGGAAGGAGCGGCGGTTCTGGCTCAGCTCGGTCAGCCAGGCGTCCACGCCAAAGTCGGGGCTGTGCAGGAACTGGTCGAGCTGGCGGAAAATGGGCTCGTTTTTCTGCGCGTACTGCAGGTTCAGGTTCTTGGCGTAGGGCGCCTCGTCGGTGCCCATGTGCTGCTTGTGGTAGCGCGAGAAGTACAGCAGCTGCGTCAGGTGCTGCGCCACCTGCTCCTTGGTTTCGGTGGGCAGGTGCTGAAACTGCACGTCCGGCGTGTCGGCGTCGAGGCCGTACTCGTGAAACAGCGGGCCGTTGTTCGAGCGGATGTCGGCGGCCGAGTAGCTCATGAAATCCACGATGCTCAGGGCGGCCAGCAGCTCGATGATGTGGGCCTTGTTGCGCTGCCCGGTGCCGCCCGGCTGGTTGTCGTAGGGCGTGTCGGGCGTGTCGGCTAGGTAGTAGAGCGCGTCGAGGCCCTGCAGGTGGTTTTCGTAGTAGCCGAGGGCCGCCTTGGTCTTGGTCAGGAAGTTGTTGGAGTCGATGACCTGGTTGTCCTCGCTCTGCAGGGCGAAGTAGGGCATCACCGTCACGGCCCCGGTCAGCGCGTCGCGCAGGTAGCGGGCGTTCGAGAGGCGGGTATTGGGGTCCTTCAGGTTCTTGAGCAGCAGCGGGAAGCCCGAGGCGCCAGTGCCGCCGAAGATGCTGCTGATGAAGAACACCCGGTCGTCCTGCTGGAAGTTGTCGGCGAAAAACCGCATTTCCGGCGACTCCACGATGCGGTTCAGCACCACCGAGCCCACGTTGGGCGAGCCGCGGAACCCGATGGTCAGCGGGCTTTCCAGGTTGTCCTGGGTAAACAGCGCCTCCACCAGCGCCTTCGACTCCACCGGCAGGTTGTTGTAGCCCAGGTAGTCGCGGAAGGAGCGGTTGATGCCGCCGAAGTCGAACACGAAGGTGTCCTTCACCGAGCCGTTCACGTCCTGACTGATCGAGGAGAGCGTGCTGATGTCGGTTTTGAAGAAACCCTCCTCGCGCGGCCCCATGCGCTTGTGAATCTGCTGGTAGGTTTGCAGCAGCTGCACGGTGCGGTTCATGTCCGCGTTCT
The DNA here is from genome assembly GCF_005771675.1 of Hymenobacter jeollabukensis. GTDB lineage: Bacteria > Bacteroidota > Bacteroidia > Cytophagales > Hymenobacteraceae > Solirubrum > Solirubrum jeollabukense. Next base: position 468,536 of record NZ_VAJM01000002.1, on the reverse strand, counting down.
GCGCGTCCGGGTCGATGATGATGGGCACCACCTGCTGGCAGTTGGGCAAATCCACGCCCGCGGCCAGCAGCATCGTCAGGGAGCGGACCACCCGGGAGCCGGTGCCGCCGATGCCGAAAAGAAAGAGTTTAGCCATTCGTCTGGTCTGAAGAGGAAGCCACCTCGTCCGAGGTCAGGGCTTCATCGTTGTTCGCGCTGGCCCAGAGGATAGCGCGGATGTTTTCAAAGCTTATTGCGGAATCAACCCGCTGGATTAGTTCGTCAGCGTCGACGAACTGAGTTAAAACGTCGTCATCGTCGTTAATACAGTCGCGCACGGCCTGTTTCAGCTCCGCAAGCGAATACGCCGCCTGACGCACCCACTCCGAGGCTACTTGCATCTTCGAGTTGAGCAGCTTTGCTAGCCAGTTCGGCTGCTTGACACCTAGCAGCTGCCGCGACCAAAGTATGCCTTCCGAATCGTAGAAGATTTCCTTTTCCCAACGGCGGCCCGCTACGTATCCAGCGTTTGCGCTGCCCAATTCATCCTCGCTTTCCACGATGCACAGCCAGTTTATAGGCTGGCTGCCAACCATTATCAATGGAAATCGAGGTTTCATAGGCAGACTACGAAAAATTTAAAACGGCGTCGTGCTGGCATTGACGGACAGCTTGCGGAAAATCAGGGAGAAGAGGAAGAAGAACAGCGCCGCGTACAGAGCATTCAGCAACGCCAGCCAGTACACGTAGGAGTGCGACACCACGTTCTGCCCGTTCACTTGGGCCAGCACGATGACGAAGGCAATGATGACGTTCAGCAGCAGCATGATGGCCCAGTGGCTGGGCCGGCTGAAGGTGGCCACGCGCATCCAGCGGTTGATGACCAGGTAAAACAGCACCAGCAGCGCCAGCGTGATGCCCAGGTTCAGCAGGCCGATGTTGGGGAAGATGACCTCGCGGTACACGGGCACTTCGGAGGAGGGCTGCGGCGAGCCGATGACTTCGTACAAAGCGCGAAAGAAGCCTTTCATTCGGAGGAGGGCTTAGGAGTGGGGCGTAAGGCTGGGTAGCCGAGAGAAGACAGGTGAAGGGGAGTGCGCGAAACGGCTTAACCGAGTTGTAGTACGCTTAATCCGGCTGGATGGTCAGCGGCACGCGCAGCACATCGGCAGCATTCGTGCCAGCCTGTCGGCCGGCCAGCAGCTTCTGCAGGCCGTCGAGCTGGCGGCTGAGGGCAAAGGTCTGAGGGCCAGGACGCGAGTCATCGGTGGTGGTCCATTTTTCCACCCAGGTGGGCCGGGCGGCGGGCAGGGCCAGCGTCAGTTGCTGCTCGCTGCGGGGTTTGCCGGTCACGCGCACCGTCACGAAGTGCGTGTAGGCCGCTTCGGGGCCACCGCTTCGCTTGGTGGCTTCGGTGGCGGCTTCCACTTTCAGCACTTTGGCCTCGGTGGTGTTGCCGCGCAGGGTGAGGTTCTTCTGTAGGTAGGCCGGCGTCTGGAACAGCTCCGGCAGCTGGTTCAGATCCAGCCCGACCACAAACTCGGCCGGCTCCTGCACGGAAGCTTCTTCAACGGCGACGGTGTGGCCGGAGGCGCCGGCCTGCTTGCCCGCGTCGGCTACAAACCAGCTGCCCTTGCGCCCGTAGCGGCTGAGCACCGAGTTGGGCACGGTCAGCGCCGGCAGGCCGAAGTGCGCCTGCTCGCCCGGCAGGCCTTTCATTAGGGAAGCGTCGAACTGCCCGACCAGCTCGGCTGGGCCCAGCACCCACATATAATACGGTACGGGCTCGGGGCAGCAGTTGGGCACTTTGCCCACGCGGCCCTTCATGGCCGGGTAGTAGGTCCCGTGGAAGTCGGAAGTCAGGCCGTAGACCGACACGGCCAGGTCCTTGCGGCTGCGGGCCAGCGCGTCGGCAATGTCGGTGTTGATGTAGGGTACGTCGCCCGGGCGCTCGGGCGAGTAGATGAAGTCAGAAATGATGACGCTGACGGCTCCGTCATTGAGGTAGCGGTTGGCTACCGTGTCGAGGATGGCCGGAATGCTGGTGCTCTTGGCCGGCTGGCTGATGCCGCGGCGCACGGTTTCGCTCAGGGCGCGGTAGGAGTCGGTCAGGGGCCGGTCGGCAATGCGGAAATAGCGGCGCTGCTGTACGCGCTGGTCGCGCTCCAGCCCCGACAGCCACTCCGATACCTGCTGCTGAAACTGGGTGGTGCGGGCGTCGGCGCCGGTGGCGGGCATGAAGCCCTGCATGGAGCCCGATACTTCCAGAAAGACGTTGACCCGCGGAAAGCCCACGGTAGCTGCGGCCGGCGCTTTGGGGGCGGGTTTGCTGGTTTCGGCCGCTTGGGCCGGCGCGGGTTTTTCGGTTTGGGTCGGGGTTTCAGCTTGTTGTTCCTGCTGGATATCGGAGCGGGAATAGCAGCCGGCCAGCAGCAGGGCCGCGGCCGGCAGGGCGTGGCGGACGAAGAAGGGAATGCGCATCGGTCCGAACATACGCACCGCCACGCGGCGGCGCAAAGCAGCGTACTGCTGAGGCGGGAAAGAGGTTGTGCTTTGGAACGCTTGAATCACGAGAAAATTTTATTTCCCCAAACACCTTCCCATAATGAAACAACGATTAGACTCAGCCAGCGCACATTCCCTTTGTTATTTACCTCGCAAAATGATAAAACACCCTTTTATTTACCAATCCAACGGCCGAGCCATTGCGTACAATTTGATTCACGCTAGAAGCTGTACTCCACCGATATGATTTACACCGTCAGTGATTTTGTGTGCGTGCAGCACGACTGGGACCGGGGCCTGCTGCGGCACCGCTGGAATGGCGTCGAACGGTTTGCCGGGCTGAGCCTTTTCCAGAGCGTGCACGAGTCGTTGCTGGAGCTGGCTCAGCAGTACCACGCCACCTGCTGGCTGGTGGAGCTGAGCGCCGCCCCGCTGGCGGTAGAGGATCAGCTCTGGCTGGAAGAAACTTGGATTCCGGCCCTGGCCGATACCGACGTGCGCCGCATTGCCGTCGTGGCCGACGACCCCTACAACCTGATGGTGCTCGAAGGCCTGCTGCCGGTGGGTCACTCGCTGCAGCGCATGCTGCAGTTCTTCGCCGACCCTACCACCGCCCTCGAATGGCTCACCGGCTCCGACGCCGTGGCCGAGCAGCTGCAGCAGGAGTGGGAAGCCAGCGTGGAGCCCGGCATGTTGTCGCCGTGAAGCAACGGCTCACCCCGCCGTCATTGCGAGCGAAGCGAAGCAATCTTTCCTCTCGCGGCACGACGGCCCAACTGGCAGAAGCCGAAAACAGCACCGCCCGCAACCATAGTTACTTGGTTTCGGGCGGAACTGTTTTCGGTTTGTAGGTATTGCTTCGAAGGTGCTACTGGAGGAAGGATTGCTTCGCTTCGCTCGCAATGACTGCCGGTGCGGCCGCCTGCTCAGCTACTCGTTACCGTGTAGTCGATTTCGGTGTTGTCGCCGATGTTCAGGCTGTGGTTGAGGCCGCGGAAGGAGGCGTCGGAGCCCACGATGCAGTCGTGCATGACGGCGGAGCGCAGCTCGGAGTAGGCCCCGATGATACTGTTGCTCAGGATGGTATTCTGAATAATGGTCCGCTCGCCGATGGCCACGTTCGGGCCGATAATGCTGTTGCTGATGGCGCAGTCGCGGGCGATGCTGACGGGCGGAATGATGACCGTATTCGGGAAGGAGTACTCCTCGGCGGGCTGCAGGTGCTCGGGGCGGTTGAGCAGGCGGGCGTTGGCTTCGAGCAGGGTGTCCTTACGGCCGCAGTCAAACCAGCTGTCGACCACCCAGGTGGTCATTTCGGCGCCCTGCTCAATCATGAGCATCAGCGCGTCGGTGAGGTAGAACTCGTGGTGGGTACGGCGGTCTTCCTCGATGATGCGCTCCAAGGCCGAGGCCAGCCAGGCGGGGTTGTCGATGCGGTAGAGGCCGACGAGGGCATAGTTGGACTTCGGGATGCGCGGCTTTTCCACAGCCTTGGTCACGCGGCCGCCGGGGCCGGTTTCCACCACCCCGAAGGCTGAGGGCGTCTTCACTTCCTTCACGGCCAGCACGGTGCCCTGGCGGTTGATGATTTCGCGCAAATCCACGTCGACGATGGTGTCGCCGAGCTGTATGAGGATGGGCTCCTGCTCGTGCTGAAACTTCTCACGGGCCAGCCACAGCGCGTGGCCGATGCCCTCGCGCGGCTCCTGCACCACGAAATCGACGCGCAGCTGGGGGTAGCAGCGGCGCACGTAGCGCTCCACTTTCTCGCCGAGGTAACCGACGATGAACACGAAATCCTGAATGCCCGCGGCCACCAGCCGGTCAATGATGTGGCCCAGAATGGGCGTGCCCGCCACCGGCACCAGCGACTTGGGCTGGGTGTGGGTGTGCGGCCGCAAACGCGACCCGATGCCCGCAACGGGGATAATGGCTTTCATGCAGTCAATGAGTGGATGAGCAACTGAGTGAATGAGTGAATGAAGCCGAGCAAGTTTCTGCATGAATCACCAGCCGGTAGCTGCTGATTCAGAGCAAGCACTCATTCGCTTATTCACCAACTCACTCATTGGCAAGACGCGCCTGCAAAATAAGGATTCGTGGCCGGAGCGCGTGGTATATAACCGCCGTGCTATGAATCCGTACTTTGCAGCGCAGCCGCGGCCGTAATAACCGCTTCGGCGGCATTTGTTCCAGCCAGGCACCCCATTCTTCCCCCTCATTCCAACCTCCTTCCAACCGCAAATCCCCATGAAACGCTTCCTCCTCTACTTTGCCGGCCTGTTTGTGCTGCTCTCGCAGTCGTCGTGCGGCTACAACACCATGGTCGAGCTGGACCAGAAAGTGAAAGGCCAGTGGGCCAACGTGCAGAACAGCTACCAGCGCCGCTCCGACCTGATTCCGAACCTGGTGAATACGGTGAAGGGCGCCGCCAACTTCGAGCGGTCGACGCTGACGCAGGTGGTGGAAGCCCGCGCCAAGGCTACCAGCGTGCAGCTCTCGGCCGACCAGCTCACGCCCGAAAACCTCAAGAAATTCCAGGAAGCCCAGAGCCAGGTGTCGGCCGGACTGGGCCGCCTGCTGGCCGTGTCGGAAAACTACCCCGACCTGAAGGCCAACGCCAACTTCCAGGAGCTGCAGGCCCAGATCGAGGGCACCGAAAACCGCATCAACGTGGAGCGCCAGAAGTTCAACGACGCCACCAACGAGTATAACACCTACGTGCGCTCCTTCCCCAACAACCTGTTTGCGGGCATGTTCGGCTTCGCCCAAAAGCCCTACTTCGAAGCCGATGCCTCGGCCCAGAAAGCCCCGACGGTCAACTTTGAGTAATCTGGTTGTCGGTTGTCAGTTGTCGGTTGGCCGCATCCTTGCTGTTCAGCGCTGACAACTGGCAACTCCCACCTGACAACTGACCACAGCTTATGATTTCCCCCCTGACGCCCCAGCAGGAAGCCGACCTCGTGGCTGCCATCCGGCAGGCCGAGCTGGCTACTTCGGGCGAAATCCGCGTTCATCTGGAAGAAGACTGCCCCACGCCCGAGCCCATGGACCGGGCCGCGCAGGTGTTCAGCCAGCTGGGCATGCACAAAACCGCCCAGCGCAACGGCGTGCTCTTCTACGTGGCGTGGCACACGCGGCAGTTTGCCGTCATCGGCGACGCGGCCATCAACGCGGCCGTGCCCGACGACTTCTGGGAGCGGACCAAGGAGCTGGTGCTCGACGCGTTTCGCCGCCAGCAGTACGTGACGGGTCTGCAGCAGGGCATTCAGCTGGCCGGCGAGCAGCTGCGCCGCTACTTCCCCTACAACGCCGACACCGACCAGAACGAACTGGACGACTCCATTTCCTACGGCGCCCCCAAGCCGCCGCGGCCATGACCCGACTCCACCCCTCCTATTCCCTTCGGCCCCCGGCGTTGCTGACGTGGCTGCTGGCCTGCTGCCTGCTGCTGTCGGCCCTGCTGGCTTCGGCGCAGCAGGTCCCGCCGCGCCCCTCGCCCCCGCGCCTCGTCAACGACCTGGCTAACCTGCTCACGCCCGAGCAGGAGCAGGCGCTGGAGCAGAAGCTGCTGGCCTACAACGACAGCACCTCCTCGCAGTTTGCGGTGGTGACGGTGCCCAACCTCGGCGGCGACGAAATTGCTAACTACGCCCAGCGCCTCTTCGAAAGCTGGGGCATCGGGCAGAAAGACAAGAACAACGGCCTGCTCATCCTGGTGGCCCGCGACGAGCGGAAGGTCAACATCCACACCGGCTACGGCCTCGAAGGCTCCATCCCCGACGCGCTGGCCAAACGCATTATCAGCAACGTGATGGTGCCCGCCTTTAAAGCCGAGCATTACTACGATGGCATCGACGGGGCCGTGGACCGGCTCTTCGCCCTGGCCGCCGGTGAGTACAAGGCCGAGCCCCGCGCTACTTCCGACGACTACGGCGACGAAGGCGGCGGCCACAGCTGGACGTTCTGGGTGGTCATCGGGCTGCTGGTGCTTTTCCTGATCCTGCGTAGCCGTGGCGGCGGAGGCGGGGGCGGCGGACGCCGCAACCGCGGCTTCGGCGGCGGTTTCTTCCCGCCCATCATTCTCGGCGGGGGCGGCTTTGGCGGCGGTGGATTCGGCGGAGGCGGCTTCGGCGGCGGTGGCGGCGGAGGGTTTGGCGGCTTCGGCGGCGGCTCATCCGGCGGCGGCGGTGCCTCGGGCTCCTGGTAAGCGGTGAAATGGTGAGATGGTGAAGTGGTGAGTGCCGTTCTGACTGCGCGTGCTGCCCCAACTGACTCCACAAATCAAGGAAACAAACGGCCCCGGCAACACTAGTTGTCGGGGCCGTTTGCGCATTTAGATGCTATCTGAACGTCAACTCACTATTTCACCAGCTCACCACTCACCTAATGGTCGCTCTGCACACCGGCTTTCACGGCAACGCTCAGCGTCCAGACGGCCCCCACGGCCGGGAGTAGGGCTTTCATCATCCGTCAAAGGTAGGGCTACTCTCCTCGCGGCGGCACCTGCTGATACACCGGCAGGGCGTAGAAGGGCCGCAGCAGCCGAATCACGTCCAGGGCATCGGCTACGGCCTCGTGGGCCACGGTCTGGTCCTCGAACCGGGCGCGGGCCTTGCAGATGCTCATGGTGGGCAGGCGCGAGTCCTTGCGCCAGTTCAGGTAGAACGCGGCCGGGTCGAGCAGGGCGGGTTCGGCACGCACCAGCGTGCCCCAACCGGGCAGCTGGCGCAAAAACAGCAGGTCGAACGAGCCGATGTTCTTGCCGGCCAGCGTCACCGCCACCCGGTCTTTCTTATCCGGCTTGAATCCCTGCGTCAGCAGCCAGGCGCGCAGCTGGGGCAGCAGCTCGGCGGCGGAGCAGATGTCGGGCTGGTCGGCGGGTGCGTCAGCCAGCTCCTGTAGCAGGCGCGCGTTCAGCGCCAGCGCCCCGGCCGTGCCGATGTACTCGGCGTGGCGCACCGCCCGCCGAAACGTGGGCAGCTCGTCCAGGGGCCGGAGCCGTTTGGTATCCTCCACCACGGCGGCCAGCTCGATAACTTGGTGCCGCTCGGGTTGGTTGCCCGTCATTTCAAGATCCAGGGAAACGTAGCGCATAGGCTATAGCCTACGGCCCGGTCGGCCTTACCGTTAGTGTAAGGTTTACCTACTACCCAACAAACCAGCTAGTAAACTGTCTTATCATCTCAATAACTTCGATAACAAGTAAACGAAATTACTACCCACTTAGGCGGTTTATTCGCAAACATAAACCTAAGCCGCAGCCATCTTGCCATCGGGCGCAAAAAAAGGCCCCGGCCAGCGCCGGCGCCTTTTTCATTCGGGCCGATCAACTCCGCTTATTCCAGCACTACCCGGCGCGTTACGGAGCCATCGGCGTAGTCGACGCGCAGCAGGTATACGCCGGCGGGCAGTTGGCGCACGTCGAGGGTGGTTTCAGTAGCCGATGCCGGCAGTTGACGGATTACCCGGCCAGTCATATCCACCAGTTGGATGGTATGTGCCTTATCAGCTACGATGTGCAATCGACCCTGAGTTGGGTTTGGCCAGAATGTAAACGCACCGCCCGGTGACTGGCCCACTCGAACCGGCAGCACGTTGCTGGCTGTTAAGCGAGCCAAAAGCAGTCTGGAAGAACCAGCAACTGTTACGAAGGGCCCGCTTAACAGCAGTTTACCATCATTCTGGATTAAAATATCAGCAATAGCGCCCAGAGTTGGTGTGAGGGCAAAGCTGTTATCCACCTGTCCATCACGCTGCACCCGCTGGATAGCCGCCCGCCCATACGGCCGGTAATAGGTAGTGCCCAGCAGAATGAAGTCGTTGGACTGCACCGTCATACCTGAAATACCGTCCCCAGCCGCCGTTACGACCGGATACACGAAGCTCGGGTCGGCTTGTCCATTCGCCAGAAGTCGAATAACCGGACTCCGGTTTGACCCAACCGAACCAGATGCCGCCAGAATCTTCCCATCGGATTGCAAGGCCAGACTGGTTGGCCTGAAACTAGTACTCCACGGGAGCGGCGTAAAAGAGGCGTCATCTTGCCCGTTGGGCAGCAGCCGGATCAACCCTAACGAGGGAAAACCGGACCCGTCAAGCTGCAGGTCGCCCGCCACCAGAATCTTCCCATCAGGCTGCAACTTGATAGCGTATATCCAGAGATTCTGTCCGTAAGACGTAAAGCTGTTATCAGCCGAGCCATTGGCTAGCAACCGATGTACGCTTCCAAATCCGTCACTTACGACCAGACGACCATCTGGCTGCACCACTACTTGAGAAAATTGGTTGGTAGAGCCGGGCAAGCTAGCCTGAAACGCAGGGTCCGGTGCCCCGCTACTGCTAAAGCGCAGCAAACCGCTGGCCGGAGCGTTGGCCGCCGTCGATGCAAAAGCTGTGGCCGCCAGCACTTGTCCGCTGCTGGTCAGGGCTACTTTGCTGACCGGATACCGCACGAGGCTTTGGCTGCTGAAGCCGGCATCGACGGTACCGTCGGCGTTCAGCCGGGCCAGATTCCGTACGCGGGTACCGTTAATCTCATCAAATTCGCCCCCGATGAGAATCCGACCATCGGGCTGCAGTACGGTGCTATAAATGGCTCCCGTAGTCAGCAAGGTGGGCTGAAAGCTGGTGTCGTAGGTTCCGTTCAAATTGACCAGCGCTACGTATGAGCGTTGCCCGCTGAACAGCGGGTTGGACGAGGCTAGTAGCAGCTTCCCGTCGCTCTGGCGAAATATGGTATTAATCGTAACGCCTGCTTCGCCCGGCTGGAAGATACTGGTAAGCGTGGTGCTCAGGGCGCCGGTTGACTCCAGGCACAGCAGGCCCCACAACGTTTGGGTACCATTGATACCGATGGACCCATAACCACTTATGACAATCCGGCCATCCGGCAACACGACAATCTGCCCCCCTCCGTAGTTGTTGTAGGGCCCCAGCCCATACGTAGTATTGGGCAGGACCTGGAAGCTATTATCAATAGCCCCCGAGGGTAACAGCCGGAATATCCGGCCGATAAGCCCGCCGCTTGCCCCCATCGGCGTGCCGGCGATGATAATTTTCCCATCGGGCTGCAAGCCAATTAGTTCAACGCCTCGGCTTGCAGTTAAGGGCGAGGTAACCGGCGAGCTGAAGGTATTGTCGACGGAGCCATCGGGCAGCAGCCGAACAACGCGACGCGGGGTAGAGAAAGCGCCGCCCACCAGAATTTTCCCGTCCGGCTGCAGGACAATGCTCCGGACGGCCGCATTGAGCGGGGCTTGAAGGACAAAGCCAGGGTCCATAGCGCCGTTGGGCAGCAGCCGGAACAGACGGTTGACGCTTACGCCGCTAAAACTCTGAAAGTCGCCTCCCACCAGAATTTTCCCGTCGGGCTGTATCGCCGTAACGTACCGTACCGCCCCGGCGTAGGCCCCAGAACCAGCGTCAAAGCCTGGGTCAGGGGAGCCATCGGTATTCAGCCGCATCAGGTTGAAGCGGGTCAGATTGCCGTAGCGAAGGGTATCGGACCCAACCAGCAGCAGTTTTCCGGAGGGCAGCTGAGACACATTTAGGGCGCCCCCGGCTCGGCTGCCATTCAGGTTGGCGTTGAAGCTGGTATCCGGCGAATGGTTGGCATTGTAGCGCATCACCCCCACCGACCTGCGCCCTTCGGCCTCACTGAAAAAGCCTACTACGACGTGCTTGCCATCGGTCTGTTGGATAGCCGACGTTATTCCCACTGGGGTATTAAGCTCCGAAAGGTTGGGCGTTGGCTCCAACGTCTGTCCTACCCCGTGCTGCCACTTGGCACCCATGCAACACAGCAACCACAAGATTAGTAAGCGTTTATTCATATTATTTTGTCTTATCTCAAAGCAAAAATACGCCAATAATCTGTAGCCCATGAAGTCGTACGGCGGTCGGGGTGCCTACTAATTTGCCAACTACTTTAGTCGTAAAACCAGTATACGACCCTGCCTAATGCCTACCTTAGCTCCTGCTATGTCCGACACCGCTGCCCGCCCCAAGCTCTTCCTGCTCGACGCCTTCGCGCTGATTTACCGCTCGCACTTCGCGTTCAGCAAAAACCCGCGCATCAACTCCAAGGGCCTGAACACCGGGGCCATCCTGGGCTTCACCAACACCCTGGTGGAAGTGCTGCAGAAGGAAAAGCCCACCCACATCGGCGTGGCTTTCGACGCGGCCAAGAAAACCTTCCGCCACGAGCAGTACGCCGACTACAAGGCCCACCGCCAGGCCATGCCCGAGGACATCGGCGTGGCCATTCCCTACATCAAGCAGATTATCACGGCTTTCCGCATTCCCATTCTAAAAGTGGATGGCTTCGAGGCCGACGACGTCATCGGCACCTTGTCGTGCAAGGCCGAGAAGGAGGGCTTCGAGGTGTACATGATGACGCCCGACAAGGACTACTGCCAGCTGGTGACCGAGCACGTGAAGCAGTACCGCCCGGCCTTCATGGGCAACGCGGCCGAGGTGGTGGACGTGGAGCGCGTGAAGGAGAAGTTCGGCGTGGAGCGCGTGGAGCAGGTTATCGACATCCTCGGGCTGATGGGCGACGCCTCCGACAACATTCCGGGCATTCCGGGCATCGGCGAGAAGACGGCCAAGGCGCTGATTGAGAAGTTCGGCTCGGTGGAAAATCTGCTGGCCAACACCGACCAGCTCAAGGGCAAGCAGCGCGAAAACGTGGAAAACTTCGCTCAGCAGGGCCTGATGTCCAAGGAGCTGGCCACCATTCACACCTCGGTGCCCATTGAGTTCCGGGCCGAGGAGCTGGCCCTGGAAAAGCCCGACGGCGCGGCCCTGAAGGCCCTGTTTGAAGAGCTGGAGTTTCGCCAGCTGGCCGCCCGCATCCTCGACGACGCCGGCGCGGGCCGCGGCAACGTGCCCCCCGGCAGCGCCGGCGGCACCCGCGGCGCCCGCCGCCCCAAAGTGGCCAGCCCCGGCGGCCCCGGCCTGTTCGACTCGGCCGACGGCTCGGTGCAGCGCGCCGCCGAGGGCGCCGACGCCGACGAAATCGAGCTGGACGAGCCGGAGTTCGTGGGCTCGCGCCGCACCCTGGGCGACGTGCCCCACCAGTACCACCTCGTCGATACGCCCGGCGCCCGCAAAAGCCTGGTGCAGTTCCTGGTGAAGCAGAAGGAAGTCAGCTTCGACACCGAAACCACCGGGCTCGACACCATGACCTCGCGGCTGGTGGGCCTCTCGTTCAGCTGGCACGTGGGCGAGGCGTACTACGTGCCCGTGCCCTGGGGCCCCGACGACGTGGAAGCGGCCCAGGCCATCGTGGACGAGTTCCGGCCCTTCTTCGACGCGGAAAACGTGCGCAAGATCGGGCAGAACATCAAGTACGACCTGAGCATCCTCAAGCACTACGGGGTGACGGTGCGCGGCCCCCTGTTCGACACCATGTTGGCCCACTACCTGCTGGAGCCCGACATGCGCCACAACATGGACGTGCTGGCCGAAACCTACCTGCACTACTCCCCCATCAGCATTCTGGAGCTGATCGGGCCCAAGGGCAAAAACCAGAAAACCATGGGCGACATCCCGCCCGCCGAGGTGAAGGACTACGCCTGCGAAGACGCCGATGTGACCCTGCAGCTCAAGCACGTGTTTGAGCCCCGCTTGGAAGCCCAGGGCCTGCTGCCCCTGCTCAACGACGTGGAAAACCCGCTGGTGCCCGTGCTGGCCGACGTGGAGTACGCCGGCGTGCGCATCGACGCCTCGGCCCTGGCCGACTACTCCGGGATTCTGCAGGGCTACATCACGGAGACGGAAGAGCAGATTTTCAAAATCAGCGGGGAGCCGTTCAACATCGGCTCGCCCAAGCAGCTCGGCGAGGTGCTCTTCGACAAGCTGCAGGTCGGCGGCAAGCCCAAAAAGACCAAAACCGGCCAGTACGCCACCGGCGAGGAAGTGCTGAGTCTGCTGGCCGCCGAGCATCCTATTGCGGCGCTGATTCTGGAATACCGCCAGCTCACTAAGCTCAAGAGCACCTACGTCGACGCGCTGCCCCAGCTGGTGTGCGAGCTGGACGGCCGCATCCACACCTCCTTCAATCAGGCCGTGGCCGCCACCGGCCGCCTGAGCAGCACCAACCCCAACCTGCAGAACATTCCGATCCGCACCGAGAAAGGCCGCGAAATCCGCCGCGCCTTCGTGCCGCGCGACAATGACCACCTGCTCGTAGCGGCCGACTACTCGCAGATCGAGCTGCGCATCATGGCCTCGTTCTCCCAGGACCCAACCATGATTGAGTCGTTCCGCCAGGGCCTCGACATTCACCAGAGCACGGCCAGCAAAATCTTCAAGGTGCCGCTGGACCAGGTGGACTCAGACATGCGCCGCAAGGCCAAAACGGCCAACTTCGGCATCATCTACGGCATTTCGGCCTTCGGCCTGGCCCAGCGCCTGAACATCAACCGCAAGGAAGCCACCGAGTTGATCGACGCTTATTTCGCCGAGTTCCCAGCCGTGAAGCAGTACATGGACGAGAGCATCCGCAAGGCCCGCGACCTGGAGTACGCCGAAACGCTGCTGGGCCGCCGCCGCTACCTGCGCGACATCAACTCGCGCAACGCCACGCTGCGCGGCTACACCGAGCGCAACGCCATCAACGCGCCCATTCAGGGCACGGCGGCCGACATCATCAAGGTGGCCATGATTCACATCCACGACTGGCTGGAGCAGGAAAAGCTGGGCACCAAGATGATTCTGCAGGTGCACGACGAATTGGTGTTCGACGCGCCCAAGGACGAGGTGGCGCACATTCAGCCCAAAATCCGGGAGCTGATGGCCAATGCCCTGCCCATGCAGGTGCCCCTGGAAGTGGAAATCGGGACGGGCGCGAACTGGCTGGAAGCCCACTAAACTGCCGGCGCTGCCACGAAAAAGCCCGCCCACTCCTTGAGGAATGGGCGGGCTTTTTCGTGGCGGCGTCGGCGCGGGTCTATTGCGCCGTGAAGGTGGTTTTGGTTATCGTCGTGACGGTATCCGCCCGCTGAGTGGTTACCAGTAGCAACGTTGTGCGGTCGATGGTGCGGATGACGCCGGTGAAGCTGTAATTGCGGGTGGCCGTGGCATTGGTGACGCTCAGCGTGCTGTCGGCCAGCGTCCAGCGCCCCGTCGTCGACTGCGCGTCGGCGGTGGCGCACTTCAGCAAGCCTTCGTCGGTCACCACCTCGTTGCTGTTGCCGAAGCGGTAAGTGTTGTCCTTGACGCAGTCGGCCCGCGGGCGAAACACGTCGGTGGCCGTGCGGCCATTGACCCGCGCGGTGGCCGCCGTGATGCGCCAGGCCCGGGCCAGCAGCAGTTCGGTGGTCGACAAGGGTTGCTCGTTGTCTTTTTCGCAGGCGAAGGCCGCCAGCAAACTCAGGGCGGCAAAAACAGTAGCGCGTTTCATACGGTATACCAACGGAAGCAAGCCGCTCGGCGTATGCGGCTCCGGTCCGCGCCGCCCAATGGCCCGCCAAAGCTACGGCCGGCGGCCACACCCGGCGCGGAATTTCTTTACCGCGCCCGCCGAACTTCCCCCGGTATACGCCGGTTGTTGGCCCAACGTGGCCCGCTTCCGGGCTTTTTTTCTTTCCGTATGCAGCCTTCCGATGCTTCTGCCATTGCCGCCACCGACGCCGTCGTTATCGGGGCCGGTCCCGTCGGGCTGGCCTGCGCCATCGAGCTACAGCGCCGCGGCCTGCGCGTCGTCGTCATTGATAAAGGGGCGCTGGTCAATTCGCTGATCGGCTACCCCACCAACATGGAGTTTTTCTCCACGCCCGAGCTGCTCGAAATCGGCGGCCACCCCTTCGTGACCAGCAACTACAAGCCTCACCGCGAGGAAGGCCTCGACTACTACCAGCGCGTGGCCCGCGCCGAAAACCTGCCCCTGCGCCTCTACGAGCGGGTGCTACGGCTCGAAGGGGAGCCGGGCCAGTACCGCGTCGTGACCGACAAAGGCGACATCAGCACCCGGTACGTGGTGGTGGCCACGGGCTTCTACGACGTGCCGGTGCTGCTCGGCGTGCCCGGCGAGGACCTGCCCCACGTCAGCCACTACTACAAGGAGCCCTACCAGCACGCCGGGCAACGCGTGCTCGTCATCGGGGCCAAGAACTCGGCGGCCAAGGCGGCGCTGGCCCTCACCCGCGCCGGCGCCCACGCCACGCTGGTGGTGCGCGGGGCCGAAGTCAGCGCCTCGGTGAAATACTGGATTCGGCCCGATTTGCTCAACCGCATTGCCGAGGGCCGCATCACGGCGCACTTTCAAACCACCGTCGAGGCCATCCGCCCCGGCGCGGTAGACCTGCTTACGCCCGCGGGCCCGCTCACCGTGCCCGCCGACTACGTGTACGCCCTCACCGGCTACCGCCCCGACTACCGCCTGCTGGCGGCCCTAGGCATCAGCACCCAGCCCGACGCGGCCTGCACGCCCAGCTACAACCCGGACACCTTCGAAACCAACCGGCCCGGCGTGTACCTGGCCGGCACCGTGTGCGGCGGGCTGAACACCAGCCGCTGGTTTATCGAAAACGGCCGGCACCACGCCCGTGTCATTGCCGCCCACGTGGCCCCGGATTAACGGAGCGGCCGCTATGACCTAGCGGGAAACGAGCGCGCCCCCGCCAAGTGGCGGGGCGCGGCGTAGCTGCAACTGAGGCCAGATTTACTGCTTGGCGAAGGTGTACGTGTAGGTGTAGCGGGTCGTGCCCTCGGTGCGCGAGCCAGAGGTGCGCAGCGTGTTTTCGCTGAGTTCGAGCACGTCGTAGCTGCTGCTGCCCAGTACTTCGGCTTCGGTGCGCAGCACTTTGTCGCTATCGGTCAACGACCAGGTACCGTTGTAGGCCTGGTGGGTGGTGTTGCCGGGGGCGCGCGTAGGGCCTTCGTCCTGGCGGAAGGTGTTGGGTTTCTCGAACCGGAACAGGTCGTCGCGGTCGTAGCTGGGCATGAAGTCGTTGTAGTAGTCCGTCGACGTGCGGCCGCCGGTAGTGGGCTTGGCCGGGCTCACGGTGCAGGCCGTCAGCTTCCAGTCCTTGCCCACGAGCAGCTCGGTCGGCGTCTGGGGCTTGACGGTTTCTTTGTCCTTGTCTTTGTCGCAGGCGGTGAGCAAGGTGGCGGCAGTCAGGGCCAGCAGCAGGGGGAAACGAAGCGTTTTCATAGCGGTTGGGAAGTGGCGTTGAATTGTAGTGCAATGTTACGCCGCCCGGTAAACGCCGCATAATTTTACCCAGACACGAATAGGTTATACCCAGCCCGACAGTCCGGCAGCCTTAGCAGAAAATCAACCCACCGCATCACATCTACGTGTTAGAGCACGGGCGCTTTTTGCAGGCTCAACCATTTACCCCAACCGTCATAATCACTTCACTGCCAACAAAAAACCCCGCGCTGCTCGAGGCAACGCGGGGCTCTGAAATGCCACACGGCAATGGGCGCTAGGGAATGCGCACGCCGCGGTAGGCATTGGGGTTGACGAAGGGAATGGTCGAGCCGTACTGGGCGTTGATGGCCTTGATCATCTCGTTTGCAATAACCGCGTAGCCGCGGGGCGTGGGGTGCACGCCGTCGAGCGAAAACAGGTTGCCGGTGATGAAGCTGGCCGTGTTGTTCACGCCGTTGGTGATGAACCCGCTCTGGGCTACGCCCGAAAAGAACGCATTCGAGTCGAACACCGCCAAGCCCTTGGAAGCGGCTTTGCTGCGGATGGCCGTGTTGAAGGCAGCAGTAGCCGTCAACACCTGCTGCTGTTCCTCATCATCCAGGATCAACGCGCTGGGCAACGGATTTTCCGGCGTCCCGAATGCCTTCGTCGTATCCACGGCGGCGGTCCTGATCAGTGCCCCCAGCAGCGTTTGGTAGTCCAACTGGTTAACGGCCCCGGTGGTGGGGTTACGCAGCTGCGAAATGGCCAGTTCACGCCAGTATCTGCCCCCTACTGTACCCAGCAGCCCGAGGTAGGGCGAGGACGTCAGCGTCAACAGCTGGCGGCCGCCGGTATCGTTGCGGATGTCGTCGCGCGCAATAAGCTTGCGGGTGCTGCCGGCGCCGGTCAGGGCCACAAAGCCCGTGGAGCCCAGGCGCGTCAGCTGGGCGCGGAAGCGCGGGCCAACGGTCGTAAAATAGGGCACGTTGGTCACGTCCGGTATCGTGGCGACAATGCCTTTGGCACCGCCCGCCGTCAGCGCGTCGATGACCTTGCTGTTCTTGTCGGCGAAGTCCGTCGGGGAGGTAATAAAGCTCGAGTAACCGCCGGCCGTAGCGTAGCCCAGCACGTCGTTATTGCCGAGCCAGTTGGAGAAGAACGTCGGGTTCGATGCCGTCACCCGGGCCAAATACGTCTGGGTCGCCTGCGCATCAGGCGTAATCCGCTCGAAGTAAGGGTTGCCGGCCTGACTGCCGTAGCCCACGGTTTCGATATCTGAGAGTCGGATGCCCGGTACGCCGAGGTTGTTGATGTTGAAATCAGTAATCTTGGTGTAGAGCGGGCGGGGAGGCATCTGCAGCGGAATCGGGGTAGTCTGCCGCGGCGGGGTGTAGAAGCCGCGCACGGCCAGGCCCGTCGTCACGTTAGCCGTGATGGGCGAGGGCTCATCAGGCGGCGTAGCCGTCGTGAAGCCCGCCAGGCGCAGGTAGCCCGAGCCGTTGGACTGGGCGTCGGAAAACAGCGGCTGCGTGAAAGGCCCGCCCCCTACTTTGGCAAACTGCTGCGAGAGGATGTTCGGGTAAGAATACACCTGCCCTTCCAGGTATAAGCCCCCGTCGCTGAAGCCCGCGGTGAGTGAGTTGCCGACGGCAACGTACTTGGAGAAGTCGGCCGTGCCCCGGTCGTACTTGGGGGAGTGCATTTCGGGCTGGCAGCCCGCCAGGCCGAGGCCCAACAGCAGCGCCGACGAGGAATATTTCTGAAGCGTGTTCATGGGATGAACGTCGGAAAGTCTGGTATTAGAAGGTGTAGTTCAGCCCGATGCCCGGAATGACGATGTTCGTCTTGTAGGTACCGGCCACGCGGTCGGTGGTGCCATTGGCCACCAGTTCTTCCTGCGTCTGAGTGCGCTTTTTCAGGCTGATGAACTGCGTGGAGAGGTCCACGCCGAAATGTTCACCGAACTTGTAGCTCAGGCCCGCGGTGGCGCCGAGGCGGTTGGCGTCGGGCGTTTCGGGCGTCACGTAGCCGTCTTTCACCGGCGACTGGTCGAGGCTGCCGCCGAGGCGCACGGTGAAGGCATCGGTCACCTTGTACTGGCCACCGAGGCGGAAGGTGAACGAGTTTTTGTAGTCGCGCACTGAGCTGCTGGTCGTCGAGCCGTTCACCGGCTGGTCGAAGGTGAATTCCAGCTGCTTGTACTTGCTCCACTGGGCGTAGTTCACGTCGAAGCCGATGGTCAGCTTCTCGCTGGGCATCACCCCGATGCCAACGTTGAAAGTAGCGGGCAGCGGCAGCGTCACGTCGAACTTGCTGGCGGTGAAGCGGCTGGCCACCACGGCACTGTTGGGCAGGTTGGAGAAGGTCACGTCGCCGCCCTTCACGTGAGCATCGATCTGCGAGCGGTAACTCAGGCCCACGCTCACTTTGTCGAGGGGCTTGTAGTACACGCCCACGTTGTAGCCGATTTTCTGGTCGGCTTTGCCGTCGAGTTCGATGTGGCCAAATTCCCCGTTGCCGGCGTTCTGCACCGGAATGTCACGCTGCAGGTTCACCGCGCCGTAGGCAAACACCACCAGGCCCGCGCCCACGCTGAGCTTATCGGTAATGGCGTAGCTCACGGTGGGCTGCACGAAGACGGACTTCAGGTCGATTTCCGTCAGGGCGGAGCGGCCTTCCCAGCCATCGGCGTAATCGAGCTTGGAGCCGAAGGGCGTGTACACGGCAATGCCCGCGCGCCACTTGCCCTCGGTGGGCCCGAAGCCGGCGTACACGTTGAAGGGCGTGGTCACGGTGTTGTCCAGCTGCCGGTCGAAGCCGTACTGCGCGTACTGCGGGCGGAAAGCTTGGCGGGCCATCGTCGCGTTGACGCCGATCTGTACGCCCCGCTCGCGCACCATGGCCAGCGCACCCGGGTTGTAGAACATGGAAGCCTGGTCCAGCGCCAGGCCGGTGCCGACGCCGCCCATGCCGTTGTTCTTCTGCCCGGCCAGCGTAACCTGGAACCCGCCCGCCTGTGCGACGGTGGTTCCCAGCAGGGCGCCCCCGGCGAGGAGTAGTTGTTTTAGGTTCATACCCAAAGGAAAAAAGGGAAAAGGGGGTTGTGTGAGCTAAATGTAGGGGGTTGCCGCGAACAAACAAGGCGGCATGCCGAGTATTTCAGTACTCAAAGTGAGTAATTACTATACCGGGCGCAAAGCTGGTGAAAATACCATTATCTGTATGTAGATCATTCAACTTCGCGACGGGCCGATTCATCGGTCGTTTCATCGGTTTCGGCCGGCAGCACGCGGCGGGTGCGCAGGTCCAGCCGGCGGCCGGCCACCAGTAGGTGCACATGCAGGTTTTCGCCCGCCACCGGCTCGCCGCGCCCGATGCGGCCCAGGTTGTCGTTGCGCACCTGCCGCCCGTCCACCACCATCACCACCCCGTCGCCGAACACCCGCAGGTGCCGCCCGCCCTCAACGATGACGCCCGTTTCCTGGCCCAGCCCCAGCCCGATGGCGGCCGGGTGCTGCAGCACGGCGTGGGCCAGCCGCCCGAAACGGCCGCGCTCGGCAAAGTGCTGATCTACAATCATTTGGGGCAGCAGGCCGAAGCCCGGCGCGGTGTGCATGCCGCCCTTGGTGAGCGAGCGGGCCCCGTGCCCAGCCACGATCATGCTGGCCGAAACCACCGAAGCGCCGGCGCTGGTGCCGGCCAGCACGAAGGCCGGGTCGTGGTGAAAGCGGTGGCGCAGCACCTCCAGCGCGGGCGTGTGCAGCCAGTGCTCGGTGATGCGCTCCTGGTCGCCGCCGGTGAAGAACACGGCGCCGGCGCGGTGCAGGCGCCGCAGGGTGGCGGGCCGGTCGGCGGGGTTGTGCTCGTCGACGCGCAGGTGCTGGGCCCGGCCGCAGCCCAGCTCCAGCAGCCCGTCGACGTAGGCCCGGCCGGTTTTGACGGGGGAGCGGGTGGCCGCGGTGGTTACCACTTCCACCGGGCCGGCGTGGGGCGAGAGCCGCTCGCAGAGCAAGGCCAGCAGCGCGTCGTCGTCGCCGCCGCCGAGGAGCAGGGCGGTGCCTTTGGGCAGGGTACGAACTGGGGGCATAGGCAAAACGCGGAAAGCGAGCAAACCGCCGGCTCGGGCATGGCAGCGGCCAAAGCTACGCGGCCGGGCCGAATAAGGCGGCGTAAGCAGGTGTACGGCCCGGCCGTGCCCCACAAGGCCGGCGCTGGGGGCAGCTGATTCCCACCGCGTTGCCCTTCCGATGCTCCGCCGACAATCCGTCGTCCCGCTGGGCAGCCAGCGGCTAAATCAGTGGTTTTTGAGACCCGACGGGCGGCGGCGGCGCACGTAAACGCGCGGGGCACTGTTGAGCCGGCAGAACCCACGCCGCCGGCCCGTTGGTAGCCTAAAAAAAATCGGCCGCAATGGGCCGGAATTCGGCCGGGCCCGTTCCAAATCCGGGAGGCAAAAACTACTTTTGCGCGCCCTTTCACCAAAACCCGTTTTGCCTAGCGAAACACCTTCATTGCCGCCGTTTTATGACCACGCAACAGCAACTGGCCCTGGCCCAAATTCCGGACCTGCTCGAACAGCGCGACTTGTTTCGCCTCAAGAAGCTATTGCGAAGTCTTGACACGCCGGAACTGGTGGAGCTGATTGAGAAGCGGACGGAGCAGGACCAGCTCATCATCTTCCGGCTGCTGCCGCTCACGCGGGCTACGGAAGTGTTTGAGTTTCTGGACCTGGAGGTGCAGCGCCACTTCCTCGAAAGCCTCTCGCAGGAGCGTATTGCCGACATTCTCAACGAGATGTCGCCGGACGACCGCACCGCCCTGCTGGAGTTTCTGCCCGACGACTTGGTTCGGGAGCTGATTCAGACCCTCTCGGAAAAGGAGCGGCGCGTGACGCTGGAGCTGCTGGGCTACCCCGAGTACTCGGTGGGCCGCCTGATGACTCCCGACTACATCGCCGTGCGCGAGGAGTGGACGGTGCGGCAGGTGTTCGACTACATCCGGGAGCACGGCTCGGGCTCCGAAACGGTGAGCGTGGTGTACGTCATCGACGAGCGCGGCGTGCTTATCGACGACATCCGCATCCGCGAGTTCCTCTTCGCCCAGCCCGAGCAGCGCGTGAGCGAGCTGATGGACCGCCGCTTCGTGCGGCTGCAGGCCATGCAGGACCAGGAAGAAGTCATCGACGTGTTCCGGCGCAACGACCGCACGGCCCTGCCGGTAGTCAACGAGGAAGGCGTCCTGTTCGGCATCGTGACGATTGACGACATCCTAGCCATCCGGGAAGAAGAAGACACCGAGGACATCCAGAAACTCGGCGGTTCGGAAGCTCTGGACGAGCCCTACCTGGCCACTTCGATCTGGCAGATGGTGCGCAAGCGGGCGGGCTGGCTGGTGATTCTGCTGCTGGGCGAGATGCTCACCACCTCGGCCATGCACCACTTCGAGGACGACTTGCAGCGGGCGGCCGTGCTCGGGCTGTTCATTCCGCTGATCATTTCGGCGGGCGGTAATGCCGGCTCGCAGGCCACCTCGCTGATCATCCGCGCCATGTCGCTGGGCGAGTTTACCTTGAGCGACTGGTGGATGGTGATGCGCCGCGAAATTGCCTCGGGTTTGGCGCTGGGCGCCATCCTGGGCGTGGTGGGCGCGGCCCGCATCATCCTCTGGGCCACCGTCATCGACCCGGGCTACTTCGGCGAGTACTGGCGGCTGATTGCCGTCACAGTGGGCATTTCCCTGTTGGGCATCGTGCTCTGGGGCGCGCTGTCGGGGGCCATGCTGCCGATGATTCTCAAGCGCCTGGGCCTGGACCCGGCTACGGCCTCGGCGCCCTTCGTGGCCACGCTCGTGGACGTGACGGGACTGATCATCTACTTTTCGGTGGCTACGGCGGTGCTGTCGGGCACGCTGCTGTAGGCAATGATTGAATGACGGAATGATTGGAAGGCTGAAAAACAAGTAACTCCCATGACTTCAGCCTTTCACACAGCCCGACCGGCGCCCGCTGCCGGCGCCCCTGCGAAGCGGGCCCGTTGGCATTATTCAATCATTCGGTCATCCATTCATTCACTCCTCGTCCTGCTGCTGAGCGGCTGCGCCACCGTGGGGCGGCTGAACCAGGTGGCGCAGCTGCCGGCCGGTCAGTACACGGTATGGGCCACCGACGACGCGGCCCTGCGCACCACCGCGCCGAGTCGGGTCCAGTACCAAGTGTACCAGCTCGGCGACACACTGCGTTTCGACCATTACCCCGCCCCGGACTCGGCCCCGACGCAGCATTTCTACCAGCTGCCGCTGCGCCGCTACGTCACGCTGCAGGCCCGCCGCTTCGACGTCGACGTGTTTACCATCCCGTTTAAGGTGCGGCCGGCGCGGGCGGGCGTGCCGGTGCAGCTGAACACCAACTTCAACGGGGCGCTGTACTTCGGCCGGCGCCTGGATTTTTACCGCTTCAGCACCTACCGCGGCCCGGCTGGGCGCGTCGTGCCCGCCATTCGGGCCACGGGCTTCGGCTACGGCGGCTTCGTGGGGTTGGGCTCCACCTTCATTACCGGCGACGTGACGCGGCAAACGCCCGGCCCGGAGTATGAGGGCTTTGTGGTCCATGCGGGCGCGGCCGGCATTTTCGATGCCCGGGTGTTCAACGTGGGCCTGGCCGTGGGCGTCGACCACCTGCTCGGGCCCGACGGGCGGGTCTGGATTTACCAGCACCGGCCCTGGTTCGGCATCCTCTTCGGCCTCGATCTGAACTAACCGGCGCCGCGCTAATAGTCCGAATCCGGGCGCGCCTGTACCGGGCAGCCGACGACCGGGCGGCCGGCTGCCCGGTGCGGAACCCGACAACGGAGTTGACCTCCTAGAAATCCACCCGGCCGCGGTTCGACTTCTTGTCGCCGTGCTTCTTCTTGCTTTCCAGGCGTTTGCGCACAGCGCCTTTGCTGGGCTTGGTGGCTTTGCGGGCCTTGGGGCGGTGCAGGGCCTTGGTCAGCAGCTCGTAGAACTTTTGCTGGGCCAGCTCCTTGTTGCGGCCCTGGCTGCGGTCTTCCTGCGAAGTCACCAGCAGCTCGCCCTCCGAAGTGAGCTTCGAGGCCAGCTTTTCCAGCAGGCGCTGCTTCTGTTCGTCATTGAGCACGGCCGAATCGGCCACGCGGAAGCGCAGCTCCACTTTGCTTTCGACTTTGTTCACGTTCTGCCCGCCCGGGCCGCTGCTGCGGGCGGTCTGGTACTGCAGTTCGGGCAAGAAGGCGTCGAGGGGCGGAAGCATGCGGGCAGAGCAGGAAAAATAACCACGGCTACGCACCGGGCGCCGCCTTGGGTTGCGTAAGTTCGGGCTTTCTGCGGCTTGCTCAGGGCAATAAGCCCAACAGCACCCAGCCCAGCAGGCCCAGGCGCAGCGTCCAGGCCAGGGTACGCAGCCAGTTGGTGCGCACCAGTCCGTACACGGCGGCGTAGCTCCAGCCATCAGCGGCGAGGCGGTTGTGCAGCGGCACCGACACCAGAAACGTCACGGCCCAGATGAACCCGACCAGGGCCAGCGCCCCCAACGCTGGCGCGGTGCGCGCCTGCCAGGTCCAGGCACCCGCCAGCAGCAGCTCGCCCACCATCGGTGCCATCACCACCCAGCCCATACGCTTCAGATGGGCACGGTGAAACGCCGGAAAGCCGGCGGCCGGTACCAGCGCGAAACTGGGGTAATGCACCAGCTGCACCGTCCAGATGACGCCGGTGAGGTAGGCCGTTATGGCCAAATTCAGCAACAAAAGCAGCATCGGCGAGATACGCAGGGCGCTGGCTGGGGAGACGAAACCCGCTTCTACAGGGCCCGCAAGGTGCGGAACTGCTGCAGGCCCTTCTCGGCTTTGGCCCGCACCTGCCGCTGCAGCCACGGCGACCAGCCCAGCAGCCAGCCCACCGGCCCCAGCGCCTGTCGCGACCAGCGCCAGAAGCTGAAGTCGTCGTGATGGGTCAGGATGCGGCCGTCCTGGAAGGTGAAGTGCGCCCGGATGTGGTTGTGCACCTTGCGGCCGGTCTGCGAGAAGGTGTAGTGCGCGTCCCAGATGGCGGCGCCCTGCTGCTCGTCGGCCCGGATGTCGTTGTAGCTCAGGCGCAAATCTTTGCCCCGCTCGCAGAGCATGCGCCACATCAGCCCGATTTCGGCGCCCCGCAGCCGGAAAGCGGCGTCCTCGAAGGTGGCCTCGGGGTGATAACAGGCCGCCATTCCGGCGGCGTCGCGGCGCTGAAACGCCTGGTAGAAGCGGTGCAGCAGTTCTTCGTTGGGCGTCATGGCAGCGGACTGATCGTGGGCCTAAAGCTCACGAAAAAACCGCTTCCGCCGGCGGAAACCAGTTTGGGCGGCGCGTTAAGCGTGCCCACCGCGGGCTCCTTTGGGCAATGATGCATTGGCTAATGGGTGGAGCTATAACAATTACCTAAGCCGGCCCAGGCAACGGGTGGCGGTATTGCCAACATCTGCTACCTTGAATATCCCATTCAATCTTCGCCTATGAAAACCTCCCGCCTCCCCCACCTGGCCTGCCTGCTGCTGCTGCTGGCCGCCGCCACCGCTTTCCGTCCCGTCGCCCCGGGCCCGCCGTCCGCCCTTCGTGCCGCGGCCGATACCCGCGAGGTCCGCACGGTGGGCGCGTTTACCCGCGTGCAGCTCGCCGGCTCCATGGAAGTCATCGTGACGCAGGGCAACGCGCAGAAAGTGGAAGTCGTGGGCCAGCCTGAGGACGTGAAAGAAGTCGAAACCACCGTGGAAAAGGGCCGCCTGCGCGTGGGCACCGTCAACCACACCGGCATGAGCTGGCGCAACTTCAAGGGCCCGGTAAAAGTGTACGTGACCGTGACGACGCTGGAAGGCCTGAGCGTGAGCGGCTCGGGCAACCTGCACGCCGACAACACTTTGACGGGCAAAGCCGTGACGGTAGCCGTGAGCGGCTCGGGCCAGCTGCGGGCCCCGCTGCAGGCCGAAGTGGTGGAAGCCAGCGTGAGCGGCTCGGGCCAGATGCGCCTTAACGGCAGCACCCGCTCCCTGTCGGCCAGCGTGAGCGGCTCGGGGCGAATCGAAGCCGCTGAGCTCAAGGCCAGCACCTGCGAGGCCCGCATCAGCGGCTCGGGCAACTGCCGCCTGAACGTGGCCGAAACCCTCGACGCGCACATCAGCGGCTCGGGCAACATCTACTACGCCGGCTCGCCCCGCGTAACCAGCCACGTTGCCGGCAGCGGCCGCGTCAGCAAGGGTTAAGCATCTGCTCAACTCTTGCTGACGCACACCGCTGGTACAGCCGAACGGCCCGCCCCGCCATCTGCGGAGCGGGCCGTTCGGCTGTGGCCCGCAGGCCATTATTGCACCAGCACCTTGGTTACGCAGCTGCCGGCCGGCGTGGTCAGGCGCAGCTGGTACGCCCCGCGGCCCAGGCCGGGCGCCGCCAGCTGCTGCTCCTGCACGCCCGGCAGCAGCACTTGCCGCAACAGCACGCGCCCGCTCAGGTCCAGCAGCTCCAGCCGGGCATCGGCCGGGGCGGGCTGCTGCAGCTTCAGCGTGAAGCGCCCGTCGTTGGGATTGGGATACACGCTGATGGCCATGGTTTTGCCACCCGGTCGCGTCACGGCCACGGCGTCGCTCACGGTGGTGGCTCCGTCGTAGTCGACCTGCCGCAGGCGGTAATAGCTCAGGCCCGGCAGGGGCTGCGCGTCGAAGTGGCGGTAGCTGCGGCGGGTGCTGCTGTTGCCGGCGCCCGTGATGCGCGCCACGCTGCGGTAGCTGCGCCCGTCGGCCGAGCGCTCCAGCTCGAAGTGCTGGTTATTGATTTCCTGGGCCGTTTCCCAGGTTAGCTCCACCTGCTCGCCCTGCACCCGGGCGCGGAAGCCCACCAGCGTGATGGGCAGCGGCCCGCGGGGCGCCTGCAGCGCCGAGCAGAACGAGGTGCCCGCCACCAGCTGCCGGGCCAGGCCGGTATCGGTGCTTTCCCATTCCAGCTGCAGCACGTTGCTGCCGTTGAACTCGCCGTAGTGCACCAGCAGGTTGTGCAGCCCCACCGGGAGGAATACCGTGGCGCTGATGGTGCGCGGCGAGTGGCCGGTGCCGTTGTCGATGAGGGCGGCGGCCAGCGTGGGCGGCGAGGCCAGGGCCGCGTCGTCGAGCCAGAGGTAAGAAGCGTCGTCGGAGGTCAGGTAGAACGTGTAGTTGCCGGCCGTGGGCACGTAGAGGCTGCCGCGGTAGCGGGCGCTGAACTGGTCGGGGTTTTCATTGGAGCCCTGGGCCGGCGGCACGATGTCGCCCCAGCTGCCCACGGCCCCAAAGTTCAGCTGCGGGTCGATGCGGGAGAAGGCCGCCGTAGTGCGCTTGAAAAAGCCCTGGTTATCCGTCTGGTCATCGAAATAGCCCGGGTAGTATTCCCCGAACAGGCCCGCCGACACCAGGCTGCCGCCCGGGTCGCTGCCGCTGCAGCCGCCGGGCGGCGGGGGCGTCACCACGAAGGCAAAGGCCAGCGGCTGTTCCAGGGCGCCCTCGGCATTGTACACCGCCACGCCCGCCGTGTACTGGCCCTGCGGCACGGTGGAGGCGGCCGTGAGCACGCCGGTCGTGCTGTTGATGCTGATGCCCGCCGGCAAGCTGCCCGCGTTCAGCAGCGCAAAGCCCTGCACGGGCAGCGGGCTGGTCGCGCTGGGCGTGGGCGACGAGGCCGCCCGCCCGCTCACCGTCGACAGACTGGCCGGAGAGTAGCTGAGCGCCGTGGGCGGCTGGCGCAGCGGCTGCACCACCGTGCAGAGGGCCGCCGCCGGCACGGGCTGGCGCGTGATGCCCGCCGCAGTGCTGGCCCATTCCAGCATCAGCACGTTGCCGCCGCCGCTTTCCCCATAGTGAATCAGCAGGTTGTGCAGGCCGGCGGTCAGGAACACCGTCACCGAGTCGGTGCGGGCGGCGTGCAGGCCGCCGTTGTCGATGGTGGCCCGGCTGGTCTGGGCCGGCGCGTCGAGGGCGGCGTTGTCGAGCCAGAGGTAGGAGGCGTCGTCGGAAGTCAGGTACAGCTTGTAGCTGCCGGTGGTGGGCACGTAGAGGCTGCCGCGCAGCCGCACGCTGAAGTCATCGGGGTCGGCGGCCGAGCCCCCGGCCGGCGGCACGATGCTGCCCCAGCTGGGCGTGTTGGTGAAGTTCACCAGCGCATCGACGCGCACCAGATCGGGCGCGGTCTGGAAGAAGCTATGGTCGCTGCCGAAAAAGCCCGCGTAATACTCGCCGTACAGCCCGCGCGAGGGCGCCGCCCCGCCGGGGTCGGTGCCGGTGCAGCCCGAGGGCGGCGGCGGGGCAATGTCGAAGGTGAAGACGTTGCCGAAGGTGCTGGTGCCGCTGGCGTTGGTCAGCGACACGCTCACGCTATACACGCCGCTGGGCACCGTAGCCGCCGCCGTGAGCACGCCCGTCGCAGTATTGATGCTGATGCCCGCCGGCAGGCTGCCGGCGTTGGCCACGGCAAAGGCCGTAATGGGCTGGCCGCCGTCGTTTACCACCGGCACGCCCGAGCTGATGACCGAGCCGGCCGCCACCCCGGCCGTAGCGGGCGAGTAGGCAATGCTCTGGGGCAGCTGCAGCAGGTTTTGCACGGCGGAGCACAGGGCCGAGCTGGGCACGATCTGGCGCGTGATGCCCGCATCGGCGCTTTCCCATTCCCAGGTCAGGTTGTTGCCGTAGAGGTCTTCGCCGTAGTGAATGAGCACGCCGTGCAGGCCGGCGGTCAGAAACACCGTGGCGCTGCGTTCCAATGTGCCGTGGCCGCCGCCGTTGTCGATGAGGGCATCGGCCGTTTGCGCCGGCAGGGCCTGCGCGGCCGCATCAATCCAGAAATAGGAAGCGTCGTCGGAGGAGAGGAAAAAGGTGTAGTTACCCGCCACGGGCACGTACAGGCTGCCGCGGTAGCGGGCGCTGAAGTCGGCGGGGTCGTCGGGCGCGCCGCCGGCCGGCGGCACGATACCGGTGCCCCAGCTGTCGGAGTCCGGGAAGTTCAGCTGCGCGTCGATGCGCGTGAGGCCCGGGGCGTTGGAGGTAAAGAAGCTTTGGTCGTCGTTGAAATAACCGGTGTAGTATTCAGCATAAAGTCCATTGGTGGCGGGGTTACCCCCTGGATCGGGGCGGGTGCAGCCGGTGGGTTGGGCCCAGCTCCTCAGCTGCGTGGCGAACAGCAGGAGGAACAGGAGCCAGCCGCTTCGGAGCATGAGCAGCGAAAAGTGCTTCATGGTCATTCAGCGTTGATGGTGGAAAAAAGGATCGGCAAGGCTTAATAAATATACTCTATCCAAGTACTTTTTGTATGATATTTATAATAATATTTTCTGAAAAGTGAACTTGTCCATGGAAATACACAAAATTCACCTATCATCTGATTTGATTCCGCCTGCCTGCCCGCCAAGAGCAGCCACTCCTATTTCCCCGCAGACACCGAATAGAAATGGTTTATTCGCTCACAAAGCCGCCGCGCCGCGGGCGCCAATTACAGATGATGCAATTGGCACCCGCGGCGCGGCGGCTTTGTACACTGTAGTTTCTACATGGCTTCAGGCGGCCTCAGCAGCAGTCCTACCTGAACACGTGCTCGTCTTAATTACCGAACAGCCCGCCGGACTTGCGCGGCTCGGCCTTGGTTTTCTGCTTGCTTTTGCCGCGCTCCTTGTCTTTGTCGCCGCCGAAAAGGCCGCCCATGAAAGGCTTTTTCTTCTCCTTGATCAGCACGTAGCGCACCGATACGGCCGTGGGAAAGCGGAACCAGTCCTCGTTGTTCAGCTCCACGCTGGGCTTGAAGTCGACGCTGAGCTGCAGCGGCACGATGGGCAGCTTCCACTCGGCGCCCACCATGCCATCGAAGCCGCCGACGGTGCCGTAGTCCTTGTGGCCGCCGGCGTGGGCCCCGGCGCCGAAGTAGTAGTTGAGGGCCGGCCCGAGAATGTGGAAGTGCCGCTCGATGAGCAGCGTGCCCATCACCTCGCGGCTGCGAAACGTGGCCAGGCCCTCCAAAGTGGTTTTCTCGAAGATGCGCTGCTGGGCCGTGAAGCCGTAGTTGCCGCTGCCCAGGCGCAGACCTACGGCCGTGCGGTATTTCTGGGCCGAGGCGGCGTGGGCGAGCAGGCTGGCGGCGGTAAGTAGCAGCAGCGGGCGGAGGCGGAAAACGGGCATGCGCGGGGAATGGTAAAGCACGACTCTAACGAGCCAGCCGCTGGCAAAGTACGGGCCAGTTCGGCGGATTCGGCGGCTCTACGGTACGCGCCGGGGCCGGCCAGCGTTATTGCACCCGCACGAAGGGCACCGTGCCGTGGGCGCCGCCGTCGTTCCAGCGCAGCACGTACCAGCCGGCCCGCAGCGTGGGCAGCCCAATGCGCAGCGTGTTGACGCCGGCCTGCGGCACCGTCAGGCGCTGCCCGCCGTAGTAGCGGCCCAGGGCATCAAAAACGCGCACTTCCAGGGCGTTGGAGGCCGCCGGGGCGTTGTACTCCAACGTTAGCAGCGGGCCGGTGGCCGGATTGGGGTACACCAGCAAGGCCGCGCCGCTTTCGCGCACGCCCACCGGCGCGGCGGGCAGGTTCAGGCCGTTGGCCAGCTGCACCTGCAGGCGGTAGAAGCTGGTGCCCCCGAGCGGCTGACCATCGGTGTAGGTGTACGTGGTGGCCCCGGTAGTCGGCACCTGCGCGAGGCGCGTCCAGGTCTGGGCATCGGGGCTGCGCTCCACGCTGAAGGTCATGCCGCTGCACTCGTTGCGGGTGGTCCAGCTCAGCAGCGCGCGGCCGTTCTGAAGCTGCGCGGCCAGCGGGGCCGTGAGCGGGGCGGGTTGCTCGGAGGCAGGCCCACAGGCACCCGGCAGAACGCTGCCCAGCTGCACGGCGTAGCCCCCCAGCACGTCGCGGTTGAAGTTGAGCTGGCGCGTCAGCTGGCCCCGACCAATGGCGTAGTGCATCACCAGCTGCGGCACGCCCCCCACCACGGGCGCAATGACGTGGTTGAGCTGCTGGCCGTGGCCCAGCTCGTGCAGCACCACGGTTTCAAAATCGAACTGCGAACCGCTGGGCGTGCCAGGGCCGAACTGCCAGCTCACCCCGTCGTCGAACTGCATGTCGATTTCCCTGACCCAGAAGCGGATGTTCCCGTTGGCTTCGCGGCAGCCCAAGTAAGTGCTGGTGGTGCGCCCCAGGATGTTGGCCGGCAGCTCCGTGCCCTGGTCAAACTCCAGGGCGTTGACGCCGTCGTTGCCGATGCCCCGGGCGGCGCGGGCACTACCCAGGTCCCAGTTGATGGCCGTCTGGCAGCGCCAGTTGCTCAGCGCCCGGCCGAAAGCGGCCAGCGCCGCCGCGTTCGGGGCCAGGGCCGGGTCGGGCTGGAAGGTGTAGCCACCAGCGCCGTTCTGGTTGATGTGGCCGGCGCGGTAGGTCACGCCCGAAGTGGTTTCCTGCACGTTGGTCAGCGCGTAGCGTACCGTGAAGGGCAGCAGCACCGGGCTGGTGGCCATTTGCTGATCGGCCGTGACGACCCGGAAGGTGCCGCTGCCGGCCGGGTCGGCGGTGCTGCTGTAGGAGGGCACGCGCACCTGAATGCGCGCATCAGACCAGCTCAGCACGTCGCGGGCATTGACGCGGGTAAAGGACACCCCACCGTCGTCGGCGTTGCGAAACTCCACGCCGCCCGGGGCCGTGCCAAAACCCGCCCCGCTGATGGTCAGCACCGAATCGGCGCCGGCCACGATGGCGCGCGGGCTGAAGCCGGTGATGAGCGGCGCGTTGACGCCCCGGGCCTCGGCGGGCTGCTGGCGGCGGAGCAGCGCGGCGGCCAGGGCGGGGTTTGGGGCCAGCTCACGCAGGGCTTGGCCGGTCAGCGCGGTCTGGGCGCGGTAGAACGCCTCGTCGAGCAGCGGGTATTGGCGAAACGGCTCATTGGCCGTGGCCGTCACGACGTCGTAGCGCACGAAGCCCTGCCGGCTGGCGTAGGCGGCCCAGGCCTCGGGCCGGGCCGCGCCGGCAAAGCTGGCGGGCGTCAGAAACAGCAGGCCCTGCTGGCCGGGGCTGAGGCGCAGGGTGTTGGTCAGCGTCTGCAGCGTATCCCCCACCGCCCCGCCTTCGGTCACGACGGTAAGCGGCGCGGCGGCGGCCCACTGCCCCTTCAGCAGCTTGTACACGCGTAGGGTGTTGGCGGTGTAGATGCGGCGGTGCGCGTCGTTCCAGAAGCTGCGCTGGCTGAGCACTTCGGCTTCCACTACCAACGTGGCAGCCTGGGCGCGCCGGGCCGGGTCGAGGGGCAGCAGCAGGCAGCGCGTTTCATCGGCAGCAGCGGGAGACTGAGCGGAGGCTGGCAACTGGCTCAGGCTGAGCAGGCAAACAAGCGCACTGACGAGCAGCGGCGGGAGTATAGGTGCGGGCATAGGAGCAGAACGACAAAGGGCGGAGCAACATACGAGATTTGGCGCGCAGCCGGCTTACGCCCCGCGCCACATTGCCCGTCGCGGACTCACATGATGGGGTGAGGGGTGCAACACCGCCGGGGCCGATGTGCATCATGGCCACAACTCTCCTTGTTATGGCTACTCTCATCCAATCCGTCGGCAGCGCGCTGCTGCTGGCGCTACTCGGCGCCCCCGCTCATTCATCGTACGCCCAGACGGCCCCGCTCAGCAGCAGTGAGTTGCTGCGCGGCCTGCCCCCGGCCTCGCTCACGCCCGCCGCAGCTTCCGCCAGCTGCCCTCTGCGCCCCGAGCGGGTGGGCGTGCTCAAGGTGGGGCTGGCCGCCAGCCAGTCCTGGACGCGCCAAACCGGCCTGACCCTGCCCGTCAGCCTAGGCTACGAGCGGCGGCTGTTTTTCGGGCTGAGCGTGCTGGCTACCTTCACCTCCGTCTACGACCCTGCGCGCCAGCCGCTGCCGGGTCAGCCCGAAGCACCCGGCCTGACGCAGTTCGACGTCACCTCGGGCCTGCGCTACTACCTGCCGATCAAGGGCCTGCGCAACGAAGCCCGCGAAGAATTCAGCGGCCCCTACGTCAGCCTGCTGGCCAGCCGCACCTTCCAGAGCACGCTGCAGCCTGAGGTCAGCGGCGGCGCAGCTTACACCTATCAGCTGCGGCGGGCCAATCAGCTCGTGGCCGGCTACCAGCTCCCGCTGGGCCAGCGCGGCTTCCTCGACGCCTCGGCGGGCCTGAAGCTGGGCCGCGGCAGTCAGGCCGGGCACAAGCTGGCGCCGGCGGCCGGACTCACCGTGGGCATATTCTTTTAAAAGAATTGCCCCACCGTCGCCTCAGAACAGCCGGCCCTGCACCGGCTGCACCACTAGCTGCGGCATCGGCAGCTCGCGACCGGTGAGCTTGCCGAGACGCTGCAGGAAGTACTGAGCCCAGGTGGGCGCGTCGTTCACGTCGCGCTGGTGGATAAAGAAGTAGGCTTCGTGCAGGCCGGTGGCCAGCCAGTCGGCCAGACGCTCGGCCCAGGCGTCGGCGCGCAGGTAGTCGGTGCGGTGCAGGGCGTGGCCGTTGAAGCGGATGAAGGCCCGGGGCGTGGTCAGGCGCTGGTGCAGCACGTCGCGGCGGCCGGCCACGTCGCTGATAACCCAGGTTTTGCCCAGGGCTTCGAGCAGGGCGCCGGTTTCGGCCAGCACGCCGGGGTCGTGGTACCAGGCGGGGTGGCGCAGCTCCACGGCCAGCGGCAGGTGGGCGGGCCAGTCGAGCAGGTAGCGTTCCAGGCGCGGCAGCTGGGGCGGCGCGAAGTTGGGGCCCATCTGCAAAAACGCCATGCCGAGCTGCTCACCCAGGTTTTCGAGGGCGCGGCAGAAGCTGTTGGTCAGGTCGTCGGCGCGGTACAGTTCCCGGTCGTGGCTGATGCTCTGGGGCACTTTGGGGCAGAAGCGGAAGTGCGCGGGCACGGCGGCCCGCCAGCGGCGCACCATCTCGGCATCGGGAATGCGGTAGTGCGTCACATTGACTTCCAGCGAGTTGAACTGCCGGGCGTAGTACTGCAGCTGCTGGTCTTCGCGCAGCCCCAGCGGGTACCAGCTGCCCAGCCAGGCTTTGTTGGTCCAGGTGGGGCAGCCAACCCAGATGGGCGCCGGCGCAGCGGGTGGGGCGAGGCGGGCCAGCAGGGCGGCGGTGTCGGGGTGGTCGGGCGGCAGGCGAAAGTCGATGCCGCGCACGTCCGGAAGTCGGCCAAAATCCATGGGTAAACTTACGAGAAGGCGTCGGCCGGGGCTACTAGTTGCTTAAGCATTATTTTTCACTCCTGCAACCGGCACTTGGACAAAAGGCGGAGCCAGCTCGGCATTTTTTTTCAGCGGCGGATAATCTTATTTCCGCCCGCCACCCGGTTTCGTCTATATAGAATCCAAACGTACCCTTCAGGAAACACAATCATGGATTTTGCGCCAATGGCCGAGTTAGGGCTAATGCAAATTTTACAGGTAAAGCACAATTTTTAATCTATATTGACAGCAAGCCGGGCTTCTGGTTTGGATTGTATTTCGGATAGGCTAATAGATTTGGCCTGTTCACAATAGCAGAGAATGAATGAAGTTTAAACAACGACAGAACCTCTCGGGCTTGCTGATGATGTGGCTGACGGCCCTGCTGCTGGTAGCCACCTCGCTGTCCTCCTTCGCCGACGATACGCCCACTGCCACGGCCTCTAAGGGCGCCGTGCTCCGGGGCCGCGCCTCCTGGTACGGCCGCGAGCATCAGGGCCACCGCACCAGCAGCGGCACCCGCTTCGACCGCAACAAGTACACCTGCGCGCACAAGACCCTGCCCTTCGGCACCAAGCTGCGCGTGACCAACCCCAGCAACGGCAAAGCCGTGGTGGTGGAAGTAACCGACCGCGGCCCGTACCGTCACCAGCGCATCCTGGATCTGTCGGAAATTGCCGCCCGCCCACTCGACATCGTGCGTATGGGCGCCCTGGGCGTCGTGGCCGAAATCGTGCCCGATGATACGCCCCTCGGCCCGGTGGCCGGCACCGTGACGGTGCCCGAGCCTGAGGCTACTGACGTAGCCGTGACCGAAACCACGCCCGAAACCGAAGCCACCTACGTGGTACAGGCCGGCACTTTCGGCGAGCTGCGCAACGCCGAAGCCCTGATGGCCCAGATCAAGTCGCTCGACGCGCAACTGCCCGTGGCCGTGCGCCAGGACAACGTGAACGGCCGCCCGCTCAACCGCGTCATCGTGGGTCAGCGCATGCCCCGCAGCGTGGCCGACGACGTGTGGCAGCGCCTGCAGAATCGAGGTATCAACGGCCTCGTGCGCCAGGCGGAGAATTTATAACGCCTCCCGGCCAGCACCTTATTCCTGAACGCCCCGACTGCCCGGCAGCCGGGGCGTTTTTGGTTGCAACCTTTATTTTCGGAGCTGGCTCCAGGCAATAGCGGCTGCCTTCCGGCAGTTTATGGAACCGCTTTTTCTATCCTCATCCGTTTTCATCCGGTATGCGAAAACCCTTATTAGCACTGGCCGCCTGCGGTCTGCTGCTGCCCGCTGCCCAGGCCCAGACCGAGCGCGGGGCCAAACTGCTGGGCGTCTCGTTGGGCGACCTGAGCTACAGCCGAGCCAAATACTCGGGCTCGACCTTTTCGGCGGCGCTACACCCCTCGGCGGCGTACTTTCTGGCCGATAATCTGGCTCTGGGGGCCGGCCTGAACCTGCATTACGGCCGGCAGCGGTCGAACGGCATTCAATACTACCGCGAGTTAGGCTACGGCCTGGCGCCTTTTGTCCGCTACTACCTGCCGGGCAGCGGCCGGCACCGCGTGTTCGGGGAAGCTGGGGTCGATATAGGAGTAACCCACTACCGTAGCCTGGACTACCGCCTAGTCAGCGGTCCGCGTCCGGAGGATTATTACACGCGCAACACGGGTACCTACGGCTACCATGGCGCCGTGGGCTACAGCTTCTTCCTGACGCCCAACGCGGCGCTGGAGGCCTCGGCGGGCTATTACCGCGTGGCGTATGACCGGATTTTGCATCCGCGCAACATGGTCGATGTGCGCGTCGGCTTCAGTGTATTTCTGCCCGCGGTCGACAACTAACGCTTTATTTTTCAATACGATGCACAAATACCTACTATTACTGGCCGCCGCTTCCCTGGCGCTGCCGGCCCGGGCCCAGACCGAGCGTGGCGCCAAGCTGCTGGGCGTGTCGGTGGGCAACCTGAACTACACCAGCTACGCCGACAAAGACAACTCGTTCACGGCCGCCGTATACCCCAGCGTCGGCTGGTTCGTGGTCGACCGGCTGGCGGTGGGCACCGGTCTCCCGTTCAGCTACAGCCGCGACCGAACCACTTACTCGGGGGCCGACGGCCCGGTTGTCAGCATTGCCCGCAGCTGGAGCTACGGGCTGGCGCCCTTTGCGCGCTATTACTTCGTCGATGCCAGCAAGCACAAACTGTTTGCTCATCTCAGCGGGGAAATAACGCGCTACAACAACAGCGGCGCGCGGCGCGAAAACGGCCTTACCATCAATGAAACCCGCTATAATGAAACCATTAAAGGCTGGTTTGCCGGGGCCGGCTACAACTACTTCCTGGCGCCCAGCGTGGCGCTGGAAGCCACGCTGGGCTACCGGCGCAACAACCAGTACTCCTACCTCAGTAACCACAGCCGGGGTACGGTGGACGTACACCTGGGCCTGAGCGTGTTCCTGCCGTCGGGCGGCACCGGTACGCCATAAAGCACGCCTGGCCAGCCTATGCGCCGCGCTACCCCTGCTAAACCGGGGTAGCGCGGCGTTTTTTGGTATCAGGGGCCGGCTGACACCAAGTGCCAAGCCGCGCCCCGAAACGCCAGTTTTCGGACATCACGCTGCGGGCTTGCAACTATAAACCGCCCCCAGGCCTCCGGTATAAAGCGGCGCAGCCGTTGTTATTTCCCTCCCCTTCTTATGACTAAACACTTGTTACTCCTGGCGGGCCTGGTAGGGCTGGCCGGCGGCTCGGCCCATGCCCAAACCGAGCGTGGCACTACACTCATCGGTCTGTCGGCCGGCAACCTGAGTTACGGCCGGGCTACCGACGGTTTTCGGCAGTTCTCAGGCACGCTAACGCCCACGGTGGGCCGCTTCGTGGCCGACAACCTGCTGGTGGGCGTGGGCGCGCAGGTCGGCCACGGCCGCTCCCAATCTACCTTCACCGGCTACTACTATGCGCCCTGGACGTCGACCGTCGGGTACGGCACCATCGGGTATTCGCGCCAAAACTGGTCGGCGGGCGTCACGCCGTTTGCCCGCTATTACTTCCTGGGCGGGGGCCGGCACCGCCTGTTCGCCGAAGCCAGCCTGTTCGCCCAGCACAACTGGGTGCTGGAACGGTACGAAACCGAGCAGGGGCGCCTCAGCAATCCGCAGCGCTTCATGT
Source organism: Hymenobacter jeollabukensis (assembly GCF_005771675.1). Classification (GTDB taxonomy): domain Bacteria; phylum Bacteroidota; class Bacteroidia; order Cytophagales; family Hymenobacteraceae; genus Solirubrum; species Solirubrum jeollabukense. The sequence continues at coordinate 432,541 of NZ_VAJM01000002.1, read as the reverse complement.
CATTCGGCGCCCGGGCGGCGGTGGGCTACAGCTACTTCATCAGCCCGCGCACGGCGCTGGAGGTCAGCGCGGGGTACCGGCGCACCTACGCGCCGGGCGGCAACTCGGGCAAGCTAGACGGCCGCATCGGCATCAACTTTCTGCTGCCCGCGGGCAAGCGCTAAGCCGGCGCCTCGACCGGTGCGCGGCGCGCAAACCCCGGCCGGGGTTTGCGCGCCGCGTTTTTTTGTCGGATGTTGTAGCGGCTGACTTCCCTTTTGTTCTATGCTGCGTTACGTCCGGGCCGTGCTGGCTCTGCTCACTACCGGGGTGCTGGTGTGGGTGCTCGATACCAACCACGGCGAAATTCCGGCCTTCGGGCGCTTTCTGAGCCCGTTTCAGGGCTTCTGGCGCAACGGCGAAGCCCCCGGCGACTTCGCCCGCGAGCAAACCCTCACGCTGCCCGGCCTGCAGCAGCCGGTGCAGGTGCGCTTCGATGACCACCGCGTGCCGCACATCTTCGCCCAGAACGACCACGACCTGTACTACGCCCAGGGCTACCTCACGGCGCGGGACCGGCTCTGGCAAATGGAGTTTCAGACCCACGTGGCGGCCGGGCGCATTTCCGAAATCGTGGGGGCGCGGGCCCTGGAGTACGACCGGTTTCAGCGCCGCATGGGCCTGCCGCACGGGGCCGAAAAGTCCTTGGCGGTGATGATGGCCGACCCGACCACGCGCACCGTGCTGGAGGCCTACTCGGCCGGCGTCAATGCCCGCATCAGCGAGCTAAGCCCGCGCGACTACCCGCTGGAATACAAGCTCTTGAACTACGCACCCGAGCCGTGGAAGCCGCTGAAGTGCGCCCTGCTCTTGCAGCTGATGGCCTGGGATTTGAGCGGCCGCTCCGACGATTTGCGCCTCTCCAACGTGCTGGGCAAGTATGGTCCGGCGGTGGTGCGCGACCTGTTTCCGGATTACCCCACCCGCGAAGACCCGATAGTGCCCGCCGGCACCCCGCTGGATTACGCGCCGGTGAAAGTACCGCCGGTGCCCGAGGTGTTTGCCGCCACGGCCTCGGACAAGGTGCCGCAGAACGAGCCCGCCGCCGACTTGGGCTCCAACAACTTCGCGTTGAGCGGCAGCCGCACGGCCTCGGGCCTGCCCATCCTGGCCAACGACCCGCACCTGCAGCTGAATCTGCCCAGCATCTGGTACCAAGTGCAGCTGGTGGCGCCGGGCGTGAACGTGTACGGCGTGACCATCCCCGGGGCGCCCACCATCATCATCGGCTTCAACCAGGACGTGGCCTGGGGCGTGACCAACGTGGGCGGCGACGTGCTCGACTGGTACCAGTTGAAATTCAAGGACAACACCAAGCAGCAGTACTGGCACGACGGGCAGTGGAAGCCGGTGCGCCGGGTGGTGGAGCGCATCCGGGTGCGCGGCCAGGCCGAGCGCCTCGACACGGTGCTCTACACCCACCACGGCCCGGTGGTGTACGACCACGACGAGAAGCCCTTCAACGCCCAGACGCCGGTGCGCCACGCCATGCGCTGGACGGCCCACGAGGGCGGCAACGAGGTGCTGACCTTCTACCGCCTCAACCGCGCCCACAACTACCAGGACTACGCCGCCGCGCTGAGCACCTACGCCGCCCCGGCCCAGAACTTCATCTTCGCCTCCAAGCAAAACGACGTGGCTATCTGGCCCAACGGCAAGTTTCCGCTGAAATGGCGCGACCAGGGCAAGTTCATCCTCGACGGCTCCGACCCGCGGCACGACTGGCAGGGCTGGATTCCGCAGGTGCAGAACCCACACGTGAAAAACCCGGCGCGCGGCTTCGTGTCGTCGGCCAACCAGTTTCCGGCCGGGCCCGACTACCCGTATTACCTGGGCTGGAACTTCGCCAGCTACGAGCGGGGCCACCGCATCAATACCCGCCTGGCGCAGATGACGCGGGCCACGCCCGATTCGCTGCGCCTGCTGCAGACCGACAATCTGAACCTGAACGCCCAGCTGATGCTGCCGCGCCTGCTGGAACTGGTGAATCCGGATCAGCTGCGGCCCGCCGAACAGCGCGCCTACGACGAGCTACGCCACTGGAACTACTTTCACGACGCGCACGCCGTGGCCCCGAGCATCTTCGACCTGTGGTATTCGCAGTTGGTCAGCCGTCTTTGGGAGGATGATTTCGGCCTGCAAGCCACCGGCCTGGAAATGCGCTACCCGCCCCGCGACCGGACCAACAACCTGATCATGCAGGAGGACACCTCGCGCTGGATTGATGACCACCGGACGTCGGCCCGCGAAGCCTTGACGGATCTGGCCCTCGAAAGCTTCCGCTTCACCACCGACTCGCTGACCCGCAAATTCGGGCCGCTGGGGCCGAAATGGGCCTGGAGCAACCAGAAAAGCACCGACATCCTGCACCTGGCCCGCCTGCCCGGCTTCGGCCACCTGGACGTGGACTGCGGCGGCGGCGCGGCCATCGTGAATGCCACCACGGAGCGCAACGGCCCCTCCTGGCGCATGGTGGTGGCGCTGGGCCCCGCGCCCAAGGCCTACGGCGTATTCCCCGGCGGGCAGAGCGGCAACCCCGGCTCCCATTACTACGACGACCTGCTGGAAACCTGGCGCGTGGGCCAGCTCAACGAGCTGATTTACCTGACTTCGCCCACGCAGCCGCACCCGCGGGTGTCGGCCGCCTGGCAGCTTAAGCCCTGATCCGCCATGCCTCCGCTCCCCCCGCGCCGCAACGGCCTCTCGACGCGCCAATTCGCCTGGATTTTCGGCGGGCTCCTGGCGCTGCTGACCATCTATCAGCTGGCCCAGCACCGGCCCCAGCGCTTCGAGCCGCCGCCCAGCGGTACCACCGCCGAAATCGGGAGTGAGGCGCCGGCCCAACCCGCTCCGATGCCGAATGCCTTGCCCGAGCAGCCGGCCGTCCGCGACGCCCGCATCTACACCTACGTGGAGCAGATGCCCCAGCCGCCTGGGGGCATAGAAGGCCTGATGCAGCACCTGCGCAAGCACATCAAGTACCCCGCTGAAGCCCGGCGCAACCAGGTGGAAGGCAAAGTCTTCGTCCGCTTTGTGGTGCAGCCCGACGGCCGCATCAGCGACGCGGAGGTGACCAAGGGCATCGGTGCCGGCTGCGACGAAGAAGCCCTGCGCGTTATCAGCCAGATGCCGGCCTGGACGCCCGGCAAGCAGAACGGCCAAGCCGTGAGCGTGTACTACACCGTGCCGGTCACCTTCACGATCAAATAATTCCGACTGATGCGTAGCTCCTGGCTTCTCTTTCTCTTGATTTTCGTGCTGGCGGCCGCCGCTCAATGGCTGCTGCCCTGGTGGAGCGCTGCCGTGGTTGCCCTGCTCCTTGCCTTTTTACTTCCCCAATCCGGCGGCCGGGCCTTTCTGGCGGGCTTCGGCGGCGTGGGGCTGGGCTGGCTGCTGCTGGCCGGCTGGCTGCACGTGCAGGCCGATGGCCGCCTGAGCCACCGCGTGGCGGAGCTGCTGCCGCTGGGCGGCAACGGCTGGCTGCTGGTGCTGGTAACGGCCATCCTCGGCGGCCTGGTCGGGGGGCTGGCGGCCCTTAGCGGGGCCTGGCTGCGGCAGGCTTTCGGTTCAGCGGAGCCGGCGCGGCAACGGGCATAAAAAACGCCGACCAGACCTTGCGGCCCGGTCGGCGTGAAATCATTCCGGCAGTGGGGCCAGTTCGCCACTAACTACCGAATATCCTTAGTTGTACTGCGAGATGAACGCAAAGGCCTCCAGCGTGTAGGGCATGGCCGAGGTGAAGTGGTTGCCGCCCTGAATCGGGTGCAGCTCCACCTGGGTGGCACCGCGGGCGCGCATGGCGTTGTAGGCGTCCTGCGAGTTGAAGAAGGGCACGTAGTCGTCGGCGGTGCCGTGGAACAGGGCCAGCGGGGCGCGGGGCTTCCAGTCGTAGATGTCGTTGGCCAGGAAGGTCTTGGTCAGCGGCTGATCGGTGCCATTGAGCACGGCGGCGCGCAGGCCGGGCGTAAACAGCGTGGCGGGCAGCGTGGGCACCGGGCCGAGCGGGTTGGCCGCCAGCTGGGTGGCGTAGGGCTCGTTGTAGTAGAAGGCGGCGGGACGGTTCAGGCCGTAGACGCGGTTGTAGGTGTCGAGCACCCACACGTAGCTGCTGAGGAAATTCAGCGGCTGCGTCGCGTTCATGATGTAAGTGGCGAAGGCCGACTTGTGATAGGCCCCAGCGCCCGGCGCGCTGGCCGTCACCGTAAACTCGGCGGTGGCCGTGACTTCCATCAGCCGGTGCAGGGCCAGGGTGGCAAAGCCGCCTTCGGAGTAGCCCAGCAAAAAGGTTTTGGCGTTGAGGCCGGTTTGCTGCTGCTGGCAGAATTCCTTGGCCGCCCGCAGCATGTCCAGCGAAGTCGACGCCAGCGACTCGGCGTGCTCGTAGGGGTGCGGCTGGGTTTTGGAGGCGCCGTAGCCGATGTAGTCGGGCGCCGACACCACGTAGCCCGTGGACGCCAGCACCGATACGGCCGAATAGATTTCGCTGCCCGAGCTGTAGTACGAAGGCGCCTTGCCCTCGTCGGCGGGGCTGATGGTGCCGTGCTGGTAGCTGAGCAGCGGCAATTGCTGGCCAACGGGCACCGTGGGCACCAGCAAGGCCCCCGAGGCCGTTACCGTCTGCCCGGCAGGCGTTTTGGTGGCGTAAGTGAGCCGGTATACGCGGATGGGGTAGCGGATCAGGGCGGCGGCGAAAGGAATACCGCTCACGTGCGTGGCCAGCTGCTGCGGGGTGTACTCGCCCACGAGCGTGCTGCCCAGCAGGCGGCTGGTGGAGCTGGTACCGGGTTCTTCGGCGGCGGGCACGGCGGCCGGCGAGGCGACATCCTTCTGGCAGCCCAGGCCGGGACCCACCAGCAGAATGGTACTAAACAGCCAGGTCAGGCGCGCCAGGCGCGAGGAGAGTTTATCGAATAGCACGATGGTCAGGAAGTTAAGGTGGGAATCTGCTTAACACCGGCCGGCCCAAAAGATTTCGTTTCGGGAAATGAAATCCGGGCGGGCACCGGCGCTGAAGCGTCCTCAGAGCCTATCCGGAAAGTCCATAACGTCATGCTGAGCGCAGTCGAAGCATCTCTACCGCTTCGTTGAATCGGTGCAGACGAAGCGGTAGAGATGCTTCGACTGCGCTCAGCATGACGCCTTTTTGTTCGGACGACTTTCTGGATGGACAATTAAGCGCCTAAATCAGTCACAAAAAGAAGATTTTAGTTGTATAACTAATTATTTAGTTATACGTTTAACCACCAAACAATCAACCATGCAGCAACTCCCCGAACTCACCCGCGCCGAAGAACAGGTGATGCAGGTGCTCTGGCGCCGCGGGCCCTCCTTCGTGAAGGACATGCTCCCGGACATGCCCGCGCCCACGCCCGCCTACAACACCGTGTCGACCATCGTGCGCATCCTGGAGCAGAAGGGCTACGTGGGCCACGAAGCCTTCGGGCGCACCCACCGCTACCACGCCTTGGTGGCCCAGGACGAGTACCGCCGCTTTTCGCTCGGCAAGCTGCTTGGCGGCTACTTCGGCGGCTCGTTTACGCGCCTGGTGTCCTTTTTCGCCAAGGAAGAAAACCTCAATGCCCAGCAGCTCGACGAGCTGCTGCGCCACGCCCAACAAGACCTCGACAAGCCTGCCGATGACGACGCCCACCCTGCTTAGCTGGATGTGGCAGAGCACCTTGTGCCTGGCCGTGAGCTGGTTGTTTTACCAGCTCGTGCTCCGGCGCGAAGCCTGCTTCGGCTACAACCGCGCCTTCCTGCTGCTGGCCCCAGTGCTGGCGGCCGTGGCCCCGCTGCTGCCCTGGGCGCAGTGGTGGCCGGTAGCTGCCGCGGTGCGCGTGGTGGGCGTGCCGCACGCGGTACTGCCGGTGCTCCACGTGGGCGCCGAAGCTCCGGCGGCCAGCACGCAGCACTGGCTGCCCCTGCTCTACGCGGCCGGGGCAGCACTTAGCCTTGCGGGGCTGCTATGGCGAGTCGGGCGCCTGCTGCTATTGGCCCGCCGCCTCCCGGGCACCAAGCACCGCGGCTACACCCTGCGCCTTACCGGCGGGCAGCTGCCCACCAGCTCCTTCGGCCGCACCGTGTTTTGGGACGATACCCAGCCCCTGGCCCCCGCCGAAGCCGCGCAGGTGCTGGCCCACGAGCTGGCCCACGTGCGCCAGGGCCACTCGGCCGATCAGCTCTGGCTGCAGCTCTGGCGCGCCGCGCTTTGGTTCAATCCGCTCATGCACCTCTTCCTGCGGGAGCTGGCCCTGACCCACGAATACCTGGCCGACGCCGCGGTGCTCCGCCACGACGCCGCCGACCCTGCCGCCGCGCAGTACGCCCGCCTGCTGGCCCGCCAGGCCCTGCGGCCGTGGCAGGCGCCGGCCCTGGCCCATGCTTTCACCACTTCCCATACCCTCAACCGTATTGCCATGCTACACCGCCTGCCCCTCACCCGCGCCTGGCGCAAATGGGCCGCCCTGCCCGTGGCCGGGCTGCTGCTGGGCCTCGTTGCCTGCGAGCAACTGGCGTCCTTCGGTCCGCCGCCGCCCCCGCCCCCGCCGCCCGCTCCGATGGCGCCGCCGCCCCCGCCTCCCCCGCCCGCATTCCTGGGCCGCGTGCTCGAGGTGGCCGACGAAATGCCCGAGTACCAGGGCGGCATGGACCAGCTGATGCAAGACCTCGGCGCCCTGGTGAAGTATCCCGCCGCCGCCCGCGAAGCCCGGCTGGAGGGCAAAGCCTTTATCGGCTTCGTGGTGGACGCCGACGGGAGCATCCGCGACGTGAAGCTGCAGAAGGCCATCAGCACCAGCCCGGCCAAGCAGGCCCTGGCCGACGAGCTGAACGACGCGGCGCTGCGCGCCGTGCGCGCCCTGCCCGGCCGCTGGACGCCGGGCCGGCAGGACGGCCAGCCGGTAGCCGTGGCCTACACCATTCCCATCACCTTCGCGCTGAATTAGCACCCGCCCGCGGTGAACCATCCGCCCGCATTGTAGTTTATAGACAGACCACCGGCCTCGCGTCGGTGGTCTTTTTTGTGGGCTGCCGCGGCCCGCAGGTGTTTCGTACAACCACTGACTGCAAGGCCATGCTGCACTGCCGCCAGCGGCTGGGGCGCCCCGGGGCGCTGGAGTTGCTGCTTTTCTTTCTGCTGATCCTGCTCGTCGGAGCCTGCCAGGAGCGGCGGCCCGACCACCAGGCCGCCCGGCTGCCGCGCCGGGAGCTGCTGCGCCAGGATTCGCTGCGGGCCGATTCGGTGGTGCGCGCCGGGGGGCAGCTGCCGGGCGCCATTCTGCCCGAGCAGCGCATTGTGGCCTTCTACGGCAGCGCCACCCACAAAACCATGGGCGTGCTCGGCCAATACCCCAAAGCCGAGATGCTGCGCCGCCTCGACCAGCAGGTGCAGGCCTGGCGCCGCGCCGACCCGGCGCAGCCCATCCGGCCGGCCCTGCATATGGTGGCCGTCATTGCCCAGCGCCACGCCGGCCCCGATGGCAAGTACCGCGAGCTGCAGCCCGACAGCGTCATTCGCCGCATGATTCGCTGGGGCCACGCCCACGGCTGCCTGGTGTTTCTCGACGTGCAGGTGGGCCTGAGTACCCTGCCGGCCGAGCTGCCCCGCCTTGCCCCTTACCTGCGCGACTCCATCGTGCACCTCGGCATCGACCCGGAATTCTCGATGAAAAACGGCCGCCGCCCCGGTACCGAAGTCGGCGAGTTCGACGCGGCCGACGTGAACTACGCCCGGCAGTTTCTGGCCCGCCTCGTGAGCCAGTACCACCTGCCGCCCAAGGTGCTGGTGGTGCACCGCTTCCGGCAGGACATGCTGACCAATTACCAGGCTATCAGCCTGGACCCGCGGGTGCAAATTGTGATGCACATGGACGGCTGGGGCACGCCCGGCATCAAGCGCAGCTCCTACCGCAAGTTCATCCGGGCCGAGCCGGTGCAGTACGCGGGCTTCAAAATCTTCTTCAAACAGGACCGCAAGATGGACCACTCGCGCCTGATGACGCCCCAGGAAGTAGCCGCCCTGCACCCCGATCCGCTGTACATCCAGTACCAGTAGACGAGCGGCTGAGCGGGTAAACAAGAACGTCATCCTGAGCCTTAGCGAAGGACCTTCCTCCCACCCCGCACCGCTGCGGCCGACGAAGTGCCGACGCTTTTTTGGATGCACGGAATAGCACCGAAGCGCAGCCGCCATTCCCGAGAGCAGGGAGTTGGTGGCTGCGCTTCTTGGTCAGTGCTAGCTCTGAGGAAGGTCCTTCGTCCTCGCTTGATGCGCGACATGCTCAGGATGACGTTCTTGTTTTACATCAACACCGCATTCAAGCCGAAAACGGGTAAAACTACGCGGACTCTGCGCTGGAGAAATCAGCAGCTTTACCGGCTACTACTGCTGCCTTTTTTCCTGCTTACGCCCGCTTTATGTCGCACCACGAACAACTGTTTCTGAATGCCCCGTCGTCCCGGCTGATTGCCCCGCCGCCCCAGGCTGCCCGTCCCATGCTGCGAAACGCCCCGGCCGATAAGCCGGGCACCGAGCGCCTGATCGTGGTTGGGCAGGGCGTGCTGGCCGTGCATTTGACCCAGCAAACCGCTTTCAGCCTTACCCTGCAGGACCCGACGCACCGCCACGGCTTCCGCCTCGACGTGACCGAGAAGTATGCCCGCTTCGCGCGGTTACAGGACGGGCACTGGCTGCCCTACGAGCCCGATGCCACTCACGAACCGGGGCTGACGGTGTATTATAAGGAAGGCAGCGGCCTGGACAAGTCGGAGCAGTGCCCCTACTGGCTCAGCCTCGACTCGAACAACGGGCTGCTGCGCTACGGCAAGGGCGAAGTGCGCCGCAACACCCTGCTGGCCGAGCTGCGCTTCCCCATTCAGCCGCCGGTGCCCGAAAAGCAGGCCGATGACCCCTACGCCTGGGTGCGCACCGTGGCCACAGTCGCCTTCGACCCCGCGGTGGTGCAGCCGTTCAAAATGTACCGCGACCCGGTCATCGTGGACCCGGCCATGGTGGTGGTCGACCGCAACCGGCTGACCATGGACGACATTGCCCGCAACCGCGCCACGGTGGCCGCCAACCTCACCGCCACTTGCCAGTTGCTCTACGACAACGTGTCGGGCGAACAGTTCACCCTGAATACGCCTGACTTCCCGGACTTCGCCCAAGCCATCGAAGCCAGCATTGCCAGCCCCGACGGCTGGTGCTACCGGACGCTGCAGGAAAAAGCCGGCGAGTTTGGCGGCTCCAACCCCGACGAAACCTACCTGCGCATCACGCTGGGCCTCAACCAGGGCGACTCGCCGGGCATTCCGTACGTGATGGAAATCTGGCCGCCCGGCCACTACTCCCCGCTGCACAACCACGGCGGGGCCAACGCCGTCATCCGGGTGCTGCACGGCGAAATCACGGTGAGCTTGTTCCCGATGCTCTCCCGCTACCACCAGCAGCCCTTCATGATTGCCAAGTTTGGCACCGGCGACGTGACCTGGATCAGCCCCGAGCTCAACCAGAACCACCAGTTGCACAACACCAACGTGACCGGCCCGACCTGCATCACCATTCAGTGCTACCTCTACGGCGAGGGCGACACCACCCACTACAAGTACTTCGACTACCTCAACGAGCACGGGCAGATCAAGCAGTTCACGCCCAACTCCGACATGAGCTTCCTGGAATTCAAGGCCCTGATGAAGCGCGAGTGGCTGAGCCGCTACCGCCCGGCGTAATTGAAATCAGTTGTTATGCGGAGTTCCGCATGAGGTTCTGAAAAATACCGGACCTACTCAAAACACCCCGGCAGCCGCTCACAGCTGCCCCGAAGCCGGCCCCGCCTCGCGGGTTGCCGGCTTTTTTTGTCGGCCCCGGCGGGCTGAATGCCCGGTGGTGGTCGGACGAAAAGGCGTACCTTCGCGGTGTTTCCGACCTCTTTGCTCCTTCTTTTCTAGTGCCTCATTTTCAGTCCCTCACCCGCCTGACGGCGCCCGCCCTGACGGCGCTGGGCCTTGCCCTCACCCTCTCGACCCTGCCCGGCTGCGGCAGCCGCTCCGACAACGAAGCCTCCGGCACCGATACCGCCACGGCCGATACGGCCCGCCCCGCCGTCGTCGACACGGTGAAGCTGAAGATGGAAGCCATGCGCCGCGACTCGCTCAAGGCCGACTCTATTGCCAAGAAAAGCGGGCAGCTGCCGGGCGCCATTCTGCCGGGCCACCGCATCGTGGCGTTCTACGGCAACATTCGCTCGAAGGGCATGGGCATCCTGGGCCGCGAGCCGAAGGAGCAGATGTTCCGCAAGTTTGCGGGCGTGCTGAAGGAGTGGCAGGCCGCCGACCCCAGCATCCCGGTGCAGGCGGCTTTGCACAACGTGACCATCACGGCCCAGGGCACGCCCGGCAAGGATGGCAAGTGGCGCCTGATGAACTCCAAAGCCACCATCGAAGAGGTCATCAGCTGGGCCCGGGAGCATAAGTGCATCCTGTTCCTCGACGTGCAACCCGGCCACAGCACCCTGCAGGTAGAGGTGCCCAAGCTGGAGCAGTACCTGAAGCAGCCCGACATTCACCTCGGCATCGACCCCGAATTCTCGCTGGCCACCATGCCGGGCATCCGCCCCAACCAGCGCATCGGCACCCTCGACGCCAAGGACGTGAACTGGACCATCAACTACCTGGCGCGCCTGGTGAGCGAAAATAAGCTGCCGCCGAAAGTGCTGACGGTGCACCGCTTCACCCGGAAGATGCTGACCAACTACAAGAACATCAAGCTGGACCCGCGGGTGCAGGTGGTGATGCACATGGACGGCCACGGCGAACCGACGCTGAAAAAGGACTCGTACCACGACTACATCCAGACCGAGCCGGTGCAGTACACGGGTTTCAAGCTCTTCTACGAGTACGACGCCCGCCCCAAGCCCCACCACATCATGACGCCCACCGAGGTACTCCAGCTGACGCCCAAGCCCCTGTACATTCAGTATCAATAGGTGGTGAGATGGTGAACTGGTGAAATGGTGAGTTTGACGTTCTGTCGGCCCCGGTTTCACTAAACATCCAACCCTCTCAATACAAACGAAACGGCCCCGGCAACATTGGTTGCCGGGGCCGTTTGCGCATTTAGAAACGATTGAACGTCAACTCACCAGTTCACTATTTCGCTATTTCACCGCTTAGTGCGCCGCGTTCAGGTCCACTTTCGCGCCGGGCTTGGGGCGCTTGATGAGGAAGATAAGCGGGATGCAGAGAATGAAGAACACCCCGATGATCAGGAAGGTCTGGGAGTAGGTGATAAGGGCCGTTTGCTTCATCAGCATGCCTTCGAGGGCGGCGTAGGCCTGGCGCTGGGCCACCACCATGTCGGCGCCCTTGGCCATGAAGCTGGCAATCAGCCCCTGCAGGCGCTGCTGGGTTTCGGGGTCGTATATCGAGATATTGGGCAGCAGGCCCACGCGGTTCTGCATGGTTTTGCGCTCCAGGAAGGTGCCGATAAGCGCTACCCCGAACGAGCCGCCGAGCTGGCGAATCATGCCAGTGAGGCCGGCGGCCTGCCCCGCATCCTTGCCACTGAGGCCCGCCAGCGACATGGTGGTAATGGGCAGGAACAGCAGCGCCAGCCCGAAGCCGCGCAGCATCAGCGGCCAGAAGAAGTCACTTTCGCCGGCGGTAGGCGAAATCTGGGTGCTCATCCAGTACGAGAAGACGAAGAACACCACGAAGCCCACCGGCAGCATGAGTTTCTGCGACACGCCGCCCTGAATCATCTTGCCCACAATCGGCATCATGAAGCCAGTGAGCAGGGCGCCGGGCAGCAGCAGGTAGCCCGTTTGGGCGGCCGTGAAGCCCAGGATGCGCTGGCAGAAAATCGGGAAGACGAATACCGAGGCGAACAGCCCGAAGCCCAGGATGAACGAGAGGAAGGCGCCCACGGCCAGGTTGCGGCTCTTGCCGAGCACCCGCAGGTCCACGATGGGCGCCTTGGCCGTCAGCTCGCGCCAGATGAAGCCTACCAGACCGATAACGGTCAGGGCCGTGAACAGCAGGATGCTCTGGTCCTCAAACCAGTCGTTGGATTCGCCCTGCTCCAGCACGTACTGCAACGAGCCCACGCCCAGGATCAGCAGGAAAATCCCCAGCCAGTCGATTTCCCCGATTGGTCTTCGGATGGCGTTTTTGATGCGCTCCGGGTCGCGGATGAACGTGGCCGTGAAGATGCTGGCCATGATGCCCACCGGCACGTTGACGTAGAAAATCCAGGGCCAGTCGTAGTTGTCCACGATGTACCCGCCGAGCGTGGGGCCGATGGTGGGGCCGATAATCACGCCCATGCCGAACAGGGCCTGCCCGAGCGGCAGCTGGTGGGGCGGGAAGGTATCGATGAGGATGGCCTGCGAGGTGGCCATCAGCGCGCCGCCGCCCACGCCCTGAATGAAGCGGAAAGCCACCAGTTCCCAGATATTGGTGCTCTGCCCGCAGGCCATGGAGGCCAGCGTGAAGAGAATCACCGAGAAGAGGTAGTAGTTTTTGCGGCCGAACTGCTCGGCCAGGAAGCCCGTCATCGGAATCACGATAACGTTGGCAATGGCGTAGGAGGCCACCACCCAGCTGACTTCCTGCTGCGTGGCCGAGAGGTTGCCCATCATCTGGGTCAGGGCCACGTTCACGATGCTGGTATCAATAAGCTCCAGCAAGCAGCACATCACCACCGTAATGACGATGATCCACTTGGTAAATCCGGTTTCCATGTGGTGAAATGGTGAGATGGTGAAATAGTGAGTGAATGTTCTTACTTGCTTCTGTAAGACAACTCTACTGATTCACCTTATGGAAGAGGATATTATCCCCAGCATATCATTCAACGAAGCATACCGGACGCGTACAAAAGAAGCCGCGCTACGGGTGATTCGCCTGTTTCAACAATTGCCTCGGACTAGCGAAGCATTCATTTTAGGAAAGCAGCTACTGGGAGCCGCTACCTCGGTAGCCGCCAATTTTCGGGCGGCCTGCCGGGGACGCTCAAGCGCCGAATGGTACGCCAAGCTTTGTATCTGCGTGGAAGAAGCCGATGAAGCCCTGTTCTGGCTCGAACTTCTAAGCGACGCCGGTATCGTTCCGCCCGCCCGCCTGCATAAGCTGCAGCAAGAGTACGTGGAACTGGTATCAGTACTGGCAACCGCCCGCAAGCGAGCCAAGAGGTGAGGTGGAGCCAGGAGGTGGTGAAATAGTGAGATGGTGAGTTTGATGTTCAGAAGGCACAGAACCGCGCAGGTCGAACGTCAAACTCACCAGTTCACCATCTCACTATTTCACCGCTACCGTAGCGGTGACGCTCATGCCGGCGCGCAGCGGGTGCTCGGGGTCGGCCTTGTCGAGCACGATTTTGACGGGCACGCGCTGGGTTACTTTCACGAAGTTGCCCGAGGCGTTGTCGGGGGGCAGCAGGGCGAAGCGGGCGCCGGTAGCGGCCGACAGCGACTCGATGTGGCCCGAAAACTCCTCGTGCGGGTAGGCGTCGACTTCGATTTTCACCGGCTGGCCCACTTTCATGTCTTCTAGCTGCGTTTCCTTGAAGTTGGCAATAACCCAGGTCCGCTCGCTGGCCACGATGCCGAACAGCTGCTGGCCGGGGCCGACCACCTGGCCGGGCTGCACGCCCTTGCGGCTCACCGTGCCGTTGGCCGGGGCCTTGATGGTGGTGTAGCTGAGCTGCAGCTGGGCGTTGTCGAGGTCGGCCTGGCGTTGTTTCACCACGGCCTCGGCCACGGCTACCTGCTGCTGGGCCGCCGCCACCTGCTGGCGGGCCACCGATACCTGCTCCTGGGCCGTGGCACGCTGGGCGCTGGTCGACTTCAGGTTGGCCTGCACCGCGTCGTACTCGCTCTGCGGGATGATGTCCTCCTTGCGCAGGAATTCACTGCGCTTCAGGTCTTTCTCCAGGCGGGAGCGGTTGGCGTCGCTCACGCCGATGCTGGCCTGGGCGGTGCGCACGTTGGCCGAAGCCGTGCCCACGGCGGCGCGGGCGGCCACCACGTTGGCCTGAGCCGCGGCCAACGCAGCTTGGGCGGCATTCACGCGCTGCTGGTAGTCGGCCGGGTCGAGCACGACGAGCACGTCGCCCTTCTTCACCGGCATGTTGTCATCGACTTTCACTTCCAGCACCGGCCCGCCCACGCGGGGCAGCACCGGGTACACGTCGCCCTCTACCTGGGCGTCATCGGTTTCTTCGTGCGTCTGGCCGAACTGGTAGCGCTGGTAGCCGAAGTAGCCGCCCACGAGCAGCACCAGGGCCAGGATAAGCAGGATAATCGGGCGCTTCGAGCGGGCCGCGGGCTCGTCGTCGTAAGCGGTGTCAACGGCGGGCTGGGCCGGGCCGCCAGGCTGCGAAATTTGGCGTTCTACCACCGGTTCTTGCGTTGCCATCTGTGATATGGTGAGTTTGTGAAATGGTGAATTTGGGAGTGGTGAGATGGTGAGGAGGTGAAATGCTGAGCTTGATGTTTGGAAGGCGCACACCGCGCAACCAGAACGACACTCACTATTTCACCACTTCACCATCTCACCGCCTAGGCCGATTGCCGGTACGCGGCGTCGGCCTGGGGTTTGACGAGCAGTGTGGCGCAGGGGGCGATGCGCACGACGTGCTCGGCGGTATTGCCCATCAGGAAGCGCGTGAGACCCGTCTGGCCGTGCGAACCGATGACAATCAGGTCAGTAGCCGCATCCCGGGCTTCGCCTACGATTTCGACGGAAGCCTCGCCGCGCCGCAACCGGGTAGTTACGCGGGCCGCGCCGGCTTGTTCGGCCAGCACCTGATAACGAGCCAGTTCCATTGCCGCTTCCGGCACGTCGGCGTCGCTGAGGGCGGGCTGGGGCTCCTGCACGTGCAGCAGGCACAGCTCGGCCCCGGTGGCCCCGGCCAGCGCCGTGGCGTAGGCCAGCAGCGGCCCCGAAGCGGCCGAGAAATCCAGCGGGCAAAGAATCTTGGACAGGTGCATGGGATGGTGAGATAGTGAGGTGGTGAATTGGTGAGTTTGATGTTTGGGAGGCCATTACCGCGCATTTCGCGCCAGCTGAACGACACTCACCATTTCATCATCTCACCATCTCACCACTACCAAATCTGCTCGCCGGTGGCGCGGCGGAGCTGGTACTGGCCGAGGGTGTAGTTGTAGATGGCCTGCAGGCGGGCCAGGCGGGCCTGGGCCAGCTGGGTTTCGGCGTCGAGCACGTCGAGGTTGTTGCCCACGCCATAGCGGTAGCGCGACTTGGCGCGGGTCAGCGCGTCGGTGGCCTGCTCGATCTGCACCTGCGAGTTGTCGTAGCGGGCGGCGCTGGACTGCATGTTGTTGACGGCCTGCATCACGTCGGCGCGCACCTGCTCCTGGGTGTCCTGGATGCGGGCCTGCGCGCCCTTCACGGCCGACTCGGCGCCCACGCGCTGCACTTTGTTGCGGTTGCCGTCGTAGATGGGCACGTTCAGCTGGGCCCCGACGACCGTGTTGAAGCGCATCCGGTCGATGTTGGGCAGGATGTAGCCATTTTTGGCGCCGGCCTGGCCCAGCACGTTCAGCGTGGGGCGGTTATTGGTTTCCACCACGTGCTGCTGGGCAATGGCCGTCTGCTCGGCGTCCTTGGCCAGCTTCACCTCGGGGCGGTTCTCCGCGCCTTTGGCCAGGGCCGCATTCACGTCCACGGCCTGGGGGTTGTACTCGAAGCGGCCGCGCACCGGCGTCACGGTGTTTTCGGGGCGGTGCAGCAGGCGGGCCAGCTGCACTTCCTGGTTGCGCAGCTGGTTCTGCAGGTCAATCTTGGTGTTCTGGGCCTGGGCGATGCGCACCTTGGTGGTCGTCACGTCGAAGTTGGTCGACACGCCGCCTTCCACGCGCTTTTCCATTTCGCGCTGGTGCTGCTGCAGGGAGGCAATCTGCGCGTCCTGCACCCGGATGGCTTCGCGGGCAAACAGGATGCTGTAGTAGCTCTGCGCGGCCGAGAAGGCCAGGTCGCGGCGGGTCACGTTGATCTGGTCGGTGGCCGAGGCAATGCGGCTCTGCGAAAGGTCGATGTTGGCCCGGGTGCGGCCCAGGTCGAGCACCGTATACTGCGCGGCCACGTGCAGGTCGTAGTTGTTGTTGGGCGCGAACTGCAGCACCTTGCCGTCGAAGGGCAGCTTCACCACCGGGTCGATGCGGGTATAGGTGCCGGTGCCGTTCACCACCGGGCGCAGGTAGGTGCGGGTTTCGGCCAGGCGGGCCTGGGCCTGGTTCACCTCTTCCTGCAGGGCGTTGATGCTCGGGTTGGCGTCGAGCACCGTGCGGACGGTGGCTTCCAGCGTGAGCGAGTCGCCCACCGTGGCGGTGGTCAGCGGCGTCTGCGCGTGGGCCGCGCCGGCCGACAGCAACCCCAGCGTTGTGAGCGAGGTCAGCAGGAACGGCGCGGCGAGTTTGGGTTGAAAAGACATAGCGGATGACTGATGAAGGTCGCTCCGCTATTACCCAAGCTTGTGCCAGGGAGTTGCGCGGATTAAAAATTTCTTCCAAAACTGACTTAAACACCCTGAAAAGGCCGTTTATTTTTTAATCACCTCCTCGTAACCCCACCTTTACCCTCTTAGTATTTTCCTTACATATCAGAAATTCCTCGTTTATTAGTCCTCACATTTCAGGAAAAACAGTCATGCCCGATCAAGACGACTCCCTGCTGCTCTACCTCAACGATGCTATTGCCAGCTCACGGAGCAAGGAGGTATTGTTCCGCACCGTCACGGAAAAGCTGCGCCTGATTTTCCCTTTCGACGCCATTACCATCCTCACCCTCGACGACAACCAGCAGTACCGCCGCGTGTTCCTGCGCGACTACCTGGGCGAGCTGCTGTTGCCCGAAAAAGGCTCCCCCGGCAGCCAGAAAATCGGTTCCAGCCGCATCGGCGGCACGCCGGTGGAGCTGTTCGTGCGCCAGCAGCACCTGCAGCAGTACGACGTGCAGGAGCTGATCCGGCAGTACCCGCACTACGAGCCCATGTGCCTGCTGCGCGACCGGGGCATGCGCTACTTCGTGGTGGTGCCGCTGCGCACCGGCGGGCAGCTTATCGGCACGCTGTCGTTGGTGTCGCGGCGGCAGCCGGAGTTCAACGAGTCCGACATCGACCTGCTGGAGAAAATCGGCAGCCTGGTGGCCGTGGCCGTGACCAACACGCTGGCATTCGAGGACATAGCCCGTCGCGAGCAGGAAAAAACCACCCAGCTGGCCCTGACCAACGCCCTGCTCAGCATCAAGGAGCGCGGGGAGCTGTTTCGCACCATTGCCACCGAAATCAGCCACGTGGCGCCCTTCGACTATTTCGGGGTGCGCACGCGCCGACCCGGCTCGTCGGTGCGGGCCTTCGTGGAGTTCAACAAGGAGCCCGACGGCAGCTTCGCGCCGCTGGACGAGTCGCGCTACGACGACCTGCCCGAGGTCAGCGACAGTCTGCAGCACGTGGCCGAGACGTTTACCACGCCCAGCGTGTACGTGGGCGAGGCGTTTCAGGAGCTGACCGAGCGGTTTGCCCTGCTGCGCTACATCCGCGAGCAGCGCGGCACGCAGTCGGTGCTCTACGCCCCGCTCAGCACCGGCGACGAGCCCGCCACGGCCCTGATTCTGGCCAGCGTGCAGCCCTACGCCTTCAACGAGGACATGCTGCAGCTCGTCATGGGCCTGGTGCCGCAGATTCGGCTGGCCATCCAGAACGTATCGGCCTTCGAGCAGATCGACGCGCTACGCACCCAGCTGGAGCGCGAGCGGACCTACCTCATCGACGAAATCAACACCAGCGCCGCAGCCCGCTTCGGCGACTTCGTGGGCGGCAGCCAGGTGATGCAGCAGGTATTCGTGCGCGTAGAACAGGTGGCCCCGACGGATTCCACCGTGCTCATCACCGGCGAAACGGGCACCGGCAAGGAGCTGGTGGCCCGGGCCTTGCACAACTTCTCGCCGCGCAAGGAGCGGGCGCTCATCAAGATCAACTGCGCGGCCCTGCCGGCCCAGCTCATCGAGTCGGAGCTGTTCGGGCACGAGAAGGGCGCCTTCACCGGGGCGCACGATAGGCGCATCGGCAAGTTCGAGCTGGCCGACGGGGGCACCATCTTCCTGGACGAAATCGGGGAGCTGCCGCTGGACTTGCAGGCCAAGCTGCTGCGGGTGCTGCAGGAAAAGGAGTTTGAGCGCATCGGCGGGCGCCGCGTCATCCGCACCGACGTGCGCGTCATCGCGGCCACCAACCGGGTGCTGGAGGATGAAGTAGCGGCCGGCCGCTTCCGCGCCGACCTCTACTACCGTCTCGATGTGTTCCCGATTCACCTGCCGGCCTTGCGCGAGAGGCCCGAGGATGTGGAGGCGCTGGTAAGGCACTTCCTGGAGCGCTTCACCAAGAAGCTGGGCAAGCCCGTGCGCGGCCTGCGCGCCCGCGACCTGAAGGCCTTGCAGCGCTACCCCTGGCCCGGCAACATCCGCGAGCTGGAGCACGTGGTGGAGCGCGCCGTCATTGCCAGCAGCGGCCCGTTTCTGGAATTCGCGGGTTTCACGGCCGCGCCGGTGGCCGCGGCGGCGCCCGTGGCGGCGGGCAGCGGGCCGCTCAAAACCCTGCGCGACCAGGAGCGCGACCATATCCTGACGGCCCTGCAGCAAACCGGCGGCCGGGTGAGCGGGCCCCAGGGCGCCGCCACCCTCCTCGACATCAACGCCAAGACCCTGGAAGCGCGCATGAAAAAGCTGGGCATCCGGCGGGAGCACCGCGCCGACTGATTGCGGGCGTCGGATGCGTTCTGCACCGGTGAAGGGTGTATCCGAAGAGCTCATGAGTCACCCTGCACCGGTGCAGGACCTATCCGAGGTGCTCAGGGGGCATCCTTCACCGGTGAAGATGGCATCCGAAGGGCTCATGAGTCACCCTTCACCGGTGAAGATAGTATCCGACGGGCTCAGGGGTTATCCTTCACCGGTGCAGGGTGTATCCGAAGGCCTTATGAGCCGCGCTTCACCGGTGAAGGAGGTATCCGGAGGCTTCTGCCGTTGTGGCTTCGCTGTACTCGTCGGGTCCTGGCAGCTCGGGTAGCTCTGCTACCGGGGCTGGCCGCCGTTACGGGCTGCGACGCCCCGACTACCCCAGAGCCTCTATTCGTCGGGACGCCCGCTGCTGCGCCTCCGGGGTTTGCAGATGGGATGGATGGGGGTCTTTGCGCCCCCAGGCCTTCCGCGTGGTTCACGCCTTTGCGTTGGGTCCGGGCATCGTGCTGGCGGCAACCGGTCGGCCGGCTTTAGGCCGGCTGACCGGCGCCGAACCGTCTTACAACCGAACCTCCGGCGCGGCGTTGGCGTTTTGCTCCTACCTTACCGCCGCATGTCCACCACGCCCTCCGCGCCCCCGTCCGACCTCTCCGCCCTCACCCGCGACCATGTGCTGCGTGCCCTGCGCCACATCGACCGGGCCGGGCTGGAGCTGCCGCCGAGCACGGTGTACGAGCTGGTGTACAAGGGCCGCCGCTACCCGCCGCGCCCGGTGGCCGAGCTGGCGCTGCGCCTGGCCCTCAAGCAGCCCGCCGCCCTCTTTCCCCTGCCCGCCGGGGCGCCCACCAACCGCCTGCTGGAGCGCCTGAGCTTCACCGTTACGACCAAGCGCCCGGTGCTGGCCGGCTCGCCCCACGACGGCGACGTGGCCGCCCAGCAGGATATGCAGCAGCTCTACACCGGCGCCGAAGACGACGAGCCGGAAGAAGCGCCGCGCAGGAAGAAGACCGGAAAGAAGGCCGCCGCGCCCGTAGCACCTTCAAAATCCCAGGCGTTGGCCGTTGAGCCGGAGCCGGCCGCGCAGGCCGAAATAGCCGAGCCGGCGCCGGATTACCTCCTCACTACGCCCGCCGCCCCTTATACTAAGGCTGAGGCGCTGGCGGAGCTGTTTATCGACGAAGCCCGACTGGATGATGCGCTGGCGGGGCTGGAGCGTAAGAAAAATCTGATTCTGCAGGGTCCACCGGGCACGGGTAAGACCTTCCTGGCCCGGCGGCTGGCCTGGCTGCTGCTCGCGGCCCGCGACGAAAGCCGCATCGAGCTGGTGCAGTTTCACCCCAGCTACAGCTACGAGGACTTCGTGCAGGGCTTCCGGCCCGATGGCCACGGCGGCTTCCGCCTCACCGACGGCGTGCTGCCCGACGTGTGTCGCCGCGCCGCCGAGCAGCCGCAGCGGCCCTTCGTCTTGCTCATCGACGAAATCAACCGGGGGCACCTGAACCGCATTTTTGGGGAATTGCTGGTGCTGCTGGAGCCCGACAAGCGCGGCCCCGCCCACGCCCTGCGCCTGCCCTACGCCCCGGCCGAGGCCCCGCGCTTCTTCGTGCCCGACAACCTCTACCTCATTGGCACGATGAACACGGCCGACCGCAGCCTGGCCCCGCTGGACTACGCCCTACGCCGCCGCTTCGCCTTCGTGCCCATGCAGCCGGAGTTTGGCGAGCCGCTGCGCCGGCTGCTGGCCGGGCAGGGCGTGCCCAACGTCGTCATTGCCCGCCTGCTGCTGCGCCTGCGCGAGCTGAACCAGGCCATTGCCGACGACCCGGAGCTGGGCCCCGACTTCCAGCTCGGTCACAGCTACTTCTGCCAGCCGCCCGCGCACCCCGCTCAGGCACCCGCGTGGCTGAACCTGATTCTGGAGCAGGAAATAGCGCCCCTGCTCGATGACTACTGGTTTGACCAACCCACGCAGGCGGCCGCGCACAAGAAGCGGCTGCTTGGTGCTTAGTGCATCGTTCAGGAGTTTTTAGCCTGCAGAGGGCGCAAAGGCAACGAATATAATCGTCCACAAAATCCGTGAACCGGAGGAAGGCGCAAGCCAAATCCAGATGCATCCGCAATAATCCGTGGTCCCGATACAGAACCTCTATTACCTGCTCTGCTACGCCTGGAACCGCCTGCCGGAGCCGGGCGAGTGGCAGCAGGTGGCCGAGCAGGAGTTTCACCGGCCGCTGGAGCTGCTGACCCAGCTGCTGCTGGTGGGCACGCGCCGGCTGCTGCAGAAGGGGCTGCCGCTGGGCTACGCCGAGCGCGAAGAGGAGCGGGCTGAGCTGCGCGGGCGCGTGCTGCTCACGCCCACCATCACCCGCGACTTGCTGCGCCGGGGCCGCGCCGTGTGCGCCTATGACGAGCTGGGCCCGAACACCCCGCTCAACCGCCTGCTGGCCGGCACCCTCGACGTGCTGGGCCGCACCCGCCACCTGCCCGCCGCCCTGCGCCAGGAAGTGCGCCGCGTGCGCAGCCGCTTCCCGGAGGATATCGAGCCCGCGCCGCTGACGCGCGCCGAGCTGCGGGCCGTGCGCCGCCTGCGCCTGTCGGGGCCCGAGGGCTTTCTGCTCAACGTCTGCGGCCTGATTTACCGCACCGCCCTGCCCGATACCGATGCCGAGGGCCGCACCCGCTTCCACGATTTCCGCCGCGACGAGGGGCTGATGGCTGGCATCTTCGAGCGGTTCGTGCGCAACTTCTACCGGCTGGAGCAGCGCCGCTACCGGGTGCTGAGCGAAACCATCAGCTGGCAGGCCAAAGCCGAGCGGACTGAGGACCTGGCCCTGTTGCCCAGCATGATTACCGACACCTCCCTGGAATCGGCCGAGCGCAAAATCATCCTCGACACCAAGTACTACAACGCTGCCTTCAAGTCCCACCACGACCGGCAGCGGCTCATCTCGCCCCACCTCTACCAGCTCTTCGCCTACCTGCAAAACCAGGCCGCGCAGACCACCGTGCCGCTCGAAGGCATTCTGCTTTACCCCGCCGCCACCCACGAAACCGATTTGCGCTACACGTTGGGCGGCTTTCCGGTGCGCGTCGTCACGCTGGACCTGAACCAGCCCTGGCCGGGCATTGCCGCTGATCTGCTGAAGCTTATTGCCTAGCACATTGCGACATTGACAGCGTGCTGGGCGCTGAACCAGGCAGCCGATACCGATAGTCGCCCCGGTTTTTGCGAAGTTGACGGCCCCGAAGCGGTGCCCGCGCATTAGCACAATGCGCGGGCACCGCTTTATATTTCTCCGGGAAGTAGCCCGCCCGGCCGTGCATCCCTGCCCGGGCGCCCGCGTCACTTCCGCACTTCTTCACTCAACTCTTCTCACTCACCAAACATCTATTCTCTTGAAACGACGTGATTTTGTCGGGCTAACCGGCCTGGCCGCCGGCGCCCTGTTCCTGCCGGGCCTCAGCTTCGGCGGCACCGAGGTGGACGTGGCCGAACTGCTGCGCCCCGCCGATGCGGCCCTGAACAAGCGCCTGGCCGACGCGGCCCTGAACGCGGCCAAAGCCGCCGGCGCCACCTACGCCGACGTGCGTATCGGTCGCTACCTCAACCAGAGCGTGTTTACGCGCGAAAAGCAGGTGCAGAACATCGTCAACGGCGAGAGTTTCGGGGCGGGCGTGCGCGTCATTGCCAACGGCACCTGGGGCTTCGCGGCCACCAACCAGGTGACCGAAGCCGGACTGGCCAAAGCCGCCCAGACGGCCGTGCAGATTGCCAAGGCCAACGCCAAGGTGCAGAAAGAGCCGGTGAAACTGGCCCCGCAGCAGGGCTACGGCGAGGTGTCGTGGAAGACGCCCATTCAGCAGAACGCCTTCGAGGTGCCGGTGAAAGAGAAAGTAGAGTTGCTGCTGGCCGCCAACGCCAAAGCCCTGAACGGCGGCGCCAACTTCGTCAACTCGGCCCTGTTCCAGGTCAACGAGCAGAAGTACTTCGCCTCGACCGACGGCAGCTACATCGACCAGGACGTGCACCGCATATGGCCGACCTTCGGCGTGACGGCCATCGACCGGGCCTCGGGCAAGTTCCGCACCCGCGAGGCCCTGAGCGCCCCGATGGGCCTGGGCTACGAGTACCTAGTGCCCAAAGCCGCCGACAAGATTGCCGGGCCCAACGGTTCCGGCCTCATCGGCTACAAGAACAGCTACGACATCCTCGAAGACGCCGAGCTGGCCGCCCAGCAGGCCAAAGCCAAGCTGACGGCTACTTCGGTGACGCCCGGCAAGTACGACCTCGTGCTCGACCCCAACCACCTGGGCCTGACCATCCACGAAAGCATCGGCCACGCCACCGAGCTGGACCGCGTGCTCGGCTACGAGGCCAACTACGCGGGCACTTCCTTCGCCACGCTGGAGTGGAAAAAGCAGAACAAGCCCTACGGCTCGAAAATCGTCAACATCGTGGCCGACAAAACCCAGCCCGGCTCGCTGGGCGCGGTGGGCTACGACGACGAGGGCGTGAAGACCGGCCAGTGGGACATCATTCGGGACGGACAGCTGGTGGACTACCAGAAAATCCGCGACCAGGCCGCCATCGTGGGCCAGGACCACTCCGACGGCTGCTGCTACGCCCAGTCGTGGCAGGACGTGCAGTTTCAGCGCATGGCCAACATCAGCCTGAAGCCCGGCGCGCAGAAAATGTCGGTCGACGACATGATCCGGGGCGTCGACAAGGGCATCTACATTGCCGGCCGCGGCTCGTTCAGCATCGACCAGCAGCGCTACAACTTCCAGTTCGGCGGCACGGTGTTTTACGCCATCGAGAAGGGCAAAATCACCGGGCAGATCGAGGACGTGGCCTACCAGGCCAACACCCAGGAGTTCTGGAACTCGTGCGCGGCCATCTGCGACCAGTCGGACTACCGCCTGTTCGGCTCGTTTTTCGACGGCAAGGGCCAGCCCAGCCAGGTGTCGGCCGTGTCGCACGGCTCGGCCACCACGCGCTTCAACGGCGTGAACGTGATTAACACGGCCCGCAAAGTTTAATGTGGATGAATGCCTCCCATTCCCGCACCATCCCCACATTCAGCACATTAACAGCATGATATTAAGCAAAGACGAAGCCCAGAGCATTCTGCAGAAGGTGCTGGGCTTCAGCACCGCCGATGAGTGCGAAGCCACGCTCAGCGGCACCACCGGCGGCAACATCCGCACGGCGCGCAACACGGTGAGCACCGCCGGCGCCCTCGACAACGTGTCGCTGACGGTGGAAGCCCGCTTCGGCAAGCGCGCGGGCATTGCCACCTGCAACCAGTTCGACGACGCCACGCTGCGCCGCTGCGTGCAGCGGGCCGAGGAAGTGGCCCGCCTCGCCCCGGAAAGCCCGGAATACGTGCCCATGCTCGGGGCCCAGCAGTACCTGAGCACGCCCGCGTTTGCCGCCAGCACCGCCGGCATCACGCCCGATTACCGCGCCACCCAGGCCGGCAAGGGCATGGCCCTGTGCGAGCAGCGCAAAGTCAGCTCGGCGGCTTTTCTGGAAGACCAGGCCGGCTTCGTGGCCAAGCGCAACAAGAAGGGCCTGGAAGCCTACCAGCAGTTTACCAACCTCGACTACTCGGTGACGGTGCGCACGCCCGACGGCACCGGCTCGGGCTACGCCACGGCCGACTTCACCGACATCAGCAAGTTCGACGCGGGCCGGCTGACGCAGATTGCGGCCGACAAAGCCACCTCCTCGGTAGGGGCCAAGGCCATCGAGCCGGGCAAGTACACCGTCATTCTGGAGCCCGCCGCCTTGGTGGCCAACTCCGACGCCTCCCTGCTCGGGGCGCTGATGAACGCCTTCGACGCCCGCTCGGCCGACGAGGGCCGCAGCTTCCTCAGCAAAAAAGGCGGCGGCAACCGCAAGGGCGAAAAGCTCTTCGATGAGCGCGTGACCATCTACTCCGACCCGGCCAGCGCCGACATTCCGACCCTGGCCTTTGCCGGCGACGGACGCCCGCGTCAGAAGGTGACCTGGATTGAGAAGGGCGTGGTGAAAAACCTGTTCAGCTCGCGCTTCTGGGCTCAGAAACAGGGCATTCCGGACCTGCCCCCGCCCAGCGGCTTCATCATGAGCGGCGGCACCCAGAGCACCGCCGACCTGATCAAGAGCACCCAGAAGGGCATCCTGGTCACGCGCCTGTGGTACATCCGCCCCGTCGACCCGCAGACGCTGCTTTACACCGGCCTGACGCGCGACGGGACGTTCTACATCGAGAACGGCAAGATCAAGCACCCGATCAAGAACTTCCGCTTCAACGAGTCGCCCATCATCATGCTCAACAATCTGGAGGCCATCGGGCGGCCCCAGCGCATCGGCGGCAACCTGGTGCCCCCGCTGAAAATCCGTGACTTCACCTTCACCTCGCTCTCCGACGCGGTGTAGGCTCCGGCCTCCTTGTTCCAAACTGCGCAACGTCCCCGTGGCCCCTGGCTGCGGGGACTTTTTTTATGCGCGGCGGCCAAAATCCACTGCCCGGGTATTGCGCCGTAACGATATAATCCGAAGCTTTAGCGCTACCATCCAAGTTACTGTATATGACTTTTTTGACTTCGCGCCCCGCTATTGCCTTCGGCGCTGCCCTGCCGGCCCTGCTGCTGCTCGGCGCCTGCTCCCAAACCGCCCCGACCAGCCAGCCGGTCACCATCAGCGGCCACATCGACCACCCGAAGGGCCCGAAAGTGTACCTGACGCTGTTCCGGGACCCGTTGCGCCTAGCCTCCGACACCGTGTCGGCCCGGCTCGACGCGCAGGGCAACTTCCGTCTTGCACTGCCGCAGGTGGCCGCGCCCGGGGAGGCCCTGCTGGGCGCCGGCGACGAAATGGCGAACCTATTCGTGGAGCCCGGCGACTCCCTGCACCTTTCCCTGGATACGGAGCAGTTCGACGAGACGCTGCGGTTCAAGGGCCGTGGCGCGGCGGCCAACAGCTACCTCGCCCAGAGCTTTCTGCGCTTCGACGACGGCGACAATGCCTCGCCCATGCGCTTCGTGGTGAAAAAGACGGCAGCGCAGATGACGCACCTGGTGGAAGCCAACGAGCAGGAGCGCCGCAGCTTCTGGCAGCAGTACGCCGCCCAGCACCCGGTGACGCCGGCCTTCCGGGCCTACGTGCGCCAGACGTTGGCTTACAACGCTGCCAACCAGCGGATGATGTGTACCATTTTTTTCCGCCACCTCCACAAAGACGACCAACCGGCTACCCCGCTGCCCGCCGCGTTCCTGGCGGGCCTGCAGCCCCTGGCTACGCCTAACGATTCGGCGCTGAACAACAACGCGTACCTGTCCTTCGTGCAGCAGTACCCGATGCACCTGGTGCAACTGACCCGGCCCGTTTCGGATAACCCCATGCCGGAAGACGCCTTCGAGCCCGCCTTTGAGCAGGCCATCCGCGTCTACGGCAATACCCGCACCCGCGACGTGGTGCTGGCCCAACTGCTGCTGCAGGAGCTGCAGATGGGCAGCTTCCAGAACGCCCAGGCCAAGCTGCCGGTCTTCCGACAGCTGAACCGCGACTCGCTGGCCGCGCGTGAAGTGCGCAGCACGTACACCAAACGGCTGGCCCTGGCCCCGGGCAGCGCCGCCCCGGCCTTTACCCTTCAGGACGAAACCGGCAAGCAGGTGGCGCTGAGCAGCTTCCGCGGAAAGGTGGTGTACCTCGATTTCTGGGCCAGCTGGTGCGGGCCCTGCTTGGCCGAAATACCCGCCGCCACCGAGTTGAAGCAGAAATTCGCCGGCCGCGACGTGGTATTCCTCTACGTATCCATCGACGAGCGGGAAAAGGACTGGCAGAACATGCTGGCCAAGCGTAAGCTGCTCGGCCACGGCAGCGTGCACCTGCGGGCGCAGGGCTTTAACTCGGCCACGGCCAAGGCCTACCAGATCAACGCCATTCCCGCTTACTTCATTATCGGCCGCGACGGGCAGCTGGTGGCCGACCAAGCGCCCCGACCCAGCTCCGGGGCGCAAGTAGTGGCGGCCCTGGAAGCCGCGCTGGCCGCCCCGGCCGTCGACGCTGTGGCGGCCCGCTAGCGGCGGCCGTCTGCGGCGGAGCGCCCTGGCGCCGTCAACTCCGGTAAGCGCCCCGTCGAGCACGATTCGACGGGGCGCTTACCTATATTTAGACAGCCCTATGTTTTTCGCGGGCGCATTGATTACGTGCAGCCCCGACACCCTGGGCCACGCCCTTCTCCCGACGCTTCTTCTCTCTCCAACCAAAACCCTGACCGCTTGTGAAACGACGACATTTTATGGGCCTGACCGGCCTCGCGGCCGGTGCCCTGCTGCTGCCGCGCATGCCCCTGCTCGGCGGTACCGAAGTGGATGTGGCCCGCCTGCTGGAACCCTTCGACGCGGCGCTGAACAAGCGCCTGGCCGACGCGGCCCTGAACGCGGCCAAAGCCGCCGGCGCCACCTACGCCGACGTGCGCATTGGCCGCTACCTCAACCAGTACCTCTTCACGCGGGAGCGGCAGGTGCAGAACATCGTGAGCACCGAAAGCCTGGGCGCGGGCGTGCGCGTGCTGGTGGGCGGGGCCTGGGGCTTCTGGGCTACCAACCAGCTGACGGAGGCCGAGCTGGCCAAAGCGGCCACCACGGCCACGCAGATTGCCAAGGCCAACGCCAAGATTCAGAAGGAGCCGGTGCAGCTGGCCCCACAGAAGGGCTACGGCGAAGTGGCTTGGAAAACGCCCATTCAGCAAAACGCGCTGGAAGTGCCGGTGAAGCAGAAGGTAGAGCTGCTGCTGGCCGCCAACGCCAAAGCCCTCGACGCGGGGGCTTCGTACATCAACTCGGCGCTGTTTCAGGTCAACGAGCAGAAGTATTTCGCCTCGACCGACGGCAGCTACATCGACCAGGACGTGCACCGCATCTGGCCCACGTTTACGGTGACGGTGGTTGACAAGGCCTCGGGCAAGTTCCGCTCGCGCGAGGCGCTCAGTTCGCCCATGGGCCTGGGCTACGAGTACCTGGTGCCCAAGGCCGCCGACAAGGTGAAGGGCCCGGCCGGCACCGATGTCATCGGGTACAAGCAGAGCTACGACCTGCTGGAAGACGCCGCCCTGGCGGCCCGGCAGGCCAAGGCCAAGCTCACGGCCCCGAGCGTGGTGCCCGGCAAGTACGACCTGGTGCTCGACCCGGCCCACCTCGGGCTGACCATCCACGAATCGGTGGGGCACCCGCTGGAGCTGGACCGCGTGCTCGGCTACGAGGCCAACTTCGCCGGTACCAGCTTCGCCACGCTCGACTGGAAAAAGCAGGGCAAGCCCTACGGCTCCAAGCTCGTCAACATCGTGGCCGACAAGCTGCAGCCGGGCTCGGTGGGCGCGGTGGGCTACGACGACGAGGGCGTAAAAACCCGGGAATGGGACCTGATTCGGGACGGGCAGCTGGTGGACTACCAGAAAATCCGCGACCAGGCGCACATCGTCGGCCAGGACCACTCGGATGGGTGCTGCTACTCGCAGTCGTGGCAGGACGTGCAGTTTCAGCGCATGCCCAACGTCAGTTTGCGGCCGGGCAAGCAGAAAATGTCGGTCGATGAGATGATCAAGGGCGTCGACAAGGGCATTTACATTGCCGGGGCCGGCTCCTACAGCATCGACCAGCAGCGCTACAACTTCCAGTTCGGCGGGCAGACGTTCTACGCCATCGAGAAGGGCAAAATCACCGGGCAGATCGAGGACGTGGCCTACCAGGCCAACACCCAGGAGTTCTGGAACTCGTGCGCGGCCATCTGCGACCAGTCGGACTACCGCCTGTTCGGCACCTTCTTCGACGGCAAAGGCCAACCCTCGCAAAGCTCGGCCGTGAGCCACGGCAGCAGCACCACGCGCTTCAACGGCGTGAACGTCATCAACACGGCCCGGAAAGTCTGATTTAATGTGAAAATGTGTAGGATGTGGAAAATGAGTTGCTGTACCGATGATGAATAAGACGCCCGGCGTTGCATTCTGATTATTCAGCTCATTTTCAACCACATGCTACCATTCCTGGCACATTATCCACATTCCCACATTTTGCACATTAGATACCAATGCCCATCATTCCCAAAGACGAAGCCCAGGCCATCCTGAAGAAGGTATTGAGCTTCAGCACGGCCGACGAGGCGGAGGCCAACCTCTACGGCGGCACCCGCGGCAACGTGCGCTACGCCCGCAACACCGTCACCACCGCCGGCGGCACCGACAACGTGTCCTTGGCCGTGCAGGTGTGGTTCGGCAAACGCTCGGGCGTGGCCACCTGCAACCAGTTCGACGACGCCACGCTGCGCCGCTGCGTGCAGCGGGCCGAGGAAATTGCCAAGCTCGCCCCCGAAGACCCCGAGTACATGCCCCGCCTCGGGCCGCAGCAGTACCTCACGGCGCCCTCCTACGCGGCCAGCACGGCCGGCATCACGCCCGACTTCCGGGCCCAGGCCGCCGGCGACAGTATTGCCCTGTGCGCGGCCAAGCAGCTCACGGCGGCGGGTTTTCTGGAAGACGGCACCCGCTTCGAGGCCATCCGCAACTCCAAGGGCCTGGAGGCATACCAGCAATCCACCAACCTCGACTTTTCGGTGACGGTGCGCACGCCCGACGGCACCGGCTCGGGCTACGCCGTGGCCGACTTCACCGACGCCAGCAAGTTCGACGCCAAGGTCCTCACCCAGCGGGCCGCCACCAAGGCCAGCTCCTCGGTGGGCGCCAAGGCCATCGAGCCGGGCAAGTACACCGTCATTCTGGAGCCGGCCGCGCTGGTGTCGGACGAAGGGCTGATCAACCGGCTGGTGTACGCCTTCGATGCCCGCGAAGCCGACGAGGGCCGCAGCTTCCTGAGCAAGAAGGGCGGCGGCACCCGCAAGGGCGAAAAGCTGTTCGACGCGCGGGTGAGCATCAGCATCGACCCCACCAACGCGCTGGCGCCCAGCGGCACCTTCGACAACGAAGGCCTGCCGGTGCGGAAGCTGCCCATCATTGAGAAGGGCGTGGCCAAAAACCTCTACTATTCACGCTTCTGGGCCCAGAAAAACAAGACCGAACCGACGGGCTTCACCGGCAACTTCATCATGGAAGGCGGCACCCAGAGCCTGGAAGACCTGATCAAAAGCACCCAGAAGGGCATCCTGGTCACGCGCCTCTGGTACATCCGCGACGTGGACCCGCAGACCTTGCTGGTGACGGGCCTCACCCGCGACGGGACGTTTTACATCGAAAACGGCAAGATCAAGCACCCGATCAAGAACATGCGCTTCAACGAAAGCCCGGTCATCATGCTCAACAACCTGGAGGCCGTGGGCCGGGCCCAGCGCCTGGGCGGCAACCTGGTGCCCCCGCTGAAAATCCGCGACTTCACCTTCACCAGCCTGTCGGACGCTATTTAACGGCTTCGTTGCGTAAATTCGGCATCCGTCAGCGCCCAACGGCCTGGCGGATGCCGTCATTTTATTAGCTGCCTATCGATGCCCTACCCTACCCTGGCAAGCCACCGCTGGCTACTCATTCCGGCCTTACTTAGCGCCACTCCGGCAGCTTTCGGCCAGAGCCCCGGCGCCCCGCCGGCCGACAGCCTGCGCTGGCGCGACACCAAACCCGATGCCCGGCACGGCCTGGGAGCCATGATTGTGGAGGCCGACGGCCGCCGCGTGCGGGCGTACCTGCCCACCGATGCCTTCGGCTTCGAGGCCCTGGTGCCTTACCTGTCAACCAACCCCGAAGTGCGGCCTTTCCCCAAAACCAAAGTGGTGAAGGTGGAGCTGCTGCGCTCGATGACGGTGCGCGAGCGGTACTACGAGACCATGCGCCTGCCCGGCGACGCCCACCCGCGCATCATGGCCTGGCGGGTGGTCAACAACGGCCCGGTGGAGCTGTTCGTCTACTCCGATTCGGCCGTGCCCATGGTGCCGCTGCTCGGCCTCGGCGTGGGGCTGCTCACCGCGGCTTTGAGCACCATTCCCAACAGCCACTGGTACTTGCGCCGCGACGGGCAGCTCGTGCCGATGGAACGGGTCAATTTTCGGGAGCAGATGAGCCAGTACGTGCAGGACTGCGTGGCCCTGCGCACCCAGATTCAGGGCGGGGCCGACGGCTTCCGCTACTCCGACATGCCCAACATCGTCTCGCTCTACAACCAGTACCTGCTGGAGCAATCCACGCGCCCGGCCAGCGCCCCGAGCCAGCCCTGATCAGTCCTTGTTACCGAATTTGATGGCCAAATAGCCCTGGATGACGCGGTTTTTCAGGCGCGCGTCGTTCACCGAGCGGATGTCGCGGTAGTCGGCCACATCGTTGAGGCCCGCGTTGAAGCGGCCGCCCACGGCGAAGGTTTTGCCCAGGTCGATTTCGGCTCCGGCGCAGAGGCTGAAGTCCTGGCGCTTGAACTGATCGGTGACCTGCTGCTGCACCGGGCCGGCCTGCGGCGTGCCGTTGCTGACGCTGCTGATGCGGGTGCCCTTCTGCTCGGCCTGCAGCAGCACGCCGAACTGCGGCCCGCCCTGCAGGTGCACGGGGCCCAGCTTCAGGTCGAGCAGCACGGGCACGCTCAGGTAGTAGAGCCGGGTGGTGTAGTCCTCGTCGCTGGATTTGAACTCGGAGCCCTGCACGGAGTACTGCGCCTCGGGCCGCAGGGAGAGCGGGCCCACCAGGTTGTAGTTGTAGAACGCGCCCGCGTGCCAGGACGTGTTGTAGCGGGTGCTCTGCTGAATCTGCTCCCCGTCGAGCACGGCGGCATTCACGCCGCCCTTGATACCAAAGTACTGCGCCTGGGCGGCAGTGGAGAGGCCCAGACCAGCCGAGCAAAGCAGAAAAAACAAGGGTTGTTTCATAGCCGAAGAGAGTAAGCGTGGTGCCAACAGTAGCCGATCTGTATACGCAGGTCGGGGTCGGGGTATTGCCCGGCGGCGCGGTTTAGCGCGCGGCGGGCTTCTTCCCGAAGAGCTTGCCAACGCTTAGCTGCAGCACGCGGTTGTGCAGCCCGCCCAGGCCCGCCCGGTCCCGGAGGGCTTGACTATCCTTATCGTTGTCGATGCTGGTGAGGCCGTAGTTCAGCCGGCCATCCAGCATCCAGCCGGTGGGGCTTTCCCAGCCGATGCCGCCCACCGCGGCCACGTCGGACTTATAGGCGTCGTTGGAGTCGCCCAGCAGCACGCCCAGCTGCGGGCCCACGTTCAGGTAAAGGCCCGGACCGATGTACTGGCGTAGCAGCACCGGCACGTTCAGGTACATGGAGTTGCGCTTGTCGGAGGCAATGTAGTAGTTCCCGCCGCCGGTCATCTGAATGTACTCGATGCGGGCGCCTTGGCTGCTGAGGTTGGCTTCGAGCTGCACGGCGAAGTTCTGGCTGGTGGGCTTGAAGCGCACCATGCCGCCCGCCACCACGCTGTTCAGCCACTTCGGGCTGGCATTGACGACGCCGCTCAGCGTAGAGCGCGACAGGCCCGCCTTCAGGCCGAAGCAGGTTTTGGATTGGGCCCAAGCGGGCGCGGCGGCCAGCAGCAGGCCAGCGGCGATTAAAACACGTTTCATCAGTAGACTTGCAAACCAGCAATACGAATGGGCCCACAAGTTATCCTCCGAGCACGGCTTGGTGCAAGCCACCTTCGCAACTCATTCGTTGTCTATTGCCCGCTACCTGCCCCCCATGCCCACGCCTTTCACCTTCGTGCGCCTCAGCTACCGCTCCGGCGACTGGGACGCCGTGGACGAGCGGATGCCCGCCAACCTGCTGCACTCGCTCATCGAGTACACCACCGTCAAGGTCAACCTCAAGGAAAAAGTGGTAGCCCTGGACTCGGCGGAGCTGTTTCAGTACCCGTTCTGCTACCTCTCGGGGCATCGGCTGGTGCAGTTCACGACGGCCGAGAAGAAGAACTTCGTGCAGTACGTGCGCGGCGGCGGCTTCGTGTTCGTCGACGACTGCAACCACGACATTGACGGGCTGTTTGCCCGCTCATTCGAGGAGCAGATGCGGCAGTGCTTCGGCACGGGGGCGCTGAAGAAGCTGCCCAACACGCACCCCATTTACTCGCAGTTTTTCACCTTCAAGGAAGGACCGCCCAACACCGCTTTCGAGCTGAACGGCTGGGGCGACGACCTCGTGCACGACTACCTCAAGGCCGTGGAAATCAAGGGGCGCATCGGGGTGCTGTACTCCAACAAGGACTACGGCTGCGAGTGGGACTACGACTTCCGCAACAAGCGCTTTTTGGCCGAAGACAACACCAAATTCGGGGTCAACATCCTGCTCTACGCTCTGACGTCCTGACCGTTACAGGCACAACCTGATGGTGCAGCGAAAGTCGTAGTTGATGGGCAGAATCACCACCGGCAGCAGCTCGTTGGCCACCATCTGGCTCATTGGAGTCCGGTCGTAAGCGCCGTTTTGCCAGAGCATATGCTGGCCCGAACACGCCGCCGCGAAGCCCATCATCAGTTGCGGGCGCTGCCTGGTCAGAGCGCCTTCCACACCCATCACGAAGCCGGCGCTAACCCAGCCCGATTTGGGCGTGGCCTCCCGGTAGCGCAGCATGGGCCAGGCCATGCGCCGGTAGGCCAGTAGCGGGCCCAAGTAAAAGATGCTGGGGTCGTCGGCGCGGTCGGTGAGCTTTTCGGCTACCAGGTGCAGGTGGGCCGCTACGCCCTCCACCTCGCGCGGCCGGGCCCCGCCGCGGTGCAGCCAGTCCAGCTGCAGCGTTTTGCGGGTACTCAGGTAATATTCCGCCGATACCAGCCAGCTGGGCCGCACCCAACCGGTCGACAGGGCCACTGCTACCGGCCGGGCCAGGTCGGCTTTCAGGATCAGGCGCCCCCGCAACGAATCTACTGGACTAATCGTCTGGGCATCAGCCGCCAAAACAGCCGCGCACGTTACGCCCAAAGCCACTGTTATCACCCTCAATGTCTGGCCTGCACGCCGCCAGTAGGCTCGGATATTCATCGGGTAAGGGCTCCGGATGGTCACGGCGTTAAGTCGGGTGAATTTACCCGTTTGCGGCTCCCTAGCCGGCCGTTCGTTCCCCGATTCAGACATTGGTTTTCCGGCCTATCCTCTAGTGGTCAAGGCTTAGCCCTCTCCCTACCCATTCAACCTGCTCCGGTTTCAGACTTTACCACCTCCATCGTTGCGCGCGGCGCATTAACTTGCCGCGCATCATTTGTTCTGATTTTTTTCCCGGTATGAAAACTCCGTTACTCTTCACCGGCCTGCTGGCAGCCGGGCTGCTCACCCACCCGGCCGTGGCCCAGATTGACATCCACTTCCAGACGCCGGGCCCGCTGAAGCTGCGCTACGGCCTGCGGGCGGGCGGCCTCTCGACGCGCACCACCACGCCCACGCAGTACATTGTTTACGACGGGCAGGCCCACCTCTACGGCTACCAGGGCGGCATAGCGGCCGAAGCAGCCTGGGGCTGGCTGGCCGTGCAACCGGCCCTCGTCTACACCCAGAAAGGCCACCTGTACGACGCCGTGACACCTTATACCTACCAGGGCGGGCAGTACAAGGCCCGCCGCCGCGACGAGTTGCGGATCAATTACCTGGAGCTGCCCATCAATCTGGTAGCCACCGTGCACCACGTGCAGCTGCTGGCAGGCCCGTACGTGGCCTGGGCCTTGTCGGGCTACACCAAGCAGTGGTCGGTAGCCGAGGGGGCGACGCCGCCGGGCGCCACCTTCGGCACCGTCTACCGCGACGACCTGCATTTCGGCCGCGGCCACAACTACCGCGTCGTCGATTACCGCCGCTTCGATGCGGGCCTCAACGCGGGCCTGGGCTACCAGGTGGGCCCGGCGCAGGTGCAGCTGACGTATGCCCTCGGGCTTACCGACTTCGACTACCCCGCTCCCGACCCGGCCAACCGCAACCCGTACTCCGGCTATTCGGGCAATACCATTAACAAGCACCGCGGCTGGCAGCTGCACGCCACGTATTTCTTCGGCGGCAAGCAGGCAGAGTAGGCGGCCGATGCGCGACCGGGTAGCCCCGGCGAATAATTTGGGGAGCAGAGGCAGCCCGCGCCCTAAAAAGCCGGACTTTGGACCGGTTTCCTTTTGCTTCCCTACCGCCTTGACCGAACAAGAACTCCACCGCCTGCTCGACAAACTGCCCCGCCTGCGCCAGGAAATCGGCAAGGTCATCGTGGGCCAGCACGAAGTGCTGGATGAAGTGCTGGTGGCCCTGCTGGCCGGCGGCCACGCCCTGCTCGAAGGCGTGCCCGGCCTGGCCAAGACCCTGCTGGTGCGCACCTTAGCCCAGGCCACCGACCTTTCGTTCCGCCGCATCCAGTTCACGCCCGACCTGATGCCCACCGACATTCTGGGCACCGAGGTGCTGGAGGAAGACCACGCCACCGGCCGCCGCTCGTTTCAGTTCGTGCGCGGGCCGGTATTTGCCAACCTCGTGCTGGCCGACGAAATCAACCGCACCCCGCCCAAGACCCAGGCCGCGCTGCTGGAGGTGATGCAGGAATTTGAGGTGACCTACGCCGGCCAGACGCACCCGCTGCCCGACCCGTTTTTCCTGCTGGCGACGCAGAACCCCATCGAGCAGGCCGGCACCTACCCGCTGCCCGAAGCCCAGCTCGACCGTTTCCTGCTCTACATCCGCATCGGCTACCCCTCGGAGCAGGAGGAGCTGGCCATTCTGCAGGGCACCACCGGCATCGGCGGGCAGCAGCCCGAGCCCGTGGTGGGGGCCGCGGAGCTGAGCCAGCTGCGCCGGCTGGTGCGCGAGGTCAGCATCAGCCCCGAGCTGCTGCAGTACGTCACGCGCCTCGTGCGCGCCACCCGGCCCGAAGGCTCCCCGGTGCAGTTCATCCAGGACTACGGCCGCTGGGGCGCCGGCCCCCGCGCCGGGCAGGCGCTGGTGCTCTGTGCCAAGGCGCGCGCCCTGCTCCACGGCCGCTTCGCCGCCACCTTGGACGACGTGCGCCAGCTGGCCGCCCCGGTCTTGCGCCACCGCCTGCTGCTGAACTTCCAGGCCGAAGCCGACCGCCTCACCCCCGACGACGCCGTAGCCGCGCTGCTCCAGGCGGTGAAATGGTGAGATGGTGAAATAGTGAGTTTGATGTGCTGGTGGCGCAAACCACGCAGGTTGCGCAGCCAGAACGATACTCACTAGTTCATCATCTCACCACCTCACCATTTCACCATCTCACCACTGTGCTCGACGCTGCTGCCCTTCTTGCCCTTGGCAACCTGCCCCTGGTGGCCCGGCTGATTGCCGACGGCGCCCAGGCCGGGCTGCACCCCAGCCGGCGGCGCGGCGCGGGCCTGGAGTTCAGCCAGTACCGCCCCTACCAGACCGGCGACGACCTGCGCCGCCTCGACTGGCGCCTGGCCGCCCGCTCCGACCGCTACTACCTGCGCGAATCGGACGTGGACACGCGCCTGACGGTGCGCCTTGTGCTCGATGCCAGCGCCTCGATGAACCACGCCGACGCGGCCGGCGTGAGCAAGCTGGCCTACGCCCGCCTGCTGCTGGCCGGCCTCGCCCACGTGGCCCAGCAGCAGGGCGACTCCCCCGGCCTCTACGTGCTCGGCCCGGCCGGGCTGCGCACCACGCCGCCGCGCGCCGACGCGGGCCAGCTGCCACGGCTCTTTCACGCCCTGAGCACCACCACGGCCGCCGGCCTGCTGCCCACCGATGCCGCCACGGCCGGCCCGCTGCTCAGCCGCCAGGGCAACACGCTCACGGTCGTCGTCTCGGACTTCTACGACCTGGAGCCGGCCGGCCCGCTGGATCGTTTGCTCACCCAGCTGCGCGCCGCCGGCGGCGACGTACTGGCCCTGCACCTACTGGCCCCCAACGAATTGACCTTGGATTATCCGGCCGCAGCTACACTCGAAGACCTGGAAACCGGCCAGCGCCTACAGCTCGACCCGGCCCAGCGCCCGGCCTACCAGCAGCAGCTGCAGGCCTGGCTGCGTCAGACCGAGCAAGCCATCCGCGGCCACGGCCTCGACTACTACCGCCTGCTGACCGACGAGCCGCCGGCCGGGGCCCTGCGCACGGTGCTGCGCCGCCGGCAGGGCGCGGCCCGCTGAGCCCCTCGGATGTAACGTCCTCCGGCTATTTTGCGCCCGGCTCCGGCCACCACCTAAGCAGCCTCGTCCGCAGTGCGGCCGTCTGTCCTCCGCCACTATCCTTCTCCCGTTGCTGTTCTTCGCCAATCCTGCCGCCTTGTGGGCCCTGCTGGGGCTGCTGGTGCCGCTGGCCATCCACCTCTGGAACCGGCGGCCGGGCCGCGTGGTGCCGGTGGGGGCCCTGCGCTGGCTGACGGCGGGAGCTAACCGCCGCATGCGCCGCCTGCACCTCACGCAGTGGCCTTTGCTGCTGCTGCGCCTGACCGTGGTGGCGGTGCTGGCTGCGGCGCTGCTGGGGCCGCGCTGGCAGCGGCCGGCCCGGCCCGCCCGGCCGCAGGTGCTGGTTAGCCCCGAGGCGCTGGCTTCGCCGAGCTGGCCGCTGCTGCGCTCTACGGTCGATTCGCTGCGCCGGCGCGGGGCCGAGCTGCGCCTGTTCGCGCCGGGCTTTCCGCGCCTCGCTGATTCCGTGGCCAGCCAACCTCAGCCCTTGGCCAATAACTCTGATTCAAGCACTATTACCGCTTGGTTCTGGCCACTGGCCGCCGAAGCCGCCGACAGCTTCCCCAGCCAGCCGCTATATCTGTTTACATCGGCCTCGCTCGCGCATTTTGCGGGTTCGCGCCCGGCGCTGCCGCCCCGGCTGCGCTGGCAGCTGCTGCCCCTCGACTCCGCCACGCGCCCCTGGCTGCAGGCCGCCGCCCGCCCTACGGCCGATTCGCTGTGGCTGACCATCGGCCGGACCGACGCCAGCGGCATAACCTTCCGCCGTCGGCGCTTGGCCTGGCCCCAGCAGTTGCCGCAGCTGCTCACGGTGCCCGGCCTGCCGCCGCTGCAGCTGCGGGCGCGCGGGGCTGGCTTCGTCATTCAGCCCGCTGACTCGACTACGGCGGCTGTACCCGTAGTGCGGCCTCTGCGCATCGGCATCGGCTACGACAGCACCCGCCGCGCCGATGTGCGCTATGTGCGGGCAGCGCTGCGGGCCGCTGCCCCCGCGCTGCCGGCGGGTTTGCTCCTTCGCATGCACCCGGCCGCGCGGGCCGAAATCCTCGCCGCCGATTCGCTGGACTGGTTGCTCTGGCTCACCGATGCTCCCCTGCCCGCCGCGCTGAACCGGCAGGTACCCAATGGGCTGCGGGTGCTGCACGATGCGCCAGGTCCGGGCCGGACGGCCGCCGCCACCGTTGCTTTCCACGACTTTCAGGACGCCACTACGCGCCTGCTGCGCCGCAGCAACGCACCGGCCGGCACCACGCCCTGCTGGACCGACGCCACCAACCAGCCCGTGCTGAGCGAGCAGCGCCGGGGCCGGGGGGCCGACTTCTACCTATGCACGCGGTTTCATCCGCAATGGAGCACGCTGCCCGACGACGGTCAGCTGCCGGCGCTGTTACTCTCGCTGCTCGACTCGGTGGCGCCAGCCCGGCCGGAAGTCCGCAGCCTGGACGCGCGCCAGCTCCGCGCCAGTGGCCCCACGCCTCCGCCCGCCACACCAGGGCCCGCGCGGCGCGCCTCCCGCGACTTGCGGCCCTGGCTGGCGCTGGCGGCCGGGCTGTTGTTCGGCCTTGAACGCGTGCTGGCTTCCCGCCGCCTTTCCCGCGCTGCCGCATGATGACAACCACCACTTCTATTGCTACGCCGCAGGCAGCCCGGCAAGCGCTACAACGGGCCCAGCGGCGCTATCAGGCCCAGAAGGTTGCCTCTGTTTCGCTGGTGGCCGGGGCGGCGGCGTGGACGCTGGTTGCGGCTTACGTGCGCTGGCCGCAGGCCACGCCGATGCTGCTGGGCATCGGCGCGGCCGGGCTAACCTTGCTGTTTGCCGCGCTGTGGCCGCAGCGGCGCGTCGATACTACGTGGACCGTCCGCCGCTTCGACCGGCATTTCCCCGCGCTGGAAGACAGCACCGGCCTGCTGATGGCGGAGCCGACGACCTTGCTGACCCAGCTGCAGCAGCAGCGCGTGGCGGAGCGGCTGCTACAGCTCCCGTTGGCCGAAGCCCTGCCCGTGGCGTGGCGGCCCCGGGTGCTGCTGGCGGTGCTGCTGGGAATGGTTGGCACGGCGCTGTGGCTGATTCCGCGGCCCGGCCCCGCATCAGCCCCGGCCCTACAAGCTCATTTTCCGACGCGACCAACGACGTCACCTGTGCCGCCCGCGTCACCGCGCCTGCTCAGCACGGAGGTACGCATCGTACCGCCCGCCTACACCCGCCGGCCGGCAAAGGCCGCGCCGCAGCTGTCGTTTCGCTGCCCGCAGGGCTCAGTAGTGCGCTGGACCTTGCGCCTGAGCGCGTCGGCGCCCGCCCCGCAGCTGCTGCTGACGGGCCAGCGGCCGGTGCTGTTTCGGGCCGTAGCGGGCCAGCGGGCAACTTACGTGGCCGAATACCGCTTCACCCGCTCGGGGTTGTACCGCTTGCTGGTGGCCGGCCAAACCTCCGACGACTACGCCGTGGAAGTGCAGCCCGACGCGCCCCCCACGCTACGCCTGCTCGCTCCGCGACCCTACACGCTGATTGAGCGCCACCAGCCGCCCGCCGTCACGGTGCGCACCGAGCTGCGCGACGACTACGGCCTGACCCGGGCCCGGCTGGTCGTCACCACGGCCCAGGGCGCGGGCGAGGCGGTGAAGTTCCGGGAAACGGTGATGGACCTCAGCGCCGGGCTGCGCGGGCAGCCCCGGCAGCACCGCACCGCCACCACCCTGCGCCTGCCCGCCCTGGGCCTCACCTACGGCGACGAGCTGTACGTGTACGCCGAAGCCTGGGACGCCGCCGGCCACCGCACCCGCACCGACGCCGCCCTGGTGCAGTGGCAGGACACCGCCGCCACCGGCGACGACGTGGCCGCCATTTCCCTCGGCGTCAATCAGATGCCCGCCTACTTCCGCAGCCAGCGCCAGATCATCATCGACACGGAGAAGCTGCTGGCCCAGCGCCGCAAGCTGCCGGCCGCCGAATTTCGCGCCCGCGCCAACAGCCTCGGCGACGACCAGAAAATCCTGCGTTTGCGCTACGGCAAGTTCCTTGGCGAAGAAGGCGACCATGCCATGACCGAAGCCGCCGCCACCCTGCCCATTGCCGAAGACGACGCGGACGAGCCCGCCCCTCACGCCGAAGCCGACGAGCACGACCACCACGCCGCCGCGCCCACGGCCGAAGGCGGGCTGCCCACCGCCGAAAGCCTGCTCACGCCCTACCAGCACCTGCACGACGACGCCGAAACCGCTGATTTTCTGGAGCCCCAGGTGAAAGCCAAGCTGCGCGCCGTGCTCAGCCAGATGTGGGATGCCGAGCTGCACTTGCGCCTCGCCCAGCTCTCCGAGGCCCTGCCCTTCGAAAACCGCGCCCTGCGCCTGCTCAAGCAAGTGCAGCAGCAAACGCGCCTGTACGTGCGCAAATCGGGCGTGGAGCTGCCCCCGCTGCCCGAGGCCGAAAAGCGCCTCACCGGCGACCTGAGCAAGGCCGCTGCCCCGCGCCGCCAGGGCCAGCAAACGGTGCCCGAAACCCAGGCGGCCATCCGCCGCGCGCTACCGCTGCTGGCAGCCTACCGCGCTGGTCAGCGCCCCGCTCCGGCTGATTTGCCGCGGCTGCGGCCCGCCGGGCAGGAATTGGGCAGCGCCGCCCTGCGCGAGCCGGGCGCCAACCTGGCCGCGCTGCGGTCCTGGCGCCGCCTGCTTGCCCGGGTGCAAGCCGTCCAGCCCGCCGCACCGGCCGATATCGACGCCGTGGAGCGGGCGCTGATGCAGCTGCTGCCGACTCCCACGCCCGCCCCGCAGCGCGCCCCGGCGGCCCCGCTGGCCCGGCGGTATTTCCAGGAACTCAGCCGCTGATATGCTTTTTTCTGCTTCCCCCGGCTTGTTTCTCTACTTGGCCCACGCGGCGCTGTGCGTGGCGCTGGCCGTCGGCCTTACGTGGCAGGCCTGGCGCCACGCTACCGGCCCCCGCCGGGCTGGCCGCTTGGTGGCGGGCTGGCTGGCGGCGGCGGCGTTGTGGCTAAGTGTTTATCCGCTGCAGCACCGCGTGGCTTCGGCGGAGGCCGGCGCGGCCATCGTCCTCACGCCCGGCTATTTCCTTGATTCCGTGCGCAATCTGCGGCGGCGCCTGGGTCCGCTGCCGCTGCTACGCTACCGCCCTGCCACCCAGCCCGGCGGCGACACGCAGGCCCTGACCTCTTTACCAAGCCTGCGCACCCGCTACCCTGATCTGCGCCGCCTGCACGTGCTGGGCACCGGCCTGCCCGTGGCCGATGTTCCCGCGCTGCCGGCCGGAGTTGAGCTTGTGTCACACCCGGCTACGGCGGGGCCGCAGTTCACGGCAGCGGCCTGGAATCAGCAGCTGCTACTGGGCGAAACCCTGCGCCTCGAAGGCCATTTCCGCGGCGCCGGCTCGCAGCCCGTGTGGGTGCGACTGAGCGCCGCCGGCCGCCCGCTCGACTCCGTGCGGCTGCCAGCGGCGGGCGGCTCGTTTACCGTGCGCTACCAGCCCCGTTACGTGGGGCAGCAACTGATCCGGCTCGAAGCCCGCCAGGGTCGCGCGTTGCTGGCCGCCGAGCCGGTGCCGCTGCAGGTACTGCCCGCCCGCCGTCTGCGCGTGCTGATACTGGCCGGCACCCCGTCGTTTGAGCTAAACCTGCTGAAAAATCACCTGGCCCGGCGGGGCCAGCAGGTGGCGCTGCGCCTGCGCCTGAGTCGTGGCCTGCTGCAGTCCGAGACGCAGAACCAGCCTGCTACCGACGTAGCCACCCTCACGCCCGCTCTACTGCGCTGCTTCGACGCCGTGGTAACCGATGCGGACGGGTTGAACGGCCTGACGACAACCGAAGCCCAGGCCCTGGCCGCCGCTGCCGTTGATGGCTTAGGCGTGGTGCTCATCGGGACTACCGAGCTGCCCCGCAGCCTCCCCGGTCGCGCCGATTTCGTGCTGCAGCCCCGCCCCGCTACCCAGG
Source organism: Hymenobacter jeollabukensis (assembly GCF_005771675.1). Lineage (GTDB taxonomy): Bacteria > Bacteroidota > Bacteroidia > Cytophagales > Hymenobacteraceae > Solirubrum > Solirubrum jeollabukense. The sequence goes on along the minus strand of NZ_VAJM01000002.1, from coordinate 390,714 downwards.
CCGAACAGCCCCAGGCCATCAGCTGGGAGGACAACCGCGCTACCGCCGCGCTGCCGGCCGTGCTGCGCCCCACCCCGAACACCCGCACGGTAATAGCCGGCCCGACAGCCACAGCTGTTGCCGTAGCCAGCCGCCGCACGGGCTGGGGTACGGTGCTGGTGTCCACCCCGGCCAGCACCTATCCATGGCTGCTCAGCGGCGCCACCGCGCGCTACGATTCGTATTGGCGCACCGTGCTCGGCGCCGCCGCCCGCCCGCTGGAGCCGGCGGCCCGCTGGCAGCTGCCGCGCTGGCCCCGCCCCGACGAGCCGCAGCTTGTGCAGCTCACCACGCATCAACGCCAACTCCGGCCCTCGGCCATCATCACCGATGGCGCCGGCCTCACGGCATCAGCCGCCCTGCGCCAACTGCCCACGCAGTCCGACGTCTGGCAGGGCACTTACTGGCCAGCCCGCGCCGGTTGGCACACGGTAGCGGCTCCCGGTCAGGACACCGCGGCCCTTTACGTGGTCGGCCCGGCCGACTGGCAGGGTCCGTTGCGGGCCCAACGGGCAGCCGCCGCAGCCGGACGAAACGCAGCTGCTGTTTCTGCTGCCGCGCTGGTTACGCACACCGAACCGTGGGTACCGGCCGGCTGGTTTTTCGCTCTGTTTGTGGTGGCGGCCGGCTGGCTGTGGCTCGACGAAAAGCGCTGAGCCCGCCGAGCCGCTAATACCGGATGCCGGGGTGCCCCGTAAGGCGTGGATCGGATGCTTCGCCTACGAGATACTCACCAACCTGCATCACGCGTCCCCCGAGGGCGCCTTCGAGGTCGAACGGTATTGTCGGCGGCAGTGAGGGACTGGGATTGGTAAGCGAAACGGGCTGTTCTGTGAGCGGAGCGGTGGTACTGGGAGCAGGCACGGGCACGAAGGCGGTGAAGAATGCCGCAAAAATACGGCGCGTGGCGCGTTTGAAAAAAGCGCGAAACGCAAACCGCCCGGACTTCTCCGAGGAGAAATCCGGGCGGCAGCCTAAAGCAACAGTGGCTGACGCGCGGTCAGCCAGCGTAATTACTTGGCAGCTTCCGTGGTGGTGGTAGCTTCCGTGGTGGTCGTGGTGGTAGCCGGAGCAGCAGCCGTCGTGTCAACCGGGGCAGCAGCAGCCGTCGTGTCCACTACCGCAGCTTCGGTCGTGGTGGTTTCCGTCGTCGTAGCTTCGGTGGTTTCAGCAGCTTTGTCACCACCGCACGAAGCAAGGCTAACTACGGCGAACAGGGCGGCTACTTTCAGCAGATTGGTCATCTGAGTGGTAAGTTTGAAAATGGTTGGTCTGAAAAACGCCGTTCATACCAGAATCCGATAGAGGTAACCCGCTGAAGAAATTATTTTTTTCTTGGGTTACCGAACGAGCGTTAAGGCATTAAGAACGAGTAACTGCGCATGGGCAAGGGACAACCTTCCTACACCGACGAGGAGCTGCTGGCGGGTATCCGCCACGGCGACGACCGGGCATTGGCACACATGTACCGCCAGTATTTACCCACGGTCATTCACTTGGTCACGCAAAACAGCGGAACCGAGGACGAGGCCAAGGATATTTACCAGGAGGGCGTGATGGTGTTTTACGAGAAAGTCCGCGAGGGCACGCTCGAGCTGAGCTGCCAGATCAAGACCTACTTGTACGCCGTGTGCCGCCGGCTGTGGCTGAAGCGGTTGGCCGAGAAAGGCCGCTACGGCGGCCGCCTCGACGACTTCGAGCCCTACCTCGAAACCGGCGCCGAGGCCGACCTGGTCGACGCCGAGGAACGCGACCGGCAATTCGCTTTGATGAGCGAGGCGCTGGTCCGGCTTGGGGAGCCGTGCCGGTCCTTGTTGGAAGGGTTTTACCTGCTCGACAAGTCCATGCAGCAGCTCACGGCGGAACACGGCTACACCAACGCCGACAACGCCAAGAATCAGAAATACAAATGCCTGGTGCGTTTGAAGAAGTTGTTTTTCACCCAGTACAAGGAAGAGCCGCTTTCCTGACCGACGCCCCTCCCCTGGCGGGACTCACACCCGCCCTACCGCTATGATGACCGAAGCAGATTACTACGCCTTCTTCGACGATTACCTCCAGGATCGGCTCGACGCGCCGGTGCGCCAGAACCTGGAGCGCCGCCTCGCCGCCGACCCGGTACTGGCCGAACGCCTGGCCGACTACCAGCGCCTCACCGGCACGCTGAACGCCTACGGCCAGCGCCTGCGCGTGAGCGACAAGCTGCGCGCCATTCAGGCTGAAATCGACGCGGAGCAGGAAGAAGCGCTGGAAACGGGCCGCCCCGGGATGCCCGTCATGCGCATCTCGCGCACCGAGCAGTGGCTGCGCGAGTTCTGGCACGGGCACCGCGCCACCATGGGCGTGGCCGCGTCGGTGGCCGTGCTGGCCGTGTTTGCCACCTTGCTGGGCCTGCAGTGGTGGAACGCCCACAACCAGCCCACCACCCGCGCCGTGCAGTACCTCAGCAGCAAGGTGGATAAGCTGGCCAAGGCCCAGCAGAAGGACCGCCGCGTGATGAACAAGGTTATCAACCAGATCGGCAGCACCCCGCCCGTAGCGGTAAACCCCGGCAAGTTCAGCGGCACCGGCTTCGCCCTGACGGCCGACGGCTACGTGGTGACCAGCTACCACGTCATCGACGGGGCCGATTCGGTCATCATCGAGGGCCGCGACAAGCAGCGCCTGCGCGTGGAGCCCGTCTTCTCCGATGCTGCCCACGACCTGACCATCATGCGCGTCATCGACCGCAACTTCCACGGCTTCGGCCGCCTGCCCTACACGGTGAAGCGCCGCCAGGCTGAGCTGGGCGAAAAAATCTACACTCTGGGCTATCCGCGGGAAGACCAGGTATATAATGACGGCTCGTTGAGCGCCCGCTCCGGTTTCGAGGGCGACACGGGCTTCTACCAGATCAGCATTCCGGTGAACCCCGGCAACTCGGGCGGCCCGGTGCTGGATGACCGGGGCAACCTCATCGGCGTCATCAGCAGCCGGCAGATGGACGTGCTGAGCACGGCCTTCGCCACCAAGTCCTCGTACCTGGCCCGCCTGGTCGATTCGCTGTCGGCCGCGCCGCACCCGCATACCTATAACCTGCCCAAGCAGAACCAGCTGGTCGGCCAGACGCGCCCCCAGCAGATCCGCAAGCTGCAGGACTTCGTGTTCGTGGTGAAAGTGTTTGACCGCGACTAAGCTTTCCGCCTCACATAAACAGCCGAGCGCCGTGGCCCCAAGCCACGGCGCTTTTCGTTTGGGGCCGCCCTGACGGTGGCTCCAGTAGTCATTGCGAGGCGTAGCCGAAGCAATCGGTCCTGGCCAACATGCCGACCAAATAAGAAGCACCGACTGAGCCTGGCATCTGCCGTTTCGGGCAGCGCTATTCTCGGGCAGTAATTATTGGGGCGTTTGTGCCGCGAGAGGAAAGATTGCTTCGCTTCGCTCGCAATGACGGCCGGTGCTGCCGTCGGCCGTGGCCCGCTCTTTCCAAAAACAAACAAGCCCCGACGAGGCGCCGGGGCTTGAGGCAGAGGCAGCGGGTGGAGGACGCTGCCGGCAGTGGAAAGCGGCGGATTAGCGAATCCGGATGGTGCGGGTGCGGCCGTTCACCGTCACCGACACGATGTTGTCGCAGGCTTCGGTGCCGGTGGGGTCGTAGTTCAGCAGCAGGGTTTTCTCCTTCGAGGTGTTGATTTCGACGGTGCCCGACACGAACAGGCGGGCGCAGCCGCGCTGGAATACCTTCTTCAGCGGCTGCTGAATGGTGGCGGTGAACGAAACGCCCTTGCGGTTGGTGCCCGAAGCCGAGCCGGTTACCGAATACTCATCGTCGAGGATGGTGCGGGTGCCCTGGCCGGCCGTCTGGGTGTAGGTGCGCTGCGAGGCCCAGGTGAATACCCCCTGCGCGGTGGTGACGCTGGCGGCCTGCACGTCGAGGGTGTAGGTGCCGTTGCCGAGGTAGGTGATGGTGCGGGTGCCGGCGTGGGCGTTGCCGTTGACGGAGTAATTAACCAGCGAAATGACTACCGATGAGCCGGCCTGGCGGTGCTGCCCGCTGAACACGGCTACGATTTGCCCGCGGCGCACGCGCCCGTCGCGGCCGGTGCAGCCGTTCGGATCGAAGGTGATGGTGAGCGTGCGGGTGGCCGCGTCGTAGCTGCGGGTGGCGCAGCCGCTGCCGATGGCGGCCAAGTCGGCAGCCGGGGCGTAAGTACCGGACGTACCGCGGTTTACGTCTTCCGGCGCGTTGGCGTCCACGTACTCATAAGTGGCCGCATCAGCACCTTCAGCGTCGGAGTTGTCTTCGGCCGAATACGTGCTGTCGGGGCCGAAGTCCTTGTCTTTGTTGCAGCTGGCCAACCCGGTCAGCAGGCTGGTACCCAGGGCTGACAGGAGCAGGGAGCGGTAAAAGGAGCGTTTCATGGGAGAGTGGAGATGCAGTGGTGAAGAAAGTGAGGTCCCGGGTTTCGCTGGCTTGGAAGCCCGGGGCCGCCTGGAGTTTAAGCCGGTTCGGAAAAAATTTTCCAAAGCGGGAACTTCTCCGACCAACCGCCGCCACAGCCCGTCGTATAGCCTTGATTGTCGGTTCACTGCCGCTGCTTCGATCCTTCTACCATGCCCATCACCGTTCGTACGCTGCTAGCCGTTCCCCTTTCCCTGCTGCTGGCCTGCGGCTCGGGCGAGCGGGACCCCGTGGCCGATGCCAAGTTTGCCAACGAGCAGCGCATCGGGCGCGAAGACATTACCAAACGCCAGCAACGCGACGCCGACTTTATGGTAGAAGCCGCCACCGGCAGCCGCTTCGCGGCCGAGCTGGGTCAACTGGCACAGCGCCGTGGCAGCAGCCCGGCGCTGCGCGCCTGGGCTCCGCAACTCACGCGCGACGCCACTGCCCTCGGCGACGCGCTGCGCCCCGTGGCCGAGCAGAAGGGCCTCACCCTGCCCGATGGCCTTAGCACCGAGCAGCAGGACATCATCAGCAAGCTCACCAGCCTGAGCGGGCCCGCGTTCGACGGCCGCCTGCTGGAAGCTGCCCGCGACTACCTCGACGATGCCCGCGACGATTTCGACGACATGGGCGACGATGCCTACGACGGCGACATCCGCGCGCTGGCCGCCCGGTACGCCCCCATTCTGAAACAGCACTACCAGCAGGCCGACGAGCTGCACGACCAGCTGAAGCCTTAAGGCCGGCCCGCTCCTTTTCCTACTTCACCCAAGACACCCAAGACACCCGCTTATGAAACGCTCTGCCCTGCTGTTAGCCCTGCCAATGGCCGCCCTACTAAGCCTCAGCGCCTGCTCCGACGGCGCCAAGCGCGACGACGCCACCGCCGGCGACGCCGTTACCGACATCGACAAGGCCCGCGAAGAAGGCGGGGTGAAGTCCGATGCCGTCGTTATCGACAACGACGCGGGCCCGACCGTCACGGCCAATGCCGACTCGGCAGCCGCCGCGCCCGCCGATTCGGCCCGCTAACGCACTTGCTCCCGCCTTGGCTGCGTTCATGCCAAGCTCACGGTCAGGTTTTTATATAGGCATGCAACTACCCGACCGGGCCCGTACAGGCCCGGTCGTTTTCCGCCCCCACAACCCTACACCCCACTACTTATGCACTCATTCACGCTGGCCGCCGTGGCGGCCCTGGCCCTGAGCAGCCTGGGCGCTTGCTCGGGCAACAAAGACCCACAGGAAACCGCTCAGGAGCAGAACGAAGTCAAAAACGACGCCGCCACGCCTTCGACCGAAATGGGCAAGGTGGAGGAGAAAAAGATGGACTTCGACTCGGAATTTCTCACCAAAGCCGCCAGTGGCGGCATGCTGGAAGTGGAATTGGGCAAGCTCGTTAGTCAGAAAGGCGTTTCGGCCGAGGCCAAGCAGTTTGCCCAGCACATGGTGACCGACCATACCAAGGCCAACGAGGAGCTGAAAGCCATTGCCGCCCGGAAGAACATTACCCTGCCCGACGGCCTGGCCGACGACCACAAGGACGTGTACGACGACGTGGCCGACGAAAAAGGGCTGGACATGGACAAGAAGTACCTCAAGGAAATGCAGAAAGACCACGAGGAAGACGTGAAAGAATTCACGGAGGCCTCCGTCAAAGCTTCCGACCCTGACATCAAGGCGTTTGCGACCAAAACCCTGCCCACGCTGAAAATGCACCTCGACATGGTCAACAAAGACCTGCCGAAGGTGGAAGCCATGAAGTAAGCCGCTGCTTCCTAAAGCAGTGCAAAGCCGCCTGGACCTGCTGATCGGGGCGGCTTTTTTGCGCGCAGCATGGCCGGGTTGCTATATTTAGCCAGGCCGCCGACGACACCCCGGGGCCGGGATGCCACCATGAGTCAGCACGCCGAACTGCTCCCGCTGGAGCACCACGACCGGACGGAGTTTCAGCTGGAGCGGCTGATTCTGTTCACCGACGCGGTATTTGCCATTGCCATTACCCTGCTCATCATCGAAATCAAGGTACCGGAGCTGCACCACGCCACCGACCGCGCCGCGCTGAGTGCCTTGCTGCGCCTGACGCCTAAGTTCGTCGGCTTCTTCATTGGCTTCTTCGTCATTGCCATCTATTGGACGGCACACCACCGCATCTTCCGCTTTCTGCACCGCTACGACGGCCGGCTGATCTGGCTGAACATCCTGTTCCTGCTCAGCATCGTGCTCATGCCGTTTACCTCGGCGTACTACAGCGAATACGTCAACGGCGTGAACGTGCCCTTCGTGGTGTACTGCCTGAGCGTGAGCACGACCGGGCTGATGCAGGTGCTGCTGCAGCGCTACCTGCGCAACCCCGCCCACGGCCTCATCGACCCGCGCGACGCTCATCACCCCGACCTGGACATTGTGCGGCCGATGGTGGCGCCGCTGGCATTTGTCATCGGCATTCTGCTCACATTCGTCGCTCCGTGGTGGGTGAGCCGGTTTGCGCCCATGCTCATCTGGCCGCTGATGACGCTCTACGGCCGCCGCTACCGCCGCCTGACGCGCGCGTACGCCGCGGCCCAGCAGCCGCAGGAGCCCGAACCCGTAGCGGCCTAGGCTACTGCCCCGGGGCGGCCGTCCACTGCAGTTTGTAGGTGTCGCAGCTCAGGGCGTTGATATTCATGCGGAAGGTACCCTTGGCGGCCGTTTTGCCGATGTCGCCGTCGAACTCGAAGCGCCAGGCGGTGGCCCCGCCCTTGGGCGGATCGACGACCACGCCGCTGGCTTTGCCGTTTTGAATGGTCAATGCCTGTTTGGGGCCGGCTGTCATCTGCTCCAGCTTGCCGCCGCAGCGCCAGTAGCCCTGGAAGGTCAGGTTCGAGAGGGTTTTGCCGTCGGGCGCCACGTCGAAGCTGATTTTGTCGCCTTTCATGCCGTTGCTGATGGTGCCGGTCCAGTGAACGGGTTTGGGCGGAGCGGCCACCACGGCCACGCCGAGCAGCAGGGGAAATACGAGAACTTTCATGGACGGTGGGTGGGGTGCGAAGAACGAAGCGACCAAAATAAGAAGCTCGACCATTCGGGGCAATAAAAAAACGCCACCAGCTACCGTGAAATAGCTGGTGGCGTTTTTTCGTGGCCGGATGGCCCGCGGGGCTAAGCCGTCTGGTCTTCGCCGTTGTCCTTGCCCGTTTCCACCGGCTTTTCCTCGGCGTACTTGCTGACTTTCAGCTCCTCGGCCAGGAAGCGGGCCGTATGGCTTTTCTTCACCTTGGCCACCTGCTCGGGCGGGCCCTGGGCCACGATGGTACCGCCGCCCGCCCCGCCCTCGGGCCCGAGGTCGATGATGTGGTCGGCAACTTTGATCAGGTCCAGGTTGTGCTCGATGATGAGCACGGTGTTGCCCTTGTCGGCCAGCTTCTGCAGCACGTCGGAGAGGTGGCGGATGTCCTCGAAGTGCAGGCCGGTGGTGGGCTCGTCGAGGATGTAGAAGGTCTGGCCGGTGTCCTTTTTGCTCAGCTCGGTGGCCAGCTTCACGCGCTGCGCCTCCCCGCCCGAGAGCGTGGTGGCCTGCTGCCCGAGCGTGATATAGCCCAGGCCCACATCGGCCAGCGTCTTGATCTTGCGCAGGATACGCGGCTGATTCTCAAAGAACTCTACCGCCTTCTCGATGGTCATGTCGAGCACGTCGGTGATGCTCTTGCCCTTGAAGCGTACTTCCAGCGTTTCGCGGTTGTAGCGGCGGCCCTTGCAGGTTTCGCACTGCACGTGCACGTCGGGTAGGAAGTTCATCTCGATGGTGCGGATGCCGGCGCCCTCGCAGGTTTCGCAGCGCCCGCCCTTCACGTTGAAGGAGAAGCGCCCCGGACCGTAGGCCCGGATTTTGGCCTCCGGCAGGTTGGAGTACAGCTGCCGGATTTCGGTGAACACGCCGGTGTAGGTGGCCGGGTTGGAGCGCGGCGTGCGCCCGATGGGCGACTGGTCGACCTCGATGACCTTGTCCAGGTGCTCCAGCCCCTCGATGGCGCCGAACTGCAGCGGCTCCTTCTTGGCGTTGAAGAAGTGCTTGTTCAGAATCGGGTACAGCGTGTCGTGGATGAGCGACGACTTGCCCGAGCCCGACACGCCCGTCACGGCCACCAGCTTGCCCAGCGGCACTTTCAGGGTGACGTTCTTGAGGTTATGGCCCTTGGCGCCTTTCAGCAGCAGCTCAGTACCGTGGCCTTCGCGCTTTTTCCGGCGCAGCTCGATGTGCTTCTCGCCGCTCAGGTATTGGGCCGTGAGCGAACCGCTGCGCAGGAAGCTGTCCGGGTCGCCCTCGGCCACCACGTGCCCGCCGTGGATGCCCGCGCCGGGGCCGATGTCGAGCACGTGGTCGGCGTGGATGATCATGTCCTTGTCGTGCTCCACCACGATGACGGAGTTGCCCAGGTCGCGCAGGTGCTTCAAGGCATTGATCAGCCGCTCGTTGTCGCGCTGGTGCAGGCCGATGCTGGGTTCGTCCATGATGTAGAGCACGCCCACCAGCTGCGTGCCGATCTGGGTAGCCAGGCGGATGCGCTGCGACTCGCCGCCCGACAGGGTCCGCACGGAGCGGTGCAGGTTCAGGTACTCCAGGCCCACTTCCAGCAGGAAGCCGATGCGCTTGCGGATTTCCTTAAGCAGCTCCCGGGCAATAAGGTTCTGGCGGTCGGTCAGCCGCTCCTCCAAGCCTTCGAACCAGCGGCTCAGCTCGCCGATATCCATCACCGACAGCTCGCCGATGTGCTTGTGGTCGATTTTGAAGTGCAGGGACTCTTTCTTCAGGCGGTAGCCGTGGCACTCCGGACACTCGGTGGCCTGGGTGTACTGCTGAATCCACTCGCGGATGTTGTCCGATTCCGACTCCATCTGCCGGCGCAGGAAGGGAATGATGCCCTCGAACGGCTCGGAGTAGGTGGCTTTCTTCTTGTCGTCCTCGTCCTCCGGCTCGGGCACACCGTTGAGCAGACGCTCCACCAGCTCCCGCGGCAGCTTCTCGATGGGCGTGGTCAATGACACCTTGTGCTTCTTCAGAATCAGGTTCATCTGCTGGAAAATCCAGATGTCGCGGTACTCACCCAGGGGCGCGATGCCGCCGCGGCTGATGCTCAGCTTGGGGTCGGGAATGACGGATTCCTCGGTAATCTGCTGAATCTCGCCCAGGCCGTTGCAAACGGGGCAGGCGCCGTAGGGCGAGTTGAAGGAGAAGGTATTCGGCGCCGGGTCGTCGTAGGCAATGCCCGTCGACGGGTCCATCAGGAAGCGCGAGAAGAACTGCGTCTTGTTCGCGTCCGGGTCGAGCACCAGGGCGGTGCCCTTGCCGTGCGTCAGCGCCGACTGCATGGAGCCGGACAGCCGGAACCGGTCGTCCTCCTTCACCACCAGCCGATCGATGACGATTTCGATGTCGTGGATTTTGTAGCGGTCCACCTGCATCTTGCTGGTAATGTCCAGCAGCTCCCCGTCGACGCGCACCTTGGTGAAGCCCAGCTTGGCTACCTGCTGGAACAGCTCGCGGTAGTGGCCCTTGCGGCCCTTCACCACGGGGGCCAGCACCACCAGCTTGCGGCCCTCGAAGTGCTTGAGGATGTAGTTGATGATCTGGTCATCGCTCTGCCGGATCATCTTCTTGCCCGTCACGTAGCTGAAGGCTTCGGCGGTACGGGCATAGAACAGGCGCAGGAAGTCGTATATCTCGGTGATGGTGCCCACCGTGGAACGCGGGTTGCGCGAGGTCGTCTTCTGCTCGATGCTGATAACCGGCGAAAGGCCCTCAATCTTGTCCACGTCGGGGCGCTCCAGCCCGCCCATGAAGGAGCGGGCGTAGGCCGAAAACGTCTCCATGTAGCGGCGCTGCCCCTCGGCGTAAATGGTATCGAAGGCCAAGGAGGACTTGCCCGAGCCGCTGATGCCGGTAAACACTACCAGCTTGCCGCGCGGAATCTGCACCGATACGTTTTTGAGGTTGTGCTCCCGGGCCCCGTACACCTCGATGAACGGCGCCTCAATGGTAGCCGCCGAGGAGTGCGTAGCCGACGTGGCCGGCGCGGCTACGGCCGTAGCCGCGGGCGCGTGGCCGTTGCCGCCGGGCGCCGCGGTCAGCGCGGCCCCGTTGGCGTCGGGCTTGGAAGCAGCTGCCTTGCGGGGCTTGGCGGCAGCGGTGGACGTTTTGGGCGCCTTGGCCGGGGCCTCGGCTGCGGCCGGGGCCGCTGGTTTTTTCTTAGCCATGCAGTGCGTAGCAGATAAGCCCGCGAAAGTACGTTAAAAGCCTCCCGCATGCCAGCCGCAACAAGTTATTTGCTAGCGGAATTAGCCAGATTGGCTAAGCGGGTTGCAGAAGGTTTTAACCCCGATGGCGGCAATTTCGTTCGGGCTTCCCGAGTTCTACCCCGGTCGTTTCGGCCACTGCCTTCCAGGTTACGTATTGCGCTGCGGCGCAGTTTGGCGACGTTCTTGCCTTACGCCCGCCAACACCGATTCCTCCATCTACTCATCTCCCATGAAAACGCTCTCAAAAACCTTCTTCGCGGCCCTGCTCCTGTTGGGCACGGCTGGCGCCTTCACCGATGCCCAAGCCCAGGTAACCATTAATATCAACCCGCCGAGCTGGGGCCCAGCCGCACCGGCCGGCACCCAGTACTACTACGTGCCCGAGTACGGCGGCTACTACGACCTGCGCGCCCAGCAGTACATCGTGCAGCAAAACGGCCAGTGGATGCGCGTGGCCTCCCTCAACGGCTACGACCCGCGCGGCTTTCACCCCGTCGTCATCGACTACGTGGGGGCCCAGCCCTGGGTGTACGTGACCCAGCACAAGGCCAAGTACGGCCACCCGCACGGCATGCCTCCCGGCCAGGCCAAGAAGATGAAGGGCGCCTACGTGGTGCCCGCCGGCACCAACGTCATCGTGGTGGACGACCACGGCGGCAAGGGCAAAGGCAATGGCAAGGGTAAAGGCCACGGCAAGCACTAAGCGCGGCGGCTTCTGCAGCCTGACTCACAGCCAAACCGGCGCTACCTGCCCAGGTAGCGCCGGTTTTTTTATTGCCCCGAACATGGACCGTTCAGGTTCACATCGGCCTCGGCCACGTAGCCGGGAGCAGCCTGGCCAGGCACCTCGATTTCCGTCCAGCCCTTGCCGGTTGCGCTGGTCTGCGCCCGGATGCGGGCGTAGCTGCCTGCCGGTATAAGGCTAATCTGCGCGGCGTTACCGGCCGGGCGGGCGCGTACCGGGACCGGGTGCGTAGCCATCAGCAGGCACCCGGCGGGCGGAGCCTGCACCAGCGGCAAGTCGGCACAAGCCGGGGCGGCCGGCCCGAAGGCGTCGGCGGCCCGCACCCAGCGCAGGCGGAAAACGCCCACGTTGGCGGCCTGGGCCGTGGCCGGGTCGAAGCCCACCCAGCCGTCGGCGGTGCGGGCAAGCAGCGTTACGTTCTCGCCGCTCGTCAGCTGGCCGAACTTCGGGGCCTTCGCGCCGGGCCGCTGGTAGACGGTCGCGGCCCGCGCGGCGACCCGCGCGCACCGGTTGGCGGCGGTGGGCTGAAACGGGACGGGCCAGACCACGGCCGCACTCGTGGCGGAATCAGCGGTGCCGCTGATGATGGCGGGCGGCACCGGCGTAACCGGCGAATCGGGGTCGGACACCAGGGAGTCGGCGGGCACGGGCGGCGGGCCGCTGTCGACGGCGGCATCAGCGGGCTTTTCCTGGGAGCAGGCCAGCAGCAGGCAGCTGCTCAGCAGGAGCAGGTGTAAGCGAAACATGGTTGGTAATCAGCAATAAGTGGAATGAGGAAGACTCACCGGTGCCGAACGGCCGGCACCGGTGAGTCTTCATACGAAAGCCGGCGGCGGGGTGCTATCTTGTACTGAACGCTCCACCCGCTGGTGGAAAATTATGGTGCTGTTTTTGCGTTGACGGCGAGTAACTTCTCTGTTTTCCCTTCTCATGAAACCATTGCTCAAATCAGCCCTGCCGCTGCTACTGCTGGCGCTGCTCTACGGCAGCCCCATGCAGGCCCAGGTGCAGGTCAACGTGAACGTAGGCGCGCCCGCCTGGGGCCCGCCCGTCGGCCCCGGGGTGCAGTACTACTACATTCCCGAAATCGACGGCTACTACGACCTCTACACCCAGTCGTACGTGTACTTCGACCCCTACTACAACACCTGGGTTAGCGCCCCGGCCCTGCCGGCCGCCTACTACGCCGGCTACGACCCGCGCTACTTCCACCCGGTGGTGGTGCAGTACGTGGGCCGGCAGCCCTGGGGCCTGATCTACGACCACCGCGGCTACTGCAACTCCCGCGGCTGGCGCCCCGGCTACTACCGCTCGGCCCCCGGCCCGCGCTGGCAGGGTGGCTACGGCGGCTACGGCTACCGCAGCCAGAACGGCGGCCGCTACGACAACCAGCCCTACGCCCACAACGGCCCCGGCCGCGGCGGCTACCAGGGCGGTAACTCGCAGGGCGGCCGTTACGACAACGACGACCGGCGCGGCGGTGGCTACGACGGCCGCCGCGACCAACCCAACGGCGGTGGCCGCCCCGACTACGGGCAGGGTCAGCCCGGCCGGGGTCAGGGCGGCTTCGGCGGCAATGGCAACGGCAACCCTGGCAACAACGGCCACGGCGGTGGCCGGGGCCGCGTGCGTTAGGCCGGCTCCTTGAATCAGCGAAAAAGCCGCCCCGGTCATTTGGCCGGGGCGGCTTTTTTATGTTCAGCAATGCCCGCAGCCGTGCTGGACGTTGCTCGACTCTTTTTTCATCCGACGAGTTAAAAAGCTCACTACCGCGCCTGTGCCGCCCGCAGCCGCTCGGCCCAGTCGACCTCGCGGCGGGCTTCGGCGGGCGTGGGCATGCGGTCCAGCGCCAGCAGGGCTTCGATGCAAATCATATCCGCGTCGCGGTTCATGGCGGCGGCGGCCAAGATGCGGCCCTCGCCCACGTACAGGGCCAGGAAGTTCTGCTGCTCGACTTCGCCGTGGTAGATGATGTCGTCCCAGTGCGTGGCGTGGCCGGCGTAGCGCAGGCTTTTGCCGAACTGCTGCGTCCAGAAGAAGGGTATTTTATTGAACGACTCGGCCCGACCCAACATGTTGAGCGCGGCCACGCGGCCCTGCTGCTGCGCCACCCGCCAGTGCTCGATGCGCGTGCGGCCACCCGCCGGGTGCAGCTCGAACGCGGCCACGTCGCCGGCGGCCCAGATGCCTTTCTGCACGCCCAGCCGCTTGCCTACCTTCAGGCCTCCATCCTTAGTCATCGGCAGGTCGTCTTTCAGAAAATCGGTAGCCGGCCGCACCCCGATGCCCAGTACCACCACGTCGGCCGGCAGCGTTTCACCCGATTTCAGCACTACCGTCGCCAGCTGCCCCGTCGGGCCGGTACGCAATTCGGCTACTTCCGCCCCGCCCCGAAAGCTGACGCCCTTTGCCGCGTGCAGCCCGCGAAACATGGCGCCAATGCGCGGCCCCAGCACCCGTTCAAACGGCTCGGCTTCCTGGGCCAATACCGTCACGGTGCGCCCCGGCTGCCCGGCCAGGCTGGCCGCCGCTTCCATCCCGATAAAGCTGCCGCCGATGACGACCACGTGCCGGGCATCCTGGGCCGCGTCGCGCAGGCGGTGCGCGTCGGCGTGGCTGCGGAGCACGAACAGGCCCGGCAAATCGTGGCCGGGCACGGCGGCGGGGAGGGCGCGCGGCGTGCTGCCGGGGCACAGCAGCAGCGCGTCGTAGTGAAGCGGCGCCCGGCCATCGGCGAAGTGCAGCTCGTGTTTGGCCGCGTCCAGCCCGCTGACGGGTGTTTCGGTCAGGCGCTCGATGTGGTAGTCGCGGTAAAACGAGTCGTAGCGCAGCGGCAGGTGCGCGTCGTCGGTCTTGCCGGCGAGGTAGGCTTTGCTGAGCTTGGTGCGGTCGTAGGGCGCCTCGGCCTCGGCCCCAATGAGCAGCACGCGCCCGGCAAAGCCTTCGGTGCGCAGCGTCTGGGCGGCCATCTGCCCGGCGGTGCCGGCCCCTACGATGACGAACACGCGGGCGTCGGTGGGGCGCCCCTGACGCAGTGCCGGAGCCGCCCCGCCCGTTTCGGCCGTCGGCGTAGCGTCGGGCGACGCGGGCACTTTGGGCGCGGCCGGGGGCAGCGTCACCCACAGGCGGCCGTCGACTTCGCGCAACGGGTACCGGGGCAAATCGTCCAGGGCGGGCGGCTCGCAGAGCTTGCCATCGGCCACCCGGAAGCAGGCGTGGTGCCAGGGGCAGACGAGCTGCTCGCCCACCAGCCGGCCTTTTTCCAGCGGGGCGCCGTAGTGCGGGCAGTGCGCGGCAAAGGCGCGGTACTGCCCGTGGTGGCGCAGCAGCAGCACCTGGGTATCGGCGGCGGGAAAGGCTTTCAGCTCCCCGTCGCGCAGGGCGTCGGCGGGGGCCAGGTCAAATTCCGGGGAATCGGCCATGAGAACGGGGCGGCAGGGGTGACAACTGCTACTCCCAACGTTTACGTGCCCACTTGGGTTAAGCAGCTAAATCCCCCACGCCATGAGCGACTACCGCCCCATCAGCTGTTCCTTCTACGACGAGCTGGAAGCCCGCGCCACCACCCGGCAGCGCTGCGTCCTGCATTTCCGCGAAACGCCCGCCGCCCCGCTCAGCACCCGCGAAGGCGTCATTCAAGACCTCTACATCCGCGCCAAAGTGGAGTACCTGCGCCTGACCGACGGTTTCGAGTTGCGCCTCGACAAGCTGGCGGCGGTGGATGACCGGGAGCTGCGCAACTACTGCTAGCTTTGGCGGCATGGCCCCCAGCCCTGCTTCTACCGCCGGCCGTCCCCACGCGGCGCACTACATTGCCTCCTTGGTAGCGGCGGTGTTCTGCGTGGTGCTGCTCTACCTGGCGGCGCAGGAGGCGCGGGGCGTGCTGGCCCGGCGCACCGAGGGCGTACCGCTCGTCGGTACCGTGACACAGCGGCGCGTAATTCTGCCTTCATCCGATAAAAACGACAAGCGCGCCACTACCCGCAAGCCCGGCGACGCTACCATTGAGTACAGCGTCGCGGCCAGCTACCAGGGCCGTGCGGTGCGGCTGGTCAACCGCTTCCACAACTCCCCGGCGACTTACCAGGTAGGCGACAAAGTGCCCATCATCTATGTACCAACTCAGCCCGAGCACAGCCGCCTGGCCACCACCACCGAGCAGTACGGGCAGCTGCTGCAGCTCACGGGCTTTGGCCTGCTGAGCGGCTTTGCGGCGGCGCTGCTGTGGCTGCGCCGAGCTACAGCCGGGGCGTTGTTTGGCGACTCGCCTAAGCGGCCGGGCAGTACACACTGACAGTAGGTGTTGCATTATTCAGAAGCCACTAACCCGCGTACTGTTCCACCCTGATTTAGCTTTGGTGCTCTAGATGGCTGTTATGGACAAGTGGTCAGAAACACACCTTTTGCTAATAGCTAAGGTGACAAAGGCAAGAAAGTGAAACTGCTGCATCGTCAGGGCCAAGCATTCGTAGTCGCGGGCCAGGCGGTGGAAGCGGGCGGCCCAGCCGAAGCTGCGTTCAACGACCCACCGGCGGGGCAACAGGACGAATCCCTTCCGGCCTTCGAGCTTGACAACAACCTGTAAGTCAATGGTGTGCACAGCGGCGCACGCCGTTTCTTCGCCCGTGTAGCCCTGGTCCGGGTAGGCGACCTGCAGCTTCTGGCCCGTGACGCGCTGCACCTGTTCACAGAGGGCAGCGACTTGCCCGCGGTCCGGCTCGTTGGCCGTTGTGACCACGGCAGCCAGCAAATGGCCCAGCGTGTCCACGGCCACATGCACCTTGCTGCCCTGGCGCCGCTTGGCGCCATCATAGCCCGGGCGTACTCTGAATCGTGCGCGAGTCCAGAATAATGGCGGTTGGGTAGGCCCCGCACCCGGCCAGCAGCCGCGCCAACTCGCGCAAATCAGCCAGCAGGTACTCGAAACGGCGGTTGTCACGCCAGCGGCCCCACTGTTTAAAGGTTATGGATAAAAGTAAGTGCACCGGAGCGGACGGACCGCTCCGGTGCGGGTGTTACCGCCGGGCCTGCCCCTCCCCGGCCGCCTCCAGCCGCCGCAGCCGGGTCTCGAAGGTTTCCAGCGTGGCGGTGGCTTGGGCTTTAGCGGCGGTAGCTTGGGCTTTCACCATTTGTAATTCGGCCTGAGCGTGGGCGGCACGGGCTTGGAGGGCCTCAATCTGCTGCTGCTGCTCCTTGAGGGCCTCGATGAGCACGGGCGTGAGCTGGGCGTAGTTGACGGCCTTATAGCCATCGGCGCCGGTGCTCACCAACTCGGGGTACACTTGCTCGACTTCCTGCGCCAGCAGGCCCACCTGGCTGGCCCCGGCTGTGCCGCCGTGCTGCACCCCCAGCGCGTTCCACTCGTAGCGCACCCCGCGCAGGGCCAGCACGGCGGCCAGGGCGCTGCCCAGGGGACGAACGTTGGTTTTGAAGCGTCGGTCGGAGGTGACGTTCACCCCGTTCACCGTCATGGAGCCCGTCACCGCGGCGTTGCCGTTCACCTTCAGCGCCGTGGCGTTGGCTCCGTACACGTTTAGGGTGCCGCC
This sequence comes from Hymenobacter jeollabukensis, assembly GCF_005771675.1. Taxonomy (GTDB): domain Bacteria; phylum Bacteroidota; class Bacteroidia; order Cytophagales; family Hymenobacteraceae; genus Solirubrum; species Solirubrum jeollabukense. The sequence goes on along the minus strand of NZ_VAJM01000002.1, from coordinate 373,682 downwards.
CGAACTGAGCAGGCGGCTGCTGTAGTCCACGCCGCTGGTTTCGGCCAGGTCGACGTAGGGCGTGACGGCCGTGGCGCCGCCGCGCAGCTCCAGGTTAGGGTTGCCGGTGGGCGGACCGCTGAGGATGGCCCCCGTGCCGCTGGCCACGCCGCTGTTGCCCGTGATTACGTGCAGGCCCCCGCCGGGGGTGCTGATGCCGATACCCACGGTGCCGTTGCCCAGTACTCGCAGCAGCGGGGTGCCGTCCGCGTCCTGGGTGGCCTCCTGACTTACGTCGAGGGCGGCGGCGGTACCAGTGGCGGCTATTTTAACGGCTAAGCCGGAGGCGTTGCTGGCGGTGCTGGCGTTGTAGAACATGCCCACGTAGCCCGCTTGGCTGGCGGCCCAGGCCAGGGAGCCGGGGTTGCCGCCGGTGCCTTCGCTGCCGATGATGTTGGTGGCCGTATTGGCCAGCTGCGAGTAGGGCGTGGTGGTATTGATGCCCACCCGCCCCGCGCTGGTAATGGCAATGCCCGTGGCGCCGCCGTTGCCCACCAAGTAGTACGGGCCCAGGTTGAAGTTGCCCCCAGCCACCGTGGGGGCGGGCACCGGCTGCCAGGTACCGTAGCCGGCGCCGTCCGACGTCAGCACCTTGCCCGCGCCCTGGGTGCCATCGACGATGCGAATGGCCGAGCCGGTGCCGTTGTAGCCCGGGTTCTGGCAGATGCCTACCCAGCGCAGGGGCGTGGTGATGTTGCCCGCCGAGAAAAAGCCCGCCCAGCCGCCGCCACGGTAGGCCGTGGCCCAGATGCCGTAGTCGTTGGCCGTGCTGGTACCCTCGGGCAGCTTGCCGTAGCCCGAGAGGATGGCGCGGGAGTACTTCGCCCCGAAGTTGCTGCGGGTGATGAGCGCGGCGCTCTGCGTGCCCACGCTGGCGTTCAACTCCACCTGGGCGGCGGAGTCGCCCAGGGAGTTGCTTACGCTGCCCAGCAGGCGCTGCTCGTTCAGGTTTAAGGTCTGGGTGGCCGTGTGGTTGCCCAGGTTGTCGGCCCCCAGGCGCACCCAGGCCGTGCCGTCGTAGGCATACAGGCCGGGCGTGCCGTCGGTGAGGTAGATGAGCAGGCCCGGCACGGGCGGGGCGGTGGTGCTGGCCGTGAGGGCGTCGCGCTGGGCCACCGTCAGGCGGGGCAGCAGCAGCCCCTTGCTGGTGCTGCGCACTTCCAGCGCCGCCGAGGCGGCGGGGCTGGTGGTGCCGATGCCCACCGAGCCGGTGGTCTGGGCCAGCGCGGCGGGCGCGGCAGCCGTCAGCAGCAGGGCTGCTAGCAGGTACTTATGAATCATGGCAAGAGGTGTGGAGGTAGAGCGTGATGGTGGCCCCGATACGCAGGCACGATAAAGGTAAGGCGAATGCCTAGGCGTTTTTGTCGCATGTTGATGCGACAAAAACGCCCGGCCTAGGTGCAGCAGGATGGGTTTGGGCGGGCGCGGCGGACGGACTTCCGGTAAAGCCCGCGCGGCGGGGCCGCTCGTTACCCAGCAGCGGGCACGGCTTCGGTGGCCTGCGCTTTCTTAGCCAGCCAGGACGCATGCAGCAGGTGTATCCCCCAGCCGTTTATCTTCACTTCAATCCATGACCAGTCAGCCGGCGGCCAAGCGGTAAACGTGGCTCGTACGACGAACGTCTTCCAACTGACGGTGCCGAAATACCGCAGCGTCCAGACTAGGGCATTCCCAAAATCAGTTGATACCCTCATGCCCACAACATACAAAAAGCCGCTCCGGTCAAGTGACCGGGCGGCTTTGAGTGTTGGCTAAGGATAAGCTATGCTAGCCGGACGTTGTTGTTTGGCGCCGCCTGAGCGCTTAAAACTCCGCGTTCTTCGGGAAGCGCGGGAAGGGAATCACGTCGCGGATGTTGGTCATGCCGGTCACGAAGAGCACCAGGCGCTCGAAGCCCAGGCCGAAGCCCGAGTGCGGGGCGGCGCCGAAGCGGCGGGTGTCGAGGTACCACCACAGCTCGTCCTCGGGCACGTGCATTTCCTGCATGCGGCCGCGCAGCTTCTCCAGGTCTTCCTCGCGCTGCGAGCCGCCGATGATTTCGCCGATGCCGGGGAAAAGCACGTCCATGGCGCGCACGGTGCGGCCGTCCTCGTCGAGCTTCATGTAGAAGGCCTTGATGTCCTTCGGGTAGTTCGTCAGAATCACCGGCTTCTTGAAGTGCTTCTCCACCAGGTACCGCTCGTGCTCCGACTGCAGATCGGTGCCCCAGTCCACCGGGAATTCAAACTTCTGCTTGGCCGTCTTCAGGATATCCACTGCCTCGGTATAGGTCAGGCGCTGGAAGTCGTTGTCGATGACGAAGCGCAGGCGGTTGAGCAGCTCCTTGTCGTACTGGTCGTTGAGGAACTGCAGATCGGCCGGGCACTTCTCCAGGGCGTAGCGCACCAGGTAGCGCAGGAAATCCTCCGCCAGGTCCATGTTGTCTTGCAGGTCGTAGAAGGCCATTTCCGGCTCGATCATCCAGAACTCGGCCAGGTGGCGGGCCGTGTTGGAGTTTTCGGCGCGGAAAGTCGGCCCGAAGGTATACACCTGGCCCAGGGCCATGGCGGCCAGCTCGCCCTCCAGCTGCCCCGAAACGGTCAGGTTGGTGGCTTTGCCGAAGAAGTCCTCCGAATAGTCGACCTGCCCGGCGTCGTTGAGCGGCGGGTTCTGGTCGGGCAGGGTGGTCACGCGGAACATCTGGCCCGCGCCCTCGGCGTCGGAGCCGGTGATGATGGGCGTGTGGACGTAGAAGAAGCCCCGGTCGTTGAAGTACTGGTGAATGCCGAAGGCCAGCGCGTGGCGCAGGCGCAGCACCGCCCCGAAGGTGTTGGTGCGGGGGCGCAGGTGGGCAATTTCGCGCAGGAATTCCAGGGAGTGGCCCTTCTTCTGCAGCGGGTAGGTCTCGGGGTCGGCCTTGCCCAGCACCTCGATTTCGAGAGCCTGCACTTCAGTGGCCTGGCCCTTGCCCTGCGAGGCCACCAGCTTGCCGCGCACGGCAATGCACGAGCCGGTGGTGACGTCCTTCAGCGTTTCCTCCGGAAACTTCTCAGCGTCGGCTACTACCTGCAGATTATTGATGGTCGAGCCGTCGTTGACGGCAATAAACTGCACGTATTTGTTGCCGCGGCGGGTTCGCACCCAGCCTTTTACGAGCACTTCGCGGTCCAGCTCCTGGCTGGTCAGCAGCGCCTCTACGCTTGATCTTCTGACGGACATCGTCTTAGCAATGAAGTTGAGCCGGCAAAAATACGCGCCTTGCCCGTCATTCCGAACAAACCCATTCGTCATTCAGAGCAAATCAGAACGTCATGTCGAGCGAAGTCGAGACATCTCGCGTGCTGACTGCGGATAGTAACCGGATGATTGGAATTACTATCCAGCGAGATGTCTCGACTTCGCTCGACATGACGTTCTTCGTCATTTGGCCTGCATTACCGGTCCTCCCCCTCGCTCACCAACCTTTCGCCCCGAACTCAAGTACACAGTAGGCTATATTTGGCAGGCCCGCGCCTGCTACTTTTGGCGCCCCGCACCGCTTACCTCCGCCATGCAAAGACTGGACATGAAGCAGCTTCTCTCGCAGAAGCTGTCCCCCCAACAGATCCAATTCATCAAGCTCCTCCAAATTCCTACGGCGGAGCTGGAAATGCGCATCAAGGAAGAGCTGGAGATGAATCCGGCCCTGGAAGAGGGCGACGCGGAGGAAGCCGACCTGGCCGATGAGGACGCCGACGACGAGTTTGGCGACGACGCGGACGACGATACGCCCGACGAGCCGGCCGAGGGCGAAGAGTACGACAACGAGGAAAACATTCTCGACGAGGACTTCGACGAGGTGCCCGAGCCCGAAATCGAGCTGCCCAAGGACGAGGACACCAGCGAAACCAAGGAAAGCGACGACCTCGACATCGATGACTACCTCAACGACGACGAAATAGCCGGCTACAAGATGCAGGGCGACAACGGCGGCGACGAGGAAGAGCGCGACATGCCCCTGGCCGATACCAGCAGCACCCTCACCGACTCGCTGTTCGAGCAGCTGCGCTTCATGGACCTCGACGACAAGGAAGAGGCCATCGGGCGGCAGCTCATCGGCTCCATCGACGCCGACGGCTACATCCGCCGCGACCTGGGCGCCATCGTCAACGACCTGGCCTTCTCGCAGAACATCGACGCCACGGAGGCGGAAATCGAGCAGGTGCTGCGCCTGATTCAGACCTTCGACCCGCCCGGCATCGGGGCCCGCGACCTGCGCGAGTGCCTGCTGCTGCAGCTGGACCGCCGCCCCCACGACGACATGGTGGACCACGCCCAGCACATTCTGATGGACACGTTCGACGAGTTCACCAAGAAGCACTACCAGCGCATTCAGCAGAAGCTGGACCTGGAAGACGACGAGCTAAAGGACGCCATCAGCCTGATTCTGAAACTCAACCCCAAGCCCGGCGGCTCCGGCCCCACCGGCGGCGGCCGGGTGCAGTACATCATCCCCGACTTCATTCTGACCAACGACAACGGCGACCTGAGCCTGACCCTGAACGCCCGCAACGCCCCGGACCTGCGCGTGAGCCGCGACTACCAGGAGATGTTTCAGGCCTACGACAAGGGTGCCCGCAAGGACAAAAAGCTCAAGGAGGCCGTGACCTTCGTGAAGCAGAAGCTGGACGCGGCCAAGTGGTTTATTGACGCCATCAAGCAGCGCCAGAACACCCTGCTGCGCACCATGGACTCCATCGTGCGCTACCAGCGCGAGTTTTTCCTCGACGGCGACGAAAGCAAGCTACGGCCCATGATTCTGAAGGACATAGCCACCGAAATCGGCATGGACATCAGCACCGTGAGCCGGGTGGCCAACTCCAAGGCCGTGCAGACGGAATTCGGCATTTACCCGCTGAAGTACTTCTTCTCCGAAGGCATTGCCACCGACTCGGGCGAGGATGCCAGCTCGCGGGAGGTGAAGCACATTCTGAAGGAAATCATCGAAGCCGAGGACAAGCGCCGCCCGCTGTCGGACGACAAGCTGGAAAAGATGCTCAACACCCGCGGCTATAACATTGCTCGGCGCACCGTGGCCAAGTACCGCGAGCAGCTGAACATTCCGGTGGCGCGGCTGCGCAAGGAGCTATAAGCAAGTCCATTCCCGCAAAAGCGAAGAAGACGGAGTTGGTGGTTTGCCGCCGTTCCGCCTTCTTCGCTTTTCTTTTTCCGTCGATTTGAAAGACCGTCTGGCTTACGGCCTGTCCGTTGTGCTACACCCGATGCTGGTGCCCACGTACTTGGTGCTGCTGCTCTGCTACGGCTGGCCCGGCCGGCTGCCGGTGTCCGGGGTGGCACCGGTGCCAGCGGCTTTGCTGCTCCAAGCCTGGGCGCTGAGCTTCTGGCTGCCCAGTTTGCTGATTGGCCTGATGGCCCGCTTCGGCCTCATCAGCTCGGTGGAACTGCCCGACCGCCGGCAGCGCACCGCCCCGCTGCTGCTGGCCGCCGGTGGCTTTGCGGCGGCGGCCGTGCTGCTGGCCAGCTACGCCCCGCAGGCCAGTCTGCTAAGTCGGCTATTCGCCGGCATCACCGTATCGGTGCTGCTGACTACGCTTATTACGCTATGGTGGAAAATCAGCGCGCACGGCGTGGGCATGGGCGGCGCCAGCGGGCTGAGCCTGTGGCTGCTGACGGCCCCGGGCAGTGGTAGCGCCGCCCCGCTCACTTTGCTGGCCGTAGTGCTGCTGGCGGCGGCCGTGGGCTGGGCCCGGCTGCGGCTGCGCGCCCACACCCGCGCACAGGTGCTGGCCGGGCTGGGCCTGGGCACGGTGATAGGGCTGACGTTCAGCGCACTCTAACGCCGGTTACCCGGCCCGCTCCAGCTCCTTTTCCACCATTGCCTGCACCTCGGGCCGGTCGTAGTCGGCTTCGGTCTCGATGTGCTTCATCAGGCGGGCCATGATGGCGTCCTGGCGCTGGCCGTTGGCCCAGGCTTCGGCGTAGGGTCGGTGCGAGAAGGTGACCTGGGAGTAGAGCGAAGTCCACTGCCCGGGGTACTGGGCCGATATTTTGCCCTCGATTTTCTTCTGCAGCAGAAAGCGCGGGTCGGCCACCTTGTCGCGCATTTCCACGAAGTTGTACACGGCCAGGTCGGCCACGGCGTCGGTGTTGGGCTTACGCAGTTGCTGAAACTCGCGGAACACCGTCTGCCAGTCGGCGCCGTGCCGCTCCATCAGCTCGTCGAGCACGGTGCAGTCTTCGAAGCCGGCGTTCATGCCCTGCCCGTAGAAGGGCACGATGGCGTGAGCCGCGTCGCCGAGCAGCAACGCCTCGTCGCCGAGCGACCAGGGAAAGCACTTCACCGTCACCAGCGAGGAGGTGGGGTTGTGGAAGAAGTCGTCGGTCAGCTCCGGCATCAGCGGCAGCGCATCGGGGAAGACGCGCCCGAAAAACTCCGTCACGTCGGCGGGCGTCTGCAGCGAGGCAAACGAGTCGGCACCCTCGAAGGGGAAAAACAGCGTGCAGGTGAAGGTCCCATCGAGGTTGGGCAGGGCAATCATCATGTAGCTGCCGCGCGGCCAGATGTGCAGCGCGTGCTTTTCCAGCACCCAGCCGCCATCCGGCGCCGCCGCAATGGTCAGCTCCTTGTAGCCGTATTCGAGGTAGGACTGCGAGTAGTCGAACCGCTCCGTTTTCTGCAGGGCGCCGCGCACGGCCGAGAAGGCGCCGTCGGTGCCGAAGAGGTGCTGGTAGCCCACGTGCTGCTCCGCGCCGGTTTCGATGTCGCGCAGGTGCAGCTCCTGCTGGCGCAGGTTCACGTCGAGGCACTGCTGGCCAAAGAACAGCCGCACGCCGGCTTCGGCTTCGGCCAGCTCCAGCAGACGGCGGTTCAGCCCGCCCCGCGACACCGAAAAAATGCCCTGCCCGGGCTGACCGTAGGGCTGCTGGCTGAGGTTGCCGTGCGCGTCGTGCATCACCCGCCCATACATCGGAATGGCCACTTCCCGCACCGCTTCGGCAATGCCCACGCCCTCCAGCGCCCGCCAGCCGCGGTCCGACAGGGCCAGGTTGATGGAGCGGCCGGCATCGACGCCGGCGCGGCGCGGGTCGGGGCGCCGCTCGTACACATCTACCTGGTAGTCACGGCGGGCCAGGTACAGCGCGAGCAGGGAACCGACCAGGCCGGCACCGGTAATGGTCAGACGGTTGGTATCGGCGGCCGGAGTCGGGATGCCCGGCGTGGGGGTGGCAGAAGTCGTCATACGGGGAATGCGTGGCGCCGAAAGTAAGGCATTCCGCTTATACGCACACTGAATACTTCTTCCCCGATTGTAACAGCAAATGCTACTACAAATGATACTATTACCAGAAAATACACAAGCATTATTGACTTAGTACAGTAAACACCGTATGATTACCTACCTTACCATTAATTCTCCCTTAAGTACCAAAGCACCCTACCCCAACATGATTGCATTTCCTACTCCCCGTCTAATCACACCGCAACCAATATTTGGAGCTGTAAGCCAAGATAGTACGCCCAAACCTGTAGCAAGCGAAGCAGCCTACGCGGAGCAAGCAGCTGCTACAGATGCTGGCCCGGGCCAGCTTCAAATCGGTGATTTTACCCTCGGCGACCTGGACTGCCCCAGTCTGACTGGACACCCGGATATTCGATATTAACAGCTTTAGGAGGGCTGAAAATGCATTTAGCACCAGCCCAGCGGGAATTAGCTAGCATTATATTAATCAAGGCATTATAAATCCGGAAAGATTACGGAAATTTGTAGGCATGCAGCGTATCCCGGAACGTTATGCTGCGTCTTTCTTCCCTCTTTCTTCTCTTGTTATGCGGCAACTGTACCCTGGCCTACTGGCCCTGGGCGGCGCTGTGCTGGCTCTGCCAGCCCTGGCGCAATCAGAAGCCGGCGTGGGTGGCGTCGTGCGCAATGATGCCGGTCAGCCCATTCCCGGCGCTACGGTATTTTTAAAAGGCACCCTGATCGGCACCGGCACCAACCGGGAAGGGCAGTTTTCGCTGCCCGCCGACTTCAGCGACGGGCCGGTGGTCATTTCCGTGTCCTTCGTGGGCTACGAAACCCGCGAGCTGGAGCTGAGCAAGCCCACCCCCGACGTGGTGGTGACGCTCAACGAAGCTGTGACGCTCAACGAAGTGGTGGTGGCGGCTTCCCGCGTGGAAGAATCCCTGCAGCAGGCGCCGGTGACGGTGGAGAAGGTGGGTGCCGTCCAGGTGCAGCGCCTGCCCCCGCCCGACGTGCTGGCCGGCCTCAACCAGTTCAAGGGCATCGACGTGAACTCGTCGAGCATGGTGATGAGCAGCCTCAGCACCCGCGGATTCAACTCGCCCAAGTCGGAGCGGGTGATTCAGCTGGTCGACTACTTCGACACCCAGTCGCCCTCGCTCAACATCAACTCGGGCAACCTTACCGGCCTGCCGGAGCTGGATATTGCCAGCATCGAAGTAATTCACGGGCCGGCCTCGGCGCTGTACGGGGCCAACGCCTTCAACGGCGTGGTGCTGCTCAACTCCAAGGACCCGTTCGTGACGGAGGGCTTCTCGGCGCGGGTGCGCGGCGGGCAGCGCAGCTACTTCGACGGGCAGCTACGCTACGCCCACAAAATCGGGAAGCGCTTCGCCTTCAAGGTGCTCGGCAGCTACCTGACGGCCGATGACTGGCTGGCCAGCAACTACAGCCCGGCCAGCCTGCGCGTGACGCCCAATAACAACCCGGCCGGCTCGCCCCTGGGCTACGACGCGGTGAACCGCTACGGCGACGTGTCGAACACCTTCAACCCGGCGCAGCAGCTGCCGGGCGGCACCAGCCCCGAGCTGTACGGCAAGACAGTATTTATGCCCGGCTTCGCGGAAACCACGCTGGTAGCCGACGACAACAAAGCCAAGGCCTTCAAGGTGGTGCCGACGGTGTCGTACCTGCTCACCGACAAGATAAAGGCGACGGTGGGGGCCAGCATCAACCGGGGCACGGCCAGCTACCAGAGCTCCAGCCGCTACCGCCTGCGCGACTTCGGCACCAACCAGTACCGCGGCGAGCTGCGCGGGGAGCGGTGGTTTTTGCGCGGCTCTTCCACCCAGGACTTCGGCAACAACTCCTACGATCTGGGCTTTCTGGGCGCGTTCATTCAGAACTCGCCGATAGCCGAAGGTTCTGCCACGACCTATGCCCAGCGGTTCTTTGGCACCTACAACGGCGCCTACAAGCAGGCCCGTGCGGGCAGCCTGCCGGTGGAGCAGGCCCTGGCGGAGGCCCAGAAGGCCGCCAACGCCACCCAGCTCGCCCCCGGCGACGCCCGGTTCGGGGAGCTGCGCGCGGCCATCATCCAGGACAACCGGCCGGGCCGGGGCGCGCGCCTGAACCCCAGCTCCCTGCTCAACGAGGGCAACGCCCAGTACGACTTCCGCTTCGGCAAGAGCACCAGCCTGATTCTGGGTGCTTCGTACCGCAAGTTCCGCCTGGGCTCGAACGGGCAGTTCTTTTCCGACGACGACCAGCGCATCCAGAACCACGAAATGGGCGCCTACACCCAGTTCAGCCAGCAGCTGCTCGACGACCGGCTGAAGCTGGCCCTGGCCGTACGCGTCGACGCTTTCAAGAACTTCGACCCGGCCGTGTCGCCGCGGGCCTCGGCGGTGTACTCGGTGGGCGAAAACCGCCAGCACAGCTTCCGCGCCAGCTACGGCCGCGCCTTCCGCTCCCCCACCCAGCTCGACCAGTACGTCCGCCTCGACGTGGGCCCGGTGCTGCTGCTCGGCAACGTGGGCAAGGGCTTCGACGGCCTGACGCTGCCCTCGACCACCGCGCCTTCGGTTCCCATCCACGTAGACCCGCTGCAGTTGGAGCGCCTGAGCACTTACGAAGTGGGCTACCGCGGCACGCTCAGCAACAAGCTGTACGTCGACCTGAACTACTACCGCAGCCAGTACAACGACTTCATCGGGGCGCAGCGCTTCATTGGCAACCCCAACGGTACCCCGCCCAACCCGGGCCGGGTGTTGCAGGTGTGGACCAATGCCGACCAGGAAGTACACACCCAGGGCGGCTCGGCCGGCGTGAACTACACCGTGGTCAAGCCACTGACCCTGAGCGCCAACTATAGCCTGAACGTGCTGGACCGCTCGCGCATCTCGGATGAGAACTTCCAGACGTTCTTTAACACGCCTAAGCACAAGTTCAACCTGGGTGCCAGCGGCACGGCCGGGCAGCTGAGCTATTCCGCCAACTACCGCTGGGCGCAGGGCCACCTCTACGAAACGCCGTTTGCGGTGGGCGAGCTGGCCAACTACAGCTCCCTGGATGCCTACGTGGGCTACACCATTCCGCGCCTGGCCACCACGGTGCAGGCCGGCGGCGCCAACCTCCTGGACAGCAACAACGTGCAGGTGTACGGCGGCCCCAACATCGGGCGCCTGGCCTACGTGGGTTTGCTGGTTGATATTAAGTAATTGGTATTGAGCCGGTAGTCGGAAAATTATTCGGCTTCTGACCTGCTCAGACAAAGCCAAAAGGCCTGCTGATATATTCAGCGGGCCTTTTTTATTATGAACGACCATAGTTGTCCGGTCACGGACTACCCGCTACCTACCACGTTTCGAAACGTCAGGTTCAGGCGCGGACCGACGGCCTGGGCGGTTTTGGGCACCGCGTGCTGCCAGTAGCGCTGCGTGGGGCCCTGCATCAGCAGCAGGCTGCCGCTGCCCAGCTCCAGACCGACGGGGGCGTGAACCGGGCCGCTGCCAGGCCGGGGGCGCAGCCGAAACCGCCGCGTGGCACCCAGGCTGACGGAGGCAATGACGGGCGCCGGACCCAGCTCGGGCTCATCATCGGCGTGCCACCCCATGCTGTCCTGCCCGTGGCGGTAGAGGTTGAGCAGCACGCTATTGAAGTGGGCGCCGCTGGCAGCTTCCACGCGCTGGCGCAGGGCCTGCAGTGCGGGCGTCCAGGGCGCGGGCTGCAGCTGCAGGCCGGAGTAGCGGTAGCTGGCGCCGGCGTCGCCGTGCCAGGCGGTGAGGCGGGGCTGCAGCACCGGCTTGCCAAAGAGCGTAATGGGCTCGTGCCGCCAATGGATGGTGGCCGTCAGCTCCCGCAGCAGCGCGGTAGCCTCGGCGGGCAGGAGGAACTGCTCATCGAGGCGCACATCGGCCTGGGGCAGGGCTAACGACCGTAGGGCCATAGGCTACTTCAGCCCCGGCATGGGCACGCCCATCGACTGCGCCAGCATCATCAGCAGCATCACCAGCGCGAAGGTGATGATGAGCGGCGGCAACCAGCTGCGCGACTGGTAGGTGCGGGCGCCGATGAAGTAGGGCCACAGCACGAACACGTAGATGAGGGCGGCGGCAATGTTGCTGCACAGGCCCACCACGTTGGGGTTGAGCTTCAGGTTGAACAGCAGCCACAGGTGGGCCGACAACATGGTGATGGACAAGGCCATCAGCAGGGCCGCGCCACCGTAGCGGCGCAGGCGCAGCAGGTTCAGCAGCATCAGCACCGCTCCCACTGGGTACGACAGTACCACCGAGAGAATGGCAATGGTACCGGGCGAGTAGAGCGCGGGCGCGTCGTCGGCTACTTCCGGCTCTTCGACTTCCTCGGTCCGTGCCCACGCGGGCGCGGCCGGCGGGGCGGCGGTGGCGGCCTGACGGGCAGCGGCTTCCAGCTCGGGGCGCAGGGCGGCAGCGCCGGGCACTACGTGGCCGCGCCGCTCCAGCTCGGCCAGGGCGGCCAGCACGGCGGCTTCAATGTATTCGACCCGGCGCTCCACATACCGGAGCAGCTCCGCGTCGGGTTTGCCGGCCATCTTGGCCGCATAGTCTTCCATTTCAGTCGGGCAAGCGGAGCACCGGGCCGCGCCTGGCCCCCTGGCCGGCACGCGCGCTCCATCATCAGCAATACGAGAAACAGCGCGGGGCGGCTATTAGTTGGCCGGAGCGGCGGCAAGCACCGCGCTCCAGGCCGCCACGCCCTGCCCAATGCGCCACACGTCCTCGAAGGAATTGTAGAGCGGCACCGGCGCGAGGCGGATGACGTTGGGCTCGCGCCAGTCGGCCATGATGCCGCGCTCGGCCAGAAAATCGAACAGCTGCCGGCCCTGGCGGTGCACCAGCAAGGACAGCTGGCAGCCGCGCTGGGCGGGGTCCTGGGGCGTGATGATTTCGAGCAGCTCGGCGGGCAAACCAGCCTGCCGCAGCACAAATTCCAGGTAGCCCGTCAGCTGCTCGCTCTTCTGGCGCAGCGCGGCCATGCCGCCGGCTTCATCCACAATGGCCAAGGCGGCGCGGTGAATGGCCATGGGGAAAATCTGGGCATTGGAGAGCTGCCAGCCGGCGGCCCCGGGCATGGGCCGGAAGCCCTTTTTCATCTGGAAGCGCACCGAGGCGTCGTGGCCCCACCAGCCGGCGAGGCGCGGCAGGTCGGGGCGCTCGGCAAACCGCTCGTGCACGAACACGCCCGAGGTGCCGCCGGGGCCGGAGTTGAGGTACTTGTAGGTGCACCAGCAGGCGAAGTCTACGTCCCAGTCGTGCAGCTGCAGCGCGAGGTTGCCGGCGGCGTGGGCCAGGTCGAAGCCCACGGTGGCGCCCACGGCGTGGCCGGCGCGGGTAATGGCCGGCATGTCGAAGGCCTGGCCGGTGTAGTAGTTGACGCCGCCGAGGATGACCAGGGCCAGCTCCTCACCCAGCTCCGCAATTTTCGCCTCAATATCTTGGGTGCGCAGGGTATGCTCGCCGGGGCGGGGCGTCAGCTCCACGATGGCGTCGTCGGGCTGGTAGCCGTGCAGCTTCACCTGGCTTTCCAGCGCGTACTGGTCGGAGGGAAACGCGCCGCCTTCCATCAGCACCTTGTAGCGGCGGCCTTCGGGGCGGTAGAAGCTGATGAGCAGCAGGTGCAGGTTGACGGTGAGGTTGTTCATCACCACCACTTCCACCGGCCGGGCGCCCACGAGGCGGGCCGTGGCGTCGGTCAGCGTCTCGTGGTAGTGCATCCACTCGGACGGCTCGCGGAAGTGGCCTTCCACGGCGTGCTCCTCCCAGCTCCGGAACTCGGCTTCGACGGCGGCGCGGGCGGCGCGGGGCAGCAGGCCCAGGGAGTTGCCGCAGCAGTACACGGCTTCCGCCCCGTCGGGGGCCAGCGGAATGTGAAACCGCTCACGGAACGGGCGCAGCGGGTCCTGCGCGTCGAGCTGGCGGGCGAAGTCGGGGGTATTCTGGAAGGTCATCGAGCGAAGATAAAGGGCAATCGGTTGCGGTGCCCAGTTTCAGTCCCGTTGCCCGGATTTGTGCTCGGGCAGCGACACGTCGCGCTACGGATGCTGCTGGCTCAGTCCGCCGCACGCCAGCGCCGATTGAAGCAGGTGCGCCGTTCTGATTCCGGGTCGCGACGCATAAGCCGGGGCTCCTTATCCTTTTAGCACCCAAAAGGCAGGCAATTCTCTACCTATTCACCTCCTCTATCTGGGGCTTAATTAATCCAGACACCCTCCAAAAACAGGTTGAGCATATACACCAGGGCCAGCAGGTTGATACCGTATAAGCCAACCGACAGCTCCCGGTACCACCGAAAATCTGCCTTACCGATGAAGAGGAAGGCAAGACAGTACAACGTGAAGAGCACGAAATACCAAGTAGCCTCCAGAGGCATAAAGTTATCGAAGTACCAAGGCCACCCGACCAAGGTAGCCACCAGCACACAAGCCGTCAGCACCCCTAACCAAAGGCGCGGCTGCGTTTGCTGGTACTGCCAGGCCCAGGCCAGTATCACGAAAAAAAATGGGCTGGCAAAAATATACCTGCTCAGGCCCACGATATCAGGGTTTTGGTAGAATACGATAAAGTATCCGGCTCCCACGGCGTAGCCAAGCGAAAATAACACTGCCTTGGAAAGCCTTGGCGCATCCGTGTGCGCCTTGCCCAGCCCCAGCAGCCAACGCACGCCCAAAGCCAGGCAGGCTACCAATGCCACCACTACCACGACCAGCGCCGCCAGATCAAGCCACAAGACGTTGATGCCGGCGGAATCGTTTAGCAGGGTCTCGGGCAGGTGGAATTTGTGGCCCCACAACGAGTGTACATTGTAAAACGCAAGCGCATCCCCGTGCCGACGGTACTGCAACCACATTACGAGCACCACGGCCGCCACCACGGCCAAAATACCAGCCAGTAGTTCCCCGAGTTGCCGCCCGAAGCTCTTGCGCCGGTCCCACGTGAGCAGTTCGGCAAACAAGTAAGCGGGCAAAAAAGTCGTGCCGGCCGAACGGGCCAGGCAGCAGCCAGCTAGCCCGAGCAGGACAAGCGCTACCTGCTGCCGATGCAAGCCGCGCAGCAGCAGCGCCCCGAAAAAGAAGAATAAGCCCTCGCCGTATGGCACCATGGTAAACAGCAGGGAAGGCAAGGCCAGCAGTAACAGCAGTTGCCGCCGCGTCAGGCCAAACGTAAGCGCCAAGACGCCAGCGCCCACCCACGCCCAAATGGCATTTAGAATGCTGATGCCAACGGCATCGAGTCCGGTGAGGCGCCACCAATAGGGAAACAATGGAAAAAAGGCGTTGGTACCCAGCTTCGAGTCCGTTGGGTAATCGTTGACGGCTATGGAATAGAAATTATTTCCGTCCCAATTAAGCAGCCGCGCCTGTTCCGGCAAATAGTCGAGCAGGCCGAAGCAGTAGCAAGCAGAGTAGAGCGCCGTCAACAGTCCGGCGTGCAGCAGAATCGTCAGAGCATAATCAGTCCAGCGCAGCGGCTCGCGCTGCACCGGCATCGGCGAACCAATGCCAAGCGGGTACTCCGGAACGGGGCCGGAGGAAGAAACGGAGGTAAGAGCCATGATCCTAAGACAATTTATCCAAGCGCAGATCATCCAGGTAAATAGCGTCGACCATGCCGCCACTCTTCCATAGATACATAGTCACTTTATCGGTGGGCACCAGACCAGCCGGCAAGACCAGCAGCTTGTGCACTGGCACCCACTGATTATAATGTTTGATGACGCCCGGTAGCGAGATACTATTCCAGTATAATGTAGAATCATTGCGGCTCACACTCACCACCAAATTGAGCTTCAGCCGGCCGTGTGGCAGCAGGGCCCAGGCATTCAGGCGCAGTTTGCGGGGGCTGCCCAAATCCTTCCAAGAGCGATTAAATTGCATGGTGTACTCATCGCCCCCAGTCATCCGGCAGCTGTAACGCCCAGAATGCGCTTTTTCATCACTCAGCCACGAGGGCGGGGCCGGAACCCAGCCATCTAGATCCTCAAAGCTGGTGCTCAACACGGGTTCCTGAGCGGCTGGTTGGCAATGGCTCAGTCCGGAAATTATTAGCGCCGCCATACCCAGCTGCACGAACAACCTACGTATGAGCGCCCTACACGAGAAAAGATGAGCCACAGGCAAGTAATTAAAAAATCTGTGTGTGCGGGTGTATAGCAGTCCTGCTCAACAGGGGCCATACAGCAAATATACTTCAGTTGCTTGTAGGATGGCGGAAGCCGGGCAAGCCGACCAAGCCCCGTTGGCGCCTACGCTCGGTACGCCGAGCCGGCGCGCCGGAACTGCTCCACTCGTACCCCCATCCAGTCCAGCGCGTTCTGCCCCAGCATGCGCGCCTTCACGTCGTCGGGGTAAGGCATGCTGCGGATGAGCTGCCCGGGCTCCAGCTCGCCGAGCGGGAAGGGGTAGTCGGTGCCGAGCGTGATTTTGTCGGCGCCGAGGGTTTTCACTAGGTAGTCGAGCATCAGCGGGTCGTGCACCAGCGAGTCGACCCAGAACTTGCCCAGGTACTCGCGCGGGTTCACCGGGTTGTCGATGGCGCAGAGGTCGGGGCGCACCTGGAAGCCGTGCTCGATGCGGCCGATGGTGCTGGCGAAGGTTCCGCCGCCGTGGGCCACGGCCACGCGTAGCCGGGGCAGGCGCTCCAGCACCCCGCCGAAGATGAGCGAGCAGAGGGCCAGGGTGCTTTCGGCGGGCATACCCACCAGCCAGGGCAGCCAGTACTTGGGCATTTTCTGCTGGGCCATCATGTCCCAGGGATGCACGAACACGGCCGCGCCCAGCTCCTCGGCGGCCTGAAACACCTCGAACAGCTCCTGGGCGTCGAGGTTCCAGTCGTTGACGTGGGAGCCAATCTGCACCCCGATCAGGCCCAATTCCTTCACGCAGCGCTCCAGCTCCTTCACGGCCAGGTCGGGGGCTTGCAGCGGAATGGTGCCCAGGCCGGCAAAGCGGTCGGGGTAGTCGGCCACCACGCCGGCAATGTGGTCGTTGAGCAGCATGCTCAGGTCCAGCGCGTCGTGGGGCTTGGCCCAGTAGCTGAACATGACGGGCACCGTGCTCAGCACCTGCACGTCGACGCCGAAGTGCCCGCACTCGCGCAGGCGCACGGCGGGGTCCCAGCAGTTGTCCTGGATTTCGCGGAAGAACTTGTCGTCCTGCATCATGCGGGCGCAGCAGGGCTTGTGGTGCTCCAGCCGGATAAAGCCGCCGTAGCCGTACCGCTCGCGCAGGTCGGGCCACTGTTTGGGCAGGATGTGGGTGTGAATGTCGACGGTCAGCAAGACGGGGGTGGGTGGCAACGGGCCGTGGGTGGCGGCCGGTGGAGGGAAAAGGAAGAGCCGCCGCGGCTTAGAGCTTGCGGCGGAAAAAGTTACGAAAATACATGTCGGCCGTGGTGTCGTCCCAGTGCAGCACTCCGCCGGCGTACTGCCAGCTCTGCCAGAGGTTCAGCACGATAAAGGCCACCACCACGGTGCGCAGGGCCCAGCGCCAGCGGGCGTGGGCCAGCAGGCTGGCTAGCGGCAGGGCCAGCACCGGGTAGAGGCTCACCAGCGGCCGGCAGCTGAAGCTGCCGCCGTAGGACCAGGTGCGCCAGCTGAAGGTCACGTAGATGGCCACCGGCACCATCAGCAGCACCATCAGCCAGGCGGCGGGCACGTCGCGGCGCAGCCACCACAGGCCACCCAGGCTGAGCAGGGCCATAGGGGTATACAGCCACCAGCCCTTGCGGAAGCTGATCAGGCCCTCGACGAGGTGCGGGTGCAGGAAATCGAACTTCTCGCCGGTGTAGGAATACACAATCCAGTGCCCGCTGACGGCGTGCCAGAACAGCGCCTGCAGGCTGACCACCGCCAGCAGCAGCACGGCCGCCAGCAGCAGCTGCCCGCGCCGCTCCCACCACCACTGGGCCCGCTGCCGCAGGGCCGGCGCGGCCAGGGTGAGGCCCCAGGTGAGCGGCACCAGCCCGTACATAGCCTCCGAAGGGCGGGTGAGAATGGCCAGGCCCAGAAACAGGCCGATGCCGGCGGCAAAGCCCGGGCGGCCGGTTTCGTACCAGCGGGCCGAGCAGTAGAGCAGCGCCGCCTGCCAGAGGAAGAGCACGGCGTGGGCCATGTTGGCGTCGTAGCTGGCGTAGCAGAACAGGTTGGTACCGAGGCCGATGCCCGCCAGCGCCCAGGCCGTGGTGCCGTCGTCGTAGTAGCGGCGCAGCAGCTTGCGCAGAATCCAGAGGCCCAGAATGCCGTGGAACAGGCCCGCAATCATGATGATCTGCTGGTAGGGCCGGCTGAAGCCGTCGGCGGCGTATTTGTCGCTGGCGCCGGCCCAGGCATGGGCGCCGAGAAACCAAGGCAGGTCGGCCAGGGCCTTGCCGAGGGTGTATTTGCTCATGAACCGCTTGCCGGGCAGGGGCTTGAGCCCGATTTCGGCCGGCTCCTCCGCAGGGCGGTAGATATGGCGCAGGGCGCCGAGCGAGTCGGGCCGGCCCAGGTCGCCGTAGATGAAGGCCGAGGGCAGGTACACGTAATAGCCGCCGGGGTCGGAGTCGAGGACTTCCATGGCCTTCCAGCGCTTGTCCTGAAACATGGCCAGGGTCAGCAGCGCCGCCGCCAGCCAGAATACGACGTTAGATTTCATTAACAGCAGGCCACTTAGCAGGATTCAAGACACAAAGAAAGCCGGTCGGCGCGCATGGGCCATGCGCGCCGACCGGCTGGCGGCGAAAATCCGGGTCTGGGGCTTACTGCACCGGGGCGGGCGGCTGCATCACGGTGCCGCAGTTCTTGCAGGTGCGGCGCTCCTCGCTCTGCCAGAAGTTGCCCATGATGACGGGCAGCTGCTTCACGATGTCGGTGACTTCCGTAAACTCCTCGTATAGCTTGGTGCCGCAGTTTTCGCAGTACCACTGAAAGCCGTCCAGCTCGCCGGGCTTGCGGTAGCGCTCCACCACCAGGCCCACGGTGCCGGCCGGGCGCTGCGGGGAGTGGGGCACGCCCGCGGGCAGCAGAAATATCTCGCCGGCCCGGATGGGCAAATCCACCGGCTTGCCGTCCTCGATGATTTTCAGCGTCATGTCGCCTTCCAGCTGGAAGAAAAACTCCTCGCTGTCGTCGACGTGGTAATCCTTGCGGGCGTTGGGGCCGCCCACCACCATCACGATGAAGTCGTCGTTGCCTTTGAACACCTGTTGGTTGCCGACGGGCGGCTTGAGCAAGTGGCGGTGTTCGTCAATCCACTGCTGGAAGTTGAAGGGGCGCGTGACGGGCATATTGGGGTGACGGGTAACACGTGCCGAGCGGCACGTGGTGGGTGGATGGGTTTGGGGTGACACGTAACGCGTGCCCGGGGACAAGTTATAAACTGCCACCGGAACCACCGGATTTTCAGTACCCGGGCCGAAGTTCAGCCGCTTCTGCGCGGCTTCCCCGTTACCTGTCACGTGTCACGTGTTACCTGTCACCTAGCTACCTTGCGGCCATGCTTACCGACCAACTCACCGACCGCCGCGCCGTGGTGTGCGGCAGCACCCAGGGCATCGGGCGGGCCGCCGCCGAGGCGCTGGCCGCCCGCGGCGCCCACGTCACCCTCATTGCCCGCAACGAAGACGCCCTGCGCGAAGTAGCCGCCGCCCTGCCCGCCGAGCACGGCCAGCAGCACGACTACCTGGTGGCCGACTTCAGCCGCCCCGCCGAGCTGGCCGAGCGCCTGGCCGAATACGTAGCCAAGAACCCGGCCACCCACATTCTGGTCAACAACACCGGCGGCCCGGCGGGCGGCCCGCTGCTGGCCGCCTCCGTCGACGACCTGCGGGCGGCGTTTGAGCAACACGTCGTCTGCAACCACCTGCTGGCCCAGGCCCTGGTGCCAGGCATGAAAGCCGCCGGCTACGGGCGCATCATCAACGTCATCAGCACCTCGGTGAAGCAGCCGCTGCCCAACCTCGGGGTGTCGAACACCACGCGCGGGGCGGTGGCCAGCTGGGCCAAAACCCTGGCTAACGAGCTGGGTCCCTCGGGCATTACCGTCAATAACGTGCTGCCCGGGGCCACGCTCACCCAGCGCCACCACAGCCTGCTGGCGGCGCGTTCGGCCAGCACCGGCACACCCGTGCAAGAGCTGGAGGCCCAGATGCAGCGGCTGATTCCGGCCGGGCGCTTCGGGGAAGCCGAAGAAGTGGCGGCGGCCATTGCGTTTCTGGCTTCGCCGCTAGCCAGCTACATCAACGGCATCAACGTGCCGGTGGACGGCGGGCGCACCAGCAGCCTGTAGGTTAAGCCGCGGCCAGCACGGCCTCGGCCTCAGTCGACCGGTTGTCGTTTCGTTTCCTCAGCTTATCCAGCACCGCTAAGGGTTTCCGTCCGGTAGCCTTACCGGCAGTAAAGCACCCGAGTCGGTGTTGTCGGCACCGTTCTGGCTGGCCAATCAACTAAGCAGCCGCCGCTTGGCCCGAAAACCCGGGACCAAGCGGCGGCTGCTTAGATGCGTTGCCATGAAATCAGACTTACTCCGCTTTTTCGATAACCATGTCGTCGATGTAAGCGGTTTCCGCCGCGGGGGTGCGCCACATATAGATGCTTAAGCGGTCAGTGGAAGTCGCCTCTGCCGGCAGGGTGATGGTTTTCTCAATTTCCACCCACTTGTTAGCAGCTTTGGCGGCAGGGCCTAGGTCAACGCCTTCCCACAACAGCTGCTTGTTGGTGGTGGGATTAGCAATACCAATTACCATTTTCACCGGAGTATTGGCCTTTGCCAAGAACACCCACGCACGGACTTTAAACGCGGTAAGCTTGGTGGGGCTGAGTTTGCCGAGCAGGTTGTTGTAGCCGGTGCTGTACTCCACGCTTGGGTCTACTTTCACTGCATAACGGCCGGAATGCGCTTTGGCCGTAGTTAACGAAGCCAGAACGCTGGGGTCGTTGACCCAGCCTTCCATAGCTTCAAAATCGTTTCCGGCCAGCCGGTTGGGCGATTCGGTACCCGTCTTATCACCGCAGGATACCATGCACAGAGCGGTGAGTGCGTAAAGCACTTTTTTCATAAATCAGCGAAACAGAAGCTTTTGAAAGCCCAAAACTAGGTAAAAAAAGTATTAAGGCGTTGTCTTTCGCAGCACGATTTGCCGTGAATTCTGGTCAACAGGCTTCACTTGAAATTACCGCCAGCCAAAGCGCAACCCATCACCGAATTTCGGTTATCCGCAAATCGTCGAGATACACGGGCTGCTGGGCCTGCCTGCGCCACATGTAAAGGGTCAACTGGCTGTTGTAGCCCGCCTCAAACGGCATGTCGATGTAGAAGTCCAAAGGCTTCCACTTTTCGTACGGACCGGCATCGGCCAGCGGGTAAGCGCGGTAAAGAACCGTGCGGTCGGGCTCGTTTGGGGCCGATACTGCCGTTATCAGTGCCGCGTCGTCTTCGAATCGCGGCACCCAGGCCCAGGCACTGATGTGGAGCTTGCGCACGCGTAGAGGGAAAACCTGCCCCAACCGCACGCTGTATTTCATAGAATACTCGTGGGCAGAATCTACGCGGATAGCGAAGCGCCCGGAATGGGCCCGGCGCTGGGTAAGCGTGGGTAGCAGAGAATCGGGCTGCAGGCTGGTCATCGACTCGAAATTGCATTGCATGACCAACCGTTCCCGAACATCCTCCCGCCCGTCGCGCGGCCGACAGCCCGGCAGAGCGGACATTAGCCCTAACCCCAGCAGAATAAACAAACAGCCCCGGGACATGGTCCGCCAGTTGTTGTGAATGATGAGCGCTTTTAC
The DNA here is from genome assembly GCF_005771675.1 of Hymenobacter jeollabukensis. Taxonomy (GTDB): domain Bacteria; phylum Bacteroidota; class Bacteroidia; order Cytophagales; family Hymenobacteraceae; genus Solirubrum; species Solirubrum jeollabukense. The sequence goes on along the minus strand of NZ_VAJM01000002.1, from coordinate 352,617 downwards.
CACGGCTGACGCATATCAAGGCGACGCAATACGACAAACGGCTGCTGCATAACCGGCGCAAAAGCCGTTGGCAGGGTGGTGTGGTGCTGCACCATACCGGTGTAGAAATCCTGGGGCATGAGCACGTATTCAAGGCTGTCCCGCGCCATCAGCTCGGTCAGGTACTGCGGGGTTGCGTCGGCGGGCACGGCGCTGAGGGTGCGCCCACGCCGGTCGGCGTACACCAGGGGCGTATTGATGACCTCGGTTCCCAGAATGAGCACCATAGCCTTCTTCGGCACCCCGGATTCATCCAGCCGCGCCCCGCCTTCTTGCAGCCAAGCGTAGGTGTCGTCTTCCATGCGCTGGTGCAGGTGCTTGTAGCCGTCGCGCAGCAGCACAAAGCATAACACCGCCAATCCCACGCTGCTCACCCAGCGAAACCATCCGCCAAACCGGCCCAAGTTCAGCAGGGCCAGCAGCAGCAGCAGCAGCGCGGCGGGCACAAACGACGCAATAACGTAGTAGTCGTGTATGGGCAACTGCTCCCCCATCATCCAAAAGAAGGTGTAGCCGATAGCCAGGGCGGGCAGTAGCAGCAGCACCAGCGGTAAGAACCGGCGCAGGTTGGTACGCGCAAATACGAACAGCAGCGCGGCACTGGCCAGTAACATCCGGTACTGCGTCACGGTGCCGTATTCCCGCCACATCCAGCCTCGGACGGCCCGAGTAACGGTGTGCAGCGAATCGTCGTCTTTAATGGGCATGAGCTGGGCCAGGAATTGCCACGACTGGTAGTAGGTATTCAGGGCCTGATTATGCAGGAAGTACCCCACAATCAGGCCGACGCTTACCGCCGCCAAGCCCACGAACCACCGCCGTTGCCGGCCGTTCATCAGCGGCGGCTCGAAAAATCCCCAGACCAACGTGAGGCCCAACACCGCCGCCAGAAACAGGGCCGTGGTGGTTTTGATGAGGGCCGCTAACGTCAGCACTGCCAAGGCCACTAGCATGTCGCGGAACAAGCGGTGCTCTATAAAACGCAGCCAGTAGTAGTATCCGACAAAGCTCAGCGCCAGACTGGCCGGATCGGGCAGGTAGTTACCGGAGTAAAAGCCCACGACGGGTGAGCCCAGCAGGAAACATGCCGGTAGCAACGCGGCCACAAAGTGCCCGGTGCGCTCGAACACCAGCCGAAACAAATAGAAAAATCCGACCAGCGCGCAGGCAATGTCCAGCAAACGAAACGCGGGGTTGATAGCATCCCGACCAAAAACGCCCCCTATCAGAGCCGCCAAATAAGCTTGGATTGGGAATTCTACCCCGGTAATGCCGCCAATAGAAACGAGCGACGAAGTGCGGGGATGCCAGAAGTCGAAGCCGTAGTCGTAGAAATTGATAGCCAGCGCCAACCGGTCGCCCTGTGCCCAGGAATGCATCCCGGAGGGCATAGCCGTAATAAAGGGCCAGTAGAAAAAAGCCCCCAACGCCACGAAAAATACGGCTGCTCCGATGTGGTAAGGGTGCGTCTTTAGCTGACGGTTGGCCGACGAGAAAAAAGACATGTAAGTGATGTTCTAAGAGTTCATCCCGGCGCCAGCCCAGTAATCTAGCCCGCAAATCCAGGCCCTTAAGCTGCATTTGGTCAGCGCGGGCTGTAAAGGCGTATTGTACCGCGTTAGGGCCTGCAGACCTTAGCACTTGGTGGTGCTGCAAATCCGGTGCGCGGCCTCAAGCCGGATTATTCGACAAGCTGCAGTTCGACATCGTCAAGGTAGACGGGCGCGCCGCTGCCGGCGCGCCACAAGAACACCCGCAGTTCGTCGGTCGATATTGCCTTTTCTGGCAGGACGAACTCGTGGCTTACTTGTTGCCAGCTGCCGGGCTTTTTGACCTGCTCTTTCACGTTCACGCCTTCGTTAAATACCGTAGACCCGTCCTTGGAACTCAGGATTTGCAACGACAAAATGGCGTCGGCATCGGGTCCGGAGGTGTTGACCCACCCCGTCAGACGAAGCTTGCGGGGCTTCGACGACACCACGTCCGCGAGCAGTTGCCGGTAGGTGAGGCTATACTCGATGTCCTTGTCCGTCTTGATGGAATACAGGCCCGACCGGGCCCGTTCTTTGGTCAGCGAAGGCGTAGCTGGCACCCAGCCAGCCATATCATCGAAACCAGTGTTTATCAGCGTGCTGTGGTCACCAACTTTACCCGTAGCCCCATCCGAAGAACAGGCAGCCGAGAACAAGAGCAGACCAGCGCTAAGAATCGAAAAACGCATGGGCAGGAGTACAACGAAGGGCTCTAGAAGCCAGCAAATATAGGGAGCGAATCTTCATAAACCGCGGTTCTAATCCCTTGCCAGCCGGGAGCCCGCCAGCAACTTCTGGACCTGCCGGCACACTGGTTCCCCGACTACCTGTTCTGCATCCGCTCCGCAAGAACGTACCCTACTGGTCCTTATCTTCGCACGTTTCGAGCCTGCGTCCAACATCCGTTTACCTACTTGCCCGTCTTCTTTTGTTGCTAGCGACTCCCTCCCCCTATCGGCGCTGGTTGCCTCACGGCATCACCCTTCTGCTGTCTGCGCTTGTTGCGTGCCTATGCTATACGCCGTTGCTGCCCATCAATACCCGCGTGGTCAATGTCAATGGAGACGCTATTAAGACGGTATACAGCCTGGTGTACTACGTGCAGCACGGCGGGGGCAACTACAGTAATGCCATGCTTTATCCCTACGGGGAGCATATCAATTATTACGACCTGATTCCGCTGGTGGCCTTGCTGCTGCGGGGCATTTATCTGCTTGTGCCGATGAGCCCCGCCGCCATCATTGCGGGCATGAACCTGGCCCTGCTGCTGACGCTGATCGGGGCGCCGCTTGTGCTTTTTGCGGTGCTCCGCCGCTTGGGGCTGCCGGCCTGGGTGGCCATTCCGGCGGCTTTGGTGCTGGTATACCTTTCGCCCCAGCAAGGGCGCCTCACTACCCATCCGAGCCTGTTTGCGCCGCTGGTAGTGCCGGCGCTCTGGTACGGGCTGATGCGCATGCTGGAACAGCCGAGACAGTGGCGCTGGCCGCTGGCGTACGTGCTGGTGGCCGTTGGGGCCGCCCTGATGCACACTTATTTTTTATTGATAAGCGGTGTACTGGCCGGTGGCAGCGCGCTGGCCCTGCTGTTGCAGGACCCGCTGCGCACGGTTCGCGCCCGGCTGCTACCGCTGCTCATAGGTGCCGTAGTACCACTAGGAGCATTCCGCATTTGGCTGGCGCTTACGGACCACGTGGCGGACCGCCCCCTGAATCCGTACGGTACGTTTGTTTATACCTCCCGGCCGAGCAGTATATTTCTGCCCTCCCAGGGCTTCTGGCACAACCAAATAGCCGCCATCCACGACTGGAAATTAGGTCCCTGGGAAGGCTTTGCCTACGTAGGCATTCCCGGGGTGCTGGTGCTGCTGTTCTCGATGTGGCGTTTTGGCCAGCGCCTGATGCGCGGCCAGTGGCAACAGTTGCGGCGCCCCATGCTACCCCGCCCCTTGCGCACTGCGTTGGTAGCGGGTGTTTTGGCGTTGCTGCTAGCTATGTCTTTTCCCTTTATTCTACCCGGTGGCGAAGCCTTACTTATCGGCCCGGTCAAGCAATTCCGGGCCCTGGGCCGCATGGCATGGCTGTTTTATTACGTGTACACCGTTTACGCGGTGTACTACCTATACCAGCTGTACCGCTGCCTGGCTTGGCGGCACCACACCTGGGCCGGGGCCGCTTTGCTGGCTTTGTCGGGGCTGATATGGACCTCCGAGGCGTGGGAAAACGTGCGCCCGGTGCGCGACACCCTAGCCCAACAAACTACTGCCCGGGAATATACAGCCGATGAATACCTGCGCCTGCTGAATTACTTTGGCCGGCAGCCGACTGATTTTCAGGCAGTCCTGCCGCTGCCTTGGTACTGCGTAGGCACCGATAAACTGGCTATCGAAGCGCACGGCGAAGTCCTGCGGCAAAGCAGTCGGGTCATGATGAATACGGGCCTACCCCAGGCGGCCGTGATGATGACGCGTACGTCGGTAGGGGAAACGCTGAACCTGGCTCAGCTCCTGGCCAATCCGCTGTTGCCCCGCTCACTAGCCGCTCAGCTACCTTCGCGCAAGCCGTTTCTGTTGTTGGTGCTACGTGGTGCCTGGCTGACGCCCAACGAACAGAGCCTGTTGCAGCGCGCCAAGCTGCTGGGGGAAGGCTGGGTGGCCAACCTCTACGAATTGCCGGCCGACAGCTTGGTAAGCAGCGAACCGGCCCGGGCCCTGCGCCAACTAGCCGCTGCCAAAGGCAGCATGCGCCGTTCTGCCGATAGCCTGTTGTGGCTCAATGGTAGCGGCACCGCCCTATATCAATCGTTCGACAGCCTGCCAGCCAACCCGGGGCTTTTTGGTCGGGGTGCGCTGGTAGCCGCCGGCCGGCCCTACGACAGCTTCTTTACGACCGTTTACGAAGGAGCTGCACCCGCCGACACCGGCCGGTACGAAGCTTCCATCTGGATCCAGGCTACCCGGGCGCATGGCCTCGGAAACTTCCAGGCCAAGACCTTCGATGGCCAGGGCCAACAACAGGAACACACCTACGTCAATAATGCGCTTAGCACTGATATTTATCATGGCTGGGTTCGGGTGGCAGTACCCGTGCACGTGCGGCCCGATACGCGCCGCTTGCAACTGCTTGTCGACAACCCCGACCTAGCCGCCGACGAGCTGCTGATTCGCCCGGCCGGCACCGACGTCTTTCATCATCACGGGGCGGTCTGGTTGAAAAATAATTTCCCGCTGAACTCCGCCCGTTGAAGCATCCTGCGTTGCTTGCTGCTCCATTCTTGACCTAACTTCTTCGCCACCCGTGGACCTCTCCGTCATCATTCCCATCTACAACGAGGAAGCCAACATTTCGACGCTCTACCAGCGCCTGCGCGGGGTCATCGACCCCATGGGCATCCAGTGTGAGTTCATTTTTATCAACGACGGCTCACGCGACAGCTCCCTGCCGCTGATTCTGGACCTGGCCGCGCGGCACCCGGACGTGCGCTACATCAACTTCAGCCGCAACTTCGGCCACCAGATTGCCGTAACGGCCGGCCTCGACCTCTCGCAGGGCCAGGCCGTGGCCATCATCGATGCCGACCTGCAGGACCCGCCGGAGCTGATTCCGGAGCTCTACCGCAAGATGCGCGAGGGCTACGAGGTGGTGTACGCCAAACGTCGCCGCCGCGAGGGCGAAAGTGCCATGAAGCTGTTCACGGCCAAGATGTTCTACCGCATCCTGGCCAAAATCACCAATGTCTCCATCCCCGTCGACACGGGCGACTTTCGCATCATTTCGCGCAAGGTGGTGCAGGCGCTCAAGCAGATGCCGGAGCAGAACAAGTTTCTGCGCGGGCAGATTTCGTGGATCGGCTACCGGCAGACCTACGTGGAGTACGACCGCGCCCAGCGCGCCGGCGGCGAAACCGGCTACACTTATCGCAAGATGATCAAGCTGGCGCTGGACGGCATCACCGCCTTCAGCGACGTGCCGCTGAAGGCGGCCACGCTCATGGGCTTTGGCGCTACGGGCATTGCCTTCCTGGTGCTGCTGTATACCTTGTTCGAGCGGTTCGTCACCCGCAACTACCAGCCGGGCTGGGCTTCGCTGATGGTAAGCATCCTGTTTTTGGGGGGCGTGCAGCTGATTGCCGTGGGCATCATCGGCGAGTACCTGGCCCGCCTGAGCGCCAACGTACGCCAACGCCCGCTCTACATCATTTCGGACACCAACATCAGCGAGCCGGCACCCGTCGGCCGCGGTTAAACGCACAACCCGGTGAATCGGCACAGCACGCTGACGAAGGCGGAACCGGGCACGGCCCGGCAGCGCAACTGGGCCCGGGGGCTGCTGCTCGGCTTCGGGCTCATCTACGCCCTGGTGTCGCTGGTGAATCATTACCTGATGCGTACGGCGGCCTTCGACCTGGGCATTGCCACCCACGCGCTGCGCAGCTACGCCCACCTGCGCGCGCACTACGTCACGGAGCTGCTCGACACGCCGGCCACCAACTTCCTCTCCTCCAACCTGCACTTCGCGCTGGTGCCGCTGCTTGTGTCGCCGCTGTACTGGCTGCTGGGCTCCTGGACGCTGCTGGTGGTGCAGATTGCGGCCGTGCTCTGGGGCGGCTGGGGCGTGCACGTCTTCGCCCGCGCCCGCGGCGCCAGCTACGGTCAGGCCAACGTGCTGATGGCCCTGTTCTTCAGCAGCTGGGGCATCTACTCGGCCCTGGGCTACGACTACCACGACAACGTGGTGGGCGCCATGGCCGTGCCGTGGCTGGTGCATTGGTTTGAGCAGCGCCGCTGGGGCCGGGCCCTGCTGGCCTTCGCGCTGCTGCTGGTGAGCAAGGAAAACCTGGCGCTGTGGGCCGCCACCATCATGCTGGGCCTGGCCTGGAAGCACTGGCGCACCCGCCCGCTGCTGCTGGCAGCGGTGCTGGGCGCCGTGGTGGCCCTCATCTACTTCGCGGTGATTACCAAAGTAGTCATGCCCGGGCTGTCGGTCACGCACCAGCAGCTGACGCAGATTCAGCGCTACCAGCACCTGGGCGGCTCGTTGGAAGCGGCCGTACTGAACGTGGCCACCCACCCCAGGCTGCTCTGGCAGTGCCTGTTCGAGAACATTACGGCTGATCCGAACTATAACTACATCAAGGCTGAGCTGTGGGCCGTGCTGCTGCTTTCGGGCGGGCTGGCCCTGGCGTTGCGCCCCTGGTACGCGCTGATGCTGGCGCCCATCCTGGCCCAGAAGCTGCTGGCCAACGACTTCGGTCTGTGGGGCATCAACGCGCAGTATTCCATCGAGTTTGCGCCGGTGCTGGCCCTGGCCGTCACGGAGCTGGGCCTGCAGCTGCGCCAGGGCCCGCCGCGCCAGCGCTACTACGCCGCCTCGCTGGCGCTGGCCGCGCTGGCTACCGTCGTCACGCTGTACACGCGCCAGAGCAAGTGGTACCAGCGCGAAACCACCAACTTCCTGCTGGCCAAGCACTACCGTTCCACCCAGGGCCTCGACGTGCGCCGCCTGCGCCGCGCCCTGGACGAGCTGCCCGCCGAGGTGCCGCTGAGCGCGCAGGCCAATCTGGCGCCCTGGCTGGTCAACCGCGACAAGCTCTACCACTTCCCGGTGCTGCGCGACGCTCAGCTGGTGGCCCTGCTCAAAACCGACAAGCTGCCCTGGCCCCTGTCGCCCGAAGGCTACTTGCAGGCCCAGCAGCTACTGCGCACCCGCGGCGACTTCCGCGTGCGCTACGAGGACGACCAGCTGCTGGTGCTGGAGCGCACCCGCCCGCCGGCCCAGCCCGATGAGGTGCTGCCCTTCAAGCTGTAGCGCGACGCGCAGGATGTAGCGCGAACTTTCAGTTTGCGTAGCTCAGCACGATAATCACTCGAACGTCAGTCGTGCCGGAAAACGCGAACTGAAAGTTCGCGCTACATTTTGCGCAGCAGCACGTACTCGCCGATTTGCTCTTCGCGGTAACCCTGCGCGGGCATAGCTTCCTGCAGGTACCGATGCACCGCCGAGCCCCGGAATTGCGGCGCCACGATGAAAGCAGCCGGGTGGTACACGCGCAGAAACTCACGCACGGCGGCGGCTGAAGGGTGTTGCAGGGTGGTATCGGGGTGCTCCTGCAGGGTCAGCAGGGTGTGCATTACCGAGTCCTGGTCGAAGCTGGCAAACACCTCGGCGGGCACGCGTGAGATGTAAGCGCCGGGCAGCTTTTTGTGGTGGCGCGTCTGGTAGAACAGGTCGTCGCCGTCCATCTGGCCCACTTTGCGGTAGCCGTCGAGCAGGCCGAAGGGCACGGGGAACAGCACGTCGCCGGGCAGCTGCGCGGCGGCCAGGTAAGCGGCGGGCACGTCGGCGAGCTTCAGCAGGGGCTGGGCCTTGGGCTGCAGCTCCAGCAGCACCAGCCCCAGCAGCCCCACCGATACGCCCAGCCGGGCCGCCGGGCGCAGGCGGGCGCGCAGCCAGGGGTCGAGGGCGGCAAATACCACGATGGGCAGCAGCAGCGAAAGGTAGGCCACGTGGCGCGTGGGGCAGCGGATGTTGTTGAAGAACGGCACGTAGTGCAGCAGGCCGGTGGGCAGGCGCAGCACCTCCTTGCCGAACACCCGCACGGCCGGCAGCGTCAGCATGAAGAACAGCAGCGCCAGCCAGGGCAGGGCCCGGCCGCCGCGGTCCTCGTCGTGGCGCAGCACCGAATAACCCCGCAGCCCGACGAGCGTGAACAGGGCCAGCAGCGGCAGCACGTAGCCCAGGAACATGATGTTTTCGACCGAGCCGGGGGCATTGAACATGCCGCTGTTGAGCAGGCGCTCCGTAGCGGCGGTGCTCAGCCAGCGGCTGTGCGGGGGCGGCAGCAGGTAGCCGGCCAGGTCGCCGCCCCACCAGAAGCCGCTGTTGTCGGGCACGCCGGCCAGCTTCAGCATCCGGGAGCCGATGTGGCAGACCACCAGCACCACGACCAGGATAATCCAGGGACGCGGCCGGCGCCAGTTGATGCTGCCTAGGCGCAGCCGGTAGTACAGCGCGTAGCCCAACGAGAAGTACAGCAGCCCGAACAGGGTGTAATAGTCGCTCAGCAGGGTGATGATGCCCAGCGCGGCGCACAGCCCGACCTGCCCCCAGCGGCGCACCTGCGGCACGAAGCGGCCCTCGCGGAAGCGGAAGGCTTCGAGGAAGGCGTAGAGGTAGAACGGCGCCGGCGCGGTGAGCAGCAGGTGGTAGTGGTCGGGCAGGTGGGCCAGCTTGTAGCCCGAAAACGCGAAGAGCACGCCCGCCAGCAGGCACAGCACCGGGTTGTCGACCCAGCGGCGGCAGAGGCGGTAGGCGCCCACGCCCGAGAGGGTGAAGCTCAGCAATAGCGCCACGTTGACGGCCAGGATTTCGTGGCCGAGCGGCACGTTGAGCAGGCCGATGACGGGCGTGTAAGTGTGCATCACCAGCGAAGTGCCGCGCGGGTAGAGCAGCAGGTCGGTGAAGAACGGATTGTGGCCCGCCAGCACCTGCCGGTGGAAGTTGTAGGCGTTCCACACGTACTGGTTGGCGTCGTTGCCGGGACGGCCCAGGTAGGCGGTGCTGAAGTGCGCGGCCAGCGGCCAGCTGAACAGCACAAACAGAACGGCGTAGAATAGCAGACTCAGCAGCAGCTCGCGCCAGCGTAATGGCTTCATAGGTACGGTATCAGGCCCGGCCGGAGGTATTCCGACAAGTCCGGGGCTTAAAGATACTTCCGGATGCGGGCTGCCTCGGAAGCGGCCCGCGCCGATTCCGTAGTTTTGAGGTTCCGTAGGCGTTGCCGCGCCTGCGCTGGTCCCGGCCGCTCCCCCTGAAACGGCCGGATCAGACCAAGCCATTTTTCGCACCAACTACTTAGCGGGCAGCACCTGCCGGCTGATTTTGCCCCGCACGCCCCCTCCTGCCCGCCCATGCCCGCTGCGCTTGCCCTCGTTCTGCCCTGCTACAACCCGCCGGCCCAATGGGCAGAAAACGTGCTGCGCAGCCTGCAGCGTCTGCAGCAAACGCTGCCGCCGGACACTCCGGTGCATTTGTACCTGGTCAACGACGGCTCGACGCGGGGCGTGAGTGAGGCGGACCTGCAACTGCTGCGCGAGGTGCTGCCCGCCGAAGCGTTTACCTACCTCAGCTACGCCGTCAACCGTGGCAAAGGCCACGCCCTGCGCACCGGCGTGCAGCAGGTGCAGGAGGCGCTGTGCCTCTTCACCGACATCGACTTTCCCTACGAGGAAACCAGCATGGCCACGCTCTACCAGGCCCTGCACAGCCAGCGCTGCGACCTGGCCGTGGGCGTGCGCGACGATGCCTACTACGCCCAGGTGCCCGCCGCCCGCCGCCGGGTGTCGCGCCTGCTGCGCCGCCTCACCCGCACCCTGCTGCGCCTGCCCATCGACGACACCCAGTGCGGGCTGAAGGGCTTCAATGCCAAGGGCCGCGCGTTGTTTCTGCAAACCACCACCGACCGCTACCTCTTCGATCTGGAGCTGCTGCTGCTGGCCTCGCGCCAGCCCTCCGTGCGCACCGAGCCGGTGCCCGTCGCCTTGAAACCCGGTGTGGTCCTCTCCCCGCTCAACATGCGCGTGCTGCTCACCGAAAGTCGTAATCTGCTGCGCCTGCTGCGGCGCTAGGCAGCCCAGCTCGGTCCTGGTTGCCCGCCGAAAATGGGCGCTCCTCCCCTATTCCAACTCCCAGCGGTACAGCCGTAAGGTACCTGCCTGCGCCAGCAACGGCATGTGGTGCCGCGCGATGAAAGCGGCCCCGTCGCGCACGATGCGGCGCGGCTCCGGGCCGGGCTGATTGACGGCCAAGGTCGAGTCGCCGCGGTAAAAGGCGTCGTCGTAGAGCACCAGGATGGGCCGGCCCGCCAGCCGGGCCCGGAGCGCGGGCACCGGGCCGCCGGGCTGCAGCAAACTCAGCAGCTGCCGGGCGTGCTCGGGCGGGGTGCGCGACATCTTACTGGCCAGCAGCGGCAGCCCCGTGCGCAGCGACAGGTGAAACGCGTGCCGGCTCTGCGCGTCGGCGTCGTCGATGGTCAGTCCCTCGCCCTCGCTGCCCACATGGAAGTACGGAATCGGCAGGATGGCCTGGTACTCAGCGGGGTTCACCTGCCGGAGCATTTGCGTCAGTTCGGGCTGAAACTGCGGGTTGCTGATGGTGTTGGGCACGTAGGCGTGTCGGTAGTGCTTGAGTGCGTCGCGGGTATCGAGCCAGGCCAGTAGCACCAGCGCGGGCACCGCGGCCCAGCGCCAGGTACTGCGCCCGGTGCGCAGCCAGTAGTCGAGCCCGACGAGCAGCAGCAGGTGCAGGGCCCAGAAAAACGGCCAGCTGAAGCGCGCCACCGCCCGGAACTGCGTGGCCTTGGGCACCAGCCGGTCGAGGTGATAGAACACGCTCAGGTAGTTGTTCAGCACCAGCATACCGTCGGGGTTGAGGCTGATGCGGGTGCCCAGGGCCGCCAGCAGGCCCACCGTGGCGGCGGCCAGCAGCAGCAGGGCAAAGCGGGCCTCAGTGGTCAGCCGCCAGCCGCGCCACCAGGCCTGCCACTGCGGCCGACGCAGCAGGTACAGCCCCGCTACCAGCAGCAAGCCCCAGAGCGCGAACAAGCCCAGGTAGGCCGTCGATTCGTCGTAGGGCCGGGTGGATGATTCCAGCAGGAAATGCTGGCGGTTGTACTCATAGGGGTGTACCAGCGCGGCCGGCGCCAGCTTCAGCGGCGGCGCGTCGTAGCTATTCTGCTTGGGCAGGGCGGCGCGCTGGGCGTAGTAGCCATCGAGTCCGCGCAGCACCGCGAAGCTGAGGAGCAGCGGCAGCAGCGCCATGGCCGCGCCGGTCAGCACCAGCCGCGGCTGCCGCCACCGCCCGCTGCTCAGCAGCCAGAACGCCAGGAAGCTGCCCACGCACAGGCCCACGATGGGCAGGTAATACAGGTGCAGAAACGCCGCGGCTGTCTGGCCCGCCACCACCAGCGGCACCGTCGCGCCGAGCGGGCGACCTTTCTCGCCGTGCTCGTAGAGGCGCAGCAGGCCCCAGATGCCCAGCAACACCACCCAGCTCAGCGAGAGGTTCAGGTGGCCCACCGTCAGGCGCTCCAGCTGCGGGCTCAGCCAGGGCAGCAGCACGCTCAGCGTCAGCACCAGCACCCAGGAGTGCAGCAGCCGGCGCAGAATGCTCAGCAGCAGCACTGTGCTCAGCAGCAGCATGCTCACCAGCAGGCCGTTGTACACGTCGAGGCCGCGCGGGGTGAGGTCGTATACGTAGCGCGAAAACAGCTTCGTGCCGACGGCCAGCAAGGGCGAGTTGTCGGTGTAGAAGATATAGTCGCCGAAGGGGTAGTTCATCTGCCCGAACCACAGCAGGCCGCGCTCAAAGGGCTGCTGCAGGTAGGCCTGAAACGTGTAGTAGTTCTTGGCCCCGTCGTGCTGATCCGTGAACAGGTGCTGATTGGGCTCGGTGACCAGCGCGGCAAACGTGCGCCCCAGCAACAACCCCTGCCATATTACCGCCGCCACCAGCACCATCCAGGGTGCGGGCTTGCGGCGCAACCACTCGCGCATACAAACGAACTCAGGTAAGAAGCGCCAAAAATAGGCGCTGGGCAGCACTCCGGCTTAGTGCTGGATTAGCACCCGTTGCGAGCGAAGCTCCGCACCAGCCTGCAAGCGGCACAGGTACGTGCCGGTGGCCGGAAACTGGTTGACATCGAGCCATACCTCGTAGTGCCCTGCCCCCTGCTGCGCCTGCACCAGGGTTTTGATCAATCGGCCCTGCATGTCGTAGAGGCTCAGGTTGACGGTAGCATCGACCGGCAATTCGTACGACATCACGCTGGAAGCAATACAGGGGTTGGGTGCGGGCACGCCCAGAATTACCTGCGCGGGCGAAGTCAGCAGGCTGTCGGTGCGCAGCCGGGCAGCGTTAGCGGCGGAAGTATTGGGTGTGGAGCAGGAATGCACCAGCGTGCTGTACTGCCGCCCTAGCCAGCAAAGGTGGTCGGGCTGCCAGCCGCTGGGCTGCCCGCGCTCCGTCATGGCCTGGCAGTAGGCGGCAAACATGGCCGTTTGCTTGGCCTTCTGAGCTTCGTTTAGGTTAACAGCACGGTTGCGGATGTCGTAGCCGCAGTAGAGCAGCCGGCGGCAGTCCATGCCCTGGGTAGCGGTACCGGTAATCAGGCCAGCCGATATATGGTCGGCGTGGTCATTGCGGTTCGCGCGGGTATCGGGGTTGGGACTGTGCACCCACAGCGTCCATTCGGGCCGGATTTCGCGGCGAATAATGTCGCGCACGGTGGTGGTCAGGTCATTCCAGGAGTCGTACTGCGTGCTGCCATCCAGCGCTTTGAGGGGGCCGCCCTGCCCGTTGCGCAGCTTAGCCAGCGTCTGAAAGTTGCAGAAGTCAAAGCCCAGGCCGCGGCCACCGCCGTCGGGCAGACGCAGAAAATACACCACCGTGTTGCGGTAATACGAAGCCGCTATGGCGTGGCCGCGTACGGTCACGGTGGAATACACCGGCTGCGGCAACGTGGTTACGCTTGGGTCGCAGGCCGTGCGGGCCGAGTTCAGGCAGCCCTGCTCGCGGGCCTTCCAGTACGCGTCGGCGGGTTGGTCGCCCTGCCCGGCGGTGATGATGATGAACACCACTTTGCGGTGGCGCTGCACGTTATCGTAGGCGCGGCTGCCCATGAACAGCTGCCAGTCGTCTTGGTGCGCGGTAATAAACACCGAGGCGTTGTTGCCGGATGGCGCTGGAGCGCTTTGAGCCAGGGCCTTGCCTACCAGCAAGGCGCTCAATAGCCCCAGAAAGCAGAAACAGCGGAGTAACAGTTGGCCCATAGGCGCCGGAGAAGCGGATCGGAGGAACAAGAGGTGTGCGCGTTTCGGGGTGGTGGACCAAGGAAAAATATCCGGCGGAAGCTGAAGCCCGGAGGGAAGGGCCAGGCGCCCGTTCGTGGATTTTCCCGGAAGCTAGTCCATCAGCTCCAGAAGCGCCACTAATATAACTTAATTGTGGCAACTACTATCCGAATGGTTGGTTTTCCTCTCTTATCCGCCGAAAGTCAGCTGTTTGTCAGACCCTGACGCGGCTGGCAACGTTCCCGGAAAGTTGGATTTCTGGTACCGGGTTGGACGGCTGCCGCCCGGCCTAGTAGCTTTACATTCTACCACCCACCCGCCCGGGCAGCAGCTCATTGCCTGCTGACCACCTCCTGAGCCCTTTATGCTGCACCTGCAGAACTACATTGACGGCGCGCTGGCTGCCCCCATCAGCGGCCGCTACCTGCCCAACATCGAACCCGCTACCGGCCACGTATTCAGCCACATTCCCGATTCGGACGCCGCCGACGTGGCCCGGGCCGTGCAGGCCGCCGAAGCGGCCCTGCCTGCCTGGCGCCGGCTGCCGGCCGAGGAGCGGGGCCGCCTGCTGGTGCGCATCAGCGAGCTGATCGAGCGCGACCTGGAGCGGCTGGCCCAGGCCGAAAGCCAGGACAACGGCAAGCCGGTGAGCCTGGCGCGCGCGGTGGACATTCCGCGGGCAGCCAGCAACTTTTCCTTTTTCGGCACGGCCGCTCAGCACTTTGCCTCCGAAACGCACTTTCAGGAAGGGGTGGCGCTGAACTACACCGTGCGCCACCCGCTGGGCGTGGTGGGCTGCATTTCGCCCTGGAACCTGCCGCTGTACCTGTTTACCTGGAAAATCGCGCCGGCGCTGGCGGCGGGCTGCTGCGTGGTGGCCAAACCCTCGGAAATCACGCCCTACACGGCCTTTTTGCTCAGCGAGTTGTGCATCGAAGCGGGGCTGCCGGCAGGGGTGCTCAACATAGTGCACGGCACCGGGCCGGGCGCGGGCCAGCCCATCATCGAGCACCCGCTCGTCAAGGCCATCAGCTTCACGGGCGGCACCAAGACGGGCGAGCATATTGCCCGCACGGCCGCGCCGATGTTCAAGAAACTCTCGCTGGAGCTGGGCGGCAAGAACCCCAACCTCATCTTCGCCGACTGCGACCTGGCCGAGGCCGTGCGCACCAGCCTGCGCAGCTCCTTCGCCAACCAGGGCCAGATCTGCCTCTGCGGCTCGCGCATCTTCGTGGAGCGCCCGATTTACGAGCAGTTCCGGGAGCAGTTCCTGGCCGGCGTGGCCCGGCTCACCGTGGGCGACCCGCAGGAGGCGGGCAGCCGGCAGGGTGCGCTGGTGAGCGAGGCGCATTTGCAGAAAGTACTGAGCTACATCGCGCTGGCTCACGAGGAAGGCGGCCGGCTGCTGGCCGGCGGGCAGCGGGTGCAGCTACCGGGCCGCTGCGCCGAGGGCTACTTCCTGCAGCCCACGGTGTTTGAGGGCCTGGCCCCCGACTGCCGCGTGAACCGCGAGGAAATCTTCGGCCCGGTCGTCACGCTCACGCCCTTCGATACCGAAGAAGAGGTGCTGGCCTGGGCCAACGGCACCGAGTACGGCCTAGCCGCCACCATCTGGACGCGCGACCTGAACCGGGCGCACCGCGTGGCCCACGAGCTGCAATCGGGCATCGTGTGGGTGAATACCTGGCTGCACCGCGACCTGCGCACGCCCTTCGGTGGCATGAAAAGCTCGGGCGTGGGACGCGAAGGCGGCCTAGAGGCGCTGCGCTTCTTCACCGAGCCGCAGAGCATCACGGTGAAGCTGTGAGCGGGCAGTTAAGCGCCGTTAGCGCCGCAGCTCCAGCACCCGAAACTCCCCTACCTGCTTGATTTCGCGGCCCAGGTACGGCCGCACCCGTGCGTTGCCGAGGGCGGTGGAGTCGTTGGTGTAGAGGTAGCGGGCCCCGTGGCGCACGGCGCTGTCGAGTAGGGTGCTGCCGTCGGGCTTGGCGTTCCACAGGTCCTCAGGCGCGCCGAAGCCGAAGCCTTTCTTGTGCAGGAAGTAGAAGTACTTGCAGCCGGATATATCGGGGCCGACGAGGCAGAGCGCGTCGTTGGGCACGGCGGTTTCCAGGGCGGCGCGGGATTCGGGGTAGTACAGCTCGGCGGGTATTTCGCGCGGGCCGCCGCCCCAGCGGCTGGGAATCACGCGGATGGCGGCGGCTACGGGCTGCAGGCCCAGCAGCAGGGCCAGCCAGAGGGCGCCGCGCTTCTGTCGTTGCAGCCGGGCGGCGCCCAGGGTCACCGTCAGCATCAGCAGGGGCAGGTAGGGCAGCATGTAGTACTGGTGCACGTCCATCTGGCTCAACTCGATCAGGTGATAGGCCAGCAGCACCGCCGCCCAGGCCAGCAGCGGCAGAAACCAGAAGCGCCGCACGTAGCCGCCGCGCACCAGGGCCACCAGACCCAGCAGCAGCAGCACGAAGCCGGGGAAGCCGACGAGCAGCTCGGGCAAATCGGAGGTGAGGTTTTCGCGCAGGATGCGCAGGGCGGTGCTCAGGCTATCGGCCGGGCGCAGCTCCAGCCCGAAATCAGCCAGGCCCGATGCCTTGATCAGCCGCACGGCGCGGGCGTACCAGGCCAGCGGCACTCCTACGGCCACGGCGCCGAAAACGCCCAGCGCGGGCAGGCGCCCCCACGGCAGGCGGCGCAGCCACAGGTCGCGCAGGATGAGCACGGCAATGGGTGCCCCGATGGCCAGGTACTGCAGCTTGGTGAGGCCGGCCAGCGTGGTCAGCACCAGAGCCAGCGCGTAGCTACCTGGCTGAGCGTCTTCAGCCTGGTACCAGCGCAGGAAGTAGTACAGCCCGCCGATGGAAGCCGCAAGGGCCAGCACGTCGGGCAGGGCGTTGATGCTGTGGTAGAACAGCTCGGGGCTCCAGGCCAGGGCCCAGGTGCCCACGGCCGCCGCCCAGGCCGAGCCGCTCAGCAGCCGGGCCAGGGCGCAGAAGGCGGCCAGGCCGGCGGCGAAAATCAGCCAGTTGACCACCCGCGGAATGCTTTCGTGGAAGCCCAGCACCTGGTAGCCGGCGGCCACGGCCCACTCGTAGGCCGGGAATTGCATGCCCGTTACGCCGTCGGAGGCGCCGCGCCGGTCCACGCGGGGGCGCAGCGGGTTCATGCCCTCTTCGTAGAGGTTGCGGGCCACGGCCATGGTGTTGCACTGCCGCCAGGAGTGCGCGCCCTTGGGCGGCAGGCCGAAAAACGGCAGGTGCACCAGGAAATTAAGCCCCAGCAGCACGGGCCAGAACCAGCGCGGCACCGTGCGCGTGGCCAGAAAAGACAAGTTCATACCCGGAATAAGCAGGCGCCGCTGATGGCCGCGCCGCCGCAAAGGTAGCGCCGCCCCTCCCGAATCGGGCCGGCGGGTCCGTTCAGGCGGTTAGCGCAGCTCCTGCAGCCGCTGCTCGATGTCGGCGAGGCTGACTTCGCGGAATTCCAGCGGGGCGGCGGTGTCGCCGGGGGCCAGGGACTGCACGGCCAGGAAGGCGTTGCCGCCCTCGTAGCGCAGGCCCACCAGCACGGCCCGCTGCTGGGCGGGCAGCCCCTGGAAGGCGTAGCCCGCAGCCTGCGGCTGCCCGGCCAGGATGACGCCAGCCTCGGGGTACACCAGGCGCACGACGGTGTGGTCATCGGCCTCGGTGGGCACCAGCAGCTGGGCGGCGCCTTCGGGGTGCCAGCCGCGCAGGCAGCTCAGCCAGCCCAGCTCGGTACTGCGCAGCCAGTCGAGGCCGGGTTCAGCCAAGGCGGTCAGCGGCGCGGGGTTGTGGTTGGCGCTGCTTTCGGCGGGCGTATCGAGGATGCTGCTGCCGGCGGTGGAGGAAGCCTGGGCATACGCGGGGCCGCTTTCGGGGGCGGTGTCGGCGGGCAGGGCGGCCCAGTGCTGGCGGTCGGGGCTGTGGTAGAGCTGGCGGCCGGCGTGCAGCTCGGCGGGCAGGTTCAGCACGATGGCGGCGCCGGGCGCCAGGTGCAGGGCCTGGCCCTTGCTGGTCACGGCGCGCACCAGCAGCATGCCGCCGGCCTGCATGGGCGTGCCGTCGGGGCCGGTACTGACGTGGTCGGAGAGCAGCAGGTCGGCCAGGGCCAGACACTCCTTCAGCTCCAGCCACACCGGCCCTTGCGCGGGCTGCTGACGGGCGTCGAGCAGGGCCCCGGCGGGCAGGCGCACCACGGTGCCCTCACGGCCGCGCACTTCGGCGGGCTGGGTGGGGTCGATGCGAAAAAACTCGCTGGGCTTGAGCGTGAGGTCCAGCAGGCGGGCCTCGGTGGGCAGCGCGGGCGCGGGCAGGCTGGCCGGGCGGCGCACGGCGGCGTAGTGAATCAGCGGGGCGTGCGGGTTGGTGCGCCGGGCGAGGCGGTGCCAGTCGCGGCGCGTGGCCAAGGGGGCCTCAGCGGGCAGGGCAGTATCCGTAGCGGATACCTCGGTGGCCGGATTCGGCTTTTCGGTGCGGGCGGCGGTTTCGCGCTGGCAGGCGGCTGCGCCCAGCAGCAGTGCGCCCAGCAGCACAGGATTCAGTCGGGACGTGCGCATATCGACGAGGCTTTACGCAGAAACAGCGCCGCAGGAACGACGCGCCGCGCATTTTCTTACGTCACCATCCGGCCTCGCTCCCACCGGGAACAACGCTCCGCCGCCCGCCCTACTCCGCATTCGGCCCCGAGTTATTCACCCAATGACGCATTTTTTGGCTGAAAACCGCGCGTCCCGGCCCGGCAACCTGTCATTACTTAACGTCCGGCTTGCCGGCGGCGCCCTCGGCAACGGGCGCACGTAATGGCCCATACCGGCCGCCACAGGGCTGAAAAGCCCTGGCAAGCCAGCTGACGGCCCCGGGCTTTTGCGGATGACCGAAAAATACTTCCGCGGGCCGTCCGAAGTTTTCCGGTCGGCCCGCGGAAGGGTCCGTGGAGCGTCCGAAGTTTTCCGGTCGGCCCACGACAGGTTCCGCGGGCCGGCCGAAGTTTTCCGGTCGGCCCACGGAAGGTTCAGCGGGCCGACCGAAGTTTTCCGGTCGGTCCGCGGAAGGTTCAGTGGAGCGTTCGGAGTTTTCCGGTCGGTCCGCGGAAGGTTTAGCGGGCCATCTGAAGTTTTCAGGTCCTTCGGCCGGGCTGCGGCCCCCAACGGCGGCGCCCCCGGTCCGCAGCGCGCTGCGGACCGGGGGCGCCGGTAATTTTCAGCTACGGCTGAACCCTACAGGTTCTGCAGCAGGAAGTTGGTCATCTGCCGGAACAAGTGCAGGCGGGTGTTGCCCCCGTAGATGCCGTGGTTGCGGTTGGGGTAGTACAGCTGCTCGAAGTCCTTGTTGGCCTTCACCAGCGCGTCGGTAAAGGCCACCGAGTTCTGGAAGTGCACGTTGTCGTCGCCGGTGCCGTGCACCAGCAGGTACTTGCCCTTC
Source organism: Hymenobacter jeollabukensis (assembly GCF_005771675.1). GTDB lineage: Bacteria > Bacteroidota > Bacteroidia > Cytophagales > Hymenobacteraceae > Solirubrum > Solirubrum jeollabukense. The sequence goes on along the minus strand of NZ_VAJM01000002.1, from coordinate 333,766 downwards.
AGCAGGTTGGCAAACTGCACCGGCGAGTTGTCGTCGTAGCCGGCGGCATTGTCCTGCGGGGTTTTCAGGTACCGCTCGCTGTAGATGGTGTCGTAGTAGCGCCAGTTCGTGACCGGGGCCACCGAAATGCCGGCTTTGTAGAGGTCGGCGTTTTTGGTCATGGCCAGGGCCGCCAGGTAGCCGCCGTAGCTCCAGCCGAAGATGCCGATGCGGCCTTTATCGGCCCAGGGCTGGGCGCCGAGGTACTTCACAGCCTCGCCCTGGTCGATGGTTTCGAGCTTGCCCATCTGCGCGTAGGTGCACTTCTTGAACTCCGCGCCGCGCCCACCGGTGCCGCGGTTGTCCACGATGGCCACCACGTAGCCCTGCTGGGCCAGCATCTGGAACCAGGTGTAGTAATCCACGCTGTTCCACTTGTCGAGCACTTTCTGCGAGCCGGGGCCGCCGTAGAGGAAGGTCAGCACCGGGTACTTCTTGCCGGCTTCCATGTTGGCCGGCTTGATGGTGCAGCCGTTGAGCGTGACGCCCTCCGAGGTCTTGAACGAGAAGGTTTCCTGGGGCACGAAGCCGTACTCCTGCATGCGCTGCTTGAGCTTGGCGTTGTCTTCGAGTACTTTCACCAGCTTGCCGTCCTGGCCGTTGCGCAGGCTCACCGTCTGCGGCTCGTTGGCGGCCGAGTGGTAGTTGAGGTAGTAGCGGAAGTCGGGGCTCATGTTCACCACGTCGGTGCCGTTGCCGGCTTCGCCCAGGCGGGTTTTGTTTTTGCCCTTCAGGTCGACGCGGTAGAGGTGGCGCTGCAGCGGCGAAGCTTCGGCCGAGAGGTAGTAGGCCTGGCCCTTGGCTTCGTCCACGCCCACAAACTCCGACACTTCCCACGCGCCCTGGGTGAGCTGCTTCACCAGCTTGCCCTTCATGTCGAAGAGGTAGATGTGGCGGTACCCGTCGCGCTCCGACGTCACCACGAACTGCTTGCCGTTCTTCAGGTAGCGCAAATCGTCGGTCACGTCCACGTAGGCCTTGTCGGTGTCGGTCCACACCACCTCGGTTTTGCCGGTGGCGGTGTTGCCGTGCAGCAGCTCCAGCTTGTTTTGCAGGCGGTTGGTGCGCTGAATGCTCAGCAGGCCGGGCGTCTTCGTCCACTCGATGCGCGGAATGTACTGGTCCGTCTCGCTACCAATGTCCATCTTGGTCGTGCGCTTGCCCTCCACGTCGTACACCGACACGGTCACGATGGAGTTCGGCTCGCCGGCCTTGGGGTACTTGTAGCGGTAGTCCTTGGGGTAGAGCGGGCCCCACTCCTGCAGGTTGTACTCGGGCACGCGGCTTTCGTCGAAGCTGATGTAAGCCAGCTGCTTGGAGTCGGGCGACCATTTGAAGGCCCGTGACACCTCGAATTCCTCTTCGTACACCCAGTCGCCGCCGCCGTGGATGAGCTTATTGATCTGCCCGTCGGTGGTGATGGGCGTTTCCTGCATGGTCTGCAGGTCCACCACGTACATGTTGTTCTGGCGCATGAATGCCACGCGGCGGCCGTCGGGCGAGAAGGTGGCGTAGCTCTGCTTGCCGCCGGTGCTCAGCGGCACCAGCTTCTGGGCGGCGCGGTCGTACACGAAGTAGTTGGCGCGCGTCGAGCGGCGGTAGATGGGCTCGGTGGCGGTGCTGAAGAGCATCTTCTGCTCGTCGGCGTTGAACTCGTAGCCATCCACGCTGATGGGCTGATCGGAGCCCACGGGCTTCAGCTGCTGGCTGGCTACCAGCGTCTGGGTGGCCTGGCCGGTCGTCACGTCGTGCTGCACCACCTCGCCTTTTTCCAGGGCGGAGTAGTAGCGGCCGTCGCGCATCCAGTTGAAGCCCTGCACCGAGCGAGCGGCGAAAGTGCCTTTCACCCACAGGTCTTCGAGGGTAATGGCCTGGCGCTGCTGGGCCACGGCGGGCGCGGCGGGCAGCAATACGGCCGCCGGGGCGGCGCTAAACAACAGGCCCGCAGCCAGGCCGAAGGTTTGAAACGTCTTGAACGGGTGGGTCATGTAAGAAAACTCAGGGACGGCGTTAAAGGTACTACACCGGCGGCAGCCGACGTTGGCTGCCCCGGGCGCGCCAACGTCGGCCGCGAGCGGGGTAGGGTTGCTTGCCCGCCGTATAGCCCGAAGCCCCGCACCGACAATCGGGCGGGGCTTCGGGGGTCAGAGGTGTAGAATCCGGGCAGCTTACTCGCGCACCAGACGGCCGCCCCAGACGCGCCCATCGGCGGCCTGCAGGCGCACTACGTACAGCCCCGCCGATAGCGCGGCCACCGGCAACACAAGCAACTGTTGCCCGGCCGGCACCGCTTGCCGCCGGGCCGTCTGCCCCCGCGCATCGATTATGACCAGGTTGGCACCCCGGCCCAGCCCGTCCGGTAACCGCACCTGCACGGCAGCGCCGCCGGCCGGATTGGGGTACACCTGTAGTACCTCGGCCAGCCGTTGGGCCGCCCGGGTGGGCAGGGGCTTGAAGCGCCGAAACTGGGCCGCAATCAGATCAGGCCCGCCGCTGGGGCCCACCGGGGTGTAGCCGCTGATGAAATAGTCCCCGTTGGGGGCCAGCAGCAGGCTTTTGGGATAGGTGTTGCCTGTGGGGCGCAAGAGCAGCGTGTCGTTGCGCACCTGCCCGCGCTGCGAATCGATGCGCAGCAGCTGAAACTGGTAGCTGTACGGTGAGCCGCCGCCCGCCTCGGCCAGCACCGCGTAGTCGCCCAGCGCGTCCGGCTGGACGGCACGGGCCACCCAGGCCCAGCCCGGCCGCGAGCGGGCAAACCTGCGCGTCCATACGGTGTCGCCCTGGGGCGTGAGCTTGGCCATTTCCTGGCTGCCGCTCACCACGATTTCGTTGTTGAGCGTGGCCACATGCGTGACCGGGTACTGAAACCGGGGCAACAGCCATTGTGCGGTTTCGGTGCCCGCCGCCCCCGTCAGCGCGTGCACCCGCGTTTCTAGGCGCTGCTGCTGGGCGTCGGGGCCGTTGGAAAACACCCAGCAGCCCCCGCCCCCCACGGCCAGCAGCGCGGTGTTGTTGCCCAGAAACGCGCTGCTGTGGTTGCTGGCCACGTTCCAGAGCACGGCCCCGGTCGGCGAAACCTTGAGCACCCGGTTCTGAAAGTTGATCCACCCGTACACGAAATAATTGCCATCCGTGCTGAGCGTGGGGCCGAGAAAGGAGTCGGTTCCGGTGGTCTGAAACGTGCGGACCCAGGCCGTATCGGCCTGGGTGTTCATTTTCAGCACGAACGCGTCGCCCATGGTGGCGCCCCAGCCCCGGCAACTACCCGATACTACCAAATTCCCAGCGCCATCTTGGATTATGCCCTGGGGTTCAAACCATTGCAGTCGTTGCGGCATTATATTTCGAGTCCAGAGCGTATCGCCTATGTCATTGAGGCGAACCACGTACAATGCGCTGCGCGTGCTGTTCGGGATGCCGTGCGTGCCCACCATCAGGTACCCCCCTTGTAGTCGCACAGCATATCCGCCACTCTCGTACTGCGCCGTGCCGTAGCCGTTCTGCCAAGCAAACGGGCTGCCCGGCCATTGCGCAAATGCAGCGGTGGCCCACCACAGCAGCGCAAATCCGGTAATCAGTGCTTTAGCTCTCATACCGATTAGCGTACGTCTATGCGTTTGTTTAGCCGCTGGCGGCCGTCGGGGGCGGTTGCCTCCAGCACGTATTGCCCGGGCGGTACGCCAGGCAGTACCATCTGCCCCTCGGGGTCATGTATCGACCCGCTCTGAATCGTTTTCCCATGCACGTTCAGCAGGCGGTACTGCCATCGGGCGCCATCGACGGCGCCGGCCACGGCAAACCGCACGGCCTGCGCCGCGGGATTGGGATACACCATCAGCTGCGGCGTGCCGCGTCCGGTAATGGTGACACCGGTACTGCGAATGATGAGCCGGCTGCCGGGCTCCATCACCAAGCTGTTGCCGCCATCGTCCAGATCGGCGCGGGTGTTCAGGCTCAACGTGGTACCAGCGCGTAAAATCAGCTTGGAATTGGCCGTGGCCCGGATGCTGGCCTGATCCTCTACGTAGAGTTGGGTGCCGGTGCCTTCCAGCACCAGCTGCGCCGTCAGCTCCAGGTTCAGGCGGGCCCCGGTGGCCACGCGCACGGTCGTAGGATTCACGAAGTCGCTTTGGGGGCCGGCCTGTGTCCGGTTAGGCGTGCCGCTACGGTCGAGGAGCAGCGTCGCGCCACCGCGCACGTTCACGTCGTGTCCATTGGCGGCACCCGGCACGTCCTGCACCACTAAGTTCCCCGTCCAGCGCGTATCCTGCCGAATGTAGGTGTCGTCGTAGCGTACCCGCAGGGTCAGGTCGGAGGTCCCCGGATCCACGCCCACGATTTCCACCGACAGCCCGTGCAACATCACGGGCCGCAGGGCATCGGCGGCGGCATCGTAGCGCTGGTGCGGCAGCAGCATGGGGTTGGTATCGAGGCCGATTTTGTAGCCCACGCGCTGTGCGCCCAGGTGCGGCCCCAGGAAGCCGTCGGTTATCTTGCCGTCGACCACAGCCAGAATAGCGCCTTCGTTGCCGCCGTTGAAACAGTCCCCGTTGGCCGAGCACGAATCGTAGCGGATGACGCGGCTGCGGTCCGCGTCGAGGCGGATCAGCGTGGCCTCGTTATGGCCCCCGGCCGGGTTGGGCCGCAGGTTTCGGTAGTCGTAGGTGTCCCGCCAGACGTGGTTATTGAATGGAAAGCGTGTTGCCGAGGGCGTATAGTCGAACTGCCCTTCCGCCGACAGCACCCGCAGCCCGTTGACGTCTTTTACGCGCGTCCAGCCCAGCGGGTAGCTCCGGCTGCCGCCCAGGTCCTCCACCACCGCCAGCAGGCCCCGCGGCGCGGGCTGAAACGGTATGCCGTCGCCGCCGTGTTGCCAACCCACGGGAATGCGTTGGTCGAATGGCCCCTCGCCAGCCCGGTTTTCCAGCCACAAATACTGGTTGGTACCCGGAATGTTCAATCGCATCACGTCGCCGGTGCTCATAAAATCCCGTAGCGTAAACAGGCCATTAGTTTCCACCAGCGAACTGGCCCCGGTGATGTTGCTATTGTCCTGATTGGGGCCGGTGCGCAGCTCCGTCCAGCCCAGGTACCACCGTTCCCAGGCGCTGGTCGAATACATCACGCGCGTCACTTCGCCCATCATGTTCCAGCCGTAAGTGGCGTACAGGTGGCGTCCGTGCGCCCCGTTGGCGCCCGAGTGGTGGGGGCTGTGGTATAGGTTGTGAGCAAACTCGTGGGTAAATACCTCATGGGTAATGCCCAGGGTGTTGTAGGATTCGGTGTGCCCGCCCCGGCCGTATCTAATTTTATATTCGCGGCGGTTGGCCGTAGCCGGAAAGACAAAATCACTGATGCTGGTAGCTCCTACCTGGCCACCGCCGCTGCTAATCTTTGTCCCGTTAGGCCCGGTACTATAAGGCGTCCCGTCGTTTCCCCGCCAGCAAATGACGACATAATCCAGCACACCGTCGGGTGCGGTCTGGCTATTGTCGAACTGGAATTTCGGGTAGTTGGTCCGCAAATCAAACCGGGACCAATCGAAGTCAGGGTAGTTGTCGCGGATATAGGCCAGTACCTTATCGTTGTAGCTTACATAGTCTATGGCTCCAGTAAACGGCACATTGACGCGCTCCGGAAATGCTTCGGCAATGACCCGGAAGGGCTGAGACGCGTTGTTGCCGCCCGAAGCCTGGTAGTAGAAGTTGGAAAGCGAGGCATCGGTGGAGGCGCCGTTGAACTGGCTGAACGAGGAATAGAACATGCCCTAAAAATTCCTGGGAAAAGCCGTGCCGGGCGTTTGGTTCGTTGCTTCATATTGCGGCCAGGGCGTGTCGGAATTCGGAGCGTAATCCATTGCACCGGCGGCAATATCATCAGAGATACCGGCGAAGATGACCAGAATGCGCAGGTCGCCGCGCGGCGTCAGGTCCCAGCCGAAGGGCGAGTATGCGGGCGGACCGCCCGGCGCGGCCGCCCGCGCTTCCACGTCTGGCTCCGTGTATTGAAAACAGTTTTGAAAGGCTGGCCGCCAATGATCGGCGCTACCATTGCCCGCAGGCTCCTGGCCCAGGGCCCGTAGCCCGGTGAGCAACCACAGCAAGATTCCCACAACACATACTCCTCCACGACGTTTGGTAAACGGTGTTTTCATTGAACAGAATGGATTATATTGATTATCAGCGGCCAATATATCAACAAGAACCTTATGCACCAGTCATTACAGCCAAAATGTTCTCCGCCAATCGGCCCGTCTTTTCCCGACCTTTGCCCCTACCTATGCGCCTGCTTCGCCTTCTTCTGCCGCTGCTGCCCCTCGCCCTGCTCACCGCCGGCTGCGGGCAGGATACCAGCGCCCCGCTGCTCGACTTTATTTCCGATGGCACCTCGCTGACGGCCGACCGCACCCTGACGGTGGCCGATACCTTCCAGGTACGGATATTCGCCGAAGCCCGCGAAGGCGGCCCCGGTCTGAAGCAGCTGACCATCACCGCCCAGGAACGATTCTACCGCAACCCCGCCCAGTCCCGGTTTGTGGACCCCGAGCCGCTGGTGTATTTCGACACGGTATTTACTCAGCCCACCCCGCCGAGCAAGTTTCTGTTTACGAACCGATTCAGCACCAGCACCAACGCCGGCCGCCAGGACTGGAAGTACACCGTCACCGACGTCGACGGCAACAAGGCCACCCGGGGCTACCGCATCACGGGGCAGCCCGCCGACTCTATCAACCCTGTCCACACGTACTCGGTGCGCCTGCAGGCCCCCCGCCGCAGTGGCAGCCGCGCCGTTCTGGCCGCGGAGCGGGGCTTCGCCCTGCCCGCCTATGCCACCAATCAGGCCGGCTACCAAGGCTGGGCCGATATTCTCTACGTGTCCTCTCCCACTGGACCGGTATTGGCGGCGCCTACCTCCCCCGCCGCCGCCACCGCGCCGGTGCTCCGCGTCAACCGCTGGCAGCAGCGCCGCGCCACTGAACTGGCCGCCAGCCCCCTCACCCTAGGCGAGTTCGACGCCATTACCACCTCTGCGGGCATTGCCAATGCCGTCGCGGGTGTCACTCTCACCGTTGGGGGCCAAGTGCCTGTCGGGCTGAACAAAGCCGTCGTCTTTCGCACGGCCGAGGGCAACGAAGGCGTACTTTTCATCACGGGCGTGGGCACTGCCGCCCCCGTCGATTTGGTGATGACGGTCAAGATCCTGCGCTGATCCAGCCGGTCCAGCCGCTCCAAACGCCACGGGCGGCCCCAAATCGGAGCCGCCCGTGGCGTTTGAATCCAGTAGATAGGGCCTAAAACTGGTAGCCCAGCGTGAACGTGGTGGTGAAGCGGCTGGCGTTCATCTGCACTTCCGGCTGGCTGCCGTCGACCAGCGTGTAGGGCGAGTAGATGCGGTTGTAAGTGGTGTACACGCCCGCCAGATCGGCCGAGATGTTGCCCTGCCGGAGCCCGAGGCCGCCGGTGTAAAATTCCTGGCTACGGTCGAAGCGGCTGTCCTGGAACGGGTCCCCGTAGTGGGCGTAGCCACCGCGCACCCGAAACGCGGCCAGCCGGGCTTCGGCGCCCACGCGCAGGTTCAGGGCCGAGCCGTAGAGCTGACTGATGCGGGCGTTTTCCGCGCTAAACGAGTAGTTGTCCCCGTTCTGTAGGTCCGGAGCGCTGCGGAAGCGGGCCTGGCTGTAGTCCACCAGCTCCGCATCGGCCGACACGAAGCCGTACTTGCCCAGGATGACCGAGGCGCCGCCGTTCAGGCGCCAGGGCGAGGTCATGCGGTAGGCGAGCTTCAACTCCTGGGTGTTGGCCTTGGCCGAGGAAATAGACTTTCCGTCGACGCTGATGGGCTGCCGGAACTGCGCGCTCAGCGACGAGTTGTAGGTATCATCGAACTGGTAGGCCGTGGGCGTCTGGGCCGACAGACCCACCCGCAGCCAATCCAGGGGCCGGTAAATCAGGCCCAGCCGGGCATTGAAGCCGGTGCCGCGGCTGCGCAGCTCGTCGCGCAAGGTCAGGCTGCCGAACGAGCTGGAGGTGTTGCTGGCGTCGTTGGTTTCGCGCAGCTCGCTGGTGGAGTTGAAGTGCGTGCCCACGATGCCAATAGCCCCCCCGATGTACAGCTGGTCGCGGTAGCTGGCCCCGTAACCGATGTCGAACTGCGTCTGCGAGCCGGTGGTCAGCACCGTTTCTTCCTGCGTGACGCGGGTGCGCTGCAGCGGCGTGGGCGTCGATACCACTTCATTGCCGCTGCCGGCCGGCACCTCGTCGTAGTTGGTGAGGTAGGTGCCGTAGGCCAGGCCATCGAGGCCCGAGTAGTTACCCGTCACAAATTCATCGTCCAGCTGCTTGCGCAGTCCCGCTACTGATTGTCCCGGCTCCAGCCGCGGCTCGCGCAGGCGCTGAAACAACGAACGGGCATCGGGCAGGGTACTGCGGTGCGAAAAGCTGTTGTTGAAGTCGCTGATGCGGGTGAAGCCGAAGGCCAGGGTACCGCTGCGCCAGTCGTCGTTGTCGCTGTCGGGGCGGCGCGAGGTGAAGGCGGCGGCCAGACTGCCGATGTGCAGGCTGTTGCGCGAGTCCTTCAGCGAGGTGGAGCCGTCCACGTTGGTCACGCGGGCGTCGGCGTTACCCAGCCCGAAGCCCGGCGAGAAGCTCACTTCCGAGCGTTGGAACAGGCCCAGCCCGGCGGGGTTGCTGCTGAGCGTGCCGAGGTCGGCGCCCAAGGAGGTGCTGGCCCCGCCGATGCCGAGCGTACGGGCCGTGCCGCCAAACTGCAGCCGCGAATAGCGCAGCGCGTCGTCTTCGTTTTGGGCAAAAAGGGGACCGGCCAAGCCCAGCAGGGCCAGCCCCAACGCATATCGTTTCATAGCCAGAGAGAAGGGGAAACGGCGAATCACCGTCAAAAATCATGAAATCAGCCGCTTAGCGCACCCGTCCCCGGCCGCTACCACCGCCACTGCTGCTGCCGCCGCTATTACTGCCGCCGCCGCCGAAGCCGCCACCGCTGCTGGAGCGCGTGGGCTGCTCGTAGGAGCGCGTCGGGGCCGATTCATAGCTCCGCTCCCGGCGGATCGGCTCGGCCTGCTGCTGGGGCTGGCTGCCGTAATCGACCTTCTCCCGACGCCGCTGCGGCTGGTACACCTGCCCAGCGTCACCCGATTGGGGCGCCGCCGGGCTCGGCTGGCTGACTTCGCCGAAGCGGCTGCGGCCACGCGGGTAGCGCGTCGGCTGTTCCGGCTGCTCACCGGTTCGCTGCGGCTTCACCCCATCAAGCTGGTTTGCTTCCGAAGCGGCATTGCCATTGGCCTCCTGAATGCGGTATAGGCGGCCACGACCGGGCTGAGCAGCCGCTTGTTCGGGCATTACCTGTCCGCCCGAAGGCTGGGCCGCGCTTTCTTCCACTCGGCCGCGGTAACGACCCGGGCTGGCCACAGCGCCATTGCCGGGCGCCATGCGGCCGCCGGTGGCCTCGGTTACCCGGGAGCGGCCGCCGCCGTTGGAGCTGGCCCCTACCACTTCCACCGCGCGGCCGTTGCGGTGCCCCACGCGGTAGTTCACCGCGCGGCTCCCGCCGCGGTACCCATCCCAGTACCCGTAATTGCCATAATACCCGCCGCCGTAAGCGCCGGAGTAGTAGCCGTCCCAGTAGCCCCGGTTGTAGCCACCCCAGCCGTAGCCGCCGTAGCCCCAGGGACGGCCGTAGTAGCCACCATATGGTCCCCAGGGCCCCCAGCCGCCCAGCCCCCAGCCAACGTTGATGCTAACACTCACGCCGCCGTAGCCCGGCCCCCAGAAGGGGTCGTACCAGGGCGAGTAGCTGTAGCCGTAGCCATAAGGGCTGTAGAAGAAGGGGTCGTTGTAAATGAAGGTGGGGCGGTACCAGTAGGGGTCGACGTAGCTCAGGCTGTAGCCCATGCCCAGGCCGTTGTAGCGGCGGTTGCGGGCGTAGTAGCTATAGTCGAAATCATCATCGTAATATTCATCCGACGCCGTGCCGCGCGACTTGCCGCCGTCCTGGTAGTCGGGGTTGGCTACGGCGTTGGGGTCGTCGGTGGCGGCGTAATCAGCTGACTGGGCGGCCGATGATACCGGCGCCACCTGGGTAGTGCGGTCCTTAGAGGAATAATAAACGCCGTCGGGCTCGGTGGTGGTGAGGCCGCCGGTGGTGGCGCAGCCGCCCAGCGCGAGCAGGGCCAGGGCGGGCAACAGGTGGGTGGGAATATGTTTCATGGCTGGGTGCGCGAAGAAGGTACGGCCGCTGCTGATAAGAACGAGTATTGGCCAGAGCTTGTTCAGCCTCACTTGGTTGGCTGCGGGCGGAATGCTCCGGTTTAATAACGTACTTTGGGGCCCGATCAGTGCCCGGGCAAGGCTACGCAAATCCTGTACCAAGCTCGGGAACTTTTTCCTTTTTCCAAGAGACCCTCCCATGAGCAAACAGTTGCCGAAGCGCAGCGAGGATTATTCCCTGTGGTACAACGAGTTAGTTAAGCGCGCCGGCCTGGCCGAAAATTCGGCCGTGCGCGGCTGCATGGTCATCAAGCCCTACGGCTACGCCATCTGGGAAAAGATGCAGCGGACGCTGGACGACATGTTCAAGCGCACCGGCCATCAGAATGCCTACTTCCCGCTCTTCGTGCCCAAAAGCCTGTTTGAAGCCGAAGAGAAAAACGCCGAAGGCTTCGCCAAGGAATGCGCCGTGGTGACGCACTACCGCCTGCAAACCGACCCCGACAAGCCGGGCAAGCTGCGCGTGGACCCCAACGCCAAGCTGGAAGAAGAGCTGGTAGTGCGCCCCACCTCGGAGGCCATCATCTGGAGCACCTATAAAGGCTGGATTCAGAGCTACCGCGACCTGCCGCTGCTCATCAACCAGTGGGCCAACGTGGTGCGCTGGGAAATGCGCACCCGCCTGTTTTTGCGCACCGCCGAGTTCCTCTGGCAGGAAGGCCACACCGCCCACGCCACCGAAACCGAAGCCCTGGCCGAAACCCGCCAGATGCTGGACGTGTACGCCGAGTTTGCCGAGGAGCACCTCGCGCTGCCGGTGGTGAAGGGCGTCAAGACCGAGAACGAGCGGTTTGCCGGCGCCGTGGAGACGTACTGCATCGAAGGCATGATGCAGGACGGCAAGGCGCTGCAGGCCGGCACCTCGCACTTCCTGGGGCAGAACTTCGCCAAGGCCTTCGACGTGCAGTTCGCCAACAAAGCCGGGCAGCTGGAGCACGTGTGGGGCACCTCCTGGGGCGTGAGCACCCGCCTGATGGGCGCCCTCGTCATGGCCCACTCCGACGACGAAGGCCTGGTGCTGCCGCCCAAGCTGGCCCCGATTCAGGTGGTCATCGTGCCGATTTACAAGACTGGCCAGCTCGACGAGCTGCTGGAGCGCATCCGTCCCATTCAGATGGGCCTGATTGCGCGCGGCATTTCGGTGAAAATCGATGACCGCGACACCGAGCGCCCCGGCTTTAAATTCGCCGAGTGGGAGCTGAAGGGCGTGCCCGTGCGCCTCGCCATCGGCGCCCGCGACCTGGACAACGGCACCATCGAAGTGGCCCGCCGCGACACCAAGGAGAAGCTGAACCTGCCGCTGGCCGACATCGTGCAGAGCATCGACGAGCTGCTGCAGGACATCCAGAAGAACATCTACCGCAAGGCCCTGAACTTCCGCGAGTCGCACACCACGCGCGTCGATTCGTTCGAGGAGTTCAAGCAGGTGCTCGACGAGAAGGGCGGCTTCGTGGTGGCCCACTGGGACGGCACCGGCGAAACGGAGGAGCGCATCAAGGAGGAAACCAAGGCCACCATCCGCTGCATGGCCCTGAACGAGCCCGACGAGGACGGCGTCTGCATCCTGACGGGTAAGCCCTCGAAGCGCCGCGTGTACTTCGCCCGGGCCTACTAAGACTACGGATTACGCCGGATTTTTCGGATTCCCCGAATTTTGGGGACGATTGTCCATCTACTGCAAACGCCCCGCTACCGTGCTGGTAGCGGGGCGTTTGTCTTGTTATCAACCCAGTTACTGAGCCGCTTGAATGGCTTGGGCCAACTCTTCGTCCGGCAGGTTGTCGAACCAGTCTTTGGGTAGCTCCAGGCGCACCGTCTGGGCGCCGCCGCTGGGCGTGCACACGACGGGCACGTTGCCTTCGTCGGTTTCGCTTTTGGCTACGGCTTCTTCGGTGGCGGCGCTTTCGATGGCGGCGTAGGCCTGGGCGCAGGTCCAGGTGGTGTTGTGCTTATCGGTTACTTCGCGTTGCTTCATCATGGCGGCTGATACGTAACCGGGGCCCGAAAGTCAGCCGCGGCGCGCCACTTATACGGCCAGTGCCGGCGCGCTGGCCTGCGCTACCCGCGCCACCCGCTGGGCCTGCTGTAGGTGCCGTTCCTCGTGGCGCACCACGAACTCCAGCGTTTCGCCCACCCGCAGCTTGAGCAGGCGAAAAAACTCGACCGGCACGGCGCGGCGGTTCAGGTCGGTGGCGCGGGCGGCGGTGAGCAGGTGCAGCAGCTCGGTTTGGTGCCCGAGGAACTCCGTGAGCACGGCGCGAGTGAGCTGGCTGCCCGCCGGGTTCATGTGTTTCACGGTCTTGTGCTGCTGGCCGTTGTCGGGGCGCACGATGTCCAGGGACTTGCGGCCCAGCCAGCTGTAGCGCACCTCGTCGGCCGAGGTGCCGGGTCGGGCCAGGGCCTTGGTCAGGGCCGGTTGGTAGTAGCGGCTGTAGCGGTTCAGGTGCTCCAGGCATTCAAACACGCTCCAGCTGTCGGGCCGGGGCTTGAAGTTCAGCACCGCGTCGGGCAGCGGGCTTAGCTCGGTTTCGACGGTGGCCAGCAGCTGACGGACGCTGGCGTGCAGGGTTTGGAGGAAGGTGGCGGGTTGCATAAGCTGTTTTCAGAAGTAGTTGACGAACAGCTCAAAGGTCGGCGCCGGCCGGCCCTGGCGCCCTTGATTCAGATCAAGATTTTACGGCGCCCAGGCGGCTGAGCGTCTCGGGCGTCATGCGTAGGTAGGCGGCAATGTGGCGCCTGGGAATCAGCTGAAACAGGTGGGGGCTGCGCTTGAGCACCCGCTCCAGGCGCTGCTGCGGCTCGGGCAGCAACAGGTCAATCTGCCGCTCGATCAAACCCAGCACCGCACGCTCCATCTCCTGGCGCCAGAACCGGCCGAAATTCGGGTTCTGCTCCACCAGCCCCAGCCAGTCGGTGCGGCTGATGGCCAGCAACTCGCACTGCTGTAGCGCCTGCACGCAGAACTCCGACGGCTTACCCGAAAGAAAAGAGGGCACGCTAGTTACCATGGTGCCGGGGTAGGCAAAGCCGGTGTAAGCATCTTCCTCGGGCAGCGGCATGTAGATGCGCATGGTGCCCTTCAGCATGAAGTACAGGTGCGTTTCCACCTGCCCGACCTGGCTGAGAAACTCACCGCGGCGCAGGCTACCCCGGCGCTTCCACAGCGGCAGCAGCTCGTCAATGTCGGCCTCGGTGAGCTGCGGAATCTTGCGCATCAGCTCGGCCAGCATCCGGATATCGGGATGCGCTGCCGGCTGGTCGATGTCTTGGAGAGTGGGCATGGCCTTCTGAATGGCTGAGGGCTGAAATGTAGCGCGAATCGTAGATCAGCGAAGCTAACTTTCAGTTCGCGTAGCCTGGAGTAACAACTGCGCCATTTTTCGCCCGACACGTTGTTCTGCGATACGCGAACTGAAAATTCGCGCTGCAACGCAAACGGCCGGCTCCTTTCGGGGCCGGCCGTTTGCGTTGTCGTGTATCTGAACGGCCAGCCATTTAGCCATTCGACCATTTAGCCCTTTACTTCTTGGTAATCACGAATTCCACCCGGCGGTTGAGCTTGCGGGTTTCTTCCTGGTCGTTCGGGGCAATGGGCTTGGTGTCGCCGAAGCCCTGGGCGCGGATGCGGGTGCCGGCAATGCCCTTGCTCACCAGGTACTTCTTCACCTCGTTCACGCGGTCGTTGCTCAGCTTCAGGTTCAGGGCCGGGTCGCCCTGGTTATCGGTGTGGCCCTGCAGCTCGATTTCCACCTGCGGGTAGTTCTTGAGGATGTTCACCAGGCGCTGCAGTTCCGGGTAGGAGTTTTCGCGCAGGAAGTACTTACTCTGGGCAAAGAAGATGTTGTTCAGCTTGATCTTCTGGCCCACTTCGAAGGGAATCAGGTACAGGTCCTGGGTTTCTTCGGAGTACTTGTTGCGGTCGGTCACGTCCAGGTTCTGGTCCTCGGAGAGGTAGCCGGTGGCGTCGGCGCGGTAGCCGTAGTGGGCGCCGGTGGGCAGCACGATGGTGTAGGTGCCGTCGGTGGCGTTGGTTTCCACCACCCCGATTTCCTCGCCGGTAATCAGGTTTTCGTAGCGCACGGTGGCGGCTACCGGCTTCTTGGTGGCCGCGTCGAGCACCCGGCCGCGCACCAGGGCCACAGCTTCGGGCTTGTTGTTGGAGGAGAGGCTGATGCGGAAAATGTCGCGCGAGCCGTCGGTGCCGTTGCGGTCCGACACCAAATAGGCATCCTCACCCGAGGCCGACAGCGAGAAGTAGGCGTCCATGGCCGGCGAGTTGATGGCGGGACCGAGGTTGCGCGGCTTGGTCCAGTTGGTCCAGGTGTCGTCGAGGCGCTTGGCGTAGAAAATGTCGCCCTTGCCGTAGCCGGCCAGCCCCTCGGAGGCGAAGTACAGGGTCTTGCCGTCGGGCGCCAGGAAGGGGGCAAACTCGGCGGCCTTGGTGTTGATGTTGGCCCCGAGGTTGACGGGCCGCGAGAACGAGCCGTCGGTCTGGCGGAAGCTCACGTAGAGGTCCTGCTGGCCTTTACTGTCGCGGCGGTCCACGGCCATCAGCAGCTGCTTGCCCGAGGTGCTCAGGAAGAAGTCGACGTTGTCCGGGTCGTCGTTGTAGAAGTCCTGGATGTTAATTTTTTCCGGCTGCGTCCAGCCCGTAGCCTTGCGCCGGGTGATGCTGGCGCCCTTGGGGTCGAGCGAGCCGTCGGGGTTATACACGTTGATGAGCACCGCCGACGATCCGTCGGCCGATACCGAGGCCAGGCCGTTGGGGCCGGGCGAGTTAATGGGCGAGCCGGCGTTTTTGGCCTGCCCCCAGGTTTTGGCCTTGGGGTTGGTCAGCGTCGAGTACCACACGTCCTGGCCGTCCTTGGCGCCGCCCACGTTCTGCGGCGAGCCTTGCCGGGCAAAGAACAGCGTGCGGCCGTCGGGCGCCACGATGGGGCGCACCTCCGTGAACTTGGTATTCACGTTCGGCCCCAGGTTCACCATGGCCGAGTCGAAGGAAATGGCGTTTTCCGTCGGCATGGCCTTGAAATCCTTTTTCACCATCACGTCAGTCACGTCGGCCACGCCGATGGCGTCGATCTGGTTGACGCCGTTGACCTTGGCCGTGTTCATCGTCACCACCACCCCGATGGTGCGGTAGGTGGCGGCTCCGAAGGTGACCTGCAGGGTACGAAACAGCTCGGGCAGCGGGCCGGGGCTGGGGTTTTCGTACACCTGGTGCCGCTCGCCGCGGGTGTCCACCAGCTCGATACGGATGATGGAGCCGGGGTTGAAGTTTTCGACCACCGTCACCTGCCGGGCTACCACCGACTTGGTAAACTTCACTTCGATGAATTCCTTGGGGCCTTCCTTTTTCGGAATCCAGGCCTCGTTGCTGATCTGGCCCAGGGGCAGGGCGTTGGGCTCACCCAACACCTTTTCGGGCGAAAATGCCTCCTTGCCCTCGGCTTTCTGCGAGGATACTTCCACGACCTTGGCCGCCCACACCGCGTGCTGGGCCCGGGCCGCCACGCTATATCCCACAACCAACCCCAATGACAAAACGAGAGAACGTACGCTCATACTAAAGACGGGCAAAAAACGGTGGACTGTGCCCCGGCAGTGGTAAGCCGCCCCCACGGGCGGCGGCATGGTTGAGTTCAGGAAAGACGGCTACCGACGGTGTATAGTTACGGCCAACGGCAAATGCGGCCTTAAAAGTACGCATCCGGCGCAGGGCGCGCCACCACACGATAATGTGTCGACCGCAGCCGGACCGGGTACGGCCGGTTGCGGGCCGCTGTTGAAAGTAGTAGTTTACGACGTATTTGCCACCCGCTCCGCCGCCTGCTATGCGCCGTTTTGTCTGCCGCCTCGGACTAGCCGCCGGCGTGGGCGGGGCCAGCTTGGCCGCCGCACCGGCCGCCCGCGCCCAGCTGGTACCCGACGGCGTGACCGACCCCACGCTGGTGACCATGACGCCGCCCGACACCCTGGTGGGCGTGCGCCTGCACGCGCGGCGCATCGGCGTGAGCACCTACACCCAGCAGAGCGAGGCCTACGGCCGCTGGCACCTGGGCAAGCGCCAGACCCTGCTCTACCGCGCCCGCACCGACTGGGTGCTCGACTCGCGCGGCCGCCCGCCCTTCGTGCGCGAGGACTACCGCGCCGACGCCCTGCACCTCATCGGGCTGGGCCGGCACTGGCAGGTGGGCCAGCAGGTGGTCTACGACTACAGCCACGCCAACCACATCCGCACCGTGACCTGGCTGGGCCGGGCCGGCGGGCAGTGGCGCCTGCGCCCCCGCTCCGCCCCCGATTCCCTCTCGCAGCTGCGCGTGGCCCTGCTCGGGGGCCTCACCCACGACATGCGCAACGGCCGCCAGGACCTCGGCCCCACCTACGGCGCCGAGCTGACGGCCGTGGTGCGCCCCCTGGCCGCCTGGCCCGAGCCGGTGGCCCTGCGCCTGGTGGCGCTGCAGACGCAGCTGGGGCCGCGCCGCTGGCAGCGCGCCCTGGCCGACGCGGTGTACCAGCGCGCCGTCGACGACAACAGCCTGGCCCTGCTGCGCCTGGGCTACCGCAACACCCGCACCGAGGACTACCTGCCCGCCAACGTGCAGCGCATCCAGAGCGACACCCTGACGGCCCAGGTGCAGTGGACCTACCAGCTGCCCGGCCAGGCTTCGTTTCATTCCGACAACTCCGTGCTGCTACCGGCCCGCGCCTTCCGCTACCGCCGCCTCGGCCCCCTGGCCGACACGGTGCAGAACCTGGGCTACCGCCAGCACGAGTACGACACCCGCCAGGAGCTGCTGCTCACCCGCCGCAAGCTGCAGGCCCGGGTGCAGTTTGGCTACCACGAGCGGGTGCGCGGCTACTACCTCGACAACAACCGCCTGCTGGCGGCCGGCCGGTTCTTCGCCGCCGAGCAGCGCGAGAAAATCAAGGACATCAGCGAGAAAACCACCCAGTGGCAGGCCGAGCTGACCTGGCTGCTGCGCCCGCGCCACGCCCTCACGGCCGGCGGCAACGCCCAGCTGCTGCGCGTGGACACGCCCAGCCCCGAAAACTACCAGGACCGCGACGAGGCCAGCCACCAGCTGCGCCTGCGCCTGACCTCGCGTTGGCACCCCACCTTCCGCACCTCCCTGGGCCTCTGGGGCGAGTACCGCCAGCTCATCTTCATCAAGGCCCAGCAGAGCGCCGAAAACTACTCCGACCGCCTGCTGCACTGGGAGCCGGGCTTTGCCTGGGCGCCGGGCACCTTCAGCTGGCGCGGCAGCTACCACCTCTGGGTGAGCTACCAAGTGCGCGACCGGGCCGCCGAGCAGGCCCGCAACCGCGCCAGCCGGGTGCTGGAGCTGGAGCAGCACCTGCAGTGGGAGGTGCGCCCCCAGTGGCTGCTCACGCTCGATTACCAGCGCCGCGAAAACCGCATCGGCCAGCTGAACTGGCAGACCTTCCGGGAAAGCCCGCTCGACACCACCATCCTGCACGACCTGAGCCTGGGTTTGCGCCGGGGCTGGCGCGGCGTGCGCGGCCAGAGCAGCCTGCGCGCCGGCTACCGCTTCCTGGAGCAGCGCAGCCACCAGCGCGCCGCCCTGCTGCCCGAGGGCGCCGGCGCCGCCGGCCTCATCTACCTGCGCACCCTCACCCGCCAGCACGGCCCCGAGCTGAGCTTCGAGCGCCGCTCCGGCCCGCTGGTGCTGACGACCTCGCTGTGGCTGCAGCAACTGCAGAACCTTTACCGCTACTTGCCCGGCCAGGGCACCTATATCGGCGGCAGCAGCTACACGGCCGAGGAGCTAGGCCGGCGCAGTTCCCGCCTGCTGCCCTACTTCGAGCTACTGCTGGAATACCAGCTGCGGGGCCGGGCCCGCTGGGGACGATAGCGCCGGTCCGGCCGGAAAACGACAACGCCCGCTGGTGGGC
Organism: Hymenobacter jeollabukensis; assembly: GCF_005771675.1. Lineage (GTDB taxonomy): Bacteria > Bacteroidota > Bacteroidia > Cytophagales > Hymenobacteraceae > Solirubrum > Solirubrum jeollabukense. Next base: position 315,527 of record NZ_VAJM01000002.1, on the reverse strand, counting down.
GGGCGCTGGCTTGGCCGTTTCGACCCGAAGCCTTACGGCTGCAGCGTGAACGTGCGCGTGACGGTGTTGAACGGGCCGGGCACCGGCTTGCCGTCCATGTCAATCAGCTCCAGCTTCACGGTGTTTTCGCCCATGGGCAGGCCTTCCATCATGTAGGGAGCCCACTGATCCAGCAGAAACTCGGTGCCGTTGATGGTGGCGCGCACCTTGTTGCCCTCCGGCGCCAGCGTGGTATTGACGAGGTAAAAGTCCAGCATCACGCTCTTGGCGTCGTTGCCGGTGTACACGTCCTTGGGCCGGCTGTAGAAGAGGTGCGGCGCCTTCACGTCAAACGTCATCGGCGCGGCGGCCTTGCCCACGGTCACGACGCGCAAATCGTAGGCCCCGCGGTGCTTCAGGCTCTCGTGGTAGGAGCGCGAGAGAAACGAGAGGACCACGTGCTGCCCGTCCGGTATGTCCTTGGTGAATTCGGTGGTGTAGTGCGCCGTGTAGGGCTGGTTGTCCACGATGTTGTGGATGTGCTGGCCCTTGGCCGAGTTGGCCATGTGCTCGGCGTGCATGCCCTCCGTCATCTTGGTGAGCTGGAAGTTGGTCAGGTCGTAGTCGAAGGCTACGGCGCCGCTGGGCACGGTGGCGCCGTTGGCGGGCGTATTCAGGCGCAGGCCGGCGGCGGCAAACTTGGGCGAGTCAGTAAACGGCGTGAGCTTGATGCCGTTCTTTTCCTGGGTGGCGGCCGTATTGGTTACGGTTTCGCTGGTAGCCACCGCGGCCGATGACTGTTGCTTGGAAGCGTCGCAGGCCGCCAGGCCGAGGGCGGCGAGGCCGAGCAGGTATATGGATTTGGTCATTGCGAAAAGGTGGATGTGAACAGACGTAGAACCCGCGTACGTGAACAGCGCCAAAGCGGTTGATTTCGAAAATGGCAACGATAAATTGAGTAACTTGCCGAACTGTAAAAAGACGTTCCCCAAACGAAATTCCCACTCGCTATGAGCGAAAAACTGTTGGAGGAAATCCCCTCGCTGGACCTGGCGGATTTCCGTTCCGGTGACCCGGAGCGCAAAGCTAAATTTGTGCAGCAGCTCGGCGAAGCCTACCAGAACATCGGCTTCATCGCCCTGAAAAACCACGGCCTCAACGACGAGCAGACCCAAAAGCTGTACTCGGACGTGAAAGCCTTCTTCTCGCTGCCCGACGACGTGAAGCAGCAGTACGAAAAGCCGGAGCTGGCGGGCCAGCGCGGCTACGTGAGCAAGGGCAAGGAGCACGCCAAGGGCCGCAACACCGGCGACCTGAAGGAGTTCTACCACGTGGGCCAGGAGGTCGACGACCCCAACGACCCCATCGGCAAGGAGTACCCGGACAACATCTGGCCCAAGGAGGTAGAAAGCTTCGCCAACACCTCGCTGACCACCTACAAGACCCTGGAAGCCGCTGGCAAAGACGTGCTGCGCGCCATTGCCCTGTACCTGAAGCTGCCGGAGAACTACTTCGACGACAAGGTGCGCAACGGCAACAGCATCCTGCGCCCGATCCACTACTACCCCATCGAAAACCCCGAGGAGGTGCCGGCCGACGCCGTGCGTGCCGCCGAACACGGCGACATCAACCTCATCACCCTGCTGATGGGCGCCTCGGCCGACGGCCTGCAGGTGAAGCGCCGCGACGGGAAGTGGATTCCCATCACCGCCCTGCCCGACCAGATTGTGGTGAACGTAGGCGACATGCTGCAGCGCCTGACCAACGGCGTGCTCAAGAGCACCATTCACCGCGTGGTGAACCCACCCCGCGAGAAAATGAACTCCTCGCGCTACAGCATCCCCTTCTTCATGCACCCGCGCTCCGAAATGAGCCTGGCCGCCCTGGACAGCTGCGTGACGCCCGACAACCCCAAGCAGCAGGAGGACATTACCGCCGGTGAATTCCTCAACGAGCGGCTCATCGAGCTGGGACTGAAGAAGAAGTCGACGATGTAAGGACCACGGATTCGACGGATTTTTCGGATTCCGCGGATTTTGTGGACGATTGAACGTGTGGTGCCACGACTTTGCGAGTCGTGGCACTACTGTTTTTAAGGCCCAGGCTGTAGAGACGCATACTTGCGTCTCGTCGTTGAACGACACCTCGCACGCGCCAGGCCAAGCGGATAATCCGCCGGACGACGAGACGCAAATATGCGTCTCTACACTTTTCTGTCGTCTGCAGCCGCAGGGTCGGGCGTAAAGTAAACACGGCCTTGCCCCGACTTCAGATTCGGGCCCCGCGCCTGCACAGTTGGCCGTTCGGGCCGGATTGTGCTTCTTTACCCATACGACCCACCCGCTTCCACCCGTGCAGCCCTCCGACCCGGCCGATGTAAAGCTGGCGCCGCCGCCCCGGCGTCTGCGCACCAAACGCGTGCGCGGCATCATTTTCCTGAAGGACGTGGCCCTGCTCGGCTGCACGGCCTTCGGCGGCCCGCAGGCGCACACGGCCATGATGTTTCGCCTGCTGGTCGACAAGCGGCGCTACCTCAGCTCGGCCGAGCTGCTGGAGCTGATGGCCCTGTGCCAGGTGCTGCCCGGTCCCGGCTCCACCCAGACGATTACGGCCATCGGTTTCCGCCTGGGCGGGCCCAACCTGGCCTACCTCACCCTGCTCGTCTGGATTCTGCCCTCGGTGCTGCTGATGACGGCCGCCGCCCTGAGCCTCAACTACCTCGACAAAGAACAGGTGGCCCGGCTGGTACGCTACGTGCAGCCGGTGGCTGTGGGCTTCGTGGCGTATTCGGCCTACAAGATTGCCGAGAAGGTCATCCATACCAAGACCTCGGTGGCCCTGCTGGTGGCCGCCGCGCTGGTGGCCTACTTCTTCCAGCTGCCCTGGGTGCTACCGCTGCTGCTCATCGGCGGCGGGCTGGTGACGACGTTCCGCTACCGCAAAATGCCGCAGATCAAGCAGAAGGAGCCCCTACGGGTGGAGTGGGCCAACTTTCTGCTGTGGCTGGGCGTGTTTCTGCTGGCGGCGTTGCTGGGCCACTACACCCGCGAGCTGCCGGTGCGCCTGTTCGAGAACTTCTACCGCAACGGCTCTTTGGTATTCGGCGGCGGGCAGGTGCTGGCCCCGCTGCTCTACGCCGAGTTCGTGGAGTTCAAGGAGTACCTCAGCGGCCCCGAATTCCTCTCCGGCTACGGCCTGACGCAGGCGCTGCCGGGCCCCAACTTCTCCATTGCCGCCTACATCGGGGCCCTGGCCATGCGCGACTATGGCACCAGCGGGCAGCTCATCGGGGCGCTGGTGGGCGCGGTGGGCATCTTCATGCCCGGCACGCTGCTCATCTTCTTCCTGATTCGTTTCTGGGACCAGCTCAAGCAGTACCGCGTAGTCAAAGCCTCGCTGGAAGGCATCAACGCCGTGTCGGCCGGCCTGGTGGTGGCGGCCACCTTCCTGCTTTACCACCCCCTGCCCGACGGCCCCACCTGGCACATGCCCGGCCGCTACGGCGTGGATTTGCCGCTGAATCCCATCCTGGTCGGCGTCACCTTCCTGATCCTGCTCTGGGACCGACTACCCTCCTACGTGCTGGTGCTCAGCGCCTTGCTACTGGGCGCGCTCCTGCCCTGATGGAATTGAATCATCAATGAGCAACGCCAGCTGCCTGGCTATCCGGCGCAGAAACGGCTACGCGCCACATAAAAAATGCCCGGCGCCATGCGGGCACCGGGCATTTTTAATTCTCAATTTTTAATTACCCTCCTACCCTTCCAGCAGCTGCTGTTGGGGCAGGTTCAGCAGGTAGTCGCCGTAGCCGCTCTTGCGCAGGGGCTCGGCAATCTGGCGCAGCTGATCGGCCGTGATGAAGCCCTGACGGTAAGCCACTTCCTCGATAGAACCCACCTTCAGGCCCTGGCGCTGCTCGATGACGCGCACGAACTCGCCGGCCTGCATCAGGCTCTCGAAGGTGCCGGTATCCAGCCAGGCTGTGCCGCGGCCCAGGATGCCCACTTTCAGCTTGCCGCGGCGCAGGTACTCCTGGTTCACGTCGGTAATTTCGTACTCGCCGCGGGCCGAGGGCTTCAGGTCCTTGGCAATCTGCACCACCTCGTTGTCGTAGAAGTACAGGCCGGGCACGGCGTAGTTGCTCTTGGGCTTGGCGGGCTTTTCCTCGATGCTCAGGGCCTGGCGGTTATCATCAAACTCCACCACGCCGTAGCGCTCCGGGTCGTGCACGTGGTAGGCGTACACCACGCCGCCGTCGGGGTCGTTGTTGCTCTTGAGCAGCTCCTCCATGCCGGCGCCGTAGAAGATATTGTCGCCGAGCACCAGGGCCACTTTGTCGTCGCCGATGAAGTCGGCACCGAGCACGAAGGCCTGGGCCAGGCCGTTGGGCACTTCCTGCACCACGTACTCGAAGCGGCAGCCGAGGCTTTTCCCGTCGCCGAGCAGCTTCTGAAACTGGGCCTGATCGTGGGGCGTGGTGATGATGAGAATTTCGCGGATGCCCGCCATCATCAGAATCGACAGCGGATAGTAAATCATCGGCTTGTCGTACACCGGCATGAGCTGCTTGCTGACAGCCAGCGTGAGCGGGTGCAGACGGGTGCCGGAACCGCCGGCGAGGATGATGCCTTTCATGGGGAAAGAGTTATGAATTGCTGCTACAAAAGAACGTCATGTCGAGCGAAGTCGAGACATCTCGCGTGTTAAGTCAGATAGTTATTCCCGGCTTGAGGCTACTACCTGGCGTCAGCACGCGAGATGTCTCGACAAGCTCGACATGACGGTCTGATTTTCTTACTACTAGTTCCGTTCCTCAATAAACTCCTGGTTGGCTTTAAACCACTCCAGCGTCTTCTTCAGCCCCTCGCGGATGCGCACCTGCGGGTCGTAGCCCAGCAGGTTTTTGGCCTTCGAGATGTCGGCCAGGGAGTCGCGGATGTCGCCGGCGCGGTTCGGGCCGTATTCGGGCGTGATATCGACGCCGGCTTCCTCCTTGAGGATGTTGAACAGATCGTTGAGCGAGGTGCGGTCGGCCACGGCAATGTTGTACACCTGGTTCACCGCCTCCGGATTCTGCACCAGCGCGGCGCGGATGTTGGCCTGCACGCAGTTTTCCACGAAGGTGAAGTCGCGCGTCTGGCCCCCGTCGCCGTTGATGCGCGGGGCCTTGCCCTGCAGCACCGCGTCGATAAACAGCGGGATGACGGCGGCGTAGGCGCCGTTCGGGTCCTGGCGCGGGCCGAAGATGTTGAAGTAGCGCAGCCCGATGATTTCCATGCCGTAGGTCTTGCCAAACACGTCGGCGTACAGCTCGTTGGCGTACTTGGTCACGGCGTAGGGCGACAGCGGCTTGCCGATGCGGTCCTCAACCTTGGGCAGGTGGGGCGAGTCGCCGTAGGTGCTGCTCGAAGCGGCGTACACGAAGCGCTTCACCCCGGCGTCCTTGGCGGCCACCAGCATGTTCACGAAACCGCCCACGTTCACGTCGTTGGAGGTAATCGGGTCGTTGATGGAGCGCGGCACCGAGCCCAGCGCCGCCTGGTGCAGCACCACGTCGACGCCTTCGCAGGCGCGGCGGCAGGCTTCCACGTCGCGGATGTCGCCGTCGAGGATTTCCAGGTTGGGGTGGCCTTCAAACAGCCGCAGGTTTTTGCGGAAGCCGTTAGAGTAGTTGTCGAAGGTGCGCACCTTCTTCACCCCATACTTCAGCAGGTACTCCACGATGTTGGAGCCGATGAAGCCGGCGCCGCCGGTCACGAGGAAAGTCAGGTTATCGAGCGGCTGCTCGTGAAAGGGGGAGTCGTACATCTGGTGTAATTCTGAATTATGAATTATGAATTCTGAATTATGGCTTGATCCTCACCATTGTTCAGAGCAATTCATAATTCAGAATTCATAATTCAGAATTGCCAGCAATATTCAACGCGCCTTAGCGCGCTGAATATTGCTGGCGGTAGTAGTCCTGGTAGTGGCCGCTGGTCACGTTCTGCAGCCATTCCTGGTTGTCGAAGTACCAGTCCACGGTCTGGCGCAGGCCCTGCTCGAAGGTCACGGAGGGCTTCCAGCCCAGCTCGTTCATGATTTTCGAGGAGTCGATGGCGTAGCGCAGGTCGTGGCCGGCGCGGTCCGTTACGAACTTGATGAGCTGGCGCGAGGTGCCCTGGGGCTTGCCGGTCTTCTCGTCCATCACGTCGCAGAGCAGGTGAATCAGGTCGATGTTCTTCCACTCGTTCACCCCGCCGATGTTGTATGTCTCGCCCAATTTACCGTTGTGGAACACCGCGTCGATGGCCGTGGCGTGGTCTTTCACGAACAGCCAGTCGCGCACGTTTTCGCCCTTGCCGTACACCGGAATCGGCTCCCCGTTCTGGATGCGGTGCAGGGCCAGCGGGATGAGCTTCTCGGGAAAGTGGTTGGGGCCGTAGTTGTTGGAGCAGTTCGACACCTTCACCGGCATGTGGTAGGTGTGGTACCAGGCCCGCACGAAGTGGTCCGACGACGCTTTGGAGGCCGAATAGGGCGAACGGGGGTCGTAGGGCGTGGTTTCGGTGAACATGTCGGTGCCCATGTCCAGGGAGCCGTACACCTCGTCGGTGCTCACGTGGTAGAACACGTGGCCCTCGTAGCCCTTGGGCTGCCACAGGTTGCGAGCCGCGTTCAGCAGGTGCACCGTGCCCAGCACGTTGGTCTTCACGAAAGCCAGCGGATCGGTAATCGAGCGGTCCACGTGCGACTCGGCCGCGAGGTGAATCACCGCGTCGGGCTCCTCGGTGGCGAACAGCTGGTCGACGAAAGCCTGATCGGTCAGGTCGCCCTTTATGAAGCGGTAGTTCGGGGCCGCTTCGATGTCGCGCAAGTTTTCCAGGTTGCCCGCGTAGGTCAGCGCGTCCAGGTTCAGGATCTGGTACTCGGGGTACTTGGTCACGAACAGGCGCACCACGTGCGACCCGATGAAGCCGGCACCGCCGGTGATAAGGATTTTTTTCATGAGGGTAGATGAGTAGATGGGTAGATGAGTACATGCGCGAAGGCAGGGGGAAGCTGCTCCTTCGCTCCGCTTCTCATTTACTCATTTTTCAAATTCTGCTGCCAGCGCCAGGCGGTGGCCAAGGCTTCTTCCAGGCCAACTTCGGTGCGGAAGCCCAGCACCTCGGCGGCGCGGGTAGCGTCGGCGTAGATGGCGGGCACGTCGCCGGCGCGGCGCGGACCGGTGCGGTAGCGCAGCGGCTGCCCGGTCACTTTCTCGAAGGTCTTCACCACTTCCAGCACAGTGTTGCCCTGGCCGGTGCCCACGTTGAAAGTTTCCACGTCGGCGGCTTTGCCGTCGAGCTGGCGCTGCACCGCTACCACGTGCGCGCGGGCTAGGTCGCCCACGTAGATGTAGTCGCGGACGCAGGAGCCGTCGGGGGTGTCGTAGTCGGTGCCGTACACGGTCAGCTCCTCGCGCCAGCCGGCGGCGGTCTGCGTCACGAAGGGCACCAGGTTGTTGGGTACGCCCAGCGGCAGCTCTCCGATCTTGCCCGAAGGATGGGCCCCGATGGGGTTGAAGTAGCGCAGCAGGATGCTCTTGATGTCGTTGCCCGGCGCCTGCGACAGGTCGCGCAGGATGTCTTCGCACATCTGCTTGGTGCGGCCGTAGGGCGAGCTGGCGGGCTTGGTGGGCGTTTCTTCGGTCACCGGCAGCGCATCGGGCACGCCGTACACGGTGCACGACGACGAAAACACCAGGTTTTTCACCCCGAATTCCTGCATCAGCTCCAGCAGCACCAGCAGCGAGCCGACGTTGTTCTGAAAGTAGGCCAGCGGCTTCTGCACCGATTCGCCCACCGCCTTGAAGGCCGCGAAGTGAATCACGCCGGCCACTTCGCCTTCCGCCTCAAATACGCCGCGGAACGCCGCCTTGTCGTTGCAGTCGACGCGGTGCACCGGCACGTCGAGGCCCAGGATGGCGCGCAGCCCCTCCAGCACCGACTCGCGGGAGTTGGAGAAGTCGTCGACGATAACCGGCTGAAAACCGGCCTCCTGCAGGGCCACCACCGTGTGCGAGCCGATGTAGCCCGCCCCACCCGTAACGAGAATCTTTTTCATTAATGTGCGTAATGTGATGAATGTGAGAAATATGAGAAATGAGTTGCTGCGTGACCGTCGGAACGGCCTTTACACATCATTCACACTTCCCACATTCTGCACATTAAAAAAGATTACAGGCTCCAGTAGTGCAGCGCGTCGTCGCTGATTTTCTCGCGGAACAGGCCCTTGATGTCGACCAGCACGGCCTGCTCGGCGGTGATGGACTTGAAGTAGGCCTCATCCTTTTCGGTGTAGGGCTTGTGGCTCACGGCCACGATGACCGCGTCGTAGTCCGAGCCGATGTTTTCCTGCGGGGTCAGGCGGAAGCCGTACTCGTGGTGCAGCTCGTCGCTGTCGGCGTGCGGATCCACGATGTCGATGTTGACCGAGAAGTTCTTCAGCTCGTTGATGACGTCGGCCACTTTGGAGTTGCGGATGTCCTCCACGTTTTCCTTGAACGTGGCGCCCATCACCAGCACCTTCGACTTCGACACGTCCTTGCCCTGCTTGATCATCATCTGCACGGTTTTGCGCGCGATGTAGGCGCCCATACCGTCGTTGGTGGTGCGGCCCGAGAGGATAACCTTCGCGTCGTAGCCCAGCTCTTTGGCCTTGTAGGTGAGATAGTACGGGTCCACGCCGATGCAGTGGCCGCCCACCAGGCCGGGGCTGAATTTCAGGAAGTTCCACTTGGTACCGGCGGCTTCCAGCACCTCGTAGGTGTTGATGCGCATGCGGTCGAAAATCATCGACAGCTCGTTCATCAGGGCAATGTTGACGTCGCGCTGGGTGTTTTCGATGATCTTGGCGGCCTCGGCCACTTTGATCGACGAGGCGCGGTGCACGCCGGCCGTTACCACCAGCTCGTAGGTTTTGGCAATGACGTCGAGCGACTCGGCGTCGCAGCCCGCTACCACCTTCACGATGGTGGCCAGCGTGTGCTCTTTATCACCGGGGTTGATGCGCTCGGGCGAGTAGCCTACTTTGAAGTCGGCCGGGAATTTCAGGCCCGACTCGCGCTCCAGAATCGGAATGCAGTCTTCCTCGGTGCAGCCCGGGTACACGGTCGATTCGTAGACCACGTAGTCGCCGGCCTTCAGCACCTTGCCCACCGTGGTGGAGGCGCCGATGAGCGGCTTCAGGTCGGGCATGGCGTGCTCGTCAATGGGCGTGGGCACGGCCACGATGAAGAAACGGGCCTCGCGCAGCACGTCGAGCGAGTCGGTGAACGTGATGTCGCAGCCCTCGAAGTCGGCGGCCTCCAGCTCGCCGCTGGGGTCCACGTTATTGCGCATCATCTCCACGCGCTGGGCGTTGATGTCGAAGCCAATAACGCTGATTTTGCGGGCAAACTCGAGGGCAATGGGCAGGCCTACGTAGCCGAGGCCGATGACGGCCAGCTTGGCCTCTTTGTTCAGTAACTGCTCGTACACTGGTGGTTGCGTTTGGTTACGCGTTGGAGTCAGGAGTAATACAGGTAAGGGTGCCGCTGCGCCCGAGGCTGTACACCTCGCCGCTTTCGGGGCAGCTGGCGTAGCCGTGGGCGTCGAACTGCAGGGTGTGGCCGAGGCGGCTCATCCAGCCGCGGCGCTTGGCCGGGTTGCCGAAGACGAGGGCGTAGGCCGGCACGTCCTTGGTCACCACCGCGCCGGCGCCCACGAAGGCGTACTCGCCCAGGGTCAGGCCGCAGACGATGGTGGCGTTGGCCCCGATGCTCACGCCCCGGCCCAGCCGGGTAGGCTGGTACTCGTGGCGGCGCACCACGGCGGCGCGGGGGTTGACGACGTTGGTAAACACGGCCGAGGGACCGATGAACACGTCATCGGCGCACTCGACGCCGGTGTAGAGGCTCACGTTGTTCTGCACTTTCACGTTGCGGCCCAAGCGTACGTCATCGGCCACGAATACGTTCTGGCCGAGCGTGCAGTCTTCCCCGATTTCGGCCCCGGCGCTGATGTGGCAAAAGTGCCAGATGCGCGTACCAGCACCGATGCGGCACCCCTCGTCGAGGACGGCGGTGGGATGCGCAAAGTACTCAGGGGCTTTCTTGGGCATAAGAAGGGGAAAACGGGCGAACCTTTTCGGCGGGCAAAGGTAGGCCTTTTCACTTAGACGTCATCGGCTTGCACCGCAGCACTACGCCCGGGCCAGGTGGCGCGCACCATGCGCGGCCGGCCGCTCAGGTCGGGCAGCCAGCGGGTCTGCCGGTAGCCGCGCCCGGTGAGCAGCAGCAGGGTTTCGGCGGGCAGCGCCTCGTTGATTTCGAAATAGATAGCCCCGCCGGGCGCCAGCAGCTCAGTTCCCAGCGCGGCCAGGCGGCGGTAGAAGACGAGCGGATCGGTATCGGGCACGAACAGGGCCGAGTGGGGCTCGAAGTCGAGCACGTTGGCGCGCATCTGCTCCTGCTCCGACTCGCGCACGTAGGGCGGGTTGCTCACCAGCACGTCGAGCGAAGCGGCGGCAATGCCCGGCGGCTGATCGATCAGAATATCGGCCTGCAGCCACTGCACCTGCGGGGCATACTGCTGCCCATTTTGCCGGGCCACGGCCAGGGCCTCGGCGGAGAAATCAAGCCCCCAGACCTGGCTGACGGGCAGCGCCCGGGCCAGCGCCAGCGGAATGCAGCCCGAGCCGGTGCCCACGTCGAGGATGCGCAGGTTGCGGCGGCCGCGCTGCTCCTGGGTTATCAGCTGCACCAGCTCCTCGGTTTCGGGGCGCGGAATGAGCGTGGCGGGCGTCACCAGCAGGTCCATATCCAGAAACGGCGCCGAGCCCAGCACGTACTGCAGCGGCTCGTGGCGCAGCAGCCGCGGCAGCCAGGCGGCGGCTTGCTGCTGCGCGGTTTCGGGCACGGACTCGGCGGCGCGCAGGCGGCGCTGCAGCGGATCGAGTTCGAGCAGGTGCTCCACGAGCCGGAAGGCCATGCTGGCGGCTTCGGGCGCGGGGTACGCGGCCTGCAGGTCCTGGGTGAGCTGGTCGGTGAGCTGGCGGATGGTCATGAGGGGCAAAGGTACGCGGGCATGTGCGCCCCTCTCTATATTTGGCCATGCCCGACCTCACCCCCGAACCCGAAGACTTCACCGCCCACGATGCGCTGCTGATGCGCCGCGCCCTCGACCTGGCCCTGCTCGGCGCCCACACCGCCCGGCCCAACCCCATGGTTGGCTGCGTGGTGGCCGACGCCGACGGCCGCGTGGTGGCCGAAGGCTGGCACGAGCGGTACGGCGGCCCTCATGCCGAAGTCAACGCGCTGAATAACGTGCCGCCGGGCATCGACCTGGCGCAGTGCCGGGTGTACGTGACGCTGGAGCCCTGCTCGCACTTCGGCAAAACTCCGCCCTGCGCCGACCTGCTCATTGCCCGCGGTGCCCGCGACGTGGTGGTGTGCAACGACGACCCCAACCCGCTGGTGGCCGGCCGGGGCTACGCCAAGCTGCGCGAGGCGGGCATCCGGGTACGCACCGGGCTGCTGGCCGACGAAGGCCGGCGCCTGAACCGCCGCTTTTTCACCGTGCAGGAGCGCAACCGCCCCTACCTCATCCTGAAGTGGGCCGAGTCGCGCGACGGGTTCGTGGCCGGGCCGGGCGGGCAGCCGGTGGCAATCAGCGGGCCGGCGGCCAAGATGCTGGTGCACCGCTGGCGCACCGAGGAGCAGGCCATTATGGTGGGCACCCGCACGGCCCTCAACGACAACCCCCAGCTGAACGTGCGCGAGTGGCCCGGGCCCAACCCGCTGCGCCTCGTCATCGACCGCACGCTCACGCTGCCCACCACCCACCATTTGCTCGATGGCTCGCAGCCCACGGTGGTGTATACCAACAAGGAGCAGCCCGACCGCGACAACCTGAGCTTCGTCACCGTGCCAGCCCAGCAGGACCTGCTGCCCGCCATCCTCGACGACCTCAATGCCCGCCGGGTGCAGTCGGTGCTGGTGGAGGGCGGGCCGGCGCTGCACACCATGCTGCTGGAAGCGGGCCTCTGGGACGAAATCCGGGTGCTGCGCAGCCGCACGGTGCGCATCGGGGCGGGCGGCGTGGTAGCCCCGCCCCTCAGCCTCACCGGCCTGCGCGAGCAGCACGACCTGGGCCCGGACGAGCTGTTCGTGTTTGGGTGAGCGGTGAGGTGGTGAGGTGGTGAGGTGGTGAGTTTTCGAACTGAATGCCAGTGTCGTCGCGGCGCCCTTCTTCACCTTTCGCACCATCTCGCTCTAATTTTGTTGTCCGAACGTCAACTCACCATTTCACCACCTCACCATTTCACCAAATGGCCGAAGACCTGCTCATTGACCGCTCGCTTTCCAAAGCCCAGCAATACCAAACTCTGCTCCCGCAAATCGAGGCGCTGACCACCGGCGAGCCGGACCAGGTGGCCAACCTGGCCAACGCCATGGCCGCGCTCCGGGAAGCTTTCGGGTTTTTCTGGGTGGGCGTGTACGTGGTGAAGGGCGAGGAGCTGGTGCTCGGGCCGTTTCAGGGGCCGGTGGCCTGCACCCGCATCCGGCGCGGCAAGGGCGTGTGCGGCGCGGCCTGGGCCGAGGCCCGCACCCTGCTGGTGCCCGACGTGGAGCAGTTTCCCGGCCACATTGCCTGCAGCTCGCTGTCGAAATCGGAAATCGTGGTGCCCATTCTCAAGGACGGCGCCGTGGTGGCCGTGCTCGACGTGGACAGCGACCAACTCAACGACTTCGACGAGACGGACCAGCAGTACTTGGAGCAGCTGTGCCAGCGCATGGCCGCCTGGTTTTAGGCCCGCGAAGCAGCTGTGCTGAGCAGCCGCTGCTTTAGCTGCGCGGCCCTTCGTTTCGTATTTGACGGATTTTGTGGACGTTTACGGCCACTGCCGTCTGTTTTAGCCACCCGTAGTCCGCTCCCACTGCTATGAACCGTCCTTTCTACCGTCTCGGCGAATGGCGCCGCAACCTGCTGCTGCTCACCGCCGCGGCCAGCCTGGGCCTGGCCGCGCTGCCCGCCTGCAATACCGACCGCCGCAATGATGAGGGCGACTGGAGCGGCGAAACCAGCGGGGAGTCGTACAGCCAGGGCGTCATCACCGAAATGACGGAGGTGCAGCCCGGCCAGTGGAAAATCACGGCCGAGCGCCCGGCCGGCAAGGAGCAGGTGGCCGCCATCATGCGCCACTTCGACGGCAAGGTGGACACCCTGCAGGGCCGCGCCCTGCAGCAGCAGATGCAGGACTACAGCCGCCGCTACCCCGAAAACCGCGTGGGCCACTCGGGTATGATGGACGTGCTCATGTGGAGCAGCATCGGCTACATGGCCGGGCGCTGGCTAACGCCCAACCCCGGCTACTACGCCAACCCCGGCATCTTCCAGCGCAACAACGGCTGGCGCCAGAACATCTACCGCGAGCGGGAAAACGAGGGCCGCGGCTTCTACGGCCGGGGCTTCGCGGGCAGCCGCACCGCCGCCAACGCCGGCATCCGCACCAGCCCCACGGTTACGCGCACCAGCTCGCGCACCAGCTCGCGCAGCACCTTTCGCAGCTCCGCCCCGCGCGGCAGCCGCAGCAGCGGCTTCGGCAGCCGCGGCGGCTTCCGCGGGTTTGGGGGGTAGTTTGTCGGCGGCCTCAAGAACGTCATCCTGAGCAGAGCGAAGGACCTTCCTCGCACCCCGCACCGCCGTCGCAGTCCAAGCCGCAAAAGTTTTGCTATAAGAGAGTCGGAGGCTGCGCTTTTCGGCTGCTACTTATTGGCGTCTGCACTTCGTAGGCCTCTGCGGTGCAGGGTTCGAGCAAGGTCCTTCGCTGCGCTCAGGATGACGTTCTTGAGTGTCCAGTTCAGCATCCATGTTTAATTTTTCATTCTCAATTTTTAATTGACCGAATGATCCGCTTACTCCCCCTCTCGGGTGACATCGAACCGGCTATCCGCCGCCTGGGCTGGGACTGGGCCGTGGAAGATGCCTGCGCCGCCTACCTCGCCCCCGAAGCCGTGGAGCTGACGGAGCCCGAGGCCGAGGTCCTGCTTCAGGCCGCCGACACGCTCTACGAAATGCTGGTGCAGGCCGTACCCGACGACCTGCCCGACCATTTCCTGCAGCAGCTCGGCATCCCGCCGAACCTTTGGCCGGCCGTGCGCCACAGCTGGCACGACGAGCGGCACTGGCACCTCTACGGCCGCTTCGACTTGGCCCACACCGCCGACGGCCCCAAGCTGGTGGAGTTCAACGCCGACACGGCCACCAGCATCCCCGAAACGGCCGTGGTGCAGTGGGCCAGCCTGATGGCCGCCGGCCGCCCCGAGGACCAGCAGCAGGCCAACGGCCTCTTCGAAGGCTTGGAGTTGCAGCTGCGCGAGTGGCGGGAGTTGAATCAGGACCTGGCCCCGCACCTGCTACTCGTGCACCTACCCGACAGCGCCGAAGACGAAGCCAACTGCACCGTACTGGCCGAAGCGGCCCGCGGCGCCGGCTTCAGCACCGCCCACGTCTGCCCGGTCGACGCCATGCAGGTGTCGGTGCTGGGCGAGGACCGCGGCGCCTGGGCTGAGGTGCGCCCCGGCCAGTGGCAGCGCTTCGACTTCGTGTTCAAGTTGGTGCCCTGGGAGCTATTGGCCGAGGAAGAGCCCGAGCTGACCGACGACCTGACCCAGCTGCTGCTCAGCCGCGACGTGATGATTGCCAATCCGCCCTACGCGCTGCTGTTCCAGAGCAAGGCCATGCTGGCGCGGCTGTGGGAGGTGTTTCCGCACCACCCGCTGCTGGTGGAAGCCCGCCTAGACGACCTCGTGGGCCACTACGTGCGCAAGCCGCTGTTTGGCCGCGAGGGCCAGAACCTAACCGAAATGGAGTACGGCCTGGAAAAGCACGCCGAAGCCGGCGACTTCGCCGAGCAGCCCCAGGTGCGCCAGCAGTGGATTGACTTCCCCGTCGACGCGCAGGGCCGCCGCTACCAGGCCGGCGTCTTCTGGGCCGGCGAGGCCTGCGCCATCAGTTTCCGCCGCGCCGAGGGCATCATCACCAACCTCTCGGAGTTCGTGCCGCACATTATTACGGGGTAAAAGCGGATTCGAACAGCTTTTACGGAGTGTCGGGCCGCAGGTCCGTATAACCGACGCGGTCTTCCCCGGACGGGTATGGTTCGTTGTCGAATCGGATGAGTCCGGCTGTCAGCCAGCCGATGACTTGCTCAGCTTCGTACTGAGCGGCCGGAAAGTAGGAACTTAAGTATTGCTGCTTGGCGGCCTCAGTCAAGTTCTGCCACTTACCCATTGACCCGCCCCAGCCATATTCATCATCGACCCGTAGTCCGAAGTCCAGGCCTAAAACTTCCAGGAAAAGGCAGCCCCGGCAGTACCAGTCGTAGCAACTTACGAATGCGGCAAACAAGGTATCGGGGGCAGAGTGCAGGGTGATGCTGCGGAGCGTACACAACAGCTCGTCGCGCCGCAAATCACTCCAGTCGATGTGCCGGCTCAACAGGATTTCGACTTCCTGCGTGGCATCCCGGCCCTTGTAATTCAGGCTGATCAGCTCCAGGTAGTCGTCGGGCGGCAGGGCAGTTTCCAGCTCGGGCGTGGCGTATAGCCACTGCTCGAATTCGGCTAGGGGCAGGTAGCCAGCTAGCACGGCGGTGAATTTCGCGCGGATGAAATCGGGTAGCATAGGCATAAAAAAGGCCCGGCAACTGGGGAGCTGCCGGGCCGTTAACGTTGCGCGCCACAACGGTTTAGAACAGCGTGGGCGGCGGGGTTTTCAGCTGGGCAATGACGGTCTGGCCGCCCTTTACTTTCTCGCCGATCTGCACTTTCACGTCGGTATCGACGGGCACAAACACATCGACGCGGGAGCCGAACTTGATGAAGCCGAACTCCTCGCCCTGGCTTACTTCGTCGCCCTCGTTGACGTACCACACGATGCGGCGGGCCATGGCGCCGGCAATCTGCCGGAACAGCACCTGCGGGCCGGCTTCGGTTTCCACCACCACCGTGGTGCGCTCATTCTTGGTGCTGCTCTTGGGGTGCCAGGCCACCAGGTACTTGCCGGGGTGGTACTTGAAGTATTTCACCGTGCCCGACACCGGGTTGCGGGTGATGTGCACGTTGATGGGCGACATGAAGATGCTGATCTGCTTGCGCACGCCGTCGAAAAACTCCGGCTCGTGCACGTCCTCGATGACCACCACCTTGCCGTCGGCGGGCGCGATGACGATGTCCTCGTGGGTGAGCAGGTTGCGGTAGGGGCTGCGGAAAAACTGCAGCAGCAGCAGGAACGCCACCACCGACACGCCCGAGAATACGCGGTTGAAGCCCACGCCCTGCTCATTAAATTGGTAAAGGAGCAGGTTGATGGCCAGCAGCGCCAGCAGGGTGAAGAACAGGATGCGGCGACCTTCTTTGTGGATCTTCATAAAGCGCAGGTTAACGCTGATGTACTTGATTTCACCGGTTTAGGATTCAGCCGGCGGGCCAGGCAACAGCGAGCAGCGGGGCGTTAGGGGTGAGCGGGAGGCGGAATTCGGGGTACAAATATAGCCCGGACCTTGCGGCCCGGGCTATACGCAATAGTACGTCTGAGCCGGCGAATTTCGCTACCACGGCCGATAAAATCGGGGCGGGTAGCGAAACGGGCGCTGGTCAGCGGGTTAGAAGCTGCCGCGGAACTTGTAGGTCTGGGCGACTTTGTCGATGGCTACCACGTAGGCGGCGATGCGCATCGGAATGTTGTATTTCTGGCTGGTGGCGTACACTTTCTCGAAGGCATCGGACATGATGCGGTCGGCGCGCTCGGTCACCATTTCCTCGGTCCACTTGAAGCCCTGGCGGTTCTGCACCCATTCGAAGTAGGACACCGTCACGCCGCCGGAGTTGGCCAGGATGTCGGGCACCACCATGATGCCCTTCTCGTTGATGATGGGGTCGGCCGACGCGGAGGTCGGGCCGTTGGCGCCTTCCACGATGAGCTTGGCCTTGATGTTGTGCGCGTTGTGCTCGGTGATGACGTCCTCCACGGCGGCGGGCACCAGCACGTCGACGGGCAGGGTGAGCAGGTCGTCGGCGTTGTCCATCAGCACGGCGCCGGTGTAGCCGTCGAGGCGGCCCTTGTGGGCGTTCTTGTAGGCAATGGCTTCGTCGATGTTAATGCCGTTCTCGTTCCAGTAGGCACCCGACACGTCGCTGACGGCCTTGATTTTCACGCCCTGCTCGCAGAGCAGCTTGGCGGCCCAGGAGCCCACGTTGCCGAAGCCCTGCACGGCAGCCGACGAGGTGGCGGGGTCCATGCCCAGCTTCTTCATGGCGGCCAGGGCCGATACCATCACGCCGCGGCCGGTGGCCTCGGTGCGGCCCAGCGAGCCGCCCATTACCAGGGGCTTGCCGGTCACGACGGCCGGGGTGGTGGCGCCCACGGTCTTGCTGAATTCGTCCATCAGCCAGGCCATTTCGCGGGGGCCGGTGCCCATGTCGGGGGCCGGAATGTCGCGGTCGGGGCCGAAGACGTCTTTCAGGGCCAGGGTGTAGGCGCGGGTCAGGCGCTCAATCTCGCCGGCCGACATGGTCGTGGGGTCGCAGATGATGCCGCCTTTGGCCCCGCCGTAGGGCAGGTCGACCACGGCGCACTTCCAGGTCATCCAGGCGGCGAGGGCCTTCACCTCGTCGAGGTGCACGTTTTTATCGTAGCGGATGCCGCCTTTCGAGGGGCCGAGCACGGTGTTGTGCACCACGCGGTAGCCCTCGAACACGCGCACCTGGCCGTTGTCCATGGTCACCGGGATGTGCACGATAACCTGCTTGTCGGCCGCTTTGAGCACGTTGTAGGTCGCGTCGTCGAGGCCGAGGATGTCGGCGGCGACGTTGAAGCGCGACATCATCGATTCGAGCGGATTCTCGCGGTCCACCTTGGGGGCCGGCTCCTTGTAAACCGTGTTAGAGGCCATGCTGTTGGTCGGGTAAAAGGGGTTGGGAAATGAGGGGGAATGCAGAAACAGCGCCGCCCCAGACCAACCGAGCAGCGGGCCTGCGGGCAGAAATAGCGCGCCAAAGGTAGTAGGATTCCCCGACTACCAGGGTGTACGAGGCTTACAGTCGTTAGGTAAGCGAAAAGTTGGGGTTTCCGGCCAAATGGCGCGAGCCGGAGGCCCTCCGCAGAGACGGTGGCGACACGCTGCGAGGCGGTGGGGAGTGACGCCGAGGCTGTAAATGATGACTACGAGGCGGTGGATGACAACTGCGCGTTGATTTTCACAACGCCATCAACCATTCCTAGCCCCTCCTCAGCTGAGAAAGGGAGCTAGCCTTCGTCGTAGCTCTCGCTTCTGGTGGTGTGCGTTTTAGGCGCCGAAGAGCAGCTGCAGCACCACTAGCACGGGCACTACGAAGAGGAAGGCGTCGAACCGGTCGAGCAGGCCGCCGTGGCCGGGCATGATGCGGCCGGAATCTTTCACGCCCACGCTGCGCTTGAGCATGGATTCGGCCAGGTCGCCGAGCACGCCGAAGACGGCCACGACCAGGGCCGCGACGAGGCGGGTGACGAGGGGCATTTCAGGGATGAGGTAGCCCAGGGCCCAGCCCACGGCCAGGGTGAGCAGGGTGCCGCCGACCCAGCCTTCCCAGGTTTTGCCGGGCGAGATGCTCAGGGCCAGCTTGTGCTTGCCGAAGGTTTTGCCGGCGGCGTAGGCGCCGGTGTCGGCGGCCCAGACCATGAACAGCAGGCCGAAGATGCGGCGGTAGTCGTAGCCGCCGGCGGTGAAGGCCAGCACGTTGAGCCCGCTCATGGGCAGCGTGACGTAGAACAGGCCGAGCAGGGCCACGCCCACGTTGGGGAAGGGCGAGAAGGGCTGCTTTTCGCGCGGCCACCAGAACATTTCGCGGATAATCAGGATGATGGGCAGGAGGAGGATGATTGCGGCGGCCAGCTTTACCAGTACTGGTACCAGCCCCATTATTCGCAGCGTTTCTGTCGTAGCTAACGAACCGCTCTCAAACCCGCCGGTGATAGGTGCTGCGACGAGCGGGGGATAAATGGTATACCCGTTTGTGTATTGTCCAGCAGCATTAACAATAAAAGCAACAGCGAAAATCAGCAGGCTCACGGCCCCGCCGATAATAGCGGCCGGCTTGTAGTTCAGCTCCTTCATCATGCGGTAGAACTCCCAGAGCATGCGGGCCTGCACCAGGCCGAAGAACAGGCCGAACGTCCAGCCGCTGTACCAGATGCTGCCCAGCAGCAGCACCGCGCCGATGACGCCGGAAATGATGCGCTGCCACATGTTGGACAGCTGGGGCTTTTGTTGGGCGTCGGCGGATTCGGGGGTGGCGGGCGTAGTCAAAGCAGGGTGGCGGGGCTAGCGGAAAGGAATAGGCTGGGGGCGTTGCGCCTCACCCCCCGGCCCCCTCTCCGAAAAGGAGAGGGGGTGCCAGACGAGTTTGGCGCGTATGGGTAAGCAGCGGGTTAGGCGCGGGGCTGGTCGGGCGTGGGCGTTTCGATGCCGTGGCTGGTGAGCGTATGTCCGGCGACGGGCGGGGCCGCTTCGGCATCGGCGCGGCGCACTTCCACGCCGTGGCTGGTGAGGGTGTGGGCTTCGAGCGGGGCCGCTGCGGGCTGGAAGCGCTGCTGGTAGAGCCAGTAGAGCAGGCCGGCGGTGATGAGCAGGGAGACGGAGGCCCAGGTCCAGGGCAGGGCCTCGTTGCCGTCGGCGTCGAAGGCGATGGTGCCGCGCTGCTGGAGGTAGAGCAGCAGCAACTGGAAGCCGTTTTGGGCGAAGTGGGCGGCCATCGACACGCGGATGTTGCCGCTCCAGGCGAAGAGGTAGCCGAGCACCACGCCCAGCAGCAGGCGCGGGAAGAAGCCGAAGAACTGCACGTGAATGGCGCTGAACACGGCCGCCGACAGCCACACGCCCCAGTGCACGGAGCCCGTCCAGCGGGCAAACTGGCGCAGCACCACGCCGCGGAAGGTCAGCTCCTCGGCAATGGCCGGAATGACGGCTACCACCAGCAGCGCCACCAGGAAGCGGCTGAAGGAGTTGAACTTGGTGAGGAAGGTGGTGAGCACCTGGGCCTGGTCTTCGTAGAGGCGGGCGGATTTTTCCAGCCCGTAGAGGGCGGGCGGCAGGTGCAGGTTGGCGTTCCAGGCAATGAGCACCGACATGGCCGGGATGCTCACGATGATGAGGACCATGGCGGCCACCAGCCAGAAGGCGGGCACCGGCTGCCGGGGCTGGAAGTAGGGGCCGGGCCTCAGGCCGCGCACCACCGGCACCAGCAAAGCGCCGCCGCCGAAGCCGAAGAGCAGCGGCACGCCCTGCATCAGCATCAGGATGCCCCAACCTTCGGGCGAGTTTTGCGGGGCGCCAACGATGGTCTGGATGCGCATCAGCGCATCGAGGCCGTAAACGGCGCCGATCAGCAGCATGGCCACGAAGAAGCCCACGCACATGCCGCCCACCACCAGCAGCACCAGCAGCATCAGGACGAGAGCGGGGTGCAGGTTTTCGTCGGTGGGGCGGGCGGGGCGGCTGAGGCGCATGGGCGGGAGGAATGAGGGCGCCGGGCGGCGCTGCGGGAACCAGGGAGGGGGCAAGCCGGTTATGGCTGGCCGGCAGTCAGGGCCTGAGGCACTTGGAGGCATGGGCCATAGCGGCCCGGCAGCGCCCGAGGCCCGCGGACCCTGACATAGTCGTAAATTTGCGCAAAATACGCTAACCCGTTCCGCTGTGGTTTACATCCGCGACATTGCCCTGCCCGACTTTCCCTTGCTGCTCGCCCCGATGGAGGACGTGTCGGACCCGCCCTTCCGCGCCGTGTGCAAGCAGGGCGGGGCCGATCTGATGTACACCGAGTTCGTCTCGTCGGAAGGGCTGATCCGGGCGGCGGCCAAGAGCCGGCAGAAGCTCGATGTGTTCGACTACGAGCGGCCCATCGGCATTCAGCTGTTCGGCTCCGACGTGGACACGATGGGCGAGTGCGCCCGCATCAGCACCGTGGCCGGCCCCGACCTCATCGACATCAACTACGGCTGCCCGGTGAAGCAGGTAGCCTGCAAGGGTGCCGGCGCGGCCCTGCTGCGCGACATTCCGAAGATGGTGGCCATGACCGAGGCCGTGGTGAAAGCCACTCACCTGCCCGTGACGGTGAAAACCCGCCTGGGCTGGGACGAAACCACCAAGAACGTGGAGGAAGTGGCCGAGCGCCTGCAGGACATCGGCATCGAGGCGCTGACGGTGCACGGCCGCACCCGCGTGCAGATGTACAAGGGCGACGCCGACTGGCGCCTGATTGCGGCCATCAAAAACAACCCGCGCATCAAGATTCCCATCTTCGGCAACGGCGACATCGACTCGCCCGAAAAAGCCGTGGAGTACAAGAACCGCTACGGCGTCGACGGCATCATGATCGGGCGCGCCAGCATCGGCTACCCCTGGATTTTCCGCGAAATCAAGCACTTCGTGGCTACCGGTGAGCGGCTGGCCCCGCCCACGCTGGAGGAGCGCGTGGCCGCCTGCGTGATGCACTTCGAGAAAAGCATCGAGTGGAAAGGCCCGAAGCTGGGCGTATTCGAGATGCGCCGACACTACGCGCACTACTTCAAGGGCCTGGTGGGCGCCAAACAGTGGCGCACCCAGCTGGTGGAAGCCGGCACGCCGGATGAGGTGCGCGCTATTCTGGCGGATATTGCGCAGAGCGAGGCCGTGTACGCTTGACATCCTCTGGTCCCCTCTGCTTAGATTCCGCGAATCAAGCGGCGAAAAGGGGCAGCCTGATGGCATCAACGACTCACCCTGCTGTCATTGCGAGGAGGCACGACGAAGCAATCTTTCCTCTCGCGGCACAACGGTACAAGCAGCCCCGCCCGAAGCCAGGGTCTGTGGTTTCGGGCGGTGCTGTTTTTGGTTTGTAGGGATTGTAGCGGCGGTGCTACTGGAGGAAAGATTGCCGCGCTTCGCTCGCAATGACTGCCACCCGCGCTGTTGGCCAGTGCTACCGCCGCCACACGTTGTCCTTCTCGGTGGCATCCAGGTACAGGCCGCCCTGCAGAGCTACCGACTTGGCTTCCTTGGGCAGGGTGATGGTGGCCTGGCGCTGGTTGGCCTGCCAGATGGCGGGCGACTGGTGCAGGGTGGCTTTTGAGCCGTCGGTGTACTCCACTTCCACGTCAAAGGGAATGGCGAAGCCGCCCACGTTCTGCACGGTGAGGGTGGTGCCCGTCACGCCGCCCACGGCCAGGTCGATGTAGTTGTTGGTGAAAAACCAGTTCTGGAAAAACCAGCTCAGGTCCTGGCCCGAGGCGTTGCTCATCGAGTTGAAGAAGTCCCAGGGAATGGGGTGCTTGCCGTGCCAGCGGTCCATGTACTCGTGCAGGCACTTCTTGAACAGCTCGTCGCCGAGCATGTCCTTCAGGGCCAGGTAGCTGAGCGAGGGTTTGCCGTAGGCGTTGTTGCCATAGCCGGCCTTCAGTTCGCTGCTGGGCGTGATGATGGGCAGGTCTTCGGCCGTGGCGGGGTCCTTGATGTAGCGCTCCACCCGGAACTTGCGGTACAGCTCGTCGGCGGCGGCGCCGCGCTCGGCCCGGCCGATGAGTAGCTCGAAGGTGGTGGCCCAGCCCTCGTCCATGTAGGCGTAGCGGCTTTCGTTGATGCCCATGTAGAACGGGAAGTAGGTGTGCACGATTTCGTGGTCCTGCACGAACTGGGCAAACGCGGGGTCGTCCTGGGGGCTGTCGTTGACCATCATCGGGTACTCCATGTCGGCGAAGCCCTGGAAGGCGGTCATCGTGGGGTACGGGTAGGCCACGCCGGGCCAGTTCTTGGGGTCCGAAAACCAGCCCAGGGCGTACTGCCCGTTTTTCACCGACTCGCGGAAGTCGACGGTCTTTTCGGCGTAGGCGGCCTGCATCAGCGCGCGGCGCTTGGCCTTGGCATCGACGACGACGCTGCCGGCGTCCCACACGTAATGGTCGCTCAGGCCGAAGGTCACGTCGGGCACCTCGCGGGCGGTGAACAACCAGGTGTTGAACGGGTTCTGGGCCGTCACGTTTTTCTGGGCCAACTCGGCGGCCGTGGCCACGTGGATGACTTCGTCGCTTTTCAGGGCTTTTTTCAGGCGCCTGGCGTAGGCGGGCTGTAGCACCTTATCGGCGTTCTGCAGCACGCCGGTGGCCCACACGAGGTAGTTGGCTGGCACCCGCACGCGCAGGGTGTAGTCGTTGAAGTCGTTGTAGAACTCCTTGCTGTCGACGAAGGGCAGCCGGTCCCAGCCGTTGTAGTCGTCGTACACGGCCACGCGCGGGTAGCAGTAGGCCAGGAAGTAGGTGGTCTGATCGATCATGCCCTCGCGCCCGCTCACCGTGGAGGCGTTGTAGTGCCACACCACCGAGAAGCGCACCGAGTCGTGGGGCAGCAGGGGCTTGGGCAGCTTCACGGCCTTGGCCGTGGCGGGGCCGCGCCAGGTTTTGGGGTCCTGGGCTTGGCCGGCTACGGCGAACGAGTCGATTTGCACGCCCTCGGTGAGGTAGGCGGGGGCCACATCACCGTCGCGGGCGGCGCCGGGCTGGTGGATGTTGGCAATAATGCGGAACACCACCTGCTTGAGCGTATCAGGGCTGTTGTTGGTGTACACGATTTGCTCCCGGCCGCGCACGTCGCGGGCGGGCGGGGCGGCCTGCACGGTGATGTCGTAGCGGGCGCGGTTTTGCCAGTAGCGCGGGCCGGGGCGGCCGTCGAGGGCGCGGGTGCCGCGGGCGTAGGCGGCTTTGATGTCGCGCGGCATGTAGAGCGACGACTGCGCGGCGGCGGGCGGCGCCAGGCCGGCCAGCAGCAGGAGAGCGAGTAGAATGCGGGGCATAGTCGAGTGGTGTAGCGTGACAGACAGCGCCGGGGCGGCGGGCGTTGCACCCCGGCCGCGCACAGGCTGACGGCGCCCAAGGTACAGCGCCGCCGCTTCGGGCCGGAGCGCGGGGCCGCCGAACCGGACCGGTGCAAATCGGGCAACCGGCCAGGCCCCGGCTCCCGGGTTCTTCCGACCTTTGCCCCGCATGAACTCCTCTCCCGCCCCCGCTGCTGCCGTTGCTCCCTCCTCTCCCACCGTGGCCGGCCCGCCGCCGCACCAGCCCACGCCGCTCATGGCCTGGGTGCTGCTCATCGTGCTGGCCTCCATCTGGGGCACCTCGTTTATCCTGATGAAGAAGGGGCTGGTGGTGTTTTCGGCCCTGGAGCTGGGCGCCACCCGCGTCACGGTGGCCGCGCTGCTGCTGCTGCCTTTCGCCCTGCGCCACGTGCGCCGCGTGGAGCG
This sequence comes from Hymenobacter jeollabukensis, assembly GCF_005771675.1. Taxonomy (GTDB): domain Bacteria; phylum Bacteroidota; class Bacteroidia; order Cytophagales; family Hymenobacteraceae; genus Solirubrum; species Solirubrum jeollabukense. The sequence continues at coordinate 291,235 of NZ_VAJM01000002.1, read as the reverse complement.
CAGCCGCTTTAAGTGGCTGCTGCTGAGCGGCGTCGTGGGCACCCTGATTCCGGCTTTCCTCTTTGCCTACGCCGAAACCAAGCTGGCCTCGGGCTTGGCCGGCGTGCTCAACGCGCTGACGGTGGTCTTCACCCTGCTGGTCGGGGCCGTGTTCTTCGGGCAGCGCATCACCTGGCTGCGGGCGCTGGGCATTGCGGCGGGGCTGCTGGGCACCGTGGTGCTGATGGGCCTGGGCGGCAGCGGCGGCGACGCCACCCCCAGCGGGCAGGGCAACGCCTGGTACGGGCTCTACATCGTGCTGGCCACGCTCGGCTACGGCTTCAGCGTCAACATCATCAAGCACCATTTCCACGGCATTCCGTCGGTGGCCGTGACGGGGCTGCTGCTCCTGCTCATCGGCGGACCGGCGGCGGCCTATTTGCTGCTCGGCACCGATTTCATCCACAAGCTGCAGCACGTGCCCGGCGCCTGGACGGCCTTCGGCTACATCGCCTTGCTGGCCACCATGAGCACGGCCGTGGCCATGGTGCTCTTCAACCAGCTTATCCAGCAGTCGACGGCGCTGTTTGCCGCCTCCAATACCTATCTGGTACCTATCATGGCCCTGGCCTGGGGCCTGCTCGACGGCGAGGTTATCAACGGCTGGCACCTGCTGGGCATGGGCATTATCCTGCTGAGCGTATTCATCATCAACCGGGCGAAGTAACTTGCCGGCGCAACGCCCGGGCTCTTCGGCGGCTCTTCTACCCGACCACCGGCGGCTATCAGCCAAGGTTTAGCCCTATCTCCCTTCCCGCTTTATGTCTGTTTCGAATACCGTTTCCCGGCTGCTGCTGCCGGCCCTGTTGCTCAGTGCGTCGGCTGCTTCGGCCCAAACCCCGACCACCTACCGCCTCGGCCTGCGCGCCGGCCTGAACCGTGCCAACGTCACGCTGCAGGGCCCCGAGCGAAGCGTCTACCCCACGTACACCACCGAGCAGCACAAGTCGGCACTGTTGGGCGGGCAGCTGGGCGTGGTGCTGGAAGCGGCGCGGGGGCCGCTGGCGCTGCAAACCGGCCTGCTGTTTTCGCAGAAGGGCACCGTCATCCACGGCTTCCTGTCCACACCTTCGCCCGACCGGCCGCAGTACAACCTGTACCGCGACGGGCGCACGCAGGCCCGCTACCACTGGCTGGAGCTGCCGCTGAACGTAGTCTATAGCCCCGGCCGCTCGGGTCTGCAGCTATTTGCCGGCCCCTACGTGGCCGTGGGCGTGGGCGGTAAGGCGGCCACCGTCATCCACAACAGCTCCGACGACCCCAATCAGCTGGTAGTGCCCACCACCCGCTTTACCGACAAAATCGAGTACGGCCCGGGGGAGCCCGACAACGGCACGATTTCCATCCGCGGCTACTACTCGCGGCGCTTCGATGCGGGCTTTAACGCCGGTATCGGCTACCGGCGCGGCCCGGTGCAGGTGCAGCTGGGCTACGGCCTGGGCCTGGTAAACCTCTACCAGCTTGAGGGCACGGAGCAGCCCAGCATTCAGGGTGGCTACAACCGCGGGGCTCAGCTCACGGGAACGTATTTCTTCGGTCAATAGCGGCTCAAAAGGCCACCTGCAGCCCCAGCTGCGCCCAGCGGTGCTGCCGCGCCCCGCGAAACTCCGGCGAAATCTGCACGGCGGAGGCGGTCAGGCGCAGGCCGGCGTAGCCCAGGCCCAGGGTGCCGGTGGCCCGCAGCACGCCCCGTTTCAGGTCGCGGGCGGGTAGCTCGTAGGGGTTGTCGCGGCGCAGCAGGCCGCCCTGCAGGGTCGCGTCGTAGCCGACGAGGCGGCCGTCGAGCCAAGCTTCGGCGTAGAGCTGCACGCGCCGCCCGGCCCGGTTGGCGCGCGAGGCCACGCCGAGGTCGGCGAAGTATGGGTTCAGCAGCCCCACGCGCAGGCGGGCCTCGGCCCCGGCGTAGGTGCGCAGGGTGCTCAGGGCCGCCGTGCCCCCGCCAATCAGCTCCAGTCCCCGCCCGACGCCCAGCAGCCGCTGCTCCCAGCGGGCGGCGTAGCCCAGCACTAGGTCGTTGCGAATCTGGTAGCCCCAGCCGCGCGGTGTGGGCGCGCCGAGTAGCGCGTGCAGGTTGGTTTGGAAGCCCCGGGCCCCGGCCGCCGGCCCAATGAGGCCCAGGCTCAACGCGGTAGTCAGGCGGCGGTGCCGGGCGGCATCGGTGGCCGCGCGAAAGAAATCGAGGTACAGGTAAGCCGCGTAGGGCCGGTCGCCGACGCGGATGAACGGGTCCTGAATGCGCAGCGGGGTGAAGCCGTCATAAGTCAGGCGCAGGCCGAAATGCTGGACACCAACCACCGGCAGGCGCAGTAGCCGGGCACCGGGCAGGCGGCGCAGCGCGGGCAGCACCGCAATGCCGCTCATGCCCTGCGTGAAGTAGTAATCGGTCTTGAAGTAAGCGTCGTTGGCAAAGGTGTAAGCCGCGAAACGGTCAGTGCTGACGGAATCGGCGGCGGAGCACTGGGCCACGGCATGATGGGCCAGCAGCAGGCAAAGCCCTAGAACAAGAAGGTAGCGCATGAGGGCTTCGGATGAGGGCTTCGGATGAGGAGCCTTACATACGACCAGACCGGCACCTTGGCTTGCAGCACCCACGGTCGGGGCCGCTTCAGAGGGCTCAGCCGTCGAGCGGGGCGCAGTGCTGGTAGGGCCAGGCGTGGTAGCGGGCCGGCAGCTTCAGGCGGGCGGCGTGGCCCAGCAGGTAAGCCTGCACCCGGGCCAGCTCAGCCGCGTCGAGAATGGACAGCTCGTGGCAGCCGGGGTGCCAGAAGTCGGCTTCCTTGGGCAGTTGGCCGCGCAGGATGCGCCGGGCCTGCTGGGCGGTGCGCTGGTGCAGCAGCTCCACGGCTTTGTACAGCGCGAGACGGTGGCCGGCGGGCTGGTGCAGCACGGCGTGCAGATGATTAAAAGTCAGCGCGAAGCAGGGCACACGCAGGCCCTGTTCCTCCAGCATCAGCAGCTCCCCGGCCACGGCTTCGGCTATTTTTTCCTTTTCCAGGTAGTGGCCCCCAACCAGGGCCGAGTCGAGCACGGCGTCGAAGTCGGCGAAGAAGCGCTTTTCGGCCCGGCGGTGGGCGGCCTGGGCTTCGGCGGGCGTGGCAGCCGTGCGAGCTGCCTGCTGCGCGGTTATGCGTTGCTGCTGCAATTCGCGGCCGGCGCGGGCAGGGATGCTGCCGGCCAGGCGCAGGGTGATGAGCAGAGTTTCGCCCGAGGGTAATTCACTCATACAGATAATCTTTAAAACGCGGGTTGAATAGCCTTTGACCCTTAAGCGGCGCTAGTTCTTCTATCGGTACTGTTTGCCCTGGATAAGCGTCCAGCAGTTTCTCAAAGCTGGCGTAGCTGAGCAAATCGTTCCGAATGAACTTCTCTGCAGTCATGTCCGCTTCCCGTATTTCCGATATGTAAAGCTTATAGGTGCCCTCCCACTTCTGAATGCCAACCGATAGCCAAGCAGGTTGCTCGCCTCGCTCGCAGCGGACGGCTTTCCCGATTTGCTTACCCATCTCCACCCAACTGCGGACCTTATCCAGACTGTTCATGTTATTGGCTTAAGCACGCCACCCACTTCCTCCAACTCCCGGCCCTCTAACAAACCAGCAAGCACACCGTCGAGCAATTCGCGCATGTCGTCGGAGAGGCGGCCGAAGCCGAGCAGGCGCACGGTGGCCAGGTAGGCCGCGTCGCGGGGGAGGCTGAAGCTCTGCGCTACCACCGTGCGTAGGGCCCGGGCCAGCTCCTCGGGCGCCACCAGCGGCAGCTTGCGCGAAATGGCGGGCAGCAGGCTTCGGTCGCGCAGCGGGGGCTCCTGCATGGTGTTTTCCCAGAGGAAGTCGCCCTGGCGGCGCAGGTGGCGCAGGTTGGCCGCCAGCAGGGCGGCGTCGCGGCCTACCTGGCGCATGCGGGCCCCTACCTGGGCGGCCCCGCTGGCCTGGGCGAGGCGCCGGATGGCCTCGTCCACGTGAATGGGGCTTTCGACGCGCACCACCTGGGCCAGCCAGCCGGCCAACAAACTCAGGCTGTGCTGGTGCAGCTCGCGGTGCCCCACGGCGGCCGGCAGCTGGGCCAGCTGGTAGGGCGCGGCCAGCGCGGCGGGGGCCGATTCCTCCCGCTCGATACCCGTCGGCGGCGCGCTGGCCCTTGCGTTTTCGGCTGCGGACAACTGGTTCTCAGGCGTTTGTTGATTCACCGCCTGCCGAGCGGCTTCGATGGCCTGCACGGCCCGCTCGGTTTCGCCGGCCGGGTCGCGGAACCAGTCGGTGCTCCAGATGCGGTGCAGGCGCCAGCCCACGGCCTCCAGCACCTGCTGGCGCAGCCGGTCCCGGTCGCGGGCCGAGCGGGCGGAGTGGTACATGGCCCCGTCGCACTCGATACCGAGCAGGTAGCGGCCGGGCTGCGCGGGGTCGACGACGGCCAGATCGAGGTAAAAGCCCTGCGAGCCGAGCTGCGGCCGAAGCACGTAGCCGCGGGCCGTAAGCGCCTGGTGAACTGCCTCTTCAAACGGCGACTCCGGCGGCCGGGCAGTTTCTTCGAGCTGGTGCAGCTGCCCGTGCTGGGCGAAGTGCAGGAAGGTTCTCAGGTCGCGCACGCCCTGGGCCGTGGTGCGCGCCAGGTCGAGGTCGTCGGCGGTGAGGTTGGTGAATACCTCGCAGCGCAGCTTGGCGCGGGTGATGAGCACGTTGAGCCGCCGCTCGCCGCCCGCGCCGTTGAGCGGGCCAAAGTTCATGGTCAGGTAGCCCTCGCGGGTGCGGCCGTAGCCCACGCTGATGAGCATCACGTCGCGCTCGTCGCCCTGCACGTTTTCCAGGTTCTTGACAAAAAACGGCTCGTGCGGGTGGCGGTTGAAAAAGGCTTCGGTGTCGGGGTGCTCCCGCCGCAGCTGCTCCAGCGCGTCTTCGATGGCCTGGCGCTGGGCCATGCTAAAGGCCACTACGCCCAGGGTCAGCGTGGGCGAGTGGAGGGCGTGCTCCAGCACGGCCTCGGCTACGGCCCGGGCTTCCAGCGGGTTGGTGCGAGTGGTGCCGCGCTCATAATAGGTAGCGGGCAGGTGGTGGTACACCAGGCCGAGCCGCGCCGCGCCGCCGGGGCTGGGAAAGACGACCAGCCGGTCGTGGTAATACAGATGGTTGGATGGCGCGATGAGCGAGGGGTGGCGGGAGCGGTAGTGCCAGCGCAGCATCCGCTCGGGCATCTGCCGGGCCAGGCACAGCTCCAGCACGCTCTGAATGTCGGCCGTCACGTTTTCCTCGTCGGCCTCGTCACCGCTGCTGGTCAACGAATCGAAAAAGGAGGTAGGCGGCAATTGCCTGGAGTCGCCGACTACCACCAGCTGCCGGCCGCGGGCAATGGCGCCGAGGGCGTCGACGGGCTTCACCTGGGAGGCTTCGTCGAACACCACGAGGTCGAATTCCACCGCCCCGGGCGGCAGGAAGTTGGCCACCGACAGCGGCGACATCATCAGCACGGGCTTGATGGCCTGCACGGCCCGGCCGGCCTCCGCCATCAGGCGGCGCAGGGGCAGGTGCCGGGTTTTCTTGGCGAATTCGCGGCTGAGCACCAGCATCTGCCCGCCGGCCTGGGGGTGGGGCAGCTGCTGGTAGTGGCGCAGCAGGGCGCGCACCCGGTGGTGGTGCAGCGCGGCGCGGTCGGCCTCGCGGAAGCGGGCGGCGGTTTCCTCGTGGGCGGCGCGCTCAAACTGACGCAGCGCCGGGTGCTGCTCGTAGGCCAGACGCTGCAGGTACTCCAGCCAGGTCTGGCGCACGGCGGCCGTCAGCTGCCGGACGGCCTCGGGCCAGCTTTCGGCCAGCAACAGCAGCTCCGGCAGCTCCGCGGCCTGGGCGGCGGCGTTGTTCCACTCCACCGTCTGCTGCAGGGCCGGTAGCTCGGCTTGCCAGGTCGTCAGCGTGGCGGCCTGCTGCGCGAAGGGCTGCAACTGCAGCCGGCCGTCGGGACCGAAGCGGCGGGCTTCGTTGAGCTGCAGGGCCTCGGCTACGGCTTGCAGGGCAGTGCGGTGCTGGTGGAGGGCGGTTTCGAGGGTAGTCAGTTCGACGCTTAAACTGGCCAGAGCGTTGGCATACGCCGCGGCGGGGCTACCGGCCGGCACGGGTTGTTCAACGGCACCGCCAAACGCCTGCGCCGACTGCCCGGCCCGGCCTAGGTAATTGAGCAGGCTGGCGGGCAGCTGACCCTGGGCAATGCGCTGGTGGGTGAGCGTAAGGTAATCGGCTACGCGGCGCAGGGTGGGCCAGTCGGAGTGCAGCCCCTGCCACGCGGGGCCAAAGAGTCCGGCCATCAGCGCATTGGCCGCCTCCACCGTCTGCGCGTGGCTGGCGGCTTCGTGCAGGGCATCGATGGCCGCTATTACGGGGGCGTTGTCGTCGGGCAGGGCGCGGCGCCAGAGCTCCTGCAGGCGCTGCCGGGCCTGGCGGTAACGGCCGCTGAGGAATTTCCACCACTTCGGGCCGTAGGTGAGCAGGGCGGCCCGCTCGGCCGACAGCTCCCGCGACCAGGCTTCGGGCAGCCAATCAGCGCCGTATTGCTGGCGCAGGGCGGTATGGGTGGCCCCGGCCTGCAGCACCTCCTGAATCTGGGCAGCCTGCCGGGCCCAGGCGGCATCGGCCACGGCAGTGCCGGTGAGTGAGGGCGCCAGCTGCACGTGGCGGGCCAGCGGCAGCAGGGCTTCGGCGGCGTGGCGGTCGGGGGGCGCGGGCTGATTCAGCGCGGCGGCCTGGGCTTGGGCGGCAGCTTGCAGCACGGCCACGGCGGCCTGGGCGGCGGTCAGGTACTGGGCCAGAGCGTGTTGCTCGGCGGGCAGCAGCACCGTCAGCTCGCTGCCCCAGAACGGCAGCTGCTTCGGCGGGCCGATTTTCTGTAGCGTAGCCTGCAGACGGGCGGCCAGGGCCTCGGCGTGGGCCGCATCGGCATCGGTCCACTGGCTGAGGCCGGCGAAGGCCACGCGCGGCAGCGCGGCGGCCTCGGGCTGTTGGCGCAGGTGCAGCAACTCGCCCGTTACCTGCTGGGCGCTACGGCGGCTGCGGCCCAGCGGGGCATTCACGGCCAGGGCGTAGTCGTTGAGGATCTGGCGGTAGCGCGGCAGCTGGCTGACCGGGTCGGTTTCGGCGGGAGCGGCCGGACGGCCCAGCTGCAGGGTCGCTTTCAGCTCGTCGAGCACCGCTTTTTTGTTGGCTTTGTGCGAGTGCAGCTCCAGGCAGGCCGCCCCCAACCCGAGCGCGTCGAGCCGGCGCTTGACCACGTCCAGGGCGGCCATCTTCTCGGCCACGAACAGCACCCGCTGCCCCGCCCCAATGGCCTCGGCCAGCAGGTTGGCAATGGTCTGCGACTTGCCCGTGCCGGGGGGCCCCTGGATGACGAGGTTGCGCCCTTCCCGCGCCGCCAGCAGGGCCAGCAGCTGCGACGAATCGGCGTCGAGTACCTGGTGCAGCTCGTGGGCCGGGCTGTCGGTGTCGAGAAAGGCGTCGTCGCCCACGCTCGGGGCCGGGTCGCGGAAGCCGGCGGGGCCGAGCAGGGCCTCGATGGCCGGGTGGGCCAGCAGGTCGGCGTCGGCGGGCCAGGTGGCGGGGTCCAGGTCGCGGTAGAGCAGCAGCTTGCTGAAGGAAAAGAAGCCCAAGGCAATGGCATCGGGCTGCACCTGCCAGCCCGGCCGGGTGGCCACGGTCTGCGCTACGGCAGCCAGGTAGGCCGCCACATCGGCGTCTTCCTCCAGCTCGGGCAGATTCAGGCCAAAGCTGGCTTTGAGCTTGACCTGCAGCGAGAGATTGGCTCCGATGTCGGCGCCGGTGTAGCGCAGCCGGAACCGCTCGGCGGCGCTGCTGCGCTCCAGCAGCACGGGCACCAGCACCAGCGGGGCCCGGCGCGGCTCCGCGCTGCTGTCGGCCTCGTACCACTGCAGCTGCCCCAGCGCGAGGTACAGAATGTTGACACCCTGCTCTTCCAGGCTGGTGCGGGCGGTGTAATAGGTGTTGAGCAGCCGGCTTTCCAGCTTGTCGGCCGGCTCGTCGGTCTGCAGCTTGTTGTCGGTGAGCAGGGCGGCGCGCTCGGCTTCCGTCGGCACGGGCTCGGGCGGCCCGACGGCGGCGGGCTCAGCTGCGGGCCATTCCGGGGCAGCTTCTGCAGCAGTTTGAGTGGCGGTTTTCTTTTGGGGCGCGGCCTGGAAGTACATGGTTTTGCCTTGCCGCACCAGCACCTCGTACACCGCCGCCGCTTGCTCGCGCACCACCGTCACGCCCCGGGCGGGCGAGGGGCGGTAGTTGAGCAGGAGGTTGCGCAGGCCCAGGTCGAGCAGCTCCTGGCGCGAAGCCTCTAGCCGGGCGGCCAGCGCGGCCCGGAAAGCGGCCGGATCAGCAGTAGGTTCCATATAGCACACAACGGGCAACTGCAGGCTGCCAGCAACTCAAGTATACCTCGCCCGCGGCCGGCAAACAAAAAGCCCGGCGCCGGGCGTTACCGCCGCGGCGCCGGGCCCAGGCTAAGCCTTTGAATCTTAACGGGCCACGGCCGGCCGGTTCAGCTTGCTGTGCTTGAAGCCGTAGTTGAAGTAGATGGCCAGGCCGATGATCAGCCAGGCCCCGAACAGCAGCCAGTTGCTGATGCCCAGCTGGGTCATCAGGTAGAGGTTGGTGAGCAGACCGAGCACCGGCAGCAGCGAGAGGTTTTTGCGGAACGACACCGCCGCCACCCACACGCAGGCCACGAGGAACACGAGCATGGGAATCTGGTGGCGGAAGCCTTCGTAGCCCTCCGAGAAGCTCACCATGCGCCAAAACTCGTTGACGTTGTCGCGGTTGTACACGAACACCAGCCCGCCCACGATGAGCAGCAGCAGGGGCACCAGGAATTTACCGTTGAGGTAGGGTACCTTGAAGCGGGCCTCCGATTTGCCGTGCGGGTCGATGACGAGGATGCCGCCGCAGACCAGCGCAAAGGCGAAGAGGGTGCCGATGCTGGTCAGGTCGATAACCAGGTCCATGTTCAGCAGCATGGCCGGCACGCCCACGAAAAAGCCCGTCACGATCGTCGAGAACGAGGGCGTGTGGTACTTCGGGTGTACCCGGGCAAACACCTTGGGCAGCAGCCCGTCGCGGCTCATGGTCATCCAGATGCGCGGCTGGCCGATCTGGAACACCAGCAGCACCGAGGCCATGGCCAGCACCGCCGACACGGCCACGATTTTGCCCAGCCAGGTCACGCCCACTTTGTTGAACACGTAGGCCAGCGGGTCGCCCACGGCCAGCTCCTTGTAGTTCACCATGCCCGTCAGCACCAGCGTGATGATGACGTAGAGCACCGTGCAGATAACCAGCGCGTAAATCATGGAGCGCGGCAGGTCGCGCTGGGGGTTCTTGCACTCCTCGGCCGTAGTGCTGATGGCGTCGAAGCCGATGTAGGCGAAGAACACCGCCGACACACCCTTGAGCACGCCGCCGATACCGTTCGGGGCGAAGGGCGACCAGTTTTCGGGCTGCACGTAGAAGGCGCCCACCAGGATAACCACGGCCACCACGGCCAGCTTCAGCACCACCAGCAGGTTGGAGGCATTTTTCGATTCCTTGATACCCACGTACACCAAAGCCGTAATAGCCAGGGTAATAAGCCCAGCCGGCAGATCGAGCACCAGGCGCAGACCGCCCGGCAGCTCGGGCGCGGCGGCCCAGGCTTTGTAGCCTTCCAACTGCGCCGCCGAGGCTTCAGCCAGCGGCTTGCCGGCCTGCATCAGCGCCAGCACCTCGTTGTAGTGCTTGTGGGCACTCTGCATGCCCATGGTCAGCCAGATGGGCAGATGCACCCCGATGCCGTCGAGCAGGCCGGTGAAGTAGTCCGACCAGCTGATGGCCACCACGATGTTGCCCACGGCGTACTCCATGATCAGCGCCCAACCGATAATCCAGGCCGCCAGCTCGCCGAAGGAGGCGTAGGCGTAGGTGTAGGCCGAGCCCGAAACGGGAATGGTAGCGGCAAACTGCGCGTAGCACAGGGCCGAAAAGGCGCAGGCAATGGCGGTGAAAACGAACAGCAGCGACACGGCCGGGCCGCCGTCGTGCGAGGCGTTGCCGATGGTACTGAAGATGCCGGCCCCGATGACGGCGGCAATGCCCAGGGCCGTCAGGTCGCGCACCGTCAGGTGGCGGGCCAGGCCATGCTCGCCGGGGTGCGAGCCGTGCAGGTCTTCGTCGGCGGGCGGGTTGGCCAGCAGGTCGGATAGCGCCTTGCGCCGGAACAGGCCGGCCGAGCGCGTGGGAGGAAGCGTAGAGGGAGGCAAAGCGGGGAGAATAGAATTTGGAGGCCCAAAAGATAGAAAATAATGCGGCGGCGTTGCGCGTTGGCTTTTACCGGCCGCTTCGAGCTTCGTTATTTAGAGCCGGTTTCTGTCGCCTATATTCCTACTCGCTGCTGATGGCTACCCGTCTCTCCGTCCCCCAGCCCTGCCCCACCGACTGGGCGCAGATGACGCCCGTCGCCGGCGGCCGCTACTGCACCTCCTGCGAGAAAGTCGTGGTCGACTTCACCCGCATGAATGAGGCGGAAGTACTGGCCTGGCTCGGCCGCCACGGCCGTACCTGCGGCCACTTTCGCCCCAACCAACTAGCTCATAATCAACGGCCGCGCAACTGGGCCGTCTGGCTGGCCGCCGCCGCCGTGACCTTGGGCGCCTGCGAAACGCCCGCGCCGGAACAGCTGCAGCTCCGGACGCCGCCCGCCGCCACGCCCGCTGATGTGCTGGTGCACGGGCAGGTAGTTGACCTGAATTCCGGCCGCCCCCTTGCCGGGGCCTACATTACCAGCCTGGCCGACAGCAGCGTGCAGACCCGCAGCGACGCCGCGGGCCGTTTCGCGCTGCGCCTGCCGCCCGCCCTGCGCGACTCCATGCTCTACGTCACCGCTTCCGCCGATGCCACCCACGATTACCACATCGGCCGGCGCGTGCCGCTGGCGGCCGAGCTGACGGTGCGCCTGCGCGGCCTGGAAGCCGTGTTGGGCGAATCCCACCTGGCACTGGAACCCGGGGAGACGTTTGTACCGCACCGGCCGAAGTCGCTACCGCCCCCACCCCGCGTGTCGACTATCAAGTTTACGCCTCCCGAAGCGGAGTAGGCAGTATGGAATCAGGTAGGGCGGCGCATCCATTCGGGGCACTCAAGACCCCGCCCGATGCCGGATTCCTCCCTTGTCGTTACCGTACCTCAGCCCTGCCACGAAAACTGGGAGCAGATGACGTCCGCCGGACGGGGCCGCCACTGCCTCGCCTGCCGCAAAGTAGTCGTTGATTTCACCCGCATGAGTGATGCGGAACTGCTGCGCTGGTTTTCTCACGCCACCGACAATGCTTGTGGACGCTTCCGGCCCAATCAGCTCGACCGTCCGCTCATCACTCCGCCCCGGTTGCTCCCGCGCTGGTACCACTGGCTGGTGGCTGGCGCCGTGGTTTGGGCAACCCTGACTCCAACCGCTGCCGCTGCTCAGCGGCCTATTTGGCCCGACCAGCACTTGCGCCCCTTGTTTGTTCGGCTGCAGGCGCCGCGTGTTGCCGCAGCGCCGCTCGCCGAAGCGACAGAAACACAATTCGATGCGCCAATCCGGTACGCCCAGCCGCTGCCGATGCCAATTATTATGGGTGGTGCCGTTACGGGCGTCCGCATCACGGTCCTGGCCGAGCCGCAACGGCTACCCCTGCTCCAGCTGGAGGACTGGTTGCGCTGACCGCGTTCGACGCAACGCACAAAGCCTGCTTAACCTTGACCCGAGCATTACGTACCTTGCGCGCCCCTATTCCCTATTTATGCGCTTTTCCGATGATTCGGCCGGTTTCAGCCGCACTTATGCTCTTACTCATATCCTCTTAGGGCTAGGAGCTACCCTGCTGACGGCTGCCGGCCGCCCAAACCCGGCCCCGCCACTTCCGATTCAGCCAGCGCCTGCCCAATCGGCCTCAAAAACCTCGTCGCCCGACACCACGGCCTACCGCCTGCGCGGGCAGCTGCTCGATGCCTATACCCAGGAACCGCTGCCCGCCGCCGCGCTGTGGCTGAAGCACTTGGCGCTGGGCACCCAGAGCGACGAGCAAGGCTACTTCGCCTTCGAGCTGACGGCCGATCAGCTGGCCGAAAGCCCCACTGACACCCTCCAAGTCAAAGCCACCGCGTTTCGGCTGCGGGCGGTGCCGGTGCTGTTTCTGCAGCAGTCCGCCGATTCGCTGCTGCGCGTCGTGGTGCAGCGCGACTCCGTAGTGACGCAGCCTCGGCCGCTCCCGGGGCTGCCCCGGCGCGAAGTCCGCCGGTTGGGCAAAGCGACTTCGCGGCCTGTGCCGCAGCGCGCTTCAACCCAGTAGCGGAGCCGTCGGCCCGGGCCGGCTGACCGAAACTTTTCGGGCGCACGGGGGCTTATCCTGCCGATGAACAAGCTGCTTTCGGCTGCCACCGCCCTGCTCCTGCTTACCGGTCCCACCGGTTGTATTCTGAAGCCTACCGCCAAGCACGACAAATTCGCCGAGCGCGCCCAACTGCCCCAGGAAGAAGCCGTCCACCCGCGCAACTCCGTGGAATGGTGGTACTTCACCGGCCACCTGCGCGACGCCCAGTCGGGCGACCAGTACGGCATCGAGTACGTGTTCTTCCACTTCAACCCCTCGGGCAAGCGCGACTACCTGATGGTGAACGTGGCCGTGACCGACCCCAAGCACCAGCGTTTTCACTACGACTACGCCCTGCAACCCCAGGCGCGCATCCTGCCCGATTCGCTGCCCGTGCGCCTGCGCCTGCCCAAGCAGGACCAGCTCTGGCAGCTCGACGGCCAGGAGGGCCGCTACCAGCTGCAGGCCCAAATGACCACCCACCCCGGCACCAGCTTCGCCCTGACGACCACGCCCGCCAAGCCCGTGTTGCTGCACGGCGGCACCGGCTACGAGCAGTACGGCCCGCTGGCCAAGGCCGGCTACTACAGCTACCCCCGCCTCACCACCACCGGCACCCTCACCCTCGACGGCCAGCCCCGCTCCGTGACGGGCGAGCTGTGGTACGACCGGCAGTGGAACTGCGGCTCGGTCAACAAGCGCGACATTGCCTGGGACTGGCTCAGCATTCAGCTGCACGAAACCGGCGACGACCTGATGCTCTACACCGTGCACCAGAAGAAAACCGGCGAGCATATCGGCGGCGGCTCCCTGTTCGGCCCCAAAGGCGAAAACCAGCACCTGGAAGAAAAGCACTTCACTCTGGAGGCCCTCGACCACTGGCTCAGCCCCGGCACCGGCCGCCGCTACCCCGCCCGCTGGCGCGTGCAGGTACCCGCCCAAGGCTACGACCTGACCGTGGAGCCGCTGGTGCCCCAGCAGGAGCTTAGCCTGAAGCTGTTCAAAGCCCTGCCCTCGCTCAACTATTGGGAAGGCATGTGCCGCGTCACCGGCACCCAGCACGGCAAGCCCGTCACCGGCAACGCCTACGTGGAAATGACGAACCGGTAGGCAGCTGAGGCAATACGCCCGTCATCCTGAGGCGAAGCCGAAGGACCTTCCTCACACTCTGCACCAACCAAGAAGCGCAGCCACCAACGCTCTGACGTTGGCGGCTGCGCTTTGTCGTTCCGGCTAAGTAACGTCGGCACTTCGTCGGCAGCGGCGGTGCAAGGTTCGAGGAAGGTCCTTCGGCTTCGCCTCAGGATGACGGGATTTTCTATCCGTTTCTTAATCACATAATCACCCGTTCAGCAGCACCCGGAACGTGGTGCCCTTGCCCACCTCCGACCAGCGCACGTACAGCCGGCCCTTGTGGTAGTTCTCGATGATGCGCTTGGCTAGGGCCAGCCCGAGGCCCCAGCCACGCTTCTTGGTGGTGTAGCCGGGCTGAAATACCGTCTCGAACTTGCTCTTCGGAATGCCCTTGCCGGTGTCGGTGATGTCGAGGGCAATCTGCTTGTTGCTGCGCCCGCCGTGGCGAATGATGAGGGTGATGGAGCCGCGCCCGTCCATGGCGTCGACGGCGTTTTTGCAGATGTTCTCGATAACCCACTCCAGCAGCGGGACATTCACTTTGGCCGTGGTGTCGGGGTCCAGCAGGCTTTCCACCTTGAACACCACCTTGCGCGACACCCGCACCTTCAGGTAATCAATGGCCCGCTCGGCCACCTCGCGGATGTTTTCGTCCTTGAGCACCGGCACCGAGCCGATGTTGGAGAAGCGCTCCGTGATGATCTGCAGGCGCTTCACGTCCTTGTCCAGCTCTTCCACCACCTCTTCGCCCGCGAAGCGCTCCGAGGACCGCATGTAATCCACCCAGGCCAGCATACTGCTCAGCGGGGTGCCCAGCTGGTGGGCCGTTTCCTTGGCCAGGCCCACCCACACGCGGTTTTGCTCGGCCCGCCGCGAGGTGCTGAACACGAGGTAGGCAATGACGGCCAGCGAGGCAATAACGCCCAACTGCACCAGCGGGTAGGTACGCAGCTGCGTCAGAATCAGCGAATCCTTGTAGTAGATGTAGTTGCGCTGGTTGCTACTGATCTTGATGACGATGGGCGGGTGCTGGGCCTTCATCTCTTCCAGCTGCCCGTGCAGAAAGGCCTGCCGCCGCGTTTCGTTCAGGCCGCTGGGTACCGTGATATTGCGCGAATCCACGATGTTGCCGTCGCCGTCGGCCAGAATCACCGGGATATTCGAGTTTTCCTGGATGATTTCGGTGCGCAGAAAATCCGTCGTGGCGTCTTCCTGCTCGGTGCCAATCAAAAACCGCTGCGTGCGGGCGTACCGGTCGATCTGCTGCTGCTCCCGCTCCGCCAGGCGGCTCACCAGCAGGTTGGTATACACCACCGTGACGGCACCGATAATCAGCGCCAGCACCACGATAAGCAGCTTAATCCGGGATTTTTGGTCGTAAATGGGAAGCACAGGCAAAGGAAAAGGCAGCCGCAGGCAACCAAACCGGTTACCCCAACGCGTACAGCAACTGCGAAAGTACGCAGCCCTGCTCTCCACCGATGCCTCCCCGCGCCATTCGGCCCCGCCCGCCCGTCGATATTATTCTGCCGCCGGCCCCGCGCCGGGGTTGGCGGCCCACATCATTTGGGGATTGACGCCACCCCGCGTCTCTATATACCTTTAACCCGTTGCTCCCAAGCGGCTTAAACCAACCGCGATGCAAATGATTTTTGTCACTTGCCCGCGCTATTAAGCCGTTTTAACCCGCTAAAAACGCAGTTCACCCCGACGCCGAACCACGAAGGTTGTTTTCGGGTTTTCACCCTTGCGAATTGCGCCGTAATTTTGTCGTCCACTTCTACGTCGCCCGTAGCTCCCGCTATGACCCACCCGTTCAAGGCCGTAGGGCTATCCTATAAAACCGCACCCCTCGCGATTCGCGAGCTGATTGCGTTGGATGAACCGGCCTGCCGTCGTTTCCTCGACACGCTGCACCAGCAGCTTGGCCTCGCGGACCTGCTCGTGCTCAGCACCTGCAACCGCACCGAAATTTACTACGCCGCCGAGCGCGACCAGAGCCCCGCCATCATCGAGGCCCTCGGCCAGCTCAAGGGCGTAGTCGACATTGCCGACTACTACGAGTACTTCAGCGTCCGCAACAACTGCGACGAGGCCGCCCGCCACCTCTTCGAGGTAGCCATGGGCCTCGACGCACAGGTGGTGGGCGACCTGCAGATCAGCAACCAGGTGAAGCAGGCCTACCAGTGGTCGGCCGATGCCGACGCGGCCGGGCCCTTCCTGCACCGCCTGCTGCACTCGGTCTTCTTCACCAACAAGCGCGTACAGCAGGAAACCGCCTTCCGCGACGGGGCCGCATCCACTTCCTACGCCGCCGTGGAGCTGGTGGAAGAGCTGACCGCCGACGTGGCCAACCCGCGCGTGCTGGTGGTGGGCCTGGGCGAAATCGGCGCCGACGTGTGCCGCCACCTCGCCGGCAACAAGAACTTCGCCGATGTGACCATCTGCAACCGCACCCGCTCCAAGGCCGAACTGCTGGCCGCCGAGTGCGAAGGTCTGAAGGTCATCGACTTCGAGAACCTGACCGAAGCCCTGCGCGAGTCGGACGTGGTCATCTCCTCCATTGCCCGCGACACGCCCTACTTCACCGTGGAGCTGGTAGAGCGCCTGGAAGTGCTCAGCTATAAGTTCTTCATCGACCTCTCGGTGCCGCGCAGCATCGAAGCCGACGTGGAGCGCGTGCCCGGCGTGCTGCTCTACAACATCGACTCCATTCAGTCGCGCGCCTCGGCCGCGGTGGAGCGCCGCCTGGCTTCGGTACCGCAGGTGCGTAGCATCATCGAAGAAACCCTCGCCGGCCTCGACGAGTGGAGCCGCGAAATGATGGTGGGCCCGGTGATTCACAAAATCAAAGGCGCCCTGGAAAGCCTGCGCCAGGAAGAGCTGGACCGCTACCAGAAGAAGGTGTCGCCCGAGGAAGCCAAGCGCCTCGACGACATCACCAAGAGCCTGATGCAGAAGGTACTGAAGCAGCACGTACTGCAGCTCAAAGCCGCCTGCAAGCGCGACGAAGCCGACCAGCTCATCGACGTGCTCAACGACCTCTTCGACCTGGAGCGCCAGCAGGCCACGGCCTAAAGCCGGTTTTGCAGGTATGATATGTAGCGCCACCGCTAACCAGCGGTGGCGCTGTCGTTTGGGCCAGGAACAGCAGAACGTCAGCACGCGAGATGTCTCGGCAAGCTCGACCTGACGGGCTGAAATTTAGGCCGCCATCAAAAAACCCGAAGGCCCTGCTTCTCGCTGGAGAAGCAGGGCCTTCGGGCTCATAGCTAGGTTGGGCGTCCCTTACATCGTGTCGCAGCAGCCTTCGAGCGTATCGATTACGTCGAGCAGCTTCGGGATGGAGAGGGAGTAGTAGATCTTGGTGCCGACTTTGAAAGACGAGAGGATGCCGCGGTCTTTCAAGGTGATAAGGTGCTGAGATGCAATGGCCTGAGGTAAGCCGAGCGTGCGGTAAATTTCCGTCACGGTCATTTTATCTTCTTTACCAAGCAAATCAACGATGGCCAGGCGCTTGGGGTGAGCCAAAACCTTGAGCATCGCGGCAGCCTTATCCACTTTTTTCGATTCTACGCGCGAAAGCAGTGGTTTCATGGAGACGTACAAAGGTGGAGTGTGGAGCCGTAGCGAATACGGTACGGGTAATACGTGCTTCCTATAGTCTAAAGTTCCTATACAGCCC
Organism: Hymenobacter jeollabukensis; assembly: GCF_005771675.1. Taxonomy (GTDB): domain Bacteria; phylum Bacteroidota; class Bacteroidia; order Cytophagales; family Hymenobacteraceae; genus Solirubrum; species Solirubrum jeollabukense. Next base: position 274,016 of record NZ_VAJM01000002.1, on the reverse strand, counting down.
GGCTTTTTGCCTCATTTCGGGACGACTGACTTTCTCTGAGGTTGTTGAAATACAAAATTCACCGATTGCGCGGGTGGCTGTACCTTTGGCCCGCCGCCGGAGTTTTCGTCCCTGGAGAAGCCCCGGCCGGCAGTTCCCACCCATTTCTCTCCCCCTTTTCCCTGCCTCCATGCGCGACCTGCTGGCCACCTTCGAAAACAAGCGTCCCGAAATCGTCTTTGAGTGGAAAGACTCTGAAACCGAGGCCGAAGGCTGGGTGGTCATCAACTCCCTGCGGGGCGGGGCGGCCGGCGGCGGCACCCGCATGCGCAAGGGCCTCGACAAGCGCGAGGTGGAAAGCCTGGCCAAGACCATGGAGGTGAAGTTCACCGTGTCGGGGCCGGCCATCGGCGGGGCCAAGTCGGGCATCAACTTCGACCCGCAGGACCCGCGCAAGCGCGGCGTGCTGGAGCGCTGGTACCGCGCCGTGATTCCGCTGCTCAAGAACTACTATGGCACCGGCGGCGACCTGAACGTGGACGAAATTCATGAGGTCATTCCGATTACGGAGGATTACGGCTTGTGGCACCCGCAGGAAGGCATCGTGACGGGGCACTACCGCGCCAGCGAGCCGCAGAAGATTCAGAAAGTGGGGCAGTTGCGCCAGGGCGTGATTAAGGTGGTCGAGGACGAGCAGTACACCCCCGACCGCGCCCGCCGCTACACCGTGGCCGACCTCATCACTGGCTACGGCGTGGCCGAGGGCGTGCGCCACTACTACCGCCTCTGGAAAGACCAGGACGTGCGGGGCAAGCGCGCCATCATCCAGGGCTGGGGCAACGTGGGCGCCGCCGCCGCTTACTACCTGGCCCAGCAGGGCGCCATCGTCACCGGCATCATCGACCGGGCCGGTGGGCTGCTGAAGCCGGAGGGATTCTCGTTCGAGGAAATCAAGGACCTGCTGCTGCAGCGCCAGGGCAACGCGCTGACGGCCGACAATATGCTCTCGTTCGAGCAGGTGAACGAGCAGATCTGGACCTCGGGCGCCGAAATCTTCGTGCCGGCGGCGGCTTCGCGCCTGGTTACGCGCGCCCAGGTGGAGCAGCTGCTGGCCGGCGGGCTGGAAGTCATCAGCTGCGGGGCCAACGTGCCCTTCGCCGACCCGGAAATCTTCTTCGGCCCCACCGGCGAGTACGCCGACGCGCACGTGGCCGTGGTCCCCGACTTCATTGCCAACTGCGGCATGGCGCGCGTTTTCGCCTACCTGATGGAAACCAACGCCGAAATCACCGACCAGGCCATCTTCGGCGACATCTCGCGCACCATTCTGCGGGCCCTGGAGCGCGCCCACGCTCAAGGCCGCGAGCTGCACCTGGCCCGCACCTCCTTCGAGCTGGCCCTGCGGCAGCTGGTGTAACCCGACGAACCCAGAGCAAAGCAACTAAAACCTCATGCCGAGCGCAGCCGAGGCATCTCGCGTGCTGATGTCGGATAGTAATTTTCTCGTTCAACGATGATTTTACTCTCGGGCGTCAGCACGCGAGATGCCTCGGCTGCGCTCGGCATGACGTTCTGTAGTAACGCTTGAGCCTTTACTCCTATGAAGATCCAACAGGTTCTTAATCAGCACTTCTTCGGCAACACGTTGGGGCAGTACATGGTCAGCGGCATCATTCTGCTGCTGGGCTTTGGGCTGCGGCGGCTGCTCTCGCGCATCGTCTCCAAGGTCTTCTACCGCGTCATCAAGCGCTACACGGCGGGCGTGACGGAGCAGGAGCTGAACGACTTGCTGATTCAGCCGCTGTCGGTGCTGCTGTTCCTGTTCACGCTGTTCCTGGCCTTCAACGTGCTGGATTACCCCACGTCCGTCACCGACGACCTGGCCCGCTCCACGCCCTGGCCCAAGAAGCTGGCCTTTGCCGTGTACCAGACCGGCGTGATTTCGGCCCTGGCCTGGGTGCTGCTTCGCCTCATCGACTTTGCCGAGCTGGTGTACCGCCGCCGGGCCGAGCTGCTGACGGCCGCCAACACCCGCCTCGACGCGCAGTTCATCCCCTTCGCCAAGGATTTCATTAAGGTCATCATCCTGATCATGGCCTTCCTGGTGATGCTGGCCCAGGTGTTCGGGGTCAACGTGACGGCGCTCATCGGCGGCCTGGGTATCGGTGGTCTGGCCGTGGCCTTCGCGGCCAAGGAAAGCCTGGAAAACCTCATAGCTTCGTTCACCATCTTCCTCGACCGGCCCTTTCAGGTGGGCGACTTGGTGACGGTGGGCGGCATCACGGGCACGGTGGAAAAGGTGGGCTTCCGAAGCACCCGCCTGCGCACGGCCGAGAAAAGCTACGTGACGGTGCCCAACAAGTCGATGATTGACAAGCCCTTGGACAACCTCTCCCTGCGCACGGCCCGGCGCGTGAGCTTCACCCTGAACTTCAGCCACGACACCACCCGCGAGCAGCTGCTGGCTATTGCCACCGAGCTGCACGATTACCTGCGCCGCCACGACCGGGTCATCCCCGAGGAGGTGCAGACCAAGCTCACCGGCCTCACCCAAACCGGCCGCGACCTGACGGTGCAGTACTTCGTGCAGGTGGCTACCTACGACGAATACCTCGACATCAAGGAGGAAGTCAACTACCGCATCCTCGAAATCGTGGAGGCGCACAACGGCTCCTTCGCCACCAATACCACCGTGGTGCGCATGCTGGCCGACCCGGGCATCAGCTCGGGCACGGCGCCCAGCGGCTCGGTGCTGTAAGGCCGTGGGTTAGCGGAATTTGGGCGACTTGATGCGGACGCGGTGGTTGATGATGTTCACCTCCTTGTCCTTCGGAAATTCCACCTCGAAGCTGAAGCGCAGGCGTTGGCTGGTGTTGGGCGCCATGTTGAGGTACCAGGTCAGCCGGCCGATCCGCTCTTCCACCTGCGCCCCGCTGGCTTCCAAGATCTTCACCTGGATTTCCTTTTCGCTGGACACCGGCACCTGATCCTGGATTTTGATGCGCACGGCCTCCGGGTGCAGGTTGCGCACGTTCAGCTCGTAGGTCAGGCGCACGCGGCGCTTCTGGCTGCCCACGTTACGGCTGAAGTCTTCCAGCTTGGTGCGCCCGATGATAATGCGGTCATCGTAGCCCAGCGAGGTTTCCAGCGAGTCGTTGTAGGCACGGTCTTCGAGGTCGGTGTCGCCCACGTAGGCGCCCCGGTAATACACTTTGGCCCGTTCGGGCAATTGCAGTCCTTCCCAGCCCGATACCTTGGTTTGCAGAAATACCTTCTCCGACATTTTGGGCAGGGCCAGGTATTCGGGGCGCCCGGACAGCGTCAGGGCCGGCATGGTGATGATGCGGTTGGCGTAGGAAGCCAGCGTAATGGGTTCCGGTACCTCGTAGCGCGTGCTCTGGGCTACATCCACGGGCCGCCCGGCCGACGAGCCTTTCACCACAAATGCGTCGATGCGGCCCTCGCCGCCGTGGTCGTCGTCGCCGTCGGTGTCCAAGGTCCAAGGCTCCATTTCGGGCTTGGTCACGTCCATTTCCATGTACTGGTTGATGAGCGTCAGCTTCACGCGCGGCCAGGCAATGCCTGTGCGGTTGCGCACTTGGCCACTGGAAATAAACTGCACCTCGCGCCCGGTTTCGTTGGCGCGAATTTCCAGCGTCGGGCGCCAGGCAGAGCGGCTCGTGAGGGCGTAGCGCAGCGTGAGCGGGAACGTGCCGGCGCGGGCCGTGCGCACGAGCAGCAACAGGGCTTTGTCGTCGCCGGCCGCCGCCACTTTGGCGCGCCGCTCCAGGGCCGTAGTTAGGCTCTTCAGCCGGCTCTGGCGAGCTAGCAAGCGGTTGTTTTCCAGCTGAATGGCCACTAGCCGCGTCCGTAGCAGCGTAGCGCCTTTTGCCAGCTCCGTGCTCCAATTGGCCTGCGTGCCGGCTGGCAACACGCGGTTGGCCAGCAGCAGGGCCTTTTCTTCCTCCAGCCCCTTCAATTCTGCTTCCAGCTGCACCAGTTCTTCGTTGGTGCGGTTTAAGCTGTCAGCCGCGGCGCGGTTGGCGGGCGTCGGGGCCGGCACTGGGCGCGGGGTAGCATCGTCTTCCTCGTCGTCGTCCGCCCCTACCGACAGCAGCTCAGCCCCTTCGCCGAGGCGCACTTCGATGGATTCGTTTTCGTACCCGCTCGCCACCCCAAGCACGGCCACGCGGCTGGTACCCGCCGGTAGCGTGAGGCTGCCCTGGTGCTCCAGCTCGGAGCGGTTCAGGTATAGCGTAACGGCCTTGAGCGCGGGGCTGGTTTCTATCGCACGGCGCGTTTGGGCGGCGGTGCTGAGCGAAGCGGTCAGTAACAGAAACAGTAGCGGTATTTTCATGCAGAATGCAGCAAAAAGGAATGCGGCAAGATGCACAACTCGGCGGTAACAACAAACCGGCCGGCTCCCCACGCGGGAAGCCGGCCGGTTGCGTAATATTTGGCTGGAGCAGGTTATCAGCGCCCGCCCAGCAGGCCGCCGAGCAGGCCACCCAGGCCGCCATTCATCAGGCCGCCGAGGCCGCCGCCGCCGGTGCTGCGCGGGCCCATCTGCGAGTTGCCGCCGAGGCCGCCGAGCACGCTCATCAGGCCGCCGAGGCCGCCACCGGGCACGCCGTAGCCGGCGGGTTGCTGGCCGTAGGTGCTGCCGCCCCCGCCGCCCATCATGCTGCCCAGCACACCGCTGCTGAGTACGCCGCCCAGCAGTCCACCGAGGCCGCCCATCCCGGACGAGCCACCGCCGCCGAGCACGCTACCCAAGCCACCGCCGCCGCCCATCATGCCGCCGAGGCCCCCGCTTCCACGGTTGCCGCCCATCACGCGCGACAGAACCATGGGCGCGGCCACCGCAATCAGGCCGCCCAGGGCCGCCTGGGGCGGAATGCCCACCGAGCGCAGCTTGTCGCCGAGCGAATCCATGAGGCCCTGCGGCGCCTGTTCGGGCTGCTGCACCTGGGCCTGCTGGGTCTGGTGCACCACGTTTTCGATGGTCTGCACCTGCTGCTCGTTCACGCCCAGGTACTGCGAAATTTTATTGACCATGGCCTCCTCATCGTTGGCATAGGAGCCATCGGCGCGGGCGAAGCTGACGAGGTCCGTCACCAGCGAGTAGCGCAGGTTGCTGCCGCGCAGCTGGTCGAGGTTGGCCTTGATCGTGTCGTTGGTGGAGTCCTGCGCGGCCTGCAGCACCTGCTGGGTACTCTGCGGCGAAAGGCCCATCACCTGCGCCATCTGGCTCAAAAACTCGCCTTCCTGCTGCGAGGCTTGGCGGTCGGCGGTGGCGAGGCTGGCAATGACGCTGAGGTAGGCCGTCTTTTCGGGCTCAGCATACTGGCTGAATACTTCTTCGGGCTGCATGGCGGGTAGGCGTTTGGAAAAGGATGAGAGGGAAAGAGCAAGTAGCGGCAGTGCTGCCCTTAACGCAGCCCGGCCACTAAATGTTGATAAGCGGCTGCCCGGGGCAAGTCCTAACGGTTGCCGCAGTTCCCGGCTGCTGCTCGGGCTTATGCCGATTTCCCCGTTTGGCCTGACGGCTCAGCTTTTTTACTCTCTGGATCTATTTTTTTATTCCTGATTCTGAAAACGTTGCCGTAACACAGGCTGCAGCCCGGCCGAAATTGCCCGAGCGGTGTTGCTCTTTCCAAAAACACCTGCCATATTTGCATCCACAAACGGGGCTACCACCCCGGATGTAGCCGGGGGATTAGCTCAGCTGGTTCAGAGCATCTGCCTTACAAGCAGAGGGTCGGCGGTTCGAACCCGTCATCCCCCACACTGAAAGACAGCCACTTAGTGCACCTAACTAAGTGGTTTTTCTATTAGCAGTTTCCGGGAGGTTAGCTCAGTTGGTTTAGAGCGCTTGCTTCACACGCAAGAGGTCGAAGGTTCGAATCCTTTACTTCCCACCATCAAACGACAGCCACTTAGTCCTGCGACTGAGTGGCTGTTTTGCGTTGGTCACAGTTTATCAGTGGTCTTGCCGGGTGCGCAACCGCCACCAGGTAATCAATGGAAACAATACGAAGGCCGGCTCGGCGAACAGGCGCCAGCGGTAGCCCACGAAAAACACCAGGCTCAGCAGCAATACCACCGCCACCGGCAGCAGCAGCAGGGCATCGGGCCGCTGGAAGCGCAGGCCGCGCCAGCGCAGGGCGGTGGCCAGCAGGCTCAGCAGAAAGGCCAGGTGTACCGCTGCCGTCAGCGGGTGGTAGCGGGTGCGGAAGTCGTCGGCCACGAAGTTTTCGGGGCTGAAGAACACCAGCAGTTTGCGGCCCAGCAGGCGCAACTCGGCGGCGGGGTGCTGGCTGATCCACTCTCGCGCCAAGTGGGCCCGGGCCTGGCTTTCCTGGTACTGGTCCAGTCGCGGCAGCTGCGGAATCTGCTGGCGTACCCAGCGCGCGAACGGCCGGCCGGGCTCGTCCCAGTCGAACATGAAGCGGCCCTGCGTGACGGGGTTGTGGCCCTGCAGCAGCTCGAAGCCGGGCTGGGTGCTCAGGATGTAAGCACCGAACAGGCGGTGGCTTTTGACAAAAATGGGCAAATACAGCAGCAGCGTCAGGGCCAGCGTGAGCAGGGCCGGGCGCCATACCTGCCGCAGATATTCCCGGCCCCGGCGGTAGGCGTACCAGAGCAGCAGGGCGAACAGTCCGCCGTACACGGCCAGCAGGTAGCCACGCAGCAGGCAGGACGCGGTGACTACCGCCGCCAGTAGCAGCGCCTTGGGCAGCGGCAGCGGCCGGCCTTCAAGCAGGCGCAGCAGCTGATACGTGACCCACACCAGCGCGGGCAGGCAGAGGTTCTCGTACCAGAACCACGCCCCGATGTACCAGAGCACCGAGGGGTACAGCGTCAGCAGCAGCCCGCCGAACCAAGCCGCGGGCGGCGGCAGGCGGTACCAGCGCAGAATCTGTTGGGCGTAGCGGAACGTGACTATGCCGCCCAGGGCCGTGAGCAGGTACACCGCCGCCGTGAAGTAGTGCCGGGGCAGGCCGAGCTTGAACCAGGCGGCGTACACCCACACCGGAAAGCTGGCGTGGAAGGCATCGGGCCGGAGCTGCTGGCGCAGAGCGTCGTAGCTGACGTAGCCGCGGCCCTGCAGCCAGTGCTCGGCAATGCGGGCGTTGCGCACTTCGTCCCAGTTCCACTCCAGGCCGGGGTTGTTGTGCCAGAGCAGCGCCAGCCGCAGCACCACCAGCCCCAGGGCCAGCAACCAGAACCACAAAGGCCGACGACGTACCATGAGCGCGAAGGTATCGGCTGGGCGCCAAAGCGTGCTGCCGCGCCGGCCGCTACCTTTGCGCGTCCGCCGTTTCGTCTCCTGATGCCCGCCGCCCCTGCCCCGCTGCTTTCCGCTTTCCGCTCCGGCCGCTGGCTGGTGCCGGCGTTTTTTGGGGCGGTGCTGCTGCTGGGCCTGCTGCTGCACCGCGACTACGGCGTGTCGTGGGACGAGCCGGTGGACCGGCTCAACGGCATGGTCAATGCCAAGTACGTGGCCGAGAAGCTGGCCCCCGCCGTGGCCCGGCGCCAGGACAACTACGCGCTGATTCCGGACCTGGCCACCTACCCCGACCAGGACCACGGCGTGGTGTTCGAGCTACCTTCCATCCTGCTGCAGAAGCTGTTGCGCTTGGAAGAGCCGCAGCAGGTATACTGGACGCGCCACCTGCTCATCTACCTGCTCTACACCGGCGGCCTGCTCGCCTTCTACGGCCTGGCCCGCCTGCGCTTCCGCGACTGGCGGCTGGCCTTGCTGGGCACGGCCGTGCTTTACTGCACGCCGAGGCTCTTCGCCGATGCGTTTTACAACGCTAAGGACGGACTGTTTCTGGCCTTTTTCACCGTAGCCATGTTCACCCTGGCCCGCCTGCTGCGCCGCCCCACGGCCGGGCGCGGCCTCTGGCACGGCGTGGCGACGGGCGCGGCCATTGCCCTGCGCGTCAACGGCGTGCTGCTCGTGCCGCTCACCCTGCTGGGCCTGGCGCTGTGGCTTTGGCAGCACCGTGGCGCCGGAAGTCGGAGCCTGCTGCCCGCCGCCGCGCTCTGGCTGCTGCTGAGTGCGGCCGCCACCGTGCTATGCTGGCCGTACCTGTGGGAACAGCCATGGTCGCATTTCATGCAGGCCTTCAGCAACTTCCGGCAGTTTTCGCGCGGCGCCTCCACCGTGCTTTACGGCGGCGGCTGGGTATCGGCGCTGGATCTGCCCTGGCACTACGTGCCGTGGTGGCTGCTCATCACCACGCCGCTGGCCTACACCGCCGCCTTCGTTTTGGGCGCGGTGGCGTGGCTGCTGCGCTACGGCCGCCGCCCGCTGCGGGTGCTGCGTACCTACGCCGGCACCCTCGACGTGCTGACCGGCGCCTGGCTGCTCGGGCCGCTGGTGGCCGTAATTGCGTTCAACTCGGTGCTCTACGACGGCTGGCGTCACCTGTATTTCATATACCCCGCCTTCGTGCTGGTGGGGCTGCACGGCCTGCAGGCGCTGCTACGCGCGCGGCGGCAGTGGCAGCGCCCCCGCTGGCGCCCCCTGGCGGCCGGCGTAGCCGCGCTGCTGGCCGCCGGGGCCCTGGAGCCGCTGTGGCGCCTCGTACGCGACCATCCCAATCAGCAGCTGTATTTCAGTTTGTTGTCACCGGCTACCCTCGAAGCCGGCTACGAGCGGGACTACTGGGGGCTGACGTACCGGCAGGGCCTGCAGTGGATTCTGGACCACGACCCGGCCGCGCAGATTACCGTGCACTCCTACCGTCCCGAGCCGGTGTACAACAACATGCAGGTACTTGATCCGGCCGAGCGGCAGCGCCTGGTGCGCGTCGCCCCGCAAAACGAGGCCGACTACTTCATCAGCAACTACCGCTGGCACCCCGAATCCTACGCCGACTCGATGGGCCAGGAGGTGTACCAGCTGCGCGTCAACGGGCTGAAGGCGCTGTCGGTGTTTCGGCGGACGCGGCGGTAGCGGCCAGGGCCAGCAGCTGCGCGTGCAGCGCTAGCACCTGCGGTAGCACCGGCTCGGCGTCGTCGTTGCGCACCACGAAGTCGGCCCGGCGCAGCTTTTCCTCCTCGCTGAGCTGCTTGCCGATGATGTTGAGCACGTCCTGCGCGGTGCGGTGCGGGTCGCGGTGGAGTACGCGCTGCTCGCGAATGGGCTGCGGGGCGTACACCGTGATAATGCGGTCGAGCTGCTGCCAGGAGCCCGATTCGTAGAGCAGGGCGGCTTCCTTGAGCACGTAGGCGTGGCCGGCATGCTGCTGCGCCGTGGCCCAGGCGGCGAAGTCGTGGCCCACGCGCGGGTGCACCAGGGCGTTGAGCCGGGCCAGCTGCTCGGGGTTGTTGAAGGCCAGCTGAGCCAGGAAAGCGCGGTTCAGCCCGGCCTCATTGTAGGTGTCAGGGCCGAAGGCTTCTTCCAGACTGGCGCGCAGCACCGGGTCGTGGTTCATCACCCACTTGGCGCGGGTGTCGGCGTCGTACACCGGCACGCCGAGCAGGGCGAACAGGCGGCAGACCACCGTCTTGCCCGAGCCGATGCCACCGGTAATGCCAATCTTCAACATAGGCTGAGGCCGTCAGTGAATAGTAATCGATAGCCCGGCCGGGCGCAGGCGCTTAGTCGGCGTCACGGGCCGGGGCCGGCAGCACCTTGGCCGTGGAAGCGCCGCCGATGCGGGCTCCGCGCACGGTGTAGGGCAGCGGCCGAAACAGCAGCTGCACGGTGGAATCCTGGTGGCGCAGCTGCCGGTAATCGGCAAACACCTGCACCTGCTCCAGGCTGAGCCGGGCCGAGTCTTCGGGGAAATACTCCACCGTCACGGCCACCTGCGCGGGCTGCAGGCGCAGGGCGGTATCGGCCGGAACGTTGTGCAGGGTGGGCGTCACCAGCAGCTTGCGGGTGCGCACGGCCCGCGGCTGCAGCTTCACCTGCACCTGCTGCACGTCGGTTTCCACCAGCGCCGGCCCGCCTATGGGCACGATGATGGTGCCGTCGGAGCGGCCGGCCGGGGCCTTGGGCAGGTGCACCTGGTAGTAGTTCGGCAGGGCATTGAGCGTAGTGGCCGGCCCCCGGAAAGTCACCACCGCCGGCTCGAAGCGCGCCGCGTAGGGCAGGGCCGCCCCGTTGGCGGCCGGGCTCAGGCGCAGCGGCAGCTGCCGCGTCACCAGCTGGTCGAACTCGAAATAAACCGTGTCGGTGAGCACCGCGTTGAGCTGCAGGCTTTCCATGGCCCCCACCAGGCCGGGGCGCAGGGTGCTGCCGGCAATGGCCCCGCTCCCCAGGGGCCGCCGCACGATTACCTCGGCGGGCCGGATGTCTAGGCCCAGGGTGTTGCGCAGCAGCTTCCAGCCGCGGCCCGTCACCTGCACTTCCACCAGCGTGGGCAGCGGCCGCACCGGGATGAAGCGCGCCTCGTCGTAGTGCCATTGCAGCGGGTAGCCGATGCGGGTGGTGTAGGTTTTGTTGAGCGCGTTGAGCAGCCACAGTATCACGGCCGCCAGAAAGCACGCCGTCACCACCCGCCAAAAGCTGCGCTCCGGCTCCGACAGCGGCCGGATAAACCATTGGGCCAGAGAACGGGCGGCTTGCAGGGGCATGGCTTTCTAGTGGGGAGAAAGCACCAATATAAGCACTTAGGCGGCCGTCTCGCCCGTCTTGACCCCGCCGAGCTGCCGGGCAATGGCCGTGCGGTCGAAGGTCAGGCGGGTGCCCTTGTCGACTTCCAGCGTCACTTTGTCCTCGCTCAGCTCCACTACCCGGCCGTGCAGCCCGCCAATGGTCACCACTTGGCTGCCTTTGCTCAGGCCCTCGCGCAGCTTTTTGGCCTCAGCCGAGCGCTTCTGCTGCGGCCGGATCATGAAGAAGTAAAAGACGCCCAGCAGCAGCAGCGGAAACGCGTACTGCAGAGGGCTGTTCGAGCCCGACGGGACTTGCAGAAGAAGAGAAAGAAGCATGTGTTCAGGGTAGGAGTTAAAAAGGGTGTGAGTTTAAGAGTTGATACGAGACCTAACTCGTACCCTCTTAAACTCACACCCTCACAAACCGAAATTACTGGCGAACCGGGCCGGCCGCGCCGTCGAGGACGGTGCCTTTGATGGTCACCACCGTGGTGCTGGGCTGGGTGTTGGCCGTTACGGTCACGGTCTTGTTCTGCACGCCCGCCTTGCCGTGCGAGTCAAACTGCACGTCGATTTTGCCTTTGGCGCCGGGAGCTACGGGCTCTTTGGGCCACTGCGGCACGGTGCAGCCGCAGGAAGCCTGGGCGTTGTCGATGAGCAGCGGCGTCTTGCCGGTATTGGTGAATTCGAAGGTGTGCTTCACCACCTCGCCCTGCTGAATCGAGCCGAAGTCAAACTCCGATTCGGCGAAGGTCAGCACCGGTGCGTCGGGGTTCGGGGCGGCGGTTTCGGCGGCCACGTTGGGGTTGTCCACGGTGGGGTTGGCCGCGTCGGCGGCCTGGGTAGCGGCCTGGTTCATGCCGGCCTCGCCGACTTCGGTTTTCTGCTGGTTGCAGGCGCCCATGGTGAGCAGGCCGGCGGCCAGCAGGGCGGAGAACAAAGTGCGTTTCATGGAATGGGCTAAGTGAAAACGGCGCCGCGGGTCAGGGCGACGCCGCAGACGTTCAGGCCAAAGATACGGCAATAGGCAGTAGTGCAAACGCTCTTGGCTAGAACGACAAAACAGAACGTCATTCCGAGCGCAGTCGAGGAATCTCGCGTGCTGATGTTTGATAGTATTTTTCCCGTTGGCGAGAATTTTACTACCTGGCGTCAGCACGCGAGATTCCTCGACTGCGCTCGGAATGACGTTCTGGGATTATCCGCCCGAATTACTTCAGGTTGTTAATCACGTTCTGGGCAAACTGCTGGGTGGAGGCCGCGCCGCCCAGGTCGCCGGTGCACTGCTCCTTGTGGCGCAGCGTCTCGTTCAGCGCGTTTTCGATGCGCGTGGCCGCTTCCTTCTCGCCCAGGTGCTCCAGCATCAGCAGGGCCGAGCGCAGCAGGGCCGTGGGGTTGGCAATGCCCTTGCCGGCAATGTCCGGGGCCGAGCCGTGCACGGCTTCGAAGATGGCCATGTCGTCGCCGATGTTGGCGCCCGATACCACCCCGAGGCCACCGACCAGGCCCGCGCACAGGTCGGAGAGGATGTCGCCGAACAGGTTGGTCGTCACAATCACGTCGAACTGCTCCGGCTTGGTAACCAGCTGCATGCACATGTTGTCGATGATCTTGTCCTCGTACTGAATCTGCGGAAACTCGCGGGCGGCTTCGGCGGCAGCGTCGAGCATAATCTTGCCCGGCACCTTCAGGATGTTGGCCTTGTGCGCCAGCGTTACCTTCTTGCGGCCGTGCTTGGCGGCATAGGCGAAGGCGGCGCGGCAGATCTTGCGGGCCCCGGCCACCGACACGCGGGCAATGGAGTCGCCGATGCCGTGGTGCTCATCCCACAGCTCCAGACCGGCGTACAGGCCCTCGGTGTTTTCGCGAAATAGCACGATGTCGATGCCCGAATAGCGCGAGCTGATGCCCTCGGTGGTTTTGGCCGGGCGCAGGTTCTGGTATAGGTCGTACTTCTGGCGCAGCGACACGTTGATGGAGCGGAAACCCTTGCCCACCGGGGTGGTGATGGGGCCTTTCAGCGCGACGCGGTTTTTTTCCAGCGAATCGAACAAAGCTTGCGGCAGCAGCTCGCCCGACTGATCGAAGGTAGTCTGGCCGGCGTTCTGCTCTTCCCACTGCACGGGGACTTGAGCGGCGGCGAAGATGTCCTGCACGGCGCGGGTGATTTCGGGGCCGATGCCGTCGCCGGGGATGAGGGTGATGGTATGCATGACGAGGAGAATGGGCAAAAAGCGAATGTGCTAATGACTAATGTGCCGATGTGCTAATGATGAAGGGGAGTTTCATTAGCACATCAGCACATTAGTCATTAGCACATTCCGAGTTACAGCGTCGTCCGACGCGAGTTGATCTGGTTGATGAGCTGGTCCACGTCGCCTAGCAGCTGTTCGGCCTTGTCCTTGGCGTCGCGGATGACGCGCTGGCCCTCGGCGCGGGCCGAGGACGGACCTTCGTCGGTGCGGCTGGTCACGAGGCTTTCCGTCAGGTCGGCCAGGATTTCGCGGGTGCGCTCCAGCTGATAGCTCAGCCAGCTGCGCGTTTCGCGGCCTTTTTCGGGGGCGAACAGGAGGGCAACGGCGGCCCCGGCGAGGGCGCCGGTCGTGAAGCACACGATGCCGGTAGTGGTTTTGCTGGCCATGGGGCGGAGCGAAAAGGGAGGAATGGAATGCGCGGGCAAGGTAATAAACCTACGCGCTCAACGGTAGCCGCGGGCCGGGGGTTTTGCACCTGAGCTTTATCAGCCCGTCAGGTCGGATCCTTCAGCACGTCATGTCGAGCTTGTCGAGACATCTCGCGTGCTGATGCCAGATAGTAGCCCAAACTAGAAGATTACTATCCAGCGAGATTCCTCGGCTTCGCTCGGAATGACGTTCTTTTAATAAGCGCCCTGCCAGCCCAGCCGCCTACTGGTTGTCCAGCAGGCCGCGGCCCGACTTGCGGATGGCGCCGCTGGCCTGCAGGTCCTGGGCCAGCTTGTCGAGGATGCCGTTGACGAACTGCTTGCTCTTGGGCGTGCTGTAGAGCTTGCTGATTTCGATGTACTCGTTGATGGTCACCTTCACCGGGATGCTGCGGAACAGCTGCATCTCGCACAGGGCCATCTTCAGGATAATCTTGTCGAGCAGGGCCACGCGCTCCACGTCCCAGTTCTGCACCGCGCCGCTGATGAGCTGCTCGGACTTGGCGTCGTCGGCCAAGGTCTGCTTGTAGAGCGTTTCGGCAAACTCCTTGTCTTCCTTCCAGTTGGCCGAGAGACTGAGCAGTTCTAGGGTTTCGTCGGTGCCTTCCTCCAGCATCTTCAGCGTCTTCACCACCAGGTTCTTGACGATGCTGCGGTTTTCCTCCCAGTTCAGGTCCTGGGCTTCGAGCAGCGCCGGAATGGCCTCGCCCTTGAAGACGTAGGTTTTGTAGATGTGCTTGAGAATTTCCTGCTCGGCGGCGTAGTCACCGGCCGGGGCCGCGAGGTAGCTCAGCAGCTCCGGGTCGTTGCGCATTTCGTTGCGCCAGGCGCTGCGCAGGGCTTCCATTTCGTCTTCGCCACCCCACTGCAGGGTGCGGCGGATGGTTTGCTCCTGCAGCTGCTTGTTGGCTTCGATTTTCAGCGCCACCGGGTTCTGCTCCAGCTTGGTGGTATCGGCCACCTGGTCTTTGTTGGGCGTGAAGCGGCGGGCTTCGCGGCTGCGCTCCTCTTCCAGCACCAGGCGCAGGGCGGCGGGCAGGTTGAGCAGGTGCAGGTACTGGTCGTGGATGCTCTCGGTAGCCTGCAGCATCTGGCCCAGGTAGAAGGTGGTTTCCTTCTGCACCTGCTTCTGGTAGTAATTGATGGCGTCTTTCACGGCATCGTTTACCTCCTTGTTGTCCAGCTCTTCGGGCGCCTGCGTACCGCCGGCCTTATGCCATTCCTTAAAGCCCACTTCGGCCATCTTCTGCTGCCCTTGCAGCAGCCGACGGTCCTGGGGAATCATGGAGTTGAGGTCAGGCTGAAAAGCTTCGCCAATGCGGTCCAGGGCCAAGAGGTAGTCAGACGACACGGCCTGGTCGTAGGCGTAAAGGGCCTGCATGACTTTGATGCGAAGCGTACGGCGGTTGAGCATGAGTAGGGGTTGTCAGTTGCAAGTTGTCAGTTGTCAGTGCCCGTCAACGATGCTGACTGACAACTGACAACCGACAACTGACAACTCAATTAGTATGTCGATTTCACCCGGCCGATAGCGGCAATGCGCTGCTCAGCCTGGCGGATAGCAGCCGCTTGCGGGTGCAAGCCTTCGGCGGCGGCTTTCTCCAGAACCTGGAGAGTGTAGTCGTAGATTTTTTCGGTCTGGGTGAGGGCACCCTGGCGGTTGCTGCCCGTGACTTCGGAGTACACGTTGATCAGGCCGCCGGCGTTGATGAGGAAATCCGGGGCGTACAGGATGCCGCGGTCCACCAGGGCCGGGCCGTGCACGTTCTCATCCTTGAGCTGGTTGTTGGCGCAGCCGGCCACCACGTGGCATTTCAGCCGGTCGATGGTGTCGTCGTTGATGGTGGCCCCCAGGGCGCAGGGCGAGTAGATGTCCACGTCCTGATCGTAGATGTCATCGAGGCCGACCACTTTAGCGCCGAACTTAGCGCCGGCTTCCTCGGCGCGCTCCTTGTAGTAGTCGGTCAGCACGATGTGGGCGCCCTCCTTGGTGAGGTGCTCCAGCAGGTAGGTGCCCACGTGGCCCACGCCCTGCACGGCAATGCGCTTGCCGGCGAGGCTATCCGAGCCAAACGCCTTCTTGGCGGCGGCCTTCATGCCCATGTAGGTGCCGTAGGCCGTTACCGGCGACGGGTCGCCCGAGCCGCCCATCGATTCGGGTAGGCCGGCTACGTGCTTGGTTTCCATGCGGATGTACTCCATGTCCTTGGTAGTCATGTTTACATCCTCGGCGGTGATGTACTTGCCGTTGAGATTCTGCACGAAGCGCCCGAACTTGCGCAGCAGGGCTTCGGTCTTGATGGTTTTGGCGTCGCCGATGATGACGGCTTTCCCGCCACCCAGGTTGAGGCCCGAAATGGCGGCCTTGTAAGTCATACCGCGTGAGAGGCGCAGCACGTCGTTGAGGGCTTCGGCCTCCGAGGCGTAGTGCCACATGCGCGTGCCGCCGAGGGCGGGCCCGAGCACGGTGTTGTGAATGCCGATGATGGCCTTCAGACCGGTTTCGTGGTCGTGGCAGAACACGACCTGTTCGTGCTGATAGTCAGCAATCTGACCGAAAATGCTCGTCTCGGGCAGGGCTTGAATCTCAACCATGGGGAAAATGATTTGTGGGAATGGGTAGGGATGATTGGGGGGGCGCGTCGGTTATCGACTCGGTTACCTACGTTTTTCCGCACAAAAGGGAGTCATGGCCGGTTTGCAGACTACTGACTTCCCCCTGCGCAGTACCTTTGGCCACCGCTCCGAAACCGGCTACAAAGGTAGCCCGTTTTTTCCGACTACGCCCAGCCCGAACGTTCGTAAGCCGGACAGCCCGCCCGCTTTATTGCCCCATTTTTTCGCCGCCGCCCGCCCTGCCGCCGGCCCTTCTCCCGCCCTCCGTGAAAGCACTCCGCGCCACCGATAAGTACCTGATTCGCTACAAGTGGCACTTCCTCGGCGGGGTGCTGTTCGTGGCCCTGAGCACCCTGCTGGCCATTTTTCCGGCCCAGGTGGTGCGCTACGCCTTCGACTTGGTGCAGGAGGGCATTGCCCTGTACCACCTCTTCGCCGGCACCCGGGCCCAGCAGGAAGTGTACTCGCTGTTCGGCCGCAACATCGTGCTCTACGGCACGCTCATCATCGTGCTGGCTTTGCTGCGCGGGGTGTTCCTGTTTTTCATGCGCCAGACGCTCATCGTGATGAGCCGGCATATCGAAAACGACCAGAAAAACGAAATCTATCAGCACTACCAGTCCCTGCCGCTGAGCTTCTACCGCCGCCACAGTACCGGCGACCTGATGTCCCGGATTTCGGAAGACGTGGGCCGGGTGCGTATGTACATCGGGCCGGCCATCATGTATTTCATGCAGCTGGTCATTTTGTTCCTGCTCATCGTGCCCTTGATGCTGGTTGTCAACGTGAAGCTCACGCTGCTCACGCTGCTGCCGCTGCCTGTTTTGAGCGTGAGCATCTTCTACGTCAACGGGCTGATTGAGAAGAAGTCCGACGACATTCAGAAGGCCCTGGCGGGCATGACCACCTTCGTGCAGGAGGCCTTTTCGGGCGTTCGGGTCATCAAGAGCTTCGTGCGGGAAGAGGACTCGCACCGCAACTTCACCACCGCCTCCGACGAGTACCGCGGCAAGTCGCTGAGTTTGAACTTCGTCAACTCGCTGTTCTTTCCGCTCATCATGTTCCTCTCGGGCATCAGCACCGTCGTCACGGTCTGGATTGGCGGGCAGGAAGTTATCCGCGGCACCATCACCACCGGCACCATTGCCGAGTTTTTGATCTACGTGAACCTGCTCACCTGGCCGGTGACGGCGCTGGGCTGGACCTCCTCCCTGGTGCAGCGCGCCGAGGCTTCGCAAGCCCGCATCAACGAGTTCCTGGACCAGAAAACCGACATCGTCTCCTTGAACAACGTGGAGCGGCCCATCGAGGGCGACATCGTGTTTGAGAACGTGTCGTTCGTGTACCCCGACACCGGCATCCAGGCCCTGCAGGACGTATCGTTCCGCATTCAGCCCGGGCACACGCTGGCCGTTATCGGCAACACCGGCTCGGGCAAAACGACGGTGGCCAACCTACTCTGCCGCCTCTACGACGTGTCGAGCGGCCGCATCCTCATCGACGGCGTGGACGTGCGCGACTACACGCTCACGTCCCTGCGCAGCCAGATCGGCTACGTGCCCCAGGACGTGTTCCTCTTCTCCGACACCATAGCCCGCAACATCGCCTTCGGCCTCGACCACAGCACCCAGGCGCAGATCGAGCAGGCCGCCAAGGACGCCGACGTGTACGAGAACATCATCCGCTTCCCCGAGGGCTTCGATACCAAGGTGGGCGAACGGGGCATCACCCTCTCGGGCGGGCAGAAGCAGCGCGTGAGCATTGCCCGGGCCCTCATCAAGGAGCCCAGCATCCTGATTCTGGACGACTCGCTTTCGGCCGTCGACACCAAGACCGAAAACGCCATCCTGGCCAGCCTGCAGCGCATCATGCTGAACCGCACCAGCCTCATCATCTCCCACCGCGTGTCGTCGGTGAAGCTGGCCGACCACATCCTGGTGCTCGACGACGGCCGCATCGTGCAGCACGGCACCCACGAGGCACTGATGGCCGAGCCCGAGGGCCTGTACCGCGCCCTCTACGAGCGGCAGCTGCAGAGCGAGGAAGCGTAGAGCTTCCTTAAAAATTCTCGCTGTTGCGGCACCAACGAAGTATCTGACCGCCCTCGGCTAGTTCAAACATGTAGTGCGTAGCACCGCCTACACCTCCGATAGACAGCTTGACGTAGTAGTTATGTTGCAATTGAGTAGCGGCATACACTACTACTAAGGGTCGTTTTTTGCGTATCCGGCAGCCCCGCCGGAGCTGCGGGCTATTCCATTGCAAGGGCACTGATGCTCCTACTGGTGTCGCTTCCGCTGCACTTTTGAGCCGTTCGGGCAGGTCTGCATCTTCCAGCCCGAAGCACGACAGCATATGGTCGAAGTGGGAAGGCCGCGGAGCTGTCTGGCCGCAAAAGGCCAGCGGGAAACGATACTCCGCCAGCTCTTTGTCCACAAAGAAATTCAGCGCGGCTTGTTCGTAGGCCGCCGATGCAGTTTGCGCCCGAAGCCCCAAGCACAGCAGTTGCAGCAATACGGCAAGAGCTATCTTTTTCATAACTAGCTCAATAACTCAGCTGCCCTTAATCCACTGCGCGCGCCCATTGCCACGCCCATGCCGTTGCAGCGCAGCGCCCCGTAGATGCCCGGCGCCAACTCGCCGATAAACGGCTCCAGTTCCTGCCCGAAGCCCATCACCCCACTCCAGCGGTGCTCAATGACCACGTCGCGGCCGGGCAGAATCACCTCGCGCAGCAGCTCTTCCAGATGCTGTTGCACCAGCGGCGTCAGGCCGGGCTCGGTGGTGGCTTCGGCGGCGAAGTCGAGGTGACGGCCGCCGCCGAGCAGCAGCCGCTGGCCGGGCAGGGGGCGGAAATAATAGTAGCCACGGTCGTAGTGGAAGGTGCCGGGCAGGTGCAGGCCGGGCACGGGCGCCGTCACCAGCACCTGCCCGCGGCCGGGCGTCACGTCGAGGTCAGGGAAAAACTGCCGGCTGAAGGCGTTGGTGGCCAGCAATACCCGCCCGGCTTCAAGCTCAGCCAGCGGGGTGCGCAGCTTTACTGATGCCGGGCCGCTTTCCAGCGCCTCGACGGGCACGCCGTGCAGCACCACCACTCCCTCCTGCCAGGCCAGGCGCAGCAGCGCGTGCATCATGCGGCCGGTGTCGAGGGCGCCTTCGGCCACGTTTTCGAGGATGCTGTGCACGCCCGCGAAGCCAAACTCGGCCCGGCGCTGGTCGGCCACCCGGAATATTTCCGGCTCGCCGATGATGGGTGCCAGCAGCTGGTTGTAGTAATCGAGTTGGGCGCGGCACGCGGCGGCCAGCGCGGCTTCCTCGTCGCGAAACAGCTCGAAGCCGCCCAGCGGCTCGTAGCTGATGGCCGCGTCGCCGAGCAGCTCCCGCAGCAGGCGCAGGCCCTCCCAGCGGTAGCGCACCACCGAGAGCAGGGCCGCGGTGCCACCGCGCTTTTCCTGCTCCATCAGCTCCGATACGCTGCCGAAGCAGGCGAAACCGGCGTTTTTGGTGCTGGCCCCGTTGGGCAGCACGTCGCGTTCCAGCACCAGCACCCGGGCCTGGGGTTGCTGCCGTTTGGTGAAGATGGCCGCCGTCAGTCCCACCAGCCCGCCGCCCACCACGGCCACGTCGAAGCCCTGCAGAAAGGACTGTTTTTCCCAGTAAGACAGCAGGTGGGGCATGGCGCAGCGGCAAGCAGGACAACAAAAAAGCCTCCCGGCCCAAAAGCCAGGAGGCGCAAAGTAACACAGCCGGCGCGGGCTTACTGGCCCAGCGTGACGCGGCGCATGAAGGTCTTATCGGCCACGGAGCAGCGCACCACGTAGCTGCCGTTGGGCAGGTTGCCCAGCGGCACCGACATGGCCGCGCCGGTAGCCGACAGCGCTTTGGTCAGCACCGGCCGGCCATCCGAGTCGTTGACTTCCAGTTGCATGGGGCCCTTGGCGTTGGTGCGCACCCGTAGGGTGTTGTTCACCGGGTTGGCCTCCACATTGAAAGTGATGTTGGGGCCATCCACCTTGGTTTGCTCCGAGCCGGCCGTAATCAGGGCCGTGGGCTTGTCGGTGGTGGCGGTCTGAGCCAGACCAAGGGTCGGCAGGGCCAGAAAAAATGCGGAGTAGAGAAACGCTTTCATAAGGTGGAAACGACGGCGTTTTTGACGGCGCTAAGATACGGGTTTCGCGGCGCTGGGCCGTGGTTATCAGTCCGCAACGCGCCCGCGCAGCGGTTCAAAACGCCCAACAGCCAATTTTCGTGCCCGAAACCGACTCCCTGCTCGCTGAAAAAAACTTCGGCCCGAGGTTGCGGCAATGTGAGAATAGCGTGTACATTTGCACCCACATTGTCCGAAAACGGGGTGTAGCGCAGCCCGGTAGCGCGCGTCGTTCGGGACGACGAGGCCGTAGGTTCGAATCCTGCCACCCCGACTCTCAGGAAGCAGCAGTTGTATACCAGCGACTGTTGCCGAGGACAATGTACCGGCGCCTTTCCCGAAAGGCGCCAACGCTCGGGGTGTAGCGTAGCCTGGTATCGCGCCAGCATGGGGTGCTGGAGGTCGCAGGTTCGAATCCTGCCACTCCGACAAAAGCCCGCCGACTGTAATAGGTCGGCGGGCTTTTTTGCGTTCGGGCCGGGCGCTTTGTCCCGATTTCGCGTCCTCTGACGGCACCTCCGATGGTTCAGCGACCTTTCAGGCTTCGCCCAGCAGGTAACGCTTAAAGGCTTCAAAATCAGCCGCTATCGGCGTTTGCTGCTCTTTCTGGCCGGCCAGCGCGGCGGCGGCGGACGGCACTTCGATGCGGGCCGCCACGTCGGCGGGGAAGACGTCGGGGAACTTGCAGGGGTGGGCCGTGGCCAGAAACACGCCGGCGGCAGATTCCTGCGGGTGCTCCTGTTGCCACTGCTGCCAAGCCCGCCAGGCTATGGCGGTGTGCGGGCACACCACGTAACCGTATTGGTCGAACACCTGCCGGATGGCGGCGCGGGTGTCGTCGTCGCTGAAGCTGTAGCCGGTGACGAGGTCGGTCAGGGCGGCGGGGTCGTGGCGGAACAGGTCGGCAATGCGGGCCCAGTTGCTGGGGTTGCCCACATCCATGGCGTTGGAGAGGGTGGCTACCGAGGGCTTGGGCTGGTAGTGGCCGGTGCGCAGGAAGGCGGGCACGGTGTCGTTGGCGTTGGTGGCGGCCAGAAACTGGCGCACCGGCAGGCCCATACGCCAGGCCAGCAGCCCGGCGCCGAGGTTGCCGAAGTTGCCGCTGGGCACCGCAAACACCACCTCGCTCCTGCCCTGCCGCCGCAGCTGGGCGTAGGCATTCACGTAGTAAAACGCCTGCGGAATCAGCCGGGCAATGTTGATGGAGTTGGCCGAGGTCAGCCGAAACCGCTCATTCAGCTCCGCGTCGCCGAAGGCCTGCTTCACCAGGGCCTGGCAGTCATCGAAGGTGCCGTCGACTTCCAGGGCGCGGATGTTGTGGCCGTTGGTGGTGAGCTGCCGGCGCTGGATGGGGCTGACCTTGCCGCGCGGGTACAGAATGGTGACGCGCACGCCCGGCACGCCCAGGAAGCCCAGGGCCACGGCCCCGCCGGTGTCGCCGGAGGTGGCCACCAGCACGTCGAGGGGCTGGCCGCCTTCCTGCCGCAGGAAGTAGCCCATCAGCCGGCTCATGAAGCGCGCCCCGAAGTCCTTGAATGCCAGGGAGGGGCCGTGAAACAGCTCCAGTACGTAGGTATCGGCGTCCAGCGCCACCACGGGGGCCGGGAAGTCGATGGCCTCATCGATGAGGCGGCGCAGGGCCTCGGCCGGCACGGCGTCCCGCAGCAGGGCGTGGGCCAGCTCGTAGGCCAGCTGCGGCAGGCTCAGGCTGGGCAGCCGCTCCCAGAAATCCGCCGGCAGCCGGGGAATATCCACGGGCAGGTACAGGCCGCGGTCGGCGGGCAGGCTGTTGAACAGGGCTTCGCGGAAGGGCACGCGCAGGGCGTGGTCGTTGGTGCTGTAAAGAAGCATTGGCGGCTGTTTTAGTCCGTCAGGTCGAGCGCAGTCGAGGCATCTCGCTGGATAGTAACCTGCTCGTTGAACATGATTTTACTATCTGGCATCAGCACGCGAGATGTCTCGACTGCGCTCGACATGACGACCTGACTATTCATTGTCAATTACAAAACCCGCGGCCCCTGCTGGTTGATGGCCGATACGTAGCCCTGGCTGCCCACGCCCAGGCTGGCCAGGTGCTGCCGTAGCTGTTCGGTGATGGCGGCGGCGGTGGCTTCGTCGGGGGCGAAGGCGAAGACCGAGGGGCCCGAGCCGGAAATGCCGAAGCCGATGGCACCGGCCTGCAGGGCCAGCTCGCGCAGGCGGTAGAAACCGGGGATGAGCATGGCGCGCACGGGCTCCACCAGCACGTCCTGCATGCTGCGGCCGATGAGGCCGATGTCGTTCAGAAACAGGCCGCTGACCAGGCCGGCCACGTTGCCCCACTGCGTGACGGCGTCCTTGAGCGACACCGTCTGGCGGATGAGCTGGCGGGCGTCGCGGGTGGGCACTTCCACGTGGGGGTACACGATGGCGCAGTGCAGCGCGGGCGCGGGCAGGCGCACCACGTCGAGGGGGGCGTAGCTGCGGATGAGCACCATGCCGCCGAGCAGGGCCGGGGCCACGTTGTCGGCGTGGCCGGCGCCGCAGGCCAGCTCCTCGCCCTGCATGGCGAAGGGCAGCAGCTCCAGCGCGCTGAGCGGGCGGCCCAGCAGCTCGTTGATGGCCCAGAGGCCCGCCACGGTGCTGGCCGCGCTGCTGCCCAGCCCGCTGCCGATGGGCATCTGCTTGTGCAGCTCGATGTCGACGCCTACCTCGTCTTCGCGGCCGAGGTGGCGCAGCAGCATTTGCACGCTGGCACTGACAGTGTTGCGCTCGGCAGCCAGGGGCAGGCGGCCCTCGTCGCCGCTGATGCGGGTGATGCGCACGCCGGGCGCGGGGCGGCGCGTCATCCGCACCTCGTCGCCGGGGCGCTCCACGGCAAAGCCCAGGATATCGAAGCCGCAGACGACGTTGGCCACGGTGGCAGGGGCGAATACGCGGACGGAATCAGCGGGCATAGGCAGCAATAGCGGTTGGCGGAACGGGTAAATATAGGCGGGCAGGGCACGGACCCAACCAATGCAGGCCGGGTTGACGAAAAGTGCTGCTAGCCATACCAACATGCCTAGCGTCTACCCAACGGAGGTAGCACCGGTAACGGACGCTAAATTTATCCTTCATCTCCCCTGCCTAAGTCAGGCCTATCCCGCCCCACCGCCCGCCCCGCGTAATTTCTTCCCCGCTATTACGCGGGAGCCAGTACCCCCAGCGCTTATATTTGACAATTCACACTCACTCAATCTCAACCAACTTGAAACACCGTTACCTGTCTGCCGCAGCCCGGCCCCTGCTGAGCGGGCTGGCGCTGCTGCTCTCGCTGGGCGGCGCCACGGCCCAGCAACGGGCGGCCACGACCCTGCTGCGCGACATCGAGCCCACGGCCTCGCCCCTGGCGGCGGCCCTGCAAAGCGCCCGCTCGCTGGCGCTGGACCCCGCCGCGGCCCGCGCCACGCTGGCCACAGCCCCGCCCGAAACCCGCGCCGGCGCCCAGCCGCTGGTGCTCAGCCTGCCTCTGCCCGACGGCCGCAGCCAGCGCTTCGCCGTGTGGCAGAGCAGCGTGATGGCGCCGGCCCTGGCTGCCCGCTACCCCGAAATTCAGACCTACACCGGCCGCGGCCTCGACGACGCGGGCGCGACCCTGCGCCTGGATTTGACGCCGGCCGGCTTCCACGCCCAGGTTCTTTCGCCCACGGAGGGCACCGTGTTCATCGAGCCGGCCCGCCGCGGCGACACCCAGCAGTACGTCAGCTTCAACAAGCGCGACGCCAAGGCCGGTGCCACCGGGCAAGGGGGCTGCGACTTCCAGCTCCCGGCCGCCAAGGCAGCCAGCCGCCAGGCAGCCGGGGGCCTTTCGACCGCCCTGCCGGCCTACAACGGCGCGGCGGCTCAGGTGGCCGGCGGCGGGCAGCTGCGCACCTACCGGGTGGCCGTGGCTACCACGGGTGAGTACGCTACCTTCCACGGCGGCACGGTTCCGCTCACGCTGGCGGCCATCGTGACGAGCATCAACCGCGTGGTGGGCGTGTACGAGAAGGAACTGGCCGTGCGGCTGGTGCTGGTCAGCAACACCGACCAGCTGATTTACCTCAACGCCACGACCGACCCGTACACCAACAACGACGGCTCGGCCATGCTGGGGCAGAACCAGACCACGGTGGACAACCTGATCGGCTCGGCCAACTACGACATCGGGCACGTGTTCAGCACCGGCGGCGGCGGCGTGGCCGGCTACGCGGTGGTGTGCAAAAACGGCAACAAGGCCCGCGGCGTGACCGGCAGCACCTCGCCGGTGGCCGACGCCTTCGACATCGACTACGTGGCCCACGAGATGGGGCACCAGTTCAGCGGCTCGCACCCCTTCAACGGCAACGCCGGCAGCTGCGGCGGCGGCAACCGCAGCGCCTCCACGGCCTGGGAGCCGGGCTCGGGCAGCTCCATCATGGCCTACGCGGGCATCTGCGGCACGGCCCAGAACCTGCAGCCCAACTCCGACCCCTACTTCCACGTGGGTAGCTTCGAGGAGATGCGCGCCTTTATCGTGACCACGCCCTGCGCGGTGGTATCGGCCTCCAACAACGCGGCCCCCGTGGTGAGCATTCCGGCCGCCAAGACGCTGCCCATCAGCACGCCCTTCAAGCTGACGGCCAGTGCTCAGGACATCGACGGCGACGCCTTGACCTACAGCTGGGAGGAAATCGAC
Source organism: Hymenobacter jeollabukensis (assembly GCF_005771675.1). Lineage (GTDB taxonomy): Bacteria > Bacteroidota > Bacteroidia > Cytophagales > Hymenobacteraceae > Solirubrum > Solirubrum jeollabukense. The sequence continues at coordinate 249,293 of NZ_VAJM01000002.1, read as the reverse complement.
CGGGGCTCGGCCGGCTCGCCCACGGCGGCGCAAACGGCCAACAACAACGTGCCGCTGTTTCGCTCCTGGGTGCCCACGACTTCGCCCACGCGCTACTTCCCGCGCCTCTCCAACCTGGTGAACAACACCGTCGTTGTCGGCGAGCGGCTGCCCACCGTCACGCGGCGGCTGGTGTTTAAATGCACCGCCCGCGACCAGCACAGCGGCCCGCTGGGCGTTATCGGCGGCGTGGGCAGCAGCGACTCGCTGAAGCTCAGCGTAACGAGCACGGCCGGCCCCTTCGTGGTGACGGCGCCCACCGCGGCCGGCCTGACCTGGGCCGGTGGCACGACCCAAACCGTGACCTGGGACGTGGCCAACACCACGGCCGCGCCGGTGAGCTGCGCTACCGTCAACATCCGCCTGAGCACCGACGGCGGCCTGACCTACCCCACCTTCCTGGCCCGCGGCGTGGCCAACAACGGCACGGCCACCGTGACGGCCCCGAACGTGGCCACCACCACCGCCCGCCTCATGGTGGAAGCGGCCGACAACTACTTCTTCGACATTTCCAACGCCGACTTCGCCATCAGCACGGCCAGCCCCTGCGCCCCGGCCACGGCTCTGACTGTCAGCGGCATCAGCAACACGGGCGCCACGCTCAGCTTCACCACCGTCAGCGGCGCCACCCAGTACGTGGTGACGACCTCGCCCGCCACCACCACCCAGACGGTGACGGCCGGCCCGGTGACCTTCAGCGCCCTGACACCCGGCACCACCTACACGGTGCAGGTGGTGAGCAGCTGCGGCGCGGGCAGCAGCTCGGCGGCGGCCACGGTGAGCTTCACCACCACCGCGCCCGCGCCCTGCCTGGCGCCCTCAGAGCTGGCCGTGAGCAACATCACGCTGACCTCGGCCACGCTGAACTTCCTGGGCACGCCCGGCGGCGGCAGCTACACCATCAGCACGGTGCCGGCTACTACTACTCAGACGGTAACGGCTGGCCCGGTGACGCTGACCGGCCTCACGGCGGCCACCAACTACGTGGTGCGCGTGACGGGCACCTGCACCGCCGGCAGCACCTTCCCGACCACGGTGGTGAACTTCCGCACCCTCTCGCCGCCCCCGGCCAATGACCTCTGCGCCAACGCCGTGACCCTGACCTGCGGCGGCAGCGCCGTGACGGGCACCACCGAGGGCGCCACCATCACCGGCGACCCCACCGCCACCTGCGTGGAGACGGTGGACCAGGGCGGGGTGTTCTACCGCATCGTGGGCACCGGCGGCCTGATTACGCTGACCACCTGCAGCGCCACGACCAACTTCGACACCAAGCTGTTCGTCTTTACGGGCACCTGCGGCAACTACACCTGCGTGACCGGCAACGACGACGCCAGCGGCCCCTCCTGCAGCGCCAACAGCGTGGCTTCGCGGGTGAGCTTCACCTCCACTGCCGGCACTTCCTACCTGGTGATGGTATCGGGCTGGGATGATGAAGTGGGCAACTTCGCGCTGAGCTACACCTGCGGCCCGGTGGCTGCCCGCGAAGCCGCCGCCACCGCCTTCCAGGTGTGGCCCAACCCGGCCGGCGCCCAGGCCGCCTTCCACGTCACGCTGCCCGCCCCCGCGCCGGCCGCCACTGCCACCCTGCGCAACGTGCTGGGTCAGCAGGTGGCCGAGCGCCGCTTCAGCGGCACGGCGGCGGAGGTGAGCACCGCCGGGTTGGCCCCGGGCACCTACCTGCTCACGGTGCAGGTGGCCGGCCAGGCCCCGGCCGTGCGCCGCGTGGTGGTAGAATAAGCCTAAGCCAAGCTGCCGAAAAGGCCAGCGTCGTCTGACGCTGGCCTTTTCTGTTATAGGTCGAACCTAAATACCGACCTAGCCCGAAGCCACAGATGCGCCAGTTCGGAACCAGATGAGTTTACCGCGTGCCCACGTTCACTAGGTCGGCAAAGACGCCGGCGGCGGTGACTTCGGCGCCGGCCCCGGGGCCTTTCACCACCAGGGGCCGCTCCTTGTAGCGCCCGGTGGTGAAGGAAATGACGTTGTCGGCGCCGGAGAGCTGGTAGAAGGGGTGCTGCTCGTCGACCATCTGCAGGCTGATGCGGGCCCGGCCGTCTTCGAGCTGGCCGATGTAGCGCAGCACCTGGCCGGCGGCGGCGGCGCGGTCTTTCAGCTCCGCGAAATAGGCTTCGTGGGCCCGCAGCTGCTCGTAGAACGCCGCCACCGTGGGCGCCTGCAGGCAGGCGGCGGGCAGCATGGGCTCGATGACGACGTCATCGGGCTCCAGCGGGTGGCCGGCGTCGCGGGCCAGGATGAGCATCTTGCGCATGAAGTCGCGGCCGTTGAGGTCGTCGCGCGGGTCGGGCTCGGTGTAGCCGCGCTGCTGGGCCTCGCGCACGATGTCGTGGAAGGAGGCCGCGCCGCGGAAGTTGTTGAAGATAAACGAAATGGTACCCGACAGAATGGCCTCGATGCGCTCCACCCGGTCGCCGGAGGTGCGCAGGTCGCGCAGGGTGCGGATGATGGGCAGGCCCGCGCCCACGTTGGTTTCGTAGTAGAAGTCGGCGCCGTGCTGGCGGGCGGCGTCGCGCAGCTCGCGGTACTGCTGGTAGGGGCCGGAGTTGGCTATTTTGTTGCACGTCACCACCGAGATGCTGTGGCGCAGCGCGTCGGCGTAGTGCGCGGCCGGCTCGGGGGCGGCGGTGTTGTCGATGAGCACGCAGTTGGGCAGGTTCAGCTGCTTCATGCGGGCCACGAAGCGGGCGAGGTCGGCGGGCTCGGAGTGGCCGTTATCGAGGGCCGCCTCCCAGCCGTCGAGGGGCAGGCCGCCCGGGTCGATGACCATGCGGCGCGAGTTGCTCAGGCCCACTACGCGCACCTGCACGCCGTTTTGCTCGCGCAGGAAGTCCTGGTGGGCGTGCAGTTGCCCGAGCAGGGTGCGGCCGATGTTGCCGGTGCCCAGCGCGAAGACGTGCAGGGTCTTGGTCAGCTCCACGAAGAAGGCATCGTGCACCGCGTTCAGGGCCTTGGCCAGGTCGGCCCGCCCGATGATGACCGAAATGTTGTACTCCGACGAGCCCTGGGCAATGGCCCGCACGTTGACGCCGTTGCGGCCCAGGGCCTGAAACAGCTTGCCGGCAATGCCCGGCGTCTGCTTCATGTTTTCGCCCACGATGGCCAGCACCGCCAGATCCTGCTCGATGCCGGGCAGCTCCAGCTTGCGGGCCTGCAGCTCCAGCTCAAACTCCTGCCCGATCAGCTCCCGGGCCCGCACCGCGTCGTGGGGCGCCACCGCGAAGGTGATGCTGTGCTCCGACGAGGCCTGGGTGATGAGGATGACGTTGATCTGCTCCCGGGCCAGCAGCGAAAACAGCCGCCCGCTGAAGCCCGCCTTGCCCACCATGCCCGAGCCCTCCACGTTGATGACGCTGATGTCGTTGATGCTCGATATGCCTTTGATGGGCAGCGCCGAGGGCTGGCAGTCGTGGCGAATGGTGGTACCGGCAAATTCCAGGTCGAAGGTGTTCCGGATGACGATGGGAATGCGGCGCATGAAGGCCGGAATCATCGTGGGCGGGTAGATGACCTTGGCCCCGAAGTACGACAGCTCCATGGCCTCGGTGTAGCTCAGCTCGGGCAGCGAAAACGCCTTTTTCACCATGCGCGGATCGGCCGTCATCATGCCGTTCACGTCGGTCCAGATCTGGATTTCCCGCGCCCCCAGCGCCGCCCCGAGGATGGCGGCAGTATAGTCGGAGCCGCCGCGGCCCAGGGTGGTGACGCGGCCCTGGGCATTGCGGGCAATGAAGCCGGTGACGAACAGCAGCCGGCCCGGGTGCTCCCCCACGAAGCCCCTGATGAGCTGCTCGGTCAGCTCGGTATCCACCCGCGCCTGCCCGTAGTGCGCGTCGGTGCGGATCAGCTCGGTGGCCTCCACGCACAGCGCCTCGGGGAAGCGCCCCGCGGCCAAGGCGCTGACCAGGAAGGTAGCGCACCGCTCGCCGTAGCTCAGCACCCGGTCCAGGGTCTGCGGCGTCAGCTCGCGCAGGCTGCTGATGCCGTGCAGCAGGTCCTCCAACTCGTTGAAGAGCAGCTTCAGGCGCGTGAGCACCGGGTTTTGGCGGGCCGCGTCGAGCAGGGACTTCACCACCCCGAAGTGGCGGTTTTCCAGCTCCATCAGGAAGGTGGTGACGGGCCGGCCGGCGGCGGCTTCCTCGGCGGCGGCCAGCAGCAGGTTGGTCACCCCGCTCATGGCCGAGAGGACGACGACGGGCCGCTCGCCGCGGGCTACTTCCCGGGCTACCACCTCGAGCAGGGTGCTGATGCTGGCCACGGAGCCGACGGACGTGCCGCCGAATTTGAGAATGTTCATGGGTGCGGGCATAAAAAACGCCTTCCCGAGCGGCGGGAAGGCGTTGGCTGAATGATGCGAAACCGGGTTGATTAGCCCCTCGTGCGCGCGCCGCCGACCCACCCGTGGCGGGCGGTTGTAGTCGTCGTGGCGGTTGTGGTCAGGCCGAAGCGCATGGCTGAGAGTGAGGGCGTTGGGCTAAAGAAAGGCAGCCGCTGGTGGATACGCAAATTTTTTGCGGCCCGGGGCAACGAATAAATAACAGCGGAACACTATTTGATGCTACTGCACGGCCCCGGTCAGCGCGGTTTGCGCGGGCTGCGGTCTATTTTTTATCTTCTCCCCACTCTTATCATCAGCTCCATGAAAACAACCCTACTCGCGCTGCTACTGGCCGCCCTGGCCTGGAGCCAGCCCGCTGCCGCCCAGCGCGGTGCCCGTTGCGTACCCTACGCGGCCGTTTATCCGTGGGTGTACGTGGCCGGCAGCCACCACGCCTGCCCCGACACCGTGGACCGGCCCTTCGTGCCCAGCCGCTGGGGCCTGTTCTTCGGCCTGTCGGCCCTGAGCAGCCCGCGCACCGGCTTCGGCGGGGCCGAGGTGGCCGGTAGCTACCGCGTAGGGCCGCGCCTGCAGGCCAGCCTGGCCGGCACCGTAGCCATTCCGATGCGCATCGGCTCCAGCCTGGGCGTGGCGGACGTGCGCAAGCCCATGCTCGGGCTCTACAGCCTCAGCGCCCGGGCCAACGCGTTTCTGGTCGACAACGCCCGCTTCCGCGCCGGCCTGCTCGGCGGCCTCGGCGCGGGCGTAGCCACCCTGGCCGACCGCAGCCAGCAGGTAACCGAGCGGGGCCAGCAAAGCTGCGGCTGCGAGCCGGAAACCCACGCCAAAACCGTGGCTACCTCGGTGGGACTGGTGGGCCTGGCCGGGGCCGCGGCCACCTACAAGCTACGCCCCGACCTCTGGCTGACGGCCCACGCCTACTACCAGCAGTGGGCCGGCGCCACGCGCTTCGGCCGGCAGGCCGACCTCTCGCCCTGGGTGCTGAGCGTGGGCCTCACCATGCCCGACGCGTGGCGGGCGGCCCGGTAAGTCCGCACCCCACTCACCTGATGATTGATCATTTGCCCGCGGCCCGCTGTTCGGCCGCGGGCAATTTTATGTCGGAATCCGCCGTTCCGGAACCCGGACGGGCTTAGCACAGCGCCGCTTTTCGCTAAGTTTGCCGCAGTTTTTATCAACCGTGCTCCTCTGAGCTAGTCATGAAATATCTTTTTCTGGGAGGCCTGCTGCTGAGTGCGGCCGCGGCCCAGGCGCAGATCAGCGCCGACACCCGCCTGCTCAGCGCCGATGCGGGCTACAGCCAAACCTCGCGGCGGCAGCAGCTGCTGCCCGACAACAACACCAAGTACCTCGTTGGGCAAAGCACCGAGGTGCCGCTGCAGCTCACTGGCGGCTACTTCGTGGCCGAAAACCTAATGGTGGGCCTGCAGGCCGGCTACACCCAGAGGTGGGAAAAGGCGCCCACTTACGCCACGTCGTTTACCGGCAACACTGTCAGCAAGCTGCACGACAACGAAACCACGTCGCACACCTTCTCGGTGGGCCCGGCGGCGCGGTACTACCGGTTCTTCGGGCCGCAGCTGGCGCTGTATGGCCAGCTGGGTGCCGGCTACCAGCGCCAGCACGCCGAGCGGCTGGAGAGCAACAACTCGTATCAGCCGCCGGTGCAGAAGGCCGAAGGCAGCGGCTATTACGCGGGCCTGGCACCGGGCCTGGCGTATTTCCCCATTCCGCGGCTGGCGCTGGAGCTGAACCTGCGCGGCCTGAGCTATTCCCGCCTCGAGTTGGAATCCAAGGACACGCGCAGCAAAACCACCTACCGCAACTTCGATGCGGGCCTGCGCCTGCGCGACCTGCGCGTGGGGTTGTCCCTGTACCTGGGGCGGCAGTAGCGCCCATTTTTTCGTCAATTCCTGCTTAGCAGCTCATCCCGACCCGTATTTATGAAACGTTTCCTGTTGGCCGTCACTCTGTTCGGCGCCGCCATCCTCAGCAGCCAGGCCCAAACCGCACCGGGCACCATCCTGCTCAGTGGCAACGTGGGCTACGCCAGCTCCAAATCCGAAGTCACGTCTACCGGCACGCCCGCCACGGTACCGAATTCCACGTCCACCTCGCAGCAGTTCCACTTCGCGCCGCAGGCGGGCGTGTTCCTGGCCGACCGCCTGGCCGTGGGCGTGCTGGCCTCGCTGGACCAGACCAAAGCCACCCAGCCCGATTATTACTACGGGCCGGGCGGGCAGCGCACCACCACGCGCACCACGCGGGAGAAGTTGCTGCTGGTAGGCCCGTTTGCGCGCTATTATCAGATGGTGGGCGACAAGGCCGGCTTCTACGGCCAGCTTTCGGGGGGCTTCGCCAGCAGCAAAGCCGAGTCGACCCTGGACGACGTCAGCGCCTCTAAACTCGCCATCAAATCCCGCGGGGGCTTTGCCGATTTGCAGCCCGGCTTCGTGTTCTTCCCCTCCGACAAGCTCGGCCTGGAGTTGGCATTGGGCAGCCTGCGCTACTTCACCCTGAAAGACCAGAAGCAGGACACCCAGCCCGCCGGCAACCAGCTGCTGTCCAAGACCACGTCGTTCGAGGCCCGCTTCGGCCTCACGCAGCTCACGCTGGGCGCTTCGTTCTACCTCGGCGGCAAGGGCAGCAACTAAGCGCTGCCGCCCGTCTGGCCCGGGGCCCTCGTCTGCTGCGCGGACGGGGGCTCTTCGTTTTGGGCTACTGCGGCCCGGCCACTACCAGCAGCATTTCGGCGGGGCCGTCCTCCGGAAACTGCTCCAGGAAGACGTTGCGCGAGGTCAGCTTGCGCGCTTTCACGGCTTCCTGCAGGGCGGGGTACAGCCGGCCCGGCGCCAGCATGAAGTTGGCCCGCACCCGGGCACGCAGCACCCGCTGCCCCGCCGCGAAGGTGCGGTAGCGGTAGCCCAGCGGCAGGGCCTGGCTGGTGGTATCGGGCACCACCACGCCCACGAAGGCATCGATTTCCTCACCCTCGGCCACGGCGTCGTTGTAGTAGATGTTGCCAAGCGTGCCCTTCAGCGTGCCTTTGCGGTACAGTGCGTTGGCCTCGGCGAATAGCTTGCCGAACTGCTTGTCGGGCAGGCCCTTGTAGGCCTTGCCGGCCACGAATACGGGCTGCGTGGTGGTAACCAGGTCAATCTGCGGGGTGCTGAAGCCGCCCAGCCAGGCGTAGACGCCGGCAAAACCCAGCAGCAGCACGCCGCCAACAATGAAAAACCAACGGGACATGAATGGTGAAATGGTGAGGTGGTGAACTGGTGAGTTTGATGTTCTGGTGGGGCGAACCGCGCATCCTGCGCAAACGGAACGTCAGCTCACCAGTTCACCACCTCACCAACTCAGCTATTCGGTTACATACTGCATCTGGTAGAGCTGGGCGTAGTAGCCGCCAGGCAGGCGCAGCAGCTCCTCGTGTTGCCCGCTTTCCTTGATTTCGCCCCGGTCGAGCACGATGATGCGGTCGGCTTTCTGAATGGTGCTCAGGCGGTGGGCAATGACGAGCGAAGTGCGGCCCTGCATCAGCTTCTCGATGGCCTCCTGAATCATTTCCTCCGTCTCGGAGTCGACCGAGGAGGTGGCTTCGTCGAGGATGATGATACGCGGGTCGTAGACCAGGGCGCGCACGAAGCTGATGAGCTGGCGCTGCCCCACCGACAGCGTCGAGCCGCGCTCCATCACCTTGTACTGCAAGCCGCCGGGCAGCCGCTCGATAAACTTATCGGCCCCGACCAGCCGGGCCGCGTGCCAGATCTGGGCTTCGGTGATGTCGTCGTTGCCGAGGGTGATGTTGTCCTGAATCGTGCCGTTGAAGAGGAACACGTCCTGCAGCACCACCCCGATGTGCTTGCGCAGGGCCTTCAGGTCGTACTCGCGCAAATCGTGCCCGTCGACGCATATTTCGCCCTGCTGAATGTCGTAGAAGCGACTGAGCAGGTTGATGATGCTGGTTTTGCCCGCGCCGGTAGCACCCACGAAGGCCACCGTCTGGCCCGGCTTCACCTCGAAGTTAATGTCCTTGAGCACCCACTCCGGCTCGTTGTAAGCAAACCAGACGTGACGGAAGTCCACCGCGCCCTTCAAGGTTGTCGGCTGGCGGGTGCCTTCGTCGGGGATGAACTCCTGGCTGTCGAGCAGCTTCAGCAGGCGCTCGGTACTCACCAGGCCCAGCTGTAGGGTGTTGAACCGGTCGGCAATCTGGCGGATGGGCCGGAAGAACAGCGCGTTGTACATAATGAAGGCAATCAGCGCGCCCTTCGATATCGTGCCCTCGATTTGGCCGTGCGAGGCGTACCACACCAGCAGACCCACCCCCACCGCGCCCAGCACCTCCGCCACCGGGAAGTAAATCGAATAGTAGAGCACCGAGCGGATGTTGGCCGCCGTGTGCTCCTTGTTCAGCGCCTCAAACTTGCGGAACTCGCGCTGCTCGTTGTTGAAAATCTGCACGATGTTCATGCCCGTCAGGTGCTCCTGCACGAAGGCGTTGAGACTGGCCACGGCCGTGCGCACCTCCTGAAACGACTTCTTGACCTTCTCCTTGAACACGTAGGTGCTGAAGAGCAGCGGCGGAATCACCGAGAGGCTCACCAGCGTCAGCCGCCAGTCGATGTAAAACATGAAGGCCATGATGAACACCAGCTGCAGAATGTCGCCAATCATGGCCGCCAGCCCTTCGCTGAACACGTCCGACAGCGTTTCCACGTCGGAGATGTTGCGCGTGACCAGCACCCCGATGGGCGTGCGGTCGAAGAACTGCAGGCGCAGGTTCAGGATGTGGCGGTAGAGGTCCACGCGAATGTCGCGCACGATGTACTGGCCCAACCAGCCGCCGTAGTAGGTCTGCAGGTAGCTCACGCCGGTGTGCAGCACCAGCAAGCCCAGCAGCAGGGCGAACATGCGGTTCAGCCCCGGCCAGTCGCCGTTGCTGATCTGCACGTCCACCATCTGCTGAATCAGGAAGGGGCGCACCGTGCCCAGCGCGGCGGTGGCAATGGTGAGGACGATGAGCAGCGCAAACACGCCGCGGTAAGGCCGGATATAGACCATCAGGCGCCGCAGCACCTGCCAGTCGAAGATATTGCCGGCTTTGGCGGAGGTAGCGGCGGGCGCAGCAGATTCCACGGGCAGCGGGTGGGGATTAGGTGGGCGGGAATTGGGTACGGCAGTAAACCGCCCAACGGGGGCGCAAGTTACGGCGGGCACCGGGCCGAAGGCCATGCTCCCCTCCTTTTTGAAGGAGGGGATGTCAAGCCGCAGGCTTGGCTGGGGTGGTTGCGCCGTTGCTGACGTTGTTATCCGCAAAGCCCAACTGTTGCTGACGTTGGTTAGCCCGCAGAGGACGCAGAAGTTGGCGCAGAGTTGTTCTGGGGCCGCCGTTCAATGTCAGCAACGACGCAACCACCCCAGCGGCGAGTAAACTCGCCGCGTCCCCTCCTTCAAAAAGGAGGGGAATTTCGTGCTACTTCTGCTGCCAGTAAAACGGCTGCAGCTCCGCGTCCGTTACGAAAAACGGCTTCTCGGCCGGCTCCTGGCCCGGCAGCAGCACCTCCGGCGGATACTCCACCCGGCTCAGAAACAGCCCGTGCGCCGCCGCCGCTCCGCTGGCCGCAATGCGCTGCTGCCGGTGCAGCACCTCGGCAAACTGCGCGGGCGTGAGCTTGCCGCGGCCCACGTCCAGCAGAGTGCCCACCACCAGCCGCACCATGCCGCGCACGAAGCGGTTGGCCCGGATGCGGAACATCAGCCCATGCGGCGTGGGGTGCCAGCCAGCCTCGTGCACCCAGCAGACGTAGTGCGTCTCGGCGCCCTTCACCTTGGAAAACGCCGTGAAGTCGCGCTGGCCGACGAGGGCCTGGGCCGCCTCGTTCATGGCCGCCACGTCGGGCGCCTTGTCGAGCCACAGGGCCTGGTCGCGCCGAAACGGGTCCCGGCGCAGGGCCACGTGGTACTCGTAGGAGCGCGCCACGGCCGAAAAGCGGGCGTGCGCGTCGGGCTGCACCGGCGTGAGGGCGTAAGCGCCGATATCCGAGGGCAGGGCGCGGTTGAGGCGGTAGAGCAACTGCTCCAGACTCAATCCGGCCGGCAGCTCCGCGTCGAAGTGCGCTACCTGGTGACTGGCGTGCACCCCCGAGTCCGTCCGGCCACTGCCGAGCGAGTACACCGGCTGCCGCAGAATCTGCGTGAGGCGGCGGTCCAGCTCCTGCTGCACGCTCGGGGCCGAGGGCTGCATCTGCCAGCCGCAGTAGGCCGTGCCGTCGTAGGCGAGTTCGAGGAAATAGCGCAAGGAGAATTCTGAATTATGAATGCTGAATTATGAATTGATTTTCAGACGACTGAACACCTGTCAATTCAGAATTCCTAATTCAGCATTCAGAATTAAGCAACGCGTAAAGCAGGCCGTCGACGGTTTGGCCGTCCTTGGTGATGCTGCGCCGCAGACGGGCTTCAAACGCGAAGCCGGCCTTTTCCAGCACCCGCGCCGAAGCCGGGTTGTATTCGAAAACAGTGGCGTAGAGTCGGCACAGGTCGAAATGCGCCAGCGCGTAGTCGGCCAGGGCCCGGGTTGCCGCCGTCACGATGCCGCGGCCCCAGTAGGCGCGGCCAAGCCAGTAGCCGATTTCGGCCGAGCGGCGGCTGATGTCGTCCTGAAACAGCACGCTGATGCTGCCGGCCGCCTCACCGTCGACTTCGAGGCAGAGGTGCAGGTCGCGGCTGCCGTCGGCATTGACGAACTGCACGTACCACTCGGCGTCGGCCAGGGTGTAGGGATGCGGAAACCGGTCGCGCAGGTTCCGCCAGATGTCCCGGTCGTTGGCGTGGCGGGCCAACGCGGGCGCATCATCGGCTTCGAACGGCCGCAGGCGCGCCCCGGCCACCGTCAGCGGCAGCGCGGGCCGCAGCAGGTCGGGAGCCGGGGCGGCGGCCATTACAGCTTCTCGTAGATGACCGCGGCCCCCTGCCCCACCCCGACGCACATCGTGGCCAGGCCGTAGCGCACGTCGTCGCGGCGCTGCATCTCGTGCAGCAGCGTGGCCGTGATGCGCGCCCCCGAGGCGCCCAGCGGGTGCCCGATGGCAATGGAGCCGCCATTGACGTTGATTTTGGCCGGGTCCATGTTCAGCTCGCGCATGACGGCAATGACCTGGGCTGCAAAAGCTTCGTTCAACTCAATCAGGTCGATATCGTTGATACTCAGCCCGGCGCGCTGCAAGGCTTTCTGCGTCGCCGGAATCGGCCCCACGCCCATGATGGCCGGGTCGACGCCCGCCACGGCTGAGGACACCACGCGGGCCAGCGGCTTCAGGTTCAGGCGCTTCACCGTTTCCTCGCTCACGATGAGCGTGGCCGCCGCGCCGTCGTTGATGCCCGCCGAGTTGCCTGCCGTCACCGAGCCGTTCGGGATGAAAGCCGGCTTCAGCGTCGCCAGCTTTTCCAGGGCCGTGGCGCGGGGGTGCTCGTCGGTGTCGAACATCACGGCCTCGGTCTTGGGCTGGGCTACGAACACCGGCACGATTTCGCGGCGGAAGCGGCCCTTTTCAAAGGCGCGCTGGTACTTGCGCTGCGAGTCGAAGGCCCACTGGTCCTGCTCCTCGCGCGTGATGCCGTACTGCTTGGCCACGTTCTCGGCGGTTTCGCCCATGGAGTACGGGTGGTGCAGCTTGGCCAGCTTGGGGTTGACGAAGCGCCAGCCCAGCGTGGTGTCGTGGGCCGTGAAGTCGCGCCCGAAAGCGGTTTCCGACTTGGCCATGACGAACGGGGCGCGGGTCATGCTTTCGGCCCCGCCGGCCAGGTACACGTCGCCGTCGCCGGCGCGCACGGCGCGGGTGGCGTCGATGATGCTTTGCAGGCCGGAGGCGCAGAGGCGGTTCACCGTCACGCCGGCCACCGACAGCGGCAGGCCGGCCAGCAAGGCGGCCATGCGGGCCACGTTGCGGTTGTCCTCCCCGGCCTGGTTGGCCGCGCCGATGATGACGTCTTCGATGGTTTGGGGGTCGATGGTGGGGTTGCGGCGCAGCAGTTCGCGCAGCACTACGGCGGTCAGGTCGTCGGGGCGCACGGCGCTGAGGGCGCCGCCAAACTTGCCGACGGGTGTACGCACCGCGTCGACGATATAGGCTTCAGGCATTGGAAGAATGCGGGTTAGCGGAGTCTTTTGGCTACTTTTGCCGGCCGTCTTCGGCCAGCCATTCGCTCATAACAACAAAGATGATACAAAGAATCCAAAGCGTTTTTCTGCTGCTGCTCGCCATCTGCATGGTCTGCGTCCTGTTTCTGCCGATCTGGGCCAAAACCGATCCGCAAACCAATCAGACCATTACGCTCACGGCCACGCACCTGACGTCCTCCAACCCCGCCCAGGCGCCCATTGCCACCTACGCCATTGCCGCCCTGGCCGCCATTTCGGCCATCGTAGCCCTGGCCGAAATCTTCCAGTACCAGAAGCGCATGACCCAGCTCATGCTCGGCTCCTTGAACCTGCTGCTCATTTCGGCCACCATCGGCGCCGCCTTCTACTACTCCTCGCAGGGCGAGCAGATGGTCAATGTGAAAATGCCCGGCACCTTCGAGGCCGGCTTCTACCTGCCCACGCTGGCGCTGCTGCTCAACCTGCTGGCCAACCGCTTCATCCGCCGCGACGAGAAGCTGGTGCGCTCCATGGACCGCCTGCGCTAGCTGATATCAACCCGCGTTACGCTGACGCCTTCAGCAGGTAACCAATGCAAAACGCCCCGACGCAAGCTGCGTCGGGGCGTTTTGCATTGATGTGGCTGGGATTAGGCTCCGCGGTTCTGCTCGATGAACTGCTGCATTTCCCGCACGCTGGCGTCGAAGGTGAACGTGTCGTAGATGCGGTAGAAGTTCTGCCGGTCGGCCACCCGGGCGTAGGCAAACTTGGCCAGCTCCAGCTTGCCCTTGTCGAAATCGAAGCCCTGCAGCAGGCGGCGCAGGTCTTCGCTGCGGATGTCGCTGTCGGCCAGGGCTTGCCGGGCCAGCAGCACTTTCTGATCCTCGAAGGAGCGGGCCCGCACGGCCTGCACCAGCTGCTCGGTTTCCTGCGCGGTCAACAGATGGCGCTGGTTGGCGGGGTAGCCGCCGCCGTTGCCATAGCCTCCGTTACCATAGCTACCGCCGTTATTGCCCGGCTGAGGGTAACCGCCATTGCCATTGGCGCCATTGCCGTAGCCACCGCTGTTGCCCGGCTGCGGGTAATTGTCCCCGTGCGCCTGGGGCGGCTGATTGTACTGGCCGGGCGCGTTGCCGCCGTAGCTGCCGTTGCCATAATTGCCCTCGTCGCCACGGCCGTACCAATCGTCGCGGGTGCCGGGAGCCGGCCAGCTGCTGGGGCCGCCGAAGGGCGTGGGCTGGCACTGGTAGCCGTAGTCGTCGGGGCGGCCGGGGCCGCGGCCTCCGGCCCAGCCGGGCAGCGGTGCCTCGCTCACGCGCTGCAGCACGGGCGGATAGCCCCGGCGCGTCACCAGCACGAAGCGCGTTTCACGGCCCGGCACGAGGTCGACGCGGGTGCGGAAGCTAAGCACGCCGCCGTTGGCAGGCAGCTGAAACTCGGCCCAGTGCTGCCCCGGTGCCAGGCGCTCGAAGCGCACGTCCGTCAGGCCCGCGCGCCCGCCGATGCGGTATCCGTCGAGGCGGAGGCGGAAGGGCAGGCCGCGCTCGGAGCGCACGGCCATGCCCGCCGGAATGGCCAGGGCCACCTGCGCCGTCAGCAGCAGGCTCAGGCCCAGTAGTAAGATGTTTTTCATAGCTGTAAGAGGGCGAAGCACCGCTGCCAGGGTTGTAGCGGCTATAAGGCCCAAAGCCAACATCTGTGCCAAAGCCTGCGGCGCAACCACACTGCGCCGTAGTTGATACCGTCAATGCCCCGTAAGCGTAGCGCCGAACCACCGCAACACCGGTAGTTCAGCGTGCTGGCAGACTCGAACCAAACAAAAGTCCGCCGTGGCTTACGTTTTGGCTACAAGAAAGCCCCCGCACCGGGTGGTGCGGGGGCTCCGATAAGCTTCGGCCGTAGCCGCGGCTTAGTTGGTCGACGAAGCGTTGATTTTGGTCACCTTGAACTCCGTGCGACGGTTCTTCTGGTGCTCTTCCTCGGTCTTCGCGTTCTTAATCACCGGCTTCATTTCGCCGTAGCCTTTAGCCGTGATGCGAGCAGCGGGGATGCCTTTCGAAATGATGTAATCCACGGCCGACTGCGCACGTTTCTGCGACAGGGTCTGGTTGAAGGCATCCTTACCGCGCGAGTCGGTGTGCGAGCTAAGCTCGATGTTGATGTCCGGGTTGTCCACCAGCGTCTGCACCAGCTTGTCCAGCTCCGTGGCGGCATCCGGGCGGATGTCCCACTTGTTGTAGTCGTAGAAGATGTTCTCCACTACGATGGCCTTGTTCAGAGCGATTTTGTCGAGGGTCAGCGTCACCGGGATGGTGATGTCGTTCTGCTCGTTGGGCAACTGATCCTGGGTCGGGGTCTTGCCCACGGTGCTCACGTTCTGGCGGGCCGTGAAGTAGCCGCCGCGGTCAGCCACGAAGGAGTAAGTAGCCGAGGTGTCCAGCTTGGCCTTGAACGAGCCATCGGCGCCGGTCATTACGTCCTGCTTCTGGCCGTTGGTGTTGGTGATGGTTACCGTTTCGTTGGCCAGCGGTTCAGTGGCACCAGTCTTGGCATCCTTGCCCAGCACCTTGCCTTCGGCGTAGAAGGTCACGAGCTTGAACGGCTTCTTGCGGAACATGTACAGGTCGTCCGAACCCTTGCCACCGGCGCGGTTCGATGAGAAGACGCCCATGTCCTTGCCCGTCAGGTACGGCGCGAAGTCGTCGCCGGTGCTGTTGATCGGGGCGCCCAGGTTGGCCACCTTGCCGGTCTTCTCCACGCGGAACAAATCGAGCTTACCGAAGCCCGGGTGTCCGTCCGACGAGAAGTACAGGGTGCCGTCCGGGCCCACGGCCGGGAAGTTTTCGTTGCCGGGGGTGTTGATCTGGTCGCCCAGGTTCTCGGGGGCCGAGAAGCGGTTGTTGGCGCCCAGCGTCGATTTGTAGAGGTCGTTGCCACCCTGACCGCCGGGGCGCGACGAGGCGAAGTACAGCGTCTGCCCGTCGGGCGAGAGAACCGGCGAGAAGTCGTCGGCCTTGCTGTTGTTCACGCCGCGCACCAGCTCGGGCTCGGTCCAGGTGCCGCCGCGGAAGTACGAGGCGTACAGGTCCACGCTCAGCAGGCCTTTCTTCGAGCCGTCGTTCGAGCGGGCGAAAATCATCATTTTGCCGTCGGGCGAGAACGTGGCCGATGCTTGGTGCATGTTCGGCTTGTTGAACACCGGTTTGCCGGCGTCCTTATCGTTCTTGGCCGGCGCGGCCGGGGCCGGCGTGGTGCCGGTAGCGGCCGGAGCCGGCGCAGCGGCACCACCACCCATGGCCACCGATTCGTACGGCATCACCGTACCACCCGTCATCTTCTCCGCGTCATCGAACTTGATGGCGTAGAGGTGGTTGAAGCCTTCACCGTTGCCGGGATACTTCTTCCCGTCGCGGCCCGAGGCGAATACCAACTCCTTGGTATCAGGCTTAATGGTGGCGCTGAAGTCCGACGAGGCCGTGTTGATCTGGTCAAGCGGGGTTACTTCGTTGTTGTTGCGCATGGCTACCAGGCCGGGTACGGCCTTGGCGTTCTGCGCTTCGCGCTCGGCGCGGGCTACCAGCGTGCGGTTGGTGCCGCTGGTGGCGTACTGCTCCAGCTGCGTGGCGGCTTCTTCGTACTTGCCGTTGGCTTTCAGGGCCAGGCCGTAGTAGAAAGGCGCATCAGCGTTTTTCACCCCACCGTCCAGCGCAGCCTTGTAGTACTGCTCGGCCTGCTCGATGCGGTTCGACATGCGGTACGCCTCGGCAATCTTGAAGTTGGCCGTGGCAATATCCTTGCCTTTGGCCACATCGGCCTTGTAGAGTTCAATGGCGGTTTCATACTCGCCACGGGCAAAGCGCTTATCGGCTTTGCTCAGCCCGCCCGACGCGGCGCAACCGCCCAGAACGGCTACCGAGCCAGCCGCTGCGCAAGCAACGATGAGGTTCTTCATAAGGTGGTAGAAAGAGAGAAGGTGGGGTGGTGGAGGTGGAGGTGGTCCGGGTGGAACCTGCCCAAATTGGGGCTAGCAATAATACTAAGTTTACATAGCATTCCGCCGCTGCTCCAGATTTTTTCCTAGTTGCCAGCAAAATAACGGGCCAGCCAAGTCGTTGCGGCCGGGGCTGGCCAGGCCGTTTCCAGCGCCCCGCGCTGGGCAATGGTATTGTCGAAATACGGCGAATCGGGGCGCAATACACCGGCCTGCACGGCCTGCTTCAGCTCGCGGCGCGGCACGAGCTGTACCTGCCCTTCGGGCGTCAGAAACGCCAATTCTTCCTTGGCCAGCAGCGTCAGGCCCAGGGCCGCTTCCAACTCGCGCACGAAGCGCACGGAGGCATCGATGGAGCAGCCGCTGGCGTCGGCCACGGCTTCATCGAGGCCCAGAATGAGAAATTGCCGGTGCCGAAACTCGGCCGAGGCGCGCAGGGTACGGCCGTGGCTGGTCCAGGCTTCGCTGAACTGCTGCAGGGCGGGCTGCAGGGCGGTCAGCTCGGCGTCGGTGAGGGGGCGGCTGGCCTGGTAGATCCAGACGCGGGCCGTGGCGGGGAGTTCGTGAAAAGCGACGAACATATAAGAGGGGTATGCGGGAGTGGCCGCGCCGACCTGGCCCGGCTCCGTCTCAACATGAGAAGGCCCGCGCCCCGGACCAAAGTTCCGGTGGCGCGGGCCTGAAAGTACTCACGTTTGGCGTAACGGCCGGGCTTAGGCGTTGAGGCCCTCGGCGGAGGCAATCAGCTCGGCCAGGTCGAACACCTGCACCGAGCTTTCCCGCTCCTTGTTTTTCACCCCGTCGCTCATCATGGTCATGCAGAAGGGGCAGCCCACGGCAATGATGCCGTTGTCGGCCTTCTTGGGCGAAGGCGTGGCGCCGGCGTTGCCGCCTTCCACGCCCAGCAGGGCTTCCAGGGCGGCCGCGTCGCCGTCGAGGGTGGCCAGGGCTTCCTCGGTGCGCTCCACGTTGATGTCCTTCTTGCCGCGCTCGGGCTCCTTGAACATCTGCGCGCCGCCAGCGCCGCAGCACAGGCCGTTGGCTTTGCTGCGCTTCATTTCCACCAAGTCAGCGTCGAGGGCGGCCAGTACTTCGCGGGGGGCTTCGTAGATGTCGTTGGCCCGGCCCAGGTAGCAGCTGTCGTGGAAGGTGATGCGGCGGCCTTTGTACGACTCGCCGCCCTGTACCTTCACCCGCCCGTCGTTGATGAGCTGCTGCAGGAAGGTGCTGTGGTGAATCACCTCGTAGTTGCCGCCCAGCGCTGGGTACTCGTTCTTAATGGTGTTGAAGCAGTGCGGGCAGGCCGTCACGATGGTCTTGATGCCGTAGCCGTCCAGCGTAGCAATGTTGGTGGCCGCCTGCATCTGAAACAGGAACTCGTTGCCGGCACGCTTGGCCGGGTCGCCGGTGCAGGATTCTTCCATGCCCAGCACGGCGTACTTCACGCCCACGTGCTCCAGAATGCGCACAAAGGCGCGGGTCACGCGCTTGTACCGGTCGTCGAAGGCGCCGGCGCAGCCCACCCAGAACAGCACCTCGGGCGATTCGCCGCGGGCGGCCAGGTCGGCCATCAGCGGCACGGAAACTTGTCGTTTGGCTACTTGCTCAGCCATTGTATCGAGTTGACAGTTGTCAGTTATTAGTTGTCAGTAGGGTCGTCAGTGCCGGTTGCTGTTGCCTGTTTACTGACAACTAACAACCCACAACTGACAACTCATTTAGGCTTTTTCCGCCACGAACAAATCGTCGGCCCAGTTGAAGCGGTCGGAGGGCGAGAAGGCCCAGGGCGCGCCGTTGTTTTCGATGTTCGAGAACATCACGTTCAGCGAGTTGGGCGCGGCCGTTTCTTCCAGCACCAGGTAGCGGCGCATCTCGATGATGCTGTCCAGCGGGTTGATGTTGACCGGGCAGGCTTCCACGCAGGCGTTGCAGGTGGTGCAGGCCCACAGCTCCTCGGCCGTCACCTTGCCGTGCACCAGCGTGCCTTCCTCGCTCACCTGCATGCGGTCCTCGCCCTTATAGTTGTTGGGCTTGAAAATCAGCGGGGAGTTGAATTTCTCCTCCATTCGGTCGCGCGTGTCCATGATGATTTTGCGCGGCGAGAGGAGCTTGCCGGTGATGTTGGCCGGGCACACCGAGGTGCAGCGGCCGCACTCGGTGCAGGAGTAGGCGTTGAGCAGGTTGGTCCAGGCCAGGTCTTCCACGTCCTTGGCCCCAAACCGCTCGATAACCGGGTTGCCCTCGGCGTCGACGGGCGGGGCGGGCACCTGGTAGCTCGGGTCCATCATCGACTTCACCTCGTGGGTGATGCTGTCCACGTTCGAAAACTGGCCCTGCGGCACCAAGCGCGAGTAGTACACGTTCGGGAAGGCCATGATGATGTGGAAGTGCTTCGACGAAGGCAGGTAGTTCAGGAAGGCCAGGATGCCCACGATGTGAATCCACCAGCCCACGCGCTCCAGCACGTGCAGGGCCGTCACGCTGTCGGGCATCAGCCCCACCAGCAGGGCGCTGACGGGGAAGGTGCCGGGCATTTCCTCGCCGCGCAGCTGGTGCAGCTTCAGGTCGGCCGAGTTCATGGTGAACAGGGCCAGCATCAGCGCCACTTCCACGTAGAGGATGATGTTGGCGTCCATTTTGGGCCAGGCGCGCAGCTCCACGCCGGTGAGGCGGCGCACGGGCTGCTGCCGGTTGCGGCGCCACCAGAAGGCGGCCACGGCCACGATAACCAGCGCGCCGAGCACCTCGTTGGTGGCCATCAGCGCGTCGTAGCCCGGGCCGAGCACCCGCAGGATGCGGTGTGAGCCGGCCAGGCCGTCAATCATGATTTCGATGACCTCGATGTTGATGACCAAGAAGCCCACGTACACCACCAGGTGCAGCAAAGCGGGCGTGAGGCGCTTGAACATTTTCTGCTGGCCGAAGGCGACGAGCAGGGTTTTGTTGATGCGCTCGGACACGGAGCCGCCCATTGCGCGGTCCTTGCCCTGCAGGATGTTGGCGCGAATCTTTCGCACCTGCCAGGCGAACAGCCCGATGCTCAGGGCTGCGACGAGCAGAAAGAGAATTTGTTGAAGCACTTGTACCACGGAACGGGGGGGAATGGTGGGCCGGCAAGATAGTAGGCATGCCGAATACTTTTGCTACGCCTACAAAAGTATCCGGTTTTTGCCGCAAGATTTTTTTTGTTGGAAAACTTGCATTGTGAATCTGCGTTTGTAGTTTTGCGCTCCATTCAGCCACCACGGCAACCTGGTGATGTAGCTCAGCTGGTAGAGCAAAGGACTGAAAATCCTTGTGTCGGCGGTTCGATTCCGTCCATCACCACAAAAACCCTCTTTGCATTGCGCAGAGAGGGTTTTTTATTTTTACTGCGGCGCTTTCAGGGACAGAAGCTTCTTCATCCCGTCACGGACTTGTGCGAACCCGCCCAGTTCCGCTTCTGGTTCCGCCCGGTAGTCATACGGGTGTGCCTGCACGTAGTCCACTAACCCAGGACCTGTGGCGCGCGAGAAGGCGTGTAGAGCATTCGTTCCGGGATGCGCACATCGGGGCCAATCGTAGGAGCGGCTGAATATGGGTGCCCACCGTCGGCAACTGCCTGGTCCTTTACTTTATCCGGATGATGAGAGGCACGTAGCCGGGCCAGCGCAGCCTCCGCCCGTGCTTGCTCCAGATTAACGTCAGCGTCTTCGGATGAGGGCTGACCGGTTGCGGAGTAAGGTACGACGACAACAGGCGCTGGCAGAACTGGCAAGTGCCCTCCGTGTACAGACCTGGTCATTTGAATGCCGTATTCCTCGGCGGCCCGGGTCACCTTTCAGGTTCGGGGTCGGCTGGCGCTGAGCGCGGTACCGATGTGCCATCAGGCCAGAAGCACCGGCTACAGCGGGCCGACGACTTGTTTGAATTTTATACTAATTCGTTTGATTGTCTTTTTCAGCCCGGCCTCTTCGGCCGGACCTTTGTGCTATTACCTCGGGGCATTTCGGACCGTTGCGGGCAATCGGCGCTTCAGCCACCACACTTCGACGGGCGTATAGAGAACGGCGCGGCCGGACGGCTTCGAGGCAACCGCTTATCACCATCAGAAAACCATGCAGACCATTGAACTGAACAACGGAGTGACGATGCCCTTGCTGGGATTTGGCGTGTTCCAGGTACGCGACCTGGCTGAATGCGAAGCCAGCGTACTAGCCGCCATCAAGGCCGGCTACCGGCTCATCGACACGGCCGCTTCGTACACGAACGAGGAGGCGGTGGGGCGCGCCATCAAAGCCTGCGGCGTGCCGCGGGAGGAGTTGTTCATCACCACCAAGCTGTGGGTGCAGGATGCCAGCTACGAGGGCGCGAAGCAGGCGTTTGAAACGTCGCTGCGCAAGCTGCAGCTGGATTACCTCGACCTGTACCTGATTCACCAGCCTTACGGTGACGTGCACGGGGCGTGGCGGGCAATGGAAGAACTGTACAAGGCCGGCCGCATCCGCGCCATTGGCGTGAGCAACTTCGCACCCGACCGCCTGATGGACTTCCTGGTGCAGCACGAGGTGGTGCCGGCCGTAAACCAAGTGGAAACCCACCCCTTCCACCAGCAGGTGGCTGAGCAGCAGTTTATGGCCGAGCACAAGGTGCAGATTGAGTCGTGGGGGCCGTTTGCCGAGGGCAAGAACAACCTGTTCCACAACGAGCTGCTGCAAGGCATTGGGGCGAAGTACCACAAGTCGGTGGCGCAGGTGGTACTGCGCTGGCTCATGCAGCGCGGCGTGGTAGCCATTCCCAAGTCGGTGCGGCCCGAGCGCATGGCCGAGAACTTCGCCATTTTCGACTTTGAACTGAGCGCCGAAGACATGGCCGCCATCGGCACCCTGGACACCAAGGCCAGCCTGTTCTTCGACCACCGCGACCCGAACATGGTGAAGTGGATCAGCGAGCGGAAAATTCACGACTAGCCTCCTCGGTTGGAAACGGCCAGGGCATGCCCTTCCCGTGCGTGCGGGGGCTGCCCTGGCCGTTTTCGGCAGGCCTATTACCACTGTCTCAGGCGCTTTCTCTTTTCACCCCGGCAGCGTTTCCCCGGCATGCTACCGGCGCTTGCGTATGAACGTCATGACCCACGAAACTGCTCCTCCAGCCGGCCCCATCAGCAGCCACCAGGACCTGAACCCCCAGGAGCTGAAGCTACGCGGCTTCAAGGCTTACGCGGTCGACACGTCGGCCGGGCCGAGCCACGACTACCGCCGCCGCGACTTCTACAAAGTGGCCTTGGTGACCAGTCCCTGCACGGTGCATTACGCCGACCGTAGCATCGATATCAGCACGCCCAGCCTGATGTTTGCCAACCCGCACATTCCGTATTCCATTGAGCTGCACGACCCGCGGCTGACGGGTTACTCCTGCCTGTTCACCGAGGCCTTTATGAAGGAAAACGACCGTTCGGAAAGCCTGCAACAGTCGCCGCTGTTCAAGGTGGGCGGCACGCCCGTCTTCCACCTCAGCCCCGAGCAAATAGTCTATGTTCAGGGCATTTTTCAGAAGATTCTGGCCGAGCAGGCATCTGACTACCTGTACAAGGGCGACTTGATTCGCACCTACCTGCAGCTGCTCATCCACGAAGCCCTGCGCATGCAGCCCTCCGAGAGCTTTGTGCAGCACAAGAACGCCTCGTCCCGGATTACCTCCCTGTTTCTGGAGCTGCTGGAGCGGCTGTTTCCGGTGGAAAGCCCCAACCAGACCATGCCGCTGAAAACGGCGCAGGACTTTGCCCAGCAGCTGGGGGTACACGTCAACCACCTGAACCGGGCGGTGAAGGAAGTAACCGGCAAGCCGACCACCGCCCACATTGCCGAGCGGATTATCGGCGAAGCCAAGGCCCTGCTGCACCACACCGCCTGGAGCACGGCCGAAATTGCCTATAGCTTGGGCTTCGAGTACCCCACGTACTTCAGCAACTTTTTCCGCAAGCACACCGCCACCACGCCGCTGGCATTCCGGCGTGACGCGGGCCGGGTGGCGGAAGCCAGCTGAGGCCCGCGGCCTATTCAATGAATCGGTAAGGGTTTCCAGTAATGCTGCTAACCCTTTTATCACCACCAAAAAAGGCCTCCGATTGCTCGGAGGCCTTTTCATTGCCAGGCTGCTTGGCCCCGGGTGAAGCGGCTTACTGCACCAGCCCGCGCGGAACCGGACCGGGCAGCCGACCGCGTTAGTGCGGCCGGAAGTAGGGCCGAAAATCATCTTTCACCACGCTGGGCCGGGTAGTACCTACCCCGCCGTGCGCCTGGTAAAAGGCCGCCAGCGCCGCTTCCAGCGCGGGTCCATCCTGCAGGGACATATCGGCAAACACTTCTTCGCCGCGCAGGGGCGCCAGGGTGGCGCTCAGCCGGCACCGGTCGATGCCCAGGGGATGCTCGAGAAACACGCTCGTTCCATCCTGGGCCTGGAGGTCGTGCTGGTAGCGCCAGGCGCGGGCAAAGGCCGGCCGGCCGGTGCGGGCATCTTCGGACAGGGGCGAAAAGCCGAGGCTTCGCAGGTACTGATCGGTCATGGGGAAGGTTATTCGGTGAGGGAGTAAGCGAGGGGTTCGGTGGCCCAATTGACCTGGCGCAGCAGCACCCGCAGCTCGGCTTCGGAGGCTATGCGCCCCTGAAAACTGTAGAGCAGCTGGCCGTTGACGGCTTCCAGCAGCGCCAGCTCGCCGTCGTCGTAGAGCACCATCGTTTCCTGCCCGCAGGCGCTGGGGCGGCTGTGGCGGGTTTGGCCGGCCGGCGAGCGGTACGGTTCGAAGCCCAGGGCCAGCAGCAGCGCCGCATTGGGTTGATAAGGAACGGGCATAAGCAGCGGAGAGCTTGGGCTGAAAGGCTGAATCAAGACGAGTAGGGAGCGTGGGGCCGCGGCGGCTTAAGGCGTGGGGGCACCGGTGCGCAGCTGCTTTTTCTGGTCGCGGGTGCGGGCCTTTTCGGTACGCACCTGGTCGCGGGCCAGCTTCTCGCGGGCGTTGTCGTCGTGGGCGGCCATCTGCTGGTCCTTGAGCTGCCGCTTCTGCGCCTGCAGGTCGCGGCGCTGCTGTTTCAGGGCCGACTCTGTTTCGGCGGCGGTGGCGCGGCTGGTGGCCGTTTGGCGGCGCTGGTCTGCCAGCACCTGCTCGGCCGCCCGGGTGCGTTCTTTTTGGTTCTGCAGGCGTATCTGGGCAGAATCAACGGGCGTTTGCGCCTGAGCGGGCCGGGCCCAGCCAGCGCACAAACCCAACAGCACTACGGACAGGAAGACTTTCATAGAAAAGCAGATAAGGAAGGGGAGAAAATGGAAAGAGCGGCCGTCGGGCAGCCCGTACGCGCGGCGCTTACTGATCGGTACCGTGGCGGCCCAGGCGGGGTCGGGCACCGTCGCCGGACGAGGCGCCGGGGTAGCCGGAATGGCGCTCAAACAGCACGCAGGCAAACAGATGCATGCCGCGTGACTCGCTGCGGTTGTCGGAATCCTGAAAGTGAATGCCTTCCCCGATGTGGTATTGCACGTGCGCAATCCGGTACCCATCGGTTAGATACGGCGCGAGGGCCTCATCGAACTGATATATTTTCCAATCCAGGCTTTTGTCCTGCACGATAAAGCGCAGCGGCTGCTGAAAGGTGACGAGCATTTGCTCCGGGGAGCCGACGGCGGGGACGGTTTGCATGGCGAGAAAGGAATTGGCCGGGGTCCGGCCTCAGGTCGGACGGCGGCGGATGATGGGCGCGCAGAATCCTGCTGCCGATGACTATATTACTGGGGCTACCGGCCGACAGCCGGCCGCGGCCTCACGTACCCGCAACATCATTCCTCCTACCCACCCACCACTATGAAAGCCAGGACTTTCGAAACCAAGCAGGGTATCCGCTGCGAATCCGACGCCGATTTGCGGGCCTTGCTGGCCTATGCCCACGCCAAGGGCGTGCCCGTGGCCATTGCCACCGAAGAAACCCTGGAGCGGACGGAGCCGGTGACGGCGACCATGCTGATCTGGGAGCACGACGACTACCCCGTGGGGCGCTACGCCCGGGATATGTCGCTGCACGCCCAGATGGGGCGCCCGGAAGGCGGCCTGGAGCTGACCACGGCCGAGTTTCTGAGCTGCTGCGACCAGTATCTGGCAGCTGAAGCTATCAACCCTGATTAGAGCCGCCTTCCCCGGCCGCTAATGCTGCAGCGCCAGGGCCTGGTGCTGCAGCATGGTGGCCAGATTGAGCACCCGGGCTTTGATTTCGGCGGTATCGAGGCCACCGAAATGCTCGTTCATGGCCGTCAGGAACGCCTGGCGCCAGTGAGCAAACAGCTCGCCCTGCTGCGGCAGCGGCGGCCGCCGCGGAAACGCCCGGCCTTCGTAGTGCGGCAGCAGCAGCACGGTGTGCCAGAACGCCACGGTGCTGCGCCACCACTGGGGTCGGGCGGGCGCCGTGGGCAGAAATACGCGTTGGAGCACCGGGTCGTGGCGGATGCGGTGGTAGAAGGCCTGCACCCAGGTCAGCACGTCGGCTTCGGTGCGCAGGGTGGGCAGTGGGGCATCGGTACTCATGGGATAGTCGTGGAAAAGGGACGTTCCGATCGGCACGCCGCGCAGCCAAGCAGCTGATCGGCGCGCCGGTGCTGGCCAGTGCAGCCAGGCCGGAACAAGGGTTGCAGGTAAGATCGGGCATTGCCCCCCGCAACGCCACGACCCTCGTCACCACGACCGATGACGGTGGTCATCCCCTACGCGGCGCGGCTACGCGGGCAGCAGCGAGAACCGGGCGTCGAAAGCCGCGCGCGTAAACCAGCGGCGGGTGGCATCGTCCTCGGGGTAGTGCCGGTGCAGGCGCAGCTCCACGCTGTTGGGCGTCAGCGTCAGCACCGAGCTGGGGGCACAGAGGTGGGAGCGGTCGAAGACCAGGCTGCCCACCGTAAGCATTGCGGAGGCGGAATACAGGTTGTTCATAATCAATAAGAAAAGAGGGTATGCCTGAATCAAGGCGGCGAAACGGCGCCGGCAACTCCCAGCCTTTGGGAGCTACGACAGGCAGAGTTAGCCGCTCCACCCAAGCTAGTTGATCCGGGCCCGGCGCGCCATGACGCCGGGCAGGCTTTTGCATGACAACGGTCTGCTTCTCCTTGAGCGGCTATTATTACGTATAGCCGTTGAGATACAGTATCTTGCTGTGCAAGTCATCAGCAGATGAGACGCCGGGGTGCGGCCCCGCCCGCCGCCCGCCCGCCGGCCGACGCACGTTTCGCCTTTTCCCAACCGCCGGGCTCAGACGGTACCGCACCGCGCCATGAGCACCCCCACCCGCATTTTGCTGGCCGATGCCGGCTCCGCGTTCCACGAGCGGCTGCGCCCTCTGCTGCAGGGCGCGCACCCGCCGTTTTCGCTGGACTGCCCCAGCACGCCCGCGGCCGCTCAGCACGCCATCCGCTACGCCGCCCACGACGTGTACCTCATCGACCAGCGCTGGGGGCCGCGGGGCGGGCTGGCCTTTGTGGGCGAAGCCCTGCGGCAGGGCAGCTGCGGCCCGTTTTTTCTGCTGACTGACCAGCCCGGCTATGCCCTGGAGCCGCTGGGCCACCCGGCTGGCATGGCCTACTGCCTACCCACCCGGCAGCTGACCCTGGACCAGCTGGTGCAGCAGCTGCACTGCGGGGTGCTGCTGACGCGCGAGCTGCTGCGGCTGCGCCAGCTCAGTGCCGCCCTGATTCGCCGGGTGCAGCACCAGGCCCATGAGCTGGAGCAAAGCGCCCTTCGCGGCCAGGCGCAGGCCGCCCAGGCCCAGCAAACCCTGGTGCGCGAGCGGGAGCTGAACGAACTGAAGTCGCGCTTTCTGACCATGGCCTCGCACGAGTTTCGCACGCCCATGAGCACGATTCTCTCCTCCGCCGCCCTCATCGAGCGTTACCACAACGGCGAAGACGAGCCCAAGCGCCGCAAGCACGTGCTGCGCATCAAGTCGGCCGTGGCCAACCTCGACGGCATTCTGCGCGACTTCCTGGTGCTCGACGGGCTGAACCAGGCCAAGATGCCCTACCACCCGGAAGCCGTGCCGCTGCCCGCCTTCGTGGCCGACGTGGCCGAGGAAGCCCAGCAGGGCGCCCGCCTGGGCCAGCACGTGCGCTATGCCCACGTGGGCGCGGCCGGCACGGTAGTCACCGACGCGCAGATCCTCAAGAACATCCTGCTCAACCTGCTCAGCAACGCCAGCAAGTACTCGGACCAGGGCCAGGAAATCCGCCTGACCTCGGAAGTCACCCCCACCGAACTGGTGCTGATTGTGCAGGACGAGGGCATGGGCATTCCGCACGACGAGCAGCCGCGGCTGTTCACCGATTTTTTTCGGGCCCGCAACGCCGAGCACATCCAGGGCACGGGCCTGGGACTTTACCTCGTCAAGCGCTACGTGGAGCGCCTCGGCGGCCGCATCAGTTTCCTGAGCGAGCCGGGCGTGGGCTCCACTTTCACTGTACGGCTGCCCGTGCAGCCGCCCCCCAGCCATGAAAACTATCCTGTTGATTGAAGACCACGAGCCCATGCGCGAAAACACGGCCGAGATTCTGGAGCTGGCCGGCTACCGCGTGGTGCAGGCCGCCGACGGCAAGCGCGGCGTGGAGCTGGCCCGCCACGCCGCCCCCGACCTGGTGGTGTGCGACATCATGATGCCCGAACTCGACGGCTTCGGCGTGCTCCACATCCTACACCAGGACCCGACCACCACCGACATTCCCTTCCTGTTTCTGACCGCCAAGGTGGACCGCGAGGACCTGCGCCGCGGCATGAACGCCGGCGCCGACGACTACCTCACCAAGCCCTTCGACGACACGGTGCTGCTCGACGCCATTGCCATGCGCCTGAGCAAGCACGAGGCCCGCCCGGCCGCGCCGTCGCCGGCCCCGCCCCTGCCCGGCCTGCAGCTGCTACAGGATATGCTGACGGCCCCGGCCCGCCTCAAGCACTATAAGAAAAAACACGTGCTCTACCTCGAAGGCGACGCGCCCCACAGCGTGTACTGGCTGCAGCACGGCACGGCCAAGACCTCCAAAACCGACAAAGCCGGCAACGAGTACATCACCGAGCTAAGCACCGACGGGCAGCTGCTGGGCTACCGCGACGTGCTCGGCGGCACCGATTACCAGGAAACCACCACCCTGCTCGACGACGCCACCGTGAGCCTGCTGCCCCGCCACGAGTTCGAGGCCCTGCTCAGTCAGCACGCCGATTTGGCCCGGCATTTCAGCCAGCTGCTGGCCCGCACCGCCGCCGCCCGCGACGCCCGCCTGCTGGAGCTGGCCTACCAGCCCGTGCGCCGACGCCTGGCCCTGGCCTTGGTGCGCTTCCAGGAAACGTTTCAGGCACTGGGGCATCTGGCCCACGGCACCCATCTTTCCCGCGAAGACCTCGCCGCCCTGGTCGGGGCTTCCAAGGAAACCGTCAGCCGCATGCTCAGCGAGTTTCGCGAGGAAGGCCTGATCGAGCTGACCGGTTCGGACATCACCATTCTCGACGCCGCCCGCCTGCGCCGGCAGCGCCCCTAAGCTGGCCGCTGCCCGTCAGGCGCCGCGCAGAATAGGCGCCACCCGCGTACCGATCAGCCCGATGGAGTGCATGATCCGCTCGTGCGACAGTGCCGCCACGTCCTGCTGAAACGTCACCCGCGAGATGCCGCCCAGCGCCTCGCCGTGCCGCTGAATCTTGGCGGCTACATCCTCGGGGCTGCCCACCAGCAAGGCGCCCAACGGCCCGGCCTGCGCATCAAACTGCGGCCGGGTAATGGGCGCGCCGCCCCGCTCCCGGGCCCGGGCCGAAAACGTGCGGGCGTAGCCGGGAAAGAACTCCTCGTGGGCCTGCTCGGTGGTTTCGGCCACGTAGCCCAGGGAGTGCAGCCCCACCTGCAGCTGCTCAGGCGCGTGCCCGGCGCGGCGGCCGGCTTCGCGGTACAGGTCGACGAGGGGGCGGAAGCGGTGCGTCTCGCCGCCGATGATGGCCACCATCAGCGGCAGGCCGAGCGTGCCGGCCCGGGCAAACGACTGCGGCGTGCCCCCCACCCCGATCCAGATGGGCAGGGGCTGCTGCAGGGGCCGCGGGTACACGCCCTGCCCCGTCAGCGCCGGGCGGAACTTGCCGCTCCAGCGCACGTGCTCGTTGTCGCGCACGTTCAGCAGCAGCTCCAGCTTCTCGGCGAAGAGCGCGTCGTAGTCGTCGAGGTCGTAGCCGAACAGCGGGAAGGCCTCCACCGACGAGGCGCGGCCCACCACCAGCTCGGCCCGGCCTCGGGAAATCAGGTCGAGAGTGGCAAACTGCTGGAACACCCGCACCGGGTCGGCGGCGCTGAGCACCGTCACGGCGCTGGTGAGGCGGATGCGCTGGGTGCGGGCGGCCGCGGCGGCCAGGATGACGGCCGTGGCCGAGTCGAGGTACTCGCGGCGGTGATGCTCCCCAATGCCGAACACGTCGAGCCCGACCTGGTCGGCGTACTCGATGCGCTCCAGCAGCTGCTGAATGGCGTCGGCCCCGTTCAGCAGGGTGCCCACGCCGTTGTCTACCACGCTTGTCGCGGCGAAGCTGTCGATTCCGATTTGCATAGTCCTGCAATCCGCGACGCCCGGCTTTTGTTTGTGCCCCGCCTGGTCAGCGGACTAACCTGGCGGAAACCGGGCCGCTACCGGCCGCAGGGGCCGCGCCGCTGGGCATCGGTAGCCGGGAAATAGCCCAGCTGCGAACCGCGCCGAAACAGCTCGCACGCCGCGCCGCGCCGGCCCTGCTTCTGCGCCACGCGGCCCAGCAGGAAGTAAATCTGCCCGCTGCGGGGGCGCAGCAGCAGCACCTGCTGGTAGTCGGCCAGCGCCGAGGGGTAGTCGCCGGCTTTGAAGTAAGCCAGCCCGCGGTAGGTCAGCCACTTGGCCGAGGGCGCCTGCTTGCCCGCCTGCAGGCGCAGGCCCACGCTCAGGTCGCTGGCCGCCGACACGAACAGCCGCTGCTCGAATAGGCGCAGCTCGCCGCGGGCCAGCCACGCCGCGCTCAGCGACGAATCGAGCACCACGGCGCGGGAGAACTGGTCGAGGGCGAGGCGCGTGCGCTTCTGCCCGGCCGCGCACTGCCCGAGGCGGTAGTACAGCTGGGCGGCGGCGCGGTGGTTGCGCGTGTGCTGCAGCGCCGACGTGTAATCGGCGCTGGCTTCAGGGTAGTTGCGGTACACCAGCTGCTCGATTTCGGCGCGGCGGCGCAGGGCCCCCACGTGCCCGGGCTTGAAGGCCAGCGTCTCGCTGAAGTAGCTGTGGGCCGCGCCCCAATGGTGCTGGGTGTAGGCGCGCAGGCCGTCCTGGTAGTTGCTGCGGGCGGCCACGCGGTCCATCACCCACTTGGTGCTCAGCCCAAACAGCAGCAGCCCCACCAACACCCCGATGACCAGCAGCCAGTCGCGGCGGGTGAAGCGTGCCTGCTTCGGGTGACGCACGTAGTGCCGCTCGGCCGAGGAGGCCGGCCGGCGGGTGCGCAGGGGCTCGGCCGGGGGCATGGGCACGCCGTACACGTGCTGGCTCTGCGGGCGGTACTGCTGGGCCCGGCGGGCTTCCTCGGCCCGCAGCCGGGCCTGGCGCAGCTGGTGGTCGTAGTGGGCCCGGCGCCCGGCATCCGACAGCACCTGGTAGGCGGCGGCCACGGCCTTGAACTGGTCTTCGTAGAGGCGGCTGCCGCCGTGGCGGTCGGGATGGTAGCGCAGGGCCAGCTGTTTGTAGGCCTGCTTGATGTCGGCCAGCGGGGCCGTAGGCTCGACGCCCAGCACCTGGTAAAGAGTTTGGCTCACGTTGGCAACGACGGGGTGATGGTAAAAGTACGGCGAAGTTCAGACGTGGGCGGGGCTTTTCCGTAGAAACCCTCGTCCTGCCAAACACCGCTCCCATCGGCGGGGTTCGGCCGGCCGCCCCGCTCCCGCCTTACTCCTTGTTCCAACTCCTTTTTTCGCCGCTGCATGGCTACTGAAGATCCTACGCCCCGCAACGACTCGTTGATGAAGAACCTGATGGGCTACATCGACACGCGCATCGACCTGGTGCGCCTGGAAGTGCAGCAAAAAGTCAAGTCCATCTTCGTCGACGTGGCCCAGGGCGCCACCCTGGCCATCCTGGGCCTGCTGTTCGTGGTTTTCCTGAGCATCTTCGCCGGTCTGGCCCTCAATGCGGCCCTCGACAGCCCGTATTGGGGCTTTGGCATCGTGGCCGGCTTCTATTTGCTATTGCTTATCATCTTTGTGGTGGGCGTCGGCAAGAAGCTCTACCAAGGTTTGGCCGATAAAGTCCTGACCGACACCATCTACAAATCGGACAAGCGCCAATAGTCCCCACACCTTTTAGCGCGATGAGCGAATTACACAACCCGCTGTTCGACGACGAACGGGAGTTTCTGGAGCGCCAGAAGCTGGAATACGAGCGCGCCCTGCTGGGCGACGTGGACCAAATCAAAGATCAGACGGCTCGCATCGGCAAGTACGTGGCCATTGGCGCGGCCCTGCTGGGCGGCTTCTGGCTCGTCAGCAAGGTCATCGGCCGCGGCGACGAAGACGAGGACGATGACTACCGCCCGCGCCGCAAGGTGAAAAAAGGCAAGCGCCGCCCGCAGCTGGTAGCGCAGTCTGAGGACTACGAATTCGGCTCGGGCCGCACCGACGCGCACCCGCGCGCCCACCTCGCGCCGCCCGTCTACCACGCCACCGCCCCGGCCGCTGATTCGGACCCGTTTCCGGCCTTCGACGCCTCGGCCCAGCCCGCCGCGACTTCGCAGAGCCTAGCGCAGGTGCCGGCCGCCGGCCGCCGCGCGTCGTACCACGCTCCGGAGCCGGAGGTCGAGCCGCGTAGCTCGGTGGTTTGGGAAGCCGTGCAGCTGTTCGCGTCTTCCGATACCGGCAAGATGCTTATCGGGCAGGTTTCGGGCGTACTGATTGCGCTTATCACGCGCAAGCTCAACGAAGTGATGGATGTAAGCAAAAATTCGGACCTTGCAGCTTCGGCCACCGAGCCGGAAACCAAGGATATCGACTTTGTCATCCACCACGACGACGCGCATGCGCCCGACGCCCCTGCTCGATGACCTGTGCCACCGCCGCCATCAGGGCCAGAAGTCTCTGGCCGTGCTGCTCGACCCCGACGACCTCGACGAGGCCGGTACGCGGCGCATCCTGGCGCTGAGCGAAGCGCATTCCGTTGATTACTTTTTCGTAGGGGGCAGCCTGGTGACGTCACAGCACCAGGCTGCCCTGCTGCGTTTGCTCAAGGCGCACTCCGAGGTGCCGGTGGTGCTCTTCCCCAGCAACAGCCTGCACATCGACGCGCAGGCCGATGCCATT
Source organism: Hymenobacter jeollabukensis (assembly GCF_005771675.1). GTDB lineage: Bacteria > Bacteroidota > Bacteroidia > Cytophagales > Hymenobacteraceae > Solirubrum > Solirubrum jeollabukense. Next base: position 217,425 of record NZ_VAJM01000002.1, on the reverse strand, counting down.
CTGCTGCTGAGTTTGATTTCGGGCCGTAATCCTGATTTCCTGATCGGCCAGCACGTGGTGGCGGCCCCGCTGCTGCGCGCCAGCCAGCTCGAAGTCCTGCCCACCGGCTACATGCTCGTCGACTCGGGCCGGCAGACCACCGCCAGCTACATGAGCGGCACCACGCCCCTGCCCCACGACAAGCCCACCATTGCGGCCTGCACCGCCCTGGCCGGCGAGCAGCTCGGCCTGCGCCTGATCTACCTCGACGGCGGCAGCGGTGCCCAGCACCCCGTATCGGCCCCGATGATCCAGGCCGTGCGTCAGGCCGTCGAAGCCCCCATCATCGTCGGGGGCGGCCTGAATACCGCCGAAAAAGCCCAGGCAGCCCTCACCGCCGGCGCCGACGTCATCGTGGTTGGCAACCAGATTGAGAAGGACCCGGAATTCCTCCCGGAAGTGTCGCGCGTGGTGCGCAGCTTCAACGCCATGCGCAGCGCCGCCGCTCTGAACTAAAGGCTGCCGCCGCGCCGTATGGCGCCTTCATGACCACCCAGAGACTAACTCTGTGCCGTAGCCAGCTCAGAGCCGCTTGCAAACGCAAAGAGCCCCAGCCGCAAGGCCGGGGCTCTTCATTTTCGAATCGTCCACGAAATCCGTGGAATCCGAAAAATCCGTCGAATCCGTGATTAGATGTTCATGGCCGATTCGCGGCGGCGCATCTTACCAGCCGGAATGCCGAACATCATCTTGAAGCGGCGGCAGAAATAAGCCGTGTCCTTGTAGCCCACCTCTTTGCCGATGTCGCGGATGCTCTTCTTGGTGGTGCGCAGCAGGAACACGGCGCGTTCCATGCGCTGGTACTCGATGTAGTCCTGCGGGTTGATGCCTGTTAGCATCTTGAAGTACTGGCCCACGTAGTCCTCCGACACGTTGGCCACGCCCGACAGCACCTTGTTCGACAGGTCGCCGCCCAGGTTCTCCTTGATGTAGTTGAACAGGTCGATGAGGCGCGGATCCTTGAAGTAGGTGCTGTTCGTGGCCAGTTGCTCCACGAACATCTTGTTCTTCAGAATGTAGCGAATGATTTCCACGACTATATTTTCCGTGTAAATCGAAATCAGACGCTCCCGGCCCGGCAGGTCCTGCAGGCTCTCTTCCACTACCTTGATGACCAGGTTGGCCAGCTTGGAGTTGCCGCTGATCATGAAAGCGGGCACGTCCAGCGAGGCGAAGAAGTTCACCGAGTCGAACACCTTGGCTTCGAAGGACACGAACGAGTGGCTCTCGTCGGCGTCCGAAATCAGGTCGAGGTCGGCGTTGGAGTGGAAGAACTTGTCCTTATTGCTGATCAGGTCGTCGTTGGTAATGGTCTTGCCGCCCGTCTCGCCGTAGCTCACGCGGGTAGCGCGGCCGCCCGGGATGAACAGCATGTCCCCTTCCTCAATCACCAGATCCTCTTCGCCGAAGGAAACACGGCCCTTGTGCAGCAGAATCAGGTTATTACCAACGTCATAGTAGTTGCGCACCGTAAACGGCTGTTGCAACACCAGATTTTTGGCCTTGATGTAACGAACCCCAAGGGATTCTATCACTTTATTGTAATCCTCCATATTCCGGTACTGTGTTGGGTGGCTGACTATCAGCGGACTATCCCACATCCGCCGTCTAGACAATGCAAATTAAGATATAAAAATTCACAAAAACGAAAACCCAGCCATTTTTTTGGCTGGGTTTTGTGCAAGCTTTCTGACTTTAAGGCAATTCCGTTTTACTTCAGGATTTCCCGCGAGATTACAATTTTCTGAATCTCAGAGGTTCCCTCGTAAATCTGGGTGATTTTGGCGTCCCGCATCATGCGCTCGACGTGGAACTCTTTCACGAAGCCGTAGCCCCCGTGCACCTGCACCGCTTCGACTGCCGTGTCCATGGCCGTCTTCGAGGCGAAGAGCTTGGCCATGGCCCCCGATTTGGCGTAATCCAGGCCCGCGTCCTTGTCGTGGGCGGCCTGCAGGCAGAGCAGACGGGCCGCGTCAATGTTGGTGGCCATGTCAGCCAGCTTGAACTGAATGGCCTGGTGCTGCGAAATCGGCACGCCGAAGGCCTTGCGCTCCTTGGAATACTTCACCGACAGCTCGTAGGCGCCCGAGGCAATGCCCAGGGCCTGCGCGGCAATACCGATGCGGCCACCGGCCAGCACCTGCATGGCGAACTTGAAGCCGAAGCCGTCCTCGCCGATGCGGTTTTCCTTGGGCACCTTCACGTCGGTGAACATCAGCGAGTGCGTGTCGGAGCCGCGGATGCCGAGCTTGTTTTCCTTCGGACCGACCACGAAGCCGGGCGAGTCGCGCTCCACGATGAGGGCGTTGATGCCGCGGTGCTTTTTGCCGGGGTCCGTCTGGGCAATAACCAGGTACACCGAAGCCGTCGAGCCGTTGGTAATCCAGTTTTTGGTGCCGTTGAGCAGGTAATAGTCGCCCATGTCTTCGGCGGTGGTGCTCTGCGAGGTGGCATCCGAGCCGGCTTCGGGCTCCGACAGGGCGAAGGCGCCGATCATTTCGCCGGTGGTCAGCTTGGTCAGGTACTTCTGCTTCTGCTCCTCGGTGCCGTACTTCTCCAGGCCCCAGCACACCAGCGAGTTATTCACCGACATGATAACCGAGCAGGAGGCATCCACCTTGCTGATTTCCTCCATGGCCAGCACGTACGACACGGTGTCCATGCCGCCGCCGCCGTACTCGGGGCTCACCATCATACCCAGGAAGCCCAGTTCGCCCATTTTCTTCACCTGCTCGGCGGGGAATTTCTGGTGCTCGTCGCGCTCGATGACGCCGGCCCACAGTTCGGACTGGGCAAAATCGCGGGCCGCGGCTTGCACGGCGAGTTGTTCTTCGGTGAGCTGAAAGTTCATGCGGGAATGGGGGGGATTGGGAGGTAGCTAACAGTCGTTAGCCGGGCAAACGTGTCGCGAAATTAATTAGTTGCCGGCTGGTTATCAACCGGCCGCGCCGATTAATGCCTCGCAACAGCCGCCGACCGTTACGGGACATGCCGAACAGGCGGCCGTTTCTCAGTTATGGCTGACTCGTTGGTGCCCCGCGACGAAAAGCAGAACGCCCGGCTACACCGGGCGTTCTGGGTAGTGCCTTAGCTGCTGCGCCGCCCGCCGAACAGGATGCTGGCGTAGTGCAGCAGCGTGGCCAGGGAGCTGATGGCGGCCACCACGTAGGTCAGCGCGGCCCAGCGCAGCCCGTCCTTGGCAATGGCGTGCTCCTGCGACGAGACGATGCCGCGGCGCTCCATCCAGGCCAGGGCCCGCTTGGAGGCGTCGAATTCCACCGGCAGCGTCACGAAGCTGAACAATGTGGCAAAGGCAAACAGCGCCACGCCCAGGCCCAGCGGCAGAATGGAGTAGCGCAGCAGAAATACGCCGGCCAGCAGTAGCAGCGGCATGAAGCGCGACACCGCGCTCAGGGCCGGCACCATGGCCGAGCGAAACTGCAGCATGCTGTAGGCCGTGGCGTGCTGCACGGCGTGGCCCACTTCATGGGCCGCCACCGCTGCCGACATGGCCGAGCGGCCGTGGTAGACCTCCTCGCTAAGGTTGACGGTCTTATCGGCCGGGTTGTAGTGGTCGGAGAGCTGGCCTTCGGTGGAAATGATTTTCACGTCGTAGATGCGGTTGTCGGCCAGCATCATTTCGGCCACTTGCTTGCCCGAGAGGCCCGAGTGCAGGGCAATGTGCGAGTACTGGGAAAACTTGCTGCGCAAGCGCCACTGAATCAGCCAGCTGACCAGCGTCAGTCCGATCAGCAGTCCGTAGATGGGATTGATTACCATGAGGTTGAGAGATTGAAAAACCAGTGGAGTCTTCGCGCCCGAGCGGGGAGCTAAGAAACCGGTCGTTCCTCTCTCCTCCTCTTACCCGCCCGACGAGTCGCCGAGCGTCTGGCGCACGCGCTCCACGATGCGCGTGGTGCTGTAGCCAGTCACCAGGGGTACGGTGAGCACCTGCCCCCCGTTGGCTAACACCAGTTCGTGGCCCACGATTCCGCTGATGGCGTAATCGTCGCCCTTCACCAGCACTTCGGGCCGCACCAGCTCAATGAGTTCCAGCGGGGTCGGCTCGTCGAACAGCACTACCGCATCCACGAACAAAAGCGAGGCCAGCACCCGGGCGCGTGACACTTCGTCCTGAAGCGGCCGGCCGGGCTTCAAGCGACTGACAGATTGGTCGGTATTCAGGCCCACCACGAGGGCGTCGCCCAGGGCGCGAGCCTTTTCGAGGTAGTCGACGTGGCCCAGGTGCAGCAGGTCGAAGCAGCCGTTGGTGAAGACGATGCGGCGGCCGTGCTCCCGCCAGACGTCGAGCACGGCGGGCAGCTGCTCGCGGGTCAGGATTTTGTCTTTACTCCACATTGGCGGCCACGGTGGTTTCGTCGAGAATGGGCTCGTCGGTGAGGCCACGCAGGCCCTTGCCGGTCTTCAGCATGCTGATGGCGAAGCTGATGCCGCCCATGAGCACCACCAGCAGCGTCTGGGCGCCGTGCACCACCAGGGCGTAGGCAATGCCGGCTTCGGGCGAAATGCCAAAGGCCAGCAGGATGCTCTGCACCAGCAGGTGGAAGGTGCCGATGCCGCCCGATACCGGCGCGGCCATGCCCACGGCCCCAAACGTGAGGGCCGCGAGGCCCGCGCGCCAGCCCAGGTTGTAGGTTTCGGGAAAGGCGAAGAAGGCCAGGTAATCCATCAGGAAGTACACCAGCCAGGTGAAGAACGTGTGGAACAGGAACAGCCACTTGTGCTCGATGCGGCGGATGCTGAACACGCCGGCCAGCAGCCCGCTCAGGAAGTTGAACAGCTTGTTGAACAGCGCGTTCTGCCGCAGGCGCTCCAGGTTGCGCACCAGTGCCCACAGCACGCTCAGGCCCAGCAATACCGCAATGCCGGCCGCAATGAGCAGCGGCGTGCGGTTGCGGGCCATGGCATCGACGGCCGCCCCGCCGCCCAGGATTTTGTCGACGGTGAAAGCCCAGAACTTGTTGAAGTCCAGCATCAGCGTAGCGCCCAGCAGGCTGAACAAGATCAGCACGTCGATGACACGTTCGGTGATGACCGAGCCCAGCGCCACCTGCACCGGCACGCCGCCGTTGCGCCGCAGCACCGAGCAGCGGATGACCTCGCCCATGCGCGGCAGCACCAGGTTGGCCAGGTAGCCCACCATCATGGCGTGGTACACGTCCCAGAACCCCGCCTTCTGACCCGCCGCGTCGAGCTGCATCTTCCAGCGGTAGCCCCGGCTGAAGTAGCCCAGCGCCGACAGAATCATGGTCAGGCCCATCCAGAAGTAGTTGGCCTCGCGCATGTATTGCCCGATGCGGCTCAGGTCTTGCCCGCGCACGGCATACACCATCAGCGCACCCGAAAAGGCCAGCAACAGGGCGTATTTGAGGATATTCAGTATTTTCTTACCCATGAGCACGGCGCGGCTATCGATGTTGCATAAGAAAGCCAACGACTCGGGTCGTTGGCTTGTTGGGAAATCTACGCGTTAAACCAGCCGGTTGTGCTGGTCAGGAAATATCACGGTGGGCTGGTGCGCCCGGGCCTCGGCGAAGTCGACGAAGCCGTAGGAAATGATGATGATGATGTCGCCAACGGCGGCGCGCCGGGCGGCCGGTCCATTCAGGCAGATCATGCCGGTACCCCGCTCGCCCTTGATGGTGTAGGTTTCGAGCCGCTCGCCGTTGTTCACGTTCACCACCGTCACCTTCTCGTTTTCCACCATGTTGGCCGCGTCGAGCAGGTCCTCGTCGATGGTGATGCTGCCCACGTAGTGCAGCTCCGCCTGCGTGACTTTGACGCGGTGAATTTTCGATTTGAGGACCTCGATGTGCATGGCAAAAGCGGGCGGGTGATTTTGGGCCGCAAAGATACGAACGGTGAATGAGTGATTGAGTGACTGAATGAAGTGGATCGGCGAATGGACAACAGCAAATCAAATGTCTGATTTTCTGCCGACTGCTTTCTTGCCAATAAGCCTTTCTACGCGCAACTCACTCATTCACCACGTTGCTCATTCACCGTCGACCAGCACGTTGTCGATGAGGCGTACCCCGCCCAGCCACGCGGCCAGGCAGATAACCAGCGGCTGCTCGGCCGAGGGGCCCGCCCAGGCCGGCTGCAGGGTTTGCGCATCGGCTACTTCCAGATACTCCAGCTCGATGTCGGGAAACTGCTGCAGCCATTCGGCGCCCTTCTGCTGGGCCTCGCCCGGCGAGAGACCTTCGCGCAGGGCCGCGGCCGTCAGCTGTAGGGCCTCGTACAGGCGCGGGGCCACGGCGCGGGCTTCCGGGCGCAGGCGCCGGTTGCGCGACGACATAGCCAGCCCGTCCTCCTCCCGAATCGTGGGGCAGCTGACGAGCTTCAGATCGAAGCTCAAATCGGCCAGCAGCTGCTGCACCACGGCCACCTGCTGCCAGTCCTTCTGCCCGAAGTAGGCCTGGTGCGGGCGGCTGAGGTGAAACAGCTTGCTCACCACCGTGGCCACCCCGTTGAAGTGCCCGGGGCGCTTGGCGCCTTCCATCACCCGCTCCAGCGGCCCGAAATCGAAGCGCACCACGCTGGTCCGGGGGTACATCTGCTCCACCGAGGGCGCAAAAATCACCGTGGCGCCGGTGCCCTGCAGCAACGCCGCGTCCGATTCGAGGGTACGGGGATAGAATTTAAAGTCGTCCGCGTTGTTGAACTGCGTCGGGTTGACGAAGATGCTGACCACGACTACGTCGTTTTCGGCCGCGGCGGTGCGCACGAGCTGTAAATGCCCCTCGTGCAGGGCGCCCATGGTGGGCACAAAGCCGATGCGGCGGCCCTCCCGGCGCCAGGTTTCGGTGAGGGTTTGCAACGCGGCGGCGGTTTCAAGTATCTCCATGTCAGCGAGACGCCCCCGGAAGTTCCGGGGGGAGTATAATGGATTTATCGGGCAAAATTGTTTAATTTTGTGCAGCCAATGGTGTACCCCTCTTTTAACCTCTCGATTCCCCCCGTATGTCGAAGCTGAGAATCCTCTACGCTGCCACGGAAATCAACCCGTTTCTGCAAACGACCCGGGTAGCGGAGTTCCTGCGGCGCCTGCCCCAAGGTATGCAGGAAATGGGGATGGAAATCCGCATTTTCGTGCCCCGCTTCGGCATCATCAACGAACGGAAGAACCGCCTGCACGAAGTCGTGCGTCTCTCCGGCATCAACATCGCCGTGGGTGAAGACGAGAAGCCGCTGATTATCAAGGTCGCTTCGATTCCGAACGCCAAGCTGCAGGTGTACTTCATCGACAACGAGGACTACTTCCACCGCAAATCGGTGCTGCGCGACAAAAACGACCAGTTCCACGCCGACAACGACGAGCGGGCCATCTTCTTCTGCAAGGGCGTGCTCGAAACGGTGAAGAAGCTCGGCTGGTCGCCGGATATCGTGCACTGCAATGACTGGATGACGGGCCTGATGCCCCTGTACCTGAAAACGACCTACAAGAAGGACCCGATTTTCAAGGACGCCAAGTCGATTTTCACGGTCTACAACAACGAGTTCGACCACAAATTCGAGGGCAACATCATCGAAAAGGCGAAGATGCTCGACATCGACGACTCGATGCTGGCCGCCCTGGAATCGGCCGACTTCGCCGGCTTCGTGAAAATCGGCATGGAGTACGCCGATGCCGTGGTGCGTTCCGACGAGGACTTCAGCGACAACCTGAATGCCCTGTTTCAGGAGTACGCCACCCGCCACAATCTCGGCCAAGTGGCTGATGATGAGAACCTGCTGAGCTCTTACTACGCGCTGTATAATGAATTGGCCAACTAGGCTGTTTTCCGTCCGGACGTCAATGGCCCTGCTGTTGACGTCCGCATTGTTTTCGCTCGCTTCGTGCGAGGATACCAACGAGCTGGGCGTCGACCTGCCGGGCACCACGCCCATCGAAACCGCGTTCGAGGAATTTCCGGTGACGGCCTCGACCATCCGGCAGGATTCGCTGTCCTCCACGCAGAAGGACCACTTCCTGGTGGGCCAGCTGCCCGATGGCAACACCGGCGCACTGCTGCAGGCCCGGGCTTTCCTGGAAGTAGCGGCGTCTGCCGACTCGCTGCCCTCGCAGTATGCTTCGCAGAATCCCAAGCTGGATTCGGTGGTCGTACTGGCCAGCTTCGACCGCGTGTACGGCAGCGCCACCGCGCCGCTGCGCCTGAGCGTGCACGACCTGCAACGGCCGCTGGACGACTTCACGACCTACAATTCCACCAGCGAGGTGCCACTGGGCGCGCCGATTATCACCGATAAGGCGGTGAAGCTGAACAGCACGATCCGGAATCAAGCCGGTACGCTGGATAGCGTGACGCTGCGCCCACTGCGGATTCCGCTGTCGACCGACACGCTGAACCAGACGGTGTTTGCGCGGCAGCTGTTCGCTAAAATGCTCACCACCACCACGGTGCGGCTTTCGGACGCGGATTTGCACACGGTATGGAATGGCATGGCCATTTCGGCCACCACGCAAGGCACTGCCCTGGGCTTCAACCGCTCGCAGGCATCGGCAGTGTACGTGTACTACCACTTGCCTTACGGCACCAATCAGAGCGTGCGCAACCGCAAGCGCAAGGTGTACCGCATCCTGTATGGTGACCCGAACCAGGTGGCCTCGTCGCCGCGCTACTTCACCAACATCCGGTATACGCTGAACACGCCCGGCTCGCCCTTCAATGTACTGCAGAGCAACGGCTTGGCCTCGGTTCCGGCGGCGGCGTCCGACCAGACTGTTTATACCCAGGACGGCACCGGCCTGACTACCAAGCTCGTCATTCCGGGCTTGGACGTGCTGCGGCAGCGGCAGGCGCAGAGCAACCTGATTATCAACCGGGCGGAGCTGATTATTCCGGTGAAGCCATATAGCACGGCGCAGTTTGTGGCTCCTGCGCAGCTGTTTCTGTTCGAGGCCAACAACGCCAACAACCGCGTACTGATCTTCCAGAACGGGGTAAACCCACTGGAGCGCTTGGTGCAGCAAGAAGGTTTTCTGGCGCCCACGGCTGGCCGGCCGTTGGCTATACCCATCACCGAAGCCAACGCGACCACCCAGTATTACAGCGCGTTGCTGACGAGCTACGTACAGGCCTACGCCAAGAATCAGCTGCCTGAACCGTTGCCCTCAGCGTTGTTGCTCTCGCCTACGCGGCGGCGCACTGGTGGCGAGTTGTCGCTGGATCGGGCCGCCCTTGACGCGTCGAATATTAAGCTGCGCGTATACTACTCCAAGACAACGGCGCGCTAGTCTTACTTTTGCAGTCTGGCCCGGGTTTTGCCCCGGGCCGGCCTTTCCATTTCCCAGACTTTTTACTTTCCCTGACCCCGTATGTGCGGAATAGTAGCTTACATCGGACACCGTGAGGCCTGTCCCATCATTCTGAAAGGCCTGCACCGTTTGGAGTACCGCGGGTACGATTCGGCGGGCATTGCCCTGCTCAACGGTGAGCTGAACGTTTTCAAAAAGAAAGGCAAAGTGGCCGAGCTGGAAGCGTTTATTGCCGACAAAAACGTGCACGCGCACGTGGGCATGGGCCACACCCGCTGGGCCACCCACGGCGAGCCGAACGACGTCAACGCTCACCCGCACTACTCCACGTCGGAGCGCATTGCCATCATTCACAACGGCATCATCGAAAACTACGCGGCGCTGAAAAAGCACCTGCAGCTGCAGGGCCACGAGTTTCATTCCGACACCGACACGGAGGTATTCGTCAACCTGATCGAGGAAATCCAGAAGCAGAACGCCTGCTCGCTGGAAGAAGCCGTGCGCCTGGCTCTGCACGAAGTAGTGGGCGCCTACGCCATCGTGGTTATCAGCAAAGACTCGCCGAACCAGCTGATTGCGGCCCGCAAAGGCTCGCCCCTGGTTATCGGCGTGGGGCAGGACGAGTTTTTCCTGGCTTCCGACGCGACGCCCATCATCGAGTACACCAACGAAGTGGTGTACGTGAATGACTACGAAATTGCCGTCATCCGCGACGGGAAGCTCGAGCTGCGCAGCAAGGAAGACGTGCAGCAGACGCCCTACATTCAGAAGCTGGAGCTGGAGCTCGACAGCATCGAGAAGGGCGGCTATGAGCACTTCATGCTGAAGGAAATCTTCGAGCAGCCGAAGTCGATTCTGGATTCGATGCGCGGCCGCTTGGAGCTGGAAGCTTCGCACCTGAACATGGGCGGCGTACGGGCCTTCGAGCAGAAGTTCCTGAACGCGCAGCGCATCATCATCGTGGCCTGCGGCACGAGCTGGCACGCCGGCCTGGTGGCCGAGTACCTGCTGGAAGACCTGGCGCGCATCCCGGTGGAAGTGGAGTACGCCTCGGAGTTCCGCTACCGCAACCCAGTGCTGTCGGAGCGCGACATCGTTATTGCTATTTCGCAGTCGGGGGAAACGGCCGACACCCTGGCCGCCATTGAGCTGGCCAAGAGCAAGGGCGCTACCATCTTCGGCATCTGCAACGTGGTGGGCTCGAGCATTGCCCGCGCTACCGACGCTGGTGCATACACCCACGCCGGCCCGGAAATCGGGGTGGCCTCGACCAAGGCCTTCACGGCCCAGGTGACGGTGCTGACGCTGCTGGCCATGATTGTGGGCCACCGCCGCGGCACGCTGTCCGACCAGAAGCTGCGCGAGCTGATGATGGAGCTGCATACCATTCCGCAGAAAGTGGAAAAGGCGCTGGAGCTGGACACCGAGATTAAGCAGATTGCCGAAATCTTCAAGGACGCCACCAACTTCCTGTACCTGGGTCGCGGCTACAACTTCCCGGTGGCCTTGGAAGGCGCGCTGAAGCTCAAGGAAATCAGCTACATCCATGCCGAGGGTTACCCTGCGGCCGAAATGAAGCACGGCCCCATCGCCCTGATCGACGAGAACATGCCAGTGGTGGTCATTGCCACGCGCGACAGCTCGTACGAGAAAATCGTGTCGAACATCCAGGAAGTGAAGGCCCGCAAAGGCCGCATCATCGCCGTGGTGAGCGAAGGCGACACGACCATCCCGTCGATGGCCGAGTTCGTGGTGGAAGTGCCCTACACCTCGGAGGCGCTGACGCCGCTGGTGTCGGTGATTCCGCTGCAGCTGCTCTCGTACCACATTGCGGTGCTGCGCGGCTGCAACGTGGACCAGCCCCGCAACCTGGCCAAATCGGTAACGGTGGAATAAGCTTCGGCTGGCCACTGAACATAGAAAAAGCCGCTTCGGTAACCCGAAGCGGCTTTTTTGTGCTTGCTACGGTTGGAACCGCGGCGCTACACGTCGAACGATTCGCCGCGCAGGGCCATGCGCTTGAGCAGCGGGCACACTTGGTAGCGCGGGTCGTGGGTGTCGTCCCAGAGCGCGCTGAGCACCTCGTGAATGCGGCCGACGCCGACGGCGTTGGCCTGGGCCAGCAGGTTGCCGAAGACGGACTCCAGCGCCATCCCGGCGACCGAGGAGCCGACTAATCCTTCCTGCAGGGCAAAGCAGACCTCGTTGACGCTCAGGGCCAGCAGGCGCGGTGTAAACAGGCCTACGCGGTCGGCTACCAGGCAGTGGGCCGTGTCGAGGCGGGCGCATATATCGGTCAGCTGGTCGGCGTCGGCGTCGTGGTAGAGGCTGACTTCAAGCAGGGGGTGGTTGAGCAGCGTGGGCAGGCCGCAGAAACCGAACACAGGGTAAGCGGGGGCGGCGCTGCCGAAGCGGCCGGCCAGCGACTCGGTGGCGGCTTCCAGGAAGACTACGATGCCCTCCTTCTCCTCGTAAAGCGGGCCGTAGTTGCCGAAATCGAAGACCACGTCGGCGGTGGGCAGCGCGTCGTCGAGCAGGGGCATGGCCTCCTCGATTTCGTCGACGAGGCGGCCGGCGGTAGCAGGCACGAAGGAATACTGGTGCGCGGAACCGAACTTCCAGCGGAATTCGGCTTCGAGGTGGGCGCCGTCGAGGATGAGCAGGTGCATGGTTTTGGCTAAGTTCGGCCCGCAAATTAGGGCTTCGCGGCCCGCTCCCCTTTTTCCCCATGGCAAACGTCATCATCAACTCGCCCGAGGCCCCCGCGCCCATCGGGCCCTACAGCCAGGCCGTGCAGGCCGGCAACACCATCTACGTCTCGGGCCAGATTGCGCTGGACGCCTCGGGCGGGCAGCTCATCGGCGAGGGCGACGTGCAGGCCCAGACGCATCAGGTGATGCGCAACGTGCAGGCCGTGCTGGCCGCGGGCGGCTACGCGCTGCCAGACGTGGTGAAGTGCAGCATCTTCGTGAAAGACCTCGGGCACTTCGGCACCATCAACGAAATCTACGGCTCCTACTTCGGCCAGGGCCCTTACCCCGCCCGCGAAACGGTGGAAGTCAGCCGCCTGCCCAAGGACGTGCTGGTGGAAATTTCGTGCATTGCGGTGAAGTAGGTGAGGTGGTGAAATGGTGAGTGATGTTCTGCAGGCTGGAATATCAAAACTCACCATTTCACCACCTCGCCTACTCACCTTTCCGTACCTTTGCGCCGCGTTTGGGCCCGGGCAGTTAGCCGGGGTCCGAAATTGTCGTTTCGTATGGAAAGAGAAGTTCGGGTGCGTTTTGCGCCCAGTCCGACCGGGCCGCTGCACATCGGCGGCGTGCGCACTGCGCTCTACAACTACCTGCTGGCCCGCAAGCTGGGCGGCAAGATGCTGCTGCGCATCGAAGACACCGACCAGAACCGCTTCGTGCCCGGCGCCGAGCAGTACATCATGGACTCGTTGCGCTGGTGCGGCATCGAGATTGACGAGGGCATCGAGCAGGGCGGCCCGCACGCGCCCTACCGCCAGAGTGAGCGGAAGCCCATGTACCGCCAGTACGCCGACCAGCTCATCCGGGACGGCTACGCCTACTACGCCTTCGATACGCCCGAGGAGCTGGACGCCATGCGCGCCCGCCTGACGGCCGCCAAGGTCCCCAACCCGCAGTACAACAGCATCACCCGCGCCCAGATGCGCAACTCGCTGACGCTGCCTGAGGAAGAAGTAAAGCAGCTGCTCGACGCCGGCGCGCCCTACGTCATCCGCCTGAAGGTGCCGCGCAAGGAAGAAGTGCGCTTCAACGACCTGATCCGCGGCTGGGTGGTGGTGCATTCGTCCAGCATCGACGACAAGGTGCTGATGAAGTCGGACGGTATGCCGACCTATCACCTGGCCAACATCGTGGACGACCACCTGATGGAAATTACCCACGTGATTCGCGGCGAGGAGTGGCTGCCCTCGGCCCCGCTGCACGTGCTGCTGTACCGCTACCTGGGCTGGGAAGATACCATGCCGCAGTTTGCCCACCTGCCCCTGCTCCTGAAGCCCGACGGCACCGGCAAGCTCTCGAAGCGCGACGGGGACAAGCTGGGCTTCCCGGTATTCCCGCTGGAATTTCACGGCAAGGACGCCGAAACCGGCGAGCCGACCGTGAGCAGCGGCTACCGCGAGTCGGGCTACCTGCCCGAGGCCTTCATCAACTTCCTCGCCTTCCTGGGCTGGAACCCCGGCACCACGCAGGAAATCTTCTCGATGCCGGAGCTGATTGAGGCCTTCTCGATTGAGCGCGTGAGCAAGTCGCCGGCCCGCTTCGACCAGAACAAGGTGCGCTGGTACAACGAGCAGTACCTGCGCGCCAAGCCCGACGCCGAGCTGGCCCAGTACCTGCTGACGGAGCTGAACGAGCAGGGCATTGGTGTGGATATGCCCACTGAGCGGCTGGAGCAGATTGCCGGCCTGGTGAAGGAGCGCGCCACTTTCCCGGCCGATCTGGCCCGCGAAGCCCGGCTGTTCTTCCACCGCCCCATCAGCTACGACGAGCAGATCGTGAGCAAGAAGTGGAACGCTCAGGTAGCTGCCGCCCTCACGGCCTTCGCCGCGGTGCTGCCCACGGCCACCGACGCCACTCCCGACGGCATCAAAGCCCTGCTCACCCAAGTAGTCGAAGGCCAGGGCATGAAGCTCGGGCAGGTGCTGCAGGTGCTGCGCATGGCCGTCACCGGCTCCGGCGCCGGCCCCGACCTGATGCATATCATGAGCATCCTGGGCCCGCAGGAAACGGCCGAGCGGCTGCAGGCGGCCGTGGCCGCGCTGGCGGCCCACGCCGGCTAAAGCATGCTGGCTACGCTTCTGATTCCAACCGCCCGGCAGTTCTCTGTCGGGCGGTTTTGTTTGAGTCCAAACCGATGAGCGACTGGACCTGAGCGGCACCGCCCAAAACGTTTGGGCAACCCGGTGCATCCGTAGCCCGAGTACGTGCGTAGTTGGGTAGCTGTGCGGCGCGTCAGCGGGCTTTTCGGGCCCGGCGGGCCCGCTCCCGGCCCCACCCTTTAGCCACGGACGCATCATGGCCAAGAAACCCGTCAAGAAGAAGCAGCAGGACCCCGAGAAAAAGCCCCGGGTTCACAAAGAGCTGGAAGGCTTTGAAATCAAGGTGAATCCGCTGGGCGAAATCACCTCTACCTACAGCATCGAGCAGATCAACGAGTTCTTGAACCGCCACGTGCGCGACAAGAAGCTGGTGAACCGCGACGGGCAGTTCGGCGAGAAAACCGAGGAAGAAGTTCCCGTCGAAGATGACGAAGACTTCCCGGTGGAAGACGGCCGCGCCGAGGAGCCCGAGGAGTCCGACGAGGACTTCATGCGGCGCAGCTCCCGCGAGGCCAAGAAGCCCAAGAAAGCCGACGAGGAGCCACTGGCCCCCGACACCGACGAATAAGGCACCGGCTGCCAGCTGAGCGCCGCCGGCCGGGTTTTCCACTGCGGAAAGCCCGGCCGGCGGCGTTTTTCCTGCCGACTTCGCTATACTTGCCGCCGTCATTCATCTCCCACTTCGCATGAACTCCCACGACGTCGACTACCGCATTTTAGGCCACGATATCCAGGTCCTGGAAATTGAGCTGGACCCCGGCGAATCCGTTATTGCCGAGGCCGGCACCATGGTCTACATGGAAGAGGCCATTGCCTGGGACACCCGCATGGGCGACGGTTCGGAGCCCGACCAGGGGTTTTTCGGCAAGCTGATGCAGGCCGGCACCCGCCTGATTACCGGCGAGTCGCTGTTCATGACGCACTTCAGCCACGCCGGCAGCTACGGCAAGGCCCACGTAGGCTTCTCGGCGCCCTATCCCGGCACCATCATGCCGCTGGACCTGCGCACCCTGCCCCAGGGCGTAATCGTGCAGAAGGACGGTTTTCTGGCCGCCGCGCGCGGCACCAAGCTCTCCATTCACTTCAACCAGCGCATCGGCTCGGGCTTCTTCGGGGGCGAAGGGTTCATCCTGCAGAAGCTCACCGGCGACGGGAAGGCGTTTATCCACGCCGGCGGCACCGTCATCGAGAAGCGCCTCAACAACGAGGTGCTGCGCGTGGACACGGGCTGCGTGGTGGCCTTCGAGCCCGGCATCGACTTCAGCATTGCCCGCGCCGGCAACCTCAAGTCGATGATTTTCGGCGGCGAGGGGCTGATGCTGGCCACCCTGCGCGGCACCGGCCGCGTGTGGCTGCAGTCCATGCCGGTGAAGAAGCTGATTCAGGCGCTGATGCCCAATGGGGCTAATGCCCAGAAGGAAAGCGGCACCGTGCTGGGTGGCCTTGGCCGCATCTTCGACGAGTAAGCCGCTAAAAAGCGACGGCGGCTCCGGTCAGGGAGCCGCCGATACGCGGGGTGGAACCTGGGACTTACAGCGCGTCGGCCGCTATAGCGGCTCCCTCCTCGGGCTGGGAGGAATCAATCTGCGTGGCGATGATGCCAAGACTGATCAGCAGCGCCAGCACCAAGAGCCCAAGCAGGCCTAGTACCGAACGAGTGCTGAGCAAATCTTTAACGCCCTGACGACGGCGGTGCCGCTTCCGACGCGAAACGTACGGCTTGGAAGCAGCTTCAGAGACAGTAAGAGTAGGCAAAGCGAGCGGGCGGGTTGAATGATGGGATGCACTAATATATAAATTTTACCATGATTTATCCAATGGCGTGTAACAATTTTTACTCGCCGCCGTGGATTTTTTGACTACAAAATTAGTTTAATATGTATTTATCATCAGATAAATACAATTATGCATTAAATCTTCCTAATCTAATCAGCGTTTCCTGCGCCCCTGATTTTGGTTGTTATTCCCGTTCGGTAAGCCGGCTCAACTGCCTTTCGTGCCACGGGCGGCGCGCCAGCCTTTGTCATACAGCTCCCAGCCGCTTTCGTGCCCGGTGCTGTCGTAGAGCTGCCAGATGCCATACCAATAGAAGCGCACCGTGTCGGGCTCGACCACTACCCGCGCTTGGCCACGGCGGCTGAGCTGCCCGTTCGGGTGGTAGTAGCGAATGTCGATGCGGCGGCGGCGGTACTGCTCGGCGTGTTCGAGGGTGCCGTCGGGGCGGTAGTACTGCCAGTGGCCGCGGGGCTTGTCGCGGCGGTAGTGGCCGCGGGTGGCCAGGCGCGTATCGGCATCGTCGTAGTAGGTGCGCCAGGGGCCCTGGCGGGAGCCGTCGGCCCGGGCCTGGTTGCGCGACCAGAACCCCACGGGCAGGTGTACGGCGGTGCAGGCCGTGGTCAGCAACAGCAGGCTCAGGACCGGGAGTGGCGGGCGCATAAAGGGCAGAAATTAACGTTTCGGCCCTTAAACTAAATATTTAGTTGATTATTCCGCCGCTTCGCGCAGCAGCTCGTCCAGCAGCTCGCGGGAATTACTCAGGCGCGGCACCTTGTGCTGCCCGCCCAGCTTGCCGCGCCGGGCCAGCCAGTGCTCGAAGGTGCCCGCCGGCGCCACCGTCAGTACCGGCGGCTGCAGGGCCAGGTCGCGGTAGCGCTTGGCGTCGTAGTCGGAGTTGAGCTGGCGCAGCGTTGCGTCGAGCACCTGCACGAACTGGGCTTCGTCGCGGGGCGGCTGGGCAAATTCGATCAGCCACTGGTGGCCGCCGCGCGAATGGGCACCGGTGCCGAAGTACACCGGGGCGGCGGTATAGTCGCGCACCTGAGCGCCGGTGGCGGCGCAGGCGGCGGCCACGGCGGCTTCGGCGTTTTCGACCACCACTTCCTCGCCGAAGGCATTCAGAAAGTGCTTGGTGCGGCCCGCAATGCGGATGCGGTAGGGCGCCAGCGAAGTGAAGCGCACCGTGTCACCGATCTGGTAGCGCCAGAGGCCGGCGTTGGTGCTGATGACCAGGGCGTAGATGGGCCCAATTTCCACTTCTTCCAGGGTGAGCGTGCGCGGGTGCTCCCGCCCGATTTCCTCGACCGGTATGAATTCGTAGTACACGCCGTGGTCGAGGAGCAGCAGCAGGTCCTGGGAGTCGGGCTGGTCCTGAAAGGCGAGGTAGCCCTCGGAAGCGTTGTAGATTTCCAGGTAGCGCATCCGCTCGTCGGGGATGAGCTGGCGAAACAGCTCGCGGTAGGGCCCAAAAGCCACCGCGCCGTGCATAAACAGGCGCAGGTTGGGCCACACCTCCGTGACGGGCGCCCCGCCCGCCAGCTCCGACACGCGCCGCAGCAGCACGATCATCCAGGTGGGCACGCCGGCCAGGCAGGCCACGTTTTCGGTGAGCACGTGCCGGGCCATGCGCTCCAGCTTTTCTTCCCACTCGCCCAGCAGGGCCAGCTCCAGCGGCGGCGTGCGCCGCGACTCGGCCCACACCGGCAGGTTGTGCATGATGATGGCCGACACGTCGCCGATGTGGGAGGCGGGGTCGTCGGGGCGGAAGGTGTTGGGGCTGAGCGAGCCGCCGAGGGCCAGCGTCTTGCCGCGCAGCACGCCGGCTTCGGGGTAGAGCGTCTGGGCCACGGCCACCATGTCGCGGCCGGCGCGGTAATGGCAGTCTTCCAGCGAAGCGGCCGTGACGGGAATGTACTTGCTGCGGGCGTTGGTGGTGCCGCTGCTCTTGGCAAACCACTGCACGCGGCCGGGCCAGAGCACGTCGTCCTCCCCGCGCAGGGTGCGCTCAATCCATGGGTAGAGCTGCTCGTAGCTGCTCACGGGCACGCGCTGGGCCAGCTCCCGCGCCGAGAGGCCGTCGGCGTAGCCGTAGAGCCGGCCCCAGTCGGTGTGGCGGGCGGTGCGCAGCAGCTCCTGCAGCAGCTCGGCCTGCACGGCGTGGGGCTCCGTACGGATGCGCTCCAGCCGGGCGAGGCGGGGCTTGACCATCCAGGTGAGCAGGGTATCAATGACCACGGATTCGACGGATTTTTCGGATTAGACGGATTTTGGGGACGGTTCCCGTCAGCTAAGGCAGCAGCATCCATACGGAGCTGAGCAGCTACCGGCTGCTGTATGGCCTCTTGGGGCAAATTACCACTTTCCTACGCCGTGACTTCGGGCTGGCATTTGGGCTGGAAAAGGCGAAGCCACTGGCCCCGGATTAATCGTCCACGAAATCCGTGACATCCGAAAAATCCGCCTGAATCCGTGGTCAGACCTTTCGCTTCAGCTCGAAGTGCTTGCCCAGGTACACGCGGCGCACCATCTCGTCGGCGGCCAGCTCCTCGGCGGTGCCGGCCTTGAGCAGCTTGCCCTCGAAGAGCAGGTAGGCGCGGTCGACGATGCTGAGCGTCTCGTTCACGTTGTGGTCGGTGATGAGGATGCCGATGTTCTTGTGCTTGAGCTTGGCCACGATGCCCTGGATTTCCTCCACGGCAATGGGGTCGACGCCGGCGAAGGGCTCATCGAGGAGCACGAACTTGGGGTCGACGGCCAGGGCGCGGGCAATTTCGGTGCGGCGCCGCTCCCCGCCCGAAAGTACGCGGCCGAGGTTTTTGCGCACGTGGGTGAGGCTAAACTCATTGAGCAGCTCCTCCACCTTGTCGCGCTGGGCCTGCTTGGGCAGGTTGGTCATTTCCAGCACCGAGAGGATGTTTTCCTCCACCGTCAGGTCGCGAAACACCGAGGCTTCCTGGGCCAGATAGCCGATGCCGCGGCGGGCGCGCTGGTAGATGGGCAGGGAGGTAATGTCCTCGTCGTCCAGGAAAATGCGGCCCTCGTTGGGCTTCACCATGCCCACCGTCATGTAGAACGAGGTGGTTTTGCCCGCGCCGTTGGGCCCGAGCAGGCCCACGATTTCGCCCTGCTCCACGTGCAGGCTCATGTCGTTGACGACGGTGCGTTGCTTGTATTTCTTGACGAGGTGTTCGGCGCGCAGGATCATGTGCAGGCAAAGTTAACATTCTCGGCCGCGGCAGCTGATGCGGTCGAGTTGGCACGAATAATAGCCCTGTAACGGCGTCAAACGCCATTTTTGCACTGCATGTCCAACACATTTATGCTCTTTCACCGAGTTTGCCTGGTTGCCGTTGCGGCGGCGTCCCTGAGCTTGCCACCGCGTTTCGCTCAGGCCCAAGCCGTTACCGATATCAATCAGGCTACCGCCGTCCGCGACTCGGTGCTGCGGCAGGCCAACCCGTACCGCCAGCTTATCGAGCAGCGCGCCACCGGCTTCGACGTGAAGGCGTTTCGCTTGGCTTTTCGAGGAAAGGGCCGCCTCTTTCGTTACCCCCGCTTGCCCAGCAGCGCCTGGCGCAGGGCCAACTGCTCAGGCGTCGGCGTGGCGCTGGGCGCCAGATAGAACGGAATTTCCACGTCGTACTCGCGCGGCTGGCCCTGGGCTTCGGTGGTGGCCGTGCCGCGGCGCACGGTCAGGCGCACAGCCGCGTCGGTGGCAGGCTCGTCGACCAGGGGGCGCAGCAGCTGCTCGGCGTTCTGCATCGTGACGGGCCGCCCGTCGACGGCCACAATGACGTCGCCGGGCTGCAGGCCGAAGGCGTTGGTCTGGGGTTTCACGTTCACGGCCCGGAACTCCTGCTTTTTCTCGTCGTAGGCGAAGCCGATCTGCCCGAAGGCCTTCACCTTGGCCGGGGCGCGGTCGGCGTAGTTCCAGCCGATTTTGCTCAAGTACTCCTGCAGGGGCAGTGCCTCGGTGCCGATGACGTAGCGGTCGAAAAACTCCTGCACCTGCGGGTGGGTGAGGGCCACGACCTCCGGAATCAGCTGGGCGTCCTCGAAGGAGCGGGTGGGGCCGTACTTCTGGCGCAACGTCAGCAGCACGTCGCGCAGGCTCTTCTGGCCCTTGGTCAGCTCCTGAATGCGGATATCGAGCAGCAGGCCGATGAGGGCGCCCTTCTTGTACACGTTCTCGTACATCGCGTCGTAGGGCTTTTCGAGGATGCGCCGGCTCATTTCGGTGAACGATACGCCGGTGGGGTACTTGCTGGCGTCCTGCACCTTTTCGCGCATGGTCTTGCGGAACTGCTCCTCCGTAGTCAGCCCGGCCTGCACCTGCACGAGGTGGGCGAAATACTCCGTTACGCCCTCGTACAGCCACAGGTGCTGCGACATTTTCGGGTCGCGGAAGTCAAACTCGCCGATTTCGCGGGAGTGAATGTTGAGCGGGGCCAGCATGTGCAGAAACTCGTGCGAGGCCACTTCCAGCACCATCTCGTTCATGGCCTGCTGGTCGTCGCGCTCGGGCAGGAAGTACACCGAGGAGTAAGAGTGCTCCATGGCCCCGAAGCCGCCGGTCTGGCGGTTGACCACCGTGGACGTCTGGTAATCGGGGAAATACATCAGAAACTGGTAGCGCGGCACCGGCATCTGCCCGAAAAACTGGCCCAGCGCCTCGGCCATGGGCCGCATGGTTTCGGCCACCTGCCGGGCCCGCACCTTGCCCGTTTCCGACACCACCGCCACCCCGATGCGCGCCCCACCGGCCACGAAGCTGACGGTATCGGGCTTGCTGTAGAGGATGGGGCCGTCGGCCAGGGTCACGTAGGAATCGGCCGTGAAAGTGTCCTCGGTGCCGGTGCGGCGGGCGGGCAGGCCGGTGGCGGCGTACAGCTCGGGTGCGTGCTGCACCTTCACCTCGTAGGGCAGCATCTTGTAGCCTTCGAGGTAGCCGTAGAGGCCGTAGTGGTTCAGCACATAATTGGGGTGCTGGGGCGAGGCGTCGAAGTTGGTGCCGCCGGGCTGGAAGATGTAGCCCTCATCCTGCTTGGCGTCCCAGGTGTCGTCGACGGTGTATTCCAGGCGGGTGAGCTTCTTGGCCTTGTCGATGACGAACAGGTTCTGACCCTCACGCTTGAATTTCAGCTTCTTGCCCTTGTCGTCGTAGGCCGTAAAGTTCTGCACGAAGCGGCCGTAGTCCTTCTTCGAGTACGAGCCGGGAATGACGCTGGGCATCACGTAGGTCACCTGGTCCTGCTGCACCGGCGGGGTATTGACGACGATGCGCAGCTGATCGGACGAGGCCACCGCTTTGGTGTCGACGCTGATGCGGTAGGTGCCGGCCGGGGCCGTTTGAGCCTGCGCGGCCAGGGATACGAGCGCGCCGAAGCCGGCGCCGAATAGGGACAGTTTCATGGGCAGAAGCATAAGCCGCGGGCTAATGTAGCGGCCAGCCGCCAACTGACGCGAAAACCCGGTACGGGCTGCGGTGGCTTCGCACAGGCCGAAAAGAGGACGATAGTATGTCATGACCGTGACATACTATCGTCCTCGGCGTGACATTAGTATGTCACGGCAACATCGTCTGGATATCATGGATGGAAGGAGGATGCTGGCTGCCAGCCCAAGCCGCGTCGCCAACGCACACCACTACCAGTCCGTAGCAGGGCAGTAGCAACCAAGCCCAACCCCGCTCATGGCTACCCTCAATGATTCCGTCGTCGCCACCTGGGCCCCGCGCCTGCTCAGCGTGCTGCGCATCGTGGCCGCCTTCCTGTTTGTGCTGCACGGCGCGCAGAAACTGTTCAACGTGCCGGCCGGGGAGCACGGCCCGGTGGAGCTGGCGTCGCTGATGGGCGTGGCCGGCATCCTGGAGTTTGGCGGCGGGCTGCTTCTGCTGCTGGGCTTCCTCACGCGGCCGGTGGCCTTTCTGCTGGCCGGTGAAATGGCCGTGGCATATTTCAAAGCCCACTTTCCGCAGGCGCCGCTACCCATTCAGAACGGCGGCGAGTCGGCCGTACTCTTCTGCTTTATCTTCTTATACCTCAGCGCCGCCGGTGCCGGCCCGTGGAGCGTGGACGCGCTGCGCAGGCGGATGTAGCGCGAACTTTCAGTTCGCGTATTCCAACACGACGCACGCTCACACGTCAGGCTACGCGAACTGAAAGTCGACTGTGTCGACCTGCGGTTCGCGCTACGATGCGGACGGAACC
Organism: Hymenobacter jeollabukensis; assembly: GCF_005771675.1. Classification (GTDB taxonomy): domain Bacteria; phylum Bacteroidota; class Bacteroidia; order Cytophagales; family Hymenobacteraceae; genus Solirubrum; species Solirubrum jeollabukense. The sequence goes on along the minus strand of NZ_VAJM01000002.1, from coordinate 195,263 downwards.
ACGTCGCCCCAGCCGATGTCCTTCAGCCGCAGCTGCAGGGACTTCTGCCCGCGCCACTCGTTCACGTCCAGGTTGTAGCACACGCTGAACGGCTGGCCCTGGCTGATGCGCACGAAATGCTCGGCCAGCCCGAAGCCGATGGCCTCGATGGGGCTGGAATCCTCCTGCATCAAGGTCAGCTTCAGGTGGGAGTTGCCCACGACCTTGGCCGAACCGGGCACCGCGTACACCTGCTCCGATACGAACACCGGGCTGCTGTTGCCGGGGCCGAAGGGCTCCATCTGGTGCAGCAGGTTGTAGAAGCTCCACGTCACGTCGCGCAGGCGCAGCGGCAGGTCGATGTCGACCGGCGGAATCATCTGCTCGTCGGTGAGGCGGGACGACACCACGGCCTCGAAGCGGCGGCGGAACTCGGGCACGTTTTCCAGCGGCAGCGTGAGGCCCGCCGCGTACATGTGCCCGCCGTACTGCTCCAGCAAATCGGAGCACTCCACGATGGCCTGGTGCACGTCGAAGCCCACCACCGAGCGGGCCGAGCCGGTGGCCTTGCCGTTGGATTCGGTGAGGATGACGGTGGGGCGGTAGTACTTGTCGAGGCAGCGCGAGGCCACGATGCCGATGACGCCCTTGTGCCAGTCCTGCTTGAAGAGCACCGTGGAGCGGGAGTTGCGCAGCAGCTCGTCCGTCTCGATCATGTGCAGGGCCTCCTCGGTGATGCGCGTGTCGAAGCCGCGGCGCTCGGTGTTGGTCTGGTCGACCACCGAGGCAGTGGCCAGGGCCTGCTCGGCGGTTTCGCTCAGCAGCATGGCCACCGAGCGTTTGGCGTCGCCGAGGCGGCCGGCGGCATTGATGCGGGGCGCGAAGCCGAACACCAGGCTGCTCACGTTCAGCGGCCCCTCGCGCAGGCCGGCCAGCTGCCGCAGCGCGTACAGCCCCGGCCGCGTTTCGATGGCCGGGTCGTTGAGTCGTTTCAGCCCGTGGTACATCAGCAGGCGGTTTTCGCCGGTGATGGGCACGATGTCGGCGGCGATGCTGACGGCCAGCAGGTCCAGCAGCTCCAGCAGCGGCTGCTCGTCGAAGCCCTGGCTCTGGCACAGGGCCTGCATCAGCTTGAAGCCCACGCCGCAGCCCGACAGCTCCTTGTAGGGGTACGGGCAGTCGGGGCGCTTGGGGTCGAGCACGGCCACGGCGGGCGGCAGCTCGTCGCCGGGCAGGTGGTGGTCACACACGATGAAGTCCACGCCCAACTCGCGGGCGTAGCTGATTTTGTCGACCGACTTCACCCCGCAGTCCAGGGCCACGATGAGCTTGTAGCCATTCTTGGCCGCCCAGTCGATGCCGATGGTCGAAATGCCGTAGCCCTCGATGTAGCGGTCCGGGATGTAGTAATCGATGCGGGCGGGGCCGAACAGGGTGCGCAGGTAGGAGTACACCAGGGCCACCGAGGTGGTGCCGTCCACGTCGTAGTCGCCGTACACCAGCACTTTTTCCTCGTGGAAGAGCGCGTCGGTGAGGCGCTGCACGGCCCGGTCCATGTCGCGCATGAGCATGGGGTCGGGCAGCTCCGCCAGGTCGGGGCGGAAGTAGGACTTGGCCTCGTCGTAGGTGCCGATACCGCGCTGGCAGAGCAGGCTGATAATGGACTCGTTGACGCGCAGGGCCTCGGAAAGGTGGCGGACCTGTTCCGGGTCGGGCGCGGGCTTACGAATCCAACGTTTCAGCATGGGTGGGGACGGCGTTATCTTCAAAAGTAAGAAGAAAACCTTGGGATTCCACCGTCCAGGGCCCGCTGGCGGGGCGGGCTGCGTACCTTTGGGGCCGCACCGCCCCTCTCCTATCATGCAGCGTCTCCGCGACTTTTACCGCCGCTACCGGCAGTACATCCTCACCGACGGGCTGATGTACCTGGTGTTCATCGTGGCCCTGGCGCTGATGTTTGTGTTTTTCGGGTAGGCCGGCTGACTGGCGCCGGTTTAGCAACTGGAAGTTGCGTAACCGGTGCCCGACATCAAGCAGGTTTCCAACCTGCGTATTGCTCTATTAGTCGGGCAGGCGCGGCTGGGCATCGGGCGCAGGCTGAAAGCCTGCCTTATTCTTAGACACCGGTTACGCTCCTTCGTCGCTAAACCGGCGCCAGCCAATACTAACTACTCCTGCAGAAACCCGGGCGGCACGCTCTCGGTGAGCCACACGCCATTATCGGACACGAAGAACGGGTGGCCCTGGCGGTGCAGGTCGCCGGCGCGCACCGTGAGGACCACCGGGCTGCCGTGGCGCTGTCCCACCCGGCGGGCCGTGTCGGCGTCGGGCGAGAGGTGCACGTGGTGCCGCTCGCCGCGGCGCAGGCCCTCGGCCCGGATGGCCTCCAGGTGGCGGGTGGCGGTGCCGTGGTAGAGCAGCTCGGGCGGCGTCTGGGGGGTGTAGCCCAGTTCCACCGGCACCGAGTGGCCCTGGTTGGCGCGGATGCGCTGGCCGTCGGGGCTAAGGGCGAAGCGCTGCTTGTCGCTCTGCGCTACCACGGCTTCGAGCTGGGCGCGGTCGGTGGGGTAGCCGTGCTGGCTGAGGCGCCGCAGCAGGTCGTCCACGTCGGCCCAGCCGGCCGCGTCGAGGGTAAGGCCGATGAGCTGGGGCTGGTGGCGCAGAATCAGGGAGAGGAACTTGCTGAGGTGGCGCAGCGGATCGGGGGCGGCGGAAGTAGCCATGCGGGGCGGAATTACGTAGGCAAAACTGCCGTAAGGTAAGCGCGGGTCGATTTCTTCTACCCGCCGCTTGTACATTTGCCGCCCTTTCCTCGCCTGAAGCCTATGCGCTCCGTTGCCGCTTTAGCCTGTGCCGCCCTGCTCTGGACCGGTGCCTGCGCCCGCCACGTCGACCTGACCACGCCCACCGATACCTCGGAGCCGCGGGCCACGGCCAACCCCTCGACGCCCGCTCCCACCACCACGCCCACCAACGTGCCGGTGCCCGAAACCAACGTCAAGGACATTCCCTTCGACCAGCGCAACCGACCCAAGTGGCTGGACGACAAGATTCAGGCGCACATGAACGCTAAGGCCGAAAACCCGCGCATCCGCATCCTGAGCTACCAGTACCAGGGCCAGACGGTGTACTACGAAACCTCGCCCTGCTGCGACCAGTTCACCACCCTCTACGACGCCAAGGGCAACGTGCTCTGCGCCCCCGACGGCGGCATCACCGGCCGCGGCGACGGTAAATGCCCCGACTTCGAAAAAAACCGAACCGCCGAACAACTGGTTTGGCAAGACGCGCGCTGACGGTGAAATGGTGAGATGGTGAAATAGCGAGTGCCGTTTTGATTGCGCGAAATGCGCAGCTGCGCCCTCTCGAACATCAAACTCACCAGCTCACCACTTCACTATTTCACCATCTCATGATTAACACCATCGAAAAGCTCGGTGCCTACAACGTGTGGGCCAACGCCAAGCTGCTCACCCACCTCGACGGCATTGTGGCCACCGGCGCCGAGCTGCCGGCCCGGGCGCTGCGCCTGTTTTCGCACCTGCTCAACGCCCAGGCCATCTGGCTGGCCCGCCTCACCGGCACCCAGAGCCCGGTGAAAGTGTGGCAGGAGCACGACCTGGCCGGCCTGCACAAGCTGCACCAGCAGACCTCGCCCTCGCTGCACCAGTACATGCAGGACGCTGACGACGCGGAAATGACGCGCATGATCAGCTACGCCAACTCGCAGGGCAACAGCTACGACAGCCAGGTGTCGGACATTCTGACCCACGTGTGCGTGCACGCCAACTACCACCGCGCCCAAGTGGCCACCACCCTGCGCGAAAGCGGCCTGGAGCCCATCAACACCGACTTTATCACCTATTGCCGCGAGCTGGCCGGGCAGGCCTGAGCGCCGCGCTTTCCTGCAGCTCACCGCCCGCCGAAAACCCTTCCGCCCCCGGAAGGGTTTTTTGCTGACTTTCACCGGCCCGTCGTTTTGCCTATGTCCTCTACGCCCGCTTCTGCCGCCACCGCCGTGCTCACGCCCGAACGCCTGGCCGCGGCCTACTCCTACGCCGCCTACCGCCAGCTCCTCGACGAGCTGCTGGCCCAGGGCCTGACCACCGGCCCCAACCAGTCGGAAGCGCTGCTACACTACGCCAAGCTGAACGAGCAGCGCATGTCGCGCCTCGACAAGACGGTGCAGCTGCTGCCCGAGGTGACGGCCGAGCTGGCCCGCCTGCAGGGCCAGTACGTGTGGCTGGTGATTACCGAAGGCTGGTGCGGCGACGCGGCCCAGCTGGTGCCCGTCATCGACGCCATTGCCCGGGCCAGCGGCGGCCACCTGAGCACCCGCTACCTGCTGCGCGATGAAAACCTGGATTTGATGGACCGCTACCTGACCAACGGCGGCCGCGCCATTCCCAAACTCGTGGTGCTGCGCGCCGACACGCTGGCGGAGGTGGCCCAATGGGGCCCGCGTCCGGCCCCGGCCCAGGAGCTGTTTTTGGGGCTGCGCGCCCAGCAGGCCGCCTACGAGGACATCAAAACCCAGGTGCACACCTGGTACGCCAAGGACAAAACCCTGCACACCCAGCAGGAGCTGGTAGCCCTGCTCCGGCAGCTCGCGTAAGCCGCCGACTCTTTCTCTGAATCTTTCCGGCGGGCCGCTCTGGCTGCCGCCGCCTTTTCTTCCCTGCATGTCTGCTCACAAGCACGCCCAAACTCACTACCCCGTCGTCGACCTGATCAAGCACCGCTGGAGCCCGCGGGCCTTCACCTCGCAGCCCCTCAATGACGACGACCTGCGCACCCTGTTCGAGGCCGCGGCCTGGGCGCCCAGCGCCATGAACGAGCAGCCCTGGCGCTTCATTTACGCCCACCGCGAGCAAACCGAGGCCTTCCAGAAGCTGTGGAACTGCCTGCTGCCCGGCAATCAGCCCTGGGCCCGGCACGCCGCCGTGCTGGTGGTGGTGCTGGCCCGCAAGACAATGGGCGCCAACGACGCCCCCAACCGTCACTACCTGCACGATACCGGCTTGGCCACCGCCAACCTGCTGCTGCAGGCCGCCAGCATGGGCATTCACGGCCACGTGATGGGCGGCTTCGACATGGCCAAGACCCAGCAGGCCCTGCACCTGCCCGCCGACCTGGAGCCGGCCACCTTCCTGGCCCTGGGCTACGTGGGCGAGGCCGAGCAGCTCGAAGAACCGTTCCGCTCGCGCGAGCTGGCGCCCCGCTCCCGCAAGCCGCTCAGCGAGTTTGTGTTCGAGAACGGGCTACCGACTGAGTAGCCGCAACGCACCCCTCCTTGTTGAAGGAGGGGACGCCAAGCCGCAGGCTTGGCTGGGGTGGTTCCGCCGTTGCTGATGCCAGGTAGTAACTTCTGCCGCCCGAACGACTTCTAGCGGATTCCAAGCCCCCGAACGGTGCGGACTCCTTGTTCAACGTCAGCAACGACCAGACCACCCCAGCCACCGCTAAAGCGGCGGCGTCCCCTCCTTCAACAAGGAGGGGAGTTTTTTCGCCCAACTACACCATTCACTTCCATGCACACCCAACGCTTCCCCGCGGCCGAGCGCGGCCTGAAAGACATCGGCTGGCTGCAGAGCAACTTCACGTTCAGCTTCAGCTCCTACCCCAACCCGGTGCGCGCCGGCTTCGGGCTGCTGCGCGTGTTCAACGACGACTACGTGCAGCCCGGCAACGGCTTCGGTATTCACCCGCACCAGAACATGGAAATCATTTCGGTGATGCTGGCGGGCAAGATGAATCACATCGACTCGCTGGGCTACAAGGAAGTGGTGGAGCAGGACTGGGTGCAGATCATGAGTGCCGGCGCGGGCCTGCGCCACGAGGAGCACAACGTGGGCGACGACGAGGTGAACTTCCTGCAGATCTGGATTGAGCCCAAGCTGCAGAACATCAACCCGCGCTACCAGCGCCGCGCCTTCCCGCGCGCGAAGCGCCACAACCAGCTCACCACCATCGTCTCGAACGAGGAAGGCCAAGCCCACTGCTGGATCAACCAGAACGCCCGCCTCAGCCTCGGCTACTTCGAGGCCGGCAACTCGGTGACGTACGCCCTGAACCCGACCAACAAGTGCGTGTTCGTGTTCGTGATGGAGGGCGAGGTGCGCATCGAGGGCGAGGTAGTGCCCCGGCGCGACGCGCTGGGCATCTGGGGCGCCAGCGAGTTTCGCGTCGAGTGCACCCAGGAAAGCCAGTTCCTGATCATCGAGGCCCCGATCAATCATTAGGTAAGGGCCCTTTCATAAACGCGCTGGCCTGATCCGGCAACTTTTCCGGCTACCGGCTAGTTTTGTGCTCGTTATGCTCGTCCAACAGCTCATCATCCTCGCGCTCTTCCTCGGCGCGGCTTTTTACATGGGCCGGCGCCTGTGGCAGAGCTTCTTCGCCAAATCGGAAGGCGGCTGCCCCAAGGGCTGCGGCGGGGCCTGCAGCGCCATCGACGTGGAGGCTCTGCAGCGCACCATCGAAAAAGCTCAGCATCAGGCTTAACGCCACGGCCGGTTAAACATTTTAATTCGTCCATATAACCCGCCCCGCCTGTGGCTGCGTATAGCCCGGGCGGGGCGGCGCGTTTTCGGGCCCGCCCGGCTTCCTTCTCTCAAATTCCCTACCCCAAAGCACCCCACGTTATGCAAGACAAAGAGCAAGAACGGTCGCTCGTCAACGTCGAGAAAAAACTGTGCGACGACGGCTTCGTCAAGGATTTTAAAGTAACCGACGGGCGCCTGCAAACCATCGACGACGAAAGCCAGAAGACCTACACGGCCGAAGAAGTGACCATCGTGGACTTCTACCGCTTCGAGGGCGAGTCGGACCCCGACGATATGTCCATTCTCTACGCCATCGAGGCCCACGACGGCACCCGCGGCACCATTTCCAACGGCTTCGGCACCTACGCCGACGCCGATACCGATGAGTTTCTGCGCCGGGTCGAGGACCTGGGCAAGAACCTCGACAAGGCGCACAAGTAGCCTCCCGCTCGCTCACCGACCCACTTTTTAGCCTAGCCGCGCCGCCACCGGATGCGCTTTCCCGCCAGGGAAGGCGCCGTGGGCGGCGCGGCTTGCGCGTTCATCACCTATTGCTTTCTAAGTTATGCCAACCCCATTACCACACCACCCTTTGCACAGCGCGGCCGACCTTGACCCGCTGCTGGCCCAAATCGGCGACGCCCGCGTGGTGTTGCTGGGCGAGGCCTCCCACGGCACCCACGAGTACTACACCTGGCGCGCGGCCATTACCCGGCGCCTGATCGAGGAGAAAGGCTTCAGCTTCGTGGCCGTGGAGGGCGACTGGCCCGACTGCTTCGAGGTGAATGTAGCCATCAAGCAGCCCCACGACGGCCAGGCGCCCGCGCAGCTGCTGCAGACCTTCAACCGCTGGCCCACCTGGATGTGGGGCAACTGGGAAACGGCCGCGCTGGTCGACTGGCTCTGGCGGCACAACTCCCCGCTGCCGCCCCAGCAGAAGGCCGGCTTCTACGGCCTCGACGTGTACTCGCTCTGGGAATCCTTGGAGCAGATCATGCAGTACGCCGGGCGCAAGGGCGAAGCCGCCGCGCTGGCCGCGCAGCGGGCCTACCAGTGCTTCGAGCCCTACAGCGCCGACCCGCAGGAGTACGCCGAGGCCGTGGCCTTCGTGAGCAAGGACTGCGAGGACGAAGTGCTGACCATGCTCCGCACCCTGCAGCGCCGCACGCCCGCCGTCAACCCCGACGGGCTGGCCGTGGAAATTGACTTCGCCGCCGAGCAGAACGCGCTGGTGGCCGTGAATGCCGAGCGCTACTACAAGGCCATGCTGCGCGGCGGCGGCTCGTCGTGGAACGTGCGCGACCATCACATGATGGAAACCCTCACCCGCCTGCTGGAGCTGCACGGCCCCGACAGCAAGGCCATCGTGTGGGAGCACAACACCCACGTGGGCGACGCGCGCTACACCGACATGGTGGCCGACGGCATGGTGAACGTGGGCCAGCTGGCCCGCCAGCAGTTCGGGCGCCACAATGTGTACATCGTGGGCTTCGGCTCCTACCAGGGCTCGGTCATTGCGGGCAAAAGCTGGGGCGCACCGCTGGAGCGTATGCCGGTGCCCGAGGCCCGGCCCAATTCCTGGGAGGCCCTGCTGCACACCGACATCGGCAAAGACGCGCTGCTGCTTTCCTCGGAGCTGCGCCCGCTGCCCGCCCTGCAGGACCACCTGAACCACCGCGCCATCGGAGTGGTGTACCGGCCCGAGCGGGAGAAGTACGGCAACTACGTGCCCACCGTGGTACCCGAGCGCTACGACGCCTTCCTCTACCTCGACCAAACCCGCGCCCTGCACCCCCTGCCCACCCCCGCCGACGAGCACGTGCCGCCGGACCTGTACCCCTGGGGCGTGTAGGCTCGCAGACCCATTCCATTCGCAGCCCGGCCTGGCTCAGGTCGGGCTTTTTGCTGCGCAATACCGGCCTCCGCAATGGTCGAGCTTAAGCTATACCCGGCTAAGTCAACTTTGCTATTCGCAGCAACCAATTATTCGTCAATGCGTTAACTACTCCCTCACTATTTTCAGCCAAGCCGCATGGATAAGAAGCATTCCGCCTCCGCCCACCAAGCCGAGGCCTACCCGACCGCCCGCATCTACACCCAGCCCGAGCTGCGCGAGCGACTGAAAGACGAAATCATGGCCGGTGACCGGGGCGGCGCCCCCGGCCAGTGGAGCGCCCGCAAAGCCCAGCTGCTGGCCCACGAATACCGGCAGTCCGGCGGGGGCTACACCTTCGCTAAGCGCAGCGCCGGCCAGCAGCACCTGCAGGACTGGACCAAACAGGACTGGCAAACCGCCGACGGCCACCCGGCCGAGCGTGAGGGCGGCACCACCCGCTACCTGCCCAAGCAGGCCTGGACCGACCTGACGCCCAACCAGCGTAAGGCTACCAACGAGAAGAAGCAAGCAGGCTCCCGCGCCGGGCAGCAGCACGTGCCTAACACCGCTGCCGCCCGCAAGGCCAGTCAAAAAGCCACCGACGAAGACGAATAAGCCCGGCTAGGCGCCCAGAATAGCTTCGGCCACTTCCCGGCCCGTGGCCATGGCGGCGTTCAGCGACGGATAGGCGGCCCAGTCGCCGCAGCGGTACAGGCCTTCGGCCAGCCGCCGCGGCGGCTGGGCCGCTTCGCGTGCCGGCCCGGCCTCGTACACCGGCAGCGCGTGCTCGATGTGGTAGGTACCGAGGCGCCGCCACTCGTTGGCGGCCGCCCCGAACCAGTTCGTCAGCTCCTGCCGCAGCCGCTGGGCCAGGGCGTCGTCGCCGAGGCCGTGGGCGCCGTGGGTACTCACCGATATCAGCGCCTGCCCGGCCGGGGCGTATTCGGGAGCCACGTCGCTGGGGAAGGCCACGTTATGGGCCAGGGCTCCGGGGGCGGCGCTGAGGCGCAGCAGCTTGTCGCCGCGCCCGGGCGAAGGGCCGTCGGCGGCGAAGTAGGTACAGGTGGTGCGGCGCGAGGCGGTGGGCTCATTGGCCGTCAGGGCGGGCAGCAACTGGTGGGCGGCGGGTCCGTCGGTGGCCAGCACCACGGCGCTACCCTGCAGCACGCGGCCGTCGGTGAGGCGCACCGTGTTGCCGTCGATGGCGGCCACGCGGGTGTGCAGTTGCACGGCGTCGGCGGGCAGGCGGGCGGCCAGCTGCCGCGGAATTTCCTGCATACCGCGGGCCGGCAGGGCGGCGTCGCCCTCCACGAACTGCTTGAACACGAACTCGAAGAAGTTGCTGGCCGTGGTCAGCTCCCGGTCAAGGTAAATGCCGCCGAAGAAGGGCCGAAAGAACGTCTCAATCATCTGCTCGCTCCAGCCGTAGCGCCGCAGGAAGCTGAGCGTGTCGGTGGCGGGGCGGGCCAGCAGCTCTTCCGCGCTGTGCTGCTTCACGTGCTGGGCCAGGCTCACCAGCCGCAGCTTGTCGGCCCACGAGCCAATGGGCGCGGTAGCGGCCGACAGGCTCCGGAGCGGCTGCCGCAGCGGGTTGCGCAAGGTCGTTTGCCGCCCATCGGGCAGGCGGATGACGGCGCCGGAGGTGAACAGCTGCAGCTGCAGGGCGCCGTAGTCGATGAGGCGCTGCACCTCGGGGTACTTGGTGAGCAGGATCTGGAAGCCGTGGTCGAGGCGGAAGCCGTCGGGCGTGAGGTCGGTGCGCACGCGGCCGCCCACGGCGTCGGCGGCTTCGAGCAGCAGCACCGGGCGGCCGGCGCGGTGCAGGTAGCAGGCGCAGGTGAGCCCGGCCATGCCGGCGCCGATGATGAGGACGGGAGCTTGCGGAGGAGAGTCGACGGCGTTCATATCCTGCCCAAACTGCAAAACCGCCGCGAAGGTTGGGGGGGCGGCCCCGACAAGCCTATGCGACCCAGGCGCGTGGCTAGGCCGCACCTGGATGGCCGGGTATTTACCCGGGCGTCAGGGGACCTTTTTGGTATTTTGGTCCAGCACGGCTTGGCAGTATTTCCGCAGCATCTCCGCGTCGCGCGGTCCGCTGCTGATCATAGGGTTGAGTTCGGCCCGCTCCTGGACACGGTCGACCCACAGAATGAAGCCCCCTAGGGCATAATGACCTTTGATGGTGGCCGGCTTCCAATCAGGCAAGGCCAGCACCGCATCTTTTACCACCGACTGCAACGGGCCGCTGGCGGATAATACCACGGCGACCTTGCCCAACGAATCGATACCGCACACCACGGGCGTGCGGTCGGGCAGCTGCGCGTACCAGGCCTGGCTACTGAACGATAGAATTTTCTTCATCAACTGCCCGCCGTAAGCCTGGTGTTCCAGCGTGTGCCGGGGCAGCTCGGCCTGATCAATAAATTCGCGGCGCCGTTGCTGCTGCTCCCGCTCGGCACACGTGGGCCCGAGCCGGAACCGCTCGGCCGGCACGTTGGGGGCCTCCACCTCCAGCACTACCTCGGGGCTCGACAGCGTGGTGCTGCCGTACCGGGGTTTGGTGGCCAGCTGCCCGCTACGAAACCGGCCCTGTACGAAGTTCTCCGTGGTGAAGACTTTGCCGTTGCGCGTCTCGATGCTCTCCCAGCGCCCGTTGGGCCGCCCGTCGGCAATCGGCCCCCGGAAGCGGAAAGCAGACTTATGCACCACCCAGGTTTTGTCGCCGGACGTCATGGCGTTGGGTAGGGAGTAGCCCTCCCAGTAGCCGCTGCCCTCGGTAGCGCGCTGCGCGCCCGTCGAGTCCCAGTACGCGACGATACGGAAGCCGCCTTCGGACGGAAAACGTAGCACTTGCCAGGGCTGGCCGGTATCATACCAGTACTGCCAGTCGCCGGTGGGAATGCCCCGTGCTACCGGGCCCCGAAAGGCTGGCTTGCCGTTGCGGTGAAACTGCTCCACCAGCCCCTCGGCCTTGCCATCGACGTAGCGCACGCGCAGCGCCAGCACGTTTTCATCTATCCAGTAGTCGCGCACCTCGCCGGTAAAATTACCGTCGGCCGTGAGGCGCGTGAGCCGGCGGATGCTGGCGCAGGCCGGTGGGGTAAGGGTATAGGTGGCATCGTAGAATAACCGAATGCTGTCGTTGCGGACAACTTGGTAGCAGTTTTTAATGTCTGGCTTATCGCCCGCAGCGGAGGCGGGTACTGCACCCGCCCCCGCTGCGGGCGTTTGCGCAACGGCCAGTCCGCACGTAGTGACAAGGATACTGGCAAAAAAATACTTCATCATGATAATCAAATATTTACAAGAAAAGCAAGCACCTACCACAGGCTCCGCCGCTTCATCACCTTGCGCGTCTTCTGGGTATAGAACTCGGCCACGCCCTTGCGCGTCATGGGCACCGTCCAGCGGCCGATGAGCTGGCCGGCTTGGTAGCCGGTCAGGGCCTTGCCGGGGTAGGTGGCGGCCAGCAGCCTGGCGTCGGCGGGCTGCACGTCGGGGCCCACCTGGCCGTGGCAGCGCAGGCAGGTGGCGTCGGTGGGCAGCAGCACCAGCGGCTCCTGCACCAAGAACTGGTCCTGGCCGGAGCGGGTGGTCTGCACCGAGTCGTCCTCGGTGATGAAGCGCGCGGGCGTAATCAGCTCCCGCTTGGGCTGGGCTTCCAGCTCGCGGGCCAGCTTCACAACGGCGGGCAGCTTTTCGGGCTGGCAGTAGGGGTGCGCGGCGGCCACGCCCCCGGCGGCCAGCCGCTCGTTCAGCTGGGCGCGCCAGCCGCGGTCGGCGGTATGGATGAGGGAGTCGGCGGCCCAGCGCGCCCCGTGCAGCAGCTGGGCGGGCTTGATGAGCTTGGGCTGGAAGTTTTCGGCTTCGCGGGCCAGCTCCTTGGTGTTGTCGAGGTGCTCGACGTCTTCGGGGCGGCAGGCGGCCAGCAGCAGCGGCAGGGCCAGCAACGATAGGCTTCGGCGCATATAGGTTTGGGGCAATGCACGCGGAACCTCCCATGGCCCCGGCGGGTTTTGTACCTTTGCAAAAGTACCGCCCAATTCCGGACCCCAACGACCGATGCTTGACAAATTAGAGGCTATCAACCAGCGCTTCAACGACGTGGGCCAGCAACTGCTGGACCCGGACGTGATGAGCGACATGAAGCGCTACAAGGCCCTGAACAAAGAATACAAAGACCTCAACAAAATTGTGGTCGAGTACAAGGCTTACCAGAGCGTCCTCTCCAACATCGACGGGGCGCGCGAAGTCATTGCCACTGAGAAGGACGAGGACTTCCGCCAGATGGCCAAGGACGAGCTGGAAACGCTGCTGCCCGAGCAGGAGCGCCTGGAAAGCATCATCAAAGACCTGCTGATTCCCAAGGACCCGAACGACTCCAAGGACATCATCCTGGAAATCCGGGCCGGGGCCGGCGGCGACGAAGCCGCCTTGTTTGCCGGCGACCTGCAGCGCATGTACATGCGCTTCGCCGAAAAGCAGGGCTGGAAGATGGAGCTGGTCGACGCCATGGAAGGCACCGCCGGCGGCTACAAGGAAATCATCCTGGCCATGCGCGGCGAAGACGTGTACGGCAAGATGAAGTTCGAATCGGGCGTGCACCGCGTGCAGCGCGTGCCGGCCACCGAAACCCAGGGCCGCATTCACACCTCCGTGGCCTCGGTGGTGGTGATGCCCGAGGCCGAGGAATTCGACATCGAGCTGGATATGAACGACATCCGCAAGGACCTGTTCATGTCGTCGGGACCCGGTGGGCAGTCCGTTAACACGACTTACTCGGCCGTGCGCCTGACGCACATTCCGACTGGCATCGTGGCCCAGTGCCAGGACCAGAAGTCCCAGCTCAAGAACTTCGACAAGGCCCTGCAGGTGCTTCGTTCGCGCATTTTCGAAATCGAGCTGGCCAAGAAGAACGAGGCCGAAGGGGCAGCCCGCAAGAGCATGATTGGCGGCGGCGACCGGTCGGACAAAATCCGCACCTACAACTACCCGCAGGGCCGCGTGACCGACCACCGAATCGGCTACACGGTGTACAACCTGAGCGCGGTGATGGACGGCGGCATCGAGGACTTCATCGAGCAGCTGCGCATCGCCGAAAACGCCGAGCGCCTGAAGGAAGGCACCACGGCGTAAGCTGCGGTTAACAGAATCCAGCACGTCATTCCGGGCGAAGCCGAGGAGTCACGGCAAATAGTAACCGTCATGCTGAGCTTGCCGAAGCATCTCTACCGCGCCGCTTGGTCGTCCGGTAGAAATGCTTCGGCAAGCTCAGCATGACGTTCTTTTTTGGGGCGTTGCCGATGCATAAGCGCCCTCCTTTCTCAACCCACCATGCCTCCCACTATGCCCGACGGCACGCTGCTGCTCATCGACGACGAAGCCGCCCTGCGCCAGGGCATGGGCCGCTTTCTGGAGCTGGAAGGCTACCGCGTGCTGCCCGCTGGCAGCGCCGCCGAAGGCCTGGAGCTGCTCGGCCAGCACGCCGCCGAGGTGCTGGTGGTGCTCTGCGACGTGAAACTGCCCGACGCCAACGGCGTGCAGCTGCTGCCGCGCCTGAAGCAGCGCGCCCCGCTGGCCGAAGTGGTGCTGCTCACGGCCTACGGCCGCATCCCCGACGGGGTGCAGGCCATGAAGGACGGCGCCTTCGACTACCTCACCAAGGGCGACGCCGACGAGCAGCTGGTGGCCGTGGTAGCCCGCGCCGCCGACAAAGCCCGCCTGCAGCGCCGCGTGGCCGAGCTGGAGCGGCAGGTCGGGGCGCAGCACTCCTTCGCGTCGATGATCGGCCACTCGCCGGCGCTGGAGCGGGCCAAGGCCCTGGCCCAGCGCGTAGCCGCGACGGAATCGACCGTGCTGCTGGAGGGGCCGACGGGCGCGGGCAAGGAGCTGTTTGCCCAGGCCATTCACCAGGCCTCACCGCGCAAGGGCAAGCCCTTCGTGGCGGTAAACTGCTCGGCCTTCCCCAAGGACTTGCTGGAATCGGAGCTGTTCGGCTACCGCAAGGGGGCCTTCACCGGGGCGCTGGGCGACAAGAAGGGCCTGCTGGAAGAAGCCTCGGGCGGCACCTTGTTCCTGGACGAAATCGGGGAGTTGGAGCTGTCGGTGCAGGCCAAGTTTCTGCGGGTGCTGGAGACGCAGACCTTCACCAAGCTCGGCGACACCAAGCCCACCAAAGTCGACGTGCGCCTGGTGGCGGCCACCAACCGCAACCTCAAGCAGGAAGCCGCCAACGGGCAGTTTCGCCCCGACCTCTATTATCGCCTGGCCGTCTTTACCATCCCCGTGCCCCCGCTCAAAGAGCGGCCGGAGGACGTGCAGCCCCTGGCCGAACACTTCCTGCAGCTGTTTGCCGCCAAGCTGCGCAAGCGCCTGCAGGGCTTCGACGCGGAGTGTCTGCGCCGGCTGCAGCGCTACGATTGGCCCGGCAACGTGCGCGAGCTGAAGAACGTGCTGGAGCGCGCCGCCATCCTCACCGACGACGCGGTGCTCACCACCGACGACCTGCCCTTCGAGCTGCAGAGCCCCGCTCCTACCGACGACGCCAATGACCAGAGCCTGCGCACCGTGGAAAAGCGCCAGATTCTGCGGTTGCTGCAGCAGACTCAGGGCAACAAAACCGAAGCGGCCCGGCAGCTGGGCATCGGGGTGAAGACGCTGTACCGCAAGCTGCAGGAGTACGGCCTGCCCGGCGGCGGGTCAGTATGACCTCGGGGCCGGGCCATTTTGACCGGGTTGCGCCGCTGCCTGCAGCCAGCCGTCCCGCGTTTGATAAATTATTCACGTTGACTATCAGCTGGTAACGAACCTACTCATCGGTAAGCGCGGGCCTTGGATTAGCATTGGCAACTGGCCGGGCGGCGCGCCGCAGCGGTTGCTTCGGCCGGGCCTGCATTATGAGTATCAAAGCCAAAATCACCGTCGGACTGCTGGCCATGCTGGCGCTGCTCATCGGACTGGGCGCTTATGCCTACCAGAGCGTGCAGCGCCAGGAGCTGCGCGCCCGCTCCATCCTGCAGGCCAACTTTTACTCCGTGGCGCTGGGCCAACAGATGCTGCAGGCTCTGGACGAGCTGCCCGCCTCCGGCAGCCTGCCCCAGCTGCGCTGGGCCCTCACGCGCGAAGCCGGCAACGTAACCGAGCCCGGCGAACAGCAGCTGGTGGACCGGCTGGTGCAGGCCCTGGCCCGCTACGAAGCCGCGCCCCCCGCGGCCCAACCGGCGGCCGTGGCCGAGCTGCGCCGGCTCACGCATGGCATGGTGGGGCTGAACATGCGGGCCCTGACCCGCAAAAACGCCCAGACCAACGCCGCCGCTACCCAGGCCCGGTACCTGCTGCTGGCCTGGCTGAGCGTGGGCACGCTGGTGGCCCTGGGCCTGGTGCTGAGCGTGCCCGAAGCTGCGGTGAGCGGCCTGCGCAAGCTCTCAGCCAGCATCAGCCACGCCGCCGGCGGCGACTTCGCGGCCAGCATCCCGGTGGAAAGCCGCGACGAGTTTGGCCGGGTGGCGGCGGCCTTCAACGCCCTGCTGACCCACCTCAACGAGCTACGCTCGGCCAACCTGGCCGAGCTGCTGACCGAGCGCAACCGCGTACTGAGCATCGTGCAGACCCTGGACGAAGCCCTGCTGCTGCTCGACGCCGACCGCCGCGTCATCGTGGCCAACCCGGTGGCCTGCACCCTGCTGGGTTTGCCCGAAAAGCAGCTGCTCGGTCAGCCGGCCGCCGAGCTGGCCGGGCGCAGCCCGCTGCTGGCCGAGCTGCTGCGCTACATCCAGCTGCCCCCGGCCCAGCGCCCTGCCGATGCGGTGCTGCCCGTCACGCTGTCCAACCAGCCCGAGGCCTACTACCGCCTCAGCGCCCACGAGGCCGTGCTCTACAACGCCGCCACCGACCGCATGGAGTTTGTGGGCTCCATCCTGGCTTTGCACAACGTGTCGGATTTCAAGCGCCAGGACCAGCTCAAGACCGACTTCCTGGCCACCGCTACCCACGAGCTGAAAACGCCGCTGTCGAGCATCAACTTCCAGCTCAAGCTGCTGCAGAACAAGCGGGTGGGCCCACTGAATGAGGAGCAGCAGCGCATCGTGGCGACGCTGCGGGGCGAAAACGACCGGCTGCGCAAGCTGGCCACCACCCTGCTCGACGTGTCGCGGCTGGAGGCCGGGGCGGCCGTGCCCCTGCAGCTGCAGCCGGTGCCGGTGGCCGAGCTGGTGGCCGCTGCCGCCGAACCCGTGCGCCTGCAGCTCGCCCCCAAAGGCCTGCAGCTCGACGTGCAGCTGCCGCCCGCCCTGCCCCCGGTGCGCGCCGACCTGGAAAAAACCGCCTGGGTGCTGCTGAACCTGCTCAGCAACGCCATCCGCTACTCGCCCGCCGGCGGGGCCATCCGGGTGCGCGCCGAAGTGGCCGCCGACGGGCAGCGCGTGCGGGTACTGGTGCAGGACGACGGCCCCGGCATTGCGCCGCCCGAGCAGCAGCGCATCTTCGAGCGCTACGTGCAGCTGCCCGCGCCCGACGGGCAGCCCGCCCGCGGCGGCACCGGCCTGGGCCTGAGCATTTCGCGGGCCTTCATCGAGACGCAGGGCGGCGAGCTGGGCGTGGAAAGCACGCCCGGCGCCGGCAGCACTTTCTACTTCACCCTGCCCGTGGCTGCCCCGCCGGCCTGATTGCCCCCGGCGGCCACCCGGCCCCGCCCTTCCCGGCCGGCCCTGACTGCTCAGCAGCTCAGCGGCCCCTTCCCCTTTCCTGGCTTCTTTTTTTCGACGTTTTCCCGTCTGACATGGCTGCTATTGCCCTTTCCGAACCCAACATTCACCGCCAGCGCGTGACGGTGGCCGGCCTGCTCGTCACGCTCGGCATCATCTTCGGCGACATCGGCACCTCGCCGCTGTACGTGTTCAAATCCATCCTCGGGCCCAGGCCGGTGAGCGAGCTGCTGATCTACGGCGGCATCTCGGCCGTCTTCTGGACGCTCACCCTGCAAACCACCATCAAGTACATCTGGCTCACGCTGCAGGCCGACAACCACGGCGAGGGCGGTATCTTCTCGCTGTATTCGCTGGTACGGCAGCGCGGCAAGTGGCTGCTGTGGCCGGCCATCATCGGGGCCGGCACCCTGCTGGCCGACGGCATCATCACCCCGCCGATTTCGGTGTCTTCGGCCATCGAAGGGCTGCAGATCATCTACCCCGCCCTGCGGGAGTCGACCATCGTGGGCATCGTGCTGGTCATTCTGACGCTGCTGTTCACGTTTCAGCAGTTCGGCACGCAGGTGGTCGGCCGCTCGTTCGGGCCGATTATGCTGCTGTGGTTCAGCGTCATCGGGGCGCTGGGCGCGTGGCAGGTGGCGCAGCACACGGGCATTCTGCGGGCGCTGAGTCCGCACTACGCGCTGGCGCTGCTGACGGAGTACCCGCAGGGCTTCTGGCTGCTGGGGGCGGTGTTTTTGTGCACCACCGGGGCCGAGGCGCTGTACTCCGACCTGGGCCACTGCGGGCGCCGCAACATCCGGGCGGCCTGGGTGTACGTGAAGGCGGCGCTGGTGCTCAACTACCTGGGCCAGGGCGCCTGGGCGCTGGGCCACCTGGGCCAGCCGCTGGCCGAGGGGCAGAACCCCTTCTTCCTGATTGCGCCGCAGTGGGCCATTCTGCCGCTGATTCTGCTGGCCACGGCCGCCACCATCATTGCCTCACAGGCGCTGATTACAGGCTCCTACACCCTGATTTCGGAGGCGGTGAGCCTGAACTTCTGGCCCAAGGTGCGCATCCTCTTCCCCACCGACCAGCGCGGGCAGATTTACGTGCCGAGCATCAACTGGCTCTTGTGGCTGGGCTGCGTGGCCGTGCAGCTGTGGTTTCAGAAGTCCTCGAACATGGAGGGCGCCTACGGTTTCAGCATCACGGTGGCCATGCTCATGACCAGCCTGCTGCTCTCGCAGTACCTGCGCGGGGTGCGGCACTGGGCCTTGGTGGCGGTGCTGGGCCTGATGGCGGTGTTTCTGACGGTGGAGCTGTCGTTTCTGGTGGCCAACATCACCAAGCTCTTCAACCGCCTCGGCATCCTGGTCTTCGAGTGGCTGCTGATTCTGGGCATGTGGGTGGGCTACAAGGGCCGGCAGATCAAGAACCGCTACCTCGACATGACCGCCTGGGCCGACCACCTGGCCCTGCTGCAGGAGCTGAGCCAGGACGCGACGGTGAGCAAGTACGCCTCCAACCTGGTGTACCTCACGCGCAGCAAAAACGCCCGGCAGATCGAGTCGCGCATCCTCTACTCCATCCTGCGCAAAAAGCCCAAGCGCGCCGACCGGTACTGGTTTCTCAACATCGCGTTGCTGAATGAGCCCTTCGGTATGCAGTACACCGTGGAGACGCTGGTGCCCGACGTGGCCTACAAAATCAACTTCCGCCTGGGCTTCCGGGTGCAGCCGCGCATCAACCTGCTCTTCCGCCGGGTGCTCGACGACATGGCCGCCCGCCACGAAATCGACATCACCTCGCGCTACGCCTCGCTGCAGCGCCACCGCCTGCCCGGCGACTTCCGCTTCGTGGTGCTCGACAAGGTGCTCAGCTACGACAACCAGCTCTCGTTCCGCGAGCAGCTCATTCTACGCGGCTACTTCCTCTTCAACCAGCTGGCTATCAGCGACCAGAAAGCCTACGGCCTCGATACCAGCGACGTGGCCGTGGAGCACGTGCCGCTCACCATTCAGCCCCTGCGCCCGCTCGATCTGCAGCGGCTCGCGCCCGACGAGCTGTCGGACCCGGTGCCGGCCGGGGCCGTGGCCGCCGAGCAGCTGACGCAGCCCATCTAGCCGCCGCGCCAGCTTCCCCACTCTGTTTCCCCATCCTTTCCACGCGCCGGCCGGTGCTCATCTGGCCTAGTCGGCGCCCTCATGTCCTGATGCGTCCCTTTTTTAACTCTCGCCACGCGCTGCTACTCGGTCTGCTGGCTTCGCCCCTGCTGATGGTGCCCGCCCAGGCCCAGACCGCCGAAAACCGCCCCGCCCCGGCCGATACCGCGGCCCCGGCCAAAGTGCCCTTCGCCAACATGGACCTGACCTGGGTGAATGGGCAGAACCGGCAGCGCGAGTTTCCCTTGCAGCTCAAGGACGCCAGCGGCGAAACCGTGCTGACCGGCGTGGCCCTGCTCGACGGTTACTTCAACTACAACTTCGCCCGGCCGCTCGACCACACCCAGACCATTTCGGCCGTGACGGGGCGCAGCGGGGAGTTTTCCCTGGCCCTGGCCAGCATCGGCATCGAGTCGAACTACCGCAACATCATCGGGCGGCTGTGGCTGCAGACGGGCTCCATGCTGCACCTGGTGCAGGAAACCGACGGCTCGGTGCAGCGCGGGCGCAACACGGGCACCGGCAACCTCAAGTTTATCCGCGAAGCCGCCGCCGGCTACCATTTCCGCCAGAACTACGGGCTGAACCTGGAGCTGGGCATTTTCATGTCCTACATCGGCCTGGAAAGCTACGTGATGCAGGAAAACTGGAGCTACCAGCGCAGCCTGGTCTGCGACTTCACGCCGTTCTACTTCCAGGGTGCCCGGGCGCAGTGGTTTCCCACGCGCAACTTCCGCACCGAGCTGTGGCTGATGAACGGCTGGCAGACCTACAACTCGTTTAACCGCCAGCCCGGCGTGGGCTCGTCCAACTACTTCCGCCCTTCCGAAAACCTGCAGCTGGTAGCCAATTTTTACTACGGCAAGGACGCCCGCCCCGCCGCCGACTCCGCCGCCCAGGGCCCGGCCGCCTACCCCGGCCGCGGGCGGTTTCACCACGACAACTCGGTGGTGTACCGCTACTACCACAAGCCGAAAAATCAGCTGCGCGGCATCACCCAGGCCGCCTTCAGCCTCAACAACCACTACGGCTTCGAAAATGGCGGGGGCGGATTGCCGCGGCGCGAGGCCTACATGCTGGGCTCTTCGCTGGCCAACCGCCTCTGGTTCGCCAAAAACAAGCTGGCCCTGACCACCCGCGTGGGCTTCGTCAAGAACCCTTCGCGCTACCTGAGCTTCTCGCCCTCGGCCGTGGGTTTCACCGACCTCTCCAACCGCCTCACGGCCAAAGAGGCCACCGTCACCTTCGACGTGATGCCTTCGGATTTCGTCACCTTCCGGCTGGAGTACCTGCACCGCCACGCCAACGTGCCCTACTTCGCCGGCCCCGGCGGCACCACCTCGCCCTCGGGCTACGCCGACCAGCCCCTGCCCGCCGCGTGGCAGCCCGACCTGCGCCAGACCGAGAACCGCGCCATCGTGTCGGTGAACTTCCGGCTTTGAGCGCGACGCCGGGACCGAGCAGCCTAAACCAAACCGGGTTACTGGTTGGTGTTCAGTGCCAAGGCGGTGGTTTTCTTAGTTTCTTTGCAGCCCGCGCCCGGGTTGTTGGTCCGACCACCGCCAACCCGCCACTGACAACCGCCCCGATGGACTGCACCCGCCCGATTACGCTCGAAAACAGCCGCGCCCGCCTGCGGCCGCTCGAAGCCTCCGACTTCGAGGCGCTGAAACAGATTGCCTTCGACGCCGACATCTGGCGCTACACCCTCGCCCCCGCCCCGCAGGACGCGGTGGGCCTGGCGGCCTACCTCAGCCAAGCCCTGAAAGACCGCGCCGAGGGCCGCCGCTACCCCTTCGCCATTATCGACCTGGACACCGGCCGGCTGGCGGGCAGCACCAGCTACGGCAGCTTCGCCCTGCCCGACCGGCGCCTGGAAATCGGCTGGACTTGGCTGGGCCGAGAATTTCAGCGCACCGGCCTGAACCGGGCGGCCAAGCACTTGCTGCTGCAATACGCCTTCGGGGAGCTGGGCTGCGAGCGGGTGGAGCTGAAAACCGACGCCCGCAACCACCAGTCGCAGGAGGCTATGCGGCGCATGGGGGCGGTACAGGAGGGTACGCTGCGCAGCCACTGCCTCACCCAGGGCGGCCAGCGCCGCGACACGGTGTACTTCAGCATTCTGCGGCCCGAGTGGGAGCAGCTGCGCCGCTCGGTCTTCAGCCAGTTCGACGCCCGTGGCTAAGGCTCCGCAACGCCACCGTGCCCGCTGGCGCCACGAAGTAGCGTCCTTTGGCTACGCCATTCAGGGCATCCGCGAGGCCCTGCTCTCGGAGCCGCACCTGCGCTTTCACGCCCTAGCCACGGCCGTGGTGGTAGCCCTGGGCGCTTGGCTGCACGTCTCCCGTCACGACTGGGCCCTGCTGGCCCTGGCCGTGGGGGCCGTCTGGGCGGCCGAGCTGATGAATACGGCCATCGAAACCATCATCGACCTCGTCTCCCCCGACTTTCACCCCCTGGCCGGGCGCGCCAAGGACGTGGCCGCCGGCGCGGTGCTGCTCATGGCCCTGGCCGCCGGGGTAGTGGGCCTGCTGGTCTTCGGCCCGCCGCTGTGGGACAAGGCAGTAGCCCTAAATGGTCACCCGTAACTACCAGTTGCCACCTTTTGAATCAAACGACGAAGCCGCCCTTGATGGAGCGGCTTCGTCGTTCAGCCAGTACCGTGCAACGTGGGCTGAAGCCCGCGGCGGCCACGGACCACCTACTGGTTTCGCCCGGAAAGACGCGGGCTGAATCCCGCGCTACATTGCCCTACATGGCCTCCCCGCGCAGCTTACGCACCCGCTTGCGGGCCTCGGCGGCGTAGATGCTACCCGAATATTTGGTCAGCAGCTGGGTGTACAGCTCTTGGGCTTTGGCTTTGTCCTGGCGGTTCTGCTCCTCGATTTCGGCCGTCAGGAACAGCGCGTCGTCGGAGAGGATGTCGTACTTGGGGTTCGAAGTGATGCGCGCCAGGGTTTCCACGGCGCCGGCGTAGTCGCCGGAGCGGCGCTGCAGCTGGCCTTTCAGGAACCAGGCTTCGTCGGTAAGGGCGTGACCGGGGTACTTGGTCAGCAGCTGGTCGAGGCTTTTGATGGCCTGCGGCACTTTGTTCTGAAACACCAGCAGCTCGGTGGCGGCGTAGTCTTTCAGGGCCACGCCGGCGGTGTCCATGGCCGTGTTGTCGCCGATGAGCAGGCTGAGCTGCATGGCGTCGTTGGCAATTTCGCGGCTGGTGGCCTGCTTCAGAATGTCGAGGTGCGACTGGGCCAGCTTGAAGTCCCCGGCGTAGTAGCTCAGGCGGGCGTTGCGCAGCTTGGCCTCGTAGCCCAGCGGCGAGTCCTTGCGCGACTTTTCCACCTGCGAGTAGAGCAGCGTAGCTTCCCAGGGCTCGGCGCGCAACAGGTAAATGTCGCCCAGGGCAATCTTGGCCTCATCGACGAGCTGGGCATCAGCCCGCGGCAGGTCGATAACCTCCTGCAGCAGCTGCATGCCCTTGTCCTTCTCGTCGAGCTGGAAGGCGTAGAGCAGGGCTAGGTTACGCAGCACCCCGGCCGTCTGAGCGGTGCGGCCCGACTCGGTCAGCAACTGCTGGTAGTCGCCGATCAGGGCGCGCAACTTGGCCTGGTCCACCGGGAAGGTGTTGCGCACCTGCTCCTCCCGGGCGGCAATGAACTGCTGGCGGGCAGTCTGGTAGTATTGCCCGCCGCGGTACTGCTGGGCCACGTACTGGTAGCCTTCGATGGCGGTTTCGTAATCCTTGTTGTACTGGGCAATGGCGGCCAGGTCCATCACCCGGCTGCCTTCGCTGCGCTGGCGCCGGTCGAGGGCGCGGGCCTGCACCATGGCGCCGGCAAAGTCGCGGCGCTGCAGGTACAGCCACAGCAGCAGCTCGCTCCAGGTGGCCTGCTCGGGCTGCTGCTGGGTGCGGGTGATGAGCAGCTTTTCCAGGGTGTCGAAGTCGGCATCGGTTTTCAGCGCGTTCTGCAGCATGTTGCGCACGAACGACAGCTGCTCCGGGTCAGGATTCTGCTCGGCCATGCGCAGCGTTTCCTTCAGCACACCCTCCTTCTGCCCATTGGCGGTGTAGAGCTGCACCAGCTGGGCGCTATACTCCGCTTCGTTCTTAGCCAGCGCCCGGCCGCGCAGGTAGCTGCGCTCGGCCCAGCGCGGCAGCTGCCGCTGCTGAAACTCCTGGGCCACGGGCTGCACCTGTTCGGGCGTGAGGCCGGCCACCACCTTCTCGTACTGCTTGCGGGCCGCGGTGGTGTCGCCGGCGGCGGTGTACACTGCCCCCAGGGCCACGCCCAGCGCGGGCTCGTTGGGGTTGCGCTTCACGGCCTTGCGGGCCAGCTTCTCGGCGTCCTTGTACTTCTTCAGCTCCAGCAGGGCGCGCAGATAGTCGGGCAGCACGTTGGGCGCCAGCTGCACGTCGGTAGGCAGATTGTCGTAAACCGCCTCGGCCTTCAGCCACTCGCCTTTGCGGCCGTATTCGCGCGCCACGTTTACCAAGCCCCCGCCGTCCTGGGCCAGGGCCGGGCCGGCGGCCAAGAGTAGCCCCAGCAGGCTGATTCGGCTTTTCTTCAGGGCGGACGACAAAAGGCTCATGGCAGTCAGAAACGAGAGTAGACACCGGCGGCTTCGGCAGCGCCGGCGGGGGCAGAACACCGACCGGCCGCGTTTCATTCACGCGGCGCGGCCGGCACCGCCCAAAGACCGTACCGGCGGCCGGGCGTTGCGCCCGGGCCGTCGGCCGTACCCGGTGAAGATACGGGCCGATGCCCGCCGACCGACGTTCGGGCGGCTGACTTTCGTCGGAGTCCCAACAAAAAACGGTTCCTACCGGATGGCAGGAACCGTTTTCAGGATGGAAGCGGTGTGGGCTTAGAAGAAGCGTACCCGCTCGTCTTTCACTTCGGCTTGCTTGCGCACGGCTTCGTAGATGGAGCCGCTCGAACGGTTGCCGCGCTGGCCCTGCATTTGCGCCCGCACGTTTTTGAAGTCCTGCGAGGGAGCGGTGGGCTCGGTCTTGTTCACCAGCTGCATCACCAGCACGCCCTGTTCGCCCTGAATCGGGGCCGACACCTGGTTGGGTTTCAGACCAAATACGGTGCCCACGGCGGCCGGCTCGCTGCCCACGCCCGGAATGACACCCTGGCCCAGCGTCAGGTCGTTGGCGTCTTTCACCTGCGCGGTGGGTCCGTAAGCGGCGGCCATGGCCTCCAGCGTGTTGCCCTTCAGCTTGGCCATGATCTGCTTGGCCTTTTCCTCGTTGCGCACGTAGGTCGATACCTCCGGCTTCACGGCCGTCACATCGGCGGTGCCTTCTTTGCGCGTGCCGGTGAGCACGGCCACCATGTACTGGTCGTTCACGGTAAATACGTCCGATACGGCGCCTACTTCGGTATCCTTGTTGAAGGCCCAGCGCACGGCTTCGCGGGCGTTGGGCAGGCTGCCGAGGTTGGCCGAGGACTTATCCACGCCCTTAGCTTCCTGCTTCTGCAGGGTCTTATCGGCGGCCACGGCCTTGCGGAACGACTCCAGGTCGGTGGACTTGGCCTTCAGGTCCTGGGCGCGCTGGTAGGCGGCTTCGTTGGTCGCGTCCGACGGCGTGATGTTCTTCGTGACGGTGGCGACCTGATAGGTCTGGTTGGTCTTTGCCGCCGTCACCTTGATGATGTGGTAGCCGAAGGAGGTCTTGGTCAGGGTGGGCAGCAGGCCGGCCGAGGAAGCGCCGAATACGGCCTTCTCGAACTCGGGCACCATGCGGCCGCTGCTGAACCAGCCCAGGTCGCCGCCCTGCGGGGCGGTGCCGTCGGTGCCGTACTGGCGGGCCATAGCGGCGAAGTCAGCGCCACCTTTGATCTGGTTCAGGATGCCTTGGGCCTTGGCTTTGGCGGCGGCATCTGCCTCGGGCGTGGTGCCGTCGGGCTTGATGAGGATGTGGCTGGCGCGGGCAGCCTGAGCGGCGCCGGCTTTGGCCCCCGTCACTTTGTAGATCGAGAAGGTGCCGTTTTCGGCGTAGGGGCCGTACACTTGGCCCACCTGCAGCGGAGCCTGCTGGCGCAGTTTCTCGGGCAGATCAGCCGGCGAGAGGAAGCGGCCGTTGTAGGGCTGGTCGGAGTTCAGGCGCACGAACAGCGAGTCGTTCGGGGCCGAGCGGAACTGCGTGGTCAACTGGTCTACCGTCTGACGCACGGCGGCCGAGTCCTCCTTCGAGGGCGTCACGGGCACTACCACGTACTCCAGGTCGCGGCCGTCCTGCACCTTGTAGCGCGACTGGTGGCGCGTGATGTACTCCTGCAGCTGCGAATCCGACACTTTCACGGCCGAATCGGAGATGCTGAAGTAGGGCACGAACAGGTAGCGCACGTTGGCTTTGGCCTGCTGAGCCGCGTCGAAGCGCTGGGCCTCGGCCGTGGTCACGTACTCGGTGTTTTTCAGCAGGGCGTAGTACTTGCTGCCCATGCGGTCCTGCGGCAGGTTCTGCTCGAAGGTGTACCACGCAACTTGCTGCTGCGGAGGCATCTTGTCGAGGTTGCGCAGGTACTCAATCACCTTGGCGCGGTCGAACTGCCCGGTCTGCGGGTCGGTGAAGGCCTGCTTGATGGTGGGGTGGATGTTCTTGCCCTGCACCATGTCGGTCAGCTCCTCGTCGGTCACCTTCAGGCCCAGCTTGTCGAACTGCGGCTGGAAAGCGCGCTTGAACACAATCTGGTTCCAGGCCTGGTCGCGGATGCCTTGCAGTTCCTGCTCGGAGGGCTGGCGGCCGTTTTGCGCCACGTAGCCCTGCTTGGCCTGCTCCACTGCGGCGTTGAACTCTTCAATGCTGATGTCGTCGCCGTTGACTTCGCCAACGGTGGTATCCTGACGACTGAACAGACGGTTTTTTCCGCCGATCAGGTCGCCGCCCACGATGAAAAGCAACATCCCGACGGCTACGGTGCCAACGGCCCAGCCTGATTTTTCGCGGATGGTGTTGATTAAAGCCATTTAGTTGAAAGTAAGCAGCAAAGAAAACGCAGTAAGACGCGCAAAATAACCCTTTTTAAGCCAACGCACAAAAGCATCAGCCGTTAGCGGCGCTTCTTCGCCTTGCTACCGGACTTGCGTGGGCGCTCGGGCTTGGCCGGTTCTGCCGCCGCATCGGGTTTCTCGGGCAGCCGGAGGTAGCGGTACAGCAGCAGGCAGATGCTGGCCAGCATGAACAGCTCGTAGTTGCGCAGCACGCTGTTTTGCAGAATGCTCTGGTAAATGCCGATAACCACCAGCACCACCGCCACCGAGAATAGCACGGTGCGGGCCAGGTCGCGGTCGAATGCCGGAAACTTCATGAGGAAATGAAAAAAAGAACCGCCCGCCAGTCCGTCACCCAAGGGGAGCAGGTCTGGCGGGCGGCAGTCAAGGCTTAGTTGGTCGGCGCTTCGTTGACGGAGAAGACGCCCACGGGCTTGCGGATTTTGTAGCGCGAGAAATCCTCGTTGGCTTCCATGCCGAAGCCCGTCAGCACCTCCGTCGGCGTTTCGATGCGCACGGCCGTGGTCGTGTCGTTGTAGATGCGCGCCCGCGGCTTGTCGTAGAACAGCTCTTCGGTTTCCAGCTTTTGCTGCTTTTCCTGGTTGTGCACGCGCACGTGGCCGCGCACCACGTATTTGTTGTCGGCGCGGGTAAACTTGCCGTAGTCGCCGCGCAGGGTATTCACCAGCGAGCCGTCCTTGGCGTAGAAGTTCATATCCACGCCCTTCGGATACACCAAGTCCCCGTTTTCGAAGGTCTGCTCCAGCTTGGCCGTCAGCCGCACCTGCAGGCGGGCCGAGTCGCTGAACAGGGTCAGCACGTTGGTCGTTTCCAGCGTGGGGCCGGTGTACTGCACCTTCTTCTTGGGCGCGCTCGACTTGTCTTGGCAGCCGCCAAGCAGCGCTGCACCCAACAGAAGCAGCGCTGCGCCCGCTGCCGTGCCTCGCGTGCCGGTCCGGGTGTTCACAGCGGTACTACTCAATGCGGCGCTTCAGGAACCAGCGGTTGTTCAACGACACGCCGACCTGCGCCCGCAGGTAATCTTCCTTGATGTTGGACTGCTTGTTGTCGCCGCTGCCGATGACTGAGGTGTTGCCGCGTTGTCCGTAGGTAAACGAGAGATTCAGCGTAGTCGCATCCAGCGGGCTGGACGTCGGGAAGGGGAAGCTAAAGCCCCAGCTAACGGCCCGGTCGTAGAGCGTCTCGCCGCCGGGGCGGTAGGGCACCTGCGCCATGCTCACCCCCACGCGGTACGACACGCGCTGGAAGTAATTGGTGACCGAAGTCGGGTCGGGCGTCAGCTCGCCGCCCAGGCCCGCGCGCCAAGTGTCTGATAAAGGCAGACTATTGGCCACGCCAAAGTCGCGGAACTTCGACCACTGGTGTTGCGCCACGTCAGCACTCAGGCTCCAGTTTTTGTTGTTGTCGAGGCTGATGCCGGCCTGCCAGCCACCGGGCAGCACCGTAGAGCCCGACGCGGTGCCCAGCTGCACCGGCGCAGCCAGGTACGACGCACCGTTGACGTCCTGCTCATCCTGGTTCTGCGTGCGCGTACCGCTCAGCTTGGTCTGAAAGGCGTATACCCCTGCCAGGTTGATGGCCAGCTTTTTGCTCGCGTCGTACCGGTAGTGCAGGCCCGTACGGAAGGAGAAGTCGTTGTACTGCACGTGGTCGGTAACGGCCACTTTCTTTAGTGCTTCGGTCGCCGGCACGTTGTCCGGTGCCACCAGTACCGACGTAGCCCGGTCAATGGAACCAAACACGTACGAAGAGGTCAACCCGACGGTCAGGCCCTTGGCCACGCGCACGCCCTGCGACAGGGCCACCTCGGTGAGGCCGCCCGAGCCGGTGTACTCCGTCAGCACCTGGGCCGAGTTGCTGCCGCTGGTCAGCGTCCTTACCTGCTGCGACTTGTAGTCGACGGTGGTAACCGGGCGCAGCGCTACGGCCGTGGCCCAGCGCCGCGAAATCGGCACGCTGAAGGCCAGGTAGCCGAGGTTGCCGCTGCCGGTGCGCTGCGAGGCCGTAGCGCTGCGCAGATGCTTCATCTGCCCGGTAAAGGCCACCTCATAGGTGGTGCGGTTGCTGTAGTACACCAGCGCCGGGTTCAGGTCGTTGACCTGCACCGCATTGGGTGCGGCCAGCCCGACGCCGCCCATGCCTTGCTGGCGAATTCCGCCGGTGTTGGGGTTGTATTCGCCCAGGCCCAGGCGGGAGTAGGGCGAGTTGCCCAGTCCTTGCCCGTACGCAGCGGAAGAGGCTGCCAGCAGGCTTAGTAAGCCCAGAGCGGTCAGGTTATTAGCCGACATTAAGCACCAAAATTCGGTGAAGCCCGAGCAAAATCAGCTCGGAAACTACAAAGATGCGGCCTTTGAGCCGCGATTCAAAAAACGCCGCGTCGCCGCCGGTCAGCACCACCGCCAGCGCCGGGTATTCAGCCCGGTAGCTGGCAATCATGCCGTTGACTTCGAGCGCAGCTCCGTTCAGCCCGCCGCTAAGCATGGCCGTCCGGGTATCGTTGCCGCACAGGGCCAGTTGCCAGGCTTCCGCCGCGGTGGGCAGCGGCAGCTCCGGCAGGCGCCCCGTGAAGGCGTGCATGGCCTGCAGCCGCATCCGCAGCCCCGGCGCAATGCTGCCACCCCGGTAGGTAGCGTCGGCCGTCACCAGGTCGCACTTGATGCAGGTACCCGCATCAATGACGAGCACCGGCCGGCCGGGCAGCAGGTACGCCGCGCCCACGGCACCGGCCAGACGGTCGGCTCCGAGGGTTTGCGGGGTGGCGTAGGCGTTGGTCAGCGGCACCGGCGTCGTGCCGGGCTTGAACACCAGCACCTGCTCCAGCTCCTCCCCCGCCAGCGCGGCGGCCCACTCTTCGGCCGGCACGGCCACCGAGGCCAGCAGCACGTGCGTGGCCCTGGTGCGCCGCAGCACCGCCCGCAGTTCCTCCACCGACGCCACGCTGCCGGCTTCGGCCAAAGCCGCGCCGTCGAAACAGCCGTACTTGGCTGCCGTGTTGCCGATGTCGAGAACCAGGGAAATCATGGGCGGGGAAGAAACGACGGCCCGGCCCCGAAACCGGGGTCGGACCGCCATTGGTATAGAGCCCGGGCGCGGGCGCGGGGGTTGCGTGCCTACATGAAATATTTCAGACGGATAACCTCCTGCTCGCTGAGGTAGCGCCAGTTGCCGCGGGGCAGGTCTTTCTTGGTCAGACCGGCGTACTGCACGCGGTCCAGCGTCTTCACCTCGTAGCCCAGGTGCTCGAAGATACGGCGCACGATGCGGTTGCGGCCGATGTGGATTTCCACGCCCACGAACTTGGGGTTGCCCGCTACCACGGCCACGTCGTCGACCTCGGCCTTGCCATCCTCCAACTCCAGGCCGGCGGCAATCTGGGCGAGGTGCTCTTCTTCCAGCGGCTTGTCCAGCTCCACCTGGTACACCTTCTTGTTGCGGTGCGAGGGGTGGCTGAGCTTCTGCGCCACTTCCCCGTCGTTGGTGAAGAGCAGCAGGCCGGTGGTGTTGCGGTCGAGGCGGCCCACCGGGAAGATGCGCTCCTTGGAGGCGTTGGCCACCAGGTCCATCACGGTCTTGCGGCCTTCGGGGTCCTCGGTGGTCGTCAGGAAGTCCTTGGGCTTGTTCAGCAGCACGTACACCAGCTTCTCGCGCTTGAGGTTGGTCTTGCCGTAGTGCACCGTGTCGGAGGGCTTCACTTTGTAGCCCAGCTCCGTCACCACTTCGCCGTTCACGCGGATTTCGCCCGACTCAATCAGCGAATCGGCCTCGCGGCGCGAGCAGATGCCCGCATTGGCGATGTAGCGGTTCAGGCGGATCGAGCCGTCGGTTTCCGGCTCCTGGCGGCGGCGCTTGTTGCCGCGGGTTTTGTCCTCCTCGTAGTACTGCAGGTTCTTGTACGAAGGCGCCTCGCTCTGCTCCTGGC
The DNA here is from genome assembly GCF_005771675.1 of Hymenobacter jeollabukensis. GTDB lineage: Bacteria > Bacteroidota > Bacteroidia > Cytophagales > Hymenobacteraceae > Solirubrum > Solirubrum jeollabukense. The sequence continues at coordinate 165,078 of NZ_VAJM01000002.1, read as the reverse complement.
TCTGCCCGAAGCGCGTATCGCGCGAGCCTTTCTGCAGGCCCGGCTTACTGGCGAAGGTGTCGCGCCCCGGCTTGCGGCCGAAGGACGGCCGCTCGTCGCGCCCAAACCGGTCGGCCCGCTCGCCGCGGTTGTCGCGGGTGGGCCGCTCGTTGCGCTCCGTTCGCTCGAAGCGGTTGGGGCGCTGCTCATACGGGCGGACTTCGCGCTGCTCTTCACCCGTACGCTCGGGACGCGGTCCGTCGCCGTCGAAACGGCGCTTCTTGGTTTCATCGGCGAAAGCGCCACGCTGCCCGCGAACCGGGCGGGTGTCGGCGCTTTCCGGCCGGTTGAAGCTGCGGGCGGGCCGCTCGTCACCCTCAGGGCGGCGGAAACCGCCACGCTCCGGCCGCTCGTCGCCGCTGTTAAACGGGCGGGCGGGCCGCTCACCGCGCTCAAAGCGGTTTTCGCCAAACTTGCCGCCTTTCGGGGCGCCAAAACCGCCGGGGCGGCTGCCGCCGAAGCCGCCGCGCTCGTCCCGGTCGCCGCCAAAGCTGCGGCGCGGGCGCTCCTGGTCATTGCCGAAGCTACGACGCGGACGTTCCTCATCATTACCGAAACTGCGGCGCGGACGCTCCTGGTCGTTGCCCTCGAAACGGCGGCCGTAGCTGGGCCGCTCGCCGCGGTCGTTCCGGTCCCGGTCGCCGCCAAAGCTGCGGCGCGGAGCCTCGCCTTCCGGGCGCTCATCCTTGCGGAAATCGGGCTTATTCAGGCGGCCGCGCATGAAGTCGGCCGCGTCGTCTTTCTCTGCCGGCTTGTCGTAGGCGCGGCGCGGGCGCTCGAAGCGCTGCTCCTCGCCGCCGAAGCGGTTGCCCGGGCGCCGGTCGTCGCCGCCGGGCCGGCCCCCAAAGCTCGGGCGGTTGCCGCCAAAGCCAGGCTTGCTGCCACCCGCCGGGCGCCCGAAGGCCGGGCGCGAGGGAAAGTCGTTGCCTCCTTCGCGGCGGTAGCCGCTGGCAGGCCGACGGTCGTCGCTGCCGGAGCGGTTCCGGTCGTTGCCGCCGAAGGAGTTGAAAGGTTTACCGCCGCGTTGCGGGGCGGAGTCGGGGCGGCCCGGACGACGGCTGCCGGGGCCGGAAGAATGCTGCTTACCCATGAGGGAGTGATTCAGACGCACGGCATCGCTGCCGGGCAGTGGTTGTTGTTCTTACTGGTACGACGGACAACGCCGCCGGAATGTTTTTGGTGCGCCCGCAGGGCGGCCAAAACAGCGCCCGGACTTGCCGAGCGGCCTCGCCCCTCGCGGAACGAGCACCGACCGCGCAAATCCGGGCGGTTAAGCATGCGTAGCCGTGTTAGTCGCGGCGGGCCATTTTGGCTTCGATGGAGTGCTGGGTGTGGGGCACGGCCCGCAGACGCTCCTTCGGAATCAGCTTGCCCGTGCCGATGCACACGCCGTAGGTGCCGTTCTTGATGCGAATCAGGGCGTTTTCGAGCTGCTGGATAAACTTCATCTGACGCGAGGCCAGCTGGTTCAGGCTTTCCTTCTCGGCCGTGTCAGCGCCGTCTTCCAGCACCTTGCTGGGCGAAGCGGTGGTATCGGTACCCGAGTCGTTGCGGCGGCTCAGGGTTTCCTTGATGAAGGATACTTCTTTCCGGGCAGCGGTCAGCTTTTCCTGAATGATGGCTTCAAATTCAGCCAGCTCTTCCCGGGAGTAGCGCAGGTTTTCTTCACTCATGGTGGGGCAGGAAAAAGATGTAATCAGTTGAAGATAAGTGACTTACCAAGTACACTTCAGTGTTGGTATACGGCGAGGCTGGTAGAGAGGCAACAGCGCCCGGCCTGGTTTAGTGCCGTAACGCGCAGTGCTTCAAATGCCTACGCCGGTATTCCCGCTTACTCAAGCAGCCCGGTTTTCCGGCCGCAAAGCTACGGGTTTGGTGGCACTCTAACCACTATGGTTTATCTAAGGTTCAGAAACCGAGCATGTGAATGGCCGTCACGGCCGCTTCCACGCCTTTGTTGCCGTGCTTGCCGCCGGCCCGGTCCCAGGCCTGGGCCTCGTCCTCGGTGGTCAGCACCCCGAAGATGACCGGCTTATTGAACTTCAGGCCCACGTTCATGATGCCCTGAGCTACGGCGTGGGCAATAAACTCGTCATGGCGGGTTTCGCCCTTGATGATGACGCCTAGGCAGATGACCGCGTCGATTTCCTCGTGCTGGGCCAGCAGCTGCGCGCCCAGGCCCAGCTCGAAGCTGCCGGGTACGGTGTTGCGGAAGATGTTGTCGGCCTTGGCCCCGTGCTGGATGAGGGTATCGTAGGCACCCTGCGCCAGCGTGTCGGTGATGCTGCGGTTCCACTCGGCCACCACCAGGCCGAAGCGCTTGTCGCTGATGTCGGGGAATTGGTCGGAAGTGTAGCTGCTCAGGTTTTTCAGGGAAGTAGCCATGCTGGTCGTTGGGTCGATGCTGAATGAGGCACAAATATCCGCTTCCGCGGGCAGATGCGCGGCGGCTGGGGCTGTGTAGGCTAAGCGGCCTGCTCAAATGGCCCTAAAAAGGCAGCGCCGCTTCCTGCTGACAGGAAGCGGCGCTGCGCGGGTTGTCTGCTGTGGAGCTTACTTGCCAGTCAGAGCCTTGTCGCGGGCCTGGTAGATCTTGGCCTCGTTGGCTTCCGGCGACAGCGGGTAGTCGTTCACGATTTTGTCGTAGGCGGTACCGGCGGCGGCGTAGTCCTTCTGCATTTCCTTGGCCACGGCCAGCTTCATCAGGTAGCCGGGCGTGAAGTACTCGTTGGCTTTGTAGTCGGCGGCCTTCTGGTAGTAGTCGGCTGCTTCCTTGTACTTCTTCAGCTCCATGTTGGCGTCGCCGATGAGGGCGTAGGCGCGGGCCTGCAGCAGCAGGTCATCAGAGCTAAAGTCCTCCAGATAGTCGATAGCCTGCTGGTACTTGCCGTCCTTCAGCGAAGCGGCACCGGCGTAGAAGTTGGCCAGGTTGCCCGCCTTCGTGCCACCATACTCGCTGGCTACGGCTTCGAGGCCGGGTGCCTGCCCGTCACCCTTCAGGGCTTTGCGCAGGGAGTCGGCTTCCCAGTAGTTCACGGCCTGAAACATCGTCGCCTGGGCTTTGTCGTCCTGCGACTGTCGCCAGGTGTAGTAGCCGAAGCCCCCTACCACAGCCAGCACTAGTGCGGCCAGCAACCCGAACACGATGTTCTTGTTGCGGCGCACGAATAGCTCCGAATCCTCCAGCCGGTTGGCCAAGGCATTGGGGTCTTCCAGCAGTGGGTGCTGATATGGCGCATTGGGGTCCGGCTGACCCTCCTGGGGCTGCTGGGGCGTCTCGTTCTGGCGCGCCTGCGGCGTATTGCGCGTGTAGGGAATCTTCGACATGGGAAGGGAAAAGGAGGGCGGTCGGATTGGACCGGCCGCCCGGCTTAGCTTAATCGGTGGTTACTCGCGGATGAAGGGATAGTCCGTCTGCACGTACACGTCCTGGTACAGCTCCTCGGCGGGCGGGAAGGGCGACTTCTCGGCAAACTCCACCGACTCAGCTACCACGGCCTTGATGCGGTCATCAATGGCCTGCAGCTCGTCTTCGGTGGCGTACTGGCGCTCCAGAATAACGGCGCGCACGTTCTCGATGGAGTCGCGCTGGCGGTAGCCTTCCACCTCTTCCTTGGTGCGGTACTTGGCCGGGTCCGACATGGAGTGGCCTTTGTAGCGGTAGGTCTTGAACTCGAGGAAGGACGGGCCTTCGCCGGCGCGGGCACGTTCAGCGGCGCGGGCCACGGCGTTGTGCACGTCTTCTACCTGCATAGCGTCCACGGGCTCCGAGGGCATGTCGTAGGCCTCGCCAATGGTGTAGAGGTCCGTCACGTTGGAAGTACGCTGCACCGAGGTGCCCATGGCGTAGCCGTTGTTCTCCACCACGAAGATGACCGGCAGCTTCCACAGCATGGCCATGTTGAAGGCTTCGTGCAGGGCGCCCTGGCGCACGGCGCCGTCGCCCATGTAGCAGATGCAGAGCTTGCCCGTCTTGTTGTATTTCTCGGCGAAGGCCAGACCGGCGCCCAGCGGCACCTGCCCGCCCACGATGCCGTGGCCACCAACGAAACCAACTTCCTTATCGAACATGTGCATGGAACCGCCCTTGCCTTTCGAGCAGCCGGTTTCCTTGGCAAACAGTTCGGCCATCAGCGCGTTGGGCGAAGTGCCCAGCGCCAGCGGGTGGGCGTGGTCGCGGTAGGCGGTAATGAACTTGTCACCCTTTTCCAGTGCCGATACGGCACCGGCTACGCAGGCCTCCTGGCCGATGTAGAGGTGGCAGAAGCCTTTGATCTTTTGCTGGCCATAGAGCTGGCCGGCTTTTTCCTCGAAGCGGCGCATGAGCATCATGCTCTCGAACCACTTCATGTACGTCTCCTTGTCGAAGGCGGGCTCGGCAGCAGCAACCTGCTTTTTGGCGGCCTTGCCGTTCGCGGAAGTCGTCTTGGCTTGTTTCGCCTGCTCAGCCACGGGCTGGGCGGCATCGTCCTGGGGCGGGGTAGCTACTTGCTGCTCCTCGGCCTTTTGCGGGGCCTTCGTTTTCGCCTTGCTGGCCGAATTGGATGCCTTCGAGGCAGCCTTTACCTTCGTATCCGCCATTAGTTGCTCTTCTAGTTCGGGTTTTGGAATGCGAAAGTACGTAAAAGCATGGCAACTCCGAAACCCCCGCTTAGCATGACGCTGGACTCGCTACACCTGCTCTTTTTCAAGAATTACGACGAAGCCACCCTCACGCTTTCGCCTCACATCAACTGCTTTATCGGCGAGAACGGCAGCGGCAAGACCAACCTGCTCGATGCCATCCATTACCTGTCGATGACCAAGAGCGCCTTTGCCGCTTCCGATGCCCAGTGCATGAAGCAAGGCGCTGACTTTTTCTTGGTGAAAGGCCGCTTCACCCTCCCCTCTTCCGCCTCGCCCGATACCATTCAGTGCAGCCTGCGAGCCGGCCAGAAAAAGCTGGTCACCCACAACAAGCAGCCCTACGAACGTCTATCCGACCACATCGGCCGGTACCCGGTCGTGCTCATTTCCCCCTACGATACCGACCTTATACGACAGGGCAGCGAAGAACGCCGCAAGTATTTCGACAGTCTTATCTCCCAGCTCGACCACTCCTATTTGGAGCTGCTCATCCAGTATAGCTTCGCGCTCAAGCAGCGCAATGCCCTGCTGAAGCAGTTCGCCGAGCGCCACAGTTTCGACCGTGACTACCTGCAGGTATTGGACGAGCAGCTAGTAGATGCCGGCAGTCAGCTGGTCGTTATCCGGCAGCGTTTCCTGCAGGAGTTCGTACCCGTCTTCCAACGCCACTACATCGATCTGGCCGACAGTCGCGAAACCGTAACCCTGGATTATAAGAGTCAGCTCCCAGGCGAGGATTTCGCGCAGCTGCTGCGGCAGAATGAGCGCAAGGATATTACCCTGCAGCGCACCTCCATAGGCCCCCACAAGGACGACTACGTGTTCCTGATGGATGGCTCGGCGGTGAAGGGATTTGGCTCGCAGGGCCAGCAAAAATCGTACGCAATTGCGCTGAAACTGGCCCAGTTTGAAATCATGGCGAGCAAGAAGCAGCACAAGCCCTTGCTCCTGCTCGATGACATTTTCGACCGCCTGGATGAGCGGCGGATCAAGCGACTCCTACAATTGGTGGCCAATCACACCTTCGGTCAGGTGTTCCTTACCGATACCCACCTTGAGCGTACCGACCAAGCCCTGGCGGGGCTCTCCGAGCAAGTATCGCGCTTTCGGGTAGAAAACGGGACCGTTCACCCCCTGTAGGCGTACAAGCTTCGTACCTTTGAAGCACGCAGAGGCTTGCCCTCTTCGCGATATTATAGCCTTTTTGTCGTGAAATTCCGCCCGAAAAATGAGTTTTCCCGCCAAGCGGACGTCGTGCCCTTGAAGGACGGTATTCAGGCTTTGCTGAAGGCTTACCGCTTGCAGGGCAAGATGAACGAGGTCTACGTGGTGTCTTCCTGGGAGCGAATCATGGGCCGGGCCGTGGCGCTGAAAACCCAGGAGGTTTACTTCCGCAACGGGAAGCTGTTTGTGCGTTTGACTTCTGCCCCGCTGAAGCATGAGCTGTTTATGGCCAAGACTCGCGTCGCGGAAATCATCAATACCGAGGTCGGTGAAGACTTGGTAAAAGAGGTGGTTTTTCTTTAAGGCCAGCCTGCCCCTGTGATGTAGCCAACCCTTACGTTAATCTGCCCAAGCCTCTCCCATCGAGAGGCTTTTTTTTGCCTGCTTTTCCCGTTTGTTGGCCTCATGCTTCCGCCTCTATTGGCTCGGCTCTATGAGCCCTTTACTTCCTCTAACTTCTCATTTCTAGATGAGACTTGGCGCTCAAATTAGCGCCCCAGGTTTCCCCGCAAACTGGCATTGCCCCTTGCCTGAACCAGGGCCTACCTCACGTTGCGCAGCTTGGTGCATATAGCTATTACTGGCAAGCCGATACAGGGGCTAGCATGATTATCGAATCCTAGGATACACTGCAGGCTACAGAATGTTCCACGTGAAACATTACTGTTCACTTGGGGCCATACACTTTTAACAGAAGCTCATTATAGGCTTCCAATAGAGCAATGTATTTCGCCTGAAGGGCCATCAAAGCCTTTATAGGGTCTTGATCTGCAGCTTGTAACGTGTTTTCACGGGCAACAGTGTTACGCGTTACAGATCCAGTAGGCGGTGTTACACTTTGTATTGTAAAGGGTAATTGAGATTGTACAGTTGTATCAAAATCATTCGTAAAATCATGTTGTATCACCTCACCAACCCGCTTAACAAAATTGTAGTCAAGCGTAGCATCTTTGAATTTACGGTAAATAGTAGGACGTGTAATACCCAGCTCCTGCACGATACGACTAATGGAAATACCACTGTTTTTAATGGCTTCCTGCAGGATTTCGCCTTGGTGGGTCATGCAAAGGGGGATGTAACGGAGCTAGGGTGTAAAGATGACAAATTTGTTAGATGATGCAAAATTATAACACATATGATTACTGTTACACGATACAAAAATGATACTAATCGAACACTGTTACATTGTTACATAATACACTTTACAGATACACTATCACTCACACGTTACAGCATCTTGTAACACAAACCGTGTAACATCTGCTTACTCGGTCCACTGCGCGCCCTTATCTGAGCTTGTATAACAGCTCCTGCAGCTATCGATGTAAAAAAACGCCTGGGTTAGCAGGCGTTTGGTTGGTAGTCGCGGCATCGGATTCGGGCGGCCTGTTAAGGGCCGAGTACAGTCACTGCTCGATCTGGATAATCTGTAGTGATACCGTGTACGCCCAGCTGCGCAACACGCTTGATATCCGCTGGATCATTTACCGTCCAGGCTATGATGGGCAGCCGGGCGCTTTTGCAGAAGCGGAGCAGCGTCTCATCGAGCAGGTGATAATCGGGACCGAGTGCATCTGGCACAAACCCGAGCCGCTGGATATGCTCAGCCACCGGCAGCTCGTCTTCGATCAGCAGGCAAACCGGGTAGCCTGATGTGGCGCGAACAGCTTGTACCACGCGGTGGTCGAAGGACATCAGCAGGAGGCGCAGCGGGAACGTAAGCTGGCGTTGCGCATTGGCTAAGACCTGCTCCACCAGGGCCACGAATTGCGAAGGCGGGGGCTGGTCAAGGCCGTCGGCGCCGGGGGTACTTTTCAGCTCAATGGAAAAGGCCGGAATGGGTCGGCCCAGCGTGGCACAACGAGCCGCCACGGCGTGTAGCACCTCCGTAAGGGTAGGCTTATAGGCTGGTTCGGACTGCTGCTCGGGGAAATTGGGGTGCCGTATGCGGCCACAGTCGCAGCGGCGGATGGTGGCGTAGGGCTGCCGGAATAGGTTGAAGGCCCGGCCGGCTTCGGGAGTTAGTACGGCACCGTCGGGGCCGGTGCAGACGGCAGCATTCAGCCAGGGCTCGTGCGACACGACGACTTCGTTGTCGGCCGAGATAATGACGTCAAGCTCGAGGCCGTCGACGCCCCAATCGAGGGCGTGCAGGAAGGCGGGCAGGGTGTTTTCGGGGCGCAGGCCGCGGCAGCCGCGGTGACCGTAGATGAGTGGCCGCAGGGAGGATTCGGGAGCTGGTAGCATAGGATATGCATACGCAAATCGGCGGGCAGGCAGGCAAACCCGTGGGCGAACTAGCAGGAGCAGCGCAAAGCGGTATTTTTGGCGAAGCTTTGCGTTGAACTCATCTTTTTCTGACCCCTACATGAAACGTTTACTATTGCTTCTGGTGCTGGCGGTGCTGCTGATCGGAGGCTACCTGTATTACCGCGAGGTGACGACCGGTCCCAAATTCGCCCTGGGCCAGGCGGTGAAAGCCCTGCACGACCACGACGTGAGCAGCTTCGAGAAGTACGTGGACGTGGAGAGCGTGACGGGCAGCCTAGTGGATCAGGTGGCTGATCAGGGCAAGGCGCTGGGCTTTGTGCTGCCGGGCAGTGGCCTGTTGGCGAAGGGCGTGCTGGGCCTGGCCAAGCCGCAGCTGGCCAAGGCCGCCCGTAAGGAAATGCAGCACTTCGTAGAAACTGGTTCCTTGGAGGCGGCGGCTGCCAGCCAACCACAACGCATGGTGAAGGTATCGATGGCCGGGCTGGCCAGCAAGGTTATCAGCCCGGAGAGCAGCTTCAAGGGCGTGAAGTACGTGAACGAGCAGGGCGAGCAGGCGCTGGTCGGGCTGGAGTTTACGCAGCCGAAGTACGACACGACGATGGTGCTGGAAGTGAAGATGCGTGACCGGGGCGACTACTGGCAGATTACGGAAATTACCAACCTGGGGCAGACGCTGGGCCACGTGGCACGCTTGGAAAAGCAGCGGCTGCTGGCCGGTAAGAAGTAAGCCGGCCGGGCCATTCGCCCGTTCATTCCGTAGAAAACAAAGAGGCCCGCTGCATTGTGCAGCGGGCCTCTTTTCGTTTGGCGAAACGGAGTCGGTTTAGGACTTGCCGCGGCCGGAAATCAGGTAATAAAGGATCAGCCCCAGAATGGGCAGGAAGTAGATGATGGCAATCCAGAGAATCTTCTTGCCGAGCGACCAGGGCTGGCGCAGCGCGTCGATCATGGCTACCACGTCCAGGATCAGGATGAGGGCGCCCCAGATAGTGTAGGAGCCGTAATCGTCGCGGCGGCTGCAGCTGGTGAGCGAGAGCGAGGCGAAGAAGGCCATTAGCGCGGCGAGGGGCCGGAAAGGCACACGGAGGGAAGTTACGCGGTTCATTGGTGGTGCTTGGGTTGGAGTAAGGAGAAGGTGTTGTGCGTCTTCTTACGCAAGCATCGCCCAATGGATATACATTCGCCTGTTTTTAGCATCCAAACACCTGATTTACAAATACTTATTACTGATTTGCTGCCAGAAATCGAGGATAACGGTGGGGTACAGCAGCATCGTGAGCAGCACGCCGTAGAGGGCGCCGTAGAAGTGGGCGTCGTGGTTGATATTGTCGCCGGAGCGGCGGCCCTGGTAGTAGGAATAGCCCAGGTAGAGGAAACCGAAGAGGAAGGGCTGGATGCGGAAGGGAATGGGGAAGATCATGATACCGCCGCCTTCGGGCGCGACGGGGTAGAACAGGATGGCGGCGAAGACCACGGCGGCCACGCCCCCGGAGGCCCCGAGGCTGCCGTAGCGGGCATCCTGGCGGTGGCGCAGGTAGGTGGGAATATCGGAGATGACGACGCCGCCGAGGTAGAGCAGCAGGAAGAGCAGGATACCGGTAAGGGTGCCGGATTCGACCATGAGCTGGTTCTGCACGAGCTGCCCGAAAGAGTAGAAGGCAAACATGTTGAAGAACAGGTGCATGAAATCGGCGTGGAGGAAGCCGCTGCTGAGGAAGCGGTACCACTCGTGGTTGCGGCGCACGCGGTAGGGGCTGAAGATCCAGCGCTCCATCACGCTGGGGTTGTTCCAGCCGTAGAAAGAGAGGCCGACCGTCAGGGCAATGAGGATGATGACGGGGTCGATAGGAAAGGGCATTGTGGGCAGAAGGAAAGGTGGATGGAACGGGGCGCTAGCTCTCGCGCTCCATCAGCTGCAGGGCCAGGCCGCGCAGCAGGGCTTTGCGCTCGGCGGGGGCCTGCACCTGGTCGAGGTGGGCCAGGGCGTCCTGGAAATAGTCGTTGATGAGGGCTTCGGTGCGGGGACGGATCTGGAGCTGGTCGTAGATGGCCGTAACGGCCCGCACCTTGGCCGCGGCGGTTTCGGATGAGTTCAGACCCAGCCAATGGCCCAGCGTGGCTCTCTGGGCCGCGTTGGCGCGTTCCAGGGCGGTGAGGAGCAGGTAGGTCTTTTTATCCGACACGATGTCGCCGCCGACGCGCTTGCCGAAGGTGGCCGCGTCGCCGTAGACGTCGAGCAAATCGTCGCGCAGCTGGAAGGCCAGGCCGATGTCGACGCCGAAGCGGCGCAGGTGGTCGGCATCCTCGGCGCTGGCTCCGCCGAGGCGGGCGCCCAGCTCCAGCGCGAAGCCCAGGAGCACGGCCGTTTTCAGGCGGATCATGTCGAGGTACTGGGCAATGCTGACCTGGGGGCGCGTCTCGAAGTTCATGTCGAGCTGCTGGCCTTCGCAGACTTCGGCGGCCGTCTGGCTGAAGCGCTGCAGGGCTTCGCGCAGCAGGGCGGGCTCGATGTCGAAGAGCAGCTCGTAGGCGCGCACCAGCATCACGTCGCCGGAGAGGATGGCTACGTTGGGGTTCCACTTGACGTGCACCGTGGGCTGGCCGCGGCGCAGCGGGGCCTGGTCCATGATGTCGTCGTGGAGCAGGGTGAAGTTGTGGAAGACCTCGACGGCCAGGGCGGGGTTCAGCGCCAGCTGCTCCCAGTGGTCGGAATAGAGGTAGGCGCCGAGCAGGGTGAGCAGGGGGCGGATGCGCTTGCCGCCCATGCTCATGCTGTAGCGGATGGGTTCGTAGAGTTCGAGCGGCTGGTCGCCGTAGTGGCGGGCGGCCAGGGCCTCGGTGATGGGGCTCAGAAAGCGGGAAAGGTCCACAGGATTGGGAGCGGCGAATGATGCCACGGCAAGGTACGGAGGGCGGGCGGCACCGGCGGGTGCCGCGGGTAGCCGACGGGCATACGGCGCGAGGGTCGCGCAGGTGGGCGGCTTGCGGCCGTTCGGCGTCGGTCAGTCTCCGCTGCGCTCAAGACTGACGACAGCGCGGACGGGGCCGCCGAAATGTGTTGGCGGAGGTTTGGAGGGTCGGGGCGAAGCTTTGGCGGGCCCTGACTTAGGTTTGGAGCGTCGGGGCGAAGGTTTGGATGACTGCGTCCATGCTTTGGAGGATCGAGGCGAAGCTTTGGAAGGTCACGTCTTAGGTTTGGACGATTGAGGCGAAGCTTTGGAGCGTCGGGACTTAGGTTTGGATGATCGGGGCGAAGGTTTGACGGGTTTGGGCTTGGGTTTGGGGTTTCTGACAAAAAACAGTGTAGGTACTAACGCAAATCCGCCCCGCCGGCACTGGGCCGACGGGGCGGAATACGGGAGCAGATAGGCTACTGGCTTAGCCGTGGAAGCGGCTGCGGCCTTTCTTGCCGCCGCCGGATTTGCGCGGGCGGCTGCCGCCGCTACCGCCCGACTTGCCACCGCCGCGGCCATCGGAGCGGCCGCCGCTGCCCGAGCCGGAGCGGCCCCGGCCGCCGCCGCTACCTCGCTCGTCGCGGGCGGCGTAGCCGTCGGATTTCGCGCGGCCGGCGCGGCGCTGGTTGGTGCCGGTACCGGAAGTGACGAGGTCCAGGTCGATGGTGCGGTCGAGCAGGTTGGCGGCTTTGATGATGACCTGCACCGTGTCGCCGAACTTGATGATGCGGCCGGTGCGCTGGCCTACCATCTGCATCCGCTCCTTGTCGTACTGGAAGTAGTCCTCGTCGATGTCGGAGACGCGCACCATGCCTTCGCTTTTGGTTTCGCCCATTTCCACGTACATGCCGCGCTCATTAAAGCCCGACACCACGCCGGTGAACTGCTCGCCCACGTGCTCGGCCATGAACTCGACCTGCTTGTACTTGATGCTGGCCCGTTCGGCCTGGGCGGCCCGCTTCTCACGCTCCGAGGAGTGCTTGCAGTCGGCCTCCAGCTCCACTGCGTCGGCGCTCTTGGCCCCGTGCAGGTAGTCTTCGAGCAGGCGGTGGGCCATCATGTCGGGGTAGCGACGGATGGGCGAGGTGAAGTGCGAGTAGTGGTCGAAGGCCAGGCCGAAGTGGCCCAGCGGCTCGGTGGTGTAGATGGCCTTGGACATGGCCCGCACCGCCAGCGCCTGAATGACGGACTGCTCGGGCTTGCCTTCCACGGCGGCCGTCAGCTGGTTCAGCTCCTTGCTCACGTTGGCGTTTTCGCCGAAGTTCAGCGAGTGGCCGAACTGCCGGGCAAACTGCGCGAAATTCTCCAGGCGGTCGGGGTCGGGCGCGTCGTGGGTGCGGTAGACCATGGTGAGGCGGGGCTTGCGGGGCTTCAGGCGGAACACGAACTCGGCCACCTTGCGGTTGGCCAGCAGCATGAATTCCTCGATCAGCTTGTGCGCGTCCTTGCGCTCCTTGATGAACACGCCCACCGGCTTGCCGTCCGCGTCGAGCTTGAACTTCACCTCCGGCGCCTCGAAGCTGATGGCGCCCTTGCGGAACCGCTCGGCCTGCAGCTTCTTGGCAATCGAGTTGAGCAGATTGATGTCGGCCGCGTAGTCGCCCTCGCCCGTTTCGATGCGCTCCTGTGCCTCCTCGTAGGTGAAGCGGCGGTCGGAGTGAATGACGGTGCGGCCGTACCAGGAGTCGTAGAGTTTGCCCTTTTCGTCGAGCTCAAACACAGCCGAGAAGGTCAGCTTGTCCTCGTTGGGGCGCAACGAGCAAAGCCCGTTCGACAGCCGCTCGGGCAGCATCGGAATGGTGCGGTCGACCAGGTACACCGAGGTAGCGCGGTGCTTGGCTTCCTTCTCCAGGCGGGTGCCGGGCACCACGTAGTGGCTCACGTCGGCGATGTGCACACCGATTTCCCAGTGGCCATTTTCCAGCTGCCGGATCGAGAGGGCATCGTCGAAGTCCTTCGCGTCGACCGGGTCGATGGTGAAGGTGGTGACGGGGCGGAAGTCGCGGCGCTTGGCAATTTCCTCCTTGCTGATGCTGGCCGGAATGGCGTTGGCCTCGGCTTCCACTTCCTCCGGAAATTCGAAGGGCAGGCCGTACTCGGCCATGATGGCGTTAATCTCGGCCTCGTGGCCCCCGGCCTGGCCGAAGCTGCGCACCACCTCGCCCACGGGCTGGCGGCCGGCCTCGGTGGGCCACTCCGTTACGCGCACGAGCACCTTGTCACCGTTCTCCGCGCCGTTGAGCGCGTGGCCGGGCACGAACACGTCGAAGTAGAGCTTCTTGTAATCGGGGTGCACGAAGCCGAAGCCGCCCTGCACCTGCAGGCGCCCCACGACTTCCTCCTTCACCCGCTCGATGATTTCGACCACGTCGCCGGTGGGCTTTCCGTCGCGGTTCTGGCCAAGGCGCACGCGCACCGTGTCGCCGTCCATGGCGAAGGCCAGACGGTCGGTGAAGATGCGCAGGTCCTCCGGCAGCTCCTCGCTCACGATGAAGGCGAACTTGGGTGTGGCCAAGTCCACGGTGCCGGTGATGGTGGGGCCGGCCTGGTAGCTGCCTTCGCGCCGCTCTTTGTAGGAGCCGGGGCGGTGGCTGCGGTCGGCGGTGCCAGGCATGTCGAAGCCGGCGGAGCGGCGGCGGTGCACGATGGGGCCTTCGTCCAGCGACTCGCCGGGCGACTCCATCGGGCGCTGCCGGCGGGGCTGGTAGCCGCCTTCGGGAGTAGCGGCCGGGGTGGGCCCTTTGCCGCGGCGCGGAGCCCGCTCCCGCTCGGCGGCTGGCGCGGCCTGGATTGCTGGCAGCTCCGGCTCGGGCCGCGCGGAGCGGCGGGCGGCGGGCTGGTCGTGGTCGGGACGCTGCTCAGCGGAGCTACGGCCGGGAATTTCCACGAGGCGGTAGTCGTCGTTCTGGAGCAGGGCGATGTGGCCGCTTTTCTTGAGGGCCTTGAGCGTGTCGAACAGCTCGTCGCGCTGGTCTTTGTCAACCACGCCGAGGCGGCGGGCGAGCTGGCGGTAGTTGAACACCTTGCCGGGGTTATCGGCGAAGATGCGGAAGACCATGGTCTTGTTGATGACGGCCGATTGAGGGGCTTGGTCGCGGCGGCGGGCCGGGTCGCGCTGAGGGCGCGGGGCGTCCGAGTCGTTATTTCTCTTCATGGTGAAAAGGGTCGCCGCCGGGCTGCTTTTGGGTATCTCTGACGGGCGGCGAGTTAGCGGAAAAAAGGCAGGCAAATCAGCGCACCGGTTTGGGCGGGCCTGCGGGGTGAATATGCGCGTCGGGCGGATTTTGTTGCGTCCGGCGCAGGGTGGTCGGCCTAGTGTTCGAGGACTGACCGGGTTAAGTTGTGCGAAAGAAAAGAACTTCTGAATATATCAGCAGCAAGCTGACGCGCCGGTAGCGGATACGCGTGGGGTAACGAGGGTCTTATTGAACGGTTTTCAGGCGCTATACGCGACGCTCGGGGTTTTGACCGCAGTCGATATTGGGATAAAAGAATCGGAGGGCTTAAACGGGCTGTAATGGATTAATAACACTTGAAAGAACGTCATTCAGAGCGCAGCGAAGAATCTCGCGTGTTCCATTGAACGAGCCCCAGGACATCAGGCTGAGCTTGCCGAAGCATCTCTACCCCTCCGTTAGGAGTGCTTGCAGCCATCAGCACGCGAGATTCTTCGCTGCGCTCTGAATGACGCGGAATCTAGGCTACGTCAGTTCCCGCCTTGCCACGGCGGCACGGATATCCTCGGGCGTATCCTTCGGAATGGCGGCCAGCAGGCGCTGGGTGTACTCGTGCTGGGGGTTGGCGTAGATGTCGGCCGCGTTGCCCTGCTCCACGATCTGGCCGGCACTCATCACCAGCAGGCGGTCCGACATAAAGCGGGCTACCGACAGGTCGTGGGTGATGAAGAGGTAGGTGATGCCGAAGTCGCGCTTGAGGTCGTTGAGCAGGTTGAGCACCTGGGCCTGCACCGAGACATCCAGCGCTGAGACGGATTCGTCGCAGATGATGCATTTCGGTTGCAGGGCCAGCGCCCGGGCAATGCAGATGCGTTGCCGCTGCCCACCGCTGAACTCGTGCGGGTAGCGCAGGTAGTGCTCCTCCTTCAGCCCCACGGTGCGCAGCAGCTCCAGCACCCGCGCCTTTTGCTGGGCCTTGGTGCCGCCGACGTTGTGCACGCGCATCGGTTCAAGAATAGCCTCGCCCACGGTCAGCATGGGGTTGAGCGCCGCGTAGGGGTCCTGGAAAACCATCTGAAAGTCGCGGCGACGCCGGCGCAGCTCCCCGGTTGAGAGCTTGGCCCAGTCGTCGCCCTCAAACAGAATCTTGCCGCTGGTTGGTTCCACCAGCCGCAGCAGCGTACGGCCCAGCGTGGTCTTGCCGCAGCCCGACTCCCCTACCAGCCCGACGGTTTCGCCGCGCCGGATATCGAAGCTCACGCCATCGACGGCGCGCACGTATTCCTTCTGCCGGCTCAGGAAGCCCTTGCGAACGGGGTAGTACACGCGCAGGTCCTGTACGCTTAGCAGGACTTCATCCTGAGGCGCAGACGGCGCGGACGAAGTGGTAGTACGACTCTGAGTCGTCCTATCACTATCGTTGAACGACGGCGCGGAGGAATCCAGCGGCACGGCGGCTATGGGCGTGTCAGCGGCTGGCGGCACCTGGCCGGTTTCCAGCAGCGGCGCGGTTTCGAAGCCGGTGAGTGTGCTGTCGGGCCGTGGAACAATGGAATGTTCCACGGGAAACATTTTGTCAATGTCGCCTCCGCTCTGAGGGGACTCGATAGGTTGCGCAGCTATTTCGTTTGCAGGGCTTTGCAGCGCGGCACTTGCCGTGACGGAGAAGGCGCCGGAGGCGTCTTCCTGCATGAAATCGGCTACCGTCGGCAGTTTTTTTCGACCCAGCGAAAGTTTTGGGCGACAGGCCAGCAGGCCTTTGGTGTAGGGGTGCTGGGGATTGGTGAAGATGTCGAGCACCCGGCCCTGCTCCACCACTTTGCCGCGGTACATCACCAGGATGCGGTCGGCAATTTCGGCCACCACGCCCAGGTCGTGGGTGATGAAGAGGACCGCCGTGTTGCGCTGCCGGCGCAGGTCGTCGATGAGCTGCAGGATGCGGGCCTGCACCGTCACGTCGAGGGCGGTGGTGGGCTCGTCGGCAATGAGGATGGCGGGCTGGCAGGCCATGGCCATGGCAATCATCACCCGCTGCTTCTGCCCGCCGCTGATTTCGTGGGGGTAGCTTTTGAAGATTTCCGCCGGCCGCGGCAGCTGGGCTTCGGTAAACAGCTCAATGGTGCGGGCCTCGGCCTCCTGCTTGCTGAGCGTGGTATGCAGCCGCAGGGCCTCCACCACTTGCGCCCCGCAGGTGTGCACGGGGTTCAGCGAAGTCATCGGCTCCTGGAAGATGAACGATATTTCATTGCCGCGCACCTTCTGCAGCTCGGCTTCCGAAAGGCGCAGCAGATCCACCTCCCCGCCCAGGGCCTCGGACTGAAACCGCGCCTCTCCCCCACTCAGCCGGCCAGGCGGCATTGGAATCAGCCCCAGCATGGCCAGCGAGGTCACTGATTTACCCGAGCCCGACTCGCCCACGATGGCCACCGTCTCGCCTGCCCGCAGCTGAAACGACACGCTCTCCACCGCCCGCGTCAGGCCGTACTGCGAGGCGAAGTCGATGGTCAGGTCGCGGACTTCCAGAATCACGGATTTTTCGGATTTGACGGATTGCACGGATTTCGTGGACGATTGGTGGGTATGGCTCGGGTTGGCGGCTTTGGAGCGTCTGGCGGGGCTGAGAAACGCTTAGACGGTGGTTTCCAGCTGCCGCAGCTGCTCCTGCAGGTAGGCAAAGGTACGCGGGGTGCGGGTTGGCAGCTCGGCCAGGCCGGTGCCCAGGCCATCTTCGGGCAACACGACGTCGCCACTGGCGCGGAGCTAGGCGAAAACCGGCGCTAAATCCTCGTCGATAAAGCGGCAGTTCTGCTCGTAAGTGTCGTCGGTCCAGAAGTCGTCGGGGGCGGTGCGGGCGGGCTTGCGCTTGGTCCTCACTCCTACCGCGTTTGGCTCGCCGCGCATGGCCTTGGCCTGCCCGCCGTAGCCGCGCCGCCGCTCGTTGTCGCCGAAGACGTAGAGCGTGCCGGGGTTGGTCTGCAGGTCTTCGCGCGTTATGAATTTCTGTTTGCGGAGCATAAAGTGGCTTAATGTAGGTAGCCGTGGTCAGCAACCACTCACTTGATTGTTGTCCTGTTAATCTCTGGAAGGCCAGACAAACTCGGGCTCTTTCAGCGGGTTCCAAGAACTCAGGCTTGAGCCCAGGAGGCTCAACGCTGCTGGCAGCAACCCTTGAAGAAAAAACTCGCTGTGATGATAGTATGGTGCTGTTGTACTGTTCTTTCTAGCATGCACGCGGATAGCTGAAGTCCCATTCGGCTCATAGCAAAACACCTCTAGCTTCAAATACTCGGTGTACTTCTCTTCGTCATCGGAAGTCTGAAAAGTTGCTCTGCTTTCCACAGTCTTGGGAAAATCAACCAACTGCTCGCTAAACGGCTTGAATTCATCCTCATAGGCATAGAATTCAATTGTAGTGGCCGTGTTCCCGTTAGAAAATTGCGCTTCGTAATGCAGCAAATTATCTTCTTCGTCTAGGAGCCCAATTACTTTCAGGGCTATTCCGTAATCAAAGTTCATTGTACTTCATCTGATCAAAAAAATAGCCCGTGCTGTTTGACACGGGCTATTAAGGTAAGTCAAAACATTCTACACCACTTCTGCCGCTTCGGCGTCCGGCCGGTGCTCGTTCGGCGCGGCTTTTTGCTCCTCGTGGTGCTGAAAAAACCGCGTCTGGTTCAGCAGGATGAAGACTACGCCCAGGAAAATGGCCGAGTCGGCGATGTTGAAAATGGGCCAGAGCGAGAGGTGCATGTTGCCCACCAGCGGCCACGAATCGGGCAGAAAGCCCTCGTACAGGTCGAGGTAGAGCATGTCGATAACCTGCCCGTGCAGCCAGGGCGTAGGGGCTCCGAAGGGGGCGTTGTTGTAGATGACGCCGTAGAAAATCGAGTCGACCAGGTTGCCGATGGCCCCACCCAGGATGGCTGCAATGCACCAGATCAGGCCCTTTGGCGCGCCGGTTTTCCAGAGCCGGTAGATGTAATAGCCAATGCCCGTCACGGCCAGCAGGCGGAACAGCGTGAGGGCAATTTTGCCGTAGGGCGCTGGTAGTTCCACGCCGAAAGCCATGCCAGGGTTCAGCGTGTAATGGAGCTTGGCCCAGTCGCCAATCAGCTTGATTTCGCCCGGCATGCCGAGGGGCATGTAGGTATGCACGGCCCACTTCGAGAGTTGGTCGATGGCAATTACCAGCAGGGCGAAGAGGTAGTATTTCCAGTATTTCATGAATTCGCTGATTTGGCGGCCGGGATGAAATTGCACTGCGCGTAGCACACCGCTGCACCCCAATCTTATGCTTCCCCGGCACAAAACTCGGCGGAGATTTATGCTGATGGGCCTGACCTTGACGGGCCAGAAACGTGGATTTTGGACTGTTTCAGACTGTGCAGCCGGCGTTTTGTGCGCCGGTGTACCGGGCGGCGAATTTAGCGGGAGTTGCCCGTTAAAATTTGAACGTCATGCTTCATCTGGTGTCCGCTTGCCGAAGCATCTCTACCGCTTCGTTGAACGAAGCCAGACTAAGCGGTAGAGATGCTTCGCAGGGTTCAGCATGACGTTCTAATGGTGTTGGCTATCAGATTTTTACAACTTCCACCCGCGCCGGCACCTTGTACTCGTCGAATTCGAGCACGCTGCCGTCGGCGAAACCGCTCACCAGATCCAGCGACACGGCCTGCACTTCGGTGCGGATGTAGTCGCCGAAGTTCTCGACGGCCTGCACCAGCTCGGGCTGATCGGCGCCCAGGGTGACGCGGATTTTGTCCTGCACCTCCAGGCCCGAATCCTTGCGCAGATTCTGCAGGCGGTTCACCAGTTCGCGGGCCACGCCTTCGTGGCGCAGCTCGTCGGTCAGGGTCACGTCGAGGGCCACGGTGAGCGGGCCGTCGGTGGCTACCAGCCAGCCGGGCAAATCCTCGGTGCGGATTTCCACGTCCTCGGTCGTGAGCGTGACGGGCTGATCATCAACCTCTACCGCCAGCTGACCGGCTTTTTCGAGCTGGCTGATTTCCTCCGGCGTCATCTGCTGGATGCGGGCGGCCACGGCCTTCAGGCGCGGGCCAAACTGCTGGCCCAGACGCTTGAAGTTGGGCTTCACCGATTTCACCAGCACCCCCGAGGTGTCGTCCAGGAACTCCACGTGCTTCACGTTTACCTCGGCGCAGATCAGGTCTTCCACCTTGCCTACCTGCTCGCGCGTCGTCTCCGTCAGCACCGGCACCAGGATGCGCTGCAGCGGCTGACGCACCTTCAGCACCGACTTTTTGCGCAGCGAATGGGTCAAAGAGCTGATGCGCTGGGCCAGCTCCATGCGCTCCTCCAGGGCCTTGTCGATGAGGCTTGCTTCGACCTGCACCAGCTCCGTGAGGTGCACCGATTCGTAGCGCAGAGGCGTGTTTTTCTCGGTGGCCTCGGCGCGCATGCCGTCGGTCATGTTCTTGTAGAGCCACTCGCCGAAGAAGGGCGCAATGGGCGACATCAGCTGCGCCACGACTACCAAACATTCCTGTAGGGTTTCGAAAGCGGCTTTCTTGTCGGCCGTCAGCTCGCCCTTGCGGAAACGGCCGCGCGAGAGGCGCACGTACCAGTTCGAGAGCTGGTCGGTGACGAAATCCTGGATGGCGCGGGCGGCTTTCGTGGGGTCGTAGTTGTCGAAATGGCCGCGCACTTCGAGGATGAGCGACTGGAGTTTCGACAGAATCCACCGGTCCAGCTCCGTCAGCTCGGCCGTGGGCACGCGGTCGAATTCGCGGGCCTGGAACTCGTCGAGGTTGGCGTAGAGGGCGTAGAACGAGTAGGTATTGAACAGCGTTCCGAAAAAGCGGCGCTGCACCTCCGTGATGCCCGCGAGGTCGAACTTGAGGTTGTCCCAGGGCTGGGCGTTGGCAATCATGTACCAGCGCGTGGCGTCAGGGCCGTACTGGGCTATGGTCTGGAACGGGTCGATGGCGTTGCCGAGGCGCTTCGACATCTTGTTGCCGTTCTTATCCAGCACTAGGCCGTTGGCAATGACGTTTTTGAACGCCACCGAGTCCTCCAGCATCACGCCCAGCGCGTGCAGGGTGAAGAACCAGCCACGGGTCTGGTCGACGCCCTCGGCAATGAAATCCGCCGGGAAATTGCGCTGGAATTTCTCGTGGTTTTCGAAGGGGTAGTGCCACTGCGCGTAGGGCATGGCGCCGCTGTCGAACCACACGTCGATGAGGTCCGGCTCGCGGTACATGGGCTGCCCGCTGGGCGAGACGAGGAAAATATCGTCCACGTAGGGCCGGTGCAGGTCGGTCATTTCCCCGGTTTGGATAGGGTTATGCGTCATCACCTCGGCGGCCACGGCCTTGTCGATTTCGGCGCTCAGCTCGGCGATGGAGCCGATGCACAGCTCCTCCGAGCCGTCCTGGGTGCGCCAGATGGGCAGCGGCGTGCCCCAGTAGCGCGAGCGGCTCAGGTTCCAGTCGACCAGGTTTTCCAGCCAGTTGCCGAAGCGGCCGGTGCCGGTGCTGTCGGGCTTCCAGTTGATGGTTTTGTTGAGCTCGATGAGCCGGTCCTTCACGGCCGTGGTCTTGATAAACCACGAGTCGAGCGGGTAGTACAGCACGGGCTTGTCGGTGCGCCAGCAGTGCGGGTAGGTGTGCTCGTACTTCTCCACCTTGAAGGCCCGGCCGCGCTCCTTCAGCCGCACGCTGATGTCCACGTCGAGGGTGCGGTAGTCGGCGGCCGATTCGTCGTGGCCGTCGTAGTTTTTCACCCAGCGCCCGCCGAATTCGCCCATCTGCGCCACGTAGCGTCCGGTGCGGTCCACGATGGGACCGAGCTTGCCCTGGTCGTCGCTGACCAGCAGGGCAGGCACGTCGTTTTGCTGGGCGACCCGGAAGTCGTCCGCGCCGAAAGTCGGCGAGATGTGCACGATGCCGGTGCCGTCCTCGGTGGTCACGAAGTCGCCCACGATGACGCGGAAGGCCCGCTCCTCCCCTTCGAAGGCCGGGAAACCGGCTTGCTGGTTGAAGAGTCGCTCGTAGCGGATGCCGGCCAGCTCCGCGCCGCTGAACTCGCCCAGCTGTTGCCAGGCCAGCACTTTGTCGCCGGCTTTATATTCTTCCAGGGCTACCTGCGCGCCTTTTTCGGTGAAGTAGCGGCTTACCAAATCCTTGGCCAGCACCACCACCTGCGGCTCGTAGGTGTAGGGGTTGAAGGTGCGCACGACGGCGTAGCGGATGTTTTTGCCCACGGCCAGCGCGGTGTTGGCCGGCAGCGTCCAGGGCGTAGTCGTCCAGGCCATGATGAACACGGGCAGGCCGTCGGCCAGCGCAAACAGCTTCTCCGATTGCTCATCCCGCTTCACCTCGAACTCGGCCACGATGGTCGTGTCCTTCACGTCCTTGTAGGTGCCGGGCTGGTTCAGCTCGTGCGAGGACAAGCCGGTGCCGGCGGCCGGGGAATACGGCTGGATGGTGTAGCCCTTGTAGAGCAGGCCCTTGTCGTAGAGCTTCTTGAGCAGGGCCCAGCAGCTCTCGATGTACTCGGGTTCGAAGGTGATGTACGGGTCGCTCAGGTCAACCCAGTAGCCCATCTTCTCGGTCAGCTCGTCCCACTGGTGCTTGAAGCGCATCACCGTTTCGCGGCAGCGCTGGTTGTACTCCTCGACGCTGATTTTCTTGCCGATGTCCTCCTTGGTGATGCCCAGCTCCTTTTCCACCTGCAGCTCGATGGGCAGGCCGTGGGTGTCCCAGCCGCCTTTGCGGTGCACCTGCTTGCCGTTGAGCGTCTGGTAGCGGCAGAAAATGTCCTTCACCGTCCGGGCCATCACGTGGTGGATGCCGGGGGCGCCGTTGGCCGAGGGCGGGCCTTCATAGAACACGAAGGTGTCGCGGCCCTCGCGGGTCGACACGCTCTGCTCGAAGATGTGGTTCTGCTGCCACCAGCTCAGGATGTCGGAGCCGACTTTGGCGTAGTCGAAGGGCTGTTTGTATTCGGGGTATTTCATCGGGATTGGGGCCTCACTGGACCTCACCCCCTAGCCCCCTCTCCGTAGGGAGAGGGGGAACTAGCTCTAGCTTTTTAGCTCTAGACGGGTGAGGAAAGTCGGTTATCGAGTGCAAACAAAGATGCGGGCAAAAAGGCTCACGGGCAGGGACTAAGCGTCTACGCTTCGCCGGGCTGGTTGCCCTGCGGCGCGGTCGGCGCAACGGGCGGCAGGGTGGCGCCGGGCTTCACCTTGATGCGGTTCAGGTTCAGCTCCAGGTCGTCGTCTTCCTCGTGGTACTGCTCGTCGTAGTGCTGAATCAGGGCGCTGTCGATGGTTTCGTCCTTGCCGTGCTCGAAGGTGACGAGCAGGGCCGGCAGCAGAATCAGGTTCGAGAAGTTGGTAATCAGCAAGCTGGCCGACATCAGCAAACCCAGGGCTTTGGTGCCGCCAAATTCGGAGAAGGCGAAGATGCTGAAGCCCACGAACAGCACGATGCTGGTGTAAATCATGCTCGTGCCGGCTTCGCTCAGCGTGGTGCTGATGGCAGCCTTGACCCGGCGGCCGTTGGCGGCCATTTCCTGCCGGAACTTGGCCAGCAGGTGAATGGAGTTGTCCCCGTCGATGCCCAGCGCGATGCAGAAAATCAGGGCCGTGGCGGGCTTCAGGGCAATGCCGAAGAAGCCCATGATGCCGGCCGTGAGCAGCAGCGTGACGAAGTTGGGCAGCAGGGTGAAGAATACCGAGCGGATGGAGCGGAACAGGATGAGTACGATCAGGCCCACCAGCGCGAAGGCCAGCACCAGGCTTTCCTTGAGCGTGCCGATGACGTACTCGTTGCCCTTGGTGAAGAGGATGGTGGTGCCCGTCATGCGCACTTCCATACCCGTGCCCTTGAAGATTTCGTTGATCTGCGGCTGAATCTTGGTGATGAGCAGCGTATCGAGGTTGCGCGAGCCGATATCGGCGATTTTGAGGCTGATACGGGCTTTCTGGCCGAGCGAGTCGGTGAAGGAGCGCAGCAGCTTGTCGTTCATGCTGGCGGCGGCTTTGGGGCTCGTAGCGACCGTTTTGGTGCTGTCGGCGGCGGTACTGTCCGAGGCAACCGGCACGGCGCTGCGCGAGCGGGCCAGGTAGCTCAGGATGAAGTTGCGCTCCGAGTTGTCGGGCAGGCGGTAGTAGCTCGGGTCGCCGTTGTAGAAGGTCTGCGTGGCGGCCTTCAGGAAGGTGACGATGCTGATGGGCGAGGTGAGCTGGGGCTGGGTGCGCAGGTAGTTTTCCAGCCGGTCGATGCGCTCCAGGTTGCTCAGCTTCAGAATGCCGCGCTTCTTGCCGGTATCCACCACGATTTCCAGCGGCATCACCCCGTTGAAGTGCTCCTCGAAGAACTTCAAATCGGAGTTGACCGAGGAGTTTTTGGGCAGATCATCCACCATGTACGACACCGATTGCAGCTTGCTGGCGCCCAGTGCCCCCAGCGCGCAGAGCACGAAAGCAATGCCGTACACCGTGCCGCGGCGCTCCAGCACCAGGTAGTCGAAGAACTCCAGCAGCTTGGTCAGCGGCTTGGCGTCGAGGTGCTCCAGCTGCTTGGGCGTGGGCGGCGGCAGGTAGGTGAAGACTATCGGGACGAGGATAATCGAGATGAAGAAGGCCGCGAAGATGCTGATGGTGGCCACCCAGCCAAACTGGTAGAGAATGGCAATGTTGGTGAAGCAGAACACGAAGAAGCCGATGGCCGTCGAGGTGTTGTTCATCAGCGTCACCAGCCCGATTTTGCGCACCACCCGCACCATGGCCAGCACCTGGTTGCCCGAAATGCGGTAGTCGTAGTGGTAGCGGGAGAGCAGGTAGGTGCAGTTCGGTATGCCGATTACAATCAGAATACTGGGAATCAGGCCCGTCAGCAGGGTGATTTTGTAGCCCAGCAGCACGATGGTGCCCACGCACCACACCACCGCTACGCCCACGATGAGCAGCGGAAACACCACCGCCGACCAGGTCCGGAAAAACACCAGCAGCGTGGCGCTGGTCACCAGGGCGGCCAGCATCAGAAAGAACTTCATTTCGCCCGCCACCTTGGTGGTCATGGTGGAGCGCACGTAGGGCAGGCCGGCGTAGTGCAGCCGGATGCCCGTTTTCTTGGTGAACCGCTCGGCGTGGTCGAGGATGTTTTTCATCACCGCCTGCCGCTTCGAGGAGTTCAAATATTTCGGGTCCATGGTCAGGGCCAGCAGGGTGGCCCCGGTGGTCGGACTGATGAGCTGGCCCTTGTAGAACTCCTGCCGATTGACAATGCGCATCAGGGAATCCAATTCCTTCTGCGTCTGCGGGAAGGTGCGGAAAATGGGCTCCGCGGCAAAGCGCTGATTGGCAGTGTCCTTGGTGAGCTGGATGAGCTTGGTCACCGACAGCACCCCGCTCACGCCCTCTTCCTTGCTGAGCGTGTCGGTGAGCAGGCGCAGCTCGTTGAAGTTGCCGAGCCGGTACACCGAGCTGTCCTGCAGGCCGAGCACGAGCACGTTGCCGTCCTCGCCGAAGGTCCTTTTGAACTGCTGGAAATAGACCATGTCCGGGTCGTCGGGCGAGACGACCTGGGCGAAATCGTAGGTCATTTCCACGTCCTTGGCCTTCCAGGCCATAAACGCGGTGATGATGGCCAGCAGCCCGACGAGCAGGCGGCGGTTCTTGATAATCAGCAGGGCGAGCTTACTCCACATCGGCTACAGCAGAAAAATTGGGGCAAAGGTACGCATTGACATTCGCGGGAATTTTCCGGGGAAATAGCACCCGAACCAGAAAATCAACTATTTATACAAGTATCTGTAACTCACTATGTTAAAATCCGCGTATATGGCTGTAAATTTTGCCGCCGCCATTCCCGCGCCCTGCTTACCACCGTTCACCGTTCCCGGCGGCTCCTGCCTTCGATGACCATTTTCTACTCACCAGCGGCTTCGTTGACCTACCACGCGGCCGATGAAATGCTGCATCTGAGCTTTAACGCTACCCATCTTGACCTTTCCTTCGGGCAGGCTTACCAATGCGCCCTGCAGGAAATGCTGACCAAGAACGTGGGCAAGCTGCTGCTCGACCTGAAACGCAACGCCCCCTCTTCCGACGACCACGAGCAGTGGCTGGTGGAGCCGCTGCAGGCGCACCTGCCCGCCCGCGTGGCCCGGCCGGTGTTCATTGCGGCAGTGCTCAGCGAGGGGCAGTATCAGTACCAGATCAGCAACTGTCCCATCAGCGGCACCACGCTCATGCCCGAGCAGGTGGAGTTCAATTACTTCACCTCCCGTCGCGAAGCCACGGCCTGGCTGAACGGTCGCTAAGTTCTGCCGCTCGATCATGAAAAAGGCCCCGGACGCTCATCCGGGGCCTTTTCTGCTGGTAGCTGATGGTGCTTAGCGCGACACTTCCACCGTCCCTTTCCAGGACTGGCCGTCCGTGCCGGTCAGCAGGTAGTAGTAGGTGCCGGGCGCGGCATCGGCGCCCCAGCTCCCGTTGTAGCCGCTTTGCTCAAATACCTTTTTGCCCCAGCGGTTGAACACCTTGAGGTCGACCGGCTGGAAGCTTACGAACGGCTTGAACGTGTCGTTTTTGCCGTCGCCGTCGGGCGTGATGATGTTGGGCAGATCGAAGCGCCGTACCGTGATTTGCATCGTCTGCTTCACCTGGCAGTTGTTGCCGTAAAACGCGGTCAGCTCGACGCGGTAGGTGTTCGGCTGCTCGTAGGCGTGGGCAGGCGACGTTTCGGTGCTGGTCTGGCCGTCGCCGAAGTCCCACGATACGCGGGTAGCGCCCTGCGTGGTGTTGGTGAAGGTGACGGGCGCCCCGGTGAAGACGTTGGTTTCGCTGGCCGCAATCCGAATTTGGGGCGTTACGCCCACTTTCACCACGATGGTATCGAGCTTTTCGCAGGTGCCGTTGTTGGCCCGCACGATGTAGGTGGTGGTAGCGGTGGGCTGAGCCGTTACGCGCACGCCGGTGGTGGTGTTCAGCCCTTGGGCCGGCGACCAGGTGTACGTCACGCCCGTTGCAGCGGCTCCGGTGGCCGTGGCTTGCAGCTGCACTGATGCGCCGGGGCAGATGTCCACATCGTTGCCTAGGCTCGTCTGCGGCGTCGCCACCACCACCACGGTATCCGTGCGCGACACGCTCTGCAGGCAGCCCGTCGAGTCGAGCACCGTCAGGCGCACCGGGTAGCGGCCCGGTTGGTTGTATACGGTCGAAACCACGCCACTGGTGGTGCTGGTCTGGCCGTTGCCGAAGTTCCACTGCACGCCGGTGCCGTTCACCACCGGCCGGCGGAAGTACACCGTCAGCGGCGCGCAACCCCGGTTGATGGCCGCCCCGGTGGGCGTGTTCGACTGGATGAAGTTCGGGCTGAGCTGCAACACGTCCATTTTGAAGGCAGCGTTGTTCCAGCTGCTGCCAGGGTTCTGCGACCAGGCGTTGGCAGTGGTAGTGATGCGCGGGCTGGTGCTATTGCTGTTGCACATCGACTGGTAAATGACACCCTTCTTGTCGAAGCGGCTGGTACCGCCATCTACGTGCGAACCGCCGTTGCCGAAATACGTGCCGTACACGAGGCTTCCTGCGTTGGCCGACAGTTGCATGATATAAAAATAGTCGCCGGAGGTGGTAGGGTTGATGGGCAGCGCATCGGGGGTACGGGGCATACCTATGATGGTGCTCCCGCCACCTTGAGCGCCACCGCCCCAACCCGACAACAGAATCTGCCCGCAGTTGTCCACCAAGAAGGCCGTTGGCGACATGTTGCTCGCCACGTTGCCGTTGCCGATGGTGGTCGACATCAGGGAGGCGGTTAAGGAGGAATTCAGCTTGTGAATAAACTGCCGACTGTTGAAGTTGGCGTAGGCCCCGTTGGTGACCGGATAAGTGCCGGACGTTTGGCCAAACACGTACACGTTGGAGCTGGCATCCAGCTGCACGAAGTACACCTGGTCGTAATTGCCCGTACCAAGGTGGGTGGCTTTTACTAGCGTGCTGCCCGTATTGCTGATGCGCGCCACAAAGCCATCGGCGGTGCCGCCGCGGTAGCCGGATTGGTAGCTAAATCCCGTTCCGGGAAAGTTCGTGCTCGAAGTACCACCGGCCACGAATATGTTGTTGGAGGCATCCAGCTGTAGGGAATAAGCAGCATCGTTGCCCGAACCACCCAGGAAAGAGCTCCACACCAGAGAGCTTAGGTTGGAATTGAATTTGGCTACCACGCCGTCTTTGCCGCCCCCACCGTGCTGGCTCTGAAAACCAGCAGCGCTGGGAAAGTCGGTGGAGAAAGTGACCGAGGCCAAGTAAATGTTGTTCTGGCTGTCCACCGTCACGTCGCCGCGGTATTGGTCGCCGTAATTCGCCCGCAAAGCGTCTCCGATATCGTTCTGCCCGTCGCTCAGGCTGCCGCCGAGGAAAGTGGAACCTATCAGAGCACTACCCGTACTGTTGAGCTTGGTCACTACAATATCGGCGTTGCCGCCGTTGTACGTGCGGTCATACCCCGTCGTGGTCGTAGGGTAGTTGGAAGTAGAAGTCAACGGTTCCTGAGTCGTGCCGAGAATGATCAGGTCGCCCGCGTGGTCCACCACCAGGCTGTGCGGGCGGTCGTCCTCGTCGCTACCGACGTAGGTGACGTACACGCGCGAGGCGGCCCCGGTGGCCGCAGCGGGGTTGAACTTCATGATGCCCATGTCCCAGCCACCATTGTGCGAGGTGTCGAAGGCCCCAAGCGTGGTCGGGTAGCTACCCGACTGCACAATTCCGCCTGAGTACAGGTTGCCGAGCGTATCGTAGGTAGCTGTGTAGCCCCAGTTGTCGGCGCCGGACCCCGAATACGTGGAGTACACCAGTACCGGGTCGATAACGAGTGGCTGGCGCTTGTCGTAGCCGCGCGGCAGCACGAACGACACCTGGTCGCCGTTCAGGCGAAACTCGCAGGGCACTTCCTGCTTTTTGCCCTTCACCAGCTGGTAAGCGTACGGATGCTGCTCCACCACCTCGCCCACCGAGGTAGCAATGCGCAGGGTGCCTTTTTCGCCCAGGCTCAGCTTATCGGCGCCTTCGTAACGCAGCTGGATGCGGCCGGGGTCGGCCCCCACGGCCAGCTCGAAGTCGTATTCCAGCGCGTCGGGGCGGCCGTACACGAACAGGTCGGTGCCGGGGTACAGCTCCTTATAGCGCACGTTGCTGAACGCGGCCACGTCGCTGGCCCACTTCTTGGGGTCATTGCCGAGGAAGTAGTTGTAGCGCGTGGCCGATTGCTCGCCCGTTTGCAGCGTCGGATTGGCGTTGGCCCCCACGAAGCTCACGGCGTAGGCGTGGCCCTTGATTTTGGTCTTTTTCTCGGGGTGATGATGCTTTTCCTCCAGCGCCGCCACGTCCACCAAGGAGTGCGTCAGCCGGTTTTTCTCCAAATACAGGCGGCCCATCGGCACGTCCACGGCGTACTGCACCTGGGAGGGCCACTGGGTACGATTCTGCACGAACTGCCAGGTGCTGGGGGGAGGTGCTACCGCGGTACCTGCCCGGGCGGCGAGGGGTGCCTTGAGACTCTGTGCCTGCGCCGACGGGCCCGGTAGCCAAGCGGCCAGCAGGCCCACCGCACAGCCCAATACAGCCGTTATAGAACGGCCTTTCAAGAGTGTAGTTGTTTGCATAAGCAAGTGAAAATGGTACCCAATACAAGCAAAGCTACTTGTCTTTGAAGACTTTATAGCTACGCCAGAAACGGCCACCCGCCCTGCAAAAAACCTGCCTACTCGACCATTCGGCCCACTCTTCGACGCATTATTACAGACTTTCTACAGCTGCGCAGTTAAAATTATGAGATACGCAGTCTGCGAATAATTGAACCATCTTGGCAACTGGTTATATAAAAAGCCCCGGTCACTGCCCTGTAGAGGGAATGACCGGGGCCCAGTTGCGCCGTTGCAGTACTACAGCTGCTCGAAGATGCGCGAGAGGCTCACCGCCTCGCCAATGTAGCCGCGCAGGGCCGAAATGGGCATGCGCGTCTGCTCGCGGGAGTCGCGGTGGCGCACCGTCACGGTGTCGTCTTCCAGCGTCTGGTGGTCGACGGCAATGCAGAACGGGGTGCCGATGAGGTCCTGACGGGTGTAGCGCGTGCCGATGCTGTCCTTCTCCTCCACCACCAGGCGGAAGTCGTAGCGCAACGAGTTGTAGATTTCGTTGGCCTTTTCGGGCAGCCCGTCCTTTTTCACCAGCGGGAAGATGGCGGCCTTCACCGGCGCCACGGCCGGGTGCAGGCGCAGCAGCTTGCGGGTCTTGGTTTTCTGCTCCTCGCCTTCGCCCTCCACGATGGTTTCTTCCTGAAACGCCTGGCAGAGCGTGGCCAGGAACAGGCGGTCGGCGCCCACGGAGGTTTCCACCACGAAGGGCACGTAGTTGCCGTAGGGCTTGCCGGTTTCGGGGTTCACGTCGTTGTCGAAGTACTGCTGCTTTTTGCGGCTGTACTGCTGGTGCTGGGTCAGGTCGAAGTCGGAGCGGGAGTGGATGCCCTCGATTTCCTTGAAGCCGAAGGGGAATTCAAACTCGATGTCGACGGCGGCTTTGGCGTAGTGGGCCAGCTTTTCGTGGTCGTGGAAGCGCAGCTTGTCGGCGGGCAGGCCCATTACTTCGTGCCAGCGGCGGCGGGCGGCTTTCCAGTGCTGGTACCACTCGTTTTCGGTGCCGGGGCGCACGAAGAACTGCATTTCCATCTGCTCAAACTCCCGCATGCGGAAGATGAACTGCCGGGCCACGATTTCGTTGCGGAAAGCCTTGCCGATCTGGGCAATGCCGAACGGCACCTTCTGCCGGGCCGATTTCTGCACGTTCAGGAAGTTGACGAAGATGCCCTGAGCCGTTTCGGGGCGCAGGTAAATTTCGCTGGAGCCCTCGGCCACGGCGCCCATCTGCGTCGAGAACATCAGGTTGAACTGGCGCACGTCGGTCCAGTTGCCGGTTTTGCTGATCGGGCAGAGGATTTTCTCGTCGATGATGAGCTGCTTGACGCCCGGCAGGTCATTCTCCGTCAGCAGGCGGCCCAGCTCGGCCAGCAGGGCGTCGGCGCGCTGCTGGTCGCCGGCTTTTTCGTACTCGGCGGCTTTTTCCTCCACCAGCACGTCGGCGCGGTAGCGCTTTTTGCTGTCGAGGTTGTCGATGAGCGGGTCGGAGAAGCCGTCGACGTGGCCGGAGGCTTTCCAGGTGGTCGGGTGCATAAAGATGGCCGCGTCGATGCCCACCACGTTCTGGTTGAGCTGAGTCATGGCCTTCCACCAGAGCTGCTTCAGGTTGTTTTTCAGCTCCACGCCGTTGGGGCCGTAGTCGTACACGGCGGCCAGACCGTCGTAGATTTCGGAGGAGGGGAACACGAAGCCGTATTCCTTGGCGTGCGAAACGATGTCGGCCAGGGTGCCTTCGGTGGTATTGGCGGCGGATTGCGCGGGCTTGCTCATGCAGGTATAGAAAATGAGGGCTTAGAACGGAGAGCTTCTGAGCAGATAAACCAACTGGCCAGCTAGCGGCCGGCGGCTTCCTGGTTCTCAGCTCCAAGCTCCGAGTTCTAAATCAGGGGCAAAAGTAGGGCGAAGATGCGAAGCGCCGCACGCGGCCGCCCGAGGCCCCGCCCACGAAGTACGGGCGCGGCAAGCTACTATTGTTAAACTTTTTGCAGAACCTTTGGTACAAGGCCTGACCGCCGGCGCCGGGGGCAGCGCGCTCAGTAACAATTTCATAATCTTGCCCCCCTTTTTGCCGCCCGTACTTTTGGCGGCCCATTTCCCTTCGCTCACCAACCCTTTCCCTTATGCTTGGCTTAGAGCCTCAAGTGCTCCTGCTGCTGCTGGTGTGTCTGATTGCCGCTTGCGCGTTTGAATTCGTCAACGGCTTTCACGACACGGCCAACGCCGTGGCCACCGTCATTTACACCAATACCCTGCGGCCCTGGGTAGCCGTCATCTGGTCGGCGTTCTGGAACTTCATCGGCGTGTTCGGCGGCGGTATCGGGGTGGCCATGGGCATCGTGTACCTGCTGCCCGTCGAGAGCCTGGTCGACCAGAACATCTACCACGGCATTGCCATGGTGGGCGCCCTGATTCTGGCGGCCATCATCTGGAACGTAGGCACCTGGTACTACGGCATTCCGGCCTCCTCCTCGCACGCGCTCATCGGCTCCATCCTGGGCGTGGGCATTGCCTTCTCCTTGCTGCCGGGCAGCAGCGGCGCGGCCGTCAACTGGAGCAAGGCCACCGAAACCGGCATTGCCCTGCTCGTCGGCCCCTTGTTCGGCTTCACGCTCACCATCATCCTGATGTTCGTGCTCAAGCGCTTCGTCAAGTCCAAGGCCATATTCAAGGAGCCGCACAAGCGCAAGCCGCCACCTCTCTGGATTCGCCTGATTTTGATTGCGACCTGTACGCTGGTGAGCTTTTTCCACGGCTCCAAC
The DNA here is from genome assembly GCF_005771675.1 of Hymenobacter jeollabukensis. Lineage (GTDB taxonomy): Bacteria > Bacteroidota > Bacteroidia > Cytophagales > Hymenobacteraceae > Solirubrum > Solirubrum jeollabukense. The sequence continues at coordinate 133,365 of NZ_VAJM01000002.1, read as the reverse complement.
GACGGGCAGAAAGGCGTGGGCCTGATCATGCTCATCCTCATCGGCATCCTGCCCTTCAAGTTCGCCCTCGACGCCGGCAAGAACCCGCTGGACATGCGCGCCTCCCTGGCCCAGGTGGAGCAGGTGATGAGCCGCGTGAACGTGGCCGAGCTGGCGCCCGACGAGCAAAAGGCCCTGCAGGAAGTCAACCAGCAGACGGCCACGCTGGACCGCATCTTCGCCGGCAAAACCGACGTGAAGCAGCTGCCCGAAGCCGACCGGTTCCAGATCCGCCGCGCCATCCTGCTCACCTACACCCGCGCCAAAAAGCTCATGGGCAGCGACCGGGTGAGCCTGAGCCCGCAGGACCGCAAAACCTACGACTCGGCCATCGAGAACATGCGCGGCTTCACCGATTACGCCCCCAAGTGGGTTATCCTCATCGTGTCGCTGTCGCTGGGCATCGGCACCATGGTGGGCTGGAAGCGCATCGTGGTAACCATCGGGGAGCGAATCGGCAAGGAGCACCTGACCTACGCCCAGGGCGCCTCTTCCGAACTGGTAGCCGCCGCCATGATTGGCATGAGCACCCAGTTTCACCTGCCGGCTTCCACCACGCACGTGCTGTCGTCGGCCATTGCCGGCTCGATGGTGGCCAACCGCGGCATCAAGAACCTGAACCCCTCCATGGTGCGCAACATCGCCCTGGCCTGGGTGCTCACCCTGCCCGTGACCATGGTGCTGTCGGGCGTGCTGTTCCTGCTGTTCCGAGCCCTGCTGTAGCCACTCCGGCTGGCACTAGCCCACAAAAAAGCCGCTCCCGTTGGGGAGCGGCTTTTTTCGTTTCAGACCGTTTTAGCAGCGAAGCCGGAAGTATACGCGAGTTGTACTTCTACGGTTACGTTTGCATTACGTAATCTTTACTATCAATAACTTATCCACTTATCCACATCAAAAAGCCGTGTTTTTGTGGATAACCAGACCTTATTTGGGCCACTGTACCTCCAGGTCGTCGTCGATGAACACGCCGAAGTTGATAAACTGCAGCTCGTCCTCGTCGAAGTAGAGGTCAATCATTTCCTTTTCGTAGGAGAGGCGCACTTCGCCGGTATCCACCTTCTCCATTTCGCCCTGGCCGTGGCCGTGGCGGCGCATCAGTTCCTGGATATCGGCCAGCGACTTGCCGTGGATCGGCTCGCCGTAGAGGCGCATGCCGGGGTGGTCGGTTTCGATGCAGGAGAGGCGGTAGTCGTCTTCGCGGTCGAAGTACAGCGAGTAGCCTTCCTCGAGGAAGTTCCAGGCCTGGTGCTCGAACTCGTCGTCGTCTTCCGACTCTTCAATTTCTTCCGGCTCGCCCATCAGGGTCCGGACTTCGTCCATGCTGGCGCCAAACTTAAGCGGGCCCATGCCTTGGCCCAGCACGATTTCGTTTTCGTCGGTGCTGCGGGGTTGGGGCGTATTCATATTGGGAGGAGGTTTGGAGGTTGGTAGCTGGGTAAAGGTATGTTTTGGTTGGCAGTTGCGAGTGGCCAGTTGGCAGTCGGTCGGCATTTGTCCACACTGACAACTCGCAACTGACAACCGGCAACTCATTTGCCGTAGCGCTGCTCGAATGCTTCTTTCTGACGCAGGTAGTCGGGGTGCTGCTTGGCCTGGTCCCACTTGGCTTTGAAAATGGCGGCGGCTTCGGCTTTTTCGGGGTCTTCCGGGTCGCGGGGGCGCTCGGGGCGGCCGTGGGCGCCACTCTGGCCTTTTTTGTCGTCGGGCACGGGGCCTTCGTACTTTTTGCCGCCGCGGTGGTTGGCGTAGCGCCGGGCCCGGGTAAAGCCCATCTGCAGGAACTTACGGGCCATGTCGGCTCCCACGAAGTCCTCGGCCTTCAGATAGGCCAGAAACAGCCCGTAAATCGACTCGGACGACTCGCGGGCTATGGCGGGGGTCTTGAAGCGCCAGAAGGGCAGGATTTCGCTCTTATAGGGCTGCACGAGCAAGACGCCCTGCTCGCCCTTGCCCACCCGGTACCGCTCGGGGTGCTGGCGGAAATCGACGTGACGAAAATCCTGGTCGTAGTTGAACGGCATGGCGGGCCTGGCTGGACGGCGGCGGGCTGTATACGCACTACGCAGCTCGACGGGTGAAACCGGCCGCCGGTTCGCGCCGCGCTGGCCCGGTCAGGCACCGGCTTGACTTCCGGCCACCGTTCCGCTTTGTCCGGCACCGGCCGCCCGGCCGCTGGCCGAGCCGGAACGCACAGGTTTACAGGCATTCATCCTCCTGTGAGCCTGTGCGTTCCGACTCGGGTTTTCCACGGGACTAATAACTTTTGATGAAATAAAATTTTAAGAATCTTTTCTATTTCCACTCGTTATGGCTGTTCATAAGTGGATATCTAACAGGCTTATACACAGGGCTTGATAACATGTGCACAAGAACCGGCTTATACACCGGCTATCCACATGGGATGTGCAAATTACAGGCGTGATTATCTGCCAATTAACAGGCTTTTCGACAATCCACACACTTGTGCACAACCCTGTGAATTAACACGTTAGTGGAAAGTGGAAAGCCCCAAAACCGTGGGGAAGTTGTCCACGGCTATCCACAGGCTGCGGGCACTGCTGTGGGCTCGACAGGACCAAAAAATCTTTTCCCCTGTTTATCCCCTGTTGCTCACAGGTTATCAGCGCGTTATCCACGCGTTATCCCCTGTCGACTGCACAAGCCGGTTTTAGGGGGGTAAGAATTCCACAACAGGCTGTGGAAACGTGGATAACCGCCTGTGAGCCTGTAAGAACCGTGCTGATACTCAGAGTATAGTTACTTGCGCGAATATGCCCGGGCGCGAACGGGCTTACCAAAACCGGGGCTATGGCACAGGTTCACAGGTAGATAGCAGCTCGGGCTGTGGGGCGCGAATGGCTGGCAACCAGGGCAGCTCCGAGCCCACAACCGCCGCCACGCGGAGCCGCCCAATAGCCGTAGCTAAACCGGACTCAGCGGCCGGCAAGCTGCACCGCTACGGTGCTGAAGCAGGCGCCCACAAGAAAGCCCCGGTGCGGGCAGCACCGGGGCTTTGGGTAAGGAACTCGGGAAGGGCGTTTAGAAGGTCAGCACCAGGTTTTCGATTTCCCAGTTGGCGCGGACCTGCTGCGTTTGGGGCAGAATATAGACGGGCTCGGCCGGCACGCGCAGCTTCGGGTCGCCGCCGCGCCAGCGGCCGTCGTTGTCGGCGTCGATGAGCACGCGCAGGCGGTAAGTGCCGGGGTCGACGTTGTCGAAGCGGAAGGTGCGCGGGCCGCCGGGCACGGTCCGGATGATCTGGTAGTTCTGGTCGAGCAGCTGCAGCTCGAAGCTGCGGTACTTGGTGGTTATCGTGCCCGCGATGCTGCCGGTGCTCGACTGCTCCGTCACGCGCAGGCGCACCGGGCGCAGGCGCAGGGGCGTGCCGCTGATGGCCAGAATGGCGGTGGTATCGGGCACGAAGACGATGTTGGTGCGGGCCTTGGTGTTCACGTTTACCGTCAGCAGGGTGCGGTCGGGGCTGAGGGTGCCGTCGGCGGGTAGGCGCAGCGGGCGGCGCTTCACCGAGTCTTCCACCAAGGTGCCGAAGGGCTTGTCGGTGGCCATGCTCACCGGGGCCAAAAACTGCAGCTTGAGCTGGCCCTGGCGGTAGATGTCGCGCGGGTTGCCCACCACCTGGTACTGCGCGCCGCGGCGGCTGGTGGCCGGCGTCTGGCCCTCGAAGCGCACGTTCACGGTGTCGACGCCCCGGTTGCCGGCGCTGTCGACGGCCGTAAGCAGGTAGCGGCCGGCGGGTACGGCGGGGGTGCGCAGAATGCTGAGCGTGCGGCCCCGCTCCAGCAGCGTCCCCGCGTCGGGCAGGGCCGACGGCTGGCCCAGGGCCGCCAGCGTGAACTGCCGCAAGCCCTCGTTGAAGCCAATGCGAAACTGGTCGGGCCCGGTTTGCTGCGAGAGAATCAGCGGGCGCCGCGAATCGGGCCGTACCGACACCAGGTGCAGCGTATCGAGGCGCGGGCGCAGCTCGATGGGCTGCGGCAGGTAGGCAATGCGCTCGGGCTCCTCGTAGCGGCTGTTGTTGTTTTTGTCGACCAGCGCGTAGATCCGGTAGCTGCCTTCGCGCACGTTGCGCAGCTCAAACTTGCCGCCCTTGTCGGCCCGCGTCTGGTAGTAGGGCGGGTTGCGGAAGATGTCAGCCGTATCGGCGGCGGGGTACAGGGCAACGACGACTTCGGCCTCGGGCTGCCCGTTGAGCAGCTGCGTGACCGAGCCGCGCACCCGGCCCGAATCCAGCGCCGCGCCGGTGCTGAAGGCCAGCACCACGTCGCTGGCGGGGTTGCTCTCGGTGATGTCGACCACGGCGTTGCGGAAGTTGAACACGTAGGTCGTGTTCGGCTCCAGCGGCTTTTCAAAGCGCAACTCGATGGCGCGGCGCTCCTCGCGCAGCTTGTAGGGGTTTTTATCGGAAATGGTGGGCGTGATGAGCAGGTTCTTGCTCAGGTCCTTCAGCTGCACCTGCTCCGAAAACTCCAGCCGAATGTTCTGCTCCTTGACGTTGGTGGCGCCGTTTTGGGGGCTGCTGCTCACGAGCTTGGGTGCTTCCGTGTCGCGCGCCCCGCCTTCGGGCTGGCTGATGGCGGCGCAGCCGGCCAGCAACAGGCCGGTCGGCAGCAAAAACAGAGCAGGACTAACGCGAACGGACATTGTAGAGCAGCAGCGTGGAAAGCGTAAGCAGGGCGCAGGCCCCGAGGATGGTCCAGCCCGCCCGCCGCGACACGGGCCCGGGCGTGGGTTCGGTATCGGGTGGGGGCTCGGGCGGCACGGCCGGGGCGCGCACCGAATCGGGCCGCACCGAAGCCGCCGGCGAAGGTACAACGACGGAATCGGGTCGGGCGGGTATGCGCTGGGCCCGCAGCGGTGGGCTGCTCAGCGCAGCCAGGGCCAGCACCAGGGCCAGCCGCCGCAGCGGCGGCCGGAGGAAAAAGCGGAGCGAAAGACGAGCGGTGCGCATGGCCGAAGCGTGACGATGAGCGGGTTGGCCCCTCCCCTACCCCACCGGGCAGCTTCAGGAAGCCGCCGGCGGCGTGGGCAGCGGGGCCGCACGTTCGGCCACGAAAATCAGGCTAGAATACTGCCCGCCGTTCTGCCCGGCCTGCCGGTTGGACTTGTAGCCCGAGCGCAGCGCGGCCAGAATGCCGCCGTCGCGCTCGGCGCGGTATTGCTCGCTGAGCAGGCTGATGTAAAACGCGTCGAGCTTCATGGGCAAGGTACGGCGCAGCTGCAAGTGATGCTTGCCGAGCAGGCGGTCAACGGTCTTGCTGGTAAAGTGATATAGGTGGCGCGGCACGTCGTAGGCGGCCCACTGCTCGCGGTAGTACTGCGCGTCGGGGCTTTCGGCGTTGGGCACGGCAATAACGAGGATGCCGTCGGGCTTGAGCAGGGTGACGAGCTGCTGCAGCGTCGCGTTCAGGTCGAGAATGTGCTCCAGCACGTGCCAGAGCGTGATGACGTCGAAGGAGGCGGGCGCGAACTGGCTTAGCTCGCCGTGGGCAATGGGCTGGCCGGTGTTCTGCTCGGCCAGGCGGCGGGCCGCATCGTTGGGCTCGAAGCCGGCAACCTGCCAGCCGGCCTCTTTGGCGGCGTGCAGGAAGTAGCCGGTGCCGCAGCCGTAGTCGAGCACGCGGCCGCGGCGCGGGGCTTCGCGGGCGAGCAGAGCCACTTTCTGGCGTACGGTGAACTTGCGCGCCACTTTGTAGACCTGGTTGATAAGGCCCTGGTGGGTGTCGGAGTGCGAAATGTAGGCCGGGCTTTCGTAGTAGCGGCCCAGGCTGGCTTCGTCGGGGCGCGGGTTGGTCAGCAGCAGGCTGCAGGCGGTGCACTGCGTGATGGCAAAGCTTTCGTGGCTCACCGAATAGTCTTCGACGACCATTTTGGGACGAAACTCACTATTCCCGCAAATCGGGCACTGTTCTACGCGTACGTTCGACACCAAGCAGCTAATCAGACAGCAAACAAAACAGCCGGACGCGGGCGCCGGCTGCGACTACAGCTACAAAAATATGGGTAACAGCCGACAAGTAGCGAATCACCCGTAATGACGGGCGGGCATAATGTGGATAACTGCTCGCTTAGTATAAAACGGGCGCGGATTTTATGCTGACGGGAAATCCTGAAAAGCGCGGCGGCAAGGTACAAAGCGGCTGCAACGGCCTTCCAGGCAACGTTATTTTGCGCAAACGTTTGCGCAAAATAACGGGCTGTATTTGCGCAGAATCTGTTTACAAAATTCCCGGCAAGTGTCAGGTTGTCATGCCGGACTTATGCCCGCATGGTAACCGGGCAAGTCAGCAAATCGGGCGAACAGATGCTTCGGCAAGCTCCGTAGGGTGAGAGACATGCTAGATGACTTCGCGCGTAGAAACGCGCTTGATCTACAAGTCTCTAAACCAGTCATTGGCCCCGTTGTACACGAAGAAATACCGCCTCGGCGTATGTAGCCGAACCGCTGTGCGGCGGCAGGTATTAGTGAATTCCAGCGTCGTAGTGGACAATTGGCCGCCGCCCGTACTCGAAAACCGAATTCTGGCGGCGGCCGTAGCCCGGGCTACTTTACCACGGTGGCTTCCAGCTCTATCGTCAGAGTCGCAAACAGGCCCTGCACTTCCAGCAGCGTGGCGGCTTGCTTGACGCCGTGCTGGGCCAGCCAGGGGGCGTACACGTCTATGCAGGTCGAGAAAAATTCCTGGATGGAGGTGGTGTACACGTTCAGCCGCACGATGCCCGAACAATCATAGCCGGCCTCCGTGATGAGCTGCTCCAGGTTCTGGAAGGTTTGCAGCAGCTGACTGCGCATATCGGCCGCGCTGGGCTGGCCCTCGGCGTTCAGCGCTACCTGGCCCGAGCAGTAAAGGGTTCCGGCGGGCTGCTTGATTTCGACGGCTTGAACGGAGTTGGTGTACTGACCCCATTTCCAGGGGTCTACGGTGCGCTTTTCCATATTGGAGGGCTGAAAAAATGGTCCTGCCCAGGCATTCCGCGCCTGAACAATACAAAGGTCCAGCCCCCAACTGACAGCGGTATGGCAGCATGTTTTGCCCCCTGAAACTATTGTTCGGGTGGACAGAAAACGTCGTAGGCCCGCTGCGCCAACGCCCGTAGCGGGGCTGCCAGCGCCGCTGGCTCCACGATGGTCAGGGCCCCAGCGAAGGGCAGCAGCCAGGTGGCCAGGTAGGGCAGCTCCCCGATAAACAAGGTCATTTCCAATTGGCCATCGGGCAGACGCTGCTCGTGAGCCCAGCCGTACTGGTGCTTGGTGTCGTGCAGCAACTGCATCAGCGCCGGCAGCAGGGCAGCCGGCTGAAACCGGAGTACCACCCGTTCGCGCTGCCGCCGGTTGGCTTCGGCGGCCCAGTGCTGGCGCAGCAGGGCCGGGCGTACTACAAATTCCTCCGCCTGCAGCGTCAACTCCCGGATGCGGTCCAGCCGAAAGTTGCGGATGGTCTGGCGCAGCCGACAGTAAGCCACCACGTGCCACTGCCGGCTCAGGTATAGGCTGATGGGCTCGATGTCGCGAGTGGTCGGGGCTTCGTTTTCGGCGGTTTGATAGCCCAGCCGTACCACGCGGTGCATGGCAATGGCGGCTACCAGCTGCTGATAGGCCGGCGGGCGGCTGGCCTGGTCGCGGAGCCCGAGCACCTGGATGTGCGGGTCGAGGTGGTCGAGATGGTCACGGTCGGGGCGGCGCAGCACGGCGCGGACCTTGATCATGGCCGCCGCGGCTAGCTCGGCCGTGGGTGCGTCGGTCAGGTGGGCGGCTAGCTTGCCGGCCGTCAGCAGGGCGGTGGCTTCCTCGCGGCTGAACATCACGGGCGGCAGCCGGTAGCCCTCGGCCAGCGAGTAGCCGATGCCGGGCTCGCCCAGCAGCGGAACACCCGCCTCCTCCAGGGTGCGCAGGTCGCGGTAAATGGTGCGCAGGCTCACACCAAACTGCTCGGCCAGGGACCCGCCGCTCACCTTGCGCTTGGCCTGCAAGTGGATGAGGATAGCCGTGACGCGGTCGAATCGGTTCATTAGCGAGTAGCGGGGCAGTGGATAATCAGGAATGCGGCCAGGAAATCAGCGGCTAGTCGTGTAGGCGCTTTTCCCGGAAACCAGGCGAGCTGTACAGTGAATCCACGCGAGTCATTTCTCGGCCTTCCGGGCTATCCGGGGGGGGCTCGCCGACGGAATGTGCCCCGATTATCAGTACGCCTACCACGAAGCTGCCGCCGACCAGCAGCAGCAACGCCCAGACGGTAAACAGTAGCCACACCACGGCCCGGCCGAAGCGCCGGTGCCAGGCGGCGCGGATGGTACCCACCAGTCCCCAAAAGGTCAGTGGCCCCTGCACGGCGCAGGCGCCCATGACGAGGTTATCAGCCCGGGTAATAGTGAGGTGCGGGTGGCCGAACTGAAACGCCACGATGTAGGCCAGCGCCAGCACGAAAACAAAGCTGGTACAAACAACCAGCCCGACAAGCCAACCTAAATAGTCGGCTCGTCGGGCTGGTTGCAAGGGGACGGCGGATACTTCCATGACGGCCCCTACCCTACTCTTAACGGCCCAGGTACACCATCAGCACCGAAATATCGGCGGGCGAGATGCCGCTGATGCGCGAGGCCTGCCCGATGGTTTCGGGCTGCACCTTCAGCAGCTTTTCGCGGGCTTCGTGCGAGAGGGCCGGCATGGCTTGGTAGTCGAGCTTGCCCACGATGCGCAGGTCTTCCAGCTGGCCCATGCGCTCGGCTTGCTGGTGTTCCTTCTCGATGTAGGTTTCGTACTTGACGTGGATGCTGGCCTGTTCCAATACCTCGGCGCCGTATTGGCTCAGGTACTCGTGCAACTCCGGCAGGGCGCGCTGCAGGTCGGGCAAATCGAGCTGGGGGCGGCGCAGCAGGTTCACCACGCGGGTTTTCTCGTGGATGGGGGCCGAGCCGAGTTCTTCCAGCAGGCCGTTGATTTCGCCCGGTTCCACCGGTTTTTTGCTGAGGTAGTCGAGCACGTCGGCGGTTTGCTGGCGCTTCTGCTCCACGCGGGCCATGCGCTCATCCGAGGCCAGCCCGAGCTTGTGGGCCAGCGGGGTGAGGCGCAGGTCGGCGTTGTCCTGGCGCAGCAGAATGCGGTGCTCGGCCCGGCTGGTGAACATGCGGTAGGGCTCGTCGGTGCCCTTGTTCACCAGGTCGTCGATGAGCACGCCAATGTAGGCCTCCGAGCGGCGAAGGATGAACGGCTCCAGGTCGCGCACCCGCTGGTGGGCGTTGATGCCGGCCATCAGGCCCTGGCAGGCGGCTTCCTCGTAGCCGGTGGTGCCGTTGATCTGGCCGGCGAAGTAGAGGTTGCGCACCGGCTTGGTTTCCAGGGTCAGGTTGAGCTGCGTCGGCGGGAAGAAGTCGTACTCGATGGCGTAGCCGGGGCGGAACATCTTCGCGTTTTCGAAGCCCGCAATCTGGCGCAGCGCCTCGTACTGCACGTCTTCGGGCAGCGAGGAGCTGAAGCCGTTCACGTACACCTCCACCGTGCTCCAGCCCTCCGGCTCCACGAAAATCTGGTGGCGGTCCTTGTCGGCGAAGCGGTTGATTTTGTCTTCCACCGAGGGGCAGTAGCGCGGCCCCAGGCCCTTGATGCGGCCCTGGAACATGGGCGACTTTTCGAAGCCGGTGCGCAGGATGTCGTGCACCTTCTCGTTGGTGTAGGTGATGTAGCACGGCCGCTGCTTCGTGAGCTGGGGCGTGTCGAGGTAGGAGAACTTGCTCGGGTTGTCGTCGCCGGGCTGCTCCTCCATTTTCGAGTAGTCGAGGGTGCGGCCGTCCACGCGGGGCGGGGTGCCCGTCTTCATGCGGCCCGTCTCGAAGCCCAGCTCCCGCAGCTGCTCGGTAATGCCGGTGCTTTTGCGCTCCGCCGCCCGGCCGCCGCCGAAGTTTTTCTCGCCGATGTGGATGAGCCCGTTCAGGAAGGTGCCGTTGGTGAGCACCACCGTTTTCGAGCGGAACTCAATGCCGAGCTGGGTGCGCACACCCACGCAGGTTCCGTCTTCCACCAGCAGCCCGGTGACGGCCTCCTGCCAGAAGTCCACGTTGCGGATGCCTTCGAGCGTCACGCGCCACTCCTCGGCGAAGCGCATCCGGTCACTCTGGGCGCGGGGGCTCCACATGGCGGGGCCTTTCGAGCGGTTGAGCATCCGGAACTGAATCATCGTTTTGTCGGTGATAATGCCCGACTGCCCACCCAGCGCGTCCACCTCCCGCACGATCTGCCCCTTGGCCACCCCGCCCATGGCCGGGTTGCACGACATCTGCGCAATGGTGTTCATGTTCATGGTAATGAGCAGCACCGAGGAGCCAAGATTGGCAGCCGCGGCGGCAGCTTCGCAGCCGGCGTGGCCGGCACCTACCACAATTACATCGTATTCCTGGGTCAGCATAGCTGGGGAGGGTTGTTGCTTCGGAGGTGAGTAACAGGCGAGGCCTGCGTTTTGTGCCCGAGGGGCGGTTATTCCAGCACCCGCGCCGTGGCGCCGATGATCTGCTCATCGAGAATTTGCCGGTCGACGGGCCGCTGCCGCTTGGTGAACGGTGCTGAAATCACCAGGCAAATTCTTTCTTCTTGGTTGCGGATGTTGAGCATCTCGATGCCTTTAGTGCGCACAACTAGACCGGAAGGAAAAGCCAGGTGGTTACCATTATTGACTGCCCCAGTCAGCGTGCCCACCAACACCCAGCCGCGGCTGGTAAGGTGAAAAGCATCTTTGACGGTATAAGTGCCGACTTCTTTTTCCATTGTTATATCCAGCGTCAGCACGCGAGATTCCTCGACTTCGCTCGGAATGACGTTCTTATAGAAAGCCCAAAAAACAGAAACCGTTTCCACGCTCGGCGGAAACGGTAGTCGGATTTCAGGCGAAATGCGAGGCTAACCCGCTCAGAACGTGGGCAAAGATACGCACTCCGATTTGTTCTACGTGGCGGCGGGCGTTAGTCGGCCTCGTCCGGGTCGTCGGTGGGCAGCGGCCAATCCCGCAGCAGGTCAGCGGATTGCGCGGCTACGGTGTCCCAGGAAAACGGCAGCCAGCTACTTGAAGCCACGTCGAAGACCTCGGTGGCGGCCGGGCAGGGATAGAGCTTGTAGTCGAACTTGGGGTATTGGTGCACCACGTAGCCGGGGTAGTAATAGGCCAGGCCCTGCTCCCGGGCCAGCTCGATTTTGCGCAGCATCAGGTACTTGCCCAGGCTGTATTTGCGGTAGGCCGGGTCGTAGAAGTTCATGATGCCCATCAGGCTGCGGGTGCCGCGGTCGAAAATACCGACGGCAATCAGCCGCTCCCCGTCGCGCACTTCCAGCACTTCGGTCGGAAACACGCTGTGGGCGTGGCCGGCCATGGTGAAGGCCTCCACCGTCTCGGGCGCGTCGAAGTCGATGGAGGCGCGGTAGCGGGCGTACAGCTCCTCGTACTCTTCGGTCAGCCGAAACGGCGCGCTGCGGAGGGTGAAACGGGCATTGACGCGCAGCAGGCGGCGCTGCTCGGCGCCCAGCACCACGTCGGCCAGCGCCAGGCGCAGCCAGTGCACGGTGTAGAGCGAGCCGTCGAGGGGCAGGAAGCGGCAGGTGAACAGGTCCTGGTGCATCCGGTAGTAGCCCTGGCTCAGGTAGAAGTCCAGCATGTCGCCCGGAATGACGAGGGCGGCAGCGCGAGAAGCAGACATAGCGGGGCGGCGTTGGCAACAAAAACGCCCGCGGCGGGGCGGGCGTTTTCAATGCTAAAGAAAGGCAATCGGGCCCTAAAAAGTGCGCAGCGAAAGGCAGTCGTCCTCTTTTTTGCGCATGGCCGTCTGGCTCAGCAGGTCTTTGTCCTTGTAGCCGAGCAGGTGCAGCACGCCGTGAATCATCACCCGGTGCAGCTCGTCGCGGAAGGTGACGTGGTGCGTCTGGGCGTTTTCGCGGATGCGGTCCACCGAGATGAAAATGTCGCCCTCGATGATGTCCGCGTCGTCGGCGTTGTCGAAGGTGATGACGTCGGTGTACGTGTCGTGGTCGAGGTACTCCACGTTCACCTTGTGCAGGTACTCGTCGGAGCAGAAGATGTAAGTCAGCTGCACGATTTTGTGCTCGTGCACCGCGGCCACGCGCTCAATCCAGTCGGTCAGCTCCGTCGCATTGCCCAGCTCGAAATCGACGTCTTCCACGACAAACTCGATGCCCGGCGCGTCGTGCAAGGGGTCGTACTCGTCGTGGTGGTCGGGCGGCAACTGGTCGGCTTCGGACATGGAGCTAAACGGGGAAAAGTGCGCGGGTACTTAGGCGACGGCGTGGCCCTGGGCTTCGCCGTTGGCGGGCGGCAGGAAGAAGGTGAGTTCCACCTTGCGGCCGTCCTTGGTAAATTCAACCTCGTCGGCCAGGTGGCGGATGAGGAAGATGCCGCGGCCGCCGGGATTCTCGAGGTTCTCGGGCGCGGTGGGGTCCTGCAGGTTGGTGAAGTCGAAGCCGGGGCCCTGGTCCTCGATTTCAAATTTCACGCGGTCCTGATCGATGGACAGGCAAAGGAGCACGGTCTTGTCCTTGTCGAACTTGTTGCCGTGGCGGATGGCGTTGTTCACCGCTTCGGTGACGGCCACCATGATGTTGCCGTAGATATCGTCCTCGATGTGGAAGGTATCCTTCGAGTTGTCGATGAAGCTTTCAACGACGCGGATGTTCTCGACGAGGGACGGAATCTGAATTTTGACCTGCTTCATGGAGTGGTGAGAGGGGGCAACGGGTCGTAAAAATAGGCAGCGCTATTTCATTTTCTGAAAATACTCGCTCACCTCCCGCTGGTAGTACGGAGTGAGGGCCGGCGGTACCGTACGTAGCAACTCCGTCTGGCGGTTACGCTGCTCCCGATATTTCTCGAACGCGGGCGGAAAACCGGGCGGCACCACCTTGGCCGTTTCGGCTTCGCGCTTGTTGTCGAGGTCCCGCTCCCGGGCCGATTTCTCGGCTTCGAGCAGGCGGCTCAGGATCTGACGCTGGCGCATAACGGTTTGCTCCGTCAAGCGCTTGTTTACGAGGTCCTGCTCGGTTTGTTCCATCATCTTTTTCAGCTCGCCCATGCCGCCCATGCCCTGCTCGCCCTTCTGCTGGCCGGGCTTGCCGTTCTTGCCTTCCTTGGCGGCCTGCTGCATTTTCTCTAGCTGCTGCAGGGCTTCGCGCAGCATCTGCTGCTGGGCGGCCATCTTGGCCAGGTCTTCGGAGAGCTGCCGGCCCTGCTTGCCGCTCTGCTGCAGCTGCTGAATCTGCTGGTTGAGCTGCTGCTGCAGCTTGCCCATCTGGCCCATGCCGGGGCTGGGCTGCTGGCCCTTCTTTTTCTTCTTGCCCGGCTTGCCCGCGCCCGACTGTTGCTGCTGCGACTGGCGCTGCTGCTCCTGCATCTGCTGCAGCGCGTCGTTGAGCATCAGGGCGAGGTTGTTCATCGAGGTCATGGCCATTTGCTGCGAGCCGGTGGCGCGCGACACGTTGCGCTGCAACAGCTGCTGCATGGCCTGGTCCATCTGCCCGTTCATCTCCCCCACCTCGCGCGTCACGAATGACTGCAGCTGGAACACGCGCTTGGCCAGGGCATACAGCGAGTCCTGAATCACCACGGCGTCGTCGCGGAGCTTGCGCTGGTTCTGGCTCAGCTGCTGGTAGCGCGGGTCCGACTGGTCGACCTGCCGGAACTGCTTCATCAGGTTTTCCTGGTCGAAGGAGAGCTTGAGGAGGTTTTCGAGGATGTCGCGCAGGTGGTCTATGTTTTCCTGCTGCTGATCCGACTCCTCTTCCTCCATCTTCTGGCGCATCTTCTGCGCCATCTGCTTCATGTTCTGGGCGGCCTGCTTCTGGTTCTGGGCGGCTTTCTGGTTTTGATTTTTCGAAAGCTGCTCCTGGCTCTCCTGCATCTGCTGCTCGGTCTGCTGCTGCTCCTGCTGCATGGGGTCCAGGTTGTTCTGGTTGTCGAGCTGCTGGTCCATCTTCTGCAGCTCCTGCAGCTCCTTCTTCACATCCTCAAACTGCTTCTGCGCGTCCTGCTGCTGCTGCTTGAGCTGCTGGTTTTCCTGCTGGCGCTGGTCGGAGGGCTTGTCGGCGGCTTTTTCGGTCTGCTCGGCCAGCTTCTGCTCCTCCTGGGCCAGCTTTTCGAGCTGCTCGGTGGCGCTTTCCATCTTCTGCTCCAGCTGCAGCTGCTTGAAGAGGTCCATGGCGCGCTCCAGCTCCTTCTCCATGGTTTCCTCCTTGTTTTCCAGCTTGTCGAGCAGCTTCTGCAGCTCGCCCTCGGGGGCTTTCTGCTGTTGTAGCAGCTTCTGCAGCTCCTCGTAGAGCTTTTTGGTTTCGGGGTCCATCATGGAGTCCATGAGCTTTTGCAGCTCCTGGGCTTTTTCGGCCAGCTGCTGGCTGCGCGGATCGAGCTGCTCCTGCTTCTGCTGCAGCTGCTCAAACATCTGCTTCATCTGGCTGAGCTGCTGGTCCATCTGCTGCTTCTGCTCCAGCATCTGCTGCATTTCCTTGCGGTCGGAGTAGCTCAGCTCGCGCTTGGTCTTGAGCTTTTCCTCGGCCTTGGCCAGCTCCCGCTGCAGCTTTTTGCTCTGCTCCTGGGCGCTGGTCATCTTGTTTTGCATCGACTGCGCGTCGGCGTTCAACTGCTCGCGCAGCTGGCTGCGGCTGGGCAGGCGGTAGGTAATGGGCCGGGTGCGCGCCGATTTGGGGCCGTGCACGCCGTCGTTGTCCCACACCTCCACGGCGTATTCGAGCTGGTCGCCGGCCTTGAGGCGCAGCGGGGCCAAATCCCATTGGTGAGTGTAGGTCTGGGCCGGGCCGTTGTTGGCCAGGGCAATGGGCGCCGTGCGCCAGGTGCCGGGCCGCTGGGCCGTGCCCACGCGGTAGTGCAGCGCGAGGCGCGTCAGGCCGTAGTCGTCGCGCAGGGTGCCGGCCAGGGCCAGGTAGCGGCGAGTGGCCGTGTCGGCAAAGGCTTCGACGGTGATGCTGGGCGCCTGGTCGGGCACCACGGTGAGCTGGTACTCGATGGGGTCCCGGTTGGGGCTGATGCTGTTGCGCAAGTCCACGCGGTAGGGCTGGCTGCGCAGCACCTGGCGGGTCACGGTGAACTGGTCGTCGTCGGCCGCCTGGGCCGTCACGGTTTCGCTGGGGTCGCGGAACAGCAGCTTCACCGATTCGGTGGCGGCCGTGTTGAAGCGCCAGGTCAGGCGGGTGCCTTCGGGCACGGTCAGGTTGCCGTCGTTGCTCAGGTCTTCGGCGCTGCGGCGCAGGTAGCTGGGGTACTCGGCGTGCACGCGGAAGTCGCGCAGGTTGGGCCGCTCCAGCACTTTCAGGCGGTAGTCATCGGAGGTAAAGCCGGCGGCGGCCAGCTGAAACTCGGTGCTGCGCTGGGGCTGCTGGAAGGTGAAGGCAAAGCGGCCCGGGGCCACCTTGGTCAGGCGCCGCTCCCGGCCGTCGTAGAGCACCGATACTTCGTTGGGCAGGGCGTCGCCCTCCACCAGCACCTCCAGCTTGAAATTCTCGTTTTTGAAGGTCTGCAGGCGCTTGCTCTGGTCGCCCAGCACGAAGCGGAAGGGCATGGGCTTGGCATAGGCCCGCGAGTAATGGAAAATGCGCTCGGTGCCCTGCACGAACAGGCTGGGCCACACCAGCAGCAAGCCGGCGGCCACCAGGGCCGGAATGGCCGCGTACTTCCACAGCGGGCGGGTATCCTCCTTCAGCCGAATCCGCTCGGCAAACTCCAGCCCCGACAGCTGCCCGGCGCGCTGCTCCAGGCTGGCCGCAATCAGGGCGTTGTCGCGGGCCTGGCCCTGCAGCTGCAGGGCGTTCAGCAGCTTGTCCTGCACCTCCGGAAACAGCTGGCCCACCCGCTCGGCGGCCTGCTCGTCGGAGAGCAGCCGGCGCAGGTTGCTCAGCGCCGCCAGCGGCTGCCAGATCCAGCGCACGAAGGCCCAGACCGTCAGGCCCAGGAAGCCGAACAGCAGCCCGCCGCGCACCCAGGTGGGCAGGTAGAGGAAGTACTCAAGCAGGTTGAAGACGACGAAAAACGTCAGCAGCAAGCCGCCGGCCACCAGCGCGCCGCGCAGCAGCAGGCTGAGGTAGAACTTGCGCTTAAACGCCTCCAAATGCTGCCGCACCTGCTGCCAGGTGGCAGTCTGCGCGGCAGAAGCAGCGGGTATAGATTGGGTTGCCGGCATATCGGACCTCACAAAATCGAAACGGAGAAAGATACGGCGAAACCTGCGGCCGGAGCCACGCCGCCGGACGGCCGTGCCTTGCTAACCACCACCGGCCCGCAATAAGTGCCGAAGCGGCCCGGAGACTCGCCCCGCGCCGCTTCAGGTAAGCTAAGCCAGCTCCACGTAGGCCGGGCAGTGGTCGGAATGCACCGCGTCGGGCAAAAGACCGGCCGCGGCCAGCCGGGGTTGCAGGCGGTTGTCGGCCAGTAGGTAATCGAGGCGCCAGCCCACGTTGCGCTGGCGCGAGCCGGCCCGGTAGCTCCACCAAGAGTAATGGTGCGGAGCGTCGCCGTGGTGGTGGCGGAACGAGTCGGTGAAGCCCGAGGCCAGGAAATCGGCAAACCAGGCGCGCTCGGCCGGGGTGTAGCCGGGGGAGTTCTGGTTGGCCCTGGGGTTGTGCAGGTCGATGGGCGTGGGGCAGCAGTTGAAGTCGCCGCAGATGATGAGCGGCGGCACCGTGGCCCGCAGCGACTGAATGTAGGGCGTGAACCACTGCAGCCAGTCGAGCTTGAAAGCCTGCCGCTCGTCGCCGCTAGTGCCCGAGGGCATGTACACGTTCAGCACCGACACATCCTCAAAATCCAGGCGCAGCACCCGGCCTTCGTGGTCGTAGGGCTCGTGCCCGCAGCCGTAGCTCACGGCCTTGGGCGCCAGCTTGCTGAAGGTGGCCACGCCGCTGTAGCCCGGCTTCTGGGCCGGAAACTGGTAGTAGTGGTAGCCCAGGGCCTCGAAGCCGGCCACATCCAGCGCCTCGCGCCCGGCCTTGATTTCCTGCAGGCACAGCACGTCCGGCTGCACCTCGCGGACCCAATCCAGCAGGCCCTTGCTCACCGCTGAGCGCAGCCCGTTGACGTTGTAGCTGATGATTTTCACGATATGCGAAAAGAAAAAAGAACGTCATCCTGAGCGCAGCGAAGGACCTTTCTCCCACTCTGCACCGCCGTAGCAGTCCAAGCGCCGACGTTAGCAGCGGCAAAGCTAGCAACCATATAGAAGCGCAGCCACTAATTGGGGTTAGTAGCTGCGCTTCTCGGTTAGTGCGGGGTTCGAGCAAGGTCCTTCGCTGCGCTCAGGATGACAGCTGATTCATTATTCGTTCAGGTTTTCCTGCTGCGCGAAGTACTCCAGGATGTGCCACTTCAGCATCCGCTCCTGCTCCTTGAGCGTGGCAAAGGGCACGGGCTGCAGCAGGCGGTAGTGCGGCCAGCCGTCCTCGTCCACGCGCTCCAGCTCGTAGTAGCCCGAGATGCTGAAGAGGCGGCAGGTGGCAATGTGCATCAGGTCCTGCTTCTGCTCCTTGGTGAACGGCCCGAGGCCCTGCCCCAGCTCCTGCACGCCGATAAGCAGCAGCAGTGCGTTCAGGTCGGGTTTCTTGCCGAAGCGCTCCTTCAGCTCGGTCATTAAGAGCCACCAGCGGTGCTCAAACTGCGCCTCGGTTTCCAGTGGGTCGAGCATGGCTTACTCGGCGGCGTGTTCGGCGTGGGGCGGGGCCGGGGTGGCGGCTTCCTCCTTCAGCGCTTCCCAGTATTCCACCGCCCGGCGGAAGTGCGGAATCACGATGCTGCCGCCGATGAGGTTGGCAATGGCGAAGACCTCGTACACCTCCGCGTCGGTCAGGCCTTCCTCATAGCACTTGCCGAGGTGGTACTTGATGCAGTCGTCGCAGCGCAGCACCATGGAGCAGGCCAGGCCCACGATTTCCTTGGTTTTCACGTCCAGGGCGCCGGCCTGGTAGGTGTTGGTATCGAGGTTGAAAAAGCGCTTGATAACCTTGTTATCCGCCGCCATGATCTTTTCGTTCATGCGCGAGCGGTAGTCGTTGAATTCGGTGACGAGGCTCATCCGGTGAGATGGTGAGTAGTGAAATGGTGAGTTGACGGTCTGGCAACCCGGTCTTGCAAAAGGAAAAATTCGCCGCAAAGGTTTACATTAACCAGCAATTCCCCGCTCCCACGCGTCCTGCCTTCAGGGCGCTTCCTCGCACCTATTGCGTTTGGCTTGCCTTTATACCCAAACGCCTCATGCTTTCTTCTACCCTATCCGATTTTGTCGCGCTGATATTCCCGCGCACCTGCCTGGCCTGCCAACAGTCCCTGGCCCGCGGCGAAACGCACCTCTGCACCGCCTGCCGCACCCAGCTGCCCTACACCGACTACCACCGCCTCGCCCCTACCGATAACCCGCTGGCGCGCCGCTTCTGGGGCCGCGTGCCCATGGAGTACGTGCTCAGCTACCTGCGCTTCCTACGTCGGGGCCGCGTGCAGCACCTGCTGCACCAGCTCAAGTACCAGGGCCAGCGCGAAGTGGGCACGGCCCTGGGCCAGATGTACGGCCAGGAGCTGGCCAGCCACGGCCTGGGCACCGACCTCGACCTGATCCTGCCCGTGCCGCTGCACCGCCGCAAGCTGGCCAAGCGCGGCTACAACCAGTCCGACACCTTCGCCGAGGGTCTGGCACTTAGCCTGAACGTGCCGTGGTCGGCTGAGGTGCTGCGCCGCAACAGCTTCACCGCCTCCCAAACGCGCAAGAGCCGCGCCGAGCGGTGGCAAAACGTGGCCGAGGTATTCGAAGTAGCCCAGCCCGACGCCGTGCGGGGCAAGCACGTGCTGGTCGTCGACGACGTGCTGACCACCGGCGCCACCCTGGAAGCCTGCGCTATCAAAGTGCTGGACGCGGGCGCCGCGGCCGTGAGCGTGGCCACCATTGCCTGCGCCGAACACTGATTGGTGCGTTTGAGTTGCGTTAAGCAAAGATGAAAGAACAGCCATGCTGAGCCCCGCGAAGCATCTCTACCGAACAACGAAACAGGAGAGATGCTTCGCGGGGCTCAGCATGACGTGCGAGAGAATCAACGCCTAAGCAAACGCAAAACGGCCCGGACTCTGCAGTCCGGGCCGTTTCGATGTTTGGGCTAACCTAGGCTTACTTGTTCGAGCCGGGGTTGATCATGGCGCAGCGGAAACCGATGGAAGCGGTAGCCGAGTCCTGAGCCATGAAGCGACGCGTGCCGGGCGAGAGCCAGTAGGCAACGTCTTTCCAAGAACCGCCTTTGTAGACGCGCACCTTGTCGTCGATCAGCGACTGGTAGCCTTTCTTGTCGTACTTGGCTTCCTCGTCGAGGACGCCGTTGCGGCGGAAGGGGTTCAGGTCTTCCATGTCTTCGAACGACAGCGGGCGGTATACGTCCTGCACCCACTCGTTCACGTTGCCAGCCATGTTGTAGAGGCCGTAGTCGTTCGGGGGGTAAGCGTACACGTACTCCGTAATCATAGCACCGTCGTTGAGCGAACCGGCAATACCGGCGTAGTCACCGCGGCCGCGCTTGAAGTTGGCCATGAACTGGCCCATCTTCTTGCCGTAGGAGTTACGCACCTGGCGGCCGTCCCACGGGTAAACGCGCTTGTTTTCCTGGTTTTCGTTGCCCACTTCCTGGGTGCCGATCATAGCCTGAGCAGCGTATTCCCATTCAGCTTCGGTGGGCAGGCGGTAGTTCGGCAGGGTGTTGCCGTTCTCGATGGAGATTTTGGCTTTGCCTTCGCCAGCATCAGCCGTGCCCTCGGCACCGGCGTCGCCAGCGTCGCCGCCGTCATCCCCACCTTTTTTCTTTTTCTTCTTCTTGGGAGCCGACGTATCGGCCGCGTTGCCGGCCAGGTTCTCGTTCACCTTGGCCGTACGCCAGGTGCAGAAGTCGTTGGCCTGCAGCCAGCTCACGCCCACCACGGGGAAGAAGCGGAAGCCGGGGTAACGCAGGTAGTAATCGACGTAGGGGTCGTTGAACGACAGGTCGCGGGCCCATACCGTGGTGTCGGGCAGGGCCGACTGGTAGAACTCTTCCGACGAGTCTTTGCGCACGTAGTGCAGGTATTCCAGCCAGTGGATGTTGGCCACTTCGGCTTCGTCCATGTAGAACGAGGCCACGGTCACGGTACGCTCGAGGTTGTCGTGGGTCATGGCCACATCCTCTTCGCCCGAACCGAGCACAGTGCGGCCGCCTTCGATGAAGACGAGGCCCGGGCCTTCCGGAATGCCTTGGTAGTCAGCCACCTTCATGCCTTCCTCGGTGTTGTACTCAATGCCCGTGGTGGACGAGTACTTGCCGGGCTTCTGAGCCGAGGGCGGACCGCTTTTGCAAGCCGACAGGGCGCAGGCGCCAACGACAGCTAAACGCAGGTACTTGGAAAAATTCATACTTGTTTACGTGGAACTCCTTGAGCGGAAAAGGCTTGAGAATGGCAAACTGAACGCAATGTTACGAGTTTTCAAAAGGTTGGACAAGGGGGCGCCGCGTAATTTTTGCGCCGCAGACGGCGGTTCGCGGCTTCAAGCAAGTCAATCTTCTGTAAACACAATGTTAGCTCGTGGGCGCCGCCGACTTCGCGGCTGAACCGGCTGAGACTCACGTCGTAACTGTAAGCGAAGCGGAAACCTCCCCAGCCCACGCCGACCAGCGCCACCAGGCTCTGCTGCGTTTTGCCCGGGCCGGGCGCGGCACCCCGCCAGATCAGGCCGGCGGTCAGGGGAGTCCAGGTTCCGTACAGGCCGATTTCGGCGCGGTCGGAGCCGCCTTGGTAAGTGTAAGCCACGGTGGGCGAGAGGCTTACCTCGTGGTATACTCGCTTAACGGTGGTCTTGCGGAAATAGTATTTGTAGCCGCCGTGCAGGCCGAGGCGAAACGGCAGCACCGCGTTGTCGGCGCGGCCGACGACGGGCTGGTTCAGGTGCGAGGCGGCAATGCCGAACCAGGACTGCTCGGTATAGAAAATGCCGCCGAGGCCGAGGGTAAAGTAGCGCTTAGGATCATAAACCTGCGGAATCTGCTCAGCCGACGCACCCAGTCGTTGGCCGTCGGCGTCGAACTGGTCGCCGAAAACGAGGTTGCCGTAGCTGATGCGCTGCGAGCCGTAGGCGGCGTGGGCGCCGGCACTGACGTAGGCGCCCTTGGCCAGCTTGCCGTGGTAGGCGTAGGTGAAGCCGCCCTCGAAGCGCGTCATATCCAATTCCCCGCCGCGGTCGGCATTGATGAGCAAACCTACGGCGCTGCGCTGGTCCTGCAGGCGGTAATCGGCGGCGAGCTGGCTGGACTGCAGCGTGCCGATGAGCGTGGGATACTGGTTGCGGTAAGCCAGCGTGACGCTGTAGTCGTCGAACAGGCCGGTGAAGGCCGGGTTCAGGTGCAGCCGGGTGGCGTAGGGCTGGGAGAAGAATACGTCCTGGGCCTGCGCGTTGGGGCCTGCCAGTAAGCCGGTTAGGGCCGCGGCGAGGCAGGCGCACGGCGCGGCCAGCCGGGTACGCCGGCGGGGCGAAAAGACGGGCAGGTCGGTGGCGCGCATAGGTGGGTGGACTAACGGCCGCTGCGCCGCGTTTGGTGCGCGGCTGCCGGGTGGCGGAACTAAAATTGCAAATTCGCTCCTCTTTAAGTTGCCACCTCGACTGGCGGATTCGGCTCCTGTAGGAGTTGGGCGCTAGTTGCCAACTACTTAACCCATGCGAAAATTTTTTCTGGGGCTGCTGATTTTCCTCGTGGTCCTCGTCGCGGCCGTGGCCTTGGCGCCGGTGCTCTTCAAAGACAAGCTCAAGGCGGCGCTCGACAAGCAGCTGGCGCAGAAACTGGCGGCGCGGGTGGAGTATCAGCCCGACAATGTGAGCGTGAGCCTGCTGCGCACCTTCCCCGACCTCGACCTGAGCATTGAAGAGCTGCGGGTGATTGGCAAGGACTCTTTTGCCCGCGATACCCTGGCTTACCTGCCCCGGCTGGACGTAGGCCTCGACCTGATGAGCGTCATCAGCGGCAACGAAATCAAGATCAACTCGGTGAACCTGGAGCGGCCCGACATCCACGCCCGGGTGCTCAAGAGCGGCCGCGCCAACTGGGACATCGTGCTGTCCGACTCGGCCCTGGCGACCAAGGGCGTGGACACGACGGCCTCGCCGAAAATTGCTATCAAGGGCTGGAAAATCGAGGACGGGCACATTCGCTACGAGGATTTGACGATTCCCTTCGGCATGGAGCTGCGCGGGGTGAACCACACCGGCTCGGGCGACTTCGCCGAGGACGTGTTCGACATGAAGTCGAACACCACGGCGAAGGCCTTGAGCATGGTGTACGACGGCACGACCTACGTCGACAAGAAGAAGCTGACGGCCGATGTGACGATGGGCATGGACCTGGCGAAGATGAATTTCACCTTCAAGGACAACCAGATGCGGCTGAACGACTTTCCGTTCAGCTTCCAGGGCCAGATCGGGCTGCCCAACGAAACGGACATCACCTACGACCTGACCTTCAAGGCGCTGGAAACCGACTTCAAGAACATCCTGAGCTTGGTGCCGGGCGTGTTTACCAAGGACTTCCAGAACATCGAAACGGCGGGCAAGGTGGCCTTCGACGGCTACTTCAAGGGCGTGCAGAACGACGTGAAGATGCCAGGCTACGGGGTGAACCTGGTGGTGACCAACGGCCGGTTCAAGTACCCCGACCTGCCGCAGGCGGCCACCAACATCAACGTGGATATGAAGGTGGACAACCCCTCGGGCTTCACCAACAACGTGATGGTGGACGTGAAGAAGTTTCACCTCGACCTGGGCAAAAACCCGGTGGACGGCAACGTGCGCATCGACGGGCTGGAGCCGATGAAGGTGGACGGCCGCGTGAAGGCCAACGTGGACCTGGCCGAAGCCACCAAGGTGTACCCGGTGCCGGATATGGTGCTGCGCGGGCTGCTGTTCGTGGACGCTACGGCCAAGGGCACCTACTCAAAGACGCAGATGCCGGTGACCCGGGCGGCGCTGCGCCTGACCAACGGCTACGTGAAGGCCAAGGCCTTCCCGGCGCCCATCGAGAACCTGACGGTGAACGGCACGGTGGTCAACACCACCGGCCAGGTCAACGACACGCGCATCGATATTCCGCAGTTTCGGATGCTGCTCGACGGGGAGCCGCTGGAGGGCCGCCTGGCCGCCCAGAACATAGCCAAGCCCATCTTCGACGCCAACGTGAAGGGCGTCATCGACCTGACCAAGATGACCAAGATCTTCCCGCTGGAGGGCATGACGGTGACCGGGCGCCTGAGCGGCAACGTGGCCGCCAAGGGCAGCATGGCCGACATCGAGGCGGAGCGCTACCAGAACATCGTGGCCTCGGGCACCGTCAACGCGCAGAACGTGACTTACAAGAGCGCCGATTTGCCCCAGGGCGTGCGGGTGACCCAGGCCACGGCCTCGTTCAACAACGCCAGCATCACCCTGCAGGACATGACGGGCTTCGTGGGCTCCTCGGACGTACAGGCTTCGGGTGTTATCAGCAACTACATGGGCTACCTGTTCACCCCGGGCCAGCCCCTGCGCGGTACGCTGACCGTCAACTCCAAGCGCTTCAACGTGAACGAGTGGATGGTGGAGCCCGACGGGCAGGCTTCGGCCGGGGCCAAAAAGGCCACCCAGGCCCCCACTACGGCCGCGGCCGACGGCGTGCTGCAGATTCCGAAGTTCTTCGATTTGAAGCTGAACGCCGACGTGGACCAGGTGATTTACGACAACCTCAAGCTGGACAACCTCAAGGGCGCGCTGACGGTGAAGGACGAGGCCGTGAACATGAACGGGCTGACGTTTAACACTCTCGGCGGGCAGTTTGCCACCAACGGCAGCTACAACAGCCGGGACCTGCAGCACCCCAAGTTCAACTTCGGGCTGAACATCAAGAACCTGAACTTCCAGAACGCGTTTGCGGCCTTCCCCTCGGTGAAAAAGCTGCTGCCGCTGGCCCAGCAGGTGGAGGGCATCTTCGGCACCAACTTCACCCTGAGCGGGGAAATGGGCCAGGACATGATGCCCAACTACAGCACCCTGACGGGCAAGGGCCTGTTTGAGGTGGTGCGCGCCGCCGTGGGCACTTCGCCGGTGTTTGCCAAAATCAGCAACCTGACGCAGCTGCAGGAGCTGAAGAACTTCGCGGTGAACAACAAGGACGTGGCGGCCGAAATGCTGAACGGCAACCTCATCGTGAAGCCCTTCGACTTCACCGTGGGCCAGATCAAGGCCACGGTGGGCGGCTCCTCGAACGTGGGCGGCACCGTGGACTACGTGATGGCGCTGGACGTGCCCACCGGTAAAGTGGGCAACGCCCTGAACGCCAAGCTTACCCAGCTGACCGGCGTGCAGGACATCAAGGGCACCGAGCGGGTGACCATGGGCCTGAAAATCGGCGGCTCCATCACCAACCCCGACGTGCGCCTGACTACCGCCGGCACCAAGGCCCAGGCCAAGGACCTGGCCAAGAGCCTGGTGACCAGCGTGGTGCAGAGCAAGGTGGACGACGCCAAGCTGAAGCTGGCCGCCAAAGCCCAGGTGGCCCAGGACAGCGCCCGCAAGGAGCTGGAAAAGAAGCAGCTGGAGCTGCAGGCCAAGGCCGCCCAGGAAATCGAGAAGCGGCGCCTCGAAGCCGAAGCCAAGCTCAAGCAGAAAGCCAAGGAAGGCCTCGGTAACCTGTTCGGCAAGCCCAAGAAAACACCCACGCCCACCCAGACGCCGACGCCCGCCCCGACCCCGGCAGACACGGCCAAGGCGGGCGGCAATTAACGACCCTAAACGGCTAATCACGGAAGCCGCCCGGCGGAGCCTTTATTGGCCCGGCCGGGCGGCTTCCGGCTTTGTGGAGTAACTATAGGTCAGGGCTTTATGCGACAGAATGAATGCGCACCCGTTACCGGGCGGCACGTTGGCGCGAGGTGCGGTTCTCGGGGTTAGGTTGAATTATATTGATTTTTCGGAATATATTTCGAAAGGTGGTATTTCTTGGAATATGTAAATGAAATGACCGGTTTAAGAGGTGTTTTCTTGGTTTTGTAATACTTGTGGCACGAAGTTGCGTAGGAAGCGCGTTTATACATTTTGCTTCAGGCTCCCTCTGCCCTCCTTCTATGAAACAACTGACGCTGTTTTCTCTGACTGCCCTGACGGTTCTCGGCCTGGCCGGCTGCGGTAAGGACAACGATAAGTCCGGCAACGCCAAGCTGCAGATCCGCCTGACCGATGCCCCCGGCGACTTTCGCGCCGTCCGGCTCGACGTGCAGCGCATCGAGCTGCACCTGAACCCGGAAAACGACCCCGACGGCTGGCAAACCCTGCCCTTCACGCCCCAGACCATCAACGTGCTGGAGTACGTGAACGGCCGCTCGGCCCTGCTGGTGGATACCGACTTCAACCCCGGCACGCCGCAGGAAATCCGCTTGGTGCTCGGCCCAAACAACTTCGTGGTGGGGCGTGATGGCAACACCTACGCGCTGAAAACGCCCAGCGGGCAAACCTCGGGCGTGAAGCTCCGGCTGCAGAACGTGACCCTAACCGCGGGCCAGACCTACCAGCTGCTGCTCGACTTCGACGTGGCCAAGTCCATCGTGGAGCGCGGCAATGGCAACGGTAACGGCAACCAGAACGAGCGGTACCTGCTCAAGCCCGTCATCCGGGTGGTGGCGCAGGATTTGAACGGCGCCATTCGTGGCACCGTGTCGCCCACGGCCGCCGCGCCGCAGGTGCTGGCCATCCGCAGCAGCATTACCGTGCCCGATACCTTCAGCACCATGGCCGATGCCAGCGGCGCCTACCAGCTCTGGAGCCTGCCCGCCGGCACCTACACCGTGAAGTACTTCCCGACGACCTCGGCGCCAGCCGGGCAAAACCCCTACCTGAACGCGACCAGAACCGACGTGACGGTAACCAACAACGCCGTAAAGACCATCGAAAACGTGAATCTGCAGCCGTAAGCTGAGCAACTCAGGAAAGCAGGGCAACACTGGCCGTCATTGCGAGCGAACCGAAGGTCGACGTAGTCAAGCGAAGCAATCGTTCCTCTAGTAGCACTGCCGCTACAATCCCTGCTAACCCAAAACGACACCGCCCGAAGACGTTCGTACGACGTTTTCGGGCGGTGCTGTTTTGGGGTTGTACCAGTTGGGCCGCTTCTACCGCGAGAGGAAGGGTTGACGCCGCTTGATGCGCGGAATGTCGTGCCTCCTCGCAATGACGGCGGGGTAAGCCGCCGCTGACTACTGCCAGAACGGGCGGATAATCTGCATCATCTCCTCGTGGACGTGGCCGTTGCTGGCAATGATTTCGCGGTTGAACACCGGGTCCCCCTCTTCCAGGAACTGCGTGACGCGGCCGCCGGCCTCGCGCACCAGCAAAATGCCGGCCGCCACGTCGTAGGAGTTGATGTTGAACTCAAAGAAAGCCTCGAAGCGGCCGGCGGCCACCCAGGCCAGGTCGATGGCGGCCGAGCCGACGCGGCGCACGCCGTTGGTTTCGCGCATAAACTCCTTCAGCATGCCCAGGTAGGGGTCGATGCGGTTGAAGTTGCTGTAGGGAAAGCCCGTAGATACCAGGGACTTGCTCAGCGTAGGCGCGTCCGACACGCGGATGGGCCGCTCGTTGGCAAAAGCCCCGCCGCCGCGCACGGCCCGGAACGTCTCCTCCTGGTTCACCTCGTACACTACCCCGATGACCAGCTCCGCGCCCTGCATCAGCGCGATGCTGACGGAGTAGACGGGCAGGCCGTGGATGAAGTTGGTGGTGCCGTCGAGCGGGTCGATAATCCAGGTGAACTGCTCGGCGCGGTTGGCCGGCCCGGCGGTGCCCTCCTCGGTGATGAAGCCGGCCTCGGGCAGCAGCGCGCGCAGCCCCGCCACCACAATGCGCTCCGACTCCTGGTCCACGTACGACACCATGTCGTGCAGGCCCTTGTGCTCGATGCGGCCGCGGTCGAAGCTGGCCGCTTCCTGGCGGATAAACTGCCCGGCCTGGCGCGCTACTTCGGCTACCTGGTGGCTGAGCTGGGTGAGTTGCTGAAGGTCCATATCAGAATTGTTCGGGGTGAAAGTCCACCCATTCGTTGTTGACAAGCGTTTCGAGCCGGCCGTACTGCGGCTGGCCTTCCGGGCTTCCTTTGGTGCGCACCGGCGCAATCCAGTCTTGCTGGCAATGCGCCTGCAGATCGGCAATGGGCTGCCAGCTGCCCGGCGCGACGCCGTATTCGCGTTGCGCCGCGGCTTCGGCGGCCGCCACGGTTTCGTGCCGCTGGTCCCAGAGGCCGCGGCCATCCGTCAGCGTATCGAAGCCGAAGAGGTACACCCCGTCGTCGCAGTCGTGAATCATCAGCCGCACCACGTGGGAGGCGGGCTGGGGTACGCGGGCTATCTGGCGCATGGCAGTTGGGGGCAGGATGAGGTCCTTGACTACGCCGGGCTGCGGTTTGCCGCGCGGCCGCCGGATGAAAGGATGGAGGAATTACTATTTCACGAAGCGCCGCAGCAGCGCAAACGCCAGCAGCAGCACCGCCAGCACCTGCGTGGCCGGGCCCAGCAGCTCGCCGTGGCGCACGTAGAAGGTCAGCTCGTCGTTGAGGTGCACCACGTAGCGGCTGGCCGCTTGGGTCCACCACCCGGTTTGCTGCACGATGTCGCCGCGCTGGTTCACGAAGGCCGACACGCCGGTATTGGCGGCGCGGGCAATGTCGCGGCGCGTCTCGATGGCGCGCAGGCGGCCGTAGAGCAGGTGCTGCTTGTAGCCGGGCGAATCAGACCACCAGCCGTCGTTGGTGATGATGCCGATGAGCGTGGCGCCGCGGCGCACGTACTCGCTCACGTAGTCGGAGTACACCGATTCGTAGCAGATAACCGGCGCCACGCGCAGGGCACTGTCGGGCGCGGCGGCGCGGCTGCGGAACACGGTGCGCGTGTCCTGGCTGCCGTAGGAGCCCACCACGCCGCCCAGGTTGATGGTGCCCAGGGCCGAGTTCAGCCAACTCGGCACCTTCTCCACCCCCGGCACCAGCTTCGACTTGTGGTACACCTGCGTGGGGCCGCTGGCCCCGTCGACGTGCAGGGCCGCGTTGTAGAGGTCGTAGAAGCCCAGATCGTCGCGGTAGCGGGCGGTGGCCGAGGCCTGCTCTTTGCTCGGGTAAGTGCCCACCGAGGTCATGCCCGAAATCAGCCGCAGACCGGGGTGGGCCGCCAGCAGCTGCCGGATGCGCAGCACGTCGGGGTTGGCTTCGAGCTGGCTTTCCCAGTGCACGGTTTCCAGCGAGGTTTCGGGCCAGAGCACCAGCCGCGTTTGGGGCGTCACGGTTTGTTCCGTCAGCCGGATCATCCGCTCGCGCTGGTCTTCGGGGGTGATGTAGCGGGCCGTGCCGGCAAACTTCTCCTCAAACGGGTCGATGTTGGGCTGCACCACCACCACCTCGGCCGCCGGCCCCTTTTCCTGCCAGCGGCTGCCGATGCCGAAGGACACCAGCAGCGGCAGCGCCACGGCCAGCGCCGGCAGCAGCCAGCGCCACGCAGGCCGGGCCGCCGGGCGCGCCACCACGAAGGCGTGCTGCGCGGGCAGCTCCACCCGCTCGGCCGCGCCGAAGGCGGCCCGGAAGATGGCTAGGTTCGCCAGCAGCACCCATAGCGAGCCGCCGAGCTGCCCGGTGTACTCGTACCACTGCACCCAGCCCGGCACGGCCGCAAAGCCGTTGCCCAAGGTCAGCCAGGGCCACGACAAATCCCAGGTGAGGTGCAGTTGCTCGAAGGCCAGCCAGTACACCACGAACGAGACGTAGCCCAACGCCCGGCCCGCCAGGCGGCGCGTGTGCCAGAAAGCCAGCAGCGGCAGGCTTTGCAGAGCGGCGTTGAGAATGTTGGCCGCAATGCCGCCGCCCACCGTGCTGTAGGCCACCCAGTAGGTGGTCAGCACGTTCCAGAGCAGCAGGTAGAGGTAGCTCCAGCGCCACCACCGGCCGCCGCTGGCGCCCTGGGCGCGCAGCACCTGGGCCAGCCGCAGCAGCGGCACCAAGCCTACCAACAGCAGCAGCGGCGCGGGGGCCGGGTGTACCGGCCAACCCACCCACAGCAGCACGGGCCCCAGCAGCGTCAGCAGCCAGGGCTTATTCGCGAAGTCCTTGAACGACAATGACAATTTCTCCTTTAATGGTGGTGCGGGCGCCGAAATTCCGGGCCAGCTCGCCCAGCGGTTCGGTTACCGTTTCTTCAAACAACTTGGTCAGCTCCCGGCTCACCGAGGCCGGCCGTTCGGGCCCGAACGTCTCGGCAAACTGCTCCAGCGTCTTCACGATGCGGTGCGGCGACTCGTAGAAAATCATCGTCCGGGTTTCCGGGGCCAGCTCGCGCAGGCGCGTCTGCCGGCCCTTCTTCACCGGCAGAAAGCCCTCGAAGGTAAACCGCTCGGCCCCGAAGCCCGACTTCAGCAGCGCCGGCACGAAGGCCGTGGCCCCCGGCAGGCACTCCACTTTCAGCCCCCGGGCCAGGCATTCCCGCACCAGCAAAAAGCCGGGGTCGGAAATGCCGGGCGTGCCCGCGTCCGACACCAGGGCCATCCGCTCGCCCTTCTCCAGCCGGTCGAGCACCCGCTGCACCGTCTGGTGCTCGTTGTGCAGGTGGTAGCTGAGCATGGGCTTCTTCAGGTTCAGGTGCTGCAGCAGCCGCCCGCTGGTGCGCGTGTCCTCGGCCAGCACCACGTCCACCTCGCCCAGGATGCGGATGGCGCGCAGGGTAATGTCCTCCAGGTTGCCGATGGGCGTGGGCACGATGTAGAGGGCGGCGGGCTCGGGAGTGACAGTCGACATAATAGCAAAGGTAGACCGCGGCGAGGAACGGAGGGCTGAACACATGCCAGTCGATCAGGCCGCTACCCTATTCGCCCCCGCCGCTATACCTTTTAAGCAAGCCACAACACCTTTCGAGGAAGACAAAACACCTCTCGACTTACCAAAAACACCTTTCGAGCAAAGCAAAACACCCTTCGAGCCGTCCCTAACACTCTTCGAGCAAGGCAAAACACCTTTCGAGCGACCAAAAACACCCTTCGAGGGGCGCAAAACACTACTCGAGGGCGACAAAACGCCCTTCGAACAGGAAAAAACACCCCTCGACCGAAGCAAAACACCTCTGACGAAAAGGGGCACCTCCGGAAACCGGCCGTTCGTACCGCCCGCCCAACAGCCTACACCACCTGCCCGCCGTACTCCGCCGCCAGCTTGTCGATGGATTCGGCCAGCTTATGGTCGCGCTTGGTCACGGTGTTGCCCGCGTCGTGGGTGCGCAGCCGAAATTCCACGGTGTTGTACTCGTTGGCCCACCAGGGATGGTGGTCCTGGTACTCGGCTTCCTCGGCCACGTCGGTCATGAAGCTGAAGGCCGCCTGAAAGTCCTTGAAGCGGAAGGTGCGGCGCAGCGCGTTGTCGGTTTCGGTCCACATAAGCAGGAAAGACAAAGGGTTCGGTTACGGTTGCTGGAGCAGGCGGGCCCGCACTTCCATCAGCGCGAAGCCCAGCAGGTTCAGCCCGCGCCAGCTCGCCGGGTTCAGGGCCCGCGGGTCGTTCTGGGCCAGCCCGATGCCCCAGATGGCGTCGACGGGGCTGGCCTCCACCAGCACCCGCGTGCCCGAGGCCAGCAGGAACTCGCGCAGGGCCGGGTGCTGGCCGAACTTGGCCTCGTTGCCGCGCACCACGATGGCGAAGCGCGCCGCCTCCCACTGCTCCGCGTCGAAGCCCCGCACCAGCCGGCCGTACTTCTTGGCCTGGTCGGGGTGGGCGGCCTCGATGATGGCCTGCCGGTTGACTTCGTCGCCGAACAGGCGGGCTTTTTCGGCCATCATCCAGTGCTCGGCCGTGGGGTAGCGCGTGCCGTCGATGACGAAGGGCGCCGGGTACCACTGGCTTAGGCACTCCTTGCCCACGCTGGTGGCGCCGGGCGCGGGCGTGTGGCCCCAGAAAAACAGGTACTTAACGGTGTGGCCCGCGTCGAGGTGCTGCTGCAGCTCGTCCAGGCTGCGGATGGCGGCGGCGAGGTATTCGTGGTCCATAAGGGGCGGCTGGCGGCTACCAGAAGTCGGTTGCGCCGCCAACATACGCAGCGCCCGGCATTCGGCAACCCAAACGCCCCGGGCGCAGTACACCTTCCCAGAACCCGTTACTCCCTCCCAACCCACAACCAACGCCCATGTCCATCGATCCGAAAAACCGCCCGGTGCGGGAAATACCCAACGATACCACCGACGAAGAGCTGCAGGCCGGCCACATCATTCCCGGCGCCGATCCGCCCAAAAACGAGGCCGCCCGCGGGGGCTTCGGTAACCGTGACGGCAAGCAGGGCTTCGGCACCGATTCCTCGGACGGCATTTCGGCCGTGTCGGTGAATGAAGACGCCGACAAGCCCGGCCACCCCGCCGACAACATGCGCGGCGACGACGAAGGCCGCCCCGTGGTGCCCAACGAGGACATGCCCACCCCCGACGTGCTCGACCCACGCCGCTTCCCCGACGCCATCAGCGAAACGGACGGCGACTCGCGCCGCGCCCGCAACGCCGGCGAAGACCTCACCGACGCCGACGACCTCGACGCGGTAGACCGCCTCGACGACTTCGGCGATGAGGACGAGGACGACGCCTCCGACTCGGACGGGGTGCGGGGCGGCCGGAGCGCCTCCCCTGGCGGGGCCATCGACTACAACTCCAAGGCCTCAGACGCCCGCCCCGATACCAACGCCGACCTGACCGACCCCGATGCCCAGGAATCGGGCATTGCCAAGGGCTTCTAGGCCCGCGGCCCGCGGTGCCGCTGGGCATCGTGCCTTTCCCCAACCAAAACACCACTAGCCATGTC
Organism: Hymenobacter jeollabukensis; assembly: GCF_005771675.1. Taxonomy (GTDB): domain Bacteria; phylum Bacteroidota; class Bacteroidia; order Cytophagales; family Hymenobacteraceae; genus Solirubrum; species Solirubrum jeollabukense. The sequence continues at coordinate 101,435 of NZ_VAJM01000002.1, read as the reverse complement.
ACACAGCAATAGCAAGGGCAACGAGCCCTCGAAGCAGCAGCCCGGCGGCCCCACCGCCACCGAGCAACCCAAAGCCGCTGGCCTGCCCGTCAACCAGCGCGACGACCAGACTGAGGACCGCCTCGAGCAGGATGCCGAGGACGCGCCCCAGCGCCACCCCAACCGCAACCTCGACAAGCCGGAAATCGACAAGCCCGGCTACGGCGGCGGCCACTAAGCCCAACCAGTTCCCGTGCAAAAGCACCGCCCACCCGGCGGTGCTTTTTTGTTGGCGCCGGGCAACCACCAACAACCCATTCGGCGTAGCCTCCTAACTCCTAACTCCTAACTCCTAACTCCTAACTCCTAACTCCTAACTCCTAACTCCTATACATCATGCGCTACGCCACTACCGACCTGCACGGCTGCCTGCACTCCTTCCGCCACCTCGTCGAGGAGCGGCTACGGCTCACCCGCGCCGATACGCTCTACGTGCTCGGCGACTTCGTTAACAAGGGCCCCGACTCGCGCGGCGTGCTCGATTACCTGATGCGGCTGCAGGCCGACGGCTACCAGCTGCCCTGCGTGCTCGGCAACCACGACCTGGAGCTGCTCGAAGCCGCCCGCGGCCGGCGTCCCATGGCCGGCTGGGCCTCCCCCGCCGACCAGAACCTAACCCTGGGCAGCTTCGGTGTGGCGCACCCCCAGGACATTCCGGAGCCCTACCTGCGCTGGATCGAGGCGCTGCCCCTGTCGCTGGACCTCCCCGATTTCGTGCTCGTCCACGCCGGCTTCAACTTCCGCCTGCCGCCCGACGAGATGCGCCAAGATCAGCACTCCATGCTCAACATCAAGGATTTCGTGTTCGATGCCTCGCGGCTGCAGGGCAAGCGCCTGCTGCACGGCCACAACCCCAAGCCCGTAGCGCACCTGCGCGAGCAGGTGGAAAAGCGCAGCGGCGCCATCGACCTGGACACCGGCTGCGTGTACCGCCACAACCCCGAGCTGTGCCACTTGGCGGCCCTTAATCTGGATACCTGGGAGCTGACCCTGCAGGCCAACATCGAGCCCGGGTATCCTATCGCACGACGAGGTTGAAACGAGCCGGTAAGTTGGATTTGCTGGGTTTGAACAATGCTATTTTTTGATTTGTGAAAGATGTTAGTGCAATTGTTATTTCGTTTTTTATTGTAATAGTTATACAATAGCCTGGCCCCGTCAGTTAGGCGTGTTCCCAGCATTGGTAAATTTTACTCTGCGCGAGCCTGTGCTGCATAAATTGGCAAAACGATTGAAAAACAGCATATTTTACCCATTTTGATTGATGTGGATTAGAGCAACAAATCAATAATGTTAAAAAATATCATTCCCAATATAGGATTCAACGAACCGTCATCTATATTTGGTTAGTGACATTGGCTGTCGTATGGTTATGGCAGTGGAATAATGTTGCTTTTCCGGTATCTGCCTATGGTAGCTTAACTACTTCCCCCCTCGTTTTCTGGTGAATCCCGCTCCGGGCTGCGTGCATACCTCGCTCAGCCCGGCTACTTCCGGCGCCTTTTCGGCCGTCGGCAGCTACCCTTTTGCCCCGATTGAACCTAGCCTCCTGCCCTTCTGAGCCATGAAACAAACTTTACCCTCCCCTGATAACTCTGGCCGCGCCGCTGGCGTGACGCGCCAACAGGCCTCGTTGGCCATGTGGCTGCTGCTGCTCTCGGCGCTGGTGCTGCTGCTGGTGCAGCGCGCCCAGGCCCAGGCGCCGGTGGTCTACCGCGTCGGCAACGGCGGTACTTACGCTTCTATTACCCAGGCCCTGGCCGCAGTGCCCGTCACGCTGAATGCCCCTTACGAACTGCGGCTGACCAGCGGTAGCACCTTCGAGGAAAACGTGCTGATTGCCCGCGTGGGCAGCGCCGCCAACACGCTCACCATCAAACCCGAGGCCGGCGCCACCGGCGTCGTCATCAACGGCACGGTGACCTTCGGAGGCGGCACGCGCTACGTGACGCTGAGCGGCCACAACGGCAGCAGTGCCCGCCAGCTAACGGTGCAGCAGCCCGGCACGGCCCAGCCCACCGTGGCCCTCACCGCCGACGCGCGCAACATCACCGTCCGCGACGCCCGCCTGCTCGGTAATAATGCCTCGCTCGCGGGGGGAGTAGTCGAAATCGACGGGGGCAGCAGCCTCGGCAACGACGATAATACGCTGGTAGGCAACTACCTGGCCCAGGCGGGCAGCGGTCTGCTGCCCGCCAACCTGGTGTACGCGGCGGCCGGCAACGGCAGCGCGGCCAACGACCGGGTGGCCCTGCTCAGCAACGAGCTGGCCAACTACGCCCAGTGCGGGGTGAAAGTGAGCAGCGGCAACGGCGACGGGTGGATCATCCGCGACAACAGCTTCTACTACTCGCTGGCCACGGCGCCCACCACGGCCCAGACGGCCATCAGCTTCCTGGCCGGCGCGGGCTCCGACAACAACGCGGTGAGCGGCAACTACATCGGCGGCACCGGGCCGCAGGCGGGCGGGGCCGTGTGGGTGAATGCCGGCGCGCAGGACTTCAAGGGCGTGGTGGTGAGCTGCGGCTCGGGCACCGGCTCGGCGGCCAACGTGGTGGAAAACAACGTGGTGCGCAACATCAGCCTCTCGCAGCCCAGCACCCAGGCCTTCCAGGCCCTGCTGCTGGCCGGCGGCCGCAGCGAGCTGACGGCCAACGCCGTGGCGGCCGTGACCAACAACGGCACCGACGGCGTGAATTCGCTGGTGTCGCAGGCGCAGACGGTGCTCAACAGCTTCACGGTGGCGCCCGGGCAGGTGATGAGCATCCAGAGCGGGCAGACGGTGGTGACGGGCAACCTCACCATTCAGGGCACGCTCAACCACACCGGCGGCGACATCATCGTCAACGGCGACTTCACCAACTCCGGTGCCTTCGCCCAGACGCTGGGCAACCTGGAAGTGAAGGGCGACCTGAACAACACTGGCGTGTTCAGTTGCACCACCGGCGGCGTGCTGCTCACGGGCTCGGGCCCGCAGCTCGTGGGCGGCGGCCTGTACTACAACCTGGAAGTGCGCGGCGCGGGTGTGAAAACCCTCACCGACGACGTGACCCTGGCCAACAACCTGGTGATGAACGGCGGCGTCCTCGACACGGGCCCCAACAAAATCCGCCTCAACGCCGACGCCCTGCTTTCGGAAACGGCCGCCAGCTACGTGCTCGGCCGCGTGGAAGCCCGCCGCACGCCCCGCAGCGGGCAGGCCGAAATCTTCGGCAACGTGGGCCTGACGCTGACCCCCGCTACCGGCTCTTTGCTGCCGGGCCTGACCACCGTGGTGCGCACCACCGGCACGGCCGCCACCATCAACGGCACGCCCGCCCTCAAGCGCTACTTCGACATCGCGGCGGGCGTCAGCACCGGCCTGAACGTGGATATGCGCTTCGACTACCTCAGCAACGAGCTGAACGGACTGACGGCCACCGACCTGCGCTTCTTCAAATCGACGAACGGCGGCGGCACCTGGGAATACAAGGGCATCAGCAGCAGCGGCGCGGGCTTTGCCCAGCTCAGCGGCGTCGATGGCTTTTCGCGCTGGACACTGGGTGAGCAGAACGTGGTGCTGCCGGTGGGCCTGACGACCTTCCGCGCCCAGCGCCAGCAGCAGGCCGCCGTGCTGACGTGGAGCACCGCCACCGAGGAAAACAGCCGGGGCTTCGCGGTGGAAGTATCCACCGACGGGCACCATTTCCGGCAGCTGGCTTTCGTGGCCAGCCCCACGCCCAACGCCATCGTGGCCCGTGACTACCGCTACGTGGATACCGAAACCGGCAAGCAGGGGCTGCGCTACTACCGCCTGCGCCAGCAGGACCGCGACGGCCGCGAAACCTACTACGGCCCGCGCACCGTCAGCTTCGACAACCGCCCGACGCTGGCCGCCTTTCCCACCGCGTTTGATCAGACCTTCGACGTGGAGCTGCTGGCGCCCGGCTCCGGCAACGCCGTGCTCACCCTGACCGACGCCCTGGGCCGGGTGGTGTGGACGCAGCAGCAGGAGGTAATGGCTGGCCCGGCCCGCCTGCGCGTGGCCCCGCAGTGCCCCGCCGGCAACTACCTGCTCACCGCCTCCGTCGATGGGCAGCGCTACCAGCAGCGTGTGGTGCGGAAATAGAGTTGTTAGTTGCAAGTTGTCAGTTGCGAGTTGCTAGAACAGACTGGCAACTCGCAACTGGCAACCAGAATCTTGGTTGGTTGAAGGGAAACCCGTCCGGGGCATCTGCCGCTCCGGACGGGTTTATTGTTTGCAGCCGTTTCCCGGACTGCGGCGCAAGTGCGGCCGAGTGATTAGCGCAGCGCCCCGCTGCGCAGGGCTTCGCGGGCTTTGCCCTGGTGCGGATTGCCGGGGTCTTGGGCGGCTTGCGCCAAGGCGGCGCGGGCCTGGGGCAGCTTCTGCTGCTGCCAGTAGCTCAGGCCGAGGTAGTACTGCGCCCGGCCGGTCAGGGCCGAATTGGGCAGGCGGCTCACGCGCTGGAAGTAGCTTTCGGCCTGGTCGGGCTGCTCTTGGCGCAGCAGCATCAGGCCGTTGTAGTAGAGGAAAGTGTCCTGGCCCACGGCCGTGGCGGGCAGGCGGCGCAGCATGTGCAGGGCGGCGGGGTAGCTGCCCTGGCGGTAGAGCTGCATGCTTTGGGCCAGCAGGGGGCGGCCATCGGTTTGGGCTTCGGTCAGGCCGGGGTCGGGCGTGTCGTAATCCTGCCAGGCGCGGGCGTTGTTGTCGCGGTGGGGCCAGAACAGGACCACGGCCGTAATCAGCAGGGCCAGCACGCCCGCCCCGATCAGGCCGAGGCGCAGGCGCTGGCGCTGCTGGCGCTGGCGGATGCGCTGCTGGGCGGCCGTGCGCTGGGCCACGCGCCGGTCCAGGGAGTCGAGGCGCAGGCGCAGGTTTTCGCGGCCGGCGGCCCAACGCAGGTCGGCGGTGTACTGCTCGTAGGCCAGGCAAGCCTGCCGCAGCTCCCCGTCGACGAGCAGCTGGGCGTCGAAGTCATCCTGCGCGGCGGGGTCGAGCACCCCGTCGGAGCTGCGCTCTACGGCGGGCAGGTGGGCCAGCAATTCGGCCGAGCCGCCCGCCCCGGCGCGGTTCAGGGCCTCAAACAGCTTGCGCAGGGCTTCGGACTTCTGGCGGCGGGCCACGCCGGCGTTGGCGTAGCCGAGCTTGCCGGCCAGCGTCTCGAAGTTGGAGCCGCGGAAGTAGAACTGGTGGAGCACCAGCTGGCTGTCGGGCGGCAGCTGTAGCAGCGTGCGCAGCACCAGTTGCCGCCGGGCGGCCTCGGCGGTGGGCAGCGGCGTTTCCTCGGGCAGGGCCGTGTTGGTGGCTCGGGCGGTAAGCACCTGCCGCGCCGCGCCGTAGAGGTGGCCGCGCAGGTCGGCGGGCCAGCTGGTGAGGCGGCCGTCGTTGACTTCGTCGTAGAAGGAGAGCAGCCGCTCGCGCAGCACGGCGTGGGCCTGCTCGGCCGGGGTGCCGAACTGCCGCCGCGCCCAGCGGGCAAAAACGTCGCGCTGCTGCCCGTAGAAGTCGGTCAGGGGCGTGAGGGTGCCGGTGCGCAGGCGGGCCAGATTGGCCGAGAGAGGAGTGCTCACGGGAGGCGAAGGAAGGTCAAGGTAGGAGGAACGAAGTGCCCGAAACGGGGGCACGCGGCGGCGGGTCCGGCGTCATAACGGCTGAGGTAGGCTTTCGGTTAGCCAATAAGATACGACAGCGCGGGCAGTGGCCCGAATATCCGGGCTTTTTGGTGGGCAATGGGCGGGCGCGTCCGGCAATTGCTGCTACCGGCGGCTTCGTTCCTCATCGGCGGCTGCCTACCTTTGGCGCATGGAAACCACGACCCGTACCCTCGCCCCCGATACCGTTGTGTTTGACCTGATCCGCCAGGAGAAGGAACGGCAAACCCACGGCCTGGAACTCATTGCTTCGGAAAACTTTGTCTCGGAGCAGGTGATGCAGGCGCAGGGCTCCATCCTGACCAACAAATACGCCGAGGGCCTGCCCGGCAAGCGCTACTACGGCGGCTGCGAAATCGTCGACCAGATCGAGCAGCTGGCCATCGACCGGGTGAAGGAGCTGTTCGGGGTGGAGTGGGCCAACGTGCAGCCGCACTCGGGCGCCCAGGCCAACGCGGCCGTGATGCTGGGCATCCTCAAGCCCGCTGACAAGATTCTCGGCTTCGACCTGAGCCACGGCGGCCACCTCACGCACGGCTCGCCGGTGAACTTCTCCGGCAAGCTCTACCAGCCCTCGTTCTACGGCGTGGAGCCCGAAACCGGCCGCATCGACTGGCAAAAGGTGAAGGAAACCGCCCGCCGCGAGCAGCCCAAGCTTATCATCTGCGGCGCCTCGGCCTACTCCCGCGACTGGGACTACCAGGCCCTGCGCGAAGCCGCCGACGAGGTGGGCGCCCTGCTGCTGGCCGACATTTCGCACCCGGCCGGCCTCATCGCCAAGGGTTTGCTCAACAACCCGTTTGAGCACTGCCACATCGTGACGACGACCACCCACAAAACCCTGCGCGGCCCCCGCGGCGGCATGATTATGCTGGGCAAGGACTTCGAAAACCCGATGGGCCTGAAGACGCCGAAGGGCGAAATCCGGACGATGTCGTCGGTGCTCGACGGGGCGGTGTTCCCCGGCACCCAGGGCGGCCCGCTGGAGCACGTCATCGGCGCCAAGGCCGTGGCCTTCGGCGAGGCGCTGACCGACAATTACGCCGACTACACCCGCCAGATCATCCGGAACGCCCAAGCGCTGGCCAAGGGTTTCGTGGACCGCGGCTACCAGATCATTTCGGGCGGCACCGACAACCACCTGATGCTCATCGACCTCCGCTCGAAGGGCCTGACCGGCAAGCTGGCCGAAAACACGCTCATCAAGGCCGACATCACCATCAACAAGAACATGGTGCCCTTCGACGACAAGTCGCCGTTCGTCACCTCGGGCATGCGCATCGGCTCGGCCGCCGTGACGACCCGCGGCCTGAAGGAAGCCGACATGGACACGGTGGTGGACCTGATCGACCAGACCCTGATGAACCACGACAACGACTCGCGCATCGCGGAAGTCCGCCGTCAGGTCAACGCCCTGATGAGCGAGCGGCCGCTGTTCAACGCCTAGCGTTGAAACCAATGAGTGAATGAGTGAATGAGCGAATGAGTGAGGCCGATTTACGGTTAGTTCTCGTATCTGGCTTCCCAGGCTCATTTACTCCATCACTCATTCACTCATTCACCGATTCACCTTTGGAGTCTCCTACCCAAAAATTTCAGCAGAACCGTGCCGCGGCCGAAGGGGCTGAAATGTCCTTTATCGACCACCTGGAGGCGCTGCGCTGGCACATCATCCGGGCCGCCATTGCGGTGCTGGTGTTTGCCACCGGCGCCTTTCTGGCCAAGGACTTCCTGTTTCACGACCTGATTCTGGGCCCCTCGCGGCCCGATTTCTGGACCTACCAGATGTTCTGCCGCGTCGGGAAGATGATCAACGCGCCCGACCTGTGCATGACGGACGTGGGCTTCGTGATTCAGAACCGCGAGATGAGCGGGCAGCTGGCCATGCACCTAAGTACCTCGTTTACGGTGGGGCTGGTGCTGGGCTTTCCGTACCTGTTCTGGGAGCTGTGGCGCTTCATCAGCCCGGGCCTGTATCCGCACGAGCGGGCCAACTCCCGCGGGGCGGTGTTCTTCGTGTCCATCCTGTTCATCTGCGGGCTGCTGTTCGGCTACTACGTGGCCTCGCCGCTGAGCATCAACTTCCTGGCCGGCTACGTGGTCGACCCGACCATCGAAAACCAGATTGACCTGCAGAGCTACCTCTCCACGCTCACCACGATGACCCTGTCGTGCGCCTTCGTGTTCGAGCTGCCCATGATTGTGTTCTTCCTGGCCAAGGCCGGGCTGATTACCCACGAAATCATGCGCATGTACCGCAAGCACGCCATTGTGGTCATCCTCATCATCGCCGCCATCATCACCCCGCCCGATGTGTCGTCGCAGCTCATCGTGACGGTGCCCATCCTGGCGCTGTACGAGCTGAGTATCCACATTGCCCGCGTGGTGCGTCGCAAGGACGTGAGCCGGCTCAACCAGGAGCTGGCCGATAATCAGGGCATTGCCTGACGGTTAATGTGAAAATGTGGTTGAATGTGAAAAATGTGCTGATGTGCCAGAGTCGATAAAACGGCCAGGCACTTCAGCACATTTTCCTTTTGATCCATTCCGCACATTCCGCACATTCCATCCCATTCAACCACATTGAACCAATGAAACCTCTCGCCATCGGCTCCGACCACGCCGGGTTTGCTTACAAGGAACTGCTCAAGCCTTGGCTCACAGAACAGGGCTACGACGTGAAGGACTTCGGCACCTACTCCGCCGAATCGGCTGATTACCCGGACTTCGCCCACCCGCTGGCCGCGGCCGTGGCCAAGGGCGAGTTCGAGCAAGGCATTCTGATTTGCGGCTCGGCCAACGGGGTGTGCATCACCGCCAACAAGCACCAGGGCGTGCGCGCCGCCATTGCCTGGCTGCCCGAGCTGGCCCAGCTAGCCCGCCAGCACAACAACGCCAACATCCTCTGCCTGCCCGCCCGCTACGTGAGCGAAGACGCCGCCAAGCAGATTGCCCACGACTTCCTGAATACCGCCTTCGAAGGCGGCCGCCACCAGACCCGCGTCGGCAAGATTGACGCTTGCTAGGTGGTGAGATAGTGAGGTGGTGAAAGGGTGAGTTGACGTTCTGCTTACGCAAGCTGCGCGGCTCTGACCTCATTAAATCATGCGCAAACGGCCCCGGCAACCACAGTTGCCGGGGCCGTTTGCGCATTGGGAAATATCAGAACGTCAAACTCACCAGTTCACTATTTCACCACCTCACCACTGAGCCGAAACACCCGGGGCGTGCCGGTGCGCTCGTAGCGGCCGAAGATGTGGGGCAGCTTGTAGCGCAGCTCGGGCAGCAGGCCGGTTTCGTCGATGACGTAAGTGGGCGGATTCGGCAGGTTTTCGGCCAGGCGCACCACGGCGGTGTACTCGTTGAGGTGGCGGAAGTCGCGGCGGGCCAGGGCCCAGTCCACGTAGGGCGTGCCGGCGTAGTTGTCGACGTAGATGCGGCGGTTGAGGCCCAGCACCAGCACCTGCTGCCCGCGCAGCACCGCGTAGCGCGGGTCGGGTTTGGCGGCGTAGTCGGCTTCCTTGGGTAGGTGTACTACTGCCTGCAGCGGCAGCACCGCGCGGTAGCGCACCGCCACCACCGCCCCGATGACGGCCAGCAGCAGCACCTCGGCAATCCAGATCCGGCGCGTGCGCTGCCACAGGAACAGGCAGAAGTACGCGGCCGGCGCCAGCAGCCCCGCCAGCAGCCCCGGCGCCAGCCCCCGCAGCGCCGCCCCGATAACCAGCGCCACGGCCAGCCACACCAGCATCAGCTGCTGAAACTTCACCTGAAACACCAGGCCCAGCGAGGAGGTAAACATGCGCAGCAAGGCCAGCGCAATGACCGCGCCCGGCACCAGCAGCAAGCTCAGCTGCAGGCGGGCGGGCAGGGCATCGGCGGCGGCGGCCCAGTTGAGCATGGGCTCCAGGTGCAGCTGCCGGAACTGCGGCAGCGCGTCGGTGTAGAGGAAGAACGTGGCCACGGCCGCGTAGGGGAAGGCAAAGCCGCAGAGCAGCAATAGGAAGCTGCGGAAGGTGTTGGCCGCGAAGCTGATAACGGCAAACAAGCCCAGCAGCAGCAGCCAGGCCAGCGGCAGGAAGCTCAGCGCCGCCAGCCCCAGCAGAAACCCCGCCCGGAACAGGCGGCTGCTGTCGTAGCCTTCCCGCGTGGTAGGTAGCAGGGCGCTGAGGGCAAATACGGCAAACGTCTGCCCAATGAGCAGCGGGGAAAGCGTATCCAGCTCGGCCGACACGCTGGCCAGCAGCACATAGGTCAGGGCCGCGAGGTAGCCGCGCTCGGGGTGCACGTTGTAGCGGTTCAGCACCTGGTTCAGCCGCACGGCCTGGGCCAGCACCAGCACCAGGGCCAGAAGTCGGTACAGAAACCAGGAGCGCGGCAAAGCCAGGTCGAGCAGGGCGTAGATGGCCGCGGCCAGCGGGGCGGTGTGGTCGTACACGTCGCGGTAGAGCAGGGCGCCGGCGTGCAGCTTCTCGCCCACCACCCAGCCGCGCAGCTCGGCCAGGCTCAATGGCACCTCGCCCAGCCACAGCAGCGGCAGGCGCAGGCCCAGCGCCAGCAGAATCAGCAGCACCAGGCGGGTGGGGAGCGTACTTCGGAAAAACTCGAGCAACGCAGTTTGGAAGTTAGAGAGTTTAGGAGTGGGTGAGCTGAGAATTCTGCCGTTCCGGCAACGACGCCCGCCGGCTCGCCCCTCCGTCCGCCAAAGGTAACGCCACCACCGCGCCGCGCCCGCATGAACGTCTTGGCGGCTGACTAGGCCCGGCTCCCGCGTGACGCCGGGCGTTGGCCCCGGCTCGTCACCGAATGGCTGCCCCCGTCGAAACTCGATAACTCCCAAACTCCTTAACTCTTAAACTCCTTTTACCTTTGCACATTCTATGGATAGCAAACGACAGCAGAAATTCGCCAGCCTGCTCACTAAAGAGCTGGCCGAGGTGTTCCGGCGCGACCTGCCGCACCTTTTTGCCGGCACCCTGCCGCCGAGCATCACCGCCCTGCGCGTGAGCCCCGACCTGGGCGTGGCCAGCGTGTACCTGAGCGTATTGCTGGCCCAGAACCCGCAGGAGCAGGTGCAGCTGATTCAGGACCACACCAAGGACATCCGCTTCGCCCTGGCCAAGCGCGTGCGCAACCAGATGCGCGTGGTGCCCGACCTGCGCTTCTTCCTCGACAACTCGGCCGCCTACGCCACGCACATGGACAAGGTCATCACGGACCTGAACATCCCGCCCGCGCCGCCCGAAGACGACGACCAGCCCCCGCGCCCGCGCCTGTTTGCCGACGAAGACTAAGCGGCGAAATGGTGAGATGGTGAGTGCCGTTCTGGCTGCGCAGTCTGCGCGGTACCGGCCTTCCGAACATCAAACTCACCATTTCACCATTTCACTATCTCACCATTTCCTCCCCTTGCACTACGACCCGATCAAACGCTCCCTGGGCAACGTGTTCAACCGCACGCCCTGGCTGCGCCGGCTGTTTTATAACCTGCTCGACCTGCTGCTGCTCCGCACCTGGCACGTACACCGCGAATTGCGCCAGTGGGCCCAGGGCCGCCGCGACCAGCCCCAAAACATCCTCGACGCCGGCGCCGGCTACGGCCAGTACACCTATTGGCTGTCGGGCCTGAGCGAGAAGTGGCAGATCCTGGCCGTCGACGTGAAGGACGAGCAGGTGGCCGACTCGAACAACTTCTTCCGCCAGATCGGGCGGCGCAACGTGCAGTTCGCGGTGCAGGACCTGGTGCTCTACCAGCAGCCCAACTCGTTTGACCTCGCCCTGAGCATCGACGTGATGGAGCACATCCTGGAAGACGTGGAGGTGATGACCAACCTGCACGCCTCGCTCAAGGATGGTGGCATGCTCATCATCAGCACGCCTTCGGACCAGGGCGGCTCCGACGTGCACGGCGCCGACGATGCCAGCTTCATCGAGGAGCACGTGCGCGACGGCTACAACATCGACGAAATTCAGCAGAAGCTGCGCACCGCCGGCTTCGACCGCATCGAGGCCAAGTACTCGTACGGCCTGCCCGGGCAGATTTCCTGGCGCCTCTCCATGAAGTGGCCCATCCTGATGCTGGGCATGTCGAAGGCGTTTTTCATCCTGCTGCCCTTCTACTACCTCGTCACCTTCCCTATCTGCTTGGTCTTAAACTGGCTCGACAGCACCTCACGCCACGATTCGGGCACGGGCCTGATTGTGAAAGCATGGAAATAAGAACCCGGCCGGTAGTTCCTCGTAAGCTACCGGCCGGATACTTGTAATCCGCTGCCCGCGTTGCGGGCCTGCCTCTGCCGCATGAACGTCCCTTTCCTGATAGCCTGGCGCTACTTCCGCTCGAAGAAAAAGCGCAACATCATCAGCATCATCTCCAACATCTCGATGATCGGGGTGGCCGTGGGTACTATGGCGCTGATCATCGTGCTGTCGGTGTTCAACGGCCTCGAAGACCTCGTCCGCTCGCTCTACGGCAAATCGGACCCCGACCTGAAAATCACCGCCGTGCAGGGCAAAAGCTTCCCGGTCGACGCCTTCCTCGTGAACCGCCTGCGCACCGTGCCCGGCGTGCAGCTCGTCACCGAGGTCATCGAGGACAACGCCCTGCTGCGCTACCACGAGCGGCAGATGGTGGTGAAGGTGAAGGGCGTTTCGGAGAATTACTACAAACAAAGCGAAATCGACTCAGCCATCGTCGACGGCACCCACCAGCTGCGCCGCAACGGCGAGGACTTTGCCCTGATCGGGGCCGGCGTGCAGCACGAGCTGAGCATTGCGCTCGAAAACCGCTTTGCGCCCCTGCAGCTGCTCTACCCGCGCAACACGCCGGGCAAAAAGACGCTGAGCTTCAACCCCGAAACGGCCTTCAACCAAGAGCCCATCCTCGCCGGCGGCGTCTTCGCCATCGAGCAGCACGTCGACGACAGCTACATCTTCGTGCCGCTGGACTTTGCCCAGCGCCTGCTGCGCTACGGCAACCGCCGCACCGCCCTGGAAGTGAAAGTGGGCCCGAAACGGGCCTTGGAAGACGTGAAAGCCGAGCTGAAGCAGGTGCTCGGCTCCGGCTACGCCGTGCTCGACTCCGACGAGCAGCACGTGTCACTGCTCAAGGCCATCAAGGTGGAGAAGATGTTCGTGTTCATCACCTTCGCCTTCATCCTGCTCATTGCCTCGCTCAACATCTTCTTCTCGCTCTCGATGCTGGTCATCGACAAGCGCAAGGACGTGGCCGTGCTCATGGCCATGGGCGCCACGCCCAACATCATCCGGCGCGTGTTCCTGATGGAAGGCGCCATCGTGGCCCAGGTGGGCGCGGTGGTGGGCCTCTCACTGGGCGTGAGCATCTGCTGGCTGCAGCAGCGCTTCGGGCTGGTGTCGATGGGCATGGCCACCAGCGTGGTCGATTCCTACCCGGTGAAAATGCAGGCCTCCGACGTGCTATGGGTGGGCGTGGCCATCGTGTTCATTACCATTGCCGTATCCATCCGGCCCGCGCTGAACGCGCCGCAAATCGACCTGCGCGAGAATCTTTAGGCCGGGCGCCCAGGCAATTTCGGGCGGCCAAAACGCAACCTTTGGGGCTTTTTTCAGGTAAGTGGCCGGGGTGACCTGTCTTTTACCCGGTGATAATCAATTGCTTATGAGATTAATATAATTATTGTTAGAATTTATTTTACTTTTTCCGAAAAAGTCAGGATTTTAGCATTTGTTCCTACATTCGACGTTGCTTTGTTGCTGCTGCCATGAAGGTTTCTACCGCACAGCCTTTTCAAATAGTTTACTCGCTGCTCGCGCACGAGTATCTGGGCTACCTGTTTGAGTCTTACGTCGTTCAGCTCAGCCCTAAGGGCCAGCTGACGCTGCAGCACCAGAATGTGTCGGCCATGAACGCGGCGGAATTCGCCGACGGCCTCGACGCGCGCGACTTCGAGCTGATTGCCCTGACCGACCAGATTCAGCAGGACGCGGTTATAAAGGAATTCTGGGCCAAGAAAACGACCCCGGCCGATTTCTTCCTCAAGCAGTACGACCAGGAGAAGGGCGATAAAGCGCTGCAGGAGCGCATCAGCCAGTACGTGCAGAATCGCATGGGCCAGATTCTGGAGCGGCTGCAGGGCAAGCTGGTGTTTATCATGGGCAAGGACGGCGAACCGACCTGGAAGGAAATTCAGGTGGCACCCGAGCCGGCCTCGGTGCTCTTCCACTTCCGTCGCAACCCCGAGAATACCCATTACTTCCCCACCATTCAGTACCGCGGGCAGCGCCTCGATTTTCAGCAGCGCGACGCGGTGATGGTGTGCTGCCAGCCCGCCTGGATGCTGCTCGACGGGGTGCTCCACAACTTCCGCAACGAGGTGGACGGCAAAAAGCTAAGCCCCTTTCTGACGAAGAAGTTTATCATCATTCCGCGGCAGGTGGAGGACAGCTACTACCAGCGCTTCGTGGCCCCGCTGGTGGAGTCGTTCGACGTGCACGCCCGCGGCTTCGACATCCGCTCGGAGCGCTACCAGGCCAAGCCCCACCTCATTTTCTCCGACGTGCCCGCCGGTATCGGCTACGAGGCCCCGGAGGACAACCGCCGCAGCACCATCACCGACGCCAGCGGGGAGCAGATTCATTTCGACGTGGCTTTCCAGTACGGCAACCACATCGTGCGCAACCACGACAAACGCGTGAGCGTGCAGCTGGAAAAGACCTCGGATTCCTACGTGTTCCACCGCCTGATTCGGGACCTGGAAAACGAGCAGGTGTTCATCCGGGAGCTACAGGACCGGGCGCTGGAAGTGCGCAACGGCCGCGCCGTGCTCGAAAAAGCCACCGCCTTCAAGTGGCTGCACTCGCACGCCGAGGAGCTGGCCCGGCTGGGCTTCACGGTGCAGCAGGGCTCCTCGTCGGGCAAGGACTACTTTATCGGCACGGTCACCGTCAACGTCGGCATCACCGAAAACAACGACTGGTTTGACATTCACGGCACGGTGCGCTTCGGGGAGTTTGAAATTCCCTTCGTGAAGCTGCGGCCCTACATTCTGCAGAAGCGCCACGAGTTTAAGCTCCCCAACGGGCAGATTGCCATCATCCCGGAGGAGTGGTTTACGCAGTACTTGGAGCTGTTCGCCTTTTCGGAGGAGCACCACCACTCGCTCACGCTCAAGAAGCACCACGTCGCGCTGGTGTCGGATCTGGAAAACGGCAACCTGGCCACGGTGACCATGTCCAGAAAGCTGGAGCGGCTGCGCGGCTTCGAGGTGGTGGAGGACAAACCACTGCCGGCGGGTTTCCGCGGCACGCTGCGGCCCTACCAGCAGGCCGGCTACAACTGGCTGCATTTCGTGCAGGACTACCACTTCGGCGGCTGCCTGGCCGACGACATGGGCCTGGGCAAAACCATTCAGACGCTGGCCATGCTGATGCAGCGGGTGGAAAGCGGCGCGGCCGGCGGCGCGGCGTCCTTGCTGGTGATGCCCACCTCGCTGGTGTACAACTGGCTGAGCGAGGCGCAGAAGTTCACCCCGAACCTGCGCATCCTGACCTATACCGGCACCTACCGCGACAAGAACGTGGAGCAGTTTGCCGACTACGACCTGATCCTGACCTCGTACGGCATCGTGCGACTCGACGCGGAGCTGCTGCGCGCCTACAAGTTCGATTACGTGATTCTGGACGAGTCGCAGGCCATCAAGAACCCCTCGTCGACGACCTCGCAGGCGGTGCGGCATCTGCACTCGCGCCACCGCCTGATCCTGACGGGCACGCCGGTGGAAAACAGCACCATGGACCTCTGGTCGCAGATGTCGTTTATCAACCCCGGGCTGCTGGGCTCCCAGGCCTTCTTCCGCAAGGAGTTTCTCAAGCCCATCGAGAAGGAGAAGGACGAGGTGAAGACCAAGCGCCTGCACGCGCTCATCAAGCCCTTCATCCTGCGCCGGCACAAGGCCCAGGTGGCCACCGAGCTGCCGGAGAAGATTGAGAACCTGAGCTACTGCCGCATGACCGAGGAGCAGCAGAGCTGCTACGAGGAAACCAAGAGCTACTACCGCAACAAGATTCTGCAGAGCATTGAGGAGCACGGCACGGCCAGCACCCAGTTTATGCTGCTGCAGGGCCTGACCAAGCTGCGCCAGATTGCCAACCACCCCCGCATGGCCGACGCGGAGTATGAGCACGAGTCGGGCAAGCTGCGCGAAGTGGTGCGCATGATTCGCAACGTGGTGTCGGAGGGGCACAAGGTGCTGGTTTTTAGTCAGTTCGTGAAGCATCTGGAAATCGTGCGGCACGCCCTCGACGAAAAGCAGATCGAGTACGCTTACCTCGACGGCAACACCCGCGACCGGCAGAAGGAGGTGGCCCGCTTCCAGGAAACGGAGGACCTGCGCGTGTTCCTGATCAGCCTGAAAGCCGGCGGCGTGGGCCTGAACCTGACGGCGGCCGACTACGTGTTCATCCTCGACCCGTGGTGGAACCCGGCCGTGGAAGCCCAGGCCGTGGACCGCGCCCACCGCATCGGGCAGGAGCGCACGGTGTTTACCTACAAGTTCATCACTAAGGGCACGGTGGAGGAGAAGATTCTGGCCCTGCAGAACCGCAAGATTCAGCTGGTGTCGGATTTGATAACCACCGACGAGGCCATTATCAAGACCCTGACCAAGGAGGATATTGAGGAGCTGTTGGGGTAGAATGCGGCCGGCGTCGTAACTAGCAGGCCTATCAACTACTCTTTTCCCTATGGGCTTATTCAGCAAATCCGAACCCACCAACGTGGCCATTAACGGGCAGCGCCTGCAGTGCCAGGTGTGTCGCCACGAGGCGTTCTGGGGCCGCGACGTGCAGCTGCACACGGCCGTGGCCACCTTCTTCGACCTGGAATGGACCAACCCCTCGGCGCGCTGCTACGTGTGCGCCAACTGCGGCTACATCCACTGGTTTTTGCCGCAGTAGCGGGGCATTAATTCGTAAGGGCTTCGACACCGATTGTCGGCAGAAACCAAGCCCGCAAACCTGGCCGCAACAGCAGACCGGCGCAGCGCGCAAGCATGGCCGGTTTTCTGTTACGGCTGCCGTTGCGCCATGAATTCCGCGCTCAGCTCCGCTACCCGCGCCACATCTTCGCGGGTATGCAGGGCCGATAGCACCACGCGGGTAATCGGCGGGTCGTTCGGGGTGGGATAATTCAGGCTGGAAATCAGCACGCCGCGCTGCTCCATGAACGGCGCCAGTGCGGCATCCGTAGCGTAGAACACCGGGAAGCCGGGCGCCGACTGAAACAGCCCCAGCCCGGTCGTGGCGGCCTGAAACTGCTGCACGTTGGCCATCAGCTGCGCCCGCGCCTCGCGGTACAGCGGCTGGGCCTGCACGAAGGCGTACAGGTAGGCCGGCACCACTGGCGAAGAGGCGCCGAAAAACGCGCTGCGCCGCAGCTCCTCGATGAAGCGTTGATCGGCCAGCACCACGCCGCCGGGCACGCCGCAGGCCTTGGCCAGGGAGCTGACGACAACCAGCCGCACGCTCGGCGCCACCTCGATTTCGCTCCGGATGCCCGCGCCGTCGGGGCCGATGACGCCCAGGCCGTGCGAGTCGTCGATGAGCAGGGTGACGGGGCGGTCGGTAGGCAGCGCGTGGGTCCACTGAAAGTCGTAGCGCTGCACCCGCAATGGGTCCAGGGAATTGGTGACGATGACGACGGGCTCGGGCGTTTCGTGCTGCAGGCGGCGCAGCAGGTGCCGGGCCCAGTCGTCGAAGGAGCGGGTGGTGCCTACGGGGGCGGGGTGCTCGGTGAGCCAGGCGGCCGGGTGGGTACCGGGGACGTACTCGAAGCGGCCGGCGCGGGCCAGGGCCTTCACCGCCATCTGCCCCGCCAGGTAACCCGACGACACCGTGAGGGCCGCCGGCAGGCCCACCCAGGCGGCCAGGAAGGCTTCGGCATCGTCGTAGACGCGCAGCTGCAGCGGGCCGTGGCGCGAGGCACCGTAGTTGGTGCCGTAGCGGCTCAGCCCCTCGGCCAGCAGGGCGGCAAAGGCCGGGTTGCGGGCCGTGCCGAGGTAGCCGGTACCGCTGCAGAACAGGTACTGGCGGCCATCGGGTGCCAGCAGGGTGCGGCCGGGCAGGTGGTCGACGGGGAGCATAGGCAGAGCAATTGGCTTCAACATACGCGCTTTTACGCCACCGAACCCAACTTCCGCCCCGGATTCGCAGTTAGCCCCCTGTATGCACCTCCTGCTCCGCACCGCCGTTGCCCAGTCGCCCGCCGAGGTGTGGGCCGGCTTCACCCGCCAGCTCTTCCTCGACCTGGCCCCGCCTCTGCCCCAGATGCGTCTGCTGCGCTTCGACGGCTGCCAGCGCGGTGACGTGGTGGAAATTGAGCTGCACCTGGGCCCGCTCGGCTTCGGGCGCTGGACCTCGCTCATCACCGAGCACGGCGAGCTGCCCGGCGGCGGACGCTATTTCGTGGACGAGGGCCAACAGCTGCCCGGCCCGCTGCGCTTCTGGCGGCACCGCCACCTGCTCGAAGCCCGCCCCGGCGGTGGCTGCGTCATCGTGGAAGACCTGGAGTATCGCACCGCCTCGCCCCTGCTCGACGGGCTGCTGCGGCCCGCGGTGTGGGCGCAGTTTGCCTGGCGGCGGCCCATTTACCGGCGGTATTTCGGCGCGGGTCGGTAAGGGCCTACAGCGGCAGCACCATGCGGATGTCGGCGCGCTGATATTCCGAGGCGGGCAGCGGGGCCTCCTCGAAGCCCAGCTTGCGGTACAGGCTCAGGGCCGGGGCCAGCTTGCGGTTGGAGAGCAGTTCGATTTCCCGGGCTCCTATTTCGCGGGCTTTGGCAATGGCGGCCTGCCCCAGCAGCCAGCCAATGCCCAGACCCTGCGCGGCGGGCGTCACGGCCATCTTGGCCAGCTCGTACACGCCCTCGTGCTCCTTGATGAGGGCGCAGGTACCAACTATGGCACCCGCGTGCCGGGCCATGAAGATGTGGCCGCCGGGGCGCAGAATGTAGCCCTCGGGGTCGTCGAGCATACGGCGGTCCAGGTCTTCGAGCACGAAGTAGCGCGTAATCCACGCCACGTTCAGGTCGCGGAAGGCGGCTTGGTGAGTGGATTCGTAGGGCAGGATTTCGACGGTGGGGGCAGCGGGCGTATGCATCGGCGGAAAAACGAAATGAGGCCGCGAAGGACGGCCGCCGCCAGGCACGGCGCAAGAACGCACCGCCGCGGCAGGCTACTTACACCGGGGTAAGTTTTGGGCCGCGGGCGCCGGCTGGGGCCTTAATTCCGGCTGACGGCCGTCGCTATTTTTTCGCGCTGGTGGCTGCGGCCCCAGTGCCACATCTGCTTGAGCACCGGGCAGAGCGTGTAGCCGTGCGGGGTCAGGCTGTACTCGACGCGCGGCGGCACCTCCGGAAATACCTCGCGCCGCACCAGGCCGGCGGCTTCCAGCTCGCGCAGCTGCTTGGTCAGAATCCGCTCACTGACGGCCTCACCCAAGTGGCGGCGCACCTCGCTGAAGCGGCGGGGCTGCGGGTTCAGGAAGATGAGGATGTCGGCCTTGTGCTTGCCCTTGATGCAGTGCACCAGCGCGTCGATGGGATTGTCCATGCCGCGAGTGTACGCAAAACGCCCGCAGCAGTGGCGGCCACCGACATAGCCCGCCACCGCCCCAGGCCGGTCCGAAATCGAAGGCTAGCACCTCGAAATCGACCCTTTTTACTCCGATTTGGACGGATAGACCCTCGGAATTGGCTCTTTTTTGCTCAAAATCGAGGGCCTACTTCCCGAAATCAGCCCTTTTTTGCTCGATTTCGAGGGTCGAACCGTCGAAATCGACTCTTTTTAGATCGAAATCGGGGGGCAGACCCTGGAAATAGAGGGGCCGACCCTTGATTTCCGGTGGGTGGCGTGCTCGTCCGGCCGCGGTTGGCGAACTTTGCGGTCCTTCGTTCGCGTTTGCCTCGTCTATGCCTCAACCCGCTGCCTCCGTCACCCTCAAGCCTGGTAAAGATCAATCCCTGCGTCGCCTGCACCCCTGGGTGTTTTCGGGCGCCATAGCCCGCCTGCAGGGCGAAGTGGTAGAGGGCCAGGTGGTGGCGGTGTACGCCCACAACGGCGAGCTGCTGGGCCAGGGCCACTACGCGCCCGGCTCCATTGCCGTGCGCATGCTCAGCTTCGGCGACGCGGCCCCCATCGACGAGCAGTTCTGGGTGCAGAAGCTGGGCAACGCCTACCGGCTGCGCCACAGCCTGGGCCTCGGGTCGAATCTCGGGGGCCAGGGTGCCACCAACGTGTACCGCCTCGTGCACGCCGAGGGCGACGGGGTGCCCGGCCTGATTATCGACGTGTACGGCGACGTGGCCGTGGTGCAGGCCCACAGCGCGGGCATGTACCAAGCGCGCCCGCACATTGCCGCGGCCCTGCAGCAGGTGGTGCCCGGCCTGCGCGCCATCTACGACAAGAGCAGCGAAACCGTGCCTGCCAAGGCCGCGCCCGGTGCCCAGAACGACTACCTGTTCGGCCAGAGCAGCGGCCAGGAGCACGTGGTGGAGGAAAACGGCCACCGCTTCGCCGTGGACTGGGAAACGGGCCAGAAAACCGGCTTCTTCATCGACCAGCGCGACAACCGCGCCCTGCTGGCCCGCTACGCCCCCGGCCGGCGGGTGCTGAACACGTTCTGCTACACCGGCGGCTTCTCGGTGTACGCCCTGCAGGCTGGGGCCGAACTGGTGCATTCCGTCGACTCCAGCAAGAAAGCCATCGAGCTGACCAACCGCAACGCCGAGCTGACCGGCCTGCAGGACAAGCACGAGGCTTACGCCCAGGACGTGTTCACCTTCCTCAAGGACCGCCACAACCAGTACGACCTCATCGTGCTCGATCCGCCGGCCTTTGCCAAGCACCTTTCGGCCCGCCACAACGCCCTGATGGGCTACAAGCGCCTGAACGTGGCCGGCATCAAGCAGATTGCGCCCGGCGGGCTGCTGTTCACCTTCAGCTGCTCGCAGGTGGTGAGCATGGAGCTGTTCGAGGGCGCCATCATGGCCGCCGCCATCGAGGCGGGCCGCCCGGCACGCATCCTGCACCGCCTCACCCAGCCCGCCGACCACCCCGTGAGCCTCTTCCACCCCGAGGGCGAGTACCTGAAGGGCCTGGTGCTGGCCGTCGACTAGGGCATACCCAGTCGCTTGCTGGCCGATTGCGTCACGCGCTTGAAGGTGAGCGTGTTGCCGCGCCCGCCCACCGGGCTCAGCTGCAGCCGGGTGGCCGTCACGCCCACCAGGTAGTAGCACATGTTGTCGGCCGCGGTGGTTTGCAGGTACAGGCTGCCGTTCGATTTGGTGCCCGGCGCGGCGTCGCAGGCGCGGTCGAGCACGCGCAGGGAGCGGGCTTCGTCGGGCTGGCCGGCGTACCGCTCGATGTACTGCTTATCGGTAATGACGAGCAGAAAGTCATTGTCATCGGCTGATTGCCAAGTGCCTTTGAGCAGGGCGCGGGTCGGAGTGGCAGCCGCCATCTGTGCCGGTTTAGCGGCCTTGGCGGGCGTTTGGGCCGCCGCAGGCCAGGTCAGCAGCAGGCCGGCCGCCAGCAGTAAGTAGTTGGTCATAAGTCGCGGAATAGAGCGGCGCGAAGCTACGGGCTGCGTGGGAATAACGCGGCAAGGCGCGCCTGCGGGCGGCACGTTGCCCCGCAGTGGTGAAACAAAAACCGGGCGCGGCCACAACGGCGGCGCCCGGTTTGGGTATCTGTACTTGGCGTCGGCTCAGCGCACGATTTCCACCCAGCCCTTGGCCGTGATGCCGCCATCGGGGGCGCGGAGCAGGTAGTAGTAGATGCCATTGGGCAGCCGGCCGCCGTCCCACTCGCCCTGGTAATCGCGGCGCTCATACACCTGGTTGCCCCAGCGCGAAAACACCTGCAGGTAGCCCGGGCAGCCGCCCACCCGCGGCCGGAAGGTGTCGTTGTCGCCGTCGCCGTTCGGGGTGATGATGTTGGGCAGAAAAGCGGCCTGCACGGCCACCGGCGGCAGCGTCAGCTGGGTGGTGCAGGGGCCGGTGCCCGCCCCGGGCAGCCCGACGCGGGGCTGAAACGTGCCGGCCGTGAGGTAGCGGTGCTCCACCACCGCGCCGGTGGCCGGGGCCGTGCCGTCGCCGAAGTCCCAGCTGACCTGCCCGGCCGTGGGGCCGGTGGCTTCGAAGCGAATCAGGCGCGGGGCTACGTCGGTGGTCTGGCAGGCCGGGGCCGTCCAGCTAGCGGTGGGCGTCAGCTCGGCGGGCACCGTCACGCGGTAGGGCTGCGAGCCGCAGCCGCCGGGCAGGGTGTAGGTCAGCACGCTGGTGCCGGGCGCGGCGGGCGGGGTAAACAAGCCAGTGGGCGTCACGCCCGCGCCGCTCCAGGTGCCGCCGGCTGGTTGGGCGCGCAGCTGAAAGGGCTTCAGATCGAGGCAGAGCACGGTATCGGCCGGCAGACTGATGGGTGACAACAGAATGACCTCCACCTCCTGCGTGACGGTGATGGGGCAGTCGATGCCCAGCAGCGCCTCGAAGTTGACCGCGTAGGTGAGCGTGTGGCGGCCGGGGCCGGCCAGGGCCGGGTTGAAGCGGTTGCCGCTCACGCCGGGGCCGCTGAAGGTGCCCCCGGCCGGCGTAGCGGCCAGCACCACGCCGTGCGGCGGCACGCCCACGCAGAAGCTCACCGGCGGCACGGGCTCGAACTCCACCGTGGGCGGCACGATTACGCCGATGGTGAGCTGCCCGCTGCCGGGGCACTGCCCGGGCACGGTGGAGGCCGGGCCGGCATACGACAGCACCTGATTGCCGGCCAGGGCCGGGCTGGGCGTGAAGAAATACCCTGCAGCGGCCGAGCCTGTGACGCCGGGACCCGTCCAGGTACCGCCCGTTGGAGTAGCCTGGAGGGCCACGCGGCCAGAATAAGCACACACCAGCGCGCGTGAGGCCGACAGGGTCACCGTCGTGCCCGTGCCGAGCTGCACCATGCGGGCTTTTTGGGCCGGGCAGGTGCGCTGGCTGGTATCCGGGGCGGTATACTTCAGCGCCAGCATCCCCGTCATGCCCGCGGTGGGCGTGAAGGTGAAGCCGGTAGCTACCGAGCCCGTCACGCCGGGGCCGCTCCAGGTGCCGCCGGCGGGCAGCCCGCCCCACAGCCGGATGGAGCCGCTGCTGGTGCACAGAACGGTATCGGGCGGCACGGTGGCCACCCCGCCGGGCGGGCGCACAATGACCAGGAGCGTATCGGTGGGCATGGGGCAGCGGCGGTTGCCGGGGAAGGAATACAGCAGCGTGTGTGTGCCCAGCCCGGCCAGATTGGGCGTGAAGTAGTAGCCCGAGATATTGTTGCCCGTCACGCCCGGCCCCGTCCAGATGCCCCCGGCCGGTGTGCCAAACAGCGGGGTGGCCGGGTCGTTCAGGCAGGCTTTGCGGGGCGGGCCGGCATCGAGGAAGCGGCGGCCCAGCACCACGATGCGCTTGACGCCCACGGCCGGGCAGCGCCCGCCCGGTACGGTGTAGCTCAGCAGGTGCGTGCCCGGGCCGGCCGCCACTGGGTCGAAGGTGGCGCCGCTGGCGGTGACCGTCACGGCCGGGCCGCGGTAGGTGCCGCCGGCCGGGAAGCCGTGCAGCGGCACCAGCGCCGGCGGCGGCCCCTGCGGCTGCAGGCATATGGTGTCGGCGGGGGCGGTGAGGCGGGCCAGGGCCTGGGGCAGCACCCGCACGTAGCGCGTGCTGGTGCCGGCGCAGAGGCCGGTCAGCGGGCTGGTGTAGGTGAGCTGCTGAGTGCCCACGAGCGTGGTGTCGGGCAGGAAGAAAAAGCCACTGGCCACCGAGCCCCCGACGCCCGCGCCGCTCCAGGTGCCGCCGGCCGGCGAGCCGCCCAGCGGCACCTCGCCGCCGCGGGCGCACACCACCAGGGTATCGGCCGGCGCGGTGCCGGTGCCAGCGACAAAGGCAAGCTTGAAGGCGGCGTTGTTGCAGTGCACCGAGCCGTTGGTGGCTTGGTAGGAGTTGGCGCCGGCCGGTATTGGAATGCCGGTGCCCGCGCCCTGGTTGCAGGCGCACAGGGCCTGAAACAGCGTGCCCTGGGCGTTGAAGCGCGAGGAGCCGCCGTCCACGTGGTCGTCGGCGGCCGAGCCGTAGAACGAGGCGTAGTCCAGGGTACGGGCCTCGTCGGAGAGCTGCATCAGGTAGAAGTCGTTGCCGTCGGTGGTGGCCTGCAGGGCGTTGCTGCTCACGGGCAGGCCCAGGGTCGAGCCGTTGTTCGGGTCGATGCCCCCGCCCCAGCCCGCCAGCAGCAGGCGGCCGGCGCAGTCCACATCGAAGGCCGTGGGCGAAATGTCGGTGGTGGGGCGGCCCGCGCCGAGCAGGGTCGCAAAGCCAGCCGTGCGCAGGGTGGGCGCCAGCTGCTGAATGAACAGGTGGCCGTTGCTCTGCCCGTAGCGGCCGGTGCTGGCCACCGGCCAGGTGTTGTTGCTCAGCGTCTGGCCCAGCACGTACACCTGGTTGGTAGGCCCGCCGCGCCGCACGAAGTAGGCCTGGTCGTAGCTGCCGGTGCCCAGGTAGGTCGACTGCGTCAGCGCCCCGCCGGCCGTGACGCGCGCCACGAAGCCGTCGACGCCGCCGGCCAGGGTGGTGAGGTAGCCGTTGGCCACGCCGGCCAGGTTGGCGCTGGTGGTGCCGCCGGCTACCAGCAGGTCGCCGGTGGCTTCCTCGCGAAACAGGGAATAAGCCGCGTCGGCGCCCTGTCCGCCCAGCGGCGTGGCCCAGCGCACCCGGCTCAGGCTGGAGTCGAGGCTCAGCACCAGGCCGTCGGAGAGGCCGCCGCGGTAGGCGCTGCTCAGGCCCGGAAAGTCGGGGCTGCTGGTGGTGCTGGCCACGTACACGTTGCCCTGCGCATCCAGGGCCAGGTCGCCGCGAAACGGGTCGCCGTGGTTGTGGGCCAGGCGCGGGGCGGCGGCCAGCGGGTTGGTCAGGCCGTCGGTGCCGGTGCCGCCGAGGTAGGTGCTGGCCCGCAGCCGGCCGCCGCTGGCACTCAGGCGCGTGAGCACCAGATCGGTGCCGCTGGTGAGCGTGATGGACAGGCTGGTGCCGTAGGGCGAAATGGCCGGGCCGCCGCGGAAGCTGCGGCCCAGTGCGCCGGTGGTGGTGGGGTAGGTGCCGGAGGAAGTGGAGCCAAGCAGCAGTAGCTCCCCGCGGGCATTGACGAGCAAGCTGTGCGGAAAATCGGCGCCGTTGCCGCCCAGGTAGGTGGCCCAGGCCCGGGCCGCCGGCCCGGTGCTGCCGGCCACGAACTTCATCACCGCCACGTCGATGTTGCCGGCGAAGGTGGTCTGGTAGGCGCCGGTGGTGGTGGGGAAGCCCGGGTCGAAGGCCACGCCGGCGGTGTAAAGGTTGCCCTGCGCGTCGTAGGTCGAAGCGAAGCCCCAGTTTTCCACCGCCGAGCCGGTGTAGCTGGCAAACTGCACCACCGGGTCGATGACCAGCGGGCGGGCGTGGTCGTAGCGGCCCAGGCGGAAGCTCACCGTGGCGCCCTGCAGCTGAAAGGCGCAGGCCACAGGCTGGCGCCGGCCCCGCGCGTCGAGCTGCCAGGCCTGGGGCCGCTGCTCGGTCAGCAGCCCGGCGGCGGTTTGGATGACGAGGTTGCCGGTGGCCGCGTCCAGGCGCAGGCTTTCGGCGCCGTGGTAGCGCAGACGGGGCCGGGTGGCGTCGGCGCCGGCGGCCAGCAGCAGGTCGTATTCCAGCTGATGCGCGGCGTTTTCCTTCAGCACCACGTCGGTGCCGGGCCAGGGCTGGCGGTAGCGCAGCTGCCGCCAGGCGCGGGCGTCGGCGGCCCAGTGGCGGCTTTCGCTGCCGTGAATGAAGTGGTAGGTATCGGGGGCGGGCTCCTCGGCGGCCAGCGCGGCGCCGGCCACGGCATCCTCGAACTCTACCCGCACGGCGTGCACCGTCAGCGGCTGGTTGGCGGCGCCCGGCGGCTCCTGTCCTTTGCGGGGCGCGTGCCGGGGCAGCCCGGCGGCCAGCACGTAAGTCAGCCCATCGAGCCGGGCAAACACGCGGGCGGCCGGACTGAGCTGGGCCGCGTAGCGCACGGGCTCGGCCCACTGCCCACGGTTTTCCACGAAGGCAAGCCGCTCAGCTGGGTCGGCAGCGCGGGCGGTGAGGGGTAGTAGTCCGGCAAATAAGAAAAATCGTGTAAGGATTCGGATCATAAGCAGGTTGGGATTCAACAGGCAGGGCGGGCAGGCCGGAACGAGCAGCGCTACGGAAGAATATGAGAATAATTATGTTTCGTGAGCTGGAATTATGCTAGTGGTAATAAGCCGGTTGGCCTAGGGTAAACATATCCGCTGGGTGGCGCTTTTCAAACCGTATTGCCGAAAGTCCTATACTTTAAGGCCGCAATATTCCTGCCACCAAATGGGCCACGCAGTAATAGTCCGCAGTTACCATTCATTAGATAAGTATTGACTATAAAACCGCTCTGCCTACTTCCGCTTGCGTTGCTGCTCGGCGCGACAGACCCGCTCAAAACCCTGCCCAAGACCACGCAGGAAGGCAAGAACACGATGGGTTGCCTCGTCGACGGCAAGGCCTGGACGCCCCAGGCAGCAGCGGTTGCTTGACCGGTTGTGGCGCCGTCGAGCCCATTTTTGCGCGCTGGCGGCGGCTACGAACCAACGGTTTGGGCGGCGGATTCACCCTTTCTTTCGATCGAATCCAAAAAGATGAAACGCAGTCGTACCTAGGCTTTTACGTGCCCGGTCTGGCGCAGGCGGGCCCGGTAGCGCTGGACCAAACCGCCGACCCGTACTTGGGCGGAGCCAACCCAGCCTACGGGCGCTACAGGTACTACAGCAGCCTGCCATACCCCGACTACCGCACCGGCCCGGACGCTAGCGGCACGCTCATCCTCACACGCTTTGACACAGTAGCCTGCATTGCCGCCGGCACGTTCTCATTCACCGGCCGCTACGCCGCCAGTGGCCAAACGGTGCAATTGACGGAAGGCCGCTTCGATGTGCGTTTTGCGAAGCAATAGAGCCTTGTCAACCCCACAAAAAAACCGGGCGCTGCCGCAGTGGCAACGCCCGGTTTCCGGGTTGGCGCGAGGCCGGCTCAGGGCTTACTTGCCCTGCTCGGTCTTGCTCTTCTCCTTGGAGCCGTCTTCGTCGGACTTCAACTTCTTCTTGTCCTTCTTGCCGTCCTCCTTCATTTTCACCTTGGTCTTCTTGTCGCTGGTGGTCGGCGCCACGGGCGTCATGGCCGGGGCCGGCTCGGCGGCTACGACCGGGGCCACCGGGTTGCCGTCGGCGTCCAGCTCGATGACCTCGTAGCCCAGCTGCCGCAGCTCCGGCAGGTACTTCTTGTCGCCTACGGTCACGATGTACATCTGCTCGGGCAGATACTTGCCGGCCAGGGCCTTCACGTCCTCCTTGGTGAGGTTGTTCAGGATTTCGGTCTGCTGCTTCACGTAGTCGGTGGGCAGGTCGTACTCCACCAGGCGCGAGAGGAACATGGCCTTCTGCTGGCCCGTCTCGTACTTCAGCGCGTCGCTCTGGCCGATGCTGGCTTTCAGGAAGGCCAGGTCCTCATCGGTGATGCCGTCCTTGCGGAAGGTCTCAATTTCTTTCATGAACTCCTTCACCGAGGCGGCCGAAGCGTCGGCGCGCACGCCGGCCTGGGCCGTGAACGGACCGGCGTAGCGGTTGCCCTGGAAGCCCGAGCGGGCCCCGTAGGTATAGCCTTTGTCTTCGCGCAGGTTCAGGTTGATGCGCGAGTTGAAGGCGCCGCCCAGGATGTAGTTCATCAGGTAGGCGCGGTAGTACTCACCCGTCGCGTCGTAGGGCAGGCCCACGTAGCCGATGCGGATTTCCGACTGCGGCGCGTTGTCCTTGTTGACGAAGTACAGCTTGGTCTTGTCCGTCTTGCTCGAGGCCACCGGCTTGGGCAGGGTCACCGGCTTGGTGGCCCAGCTGCCCAGGAAGCCCAGCTTGGGCGTAATGGCGGCCTGCGGCTGGTCGCTCACCACCACCAGGTGGCTGATGTTGGGCGCGTAGTAGTTCTGGTAGAACTGCTTCACGTCGTCGAGCGTGAGGCTGCCCACCGTGGCGGCCGTGCCCGAAGTCGGGGTGGCCATGATGTCGTTCTGGCCGTAGAGCAGGCGGTTGTAGGTCTTATCGGCAATGACCACCGGCTGGGTGTTCTGGTTGGCAATGCCTTCCAGGGCCTGCTTCTTGAGGCGGTCGAAGTCGTCCTGCTCAAACTTGGGGTGCAGCAGGCGCTGGTCCAGCAGGGCCAGGGTCTTGTCCAGGTTTTTGGTCAGGCTCTGCACGTACACCGTGGTAGCGTCGCCGCCCGAGCTGATGCTGATGTTGCTGCCCAGCTTCTCCAGCTCGGCGTCGAACTGCTCGGCCGAGTACTTCTCGGTGCTTTCCTCCATCATGCCGGCCGTCAGGGCCGCAATACCGGCCTTGCCGGGCATGGCCCCCTCGAGGCGGTGGCCGCCGCGGATGGTGAGCATCATGGTGGTGGTCGGCATCTCCGTGTTCTGGGTACCGATAACCTTCAGCTGGTTAGCCATGTCGGCCTTCCACACCGTGGGCACGGCTACCATCGGGGCCTGGCCGGCCTTGGGCTGCTGGGCGCGGTCGAAGTTGTCTTTGGCCTTCACGTACTTCAGGCCAGCGTACTCGTCCTTGGGCGCCTTGAAGCCCGACTGATCCACCTTGAAATTGTCGGCTTTGGCAATGAGCTCGGGGTTGGCCTTGGGCACCACGCTCAGGATGACGGCCTTCTTGCCGATGATGTACTGCTTGAACACGCGCTCCACGTCGGCCTTGGTCAGCGACTGAATGCGCTTCAGGTCGATGGGCAGGCGGTTGGGGTTGCCGGTCTGGTACTGGTACGAGGCCAGCGTGGTCACCTTGCCGCTCACGCTCTGCAGGCGGTTGATCAGGTCGGCTTCGGTCGAGGCTTTGTAGCGGGCCACGTCCTCATCGGAGATGCCGCGCTTGGCCAGCTCGTCGATGGAGGCGCGCATGATGGTTTCCAGCTCGCTCAGCGGCTTGCCGGGCATGCCCAGCGCCACCATCGTGAATTCCCCGCCCAGCTCCGACGTGGGGTGGTAGGCCTGCGCCTGCACCGCCTTCTGGTTTTTCACCAGGTTCTGGTACAGCGGCGAGGTCTTGGAGCCGCCCAGGATGGCGGCCAGCGCGTCGATGGCAGGTTCGTCGGCGTTGTTGTTGGGCACCGTCGGGAAAACCATCTGCAGCATCGGGAAGCGCACGTTGTCCTGGTAGCTCACGTAGCGGTCCTGGGTCAGCACGGGCTCGGGCAGCTTCATGTTCTGCACGGCCGGGCCAGCCGGGATGGTGCCGAAGTACTTCTCCACCAGCTTCACCACGTCGGCCGTTTTCACGTCGCCGCCCACGGTCACGGTGGCGTTGTTCGGGCCGTACCAGCGCAGGAAGAAGTTCTTCAGGTCGTTGACGTCCGAGCGGTTCAGGTCTTCCAGGTAGCCGATGGTCAGCCAGCTGTACGGATGGCCGTAGGGGTACAGCGCCTTGCTCACGTTTTCCGAGGCCAGGCCGTAGGGACGGTTGTCGTAGTTCTGGCCGCGCTCGTTTTTCACGGTGCTGCGCTGCACTTCAAACTTCTTCTCCGTCACCGCGTCGAGCAGGAAGCCCATGCGGTCGGCTTCCAGCCACAGGGCGGTTTCCAGCTGGTTAGAGGGCAGCGTTTCGAAGTAGTTGGTCCGGTCGCGGTTGGTGGTGCCGTTCAGCGTGCCGCCCGAGGAGGACACAATCTTGAAGTGCTGCTCGTCGCCCACGTGGTCGGAGCCCTGGAACATCATGTGCTCGAAGAAGTGGGCAAAGCCCGACTTGCCGATGGTTTCGCGGGCCGAGCCTACGTGGTAGGTCACGTCGACGTGCGCGATGGGGTCGGAGTGGTCTTCCGACACGATGAGCGTGAGGCCGTTGGGCAGCACGTACTTCGAGTAGGGAATCACCACTTCGCCGGGTTTGCGGGTTACTTGCTCGATGAGGCGGGTGCCGCCGGCGGTGGCTTTGGTGGCCGTGGCGGTTTTGGCGGCAGGCTTGGCGGCCGTCTTGGTCTGGGCCGAAGCGACCTGGGGCGCGGCGGCCGTCAGGAAGGCTCCCAGGCCGAGCAGCAACAGTTGGTTGCGGTTCATACGGAGGACAGAGTGGGGGTAAAGGAGTGAGGCAAGGTAAGGAGCCGCCGGCAAACGGCGGGAAATTCCCGTTAAGGACGCAACCTAAGTCATTGAGGCTGCGTATCAGCGCCGCAATCTACCAACCGGCCGGGCTACGGCCCCAACGCGGCCGCCCCCGGGGACAATGCCTGCCCTGATTTCGCCCCAAATGGCACCGCCCCGGGCCAAAGCTGACCCGGGGCGGCGGACTGGCAGCGGCTAACGCCGGTTTACTGCAGGGGCAGGTTCTCAAAGGAGCCGTTCAGCGTCAGGTTGCAGCGCAGGGCGGGCGGGCTGCTCATCGCGCTGCTGAACGGGTC
This sequence comes from Hymenobacter jeollabukensis, assembly GCF_005771675.1. Taxonomy (GTDB): domain Bacteria; phylum Bacteroidota; class Bacteroidia; order Cytophagales; family Hymenobacteraceae; genus Solirubrum; species Solirubrum jeollabukense. The sequence continues at coordinate 71,220 of NZ_VAJM01000002.1, read as the reverse complement.
GATGATGTCGTTCATCTTCAGGGTGTAGCTCCCGCTAAGCAGGCGACGCTGCTGGTCGTACGCCGTGATGACCACCTGGCCATCCATATAGTTGGCGTTGCTGAGGAACAGGCGGCCATTGGAACCAGCGGCGGAGCGGTTGGCCGTAAACGTGTACGCAACCTGGGCAATGGCGCTGGCGGGCGTGGGCAACGACTGCAGCGCGTAAGTGCCGGTCAGGCCCGCCGTGAGCCGGGCTATGGGGAGCGTGAAACTCACCGCATCTTGGCCTGCCTCGGGCTCAAACGAGAGCAGCAGCTGGTCGGCGGTCAGGCGGCCCGACGCTTTCACATCGGCCGGGGCATACGATATGCCGGCCGATGTGGCATTGCTCGGATAATAGAATACGCGGTTCATTTCGTGGCGCGCCACGGCCGGGGCCTCGGGCTGCGGGTCGTCAGATTTCGAGTCGCAGGAGGCGGCGCCGACCAGCAGGCTGGCGGCAAGTAGAGCAAGGCGTAGCGTTTGCATAGGGCAGATATGAGGTGGGGGTAGCGGGCTGATTTCCCAACTCCGTGCCATAGAGTGAGGGGAAAGTGCCGCATGGTTGGCCGCTGGCAGTAGCGGGCTGGTTGTTAAGAGGATTGTTTTTTGCCGCGGGCTGGTACCAACCACTCGTTGGCAGGTCCCAGCGTTGTCAAGGGCTGGTCAACTGACCACGGGCTGCGACGGTTCGGCGGGTGGCGCCGGCCAGCTGCTAAGGGCTGAATTCGGGGCGGCGCTGAGCTTGGTAAACCCGGCAAAAGCCCCATTTTGCACGCCAAACCTCGCCTCGTACATCCTCCTATGCGCTTTTCTCTGCTCCCGGCCGCGCTGCTGGGTTTGCTGCTGGCCGGCTGCCAGAACAATTCAACCTCTGCCGACGACGGCATCACGGCCGCCATCATCGGCCGCCACCTGCAGCGGCTGGCCTCCGACGAGTTTCAGGGTCGCAAGCCCTTCACCGCCGGCGAAACCAAAACCACCGAGTACCTCGCCGGCGAGTTCAAGAAGCTGGGCCTGCAGCCCGGCCCCGGTGGCAGCTACTTCCAGAACGTGCCCTTGGTGGAAATCGACGCCACGCCGGCGCCGACCATGCAGCTCAAGGGCAAAGGCCAGCCGCTGACGCTGCGCTACAAGCAGGATTTCGTGGCCGTGACCCGGCAGGAGCAGCCGCGCGTGAGCGTCGACAACTCGCCGGTGGTGTTTGTGGGCTACGGCGTGGTGGCGCCCGAATACGGCTGGGACGACTACGCGGGCGTCGACATCAAGGGCAAAACCGTGGTGGTGCTCATCAACGACCCCGGCTTCATCATCAACGACCCGAAGCTGTTCAAGGGCAAGGCCATGACCTACTACGGCCGCTGGACCTACAAATACGAGGAAGCCGCCGCCCACGGAGCTGCCGCCGTGCTCCTGGTGCACGACACCAAGCCGGCCTCCTACCCGTGGTCGGTGGTGGAAAGCAGCTGGAGCGGCACGCAGCTCTACCCCGAAAACGACGCGCCCAACTCGTTCACCAGTTCGTTGCAGGGCTGGATTACGCTGGACGCGACCAAGCGCCTGCTGGCGGCCGCCGGGCAAGACTACGCGCAGCTGCTGAAAGAGGCTAACAGTCCGGGCTTCAAACCTCGGGAGCTGGGCCTGAACCTGAGCGCCAGCCTCACAACCAAAGTGCGCCGCATGGCCTCCAAAAACGTGGTGGCCGTGCTGCCCGGCACCGAGCGCCCCGACGAATACGTGCTCTACACCGCCCACTGGGACCACCTCGGCATCGGGCCCGCCGTGCAGGGCGACTCCATCTACAACGGCGCCGTCGACAACGCTTCGGGCTGCGCGGCCTTGCTCAACATTGCCCAGGCCTTCGCGCAGGCCAAGGAGAAGCCCAAGCGCAGCATCGTGTTTCTGGCTGTGACGGGCGAAGAGCAGGGCCTGCTGGGCTCGGCCTACTACGCCGCGCACCCGCTGTTTCCGCTAAACAAGACCGTGGCCGACCTGAACATGGACGCCCTGGGTAGCTTCGGCCCGATGAAGGACCTGACGGTGGTGGGCTTCGGCCAATCGGAGCTGGATGACTACGCCTCGGCGGCGGCCAAGGAGCAGGACCGTTACATCGTGCCCGACCAGACGCCCGAGCAGGGCCACTTCTTCCGCTCCGACCACTTCAGCCTGGCCCACGTGGGCGTGCCGGCGCTGTACGCCTCGGGCCGCGTCGAGAGCCGCGCCAAGGGCAAGGACTTCGCCAAGCAGCAGAACGACCTCTACGAGGAAAAGCACTACCACCAGCCCAGCGACGAGTACCGCCCCGACATGGACCTCGGCGGCATGGCCGAAGACGCCCGCCTGCTCTACCGCATCGGCCGCCGCCTGGGCGACGAAACCACCTTCCCGCAGTGGAAGCCCGGCTCGGAATTCAAGGCCATTCGCGACCGAAGCATGCCCGCCAAGCCCCAGGCCTAAGCGGGCAACATGCTGCACAAAACCGGCCCCGCCGCGGCCCCAGGTGTATGCCGGGGCTGCGGCGGGGCCGACTTCGTTGACAGAGTCGCTAAAACGCGCGGTAGCGGAAGTACTTCGGCTTCAGCCGGCGGCGGACGTAAGGCGGCAGCGGCTCGCCCTGGACGTAGGCCGTCACCACCTGCTCGTAGCGGGTGCGCCCGAACCGCACGGCGCGAAACACGCCGTAGCCCATCAGCGCGCTGCCCACCAGCATGTCGCGGTTGCTATCGATGCGCTGGCCTTCGGAGGTGCTATCGGTGCGCAGGGCCATGGCCACGGCCCCGGCCGTCAGCACGGCGCTACCCGCGTCGGCGTAGCCCACCGCGCCCTTGATGCGGTGCTCGAAGAGGTGGCGCACCGCCCGGATGGTGTCGGCGGCGGAGTAATGGGCCGTGGCCAGGCTGGGCGTGGCGGCGGGGCTGCCGGGCGTTTGGGCCCGAGCGGCGGAAGCAGCGGCAGCCAGCGCGAGCAGGAGGAATAAGCGACGCATAGAACGTAGGAAATAGCAAACGGCCCCGGCGCGAGGTGCCGGGACCGTCAGAGCTAAGATACGGGAAGCGGCTGGCCGGTTGCAGAACGGTAGTTGAATTGCCGCTGCCCGAGGGCCGAGAATTACCGCGTCAGCAGCACTTTCTGCTGGTAGGTGCCGGCCTCGTTGCGCAGCCGCACCACGTAAATACCGGCCGGCAGCGTGCCCGCCCGGAGCGTGGCGGTGTGCGGCCCGGCGGCGAGTTGGCCTTCCAGCAGGCGGCTCACCACGCGGCCCGTCACGTCGTACACCAGCAGCGAGGCGGCGCCAGCTGTGGGCAGGCGGAAGCGCAGCTCGGTGCTTTCGGCGAAGGGGTTGGGGTAGGCCGGCTGCAGCAGCGCCGTTTCGGCAGCCGCTTTGGCGGGCAGCAGCACCGTGAAGTTGGTCACCGGCGCGCTTTCGTTGTACAGGCGGTCCAGCGCGGTGATGGTATACATGAACTGCGGCGCGCCGGTCGGCGCTAGTTCCCGGTAGCGGGTGCTGTCCTGAATGGAGGCAATGTTGGCCGGGTTGGCCAGGTCGGCGGCGGTGGCCGGGCCGGTGTGGTAGGGAATCTTGTAAACCACGTACCAGCGGGCTACCTGCCCATCGGAAGCGGCCGGGCCGGGCTGCCAGCTCAGCCGCAGAAAGCCCGAGCCCTGGGTGTCGTTCCAGATGCCGGCCTGCACCGGCGTGGTGGGCGGCACGTTGTCCTTCCAGGGCATGGCGGGCACCAGGGCCTTGCTGCGGTAGAAGTTGGTGCGTAGAGAGTCGGCCACGCCCAAGGGGTTGGCCAGCAGCTCGGTGGACTTGTAGAACAGGCTGCCCTTTACGTTGCTCTGCTGCCGGGCCAGCCGCAGCTGCGAAGGAATTTGCGTGGGCTGGTTGAAGGCATCGGTGGCCGTGGCGCTGACTTTGTAAGCGGCGTGGCCCACGTACACGTGACGCGGCACGGCGGGCAGCACCTGCTGGTTCCACCACGGCACGATGAGGTCGTAGCGGGCGGCCGTGGTGGTGCTGGTCCAGTACACCTGCGGGGCCAGGTAGTCGACCCAGCCCTGCTGCAGCCACTTGCGCGAGTCGGCGAAGATGTCGGTGTAGCTCTGGAAGGCCGTGGTGGCGGTGCCGCCCACGCTGGTGCCGTTGCGCCACACGCCGGGCGGCGAAATGCCGAACTTCACCCAGGGCTTGGCCGCCTGAATGCTGTCGGACACGGTGTGCACGAACACGTCGATGTTGTCGCGCCGCCAGTCGGCCTTGGCGGTGAAGCCGCGCGGGTCGGCCGCGAAGGCCGCGTCGTCGTCGAACACCACGCCGGTCTGCGGCGCGGGGTAGAAGTAGTCGTCGAAGTGGATGCCGTCGACGTCGTAGCGGCGCACCACGTCCATGACCACCCGCGTGAGGTACTGGCGCACGGCGGGCAGGCCGGGGTTCAGCACGCGCAGGGTATTGAAAGGCACTATCCAGTCGGGGTGCAGGCGCGACACGTGGCTGGCGGCCACGCTGGAGGTGTTGGCGTTGGTGACGGCCCGGTAGGGATTAATCCAGGCGTGAAACTCCATGCTGCGCTTGTGCGCCTCCTGAATCATGAACTGCAGCGGGTCGTAGGCCGGCTGGGGGCCCACGCCCTGGGTGCCGCTCATCCACTCGCTCCAGGGCTCGAGGGTGCTCGGGTAAATGGCGTCGGCCGAAGCCCGTACCTGCACCACCACCGCGTTGATGCCGTTGGCCTTGTGGCGGTCGAGCAGGCTGATAAAGTCGGCGCGCTGCTGGGTGGGCGTGAGCGTTTTGAGGCGCGGCCAGTCGAGGTTGAACACGTGGGCCACCCACACGGCGCGCATTTCCTGCTTGGGCGGGGTGCTTGTAGTGGTTTGGGCCTGCGCCCCGGCTGCGCCCAGCAGGCTGGCCAGCAGTAATCCGGCCGCCCTCCGCAGGTGCCGCATCAGGTAAGAGTGTTTCATAAAAGAACGAGGATGGGAGTGTTGGGAAAGCAAATACAGCGCTTTTGTCCGATAAAACCGCGCACAATCAGCTCGTTGGCGTCGGCGCCACGTGTTTAGGTGGTAATAGCTGGCGCCCCGGTTGGCGGTTTAGGAGGTAAAGCAGTGGATATTGGGCTGCCTAGTGCCGCTGCCCCGCCCGGCTGTTCGGCGCCAAAGGCTGCACGCCGAAGAAAGGCTTCCGCGAACCGTGCGACGCCTCCGTGGCGGGCCACGCGGGACGGAACCGCCTGACCGCAGCCCCGCCGCTGCTCACCCGCCCCGACGCGGGCCGGGTGTGGCAGTAGCCGCCCGCAGAGCTAAAAGCCGGCCCGGCGCAAACAAAAGCCGCGGCCACCGGGTACCATAGGCAAGCTGGGCCGTAAGCCGCCCGGCCGGGGCGCGTTTGTTCACGCCGCCCTCACCCTTTGCCGCGTTAGTTGCCCGCATGGAAGCCGTCGACCAGGACTACCTCCGCCTCACGTACCGCCCCGACCTGCACCTGCTGTTTCTGCGCTGGGCGCGGCCGGTGTCGTCCGAAGAGCACCGCGCCGGCTACGAAGCCGCGCTGGCGCTGGCCCGCGACAAGCAGTGCAGCCACTGGCTGGTGGATCTGCGCACCCGCGGCCTGGCCGCGCCCGAGGACTTTCGCTGGGTGCTGACCACGTTTCGGCCGCAGTTGCGCGGCGTGCTGCCGGCCCCGCGCCGCCTGGCCTACCTCGTCACCCCCTACCAGGCCGACGCCATCGACGCCCGCCTGGCCGCCGAGGAATTTGGCTTGCCCGAAGAAATCCGCCGCGGCGCCGACGTGCGCGTGTTCATCGAGGAGCTGCCCGCCCAGCACTGGCTGCAGTCGGGCACCTGACCGGAGGTAGCGCGACCCGCAGGTCGACGAAGTCAACTTTCGGTTCGCGTAGCTCTGCACGACAACGTTCTGGCATACGAGAACTGAAAGTTGACTTCGTCGACCTGCGGGTCGCGCTACATCCACCCGATTCGGGCCTAACGCAAAACCGCCCCGGCTGCGCTTGGCAGCCGGGGCGGTTTCATCTTGAGCGTGAGGCTCGTTACGCCTGCGGGTTGGTCAGTACCGGCGTGTCGTAGCCGGGGTTTTCCATCACGGCGGCCACGTGGGTATCGTCGTCGTCGCGCACCCAAAGGGTGAGCAGGCCGGCTAGCACCATGCTGGCCCCACCGAGCACCAGCGTGTTCAGGGTGTTGCCGTGGAAGAGGTGCACCGTGAACCAGCCCAGGATGGTGGCCGCTACAATCTGCGGAATCACGATGAAGAAGTTGAACACGCCCATGTAGTAGCCCATCTTGTTGGCGGGCAGCGAGCCGGCCAGGATGGCGTAGGGCATCGACAGGATGCTGGCCCAGGCAATGCCCACCAGGCCCATCGAGACGATGATGAAGTCGGGGTTGGCAATGAACTTCAAGGACACCAGCCCCAGGCCGCCGAGCAGCAGGCAGAGCATGTGGGTGCGGCGGCGGCTGGTGCGGGCCGCAATCAGCGGAATGATGAAGGCGAAGACCGCGGCCACCCCATTGCGCACCGAGGAGCAGAGGCTGAGCCAGTCGGCCCCGTCGTTGTACTGCTGCTGCACGCGCTTGGCGGTGGCCTTTTCCGGATCGGTCAGCGGGGCTTTGTCCACGGCGTAGTTGGCCATGTTCAGGCTGATGACCTTGTCGGTATTATCGGCCTGAAACTGCTCGATTTCGGCCACGTCGCGCTTGAGCCCGTCCAGCTCCTTGGCGCCCGTGTTGGCGGCCGGCGCGCCGGTGATTTGCGCCCGCAGCTTCTCGTACAGCGGCGCGTCCACGCGCATGTTGTAGATGTTGCTGGTCACGGCGTTGGTGGCGTAAATCCACATCGAAAACAGCGCAAACCAGGTGAAGAACTGCACCACGGCCAGCTGCCGCATGGCCGGCGGCATGTGGAAGATGCCGGTAAACGACTCGCGCAGGCCGTCCCACATGCCCACCTTGGCGTTTTCGGCGCGGAAGGCCTCCATGTCCTCGGGCGGCGTTTCGCTGCTGGTCACCACGGTGTAGATAACCGAGCCGAGAAAGGCCGCCGCGCCCACGTAGAAGGCCCACTTCACCGAGGGCGGAATTTCGCCGGCCGGGGCCGTATTGCTCATGCCCAGCCAGTTGGTAAACACCCAGGGCAGCAGGGCCGCCACCACCGAGCCCACCCCGATAAAGAACGACTGCATGGCGAAGCCCGAGGTGCGCTGCTCCGAGGGCAGCTTGTCGCCCACGAAGGCGCGGAAGGGCTCCATCGAGATGTTGATGCTGGCGTCCATGATCCAGAGCATGCCGCCCGCCATCCACAGGGCCGAGGAATTGGGCATCACCAGCAAAGCCAGCGAGGCCAGAATGGCCCCGATCAGGAAGAACGGCCGGCGCCGGCCGAAGCGCGGGCTCCAGGTGCGGTCGGAGAGGTAGCCGATGATGGGCTGCACCAGCAGGCCGGTCACCGGGGCGGCAATCCACAGAATTGGAATATCGTCCTTGTTGGCCCCCAGCGTCTCGAAGATGCGGCTGACGTTGGAGTTCTGCAGCTCGAAGCCGAACTGGATGCCGAGGAAGCCGAAGCTCATGTTCCAGATTTGCCAGAACGAGAGCTGCGGCTTGCGCGCGGTGGAGGTGGAGGTACTGATTGCGGCGCCGGAAGCCATAAGGGAACGGGGTGTGGGAGTGCGGTGGCGGTTGGTGGTGACGAAGAGGAAATGATGCAAAAAGAACGTCATTCAGAGCGTAGCGAAGAATCTCGCGTGCTGATGACTGATAGTAAACTCAGTTCAACGAGGGAATTACTATCAAGCGAGATGTCTCGACTGCGCTCGACATGACGTTCTTTTAGTGCTATCAGCCCCCTAGTTCTTCGGTTCGATTTCGAGGATGACGGCCGACATGGGCGGCAGCGTGACGCGGGCCGAGGTGCTGCCGGTGCGGCCGTTGAGCACGTCGGTGTAGGTAAACTGGCTGCGCAGCGGGTCGAGGCCCATCAGCTTCCAGGCGGCGGCCGGAATCTGCAGGGTAGGCACGTAGGTCTGGGTGGGGCTGAAGTTGGCCACCACCAGCATCCGCTGCTTGTCGGTGAAGCGCAGGAAGCTGTAGAGCTTCTTGTCGTCGTACTCCTTGGCGAGGTTGTTGGCGTCCTGCAGCTCGTAGAAGCGGCCCTTGCGCAGGGCTTCGCTGCTGGCGCAGAGGTTGAGCAGGCGGCCGTAAAAGTCGCGCAGCTGCTTTTGCTGCAGGCTGAGCTTGCCTCCGTCGAAAGCGCCGCCGTTCAGCCATTTCTGGTGCTCGGGCACGCCCCAGTAGTCGAAGATGCTGGTGCGGCCGTCCTCCGAGCTGAAGCCCTCGGACCCGCGGCCCGGCTCCCCTACTTCCTGCCCGAAGTACACCATCACCGGGCCCGTGCCCAGCGTGGCCGATACCGTCATGGCCGGAATGGCGGGCTTGGTGTCGCCGGCAAAGTCCTTGGAGGCAATGCGCTGCTCGTCGTGGTTTTCGAGGAAGCGCAGCATGTGGGAGCTGAAGCCGCGGCTTTCCCGGCTCCACACGTCGGTGATGTCGCTCATCTTACCGCCGCCCACCATCAGGCGGCGCAGCCCGTCGTAGAGGCCCACCTTGTCGTAGAGGTAGTCGAAGTGGCCTTTTTCGAGGTAGGTGCGGTACTCCTTGGCGTTGTAGGCCTCGCCCATGAAGAGGATGCCCGGCTTCGCCTTTTTGACTTCGGGAATCACCCAGGCCCAGAACTCCACCGGCACCATTTCGGCCATGTCGCAGCGGAAGCCGTCGACGTCCTTCTGGGCCCAGAAGAGCAGGATGTCGCGCATCTTCAGCCAGGTGTCCGGAATCGGCTGGATATGCAGCTGGCGGCCGTGCTGGTAGTCCACGCCGTAGTTGAGCTTCACGGTTTCGTACCAGTCGTTGATGCTCGGCGCTTCGCTGAACACGTCGTTGCCGGTGGCCTTGGCGGGCATCTCCAGGTACTTGCCGTCTTCCTTCGGCCCCTTGGCCGTGGGGCCCAGCGGGTCGGCGCCCTGGGGCACCACGAAAGCTTTGCCGGGCAGGTAGTAGAAGTTGTTGTTGGGCGCGAAGGCCTTGGTTTTGTCGTCCTTCTCGCCCAGGTCCACCACGCCCGCCGGCTTGGCGTCCGACTTGTAGCTGCGCGCTACGTGGTTGGGAATGAAGTCGATGAATACCTTCAGCCCGTTCTGGTGGGTGCGCTTCACCAGGGCCTCAAACTCCTGCATGCGCTTGGGCACGTTCACCGCCAGGTCGGGCGACACGTCGTAGTAGTCCTTCACGGCGTAGGGCGAGCCGGCGCGGCCCTTCACCACGTCGGCGTCGTCCAGGGCAATGCCGAACTTGGAGTAATCGGTCATGGTGGCGTGCTCGAGCACGCCGGTGTACCACACGTGCGAGGCGCCCAGCTTCTTGATTTCCTGCAGGGCCTTGTCGCTGATGTCGTTGAACTTGCCGACGCCGTTTTCCTGCAGCGTGCCGTAGGGTTTGTTCAGGGTTTTCTGGTTGCCGAACAGGCGCACCATCATCTGGTAGACGATGATTTTGTGGTCCTGCACCGGCTCGTCGGTGGTATTCGGGTCGCCGGGGGCGGGGTCGAGGTAGTGCGCCATGGGCGGAGTCGCCGCGGGAAGAGGAGAAAAGGCGGTCAGGCCGAGGGTGAGAAGGGCAGCCGAAACCAGGATGGAGCGTCGCATATGGACGGTAATTTAGGCATTTGGGAACGTTTGCGGCCCGCCGAAGCGCGTTTTTCTTGCGCCGTTTCTTTAGGCTCGAAAGCCCGCAAACCTGGCTGTTGGTCAAGCGCCGCGTCCCAAAGTGCTAAAAATCACCATTCCTGCGTCACGGGGTGCAGCATCAGCTCGTCGACGACCACGTGGGCCGGGGCCTCCAGCACGTAGCGCACGGCCTGGGCCACGTCGATGGGCTGCAGGTGGGTCTTCTCCTTGTCGGGCGCGCCGGGCCGGGACTCGTTGAAGTAGGTATCTACCAAGCCCGGGTAAATCACGCTGACTTTGATGCCGTTCGGGCGGGCTTCCTTGCGCAGCGCGTCGAGCACCGCGTGCTGGGCGTATTTGCTGGCCCCGTAGGCCGTGCCGTGGGCGAAGGTGCGCTTGCTCACGTCGGAGGCAATGCCGATGATGTGGCCCCGCTGCTGCTCTTTCAGGTGCGGCAGCGCGGCTTTGCAGAGCAGGAAGGTGCCCTTCACGTTCACGTCGAACATCCGGTCCCACTCCTCGGCGCTGAAGTTTTCGAGCAGGTTGAACGAGCCCACGCCGGCGTTGCACACCACGATGTCGAGGCGGCCGAAGCGGCTCAGCGTCGCGCTCACGATGAGTTGGGCGTCGCGCTCGTCGCACACGTCGGCCACCACGGGCAGGCCGTTGGTTTTCTGGGCTACGTCCAGCAGCTCGTCCTCGGAGCGGGCTACGCACACCACCTGGGCGCCCTGCAGGGCCAGCAGCGTGGCAATGGCGCGGCCGATACCGCGGCTGGCGCCGGTGACGATGGCAACTTGGTTGGTGAGGTCGGTCATGGTTGGTTCTGGTGTGGTTCTGGTGTTTTTAGCCCGCAGAGGACGCGGAAGAAACGCAGAAGGCGCTGAGCTGTTCGGTAGTATACGCGCTCTGCGTCTTCTGCGAAAACCTCAGCGCCCTCTGCGGGCTAAATGTCGTCCGTAATAAAAGCTACTTTTTTAGCTCCAGCACCCAAGCCGTCTGCCCCGGAATGTTAAAGGATTTCAGGTCGTTGACGGCGGCGCCCGTCACCACGTCCACGCCGGAGCTGTAGCCCTGAGTGCGTTCCGCAAACCGCGTTCCGTCCACCGTCTTGGCCGATGCCGCGGTGTTCATCATCACCAGCACGGTGTTGCCGGCCGCGTCGTAGCGGAAGTAGGTATACACGCCATCCTGCGGAATGAACTGCATGAGCTTGCCCGTCTGCAGCACGGGGTGGGCCTTGCGGTACAGGCCCAGCTTGCTCACGTAGTCGAAGGCCTCGTTTTCCTGCGGCGTGCGGCCGGCGGCGGTGAACTTGTTCACCTTGTCGCCGGGCCAGCCGCCGGGGAAATCCTCGCGCACCTTGCCGTCGGGGTTGGAGAAGTTCTTCATCAGGATTTCGGTGCCGTAGTACAGCTGCGGAATGCCGCGCGTAGTTAGCAGCCAGGCGTAGCCCATCTTCATGCGGCCCAAATCCTCGTCGATGACGGAATAGACGCGGCTCATGTCGTGGTTGTCCATGAACACCACGTTGCGCGTCGCGTCCTCGTACATCCAGTCGCCCTGCAAGGCGTCGTAGAGCCGGGTGGCGTTGGGGTTGTCCTTCTTCAGCGCGTCCTGAATGGCGCCCTGCGACTGGAAATCGAGCACGCCGGGCAGGTTGGACTTGAAGCCGTCGACCGGGGCGAAGATGTTGCGGGCAAAGAAGGCCTGCTGGGCGGTGCTGCCCACCCAGGCCTCGCCGAACATGCCCAGCCTGGGGTACTCGTCCAGCAACGCCTGGCCCCAGTCCATCAGGAATTTCGTCTCCGAGTACGGGTAGGTGTCGATGCGGTAGGCGTCGAGGCCGGTGTACTCCACCCACCAGATGAAGTTCTGGATGATGTACTTGCTCACCAGCGGGTTCGACTGGTTCACGTCGGGCATGGAGGTGTCGAACCAGCCGTCGTTGTAGCGCTTGGTATCGTACTGGGCGCGGTACGGGTCGTTGAGGGCCTGCGAGTTGTAGTTGCTGCGCGTGAACTTGGGCCACTGGTGCACCCAGTCCTTGGCGGGCGGGTCGAGCTGCAGCTGGCTGTAGCTGCCGATGTGGTTGAGCACCACGTCGTGAATGACCTTGAGGCCGTTCTGGTGGGCTTTCTGCACGAACTGCACGTACTCCTCGCTGGAGCCGTAGCGCGGGTCGACGGCGTAGTAATCGGTGAGGGCGTAGCCGTGGTAGCTGGCCTTGGGCATGTCGTTCAAGGTCACCGGCGTGGGCCAGATGGCCGTGACGCCCAACGACTTCAGGTAGTCGAAGTGGTTGACGATGCCCTGCAGGTCGCCGCCGTGGCGGGCGTACATGGTGTCGCGGGCCACGGTATGCTCGCGCAGGCCCTTCACCACGTCGTTCTTGGGGTTGCCGTTGGAGAAGCGGTCCGGCATCAGGAAGTAGATGAAGTCGGCGCTGCTCACGCCCTGCACCCGGCTGGGGTCGGTGCTGCGGGCCCGCAGCTCGTACTGGTAGCTGAGCTTCTTGCCGCTGCCCGCGAAGCTCAGCGGCAGCTTGCCGGCTTTGGCGGTCGGCTCTACGCGCAGGTTCACCACCAGGTAGTTGGGGTTGTCGAGCTTCTGCTGCCCCGTCACGGTCACGCCCGGGTAGCTGCCCTCGATAGCGGCCGTGCGCTGCCCGATGCCGGGGCCGTACACCAGCAGCTGCAGCTCGGGGTTCTTCATGCCCACCCACCAGAACGTGGGGTCGATGCGGGTGACGCCGGCTTTGGCAGCGGGCGGCGCGGGCGCCAGGGCCGGCGGATTATCGGCGGCCGAAACGGGGGCAACGGCGGCGCCGAGCGGCAAGAGCAGCAGGGGCAGCCAGGCGGAAATGCGGAGTAGTCGGGTCATAAAAAAACGGCGCAAGAAATCAGCACCGTAATGGCGCCGCTGTAAAGTAGAAACTTCAGGTGCGGGCATCAAAACCAGGATTCACTTCTGCTTGAATAACAGCTAAAAACAAAGCGCCGCTGCTTCAGCTGAAGCAGCGGCGCCGGGCAACATCGCCAAGACTCGACGAAGTCAGCTTAGCGGAATTCGCCGATAAGGAATGGGCGGCCGAAGTGGTCAGTCAACCGTAATCGTAGCCACTTGGCCGTCCTGCTGAGCTCCGCGAAGCAGGACGTTCTTTGCTATACGTTTCCTTCTGAGCTGGTACCTAAACGTAGTTGAGCCACGACTTCGAGTCGTGGCTCAATTAGGTCAATCGTCCACAAAATCCGAAAATCCGCCGTAATCCGTGGGCTTAGTTGGTCACCTTGGCCAGCCAGAGCGAGGCGTTCAGGTGGAAGCGGGCGTGCGAGGCCAGCTCCGTCCAGCCCGGGTACACGGTGTTGCCGGGCGAGCCGGTGCCGTCGTCAGCCGGCGACGAGTCGCCGATGACCACCACGCGGCCGGTGCCGAAGGTGCTGCTGGCGCACATGATGTTGGTGTTGCCCTGCGAGGAGGTGCTGCGCCACACCAGCGGCACGGCCGCCGAACCGGAGGTCTTGGTGATGGTGGCGCCGTTGCTGTACTTGATCTGCGTGACGGCGCCCTGCGGGCCGTTCAGAATCTGGTTGGTGCTGCTGGCCAGCACGTTGGAGCTGGTTTCCACGATGTTGGTCAGATCGATGCTGAAGCCGAAGGGGTTGGCCTGCACCGAGTTGTTGCTCATCAAATCGTTCCAGATGGCGGGCGAGTCGTAGCCGTCGTTGTTGCGGTCCGACACGTCGTGGTCGGAAATCATGAACAGGCCGCCGCCGTTCTGCACGAAGCGCACCAGGGCGGTTTTCTCGGCGGCCGTAAACAGCGTGTTCGGCTCGTCGATGATGAACACGTTGTAGTTCTGTAGGTCCTGGGCGCCGGTGGTGCCGTAGGTGATGGGCACGCCCGCGGGCAAGTGCTCCACCGAGTGGCCCAGCTTCACCAGGCTCACGCCCCAGGCCGACAGCGCGCCGGTCCAGTACGTTTCGCTGGTGGTGCCGGTGATGCCCGAGGCGGCCGGGGTGGGGTAGCGCGCCACCACGCCCGCGTCCACATCCATCACCCAGTCGGCGTTGCCGGCCGTTTCGGCGTGGCCCGCGTCGATGAGGAATTTCTTGGCCGTGCCGCCGCCCCCGCCGCCGCTGTAGGTCTGAATGTCGACGTTGTCGAAGTTGACGCGGTTGGCCGAGCCGTCGGTCTTGCGGATTTCAAAGCGCACCGCGCCGGTCTGGTTCACGGTGAAGGTGGCCGTGCTGAGCGTGGCGCTGCTGCTGGTGATGGTCGAGCCGACTTTGGTGTAGCTCGTGCCGCTGTCCACCGACTTCCACAGCTCCCAGGTGGAGGCGCCGTCGGTGCCGTACGCGGCGTGGCCCACCGTCACGGTGCCCGCCCCGCCCGAGACGTTGAAGTTCATGGTGAGCTTGCCCGCGTTGCGCACCCGCGCCGACTGGGCGCCGGTTTTGGCATCGGCCGTCGTGTTGCCCAGCAAGGCGTCGTCGAGCGTCCAGGAGCCGGAGCCCAGCGTGACCGAGCCCACGGAGTAGGCCGTTTTGGTGCCCGACTCGAAGCCCTCGGGGAAGCCCGTATTCGACACGTCGTGGCTGGCGGCTAAGGTGGCCAGCGTGCCTTGTGGGGCCAGATTGTCGGTTTTGGCGCAGCCGAAGGCCAGGGCCAGCAGGGGAAGGGCCCACAGGCGAGTAGAAATTTTCATAAGGTGTGATGGAGGTGGAAAAGGGGAGAAACTGGACTAAGTGGCAAAAAGCTTGGCTTAGCGGGTCTTAAATTAAAATTTCATTAAAAAACATCCTAGCTCTTTGAAATATTATTCAAAATATATCTGCCTGAGCCTCTGCCAGGTCGTTTGCGGGCCCCTGCGTAGCTTAGCGGGCCTTATGACCACCGCGTTGGCTACGGGCAAAGGCGTTTTTGTTGCGTCATTTTTTTAGGTTTGTCAGCTCGTTGGCCGGCCCCGCCCGCCCGACGTCGCTTCACCCCTTCCTTCTCATGGCTTTTACCTACTCTTCCTACACCCCCGCACCCGAGTTCAGCAAGTCGGCAGCTTACTTCTCGATGGAGTTTGCCATCGACCAGGCCCTCAAAACCTACTCCGGCGGCCTGGGCTTCCTCGCCGGCTCGCACATGCGCTCGGCCTACGAGCTGAAGCAGAACCTCATCGGCATCGGCATCCTGTGGAGCTACGGCTACTACGACCAGGGCCGGCAGCCCGACCAGACCATGCGCGCCGACTTCACCGAGAAGTACTACAGCTTCCTGCAGGATACCGGCTTCACCTTCGACATCACCATCCACTCGGCCCCGGTGAAGGTGAAGGCCTTTTACCTCGCCCCGGAGGTGTTCGGCACCTGCCCGATGTTTTTCCTGACCACCGACATTCCGGAAAACGACTACCTCTCGCGCACCATCTCCCACCACCTCTACGACGCCGACACGGCGGCCCGCGTGGCCCAGAGCATCCTGCTGGGCGTGGGCGGCGGCAAGCTGCTCGACCTGATCAACCGCACGCCGGAAGTGTACCACCTAAACGAGGGCCACGGCCTGCCGCTGGCCTTCTACCTGCACGAAAAGCACGGCCGGCAGCTGAGCGAGGTGCAGAAGCGCCTGGTATTCACCACCCACACGCCCGAGCTGGCCGGCAACGAGGAGCACCCCATGAAGCTGCTCGAAGACATGACCTTCTTCTCGGGCATCTCGGGCCACGAAGTGCGCGAGTTGGGCCTGGTGGAGCACGAGCGGCTGAACTACACGCTCACCGCCCTGCGCATGGCGCGCATTGCCAACGGCGTATCGGAAGTGCACGGCCGGGTGGCCCGCGACATGTGGAACCACAACGCCGGCGTGTGCCCCATCATTCACATCACCAACTCGCAGAACGGCACCTACTGGCGCGACGCGCCGCTGCACAAGGCCCTGACCAGCACGGCCAGCACCGCCGTCAAGAACCTGAAGGCCCGCAAGCGGGAGCTGAAGGAGCAGTTGTTCAAAGTGGTAGCCGACCAGACCGGCAAGCTGTTCGATCCGGATGTGCTGACGGTGGTGTGGGCCCGCCGCTTCGCCGCCTACAAGCGCGCCAACCTGGTGCTGAACGACTTCGAGCGGTTCGAGGCGCTGGTGAATAATGCCGACCGCCCGGTGCAGGTCATCTGGGCCGGCAAGCCCTACCCCAAGGACTACGGCGCCATCGGCCTGTTCAACGAGCTGATTACCCGCAGCAAAAACCTGAAAAACTGCGCCGTGCTCGTCGGCTACGAGCTGGGCCTGTCGGCTCTGCTGAAGAAGGGCTCCGACATCTGGCTGAACACCCCGCGCTTCCCGCGCGAGGCCTCCGGCACCTCGGGCATGACGGCCGCCATGAACGGCAGCCTGAGCCTGAGCATCCCCGACGGCTGGATTCCGGAGTTCGTGCGCCACGGCGAAAACGGCTTCCTCATCCCCCTGGCCGACCTCGACCTGCCCGACGCCGAGAAGGACCGCATCGAAGCCGCCGGCACGCTGGACGTGCTCGAACACGAAATCCTGCCCCTGTACTACAGCAAGCCCGCCGAGTACTGGAAGATCGTGCAGACCACCATGCGCGAAGTGGAGCCGCAGTTCGAGTCGGGCCGCATGGCTACGGAGTACTACGAGCTGATGTACAACGCCTAAGTGGTGAAATGGTGAGGTGGTGAAATGGTGAGTTGTCGTTCTGGCGCGCCTCATTTACCACCTGATCAACCAAAAAAGTCCAACGGCCCCGGCAGCAGATGTTGCCGGGGCCGTTTGTGCATTCAGGGCAGTCTGAACGTTAATCTCACCAGTTCACCACCTCACCATCTTACACCGTGCGCAGCACGGCCTCCAGCACCGCCCACACGTTTTCGGCCACGATGCGGTAGCCGGCGGCGTTGGGGTGGGCGCGGTCGGGCAGGTTCAGCTCGGGGCGGCCGAGCACGCCCTGCAGCAGGAAGGGCACGAAGTCGAGGCCGTTCTGCTCGGCCAGAGTGCGGAACTGGGCCTTGAACTCCTGGGCGTAGCGGGCCAGCTGGTGCTGGCCGAAGGGGCCGAGGTCGAAGGGAAACTCCATGCCCACCAGCACGAGGCGGCACGCGGGGTACTGGCGCCGCACCTCGTCGATGATGCGCTGCAGGTTCTGGGTGGTTTCGCGCACGGGGATGCCGCGCAGCCCGTCGTTGGCGCCCAGCTCCAGCACGAATACGTCGGGCCGGCGGCGGCTGAGCACGGTGGGCAGGCGGTGCAGGCCGCCGGCGGTGGTTTCGCCGCTCACGCCCGCGTTGATGCACTGCCAGGCCAGCCCCAGCGCGTCGATTTTCTGCTGGATGAGGGCCGGAAAGGCTTGCGGGGCGGGCAGGCCATGCCCCGCCGTGAGGGAGTCGCCGAAGAAAACAAGGTTGCGCATAGTCGAAAACAGGAAAGCACGCCGGACACGCCGGCGAAACAGTCGGTGCGGCTACATACGCGAAATCGGGGCCAAAGCAGGCAGTATCTTAGGACTTAACAATTAGTTGTTTGTAAATTAAAAAGTATTAATACGTTGAAATAATCCTATCTTTCGGGTCTCACCTCAACAGCCTGCTATGTCCAAATCTTACTTGCTTCTGGCTGGCGCCCTGCTGGCTACGTCCGGCGCTTTTGCTCAGAGCGTAGGCATCGGTACCGGCGCCCCGGCCACCACGGCTATGCTGGAAGTGGCCTCCACCACCAAGGGTATGCTGGTACCGCGCATGACCAGCGCCCAGCGCACAGCTATCAGCAGCCCGGCCCAGGGCCTGCTGGTGTACCAGACCGACGGCACCGCCGGTTTCTACTACAACAACAGCACTACCAGCACCGCCAATTGGCTATGGCTGCCCGATAAGGTATCGGCCGGCGACAACCTGGGCAACGGCACAGCCACCTCGGCCGTGAAACTGGCCGGCAACTCGCTTTCCAACAACGGCACCGGCGGCCTCAGCATCGACAACTCGGGCAACGTCACTACCACCGGCAACAGCTTGGTGTCGGGCAATAGCTCGGTGGCGGGCAACAGCGCGGTGACCGGCAACGGCAGCGTGAGCGGCGTGCTGGCCGTGGGTACCACCACCGCCGACGCTAAAGCCGCCCTGGACATCACCAGCACCACCAAGGGCCTGCTGCCGCCGCGCCTGACCCTGACCCAGCGTAATGCTATGGGCACGCCCACCGTGGGTATGCTCATCATCCAGACCGACAACACCCCCGGCCTCTACCAATACACCTCCACAGGCTGGGCCAGCGTGGGCGCGGGGGAATACACCGCCGAAAGCTCGTCGGCTGGGAATGCCCCGACGACGAACGTCACGGTAAATCCGCCGGCTACCAACATCGTGTACAACGACAACGGGGGCGCCAACGGCACCATCACTTTGGGCACGGGTACGGCCGGCCAACGCCTGGTTATCGTCAACAACGACAACCAGTACATCACGGTGGTATCGGCCAGCGGCACGGGCAACATCCTGCCCAAGTACGCGGCCCGCTTCATTTACACCGGCGGAGTCTGGCGCCGCGAGTCGTAGGCGCCCTTTTTCTCCCCGGATTCCGCTACCTCATGGCACACGCCTCCACTTCTTTGTCGACGCGCCGCTCCTGGCTGCGGCGGGTGCAGGACTGGCTGCAGCCGGCCGCCCCGGCCCCGTCGGCGCCTTCCCTCACCCCGCGCCGTTCCTTCCTGAACGTCAACGCCAACCTGCCCTACGTCGGGGAAATAGCCATTTTCGCGGGCAGCTTCGCCCCGAACGGCTGGTTTTTCTGCGACGGCCGCCTGCTGCCCATCAGCGAGTACGAAACCCTGTTTCAGCTCATCGGCACCACGTACGGCGGCGACGGCGAGTCTACTTTCGCCCTGCCCAACCTGAACGGCCG
Source organism: Hymenobacter jeollabukensis (assembly GCF_005771675.1). Taxonomy (GTDB): domain Bacteria; phylum Bacteroidota; class Bacteroidia; order Cytophagales; family Hymenobacteraceae; genus Solirubrum; species Solirubrum jeollabukense. The sequence goes on along the minus strand of NZ_VAJM01000002.1, from coordinate 52,564 downwards.
CGCCCCCATGCACTTCGTCAGCGGTCCGGGCCTCGGCAACCGCCAGCTTGCGGAGATAGGGGGGCAGGAGGAAGTCACGCTGACTACCCAGCAAATGCCCAGCCATAATCACACGCTGGCGGCCAGCACCGCGCCGGGCACCACGGCCTCGCCCTCGGGCGCCGTGCCGGCCGATGGCGGCAACGGCTCGGCCCAGTACACCCAGGACACCGGTAACCTGGTGCAGCAGCCGGCGCAAAACCTGCCGGTCGTGGGCGGCTCGCAGCCCCACCAGAACATGCAGCCCTTCCTGGTGGTCAACTACATCATTTCGATGTTCGGCGTTTTTCCGCAGCCCTAACTCTCGCTTTTCATGCAAAACGCTATTGATCTGGCTGGCTCGTCGTCGCGGCGGGGCTGGCTGAAGCGCCTGGGTGGCCTGATGGCCGGCGGCCTGCTGCTGGGCAACCGCCGCCCGGCCCAGGCCGAGGTCTTGTCGACCCAGGGCCTCGACCCGTTTCTGGGCGAAATCATGATGGTTTCCTTTAATTTCGCGCCCCAGGGCTGGGCTTTCTGCAACGGACAGCAGCTGCCCATCAATCAGAACCAGGCCCTGTTCGCGCTACTGGGTACCACCTACGGCGGCAATGGGCAAACCACCTTCGCCCTGCCCGACCTGCGCGGCCGGATTCCCGTTTCCGACGGGGGCAACTTCGCGCTGGGCCAGCGGGGCGGCGCGGAGTCCCACACGCTGACGCTGGGCCAGCTGGTGCCCCACATTCACGGCATCAAAAGCAGCACCGCCCTGGGCGACCTGCAGGTATCGGGCGTCGGCACGGGCACGCACCACTACCTGGCCGACAGCGGCGGGGGCGCCCCGCAGTACGGCGGCGACGTCAATGCCGCGCTGGCTACCATCGGGGCCGGTGGGGCTACGGTGAATACCACGAGCAGCATCGGCGGCAACCAGGCGCACTCCAATATGCAGCCCTTCCTCTGCATCAACTTCGTTATTGCCCTCCAGGGCGTTTTCCCCTCGACCACCTGATCATGTCGACGCCACTTCCCACGCCCGCCGGGGCGCAGCCGACGCGCCGCGGCCTGCTCAAGCGCCTGTCGGGGCTGCTGGCCGGCAGCTTCCTGGTGGGGCCGCTGCAGGCCTTGTTCGGGCGGGCCACGCCGGCCACTGCCGGCACGCTCACCAGCAACCAGCCCTTCGTCGGCGAAATCATCCTGGCCGGCTTCAACTTCGCGCCCCGGGGCTACGCCCGCTGCGACGGGCAGCTGCTGCCGATCAGTCAGAACACGGCCCTGTTTTCGCTGCTGGGAACCTACTACGGCGGCAATGGGCAGTCCACCTTCGCCCTGCCTAACCTGAACGGCTGCGTACCCATCGGGGCCGGCCAGGGGCCGGGGCTGAGCCTCCGGGACCTGGGCGAAACCGGCGGCGACGAAACCGTGGCGCTGGTGGAGGCGGAGATGCCCGGGCACAGCCACACCGTGGTGCATACCTACAGCCAGGCCCTGGGCACCACCGGCTCCCCGGCCAATGCCTTTCTGGCCAGCAACGCCTCGGGCCTGCCGCAGTACAGCGCCTCCAGCGCGGGCAATATGGCCAGCCAGGCCATCGGCGCGGCCCAGGCCCACAACAACCTGATGCCGTACCAGACAATTGCCTACTACATCGCGCTGCAGGGCATATTCCCGCCGCGTCCCTAACCCCGCTTCTGCCTGACTGCGTATAGTGCTGGCCGCCGGAACTCCGGCGGCCAAACTTTTTTCTGCCCAAAACGCTTTAGGTTTGTAGTCAGATAAGAATGATTCTTATCTGCTGCGTTGAGTCCAACCTTACTTTTTCCCTAATGGCCGTTACCAAAGCCACTGATGCTGACTTCCAGCAGCTTTTGCAGCAGCACGACAAAGTCGTGGTTAAATACTACGCCGACTGGTGCGGCAACTGCCGCCTGTTCTCGCCCAAGTTCAAGCGCCTCTCCGACGCCGAGGGCAACGCCGACGTGGCCTTCCTCGACGTGAATGCCGAGGTGAGCCCCGAGGCCCGCAAAGCCGCCAACGTGACCAACCTGCCCTTCTTTGCCGTGTTCAAAAACGGCGAGTTTGTCGACAGCGTGGCCGCCAGCAAGGAAGAAGCCGTGGCTTCGCTCATCAACAAAATCCGCTAAGCCCCGCGCCCATGAAAATCCCGGCCATCAAGCGCCTGGTGGAAAACCAGACCCTGCAGGACCTGCTCGAAGCCGAAGAAGCCCTGCTCGACGAGCGTAAGCCCTCCTTCGAGGTGGAAGGCGCCGACGACGGGGAGCAGCTCACGCACGTCTTCGCCGCCATCTGGATTCTAAACCACATGAAGGACCACGGCGCCGACTTCACCTCGGCCCTGCGCGAGTACACCAAGAAAGTGCGCGTGTCGATCAGCTAGGCGGCGAACTGGTGAGCTGGTGAAATAGTGGGCTGTCGTTCTGGCGGCTCCGGTTTCCCGTCGATTCTTTTACCCGCACAAAGCCCAACGGCCCCGACGACTTGCGTTGTCGGGGCCGTTGGGCTTTTTCGGGTAAGGCGATTCTGAACATCAGACTCACCATTTCACCAGCTCATCGCTTCGAGGGCTCGGAAGCGTAGGTGTTCTTGAGCTTCTTCCGCTCTTTCTTGGCCTTTTTGCCGGCCGCGGCCAGGGCCGTGAGGCGCACGGGCACCACGTAGGTGGTGTTGCTGGCGGCCACCAGCCACTTGCCGTTGCGCCGGATGAAGTAGCGCGTGATGCGGTATTCGCCGGTGGTGTTGCTGCCGTCGAGCTGGCCGCGGAAGCTGGTGTTGTGGATGACGAAGCCGGTGTTGCCGTACACCCGCACCACGAACTCGAAGCCCTTGTTGATGTCGCACTGGCCTTCGTCGTTGGCAATGGCGCCCAGCCAGTCCTTCTTGCTGGTCACCAGGCCCTTGGAGTTGACGGCAATGTACTCGTCGGCCAGCAGGTGGGTGATGGTCTCGGCGTCGCTGCGCAGGGTGGCGTCGGTCAGCACTTCGTCGATGCGCAGCAGCTCGTCCGCGTCGGGGCCCTCCGACATGGGCTGGGCGGCGGCAATGCGCGCCGCCTCGGCGCGGCGGGCAGCTTCTGCTTTGTTGCGGGCGGTGGCCGCGGCGGCAATTTTGGCCTTGCGCGCTTTGGCCGACATCGGCTTTTTCTGGGCCCAGGCAGGCGCCGTGAGCAGACAGGTCAGCGCAAGAAACAGCGGGAGTAGGTGTTTGGTCATAGAGGTGGCGTTTGCTGAGCGGCAAAGCTCCTCTATATCCAATAAATTATCAATAACATGATAATGTGGTTGCGCCCCACATTATCCAGGTCAGCGGGCGCTACATCCGGGCGAAATAAGAGGACGCGGCCTGAATGCCCTCGTCGGTGCAGAGGCCGCGGAAGTAGTAGAGGTACACGCTGCGGAACACCTCGGCAATGTTGTAGCGGCTGGAGGGGAAAATCTGCTCGTTGAGCATCATGTTGAGCTGCTCGATGATGATTTTGCTCACCAAACCGATATTGATGTCGCCGCGCAGCAGCTTCTGCATCACCCCGTCGTTGAGCAGGCCGTGCAGCTGCGGGTACGAATAGCTCATCAGGTGCTGCTGCCCGGTTTCCCAGGCTTCGGGGTAATGCTGGATCAGGTCGGCGAAGTAGGTGGGCGCCGTCACCTTCTGCAGGTCGCGGATGCCCATTTCCAGCAAGCTCAGCAGGCGCCCGACGGGGTTGGGCACGCGCGCAAACAGCTCGGCGTGCTCCTGTTTCTGCCGCTCGATATCGTGCAGCGTGACCTGCATCACGAGGTCGGCCTTGCTGCGGAACATCTCGCGAAAGGTGGACGGCGAAACATCGAGGGCGGCAATCAACTGCTCCGGCGACTGGCTTTCGATGCCGGCGCGCTGAAACAGGTCGCGGGCTTGGTCCAGAAGCGTGTCACGTAGGGTTCGACTCATGCGGTGGGGCGGGGTTGGGTGGAGCGGCAGCCACGAAAATTAGCCTATTAACCAGCCCAAACCAAAAAAGAACAGCAGTTGCAGCAGGTACACGAAGGGCACCAGCGGGTTGCGGCCGGGCTGTACGTGGCTGCGGTTCAGGTACACCTGCAGAATTACCGACAGGGCAAACCAGGCTTTAAAATTCTGCAGGGGAATCACGTCGGCAAACCATTTCCACCAGCCGAAGTGCACGGCCACCGGCTCGATGCACACGTCCATGCCCACCATGAGCAGGGCCGCCAGCAGCGCCCGTACGAAGCCCGGCAGCGGCAGGCGCTGGGCCAGGCCGCCGGCCAGGTAGGTCAGAATCAGCCAGTTCAGCCCAATGATGAGGGGCACCTCGAGCAGGCGCGGGCCCATGGTGGTGCCGTAGCTGTAGTTGCCAAAGATGGCGCTGGTCTGCACCCCGGCCACTTCCACCCCGAAGCCCACCAGCATGACCGTAAGGCCAAACCAGCCGAACATCGGGGCCGGGCTGTGGCGGTCGAAGGCCAGCAGCAGGGCCGCCGTGAGCAGCAGCGTGAGGGGCATGAACTGCAGGTAGAAGCCCGGGTCCTGGGAAAAGCCGAGGCCCACGAAACCGGTGGCGTAGAAGAGCAGCAGTACCAGCTGCGCCGCCAGCAGGCGGCCTGGCGCGGGCCCCGGCGCCGCCGGAGTCGCCACCGGCGAAGTCAGTTGATCAGGTTGGGGCATAGGGAGAAAGGAATTAAAAATTGAGAATTAAAAATTAAAAATGAGCTGCTCGGCTGGATGGACTTGGCCTGGTGGCGTCGTCGGAACCGGCCAAGTCGAGCAATTTTTAATTTTAACCCCTCATTTTTAATTGATTAAGTCAGCGACGATGCGGGCGGAGAGCAGGCAGAGCGGGATGCCCCCGCCGGGGTGCACCGAGCCGCCGCAAAAGTACAGCCCATCGAGCCGGCGCGAAAAATTCGGATGGCGCAAAAAGGCCGCCAGCATGGTATTGGAGGAGCTGCCGTAGAGCGCGCCGCCGAAGGAGGAGGTGTCGGCGGCAATGCCGGGCGGCGTCCAGGTGCGCTCGGTCTGGATCAACGAAGCAACGTCGAGGCCCAGGGCTTGGTTCAGGCGGCGCAGCACGGCGGCGCGGGTCTTTTGCAGCAGCGCGGGCCAGTCCTGGCCCTGGTCGTGGGGCACGTTCACCATCACAAACCAGTTTTCGTGGCCGGGCGGAGCGTCGGCGGGCGTTTTCTTGCTGGTGATGTTCACGTACACGGTCACGTCGTCGGCCACGGTCTGCTGCCGGAAGATGGCCTCGAACTCGCGGCGGTAGTCGGCGGAAAAGAAGATGTTGTGCACGCCCAGCTCGGGAAACTCACGGGCAATGCCCCAGTAGAAAATCAGGGCCGAGGACGAGCGGGGTTGGGCCAAAGTACGCTCGGGGGCGGGCTCGTGGGGCAGCAGGCGGCGGTAGGTGGGCACCACGTCCATGTTGCTGACCACGAGGCCGAAGTCGTACACGTCCTGCGGGGTGCGCAGGCCCGTCACGCGGCCGCCGGCGGTCAGGATTTCCTCGACGGGCTCGTTGTAGCGGAATTCGACGCCTAATTCCTCGGCCAGGCGCACCAGCGAGCTGGCAATGCTATAGATGCCGCCCTCGGGGTAGTAGGCACCCAGGCCGTGCTCCAGGTGCGGAATCAGCGAGAGGGTAGCCGGGGCCTGGTAGGGGTCGGAGCCGTTGTAGGTGGCAAAGCGGTCGAAGAGCTGCACCAGGCGCGCATCCTGCGGAAAGGCCTGCTGGTGGCGGGCGTGCATGGTGCTGAGCAAACCCAGGCGCGGCATTTCGGCCACGGCGCGCAGGGTGTCGCGGCTCCAGTAGCTCGGCAGCCGGTGCAGGGACTTGTGCAGGAAGGTGGGCGCGGTGGCCTCGTAGGCGCGCCGTGAGCGGTGCAAAAAGCCGCACACTTCGGCCGCGGGCACGTTCAGCTTGGCTTCAACTTCGGCGGCAAAGCGGTCCTCGTCGGCCCAGGCGGTGAGGCCGGTGCCGTCGGCGAAAAAGTACTGGGTGATGGGGTCGAGCCGCTCGTAGCGAAAGTAGTCCTGCGGCTCGCGCTGGGCCAGCCGAAACAGCTCATCCACGAGGCCGGGCAGGGTGAAGAGCGAAGGGCCCGCGTCGAAGCGGTAGCCGCCGGGCAGCTCGAACTGGTGCATCTTGCCGCCGAACGACTCGCGGCCCTCGAACACCGTGACGGCGTGGCCTTGGGCGGCCAGGCGCACGGCCGTGGCAATGCCGGCTATGCCCGCACCAACGACGGCCACGGGCTGCTTCCGGGATGAGGCTGGGCGCAGCTTGCGGCCGGCGGGCAAAACGGGCATGCGAAACGGAGAAGAAAAGACGGCGAAATCGGCAATACCAGCACTACCGTACTTCGCCGGGTTTTGTTAGCTCCACCGGCAGCTTATTATTGGGAAACCGGAGCAGTCAAGGACGGCGCTGCTCCGTTTGCAGCCAGCGGATGGCCTCACCCTCGTCGCCGAAAAAGGCCACTACGAAGGGCTGCTGCTCGTAGGCGCTGGGCGGCAGGTAGCCGGGCCCGTTCAGCAGGGCTTCCAGCAGCGCGGGGCCGGTGAGGTAGGCCACGGCCAGGCGGCCGCCCAGGCGCCGGGCCATCTGCGGAAAGTACTCCGTGAGCAGCCAGCGGGTAATGGCCGGGTCGTTGAGGGTGCGGCGGCGGATGTCCTGCAGCCAGAAGCGGCAGCCGCAGGCCTGGGCCTGCGCCGTCAGCTCCTCGTAGGCGGGCGGCAGCAGGGCCGGGTCGGGCTGGTAGCTCCAGCGGCTCACCAGTAGGTCGAGGTCGGCGCGGTAAGCGGTGTGCAGCAGCGGGGGCGGCGCAGGAATGGTAGTGGACATAAAGCGGCAATCGGGTGCGCAAGATACGCGCCGGGCTGCCGCCGCGGTTTTAGCCCCACACCCGGGTGCCGGCGGTGCAGTTGCGGCACATTTCCACCTGGTCGCGGCCCTTCAGCAGGGCGCGGCGGAAGCCCTGGTACTTGGGCCCGTGCCAGAGCTGCCGGAACGAGGTCTGCTGCACGTCGCCGAGGCGGTACTCAGCGTCCTTGTCGAAGCAGCAGGGCACCACCAGCCCGTCCCAGGTGATGACGCACGAGTGCCACATTTTCCAGCAGTGGTTGAGCAGCCGGTTCTTGATGCTCCACGAGCCGTCCTGGTTGTTTTGGTAGCGCGAGTAGTAGTCGATGGTCGGAATCAGCGGGCTGCCCTGCTCGTAGTCGTAGATCTGGGCGGTTTTGAACCACACGTCATCGACGCCCAGCTTCCGGGCCAGCTCCTTGGCCTCGTCGATCTGGTGCTCGTTGGGGCGCACCACCAGGAACTGGAACACGATGCGCGGCGTCGCGCTGTTCAGCTCCTTTTTGTGCTTCACCACCCGCTGCACGCCCTCCAGCACCTTGTCCAGCCGGCCGCCCACGCGGTACTGCTGGTACACCTCCTGGGTGGTGCCGTCGAGCGAGACGATGAGGCGGTCGAGGCCGCTTTCCACGGTCTTGCGGGCGTTGGCTTCGGTGAGGTAGTGGCCGTTGGTGCTGGTGGCGGTGTAGATGCGCTTCTGGGTGGCGTAGCGCACCATGTCGAGGAAGCCGGGGTTCAGGTACGGCTCGCCCTGGAAGTAGAACGTGAGGTACCACAGCCGCGGCGCCAGCTCGTCGATGGTGCGGCGAAACACCGCCTCGTCGAGCATGCCGGTGGGGCGGGTGAAGGAGCGCAGCCCGCTGGGGCACTCCGGGCAGCGCAGGTTGCAGCTGGTGGTAGGCTCTAGGCTCACGGCCAGCGGCAGGCCCCAGGCGCGCGAGCGGCCGGTGAGGCGGCTGAGCACGTAGGAGCCCGTCACCTGCGCCGCATTGAGGGCTCGCAGCGGGGTGAGCTTGGAAAGGAAATTCAGCCCGTCGGCCAGGGTGGAGCGCATCGTAGGGTAAAGGTCGGCAATGCGACGTAAACCAGCGCGGGCGGGCAAAGGTTAGGGCGGGCGGGGAATAAGCAGCGCCGGCCTCCGCCCCGGAGAGCGGGCAAAATCAACGGCTTAGCCGACGTTCTGGTGGATACAGAGGTAGTTGCCCTCCGGGTCTTTGAACCAGGCCGCCTTTTCGGCGCCGAGCACGCAGATGTGATTGACGGTTTTGAGCCCCGGCAGGTCGTAATCCTCAAACTGCACGCCGTGCTGCTGTAGCTCCTGAATGGCCGCCGTAATGTCGGGCACCTCAAAGCTGAGGGCGGTATGGTCGGCGGGAGTGGCGTTGGGCTTCGGAAATAGGGCAATGACGGTGCCGTTGTTGCTGCCGCACCCGTACTCAAACTTGCCGTCGGCCTGCAGGCCGATGGGGTGCAGGCCCAGCGCCTGCTCGTAGAACTGCCGGGCCCGCTCCAGGTTCAGGACCGGGAGCATGACGGTGACGGGGGCCGTGGCCAGCACGGCGTGGCGGGTGATGGATAGGGTTTCCATACGGCTGAGGGGGTGAGGGTATCCGCCAGCAGGGGGCCGTAGGTGGAGCGCGGCGTGCCGGGCTGGCACTTCTATAAGTTACCACTATTCGGGCGGTAGCCGGCGCGGGGCAGCAAAAAAAACGGCCCCGCCGCGAGGCAGGGCCGGTCAGTAGGCAGAACCGCTAAGCACTTATTTGCCCACCGGCAGCGTGCTGCTGTAGGTCGAGGCCTTGCCGAACGACTCCTTGATTTCGTCGACGGCGGCGCGGCTGCTCAGGCGCTTGGGCTTGGTGTTGAGGAAGGTGCCGTCTTCGGCGATGAGGAAGTAGGCGGGCACCTCCTGCAGCATGTAGGCCTTGGCCAGCGGGCCGCGCTGCCCGCCCACGGCGCGCAGGTGGGTGCCAGCCAGCTTCTTGCTCACCACCAGCTGTTTCCAGGCCGGCTCGTTCTCATCCAGGGCGATGTTGACGAAGGCAATATTCTGGCCGTTGAACTTTTTGGCCAGCTCCTGGGCGTAGGGCAGGTCGCGCAAGGAGAGGCCGCTGGTGGTGCGCCAGAAGTTCAGGTACACCAGCTTGCCCCGGAACGACTGCAGCGACACCGTGTCGCCGGTGGCCGATACCAGCTTGAAATCGGGGGCCGGCGAGCCGATGGCAAAGTCCTTGTGGGCGTCGAAATCGGCCTTGAGCACCGGGTAAAACTTGTTGCCTTTATCCACGGTGTTGCGGAAGTCGTCGAGCATGGCCGCCGACTGCCGCACGTGGCCGAAGCGGAACGACTCCTGCAGCACGCGGCCCAGCACGATGGCGCGGGCCGGGCCCTGCAGCTTTTCCTTGGCCACGTTGTAGCACACCTGGTAGAATTCCGGGTCGCCCTTCTTGTGCCCGGCCGCGGTGGCGGCGTAGTGCACGTAGTTGATCAGGAATTCCTGGTAGGTGTCGTTGAGCAGGGCCGATTCGTTGTTGATCAGCGCCGCGTCGTTCAGGAAGGCGTAGTACGAGTCCGACATTTTCAGCCGGTTCTCGGTGGATACCACCTGCTCGCGCAAATCCTGGAAGGTGAGCCGGTCGTTGGCGTAGCTGTAGTTCACCTCGGCCTTCACGTAGTTGCGGAAGGCGGGCGACACGGCCTGATCTTCCTGCACGTCCTTCAGAAACTTCTCCTCCTCCTTGCGGCGGTAGTCGAGGAAGTGCAGGAAAGGCGCCTCGTAGAAGGTAATGTTGTCGGGCAGCACCTGAAAGCCGTCGTTTTCCACGAACCGCTCGTCGAAGTCGGCCAGGTAGGTGTTGGCTTCGGCGCCCTTGCCCTTGAACTTCACCGTCTGGGCCAAGTCCTCGCCCTTGAAGCGCACGTCGAGCTGGGTACCGGGCTCCAGCCAAAGGCCGGCCACGTCGTCGCCGTACACCAGGTCGGCCTTGGTGGGGCCGTCTACCTTCAGCGCCAGCCGGAACTCGCCCTTGTCGTTGACGGCGGCGTAGGTAAGCTGCTCCTTGGCATCGAGCGGATGTTCGCGCACCGACACGGCTACGGAATCCTCCGTTTTGCCGTTGATCTTGCCGGTGAGCACCACCGTGCTTTGGGCTTGCCCAGCCAGCGGCGCACACAGCGCGACGAGCAAGCTCAGGGCCGGGAAGCGAAGAAGTGTAGACATCAGGCGGCTAGGTATCTGGGTGAAGCAAAGCGGACAACAACTCTCATACGCGGCCGGGGCCGTCCCGTTGCCTGGGCTCAGTGGGTGGCTGCGCCAAGCGTTTCGCGGGAAAAGACAATCGTTGAGCCGAAGATAAGACGATTGGATTTACAAAATCCAATCGTCGGGCTCACATTTTCGGGGGATGCCCGAATTTTTTTAGGCTTAACCGAAGAGGCCGCTTAGCACTTCATCGAGACGTCCTACCGGGTGAACTTTTAGTCCAAAGCGGCCCAGGTCGAGGCCCCTTCCGTTGAACTGCGAGATGTACATCTCCTGAAAGCCCAGCTTCTCGGCTTCCGACAGGCGCTGGTCGAGCCGGCTCACCGCGCGGATTTCCCCGCTCAAGCCCACCTCGGCCGCGAAGCAGACATCACCCGGAATGGGGATGTCGTTAAGGGAGCTGACCACGGCCGCGCACACGGCCGCGTCGAGGGCCGGGTCTTCGAGGCGCAGGCCGCCGGCAATGTTGAGGAACACGTCGTGCTGGCCCAGGCGCAGGCCCGAGCGTTTCTCGAGCACCGCCAGCAGCATCTGCAGGCGCTTGGCGTCGAAGCCGGTACTGCTGCGCTGGGGGGTGCCGTAGGTGGAGGGCGTCACCAGCGCCTGCACTTCCACCAGCAGCGGGCGGTTGCCTTCCAGGGTAGCGCCGATGGCCACGCCGCTGAGCTGCTCGTCGCGCTGGCTCAGCAGGATTTCGGAGGGATTCGACACCTGCCGCAGGCCCGAGCCCTGCATTTCGTAGATGCCCAGCTCGGACGTCGAGCCGAAGCGGTTCTTGACGGTGCGCAGGATGCGGTAGGTGAGGTGCCGGTCGCCCTCGAACTGCAGCACCGTGTCGACCATGTGCTCCAGGATTTTGGGGCCGGCAATGGAGCCGTCCTTGGTGATGTGGCCGATGAGGAGCACGGGCACCCCGGTTTCCTTGGCGTACTTCAGCAGCTCGGTGGTGCATTCGCGCACCTGGCTGACGGAGCCCGCGCCCGACTCCACCAGCTGGGAGTGCAGCGTCTGGATGGAGTCGACCACCACCACGTTGGGCTGCAGGGCGTCGATCTGCTTGAAGATGTTCTGGGTGCTCGTCTCGGTGAGGATGTAGAGGCCGGGGTGCTGCTGGCCCATGCGTTCGGCCCGCATCTTGATCTGCTGCTCGCTCTCCTCGCCCGACACGTATAGAATGCGCAAATCTTTGAGCTGCATGGCAATCTGCAGCATCAGGGTGCTCTTGCCGATGCCCGGCTCGCCGCCGATGAGCACCAGGGAGCCGGGCACGAGGCCGCCGCCGAGCACGCGGTTCAGCTCCCCGTCGTGGGTGTTCAGGCGCGACTCTTCTTCATAAAGAATTTCGCCCAGGGGCTTGGGCTTGGCCGCTTTGCTGGTGCCGCCCACCGAGGTCGAGGCTTTCCAGGCGTTGGCGGGCGTCAGCTCCTCTTTCTGCACCACTTCTTCCACGTAGGTATTCCACTCGCCGCAGCTGGGGCAGCGGCCGATCCACTTGGCGCTTTGGGCGCCGCAGTTCTGGCAGAAATAAACGGTCTTGATCTTGGCCATCGGGCGTAGTCGGGGTAAAAGAAGGTAATGCGTCCGGCTGCTAAAAAGTTTGGCAAGAACGGGGTTTTTGGCGGGTGGTGCACGGCTTTCCCGGCCCGGCAACGCCCCACTTCCAACGGCGCAGCTCAGAGCCACTTCAGGCCAGGAACAGCCGGGCTCCGCCGGTGTTGACACTAAGTGGATAGCCTCCCCGAAGATGTGATGCGGCTGGATCATACCTATATTAAATTGTCGATAACAAGTGCGGTAAAGTCAACAGTGTGCTTGGATGCCCCTATATTTAGCGGGTTAAACCCTCCTCTCCCCCTCTCAACCGCTTATGCGTTACCTGCTCTGCACCGGCCTGCTGATGGCTGCCGCCGGCTCCTGCTATGCCCAAGGCCCCGTGCCCACGCCCACGCCCGACATGGCCACCGTAGTATTCTACCGGCCGCCCATGCTGGCCCAGGCCGCTACCAACTTCACCGTGCGCGCCAACGGGGCCGAACTGTGCCGCCTCAGCAACAAGCGCTACTTCGTGAGCAAGCTCAAGCCGGGCGAAACCGCGTTTACCTCGGTGGCCGGCGGCCTGAACCTGCCCGACCAGGACAAGTTCGATATGACCCTGGAAGCCGGCAAGGTGTACTACATCCAGGGCGACGTGAAAACGCGCCTGATGACGGTAAAAATGGTCTTCACCGAAGTCACCGAGTCGACATACAAAAAGAAGAACGCCGACCTGAAGCCCGACAATTGCGAAACGCCGGCCGCCCCGGCCGCGGGCAAGTAACCAACCGACCCAAGCAGTTCAGCCCCGCCCTGGCTTGCACCCGTTGGTGCGGCCGGGCGGGGCTGAACTGCTTCGGGGCAGCTCGGAGCAGAGCCGATAACCGGGCACGCCGCCCGCGTCAGCGGCGGTAGGCCTGGGTCGGAAAGGCCGCATCCTGGTAGAAGTCAGCTACCGAGGCCGGCGCGGTGGTCGGCCCGAAAATCAGGGCTTGTCGGGTGGCGGGGTGGTAGGCGGGCCAGTCGGAACCGGGCTGGCCGGTTTTGATGAAGCGGGCCCAGTGGGCGTGCATGGCGGCGGCTAGGCCGGCATCGGCGGCCTGGCGCGGGGCGCTGGCGGGTGCGGCCACCGGCGCGGCGGCCGAGCTGCCGGCTGGGGCGTTCCACACGTAGGCCAGCTCCTGGGCGTGCACGGGCCGCTGGGCGCCGCCGGGCCCATCGAAGCGGTACAGCCACACCGGCGTGCCCGCGGCGGCCAACGAGTCGGCGAGGCGGTAGGTGGCCAGGCGGTAGAGGTAGTCGGTGAGGGTGCGGTTCCAGGCCTCGAGGTCGGGCTGCTGCTGCCGGGCGCGCTGGTAGGCCTGCCACACCTGCGGACCGTTTTGGCCGAAGACCAGCTGCAGGGCGGCTTCGTTGGGCTCGGCAATGGCGGAGCCCGGACCGGTGAACAGGCCGGCTTCGTCGCGGTTGGTGCCCAGCAGCACGGGCCGCGGCCGGGCGCGGCGCAGGTAGCGCAGCGGCGGCTGCGGAATGGTGCGCCCGTCGAGCACCGGGCCGAACACCTGCAGGCCGCCGGCCCCGCTGGCAAAGGTCTGCTGCGCCCGCACCAGCTCTTCGGCGGGCGCGGTGAGCAGGTCGGTGGCCGGGGGCAGGGCCCGCCGCAGCTGCCGGCTTACGGCGCCGGCCGTGGCCGTGTCGCGGATGGCCTGCACGGCGCCGCTTTCCAGAATCACCCGCTGAAACAGCCCCTTGGCGGCCGGCGTGGCCAGCAGCGCGCCCACCAGCTTGGCCCCGGCCGACTCGCCCATCACCGTCACGCGGCGCGGGTCGCCCCCGAAGGCGCGGATGTTGCGCTGCACCCAGTGCAGGGCGGCCACCGCGTCGAGCAGGCCGCAGTTGCCGCTCTGGGCGTAGCGTGGGCCCAGGCCGGCGGGCAGCTGCAGAAAGCCCAGGCTGCCCAGGCGGTAGTTCAGGCTCACGGCCACGATGCTGTCTTGGGCGGCGAAGGTCCAGGTGTCGTTTTCCGCACCCGAGCCGCCGGTGAAGGCCCCGCCGTGCACCCACACCACCACGGGCCGCAGCGGTGGCTTGTGAGTGGCGGGCCAGGCCGGCGCCCACACATTTAGGTAGAGGCAGTCTTCCTGCCCCTGTACGCCCGTAGGCCCGCCGGCCTGCGTAGCGCGCGGCCCGAAGGTGCTGGCCGCCCGCGGGCTTTTCCAGCGGGGCAGCGGCTGCGGGGGGCGAAAGCGCAGCGCCCCCACCGGTGCCTGGGCGTAGGGAATACCGCGAAACACGCACAGATTGGCCTCGCGCGTGCCCTGCACCGGCCCCTGCTTGGTGCGCACCAGTACCGCGGGGGCGGCCTGGGCCCGGACCGTCGGAAGCTGGCCGGGGCCGCAGCCCAGCAGCAAGAAACCGGTAAGCAGACGCGGCAGCAGAAAGCGGGCAAAACAGCGCATGGCAACGGGTTCGAAGGACAACGTGGGATAAGGCGCCGCCAAGCAGCGCCGGGGCCTGAAAAGGCCGCTCCGGCAAAAGTAGCAGCGTCCCGCACTCCGGCCCGGACGGCCCAAAATGGGCCGTTCCGCGCCCGCCGCACGAAAGCTCACCCGCTTGGGCTACCTTAGCCCCAAACCCCGCCGCCGCGGGGCGGTTGCTTTGTTGTGGAACCTCTAGCCCCCGTTGCTATGCCAACTACCGCCACGCTTACCGCCGAAGACCTGACCGTGGTGCCCGCCCTGCAGGACCTGCCCGCCGAGGTGCTGCAATGGCTGCTCGCCCACGGCGAACCGCTGGATGCCCCGGTGGGCACCGAAATATTCCGGCCCGGCGAAGCCACCGACCACCTGCTGATTCTGCTGCGGGGGGCCGTGCAGCTCTGGCGCGAGCAAAACGGCCACCGTGAGCCGACGCTGCGCTTCGAGGCCCCGATGATAACCGGCGTGCTGCCTTACTCCCGCCTGCGCCAGACCACGGCCCTGGGCGTGGTGGTGGCCGATGCCCAGATGCTGCGCCTGCACCGCGACCAGTTTCCGGAGCTGGAGCGCGTGAGCCCCGAGCTGGTGCAGCGTCTGGTGGGCCTGATGAGCGACCGGGTGCGCGAAGAAGCCCGCACACAGGAGCGCGACGACAAGCTGCGTGCCCTCGGCAAGCTCTCGGCCGGCCTGGCCCACGAGCTGAACAACCCCGCCGCCGCCATCAGCCGCTCGTCGGCCGAGCTGTCGAGCCTTACCGGGGCCGGGCCCCTGCTGCTGCAGGAGGTGCTGGCCGCCGGCACCCCAGCCGAGCAGCTGCCGGCCCTGCTGCAGCTGGCCAGCCACACCATGCTGCCCGGTGCCGCGCTGTCGGCCCTCGAAAAAGCCGACTGCGAAGAGGAGCTGGAAGACTGGCTGATGGCCCAGGGCATCAACGACGTGCACGGCCTGGCCACCGGCCTGCTCAGCGGCGGCCTCGATGCCGACAGCCTCGCGCCGGTGCTCAGCGCCCTGCCCGCCGCCGCCCGCCAGCCCGCCCTGCGCTGGCTGGAAGGCCAGCTCACCAGCCACCAACTGGTGCGCGACGTGCAGGAGGCCTCGCGGCGCATTTCCGAGCTGGTGCACAATGTGAAGGACTACTCCCACATGGACCGCGCCGGCGGCTTCGTGCCCACCGACCTGCACGGCGGCCTCGACAGCACCCTGGCCCTGCTGAGCTATCCGCTGCGCAAGCACCGCATCCGGGTGGTGCGCGACTACGCCTCGGGCCTGCTCAGCATTCAGGGTCAGCCCGGCGCGCTGAACCAAGTGTGGACCAACCTGCTCGACAACGCCATCGACGCGCTGCCCGAAACCGGCGGCACCATTACCATCAGCACCCGCCGCAACGGCGAGTATGCCCAGGTGTGCGTGCAGGACGACGGCCCGGGCATCCCCGCCGACGTGCTGCCCCACATCTTCGAGCCCTTCTTCACCACCAAGCCCGTGGGCGAGGGCACCGGCATGGGCCTCGACATTGCCCGCCGCATCGTGCTCAGCCACGGCGGCCGCATCAACGTCACCTCCAAACCCGGCCGCACCGAGTTCTGCGTGTGGCTGCCGATGGAGGAATAAGTGGAGACATGGTGAGGTGGTGAAATAGTGAGTGTCGTTCTACTTGCGCAATCTGCGCGGGTTGCGCCTCCCGAACATCAAGCTCACCAGTTCACCACCTCACCATTTCACTACTTCACCAATGGATAAAAAACCCGTCCTGCTCGTGGTCGACGACGACCCGCAGGTGCTTTCGGCCATCGACCGCGACCTGCGCCAGGAATTTCGGCCCGACTACCGCATCGTGCGAGCCGGCTCGGGGCAGGAAGGACTGGAGGTGATTCGCCAGCTCAAGGCCCGCGCCGAGCCGCTGGCCCTGGTCCTCTCCGACCAGCGCATGCCCGATATGGAGGGCGTGCAGCTGCTGGAACAGGCGCGCACGCTGTTTCCGGAGGCTAAGCGCGTGCTGCTCACCGCCTACGCCGACACCGAGGCCGCCATCCGCGCCATCAACGACGCCCGCCTCGACTACTACCTGATGAAGCCCTGGGACCCGCCCCAGCAGCTGCTCTACCCCACCCTGCACGACCTGCTGGCGGCCTGGCAGGCGCAGTACCGCCCGGCCTACCGCGGCGTGCGCCTGATCGGGTTTCAATGGTCGCCCTTGTCGCACGAGCTGAAGGACTTCCTGGCCGGCTACATGGTGGCCTTTCAGTGGCTCGACTTCGAAACCAACCCCGAGGCGCCGCTGCTGCTGGAGTCCCTGGGCCTTACGGCCCAGGACTTGCCGGTGGTGCTGACCCAGGACGGCACCGTGCTGCCCCATCCGACGCGCGCCGAGCTGGCCACCCAGCTGGGCCTGGCCCGGCAGGCCTCGCAGCAGCTCTACGACGTGGTGGTGGTCGGTGCGGGCCCCTCGGGGCTGGCGGCGGCGGTGTACGGCGCCTCCGAAGGGCTGAAGACCCTGCTGATCGAGCGGCAGAACCCCGGCGGACAGGCCGGCACGTCCTCGCGCATCGAAAACTACCTGGGCTTCCCCACCGGCCTGAGCGGCTCGGAGCTGGCCCACCGGGCCTGGGCCCAGGCCGTGCGCCTCGGCGCCGAAATCCTCAACGCCCAGGAAGTCACCAAGCTCTGCGTGCAGGACGAGTACAAGGTGCTGACCCTGGCCGACGGCAGCGAGGTGCGCAGCCGGGCCGTGGTGCTGACCACCGGCGTGAGCTACCGCCAGCTCGATATTCCGGGCATTCAGCACCTCACCGGGGCGGGCGTGTACTACGGCGCGGCCCGCACCGAGGCCCGCTCCTGCCACGAGCAGCCGGTGTACGTGGTGGGCGGCGGCAACTCGGCCGGGCAGGCGGCCATGTACCTGGCCGGCTACGCCAGCAAGGTTTACATCGTCATCCGTGGCGCCTCGCTGGCGGCTTCCATGTCGGCTTACCTCATCGAGCAGATCGGCCACACGCCCAACATCGAGCTGCTGCCCTACACCGAAATCCAGGAAGTGCAGGGCCAGGACCACCTGGAAACCGTGGTGCTGCGTCAGAATCAGACCGGCCAAACCCAGCAGTGCCCCGCCCGCGCCGTGTTCGTGTTCATCGGCGCCAAGCCGAGCACCGAGTGGGTGTGCGACGTGCTGCTCTGCGACGGCAAGGGCTTCGTGCTCACCGGCCGCGACCTGGTGGCCGACCCGCGCTTTGCCACCCGCTGGAAAAAGCAGCGCGAGCCGTATGCCCTGGAAACCTGCGTGCCCGGCATCTTCTCCGCCGGCGACAGCCGCGCCGGGGCCATGGCCCGGGTAGCCTCGGCCGTGGGCGAAGGCTCCATGGCCATCAAGTTCGTGCACCAGTACCTGGATGAGTAAAGCGGTATAGCAGAACACCATCCTGAGCAGAGCGAACCGAAGGTCGACGTAGTCAAGGAAATTCCTCGTACCCTGCACCAACTGAGAAGCGCAGCCACCAACGCCCAATCGTCCGGGCCGCGGTGGCTGCGCTTCGGTGTTTATAGAAAAGCGTCTGCACTTCCCAGGCGGTGGTGCGATGTTCGAGCAGGCGGAGAAAAATGAAGAAACGGTGAGGCTTTTTGGTATTTTGCTGCCACTCAACGCTTCATCGTTCTTACTTATCCTGCCTCTTTCGCATGAAACACCTCAACGCGCTGCTGCTGGCGGCCCTGGCCTTGGGCGCCCCCGCGCTGCAGGCCCAGACGCCGGCGCCTAAGCTGCTGCTGGCCAGCGGCACGCCGACCATATCGGCCAATTTCGCCGCCTGGGCCGCTCACCCCGGGCCGGCCGTGGCGGCGGAGGTCTGGCAGGGTAAGTACTACCGCGTCCTGCAGTTTGCGCAGCTGCCCACCGCCGACCAGCACCGCACCCTGAGGGCCCTGGGCGTGCAGCTGCTCGACTACCTGCCCCAGAATGCCTACGTGGCCGCCCTGCCCACCACGCTCGACCGCGGCCGCCTGCAAGGCTTCGGTATCCGCAGCGTGGTGCCGGTGCAGGCCGCCTGGAAGTACTCGGGCCTGCTGGCCCAGGGCAGCACCCCGGCCTACGCCCTGCGCGGCGGCGGGCGGGTGGCCGTAGTAGTGGGCTTTCATCCCACTATTCAGCCCGATGAAGCGGCCCTGGCCTTCAAGGCGGCCGGCTACGCGGTGACGGAGCGCCTGGATTTTTCCCGCCAGATGACCCTGACCGTGCCCAGCGCCGATCTGGCGGCCCTGGCCGCCCGGCCCTGGGTGGCCAGCGTGGAGTACGTGGCCCCCGACCCCGTGCACGACAACAACCGCGGCCGCACCGACCACCGCGCCAACACCCTCGCCGCTGACTACGGCGCCGGCCGCCACTACGATGGCACCGGCGTGAACGTGGCCCACGGCGACGACGGCCTCATCGGCCCGCACATCGACTTCCAGGGCCGCCTCGACCAGACCAGCGCCGGCCCGGATGGCGGCACCCACGGCGACCATGTGGCCGGCATCATCATGGGCGCCGGCAACCTCGACCCGCGCTACCGCGGGCAGGCCGTGGGCGCCTTCAACTACTATTACTCCTACCCCAACAACATCAACAGCGCGCCGACGCACTACGGCACGCGCCGCATCCGCATCACCAGCAACTCTTACAGCAACGGCTGCAACGCGGGCTACACCTCCTTTGCCCGGCAGATGGACCAGATGAGCCGGCAGCTGCCCCTGATGCTGCACGTCTTCTCCTCCGGCAACGAGGGCGCGTCGAACTGCAACTACGGCGCCGGGGCCACCTGGGGCAACATCACCGGCGGGCATAAGGTGGCCAAGAACGTGATGACCGTGGGCAACCTGAGCTACAATGACCTGCTGAACTCCTCCTCGTCGCGCGGGCCGGCCACCGACGGCCGCCTCAAGCCCGAGGTGTGCGCCGTGGGCACCAGCGTGTGGTCGACGCAGCCCGACAACACCTACGCCGCCCTGACGGGCACCTCCATGTCGTGCCCGGCGGTGAGCGGGGTGGTGGCCCAGCTGATGCACGCCCACAAGGCCATCAACAACGGCGCCGAAGCCCCGGCCGCCCTGGTGAAAGCGGCGCTGATGAACACGGCCGAGGACCTGGGCAACGCCGGCCCCGACTACCGCTTCGGCTACGGCCGCATCGACGCGCTGCGCGCCGTGCGGGTGCTCGAAGACCATTCGTACCAGCTCGACAGCCTCACGCAGGGCGTCACCCGCACCCACACCATCACGGTGCCCACCGGCCAGCGCCAGCTGCGCGTGATGCTGTACTGGCCCGACTACGAAGCCGCCGCCAGCTCGCGCAAAAACCTCGTCAACGACCTTGATCTGACCCTGACCGCGCCCGGTGGCACCGCCTACCAGCCCTGGATTCTCAATCCCACGCCCACGGTAGCGGCCCTCAACTCGGTGGCCGTGCGCGGCCGCGACACCCTCAACAACGCCGAGCAGGTGACGCTGGACCTGCCCGCCGCCGGTACTTACACCCTGACCATCAACGGCCGGGCCGTGCCGCAGGGCCCGCAGCGCTACTACCTGCTCTACACCTGGCTCGACGACCGGGTGGAAATGACCTACCCGCTGGGCGGGGAGGGCTTCGTGCCCGGCGAAACCGAGGCCGTGCGCTGGAACGCCGCCCCCGGCACCGACCCCTTCACCCTGGAATACACCCTGAACAACGGCGCCACCTGGACGACCATTTCCTCGACTATTCCGGCCGCCGACCGCTACTTCAACTGGGCTATTCCGGCCAGCATCACGCCCTCGGGTCAGGCCCGCCTGCGCGTGCGCCGCGGCACCCAGCAGGATGAGTCGGACGCCAACATCACCATTGCCGGCGTGGCCGCCAACCTGCGCGCCACCGCCGTGTGCCGCGCCAGCACCACCCTGGCCTGGGACGCCGTGCCCGGCGCCACCAGCTACGACGTGCTACGCCTGGGCACCATGTACATGGATTCGGTAACCAACGTGACGGGCACCACCGTGAGCCTGCCGGTGGTGGGCACCGGGGAACAATGGTTTGCCATTCGGGCCCGCGGCGCCAGCGGCCTGGTGGGCCGCCGCACCCGCGCCCTGCTACGCCCCGCCGTGCTCAGCAACTGCAGTGAAGCCCCGCTGGCCGCCATTGGCGTGCTGAACGCGCAGGCCTGCGTGGGCACCGCCGTGCAGCTGCAGGACCGCTCGCAGCTCGCGCCCACCAGCTGGCAGTGGACGGTGGCGCCCAGCGCGGGCGTGAGCTTCGTGGGCGGCACCTCGGCTACTTCGCAAGACCCGCAGGTGCTCTTCAGCCAGACCGGGACCTACAGCATCACCCTGACCTCCACCAACCAGTACGGCACCAACACCCGCACCGAAACCAACCTGCTCACGGTAGTCGCAGCGTCGAATGGCCCCTACGTCGAGGAGTTCCGCACGACCGTATTTCCGCCCGCGAACTGGCGCGTGGTCGACCCGAACGGGGGCTACACCTGGCAGTTGAGCCCCGGCACCGTGATGGGGCCGGATAACACCAGCCGCCGCGTGCCCTACGTGAACGACTACGAGTACACCAACCGCACCGCCGAGGAATACCTGCTGGCCCGCCCCGCGCAAGCCAGCGGCGGTAACCCGGTGGCGGTGCGGTTTGCCGTGGCGTACGCCCCCTACAGCGCCAGCTACAACGACGGCCTGCGGGTGGACATCAGCACCGACTGCGGCCAGACCTTTCAGCCTACCGGCTACCTCAAGCGCGGCGCGGCGCTGGCCACCGTCACGGGCTACGTGACGACGCCCTGGGCGCCCAGCACCGCCAGCCAGTGGCGCAGCGAAACGGTGTCGCTGCCCGCCCTGCTGCCCGCCAACTTCACCGGTAACGTCGTGGTGCGCTTCGCCAACCTCAACGACAACGGCAACAACCTCTACCTGACCGACGTGCGCATGGAGTACATCATCACCGGTACCAAGTCGACGGCCGCGCTGATGCAGTTTTCGGCCTACCCGGTGCCCTTCGGCGGGCGCCTGACGGTGAACGTGCAGGCGGCCAAAGCCGGTGCCGGTACGCTGCTGCTCACCGATGCGTTGGGCCGGGAGCTGCGCCGTCAGCCGGTGCAGCTCAGCGGGCAGGCCCAGCAGCTGGAGCTGAATACCGAAACCCTGGCCGCCGGCGTGTATTCCCTGCGCCTGCTGCTGCCCGACGGCCAGAGCCAGACCTTGCAGGTGCTGAAATAACCACCGGCACCGCCTCCCGACCAGACCTGATCTAAATGCCACGGCCCGCTTTTTCGGATGGAGAAGCGGGCCGTTGAGCGTAGGCGGGGCCGTACGTCGGGCCAAACAGGTTGCGAAAACCAGGCAATTAAGCAATTAATCCGAGACTAGTGCAATGGATTAAAGATTTTTAATTAACCAAAGCGCATAACGGACGGTATATGCACCCGACACCACCGTGGCCAACTCCACACCCAACCGTGGCCCGGTGTCCTGCATATGCCGCAACTTTCCACCTTCTACCACACGCTGCTGCGCGGGCGCGCTGGTCTGCTGACCGGCGCGGCGCTGCTGCTCGGCAGCCTGCTCTCGGGCTGCGACCTGATTGAGTTCAGCCCCAACGAAACCCGCACGCCGGAAGCATATAGTGACCTGACGCGCAAAAACCTGGAGCGCCTGCGGCAGCAGCCCAACCCCTCGGGCGGCGACACGGTGCGCTTCGTATTCGTCGGCGACTCGCAGCGCTTCTACGAGGAGGCCGAAGCCTTCACGCAGAGCGTGAACCAGCAGCGCAACGTGGCCTTCGTGGCTATTTCCGGCGACATTTCCGATTTCGGCCTGATCCGCGAAATGCGCTGGGTGCACGACCGGCTCAAGAAGCTCAACGTGCCCTACCTGACCGTCATCGGCAACCACGACCTCGTGGCCAACGGGCGCGAGGCGTACCAAAAAGTGTATGGGCCGCTGAACTATAGCTTCGAGTACGGCCACACGCGCTTCGTGCTGGTGGATACCAACGGGCGGGAGTACGGCTTCAACGGCCGCGTGCCCGACGTGCCGTGGGTGCAGCAGGCCCTGGCCAGCCCTGGTCCCGGTATCAGTCGGCAGGTGGTGATGAGCCACGTGCCGCCCCACGACCTGGACTTCGACCCGCAGCTGGTGTCGCCCTACGTGCAGGCGCTGAGCACGGCCCCGCGCGTGGCCTTCGAGCTGAACGGCCACAAGCACGACTTCAGCATCGGGCAGCCCTACGAGAACGGGCTCACGTTCATCAACTCGTACAGCTTCGAAAAGCGCCAGTACGTGGTGCTCACGCTCTGGGGCGAGAAGGAGTTCAAGCTTGATACCGTGCAGTACTAATGCGCCGCGCCCTCCTGCTTCCGCTCCTGCTGCTGGCCTCGCTGTTGCCCGCCGCCGCTCAATCGGCCGCATCCGCCGCCACTCCTGATACGCTTAGCCTGGCCCTGGCTGCAGCGCCCGCCGCCGAGCCCGAGCCGGCCGAACCGGCGGCGGCCGTGGCTCCCACCGGCCTCACGGCCCAGCCCTGGTACCGTCCGCACCACCTCATCCTGCAAACCGCCGCCGGCCAGGGCCTGATTACGGCCGGCGTGGGCTACACCACCCTGCGCGGCCGCGTCGATATCGACGTGCTGGCGGGCTACGTGCCGAGCAAGTACAGCATCACCCCCATGGGCATTTTCACCGCCAAGGCCGCCTACTCGCCCTGGACGCTGCCCGTGGCCCAGGGCCGCTGGCAGCTGCGCCCCTTCTCGGTGGGCGGTTTCGTGAGTCATACGGCCAGCAGCGGGCTCAACAACTCCCGCGACGGGAAGTACGAAAAGGGCTATTACTGGTGGTCGTCGCGCACGCGGGTGGGTGGCTTCGTGGGCGGCAAGGTTAGCCGCGTCATCGGCCGCAACCGCTACGGGCACCCGCGCACCCTGGGGGCCTACTACGAGCTGGGCACCAACGACCTGTACCTGTCGAGCATCTTCACCAACCTCGGCGGACTGGGCGTGCACGAAATCCTGACGCTGGGCTTCGGCGTGAAGTTCGACCTGTAATAGTCCCGGTGGTGGTCTTTGTCAGGGCAGAGGCCGCGTAGTAATAACAAGGCCGTCGTGCTGTGCAGCACGACGGCCTTTCTTCTATACCGGCAACTCAAGCGCAGTCTTCGGGTGCCGGGGCGGTTTTGTTTACCACGGGCAGCTCGTTGATATCGGCCTCCGACACGCCGCCTACGATGCTGGTCTGGTAGGTTTCCAGCTCGCGGCCGAAGCGCCGCTGGTAGGCCTGGCTGACCGTGCTGATAAAGCTGTCGACCTGCTCGGGGGCTACCAGATTGATGGTGCAGCCGCCGAAGCCGCCCCCCATCATGCGGGCGCCGTACACGCCGGGCAGGCCGCGGGCGGCTTCCTCCAGCACGTCCAGCTCGGTGCAGCTCACCTCGTAATCGTCGCGCAGGCCGGCGTGGGAGGCGTGCATCAGCTGGCCGAAACCGGCTAAGTCGTGGCGCTGCAGGGACGCGCAGGCGTCGAGCACGCGCTGGTTTTCCTGCACCACGTAGCGGCAGCGGCGGTAGGTTACCGCGTCGAATTCGGCCTGGTGCTGCTCCAGCTGGGCCAGGGTGGCGTCGCGCAGGCTTTTCACCTCGGGGTAATGCTGCTGCAGAATGTGCACGCCCCGCTCGCACTCCTGGCGGCGCTTGTTGTATTCCGAGTCGGCCAGGCTGTGCTTCACGCCGGAGTTGCAGAGCACGATGCGGCAGGCCCCGGTATCGAAGGGGAAATACTCGTATTCCAGGGAGCGGCAGTCGAGGCGCACCACCTGGCTGGGGCGGCCGAACAAACTGGCAAACTGGTCCATGAGCCCGCACATGACGCCGGCGTATTCGTGCTCGGCCTTCTGGGCCACGTGGGCCAGGGTCATCTTATCAATGTGCGTGCCCAGCAGCTGATCTAGGGCAAAGGCCAGCCCACACTCCACCGCCGCCGACGACGACATCCCCGCGCCCACCGGAATGTTGCCGCCGAACACGCAGTCGAAGCCGGCCAGCACCACGCCGCGCTTCTGCAGCTGCGCGGCCACGCCCAGCAGGTAGTTGGCCCACTGCGTGTCGGTGCGGTGCAGCTGGTCCACGGCCACGGTGCAGCAGTCGTTCAGATCGTGCGAGACGAGGCGGATTTCGCTGCCGCTGTTCAGGCCCACGGCGAAGTAGATTTCCTTGTCGATGGCCGCCGGCAGCACGTAGCCCAGGTTGTAGTCGGTGTGCTCCCCGATGAGGTTGACGCGGCCGGGGGCGCGCACCAGCAGCGACGCGGCGTAGCCGAAATGACGTTGGAAGGCGGTAGCAACGGTTTGAGCAGGCATAGAATCAAGGAGTAAGGACGGGCGGCAACTGGCCTATGAGGTACGCAGATTTGAGAAGCGCGGCCAACGCCGGCCCGGGCGGGCTCCGGCGAGAAACGCCAGGCATTGCGGACAACTGCGCGCCAAGTTCGGCGGTTATTTCCGGGTTTTCGGCGCCTAAACCGGGGTTTTGAGCAAAAAAAGGCGCAACTACTGAGTTTGTTTGCGAAGAGTTTCGCTAACTTCGAAAAGTCGAAAACGCCGAACCATTGGATATCCCACTACGTTCGGCGTTTTTCGTTGCCGCCGCACGCTTTTCCGGGTTAAGTCGAAGTTGTATAGCAGGTACAATCTTTCCCTGGTAAGTCCTAAAGCTAACACTGGTTTGGCCCGCCTTTTGACCGAACACCGGACGTTCGGGGAGGCGCGGCGGCCAGGCGTTGACGAGGCTTGCCTGGTTGGCCCCATTTCCCACCTCAACCTTCCCTGCCGTGTTATTCGACTTCGAATCGAGCCCGCTGGCTTCGTTGCCGGACACCGCCTGGCACGCGCCCCAGACGGAACTGCACGCTCCCGCCGCGCCCGCCCGCGTCAGCTACGACCGGCTGGTGCTGCCCGGCGACTTTCCCGACCCGACCATCTGCCGCATTGGCGACGCGTACTACGCCTCGGCCACCACGGCCGAGTGGGGCGCCGTGTTTCCCATCTTCAAAAGCCACGACCTGATCCACTGGGAGCTGGTGAGCCACGTGTTTCCCGGCCGCCTGCCCGACTGGTGCGACTCGAATTTCTGGGCGCCGGAGCTGTTCTACGAGGGCGGCCGGGTGTACCTCTACTACACCGCCCGCCAGCGCGGCGGCGTGCTCAGCGTGGCCGTAGCCAGCGCCGAGCGTCCCGAGGGCCCCTACACCGACCACGGCCCGCTGGTGAGCGAAGCGGCCGGTTCCATCGACGGCTACCCCGTCCGCGACGAGCACGGCGTGCTGCACCTGGTCTGGAAAAACGACGGCAACAGCCGCAACGAGCCCACGCCCATCTGGGCCCAGCAAATCGACGAGCAGACGCTGCAGCTGACGGGCGCGCGCCACGAGCTGTTTCGCAACGACGCGCCCTGGGAAGGGCCGTTGGTGGAAGGCTCGGCCATGGTGCGCCACGGCGGCTACTTCTACATGTTCTACGCCGGCAACGCCTGCTGCGGCAAGTACTGCACCTACGCCGAGGGCGTGGCTCGCTCGCGCACCTTGCTCGGCCCCTGGGAGAAGTGCCCGCAGAACCCCATCCTGACCGACAACAGCACTTGGAAGTGCCCCGGCCACGGCACCGTGGCCGAAAAGGACGGCCGCTGGTTCTTGTTGCACCACGCCTACGCCGCCAACAGCCACGAGTTTGTGGGCCGGCAGGGCCTGCTGAGCGAATTCACCTGGAACGCCCAGGGCTGGCCCGAATTCGTGAACAACAGCCCCCAGGCCGCCCCGCTGGCCGACGTGAGTGCGCTGAACGTGACCGACCACTTCGGGGGCGAAACCCTGGACCTGGGCTGGCAGTGGCCCGTGGGCGTGCTGCCCCGCCTGGCCCTGGCCGATAACCGGCTGCACCTGGGCGCCAGCCCGGCCCGCCTGGGCAGTCTGCTGGCCCGCCGCACCTACGCCGCCACTTACACCGCCAGCGTGGTGGTGGATGCCGCCGCGCTGGCTGAGGGCACCTTCGCCGGCCTCGGCGCCGTGGGCGACCCGTACAACGCCCTCGTGTTGGCCTTCGGCGACAACCGCCTGCAGCTCTGGCACGTGAAATCGGGTAAGAAAAACCGCCTGGCCGACGTGCTGCTGGAGCCCGGCGCCGCGCTGGGCCTGCGCCTGGAGTGCTGGGGCGGCAGCCGATACCGTTTCGCCTACAGCCCCGACGGCGGCCGCCACTGGGAACCGCTGCGCACCGAGGGCTTCGCCATCAACGGTACCTACCTGCCGCCCTGGGACCGGGGCGTGCGCGTGGGCCTGATTGCCCAGGGCGCGGAAGCGGAAACGGTGTCGTTCAGCCAGTTCCAGCTGCGCAACCAGCGGTAAGGCCGGGCCCGCCGCGTTGTAGCGCGAACTTTTAGTTCGCGTAGCCCGGAACGAGGCTTCGGGACGGTTGTCTTAACAACATCAGCAACGATACGCGAACTGAAAGTTCGCGCTACACCCGCCCCGCGCATCGCCTGATGCGCGGGGCGACGGCGTTTCGGGGCAGCCGGTTTGCTGATTCGTGCGTAGACTTCGGCCGGAAACCCGCTACCCCGACCTGCCATGTCCGAGCCGCTTATCACCGCCGCCGAATTCGGCCCGCTGCCCGACGGGCAGACGGCCCAGCTGTTTACCCTCACGAACGGCCGCGGCCTCGAAGCGCGCATCAGCAACTACGGCGGCACGCTCACCCACCTGCTGGCCCCCGACCGCCACGGCCAGCCCGGCGACGTGGTGCTCGGCTTCGACACGCTAGCCGGCTACCTGAGCGAGGCCTACCAGCAGGCCGGCCCCTACTTCGGGGCGCTGATCGGCCGCTTCGGCAACCGCATTGCCCGGGGCCGGTTTGAGCTGGACGGCGAGACGTACCAGCTGGCGACCAACAACGGCCCCAACCACCTGCACGGCGGCCGGCGCGGCTTCGATAAGGTGCTCTGGCAGGCCGAGGTGCTGGTGGAGCCCACGCCCGCCCTGCGTCTGACCTACATCAGCCCCGACGGCGAGGAAGGCTACCCCGGCACGCTGACGGTATCGGTGGTGTACGCCCTCACGCCCGACAACGGCTTGCGCATCAGCTACGCGGCCACCACCGACCGGGCCACGGTGCTGAACCTAACCAACCACGCCTACTTCAACCTCAGCGCCGACGCCCAGCCCGACGTGCTCGGCCACGAGCTGCAACTGCACGCGGAGCGCTACACCGTGGTCGACGACACGCTGATTCCGACCGGGGAGCTACGCCCGGTAGCGGGCACGCCCTTCGATTTCACCCGGCCCCAGGCCATCGGGGCGCGCATAGCGCAGGTGCCGGGCGGCTACGACCACAACTGGGTGCTGGCGGGCGGCGAAAATTTCCGGCTGGTGGCCACGGCCTACGAGCCCACCTCGGGCCGCACCTTGGAGGTGCGCACCGATCAGCCCGGCGTGCAGTGCTACACTGGCAATTTCCTCGACGGCTCCTTAACGAGCAAAAACGGCCTTCCTTACGGCCAGCACGCCGGTTTTTGCCTGGAAACCCAGCACTTCCCCGACTCGCCTAACCAGCCCGGTTTCCCTTCGACGGTGCTGCGCCCGGGCGAGCTGTTCAGCTCCGCCACCGAGTACCGCTTCGGGGTGAAAAGCTGAGGGCGCCGGGCTGGCAGTGGCCTGGGCGAAACCGGCCGAACTAGGCAAATCGACGTAGTATAGAGTCTGAACCGTTCCTGACTTGCCTATGTCCCGCACCCTTATCGTCTCCAACCGCCTGCCGACCAAAGTATCCCGCAGCTCCGAAGGAGAGCTGCAGTTCAGCCCCAGTGAGGGCGGCCTGGCCACCGGCTTGGGCTCCATTTACCGGCGCGGGGAGAACGTGTGGGTGGGCTGGCCCGGCCAGTACCTCGACTCGCCCGAGGACGAGCAGCGCGTGCGCGAGCAGCTGACGGCCGACCATATGCAGCCGGTGTTTCTCACCGAGCAGGAAATCAAGGACTTCTACGAGGGCTTCAGCAACGAAACCCTCTGGCCGACCTTTCACTACTTCGCCCAGTTCGCGCAGTTCGAGCCCCACACCTGGGAGGCCTACGAGGCCGTCAACCGCAAGTTCTGCGACGCGGTGGCCGCCCTGGCCGGGCCCGAAGACACCATCTGGGTACACGACTACCAGCTGCTGCTGCTGCCCGGCATGCTGCGCGAGCGGCTGCCCGAGGCCACCATCGGCTTCTTCCTGCACATTCCTTTTCCGTCCTACGAGCTGTTTCGGGCCCTGCCCTGGCGCACCCAACTGCTGGAAGGCATGCTCGGGGCCGACCTCATTGGCTTTCACACCTACGGCTACGTGCGCCACTTCCTGAGCGCGACGGAGCGCCTGCTGAACCTCTCGCGCCGCGACGGATTGGTGGAAACCGGCACCCGCGCCGTGCTGGTCGACGCCTTCCCCATGGGCATCGACTACGACAAGTACGCCGAGGTAGCCGCTTCCGAAGAGGCCCGGCGGCTGGAGCACGAGTACCGCGAGGCCCTGCAGGGCCAGCAGGTGGTGCTCAGCATCGACCGACTCGACTACACCAAGGGCATTGCCCAGCGCCTGCGGGCCTTCGAGCTGCTGCTCACCCGCCACCCCGAGCTGCACAACCACGTGACCCTGCTCATGCTGGTAGTGCCCTCGCGCGACCAGGTGGCCCAGTATCAGGCCCTGAAGGAGGAAATCGACGAGCTGGTGGGGCGCATCAACGGGCAGTACCGCACCATCAGCTGGTCGCCGATTCAGTACTTCTACCGCTCTTACCCGGTGGAGGAGCTGTCGGCGCTGTACCGGCTGGCCGACGTAGCCCTGGTGACGCCCATGCGCGACGGGATGAACCTGGTGGCCAAGGAGTTCGTGGCCAGCAAGCTCGATCGGCACGGGGTGCTGGTGCTCAGCGAGCGGGCCGGCGCCGCCCGCGAGCTGTCCGACGCGCTCATCATCAACCCCACCGACACTTCGCAGGTGGCCGACACGCTGTTTGAGGCCCTGATGATGCCCGAGGACGAGCAGCAGCAGCGCATGCAGGGGCTGCAGGCCATCGTGCAGCGCTACAACATCCACGCCTGGGTGGAGCTGTTTATGGACCGCCTGACCTACAGCAAGATCAAGCAGGGCGCCCTGAGCACCGACTTGCTCGACGACGCCACCCGGCAGCAGCTGGTGGCCGCGTTTCAGCAGGCCAACCGCCGCCTGCTCCTGCTCGACTACGATGGCACACTGATGCCCTTCCACACCGACCCCAAGCAGGTGCGCCCCGAAGGACTCCTGCGCCAGCTGCTGGCCGAGCTTTGCGCCGATGCCCGCAACCACGTGGTCATCATTTCGGGCCGCGACCGGTACTCCCTGAGCGAGTGGCTGGGGGATTTGCCGGTGGACTTCATTGCCGAGCACGGCGTGTGGCTGCGCAAGCGCGGGCAGGACTGGCAGATGATTCAGCCCCTGCGCAACGACTGGAAGCCCGACGTGCGGGCCATCATGGAGCAGTACGTGGCCCGCACGGCCGGCTCCTTCATCGAGGAAAAGGACTACGCCCTGGTGTGGCACTACCGCCGCACCGACCCCGACCTGGGCCGCGAGCGGGCCCAGGACATGCTCACCCACCTCGCTTTCATCGGGCAGGGCAGCGGCCTGATTACCCTCGACGGCAACAAAGTGGTGGAGGTGAAAAACGCCGGCGTCGACAAGGGCACCGCCGCCGCCCGCTGGGTGCAGGAGCTGCACCCCGATTTCATCCTGGCCATCGGCGACGACCGCACCGACGAGGACACGTTCCGCGCCATTCCCGACGACGCCTACTCCGTGAAGGTGGGCACCGACATCCGCTCCTTCGCCAAGTACGCCGTGCGCAACACCGCCGACGTGCGCCGCCTGTTGCGCGGCCTGCTGACGGCGGAGGAGTAAAGCACCTCTAACGGCGGGCTGTGCAAGGCTCGTGCTGCCCCGGCGGCACGAGCTTTTTCAGGTGCTGGCCAACGGTGAAAGCCTGGCTGCAGCTTCAGGGTGCAGATGAGGAGCGTTATGCCCCTGCGGGGCGCAGGGCATTTCGGCCCATCATCATCACCTACCTTTACCTAGCCAACTGCTTTCCCAATTATTTCCGGTATAGCCTTGAAAGTGTTGCTTCTATTCGGGATGGGTTTGCTGACAGCCAGTTCTCACGGGCAGGCGCAGCCGACGGTGCGCATCCAGCTGCAGGCCGCGCCCGCCACCCATTCATTCAGCTGCCGGTACACCCTGCGCCTGCCTGCCGCCGATACGGCCTCCACTATCGTGCTACACCTTAACCGTCAGTTGCGGCTCGACCAGGTGCGGGCACCCGAATCTGCCGCGCAACGGGTGGAGCGGGTCTTTTATCCCTACTTCGCCGACACCGTGCAACGGGTAACCGTGCGGTTTGCAAGGCCAGCCCGCAAGGCCCGGCAACTCACGCTCTCGTATTCGGGCGCTCTTCCCCCGCGTACGTTCACCGAGCAGGCCGAGCTATATAGCGCCCACTCGGGCTGGCTGCCATACCGGCCGTACCGCGAATACGACCTGGTGCAGTACGCCCTGGAAGTAGACGTGCCGCCGGGGTACGAGGTGCGCAGTAGCGGGCCCGCCCGCAAGCGGCGCCGCAACCGTTGGACCTTCGCTGGCACCACCAGCGCCCTGGAGCCTACCGCGCTCATTGCGCGGCAGTTTGCCAACCTGGCCTCGCCTCGGCGGGAAATTAGCGTCTGCAAGGCCGGGGCCGCGCCGGTTGCCGCCGACTCGGCCCTGCTGCGCAAAGCCGAAGCTGTCATTGCCTTTTACAACCGCACCATCGGCCGGCAGGACTCTATCAGCCACTTCCGAATTCTGCTGCCCGGCACCAACGCCAATGCTTTCGGCCTGCTCGATAACGCGACGGTAATAACCTATACCTCCTTCGATGTACAGGACCGGGGCGACCTGCTCATTCTGGCCCACGAAATCAGTCATAAGTGGTGGGGCTACGGTTCCGTGCACGACGAAAACGACTGGCTCAACGAAGCGTTTGCTACTTATTCCAGCTTGCTTTACCTGCAAGCCAGCGGCGACACCACCGGCTACCGCGAGCGGTTGACCCAACTGACTGAGTCGGCAGTGGGCACGCCGGCCATCATCGGTTTCAACCGTTACGCGCACGCGCCGGCCATGTACCGGCGCGTTATCTACAACAAGGGTACCGTGGTGTTGGCGGCCCTCCGCGCTCGGCTGGGAACGGAAAAATTTGGGGCGTTGCTGGCGACCGTAGCCAAGCAGCGCATAAGCACTACCGGGGCATTATTGGCCGTGACCGAGCAGGTAGCCGGTGCCCCTACCCGTGCCTGGCTTCTGGCCCGGTTGAGCGAATAAGGCGGCGCCCGGCCGTTGGGCCCTGGCCCCATCAGCAAGGCCAAGCGGGGTGGGCTGGCCCGCGAGCCATCTTCGTCAACCTAGAGGAAACCCCGGAGCCGGTGGCGAATCCTGGCGGATTCCTTACAAAAACACCGGCCGGTCGAGGCGCTTGCTGATGCGGTAGGCGGCATTTACCAGGCCCACGTGGCTGTAGGCCTGGGGGAAGTTGCCCCACTGCGAGCCGGTGCGCGCGTCTACGTCCTCGGAGAGCAGGCCGAGGTGGTTGGTGTACTGCATGATGCGCCGCAGGGCGGCCACCGCATCGTCGGTGCGGCCCACGCAGGCCAGGGCCTCGATGTACCAGAAGGTGCAGATGAGGAAGGTGGTTTCGGGCGTGCCGAAGTCGTCGGCGTGGCGGTAGCGGTAGAACAGGCCCTCGGGCGTCATCAGCTCGGCTTCGAGGGCCGCGAGGTGGGTGCGGGCCCGCTCGGAGCTGGGGTCGAGGTAGCCCATCAGGATGAGCTGCAGGCCACTGGCATCGAGGTGGGGCGAGCCGATGGCGTTGGTGTAGCAGCCGCGCTGCGGGTCGTAGCAGGCCTCGATTTTCGCGCGGGACTCGCGGGTG
Organism: Hymenobacter jeollabukensis; assembly: GCF_005771675.1. GTDB lineage: Bacteria > Bacteroidota > Bacteroidia > Cytophagales > Hymenobacteraceae > Solirubrum > Solirubrum jeollabukense. The sequence goes on along the minus strand of NZ_VAJM01000002.1, from coordinate 20,387 downwards.
AGGCGGCCGGCCAGCTCACCCATGTCGGCGTTGCCCAGGCGGGTAGCCACCTGGCAGGCCGCGTTGGCCCCGGCCCAGTGGAAGAGGTAGGTGTAGCAGTGAAACTGGGCCAGGTTGCGAAATTCCCACAGGCCCGCGTCGGGCTGCTCCATCGTGCGGTCGATGAAGTGCAGCGCCTCGTACATCAGCGTTTCGGAGTGGGCCCGCTCCAGGGCGGTGAAGCGCTTATCGACGTACAGCGGCAGCAGGGCCACCAGCACCTGCCCGTACACGTCGTTCTGGATGTGGGTATAGGCGTCGTTGCCGATGCGCACCGGTTGGTTGCCGAGGTAGCCGTGCAGGTGGGTCAGCTCCTGCTCCACCAGCTCCGCGGCCCCGCTGATGGAGTACAGCGGCTGGTATTTGTCGCGCACCCGGGTCGAGATGTTGGTGATGAAGTGGAAGTACTGCTCCATCTCCTCGAAGTGGCCAATGTTGTTGAAGGCCGTCAGGATGTAGTAGGTGTCGCGCATCCAGCAGAAGCGGTAGTCCCAGTTGCGGGTGCTGCCCGGCGCCTCGGGCAAGGAGGTGGTGCTGGCCGCGATGATGGCGCCGGTGTCTTCGTACTGGTGCACCTTCAGGGCCAGGGCCGAGCGGATGACCTCCGTCTGGAAAAGGGTGCCGATGGTGGTCGATTTTACCCACTGGCGCCAGTACTGCACGGTGTTGCGCAGAAACTGCTCGCAGGTGCTTTCCAGCGGGGCTTCCAGGGGCGCGCCGTAGGTCAGCACCAGGTACTTGGTTTCCGAGAGGGCAAAGTCCTCCCCGTCGAGCAAGTAGCTCAGCGGGACGTTGGTGGTGAGGCGGATTTCCTCGGGCAGGCCCAGAAAGGCAATGTGATTGGAGGAGCGCCGCGGCGTGAGCGGCTGGCGGCCGTAGTCGCCGGTGGGGCGGCACACGGCACGCACCCGGGGCGTGCCCGACAGCGGCTCCAGCTTCCGGATGAGCATCAGCGGCTTGTAGTACCGGTCGTACTGCCGGAAGCGCGGGGCGAAGTCCGTCACGCGGTAGCGGCCCTGGGCGGTTTCCACCTCGGTGCAGAGCACGTTGGTGTTGTCGAGGTAGTACTGGTGGCTGCGAAACGGGCCCTCGGGCGGCAAGAGGCTGAACTCGCCGCCCTGCTCGTCGTCGAGCAGCCCGCCGAACACGAAGCCGCTGTCGAAGCGCGGCCAGCACAGCCACTGCACGCGCGTGTCTTGCCGAATCAAAGCCAGGTAGGCGCAGTTGCCGATGACGCCGAGGTCGTAGGTGTGGCGGGTGCTCATAGGGGCGGCGGGGCCCGCGTATGGTTGGGCGCCCGGTGCCGATGATGTACCCCAAACCCGGCTGTGGGGTTACCCGGGCCGTCCTTACAACAGCCAGGCCGCGGCGCCGAGGGCGGCCACGCCGGCCGCGGCCCACACGCGCAGCATCACATTGACCAGCCAGTACTGACGCTGCAGGGAAGACGAGGATGTTTTCATGGCAGAAACGGTGTTGGGGGCGAATACGGGAGCAAGTTCGGCCATCCGAAGCAGCGCCGCCTTGATTGCAATCAAGATATACTACCACCCGCCGGCCAACGCTGCAAATATGCAGATGCTCCGGTCATCTTCCTTTCGTCAAACGGAGTCGTTCTTTTGTGCTACGGAGTTTTTTTGCGTGCCGGAAAGCCTGCCAGGCTTCCCGGCACGTCTACCGTTAAACATATCCCCGCCAGCCGCGCAGGCACAAGCCCATCGGTAGCAGCCGCCGACCCGGGCGGCGTGCCGCTACGCCGGCTCCGGTCCGCGGAACACGTCGGTGCCCTGCACAGCCGGCAGCTTCACCGGCCGGCCCTCGCGCGCCGACTGGTAAATGGCCTCCATGATGCGCTGGTCCTGCATGCCTTCCTCGCCGGGCGTATGCGGCGCTTTGTTTTCCAGGATGCACGCCGAGAAATGGTCCATTTCGGCCGCAAACTGGTTTTTCGCCGGAATGGTAATCTGGTTCTGCATTTTGGCTGGGCCCTCGGCGTGCGAGGTCTTCAGCTGCTGGCCCTGGTAGGCGTAGGCGTTGTCGAGGTGCAGCCAGCCCCGCTCGGCATTCAGGCGGTAAAAGCGCGAGTCGTGGGTGTTGTAGTCAGTGATGCAGTTCACCACCACCCCGTCGGGGAAGCGCATCTGCCACGACATCATTTCCTCGACTTCCTTGAACAGCGGGTTGCCGGGCGTGCTGTAGGAGTAGGCAAACACCTCCGTGGGCTCGGTGCCGAGCACGAAACGGGCCGTGTTGAGGCAGTACAGTCCGATGTCGGGCAGGGCGCCGCCGCCGGCCAGGGCTTTTTTGTGGCGCCAGTGGTCGGGGTTGGCCGAGCTTTGGCTGTTCTGCGCCTCGATGTACTTGGGCTTGCCGAACTTCCGGCTGCGCACCATGTCGCGCACCTGCCGGTTGTAGGGCTCGTACTGAATGCGGTAGGCAATCATCAGCTTGACATTGGCCTTTTTGCAGGCCGCTATCATCTGCTCACACTCCTTGGCCGAGTTGGCCATGGGCTTTTCGCAGAGGATGTGCTTGCCGGTGCTGGCCCCGCGGATGACGTACTCGGCGTGCAGGGAGTTGGGCAGCACGATGTAGATGGCCTGCACCTCCGCATTGTCCTTGAGCTTTTCGTAGTCCTGGTAGCTGTAGCAGCTTTCGGGCTTGATGCCGTACTGCGCAGCCACCTTCTTCAGCTTCTCCGGCGAGCCGCTGACCAACGCCACCGGCTTCGATTTCTTGCACTCCCCGAACGCGGGCAGTAGCTCCTCCAGCGTCAGGTGGCCCAGGCCCACCAGCGCGTAGCCCACCCGCTGCTCGGGCGGCAGCGGCGTGGGCACCGGCCCCGACTGCGGGTCCACGTCCGATTTCCACTCCTCCAGCTCGATGGGCTTGCTCACCTCGGCCGGCACCTTGGCCGGCGGCGACACGGCTTCGGAGGAAGCCACCGTCTGCCCGTCTGCCGCGGTGTAGGTGGTCGAGGCGTCGACCTGCGAGGCGGGCGTGCCGGTGGTGGGCGCGCTGGCCGGTGCCTCCGCCGCTTTGCCCCCGCCCGAGTTGCAGCTGGCCAAGGTGCCGGCGGCGACGCCCACGGCCAGGCCGCGGCCCGCCAGGTTCAGAAATTCCTTGCGCGACACCTCCTGGCCGGCGTGGCGCAGCACGGTGTTCAGTAGTTCGTTGGTGATGGACATCGGGGTAATGGTTGTGGTAAAACCGGGCGGCTCGGCGCGGAGTCCGGGCCCGCAGCAGAAGCGAACAGGATTAAACCATACCCAGCCCAGCAGGAAAAGGTTGGTATCATCGTAGTTGCCGGCCGGTTACTGGTTGCCCTCCGGGTCGGGAAACTGCGGCGGCTCACTGGCATAGGGGCCGTGCGCGGGCTTGGTGGCGCAGCCGGCCAGCACCGCGCAGGCCAGCGGGGCGCCCTGGTGCTGGCGCTGAAACAGCACCGCCGCCAGCCACATAGCCGGAATCGGGGCCAGCCAGTAAATCCACAGGTGCTCGTAGCGGCCGGCGCCCACTGCCGCGCCCAGACTGCGCGCCGGGTTCAGACTCATGCCCGACAGCGGCGCTTCGACGACCACGTACGCGGCTATTAGCGCCCCGATCAGCCAGCCCGTAAACCGGCGCAGCCGCTCGGTGTGAAGGGCGTAGAGCAGCACCCACATCAGCACGCCTGATATGACCACTTCGGCCAGCACCGCCACGCCCGCGCCGGCCGGGCCGGGTTCGGTCAGGTTGAAGTTCACGTCGGGGTGGGCGTACCAGCGTTGCAGCGCCCAACTCAGCAGCGGCCCCGCCGCCACGGCGCCGGCGCACTGCGCCACGATGTACCAGAACGCATCGGCGCCGCGCAGGCTGCCCAGGTGCCAGAAAGCCAGCGTCACGGCCGGGTTGATGTGGGCGCCCGAGCGTTGGCCCCAGGGGATATAGGTAATGCCCACTACCACCAGGCCCGCCACCAGCGCCAGCACGCAGCGGCGCAGCAGCTCGTTCTCGCCCAGCCAGGCCCGCAGCGGCAGGTCGGGGTGGTTGATGAGTACGCTGCTCACGCTCGTACACGCGAGAAAAGCCGCCACGCCGGCCGCCTCGGTGAGGTAGTGCGACCAGTGGCGGCGCAGGCCGGTGCTTAGGGATGTTACAAAGCTCATAAGCCACAAAACGAAAGCGCGCCGCGCCGCCCTCAGAAGGGTGGCGCGGCGCGGCAAAGCTGTTGCTAATAACGTTGAGCCGGCGGGCGGGTTCGGCGCTTACAGCTTAAACTGGGCGCACACCTTCACGCCGAAGTTGCGCACGCCGGGCAGGTCGCGGTAGGTGAGGCGGTGCAGGAAGTCGACGCGCACGAACTTGAAGATATTCTCTACGCCGTAGCCCAGCTCCACGTAGGGCGTGCCCGGCGTCAGGGCGCGGAAGGTGGGCTGGGGCACGCCCGCCGCGTCGTAGGCCGGGGTGGTGTTCTGGTTGGCCTGGCTCACGCCGCCGTAGAGCACGTTGCCCGAGGCCAGCAGGCGCCAGTCGAGCTTCTTGAGCAGCGGCACCGAGTTGATAAACAGCCCTTCGAAGTAGTGCTCGGCGTGCAAGGAGGCGTACCGGTCGCTCACAAACTCCGAGTAGCGCATCAGGTTGTAGGCGCTGGAGGTGTAGATGGGCGACTCGTTGCCGAGGTGATTCTTGAGCACCGGGTAAGGCACCGTGCTCGGGATGTAGCCAGCATCGAAGATGTACTCGGTGCGGCCCAGCTGCCCCAGCTGCACACTCTGCTCCACCGAGAGGTTGAACTTCTGGTACTCAAAGTCGCTGCCGAGCACGCCGGGCAGGCCCAGGGTGTAGCGCACGGTAAACACCGGCCACTTCATCGAGCCCACGGCGTAGCGCCGGTTCTGGTTCTGAATCAGCACCTCGCCCGGGGCGTAGCGCGACTCCAGAATCAGCTCCGAGAGGTTGAAGTTCTGCGCCGTCGGCGCCCCCTGCTCGTGCGTGTCGGTGGTGTAGTAGCTGAAGTTATAGAGCGGATCGAAGCGCTGGTGGCGCAGCGTGAGCTTCTGGGTGAAGTTGTGGAACAGGTCCGACTGCGCCGTCACCGAGGTCATGTCGCGCCACAGCGGCAGGCCGGGCTTTACGTTGCCAAAGCGGGCCGCAGCCTCAAACAGCGGGCTTTCCAGGGCCAGCTCGTTATCGAGCAGGGCCACCAGGTCGATATCGTGGCTGTACTTGGCGCTGAACACCGTCCAGTTCGGGCGGTTCAGGATGCGGTCCACCGACAAGCCGTACTTGAATTCCCCGTCGCGGGTGCCGTAGGCGGTGTAGCCCTTCAGCAGCCAGTTCGGGCTCAGCTCGGGCGTGCTGCGGAAGCCCACGCGCAGGCGGTGGCCCTCCACGTTGTTCCAGGTGTAGGTGCTCAGGATGGGCCCCAGCTCGAAGCGCCCGCGCGGGCCCAGCTCCTCGTAGCCGTTCACCACCAAATCGGCCACTTCCAGGAAGGTGCGCACCGAGGGCAGCTTGCCCACCGAGTCGAGCACCGTCATCGTGCGCGCTTCCTGGGCCGACAGCGTGTCGGGCCGGTTCTGGGCGAAGAAGCTGGCCGGCGTCTTCAGCGCGTTCGGGTCGGCGGCGAAGGGCTGGTCGTAGAACGGCAGGTCGTGCGGCTGCCCGGCCTGGAAGTTGGAGTTGACGGTGTTGAAGCGCACCAGCAGGCCCGTCTGCTTGGGCGTGGGCTTCATGCCCACCACCACGCGGGTGCGCTGCGGCAGCCAGGGCCCGGCCGTGCTCGGCGTCAGGTCCTGGTACACCCGAATCTGGTCCACGAAGTTGATGTTGGCCTTCGGGTCCACGCTCAGATCGACGCGGCGCAGCGCGTACGAGTCGGTGGTAATCCAGATGCGGCCGGTAAAGGCCAGATCCTGGGCCCGGCGCGGAAACACCTTCAGCTGGTAGCAGCGGTTCGCCCCGATCTGCACCGTGTCCTCCAGGTCGTAGTCGTAAGTGATGCGCCAGCCGTCGGCAATGGGCGAGATGAAGTCCTTGCCCATCACCACCTGCCAGTTCGGGTAGAAGTCGTAGTCCTGGAACGACGAGCCGAGCACCTGCGAGAGCAACGTGCCGTCGCGCGGGGCCACGCCGTGCAGCTGGCTGTGCTTGATTTCCTCCCGCTCGCGGTTGGGCCGGTGCCGCACGTAGTAGCGCGACATCACCTCCGAGGCAAACAGCGGCACGGTGGGTTTGCCGGCGGCGTTGCGCTCCATCTCCCCCACCGACGAGGCCACCGAGGCCATGTCCCGAATCACCTTGCGCTTGGCCAGCCGGTCGGTAATGTCGGACAGCGACACCTCGATGCGGTTGTAGCTGTCGAACTCAAAGGCGTCGAGCCGGGTCTTCTCGTTCTGCTTTTTGTGCTGCTGCACCTTGCGCAGAATGGCGTAGGCCGGGTTCTCGACGGAGCGGATGACCACCTCGCCCAGCTGCTGCGCCGCCGAGGCCAGCGCGAAGTTCACCGTCTGCGGCGTCTGCGTGCGGCTCACCTTGCGGGTGCGCGACCGGTAGCCCACCGCCGAGGCCGACACCGAGTCGGCCGGCTGCACCAGCACCAGCTCGTAGCGCCCGTTCTCGTCGGCGGTGGCGCCGGCGGTAGTGCCTTTGACGTAGACCGAAGCAAACGGCACAGGCTGTCCGTTGCCGGCTTCGGTGATTTGTCCGGAAAATACAATTCGCTGGGCTACGGCGGGCTGTACTCCCAATGCCAGTAGCAATACTCCCAGCCACGCAAACGCGTACTTCATAACACGCTTCTCTCGGTCGACACCTGTTGGTACGACGACGCTAGGCAACAAATACTTTGGCAATAAGTCGCCCAAACCGCTCGGTCTATTATTAACGCACTGACTGCCAATCATATATTTTCAACCTTTCTTGCTGGCGAACCGGTAGTCGGGTGGGAAGGGCAGCGACGGAATGTGGGGAAGTAAAAGCAGGAGGCGGGAACCCGCCAGTTGGTTGCCTGCCGGCTCTCACATGAATGAGGGAGACCGACGGGCAGGTAATCAAACGGGCGTGTAGCGGCGGTAATCGGGGCAGATGTCACCGGAACATACCACGGGTCTAAATCTAGTACAAAGTACGGTAGTAAAGTCTTATAAATGAAGGTCTAATGTCGAAAGCTTTCGGCAAGGCCCGGCAGGGCAGCTGCAGCGGCTTTTCGGCCGTGAAGGAGGGGCCGCGGGCGGCTTTCAGGAGCGCCGAAACACCAGCGCGCCAAATGCAAAACGACCCGGCCGCCGTAATGGCAACCGGGTCGTTTTATCGAGGTAGCGGGGACTGGACTCGAACCAGTGACCTTTGGGTTATGAGCCCAACGAGCTACCAACTGCTCCACCCCGCACTGTTTGGTAATGCAAAAGTAATAGGCTTTTTCGGATTCGCAGCTATTGGGGTTACACAAAGCCGGAATGATGGGCGTTCAGGCTGAGTATCAGGTGGAATATTTTTTGTGGCGTCCTGCTGAAGGCGGCTACGGTTGCCGGATACCACCCGTTTTCAGCCGCCTCCCGCACCACCCCACCCGACAATAGCGGCCAACCGCCCTGCCTCCGAGCCCTAGAACCGGCTGGTGATGCCGAAGTGAATCTTGGAGGCGTTGAAGGCAAACGCCTGGCTGTTGGTGCGCCCGACGGAGTACACGAACTGAAACAGGCCCGCGCCGGTGCGGAAGCTCAGGCCCGCCCCGAGGCCGGTGGGCGCGTCTTCGCCAGGGCTGCCGGGCAGGCCCTGGCGCAGGTAGGCCTGGTCGGCGAACAGGAACACGTAGGCTTCAGGGCCGGTGAATTGGCGCAGCTCCACGGTGCCCACGCCGTACTGCGCGGCGTAGAACTGCAGCTCGTTGAAGCCGCGCAGGGTGGAGAGGCCGCCGAGCCGGAACAAATCGTTCTGGAACAGGCGCTGATTGACCAAAGCCTCGCCGCGCAGGCGGGTGAGCAGCACGCCCTGTCGGCCCACCCGGAAGTAGTGCTCGGCCCGGCCGCTGAAACTGACCTGGGTGGTGCGCAGCGGCAGACCGTCGTAGAGCTCAGGCTTGATGTCGGCGTTTTTGCTGATGATTTTGGTGCCCACGGCGCCCTGGGCAATCAGCAGGGTGCCCCGGCGCGGAAACAGCGGGTCGTCGAGGGAGGAGCGGGTCAGGTCGAGGCCGTAGGCGGTGTAGCGCGAGTCGATGTTCTGGGGCAGCGTCTGCAGGGTGCGCAGGTCGCGGCGGGCCAGCAGGCGGGAGTTGCGCTGCTCCACGAACACGCTGAAGCGGCCCGCCCGGGCGTTGACGTGGCTGAGCTGCAGGCGCGGGCGCAGGGTCAGAAACGAGCTGTCCTGCTTGAACAGGTTGAAGGTACCGGCTACGTCGATGGGCGTGCCGAAGAAGTTGGGGTGCTGGTAGGCCGCGTCGAGCACCTGGGAGGCCGCGTCCACCTTGCGCCACTGCAGGCCCAGCTGCTTGCCCCCGCCGCCGATGTTGCGCAGGTTCAGCGTCACGTCGCCCGTCACCTGCACGCGCTTCTGCCCGGCCGTCGGATTCGCGTTCGGCAACACGCCCACGATGGCGTCGAACTGGTTGGCGTTGCGGTCATCGAGCAGCAGGTAGAGGCGGGCCCGGCCGCGGGCGAAGCGCACCTGCGGCTCCTCGCGCAGCTGCACGTAGGGCAGCAAGCGTAGCAGCCGGGCCGCGTCGTCGACGCGCTGCTGACTGTAGGGCTGCCCGGGCACAATCTGCAGGTACTTCATCAGAAAGCGCGCCTTGGTCTTGGTCTTGCCGATGACGCGCACCGAGTCGAACACCACCACCGGGCCGCGGTCGAGCAGCAGGCGGGCGGAAATGTCGGCCCCGTGCAGCTGCACCGAGTCGAGGCGCACCTGGGCGAAGGGGTAGCCCTCGTTTTCGGCCCCGTCGAGCACGCGCTGCTGCAGGCGGGCCAGCTCGGCGGGCTGTAGGGGCTGGCCGGCGTAGAGCCGCTCGCGGAAGCCCGAGCGGCTGAGCACGTCCTCGGTCACGTTGCCGCGCTGCAGCCGCGCCCAGCGAAACTTCTCGCCCACGTACAGGCGCACGGCCAGCGTGTCGTGGCGCCAGCGCAGCTCGTCGGCCGAGGCGGTGAGGTAAGAGTCGGTCTGCAGGGCCAGCACCAGCTCGCGCACCTGCGCCAGGGCCGCCAGCGTGTCGGGAGCCGTGAGGCGCGGGCGGTAGCGGTTGATAAGCGGCTGGTCGGCGGCTTCCACGTCGAGGCGGATGACCTTGGGGCGGGCAGGCGGCAGGCGGCGGGCGGCGCGGGCCGAGTCGCGCGGGGCGGCGGGGCGCGGGGGCAGCGGCGGGGCCTGGGTGCCGGGCAGGTTGGGCGAGGTTACCGGCGAGGTCGTCTGGGCCCGGGCCGCGCGCGGGCCGCCCGGCAGTAGCCAGAGCAGGACGAGCAGCAGACCAAAAACGCGGGTATACCTTTGCATGTGGGGCCAGAACGCGGCGGCGGACGTTTTCATTTCGCCCGGGGCCGGATGTTCGGTTTTTGAATTGACTAAGCCAGCCGCCGCGCCGAACGAACCAGACACCGCGCCGTGCGGTTTCACAATCTTACGGCTGATTTGGCGTCGGACCCGTCAGCCGATGCGCCAAGCGCTGCGCGCAGCGGCTGATAAGACCAGCTGCCGGGCGCCAGCACCCCGACGTCAGCAACGATACGCGAACTGAAAGTTCGCGCTACATTATGGCCGGACTTTACCTCCACATTCCCTTCTGCAAGCAGGCCTGCCACTACTGCGACTTCCACTTCAGCACCGCGCTGGGGCGTAAGCCGCAGGTGGTGGAAGCATTGCTGCGCGAAATGGAGCTGCGCCAGGACTACCTTGGCGGCGCTTCGCTGAGCACCATCTACTTCGGCGGCGGCACACCTTCCCTGCTTTCTGAAACCGAGCTGCTGACCTTGTTTGAGGCCATTTACCGGCGCTTCGACGTGGCCCCGGACGCGGAAATTACCCTGGAAGCCAACCCCGACGACCTGTCGTCGACTAAGCTGCGCGAGCTGACCGCCTCGCCCGTCAACCGGCTAAGCATCGGCCTGCAGAGCTTCCACGAACCGCACCTGCGCTTGATGAACCGTGCCCACTCGGCCCAGGAGTCGCGCCGTTCGGTGCTGGCCGCCCAGGACGCGGGTTTCGCCAACCTCAGCATCGATCTGATTTACGGCGTGCCCGCGCCCGAGCCCGGCCACGGCATCTGGCAGCACGATCTGGCCCAGGCGCTGGAGCTGCGGGTGCCGCACCTCTCCTGCTACGCCCTCACCATCGAGCCGCAGACGGTGTTTGGGCGGCGCCTGCAGAAGGGGCAGTTCCGCGCCGCGCCCGAGGAGTTCGTGGCCCGCGAGTTTGAGCTGCTGCTCGACGCCAGCCGCGCCGCCGGCTACGAGCAGTACGAAATCAGCAACTTCGCCCGGCCCGGCCACCACTCCCGCCACAACAGCAGCTACTGGCAGGGCACGCCTTACCTTGGCCTGGGCCCTAGCGCCCACTCCTTCGACGGGGTGAGCCGGCAGTACACCGTGGCCAGCAACGCGCAGTACGTGCAGGGCCTGCTGGAGCGCGGCGAGCTGCCCGCCACCCGCGAGGACCTCTCCCCCACCGACCGCGCCAACGAGTACCTGATGACCAGCCTGCGCACTTCCGCCGGCTGCAACCTGGCCTACCTGCGCCAGCTGGGCGTGGACCTGACCACCGCCCGCGCCGCTTACCTGCAGCAGCTGCAGCACGACGGCTGGGCCACCCTGACGCCCGACCTGCTGCGCCTCACCGACCGCGGCAAGCTGCTGGCCGACCAAATCACGCTGGAGCTGTTCTTGGAGGCGCCGGAGTAACGGGGACGGGACGGCCGGGCGCGGCGCATCTGCGTAGCTTGCCCTATTCCCCCGCCCCGCGTACCTTCCCCACATGCAACGCCTCATTGACGCCGTCGAATACGGAGCCGACTTTTTCGTGGAGGAAGTCCACCTGCGCGCCATCGTGTTCGACAACTCCGACGACGTGACCCTGTGGGCCACTACCGTCTACGACAGCGACACCTATTTCTTTCACCTGGGCCTGCCCTTCGGCCAGCTCGATATCCTGCTGCGCCACGCCGGCCCGCGTGCCAGCGAGCTGCAGGAGGAGGTGGCCGATGCCCTGGCCCACGCCCCGCGGCCCTGCCTGCTGGAGTACACCAACGCCGAAGTCGAGCCCATCGGGCTGCCCGGCATTGCCCTGAAGCTCTCCTTCACCTACCCCGCCGACGAGGACGAATTCCTCAGCGAAGACGAGGAAGAGGAATTCAGCGAGGAGCGTGCCGCCGCCGACAACGTGTTTTACCTCGAAGGCATTTACCGCCGCATCGATGCCTGATTTCGCGGATACTCAGCCCGTCTTTTACCTCATTTCCGGTCTCGGCGCCGACGAACGGGTGTTTCAGCGCCTCATCCCACAGCTGCGCGGCACGGTGCACTACCTGCCCTGGCTCGCGCCCGCCGACCCCGACGAGCCCATCACGGCCTACGCTGAGCGCATGGCTGAAAGCATTCCGCTCGAGCAGCGCTGCTGGCTGGTGGGCGTGTCGTTCGGGGGCACGGTGGCGCTGGAAATGGCCCGCCTGCGGCCACTGGCCCTGGTGGCGCTGGTGTCGAGCATTCCCGGCGCCGACCACCTGCCCGCGCTGCTCAAGCTCATCCGGGCCACCGGCGTGCAGCACTGGCTGCCCCCGCAGATTCTGCACTATATGCCGCGCGTGGGGCAGTGGTACTTCGGGGTGAGCAACGGGCCCGAGTACGAGCTGTTTCGCCGGATTCTGCAGGACCAGGAGCCGCGCTATACCCGCTGGGCCATCCGCAGCCTGTTCCGCTGGGACAGCCGCGACATCGGCCCGGCCGTGCAGATTCGCGGCACCCACGACCGGGTGTTTCCGCCCGGCCCGGCCAAGGTGGAGTACCTCATCGAGGGCGGCACGCACTTCATGATCTATAGCCGCGCCGACGAAGTGGCCCGCATCCTCAACCAACTCGCCGGCGAATTCCGCACCGAGCCGCCGGTCGTTTAACTGGTGAAATGGTGAGGTGGTGAACTGGTGAGTGCCGTTCTAGCTGCGCAGGCTGCGCGGCTGTGCTGTAGCCTCCCGAACATCAAGCTCACCAGTTCACCACCTCACCATTTCACCGCATGTTCACCCTTCAGCACCACGGCCGCACGTTTCGCTTCGATGCCACGGCGCCGCTCGATATTGCCCTGCCCCTGGCGCCGGGGCCCGGCCAGGTCAACTGCTTCTGGGCCGAGCCGGTCGACATCGACGTGATTCGCGTCGGCAGCTTCGTGGGCTCGGTGGCCGAAGGCGGCAGCACGAATTACAAGCGCGTGCACCTGACGCCCCACGGCAACGGCACCCACACCGAATGCTACGGCCACATTAGCCCCGACCCCGCGGCCACACTGCCGGCCTGCCTGGAGCGGTTCATGTTCGTGGCCTGGCTGGTGTCCGTCGAGCCCCGCCGCCGCGCCACTGGCGACCTAGTAGTGGAGCTGGCCGACGTGCAGCCGCTGCTGCAGGCTGCCCCGGTGCCGCCCGAGGCCCTGGTGCTGCGCACCCTGCCCAACGAGGAGGCCAAGCGCCACCGCCAGTATTCCGGCCAGAATCCGCCCTACATCAGCGCCGAGTTGGCCCGGTACCTCGTGGAGCAGGGTATCGAGCACCTGCTGCTCGATCTGCCCAGCGTCGACCGGGAGCTGGACGCGGGCGTGCTGGCTGCCCACCACGCCTTCTGGCAGTACCCCGACGATATCCGCCGCGGGGCCACCATCACCGAGCTCATCTTCGTGCCCGACGCGGTGCCCGACGGCCTCTACCTGCTCAACCTGCAGGTGACCATGCTGGAGCTCGACGCCAGCCCCAGCCGCCCCGTGCTCTACGCCCTGACGGAAACGGACGGCTGGGCCGGGCATTGAAGCAACGCGCCGGCATTGCGAAAAGCAGGACGGTTCGGGAAGCAGTCATTGCGAGCGAAGCGCGGCAATCTTTCCTCTCGCGGCACGACGGCACAGTACACATCAACCGAAAACAGCACCGCCCGAAGCCACAGATACTGGTTTTGGGCGGTGCTGCTTCTACCGTTTCTGCTACTAGAGGAAAGATTGCTTCGCTTCGCTCGCAATGACGGCCAGTACTACCGGCGGGCCGGGAGCGGCCACAACGAAAAAAGCCCGCCGGGAAGGCGGGCTTTTCGTTGCTTGGGGAGCGGGGCTACTTAAGCAGCAGCTTCCTCGGCAGCAGCAGCCGGAACCACCGTCACGAACGAACGGTCTTTGCGGCCCTTGCGGAACTGCACCGTGCCGTCGATCAGGGCGAACAGGGTGTGGTCTTTGCCGATACCCACGTTCTGGCCGGGGTGGTGCTTGGTACCGCGCTGACGCACGATTACGTTGCCGGCAATGGCCACCTGGCCACCGTAAAGTTTTACGCCGAGACGCTTAGCATGCGATTCGCGGCCGTTGTTGGAAGAGCCTACGCCTTTCTTGTGTGCCATGGTATTTAGGAGAGTTGTCGGTTGGTAGTTGTCGGTTGTCAGTCTGGTGTACCAGCGCCTCGCGGCCCTGACAACTGACAACTCAAGACGGACAACTAATTAACCGATGCTGTTGATCATTACTTTGGTGTAGTCCTGGCGGTGCGTGTTGAGCTTCTTGTAGCCCTTACGACGCTTCTTTTTGAAGACAATCACCTTGTCGCCACGAACGTGACCCAGGATGGTGCCTTTCACTTTTACCTCCGACAGGAAGGGGGCTCCTACGCTCAGGGTGCCGTTGTTGTCGGTCAGCAGTACATTGCCCAGCTCTACTTCGTCGCCGACGTTGCCGGCCAGTTTGTGGGCGTACACAAATTTATTGGCTTCGACTTTCGTCTGCTTGCCGGCTATGTCTACAATTGCGTACATCGGTTCTCCGCGGGTTTTCTGAAAATGGAAGGCAAAAGTACGAGTTGACTTTCACATTACCAAACCTAACGCGTTAATCCTCTTGTACTCGCCTGATTTCCGGGCCTTCAACCCACAGGCAGGAACACGTTGCGCCAGTACGCGCATAGTATTTTTGTGGACAACTTGAATTGTTAACAGGTAAAATGTGGATAACTAATTGCAAATGCTGGGTTATTCGCAGAATCGTTGGCTTTTGACGGGAAAATGACAGCAGGTTCAGCCTCCGCCGCTTAGCAAAAAAATAACAGACAAAAAAGCCCGAATCAGCCGGGCCGCATGGCCCGGTCGGGCTATCTTTGGACTTCGGTGCGGCCGCGCCGACCCCGTTTGCGGGCCTTTGCACCGACCCCAAACAATTGCCGCGGCCGGTGGTTGCAGATGCCCGCGCCGCCGCGCCGGCCGCTCCTGTTGCCCGACCGTTTCATCCCTGTTGCCCAGCCTATGGAACCGCTCCTCGTTGAAAATCCCAACCGCTTCGTGCTCTTCCCCATTCAGCACGACGACGTGTGGCAGATGTACAAGAAAGCCGAAGCCTCCTTCTGGACGGCCGAGGAAATCGACCTGTCGCAGGACCAGAAAGACTGGGACAACCTGAACGACAACGAGCGGCACTTCATCCAGCACGTGCTGGCCTTCTTCGCCGCCTCCGACGGCATCGTGAACGAGAACCTGGCGGTCAACTTCATGCAGGAAGTGCAGATGCCCGAGGCGCGCTGCTTCTACGGCTTCCAGGTAATGATGGAAAACATCCACTCGGAAACCTACTCCCTGCTGATCGATACCTACGTCAAGGACCCCAAGCAGAAGGACTACCTCTTCAACGCGCTGGAAACCGTGCCGGCCGTGACTAAGAAGGGCAACTGGGCTATCAAATGGATCAACTCGGAGAACTTCACCGAGCGCCTGATTGCCTTTGCCGCCGTGGAGGGCATCTTCTTCTCCGGCTCGTTCTGCTCCATCTTCTGGCTGAAAAAGCGCGGCCTGATGCCGGGCCTGACCTTCTCCAACGAACTGATCAGCCGCGACGAGGGCCTGCACTGCGACTTCGCCTGCCTGCTCTACGAGAAATACCTCATCAACAAGCTGCCCGAAAGCCGCGTGCACGACATCATCCGCGACGCGGTGAGCATCGAGCAGGAGTTCGTGACCGACGCCTTGCCGGTGAACCTGATCGGGATGAACGCGCAGGCCATGTCGCAGTACATCGAGTTCGTGGCCGACCGCCTGCTGGTGTCCCTGGGCTACAACAAGATCTACAACGCCACCAACCCCTTCGACTTCATGGAAATGATTTCGCTGCAGGGCAAAACCAACTTCTTCGAGAAGCGCGTGGCCGAGTACCAGAAGGCCGGCGTGATGAGCGACCGGGACCAGAACGTCTTCTCGCTCGACGAGGACTTTTAAGCCTGCCAAGCGGCCTGAAAAAAGCCTGCGGCCTCGGTCGCGGGCTTTTTTTGCGTCGGCATCGGTCGTTGCAACACTACTACGCCGTCGGCGTCGTTGGCGTATCCATCAACTGCTATTTTTTCAGTCCATGCTCAAAAATCTACTCTTCAGCGCCTGCCTGCTGCTATCCGTCACGCTGACGCAGGCCCAAACCGCTGACTTCGTCTCGCTGAACCGGCAGGCCATGAGCGCCTACCTCGACAAGCGCTACGCCGAGGCGGGCAAGCTGTTCGATCAGGCCCTCAAGGACAAAAAGGCCCACCCCGGCGCGGGCGACTACTACAACGCGGCCTGCGCCTGGGCCCTGGCTGGCAAC
Organism: Hymenobacter jeollabukensis; assembly: GCF_005771675.1. Lineage (GTDB taxonomy): Bacteria > Bacteroidota > Bacteroidia > Cytophagales > Hymenobacteraceae > Solirubrum > Solirubrum jeollabukense. The sequence continues at coordinate 4,580 of NZ_VAJM01000002.1, read as the reverse complement.
AAGGACCAGGCCTTCCGCTACCTCGACCTGGCCACCGCGGCCGGCTGGGAAAACGTGGCCCACCTGAAGCAGGACTCCGACCTGAACGCCCTGCACGCCGACAAGCGCTGGCAACCCATGCTCACCAAGCTGGAAACGGCCGTAGCGCGCATACAGGCCAACTACGACAAGCCGCTGAAGCAGCAGCTGGACTCGATCTACGCCTCCGACCAGGGCGGGCGCCAGCAGTACGCGAGCATCAAGGATAAATACGGCGAACATTCGCCCGAAATGCAGGCCCTGTGGAAGCAGATGGCCGAAACCGACGCCCGCAACCTCAAGAAAATTACCGCCCTGCTCGACCAGCGCGGCTGGCCCAGCAAGGCCAAGGTGGGCAACATGGGCACCCAGACGGTGTTTCTCGTGATTCAGCACTCCGACCTGCCGACCATGCAGAAGTACTTCCCCATGGCCCAGCAGGCCATGGAGCGCGGCGACCTGGCAAAATCGGCGTTTGCCTTGCTGCAGGATCGGTTTCTGATGTGGCAGGGCAAGCCCCAGATCTACGGCAGCCAGCTCGTCAGCGACACGAAAACGGGCAAAATGGCCTTTCATCCCATCGAAGACGAGGCCCACGTGGACGAGCGCCGCGCCACCATGGGCCTGGGTCCGCTGACCGACTACGCCAAGAACTTCGGGCTGGACTACCACCCGCCGCAACCGTAGCCCCCGATTCAGGCTAATCGGCGGGTGTGCCGTATGGTCCACCCACTCCAACCGAAAGTCAGCGGAGGTAACCCTGATTGCGGCGTGAGGCCAAAGGTGGGCAAATCGAGCTACTCTCGCCACAGCCCGTGGCCCTTCTGGGCGCGGGCTTTTTAGGGCCCAGCCCCGCCCCCAACCAGCTTAGCAAAACCGGCCCAAACGCGCAACCCGATTTTGCCCGTTTCGGGGGGCAAACCAGCGCTGTGGATAACCGGAAAAAATCGGCCCGCACGGTAGCGGGAACGGATTGTGGAAAACTTTCCGGCCTCGAATTGATTCACACCAGCGCGGCATCTGGCTATATTCCGGACAGTAACGGCGCGGGCCTGGTCAGAAAGGGAGCAACATTAGGTGCTGCCGGTCGACCGAGCCCGCGCTGCCGCAACCCACACACCTCCAACCTTTTTACGCCAAACCTCACCCCCGCCTATGCTGGTAATTAAACGCGACGGCCGGCGCGAGTCCGTCAAGTTCGACAAAGTCACGGCTCGCATCGAAAAGCTTTGCTACGGGCTGAACATGCTCTTCGTCTCCCCCATCGAGGTGGCCAAGAAGGTCATCGACGGGATTTACGACGGCGTAACGACCGTAGAGCTCGATAACCTGGCGGCCGAAACCGCCGCCTCGCTCACCACCAAGCACCCGGATTACGCGATTCTCGCGGCCCGCATTGCCGTGAGCAACCTGCACAAGGTGACCTCGAAGTCCTTCTCCTCCACGATGAAGCGGCTCTACACCTACGAGGACCCCAAAAACGGCGACAACGCCTCGCTCGTCGCCCGCGACGTGTGGGAAGTGGTGCACAAGCACGCCGCCCAGCTCGACTCGGCCATCATCTACGACCGGGACTACAACTACGACTACTTTGGCTTCAAGACGCTGGAGCGCTCCTACCTGCTGCGCCTCGACGGCAAGGTGGTGGAACGCCCCCAGCACATGCTGATGCGCGTGGCCGTGGGCATTCACAAGGACGACATCGAGCAGGCCATCGAGACCTACAACCTGATGTCGGAGCGCTGGTTTACCCACGCCACGCCCACCCTCTTCAACGCCGGCACGCCCAAGCCGCAGCTCTCGTCCTGCTTCCTGCTGACGATGAAGGATGACTCCATCGAGGGCATCTACGACACGCTGAAGAACTGCGCGCTGATTTCGCAGTCGGCGGGCGGTATCGGGCTGGCCGTGCACAACGTGCGGGCTACTGGTAGCTACATCAAGGGCACCAACGGTACATCCAACGGGCTGGTGCCCATGCTGAAGGTGTTCAACGACACGGCCCGCTACGTGGACCAGGGCGGCGGCAAGCGCAAGGGCGCCTTCGCCATCTACATCGAGCCCTGGCACGCCGACATCATCGACTTCCTGGACCTGAAGAAAAACCACGGCAAGGAGGAAAACCGCGCCCGCGACCTGTTCTACGCCCTCTGGATCAACGACCTGTTTATGAAGCGGGTGGAGAGCAACGGCGAGTGGACGCTGATGTGCCCCCACGAGTGCCCCGGCCTCGACACGAGCTGGGGCGAGGACTTCGAGAAGCTCTACCAGAAGTACGAGCGCGAAGGCCGTGGCCGCAAAACCATCAAGGCCCAGGAGCTGTGGTTTGCCATCCTGGAAAGCCAGACCGAGACGGGCACGCCCTACATGCTGTTTAAGGACGCGGCCAACCGCAAATCCAACCAGCAGAACCTGGGCACCATCAAGTCGTCGAACCTGTGCACCGAAATCATGGAGTACACGGATGCCGACGAAATTGCCGTCTGCAACCTGGCTTCGCTGGCCCTGCCGCGCTACGTATCGGAGAAAGACGGCCGCGCCTTCTTCGACCACCAGCGCCTGTTCGAGGTGACCTACCACGCCACCAAGAACCTCAACAAGGTTATCGACATCAACTACTACCCCGTGCCGGAAGCGGAGCGCAGCAACAAGCGCCACCGCCCCATCGGCCTGGGCGTGCAGGGCCTGGCCGATACCTTCATTGCCCTGCGCATGCCCTTCGAGAGCGAGGAAGCCAAGGGCCTGAACAAGGACATCTTCGAAACCATCTACTTCGCCGCCGTGACGGCCTCCAAGGACCTGGCCAAGCGCGACGGGCACTACGAGACCTTCCCCGGCTCGCCCATCAGCAAGGGCCAGTTCCAGTTCGACATGTGGGGCGTCACGCCCGAGTCGGGCCGCTGGGACTGGAACGCGCTGCGGGCCGAGGTGATGGAGCACGGCGTGCGCAACTCGCTGCTGGTGGCCCCCATGCCCACCGCCTCGACGGCGCAGATCCTGGGCAACAACGAGTCGTTTGAGCCCTACACCTCCAACATCTACGTGCGCCGGGTGCTCAGCGGGGAGTTTATGGTGGTCAACAAGCACCTGCTCAAGGATCTGGTGAAGCTGGGCCTCTGGAACGACCAGATGAAGCAGGACATCATTGCCGCCAACGGCTCGGTACAGGACATTCCCAGCATCCCGCAGTCCATCAAGGACCTCTACAAGACGGTCTGGGAAATCTCGCAGCGCACCATCATCGACATGGCCGCCGACCGCGGGGCTTACATCTGCCAGAGCCAGAGCCTGAACCTGCACGTGCAGAACCCCAACTTCGGCAAGCTGACCTCGATGCACTTCCACAGCTGGAAGCGCGGCCTGAAAACCGGCATGTACTACCTGCGCACCAAAGCCGCCGCCGACGCCATCAAGTTCACCGTGCAGAAGCAAGCCGCCGAAACGCTGGAACCCGTCTACGACCAGGCCGCCGCTATGGCCTGCTCCTTGGATAACCCGGACGCCTGCGAAGCTTGCAGCGCATAAGAAGTAAAAACGGTTACTGAATAAAAAAATCCCCGGTTATGAACCGGGGATTTTTTTATTCAGTAACCGTTTGTGAACGAAGGGTGATTTTTAGTGCTGCATAGAACATCATGTGTACATAAAACTTTGCCTCATCTGTTATATCCGTTGGTTCTAATGTCTTTGTAGAACTCTGAGTAAACATTGTTGATTCGCTTGAAGAAAGTTTTGCCCCCAATACTCCAACCCGATAAAGAATGCAAAGTATTTGCTTTACAGCCATGCTGAAATCAACTGATCCAATAATATAGTCATTCTGAATTTTAAATAAAGCATTATTCTTGTCAGGTGATGAGGCCAATAATGTGGCCTCCATATCATTTTCTTTAAGATCCTTAAATCTAAACATTGGTCCTTTTCCGCGAAGAAAGGCACATAAAGGTATTATTGATCCAAAGTTTTCCATCCATTCATCTTCCACAGCTTCTAGCCTTTCGCGAGAATACTCTGGTTCTGCCAAAGACAGTGTTTCTCTAGTTATTGTAGATTGCCCATTGCTTTTCTCCATACATTTGTTGAAGAATGCAATTACGTCACGAGGGCGCAAAAGAGTTCTTCGGATTAAATAATCAAAACCGGATAATTTGTTTCCTGCTGCTTTGGGCATGAAATCTTCAACTGTGGGTGTTGTGTTAGTGTATTGCTCTTTCATTAATAAAGCAAGTCGATTATTTAGCAATTGCTTTAAGTATGTGGTATTCCATTCAATGGCTAAATTAAGCTGTCTGTATTTTTCCCTTTGCATTCCTCGTACATCACCAAATTGAAAAGTCTTTTCATAAAGGTTGTCTCTAAGTGCAATAATTATCTTTGTTCCTGGAATAGATTTTAACTCATTGATTGTCACTATTAACGCTCTAATGAGGTCGTATACAATAGTAATGTCTACCCAATCTTTGTCAAGGTCGTCGATGATAATATGGCGGTGGTCTAATGCGTGGTTTTTACGTACAAGCGGTATGATTCAGACCACGATGAGCTGCGGCAAGTGCGGGAGC
>NZ_VAJM01000019.1 GCF_005771675.1 Hymenobacter jeollabukensis | reverse complement strand
TGGAGTATTTGTCCCATAGGGCCGTGCGGTAAGTAGCGTCAAAAGGTACACCACGACACCCTGGGACTATACACCTAAGCTTCTTGACTTAAATGCAAACGGCCCGCCGAACCAGGTTCAGCGGGCCGTTTTGTCGTTGTTCGAGCAGCTTAGCGCAGGGCGGCCACGCCGGGCAGTTCCTTGCCCTCCATGTACTCCAGCAGGGCGCCGCCGCCGGTGCTGATGTACGATACGCGGTCGGCGTAGCCGAGCTGGTTGACGGCCGCGGCGGAGTCGCCGCCGCCGATGAGGGAGTAGGCGCCGGCGGCCGTGGCTTCGGCAATGGCGCGGGCCATGTACTCGGTGCCGAGCGAGAAGTTGCTCATCTCGAACACGCCCATCGGGCCGTTCCAGAGGATGGTGCGCGAGTTGCGGATGATTTCGGCGAACAGCTCGCGGGTTTCGGGGCCGATGTCGAGGCCCAGCCAGCCGGTCGGGATGTGGTGGTTGGCGGCCACGTCCACGTTGGCGTCGTTGGCGAACTTATCGGCAATGAGGCTGTCGACGGGCAGCACCAGGTTCACGCCCTTCTCCTTGGCTTTCTGAATCAGACTCAGCGCCAGGTCCAGCTTGTCGGCTTCCAGCAGCGAGCTGCCGATTTCGCCGCCCTCGGCTTTGGCGAAAGTGAAGGCCATGCCCCCGCCGATGAGCAGGTTGTCGACCTTGTCGAGCAGCTGCTCGATGATTTCAATCTTGTCGGAAATCTTGGCCCCGCCCATGATGGCAGTGAAGGGCCGGGCAGCGTTGTTGAGCACGCGGTCGGCGTTTTCCACCTCGCTCAGCAGTAGGTAGCCGCCCACGCGGGCCTGCGGAAACGACTCGGCCACCACGGCCGTGGAGGCGTGACGGCGGTGAGCCGTGCCGAAGGCGTCGTTCACGTACACGTCGCCGAGGCGGGCCAGGCGCTGGGCAAAGGCGGCGTCGCCCTTCTCCTCCTCGGGGTGGAAGCGCAGGTTTTCGAGCAGCAGAATCTCGCCCGGCTGCAGCGCGGCGGCCTGCTGCGCGGCGTCGTCGCCCACCGCATCCGTCGCGAATTTCACCGGGGTGCCGTACTCCTGGCTGAGGCGCTGCACGAGGTGGTGCAGGGAGTACTTGTTTTCCGGTCCGCCCTTGGGCCGGCCCAGGTGCGACATCAGGATGACCGCGCCGCCGTCAGCCAGAATCTTCTGAATCGTGGGCGTGGCGGCCCGGATGCGGGTGTCGTCGGTGATGCGGTAGTCCTTGTCGAGGGGCACGTTGAAGTCGACGCGCACCAGGGCTTTCTTGCCGGCGAAGTTGTACTGGTCGATGGTCTGCATGAGAGCTGCCGTGAGGGGGTTGGGGGAACGGATGTGCCGCCGTTATACGCAGCGGCGGCGCGTAGTTCGGCCTTTTTCGCGCCGAATGCAAGATTTAGCCAGGGCCAGGCGTTGAGCCCGGCACTTTCCCCGGGCGGTTACCGGCGGGCGCCGGTCGTGTTGGGGCCGCTGCTTAACTTGCCCGACCATTTCTTTTCTATACCATGAAATCTGCCCTTATCCTGCTGGGCGCGGCCTTATTGCTGAGCCCGGCCGCTACGGCCCAACAGCTGCGCTTCGGCGCCAAAGTCGGCCTCAACTATTCCGATTCGCGGCTGCGTGGCGTAACCAACGATGGCACCGAGGCCATTTTCAGCTACCACCTCGGGGCCGTGGGCCGCTATTCATTCGGCCCCGACGCGTTCTGGAACGTCCAGGCCGAGCTGCTGTACTCGCGCAAGGGCGACAACTACACGCCGCGAGGTGGCACGGGCGTCGCCCAGCGCCGGCTCAACTACCTCGACCTGCCGGTGCTGGCTAAAATCAACGCCCACGGCCTCATGTTCGAGGCCGGCCCGCAAATTGGCTACCTGGTCGGCGCCAGCTACGACACCGGCGCCGGCACCAGCCACGACCGCAGCGGCTTCCGGCCGGTGCAGCTGGGCTACGTGGCGGGCGTGGGCTACGAGCTGCCATCCGGCTACAGCCTCACCATCCGTTACAACGGCGACGCTTTTCCCATCACGAAAGGCGGCGGCTTCCTCGACGGCCCGGCGTATTCCGTGTTCCAGGCCCAGTTCGGCTACCTGCTGGGCGGGCGGCAGTAACGTTTCGGCCGGCTTCGTTGTTAGGCGCCGAAGCGGCGGCCGGGTGCGGCGCACCGCTCGAAATTCGTCTACCTTTGCAGCAGCATGAGAATTGGCATTTTCTTCGGTGGTCCGTCGCGCGAGCGGGAAATTTCCTTTGCCGGCGGCCGGACGGTTTACGATAACCTCGACAAGTCGCTGTTCCAGGCCGTGCCGGTCTTTGTGGACAGCCACGGCAACTTCATCCTGCTCGACTGGCAGTACCTGTATAAGGGCACCATTCGGGACTTTTACCCGCCCGTATCGGCCCTGCCGCCCTCGGAGCTGAAGCTGCAGGTGTACCTGGAAAGCCTCGGCGAGCTGAGCGTGGACGAGCAGGACCGCATCATCGCCGAAGTGGGCCGCCGCCTGCGCCCCGACGAGCTGGCCGGCCTGATGGACTTTGCTTTCCTGGCCCTGCACGGGCCCGCGGGCGAAGACGGCGCCATTCAGGGCCTCCTAGAATGGTACGGCATTCCCTACTCCGGCTCCGGCATCCTGCCCTCGGCTTTCGGCATCGACAAGATTGCCCAGAAAACCCTGCTGCACGCGCTGAACCTGCCCTCCCCGGCCTTTCGCGTGCTCACGGCCGAAGAATTCGACGCGGCCGATCCGGCCGCGCTGCTGGCCTACGTGGAAAAAGAGTTGGGTCTGCCGCTGGTGGTGAAAGCCCCGCGCCAGGGCTCCAGCATCGGCGTGAGCATCGTGCGCGACGCGGACCCGGCCAAGTTCGTGGCCGCCGTGGAGCGCAGCCTGTTCCGCCGCACCGTCACCCGCGAAGACTGGCAGCGCCTCGGCGCCCAGGACCGCCTGGCCTGGGCCCAGCACCTGACCGACATCCGCGAGGGTATTGGCCTGCCGGTGGTGCTGGATGAGTTTTCAGCTGTCAGTTCCCAGTCGCCAGTAACTGGCAATGAGGACGGCCTGACAACTGACAACCCGCAACTGACAACCAACTTTATCTACCACCCCGAAGCCCTGCTGCGCGCCCTCGACGAGCGGCTGACCCTGCAGGATTCGGTGCGGCTGACCAATACCCAGGGCGAGCAGCAGGTGCTGCTGGAGGCCTTTGTGCAGGGCCGGGAGTTTTCCTGCATCGTGGTGGAAGACGTGGACGGCTCGCCGCTGGCTTTGCCGCCGACGGAAATCGTGAAGGGCACGGAGGTGTTCGACTACCGCTCAAAGTACCTGCCCGGCATGGCCCGCAAGGTCACGCCCATCGAGCTGCCCGAGGCCGACATTCAGCGCATTCGGGAGCAGTGCGAGCAGCTGTTCCGCACCTTCGGCTTCCAGGTGTACGCTCGCCTCGACGGCTTCATCACCGACTCAGGCGAGATATTCCTGAACGACCCGAACACCACCTCCGGGATGCTGCCGGCCTCGTTCTTCTTCCACCAGGCCGCCGAAATCGGGCTGAATCCCTCGCAGTTCCTCACCTACATCATCCGCACCTCGCTGGCCGCCCGGCGGCGCGGCGGGCTGCAGCCAGTGAAGCTGGGCCGGCAGCTGCGCGCCCTCGATGCGGCCGTGGCCAGCCGTCAGCGTGAGCAGAAGCCGCGCACCAAGGTGGCCGTCATCATGGGCGGCTACTCCTCGGAGCGGCACATTTCGGTGGAGAGCGGGCGGAACATCTTCGAGAAGCTCTCGTCCTCGGCCAAATACGAGCCGGTGCCGGTGTTCCTGACGGGCTCCTCCGAGAGCTACGAGCTGTACGTGCTGCCCATCAACGTGATGCTCAAGGACAACGCCGACGACATCCGCGACAAGGTGCTGCACCTGAGCGCGGGTCACGGCCAGCACCCGGTTCTGGAGCGCATCCGCCAGGCCGCCACCAACATCACGCATACCTACGCCGCGCAGTCGGTGGCCGTGCCCGAGAAGCTGAGCTTCGAGCAGCTGGCCCAGCGCGTGGATGAGGTGTTTATTGCCCTGCACGGCCGCCCCGGCGAGGATGGCGCCCTGCAGCAGCAGCTGGAGCGCGTGGGCCTGCCCTACAACGGCTCGGGCGCCGAGTCGAGCAGCATCACCATCAACAAGTTCGAAACCAACAAGCGCCTGCGCGAAGCCGGGCTGCGCGTGGCCGAGCACCGCATGGCCAGCCGCCTGGAGTGGGAAGCCGACGCCGACGCCTTCTACACCAGCCTCGAAAGCCAGTTCCACTACCCCTTCATTGCCAAGCCAGCTGACGACGGCTGCTCCTCGGCCGTGAAGAAAATCAAGAACCGCGCGGAGCTGGAGGCCTTCTGCCGCCTGATGTTCCGCGACCAGGAAGACCTGCTCGAAGACGCGGCCCGCACGCTGAGCCTGGGCTTCAAGGAGGAATTCCCGCGCAAGGATGCTTTCCTGGTCGAAACGCTCATTTCGCGCGACGGCGCCCGCCACTTCCTGGAAGTCACCGGCGGCCTGCTCACCCACCACCGCCCCGATGGCGGCCGCGACATCGAGGTGTTCGAGGCTTCCGAAGCCTTGGCCACCGGCGAGGTGCTGAGCCTGGAAGAGAAGTTCCTGGCCGGCGAGGGGCAGAACATCACCCCCGCCCGCTACGCCCCGGAAGCCCAGGAGCGCCAGCGCATTTCCGACGAGGTGAAGGCCGAGCTCAAGCGCGTGGCCGAGGTGCTCAACATCGAAGGCTACGCCCGCATCGACGCCTTCGTGCGCATCCGCGAGACGGGCGCGGTGGAAGTCATCATCATCGAGGTCAACTCCCTGCCCGGCATGACGCCCGCCACCTGCATCTTCCACCAGACCGCCCTGGCCGGCTACACGCCTTACGACTTCATCGACCAGATTCTGGAGTACGGCAAGAGCCGGAAGGAGGAGCTAGGAGTCAGAAGCTAGGAGCTAGTAACTTTGCGTTTCTGCTCTCCAACGGCCCACCTGCATTCTAGCTCCCAACTCCTAGATTCTAGCTCCTCCCTTTAAATGGCTTTCCTCAAATCCGATACCTGGCTGGACCTCGTCAAGCACCTCGTGGTGATTGGGCTGGTGTCCTTGCTGTTGCTGTTTCTCTTCTTCTTCGTGTATTTGCCCGTCACCACCAACCACGGCGAAACCATCGTGGTGCCGAAGGTGACCGGTATGCAGCTGGCCGACCTGGAGGACTACCTTGATGAGCGCGACCTAGCCTACTTCGTCGACGACAGCAGCTACTCGGCTACCTCGCGCCCCGGCCTAGTGCTCACGCAGGAGCCCCGGCCGGGCGAAAAGGTGAAGGAGGGCCGCAAGATTTACATCTCGGTGGCCATGAAAAACCCGCCCGTCATCAAGATGCCCAAGCTGACGGATGGCTCGGTGAAAAATGCCCAGATGATCCTGAACAGCTACGACCTGGTGGTGGGCAAGCTCACGCTGGTGCCCGACCTGCGCCAGAACGCGGTGCTCAAGCAGGAAGTGAACGGCAAGGAAATCAAGCCCGGCGACCCGATTACCAAGGGCACCAAAGTGGACCTGACCGTGGGCGACGGCCTGGGCAACCAGGAATTCCCGGTGCCCAGCGTGGTGGGTATGCCCGCCGACGAGGCCACGACGCTGCTGGCCGGTCAGGGTCTGCAGATCGGGGAAACCTTCTACCAGGCGCCCGAAGCGGGCCAGACCGAGGGCACCGTGGTGAAGCAGCGGCCCGAGGCCAGCAGCGGCGCCACCATCCGCTCGGGCCAGCTGGTCGACCTGTGGGTGGCCGGCGAAGAGCCGCTCAAGCCCGTCAAATAGCTTCCGTCATTCTTGAAAAAGCCGCCCGAGGTATTTCGGGCGGCTTTTTTATGTCCGGTCCGGCGCAGGTTTTCCGCCGCCGACAAAATCTTTTCCCTCCCCGGCTCGTTTGGGGTGCGTAACTTAACCCCGCTCATGAACTATCGGCTACGTTTACCCTTGTTGGTGTGGGCCTGCTTGCTGACCTGCTGCGGCCTGCCCACGGCCCTGCACGCCCAACAACTGCTTCCGCTGCCTTCCGACCCCGCCCGGGCCCGGGCCGTGGCCCCCGGCGCGGCACGCGGCACCGCCACTACCACCGCGCTGCCCCTGCCCTTCTTCGAAGACTTCGCCGGCCAGCCCGAAGGCAAACCCAACCGTACCCGCTGGAAAGACGGCAACGTGCTCGTCAACGAGCGGTTTTCGCAGGCGCCGCCCTCCCGCGGCATGGCTACTTTCGACGGGCTCGACTCGCTGGGGCGCTCCTACGGCCTGCCCTCTTCGTACGGCATCACCGACGTGCTTACCTCCCAGGCCATTGACCTGAGCGCCGGCCGTGTCGGCGACAAGACTTACCTGAGCTTCTACTGGCAAACGGGCTCCATCGTGGGCGGGCCCAACGACGAGCGGGGCGGCAACCGCGTGGTACGCCTGGCCCTGGAGTTCCTCGACAACACCGGCACCTGGCGCCAGGTGTGGTACAATCCCAGCCTTTTGGATGGCAATAACAGAACCCTGACGCGGTTCCGGCAGCGCTTTATTGCCGTCAACGACGCGCGTTACTTCCACGCGGGTTTCCGCTTCCGCTTCCGCAGCTACGGCCGCCTCTACGGCACCCTCGACACCTGGAACCTGGACTACCTCCGGCTCGACCGCAACCGCGACACCCTCAGTGCCTCGTATGCCGACCTGGCGCTCAGCGCGCCGCTTTCCTCCCTGCTGAAGCGCTACACGGCCATGCCTGCCTGGCAGTACAACGCCGCTGCCAATCCTGCGTTGGAGCTGAACGACAGCACTTTCACGACCTTCAATAATCTGGACACGGTGGCGGTAGGCACGCCGTATTCCTACCAGGGTAGGGTGCGCGTGCTACCCGCAGGTCCCGAAACGCAATTCCTGAGTGGCTCCGCATTAAGCTTGGCTGGCGTGAAACAAACGCGCCTCGGGGGCTCGGTGCGGGGCGTGCCGCTAACGGTGGCCGTCGGCACGCGGGTGCAGCACAGCATCAACCTCTCGCTGCTCGCGGGCGTGGGCGCGCCCAACGACACGGTCCGCCGCACGACCCGCTTTGCCGATTACTATGCCTACGACGACGGCTCGGCCGAAGGCACCGCGGCCCTGACGCCCGGCACCAATTTGCCCAACTCGCGCGCCATCCGCTTCGTGCTGAACCGCCCCGATCAGGTGCTCAAGATTCGCTACTACTACGCCGGTACCACCAGCATCGGTAGCGTGCCGCCAACGGCCACGGTGACGTTCGGCGTGTGGGATGCCGACGCCAACGGCCAGCCGACTGCCACGCCCAAAGCCACGTTCACCAAAGTCCTGCCCACCAGCGTAACCAGGGCGGGCTTTGACTCCATCACGTTCAGCCAAGCAGTGCCGGTCAGTGGCGAGTTTTTTATTGGCTACACCGAACCAGCCAATACCGGCCTGTTTATCCAGTTCGGGGCCGACCTGAACAGCCGCCCGCCGCAACAAATCTTTTTTGAGCGCCAAAACAACGCCTGGACCCTGAAGAACACCCTTATCGTGCCCATGCTGCGCCCCGTTATGTCGGGCCTCATTACCAGCGCCCACAGCGCCGCAGCCGATGCTGCCGTGCAAATTTATCCCAACCCCAGCACGGGCCTGGTGCAGGTGCAGGGCCGCTACACCCACGCCGTGGCGCTCGACGCGCTGGGCCGCACGGTGTGGGAGCAGCCCGCCGCCCAGGCGGGCCAGCCGCAGCTGGATTTGCGCCGCCTGCCGGCCGGCGTGTACCTGCTGCGCCTCACCTTGCCCGATGGCCGCGTGGGCAGCCAGCGCGTGGTGCTGCAGCCCTAGGCCAGCGCAACTTCGCTTGAATTTGCTTGTTTAGTGGGCCCCAAGGCTTCAGCGCCGCGGGGCCCATCCACTTTCCGCTTTCACTTTCCGCTTTCACTTTCCGCCATCCATGAACGACATCACCCCCTCCGAACTAAAAGAGCGTCAGCAGCAAAACCAGACTCCCGTTATCATCGACGTGCGTGAGCCGTGGGAGTACGAGGAAACGCGCATCGACGGCAGCCAGAACATTCCGCTGGGGGAACTGCCCGGCAAAATCGAAGACCTCGAAGACTTGAAGCACCAGGAAATCGTGGTGCACTGCAAAGGCGGCGGCCGCTCGGCCACGGCCAAGGCGCTGCTGCAGCAGCACGGCTTCGACAAGGTGCGTAACCTGCTGGGCGGCATCACAGCCTACAACGCCGGGTAAGCTCCCCCCGATCCGACAGCCAGAACCTGGTTCTGAGCAAAGCAGAACGTCATTCCGCACTTGTTGAGGAATGACGTTTTTTTATGCGCGGCGGCTTTTGTCTCCTCACGCCAGGGCCAGCTGCCCGCCGGCCGTGTAGCGCAGCTGCCCGGTATCGACTAAGTCGCGCAGCAGGGCCGTTAGGGCATCGGCCTGGGCGGGCGCGAAACCGGCCAGCAGCTCGCGCGGGGTCTGCGGGGCGGTGCGCAGCTGACTGAGCACCTGGGTGCGCAGGTCGGCGGCCACCACGGGCTTCTGCTGCTGGCGCTTTTCGGCCAGGCAATGGTCGCAGATGCCGCAGCGGGCGCTGTCCAGTTCGCCGAAGTACTCCAGCAGCATCTGCTGGCGGCAGCGCGTGCCTGCGGCGTAGCGGATGACGGCTTCGGTCTTGAGCACGTCCCGGTCGCGGGCCGCGTCGAGGCTGCGGGCGTCGAGGGGCAGGCGGGCCACGTCGAGGCGCGGAGTGGTGAAAAGGACCTGGGGCGAGTCGTGGCGCGGCTGGTACTGCACGATGCCCGACTTGTGCAAAAACTCCAGCGTCTTGCGCACTTCCACGGTGCTCCAGCGCAGCGTCTGGCTCAGCTGCCCCTCCGACACGCTGATAAAGCTGCTGAACACCTCGCCGCCGTAGTGCCGCAGAATGGCCTTGATGAGCTGGTCGTGGCGCACGTTGGCCACCTGGAAGCGGTACAGGTCGCGCGCGTCGATGGGAATAAACACCTTGGCCGGGTTGTTCACCGCTTCGTTGAGCTGCACAAGGCCGGCTTTTTCCAGGGTGCGCAGGGAGTTATGCACGTCCAGGGGCTTGAGGCGGTAGGTGCTGGCGAAAGCGACGAGGTCGAAGTCGAAGGCCACCATCTCGCCGCCGCCCACGGCCGTGCCCGAGTAGTTGGCCAGCGCCTGGTACACGCGCCGCACCACGTCGAGGGGCGGGTGGCTCTGCAGCACGCGGCGGCGCATTTCGTCGGCGTCGTTGGGAGCCCAGAGCAGCACGGCAAAGGCGTACAGCTCGTCGCGCCCGGCGCGGCCGGCTTCCTGGTAATATGCTTCCAGCGAATCGGGCGCGTCGAGGTGGATGACGCAGCGCACGTCGGGCTTGTCGATGCCCATGCCGAAGGCATTGGTGGCCACCACAATGCGCGTTTTATCGTTGGTCCACTCCTGCTGCACGCGGCTGCGCTGCTCGGCGGGGAGGCCGGCGTGGTAGGCGGCGGCGCTCAGACCGTGCTGCTGCAGCCAGGCGGCGGCCATTTCGGTTTGCTTGCGGGTGCGGGCGTACACCACGGCCGTTTTGCCGGGCCCCACACCCTTGAGCACCTGCAGCAGCCGCTGCAGCTTATCCTCGGTTTCCAGCACCGAGTACGAGAGGTTGGGCCGCTGGAAGCTGCGCTGAAACGTTTGCCCCGTCGGCCCGAAGTTGAGCTTCTCGCGGATGTCGCGGCGCACGTCCTCGGTGGCAGTGGCGGTGAGGGCCAGCACCGGCACGCCCGGCAGCAGCTCGCGCAGGGCGCTGAGCTGCAGGTAAGGCGGGCGGAAGTCGTAGCCCCACTGCGAGAGGCAGTGCGCCTCGTCGACGGCAATGAGCTGCACCTTCATCTTGGGCGCGCGGGCCCGGAACATGTCCGTCAGCAGCCGCTCGGGCGACACGTAGAGGAACTTCACCGGCCCGTACACGCAGTTGTCGAGCGTCTGGTCGATGTCGCGGTGGCTCATGCCCGCGTACACCGCCTCGGCCTTGATGCCGCGCTTGCGCAGGTTTTCCACCTGGTCCTTCATCAGCGCAATCAGTGGCGAAATGACCAGGCACAGCCCTTCCCGCGCCAGCGTGGGCACCTGAAAACAGACGCTCTTGCCCCCGCCGGTGGGCAGCAAGGCCAGCGTATCCTGCCCGGCCAGTACCGAGCGGATAATGTCCTCCTGCCCCGGCCGAAACGCCCGGTGCCCCCAGTGCTGGCGCAGAACGGACAGAATATCTTCGGTAGGAACGGACACGGCGAATAGCTGTTTTTGGGACGGCGAAGATACAGCCGCCCCCGCAGTGTTGCCAGTGGCCAGCGGTGGCACCAGCCGTCATTGCGAGCAAAGCGAAGCAATCGGTCCTGGCCAACGTGCCAACCGCCAAATGAGCACTGCCCAAAATTACCGTTGCGCAGTTCTGGGCGGTGCCGTTGTTGGTTGGTGTCAGTTGTGGCGGTGGCGCTACTAGAGGAAAGATTGCCGCGCTTCGCTCGCAATGACGGCCGATGAACCGTTGCCATCGGCACACGAAAAAGCCCGACCTCTTGCGAAGCCGGGCTTTCCCAATCTATCAATACATCACTAAAGCTTGTTAGGCGGCCACCTGGCCGTTCTCGCGGTCATCGATGGTCTTCTTCAGGTTGGCAATGGCCTGGGTGGCGCGCTCCTGGTCGAGTTTGTTGATGTTCAGCAGCATCTTGGTTTTCTCCTGCCGCGTCACCACCGGGTGGTTGAGCAGGCGGATGATTTCCTCTTTCTGCTGCGCGGTGGCGTAAGCCGGGTTGGAGGCGGCCGGGGCCAGCGGCTCGGCTACGGCCGGCGTAGGCTGCTCGGTCACCACGGCTTTCATCGGCGTGGGCTCGGTGGCCACGGGCTGCGGGCGGACATCAGGCGTGTTGCCGCCGTACTCCATTTCCTCAGCCGGCGTGGGCTCGTAGCCAGCGGCACGAATAATCCAAGCCAGGATGTTGCGGTAGGCCTTACCGATGGCGCGGGTCTGCGCCATGGAGGCAATGGCAAATTCCTGGTAGAATTTCTTGCCCTGCTCCTTGTTCGAGCAGATGGCGAAGCCGGCGCCGACGGTGTGCTGGCTGCGCAGGTCAAACAGCGTCACCTTGGCCTGGTACTTGATTTCCGAGTCGGTGCTCATGTTGATGACGTGGTCGACGATGGGCACGATGCCCAGGCGCGAGCCGGCGTACTGCCAGCCCTCCACGTTCACAAACTCTTTGCCCTGCACGGAAGTCGTGAGCTTGTTTTCCTTGATGAAGTTCGCCAAGTCTTTGGCCAAGGTCAACGTCTCGTCCGAACGCGAGATGTCGTAGCTCTCGGCTTTCGGCTTGCGAATCGGTGCTTTGGTGTTGTCTTTTTGTGCCTCAGTCATGGCTTTGTTCTTTAGTCCCTGTAGTACGTTCTGTGTTACGTAAAGATAACGCATCGGCCCAGCTAAAGGTGCGAAAAACAGTGGATTTTTTAGTAAATTTTAACTCTGACAATCAACAACTTATAGCAAGTATTCAAAAACATAAAAGCTAAAGCCGTTAGCAGAACATTTTTCTTAGCCGCAAGGTGCCCGCAAACCTAAATGAGGTTGGCATCGGTCAGCAGCCCGCTACTGCCGGTGATACGCAAAAAAAGCCGCCGCGTCTAGGTCGATGCGGCGGCTTCCAAAGCATGGGATTATGCGGCCCCTGGCTATTCCAGGATGTGCCCGTCGCGCATGGTGATGGTGCGGTCGGCCATGGCGGCCAGCTGGTCGTTGTGGGTCACGATGACGAAGGTCTGGCCCAGCTCCTTGCGCAGCAGAAAGAAAATCTGGTGCAGCTCGGCCGCGTTCTTCGAGTCGAGGTTGCCCGAAGGCTCGTCGGCGAAGATGATTTCGGGCGAGTTGATCAGGGCCCGCGCCACCGACACGCGCTGCTGCTCCCCGCCCGACATTTCCGAAGGCTTATGGTCGGCGCGGCGCTCCAGGTTGAGCATGCCCAGCAATTCGCGGGCCCGGACGCGGGTTTCTTTTTCGGAGCGCCCGGCCAGGTAGGCGGGCAAGCACACGTTTTCGAGCGCCGTGAATTCGGGCAGCAGGTTGTGAAACTGGAACACGAAGCCGATGTGGCGGTTGCGGAAGCGGGCCAGGTCGGAGCGTTTCAGGCTGCTGACGGATTCGCCATCGAAGAGCACTTCGCCGGTGTCGGGCGTGTCCAGGGTGCCCAGAATGTGGAGCAGGGTGCTTTTGCCGGCGCCGGACGAACCGACGATGGACACGATTTCGGACTTTTCGATGGTCAGGTCGATGCCCTTGAGCACTTCCAGCGAACCGTAGCGTTTGCGGATGTTAACGGCCTGCAGCAAACCGGCGGGGGAGTTAGGAGAAAGAAAAACGGATACGGGCAAAGCTACGCAGAACCGGCCGATGCGGGTTGCCCCGTATCTTGGCCCCATGCGCAACCGGCCGCTTATACGCAACCTCGGCCTCGGCGGCCTACTGCCGCTGAGCTTTCTGCTGCTGGCCGGCCGCTGCACGCCGCCCGCCACGCGCACTGCCCGCCCCCTGGTGCCACCCGCCGAGCGGCTGCGCGGCGTGAGCTGGGTAGCGGCCGATTCTACTACGGAAGACGAAATTCTGGCCCTGCGGCGCAACCACGTCACCTGGATTGCCCAGACGCCCTTCGGCTGGCAGGCCGACTCCGCCTCCCCGGAAGTGGTGCTGCAAACCGGGGGCGGCCGGCGCCGGCGCATCTTCTGGGGCGAAGCCGACAGCGGGCTGGTGCATACCGCCCGGCTGGCCCGGCGCCACGGCATTCATACCTTATTGAAGCCGCACCTGTGGCTGCGCAGCCCGGGCCAATGGCCCGGGCAGGTGCAAATGCGCAGCGCCGCCGACTGGCAGCGCTGGTTCACGAGCTACTCCGCGTTTATCCTGCACTACGCCCGGCTGGCCGAGCAGCACCACCTGGAAGCCCTCTGCATCGGCACCGAGCTGAAGCATGCCGCCGTGGAGCACGAAGCGGAGTGGCGCCGGCTCATCGGCGACATCCGGCGGGTGTACCACGGGCAGCTCACCTACGCCGCCAACTGGCACGAGGAGTACGAGCACATCCGCTTCTGGGACGCGCTGGACTTCATCGGCGTGCAGGCCTATTTCCCGCTCAGCCCCAAGGCCCAGCCCGACACCGCCGAGCTGCGCCGGTCCTGGCAGCCGCATTTGCAGGCCCTGGCCCGCGTGCAGCAGCGCTACCGCAAGCCAGTCGTCTTCACCGAGGCCGGCTACCGCTCCATCCCGACGGCCGCCGCCGCGCCCTGGGAATGGCCCGACCCGCGCCGGCCCACGCCCGAAGACGACGCCACCCAGGCCGCCTGCTACGAGGCCCTGTTTCGCAGCTGCTGGCGGCAGCCCTGGCTGGCCGGCGTGTTCATCTGGAAGTGGTACCCCGGCCTGCCGCCCGACGCTATGGGCCGCCGCCGCACCGACTACACGCCCCAGCACCGCCCCGCCGAGCAGGTCATGGCCCACTGGTACGGTTCGGGTGAGTAGGTGACAGGACAGTACTGGCTTATTCTGTAGAAGGCTGGCTTCGTGCAAAGAGGCAGCAACGCATCTATACAGCTGATTTTCAAACCTTACCCGCCTGTTACTTGTCACATGTTACCTGTCACCTAAAATATTGCCTACTTTCGCGGGCACATTTCCGGAACCCGAAAACCCACTCTCGTTCACTCTATGAACATTCACGAATATCAGGGCAAGGACATCCTCAAGCGCTACGGCGTCCGCGTGCAGGAAGGCATCGTAGCGGAAACGGCTGAAGAGGCTGTGGAGGCTGCCAAAAAGCTCACCGAGCAGACCGGCACCGGCTGGCACGTTATCAAAGCCCAGATCCACGCGGGCGGCCGCGGCAAAGGGGGCGGCGTAAAGCTGGCCAAAAACCTTGACCAGGTGCGTGAAATTGCCGGCCAGATCATCGGCATGCAGCTGGTGACCAAGCAAACCGGCGCCGAAGGCCGCAAAGTCCACAAAGTACTGGTAGCCCAGGACGTGTACTACCCCGGCGAGTCGGACGTCAAAGAATTCTACATGTCGGTGCTGCTGGACCGCGCGTCCGGCAAGAACGTCATCATCTACACCACCGAGGGTGGCATGGACATCGAGGAGGTAGCCGAGGCGCATCCCGACAAGATCCTGAAGGAGTACGTGGACCCGCGCGTGGGCTTCCGTCCCTTCCAGGCCGGCAAGATTGCCTTCAACCTGGGCCTGTCGGGCGAGGCGTACAAGGAGATGGTGAAGTTCGTGCAGGCGCTGTACAAGGCCTACGACGACACCGACTCGGCCATGTTCGAAATCAACCCGGTGCTCAAGACCTCGGACAACAAGATCCTGGCCGTGGACGCCAAGGTGACGCTGGACGAAAACGCGCTGTACCGCCACAAGGACTTCGCCGCCCTGCGCGACACCAACGAGGAAGACCCGCTGGAAGTGGAAGCCTCGGCTTCGAACCTGAACTACGTGAAGCTCGACGGTAACGTGGGCTGCATGGTGAACGGCGCCGGCCTGGCCATGGCCACGATGGACATCATCAAGCTGAGCGGCGGCGAGCCGGCCAACTTCCTCGACGTGGGGGGTGGAGCCAACGCCCAGACCGTGGAAGCCGGTTTCCGCATCATCCTGAAGGACCCGAACGTGAAGGCCATCCTGATCAACATCTTCGGGGGCATCGTGCGCTGCGACCGGGTGGCCAACGGCGTGGTGGAAGCCTACAAGAACATCGGCGACATCCGCGTGCCCATCATCGTGCGCCTGCAAGGGACCAACGCCGAAGAGGGCGCCCGCATCATCGACGAGTCGGGCCTGAAGGTGTACTCGGCCGTGCTGCTGAAGGACGCCGCCCAGAAAGTGAAGGAAGTGCTGGCCATGCAGGAGCAACAAGCCTAACGCAAGGGCTTACGCATTCCGAACCAGAGCAAGCCCCGCCGACAACCTCGGCGGGGCTTCTTCTTGTGAAAAAAATTCTGGAAAAACAATCACATATATTTTTTATCATATCGTAAATTGGACGAGTTATATTTGCTGCGCCTGTTTTTGAACTCTGACTGTAACCGTAGGCTTTTGCTCAGTTTGTCAGCAGGTTAACGCTTCACGGCAAGTAAAGCTGGTTCCTCAGTGGCAACCCTCGGTTGCCAACCCCTTCGCGGGTTTTTCCGTTTGCAGGCACTCCACCCCGGTAAACCATCCATCTCCATGCATAAAACATTTACGGGACTGTTGATTTTGCTTGGGCTAGGACTGGGCTCCCCCGCGTGGGCCCAGTCGACGGCGCCCTCCTTCGAGGCGCCCCTGCCCTTCAGCAATGCCCCCACGACCATAGCCGCGTACAGCTTCCACTACAGCACGCCCGACGACTTCTACCTGCAGACCCTGCGCGACCGGTACGGCCTGGAGGCCGTAGCCGCCACCGAGTCGACGACGCTGGGCAAGGTGAAGGCCCTGAGCCTGTGGGTGCATAACCGCCTGGTGCACGACGGCCGCATCGCCTCGACCAAGACGGACCCGATGGAAATCCTCGACGATGCGCTGGTGGGCAAGTCGGTGCAGTGCATTGAGTTCGGCCGCGTGATGGCGGCGGTGCTCACGGCCATGGGCATGCCCGCCCGGCCGCTGTTTCTGAAAGCCGCCGACGCCGACAAGCGCGGCTCGGCCGGCGGCCACGTGCTGACGGAAGTATGGCTGGAGGAATTTCAGAAGTGGGCCGTGGTCGACAGCCAATGGGACGTGCTGCCTACCCTGAACGGCACACCCGTCAGTGCGGTGGAGTTGCAGCACGCGCTGGCCAACAAGACGGCCGGGCTGACGGGCGAAACCTCCACCGACGCCAAAATCAAGTTCTACTACCGCTGGCTGCAGCCCTACCTGTACTACTTCGATACGCCGCTGGACAACCGCTACGGCGTGCGCACCGGCAATGCCAGCCTGATGCTGATGCCCATCGGGGCCAAGAAGCTGACCATGTTTCACCGCACCACCAAGCTCAGCGGTATGCGCTACACCACCTCCACGGCCGTGTTCTACCCGAACCCCTTGGAAACGCACCAGGCGCAGGAGCACCTGAAGTCCATCGACTGACGCCTGCTTCGGCACACCCTCTAACAACGGCCGCGCCCGTCCGAAGCTTTCGGACGGGCGCGGCTGCGTTAGGGCAGAATCGGTTAGCCGTTGTGCGCTACGCCGGCGTTTTCTTCGGCCTGCACGGGCAGGGGCTGGCCTTTCACGCGCAGCTCCACCTCCATGTTGCCGCGGGTGCCCACCGAGTACGGGCAGATGCGGTGGGCCTGCCGCACCATCTCGATGGTTTTGGCCTCGTCGAACTTCTTCAGGTCCACGTCGAGCACGGCGCTGAGGCCGTAGCCCTCCCCTTCCTGGAACAGCGACACGGAGCAGTTGACGGTGGTTTCGGGGTCGAGCCGGTCGCCGGCGCGCTGGGCAATGACGAGCAGGGCCTGCTGGAAGCACGAGGAGTAGCCCGCGGCGAACAGTTCTTCGGGGTTGGTGGCGCCGCGCTTGCCGCCGAGGCCCTCGGGCACCGACATATCGAGGTCGATGACGCCCGAGGTGGAGCGCACGTGGCCGCTACGGCCGCCGACGGCCTGCGCCTCAGCGGTATACAAGGTTTTCTTTTCGGACGAAGCCATAGGAACGGACTTAGGGTTTGGGTTGGTATCAGACTAAACTGCCAACCGGAATAGAAGGTTACGGGCGGAATTTTCAGGAAAACGCCACCGGGGTTTGGCTGCGCCGCATTTTTGCCTACTTTTGTCGCCCACTACCGGCCACGTAGTACAACGGATAGTATAGGAGTCTCCGAAGCTCTTGATCCAGGTTCGATTCCTGGCGTGGCCACTTTTTATGCTGCTTGCCCTTGCCGCCCGGCGCCTTTACTGGTAGCCGGGCGGTGGCTTTTTTGGGCGTTGGTGAATGACGAAGCAATCCGGTCCGGGGGCGGGCGTCGTAAGTCGGGCTCAGTTCAATCTCACCACACCAACACCTTACGACCATGCTCAAGCACGCTCTTACCGCCGCCCTGCTGCTGGCCCTCACGGCCGGCTATTCCGCCACGGCCCAGGCCCAAACCAAAGTGAAGGCCAAGGAGGACCGGATGAAAATGAAGGACAAAGACCACAAAGCCATGAACGGCAGCACCACCGGTGGCGGCATGGGCGCCTCGGGCAGCATGGCCGGCTCGTCGGCGGGCGTGATGGTGGGCGGCGCCATGATGACGCCCGACAAGGACATCGTGGCCAACGCCCTGGGCTCGGCCGACCATACCACGCTGGTGACGGCCGTAAAGGCGGCCGACCTGGTACCGACGCTGCAGGGCGCGGGGCCGTTCACGGTATTCGCCCCGACCAACGAGGCCTTCGGCAAGTTGCCCGCCGGCACGGTGGAGACGCTGGTAAAGCCCGAAAACAAGGCCAAGCTCACCACCGTGTTGACTTACCACGTGGTGCCCGGCCGCTACCTCGCTTCTGACCTGAAGGACGGGCAGAAACTCACCACCGTGGAAGGCGAGACGCTGACGGTGATGAAAAAGGGCAACGCGGTGATGCTGCATGACTCGAAAGGCAGCATGTCGACGGTGACCATTCCGAACGTGGTGTCGAGCAACGGGGTGACGCACGTGGTGGACACGGTGCTGATGCCGGCGCGCTAAGCGGCAATTTCACGTGGAGCAAAAAAGTCCTTTCCGTGCGCCGGAAAGGGCTTTTTTGCTTGATTGGCAGGGCATCGAACAGTCGACGAGCAACCCTGGCGTTATCCGGAATGGGCGGAGTGCGTATAAGGGGCACTAAGGTTCCCTTTCTAACCTCCCAACCAAGACCCGTCATGTTGAAGCAAACCATTTCTGTACTCGCGCTGGGCCTGGCCCTCTGCACCGTAGCCGAAGCCCAGACCACCAAAACCTCGAGCGACGGCACCAAGACCAAAACCAAGGACATGGACACCAAAACCAAGTCCAAGGACGACGACAACGGCAATACCAAGATGAAGGGCAAATCGGACGCCGGCGACAAGATGAAGGCCAAGATGAAGCCCATGAACGGCACCACCGACGCCTCGATGAGCGGCGGTAGCGGCGGCTCGATGATGAACTCGTCGACCACCACGACGACCGAAACGACGACCACCCCGGCCACGGGCACGATGTCGACCATGCCCGCTACGCCGGCCACGACCATGCCCGCCACCACGCCGACCACCGAACCGGCCATGAACCCGGCGGGCACGATGCCGGCCACGCCAACCACGCCCGCAACGGGCACGATGAACAACGGCACCGACATGAACTCCACTACGCCGATGAACGGCACCTCAACCACGGTGGGCGACGCGACGACCCCGGCTCCGGCCGACGACATGCGCGTAGGCCGCCGCATGAAGCCTGATAAAGAGACGAAAATGAAGGAGAAAAAAGATAAGATGAAGAGCAAGTCGGAGATGTAAGCTCCGGCTAGTCACCTCATCCGCGCGGCGGGTCACGGAAACTTAACCGTGACCCGCCGCTTTTTTTGCGCCCACATAGGCGAGTAACTAAATGATTTCAGGACCTTTGCAGTCCTTTTGCTTTTCCCAACACACTCTTCCTTATTGCATGAAGCACTTCTTCGCTAAGCACATCTGCGCGACCCTGGCCGTTACCGGCTTGGTTCTGAGCACGGCTACGGCGCAGGTACTGCCGCCTTCGCCGCCGGCCAACCTGCAGGGCGTGGCCCTGCGCGACTGGCTGCGCGTGAACTGGTACGACGGCAAGCGCGTGGACCTGGGCTACGACGTGGCCCGCGGCAAGATGTACAACTACGTGGACGTGTTCAACGGCCAGCTGACCTGCGTGTACTCAGGCTACTCGGTGCCCAAGACCATCGACTCGACGGCCACCAGTACGGCCAACGTGGGCCTGATCAACTGCGAGCACACCATTCCGCAGTCGTGGTTTAACGAGGTGAGCCGCATGAAGTCGGACATTCACCACCTCTACCCCACCTACACGCAGTGGAACTCCAACCGCGGCAGCGACATGTTTGCGGAAATTCCGGACGCGCAAACGCGCATCTGGATGCGCAACACCACCAGCCAGAGCGGCATTCCGACCAGCAACATCGCGGAGTGGAGCGAGGACAGCGGCTCGCTGTTTGAGCCCCGCGAGGACCACAAGGGCAACCTGGCCCGCACGGCGTTTTACTTCTACACCATGCACGCCGGGCAGACGTTCGACTCCGGCAAGGACGTGATTACCGGCCTGGCCGACCTGCAGACGCTCTATCAGTGGCATTTGGCCGACCCGGTCGATGCCCACGAGCGGGAGCGGAACCGCCGCGCCGCCAAGGCCCAGGGCAACTTCAACCCCTACATCGTGGACCCCTCGCTGGTAGCCAAGGCCTGGGGCTTCGTGGTGGGCCCGACGGTGACGTTTGCTTCGGCCACGGGCAGCATCGTGGAAGGCAACGCGGGCACCAGCATCTACACCGCTACCCTGTCGCTGAGCGCCGCCCAGACCTCGGCCGTGACCGTGCAGGTGAGCGTGGACGCGGCCAACTCCACCGCCACCAACCCCTCGGACTACACCTTCACCACCCAGACGGTGACCTTCGCCGCCGGCCAGACCTCGCAGACGGTGACGGTGACCATCAACGGTGACACCCAGCCCGAAGCCAACGAAACCGTGCGCCTGGTGCTCGGCACCACTTCATCGGGCGTTTCGGTCGGCTCGCCCAACGCCCACGACCTGACCATCACCAACGACGACGGCCAGCCGCCGCTGGTGAGCTTCGCGACGGCTACGGGCAGCATCGTGGAAGGCAACGCGGGCACCAGCACCTACACGGTGAACGTGGTGCTGAGCGGCGCCGCGCCCACCGCGGCCTTCACCCTGCCCATCACGGTGGACGCGGCCGGCACCACCGCCGACGCCTCGGACTACACCCTGGGCACGACTTCGCTGAGCTTCGCCACGGGCGTGACCAGCCAGGCCGTGACGGTGACCATCAACGGCGACACCCAATCGGAGGCCAACGAAACCGTGCGCCTGCTGCTGGGTACGCCCAGCGGCGGCGGCGTGGCCATCAGCGCGCCCACCAGCCACGTGCTCACCATCACCAACGACGACGCGCCGCTGCCCGGCGGGGGCGGCAACTGCTCGGACCTGTTCTTCACGGAGTACGTGGAATCGAGCGGCGCCACGCGGGCCGTGGAAATCTACAATCCCACGACCAGCTCCATCAACCTGGGCAGCTACCGCCTGCTGCGCTACGCCAACGGCAGCACCACCCCGCAGGCTCCTTACACGCTGAGCGGCACCATCGCGGCCGGCGGCACCTACGTGGTGGCCACCACCGGCTCGGTAGCCGCCGTGACGGCCGTAGCCAACGTGACCAACAACGTGGTGGACTTCAATGGCGACGACGCCATGGCTCTGTTTAAAGGCACCGACACGCTGGACATCATCGGCGTCATCGGGCAGCAGGCCAACTGGGCCGTGACCGGCGGCACCACCCTGAACAACACCCTGCGCCGCCTGCCCACCGTGGCCGGGGGCAGCACCCGCTGGAGCACCGCCGCCGCCGGCTGGACGGCCGTGGGCGTGGACACTTACTCGGGCCTGGGCAGCCACAGCAGCACGGCCTGCACCACCACCGCCACCACCAAGCCGAATGCGCTGGGCGTGGGCATTGAGGTATTCCCGAACCCGGCCGCGGGCGCGGTGCAGCTGCGCCTGCCGGGCCTGAGCGGCCGCCAGGCGGCCCGCATCGGCCTGTACGACGCGCTGGGCCGCGAAGTGCTGACGACTACCCGCACCCTCAGCGGCGCCGACGTGACCACGCTGGCTCTGCCCGCCCTGCCCGCCGGCCTGTACTCGGTGCGCGTGACGGTGGCCGGCGTGCAGTACGCCGCCCGCCTGGCCGTGCAGCGCTAAGGACGGCTGCCGGTTTCGGCACTGCTGTTCCGCCGCTTTCTGAAAAACGCCTCCCTGTTCGGGGAGGCGTTTTTTATTGCTACTTATCTGACGACGGCCAGGATGCGCGGTCCGATGCGGGTTACGACCCCAGCTGGCACTTTACGAATAATCAACGCAATATTCATCAGCCTTACCACTTGACTATTAGATCAATAACCGCTTTGCAATTGCCGCCGCACTGATTGTATCTTGCGGAGCCAATGGCCGCTGACCCCGGCGTTGGCTTCTCCGCCCCGATTTCCACTTCCCACCCCTTGCGTATGCTCGACGCTTACTCCCGCCGCGGCCGGCGCTGGCCGCTGCTATTGGCTTTATTGCTGCTGCTGGTCCAGCCGCTCTGGGCCCAGCAAACCCACAAAAAAGTAGTGCTCCAGGCCTTTTGGTGGGACTACTGGAACTCGAACTACCCGGCGGGCTGGGCTAACTACCTGACCGACCTGGCCCCGCGCCTCAAGAGCCTGGGCATCGACGCGGTGTGGATTCCGCCGACCGTTAAAAACAAAAACGCCACCTCGGACGTGGGCTACTCGCCCTTCGACCACTACGACCTCGGCGACAAGTACCAGAAAGGCGCGACGGGCACCCGCGTGGGCACCAAGGACGAGCTGCTGCGCCTGGTGGCCGTGCTGCACGCCAACGGCATCGAGGTGATTCAGGACGTGGTGCTCAACCACGCCGACGGGGCGGGCACCAGCACCGGCGCGGGCGGGCAGGACCCGGACTCGTACGCCATGTCGAGCAACAACGGCTACAAGACCTTCCGCTACGCCTGCTACGGTACGCCCCTGCCCGAAGCGGGCGAAACCTCGGCCGAATACCTGCTGCGCCAGGGCCGTTGGACCAAGAACTACCCCAACTTCCACGCCCACGCCGGCCACAACACCACGTCCGGCGACATGGCCGCGCCCTACTTCGGCCCCGACTTCTGCTACGGCGACGACGGCGGCTCCGATGGCTACGGCCCCAGCACCACCAGCAGCTACAACCCGCCCCAGAGCGCCGGCTACTCGCGCGACCAGGCCCGCAGCTGGCTGGTGTGGCTGAAAAAGCAAACCGGCGTCGACGGCTTCCGCTGGGACGCGGTGAAGCACTTCAGCTACGCCGCCCAGCAGGACTGGAGCTACAACCTGAAGTACCTGGCCGGCTGGGCCAACGGCGGCAACGCCATGTTCAACGTGGGCGAGTTCGTGGGCGGCGGCGGCGACCTGGATACCTACGTGGGCAGCGTGACGGGCCAGAACAACGGCTCGGAGTTTCTGATGGGCACCTTCGATTTCGGCCTGCGCGACGGGCTCTACAGCATGGTGAGCGGCAACGGCAGCTTCAACATTGGCAATCTGCCGGGCTACCAGCAGGGCCAGCGGGTGGCGCAGTACGGCTCGGGCACCTCGGCGGTGTACGTGCACCGCACGGCCCCGTTCGTGAACAACCACGACACCTTCCGCCCCCAGCTCGACGCCAGCGGCAATTACACCGGCTGGAACGCGGGCTCGGAGCTGGCCCCGCACATCGACCCGTTCGACCCGCGCCTCTCGGCCGCCTACGCCGCGGCCTTCGCCGTGGACGGCAACCCGCAGGTGTTTTTCGAGGACCTGTTCAACATCGGCGGCACCGGCAAGCGGTTTTCGCACCTGCCCACCTCGGCCACCGACCTGCCCCTGCGCGACGACTTGGTGAACCTGATCTGGTGCCACCAGAATCTGCACTTCAAGGACGGCGCCTACAAAGTGCGTGCCCAGCAGGCCGACCACCTGGTTATTGAGCGCGGCGCCAAGGCCCTCATCGGTATCAACGACAACTGGGACACTTGGCAGGAAACCTACGTCGACTCGGATTTCGCGCCCGGCACCCGGCTGATTGACTACTCCGGCGCCAACGGCAGCTATGTGTACGTAGTGCCCCAGGACCAGCGCGTGCGCATCAACACCCCGCCCTGCAACGGCTCGGCGGCCTTTGGCCGGCGGGGTTACTCGGTGTGGGCCCCCGAGGGCCAGGGCAGCAGCAACGTGCTGCCCGCCCGCGCCGCCGCCACCACCCAGGAGTGGGAGCTGGCCGATGACCTGGGCGACCAGAACTGCCAGAGCCTGGGCCAGGGCGGCCGCCTGCCCGACAACTCCACCAACCAGCGCGTGGTGGGCAAAATCTACGCGCAGAGCGGCCAGACCGTCACCTACGAGCTGTACCCCGAGCTGAGCGGCACCGGCCGCGACCTGACCTTCGGCCTCTACGACCGGCAGGGCAACCGCCTGCAGGCCGCCACCGGCGTGGGCACCATCACCGGCACCTACACGCCCAGCAGCACCGGCTGGCTGGCCCTGAAGCTGCGCAACACCAGCAGCACCTACACCGGCCAGCGCTGCTACGTGAAGGTCACCTACACCGCCCCGAGCGCGCCCAGCGCCTTGAGCGCCCCGGCCGCCAACACGGTGGCCATCTGGACCGGCAACGACAACAGCTCGGACGCCAGCAGCTGCCGCAACTGGGAAGGCGGCCTGCAGCCCTCGGCCACCACCGACGTGCTCGTGCCGGCCGGCAGCAGCTACATGCCCGCCCTCGGCAGCGGCACCCTGCAGGCCCGCAGCCTGACGGTGGAAAGCGGCGCCACCCTCACCCTGGCCGCCGGCAGCACCCTGCGCCTCGCCGGCAACCTGAGCAACAACGGCACGCTCGTCAGCAACGGCACCGTGGCGCTGGCCGGCGCCAGCACCCAGACGCTGGGCGGCAGCGGCGCGCTGAGCTTCGCCAACCTGACCATCGACAACGCCGCCGACGTGCAGCTGCTGGCGCCGGTGAGCGTGACGGGCACCCTCGCGCTGAGCAACGGCCACCTGCTGCTCGGCGACCAGAACCTGACCTTGGCCAGCACCGCCACCATCAGCGGGGCCGATGCCAGCCGCTACGTGGTGACGAAAAACAGAGCGGCCAGCGGCGGCGCGCTGGTGCGCCCGGCCCCGGCCGGCACCACCCTGCTCTACCCCGTGGGCACCAGCGCCAGCTACACCCCGCTGACGGTGCTGAACACCGGCACTACCGCGCCCACCGTACCGGTGCGCGTGTTCGGCGGCGTGCTGCAAAACGGTACCAGCGGCGCCCCGCACGCCCAGGCCAGCGCCTTCGTCGACCGCACCTGGGACATCAGCCCCAGCACGGCGCTGACGGCCGCGCTGACCTTCCAGTGGAATGCCACCGACGAAAACGTCGGCTTCGACCGCAGCCGCGCCGCCGTCATGCACTACAACGGCAACGGCAGCTGGGGCTCCTACTCGACCACCGCGGTGGGCAGCAGCGGGCCCTATACCGTTACGGCCAGCGGCGTGAGCAGCTTCTCGCCCTTCAGCATCGGCACGGGCGGCGTGGTGCTGCCCGTCACCCTGCTCGATTTCGTGGCTCAGCGCCGCGGTCCGGCCACCGTGCAGCTGCGATGGGCCACGGCGCAGGAGCAGGACAACGCCGGCTTCGAGGTCGAAAAATCGATGGATGGGCGCCAGTACCGCCGCATCGGGCAGGTGGCGGGCCACGGCACCAGCACCCAGCGCCAGGCTTACTTGTTTGTCGACGACGCAGCTACGGCAGCCGCTTATTACCGCCTGCGTCAGACCGATACCGACGGCAAGACCACCTACAGCGCACCGCAGTACGTGGCCGCCGGCCCTGGCTCCGAGCTGACCATCTACCCCAACCCCACTACCGGCGACGTGCGCCTCGACGGCCTGCCGGCCACCGCGCAGCTGCAGCTCGCGCTGCGCACCGCCCCGGGCCGGGTCGTGCTCAGCACGCCGCTGCTCACCGCGGCCGAGGCTTCAGCCAAGCTGAGCGCCGCGCTGCGCCGCGCCGCCCCCGGCCTTTACGTGCTGACGGTGGAAGTAAACGGGCAGCCGCAGCACCTGAAAGTGGTGAAGCAGTAGCCGCAGAAACCAAGGCGGAATAAAAAACGGCCGCTCCCGGTTTCGGAAGCGGCCGTTGTGTCTGGAGTTGTGAGGACATCAGCTTTTATCGGCCGTCATCCTGAGCGCAGTGCAGAACCGCCAACGGCCTGCTACTTGCCGGCATTTTCCAGTAAATCCTGGTACTCGGCGTGCTGCTGCACGAATTTGGCCATGTACGGGCAGCTGGTGCGCACCCGCAGGTGCTCCTGCCGGGCCCAGTCGAGGGCGGCTTTGGCTAGGGCCTCGCCCGCGCCCTGCCCGCGCAGGTGCTCATCGACGTAGGTGTGCTGAAAGTCTACCACGTCCTCGGCGGGGCGGCTGTAGGCCAGCTCGCCTTCGTAGCCGTGGGAAGTGAGGTAAAACGTCTGGTCTTCGGTTTGGTGCTCGACGTGCATGGCCGCAACGGTTCGGAAGAAGGGAAAAACAAGGCCGGGCCTACCGGGCAAACCCGGCAAGCAAGGCAGCCTTCCTGTACGCGGGCGGGCGGCCGTCCGTTCGGGCGGCTTTTGCGTAGAAGAGTTACGACGGCGTCCCACAGCCGTCGGCTTTTCCCATACCGCCCTATGAACCAAAGCCATACCTCCCCGCCCGCTGAGCAAACGCCCCAGTCGGCTCAGCGCCCCGCCCCCACCGTTCCTACAGCGGCGGCCTCGGCTGCTGGTGTTGCTACCCGCCCCGCTCCCCGGCGCGTGCGCTATTGGGAGCAGCTCGATCCGGCCTGCCACAGCCTCTACCCCGTCGACTAACCGCTCAATCTTCCTCCCATGCATCCGGACACTCCCGAAAAAGCCCCCGACGCCCAACGCCCGCAGTCGGCCGCCGATACCCGCCCCGACCAATCCGAAGGCACCTCGCAGAGCATGCTCGACCGCGAAACTTACGGCCAGATTCTCGACCAGCCCGCGCCTGATGCGGACACTTCGGACCTGACTTCGGCCCTCAACCAGCCCGCTTCGCAGCACCTCGGCAACGAGGAACGCGTGCCGGGCGAGGAAAACCCCAACGCGCGGGCCGACTAAGCCCGACCGAACTACCCGCCCCGGCCCCGCGCCGGGGCTTTTTGTTGCCCGTCGCGGCGGACTTCGGAGCCGCCGGCTCGTCCGCCCGGGCGCGGGCTGCGTACAGGTAAGCCAGACCCAACCTAGTTTTCACAACCATGGCAGCCAAATCCCAACAGCCGCAGCCCGCCGACGAGCAGCCGCGGCGCGACGCCTCGGACCGCCCCGACGCGGCCCAGGAAAACAACAATACCGAAGGCGGCAGCACGGCCATGCTGAACCGCGAAACCCACGGCCAGCCCGTAGCCCGCAACACCGCCGACCGCCTCTACTCCGACGGCAGCGACGAAGCCGCTACCCCGCGCCCGCCCACGCTCAGCGACGACACCGCCGGCTTCGACCCGACCAACCGCTCACATTAACGAGTTGACAATCAGCAATCCGTCCGACAACTATTTCTTTCGTCCGAAAAAATAGCTGCCGGACGGTTTCTTTTTCTCAGGCTATGACGTATGTTTACGTCATACTTCATAACAAACCCATGACGTACGCCAAGCTCGCCGAATTTACCGAGGCCCAGCAGCAGCTGGCCCGGGTGGCCAAGGCCCTCAGTCACCCGGCCCGCGTGGCCATCATCGAGCTGCTGGCGGCCCGCAAAACCTGCATTTCGGGCGACATCGCGGCCGAGCTGCCGCTCTCGCGCACCACCGTGTCGCAGCATCTGCAGGAGCTAAAGGCGGCCGGCCTCATCCGCGGCGACATCGACGGGCTGACCGTGTGCTACTGCCTCGACACCGAGCTGCTGGCCCGGGTGCAGCGGCAGTTCGCCGGCTTCTTCGAGCAGGCCACCTGCTGCGACGGGCCCGCCGGCTGCGCCTGCTAGGCCGGCTCCGTTTTCCTCCGACCCTTTTCTGTTCTCCCCTTTTCCAACCCTTTCTGCGCTATGAAAACCAACCCATTTCCCCGCATGCACGTCAGCCTGTACGTGGCTGATCTGGCCGCTACCGTCGGCTTCTACGACGCCTTTTTCGGGCAGCCGGCCACCAAAATCAAGCCCGGCTACGCCAAGTACGTGCTCGACGCGCCCTCGCTGATTATTTCCTTCGTGCAGAACCCGGCGCGGGTGGCCAGCAACTTCGGGCACCTGGGCTTCCAGGTCGAAACCGTGGAGCAACTGCAGCAGCGGCTGGCGGCGGCCAAGGCGGCCGGGCTGGTGCAGCGCGAGGAAATGGGCACGGCCTGCTGCTACGCCAAGCAGGACAAGTTCTGGGTGAACGACCCGGACGGCACGGAATGGGAAGTGTACTACTTCCACGAGGACGCCGAGTTCAACGACCCGCGCTACGCCGACGAGTACCAGTCCGAGGCCAGCGCCCAGTGCTGCATTGCGCCGGCCGCCCAGGCCGCGCCCGCCGAGGTGCTGACCACCGCCCCCATGACCTTCACGCTGCTCGACACGGCTGCCGCGCCCGCTGCCACTGAAGCCGGCTGCGCCCCGGGCAGCGGCTGCTGCTAACCCTGCCTTTTACCTCCCGGAACGCCCCGCCGCGCACCTGCCCGGCGGGGCGTTCTGCCGCCAAGCCTCCGACGAACCGCTGCTATGACCCTCGCCTTTTTCTCCGACGTGCACGGCAACCTGCCGGCCCTGGAAGCCGTGCTAGCCGACCTCGACCAGCGCCGCCCCGATATGACCTTTTGCCTGGGCGACCTGGTGGGCTACGCGCCCTGGCCCAACGAAGTCATCGGCGAAGTGCGCCGGCGCGGCATTCCCACCATTGCCGGCAACTACGACCAGGGCATCGGGCTGGGCAGCGACAACTGCGGCTGCGCCTACAAAACCGACGCCGACAAAGCCCTCGGGGCGCAGAGCATTGCCTATACCAACGCCGTGGTGGGCACCGGGGAGCGGCGCTACCTGCGCCAGCAGCCCAAGCACCTACGGCTGGAGTTTCAGGACGAGCCGTGCACGCTCAGCATGCTGCTGGTGCACGGCTCCCCGCGCAAGATCAACGAGTATTTGTTTGAAGACCGGCCCGAGGCCAGCTTCCGGCGCGTGCTGCAGGACGCCGGGGCCGACGTGCTGCTGTTTGGCCACACGCACAAGCCCTTCCACCGCGTACTGCCCGCCGAGCCGGGCACCTCGCCCCGCTACCACCACGCCCTGAACATCGGCTCGGTGGGCAAGCCCAAGGACGGCGACCCGCGCGCCGCCTACCTGCTGCTGCACCTCGACGAACAGACTTCGCTGACGGACCCGGCGGGGCTGCGCTCGGAGCTGGTGCGCGTGCCCTACGACGTGGAGCGGGCGGCGCGGGCCGTGGAAGCCTCGCCCCTGCCCAACGAATACGCCGACATGCTGCGCCGGGCGTATTAATTTGGCGAACGAATGAGGTGATGAGGTACTGGGTACCGCTGCGCTGGCCCCACGTGCGCGGTATTTGGCCGCCCGAACGTCAGACTCACCATTTCACCACTTCCCCAGCTCACCGCCTATGACTCTTTCGCCGCTCACCGAGGCGCACTGGCCCGAAGTCCGCGCCATTTACGAAGCCGGCATTGCCACCGGCAACGCCACCTTCACCACCGAAGCGCCCAGCTGGGACGAGTGGCACCGCGGCCACCTCACCCACAGCCGCCTCGTGGCCCTTGACGAGGCCACCGGCCAAGTGCTGGGCTGGGCGGCCTTGTCGCCGGTATCGGGGCGCTGCGTGTACGGGGGCGTGGCCGAGGTGAGCGTGTACGTGGCCGCCGAGGCACGCGGGCAGGGCCTGGGCCGGGCGCTGCTGCTAGCGCTGATAACCGCGTCGGAAGCCCAGGGCATGTGGACGTTGCAGGCCGGCATCTTCCCCGAAAACGAGCCGAGCGTACGCCTGCACGAGGCCGCCGGCTTTCGGCTGGTGGGCCGCCGCGAGCGAATCGGGCGGATGGGCAGCCGCTGGCGCGACACGCTGCTGCTGGAGCGGCGCAGTGCCGTGGTCGGGGCTGATGCGGAAACGGCAAACGCCGCCACGGATGGGCGCTACCTCTGAGCCCACCCTACGGGCGGCGCTGCTGGCCGAGCTGCTGGGCACGGCCTTCCTGGTGTTTCTGGGCACCGGCGCGGCCGTCGTCGACGAGCTGGCCGGTGGCGTCATCGGGCACGGGGGCGTGGCGGCGGCCTTCGGGCTGGTGGTCGTGGTGCTGATTTACACCTTCGGCGAGGTGTCGGGCGCGCACCTGAACCCGGCCGTGACGCTGGCCTTCGCGGCGGCCGGGCGCTTCGAGTGGCGGCGGGTGCCGGGCTACGCGCTGGCCCAAGTGCTGGGGGCCGTGGCGGGCAGCGGCCTGCTGCGGCTGCTGTTCCCCGAGGCCCGCACCCTGGGCGCCACGCTGCCGGCGGGTTCGGCCGCACAGTCCTTCGTGCTGGAAGTGGTGCTGACGCTGCTGCTGATGCTGGTGGTGCTGCGCGTGTCCACCGGAGCCAAGGAAAAGGGCATCACCGCCGGCCTGGTGGTGGGCAGCTTGGTGGCGCTGGAAGCCCTGGTGGCGGGCCCGATCTGCGGCGCGTCGATGAACCCGGCCCGCTCCCTGGCCCCGGCCCTGGTGAACGGGCAGCTGCAGCACCTGTGGGTGTACCTGCTGGCGCCCACGCTGGGGGCGCTGCTGGCCGTGCCGCTGGCGCGGGCCGTGCAGCCGCCCGCCGCCGAAGCCGAGCCGGCCGCAACCACCGCCGCCGCGCCCGGCTCCGCCTCCCCGGATGCCCTGTCGAAAATCAGCCGGGCGGAGCGCCCGCCACTGCGGCAGAACTCGTAAACTACGGCCCTGAAAGGCCTCATTGCTGACCCTGAACTTGCCCCGCCCATGCTGACCCTGCTGGTTCTCACCGACTTCTCGCCCGCCGCCGACCACGCCCTGCAGTACGCCGCCAAGCTGGCGGCGCCCGGCGGGGCCCACCTCGTGCTGCTGCACGTGCGCCCCTCGCTGCTCAGCCCTAACGCCCTGACGGCCAGCTCCGCAACCGAGGAAGATGCCAACACCCTGCTGCGCCAGCGGCTGCAGAGCCTGCCCACGGGCCTGCCGGCCAGCGCCGCCGTGGCCAGCGGCGAGGTAGCCGCCGAAGTAGCCGCCGCCGTGCGCCAGCGCGAGGCTGCCGTGGTCATTGTGGGCCGCCCCGAGCTGGGCCCGGTGCCCGACGAGCTGGTGCACACCACTTCGCTGGGGCTGCTGCGCCACCTCCCCTGCCCGCTGCTGGTGGTGCCTCACCACGCCGCCGGGGCCGTGCCGCCGCAGCGCGCCCTGCTCGCCGTCGACGACCAGCCGCTGCCGCGCACGCCGGGCACCACTGCGCTGCGGCCGTTGCTGGGCCAGGCGGCCCTCACGGTGGCTTTCGTGGCCGATGAGGAAGTGGCGGCCGACCCGGAGCGGGCTTTCAACAATGCTCGGCTGGCGGGGCTGTTGGCCGGGTTTGGGCCGGTGCAGGAGCGCGGCTTCGCCAACGCCGAGGTGGCCGCCGGCATTGCCGACGCCACGGCCCTGGTGCAGCCCGACTTGCTGGTGCTGGTGGCGCGGCGTCGCAGCCTGCTCGGCAGTTTGTTTCACCGGAGCGTGACGGCGGCCGTGGTGCGCGCGGCCACGGTGCCGGTGCTGGTGCTGCCCGAGCACGCCGATTGAGTTAGTAGCTTTACCAAAAAGTTACCAACCCACGCCGCCGCCGAAACGCGGCGGCTTTTTCCGGCGTAGTCCGGCTGCTATGCGTATTATTTCCTCTCTCCTGCTGGCCGGGTGGCTGACCATCGGCGCGGCCCAGGCCCAAATTCCGCAGAACCCGGCCGCCGCGCCGGCCGATACGGCCAAGAAGTACGCCAACCCCGCGGGCGTGCCGCCACCCATGAAACAGCCCTGGTACCGCGGCAAGCTGGTGCGGGCCACGGCCATTCCGGCCCTGCTCATCGGCTACGGCGCCAGCACCATCAACGGCAACGGCTTTTATAGCAGCTACGACGCGCGCAACGACATCCGGCGGCAGTTCCCGAACTTCCACACCAAGGTCGACGACTACCTCATCCTCGCGCCCTACGCCGAGCTGGCGCTAGTGGAGCTGGCCGGCGTGGAAGGCCGTAACGACCGGCTCAATACGCTGCTGGTGATTCTGAAATCGGAGGCCATTTTCGGGTTGAGCACCTACGTCATCAAGAACACCACCAAGGTGCTGCGCCCCGACGGCAGCACCCGCAACTCCTTCCCCTCGGGCCACACGGCGCAGGCGTTTCTGGCGGCCAGCATCGTGCACACCGAGTTCCGCGACAAAAGCCAGTGGTACGGCATCGGGGCCTATACCATTGCCAGCAGCGTGGGCGTGCTGCGCATGCTCAACAACCGCCACTGGCAGTCGGACGTGGTGGCCGGGGCGGGCCTGGGCATCCTCTCAGCCCACCTGGGCTACCTCTCGCACCGCAACCGCTGGGGCCGCAAGCCGCTGCCGGGCAAGTACGGCTTCGGGCCGCTGCTCTACCCCGGCGCCACCGGCCTGACGGTGGTGTGGCGGCCGTAGTTCGGGCGTGTTCCGACATTCCTGGCGCGGGGCCGGCCACTCAGAAAGTGGCCGGCCCCGCGCGTGTCCAGGCTCTACAGGCTGCGAGAGAAGGACGGATTACTCACTGGCCCGATCAGCACTACCAGCGCCAGCCCACAGTGGCGCCGCCGTAGTAGTTGCGCCCCGGCGCGGGCTGAAAGTAGCGCCCCCCGAAGGCGTTCAGGTCGTTGCCGAGGGAGTAGCGGCGGTCGGTGGCGTTGTCGAGGCCGGCGTACAGCTCGGCTTCCAGCTTCCGGAACAGCGTGTGGCGCCAGCCGCCCCGGGCGCCGAACACCCAGTAGCCGGCGGCGTAGTCGGTGTTGGCGTCGTTGAGGGGCAGGCGGGCCTGGTGGCTGACGGTGGGGCTTAGGTAGAAGCCCAACCGTTGAGTAATATCCAAACCGGCGGTGAGCGTGTGCGGGGTGGTGCCGGTGAGCTGGTTGCCGCTGAAATCAGCCCCGCCCGACTCGTAGCGGCCGAAGCGGTAATGGTTGTAGGCGTAGCTGACGAAGGCACGCAAGCCCCCGACCTGCCTCACATCCTGCACTATACTGGCGCTACCGGCCGGCCCGATCAGCTTGCTTTCGGAGTCCACCCGCACCTGCTGCCACAGCCAGCCGCTCAGGGCCACTTCCACCCCGCGCTGCCGGGTGTTGCCGGCGTTGCGAAACAGCTGGGTGCCCTGCTCGCTGGAGCGCGTGACGATGGTATTGCGCAGGCGGAAGTCGTAGGCCGCCACGTCGAACTTCAGGCGCTGCCGCAGCACGTCGCCGCGCAGGCCCAGCTCGTAGCTGGTGCCGCGCTCGGCCTGCAGGGCCTGGTTCAGCGAGCCGTCGGACGGGCGGATTTCCTCTTCCGTCGGGGGCGAAAAGCCGGTGCTGACGCTGGCGTAGGCCGACACCAGCGGCGTCAGCTCCTTGAGCACGGCCAGCCGCGGCGACACTTCGGGGAGGAAGGTGCGCGCCACGTTGTAGGTCTGGGCGGGCGTATTCAGGGCGTCCTGCAGGCGGCGGAGGCGGTAGCGCAGGCGGTTGTAGCTGGCCCCGGCCGTGACGAGGAAGCCGTAGGGCAGCTCCCAGTCGGCCTGCCCGAACGCGAAGCCGGTGAGCGTGCCGATTTCGTCGTCGTAGCGCAGCGGGCCGGGCTGCCCGGCCCGGTTTTGGTAGTTGCGGCTGCTCTCGAAGCTGGTTTGCAGCTCGGCCCCGGCCGCGAGGCGCAGCAGCTGCCCGGCCAGCTGGGTGCGGTAATCAAAGCGCGTGCGCCCGCCACCACCCACCTGGGTGTTCCGCTCGAAATCGACCAAATAGGGCGTGCGAATGACGCTGCCCGAGCCGTAGAGGGTGGTTTTGCCGGTCAGCCGCGGGCTGAAGCGGTATTCGTGCGTAGCGCCGAGCAGGACGGTGCGCGAGGCGTAGAACGTGCGCTGGGCCACGGTGCCGGGCGCGGTGGCCGTGCCGGGGCGGGCCTGCCGTGGGTCTTGCTCGAACTGCGCCCGGGTGAGGCCGCCGGGCAGCTGGTAGCGCAGATCGGTGTAGAGCAGGTGCAGGCCCAGCGTGTGGCGGTCGGTGGCGGCCAGCTCACCGTCGAGGGCCAGCACGTCGCGGCGCTGGGCGCTTTGCTGGCGGTAGCCCTGCAGCTCCTGCCGCAGGTACTGGGCCCGCACGAAGCCCTGGCCGGTGGCCGTTTCGGCGGTGGCCTGGTAGCGGCGCAGGCCGAAGGAGCCCACGCCGAACCCAAGCTGCGCGTGGGCCGGGCCGGGCTGGGGGCGCCGGTTGCTGAGCAGCGCCACGCCGCCGGTGCCCGCCCCGTACGCGCTGCCGGCCGGCCCTTTAATGACCTCGATGCGGCCGAGCTGGGCGGGGTCGAGCAGATTGAGCGGGGTGCTGCCGCTGGCTTCGGTCAGCGGAATGTCGTGGTAATACACCTTCACGTTGCGCACCCCGAAGGGCGAGCGGAGCGTGCTGCCGCGCACGCTGAGCCGGTAACTGGCCGTGGCCCGCTCCTCCAGCCGCACCCCGGGCAGGGTGTTGACGGCCTGCGCCAGCGACGCCTCGCTGAAGCGCCCCAACGTAGCGGCATCGACCACGCCCACGGCGGCGGCGGTGCGCCGCAGCGGCAGCCGCTGCCCGTAGCCGACCACGGTGGCCTCGGGCAGCCGTTGCACTACGACGGGCCCGTTGGTGTTATCGGGCGGCGCGGGGGCCTGGGCCCGCAGGGCGGCGGGCAGCGTGGCCAGGAGCAGTAGAAACGGCGCGGAGCGGTGAGGCATTCGGAGGCAGTGAGGACGCCCTGCGCCAACGGCAAAGGCAGTGGCGGGGTTGGAACAAGTTTCGGCCGATGGCCAGCTTCGGGGTTTTGTGCTATTTTCAGCAGCCTATGGAGGACGCCAAAGCGGGCCATTTCCGAGAAGGCAGTGAGAAGGCACTCTGAACGCACTGCGCAGGCGCTATCCGGCAATAATTCAATATCCAGCCTTTCACCAGGCAAGGTATACGCGGCGGCCTTTACGGCGCGTATACCTTGCCTGGCATGTACGTGGCTCGTCGTCATTCGCGCAAGCTATTTTTCCCGGCCGGGCTGCTGGCGTTGGCCTGGCTGCCGGTGCTGGGCGGCGCGCTGCTGGCGGCGCGGCCGGAGCTGCGGCGGTTTCGGCAGCGGGTGATGCAGCTGAGTATAGCTTCACCTGAACAAATAGAGGCGACGAAGCAGAAACCGTTAAGTGCCTTTTCAACCCAGCTGTACACGGCTCCACTCAAGCTACCAGCCCCGTTGCACACGGTGAACTTCACCGGCAATGCCTGGCAGGATGACCTCAGCGTCCGCACCGCCACGTTCGTGGCCCGGCAACTCCAAGAGGAGCTCAATCAGGACCGGGGTCTACGCATCGAGTTCGAAGCTGGCAGCCACTATCAGGCTCTCGTCAGAATGCTGGATTTAATGCTTTCGACTGACCAGAAAAGGTATTGGCTTGATTTAAGACGCTTGCCAGTTAGCCTCAACGCTTTCACGGCGTATCATCCACCCAGCGACACGGTTGAGGTTGACCTGGGCCGCTTCCTTTGCGATGATGTCATTCCACACACTCCCCCAACGCCGCCACCGCCATTGTGGCACCATCAGTTACGGGCGGAGTTGGCAGCGGCATTTCGCCTGAGCACCTGGCGCCCCCTGTTTAGCCCCGCCTGGCGCTACTCCACGCTCCTGCTGCTGCTGCTGCCGCCAGCCGCCGCGTGGCAGCTGCAGCGGCTGTTCGCCACTAACTTCCGCCACTGATGCTGCTTCGCCGCCTTCGTCTGCGCCGCCGGGCTTTGCGTCTGCCCCTGGGCCTGTTGCCGCTGATGCTGGTGCTGCTGCTGGCCGTGCAGCGGCTGGCGCGGGCCGTGTACCGCCCGCAGCGGTACGTGATGCAAATCAGCATGCCCGTTCCCTGGTCGCTGGTTCAGGCGCGGCAGCGGGCGAGGCCTGCGGAAAGCGTTACCCGGTTCTATTTCACCGTTCCGCCCGACCTGGACCGCCGCCGCTGGCTTTCCTACACCCTCATCGGCAATGCCGGGCACGACGCGGCCATGCTGCAGGCGGTGGCCGAGCGCCTGCGCCGGGGCCGGACGCAGCCGGCCGAGCGCGCCGACGTGTGCATCCGCTTTGCGGCCGGGGCGCGCTACGCCAGCCTGGTGGCGGCGCTGGATTTGATGCCGCAGCTCAACCAATCGAAATACGCGCTGGACCTGTACCGGCCCGAGCCGGTACTCTACGTGTTCGTAACGCCATTTCGGCCGTGGTGGTAGCCGGGCGCAACCCCGCGCCCGGAATGGCAGTTTGAACAAACCTCATCCGTTCGACCTGCTCATGCCACATTACTTCTCCCTCCTACTGGCCGCCACGCTGCTGCCCGCCCTGCCCGCTGCCGCCCAGAATGTGCCGCCCGAGGCCACGCCGTTCAGGATGACGGGCAACATCTACCTGCCCAAGAAGCTGCCCGCCACGCCCGAGCGGGTGGCCAGTCTGAAGGCCCCGCCCGGCTTCGTCATCAGTCAGTACGCCACCGGGCTCGACATGCCGCGTATGCTGGCCGTGGCCCCGGGCGGCGACGTGTACGTGTCGAACCGGGTGAAGGGCACCGTGACCCTGCTGCGCGACGCCAACCGCGACGGGAAGGCCGAAGTGGTGCAGCAGGTGGCCCAGAAGCCGCACCTGCACGGCCTGGCCCTGAAGGATGGCAAGCTCTACATGGCCGCCATCCGCGAGCTGTACGTGGCCGACGTGAAGGCCGACGGCACCCTGGGCGAGCTAAAAACCCTCTACACCGACCTGCCCGACGCCGGGCAGCACGCCAACCGCACCCTGCGCTTCGGACCCGACGGGCAGCTCTACCTTTCGGTGGGCAGCACCTGCAACGCCTGCGACGAGGACAACCCCGAAAACGCCACCCTGCTGCGCATCAAGACCGATGGCTCGGGCCGCGCGGTGTACGCCCGCGGCCTGCGCAACACCATCGGCTTCGACTGGCACCCCGGCACCGGGCAGCTCTTCGGCATGGACCACGGCATCGACTGGTTGGGCGACGAAGCGCAGATGGAAGAGCTGAACCAGATCAAGGAAAACGCCCACTACGGCTGGCCCAGCATCATCGCCGACGGCCAGCTCTACCCGGCCAACAAGCCCAAAAGCGGCGACTCGTACCAGCAATTCGACGCCAAGTGCGTGCGGCCCGCGCTGCTCTACAAAGCCCACTCGGCCCCGCTGGCGCTGACGTTCAACCGCGTGCAGCTGTTCCCGCCCGCCTACGAAAACGACGCCTTCGTGACCATGCACGGCTCCTGGAACCGCGCCCAGCCCGCGGGCTACAAAATCGTGCGGGTGCACTTCAACGACCGGGGCCAACCCGAGCGGTTCGAGGACTTCGTGACCGGCTGGCTGGTGGAGGGCGACAAGGCCGAATTCGGCCGCCCCTGCGCCCTGGTGCAGGCCCCCGACGGCTCCCTGCTCGTCTCGGATGACGACAACGGGGTGATTTACCGCATCAGCTACAATGCTCCGCGGCAGGCCCCGGTACCGGTGCAGAAGGCCAAGGTGAAGGCGAAAGGGTAAAGCTGGCGCATAACCCGAACGTCATCCTGAGGCGTAGCCGAAGGACCTTCCTCGCACCCTGCACCAACTGAGAAGCGCAGCCACCAACGCCCTATCGTCCGGGCTCAGTGGCTGCGCTTTGGTGTTACTGCAGCTGTCGAAAGCGTCTGTACTTCGTAGGTACCGGCGGTGCGGGGTTGAAGGAAGGTCCTTCGGCTACGCCTCAGGATGACGAGCCTGGTAAACCCGTGCTATAACTGTCCTGCCAATGCCAAAGGCCCGCCAGCCCAAGCCGCCGTTTCCCGTGTAACTTGCCCAAGCATGAAGAAACTGACCAGTAACCTGACCGTGCAGGTGCTCACGGCCATTGCGCTGGGCGTGCTCGTGGGGGCGCTTTTCCCAGGCGTGGGCGCGGCCCTGAAGCCGGTGGGCGAGACGTTTATCCGCCTGATCAAGATGCTCATCGCGCCCATCATCTTCCTGACGGTGGTGCTCGGCATCGGCAGCATCGGCTCGCTGAAGAAAGTGGGGCGCGTGGGCGGCAAAGCGTTGCTCTACTTCGAAATCGTGACCACGCTGGCCCTGGTTATCGGGGTGGCGGCGGCGAATCTGATTCGGCCCGGGGCGGGTGTGGATACCTCGGCGGCCACGGCCCGGGCGGCCGAAACACAGAAGTACGCCGAGCAGGCCGCCGGCATGGACTGGGTGGCCTTTTTCACCCACATCGTGCCCGAAAACCTGGTGGGCGCCTTTGCCCAGGGCGAGGTGCTGCAGGTGCTGCTGGTGGCGGTGCTCTTCGGGCTGGCCCTCACGCGGGTGCCCGAAAGCGTGGGCCGGCCCCTGCTCGGCACCTTCGAGCGGCTGAGCCACGTGTTGTTTGGGGTGCTGGGCATGGTGATGAAGCTGGCCCCGCTGGGCGCTTTCGGCGGCATGGCCTACACCATCGGCACCTACGGGCTGAGCACCTTGCTGCCGCTGGCCAAGCTCATGGCCTCGGTGTACCTAACCATGGCCGTGTTCATTTTCGGCGTGCTCGGGGCGGTGGCGCGCTACTACAAGTTCAGCATCCTGAAGCTGCTGGGCTTCATCAAAGAGGAGCTGCTGATTGTGCTCGGCACGTCCTCGTCGGAGTCGGCCCTGCCGCGGCTGATCGACAAGCTCACGGCTTTCGGCTGCTCCCGCTCGGTGGCGGGGCTGGTCATTCCCACGGGCTATTCCTTCAACCTCGACGGCACCACCATTTACCTTTCGATGGCCAGCATCTTTCTGGCGCAGGCCTTCAACATTCCGCTCACGCTGGGCCAGCAGCTCACCATCATTGGCATTCTGATGCTCACCAGCAAGGGCGCGGCGGGCGTCACCGGCTCGGGCTTCGTGGTGCTGGCCTCCACCCTGGCAGCCACCAAGACCATTCCCGTCGAGGGCATGGCCCTGCTGCTGGGCGTCGACCGGTTTATGTCGGAGGCCCGGGCCATTACCAACATCATCGGCAACGCGGTGGCCACGGTGGTGGTGGCCAAGAGCGAGAATGAGTTCGACGAAGCGAAAAACCGCCTGGCCCTGGCCGGCGTGGTGCAGCCCGAAAGCGACGTGCTGGCCAGTCAGCCCGAACACGCGCAATCGGCCAACTGACGACCGGAACGTAACGGCACCGAGGCGGCTAAAAAAACTGCACTTTCGGAAGCAAAAAAGGCCGCCCGCGTGTTATTTCGCCGTATTCAATTGACTGTATGGCCTCTCTTCCACCCGCCCTGCGCAAAGCCCTGCTGAACCTGCCCCAGAAGGAGAAGGACCAGCTCCTGGCCCGCCTCGTGTGCCAGGACAAGGTGCTGACCGAGCAGCTGCAGTTTCGCCTGCTCGAGGGCCCCGACGCGCTGCAGGAGCGCCGCACCCGCCTGCGCGAGCGGCTCGACGACCCGGTGCGCGGCTACCACCAGACGCCCAACGACCTGCTGCTCATTCTGCGCCAGCTGCAAAGCCAGATCGGCTACCACGCCAAAATCACCGGCGACCAGTTCGGCGAGGTGGAGCTGACGGTGCGCCTGCTCAACAACGTGTTTCAGCACCAGCCCGCCACGGTGGCCCGCCTCACCGGCACCACCCAGCCCCTACTCAGCCACCTGGCCCGCCGCGCCGACACCGCCCTGCGCCAGGCCGACAAGCTCGAAACCGACTACCACCTGGAGCTGGCCGACGCCATCAACGAGCTGCTGACCAACCTCTGGGCCACCGCCGCCGCCCCTTTGGCCCGCGACCTGGGCCTGCCCCGGCAGTGGGGAGTATATCAGTGAGATGGTGAGTGGTGAACTGGTGAGTTTGACGTTCAAACCGCATCAGAACGACAACTCACCACTTACCATCTCACCGTCTATTCCAGCGCCCGGAACACGATGGGCAGCGTAACCTGCACCTTCACCGGCTGCCCGCCGACGAGGCCGGGCGTCCACCAGGGCATGATGCGAACGAGGCGCAGGGCTTCTTCGTCGAGGCCGGCGCCGAGGCCGCGCACCACCTGCGGATCGAGCAGGTGGCCGCGCTCATCCACCACGAACTGCACCAGCACTTTGCCGGCTACGCCCTTGCGCAGCGCTTCTTCGGGGTACTTCAGCTTGTCGCGCAGAAAGGCCAGCTGCGCGGCCGCGCCGCCGGGAAAGGCGGGCATCACCTCGGCCACATGGTAGATGGCCGGGCCGGCGGCCGGCGGCGCGTCGGCGGCACCGGCCGCCCCTTCGCCCGCGAGCTGGGCGGCGCTATCGGTTCCGACGTGGTTGATGGCTACTGAGTGCGGCGTTTGAGCGGTGGCGGCGGTGGTCAGCAGGAGCAAAAGAAAGGCAAACAGCAGAGAGGAAAGGCGTTGCATGGCCGGCAGATCGGGAGGCGAAGACGCGGGCAAAGCTAGCCGCCGCCCCGGCGCGGGCCGTGACGGCAGCGTTATCGTTGGGTTGCCGTTAGGTTGGTAACATGGATGGTTGCCGAAAGAGCATCTTTTCGGGGCCGGGGGCAGTACAAGGCCTACCCGCCGGGCGTGGCCGGCGGCCCTTCGCTCCCGCTTACTACCATGTCGTACGTTCCCAATCCTAACCACATGCGTGCCCCTCACCACCTGAGCACCGTCGAGCTGCAGCAGGCGCTGGACGAGCTGGACACCAAAATCAAGACCCTGCACGCCCGTGCCAACACCACCGCGGCCGGCGCCCCGCACCACTACCACGAGCACATTGCGGCCCTGGAAGTGAAGCGCCGGCAGCTCGGGGAGCAGCTCGGCGACGCCGACCGCAGCACCCCCGCCGACGACGACCGGAGCGGCAGCGTGTGGACCGACCTGAAACGCGGTATCGACACGCTGCGCGAGGATATCAGCAAGCTTTTCTAACCTCCGCCCCCATGCTAATCCGACGACTTTTTGGCCTGATGCTGCTCGTCCTGCTGGGCTGGGCCCTGCACGCCTGCACCGCCCAGGAAAGCTTCCAGAACGCGGAGCAGTGCCTGAAGGTGGACATCGGCATGACCCAGGAGCAGGTACGCCGCACCATGGGCGCCCCCACCGGCGACGACACCCGCCCCGACGGCGGCCACACCTGGTCCTACCTCTTCGGCAGCGCCACCGATACCCAGCCCATTCGCATCCTCTTCGGCACCGACGGTCGCGTGAGCAGCAAGGAGTGCGCCCCCCAGGCCCGCGGCGACGTGCGCCCCGACGCCAATACCACGAAGGCGGAGTAGCTG
The DNA here is from genome assembly GCF_005771675.1 of Hymenobacter jeollabukensis. Taxonomy (GTDB): domain Bacteria; phylum Bacteroidota; class Bacteroidia; order Cytophagales; family Hymenobacteraceae; genus Solirubrum; species Solirubrum jeollabukense. Next base: position 38,553 of record NZ_VAJM01000019.1, on the reverse strand, counting down.
GGTAAACCCAGCACGTCATCCTGACGAAGGAACCGAAGGTCGACGTAGTCAAGGACCTTCCTCGCACCTTGCACCAACCGAAAAGCGCAGCCACCAACGCCCTATCGTCTGGGCTGCGGTGGCTGCGCTTCGGCATTATTGTGCCACACTAAAAATCGTCGGTGCTTGGACTGCAGCGGCGGTGCAGGGTTGGAGCAAGGTCCTTCCTTCGTCAGGATGACGGCCTTTTCCAAGCGCCACAATCAGTGGCAACCAGCCTCTGCCATTCGCCCCGGCTTTTCTGCCACTCGGCCCGACGCCTTACCGCTCGGCCAGGTTTTGCTTCCGCTCGGGCCAGGCTTGCGCCAATTTTGGGTCATCAACCACGCTTCCAAACCCCTGATGACCATGAAACGCTTCGCTACCACCCTGCTCACCGCCACCCTGCTGCTGACTGCTGCCGCGCCCTTCACAGCCCAGGCGGCCGCCCCGATGGCCTCCGTGCCCGCCGATAACCCCGGCCAGCATCCTAACTTCACGGTGCGCGTGGTGGGCAAGGGCCAGCCGGTGCTGCTGATTCCGGGCCTGACCTGCCCCGGCGCGGTGTGGGACGAAACCGTGGCCCGCTACCAGCAGCAGTACCAGTGCCACGTCATTTCGCTGGCGGGTTTCGGCGGCGCGGCGGCCCCGGCCAGCACCGAGCACCTGCTGCAAAACGTGCGCGACCAGCTGCTCACCTACATCCAGACGCAGCGGCTGCAGCGCCCGGCCATCATCGGCCACAGCCTAGGCGGCTTCATGGCCCTGTGGATGAGCGCCACCAAGCCCGAAGCCGTGGGCCCGCTGCTTATCGTCGATTCGCTGCCCTTCCTCTCGGCCATTCAGAACCCCAATGCCACCGTCGAAAGCGTGCGGCCCATGGCCGAAGCCTCGCGCCAGCAGATGAGCCAGGGCAGCATGCCCGCCGCCCAGCAGCGCCTGATGATGGCCAGCATGATTACCGATACGGCCCGCCAGACGGTGGCCATGCGCTGGAGCCGGCAGTCGGACCGCGCCACCGTGGGCCAAGCCATGTACGACATGTACACCACCGACCTGCGCCCGGACGTGGCCCGCATTCAGCAGCCGGTGCTGGTGCTCGGCGCCTGGGCGGCCTACAAGCCCTATGGTTCGACCAAGGAAAGCACCCGCGCCATCTTCGAGCAGCAGTACGCCCGGCTGCCCCAGCACCGCATCGAAATGTCGGAGGCCGGCCGCCACTTCCTGATGTGGGACGATACGCAGTGGTTTTTCGCCCAGGCCGATGCTTTCCTGCAACAGTACGCCCCGGCTACCAAGGCCAAAGCCGGCAAAGGCAAGAACAGCTAGTTGTCAGTTGTCAGTTGTCAGTTGTCAGTTGTCAGTTGTCAGAGGATACGCTGACGCGTCGTAGCCGGGTTGGCGCCCGCCCTGACAACCGACAACTTGCAACCGACAACTCGCAACTGCTAACTGACAACTCTCCGTTACCTTGCCCGCCATGTCCGCTACTTCGTTTGCCTCGCCCCAGCGCCGGCGCGTCTACTGGCTGCTCCAAACCGTTGGCTGGCTGCTGTATGGCGTGCTCGGACTGATTCTGGTCGTGGTGTTTGGCGGCCAGTACCGGCCGTTTATCCTACTGGTTGAGCTGTACGTGGCCCTGACCCTGCTCGGCCTCAGCCACGGCCTGCGCAACTACGCCAAGCGCCACCACTGGACCAACCTCTCACTCGGGCGGCTGGTGCCGCGCCTGCTGCTAGCCCACACCATCATTGCGGTGCTCAGCCAAGTGATTATCAGCACGCTTTCGGTTGTATCAGGCCGGCTTCTGTTCACGACCAATGCCGCGCAGCCCTATCAGTGGACGATGCTCATCGGCTACGCCATCAACGTGGAGTTTGTGATGTGGCTGTGGTCGACGCTGTACTTCGGGCAGCACTACCTGGAGCGCTACCGCCAGGGCGAAATCGACAAGTGGAAGCTGGCGGCGGCCGTGCGCGAGGCCGAGATGCAGACGCTCAAGGCCCAGATCAACCCGCATTTCCTCTTCAACGGGCTCAACAACATCCGCTCCCTCATCGGCGAAGACCCCGAGCGCGCCCGCCACATGCTCTCGCACCTCTCCGAGCTGCTGCGCTACGCCATTCAGCTGAACCGCACCGAGCAGGTGCCGCTGGGCCGCGAGCTGGCCGTGGTGCGCGACTACCTGCAGCTGGAGTCACTGCAACTGGAGGAGCGCCTGCGCTACGCCCTCGACGTGCCCGCCGACTGCCTCGCGGTGCCGGTGCCGCCCATGCTGGTGCAGGTGCTCGTCGAAAACGCGGTGAAGCACGGCATAGCCCCGCTGCCGGCGGGCGGCGAGCTGCGCATCGAGGGCCGCTGCACCGCGCAGGCGCTGCTGCTGACGGTGACTAACACCGGCCAGCTCACGCCCCACCCCACCGCCCCGCGCCCCGACGGCACCGGCACCGGCCTGCGCAACGTGCGCGAGCGGCTGCGCCTGCTCTTCGGCCCGCAGGCCGAGCTGCAGCTGACCCAGGCCACGCCCGACACCGTAGCGGCCACCGTGCGCCTGCCCTTGGGCAATGAACAATTATCAATGAGCAACGGCCAGCCGGACGCTGGCGCCGGGCTCGTTGCTCATGGCTCCACCAACGCGCGGCCCCGCTAACTGCTCATTATTCATTGCTCATTGACTCCATGAACGTTCTCGTAGTCGACGACTCCCGCCTGGCCCGCCAAGAGCTGCGCCGCCTGCTGCAGCGCCACCCCGACGTGACCGTGGTGGGCGAGGCCGCCAACGCCGACGAAGCCCAGCTGCGTCTGGCCGAGCTGCAGCCCGATCTGCTGCTGCTCGACATTCACATGCCCGGCCGCTCGGGCTTCGAGCTGCTGGCCGACCTGGAGGGCGCCGCCCCTCAGGTCGTCTTCACCACCGCCTTCGACCAGTACGCCGTGCAGGCCTTCGAGGTGAATGCGCTGGACTACCTGCTCAAGCCCGTGGACGAGCAGCGCCTGGCCGCCGCCCTGGCCAAGGCCCGCGCCGCCCTGCAGGCCGACCACGCCCCCGACGCGACCGAGCCCGCTGCCCCCAGCCGCGAGCTGCTGCGCGAAACCGACCAGGTATTCGTGAAGGACGGCGAGCGGTGCTGGTTTGTGCGCCTGCAGGACGTGCGCCTGCTGGAGGTGGCCGACAACTACACCCGCCTGCATTTCCACGACGTGCGCCCGCTCATTCCGCGCACCCTGCAGCAGCTCGAAGCCCGCCTCGACCCGGCGGTATTTTTCCGCGTCAACCGCCAGCAGATCATCAACCTGAAATGGGTCGAGCACATCGAGCCCTGGTTTAGCAGCACGCTGAAAATCCGGCTGCGCGGCGGCGGCGAAGTAGAAGTGTCGCGGCAGCAATCCACGCGCTTCCGCGAGGCGCTCAGCTTCTAGGAGGATTTTTTATAAATTACCTTGTTTTTAATATAACTTTAACAATCACCGCGTAGCTTTTTGGTACCTTGCGTGGCTGCCGCAGCTCCTTGGCGGTGGCTGCAGGCCATGACAACATTCAGCGTACTGATGAACGGCTCGGCCGCCGCCGACAATGCCCTGGCGTATGCCCTGACGCTGATTCGGCACCTGCGCAGCCATCAGCAGCCGACCGAGCTGCGCCTGCTGGCCGTGCTGCCCGCGGCCCACGACGCGGCCGCCGCGCACTTTCCGCTGCCGCCGGGCCTCTCGGCGGCGCAGCTCACCGCCCGCCTGTGTACCCAGGCCACCGAGCTGGCCGCGCAGGGCCCCTGCCGCCTCACGCTCATCACCCGCGACGTAGCCACCGAGCTACCCCAGTGCCTACACCCCGGCGCCGCCGACGTGCTGGTGGTAGGCCGCCCGTCCGATGAGGATGCCCGGGCCGCGCACCCGCTGTTTTACCTCTGCCGCCTGCTGCCGAATCCGCTGCTGGTGGTGCCCGTCGCGTTTGGCGCCACCACCGAAGTGCCTACGCGCCTGGTGCTCGATACCGACGGGCAGGCCGTGCGTCTGCCCGGCAGCGTCCGCCGCGTGGCCGAGCTGCTGCTGAGCCTGCGCCAGGATACGCGGGTGCTGTACCTGGGCAGCGGCCGGCGTGCCGCCACGCGGCTATTGGCCCAATTGGCGCCTTCCACCGTGGGCATCCACGTGTACACTGCCGGCGAGGCCCCGCCCGCCCCCGCCACGCTGCTCGCCCGCTTCGCCGAAATCGGCCTGCTCGGCGACCTGCCGCACACCCTGCACACCACTTACCATCCGTCGGTGGAAAGGGGCATTCTGCAGCTCGTCCAAGCCTGCGACGCCGACCTGCTGCTGTTTGTGGCCCGGCAGCGCACCCTGCCGGGTGAGCAGTTCGAGGCCAGCACCAGTGCCCAGCTCATGCTGCACAGCCCCATTCCCACGCTGGTGGTACCGGAGGCCGCGCCGGTGCGCTGGCTGCGCCGGGCCTGACAGTCTGAGCGTTGCCTCCAGGGTCGGCACACAATATTTCCCGGACGGGTATATCTTTTTCCGGCCGGATGCAGTAAAAGGGAAGGCGTGGTAACTAACCGATAAATTGGTACTTCGCCCTTCTCTCACTTTCTCTGCCTCCACCATGAAACCTCTACTATACCTCCTGGCCGCGGGCTGTCTGCTCAGCGGCACTGCCTGCTCGCGCGGCGACGCGGCCATGCAGAACCCGCACAACTACAAGTCCGTCTCAAACCGCGGGTCGGACCGCGCCAACGACAAGCGGCAGTACAAGCAGACCCGCGGCGGCAACGTGGGCCTGGGTCTTGACATGAAATCGAACAACCCTTACCAGTTTCGCACCGTGAAGGGCAGTAAGAAGTTCAAGTACAGCAACGGCAACGCCAGCCGCAAAGCGGCTTCCAATTAAAAATTGATAATTAAAAATGAAAAATGGACCGCCAGGGAAGCCCGGCGGTCCATTTTTCATTTTTAATTATCAATTTTTAATTGACCTACGCCGGCTCGCGGAAGCCTACCCAGGTGAAGCGCTTGAGCACAAACTCGGGGTTGGTGAAGGAAGCGTTGCCGGCCGGGTTGCCGCCGGTTACGTGGAAGTCGGAGAAGGCCGCGTTCTGGTTCACGTAGATGCCGCCGGTCAGGTTGAAGCTCACGGCGGTGCCCGCCAGGCTCATCTGGTCCATGATTTCCTCCTTAATGGCGGCATCGGTGGTGTAGGCCGCGCAGCTGATGGCGCCGTGCTCCCGCGCCAGCTCGGCCGCCAGGCGGATGCTCTCGTGCGTATCCTTGGTCTTGATGGCCAGCATGATGGGCCCGAACAGCTCCTGGCTGAACTGCTCCTTCTGCGTGGCATCGACCTCGTAGAGGGCCGGCGAGCAGGTGCGCGCGTTCTGGAACATCGGGTTTTCCACCGGGCCGTGGGCCAGCACCGAGCGGTGGCCACGGTCGGCCATCTGCGCCACGCGCTCATGCGTAGCCGGGTTCTGAATGGCGCCCAGCACGTGCGGGGCGGCCTTGGGGTTGGTAGCCAGGCCCTGCACGGCGGCGGCCAGCTTCTGCGTCACTTCCTCGAAGGGCACCAGGGTGTCGCCCACCTTCACGCCGGCGGCCGAGATGAAGAAGTTCTGCGGGGCGGTGCACATCTGGCCCGAGTACAGGCTCACGGAAAAGGCCAGGTTCTGGGCCACCTTGTCGAGGTCGTCGCAGGAGTCGAGGATAACCGAGTTGACGCCGGTTTTCTCGGTAAAGACGGTTTTGCCCTTGCTCTGCAGGCCCTCGATGTAGTTGCCGAACTCGGTGCCGCCGGTGTAGTCGATGAGCTTCACCGCGGGGTTTTCGGCCAGCTCCTTGGTGATGAGGTGGTCGTCGGCATCGACGGCCAGCTGGCAGATGGCGGCGGGCAGCCCCTTAGCTACCAGCACCTTCTGCACTTCCGCCACCACGATGGCAATGGGGAGCACGGCCTTGGGGTGGGGCTTGATGATGACGGGGTTGCCGGTCACCAGCGAGACGTACATGCCGGGCACCGTGTTCCAGGTGGGGAAGGTGGAGCAGCCGATGACCAGGGCCACGCCCTTGGGCACCGGGCGCCAACTCTTGTTCAGGCTGATGGTGAACTTGCCCATGGGCTTGTCCCAGCGCGCCTGCTCGGGGAAGCGCGTCTGTTCCTCGTAGCCGGCGGCAATGGCTTCCAGGGCGCGGTCGGCGGCGTGCGGGCCCGAGGCCTGGAACGACATCAGGTAGGCCTGCCCGGTGGTGTGCATGGTGGCGTAGGCAATTTCGAAGAAGCGCTGCTTCATGCCCTCCAGGCTCTCGATGAGCAGGGCGGCGCGGTCGGCGGGCTTCACCTTGCGCCAGGCGTCGAAGGCGGCCTGCGCGTTCTGCACCAGCGTTTCGGGGGCGAAGAAGGGGTATTTGATGTCCAGCCCGGCCTGCTCGTAGGGCGACTCTTCCTGGCCGGCCCAGCCCTGCGGCTCGCCCTGCTGCAGCTCCTGGAACGGCTGGCCGCGGCGGGCCGTGAAGGCTGCGCGCCCCTGGGCGTCGGCCTCGGCGCCGTACACTTCGGGCGCGGGGTTTTCGGGGTACGGGGCGAAGAACGTGCGCTGGTGCAGGGCCTGCACCGCGCGGTCCAGGATGGCCTGGTGCTGCGTTGTATCGGTCATAAACCGAGGTTGGGGAAATGCGGAGCGAAGTTGATCGAAAAGTTCGGAGCCGATGCCGGCTCGGGGCTAAATTTACGTAGTTAGGTCCGCGCTGCCCTATCACGTCACTTACCTCGATGAACCGACTCCTACGCCTGTTACTTGCCGCCTGCGCCTGCCTGCCGCTGGCTTTCAGCACCACCGCGCAGGCCTCGGCGGCCGGCGTAGCGCCCTCCCCCACCCTGCCCGGCACGGCTGTGCTGCGGCTGGCGGCGGGCGCGCAGATCGGTCAGCTCGACGCCGCGTTGCGCCAGCTGGGGGCCAGCGGGCTGGAGCAGAAGTTTCCGCGGGCCCTGGCCCCGAGCCCCAAACAGCCCGGCAGCGTGGAGCTGCGCGGTATCTACCAGTTTCGTTACGCCCCCGGGCTGCCGCTGAGCAAGGTGCGCCAGCTGCTGCTGAGCACCGGGCTGGTGAGCTACGTGGAGCCGCTCTACCAGCGCGCCCCGCTCTACCAGCCCAACGACCCGCTCTCGGACTCGACCATCGTCAACCAGGCGGCCACGCAGTATTACCTGAAGAAAACCCAGACCTACCGCGGCTGGGACCTGGACCGCGGCGACTCCACCATCGTCATTGGCATTACCGACACGGGCACGCGCTTCACCCACCAGGACTTGCGCGGACAAGTGAAGCTCAACTACGCCGACCCCGTCGACGGCATCGACAACGACAACGACGGCTACGTGGACAACTTCCGCGGCTGGGACACCGCCGACCGCGACAATGACCCGAGCGTGGGGCCGCCCTACGGCGGGCACGGCGTGCTGGTGGCCGGCTGCGCCGTGGCCCGCCCCGACAATGGCAAGGGCCTGGCCGGCGTGGGCTTCAACTGCCGCTACCTGCCGCTGAAAATCTACCCGAGCACCGCCGCCGGGGCCTTTGGCGGCTACGAGGCCATCGTGTACGCGGCCGACCACGGCTGCAAAATCATCAACGTGTCGTGGGGCGGCACCGGGGGCAAGTCGCAGTACGAGCAGGACGTCATCAACTACGCCGCCCTCAACCGCGACGCGGTGGTGGTGGTGGCCGCCGGCAACGCCAACGCCGAGCTGGACTTCTACCCCGCCTCCTACGACAACGTCATTTCGGTGGCCGGCGTCTCGCCCGCCGACCGGCAGGTGCTGACGTACAGCTACCGCGTGACGCTTTCGGCCCCCGGTGACCTGATTCTGACCACCTCGGCCGACCACGACAGCGCCTACGTGGCCGTGGGCGGCTCGTCCTTCGCCTGTCCCATCGTGGCGGCGGCGGCCGGGCTGGTGCGCCACCGGTTTCCGCAGCTGAACGCCGCCCAGGTGGCCGCCGTGCTGCGCCGCACCACCGATGACATCTACGCCGTGACGGGCAACACCACCATTCCCGGCCGCCTCGGCTCGGGCCGCCTCAACGTGCGCCGCGCCCTGAGCCTGGGCCCGAACCAGCAGGCCGTGCGCATCCGCGCGCAGCGCCTGAGCCGGGCGCGCCTGCTGCCCGCCGATACCGCTCGCCTCACCCTCACGGCCGAAAACCTGCTGCTGCCGGTGCAGGGCCTCACGCTCACCGTCACCTCACTCACGCCCGAGCTGACGGTGACCAGCGGCCCGAATACCCTTGGCAGCCTGGCTACCGGCGGCACCGCGCTGGCGCCGGTGCAGCTGCGCGTGGCGGCCGGCACGCCCGTCAACACCCGCGGGGTGCTGCGCTGCCGCTTCACGGCCGCCGGCGGCTACCAGGATGATCAGTACGTCCTCGTGGAGCTGAACCCGGACTACGTGGTGCTGACGGCCAACGACCTGCACCTGACGGTGACCAGCCGCGGCAACCTCGGCTACGAGGGCACCAACAACGAAATCGGGGCCAGCATCACCTACCGCAACTCGGCGGTGCTGCTCTCGGAAGGCGGGCTGATGGTAGCCACGGGCCCCACCAAGGTGATGGACCGCCTGCGCAGCGCCCCGCTCTACACTTCCGACTACGATTTCTTCACCCGCCAGGCCATTCGCCTGCTGCCCCTGGCCACGGCCGACCAGCAGGCCGCCGGCATGTTTCAGGATTCCTTGCCCAGCCTGAGCCGGGGCCGCACCCTGGGCGTGCGGGTGCGGCAGCGGGCCCTGGCCTACGCTGCCCCGGCCGCCGACCGTGACTACGCCATCGTGGAGTACACCGTGCGCAACGCCTCGGCCGATACGCTCAAGCCATTGCACGCCGGCCTGTTCATGGACTGGGACCTGCCCGCCGAAGCCGCCCGCAACGTGGCCGCCTGGGACTCGACGCGCCTGCTTGGCTACGTGGCCAACGCCGCCCAGCCCGCCGCCGCCACGCTCTACGCCGGCGTGCGGCTGCTGCGGCCCGATACCCGCGCCGTGGCCTCGTATTACGCCCTCAACAACGCCGCCGGCAGCACCGCCCCGGTGTACTTCGGCGACGGATTTTCCTCGGCCGAGAAGTTTCTCACCCTCAACAACCGCGCCCGGCAGCGCACCGCCGGCGGCTCCGTGGGCTCCGACGTGTCGCACGTAGTCGGCGCCGCGCTGGGCCGCCTCGCCCCCGGCGACTCCGTGGTCGTAGCCTTTGCCGTGCTGGCCGCGCCTTCGCTCACCCAACTGCAAGACGCCGCCGACGCCGCCCAGATTCGCTACCTACAGGTGCTGCCGACGCGCGCGGCCGCCGCGCCCCTGGCGTGGCAGGTGTATCCCAATCCCACCACCGGCCGCCTGCGCGTGGTACTGCCGACGGCAAGCCCCGCCCGCCGCGTGGAATTGCTCGATGCCCTGGGCCGCAGGGCAGGCAGCTGGGCCGTGCCAGCCGCCAGCAATGAGCTAGACCTTAGCGGCGTGGCCCCGGGCGTCTACTCGCTCCGCCTCAGCTCGGCTGCTGGCGCGGAAATACGCCGCGTGGTGGTGCAGCGGTAAACACCATCAGACCAGCGCCTTCCCTCAACTGACCGTTGCCTAGCTGCGCACCGCCCACAGCTGCTGCCAGTCGGTGGTATACAGCGCCGACATCATGTTGCGCCGCCCTCGCCAGAGCTTGTCCCCGGCGCCGGTGGCGGCGTGGCGCACGGTGCCGCGCCCGAAGCGGGCATTCAGGGCATCGAGGCGGGCCATGAGCTGCTGGCGCTGCTGCAGCTGCTCGGCCGAGTGCCCAAACATGCTCAGCTGCGCCTGCCCGGCCGGCTCCAGGCCGCTCAGCGTCACGCCCGCCCGGTGGTAGGCCGTGCCGGGGCGCACCAGCTGGCGCAGCTTCTGCAGCGCCACCCCGATTAGCTCGCCCGTGTCGCTTGTGGCGGTGGGCAATGTCACCACGGCCGTGTGGGTGCGCGGGCCGCTGCCGGGGGCGTATTTGTCGGTGCCCAGCAGCACGGTGAGCACGTGCGCGGCCAGGCCGTGGCGGCGTAGCTTCTCGGCGGCCTGGCTGGTGAAGGTGGCCACGGCTTCGCTCAGCGCCGCGAAGGAACGTTGGGGCTGCCCGAAGGAGCGCGTACACGTCACGCTGTGTCGGCCCGGGGTGGGCTGCCCGGGCTCGGCGGCCAGCTCGGCCGGGTCGAAGTCCAGGCAGATTTGCCCGCGCAACTCCCGCCACAGCCGCACGCCCACCACCCCGCCCAGGTGGCGCCGCACCCAGCTTTCGGAGGCTTCGGCCAGGTCGGCGGCGGTCTGCACGCCCGCCCCCATCAGCTTCGGCGCGTAGCGGCGGCCGATGCCCCACACGTCGGCAATGGCCGTTTGGCTGAGGGCGGCCCAGCGCTGCTCTTCCGTGGCCAACACCAGCACGCGCTGCGTCGGCGGCTGTCGGCGGGCCAGACGGTTGGCCAGCTTGGCCAGCGTCTTGGTCGGGGCCACGCCCACGGCCGTCGGAATGCCGACGTGCTCCTGGACAGTATTCCGAATGGCTTGGGCATAGGCGTCCAAGCCTGCGTCGGCGCAGTATTGCATGCCGCTCAGGTTCAGGAAAGCCTCGTCGATGGAGTACACGTCGACTTCGGGCGTGAACTCGCTGAGTACCCGCAGTACCCGGCGCGACATGTCGCCGTAGAGGGCATAGTTCGAGGAAAACACGTGCACGCCGTGCTGCTGCAGCCGCGGCCGGGCCAGGTGGTACGGCTCTCCCATCGCGAAGCCCAGGGCCTTGGCCTCGTCGGAGCGCGAAATCAGGCAGCCGTCGTTGTTGCTGAGCACCACCACCGGCCGCCCTTCCAGCTGCGGCTGAAAAACCCGCTCGCACGACACGTAGAAGTTGTTGCAATCGACCAGCGCAATCATGGCCGTCAGGGGCGTTTGCGCGGCCGGGCGGCCGTAGGTACGGCCCGCGCTTTCCGGTCGCGGAAGGAGTGGATGACGTGCGTGACCACGCCGAAAATCACCAGTTGGCAGCCCTCGTTGAGCCGGATGATGGGGTAGCGCGGGTTGTCGGGCTCCAGCCAGGTTTGCTCGCCCAGGCGGCGCAGGCGCTTCACGGTGTGCTCCCCGTCGAGCACGGCCACCACGATGCTGCCGTCCTGAGGCTGCAGGGCCCGGTCGACGGCAATGATATCGTCGTGGCGGATGCCGGCGCCGGTCATGGAGTCGCCCGACACGCGGGCCAGAAAGGTGGAGGCGGGATGCGTGAAGAGCATTTCGTGCAGGTTGATGGGCGCGTCGAGGTGGTCGTCGGCCGGCGAGGGGAAGCCCGCGGGCACGGCGCAGGCAAAGAGCGGCAGGGTTTGACCGGCCCAATCGGTACCAACGGAAAAGGGGGTAATGCGCATCATAGAGCGGGCCGACCCGCGCAGTTGCGCCGCCGACGCCGCTATTTACTAATAATTTTAGTAATTGGTTTTCAAAGGCCGCTTGAATAGTTCCGCGACAGTTGACTTTTTTTCTACAAATCCCAACTTCATCTGTTTTTCATCCCATTAAAAACGAGTTAATCGAGAAAAAATCTTCCTTTATTTCTACCTAATTTTTTTAGTTGTTACCAAATATCCGTATTTTTGGATATGCGCAGAACGAAGAAGAGTCAGCTTCCAACTCCCCTCCCCGTCCAGCAGTATGCCCGTTGCGTGGACGCCACCAGCCGCCCCACCGACCACATCGGTGATTGGCCCCTGGCGGGGCAGGTGTACCCGGTAGAATACCGCACCAACGCCCGCACCGGCCTGCCGCAGGTGCACGTGCTCGGCTTCTACGCCGAGCGTCCGTACGGCGCCTTTGCCGCCCGCCGCTTCGAGCCGCTGGCGGAAGTGTGGCTGAACTAACCCCCTTTCCTCCTTACTCCAACCCTTGTCCGGCCGCCCGCAGCGGCCGTTTCCTTTTGTAGCCCCCGGGCCGGCTCACCGTTTTAGTCAAGCTCGGCGGCGCCCTAACTGCGCGGCCACTACGGCCAGCAAGGTGGGCAGCCAGAGCCACTTGAACTCGCTTAGCAGCGTGGCCACGCCGCGGGCCGAGAAAAACCCGCCGCCTACCGGCGACACCCGCACCGGCCGCCAGGGCAGAAAAAATCGCTCGGCGCTGAACGGCGCCAGCAGCGCCACCCCAAGGCCGCCGTTGGTGAGCATGTCGAGCAGGGGGTGCGTGGCCGTGGCCAGGGCAAACCACAGCGCCAGCGGCGCGCGCGGCCGGGCATCGGAACGGGGCCAGAGGGCGTAGGCCATCAGCAGCCCCGTGAGGGCCGCGAATACCAGGGAGTGGGTGAAGCCGCGGTGCCCCCACATGCTCGCGTAGGGAATGCCCAGCCGGAAGGTGACGGCATCGAAATCGGGCAGGATGGCGCACAGGGCCGTGAGCCACCAGAAGCGGGCAGGCTGCCGCCGGGCGTGACTGATACGGCCGAGGCCGGCGGCCACAAGGGCGTGGGTGAAGATGGTGGGCATGGCGGGCGAAAGAGGAGCGGCAAATACGCCGCCCCGCACCACAAAGCCAAGCCCGCGGCGGCCCCTATCGGTAATGCCGGAAAATGCCCTGGTCGAAGGGCGTCCAGAGGGCGGCGCGCTGCCCGGCGGCTTTCAGGGCGGCGTTGGCCCAGGAGTTACAGGTGTAGAAGAGGTTGTAGGTGCCCTGGGCTTCGTAAAACGCGTCGTAGCGCCCGTAGCTGTGGCCTTCGATGTGCCGGGCCCGGCCGCGCCGGTCCAGCTCAAAGCTGGCCAGGATAAAGCGGATCAGCCGGTTGTACTCGGAGCGGGTGAGGGTGATGCGCACGCACTCGGGGCCTTCGGGGGGGCGGTGGTGGAAGGTGGCGTGCATAGCGGTGGTGCTCAGCCAGAACATGGCCTCGAAGGCCACGCGGGGCTGCAGCTCGGCCCAGGTGGGCGTGTTCAGATAGAAGCCCTTGTCGCCCCAGCCGAAGCCGAGGTAGTCCATGGTGGGGTCGGCGGCGGGCGTGTCGGCGTAGGCAATCAGGCGGCTCCAGTCCATCTGCGCATGGCGCACGGGCACCACGAGGTCGGTGTGCACGCCGTTGGAGAGAATGAAGCATTCGACCACTTCGGGGCCGTCGGGTGGGCGGCGGCGCACCGGAATGCGTGAGAGAGTGAGGGCCGCCAGCCCGTACAGGGCCAGGGCGCCGAGCAGGCCGCCGCCGGCGTAGGCCGTGGCTTTGGCCGCTTTGCGTAAGGGGTTGGTCATTGCAGAATCGGCCGGTTTGCCGCGGCCGGCTGGGCCTCATACGGCGAACGGCCAAGCCCGGCGGTAGTCATCGGCCACGAAATTATCCGGCTGCCGTACCCGGCGCCGCTGCCAATCAGCCCGTGGTGCAGCAACGACAAAAAAGCGTGGCGGGCAACGCAGGCAGAAGCTCGGCGTGTATTTTTGGCTTCTCTCTTACCTTACCTGCAATGCAACCGGCTGCCAACGACCCGATTTACGCCATTCCGGCGTCTTTCCGCCGCATGGAAAACCTGCACATCGTCTTCTGGCTGCTCAAGGACGTAGGCTGGTGCATGATCTGGAAGCCGCTGGGCCTGACCATGATAGTGCCCACGCTGGCCATTGCCTGGCGCACCCGGCACCTGGCCTCCGAGCTGGCCCACAACCTGGCCATCGTGTTCTGGATTTCGGCCAACTCCTACTGGATGATCAGCGAGTTTTTCGGCTTCGACACCGTGCAGTTCGGCCACGGCATCACGGGCAAGCACCTGGCCATCATCCCGTTTACCCTGGGCTTGCTGGTGCTGGCGTATTACTACATAGTCCAGAAACCGCGCGAAACGCGCGCCACGCAGGTAGCTACGCTGTAGCCCGGCGCCACCGTTCTTTTGAAACAACGCAGGGCCGCTTCCCGGGAAGCGGCCCTGCGTTGTTTGGTCTGGCTTTAGGCAGGATGCTACTCCGGTTTGGGCTGCTCCCGGTTGCCTTCCATGCCGTTGGTCTGGTCACTGTCGCCGTAGCTGCCGCGCTGGCCGCTGCCGTCGCCCATGTGGCCCTGGGTGATGACGGGCGCCGACTCGTCGGAGCCGGTGCCGTGGTCGACGGGCTGCTCGCTGCGGCGGGCGGCGGCCTCGTCGGCTTCGTTGGGGATGCTGTCGGATGCTGCGGGGTCGGGTGTCATGGCGTGAGGAGGAAAAAGCGTGAGGGCCGTTCGGATTGAAGCCGGCTGCTTTTGCTGTACGGCCCGGCGCCGCCCCGGTTCTGCCGCTACAGCGGCCAGCCGCCTCCGGCCACCACGCTCACGCCTACCCGCGTGCCCGGTGCCAGGCCGCGCTCGGTGGTGCGCAGGCGCACGGCCAGGCCGCCCGCCAGCTGCACCAGCAGCTCGTAGTAGCTGCCGAAAAACCGTACATCCTGCACCGTACCCGGTACCCCGGATTCGGGCCCGGCGAGCCGAAAATCCTCGGGGCGTACCAGTAGGCGCTGGCCTTTCTTGACCTCGCCCGGCGCCACGAAGGGCCGCGCCGCCGCGCCGGGCAGCAGGTTGTAGTCGCCGAAGAGGGCGGCCACGTACTCGCTGCGGGGCTGGCGGTAGAGCTGCTCGGGCGGCCCCTGCTGCACCACGCGCCCGGCCTGCAGCACCAGGATTTCATCGGCCCACGACAGGGTATCGAGTGGGTCGTGGGAGACGAGCAGGTAGCTCAGGTCGAGCTGCTCGCCCACGTCGCGCAGCACGGTTTTCAGCGTCTGCTTGTGGGCGCTGTCGAGGTTGGAAAAGGGCTCGTCGAGCAGCAGCAGGCGCGGGGCGCCGAGCAGCAGCCGGGCCAGGGCAATGCGCTGCCGCTCCCCGCCCGAGAGCTGGTTGGTTTTGCGCGGCAGCAGGTGGTCGATCTGGCACAGCTCGTAGAGCGCGGCGGCCTCGCCGGGCCCGAGCTTGTCGGCGTAGCGCAGCACCTGCTCCACGCGCAGAAACTTGGGCAGCTCAAACTGCTGGGTGAGGTAGGCAATGCCCGGGTGGCCCGGAATCAGCTTTTCGTGCGGGTCTTCCACCAGCTGCCCCTCGAAGTGCACCGTGCCGGCCGAGGGGGCGGTGAGCCCGGCAATGATCTGCAGCAGCGTGCTTTTGCCCGCGCCGGTTTCGCCGGCCACGGCTATTTTCTGGAAGCGCCGCTGCCGAAAACTGATGTCGCGCAGGCCGTTGGCGCCTGCTTCCTGAAAATTGATGCCTGAAACCGAGAGAAAATCCATACCAGCCGAAAACGCGAAGCTACGACGCCCCTCGGCAGTTCGCCGGCGGCGGGCCTACGGCTGCCGCGTCAGGTTTTCCAGCTCGGCGGTAAGCAGAGCTTTGAGGCTACCCTTTTTGCCCTGTTCCGCGCCGCTCATATTCAGCGTTTTGGCCCCGATTCGGGCCGTTACCAACAGCGCACCACCCGCCGTTTCGCGGATTTCGTACCGGGCCGAGCCGTTCTGGAAACGCAGGATCAGGCCATTGCCCGTTTTGTGCAGCGTGAAGGGCTGGGCTCCCTCTGCCTGGAGCGCCGGGTAGCTGAACTCCACGCTTTCATCCTTGCGCAGCAGCGCGTAGTACAGCGTGGTGGAATCCCGGGCGAACAGGACGACCCGCTTGCCGTTTTCGGCCAGCTGAAACGAGCAGATTTCCTCCTCGCCGCTGGGGTACAGTTCCCGCCACTCCGTCGACACTAGGCGGCGGCCGTTCCACTCCTCCCGGGAGTACGTCACGAAGGGGTCCTGCGACTGGTCTTCCCGGTAGCGGCTCACCACCATCAGCTCGTTGTTTCGCACGCTGAACTGGGTTTCTTCCCCGCCCCAGGAGCCGGTTTGCTGCACGCTGATTCGCTTCCGCGCGGCGTCCACCTCGAACATGCCGCAATAATTCTGCGCCAGGTCGGTAAAGGCTTCGCTGTGCGCGAAACCGGTGGGCGTTGCCAGGTACACCTGAAAGGACACGTTGCCGCGGCAGCTGTTGTGTCCGTCCTGAATGGCCAGGTCCTTGCGCCCGTCGAAGTTGAAATCCTTGCTGATCAACCAGTTTTGCTCGGCGTAAGGCAGCCGGGTGGCGGCAGCACCGGGCCGCCGATAATCCGGCTCCACGTACAGCTCCGTCGATTCCAGTTTTATCAGCGCCTGCTTGGTCTGGTCGTACACGGCTATCCAGCCAACGCCGCTGGTGTCGTTGTCGACGTGGATGCGCGCGACATACTGCGGCGAGAAGTCATCAATAAGGTATTCGTGCTGGGCTTGGACCCTGAAGCCGGCCAGCAGCAGCGGTAGAACCAGTAAATAACGCAGCATACGCAGAATAGGCATTGGAAAACCGCTTCCACCAGCTAGTGGTCGAAGACCTGCTTGCGGTAGTTCACGCCCCAGTCGTGCAGCATCAACATCACCTGTTTCAGGATGGGTGCGTAGTCGGTGGCCACGTACTCAATGCGCACCGGGTCCTCCCCCCGGTCTTCAGCAGTAGATAATCTACTTTGCAGATGATGAGTGGGAATCCGGGTGAGGGCTACACTAACATGCTCTCAGCATCCCAAACGTAGTCATTCGTGGCTAATGGGCATTCAGTAGATTTGCTATACTTCCGAATCGAAAGTAGCAGATTTTCGCGCACGCTTTGTCAGCTCCAGGGATAGTTAATTCCCGAACAGCCATCCGTAACGTCCTCCCCCTTTTCTCCGCAACGCAATTCTTGTCCTCATGAAAAAACAAGTACTCCTCACGCTCTTCCTCATGGTTGTCGCTTTAGGACTAAAAGCACAGTCGGTGGCTGATCTAGATGCCCAGAATGGCTTTCGTGACGTGGTTTTTGGCACTGACCTCAGTGTGCATCCAGAAATGCAGTTATACCTGGACGGGTATAAGCACCAATTGTATACACGGCGCGGCGATAAGCAGGCATTTCCAGGGGCAGAACTAGTAAATATCACCTACTACTACCGCAAGGGCAAGCTAGATAAGATAGACATGACCATATCTTCCTTAGAAAGGGAAAAATATGCTGCCGCCGTTTTGAAAGCCCTCACGGCTTCGTATGGCCCTGGCAAGTCGGAGCCGGATGAGTTCAACCGAAGCACAAGAACGGTGTGGAGGGGGGAAAAGGTAACGATGGAATTTCACCTGAATCTGACGACCAAGCTATACGAAGTAGTTATCGAACCACGGCCCGTTTCGACACCTAACTAACCAGCTGGCCTCCCGCCCCTGGTGGTCGGGGCAACCCCGTACAGCCTAACTCGTCGGCCAGCAACAGATTGCTCCACAGGCCGCCCTAATGGCCAGCTTACTGCACGCCGTGGCTGATGTAAGTGCAGATGCAAGGCTAGCCTGGCCCCGTGGACGAAGGTCCGAGCAGGACCGTCATCATGTTCTTATAACCGGATCTGCCACAACGCAAAACCGGCCGCCTCCCTCGCGGGAAGCGGCCGGTTTCTGCTTGTAGCCTCTTGGCAGCCTAAGCTACTGGCTGGGCCGACTGCTGCAGGCGGATCAGGTTCAGGGCCGAGCCGGCTTTGAACCACTCGATCTGGCCCTCGTTGTAGGTGTGGTTCACCGTGATGAGGTCCGTGTCGCCGTCGGCGTGGTGCAGGCGGATCTGCAGGGGCTTGCCGGGGGCAAACGCGGTCAGGCCGATGATGTCCACCGTGTCGCCTTCCTCGATCAGGTCGTAGTCGGCCTTGTTGGCGAAGGTCAGGGCCAGCATGCCCTGCTTCTTCAGGTTCGTCTCGTGGATACGGGCAAACGACTTCACCAGGATGGCGCGCACGCCCAGGTGGCGGGGCTCCATGGCGGCGTGCTCCCGCGAGGAGCCTTCGCCGTAGTTTTCGTCGCCGACCACGATGGTGCCGATGCCCATCGACTTGTAGTTACGGGCAACCTGCGGCACGGCGTTGTACGACTCACCCTGGGCCACGTAATCCCGCACGCTGTTGGCTTCGCCGTTGAAGGCGTTGGTGGCGCCGATCAGCATGTTGTTCGAGATGTTGTCGAGGTGGCCGCGGTACTTCAGCCAGGGGCCGGCCATCGAAATGTGGTCGGTGGTGCATTTGCCCTGGGCTTTGATCAGCAGGCGCAGGCCCGTCAGATCGGTGCCTTCCCAGGGTTTGAAGGGCTCCAGCAGCTCCAGGCGGTCGGAGTTCGGGTCGACCAGCACCTGCACCGAGGAACTGTCCTCGGCCGGGGCCTGGTAGCCGGCGTCTTCCACGGCGTAGCCGCGGGGCGGCATATCCACGCCGTGCGGCTCGTCGAGCTTCACCTGCTGGCCGTCCTTGTTGGTCAGGGTGTCGGTCAGCGGGTTGAAGGTCAGGTCGCCGGCAATGGCGAAGGCCGTCACGATTTCGGGCGAGGCCACGAAGGCGTGGGTGTTCGGGTTGCCGTCGTTGCGCTTGGCGAAGTTGCGGTTGAACGAGGTGATGATCGAGTTGCGGCGCTTGGGGTCGTCGGTGTGGCGGGCCCACTGGCCGATGCACGGGCCGCAGGCGTTGGCCAGCACCACGCCGCCCATCTGGGCGAAGGTGTCGAGCAGACCGTCGCGCTGCACGGTGTAGCGCACCAGCTCCGAGCCGGGCGTCACGGTAAATTCCGCGTTGACGGCCAGTCCTTTCGACACGGCTTGCTCGGCGATGGAAGCGGCGCGGGTGATGTCCTCGTACGACGAGTTGGTGCACGAGCCGATCAGGCCTACTTCCAGCTTCTCGGGCCAGCCGTGCTCTTTAACGGCGGCGGCAAACTGCGAAATCGGCCAGGCGGCGTCCGGGGTGAAGGGGCCGTTGACGTGCGGCTCCAGCTCGGAGAGGTTGATTTCGATGAGCTGGTCGTAGTAGGTAGCCGGATCGGCGTACACTTCCGGGTCGGGGCGCAGGTGCGCGGCCACGGCGTTGGCAGCATCGGCAATTTCCTGGCGGCCGGTGCCGGCCAGGTAGGTCACCATCGACTGGTCGAAGGCGAATACCGAGGTGGTAGCCCCGATTTCGGCGCCCATGTTGCAGATGGTGGCCTTGCCGGTGCACGACATGTTTTCGGAACCCTCGCCGAAGTACTCGACGATGGCGCCGGTGCCGCCTTTCACCGTCAGGATGCCGGCGACTTTCAGAATCACGTCTTTCGGCGAAGCCCAGCCCGACAGCTTGCCGGTCAGCTTCACGCCGATGAGTTTCGGGAATTTCAGCTCCCAGGCCATGCCGGCCATGACGTCCACGGCATCGGCACCGCCCACGCCGATGGCCAGCATGCCGAGGCCGCCCGCGTTGGGGGTGTGCGAGTCGGTCCCGATCATCATGCCGCCGGGGAAGGCATAGTTTTCGAGCACCACCTGGTGGATGATGCCGGCGCCGGGCTTCCAGAAGCCGATGCCATATTTGTTGGACACCGAGGCCAGGAAGTCGTAGACCTCCTTGTTTTCCGAGTTGGCAATGGCCAGGTCTTCGGCGGCGCCTTCTTTGGCCTGGATCAGGTGGTCACAGTGCACCGTGGAGGGCACCGACACTTTCACTTTACCGGCTTGCATGAACTGCAGCAGGGCCATCTGGGCGGTGGCGTCCTGCATGGCCACGCGGTCCGGGGCGAAGTCAACGTAGGAAACGCCGCGCTCGAAAGACTGGTCGGGCGCGCCGTTGTAGAGGTGGGCGTATAGGATTTTTTCGGCCAGCGTGAGGGGGCGGCCCACTACGCGGCGGGCAGCTTCTACTCGCTCGCCCAGACCGTTGTACACGGTCTTGATCATTTCCAGGTCAAACGCCATGGGATATCAGCGGGAAAAGGGTGACAAAACCAAGCCTAAAGCGGCTAAGGCGCAAATATAGGCCCCGCCTCACCGGCCGGCAAACTTTATATTCGCCGCAAGGTTGTACGCGGGTTCGACCATTGGGGTCGGCAGCGGAGTGTACTTTTTCGGGTCTTTTTGCGCCCATCTACCTTAGTAACAGATGACTTTTCCTTTCGTTTCGGGCCGCCTGCTCCTGGGCAGCGCCACCCTGCTCACCACCCTGCTGAGCGCCTGTAACTCAGGCGGTGACAAAAACGCCACTGCCTCCGAAGGTGGCGCCACGGCCGCCGCTGGGTCGGTGTTGACGGCCGGCACCTGGCGCGGCGTGCTGTCGGCTCAGGGCCAGGAAATACCGTTCCTCTTCGACGTGGCCACCGACGGCGGCAAGCCCACCGTGACGCTGCGTAACGGGGAGGAGCGGCTGAAGCTGGACGAAATAACCACGGCCGGCGACTCGACCACCATCCGCCTGGGCGTGTTCGACGCGGCGCTGGTGGTGCGGGCCGACGGGGCCGACAAGCTCAAGGGCGCCTGGGTGAAGTACGACGCGAAAGAGCCGTACCGGGTGGCGTTCAGCGCGACGAAGGGGGAGCAGCCATTATTTACTGACAGCGGGACTGAGCAGGGATATAAGCTGGCGACAGAGGTTAAAGACGCCATGAAGGAGTTGACCTATAGCGTTCAATTCACAGATGATCAAGGCGAGTCTTACCCAGCTGTAGGCATATTCAACATTGGCACTATTGACAGTGCTAACAAATCGACCGGCACCTTCCTAACTACTACCGGTGATTACCGCTACTTAGCTGGGAACTTAGTGGCGCGCAATGATGGCACACATATCATGCTGTCTACTTTCGATGGAAGTCACGCGTTTTTATTTGATGGAGTAACGTCTAAGAATCCTAGGCTGGGAGAATTTAAGGGCCACTTCTATAGCGGCAAGTCAGGCCACGAGACATGGACGGCCAAGGGTAACCCCAACGCCAAGCTGCCCGACGCCAACGCGCTGACCGGCCTGAAACCGGGGCAGAAGCGGCTGGACTTCAAGTTTCCGAGCATCATGGAGGGCGGCAGCATCTCCCCCACCGACCCGAAGTACCAGGGCAAGGTGGTGGTGGTGCAGGTGCTGGGCTCCTGGTGCCCCAACTGCATGGACGAGACGAACTTCCTGGCGCCCTGGTACGAGCAGAACAAGCAGCGCGGAGTGGAAATCATCGGCCTGGGCTTCGAGCGCACGCCCGACCAGAAACTCGCGTCGCAGAAGCTGCTGAAGATGAAGCAGCGCATGAACATCGGCTACGACATTGCCGTGGCGGGCGTGGCCAACAAGGACTCGGCCAGCAAGGCGCTGCCCCAGCTGGCCAAGGTGCTGGCCTTCCCCACCACCATATTCCTGGATAAGAAGGGTGAGGTGCGCAAGGTGCACACCGGCTTCTCGGGCCCCGGCACCGGCAAGTACTACGAGCAGGAAAAGGCGGAATTCGAGAAGACGGTAGCGCAGCTGCTGGCGGAGTAGCCGAGCAACGGTTCACTGGTAGTCATTGCGAGCGAAGCGCGGCAATCTTTCCTCTCGCGGCACGACGACCTAACTGGCAGAAACCCCAAAAACAGCACCGCCCGAAACCTCGCGTCTGCAGTTTCGGGCGGTGCTGTTTTCGGTCTGTAGGTATTGCGGCGGCGGTGCTACTGGAGGAAAGGTTGCCGCGCTTCGCTCGCAATGACGGCGGGGTGTTGCCGCCTGCTTCTGAGCTGTTGCTTAGATTACCGGCCGCCTCTGGGCCGTTCCAGCAGCACGATTTCGGCGTCGTGGTAGGGGGAGCGGGCAAATTCGCGGTAGCCGAACTTGTGGGCCAGGCGCAGGGAAGCGGCGTTGTCGGGGTCGATGATGCAGACGGTGCGCGGGGCGGGCAGGTGCTCGTCGGCCCAGGCCAGAGCGACTTGCACGGCCTGGCTGGCGTAGCCGCGGCCGTGTACGCGCGGGGCGAAAACCCAGCCGGCTTCGGGCGTGCCCTTGATGGACGGGGCCAGGGCGCGCTGGTAGTCGAAGAAGCCGGTGGTGCCGATAAAGCGGCCGGTGGCCTTTTCCTCAATGGACCAGCTGCCGTAGCCGAGCATGGCCCAGAGGCCCTGCTGGCCCAGGATGCGGCGCCACACGGTTTCCTCGTCGTTGGGCTTGTTGCCGAGGTAGCGGTAGAAGGCGGGGTCCTGGTGCAGGGCGGTGGCTTCGATGAGGTCGTCGGGGCGGGGGCCGCGCAGGATGAGGTCGGGGGTTTCGAGGCGGGGAATGGTGGCGGGCGTGAGCGGGCCGAGGGTCAGGAGCTGCATGGCGGCAAAGTAGCAAAACCCGGCGGGCAGGCCGCGCTACGGCAGCGGGCGAATGGGCGAGAAAATGCGGCTATTCGTCGGGTTTTCGGGGCCGGTGCCAGAGAAGCGGGCAGACTGGGCGGCACTTCGGCACTGGGCTTGCAAAGAGGCTGACAAGGACGCAGCGTCCTGATTTTCAACTTCGAAACTAACCTACCCAACGTTTGTCACCCATGAAAAAGCAACTTTTCAGCCTCGCGCTTATCCTCGGTCTGGCCGGCTCGTTTGCCGGCAATTCCTTCGCCGCCGACTTCGGCAAAGGCAAGGATAAAGACCGCCGCGAACTGCGCCAGGACGGCCGCAAAGACGGCGACAAAGACCACAAGAAAGGCCGCCGCGACGACGCCCAGCACCAGCAGCAACGCCTCGACCGCATGGCCAAGGAGCTGGATCTGAGCAAAAAGCAGCAGGAGAAAGTGGCCAAGATCTTCCAGGATCAGCAGCAGCAGATGCAGGCCCTGCGCGGCCAGCAACAGGCTAGTGCCGACCGCAGCCAGCGCATGGCCCAGGCCAAGCAAATCCACGAGCGCACCGACAAGCAGCTCAAGGACGTGCTCAACAAAAAGCAGTACGCCCAGTTTGAGGCCAAGCGCCAGGAGCGCATGAAGCAGATGCAGCAGCGCCGCGGCCAGCACGACGGCCGCCGCGGTGACTTCAAGCAAGGCCGCAGCTAAACCGCCCCACCGTTCCTTCTCTCTCCGCCGCCCCGGTCGATTCTTCGGCCGGGGCGGCTTTGTTGGGTGCGGGTCATGCGGAGCCCCGCGAAGCATCTTTACCGAGCAACGAAGCGGTAGAAATGCTTCGCGGGGCTCCGCATGACGTTCAAGTGTAAACCGTAAAGCTGATGCCTCGCCCAACGGGTTTGTCGTGGGCATTTGGCAGCGCGGTAAAGTATTTCGCGTATCATCCCGACTACCATTACCGCGGCCCCGCCCCGCTCCTGCCCTGCCTATGCCCTACGTCAACGCTTCTGCTGCCCGCTCGGCCCGCTTCTGGGCGGCGCAGCGCCATTTGCTTCAGAGTATAGGCAGTACCGGCGGGGTGTTCGTGACGGTGCTGCTGGCCATGGCCCTGCTGCTGTGGGTGCCCAACCGGGCGCTGCTGCCGCTGGCGCTGGTGGGCTTTCCTATCGGCTGGCTGCTGGGAGTGCAGGAATCGGTGGTGTTTCCGTGGCTGGTGCAGCGGTTTTCGCTGCGCGCGGCCAAGCTGCTGCAGGGCCTCGGGCACCTGCTGCTGCTGGGGCTGCTCTACGCCGGGTTTCGGTTTGTGGCCTATCGGTTGGGGCTGCCGCAGCTGTGGGCCGAGCCGGCGCCGAGCACGGCCGGGCCGCTGCGCCACCTGCTACTGGTGCCCGTCATCTACCTGCTGGCCGTGTTCGTCACCTCGCTGATGCGGCAGCTCTTGCAGGGCATGAGCCGGCGCCGCCTGCAGGAGCTGCTGGGCGGGCGCTACCAGCAGCCCGAAACCGAGGACCGCTTCTTTCTCTTCGTCGATTTGAAAGGCTCGACCCAGCTGGCCGAGCGCCTGGGCAACGACGCCTACAGCCGCCTGGTGCGCGACTTTTTCCGCGACGTGAGCCCGGCCATCGTGGCCACCCGCGGCGAGGTGTACCAGTACGTGGGCGACGAAGTGGTGGTGACCTGGCCCGCCGACCTGGGGCTGCGCTTTGCCAACTGCCTGCACTGCTTTTTCGAGATGCAGCGGGCCATCGACGAGCGGCGCGACTACTACCTGCGCCACTACGCGGCCGTGCCCGAGTTCAAGGCCGGCGCCCACGGCGGGCTGGTGACCACGGTGCTGGTCGGCACGGCGCACCGCGAGCTGGTGTACCACGGCGATGTGCTCAACACCACCGCCCGCATCCAGAGCCAGTGCAACGCCCTGGGCAGCAAATTCCTGATTTCCGACGCGCTGCGCCAGCAGCTGGGCCCGCAGCCCGAGTTTCAGTTTACGCCCCTCGGCGGGCAGTCTTTGCGCGGCAAGGCCCGCGCCACCGAGCTGCTCGACGTGCAGGAATACTTCCACATTCTTCCATGAGAAAACCCCTGAAAACCCTCGGCCGCTGGGTGCTGAGCCTGCTGATTCTGCTGTTGCTGGCCGGCGTGGCCTTCGCCAACCTCAGCCCCGAGCTGGGCGGCAAGCCCACCAAGGCCGAGCGCACCGCCTACGCCAAAACCGGCCGCTACCACGACGGCAAGTTCGAGAACCTGCTGCCTACCGAAATGATGACCGGCGGCAGCATGGTGGGGGCCTTGTGGCGGTTTTTGTTCAGCAAAGTGCCCAATACCGAGCCCGCCGCCCCGCTGCCCACCCAGCCGCTGGACTCGGCACAGATCAAGCAGAAAACCGCCGAAACCCTGCGCGTGACCTGGTTTGGGCACTCGGCCAGCCTGGTGGAAATAGCCGGACAGAACCTGCTGCTCGACCCCATGCTGAGCGTAGACATGGGCCCGCTTTCCTGGGTGACGCCCAAGCGCTACAACCCGCAGCTGGCCATCAGCCCCCAGCAGCTGCCCGGCATCACCGCCGTGCTCATCTCCCACGACCACTACGACCACCTCGACTACAAAACCATCCGCCAGCTCAAGGACAAAGTCGCGCACTTCGTGGTGCCGTTGGGCGTGGCGGCCCACCTGCGCCTCTGGGGTGTGGCCGAAGCCAAAATCCACGAAATGGACTGGAACGACTCGCTGCAGCTGCCCGGCGGCCTGACGGTTATCAGCCAGCCCGCCCGGCACTTTTCCGGCCGCGGCCTCACAAACCGCAATTCCACCTCCTGGTCGTCGTGGGTGATGAAAACGCCCACGCGCCGCGTGTTCTACAGCGGCGACGGGGGCTACGGCCCGCACTTCCGGCAGATCGGCCAAAAATACGGCCCCTTCGACCTCGCGCTGATGGAGTGCGGGCAATATGACCGGCAGTGGAGCCAGATTCACATGATGCCCGAGCAGAGCGTGCAGGCCGCCCTCGACGTGCGCGCCCGCCTCTACCAGCCCGTGCACTGGGGCGCCTTCACCGAAGCCCACCACGCCTGGAACGAGCCCGTCACCCGCGCCGCCGCCGAGGCTGCCCGTCGCGGCCTGCCCATCACCACGCCCGAGTTGGGCCAGCCCGTCACGCTCGGCGCCGAAGCCCCGCCGCAGAATCGGTGGTGGCAGTGAGGTAGATGAGTGGATAAGCGGATAAGCGGATGAGTGGATGAGTGGATAAAAGAACGTCATCCTCTCATCTACCTCACTGCCACCAGCGCGGCTAGCTTGCCGTAGAGCTCGGCTTCTTCGAAGGGCTTGGCAATGCAGTCGTTCATGCCGGCGGCCAGGTACTGCTCGGTGTCGCTCTGGAAGGCGTTGGCCGTCAGGGCCAGGATGGGGACATGGGCGCGGCCGGCGTCGGGCAGGGCGCGGATGGCGGCGGTGGCTTCCAGGCCGCTCATGCCGGGCATCTGGATGTCCATCATTACCGCGTCGTAGGCGTGGGTGGTGGCCAGGGCCAGACCTTCGGGGCCGTCCTCGGCTTCGTCGAGTTCGGCGCCCCACTCTTCCAGCAGCATCCGCACCACCAGGCGGTTGATGTCGTTGTCTTCGACCAGCAGCAGGCGCCGGCCGCGCAGGGCGCCGGTGTCGTAGTTGGGCGCCGCCGTCGGGGCCGGGACGGCGGGCGCAGCCTTGGCGCGGGGCAAGGTCAGGTGCACGGTGAAGGTGCTGCCTTTTCCCAGCTCACTTTGCACCGAAAGCGTGCCGCCCATGCGCTCCACCAGGGCCCGCGAGATGGTAAGGCCCAGGCCAGTGCCGCCGAAGTGGCGCGAGGTGTCGGCGTAGGCCTGGGTGAAGTTTTCGAAGATGCGGTCCAGCTTGTCGGGCGCGATGCCCACGCCGGTGTCGGCGAAGCGGAACTCAATGGTCAGCGAATCGTCGGTTTCGGCCAGCTGGTAGCCGCCGGCCGTGATGGTGCCGCCCGCCGGGGTGAATTTGATGGCGTTCGAGAACAGGTTCAGGATGATCTGGCCGAGCCGGTGCGGGTCGCCGACCACCTGCGGGTTCGGGCAGGACTCGTGCAGGCGGATGGCCTCGACGTGAATGCCTTTTTCCTCGGCCTGCACGAACAGCGGCTGCGCGGCCTGGAACAGCACCTCGCACACGTCGAAGGCCTCCTGGGCCAGCTCCAGCTTGCCCGAGCTGATCTTGGCCATGTCGAGCACGTCGTTGATGACGCCCAGCAGGTGCTGGCCCGAGTTGCGGATGATGCCCAGCAACTCCTGCTGGCGCGGGTCGAGGGCGGTTTTGGCCAGCTGGTTGGCCATGCCGAGCACCCCGTTCAAGGGCGTACGAATTTCGTGGCTCATGTTGGCCAGAAAGTTCTCCCGGGCTTTGGCGGCGGCCGTGGCGGCTTCGGTGGCGCGCTTCAGCTCGGTCACATCGGCACTCACACCGAGCACGTGCAGCTCGCCGTCGGCCCAGCGCAGGGGCTGCTTGATGGTGTGCAGGCAGCGCTTGTCGCCGTTGGGCAGGGTTAGCTCGTCTTCCACCACCAGCTGGCGGCCGGTGGCCAGCACCTGGGCGTCGGCCGCGTCGTAGCTGGCCAGCTGTTGGGCCTGCTCGGCGGCCAGCTCGGGCGTGGGCTGGCTGTTGGCTAGCTGCTGGCCCATTTCGCGGGTTATGGCGTTCTGAAACACGTACTTACCGGCCGCGTCGCGCACGTACACCAGCACCGGCACCGCATCGAGCACCTGCTGAATGATGGTCTGCTGCGCCGCTTGCTCGCGCTGCGCCTCCACCAGGGCCGTCTGCTCGGTCAGGTACAGGTTCACGTACTGCTCCCGCGGAAACGGCACTAGCCGGGCCGCGAAGTAGCGCCCACCCACGCGCAGCTCCCGCTGCATCTGCTCGCCGCTGGCCAAGGCTTCCATGGCCCAGCTGAACGCCTGGTCACGGCCGGCGGCCAAGTCGGCCGGGGAAAGAGAGGCGGCCAGCCGCTCGGCGGCGGCGTTGGCGAACAGCCGCTGCTGGTTGGGCCCGAGGCGGTATACCGGGTTGGGATTCTGGGCCGGGATACGGGCCAATGCCGTTTGCTCGGCCAGCGCGGCCCGCAGCGCCTGTATTTCGGCGTGGGCGGCGTCCAGCGTGGCCGGCAGGGCCTTATCAGCAGCGAGAAGAGTGGTCATAAAGAGCAAATGTGGTGCGGCAACACCCTGTTAGACCGGATTTTCAGCCTTCAAAGGTCGGATATCATCCTGATTTCTCCCAACCTCGACAGGTTAACAAACTACTCCCCCACTTCGCGCAGCCGAAAACCCAGCCGGATGTCGTGGCGCGGGCGCAGGCTGATGAGCGGGCGCATGAGCACGGCCGGCTGCTCCACCCACTCCACCTCGAAGCGGCGCAGCACCTGCAGCAGCACCAGCTGCATTTCGGTGAGGGCAAACTGCTGCCCGATGCAGAGCCGCGGCCCGCCGCCGAAGGGCAGGTAGGCGTAGGGCGGCTGCTGGCGCAGGGCCTCGGGCTCGAAGCGCGCCGGTCGGAAGGCCTCAGGGTCAGGCCAGAGCCCCGCGTGGTGATGCACGCCGTAGAGGTAGGCCGAAATCAGCGTGCCCTGGGGCAGGCGCAGGCCGTTGTACTCGTCGTCGCGGGCGGCGCGGCGGTCCACCATCCACACCGGCGGGTAGAGGCGCAGGGCTTCCTGCACCACCTGCAGGGCGTAGGGCAGCTGCGGCAGGTCGGCGAAAGTGGGGCGGCGGGCGCCGAGCACCGCCGTCATTTCGGCGCGCAGGCGGGCGGCTTCCTCGGGGTGGCGGGCCAGCAGGTACCACAGCCAGGAGAGGCCGTTGGCGGAGGTTTCGTGGCCGGCCACCAGCAGGATAATGGCCTCGTCGAGCACCTGCTCGTCGGTCATGGGCAGGCCGGTGTCCTCGTAGCGCACCTCCAGCAGCATCTGCAGCAGGTCGTCGGGGCCGGGGCCGGGCTGCTGCTTGCGCCGCTGGATGTAGCCGCGGATGAGCTGGCGCAGCTCGGCGGCCAGCCGGTCGTGGTGGCCGTACTGCCCGCGCAGGCCCAGCCAGGGGCGCAGGTAGGGCTGGCGCAGGGTGCGCACGTAGAAGGCCTGCAGCTCGGTGAGCAGGCGCGAGAGGCGCTGCAGCTCGTCTTCGCTCATGGCCGTGCTGAACACCGAGCGGGCGATGATGCGGAAGGCCGTGGCGGTCATCAGCTCGTGCACGGGCACTTCGGTGCGCCCGCCCTGCTGCCGGGCCGCGGCCACCACCGGCGCCAGGCACTCGTCGATGACGTCGAGCATCAATTCCGTGAGCGTGGCCAGGCGCTGGCGGTGAAAACCGGGCTGGATGAGGCGGCGCTGCTGCAGCCAGTAGTTGCCCTCGGCCGTGAGCAGGCCGTGGCCGAGGTAGCGCGCCAAGCCCTGCGAAATGTCGGATTTGGGGTAGTTGCGGTGGTTTTTCTGCAGGACGTGCTGAATCAGTCCCGGGTCGCGGGTGAGCAGGGTGGGCCGCACGCCGCCCAGGTGCAGCCCGATGGTGTCGCCGTAGGTATCGAGGTAGCCGGTGATGACCGGGATGGGGTCGGCGGCCAGGGCCCAGGAGTTGCGGAAGGAAAGCAGCCGCGGCACCCGAGGCAGCGCAGGAGGGGAAGTGACAGGCGTCATACCAGGCAGAACAGGCCGGTCGTACTATTGACCCGGCTTGGGTAGTGAAGGTACGACGCGCCGCCATTCCAGGACGACGAATCCGAGCCGACCTTTTTACCGCTGCCTGCGTACCATTCAGACGCGGCCCGGTTGGGGCCGTCTTCAGCTTCCTGCCTCTTCCCTTTCTCCAAACCAAACCCCTCGTCCCTATGTGGATTCAGCAAAAAGCCAACGAACCCGCCCCGCTCAGCGACCTGCAAGGCCACACCGTCGGCCTGAAATTCGAGTGCAATAAGTGCCACACCGAAGTCTTCACCGACCTGATTGGCATTCCGGCCCCCGACCTGCTGGCCAACTCCACGGAGGACGACGGGCAGTACGAGAAGGAAGAAATCAAGTGCCCTGGCTGCGACATGACACACCAGATTACCATCAAGAGCACTTTCGACGGAGTCACGTTCGACGTGTCGGAAGTGGCCAAGGGCAGCGTGAGTTACCAGATTCCGCCGGCTGAGGAGAATCACTGATTTAGACGGATTCGGCGGATTGCCCGGATTTCGTGGACGGTTAAACGACGCGGGGCCGCAGCTACCTGAGCTGCGGCCCCGCTGCTTTTTCGGCAGTTAGCATTACTGCTTCGGTTGCTGGTAGTACAGCCGCTTGCCCCAGGTCACGCCCCAGTAGTCGAGCAGCTGGGCGGGCGTTTCGGAGGCATCGGGATACGTAATCAGCTCCCAGGCCATGACGGTGCAGTCGTTGGGCAGCGGCACCACGGGGCCGGCGCTTTGGGCCAGCGTCTGAAAAGCCTGCCGTTCACAGGCGTTGGTGCGCGGCAGCCCGGGGTGGTCGGAAACCGTGTAAAAAGCCGACAGCACCAGCACCCAGGCCAGGTAGCCCCGGCGGCGCGCGGCGGGCAGGTGGCGCAGCAGGTAGTAGCTCGTGAGCGTGTACAGCGCCAGCAGCGCCAGCAGAATGGGCAGCACCGAGTCGCGGCGCAGGATGAGCGGGCGGTAGTTGCGGTAGCCGCCCAGGGGCAGCAGCAGGATGAACACCAGCGCGAACAGCCCCAGCCAGCGGCCCACACGCAGCAGGCGGCGGCCGTTTTCCGTGGCGGGGGCGGCCCAGCGAATCAAGGCCAGGTTCAGCAGCACCGCGCCGAGGAAGATGGGCAGGCCGGGGCGGCGAAACTGGTCGTTGAGGCCCAGCGGCAGGCGCTGGTACCGCTCCCACAGCGGCAGCGTGTGCGTGAGCCGCTCGGCCTCGAAAGTGCCGATGTAGAGCGAGTACAGGCACAGCAGGCCGAAGATGATCAGCAGCCCGAACGGCTGCCAGGGAATGCGCCGCCTGACTTCCGCCCACTCCCCTTGGCGCAGCAACGGCCCCTGCCGGCCCAGCCAGCGCAACGCAATGCCCGCGCCCAGCACCGCTACCACGCCCGGCACGATGGCCCCGTTGAAGCTCAGCACCACCATCAGCCCGACGAGGCCCAGCCAGGTCAACGGCCCCACGTGAAAGGGCCGCTGGTCGACTTCGGCCTGGTAAAACGGCAGAAAGTAGAGCAGCAGCAGCAGCAGCGGGAAGCCGTAGAAGAAAGTGTAGGTGATGGAGTTGTCGGCAATGCCCATCTGGTTGTGGTAGCCCCCCACCTGAAACAGCGGCACCAGCAGCGCCATCGTCACCCACAGCCGCCGGGAACGAAGGCTCCAGGTGCCGCTGGCGTAGCGGCCGAGCACGTACATAATCAGCGCCTGCACCAAGGTATTGAACAGGGCGCAGGCCGCGTAGATGCTGCTGATGGGGCTCATTCCCAGCCGCTGCAGCGCGAAGGGCACCGACTTGAAGTAGCCCACCATGGCCGCGTGCGCGAAGAAGCGGTTCGGGGCCACGTACACCTCGTGGCGCGTGAGGGCCGCCCAACCGAACGGGTCACCGAGCACCTGCCGGCAGTCGGGCGCGGGCAGCACGATTTGCGGCAGGTCGCCTTCCAGCGGCAGCTGATAGTTCTGCCAGAAGGTGTAGCCCAAATCAAGCAGCACCAGCAGAATCAGCAGCGGCAGCGGAAAGCATTTGGGCATGGGCGGGCGGCAAAACGTCGGGGTGCCGGTGGAACTGGTTTCGGCGTAGCAGCAAAGCTACGGCGTCGCCGTGGCTCCGCGTACTCAGCCGGCTCACCCTGCAGTCATTGCGAGCGAAGCGCGGCAATTGTTCCTCTAGTAGCACCGCCGCCAGAATACCTACAAACCGAAAACAGCACCGCCCGAAACATTGCGTCTGCAGGTTTCGGGCAGTGCTTCTCATACCGTTTCTACCGCGAGAGGAAAGATTGCCGCGCTTCGCTCGCAATGACGGCCAGCGCCACCGGCGGCTCACTTCTCCCGCTCGATGGTGTACTCGATGAGCTGCTCCAGCGACACCCGGGCCGGCGAGGCCGGGAAGGTGTGCAGAATGGCCAGGGCCTCGTCGCGGAACTGCTTCATGCGCTCCACGGCGTACTCCAGCCCGCCCGACTTCTTCACGAACTCGATGACGGCCTGCACGCGGTCGGCGCGGCCGTCGTTGTTCTGCACGTTGTAGATGACGCGGCGCTTCTGCAGCCAGGAGGCCTGCTGCAGGGCGTAAATCAGGGGCAGTGTCATCTTTTTCTCCTTGATGTCGATGCCCACCGGCTTGCCGATTTCGGCCGTGCCGAAGTCAAACAAATCGTCCTTGATCTGGAAGGCCATGCCCACCTTCTCGCCGAACAGCCGGGCGCGCTCCACCGCTTCCTTGCTGGCGCCCACCGAGGAGGCGCCCACGGCGGTGCAGGAGGCAATGAGCGAGGCCGTTTTCTGCCGGATAATGTCGAAGTACACCTCCTCGGTGATGTCGAGGCGGCGGGCTTTTTCGATTTGCAGCAACTCCCCTTCGCTCAGCTCGCGCACGGCCCGGTTCACGATTTTGAGCAGGTCGAAGTCGTCGTGCTCCAGGGCCAGCTGCAGGCCGCGCGACAGGAGGTAGTCGCCCACCAGCACGGCTATCTTATTCTTCCACAGGGCGTTGATGGAGAAGAAGCCGCGGCGGTAGTTGGATTCGTCTACCACGTCGTCGTGCACCAGGGTGGCCGTGTGCAGCAGCTCGATGAGGGCCGCGCCGCGGAAGGTGGGCTCAGGCAGCGGGGCGGTGGGGTCGGGGCTGACGGTATGGGCCGTCAGGAATACGAACATCGGGCGCAGCTGCTTGCCTTTGCGCCGGATGATGTAGCCCATGATTTTGTCCAGCAGCAGCACCCGCGTTTGCATGGACTGGCGGAACTTGAGTTCAAATTCCTGCATTTCGGCCGCAATGGGGGCCTGTATATCGTCCAGCGAATATTTCATGCGGTGGGTAGGGCGCGCAATGATACGCACGCGGCGGCAGTTTTCGGCTGCGGACGGCGGGGAAGCTGGCTCGGTTGCGTAGATTGGCCCTTCGCAACCACCCAGTCCGCCTGCCCGTGTCAGCCACCGCCCCCACCGTCGACGTCGGCGCCGCCTGCGCCACCTGCGGCACCGCGCTGCAAGGCCCTTTCTGCCATCACTGCGGCGAAAAGCGCCTCGACCACCACGATTACCACCTCGGCCACTTCCTGGAGCACGCCGTGGACACGGCCACCCACTTCGACCTGAAAGTGGTGAAGGGCGGCTGGAGCCTGCTGCGCCGCCCCGGCCTGATGACCCGCGAGGTGCTGGCCGGGCGCCGGGTGCCCTGGCCCAAGCCCCTGCAGCTGTTTCTGGTGGTCAACCTGCTGTTCGTCTTCGCGGCCCACAAGCTGCACCTGCAGATTTTCAATACGCCCTGGCGCTACCACGTCGACAACTGGTACGGGGGCTGGGCCGCCGGGCGGATGCAGCACCTGGCCGCGCGGCGCGGCATCACGCTGGACCAGCTGGCCGAGCAATTCAACGCCTCGGCCAACGTGCTGTCGAAGACGCTGATTTTCGCCTTCATCCCGCTGCTGGCCCTGCTGCTGACGGCCCTGTTCTGGCGGCAGCGCCGGTATTTTCTGGAGCACGTCGTCACCGGGACGCACCTGATCAGCCAGATTCTGCTGGTGGAGCTGGTGATGATTGCGCCGGGTACGGCCCTGATCTGGCTGATCAACCGGGCCCGGGCGCAGCCGTTGGACTTCGGCAACCGGGATTTGGTGGCCACGGCCATTATCACGCTCAGCATCACGGCGTGGGCGGCGGTGCTGCTGCGGCGCACCTACGGCGGCGGGGCGGTGGCGGCCACTGCCCGCGGGCTGGCGGTGGGCATCGGCTTTTTCTGGCTGCTCATCAACGTGTACCGCCCGCTGCTGTTTCTGGTCACCTACTGGCTGCTGTAACCGCCGGCCGCCGCGCCGGTTGTCCTTCTGAATCCGCTCCACTCTCCTACCGCCATGGTTGCTCCTATTGCCACCACCCGCCTCGATTTCACCCTCACGCCCGCCCACCACAGCCGCGCCTTCGCCGCCGATGCCCGCTTCGTGCCCGATGGCCGCGCCAAGCCGGTGGTGGTGTTCGTGCACGGTTTCAAGGGCTTCAAGGACTGGGGCCACTTCAACGTGCTGGCCGATTTCTTTGCCCGGCGCGGCTTCGTGTTCGTTAAGCTCGACCTCTCGCACAACGGCGTGGTCATCGGCGGGACTGGGGATTTGGAAGACCTCGACGCTTTCGGCCGCAACAACTTCAGCATCGAGCTGGACGACATCGGCTGCCTGCTCGACGCCCTGCACCAGCCCGGCCAGACGCCCATTCCGGCCGCCGAAATGGACCTCGGGCGCCTCTACCTCGCCGGCCACAGCCGGGGCGGGGGCCTGGCCATGCTCAAGGCCGCCGAAGACGCCCGCGTGCGCGCCGTGGCCGCCTGGGCCCCCATTACCGACGTCAACCCCGGCTGGCCCGAGCCCATGATGCAGCACTGGCAGCAGGCCGGCGTGCTGCACGTGGAAAACACGCGCACCCAGCAGCAGCTACCGCTGTACTTCCAGATGGTAGAAGATTACCACCGCAACCGCCGCCGCCTCGACATTCAGCACAACCTGCGCCTGCGCCACCGCCAGCCCCTGCTCATCATCCACGGCGACCAGGACGAAACGCTGCCGGTGGCCAAGGTACCGCTGCTGCAGCAGGCCAAGCCCGACGCGGAAGTGGTCATTCTGCCCGGTGGCGGGCACATGTTCGGCGGCGCCCACCCCTGGGCCGAAACCACCCTGCCCCCGCTGGCGCAGGAGGTGGCCGAACGCACGGCGACGTTTTTTGAGGAGCATTAACTGGCCGGCACCTACAATCAGACAGGCTTTCAGCCTGCGCGTGGGGCCTGGGCACAACTTCCAGCCTGCCGCTACAAGGTTCGACGCAGGTTGAAAACCTGCTTTATTTGGGGCACCGGTTGCGTCGCCTGCGGCAGCTAAACCGGCGCCAGTCACTTGCTCCACTCGCATGAAACCACACGCCCACACTGCCTACCTGCTCCTCGGCTCCAACCTCGGCGACCGGGTCGTCACGCTGCACCGCGCCCTGCTGGGCCTGGCTGAAAAAGGCGGCCGGCTGGTAGCGGTATCGGGGGTGTACGAAACGGCGGCCTGGGGCCAGGAGGCGCAGCCGGCGTTTCTGAACCAGGCCGTGCAGCTCAGCACCGACCTCACGCCCGAGCAGCTGCTGGCCGCCTGCCAGCAGGTGGAGGCCGACCTGGGCCGGGAGCGGCTGGAGCTGTGGGGCCCGCGCACCCTCGACGTGGACATTCTCTTCTACGACGACCTGGTGCTGCAGACCGAGGCGCTGACCATTCCGCACCCGCGCCTGCCCGAGCGCATGTTTGCCCTGGTGCCCCTGGCCGATATCGCCACCACCTACGTGCACCCGCAGCTCCACAAATCGGTGGCCGACCTGCTGGCCGACTGCCCCGACAAGCTGCCCGTGGAGCCCTGGTTCGGGGATATGTAAGTCGTTAGTTATTAGCGAATCGGCACTGGCAGCTGATGGCAGAACCGGGCCACCCGCGCTGCCCGCACCGCCGGGTAGGCCAGCCAGCACGCCAGCACCAGCAGCACCCAGCACCGCCGCACGGCCAGCCGGCCGGCCGCCTCGGCCAGCAGCAGCACAAACGGCCCGTAAACGGCTGCTGCGTAGCGCTCCACGTCGTACACGTTGCCCCCGGCCCGGCTCAGCACCGTGATGCCGATGTGGCAGAGAATATAGGTCAGCAGCACCGCCCCCAGCAGGCGCAGAAAGGGCTGCCGGCTGCGCCAGACCATAGCAGCCAGGGCTAGCAGCAGCGCGGGCAGCAGCAGCTCGAACAGCCAGTGCTTGGGCCAACCGGCCTGCTGCACCGGCACCAGCCAGCGCGTGAGCACGTAGCCGTAGTCGCCGAGGGTTTCGCGCAGGCCCTGCCAGCCGCGGCTGCGGTACACTTCGGGCTGCGCGGCCACGTGCTGAGCATGCCACAGCCAGCTTCCCGCCGCGCTGCTTATGATTACGGCGTGTACGTTCAGGGCCCGCCAATGACGGCGCAGCTCGGCTGGATACGCCAATACCAACCCCGCTCCCACCCCGAGCAGCAGAAACACGCCCGAGGTGCGCTGCAGCGGCAGCAGCACCCCGGCTACGGTGGCGGCTATCAGCCAGCCCGGCCGCCGGGTGCGCAGCCAGCGGTACAGCGCCACGGCGTAGAGCCCGAACAGTGCCTGAAAACCGGCTTCGGCCCAGATAAACTTGGCCGTAATCAGCCAAGGGGCCGCCAGGGCCAGCACCAGCAGGCTCCAGGCCACCACTGCCCGGCGCGGCAACAGCTGCATGGCCAGGTAGCCCCAGCTCCAGAGGCATGTCAGGCTGGCCAGCACGTGCAGCCCGGTGGCCCAGGCCAGCACGTGCCGGCTGCCCAGCGCTAATAACAGCGGGTACAGCGGCCCCCACGAGGTGTATGGGGTGCCGTCGGCATTCAGCAATTGGCCCGTTTCGGCGAAGCTGGCCGCGGCGGCCAAGTAGTGCCGCGAGTCGGCGGTGCGGGCCAGGCCGGGTAGCAGCGCGTAGAGCAGCAGGCCCAGCAGCAGCGCCGTGGCCAGCACGACCGCAGCCGCCACCGCCACGCGGGGCCTCGACCAGAATGCAGCAACGGGAGCGGCGGTGTTCATGGGGCGGATGCTAAAAGAGCCGGCTAGCGCCGGCTCTTTCCACGAACGTACTCAATCAGCTCGATTTACTGGGCCGAGGCCGTGGCGGCCTGGGGCGAAATTTTCTTCACCAGGCCCTGCAGTACCTTGCCCGGGCCGCA
Organism: Hymenobacter jeollabukensis; assembly: GCF_005771675.1. Taxonomy (GTDB): domain Bacteria; phylum Bacteroidota; class Bacteroidia; order Cytophagales; family Hymenobacteraceae; genus Solirubrum; species Solirubrum jeollabukense. The sequence continues at coordinate 2,482 of NZ_VAJM01000019.1, read as the reverse complement.
CTCCACGAATTCGGTGGCGCCGTCCTCACTCATGCGCTGCACCGACTGCGTCCAGCGCACCGGCGCGGTCAGCTGGCGAATCAGGTTCTGGCGGATTTCGTCGGGGTCGGTGTGCGGGGCGGCGTCCACGTTCTGGTACACCGGGCAGCGGCCGGCGCTGAAGGTGGTGCGCCCGATGGCCTCGGCCAGCGCCGCCTCGGCCGACTGCATCAGCGGCGAGTGGAAGGCGCCGCCCACCGGCAGCGGCAGGGCGCGCTTGGCGCCGGCGGCCTTCAGGGCTTCGCAGGCCTGCTCGATGCCGGCCTTGGAGCCGCTGATAACCAGCTGGCCGGGGCAGTTGTAGTTGGCGGCCACCACCACGTTGCCGCCCTGCGTGATTTCCTGGCAGATGCGCTCCACCGTGGCGTCGTCGAGGCCGAGGATGGCGGCCATGGTGCCGGGCTGCTCCTCGCAGGCGGCCTGCATGGCCTGGGCGCGACGGGCCACCAGCCGCAGCGCGTCCTCAAACGTGAGCACGCCTGCGGCCACCAGGGCCGAAAACTCGCCCAGTGAGTGGCCGGCCACCATATCGGGCTGCAGGCCGGGCGTGGCCACGAACTGCGCTACTGAGTGCACGAAGATGGCCGGCTGGGTTACGTCGGTGCGGCGCAGGTCCTCCTCGGAGCCCGAGAACATGATGTCGGTGAGCGAGAAGCCGAGGATGTCGTTGGCCTGCGTCATCAGGGCGCGGGCTTCGGGGTGCTGCTCGAACAGGTCGCGGCCCATGCCGGTGAACTGGCTGCCCTGGCCGGGAAATACTACTGCTTTCATGTGGGGAAAGGTCGGTGGGAAAAAGCGTTGTGAAGTCGTTGTACGGCGCGGCCGCCCAAACGGGCCGCAAGGTGCGCAATCAGGCCCTTATGCGCAAAACCGGGCCGGCGTCACTTCAGGGGCACGTTAGTCGGCTTCCCGGTGCGCTTGTCCACTACGATCAGGGTGCCGCCCGGCTTTCGGTTGTCGTTGCGTCGGATGAAGACCTCCCAGCCAGCCGGTTGCTCCTGCACTTCCACCTGATCCAGCCGCAGGTGCCGGACTTCGCTGCTGTCCTGCGCTATCCAGCGCAGCGCAATGGCCTGGGCCTCCGCCGCCGTTTTGACTTTCGCTTCCGCCAGCGGTACTACTGGTTTGGACTGGCGCGCGGCACAGCTCCCTAGCACCAGCGTTGCCAGTAGCAGCTGGCTTGCTTTGTTCATGGCCGATAAGCTAACGAAAAAGGGCCATCGAAACCGATGGCCCTTTCCTTGGAATCTGGAAGCTTAGCGCATTACCTCTACCCAGCCTTTGTAGGTTTTGGTGGTGCGGTTGAGGTCAGCAAACTGCACTTCGATGAGGTAGTAGTAGGTGCCCGCCACGGCCTTGGCGCCGCCGCTTTCGCCGCTGGCCGCACCGCCACCGTCCCAGAGCGTAAGGTCGGAGGAGGCGTTACCCTCGTACATCTTCACGCCCCAGCGGTTGAAAATCTGCACCTTGGCCCGCACGATGGGCGAGGCCGAAATCGGACGAAACACGTCGTTGCGGCCGTCGTTGTCGGGGGTGAAGATGTTGGGCAGCAGGAAGAACTGGCAATTATCCTGGCAGGCCACGTTGCTCTGGGCGCTGTTGTTGCCCAATGAATCCACGGCCACCACCGCGTAGCAGCCCGCCGCCGAGGCCAGGTTGCTGTGCACGAAGCTGCGCACCGGCGTCCGGCCGATTTCCTGCAGCGGCCCATACTGCGTAGGGCTGTAGAGCACGCGGTAGTAGGAAATGTTGCGGCTACAGTCGGCGGGGGTGTTGCCCAGCGTCCAGGTCAGGCGGTTCGTGTAAAGCAGGGTGCGGCCCCGGTTCGGCGCCTGCTGGGCCACCGCGGCAATACTGTCGCAGTTGACGGGCAGCAGCGTCAGCACCGGCGGGCAGGGCACGGCGGCCAGCGTCACGCAGCTCACCTGACTCAGGTTGAGCAGGTTGCTGGGCTGGTTGGGGGCGCCGTACGTCCCCACGGTTTCCACCCGGTAGCAATACGTCTGGTCCTTGCGTAGCGTGCTGCTGCGGTCGGTGAAGGTGCCGCCGGTGCGGGTGCTCACCGTGTCGCCCACCAGCACGAAGGGCGCCGCCGGGTCGGCATCACGCCGGTAGACGCGGGTGCGCGTCACGCTGTTGTCCCAGGGCACGTTGTAGGTCCAGGTCAGCTTCACGGTCGTGCCCACCGGGTTGGCCACCGTATTGAGGCGCACGGAACTGGCAGGCCCGGCGGGCTCGACGACTTCAGGCGTGGCGCGGAAGAACTCGAGGCGGTAGGTATAGGCCTTGTCGCGCGTGTTCAGGTTGGTGTCGGTGTGGGTGGTGTCGCTCAGGCTGGTGGCCGTGCGCACCAAGGTGTAGGCGCTGGCGGCCGGGTTCTGGCCCTCGGCCCGGTAGAGGCGGTAGCCCAGCGGGGCGGCGAAGCTGGCGGCCGGCGCCGGGG
>NZ_VAJM01000018.1 GCF_005771675.1 Hymenobacter jeollabukensis | reverse complement strand
GGCTCCCTTAAAGGACGCCAACGGTGCAGCGATTATGTCCCCGCTTCTTACCTACGTGCAGGCCGCCGTGATGGCCCGCCCGGCAGCCCTCACCGAGCAAGCCACGCTGGATGAATTGCAGAAGCCCTACGTAGTGGTTGCCCGCTCAGCCGCAGCGCAGTTGTCGGATAAGGCCATGCTCCTGCGCTACTCCCAGGCAGTTGGCCAGGCCGTGAAGGTCTTCCGGCCCCAACTCAACCAGCAACAGCACGGCGTGACGTTGCAGCAGCCAATTACGCAACATGAACCAAAGGGTGAAAGGGCCTTGTCCAATCCAGCTCCTCCCAAACAACAAAAAGCCCCCGAGCCAAAGCGACGAGGGCCTAAATTAGGCTAAAGCAGGAGCAATACTTACTTATTGGTCCACCGGTAACCCCGGCTATAAGACCAGTCCATCAGGTCCGGGGCGCTATGCTCGGTGAAGCGGTAGCGGCCGAAAGCGAACAAGGCAAAGGCCAGGCCCAGACCCCATCCCCACAGCGGGCCAGCGGTAGGAAACGAGCTGATGACCAGTGACCGAACCAGCCAGCCCGGCAGCAGGCAAGCTACACTAACGCACAGTGCGAAGGGTAGCAGCCAGAGCCGGCCCGGGCGGTGCCGCAAAGCCACTATGCACCCCTTAAGCCAGTATAGACCCGCGAAAGCCAGGAAGGCTACCAGAACCATGCCGGTCACGCGCACGGCCCCGAGCATTGGACCAAGGAAGTCCAGCGGAGCCATTACAACAAAGCCGAGAATTAGAAACGGAGCTGCTACCAAGACTTCAACTGCAATCCGAGTGCCCGCGATAAATGCCCAGGCAATGAGAGTGCCTAAGCCTTTCCCGAACTGGCTGGAGGTTTGAGCAGAGTAACGCTGAGCAGAGCGGCCATCCTCGTAGCCTTGTTGGTAGTTGGGCATAGCAATCAGAATTATAATGGGGGTATCAAATTACTTGTACCACTCTATATTATCCTCGCTCCTACAGAGAACCTGCTTATCTACGTAAACGGAAAGCGTAGAGATGAGCTTGACAATGCTGCATTAATACTTTCATTTAAGTGTGACCTTCTACCCTATTTGGTACTCAAAGATTTAAGACGCTTTTCTACTTTGCGTTCAAAGTCACTCAGACTGTCGGCCGATTCACGGAACAAGGTAGACTCCTTCATGATTGTTGCGTGCCAGCGCTTAACCGTGTCCAACAAAATAGCGTCGCGGACCAAGAAGAATTCGGTAGCTGCGCACGCTAGCGCGTGCTGGCAATCAAGTGCAAGCCCCCCTGTTGGCAGTTTCCCTTTATTGAGAGTGCGTTCCATCTCGTTAAAAACAGCTGATGAATACAGCTTTGGTACATCCAAAAAGGGTGAAAAGCGTGCTCCTAGAGCTTTCAAGACTACATATCTATCGTTCCTGGTAATTCGGCCAGACGCGAAGGCAGCAGTGAGGGCTTGCGGAAGTGGCGTTGGTTGAAAGGCTGGATTTGTTGACTCGAGGGGATGCACGGTGGCCCATCCCCGAACAACCTGTTCAACACCAGCAAAACACACCTCCAGGTCTTCAGAATAGAGAAATACCTGGTAGATGGACGAGCGAAGCTCATCTTGTGCGTAGCCCTCAATAAACTCGGCTTTATTGTCCTTGAGAAACTTGATGGCTCTTTTATCGACCTCAAAGGACTCCTCCAACAGGCTGTCCTTAAGGTCAGTTAATTCGTCAAGGCTTTTGTTATCATATGCTGCGAATGCGTCTTGCGCCTGCACCGTTACCTGGCGTAATCCTGCCAGTCGTTTCTGTAGTTCAGCCAACGGGTTCCTGAATATTTCTCCCTGTATAAGCTGGCTGATGATTTTGGGGGCGATGATGCCCGCAAGACCTTTTGAGCAGTCGTAGTCTCTCAACGCCGCTAATTGACCTAGCAACGCTATATACGTGCGAGATGATTGCCTCGAAATCCTTTGAAACCGCGATTCATTAATGGTGCCCGGCCAGTTTCCATTAACATGGCGGAGTAAGTTATGAACGATGATAAATTCATAGGTGGGCAACATGCGATGCCCGCTGATAAGCGTATTGAGCGCCCGTGCCATGTTATGACGATGGTCCAAGTCCTTGGTCAGCGCGATTTCAAGGCAGTTGGTCGGGCTGGCGTAGACTTCTATGTGGCCTTTTTGAGTCTGGTCCAGAAGATAAGCTCCCCATTTGGTAGTGGTCCACTCTTGCTTAGGTGGGGCAACATCATTCAGAATGTTATGGTCAAGGTAAACGCTAATTGGCTCCAAAGTCGAGGGATAATGCGAGAGAAAGGGACTTGAAAGTTTAAGGATGAAACACAACCTCAAAGGCTACGCACTCATTACCATGAGTGCCACGTCAAGCATCAATACCAGGGAAATCAGACCTACAGTCACATACCAAAACGTGCGCAACAGGCCAGCATTGAACAAGCGTGATACTCCAAGCATGGTCAGCAGCATAACTGAGTGCACAATGGGTTCTGGTACGCGGTTTTCCCCAAACACAACCGTAGCGCCGGCTACTAGCACCAGCATTGCCATCAGCGCATAATTTGGGCTAGGATTCTCAAATAGGCTAGCTAGTAGGGCCGCTAATCGGGGCGATTGAGTGATTTTCATGGCGCGAAAAAGCATAAGGTAAAGCCGAACTTATTGGAACGTTCGGGCCTTGAGCAGGTCCGAATTCGCAAGGTGGAGCTTGACGTTACGCCCGCCCCCCTTCTCATAAACTTCGATGATGAGCTGCTTTTGGTCCGGGATGGTAAACTTCTTGAAAACGTACACCTGTTCCAGTTTGCCTTTTACGTCAATCTTCTTTTGGGAGCCGTTGTAAACGTAGATAGGGGTGATTTCAATGGCTTGCTCGGCTGTGCGCTTCGCTACTTTCTTATCCTGAATGTAGAACTTCACGAAGTCGACGTCATAAGTCACGTTCGACTTGTTGGCAACGTGCAGGGGGAAGAACAGCGTTTCTTGCTTGTAACCAACGTCGCCACACTTAACGGTGAGCTGGTTTTTGCTTTCGCCGGCCGACGAGCCGCCCCGTGCCAGTGCCTGCTTGGAGTAGGCATCCAAGTTGCCTTGGGGAATGGGCGAGTTTGATAGAATGGCTTCCCCTGATTCACTGCTGGTAACCTGCGAAGATGCTGCGCCCATGTCGAGGCTGAGCACCTTGGGGTCGTGCTGATAGTTCACCGTGAACATATACAGCTTGCCGTTCGAGGTGAGCACCGTGATGTTGGTCTCGGGAAAGCGGGTACCCGCTGATTTTACGCGCACGATATTCTCCGCGCCGGTAGCCTTGGCCGCGATGATGCCCGAGTTACCCAGGTCCACATAGGTAACCGGATAAGGAAAAACCAGGTGCGTTGTTTTCTGGTCGCTCACATACAGCGCCGTAGTGGGCAGCTTGCCCTTATCGGCGCTGCCATTGGCCGTGCCCAGGTCGATGCCCACCATGCGCGGGCTCCGCTGATAATTCACCACAAACGAGTAGAGCTTGCCGCCCGTCGTTAGCACGGTCATGTTGGTTTCCCCAAAACCCGCGCTGGCTGCCTTCACGCGAACGATGTTTTCCGAGCCGGTTGCCTTGGCGGCAATCAGGCCGGTACTGCCCAAATCGACATAGGTAACCGGACTGGGAAAGACCAGGTGGGTCGTTTTCTGGTCGCTCACATATAGTGGCAAGGTGGGTAGCTTAGTGGCTTCGGTCGCATTGGGTAGCTTCTGAGATGACGCGGTAGTTTGAGCCACCGCACTAGTGGGGCGAACGGTGAGCAGCACCAGGGTCAGCGCCAGACAGGAGGTCGTTTTCATAAGGAAGAGTTATTCTTTGTCCACTTTGAGCATGATATTGTAGCCAGCCTTCAGACGGACTTTCACCATCCGAATCTTGTTTTTGCCGAGGCCTTTGGCGGCACTTACCGCCACCCCCGCCGCGGCCATTGCCGGGTCGGCACTCATCGTCATCATATCGGCCGCGTCCATGCTGTTGGCGCCGGCCTGCTTGGCTGCGTCCCGCGTGATAGCGCCGGGAATGTGCAGCCCTTCTAGGCCGTCCACGTCGTACACCTCCAGCGAGGCCGGAAACACGTTGTTGCCGGATTTAAGCGTTTCAATGGCAATGCTGAGGCGTTCGCCGGCCAGGCTGCACTTGCCGTAGATAAAGGTGTTGGCCGGCAGCTTGTGTCCGTTAATGACGGCCGGTTCCGTCAGGCGCATCTTCACCAGGGACCCCGAAACGACCTCCTGCGATTCGTGGATGACCGCCGGCAGGGTGTTGGCTTCCGTACCCGCGTTGCCTTCCGAATCAAAGCCCTGGAAAGAAGCCGTGCGCTTCCGGCCAGTACTATTTGAGCCCAGACGCGACACGACCGCGTCCTCGTCAATGGCCCGCACCTTGGTGACCGGTTTTTTCTTTTTGGGAACTGCGGCCATCGTTCGAGGAGCTGCACCGCCACTGGCTGCGTTCGACTGCGCCATAAGCGTAGCCATCTGCGCCTGCGCCCGCGCTTCCGCTAATTCCCGCTCGTGCTCCGACCGCATCAGCTCCATTTTTTCCTCCGGGGTGAGTGAGCCAGGCTGCGAACCGGCCTGCGCGGTCGTGTTGGCCGCCATGCCCCCGTTGAGCTGCGCCTGCTGCGCGGCAATGAGCTGCGCTTGGGCCGCGGCGACCGAATTATCAACCGAGCCGTTCGGGCCGGCTTTACCGTCGGCCTGGATGCCATAGGAAAGCCCTCCACCTGACGCGGTATCAATCCTGGAATCAACCAGGCCCCGGTTGCGCATGGAGTCAACCGGGCTGGCGTAGGCTTCCAGCTTACTATCCGTTATCGTAGCCTTCTCAGCAGTCGGCAATTCGGTATTAAAGCCGGATTCGACGTTTTGCGCTTCAGCCGGGGTGCCTTTGCCACCGCCACCCAGGAAGAACATGACCGCCATAAACGGTACCCCTACGATGGGTAGGAAGGTCGCCATTTTACGGGTTCGTAAGAATTGCGCGTCGTGTGGTTTAGCAGGTGTTGCCATGAGAATAGGTACTAGCGGGGGGTAGTATTCAGGTCTTTGTTTTGCAGTACCCGCCAGTTTTCCATCAGGAAGCCGTGGGGATTGTTCTCCGAGCGCGTCACGTCGCGCAGCGAGCACTCCGAAATGAGATTGCGGTTGGTTATCGACGTGGCTCGGATAACGCGCTGATGCGCGAAGCAGCGGGCGGTAAGGGGCCGCGAGCCGCTTATTACCACGCTGTCCACAGTCGTTTCCAGGCTGATGTTTGCCGCTATCAGGTCGTTGTAAAAGCCCTTCTCTTTGAAGTTCTCATACTGCTTCTTCGCCGAGTTGTCCGCCAGGTACAAGGCCTTGTTGACGTTGTTGTTGATGGCCTTCTGGTCCGGGTCTAGGGTGAAGAACAACTCATGAAACCGGGTGACGTGGCTGCGGGCCTCGACGGGCCGGTTGGCCCGCGCATCCTGCGCGCCGGCGGTGAGCAGCTGGCCGTTCTCCAACACGTAAATGCGGTTCGCTGCCGCGTTGGTCGTTTTGAACGCGAAGTAGGCAATGGTGCCGGCCAGCAGCAGCACCGCGACAATGAAAATCAAGGCCAGCGTTTTGACCTGCTGAAAAGCAGAGTCGATGGTTTTAAGGGAAGCAAACATGAAGGATAGAGTTTGAGGTGAAGGGTAGAGCCGCCCCGGTTAGCTTTGCTTGCGGGGCGTAAGCCGGTCCCGCACGTAAGCGCCCGCCCGCTGACCAAAGGCTTCTCCCCGCGTCGCATTCTCGCCGGCACCTGCCCGGCCGAGTATTCCCTGACCAGCCCCTACCCCAGCGCCGAGTACATCCGCGCCGGTCCGAACGCCAGCACCACCCGCAGCACCGGCAACGGCCGCCGTCGTGGCCGTCGTGGTCGTAATGAACGACGTGGCAGCGTTACCCACGCCCGAGCCGTCAATGAGCATATCCGCTGCTTTGGGAACAAAAATGTAGCCCACGATAGCCAGCACGAGCATACACAGGTAGGCGATGTCGGCCGACTCCACACTGCCGCCGGCCTGCAACTGCCGGATGTTCTCATTGAGCATGGTTACCTGCACATGCGCCAGTACCGCCGCGTAGATGTTCGCGACGGGCACCCACAGGGAAATGGTGAGGAAGTAGCCGAACCACTTCATTAGTCCGCCCCCAAAACCGGGGATGATGGCAATGCCGAAGGCCAGCGGTCCGGCGACGCTGAGCAGCACCAGCAGGAAGGTGGAGATAAGGCTGATGGCCAGCTTTGCGGCTAGAGCGCCCAGTTCCAGGATGGATTTGGTCCACTCCCGGAAATTCTGGCCCACCGAGTACTGCACCTGGTTAAAGGCCAGGCTGGCCTTGCGGCCAACGTCCAGCGCCCCAAGCTTGCCTAGCTCCTTCTCGTATTCCTCGTTGATGGCCATATCCGACTTGGCTTTGGCGTCGGCGGCTAATTGGTCCCTGGTAGCGGTGAGCCGGTTGACTTCGGCTATCTGTCCCATCCGTATGTCATCGGTGCCGTGCGCCACGGCCATGGTTATGCCCCGCAGCGCTCCGCACAGGGGCACGAACAGCAGGATAGCCAGGCCGATAGCAAACGGCCTGAGCAGGGGAAATAAGTCGATGGGTTCAGCCCGGGCAATGTTGCCCCATACCCGGCTGCTGATGAACAACAGGGCTCCAATGCCGCCAACGGCGCGGCCCAGGTTGATAAACAGGGAGGTAAACGTGAGCATTTCCGTGTAAATGGCTTCAAGCTTTTGCTCATAAGCCGCCATGTTCAAATCAATAGCGGTAGGGTCCATTGGAGAGAAAGGAGAATTCAGGATGGGGGTAAAAGGGCCAGAGCGGGCTTATTGGGGCAGGTAATGCTCGTTGTGGATGCCAGCCAGCTTTTTCTTGGCCAGGTTCAGCACGCTGGCCTGCTTTTCGGCTATTTCCCCGACCAGGGCGACTTGCGCCGGGTCTTGGGCTTTGGCAGGGTCGAGTTGGTCGAGGGCGGTAAGATTGGCCTGGCTTTGTCCGATGAAGTAGGTGTAGTCCTCTTTGGACTTTTGCACCCGCTTCGGGCTCAACTTCTCGTTGCCTTTGAGTTGGCCGAGCTGCACCAGGTATTCTTGTTGGATGCTGAGCAGCCGCTGGTGCTGCTGGCGAACGGTATCTACGCGGGGGTCCGGGTTGGCACTGGCTGCAGAAACAGTATCGGCCGGAGCCGTCGTTGTTGCCGTGCTGGTCGTTGCGTCCGAGCCGCAGCCAGCCAATAGTATCCCAAGCCCCAGGATAAGGGAGGTTTTCATAACACAGAAGGAGATAGGTGGGTGAAGGACTGTGCCCTTAGCGGGCAGTCATAAAGGCACTCATGGCTTCGCGGTCCTGCACCTGCTGGGCCTGGTGCTGCGCGATGGCCCGGCACTTGTTGCTGAAGTAGTTCATCAAGTGGTGCTGCCTGGCGATGCGGTCGGCGATGTTGTCGATAAACTCTATCCGCTCCGGGTCCGTCATTTTGGCCCGGCTGGCACTGAGCACCCCGGACAGCTCCCCCAGCAAGGCTACGTTCTCTTGCAAAAGCGCCTGGTACACCGTTGAGGCTTCGCTAAGCTGCGCGGGCGAGAGCTGCTTGGTCCGCAGTTCCGGGATAGCGGTAGCGAACTGATTAATCATCTCGCTTTGGTGCGTGTAAATCTCGCGTACCCGGCGATAGTTGCGGACCCCGGCACTGATTTGCAGCAGGCTGCTATACCATTGGTCGTGCAGCTGCTGTGTTTTGTCAATGATGCCCTTAATCTTGCCGCTGACCACTTTCATGTCGTTGGCCAGCAGTTTGCCCTGTCCCAGTAGGGTGGTAGAAACGCCTTGGTGAACGACCTGCTTACGGGATTGGCTTTCCGCAATCGGCGCCGAGATAACTGATTGGGCATAAGCCGGAGCGGCAAGTAGGGCTAGACCCAGGGCGAATAACTTGGTAGTTGCTTTCATGGCAGTAGAGGGAAGTAAGGAGTAAACAGGACTAGCGGGCACCCATGAAGGCGTTGAGTGCCTGTGTGTCCTGCGCCTTTTGCTCAGCCATGTGCATCTGCACGAAATTTCGCTCCGTGTAATATTGAATTAGGCCCAACTGGTCGGATATTTTGGTGTCCAGCTTATCGATGAAGCGCATCCGCTCGGCATCCGTCATTTTGAGCATGGCCGGGCTGACGATGGTTTGCAGGTCAGAAAGTGTGTTGGCGCTTTCGGTCAGCATCTTGGTATAGGTAGCCGTCATGAGCGAGAGCTGTTCCGGCTGCACGTAGCGCGACTGCCGCAGCGTTTCAATGGCAGTTGAGTAGGTCTGGATGATTTTTCCCTGCTTCTCAAACACAGATTGAACGCGCCGGTAATTCCGAACGGCCGAGCTGACCTGCAGCAGGCCGTCGTACCAGGTCTTGGCCAACTGCAGGTTTTTCTCCGAGAAGACTTTGGTCAACTCCTGCTCCTTCACGCCGGCTTTCACCAGCACGTTAGCGGCTTTGGAAAGGCCTTTCATGGTGTTCTGCAAGCCGGTCTGTACGCCCGACTGGACTTCCAGCACCGGGGCGGTTACGACGAGCTGCGCGGAGGCTTTGCCAGCACTCAGGCACAGGATAGCCAGGCCAAGGATGGTGACTTTCGTTTTCATGTTTTTCCCCTTTTGTTGAAGTGAGACTTACGCCCGGCCTTCGCGGAGGTCGGCGGCAAACAACTTGATGGCCGTGGGCATGTCCCCGGTCTGTTTGAACTTCTCGAAAAGCTTCACCTTTTCGGTTTCCTCGGTGGTGTAGGTCACGTATTCCTCCTTCGACACCTCGATGGCATAGACCTTCGATACGACTCCGCCCAGGGAGATAAACACCTCCGTGTAGCGGCCCCGCGTAGACTTGTTATCCCGGTTGATGCTCAACACCAGGTCCTTTTCCTTGGGCGTCAGGGAGAGCAGCGCCTGTATCTCATCGAAGCGGTTGATGAACTTGCGCTGGTCGAGCAGAATCTTGCAATCCGAGTTGTTGATGATAGCATCCTTCACAATCTCGTTGCCGATGATGTCATCTATCTCCTGGGTTACCACGATGGCTTCCCCAAAGAACTTCCGCACCGTTTTGAACAGGTACTTGATGTAGGCCGCCATGCCCGGCGTGGTGAGGGCCTTCCAGGCTTCCTCAATCAGAATCATCTTGCGGATGCCCTTCAACTTCCGCATCTTGGAAATGAAGGTTTCCATGATGATGAGCGTGACCACCGGAAACAGGATGGGGTGGTCCTTGATGTTGTCCAACTCGAAAACGATGAAAGGCGCGTTCACCAAATCCAGCTCCTTTTCCGAGTTGAGCAGGTAGTCGTACTCTCCGCCCCGGTAATAGGGCTTCAGTACATAGATGAAGTTGTCGATGTCGAAATCTTTCTCCCGGACCTTGTCTTCTTCCAGCAGCTTGCGGTAAGGGCCCTTCACGTACTCGTAAAACGAGTTGAAGCTAGGCTTAACGGCCGGGTTGGCTTCCAGCATCACGTAGTAGGTGCTCACGGCCGTAGAGAGCGAGACGTACTCCGACTGGCTCACGCTTTCGTCGTCTTTTTTCCAAAGCGCCTGCAGCAGCGTTTTGATGGATTCCTTTTTCTCGACGTCCAGCTTGCCCGAAATCAGGAAGGGGTTGAATGCGATGGGGTCGTCTTCCTCGTAGGTGAAGTACACGCCGCCCACCAACTCACACAGTCCTTTGTAAGAGTTGCCGGTGTCGACCAGCAGGACGTGCGCGCCCTGCTCGTAGTACTGGCGCACCATGTGGTTGGTGAAAAACGACTTGCCCGAGCCCGAAGGACCGAGCACAAACTTGTTGCGGTTGAAGATGATTTGTTTCTTCATCGGCTCATCCGAGATATCGACCAGCACTGGTTTGCCGGTGAGGCGGTCGGAGAGCTTGATGCCCTTCGTGGCGCCCGTGGAGCGGTAGTTGGTCTCGCTGGCCCAGAAGCAAACAGCCTGCTCGATGAAGGTGTAGAAGGTCTCTTCCGAGGGGAAGTCGCCGGCGTTGCCCGGGATGCCGCCCCAATAGAGCGCGGCAATGTCCACGGTGTTCTGCCGCGGCTTGCAGTTCATGGCGTTGAAGGCCGCGTTCACCAGCTTGCGAACTTCCGTCAGCTGGTCCTCATTCTGGCCCCAGGTGAGCACGTTGCAGTGCACCCGCGCCGGGCGGCGCTTGGTAGCAATCAACTCGTTGAGGAAAGAGTTGTAGTACTCGAAGTTGATGGCGTTTTGCCGCGAGTAGAGGGACAGCGAGTTGAGCCGGTCCTTCTTCTGCTCAAACATCTTCACGGTCTTGGCCGTGTTATCTAGGAACACATACTGGTTCAGGATGTGGTTGGCCCCCAGCAGCAGCCCCAGAGGCGCGGCAAAGCTGATGGGAAAGTCCGATTGTTCGGTGCTGTATTGCTCGTAGCGAATATCCGTTTCTACGCCAATGGGTAAATCATCCAGGTTGGCGACCGAGAACATGTTGCATATCTCCGCGCCTACCTTGAGCCCTTCGGTCAGGTCCAGGTCCACTTGTACGGCCTGGTCGGACAGGTCCAGCGCCAGGTACTTTTCTAACAGCCCCGCCGCCTGCTCGGTGCCGGCCAGTTCGTCGGACGTGAGCCGGTGCGACTTGATGTAGGGAGCATTCGTGGGCCCCACTCCTTCCAGGGTCCGCACGAACTGGCCGACGCTGTCAAAGAAAGATTCCAGCTCCTTCGTGTCCAGCATTTCCTTGGGCACGATGTTGCGCCGGGCCAGCAGCCCCGAGGCACTTCCCCAATCCGGACGCTCCGAAGCGCACTTGGTGATGTAGATGTAGCAAAAGTGGTTGAGGAAGGGCCGCTCGTTGAAATGGCGCTCGTAGGAAGCCGAGAGCAACGTTCTTTCCGCCTCGAAGCCCGGCGCGTACTTGTCTTCCACGTACCAGTCCTGCTTGTGCACTACGGAGTGGTCCGGCAACAGGCGCACGGCCTTGACAAAGGCCGACTGCAGCTGCGCGTAATCTTCCCGGGAGAGGGTGAAGATTTCGGGCAGGTCCAGCCGAAAGGCTACCGTAACATCGGCGTTCTTCGAGATGAGGCAGTCCTTTTCAACCTTGTAGATGGGCTGCTTGGATTCCAGGGAAACGGAAGGCAGAACTTTGTTGCTCATGCGGTAGAGAGTAACCAAAACCGGGCGCTATGCGCGCCCGGTCCGGTCCTCGTTGAGATGTTGGAATAAGCGACTCTGCCGGTTCGTAATGAACTTGGGCGATGAGCGCCGAGCACTGGCTTTCATCAGGCCGTGCTCCCCATACTTGCGGTTGAGGGCAAATACCCCAGCCCACATTCCCCCGCCCACGGCGAAGGTTACCAGCATCGTAATCACTAGCGGGACACCGGCCAGGTACATGGCCACGAACAGAACGAACGTCAGGCCGATGCCAGCCACTAGGAAGTAAATGTTGCTTCCCACCAGCCCCTTGAATTCGACGGGCTTGTTAATGCCCCGGTTTAGGTCATAGGCAGGCATAGCCCAGGGCTACAGGAAGAACGAGCGGATGACCGTAGCCACAATAACCAGGAAAATCATCGAGCCAAACCACGACACGGCTGTTTTCTGCGTGTCCTGGTCGCCTGAGTTCCACTTGCTGTACACCTTAATGGCCCCAACCAGGCCCAGTACCGCGCCAATGGCATACATCAGATTGGTTAGCGGCTCAAAGTAGCTTGTTACTTGCGTCGTAGCATCTTGGATGCCAGCCGTGCCGTTGCCGCCCTGACCATACATTACGTGGGTAGCCAGTAATAGTATGGCGGTAGAAAGGGTGCGAACAGTGCGTTGGTTTTTCATAGAAGATGGTAAGGGAGATGGTGTTGGTAGGAAGGGAAAAGGAAGCGCTACGAATCGTCTTCTCCGAACAGGGCATTCAATTCCTGATTGCTTGCTGAAACCTTGTCTGCAATTAGAGTAGCCAGGGAAGTTTCATTCAATGCAACTGGTCCAGCTGGCCGGTTGCCAGCTCGCGCCTGAGCGATGAAGTCCACCACTGAAGTAGCCGAAAAGAGCTGTTCAGCAGCAGGTAATACATCGGCGGTTGAACCGATGGGTTCCTGAAACTCATAGAGCAAGTCTCCAGTGGTTGGAGAGCCATGCTCATAAGCTGTCTCGTCCTCTACGTGACTGAAGGTACTGATGGTTTCAATATCGCCTGTTTCGTTATTGTTTTTTTCAATAACGTCTTCCTCATCCACATTGGTTTCCTCGACCGGCATCTGAGCAGCTAGTTGCCGTGCCCGGGCTGCCAGTTCGGTATCTACCTCGTCCAGTTCCTCGGTGCGCTGCTCGTCGTATTCGGCGGCTGTGTCGGTTTCTGTTTCCGCTCCACCGGCTGAATCCATTGGCACCGCGGCGGACTCACCATCATCCAGGCCGGTAGCCGCTGCCGTAGAATCCGGCAGCGACCCGGTTACTTCCGCTACCTCCGGGCCATCAGGCAGGTTTGAAGCAGCGCCGTCCTCTACTTCCGGGGTTTCTACGTCGGCTTTCGATTCCGTTGCGGTAGGGGTAGCTACAACAAAAGCTGACTGAGTACGGACCAGCGAAGGAGGAACTGAGGCTGCAGAGGCAGCCCCCACCCCGGCGAGTTGTGCCCCTCCCCTACCCTTCCGGGTTAAGAAATCTGTCAATTCTTGCCGGTAATACAGGAAGCCGACCACTATGTAGTAGAGGGTGACCACTACCAGGACAAAAAGGGCAAAGTCACCCCAGGTATACTGATTAAGCATTTTGGAAAGGAAATGAAAGGTTGGGTTTTACTTTTTGGCCTGGCGTTGTCGCAGCTGCTTCGCGATGGCCTTCTGTATCTGTTGGTCGTTTTTGTCGATGAAGTGCTCGATGATGTTATGCACGATATCGGGCGCGGATGCCCCATTGCCTACGATGGTGCCTAGCAGTAGGAGATATTGGTAATGGGCATCTGTCAGCCGCATGGTAAATACCTTTTTGTCGGCTGAGGGCTTGAAAAGCGACGCCAACTCCACTGCCCCCACCTCTACGGTAGTCACTGAGTCAGGTATAGCCCCTGGCGACGGTTCTACGGCCGAGTCGTTGTCTTTAGTTGCGGCAGCCGCCGCTGGTGCGGGTGCTTTCGGTTCAGGTTCGGGTGTTGGCACCGGCGCCGGCGTCAAAGCCGTGGGCTCCGGAGAAGGGACTTCCAGCGCAGGGCTAGTCGCCGGCTCAGAAGCAGCCGGAACTGCGGCTTCAGGGGTTGGTGCCACCGAAGCATTTTCTCCCTTTTGTTCCTGATTATCTGGGGTAGTTGCCGGTGTAGGTGGTGTTTCCTGCACACTCTCTGACCCAGCATGTGCTGCAGGTGCTGCACTGGTGAGGTGATTTGTGGTTTCGGCTAAGCTGAGCATTTGAGAAAGCGCGGCTTTCTTCTCCTCGTCGCTTTTTGGTTTAGGTTTGGCCATGGGTCTGTAGGGCTTTTAGAGGGTGTGCGTGCACTAGGTGTTAAAGCGAATCATCCGAAGCCGCGGCCTCGACTGCATTAATAGCCGGCATCTCAATGGCTTTGCCGGAGGGTGTTGTTTTACCAGGCCCCAGGACGATATAGAGGATTTCCATTATCAGCTTGCCCAGACCCAGCTTTTCCAGTTCACGCTCAGGAAGCGCGAAGAGCGTCGAACGCTTCTCTTTGTAGCCAATCAGCAGTTCTACCCGGCTTTGCAGCAAGGGCAAGCCCTTCTCCTTGAAAAAGCTCTCTATGTTGTCGTAAGTGGCTTTTTTCTCCGCTTTTACATAGCGATTCCAGAAGGCGTAGTACCCGAGTAGGTTGGATTCGTCGGGGTCTGGTTGAGCTGACTTCAGGAAGCTCGCCAAAACCTGCATGTAGCCCACCGTAGATGCTACGGTGCCTTGGTCGGCTTCCATCGGCAGGAAGATGTACTGCACCATGCGGAGCAATTCGGGCAGGCCGGTGATGTTGATAGTACCAGGCGTATCTACCAGAATGAAATCGAAGCCCTGCTTTTCCAGCGCCTCAATGGAATCTACCGCCTTTTCCACGCTCGATATGCTGACCGGGTAGGGTGTGATTCCCTGATTGAGCAGTCGGTTACTGAACGACTCGTCCGTCTTGATTTTCTGTAACTCGTTGTTGCGGTATACCTGGACAGTGTTTTGGGGATAGTCACAGTCCAAAACAGCCACCTTGTAGCCATAGACATAGGCCAGGGCTGAGGCAACGTGTACGCCGATGGTGGACTTGCCCGCACCCCCTTTTTGAGTGGCAAAGGCAATTACTATTGGTTCGCTCATGGGTCAGTTTTTTAGTTAGGGAATAAACAAAGATAGACGGAACTATGAAACCTCAAAGCCTCATGGCCTCAAAGAAACTTTGAGGCTGCGCCCCATGATGCCAAGGCCTCATAGCCTCACATTATCACAGCGTCATAACCTCAAAGTATCATAGACTCAAAAACTCTTTGCGTCATAGCCTCAGAGCCTCAAAATATCATAGGCTCTAAGCCTCAAAGTATCGCGGCCTCAAATAGCCAAAACCCCAAAGCTCATTAGCCTCAAGGCCTCAAAGTATCAAGTGGGGCTCGTTGTTTTTAGTACGGGTATTAACCAATGTAGTTTCAGCCTCAAAGCCTCGCGTTATCACAGCCTCACGGCCTCAAAACATCTTAGCCTCACAGCCTCAATAAACCATTGCCTATAGCACTCACTTATCACCCAAGTAGCATACCCCTTCCCTCCTACTCGGAAGCCTAATTGAGATTGGCAAATGAGCCTCATAGCCTCAAAGTATCAAAGCGTCAAAGCCTCATTCTATCTTAGTCCTAGCCTCGTTCTGGAATCGTTCAACGGCCCCGTTCTGATAGCTCGTTCTTTCGTCCAGCAAGCCATGCCATTGTATATACAAACTTCGTTTGCATCTTACAATGGCACCGCCAAGTTCGCAGGCTCACTTGGCTTGGCTTGCTAAAGCAGACGACCTAAAAAGTAGCCTTAAAACTGAATTTGCCGTAGTTAGGCTCAACTAGTCTACAAAACAGAGAATGACTGTCGATAACGCGCCCGAACCAAAGGAACCCGCCCGCGACAAGATGATACCCGTTCGCGTCTCGGAGGATGAGAAAAAAGCAATTGAATTGAAGGCTAGTCTGGCCGGTTACAAAAGCGTATCCGCATACCTACGGGACTTGGGCCAGGGCACCGAGATAAGAGAGAAACTACCATTGGAAGTAAGGCGTCAGTTGGTCGGGATTGGAAACAACCTAAATCAGATTGCCCGAATGGCTCATTCCGGCAAGCCATTTCACAGCCACGAAACCCAGCTAAAGCAGGCCCTGTCTACAATCCTTGGCTTCCTAGCATGATAGCAAAGACAGTTACTGGCAGCGACTTTGAAGGAGCCCTGACTTACGGTGCCGGCTTGCGAAAAGGCAAAGCAAAAGAGCCAGGTGAAGTACAGCCCTTATACATTTCAAACCTGGTAGGAGCCACGCCGCAGCTCATGGCCCAGCAGATGCAAAGCGTAGCTTCCGAGAGCAGGCGCATACAGAAACCAGTGTGGCATACCGTGCTCTCCTGGAAGGCCGGAGAGGTGGTAACCGAAGCGCAAAAGGTTGCGGCCGTGAAGCGGTATTGTGAGCTGATGGGCGCTCCCGTGGCGCGGCACCAGGTGGTCGTGTATGAGCACAAGGATAAGCAGCATGCCCACGTCCACATCTACCTGAACCGGGTTCCGCTCGATGGAGGCCCCGCCCTGCGCACGAGCAACAACTTCTACCGGCAGCCGGCTATCACGAAGCAGATAAGCGAAGAACTCGGGATGCAGCCGCTACCGGAGCGCCGGCAGAGCATCAAGGACGTGGACCCGAGCAAGGAGTTAGCGCGGGAGGCCATCCGGGAGGCCGTGCAGCGCCTGTTGACTGAGCAGGGTAGGAGAGGGGAGTCCTGGTTCCAGGAACAGCTCCGGCGGCAGCAGATAGCCGTACGCTACACCCACGACAAAGGAGGAGTGCTTCGCGGGGTGAGCTTTGAACTGAACGGGGTAGCCGTAAAGGGCCAGGAGGTCGGCTTTAAAGGGGCCGAACTGCGCGAGGCATTGCAGGCCGCTCCAACCCCGGCCCAGGTGCAGCAGCAAGTAGCCCCAGTCCCCAGGCAGCCCACCCCAGAACCAAAAAAACGAGGCCCACGCCTCTAAAATGTATTTTCTACCTATCAACCTACCCCCACTACCCAGCAATGGAAGATGAAAAAGGACTAAAGAAGATAATGGAGTTCATGCGCCTACTCGCCATTGCGCTCCTGGTTGTAAACATCTACTACTTCTGCTTCGGCTACTTCAAGTCGATGGGATGGAGCCATAAAGTCATTGAGACGATAATGGGCAACTTCACCCGGAACACCTTTCTGTTCAAGGCTAGCTGGATAAGCAAGGCAATGGCAGCGGTCTTTCTGCTGCTGAGCTGCCTTGGCACCAAAGGGCGTGCTGATGAAAAGCTGCAAGGCAAGACGATTCTGGGCTATGCCGTGATAGGCGTTGCGCTGCTGTTTGGCTCCGATGTGGTACGCTCGATGAGCATGAGCCCAGGGCTGGCTACCATCATCTACGTGGCGGCCGTCAGCGGCGGGTTTCTGCTGCTGTTGAGCGCCGGGGCCTGGCTGAGCCGGTTGTTTAACAACAACCTGATGAAAGACATCTTCAATAAGGACAACGAGAGTTTCCCCCAGGAGGAACGCCTGATGGAAAACGAGTTCTCGGTGAACCTGCGCACCACTTACCAACTGCGCGGAAAGATGCATAAGGGCTGGCTAAACGTGGTAAACCCCTTCCGGGCCACGATGGTGCTCGGCACCCCGGGCAGCGGCAAGAGCTTCGCTGTCATCAACGAGTTCATTCGCCAGCACCTGGCCAAGGGCTTCTGCATGTACATCTACGACTACAAGTTTGACGACCTGAGCCGCATCTGCTACAATGAGCTACTGAAGCACCAAGACAAGTTCGATAAGCCGGTAGGCTTCTACGTTATCAATTTCGATAACCCACGCAAAAGCCACCGCTGCAATCCGCTGCTGCCGGAGATGATGACGGACATTGTAGACGCCTACGAAAGCGCCTCTACCATCATGCTGAACCTGAACAAGAGCTGGATTCAGAAGCAGGGCGACTTCTTCGTGGAGTCGCCCATCAACTTTGTGGCCGCTATCATCTGGTTTCTGCGCCTGTTTGAGAAGGGCAAGTACTGCACCTTCCCCCACGTCATTGAATTTCTAAGCCGGGACTACGAAGAAATCTTCCCCGTGCTGGCCTCTTACCCGGAGATTGAGAACCTGGTGAAGCCGTTCGTGTCGGCGTTCCAGAAGGATGCGATTGAGCAGCTGGAAGGCCAGATTGCCAGCGCACGGATTCCGCTCGGCCGACTGGCCAGCCCGCAACTGTATTGGGTAATGTCGGGCAATGATTTCACGCTCGACATCAACAGCAACGAGGAACCGAAGGTGCTTTGTGTCGGCAACAATCCCGAGCGGCAGGCCATCTACGGGGCCGCGTTGGGGCTCTACAATGCCCGCCTTGTGAAGCTGGTCAACAAGAAGGGCATGCGCAAATCCTCCATCATCATTGACGAGCTGCCGACGATTTACTTCAAGGGCCTCGATAACCTCATTGCTACAGCTCGTAGCAACAAGGTGAGTACCTGCCTTGGCTTCCAGGACTTCTCCCAGCTAGAGCGCGACTACGGCCAGAAGGAAGCCGAAGTAATTAAGAACACGGTAGGCAACGTTTTCAGTGGCCAAGTGTCCGGTAATAGTGGCAAGTGGCTGAGCGAACGGTTCGGCAAAATCTTGCAGCAACGCCAAAGCCTGAGCATCAACATGCGCGAGACAAGCACCAGCTTATCCACGCAGATGGACAGTATGATTCCTCCCAGTACCATTGCGAACCTGACCCAAGGCAATTTTGTGGGCGCCGTAGCGGATAACTTCGGGGAGGAAATCGACCAGAAGGTATTTCACGCCAAGATTCAGGTGGACGTGAAAGCCGTAACGGCCGAGGCCAAAAACTACCAGCCCATCCCGGACATTACCAGCTTCATTAATCCGGCTACCGGAGAGGATGAAGCCGAAGAAATGATAAAGGCTAACTTTAATCGGATTAAAACCGATGTGAAGGAGCTTTGCCAGCGGGAGCTAATCAGGATAGGGAATGACCCGAACTTGCAGCACCTCATCAAGAAAAAGAACGAATAACCATGACAAAGGATAAGACCAGTGGCCCTACGGAGCACCCCATGACGGCGCGGGTCGGTAAGCGACTGGTCACAATCCGGGAGGAACTAGGCCGGTTCCAGGGGGAACACGCCTGGAGCCAGGCGCGGGTAGCTCAGCGGACCGGCCTAACCCAAAACATCATCCACCGGATGGAAAACGGCAAGGGCGGGCAGATTGAAAACTGGCTGAAAGTGATGGCCCTCTATGAAAAGGAGGGCTATAACCTTAACTGGATACTAAGCG
Organism: Hymenobacter jeollabukensis; assembly: GCF_005771675.1. GTDB lineage: Bacteria > Bacteroidota > Bacteroidia > Cytophagales > Hymenobacteraceae > Solirubrum > Solirubrum jeollabukense. Next base: position 74,208 of record NZ_VAJM01000018.1, on the reverse strand, counting down.
AGAATAACAGCCTTGTTAGTAAGCTTCAGCTTACGGAGGCGACCCAAGATGCCGGAGCGTGTGTTCGGGCCGAGCTGCTCAAGAAACTGGACCAGTACAACGAGGTACATATTCGGGAGTTAGCCGAGTTGCGGGCATTGCTGCTAAATGGCAAGCTTAATTGGTGAGGTCAATAAGGTAACCCATTTTCAATAATGGAGTAAATCCGTAGGTAGGAGCCGACTAGGCTCCTGCCTTTTTTATTGGAAAATCCTCCCACCAAATTCCTTTCTTAATGGCAGAACAAGCAGAAAATCCGACGCCGGCCCCCACGTCGCCTAGCATTCGCTACGTGAGTTCGGTGCCTACCAGCAACGGCAACATCAGCGGTCAGGACGTAACCGACCAGGCCGAGCACTACTCCTTGTATCAGCTTCAAATCAACCCCGACAATCCCAGCCAAGGCGCACTTCTCCCGGCCCCTGGTGCTGATGGAAAACTGGCTGCCAGCTTCAACGACGTGCTGGCACCGGCCTATCAGATAAATGGGCTGCCTAAACCCGGCCAGGACTTTATCAAGGTAGACAAGCCAACGATGGTTGAGCTGATTGAGGGCAATTGGAAAATCATTGACATGGGCAGGCTCAGGTTCAGTGACACGCCGGTGCCAGCGCTTAACGTATTTTGTGAGGCAGCGCCCCAGGCCCGCGAGCAGGCCGCGCAGACCGTCGAGGCCGAAGGCCTGGCCAGCGTGGTTGCGAATACCCAAGGCTCTACTCGCACCGAGGCTGCAGCGGATTTGGGAGTGGTAGCCAACCAAGCAGAACAAGGGCCGGATGCCGGAAAGGCCGCTTACGCCGACGAGCTGCGCGACAAGAGCCAGGCGCTACCCAGTGAGAGCACTGTGGTCCAGCAGCCCCAAGCCGCTACCGCAGCAGTCCCAGGAGCCACAGACGCGCCCACGGTAGACCCGGTAGGGGAGGTGCAAATCCAATGGAAGCAGAAAGGCGACGAAGTTGCCCCGCTGATGGAAATGCGCGCTTACCTCGACCAGCTCAAAGATGCCGGAGTTGCCGTCGGCACAATGAAGATGGAACGCGGCGAAGATGGGAAGCTGACCGGCAGCTTCGGCGTGAGTTACGACCCGGAATCCAACAAGCTGGCCCAGCTCGAAGGGATTTTGCAGGGTTTTAAACAGGTGGGCAATGGCTTGGAAGTGGTTGAAAAGCCAGCACAGGCCGCCGCTCGTCGGCAGGAAGTCGGCTACGACGACGACTACGAGCCTACGCGCAGCAAGCAGGTAAAAGAAGCTTTTGGCGCGAAGCAGTGGGACGCGCTGAGTGCCAACTTGGCCGACGTGCCGAAAACCGCACTCACCGTGCCGGAGCAGATGCAACAGAGCGCCGGAGAGAAGCGGGTAGAGCAACTAGCCGAGCAGCAGGGCAAGACTAAGGAGCAGGTGCTGAAGGAAGGGAAAAGCATCTTTGATATCGACACCAGCGGCAACCCCGCATCTGCCTTTCTAAAGAACTTCTATCAGCACCTGACCGGGAACCCCAAAACCCGCCAGACTTTGGAAGTTGACTATGATAAGACCCGTCAGGAGTTGCAGGCTCGCTTATTGAAAAGAGCTGGCTCCGCGCAGCTGGACCAGGGCGTCGAGCAGATTAAGCAGGCCCCCCAGGGCAACGTGCTCCCCGGCCCCGGAGCGCCGGCAGTGGCCGGCGCGTCAGCTGCAGCACCAGGTACCGAAGCTGCTCCCGAGCAGTCGGCCCCGGCCAAAGCCCCGGCACTGTTTCAGGCATCCGACGTGCCGCAAAAAGTACTGGCTTCACTTGGCCTGAGCACCGCTGACCTTGAGCAGAACGGCCAGCTGCAAAAGCTGCTGAATGGACAGAAAACCGACTTGCTGCCCATGCAGGTTGCCGGCAAGGATGGGGAGGAAGTCGTGAAGTTTGAGGGCAAGATGGTGCTGCACCGCGAGGCCGATGGTACGGCCACCCTCAAACTGGAACTGCCCCAGGAAAAGCTCGTGATACCGAACGAGATTGGCGGCCAGCCCTTCACGCCGGAGCAGCGCCAGAAGCTCGAAACGGAAGGGAACGCCGGCCTCATTCGCGGCCTCAAAGACGAGAAAGGCCAGGAGTACAACGGCTATGTAGCCGTGGATAAGGCAATGAACAAAGTTGTCATTCTGCCGGAGAACAAGGTTACTTTGCATGAAACCATCGCCGGCGTAAAGCTGACTCCTGAACAGAGCCACGACCTGAAGGAAGGCAAAGCGGTTGACCTGGCTAACATGGCCAGTGGCGACGGTGGTAGAAAGTTCGATGGGACCGTGCAGGTAAACGCTGCGAAGGCGTGTATTGAAATTCGGCCCGCCGCGCATGAGTTACAGCAGCGCCAGGCTCCCCGCGTCGAGCAGACGGCGCCGGGTGCCCGCCCAGCCGCTACTGTGGAAACGACCAGGGTAGAAGCGCCGAAAGTAACGAAGCGCGCACCGCGCCTCTAATGAGTTGGCCCCCCAGCAGGCCGTTTGAACCTCGTAGAAGCCCGGAAATCCTTTTCGGGCTTCTATCATTTTAACTTATCCTCCCCACCCCACCTAATGCCCCCTGCATGGACCACGCCCTGACTTTCCAGAAGATAAAGGAGCAAGTAGAACTTCCTGAACTGCTGACTTACTACGGCTATACCCTAAAAAAAGGGGAGGACTTAGGCAAGGGCAAGTGGCACGTTTTCGAGGGGGATGATACGCTCGTCGTGTTCAAGGGACGGGGGAACGACTGGATGTACTTCAACAGTCACGACGACCGCGATAAGGGGAGCGTCATCGACTGGATGAAAAACCGGGTCAACTCGGGACGTATCGTCGGTATCGAGCAGCAGCCGGGCCGCAACGTTTGGCAGACAGTGAATGACCATTTCCGGGCTTACCTGAATTTGCCCGAGGACCAGCGTCCTAAGCTGGAATTGCCCCCCATCAGCGAAACCGCGCCCGGCGAAAAATTCCAGAGCATCTACACCAAGGACTGCCGGCCGCTGGAAAATACCACCTACCTGGAAAGCCGGGGTATTACCAAAAGCACGATAGCAAACCCGCAGTTCGCCGGTCGTATCCTGAACCAGTTCCATACCGTGCAGAAGGAGGGGATGCCGGCCAAGACTTTTGTAAATACTGCCTTCCCGGCGTACCACGAGGGCCGGGTAGTCGGGCTAGAGTTAAAGGGCGAGGGGTACAAAGGCCAGGCCCCGGAGAGCGAATTCTCCCGCTCCCTTTGGCTCAGCAAACTGCCGGAGGGCCGGCCGGCTGCCAGCATGGTAGTAACAGAGTCGGCACTTGATGCGCTTTCCTACGCGCAAATGCACCCTGCCGAAAAAGCGCTCTATGCGTCCACGGCCGGTGTACTTACTCAAAACAAGATTTTTGAGATGAAGCGCCTGCTTGGCGAGGAGCGCATCTGTACGGTAAAGGCGGCTTTTGACAACGACACCCAGGGCCACCACTACGATACGCGCTTACTCGCGGGCTTCGCCAGCGGGCAGAACCCGATGAAAGTAGTTCGCGAGCATAAGCACCTCTTAACCGTCGAAGTCACGGCTACCAACCCGGCCGGGGTCCAGGCGCTGACGAATCACTTAAAAACGTACAACGACCAGACAGCCCGTCAGTATGGTCAGCAGAGTGGTGAAACAAACACGCAGGCCGTGAGCCAGACCTTACGGGACGAGTTGATTAGCTCGACCAAACTAGGTCCCCATACCTACCAGTTTCACGTTCCGATGAACCGCGAAGCGTTGGGGGCCTTCAACCAGGGCGCGTCGCAGCACCTGGCCTTTGAGCACAAGGTTGAGATTGTTAAGAGTCAGGGCAAGGATTGGAACCAGGACTTGAAAGAGAAGCAGATGCAGCAGGTAGTAAAGCGGGAACTAGGCGCGGCTGCAGTTGATGAGGACCAATACGGTTTTGGTATGGAGTACTGGAAAAATGACCCGATGCAGGGCATAGGCAAAATCGCGGCGCAGCACCAGGCGCAGGCCGAAGCCCGTGAAAGAGGGGAGCGCCTGCTAGTGGTAGAGTTCCGCGAGAGCCGCGACCAGGTATCACAACTGCCCATATTGCAGGAAAATATAGAGAAGGCTGGGCTGAGCATTGACCACTCGATTAACCGGCCAGCTGGTGTTACCCCCGGCCAGCCCGACAAGCGCGAGATAGAAACCGAGCTAACCCTACGCTACCGATTGGATTCGCCCCACCTCCCTGCCATTAGCGCGGCCCTTGACGCGCTGGCTACAAACCCCAAGGCTACGGTCATTGAAGGGAGGGCAGAGCAGGTTGAGCGCCGGCAACTCGCCGTTGAGCAGGAAGAGTTTCGGCAACAGAAACGGGCCGAGCAGCAGCAGATACACCCAAGTGAATCGCCCAGCCATGACCAGGCCCGGCGCGTGTTTATTGACGCTGCAGCGCCGCTAGCACAGTCGCTACGCGAGAACGGCGGAGGGTTACAGGCTGCCTATTTGCAGCAGGTCAGTAAAAGCTTGCTCAGGCAGCCGGAAATTAAAGCGATGGACCAGGAGAATCTAGCCAAGGTACTCACCAAGATAGACCAGGTGCCGGCACTTAAAGATAGTCCCAGCGTAGGCCAGCTTCGCCAGGCTATGCAGGTGCTCAATACTCCGACAAAGCAAGCGCAGGCGCAGACCCAGCAGCCAGAGCGCAGACGTGGCCCCAAGCTTACATAGTAAAGTTTGGATGACCGATTTATAGCCCCTATGCAGTAGTAGCTTCATAGGCAACGACATAGTCGGCGGTATAGTCCGATGCCGTTACTTGTTGTCCAAAGCAAATGAGACGCTCCCGGAAGCATAAGCCCCACGGGGTATGCATTTGCTGCAGGAACTCACTCAGTGCTTGTTTATAGTCATTTCCTAGCTCATACTGGTTTCCGTCCTCATCGAGCACTATGCCGCGCTGCTCGTCATAGGGGAATATAATCGGATTAGCGAAGTGCCCCTGCACGAGCTGCTGGCCAGCAGCTAACCGTCGCTGCACATCGGCAAAGAAGTCCCATTCATTTTTCATCGGTGACTGGAAAAGTATTCACAAGTGACAATGTACGCTGATTTTACGCCTAGCCTAAGACTAGCTTCAGCAGTAGCTAGTACCATCTAAGGAAGCAAAGTGCCCAATATTAGCTAGGCTATTAACCGCTGAAGGCTACCTTAAGACCCCATTCGCATCAAAATAGCACCATGTCCCAACCTTCTGCCCATCTTTATAATACCCGCTTTCTGATACGAACCCGTTATAATTGAAATTTAAATATATGCCATCTAGGGTGCCATTGTAATAGCTTTCAATCTCTCTTAAGGAGCCATATGAGAACTTGCATGATTGCCCATGCTTTTGCAGTTCCTCATTGCATGATTCTACCAAGACCTTATGGCCATCCTTGTCATAGCATTCCTTGATGCTATCTCTGATTTGAGTTATCAGCTCGCCCTTCTTATTTCTTGATTCAAAGTTGTGTAAAAGCCTTGGGTAAGGAGCAAAGTCAAAGTCATTGTTTACATAGTCATACAGCTTGTCGGAGAAGTAGTGGTCAGCATATGGAATGCCATACGTATTGCCAAGGTTGCTATAACCGTCTGGTGCTAACGGGGTCGCTATAACTCTCTTTTCGAGGGCATTGGAAAAGCCCCAGGCCTGGATATCCCCCTCTTGGCAAACTTCCCCACTCCTGTAGTAACAGATGCCATTCCCAACTCGGGAATCAGGAGGGAATTCTGCTTTTATGAATGGGCTTCCGTCTTCGTAATAGCATTCATAGTGACCTCGCAACTGTCGATTAACAATCTCTCCTTTTTCACAGAGTTTGCCATCCTTGTAGTAAGTCTCAAACTCCCCTGCTATATAGTTCTTGACAGAAAATATCTGTCCGGGCGCGACCTGTATGCGTTTGCATAACTGGCCGTTTTTGTAAAACTCCTTGAAGACGTTTGTTGGTACGCCGTTTACTACTTCTTCCTCCCCATGACTTTTCTCAAAGGGCGTAGAGGCGTATGAGTTCTCAACGTATTGAGAGAATACTAGCCCAGTAAATAAATCGCCGTTATAATATATCTTCTCATCGGCCGTGGTGAGTTTGGTATAAGCAACCTTTTGCATATAAGCTAAATGGGTCCTGTAGAGGCGGGATTACAGCTTGGAAACCAATTCGGTTTCTTGAAATTGGTATTCTTCCGACTTGTCCAGTGAGTTGAGCAGAAGCATATACCCGTTGCTGGAATTGCTCCAGGCCACCAAAAGCTTGTGTGTTGCACTACCGGCCTCGTCGCCCAACTTGAACTCCTGCATCTTCATTTCCTCGTTGTATTTAATGCCGAGGACCTTATAAGACTTGTTGATGCCCGATTGGCTCTCGATATCAACTGCGTCAGCCGAAAGAGAGAAATTGAAAACCGCTGTATCATCCAACGCCATTGCTTTGCCAGGGCGTTGGTGCAGCACTCCGGTGCTCTTTAGGTTCAAGGTTTTAAAATCCTTGTCATGGATGGCAGGCTTGGTGCCCGGCGCTACGTACTTTTCCGGGTTTACCGGAATCGTTAAATTGGAAACCACTGCCTTCTTTGCAGCGGCAGCAACGGCAGCTTTTTTCTGCGCAGCTGCAAGTTCCGTAGCACTCATGTTGTACTCGGTCAGTTCAATACTGGCCATGCAGGTAGCCACAAAGACCACCTCGCCCGCACGAAAGACAACTTCCTTAACACCGACATCTTCCGCCTTCTTCTCGTGTAGCTCATCCAGGCTGAAGCTCTTGTCTACGATGGCTACGGGTGTAATCGAGTAGGTGTATTCGTTCGTGTAGGGCACTTTTTCAAATGACTTGAAGACGACGCCATAGCTCACTGCATTGGGTACGTAGCCTTTGTTGACATTGAAAACCAGGCCCGGCCGCGACAGAAATAAGCCGTTGCACATAGTGCCCGAGCGCAGAGTGCCCTCGTGAAGCTGAACTTTCGTAGGGCGGTTGCATTGCAACTTCCAGACTTTCCCAGCAGGTACCGTTCTAGGGGAGGTGGTAATGATAACTTTTTTGGTGACTTGGCCAACCGCGGTCAGGGAGCAAATCAGCAGGAAAAAGGATAGAAGTTGTTTCATCGGCGCGGCTTGGCAACTGGTGCGAATTTGCTTACTGTCAGCGTATTTGTGTTGAAGCTTTTGGCTTGTGAGTTTGACCGAACAATGAAGTTGTCCCGCAGCTCACGAACGTCAATATCATAGCCTGACGTGTTATAAGCGACCGTAAATGCAAAATCCTGATGGGTGGCTTTAAGTAGAAGTGGCTCGTTTTTCAGCAGCTCATCAATCTGAGATTGCATGGAATTGAAGCTATTCAAAGAGAGATAGGTCCTGCCCATATTCTTGGTAATCGTACCCTCAATCAAATGGGTCGCGGGCTTATCACGAGTCAGGGTGAAGGGCAGAAGAACCGGCACCGGTTTAAGGTCTCCCGTCATGGAATTCATGTCCACTTTAGCCGTTACTTTCAGCTTGACCGCTTCTAATTGGGTTTTCTGCTCCGGGGTAAGTGGTAGCTCAAACGCCAGCAGCCCGACCTCTTTGATAGAACTGCCTTGCTGCTCTTTTCGGTGAGCAATGACATTGAGCTTGTCGGGCACTTGAAGCGTACCGTTGGCATCAAAAAGGAGACTGAACATCCAGCGGTCATCCTTGGCTAAATCAGCCGTGTCCTCTACCGCAAATCGTTTGCCCTGCGTGGCGTTGAGCTTGTCCAATTTGCCATCATAGTTGATGTCATAAAACGCATAAACTGTTTCTTCCGCAGCCTTAGCTGTAGAATGTTCCTGCGGGTTCTGGATTGCCGCCGCATAAGCCTCCAGGACCACATCGGCCAGCGCCTTCATAGAAGCCTCGTCGAGATAAGGTTTCTGCTTAACCTTATCCAACTCGTAGAAGGCCGGCTCAACAGGTGGGGCGGGAGCAATGGTCTTAGGCGCACTGCTAGGCTTAGGCTTGGAATAGCTGGCAGTGCCAGTGCCTGTGCTTTTTCGGACCGGACTTGCAGAACGGGTTTGAGCACTAACACTCAGGCCCAGCACACATAAAATCAGCGTAGTAGAAATTGCTTTCATTCCAGGACATTTCGGGGGGTATAGGTAGCAAAGCTAAGACTTAGTTAAGCTTTGGCAAGCCAAGAGAAAATGGCAAACAGTAGTGCTCAACTGAGCGTGTGATGGGCACTTTTGGTACTTGGTGAATTGAGTTTTGGGCGGGTGGCCGGGCTGTCCAGGGCTGCGCTGCGCTCCGGTCCTGACGGACAGCTCCCGCTGGTCGCTCCCTTCCCATCCCTACCGCGAACCAAAGGAATAAAGCACCGAAATACTGCTGGCGCTACGCCTAACTGCGCGCATGCATTATTGCTTTCGCCCCGATGTGGGAGCAGTGCCAGGTGATTGGTTACACAACCCTGCCCGGGGGCTACCTATCTGCAATTGCAAAAACGAACAAGAGGGAAAAATACCAACACTGTGCCAGATTATTGCCAAAATAATAAGATTATTATTGCTAAAAAAGCAACGTTAATGGGGGGGGTTGCGTTTAAATAGTATAAGTAACAAGCAAACAAACAGGCTCTTACTCATGGAAACGACCGCCGCCCCCGTTCTTGCCTCCGGTTATCTGCTCATGGTGTCATCAGCCCGCCGCAACCTTCGGCAAGTCCTGAACCACCCCGCATTTACCAAGGAGCGCCGCCAGAAAGCCGAGGCCCTGATTAGCACCAGCACCGACGCGGCCCGGCTGATGAAATGGAAAGCCCTGGCCATTGCCGAAAGCGAAGCTTGGGAAGATGCCAAGCTGAAAGCAGAGCACGAGCAGCCCGGACCGCCCGCCCATCCTGAGTACAACTACTAACCCGCAACCCTCACCCCTTAGTCCCTTCGATATGAAAGCTGCAACCACCTTCGCCCCCCGCACCGACGTTCAGGAGATTATCACTAACCGCATTATTCTGGCCCTGGAAAACGATGTTACGCCGTGGAAAAAGCCGTGGAACGCGGCCCACGGAGCACCGAGAAATTACCGCAGCAAGCACGTATATACCGGCGTTAATGCCCTTTTGCTTGGGATGCTGGACTACGTGCACCCGTACTACCTGACCTATAAGCAGGCCCAGGAGTTAGGCGGGCAGGTGCGCCGAGGTGAGAAGGGCATGCCCGTCGTTTTCTGGAAGGTGAGCAAGAAGGAGGACGCCAAAGGCAAGGAGAAGAAGGTAGCTTTCCTGCAGTATTCCACCGTCTTTAATATTGCGCAGATTGACGGGGTAGCGTGGACGTTCCCCGAGTTGCCCAGCCGCGAGCACACCCCCCAGCAGGCCGCCGAGCAGATAATTGCCGGTTATGCCGGTGGCCCCCGCATTGAGCATAAAGGCAGCGAAGCGTACTACCGCACGAGCACTGACACCGTGACGATGCCCGAGGCCAGCACCTTTCACACCGCCGAGGATTTTTACCTGACCACCTTTCACGAGCTGGTCCACAGCACCGGCCACAGCAAGCGCCTTGACCGGGCGACGCTGACCGAAAAGGCTTCTTTTGGTAGCCCGACCTATGCCAAGGAAGAACTGGTAGCCGAATTGGGGGCCGCGTTTCTGAGCAACACGGCAGGGCTCGACCTGAGCGTGACCGAGAACAACACCGCCGCCTATATAGAAAGCTGGTTGCAGGCCCTACGCAACGATAAGACGTTGATTATATCGGCCGCCAGCCAAGCACAGAAAGCCCTTAACCACATTCTAGGGATTGTGCCCAGCTACGAAGCCAGCGAGGCCGACAGCGAGTAGGGGAGGGGCCAACGGGCCGGCCGGGTGGTTCCGGCCGGCCCAGGGCCGCGACAAAATGAAAATTCCTTTCCCATTACAGGAGGGGCTTTTTTGGGCATATCCAGCCTCAATATCAACAAGAGGGGAAAATGCCAACAATGTGCCAAATATTGCTAAAATAATAAGATTATTATTGCTAAAAAGGCAACTTAAAAAGGCGCTCTTGCGTTTAATATGTATAAGCAACGAACAAATAACCAGCCATTTAGTCATGTTTTACGACGCTTTTGAACTAGCCCCCGGCGAAGTCCCCGCAGACCGCTATGACCCCGCCGACGAGCAGCCGCAGCAGTCTCCCAGCGCAGCCGCTGACGAGCTGACCGAGTGGGATACTAACCCTTGGTTTTAGTACAGTCTACCTCTTACCAAAAGCAGCCCTGCCATGAAAAGCACCAATCTATATCGCCCCGCTAGACGCATTCTCGCCGCCCGTTTGGCTGTCATTCGTGCCGCCAGTGCCGCCAAAGCTCAAGCCCGTGAAGATGCTTGGCAGGCCCGCCAGGATGCACAAGCGCAACTGACCAACCCCGTGCCCGAGTTCGAGGCCGCGCCCCGCTTAACCATGCTCCCCGGGGGCCTGCATTGGTCGAACCAAGCCCCGGTGCCCGCCATCGGAGCTACGGTAACGGTGAACCGCGACGGACACCAGGAGCGGGCCGAGGTGAAGGGATATACCCACGCAGCTGGCTTTTTGGGCCTAGTCACCGAAACCACCCACCACGCCAAGACCGCCAGCCGCAGGAAGCGCAGCACCCCCCGCGCCGGAGTGGTATTCGGCAGCCAGTTGGCCCTTGCCGCTTAGCCCCCGGCTCATCTTTTCACTACTCCCTTTTTCCTTCGATATGATAACCCCCGCCCCCGCCACGAAACAGCCCGAAATCAGCCCGCTTGTGTGGGCCGGCGACCCCGAGCAGTGCCCGAAATGGATTGGCTACCCTAGCCGCTTGTGCTTGCCCCAACTCATTATCTGGTCAGGTGCAGGTACAGTGCCCGCCATTGGGGAGCGCGTTCATATCTACATGAACAGCTTCGGGCCGGCCACCGTGCGCGCCTATTTTCACGCCGATGGCTATATGGGCGTAATATGTGAGCCGGACGAAATGCCCGAATGGTACAAAAAACAGGCCCCGGGCGTAACGTTAGGCCACTTTTTTGGCAAGGAGTTGGAACCCCGGACACCCGGCCCAGCCGCCCCGGCCCAAGTGCTCGAAGTGGTAGAGATTATCTCGCAGGAGTACCGGGTTATTCCGGCCCCGCTTTACTACCGCAACCTTCACACTGGCCGCATTACGGTGGTGTACGGCGGGCTGGCCGACTACTATGGCTTCTATGATGTGGAGGCATTCACCGGCAGCAACAGCCAGGACCCGGCCCAGCTTGCCGACCCGGCCAACTGGCAGTTCATGCCCGAGCACCATTACCTAGAGGTTCACGAGGACAGCCACGAGCGCAAGGGGCCGCAGATTTTCGCCCTTCGCGCCGGCACGGCTGACCAGGTAGACTACCTGACTACGCAGTTTCCCGGCCCGTTCCGCATCCCAGGCGAAGACACGGATACATTCAGCCAGTACGACACGCTGAGCGCACTTGCCGAGGCTATGAAGGAGCAGGGCGAGCAGTACCGGGGCCGCATCGCGGAGAAAAGCGAGTGGCGTACGTGGGTAGCGTTTGAGGAAGAAGCCCACGGCAGTGGAGAGTGCCCGTGGGAGCGCGTACAGCTCGATTTGGGCCAAATGCCGCTTGATTCCTACGCCTACATTTCGGGCCGTCGGGCCACAACTGAGGAAGGCGAGGGAAACGGGTGGGTTACACTTTGGCAGCAGTCCAGCGGCCAGTATTACGTCGAAACGGAGCCCCGTTTACACTACGGCCCCAATTACCCGACCCTGACTCCGCTAACGCTGGCCCAGGTGCAGGAGCAGTACGCTTTCGACTTCATCCCCAACGGCCAGGAGCCCGCCCCAACTGAGCAAGGCGATTGGATTCCTGAGTACCCGCCCCAGGGTGACGAACTAGCCGACGACAACCAGGACAGCACCGAGTACCCGGAGCATCCGGCAGACGAGCAGCGCGACTAAGGCATGCTCCCGGTTTTTCGCGTCCACGTCCACCGGCAGGGTAGCCGGTGGGCGTGGGAGTTGCGCCAAGGCCGAGGTCTCGCAGCCACGACGCGAACTGGCGCAACAGCCACCCGCGGCGAAGCGATGCGCGCCGCCCTTAGCCCCGCAGCCTTACAGGCCGTGGTGCAGCAGCCTTACCAGCACCAGCAGGCAGCCTAACTCTCTAGCTCAGCAGACCATTACCCAGACCATTTTCTCCCTTTTGTTAATCCGTTATGGCTTATCCCACCCCCCAGGAAATAGCGGCCAAGGCCGCTAAGAAAGGTTTTCGCGTTGGTGCCTACGTTCACATGAGTACCCGCACCGCCGACACGGCCGCGCCCATCCGGGAATTTTCCAGCATCAACGGCCAGGTGCAGGCCGTTTGGATGGGCGGCGCTTGCCGCAATTTGCTTGGCGAGTTGCGCCTGAGCGTGCAGCACCGCTTGCCGTATCAGTTCCCGGCCGGCTATGAGTTCCTTACCAACCCGCAACTCGTGGCCGAAGCTACCCGCCAAGCCGGCCGCACTACGGCCCCCGGCACCTACACCGCGGCCAGGGTAAAAGGCTACGGCACCGAGGCGCTGGATACGTGGGTAACCACCGACCCCGACCCAGAGCGCGAAGGTGCGGTTTACTTGAGTCTTAAGCCCCAGCCCGCGCCGGAACCCTTCGCTGAACTGAGCCCGAATATGGAATTTTTGTTAGCGGGCCAGCTTGTAACCGTCGCCGACGTGGCTCACTGGCTAGATGCCGACTCCAAGGAGGCCAGGAAGCTGTTTAAGGAAATGCAGCGAATCCACGGCCCTCAACCTACGATGCTGCACTTAGGCTTGTTCAGCTGCGCTACTGAGCTAGCTCCGATGGTGGGTAGCGTGATGCTGGCCAGGAAGCAGCCCCAGGTCAAGTAGCCCCCGCCCGCCTAAGTACCAAACAAAGCGTCCTAGTCAGCTGACCGGGACGCTTTTGCTTTTCAAATTGGCGGCCGCGAACAAGAGGAAAATTGCCGCTATACAGTTGACGGATTTACACCAGCAGGCACACCTTGGCCTTTTGCTTGAACGGAAACGTGGCCCCGGTTGCCATGAAACCCAGGCACTGAAACGGTCCCGGTTAAGCGCCAGTTCGAGTTGCTGAACTGTAAGGTGTAAGTCACGCCGGGTATACCAAAAGCAGAGACGCCTATTCCCATCTGCTCCATTTTAGCTGACCAGGTGAAATTGTTGGCTGCGTCCCGCTGCAAGACTATCAGTGCATTTTTATCGTGAATCAGGATGTTCCCCTGTGCGTCCATTATGCGGGCTTCGCCGCAGAGTCGTTTTGTTCCCATAGTGTAAGTTGGGCTATGATGTTGGATGCTTACGGAGCAAAGAGCCTACTGCTGTCCCTCATGCATGGGCCGTAGTAGTTCAAGCATCTTCATTGCTAAGGCATTAAAGTCGTTCTTACACCTCATCGAGGCGGTGATGGTTACCGTACTCTCGTCGCTTAGTTCGACCTTGTGGCTTCCCTTCGGCTCGGTTACAAACTGCTTGCCCTCGGTTAGCGAAAAGCTAGCTAGCGCGAGCCACCCGTTGAAGTTAATCAACCGCTCAGCTGTGGAAAGGTCGATGGTACCAACAAGGCGTAGCTCCCGGAGCCGCAGCTTGGCTAATTGGTCCCAATCGTAAAGATTGACTTCCATGGGCGTATTCATGGAACGGGGCATATCCCGTAAGTCGTATGTAAAGCTGAGTGCTTGCGGTTCCATCTAAGAGCGTGAGGTGGTCCAGTGCCAGGTATTAAAGCTTACAGGTTATCCCAGAACTCTTGGCTCTGTTGGTCCATATCTAGGTCGTCATTATAGTGTTCATTGTTGTCAATATCACCACCCCAGTCCCCATCATCGTCATCTTGGTAGTCTTGGTCATAGTTAATTGAACTCACGGGGGTGCCGTATGCTGCTGGTTCGTTGAATAAACGAGCACACCCACCCATGATGAAAACGAAATCCTGAAAGTCCTTTAGATGTTCACTGTTGCTGTATATGTCCGACCTGAAATCGTATTTATATCGGATGAAGGCATCATTGCCAGTTGAGCGTAACGATTCATCAAAACTTCTATAAGAGTTTGGCTGACGGGCGCCTTTTACTTCTTTGAACAGGGACCAAAAAGTAAAATTCAAGGAATAGAAAGAGCTATCATTAAACTGGCTCGCAAGAGTATTAGGCTTGCCAAGCACCTTTTCGGTTGGGACAGCTATTCCGCGCTTTACGACTGCGTAGTCGTGCAGATGTTCCCACGCACATACACTTGACGGGCTACTTAAGCACGCCTGATATAAGCCGTAGAGACCACTACTCGAATCATGCTCCCGTAGCAGCGACGCTCTGTATAAAGCCGGGGTGTTGACCTTTGACTTAAATGACAAGTCAAAGTGGGCAATAGCCTCTGGTCGCTGTCCTAAGTGCGATAAAACCCTGCCTTTAAAGTAGTACCCAAGGTGATTTATCCGATAGGATAAGTACTCATCAATATGCTTAAGTGACTGAGTTAACAAGTCCATGTCCTTGCCGCCTCCGTCCTCGCCGAGTGATATATAGAATAAGGCAAATGAAAGACAAAAGTGAAATTCTGGCTCTTCCATTTCGAGCGAAGCAAGTTGAATCACTGCCTCTCTCTGGTCATAGGTATCCGTGAACCAACTGCCCCTAGGGCAGTCACAGGTTATCAAATCGTATCCGTCGCTGATGTAGCTAAAAGCTGCCGCAAAGTTGCTTTTCAGGATGAAAGAACAGCCTTTGTGAAGCATCTGCTTCCCTAATTGTTCAACATTAGAAAGGACAATGTCTTTCCTGGTATCGTATTGCATAAATCAAAAAAAGCGAACAAAATGATGCCGTTACAGCGGCTTTTAAGCCAACCTGCCCAGCGATAGGTCTTGGTTAAAAGTTTGGTCCAAAGGCTGCATTTGCCAATATAACAATGTTAACTGACTGCCGTCCTGTCTGCCTGCAGCTGCTGAATTTGAGCGCGCAGGGCATCATTTTCGGCATGTAGCGAATCGCGCATTACAGATGATGATGGGTTTGACGACAGAGCCACCGGCGTTGGAGGCGCCCGTAAGATAAGAACTGCGTTACCGCGGCTTATTACACCACTAGCGTACTCCCTCTCAACAGCAGCAAACCAGTTTATTATATAGCTATGATTCTCATGGCTCTTTCCTAGTGGTAACAAGCTTTTAGCCAAGGCTACTTAGGGCCGAGCAAGCCAGGGAAATCTATCATTTTCTCCCTTGCTTCTCGCACAAAGTCTTCTACTTCGTACACTCGCTCAATCCCGTCAGCTTCGGTCATGGTGAAGCCATCACAATACGCCACTATTTTTTGGCAGGCATCTGCGTAATGGCCACCTGAAATGTGCTCGTTCCGAAGGATGCGCTCTGTCAACGCATAAGTCATCGTGAACTTATCAAATGGAACCGCTTCCATCGGGTCAGTGCTCCATATCAGCCCACTGGCAATAGTGAGGCCGATTCCATCGAGGGAAGACAGTCCATCAAGCAGAAAGTCATAATTGTCGCCCCACTTTCTGAAGCAACTCTCAATATGGGGCAAGATGCTGATACAATGCTGCTTGTGCAAACTGCTGGCGTGCATAGCAGGCCAAAGGTCATCGAAGAGCCGGTGGATGTCATTCGGGTATATCATACCGGCGAAAATAGCCGCATCAAACAATGCTGCAACTCAAGTTTTGGCTGACACCAATTTAGATGAGTTCTCCGAGCAGGGTACATACGCGCCCTATACTTTCCAAATTGCTACCCTGAATAATCAGGCTTTGTTAAACAAACTGGGCAAAACCTCCGAATGTTGAGGTATTAAACATGGTGCAACCAGGCACGGCCCGGGGTCCCAGCGCCATCTCCCGATGAGGCCAAGAGTAAGCGGCCAGTGGCCACAAAGCGAATGCGCCCGGGCTGCTCGTGCGGAGCCAGCGTTTGCCAATGGCCTCCGGGAAAGGGAGTGCGGTTGCGCAGGTCTACTTCGGGGCATTCGGCTTCAGCGCCGGGCAAGGAAGCAGGTGGGGCTGGAAACGCCCGCAAATCGACGTACAGCAGCGCTCCCCCGCAAGCCAGCACCAACTGATGGTCCTGCAGGGCTAGGTCAAACGGACGTTCATCCAGGGACGGCGACTCACCGGCTAGTTCCTGGTCCCAGATTTCAGTGCGGGACTGTTCAAACGCCAACACTACCACCGGGGCCCAGTCCCCTCGCCGCAGCACCGAGATGTAGACGCCCACCCCGCCCTCCCCGACGCTGGTAGAAAGCAAGGCGACGTAGCCGGCGCTCATTTGGCCTTTTACAATGTGTTCGTACACCCGACTGAAAGGCAGCTCCACCACCTGCGGGTCTGCAGGCAGGCCGCCATCCGACGGCCAGGGATAAACGAACAGGTACTTGGGGAAGACAATGTTGTCGACCAGGACTAGGTTCTGGTCATCGACTAGTACATCGTCAATCGCCTTGCCCGGCTCGCAGGGACCGGGCAGTACCAGCGGCTCCCATCGGGGCTGCTCTTCGCGCAAGTCCAGCCGCCCACCTGTCGCGCCGGCACGGACTGCTGACCGGCGGGGCCAAGCGAAAGCTCCGCCCACATAGAGATAAGGCCCGTGCAGGGCCAGGGCGCACACCTTCAGGTGGGGCGGCAAGACCAAATCGGGTAGGCGAATCAACGAGCCATCCTGTTTCAAACGGGCCCTGAATACCCTGGCCCGCGTCGCCCGGGCCGGCAACAGTCCCGCCACATAACTCGCGCTGATAGTAACTGGTTGGGCAAAGGCAAACCCGAGCCGCGCCCCGTATTCAATCCCATCACCCACCAGGTAGCCCAACCGGGCCCGGCCTGATGGGTCAGCTGCTGGCATTAGGAAAGGTGATGCACGCATAAGAAGCGAAATGAGGAGGGCCGAGGTGTGCTCCTCGTGGAAGACAGCCAAACGTTTAGAATCCGGTTGGTAAAGCTATTCTTCTTTCCCCATTGGTGACGGAACTGCTACAGAGACCTGAAAAGCTCCCCGGCTCGTCTCCCTCATCACGCAGTAAAGAGCGATGACATTTTAGCCAATTTTCAATAAGTGCTTCTGCAGGCTGGAAAGCCCCTTTTTAAAGGGGTTTTTTTCTGTCCTTTTTAAAAAGGGCTTCGAGTTGGAAGTTTGAACGATGGGAATTAGCCACATAACAGACCTCGCTGCTTTCTATAGGTGGAGCCACCTTAACCGTGCCCCTTATCCGTCCTGTTCCCATCCCCAGCAAGGGTTCCTCCCCACGCCTGCGCAAGCTCTTTGTGGTGACCGTGCGCGCACGGCTCCCCCTCCTTTTTTCTCCATCAGCTGTGATAACCTGCCCACGTTCCGAAGCCCAATTTTTCAGAAAAGCGCCTCTACGGGCTGGAATCGAGGCATTGCACCTTGTCCTATTATTTACAAACCCGGAATTCGTGCTTTGTGGCGCTTGCTAGTCTTGCACCGCCGCTTCAGTATCGGCGGTTTTGCCCGCCATTCTCCCCCGCCACTAAATCAACCAGAACTTTATGAATACGCCTACTGCTGCTCGTCCCTCCAGACTTCCCAACCCCGCACCGACCGGCCTGTGGAAAGTGCTCGCCATTATCGCGGAGCGCCTTCCTCAAAAACACCTGCTCTTGTTCACCGTCATCGTGTGTGTCTCGGGTCTGGGGTTCGCGGCCATTGCCTGCTTCGGGGTTAGCCAAATAGCGAGCAAGCCGGCGACTGCACTGGCTGGTTTCATCAAGCAACACAGCGTCGAAAAGTCTGCCAATGCCCCATTGTACGCTTCCCTAAATAGGGAGCCAGTTGTGAGTAGAGAAAAGCGTATTTTCACTACTTGACAACCGAGACATGAAAAAGGGACGATTCAGCGAGGCCCAAATTGTGGCCATTCTGCAACAGCAAGCCAGCGGGCAAACCGTCGCGCAGATTGTGCGCGAGCACGGCTTGAGCGAGGCGACATTTTATGCGTGGAAAAGCAAATACGCCGGTGCCAGTGTGGCGGAGCTCAGCCGGCTCAAACACTTGGAAGACGAGAATCGAAAGCTCAAGCAGATGTTCGCCGACTTAAGCCTAGAGAATCAGGCCATCAAGGAGATACTGCGAAAAAAGTGAGTAGCCCTGCGGCGCGGCGCCAGGCAGCGCAGGGCTTAGTGGGTAAAGGCTGGAGTCAGCGGCGGGCGTGTACCCTGGTCGGGCTCTCGCGGGGCAGCTATCATGGGGTGGCACGGGGACGTAACGATGAGCCCGTCGAGCAGGCGTTGCGGGCGTTAACGGTGCGGCATCCGGGCTGGGGATTCTGGAAACTGCACCATCGTTTACGCAAAAATGGACTGGTTATCAATCACAAGCGCACGCTACGTATTTATCGGGCTATGGCGCTGAACTTGCCCCGTCGCCTGAAAAAGCGCGTGCCGGTTCGCCTCAAGCAGCCCTTGGCGGTGCCGGCAGCGGCCAACGTGTGCTGGTCACTCGACTTTACCAGCGATGTGCTGACGGACGGGCGACGCTTCCGCACCTTGAACGTACTCGACGATTACAACCGTGAACTGCTGGGCGTTGAAATCGATTTTTCGTTGCCGGCCACCCGGGTGGTGCAGGTGCTGACGCGCCTGGTCGAGTATTATGGCCGCCCCGCCCAGCTGCGCACCGATAACGGCCCCGAATTTATCAGCACTCGTCTTAGCGAGTGGTGTGAGGCGCAGGGTATTGTCCTGCATTGGATTCAGCCCGGCAAGCCAACGCAAAACGCCTATATCGAACGCTTCAACGGCTCGTTTCGCCGCGAACTGCTCGACGCCCACCTCTTTCGTTCGCTGGCCCACGTGCGCCAACTCGTGGACGAGTGGATGCTCGATTACAACACCCAACGGCCGCACCAAGCCTTGAATTTTATGACCCCATTCGAATTTAAACAAGCTGCTTAACCTCTGCTTATTACTGGTTTACCGAATGGGGAAGCGTACACCATAGCACGGCCTCAAAAAGGTGTTGTTAAACAAATAGGGGTACACTTCGAGGTCAACGGCTAGTGATTCGCCCGGCTTTGCAGACAGCGGCCGCCACGCTGGCCACGCTCTTGCCCTTCGCTGTGCTCTCCTACCGACACCTGAACTTGCACGGAGAGTTTGACCCACCTGCGCTAGCGTTAATGTTTGTTACAGTAGGATTTTATAGCTTCGTAAGCTTCAGCATACCCATGTTCACCAGCCTTTGACCAGTTGGCACATGCTGATTCTTTATACTTGAGATGATAATCAGCAAGTCCTTTAAGGTAGTAAAAATATCCGCTGTCCCCCTGCGGGATTTGTTGCAAAGGGACCTTGTTTAAAAGCACCTTGGCATCAAGGTTCTCCCCTAAAGAGAGTTTGCAAGACGCTGATACTGTTAAGAGAAAATAGTCTGACACAGAAGTGATTTGCCGTTCGGTGATTAACAAGGCTCTCGAAAAATCTGATAAGGCACCCCGGTAATCTTCAAGTTCCCTTTTACATAGACCTCTGTGCCAAAGAACGTCTCTTTTATTCTTACTCGAATCGACCTGCATAGTATAGTACTTAATTGCTTCTGGATACTTATTCACTTTACTGTATGTGTCAGCTATATAATCCAGCAGTCTCAAATTGGGTCTCCCATAGCTTAAGCGCACGGCATTCTCAAAGTCAACCAATGCGTTCTTAAAATCCTCATTTGCAAAGCGCAGTCTCCCACGTAGTTCATAACTTTCGGTGTCCGGTACTTTAGTAACTAGTGACGTGGCTACACTGTCAGCAGTTTTTTCAAAGAGGGGAATTTCGCTGCTGCCATAAAATGGCCGGTTAGTATAGTGATTTTCAAGTATATAACGTTGATAAAAAGGCTCGTTAACGCGCCTTAGTGCCATAAGGTAATGTTTGGAAACTTTGGTTTTAGGTTTATACCTGGCCTTGGTTAAAAGTTTGGTACAAAAGTTAAACGAGCAGCTCGGTTTGGAGCTCTTATTGGAAGGCGATGAGCGTATCGAAGCCAACGAATAAGGCGTCTTTGGTCCCGCTTTCGCTTGCCCGGCCACGGCCGATTAGCTGGGGCGGCTAGGTGGACCTCGTTGGCGTTACTAAGGTTCTCGCTACAACCAGTCGAAATCATGTGTTGAGATGCTTCACCGCCTCGATGTGAACGAGCCCCTGTTAGTCTAATACCCTTCACTGCCAAGTCCCTTCGGCAGTTTGCCTCCTATATCAGTTCAAGTAGATTTGGTTTGGTAAAATTTTTTCCCTTATACTTGCATCATCTTAACCAAACGGTCAATCCATCTGGTCAACATGACTGAGCAGCCCACCAAGCTTTCCACCGAAGAGCAAATCCTCGAAGCGGCTCAGGCCGTGTTCCTGGAGAAAGGCCTGGCGGGCGCGCGCATGCAGGAAATTGCCGACCGGGCCGGCATCAACAAAGCCCTGCTGCACTACTACTTCCGCAGCAAGGAGAAACTCTCGGCGCTGATAATTGAACGGGCCATCAGCGTGATTCTGCCGCGCGTGATGGCTGTGCTGGACACTGACCTGGAATTGTTTGACAAAATCCGGCTCGTGGTCGATACCTACCTCACTTTTGTGAGCCGGAACAGCTTCCTGCCACTATTCATCGTGAACGAAGTGAATCGCAATCCCCACTTCTTCTTCCGGGCCGTGGTGGAAAAGGAGCGCACGCACCTCGACAAATTCCGCCGCCAAGTTGATGAAGCCGTGGCACAGGGCCGCATTCACCCCATCAGCTCCGCGCAGCTGTTCATGAACGTCATGTCGCTGGTCATCTTTCCCTTCCTGGGCAAGCCCATCATCCAGGCAGGACTGGGGCTGAGCGAGGAAGACTTTAAGCGGGAGATGGAAAACCGCCGCACCGAGGTAGCCGAATTCGTGATTCGGGCAATCCGGGCCTGATATTTTTTTGCCCACTCATTAACCAAGCAGTTAAATCACATGGATAAGAGAAAAAAGCCATTACTGCTGTTGCTGGTACTGCTCAGCCGCGCCGCGCTAGGGCAACCCGCTGCGCCGCCCCCGGCTGCCGCCGCCCTGACGCTGAACCAGTGCTACGAGCTGGCCGAAGCCCACGCCCCGCTGCGGCGCCAGGTGGCCCTAAATGAGGCCCAGGCCGCCAACAACCGGTCGCGACTAGCCGCGCAGGGGTACCGGCCGCAGTTGGCCGTCAACGGCCAGGCCTCTTACCAGAGCGAAGTGACCAAAATCCCATTGGAAGTGCCGGGCATCAGCATCCCCACTATCTCCAAAGACCAGTACCGCCTGACGCTCGACGCCACCCAGACCCTGTTCGACGGGGGCGTCACCCGCCGCCAGCAGGAACTGGAAACGTTGAATGGCCAGGTGAGCAACCAGCAGGTGGCCGTGGGCCTGTACCGGCTGCGCGAGCAGGTGAACGGCCTCTATTTCGGCGCGCTGCTCACCGACGAGAACACCCGCTTGCGCCAGGGGCTGCGCGCCGACTTGCTGCAGCGCCGCAAAACCTTGCTGGCCCGCCGGGAGGGCGGCGTGGCCACCGGCCAGGACGTGGCCCGCCTCGACGCCGAGGTGCTGAACCTCGACCAGCTGTTGCGCGAGCTGACTGTCACGCGGGCCGGTCTGTTGCGCCAGCTGGGGGAGTTGCTGGGCCAACCCTTGCCCCCCGATACCCAGCTGGAACCCCCGGCTGCGTTGCCGACCGCCAGCGCAAGGCCGGAGCTGCTGCTGTATGCCCAACAAAAAGCCTTGCTCACGGGCCAGCAGAAACTGGCCGACGCCCGGCTGGCTCCGCGCCTGAGTTTGTTCGGCCAGGTGGGCTACGGCCGGCCCACGCTGGATTTTCTGCGCAATGATTTTCACGGCTATGGCATTGCCGGGGTGCGCCTGAACTGGAATCTGAATAACTACTACACCCGCCGCCAGGACCGCGAGGCCCTCCGCCTCGGGCAGGAAGCCGTGGCCGTGCAGCAGGACGCCTTTGAGCAAATCCAGCGCGTGGCCCGGGCCGGCCAGCAAACCGCCATTGACCGCTACCAGGCCCTGCTTGAAACCGACACGCAGCTGATTGGCCTGCGCCAGAAAATCCAGGCCACGGCCGCCGTGCAGCTCGACCACGGCATCATCGGCTTCGGCGACTACTTCACCGAAGCCAACAACCTCACCCTGGCCCGGCTCAGCGAGCAGCTGCACCGCCTGCAGCTGCTCCAGGCCCAGGTCGATTATCAAACCACCGGGAGCGCCTCGTCACTCTCCCAGTAACGCCTACTCATGGAAGTTATCATCGGCCTGCTGTGGCCCTTATGGCTTATGCCCATCATCACCGGTTACATGGCCACCAGCCACGGCCGCTCCTTTTGGCGCTGGTTTGGCATTGGCTTCGCGCTGCCTTACCTCTCCCTATTCCTCATTACCTACGTGGTGTACCGCGACCAGCGCCGGGCCCGCACCGAGAACCCCAACTCTAATCCTGATTTGCCATGAACGCTCCCTTTAGCTTTGCCGGCGGCAAGAACCCCGGTTTGCTGCTGGCCCTGGCCCTGCTGGCGGCCTGCCAGCCCGAAGCGCCGCGCTTCGACGCCTCCGGTAATTTCGAAACCACTGAATATGTAGTGGCGGCCCAGGCCCAGGGGCAGCTGCTGCGCCTGGGCGTAGCCGAAGGCGACGAGCTGCCCGCCGGCCGCGAAGTGGGCGTCATCGACACCACCCAGCTCTACCTGCGCAAGCGCCAGCTGCAGGCCAGTCAGCAGGCTGTGCGCCAGCAAACGCCCAACGTGGCCGCGCAGGTAGGGGCCCTGGAGCAGCAGGTGGCCAACCTGCAGCGCGAGCGCAAACGGGTAGTGAGCCTGGTGAAAGCCGACGCCGTGCCGGCCAAGCAACTCGACGACCTCGACTACCAAATCGCCGTGGCCCGCCAGCAAGTGGCCGCCCAGCGCTCGGCCCTGGGTACGCAGGCCAGCGGCACCGCCGCCCAGGCGGCCCCGCTCCGGGAGCAGGTGCGACAGGTGAGCGACCAGCTGCGCCAAAGCCGGGTGGTAAACCCCGTGGCCGGCACCGTGCTCACGGTGTACGTCGAGCCCAGCGAGGTGGTGAACTACGGCCAGCCGCTCTACAAAATCGGGGACACGAAAACCCTGATTCTGCGGGCCTACGTGGCCGGCGACCAGCTCACCCGCGTCAAGCTGCGGCAAGCGGTGAAGGTATTGGTGGATGCGCCCGGGGACCAGCGCCGGGAATACGCCGGCCGGGTGCAGTGGATTGCCAGCAAGGCGGAGTTCACGCCCAAGGTGATTCAAACCAAGGAAGACCGGGTGAACCTGGTGTACGCCCTGAAAGTCGCCGTGCCCAACGACGGCAGCCTCAAAATCGGCATGCCCGCCGATGTGCTGTTTTAACCCCCCGCCGACCCTATGCCCGCCGTTGAACTTTTGAACATCAGCAAATCGTACGGCACCACCCCCGCCGTGCGCGACATAAGCCTGGCCGTGGAAGCGGGCGAGCTGTTCGGGCTCATCGGGCCCGATGGGGCGGGCAAAACTACGCTCTTCCGCATCCTGACCACGCTGCTGCTGGCCGATGCCGGCACGGCCACCGTAGCCGGTCACGACGTGGTGCGCGACTTCCGCGCCATCCGCAACGTGGTGGGCTATATGCCGGGCAAGTTCTCGCTCTACCCCGACCTGACGGTGCAGGAGAACCTGGAATTTTTCGCCGCCGTGTTCCGCACCACCGTAGCCGAAAACTACGAGTTGGTCAAAGACATTTACGAGCAATTGGCTCCGTTCAAAAACCGCCGGTCCGGGGCCCTGTCCGGGGGCATGAAGCAGAAGCTGGCCTTGTGCTGCGCGCTCATTCACAAGCCCCAGGTGCTGCTGCTCGACGAGCCCACCACGGGCGTCGACGCCGTCTCGCGGCAGGAGTTCTGGCACATGCTCGGCACGCTCAAGGCCCGGGGCATTACCATCGTCGTCTCCACGCCCTACATGGACGAAGCCGCCCTGTGCGAGCGGGTGGCGCTGCTGCAGGAAGGCCAGGTGCTGCGCATCGACACGCCGGCGGCCCTGCGCGCGGCTTACCCCTGGCCGCTGTACGCGGTGCGGGCTGCCCGCATGCACCCGCTGCTGCAGGACCTGCGCGCCTACCCGGCCGCGCACAGCTGCTACGCCTTCGGCGAAGCGGCCCACCTCAGCCTCCGCCAGCCGGCCCCGGATGCGGCCGCCCGGCTCACGGCCTACCTCACGGGCCACGGCCACACCGGGGTGGTGGTCGAGCCCGTCGAGGCCACCATCGAAGACACGTTTATGGACTTACTCGCCCAACGGCAGCCTTCCCCTAACTCCGCTCATGACCAACCCGCCCAATAACGCCGCCGCGGGCAGGGCTTCGGCGGCCGGCCCCGTCATCACCTGCCAGCAGCTCACCAAGCGCTTCGGCGACTTCGTGGCCGTGAATGGCATCAGCTTCGAGGTGGCCGCTGGCGAGATTTTCGGCTTCCTCGGGGCCAACGGGGCGGGCAAAACCACGGCCATGCGCATGCTCTGCGGCCTGCTGGGGCCCACGGAGGGCGCGGCCACGGTGGCCGGGTGCGACGTGTTCCGCGAGCCCGAGCGCATCAAGCAGCACATCGGCTACATGAGCCAGAAGTTCTCGCTTTACGAAGACCTCACGGTGCGCGAAAACATCCGCTTCTACGGCGGGGTGTACGGGCTGAAAACGGCCGCCATCCGCGAGAAAACCACGGCCCTGCTCCAGCGCCTGGGCCTGGCAGCCGAGCGCGACACGCTGGTGGGCAGCCTGCCGCTGGGCTGGAAGCAGAAGCTGGCCTTTTCGGTGGCCCTGCTCCACGAGCCGGCCGTCATCTTCCTCGACGAGCCCACTGGCGGCGTTGACCCCATCACCCGGCGCCAGTTCTGGGACCTCATCTACGAGGCCGCCGCGCGGGGCGTGACCATTTTCATTACCACCCACTACATGGACGAGGCCGAGTACTGCGACCGGGTCAGCATCATGGTCGACGGCCGGATTGACGCCCTGGATACCCCGGCCGGCCTTAAGCGGCAGTTCGGCGTGGCCTCGATGGACGAGGTGTTCCTGCACCTGGCGCGGGGCGCGAAGAACGTGGAGTAGAGGCCGCAGCCAGGCGGATGAAGGAGTAGGAACGCGCAAACAACTGACAACGAGGAATCGAAAACTAAAAAACAGCCATGAAATCCTTCCTGATGTTCGTGCGGAAAGAGTTCTACCACATTTTCCGCGACCCGCGCACGCTGCTCATTCTCTTCGGCATGCCCGTGGCCCTGGTCACGCTGTTCGGCTTCGCGCTGACCAACGAAATCAAGAACGCCGACGTGGCGGTGCTCGACTTTGACAAGGGCCAGCACGCGCAGCAGGTGCAGCACCGGCTGTTTTCGTCGGGCTACTTCGGGCTGCGCGACTACGCCACCAGCTACCCCGACGTGGCCGCCGCCTTCCGCCAGGGCCACGTGAAGCTGGCCGTCGTCTTTCCGGTGGGCTTCTCCCGCGACCTCGACCACCTGGGCCACGCCCAGGTGCAGCTCGTGGCCGATGCCTCGGACCAGAACACGGCGGTCAGCTTAGTGAACTACGCCACGGCCATCATCAAAACCTACGAGCAGGAACACACCAAGCGCCCGGCCGGCGCGGGCCCGCGCGTGGAGGCCGTCGCCCGGCTCTACTTCAACCCCGGCCTGAAGGCCGCCTACACCTTCGTGCCGGGTACGATGGCCCTGATTCTGCTGCTGGTCTCGGCCATGCTCACGAGCATCACCATTGCCCGCGAGAAGGAGACGGGCACCATGGAAGTGCTGCTCGTCTCGCCCATGCGGCAGTTGCCCATCATCATCGGCAAGATTCTGCCCTACTTCCTGCTCTCGTTTATCAACGGGCTCATCATCCTGGCGCTCGGCGTGTGGGTGCTCGACATCCCGCAGCGCGGCAGCCTGGCCCTGCTGCTGGCCGAGACGCTGCTCTACATTCTGGTGGCCCTCACGCTGGGCGTGCTGATTTCAACCCGCGCCGCCTCGCAGCAAACGGCCATGCTCACCTCCATGCTGAGTCTGCTACTGCCCACGCTCATTCTCAGCGGCTTTCTGTTTCCCCTCGAAAGCATGCCGCTGCCCCTGCAAACGGTCTCGCGCATCATTCCGGCGCGTTACTACATCGTCATTCTGAAAGGCATCATGATAAAAGGCTTGGGCCTGCGCGAGCTGTGGCGCGAAACGGCCGTGCTCGCGGGCATGGCCGGCGGGCTGCTCCTGCTGGCGCTGGGCTCGCTGAAAAACCGGCTGGCCTAGTGGGGGAATAGGCTGCTACGCGCCTGCCGTGAGCCTCACCCCCTGACCCAGCCAAAACATCAAATTAACCTCCCCATCTTACCCCTCACCGCCTATGCGTACCGTCTGGTTTTTGCTGGAAAAAGAAGTGCGGCAGCTGCGGCGCAACCGCTCGCTGCTGGGGCTGCTGCTGGTGGCGCCCATCATGCAGCTGGTGCTGCTCTCGTTCGCGGCCAACTACGAAATCAAGAACCTCAACCTGGCCGTGGTCGACCAGGACCACAGCCCGGCCGCACGCCGCCTGCTCAACCAGTTTCAGTACACGCCCTACTTCCGGCTGGTGCAGACGCGTCCCACCAGCCGGGCTGCCGAGCAGGACCTGCTCGATGGCCGCGCCGACCTGGTGCTGGTTATTCCCCCGCAGTTTGAGCGCGACCTGGTGCGCGGCGGCCGGGCGCGGGTGCAGCTGCTGGTCAATGCCCTCGACAACGTGAAGGCCGGCCTGGCCAGCTCCTACGCCAGCAGCATCGTGCAGGCCTACCAGGGCGAGGGCCGCCCGGCCACGGTAGCGGCCACCGTGAGCGAGGTGCGCGGCCTGGAAGTGGTGCCGGCTTACTGGTACAACCCGCTGCTCAACTACAAAACCTTCATGGTGCCCGGCATTCTGGTCGAAATCATCAGCCTGATTGTGATGATGGTGGCCACGCTCAACATCGTGCGCGAAAAGGAAATCGGCACCATCGAGCAGCTCAACGTGACGCCCATCCGCAAGTGGCAGTTTATCCTGGGCAAGCTGCTGCCGTTCTGGGTGGCGGGCTTGTACCAGTTCACCATCGGACTGCTGCTCGCGCGCTTCCTGTTTCACGTGCCCATGGTGGGCAGCGTGCCGCTGCTCTACGGCATCATGGCCGTATTTCTGGCAGTGCCACTGGGCTTGGGACTGCTCATTTCCTCAGTCAGCCAAACCCAGCAGCAGGCCCTGTTCGTGTCGTTTTTCTTCCTGATAATCTTCATCCTGCTCTGCGGGCTGTTCACGCCCACCGAGTACATGCCGGCCTGGGCGCGGGCCATCGACCGCCTTAACCCGCTCCTCTACATCATCGACATTGCCCGGCGCATCCTGCTCAAGGGCAGCACCCTGCGCGATGTGCTCACGCCCGTACTCACGCTGCTAGGCATGGCTGTGGTGGTGAACACGCTGGCCGTGTGGCGCTACCGCAAAACATCGGGCTAGCAACTGGCTAACCTTCTGTTCCACCACATACCCCATCCAACCCTTATGGCTTTGCTTTTATCGCCCGCGCAGGCGGGCTACCGGGCCGCGCTCCTGCTGGCAGCCACGGCCTGGCCCCTGGCCGCCGCCTCGGTCCAGGCACCCAACCCAGCGGGCATCTGGCTGCACGATGAAGGGCAGTACAAAATTCAGGTCAGCCAGCACGCCGGCCGGTGGCGCGCCACCATTCTGGTGATAGGGCCTGGGGTGCCTCCCAAGGACACGCAGAACCCCGACCTCCGCCTGCGCGGCCGCGACATCGTCGGCACCGACATGTTCTGGAACCTGCGCTGGAACCCCGGCGAAGGCAAGTTCACCGGCGGCACGCTCTACGCCTCCCGGTTCGGCAAGCACATTCCGGCCACCGCCTGGCTCGACGATGCCAACACCCTGCGCGTGCAGGGCCGCGTGCTGCTGATGACCCGCACCCTCACGTTCAAGCGCACGGCCCCCTGACGGCCTTCAGCCAGTGCTACCCATGCACACTCCTGATTCCCTACGCCCCGAACTGCTGAGCCTTACCATGACAGGCCGTTCAACCCCGTTGGCGCCCCGCCGCACGGTCCGGCGGCGCATTGCCCGGGCGTTGCGCCACGTGCTGGTCGGGCACCGCCGTTGGCAAGCCGGCTTACGCCTAACCGAAGACCTGCACCTGAGTTCGCTTGACCGGCAGGAGCTGGCGCTCGACCTCGAAACGGAGTTCGGGCTGGACCTGCCGAACGCGGAAGTAGCCGCCCTTGCTACCCTCGGCGACGTGGTGGCCTGCGTACGCCGGCACCTGCCCCGGGCGGCCTGAATCGGGCACCAAAAAGTCTGTATCGGCCTGCTCCGGCTTGCCCCACCCTTTTCGCCTATTCTCTCATGTTCACCGCCCCCCTGCTGCCCCAATTGCCCCGGCCCTCGGCGCTGGACCGTTACCGCTTTCGGGCCGAAGCCAGCGTGGCCCTGCTGTTCATGGCGCTGCTGGAAATCGGGGCGGCTTTAATCAGCGGTCCGAGCGTGCTGCGTGGGGTCGTGGTTCTGCTGGTGGGCTATCCGGTAGGCCTGTTGATTGGGGTGCTGGAGGTGCGGGTGCTGCCGCGGTTTCTGGCGCGCCAGCCCCTGTTGGTGACCGTCGGCCTGGCCCTGGGCCTGCACCTGGTGCTCTCGGCCGGTTTTGTGGTGGCGGGCCGCGGGGTGGTAACGTGGCTCCAGCAAGGGGCGACGGACGCGACGGCCCGGCTCGCGACGGCCTCGGCTGCCCGTTTTACGGTGGGCACGGGGGCGTTTGCGCAAATGCTCGCTTTGTATGGCTTGAGCTTGCTGGCTACCATTCTCGCCTACCAGGTCAGCCGCAAAATCGGCCCGCGGGTGCTGCTGGGGCTGCTGACGGGCCGCTACCTGAAGCCCGTGGCCGAGCACCGCATCTTTTTGTTTCTCGACGTCAAAAACTCCACCGGCCTGGCCGAACAGCTGGGGGAAGAACGCTACAGCCAGTTCATCAGCGACTTTTTCCTGGACCTGAGCGCGCCGGTGGTCGCCAGCCGGGGCGAGATTTACCAATACGTCGGGGACGAAGCCGTGCTGACCTGGCCCACGGCCGTGGGAGCGGCGCACGCGCGCTGTCTGGAGTGCTTTTTTGCCTTCACCCGCGTCATTGCGGCGCGGCAGGCGTACTACCGCCGCCGCTACGGCGTGGTGCCCGAATTCAAGGCCGGCGCCCACCTCGGCCGCGTCATGGCCACGCAGGTGGGCGACATTAAAAGCGAGTTGGTCTACCACGGCGACGCGCTCAACACCACCGCCCGTATTCAGGCCGAATGCAACGCGTTGGGCAGCCGCCTGCTGGTGTCGCAGGAGCTGCGGGAGCGGCTGGGCAACCTGCCCGCCTACGAACTGCGGGAGTTGGGGCAGATAACGCTGCGCGGCCGCCAGCAGCCCGTACGCCTGGTGGATGTGCGCGAGCCGACGTAGTAGTCATGCAGGAGGTCATTGCTCCATTGCGGGCCGAAGGCTACTCCAAACAAGACAAGCTATTGGTCTTGGTTAAAAGTTTAGTACAAAAGTATAACGGGTAGCTGTTTGGCAGCTTGGTGTAGAGGCATGCCGACGCCCGCTAACTGCGGCTGCGGGGAACCAGAAAGGTACACCTTGCTGGCCCCCATTAATCAGTGGCGGTTGAGTAGCAGAAAATGGAGCCAGAAAGTGGGGCCACCGGTGTCGCTTCTAGGCCCCACCTTGTTGACCTGTTCGGCCTTCATTGGGACTCTGACTGCATCTGGACTTCAGGCCAGCAACTCAGCAGCATGCCAGAGATGATAACGGCTTGCTTGTAAGCTGGCAGCTGTGCAACCGGCAAGACCAGTTTAACTGCTGCGGTGAAACCTTGGAAAGCCCTCTGTTATGACGTAGAAGCCTTGTATACATTTAATTGGGAGACAATTTCCAATTCCTCGTTTAACCTTTGTACCAAACTTTTAACCAAGGCCATACCTGAGCCAGTCCATCATACTGACTCTGATAACGCCCACAAGCTCTTGGTCGTTAGCATGAGCAAGACATAGAGAATCTATGACTTGCTCTGCAACATCTACCTCCTTGGTGCCAAGCAGGTCATTGACTTGGTAGGCAATGCTGAATCGTTTGGTTTGTTCGGCCCCAAGTTGATGCTGTGCAGATGCACAAAAACTGATAGAGAGCAGTAGTAGTAGCAGATTACAGAAAGCTAGCTTAACCATTTTAAAAGTTGTGCGAGGGGTTTTTGCAGCTAAAAGTACGGGACCTTTAGCCTTAAATACTCCCTCTAGGGCCTCCTCCAAATCAAATTCTTGTTCAGCACCATGCGGCCAAAGTGGCCTTGGCTAAAGTTTGATGCTGCGAACGGGACGGGCCGAACAAAAGGAATACCGACAATGCCGCGTAGGCCTGCTTACTGGCCAGACTGACTATCGGAGCCCTTGCATTTTCAGGAAAAGCCCTCCAGGGTTCTTGTCGGCCTTGATTTTATCGGTTTTGAGTTTATAAATGAAGCCGAAAAGGGCTTCTGTATGCTTGGGGCTCTGCAAAATCTCCTGCACCAATTTGGGCTCGACAATGCCCAACGACTCTAGGTGCTTGCTGGCCATTTGGGCTTTGGCATCATCGGCCGGCAACTCAAAGGGTATCAGCAGTTGCTTAGGCTCTTGCGCGTTGACATAAAACTTAATCCGGTCATAGGCACGGCTCGACTTCAACAGCTCGTAGCTGACCCGTAAATCGGTGTGCTCGTTTATTTGATTGATGGCTACCTTCAGCACGTCACGCTGAAAGTTGGCGATGGCGACGTATTGCTCCGGCTCTTTTCCTTTCGGGTCCTTCAGGTTGAGCATGTACTTAAACTCATCCAGGGTGTAGGTTTTCGTGTGCCCTACGTCTTTCCATTGCGAAACCAACTGATAGATACGCTTCGCAAATTTGCTCGTCAGGCTCAGAGCCGCTTGCAGGTGGTAGCTAGTAAAGTTGCTTTTCAGGTCGATGAGGTAGGGACGCATCTTCTCCGAGATTTCCAGCTCAATTACCCCTTTGCCTTTCAAGTACTCGGCCGAAGCCAGCAGACTTATTTGTAGCACTTTGGCCTTATCCTCGATATGGTAGATGCGGCTGTTGAGCTGCTCAGTCGAATCTAGCAGTTGCTTGTAGTTCCACTGGCGTCCCGTCAGAAGCTCCAGCTCGCGAACCCGTACCAAGTACATCGTGCCGGGCTTATCGTTACTGCTTAGTTTGGAGAGTAAGGCAAAGACAATGTCCATCTCGCAAGCGCTCATTTCATAGCGTGCGTTGGTGATGGCATTATGTTGTCGCACCTGGACAGAGGCAACAGTTTCAGCAGCAGTGGTAGACATAGCAGCGAGGGAAGGTTCGACGTCTCAAACATACGTCAAAAAAACCAAGTAGGAGGGAAGTAAAAATTTCTCCTACTTAGCTTATAAAACCTCCTGCTTCAACTTATAAAACCTCCTACTTAGCTTATAAAACCTCCTGTTCAGCTTATAAAACCTCCTGATTGGCTTATAAAACCTCCTAGTTATGTACTATAAGTATTTGGTAAATAAGCTGTTACGCCGCCCTACAAATACTGTTAAATACTTAAAATACCACAAGCTTGATGATGCCCCCTCTAAAAAAGCATTTAAGTATAGAAGGTGGGCGGCAGAACGAAAAAACAACAAAAAGGGAGGGTTTATAATAGCACAAACCGGGATTGCACTTTTCTACTATTTATTACTATTTTACTAATACAACACTCCTGGATGCCCCTTAGCCACTCAAAGATATGCTATGACCCCGACCCAGAGCGCTTCTAACTGACGGCATTATTGCCTCCTTTTTGACTGATAAAACCTCCTACTTAGAACTGCAGAAACTACTCCCCGACAGGTGAGAACGCCCTTATGGCTTATAAAACCTCCTACTTAGGGAGGCACTACCCCTCTTAAGC
The DNA here is from genome assembly GCF_005771675.1 of Hymenobacter jeollabukensis. Classification (GTDB taxonomy): domain Bacteria; phylum Bacteroidota; class Bacteroidia; order Cytophagales; family Hymenobacteraceae; genus Solirubrum; species Solirubrum jeollabukense. Next base: position 42,158 of record NZ_VAJM01000018.1, on the reverse strand, counting down.
AGACAATTCATATCGTCTGGCTTATAAAACCTCCTACTTAGATTGGCCCCACGTCAAGCAAAAGGGACTTATAATTCCTCCTCTTTCGATTCAGAATCCTATTTAGGTGAACCAGGCAGGGTTTCGCAACTCGGACTACTGCTGGTCCATTCTCCATCAGTGCCCATTGCCGTTGGCTCAAAACGCTAAACGCCTCTGACCAGAAGAGCATCGGGTTGGACTTATAAAACCTCCTAGTTAGAGGAGTGGACGCCCACAGCAAGGCAGTTGGAAGACAATTGGGCGGGTGGCCGGGCTGTCCAGGGCTGCGCTGCGCTCCGGTCCTGACGGACAACTCCCGCTGGTCGCTCCCTTCCCATCCCTACCGCGAACCAAAGGAATAAAGCACCGAAATACTGCCTCGCTGCAGGCGTGCTTGCTACCCTACCTAGCCGGGTGATTAGTGCCCCAACCAGCTCAGAAGAACAAAAGGGAAAAAATCAACGGCTATGCCAAAAACGACTTTTTATCAGCAGAAAATAATGTAAATAATATTGCTAAAAAAGCAACAATAAGGGGGTGTTTTGCGTTTAAATACTATAAGTAACAATCACAAAAACAATGCTTTAGCTATGAAACGCACCTCCCAAACCCTCGACCATCTTCGCCAGTACTTTACCGAAAACGCCCGGCAGGTTCGGGTGGAGGAAGTAGCCGACACGGTAGCCGTTGGCTACGTGCGGGAGCGGGCCGGCTCTTTTTCCTATGCCGTGTTTTATGGCAAGCAGAGCAAGCCGGCTAAGTACTACAGCGCCAAAGACGAGGCGCAGGCCGAGCAGCGAATCATTGAGGCACTGACCCTGGCTGGCCAAGTGGCCCAGCGCCGGGCCGAGGAACACAAGACGGTGCGCGCTCCTTACCATGACCGCCAGGAGGACGAGGTTACCTGGCGCAGCTACACCGTCGCCGGCACCGCGCAGCTCATCCGGGAGGCCCTGAAAAAAGCATTCCCAGGGGTGAAATTCAGCGTAACATCGGACAGCTTCGCCAACGGCACCAGCGTTGATATTGCCTACATCGATGGACCGAGCCGCAAGCAGGTGGAGCAGGTGTACGCCCCTTTCATTAGCGGCCACTACAACAGCCAGGAGGATATGTACGAGTATCACCGGCAGCCCACGACCATAGACGAGAGCGGCAAGCTTTACCGCATGAGCTACGGGGCCAAGTACATCAGTGAGCGCCGCAGCTACTCGCCGGCTTACGGCTTCTTCCTTAACTCGCTCGACTTGCGCGAGGTCCCCAGCTTGGCCCAGCAGTTCGCTGCCTTCTACGACTGGCACCACCGCCAGCGCCACGCGATGCAGGCCAGCTACGGCCAGAACAAGGGCATCCACAGCGTCACCAGTGATAGCAGCTTTGGCGACCTGGAACGCTTTGCCGAGGCGCTGACTGCCCAGGGCCACACGCCCACGCTGACCAACACGGCCGAGGGCCTGGAACTGACCGTTGCCGAGCCACTGGCCGACGAGACAGACCGCCAATTTTACGCGGCTGAGCTAAGCTGGCTACAATCCTACTAGGAGCGACGGCACCTGCCCGGCCCCGAGCCGGGCGGGGCAGGCCCGGGGACAAAAGGAGAATGCAATTACAAAAACTACAAGAGGGAAAAAGTCATTTTCATGCCAATTTATTGCCAAAAAAATAATATTATTATTGCTAAAAAAGCAACATAAATACGCCCTTTTGCGTTTAATAAGTATCAGCAACGCATCAAAAAGCCCTTTTCTATGAGCAACGCCCCAGCCCCGAAGCCCGAAGTAGTAGAAGAAGCTTATATCATTTTGCAGCAGCTTGGCGGCAATAAGTTTCTGATGATGACCGGAGCCGATAAGCTGATGGCAGCTGGTCGGTCAGACAGCAACCCGAACCCTTGGCTTCGCATGAATTTGCGGAAGAACCAAGCCCAGGTCAACCGTATGAAAATTACGCTCATGCCCTCCGACACCTACAAAGTGGAATTTTACCGCCAGGTGCTCGTCGATTGGGAGCCGGTAATCAGCCACGAGCAAGTTTTTGAGATGGTGTACGGCGATGACCTGCAAGCCCTCTTTACGTCGGTTACCGGCTACGATACCCACCTCTAAGCGCCGCGCCATGAAAGCCCCCCGAGCCCTTTCCATCGACCTAGAAGGCCAGCAAGTGAAGGTGTACCGCAACCTGAAATACAAGGGCCTGTTTTCGGTGCAGTTCGCGGGGCTGGTAGTGGCCCACCTTGCCACGGTGCAACTGACCGGAGTAGTGTTCAAAGTGACGGAAACCGGCCGGCAGCGCGTCCTTACCCAGCGCCAGCGCAATGTTCACGCCTATGCCATCGGAACCTTCCGTAGCGCTCCGCAGCCCACAGCCACAGAGCCCATCAGCTACAACCCATACCACGCCGGCCATTTTTTTCGGGTCCAGGACCAAGCCCCCATTCACAGCGCCCAGGCGGTGGTACTCAGCCAGGGCAAAGCCTACGCCAGCGCCCAGCGCTAGGACGCCGAACTCGAATTTTTACCCACAAGGCAGGCCTTGCAATGGGCCGTCAAGTAATCTGCTCCCGCTATGAAAGCCAGCGAAGCCCCGACCATTCAAAGCCCGATGTGGAACCAGTACCGCAACCAGGTGATAGCCGCCATTGCCGACGTCGAGGCCCTGATGCAGCAACTAGGCAAAGGCATCAACAGCGAAGTGCTGGCCGAGGAAGTAGCGGAGCACATGGGTATGCTAATCGACACGCCCGAAGCTTACGAGGCGCTGCTAAAGCTGGTAAAAGCGGCCCGCCCGATAGCCCAGGAGGGCCTGCGCCGGACCCGCGAGGAACAAGGCGGGCAGTACTCCTTACTTCTACTCTAATTCCCCAGTCCCTTTTTTCCCTTTTGTTCTTTTCCCTATGAGCACATACCACCAGGAAGCCTACCTAGCTATTGAGATACAACCCGCCGACGCGGCCGAGAAGGAGCGTCTGATGGCCGTTCGCAAGTACGTGCAGGCCCACACCCGCCAGGACGATTTGCGGGCGCTGGCGCCCTACATCCGCGGGTTGATGGGCGAGGGCTACCAGGTCGTTTGCGGCAGCTCCCATATCTGGCTGAAGCGCGAGGGTACCCCCGAGCGGCTGGCCATCGTTGCCAACCGGCTTAACACGGCCTACCGCGACTGGTACGAGCCAATTATCCCTACCGGCCCGCGCCCCAGCATTCGCACCGAGGACAGTTTGCCCATTCCTGACCAAGTGCCCCTTGGTCCGAGCAGCCCTAGCCAATAGCTTGGCCTTGGCTTATAAAAGGTGGTTTTTCAACTTTTGCCATCCTGCAGTGGGCCGGCGAGCGCCAGACGCAGCAAGGCCACATGCTGGTATTCCTCGACCGTATCACCGAGCCGGACGGCCACCAGATAGTCTGCTACGACGTGTCGGCCTTGTTTGAATTGAGCAATGTGAGGGCATCAAATTGTCATTTTTTACGGTAAGCCGTAATGTTGACAAAAAAGCAGCCTTCTTTTGCTCCCATGAAAAGCCCCAAAGCCCCGACGGTCCCCAGCATTCAAGTTATGCCACTCCTTCAACCGACCAGCCCCGGCCCGGTAGCCTGCCATACATTGGCTGAGCTAATCCATGCGCTAGGCCCGCGGACGGAAGTCGCCCAGGAATTAGGCGTCGTTTACCGGACGCTCACGCTTCGGATGCAGAAGCCAGAGACCGCCACGCTGGACGAATTGCAGCGGCTGGCCGTGCTGGCCAAACTGGACTTGGAGCAGGTCTTTCAGTTGGCCGTTTACCAGATGCAGAACCCCAGCGAAATTCCGGCCTCGCAGCCCGGCCGGCCTTCCCGGCAACACTAATCCCTATTCCTTCCAGCGCCCGGCCTGATGGATATTCCCTTTGAATCAACTCCGCCAAAGCCAGGCGTCCGGGGGATGCTATATCAGATGGCCGAGCTGCTGCTGCGCTACCCCGACCCGGAGCAGCGTCTTGCCGCGGCCACTGCGCTCAACACCCCAAACGAGTTTCTGGCCGAAGCCCCGGACCTGACTACCGTAGCTGAGTGGCTGCAATTCATCGGGGAGGACACGTCGGCCGGCGAACTGCGCGAGCGTTTTCAGCGTCAGGGCTGGCTTGTACCCCTCCCCTAAATCTGCCTTTCCCTACCACTTACTTTCCTTTCCTATGAACAGCTTAGTCACGCTGGCCGGCGTTACTCATGCACTGCCATTCCATCTATACGACGACGTGAAGCAGGCCCCGACCCGTTGCGAGTTGGTCGTTCATCCCGAGCAGGGATGGGCCGTTGCAACCGAATTGGCCGAAGGTGGCGCGGCCGGCCTCGCGCAGTGCCAGGTAACACTGGCCGCCAAAATTTGCCAGGAGTACAACATCGACCCCCAGGCCCTTACGCTCTTCACCCGCTACGCTTACACTGGCAACTACGAAAACGTGTATGCCGTGCGCTTTGTGAGCGGGGAGCGGGACTTGTTCGATGGCATCCGGTTTCTAGGCCCGCGCCGGGATATGCTCAGCCCGGAGGAAGTCGATACGCTGGTGCAGCAGCTGAGCAGCGGCCAGGCTCCCGCGCCGGCGTGGCGTGCATTGCCCTACGCCGCATGAGATTCCTGCCTCGTCGCCGGCAACACCGGCCTTTACCACCGCTTCCCCTCGCCACAGACCCGTTAAGCCAGACGCTTTACGCGGCCAGCCGTCGCGGGGAAGAACTGCTACGCCAAGCACTCCCAAAGCTGGCCCAGGACCAGAAACGGTACAACCGCGCAGTGGCCGCCATCATCATCGGCGGCACTACAGCCATTTTTGGCTTGGCCTGGCTTTTCGGAGATTGGGTACAAGCCCAGTTCCCAGCACCGCCCCTAATCATGCGTTAGTACCCTTGCTTATGAATTCCAACCCCGAAATGCCCGACAAGCTGCTAGAGCAGCTGCTTGAGAATTCGGCAGCCCTTTGCCAAACTGACCTGAACCTAAGAGCAGCTTACCAGCGCGGCCAGGTGACGGACCAAGACATTCAAAAAGAATTAGCCTATGCCCGCCGTATGGAGCGAATCATTTGGGTGCTGATGCTGGGCGGCAGCATCAGCTTTGGCTACTTATGTCACAAAGTCTACCCGGAGTGGCTCCCAACTTATCTCGCACCTCTGATAGCCTACATTAAACAGCTATAAAGCATGGAAAAGGAAGAATGCCGGCAAGAAGTAGCGCCGCTCACCCTGCCGGACCTGCGTTTATCGGTGCCCTATGACGACGCACTACGCTATGCCCAGGGCCGCTTGAAAATGCTTGGTAGTGGGAACGTAAAGTCCTTTTGCGACGCGCAGCAGCTAACTTACACCAATGTTGTTGGCCTGAAAAACAACACCCTGAAAGGCCCGCAACCCCGCTTTCTACAACGGGTACTTAACTGTCTAGCCTTACCAACCGGATTGCTTCAGTACCCCCCCGGTAGCAAAATCCACCGCTTTGTTTTGCCATCGGCCGAGGCACTGGCTGCGTTTCAGGAGCAGCTTACCTTTCTCAAAGGTTATGAGTAGCTGCTTGTGCCCGAATGCAATTCGATTCCTTCACTCGCCAGTATGTCCTCAATCTCAACCCCTAGCCTTCTTCTGTTCCAATTGTCTATTCTTCCAATGAATCCCGAGAACACAAGCCAAAGGGAATGCTTCGAGCCATTCCCCAGGTCAAGTTCGTATTTGTAGGAGGTAGCACGATTAGTCTGCGCTTCGTTATTAGGAGGAAAGAACCCCATGACGGTGTAACATACCGGCGCACCATTACAAATAATCACTTTGGGCCTGAACCGGCGAATCTGTTCCAGTAGATGCGTGCTGCAATTAGTCACAACTTGCTTACTGTCAACTTCTGTTGGAGAGCCATTGACTAACACGACGGCCGGAAAGCTAGGAGAGAAGCATTTCACCAAGTCCGTATGAGCGATGCGACTGTTGGGACCTTTCCAATTGGCATACAGAGCCGGGGAGACTTTTCTGAAATCCCAGAAGTACGGATGGCAATCTGGGTCGAAAGCCGCGAACTCGGCTGGCGTTCGTTGCTCAACGTGGCCAATATCATGTTTTGGATTAAGCCCTACAATCCATATGTCCGCGCTCGTTTTGCCCTCTAAGTATTCAACTGGGCCAATAGTATCAGAATAAAAGCCTAAGCCCATATGGGCACACTTGCCACAAGTCATTGCCATTTTTTCCTCCTTTTCTCTCCTACGATGGAAGTATTCTTTGAAAGTCCCGGTTCTGGCTCCCACGCCACAACGGTAACCGTAATCGGCGCTGGCAGCTCCGAAGAAGCCGTAGAAGCGGCCCGCACCCGGATTTATGCCGAATATGCCACCGACCGCTACGAAATCGTTATCACCCCACCCAGCGGCGCTCCGGCTGAGGCGGACCGGTACGAAATGAGTGTAAGCATTACCGACACTCAACCGGACTAAAACAGAGCTTGGTGGTCTGCTGCTCACCCACTCGGTAACTCGTTACTCTCATCTTATGGAGTAGTGCAGCAGATGAAATAAAAGAACATTTTCTGCGGTTTGCTCGTGGCTCTGCTCCTTTGTTGAAAAGCCACACCATGGAACTGCATAATACCATCAAGAACCTTCGGAAAAAGCGGGGCATCAAGCAAAAAAGCATGGCTGATAAGCTTTGCATGGCTCCCTCTACCTACAGCAAGTTGGAGTCCGGGAGCACGACGATGCCCTACGATAAACTCGTGAGCATCGCCGCGATTTTACAAGTCCCGGTCTATACTCTCATTCAGGAGGACGGCGGTCTGTTTGTGAATTCGGTCTATGATAAGTTCTCTTTGATGCTGCACTTGGCTTACCATACGTTGGCGTATGAGCAGTTTAGTGCCGTGCCTTACGAGCAGTTGAACTTCGAGCAGTTAAGTCAATTGTCGGTGAAAGGATTTGCGAGCCAAGACTCCTATGAGAATACGCCGTTAGGAGGCCGAATATATGATTTTGGTCCAAAGAAGGCCTTCGCGAAAATGATAGAGCAACTTGGTATGCAGGTGCTTTTTGAGGAGAAGCTCGTTCGTGATGAGTACTGGCTGAAGATGTGGCACGAATACCAACAAGACCTCAACGCCAATCCTATGGAGCCAGGTTTTGACATGGACGAACAAGAATACTTCATCGTGTATATGATTTTACTCACGATGCCGGATGGCGAGACACAGATGGTTCAACTTGCGGAAAGGGACTTCCCGCAGGGTGTGGACGAACTCGGTGCGCTGGACCACTTAGTCAAACAAACCGGAGCTGATAAAGGTGATATCCTGGCAGTCACCGAAGAAGGGTACGCCCCCGTTGGAGAAATTGTAAAGTGCCTCTGAGAGGCCCCTCCCAACTGGCGGAGAAGGTTGCAGCAGTATGTTTGCAGCATGTTTTACCACTGAAGCGTGGGGTAGACGCGCAACAGCCGGTACAAACAGGTTGAAAGAGCCGCTCGAAAGGGCGGCTCTTTGTGTTCTAGCGCGCTGAGAGCAGCAACGGAATGAGTTGCACAGTATACATTGCCTAAAGGGCTTGGGTGTAATCCCATGCAGTGCACGCCCGACCACTAGACAGAAAGTAAAAGAAAGCCCGCCGCACCATTACAGTGCGTCGGGCTTTCGGAGCGCTCCTACGAGCACTGTAAATCTACGGAGCCAGCCGATTAGTAATCCATCGTTTCCTTCATATGGGCCTCCCATGACCAGCTTCGATACGCCATACCCTAACTACCGTAAGTCGCGCTCGGAGGAAAATGAATGGTTCAGCACCCCACTTTTTCTAGGTAAAACAAAAGAAGGATTGGCAGTCGTCGCATTGGGTCTGCACAAGACCCTGCAGCCGCGGACAGTGGAAGCACTTATCATCGACCGGCAGGCCGCGCCCGGGGAGAAGCCGGTGTTGCTTGGCCGGCTGTTAAAGTTTGACCCCTACTTTGATTTGGTGTTTGACCAGAAAGCCCTGCAATACCTGCGGCAAGAGCATGGCATGTGGGTAGGAAAACCCCGTCCTGCCCGCCGTTGGCGGACTGACTAAGCCCAGCGTAGGCTAACCTTGAACCGAAATTCCTTCACCTGGTACCATGAGTTTGACATATCCCAGCCTATTAAGGCCCACCACAACGGAAGCCCTTATGAGCGATGGCCGGGAGGTGACCGTTCCGAAAGTTGAGTTGCAGCTACGCCGGTGGGCTGGTGCCCCCATCAGCAACACCTTCGGCAACAAACCACTAATTGACTTCGGTGGCCGGCCGGTTTTTGCGGAACTCTGCGTGTACGAGTTGGTGCGACTATCCGGCTGGCAGGCCCGGTGGGTAGAAACCTATGGGGCTGGCGCAATGACACCTCACCACTTCACGACCTGGGTCGATGCCGGGCTGGCCGGCCAGCAGCACGAGCCCATCACTGACCCCAGGATTCAGGACCTGCTGCAAAAGATTGCGCAGGCCAACGGCAACAGCTACTCGGGGTGTTGGGATGTCGTCGGCTGGAACGGTGAGGCCATTGTATTTGCCGAACTCAAACGCCTTAAAAAAGACCGCATCCGGGCTACGCAGCCGCGTTGGTTGGAAGCGGGCTTGCAAATGGGCCTACAGCCCGAGAATTTCCTGTTAGTTGAATGGGACTATGCCCGCGAGTAGGGGGCTAACCGTTGCTTCACTGCTTGCCTGATAAGCTTGCCAGTCGGACGGCGAGAGCAGGATTTTCAGAAAATCGCTCATGCCAATGTCGTTCTTTTCCAACACGTAGCGCCGCAGTGGCAGCGAGTCCCGCATCTCTTCGTACCCCAACGCCCGCATCGTTGCCTGCGTCCTGGCGGGTAAACCTTCCAACCATTCGAGATAATCGGCTTCCGTTACATCGGCTTCGTGGTGGTGGTAGTAGCAATACGTGGCATTGCCCCAGCGCAGGAACTGCGCCAGGCGGGCGCGTTCCAGCAGGTTTTCTTCCAGCGTCAGCAACTGTACCTGGGCCTCGTGGCAACCCTCGTCGGGGTGCCGGGGGATGAGCAGCGCGTCAAGCATGTTTTACTGCGGTTGGTAGTTCATGCTTTCGTTCCGGGAGACAGGGATAAGCTGCCCCAGCACCCCCAGATAAGTAGCCTCACCGGTGAAGTTGTGTTCCGTGTCAGTAGGGTTTTTCAGCGGAAAGCTTAGCGGCATTCCAGCCCCGTTTATGGTGCCATGCCATCCGTACTTCAGATTGTAGAGTGACCCAATGAGGAAATTAACCCGGTTGAGTTTGAACTCTGGCATGTAGTACGTTTTCAGGCTAAGCATCATCGGTGTGGCATTTTTCATTGCCCTGGCCATTGACAGGTCCCCGACCAGCTCCGAGTTGGTTATTTTACTCTGCATTTCCGTTTCGGCAGGATTTGTAAAGACCATAACTGCGAGGAGAATGCCCAAGGCAATGAGTAGCTTATTCTTCATAAAGGGAGAGCTTTTGGGGGGCTGGTAAGGATTGAGAGGATGTAGCGGCATGGTGAACGAACATGATTATTTCCCATAGGAGCAGCGCCCACAGGGCCGGCGACCCAACTTGACGGCTGCTGCCCGCGTCATCGGTTTGACGGAGCGGGTGCACCATGCCAGGCCCTCACACCGGGACGACACATGGTAGGCATAGGAAGCCGAACCCTGACAGATGTAGATAGGTGCCGGGCGCGGCGGGGGAGGGCCAATGAGTAAAAGCGCAACCAGATAAGGCCACATGGCAGGGCTACTCCGTCTTTATCCTGTACTGCTCATACCCGGCCGCATCGACTTCGCGGATGCTGGCCAAGTCAAGCTTCAGTCCCAACTGCTTGCTGATATAATTTAGCAGCTGGGCCGCACTTTCCGCCTCATCCGTTTTCACGGCTACGGTGCGGCGAACCGCTCCATTATGATTCTCCCGTCCCTTCCACAGCAGGCCGGAGTAGTAAGCGATGCGCGTTTTGCCCGCGCACAGTTCGGGCATCCCCGTTTGGTCCCACAGAAATGCGGAGTCATCGAGGCCTGCGTAAAATTCTTCGGCCTTCCCATACTCCGTAAAGGATTGCTGCTGGTTCGTGCGCTGGCCATCAGGCAGCGTGACCGTGTATTTTACCTCAAAGTGGCCCACGGTGCGGCTTGGCGGGCCATCACCCCCATAGTATTCGGTTGGCATCGTGCGTTGAAAGATTAAATGTGAATCAGTTCTAAGTGAGCCCCGTCTTCGTTGAGCGCCAGGCGCCAAAAGGTCAGGAATTGAAGCAGGGCATACCCCGCTGGCCACGTTGTGGCATCTTCCGGGTCGTCGGTGTGGTCGCATGCCAGTTCCCAGACCAGTTCTTCGGCATCCGCCCAGAAATTGGCCTTGCCAAGGGCACAGTCAGGGAATAGGGCATCCGGGCCGTCATAGAATAGCTCCTTAAGGCCCTGCGCGTCGGCCGCTTGTTGCAAGGCATGGACTGAAGGAAAAACGAGGCATGGCGGCGATTCCCACGCCGCCAGCGGTTCGCCCATCGGGAGCCCCTGCGCGTGCCGGAAATGAAGGTGAATAGCCATTAATAGGAACCGTAATAGTCCCACTGCACGCCCATCGGGTAGCCCCCCACGGCTGCGCTCCCCCGAAGGGCTGTGTGTTGTTTTAGGATGGAGGATTCCAGCGCTGCTTCCAGCAAATCCCGCCCAAAAGAGCCATCGGCGTCTTTTAGCAGGACCGCCGCATCGGCCTTAGCCAGATTGCCCAGCCGGTTCCGGCCCTTTTCCGCCAGCAGCGATTGTTGCTCCGCATCCGAGAGGGCGGGCACGACCAACTGCACCAGGCCGGGAGGGACCAGGTATTTTGTCGCCCACTTCGCCACCTGCTGCTCAATCGCGGCCGAGGTGACCGCAAGGTAGCCGAAGGCCTGACAGCCGTTGGCCTGATAGTGCTGACAGGCGTACACCAGGCGCAGGAAGTCCAACTCCAGCTTCTGCCGTTTGGCGCCCAGCAGGTCGAGGCTGGACTTTGCCATGCCAAAGACGTGGGTCGTGCTCATTAGAGGCGCTTCATATAGAGTACCCGCGCTTCCTTGTCTGCTGGAAAGAACTGCTTGGCCCATCCGTCCAGCTTCCTCCTTCCCACGTCGCCCGAGGCAGCGTTGAGCGTCGAGCTATCAACGCGGGTTTTGATTCGTTCCTCGCGGGTGCCACCGCCGTTGCGGGTAACCATGAATAAAACTTCGACTTCTTGCATGAGAGGGGAGGTTGTAAAAAGAATCGGTGCAAACAGCGGCTGCTAAAAGTAGCACATGGGGCGTACAGCGGCGATATGCACGCTAGCGCACGATAAGTAAATCTTCCAGCCTGGTAGTGTAGGCCGGTGAACACCACTGTGCCTTCCCCTCCCAGGGTGCCCGAACGGGCCGCCCCCCTGTAGCAGGCGGCAGCACCGCCGAGGCCACGCGCACGGTGCCCCGCCCGAAGCGTTGGTTCAGAGCATCAAGGCTAGCCATCAGGCCGGGCCGCTCCGCCTGCAGCGACTTTTCTTCCCTTTTGTTCGGTATCGGTGCCGGGGAGTCAAACAAGGAAAGCTGCTGGCCGGTACCGGGTGGTTCCAATCCGTCGAGCACCACCCCCGCCTTGTGGTAGAGCGTGCCGGGCTCCCATAGCCGGCTGAGCATGGCGCGGGCATAGCTCAGGAGCACCGTCGTATCGGCCGTAGGCCCCGAAGGCAGGGTTAGGGTAGCCGAGCGCGAGAAAGGAGGGAGCACGTTGGTAGCAAAGCGGTTTTTGCTCAGAAACACCGTCAGCACATGGGCCGTGTCGTTTTGCCGGCGCAGTTTTTCCGCCGCCCGCGACAGAAACGAAGCCACCGCGGCCTGCACATCGGCAAATGCCGCCAGGGGCCGGCCAAAGGTTCGGGAGCAACTAATGCTTTGCCGGGCCAGGGTGCCATCTTCCGATGGATGCAACCCCGCGCAGGGCCGGCCTTGCAGTTCCTGCACCAGCCGCGCCCCGACCACGCCGCCCAGGTGTTTGCGCGCCCAGGTATCGGATACGCGGGCCAGGTCCGCCGCCGTGTCGATGCCGGCCGCGGTGAGTTTGGCCGCGTACTGCCGCCCGATGCCCCACACGTCGCCCACGGCCACTTGCCCCAGCGCCCAGGCCCGCCGGTCCGCGTTGTCGAGGTAGAGCACCCCGCCCAGGTCCGGGTTTTTCTTAGCGATGCGGTTCGCCAGTTTGGCTAAGGTTTTGGTCGGTGCAACCCCAACGCAGGTCGGAATGCCCGTTCGCGCCTTAACCCCGGCCCGAATCTTACGGGCGAAAGCATCCAGGCTCCCCAAGTGCTTTTCCATTCCGGCCAGGTCCAGAAATGCCTCGTCAATGGAGTAGATTTCAACGCCGGGAGCCGATTGGCCGAGATACCACATGACACGCCGGCTCATATCGCCATACAAGGCGTAATTGCTCGAAAATACGGTCACGTTGTGTTGTTGCAGCAAGGGCTTGACCTGAAAATAAGGGTCGCCCATTTGCAGGCCCAGGGCCTTTGCCTCAGCGGAGCGGCTGATGATGTTGCCATCGTTGTTGCTGAGCACAACCACCGGCCGACCCTCGTAGCGCGGCTGAAAAACCCGCTCGCAGCTCACGTAGAAATTGTTGCAATCGACTAGGCCGAACATAGCTAATCGAGGCTTTGGATTAACGCCGTCAATTTGCCGGGAATTAGCTCATGCACGACGTGGGTAACCACGCCCCAAATCCGCAACTCGTCGGTGTCGGTAATCTCGTAAGGCTGGTAGGCAGGATTTTCGGGTTTGAGCCACCACTTCTGTCCTTCACGCACCAAGCGCTTTACGGTGCATTCTCCGTGCACCACGGCTACCACAATATGGTTGTGGTCAGCTTCCAAATGCTTGTCCACGGCCAGTAGGTCGCCGGTATGGATTTCAGCACCCGCCATGCTCTCCCCGCTGACCCGTAGCAGGTAGGTAGCGTCGGGATGTCGCAGCAGCAGCCGGTTCAAGTCAAAGAGCCCTTCGAGGTGGTCCGTTGCCGGCGAAGGGAAGCCAGCAGGCACTAGATAGCTGAATAGGGGCAGTAAGGTTGGGTTTTGGCTAATTGCCGGAACAGGTATCAATTCAACGTTTCTCATACAGCGGAACTGTTAAGTAAGCCGCAAGTATACGTTGTTACTAATTAAATTAGTTTTGAATTGACTAAAAAAATTGGCAGAAATTGGTGAAATAGAATCTATGATAATTCAATTGGTATAGGGTAAGTGCCCTGCTTTCTATTGACCCAATCCTGATAAAATTCGATTCCGAATTAGCTCTATCTCAGATACTAAGCCCTCTTTATGGGCAGTTCGGCTATACTTACTGAATATGTTGTCTTTGATGTTGAATTCCAGCTGTGCGGCTTCCAATTCCAGCTTTTTTATCCCTTCGAGACCGAGACCAGTCTTCAACTCATCCAGTATGGATTGCCAGCTTGCGTAGTAGGAGTCTTCACAAATGACGTTGTGGATTATCGGGAGCAGTTTTGTTAGATAGGGGTCCCAGGTACGGTTAAGGAAGTAGTTGGTTGATTCAATGGCAATCCAGGCCTTGTCTTCTTTGCCAACTCTGGTAAAGCCCGAGCACTTCAATTCAACCCGGTATGCCTCGACCGCCTTCTCAAAGTCAAAGGTTTCAAATTCATTATCCAGAAAGCCGTTTATCTTTCTGATAGCGTATGCCTGATGGTAGTACGTGCTGTCAAGGTCGTTTTTTAGGATGAAGTCTACCGTGTCTAAATTGTGCCGGTTTGCTTTAATGCTGGCCCCTTGTCTACTGAAAATAGTCCGGTCCAACTGGTCATAGAAATCCTTGGTTGGAGCCTCCAATTCCGTTGCAATACGGTGAGTTTGTATGCCCCCTTGCTTGAAAGTATAGAGCATGCCGCTTTCCAAGTGCTTCATCGACTCATCAAGGGCAAAGGGCAGTTCTGGTTTTGACCAGTCCTCGCATATCTCCCGGATAAAACCCAGCCTTTCCGCATGGATGGCAGCGTAAATCAGCCCTAATTTTCTTGCCGTCATGTTCAATGCCGTATTAGCCAAGAGCGGAAAAGCTAGGATTTAAGTTTTCGCAACTCATCTGTGCTGATGAAAAACCCTTGCAAACGCTGAATCCGTCCCTCTATTTTGAGTAGCATGTCGCCGTAGCCTATCAGGTCTTCTGCCCCATTCTCATCCAAAATAATGCGGCTATCGATACCAGAAGTAAGCTGAAAAGCCACTCTGCAGAGCAGGTTAGCCTTAAGATTTCCGAAAATCACCTTCGCATCTGGCCGTTGCGTGGCAATGATGAGGTGAATGCCAACGCTCCGGGCTCGTTGGGCAACACGTCCCAGGAGCATATCAAAGGCTTCCCGCTGCTTCTTGTCCATGATGCCGGACAGGTCAGCAAACTCGTCAATAACCACTATCACATAAGGCATGACAATCTGTGGTTGGCTTCGGTGCAGGTCTTGAATATCCCGGCACCCGTGCTCCACCAGCACATCGGTACGGCGCTCTAACTCGATATTAAGCAGGTCCTGCAACACGTCCATCGCCTGCTGCTTATCAGTCAGAATCTCGCCGTTGTAGAGGTGAGGCAATGAACTGAAATAGTTGAAATCAGTCCGCTTGGGGTCAATCAAGACGATTTTCAACTCGTCCGGGGTATTCAACTTCGTTAGAGAAACAATGATGCTATAGAGGAACATTGTTTTGCCCGAGCGCGAAGTACCCCCAACTAGCATATGCGGCAGAAGCGGGATGCTCAGCCATGGCACGTCCCCGTCGGGAGCCACACCCGCAGGGAAAGAAATGGGAGCTAACTCCTGTTTCTTTTTGGCGCTGCTTGCCAGAACGTCCTTCAATAAAACGGCCTGTGGGTCAGGGCGCGGGATATCTACGGCGATGTACCCTCGCAGATTGTAAATGACGGGGGGCTTTTCCAACTCCATCTCCCGTTGCAAGTCCAATGCCCTTGCTTGAATCTTGTTGAGTTGCTGCCCTACGCGGGTTTCTATCTTGAAACGGATGACGGTAGGACCTACATCGGCAAGTTGCGGGTCAATGGGCTTCTTCGGGGTCTGCCCAAAGTTTTGCAAAGCGCGGTATAACGCCGCGGCCAGCGCCTCCAAGTCAGCCGTGGATTTGACGGACTGGGTGGGCTCAGCCGGTTCTTCTTCACCTAGTACTGCTTCCGGGGGAATCGGAGCAGAACTACCCCCACTGGCAGGTGCTATAGGGGCATCTGGTAGCGGGGTGGTGCCGGTCACCTCCGAATCATCCTCACCCTGCTTTTCAGGACCATCTGGTTTTTTAGGTGCAACTATGGGGTCTGCAACTATAACGGTTGGCTTTGGGGCTGGCGTTGCAGCTGCCTGCGCACCTTTTGGTTGAGCTTTTACGGGTGCCGGGACCGTAACAGTTGGCAATGTGACCGGAGCGGCCCAATCGCTGCCAAGCAACAGTTTTACATCCGATTCGCCCAAACGAACCCGATGTACAGGCAAGCGGTCAGCTGGATGTTGTGCGCCAGCATCAGCTTGCACAATGGTTTCGCTCCGTTCAATGTTTTCTTCAAAGCAAACCTCGATGAGCATAAGGTTAACTTCAATTTTCCCTTCCTCAAGGGATAATTCGCCATCCAGGGTATCATTCAGGAGTTGAATCCAACCACCCCATTCTTTGGTGGTAACACCTTCCTTGGGAAACGTAAGTTGACCCTCCCTGAATAGCTGCTCACGCAGTAGTTCTCGCCGGCAATCGGTTAGCAGGTCACCGCCTTTGCCTTCCAAGACAGGGAACAGGGCTCGCGCTACGGCGCGTAGCTGTTCGCCCGGATGTCCGTCGCCTTCAATATTAGCCCCAACCTTATAGGACTTGACCTCGATTAAGTCGATGCTCAGCCGTCCGTTTTCCAAGCGGCGCATGCCTAGCAAATCGTTGCGACGGTCAGAATCACGCTTTTCAAGCCAACGCTTCGCTAATTCTGAGTCCAGGCTTACGGTCAAATGACGTGGGTCATTGCCCGCGAGGGCCAGATACCAACCTAAAGCGACTGCCAACCCAAATTGCCCTTTCAGCTCAGGAGGGGAAAATCCGCCTACACCCGTATCGCTGATGGTTTTGAAAAGGCCGGTTTCGCCCACCGTTTCCAAACGCTTCAGCAGGCGCAGTACTCCAGCTGCATCCGGCTGGTAGTTCAGTTCCCGCAGCATGTACTCGACGCCTTTGACGAAGCGTTTAGGATAATGCGTTACCACTACGTCCCCGTCAATGCCTCCTTCACGGGCCAGCACTTGTGCCCCCTCGACGCCGGTTGCTCCCGCCAACAACATGAAAACAGCATGCGGCATCAGGATGGTCTGGCTCCCATTATTCTCCTGCTGAACGAGTGTGCCTGATAGCTCCTGCTGGGGTTGTCCTCCCAGCGCAGCGGCGAGGGCATGATAGGGGCCAAAGGGCTGGCTAGCGCCGCTGCTTGACCCTTGCTGACTACGAGGCTGCAGGCTGATAATCTTCTTAAACTGATTAAACTGAAGCAGTCGCGGCAGACTAAGCGGGTGGATGTTGCTTGCTTGACGTCCAATCCGGGTTGGCTGCAAATAGCGCTGCCCTGGCAGCACCAGTATGTGCACCGGATTGTCAACCAGCCACGGAACGATTTCGTCGGCGTCAACAGCTGATTTCAGTTCGGGAGTCACCAAACCCTCACTGATGAAGTTGTTCAAACCATCGAGTTTGATGGGTGTGTCTGGATGATGGCTGATGATTAATTGAACATGCTCGAATGGCGTATGCCCTTTTTTAGGGGCAAAAAGATGCCGGAGAACCTCGGTTACCCGCTCAAGGCTTTCTGGATGATGCAGGAAGAGGCGGAGGTGTTGACGTACCGGGGGGTATAGTATCGCAATTTTCTCAGCAGCCCGTTCCAGCAAGCGAATGCTTACCGTGACGTTTACCAGCCCCGCAGGACGATATACCGCCCAGGAACCCAAGCGGTCAGCATACGCTAATGCCGTGTCGGTGTAGGACTCGTCAACGGGGAGCATCAGGGCCCTTAAAGGCTCGGAGAAAAGGCTAAGCCGCCCAATCAACAAACGCAAGTCGGCTGCATGCCCAGCTAGCACCTCATCGGCCAACTCGATATTCTTCCACAGAATCAGCGGATGAAAAGGTGCTAATAACCCTGCTCGCCCACCCATGCCATCACGCACTTCCACCAAGTCTAAGCGCAGCAATAGTCCCCCTAAGAGCTGAGCACCATCTTCTTGTTGGAGTTGAGCAAAGTGGCTGCTAATATGCTCCATTAACCCCTCGTAAGCGGCTACTGTATCGCGGGCAGCTTGTAAGATGTCAGGCTGAGCCAGCAAAGTAGTGAGGGGGGCAGCCGTAAGCATATCGGCCACGGGAACGAGCCGTGCCCGGCAGTCCATGTAGTACTTAAGCCGCGCGATGCCTTCAAAACCGGGGGGAAGAAGTTCTTCAGCCGTTGTTAGGTATTCTTGCAACTGGCTTAGCCACGTTGCATCAAAAATGGGGTTTGCAGCGGGCAGGCCTTCGGATAAAGAAGCCAATGCTTCCTCTAAGGAATTGGCCTGCCCTACCGTAATGATTCCGCCAAAACGGTGGGTGTCTAGTAGTTCTTCGGTCAAAAGAAGGGCCCCAGGTTCCGTGCGATGGTCACACTCTGTCCGAATACCAATCAGCATGTTGCTCCCTTCAGGCTCCTTCCGCAAAGCAGAAAAAAGCTTGGTTACCTCCTGACCCCAGGTTTCGGCAAAACGGGGGTCAGCTGCGATTGCTAACACAGCCTCATCAAGTAACCCTTCTCGGAAGGACTCACGACTTGGCTTGCCACCAGAGGGGCCGCCTCCAGGGGGATTAGGCCGAATCGGTTCTGGCTCTGGCTCGGGTTCTGGTTCTGGCTCAGGATTTGGCCCTGGTCCCGGTCCTGGTCCTGGCCCGGGTTCAGGCTCTGGCTCTGGCTCTGGCTCCGGCTCTGGCTCCGGCTCGGGTTCAGGCTCCGGTTGAGGGTTGGGAGATGGTTTCACAGGAGGGAGGCTGCTCTCTCCGAACAGCATTCTCACCGCTTCAAACGAAAACCCCTCTAATTGAGATGGTAATTCAGCAGCCGGGTCCAATTTGCGAAATCGCCCGTAGCTCTCTCGTAGTAAGTCCGTTATAGGATTGGCTGCGTCTACCGCTTTGCGGTATGTCTCATATGCCTTGTCAACGTCCTCCGAGTCGCGCAGCAACAACCGCCCCGTCAAGGTTGCATTTAGCTCCAGACGCGGTGCTATTGCCCCAACAGTAGTGCGGTGGTCGTTGAATAAGGCAGGGTCTGGGAGCAATTCAAGAATGTGTAAAGCCTCCCGTGGCTCAGCACCTCCTTCTCTGTAGACCTCGTCATAAAACCGAATCAAGGCCCCGAGTTCGGTTGGTAACTTCGTGGTAGCCAATACATCCCAAAGGGCGCGTTGGGGCGAGTTCGGCGCTTTAGTACTGCCTTTACGGGCTATCGCCTGGACTATCTTCTCAACGCTTAGAATTCTATAATCCCGCAATGAATTCATGCGGGGCTCAGTCTTAAGCACAATAACCAGCCGCCGCGCATCGGCGGGCAACTCCAAGTCGTTGCGTATTTCTACTGCATGAGTTGCCGTTAGCCCAAAGTGAGGATTTACCAATGGCTGAAGGGCCAAGGTCTTTGTTTGGTCGGCTCCTACAACCGTTACATAGTACCGGCTATCATCTGCCAGCGTATGCAGTAACTCAGGTAACCAATCCGCAGTCGGTAACGGCAAATTAGGGAGCAGTAGCCCAGTTGGTGCTATAGCGAACTCTTGCTCTAGCAGTTCAAATAGGGTAGCGAAGAGTATATCTTTCGAGGGCATCACAGGCTCTATATAAGCGGGAAGGATAAGGGAAAAGCCAATCTGCTGGCTACCACATGGCGCTAATCAGCGTCACGTCATCGGCGTAAGTTCGAGCGTAACCCAAACGGGTCAAATCTTCAATGATGCCGCGGGCATTGGCAGCCAGCTGTGCTGATGTGACATTGCGAATCCCTAAGCGGGCAAGGCGTTCTCCATCGACTTCTGGCAACGCGCCGCATATCAGCCCAAACCGCTTGTATGCCAACTCCCAAAATACCTCCGCCTGTATCACGTCCTTATGATGCAGCAGGCTAGTCACCAAAGCATCATAGATAGCCCCAACAGGGAGCAAATAGCGCTCGCCCCGTCCATGCTTGCGGGGCCACTGCAAGCCGATGCGCCGACCGAGGTGTTTGCTACAGCCCTCTGGTGTGACGCTGTCCTGTCCCGATTTAGTTCTGCCAATTATGGCCATTGCCGGGCCTGTTAGAGCGCGGACGGCTGCTTCAAAGGGCGTTTCGCCAGCTAGCAGTTCCTGCTCAAATTCTAAGGCGTAACGCTGAATTTGGTTAGGAGTAAAAGATTCGGACGGGAGCCATGTAGATGCCCAGTCACGGTATTCTTGTTCTTTGAGTTTATCATCACCCCGCTTAATCAACTCTTTACGCAGTGATTCCCCAAATACCGTTCGCAGCCGCCTGCGGGCCAAGGCCAAGGTGTGGCGGCTGGCTTCTCTGACTGCCATTGGATGGTCAGAAGCACAAAGCAATAATGGCTGGCAGGTATCTGAATTTCCGTTGAACAGGTAGAGCAGCAATCCGAACCCTGCCAGGGTTACCGTTCGTTGCAACAAGGCGGTTTTATCCAGATACTCACTGTATTCTGCTAGGGTAGTAAAGCTTTCCTGAAGGCTTTTTAGAACACACGATTCTTGCGCTTTCTGTTGGATATCACTATCTGGTGCAGGAAACGCAGGCAATTCTTCCTCTTGGTTTCCTATTAGGGGAGCGGTCAGCCGGTAAACAGCGTCATTATTCTTGGATAAGGCTCCCCGGATTGCCAAGGCTGCCGCCCGTTCGGGGGCGCCTAGTAAAACGTGTGCAAGTAGATGCCCCGCTCGTTGGTCTGAGGGGTCTTTCGTGAGATGATGCCAGTGGGAGAGGGTAGGCGTAGAGGTTGAACCTTCATAAAATGCCCCATCTTGATTGAGCACCACATCGAGCGCCTTGCGTAACTGTGTTACTGCTCCCTCCGCTGCTGCGGTACTCAGCGGCAACTCAGCTGCGGCTCTGAAATCAGCGATTTCGATAATTTCTGTGGAAGATTTCTGCGTCTTGCCCCGCATAGTGGCCACCACCTTCTTCAACAAACCCAAATCCGGTTCTATTGGACCAGCAAGCGCCCGAAACATGCCGTTCGCTAAATGGACAGGCTTAATGTCACGGGCAGGAACGAAGCCCCAGGTAGCGTTGGCAACAAGTTCGGCTACTTCAGCAAGTAAAAGCTCAGGCATAGTATCAACTAAGGATTGGTCGAAACGAAAGTGGGGTGGTCTTAGAGCACGTATTTTATCTTGCTGTGCCCGTTTTTATCAAGCGGCTGTGCTTCTAAGCCAACTGCGTATGTGTGGCCTGCTTCAACATCATGGATTCGTATTTTCCCCGTTTCATCAGCCGTGCTAAAAGCGGCTAGCTCCGATAGAAAACGTCCCACTCGCCGGCCGGCTTCTTCCGACCGAAATTGCAAGGGCAATCCACGAGCAACCTGTCCTAGCGCAGTCCAGAGTTCTAAATCAAGCAATAAAGCGGGCGCATTTGCTTTACGACTTAGGGTTAACCGGACATGGTCAGGCTCGTAGTCCAGCAGACTGGCGAGAGCGGGGGATAAGGACGGAAGCTGCACGGCCACGTCTGTTTCCCGCAAACTTGCCGCCGCTATCAGGGCAGTAGCTGGACCAACCGCATCGTAGCGTAGCGATGTCCATAGGTATAGTTCTGGCGCAGTTGCGTTAGAACTTCCATCGTGATTTTTCGTGCCGCTCTCGATTTTCTGGTTAGCGAATCGTGCAAGGGCTGTTAACAACTTACGTCGTGCCTGGCCTGTGCCACCAGAAACTAGTTCGGCGAAACTTGCCCGGTCCGGGGGGATGGATTTTAGCAAGTCCTTGCCTTGCGAGGCTTCAAAATAGTATTGCCTTTTCAGTGACCGGAACCAGCGCACAGCTTCTTCTTTGTCAGAACTTGAACCTGGAGCAGGATGGGCCGGGCTGGTCAGCCATTGCCCAGCTGAGACGGGAGCATCCCAAAGTTTGTGGGTATCCAAATGCGCGTGGGGCGAACGCGCAGGGTCCAGTTCCCGAAGCGTTGCCGATAGTGCACTCCCCTCTATCTTCTCGAAAATTGTCTCGTAGTAAGGATGCGCGTTTTGTGCCCGCGCAGGTAAGGGTGACCCCCCGGTAATCATGCGCGACAGCAACCCCAGCAGTTGATGCATGGTGACGTGGGTACCGCCCTGGCTAACCAGTTTCAGCAAGTCACCGAGGCGTTGTTGAACCAGGTGATGGCCCAGAGCCTGCACATTATCTCTTACCCGTTGAGGAGCGCTATCATAATCTACTTTCCGGAGGGCAATTTGTAGCGCTTTTTCAATCAACTCATGGGTCAATACCTGCCGGGAGCCAAGGTGGACCAAGAGCACTTCCGGAATTTCCGGCTCATCGGCGGTGCCCGCGTCGTAGACAAATGGGGTTGCCAATTGCTCACGTAACATGCTAGCTTCGGACTCGGGTAGGTCAAGCAGAATTTGTCGCAAAGGCCCTTCGTTTACTGCCACCAGCACCGGCCGCTTGTCGCTAATGGCCTGTTTTAGCTCCGTCACGAGCTTTTCCTGATTCTCTGCGCTCGCATCCCAGTGGACGAACGTATTGCCCGGCCATTTGTCGTTGTCCTCAGACAATCGACGGATAAGGTGCGTCTTTCCGTCCCCTGGATTGCCAGTCAGGTAGATTCGTCGGTTCGAGTTAAGCAAGCCAATGATTCCGGCTTCCAGCTTTTTGGACTCGATATGAAAAATTTCTAGCTCCGCTGGCTTCAATTTCTCAGCAAAGCTTGTGCGTCCGCCGTTGAACAAGGCGAATACCGACCAGTCTATCTTGGGTGGCATATTATCTCCTAGAAAAAAAAAAGACCCCTGCTGTTTTCGGGCAGCCTCGGTTTCGTGGTCGGTGATTTGAGTTAGTGAGGCAATCTTTTCCGCCGTTAGCAGACGGGCAACGATTTCAGGGTTTTGAGCCCGCTTGATAAACCAGCGCTGTTTCCAATGCTCAACAATAGCTGCCGTTTCTTGGACATAATTGCCAAGGTCCGAATAAAGCCAATCAGGCTGCTGGTCTTCTCCTAATAGGTAGCGCTGCCAGTTCTTGGCCGTGGGAGTGAGATAGACCAGGCGAGGGGTAGCGTGTTTTTGCAGTTTCTGAAGGCCCAGCATGTTAAACGCCGAGGCAATGGAGCGCAACTTATAGTTTACTCCGGCAGCGAATGTATAACTCTGGCTGTTCTGCGCCGGGTCTTCGCGCAGCATGTCCTGGATTGCATCATAGCTCTGACGCGATAAGTGGACACTTCCAAACCCTTCCGTTTTCCCAATAAGCTTGTACTCGATTTCCCCTTTCGCAGTGGGAAACTTGATGCGGTTGTACTGACTGCTTCCAACGTGGTAAAGACTGCTGGTTCCCAGCAGGACAAGGTTAGCGTCACGGTTTACAATTTCGCCCCGCATACGGCTGGCAATCACGCTCGAGCTATCGGTATACCGTGCTTTATACTCGGCTACGACTTGAGGGCTTGCCATCAGCATTGCAACCAGTTTTCCACCCAGTAACTCGCCGTAGGGAGGTATAGCCCCGCACGTAGTGATTTCCATAATAGAAGCCGCTACATGACGCTTTTTGATGCTTTTTATGGCAACGCGCAATGCCTTCAAGCCCTCTGGCGAGGCTAGCAGGTGGGCTAACCGTTCGGGAGCAGGCAGGTGGTCACTCTGCTGAAACACTTGGCGGGCAGAAAGCAGCCCGCTTAGCGTTTCTGCCCGCTTACGACGATAAAGGTCTGAACGCGCCTCTACTTCGAGGTCGATTTTTAGTCCCCGGTGTGCCGTACGACTTGCTAGAGGCAAGTCCCGGGCAGCGCGGTCCAGATTGTCGAAGGTCGCCGCGGTGGGTTGAATTAGCTCTGCTAGCTCTAGTATACCTTCCTCAACAAAATCCTCCGCGAATATCTCATCTACTGCGCGGGCAAGTTCAAGGTCCAGAGCACGTAGTCGACTCGTTGGGTCAGCGCACTTCTGCAAGGATTTGACTGACCAGCCAACGTATTCGTCCCGCACCGTTATCTGAACAACAGCGGAGCCCAGGGCGCCAATACCAATAATGGGGTGCAGCGGCCGAGCTGCGTCGCGTACCAAGTAGAACATGCGCCGGCCCGGCTGGGTCTGAAAAGGAAGACTCCAGGTGTAGCGGCAGTAACGCCAGATGTCCAGCAGACGAAGTCCGGTGTGCTCATCGGTTGCTTCCGTGGCCAACTGCAAGTAGGGCTGTACCAATGAGCCAATCAACTCGGCGCGATTTGCTTCAGGGGCTGCCAGGCAAGTCTGCAATTCAGCAGCTAGAGTCCTTGGGTTTACCAGCAGGTTACGCACGTTCAACATGCGCCCTGCATGTCGGCGGGGCATCTCCATACGTCGTATGAAGCGCTGATTATCGGGGTCACGCAGTTGCTCATCGCGGTTCGCGACCAGCGACGCCCGTAGCACTTGCTTTACTTCAGCGGGCGAAGTGGCGCTTTGCCCAGGGCGTACCGTTGTATCCGGGGACAATGCGCGTAGAATGGTTGCATCTTCGCTGGTGCAGGAGAAGTGCCATCCCTGACTGGCAAGGTCCATGAGCACCCGGCCAAAAACCCGTAAGCGTAAGTAATCAGCGTGAGGCAGGGCCTCGTCATTCAACATACCCAGCCACCCACGCAGATAATCCGCCAACACTGTTGGCAGGGGAGCTTTAGCAAGAACGGCCCACAACCGGCGTATAGCGGCATTGGTGGGCAGTTTTGGAGTTAATTCGTACACAAGTAGGCGTTCGGGGGACTCAAAAAATCTACGAAGCTACAGCAAAGCTTTACGGTTTCAAACCAGAATTTAATGCTGTCGCTAGTCATTACCCCCACGATTCAGGGTTGAGCAAATGTAGCACCTATATTACCAAAATCAGAATAAAATTGCGCAAATTGTAATCAAAGCGACTAGATTTGCGTTATGGTTGTTTTAACCGAGCGGACCCTGCGTGAATTTGGCGAACGTCATGCTGACGCAAGAGAAGCGCTGCGGGTATGGTATGCTCAGGTCGAGTGCGCTGATTGGGCGACTTGGTCAGATGTAAAGGCTAGTTATCCGACCGCAGACTATGTAGGAAACGACCGCTACGTGTTTAACATACGGGGCAACCGCTACCGCCTTATTGCCAGGATACATTTCAACATTCGTACAGTATATATTCGATTTATTGGAACACACGCCGCCTACGATAAAGTGAATGCCTCAACCGTATAACCTGCTTAGTCATGACGTTGCACACCGAAGCTGAGTACTTGGCGGCTTTACGCCAGTTTGATGAGTTGCTTGATACTGATTCGGGCAACACTGCTGCGCTATTGCCCCTGCGGGATGCCATTCACGCTTATGAGAAGGCACAAGATTTCCACCCCGGGCCTCCCCAAACGATAGCTGGGCGCATTGAAGTAGAGATGTTTCGCCGGCGTATGAAGCAAAAGGAGTTGGCAGCCCTGCTGGAAATTACTCCTTCACGCCTCAACGAGGTGCTGAAGGGAAAGCGGCAAATCAATCTCGACTTGGCCCGGCGCTTGTATCAAAAGCTCCAAATACCCGCAGACTTTATTCTGGATGCCGCGTAAGGACCGCTGCTTCTAATTTGCTGACATACCCACTAAAAAAACGCTTGTGACAGCCTCCACGACAACTCACCCACGCATTGCCCTACGGGAGCTAGTTGTCGGGCTTGCTGACCCAGCTAATCACTACATAGTAAAGGCTCACTCCTATGAGTCAGAGGGGCGTACCTGGTATCTAGCGGTGCTACACCTTCATCAAGCCGTTGCATGGAACGTAGAGATGGATGACGATACCCTTACCTGTGATATCCTACTGAGCAGGCATCACCCCCAGTCTAAATCCCGCATTAGGGTTTCTTGCAATCAGATTTGGAGCATTGCAGCTGGTACAGACTTCAAATGTGACACGGAGGGCAGTCGGCTGTACTTCTGCGGGGAGACACGGGCTAATTACCCGTTGGCAGCTGAGTGTGTCTAGCATTCTCAGATTGCACCCATGAGTTTAACCTCAATTCTGCAAAGCCCCCTTCACAGCAATCTGACCGCATGGCTCAGGCATCATTTCCCCAATAATATACCGGTAGTGAGGGTGCCAATCACGGTACATAAGGAACGCAATGGCGACCTTAGCTACTCGCGTATCGGAACCGCCTTTGACTACCTCTTTCGATTCCAGCTAGAGCGAATCAACGCACAGTTCCGGCAGGAGCCGCGCCAATGGATTGCCGAACACGCATTGGGCATGGTTACCAGTTCGCAAGCCAGGAAAGCCAAGACCAAGCCGGAAGCAGCTGCTAAAACCCTGCCTTTGGTTGCTCGCTTGGAGAGCGACTTTGATGATGCAAAGGGTCAATACCAAGCTTTCCTCCGCAGTGGTGTTCTTACACCGGAGCTAATCCTTTCCTGTTTGTTGCTTGCAAAGCTTGACGTGGTCTACCGCACCGGAAGGCCCGAGTTTGCTTTTCGGGAAGTCGCATTTGACGACGAAGCAGCTGAAATCGACCAGGTTGAAAAACTCTTTCAGGCCGTCAATTGGGAGCCCTTTCTGGCACAGCACCACTGCGTTTTGAACCCGACCTTTGGTCGCGCCGGCATGCTGGTTGGAGGGGCGGACGCTGATATTATCATTGATGGGGTACTGATAGACCTGAAAGTTACCGCGACGCAGACCCTGCAGCGCTCGTATCTAAATCAGTTGATTGGCTACTATCTGCTGTCATTGATGCATACCAAAGACTGCGAGCCCATTTACCCTATCCATACGATTGCGCTCTATTTTCCTAGAGCAGACTACCTGCTGAAGATTCCCGTTGCTCATTATTTCGACCAAGCCGGTTACCAACAGCGGAAAGCCGAGTTTATCGGCCTGGTAAGGGATTATAACCTGGACTTAGTGGACTGGAATAACAACGAGTACTTATTCACCGATTCTTCTGCGGTTAAGTATCGGGTGGACCGGCATAGTTTCAAGTGCCCCTACTGCCAGGCTGACAAATACTCCATCAACGCAGCTGGTCAAACGCCTACGGGTAGATACAAATACAAATGCAAGAGCTGTAATAAGAGCTTCAGTACCGTTTTTTCTGAGGGCATGTCCATGCAATCAGTGATAAAGGTGAAGCTGTTTGGCTACAGAATTGACTACGAAGAGACAGAGTGCCTTGAAAAAGAGCTTCAACGAGCTGCTGAAGAATCAAGAAAGAAGCTAGCGCTCTACGAAAAATCGAGAACTGCCTGATTTACGTGGGCTCTTTTGCGCTATAGTCCCAGGGCCTGCGCCGCGTTGTAGGCTATCACGTCCGAGAGGCGGGTATAGCGGCTTATCATCTCGTCAGTTTTCTGCTTAGTCTGATTTTTGATGAATTCGTTGGATTGGCCGTTGAGTTTGGCCGTGGTGATGAAAGATGCCCGCAGCGAGTGCGCAGAGTACTCTTCGCCCAGGTGCTGCTTGACGAGCCGGTTTACCCGGACATCGGAGAGGCGCTTATCCGTTGGCACCGCGTCGCCGGCCGTCTTGCCTTTACGAAGCGACACGAACACCGGCCCCGACGTGCGCCCCAGCAGGCGCTGCCAGTCCTGGAAGGCCCGTACCGGGCAGAAAAGCGGGTTAGCGGCGTAGAAAACGGCTTTATCTTCGGTTTCGCCGGTCTGGTTGGTTTTGCTCTTGCCCAGGTGTAGCACCAGGGCCGCATCTTTCAGTTCGACTTGCTCCAAGTCGAGGGCCACCAACTCAGAGCGCCGGAAGGCGCCGGCGAACCCGAGCAGCAGGAGTGCCCGGTCCCGGATACCGGCCGCGGTTTCGAGGTCGAGGTTCTTAATAACGTTCTTGAGGTAGGCCACCGTGAATGCCGGGGCCTGCTTCTGCCGCTTGCCCAGTTCGCGGGAAATGCCTTTCATTACGACGTCTAGGGCGGGAGCCCCCACGGCCGATGGCAGCCCGAGCAGCTGATGCTTCTTGTTGATGGCAGCCAGGTGCCGGGCGATGGTGGCCAGCTTGCGCGGCAAGTCAGCCAGGTGGGTCACGTAGCCAGCCAGCGTAGTTACGTGGGCAGGGTAAGGCTCCAACCCGTGTTCGGTGCAATAGGCTTCAAACGTGGCCAGGTCGGTCGCATACGCCAGGCGGGTGTTATCGGCCCCTTCGAGGCCGCGCACCAGGTAGCGGCTCACCGCAGTTGGGACCGTACCTGAGAGGTCGGCCAGGGCCAGTGCCGGCACGGAATCGGTCACTACCGGTAGGTTGGCTTTTTTTTCCTTTTGTTTCATTCCGGTAGGCTCTTAATCAAGCTTTGCAGAGCTTGAACTTAATCGTTGGTACTCAGAAAGAAGGAAATTAGTGTAGCTGGTAATAAGGTTGCAATACAACTTGGCTTCACCCTCTGACGTGGCTACTCCTTCTTTCAGGTCCATCCCATGTCGAATGCCTCCGCCGGCCGGCGCAGACAAATACCCGTGCAGCGTCTTCAACCATCCGATGACCTGTTCCAGAGCCGTGCCTTGATTTCGCTTTCGCAGTTCGTCGACAATCTTATTGAAATACTTTCCTTGTATTGTCTCACTCTCGCTAGTGGACATCCCCTGAAAGGCAGTTGATACTGTTTCCAACAGCCATAGGATTTCCTGCACTGCGGGCCGATACCGGCCTTCTGCTAACAGCCGCTGCGATTCGGCGAAAGATGCGTGGATGATATCTTGTGCCTGTTGTGCTAATGACAGCGGTACCTCTGGTTTGGTTACCGGTTGACCGGATTCGAGCCGTTCCAGGTTGGGCGGCTTAATCTGGTACGGTTCACCGTGCTTCGCCAGAATGCGATTTATCAGCTCATGGCCGAGAACCGGGCCATCTTTGAATTCTTGACAAGCAGAATAAAACGCTTCGATGCACATGGGCGCATTATTAGCGGCTTCATCGATAGCGTGTTGCAAATCAGTATACGCCCAACTCGCATTGGAACTGCGTGAAGCCACAGTGCCTGACACCGAAGCAAGGTACGTTTTGAAGTGTTCGTATACCTGTTGCTTGCCCTGCGCTAGTTTACCGATGATTTCAAGGAATTCTTGGGAGACTTGTGGGTGCAGTGAACCGGGCGATTCAAAACGCCAAGCGTTATCGAAATGGAGCATACTTACCAATGATTTTACGGCAACAAATGTAGTGATAGTTTAGGTACGATAATGAAGGCTTATCGTACCTAAACTAAGTTTTGAAAAGCCGTGCTTGATAAGCACGGCTTTTTCGGTGAGAGCTACCAATCCTTGTTATCTCCCTTTTTCGTCAGTGCGCTTTGAAAGGAAGTCGCCAGCGCCAGCAGTTCGCTCGTGCCGGCTGCTTGCATTTCGTTCCAGTGCTTCGTCATCGCTTTCTTCCCGAGCGTGGGCCAGTTGGCCGGAAACGTGTCGGCCAAATCCGCACCCGAGGCCAGTATCATCGCATCCTTTAGCTGGCCTTTCTGATAAGTGATGTCTTCGATAATGAGTCGGCCTTTGCCTTCCTTAAAATCCAGCGTCATGTTATAGGTGAAGCCCCCGGCCGTGTTGACAATGCCTAGCCCGGCATTCCATTTCAATTCTTGCGTCCGGGCCTTAACGGCTATCCGTCCGGCAGCCTTATCGTCGTACTGCTCCACCGTCTTGCCCGAGTTATAGGTCTTGTACAGCCAATCTTTTCCTTTCAGAAAAAGGGCATCCTGTTCGCCGGCAGCTGATACGATAAACTCGATACGAGCCTTGCCATCTACTGTGGTTACTGTGGGGGCAGTAGTGGTTTGCGCTACCAGACGGTAACTGGTTAGAATAAACAAGAAGATGAGCGTAGTGAGACTTCTCATAGAATAAACAAATGAATGAGGCGGAGAGGTAGCGAAGTTATGGTCTTTCCGAAGACAGTGGAGCCCTTTCACTTACCGGGCTCCCTTGACAGCGTTTTGCTTTCGGGTCAGCAACTGCAGGTTCTCGAAGGTGGTCAGCCCCCCATTGCTTATCGCCGTGATGTGGTCCAACTGAAAGTCGAGCTTGTTTTTGCTTCGGTAATCGCCTTCCGCGCTTTGATAGTACCCTTCGGCATCGCGATGCTTCTCGTACACCTGGTCACTGAGCCATTTCCAGTACGCCGGGTTCTGCTCCCGGATTTCCCCCATCGGCAGTTCCTCTAGTCGGCGTAGCTCCTTCCGGTCGGTGGGGATAATGGTCGGGCGCTGGTAGAGGTCCGGGTTGCTGATGCGGCGGATGGCCAAGTCAACTTCATGCAGGAAGTAGCGCTTGTCGTGGCCAAAGAAGGTTTTCCACTGCGATTCGTGCTCGTCCCACAGCTGGCTTTTGTAGGCTTCTTCCTGCGAGCGACTGTAGTCGCCCGCCAGAATATCCTTGGCCACGTTGGTCACGTCAAACTTGGCCCGGTCCTGCAACTCGATGTAGCTCGGCAGCGATTCGCTTTGGTAATAGTACTGCACGATGTCCTTGACATCTTGCGGGCTGTACCCCGGGTACAGGTCGTGGCCGAAGAAAATCTTGCTCTCGATGGTCGCGCTTAGGTCCTGCAGCTGCGCTTCCGACAGGTAATCCGCCACCGGGGCCTTCAGGCCTGCTACCAGCGAGGGGAGCGCATGCATCAAATCGGCGTAGGGCTGCTTGAGGTTGCTGTACACGAGAACCTCGCAGTTCTTCTCCCGGGCTTCCTCCTCGAACTGACTCAACAGGGAGAAGTGATAGATGCCCAGCGGCAAACGCTCGATGAAGGGCATGTTTTCCAGCTTCTCTTTGTCGGCTTTGTCGATGTGGTCGTTCACCAGCACCGCGAACTCTTCAATCTTGCTGATGGAGATGAGCCGGACGAGCTGCTTTTGGGTGTTTTTCTGCGTGTCGTTGAAGTCCGTGTTCTCCTCGATTATCAACCGCTCGGGGTTGACCCAGGCAACCTTGTCCTCCCAGTTGTCAATGAAGCTGACGATGTAGGCTTCCTTGGTGCCACCGGCCTTTTCGCCGCGCAGCCCCCGCCCAATCATCTGCGTCATCAACGTCGGCGAGATGGTCGGCCGGGCCAGGAAAACGGTTTGGACATTGGGCAAATCCGTGCCTTCCGTTAGGATGTTGACGTTTATCAACACGTCCAGTTCACCGGCCCGGAAGCGCTGGATAATCTCTTTGTTGCCCTTGCTGGAAATGGTAACGCCGGTGGCTTGGTCCCGAATGGAGGAGAGCACGTACTCGCAGCGGATGTCCTTCAGCTGAAATAGCTTTTTCAGGGCAATGGCGTTGTCCTGATTGAGTGCAAAAACGAGGGTCTGCTTGTATTTGGCCTTGTTCTCGCAGTAGCGGTTGACAATGCACCAGTTGCGTTGGTCGTTTTGGGCGATGGTTTTGGCCGTTCCCTCGCCGATGCTGCCAATGTCGAAGTAGTTCAGCTTGTCCAGTTCCTGCTTGTTGAACAGGCTCAAGACGTTGAAGTCGGTTTCGACACTCTCAAAGACGGGCTCGGACAGGATGCCGCGGGTGATGAGCTTGCGTAAGTCAATCTTGTAGATGATGTCGTCCGGGAACACTTTGGCCAGCAGCCCCTGCTCTTCCTCGACGGTGCGGAAGGGCGTCGCGGTCAAGCCAATCATCCGAAACTGCTTGACGCTGCCGCGGATGCTCTCGATGAGCTTCCGGTAAGTCCGGGCCGTTGCGTGGTGCGCCTCGTCGATGATGAGAAAGACTTCTTCCTGGTTAACCAGCCATTTATCCAGCAGGTACTTGAAGCCGGCGTTCAGGCTGTCCTTGCTGGCAATGATGAGGTCATCGGTGGGCCGAATGTGCACCGGCTTGTCGTGAATGCCCGAAATGATGCGGTAGTTGAAGGAGGGCTTGGTACGCAGAATGTCTTGAAAAGCCAGCCGTTCGTGAAACGTCGCCTTGGCCTGGTCCAGGAGTTCGTGCCGGTGCGCAATCCAGAGGATTTTCTTGTTCTGGTTAAGCAGGTTGGTGCACAGCCAATGGGCCGCCGTCAGGGTTTTCCCGCCGCCAGTTGGCAAGACGAGCAAGCCCGCGAAGGGCACCTTCCCGGACTTGGTGATTTTATCATTCAGATGCTGCAAGGCCTCCTTCTGGTGAGGGTAGAGGGCGATGCCGCTGTCCTGCTTGGCGACCTCGATGGTCCCGGCGTTGTCGTAGCTAATCTGGTCCTGGCCGTTCTGCATGGTTTGGGCTGCCCCTTCGAGGCGGAAGGTGATTCGGTCGGTGGTGCGGCGGTCAAAATGGGCGATAGAGCTTTGCGACTCGCGCTTACACCACACGGTGATGTTGTTGGCTTGTAAAAAGGAGTCAATGATGGCCACCCGCTCGGGGTTGCGCCGGAGACCCATCCCGAACCAATCCAGGAAGTTGACATACTTCAACACCAGCAGCTTGCGGTCGCGCTCCTTTATCAACCCTAAGAGGTGTTCACAACCGGCGATTACTTCAGCCTCTTCCATATTAACAAGATGCGGGTGCTAAGAAAGGACACAAGATAGGAGTAGCATTTTCACGGATGGGCTTGGGCCAGTTCAACAGAAATAGCCTACGAACCATCAGCGATGGACCGTAGGCGCTGCAAGTGAACGAAGAAGCTGCTCGTGCCAAACTATCGCAATTACCTAAATCCGTTAGTCCTGCCCATTTAGGTAGTCCTGCCAGATTTCTTCCCACTCGCTCAGGTGGGCCTGCGCGGATTCATAGCTTGGGAAGTCGTAGGCAATGACATCGGCCAGGTATTCCTTCTCCCACTGCTTCGTGCCTGGGTGCAGCACATAGACTGGCCGGGTCTTGTACTCCACCAGCAGTTGCCGAGTGTCGTTGCCGTCGATGAGAAACGGCGACAGCTTGAAGCACTTGATTTGGGCCAGGTCGAGCGTCAGGCCCGCGTGCGTGGTAATGGCTGCCTTATTGTTCATGGGATGCTTTCTGGTTAAGGCCGTGGGCGCGGGAGCCGAGCTTTTTCATAAAGAGGTATTCGCGTTTGATGACTTCGGGCCGGGTCATGGTTTTGGGCAGGGTCATCAGGACGGTGAATTGGAAATGCCGGCCGTGCTGAGCGTCGGTGGCCAGGAGCTTGACCAATTCCACGTTGCCCCCATGGCCCCGCGTGGCCACGTAGTCTTTCCAGCGGCCCCAGATGCCTTCCGTGCCGGAGGCCGAGCCAATGTATTGCTTCCCGCTGGACTGGTCCAGTATCAAGTACACCCCGGCCGTGGCCGAGAGCATCCGGTACCACTCGTCGCGGGGCGACTGGTTGGTGACGAGTTGCGTCAGCTCCGCGAACGAAAGGGTGAAATCCAAGTAGTCGGTAAAGGGCTGGCTGAACGGCTTGGGCTGAATTTCCAGTACCGTCTTGCCCACTTCCGGCCGCAGCCATTGGTGCCAACTGATGGCGGCCCTGCCCCAGTCAAAGATGACCCGCTCTTTCAGGTCGGCAAAGCCGGGCACTTCGACCAGGTTGTAGTAGTAATGTTCTTCGGTTTCGCGCTCGATGCCCTGCACCTGAAACACCCCCACAAAGCGAGACTGGCTGCCCGGCTCGCCCAGGCAGGCCACGAGGAAGTCGCATTTGTCAAACACGCGGTTCCCTTGCTGGCGCTGGTAGTCGAGGAAAGCCGGCCGGTGGTTGCGGTAGAGGTCGTGGATGTCAAGTTTACCGCTGGTATCGCGGTG
Source organism: Hymenobacter jeollabukensis (assembly GCF_005771675.1). Taxonomy (GTDB): domain Bacteria; phylum Bacteroidota; class Bacteroidia; order Cytophagales; family Hymenobacteraceae; genus Solirubrum; species Solirubrum jeollabukense. The sequence continues at coordinate 9,190 of NZ_VAJM01000018.1, read as the reverse complement.
CCGCACCAGCTTCGTTTTGGCCGTGCGCGGGAGGCCGCGGGCATAGAGCAGTTCCTGCAAGGTGATGGGGTTACCGCGCCCGGCTTCATCCGGGGCTTCCTTATAATGATAGACGCAGCCATCGAGTACCCCTTGGTCCAATTCGGGGTAGCTGAATACGATTTCCCGCCCGTTGGCTTCCCGCAAAATGGTGCACAGCTGTTCCGGGCCAAACCCCATCATATAAGTTATGGGGCTCTCGGCCGCTGGAAACTGCTCCTGGTAGGCATCCAGCAACGCGGTAAGCTCGCTTTCCTGGTCTGAAAGTAGTGGGTTGGTCATTCGATTTGGGCCGGGGGATTAGCAGCCGGGCCTAATAAGAGCCAAAGAATCGGTCGGTGCAAATCGAAGATATCCCGAACATTTAGCTTAACCCCGGCAGCAATTCTCCGGCCCGGATGAGAACGACACGTTCTGTCGTCGTCTGCCTGCACCTTCGTATAAAATTGGCACCTCAACCCATGCAGACCTCACTCATCCCACCCCTCGCAAGCGGCCCAGCCCAGGCGGATGCCCTGTTCACGTCCTGGCTACAGGAATGCGCCGACGTGCCGGCCAAGCAGGCATTGACACCGGCCACAAAATCCGGCCTGTTGACCGTCTTGCACCACATCCTGGCGGATACCGGGGATATCAATGTAGACCACCAGGACGTTTGGGCACTGCTGGCCGGGGCTACCTGCCTTCAATTCGGCATGGCCACCGGGGAGGGCCACAACCGCGCCGCAGTTGTCGGACAGCAGCTGTGGACAGAATCCACCGTGCTCGGAGATGCTACACTACCGGCCCACCGGATTTTGCTGGCCATTCAAAGCGGAACGGCGACTGAATTGGAAATGGACGAGCTAACCTACCTACTGGAATACGTGGTGAGCCAGGCCGGCGACCAGGCCGAAGTTGTGTTTGGGCACGGCCTCAATCCGGCCCTCGGCGAAAGCATCCAGGTGATGATGCTCGTCAGCCGGCAGTAAGACAACTCCTACCCTTCTGAGTAACCCCATGCTACGACCGCTGCGCATTGTTAAATTGGAGTGTCAGACCGAGGAAGACCAGCAAGCCCGGGAAGAGGTGCTGAACACTCCGATACCTCCCGGCCTTCCACCGGACACCAATATGCTCCTGGTTTCCGTTGCCCGCCGCTACCGGGGGCGGGGCCTGAGCCTGGCTGAACTGGTCGAGGCCGGGAAAGAAGGCTGGCAGCAGGCACAGCGCTACTTTGGAGCCGATACCGACAAGTTCGAGCGGTGGGGTCTGCTGTGGGTGCAGGAGAGCATGTTGATGGCCCTTTACGACAATGAAAATAAGGCCGGCCCGCCATCATAAAGGGAGTTTGCCGGCCGCTACTTATCCTTACCTTGCACCTTGCTTACGCTTCTTCAGGAGAGCAGGTACCGTCCGTTTGCCTTCTACTCCAGGGGATGAAATAGGGCAGCGTATTCGGTTGAAATCCTGGACGAACGGAAGCCCTTGCTTTCTTCTGTGACGACCCACGCCCATTTTCTTCGTCAACTTTTAGTGGTCCTGCGCCTGCAGCACCTCAAGCGGGCGGTGCCTTTTGAGGAGTTGCGCGACTACCTGTTGGAGCAGTCCTCGCTGCGGGACCTGGCCGCTAACTACTCGCAGCGCACTCTGCAGCGGGACTTGCCCCAAATCGCCGAGCGCTTTGGCGTTACCATTGGGCACGACCGGCGAGCCGGCGGCTACGTGATTGTCTCGGCAGACCCGTTGCCGGAAGGCTACCAGCGACTGCTCGATGCCTTTGAACTGCAGGAGTTCCTGCGCCTCCCGACGGCCCTGAGCCCGTTTGTGCAGTGGGAGTCCCGTCGGCCCTTGGGCACGGAATGGTTGCAACCGTTGCTGCGCGCCATTCAACTGCGCCGGCAGGTCGCGTTTCAGTACCATAAGTTTTGGGAGGAAGCGCCCACCAACCGGACTGTTTCGCCCTTGTTGCTCAAAGAATTCAAAGGCCGGTGGTACCTGCTGGCGCACGAGCCGGCCCGCCAGGGGCTGCGGTGCTTTGGGCTCGACCGCATCCGGGCGCTGGAATCGACAGTTCTTTCATTTGAGCCCCCTGCGGACTTTGAGCCCAATACCTACTACGCCCACAGCTTTGGCATCATTCGCCCTGACCACGAGCCGCCAGCTGAAATTGTGTTGGGGCTGGAACCGACCCAAGGCCAATACCTCAAATCGTTTCCTCTCCATTCCTCGCAACGGATTTTGGTGGATACGGACGAGGAGCTACTGATTCAGCTGACCGTCTACAACACGCACGACCTGCTAATGGAACTGCTCTCTCTCGGTGACCAAGTGCAAGTATTGGCCCCGGCTTCGCTCCGGGCGCAGGTTAAGCAAATTCATGCCTCTGCCATAGCGTGGGCCTCTATGTAACACAGCCAAACGCCTCAGAGCACATAGTAGGGCGATTCACAAGCCGAACAATCCTAAGTACCACAATCAACCCAACTGAATGGAATCGTCCACTACCATCAAGAAAATGCTGAACGGCAACAAAATTGTCGTTCCCTCCTATCAACGCGCCTATTCGTGGGATACTGACCCGAAGAAAGAGAATTCCAATAAGCAGGTCAATGTGTTTCTCCGGGACTTGGAGGAGTACAATATCAGTTCAGCTAAAACGGCCTACTACTTTGGGCACTTTCTTTTTGAAGAAAAATCGGTTGAGGACTTCGCCGTCGTTGATGGCCAGCAGCGGCTCACCACCATTGTCATCTTTCTCTCGGCATTGTTTGCCCGTCTGAAGGCGTTGCGACCATTGACTGAGCAGGAAGAGACCAGCCGTGAGTCCATGCTTCGGGTACGGTCTACCTACCATTTTGAAACCGTGAGTTATGACCGGCAACTCTTCAAGGAATACGTCATTGACCAGGAACGGACTGATAATCGGGGACTGAAAACGACTTCTGCCAAACGCATTGTGGCAGCCTTCGATTTTTTTACCCGCGTTCTGGCCGAGAAGGATGAAGCCTACCTCGTGAAGATGCTGGCTACGGTAAGTTCCGCGACCTGTTCCACGCACCCGGTAAAGGATGAATCAGAGGCCATTCAAATGTTCATCTTTCAGAACAACCGCGGCAAGAAGCCTTCCAACCTGGAGTTGCTCAAGGCCCAGTTCATGTTCACCGTGCACCTGCAAGGCGGGGATGAAAAGGATGAACTCATCAATGTAATTAAAGAACGCTTTGAGAGCATCTACAAGTCCATCTCTTCGATTGAAAGCAAGTTTAAGGAAGATGATGTGTTGGGTTATACCGCGCAGGTCTACTTCAATTCGTTGGCGGAAAGCACACCACTCGAACGGGTCAACAAAAAGCTCGCTGGCTCAAATCCCATCGGATTCATCAAAGCATTTACCCTGTCGCTTTATACTAGCTTTCAACACCTAACAACTTTCTACACCGAGGACGAGCCACGCCATCATGAAATTCATTCGCTGATAACTCTCGGAGGGTTCAGCCTAGTAATCCCGTTTATCATCAAGGCCTATTCCTTCCGCCTGCCGGTCGAGGACATCTGCCAACTGTGTGTTTCCTTGGAATCAGTGGTCCTGCGCAGCCGTATTATCGGTACCAAGGCGGTCCTGACGTCTCGCCTCAGCGACGTATACGCCAAGTTTAAGCAAGATAATCCTCCTATCCAGCCGACTATCCAGCCGATAGTGAAGCAGGTCGATTTCTTAAAGACCACCACTGACTGGTGGTTTGCCTACTGGAACAACACGGAGTTGGAAAACGCGCTGCAAGGGTGGCTGCACCCCTCTACTGCCAAGTTCCTGTTATGGAAATACGAGAACCACTTGGCGAGCAACGGAAAGCGCGGGTATGCCCTAGCGCGATTTGACGCAATAGAGAGCCCGGAACTTGAGCATATTGCCCCGCAGACCCCTCCTAAAGGCGAACCGGTAGCAGCTGGTTATCCCCTGTACGATGATGACTTTCGCAACAAGTACATCGACTGCCTTGGCAATTACCTGCTTCTTTCCAAGTCACACAACTGTTCGGCTGGCAACAAGCCGTTTCAGGATAAGCGTGCTTCCTACACTCATTCTGCACAGCAGCGGGAAATACAGACCTTAAGCGAAAAAGCAGGCATATGGAGCAAAGAATTGATTAAAAGCAGAAAGGAGACAATCATCAAGTTCATCATGGAGACCTTGTAGTCGGCATGAAAAGGCAGGCTGCATCATCATTGACAACTGTGTCTTAGAGAGCACTTACAGGGAAGCCGAAAACTGTATAGAGTAGGCAATAACACTTTTTGTTAATATATAAATGAGCAACTTTTATTGTAAACATTGTGGCGGCAAGCAGTCGTCCATTTCCATGCTGACTTCTATCACATGCCCACGGCATCCCCTCGGTGCTAATAAAGGGAAGCACGCCTTATATGAAGGCTCTGAAAAGAGCCAGTATGCTTGCAAAAACTGCGGTAGCAAGCAGTCGTCCATCTCCATGCTGACCTCAATTACTTGTCCCAGGCACCCTCTTGGGGCAAACAAGGGCAAACACGAGCCAGCACTGTAATCACGGTGGGTGGGGTTGCAGAAGCTATCTGTATCCCCACCCATCGTGCTTATATGTGCCTAATAGGACTTCTGAGACTTGAGCTTTAAGGCGCATGAAGTAGGTAAGCGGAGCAGTAGCATGCAGGAAGGATTCTTTTAAAGTTTTTATGTAACGTGAAACGTTACAGGTTACATTTGCGTTGTATTTCTGAAACCAACCCCCGTTACCAGCGACAGATGACCAGCACCAGAAATCCTCACAACGCCCGCGTACCGGATGATACTTTCCCTTCAGAGCAAACCGCTCAAGCAGCTGTATGAAAAAGGCGATGCCTCCAAGCTCCCCGCAGACCATCTAGTTAGAATTACTAATGTGCTCACCCGCCTTGATGCCGTGAAACGGCCCGAGGAAATGAACACGCCCGGTTCCGATTACCACCAACTGAAGGGGGACCGAAAGGACTTCTACTCGGTGAAGGTGAAAGCCAACTGGAAAATCATCTTTCGCTTCGAGGGCGAGGATGCGCTAGACGTTGATTACCTGGATTACCACTGACCCACTCGTAAGAAAGCGCCCACCAACATGCCCATGTTCAATCCTTCCCACCCCGGCGATTTGATTCGCGAAACCATTGAGGGGCTGCGCGAAGAAACCGGGGAAAAACTGACCATAGAAGAAGTGGCCGAGGGGTTGGGCACCACCCGCAAAACCTTGTCGGCCATTCTTAACAAGCGCCAGGGCGTGACGCCGGAAATGGCCTTGCGCCTGGCCGCGGCATTCCGTAACACCACGGCCGAGTTTTGGCTGACCGTGCAGGAACGCTATGACCTTGCCTTAGCCCGCCAGCGGACCTCCGTGGCTAACGTGCGCGTATTTTGGGAGCCGGCTCAAGCATAGCATCCTTACCCTGCCATGAGCCTTTCCCTTTCTTCGTCTGCTTTGAAACGCAGGCAGCAACAGCGACAGCAGCCCCGGCAAGTTCTTAACTTGCCGGCCAACCAGCCCAAGTTAGATATGAGCCAGGCCCTCACAAAAACCGTCATTGCCCAGGATTCACCTAACGGCGGCGACACCGACCACTTGCTTCCCGTCATTGAGTTTCTGAAGGCCCAGGGCTACACCCCAGCAGCCGGTGACGAGTTCCAGTTCAACCGCGACGGTTTGGGTACCTATGGCTTTACCGAGCCCCTCGACGTGGAGCTATTGCGCAAGCACTTTGAATTTCCGGCCAGCATTACCCTCTCACCTGGGATGCTGCACGACAGCCGCCACTTTGTACGAATCGGCCAGGGCATCCCCAACCAGCCTGCCCGCAAGTTCTCATTTGAGGCATAAGGAGTGAGCGTAACCATTCCCCCAGCCGATACCGCCGCCCGCCAGGCGATGACCGACCAGGGCAACGCTCTTTACCCCGGAGTGGACCAGTGGGAACACCCCAAGAAAGGACTACCGGCCGGCAAGATGCTCGTGCAGTTCGACTTTCGGGATGCCGACGTCATCAGAAAGAGCCAGAGCACGGCCAGCGTGTACTTCACCGACGCAGATACGCTGATGAAGTACCTGACCGAGAAAGACCAGGTGCAGGCGCGGGGACTGGCCGAAGCGTTGCAGGTTGGCCCCTACCGCCCGGACCCGGACAGCCCCCATCTCTATAGCCAGAACGTTGCGCTTTACCAGTTGCAGCGGGAACTAAGGGCCGAGCAGGTGCAGGTAGCCCAGCCGGCCGAGTTTGGTGAAGGCCATACTCGTAACAATCTGCATTGGGGTGAGGGAGTCGGTAAGCAGTTCTTTATTGCCATCCCCCGCGACCAGTTGTTAGGCGGCGAGAATCCCTTGCTGAAGCTGAGCGGTGTCATGCCGTGCATTGACCGGGAGCACCGCTTGGATTGGATGAAGCAGGCCGAGCAGCAGAAGCAGCCCGACCAGGGCGTGAAAGAAGCCGTGGCCCGGGTCTTTGAAAGCCGTGTACAGCAACTGCTAAATGGCAATCCGGAGCAGCAAGAGCGCGGCCAGGAAATTGCCGAGTTGCTGAAGGTTCGCCGCTCCTTTGATACGCCGGCCCTCGACCACCCCAGCTTGAAAAAGTTGCCCACTCCCCCACTTACCCCCGCTACTTCCACAACAGACAAACAGCGCCGCCGAGGCCCCCGTTTCTAGCCCAATTACGTATCTTGTAGTATGGAAAAGACCCCGTATTTCTCCGACAACGAGCGCACCGAGCAGCAGCGCCGCGACGTAGTAAAGTTCGCCGTCGGTGTGTCCATGAGCCAGAACCGGCACCCATCGGCGCAACTCGTGGAGTTGCAGAACCGCTACATCGCCGGTGAGATTGACTTGGAGCAGTTATCGGCCGTCCTCGATGCCGAGTACGCCCCGGCACCAGGTCCTGACCCTTTGGCCAAGTACGCCCCCGGCGAAGGTCCCCAGGTGGAGCCCGCGCACGAGTACAGCCCGTATTTGCACTTTGAGGAACGCATCGTTAGCCTCTAAGCACCCATCCCATTAAGCCCGGCCACTTGCCGGGTTTTTTGTGCCCTTTTCAGGCATAGGTTTTTAAATATTTTTCCACCCCAGAGGCCATTTAACATACCGATGCCAGACTACCAACCCGGAGATATCTGCAAATTCACTACTCCTGAACAAGAAGCCCGTCATCCTTTCGCAGTGATTGGAAAGTGTGATAATGACAACTATTTAGGATGTATGATTACGCATGGAGACCCCAAGATTTGGGTGGATAACATGCCAATGAGTCCCAGCTATTTTGTCGAACGGGATGAGAACGGAATCGCTCATGAAGTCTTCTATTCAGTAGAAAACGGCGTTGGTTCGCACTTTCTGAAGGTTGGCTTAGAAAAATGTACTGGTCTCGATGTGTATCGAGCCGGCCGACTCACAGAAGAAGGTCTTAGGGAACTTACTAGAATAGTCAAAAAGACTGCCCCTGAACTTTGGGATGTCTACGTGATTTACTCAAGGGCTCAAAAGGAGCACAACATTAGAGTTGCTAGAAGCAGGGCTAGAAAACTGAGAGAGAAGAAGTTGTGATGGAATGGGGGAAGACGCCAGAAAACCAGCAACCGGTACGCGGATTCCGAAGTGAGGTTGGTATCTATCTCTTCAGTATATCATCCATGAAATAGACAGTGAAGTAGAGTGGTTGGCCACCTTCCAACTCCATATAATAGATGGCCTTGCCATTGGTTATGATGCCTCCCTTGGTAATGTCTATGTATTGCTTGCCCTCATAATTCCATTTCGTAATTCTGTTGTTTTCAACCAGGTAGCTGTTAGCCCCACAGTCATTCCCAGTCGTTGTAGACATAATGGTATTGTGCCAGCCATCAGATATTGACTGTGGGTAAGTCCCAGCACTTTCATACATCTCTTTGGTCTGCGAAATACACTCTTTTACCTGGCTATCATAAGCCGCTTGACCTGCTGCTCTCTGTTCTAGAGCCCTATTGGAATTGCGTTGGTTGGTGTTAGACCTTGTCTGTACCTTCTGCTCTGGCAGGGTGCTATACCGGCTAAGTTGGGCGTTGGCATGACTAGTAATCACTAGCGAAAGAAGGAAGAGTAAAAGGCCGTTTTTCATTGTCTTTCAGTTAAGGACCAACTGCTGTTAGCTAATAATTGGCTCAAAGTAACAGATAGTTTAAGCAGATAATCGTTTAGCGTGTAAATCCGCCCTGTTGCAACAAGAACCCCCTTTATGGCTGACCTCTTTACCAACCCGGCCGATGGCTTGCTTTATAACAACGTCCGCGCAACCAGCGAGACACAGCTAGACCGTCTGGAAGCCGACTTGTCAATAAAGCGGCTGATGTTCGTTCGGGCGCAGGTAGGCTTAGTCGCCCCCAGGCAGCCCTTAGAGCCCATCGTTGGCCCGTCCTATGTCATCCCCCCTATCCCGCGCTCCTTTGACGAGCAGCACTTACGGGCCATGCACCGCTACTTATTTCACGACGTGTACCCGTGGGCCGGCGAAACCCGCCAGGACCGGGGATTTCAGGGCTATAAGCCTGCGGTGAACATACAGGCCGACCACATGATGACCTACGCTAACCACCGTCGCGTGGGCGCCGACGTGGCCGCTATTACGGCGCAACTCACTGCCGAGAATAATCTAAGAGGGCTATCCAAGCCGCAGTTCGTGGAACGGGCCGCGTACTATCTCGACCACCTCAACCACGTTCACGCCTTCCGCGAGGGCAACGGCCGCACGATGCAAGCGGTTCTGATGCAGCTGGGCCACCAGGCTGGTTATCGCCTCGATTTCCAGAAGGTGCATAAGGAGTTTAACCTTGCCCGGGATACCGGCATTGTGGGCATCTCGACCAGCGCCCACGAGAACCAGACCCGCTTACGCTACCTGCTCGATGCGGCCACCGGTGAGCTACCAAGTGCCGCAGCCAAAGCAGCACGCCATCCAAGTCAGGCCCGCCCCCTGAGCGCTCCCACATTGGAGGTGGCGCAGCTAGAGGCCCTGCGCGAGTTGAAGGCCAGCAGCCAGCGAGTAGGCATCCGCCACGCTCAGGAAACCGGGGCTCCCTTAAAGGACGCCAACGGTGCAGCGATTATGTCCCCGCTTCTTACCTACGTGCAGGCCGCCGTGATGGCCC
>NZ_VAJM01000017.1 GCF_005771675.1 Hymenobacter jeollabukensis | reverse complement strand
CTCCCGCACTTGCCGCAGCTCATCGTGGTCTGAATCATACCGCTTGTACGTAAAAACCACGCATTAGACCACCGCCCATCATTAAACTGCCCAGCAGGGAGTAGCCATTCTTGGCATAAACTCTAGTGCTTAAAGCAAAAGCGGCTCCTGAACCATCAGGAGCCGCTTTTGCTTTACAGGATATTATCGTGTCACTGGAGCCGCCACCACTTACGCACCAGGTGTCCCTTCCACAGCCACAGCCCCGACAGCGCCACCAGGGGCAGAATCACCCAGCGCACAGCGGCGGCAGCTTCGGGCTTCTCGGCCACGGGGCCGTAGATGAAGCCCAGGATGGGGATACTGGCCAACAGGTGCAGCCAGCGGATAAGCTTACGCTCGGTAGCGGCTTTCATGATGCGGAACTACTCGGCGGTGGGCGGCGTAACGGCGGGGCGGGCGAAGGGCTGCTCGGGCATGCGGCTCCAGGGGCCGCAGTTGCGCATGCGCTGGCGGAACTTCTCCCGCTGCTCCTCGCTCATGCCTTCCATGCGGCTGGCCATTTTCTGGCGCCAGTGCTGCTGGGCTTTGGCTTTCCAGGCGGCGCCGGGGCCGCCGCCGCGGAAGCCCCCGAGCAGCAGCTTGCTGAGGATGAACAGACCCAGGGCCTGGGCAAAGGAAACGGTGGGCAGGTGGAACAGGTAAGGCATCAGCCAGTTCCAGAGCGACATGACGACGAAGCCGGCCAGGGCGACGAAAAAGGCCACGGCGAGTATGATGCGCAGGCCGCGGAGCAGCCAGAATTTGCGGTCCATGAGAAGGGAATGTGCTACTGTGGGAAATGTGCTGATGTGCTAATGATTGAGTTCAGGAGCAGGTTTGCCCCTCTGTGTGCGTCCGTGCCTTAGCACCTCAGCACGTTCAATCACATTAGCACATTAATCGAGGAAAAGGTCGTCGTACAGGGCTTGGAGCTTCACGCGGAGCTGCTGCACGGCGTAGTGTTTGCGCGAAATCAGGGTTTTGAGGGGCACGCCGGTTTCTTCGGCCATCTGCTTGAAGGTCTTGCCCTCGAACTCGTGCCAGACGAATACCTCCCGCTGGGCGGGCGGCAGTACTTCCAGCGCATCGAGGATGGCCTCCATGATGGTTTCGCGGGCCATGGCCGTTTCGGTGGAGTCGTCGGGCGCGGGCAGGATGTCGGCCAGCAACAGGGGCTCGTCGGAATCCGAGGCGGAGTGGTAGGCGGCGGCTTCCTCCAGGGAGGCGGCTTTGGGGCGGCGGTACCGGTCGATGATTTTGTTGCGAGCCACGCGGAACAGCCAGGCGGCCATCTGCTCCACGGGCTTGACGAGGCGGTAGGTTTGCACCAGCTCGTAGAAGACGTCCTGCAGCACGTCTTCGGCATCGTCCTCGTCGGGGATGCGGCGGCGGATGAACGAGAGCAGCTTGCCGCGCTGCTCGCGCACGGCCTGCTGCAGCCGGTCGTTTTGCTCGGTCATGGCCGCGCTGGTGGATGGTATGATCAAGGCCTGTTCCATTCTGAAGGGGAAGACGCCGGCCGCCGAAAATTACTTTACGGGGAATAGAAAATTTTCGGGCGGGCTAGCTGGCCACGCTGCGGGCACGGCCGGCGGTAACACTGGCAGTCATTGCGAGGCGTAGCCGAAGCAATCCTTCCTCTAGTAGTACAACGGTACAAACCGCACCACCCGCAACGGGTATCTGCGGTTTCAGGTGGTACCGTTTTCGGTTCCTGCCAGTTGGGCCGTCGTGCCGCGAGAGGAAAGATTGCTTCGTCGTGCCTCCTCGCAATGACGGCCACCCGAACCGTTGTCTGGGCATTTGCCATCGGCAAGGCGCGGCGGCGGCCGGACAATAAGGGCAGTTTTGCGCGTGGTTTTCCCAAGTTTCGGGCTACCTTTGCCCGCTAATTGGCCCCAGTTTGTTGTGGGCTTTTTTCCGCCGTTACCCCGTCCTGAATGGAACAGACGATACCGGAAGTCATTCGCACCGTTCCGCTCCAACACTACGTGTTCTTCGCCGCTGCCCTCTTCAGCATCGGCGTTCTGGGAGTGCTGACCCGGCGCAATGCCATCATCATTTTTATGTGCGTGGAGCTGATGCTCAACGCCGTCAACGTCCTGCTCGCGGCCTTTTCGGCCTACCGCGCCGATCCGAACGGGCAGGTCTTCGTGTTTTTCATCATGGCCGTAGCCGCCGCCGAAGTTGCCGTCGGCCTGGGCATTATCGTGATGATCTACCGCAACATCCAGAACACCGACGTCAACCTGCTCGACAGGCTTAAGTGGTAGTGGCGTTGAATGTGCTAATGTGGAAATGTGCTGAGGTGCTAATGCACTGAGGTCGGCTCCGCTAAGAATTAGCACATCAGCACATTCCATCACATTAGCACATTACACTAATGGCTGAACAAGCGCCCCTCGCCGTCTTTGGCGGCTCGCCGCTGCTCTACGTCCTCATTCCGCTGCTGCCGTTTCTGGGCTTCCTGATCAACGGCTTGCTCAACCGCCGGCTTTCGGGCACGGTGGCCGGGGTCATCGGCAGCGCCACCGTGCTGGGTTCCTTCCTGATTTCGGTGATGCTGTTCACGCAGTTTACCGGCACGCCCTACACGGTGCACCTGTTCGACTGGATTTCCGTCGGCTCGCTGCACATTCCGTTTGATTACCAGATCGATCAGCTCAGCCTGATCATGCTGCTGCTGGTGACGGGCGTGGGTTTCCTGATCCACGTGTACAGCATCGGCTACATGCACCACGACGAAAACGTCGGGAAGTTTTTCGCCTTCCTGAATTTGTTCGTCTTCTCGATGCTGCTGCTGGTGATGGGCGCCAACTACGTGATTCTGTTCATCGGCTGGGAAGGCGTGGGGCTGTGCTCCTACCTGCTCATCGGCTTCTGGAACAAGCACACCGCGTTCAACAACGCCGCCAAGAAGGCCTTCATCATCAACCGCATCGGTGACCTGGGCTTCCTGCTGGGCATCTTCCTGATCTACCAGACTTTCGACTCGGTGGAGTACGGCTCGGTATTCCAGCAGGCCGCGAAGTTGCCGGTTGGCGCCGGCGTTGTCACGGTCATCACCCTGCTGCTGTTCGTAGGGGCCATGGGTAAGTCGGCCCAGCTGCCGCTCTACACCTGGCTGCCCGACGCCATGGCCGGCCCCACGCCGGTGTCGGCGCTGATTCACGCCGCGACGATGGTAACGGCCGGCATCTACATGGTGCTGCGCTCCAATATCCTCTACACCCTCTCGCCCGACACGCTGAACGTGGTGGCCTGGGTGGGTGCCCTGACGGCTCTGTTCGCGGCCACCATCGGCCTCGCGCAAAACGACATCAAGAAGGTGCTGGCCTACTCCACCGTCTCGCAGCTGGGCTACATGTTCCTGGCGCTGGGCGTGATGGGCTACACCTCCTCGCTGTTCCACGTACTGACGCATGCCTTCTTCAAGGCCCTGATGTTCCTCGGCGCCGGCTCGGTGATTCACGCCATGAGCAACGAGCAGGACATCCGCAACATGGGCGGCCTGCGCAAGGCCCTGCCGATTACCTTCCTGACTTTCCTGATCGGCTGCCTGGCCATTGCCGGCATTCCGCCCTTCTCGGGCTTCTTCTCCAAGGACGAAATCCTGGCCCACGCCTTCGAGCACAACAAAGTGCTGTGGGGCATCGGCCTGCTGACGGCCTTCCTGACGGCCTTCTACATGTTCCGCCTGCTGTTCCTGACCTTCTTCGGCGAGTTCCGCGGCACGGAGGAGCAGAAACACCACCTGCACGAGTCGCCGGCGTCGATGACCATGCCGCTGATTATCCTGGCTATTCTGGCGGCCATCGGCGGCTTCATGAACGCCCCGCTGGTGCTCGGCAAAGGCTACCTGGCTGACTTCCTGGCGCCGCTGTTCAATTACTCGCGGCAGGCCAACCCCGAAGCTTTCGGCGCCGAAATCGACCACGCCACCGAGTACATGCTCATCGGCCTCTCGGTAGCGGCCGGCGTGCTGGGCATTGTGCTGGCCTACGTGCAGTACGTGAGCCGCCGGGTGCGCCCGGCCGACGACGCCTCGCAGCGCGGCTTCCTCGAAAACCTGGTGTACCACAAGTACTACGTCGACGAGCTGTACAACACCCTGTTCGTGAAGCCCTCCATGTTCCTCTCGCGCGGCCTGCACGACTTCGTGGAGAAGCGCGTGGTGGATGCCGGCGTCAACGGCGTGGGCCGCGGCGTATTCGGCGGCTCGCAGCTGCTACGCAACCTGCAGACCGGCAAGGTGGAAACCTACCTGCTGCTGATGGTGGTGGGCATCGTGGTGGTGCTGGCACTGAATTTCATGAATTTCTAGAACGGTAATGGTGCCACGACTCCCAAGTCGTGGCACCACCGCTGTTTACCCCGAGAAGATACTTGCAGCTTAAAACAGTGGTGGCCCGGCTTTGAGCCTTGCCTCCACTCCCCGACAAAAAATGCTGACTGCCCTTCTGCTTATCTGGCCCGTGGCCGCCGCCCTGCTGCTGCACTTCGTGCGCGGTGGTGCTGCGCGGGCGCTGGCCTTTGGCGCTTCGCTGGTCGAGCTGGTGCTGGCCATCTACGCGGCCTTCCAGTTCCAGACCGACTACTCCCAGCCGCACTTCGAGCTGGACTACGCCTGGCTGGCCTCGGCCGGTATCCACTTCCACATCGGGATGGACGGGCTGAGCCTCTTGCTGGTGCTGCTCACGGCCTTTCTGGTGCCGCTGATTCTGCTGGCCTCCTTCCGCCACGACTACGAGAATCCCTCGGTGTTCTACGCGCTGGTGCTCTTCATGCAGTCGGGCCTGATCGGGGTGTTCGTGGCCCTGGATGCCTTCGTATTCTACTTCTTCTGGGAAGTGGCCCTGATTCCGATTTACTTCCTGGCCGGCGTGTGGGGCGGGGAACGGCGCGTGCAGGTCACGCTGAAGTTCTTCATCTATACCGTGGTCGGCTCCCTGCTGATGCTGGCCGGCTTCGTGTACCTCTACTACATGACCGGGGCCAGCGGCGCCGCCCGCAGTTCCGACCTCGCGGCCTTCTACAACCTGCAGCTCAGCGCCCAGGAGCAGTCCTGGCTGTTCCTGCTCATCTTCGCGGCCTTCGCCATCAAGATGCCGCTGTTTCCGCTGCACTCCTGGCAGCCCGATACCTACGAGCAGGCGCCCGCGCCGGCCACCATGCTGCTCTCGGGCATCATGCTGAAAATGGGTATCTACGGCACCCTGCGCTGGCTGCTGCCGGTGGTGCCGCTGGGCGCCAGCCGCTGGGTGGGCATCGTGATGGTGCTGGCCGTGGTGGGCATCATCTACGGCGCGCTGATTGCCATCCGCCAGCGCGACATGAAGCGCCTGATTGCCTTTTCCTCGCTCTCGCACGTGGGCCTGATGATTGCCGGCATGTTCTCCCTGACGGCCGTGGGCCTGCAGGGCACCGTGATTCAGATGCTGGCCCACGGCGTGAACGTGGTCGGCATGTTCTTCATTGCCGACATCATCGAGCGGCGCACCGGCACCCGGCAGATTCCGGAGCTGGGCGGCCTGACCCGCGCCACGCCCCTGCTGTCGGTAACCTTCCTCGTGATTCTGCTCGGCACCGTGGCCCTGCCGCTCACCAACGGTTTCGTGGGCGAGTTCCTGCTGCTGATGGGCGTGTACCAGTTCAACCCCTGGCTGGGCGCCGTGGCCGGCCTGACCATCGTGTTCGGCGCGGTGTACCTGCTGCGCATGTTCCAGCGCGTGATGCTGGGCCCGGATTCCTCGTTCAGCGCCGTCATCCGCGACCTGACGGGCGCCGAGCTGGCCGTGCTGGTGCCGCTGGTGCTGATGGTGTTCTGGATTGGGCTGTTCCCCGGCACGTTCATGCACATTTCGGAGCCGGCCGTGAACAAGCTGCTGGTGCTCATCAACCGCTAAGCCTCCCGCCCCATGCTCTCGATTATTCTGCTTTCCGTTTCCGGGCTGGCCAATCTGTTCCTGGGTTTCCTGCGCTCCAACCGGCTGATTCTGCCGCTGGTGCTGCTGGTGCTGGCCGCCGTGCTGGCCATCAACATCTTCGACGTGGACAACAGCTCGGCCTTCGTGACCGAGCTTGCCCAACGGGATTACCTGCGTGGCATGCTGTACTTCGATCAGTACGCCCGCGTCTTCACCGGCGTCATCGTGCTGACGGCACTGCTGCTGCTGCCCTTCTCGCAGAAGTACGTGCAGGACGACAACCCCAACCTGGCCGAGTTCTACAGCCTGATGCTGTTTTCGCTGGTGGGCGCCATCATGATGGTGAGCTACACCAACATCCTGATTCTGTTCCTGGGCATCGAGACGCTGAGCATTGCCATGTACGTGCTGGCCGGCTCCGATAAGAGCAACCTGCGCTCCAACGAAGCCGCCCTGAAGTACTTCCTGATGGGCTCGTTTGCCACCGGCATCCTGCTCTTCGGCGTGGCCCTGCTCTACGGCGCCACCGGCACCTTCGACCTCAACCAGATGGGCGCCGCCATCCGCGCCCTGCCCACCGCCGACGCCTCGCTGGCGCCGATGATGTACGTGGGCATTCTGCTCATGCTCATCGGCATCGGCTTCAAGATTTCGGCCGCGCCCTTCCACTTCTGGACGCCCGACGTGTACGAGGGTGCCCCCACCATCTTTACCGGCTTCATGAGCACGGTGGTGAAAACGGCCGGCGTGGCCGGTTTCTTCAAGCTGCTGGTGGTAGCCTTCGGCGGCGACACCATTCCGTTCTGGCTGCCCACGCTCACCACCATGCTGGTGCTGACTTTGCTCATCGGCAACGTGGGCGCCGTGGCTCAGACCAGCGTGAAGCGCATGTTGGCCTACTCCAGCATCTCGCACGCGGGCTACCTGCTGCTGGCCCTGGTGGCCCTGCGCAGCGGCATGCTCTCGGCCTCGGCCATCTTCTTCTACTCGCTGGCCTACTCGCTGGCCACGGTGGCGGCCTTCGGCGTATTGCAGCTGGTGTACAACCAGCGCCAGCGCGAGGACTACGAGGGCCTCAACGGCCTGGCCCGCACCAACCCGCTGCTGGCCCTGGCCATGACGATTTCGATGCTGTCGTTGGCCGGCATTCCGCTGACGGCGGGCTTCTTTGGTAAGTTCCAGCTGTTCAACGCCGCCGCCCAGGAAGGCTACATCGGCCTGATCGTGTTTGCGGTGGTGATGTCGGCTATTGGTATCTACTACTACCTGCGCCCCATCATGGCCATGTACATGCGCCCGGCCGTGGAAGGCGCCGAAGCTCCGGTGCCCGTCACGGCACTGCAGTCGGTGGTGCTGGTGGTGCTGATGGGCCTGACGGTGCTGCTGGGCGTGCTGCCCGGCCTGCTCGACGGCGTGCTGAACGTGCAGTAACAGCTTCTTCGCAGAAACAGAAAAGCGGCTCTCGGGCCGCTTTTTCTGTTTTCAGGGGTTTTGAATGGTTGATGCAATGCAAAGGTTGCAACTGCGCAGGGCACCGTTGAGTTAGAGTTTCTTCTCCGAAACCGAGGTTGAGACAAGAAATATATCTACAGCTCCGATTGCGCGGCGGCCAGCGGAAGCCTGCGCGGTCGGGCAGTTCAGATCCTGTTCAAAAATAGCAGCGCCTGCCGAGGGGTTGATACCCTGGCAGGCGCTGCGTGAATCAGGCGGAAATAAGCGGCTTGAAACGGTTACTTTTTCGTTACGCGCACGTCTACCCGGCGGTTCTGGGCGCGGCCTTCGGGCGTGTCGTTAGTGGCCAGCGGGTGCTCCTGGCCGTAACCTTCGGCCGCCACGCGCCCCGCGTCGATGCCGTTGTTCATAACGGCCTTGCGGGCAGCGTTGGCCCGGTCGGCGCTCAGGGTCAGGTTGGCGTCGGCGCTGCCTTTGTTGTCGGTGTAGCCGCCGAGCTTGATGGCCGCGTTCGGGAAGGCTTTGAGAATAGCAGCAATATTTTTCAGCTGCTGCTGCGACTCCGTCGTGAGGGTAGACTTGCCGGTATCGAAATACACCCGGTCGAGGCTCAGCCAGCCCTGGGTTTTGTCGTCGCTGACGGTCATGCTGGCGTCGTTCAGGAAATTGAACAGCCGGGCTTCCGTCGAGTTGCTGCCTACGTTCAGCACCGTACCGTCGGGTAGTTTCACGTCGGTGTTGGCGCCGGTGTCGTAGATGTAGTTGCCGGTGGCCTCGTCGTAGCGGCCGGTGGGCGTGGCCGCCACGGCCGGCGCAGCCGTCGTGGTGGTCGTATCCACGGTGGTCGTCGTCTCGGTGGTCGTGACCGGCTCTTCGTGCTTGTTGCGCCCGAAGAGGTAGTACAGCAGGCCCGCCCCGAGCAGGAGCAGCAGCAGCCAGGGCCACCACGGGCGGCCTTCGCGCACCACGGGGGCCACGGTTTCAGCTGCCACGTTGCGGGCCGCGTAGCCGGTGTCGCGCACGGCATTGGCCATGCCGGCCCCGGCGGCGGTAGCGGCACCGCCCAGGCCCCCCAGCAGCCCGCCCAACCCAAACGGCAGCGCGTCGAGAATCGACGAGCGTTGCGAGGTCAGCCAGCCGCTAAGGCCGTGGGCATCGAGGTTGTTCTGCGCCGCGTGCCGGCCCAGCAGCCCCAGCACCACCGGCACCACCAGCCCCGCCAGCCGCCCCACGATGCCGCTGTTGACACCGCTGCCGCTGGCAATGGCTTCGGTAGCGGGCTGATACTGGGCTCCGAGAGCCGAGCGCAGCAACTCCGGCCCACGACTGGACCAGCCGCCCCCGTCGCCGGTGAGCAGGCTGCCCACGTTGTCGAGCAGGCCGCTGCTGTGGGCCTGCTGGGCCATGCCAAACACTTCGGCCGGGCCGCCGGGCTGCTCGGTGCGGCGCAGCAGGCCACCCAGTACCAGGGGGGCCAGGCCCATCAGCGCCGAGCGGACGCGGCTGCCGTCTTCGCCCAGCGCGGTACTGGTCTGTTGCACTACGCCATCGGAGAAATAACTCCGCACAACGTCAATGATGTTTTGGCTCATGGCTTTAGAGGGCTAGGTAAGCGTGAAAGGAAAAGAACGAATGTGAAAATTCAACGATTCCTCGCCTGCTTGGTTGCCCACCGCTCCGCTTATTTCTGCGTCACCCGCACGCTGATGCGCCGGTTCAGCGCCCGGCCCACCGGCGTTTCGTTGCTGGCCACGTTGTGCTTCTGCCCGTAGCCCTTGGCCTCCACCCGATTGGCCGCAATGCCCATATCCACCAGCACGGCCATGGCGGCCGTGGCGCGCTGTTCGCTCAGGCGCAGGTTGTCCTTGAAATAGCCGGTGCTGTCGGTGTAGCCGCCGATTTTAACGTGCGCCGTCGGGAAGCTTTTCAGGATGCTGGCCACGTTGCCCAGCTGCGCCGTCGACTCGTCAGTGAGCGTGGCCTTACGGGCATCGAAGTACACGCGGTCGAAGTTGATCCAGCCCTTGGTGCGGTTCACCGGGTCGACCTGCTGCGTGGCGTCGGCCAGGAAGTTGTAAAGCTTGTTTTCGGTGGAGTTGGCCCCTACCGTCAGCGTGGAGCCATCGACCAGCGCCAGGCGCACCGGCCGGCCGGTGTCGTAGATATAATTCTCCGTGCCCGCGTCGTAGCGCCCGCTGATGGCCGTCACCGGGGCTGCATCGGGACCGGTGGCCGCAGCGGCTACGTCACGGCTGGCCGGTGCGGGAGCGGTAGTCGTCGGTACCAGGCTGGCCGTGGCAAGGGCAGTTGTGCCGGGGCCCGGGGCCGGGCGCGGCGTGCGCCCCAGCCAGTAGCCCACGATTATTGCCGCGAAAATGACCAATGCTGGCAGCAGCCACTGCCGCAGCCGGCGGTCCGGGTGGTCGGTTTCCTCTTGCATGGGCAAGGGAGCCGTGTGCGGGTGGGCTCCCACGGTAGGCTCAATGCCGTGGCCGTTACGGGCCTTTGTGGCCGCGTCGGCCAGCAGCAGGCCGGTTACGCTGCTGCGCTGGCTTTGCAGCCAGCGGCCCAGTGCCGGGGCATCGAGGTGGTCGGTGGCAGCATGCTCGCCGAGCACGCTGAGCATGACGGGCGCCGCCAGCCCCAGCAGGCCTTCCACGGCTTCGGTGCGGATGCCACTTTCGGAGGCCACCGAGGCAATACGGCCGCTGTAGTGGTCGGTGAGCAGGGCCTTCATCAGCTCCTGCCCTCGGGGCGCCTGGGCGGCCAGCACGTCGGCGCGGGTGCCGGCCTCGTGCGCGTCGCGGGCCATGAGCCAGACGACATCGATGCCGCCGACCTGCTCTGAGAGCTTAATCAGGCTGCTGAGCACCAGGGGCACCACTTTGGGCAAGGCTTTACGCACCCCGGCTTCGCTCTCTCCCACCACCACACTGGCCTGGCTGACGGCCGGAGCCGTGAAACAAGCCGATACTTCCTCCAACACGTTCTGCGCCATGACTGTAGGGTTTACACGTTAGACCATAGATAATAATACAAATAATTATTAACATAAATCAATTTTATACCAAACAGCACCGCTTCAGCTCCACCTACCGAGGCGCCGTGTTGAGCAGAGAGTTGCCGAATACCAAAGCAGCCGCCTTATAGGCAGCTGATGAAAAGCCACGCAGCGGTCCGGTGCCAGTAAGGCTGCCCGGGTAAATCTGGTCGTCTGAACGCCGGCGCGCCGTAGCCGCATCGACTTCAAAATGCAGCCCGTAGAGGCACCGGAAGCCCAGGGCTTTGCCCGTACCCGCATTCACTTCCGGTTGGCGCCGATAGGCATCCGGGCAGGCCCCGAATCAGGCGCCGCGCAGCACCACCATGGGGGCGACCTGGTCGGCGTACACCACGGCGTCATCGTCGAAGGGCTCGTCGCCGCGGAACTTGAGCAGCAGGCGGGCGGTGGTGATGATGTCCTTCTGGCAATACTTCACGATGCGCGGCAAATCGTGCTCCTCGTAGTACACACGGGCCACGTCGGCGCCGTTGATGTCGTCCTTAGGCGTCGGGATGCCGAACATGGCCGCCAGCAAGGCCAGGGAGGTGAAGGATTTCCGGTCGCCGAACTTCCACAGCTCCATGGTGTCGAGGTGGTTGATTTCCCAGGGCTTTTTGCCGGCCACGTCGAGCTGCGGGGGCAAGGCCACGCCGTTGATGAGCATGCGGCGCGAGAGGTAGGGAAAATCGAATTCCTTGCCGTTGTGGGCGCAGAGGGTGAAAGTGGGCCGCTTGCTGAGGGCCCGCACGAAGTCGCGCAGCAGGTCGGCCTCGTCGTCGCCGGCGAAGCTTTTCACCTTGAAGCGCAGCTGCTCCAGCGCGTCGTAGTAGAAATAGCCGACCGAGATGCAGATGACCCGCCCGAATTCGGCGTAAATGCCAGCCTGGGCGAACAGCGACGCGGCGGTAAACCGGTCGGGCATGGGCTCGATTTCCTCGGCGCCCCAGGTAGGAAAGCCCTGCTGCCGGCGCAGGCTCTGGGCCTTATGCTCCCAGAGGTGGCGCAGCATGTCGTCCAGCTCCTCGTGGCAGCCTACGCAGGGCACCGTCTCGATGTCGAGCACGAAAACGTCGGTCAGCTTGAGGTTACGGAGCAGTTGCATGGGCACACCGGGCGGAGGGTCGGTAACGAAGATAGGCCACTACCGGGGCAAACGCCAAGCCGGCCCGGTTTGTTTTGACGGGGTGTCGGCTCACTAGGGCCAAAAAAATACGCCCGCCGGATCAGAAATCAGGCGGGCGCATTCGCGGTATGCTTCAGCTCGGCCGCGGCCGCTGCTACCGGAAGGGCAATAGGTGTGTCGGGCGAAACACGGGGCTGAGCCGCGCTACGCCAGGGCCGGGCTGCCGGTAAGCCACAGGCCCAGCATGGAAATCAGCAGCTGCCGACGGGATTTCGCAGACATGAGCGGACGGCGGTGAAGAGTGGAGCATATCAGCCGTTCCCCGCATGGGGAGGGCTCGATGACAAATTCGGCAATCGGCTGGCGCCCGTCAATCACATGATGATGTGATACCCGATGTGAGGCGGCCGCAGGGGCCCGGCAAGGTCGTTTTCAGACGAAAAAAACGCAGCGTTTCCCGCAGGCCTAGGTCAGACCCTGGCGCAGGGCCTTGCTCACGGCCTCGGTCATGGAGCGCACGTGCAGCTTCTCGTAGATTTTCTTGATGTGCGAGCGAACGGTGTCGAGCGAGATGCCGCGGTCGTGGGCAATCATCTTGTAGCTGTAGCCTTCCACCAGCAGGCCGAGGATTTCCTGCTCCCGGGCGCTGAGGTTGGCGGGCGAGTCTTCCTGCTGGCGCGGGGCCACGGGCTTCGGGAACAGGCGCAGCACCTGCCGGGCAATGGCGGGCGTCATCGGGGCGCCGCCGGCGCGTACCTCGCCGATGGCGTCGAGCAGCTTGGCGGGCGGGGTTTTCTTGAGCAGGTAGCCGTCGGCGCCGGCGCACACGGCCTGGAACACCCGGTCGTTGTCCTCAAACACGGTGAGCATCACCACGCTGACCTTGGGCGAGTTGGCCTTGATGCGCTTCAGGCCCTCGATGCCGTTGATGCCGGGCATGTCGATGTCCATGAGCACCACGTCGGGCTTGAGGCGCGGAATGTCGGTTTCCACCTGCTGGCAGTTGCCCAGGGCGCCCACCAGCTCCAGGCCCGGCGTGCCGCCCAGCAGGTGGCTCAGGCTCAGGCGCAGGTCGGGGTTGTCTTCGTAAATCAGGACGCGGGTATCGGCGGTTTCCATGGCAGTGAACGGTGGTAAAGGGGTGCGAGTCAGAATGCTGCGAAGGTACGGCCCGCACAGGCGCGGCGCTGTAGCATAATGATGTGAGGCCGTCCGCGTCGCAGCGCGAACTTTCAGCTCGCGTATCCTTGCTGACGTCCGGACGGTGGTCGTCCGACGATACGCGAACTGAAAGTTCGCGCTACAGGCTACTTCAGCGGCACGCGCAGCTCCAGCCGGGTGCCTTCGCCGGGCGCGGTGTCGATGGTGAGATGAGCTTTGATGGCGGCGGCGCGGCTGCGCATGTTGGTCATGCCGTTGCCGCCGCCCTGGGCCGGGGCTTTCGGGTCGAAGCCCACGCCGTCGTCCTCCACGCGCAGCACCAGGCTGCGGTTGTCGTAATCGAGGGTGATACGGGCGAATTCGGCCTTGGAGTACTTCGCCAGGTTGTTGACGGCCTCCTTGAACATCAGGAAAAACTCCCGTCGGGCGCGCATGGGCAGGCGGTGCTCGGTCACCTCGGGCGCCACCTTAAAGATGAAGTCGATGCCGCGGGCTTCGAGCACGTCGGAGGCGAAGCTGCGCATGCGCGAGGTGACGGACTCCATCGAGTCGTGGGCGGGGTTGATGGCCCACACGATATCGTCCATGGAGTCGAGCATGCGGCGCGAGGAGTCGCCGATCTGGTCGAGCAGCTGCGAGGACTGCTCCGCGTTGCCGCGCTGCTGGTGGGTGCGCGCCAGCTGGCTCAGAATGCTGATGGACGAGAGCGTGGAGCCCATGTCGTCGTGCAGGTCGCGGGCGATGTTATGGCGCACGCGCTCCAGGGCCAGCAGCTGGCTCACGCGCACCCGGTAGGCCAGGAAGAGCAGCCCGAACACCAGCCAGCTGGCCAGAATGCGGAACCACCACGTCTGGTACCACGGCGGCTCCACCACTAGGCGCAGCGAGGCCCCCACGTTGTTCCACACGCCGTCGTTGTTGGCGGCCCGCACCCGAAACACGTAGGTGCCCGGGTCGAGGTTGGTGTAGGTGGCCTGGCGCTGGGTGCCCGCGTCGATCCACTTCTCGTTGAAGTTTTCCAGCTTGTAGGCGAAGCGGTTTTTGTCGGACAGCCGGTAGTTCAACGCGGCAAACTCGATCGAGAAGAAATTGTCGCGGGGGTTGATGGTGAGCAGGCGGCTGGCCGTGATGCTGGTATCGAGGGTGGCCCAGCGGTTGAACTTGCGGAAGCCCGTCAGCACCACGGGCGGGGGCTCGGCGTTGAAGCGCACGGCCGCGGGCTGAAAGGCCACCAGGCCGTTGCCGCCGCCGAAAAACAGGCGGCCGTCGCGCCCGCGCCAGTAGGCCCCGGCGTTGTGCTCGTCCTGGGGCAGCCCGTCGCGGGTGTCGTAGGTGCGAAACTCCTTGGTACGCGGCGTGAAGCGGGCAATGCCCTTGTTGGTGGCCACCCACAGGTGTTGCTGGGCGTCCAGGGCCATGCCGTAGATGACGTTGTTGGGCAGCCCATCCGCCTCGCCGTAGTTTTCGAAGCGGCCCCGTTCGGCATCGATCAGGCAGGACAGCCCGCCGCCTTCGGTGCCCAGCCACAGGCGGCCCTGCTCGTCTTCGAGCATGCAGCGCACGAAATCGGTGGAGAGGCTGTGGGGGTCGTCGCGGCGGGCGCGGAAGGCGCGGCAGTGGCCGGTGCGCGAGTCGAACTGGCTGAGGCCGCCCCCGCCAATGCCCACCCACAGCCGGCCGCGGCGGTCCTGGTACACGCAGCGCACGTAGTTGCCGCTGAGGCTGAGCGAGTCGTGGGGGTTGTTGCGGTACACGGCGCAGCGGCCCGACACGGGGTCGATCAGGTTCAGCCCGCCCTCGGTGCCCACCCAGATGCGCCCCTGCCGGTCTTCGTACACGCAGCGCACGTTGTCGTCGGAGAGGCTGGTGGGGTCAGCGGGGTTGTGGCGGAAGCGGCGGAAGCGGCCGGTGGCCGGGTCGAGGTAGGTCAGCCCCTTGCTGCGGGTGCCCACCCAGAGGCGGCCGGCGCGGTCGGGCAGCACGGCGCGGATGAAGTCCTCGGGCAGGGCCTGCGGGTCGGCCGGGTTGGCGCGGTAGGTTGTCACCCGGCCCGATATGGGGTCGTGGCGGAGCAGGCCGTTGGTTTCGGAGCCCACCCAGAGGTTACCGACCGCGTCCTCGGCCACGGCCCACACCGGCCCGGTGAAACGCGAGGGCACGGGCTGGGTGAAGGCATTGGGCCGGGGCTCGAAGCTGACCACGCCCTGATCGGTGCCGCCCCAGAGCAGGCCCGAACGGTCCTGAAACAGGCTTATCACCTTGTCGGTGGGCAGGCTGCGCGGGTTGTTGAGCTGGTGCTGCCACACGGTAAAGTAGTCGGCGGCGGCATCGTAGCGGCACAGGCCCCGCACGGTGCCCACCCACACGCGCTCCTGCTGGTCCACCAGCACGGCATTGACTTCGTTGCTAGGCAGGCTGCCCACGCGGGCGGGGTCGTGACGAAAATGCGTTTTCTGATTGGTCAGCAGGTCGATGAAGCACAGCCCGCCCCCGTCGGCGGCGGCCACCCACAGCCCGTTGCGCGGGGTAGCGGCCAGGGACTTAATGGCGCTGCCGGGCGCCCAGCCGGCCAGGGGCACCAACCGTCCGGTTTTGAAATCGACGACGCTGATGCGCCCCTCGCCGGTGCCCACCCAGATGCGCCCGTCGGGCGTTTGGGTAATGGCGCGGATGGAGTTGCGGTGTACGTTGCCGCTCACCGCCTGGGCGTGCCGGAACTGCCGCACCTTGCCGGTTTTGGGGTCGATCAGGTTCAGGGCCTTTTCGGAGCCCGCCCACACCAGGCCCTGCCGGTCACAGAATACCGACCACACGAAGTCGTCGGCAATGACGCCTTCGCTGTAGCTGGTGAAGGATTCCTTCAGCGGGTCGTAGTACGAGAGGCCGCCGCCGCCGGTGCCCACCCATACGCCGCCACGCGGGTCGGCGGCAATGTCCTGGATGAAGTTGCTGAGCAGGGTGCCGGGCCGCTGCGGGTCGCCGCGAAACACCCGGAACGAGGCCCCGTCGTAGCGGTTAAGCCCGTCCTGGGTGCCCAGCCACAGGAAGCCGGCGCGGTCCTGGGTCAGGCAGGACACGCTGTTTTCCGACAGGCCAACCTGCGACGACAGGGCCCGGAACGTCAGGTTCTGGGCCGCGGCCGGCACGGCCAGCCAGCCAAGCAGCAAGGCAACAAGCAGGGGCAGCCAGGCGCGCTGCCAGCGCAGTACGGAACTCATCCCGTGCAAGGTAAGTCCACTGCGGGCAGCTTGTCAATCACATGATTTTCCGCCGGGCCCATGTGGTTTGCAGCTGCCGCAGCCGGTACGCATACACGACCGAGCCCAAGCTCAGCCTGATCAAGACGCCGTAGCCCAACAATATGAATACCCGCGCACATAGGGCAAGGCACATCACTGAGCGTTTATACCCCCTGTTATTTATAGCTATTTACATTAGAACACTATATAAACCGAGGCACATGCCCATGTTTTCAATAGGGCTCTATCAGAATTTATACATACTCACTCTATATTGCCCCTTCGCATAGAAGGCTACATGCACGCACTGCTACCGATTTTATTCGCCGCCATTATGGGCCTGGGCCACGCGTTTGAGCCCGACCACCTGATTGCCGTCAGCCAGCTGGTGGCCCGGCGCGACAGCACGCTGCTGGCGGTGAAGGACGGCCTGTACTGGGGCCTGGGCCACACCACCATGCTGGTCGTGTTTGGCAGCGTTATCCTGTTCGGTAAGCTCACGCTGCTGTCGGGCGGCTACTTCGAGGTGCTGGTGGGACTGGTGCTCATCGGCATGGGCGTGGGGCGGCTGACCAACCGCGCCAACTTCGTGCCCACCCGCAACGTGCGCAACCCGCACGCCTGGGCCTACGCCATCGGGCTGCTGCACGGGCTGGCGGGCAGCGGGGTGCTGGTGCTGGCCGTGCTCGGCGAGCTGCGCAGCCCCTGGCTGGCGCTGGCCTACGTGCTGGTATTCGGGCTGGGCTCGGTGGTGGGCATGTTCGGGGCGGCCGGACTGATGCACATTCCCTTCACCCGGCGCATGCGCCTGAGCCGCGCCCTCACCGGCTCAGTGGTGGCGGTGTCGTCGCTCATCAGCATCGCCTACGGCGGCTGGATGGTTTATAGTAATTGCTGAATTACTTGATTGCTAAATTGTTATCTGCCTTCATTGCTCTTCTCAGCAACCCAACACGTCCCAGCACAATCAACAATTTAACAATCAAGCAATTTAGCCATTCACCAAATGCACCTCTCGCCCAAAGACCTTGATAAGCTGGTGCTGCACCAGGCCGGTTTCGTGGCCCAGAAGCGCTACGCCCGCGGCCTGCGCCTGAACTACCCCGAAGCCGTGGCTCTGCTGGCCACCCAGCTGCTGGAATTTATCCGCGACGGGGAATCGGTGGCAGCGCTGATGGATAAGGGCAAACACATCCTGGGGCTGCAGGACGTGATGGAGGGCGTGGCCGCGCTGCTGCCCGAGGTGCAGGTGGAAGGCACCTTCCCCGACGGCACCAAGCTGGTGACGGTGCACGAGCCCATCTGCCGCGAAACCGGCTCCACCGAGCTGGCCCTCTACGGCTCCGGCCTCACGCGCCGGGTGGAAGCCGTATCGCCCGATACGCTCATCAACGCCGCGCCCGGCGAATACCTGCTGGTAGACGGCGCCGTGCTCCTGAACGAAGGCCGCGAGACGGTGGAAATCGAGGTGACGAATATGGGTGACCGGCCGGTGCAGGTCGGCTCGCACTACCCCTTCTTCGAAACCAACGCCCGGCTGCAGTTCGACCGCGCCGCCGCCTACGGCTACCGGCTCAACATCCCGGCAGGCACGGCCGTGCGCTTCGAGCCGGGCGAGCGGAAACGCGTGACGCTGGTGGCGCTGGCCGGGGAGCGGGTGGTGTATGGGGGAAATGGGTGGATTGACGGGGCGTTGGGGGAGGAGAACAAGATAGCGGCACTAGAAAATTCAGCAGCTAAAATGCGGTGACTTTAATCGATTTCACTTACCGACAATAAGCTAAGATGACAGACGAAACGCGCAAAATGGCCGGGAAAATTGATGCCATTATTCGATCAAATGCGTGGTTTGATTTTTCCGTTGACTCCTACCACCACAGCAACCTGACTGTAGTGGGAAGCACGGATTTCTCTTATTACCATCAATTAGAAGTGACGTTTCACAATGTGTTTTTTGCCGCCTGCTATTTCCGCGACTGGAAGTCAGATACCACCGCACCAGTGTTTATAATACCCGCGCAGGTAGAAGCGCACCGAATAAACTTTCAGCTTCAGATCGAAGCTGGATATGACCTTTTCGTTTTCAAGGTTGAGAATTCAGAAACTGACGTGGTAATAGCCGCCGAAACTATTTCTTATAACACGGATACCGTGCTTTATTACTACAGAGACGATTTACAGCCCGGTATGAGGCTAGCCGATTTTGTAGTCAAACCCAGCTGATTACAGCACGCACCAACCCAATTCTAAATTCCGCTACACTTCCGCTATGTCCCTCCCCCTCGACCGGCGCGCTTACGCCGATATGTACGGCCCCACGGTGGGCGACCGGGTGCGCCTCGGCGACACCGACCTCGTGATTGAAGTCGAGCAGGACTACTGCGTGTACGGCGAGGAATGCAAGTTCGGCGGCGGCAAGGTGCTGCGCGACGGCATGGGCCAGGCCGCCGGCATCAGCCAGGCCGAGGCGCTGGACCTGGTCATCACCAACGCCCTGGTGCTCGACTACACCGGCATCTACAAGGCCGATATCGGGGTGAAAAACGGGCGGATTTCGGGCATCGGCAAGGCCGGCAACCCGCACATCATGCCGGGCGTGAGTGCGGGCATGACGGTGGGCGTGACGACGGAAGTAGTGGCCGGCGAGGGGCTCATCCTCACCGCCGGCGGCATCGACTGCCACATCCACTTCATCAGCCCCCAGCAGATACCCGAAGCCCTGGCCTCGGGCGTGACGACGATGGTGGGCGGCGGCACGGGGCCCGCGGCTGGCACCACGGCCACCACCTGCACGCCGGGCGCGTTTTACATCGAGATGATGCTCAAGGCTACCGAAGGCTGGCCGCTCAACTTCGGCTTCCTGGGCAAGGGCAACTCGTCCCGGCCCGAGGGCCTGCGCGAGCAGGTGGAAGCCGGCGCGCTGGGCTTCAAGCTGCACGAGGACTGGGGCACCACCCCGGCCGCCATCGACCAGTGCCTGAGCATTGCCGAGGAGTACGACGTGCAGGTGTGCATTCACACCGATACGCTCAACGAAAGCGGCTTCGTGGAAACCAGCACGGGCGCGTTCAAAGGCCGCACCATCCACTCCTACCACACCGAGGGCGCGGGCGGCGGGCACGCCCCGGACATCATCAAAATCTGCGGCGAGCCGAACGTCATTCCGTCGAGCACCAACCCCACGCGGCCCTTCACGGCCAATACCATCGACGAGCACCTGGACATGCTCATGGTGTGCCACCACCTCGACCGCAACATTCCCGAGGACGTGGCCTTTGCCGAAAGCCGCATCCGCGGGGAAACCATTGCCGCCGAGGACATTCTGCACGATATGGGCGCGCTGAGCATCATTTCCTCCGACTCCCAGGCCATGGGCCGGGTGGGCGAGGTCATTACGCGCACCTGGCAGACGGCCCACAAGATGCGCCAGCAGCGCGGGCAACTGTCCGAAGACGCTGGTACCACGCACGACAACTTCCGCGCCCGGCGCTACGTGGCCAAGTACACCATCAACCCGGCCCGCGCCCACGGCTTCAGCCAGGAAATCGGCTCGGTGGAAGTGGGCAAGCTGGCCGACCTGGTCTTGTGGAAACCCGCTTTCTTCGGCGCCCGGCCCGAAATGATTATCAAAGGCGGCATCATCGTGCAAAGCCAGATGGGCGACGCCAACGCCTCCATTCCCACGCCCCAGCCCTCGTTTTCGCGGCCGATGTTCGGCTCCTTCGGCCAGGCCGTTGGCCAGACCTCGATGGTGTTCGTGTCGCAGGCGTCGGTGGCGCACGTGCGGCAGCACTACGGGCTGACCAAGCAAGTGGTGGCAGTGCGGGGCTGCCGCACGGTGCAGAAAAAGGACATGGCCCTGAACGACTACCTGCCCAACATTGCCGTCGACCCGGAAACCTACCGCGTCACCGTCGACGGCCAGCACCTGACCTGCGAGCCGGCCACCAAGCTGCCGCTGGCGCAGCTGTACAATTTGTTTTAGTGCTTGGTGCGTAGTGCCTGGTGCTTGGTTTTCAACCGCAGTTCAGGCCCTGATTCACCAATTGCCGGCTGCGCCTAAGCACCAAGCACCAACAACCACGCACTAAACATGCATTTCGCCCGCCTGCTGCACCTCGTGGATTCGGCTATTCCGACGGGCGCCTTCGCGTACTCGTACGGGCTGGAAAGCAGCGTTACGTTTGGGCTCATCCGCTCGGGCTTCGAGCTGCGCAACTACCTGTACTCGTTTCTGCAGCAGGTGGCCAGTCTGGAGCTGCCGTTTCTGCTCAGCTGCAGCCACCACGCCGGCCTCGATGCCGGTTTGCTCCCGATTGCGGAGGAATACGACGCGCTGCTGCTGGTGCCCGTGCTGCACCGCGCCAGCATCACCCAGGCCAAAAACTGGCTGCGCCTGCTCGAATCCTTCTACCCCGACGCCGCGCTGGCCGACATCAGCCGCTGGCACGAGGACGCCGGGCTGCCGCTGCACTTCGTCCCGGCCTTCGCGCTGGCCCTCACGCGCCTCGGCTACCCAGCCATCGATATCCAGGCCATGTACCTGCACATGGCCCTGCGCGACCAAATCAGCGCGGCCATCCGCCTGGGCCTCATCGGGCCGATGGAAGGCCACCGCCTGCAGCACGACTTCTACGCCGTGTTCGAGGAGCTACTGAGCCGCCACGCCGGCCGTGGCTACCAGCAGGCCACACGCTCTGCCTTCCTGCTCGACACCGCCCAGACCTTCCACGACGACATTTACTCCAAGCTTTTCCAAAACTAATCGTTGAACGTCATTCCGAGCGAAGCCGAGGAATCTCGCGTGCTGATGGCCGATAGTAAACTCAACGAGGGAATTACTATCCAGCGAGATGTCTCGACCAGCTCGACATGACGTTCTTTTTAATCTCCTCAAAAAATGGCCTTCGTCGACAAGCTTGCCATCCTGCTCCACGGCCACAATCCGCACGAGTACTACGAGTCGCCGGGTGACTTCAACGCCCGCGAAACCCGCCAGCTTCCCTCCTACCGCAACTTCCGCCAGCGTGCCTTCACGGTGGGCATCGGCGGACCGGTGGGCACGGGCAAAACGGCCCTGCTCAAGGCCCTGTGCGAGCGGCTGCGCGACGGGTTCGAGCTGGGCGTGGTCACCAACGACATCTTTACCCGCGAAGACGCCCAGTTCCTGACCCGCAACAACGCCCTGCCCCCCGAGCGCATCGTGGGGGTGGAAACCGGCGGCTGTCCCCACGCGGCCATCCGGGAGGACATTTCGCTGAACATGGACGCGTTGGAGGGACTAATGACGCGCTTCGGCCGCCTCGACTACCTGTTCGTGGAAAGCGGCGGCGACAACCTGGCCGCCCACTTCAGCCGCGAGCTGGTCGACTACTCCATCTACGTCATCGACGTGTCGGGCGGCGACAAGGTGCCGCGCAAGGGTGGCCCCGGCATCACGCAGTCAGATTTGCTGGTTATCAACAAAATCGACCTGGCCGAGCTGGTGCGCGCCGACCTGGGCGTGATGGACCGCGACGCCCGCAAGATGCGCGGGGAGGGCCCTTTCGTCTTCGCCCGCGCCCTCGACGGCCACAACCTCGACGTTATCATCGAGCACATCCACCAGGCCAAAGCCCGCGCCCTGGCCTCGGTGCGCGAGGATAGGCGGTAACCTCATGCGCAGCACCGGCTGTCATTGCGAGCGAAGCGAAGCAATCTTTCCTCTCGCGGCACGACGGCTCAACCGGCAGAAACCAGAAACCAGCCCCACCCGAACTTGCAGACGCGAGGTTTCGGGTGGGGCTGGTTTCGGTTGGCGGCTATTGTAGCGGCGGTGCTACTGGAGGAAGGATTGCTTCGTCGTGCCTCCTCGCAATGACGGCCGGTGTCGCCGCCGCTTAGTACTTGCGTGCCCACGGATTGTAGCCCAGCACGTCGGCGGCGGCAACGAGCTGCATCAGGGCCTCGCAGAGCGGCTGCAGATCGAGGCGGGAGCGGGCGGCGGCGCGCAGTACGAAGGCGTCGTCCTTGGCGCGGGCCACCGTGAGGGCGCAGGCGTGGTCGGTCAGGCGAAAGTTCAGCTCGCGGCGACCGGGCATCTGCAGCGCCAGCAATGCGGCCCCCAGGCGCTCAAACCGCGCTTCGCCGGGCGTGCCCACCAGGTACACCGACAGCGTGGTCTGGTACTGCTGAAAGTTGGCCGGCGAGGTGGCAATGTGCGCGGCGGGCTCGAAGCTAAACCGGTCGAGCACGCTCAAGCGGCCGGCGCGCCGGATGCGCAGCTCGGCGTGGTAGGCGTCGAAGGCGAATCGCTCGCCGGCATCGGTGCGGCCGGCGCTGAACCAATCGGCCAGCAGCAGCAGGGCGCCGGGTTGCAGCTGCCAGTGCTGCACCTGCCGGTAGCGGCTGCCCGCCTGCGGCACCACGGGGTCGGGAAACACCACGGCCACGGCATCTTCGCCCACTTCGCCCTCGAGGCGCTGCTCGGCCACGGCTCCGGCGGGCGACTTGTAGACCTTGGTGCTGGCCTGGGTGCCCAGAAACAGCCGCGTTGCGGCCTGGGCCCGCACCCGCAGCCGAATCACGTCGCCGGCCAGCATGCCGCCGCCGTAGCTGGACAGCACCACGTGGCAGCCGGCGGGGGCGCGCGGGTTCAGCAGCTTCAGCGGCTGCACGCTGCGGCTGCTGATGAGGCGCGAGTGGCCGCGCACCAGCGCCACGTCGATTTCGCTCCAGGTTTCGCGCGCGGGAGCCACCGGAAGCGCGGCCAGATGGTCGGGTAACGATGTGGTCATTCGGCGCTAATATGCGGCTTTCCGGGGCAGTTTCGCGCCGTGGGGCCCGTGCCCCCGGCAGTAGCCGACAGGACGAGCCGGATTCCGCCGCGGCTCCCGGTCGGCAGCTTCGGTTTCAGTTGGCGCAGTGGATAGCTCCGTTTACCTTGCTGCTACCATTCCGGCGCATTGGGCGCGGGTGGTTATCAGGGTCTTTAAATTCGAATGATTATGCCGCATCAACTGGCCAGCACGGAGGAAACCGGGGAGCTGGGAGTTCAATACCTGAAGCGTTTCTGGTCGCAAGCTCTGGCCAAGCGCAACGGCGTGTTCCTGGAGCCGAACGAAAAAAGCTGGCGCTTCGATAACCTGCTGCTCAACGGGCTGAGCCTACCGCTCGAAGAAACCACGCAGTACCTGCTAAGCCACGCCCCGAGCTTTGCGGAGTTTGAGCACTGGGTGCTGAGCAAGCACGACGGGCAGCTCGACCCGCTACAGATCGAGCGCCTCAACAGCCTGTTTTCCGGCCAGCCGTACTCCGCCGCCCTGCTGCAACGCCTGCAGGCGCTGGAGCAGGCCGACGACGTGCTCAGCGCGGAAGACCTGGCGTTCTGGGACGAGCACGGCTACGTGATTCTGCGCGGAGCCATTTCGAAAGAGCAGGCCCGGGCCACGGAAACGGCCGTGTGGGAAGCCTTGGGGATGAACCCACGGGACCCGGCTACCTGGTATGAGAAGCCCATCGGCAAGGGCATCATGATGGATTTTTACCATCACCCCACGCTGCGGGCCAACCGGCAGTCGGCGCGCATTCACAAAGCCTTTGCCCAGCTCTGGCAAACGGCCGACCTCTGGATGACCACCGACCGCACCAGCTTCAACCCACCCGAAACGCCCAAGCTTCCTTTTCAGGGCCCGCGCCTGCATTGGGACATGAGCCTGGAGCCGCCCCTGCGCTTCGGCACCCAGGGCCTGCTCTACCTCTGCGACACCCCGGCCGAACAGGGCGCCTTTTGCTGCGTGCCCGGCTTCCACCGCACCCTGCCCGCGTGGCTGGCCAGCCTGCCGCCCGGCACCGACCCGCGCCAGGTGAACCTGGACGCGCAGGCCGTGCCCATTGCCGCCGAAGCCGGCGACTTGGTCATCTGGCACCACGCCCTGCCCCACGGCAGCAGCCCCAACCGCGGCCATTACCCGCGCATCGTGCAGTACCTGAACATGTACCCGGTGGAGTTCAAGGAGAATCTGGCGTGGCTGTGAGCGGGCCTGGAGTCGGGCCCGACAGCTTTGCCCGCTTCTTTGTAGTTTATGGCTTCCCACCCACCCATCGGCTATGACTTCTCTTCGGCGAATCCACCATAAAGCCAAGTCCGCGGCTCTGTTTCTGGTTGTGTTGCTTGTCGTGCTAGGCAGTAGCGTCTGGGAGAAGCGCATGATGCACGCGATGCATACGTCCGCCGCGTCGCTGTACCAGGACCGGCTGCTGCCGGCCACCGGCCTGTTTCAGCTCAACGACCTGATGTACACCAAACAGCAGCTGCTGGACAGCTACCTGTTGCGCCCTTCGGCCACCCGGCAGCACTACGTGCAGGTGCAGCTCGGCGGCCGCAACGTGGAGGTCGACTCCATTCTCAGCCGCTACGAGGCGACCTACCTCGTGGCCGAGGAAACGCGAGTATTCGGGGCCCTCAAGGCGCGGCTGCACCAGTACAACGCCCTCGAACGGGAACTGCTGACCGCCGCCGGACCGACCGATCCGGCGCAGGCTCGCCGGTTGGCACGGCAGTTCACCCGCATCCACAACGACCTGACCCGCCTCAACCAGATTCAGCAGCGAGTAGGCCAGGAGCTATCCAAAAGCTCCCAGGACATGGAAGTGGACGCGGGTCTGCTCAGCAACCTGAAAATCGTAGTGCTGGTGGTATTCACGCTGGCCATTCTGCAGGCCCTGCTGCTCGACCGGCACCCGCTGGTGCCTAAAAATCTAAAGAACTTCCGGCTGAATTAACGAGCAAACCAAACAGCTCATTTCGAAAAATACGGGCAGCTACGTCCTCAAATGCGACTAATGTTGCTCGTGTCAGTGATTATAAGGGTTACAAGCTCAGATACCCAGGGCTTGGATGCTCTGTTTCAAAGTATACAAGCTGATTGTTGCCCAGAATCAGCAAGGTTGCTTCCTGCCCAAACGCAGTAGCTACTGCATCCTTGGTATCAAGCTCCAACTCATTGATTCGGTCATCATACGAAACGATATAACCAGACTTCAACTTCAGCTCAGTCGCTTTCTGAAACAAGGCCGTTCTTTTCTCGCCCGGATGGCCTTGCAACTCTTGAAACAAGCTGTAATTAATGTCTTGGCCGTGCTGAAGCATGGAAGCAATATATCCGTTACTCCTTCCTTTTTCTAAAAAGTATAGGTAATTCGGCCGCTTGATTTTGGCTATAAACTTCCGAATAAATGCTTCTTCTAAATCTGGCCGCATAGCGTGAAAATAAAGAAAGCGGCGCCTGATTCCTCAGGCGCCGCTTTCGTATAGGCTAATTCGCAAGTACTACTTCCCCGCTTCCACCTTGGTATCGATGCTCAGCTCCTTGAGCTGGGCGGCCGAAATTTCCGAGGGCGAGTCAATCATCACGTCGCGGCCGGAGTTGTTTTTGGGGAAGGCAATGAAGTCGCGGATGCTATCGGCGCCGCCGAACATGGAGCAGAGGCGGTCGAAGCCGAAGGCAATACCGCCGTGGGGCGGGGCGCCGTACTCAAAGGCGTTGAGCAGGAAGCCAAACTGCGCCTCGGCCTCCTCGGGCGAGAAGCCCAGCAGCTCGAACATGCGCGCCTGCACGCCGCGGTCATGAATACGGATGGAGCCGCCGCCGATTTCGGTGCCGTTGATGACCAGGTCGTAGGCGTTGGCGCGCACCTCGCCGGGCTTGGTGTCGAGCAGGGGCACATCCTCGGGCTTGGGCGAGGTGAAGGGGTGGTGCATGGCGTAGTGGCGGCCGTCCTCCTCGTTGTACTCCAGCAGCGGGAAATCGAGCACCCACAGCGGGCGGAAGTCCTCCTTGTTGCGCAGCCCGAGGCGCTGACCCATTTCCAGGCGCAGCTCGTTGAGGGCCTTGCGGGTTTTGTCGGCCGGGCCGGCCAGGATGAGCAGCAGGTCGCCGGGGTTGGCGCCGAAGGCTTCCTTCCACTGCTGGAGCACCTCCTGGGCGTAGAACTTATCTACCGACGACTTCACCGTGCCGTCGGGCTCCACGCGGGCGTATACTAGGCCGGTGGCGCCCACCTGGGGCCGCTTCACGAAGTCGGTCAGCTCGTCGAGCTGCTTGCGAGTGAAGCTGGCGCAGGTGTTGGCGTTGATGCCCACCACCAGCTCGGCGTTGTCGAACACTGGGAAACCCTGGCCTTGGGCCACCTCGTTCAGCTCCACGAACTCCATGGCGAAGCGCGTGTCGGGCTTGTCGGAGCCGTAGCGGCGCATGGCGTCGGCGTAGGTCATGCGCGGGAATTCGCCCGGGTCGAAGCCCTTCACCTCGATGAACAGCTGGCGCGTGAGGCCCTCGAAGGTCTGCAGGATGTCTTCCTGCTCTACGAAGGCCATTTCGCAGTCGATCTGGGTGAATTCGGGCTGACGGTCGGCGCGCAGGTCCTCGTCGCGGAAGCATTTCACGATCTGGAAGTAGCGGTCGAAGCCCGACACCATCAGCAGCTGCTTGAACGTCTGCGGCGACTGGGGCAGGGCGTAGAACTGGCCGGGGTTCATGCGCGAGGGCACCACGAAGTCGCGGGCACCTTCCGGGGTGCTCTTGATGAGCACCGGCGTTTCCACTTCCAGAAAGCCCTGCCCGTCGAGGTAGCGGCGCACCGACTGCGCGAGGCGGTGGCGCAGCTCCAGGTTACGGCGCACCGGATTGCGGCGCAAATCGAGGTAGCGGTACTTCATGCGGGCCTCGTCGCCGCCGTCCGTTTCGTCTTCGATCAGGAAGGGCGGCAGCTTGGCGGGGTTGAGCACCGTCAGGGTCTCGGGGCGGATTTCGACGTCGCCGGTGGGCAGGTTGGCGTTTTTCGAGTAGCGCTCGGCCACGCGGCCCGTCACGCTGACCACGAATTCGCGGCCCAGCTCGCGGGCCTGCTCGCGCAGCTGCTCGGCTTCCACGCCCTGCTCGAACACCACCTGGGTGATGCCGTACCGGTCGCGCAGGTCGAGGTAGAGCAGGGCGCCCTTGTCGCGGGTGCGCTGCACCCAGCCGCTGAGCGTAACGGTTTGACCAACATGTTCCTGGCGCAAGTCGCCGCAGGTGTGGGTTCGGAGCATAATTCGCAGGGTAAGCCCGCGCCGCGGGGCAGGCGGCAGCCGGGGTCGTTAGGGCCACTTGAAAGCGGCCGTACAATCAATTTCGGAGCCGGCAAAGATAGGCAAGCCGCGCGCCCGATTGGCACGTACAAGGCGCGTTGTGCAATTTGGCCCGGAATCTGCAAAGGGCCGCCCAACCGGCCATCCGGGCCCCAGAACCTGTCATTTCATCGTTTGTCCGCATCATTGCGGAAACTCTTTCGCCCCATGAAACGCTCCGCTTACCTGCTCGCCGCCACCGCCCTGCTCACCGTTTCGGCCGCGCAGGCCCAGACCAAGGTCAAGACCAAAACCAAGTCGGAAACGACCGGCACCCAGATCAAGTCCAAGTCGGAGGCCGAGCCGTTGGTGCTCGACGGCGGCATCAAGCGCGTGGAAACGCTGTCGGGCATTGACGTGTTTCCCAAGCCCAACTCCAACGCCGTGCTGCTGAGCTTCACCCAGCAGTTCACCAAGCCTGGCACGCTCACCATGACCAACTACAAGAAGGCCGTGGTGTACCAGCAGGCCCTCGACCCGGCCACCCACACCGGCGCCCCCGTCGACCTGGGCCACATCCCGGCCGGCACCTACTTGGTAGAAGCCAAAATCGACAACTACCTGTACTGGAAGAAGGTGAACATCAAGTACCCGTCGACGCCGGTGTCAAGCACCAAGAAAAAGAAGGGGCTGTTTTAAGTCTGAAGCCAGCTTCCCTACGTCACGCAGCGCAGAGCGAAGAATCCCGCGTGCTGACAGTGGCGTAATAGAACGTCATGCTGAGCGCAGCCGAAGCATCTCTACCGCTTCGTCCGATACTAATCTCAACGAGTGGATTACTATCCGTAGAGATGCTTCGGCTGCGCTCAGCATGACGTTCTTTTTTTGTTGCCTTTTGATCTGGCTCTTCCCACCTCCGAGAATTTTCCCGCCGCCGGCTGCGTTACTTTGCCGCCGATGACTGCCATGAAAACTGCTTTGCCCACCCGATTTCCCCACCTGTTGCTGACTGTATTGCCGCTGCTGATGGCCTTGGCCGCCTTTGCCCCGCCCAAGCTCAAGAAGGTGCAGGTGGCCAAAAACCTCACCGTGGGCCTGCCCGCCGACTTTCAGCCCCTGCCCGACGAGGCCATTGCCAGCAAGTATCCGGCCGTGCGCAAGCCGCTGGCCGTGTACAGCAACCCCGCCGGCCGCATCGACTACAGCATTGCCGCGCGTCAGACCACGTTCAGCAACAAGGATTACGGCCTGCTGCTCAAGATTTACGAGTCGAAGCTGAAGAGCACCTATTCCAAGGTCGACGTCATCACCCACGACATCAAGACCATCAACAAGCGCGACTTCATGGTGCTGGAGTTCGTCTCGACGCTGAGCGACAACCGCCGGGGCCGCGAAATGATGGCCCCGCTGCGTCGCTACGAGCTGATGCAGTACGCCATCGAGGGCGACCAGCAGTACGTGTTTCACTTCATCTGCCCGGTGGAGGAGCAGGCGCAGTACCAGCCCGTGGCCCAGGCCATTATGCAGAGCGTGGAGCTGAAGTAATCTTGCCGCTGAAAGCAACAAAAAAGCCCCGCCTAGCAACAGGCGGGGCTTTTTTGCAGGCTGATTACAGCTGATTGTAAGCCCGAATCAGCGCCATGAACGACTCGCGGTAGGCGTCGCCGACGGGGAGCAGGCGGCCGGCAATCTGCACCTTGCCGCGCTCCACGTGCTCGATGCGGTTCAGCGCCACCAGAAAGGACTTGTGGATGCGGGCGAAGCGCTGCGGCGGCAGCACCTCCTCCACCCGGCGGAAGGACTGCAGGGTGAGGATTTTGCCGCTTTCGGCGGTGTAAATCATCAGGTAGTCCTTCATGCCCTCGATATAGAGGATGTCGTCGAAGGCCACGCGCTGCAGGCGGTGCTCGTTCTTGACGAACATGGCGTCGGCCGCCACGGGCGCGTGGTGCTCCGGGTGCGCCGTTACCGCATCAGCACCCGCGGGCTCGGTGGGGGCGGCGACGGTTTCGGCGGGCGCGAAGCTGTGGTAGAGGCGGTTGGCGGCCTGCACGAAGCGCTGGAAGCCGATGGGCTTGACCAGGTAATCGGCCACGCCCAGCTCGTAGCCCTGCACGGCGTACTGGTCGTAGGCGGTGGTGAGCACCACTCGGCTGCGGCCCGGCGGCAGAATCTGGGCCAGCTGAATGCCGGTCAGGCCGGGCATCTCGATGTCGAGAAAGACCACGTCGACGGGGTGGGTTTGCAGGTAAGCCAGGGCCGACATGGCGTCGTGGAAGGTGGCCACCAGCTGCAGAAACGGCAGCTGGGCGCAGTAGCGCTGCATCACGGCGGTGGCCAGCGGCTCGTCGTCGACGGCAACGCAGGTGAGCACGCGGGTGGGCGGAGCGGCAGACGGGGTTTCCATAGGCAAAGAAGGCGGCTAGGCCAGGGCGGGTTGGGCGAGGGGCAGCGGCGCGGGCGTGGCCCCGGCCGGCGTCAGAATCAGCGTGAGCGTGGCGCGGTAGTACTCCGGCGTTTCGTCGATGTGCAGGCCGTAGCGCGTGGGATAGAGCAGCTGCAGGCGGCGGCGCAGGTTGCTCAGGCCCACCCCCCCGGGCTG
Organism: Hymenobacter jeollabukensis; assembly: GCF_005771675.1. GTDB lineage: Bacteria > Bacteroidota > Bacteroidia > Cytophagales > Hymenobacteraceae > Solirubrum > Solirubrum jeollabukense. The sequence goes on along the minus strand of NZ_VAJM01000017.1, from coordinate 68,652 downwards.
GGGCGGCCCGGGGCGCGGGGCGCGGCGACGGTTCTGCACGCTAAATATCAGCTCGGGGCCGGTGTGCGTCAGCTCCAGCTCCACGGCGTGGGGCCGGGCCGTCAGGTCGCCGTGCTTGAAGGCGTTTTCGACCAGGGGCAGCAGCAGCATGGGCGCCACCGCCAGGTTGGATTCGGCCAGCTCGGGCGCTACGTCGAAGCGCAGGCACTCGGGGCCCGCGCCGGGCAGGCGCAGCAGGTGCAGGCTCAGAAAATTGCGCAGGTGGGCCACTTCCTTGCGCAGCGGCACGGTGTCGGTGGCCGATTCGTAGAGCAGGTAGCGCATCAGGTCGGCCAGCTGCAGCACGGCGTTGGCGGCGGGGGCCTCCACGTCGTCGGCGCTGGCCAGGGAGTAGATGTTGTTGAGCGTGTTGAAGAGAAAGTGCGGGTTGATCTGGGCCTTGAGCAAACTCAGCTCGGCCGCCAGGTGCTGCCGGGCCAGCTCCTGCTGCTGCCGCTCGGCCTGCTGGCGGCGGCGCTGCTCGTGCTGGTGGTCGTGGGCCAGGCGCAGGTAGATGCCCAGCAGCAGCACCAGCAGGGTGGCCGGCACGATGTTCTTGCCGGTGGTGCCGGCGCCGGCTTCCTGGGCCGCGCTGGCCGACTTGTAGCCCTGCCGGTAGCCCGCCCGCAGCCCGGCCATAAACGAGCTGGGCGCGTCTTTGCCGGGCGCCGGCACCTCCACTTTGGCGGGAAAGAGCGAGGGCATCAGCCCCAAGGACACGTTGGTGGTCAGGCGCAGCACGCTGGTGGCGGCCACCGTCAGCAGCACCACCAGCAGCAGGCGCACGGGCCGCTGCCGGTGCAGGTGGCGCGGCACTACGACCAGCCAGGTGAAGTAAAACAGCGCGGCGTAGGTGGCTACCGTCAGCGCCAGGTCGGTCAGCATCAGCGGCCACGACCACGCCGCGGCGTCCTCCACCAGCCACTTGATGCCCAGGCGCAGCAGGTTGGTGCCCAGCAGCAGCGTCCAGAGCAGGGCGTGAATGCCCACCGGAATGGCCTGCGGGGCCGCCGGGCGCAGCCACCACGCGGCCAGGGCCGAGGCTCCGCGCTTCATAAATTCAGCCATAGCAAAGCGAAAAAGCCCGCGCCGGGCACGGCAGCACCCAGTCACGGTACCCGAAAATAGCCATTGGCGGGCGCACGACGGGCGAAGAATCGACCAACGCCGGTGCGGGGGCGCCCCAACGGCCCCGGCGGCGCCCAAAACGCCGGGCCCGACCGGCACATGGCCCGGCAGCCGCCGTTGCCGTTCGTCGCGGCGGGGTTGGTCGATTTGGCGGGGCTTGCCAGAGCAGAAAAAGTAGGTTTGTTTTCGGCGGTCGGGCGCTGGCGCGGTGGCCGTCAGCGGCTTGCCGCGGCGGAATTAATCGGTGCCCCGGACAACTGTGGCCCGCCCGGCGCCTATCTTATCCGCGAATCTTCCCAACGCTCCTTCTTTCAACCCTTTCTGTGCATGGAACTGCTGATCGAACACCTCTCCAAAACCTACCCCAACGGCACCAAGGCCCTCAACGACGTGTCGCTGCGCATTGAGCCGGGCATGTTCGGGCTGCTGGGCCCCAACGGCGCCGGCAAGTCCTCGCTGATGCGCACGATTTCCACCCTGCAGGAAGCCGATTCGGGCTCCATTCAGCTAGGCGACATCGACGTGTTGCGCCAGCCCGAGCGGGTGCGGCAGGTGCTGGGCTACCTGCCCCAGGAATTCGGGGTGTACCCCAAGGTGACGGCGGCCGAGCTGCTGGAGCACTTCGCCGTGCTCAAGGGCATCAGCAATAAGTCGGAAAGAAGGCAGGTGGTCGACGCGCTGCTGCAGCAGACCAACCTCTACAACGTGCGCAACAAGAACCTGGGTGGCTACTCCGGCGGCATGAAGCAGCGCTTCGGCATCGCGCAGGCGTTGCTGGGCAACCCGCGCCTGATCATCGTGGACGAGCCCACCGCCGGCCTCGACCCGACCGAGCGCAACCGCTTCCACAACCTGCTGGCCGAAATCGGCGAGGACCGCATCGTGATTCTCTCCACCCACATCGTGTCGGACGTGTCGGATTTGTGCCGGCAGTTTGCCATCATCAACAAGGGGCAGGTGCTCTACACCGGCGACCCGCTGCGCGCCATCGAGGAGATGCGCGGGCAGATCTGGCGGCGCACTATCCGCAAGGACGAGCTGGACAGCTACCAGCAGCAGTTTTCGGTGATTAGCTCGCGCCTGTTCGCCGGGCAGACCATCATCCATGTGCACAGCCTGGCCCAGCCCGGCAACGGCTTCGAGGGCATCGAGCCCACGCTGGAAGACGTGTACTTCGCCCGCATCCACGCCGCCGAGCAGGTGGCGACGCAAACGGTAAACGGCTAAACCCTAACGCCATGCTGAGCCGACGCCTGGGCGTCATGCTGAGCTTGTCGAAGCATCTCTACCGCTTCGTTGGATAGTAATTCCACTATCTGGCGTCAGCACGCGAGATTCCTCGACTGCGCTCGGAATGACGTGCTGATGAACTTCGCTCGACATGACGGTCAAGAAGACCCCAACCCATGTTCCTCGAAATATTCCTCTTCGAACTGCGCTACCGGCTGAAGCGGCCGGCGACGTACATCTACTTCGCGCTGCTGGCCCTGATGGCCTTCCTGTTCATGCTGGCCATTGCCGGCGCGTTCGGCGTCAACATCTCGGTGGGCGGCGGCTCGGGCAAGATGCTGGCCAACTCGGCCTACCAGATCAACACGCTGCTGACGGTCATCAGCCTGTTCGGGGTGTTCATCACCTCAGCCATGATGGGCACGCCGGTATTCCGCGACTTCGACCACCGCACCCACTCGCTGTACTACACCGCGCCCATCACCAAGACCGGCTACCTCGGCGGGCGCTTCCTGGGCTCGTTCGTGGTGACGCTGCTGGTGTTTCTGGGCGCGGCCCTGGGCGCCTGGCTGGCCACCTACTGGCCCACCATCGACGCGACGCGGCTGGGGCCGAACCAGCTGGTGAACTACCTGATGCCCTACCTGCAGTTCGTCATTCCGAACGTGTTCCTGACCGGGGCCATCTTCTTCACCGGGGCCACGCTCACGCGCTCGGCCCTGGCCATTTACCTGGGCGGGGTGCTGTTTCTGGTGCTCTACTCCATCAGCGGCTCCCTGCAGCAGGACATGGACAGCGAAACCCTGCGCAGTCTGCTCGACCCGCTGGGCGGCCAGGCCATCGACCTGACGCAGCGCTACTGGACGGTGGCCGAAAAGAACACCCTGCTGTTGCCCTGGAGCCAGTGGGTGGTACAAAACCGCCTGCTCTGGCTCACGGTGGGCCTCGTCACGCTGGGCGTGTGCTTTGCCGTGTTCCGCTTCTCGTTTGCCAACAAGGCCGACTCGGGCCCGCGCCCCAAGGCCGGCGCCCTGGGCGTGGCCGACGCGCCGGGCAAGCTGGTGCTGCCCCGCGTGACGCCCCGCTTCACCGCCGGCCTGGCCTGGCAGCAACTCGGGCGCCTGCTGCGGCTGGAGTTCCTGAGCACCGTGCGCAGCGTGTACTTCATCGGCATTGCCGGCGCGGGCGTGCTGTTCCTGCTGATTTCGGGCATGCAGGTGGGCAAGATGTACGGCACCAACACCTTCCCCACCACCCCGGTGGTGGTGCAGCTGCTGGCCGGCACCTTCGCCCTGTTTCAGCTCATCATCATCACCTTCTACGCCGGCGAGCTGGTGTGGCGCGAGCGGGACTCGAAGGTCAACCAGATCTACGACGCCATGCCCATGCCCTCCTGGGTGCCCTTCGTGGCCAAGCTGGGGGCGCTGATGGCCCTGCAGGTGGTACTGCTGGCGGTGGTCATGCTCTGCGGCATCCTGCTGCAGACGTTCAAGGGCTACTTCCACTACGAGCTGGACGTGTACGTGAAGGAGCTGTTCGGCTTCCGCCTCATCGGCATGCTGATGATGTGCGTGCTGGCCATGCTGATTCAGGTGCTGGCCAACAACAAGTTCATGGGTCACTTCATCATGATCCTGTACTACGCCCTGAACATCTTCAAGGGCACGCTGGGCATCGAGCACAACCTGATTGCCTTCAACTCCAACCCCGCGGTGCTCTACTCGGCCATGAACGGCTACGGGCACTTCGTCTGGCCGTTCTTCGCCTTCAAGCTCTACTGGGGCGCCTTCGCGGTGCTGCTGGCCCTGGCCTCGGCCCTGCTCTGGCCCCGCGGCACCGAAACGCGCTTCTCGTGGCGCCTGCAGCAGGCCCGCTTCGGCTTCTCGCCGGCGCTGGCGGCGGTGGCCGGCGCGGCCCTGCTGGCCTTCGTGGGCCTGGGCGGCTACATCTACTACAACACCAACGTGCTGAACCAGTACCGCACCTCCGACCAGGACGACGAGCTGGCCGCCGCGTTTGAGCGCAAGTACAAGCGCTACGAAAAGGCCGCCCAGCCGCGCATTTCGGCCGTCAACGTGAACGTGGACATCTTCCCCGAGGAGCGCGACGTGCGCTTCCGGGGCGCCTACTGGCTCGTGAACCGCACCCGGCAGGCTATCGACTCGCTGCACCTGATGGGCGCCGCCGAGGCCGAGGTGAAGCAGCTGGCCCTGGCCCGCCCGGCCAAGCAGGTGCTGCACGAGCAGATCGGCGACGCCGACTACCGCATCCTGCGCCTCGCGCAGCCCCTGCAGCCCGGCGACTCTGTGCAGCTGAACTTCGATTTGGCCTACACCAACCCCGGTTTCCAGAACCGCGGCTCCAACACCAGCATCGTCTACAACGGCACCTTCGTCAACTCCCAAATGCTGCCCCACATCGGCTACCAGTCCGATTGGGAGCTGGGCGACGACGACACCCGCAAGGAGCAGGGCCTGAAGCCCAAGCCGCGCATGGCCGCAGTGACTGACTCGCTGGCGCGCATGAATACCTACATCAGCAACGACGCCGACTGGATTCGTTTCGAGACGACGGTGAGTACCTCGCCCGACCAGGTGGCCGTGGCCCCGGGCTACCTGCAGAAGGAATGGACCCAGGACGGGCGCCGCTACTTCCACTACAAGATGGACGCGCCCATCCTGAACTTCTACTCCTTCCTCTCGGCCCGCTACCAGGTCTATAAGGATAAGTGGAACAACGTGCCGATTGAAATCTACTACCACCCGGGGCACGAGTACAACCTGCAGCGCATGGTGCGGGGCGTGAAGGAAGGGCTGAGCTACTACACCACGCACTTCGGCCCCTACCAGCACCGGCAGGTGCGCATCCTGGAGTTTCCGGGCTATAGCTCGTTCGCGCAGTCATTCCCGAACACGATTCCCTTCTCCGAAAGCATCGGCTTCGTGGCCGACGTGGACTCGACCGACCCCAAGGACATCGACTACCCGCTCTACGTGACGGCCCACGAGGTGGCCCACCAGTGGTTTGCCCACCAGATCATCGGCGGCAACGTGCAGGGCTCGACCCTGATGGCCGAAACCCTGAGCCAGTACGGGGCCCTGATGGTGATGAAGCACCTCTACGGCGCCGACAAGATGAAGAAGTTCCTGCGCTTCGAGCTCGACGACTACCTGCAGGGCCGCGGCTTCGAGCAGAAAAAGGAAGTGCCGCTGTACCTGGTCGAAAACCAGCCCTACATCCACTACCGCAAAGGCTCCCTGGTGATGTATGCCCTGCAGGACTACATCGGCGAGGACGCGGTGAATGCCGCCATCCAGGAATACCGCGACAAGGTGGCCTTCCAGCGCCCCCCGTTCACCAACTCGGTGGAATTCATCGGCTACCTGCGCAAGCACACGCCCGACTCCTTGCAGTACCTGGTCACGGACATGTTCGAGAAGATTACGCTCTACGAGAACAAGGTGGACTCGGCCTCCTACCGCAAGCTGCCCAACGGCCAGTACCGGGTGCAGTTCACCGTGGATACCAAAAAGTTCTACGCCGACTCCCTGGGCAACGAAACGGCCGCCAAAACCCAGGATTTCGTCGACGTGGGCGTGATGGGCCGCCGCAAGGACAAGGCCGGCAAGTGGCACGACGTGCCGTTGCTGGTGCAGAAGCGCCGCCTGCAGCCCGGCCGCAACCGCATCGAGCTGACCGTGCCCACCAAGCCCGAGCGCGTCGGCATCGACCCCTTCAACAAGCTCATCGACCGCAACCCGGACGACAACGTGAAGATTCCGGAGGAGAAAAAGGCCTAGCGCGCCGCTCACTCCCCGATCAAAAAGCCCTCACCCTGGCCGGTGGGGGCTTTTTGTATGCTCCGATGCCCGTAACCGGTTTTTCTCACCCGTTGGGAAGGCCCCCCATGGGCTTTGAATGATTTCCCAACCAGTGGCAATAGGCTGCGAAGCCCTTTGGATAGCACTGCCACCGGTGGCAATAGGCTGCGGAGCCCTTTGGATAGCATTGCCACCGGTGGCAATGGCATCCGGAGCCCTTCGGACGATACCGCCACCGGTGGCAACAGCCTCTGAAGTCCTTTGGATAGCGTTGCCACCGGTGGCAATAGCCGCTGAAGTCTTTGGGTACTTTCTCAACCGCTGGCAGTAGCTTTCATGTCTCCGTCGCGGCACCCGGCCGTATCTTTGTGGCCGGTACCACCGCCTTTCCGTGCAGCGCTCTACTCCTTCCGCCATCCACGAACAACTCATGCGCCAGGCCCTGCGCGAGGCCGAGCGGGCCTACGCGGCCGGCGAAATTCCCATCGGGGCGGTGGTGGCCTTCACGGCCACGGGCCAGATCATCGGGCGGGGACACAATCAGACCGAGCAGCTGCGCGACGTGACGGCCCACGCCGAAATGCTGGCCCTGACGGCGGCGGCCAACTTCGTCGGCAACAAGTACCTGCACGACTGCACCCTGTACGTGACGGTGGAGCCCTGCGTGATGTGCGCCGGGGCCGCGGCCTGGGCCCAGGTGCCGCGGGTGGTGTACGGCACGCCCGAGCCCAAGGTGGGCTACTCCCGCCACGGCCAGCTGCTGCACCCGCGCTGCCAGGTGGTGCAGGGCGTGCTGGCCGCCGAATGCGCCGCCCTGATGCAGCGCTTCTTTGCCGAGCGGCGGAAATAGCTACTTTTGGCGCCGGCGTAGGATTATTTTGTAACCCGCGCCGGGCTTCGCCGGTTAGCATCTCGGCGGGCCCGCACACCCCACGGACCAATACCGGTGGTCCGGCGGGCTTGCCAACCATCTTATCACCCTTCCTCACCCCCTCACACTATGGCCTTCGAACTGCCAGCCCTGCCTTACGCCTACGACGCCCTGGAGCCCCACATCGACGCGAAGACGATGGAAATCCACCACACCAAGCACCACCAGGCGTACGTGACCAACCTCAACAACGCCATTGCCGGCACCGACCTGGAAGGCAAGTCGCTGGAAGAAATCATGCTGCTGGTGGCCACGGCGCCCCCCGCCGTGCGCAACAACGGCGGCGGCCACTGGAACCACTCCCTGTTCTGGACCATCCTCTCGCCCAACGGCGGCGGGGAGCCCACCGGCGCCGTAGCCGAGGCCATCCAGAAGACCTTCGGCGGCTACGACAAATTCAAGGAAGAATTCACCAAGGCCGCCACCACCCGCTTCGGCTCGGGCTGGGCCTGGCTGTGCAAGATGTCGGACGGCAACCTGCAGATCTGCTCCACCCCCAACCAGGACAACCCGCTGATGCCCGACTCGGGCTGCAAAGGCACCCCGCTGCTGGGCCTCGACGTGTGGGAGCACGCCTACTACCTGCACTACCAGAACCGCCGCCCCGACTACATTCAGGCTTTCTACAACCTGATCAACTGGGACGAAGTGAACCGCCGCTTCGCCGGCACCTCGGCCGCCTAGGCTCCGGACCACGCCATCTACAGAAGCCCCGCACGACACCGTGCGGGGCTTTTTTGTGCCCGCCGCTACAGCGCCACGCCCCAGCGCAGGCCCCAGAACACGGCCGCCGTCACCAGCAGCGCCCCGAGGGCCAGGCCCAGCTGCCGGGGCAGCAGCGGCGCCGTGGCCGCCTGGGGCGACGTGGCGGCCCGCATGGCCCCGCCCCAGGCCGCTCCCAGCACCATGCTGCTCATGGGCGGATAAATCAGGCTCAGCAGCGTGGGCAGCGGCCAGGCCAGGGCGGTGATGATAATCGAGCCCAGCAGCCAGGGCCAGAGCAGCAGGCCGCGCACGTAGCGGCCCCGCTCGGCCAGCACCGGCTGCGCCGCCGCCGGCACGAAGCGCAGAAACAGCGGCCCGGTGCCCCGAATCACCCAGGCCAGCAGCGCCGCCGAAACCACCGCCGCCACCAGCGCCGCCCACTGGGGCAGGCCCAGCAGCACCACGGCCTTGCCCAGGTCGCCGTAGGGCACGAAGGGGCTGGTCATCACGTAGCCCAGGAAGTTGATCAGCCCGAACACGGCCAGAAACAGCAGCGTGAGGCTGCCAAAGCCGCTGCCCCGGTCGCGGCGGGCCAGGGCCAGCAGCACCGCGCCCTGCAGTAGGCTGAACAGCGGCCCGGCCAGGGCCACCGCCAGCGTGGTGGCGGCCGGCACCTGCTCGTTGCGGCCATCCACGTGGGAGTTGTAGAGCACCGGCATCGTGCCCAGCAGCTTGCCCACCACGGCGTGGGCCAGCTCGTGCAGTAGCGTGGTGAGCAGGAAGGCCGCGGTGTAGGCGCACAGCGCCGTGAGGATGGTGCGCCCGAGCGACTGGCCGGGGGCGGTGGCGGGGGCCGGGTGGCTGGCGGCAGCGAGGGGGCTCATGGGCGCAGGGAGTTGGGAGGCAGTGAAAGTACGGCAGGGCAATCATCCTCTACGCCCCGTCAGTGCCTTTTTTCCGGCGGCGGCAGGCTGCATCACCGCCCGTTTGCCACGTCGGATTTCTTGTATCTTTAGGGGCTAAACTGTTCCCTTCCCCCTTTCCCTCCCACTTGCATGAGTACTAAGCTGCGTCTTACCATCCTGAGCTTCCTTCAGTTTTTCATCTGGGGCTCGTGGCTGATAACCATCGGCGCGTACTGGTTTCAGACCAAGCAGTGGTCGGGGGCGCAGTTCGGGGCCATCTTCTCCACCATGGGCATTGCGTCCATCTTCATGCCCTCGCTCATGGGCATCGTGGCCGATAAGTGGGTGAATGCCGAGAAGCTCTACGGCGCGCTGCACATCCTGGGCGGCATCGTGCTGCTGACCATCCCGCTGGTCAACGACCCGAGCATGTTCTTCTGGGTGATTCTGCTGAACATGATTTTCTACATGCCCACTCTGGCCCTCAGCATTGCCGTGTCGTACTCGGTGCTCAAGCGCGAGGGCCTCGACGTGGTCAAGGATTACCCGCCCATCCGCGTATGGGGCACCATCGGCTTCATCGTGGCCATGTGGACGGTGAGCCTGCTGGGCATCGAGAAATCGGCCAGCCAGTTCTACGTGGCGGCCGGCGCGGCCTTCCTGCTGGGCTTCTACTCCTTCACCCTGCCCAAGTGCCCGCCCACCGCGCGCGACACGCCCAGCCGCTCCCTGGTCGACGTGCTGGGCCTGAAGTCCTTCGCCCTGCTGCGCGACACGAAGATGCTGACCTTCTTCCTGTTCGCCCTGCTGCTCGGCGCCGCCCTGCAGCTCACCAATGCCTACGGCGACACTTTCCTGCACGATTTTGCCAACGTGCCGGCTTACCAGGACACGCTGGCCGTGCAATACCCGGCCATCATCATGTCCATCTCGCAGATTTCCGAGACGCTGTTCATCCTGGCCATCCCCTTCTTCCTGCGCCGCTTCGGCATCAAGCAGGTGATGCTCTTCAGCATGATTGCCTGGGTGCTGCGCTTCGGCCTGTTCGCCTACGGCAACCCCGGCGGCGGGCTGTGGATGATCATCCTTTCCTGCATCGTCTACGGCATGGCGTTCGACTTCTTCAACATCTCCGGCTCCCTGTTCGTGGAGACGCAGACGGCCCCCAGCATCCGCGCCTCGGCCCAGGGTTTGTTCATGATGATGACCAACGGCTTCGGCGCCGTGCTCGGCAGCTCCATCAGCGGCCTGGTCATCGAGCGGTACTTCACCGCCGCCGATGGCGTGACCAAGGACTGGCACGGCATCTGGCTGGCCTTTGCCGCCTACGCGCTGGTTATTGCCGTGCTCTTCGTCATCCTGTTCCGCCACAAGCACACCCCGCAGGAAGTGGCGCAGGCCGAGCACCCCGAGCCGCTGCTGTCGGTGGAGCAGGCCTAAACGCCCACCTGAACCCCAACCTCAACCGCGCCGCCGGTTGCCGCCAAACGCGCGGCAGCCGGCGGCGCGGCCGTTTTTTCCGTTTCTTTATAGCCTATGATGCCACCCGTACCCACCATTCCTACGGCCTTATCATCCGCTCCCGACCTGTCGAGCACCTACGACAAGACGCACTACTTCCTGCCCGTGGCCTGGTTTCACCAGACCTTCGGGGTGGTGCCGCGCAAGCTGATGTACCAGCTTTCCAACCTCGAGGCGCGCACCGCCGTGCTCACCGCCCTGGCCGCCCGCTACGACCTGGAACGGGCCACCGTGGCGCACTCGGTGTACGTGGAGAAAGTAGGCAAGGAGCCCGAGCTGAACCTCTGGGCCCTGCTGCTGGCCCCGCACCTGCTGATCCTGCTCACCGACCACGGCCCCTACGCCGAGCGGGGCGTGCAGGTGTTTTACTCGCCCGCCACCGAGGCCGCCGAGCTGGCCGCGCTGCAAGAGCTGCTCACCACCCACCTCGAAACCGGGCAGCAGGAGCGGCAGCGCATCCACGTGCTGCGCCTGGCCTTCAATGACCTGGAGTTTACCCCGCTCGACATCAACATTCCCGAGTTGGACCTGAGCACGCACTACAACGATGACCTGCTGCCGGCCCACGACACCATCGTGCGGCGCCTGCAGCAGCCCCAGGACAAGGGCATCGTCATTCTGCACGGCCCCCCCGGCACCGGCAAAACCAGCTACATCCGCCACCTCTGCGGGCAGACCGACAAGCCCAAGCTCTTCATTCCGCCCAACCTGGCGGCCCGCATTGCCGACCCGGAGTTTATCAACCTGCTCCACGACAACACCAACTCCATCCTCATCATCGAGGACGCGGAAGCGTTGCTAACCAAGCGCGACGCCTCTGGCGGCGGCCCCAGCGCCGTTAGCAACCTGCTGAATCTGTCCGACGGGCTGCTGGCCGACTGCTTCCACATCCAGATCGTGTGCACCTTCAACACCGACCTCTCCCGCATCGACAGCGCGCTGCTGCGCAAGGGCCGGCTGATTGCGGCCTACCACTTTGAGCCGCTCACCCAGCCCAAGGCCCAGGCCCTGGCCACCAGCCTCGGCCACACCAATCCGCTGGACGAGCCCACCGCCCTGGCCGATATCTACAACCGCGAGGAGCAAGAATTTGAGGTAGGCAAGGCACCCAAACGTATCGGTTTTGGCACCAAGGGCTAAACTCTGCAGTATAAACCTGGTATATTTTCAGTATAAAACCAGCACAACAAAAAAGCCGCTCTGCACCAGGCAGAGCGGCTTTTTTGCCGAATTTAGGAAATCAGCGTCAGAAATTCCAGCGCTTGATGATCTAGCTTCTGGAAACTAGAACTGCTCGTTCGCGCCGAAGAAGAAGTTGCCTTCGATCTGGGCGTTTTCGTCGGAGTCGGAGCCGTGCACGGCGTTGGCTTCGATGCTCTTCGCGTACTTTTTGCGGATGGTGCCTTCCTCAGCCTGGGTCGGGTTGGTAGCGCCGATCAGGGTGCGGAAGTCAGCCACGGCGTTGTCCTTCTCCAGGATGGCCGCCACGATGGGGCCCGACGACATGTACTTCACCAGGTCGCCGTAGAAGGGGCGCTCCTTGTGCACGGCGTAGAATTCGCCGGCGCGCTCGGCCGTCAGCAGGGTTTTCTTCAGCGCTACGATGCGGAAGCCACCGGCCTCGATCATGTTCAGGATGCCACCGATGTGGTTTTCCTGGGTCGCGTCGGGCTTGATCATCGTGAACGTGCGGTTCGTTGCCATGTCTGGGGAAAAATTAGGGTTAAGCCGGTGGCCGAGCCGCCGGCGGGAAGAATGTCGTTTTGCGGGCGCAAAAGTAGAAGTTTATGCCGGGAATAAGCGGGTGAGTAGTAGATAATCAGCCCGTGCCGCGCCCGAAGGAATGCCGCAAGTAATCTGGTTGGCCGCTATATTGCCCTTATCAAACTCGGGTAGCCATATTCTCCACGCTGTTCGCCCGGCCCTTTTGCAGCCGTCCGGCCCGAACAGTTTGCGCCGGCCATCATCCGGCGCTGGGCCTTGCTATGCCCCTCCCTTTTCTTTCTGGCCAACGCCGTTGGCAGCCGGCCTGGCCTCGCTGCCCGGCTCATTCCCGAGTTTGTCATGCTTCCCTATTCAATTTTTACCGTGGCCGTGCTGGGTGGTGCCGGCCGTATCGGCCGGCCCGTCGTCGAGCGGGCTCTGCACCTGGGCTACCACGTCCAGGCCCTGCTCCGCCACCCCGACCAATTTTCCCTCACCCACGAACGGCTTGCGGTGGTGGCCGGCGACGCCCGCGACCCGGCGGCCCTTCGGCAGTTGCTGCGGGGCAGTCAGGCCCTCATCAGCACGCTGGGCACCCCGCGCGAGGCGCCCACCCCCATCATCGGCGCCGTGACGGCGTTGCTGCTGCCGCTGCTCCACGAGCAGCGCATCGGACGCTACGTGACGGTGACTTCGCTCTACGATACCGGCCAAGCGCAGCCCGACCCGGCTACGCGGCAAGCGGCAGCGTATATGGCGGACCAGTTTCCCGCCTTCGTGGCCGACCGGCGCCGGGAGCGGGAATTACTGACGAGCAGTTCCTCGCTGAATTGGACCTGCATACGGTTACCGCGCGTCGTGGACGCGCCGCCGACCGGCCACGTGGGCGTTAGCCTGACCCAGTTGCCGGGGCCGCAGATTACGGCCGTCGACCTGGCCGATTTTCTCGTCGGGCAGCTGGACAGCGCCGCCTACAGCCGGCAGGCGCCGTTTGTTGCCAGCGGCGGCGCGTAGCGCGCCGGGGGGTGCCTTGTACAAGCCCGGCCGCTGGTAGTGGCCGGGCTTTTTATTACTCCCTTGGCACGAGCAGAAAGGGGTAGTGGGCACGTATTGCGGCATTGACGAACCGAAAAGCCGCGCCCCGATGTTGAGCCCGAGAACAAGTTTGGGAATTGTTCGCGAAATTTGCCCCCTTGCATCCCGGTAAGGGCCGCAAAGTCAGTCACCTATCAGCCGACAATGCACGACGTCACGGCGCTGAAAGAGCTTCTACGGGAGCCTCGGCGCATTTTCATCACCACCCACCACAAACCCGACGCCGACGCCCTGGGCTCGTCGCTGGGCCTGGCGGGCTACCTGCGCAAAAAGGGCCACCACGTGACGGTGGTTACCCCATCGGACTACCCCGACTTCCTGAGCTGGATGCCCGGCAACGAGGACGTGGTGGTATTCGAGCCCGGCCGCAACGACCGGCGCATCCAGGACATCCTGCGGGAGTCGGACGTGCTGTTCTGCCTGGATTTCTCGGCCCTGAGCCGCATCCACGAGCTGGGCGAGTACGTGCGCGCCTCCCACGCCACCAAGGTGCTCATCGACCACCATGAGCAGCCCGAGCCCTTCGCCGACATTGCGTTTTCCTTCCCGTCGGCGGCGGCTACGGCCGAACTGGTGTTCGAAATCATCCGCGACCTGGGCGACCAGGCGCTGATTACGCCCGAAATCGGGGAGTGCCTCTACGCGGGCATCATGACTGATACGGGCTCGTTCCGGCATCCGAGCACCTCGCGCAACGTGCACATGATCATTGCCGAACTGCTCGACGCGGGCATTAACCTCTCGGCCGTGCACCGGCGCATCTACGACTCGCACTCGGAGGAGCGCCTGCGCTTCCTGGGCTTCGTGCTCAAGGACAAGCTGCGGGTGCTGCGCGAGTACAACACGGCCTACATTGCCATTACGGCCGACGAGCTGAAGCAGTACCACTCCAAAACCGGCGACACCGAGGGCCTGGTCAACTTTGCCCTGAGCATCGAGGGCATCGTGTTTGCCGCCATTCTCATCGACCGCGTCAACGCCGTGAAGATTTCCTTCCGCTCGGTAGGCGAGTTTTCGGTCAGCGAGTTTTCGCGTCGGCACTTCAACGGCGGCGGCCACCACAACGCCGCCGGCGGCATCAGCTACGAGCCGCTGGAGCCCACCGTGCAGCGCTTCCTGAGCCTGCTGCCCGATTACCAGGCGCAGCTGGTGACGGCCCCGCTGACCGTGTAAATCAGATATGAGACGGTAAGACCTGAGAAGTGAGACAAAGCGTCATCGTTCAACGATGTCCGTCTAACTTCTCAGGTCTCACAGTCTCACTTCTACCCTATTACCTTCGCCCCGCATTTTCTCTCTTTTCTTCTTTCATGCTCCGTAACTCTCTTCTTCTGTGGCCGGCCGCGCTGGTAGCTGGCGCCATTGCGCTGAATGCCTGCAACCCGGCTGACGCCAAATTCGCCAAGACCAAGTCTGGCATCGAATACAAAGTCTTCGGCAAAGACGGCAAGGCCAAGGAAATCAAGCCCGAAACGGCGGAGGCAGCCTACAAGAAGAACGTCGGCCAGATCATTGCCCTGCACGTGGAGTACCGCACGGCCAAGGACTCGGTGCTGTTCCAGTCGCGCAAGCAGCAGATGGGCTTCCCGGTGCGCGTGCCGCTGCAGGAAGTAGCCCGCAAGGGCGGCCTGGAAGAGGCTATTTCGCTGCTGCAGCCCGGCGACTCGGGCGTGTTCCGCTTCAACGCCGACTCGCTCTCCATCAAGACCACCGGCCAGCCGGCCCCGCCCCAGATCAAGAAGCACGGCAACACGATGACCCTGTTCGTGAAGGTCGATGCCATCCAGAACCAGGCCGACGCCATGGCTGCTCAGCAGAAGGCTATGCAGGACATGCAGGCCAAGGCGAAGGCGCACGAAGACAAGCAGAAGCCCCTGGACGACAAGACCATTCAGGAGTACGCGCAGAAAAATAACCTGCAGACCCAGAAAACGGCTTCGGGCATTTACTACGTCATCACCCAGCCGGGTTCGGGCCCTAAGCCTACCCCGGGCCAGATCGTGTCGGTGAACTACAGCGGCAAGCTACTCAGCGGCAAGGAGTTTGACTCTTCGGCCAAGCAGGGCCGCCCGATTGAATTCCCCATCGGCGTGGGCCAGGTAATTCCGGGCTGGGACGAGGGCATTCCGCTGCTCAACAAGGGCAGCAAGGCCATCCTGCTGATTCCGTCGAGCCTGGCCTACGGCCAGCGCGGTGCCGGCGCCGACATTCCGGCCGATGCCGTGCTGCGCTTCGACGTGGAGCTGGTGGACGTGAAAGCCGCTCCGCCCCAACAGCCTATGGGCATGATGCCCGGCGGCGGTGCCCCCCAAGGTGCTCCGCAGGGCCGATAAGGTATTATCTTTGGTGTTGCGAAGCTGATGCAACCCGCCGACGGGCGGCCGACTCTTCAGGTAGCCGGCCGCCCGCCGTTTTTTTAAGCTCATTGCCATGCGTACATTTTCTTTCCCTGCCCAGGTCCGCGCTATGCTGTGGGCCCTGCTGCCGCTGATGCTTCTGCTGGCGGGCTGCAAAAACGATTCTGACAAAGCGGCCAAGGAGCTGACCAAGCTCATCGAGCAGCACAAAATCGAGGACGACGCGACCATCAAAGCCTACTTGGCCAAGAACAACATCACCAATGCCGAGCAGCGCGAATCCGGCCTCTACATCATCTGGCAGAACCGGGCCACTACCGGCGCCATGCCCACCGACGGGGCCCAGGCCCGAGTGCGCTACATCGGCCGCTTCATCAGCAACGATTTGCGCTTCGATGCCTCGGTGGATAACGGCAGCCTGTGTGGGTGCTCCTCGTTTACGGTTGCCGCGGGCACGGGCGGCGTCATTCAGGGGTGGGTCGAAACGCTCAAGCTGATGCGCAAGGGGGATAAAGTCATCATTCTGGTGCCCTCGCACCTGGCTTACGGACCCGGCGGCAATCCGCCGACCATTGGCTCGTTTACCCCGCTGAAGTTCGAAATGGAGCTGGTGGATTTCACGACTCCCTAACGCCTCTGGCTGGCCACGGCCGTACTTATCCGATAAACGCAGGCCCTGCCCGGGCCTGCGTTTTGTTTTTGACGCATAGGCTGTTCGCGTTGCCTGGCTTACTTTAGCCCCGATGCTACCCACGGTTTTGCTGCTGGCCCTGACGACCAGCGGGGTTGCCCTACCGGCGCCCCCCGACACCCTGCGCACGCCCGGCGGCGTGCAGTACGTGCTACGCGCGCCTGGGCAGGGTGCCCCCGCCGGGCCCCGGGCCGTGGTGCGCGTGCACTACACCGGTTTTTTACCCAACGGCAAGTTTTTTGAAACATCGGCCACCGACCGGCGGCCGCTGCGGGTGCGGTTGGGGCGCGGCGAGGTCATTCCGGGGTGGGACGAGCTGCTGCCGCTGCTGCCGCAGGGTGCCCGCGTCTGGACGCGCATTCCGGCGCGGCTGGCCTACGGCGCGGAAGGGCAGCGCGACCCGGACGACACGACCAAGTACCGCATTCCGCCCGATACGGATCTGGTGTTCGAGCTGGAAATCGTGCGGGTGAATTGATTGGGCGCGCGAGGTGTTAAAAGTCAGCGGGTTTGCCCAGGTTTTAAGGTCCGGCCGCTTGGTCGCTTGAAAAAGCCGGCCGCGACGCTGTAACTTCGGATTTCCAATCTGCCCGCTTTTTCACCTCCCGCATGTTTATTGAACCCCGAGTCGGCAATGGCCGCGAGTTGCCCCGCCGGGGCTGGATTGAGGTGGTGGTCGGCTCGATGTTTTCGGGTAAAACCGAGGAGCTGATCCGGCGCCTGAACCGGGCCAAGATTGCCCGCCAGCGCGTGGAAATCTTCAAGCCCGCCCTCGATACCCGCTACCACGCCGAGGACGTGGTGTCGCACAACGCCACCAGCATCCGCTCCACGCCCATTGCTTTTCCGCAGGAAATGCTGCTGCCCGCCAGCAGCTGCGACGTGGTGGGCATCGACGAGGCGCAGTTCTTCGACCACTCCCTGGTGGAAGTGTGCAACCAGCTGGCCGACCACGGCGTGCGCGTCATCGTGGCCGGCCTCGACATGGACTACCAGGGCCGGCCCTTCGGGCCCATGCCGGCGCTGCTGGCCGTGGCCGAGTACGTGACCAAGGTGCACGCCGTGTGCGTGCGCTGCGGCGACATTGCCACCTATTCCTTCCGCAAAACGCCTTCGGCCGAGCAGGTGCTACTGGGCGAAACCGACACTTACGAAGCCCGCTGCCGCCACTGTTTTTTGGAAGGTCAGCAGGAGCGCACGAGCCTCGGCACCGCCGTAGCCGAAGCGGCGAAGCACTAATTGGCCGGCCGGTGCGTTATCGGCGCACGTCTAATCTGTGATTACCACCCCGTATGACTAAAGCGCTACGCACCGCGCTGCTGGCCGGCCTCGGCCTCGTGGCGGCGGCTTCTTCGGCCCTGGCCCAACGCACCGCCGGCTACGGCGACTGGCAGCTGCACCTGCCCACCAACCGCACCCACGTACTGGCCGACGCCGGCCCGCGCGTATACGCCGCCGCCGAAGACGCCTTCTTCGTGTTCGACAAGGAAACCAGCAGCGTGCAGCTCCTCTCGCGCCGCGACGGGCTGAGCGACGTGAGCGTGCGCGCCCTGGCCTACGACTCGCTCACCCAGCAAGTGGTGGTGGTGTACCGCAGCGGGCAAGTTGATATTCTCAACAACAAGGGCCGGGTGACGGCTTCGCTCTCCGACATCAAGCGCAAAAGCCTGGCCGGCGGCAAAACCATCAACCGCGTGGACGTGGCCCGCCGCCTGGCCTACGTCAGCACCAATTTCGGCATCGTAGTGCTGGATCTGCAGCGCTTCGAAGTCAAGGACACGTACAGCAACTTCGGGCCCGGGGGCACGGCGCCGCAGGTGTACGGCACGGCCGTGCAGGGCGACACCCTGTACGCCGCCACCAGCGCGGGCCTGCTGCGCGGCAACCTGAACACCAACCTGCTCAACTACAACAACTGGCGCAGCACTGCCGGCTTCGGCGCCCGCAACGGCGACCCGTACCGCACGTTGGTCACCCACCGGGGCAAGGTGTACGCGGGCATCAACGACGACAACCTGTACCGGGCCGTGGGCGCGGGCTGGGTGAGCCTTAATTACCCGGTGCGCACCTGCTGGGCTCTGCGCTCCTCGGCAGCTGGCCTGCTGGTGAGCGAGGATGAGCGTATCGGTCTGATCGATACGCGCACCAATCAGGTGCGCAACCGCATTCAGCTGCCTAGCCTTACGGCCGGCCGCGACGCCATCCGACCCAACAGCGGCCCCCTCTACATTGCGGATTTCCGCAACGGCCTGATTCGGGTGGAGGCAAACGGGCAGAACGCCACCAGCTTTGTCACCAACGCGCCGGCCACAACCAACGCGTTCAACATCGTAACCGACCCCGTCAGCAAGACGGCAACTGTGCTTTCGGGCGGCTACGCCGAAGGCTATGTGCAGCTGGAAAACAAGCTGGGCTTTTACGTCTATGATGCTGATGGCCGTTGGACGAACGTCAATGCGCAGAATTACACCAGCGCCGAGTACCCCAACTTGCAGGATGTTAGCCGGGGCGCCCGCACCCCCGACGGCACCTTGTACGTGGCCAGCTACGCCCAGGGCCTGCTGGAATGGAAAGGGCCCGGCCAGTTTCGGGTGTTTGGCGTCGACAACAGCCCGCTGCGGTCAGCTATTAGAGACTTGCAAGACCCCAACTACCCCCGATTCGTACGCGTGACTGACGTGGCTGCGGCGCCCAACGGCGACGTGTGGCTAGTCAACCGCCACCAGGTGGAGCAGCAGCCGGGCGTATTCCGCTTTACGCCGAGCACCGGGCAATGGCAGAGCATCCCGTGGTTTACCGGCGCCGAAAACCTGGAACGCCTTTGCCTTGACGACCTGGGCCACCTCTGGCTGGGACGGGCGCGGCGGGCGTTATCGGGCCTGGTGGCCTATAACCCCGAAACCAACGCCCTGCGCAGCTTCGCGGTGAGCGATGGGCTGCCCAACGGCACCGTGTGGGACTTGGTCAAGGACCGGCGCGGCGCCATCTGGGCCGCTACCAGCGAGGGCGCGGCCGTGTACGACGACCCCAGCCTGGCATTTGAGCCCGGCGCGACGGGCTTCCGCACGCCCATTGTCCGGCGCGGCGCGGGCACGGGCTTCCGCACGCTCTGGACGGAGGTGGTTAAGTGCATAGCCGTGGACGGGGGCAACCGCAAATGGTTTGGCACCGACAACGGGCTCTGGCTGTTCAATGAAGACGGCGACGAGGCCCTGCAGCATTTCACCGTCGAAAACAGCCCGCTGCCCTCCAACCGCATCGTGGACGTGGCCGTGGACGACCGCACCGGCGAGGTGTGGGTGGCCACCGAAGCGGGCGTGGTGTCGTACCGCGGCTCGGCCACGGTGACCGAGGGCGCGCCGAGCTGCGCCAAGGTCTTCCCGAACCCGGTGCGCCAGGATTTCAGCGGGCAGGTAGGCATTTCGGGCCTGGCCAACAACGCCGAAGTGAAAATCACCGACATCACCGGCACGCTGGTGTACCAGACGCGCGCCACCGGCGGCACGGTGGTCTGGAACCTGGCCGACTACAACGGCCGCCGCGTGCAATCGGGCGTGTACCTGGTGCTGACGGCCGACTCGGACGGCAAGAACGGCTGCATCTCGAAAGTGGCCGTATTGACGAAATAGTGAACTGGTGAGGCGGTGAACTGGCGAGTGCCGTTCTGGCCTCCCGAACGTCAAACTCACCAGTTCACCACCTCACCAGTTCACCCTATGCTGATTAAGACCCGGGGCATCGTCCTCAACTATCTTAAATACCGCGAGACGAGCATCATTGCGCGCGTGTACACCGAGCAGCGCGGGGTGCAGTCCTACATCGTCAACGGGGTGCGCAAGGCCAAGCCGCCGGGGCGCATCGCGCTGTTTCAGCCCTTCACCCTGCTCGATCTGGTGGCCTACGTGTCGCCGCGCGGGGGGCTCACGCGCCTCTCGGAGTTTCGCTGCCTGCGCCCCTTCCGCAGCCTGCCCTACGACGTGCGCAAGAGCAGCGTGGTGCTGTTTCTCTCGGAAGTGGTGAGCCGGGTGCTGCGCGAGGAAGAGGA
Source organism: Hymenobacter jeollabukensis (assembly GCF_005771675.1). Lineage (GTDB taxonomy): Bacteria > Bacteroidota > Bacteroidia > Cytophagales > Hymenobacteraceae > Solirubrum > Solirubrum jeollabukense. The sequence continues at coordinate 48,480 of NZ_VAJM01000017.1, read as the reverse complement.
AAACGTGGCCCTGTTTGAGTACCTCTACCAGTCCATCGTGGCCTTCGACGAGCAGGAAGAGGGCTTCGAGAACTTCGCGCTGTCGTTTCTGCTGCATTTGAGCCATTACCTCGGCTTCGGGCCGGATTCGGGCCGGCAGATAACCGAGCAGGTAGCCTTCGCCACCGACGCCAACCTGCCCGCCACCTCCCGCCCCACGGTGCTGCGCTTCCAGGAGTTCGAGCATTTCTTCGACGAGCTGCTGCGCGACGAGGGCCCGGCCACCGTGCCCAACGGCCGCGTGCGCCGCGAGCTGCTCACCATTCTGCTGCGCTACTACCAGCTGCACGTCGAAAACATGGGCGACGTCCGCTCCCTCGACGTGCTGTCGGACGTGCTGGCGGAACTGTAGCCCGCGAAAACGGCAGCACTAGCAGTCATTGCTTCGGCTGCGCCTCGCAATGACTGCCGAGGTGCCGACCCTAAAATAAGCACCGCCCGAAACCGTCGTTGAACAGTTTCGGGCGGTGCTGCTTTTGGGCCAACGCGCTTTTGGTCTGTGGGTGTTGCGGCGGCGGTGCTACTGGAGGAAGGATTGGCTACGCCTTCTTGGGGTTGCTTCGTCCTTTGTCCTCGCAATGACGGCCAGCGTTATCGTTTCACTCCACGTATTGCACGTGCGGCAGCTTGGTGGCCTCGGGCACCCGCCCGACGACTTCGCCCTCAAGGAGTTGGGCCTGGCAGGTGAGGCGGGCAGTGGCGGCGAGGCGGCCGGTGGTGAGGTAGCGCAGCTCGTGGGCGGTGGGCGGGGCCAGGCAGTCGGCGCCGCTGAGCAGCTCGATGCGGCAGGTGGTGCAGCGCCCCCGACCCCCGCAGGCGTGCATCCAGTCGTGGCCGGCGTCGTGCAGGGCCCGAAGCAACGTCTGGCCGGGTTGTACGTTGATAGGGCCGCCGGGCAGGTTTTGCACGGTTAGTGTAGGCATTTTGGCTAACTTGCCCGCTTGAAGCAGGCTTTTTCTGAGGATGCAAGATACGTATAGCAACGACCAGCTGCAGGCTTACGGCAAGCGGCTTGCCGCTCGCCTTTGCGACCAGTACTTCGCCACCCAACCCGTGGGTACCAGTCTGGACGGCCCCGCCGTGCTGCGGCTCGCGCCGGTGCGCCAACTCAACCTCTACGTGGTGCAGCAGCTGCTCGCGCAGTGGACGGGGGAAATGGCCCGGCTGCGCAGCCCCTATTTCGACTACGAGGACCCGGCCGTGCGCCAGGCCCTGACGCAGCTCATGAACCTGCTCTCCCGGCGCATCCGGCTCACGCGCACCAGCTACGAGCCCCTGCTGGCCCAGGCCGCCGCCGATACCCTGCTGACGGCCCTGGACCCGCTGGCGGCCTTCGAAGCCAAGCTGCTGCCCGCCGACCAGCCCTCGGCCACGCCCACCCAGCTGCGCGACGCGCTGCGCTACGTGGACGTGAACAAGCCTCTGTACCAGGACTTCATCGACAGCCTGCCGGCCGACTTGCCGCAGGACCGGGAGTTTCTGCTGAGCCGCTTCCGCCTCTACCGCGACGCCCACTACAAGGAGCAGCAGCCGCTGGGCGCGTTGCTCGGGGAGCTAAGCGCGGTGGTGCCGGTGACGGAGGCCGAGCTACGCGCCAAAGCCGCTCCGGCCGCGCCTGAGCCTGCCCCGGCCGTGCCGGCTCCCGCTCCATTGGCTCCAGCCGCAGAAGTGCCCGCCGAACCCGCCGCCCCGGCTGCTGAAATTTTGGTGGCAGAAGCCCCCATTGCTCCGGCAGCAGCTGACGTGCCCGTCGCGCCAGCGCCCAGCCCCGCGGCGGCAGAAGCCCCGGCACCTGCGGTGGTTCAGCCCGCGCCCGCCGCAGCTGAAGCACCCGCCGCGCCGGCCCTCGAAGCCGCACCGGTTACGAGTGAGCCTGCCGCAGCCCCGCCCGCCGATGCGGCCGAACCCGTAGCGCCGCAGCCGGCTTCGGCCGAACGGCTCAAGCCGCTGGCCGAAACCGTGGCCCCCACCAATACCCTGGCCGATAAGCTGGCCGCCAACGTGCGCACCAGCACCCTGGCCGATAAGCTGGCCTCGAGCAGCGGCGGGACGGCCCCCACGTTGGCCGAAGCGCAGCCCAAGGTGGAATCGTTGCGCGGTGCTATTTCCATCAACCAGCGCTTCAGCTTTATCAACGAGCTGTTCAATGGCGAAAACATGGAGTATCACACCGCCATCGAGCACCTCGACGCGCTGCCCACCGCCGAGGCGGCCCGGCGCTACATCAACGAGGAGCTGGCCCAGCGCTACCAGTGGGTGCGCAAGGACGAGCACGTGAACAAGCTGCTGCGCCTGGTAGAACGGAAATTCACCTGAGCACTGCCTGCTGATCAATAACGCCACCGGCCCGGTTTAGACAAACCGGGCCGGTGGCGTTAAAGGCGCCTGGGTTGCTCGTCCGCAACGGCTCGAACCATTGCTTACGGCCCGTCCGACGGCCGCTGGTAGAGGCGGAAGTACACCTGCCCGACCCGTTCCTCGTGCAGCAGCGGCCACCGTTGCTGCAGCGAATCGAGCACGGCGTCGCCGAAGTTCATGGTGTTGGACTGCAGCACGTAGCGGTTGCGGCGCAAATCCACCGGAGCAAAGCGGCGCGGGTCGCCGTTGAGGTCGACCTGGTGGAGGGGGTAGAGGTTGGGAAAGTTGCTGCCGACGTCGGCCAGCGGAATGCGGCGGGCGTCGAGCCAATCGATGAAGCGGTGGCGCAGGCGGTAGTAGGGCCAGTGGGCCAGGGTGGCGTCCCAGCCGTTGGCCATGTGGTCGGGATACACCCAGAAATGGCCGCTGAGCAGGCCCAGCAGCGCTACGCCGGTAAGCATGCGGGCCAGGCCGCGGGCAGGCAGCTCGCTCAGCAGGTGGGCCACCAGCAGGGCGAAGAGCAGCAGTACCGGCAGGTAGTAGCGGTGCCCGATGGGGTTGGCGTACCACACCATCGCGCCCGACAATGCCAGCGCGGGCGCCAGCCACAGCACCAGCAGCCGCCAGGTAGTCGGGCCTGGGCGCCAGCCGCCGCGCCAGAGCGCCAGCAGCGCCGCCGCCCCGCTCAGCCACAGCAGCAGCCGGCCCTGGTCGAGCAGGCGCCAGCCGATGAGGGCCACGTTGCGCAAGATGCCTAGCGGCCCGAGCAGCGCGTAGTTGCCCGACCACTGCGAGCGGGCGTTGTAGCCCACCCAGCCCCGTAACTGGTAGTGCAGCCCCAGCCAGAGCCCGGCCAGCAGCAAAGCCGGCAGCAGCGGCCAGATGCGGCGCCCCAGCAGCCGGGCGGCGGCTGAAAAGCGGCCGTGCGGCGCCCGCAGTGGGTTTTCATCGAGCCAGCCGAGCAGGGCGGCGGTCAGGGCCAGGGCGGCCCACAGGATCATGCCGCGGGTGCTGAGGAGCACCAGCGGCAGCGAGCCGGCCAGGGTGAGGACGGGGCGGCGGGCGGTAAGGCCGTTCAGGGCCAGCAGGTAGCAGAACAGCAGCGCCACATCGGACGACACTAGGGTGCTTTGGGTGAGCCAGGTCGCGTCGAGCCAGAGCAGCAGCACGGCGGGCCCCACCCAGGCGCGGGGCACGAAGCGCCGGACCAGGCAGTAGACCTGCCAGAGCGTGCCGAGCACCAGCGGCAGCATGGCCCAGTGGCCGGCGGGCAGGGTTTGGCCGAATAGCCGCCAGACCCCGGCCAGCGCCGCCGCGAACAGGGTGGGGTGGCCGGCATCGAGGGCTTCGGGCACCAGCAGGTGGGTGAAGCGCGTGTCGTAATACCACTGCGCGTGGCGCGAGGCCTGCAGCACGGCATCCCAGAAAAAGCCGTGGTGGGCGGCCAGGGCGGTCAGCAACACGCTGCCGAGGGCCAGCACAAGCAGCAGCAGGCGGTGGGAAGCGGGCATCAGCGCAGGTCGGTGAGGTAGCGGGGGCCGAAGAAGGTAGGGAACGTGTCGCGCACCGCGGGGCGGAAGCCGCGCAGCAGCTCGGCGGCCCCGGCCCCGCGCAGCAGGCTGGCGCGGTCGAGCAGCTGGGGGCCGCCGAGGGCATCGGTGCTGAGGCGGCGGCCGGCCTGCTGCTGGGCGCGCAGCCACTGCCGCAGCTGGGCGGGCGTCCAGTGGCGTTTTTGCAGCAGCACATCGGGGGCGGGCAACACGTTGGGGGCCCCGTCGCGGCCGGTGAGGTAGTGCAGCTGGTTGAGGGCCAAGTTGTGGTTGTCGAGCAGAAACCAGGTATTCGGCTCTTGCCGCACGCGCCGCAGCAGCGGGGGCAGGTTGGTGAAATCGAGCTGGTGATTGGGCACGAGGCCGAAGGCCAGGTTCCAGGCCAGCAGGGCGGCGGCGGCGGCCAGCAGCGGCCGGGCCAGGGCGGGCGAAGCGGCCGTGAGCAGCACGGCCAGCAGTACCGGCAGCATCACCATAAACTCGGCATTGCCCGAGGCCCAGGCCGCAAACCCCAGGTGCAGCAGCAAAATCAGCCCGTGGGTGCGCCGCACGGCCTGCCGTAGCGCGGGCGGCAGGCCGGTACTACGTAGGGTTTCGGGAAGGCGCGCACGGCGCAGCCAGGACCCCACCACCCCCACCAGCCCGAGCACCGGCACCACGGCCAGCCAGGGCAGGCGCCGTAACAGGGCCAGCGTGGAGCCGTGCACCTGCGCGAAGGTGCGCACCACGTTGGCCACCGTCAGCAGCGCGGCTTTGGCCAGCGAGGCGGGCGCGCCGGCCGAGCCGCTCAGGAAATCGTGCAGGGCGAAGCGCACCAAGGACTCGGCGGTGCGGGGCAGGTGCCAGTAGTCCAGCGCCAGCCAATAGGCCAGCGGCACCAGCAAGGCCGGCGCGGCAAACCACGCCGCGGCCCCGCGCCGGGGGCTGAACAAGGCCGTCCCGAGCAGCAGGCCCAGCCACCAGCAGGCCTGTAGCTGGTGGAGCAGGCAGGCCCCGGCCGCCAGCAGGCCGGCCAGCAGCAGCGCGGGCAGCGCGCCGGTGCGCAGGTGGCGCAGCCAGGCCACGCTAGCCCACACCGAAAGCAACAGGGGCAGGATGTAGGTTTCGTTTTCGGTGGCGAAGCGCAGCAGCCCGAAGCTGCTGCCGGCCGCGGCCAGCAGGGCCAGGCGCAGGCCCTCGGAGCCGGTGAGCCGGTGCAGCAGCCGGCGCAAACCCAGCAGCACCCCGCCGTAGGCCAGGGCATTGAGCGCCAGCAGGGCGCTGATGACCTCGGGGTGCAGGGGCCGCAGCAGCAGCAGCCACAGCCAGCCCACCACGTTGTGCAGCAGGTGGTGGGGCAGCAGCAAATCGTGGCCGTAGCGCACGCAGGCGGCGTAGTACCAGGCGTCGGCGGTGCTGTTGCGGGTGGGCAGCAGCAGCGCGAGCAAGGTTAGCAGCAGAATCAGCGCCCATTCGCGGCGCGCGGCGGAAAACATCGGCCGCAAGATATGCGCGGGCAGCGGCAGAAGCCCTACCGGGGAATTCCCTTTTGAAAATGGCTTGGGAGGGTTCCTCCCGGCTCCCGCCCGATTAAGAACGGCTTCGAATGGGTCTTCTTAGCTTGTCAACGACTGAGAACGGCTCCGGCGGGCCCCTCCCAAGGCAAACTCAATTGGGAATGGCTCGGGAGGGACCCGCCGGAGCCGTTCTTAATTGCGTTTGCCTTGGGAGGAGTTCTACCCGGCCGATCCGCAATCGGGGACGAGCCGGGCGGGAGCAGGTACCGGCGCGTGGGGCCGATTCGGGCCCCGTCTACCGCACCAGGTCCTGCTTGCGGTAGGCATCGATGGCCAGCAGGATGAAGAGCAGGATGGTGAACGACCACAGGGACGAGCCGCCGTAGGAGAAGAACGGCAGCGGAATGCCCACCACCGGCGCCAGCCCGATGGTCATGCCGATGTTGACGCAGAAGTGGAAGAAGATGATGCTGGCCACGCAGTAGCCGTAGGTGCGCCCAAACACCGATTTCTGCCGCTCGGCCACGAAGATGACGCGGAAGATCAGGGCCATGAAGAGCCCGATGACCGTCATGGTGCCCAGCCAGCCCCACTCCTCCCCCACCGTACAGAAGATGAAGTCGGTGCTCTGCTCGGGCACGAAGTCGAAGCGCGTCTGGGTGCCTTCGAGGAAGCCCTTGCCGGCCAGGCCGCCTGAGCCAATGGCAATTTTGGACTGCGTCACGTTCCAGCCCACACCCAGCGGGTCGGCCGAGGGGTTCAGCAGCACCTCGATGCGCTTCTGCTGGTGGGGCTGCAGCACGTTGTTGTAAAAGAAATCCACCCCGAACACCATGCCCAGCACCACCGCGTACACGCCCGCCGCCAGCGGCAAATGGTGGCGCAGCACCCGGGGGTTCAGCACCAGCACCAGGGCCAGAATCACCGTGAAAGCGCCCACCAGCCACAGCTTGGGCACCAGCAGCGAGAGGATGAGCACCAGCCCCGCGGCGGCCAGCACCAGCAGAATCAGCGGCGACATGCCCTCGCGGAAGTAGGCCAGCAGGAAGGCCCCGAACACCAGCGCCTGCCCCGTTTCGTTGGAGGCAATGATGAGCAGCGGCGGCAGCAGCGTAATGCCCGCCAATACCAGCTGCTGCTTGAAAGCCTGCTGGCGCAGGTTGATGCCCGCCATGAAGCGCGAGGCCGCCAGCGCGGTGGTGAACTTGGCAAACTCGGCCGGCTGCAGGCGCATCGGCCCCAGCTCCAGCCAGGAGCGGGAGCCCGCAATGGGCCGGGCAATGACCAGCGTGACCAGCAACAGCACAATCATGCCCCCGTAGAGCACGTAGGCGAAGGTGTCGTAGGCCTTGTGGTCGATGACGAGCAGCACCATGATGAGCAGCACGCTCACCCCGATCCAGACCAGCTGCTTAAACCAGTTGAAGGCCATCAGCCCGCTCCAGTCGGCCGAAAACACGCGCTCAAACGGCACGTCGGCCGAATACGAGGCGGCGTACACGTTGAGCAGCCCCACCCCCACCATCGTCAGGTAGATGAGCAGGGTGACCCAGTCGATGCTGCGGCTGTAACGAACTTGGTTCAAGGGGTAGGGAGTGAATTGGCGACCAAAAAGAACGTCATGTCGAGCTTGTCGAGACATCTCGCATGCTGACGTCGGGTAAGTAATTTCATCCTGCCCACGTATGTAAATCAATTGGCGTCCAGCCTGGGTTCAGCGCGGTAATCAGGGCCTCTTTCTTGGCCCTACTCCACTTTTTGAGTTGCTTTTCGCGGGCAATGGCCTGCGTGGCATCCGGGCTGCTCTCAAAGTAGATTAGCAGATTGCACTGATAACGCCCCGTAAACTTTCCGGCGTCTCCCAGCCCCTGACTATGCTCATGTAAGCGCCGCTCCAGGTCGTTCGTCACGCCGATATACAGCACCGTTCGGGCCTGATTGGGGAGGATGTAGACGAAGAAGCCCATTACAGAAAATTACTAGCTGGCATCGGCACGCGAGATGTCTCGACAAGCTCGACATGACGTTCTTTTACTTTCCTTGTTTCACCGGCGGTTGCGCTTGCTCACGAACCTATCGGCCGAGCCGGGCAGCCATTCTTCCCAGCGGTGGCGCCAGGGCGCCACTTTGCCGCGCAGGTACTTTTCCATCATCAGGCCCGCCAGCGGGGCGGCCGAAGAGCCGCCGAAGCCGGCATTTTCAATGAACACGGAAATGGCAATTTTCGGGTCGTTGGCCGGGGCGAAGCCCCCGAAGGTGGCATGGTCGATGCCGTGGTAGTTCTGCACGGTGCCCGTCTTGCCCGCCACCGAAATGCCCACGTCGAGCAGGGAGGCATGTTCGCCGGTGCCGCCGCGGCCGTCGACCACCGCCACCATGCCCGGCACGATGGCGTTGAAGTGGCTGCTGTCGACCGAGGTGTAGTGCCGCTGCCGGTAGCGCGAGAGGGGCCCGCGGTTGCCGATGCTGCGCACGAAGTGCGGGGCGTAGTAGTAGCCGCGGTTGGCGAAAATGCACATCAGGTTGGCCATCTGCAGCGGCGTCACCTGGATTTCGCCCTGCCCGATGCTCAGCGAGTAGATGGTCTTGTAGGTCCAGCGGTGGTGGCCGTAGCGCTTGTCGTAGAAGGCGGGCGAGGGAATCAGCCCCATCCGCTCCCCGGGCAAATCTACTTCCAGGTGCTGGGCCAGCCCGAAGGAGGTGACGTGCTTGCGCCAGTCGGCCAGGCCCAGGGCTACGTCCTCATACTTGCTGGGTGAGCGGCCCTGGCGCACGGTGGCAAACATCACCTGGTAGAAGTAGGGGTTGCAGCTGTTCTTGGTGGCAATGGTGAGGTTGGCCGGGTACTCGTGGCGGTGGGTGCAGCGCACCAGCTTCCAGTTGCACGGAAAGCCGGTATAGGGCGTCACCACGTGCTCCTGCAGGGCAATGGCCTCGTTCACGAGCTTAAACACCGAGCCCGGCGAGTAGGCCGCCGCCAGCGGGCGGTCGAACAAGGGGCGGGCCGTGTCGCGCAGCAGCTCCATGTAGCGGTTGCCCGAGCCCTTGCCGGTGAGCATGGCCGGATCAAACGACGGGGCCGAGACGAAGGCCAGGATTTCGCCCGTCTTCGGGTCGATGGCCACCACCGAGCCTTTTTTGCCTTGCATCAGGTACTCGCCGTACTTCTGCAGCTCCGGGTCGATACTCAGGTGCAGATCCTGCCCCGCTACCGAGAGCGTATCAAACTCCCCGTCGCGAAACGCGCCCTTTTCGATGCCGCGCACGTTGACCATGCGGTACTGCACCCCGCGCCGCCCCATCAGCTCCTTCTCGTAGTAAGACTCGATGCCGCTGATGCCGAGGAAGTCGCCGGGCACGTACTTGGCGTACTTGGGCTTCTCCAGCATCGTGGGCGACACCGGCCCCACGTACCCGAGGGCGTGGGCCATGTTCTGCGTCAGGTACGAGCGGGCCATGCGCGGCTTCACGCTGAAACCCGGAAAGTCGATGAGGTTGTCCTGAATGGCCGCCAGCTCCGGCGTGCTCAGGTTCTGCACCAAGGGCGAAGCCTTGACGCGGGAGTAGATTTTGGCGGCCCGCAGCCCGTCGCGCAGCTCCTGCACCGGCATCTGCAACAGCTGGCAGAAACGGGCCGTGTCGAGCTTTTTCACTTCGCGCGGCACCACCATCAGGTCGTACACCGGCGTGTTCTGCACCAGGATTTTGCCGTTGCGGTCATAAATGACGCCGCGGTAGGGCATCTGCACGATGCGCTGAAGCGTGTTCCGGTCGGCGGCCAGCTTGTAGCTGCCGTCGAGCACCTGAATGTGGAAGAGCCGCACCGCAAACACCACCGCCACCGCCAGGAAAATGCCCAGCACAACAAATTTGCGGCCTTCTAAGTACTGCAAAGCGCGTTACGAACTGAAGGTGAGTTGACTGCCCCGGGTGCAATCAGCCCGCAAAGGTACCACCACCGTGGCGTTATCCCTACGTTCCCAACCGATTCACCCGTCCGTCGCCCCCGTAACAACGCGAGAAGGCATTTTGCTCCCGCCCGGGGTCAAACAGGTTTGGCAGAAGAAAAAGCCCGTCATGTCGAGCGAAGTCGAGACATCTCGCGTGCTGATGGCAGGTAGTAATGACCTCGTTCAACGAGAAGAATACTATCCAGCGAGATTCTTCGCTGCGCTCTGAATGACGTTCTAACTTACCTACTCCTCTACCGCCGGCGCCGGGCCGGGAACAGCAGCAGCTGCACGATGAGCATGGTCACGCCCGTAAACAGCGTGCTGGCCAGAATCTTCAGGAAGGTCAGGCCGATGGCGGAGAACGAGCCCAGCTCCAGGAAGAAGAACACGAAGTGGTGAATGGTCACCAGCAGGCCCAGGTACACCCCGAACCACTGCCAGCCCATCTGGTGAATGTTCACCGCGTCCTGCGCGTCGTAGCCGTCGCGGGGGGTGAGGATGCGCAGCACCCAGGGCCGCAGGTAGCCCAGCAGCACCGCCGCCGCCGCGTGCAGGCCGCCGGTGTCGTAGAACAGATCCATGGAGAAGCCCATCAGGAAGCTCACCCCCAGCATCACCACGATGGGCGTGGCAATGGGCAGGAACAGCAGGAAGCCCAGATAGAAAAAGCACCAGCCCACGTCGAAGAGCTGCAGGCGGCTGATGAGCAGCACGTGCACGGCGGCGTAGAGCAGAAAGCGCCCGGCCTGGAGCAGCAGTTGCAGCGCGTTACCCATTAAGGCCGGCCTCCTTCCTGCTCGGTGGCGCGCAGCCCCGAGCGGGTTTCCAGCGTGTCGCGCTCGGCGGCGCGGGGCGGGGTACCCACCACGTACACGAAGGTCAGGTTCGAGAAATTGGCGGCCAGCTTCACGCGCACCGTCCAGAAGTTCTTGTCCGGCTCCTTGGTGAAGTTGTCCACCGTGCCGATGAGCACGCCCTCCGGAAACACCTGGTTGTAGCCCGAGGTGACGATGGTGTCGCCCGGCACCAGCTTGTTCTGGCGCGGAATGTAGTCGAGCAGGGCGTGGGTGGGGTCTTCTCCCAGCCACTTGATGGTGCCGAAGGTACCGTCGCGCCGGATTTTGGCCGAGAGGTTGGTCTTGGAGTGCAGCACTGAGGTGACAGTGGCGTAATGCTCGCTCACCTGCCGCACCCGGCCCACCACCCCGGCCGCCGACAACACGCCCATGCCCGGCAGCACGCCCTGCTGGGCGCCCACGTTCAGGGTCAGGTAGTTGTCCACGCGGCGCAGGGTCTGGTTGATGACGCGGGCCGGAATCAGCGGGCTGCCCACCAGGCGCGTGGGCATGGGGCGCAGGGCCAGTTGCAGCGTATCGGCCCGCAGGCGCAGGCCGGTGGTGTCGCCGGGAGTAGCGAGGCTGTCGGGCATGCGGGCGGCCAGGTCGGCGCGGTAGAGGCGCTGGCGCAGCTGGGCGTTTTCGGTGGCCAGCGCCCGGTTTTTGTCGGCCAGGCTGAAGTAGTCGTAAATCTGCGTGCGCACTTCCAGCACCCGGCCGATATAAGCGTTGGAGGAATTGAAGAACGCCGCCCGCTGGTAGGCGCTGTTGCGGATAAACAGCACCATGCTCACGACTTCCAGCAGCACGAATACCAGGACGCCCCGGTAGCGGTACAGAAAATCGAGCAGATTACGCATGGATTACATTAGTTAAATGGCTGAATGGTTAAATGGCTGGTCGTTCAAGAACAATCAGCCATTTAACCATTCAGCCATTCAGCCATTAGCTCAGCAGCACGCTGCGGAAACCGGTAATGTTCTTGATAGCGGCGCCGGTGCCGCGCACCACGGCGCGCAGCGGGTCTTCGGGCACGTGCACGGGCAGCTTGGTTTTGGCCGCCAGGCGCCGGTCGAGGCCGCGCAGCAGGGCGCCGCCGCCCGTCAGGTGAATGCCGTTGTCGTAGATGTCGGCCGACAGCTCGGGCGGGGCAATTTCCAGGGCCTTGAGCACGGCTTCCTCGATTTTGGCCACCGATTTATCCAGGGCAATGGCAATTTCAGCCGAAGTCACCTTGATAACCTTCGGAATGCCGGTCATCAGGTCGCGGCCGCGCACTTCGTAGTCGGGCGGGGTGTTTTCCAGCTCGGTCAGGGCCGCGCCCACTTCGATTTTGATGCGCTCCGCGCTCCGCTCACCAATGAGCAGGTTGTGCTGCCGACGCATGTAGTCGAGGATGTCCTGGTTGAACACGTCCCCAGCCGTCTTGATGGACTGGTCGCAGACGATGCCCGACAGCGCGATAACCGCAATTTCGGTGGTGCCCCCGCCGATGTCGATGATCATCGAGCCCACGGGCTGCTCCACGTCGATGCCGATGCCGATGGCGGCGGCCATGGGCTCCTGAATCATCCACACTTCCTTGGCCCCGGAGTGCTCGGCGGAGTCGCGCACGGCGCGCTTCTCTACCTCCGTGATGCCCGAGGGAATGCAGATAACCATGCGGTGCGAGGGCTGAAACAGCCGCGTGCCGGTGTTGACCATCCGGATCAGGCCCTTGAGCATTTCCTCGGCGGCGTGGAAGTCGGCAATGACGCCGTCCTTCAGCGGGCGGATGGTTTTGATGTTATCGTGGGTCTTCTCGTGCATTTGCTGCGCTTGCCGGCCCACGGCAATGACCTTGTTGGTCGTACGGTCTTTGGCAATAATGCTGGGCTCATCGACCACGATTTTATCGTTGTGGATGATCAGCGTATTGGCCGTACCCAAGTCGATGGCAATGTCGCTGGTGAAATTGAAGAACCCCATGGAGTAGCGGCAAGTGAAAGAAACAGCGCCGGTTCTGGCGTTGCAAAAAGGTGCGCAAAGGTAAGCAACCTTCTTCGAAGGCCAACCCTTTCGTTTTGTACTGCGGAAAGAAGGGTGCCCTAAACGAAGCGGACCCGGCCGCTGGTATACGGCCGGGTCCGGATTTGGCTAAGTTACTGAAAATTTAGTGCTTAAAGTGGCGCACCCCGGTCAGCACCATGGCCATGCCGAGGCGGTTGCAGGCATCAATGCTGTCCTGGTCCTTAATGGAACCGCCGGGCTGCACCACCGCGCGGATGCCCGCCGCGCCGGCAATTTCCACGCAGTCGGGGAAGGGGAAGAAGGCGTCGGAGGCCATAACGGCGCCGTGCAGGTCGAAGCCGAAGGATTTGGCCTTTTCAATGGCCTGCTTGAGCGCATCCACCCGCGAGGTCTGGCCCACGCCGGAGGCCAGCAGCTGCCCGGCCTTGGCCAGCACGATGGTGTTGCTCTTGGTGTGCTTGCACACTTTCAGGGCGAATTCCAGCGCGTCCACTTCCTCGGCCGAGGGCGCGGTTTCCGTCACCGTGCGGAACTCGTTGCGGCCTTCCACCACGCGGTCGAAGTCCTGCTCCACGAAGCCGTTGAGCAGGGTCTTCACCTGCTTGGTGGGCAGCGCCACCGGCTTTTGCAGCAGCAGAATGCGGTTTTTCTTGCTCTGCAGCACCGGCAGCGCGTCGGCCGCGAAGCGGGGCGCGATGAGCACCTCGAAGAACAGCTTGTTTAGCTCCTCGGCCGTAGCCAGGTCTACTTCTTTATTAACAATGATGACGCCGCCGAAGGCCGAAATCGGGTCACAGGCCAGGGCGTTGAGGTAGGCCTGGTGCAGGGTGTCGGCCTGGGCCACGCCGCAGGCGTTGGTGTGCTTGAGAATGGCCACGGCGGCGGGGCCCTGCTGGAATTCCTGCATCAGCAGCACGGCCGCGTCCACGTCCACCAGGTTGTTGTAGCTGAGCTGCTTGCCGTGCAGCTGCTCGAACAGGGCCGACAGGTCGCCGTAGAAGGTGCCCCGCTGGTGGGGGTTTTCGCCGTAGCGCAGCGGCGTGGCGGGCCCTTCGCTGATTTTCAGCGCGGCGCCGGCTACCTCCGTGCCCTGGGCGAGGTAGTTGAAGATGTGCGTGTCGTAGTGCGAGGTTTGCTGGAAAGCGGCGGCGGCGTAGTGGCGGCGCTGCTCCAGGGTGGTGGCCCCGTTCTGGGCTTCGAGCAGCTCGGTCACGGCTGCGTACTGGTCGCGGCTGCTCACCACCAGCACGTCGCGGTAGTTTTTGGCGGCGGCGCGCAGCAGCGAGATGCCGCCGATGTCGATTTTCTCGATGACGTCGGCTTCGGCGGCGCCGCTGGCCACGGTTTCCTCAAAGGGGTAGAGGTCGACGATGACCAGGTCGATGGGCGGAATCTGGTGCTGCTCGGCCTGCTGAAGGTCGCCGGCTTCGTGGCGGCGGTGCAGAATGCCGCCGAACACCTTCGGGTGCAGGGTTTTCACGCGCCCGCCGAACACCTCGGGAAAGCCGGTCAGTGTTTCCACGGCCGTCACATCGGCGCCCAGCTCCTGAATGAACTTCAGGGTGCCGCCGGTGGAAAACATCTGCACGCCGTGCTGCTGCAGCAGGCGCACCAGCGGCTCCAGCCGGTCTTTGTAGTACACGGAAACCAGGGCGCCGCGGATGGGCAGACGCTCAGCGGTGGCCGTTTCCAGGGTGGCGGGCGACGGGGACGAACTCATAGCAAACGAAAGGTTTGGGGGTGAAACGCGCCGCGAAGGTAGCCCCTGCCGCCGGGAGCGGCGGCCCGAGCTATGTTACCGAATTGTTACGCAACGGCTTGTCGGGCCCGAAGCCCGACCGATATAGCCCTTTCCGCCGCGCCGCCGTACTGCCCGGTAGCGTCTCCTACCGCCCCGACCAATCAACCCGATGAATCCGACCACTACGCACGCCTCCGCTTCTGCTATCGATAAAACGTCCAGCTCTCTACTACCCGCCGCGGCTGTAGCCGCCGCCGCGCACCTCACGCCCCGGCTGTTTGCCCACGCCCCGCAGTCCGACCACGAAGGCGGCTTTCCACGGGAGGAGTTTCATTGGCTGCACGAGGCGGGCCTGCTGACGGCGGGGCTGCCGGCTGCACTCGGCGGCGCGGGTCTCAACCAACCGGGCCACCTGGCCGAGCAGTTGCGGGTGCTGCAGCACATCGGGGCCGGCAACCTGGCGGTGGGGCGGGTGTACGAGGGGCACCTGAACGCCCTGCAGCTCATCGAGCGGTTTGGCACCGGGGAGCAGCTGCGGCGCTACGCGGCCGATGCCCAGGCCGGCCACCTGTTCGGCGTGTGGAACACCGAGGCCCAGGACGGCGTGCACCTGGAGCCGCTGCCGGACGGCCGTTTCCGCCTGCGCGGCAGCAAAACCTTCGGCTCGGGCGCGGGGCAGCTCACCCGTCCGCTTCTCACCGGCGCCCGGCCCGATGGCGGCTGGCAGCTGTTCGTGCTGCCCACCGACGCGCAGCCGCCCCGGCTCGACCCCACGTTCTGGCAGCCGCTGGGCATGCGCGCCACCGCCAGCTTCCGCGTCGAGGTGACGGGGCTGGAAATCGGGCCCGCCGACCTCATCGGCCCGCCCGGCGACTATTACCGCCAGCCCTGGTTTAGCGGCGGGGCAGTGCGCTTCGCGGCCGTGCAGCTCGGCGGGGCCGCCGCCGTGCTCGACGCCACCCGCGGCTTTTTGCGCGGCCTGGGCCGCACCGACGACCCTTATCAGCGCCAGCGCCTGGGCGAAATGACCTTGCTGGTGGAAAGCGGGCAGCTCTGGCTCACGGGCGCCGCGGCGCGTTACCCTGCGCCCGAGCAGGAGGAAGCTCAGGCCGAAGGCATCGTGGCCTACGCCAACATGGTGCGCACGGCCATCGAGGATATCTGCCTGCGCGTGCTGCAGCTGGCCGAGCGCAGCGTGGGCGCCCGGGGCCTGCTGCGCCCGCACCCGCTGGAGCGCCTGCACCGCGACCTGACGCACTACCTGCGCCAGCCCGCCCCCGATGCCGCCCTGGCCGACGTGGGCCGCTTCGCCCTCACCCACGACGCGCCCGCCGCCCAGCTCTGGCAGCCGGAATAACCCCTGCGTCCTCCGCGTAACCCTCTGCGCCCTCCGCGGGCTAAAAACCGCATGCCCCGCCCTGCCAAACGAACTATGCCCGAACGCCCATCCGCCCTGCTCGACCTCCCCCTGCGCCCCGCCAGCTACGCCGCCACCCTCGGCCCCACCGCCATCCTGGTCCCCCACCCCGACGACGAGTCGCTGGGCTGCGGCGGGCTGCTGGCGCTGCTGCGGCAGGCGGGCCAGCCGGTCAGCGTGGCACTGGTTACGGATGGCAGCATGTCGCACCCAAACTCGGTGCGCTTCCCGCCGGCCGCCCGGCAGCAGCTGCGGGAACAGGAGCTGCAGAAGGCGCTACGGGAGCTGGACGTAGCTGATGATAGGCTGCTGACCCTGAACCTGCCCGACGGCGCCGCTCCCCAGCACCCCGGGCAGCCCGGCTTCGATGGGGCTGTGGCAACCTTGCGCCTCTGGCTGCAGGAACAGCAGCCGCAGACGCTGCTGCTGCCTTGGCGCCGCGACCCGCACCCTGACCACCGCGCCACCTACGCCCTGGCTCAGGCCGCGCTGGCGACGCTAGCCCGGCCGCCGCGGCTGCTGGAGTACGTGGTGTGGGCCTGGCAGCGCGCTGCGGCCGCCGATTTGCCCCAGCCGGACGAAGTGCAGGGCTGGCGGCTCGACATCAGCCCGGTGCTGGCCCAGAAGCAGCGGGCCATCGAAGCGCACCGCTCCCAGCTCACGATCCTTATTGACGACGACCCGAGCGGCTTCCAGCTCAGCCCCGATATGCTGGCGCATTTCGCTCAGCCCTTCGAAACGTATTTCGAAACGACGTCGGCCTGAACTACGCGCTCTTGACCGCGGTCATCGGGCAGTTAGGCTGCTACGGATTTTCTTCCGGTTGTCGAACAGGGAGCGGGCGCACCTACTACGAGTTTGGCCGCCCGCGTAAAAACCCGCAGCATTCCTCTTAACTCAGGTTTCAACGCCGTTATGAACCCCAACCAGCCCCATACGCTATGTGCCGACTATTTCGACCACGTGTACCGCGCCAACGACGACCCCTGGCACTTCGAAACCAGCCCCTACGAGCACGCCAAGTACGCCGACACGCTGGCCGCCCTGCCGGAGCCGCACTACGCCCGCGCCTTCGAAATCGGCTGCTCCCTGGGCGTGCTGACGGCGCAGCTGGCTCCGCGCTGCGGCCACCTGCTCAGCGTCGACGTGGCGGAGGCGGCCCTGGCCAAAGCCCGGCAGCGCTGCGCCAGCCTGCCGCAGGTGGAGCTGCGCCGCATGGCCGTGCCGGAGGAGTTTCCGGCCGGGCAGTTCGACTTGGTTATGCTGTCGGAAGTGGGCTACTACTGGGATATGCCCACGCTGCAGCGCGCCGCCGACCTGATCGTCGCAGCCCTGCCGGCGGGCGGGCAGCTGCTGCTGGTGCACTGGACGCCCGCAGTACACGATTACCCGCTGACCGGCGACGAAGTGCACGAACATTTTCTGAGCCCAGCCACCGAAACCGGCCCGCTGCGCCACCTGCACGGCCACCGGGCGGAAACGTACCGGCTCGATCTGCTGGCCCGCCGCTGAGGCTTCGGCCGCCCGCAGCAGCTGCCGCAAGGACGCCCGGGCTGCCGTCAGCGGCAGTGGGGACCACTGCGCCTGCCACCGCCGGATGGCGGCCGGCCGCAGCGCGTCCCAGGTCGTTCCAAAGCTGGCCGTGCGCAGCAACTGCCGCAGGCGGCCGGGCGTGGTGGCCAACTCGGCGGCCAGGGCCCGCAGATCGGCGGGGGCAATGGGCAGGCCGGCTTGGCCTTGCTGCCACGCCCGGCGCAGCTGCCGCCGCAGCTGCCATTCGGCGGCCAGGCGCTGGGGGTGCTCAGCCCATGGCTCGCGCCCTGCGGCGGCATCGTCGGCCCACACGCGCAGCTGCCACGACAGGCCCACCGCCACCCGCCCCTGCTGCCGCGCCGAGGTGTGCACGCGCACCAGCGGGCTGTGGCGCAGGCGCAACTCGTGGCGCAGCAGCAGCTGGCAGAGGGCTTCGTCTTCGAGGTAGGGCACCACGGGCAGGCCGCCCACCTGGCGGTAGGCCGCCACCGTCAGGGCCAGGCTGCCGCCGAAGTGCTGGTGGTGGCGCGGCCAGGGGTCGGCGGCGCTGGGGTCGAGCAGGTGCTCCAACCGGGCCAGGCCCAGCCGGTAAGCGGCGTCGTGCAGGTGCAGGCGGCGGGCGGGGCAGCCGGCCGTGGTCGGGGCATCGGGCAGGATGCGGCCGCCCACCGCGTCGGCGCCGGCGGCAAACTCGCGCTGCAGGGCGGTTAGCCAGTCGGGCGCCACGCGGGTATCGGCGTCGGTGGAGGCAATGATGCCGCGGGGGCGGCCGGCCAGCTCCAGGCGGCGGGCGGCTTCGTCCATCAGCAGGCGGCGGGCCCGGCCCACGTGCGCTTCGGCCCGGGGCAGGCTGATTTCGAGCACGTGTAGGCGCAGGTGCGGGTGCCGCTGGCCGGCAGCCCGCGCCACGGCGGCAGTGGCATCGGTGCAGTTGTTGGCCAGCACGATGACTTCGTAGCTGGCGCCGCTCAGCGGTTGCCCCTCGGCATCGAGCTGGGCGGCCAGCGCGGCCAGCGTCGTGGGCAGGGCGTCGGCCTCGTCCTTGGCCGGAATAATCACGCAGATTTCCAGCTCCGACGTGGGCGCGGCCGTCACCTGAGCAGGGCCGACTACCAGTCCGGCCTGCCCGGGGCCACCATGAAAACGATAGGGTAACGGTAATGCCATACCGCCGGTACGCACCGGCGCTGCGTTGGGGTACGTTTGCCGCCGCCGAAGGCCGGAAATCAGTATTTGCCGCCGAATCTGGTCGAGGGGTTGGCATTAAGCGGCGTCAATACAGCCGTCATCCTGAGGCGTAGCTGAAGGACCTTCCTCGAACCTCGCACTGACTGGAAAACGCAGCCACCGACGCCCAATTGTCTGGGCTCGATGGCTGCGCTTTGGCATCAATTTCAGTTGATAAAAGCGTCAGCACTTCGTAGTCGGCGGCAGTGCAAGGTACGAGCAAGGTCCTTCGCGTTGCTCAGGATGACGGCCTTGCTAAACACAGTCACTTTGCCGCCCGCTCTCCGCGCTAAAACGCTTCGTTGAAGGCAAAATACAGCCCACTCGACTGGCCCGAGCCCACGGCGTAATCGATGCGGATGCCGAGGCGGTCAGTGCGGTTGACGGCGATGCGCAGGCCCGCGCCCGCGGCCACGTTGAAGTCGTTGGGGCGGAACTGGCCGAGCCGGTCGTGCACCTGACCGGCGGCCCCGAATACCACCCCACCGAGGCGCCAGAACAGCTGCTGGCGCAACTCCAACTGCGCGGCCACCATCTGCCGGTCGCGGAAACGGCCTTCGTAGATGCCGCGCAGCATTTTCTCGCCGCCCAGGTTGGCCAACTCGCGGAAGGGCACTTGGCCGCCGGTATTAAACTGCGCCAGCAGCTGCCCCGCCAGGACGGTACGGTTGTCCGTCTTGCGCAGGGAGCGGAAATGGCGGGCGTCGAGCAGCAGGCGGGTGAAGCGGTAGTCGCTGCCGAGGTAGGGGCCCATCACTAGGGCGCTGGTTTCGAGGTAGCTGCCGCGATAGGTGCTGAGCACGTTGTCGCGGCTGTCGTAGAGGAAGGTGGGGCCGAGGCCGGACGTAATGGTGGTTTGCCGCTCGCGCGGGTCGCGCAGCAGCAGCAGGTTGGGCCGGGTCCGGTCGTCGGTGGAGTCGTCGTCGAGGCGGATGTGGTGCAGGTCGGTGAGGCGGAAGCCCAGGCCGGCGAAGGTGTGCGGCCCGATCTTCTTCAGCACCCGCTGGGTGACGATGACGACCTTGTAGGAAATGTCGCTTTTCTCGGCTTTGCGAGTGTCGTTGCCGGTGCCGTAGTAGTAGTAGGGAAAATTGAAGTAGAAGGCCTCGCCACCCAGGATGAATTTCTCTCGCGGAGTGAAGATATTGTAAGTCAGCGACATGCTCGACTGCTTGCGCTGGGTGTAGTAGCCCAGCAGGCGGGCGTTGGAGCTGCGCGTGAGCGTGTCCGGCCCGAAGCGCCACACCGGCAGCACGGCCGCGCCGTAGGCAATGCCGGTTTCGGGCTGCGAAAACACGATGGGCAGGGCCGCTACTTTCACCCGCCGCGGTTTGCGCGGGGGCTTGGGCGCGGGTACGTCGGCGGGCGTTTCGGCGGCGGTGGCGGGCGGGGTGGTCTGGGCGTAGGCGCAGGGCGCGGCCGTCAGTAGCAGCCCCGCCGTGGCGAGAATAAAAAACCGGCTAGGCATCGGTAAACAAAAGCAGCCGCCCAACACGGACGGCTGCTAAATGTACCAGCTTCTTGCTCGGATTATCCAATCAGAAGCCGCCAATTGCGCGGGTAATCTGACTTTTCAGACGGGATTAGATTAACGTTTCAGGCACAAAGCAAGCTGTTCCGGCCGTACCCGCCCGATTTTACGCTAGAACGCCTCGTTCACGCCGAAGTACAGCCCGGAGCTGCCGCCCGAGCCCACGCCGTAGTCGAGGCGAATGTTGATCCGGTCGCGGCGGTTGAACTGAAAACGCACCCCAGCCCCTCCGGCCACGTTGAATTTGGAGCCGAAGTCATTCACGTGCTGCGCTACCTGCCCCGCCCCCACGAACCCGGCTACGTTGATGCGCCAGAACAGGTGGTGGCGCAGCTCGGTCTGCAGCGCAATGAGCTGCCGGTCGCGGAAACGGCCTTCGTAAATGCCGCGCAGCAAGCTCACGCCCCCCAGGTTGCCCAGCTCGCGGAAGGGCACGGTGCCGTTGTGAAACTGCCCGAAAAGCTGCGAGGCCCAGATGGTGCGGTTCGAGCCCACCGGCTGAAAGTGGCGGGCATCGAGGGTGTAGCGGGTGAAGGTATAGTCGCTGCCGAGGCCCTTCACGTTGAACAGCGCCTGCAGATCGAGGTAGTGCCCATGGAAGGTGCTCAGGATGTTGTCGCGGCCGTCGTGCACCAAGGCCGGGCCCAGGCCCGACACGGTGGTGTGCTGGCGCTGCCGCTCGTCGAGCAGAAGCAGCTGGTTGACGCCGTCGTCCTTGTTGTCAAGCGGCTTGTCGGCCTTGATGCTGCGGGCGTCGGTGAGGCGGTAGGTCAGGCCCGCAAACCAGTGACGCCGGAAACTCTTCAAGCCGCGCTGCTGCAGGATCAGCAGCTTGTAGCTGATTTCGCTTTCGTTGTTCTTGTCGGTGTCGTTGCCGATGCCGTAGAAGAAAATCGGGTAGTCGTAGTACAGAATGTCGCCGCTGACGAGGTAGCGCTCCTGCCGGGTGAAGATGGTGTGGGAGAGCTGCAGGTTGAGCTGCTTTTTCTGCGAGTACCAGCCCCCAAAGCGCCCGTTGGACTTGCGCACGGTGGTGTCGCGGCCGTGGCGCCAGGTGGGCAGGAAAGTGACGCCGGCCGCCGCCCCGGTTTCGGGCTCGTAGAAGAGCACCGGCGCGGGAATAAAGCTGGGCTTATCGGCCGGGTCCTTGGGCGGGCGCGGGTCGAGGGTGGCTCGGTCGGTGGGGTTGATGCTGGGGGGCGGCGTGGTGAGGGTGTCCTGGGCCTGGGCCCAAATCGGGGCCATCAGCAAGCCGCAGCCGAGCAGGGAAACGTAGCGAGTGGTCATAAACGGGCAGGTGTGGCCTCTGCCAACAACGGCCGGCGCCAGCCTTCAAGCCAGCCGCCGGGGTGTGGGCAACGCTCCGCTAACGGCCCGGCTGCCTCCGCGGTTGCCGTAACAGTGCAACGCGGCGTCTTGCCTAGTTCCTATCTAGCGCCCCAGCACCAGCATCGAGAGCACGCCGCCGAGCATGACCAGCTTGCACAGCAGGCTCAAGCGGGCAAAGTCGCGGCGGCGGTCGGCGCGCAGCAGCTGCCGGCCCAGCATGGCGCCGGGGCCGAGCACCGTACCCAGCAGCCACAGCGCCATTCGCCATTCGCCCTGCCCGAAGGCCGCCAGCACGGCGCCGCCTACCAGGGCCATCATCAGCAGCAGAAACAGCCCCGCCACCCACTTGCTGCGCGCCACGCCGGCCACGATGGGCAGCGTGCGGCAGCCGTGCTGGGCGTCGCCGCGCATGTCTTCGATGTCTTTGATGATTTCGCGTACCACCGTCAGCAGAAAGGCCGCCAGCGCGTAAGCCCACACCGCGCTGTTGCCGGTGCGGCGCAGCAGCTCGGGCAGCAGCACCGAGGCCGCCGTGAGGGCAGCGATGCTGAGGTTGCCGAGCAAGGCCAGCCGCTTGAAGCGGGCCGAGTAGCCCCACAGCAGCAGGGCCGCGCCCGCCGTCACCAGCCCCACCACCCGGCTCATGGCCCCGGCCACCACCACGCCCTCGAACGACAGCACCAGGTGCGCCATCATGGCCGAGCGGCGCCCCACGGCCTGCCCTACCACCAGCGTGCCGGGCCGGTTGATGGCGTCGATTTTCACGTCGTAGTAGTCGTTGATGATGTAGCCGGCGGCGGCCACGCACACCGTGGCCAGCACCACCAGCCCGAAGCGCACGTCGAGCAGGGCCGCCAGGGGCTGCTCGGGTGCCAGCAGGCAGGCCTGGGTCAGGGCCATGGTCAGCACGATAATGAGCAGGTTGGGCAGGCGCACCAGCCGGGCCAGCTGCGCCCAGCGGGTGAGCAGGCCAGCCGGCGCCGGCACAACGGGATGATTCACGGGCATAAGCGTAAAAAAACGGAGAAAAGCGGCCGCAGAACGCAAAGCTACGCCCGCCGGCCGCCGCTCAGCCAAATGGCAGAAAAAAGCCCCCGCCGCGACGCAGCAGGGGCTTTTCTCATGCGAGAAGTGTCGGGGAGCGTAGAAGTGTTATCAGACTTTCTTCACGTTAACGGCGTTGATGCCCTTGCGACCTTCGCGCGTGTCGAACTCGACGCGGTCGTGCTGCTGCACCTGTACCCCGTTGAGGCCGGTGATGTGCACGAAGAAGTCTTCTTTAGTTGCCTCGTCCGTAATGAAGCCGTAGCCCTTCGACTCATTAAAGAATTTGACGGTTCCTGTTTTCATTGGTAAGCGAAAAGGAGAAAGGTGAACAAAATGTCCGGTAAATGTATCGGAATATCGCACACTTGCAACTCTGCCCTTACCAGCCCGTTGTGAATAAATCGTGAAGCTTCGTTGGATGCTACCAACGGCCCTGCGCCTTCATCACGGCCTCAATCAATTCGCGCACGGCGCCGCGCCCGCCGGGCAGCTGGGCCACGTACTGGCTGATGGCGCGCACGTCGGCGGCGGCATCGGCGGGGCAGGCGGCTAGGTGGCAGCGCTGCATCACGTCGAGGTCGGGCATGTCGTCGCCCATGTAGGCCACTCGGGCCGCGTCGAGGCCGCAGGCGCCGAACACCTGCACCTTGTCGTCGACGCCGAGGTAGATTTCCGTCACGTCCAAGGACTCCAGGCGGCGGCGCACGCCTTCCTCCTGGCGGCCCGAAATGATAACCACCCGGTAGCCGCGGCGCAGCGCGTGCCGGATGGCGTAGCCGTCGCGGATGTGGAAGGTGCGGGCCTGCTCGCCGGTGCTCAAGGCCAGCAGCGTGCCGTCGGTCAGCACGCCGTCGACGTCGAACACGAAGGCCTCGATGGCGGAAAAATCGGGGTTAGAAATTGTGGACATAGCTGACGGAAGCGTCGGAAATGGGCCGTCATTGCGAGCGAAGCCGAGGAACCTCGCGTGTTTGGCCAGATAGTATTTTCCTGATTTAGGTTACTATCCAGCATCAGCACGCGAGATTCCTCGGCTCCGCTCGGAATGACGCTCGGGAGTATCAGACCTTAAACAACCTATTGGTTGTCGCGCCACTCGTACACCCACTTGGCCTGGATCTGCTCCAGGTGGCCTTCGTTGGCCTGTTCGCGGGTGCCCTCGAAGTTGGGCAGGCTCAGCACCCAGTCCAGCAGGTCGGTGAAGCGGATGCGGTAGATTTTGGCCTCGGTGAAGTCGTCGCCGAACTTTTCGTAGAGGGCCATGGCAATGTCCTCGTGGTCTTGCCAGTGCATCGGCGGCTCGAAGTGAGTCATAGTGCGGTTGTCAGTTGCTAGTTATCAGTTGTCAGGCTAGGCATCAGCACGAACTGTCAACTGACAACCCGCAACTGACAACTTCGGAATTAGTGGCCCAGGAAGTCCTGTTTGGGAATTTCGATGACGAGGTTTTCGCTGGCGGATTGCACCACGCACTGGCAGGCCAGGCGGGAGCTGAGGCGCGGGTTGACGGCGCGGTCGATGAAGTCTTCTTCCTTGTCGCTGATTTCCGGCAGCTCGTCGCCGCCCTGCAGCACGTACACGTGGCAGGTGCTGCAGCCGCACACCCCGCCGCAGTTGTGCTGCAGCTGGATGCCGTTGTTCAGCGCTACATCCAGCACCGACTCGCCTTCCGCGGCCACGTGGGTTTGCTCGGGCTGCCCGTCCGAAAACTTGAAGGTGATATTGACGGCTTTCACGCGTAAGGTGCTTGCGAGGTGAAAATAAGGCCGCAAAGGTACGCAGGCCGCTGCATAAAGTCGGAACCCCGGCCTGATGTTTGGCCCGGCTCAGTCTTCCTTGGCCCCGGGCGCGGGCGCAGTGGCCTGAATGCTGGCCGTAAGCTGCGCGTACAGCGCCTGCCAGCGCGGGTGCGCCGCCAGCGCCGCCGTGTGCGTGGCAATGGTAGCCGCGTCATGGCGGATGGCCGGGCCGGTCTGCACCCGAAAGGGCGGGTTGTGCAGGGCTTTATCGACGGTTTCGCGCACCAGCGGATTCAGCAGGTCGGCGGGCAGGTGGGCTTCGGCGAGCAGGGCGTCGGCCAGGCCGAGCAGGTGGTTGGTGAAGTTGCTGGCAAACACGGCTGCCACGTGCAGCTGCTGGCGCTGGGCGGTGGCCACCAGCAGCACCCGCTGGCTGAGCGAGGCCGCCACCTGCCGCAGCACGGCCAGCCCGGCCGCATCGGCCGCCTCCAGGCACAGCGGCAGCTGCGGCCACTCGATGGCGCGGCCGGGGCTGAAGGTCTGCAGCGGATAAAACACGCCGCCGCGTACCGCGGGCTGGGTCGCAAACACGGCCAGGGGCAGGGCGCCGGAAGTGTGGGCCACCAGCGCGCCGGCGGGCCATTGGGCCGCGGCTAGCACCTGGGCCGCCGCATCGTCGGGTACGGCCAGCAGGTAGAGGTCGGCGGCGGGGGCGAGGCGCAGATCGGGGGCGGGGCCGTGCAGCGCCACGGCGCCCAGGGGCCCGGCCACGGCTTGGGCCGTGGCGGCTTGGCGGCTCCAGACGGCCACTACCCGGTGGCCGGCGCGGGCCAGAGCGGGGGCCAGCTGCGCGGCTACGCGGCCCGCGCCCAGCAGGGCTATTTTGATGGAAACAGGCAAGAGCGAAGGCTGAAATGCTGAAAGGACGCCGAAATTTCGCATTTTGTAGCGCCATTGCTGCTTTAGGGCTGCCTGGCGGAGCATCTGACTCACTTTTTCCTCTTTCTTATTCACTCACCCCTACTCACCCCCATGCTGTCCTCCAACCGCATCACCCGCCGGGGCGCCTGGCGCGGTCTGGCCCTGTTGGGCCTTTTGGCGCTAACCGGCACCGCCGCCTCGGCCCAAACGCTTAGCTACACCGTGCCGCTGGTACAGAACGTACCGGGCACCTACACCGACCTGGCCGCCACCGGCACCGCCATCAGCACCACCAGCACCGACGACGCCAACTCGGCGGCCCAAAATATCGGGTTCACGTTCAGCTACAACGGCCAGTCGTTCCAGCAATTCATCCTGAATACGAACGGCGCCCTGAAACTGGGCACTACGGCACCGAGCAGCGCGGCCCTCTACAGCACCGAAAACCAGCCTTCCCTGGACGGGCCCGCCAACAGCATCAATGCGGCCGACGTGAACCTGCTGATGCCGTTCAACTTCGACCTGGAAGCCGGCAATGGTACGGGCGGCGCTGAATACCGCGTAGCCACTACCGGTACCGCGCCCAACCGCGTCTGCACCATTCAGTGGAAAAACGTCAGCGACAAAGCCGGCGCCACGCCCAAGCACTATGCCAACTTCTCGTTCCAGGTGAAGCTGTACGAAACCACCAGCGTCATCGAGTTCGTGTACGGCACGGCCACGGCCACCACCGCTCCGGCGTCGGCGGCTCCGCACTGGGCCACGGCGGGCCTGAAGGGCAGCGGCCCGCTCGCGGGGCAACTGCTGCTGGTCAGCCACGCTTCCGTGAACCCGTGGAGCACGATGACTTACAAGAACGAGCCCTACGTGCCCACCACCTCTACGGCCAACGGGGACAACGCTCTGAACTTCCGCAGCACCGTTTTGCCCGATGCCGGCCGCACCCTGCGCTTCGTGCCGCAGTACGCCAACGACATCGAGGTGCAACTGGTGTACTCGATGACCAAGATTCCGCTCAGCGGCGGCGGCGGCCAAGTGGTATCGGCCATCTTCCGCAACGTGGGCACGGCCACGCAAACGCTGATTCCGGTCACGCTGAACGTGTCAGGCGCCAATACTTACTCCAACCTCAAGTCCATTGGCACGCTGGCTGCCGGTGCTTCGGCCACGGTTACGTTTGACCCGTACACGCCGACGGCCCTCGGCACCAACACCGTTACGGTGAGCCTGCTCTCGGATGACAACGGGTCGAACAACACCAAAACGGTGACGCAACAGGTAACGGACAACCTGCTCAGCTACGCCAACAGCAACACGGCTACGAGCCTGGTGGGCATTCAGCCGGCCAACGCCACCGGCGCCTTCCTGACCAAGTACAACACCACGGCTACCCGCACCCTGACCGGGGCCAACATCTTCCTGGGCAGCAGCACCACGCCGGCGAATACGTCGGTGGGCCGCACGGTTTTCGCCGTGGCTCTCAACAGCACGGGCACCGTCATTGCGCGCTCAGCCGATTACGTGATTCAGGCAACGGACGTCGACGCCTACAAGCCGTTCACGTTCACGACGCCGGTCAGCGTAACTGCGGGCAGCTTCTACGTGGGCATCGGGGTGGTGAACCCCACCGGCAGCGCCATCTTCTACCCGGCCTCGTTCCAGCCCGAAAACCCGACCCGCACGGGTACCTTCTACATCGTTGCGCCGTTGAACGCCACGGGGGCTAATGCGCCCTCCGACCTGTCCGCTCAGAACTACGGCATCCTGCTGATGGATGCGGTGCTGAACACCACTACGGGCGTATCGAAGGCCCTGGAATCGGCCATCAGCGTGTACCCGAACCCCTCGAACGGCGAGTTTACGCTGGCAGTGCGCGGGGCTAATGCCATCAGCGGCCTGCAAGTGGAAGTGACCAACCTGCTCGGCCAGCGCGTGTACACCAGCTCGGTGCGCGACAACTTCGAGAACAAGCTCAACCTCTCGCACCTGGCCAACGGCCTCTACACCCTTAAAGTGAACGACGGCGGCCAGTACACGATGCGCACCATCAGCATCAGCAAGTAAGGATACTCTGGCTTGTCGATTAACGGCAACGGGCGGCTCGCATTGGCGGGCCGCCCGTTGTTTTTGTACTTGATGCAGCGCCTCGCGCCGTATCCAGCTTTCGATTACCGAGCCGGCAACCCGCATTGCCAGCAGCCATCCAGAACCGGATGTTGTGCGGTATCGGCAGAACGAGGCCAAATACCGCACAACTTTTGCCGCAACAGTGTGCGGTATTATGGCTCTGGTCAAAAATACCGCACACTCCGGTTCGGCATAAAACGCGCAACGGGCGGCCCGAATCGTCGGACCGCCCGTTGCGCGTTGTGGGAGACTGGTCTTAAGCGGCCTGCGGCTGCTTGGCGGAGCGCGGGGCTTTGCTGGCCGGCACCGGGCGGGGCTTGCGCCCGCGCTGCACCACCGCAATGCCGAAGCCCAGGCCCATGAGCAGGGTACCGCTCCAGAGCAGGTTGATGAAGGGCTTTTCCATAGCCTTCAGGATGACGTAGTCCTTCTGGGTGGTGGCCACGCCGAAGGTAAACTTGCCCTTCTGCGGGTCGATGTTGTCGAGGGTGATGCGTAGGCCGAGGTCTTCCACCTCGTCGGCCACGCGGCCTACCAGGCCGTTCTTCACCAGGAAAATGGGGTGCACGTGGTACTGGCGGCCTTTCTCGCCGTAGACGATGATGTCGCCCTGCACGGCAATGTCGTCTTTGGCGAGGCCCAGGCCAGCGGTGTTATGCGCCGGCTCGGCGTTCTTGAACACGGCGAAGTAGTCGTTCAGGAACAAGGTGTCGTTCATGGCCACGGTGAACTGCTTGGCCTCCGACCAGTCCTTTTCCTTGTTCGGATCGGGCACCGACGAGATGTGCGAGTAGATGTCGTGGTCCCAGAACAGCTTGATATCGGGCGAGGCGAGCAGGCCGCCCATTTCCTCGTTGGCCTGGGCGCGCGGGAAGAGCACGAACTCCTCGCCGGTCTTCGGCTGCTTGTAGGCCACGCGGTAGTAGGTGTCCTCGGGGCGAATGGTCAGCGTGTCGCCGGCCTTGTAGTAGGTCTTCTCCCCTACCTTGATTTCGCCCCGGGCAATAGCCTTGTACTCATCGTTGGCGACGGGGAAGAGCAGCTCCTTGTTCACGTACTCCGGCACGCCGGGCACGTCGAAGTACTGGCCGGTGTAGGTCAGCTCGTACTTGCCCATTTTGGCCGCGTCGTTGCGCCAGAGCAGCACGTTGTCGCGGTTCAGCTCCTCGGAGAATTCACGCGAGTAGAGCAGGCCGGAGGTGTTCTGCGAAATAATCTTGGAGTAGCCGGCCGAAGCCAGGATGCCCAGCAGCATCAGCGCAATGCCGATGTGCGACACGGCCCCGCCCGAGAGGCGCACCCCGCGGCGCAGCAGCTGAATCAGCATGCTCACGTTGGCCAGCAGCCCGAACAGGCCGGTGGTCAGCAGGGCAATGTAGGGCAGGGACATCTGATGGTCGCCGTTCTGGCGCACCAGCAGGATGACGAGGCTGGCCCCGAGCAGGGTCAGAATGGCCGGGATGGTGAAGGTGGCGCTGACGGTTTCCTTGTCGTTGCGCTGCCACCACAGCAGCTGGGCAATGCCCGAAAGCAGGGCCACGAACACGCCCATCCACAGCTGAATCTTGGTGTAGTGGGCAATCTGGTCGGCCGGCAGCGCCAGGTTCGACTTCACGCCGAAGAAGCCCACAATGGCGTTGTAGACCGGAATGCTGGTCGTCACGAGCACCTGGAAGGCGCCCAGGCAGAGCACCGTCGCGCCGATGAACACCCACAGCTCGGGGTGGTACATGGTCAGCTCTTTCTCCGACACCGGAATCTGCTTCCAGCGCCACACCAGCAGCCCGATGCTGAGCACCACGAAGGCCATCAGGTACAGCAGCAGCTGGCCCGACAGGCCCAGGTCGGTGAAGGAGTGGACGGAGGCGTTGCCCAGCACGCCCGAGCGCGTGAGGAACGTAGCGTAGAGCACGAGCAGGAAGGTGGCTACCACCAGGCTAAAGGCGGTGCGCAGGCCGGTTTTGCCGCGCTGCCAGAGCACCAGGGCGTGCAGAGCTGCCACCAGCACCAGCCAGGGAATGTACACGGCGTTTTCCACCGGGTCCCAGTTCCAGTAGCCGCCGAAGTTCAGCGTCTCGTAGGCCCAGTAGGCGCCCATCATCACGCCCACGCCCAGCACGCCGCCCCCGACGAGGCTCCAGCGGATGGCCGGCTGCACCCAGTTGGTGAGCTGGTTTTTCCAGAGGCCGGCCACCGCGTAAGCGAAGGGCACCAGCGTGAGGGCGAAGCCCAGGAACAACGTGGGCGGGTGAATCACCATCCAGTAGTTCTGCAGCAGCGGGTTCAGGCCGGTGCCGTCCTGGGGCACGAAATCGGGGTTGAGCTTGTAGACCGGCAGGTCGGGCATAAACTCCTTCATCAGAATGAAGGGCGAGGAGCCCAGCTTGATGCCGCCCAGCATCACGCCCAGAATCATGGAGGTGAGGAAGAGCTGCACGAAGGCAAATACGGCCATAACCGGGGCTTCCCACTGCTTGGCCGAGCGAATCAGCCAGAAGCCGATGAGCACGTGCCAGAAAATCCAGAGCAGGAACGAGCCCTCCTGGCCTTCCCAGAAGCAAGAAATCATGTAGTACACCGGCAGGTGGTTGCTGCTGTGCGACCAGGCGTAGTAGTACTCGTAGCGGTGCCCGTGAATGATGCCGAACAGCGCCACGATGACGCCGAAGACGGCCACGCCGTGCACCAGAAAAGCGCCGCGCCCCAGCCGCTGCCACGAGGCATCTACCTCGCCCAGGGCCCGGCCGCGCGCCGCCATAAAATACCCCAACGCCGACACTACCGCCGCCACGAAGGCCACGATAACGCCCAAATGTCCCCAGTCGCCTATGTTCATGTTTTCCAATTAATAATTAAGAATTAATAATTAAGAATTGCCGCTGCCGCGCCTGTCATGGCCCGTTTTGCGCTACAACTGGAGCATCAGCCCCAATTATTAATTCTTAATTATTAATTATTCATTACCGCGAAGCGGTGGCGCCTTTCACTTCCTTCTCCACGTACTTCGACGGGCACTTCAGCAGGATTTTGTCGGCCACGAAGATGTCGTTGCGCATGTTGCCGGTGATGACCACCTGCTCCGACTTGTCGAAGTCCTGGGGCTTGGGGTTGTAGTACACCACCTGCTGCTGCACGTGGTTGGTGTCCACCAGCATGAAGGCGAAGTAGTTCGGGTCCAGCGTGGGGTTGTACTGCATCCCGACGATGTTTTTCTGCGCGTCGTGGGGCAGGCGGCCCACCACGTGCACCTTGCGCAGGTCGCCGTCGGCGGCCAGCTCCTTGGCTTCCTTGAACGAGACGTACACCGACGCGTCGCCGGCGGTGGCCATGACGATGCTGATGGCAATGGCAATGACCACGAGGGCCAGTAAGTGAGTTTTTTTCATGGTGCTTAAGACAACAGCAGCCGGGAAATAGGACCGGCCACTCGGCAGCCAGCCCGTTGAAACAACCGCCAGGGGCGGAAAAATTCAAAGGTGAAGTTGGGAAGGGTAAACTTGTGAAACCATGATGGATATCAGCCTCCTGCGTTGAACCAGCAGCACGACACTCACCATTTCACCAGCTCACCATTTCACCACCTAGTCGCGCAGCTCCTTCTCCAGGCGGCTGACCTTCCGGTCGATGCTGACCAGGTAAGCCAGCAAACCCACCACGATGACCACGATGACGGCCACCACCACGTAGATTTTGCCGTCCTGGCGCAGCTGGTCGGCCATTTCGGGGCCGGCTTCGGGCGCTTGGGCCAGGGCCGAGTACAGCGGCAGCAGCACGGCGGCCAGCGCCAGCAGGGCGCGGCGCGAGAACTGGTTAAGCCAGTTGTTTTTCATACAGCTTGTGTTTGACGAAGGCCAGGCGCACCGACACGTTGGTAATCCAGACGCCGAGCAGCGTCCAGGCAATGATGGCGGGGTAAAACACCAGGCGCATGTTGTTGTCGAGGTCGTACTTGCTGAAGCCCGGGTTGCCGCCGGCGCCGGGGTGCAGCGAGTCGGTGAGGCGGGGCAGGATGAACAGCAGGGGAATGGCGGCGCAGAAAGCGAAGATGTTGTAGACGGCCGAAATGCGGGCCCGCTGCTGCTCGTCGGTGATGGAGGAGCGCAGCACCAGGTAGGCGCCGTAAATCATCACGGCCACGGCGGCCCCGTTCAGGCGCGGGTCGGCCGTCCACCAAGTGCCCCAGGTGTAGCGCGCCCAGATGCTGCCGGTAGCCAGCCCGAGCACCGCCATCAGAATACCGGTGACGGCGGTGTGGTGGGCCAGCACATCGAGGCGGTCGGAGGGCTTGCGCAGGTAGCGCACCGAATACACCACCGAGGCAAACAGGATGATGGTCATGCCGAACCACATCGGCACGTGGAAGTACAGGTTACGGATGGTTTCGTTGAGGATGGCCAGCCGCGGCGCGTGGCCCAGCAGGCCCATCACCACGGTGTAGAGCAAAAGCACCACCGTCAACACTTTCCACCAGGCGTTTTTCATTCTTTTTGAGGTGACAGGTAACAAGTGACAAGTGACAGGTTTGGGGTAACGGGTGTCGTGCCGGACTTGTCACGTGTCACCTGTTACCTGTTACCCTAAGTCCGCCACAAAAAGGGGTACAACAGGTACGATACGGCCACCACCAGCAGGCTCAGGCCGCCGAGCATGTAGAGCGGCTGCGGGGAGGCATCGAGGCCGTCGAGGGCATTCTTGGCGGCTTTGATGAGCTGGAGCAGAATGGGAATGACCACCGGAAAGCCCAGAATCGGCATCAGCGTGTTGCTGTTGGCGGCCTTGGCGGCAATACCCGAAATCAGGGTCAGCGCCGTGGCAAAGCCCACCGCGCCCAGGGCCACCACCAGCACGAAGCGGGGCACGTCCTGCACCGGGTTGCCGAGCACCACCGCGTAGGCCCCGAAGGCCAGCAAACTCAGGCCCAGCAGCAGCAGCACGTTGTAGGCAATTTTGGCCAGAATCATGGCCTCGGGCCGCACCAGCGTGTAGTAGTAGAGCAGGCGCCCCCGGCTTTCCTGCAGGAAGCTCTTGCCCACCGCGTTGATGGCCGCAAACAGCAGAATCACCCACAGCAGCGCGTTCCAGGCCGGGGCCGGCAGCTGCCCGCCGCGCACGAAGCTCAGGTAGCACACGTACACCGTACTGCCCACGTAGAGCAGCATGCCGTTGAGGGCGGCGCGCTGCCGCCATTCCAGGCGGAAGTCCTTCTGCATCAGGTACCAAATCTCGCTAAGCAGCTGCACGGCCGGTCGGGTGGTTTGCGGGACGGCAAAGATACAACCCAACTCCCGGAAAGGGGGTGTTGCCGCTTGAATATGTGATACTGAGCGCTCTAAAAAAGCCGCGAGCCGGCCCCCAACGGGGTCGGCTCGCTCAATGATGTTAGATGCTGAAGGCTAATGCCTACCCGTACAGTCCGGGTTATTTGCCGTGTTTTTCCTGGCTTACCGGG
This sequence comes from Hymenobacter jeollabukensis, assembly GCF_005771675.1. GTDB lineage: Bacteria > Bacteroidota > Bacteroidia > Cytophagales > Hymenobacteraceae > Solirubrum > Solirubrum jeollabukense. The sequence continues at coordinate 16,177 of NZ_VAJM01000017.1, read as the reverse complement.
ATTCCAGATGCCCTGAAAATCGTAAGCCGGTTTCCTCGTCGTTACCGGCCCTGGCCGGCGTTACTCTACCAGCAGCCGCCCCGTAGCGGTGTGCCCGCCCTGCTCGGCCCGGTACAGGTACAAGCCCGCTTTCAGGTTCGTCAGCGGCAGGGCCGCCCGGCCGTCGGGGGTGGCGGTGAGGGTACGCTGCTGCACCACGCGCCCGGCTGCATCCAGCAGCGACACCTGCACCCGGCCAGGGGCCGGGGCTTGCAGCGTCACGGCGTCGCGGGCGGGGTTGGGGTACACTTCCAGCGCCAGCGGCCGGGCCGTGCGAATGGCCAGCGGCCCGCTCACGCGGAAGGGCAGGTAATCGACGAAGCCCAGGGTGTTGTCGTCGGTTTTGTGGGTGATGTGCGCTTCGATATCGGCCACCACGGCCGTGCCCCACCAGTTGTTTTCGGCCCGGATGGTGTCGGTGGTCACGTTGTTGTTGTAGAGGTCGGCCACCGTGCCGCCGTTGCCGTTGCCCAGAATCACGTTGAAGCCGCGGTTGGTGGTATCGGCGCTGGCCAGGTTGCCGAAGCTGATGCGCGGCCCGCCCGTAACGCCCGTACCGGAGCCCGAACGCAGAATCGTCACGCCCCAGAGGTTGCCGCGGATAATGTTGCGCGACACCACCCCGGTTTGCGACTGGGTGCCGGTGAAGTTCAGCCCGCTGCCGCCGGTCAGGGCGTTGGGATTGGTGTTGTTGTTCTCGACAAGGTTCTGGGTGATGTAGACCGCGTAGCTAGTGGCCGTGATGCCCACGCCGTAGCGGTTGTTGCGGATGATGTTGCGCCGTATCACTGCCTTGCTCACGCTGCTGCCGCCCAGCAGGTTGGAGAGGCTGATGCCGCCGGCCATGTTGGTGGCCGTGCCGCCGCCCACCACGAGGCAGCGCTCAATGAAAATCGTATCGGTGGGAATGCCGGGCCCCAGGTTGATCTGCGGGTAGTTGCCGTTTTCGGTGCTGTTGGCCAGAAAGCGGCAGTCGCGGATGATGGGCGAGGCCCCGCCGTTGGCCGGCGAAATGATGCCCGAGCGGGCGTTGCGCTCGAAGCGGCAGCCCTGCACCAGCGCCCGGTTGCCCGACAAGCTCAACGCCCCGCTGCCGATGAGGCGGCCGTTGAGCGTGGCCACGTTGCGCCGGAAGGTGCAGTCGATCAGCTGCAGATTGGAGCCGATGGTGCGCAGGCCGGCGCAATATTCCACCACCGTGCGGCGCAGGCGCGAGTTGCTGCTGGTATTCGAAAACGAGAAGCCGTGCCAGGGCGCGGCCGTATTTTGGGCCGTGAATTTCACCGAGTCGGGCGGGGTGATGAGCAGCGTGCCGTCGACGTACACCAGGGCCAGCGCCGCCGCCCGGATGGTTTCGTTGGTGGTGATGCTCAGCGTGTCGGTGGCGGCCAGCCGGATGGTGTCGTTCAGGCGCCACTCGGTGCCCGACGGGGCCAGGTAGGCCGCGCCGGCGGCCGTGCTCAGCTGCGCCAGGGTGTAGCGGCGGCCGGTGCCGGCGGTCTGAAATTGGGCCTGCGCCGCCACGGTCAGCAGCAACGCCAGGGCGCACAGTAGGAGTCGTTTCATAGCAACAGAGGTGTGTTGGGTGAGTTGCAAAGAAACACAACCGCCCGGCACGCCGCAGGTTACCACGATTTTTCCGGCCCAAACGCCACCGGCCCCGGCAGCCGAAGCTACCGGGGCCGGTACGGGTGTCTTGATACTATTCGCCCGCCAGTTGGCTTCAGCCGTTAGAAGTCGTAGCCGAGCGAGAGGTAGAACTTCGGTCCTTTTTCCTTGCCGTTTTCGCGGGCCCAGGCCACGTCCAGCTTGGTGTAGAAGCCCAGCATGGTCGTGCGCATTCCGCCGCCGTAGCCAATCAGGAAGGGATTCTGAAAGTTGGTTACCGTACCGGAAAAGGGATTGAGGCCGCTCGGCTCAAACGCAACGGTATTTACGGAGTTGTTGAAATTGAACGGATTAGCCCCGCGGTAGGCCGTGCCGGCGTCGCCGAAGGCCGTCAGCTGCAGGTTGCGGAAGAAGCCCGAGTAAATCGGCTTGCGCGAGAAATACTGGATGATGGGAATCCGCAGCTCCGAGTTGAAGAGCACGTACTTCGGGCCCGAGCGGGCGTTGTAATTGAAGCCGCGCAGGTTGGTCACGAACTGCTGGTAGAAGAAATCGGCCGGCGAGTTGCCCACCTGCGGCTCCACTTGCCGGCTGTCGTCGGTGCGCGCGTTCAACCAATTGTCCATGCCGCCGAGACGGAACACCTTGGGGTCGTTGCCAAAAAACTGTCCGTAGCTGGCCCGGTTGGCCCAGATGATTTGCCGGTGCACCTTCTGGTAGTGGCGCAGGTCGACGTAAATCTTGCCGAAGTCGCCCCCGGCTTTGTGCAGCTGGTCCAGCTTCATCACGCCCACCTTCATGCGGGTGCCTTCCAGCATGTTCACGCCGGTGGCAATGGAGTTATCGAACACCAGCTCGCCGCTGCCGCCCACAAACTGGTCGCGCCGGTCGGTGCCGGCCAGATCGTCCAAGTTGGAGTAGGTGCTGTTGACGTAGCGCAGGTTGCCGCGCACGCTGATGTTGTGCGAGAGCGGGTACGAAATGCCCGGCGTAATCTCGTAGCGGCCCATATACACGTTGGGCGAGAGGTCGTTGGCCACGTAGTAGCTCTGCTTCTGGAAGCCGATGCTCCAGTCGTAGCGGTGCTTCAGGTTGGTGTACTCCGCGTACATGCTGCTGGTGCGCAGGTCCGTCAGGGCGAAGATGCCAGCGCGGATGCGGTGGTCCTCCATTAGGTCCGACATGGTGGCCTGCCCGATAAAGCCGAAGCCCAGCAGCGGGTCGTTGTAGATGGTCGACACCACGTTGTCGAGGCTGAAGCGCGTGTCGTAGCGCATCGGGCCGGTCACGCCCGGCGTGACGGCGGCTGGCTTCTGCACCACCGTGGGGGCGCGGCGCTGCCGGGGCCGGGGCGCGTCTTCCTCAAACTGGTAGTCGCTCACGTTCACGTTCTGGTCCTTGCGCGCGGGCACCGTCGGCTGCACCGTGCCCACGTTGCCGCCCGCCTGGTTGCCGCCGGCTGCGCCCGCGCCGGTGGCCGGGGCCGCCTGGGGCTTGGGCCGGGGCCGCGCGGCAGCGGCCGAGCGGTCCTCCAGAATTTCCTGGCGAGCCGTCTTGCTCAGCGTCAGGTACTCGGGCAGCTCGTATTTGGGGTACGCGTACACGAAGTCGCGGGCGCGGTCGGCCGCCACGAAGCCCAGCGCCCCGGACTTCGGGTTGTAGTCGAAGCTCTTGACGTTGTTGAGGAAGCTGGTGACGGGGCTGCGCTGCCGGGTGGTCATGTCGTAGCGGTACACGCTGCGCACGCCGCTTTCCTCGCTCAGAAACAGGATTTCATTCTGCGACACCACCCGCGGCCGGGTCTCGTTGGAGATGGTAGCCACCAGCTGCTCCACCGGCTGGGGCGAGCCGTCGAGGCGGTAGCGGAACAGGTCGTAATTGTTGACGACGGCCTTAAACGAGCCCTTGGCCGTGCCGGCCGAGTCCAGCCAGCGGTTAGAGCTAAACACCAGCGACTGGCCGTCGGGCATAAACACCGGCTGCACATCGTCGAACACGTCGTTGGTCAGGCGCTCGGGCTGCCGGGCACCGGCGCGCAGCAAGTACAGGTCGGCCTGCCCGTTGCGCACGCCGCTAAAAGCCAGGGCCTTGCCGTCGGGCGAGTAGCCCATGCTCAGCACCTGCGAGTAAGGGTTGAACACGCTGCTGCCCCGGTCGCCGATAAACGGCAGCGACTCCTTGAGCCGCACCACGGCCCCGAACGGGCCGCTATCGGCCGAGCGCAGGCGCAGCACCATCCTGCCACGCGACTCTTCGGCAATGGCCAGCTGCGCGCTGTTGCGCCAGGTGAGCACCGGCAGGCGGCGGTCCACCTCCTGGTCGGGCGACTTGTAGCCGCCGGCAAATACCAGGTGCTTGTTGGAGCCGTCCACATTGGCCACGTACACGCGGTAGCGTCCGCGGTCGGTGATGGTGAAGGCCAGGCGCTGTCCGTCGGGGCTGATGACGGGCTCGTTGAGGGAGTGGCCCCGGCGGTTGCGGCGCAGCAGCAGGTGCTGCTCGTCGGGCAGCACGAAGGCCGTTTCGGGCTGGGCGTTCAGCTGGCGGTAGTAGCCCATCCAGTCGCGCAGAAACTGCTTGTAGGGCACGTTCAGCGAGGAGCTGATGCCCGTTTCCACGTCGCGCGTGATGCGCGTCAGGTTCAGAATGTTCTGGATGCTGGTGTAGCCGTAGCGCTCGGCAATGTAGTTCCATACGCTCTGGCCGGCCAGCTCGGGGTTGCGCAGGAAGAACTGGGCGGCTTTGTCCTTGTCGACCTTCTGCGTCATGTCACGCATGTAGTCGTCCATTTCCACGCTCCAGCCTTCGGCGGCATAGGCCGAGGCCCCGCCCACAAACCAGTCGGGCAATTGCAGCAGGTAGCTGCTCTGGATGACTTCCTTGAGCGAGCCGCCGTACATCATGTCGTTGAGCAGCACCTTGGTCACCTGATAGCTCAGGTCGCGCTTAAACAGGGTCTGCTGGCCCTGGAAGGCCAGTTGCACCTTGGTCATGCGCAGCAGCGAGGTTTCGCCGCCCATCTGGTACTTGTCGTCGTTCAGCCCGATGTTGCTCTGGCGCAGGTCGCCCACCGAGTTATAGAGCATCACGGTGGTTTTCGAGTACGGGTAGTACCCGATCAGCGAGGTGATGCGCTGCAGCTCCTGCTCGGCGTACTCGGCCGCGCGCCGGGCCGCCGCTCCGCCGCCCTGGTAGTAGTACACGTTGAAGTTGGCCGTGCTCAGCAGTTGCCAGTCAAAATCCTTGTACTGGATGCGGGTACGGCCAAAGCTTTCCTGCGCCGTTTGCGCCTGCACTGCCTCCGTCGAGGTCAGAAATACCAGCCCCAGGGCCGGCAGGCTCAGCATGCCCCAGCGCAGGCGGGGCGTCAGATTGGACAAGTGCATCATAACGGCTGCAAAAAAGCAGGTCGAAGAGAGAAGGTCAGGCGGGCGTGGCAGTCGGCGGCAAGGTAACCGGATACAACGCCTGATAACGAATAATATTGACTTCCGGCCACAGTTCCGCGCCGGTTTCCAGGGCCTCGGCCAGCAGCTCCGCCAGGCGGGGCGCCAGCAGCACGCCTTTCGAGCCCAACCCATTGAACACGGCCAGCGCCGGATGCGCCGGGTGCGTGCCCAACAAGGGTTTCCGGTCACGCACGGCCGGCCGGATGCCCGCGCGCTGGCCCGTGATGCGGAAGGGCACCGTGGTCAGCTCGCGCAGCCGCTGGCTGAGCTCCTCGCGAGCTTCGGCCGTGGGCTCGGGGCTGAACGGGGGCCAGCGGTACGTGGCGCCCACGCGCACGCGCCCATCCCCGAGCGGCACCACGTAGGCGCCGCGGTTGAGCACGTAGTCGGTGGGCAGATCGGGAGCTTCCACGTCGAGCACTTCGCCTTGGTTGGGAGTCACCGGCAGCCAACTGAACCACGGATTGGCGGTGACGGCGGCGCCTTCGCAGAACACCACGCGCCCCACGCGCAAGCCGGGGCCGTAGCGGACGCCGGATGCATCGGCAACAAGCAGCTCCGGCACAAAAGTTTCGGCGCGCAGCTCCCCGTTTTTCTGCGCGTCGTCGGCCAGCACGTCGAGTAGCGCGGCCGTGTCGACCCAGCCGCCGTGGCGCAGCTCTAGGCCGCCGAAGGGCTGCTCGAGGCCGGGTATTTCGGGCAGGGGCTGGGCGGGGTCGGCCACGTAGTCGCCCCAGGGCTGGCCGGCCGAGCGGACCAGCACGTCGTTCTGCTCGCGCACCGAGCTGAACAGCTTCAGAATGGGCATCTCGAAGTACAGCCGGCGGCCCGACTCGGCTTCGAGCTGCTGGTAGAACTGCCGGGCGGCGGGCAGCAGGTCGTTGATGCGCCAGGCCAGGGCGAAGCGCTTGCCGGCCACGGGGTTGATGAGGCCCGCCGCCACCCGGGTGGCCGAGTCGGGCTGCTGGGCGTCGAGCACGACCACGCGGCGGCCGCGCTGGCGCAGGGTGCGGGCCAGGGTGGCCCCGGCGAGACCGTGGCCAATGATGAGGTAGTCGGCGTGAGCTTGCATTCCGGGCAAAATACGCACTTTGCCCGACGGTACGCGGCCGATTGCGTAACTTACCCTCCCGTTCTCTGCCTGCCTCTGCGGCGGGCTTTTCCCTTTCTGCATGACCGTTTCGGGCTTTACGTTCAACGCCTTTTCCGAAAATACCTACCTGCTCCACGACGCCTCGGGCGCCTGCGCCATCGTCGACCCCGGCTGTTACGAGCGGGCCGAGCAGCAGGCTTTGCAGCAGTACATCAAGGACCACAACCTGCGCGTGGAGCTGCTGCTGAACACCCACTGCCACATCGACCACGTGTTCGGCAACCAGTTCGTGCTCGACACCTGGCCCGGCACGCCCTTTCTCATTCACCAGGCCGACCTCGCCACGCTGCGCGCCGTACCGACGTACGCGCCCAACTACGGCTTCCCGCTGTATAACCCGGCCGAGCCCACCGGCTTTCTGACGCCCGGCGAGCCGCTGCGCTTTGGTGAAACTGAGCTGGAAGTACGCTTTGCCCCCGGCCACGCGCCCGGCCACGTGGTGTTCTACCATGCGCCAACCAAGGCAGTCATCGGCGGCGACGTGCTCTTCCGCGGCAGCATCGGCCGCACCGACTTGCCCGGCGGCGACTACGACACGCTGATCCGGAGCATCCGCGAGCAGCTGCTCACCCTGCCCGACGACACCACCGTGTACCCCGGCCACGGCCCCGCCACCACGGTGGGCGCCGAACGCGTGTCCAATCCTTTTTTGCGCTAGTTATTCCCGCCTGATGGCTATCAAAAACCACCTGCCCAACGCCCTGACCTGCCTGAACCTGCTCTGCGGCTGCGTGGCGCTGAGTTTGATTCTGGCCTACGACCCGCGCCAAACGGCCTCGCCCGACTGGCAGCCGCTGGTGCAGGCCGCTTACTTAATCGGCATTGCCGCCGTTGCCGACTTCTTCGATGGCCTGGTGGCGCGGGCGCTGCACGTGTCCTCCCCCATCGGCAAGGACCTCGACTCGCTGGCCGACATGGTGTCGTTTGGCGTGGTGCCGGGCGCCATTCTCTTTAAGCTGCTGCAGCACGTGCTGCCGCTGACCGCGCTGCCCGAAAGCCTGGCGTACCTGGCCTTCACCGTCAGCATCTTCTCGGCCCTGCGCCTGGCCAAGTTCAACAACGACACCCGGCAGTCCGACTCCTTTATCGGGGTGCCGACGCCGGCCAACACCATGTTGATTGCCTCGTTGCCGGTGATTCTGGCCTTCGACTCGTTCGGCGTGGGCGGCTTCATCCTGAATCCTTGGGTGCTGCTGGGCCTCACGTTTCTGATGTCGGGCCTGCTGGTGGCTGAGCTGCCGCTGTTTGCCCTGAAGTTTAAAAACTTCACCTGGCAGGACAATTCGCTGCGTTTCGTGTTCCTGCTGCTGTCGGTGCTGCTACTGGCCGTGCTGCGGGCCGCGGCGGTGCCGCTCATCATCCTGCTGTACGTGCTGCTGTCGGTGGTGCGGCTTCCGGCCAAAGGATAAGCGCCGCACAATATTTTCCCACTCAGCTAGTTGTATAGGCCGATAACTGAACGCACCGGCCGGAACGATTGTTGAGGGGTCCGCCGGAAGCTTCGTCCGCCAAAATCACACCACGCTGTTTATCTAGCTTTTATGCGGTTTTCTACTTCGTTGCTTTTGTGGCTGCTCCTCGGGCTGAGCTGGCAGGCGCAGGCGCAGGCCCCGACTCAGCAGGTCACCCTCGACTGGAACAGCAAGGAACTCATCTTCCCCACGCGCGGGGTGGGCATCTACGTACCTTCGTTTAAGGGCGCCGTTTTTGCCGGCGGCCAGCGGTTGCCCGCCGTCAGCCTCTACCTGCCCGGCTACGTGACGGAGGTGCAGCTGCTGGACGCGCGCTATGCCCCGTTCACGGCTAAGGAAGCGGCGGCTTTTGCGGGCGCCACCGATGCCGGGCAGCAGTTTAGCCTGCGCCACGGCACCGAAAACCGCCAGCCGGCCACCATTGCCCAGATGCCGGCCGTGCGCCGCAACGCGCAGACCGGGCAGTTGGAAAAGCTTCTCAGCTTCGGCTATACTTACCGCGCGGGCACTGCCCCGCAGGCCCGTACCACCAGCCGCAACTACGCCGCCAATTCTGCGCTGCGCACCGGCGACTGGTTTAAGATCGGGGTGACGAACACCGACCTGGGCACCGGCAGCGTCTATAAGCTCGACAAGAACTACCTGCGCAACCTGGGCCTGCCCGTGCAGACTCTGGACCCGCGCCGGCTGCAGCTGTTTGGCTACGGGCTCGGCATGCTGCCCCAGGCCAACAACATCGACCGGCCCGACGACCTGGCGGAAAACGCCATCTACTTCGCCGACAACGGCAGCAACAACGCCACCTTCGACGACGACGAGTATTTCCTTTTCTACTCCCGGGGCCCGCACACCTGGTCGTACTCGACTACCGACCGCCGCTTCAGCCACGAGCTGAACACGTACACCGATACCACTTATTATTTTCTCACCGTCGGCAGCGTCAATGGCCGGCGAGTGGCGGCCCAGCCCGCCGTAAGCGGCACGCCTACCGCTACCATCACCGAGTATACCGACCACTTCTTTTACGAGCGGGAGCTGGCCAACCTGCTCAAATCGGGCCGGCGGTGGCTGGGCGAGGGTTTCAACCGTGACGCGCAGAAAGAATTTACGTTTGCCGGCGTTAGCAATCTGGTACCGGGCTCTGCCTTGCAGCTCACTTCGTCGGTAGCGGCGACTTCGTTGCCCGGGCGCACCACCACCTTCACGCTGCAGCTGAACGGCAGCTCCGTGGGCATTCCGCAGGCTGTGCGCGGCCAATCCTGCGACCTGACGCAGGGCAACTGCTACGCCGAAGTGGCCAACACCGACGTGACCACCTACAATACGGTGGCTCCCGCCTCCGGCTCCGACCTGCGTGTCAGCATGACGTACAGTGGCTCGGTTTCCGACGCTTCGGCCGCCGGCTACCTCGATTACCTGGAAGTGCAGGCCCGCCGCCGTCTGCAGCTCAGCGGCCGGCCGCTGGAGTTCCGCTCGCTCGATAACCTGCTGCCCAACGCCGTTAGCGCATTTGAGGTGCAGAGCGCCCCGGCCAACCTGGTGGTGTGGGATGTCACCAATCCTCGCTTGGCCCAGAGCTTGACCCACGCCAACGGCCGCTTCCTGGCCCAGACCAGCAGTCTGCGCGAGTATGTGGCCTTCACGCCCAACGGCAGCTTCGATACTCCGCGGGCGTTTGGCCGGGTGGCCAACCAAAACCTGCACGCCAACGGCCTCACCACGCCCATCGACCTGGTTATTGTGGCACCGCCCGTGTTTCTGGAGCAAGCGCGGCGCCTGGCCGACCACCGCCGCGACTACGACCAGCTCCGCACCCTGGTGGTGACGCCGCAGCAGATCTACAACGAATTCAGCTCCGGCGGGCAGGACGTCACGGCCATTCGTGACTTCATGAAGATGCTCTACGACCGTCGTACCGGTCAGCCCGGGCGTCTCTACCTGCTGCTGTTCGGCGACGCCTCCTACGACTACAAATCCGACTACCAGAACGACGTTGCCCAGTTGCCCAGCTGGTGGCGCAACCGCCAAGTGCGCGACGCCGACAACCAGAACTTCGTCCCGACTTACGAGTCGTACTCGTCGTTCGACAAAGTGCTCCTCCAGCCGTCGTTCTGCTCCGATGACTACTTCGGCTTTCTAGACGACGACGAGGGCGCTTGGACCGAATCTGAGGGCGATGATCTAATGGATGTTGCCGTGGGCCGCCTGCCCGTTCGCTTCCCCGTCAATCAGCCGAACTCGGCTGCCGAAGCCGTTACTATGGTCGATAAGCTCTTGGCTTACGACCAACCTGTTACGCAAGGCAAATGGCGCAACCGCATCACGTTCGTCGCCGATGACGGCGACGCCAATATTCACCAGAACAACGCCGAAGCGCCGGCCAATCTGCTCGTGAACACGCGCCCGGCTTACCAGGTCAACAAGGTGTACTTGGATATGTATCCCCAGCAAAGCAGCGCAGCGGGCCAGTCTTCGCCCGAAGCCAACGCCGCGCTCGACGCCTCAATCGAGCAAGGCTCACTGGTGGTATCGTACGCAGGCCACGGCGGGCCCCGAGGCTGGATGGACGAAAAGATCCTGACGAATAGTTCGGTTCTCGCGCTTCAAAACACCACGCGTCCCACGTTCATGTTCACCGGTACCTGTGACTTCGCCTGGTACGACGATCCGGGCTTCACCTCCGCCGGCGAACAGTTGCTTACCGACACCCGCGCCGGCGGCATTGGCCTGCTCACCACCACGCGCTTGGTGTACGCTTCTAACAACCAGGCGCTGGCCAACGTCTTCCTTTCGGCTCTGTTTACCCGGGCCGCTGGCACCGGCAACTGGCCCCGACTGGGCGATGCGGTAGTGGCAGGCAAAAATGGAGACGGCGTTGACCTTTACAACCGCAACTTCACCTTGCTTGGCGACCCCAGCATGCGCCTGGCCATGCCCTACTACACGGTGCGCGCTACCCGCATGAGCGATGCGCAAGACCCCACGCACGCCCCTATCGATACCATTCGCGCCTTGCAGCAGGTACGCCTCGAAGGGGAAGTGGTACACCCCGTCACGGCAGCGCTGCAAACCTCATTCAATGGCAAAGTACACGTAACGGTTTACGAGAAACCCTCTACGGTATACACGCTTGGCAACGAAAGCGACACGGCCCGGGTATCCGTGCAGAAAGACGTGGTGTACGACGGCAAAGCCACGGTAACCAACGGCCGCTTCCAGGTGCAGTTTATCGTGCCGAAGGATATCAACTACAGCTTCGGCTTCGGCAAAATCAGCTTCTACGCCTCCGATTCTGCGCGCAACGTGGATGGCCAAGGAGCCAACCCACGCGTCGTCATCGGCGGTGCCAGCAACACGGCCCTTGCCGATTCCATTCCGCCGGTTATCCGGTTGGCTATGGACGATACCACCTTCGTTTTCGGGGGCCTCACCAAGCCCAACACCATGCTCCTGGCGCGCATCAGCGACGCCAACGGCATTAATACCGCTGGCACCGGCATTGGCCACGAGCTGACCGCTACCCTTGATAACGACGCGAGCAAAGTGACCGTGCTAAACGAATTTTACACGGCCAACACCGACAAGTTCACCAGCGGCACCGTCAGCTACCCTTACAAAAGCCTCGCGGTGGGTCCGCACGTGCTCCGCGTCAAGGCGTGGGATACGCACAACAACTCCGCCGAGAAGGAAATCGAGTTCATCGTCGCGCACGACGAAAAGCTGGCCCTCAGCCACATTCTGAACTATCCGAACCCCTTCGCTGGACACACCACTTTCCACTTCGACCACAACCGCTTCGGCGACGCGCTCGACGTACAGGTGCAGATTTTCACCGTGTCCGGCAAACTTGTGCGTACCCTGACGGCGTATGTGCCTGCCGGGGCCAGCAGCGCAGCGCACGCAGCCCCTATTCAGTGGGACGGCCGCGACGACTATAATGACCAACTGGCCCGCGGCGTTTACGTGTACCGCCTCAGCGTGCGCACCCCGCACGACGGTTCGACGGTCAGCAAATTCGAAAAGCTCGTGCTGCTCAATTAGCCGCCGGTTACTTTCTTCACCTCCGCTTTTCCCGACTCTTCCCCTTTGTTTATGCTTTTTCCGAAACCGACGGCTTCGCGCTATTTGCTCCCGGCCCTGCTGCTGGGCTGCGCAACCGCCGCCCACGCGCAGCAAGACCCCAACACCATCACTACCGCCGTTCCGTTCCTGACGATCAGCCCTGATTCGCGTTCGGCTGCTCTGGGTGATGCGGGCGTGGCGCTTTCGCCCGATGCCAATGCTGCCTACCACAACGCGGGTAAGCTCGGGTTCGAAACCAATCCGTATGGCCTGTCGGCTTCGTATTCGCCCTGGCTGCGCAACGTGACCGATGACATGAGCATTTCCTCTATCTCGGGCTATAAAAAGTTTGGGCAGCGCTCCGCCCTGGCCGCCGCCATTACCTATTTCGACCTCGGCCAGATTGACTTTCGCAGCGCTACCAACCAGCCCGACGGTACTTTCAATCCGAAGGAATACTCCATCAGCGTATCCTACGGGCAGCAGCTGAGCCAATACTTCGGCTTGGGTGCCACCGCCCGCTATATCCGCTCCAACCTCACCGGCAGCCAGATTCAGGACAGCCGCCCCGGCAACGCCGCCGCCGTCGACCTCGGCGCCTATTACACCCGCGACGTCACCATCGGTCCGTCGGATTATAATCTGTCGTTTGGCGCGGCAGTGGCCAACATCGGCAACAAGATCAACTACACCAAAGCCGACCAAGCCGACTTCCTGCCGACCAACCTCAAGATTGGTACCGCCATCACGCGCGAGCTGGACGCTTACAACAAAATCACGCTTACCGTCGACGCCAACAAGCTGCTAGTCCCAACGCCGTACTACATCGACGGGGTTGCACCCAACGATCCGGCGGTGGTAGCGCGTAACCAAGAAATTGCCAACAAGGGCATTGTCAGCGGCATGCTTAGCTCCTTCAGCGACGCTCCGGGCGGCTTCAAGGAGGAAATGCGGGAAATCAACCTCTCGGCCGGCGCCGAATACTGGTACAACGACCTCTTGGCTGCTCGCGTAGGCTATTTCTACGAAAACCCCAAGAAAGGTGACCGGCAATACCTGTGCCTCGGGTTGGGGCTCCGCTATCAAGTATTTGGAGCCGATGCCGCATATCTGGTGCCGAACTCCAAAGCCAACCCGCTGGCCAATACTATCCGGGTTTCCCTGCACTTCAATTTCAATGGCAATCAGGGCGGTTCAGTCGCTCCCAGCGAGGACACTCCCTCAAATTAATTCTGGATGCTCAATCGTCTAGCTCCCCCACCGACCCGGCCACTTGGCCGGGTCGATTTGCCTTCAGCCCAAGTGTCGTACTTGGATAATGGCGCTCGTCTCCACATCCTGCCGCACTCTGCCCAGCCTGTAATACGGCTGCAGGTAGTGTTGCCCGCCGGCCGCTGGTACGATCCTTCACCCGGTACTTCCTTGCTCACCGCGCGGGCCCTGCTGGAAGGCACGCGCAACCGCTCGGCTCGCCAGATAGCCGCAGAAGTAGCCTTCTATGGTGCCTCGCTCGATTGTGAACAGGGTTTTGATCGGGCGACGCTGACGCTGTATTGTCTAGCTCGTCATTTCAGTCAGCTGCTGCCGCTGGTGCAGGACGTTCTGCTCAACGCTACCTTCCCCCCCGCTGAGCTGGACCAGATCAAGACGCGCACCGCCCAGAATATCCGCGTTGAGCGGCAGAAAACCAGCTACCAGGCGTCCGAACGGTTCGCGCGTAACCTTTACGGCTCCCAACACCCCTACGGCGTAGTATTCGACGAAAATGCGTTCCGCGATATAACGCCTGAAGCGGTGCACCAATTTTATCAACAAGCTTACGCTTTATCCCAAGCCGAAATATTTGCCTGCGGCGCATTGGAGGACGACCATATCAAACAGATCGTTGATCTGTTTTCCTACTCTACTACTACCGCGCAGCGTATAGCGGTACATGCTCCAGCAGCGCCCGCTGTTGCTGCCGCCGACCACGTCACCGTAGCCGACAGCCTACAGGCCTCTATCCGCATTGGCCGCCGGTGGCCCGACGCCCAGCATCCCAACACGCACCAGCTGCAGTTGCTAGTAAAAGTACTGGGAGGGTATTTCGGCTCCCGACTGATGAAGAATATTCGTGAAGATAAGGGCCTCACCTACGGTATTTATGCCAGCATCTCCCACCGAGAACACGCCAGTTCGTGCGTAATCGGTTCCGACGTCAACGCTGCTAACGCATCTGTTGCTGTTGGAGAAATCCATAAAGAGCTGATACTTCTGCAACAGCATGAAATTCCAGAGGACGAGCTTAATACCGTTAAAAATTATATCCAAGGCAAATTCCTCAATGAACTAGGCACTGTGTTTGAGCAAGCTGATAAATACCGCTCAATTATTCTCTTGAACTTACCTGCCAATTTCTACAGCTCGTTCCTCTCTGAAGTCGAATCTGTTCCAGCTAGCCAATTACAACGGTTAGCCCAGCAGTATTTCAATCCTGCTGACTTTGTACATGTAACAGCTGGTCCAGCTTAATTGTATTATTTCTCTCTCTCCATAGAAAAGACGGCCGCTATAAAGCGGCCGTCTTTTGTTTCGCCCGTTCACCAATTAGATGTATAATCTAGAAGTGTGATAGTGTATTGCCATTCGCCTTCTGGTACGCGTCATAGCGCCTGCACAACGGCGGCCGTGCGGGCCGCTAGTCAGTGTAGTTCAGAAAGCTTACAACGTTTGGCCCAGCGCAATGGTATCACCCCATAAACAGTGGCCAATTGGCACAAGCGCCTCACCACGCAGGATACAAAACGGGTCCTGCACCGCCCTTGATTGTGCTTGCAGCGGAAAAACAAGCTGGTGTAGTAGCTGCCTCTAGCACACACCATTGCCGCTCAACGATTGCCGTTACGCGCTGCAGAACACGATTCCGCAGCTCATTCGCTTGGCCTTACCCCGTCTGTTCCAGCGCCACTATATTAGCTCCCTGCCCTTACACTATACTGGAAAAGCCCAACCAGTAAGACAGAAGTATCCCATTAGCTAGTTGCATGTGGACTCCGCCGAAGTGCATACCGAACCAAGCCGCGTCTACCGATTTGTGACCATCGATTACACCAGCAAGGTATATGCTGCCGAATTACAATACACTCAGTATATGCTGGCCGCGCTACCGTACGAAGTACACGCGGCCTGAGGTGGTCCATCTAAGCCGGACACATTTGGGACGTTGTTTGAAGATGGGTTTCGAAGTGGTTGGGTGAGCGATAAGCCAGGGCGGAGTGGCGCCGCTCATCGTTATAGCAGGCAATGTCGTGGCTGAGTTCGAGGCCCGCCTCCTCCACGCCGGGAAAACCGCCGCCGTCGAGCAGTCCGGTCTTGAGCCGGCTCCAACAGGATCCGGCCTAGGCGTTGCCGTAGCAGTTGCCGCGCCGGCTCATGCGTTGCTGCGCGCCGTGGGTAGCCAGCAAGTCGCGGAAGCGCGTGGCCGTGTACTGGTCTTGGTCGGAGTGCACGATTAACTCGGCCGCGGGCTGGCGCACGGCTACGGCCCGGCGCAGGGCCTCACTGACCAAGTCTTCGGGCATGGACTCGCGCACGTCCCAGCCGACGGCTGTGCGCGAGCAGGCATCCTGCCAGCTGGCCAGGTAGAGCAAGCCCCCCCCTGTTTGGGCAGGCACGTGATGTCACCGACCCACACCTGGCTGGGGTCATTGGGGGCCGGCCGGTCCAGCAAGCGCTTGGGCGTCACGCGCCGGCCGTGGGCGGAATCGGTGGTCCACGGCACAAACGAGCGGGGCTGCTGGGCGCCCAGCCCATGCGCGGCGAGGGCACGCCTGGGGCCGGCGGCGGACGCCGCTGGCCCCAGGCGTAGTACCTGCTCGCCCCCCTGCAACGCCGTGCACAGCGCCCGCACTGGCCCCTGCCCGCGGTGCTGGTCGATGAAGCGGTAGCGGCTCACGGCATCTCGCAGCGGAAGATGGCCGAGGCTTTTTTTAAAACGGCCCGTTCGCGTTGCAGCCGTTGGTTTTCGGCCCGCAGCGCCCGCCATTCCGGGTTACGGGCTTGCTCAACGCTACCCGCGTCCACAACGGCTTGTTGCTGCTGCCAACAGTAGAGCAGCTTCTCGTTGATGCATAATTCGCGGGTGGCAGCCCGCGTCGAGCAGCTTTCGCCAGCCAGGCGCAAGGCTTCGGCTTTGAATGCCTCGTCATATTTGCGCCGTTTATCCCGCTTCTTTTCTTGTAAAGTCGTAGCCATGACGGAAGGAAAATACGTCCAAAATCCGTCCGGCGTCGCTAGACCGCCTCAGCCTTTCCCAACATCTCAGCAAGCAATATCTAAAAAAGCGGTAATCGGCGCCAAACGTGCTCGGCGCGTGGGGGCAGGCCGGGGGGCGGCGGGGGCCCATAAACGGGCAC
>NZ_VAJM01000016.1 GCF_005771675.1 Hymenobacter jeollabukensis | reverse complement strand
TGCACCAGACAGATAGTTATTCGTTAGCCCGAGCTAAAGAACGCCTGCTTATGTAGTTCGCAGGCAACAGGTCGCACACACCCGTCGTTGTTGCTCAGCACCACGACGGGCCGGCCGTCGAGGCTCGGATCAAACGCCCGCTGTACGGCCGCGTAAAAATGGTTGCAGTCGAGTAAGCCGAACATGATCAGGCCTGCATGACGTTGCGGGTGCGGACGTGCTGGTGCAGCTTGCCGTGAATCAGCTCGGTGACTACGTGGGTCACCACGCCCCAGACGCGAAACCGGTCCTGCTCGTGGATCTGGCGCGGGGGAAAGGCGGGATTGTCCGGTACCAGCCAGATTTGACTGCCGCGGTACTCCAGCCGCTTTACGGTGAACCCGTCCTCGACGGCAGCCACTATGACGTGTCCGCTGCGCGCCTCGATGGCGCAGTCCACGGCCAGCAGCGCCCCGTCGGGAATGTGGCTGGGCGGGCCGGCCATGCTCTCGCCGGCAACCCGGGCCAGGTACGTGCAATCAGGATGCGGCAACAGGATTTCCGACAGGTTCACTTTCTCCCCGGCGTAATCAGCGGCCGGCGACGGAAAGCCTGCCGGCACCCGCGTATCGCATTCAATAAGCCAAACCGGCTCGTGAGCAACGCCCAAAATCTCTACGTCATCCATACTCAGCTCCTATGTGGGAACTGCAAGTATACGGACCGCTAAAAAAATTAGCTACTAACATAGTTAGCAGCTAATTTTCTACTCGGCCGAAAAGGGCTTACGAAGTGGCGGCGTCGCTTCTCAATTCTTCGGGCCGAACATCATTTTCGTGGGGTCCGTGAGGGGCTGTAACAGCTGACGGCAGGGCCCGAGCACGTTGCCGCGTCACCAGGTCCTGCAAGTGCGTCACCAAATCGCCGAATGTGCCATGCTTGAACATGGTAGCATAACCTGTCAAACTTGATTTCAGGGTTGCCAAACGCGCTTGCGCCGCCGTAGGGTCCGCCTGCGCCGCGCCGCTGGCCAGCTCGCGGCGCAGCAGCACGTATGCCATCAAATCATCATAGAAGTTCAGGAACTGCGCGGCAAACTGCAGCACGTAGTCAAAGTCCTGTAGGAATTCCATGTGGTCGATGGCCAGCAACCGCCGCTCGGGCAGATTGGGCAAATGCTTGTACAGTTCGGCGTTGTGCTCACGCGTAGGAATACCGCCCTGGTGCTTCACGCAGTTGCTGATGGTCCGGATTTTATCTAACCGCGGGTACAGCTTTTTAAACAGCCGGGGCAGCAGGTTTGCGCCGGGCATCATAACCACCTTCGCCGCTGCCTTCTTTCCGCGCCGCCCTCCCACTTTCTTGGGCAGACGTGGCCCCTCAATGGAGAGATCGAAGCCGAATTCCTTGTTGAACACGTCCACGAAATCAATGGAATTGCGAGGGCGCGCCCCAAGTCGGGCGTACGGTTCGTTTTTGGCGTGCGCGTTGAAGTTCCGAAACATATCCTCGACGGCATGGTGCAGATGCACGTAGCCGTCGCGCACTACGCTGTTGACTATCTCCCAAGTATGGGGGATTATGCTAAAGCCGTTGAACCGGCTTTCGTCGTCCCCCGAGGCCTCCTGCTCGCGCTGAATGCGCTTCATGTCCTCGACGCTGTGGTACAGATAGATGTTGCGGAAGGCATAATACTGCATCTGCAGCTCTCCCAACTGCATAGCCACAATAGCTTTGTGTTGGTTCTGCCAATGCTGCTCTACGCCAGCGCCCTGAGCTTCTTCCTGCACGCGCTTAAGGCGGTTGGTCAGGTATTCAAAAACCGGGGCAATGTCTTCGTAAAGGTTAAAACCTGCGGGTTCTGACATGGTGTAAATGGGTGGAATGGGAGAGTTGCCGCAAGGTAAATTCCCCATTCCACCCGTTACCAAATATTTTAGCGGGCCTGGCCGCTGGTTGCATCGGCCTGCGCACCGGCCCGTCGACTCAGCGCCTCGTCAATGTACTGGACCTGCTTGCGCCAGTTGGCCACGACTTTGTGATTACCGGCCTGCTCGAACAGGGGGATGCTTTTTAAGAACTGCTCCCGGATCTTCTTCATAGACTCGGGCTCTTGGGAATCGTAGTAGCTGGCAAAGACTTCGTCAGCGTTCTGGCCAGCTTCCAGGGCGACTTTAACCTGTCCAAGGTTGGTGATGGGGGTATTCATGCCTGCGGGGTTAGGTTGGGCGGTAGGGAAAAAGAGCGGGGCAGCTGGCCCCTAGGCGGCCAGCGCCGGCGGCTCGTCGCTGAAGGCCCCGAACAAGCTCAGCTGCGCGCCAGGCTTGGCCGGCGTGCCGGGCGCCTCCAGCAGCCGCGGCCCGGGCGCGGCCACCGGTGCCGGAGTGGGCTCCGGCTCGGCGGGCTGCTCAAAGGGGGAGTGCTTGCGCTTGCGGTAGGTTTCCATTTCGTGCTCGGGCAGCCAGAGCTTACCGGCGCAGGCCCGTAAATTGAATTCCTCCCAGAGCTTTTCGTCCCGAAAGACCAGATGCAACGTGCCTTTCTTAAAGAAGCGCAGGTAGAAAAACTGGCTTTCGCAGGTATCGGTAAAGGTCGAGCCGGGGTAGACCTTACCGAGGCGCTGAAAACGTGTTTCCAACGCCCGTTCGATGGTGTAGCACTTATCGTAGTCCTCCCCCGTCAGGTAGCACATGACCTTATCAATGTCGTTGTACTCCTGGTGGCTGTTGAGGCGGAAATGACTGCCGTACTGCTTCAAGTCGGCCGGCCGCCTCCAATCATCCCAGCGCACCCACCGGGGCAGAATCACCTTGCGGTTTACCTTCCAGCGGTCGTTGGTTTTCCAGCCCTCGACGTGCACCCGGTTCTCCTTGTGGTACTTGGTGAATTCATCGAAGACGGCTACCACGGCCTGCTCCATGATCTGGCCTTTGTTTTCCATCACCAATTCGATGAGGGAAGCAACGTTCTCCTTCGTAAAATCCATGAAGCCGTTGGCGCGGCCGTAGGCGGCAAAATCCTGCTGCACCTGGTAGGTGAGGTATTTTTCAATCCCCATTTTGTGCATCACCTGGCCCCAGGCGCTTTGCTTGAGCTCGTCGCTGAAGTGGTTGTAGCAGGCCCGCAGCGACTCGCCGCCCTCGGTAATGGCCTCGTCGGCCATCTTTTGGATTTCCTGGTGCTGGTTTAGCAGGCCGTAGCTGTAATGCTGCAGGGCGCGGCGGGCGCGCATGTAGTCAACAAACGCCTCCTTCACCTGCTCGTAACCCAGCATCATGTTGCCGATTACATCCTTGACGGCCACCGCGCTTTTAAACGTTTCCTCGGTGAGCTGCGGGCCCCGCTCCCGCGAGCGGCCGCGAAACTCGAAGTTGAGCCGGTCGCGCTCGGCCGGTTTCTGCAGGCGGATAAGCGATACTTCCACGTCGGTAGGCCGCTCCGAGTCAATGAACACCTGGCCCAGCTCAACGCTGCTGCCGTGGTCCTCGATGAGCTTTGCGAGCAGCTGCCGGGTTTCCGTGTAGGGGTTGCGCAGCGTCTCGCTGTTGACCAGCGCGGCGACGTGGCCACCGGGCGCGACAATGTCAAACGCGTGCAGTACGTGACGGTCGCCCTGGGAGAAAGGCGGGTTCATCACTACCAGGTCGAATTGATGATTGCCGCGGTAGCTCAGAAAATCGTCTCCGATGACTTTGTAGTTTTTGCCCTGCAGCGTGGCTTTCAATTCTGGGTCGATTTCGCAGGCATACATGCGCTTGCTCTTTACCCAGCCGTAGCTGCCCCGCTCGCACTCCTCGATGTGGGCAACCATCCAATCCAGAATATGGCCGCTGCCGGCGCTGGGCTCCAGAATGTTCATGGTGGCCAGCGCCGGCCGCCGCATGCGGTAGTCACGAATCCGCTCGCACCACTCCGGGGCCTGTCCTAACCAGGGTTCAAGTAACAACTTAATTTCACGGGGCAGGGTCGGGTAGTATTCGGGATTCAACATAGCTTCAAAAAGTGCGTTTCTACCTATTTAAACGCGCTTTTTGCTACTTATGTTGTATAAATTCCAATATAATTAGCAAGCTGAATCATTCCGCCCCAACTGCCCCTAAATGCAATTTTGCAGGTTAGCACCGATGGTGCAGCAGACACCAAGCCGCTAGCAGCTGGTCAGGCTGCCATTCGTCGCCGGGAAACCGGATAGGTGTTTCGCGCCACTCCCAGCCCGTCTGCTCAGCGCCGCACTCGGCGCACTGAACCTGCCATTGAATGGCCAGCGGGTAGATGGCTTCGATGGCAGCGTGGTGCAGCATGGCCTCACCGCAGCGCGGGCAATCCAACGCGGTCAGGTCCTCGCCCTTCCCTTCCCCTAAACTCAGATCTACCATTCCATGACGGCGCGGACAAAGTTGCACCATTGTTATTCCAAAGCTAAACCAACTCAATAAAAAAACAACGCTCAAAAGAGCGTTGTCTGCACTACTACTCCCTTTGCGGGCTTGGCCAACCGGCTGGGAAAAGGTTGGCTGTGGAATTCGGCCAACCGCTGCTGGTGGCGCTCCGCCGCGGCCTGCTGCGCCTGTTCGTACTGCTCCAACGCCTGGTGCCAGCGGTAGTCCAGCTCGCGCTGATGGCCCGCTATCCAGGCCCGGCGGCGCAGGTCTTTGATAATCTCGTCCAGCATCCAGGCTTTGTCGCTGCTGAGCCGGTGGCGGCACGCGAACCGCTCCCACTGGGCCACGTTGAGCTTCCAGTGCGTCAGGGTGGGGGCCTGCTCGGCCGAGTCGTACACCAGGGGCTTGCCGTAGTGGTCGTGCCGCGGGTCGTCCTGCAAGCCCAGGTACTGAAACTCGTGGTGCTTCTCGATGCTAGCCCAGTCGTCCACCTGGTAGATGGTGCGCTCCGGGCGAAACAGTGATTTCTGGCGGTCGGAAATGAAGTATTCCATACAACAACGTATTATCGTTCAGATACTTATTATACGAAAACGCGCTTTTGTATGTTGTAAAAAATCCAATATAATTAGCAATCAAGTCCGCCAAATTCTGCCTAGCATTGCACAAAATGTTGGCATCAGTTCCCGCAATAATGACGAATGAAACCCTCAGCCAGCTCGTGGACCGGGCCAACGGCGCGGAAGGCCCCGAAACGCTGTACCTGCGGCCGCTGACCGACACCGTGGTGCAGGCCCGAATCTGGCTGCGGGCGCCCCGTCCCGACGACTCTTCCGCCCTACCGCCCCATTACCGGGCTTACCTGATCCGCGACAGCGCGCAGCACTACGTGGGCATTGTCGTTGATCATGGCGAAGATTTGCACTGGCTGGTGCAGCCGGACGCCCAGGGGCAGGGCCACCTGCGGCGCGCTCTGCAGGACGTGATTTTACCCCACCTGCTGCAGGACCGCACGGAGCAGCGCATCACCATCAGCCGCAACTATGGGCCGGAAGCCTTCGAGGCCTCCGAGCGGGTAGCCCTGCGTGCTGGGTTTAAGCCCGTAGTACCGGCAGAAGAGCACGACGAGCACGTAGCCATCTTCCGGTACGTTCCGGCGCCGGGACAGGCCCTACCGCAGTTTTCTAGCCGCAATACGCCCATCGAGGAGCTACGGCTGCAGCGGCTGCGCCAGCAGCTGGCTTACCACGCCGCCTGCCTGCAGATGATCAGCGCTGAGGTGAGCATGCACCTGGGCGACGACGCCCTTGCCCATTACATAACGGACCTGGCCGACGATGTGCTCGGCTTGGGCCTCCAGGTAGAAGATGCCTCCTGGGCGGTGGAAGGGCAAGCCAAACCGTGAAACGCCAACTGCTTACCTTGAGCAATCACCCTTTCAACAGCAGCTGCTGGCCCGTATGATTATCGAAACCGTTTGCAGCAAGCATTTCGCAGACCAATACCTGAGGGCATTTATCAACCAAACCGGCACGCGCCAATTATGCGACGTTTGCCAGGAATCAAGAAAGTGCGCCGACGTAGCTGCTATTGCCCAGCGTATCGAGCAGGATTTAAGGCGGGAATATGAGCCATTGTGGCAATCTGATTTGCCGTATAACCCAGATGAAGACCGGTTTCCATTCGGACCACCCATTGATACCAATGAGCTGATCGAAAGCGAAACATCTATTGATCCTTATGAAATAATCGAAGCTATTTGCAAGGAAATAGAAACGAAAGAATGGGCTAGACAGGACTGGATTTTGCCGCAATCAGACTATATGCGGTACGGGTGGCAATCCTTTAGCCGAATCGTCAAGCACCGAATGCGGTTTGTCTTTTTCAGCGAGAAAAACCATCGCTTGTTTTCCGACATTGATTCGGATAGCCTGCACCCGCAGGAAGTATTGAAGGAAGTGGGCAAGCTTATTAAGTGGCTTAAGATTACCCATGAATACCCGCCGGGTAGCCTGAACCTGGTCAGGGCCCGCCAACATATGCGAAACGAAGCTCCCAAAAACGCCGACTCGCTGGGGGCTCCGCCCGACAAATACGCCCAGGCAAACCGAATGAGCCCTGCCGGCATTTCAATGTTTTACGGTGCTTTCGATAAAGAAACGTGCCTGGCAGAAATTGTCGACTATGATTGGAAAGCCTCTTCGGTGACGTACGGCTCGTTTACCAACCGTGTGGCACTCCGTCTGATCGATTTTTCGATGGCATTTAAATTCCCGAGTCTATTTAATCCAGGCTACAACGGAAATGCCAATTATTTGCGAGAAGGAATTGTCTTTCTTAATGCTTTCGTTCAGGACCTACGCAAACCAATTTCTAAAAAGGACGTCCACATCGAGTACGTGCCGACCCAGATTGTTTGCGAGTACCTGCGGTATATGTATGCCGGTGGTCAAATTGATGGCCTCATTTACGAGAGTGCAAAGCACCGGGGCGGCCGGTGCGTCGTGCTGTTCGTGGACAACAAAGAATCAATCGATGAAGGAGTCCCCGCCGGCGACATAGCCCGCAGGGTCACCGCACCTAAACTCGTACTCCAGGCAAAGTCGGTCACGCGCGTTTCCTTCAAACGCCTGTGGGCGCTGCACCTGGCTGCGGAAGCCAGGGCCTTGGCGGAAATCGACAAGCAGCTGAGCAGTTTCCTGCCATATCCAGCGGCCGAATAAGAGCAGTTGCCCCGTAACAGAACAGCCCCTGCGCACGGAGCGCAGGGGCTATTAATAGATGGCCCGTCGCCACCATTAAGAAAATGATGCTACTACTGGGTGGACCCCAGCAGCACCGACAGCACTAAGCCTAAGGCCGCGCAGCCGGTAGCGCCCCACCAGATGGTGCGAGACCAAACGGCGTCGGCGAGACGCCGAGCTCCTAGCAGGGCCAGGAGCATGGCGCTGCAGCGGGCCCAATCAGGAAACTCGTCCCGAAACAGTACGACGGCGGCCAGCAGCAGCCCGGCCACGGCCAAGACGTGGTAACGCGTGGAAGGGGTATCCATAACGGTGTAATAGAAAGGCTCAGCCAAATTAACGGTCGTACTCGATATCGTAGTAGTCGCGGCCGTCGCCCACATCCTCATAAGGCCCGTACTCCCCGCGGTGGTCGGAGTCGTTCTCTTCATCGTCCTGCTCAGCATCGAGCGGTACTTCATCGTGGCGGTCGAATGGGTCCGGCGCGATGTACGGGCCGTCGTCCTCTTCATCCGTTTCCGGGGGAGTCGTCGACAACTCGATTTCGCGGCCGAATGCGGCCCCGTGCGCATCGCCCCGGGTCTGCTGCACCATCCACGCCGGCGGGTTGTGCACCTGCACCCACACGCCCAAGAATCCGTCTTGCTGCAGATAGCCGCGGACGGTGGCCGGGCCCAGGTTGTTGATGAGCACCGTTACCTGCGCACCGACGGCGGGCACCGGCAGCGGGTTGCTCCAGCTCAGCGACGCGGGCAGCTGCGCCCGGTCGGTCACTACGGTAGGCTTAAACATGGCAGGGGCTTAGTTGTAAATGCTGCGTTTGGCGAGGCGCAGGTCCTGGCGGGCCTGGTCGAGGCGGCGCTCGGCCAACCCTTGGTAAGTCCGGGTGTCGTACTTGCGCCGCTCCCGGGCGGCGAGCTTCTTGCAGGCATCGACTTTGCGGCCCAGCGCGGTCAGGTGGGACGGGCGGCTTACGGTATGAAAGGCAGTGGAAAGCATGGCGGATAGGATCTGAGAAGGGGATAGGACTATTGGAATTGCTCGTCGCGGCACAGCAGCACGTCGCCGTAGATAGGGTGCCCGGCCAGCAGGGAAGCCACCAGGTTGCACACGGCCTCGCTGCTGGCCAGCACGTCTTCGTCGCAGATGAGGATGTGGCCGGGCAAGGCGTCGTCCAGGTGCACCACCGAAACGAGGTCGCACTTGAGCAACCGGTACAGCTGCTCCAACTTGAAGCTGGTCTTGTTGTCGGGCTCCACGGTCGGCGCCTGCGACAAGGGCGTCTTGATTTGCAGCAGGCGGGCCTGGCCGAGCGGTTGCAGCTGGGCGACAACCTGGGCCCGGGCCTGCGCAAAGCGCGCGGCCAGCATCGGGGTACCTAACGAGGCGGAATCAGGGGACATGCTCATGGCTTTATCGTTTGGTTCTGAGCGTCTTGCTCTATACTTATTAAACGAAAACTGCCGCCCTTATGTTGTATTTTTTACAATATATAATTACTGATTTTCTGGGCCTGCCCCCAACAAAAAAGGCCGGATAACCCGGCCTTCTCAACTCCTGCGCAGCTGCTAGCCACGCCCCCAAAGCCGGCACCAGGCCAGCCCCAGCAAGCCGGCCCGGCGAAAGTCCTGCAGGCCCTGGGCCGGGGCCGGCAGCCGCACGTCAGCCCGGCAGGTCAGGATAACCACCGGCCCGAAAATCCGGCACTGGTCGTCATCCTCCTGGCCGAACACCTCGCCGATCAGGAAGCGCGGCAGCAGCTGCTCGGCGGCCGGGTTTCGAGCCCCCTGGCACTGGCGGTAGATGATGAAATCGGCGCCGGCCTCCATGATGCCCACCTGGGCGGGCTCTTGCTCCAGCAGCTGCGCCGCGAGCTGCCAGCGCCCCAAGCAGCCGCCGGCGGACTCGTCGCACAAGTTCAGGTCGGCCACCGCTACCTCCTGAGGAGCGGCGGCCGGGTGTAGAATCAACGCGAACATGGCTCAGGCTTTCAGCAGAAACACCCCTACGCACTTCAGCTTCGGGCCGGTCAGCGGCGCCTGGCCGGTCAGGTGGACAAAGTCGGCCCGCATCCAGCGCATGCCCGCCGCCGAATCGGCTACCACGAGCTGCATTCCGTTCTCGGCTACGCGGTGGCGGAAGATGGGCACCGGCATTCCCCACAACGTGGCCTTGCCGATGGGCTGGGTGGGGTCTACGTCCTCGACCAGCGGCAGCAGCTTGTCCTGCACCGACGTCAGGCCCATAAGTACCAGTTGGTCGAACAGTTGAAAATCGACCCGGTACGCGTCGTTGTTGTCAAGCAGGTGTACCATGAAAGGGAATTACGCTATTGGTTTACAGATACTTATTTAACGAAAATACACCGCTTTATGTTGTAATAAATACAATATAAACCCGGTATTTGACTTAGCTTGGATCTTCCCCCCAACTGCCCCACTCTTCACCCGTGCGCGGCTACGCAGCCAGCAGCGCGCCTGGGGTTGCGTAGGCTTTGCCGTCGGTCAGGCGCAGGTGCAGCGCGTGGGTGATGGGCGACTGGTCGGCGTCGAGGTAAAAATGCGCCGCGCGGTAGGGGTTGTAGCTCACCAAGGCCTGCGCCGGCGTCTCGGCCGCCGTGAACGTGCCCAGGGCGTAGGCGTGCACGTTGCGCCGCTGCTCGGCCAGCACCCGCAACCG
The DNA here is from genome assembly GCF_005771675.1 of Hymenobacter jeollabukensis. Classification (GTDB taxonomy): domain Bacteria; phylum Bacteroidota; class Bacteroidia; order Cytophagales; family Hymenobacteraceae; genus Solirubrum; species Solirubrum jeollabukense. The sequence continues at coordinate 165,490 of NZ_VAJM01000016.1, read as the reverse complement.
GCCTGCCGGCCGCACCCGGAACGTCACGTTCAGCAGGTTGACCGTGGCCAGGTGGGCAACGACCCGCTCCCCGAGCATCACCGACCACAAGCCGTTATTCAGGTTGCGGTACACCTTCACCTGCCGCCCTTCCAACTCAATATCCGTGCTGCGAACCATACCAGTATCGTTAGCTAATCCCTTAATTACTAAACGCTTTAGCCCTACCCGCGTTGCCTGCTCCGGGCCTAATCAGCAGGTATATTCTGCCCGCCCTGCACCTTCCCCGCTACTGCCCCACACCTGGTCCCAGGGCACAAAAAATGCCGCCTCTCCCGAAACGGCATGCGCAACGCCTCCCTGGCTTCGTGTCCTGGCGCGGGCGGGGCTCGATGCCCCGCCCGCGCCAATCCCGGCCCGCGCCGCTTGGCCCCGCCCACCGCTGCCGGGTGGGCGGGGCCGCAGCGCCCGGGGTTACTCCTGCTCCTGCTCGGCCGGCTCCGGCTCGGCGTCCTGCGGCTGCTCACCCAGCATGTAGCGCACGGCCCGCTCGGCCTGCGAGGCGGCCGAAACAATCATTTTCGGGTCGTTCTTGAGCACCTGCAGCCAGTTGGCAATGTAGGCGGCATTGTGGCCCAAAATGCCGGGGTCGATGCCGGCAAAGCCGCACAGGAACGAGGCGCCGAACTCGGCTATAAGTTCCTCCTTGGCGTACTGGTCGCTGCCATGCCGGTCAAATTGCGCAATGCCTTCGCGGTTGAGGCGCTTGGCGTGGCCGGTGCTGTGCACGAACTCGTGAAAGAGGGTGCAAAAATAGTGGTCCGGGCTAACGAAGGTTTCCGGCTTGGGCATGTTCACAAAGTCCAGCCGGGGCGAGTAATACGCTTTTTGGTGCATGTGGGAAAGCTGGGGCGCCGTGGTGTAGGCGGCCAGCAGCTGCCGGGCCTGCTCGTGGGTGGGAATCTGCGGCTCGGCCGGCACGGCGGGCAGGTCAAATTCGATGCCGTCAATCTGCGAGTAGTGGAACACCGTGAAGTATTGCAGTACGCCGCGCTGCTGCTTCTTCTCGGTTTCCTCGGTGCCTTCCTGCTCGGCCTTGCGGCGGGCGGGCTGGTAGAAAATGATGGGAAAGCCTTTGGAGCCGGCGCGGACCGTACCGCACATTTCCTTGGCTTGGTTAAACGTCATGAACACGGCGGGCTGCCCGGCGGCGGCGAAGTTGAGAAACACGGCGTTGAAACCAGAATAGGCGCGGCCGGTGGCGTAGTTGGTCGGCCAGATGCCGGTGCCGGGGGCACGGTTGGCCCACGGCTGCTTCCACACGATGACGCCCTTTTCGAGCTGTTCAATGATGCGGGCCGTTACAATTTCGTAAACGGACTTTTTCGGGGCGGTCGGCTGGGTTTTGGACTTGGCTGCCATAAGAAAGAAAGGGGTTTAATAGGTTGCTTTCTAAGTATATATACGCTTTCTCGGGGACTTGTGTTGTAAAAAATACAACACAATAAAGAGCCGCGCGCCCTTTCTCCCTACTGCCCCAATCGTTGCAAAACACAATCTCAGCACCCCTGCGCCACCTGCTGCGTGCGGGATGGGAGGGGTTCAGTCCGAAGGACCGGAGCGCAGCGCAGCCCCGTACAGCCCGGCCCGAAGGGCACGCCCAGAGTCAAGTCTCGCCCAGAATCCCAGGATTGAAGCGTCTCAGGAAGGATAGAATAGTGGTATACTTGAAATTCCGCAGAGGGTCTGCTGTTGCCGCTTTACTAAAACGCAGCACTACACAACTAAATAGCGCTTGCTCAAACCGATATGTCGGAACTCTTTCGATACGACTTTAAAATACAATTAGACTTTGAGCAATACAAAGAAGTATTTGGGGACAATTACGGCCATACAACAACTGACTACACGCGAGTTTACAACTCAAGTTTGTGGTTCAACCAAATCAAGCCACAATACAGCAAGCTCACCATTTATTACGACCACCAAGAATACATCTTTGAAAAATTAGAATACCTATTAGAAAAAGGGATTAATATCCTGAGCTTGATAAAACCAGAACCCACTGAGGATAAATGGAATTTCCGAAGCATACTAGATTTATCAGAAAGTATGCTTATCAAAATCAAAGAAAGCCACTATTATCTACATGACAAGCAACCCGTTGTTCTTACCATAGACAACATATCTATTTTAGACCCTGGAGGCTTCATGTATAATGGCCGATTCACATTGACAGAAAACGCTATACAGCATATCAGTAATTATATCAAATACACATTCGTAGCTTACATTGAAGATAAAGACCCTCTTCTTTATGAGAACAACAATAGGACTGTTCGGCTTGGCCCAGTCGCATTCAAGTTAATGTTTGAACACCAATACGAAGCAATTCACGGCCGCGAAATAACTATAATCAGAGACCCATACCTAGTATTTACAGAGGAATCAGATGAGGTATCTGCGGAAGAATTTATCTTACTCGGCACCAAAGTCTGTCAGCTCATGTCGCTGTTCTGGGAAAAAAGGATTGACTTTTTTCACGCCAAAGTGCGAATCAAACCGCACGAAAAATACCGTACAAAAGAACTGATAAAGTATTCAGAACCTACTAGCGACAAGTCGGTTGACTCGTACCTTGAAAGAAAACTTGAGACATTCTATAACTTCATTGAACGAATCGACTATGACGCGTTCTGCGCACATGAGCTTTTAGTAGCAGATACAACAACGAGACTGATTAGATCGAAGGAAGTAGACTCAATATCCCGGTTTATGATTTATTACAACATCATCGAGAAAATCAGAAACTACTGCATGGCAACTCCTATAAAAGACAACCAACTAACAATAAAGGAGGAATACAGCTTCACTGTTGGCAAGAGAAAAAGAGACAACATAATAAAAGATGCAATAAAGTCCATCAGTTCTATTGTAGAAGATTCGGACGTTAAAGATTTCGAAGCAAACGCAAGTAACAAAGTTACTTTCATTCGAAAGACGGGCTTAATTGATCAGTTTAGCAGCCTGATCAGTTTCTTGGGACTTGATGCCGAAGATTACGCGATAGACTTTCAGACTCTCATTCGCATACGGAACGATATTTATCACGGCAACCTACCAGACGAAAATATACCTGAATACAACCATCACATGAATAGCTTGATTTACGACATGCTCCTTAAACTTATCACTTACTGAACTCAATGGACAATACGACCACGTACCTTCCATCTGTCACTACTTGAAAACAAAAAGCCGCCCCGGGAGACCAGGGCGGCTTTTTGTTGCGTGAGAAACGGCACTAGAACGGCAGGTCGTTGTCGTCGTCCGACGCGATGGGAGCGGGGCGCTGCGGCTGCGCGTCCTTGCGGGCCGCCGGGGCCGCCTGGCCGCCGCCGGCGGCCGCCTCGATGCGCCAGGCCTCCAGGTTGGTGAAGTAAAGCATCTGGCCGTTTTTGTTGAAGCCGCGGCCGCGCAGGTTGAACTGCACGCGCACTTCGTCGCCCACCTTGTAGGCATCGACCAGGCTGGTTTTGTCCTGCACCAGCTGAAACTTGATGTGCTCGGGGTACTGGCCGTCGACGACTTCGATAACGAATTCGCGCTTGGAGAATTTTTCGCTGACTTGCTGCGTGTCGAACTTCTCGTGCAGCTTGCCGGTGGCTTCGTATGCCATGGGTAGAAAGGGATTGTGCCCCTGGGGGCGGTAGGGAAAAAAGATGAATGCGGATTAGCGGCCGACCTGCTGCTCGTCGCGGGCTTTGTCGGCCTGGTAAGCGGCTTCCTGTCGGGCGTTTTTGTGCTCGGGCAGCTCCAGGACCTCGACGCCCTGGCTGCGCTCGGCCTTGTCCAGGGTGGCGGAAATGTCCTTGATGGTCGGCTGATCGGTGCGGTAAGTCACCGACATTTCCGAGTGGCGAATGCCGTCATCGGTGGTGACGCTCTTCACCTCGCTGGCGTTGGCGCCGGCGGCCTCGATGGCGCCGTGGATGCGCTCGGCCTTGCCGGGCTCCTGCTCGTGGCCACGGTCTACCTTTTCCTCGACCTTGATAATGGCCAGCTGGTTGCCCCCGGCGGCCAACTCCCGGGCCCGGTCGCGCAAGGCCTTCTGGTCTTCGGTTTCCTCCTTGGGCAGCTCCGCGGGCGGGGCCACCTTGTCGAGTTCGTTGGCGCGTACCTGGGCCTGATCAGCGAGGCGCTGGCGCTCGGCCTGATCGGGCGTTACTTCGGCTACGGCGGTGCGCTCCGGCGTGCCGGGGGGCGTGGGCTGGCCCGGGCCGACTTCCGGCGTCAGGGGGTTCTGCGCGTAGCGCTGCTCGGCCTCCCGCTGCCGTTGGGCACGCTCGTCCTCCAGCGTAGGCAGGCCCTGCTCCTGGCGCAGCTGCCGGGCCCGCTCAAACTCCGGCGCCGGGTTGGGCACCAGTTCGTCGCCCTGGCGAATGTGCGTCGGGCCGTAGGGGTTCAGCTCCCGGTGACAGGCCCTGTCCTGATCTTCCACGGCGGCCTGCCGCATGAACCGGGCGGCGTACGGCTCGGTGAGCGTCACGCCCTGGGCGGCTTCCTGATCGAGTGCCCGCGACACATCGGTAAAGCTGGGCTGATCGGCCCGGTAGGACACGGCCAGATACGTGCGGTCGTTGGCCGTCACCACGTCGGCCACCGTTGCCCCGGCCTGGCTCAGGCGCTGGCCCGCTTCGGCCAGCTGCTGCTGTTGCTCGGCGCCTTTGCCTTCCACTTCCAGCTGCAGCACGCGCACCGGCGTATCGAGGGCGTGGCCGTAGTTCATGTTCGGGTCGTAGTACGGCGACGTTTTCAGCTCGCTCTGGGGGTTGGGCACCTGCGCCGGCGGGGCGTAGGCCTCCCGGCTCTCCTGGGCGAACTTCTCCGCGGACGGAGCCTGGTCGAGCTGCCACTCGGCGCGCAGCGCCGGCAGCGTGGTATTGTTCTCGCGCACGTACTGGCCGGCCAGCACGTCCACCCGCTCGGCCCGCTGCGCCTCGCCGCCGATGATTTTAACGCCGGGACGCAGGCGGGCCTGCTCCAGCTCGTGGTGCACCGCGTCGAGGCTGGGTTGGCCCAGGTGGTAGGCCACCCGTACCTGCCCTTGCTCCAGCTCCGTGCCGGCTGCCGGGCGCACCTGCACATCGACTACGCCCGCGCCGGCCTCGTGCAGCCGGTCCCCCAAGGAAGCGTGCAGGGGGCGGCCGGTCTGCCCGTCCATGCCGCTGGTATTGATCAGCAGGTACCGCTCCTGGCCAGCTGCGCCGGGCACTTCGCCTAGCTTTTCGCCTTCCCGGCCGGTGAGCCAGGCCTGCGCGGAAGGGGTGCGGCCGCCCTCACCGTGCCAGTGCGGGTCGGAGTACTGCTGAATGCTTCTGTCGACGCCTTCCTCGGCCCGCAGGTCGCGGGCATCCTGCCGGCGTTCCGGCTCGCGCTGGCGGTACAATTCCGTGGCAGCCAACTGGCTGGTTTCCCACGTCGCGGGCCCTACCCGTTCGCCTTCTACGCGGTCTGTGCGCTCGGCCAGCACGGCGCGCGGCTGGATCAGGTTCAAATCCTTGTGGTCCTGCTCCAGCGTGGCCAGGCGGTCGTGAATCTGGCGCAGCTCCGGCTGGTCGATGCGGTAGGCGACGATGAGCGAGGTTTCCCCGCGCTCCGACGTCACCGTGCCCGGGGTCATGCCGAGCTGCTGCAACTGCTGGCCCAGCTGCTGCAGTTGCCGTTCCTGATCGGGGCTGGTACCCGGTACCGTCAACTCGACGTGCCGGTTAAGGCTGCGCGGGTCGATGATGAGCGACTGGTCCACGCCGGGCGCGTCGGCGCGCACGGGCGGCGGGTACACGGCCTGGGAGTAGCCCGCATCGGCCGCGGCGGCGCCAACCATGAACTGGCTGAGCTTGCGGTCCTCTTCCTGCCGCTGTCTGATGGCCTCCGGGCTGTTCTGCTGCCGCTCGCGCTCCAGCTGCTCCTGCCGCTCCCGTTCCTGCTGCTGCTGGGCCTTCAGTTGCTCCTGGCGCTGCTGCTCGGCCAACTGCTGCTGCTGCTGCGCCTCCTGCATTTTGAGTTGCTGGATGCGCTCTTTCTCCTGCAGCTCCCGCTGCGCCTGGGCGGCGCGCTGCTCGGGCGTCATGCCGGCCGCGACCATTTCCAGGTCGCGGGTGTAGTCCTTGCTCTGGGCGTACTCAATTTTGAAGAACTGGGCCGGCTGCCGTTCCGCCTCGGGCAGGCGCTGCTCGCGCTGCTGGTGCTGCTCCCGGGCCAGCAGCTCCAGGGCCGGCATGTCCGAATTGGCCGCGCCCACGCGCACCACGGACTGCGACGAGCTGGTACGCACCACCGACATAGACAGCGGCGGCTGGTCGGCTTGCTGCTCGCCCCCGTTGAGCTGCGCAATGCGCTCGGTGAGATTGGCAATGGCCGTGCGCCCCTCGTGCGCCTTGTCGTGGTTGAACTCGATGCGCAGGCCCGTGTGGTACTTGCCGGCGGCCGTCGCGTGCCAGGTGATGGGCGGGGCCGCCTGCTCGTACACCGGCAGGCCGGCCACGGCGCCTTCCTTGCGGGCGGGCTGCAGGTCGTTCAGGTAATTGATGTTGAAGCGCCGGCCGGCCGCGTCGTTGTCGTTGGCCAGGGTGACTTCGGCGGGCCGCTGCCGGTCAATCAGGCGCTGGATCAGCTCGGACTGCCGCTCGGTCACGTTGCCCGACGTGGCCACGTACATGGTGTTCGGCCCCTTGCCGCCGCTTTGCTCCAGCTGGTATTTGCTCATCGCGTCGATGGCCGACTCGGTGACGACCACGCGCTCCACCGGCGTACCACGGCCTGCCGTGGGCTGGCTGACCCAAATGCCGTCCTTGGGGAGCGGCAGCATGGATTTGAAGTTGGTGTTCTTCTCCTCGATTGAGGAAATGCCCGTCTCGTTGTAGAGCGGGAAAGCGGTGTTCTGGTGGTGGCCGTTCTGCGCCGTGAACACGCGGTTGGTAAACGCCGGCGCGTCGATGGTGCTGTCCGTGATGCCGCGGCTGTGCAAGTAGTCGCGGTTGGTCAGCTCCGGCTTCAGGCCCAGGGCCTCGCCGATGAGGAAATTGCGCTTTTCCGCGTCCGTCATCCCCTCCGGCACCGGCAGGCGCTCGGCAGGCTGCGCGGGGCGGGGCAAGGCGTCGAGTGCGGCCCGGTCGCGGGCGGGGCCGTCCTCATTCAAATAGGCCCGAAGGGTCTGCCGCACCTGGCCCAGATTCAGGCCCTGGCCGTGGCTGCCCCCTCGGGCTTTCACCAGGTCGATGATGGAACCGTTGTCGCGGTCATCACCGGGATTCATGTAAACCTCGTGCCCGTCTTGCTTGCGGGTCACGATCAGGGTCTCGCCGTCCTTGTGGAGCTTATGCCAGTCGCCGCGGCGACTTTCCTCCTTGATGGTGTAACCCAATTGCTGGGTGGCGTAGCCCACCAGCGAAATATCTTGCTTGAAGTGTTCGAGCTCGTCAGCGCTATTTTCCCGTCGGGGCGGGGCTTGCTGGTTCGTCGTCGGGGTGGACATGGGATTGGTATGCTTCTTTAAAAGCAGCCAGCCCTTTAGCGTCCGTGAAGGTAAATTGGTGGGTAGTCACCGGCTTGGTTGCGCCCGCTTCGGCGCCCTTGACCGGCTCTTTCTTCTTGACTACTTCCGTTTCAAACCCGAGCGTGCGCAGAATGCGCTGGACCGCCAAAGGAGAGGGCCGCTGGGATTTGCCATTTTTTAAGGTAACCAGGGCCGTGTAGCTAAGGCCGGGTTCGCCGGTCTCAGCATACTCCTTAAGGCCCCCGTGGGGTAGGGAATTCAGATAGGCGCTGATGAGCTCCTCGGCTTCGCTGTAAGGCACAGCGAGTTTCGGGTCTTTGAAGGCGCGCGGCTTCAATTTGGACATGGGTACGGGCGAAAGATTGGCGTAGGTGGTCGTTGGAGTACGGGCGTCCGGTAACAAAGTCGCCGGAAACTTTAGGCAAAAATTGCATAAACTTTTGGAGAATCCCTACCGGCCAGAAAAAGTCTCGCAGCTTGGGTCTCCAAAAGTATTACTTTGCTATAACTTTGATTTAGCTTTGCTGAAGTTTTTAATTATGTTTGGCAGAAATTTATCTCTCCCCTCACATGGCGCATACTGGCCCAGCTCTACTGCTCGCAGCGGCACTCGTGGCCCTGGCGGTATTCGCGTTCTGGGTGCAGCGTCAAGGGACCAAAAAAGCGGCAACAGAGCCTAATAAGCCCTCTTTGCTGCCGCCCGGCCAGAACCATCCGGCCACGTCCCGGCTGCATTACGACCTCGTGGATTTCGAGCCCGTCACCCCCGAGCTGGCCTCGGTTTGGGATGTCTACCACAAGCTGACCACGCCGCCGGCGCCCGCGCCGGTCGTTGAGGAAAAAGAGCCCGAAGAGAGTTCAACGGAAGTTACACCAAATGACGACCAAAGCTTAACGGAAACGCCCGCTGAGTCCCCGGTAGTCGAGGCCGCTCCAGCGGCGGCACCGCCGCAGCTCAGCGACAAAGAGCGGGCCCTGCGCGAGCAGAGCCGCCGCCTCATGGACAACCCCTACGATACGGCTGCGCCGGCCTACGAAGCCCAGCAGCAAACGCAGCGGGAGCAGCTGCAGAAACAGCGCAAAACCCTGCCGGGCGTGGTGCTGAAAGACGGCCCGCTCCCCACCGAAGTAGTCCCGGTTCACCAGCTCCCGGTTGCGAGGCCCGCCAAGCGCCGGCAGCCCAAGCTGGAAGAAGTTGAGGACTAACCCTTTCCAATGGCCATCCTCGGGCGTCGGCACCCCGATCAACAACCATTTTTTTCACCCCTTACCCATTTTTTCATGATTACCTCCACTCTGAATCGCGCCGCGCGCCGCTCCCAGCAGTTTGCGGCCGACACCACCGCACGCGTCCTGGCTGCAGGCGCCACCTTTCCGGCCTCGTGGGGCCGCATGGGTTCGTGGGAAAAACGCTTCTGGGCTGCCTTCCTCGGCCTCGCTGCTGCGCACGGCGACGTGTGGGCGCAGGGCGCCGGCAGCAACACCGTCACCCAGCTGAACAACGTGAAGACCACGGTTATCGGCATCGGCCAGGTGCTCTTCGCCATCTTCCTGATGGTGGGCCTGGTCAAAACCGTGAAGAAGTTTATCGGGGGCGAACCCGATGCCATGACCTCGCTCATGTGGCTCATCGGCGGGGTGCTGCTCTTCTTCGGCTTCCAGGTGCTGAAAAACCAACTGGTGCAGAACGCCGGCGGCATGAGCGGCGGTGGTGTTGAATAAACACTTCAACCCTCTCAATGCAAACCTATAAAAGCATTGAAAGACCGGCCCAAGTCCTCGGATTGGCAATCCAGGATTTGGGCCTCGTCTTTGGGCTCCTCATCGTCGGCGGCTTGCTGACCGGCGTGCTGGGCCTGGTGATAAGCATTCCGGCCTGGGTCTACTTGGTGCTGCTGCTGACGTCGCTGGGCCTGTTTTTCGGCTTGAAGTACCTGGCGAAGCACAAGCCCCCCGGCTTTTTGATGGGCTACGTGAGCTTCAACCTCCAACAACCCCGGCGCCTGACGCTGGGGGCGATTCCCACGCCACATGAAAAAAGTAAAAAGCGCTCCGCTGACCGGAGCTAACCCCGTTTTCAAGTTCGAAGACGATAAAGTCATCCTGAAAGATGGCCGGGTAAGCATAGGCTTCCGCCTCCACGCGGCCGAAATGGAACAGTGGGACGGGGATGCCTACTCGGCTTCGCACGCGGCCTTCATTGCCGCGCTCAAGTCGTTGCCCGTCGGGGCGGTGTTCCAGAAAACGGATGTGTACTACGACAAGCCCTACCAGCACCAGATGCGCGAGGGCGCGTATTTCAACAACCGGATGGGCCGTTTCTTCGGGGAGCGGCTGGTGCTCTACCACCAATCCTACGTGTTCTTAAGCTTCGCCGCCGCGCCGACGTCGGACGCGAAAAAAGCCAAAGCGCCGCGCCGCACCAACGCCCTCAACGCCCTGGTGAACCGCGCCGGCGACCTGCTGGGGGAAAACCGGTTTGCCACCGTCGTCAAGAGCATGGAGCTGGCCGAGCGGGCCGCCTCCGAGTTCAAAGAGACCCTGCGCGCCGTGCCGGGCGTCACGCTCGAACGCCTCAACGAACAGGAAGTGCAGCAGCTCTACCTGCAGTACTTCAACCTGGAATTTGCCGACCAGCCCAAGCACCTCGCGCGGGAGATGGTCAATGAAATCGGCACGCTGGCCGTGGGCGAGCGGAAGGTATCGGCCGTGAGCATGGTCGGCCAGGGCACCGAAGTGCATCCCTGGGTCCACAACGACAGCAAAGTCGTGACGCCCATGCTCTTCCCGATGACCCACTACCTGCAGTTCCCGCACATCCTGACGCAGGCCGTGCTGGTGCACGACACGAAAGACAAGTTGGATGAGCTGGACCGGGACCGGAAGCTCAACAGCTCCCTGTCCTCGCTGGCCACCCAGGACAACCTGCTGCGCGTGGCCGAAATCGAAGAGCTGTCGCTCGACGTGCGCAACGGCAACAAGCAACTGGTGGACCTGCACCTTTCCTGCCTGGTATGGGATACCGACGACGTGCGCCGGCAAAACAACCTGGAAAAGGCGTCGGCCGCGCTGCGCGGCATGTACGACTCCGAGGCTGTCGTCGAGAGCTTCCTGACGCTGCCGCTGTTTTTCGGGGCGCTGCCGGGCAACGCCTTCCAGATTCCCGACCGCTGGATACCGCTCTCGTCCGACCGGGCCAGCTGCTACGTGCACTGGACCACGACCTACCGGCCGGAGCGCAGCGGGGAGTACATCTGCGACCGGTTCCGCAACCTGGTGCGCGTGAACCTCTTCGACACGACCCAGAACAACCAGAATTCCATCACGATTGGCCCCTCGGGCTCGGGCAAGTCGTACACGATGGGCAATTTCATCATTCAGCGTTTCGAATCCGGCGCGCGGCAAATCATCATCGACGTGGGCGGCTCCTACCGCAACGTGGTGCAGTCGCTCACGGGCGCCGACTTTGAAAACTGCTACTTCACGTACGACCCGGCCAATCCGATTGAGTTTAACCCCTTCTTCGTGCCGCGCAACAGCGACGGGCGCTGGCTCTACAACGAGGCCGTAAACGAGCGGGGGGAAGAAATCAGCAACAAGAAAAACTTCCACCTGGCCCTGCTGGCCACGCTCTGGAAGCATACCAAGGACACGGTGCTGCAGAAGGCCGAGCAGACCATTCTCTCGCGCTTCCTGGATGGCTACTACGCCCACTTGAACGAGCAGCCGAACCTGGGCAAGGAAGGCGAGGCCTTCCCCGGCCTGGAAGGCTTCTACCGCTACGTGCAGGCCACGCACGAGGCCATGATGCAGCTCTCGGCGGAAGATGAGGGGCTGGCCACCCGGCAGCGCCAGTACCAGAAGGATATCACGTTCGTGAACATGAACGAGTTTTTCCTGGTGCTCTCCGACTACGTGACCGGGGGCCGCTACGCGAAGGTGCTCAACGCCAAACGGGACCGGGACCTGTCGGACTACCCGCTGATCTGCTTCGACATGGACAAGGTGAAAGCGGACGCTACCCTCTACCCGGTGGTGGCCATGCTTATCACCGAACTGTCGCTCGACCTCTTTTTCAAGTACAAAAAGGACGTCAAGTACATCCTCATGGACGAGGCCTGGAGCATGCTCAGCGGCTCGCTGCAGGACTTCATCGAGAATATGTACCGCACCATTCGCAAAACGAATGGCAGCATCGGCATCATCACGCAGGGCATCGATGAGATTGTCAAGTCGCCCATCGGCAAGACGCTCATCACCAACTCGGCCACCAAAATCATCCTGCTGCACCAATCCGAAGCGGAGTGGAACCAGTTGGCCGCGCCGCTGGGCTTCACGCCCCATGAAATGTCGCTGATTGCCTCCATGCGGTCCGGCGGTACCTACCGGGAATTCTTCATCAAGAAGGGCAGCAACGCCAAAGTATTCGTGCTCGAAGCGGCGCCCCAGATGAACGCCATCCTCAGCTCCAAGCCCTATGAGCGCAACTACCTCAACGACCTGGTAAAACAGTATCAGTTTGCCCGCCCGGTGCCCCAGCGCGACGCCAACGGCAAGCAGAAGCGCGACCCGCAAAACGGGGAGCTGCTGTACGACCTGGTCTTTGAGAACCAATTGCCGGTTGCCGTCGACGTGTTCGTGGAAGACTTACAAGCCGGCAAGGTGCACCCATGAGCACGGCCCTGACCCTGCAGCAGCCACTGCTGCTCGTCCTCGGTATCGGGGGCTCCGACCTGCAACCAGAAATGTCGCAGGCCGCTTACAACGCGGCCCGCACGGTCCTGGCGATGTGTCGCAATCAGATCCTGCCCATCATGATGATGATTACGCTCACGTACACCATCTGCCGTGGCTACCTGCAGTCAGGCTCCTTGCAGATCGACCTGAGCCCCATCTTCCGGCTCATCTTCGTCTTCATTCTGCTTACTAGCTACCGCTCGCTGGTGCCGCTGATCGGCGACGGGCTCGGCGCCGTTACGACCATCATCCGGGCGCCGCTGAACGGCTCTTCGGCCTACCAGTTCATCGAGCGCCTGGCCGACCCGACGCCCACGCTGGCCGACCCGAACGCGGTGGTAAACGGCGACCTGACCATGACGCAGCTGGTGGAGCAATCCATGCAGCAGTTCAAGAACGCCTACGACGCCATTACCACCTTCAGCCTGGAGTCGCTGCTGATTCGCTTTTTCACGCAGGGCACCATCATGCTCATTCGCAACATCATGTATTTCATACGGATGTTCGCCCTGGGCTTCCTGTTCGTGGCTGGTCCGATTGCCATTACCCTGTCGGCCATTCCGGCGTTTTCGGGGCTGGCGAAAAACTGGCTGCAGAACTTCATCAGCGTGCAGCTCTGGTCGGTCACGTTTGCCATCCTGGATCTGCTGTTCGACGGCTACACCGCCGCCAAAGTATCGGGCACAGCCATTTCGCAGATGACCAACCCGGTGGCTTCGGCCCAGCGCAGCGGGGAATACATGGTGGCGTGCTTGATTTTCGTCATCCTCTACATCATGGCCCCCTACCTGACGTCGCTGGTCATCGGCGGCTCCGCCGTGCAGGGCTTCATCGGCTCGGTAGCCGGCATGGCCGCCTCCATCGCGGGTACGGCCACGCAGGTAGCCGCTCCGGGCGGCGGCGGGGTAGCCGGGGCCGCCGGCCGCCTGCTGCAGACCGCCCGTTCCGCCGCATCGGGCAGCGGGGGCAGCGGCGGGGGCGCTAGTGCCCCGAGCGACGGCGGCTCTGCCGGACCCGCGCCGGCCGCGGCGCCGCCGCCAATGGCCGCCCCGCCGACAACCAACGTGCCGCGCGTCGCTGCCTCGTCCACTTTCTAACCCTTGCGGCCCGGCTCCTGGACGGCCGGGCCGCCCTACCATCCTTGCTATGAAACCTACCGTGCCCGTACTGGCCGGACTGCTGCTGGCCGGCCTGCCGCTGGCGGCGCAAACCCCGCAGCCCTGGGCGCACCAGCAGCTGCTCAACACGCTGCCCAACCGGACGCAGGCCCCGCGCGGCCCGCTGCGCGCCGTGGCCCTGGACTCGCTGTTTCGCTACCTGTTGCCCGACATGGCCCCGCGCAGTCTGGTGGCCGTGCGCGCCGGCGAGGGCCAGCCGCAGCCGCTGCTGCCGCTGCCCGGGCGCGTGGTGGCGCCCGTGAACCCGGAGCCGGGCTACGCCTGGGCCGGGATGAGCGGCCCGGCCTACCGCCTGGCCGCGTGGCGTGTGCCCTACCGCGTGACGCTGCGCAACCTGAACACCTACCGGCAGCCAATGGGCATCAAGGCTACCGGCAACGGGGTGTGGCAGCTGGTGCTGGTAGACGCCCGGGAGCCCCGCCCCGCCGGCCTGGCCCGCGTGGTGGCCGTGGGCGACACGTTCTCGGTGCGCGGCACGCTGCTGGTCTACGAAAGCGGCCTGCCGGGTTTCGTGGCACTGCATCCCTACCCCGGCCTGCTGCCGGGCGATACGGGCTACACCAAACTCCTGATTCCGGCCCGGCTGCCGGCCGCTGGCCAGTCGCCGGCCCCGGTTACGCCCCCCCGCCGCAAGGGGCGGTAGGGGGAAAGGGCGGGCCTTTTTCTCATTTCATCAACTCCTCTCTTCAGCTTTTACAATGGCAACGGACAGCATTAAAAACCTGAGTACTTCTTATTCTTCCATGCGCAACATCGCGCTGGGCGCTATTGGCCTGGCCCTGGTCGTCTGCTTGGCAGCCGGCGGCCTGGTGATGTACGCCTACGGCTCGGTGGGCCAGCGCGTGTACGTCGTGGGCTCCCAGGGCACGCAAGCGGCGCTGGCCGCCAATCCCGAGGAACACACCGACTTCGAGCTGCGCAACCTGGTGCGAACCTTCGCCCAGTACATGTTTCAGCACGATCAGTACACGTTCAAGGACAACCTGAACATGGCCCTTCCGCTCATCGATGAGATGGGGGGCCGGCGCATCTACGACGGCTTTAAAAAGGGCGACGTGCTGGGCAACTACACCAAGTTTGGCGCCCGCACCTCGATTACGATTGACAGCATCGTGATTGACTCGCACTCCCGGCCCAAGTCGGGCCGGCTCTACTTGCGCCAACGCGCTTTCGTGGGCGACCGGCAAAGCCAACCCACGCCGATGGGCTGCTCCTTCCGCTTCGCGGAAACCAACCGCAGCAACAAAAACCCCTTCGGTGTCATCCTGACCAGCTTCGACTACTTCCTCTACAACCCGGGCATGTCGAAGGCCGAGAAGCAGATTCTCGAAGACCAGGCCCGGCGCGACGCCGAGGACCTGGCCCGCGCCAAAGCCGGCGCCGCCGCGGCGCAGGCCGGCACGGAAGCGCAATAACCACCTCGTTCATTCCTCTACGCATATGTTGTTTACTGTATCCCGCGCCTCCCGCGCCCGCCTGTTGCTGCTGCCGCTGCTGAGCCTGCTGGCCCTTACCAGCTACGGCCAAGGCTTCGGCCTGTTCCGCGGCCGCCGCCAGGCCCTGACGCTGCCGGACTCGCTACTGCAGCCCGCCCCGGCGCCGGCGCCGCTGCCCCCGGGTGTTCACCAGGGCGGCTATACCTCCACCGGCCAGCACTACACCATTACGCGCCTGGCTCCGCCGGAAGCACCCGGCCCGTTCGGTGCGCAGGCACCGCTGATCGACGTGGCCGTGTCGGACAGCTCCACGACCTACTTGGTATTCGCCGGCGGAGTAAGCTTGGTCGATGTGGGGATGATGGATAACTACCTCGTCAAGA
Source organism: Hymenobacter jeollabukensis (assembly GCF_005771675.1). Taxonomy (GTDB): domain Bacteria; phylum Bacteroidota; class Bacteroidia; order Cytophagales; family Hymenobacteraceae; genus Solirubrum; species Solirubrum jeollabukense. Next base: position 150,219 of record NZ_VAJM01000016.1, on the reverse strand, counting down.
TCGAGGCCAACGCCGTGTTCGTGCGGGCCCGTTCCAAGAAAGCCCCGCCTACGCCCATTCTGGTGCGCTTCGGCAGCAAGTACTGGATGGGCCGCCTGGTGACGGTGCGCCGGCCGGTGCTCACGCTCTACGACTTCAGCAAACCCGGCAGCATGAACCCGCCCGCCGGCGCGGGCGGAAACGCCAGCGCCTCGGCGTCGGGTACGGCCAACCTGGGCGGGGCCATCATGCCGGACCAAAGCCAGGGCGTCGGCCCTGAAAATGCCTTGGCAATGGACAAGGACGCCCGCAAAAAGGCATTCATCAACGCCAAGCTGCGCCGCCTGGACCTCTACCGCGAAGAGCACCAGGCCGTGGCCGTGCTCGACAACAAGCTCGCCTTGTCACTGGCCAATGTGCGCAACGACAAGGATTTCACTTACCTGCGCTTCAAGGTCATCAACAACAGCAGCATCGACTACAACGTCGATTTTGTGGACTTCGCCTTGGTAGAAAACAGCAAGCGCCGCTTCCTGGGTAAGAAAAAGAACCAGGCCCGGCGGCCCCTGGCCCCGAGCGGCGGGCACGCCAACCAGGTCATCAAGGGCAACAGCACCGGTTACCTGTACTACGCCGTGCCCCTGTTTGCCGCTACCGATCAGGGCCACCTGCAGGTAGACCTGCGGGAGCTGAACGGCGCCCGCGCCCTGACGCTGCCGATTCCCAGCCACGTCATCAACACGGCCTCCACCTTCTAGCCTGCCCAGCATGACCGACAAACCCACTCAGCCGGTGGACAGCCTCGATGAGGCCGCCGAGCAACCCGTCGCCGCAGCTGGTGCCCCGGTCCGCAAGGACTGGGGCGCCTGGGCGCTGAAGAACAAAATGTACATTTTCGGGGCGCTGTGCGCCCTGATTATGCTGGCCGGGGGCGCCTGGATCTGGATGGCGGAAGCCGAAGCGCAGAATGCTGCCCCAGGTATCGCCGGTTCGACCAACAGCATGGGCCAGGTGGTGAGCAGCCCCGTCATCGCGGACCCGGCCGCGCCGACGGACGCGCTCGATCAGAAAGCCATGGACGAGGCCTCGGCCCGCTACCAGGCCGAAAAGCTGGGCCCCGACGAGCTGCTGCAGCAACAACAACTGGCCGTCGGCTACAACGATACGGTAGGCGTAGCGGCCATGCGCCGCGCCCAGCGCGAAGAGCAGCAGCAAAAGCGGGCGCAGCAGAACATGATTCGTGACGAGTACGTGCGGGAAGCCCGCCGGCGCAACACGGATACCGTCATGGTCACGCGGCGCGACCCGTCCACTGGCCAGTACACCCAGCGCCGCGAAACGGTGTACCGCTCGCGGGCCTACTCGGCCGGCTCTTCGGGATTTGTGGGCGGCGGCGCCGGCCCCTCGGCCGCCCCGAAGGAACGGCCGCGGCCGACGCGGGATAAGGACGGAACGCCGTTTGAGACCAACGACGACGTTAACGAGCTGCTGGCCGGCGCCGGCGTGGCCGTGCAGCAGAGCTACGAGAAGATGACGGGCCGGCGCTTCCGGCCCCTGGACCGGCCGCACAACGTGGACCCGAACGTGAAAGCCGGGCTGCAGTACGTGCCGGGCATGGACGGCTTTAACACCGTCAAGTTTCGCGGCTCCAACGCCGACCCGGAAGAAGACATGGAGCAGGTGCTCACGCCCGACGTGTTTTTCCGCTGCCTGATCAATGGCCACCAGCAGGTGCGCACCGGTTCGGTCGTGTTGCTGCGCCTCTCCGAAGATGCCACCATTGGCGGCGTGGTGTACCCGCGCAACATGGTGTTTGCCGCCGTGGCGTCGGTGGAATCCAACCGCGTCGCGCTGAGCATCGACCGCATGGGCCCTTACCGGGTGAAAGCCGAGGTGTTCAACTACAACTACATGCCGGGCATCATGATTGACCCGGAAAAGCGCCCTAAGCCGGAAGGCGGGGTGGGCATTGCCTCCGGCATGCAGCAGTCGGGCACGGCGGAGCTGTCGGCGGCTATCGACCGCTCCGTGTCCGCGGCTAATTCTCCCCTGGGCATTGCCGGCCGCATGGGCACGGCCATGATCCAACGCCTGCCGCAAGGCGGGCGCAAGCTCCGTGAGGTGCTGCTTCCTGATGGCTACCCCGTGTTGATTACCACTTCTAAAGCGTCTGGGGCCTCCGCGGCTCCGGCTCGGGCGGCTGCTGGTGGGCCGACCGGGCAGGACGGCAACCCGTTCCAAAGCCCGTTCATGGCGGGTCAGGGCATCGGGGGCTACAACGGCCAGACGCGCGCCGGAAGTGGATACTAATTCTTTCACTTCAACCCCTACCTCTATGACCATGAATGCAAAAGCACTCGCGCTCAAGGGCCTCGTCGGCGGTTTGATCGTCGCCCTCATGCTGGCCCCGCCGCCCACGGCGCAAGCCCAGTTTCTGACCACCGACGTTCCGCACATCGCCGTGCAGGTTGGCGAATTCGCCAAAAAGGCGGCCGACTGGGTCAAGACCCTGCAGAACTACCAGGTTGTGCGGGACGCCTACACCGTGGCCACCACGGCGAAGGACATTTCGAGCCGCATCCGCGACATCAGCTCGGAAGTCAAAAACCTGACCTCGGACGCGCTGGACCTGCAAAACACCATTCAGAACGACCTGAAGAAGGTGGCCAGCATCCGCGACCTGAAGCTCGCCAACGTACCGCAGCTGCTCAACACGGCGCTGGATCTGACCGCCACCAAAGGCGGGCTTACCACCCTGTTTCCCTCGGTGAGCCGCGCTGCCCGCCTGCAGACGGCCCTGGCTACCCGGGGCACGTCCGACATTCAAACGGTGGCCGGCATCTTCAACCAGTTCCAGGCCGGCACGTCCTCGCGCAAAACGTTCCAGCAGGTGCAGACGGCCGGGCAGGAAACTGCCCTGGCCGGCCTCGCGCTGGAAAACATGCAGCAGAAAGCCCAGATCCAGCAGGCGTTTGATTACCAGCGCATCGCCGACGAAATGACGGCGCAAGCGGCGGAAACGCAGGCTACCCTCAAAAACGAGGGGCGCTACAAGATGACCGAGGCCGAACGCCTGAACTCGCTCAACAACGCGCAAAACAGCTTGATGGAAGCCAACCGCCTGCGCGGCCAGGCCAACGACCTGCTCGCGCAGGCCTCCAGCAAAGGGCCGGCTACGCAGGCTGCCGAAGCCGTCTACCGCGACAAGATGCTGTCGGCCTCCATGAACGCGCTGAGCAACTCCTTCCAATAATCCTTAGCCACTAATGAGACTGCTTTCTTTTCGACCGCTGCTGCTGGCCCTGGGCCTGGTTCTCCTGGCCCTGCCCCGTCAGGGCGTTTGCCAGCGGCATATTCGTCGCCTGAATACCGTAGGCGCCCAGATCGGGCGCACGGAAGAAGGAACCTACGTATCCGCCAGCTACGGCCGGTTCCTGACCAACAGAACCCGTCTCGATTTCGGGGCTTCGCGCGAGCGGGGCTCCGGCCGGGCCGGTATCGGGGAGTTCTCCGCCTACGGGGCTAGCATCGGAGTCTCCCGGCTGGTATTCCGCCTGGGGGAAGTGTTCTATTGCCACGCGCAGCTGCAGGCGCTGGGCCGCTACGAACGCCTCCAGGAAAACAATACGGGCGGTCGGGAAGGGGGCAAGGCTCCGCAGGGCGTTGCGCTCGGTCCGGTGGCTGGCCTCTCGGCCGACCTGTACCTGCACAACCGGATTTCGCTCACGGCGTCGGCCACCAAAGGCCGGCTGTTCCTCGACCCTAAGGTCGATGCTTGGCCAGGCTTCTACGGGGTAGGCCTGCGCTACCACTTCCAATAACCTTATTCCAAACTGCTTGCTAAGCCCCCGGTCGATGACCGGGGGCTTTTTTTAATAGTGCTTTAGTTGAACTTTGCTATAACTTTACAAAACCTTTGATTCAGTTATGAATCAATATTTCATTTCCCTTCCACCGTTTCCCAGTTACCCATATGCGCACCCTTACATCATTTCTCCGCCTGGCGGCCCTGCCGCTGCTGCTCGGCGCCGCCTCGACGGGGCGCGCCCAAACTCCGACCAGCTTTTTCGGCTTCGAGCTGGCTGCCGGCGGCACCGGCCCCTCCGGCATTGCGCTGGCCGACGTGAACCGCGACGGCCGGTTGGATTGCCTGGTATTGAACACCGGCACGAACGGCGTAGCCGTGCGGCTGGGCAACGGATCGGGGGGCTTTACCGGCTCGCTCAGCGTGGGCGTAGGCCGGCAGGCGCAGAACCTGCTCGTAGGGGACCTGAACCAGGACGGCAACCCGGATTTCGTGGTGCTCAACTCCGGTGACGGGTCGCTCGCGGTGCGCCTGGGCGACGGGCAGGGCAACTTCAGCGGCGGGGACGTGGCCACCGGCGTCGTGCAGGCCGCGACCATTCAACTGGCCGACGCCACCGGCGACGGCCAGCTCGACTGCGTGGTGCTGTCGAGCACGGGCGAGGTGCGGGTACTGGCCGGCAACGGGCAGGGGCAGCTGCTGGCCACCGGGCAGGCTACCTCCTTCACGGCCGCCACCTACTCGGGGTACTATGCGCTGGCGGTAGCCGATCTGAACCAGGATGGCCTGCAGGATCTGCTCGCGCCGGCGACGGGGGGCGTGCAAGTCAAGCTGGGCACCGGCGGCGGCCAGTTCGGCCCGGAAACGACGGTGGCCATGCCCCTGACCCTGGCCTCGGAAGTGATGAGCGGCGACGTGAACCAGGACGGGCTAGCCGACGTGCTGGCCGCCGACTACATGACCCAGTCCGTGTACGTGCGCCTCAATACCGGCGGCAACAGCTACGGCCCCACGGTCACTGTGCCGCTGCCGGACTACCCGGCTCCGGTCAAGCTGGCCGACGTGAACGGCGACGGCTTCCCGGACCTGCTGGCCGCGTACTACGGTTCCCCGACCATCTACTACCGCCTGGGCAACGGAACCGGCGCTTTCCCGACCGGGGGGCAGGTAACCGTGAGCGGCGTCTTCAACGGGGCCAACGGGTTTGCCGTCGGCGACGTGAACCAGGACGGGCAACCGGACTTTGTGACCTCCAACAGCAACCAAAACTTTTCCGTGTGGCTGAATACGCTGTTGCCGCGGCGCCTGCGCACGGGGTATAGCTTTCCGTTTGGCTACAACCAGGGCCTGACGCAGCTCATGTGGACAAAAGGCAACGGCATGAACCGGGTGGTGTTCATCCGCGAGGTGCGCCCGGGCCGGGCGCCGCTGGTCGAGCCGGTGGACGGCGTGACGTACTCGGCCAACTACCAGGAAATGTCGGTGCGTACCCACGTCGCCCGGGGCACCTACACGCTGGGCCCGGGCCCTTCGCGCGACTCGCTGGCGTACCTGCGCAACCCCAGCATCGGCCACGTTTACGAAATGGCCGTCTACGAGTTCATCACCGACCCGACCCTCGGCCCAGTTTACCGCCGCCACCCGAGCGTGCGCTATACGTTCACCACGGCCCGCTACGCGCCTACGCTGTCGGCCACCAATGCCAACCCCGGCCCGCAGCTCAACTGGGACATTGCCGCGCAGTACAAGGCCACGGCCTTTCAGGTTGAACGCTCCGCGGACGGGGTATCGTTTGCCCCCGAGGGCCAGCCGGTCGCGGCGGCCGACAGCGCCAATACCGTGCGCTCGTACAACCAGCAAAGCAGCACGCCCCTGGTTGCCCGCACCTTTTACCGGGTGCGCCTCTCGCACGCCGATGGCACAACCCTGTACTCGAACGTGGTTGAACTCGCCCCGACGCCGCTGCCCGTGGAGCTGGTGAGCTTTGCGGCCAAACTGCGGCCGGACGGCGGCGCGCAGCTGAGCTGGACCACGGCCCAGGAGAAGAACAGCGCTTATTTCGACCTGCAGCGCAGCCTGGACGGCCGCGCCTTCGAGTCCTTCGGCCGCGTGGCCGCTGCCGGCAACAGCACCCAGCGCCTTACTTACACGGGCACGGACCCGCGCCCGCTCAGCCGCGCTACTTACTACCGGCTCAACCAGGTAGACCTCGACGGAACGCAGCACCTGTCTTCCATCGTGGTGCTGAGCCCGGCCGGCACGCCCCGCGCCCTGACGTGCTGGCCGAATCCGGCCGCGGCCGGTGACCGGCCGGCGGTACGGCTTAGCGGGCTCACCGATTTTACCGCGCCGGTGCACTTCTCGATACGCTCGGTTGCTACCGGCCAGCTCGTGCGGCAGCAGCAGCTGCCGGCGGCCTCGACGGTGGAATGGCCGGTCTCCGTCGATGGCTTATCCGGGGGCGTGTACCTGGTCGAAGCGCAGGCCGGCAAGGACCGCCTGCGCACCAAGCTACTGGTGCGCTAGCTCCTCCCGCCACCACCCCCGACCCCCTGCCAAAGGCAGGGGTTTTTTTTACTGCCTGGCTCCGATTGATTGAGCTTTACAGTAACCCTACATAAGCTTTTGTTCAGCTTTTCTTCTCTCTTCTTCCACTTCTACCCTTACCTGCTCATGAGTTACAACCCTAATTGGTGGTTGGTGCTGCTGATCCAAGTGGTGCTCTGGCTAACAAGCCACCTAGTCAGCGCTCAACCCGGCTCCCCCATGCCGACCGCGCCCCCGCAGGCCTTGCGCCCTAACCGCGTGAATTGCAACAACGCGCAGCTGACCTGGACCAAAGGCGCCGGCACGCACACGCTGCTGGTGGTGAAGGACAACACCTATACCAGCCTCGCGGTGATGCACCCGGCCCAGCAGATCGATTCGGCTGGGGTAGGCGTGTTTCCCAGCTACTCGGCTAACCAGATATTCGGTCAAGGCAGCGAAACGCGCCCGGGCGCCTACGTGGTGTATGCCGATACCGGCCGCGTGGCCAACATCACCCACCTGCAGCCCAACCGCCTCTACACGGTACGCGCCTACACGTACAACATTAACAGCGCGTACGACTCGCTGGGCACGGTCGTCACCCAGTACCCGGGCGTGCCGGCCGGCAATTACTACCTGCTTGATTCGGCCCAGTACGTGCTGCACACGCTGCCGACCTGCCCCAACGTGCAGCCCCTGGCCGGGCCCTCGGGCATTCAGGTGCAGGTGCTCGACTGCAGCACCGCCCGCATCACCCTGCGGCCGGGCAACGGCGAGGGCCGCATCATCGTGGTGGCCGATAACGCCTACTACACCGAAACGCAGCCGGTGGACGGCGAAACCTACTTTCCCAGCCCCATCTACGGCCAGGGCAGCAAAACCAACCCGCGCAAGACCGATTTCGTCGTCAGCGCCGGGCGCGATACGAGCGTGACGGTGTACGGCCTGGTACCCGGCCGGGTCTACGACATATCCGCTTACGAATACAACTCCCTGCCGGGGCCGGACGGGGGCCCCAGCGACGTGTTCGACTACGAGCACACCCACGCCAGCACCGCGCACGCCTACATGGTCGTTTCGCCCTGCTCAGCACCGGAGCCGGCCGCGCCGGCTACGGCCCTGGTTGCGCGCCAGCTTACCTGCAGTTCCGTACGCCTTTCGTGGAGCCCGGGCGCGGGCGATGGGCGGCTCGTGGTGATGCGCTCGGCCGGCTCGGGTATCATGATGCCCACGCAAAACGTGTCCTACCAAGGCAACCCGCTTTTTGGCCTGGGCAGCCAAACCCAGCCGGGCTGCTATGTGCTGCAGGTAGCCAACGATACGGCCGTATCGGTGCAGGGCCTGTCGGCCTCGACGTACTACGAGGTTTCCGTTTACGAGTACCGCCTCGACGGGCAGGGCCGCCCCGTTTACTTGCTGTCCAAGCGGCCGGCCAACGCCTTTTTCATTACGCCCTTCTGTCCGTCCGTGGGGCCGCCGACCGTAGCCGCCGGGCAACTGGAAGTCAGCAGCGCCGCCGCCGTTGATTTCGGCAACGCCACGGTAAACCTGCGCTGGCGCACCGGCAACGGGGCGCACTGGCTGGCCCTGGTGCGGGATGCGCGCTCGGGGCGGGCTTCGTTGCAGGCGCCGACCGATGGCACGACGTACGCGCCGGTCAGCAATCAGCTCGTGCCCGCCAATCTGGTCGGCGCGGGTACCTACGTCGTCGGGGGTGGGTTGTACGCCGGCGTCGCAGCAGACTCGGTCCTGACGCTTACGCAGCTTCCCATCGGCCACGAATACGAGGTAGCCGTTTACGAGTACAACGTCGATGGGCTGCTCGGCCCGATGTACAGCTCCACCGCGGCCGTGCTCACCTTCCGAACCCCGCGCATGGCGCCCGTGCTGGCCGGCAGCCTGAACGCGGCCCGCGAGGCCTCCCTGCAGTGGGACGTGGCCGGGGAGTGGCAGTGCCTGGGCTACATCGTGGAACGGTCGGCGGACGGGGTAACGTTCAGCGGCCCCTCAACCGGGCCGCTGATCAGCCAGATTGTGCAGGCCGGCTCGGACAGTGCCCGTACGGCTTCCTACACGCGCGTGGACCAGCCCGCCATTACCGCGCCGACGCATGTTCGCCTGCGCATGGTGCACCGCGACGGGGAAACGGTTTACTCCAACGCTGTCCTCTTAACGCCTGCCGTGCCGCTGCCGGTGGAACTGGTGGCCTTCGCGGGCAAGGCACGCCCCGATGGCGGGGTGCAGCTGAGCTGGACCACGGCCCAGGAAAAGAACAGTGCCTATTTCGAGGTGCAGCGCAGCCCCGACGGCCGCGCCTTCGCGGCGCTCGGCCGCGTCACGGCAGCCGGCACCAGCACCCAGCGGCTCGATTACAGCTACACCGACCTGCAGCCGCTATCAAAAGCGACGTACTACCGCCTGCGGCAGGTGGATCTGGATGGCACTGCGCACCTCTCGGCGGTGGCCGTGGTGGGCCCGGCCAACACCCCGGCCGGGCTGCTGCTGTGGCCCAACCCGGCTACGGCCGGCGAAACCGCTACCCTGCGCCTGAGCGGCGTTGCCGAGGCGGCTCAGCCGGTACGGGTAAGCCTTCGTTCCGCGACGGCGCAGCTGGTGCTCCAGCGCGAAGCCGCGGCCGCGCCCACTGTCGAAATACCCTTGCCGCTGCAGGGCCTGGCCCCTGGGCTGTACCTGCTCGACGCGGTGGCCGGCAGCCACCGCTGGCAGACCAAACTAATTATTCGGTAGGGGAGAGAAAATTATCCCCCTGTGGCTGAACCTGAAAGGCCGTTTCCTCGCTGGAAACGACCTTTTTAATTGCATCAGGCCCTCATTTGCTATAACACACCTATAACTTTGCTTTAACTTTGATTAATAATTACTCAAGTTTTTAACGAACTTTCCAGCGGGCTTAAATACCCCGGGTTGCCCGCCTCATTCTGCTTCCAGCTTCTTCTCTTCCTCTTTCCACTTTCTATGAAAAAATCCCTCTTTACCCCCCTCATCACGCTTTCGGTGCTGAGCATGCCCGCAGGCCTGGCGCAGGCGCAGACCCAGGCTGAGCTGATCGGCACGGTGCAAACCGATACCGGCGAGCCGTTGCCCGGCGCGACGGTGTTTGTGCAGGGCACCTACATCGGCGGCACCACCAACGGGCAGGGCATGTTTCGCCTGCTCGTGCCGGCGCACTCCTTGCCGGCCACGGTCAACGTGTCCTTCGTGGGCTACGAAACCCACAAAGCCGTCATCGAAAACGCCGGTGACAAGCTCTCGGTCGTGCTGCTGCCCAGCCCGGCCCAGATCAACGAGGTAGTGGTATCGGCCTCGCGCGTCGAGGAAAACATTCTGCGCGCCGGCGTCACGGTCGACAAGCTCAACACCCTGCAGCTTGGCCGCCTGACGCAGCCCGACCTGATTCCGGGCTTGGCCCGCATGAAGGGCGTGGACGTCACCCAGTCCGGCATGTTCATGAGCAGCCTGAGCACCCGGGGCTTCAACGGGGCCACCTCCGAGCGCCTGGTGCAGCTGATCGACTACATGGATACGCAGTCGCCCAGCCTGAACATCAACGCCGGCAATGCCCTGGGGCTGCCGGAGATTGACATTGCCAGCGTGGAAGTCCTGCACGGCCCCTCGTCGGCCCTGTACGGGGCCAACGCCTTCAACGGGGTGGTGCTGACCAACTCCAAGGACCCCTACCAGTACGAGGGACTGAGCGTGCGCCTGCGCGGCGGCAACCGCGACTACATAGACGGCCAGCTGCGCTACGCCCTACGCTTTGGCCGCAAGGCCGCATTCAAGGTCAGCGGCAGCTATACCCGCGCCCTGGATTGGATGGCGGAGAATTACGATGCGCTGTCGGGCGCCTACGTGCCCAATAACAACCCCGCCGGCTCGGGCCTGGGTTACGATGCGGTGAACCGCTACGGCGACGTGAGTAACACGTTCAACGCCTCGGGCGGCGCCCTGAACGGCAAGACGGTATTCATGCCCGGCTGGACCGAGCGGCAGCTGATTGCCGGCGACCGGTACGCCCAGCTCTACCGCGTGGTGCCCTCGTTCCACTACCTCATCACCGACAAGGTGAAAGCCATGGTGGAATTCAAGCGGGCGGAAGGAACGACCAGCTACCAGTTTACCAACCGCTACCGCTTCAAGAACTTTGCCTCCAACCAGGTGCGGGCCGAGCTGAAGGCGGATAACTGGTTCGTGCGGGCTTACCAGACCCAGGACTTCGGCAACGACTCCTACGACCTGCCGTTCCTGGGCGCGTTCATGCAAACGGCGGTGGACCCGACCAGCACCACCGGCCGCAGCTACGCGCAGCAGTATTTCCAGGCTTACGCCGTAGCCTACAACACGTACCTGGCCCGCACCCCCGGCGACGTGGCCGGGGCGGAGCAGGCGGCGCAGGCCGCCGCGGCCCGCTACCAGCTCACGCCCGGCTCGGCCGAGTTCAACGACCTGCGTAAGCGCGTCAGCCAGGACCCCACGGCCGGCAAGGGCGCCCGCATCAACCCCAGCTCGCTGCTCAACGACGTCAGCGCGCAGTACGATTTCAAAACCCGGGCCGTGGACGTGGTCATCGGCGGCGCCTACCGGCAGTACCGCCTGGGTTCGGACGGGCAATTGTTCAGCGACCTGGACGGCAAGCGCATCGTCAACCCGGAGTTCGGCGCCTACCTGCAGCTGACCAAGCAGCTGCTTCAGGAGCGGCTGAAGCTGACGGCCGCCGGCCGCCTCGACGACAGCAAGAATTTCAAGTCGGTATTCTCCCCGCGCGCCTCGGCCGTGTACTCGCTGGGCGAGCAGAAGCAGCACAACCTGCGGGCCAGCTACAACCAGGCGTACCGCTCGCCCACCCAGCAGGGCCAGTACCTGAACCTGGATCTGGCGCGGGTGCTGCTGCTGGGCAACATCGGCGGCGGCTTCCAGGGCTACTCGACGGCCGCGGCTTCGCAGCTGGGCAGCATCCTGACCCAGCCCGCCACCGCGCAGGAGCGCCTGGCCGCCTACGAGCTGCAGGCCGACCGCCTGAAACCGGAGCGCGTGGCTACCTGGGAAGTGGGCTACAAAGGGGAGCTGGTGAAAAACGTCGTGCTCGACGTGAACTACTACCGCAGCCACTACAACGATTTCATCGGCCAGGTCCGCCTGATCAGCAACGTGGACGGAAGCCGGCCGACGCTGCCGCAGCTGGCCGCCGCCGCGCAGAGCCCGCAGCCCTTCCAGAGCGGCACTACCCGCGTGATTCAGGTACAGACCAATGCCAATCAGGAAGTGCGCACCTCCGGGGGCCTGGTGGCCCTGACGTGGACGCCCACCAAGCAGCTCAACCTGTCGGGCAACTATACCCTGAACCTGATCGACCGCAGCAACTTGCCCGAGGGCTTCCAGACCTACTACAACACCCCCAAGCACAAATACAACCTGGGGGCCTATGGGGAGCTGGCCAAGCGCTTTAGCTACAGCGTGAATTACCGCTGGGCGGAAGGCCACTTGTTCGAATCGCCCTTCGCGGCCGGCCAGCTGGCCAGCTACTCTTCCCTCGATGCGCAGGTGGGCTACCAGCTCCCGCGCCTGCACACCACGCTGCAGGCGGGCGGCTCCAACCTGGCCGACGCACGAAACATCCAGGTGTACGGCGGCCCGCAGATCGGCCGCCTGGTGTACGCCGGCCTCAGCCTCGACCTGAAATAACCCGGCCTGGCCCGGCCCCGCGTGGGGCCGGGCTTTGGCCTTTTCACCCCGTCTGTTTCACCCTTATTCCCGCATCTGTATGAGACTTCTTCTGCAGCTCGCCCTCGTGGCCACCATGCTCGTGGCCACCGCTGCCCCCTCCGACGGGCAGACTCACTCCACCAACCGCCTGGTGCAACGCAACCGGGCTGCCCAGCGCGTTACCGCCGAAGCCCCCTTGGTGTTCGTCGGCCGCCCGCTGGCCGGCGAGTTCTACCGCGACTCGGCCCATCACCTCTACCACACGACCCTCGTGGAAGTACTCGAAGTGCTGCGCGGGGATGCCTCCCTGACGCGCGGCACGCTTCAGCTGACCGACTCGCTGGGCCTGGCGCCCTCGGAACTGGAGCTGTCCATGGGCCGCGGCGACGCGCTGACGAAAGCCACTTGGGGCGTGTACTTCTGCCAGGCCTCCGCGTGGCCGGCCAACCCGTATCCGTACACCGTCGATAACGCTCAGGCCCTGCGCCTGTACGGCCGCAACCGGGAAGCGCTGCTCTACGCCGTTGATACGACCCACGGCCAGTTTATCCAAGGTCTGTACCATGTGTTCTATTCGGAAGGCTCCGTAATGGCGTTTTTGCGCGAAGTGCCGAACCTGCGTCCCATCAGCCAACCGGCCAGCTCCTACCCGGCGCGCACTTATCAGGATACCCGCCCGGTCCGTTCGGCCGCGGCCGCTTCCCCGGCTAAGCAGTAACCCGCCGGTACCATGAGAAAGCTAACCGGCCCCCTGTTGGCGTTTGCCCTCTTGCTGAGCACGGCCTCGTTGGCCGTGGGCCAGGGCTTGAACCTGGACCACCTGCAACGCATGAGCACACTCCCCGCTGATCTGCCGCTGCCCAAGCTGACGGCGGTGCTCTTTCCGTCGGATTGGGCGTACCGCGGCTACATCGGCCAAACCACGGAAGCCTACTGGACGGCCGGCGAAACGTGGACGGACGCCTCGGACGAGCGGGAGTTGTCCGAGTACTGGGTCAGCCTGCGCCCCATGCCCGGCGGCGCCATCGACGTGCTTTACAAAACCACGCATGCCGGCAGCTTCGAAGCGCTGCACCGGGAGCTGAAGCGGCTGAAAGTGCCGGCTACCCCGGTAACTTGCCTCGACTGCGAGGACGGTCCCGGGGTGCGCTACGATTGCGGGGAGTACACCGCCGCCCTTTACAGCCGCAAAAAGGCTGGCTACCCTTTTGTCGTGGTGCTGCACCGCACCGCCGCTCCCTTACCCGGCACCGCCTCGCCGGCCACTTCCCGCAACTAAGCTGCCCTGATCATGCCGTCTCCCTTCCCCTTCGTGCGCGTGCTGGCCGGCCTTGCCGCCGTCCTGGTGGCGGTAGCAGGGGTACTGGTCTACAACACCCTGCGTTTCACCCCACCGCCCGCGGCATCCCTGAACGCGCCGGCGGCGCTGGTGGTGCCGGTGCCTGATTCGGCCGTCAGTCACCTGCAGCAGGCCCTGCGCTGGCGCACCGTATCGGCCGCCGATACGGCGCAAGTAGATACGGCACAATTTGCGGGCCTGCGGCGGCTGCTGCGCCGGGCTTATCCGCGGCTGCACCGGCAGCTGACCGGCTACCTGGTCGGCGGGCGTACGCTGGTATATCACTGGCAGGGCCAGGATACTGCGCTGGCGCCCGCCGTGCTGCTGGCGCACCAGGACGTGGTGCCGGTCGAGGCGGCCACGCTCGCGCAGTGGCACGTTTCGCCCTTTGCCGGGACCGTGCGCGACGGCTACGTATGGGGCCGGGGCGTCACGGACAACAAAGCCAACCTGATAGCCATCTGCGAAGCGACGGAAGCGCTGTTGGCGCAAGGCCTGCGCCCGCGCCGGCCGGTGTACCTGGTGTTCGGCCACGACGAAGAAGTCGGCGGCCTGCGCGGGGCGGCCCGGGTCGCCCGCTGGCTGCAGGCCCGCCACCGGCGGGCCGCGTACGTGCTGGACGAAGGTGGTTTCGTGACCAGGGAGCGGGTACCGGGCCTGGTCGGTCGTCCGGTGGCCCTGATCGGCACAGCGGAGAAGGGGTATCTCACGGTCGAACTCTCGGCCGCGCTGCCCGGGGGCCACTCGTCACTGCCGGCGTCGATGACGGCTTTGGAGCTGGTAGGCGGCGCCCTCGCGCAGCTGCGGGCCCAACCGTTTCCGGCGGGCTTCACGCCGGCCATGCAGGCGTTTGCGGCCCATGTTGGCCCCCATTTGCCCTTCGGCCAGCGCCTGGCCTTTGCCAATCAATGGTTGCTGGAGCCGCTGATTTTGCGGGCCTACAGCCGTAAGCCCGGCGGTAACGCGGCCGTGCGCACGACGGTAGTTCCGACCATCTTCCGCAGCGGCGTGCAGGCCAACGTGGTGCCGACCACGGCGGCCGTGCTGCTCAACCTGCGCCTGCTCCCCGGCATGAATTCCACCCAGGCCCTGCAGCAGCTCCGGGCCCGGCTCTCCGACCAGCGCTTGCAGCTGCGCCCGGTGGGGTTCGTGTCCGAGCCGGGGCCAACCTCCGCCGATTCGGCCCGCAGCTACCGCCGCCTTGAATCCCTGGTGCACCACCTGGTGCCAGGCGTGATCAGCACGCCGTTTCTTATGACGGGCATCACCGATGCGCGCCACTTTACGGGCCTGACGCCGAACGTGTACCGCTTCTCCATGATGACCGACCCGCAGGGCTTGCACGGGGTGGACGAACGCCTGAGCCTGGCCAGCTACCGTCAGTGCATCACGTTTTATGCTTCCTTGTTGGCAGCTACTCCCTAGCGGCACTTACACAACGCCTGCCCCCTTCTTTACCCCGAGTTCTAAATGCAACAGCCTGAAACTTCCCCTCACTATCACATCGCGTTTCCCAACCCGGCCCTGAGCGTGCCCTATGATAAGTGCCTGTCCTACGCCCAACACTGCCTATGCAGCTTTCCGCACGGCGGGCTGAAGAAATGGACGGAGCAGCAGGAACCGCCGTTCAGCTATTCCGCGCTGGTGTCGCTTAAACGCAGTACCAACCGCAAGCCCGCGCCGCTGCTGGTGCAGCGCATCCTGCAGGCTTTCGGCTTTCGCACCAACCCCGTTGCGCGGCCCGAAGGGAAGACGCGCACCTACGTGTACGAGTTTGCCCACGAATCCGACCTCAACAACTTTACTCATCAGCTTTCCGAGTTCGAGAAAGTCAAGGTGCCGGCCGAAGCCGCATCGGTGTAACCTCCGCGCTGCCCAAGGCGAAAGGCCCTGCTATGTCAAAGTAGCAGGGCCTTCTTTGTGAGTCTCGTGGCATCTTGACCTAAAACAGAACCGAACGTTGAATTAACGGTTCAGGGAAAACAAACGACAAGCGCCTATCCAAGAGTCTTGGATAGGCGCTTGTGATAACGACAACGCACTAGTGACCAGCCGTACTTCCTGCAGCCTGCATGCAGGCCTCTTCGCAGCGCTTACAGGCTTCGGCGCACTGGCGGCAGTGTTCCATGTGCTGATGTTGGGCGCATTCGTTTCCGCAGGCGCGGCAGATTTCGGCACATTCACGCAGTAAGTGTTGGGCATGCTCCGAGCCGCGGGCTACGAAGCGGGCCGTCAACGCGCAGATGTCGGCGCAGTCGCGGTCCAGCTGAATACAGCGGACCATCATCTTCACGTCCTGCTCTTGCAGGCAGGCGGTGGCGCAGTGTTCACAAGCAGCTACGCAGTCGGCCAGCGCTTGGAGGAGGGTTTGATTTTGCTGGTGCATGGTTTTTTGAGGTTGAGTGTCCGAGTGTTTCTCTTTACTTACCCTCCGCAGCCGGTGTGGTTGGGCACAGTTCGGCGGCGTCACTTGCAAAATTTGCCGGCACTTCGCTCATCTGCTGGCGGTACTCGGTGGGGGCTACGCCCAGCACCTGCCGGAATTGCCGCGACAGGTGCCCGTGGCTGCTGTAACCGAGCTGCCGCGCAATGCGGCCGACAGACAACGTAGAAGTTTTCAGCAGTCGAGCCACGGTGGCTACCCGGCGCTGAATGACGTATTGTTCCAAGCTGACGCCCTCTTCGGCCGAAAACGCATGGCTCAAGGACGAGTAGTTGCGCTGCATTTTCGCGCTGAGCATGGCGGCAAAACGCCCATGCAGGCCCTCTGGGTTGGTGGTGAGCAACTCTTCCACGGCCGCGGTAATCTGGTCGACCAAGCGCTGGCGGGGCAGGTGCCAGAGTTCGAAGCCATCCGCGGCCAATGCCTGCACCAGTTGGGCCCAGTCTACGGCCGTCCGCTCAACCCCCAGCTCGACCAAGCCGAGTTCCACGCGCCGGATAGGGTAGCCCAAGCGTCGAAGGACCTCGCGGACGGCCTGCACGCAACGCGGGCACATCATGTGCTTGACCAGGAAAATGGTTCTGGGAGTTAAGTCGGCGGTGCGGGTACCTTCCATTACTACGGTTGCGGCTGACGGAACGCCCGATTGCTCGGGCCCATCGGGGTGTTACGAGGACTGGGGCGCTGAGCCGGGCTGTACGTCGGCGGACGGCGTAAACGGCTGCGGGTCCAGCTCCTGCGGGTGGGCTCCCAAGCCCGTTTCGTGGTGACCGGCGAAATACTCCGCCAGCGCTTTTTCGCCTACCAGCCAGAAGACCACAGGCGTGACGATGATATCGAGGAACGTCGACGAAAGCAGGCCGCCCAGGATGACGGTGGCCACCGGGTAAAGGATTTCTTTACCTGGCGCGTCCTTGGCGAGGGTGAGCGGCACCAGCGCCAGCGCGGCCACCAGCGCCGTCATCAGCACCGGCACTAAGCGCTCCAGGGAGCCGCGGATAATCATGGGCTTGCTGAACTGCTCCCCTTCGTGCTCGACCAAGTGGATGTAGTGCGAAATCATCATGATGCCGTTGCGCGAGGCAATGCCGGTAAGCGTGATGAAGCCCACCAGCGAGGCAATGCTGAACGTGCCCCCGGTGAGCAGCACGGCTACCACCGAGCCGATCAGCGCCAACGGGATGTTGAGCATGATCTGCAGCACCATGCGCGGCGACTTGAAGTGCGAGTAGAGCACCAGGAAGATGCCGGCCAGCGAAAACAGACTCAACCACAGAATCTTCTGCGACGCCGACTGTTGGCTCTCGAACTGCCCGCCGTAGGTCAGGTAGTACCCACTGGGCAGTTTCACCTGCTGACGCACCCGCTGCTGAATTTCCTGCACCGTGGAGCCCAGGTCGCGGTCGGCCACGTTCAGCGAGATGGTAATGCGGCGTTGGGTGTTTTCGTGGTTGATGGTGTTTGGCCCAGGCTCGTAGCTCACGTCGGCAATGGCGCTGACGGGCACAAAGCCCCCGGCCGGCGTTTCGATACGGGTGTTGGCAATGGCCTGCAGGTCGTTACGCTGCTCTTCGGGTAGCTTCACGATGAGGTCAAAGCGCTGCTGCCCGTTGAGCATTTGCGACACCACGGAGCCCTGAAACAGCGTCTGCAGGTCCTGCACCACTTCGCCGCGCTGCATGCCGTAGGCGCGCAGGGCCTGGTCGCGCGGGCGGATGAGCAGCTGGGGTATCTGCACTTGCTTTTCCACCTGCAAGTCCACCACACCGGGCACCGCGGCGGCTACGTCGCGCACTTGGGCGGCGTAGCGGCGGAGCTCCAGCAAGTCGTTGCCGAAGAGTTTGATAGCCACCTGCGCCCGTACCCCGGACAAGAGGTGGTCGAGGCGGTGGCTGATGGGCTGGCCGATGTTCACGTTCACCCCTTTAATCAGGCTCAGCCGTTGGCGCAAGTCGGCCAGGATTTCGTCCCGGCTGCGCATCTCGCGGCCTTCTTTCTCCAGCTCCGCTTCCGACTTGAAGGCCACCTCGATTTCGGAGTTGTTCACCGATTCGGCGTGCTCGTCGAGCTCGGCCCGGCCGGTGCGGCGGGCGGTGTACGCCACTTCCGGTACCTGCAGCATCAACTCTTCACCAATGGTACCCAGCTTGTTGGACTCGGTGAGCGAAGTGCCGGCCGGCGCCGAGAAGTTGACCGTTAGCGAGCCTTCGTTGAAGGGCGGCAGGAACTCGGTGCCGAAGAACGGGACCAGGGCAGCAGCACCCATAAACAAGGCGACTGTCGAGGTCAGGACCACTTTGGGGTGGGTCAGGCCCCAGTTGAGCAGGCGCGTGTCCTTATTCTTCAACCAGCGCACCAACGGCCCGTCGGTTTCGGCGTGGTTCATCTGCTTCATCTTGGGCAGCAAGTAGTAGCAGAGCACCGGCGTGACGGTGAGCGAGACGAACAGCGACGCCACGATGCTGGTGATGTACGCGATGCCCAAGGGCGCGAAAATGCGGCCCTCCATGCCCTCCAGCGCGAACAGGGGCAGGAACACCAGCACCACGATGATGGTGGCGTACACGATGGAATTACGCACCTCTGAGGACGCGGCGTAGATGACCTGCAGTACCGGCTTCGGATTGGGGAGGTGCCGGTTCTCGCGCAGGCGCCTGTACACGTTCTCCACGTCCACGATGGCGTCGTCGACCAGCTCGCCGATGGCAATGGCCAGGCCGCCGAGCGTCATGGTGTTGATGCTGATGCCGGCGAAGCGAAACACCAGCGCCGTTACCAGCAGGGACAACGGAATGGCCACCAGCGAGATGAACGTGGTACGCACGTTCAGCAGGAAGGCAAACAATACGATAACCACCAGAATAGCCCCGTCGCGCAGGGCTTCCTCCACGTTCGTAATCGACGACTCAATAAACTCCGACTGTTTAAACAGGCGGGAGTTAAACTTCACGTCTTTGGGCAGCGAGGGCTGCAAGTCCGCCAGCGCGGACTCTACACGCTGCGTCAGGTCTACCGTAGCCGCGCTGGGCTGCTTCTCGATGCTGAGAATGACGGCCGGCTTGCCATTTACGCTCCCGTCGCCGCGCTTGAAGCGGGCACCGAACTGCACCGTTGCCACCTGCGCTACCGTGATGGGCGAGCCTTCGCGGTAGCCGACCACGATGTTCTCGATTTCGTCGACCGAGCGCAGCCGGCCCAGGTTGCGAATGAGCACCTCGGAGCCCTGCCGGTCGAAGAAGTTGCCGGTGGTATTCAGGTTCGACTGGCGCAAGGCGTCTTCCACCTGGTTGATGGTCAGCCCCGTGGCGTTCAGCCGGTTCAGGTCCACGAGCACTTGGTACTGACGCGTGTCGCCGCCAATGGGAATAACCTGGGCGACGCCGGGAATGGAAAGCAGGCGCTGGCGTACGGTGTAGTCGGCCAGGGTGCGCAGGTCGGCATTCGAGGTCTGCCCGCCACTGGTCATGCCGACGAGCATAATCTGACCCATCACCGAGGAAATGGGGCCGAGCACCGGCGAAACGCCCTGCGGCAGCTGTTCACCCACGGTCTGCAGCTTCTCGGAGACGATCTGCCGGGCGGTGAAGATGTCGGTACCGTAGTTGAACTCCACGAATACCATTCCGAGGCCGATAGCCGAGTTGGAGCGTACGGCCGCTACGCCGGTAGCCCCGTTCAGCGCGGTTTCGACCGGCAGCGTCACCAGCGCTTCCACTTCCTCCGGCGCCATGCCCGGCGACTCCAGGAACACGGTCACACGGGGCCGGTCCAGGTCGGGCAGCACGTCCACAGGTAGGTCGCGGGCGGTGAAGAGTCCCGCCACAATCAGCGCGGCCGCGAAGGCCAACGCCAGCAGGCGGTTCTGCAACGCAAAACGAATGATTTGATCGAGCATGGGCAGCAAGAGAGCTGCTACCGACAAGGGGTAGCGGGCTCACCTTATTGGTTGAGGTAAATGGACTTGAGTTGGTAGGTGCCCCGCGTGACGACCCGGTCGTTCTCGTTGATACCCGCCAGGATGGTCGTTTGCTGGGCGTTGGCGGTTCCTGTCTTCACGTAGCGCACTTTGAAGACTTCCGGTGCCGTGTGCACGTACACCACGGGTTTGCCGTTGAGGTCGGTCACGGCCGAGGTCGGCACCATCAGCTGCTTGGCTCCGTGGCTGCGGCTGATGACCTGCACGTTCACGGCCTGACCGGGGCGCAGCAACGCACTACCCGCGCCGTCCACAGCCAGAATCAGCTGCCGGGCCTGGTTCGTGGGGTTGACCACGTTGCTGTAGGACACCACCCGCGCCGGCACACTGCCCTGTTGTCCCTGCAGCCCCTCGATGCGGAATTGCGCGTCGGGGCTGACACCGTCCATATCTTGCGGAAACACCTGCGCCTGCACCTGCAGCTTACCGGGGTTGAGCACGCGCAGCAGTTCGTCGCCTTGGTTTACCTGCTGCCCTACGGCGAGGGAAAAATTATCGACGGTGCCGCTGATGGGCGAGGTAATGGTCACCCGGCGCTGCTGGCCCTGGTTGTTCAGGATGTCGGCGTTCTGACGCGCCTGCCGTAAGCGCAGCTCGGCGTTGACCACCTCTTTGCGGGCGGCAATGTCCTCGATGCTCTTGAGGCGGGCGTAGTCGCGCTCGGCGGCCCGCAGCTCCGCCTGCGCGTTGGCGCGCTCCGTAGCCAGCCCAATCTGCTCGGGCGCGGCCAGGGTCTGGTCGAGCACGGCCAGCACCTGCCCGGCGCGTACCTGCTGGCCCACCTGCACGGGCAGGCTGACGAGGCGACCGGTTTGCGGAGCCACGGCACGGCCCTCGCCCCCGCTGGCCGGCGCTACGGTGCCGTAGAGCGTGGCCTGCGTGGTGAAGTCGGAGAAGGATACCAACGAGGTGCGTACCTCGAAGAGAAACTGGCTTTCTTTTGGCAGCGCTACCTCATCGGGCGCCGTGGCCGCAGCTGAAGGTTTAGCGGCTGAGTCGCCGTGGTCTTCGCCGCCGTGCGCCCACAACGAGGCCGGTGGGGGCAGGGCGACGGCCAGCACGGCGGTAGCAGCAGCAGCCACCGCCAGCAGTTTACGCGGGGTTTTCATACGCAAGGGAGTTTTGGGGGCCACGACGACGAACGAGGAGCACGGTAAGCAGCACGCCAGCCACGAAGGCCCCGGCGACGAGCACCCAGATTTTCCAGCCGCTTAACCAGCCTGTGGCGGCGGCAGGTGCGGCGGCTACGGGTAGCTCTTTGCCTACTTCGATGCCTTCGAGCAGCAGCAAGTCGGCTCGCTCGCCGGAGACGATGCTGACGGTCAGGCTGTACTTCTGATTGGCCGGAAAGCTCCCTTCCACGAGGTACACGCCGGGACCCTGGGCCGTCGCCGTGAACTTCTCGTTGGGCGCTTCCGGCACGGTAAGCGTCAGCTGAGCCCCCTGGATGGGGGCATTGGTGGCGTAGTCGGATACGAACAGCTGCAGGTGCGCCGGCTCGCTCTTCTTCAAGGGCTTGAAGCGCAGCAGCAGCTCAAACTGCTCGGAGAGGGCAGCCACGGAAAAGGACGTCGCGCCGGGTGCGGGCGCAGTGGTACCGCCGCCGTGGTCTTCGCCACCGTGCGCCCACGCGCGGCCGGGCACGAGCACCAAGCACCACAGAAAGAGGAAAATCAGGCGCTGCATCATTGGCCCCGCAGGTAGTTAAGCTCGACCATCGCCTGCCCGTAGTCGCGCAGGGTGGTGAGGTAGGTGAATTGTATGTCGAATGCCTGGCGCAGGCTCTGGAACAAAACCAGGTAGCTCACTTCGCCGGCTTGGAAGAGTCGTTGGGAAGCACTGATGATGGTGCGCGCCTGGGGCAGGCCGGTCTGCTGGTAGTAGCCCAGGCTGCTGTTGAACTTGCGCACGTCGGCCAGCGCCTGGCGGTATTGCGTGCTCAATTCCAGTCGCTGCACGTCCAGTTCGGCCGACGCCGCTTGCGAGCGGGCCGTAGCCGCCTGCAGCTGCGAGCGGTAGGTCCAAAACCACAGCGGCACCGATACGCCCGCCTGAAAACGGTAGCCGTACGGAGAGTTTCGCTCGCCCTGATTCATGTAGCCCAGCGTCAGGGCCGGCGTGCGTTGCGCCCGCACCAGGCTGATGCCGGACTGGCTCAACCGCACGTTCTGCTGGTAATAGCCCAGCGTCGGGCTGGCAGCTACGGCGCTGCTGTCGGCTGTCGGCAACTCGGCCAGCAGGGCGGTGCCCTGGGTGGCCAACTGTTGACCCGCCTGGCGCAGGTCAGAGCTCGTCGCAAGGTCCTGCGCGCCGGGCTGGCCGATGAGCAAGCCGAGCTGTTGCTGAGCCGCCTGCAGGTCGGTACGCGCCTGTGCCAATTGGTTGGCTACCTGTTTGGCTTCGGCTTCGGTGCTGATCTTCTGCAGCAGGTCGATTTCGCCGGCCGCGTGCAAGCGCCCCACCGCCGTGTACAGCCGCTGGTACAGGCTGTCCTGCTGGGTGAGCTGGCGCACCAGGGCTTCGGCGTACTGCAGGTTCACGTACGCCCGGCGCACGTCCCGGCGCACGGTGGCGACTTGCACCAGCTGGTTACGGCTAGCCAGTTCGATACCGGCCTGCGCCTGCTTCGCCTGCCGCCGGTACACCGTGGGCGACTGAATGGTTTGCACCGCCCCGAAGGTGTAGAAGTTGCCCGTGGGCGCTTCCATCAACAGGTCGGGGTTGGTGAGGCTAAACGAGCCCCGCTTGAGTGCCCGTTGCTCGTCGAGCTGCCGCGCGGCCTGGCGTAACCGCGGGTGTTGCCGCTCGGCGCGGGCCACGGCGCTGTCCAGGCTCAGCACCTGCGAAACCTGCGCACGGGTTAGCCGCGGGCTCAGCATCCCCACGGCGAGGACCACTAGGAGCAGGGCGCTGAATCGGAAGGTTGATCGGTTCATGGGTTTGGGTTCGGCCGTGGCAGAGGCCGGCGCTGCTGCAGATGCTCGTAGCGCCGGCCAGCCACGGAGTAAGCGGCTGCGGACTCAATGGCCCGCCTGCCGTAGCGGTTAGGCTTTCTTCACCAGGTCCATGCCGCAGGTCGGGCACTTGCCGGGTTTGGTGCTTTCGCTGCCCTTGCAGCCCATCGGGCAGACGTAGCCGACGGCTTTGGCCTTCGCGCTGGTGCTGGCGAGCTTGTCAAAGCGGGCGTTGATGGTTTCGCTGCCCCGGCGCAGGGTCAGGATAGCCGTCGTGGGCGTGGCGCCGGCCGGGATGGTGGCGCGCAGTTGGTCGTCGCCGTAGGGCGCGAGCGTGACATTGGTGGTCTTGCCGCCCTGCAGCACCATTGCCGTGCCGGTTAGCCCCTTGTTGGCCAGTACCTGCTCCTTACCGTCGAGCAGGTAGGCGGTCATCTGGCCGTCCTTGAGCACGAGCTCCACATGGTACTTGCCCGCGGTGCGCACGATGCCCCCGTGCGGAGCCGTGTGGGCGTGGGTTTCGCCGGCGGCGTTGTGCCCCTGGCCGTGGCCGTGTTGGGCGGAGAGGGAGAGGGGAGCAGCCAGCAGGGCAGCCGCCAAGAGCAATTGCGAGAACTTCATAAAAGTGGAAAGGGAAGGGGAGTTACTTACCGGCGCCGTGTTGGGTCAGCCAGTCTTGGAGTTGCTTGATTTCCTGTTGCTGTGCGTTGATCATCTGCTGCGCCATTTCCTTGAGGCGCGTGTCGCGGCCGTGGTCCAGCTCCGCCTGGGCCATGTCGATGGCGCTCTGGTGGTGCGGAATCATCATGGCCGCGAAGTCTTGGTCCACGTTGCCGGACTCCTGGGGCATGTTCTTCATCATGCCATCCATCGACGCGGTCATCTTGCGCTGGAACGGGTCGCTGGGGTTGGTCGGCTGGTAGTTCGTGGGCGCGTCGTCCAGGCGGGTGGCGATTTGCTCCAGCTCCTGAATTTCTTTCTTCTGGTCGGCGCTGATCTTCTCGGCCATCTGGCGCAACATGGCATCTTTGCCGTCGCGCAGCTCTACGGCGGCCATTTCCACGGCACCCCGATGGTGGTCCATCATCATATGCGCGAAGTCGTGGTCGGTATTGCCCTTGGGCTTCGTCGCGTGCATTTGCTGCATCATGTTGTTCATGGCCATCATCATCGGCCCACCGCTGGTTTCGCCGTGGTTCATCGTCGAGTGGTCCATCCCGGCCATGTCGCCACTGGCGTTGTCAGTGGCTGCAGCGGGCTGCGTACTCGTTTCAGCCGATTCGGCGGGCTTGTTGTCGCAACTGGTTAGCGCCAACGCGCCCGTCATGAGCAGGGCCGTGAGCAGGTGGATGGGAGTTTTCATGAGGTCGGGTGTTCGGTAATGAGGGTAAAATCTGATGAAGTGAAGCGGAGCCTTTAGGCCGCAGCCGGGGCGACGTTCACCGTGAAATCAGCTGTCTGAATGGTGCCGGCGTGGTTGAATTGCAGGAAGACGCGGTACAGACCTGGCTTCTCGAAAGTGGTATGGAAGCCGATGCGTGGCCCCTTGTCGGCCTGGTCTTCGGGGTGTACGTGCAGGTATTGCGCGCCGTCTTCGCTCAGGACGACCATGTGCCCGAGCGCGCCGAGGTAGTTGTCGAGGTCCGTGACGGGCTTGCCGCCGCGGTTCACAGTCACGCTCACGGCCAGCGGCTGCCCCACCTGAGCGGGCTTGTCAAACGCGAGGTCGGCTGCGTAGCCGTTCTTCTCCCAGCGCATCTGGTCCTTGGTGAACTTCACGGCTGGTCGCGTCGGGCCGCTCACTTGCAGGGTCTGCCGGCCGAGCTGGTGCGTACCGCCTTGGGGCTGGTAGTCCTGGTAAAGCAGGTAGGTGCCGCCGGTTTTGAACGTGAACGGCACGTCGTAGCGCCCCGACGCTTTAAATTCGGGGTGCTCGTGGAAGAACTCTGAGAGGTCTTTCGAGACGATGATCAGGTGCATCTTCTTCTCGTGCACCACGGCCAGCGGTACCGGGGTTGTCTCGCTGCCGACCACTTGCGGTTGAAACGAGAGGGTGACGGGTTGGCCGGCAGCCGGCTGGGCGGGCGAAGCCGTCAGGTTCATCTGGTACGTCTTGCCGTCCCCGGCTGCCCCGTCGGTATGCTCCAGCTTCATGCCGCATTTGGGGCAATTACCGGGCTTATCGCTCGTCACCTCGGGGTGCATCGGGCAGGAGTAGATATGGCCGCCGCTGTGTTCGGCGCCGGCGCCGTGGTCATGCTGCTCACCCGCTTCGTGCTGGTGCTCGGCGGTGACGTCGGTGGGTGTGTTCGTGGAGGAAGAGGAGTCGTTGGACGAGCAGGAGGTCGTCCAGGCAAGGGTTGCCAATGCGAAGACCGGCAGCAGTATGCGCTTCATGGGGTATGGTAATAAGGGAGAGACGGCAAGGGGATAGTTCAACCCCGGAATTGCTGCCAAGCGACAAAGGCGAAAGCAACAGCGAGTAGGGCGTAGAGCCCATAGGTGGCGAGTCGACGCCACGGGGAGGGCGGCTGTGGACCACCGGGTTGGCAGCAGCTCTTCATGGCCGTACCAGCGAAAAGGGAAGACGAAAGACGAATAGGGTCCGCGAAGGGCACGCAAAAAGGTCCGGCCTCGCCACGGCATAACCGGGCGGGCGCGGACCTTACAGGGCGCGAAACGCTAAATCGTCAGGGAGCCGATGAAGATTCGGATGTCCGGAATCTTCGGCTTCAGGTGCGTGGGCGGCACCAGGGTAACGGCTTGGGTCGAGTCCCAGGCCACGAAACGGGGTACCAGCACGTCATATACGGGCGGCAAGTCCAGCACCATCGGGGCGAACTTTTCGAGGCTCACCTTCGGCGGGGTACCTAATGCGGCCCACAGCGACTTCGCGTCGTCCTGGCAGCATTTCGGGTCGCTGTGCTTCTCGGCAGGCACCGCCGCATGGGCGTGCTTACGCTTTCCAGCAGCTGCGTGGTCGTGCTTGTGGGCATGACCGTTCGGGTGCTGATGCGTGTGCTTGCCAGCGGCACCATGCTGGTGCGGCGGCGTGCCAGGCGCGTGCTGATGCGGACGGGATTCGCCCGTGAGGTGCATCTGTGCGCAGGCAATCTGACCCACGAGCACGTGCAGAAACAGCGCTACAAACGTAGCGGCCGTAGTGCGACGGTATCGACGGATCAGTTGGAACATGGCGCGAAAGGAACGACGAAAGTAAAGTGAAAGTTTGGTGCGGTTGGTTTCCGGAGCGACGACTGAAAGCGGCTGTCAGACAGCTGTCTAGCTGGAGTGGTGTCGAAAAAGTGCTGTCAGACAGCTATTTGAAGTGATATGACTGTTGAACTACATCGGCGGCAGTGTACCCACGGGTGAGAATTTTATAACTCTCACGCATAATTGTGTAAGCCCCCTACGTAGGCACTTACAGCCGCGACGCCCGCAGCCGCAGGCTGTTGCTCACCACCGATACCGAGCTGAGCGCCATCGCCGCGCCGGCAATCATGGGGTTGAGCAGAAAGCCGTTGATGGGGTAGAGCAACCCGGCGGCGATGGGAATACCGATCAGGTTGTAGATGAACGCCCAGAACAGGTTCTGGCGGATGGTCTGCACCGTCCGGCGCGAGAGGCGCAGCGCTTTGGGCACCAGGTTCAGGTCGGAGGTGATGAGCGTCATCTTGGCTACGTCCATCGCAATGTCCGAGCCCCGGCCCATGGCAATGCTCACGTCGGCCTGGGCCAGCGCCTGCGAGTCGTTGATGCCGTCGCCAACCATCGCAACCACCTTGCCCTCGGCCTGCAGCTGCTGCACGAAAGCGGCTTTGTCGGCAGGCAGCACTTCGGCGCGGAAGTGCTGCACGCCCACCTGAGCGGCCACCGTGCGGGCGGTCTGTTCGTTGTCGCCCGTGAGCATGTACACGGCAATGCCCTGCTCCTGCAGTCGGGCAACAGCTTGCCGGGACGTTTCCTTTACGCGGTCGGCAATGGCTACCACCGCCAGGACGCGGCGACTGTCGGCGAAGAAGACCACCGTTTTGGCCTGTTGCTGCAGCTCGGCTACCAGCTTCTCCACGGCGGCGTCCACCGTGACGTGGTTCTCCTGTAGCAGGCGCAGGTTGCCGACCAAGTACCGCTCACCCTCGAAACGGGCTTCGACACCCCGACCGGTCAGGCTGGTGAAGTCGGTGAGGGCAGCCGCTTGCCGCACAGCGGTCGGCTGCAGGTAGCGCACCACGGCTTCTGCCAGCGGGTGCTCGGAGTGGGCTTCGATGGCCTGCAAGACAGCCGCGTGAACGGGCTGTTCGGCCGTTGTGCTGAGCCAGTGCAGGTCGGTAACCTCGGGCTTGCCTTCGGTGATGGTGCCGGTCTTGTCGAGTACCATCGCGTTGACTTTGTAGCCCAGTTCCAGGCTTTCGGCGTCCTTGATGAGGATGTTGTGCTCGGCTCCTTTACCGACACCCACCATGATAGCGGTAGGGGTGGCCAGGCCGAGCGCACAGGGGCAGGCAATGACGAGCACTGTCACCAGGGCCAGCAAGCCCTGCGTGAGGGCGTTGTCGCCCCCGAACACCAGCCAGGCGGCGAAGCTCAGCAGCGCAATGCCCATGACCACGGGCACGAAGATGGCGGCAATCTTGTCCACGAGCTTCTGCACCGGGGCTTTGCTGCCCTGCGCTTGCTGCACCATCTGGATGATCTGAGCCAGCACGGTCGCCCCGCCGATTTTCTCGGCCCGGAAGCGGAACGCGCCCTTCTGATTGACGGTGCCAGCAAACACCTGAGCGCCGGCTGCTTTTTCGACCGGCACGGGTTCCCCACTGATCATGCTTTCGTCCACGAAGGAGCTGCCGCTGGTCACCACCCCGTCGACGGGCACTTTCTCGCCGGGGCGCACCACCACTTCGTGTCCGATGCGCACCTGCACGGCCGGAATTTCCTGCTCCTGCCCGTTCTCGATGACGCGCACCGTCTTGGGCTGCAGCCCCATCAGCTTCTTGATGGCCGACGAGGTGTTGGACTTGGCCCGCTCTTCCAGCAGCTTGCCCAGCAGAATGAACACGATGATGACCGTAGCCGCCTCGAAGTACACGTGCGGGTGCACCCCGCGGCGGTGCCAGAACGCGGGGTAGATAGTGTTGAAGGCGCTGAACAGGAACGCAATTCCCGTGCTCAGGGCCACCAGTGTGTCCATGTTGGCGCGGCCGTGCCGGGCCTGCCGGTAGGCCCCCACGTAGAAGTTGCGGCCGAGCCAGAGCACCGGCAGCGACAGCACGAGCATGATCCAGTTGGCGTAGGGCGCGTCCATCCAGAACATGCCCAGCGCCACCACCGGCGCAGCCAGCACGGCGGCCCAGATGGTCTTGCGCCGGAGCTCCTGGTAGTGCTGCTCTTGCAGCTCAGCTTGCTTGTCGGCGGCGTTGTCCTCGTCCACTATCAGGTCGTAGCCGACCGACTGTAGGGCCTGCTGCAACTGCGGCAGCTGCACCTGGCTGGGGTCGAAGGCAATGGCGGCCGTTTGGGTAGCGAAGTTAACGCCCGCCTCGGCCACGCCGGGCTGCGCCTTGAGCATCGACTCGGCGCTGGCTGCGCACGACGCGCAGCTCAGACCGGTGATGGGGACGGTTATCTGTTTCAACTGCCCGGCCCGGGTGCCAGACGGGCGGCGGGTCGGCGAAAGGGTTTCAGTAGTCATAGCGGTAGGCGGATAAGCCGCCGGTTGTGCCACAAAGGAAGCGTCGGCAGCCAAGGGGCTGTGTGCGCAATTGTGGGTAAGTGTTGCAACATTCGGACGAGGCAACTTCCTCGCTGCCCGCTAGGCCGTCTGCGGCATCTCCCGTACCAGTTGGCGGTACTGCGAAGGCGTCATGCCCGTCTCGCGCTTGAACTGGTTGGAGAAGTGGTGGCTGCTGCTGTAGCCCAAGCGGTCGGCTATGTCGGCCAGGGTGTCTTGCGTAGCTGCGAGTAGCTGGCGGGCCAGCTCCACGCGGCGGCTGATCAGGTACCGCTCCAGCGTCAAGCCTTGTGTATCGGAGAACAGCGTGCTCAGGGAGTGGTAGTTCTGGTGCAGCGCGTCGCTCGCGTAAGCGGCCAGCGTCAACTTACGAGCCTGCTCCTGCTGAATCCACTCGTCGACCAGCTGCTTGAGGCGGGCAATGGTGCGGGACTGTTTGTCGTCGAGCACCTCAAAGCCCTCCTCTTCCAGCTGTTCTCGCACCAAGGTCAGATCACGCGGGTACTCATCGTCGGTGCGGTACGTGAGCGAGCCCAGTTCGACGCCCGTGACGGTGAAGCCCAGGTCCATGAATAAGGTCTTCACCGTCTGGATGCAACGGGGGCATACCATGCCTTTGATGCGCACGAGGTGCTCCATATATGGCTAAGTCGACAGAACGGGCTCAAAACCACAAACGCCTGAGCAGAGCCCAAGCGTTTGCATGAACGGTACCTTGGACGACGTTACGCCTGGGCGGGTTCGGCTTTGAAGCCGGCTTTTTCCACCAACTCGACCACCTCGTCTGAGTTCAGGTCGCAGGTTACGGTCAGAATCTTGTCGGGGTTGGCGGTATCCACCTGCCAGTTCTCGATGGACTTCTCGCCGTTCAGGGTCGGGGTAACGGCTTTCACGCAGCCGCCGCAATTGATGTTGGTCTTAAACTTCAGCGTGTTCATGGCTTGGGTAGTAAAAGGGTAGGGCCAGCTCTGAAGGCCGGTCGGGAATGAACCTATGCAAAAGTACGGCCGGGGTCCGGCGGCGGCTGTACACAATCATTGCTCGTTATTACAAGATTCGTCACCGGGGTAGCGCAGCGTTGCGGGCTTGCGTAGGTTTACTACAAGCTGCCCTTTTTCGGGTACTACACGATGGAAATGATGTCCCCTGCCGCCACCCGCCCCATTGCTGCTCTACCTGCCGTTCCCCCTGTCGGCGCCACGCGTTTGCAACTGCGCGGCGTCGTATGCCCGCGTTGCGTGCGCCTGGTGCGCAACGAACTGGAGCGCATGGGCCTGCAGGTGGTCAACGTAGCCCTGGGCGGCGCCGACGTGGTGCTTTCGCCCGGCACGGAACTCGACGCAGCTGCCGTGCACGCTACCCTGGACCCGCTGGGCTTCGAGCTGCTGGAAAACCCGCACGACCAGCTAGTGGAGCAGTTGAAGGCCACCGTGCTGGAGCTGATTCACTACACGCCCGTGGAGCAGTGGCCGGTGCTGAACTACTCGGTGTACCTGAGCGAGCGGCTCGGCCGCGACTACCACTACCTCTCGCAGCTGTTTTCGGCGCGTGAGGGTTTGACGGTAGAGAAGTACATCATCCGTCAGAAAGTGGAGCGGGCCAAGGAGCTGCTGAGCTACCAGGACGACTCGGTGGCGGAAATAGCCCGCAAGCTCGGGTACCGAAGCGCGGCCCACCTCACGAACCAGTTCAAGCAGGTCACGGGCATGTCGCCCACCGAGTTTCAGCGGCTCGACCCGGAGCACAGCCACCGCACGGGTCTGCACGAGGTAGCGTAGGCAGCGGCGAATCACGCAACCAGCGGTACGCAATTGTGCCAAGCTTGCGGGAAAGCGGTCCGTTAGAAGAAACCAGTTCGCTACACCACGCTGCATTCATTTGCTGCACGCCATGGACCACTCGCACCACCATCCCGCTTCGCACACGCACCACGAACCCGCCGTGTCAACAGCACCGCCAGCATCCCACGCCCATGCGCACCGTGCTGGGCCTGCCCACTCCGACTCAGGCATGGGCCACGCCGGTCATGACCACGGGGCCATGATTGCAGACTTTCTGCGTCGCTTCTGGATCTGCCTAGTGCTGTCAGTGCCGGTTATTGCGCTGTCCACCATGTTTCAGCACCTGGTCGGCTACGAGCTGACCTTTCCTGGTGCGCAATGGATAGTGCTCGTGTTGGCAACGGCCATCTACCTGTACGGCGGCTGGCCCTTCCTCTCCGGACTGGTTGGGGAGCTGCGCGCCGGACGGCCGGGCATGATGACGCTTGTGGCCGTAGCCATTACGGCGGCCTACGTCTACAGCGTGGCCGTCACGGTGGGCTGGCTCCGCGGCATGGACTTCTTCTGGGAGCTGGCTACGCTGGTCGACATCATGCTGCTGGGCCACTGGCTGGAAATGCGTTCTGTAGCCGGCGCCTCGCGTGCCTTGGAACTCATCGTGCAACTGCTGCCGGCCGAGGCGCATCAGGTGCACGGCGACATGATCCATGACGTCCCGGTGGCGGGCATTAAACTGGATGATGTGGTGCTGGTGCGCCCTGGGGAGAAAGTGCCCGTTGATGGCGTCGTCCTTGACGGCCGTTCGGCTGTCAACGAAAGCGCCCTAACCGGGGAGAGCGTACCCGTGACCAAAGCCGAGGGCGACCAGGTCATTGCCGGGGCCGTCAACGGCGAAGGCGCCCTGAAGGTCCGCGTGACGCATACCGGCGAGGACAGCTACCTAAACAAGGTGGTCGGGCTGGTGCGCGAAGCTCAGAACGCGAAGTCCCAGAGCCAGAACCTGGCCGACCGGGCCGCCGGCTGGCTCACGCTGCTGGCCCTGTCTGTGGGCATCATCACGTTGGTCGCCTGGTTATGGGGCGGGGCCGAAGCGTCTTTCGCCGTGGAGCGCATGGTGACGGTCATGGTCACGTCTTGCCCGCACGC
The DNA here is from genome assembly GCF_005771675.1 of Hymenobacter jeollabukensis. GTDB lineage: Bacteria > Bacteroidota > Bacteroidia > Cytophagales > Hymenobacteraceae > Solirubrum > Solirubrum jeollabukense. The sequence continues at coordinate 118,815 of NZ_VAJM01000016.1, read as the reverse complement.
GCTGGGGGTCGCTATTCCGCTGGTTGTGGCCATTTCTACGGCGCTTTCGGCCCAACGCGGTCTGTTGATTCGCAACCGTACCGCCTTTGAGCAGGCGCGCAAGATTTCGGCAATGGTCTTCGACAAAACCGGGACACTAACCGAGGGGGAGTTCGGTGTAGCTGGCCTACGGGTGCTCGACCCCGCCCTCGACGAAAATACCCTGCTGGCTACGGCCGCCGCGCTGGAGCAACAATCGCAGCACCCCATCGCCCAGGGCATCGTGCGCGAAGCCCGGCAGCGGAAGTTGACGTTGCCGCCCGTCAGTGACTTTCAGTCCCTCACCGGCAAGGGGGTACAAGCCACGGTCAATGGTCGGCAGGTGCTCATCGTCAGCCCAGGGTACTTGAAAGAGCACAACCTGCCATTACCGCCCGAAGCAGCCGGCAACCAAGCCGCTACGGTGGTGTTCATGCTGGTGGACGGCAAGGTCGCCGGCTTCCTAGCTCTTGCCGACCGCATCCGCTCTGACGCCAAAGCAGCCGTGCAGCGCCTGCAGCAAGCCGGTATTGCCGTGTTCATGGCCACCGGCGACAACCAGCGCGTAGCGGACGCCGTGGCCCAGGAACTCGGCCTGAACGGGGTGTACGCCGAAGTGCTGCCCCACCAGAAGGTCGCCATCGTGCAGGAACTCCAGCAGAAAGGTCATTTCGTAGCCATGACGGGCGACGGGGTAAATGACGCACCCGCCCTGGCGCAAGCTGACGTGGGCATTGCCGTGGGCTCGGGCACCGACGTAGCCGCCGAGACGGCTGACATCATCCTCGTCAACAGCCGCCCCACCGACATTACTAACCTCGTGGAGTTGGGACGGGCTACCTACCGCAAGATGATGCAGAATTTGTTCTGGGCTACGGGCTACAACCTCGTCGCCATTCCCCTGGCCGCCGGCGTGCTGTACCCGCATTTCGTACTAAGCCCGGCCATGGGAGCCGTGCTGATGAGTGCCAGCACCGTTATTGTAGCGCTGAACGCGCAGTTGCTGCGGCGGCAGTTCGCTTAGGTAGTATTGATTTATTTTTGCGAAGTCCCTTGACTTAGCACAGGGCTGCATCCTACAACTGCTCTCTAGTATGTCCGCCGCGGCGCCATTTTTGGTAAACCACGCAGAGCTTACCTAAATCGATAGGGTCCGTTTGGTGTTCATGCCCCGCTTTGCGCATTTCTTTAGCTGCTTCCTGCGCCCAGTAGCCCGGATCGGCTTCTTCTAACAACTGTTCATGTTGCTGCACAAAGGCATCGAAAGCATTTTGGTCAGTCTCGTTCTTGAAAAGCAGAAAAGGGGCTTTCATGCCACGTGATTCAAACCCAGATCGGCCTTCGGTTAAAAACGTCAGGAATCCACCCACGAGGTCTTGGTTATAATGGTAATACCACACCGTACGGTCTTTCAGCTCTACATATCCAGTTTCAGGGAATGGGAGCATAAGGCGCATTTCGTCCAAGTAGACATAGTCCATTTCAAAGAGAGTCGTTGCGTTGTAAGCAAACGAGGCAGTACCCCAAAAGGACTTTTTGTTGGTAAAGAAGAAGCTAAACGGCTCCCACAGTTCCTCCTGCTCAGATAACGTCACACGGTAGTCAGACAGGTGCTTGTGGTACGCATACTTTTTTATGTTGAAATCGATTTCCCAGTCCAGGGGCTGGTAAAGTAATTGCTTCATCCGCTCGCGAGGCATAAGATCCATCCCGAAGCGTTGCCGCCACATCTTTTCAATATGGTGCGGGTCCGCAGCTTTCGTCATGGGCGTATTCGTGTCGCCCACCCGTGTGTAGATGTATTGTGCACGAACTACCTTGCCCTTATCTCCTGAATAATCTTCAGTAAGCCAATACGGTTTGTGCGGTGTATCAAGCACAACTAGGACATCGACCTCTTTACCGTCAAGGACTAAAGTCACCATTGTAATTTCGGGTCGTGAACCGCTGGCAAACTTCTGCCCTCGTAGAAAGTCGATGTATTGAGCCTGGGTCTTACGGCCTTCTTGGCCTTGAGTAAGGCCGACAACGTTGGCGCCCTTGCTAGGGTCATCGACACCCAGAATCAAGTAACGGTTTCCTTGGTGCAGAGAGTTAGCAAGGCACAGCAGGTCGTGCAGCAAGCTGGCATTGTTGCTATGAGGCTCGGCTTTGAAATCCCAGTAGTCCCCTTCGCGTTTGGAATATATCAGATTGCGAATGATAGGTTCTAAGCTATGCGGACTCATCAAATCAAGTTTTATGGTGATTCTTCTCGCTATTCCGTTGGTGAGGCAGGTGCATTAGCTGAGTCGTCGGGGACAGCTGATTCACGGGCTTGGCCTGTGGCCAACCAAAAATCGATAGTGCTCAGCAGCGAGCGGATCTTGTTCTTATCCGACGCCGTGGCGCTGGTCAGGATCGAGCGCAGTTTCCGCAGCTGCTGGCGCCACTTATGGTTGCGGTTCTTACGCCCGTTTCGAATGTGCTTGGTGCTGGCTATGATCTGCTCCAGCTCGGCCACGCGCCGGCGGCTGGCCTCCAGCTTCGGCAATGCCTGTTCCGCGTCGACAAACGCGGCGCTGGCCAGGTCGAGGGCCTGCATGCCGGCGGCCAGCAGCTCGGGCTGCGCGGCCATTGTTTGGGCGAATTGCTGGCGGGCTTTCTGGATGTGCGCCGGCTCGTCGTGGTTAGCGAAAGGATGCATTGGCATTAAAAGTACCGCCTTTCTTACGCAACAACGCCCGGCAGCTATGCTGCCGGGCGTTGTCAAGGTGCAATAGGTATGGGGAGCTTACTCGGCTGCAGTTGGGTTCAGGGGCAATGCAACCTGGACAGGTTTCATGGCTTTAAGCCGGTTCTGCAACCACTCAATGAGCTCCACTGTCTGTTCTGGGGTTAGCTCAATGTTGGACCGCCCGGTTTTGGGGGTCTCCAGCCGTAGCGAAAGGGTGTTGTCTTTCACCGTAAGCCACAACGCATCCTTGCTCCGCAGCACGTTCTCCTGATTGGAGATTATGCATTGGTGGAAGCTCGACATTTGCAAGAAACTCATGGGCAGTGAACAGTAGTGGAAGTGCAAAGAACGTCAACTGTTCGCGCAAAATTCACCTAATCATCAACCAAGTCCGGGCCTGCCACGGCCGCTCCTCGGCCTGCAGCAGTACCAAGTAGTTGCCTGGGCCCAGTTGCCCCGGCAGCCGCAGCCGGTGATGGTACACGTAGCAGGCCGGCAATAGGCGCGTTTCCCAGACCGTCAGCCCCTGGTAGTTTAGGATGCGCAGCTCGACGGGCTGGTCGCTGAAGCCGATGATGCGCACGGCCGCCGTGCGGCCGCGGTGCATGCGCCCGGGCGCGACGTGCACGCGGCGGGGCCACAGATCAGCGGCGGGGCTGGCAGGCCCGGTCAGCCACAACATCGAGAGGAAAGCAAACAGCGGCATTGGAGCGGTCAATAAGGCGTGTAGCGCTGCTGCAATATTACCGCTGCCGGGCGGGTAGCCGGGCCTATATGATTTAATTTTTGTTGAGTTTTGCTTGAACTTTGAAATAACTTCCTATCTTTGAATTGCCCACGGTAATTACGGTGTGAAAAAGGCAACCGGGGGCAGTAGTTTATATAGTAGATGGACGATTTAAAGCCGCGCTTCGGCGCGGCTTTAATGGTTCCTAACAAGGGTCGATAATTAAGAGTTATCAAGCCTTGTTACCCGCCGCCGCCCGCCGCAAAATCCGCCTCACTGACTCGGGTAAATAATGCGAAACCCGACTAGTTGATGCAACACCGCTTGCATCCCACCGCTTCGCCTCGTCCACTTCACCTTCCCAGACATGCAGCATACCTGGCGTACCCTGGTTGAGCACATTCTGAATACGGTTCCGGCCGACCAGCTCGACTCGATGGCCCTGGCGGGGCCGCACCCCGAAGTACTCATGCCGTTGCTCGGCCTGCAGCGGCTGCGCACCCCGCAGCCGGTGCTGCTCACCGAGAACGGGCAAAACTCCTACGTCACCCCGGCAGCCGGCGCCTTCTACCTGAGCACCGACCAGTGCTGCCGCAGCTGCGGGCAAGTAGACTTGGACGTGCTCAGCACGTCGCCCGACGCGCGCCCCTTCCTGACCTGGGTGGAACCCGACCTCTGCTCGGCCTGTGCCGCGACCCTGCGCGTGGCTCCGGGCGCACCGGTGCCGGCGGAAACGGCTACCGCCTAACCTGTCCCGATTGCTCATTTCTACTCCTTATATAGATGGTGTGCTCTGAGGCAGCGGGCCAGCTCCAACGCTTTGTCGCCGGCGACAAGCCGACGATGGTTGATTTCTTCGCTGGCGGCGGCGGCGGTTCCCTCGGCGGCAAGCAAGGCGGCTTCGACGTCATCGCGGCGCTGAACCACAACCAAACCTGCATCGACACGCACCGCTTCAACTTCCAGGGCGTGCGCCACGTCCGGGCCGACATTTTCAAAGCCAGCCCGAAACTGCTGCCTACGGCGCGGGTGGGCTGGTTTTCACCCTCCTGCGTGTTCTTCAGCATCGCCCGCGGCGGCCGGCCCTGCAACGAGCAGGAGCGCGCCCACGCCGAGCAGATGCCCCGCTTCTGCTTCGCGCTGAACCTGGAAGTCGTGTACGTCGAGAACGTGCGCGAATACCGCGACTGGGGCCCGCTGACGGAGAAGCGCGACAAGCAGGGCAACATCGTGCGGGTCTGGAACGAGGAAACCCAGGAATGGGACGTGCCGCTCGTGCCCGACAAGGCTCGCAAAGGGGAATACTACCGCCGCTGGCTGCGGGCCATGCAGGAAATGGGGTACACCAACTACGAGTACCGCCTGCTCAACGCCGCCGATTACGGGGCGCCGCAGTCGCGCCTGCGGTATTTCTCCATCTTCACCCGGGGCGAAATGCCCATCGTGTGGCCCGAACCGACGCACGATGAGTTCGGCCGGAACGGGTTGCCGCGCTGGCGCGGGGCCGGGGAAGTGTTGCAGCTGCAGCAGCGCGGCCGCAGCATCTTCAACCGCACCCGCACCAGCAAAAAGCGCGGCACCCGGCCGGACCCGCTGGCCGACAACACCCTGCGCCGCATCCACCAAGGCCTGCAGCGCGAAGTAGCGCGGGCAGTAGGGAAAAAGAGTGCCGGCTGGGGCGTGCCGTGGCGGCAGGTGGACCGGGCCAGCTTGCGCCTGGCCCTGCACGTCGAGCAGGTCATCTACCAGAACAACGGCACCCGCGCCAACGACTCGGAAGCGCGGTCGGTCCGTTCGCTCCGCCGGCCGGCGCTGGCCGTGCTCAGCAACGGCGGCAACCAGTTCCTGATGACCTACTACCGCAAGGGGGGGTTCCGGCACATGGACGAACCCGCCGCGACGGTCACCACGAAGGACCGGATAGCCAAGGTGGCGTTTCTCTTCGCCCATCAGTTCACCAACGCCCCGCGCGGCCTGGATCTGCCGGCGCGCACAGTGCTGGCCTCCCGGCGGCATCCGTACCTGGCGCAGGTCAGCTGCGAGGGCGTGAGCAAGCTGCTGCCGCAACCCGGCGACTCGGCCGTCATGCTGGCCCTGAAAGCGTTTTGCCTGGAATGCGGCATTACCGACGTGTTCATGCGCATGCTCACGGTGGATGAGCTGAAGCTGCTCATGGGCTTCCCGGCCGACTACCACCTGTTGGGCACGGTGACGGAGCAAAAGAAGATGCTCGGCAACGCCGTCGTACCGGCCGTGGCCGCCGCCCTGGCGCGGGCCATGGGCCCGGTACTGGAGCGCTGGCGCGGCAAGCGCCTGCCCAAGCTGCGGCGGGGCGTGGTGCACCGCTGGGAACAAGGCGACATATTCCTCCAAGCTGCCTGAGGCTATGGTCGTCGTGCGTCACTACTCCTACCAGGGCGACCAGCACACGGCCCCGTGCCTGCGGGGCCTGCTGCTGCGCCCGGTGCTCAGCCCCGGCGGCACCTGGCAACGCGGCCGCAACGGCTCGGTGCTGGTCGAGCTCCAGGGCGCCGGCCGCTTCGTCGTGCCGGGCCGCCGCATCCGCTGGCGCGTCGTGCAGCCGCCGTTTCGGCCGCCCTTTCCCCCTACTGCCACCAATTCCTAAACGCCATGAAAACAGCCAATTCCTGGTTCAACTGCTCGGGCGAAGCCCTGGTATGCGCCGGCCGCCAACTCCTGCAGGACAAGCTGCCCACGGCGCCGACGGACCAACACCTCTCGGCCTTGATGGCGCAACCCCTGACCAAGCTGCTGCCGGTGCTGGCCGGCTACAACGACCAGGTGCAGCAGCTGCAGACGCTCTACGAGCAAGGCAGCTGCATTGCCACCTGCGGGGCCATCGTCGCCGCCCGGTGGCTGCTCTCACCGGCCGCGGCGGCGCACCGGCCCGACGCGGCGGTCTTGCTGCAGATCCTGCCGCTGCTCGATGCGCCCGTGCGCCCGACTTACTCCCGCTGATTCACCCCGCCTTATTTCTCCCTATGCCCCAATTCCCCTTCGCGCTGGTTGCCCTGGCCAGCTTGCTTACCTGGTCGCCGTCGGCCAGCGCCCAGGCCCAGCAGGCCGATTCGCTCGCGACGCCTGCCCCGGCCACGGACGCGGCAGATACCCCGCCGGCGTGGCTCACGCTGACGGGCGTAGTCGTCGACGAATTCAGCCTCCCGCTGGCCGGCGCCACGGTCACGTTGGCCGGCAGCCCAAAATATCTCTGCATCACCAACGCGGAAGGCGGCTACCTGCTGGAAGTGCCCGCCGGCGGGGGTGATATCCGGGTGGCCTTTTCGGGCTACTACGAGCAGGTGTTTTCGGCCCAGCGCTCCGGCGAGCGGGACGTGCTGCTGCTGCCGCTGCCAGGCTTCAAACGCGACCGGAAAGGGCGCGTCATCGACCGCCGCCCCCGTCAACTTACCACTTCTCACTAAGGACCGCTATGGGCGAAGTCACTGGCATACAGTGGTGCGACCACACGTTCAACATCGACTGGGGCTGCGAGAAAGTCTCCCAGGGCTGCAAATTCTGCTACGCCGAGACGCTGGCCACGCGCTGGGGCTTCGACGTGTTCGGCCCCGGCAAAGAGCGCCGGCTGCTCAGCGACGAAAACTGGGCAAAACCCCTGCGTTGGTTCCGCAAGGCCCAACAGGCCGGGGTGCAGCGCAAGGTGTTTTGCTCCTCGATGACGGATTTGTTTCTCGATGACCCGCAACTCGAAGCCGCCCGGGCGCGGCTCTGGCCGCTGGTCGAGCAAACGAAAGAGCATCTGATCTGGCAGTTCCTGACCAAACGCCCGGAAAACGTTATGGCCATGCTGCCGCGCACCGGTTACTGGCGCAACAAGTACGGTCAGCTGCCGGACAACGTCTGGGTAGGCGCCACCATCGAGGACGACAAGACCCGGGCGCGCGTCGTGGACCTGCTGCGCATCCCGGCGCAGACCCGGTTCATCAGCTACGAGCCGCTGCTCTCCAGCATTCCCTACCCGCTGGTTGATTGCACCCGGCGGCTGCCTGATCAGGAGCAGGAAGACCTGCTTATGTGCAAGCGGTGCACCGCCGGCGTGTGGGAATCGGAGCAGTACTGCCCGAACTGCCGCAGCGACTACAAGCTCGACTGGATGCCCTACGAGATGATCCACATGGTCATTGTCGGCGGCGAATCCGGCCCGCAGGCCCGCCTGATGCAGGAAGACTGGGCGCGGCAGCTGCGCGACTACTGGGGCGACATGGGCGTGGCCTATTTCTTCAAGCAGGCCGGCACCAAGCTGGCCAAGGCCTGGGGCTGCTCCAGCAAAGTCGGCGAGCTGCTCGATGAGATTCCCGAGGAGTTCCGCCGGCGTGAATTTCCCTTGGAGCCCTAGCCGCGCCTGCTCATGCTCTGGTTGAAATCCTACCTGATTGCGGTGGTCCTGTTCTCGGGCGGGCTGCTGCTGGTGCAGCTGGTGCTCTTCGGGCGGGCCTACGCGCCACGCCGGCACCGCCGCTTGTGGGGCGTGGCCGCAGCCCTGGGCCTGGCCGTGGGCGGCTTCAGCGGCGAGCCGGCTTTCCTGCTGTTGGTGGTGGCCGTGCTGCCGCTGGCCCTACTGGTCTACACCCTGACGGCGCTGCTGCTCCATCCCCGCTCGCACCAGGCAGATGGCCAGGGCTAGCAAGGCTACGTGCCCGGCGCCTTTACTCAACGATTCAATTCTACCACCCTCACAAGTCTTTCCGATGATGGAACACCTCGACGCACTTTCCGAACTCTCCTTGGCTTCCAGCCTGCAGGTCGCCGTCCTGGCCGGCGTGCTGCTGCTGCTGCACCCAGCTCCCAAGCTGCTGCCCAGCTGGACCTTCCGGCTGCTGGCCGGCGCCATCGTCTTTTCCCTGGTGGTACTGCTCACGTTTCGCTCGTTCGTGTCGCCGACCTGGCAGCTGCTGGCCAGCGTGACGGCCGGCGTCACTTGGGTAGTGCTAAGCTTGGTACTAGCAGCCGATACGGCGCTGCGCCTCTGGTACCGTCTACGCCCGCTCGGCTGGTAAGGACATGAGCTGGGCCTTGATTCTGCTTCCTGCACCGCAGCACCTGGCGCCCTGGGCACTGGGTGCTGCCGTCGTAGCGGGCCTGGTCCTGCTCGTCGGCCGCGCACGCAGCCCGCGCCACCGGCGCAAATACCCTCCGCACACCCGCGGCACCTCTCGACTTCGCCAACCTTAATTTCTTCCAGCTATGTTCTTTGCCCTCAACTCCGCGCAGCAACTGCGCCCCACCAAACGCGCTTACTGGGCCCTGGCCAGCATGGCGCTGCCGCTGCTCTACGCGGCCCTGCGCACCACCCTGCCCCGGCTCAGCCTGGGCGCGGTTCACTTGCTGGTGCTGCTGCACCTGCTGGTGAGCACCTTCGTCCTGTCGGTCGCCTTGATGCAGTACCTGAGCGTGATGATCAAGCGCCTGCCCTGGCACCTGCACCAACCAGCTCGGCTGGTGGCCGTGATTATCTGCATCGTTGCCCTGGTGTTCGGCGCCTCGCTGCTCGTCTACCAGTCCTTGCCCGTGCGCGTCGACCAGGTGTTTTCCTGGCTGAACTAATAGGTTTTATAAGCCGCGCCGGCACTGGAAACAATGCAAAAAAAGTTCAGTTATTGGCCCGAAAAACCCGCAAAAACGCTATCTAAGGCATGTTATTTGCGCATATATGAAGGACCGATAATTATTTGATTGTTTACCTTCGTTACCTGCCTCCGGCCATGTTACAGCCCGACCTGCTCCTGATTCTTCTTCCCCTGGTAGTGGCCGCCGTTCAGGTGGGCCTGTTGCACTACGCTTACCGGATTGCCGGAGGCCTGCGCTACAACCACCGCACCTTCCTGCTGTTGCGGGCTGGGTGGCTGGTGCTGCTCGGGGTGCCTACGCTGGTGCTCATGCGCGACGCGCTGGGTGGCCTGCCGCCTTTTCCCGTCGAGTGGATGGTGACGCTGGGGCTGCTCGTCGTGCTGGTGCGCGAGGCCTCCGGCCTGGTGCTGTTCCGCTACACCCAGGCGCAGAACAAACTGGCGGTTGTCGGCCTGGGCCTGCTGGGCGCGCTGCTGCTGGCCTCCTGGTCGTTTTACGAGCCGCAGCCCTCTGCGCTGGGCTTTCCCCTTCAACTCTACCTCTCGTGGGGCCTGGGCCTGCTTGTGGGCGGAACGTGGGTGCACCGGATGCGCCGCAACAAAGTGCGGGATGCTTTCGAGCCCCGCAGCTCTGCTTCCTCCACAACGACGGCCTAGCGGCCGTTTTCCATTTTCCCCCTACAGCCCCCTCTTGTTTTCATGGCTGATCTGCTTCCCTCGACTGCTGTTGCCCCGCTCCTACCGGCCTCGTACCAGGGCCTGGACGAAACGACAGCCAGCTACGCGCACGCCGGCCTGCACGGAGCGGCCAATACCCAGCGCGCGTACCAGTCGGATCTAAAGCAGGTGATTACCTGGTTGGGGACCAAACACCCGGGCACTCCGCTGCTGCCGATGACGCCGGCGGTGCTGGCCGATTATGCCGCCTCCCTGGCCGAGTCCGGCAAGAAGCTCAGCACCATTCACCGGCGCGTAGCGGCCATCAACAAAGCGCACGAGCTGGCCGGGCTGCTGCCGCCGAAAGACGCGATGCTCGCCGTGGTACTGAAGGGCATCAACCGGAAGGTGGGCAAGACCCAGCGGCAGGCCAAAGCCTTTACGGTAGCGCGGTTGAAAAAGACGGTGGCCAGCATCGACACCTCGACGCTGCAGGGCCTGCGCGACCGGGCCCTGCTGCTCATCGGCTTCAGCGGCGCATTCCGGCGCTCCGAGCTGGTGGCCCTGGATCTGGAACACTTCGAGCTGCGCGACGGCGCCCTCGTCGTCACCCTGCCGCGTTCCAAGACCAACCAAGAAGGCAACCGCGAGGAAAAGGCGCTGTTCTACTCCCCTTCGCCGCTGACGTGTCCGATTCGCGCCTTCGAGGCCTGGCGCGACAAACTCAACCGCACCACCGGCCCCGTGTTCGTGCGCCTGGTAGGGGCTTCCAAGCACAGCCAGCCCAAGCTCAGCGAGCGGCGCCTCGCCGGCGCGGCCGTCAACAAGCTGGTGCAGCGCTACTTGGACGATACCGTTAACTCGCGCAAGCCCGGGGACCGGAGCAACCGCATTACAGCGCACTCCCTGCGGGCCTCCTTCGTGACGGAAGCCGTGCGCACCGGGCAAAACACCAAGTCCATCATGAACCAGACCAAGCATAAATCAACGGCCATGGTGGAACGCTACCAGCGCAACAACGACGTTATTGCCGATAACGCCGCTCAGAACATCGGCTTGTAACGCTGGTCTTTGTTAAGAGTTAAGTCTATACGTTACCTGACTATTGTTGCCGACCGGCAAAGTACCAACATAAAAAAGGCTGTTTGATTAAACGCTAGGGGCTCTTACACAAGCAACCAATCTCACGTTTAGCCGATAGTCGCGGGTAACTATTGTCTCCTGACACTTACCTTTGCCCTACATGCGTCTGCTCGCTCTGTTCTTCGCCGTCTACTTCGCCTTCCTCGCGTGCATGAGCTGCGCCGACGAGGCTGTCGCGTGCAATGACCAGACGCAGACTGTCGTTGCCGCCGCTTCGCACGCTGACTGTGCCGCCGGCGAATTGGGCGACTGGTGTTCACCGCTGTGTCAATGCCATTGCTGCGGCGGGGCGGTGGTGCCGGCAACGGTGCTTCGTCCTCCGGTAGCAGAACAGCTGCCTGATTGGGGCTCTGCTACCCGCCACGCGCAGTTCGTCGTGGCTGCTTTGACGCAGGCACCCAAGGCCGTGTGGCAACCGCCGCGGGCCTAACCCTTCCCTTCATTTCCTGCTTACCCCCCTCAATGGGCGGCTTGGTGCGCTGAGCTCGTCGTGCTTCGGTGCATGATGCCAAACCGGGGTGCGTTCCCTCGGCGTTCCCGCTGGTGCAGCTGGAACCACTGAGCAGCAGGGCCTTTACGGAAGCGTTAGACTTTAGCCCCATGCAGCGGTATGTTCGACCGGCTGATTCATTTTTCCATCCACAACAAGCTCATCATCGGGCTGCTCACGTTGGCGCTGGTCGCCTGGGGCGGCTACTCCCTGAGCCGGCTGCCGATTGACGCGGTACCCGACATCACCACCAACCAAGTCGTCGTCTACACCGTGGCCCCGTCGCTGGCTGCCGGCGACATCGAGCGACTGGTATCCTTCCCCATCGAGCAGAGCGTGGCTACCATTCCGGGCCGCGAGGAAGTGCGCTCGTTCTCGCGCTTCGGCCTCTCCGTGGTCACCATCGTCTTTGAAGACAAGATTGATATCTACTGGGCACGCCAGCAAGTAGCCGAGCGGCTGCGGGAAGCGGAAAGCCAAATTCCCGAGAGCATCGGCCGACCCGAACTGGCACCCGTGAGCACCGGCCTGGGCGAGGTGTACCAGTACCTGGTGCGCCCCAAGCCCGGCTACGAGAAGCGCTTTGACGCCCGCGAGCTGCGCACGATTCAGGACTGGATTGTGCGGCGGCAGTTGCTGGGCACGCCCGGCGTGGCCGACGTCGCCAGCTTTGGCGGCCAGCTCAAGCAGTACGAAATTGCGCTGGACCCGACCCGGCTCCGCTCCCTGCACGTGACGGTGGACCAGGTCTACCAGGCCGTCTCGCGCAACAACCAGAACGCCGGGGGCGCCTACCTCGACCAAAAACCATCGGCGTACTTCATCCGCACGGAAGGCTTGGCCGAGAATGCCGCCGACCTGGGCAACATCGTGGTGCGCAATACCCAAGGCGGGTTGCCCGTGCTGGTGCGCGACGTGGCCGAGGTTCGCCTGGGCTCGGCCGTTCGCTACGGCGCCATGACCCGCAACGACGAGGGCGAGGTCACCGGTGGCATTGTACTGATGCTCAAGGGCGCCAACGCCAATGAGGTCATTCAAGCGGTGAAGGAGCGCATGGCGACGGTGCGCAAGTCCCTGCCCGAGGGCGTCACCATCGACGTCTACCTGGACCGCTCCGACCTGGTGGGCCGCGCCATCCACACAGTCAGCAAGAACCTCATCGAGGGTGCGCTCATCGTCGTTTTCGTGCTGGTGCTGTTCCTGGGCAACTGGCGCGCCGGCTTGGTAGTAGCCTCCGTGATTCCGCTCTCCATGCTCTTCGCCATCAGCCTGATGCGCCTGTTCGGCGTGTCGGGCAACCTGATGAGCCTGGGTGCCATCGACTTCGGGCTGATTGTCGACGGGGCGGTCATCATCGTGGAAGCCATTGTGCACCGCCTGCACGCGGGCCACGCGCCCGGCCACGCCGCCGGTGGGCGGCTGACGCAGCAGGAAATGAACGACGAGACCTACCAGGCCGCCTCCCAGATTCGCTCCTCGGCCGCCTTCGGGGAAATCATCATTCTCATCGTGTACCTGCCGCTGCTGGCGCTGGCCGGCATCGAGGGCAAGATGTTCCGCCCGATGGCCGAGACGGTCGCCTTCGCCATCCTGGGTGCCTTCATCCTGTCGCTGACCTACGTGCCCATGATGTCGGCGCTGGCCCTCAGCCGGGACACGCGGTACCAGACGACCTTCTCCGACCGGATGATGCGCTGGCTGGAAGCCCGCTACCGGCCGCTGGTGACGTGGGCACTCGGTCACAAAGCCGTCGTGCTGACCACCGCCGTCGCCTTGTTCGGGGGCGCGCTGTTGCTGTTCCGCACGTTGGGCGGCGAGTTTATCCCGCAGCTCACCGAAGGCGACTTCGCCGTGGAGATGCGCACGCTTACCGGCTCGTCGCTGAGCTACACCGTTGACAAGAGCCAGCAGGCCGCCGCCATCCTGAAGCGGCAGTTCCCCGAGGTGAAGGAAGTGGTAGCCAAGATTGGTGCGGCTGAGATACCTACCGACCCGATGCCGGTGGAAGCAGCCGATGTGATGGTCGTGCTCAAGCCGCAAGAGCAGTGGACGTCGGCCGACACCCGCGAGGAGTTGGCCGAGAAGATGGCCGAAGCCGTCAGCGTCATTCCTGGCGTCACGTTCGGCTTCCAGCAGCCCATCCAGATGCGCTTCAACGAGCTCATCAGCGGGGCCAAGCAGGACGTGGTGCTAAAAATCTACGGCGAGGACCTGCAGCAGCTGGCGTTGTACGCCCGGCAGGCCGCCGCACTGGTTCGCCAAGTACCAGGTGCCGAGGACGTGTACGTGGAAGAGGTAACCGGGCTGCCGCAGATCGTGGTGAAGCTGGATCGCAACCGCATGGCCCGCTTCGGGCTGAACGCCGACGAAGTCAACCGCACCGTGCAGACGGCCTTCGCCGGGCAAAGCGCCGGGCAGCTGTTCGAGCAGGAACGCCGTTTCGACGTGGTGCTCCGGCTCCGGCCCGAGCTGCGCCAAAACATCAACAACGTGCGCCAGCTGCTCATTGCTGCGCCTACCGGGGAGCAGGTGCCCTTGGAGCAGGTCGCGACCGTGGACCTGCAGGAAGGCCCCAATCAGATTCAACGCGACGACGCCAAACGCCGCATCACCGTGGCCTTCAACGTGCGCGGCCGCGATGTCGAAACCGTGGTGCAGGAGTTGCGCAGCAAAGTAGACCGGCAGCTGAAGCTCGCGCCGGGCTACTACACCACCTACGGCGGGCAGTTCGAGAACCTGCGCCAGGCCACCGAGCGGCTGAGCATCGCCGTGCCGGTGGCGCTAGGGCTCATCTTCGTGCTGCTGTTCTTCACCTTCCGCTCGCTCAAGCAGGCCGCGCTGATTTTCACAGCCATTCCGCTCTCGGCCATCGGCGGCGTGGTCGCGCTGTGGTTGCGCGGCATGCCGTTCAGCATCTCGGCCGGCGTGGGGTTCATCGCCCTCTTCGGGGTGGCGGTGCTCAACGGCATCGTGCTCATCGGCTACTTCAACCAGCTCAAAGCCGAAGGCGTCACGGACCTGCGGGAGCGGATTCTGCGCGGGACCGAAGTGCGCCTGCGCCCGGTGCTGATGACGGCGACGGTCGCCTCGCTCGGGTTTCTGCCGATGGCGCTGGCTCAGTCGGCCGGGGCGGAGGTACAACGCCCACTGGCTACGGTCGTGATAGGCGGGCTCGTCACCGCGACGCTGCTCACGCTGCTGGTGCTGCCGGCGCTCTATGCCTTATCGGAGCGCAATGAAACGCAGGTAGCCCCGCAGCCTGCCGCTACGACCCCGGTGCCTGCTCCCTTACTGGTAACGCTGCTGGTGCTCGGTGGCGGCCTGTTGAGCACGGCTTCCGCTTGGGCGCAGGGGCCTCTCACCGCCAACCAAGCCGTGACGCAGGCGCTGCAAGCCAACGGCACCGTGCAGGCCGCTCAACGCTCCCTGGAAGCGCAGCAGGCTCTGCGCCGGACCGCGTACGATGTGGGAAGAACCACCGTCCTGGGCACCTACGGTCAGGTCAACTCCCCCGAGCGCGACAACGTGCTGAGCGTCGCCCAGTCCATCGCGCTGCCCGGCTACTACAAAGCGCAAGCGGGGCTGAGTCAGGCGCAGATTGCGGGCCGGGAGCAGCAGTTGGCGCAAGTACAGGCCGAGCTTCGTCGTCAAGTTCGGCGGAGCTACGAGCAGGCCGTGTACGCCCGTCATCGGTTACGCACCCTGCGCGGCCAGGACAGCATCTACGCCGAGTTCTTGCGGTCGGCGCAACTGCGCTTCAAGACCGGGGAAGTCGCTCGGTTGGAACCAGCCAACGCCATCATCCAGCAGGGCGAGACGCAGAATCTGTTGGCGCAGAGCCGGGCCGACCTCGTCGTGGCGCAACGGCAACTGCAGGCGCTGCTGCAGGCCCTGCAGCCTGTCGTCGTAGCCGACAGCACGCTGCAGCTGCTTCCTGTACCTGCTGCTGATACGGCCCTGCTCGCCGCGACGCCCCAAGCCCGCGTGCTGCGGCAGCAGATAGCGGAGCGGCAAGCCGAAACGCGCGTGGAGCAGGCCCGCGGGCTGCCCGACGTCACCGTGGGCTACACCAACCAGTCGCTGCGCGGTACCTACCAAGAGGACGGGCGCGCCGTGACCTACGGCCCAGGCGACCGATTCCAGAGCGTGCAGGCCGGCGTCGCCATCCCGCTCATCCGGGGTCCGCAACGTGCCCGCGTGCAGGCGGCGAAGCTACAAGAGCAGGCGGCGACGGCGACCTACCAGCGCTACCGGGCCGACGCGACAGCTCAGTTGGACGAGCTGCGCACGCGCCTGCAGGAGCAGCAGCGGCGGGTGCAGTTCTACGAGCAGACGGCCCTGCCCCAGGCGGCCGTCATCGTGCGGCTGAGCCAGCGCGCCTATAAAGCCGGCGAAACCACCTATTCCGAGTTGCTGCTCAACCTGGAGCGCGCCCTGAGCGTGCGCACGGCCTACCTCGACGCCGTGCTGCAGCACAACCAAACCGTCATCGACCTGGACTACCTGCTCGGCACCGCTGCGCAGTAGTCTGTCTTTCCCTCAACCATGCATAAGCTAGCAACTCTAGCGCTGCTGCTGGGCCTGACCTTGGCCGGCTGTGGCGCCGACAAACGCGAAACCGCGGAGAACGAACCCACGGAAGCAGCGACGGAAGTAAAGGAAGGAACCAGCGAGGCCGAAGAAGCCACCGACGTGGTGACGCTTTCCCCGGCCGAGCAACAAGCCGCCAGCCTGAAAACAGGGCGTATTCAAGACCGTCCGATGGGGTCGGGTCTCGCGGTGAACGGTACGCTGGACGTACCGCCGGAAAGCGCGGTGTCCATCACGGCCCCGCTCGGGGGCTACATCCAGAGCACGGAATTGCTGCAGGGTACGCGGGTGCGCAAGGGCGAAGTGCTGGCCATGCTGCGCAATCCCGAGTTCGTGACTCTGCAGAAGGAGTACTTGGAGTTGCGCAGCCGGCTGAAGTTCGCCAATGCCGAACTGGCCCGGCAGCGCGAACTGTACGAGCAGGAAGTGGCGCCCTTGAAAAACTACCAGCGCGCCCAAGCCGAAGCCGAAGCGCTGCAGGTGCAGCTCAACGCACAGGCGGCTCAGTTGCGCATCGCCGGGCTGCCCTTGGGCGGAGCCATCGTACCCACCGCCGCGCTGCGGGCGCCACGAGCAGGTTTTGTACGGGCCGTCAACGTGACGGTGGGCCAGAGCGTGACGGCCACCGAACCGCTGTTTGAAATCGTCGACCCCGAACACCTGCACGTAGAGCTGGTTGTCTTTGAGAAAGACGTAGCGCGGGTGCAGAAAGGGCAACTGATTCGCTTCACATTAGCCAGTGACTCGGTAGAAAGTCCACGGGAGCGGACGGCCTACGTGTACCTGGTGGGCCGCGCCATCGGCGAAGACCGCACCGTCCGCGTGCACGGCCATCTCGATCAAGAGAATGACCCGGCGCTTCTGCCGGGCTTGTACGTGCGTGCCACCATCGAAACCGGGCGCAGCGACGCCACCACCCTGCCCAACGGGGCGCTGGTACGGTTTGCGGGGCAGAATTACGCCTTCGCGGTGGAAGCTGCCGGCCGCTACCGCATGGTGCCCGTGACGCTGGGCCGCAGCGAGGACGGCTACACGGAAGTGCAGTTGCCCGCTGGGGTATCGGCCAGCACCACCTTTGTCACCGACGGGGCGTACTCGCTGCTGGGCAAGCTCAAGAACGCGGAAGAGGAGGAAGAGTAAACCTGTTACGCATGGCCCACCCACTCGAAACCCGCCTTACCGCGAAGCAGATAGCGCCCACCGCGATGCGCCTGCTGGTGCTGGAGTTGCTGCAGCGGCAAACGGCAGCCGTCAGCTTGGCCGACGTGGAACAGCAGATGGAGCACGCCGACCGCATCACGCTGCACCGCACCCTAAAGACCTTCGCCGACAAGGGTTTGGTGCACCGCATCGAAGACGGCAGTGGGGCCGTCAAGTACGCGCTCTGTGAGGACGCGTGTACCCCGCGGCAGCACCACGACCTGCACGTACACTTCCATTGCCAGCGCTGCCAGCAGACCATCTGCCTGCCCGACGTCGCCATTCCGCCCATTCAGGTGCCGGCTGCGTTTCAGGTGCAGGACATGGGCGTGGTGCTGAAAGGGCTCTGCGACCGATGCTCTGCCCGCTGAAACAATGCAATATCGTTGCACGGCTTGGGTCGCTAGGTTTGCCTGCGTTACCGACCGTGCACGCCATTACTGCCCGCTCATGCTCGAACTCCTCACCGGCACTTTCTTGCTCAGCTTGCTGCACGCTGCCATCCCCAACCACTGGGCGCCGGCACTAGCCGTAGCACGCGCCGAGCGGTGGTCGTTGCGGCGGGCCGTGGGTGTGACAGCCGTGGCGGGACTCGCCCATGTGTTGAGCACCGTGGGCATCGGGCTGGCGCTCGGTCTGCTTGGCTGGCGCTTGTCGGCCCGGTTCGAGCAGGCAGCAGCGTGGGTAGCCCCAACGCTGCTCATTGTCATCGGGCTGGCGTACGCCCTCTCTGGTGCCGGGCATACGCACCCCGACCCGCAGCCCGTAGAGTCCCGCGGCCCTCGGCGACGGGTGGTGCTCGGGCTGGCCGCCACCATGTTTCTCGCTCCCTGCCTGGAAATCCAAACCTTTTTCCTGACCGCTGGCACCCGTGGCCCATTCGTGCTGGCGCTCCTCATGGGCCTCTACCTCCTAACGACCCTCACCGCCATGTGCACGCTGGTCTCGTTGGGCTACCACGGCCTGCACCGACTGCCATTGGCCGACCTAGCCCAGCACGAACGTCAGCTGACCGGTGCGGTCCTCGTGCTGGTGGGCGTCGCGGGCTTCTTCGTGCACGGGTAACCGGCCGCGGCACTACGCCACCTTTCCCCTTGGACTCTACTTGCTGACTTCCCATGCCTGATCCTTCATCCCAGAACACCAACGAGGAACTCAACACCGCCAAGCAGGTGAACCTCACAAACGTGGGCGCCCTCAACCGCGAGCAGCTTACGCCCAACGCAGCCGCCCACCCGCAAGGGCATGACGTACCGGGTCACGACCACGCCCCGGCCGCAAACACCAAGCCGGACGCGCATGCCGGCCACGACCACGGCGCGGAAGATGACGACGACCACGACCACGGAGCAGGCGACGGCAGCCCCTATCTGTGGCCGGGGGTGAGCTTAGCGTTGTTGCTCAGCGGCATTGCCCTTAACTACTTCGATGTGACGTGGTTCGCCGGGTACGTGCGCCTGCTCTGGTACGGCGTGGCCTTCCTGCTCGTGGGGTGGAAGGTGATGAAAGCGGCCGTGCTGAGCGTCCCGTCGGGCAACATCTTTAATGAGTTTCTGCTCATGAGCCTCGCTACCCTGGGCGCATTTGCTATTGGTGAGTACCCCGAGGGCGTCGCCGTAATGCTGTTCTACACGGTGGGCGAGCTGTTCCAGGACGCGGCCGTGAACCGGGCCAAGCGCAGCATCCGGGCGCTGCTGGAGATTCAGGCCACCGAAGTGACCATCGTGCGTAACGGCAGCAACCTGGTGCTGGCGCCCGAGCAGGTGCAGATCGGCGACCTGATGGAGGTAAAGCCGGGCGAGAAAGTAGCTCTGGACGGTACGCTGCAGACGCCGGCCGCGTCGTTCAACACCGCCGCGCTGACCGGCGAATCCGCTCCCCAGACCAAGCAGGCCGGCGAAACGGTGCTGGCCGGCATGATCAACCTCGAAACGCTGGCCCGCGTGCAGGTTACGGCCGCGTTCCAGGACACGCAGCTCTCGAAAATCCTGTCGATGGTGCAGGATGCCGTGGGGCGCAAGGCCAAGACGCAGCAATTCATCACCCGCTTCGCCAAAACCTACACGCCCATCGTGGTGGCCCTGGCCGCGCTGCTGGTGCTCGTGCCCTACTTCGTGGTTGAGAACTACGTCTTTCGCGACTGGTTGTACCGCGCCCTGGTGTTCCTCGTCATTTCCTGCCCCTGTGCGCTGGTCGTGAGCATTCCGCTGGGTTACTTCGGCGGCATCGGCGCGGCTTCGCGCGCCGGCATTTTGTTCAAGGGGTCCAACTTCCTGGACGTGATGCGCGAACTGGACACCGTGGTGATGGACAAGACGGGTACGCTCACCCAGGGCGTGTTTGCCGTGCAGCAGGTACAGCCGGCTGCGGGTGCGGACGTGGGACAGCTGCTGCGGCTGGTGGGCGCCCTGGAGACCAAGTCGACGCACCCCATTGCCAAAGCCGTCGTGACACACGTGGGCGCTGCCGCAACGGGCGTGGCGGTGGAAAACGTCGAGGAAATAGCCGGCCACGGCTTGCGTGGACGGGTAGACGGCCGTGACGTGCTGGCCGGCAACACCAAGCTGCTGCGCAAGTTTGATGTCGCCTACCCGGCCGAGGTGGACCAGGTCGTCGACAGCATCGTGGTGGGTGCGGTCGATGGACAGTACGCCGGCTACCTAACCGTGGCCGACGCGCCCAAGCCCGACGCAGCGCAGGCCGTGCGGGAATTGAAATCGGACGGCATCACCAAACTCGTCATGCTCTCGGGCGACAAGGACAGCATCGTGCAACGGGTGGCGCAGGAACTGGGCATCAGCGAAGCCCACGGGGGCTTGCTCCCCGAGGACAAAGCGCGCTACGTGCAGCAGTACAAAGCGGAAGGACGCAAGCTGGCCTTTGTGGGCGATGGGGTGAACGATGCCCCCGTCGTGGCACTGGCCGATGTGGGTATTGCCATGGGCGGTCTGGGTTCCGATGCCACCATCGAAACGGCCGACGTCGTCATCCAGACGGACCACCCGAGCAAGATTGCCACGGCCCGGCGCATTGCCCGCGCTACCCACTCGGTAGTGTGGCAGAACATCTGGCTTGCCTTCGGAGTGAAGGCCGTCGTGCTGGCACTTGGTGCAGGCGGCCTAGCCACGATGTGGGAAGCCGTGTTTGCCGACGTGGGGGTAGCACTGCTGGCTATCCTGAACGCCGTTCGCATTCAACGCATAAAGTTCTGACCCATGAAGACCTTGTGGCTGCCGGCGTATCTCCGCCCTCATTACGAAGCCGAATTGCAGGCTGCTCAGGCTGCGTACAACCGCCGAGAGCCCACAACTGCGTTTCGTCACTTAGAACGCGCCCATATCTTGGGCCAGCGCTGGGCACTACCGCATACGTATACACACCTGCTCATGCTGCGCCACGGTTGGCGCACCCGCGACATGCACGAAATCCTGGGGCAGGTGCCGCGTATCGTGTTTGGATTCTTTATGTCCATGTTCGGCCGCGTGCCCACCGGGAATACCGGCGGAGCCAACGTCTCTCCTGAACAGCCTATGCCTATTCCGGTGGACTTGCAACTGCTGTTGGCGTCGGAAGCACAGCATAGTTTTCGAAAACAAAACTAGCTGCTCGACCAAGTCGCTCCATTGTTAAAAGCAGTGCAAAACACACCAAAAAACAACGCCCGCTCAGGTCGAGCGGGCGTTGCCGTTGCTGCAGGAAGAGGAGCCAATCTTTCGGCCTGAAATACCTCCAATCCGAAAGAATCAGTGCTAAGGTACGGGTTAGCGGCTCTTCCAGCCACCGCTGACAACGAGCATATACTGCTTCATTGTCAGCCTACTACTTTAAGTCATTAGCTGCCAGCAACCTGAGCCCCTAAACTTTTTTATAGTTTTTATACAGTTCAATCAAAACTCACTCGTAACTAAAATAAAGTTCAAGCAAAGTTTTACTAATTCGTATGTGCTTCTCATATTTGGCTACCCAATCGGGACGCGGTAGCCGAAAAGCGAACAGAGTAGGCATCTCTCCACTTTCTTCTTTTTTTATGCGTAAGTCCTTCCGTAAACTCGCTGTTGCTGGTGCCCTGGCCATGGGTGCCGTTCTGGCTTCGGCTCCCGCCAACAAAGCCGAGGCTCGCTGGTTCGGCTCCGACGTCGCCTGCTCCGGCGGCAGCGCCCACACGGTCTACTACTTCTTCGGCGTGCCGATCCAGACCGGCGG
Organism: Hymenobacter jeollabukensis; assembly: GCF_005771675.1. Taxonomy (GTDB): domain Bacteria; phylum Bacteroidota; class Bacteroidia; order Cytophagales; family Hymenobacteraceae; genus Solirubrum; species Solirubrum jeollabukense. Next base: position 97,465 of record NZ_VAJM01000016.1, on the reverse strand, counting down.
CGACGTGCCGAACTCGGCTCTGTGCGACTAAGCTCTTCGACCACCTGTTGCAGTTCAACGAAACCGGGCCCAACCGCTCGGTTTCGTTTCTTTGTAAGGTGGTTAGGTCCTACTCCAATCTTTTCCTTCTACGATGCTTTCTGTTCTACTTCTCAGCCTCTCCGCCATACTGGCCTCCAACTCTGATCAGGGCGGCTCATACCAAGGTATTGTCGTCGACGCCGTAACCCGCCGGCCGGTGCCGAGCGTGACGGTGCACGACGTGGCGCACAATGCCACGCTGGTGACTAATGCCGCCGGCGCCTTCCAGCTATCCAACGTAGAGAAAGACCGCGTGCAGGTTCGCCTGACGTCGATTGGCTACGTGCCTAGCGACTACACCCGGGCCCTGCGGCCGGGCCAGAACGATACGCTGTTCCTAACACCGGTGGCCCAGCAGCTGGCCGGCGTGACCATCCGCCCGCAGCGCGAGGTGAGCCTGAATGCGCTGGGCCTCAAATTCAGCAAAGCTCACGGCTACCTGCTGATTCCCTCGGTCAACATCGCTGCCCTGGTACCAGCCCTGCCTAACAGCGGCGCCGGCGTGCTCAGCAAAATCATGCTGCAGATGGACGCGAAAAACATCAAGCACGGCGGCCTGCGCATTCTGCTGTATGCCGCCCCGACGGCCAATCCGTCGGCTGTGCCGGTGGGCCCCAGCCTACTGCCGGAACCCCTCATCGTCAGCGCTGCCACACTGGCCGCTACGCCGAAAGGACTGCTCAGCCTGGATGTTTCCTCGTACAACGTTCCGATGCCGGCCAACGGCCTGTTCGTGCACATCGAGGGCGTGGCCTCGGTCGCTGATCAGCAGTTCGTGGACATTTCCGCACCGACGCGCGGCAAGGGTACGGCAATGGTCGTGCTGGCCTCCACTAAGGAAGACGTGAAAACCTACGTGGCCTCGAAGCTCAACGAGTTTCCGCTGCTGGCCTCGGCCGAGACCGAAGGTAACTCCACCTGGTTCAAGGGCAGCGACGGCTACGGCTGGACGCGGCACAATCCGCTGAAAAACGGCAAATACAACACCCCGATGGTTTCGGTTGTGGTGCAGACTGAATAGCAGCGCTGCAGACCTGGTTGCAGTCTGACACGCCCGGCCCCCCAAGGCCGGGCGTTTTCGTTTGCTCCCTCATCTGATCCGTGCGGATCTTCCGGGTAATAACGCCAACTTGGGTGCCCGTACATTTCCTTTCCGCATGCAGAACATTACCGAATTTCAGACCCAAAGCCGCGGTGAATGGATAAAGCTGCTCGACGCGCTATTCCCTCACGGGCTGCCCACCCGCGCCAGCTGGGACGACCAAGCCGCAATCTGTGCCGTCCTGAATCACCTGGGTACGGCTGCACAACTTCACTATGCCTTCCTGCCTACGCACGGCGGCCTTAATTTATCAGGAGCCCAACCCAATGGCAGTACTGGCCTTACAGAACTCTATTTGGGCTCTCAGGTATGGATTTGCCAAGTAGCGAACCTGAGCTTCGAGAGCTTCGGAGACCGAAACGATTACCAGTGGTGCTACTTCCGGATTGAGCTGGGCGCACTGCCAGCAGTACCTGAATCTCAGCCTGAGGGAAATGGTTACTACCAACGCCTAACCGAACTTGCCCCAGGTCAATACCTGCCGCCACAAGACTTTGATAATCGATTTGAGGAAGAAAGCGAATATCTGAAATCCGCCCGCCTCGTCTTGCGCTATCTGAAAGGGTCCATCGTGCTCTTCAAGGCGCCGTCAGTTTACGATGCCCTGGACCACTCGACTTCCGCCGCGCATGAGCCGCTATCAGCTGATGCGTTCCGAAACCGCGTGGAGCTGCTGCGCAATCATATCCGCCAGACGGGCCCACACACGACAAAGTCACGCTTGGACTCGATTTTACTGCATGGCGACATGCAGCCAGAGCTATGACGCATTATCCCGAGCGGCCCGGTGAGCAAGCCCGGGCCGCTTTTGTCTTGCTCGGCCAGGTATCGTTATGCTCCCGCTGCCAGCAGATTTAAATGCTGGGCTCGACGTTTCCCCTGCAGCTACCTAGTATCTTCGTTTCCAAGCACGGTAGTCACCCCGCCAAAGCTGAGCCCTAAAAAGCAAAGCCCCGGCAGTTGGCGCTGTCGGGGCTTTAGGAAGTGGGTGTGTGATGGACACCTTTTTCCTGACGCAAAATGGAAATCCGTGCTAGACGCAAGCTGGCTCGCCTATTCGGCAGCCTGCGGAAAAGCAGTCCCGTATGGGGGCCTGCACTCGGAGTAGTGTTGAAGTACGCAGTTGACCTGCTGCTTTCGCACTACTTGAAGTAGGAAGTAGCGGGGTTAAACCTTCGGGTTTGGCCCCGCTATTTGTGCGTTTGAAGGGCTGCTATTTGCCCCTCTAACGTTGGCAAATATAGGCAAGGTTTAGGGTGGTTCAAATTTATTTAATCCTACGGTTTTTCGGCCGTATGCGTGGCCCGCACACATCGGCTTAAGAAGTGCCTTTGACATGGCCAAACACACCACTTAGAGGCTGATGTTGGCACCACGGGCCTGAAATTGCCCCGCACGGCCCTTCTAAGCTCACCTTCCCATGCCCCGCAAAACAACAGCCGGTGTAGTGCGCGGGCACCACACCGGCTGTTTCGGTGCAATTCGGCGGCTGGCGCTTCGTCAGCGTTCCATATCCCACCCGGCGCTGCGCTCGTTGCCGCGGTCGGACTTGCCGGCCTGCACCGCTACCACGTCGCCGGCCTTGCCCAGTTTGTCGAGGGCGGTCCGATCAGCCACCAGCAGATTCCCTTTGCCGATGGCCTGGTCGAAGGCATCGACGTCCTTGCCGGTAAGTTTACCTTCCCGCTGCACGATGCCCTGCAGCCGCTCCAGCGTCGCGGCATCCTCGTGCTGGTTCACATCCCGCAACTGGCCGGCCACGATGGGCGTGTAGCGCGCAAAATCCTCCTTGGCCTGCTCCTGCTTGACGGGCTTCTCCAACTCCTGCAGCCGGTCCATGCTGGCGCGGAAGTCCCGCAGTTCGCCCATGTCCACCTTGCCCGACTTTTCCAGCGAGTCGGCCATGCTGCGCAGCACCGGTAGGTTTTCGTCCAGGTTGCGGCCGCGCTCGACCTCGAATTGCGCCTTTGAGACGGCCAACGCCTGCTCGCGGCCGTGGCCGCCCAGTACCTGCTGAAACGCGAATTCCTCTCCCAGGCGCCGGCCGTGCTGCTGAAAGTCGCGCTCCGCGCCGCGCTGGTGCTCCAGCAACGTAGGGGCGGCCACCGAAGCCAGCTCCGGGCTGCGGCGCAGCTCGGCCTCGCGGCCCTCGGCCGGCTCGGTAATGCGGCTGAAGACGTTTCGCAAGCCCTGCAGCGCCGGCTGCTGCTCGCCGCTGGTGCGGGCCAACTCCTGGTCGCCCGCCTTGCGCAGCTCCTCGCCCCGGACCTTGTCGAAGTCGATTTTGTAGCCGGCTTCCTGGCCAATGAGGGCCACGGCCGTCATAATGGTTTGCTCGTTGCCGGCGCGGAAGGGCTGAACGTGGTTGATCTGGTCGAAGTAGCGGGCCGCGCCCGCGACGAATTCCTCCTTGCCCAGTCCGCGCAGGCCGTTGTCGCGCTTCAGCTGCTCGCTGATTTCATCGAGCCGTTTGTCGACTTGCTCGGCCGGGGCGTAGTGAATGCGGTCCTCGTAAACTTTGGGGTTGTGCTCGTGCACCCGGGCCCGCTCGATGTTCTGGTCGGTGCGCGTCTCGCCGGCCCACTGGTACACGTCCTTCATGACGTGGGCGTGCAGGGCCTTGAAGTGCGCCGCGTCGAACTGACCTGGTATGCTGACCTGCCCCACTTCAACTTCCCACCGGCGAAAGCCACCGGCACGCGCCTCGAAGTTTTGCAGGTCGGTGGCCGCCGTTTCTTTCAGTTTGTTCTCCGGCACGACGGGCCCGTACCGCTGCTCTTCGAAGTAGGTCATGCGTTGTTGCGCCGGCGCTCGTTATCCTCCTTCACGTTCTGGGTGATCAGCGCAGCGGCCTCGTCGCGGCTGATTTCGCCCCGGCCCATCCGCTGCAGTACTTCCCGGTCTTTCTCGGTGTAGTTCGGGTTGCTCAGCAGCTTGGTCATCGATGCCTCGTCTATGGGCGGGTACGGGGGCGTCCCTGCCGCCCCGGTGCCCGGAGCGGTTTCGGGCGCATCTTGAGTGGGTTCCATCGACATTTACTTAAGTTTTAATTGAACTTTGCGGCATATTACAAAAAACCCCGCTGGCTTGGTGCGCAGCGGGGTTTTTTGTTACTCATACAGGCGGGCGCGGGGCCTCAGCCGGCCAGCAGCAACCAGTGCTTCCGCCGGCAGCTCTGGCACCGGGCCTGCACTAGGCTCAGCGCCGGCGTGAGCTGGTGCAGCACCTGGTGAATCTGCTGCGGCGTGAGCTGCTGGCAGTGACGGCAGGGCTGCAAGCTCGCCGCGTCGAGGGCTTCGGCGGCCAGCTCCGCGGCCGAGTAGCTGTTGGTCGGGAAAAAGGAAGACATTACTCGGGGTCGTTGAAAGTAGACTTGCGGGGGTTAAGATAATTGCTGTACTGTCCCAGTACGTCCATCACGTCCCGCGTGATGCGCTCGTGGTTGGCGCGTACGACGGCCTGCAGGGCGTTGGCGGGTACCGGCCGCTCCTGCCGGTCGGTGCGCCCGGTCTTGCGCGCCGGCGTCTCCTGGGTGGGCGTTACCCCGCCCAGCTGGTTCAGCTCGGCCATCGTGTTGGCCCGGGCCCGCAGCACGAAAGCCTGCTGCTCGGGCGTCGGGTAGCCTTCGCCGTAACCGAACGTGGCCAACGGCTCGATGGGAAAACTCCCCTCCAGCTCCGTGCGCAGGATCTTCCCCTGAAAGAACACCTGGGTTGCCTCGACCACCTGGCCGACGAACTCGCCCTGCTGCAGGTTGTAGACGTCCTGGGTGCGCACGACCTGGCGCTCCTGCAGGCTGACGCTCTGGCTCAGGTTGCGCCCCCCGGAAGCCTTGCCCCCGCCCATGCTTTTGCCGGCCGAGACCGAAACGACTTCCTTTTCCTCCTTGCCCACCATGTTGGAGATGAGTTGGGCCGTTTCCAGCGAGTTGACCTTGCCGAAAAAGTGGTTGTTGAGGTTGGATACCAGTACCTGGGCCTTGTCCTTGCCGTAGGCGTCGTTGAGCTGGGCCATGTCCTGCGTCATATACACCATCGCGACCTTGTTGCTGCGCGCGGTGGCCGGTATTACCTCCAGGCCCGGCACGTAGATGGTAGCGCCTTCATCGACCAGCACGAACGACGGGTGCTTGCCCTGCTGGTTCATCAGCTTCAGCGCCACGGCCGCGATGCAGGCAATGACCGGGGAAAACGTCGTGCGCAGGGTGGGGTCGTTACCGACCGTCAGCAGCCGCGGCGCCTTGGGGTCGTTCAGGTTGAGCGAGAAGCCTTCTCCTTTCGCTTCGTCCGGGGCCAGCACCCAGCTGATTTCCGGCGTGGCAATCTTGGCCACGGCCTGCTGCAGCGACGCAATGATGCCGGCGAGCTGCTTGTCGGCTTTGTTCTCGACGGCGGTAATGATGGACTGCACCAACAACCGTGCTTCGGAGTCCTTGCTGAGCATGCTCAGGACGTGCAGAATATCGGGGGAAAGCACCGTGGCCACGACGTGGGGGATGGTGCAGAGGTTGGGGTAGTTGTTGCGGTAAAACCAGATGACGGCCGTAAACACCTGCTCGGCGCTGTCGGTAAAGAAATTGTCCCCGCCCTTGGCCCCCGCCGGGCTTAGGTTGGTCAGAATGGTTTTGGAGTACTCCATCGCGTAGGAGATGGCCGGCATGTCAGCCGCCCGCAGCGGATTCACTTTCTCCGTGCGCTCCATGTCCACGAAGTTGATGACGTGGTGCGTCAGGTGCTCGGCCTGGTCGCCGGCGTGCACCAGGGCTTTCTGCACGGCGCCGGCCAGCACCGGAAACTTGAAGTCGTAGATGAGCCCGCACATGCCCTTGGCCACGAACTGCTCGATGATGGGCTCGCCCACCGAGTAGGACTTACCAGCACCGGCCCCGCCCAGCACCAGCACGCCCCGGAACGGGTTGGGCACGTTGATGTACCGCTTGCCCTGCACCGGCAGCACGATGCCGTAGGGCGTATCGATGCGCAGCCGCTCGGCCGTCAGCCCGTCGCCGGTTTCCTTGGTGGTGGCCTTCAGCTGGCCGGCGATAAAGCCCGCGCCTAAGGTGATAACCGCCGCGGCCGGGTAGCCCCACTCCAGCAACTGGCCGGTGGCGCCATCGACCAGCAGCAGGCCCACGCCGGCCAGCAAGCCGACGGCGGCCATGCCGATGATGGGGCCGCGCACCTGCTCGGGGTCACGCGGTACGCGCCGGGGCTTGCCCGGGCGCTGCGGCGGCGGTGCCTGGATGAAGATGAGCGCGACGCTGATCAGCAGCAGCACTCCCCGCAAGGCCTTGCCTGCCCCGTAGGCGAGCAGCTGCTCGCCCTGGGCCTGCAGCTTGGGTTCCCACCCGCTCATTATGTCGCCGCTCATCAGCCCGCCCAACGGGTCGATGGCCTGGCCACCGGCAGCCGGGGGAGTCGCAGCGCCCGGCTTTGGCGCAGCGGGCCGGGCCGGCGCTGCTTGCTCCTGCCGTGCCGGCACGGTGGCCAGGCCGCGGTGCGTGAGCAGGTAGTACTCTGCCCCGAGCAGGCAAAGCAGAAATACGAGCCCGTACAGCGGGCCTGCGCCGGTCCCAGGGGGCCGCGCGGTGGGGGTAGTGGTCATGCTTGCAAAAGTTTTGGAATAACTTTAGGCAATTTACAAGCTAACTTTAGTTGAGTAATGCCTGAGGATCTGAGCACTGCACAAGAGGGTCAGAAAAAGGACGAAATAATTACGCACATTTTTGTGCATAATTAGTCAACTCACGTATATTAGGTATGAGCAACGCGCTGCTGCTGCGCCCGCTGCGTCCCCTGCCCGGCTCGTTTCCGAAGCGCCCAACCTTTCTCGCCATGTCACCATTCTTTGCCTCCCCCGGCCCCTTCCTGCACGGTCCATGGCGCGTTGTGCGCTACATCGGCGGCACGCCCTATGCCTTTCCCGGCGGGGGCAGTGAAGCCGCTGCCGCCAAGGAAGCTGCCCAGCTCAACGCCCACGAACAGCAACAGGCCGAAGACTACGCCCAGGGCGAACTGCTCTACGCCCTGGCCTTTGCCTGAAGCTCTGCCCGCCATGATTACCGGCCCCTTTCCCGCCCTGCTTTTGCCTATTTTGCGCCCAGGCAGGCCCGCTGCAGTTCCTCGCGCGCCCACCAGTTACAATTCCTGTTTGCTACCGGATGATGGACGCTCCCAAACGCGGCGCCGGCCGCCCGAAGGCCCCGGCCCCTGCTGGCCGGAATATCACCGCCGAAAACGAAGCTGTCCGCGCCCACCTGGCCACGCTGCCGGCGGGCCCCCGCTCCGCCACCGAGCTCCATGCCGCCACGGGCCTGCCCCGCCCCGCCCTGGCCTACATGCTCAACGAGGACCCGGCCAAGCGCCGCAACCTCAATGCCGCGCAATTAGATACGCTCTACCAGGTACTGGCCCCCAACTGGCCCGAGTGCCCGACCCACAACCCCGCTGGGTCCTAAGCGGAACCAACGCTTTGCCACTTCCCCCCTACTGCCCTCACCCTGAGCGGCCTGTCCGGGAGCACCGCATGTCCTACGTGAATAACCTGCCCGGCCGGGAATGGCTGGTGCCGGCTCAGCCTCAGCTTATGAAACCCTTTAGCACCTTTTCCGGAACGTTGAACATTTCATCGGTACTGCGCGCCGCCTGCAGCGCCGTGGCCCTGCTCTTCGCGCAGGCCGGCCACGCCCAGCTGCCCGACTCGACCGCCGGACCAGTGCGCACCATCAACCTGGAAAACATCGACGTGGCCCCGACAGCCGTGGATACCAAAGGCTGGCTGCTGCTCGACAAGGACATTCAGACGGAGCTGGACGGGGCCGTACACAACCTCTACAACTCCAAGTTCGACCGGGCCGAAAAGCAGTTTCGCTCCCTGCGCCGCCGCTACCCGCAGCACCCGCTGCCGTACTTCCTGATGGGCTTGAGCACCTGGTGGAAGATCATGCCCAGCAACGTGACGGTGAAGCTCTACGACAAGCCGTTCTTTGCCTACATGGACACGGCCGTCACCAAGGCCCAGGCGCTCTACGAGAAGGACGAGAAAAACTACGAGGCCTGCTTCTTCCTCTCGGCCGCCTACGGGTTCTCCTCCCGCCTGCACGCCGAGCGCAGCGACTACGCCAAGGCCACCGTCGAGGCGAAACGCGCCTTGAAGTACTTGGAGCGGAGCCAGGAAGCCAACGGGCTCAGCCCCGAATTCCTGTTCGGCCAAGCCCTGTTCAACTATTACTCCGTGTGGATCGGCGAGGAACACCCCTGGTTGCGGCCGGTGCTGCTGCTCTTCCCGAAGGGCAACAAGAATCTGGGCCTGCAGCAGCTGCGCAACGTGGCCGACAACGGCGTCTACACCGGCCCTGAAGCGAAATTCTTCCTCATGCGCATACTCTCCAGCGAGCGGGAAAACCAGGAAGCGGCTGCCCTGCCGCTGCTGCGCACCCTGGTGCAGCAGTACCCGGACAACGCCTATTTCCAGCGTCAGTATGCCCTGCAGACGTTTAACCAGGGGTACTTTCAGGACTGCGAGCGGGCCAGCCGCGACATTCTCGACAAGCTGAACCGCGGCCTCCCGGGCTTCGACGGCTTCAGCGGCCGATACGCAACCTACTACCTGGGCTATTTGCAGCTGACCAAAGCCAAGAACGTGCAGGCCGCCAAAGACTACTTCCAACGCTGCATTGTCTTCTCGGAAGCCACGGAACAAACCAGCGGCGGCTACTACCTGTACGCCAATCTGCAGTTGGCGCGCCTGGCCTCCGATGCCAAAGACGTGGCGGCGGCCAAGCGCTACTACAAAGCGGTGGTCGACAACGCCAGCCACAAATCAGACATTTACCGGGAAGCGAAAATGTACCTGAAGTCGGCCAAGCGTGATAAGACGTCCTACGCCGACGACCGTGGCTCATTTCGCCTGCTGGTGCGCTCGTAGCTGCTTGTTTGCTGCTAGGCGTATGGAGCAGACACAGATCACGAGTGGGGCCTAAAAAAGTATTGTAGAACCACGATTTAACGGGGTGTTTACAACACTACCAGCTCAGAAAGCTGCACCCATTTGTTTTAGCAAATGCGCGTACTTTTGGATCAAGGCATTTTGGCAAAAGTGACTAGCCCTGCCTCTTTGCCCACAACTGTACTACCGCGTCACTTATGCATCCTACTACCAGGGCTTGGTACGAGCGAGAGTTTGAGCTCTTGATCCGTAAAAAACGAGGCGAGGAATTCCAAGACTTTTTTGCAAAGATCATGGAATTAACGCACCGAAGTGATTTTGTGCGGGTGCTTCCCTGGGGCAGAGAAGGGGACCGAAAGAACGACGGTTATATCATCTCCAAAAAGGAGATATATCAGGTATATGCACCTGCTGAAATTGAAGCAGCTGTAACAATCAGAAAAGTCCGGGAAGATTTTGCAGGGGCTATTCGCCACTGGGATGAGTATGTCAGCAAGTGGTTTTTAGTCCACAACGGCTTAGAAGGACTACCCGCGCCGGTGCTTTCGGTGTTCTTGGAACTCAGGACTGCTAATCCGGCCAGGCATATTGAGCAATTGACTCACCACGACTTGCGCAGACTCACGTTCGCCCTCGACCGTGAGGACATTGCTCTCGTGCTGGGCCCTCCCTTCGAAGCGCCGCCTCCCTCCAGGATTACGTTTGACGAGATACGCATAACCCTTGAGCACGTCGCAAACACGTTACCAGAAGCAACTGCTACGGTTGGTGAAGTTGATTATGGCAAGCTTGAGGCTAATGGATTAAGCACCGAGAATAGACAACTTATCCTGTGGGGCTACAATGCCACCACCCGAGTTGCAAAGTTTTTGGAGGAGTACACGGCCGATCCTGAGTTGGGTCAAAAAGTAGCTGCCACCCTGCGAGCGGAGTATCAACGATTGAAAGCCAGGCGGATAAGTTCAGACGAAATTTTCGAGGAATTACTCTCGTTCATTTCAGCGCACCGTAAGCATTCCCCGGCGGCCCCTATAGCCGTTTTAGCTCATTTCTTCCAGAGCTGTGACATCTTCGAAGCGGCACCCACTCTTGCCGGCCAGCTATGATACTGCCTTCCAAACACCTTTCGGAAAACCGGGCCCTGCTGACTATTGGTGGACACTTGCTCGGTCTGTTAACCAAACCTAAGACTGTTTCGGTGTTGTGGGAGGAGTTCAAAGCCCGTCACAGCACCGGTTCGCCGATTTCGTTCGATTGGTTCGTCTTGGCGCTTGATTTACTAGCCTGCACCGGCAGTATCACCCTAGATGGCAATCGGATTGTCAAAAAGAAGCCGTGATTTACCGCATTACCAGTGACCTCCCTTCGTTCAAACCAGTCGAGCTGCGACCTGGTCTGAATATTATTGTGTCCGACAAGCTCCAGCAATCCAACGACGGGCAAACGCGCAACAAATCTGGAAAGTCGAGCTTGCTGCAGCTCATTCATTTTTTAGTCGGCAAGGAAGGAGATACCAATTCCCTTTTCCGCAAACCGGAACTGGAATCCTACACCTTCTCGATGGAGTTCGACTTGAAAGGGGCGCTGCTGCGAGCTAGCCGAAGCGGTGCAACGTTTGGGTGGCTCGACATTGAACTACTAGAAGGGTCTACTGCCAGTTGGCCAGCTGACCCAATGCAGGGAAAAACCTCTGTTCGCGTCGCTCAGGCTAAGTGGCGTGAACTACTGGGGTTGGTAATGTTCGGACTCGAAGAAGATCTAGGCACCTACGGCCCCACGTTCGGCCAACTGTTTAGCTACTTCGTGCGCCGTGCCGAAAACGGCGGCTTGGCTGAGCCAACCAAACAGGCAAGCCAGCAGCAGCCCGCCGATGTACGGGTCGGCCTTTCCTACTTGTTGGGCCTCGACTGGCGAATAAGCCAAGAGCGGGAGCAACTACGTCAGGATATCACCGGCGCGCAGAAACTGCAAAGAGTTGCGCGTGAAGGCGGCTTGAAAAACGTGGTCGGAGACCCCAAACAGATCTTTACACAACTCACACTGGCTCAAAAAGAAGTTGAACGGCTTACGACGGCCTTAAAGGCATTTCGAATCTTACAAGACTATGCCGAGCGTGAAAAGGAAGGAAACCATCTAACACGGCAGCTCAACGAGCTGGCGGACGAAGCTGCGCAAACCCGTTATTATGTAGACGATTTGCGCCTTTCGTTGCAGTCTGAAACGCCTCCCTCGGTGGCCGACTTGGATCGACTGTATCAGGAAGCTGGAGTTGTACTCCCAGGGGTGGCTTTACAACGGTACGATGAAGTAAGGCGCTTCCATGAGTCCATTGTTCGCAACCGGCGGCTGTATCTGGAAGGAGAGCTAGTGGCAGCGGAACAGCGCATTCAAGAAATTCAACAACAGATCAGCGCCCTTGATGAGCGCAGAAGCGAAGTCATGCAACTGCTGCATACGCATGGTGCCTTAGAGCACCATACGATGCTTCAACTAGAACTTGGTAAGGCAGTTGCCTACGTAGAAACCCTCAAGCAAAATCAAAAGCTACTGGAAGATGTAGCACTACGGGTTGCGGAGCTTAAAATCAAGCAGGGCCATTTATCCTTGCGCCTGCAGCGTGATTTCAAAGAAAATGAGTCGGTGCTTACAGATGCCGTATTGGCATTTGAGGCAGCCTCTGAAGCATTGTACAACGACCCGGGAAACTTAAGCATTTACCCGACTGAAACCGGCCCTGAGTTTTCAATCACCATCCAGGGGCGCAACAGCCGTGGCGTAAACAGCATGCAGGTCTTCTGTTTCGATATGATGCTGATGCGCGTAGCGGGAAAACGGAATATGACCCCCGGTTTTTTAGTGCATGACAGCCATTTATTCGATCCCGTTGATGAGCGGCAGAATGAAAAAGCATGGGTTTACGGCGCTGGCCTTGCAGCAGAACTAGGGTTCCAATACATCATCACGTTGAACTCTGATCAAATTCCCTCCCCGCAGAACCGCTCTATCCCTGAGTTTCCAATTAAAGATTTTATTGTTCCACCTCACCTGACCGATCAAGCCGGTGGCGGTCTGTTTGGGTTTGATTTCTACTAACTGCTAATACTCTGGGCACCGGTAGAAAACAAAGAAGCCCGGTCGCTGACCTTGTCCTTACCCAAATCTCAGCAAACGCTTCGGCCTTTTGGCCGGAGCGTTTCTATTTCTACGGCGAGTAGACCGCAAATCGAAAGCCGGTTACTAATAATCGTAAGGTCATCAACCCTTTCCACAACGTTTGCCACCCAGGTAGTCTATCCTTCACACGGCTTAAATGCCCGCCAAGTTGGGCAATAGCCTGCCAGACATCGCGACCTGTTTGCAGCGGCTTGGCTGTACATCGGCGGAGCACGGCCAATGCTGTTTCCGATAATCCAGCTTGTTCTGCGGATTGAGCTGGCATTTGGTGTACCTGTTCACGTAAATCCACCAAGGCTAAGGCCACTACGCTCAGCAAGGCAATGGCGGCAAACAGGCGGGGCCCAGTGTGCAACTGTAGCCGCTCGATTCGCACGCCGCTTTTCAACGCCTTGTGAAAATCCTCGATCAGCCAGCGGCTGGCGTATTGCTGCACGCACGCTAACGCCTGCGTTACGTCTTGCGCCGCCTGGTCGCAGAGCAGCAGCCACTCCAGCGCCGGAGCCCGGCCGTCCGTCCCGGCTTCCCACACCCGTACTGCGCCGCACCGAACCGGGTCACCGCGGCCGGTAGAAAAGCCGGGGCGTTGTGGCGCCCGTAAGGCCAACAGGGGACTAAAGCTGAGTTGCAGTACCACATCACGCTTAGGCGCTCCCGGGCGCGTCCGAAGGGGTAGGCTGAACTGCCCACACGGTGGCCAGGTACTGGCCTGGGCACGCAACCTGCCCGCCGAGGCCCCGCTGCTGGGGTCCACCAATGCGCGGTCTTGCGCTGAGCGTACGACGAAGCCCAAGCCGCGTTGTTGACAGTACTGCAGGTGGGTATGAATATCCGCGCCCCGGTCGGCCACCACGACCCAGCGGGCGTGGGTGGGTGGAGCCTCTAACTGACGCAGGCTGTTGGTCCATAAATCCGATTCACGGGCCCGCTTCTGCCGGCGCTGGTAGGGGTTGTACGCCAACGCCTTTTCCGTGGCAGGGATCGGCACGCGCAGGTAAAACTGCTGATCCAGCAGCCCCAGTACCGGCACTGGCGGGCGGCGCGTGGACGCGGGCTCCGCCCCTGCTGTCCAGCGGGCGGCAATCACCGAATGGAGCAGCACGCCTTGGCTAGCGGCTGCTCCTTGCCCGACCGGTCCGAGGCCCGCGCGGCGCTGGCCCGTCTTCGGCCAGATAACCTCCGTCGTGTCTTCCAGCAACAGGAAGGTGCCGGGTTCTTGCAGGGCTGCGCGTACCTGCTCGCGGTGCGGCTGCTGCAGCACGTCCGGGGTGACATGGGGCTGCGCCAGTAAGTAATAGGCGGCCTTGCAGGCATACGACTGGCCCGCGCAGGCTTGCGGGATGCTGGCGCCGGGGTGGCGCGCCCACGCGGCAACCAGCGTTTCCACCCGCCGGGTGCGCCGCCGGTCCCCGAGTTGCACCGCACCAAACTGGCGGTGGGTCCACTGGTCGGCGTCAGCGAAGTGTTCGGAAAGGCGTCGCGTCGGCAGCGCGGCGGGCGTAGGAAAAGCGGAACACGTCATGGCCTGGGTGGGTGTGCCGGCAACCGCCGGCCGTGAAGAAGGGGGGGGTAGTGCGACATTATTTAAGCAATAACTAAAATACCTAAACGCTACCTTTGCCGAAACGACCACTATGATTTCTTCCTCGTGCATCCGGGTGTTTGCCGACACTGCCTACATCGAGCAGTGCCAGCAGCGCCTGGCGTCCGTAGAGCCGGGGTTGGCCGCGCTGGCGGCTGTCCTAAGCTTGGCGGGTAATCGCGTGCGCCTGCAGATGCTGTTTTTGCTGGCCCAGGAGCAACAACTATGCGTGTGTGACTTGGCCGACGTGCTACAGATGAACGTGTCGGCCATCTCCCAGCACTTGCGGAAGCTCAAAGACGGCGGGGTCATCCAGGCCCGCAAAGTGGGCCAAACCGTCTTTTATTCGCTATCTGCTGCGCAGCAACCGTTAATTCATTCGCTGCTGGCCGCGGCGTCCACTTCACACGCGACTTCCGCCCGATGAACCCTACGCCGACGTCTCCTACCAAGCCGCTGGCCGGAGCGGGCCTGCTGGCCGCCCTGGCAGCTTCCTTGTGCTGTATCACCCCATTGCTAGCCATTGTCGGCGGGCTGGGCGGAGTAGCGACCACTTTCGCCTGGATGGAGCCGCTACGGCCATACCTGGTGGCCCTTACCGTCGGCGTGCTAGGCTTTGCCTGGTACCAGCAACTGCGGTCCCGCATGCCCGCCGCTGATGCGTGTGGCTGCGACATGCCAGCCAAGCCCGTACGGATGCAGTCGCGGGGCTTTTTGGCGGCTGTTACCCTGCTGGCCGGGCTGCTGCTGACCTTCCCCTACTACAGCGCGCCGTTCTATTCAACGACGGCCCCCACACCCCTGCTCCCCACCCGTACAACCCCGGTGTTGCAAACCCGCTCCTACCGCATTGGCGGCATGACCTGCGAGGCTTGCGCCCGCCACGTGGAGCACGACGTGCAGCAACTGCTGGGCGTGCGAAGCGTGCAGGTATCCTACGACCAGGGCACGGCGCAGGTCCGCTTTGATGCCGCCGTGACACCCGCCGCCCAGGTCGAGGCGGCTATTAACGGCACGGGCTATACAGTCCTGAATCCTGCTACCCATTAAGCAACGTCCCATGCTGTCGATCATGCCTCCTACTCCTCCGCCCGCAGTTCAGCTAACGTCCGTGCTCACCTGTCCGGTGTGTCACCACGCCCAAGCGGAGCAGATGCCGACCGATGCCTGTCAATGGTTTTACGAATGCACCAGTTGCCACACGATGCTCAAGCCGCTGGCCGGCGACTGCTGCGTGTACTGTTCATATGGCACCGTTCCTTGCCCGCCTATTCAAGCAACAGGGGCCCAAGGCTGCTGCGGATAGCCCGCCTCTTCAGACGGTAGCTTTTACCCGTTCCCCGAACCGGTAGGCGCTGCTGATACCAAGCGCCACCCAGCCTCCAGCAGGCGGATGCTGGCGCAGGCTGGGCCACCATCGGCGGCCCAGCCCCACATACGGGCTTGAAACGCAGCGCTTGGCGCGGCCAATGCCTGCTCCACCAAGGCGGCGGTCAATACCGGTAACGGTACTTTAGCCCGGCGCGTCCAGCACGAATCAGCCTGTCCGGCTAAGGTGCCGGAGTTCAGGTAAAGAAACCGGTCGTCACCCCGGCCGTGGACACAAGGACCGCTGAGGCGAAATCCTTGCTGATCTTTTACTTGGGAAACACCCAATTCCGTTTCGAACAGAAGCACTCCCTCGCTGGTCGTCACGACTGGAGGAAGCAACTGCGTGGTGCCCTGCTGCAAGGCCACCGTTACGCCGGCCGGAGCATTCACGACATGTAGTTGAAAGCGCAGCAGTGGTTTCATGGCCACAAGGTATAGCCTACGCGTGAAAAACGGCATGTTACTACTCTACGGACATAAGTGGCCGGCTTCCAACTACCTCAATGCTCCACCTGCTTCCTTAAACAAGAAACGCTCCGGCCAAAAGGCCGAAGCGTTTGCTGAGATTTGGGTAAGGACAAGGTCGCTGACCGGGCTTCTTTGTTTCCCCTAGCAGCAGCTCCTAGCAGCCGCCGGCTGGCGTCTCGTGCTCATACACGGCCGGGTCGTCGCTACCCATTGACCAGCTGGGCTTGATTTGCTCGCGGCGCTCTTCGAGTGCGCTTGCCGAGATGCGGTCAGCAATTTCGGCTTCGTTCGGTTGGTTGTTGATGTTGTTGTCCATGGGGCAACTGTGGTTAAGTGATGCGGGTGTTGGTGGACGTTGCCTGGCTCACCCGCTTAGGCCAAGCAACGGTATTGATCAGGCCGGCTGGGCCGGCAGTGAGTATGAGCGGTAGCGCCCGACGAGCTGCGCTACCAGGAAGCGGGCCCACATGGCGTAGAAGCCTAAGGCGACCAACTGCTGCGGCTGCGGCCACCGGTGCAGCTGCCAGGCCTGGCGCACCAGGGCCGGCAGCTGCAGGGGAAGCTCCCAAATGGCCTGCCCGTGCCGGCTGAGCATCCAGAGCACCACCGCTACCAGCACCAGCCGATTGAGCACCCCGTAGACGCCCAGCAACAGCTCAGCGCGTGTGGGGCGCTTGGCGCGGCCCGCAAGGCAAGCCCGGAAGCCTGCCAGGGAAAAGGCCCGCCGTGCAGATTGCGAAGCCGCTGCGTGCAGGTTGGGCGTATTGCTCAGATCCGACAGCATCCAGTAGCCGTCGCTGCGCAGGAAGGGGTTAAGCTGCCAGGCAGCCGAAACGCCGATGGAGACCGAAGCCAGCAACAAGGCCGGCAACTGGGTTGCCAGGTAGCCGACCGTGAGCCCGCTGGCCAGCAGCACCTGCGCGAAGATGCCGGCGGCGTTGACGCGCAGCCGTACGCCCCTGGGGGCTTGCCAACTGTTGGAAACGTCGGCGTAGAGCACTGGAAAGAGGTAGGCATACAACCCAACCCCAATCCCGCCGTGGCGCACGCCAGCTGCTGCGCAGGCGGCAACGTGCCCCAGCTCGTGCACCACCCAGGAAGCGCACACCAAGGGCGCCGCTACCAGGTACGCTGCTGCCGGTGCGGTCGGCATGGGCACCGCGGCTGCTACTACCCCGACGAAGCATACTTGCGCGCCAAGCAGGCCCCAGTACCACCGGTGGCGCATCAGCGGCACCAAGGGCAGCGCCAGCCACCCGGCCGCGCGCGGCGTGAGCAGCTGCGTGGCGCCCGCAATGTATTCGGGCTGGGCCACGGCCGGGCCGTCGTGCTGCAGGATGGCGTAGCCGCCGAAACGGGCCTGCACCAAGCGGTCGAAGGCCTCCGCGCTCAGCGTGGCCTGGAAGGACTGGTTAAAGACTTCACGGGCCTGCTCGACGGTGCTTGCGTGGCGCAGAATCCGGTACAGCTCGGCGCCGCCGTCGTTGACGAGTACGTGCCGGCCGGCGGGGGTATTGATTACCCACCGGCCCGAATCGTAAGGGCTTATGCCGCTGGCAGTCGTGACAAGCATGGCCCTACATCAAAACAGCTGCTGGTACCTGGCCTGCGACGAGCGTAGCCGGTAGCACGTCGCCGCGCAGCTCCTGCACCAGTGCATTGGTAGCGCGCAGCTGCTCGGTGAAGGTGTCCAACTCGGCCTGCAGATACTGGCCCAGCCCGTCGAGCCCCAGCCGTTGCGCTATGGCTAGGCTGGCTTGGTAGTGCGCCCGGCCTTTCTGCATCAGTTTGCCGGCCGTGCCTGACGTGTAGAGGTAGCGAAACCGGTACTCCTCGCCTGCTACCCGGGCTTCGAGTCCGTGGTTATCGATGAAGACGTCTACCAGGTGGTGCGCGTAGGTGAACTGGCCGTTGCGGGCATCCTGCCGGAAGTCCTCGACGTCATCCAGGTACTGGCTGCCAACGTGGATGCCCCGCAGGCAATTGATCAGGTCCTCGACGGGCTGTTGGTCGCCGGCCAGCACAGCCAGCGCGTGCACCAGGGCGTAGACCACGGCGGATTTGCCGTTGGCCAGCTCTTCAAAGCTCTCTTCCGTGAAGGCTTCCCGCTGCCGGGAAATGTGCTTTTCCCGCAGGTTGGCGGCGATGTACTGCTTTTTGCAGACGTAGAAGGCTTGCCAGAATTCCCCGCCGGCGGGCAACAGCTCGCTCAGGCCCAGTACAGTCGTTTCGTAAAGGCCCAGGTACTGCAGCAGCCGCTCGCTGCCGGCGTCGCTGCTCAGGGGCGCGTCGAGCACGTCGTCCACGGCCACAACGAACCGGAAGTAGAGGTAGCTAAAGATGGTGAGGCGGTCGAGCTGGGCCTCGCTCACGGCCGGAAACACCGGCGCTAGGTAACGAGGCAGGTTCAGGTAGAGCCGGTAGGCGTGCAGATACGGGGGACTTACGAGCTCCTGTTTGAGGGTCTCGCTGATCGGTAATGAGTCTACATAATCCTGAACTGCCTGCATAGCCACATTGAAAATACCTGTACCGCAGAGCCTTTAGCAGCCTTTTTGGGGGTAAATTCAATGCAATGTATATGAGTTTTGATTAAGTTTTACATAAACTTTAATTAAGCTTTTAACTCCTAAGCATCTTCCAACTTACCAGTACCCAACGACCTTGCCCTTTGCCCAACCTTTATCTTTCGGCTGTCCACTGCAGCGCAATACATGACCGTCGAAGAATTACTCCAGGACCCAATTTTTACGCTCCCCAAAAATTGGCGCGACTCTTCTGAGCCTAGTTATTATCACTTTGTAACACGCACGCTGGGCCAGTATTTCGAGCTAGTCAAACGCTTAGAGCCCATCGTCATCGACCATCGTACAGAGTATGTTGGCCGACTGGGCGTGCTACCTTATGCTGAGTTGGTCTGCAAAGCCGTGCGTCAGTTGAATATTGGAATAACCAGGGCTTTGCAGGCCTACATCGATAAGGGAAGCCCCAGCATCGCAATGGCGGAGTTGGCAAAGAATCTGGTCCTGACGGAAGTGGAGCAACTCTACGCGCCGGCCAGCCACCTGAGCCTGCACATCCTGCGTGAGCAGGAAACCCTTTACCGGTTGCGGGCCGACAATTTGCCGTTGCAGCCTCGGGAGATGTTTCACATCCCCTATGAGAAAAGCTACTTAGTGGCGCCTCAACGCTTCAGCATCGCCGGGCAACCATGTATTTACGCGGCCAGCTCAGTCAACTTGGCCTTTAAAGAAATACGCGCAACCTCCTTTGGGCTGACCCTGCACGCAGTAAAGCTGCGCGTCAATCCGGTTTCAAAGTATGCGCCGGTTGTCCTGGTCGATCTGCGCAACCGCGTCGAGGAAGTACGCGCAACGTACCTAGGCAAACCGCACCGGTACGATGGTCAGCTCATCAAATTTCTAGTAACGTGGCCCTTGATCATGGCGGCCAGCATACCGACTGAGCCCAAAGAGACCTTCCATGCAGAGTACATCATTCCGCACCTCATGTTGGAATGGATACGCAGTCACCAACCAGAAAACGCCCCTCGGCTGGATGGAATTGCATTCTCTTCCTCCCGCGTATCGCTAACCGATCCAGACTACCTGAACGCCTACAACGTGGTTATTCCGGTTCATCATTGGGAAAAGAAAGGGCTCTGCCCTGTACGAACTTCGCAACTCCTGATTTCCGCCCCGGTAACCCGCGCTATGCTTCCAGTAGCCTTGCCGGCCAACACACCGGATCGTGAAGTAACTCACCAGGTGCAACTGGCCCTGGAGCCCTTAGAGCTGCATGAGTTGGCGCCGGAAAATGAGCCTACCCCTGCTCAATGAAAGCGAAAGAGCCCTGGTCCTTGCCTGGGCTCTCCGGCAACCAACCTTTGGCCGGTACCTCGACGTCGGATGCTATTGCGGTAAAGATAAGCTCTACCGTAAACTCCGGCCAACCTATTCCCGGCCGAGTCCTCGACGCTGCCGGCGGTAGAACTCGTCATCATCGCCTCCGATATCCTGGGTGCGGGATTCCCGTTCGCCCTGGCTCTGGCGAATGAGCTGCTGCATGCCTACTACGCCCTGCAGCACCGGCCCACCTGGTCGGCTCACCTTACCGGATGCCAGCAGCTCGTACGGCTGCTCCGGCGGGCGCCCCTCGGCAACCTGCAGCTCGATGCGTTTCAGGGATGAGTAGAATACCTTATCGTAGCCACGGTTGCGGCCGATGGTGGCCACCTTGCCCGCGTCCAAGTGGTCGTCGGCCGGCAGCTGGCCGTTGATGCGCTCGACGCGCTCCTCGATGCGGCGGGCCCGGCGCTGGTGCTCTTCTTCGCTGATGCCCGGGCGCGGGCTGGTAATGTAGTCCACCAAGGCTTTCACGGCGCTGCGACTCGGCAGCCCTGGGCGCGGCACCTCCAGGGGCGTCATGCCCACCTCCCCGAAGCGTTGGGTAAACAGTGCCCCGCTGGTGGCGGCAAACTCCACCCGGTTGAAGCGGTCAGGCTTGCTCATGGGGTTGAGCGTTACCTTCTGGTCGGCGTCGCGAGCTGATACCACGACGTGAATATGCGTCTGCAGGCCTTCCTTAAGTTGGCCCTGCTTGCTCTCGCCGGCGGTGACTTCCGGGTCGCTGCCGCGGTGGATGCGCTGGTCGTGCCGGGTAGCGGCCCAAACCAGGTCCTCGGCCCCTAGTTTCTTGCCATTTGGTAGCCGAAAGTTCTCGGCATAGGACGCCATTACGTCGCGGGTATAGGCGCGCAGTTTGGCGTCATCGTTGCCAATGTGGGCCAGCTCGGCGGCGCTGGGGCTAATCACCAACGAATAGAATTTGGCATCCTGCGCCCGCAAGCCTTTGACATTTCTGTCTAACATTTGGGTCACTTCGTCCCCGGATAACTGCTCGGATTCCCGGCCGAAAAAGGCTGCTTCTTGACCGTGCTCCTTGGCTTCCTTCTTCAAATAATTGACGGCCTGCGCGGCGCTACCAGTGTTGCTGTACGCGTTTTTTCCGTCTGTTTTGGGGTTGATTATCTTGATATACATGCGTATTTTAAGTAGTTAATTCTGCTTCTTTTCGCCCTTTTCCCCCCGCTGCCCCGGCCGCTTGACGCCGCTTAGGATGGTCTCAACGTCCTTGTCTATGGCCGCATTGTTTCGCTTGCGAAGCGCGGCAAATTCTTCCTGGTCCTGGCTGGCCAGCAGCTCCACCGTGCGCCTGGTAGCCCCTACTTCAACCAACGTTCTAACCACCGTTTCCAGCAGCGTCAACAGCAGCGTGCGCTCCTGCTCTTGCAGGTAGCTAAAGACCCGGTCGCCCAGCTTTTTGATCTGGGACATGATCAGGGTGCCTTCCCGTACGCGGGCATCGACCGGGTTGAGCCCCCGGTCGGCAAAGTAGGCAATGGCCGCATCGGCGTACTCCTGCAAGGTCAGGTCCAGCTCGTCGGCCGCGGCCGTGGCTTTGCGGTGGGTGCCCGGGGTAACCCGGACGGCCGGTTGCTTTGGTGGCATCTTCGTTTTAGGGCTAATGCAACAAAATTATACTGAAATTCAACTAGTTATTAAGCAAAATCAACACAAGGTCAGCTATGCTGACCGCAAGCAACACATTACCAAGTCCTTAGACTTGGTAATGTGTTGCTCCTCTTGCTAAAATCGTTGAACGATTCGTCTGCGCCCCCAAATTGCCCCGACGTCCGCCGGCTGACTGCCCATTCCAAACTGCCCCGACGCCTGGCTCTCAAAACTGCCCCTGACGCCAGGGTGAATTACTGCCCCCGGAGCTGGCCGGCATGACTGCCCCGACGCCTGCACCCCTCCCCTATCCAAACTGCCCCGACGTCAGGCCGGCCAGCTGCTGCAGTGGCCCCAAGCCACCGCCGAAGCTGCCACTTCGAGTTGCGCGGGCAGTAGGGAAAAAGTAGCGGGATTGTAAACAACGCAGCAAGTAAACAACGAAACAGGCCCGAGCTGACCTACGCCCGCGTGTTTCACATACTTTGCAACAAGTAAACAAGTAAACAATGAAACACGGTCGGCCAAGGTGAACTATGATAGCGCCGCCTCCTGAATTTGAAACTTGTAAACAATGCAACTTGTAAACAGTGCAACTTTAAAACAATTAAACATTGAAACAGTGCAACAATACAATTTGTAAACAAAACCTAGTTGTCTGCTTGCGGTAAAAATTTATCGGGAATTGGGCAAGCGATAAACAATGCAACAAGTAAACAGTAAAACATTGAAACACTGAAACAAAGCAACTTGTAAACAATGCAATTTGTAAACAAGTAAACGAGTAAACATGGAAACAAAGCAACATGCAAACAGTGAAACATTGCAACTTGTAAACGGATTCGATTATGTTTGCCTCGCTGGGTTCGCTCCTGGGCCCCGCCGTCCATTTTCCTACCTCACCCTATCACCATGAAACTCGTTACCATTGCCAACCAGAAAGGGGGCTCCGGCAAGAGCACGCTTACGGTCCTGCTGGCTACCGCGCTGGCTGCTACCTACGGCTACCGTGTTGGAGTACTGGACCTGGACCCGCAGCAGTCGCTCTACCAGATCCGGGCCGTTACCGACGAAGGATTGCGCGCCGACGATGAGGAGTATGCTTACCCCATCCTGCCGATGAGCATCGAGGAAGCCTGGTCGCACCTGGAGCAACACTCCGACGAATACGATATCGTATTCCTCGACCTGCCCGGCCGCTCCGACTCCGGCGACCTGCTGGAAATGATAGCCAACTGCAACGTGGTCATCGTGCCGATGCGGGCCTCCATGTTCGACCGGCTCTCGACCGCATCGTTTCTCGACGGCATCCTCGCCGCGCAGAAGACCATGGACGAGCCATTCGCTGTCTACGGCCTGCGCACCATGTACCAGGCCAACACGCGCGAAGAGAACGACCTGACGGAATACCTGCGCACCTCCCCGCTGCCGATGTTTACCAACTTCCTGCCTCAGCGGGAAAGCTTCAAGCGGGCCAGCACGCTCTACAGTTTCCTCAACTCGGCTTTCCGTCGGGGCATCGCAGCTCACAATACGGCCGGCAAAGAAATTCACGCCCTTTGCGAGGAACTGATCGAGAAAGTGGACCTGCCCCGTGAAGTCGAGGAAACCGCAGCTGAGGCCTAGTATCGACCATTAACGAATACCCCCGCCGTATATGGCTAAGGAAAATAAATTTCAACGCAAGCCCCTAAGCGAGGAAACCCGGCGCCTGGCCCTGACCTCGCAGACGGGTACTCGTCAGGGCAACCTGCCAACCACTACGCCTGCGCCCGCCCCCGAGGTGGCCCCAACTCCTGCAGCTGAAGCTGCTCCGGCGCCGGCTGTTGCTGCTGCGCCTGCTCCGGCCGCTGCTACCGTCACCCCTTCCGCAGCGCCGGCACCGGTTGCCGCTGAGCCAGGCCCGGACGCTGACGACCTCCCTGCAGCTGCCGAGTCCGCCGCTGCTCCAGCCGCAAAACGCCCACGTCGCAACAAGCGCGGTGCTGCAGCCGCTCCTGCTACCGTGAGCACCAACACCCCGTCGTACACGGTCCGGCTCCCGACCGGGTACGGCCCGGTGCTGCGCGTTGCCGGCGTGCAGTTGGAGCTGGAAGCTGGCGACGGCAACAAGGTGGGTGTGGGTGATGTGGTACAGATGGCGGTCGACCAGCTGCTCACCAAGCTCCGCAAGCGCGGATTGGCCATTCCCGAAGTGAAAGTGGACACCTCGGCTTAACCCTGGACCTTCGACAAGGCTGCTACGAAAGCCCCTGGCACCGCTAGGGGCTTTTCTGTGCCCTTATCTGGGGTAGGAGAGGGGGTAAGCTCTGCCAACGCGCTGACGAGGCTAAAAACGCGGCTCCTGGCACTTACGAAACGTCGTTTTTCCCTGTGCCCCGGTGGCGAATGCCCTGCCTGGTGCACGTAGCTTACGAAACGTCGTTTTTCAGGGAGCTGAAAACGGCTGATGAAAAGTCGTTTTTCGGCCCTTAGAGCTGCGAGCAGCTTACGAAACGTCGTTTTTCGGCGCTCGATCCAGCCGCTTACCAAACGTCGTTTTTCACGGGATGACTTACGAAACGTCGTTTCAACTAAACCAGGGATAGTAAACGCTTGAAATAGTGCAATCACTTCACCCGATGAACGGTTGTCGCAGCCCCGGTTGGTGTTTTTCGTGCTGGCCTGGGTGGCTCCAGCACGCTAAATGCCCCTTTCCTGCGCCCGCGCGCCTGCATGCGTAACACCAACCTTTGTGTATTTATGAGTATTTGATCTATTTGAGGCTCATGTAAGCCGTTCGCTATCTGAGCATTGAGTACAGGTTGAACGCCGTTTGATAAGCGAAAAACGACTTTTGATACGCGACGTGCGACGTTTGATAAGCGACAAACGACGTTTCGTAAGGAGCACCGACTACGTTTGATAAGCCAAAAACTACACCTGTTATCAACAGTGGTTTTTCGTGCGTATCATTGGCTCATGGAGTCGTCACAACTGGAAGTCCGCGAGCCGCACCAACTCGAAGTCCGGCAGCACAACGCCATCACCACGGCGCGCTACGAGTACTCGGAAATTCAGATGGACCTGCTGTTTTTCCTGCTCTCGAAGCTGCGGCCGGAAGACAACACGGGCAAGTACGAGCTGAGCATCCGGGAGCTGTCCCAGCTCACCGGCAAGCAGTACAACTACAAATACCTTCGCAAGGCCACGGAAGACATGGGCTCGCGCATGTTCGAGGTTGAGGATAACGAGGCCTACCGGCAGATCTGGATGTTTG
The DNA here is from genome assembly GCF_005771675.1 of Hymenobacter jeollabukensis. GTDB lineage: Bacteria > Bacteroidota > Bacteroidia > Cytophagales > Hymenobacteraceae > Solirubrum > Solirubrum jeollabukense. The sequence goes on along the minus strand of NZ_VAJM01000016.1, from coordinate 72,968 downwards.
AAGGCGTTACCTACGTCAAGGGAACGGGCAACATCATCTTCGAGCTGACGCAGAAGATCCGCCCGTTCCTCTACGAGCTGAAGGATAACTTCACCAGCTTCCAACTCTACGCGGCGCTGAACCTGTCGAGCAAGTACGCCAAGCGCGTCTACCAGATTACCTCGCAGTGGAAGGATAAGGGCGTTACCCCGAAAATGAGCATCGAGCGGCTAAAGCGCATGCTCAACGTCATCGACAAGGAAGGAAGCGACAAGTTCTACCGCCTCAGTTCCTTCAAGGCCCGGGTGCTCGACGTGGCCACCGAGCAGATCAACGCCAACACCGACCTGCAGGTCGGCTACGAGTTGATCAAGACCGGGCGCACCTACACGCACCTGCGGTTCACCATCAAGCGCAAGAAGGAACAGCAGCTGCTGCTGGCCTTCGAGCACCCCATCGATGACAGCAAAGCCGCCGCCTGCAAACGCAACCTGGAAGAGCTGCGCATCATCCGCCCCGACCTGGTGCAGCAGATCCTGAGCAACCCGGACCTGGTGGCCAAGGTTAACGCCTTCGTCTACGATCTGCGAACGGAGAAAATCAAGGCCACAAAGAACCCAGGTGGCCTGTTGCTGAAAACCCTAGGCCTGGTCGCATGAGCAGCCCGACCGCAACCTATTCCTACTCTGATTTCCGCGAGTGGGCATTCGATGGGGACTTTATCGAACTCATCGAAGGCCGGCCCTGGCACCGGCGCATGGCGCCAGGGCCGGTTCATCAGGTAGTCGTCGACAACCTACAGGCCTTGTTGCAACCGGGCGCCGCCCGCGCGCACAGCCCACTGCTCACCGGCGGGCTTGTGTGGCTGACCGCAGCACCAGGTACTGACGCGGCTGCCGATACGGTGGTGCGGCCGGACCTGTGCCTAGCCCGCGACCCGGCCCAGGTAGACGGCCACGGGTGCATCGGTGCGCCGGACTGGGTTATCGAGGTATTGGCAGCCGGCAGTACCGCCCACGACCTCAAAACGAAGTTCGACCTCTACCAGCGGTACGGCGTTGCCGAGTACTGGCTGGTGACGCCGGAGCTGCGGTGCATCATCGCGTACGTGCTGCGCGCAGGGCAGTACCAGCTGCAGGGCGAATACGCGGGGCCCAGCGCCGTTCCCGTGCAGACCTGGCCAGGGGTTGCTGTTTCCTGGGCCGACGTGTTTACCGGCGTATGAGCACCGCCCGCCTCGATCTGGACCAGTACCGGCAGCCGGCTACCGGCGTCGGCCTCATCGTGTACGACATACCGGCCACCGCACCGGTGCACCACGGCTCGCCGGCGCTGCTCCAGCTCGTGCACGACTTCCTCGGCCGCTACGAGGCCTGGGCGCACCGGGCGCTGAGCTTCGAGACCAGCATCACCCAGCAGCCCAACATCACCCGGGCCCGCGTCGACGTGGCCACGCACGACGGCCGCCGCGCCCGGCTGCTGCTGCCGCTAACCAACTCCGACTCCACGATGCACGCCAACGTGAAGGAAGTAGGGGAGCTGTACCAGGTCGTGCTGCGCGGCCGCGACAACCCGCCGGCCCAGCAGCGCCACCTGGCCGACTACGCCAGCCCGAACCCCAAATGGACGTACCTGCTGCGCCGGGACGAAACGACGGCCGTAAAGCGCCGCATCCTGCAGGAGTTCCTGAGCGCGCACGGGGTGTACCGCGTCAGCTACCGCTGCACCCGCGACCCCGAGGCGCCGGGCTACCTGGTAGTCGATGCCTTCGCGCCGGCCGGCAACGCGAGCTTATTGATTCACCTGGCGCCGGAGCACCACGAGCAGCTGCAGGAACTCGAAGCCCTGGTGCAGGGACACTCCGCCCAGGGCTGAGCCGCCAAACGAAAAAAGCCCCCCGGCAGAACCGGGGGGCTTTCCATTCTCTTAGTGCAGCAACTATTACCGGCGCTAACGCCGGCACTACCTTGTGTATTTCAATTTCAGCACCGGGCGCCGGTGCTTTTCCATGGGTCGCAAGCTAACGAATCATGGGTTTTTTACTATACATAACGAAGTAAACTGCATAAACTTTAAAAAAGTTTTACTTAAGCTATTGATTATCATTAGCTAAATAAAGGATAAGCTACTGTTTTTGCACTTTGCCTCTATGCTCGGCCACTTGACCGTGCAGCGCTGGGGCTGCGCGCGGCCGTGGCCACGGCCCGCAGGGTAGGGGAATGGGGCCGCGCCGGCGCGGCCCCCCAGTGCGCGCAGCTCTCCGTCGGCCGGTTCGCCGGGCGTCTCCGGGCGGCGTGTTTTCGGGCCCCTGGTGCAACTCGTCTTTTCGGTGGTGTTCCGGGCTGCGGATCTGCCGAACGGCGCTCCTGGCGCCCGTCTGCCCTGCGCAAGGCCCGGTTACGGGTCGCCCTGCCCGCCGGCACGGTCCCTAAAAGCAATTTTACTACCGCTTCGGTGGGTGCCCCAGATAGCATTCTCTTTTTCTTTCTCTCTTACCTATAAGGAGTCTGTTTCAACTAAATGTCAGTTCCGTAGCGAAGAATTGTCAATTCCGGTATCGGGTAATTGTCAGCTGTTTCAGCTAATTGTCAGTTTGTAGCAGACAATTGCCAGCTTGTTTCAGCTAATTGTCATCCATGTTTCAGGTAATTGTCAGTTGCTGAAGCCGCAAAAGCTGCTGCAGTAGCTGCTAGCTACACCCGTATTGGCGGTACAAGAGGCAGAAACAAGGCAGTATAAAAAAGCATAAAAAGCCTATTCCGCAGATAGCAAAATAGACTTTTTTATGCCTTTTATACCTGGTGTATTTGGCTGTATTCCAGCAGTTTATGCCGCCTTTTTAAGCTGCTCTGAACTCTGGTTCTTGGTAAGAGTTACGGGCCCCTGAGGCTGGCTACTCGAAGAGGGTGGGGGCGGCGAAGCGCAGCAGCTCCTGGCCGTCCGGCTCGGTGAGCCGGTCGAGGTACACCTTCACATTGCCGGCGCGGGCGCTCCGTTGCGCGTCGCTTTCGCGCTGCCACACCTGGTAGAGCTGCGGGTAGGGGTAGAAGTTCATCTGGTCGAACCCGGCCCCGAAGAAGCCCTGCGCCATCCCTTGCACCTGCTCCCGCTGCTCGTGGGCAACGTGGTTGTAGACCCAGCTCAGGAAGGGCACGGTATCGGCCGGCAGGTCGAAGTAGGCGACGGTCTGGGGGACGGTGTGCGCGCCCATGTGCAGCAGCAGCTGCCAGAGCGGGTAGTCGCTCTTCTCGGCTTGCCAGTAGGCCACCACGTCCTTGCGGCCGGGGCCCAGTACCTGTCCGGCAAAGGTCCTGGTACCGGGGTCCGCTTCGAGGGCTTTGCCAAAGCCGTAGTCCTTTACCCAGTCTTTCGTTGTCAGGCACCGAAAGTTGTACATAGCGAAGATGATGGTTAGAGGGCCAGCTGCTGTTGCTGCCCGGGCAGCTGCAGCGTCTTACGCTTGGTCAGCACCACCAGGTAGGGCGGGGGCAACTTGCCGGTGGCCTGGCGGGCCGCAAAGTTCGGGCGCACCTTCCGCACCTCGGCCGTGAACGGCAGGTCGCCCAGCCGACAGACGCGGTCGAGGTAGTCGCGCAGGCGAGTAGCCCGCAGGCGGTCCGTGCCGCCCATCAGGTTGGCCACCTCGCACAATTCCTCGAAATCGTCCTCCAGCGTGTCGAGTAGCTTGCGGTTTTCTTCCTGCCACATGCCCCACTTCCAGATCAGGCGCAGGAACAGCCGGCGCCCGGCCACCCAGGCGCGCGGCCGGCCCACCTGCCGCGGCTGGCCGCTCTTGGTGGGTTTGCGCTCCGTGTCGGCTTTGCCGCCTTCGGTCACGAGGCGCAGGTAGTCCTCCAGAAAGAACCGCTGGCCGCGGTGGTGATTGTTGCCGATGAAGCCGGCCAGCACGTCCATGCTGTAACGGATGGCCTCGGTATCCTTGCGGTGCTCCTCGTTGCGGTTGGTGATCAGCCGGCCAAACACCTGAATTGATTCCCACTCCACCATCACCTTGCCGTCGGGCCCGGCGACCTGGTAGCGCTTCGTGCGGTCAAAGGTCGCGTTCCGGCTCATCATCATGAACAGCACGTAGTCGAGCTGACTCACAATTTCCGCCTTCGTGGTCGGGGAATAATCCTTCAGTTGCTCGCGGTCCTTGTCGGTGAGCTTGGTCGTGGCAATTTGCCGGGCGTGGTTGAATTCCTTGCAGAAGTCCTGGGCGTGGAAATACACGCGCTGGTGCACCTGCAGGTTGATCGGGTTGGTCTTGTACGTGGGCCGGTGGGTCTTGTCGGCGATGAACACCAGCAGATCCAGCGCGATGCTCTCGTATGGACCATATTGTTTCAGAATGTGAGGAAACCTACAAAAGTTGGAATCCAGGTATACTGGTCGTACCTTGGTCATGTCCAATGCCTATCCCCGTGTCCAGCGGGGGTGAACTACTAAAAAACCCGTCATGCGCCAACATGATGGGTTTTGTCTTTAAAGGGGTGCGTTTTACCGACCGGTAGCCGGCTCAGCAGCAGAGTCGTCGCTTCCTTTGTCGGGGTCCTCAAGCTTCAGCACAAAAGCAAACAAGGCCGCTGGGTCGAGCTTTAACATCTCGGCCAACTTCTCCAGGTGGCCAACCGGAAGCAAACGCGGGTTATCGATGCGTTTCTTGAGCGTGCGCATGTCCGGGGTCTTGGTCTTGATACCAATCTGCCGGTGCGACAGCCCGCTGACAGTGAGGAGCTCTTCCAATGAGGTCGCTTGGTCCAAGGCGTCTTTTGGCAGCTCGTTAGTCACGGTATTCCGGGTAAGGGGCATGGATGCAGGGAAGGGCGTAGATGGAACTTGACGTAGCCAAGATACCACCTACACCAGCCAGGCAAGAAAAAACGGGCAAGTAAGCCCTCAGAGGGACTGATTCGACGGTTTGCTAAGCCATCACTACTGAACGGCCGCTGTTGCTGCCGCCCCGCGGCGGGGCCGGCTGGCAGTGCAGGGCGCCAGCTTCGTTGAGCAGATCCTCCGCCTCGTACTTCAGTTGCAACGCCTGCAGCAGCTGGGTGGCCAGCGGGCCGGCCAGGCGTTCCTGCCGCTCCAGCAAGTAGCGAGCTTCCAGTGCCAGCGCCACCGGCGCCTGGATGTGGCGGACGGCCAGCACCTGGTTGGTGTCGGCGCACACAAGTGTCAGCGGCAACAGGAACGTTTCGCTCGGGCGCTGCTGCAGCAGCTCGACCTGCGCGTGCCACGTCTTCACCCCGTCCTTGCCCACCGCTTCGAGCAGGTGGTTGTAGTCGAGGCCGAAGTCGACGGCCCATTGGTTGTCACCACCAATATCGAACACGAAGAAGGGTGCACCTGGTATCGGCTCGCAGAACCCGTAGTAGATGGGGGCATTGCGGAATGCGTCGATTACCAGCGGCCCGGCTTTGCGGGCGTAATAAGCGATGTGAAACAGGTCGAACATATACGCGTCGATGGCGCCCCGCTCTTCGCCCGGCAGGACGTTTTCGAACGGGTAGGCTTGGCCAACGCGGATTTGGATGCAGTCGATGAGGTTGGTGTAATTCGGCATGGGTACAGATTCTTAGGATTCAAGCGCAGGCGGCGCGGTAGCGCGGCCCACCATCGGGCAGATAGAATGCTCGGAATCTGTATTCCACATAGTGCTCTTGAAGGCAGTCATCGGATGGCAGTAAACGGTGGGGCTTCGAAGACTTACTAGGCGACCAGGAGCATAGCGACTCGCTGGGCAGTCTGAGCATGCGCCAGGAGACGGGCCTGCTCAGCTTGGTAGGGGACGTAGGCGGGGCGGACGATGGCCGCCTGCGCGTAGCAGGTGCGGGCCAGCTCGTAGGCCTGCGCCAGCAGCTGAAGCTGCTGCGGCAGCTCCTGCACGCCGGCCAGGCGGGTAAGTAGATCCTGGCCCTGCTCGATGTGTTCGGGCGAGCCCAGGGCCAGCGCTGCGGCCAGTTCGGTGCGAGCCTGGTCGAGCATGGTAGCGACCATGGACGGGTTCAGCCCCAGTTCGTGGGCCATCCGCGCGTACACGCGGTCGGCCAGGTCCTGGGCGTAGTTGTCGTGGGTCGGGGTGAGTTCAGTGATGCGTTGCATGGTGGTCAAAGGCGCAAAAAGGACGGGGGTGAGAGCGGTAGTTTTCATAGATAAGTATACGTTAGCGGGGTACCTATGTTGTATTTTTTACAATACTTAGCGTAATGAGTGGTGCTGGTCAAGTGAGGTGGTCTGGGACGGTCAGCGCGACGAAGGCGCGCCGATGAGCAACGGCGAATCGGGTCCTTCTCGCGTCCTGTGACGGGCACTTTGCCGGGGCAAATGGTACTTGAAAAGGATGGCCGCTGGCTTAACTCAGGCGGTGCAACTGCTTGGCGGTGTGAGCATAAAAGGCAAAAATGGACGTAAAAGGGTGTGACTGTGCGTTACAAAGGTTCACGGGTTCGACCTGCATCGAAAGGAAAGAACCCCGGTTCCTGTGACGGTATTGTGACGACACAATAAGCTAGACCAATCTGGGAAAACCCTCATTGCACCGCCCAAAGGCCGATTATCTCGTTCAATTTTTTGGCGTTTTTGGCGATTTCGTGACCAATATTAAGGGCCTGAATATTTATTTTGCTAAAGCTTAGTATGATTTATAAAAAAAGTTTAGAGCAACTTTGCATTAGCTTTAGATCACACAAACAGCACTTTTCTATGCCAGTTAAACCACGCCCCGTTTTCCTGTTTGATGCCGCAAAAAACCTGGTAAAGAAGTTTGAAGGCGGCTCCACCGCTTGCGGGGAGTATATCAAGGCAGCCCGCAACACCGTGCAGCAAGCTGCCGACCGCGGCAGCCTGATCGGCGGCATGTACTACGTCTCCTGGACGGATAAACTCAAAGTGCCCGAGCGAACGAAACACGACCGTAACCCGCTCGGGCGAGGCACGGCCTTTAACCGCGACGCCGGCTGGGACCGCGGTGCTGCCTCCGAGTTGCTCAGCCGCGACCGGCTGCGCAGCGACGACTACCTGCTCAGCGAAGCTGCGCTGGGCTTGCTCTAACCGCCACCTACTGCATTGGACAAACAAAGCCCCGCCGCTGGCGGGGCTTTGTGTTTCTGTTGGCCGTGGTTGCGGGCCGGCACCGGAGCGCCGGCCCGCAGGTAGCGGGAGAAGGTTACGCCGCCGCCCTAAACAAATCCCCCTGGGTGTAGCGGGGCGGGGTGGCCGCTGCGGCCGGCCGCAGCGGCACGGCCGGCGTGTCGTGGACCACAACCGGGCAGCGCGGCAACAAGCCCGCGTCGACGGCCGCCTGCTCCCGGCTTACGTGCACGTCGCCTCCGGGCACCTCGTGGCCACTGGGCCGCCGGCACACCGCGCCGGCTTTCTCTTTGCAATCAGGGCAGGCCACAACCGTAGCCGGGTGCTTCTCCCACTGCTCGCCGCAGTTCGCGCAGGCAAACCGGGACGCAAACACAATCAGCACCGGTCCGCACAAGGGCGGGCGCTCGTCGTCCTCGTCTTCGTCTACTTCGGCTCCCAACTCGGCCAGCGTGCGGTAGCACTCCGGCATGGGGCTGATGCGGCGCAGCACTTGCATAGCTTCCACCGCCGGCTCGACGCTGGGCTGTCCGCCTTCGTCCGCGACGCACCAGGCCGAAAACGTCCGCTGATCGGTGTCCAGGAATTCTACCTGTGCCGTGCGGCACCCCAGCGCCTGCGCCACGATGGGGGTAGTGTCGCTGTTAAACTTCAGGCTGAAGCCTTCGGGGTCGAGTGAGCAGGGCGCCTGGCCCGGCAGATAAAGAACGGCTCGCATATACTCATCAGGTTAAGGTGACTTGGAAAAGGAGTGGGCCTGCCTCCCAGGGGCGGGGCTCGATGCCCCGCCCCTGGGAATCCCCCGGCCCGGCCTAGGCCGCTGCTCGGGCCGGCCGGTAGATGGCCAGCGTGTGCAGCGGGCCGCTGCTGGTGGGCTCGGCCTCCACCTCGACGGTGTAGCCCTGGGCGCGCAGCTTAGGCGCCCACTGCTCGAAGCTGTGGGCTGCGTCGTAGCTGCGGCCGGTCAAAATGCCGTTGCCGTGCTGCTCGCCAAACGAAACCCCATCAGTGGGGCTGCCGCCGGCCGTTAGCAGGGCAAACATGCCGCGTAGCTGCTCGCTGAGGGCCGGGGCTTGGTACAAGTCCAGCCCGCTGCACCAACGGCCGTAGCAGGCCGAGTACTCGCGCCGGGTGTGGATGAAGTCGGCCCCGTAGCTTACCCGCTCCAACTCCCCGCCCGCCGTGACGCTGGCCGGCCCTTCGCGGTACGTCATCAGGTCCTGGCTGCTGTCGAAGTCAGCCCCGCGAAACTGGCTGGTGACTTGCTGCACCGCCTTCTCGTGCGGTCCGTCCGTCCAGGCCACGTCAAGCGATGCGCCGCCCGCATACTCGCGGGTGCGCACCGAAAACTTGACGGCGGGAAATTGAGCTTTCAGGGCCTTGCGTACAAGGGCGGCGGTTTCGGCGGCGGTGAGGTATTTGGTCGGCATGGCGGCGGTGGCAGTAGGGGGGAAGGATGGGATTAGGCGGCCTGGGCGGTGCTGGCGTCCTCGCCGTAAATGAGTTCCAGCAAGGCTTTCAGGCAGGATTTGCGGCGGGCAATCATGGCTTTGGCCGTGGTCAGGTCGAGCTTGCGGCGGCGGGCGTTGGCAATGCCGCGCAGCACCTCGTCGGCATCGAGGCCGGTCAGGGCGCTGAGCGAGGCCACGAAATGAGCGCGGGGGCGGTTGCCGCGGGCGCTGTTGCAGGAAAGGCAGCAGGTAATCAGATTGGACGCTGAGGAAATAGCCCCGCCCTTGCTGTAAGGAATCAGGTGGTCGAGGGTCAGCTTTACCCCTTGCTCCAACCCTTTGCCGCAGTAGCAGCAAGCCAACCCGTCGCGCAGGTAGATGGCAAGGCGCTTGTGCTGGCTGATCCAGTTCATGCCTTGGTTTTTCTCCGTGCGGTTCGTCCGGGAGAGCAGCGGGGTGGTGGTGGAGCCGAGGATTTCCATAACTAAACGACTGACTGTCTTTTAGTTATTTAACGAAATCGCCCATCCTTATGTTGTATTTTTTACAACACAATAACCCCTATTTACGCCCCCCTGATTTTTCCCCCCTACTGCCCAATCGTCTAAAAAATGCCGAAGTAGTTGAGCACACTTCGTCGTCAGCCACCGGCAACAAAAAAGCCCCGCTGGGCTCAGCGAGGCTTCCGTTGCAAGGGATACCGTGGACCTACCCCGGCACTTCGCCGGTCAGCAGCTGCACGGCGGCAATGGCCAGGCCCACGAAGCAAACGCCCAGGCCGGCGTACCAGAGGTAGCGCAGCCAGCCGTAAGCCAGGCGGTAACTGCCTACCAGGGCCACGGCAATGACCAGGTGTTGCATCCACGCCGGCGGCGACTGCATCAGGAACACAGCGGCTACGATGAGGCAGAATAGCCCGAGTACAGCTTGTTGTTTGGAAAGGGTAGGTGCCATGGAGCAAAAATGTAGAAGTGAAACCAGATTCCCGTGAGGGTAAAGCAGTTACTACTACGTAGGCCGCTGAGCTTAGGCCGCCATGCCGGTCAACGGCCAGGCTACGTCGCCGGCGACGATGCGGTCTGCATACACGTTTACGCGTTGGTACGGCCAGCGCTGCAGCTGCCAGATCAGGTAGAGCTGCGGGTAGGGAAACAGCAGCTGCTGGTCCTGTTCCGGGCCCAACGGCTCGCAGTAGGCTACCCAGTTGAACACCCAACTCAAAAACGCTTCAGTATCTGCCGGCAAGCCGTAATAAGCCAGTGTCGTGCGCTTAGGGCGTGCGTCCTGGTAGCGTATCAGCTCCATCAGGGGCAAGTGCGACTTCGAACCCTGGTAGTAGTCGCCCAGGTGCTGGCCGCAGGCTTCGTTGAGGGCGCGGCGCAATCCGTAGTCGGTGCACCAATCGAAGCGCGGGAGCTGCGCCAGTGCGGCGGCGTAGGGCGCGGTAGGACTCATGGGCAGTAGGGGAGAAAGAGTACACTAGCCTACCGCCGGCGAAGTCGGTCCCTGCGGCGCTGCTTGCCCGTGCTCGAGTGCCACCGGTTGAGGTACCAGCGGAAACGAATCGTACACCAACATGGTGTTATCGTAGAAAATACCCCCCTCGTGCGCTTCCTCGAAGAATATGCGCGATTGTTCGGGTAGCTGCTGAATCACTTCCTGCAGCACGTCCTGGGACTCGCGCGACACACCGGTTAGCTTGTACGCATCCGTATGATGCAGGCCGGAGAAGTATTCTGCCAGGTGCGCCCGTAGAAACTCCTCCAGGAGCGCCGGCGAGGCCAGCAAAGCATCCACAAGCCGCCGCTCGTGGTCGGCAACGGCCAGCATGTCGGGGTCGTTGATTACTGGCTGGCCTTTCCAAGCCTTCTGCAGTACTGCGTCGGTTAGCCCCTGCGTGGTTACTTCGAAGGGTACCAGTAGGGTAATGGTTTTGCTCATAAGGGTTATGCCTGCCGGCATCGGGAGTTGCGAGTAAAGCGGTGGCCTATGCTGCGTAGAAAGCCGCAAAATGAGACGAGAAGACTTAGCTCATCATCGCCATCAGCTACTACATGAGTTAACAAGAGGGCACTAAACGCCGAAAGACCAAGAAAAAAGATCAAAAACAACGGCACAACGAAGAAGTCTTCTCCCAGGGCATTTGGAAAAGCTAGAAACAGCCACTGAGGCAACATGCACACCGAAGCTGCCATAAACAGCAAAATGAGGCTGCTACGAAAGGGCACCCGGTACCGCGTTGCAAGGGAACGTGGCAGGCAGTGGTAGACAATTATCATCCCCGCTACGAGCGCTGTCGAAATACTAGCTATGAGTGTTAGCATACCTGTTTACTTGGTTTTACGGGTCTTAGCTACCGGCTAAGTAGCGTGGGGCGTCCTGTAGCAGCTGGTGGCGCAGCAAGTGGTAGCTCTCCCTGGTGAGCTCCTGCAGCGGCTGCCGCTGGTACTTCCATTCGCCTTTCTTCCACTGCCGGCGGAACTCCTCGGCTACCAGCTGCGGGCTGCAGTCGCTGCGCGTGATGACCACGACGTCGCGCCGGGTACGGCCCGGCTGCTCGCGGTGCACCAACGTGGCCAAGAAGTAGCGCGGGTTGTCGTACCGCCCGGGCACCTGGTAGTCGTGGCGGAAAAAGTAGGTCATCAGCCGCCCGTCCGCCAGGAAGTACTGCGCGGGAATGTACGAGACCTGCCGGCTGCAATCGGTCACGGAAAGAACCGGCCACTCGGGCGCGCACGGGGGCAGCGCCTGGGCTGCCCAGTTGGTGCTGAACTCGCAGGCGGCGCCCTCCGGCTCCTCGTTGGGGTGGGCCAGAAACAGGCATTCCTGCACCGTGCCATCGGGCCGGAGCACCCGGGCGTAATACTGGTGTACCAGAGGGGCACTGTAGCTCATAGCTGCGGCAGTTTCAGGGCGGCTTTGCTCAGGCTGAGCGGCAAGTCGGCCAGCTCCCCGGACCACTCGGCGGCTACGCCGTCGACGCCGCCGCGGCCTCGGTCGCGGAAGGTCAGCCCAACCAAGCGGACCGTGCTGTCGATGCGCACGTCAACGCCTTTGCTGCGAAGCAGCTCCAGCAGCTCCAGCATGGCCACCGGATCTACCGAGTAGCGCGGCAAGGGCTGCCACCTCGGGTTACGCCCGCTGGACAAATAGCCGGGTACCAGCGGCGCTGTACGGGGCCGGAAGGTCTTGCGCTGCAGCAGGTGCCGGCCGATCAGCTCGTCCGTGTCGGGGCCAGCCTGCAGCTGGTCGATCTGCTCGGTACTCAGTCCGGTTTCGATTTTCATATAGCCGATGAAAGATACGAATTGCCGGGGTTCTGTGTTGTATAAATCACAACACGCCGGCGCTAATCTTTACTCGGCCGTGTACCAGGTTACGTGCCCCATCATGGCGCGCAGCGGGATCTGCTCAGCCACCTCCACCGCGCGCAGTACGCTGGCCTGATCCGGGTAGGCAGCCAGCTGCCGCGCCCCGATGGCACGCACCTGGCGCACGAATGCGGCCTCCACCGGCACGATGCGCAGGCCCTCGACCAGGTTGGTCGATGCGTTGATGAGGTAGAACGAAAGGGAAGCGTTGGTGGCCAGCTGCGCCCAGGCCTCGCCGAAGCCGGTGGCGGACCCGCGCAGCTGCAGGGGCACGTCGAACACCCGGTGGATGGCCGGAAATTGCACCAGCACGAAGGGCACGCCCGGGGCGGCTTCGAGCACCCCGTACAGGATCGGGCCGCGGCGCCACTGCTGCACCTCCTCCGGGCCGGGGTTGAGGTAATACACCACGTCGAAAAAATTCTCCGTCAGCCGGGCGCGGGCCTGCTCGTCGCCGGTCGTAATGTTGTTGAACGGGTAAGGCTCCCCTAGGCGGATAACGTACATATTAGCTTCCTGAAGCAGGCGTTACGCCGGCCTCTCGAAAGGTAGCCACAAACCGACGTTGCCAGGCGTAAGCCCGCCTGTAAAACATTGCCAATAATTAAACCATAGTTATACTAAAGTTACTACTTTTAGACATTGATTCATCCTCTAACCCTTTCTGCCATGCTGTTACCAGCTCCGGATTTCCTCACCTCCACTTCCCCCCCGCCATGTCCCTGATCCGCTCGTTCTCCAGCACTGCTCTTCTGTCGCTTTTGGCCCTGGGCGCCTGCAAGAAGAAAGAAGTTTACCCCGAACTCCGGTTGCCGGAAGCGACGCAGAGCGGCGCCAATACCGCCGGCGCAAAAGTAGACGGCCAGGTGTGGGTTCCCGAAACCAGCCTGTTTGTAGGAGCCCCGTTATCGGCCACGTACCAACGCGAAGGCAGCCGGCGCACGCTGCGGCTGTACTTCAGCCGGGTACCGGCCTCGGAAAGTGCGCCGCTCAACGAGACGAGCTTTCGCTTCCAGGTGGCCGACGTGAGAAGCACGGGCCGCATCGACCTGAACCAGGTTGCCCAGCCCACCTTCCCGTCGCTGACGGCTCCGTACGCCACGTTCAAGTACGCCAAGCCCTTCCCCGGCCGCGAATTCATTACCGGCCCCGATGCCACGGGGCACCTGACCATCACGCGTCTTGATACGGTCGCCCGGATTGTGGCCGGAACCTTCGAGTTCCAGGCCCGCGAGACCGGCGGCACCGGCACTGTCACGGTCACCGATGGCCGTTTCGACATGAAGTTCTAAACGCTACCCTCCCTCTTTCATGAAACGAATTTTTACTGCACTCGCCCTACTTCTGGGCGGGGCGGCTGCGCATGCGCAAATCCGAACGGCGGCCATTGCCCCGCAACCCGTTGACCCCCAACCTTACATCCCCATCGAAACGCGCAGCGACTACACGCAGCTCGTGGACAGCCTGATTTCGCCGCTGGACAAATCCCGCGTTCCGGGCGGCATTCTCTACGACCGGGTGTTGGGCACTGCTGGCTTGGAAACCTTCACCCAGTACTCGACGTCCTCGGCCTCCCACTTCTTTCAGAGCTATTTCGAGCTCTACCAGTCGGCTTACCAGTTCGGGGCCCTGCCGTATCAGCGCTCGGCGCTGCGCCAGGTCGCCGACGCCGAAGCCACGGCCGCGAAGCGCTCCGGTGGTGTCCTGCCCATTGGGGTGTTGGACTACCAGTTTGGCACCCTCGATACGCTGGCTGAGGACCGCGGCACCATCCGCGACGTGGACGGGCTGTACTACGATGGCTATTCCGGGTCGCCCTACCTCACCAACCGCGTCACGGTGGCCGCGCCGCTGGCTGATTCCGTCTACCAGACCGTGACGGTAACGATGCCCACCGGCTTTCAGCTCCAGAACACCGGCCGCAGCGTAAGCTACGCCTTTATGCAGGTGGGCTGGAACCAGGTGTACATTTCCCCAGGCGCCAAAACGAGCTTGATCTTCCCCGGCACCGGCTGGCAGAGCATTGGCTTTACCATCTACTTCAGCGACGGCTCCACGACGCAGGCGCACGCCACCGTGTTCGTGAAGGGCGCGGCGGCGGTGGCCAATCGCATCAATGTGGTCGAAGTGCCCTGGCCCACCACCGTCAAAAGCCGGCAGTGGCGCGACTACGATGGCATGTTGACCTACGGCGAGGGGCAGGTAAAGAGCATCATCTACCACCCGCTCGGCCAGTCGGACCGCAAACTGCGCAACCCCATCCTCGTGATGGACGGCTTCGACCCTTCGGACAAGCGCGACATCGACCAGATCCAAGCCGACTTCGCGCAGCTGGCGCCGGCCCTGCAGGTATCGGGCCGGGAACGGGACTTGGTATTGCTCAACTTCCCGATGACGTACCGCTTTGCGAGTCGCCCCAGCGGCGTAACCAATGAGCTGGTCGACGGCGGGGCCGACTACATCGAGCGCAACGCGCTGGTGGTCGTGCAGCTGCTCACCGAGCTGCAGTCCCACATGGCGGACCCCACGCAGAAAGTAACCATCATCGCTCCGTCCATGGGCGGCCTGATCACGCGCTATGCCCTGGCCTTGATGGAGAAAAACTACGCTGACGCCAATAACCTTGCTACGTACCAGCAGCCCTACTGGAAGCACAACGTGGACCTGTACCTGTCCTTCGACGCGCCGCACCAAGGGGCCGTCATCCCGTTGGGCGACCAGGTGTTCATCGACTACTTCAAGGGCGTATCCGAGTCGGCCGAAAAGAACCTGGCCCGCTTGAATTCGATTGCGGCGCAGCAGATGCTGGTGCAACACCAGCTGGACCTGAGCGGCCAGCGCTACCACATTCCCTTCATGCGCGCCCTGCAAAGCAACGGGCTACCCGGCTCGCTGGGCTGGCCCCAGCAAGTGCGCCGCGTGGCCCTGGCCAACGGCAGCAACTCCGGGCAGGCCAATGCCCAGGCCGGCGTTGCCGGCAGCACCGGCATCGAGCTCGACGTGGCCCGTACCGCCAGCGCCCAGCGCCGCAAATTCTTCTACCGCTCGACCACCTCGGGAACGCAGATTGCGGCCAATATGTACTTCTCCCCGAACGCGGGCACCCGCGGCCCGGTGTTCAACGGCGAAGCCACGGTCCTTGTCTCGCTGGTTAGGGATATTCACAAGCGCCGGCAGTTTACGGCTAACACGCCGTTCAACAGCTACGACGTGGCTCCGGGCGGCATCTACGACGCGCAGCAGCAAATTGTCTCCGGCACATTGAACGGCCCGCAAATGTCCGGCTACGTGTACCGCTTCACCACCGTGCGCCCCAACCATTGCTTTATTCCCACGGTCAGCGCGCTGGCTTACCAGTACCGCACCATTACCAGCGGCTACAACGGCGTGACCACGCTGCCCGACGCGTACACGAACCTGGCTCAGCGCCAGCTCATCTGCAACGACGAGACGCCGTTTGATGCGTACTACGCCTACACGGGCAACGCCAAGCACGTCACCCTGGACGCGCCGGCGCAGGCCTGGCTGGTGCGCGAGCTGTTCAACCAGACGCAAACGCCCACGTTCCAGGGCAGCAACAACAGCGCCATCTGCTTGAACGCCGCGTCGACAATTACGCTCAACGACTGCGGCTCGCGTACCGGCGCCACGTCGTACACTTGGACGCTCACCGGCCCGGGCGTGTTTGCCTCGACCGGCACCGCGACGGCCAGCGGCACCGGCCTGACGCAGGAAGTACGCAACAACGGCACGGCCGGCACCATCACCGTCAGCGTCGTGGCCACCCGCACCGGCGCGGCCCCCAGCCCGGCCGCCACCTACACGATCAACGCCTCGGCTGGCTCGCCGCTGACGATTGAGTACGAGTTTCAACCGGGTCAGGTCCGCCTCTGCCCCAACAGCTCGGTTACGGTGAAGGCCACCGGTCAAACCACGGGCCCGTACTATTGGACCCGCTCCTCGACCCGCGGCTACGTGGGGGGCACCCCGGGCACTTACCCGGTTGCGTTCCGGGCAACGACCTCGACGCCGTATTACTCGTTTGGGGTAGTTACCGCTACCATCGAAGTCACCGTAACGGCCCCTAGCTCCTGCTCGGGCGTCAACCTGCCCATCGCCCGCTTCCTGGTCACGCCGGATAACTCCGGCCGCTGCAACCCCTACAGCTTCCGCGTAGCGCCGGTGCCCAGCGACGGCTACGTAGAGGTTAGCTCCCTGGACGAAACGGAGCCTGCCGCCGTCACGGCCGCTACGCTGCAGCTACCCGATGACCAGAACCCGCACGCCTACCAGGTGGAGCTGTTCAACGACCGCGGCCTCGTGCAGAAACTGGGCAGCACGCGCACGGGCAAAGTGCGCATCGACACCTCGACGCTGCCGGCGGGCCTCTACCACGTCCGCATGCGCCGCGGCGGGCAGACCGAAACCCGCAACATTCAGATTACCCATTAACCTTCGCGGTGGGCCATACGGCGGCGGGGAGCTCCTGATCAGGGGCTCCCCGCTTTCTTTTTTCCACCGAGCGCTGTTAGCGCACTTCCTGGCGGCGCTGCTCCAACACCTGCAAGGTCAACGTCCACAACGCCTCGTAGGGAATGATTTCCACCTCGGCATACGCTTCCCCGGGCGCCGGCGAAGCGCGCAGCTTCTCGATCAGACCGGCGCCCTTCTTCGCGCAGGCCTGCGGATCGAAATTGAGTTTTACGACCAACTGCAGCAGTCGGAACATCAGGCGGCTGCGCGTGGCATTTTCCGTGCGCAGGTGCATGCCCTCATATTTTCGCAGCGACTCCAGGCGGCCCTGCAGGGCTTCCTCGTTGTTCTCGCGCAGAAAGTGAAAGAACTGCAGGATCAGGATGGCCACGTTGTAGCCCTGTTTGTTTTTGGCGTGGTCGGGTACGCGCTGCACCAGCTGAGCGAAGTGCAGCGGCCGCAAGCCGGCTTCTTTGGGCCGGACCAGGAACAGGTAAGCCCGGTACAGGTCCCAGCGCTGCGCGGCCGATACGACCAGCTTGCCGACGTTTGGATTTTGCTGCTGGCGCCGCAGCACGTCGGCCGCCTTGTCGTACTCGCCGGCGTGCATGGCCAGCAGCAAGTAGTTTTCGAGATAGGAAAACCAGTTGGTGCTCGATATGTGAAACGCGGCCAGGTAAGGCTCGCATACGGCCAACCCTTCCCGCAGCCGCCCGGTGCGCAGCAGAGCATACGTGTGATAGAACTTGGTAAACCGGCTGTCAAAGCGTTTGGGATTCAGCTGGCCCTGCGCAAACAAGGCTTCGGCCTCGCCGGTGATTCCCGCTACTTTTTCGAAATCACCCGCCATTTCCGCTGAAAACAGGCGCATCTTCAGCAGCGCGTTGTAGACCGTGTAGGACCTGGTCTGGTCCCAGAGTTCGGTAAGCCGGGCCACTACCTGCGGCAGTTTGGTGTTCAGCACCTCCGTGCGCACGGTGATGACCCCGCCTAACGCGGATTTGGTGGACCAAAACAAGTCTTCCGCTTCTTCCTCGGCCGCCCGAAGGGACACCAACCGTTCCAGTTCGGTTTGACACTGCCGAAACAGGGTCGTATCGTTGATTTCCACGGAGTAGCTGCGCATCATCTGCCAGCCCGATAGTGCCATCGACGTGAATTCGCCCTCCTCGGCGAGCCGTACCAGCTTGCGCAGCACCTGCGGCACCAGCCCTTGGCCTCCCTCCCGCCAAAGCACCGTAGCCTGGTGGTGCAGATCGAGGCATTGCTGCTCGTAGCGCCGGTGTACCGGGTGGCGGGAATCGGTGTTGTCCAGGAAGAACAAGTGGCTCATGAGCTTGTCCTGCAGGCGCTGTTTGAGCTTGCGCAGCGCCGCCTGGGTCGTCTCCGAGTTTTCCCCGTACAGCCGCCGGGCCAACTGGCTTTTGGTCAGGTTGGTTTCCGTCACCAACATCTGCAGAAACTCGGTTTCCCGCGTGGCATTATCGCCCTTGGCGCCAAATTCGAGCAGGGGCAATGTGGTCAGCCGTCGGTTCGTGACAATCTTGGCTAGGTTGATTAATTCCTGCATAGCGATTCTTCGGTCATCTGGTAAGTAGGGCGGCGGCCAGCCCCTGAACGGGTGCCGGCGGTGTGTATTGCCCGGGCCTATCTGCTCGTTACAACCGCATTCCTGCCGGCCTGGTGCCAGCTCACCGGCAAAGGTAAGAGGCAGTTCGCGCACCCGATGGCGCGGCCGTACTGCCTACCTTTGCCGCCTTTGCCGCATTGCTGATGATCTTCTCCAATCAAGTTCGCGCCTTTGTCTGCGCCCTGCTCGTGGCCACGCTGACCGGCTGCCCCGGGTCCAAGCCCCAACAAAGCACCGGCACGGTGCGCGTCGTGTGGCCCAAAGACCCGGAAAGCCTCTGCCCGGTCACGTTGCCCAATTCGTACGCCGTCCAGTCGATTAACCTGCTGTACCAGGGCCTGCTGGCCATCGACGCCGCCTCGCGCAGCCGTGTGCCGTGCCTGGCCGAAGCCATGCCGCGTGAGACCCGCGATGATTCGCTCACGTACCTGCAGTACCGCCTCAACCCCGCCGCTACCTGGGACAACGGAAAACCCGTGCTGGCCAGCGACGTGGCCTTTACGCTGAAGGCACATTTCGCCCCGGGCATACCCAACGAGGGCCAGCGCGCCATCATCGACTTTATCCAGGACATACGCCTCGACGCGAAGGACCCGCGCGCCTTTACCCTGGTCTGCCGTGGCCACGCGGCGACCCACGCGATTAACAGCGGCGAGTTTTCCGTGCTGCCGGAATACCTGCTTGATCCTACGGGCGTGCTGCGGGCCGTGCCGGTGCGCAGTTTTACTCGACCCGTTCCGAACCTGGAGCAGCTGCCGGCGGTGCTGGCCTTCCAGAAAGCATTCAACGAGGCCTCGCGCTGGCGTGACCCGCAGCAGCTGCGCGGCAGCGGCCCCTACGAGTTGGTGAGCTGGAACAACGGGCAGCAGCTCACGCTTGCCCGCAAGGCCCACTGGTGGGGCAGCCAGCAGTCGCATCCGGTGTTTGAGGCCAACCCCTCCCGCATCGAGTTCCACATCGTGCCCAACGCGGCGACAGCCATCCTGGCCCTGCGCCGCGGCGAGCTGGACGTCTACCCGATGATATCGGGGCCGGACTTTGCGCGCCTGCAGCAGTCGGCCGACAGCACCCGGTTCCGGTTCTATTCGCCGCCGTCGTTCCGGGTGGTCGTCATGGAAACCAACACCCAGCACCCGAAGCTGCGCAACGCCCTGGTACGGCAGGCCATGGGCCACCTGATCGACGTCGACCAGTTGGTGCGCGCCGTCACCTTCGGCCGCGGCCGCCGCACCACCGGCATCATCAACCCGCTGGAACGCTGGGCCTACAATGATAGCCTGCCCCTGCGCTCCTACGCCCCGGCCCGCGCCGCTGAGCTGCTGCAACAGGCCGGGTGGCAGCGCCGCGCCGACGGCTGGCACCTGCCCGGCCAGGCCCAGCCCGTCTCGCTGCGCGTCGCGTACGGCGCCGGCGAGCGGACCTACGAAACGATTGCCCTGCTCTTTCAGCAAGCAGCGCGGCAGATCGGGCTAGAAGTAGCCTTGGCGCCCACCGAGGGGGGACTGCTCTCGGAGCAGCGCCGCAACGGTGAATTCGAGCTGGCGCTGCGCACGCTCTACGGCAACCCCTTCTTCTACGACCTGCGCCCGCTGCTGCATTCCGATTTTGTGGGGGAACACGGTGCCAACCGCACCCGCTTCAGCAACCGCCGCGCCGATCAGCTGATGGAAAGCATCGTGGCCACCGGCGACTCGACCAGCCAGGCCCGGCAGTTGCGTCAGCTGCAGGCCCTGCTCTACGACCAGGCGCCCTACCTGCCGCTGTTCTTCGAGCCCTTCCGCGTGGTCGTGGGCAAGCGCCTCGACAACGCCCGGCCCACCGGGTTGGAGCCGGGGTTCGCGGTTGGCAGCCTGCGTGCGGCGGCTGAAGCCGGTGGCCGCTGAGCCCCGGCGGCGGGTGAAAAGGTGGATAACGCTCTTTACGCCGGCGAGACGCAAAAAAACACCCCTTGACGGTCAATCACTTACAAATATTTCGGGGTAAAAACCCGAATAAGGGGCGTTTTGCCCGTGACAGAGCAGAGGTGCGGTACTACATAGGGCATGGTTAGTATATTTTCCATGAGCCTCGCAGCCCTAGGGGTTGCCGCTCACTCGCTCCTCGTTGCCCTGCTGCACTTGCTGGCTTGGGTCCTGCAACACGCCGCTGAACTCGGCGCGTTTGCCCTCCTGTGCAAGGTTTTACACGCCTTGTTTAGCATGCTAGCAGCCTTCATCCGGCTGTGGCTAGCCGGTGTTCGGCTCCGCCGGCGCTACCGCCTCTGGTAGCCCCAGCAGCTGCTAGCGTATGCTCGCCCCCAAGGTGCACCTGGTGCGCTTTGGGGGCGTCGTCGTTAATGGTCGTCCACCCAGGCCAGCAACAACAGCCGTACCACCTCCATGCTCCAGCCTGCCATTGCCCAGGCCAGTGGCGGGGGGCCGGCGGGCCCGACCAATGCGGGCCAGCACAACACGGCCAGCGCCATCAGCATCATCTCAATGGTCATGAAGTCGAACATGGCTGGAACCACGCGGCCTTCCCGGATCTGGCGTCGGACTATGCGGGTGGCCAGGGCGGTCAGGACGCCGAGGCAGAGCCAGGCCTCAGGACTGAACATGGGTTTGGGACTTGGGGCGCAGATAGCCGCGGTAAGGGTAATACTGGCGGATGGCCGCCTGCAGGGCTCGGTTTACACGCACGGCCTGCACCACCTGGCCCGCAAGCCAAAGGATGCCTACGAAGAGAAGTGCCAGCACCGCCAGCAAAAGCGGCACGGGAACGGTTACGACTACTTGCATAGCATGGGGAGTAAGGTCATCTGATGGGATTAGTGGCAATGGATTCGGTACCGGCGCTAACCCAAACCTGGATCATGCTGCTAATGCGCATTTCCGGGTAGCATTCGGAGAACTGGCTCAGCGGCGTAATGCCGTGGAAGGGGTCGTACACCTTTTGGTCGTAGTACACAAAGGCGTACCAGTCCGGGCTGTCGACGCGGCGCTTTCCGTCGGCGCCCGGCTCGCGCTCAGGCTTCGGTGGTCCCAGGGCCCGCATCAGCACCGGGTATTCGGTGGCGGCATCGAAAGGCTTAAAGCGCTCCGAGCAGCTGTAGCCCAGCGCCCGGAAGGCCTTCTTAAAGTCTGTTGACGGCATCCGGCTGACCTTGCCCGTCTTGGCCAGCACCTCAACCAGCGAGTAGCCCGTCAGCATCATGATCAGGGCCTGGCAGTACCATTTGCGCTCGGCCACGAACTCAACTTCGTATTTGCGCATCTCAACGAGTCAGTATGGCCAGCTGCTGCTGCTGCACCGCCGGGGGCAAATGCCAGATGCGCTGCCGGCCGGCGCACGGAACGGGGATGCTCAGGGCCTGGGTGTCGTCGAGCGTCCACGCGAAGCGGCCGTGGCGGTAGTCGCCGTAGGCGCGTTGTGCCGGCGTGAGCTGAGCCGGGTCGAGCACCGCGCCGGCGTAGGCTTGCGGGTGCTCCTGGATCTGGGCCACCTCGCCCAGGGTAGTGATGGCCACGATGGCGCCCTGGGGCAGCGTGGCCAGGCTCAGCCCGGCCGCCTGCAGCGCGGCCATGATGTGGGGGTCGGCGGCGCACGCGGCCAGCACGGCGGCCGGCGTACTGGCCGTGGCGTGCAAAGCCAGCGGGCCGCGGTAGTCGGTGTACCAGGAGCGGGTTTCGTACCGCTTCGCGCGAAGGGCTGCCAGCGTAGCCCACGGTTGCCACAAGCTGATAGCACGAGTAATAAGAACGTCCATGGGTGCGGAGCCTTGTAAAATTCGACTAAAGTTAAACTAAACTTCAATCAAATCACTGACTCCGAGTGATTACCCCGCCGGCGGGGCCGCCTCCCGTGCCCGGGCCTCGTCCGTGCGGGCGCAGGCCCGCTCCCAGGCGGCCCGGGCCTCGGCGCAGTGGGCCTTGCGCAGCTCGGGGTCGTTGGGGTACTCCCGCTTCGCTTCCCGCTGCTTGTCGTTGAGGTGCCGTTTTTGAACGGCTTCCCCCGCCTCCAGCACGCTCAGCGGCAGTTCGACCGGCAGGGTGGGGAAGTCGCCCAGCTCCACGCCGAAGGCGTGCACCTTCGTTACCCCCGGGCTTTGCAGCTTAAACCAGTCGGGCAGCACCTCTGGGGTGCAAAGCACGCCGAGAAAGCCGTCGGCGTGGAAGTAGTAATTCACCACGGCCGGCCCGAAGTCATTCATGCGGATATACACCCGCTCGCCGATGGCCGGTAGCGGCTGCTTGCCCGACCAGATAAGATCCGCCGGCAACTCGGCGCGGGTAAGGACACCGGCAAATTTTTCGGGCATCTGGGGGGCGGGCTGGCTCATGGTAAACAAGTGAAAAAGTGGACGTTGCTTATAGTGTATTATACGGATTACGGCCTCTATATGTTGTAAAAAATACAACATATAGAGGCCGTATTTTCTGGCTTCGGCCGGGCTATTTTTTCCCCTGGGCCTGCTTACGGGCCTGCGTCACGCTGCCCACCATCGGAGCCATTTCGGTAACGCCGCTGAACAAGCCCAGGTCGAGCAACGTGGGTTTGGGCCCGTACAGGCGCTGCATTTCCTTGAATAGCCGGCTGGCCTGCTTGGGGTCGGCATCGAGCCAATGTGCCACGTCGGCAACCGAAACGGTCTGCCCGGCTAACAACAACTCCATGTTGGGGCTCAGCTCCGCGAAGGGTTCCGGCTCCGGCTGCGGCTGCAGGCTCAGGTAAACCGCGCCCTCGCGCTCGGGGCGGGGGTCGGTGGTGGCCCACGTATCCGGGGCCTCCCCGCCGTAGCCCTTCACCCGGACGGCGGTGTACGTGCCGGGCACCGCGGTGCCGCCGGCCTGCGCGATGGCCGCGGCCACCAGCTGCGGGCTGGTCAGGAAGTCGTAGCCGGCCGGGAACTGGTAGGGCAGGCGGTGCCGGGCGCTCAGGCGCAGCTCGCCCAGCAGGTTGCGGCAGGCGCCGTCCATCCAGACGGCCTGCACCTGGCCGTTGATGCTGGAAAACTCGCGGATGGGCGCGGCCACGTCGGCGTTGCGGGTGCTCATGTGGACGTAGGCGCCAACGCGGAAGCCTTTGGCAGCGGCCTTGGCTAGAATCTCCTGGGGAGTGGGGTAAGGCATAAAAACAGATTTGCGACGGTGAAACGATGAAGTAGGCGGGGCATCAGAACCCCCACGGTTCCCCGCTCGGCCAGTCGGCCGGCGGCGGGCCCAGCAGCCCGGCCGGCCCTGGGCAGCCGGGCTTGCACCGGCCGTAAGCCCCGCAGGCCGGGCAATCCGGCTCCGGCTCTGGCCGGGGGCAGCTACAGTCTTGGGGCAGTTCGCCGCACTGTTCGCAGGGGGCGGGCTGCTCGGCGGCGTCGGCGTGCTCCGCCGCGTAAGGATTGGGGTAGCTCATGGCCAGGGCTTAGAATAAGGTTCCTTGGATGCCGGGCCCGGTGCGGAGCGGGGCCGGCGCGGGCGCTGCCGGCAGCGGGTGGGCATTGCGCCAGATCTGCTGCTTTAAGGCGTAGGCTTCGGCCTGCAGCTGCTCCAGCTGGGCTGCGTTAGCGGCCTTGTCTTCGAGGGGCAGCCGGTAAAACAGCGGCCGCATGGCCCACAACAGCTCGCTCAGCTCCTGGTGCTGCGGACTGGGGGCGGGCCGCACCACCGAGTAGCGCAACGGCTGGCAGTACTCCGGGCTCCGGTCGTCCTGCTCCCGGCCCAGCATGTTGAACTCGAAGGTTTGCCGGATGCTGGCCCAATCGTAGGCGTCATCGGTGGGCTGGCTCATGGGGGGTAGGGTAGTGGCGGCCAGCAGGGCGGCCGTCAGCCGGCGGATAACGGCGGGCTCGTTGGACGTGACGGAGTAGGTGTCGTGGGCGTAGCCGTACCAGGCATCGAACTCCACGCAGTAGGACGTGGGGCGCACGTTCGGCAGCCCGTTGATGCGCGGGTGCGGCTTCTCGCGGCGAAGGCGGTCCTCGAAGGCAGCCAGGCACGCGGCGGTGCCTAGCTGCTCTTGCTCGCGGTGCAGCAGCCCGCCGCAGGTGTGAATGCGGGTAAAAGGCTTCACCGGCTCGGGTTTCGGCTTGGGCTGAAACCCGATGCGGCGGGTCAGGACGGGGGCGGCAGTGCTCATGCGGTGGGGCCTTCGGTCGGGATAATCAGGTAGTCGCGCAAGGCGGTTTCGGGGCGGGGCCGCAGCTGCTCCGGGTCGCTGCCCAGCAGGTAGTGCCACTCGAAGGCCTCGCCCTCGCGGCGGCGGCCGGCAGGTACCTGGTGCAGCTGAATGCCGGTCACCGTCTCGGCCTGCTTCCCGCCGGTCCGGTACACCCGCTGACCCAGCGCGAAGCGGGGCTCGGGGCGGGCCTGGCCGGTGTAGACGTAGGCCAGCGCCCCCACAATCCCGAAGCTGCCGCGAAACCGCACGTCCACCGGCCGGCCCTCGGCCAGGCGCGTCAGCTGCTGAACTTCGTAGGCTTCATCCTGAATGCCGATGCAGCGGGCCAGCAGCTTTATCACCTGCTCGGACGTTTGGGCGAAGTACACCCGGTCGCCCTGGCCCGGCACCAGCACCTCAAACGCGCCGCTGAGCACCGGCTCCGCGTCCTGGCTGAGGATGGCCAGCGCCTGGGGCTCGGGCGGGGCCACCAACACCAGGTCGCCGGCGGCCTCGCCGTGGCGGTCGTTCAGGATGGCGCGTGGCCCCTGGGGGCTGTTGGGCACCAATTCGGTTATCAGGCCTTGGCGCCGGGTGGTCGTGCTGCGCACGGTAGCGCCTAGCACCAACTGGCCGGCGGCGGTATCGAGGACTCGGGTAATGGCTGGCATGGCAAGGGAGAGGAAAAGGGGGCGGGCCAACGGCCCGCCCGGTGGTAGATAGCGGGCGGGCTATTGGGCGGGCTCAGCGGCCCGGCTGCGCACCTTGGCAAAGGCGGCGTTAAGGGTTGGCACGTTCAGGGCGTAGAAGCGGCTAAACCGGCCCTCTGCAGTCAGCTCTACCCCCGTCCATACCCCGTCCGTGTCGCGGTAGATGACCTGGTGGTCGGCCAGCACCAACCCTTCTTCCCACTCGGCTATGTCGGCCAGCACGTTTTCAATGTCGTTGGTCACCGAGCGGCCCGCGTCGAGGTCGGTGATATACAAAATGCGGTCCTGGGTGGTGTCGTAGGTGAAGCAGGCGCGGGGCTCGTTGCGAGGCTGAAAGCGGCGGTTGCGAAGCATGGGGCGGTAGGTGAGAGGGGTTGGTAAGCCGGCCGGGCCTGTCCCGGCCGGATGGAAAGCGGCGGGGGTTAGGCCACGGCGGGCTGCTCGTCCCAGTCGCGGCGGGCGTTGCCCACGTTGTCAACTTCGTCCTGGTCGAGCGCGGCCAGCAGCCCGGCCGGAATGGCGATGCCCAGTTCGATGCACTTGGCCTCTATGTCGTCCACGTTCAGGCCCGGGTCACGCTCTTGCAGGTTGCAGTAGATTACCTGGTCGTCGTCGGGGTTGTGGCAGACCGTTTCGATGGTCAGGTGATGGTACTGCAGGGGGCGGTCCCACCCGCAAAGGACTTCGACAAGCTGACCGGCGGACGTGACGCCTCGAAACGTGTGCTGGCTCATGTTACAAGCTGGTTTTGTGCGCGTTGCTTATAGTTATTAAACGTAAAACCGGGGCTATATGTTGTATTTTATACAACATATAGCCCCGGTTTTCTTGTTTATGTGAGCGTGGTAAAATCTTCTCCCCTACTGCCCCGGCCCCGGCAAAAAGGCGGCTGGTGCCGCGCCGGGCTACGTCCCGAGCAGGTCAGGGTCCACAAAGCCCGCCAGCAGCCGGGCGGTGGCAAATGCCTGCTTGAAATAGCCGCTTTGCCAGTCCCGGCGCAGCCGCATGGCGGAATGAAACGAGTAGGTTACGCCCGTTGGGCCGAGCCGCTGCAACAGCTCGTCGGCTTGGCCGGGGCTGTAGCTGCCGGCATCGGTGCCGTCGCTGAGCAGCACCGAGACGCTAAAGCGGCCGGAGCCGGCAGGGTCAACGGCGTACACCACGCCGATATTCCTTTCGCGCACGGTGAGTACAGCATCGCCAACGGTTAATTCTTGCGGTTCGGGAGTCATAAGCGGTGGAAAAGGGGCGGTAGGGGGAAAGGGCGCACCGGGACCAGCCCCCGCGCTGGGGGCTGGTCGCTGGGGTGGCTACTTGCGGCGGCGCAACGTGGCCGGGTCGTACAGCCGCTCCATGTGGGCTTTTGCCACTTCGGGAATGTCCGCGAAGGCTTCGGGCATATTCATGCCTTTGGCGACGGTGGTTTGGTATTCCTCGTAGTCCGTTGCCATTTCGTGATGCACCACCAAGTACATCAGCAGGCGGATGAGCTTTTCGGGCGTGTTGGCGGTGGCCTCCAACTGCGTCTGGACCCATTTATCTTTCGTGTAGTAGTCGAGCGGCTTTTCGGGCTTCTCCCAGCCGAAGGTTTTCACCAGCCCGGCCACCAGCACATCGTTCAGGTTGTTGCGGCCCTTTTTCAGCTGCTCCGTCACGATAAAGCCTAGCAGCCCCGTTACGGCCTGCGCCGTTTCGGGCGCGTCCACCGGCCCGTTTAGCAGGTTCATAATGCGCTCGGCCGTTACCTGCTTGCGGGATTCGCGCATCAGGTTGGAGAGGCGGGTCTGCTTGGCCTGCTGGCCTTTGGTCAGGGCCGGGGTGGCGCTGGGCAGGGCCTTCGTCCGTTCCTGCGCGGCGCGATACGAATCGGTCAGCTTGATTAGCACGGCGTGGCCTGCCTGCGGCCCGTTGGCGTACACGCCCCACACCGACCCTTTTTTGGCGCGGGTCTTTTCGTAGTGGTGGCTGGGTAAGCCCTGCCCGCCGTAGCCAATGACGTTGAGCAGTTGGGCGGGCTTCTCGTCGGTGCTGAGTTCGGCAACCTTGCGCGTGATTTGGGCTTCCGTCTTGGTGGCCCAGCACACCTTATCGAGGCAGGTGTCGTGCGCGGCCATTTCCGCAAAGAGCACCGTTGCGCAGCTGCTGCGCTTGGGGCAGGCGCTGCAAGCTCCGGCAGCTTCTACGAGCGTTTCGTCGCTCAGGCTCCACGGCGCGGCCGACAGCTTGCGGGCCTCCTGGCTCAGCCAGTTGGTTACGTTACCGTGGGTAATGGATTGCCAGCCGCCGCCCGTTTCAAACAGGCGCTGCTGCACGGAATGCGGCCAGCGGCACAGTTCCTCAGCGGCTTGCAGGGTGAGTTTATTGCTGCGCAGCAGTTTCAGCCACTCCGGCAGCAGCTCGGACAGAGCGCGGCGCTGGGCTACCCACCGGGGCGTTTTGCCCAAACGGGACGCAATGCCCTCCTGGTCGATGTCGAGGGCTGCCAGCCGGGCCACGGCGGCGGCTTCGTCGGCCGGGTGGGGGGCCTCCCGTTGCAGGTTCTCGATAACGCGCCATTCCTCGACCTGCGCGTCACTCATGCCGTGGCGCACGTTGCAGTCGATGGTCGGCAGCTCGGCCTTTTCGTGGGCCGCGAAGCGCCGGAACCCGGCAATCAGGGCGAAGTGCTTGCCCTCGATGGGCTCGGTCAGGGCGCGCACGGCAACCGGCTGCACCAGCCCGTTATGCTTCACGCTCACGGCCAGCTCGTCCAGCCCGGCCGGGTCGATGGTTGAACGGTAGTTGCCCGCTACGTAGATTTCCGAAAGCGGCAGGCTGCGCAGCTCCGTTACGAACATCGGGGCGGCGGGGGCCTGCGGCTCCTGCTCGGGCGCGTCCTGTACGATGGTCAGGTGCGTTTCGTCGGCGGCGGGGGTTACTGCAATTTGCTCCATGTAAGTGCTTGTTTGTTATACTATTTAAACGCAAATCGACCCCGTTATGTTGTATTTTTTACAATATAAAGAGAGAAACGTTACCCCCTGCGCACCTTTCCCCAACTGCCCCGTTTTTTTGTTGTGAGCGCCCCGAAATCCCCCTCCCGCACGTCGCTTCCGCAGCTCAACGAGCGTCAGCAACTCTACCTGGTTGCAGCCTACCGCCTGGATCAGGAACTAGAACAGGAGCACAAGCACGATTATGTGCGCGGCCGGGCACCGGTGCCGGCTGCCGAGTGGCGGCTGATTCCGTACGGCCGCTGGAAGCACCGCCTGGGCGCACCGGCAACGGAGCTGCGGCAGCGCATCGAGCAGCACGAGGCCCCGGGCACGCGGCTGGTGGACCCGGGCGCCGGCAGCACCTGGAAAGCGCTGGCTGAGCGCGGCCTGGTTGAAATCGAAGAGCGGGTTGTCGTCGACGACCCTCACCCGCGCATCGGCTACTCGTTGCCCTACATTCGCCTGACGCGCAAAGGGCGCCGCCTGGTGCGGCAGCTCACCGGCGAGCAGCGCCCGCCTGCCCCACGCCGCGCCAAGCCGCAGCAGCCCGAAGGCCTGTTGCCGCAGCAGGTGTGGCGGGCCCTGGTGCTGGCTTACCAGCAGGATGCGGAAGGCGTTGCGCTGGATACCGTAGACCGCTTTCACGCTTGCTATGCCCGCATACCGGCCAACAGTTTTGAGTGGTTGGAACAGCTAGGCCTGGTAGACGCCGGCCCGCGCACCGCCGGGCCTGCGGGCCAATGGCCCGTAAGCTACCACGTCACCGAGTCCGGCCGGGACTACTATCAGCGGTACTACCGGGTGAATACCACTGCTTACCGCAATGTGCCGGCGGAACTGCCGCGGCCGGTACTGAGCGCTGAGCACCGGACCTTCTGGCAACGGGTGCAGGTGCTCAGCCTGCAGCGCGACGGGGCCGGCCTGGACCAGGCCCGGGCCGAGGCCTGCCGGCGGGAGCTGCTGCAGTTGCAGCTGGCCGAACCTGGCGGCGCGCTTTACGCCGCCCCCTTCTGGTACCCAATGCTGGCCGGCCGCGCCGTCACCACCCGTCACAACCGCAGCGCGGAAGACTTCGGCTGCGCGACTGAAGCCGAGGCGTTAACTCAGTTGCAGCAGCTCAAGCAACGTTGGCAGCAGCAGTTGGCAGCGTTACCTTAGGCCGCCCTACCAGATCCTGGCCGGCGGGCGCCGAAGCGTTTGCCACGTCCCGCCGTTTACCTGTCAATTTTACCTCCGTTCGCGTGGCAAATTCTGAGACTGCACAACTGCTCCCCATCCTGCAGCAGGTCGCAACCGGGCTGGCAGATCCGGCCAATCATTATATGCTGCAGGCCCACTGGTACGAGCACGAGGGCCAGCGCGTCCTGTTCGCGGCCGTGTACCTGCACCACGACTGCGCCTGGAACTTTGAGCTGGGCCCCGACGCGGTGGCCGTCGACGTGCTGCTCGACCGCCGGCACCTGGACCGCCGCTCTCGCATCAGCATTCCGTACGCCGAAATCTACGGCGTGCAGCACTACGCCGGCGCCGACTTCGGCGGCACGTTCCTGGACCGGCATACGCTTTACTTCAGCATCGAGAAGATGGCCAGCCTGACGCCGCGGCTGAAGGAACTGCTAAAAGCCCCGCAGGCATGAGCAGCGCGCTGCTTCCCCTGGTGCTGGCCGGCCTGCTGCTGGCCCCACCCGCTAAAGTCTACGTGTGCCAGGGCTCGGCTTCGTACGCCTACCACGCCACCGACCGCTGCGAGGGGTTGGCCTGGTGCACCAAAACGGTAGCGAAGCTGCCGCGGGCCCAGGCCGAGAAATTGGGCCGCCGCCCCTGCGGCCGTTGCTACCGGCGCTGACCCGGTGGGCCATTTATGGCCTTGGTTAAAAGTTTGGTACAAATGTTACATGAGTAGTAGCAGGAGCTACCGGCAAGTGGCTTACAGTTCCTGCTACCACTAGAGCATATTCGTGGTCAGTGTATATGATAGCCGCAGTGGGCAAACCAATTGTGGGCATCCGTGGCGGATATCCAGTCGCTGGCTGTTTGCAGGGCTTGGGTCAAGGCCTCGCGGGTGCGGGCCGCGGCGGTGCGCAGGTGGGTTTTGAACTTGCTGAAGGCGAGTTCGACGGGGGTAAAGTCAGGCGAGTAGGGCGGCAAAAACAGCAGCCGGGCGCCGCGGGCCGCGACGACCTGGGCCGCTTCGGGCGCTTTGTGTACGCGCAGATTGTCAAGCACGACCACGTCGCCGGGCACGAGCGTGGGACCGAGCACCTGGTCGAGGTAGGCCACGAAGCTAGCCGTGTTCACGGCCCCGTCGAGTTCCATGACGGCCTGCAGCCCCTGTGGGGTGAGGGCCGCCAGCACCGTCACGTTCGGCCCGTTGTGCAACGGCAGCGCTTGGTCGAGCCGCCGGCCTGCGACGACCCGCCCGTAGCGGCGCGTGTAGGTCAGGTTTACGCTGGTTTCGTCCACGAACTTGAAGCGCGTCACATCTTCACCCGGCAGGGCTTCGAGGAAAGCCCGGCGCAACGCTCTCACGCGTTCGGTGTCACGCTCGGCGGCGTGGATGCTCTTTTTTTACGCCGCAAGTCCAACTGCTGCAAGGCCTGCCAGACCGTGGTGCGGCCGACCGCCGGCCGGCCCGCCGGCCGCCACGAGCAGGGCGCGCAATTCATCAAGCGTGGCGTCGGGCTGTTGGGCCACGCAGGCGGCCAACTGGGTGCGGGCTGCCTCGTCCAGCAGCGGCGCGGGGCCGCCCCGGTGCGCAAGCGCCGCCACCCCACCGCCCGCCCGCTGGCGCTGCAGCAGCTTGTTAACGAAAGACAACGAGACGCTGAACCGAGCGGCAACCTGGCCACGCGTGCTGTCCCCAGCCGCACAGGCGGCCGCGACCCGTTCACGTAAATCAGCAGAGTAAGGCTTCACACCGTATACATTGACCACGAAACTGCTCTAATCATATAGTACTGTCGGCGGAGAATAAGCCAGACGAGGCTGCCGGCAAGTCCTGCATACGGCGCGCAAGCCAGCTGGTAGTCAGTGGCTGGCTGTGTTCAACGCCTCACACAGCGGGCAACGCGGCCGCTTTTCCGTGGCTTGGGTCGGTACATAGTACTGCCACTGGCCACTTTTCTTCACGGCTTGGCCGACCGGGCACTCGACATGGTCGTGAAAAGGGTAGCGTTCTGCCACCGGGTCAGCGGACCGCAGCCCCGGTGGGTGGGCCGCATGGCGAAAGAAAGCGGTGGTATGGACCATCAGTGACAAGGAAAGAAATGGGTAGGTACCAAGGCCTGCGGGTGCAGTTCGCCCTGCAGACGGAAAGGTGCGGCGGGTCCGTTCGCTGGGCCCGCCGCAGGGTCGTTGTAGACGGTGTGTCATATAACCAGCCGATAACCGCTTGCTCGTTACTCGGGCAGGCTGTCAGCGTCGACACCGCCGCACCCTGCCAATCGTCATCGGGATACCCTCAGGCAGTTAGCGCAGCTGCGGCAACCGAACCGCGCTTGCGCTACCTCATTTCCCAACTCCTGCCAGATGCTTCCTCCTTACCTTCCATGAACAGGCTTCCGCTACCAGCACCGCTACCCGTAAAACACCCGGCTTCCCTAGACTCCGGGAGGTAGGGGCCGTCGTTTCCCAGCACCCGATGGGCCGAGCTTTCTGGACGCAAGCCCGGCAGGGTACACGGGCGAGGCGGAACGGACCGGCGCCGCCGTGGTCGGCAGCAGCAAAACTGGTACCGGGCTGTGGCGTATCACGTAGGCCGCCACGCCGCTGGTGAACAAGCTTTCCACGAGGCGGCGTGAGCGGGTAGGCAGCACGAGCAGATCGGCCTGCACATCCCGCGCTGCCTGCACGAGGCCGGCCCGGCGCGGCTGCTGGCATACCCGGTGCGTGGGGAAGTGAGCTAGGCCCGGCAGCAAGCCGCCGTGGTACACCGTATCGGTGGCTCGGGTCATGGTGGCTTCATCAGCCGGCGTTTCGGCCACGTGCACGATGCAATAGGCGGCGTGCCAGCTGTGCAGCAAGGGCTGCAACGACTGCGCTGCCGCAGCGAGGTGAAATTCCTCCCCGTCGGCGGCTACGGCCACGAGCTCCGGGAGGCGGACCGGGCTGCCGTCGGGGACCAGCAGCAGCGGCAAGCCGGCATCGCGCAGCACCGGCAGCGCCTGGTGGAGCAAGAGCTGATCCAGCAGATGGTGCTCCGGAGCCAGTCCCAGCACCAGCAGCAGCGGGTACCAGCGGTGCAGCAGGTCCGCCAGGCCATGGTCGAGGTCTTCGACGCGGGCCGCTACCTCGACGGTGCCCGGTAGTTGCCGGGCAAGGTCGGCCATAGCCAGGGCTTCGGTTAGTTGCTGCTGGTAGTAATCGGGCAGCTCCGGGTCCAGCCCGGGGGCCGGGAGCATGGGGGCCGCCAGGGGTACCAGCACCACCCGTCCCGCAACCGCCGCGGCAATCAGGGCCGCCAGCTGCGCGGCAGCGTGGGCCGCCCGGGATGCAGCCGACGGGTCGACAACGACCAACACGGTAGGAGTCATCATAGTGAAAACCGGAAAAGGGCTCGGAAGAAAAAACCGCCGCGTAGGCTAGGCCGGTGAGCCTCGGCCCAGGCTGCCCGCACCGGCCACGGCGGTCGATAGGCGCGTTAGGGCAAAGGCACGGCCAGCCCGCGCAGCAGCTCCGTGGTTTGGCTATCGGCGTAGTGGCCGTAGGCATCCACCACGACGCCCTTCACCCCGCTTTCGGATTCAATAGCGTAGACCACGCACATGTCTTCCGGGTCGGACGCCCCCTCGAAGCGGTGCACTTCGTGGATGCGAAACCGGCCGGGGTGCCGATGCAAGTCCAATCCCTCGTCCGGCTGCTGCGCGCCCGAGAGATTAAAGTCGTGCCGGTAGCCACGACGGGCCAGGTCGCGCAGGGTTGGGGCTTCGGAGGCAAACGTGTGGGGTTTCATCAAGTAGCAAGGCAAACGGGTGATGAGCAGTCCTGGCGGCTATTAGGGGCTGTCGGCCGGGGCAGCGACGACGTAATGCTATGCCGGAAGGCAGTGGGGAGCGGGGTGAAGCAGCAGCCCGGCCGGGCGGCGGGCGAAAATGGGCGGGCTCCCAGCCGCCGCCAAGGCTTCGCCTGGGGCTAATCATTTCATGGCGGGGCTTTTTTCCAGGTAATATCCACTCAATGCCGGGGCGCTTCCATGACCGGCAATACGTTACCGGATGATCTGCATCATGGGGCAAAAGCGACGAACAAGTCCCGCCGAGGGCTCAGGAGTTGGGCTGGGTTGCGGCGGCTGCCGGGCAGGGGCGGATGATGTCAAACACCCAAGCGCGTGATGTGGGTCATGTGCGGCCCTTACCGGATGACGGACCTTTGCTGCTGGTAGCTCGTCCATCGTTTTGGCAATGGCTTGATCTGTACCGTCCGTTGCTCGGATAGCCAGATATACTCCGTCTATCAGCCATCCTTTTCTTTGCCTTACCGTGAATACAGTTACTACCCCGCGCTTTCGGATAGCCGGGTCGCCGTTTCGTGCCTTCCTGGCCTTCCTGGCGCTTTTCTTGTCAGCAATTGGTGCTCAGCGGGCGCAGGCCCAGGGCAATACCACCATCACCGCCAGCTCCATCATCATCGACCGGGGCGACACGACCGGCAACGAGACGTTTGGGGCCAAGAATGGGCTGCCGGCGCCGGCGTTTCAGAACCGCAACCTTGGCTCCTTCGACATCAGCGACTTTGCCACCCGCCTGCTGCTGAACGGCGGCACGCTGACCACCCAGGAAAGCGCCCCGGACGAAGTCTACAGCGCCTCGCTCACGTACCGGGTTCGGGCCAATGGCGGCGGCCTCAACCTGCGCTCCGGCTCCATTGCCCTGCCCCAGGTAAGCCAGACGGCCGGCACGCGCATGTTTGCCGCCACGGCGGCCAATACCAACCTGCTCACGGGCCTGAGCGCCGGCAGCTACGTTCTGAGCGTGCAGCTGGTGGCGGAAGGCATCAATACGAGCCCGGATGGGGGCGCTTTTGCCATTTCGGATCCGCAGTTCCGGTTTTACGAAGCCACGTTTACGGTAACGGGCGTCGCGCCCACCGAAGCGCCCAACTCAACTACCTGGACGGGCGGCAAAAACGACAACTGGTTTGACGCCGCCAACTGGACCCAGGGCGTACCCACCCCCACGAAAGACGCCACCGTGCCCAATTTCGGCTCGGGCTCGACGGTGGCCTACCCCAACATTTACAGCAACGCCGTCAAGCCCGCGTCGACGGCTACCACCCGCATTCAAAACCAGGACGGCACCTTTACGGACGTGCAAACCACCACGCCGGGCTACGACAACAGCAACTCCGGCCCGGCCCTGACGCACGCGCTGACCATGCAGGGCGACAACCAGCTGCAACGCTCCCTGGTGCGCCTGCTCGTCGGCCGCCTGCAGGTGTACGGCGACTTCCGCAACCAGCAGGACAGCTTTGTGCAGCGCGAAAACACCGTCGTCAGCTTTACCGGCGGCAACCAGACCATCAGCGGCTCGGCCTCCGGTTTCGCCGGGGTCGAAATCGACGGTGGCGGCCTGAAAACCCTCACCACCAGCTTCACGATTCTGCCGGGCGGCACGCTACGATTCATCAGCGGCGTACTGGAAACCAACGTCAGCAACGTCAACGTGGAGTTTGTGGAACTGGCTCCGGCCACCGTCAGCAACGGCGTGACCACCCCCGCGGGGCAGCTGGCGGGCGAAACCGACCTGACCCACCTGCGCGGCTTTCTGAAGACAACGCAGACGGCCCAGACGGGCGTCGCCCAGAACTTTGGCAACAGTGGCCTGACCGTGACGTTCAGCGGCAATGACCCGGGCAACGTCTCGGTTACCCGCAATACCAGCCTCAACTACGCCTCCATCAACAACGGCGCCAACGCCAAACCCAGCATCCGGCGCGTCTACGGCGTGCGGCCGTCCAACCAGAACGCCGCCGGCGGCCTGCGGGCCACCATGGTGTTTCACTACCTGGACGACGAAACCCGCAACCTGACGCCGGGCAATCAAAACTTGCGCGAGGCTGATTTCGCGCTGTTCCTGTCCACATCCTCGGGCGACGTATTCGGCCAGCTGGGGCGCGATGCGCTGAACACGACCACCAACGAGCTGACCAAGAACGACGTCACCACGTTTGGCACGTTCACTATCAGCGAGGCTACCGACCCGTTGACCTTGCCCGTGACGCTGACGGCCTTTTCGGCCAAGCGCGAAAACACCGATGCGGTGGTGAGCTGGCAAACGGCCATGGAGCGCAACAGCCGCGGCTATGAGGTGCAGGTTTCCACCGACGGCCGGCAGTTCCGGGCGCTGGCGTTCGTGCCCAGCTACTCGCCCACGGCTACCACGCTCAGCACCTACCGCTACGTCGATACGGAAGCCGGTAAGCAGGGCATCCGCTACTACCGCCTGCGGCAAGTAGACTTGGACGGAACCGCCACGTTCTACGGCGCAAAAGCCGTAAGCTTTGGCCCCGGCGCGGCCACCGCGGCCCGGATGAACGTGTTTCCCAATCCGTTCGTCGACGCGCTGCACCTGACGGCCACCAGCGTGGAAGCCGGGCAGGGGCAACTGACGCTGCTTGACTTGGCGGGCCGCGTCGTCCGGCAGCAGACCAGTACGCTGGACGCCGGCGTCAATGGCCTGACCTTGAGTTACCTGAACGGCTTGCCAGCGGGGGTGTACGTGGTGCGTTTCGCGCCCGTCGGCGGCCAAGCCCAGACCACGCGCGTACAAAAACAATAAGGCTGGGGCCCGACTGGCGGCGCCTTGTTCTCAACGGCCCGCACCCGCTGGCAAGCGTCCTGCGCACCAGCCAAGACCTGGGCACCTGACTTGGCCCGATTAGCCATAGCGCGGCCGGCGCGGTGATGGGCATCATGCGTTGCCGTGCCGCGCGTCATGGTATGCCCGGGAAACCGGCTGCACCTTTACCTAAGGTTACCGACTACCTGGAAACAGACCTCGGAGTTATGCTTCACCTGGCCCCGAGGGGCAGCCGCAACGCTGACCGCGTTGCGGCTGCCCAAGCGCTGGCGGCCTTGGCTTAAACCAGTTGCAGCCAATGTCTTTCCGGATTCAATCAGCGCTGTGCATCCAGGTACCGATTCTTTGCCTTCACCTCTGCTTACCCTGTTCGCCCGTGGAACCATCCCCAACCATATCAGCCCACGACACGCTCGTGGTTATCAGCGCCCTTGCCGGCATTCTGCTGCTGGTCACCTTGGCGCTGTGGCTGCCATGAGCCGGTTTCTACCGGCCGCTTCGTGCCCCAGCATCTGCTCATTGTATTGACTTTTCGTTGTATGACTTCTCCCAAGCAAGCCCTGACCCACCAGCTCGTCGCGGCGGTAGCGCCTCACCTGAGCGCAACAGCAGCGGCGCCCACGCAGGCGCCCAAAGCCGTTGTGAAGACGGCCGAGCAGCTGGCCAAACAGGTGCTCCGACACCAAAACAAGCTGGCCAAAGCGGCCAAGCCCGCTGCCGCCGACCCCAAGGCGGCGCGCAATGCCCTGGCCGGGGAGCTGCTGGCGGCCGTGCAGCCCCAGTTGGCCCCCGGCGATACGCCGGCATTCGTGACGGATACGCTGAAACGCCTGGCCGGCCGCCTGCTCAAGCAGCGTCGTAAAATGGCTAAACAGCTGGCTAAATTGACGAAAACAGGCTCCGCGAAGCTCTTTTCAACGGAGCTTACGCCGTTTCAGGCCCCTCAGTCTGCCCGCCGTCGTTCTACGCCGGCTTCGCCTGCCCCAGCGCCCCGGGCTGCTTCGCCAAAGCCACGAGTACCCACCACAAAGCCAGCCCTTGCCGTTGTGCACACCGCCACCCCAGTAGCAGCGGCGTAACGAGGTCGGCGGGCTCCTTGCCTGATTCCACGGTAGCGTTTTCGTCTCGGCGAAATAGTGTGCTGCCCTGGGCTAATTGTGCCGGCCAGTTCCGCTGGCAGCCCGGCCCGATGTGCTAGCTGCACCCGCCTGACACTCCGACGGCCGGGCCAGCTACCGGCACCATGTTAAAGCTGTATTCAGCGGCCTTCCCCTCTCATTGCTCACCAAGTAATGAGAGGGGAAGGCCGCTTGCATGACTAGGCGTAAATGTCCGACCAACGCTCAACGTCGGCACGGGCCAGGGAGACGGCAGCCAGTGAAGGATCAAGCCCGGAGCATGATCGTGGTCATGTCAACGAACCGGTATTCGGGGCAACCTTGCATATGGCCTGAAGCGGCATTTAACTATTTGCCAATCAGTGCTTTTTACAGGTATTGCTTGCGTCTGTATGCTTCCTTGAAGTAAGCCAGCACGGCCAAAATGGGCCGATACTGGCGCTGCTGGGCCGCTTTCTTTTCCTTCGTCATGAAACACTCCTTGGTTCTTGTGCTTGCTACCGGGCTGGTCCTGCTGGCGGCCCGGGCTACCGGTCAACCAGTGCCCCTCGGCCGCGCCGCCAGCCTGCTGGTCATTACGCACGTCAACGTAGTGGACGTTGTCGAGGGCGAGGTGCTGCCCGACCGCATGGTGGTCGTGCGCGACGGGTGCATCGAATCCATTGGCACGCACGCGCCGGGCGGTGGGGCCGTGCTGCGCCTGGACGGAAGCGGCAAATACCTCATGCCGGGCTTGTGGGATACCCACGTGCAGGCGCCGCCCATCGCGGCGCTCGAACAGGAGCTGCTGGCCCAGCTGGTTAAGCGCGGCATCACCAGCATCCGTTACTACGGCGTACCGGCTGGGCGGCCAGCCCTGCTGGCCACCATGCGGGCGCTGGAAGCCGGCACGCAGGTAGGTCCGCGCGTGGTATGGGCTAGTGACGAGCCGGGGCCGGCCGGGCCTTACCCGTTCCACCCGGGCCGGTTGCTGGACGAGCTAACGGCGTTGGCTGCCACGGGCAGGACCCCAACGCAGGTGCTGCAGGCCGCCACCGTAGACCCAGCCGCAGCGGCCGGGTACCGCTACACCCTGGGGCAGGTAGCGCCGGA
Source organism: Hymenobacter jeollabukensis (assembly GCF_005771675.1). Lineage (GTDB taxonomy): Bacteria > Bacteroidota > Bacteroidia > Cytophagales > Hymenobacteraceae > Solirubrum > Solirubrum jeollabukense. Next base: position 35,152 of record NZ_VAJM01000016.1, on the reverse strand, counting down.
CTTCCGCGCCGATCTGCTGCTGCTGGATGCCAACCCGCTGGACGATATCCGCTCCCTGCGGCAAGTGCGGGCAGTGGTGCTGCGCGGGCGGGTATTCGACCGGGCCGCGCTGGAGGCGCTGAAAGCCCGGGGGCCGGCCGCCGCGGTGCTGGTCAAAGCCAAGCCGGCGCCTGGAATACGAACCCGCTAGTGGCCTTCTTCTGCGGCAGAAATCCTGATTTGCTGAATCTTTTTTCCTACTGCTCATGTCAACTGCGCCAATCCTGACGCCGTCTGCTCCGGCAGCACCGGTGGCCGACGCCGACATCACGGCGGCCATTGAAATGCTGTTGTCGAACAAGAAAGGGCTGACTACCCACCTCATTACCGTCCGCACGCAGGCCGGCATGGTGGAGCTGACGGGCTTTGCCGACAGCCTGCTGGCCCGGCAGCGGGCCGAAGAAGCCGTCCTGACCGTCCGCGGCGTGTGCGGCCTCGACAACCAGCTGGCAGTCAGCCCGACGGTGGTGGCCGATGCGGAGCTGCAAAGCGCGGTGACGCAGGCGCTGGCCGATGACCCGGCCACCGGCCAGTACCCGGTGCACTGCGAGGCTAGTCAGGGCAGCGTAATGGTGAGCGGAACCGTGCAGTCCTGGCCCGAAAAGCAATTGGTGCTGCGGGTACTCGCCGGCGTACGCGGAGTGGAAAACATTCGCACGGAACGCCTCTTCATCAGTGGCGGAACGGTCGTCAATTCCGATGACCAGATGACCACCCAGCTGCGGGAGCTACTCGACTGGGATGTGCGCCTCAACGGCACCCTGATCGAGGTACGCACCAGCGAGCAGGCCGTCCACCTGGCGGGCACGGTGGGCTCGGCCGCCGAAAAAGAGCGCGTCGTGGCGCTGGCCTACCAGACCGGGGCCGTCCGCGTAGACGCCCGCGACCTGTTCGTGGCCTATTGGGCCCTGGGCCGGGAACTGCGCCGCGCCACCCAGCTGCCCAGAACGGATGAAAGCATTGCCCAGGCCGTGCGCGATACGCTGCTGCTCAACCCGCGGGTGCGGGCGTCGGAAACTCTGGTGCAGGTGCTGCATGGCGTAGTGACGTTGGCCGGTACCGTGAGCAACCTACGCACCAAGCAGGAAGCCGAGCACGACGCCCGCCACGTGGCCGGCGTCGTAGACGTGCACAACCTGCTGAAAGTGCGTACCGGGCGCCTAGTGCCCGACGACGACATTGCGCAGAACATAACCACCGCCCTGGCTCGCGACCCGTACGTCGGCACCGTCAGGTTTGACGTCCGGGTGTACAGCGGCCGCGTGCTGCTCACCGGCAAGGTGACCTCGCCCGAGGAGCAGGATCAGGCCGGCGACGTGGCCGCCGGTGTCAGCGGCGTGACGGCCGTCGACAACCAGGTGGAAGTTTCCACGGATTGGCAAGACAGCGCCGCCTACAAAGCGCGGAAGCTGCAAGCTGCTGAACCGGACGATACCACGCCGGACCAAGCGCTGGCCGTGCGCATCGAGGCGCGCCTGAGCTGGTCGGCCAGCCTGCGCGACCAGTCTATAAAAGTGCAGGTCGACCGCGGGGCGGTTACCCTCACCGGAACGGTAGCTACCTGGGCGGACCTGCAGCTGGCCATCCAGCACGCCCGCGAAGCCGGCGCCCGCGGCATCACCAACGGCCTGCACGTGCTCACTAGCACCCCATTCATCATCGGGCTGCCGCTAGCCATCAGTATTCTTTCGTTGTAGCCGCCGCGGCATCTCTGCGGGGCGCCAGCTATTCTCCAGTGCCTTTTTCCTCCTTCGTTATGTCCTCCTCCTTTGTCGTAGTGGTCGACCCCATGGAAGCAACACCGCCTACTACCGTGCCCTACGCTGTCGGTATGGGAGCAGCTCTGCCCGTACTGCTGACGTTGCTGCGCATACAGCACGCTCCAGACTTATTGGCACCGGAACCGGCGCTGGCGGCGACCAGTCAAACCGACTGTCACTGCGCCGAAACGACGGCCAACGCGCAGCAACTGGCCCGGCAACTGCCCGGGCCGGCTGCTACCCAGGTGCTGGAGCTGTCTTCGTCCGAGGCCGTGGAGCAAGCCATTCGGCAGTTGCAGCCGCTGCTGCTCGTGCTGGGGCTGCACGCCGAGCACACCCTGCTGGACCAGCTACGGCACAAGCACCTGCTACCGGTGCTGCGGGCCACGCATCACCCCTTGCTGCTGGTACCGGAAGCCACTAGGGTTTCGGGGCGGCCGGGCCGGGTGTTACTGGCCATCGATGCCGAGCCCTACAAGCTCACGGCTGCGGCCCGGGCCCTGGTTCCGCTGCTGGCCTCCTGGCAAGCGGCTTACACCGTAGTGCACGTGCTGCCAGCCCACGCTTCGCAAACCCGCTCGGAGCGCCAAGTGCTGACCGGCGTGCGGGCGGAGGGGTTGGTGCCGCCCGACGCGCCACTGTGGCTGTACCAGGAACCCGCCGCCTCGTCGGCGGCGGGCATCCTGTAGGCCCTGGCCGACACCCAGGCTGATTTGCTGATTCTGCTGGCGCGGCCCCACAGCTTATGGAGGCGTCTGTTTCACCGTAGCATCACGGCCGAGGTGCTGCGCCGCTGCCCGGTGCCCGTGCTGCTGGTACCTGTCGCGGCGCCGGATCAGCCCGGCTGGATGCCTACCATGAGCTGAACAGCTCGTCGGGGAGGCAAATAACGCGCCGCGTAGCCGGGCTGCTGCCGTGGGTTGGTGCTGCTGCACGTCAACCGCGCCTGCCTGGTGGACGGCAACGGCCCGGGGGAGCAGGGACTACTACCAGGCGGCGCGGAACCGCCAGACCGAGACGGCTGCTAGCCTCTACCAGCGGGTGGAAAGACCACGCACTCTGCCGTACGGTCGCTTATGACAGGGTGGCGCGGCCCCAAACAGACCCTGGGCCGGACCTGAAAGCCGCTTTCCCCGGCGTAGCATAAGAGAACCGCGGCCCCTGACATTGCCTTCATAAGCCCCGTTCTACGATGCTGTACAGTCCCCTCCTAGCAGAAACCGGCGCCATTGCGCAGTTCACCGGCCGGTTTTTCCGCGAGGGATTCCGCCCGCGCTACGAGGTGCGGGAGTTTCTTTACCAGTGCTACGTGGTGGGCTACCAGTCGCTGCCCATGGTGGGCATTACCGGCTTTATCATGGGCCTGGTACTCACGCTGCAAAGCCGGCCCACCATGGCGCAGTTCGGGGCCGAGGCGTGGATTCCGACCATGGTGGGACTGACCATCGTGCGCGAGATGGGTCCCATCATTACTGCCCTGATTTTCGCGGGCAAAATCGGCTCCCGCATCGGGGCCGAGCTGGGCTCGATGCGGGTGACCGAGCAAATCGACGCCATGGAAGTGTCGGGCACGAACCCGTTTAAGTACCTCGTCGTCACGCGGGTGCTGGCCACCACGCTCATGCTGCCCATCCTGACGCTGCTGGCCGATGCCATCGGCCTGTACGCCTCCTACGTGGGCCTCAACACCCGCGGCGTAACGACGCTGGCGCTGTTCACCAACAACATCCTCAGCGGCCTGGCCTTCGCCGACGTGCTGCCGGCCTTTTTCAAGACGTTTTTCTTCGGCTTTGCCGTCGGCCTGATCGGCTGCTACAAGGGCTACTACGCCGATAATGGCACCGCGGGCGTGGGCCAGGCGGCCAACTCGGCCGTGGTGGTGTCCTCGCTGCTCATCTTCATTCTCGACCTGCTGGCCGTGCAGATTACCGGCCTGCTGGGCTTCAACTAACTGCTCCGCTGATGCTGCCCGCCGCTCCTGCTCCCATCAACCCCGCTGCTGCCGCTGCCCCGGCGGCAGCGGACCGCACCGGCGTGGTGCTGACGCTGGAAGCGGTCGGCAAATCGTTCGGCGACAACCACGTGCTGCGCGACTTTACCCTGGACCTGCACCGGAACGAGAACGTGGTGGTGCTGGGCAAGTCCGGCTCCGGCAAGTCAGTGCTGGTCAAGTGCATCATCGGGCTGCTGCGGCCGGATGCCGGCCGCATCACGGTGCTGGGCCAGGACCTAGCCACCCTCAGCCACGCCACGCTCGACGAGCTGCGGGCCCACCTGGGCTTCCTGTTCCAGAGCAACGCCCTGTACGACTCGATGACCGTGCGCGAAAACCTGCTGTTTCCGCTGCGCCGGCAGTGGCTGGCTCACCGCCGCGCCGAGGAAGCCGAGCTGGTGCGCCAGGCCCTGGAGGACGTGGGCCTGGCCGATACCGTCGACAAGATGCCGGCCGAGCTGTCGGGTGGGCAGCGCAAGCGCATTGCCCTGGCCCGCACGCTCATTCTGCGGCCCGAAATCATCCTGTACGACGAACCTACCACCGGCCTCGACCCGGTGACGGCCCGCGAAATCAGCGGCCTCATCCGCTCGGTGCAGCAGAAATACAACACCGCGGCCTTCATCATTTCCCACGACATGGACTGCGTGCGGCTCGTGGCCGACCGGGTGGCCCTGCTCGCCGACGGCCGCTGCTATGCCCAGGGCACCTACGAAGAGCTGGCGCATGACCCCGACCAGCGCATCCACGAATTTTTCGTCTGAGCCCGGCCCGTCGCGCTTTTCCCACCCCGTTTTCTCTACCTCCCATGCCTGTCAATACCACCAGTAACCACGTGCGCCTCGGCTTATTTGTTTTGGCCGGGTTGGGTTGCCTGCTGGCCGTGCTGTTTTTGCTGGGCCGCCAGCAAAACCTGTTCAGCCGCAGCCTGCCGGTGTCGGCTGATTTTCGCAACGTGGCGGGCCTGCTGGCCGGCAACAACGTGCGCCTGGGCGGCATCACCGTGGGCACGGTCAAACGCATCCAGATCCTGAACGACAGCACCGTACGGGTGAGCATGGCGCTGAACGAGGAGGTGCGCCCCTTCGTGCGCCAGAACGCGGTGGCCAGCATCGGCACCGACGGCCTGGTGGGCAATACCATCGTCAACCTCACGGCGGGCCCGGGTACCGCCCGCCCCGTGCAGGCCGGGGACGTGCTCAGGACCACCGCCCCCGCCAGCCTCGACGCCATGCTCGGCACCCTGGACGTGTCCAACCAGAACCTGGCCGTCATCACCAAGGGGCTGCGCGAAGTCACCGACAAGCTAAACCACAGCGAGGCGCTCTGGGAGCTGCTCGGCAACGAGCAGCTCGGCGCCGACGTGACCCGCAGCGCCCGCAATGCCGCGGCGGCTTCGGCCCAGCTGCGCGGGGCGGCCCGCGACGTGCAGCACCTCACGGCCGGCGTGCGCCAGGGCCGTGGCCCGCTGGGCTACCTGCTCACCGACCCGGCCTTTGCCCGGCAGCTGGGGCACGCCGCCCGGCAGCTGTCGGGTACCTCCGATACGCTGGCTGCCACCCTCAACGACCTGCAGCGCCAGGTGCAAACCGGGGCCGGGCCGGTGCAGACGCTGCTGTCGGACACCACCGCGGCCCGGCAGCTGCGCCAGACGGTGGGCAACGTGGCGCAGAGCACCCAAAAGCTCAACCAGAGCATGACGGCCCTGCAGCACAACTTCCTGCTGCGCGGCTACTTCCGCCGCCAGGCCAAGCAGCTGGCCCGCGACAGCGCCCGGGCTGCCCCAGAGCCGGCCCGCACATTGCACCTGCCGTCAGTATCGATTACCCCTGAGCCGTGAGTGGTACTGCCTGCCCAAGCCCCGCTGCTCCGGGTGGCCGAGAGGCGCCACTTTTACCCGATGCCCGATGCAAGCGGCATATATTTCTGTCTGCCGTGCCAATGCGGCGGTGCCACCTTCAGCCAGAAAGTGGTCCGGGCTATTTGCCCCTGAAACGGGGAGGAACCGGAGCCAAAAGCAGCTGTGACTTGGCGCTGAACGATTCACACAACCCGGATAGTTTTGGCCACAGCCTTGGAGACGCAACGCAACGACCTTCCCTGCGGCTAAGCGGCAGGCTCAGTTACGGACCCTACAGCTTGCTGAGCAGCAGCTGCGCTATCTGTTCGCCCTCGGGTAAGCCCTGCTGCCGCCACAGCTCCACCCCATCGCGCACGAGCACGAAGGCCGGTACTCCCCGGCCGTCGAAGCTGCGCACCACGGCGGGGTACGTAGCCTGATCAATGCGCAGCACCCGAATGAAAGGCGCTACTTGCTGCTGCAGGGCTTGCAGCAAAGCCAGGGTTTGCAGCCGGACCGCTGGACCGAGTTGTCCCTCCTGTGGATCGGCGGCCGGCAGCAGTACCAGCAGCATGGCTACGTAAGTGGGCGGCGCGGCCAACAAGGTACTGAGGAGCATAATCTTGAAAATGAGTTAGGTAAGAGAAGTGTAAACATACCGTTACTGCTCCCTCCGACGTATGACGGGCATCAACGCGCCGCCGTGATGCTCATCACGTCTGCCCTGTCCACCCCGGCCGCCCGTCTCCATCGACGTCGGCCTTTTCGCTCCCGCTTATGTTACCGGCTTCGCATTCCGCCGTCCTGGCCAACCTGCTCTATTCTCATTCGGCTGAGCTGGTGGGCGTGTACGACCCGGTCGTGGGCTGGTTCACGCACGTCAATCCGGCCGGGGTACAGCTACTGGCTTACCCCTCGGAAGCGGCGTTTCTGGCCGACCCCAACCACTCGCTGCGCACCCCGCCCTGGACCCGGGCGCAGTGGCAGAAGCTCTGCGACCGGGCCCGGCGTGAAGGCCACCAGGAAGTAGAAGCCAACATCCGCCGGCACACGGGGGAGCCGCTGCAGGGCTACCTGCGCATGACCTACTTCGAGGTGGCGGGGCAGCCCCTGTTTCTGGTGTACCTCACCGCGCGCAACCGCCTGCAGCAGTCGGAACGGGAGCTGGCCCACAGCGTCCGACGCTTCGAGGCCGTTTTTGCCAACGCCGCGCTGGGCATCGTGGTGTGCGACCAGCCCGGCCGCATGGTGTCCGTCAATGCCCAGGCCGAGCAGCTGTTCGGTTACGCGCCCACCGAGCTGCTCGGGCAACCCCTCCGCGTGCTGCTGCCCGACGCCGCGGGCCAGTTGCTGGAGCAGGCCCGGGCGGCGTTCGAGGAGCACCCGCCCAGGCGCAGCGTGGCCCCGTCCGGCACCTTGCCGGGCCGGCGCCACAACGGTTCGGCGTTTCCGGTGGAAGTCAGCCTGAGCTACTTTTACCTCGACGAGGAGCTGTTCGTGGTGGTTTACCTGCTGGATTTGACGGCCAAACACGCCGCGGACCAGGAGCTACGGACCGAACAACGGCACGTGAGCCGGCTCAACGCCGAGCTGGAGCAAAAAGTAATAGACCGCACCAACGCCCTGCTGATTACCCTGGACCAGCTCGAACGGCGGGGCGACGAGCTGGCCCAGGCCCTGGCGGCCGAGCAGGAGCTGGGGGAGCTGAAGTCGCGCTTCGTGAGCATGGCCTCGCACGAGTTTCGCACCCCGCTCACGGCCGTGCTATCCTCGGCCGACCTGATCGAGGACTACCCGGAGGGCCAGCACCAGGCGCAGCGCCTCAAGCACGTGCAGCGCATCCGCGCCTCGGTGCAGCACCTGAACGACATCCTGGAGGAGTTCCTATCGGTGGGTCGCCTGCAGGAAGGCGCCATCGAAGCCCGCCCGGTGGATAGTGACCTGACCGCCTTGTTGCCCGAAACGGTGGCCGATCTGCACAGCCAGTTCAAAGCCGGCCAGCTGATCGACTGGCAGGTAGACTGCCCGGTACCGATGCGGCTGGATGCCTCGCTGCTGCGCAAAATCATCGTCAATCTGCTCTCCAACGCCCTCAAGTACTCGGCGGAAGATACCGTGGTGACGGTACGCGCCTGGTGCCAGGATCAGCACCTGCTGCTCCGGGTGGAGGACCAGGGCGTGGGTATTGCGGCGGACGACCAGAAGCACCTGTTTCAGCAGTTTTTCCGGGCCCGCAACGTCACCACGGTGCCCGGTACCGGCCTGGGCCTCTACATCGTGGCGCGCTATCTGGCGCTGATGGGTGGCACCATCGAGCTGCGCAGCGTACTGGACCAGGGTACCACCGTCACCATTCAGGTGCCCCTCATTTCCGCCTAGCCCCCACCATGCAAACCATTCTGCTGATTGAAGACGACCAGGGCATTCGGGAAAACACCGCCGAGCTGCTGGCTATGGCGGGCTACGCCGTGCTGACCGCCGACAACGGCGACGCGGGCGTGAAGCAGGCGCTGCACACCCGCCCCGACCTGGTGGTGTGCGACATTATGATGCCGGTGCTCGACGGCTACGGCGTGCTCCAGATCTTCAACCAGAATCCCCAGCTCTCGGGCGTGCCGTTTATCTTCCTGACGGCCAAAACCGAGCGGGGCGAGCAGCGCAAGGGCATGGAACTGGGCGCCGACGACTACCTGACCAAGCCCTTCGTAAAAGCCGAGCTGCTGAGTGCTATCAGCGGCCGCCTCAGCCGCTTCCAGCACCTGAAGCCCGACTACGAGCCCACCGCCGACGGCCTGCACGCTTTCCTGCACGACGCCCGCGTGGCCGGCAACCTGGCCAGTCTGTCGGTGGACCGCAAAGTGCACCTGGTGCGCCGCAAGCAGGACGTGTACCAGGAGGGCGACGAAGCCACGCGGCTGTACTTCGTGCAGTCGGGCCGCGTCAAAGCCATCAAAACAACCGAAGCCGGCAAAGAGCTGATGGTGGGGCTGTACGGCCCGGGCGAGTTCTTCGGCTACCTGCCGCTGCTCGAAAACACCCCGTACGGCGACTCGGCCGTGGTGGTCGACGACGCGGAGCTGCTCTACATTCCCCGGGAAGACTTCGCGCAGCTCCTGCTACGCGACAGTGCCGTGGCCCAGCAGTTTGCCCGGCTGCTGGCCGGCCGCGTCAGCACGCAGGCTTCCTTGCTGCTGTCCATTGCCTACAGTTCCATCCGGCGGCGCGTGGCCGATGTGCTGCTGCGGCTGCACGAGCAGGAGCCCGAGGGCATGCAGTTCACCCGCGAAGACATGGCCGCCATGGTGGGCACCACGCCGGAGTCGATGAGCCGGACCCTGAACGAATTCAAGCAGGACGGGCTCATTGAGCTGACCCCGAACGTCCTCCGCGTGCTCAAGCCGGAAACGCTGCGCCGGAGCCGCTGGTAACGCCAGGCCGCCGCCAGCCCCTGCCCGTTGCCCGCGTCAGGCCGCCGTCAGCGGCTGGGCGCGGACGCGTTGCCTGCCGGCACACACGAGGATCATTAGGTGCAGGGCAAACGTCCGCGTTTCACCCCCCGGCAGGGGCTTGGCCAACCTCAGTAGATAGCCAGCGCCAGGGTCAACTGTCTAAAAACGAGCACGGTGAAGACCGCTTTTTAGTCGGGCAGCGGCTTATTCTGCGGCTGGCAGCAGCAGGACGGGCACGTCACTGTGCAGCAGCACCTGGGCTGTGACGCTGTGGTGAAAAAAACGGCTCAGAAAACTCCGCGGCCGGACGATGAGCACCAGCAAATCAGCTTTGCCAGGGTGAGCCGCTTGCAAAATGGCGGGGGCCGCTTCTTCGGCCACGACGGTACAGGTGCGCACCGGCTGGGCCAGATCAGCGGTGAGGCCGGTGCGCTGCACCGAGTCCAGGGCCTGCGCGGTGCAGGCCTCGGCCCGCTGCTGGTGCGTAATGTGCAGTACCGTCAGCTCGGCGTCCAGGCAGCTAAGCAAGTGCCGTACGGCCCCGGCATGTTGCCCCAGCGAAAATTCCTCCCCGTCGGCCGCCAGCCAGATGCGGCGCGGTGGGTGCGTGGCGTGCACCGCGCGCGGCACGGCCAGCAGCGGGTACGGCACCGTGCGCAGGATGTCGAGGGCCGTGGCCTCCACCAGCTCGTCGGGCGTACTGGCCGCATCGGAGCGACCTAGCACAACCAGGGTGGGGTGGTGTCGGCTGATGGCCTCGGCCACGGCAAAGTCCACCCGGCCGTGCGCTACTTCGGTCGCGACCGGCACCAGCAGGTTACCAGCCAGCCGGTTAAGCGCGACGGCCGCAACCTCCTCGTTCAGGCTCGACGCCTGGCTGGTGAACAGCGCCGGGTCCAGCAGCGAGTCGCGGCGCACGTGCAGCAACACCAGGCGGACGCTGAGTGCCTGCGCCAGGGTAACGGCGTAGCGGAGGGCGCCATGAGACGCTTGCAGGAAGTCCGTGAGAATAAGCAGGGAGGAAGCCATAGCAACGATGAAGCCGAAAGTGAGGCGCTTCGGCAAGTTCTGCCGGCCCGGTCCGGAGCGCCATGCGCAAGGTCTGCCGGCGGCATGATGCAGGTCATGCCGCCGGCAGAGCGGGGGGCCGACCTTTACACGGGTTGCCGCTTAAGCACTTGGGCGCCGGTTGGCGGCCCGGTCTGCCTTCACTTTTGCTGTCCCTCCCGATGAACATCACCGTCTTCAGTGCCCACGCCTTTGAGCGCCCCTACCTGCTCGCGGCGGCGCAGGGCAAGCACGAGCTGCGCTTCGTGGCCGAGGCGCTGAGCGTGACCACGGCCGCGCAGGCCCGGGGCAGCCGTGCCGTAGCCCTCTTCGTGAACGACGACGCTTCGGCTCCCGTCCTGACGCAGCTGGCGGAGCTGGGCGTGAGCTACGTGGTGGTGCGGGCCGCCGGCGTCGACCAGGTAGACCTGCCCGCCGCCCACCGCCTGGGACTGCGCGTGGCCAACGTGCCGAAGTACTCTCCCTTCGCCATTGCCGAGCACGCCGTGGCGCTGATGCTGGCCCTGAGCCGGCAGCTGCGGCGGGCCGACGCGCAGGTGCACCGCTCCGACTTCCGCCTCGACGCGCTGGTGGGCTTTGAGTTGCACGGCAAAACCGTGGGCATTATTGGCTGCGGCACCGTGGCCAGCCTGCTGCACGGCTTCGGCTGCCGCCTGCTGGGTACCGATGTGGTCGAGGACGAGGCGCTGACCCAGCGCTACGGCCTGACGTACGTGCCGCTGGACGAGCTCTGCGCGCTGGCCGACGTCATTACCGTTCACGCACCGCTCACGCCCGCTACCCGCCACCTGCTCGGCGCCGCGCAACTGGCCCGGATGAAGCGGGGCGCGATGCTCATCAACACCAGCCGAGGCGCGCTGCTCGACACCGAGGCCGCGCTGGCCGCCCTGGAAACCGGGCAGCTGGGCTACCTGGGCCTCGACGTGTACGAGTACGAGAAAGGGTTATTCTTCTACGACCACTCCCAACAGCCGCTGGCAGACGACTTGCTAGCCCGGTTGCTGGCGCTACCCAACGTGCTGATTACCGGCCACCAGGGCTTCCTGACCCGTGAGGCGCTGGGCAACATTGCCGCTTCGGTCGTTGGCACGCTGGAATTGTGGCAGAGCGGCCAGCCAGCGGGCAATGAGCTGTTGCCTGCCGGTTCAGCGGTGCCGGCTCTGGAGGTCGGTAGGCTCCACTTGGTTCCGCCTTGGTAACTACCTGACGCCTTCGCCACACCGCTCTTTTTCGGCACCGTTGCGGCCCTCCCTTTAGTAGGATTATCCGGGTATCTACTGCTGTAGAAATACTGTTCCGGCGAGACTACCGGTGAGGGGGCGTTTGCGCCTCCAGGTACTGGTCGCAGCAGCTCAGGAATTCGGGGGTGGTCAACTCCATGCCGCCTTCGGGACGCCCTGGCAGCGCGTGCAGCGACATATCTCGGGTGTAACGCCCTACGGGGTAGTCGTCGTGCTCCCACACCAGCATCGTGGCCGTTATGGGCTCGGGTCGTTCCAGGGCTTCTTCGGTCGCAATGGCCACGGGTACGCCTTTCGAGTGGGCATAGGCCAGCAACGCCCGCAGCTCGATATCGGAGCTGCATCGAATGCCCTGCTTGGTTTCAAAAGTTCTGGTTTTCATGGCCGTAAGGAGTCAGGCGACAGATGCTCCTGTATACGTGGACCACGGCAATGAGCGGCTTACTCCCAGCACAATTTGCCAGCGGTAGCGGGGAACCTCCTCCGCCGAAAGCTGCTACCTGGCGCGCATGTTCACCGCGGCGGTTACTGGTGTCGAAACCGGGCCCTGCACCTTCCTTCATTGCCATGAACCTTGCCCAACCTGCCGTTCACTCGTTAACGCAACTGCTCGTGACGTTTCAACAACCCCTGCGCTTTGTCAGCCAGGACAAAGGGCTGGACTGGAAGTCGTACCAGTTCGACGAAGCCCTGGCGCCTTACCTGGCGCAGGGCTACCGCATTGCCCATGTGCAATACCACATCGGCGAAGGCATTCACTTCCAGGACTCCGACAACCGCAGCGAGTCGCGCGGCATGCACCTGTTCGCCTGCGTGCTGTTCGAACACGACGCCCACCACGCCCCGGCTGCCGCTGAAAACACCGCCTGGGCCGGCCCCGGCCGCCACGGCAACGACTAGCCGCATCCACGGCCGCTGACTTCTTTTCCTTTCCACGTCATTCCACCCTTGCCCCATGAAAACCTTCCTCTCCTTCGTGCTCCTGAGCTTGTGCAGCTTGCTGGCCCTCCCTACCCAGGCCCAAACGGCCGCTGATTCGGCGCAGGCCCGCCTGCGGGTGCAGCAGCAGCGCACCCACGATGCCGAGCAAGTGTTGGCCACCCAGCGCAACCAGGCGGCCAGCAGCCGCGGCACGGCCGACGAAACCGCCGCTGCCGTGAAGCAGCAGCGCCACGATCTGCAGACGCAAAAACGGCAGCTCAAGGACCAGCAGCTGGCCGCCCGCGAAGACGAAGCGCGGCAAAAGCTGGCCCGCGACCAGGTACGCACCGAAAAAGGTCGGACCCGCGACCAGAAAAAGCAGATCAAACGGTACGTCGACCCCGCAACGCAGTAGCGGGGCCGTCGCCTCACGCCACCGGTGCCGGCAGTTGCTGCCGGCTGCCGCCACCACGCCTGTCCGCCAAGCTCATTCCCGTCATGCTCCCGCTTTACCAACCCGACGCTCAACTACTGGCCACCATGGGCTTCACGGCCTACAGCTCACCCCCTCGCCAACTCCGCTACAGCCGGCCCAGCGCCTGCGGGCAGGAAACCATCGTGCTTTACGAAGACGGCGAGCTGGCCCTGCTGGAAAGCGTCAACGGCCAACTGCTCTACAGCTTTCAGGGCCGCCTGGCCTCCGAAGCCGAGCTGCGGGTGCTGCTGCGCCAAGTTGATTGGGTGCTTCAACCGCTCGCCTACGCTCTAACCGAATAGCTCGTGCCATGACCGACGTGTATTTGCAGAGCCTCGGCTTTTCGCCCCTGCGGGAAGAAACCCGCGCCAGCCGCCCCGCCTTCGAACGGGCTTGGCGCTACCGGCACGAATTCCAGGCCCAGGACGGTACCAGCGTGTTCATCGAGCACCCCTTCGGCATCGACCGGTGCCGGATGAGTACCCTGGAAGCCCCGTTACGCCGCCAGGACCTGCTGGCCGACCTGGCCTTGCAGGATCGTTCCGGCCTGGAAGCTGCCCTGGCGGCATTTTACCGGGCCCACGGCGGCGTAGGCGACCGGCAACCCATCGTGGTGGTGAATCATTTTCGACCCTACCGCCGCCAGCGCTAATGTCAGCCGGCAGTTGAAAAAGCCGCCGATTGCAGCTCTCAGCAGGTGTAAAAACGTATTGCCCCGATTATTATCGTCTCTTTCCAGGCGCAACGGCACGAAAGAGCTGCGTTGGTCGTTCACCCGGTAGTACCTACCCCTTCATGTGGGAGTAGGATGCGCCGCCGCACTTTTGAACAGCTACGAATAGCACGCAAGCCACTGCCGACGGACTCCAGGGGTTGCCTTTCCGACCCTGTTGCTCATCCTCTACCGTCTTGGTATGCTGGTTCTCCCGGCCTTTGCCGCGCATTGGCGGCCTTGGTTAAAAGTTTGGTCCAAAAGTCGCATTTGCCGACTAGTGCCATGTTGTATACAATAGCTGAGTCGTGCTGATGCCCTGTGTTTAGGTAACAAGATTAAGCCCGCAAGGTGTGTCGTGCGGTCTCAATTATGGCTTTGGCTTTGGATGGGACGCATCTTTTGGGGGCGTTACGCGCCGAAAACGACCCTTCTGATATTGGTAGTAGCCTGGCGTAATGGGAGTCAGTTGCGGGTCGGGTTCTTCAAACTTGTCCAATCTGTGTACACTCGACACATACACCAAGCCTTTGCGCATGGCCACGGTTCGGCTATGCTCGGCCAAGTTGCCGCCCAACATTTCGCCCTGTTCATCGGACGTGATGGGCGGTATCAACTCGCTCCGCCCGTCAACGCTCTGCCAGAGCAGGCACGGCGGGCTGTCGAGGATAACAAAAGCGTTTGGTCGACGTCCGTGCGGTAGCCCTGCACGCCGGTGCTACCGCCCGTCTTCACCATGATTTCTTCGGGTTCGCGCTGGTTGAGGTTCACAACGTAGACGTGCATGTAGGCCAAGTAGTGGTCGTTTTCTTTTAGCCAGGGGTTTAAATCAAACTCGACCCACCGGGCGGGGGTAGCTAGGGGGCGGTAGAAGAGGCGGAACGTGCGCTCGTCGTCCGCGCCGTCGCCATAGAAGACCCGGTACCGCGCCGTCGAGTCCCCCAGCCGCTGCTGCCTTTCCCAGCGGGTAGATCCCAAGGCCGCCTGGATACTATCCACTTGCCGACGGGTCCAGTACGTCTCCTCTAGTGGCTGGGCACGAAAAGTGTCGGGAAAGTGCGTTGGGCGCTGGGCGAGAGGTGGGGCGGAGGCAATTACCGCTGGTTTGGGACGGGCCTGTTGCGCAGCAACTGGCTGAAGCGTACGCCAACACGCTCCTCCCAGTAACAGGAGTCGCAAGTAATAAACAAGGCGGGAAAGACGCATTTGGTAGGATAAGCTTTTAGGCACTGTCTCGATAACTGGACTAGGAATTAATGAAATGCCCACTGTATCTACCGGCTAGTAGGTACAGTGGGCGTTTCGCTAATCTGACAGCCGGCGAAGCGCAGGATTTTGTAGAGGGTGCGGCGGGAGCCAATCTGAAAGTAGGCCATCAGTTGGCGGGTCGATTGCTGACCCGCTTCGTAGAGCTCCTTGACGGCGGGCGCAATTTTCTGGTAGCGCGGGGCCAGGCCCGGGGGCCGGCCGCCCTGCCGGCCGCGGGCGCGAGCGGCTTGCAGTCCGGCGTGGGTGCGCTGCACGAGCACGTTGCGCTCGTGCTCGGCCAGGGCGCAAAATATCTGGAACACCAACTGGCCACCGGGCGAGGTCGTGTCGATGGGGTCCTGCAGCGAAATCAGGTGCAGCTGGCGGCGGCTCAGGTCCTCGACCACCTCAATCAGGTGCTTGGTCGAACGACCCAGCCGGTCCAGCCGCCAGATGACAATGGTGTCGCCGGAGCGGGCGTAGGCCAGCAACTGCTCCCAACTGGGCTTGTGGGCCTGCATGCCCGAGACGGTATCGGTGAACAGGTGCTCGCAGCCGGCTTGGCGCAGGGCATCGAGTTGCAGGTCCAGGACTTGTTCGCTGGTGCTGACGCGGGCGTAGCCGAGTTTCATCAAAAGAGGGGTAAATGGTACCGGAAACAAGCAAAAAACAAATTTATGGTACCTTGATTGCGGAAACCAGTTTCGGGTACCGGTTTTTTCTGTACCGGGGTGCCGATTTCGGGCCGGGGTGGGCGGTACCGGAAAAGGGACGTTTTCGTGCTACCTCCGCCTGCCACTATCATGGCCCGCCATCTCTCGCTGCTCGATGCGGCTCAGCGCCGCGAATTTGATTCGCCCCCGAAGTTTACCGCCGCGCAACGCGCGTTCTTCTTCTCCCTGCCGGAGTGGGCCGAGCCGCTGCTACGCACCATGACCGCCGCCCACATACGCGGAGGCTTTATCTTGCAGCTAGGCTACTTCAAAGCCAGCGGCCGCTTCTTTTCCGTCGAGCGGTTCGTGGCAGCGGACCGCGCCTACGTACAGCACCGGTATGAACTGGGCCAGCTCGTCTGGGAGCGCTACGAGCGGGTGGCCAGCTTCCGGCACCGGCCGCTGGTGCTGCATCACTTCGGGGTAGCCCCGTTCGACGAGGTGCAGGCCCAGGTGCAACAGCAGGCACTTCACTTGGCACGGCAGCAGATGAACCCGGTAGCCGTTTTTCGCTCCTTGGTGGACTTGCTGCTCGGGCATCGGTGGGAAATTCCGACCTACGCCATGCTGGCCGGCCTGGTCACGGAAGCCTTCCGGACGGTTGAGCAGCGCCTCGGCGACCACCTGACCGAGTTGCTTACTCCGGCCCTGCGTCAGCAGCTGGACGGCTTGCTGTTGCCGGAAGGGGACGAGGCGGGGCCGGCCCATGCGCACCGGCCGTATCGGCTCACGACCCTCAAGCGCAGTCTGGAACTGATGCGCCCCTCCGCCATTCGGGCTAATGTGCGGGACTTCGCCCTGCTGCACCGCCTGTTTCAGCAACTGCAGCCGGTGGTCCAGGCGTTGGAGTTGTCCGAAGAGGTGGTGCGCTACTATGCCCGCTACGTGGAGCGGGCCCAGGTCTTCCAGGTGCAACAGCAACCCGACAAGAAATACTTGTTGCTGCTCTGCTTTCTGGTGCAGCAGTACTACCAAGTGAGTGACTTGCTGACGGACACCTTGTTGCAGGCCGTTCAGACCCACCGCAATGCCGCGCAACGCGACACGCAAGAGCGGGTCTACCGGCAGCAGCAGGACTCGGCTGGCCAGCTGCGCCAAGTGCTCGATGGCGTGCTGCACCACGCCACCGCGCTCCAGCAACTGGAACAGGTCGCGTTTTCGTTTGCCCACACCAACGACGAAAAGGTCGCCCGCTTGCTGGACTGGCTGCACACGCCGGCGGTCGCCGCCTTCGCCCATGTGCGGCAGACGGCGCAGCAGCTACGCCAGGGCAATGGCGGAGGACCCAATGGCGTCTATTACCAAGTCGTGGCGGAGCGCTCGCGGGCCTTGCAGCAGCGCTTGGGAGAAATCCTGCGCCAGGTGCCCTATGAGGGCATGGCCGACAATGCGCTTGCCCAGGCGCTGGCCCAGTACCGGGAACGCGGCGGGCAGGTCGGCCAACAGCCTTCCGTCGCGTTCCTGAAACCGGCCGAGCGGGCGGCCCTGGCGCAGGCCGATGGGTCGGTGTCGCTCTACAAAGCCTTACTGGCTGGCCACGTCGCCGACCAGCTGAAGGCCGGCAAGCTGAATCTGGCCCACTCGTTGAGCTACCGTCCCTTCGACTCGTACCTGCTGGCGGCCGCCACCTGGACAAGCCAGCGGGAGACGTTGCTGGCGCAGGCCAACGTGTCGGAGTTACGCGAGCCAGGCGTGTGGCTGGATGCCTTGCAAGCGAAGCTGGCTGGGGCCTTTACCCAGACCTTCGAGCGGCTGCAGACCGGAGCCAATCCGGCTGTACGCCGCCGGGCGGATGGCCGACCCCGCTTCCTGACCCCAGCGCGGCTACCCGCTGACACCACCCCGGTGGCCCGGCCCCTATTTCCAGAGGCGGGACAGGTCTCGCTGCACCATGTGCTGCACACGGTGAACCAGCACGGCCATTTCACCGATCAATTGCGCCACTGGAACCCGCGCCACCAACCGCCCCGCCCCGCCGACCAGGTGTTCTTCGCCGGCGTGATGGCCTACGGCTGCAACCTGGGCCTGACGCGCATGGCCCACGCCGCCCGGCACGTGGCTCAGGCCACGCTGGAAAACACGGTCAACTGGTATTTCTCGCTCGACAACCTGCGCCGGGCCAACGACGCCATTGTCGCCCTGACGGGCAAATTGCCCGTCGGCCGCCTGTTTCAACGCGCCCCCGGGCACACACACACCTCCTCGGACGGGCAGAAGTATCATGTGGCTGTGGATTCTATTCACGCCACCTACTCCTATAAATACTTCGGGCAGGGCAAGGGGTTGGTGTCGTACGGCTTCCTGGATGACCGGCACCGTCTCTTTTATTCGACCACCTTCACGGCCGCCGAGCGCGAGGCTCCCTACCTGCTCGACGGGCTGCTGCACAACGACGTGGTCGAGTCCACTATTCACAGCACCGACACGCACGGGTTTACGGAGGTCAACTTTGCCCTGACGGCTCTGCTGGGCATCGCCTACGCCCCCCGGCTGCAATCTTTCCAGGACCAGCAGCTCTACGCCTTCGCCGGGATGGACGTGCCGGACGTAGCGGCTTACGCCCTGCGGCTGGGCAAGCCACTGGACCGGGAGCTGATTGAGTCCCAGTGGGAAACGATCCTGCGCCTGGTCGTCAGCCTGAAGCTGAAGGTGGTGACGGCATCTACCGTGCTCAAGCGTCTCAATTCCTACGCGCAGCACCATCCGCTCTACCTCGCGCTGCGGGAGCTGGGCCGCGCGGTACGCACCGAGTTTCTGCTGCGCTACATGGACGACCAAGACCTGCGCAAGCGCATCGACGACCAACTCGACAAGCTCGAAAGCACGCATCACTTCGCCCGCGCGGTGTTCTACGGCCAAAATGGGCAGCTGCGCTACGCCGGCAAGGAAGAACAGCAGGTAGCGGATACCTGCAAACGGCTGGTGCAGAACGCGATTGTATGCTGGAACTGCCTGTACCTCACGCACGCACTCTTCCAACGGCCCTCTGGGGAGCGCCAAGCGGTAGCGGAGGCCATTGCGGGCATGTCACCGGTGAGCTGGCAGCACATCAATCTGCAAGGAGAATTTGATTTCTCTGAAGAGGCCCTGACCGATGCGTGGCAGTTTGATCTGGACACACTGCTGACAATGGAATGGGCGAACCCAACCATGTAACATTTGTACCAAACTTTTAACCAAGGCCATTTATCCGTAGAGTTTGCTTTCCCGCTTGCCATGACTACTTACGAAAGAACCCAGGTCGTCAAAATCCTCGCCGACCCGAAAGGCGAAGCCCGGATGATTATGTTCATTGCCGATGGCCCCAAACCCCTCATCTGCCGGCCGGTATCCGAAATCTACGTCGAGTCGCCGGCCACTGAACCGGAAACCTATGCGCCGGACGAGGTTCGTCCAGCCCTGCTGCAAGAGTATGTGCTGAAAACCCCGCGTGAAATCGTCAGAGAGCGGACGTTTCGGGCCCTGGATGACTTTCGGAAACAGATTCCTTCAGATCGGCTGTTTGAATCATTCCAGCGCGTCATTGCCCTCTTCCGGCAAGACGAGCGACCGGGCCCGGAAGCACAAAAACTAGTGGCCGCGGTCGTCGACCGCGCAAATCGCTCTCGGTTGCCCTGGTCGGCTATCATGACCGGGCTGCTGCTAGATCCTCAGGTTCCGCAGGTTGTCTACGAAACCTTGGTCGTGCTTTTTTACCGCGTTATCTCCGAATGGAACGTGCGCGCCAGCGCTTAATGCCGCACATGCTGCAGACTGGCGGGCTCAAGCCCGCCAGTCGCGGTGCTGCGGGCCTACCTGGGCCGGGCTCTCGAAGGAGTACTTGCCCAGCTGGTTGATGTGCTCGTAACGGCTGGGCGAGAGGTACTCAAAATGAGTTTCGTCCACCGGACAGTTCTAGCATGCAGAACGTGCAAAAGCTGGTAGATGTAATCAACAAGCAGGGACTGATTAATGAGAGATACCGTGACCGCAGGTTTTGCATCTTTAGGCCAGCATGATAAATAGAGCACCAAAGACCCATGTATCGAAGGAATTATTAATATGATTTCTTCGATACATGGGTCTTTGCATTAGCTTTCTAGAATGTCAGGCGCTTCTTTCTTTTCGCAACTCATCAGTAGTTACAAAGAACCCTTGAAGCCTTTGCAATACGCCACCATGACGTACCAACAAATCCCCTTGCCCCAACAGGTTTTCGGCGCCGTTTTGGTCTAGGACAACCCGACTGTCTACTCCCGAAGCCAACTGGAAGGCAATACGGCCACCTAAGTTGTTTTTAAGGTTGCCAGATATGATTTTGCTATCTGGACGTTGAGTTGCAATAACTAAGTGAATGCCAACATTCCGAGCACGTTGGGCCAGCCTGCCCACAGCTAACTCAAATCCCGCACGCTCGCGCTTAGGCAAGGATTCTACCAAGTCAGCATACTCGTCTATTACTACCACGAGGTAGGGAAGCGGAGGAGCCTCAACTTTGGCGCGGTACTCGAGTAGGTTAACGCACTCGTACTGTCGTAGCAGGTTGGTACGACTGACAAGTTCGGTTGCCAATAGTTCTTGCAATGTTTCAACCGCTTCCTCAGGTTCAATAATCACGCGCCCACCCCGAACTTCAGGCCAATTGTTGAAGATCGTAAAGTCCGTTTGTTTGGGGTCAATGAGCACCCACTCGACCGAGCCAGTTGGGCTGAGATGGCGCAACGAGAGCAGCAAACTCCAGAGAAAACGGGTCTTGCCCGAACCAGAAGTGCCTCCTACCAACAAATGAGGTAGGGAAGCTAAACTAAGCCATTTTACTTGCCCGTCGGGGGCTACGCCTACTGGGATGGGAAGCGGACCCAAATCAGGGGGAGTTCCGTGCCTCAATATGGAAGACAGGGGGGCAATTTGGGGGTCTGGTCGTGGAATTTCAACGGCTACATAACTTGTACCGGGCAAATTATCAATGCGAGGTACCACCGTTAAACTTAATTCCCGTTGCATATCGATGGCCCGAGCCTGGAGTTGTGGCAGTTTCTGGTTGCGTTCTAGGCGTACTTTAAACCGAATGATACTGGGACCAATATCCGCCTGATATGGGTCGATAGATGCAGCAGGGGGGAGATGAAAATCCTGCAGGACTTCGTACAAACGAAGTGCTAATTGCTGGATTGCCTTTGAAGGTGCTGGTTTGGTTTCCGGCTGCTGAGTAACATGTACTGGTGTGGGTAAGGGGGGCGTAATTGTAGTTGCTGCAGGAACAGGTTTAGGTGCCGAAATAAATTCTATTTCGTCGGCATCCGACTTACGCGGTTTTTCAAATGTACTGGCGGGTGATGCCGGCTGGGTTGGAGAGGCTGGCGGTGTGGATGGAGGAAATGATGGAGGAGCCGATGGCGGGCTTGGGGTTACCAAATCGCTGACGAGTAGTTGTATATCCGGCTGGTTGATGTGCCAGAACTCAAGATCACGCCGTAGAGCTTCATCTGCGGCATGGGGGTCTCCGTGGATGATGTCAAAACCAGAATCTTCATTCCGGTTTAAGTTGACCTCAAGCAGCAAGAGATTCAATTTGGCCTTTTGCGTGCCGTTCAGCAACGCATCGAGTTGGTCCACCCATTCGGCCCACGAACGCGGCTCTATGTCAGCAGGACCTTTCAGGTAGTCTTTCCCTTCCAAGTAAAGTTGCTCCCGCAACAGTTCGCGCCGGCAATCGGTCAGCAAGTCGCCTCCCGTTTGCTGCAGAATGGGTAACAGAACCTTGGCCATCGCGCGGAGTTGCTCCCCGGGTGTGCCCGGCCCGTTGTCAGGGTGTGGACCGACCGCATAAGCTTTTACTTCGATTAAATCAACGTGCCATTGCCCGTCGCTGCCGTAACGTAGGCCAAGCAAGTCCGTACGTTGATTGGTGTCTCGCTGACATAGCCAGCGTCGGGCTAATGCGGAATCCAAACTCAATACCACGTGGTAAGGAGTCTTAGCCACATTCTGCTCGTACCACCGTAATGCCACGGCTAACCCAAACTGGCCTTTTAAAGCCGTGTCGGAAAACCCGCTGGTGTCCTTGGAACTGATAAGATGGAATAGTCCTGTTTGGCCAACTCCATCTAAGTCCCGAAGAAGGTCGGTCAGTTTGTCTGGTTTGGGCACATAATCCATTTGCTCAAGCATCCACTTCACGCGGTCGCGGAAACGTCGGCCGTAGCCGGTCACAACCATTTGGCCGTGCAGCGTGGTATCGTGCTTGAGCGCTAGCTGCTCATCACTGAGTGGATAAGGATGTTCTGGGAGAATAGCCCAAACTGTTCCGGTTAAAACCGTTGGAAGGTGCTCCGGGGGAACTTCGGGTGTGAGCATGCCAGACGCTTCCTGGTCGGGCCGTCCGCCGAAGCGCGACACTAAGTCATGAAATGCTCCAAATGGGTAGCGGTGGGCATCATCCGATTGTTGACTACGAGGCTCCAAAACGGGCCGTTCGCGATAGGTTTGGTACCTAAGGCGGCGCGGTAAACTCAACGGATGGAGGGAACTCGGTTCACGGTCCACTTGCAGATTGTCGATGCGAAAGGTGGCCGGTACAAGAAGCAAGTGAGCAGGCGCTCCTTTCTCGCTTGGACGCAGGTCGCCTCTGTCCGCTTGTTCGACAATTAGTTCTCCTTCACGCAGCCATCCCGCCCACTCCATGGGCAGAGAGAATGGCTGACTACCAAGAGGATAAGTTAAGGTTAGGTGAATGTTTCGAAATACAGGTTTCTCTGGTCGTGGTTTGGATGCCAACAGCGTTTTGATGTCGCGAGTAAAGCCTTCGAGGCGAGTTGGATGATGCACTACTAAACGCAGGGAATCCGATACCGGCGGATAAAGCAAGGCCAACTTGTGGGCTGCAGCAACTAGCAGCCCACCACTGCTGCGCTCACGCACGGTACCACTTGGCTGGTACTCAGGCCAAGTACCGCACCGTCCAGCAAAAGCCAGCGGTTGTATTCGCCCCGATGCATCCGGGATGACAACTGCCCGCAGAGGCTCAACCATTGATTCCGGCCAGTCAGGCAGCAAATTGTGCAGGTTTTTACCAGCCCCTTTTTTTGCTTTGTCTTCCAGCACATCTGCTAATTCAGCATACTTCCACAGTACCAACGGATGCAAGGGAGCCAGCATGACATATCCTCCTAAGCCGGCATCCTTTCCACTTGACCTTACTTCTACAGTATCCAGCCTCAATACATCAGGCAGTACAACATCGGCGCCCTCGCGACGAAGCACATCATAGTGGTCCGCTAGCGTTTGGCATAATTCCCGATAAGCGTCTTGGCTCATACGAGCTGCATCGCGCAGATCCGAGTCGGTTAACAGCGCTGCCAGTGGAGCCGCCGTCAACAGATCTGCCTCACGGGCTAACAATTCACGTGCTTCCAACCATTTACCCAGTAAAGCAGCTGCGTCTACTCCCCGCGTGAGCAATGGGGCTAAATCAGCTAACGCCTGACGAAGTTTGTGCCCGAAGGGTAGGCCAAAAGTATCTGTTGTAACTGGGGTTAAGTCTGCCCGAGCTGCTATTGTTAAGGACATAGCTGCCGGAAGGTCCAAGCGTCCTCCCAGCAAATCAGGTCCACAAAAAGCCTGTGTTACCCGAGCGCTGGTTCGCTCATGCGGGTGGTCAACATAACAAGAAGGACTTTGTAGAAGCCAAACGGATTTTGCCAATTTGCCTTCTGCAAATTTGCGCAAACTGCGCCGCAAATCTTTCGTCAATAGAGTCGCCTCCTTCAGTAACTCAGCGGGAGAAATCTCGGCAGCCCGCCTGATAATTGCTTCATCTAGAGATGCTTCAATTTTCGGCCGTGCAGGCCGGGTATTCACCTTCTCCCTAGTCCGCCTCCTCAACGTGCTTACGTCATCATCATCGCCGTCATAGGTAGGCTCTGCACCATCAGGTCCGTAACCAGGCTCATGGCTGCCTTCTGGATGAGAGCCTGTGCCGTCTCCCAAATTATCACCGCCATTATTGCCAGATTCCTCCTCATTATCGGACCCCGGGGTATGGTCACCAGGTGGAACAGAAAGTGAGCCGGCAGGAGGGATAAGCGGCTGGCCGGTCTTACTGTTAAGTGGACTGAGCAGTAATTGACGTGCCCGGGCCAAAGGAATAGCGTCAGCCCAGTCCCTGACTGCTTGCCCTGGCCTTAAGCGAGCAAATGCGGCATAAGCCGTTCGCAATTCAGCTGCCTCCTTTGGGTCTTTTTCAAGCCGCGAAATCTCAAACGCTCGGCGCAGGTCAGAATGTTCCCTTTCCTGTAGGCGGGCTACGAGCGCCGCATTTTCATGCAAACGACTCGGTATCTTATCAACGTGTTGAAAAAGGGGTTTATCGGGCAGTAAGTCCAGTAACGGAAGCCTATTGTAAAGGTCGGGATGAGAACTAGCAGCCGTGTAGTTCAGCATTTCCAGAATGCCAATCAACGGAAGTGATATTCCCCCGATTGGCTGGGCTAAAAATTGCCAGAAAGCAATATGTGGTTCGTTTAGGCTATTCTCCACTTGCTGTTGCGCGCCGAAACGGGCTACCTCATCGGGGCCAATTATGCCGTATCCCCGTTGAGTAAGCGAATGGATGCGGGGTTCGCGGGCCCCTCGCAGCACCACAAGATGCCAAGACGAAGTTGGCCGATTGTGTCGCGTGTCAATGGCTTTCTCTACTCCTCTGTTGGTCCGAGGCCCCGCGTTTTTGAGCAGCACCTTTTCTTCCGCACTTGAGAAGCCAACCAATGTTATGTAGCAACGCTCGTCTTCGGCCAATTTATCGAGCAACTGAGGCAGCCAATCCCCGATCGGCAATCCTTCCAGTAGCAGTCCAGTATACGGACCTCTTTCCGCCGCGTAACTCGGCAGGAAGTCGAATAATAACTGGAATAAGCGGTCTGATAGAGTCGGAAGCAGCGAAGTATCAAGCATAAAAGGAGGGTAGTAGCTACCAGGAAGTAGCAATCATGGTCACATCATCGGCATAGGTACGGGCGTAACCTAGCCGAGTCAATTCTTCGCGAATGTCGTGGGCGTTGCGTTTCAAATCAGCCAGCGTTACCCCACTTACACTTGCCTGGGCCAAGCGGGCCAAATCTTCTGGACCTCCTTCCCCACTCAGCAATCCCAATTGTCTGGAAGCCAAGCGCCAAAATTCCGTAGACGACACGGGTTTCTTGTCTGGCAAAAGTGATGGCACCAGTGCATCGTAAAGCGCAGCAGTAGGCCTAAGAGACCGGGCACCGGCGCCTTGTCGGCGGGGCCAGTACAGCCCTAGGTGGCGGCCAAGGTCATTTACACTATCAAGAGGAGTGGCAGAGGCTTGTTTTTGGGCAATGCGCTCAGACGCAGGGGGGCTCAGGGCACGACAGGCAGCTGCAAATAGAGAATCTTCACTGAGTTGAAATTGCTCGAAATCCTCTTCGTATCGTGCCTGCGCTTCTAAATCAGGTTTTGGGGTATCAGGTTCTTGTTGGCCCTTCTTTGGTTTTTTCGGGGCCTTATAAATCTCTTGGCCCCAGGCAATGTACTCCTCCTTGGATAGCATGTCCATGCCCTTTAGCTCCTCCATGAGGGCCGCAGTAAATCGCTCCTGCAGATGACTTCCAGCACGAGCTAAAGCCTGTTGACTGGCTGACCTCGCTCCCTCTGTTGGGGTGGAGGCACATAGTAGCAGGGGCACCGGCTCAGGCGAGTTCCCATTAAGTAGATGTAACCAAATGCCGAAGGTCGCCAGGGTTGTAAATCGGGTAAGCAGTTCGGTACCGGTCAAGGGCGCAAGGGCCAAATGACGCAAGAGGTTCACCGTGGCCTGGAGTGTAGGAGAACGAGATAACAATGCTCGCTCTTCAGGGCTCGCTTGTGGGAAAGGCCCAGGATGCTGCTGGTCCTTAGACGGGGTCCGTAGCAGCGGAAGAAGCAAACGATGTAGGGGGTCATCCTCGCGACAAAGAGCGCTTCGAAGTGATTGGGCTGGAGCCGTATCATGTTCATCAACAACCAACCGAGCAAGCAATTTGCCCACCCCCCGGTCGGAAGGATCGGTGCTTAAATGGCGCCAGTGAGTAAACGGCAATGTGGAGACGCTCGCATTTCTATAGAAGGAACCGTCTTGCGAAAGGACATCATCTATTCGTTGACGCCACGCATCCAGCACAACCGGTCGGGGCATTCGGCCATGAACCGCCCGTTGGAAGTTAGGCAGTTCCCTTAAGTGTTGCGCCGTTAACGGGTCTTTCACATTGCGCCCTGGGTGAGCGGCAAACACCTCCCCGACTAACCCCCATTCTGGAACAGAATTCTTCCATAGCTCTTTGAAGAAACCATTAGCCAAATGAGCAGGCTTGATGTCACGGTTCGGTTCGAATCCCCACAATTGAGTGGCCGCATTCCGAGCTGCCCGGGATAGGTTTAATGGCTTCGTTACCGAGTTGTCAGTTGTAGAGAATAAACTCATCCGCCGGGAAATAAGTAGGTGAATTGTCCTTCAGGCGATTGTACTAATCGAACAGAGTCTTCCGCCCCTGTTTCAAGATTAAGTATCCATACGCGGTCTGGTGTCGGTGGAATGCCGGTTGTTAGGGCGGCGCGAAAAGCGCCCACGCGCCGCTGAACTTCCTCGCTGGCGTATGCAGCTGGCATCCCTGCTGCCACGCGGCTCAGTTCGCGCCAAACTGGTAAATCAATGCGCAGGGTCGGCACAGGTTGTTCTCGATTCCGCCAACGCTCCGTTAGTAGGGTAAAAGTTAGGAAGGTCGGTTCGTAATCAGTTATCAAATCGACGGCGGGAGACGGCAGAGCCGGAACGCTAACCGTCACATCGTCGGCCCGCAGCAGAGCACCGGCGACGGCAGCCGTCGCCGGTGCGTCGGTATCGTAACGGTGCGTCTGGTAGAGGGGCCATATTTCGGAATCCGCGGACTGGGCACCTGTAAGGAGCCGTAGTTGCTGCCATACATTGGTTGCTGCCAGCAGCGGGTGCGTTTGTATCTGTGCCAGCAAGTCCGAGAACGTTTGTCGGTCACGCGGGAGTCCTAAAAGCAAGTCGTCACCAAGAGTGTTCTCAAAGAAAAACTGGCGTTTTAGTGACCGAAAATGCCGCTTCTGCTCCACGCGGGGCAAGTTCGAATTAGGAAGTTTGGGCATTCGGTTAGCTAACCATACTCCTAATTCACGGGGGGCATCCCATAATCCATGGGTATCATGATGCGCATGTACAAAGTCTGCAGGGTCCAATGCTTTTAATTCACGGTCGAGAGGACTGGCTTCTGTCCGTGGTACCTGAAAAAGGGCATCGTAATAATCTTCTTTCCCAAGCGCAGCTTTGGCTAATAATCCGAGCAACTGGTGCATAGTAGGCTGAATACCTCCTTGTGCTACCAACTTCAGAAGCGTGATTAAGCGGGCTTGCACCCTGGGCTCCCGAAGCGCACGGATGTTTGCTTGCACAATATCTGGCGCCGAATCAGGGTCTACGGTATTGAGAAGATGGTCTAGGGCTCCCAGGAACATCTTGCCCAATGTAGGCCGAGCGTTCAGCGGTATCAAAGCCACCTCCTCTGCCTCGCTCGTTCGTCCCATTAATTGAGCCGTTAGCGCCTCTTTGTCCGTAGTAGGCAACTCAGGAATTAGTGCCCGGAGTGGCCCTTCGTTTATTGCGATGAGCGCCGGCTTGGCAGTGATTTGTGCTTGCTCAATCCGCCCGATTAACTCCGTTTTGTTCGTTGCGCTCGCATCAAGTATCAGTTCTGTTTCGCCTGGAAACTCAGGAAGGCTACGTAGGTATTGAATCAGGTGCGTCTTTCCGTCCCCAGGGTTACCCGTGAGATAGACCCTGCATCCTCTATTGAGCAGCGCAATAATGCCTCCCTCCAAGGCTGGGTCCCGGATATGAAGTGTTTTTAATTCGTCTTTCCCAAGCTGTTCTGCGTAGCTCGCTCTGCCATCATTGAGACTGGCAAAGACTTTCCAATCTATTCTGGACATGCGTGGTCGGCCGAAAAAAAAATTGCGATTTGTTTGGGGTCTCTACTCTGGGGGCTGCTCTCCCCAAAATGTGCCAGGGAGGGCAGTACAGAACTATAATTCAACTTTGCCAGGATGTCCGGACGCTGAGCGCGTTTGACAAACCATCGGCTCTTCCAAAAATCGATAATTTGCTGGGTGCCTTCTTGAGGATTGTCTTGAGCGAAGTGCCAGGTGGGTGCACTGTCAATTCCCAGGAGGAATTGCTGCCAGTTGGTTGCAATGGGCAGGGCGTATACTAAGCGCGGACTAGCATGATTCTGCAAACGCTGCAGGCCCAACATGGCTAGGGCAGAAGCAATGCTACGCATCTTATAATTCACTCCTGCCGCGAATGTGTAGCTCTGTTCTGACTGGTCATGGCGCAGCATCTCTTGGATCAAGTTGTAGGCATGCTGGGATAGGTGCACATGCCCAAATCCTTCAGTACGGCCTACACCGATGTATTTAAGTGATCCTTTGTCGGTTGGAATCTTGATGCGATTGTATTGACTACTACCAACGTGATAGAGACTGGTTGTACCTAGCAAGACCAGTTCAGGCTGACGAACAAACTCTTTTCCGCTCATTCGACTCGCGATCACACTGCTCATAGTGCGGTAACGCTGCCGGTATTCAGTTGTCACTTGCGGGCTGGCCATAAGCATAGACACCAGTTTACCACCCAGCAGGTCACCGTATGGGGGAATAGCTCCACAAGTGGTAATCTCCATCATTGAAGCAGCGACGTGACGTTTCTTGATGCTGCGCAACGCGATACTTAAGGCCTTCTTACCTTCTTTGTAAGAAAACAAGCTTTCTAATCGTATGCTCTCATCGAGTAGTGCGGCCTTATCAAATTCGCAGAGCGCGTTTAATAGCTCTGCTAGTGTCACAGCTCGCTTGCGACGGAATAAATCAGTACGGGCATCCCACTCAAGACTAGAACTGAGTTTGTGTTGCCCTCGGTTAGCCACTGGCAAAAGGGCAGCGGCAGCCCGTAAACGAAGGCCAACCTCCAAGGTCGGCGCAACCAAGTCTGTAGGGGTTATGAGTTGCTCAGCCAGAAAATCGTCACAGTACACTTCGTCAATGGCCCTTCGCAATTCTGCTCGCAACGCATGTAGACGGGCAATTGGGTCAGGGGCAACTCGCAAAGCGGAGAGAGTCCATCCAACAAATTCGTCCCGGCAACTGATTTGTACAACTGCAGAGCCCAGAGCCGCAATTCCCATCACCGGGTGATTAAGCCTGGAGGCATCGCGAACCAAGTAGAACATGCGCCTACCAGGTTGCGTGTTAAAAGGCAAACTCCACGTATAGCGGCAGTACCGCCAGATGTCCAGCAATCGCAAACCAGTATGCTCGTCTAAATCCTCAGTAACTAACTGAAGATAAGGCTTTACAACTTCCATGAGCCTGGCTGTTCTTTTTGGCTCGGCAACTCGTAAAGCGGACTCGATATCGTTTGCTAATACTTGGGGATCAGCTAATAAATGCCGAACACTCACGCGCCGGCCTTCGTGATAGCGCACCCGCTCCATCCGCTGAATAAATCGCTGATTGAGTGGGTCTGCTAATTGTTCGTCGCGATGCGCAACCAACCCTTGGCGCAGATGCTGCTTGATTTCAAGTGGTGCCGGGGCAACATAACCCGGCTGGGCTGTCCGCGGGGTAGAATCTGGTGGATAGGCCTTCAAGCGGCCTGGCCGGGAAGAGTGGAAGTGCCATCCCTGTCCTGCTAAATCAGCAAGGACTCTGACAAAAACAGCTAACCGAAGTTCCTCGGGCCGGGACAGGGCAGCTGCTGGTAGCGTCTCCGTCAACCAATGACGCAAAGCAGCCGCTTGTTCCAGAGGAAGCCAATCGTTAGCTAGAACACCCCATAATGAGGTATTCACTGCTGTATCTGGTAATTGAGGAGTTAAATCGTACACAATTGGGAGTTTGGAACTAACGAAATCACAAGGCGACGGCTATACCACATGAGCATGAGGCGAGACTAATGCCCATGTGGTATAGCCGTCGCCTTGTGATTCGTGATAGGCAAACATACTAGATTGATTACAAAAACCGGAATTATATTCCGCAAAATGCAATCAAACGACGTAGATTTGCGTAATGATCATATTCACCGAGCGAAAGTTTCGGAACTTCGGCGGACAACTTGCTGGGGGCTGCCACAGCCCTGACAGTTTGGTACACTGGGTGGGTAGTGCTATTTGGCACTCTTGGTCAGATATCAGAACTAGTTATTCAACGGCCGATTCTATGTCGCAACTGACATTCATGTGTCAACAATTCGGACCAATCATTAGCGCTTAGTCGCTCGATATATTTTGATACTACTATGATATACATGCGATTCTTAAGCACACACCTGTCGACTATAAAGTGAACGCCTCAACTGTTAACCTACTAGGTCATGACGTTACACACTGAAGCTGAATACTTGGCGGCTTTGCGCCTATTTGATGCGTTGATTGATGCAGATTCAGCTAACAATGCTGCGCTATTACCACTGCAAGATGCTATTCATGCTTACGAGAAGGCGCAGGATTTCCACCCTGGAATTCCCCAAACTATAGCCGGACGCATTGAGATAGAAATGTTTCGTCGGCGCTTAAAGCAAAAGGAATTAGCAGCCCTTCTGGAAATCACTCCTTCGCGTCTCAATGAGGTGTTGAAGGGGAAACGGCAAATTAATCTTGACTTAGCCCGACGCTTATATCAAAAGCTTCAGATACCCGCCGATTTTATCTTGGATGCCGCTTAGGAGCCGTTGCGGCTTTTTGCTCACACCCACTCAAAGCACCACCAGTGACAACTTCCTCCACACATTCACGCATCGCCCTACGAGAGTTGGTAACCGGACTTGCTGACCCAGCTAATCATTACATAGTGAAAGCTCACTCGTATGTATTGGAGGGACGGACTTGGTACCTAGCGGTTCTTTATCTTCATCAAGCTGTTGTGTGGAACGTGGAGGTTGATGATGACGCCCTTACCTGTGATATCCTGCTTAATCGGCATCAACCCCAGATTAAATCCCGCATCAAAGTTTTCTATAGCCAGGTTTGGAGCATCACAAGTGGCACGGACCCTAAATGTGACACTGAGTATAATCGGCTTTATTTTTGTGCGGAGACACTAGCAAATTATCCGTTGGCAACTGAGTGCATCTAGTATAAAGTGGGGATTGGGATTACTCCACGGCAATGAGGCGAGTCACGATGTTCTTCTTTCAGAAGAGGTGGTACACGCCTTAAGCATTTTTTAGCTTCTGGGCGTAATTATATACCGTGCCATACGCTACGCCTAACTGCTTGCTGACCTGATTCATGGATAGTCCTTCGCTCAGTAGTTGAGCAATTGCTTCCTGTTTAGCGGTCACTAGACGTGGACGGGCCACGTGCTTACCCTGGGCCTTAGCCCGTGCCATGCCAGCGCGCACACGCTGGCTGATGAGCGCGCTTTCAAACTGGGCCAGCGAGGCCATGACGTGGAACACCAACTCGCCCATGGGCGTGGTCGTGTCGATGTTTTCCTGGTAGGAGATGAAGTCCCCGCCCAAGCTCTGGAACTCCTTCAGCGCGTTGACCAAGGCCTGGGTGGAGCGGGCGAAGCGGTCGTAGCGCCAGACCAGCACCGCGTCGAGTTGCCGTTTCTGCGCGGCGGCCATCATCCGTTTGTACTGGGTGCGCTCCTCGCTGGTGCCTGAGGCCTGGTCCACCAAATTTAGCGTTCTGCGTTATGCCTGCTCCTACTTTTTTTGAGCTTACCCCTGACCAAAAAGTGCTGAAATTTCGCTGGCCGGCGGAAGCTGGTGATGAAAGCGTAGGCACCTTGTTTGATGATTTTGACTGGCATGTAAGTCCGGTTGGGGTACGCCGGTTGCTGGTGGATTTGCGCGCAGGAAACAATACCGTTGCCAACGAGGTGGACTGGGTCTACACCATCAAGTTCCCTGCTATAGCCTGCTATGACCGGGAAACGCCGCTACGGGCGGCATTCTTACTCAACCCCATACAGGAGCGCTGGCTACAGAAACTTCCTGCCCCCACTTTTCAGGGCCTGCACGGCTTTGCGGCTGCTACCTTCCAGGACGAGAGGGCGCGACCACGGATTGGCTTCAAGCAGACTCCTGATCAGGAGCGAACCGTCAGCAGTTCCTCGAAGCGCGTGGTATACGCTGGGGAGCACATCGCCGACTTGCCCAGCCAGGGCCGGGGCCGCCCGGGCTGGCTGGCGCAGGTAGCCACCTGCACGGTGTTGGACCCATAACGCGCGTTGAGTTGGTCGAGGCACTGCATCAGGCGCGGGTGCTCCGGCAGTTTGGCCGGCTGCGCGAACAAGCTCAGCTGCTGCTGGCCGGCGGGCTCCATGCCGTCGAGCACTACCCCGGCTTTGGTGTAGGCCGTGCCTGGGCGCCACAACTGCTGCACCAGTTGCCGGGCGACGCGCACCAGGGCCAGCGTATCGCTCGTGGCCATGGGCAACGCAACCACGGCGGACGCGGAGTAAGGGGGCGGGGAGCCGTCGAAGCGGCTCCAGCTCAAAAACACGGTCAACAGCCGGGCGCCGTCCTGCTGCCGGCGTAGCTTCTCCGCCGCGCGGGACGTGAAGGCCGCCACGGCGCCGAGCACGTCGGCCTGGGCCCGTAGCGGCCGGCCGAAGCTGCGGGAATGGCATATACTGCGCCGGGCTAGCGTACCATCCTCGCTCGGCATGATGCCCAAACACGAATGCCCCTGCAGCTCGCGCACCAGGCGCACGCCCACGACACCGCCCAGGTGCTTGCGGGCCCAGCTCTCGGGCACCGCCGCCAACTCGGCGGCCGTCGCGATGCCGTGGCTGGCCAGCAGCTGCGCGTAACGCCCGCCGACGCCCCACACGTCCTCGGCCGGCAGCTGCGCCAGGGCCCACTGCCGCCGCGCCGGTGAGTCGAGGCACAGCACGCCCTGCAGCTCCGGCCGCTTTTTGGCCAAACGGTTGGCGACCTTGGCCAGGGTCTTGGTCGGGGCAATGCCAATGCACGTCGGAATGTGGGTGCGCTTCAGCACGCCGGCGCGCAGCCGCTGGGCGAAGGCCACCAAATCCGGCTCCAGCCAGCGCTGCATGCCGTGCAGGTTGAGAAAGCACTCGTCAATGGAGTAAACCTCAATTTCGGGCACCTGGGACGCCAAAAACAGCGAGACCCGTTCGCTCATCGACCCGTACAGCGGATAGTTTGAGGAAAAGGCCCGCCCGCCGTGCTGCTGCAGGATGGCGCGAATCTGAAAGTACGGGTCGCCGCGGCGCAGGCCCAGGGCCTTGCTCTCGTCGGTCAGGCTCACGATGTTATGGTCAGCCGGGGAATCGCTCCCCCGGCTGCCACTTCAGAACCGTGCATGAGACTTTCACCTCACACGGCTCCTCGTTGTGTACCGCTACCGCGAGCTGCCATACTGCCGTCCTGCTTCGTCTTCTGGTCGTGACAGTGCCGGTGCAGCAGTTGCAGATTCGCCAACTCCTCCTTCCCGCCGCGTATTCGGGGTACGCGGTGGTCCTGTTCGAGTATATCCGTGTCCGTAAAGTAGAGCTTGCACCACCCGCAACGCCCGGCCTGTTGCTTCAGCAGCGCACACGTGCGTCGGCTCAAGCCGTGGTAGTCCCGCAGGCGGGCGCCCCAGTACACCCACCGGCCGTCGAAGGGGGAGCGGCTGCCCGCCACCTTGACGTGTCGTTTGATACGGGTGAGGCTATGCGTGTGCAGCCGCACGCCCTGCGGCGTGTCGAATTTCCAGCTGCCCTGCTCTAGCCGCCAGTATTTGTGGACGATACGGCGTTTGTGCTTGCCGCTGTGCCGACGGGTGGCCCAGCGACGCAGCTTGTGGTGCAGGGTGTAATCCAGCCGGGAGAAGACGTCTTTGGCCACCACGCCCGCGTAGTAGGCGCACCAGCCGCGTATCACCGGGTTCAGTTCCCGGATGAGGGCGGCCTGGGGCGAGCCGCGCTGCCGGTACACGATTTCGCCTAACCGGCGGTCGTGGCGCTGCTGCGCGGTACGGGAGGGCTTGATGATCGTCTTGTATCCTAGCGGGATGCCCCGTGGGCTCTTCCCTGTGTGGGTACGTCCCACCGGGAATTGCCGGACCGTCATGCCCAGGAAATCGAAGCCGGCCGGGTGCTGCGGCGTGTGGTGCAGGGTGTGCACCACGCGCGTTTTGGCCGATTTCATGGCCAGTCCCAGCTGCGCCAGCCAGTCCGCCAGCACCTCCCGACAGGCTTCAACGACGTGTCGGTCTTCGTGCAGGACCACGAAGTCGTCGGCGTAGCGGATCAGGGTTGCTTTGGGACTCAGGCGGGTGCGGCTGATGCGCCGTTGCCGGAAGTGCGTCTGGATGACCGTTTCCATGCCATGGAGGGCGATGTTGGCCAGCAGCGGCGAAATGACACCGCCTTGCGGGGTGCCGGCTTCGACGGGCTGAAACACGTCGCCGTCCAGTACCCCGGCCCGCAACCAGCCTTTCAGCAGGCGCCGGAACAGGGGCATGATGGCCACTTTGGCTAAAAGCCGTTCGTGGTCGATGCGGTCAAAACACTTCTCGATGTCGGCGTCCAGCACCCACTTCGCCCGCTGGTTGATGCAGTTGTAGATGGCCCCAATGGCGTCGTGCGCCGACCGGCCGGGCCGGAAACCGTAGCTGTTGGGCTCGAACCGGGCTTCCCACTCGGGTTCCAGCGCCAGCTTGACCAGGGCCTGCAAGGCCCGGTCGTGCATGACGGGAATGCCCAACGGGCGCTTTTCGGTAGAACCCGGCTTCGGAATCCAGACCCGGCGCAAGGGCTTGGCCGCGCACCGGAACCAGAGCCGACGGCTGAGCCGCAAGCGCTGTGTGTCGGTGAGCGACTTCACCCCGTCGATGCCGGCCGTGCGTTTGCCTTGGTTGTCCTGGGTGACTTTGCGAACGGCCAGGAGCTTGGCCGCCCGGGATTTACTCAAGAGTTTTTGGAGTTGGCGCACCTGGCGGGAATCCCCCCGGAGGCTGGCCTGGTAAATGCGTTTTTGCAGTCTGAAGACCGTACGCTGGAGTTTCTTCCAGGGCAGGGCCTTCCATTCATCCATCTGCGGGGAGGCAGTGTCCATCGTCTTGACTGCTACTGGCTACATGTACCGATACACAACGGGCGCAAGTGGGCATATCCGCCGGCTTTCCCGGCGGCGTTGGCTTCTTGCGCCATCCTGCCACGGGCCGGCGTGTAGCTGGCTGCCCACTGCCGAAGCAGAGCCGTTCCGTGGTTTCCCTGTTCCATCTGTCTGTTTCACGAAAGGGTAGCGCCCCACTCAGTCACCGGGTTGTGCTGCGAATGAGCAGCGGTGGTCGGAAACGCATTACCACCGCTCGACAACCAGTCCCTTTTGGGCAAGCTTCTCATACTGGCTAAGCTTGGTCAACGTAACGATGAGTAGTGGATTCAGAATTCTTGCGCATGCTTTCACACTTGCGGGGATGGCCGGCCAGTCTCCGACGTACCCGCGTTCTTTCCCGCTTCACCCGCCCGGTTTGCCACGTCGGGCAGATGGGGAAAGCGTTTTCGCCCGCTCATCAGGGCGGCAGAGAATTGAACTCTGCACCAGACAGATAGTTATTCGTTAGCCCGAGCTAAAGAACGCCTGCTTATGTAGTTCGCAGGCAACAGGTCGCAC
>NZ_VAJM01000015.1 GCF_005771675.1 Hymenobacter jeollabukensis | reverse complement strand
GGCCATGCACCACGTCCGCATTCAACTCGTCATTGACGAGCATAATCGACGATGCACCATGTATTAGACCACCGCTTGTTCAGCTAAGTCATGCCTACTCAGTTGGTGTTGGGCTAGGCAGCTTTTATCTATAGGTATGTACTGCACTTTAACGCCCACCAGCAGTATCGTGCGTTAAAAGGGCTAGGTCGGCTGGTCAAGTTCGAATTTCTGCTCCACCACCTCGACCAGATGGAGCTGCACCAACGCATTCAAAAGCAGCTGCCTGCCATTTGGCTGGGCTGCTACTAGAGGTTTCTCACTGCTACCCGCTTCGAGTAGCTGGTGGTTGAGGCCAGCGAGCTTATGCCGATGTACGCCATCGTAAGCTGAAGCTACTTGAACGTCTTCCAAAATCTATCCGGGGGCGGCTTTACTGAAACGCAGACTGCCACTCTGTCCACTCTCTTACCCTTCACCGTGCTCGCCAACTGCCGCCCGAACTTACAGTTCCTCCGCACAGCCATGCAGGCCGACCCTACGTTCGACATAGACCTGCTTAAAGCCTAGCTAACCCAAGTTGCGGAGCATCCAGTAGGGTACAAAAAAAGTCTGTTCCACTTGGGACAGAGTAGGTTTGAAGTATTCGACGCTTCACTCCTGCCTTTGACCATGACGGAACAGACTATAGCAATGTACTGCTTTATCGACGATTTGCTCACCGCCGTTCGCCCCACCTGGGCGCCCGCCCCGGACCCGCGCCAGCACCTGTCCGACGCCGAGGTGCTGACGACCGCGCTGGTGGGGGCCCGCTTTTTCGGGGGCAACTTGGCCGCGGCCCGGCGCTACATGCAGGGCCACTGGGGGCAGCGTACGCTGGACAAAAGCGGCTTTTCGCGGCAGCTGCACCAGCTTCAAGACGTGCTGGACGAGTTGTTCGCCACCTTCGGCCAGCTACTCAAAGCCCTGCACACGGAGGCGCGCTATGTCATCGATTCGTTTCCCGTGCCGGTGTGCCACAACACCCGTATTCCGCGCTGCAAGCTCTTGACGGGCAAGGCCTACCACGGCCGCTCAGCCAGCAAGCGCTGCTGGTTTTACGGCGTCAAGGTCCAGGTCGTGACCACCACCGACGGGCTGCCGGTGGCCTACCACATCCACCCCGGCAGCGAGGCGGACATGACCGGGCTGCGCCAACTCGGTCCAGACCTGCCCGCCGGCAGCGTGCTCTATGCCGACGCCGCCTACACCGACTACGCCCACGAAGACGTGTTTGCCGAAGCCACCGGCAGTGCCCAGCACACGGCCCGGCGCCGCAACAGCAAGCGGCCCCATGCCCCGGCCCGCGCCTTTCTCATCCAGCACTTCCGCCACGGCATCGAAACCTGTTTCGGCCAACTCACCGACCGCTTCCCCAAACGCATTCACGCCACATCCGCTGCTGGATTCGCCCTCAAAATTGGTCTTTTTGTCTTCGTTCAGGCACTGGACCGGTTTGGCTTGTAGCCCTCCGCAACTTGGGTTAGCTACCGGGATCTAAGCCCAACCCAAAACGAGTAGGTGGTTTTCTACTGTTTAGGAGGTGTTAACAGTGAGGTGTAGGTTGCGATGGACTATCAGCTCACGGACGCGCAGTGGGCGCGCATGGCCCCGCTGCTGCCCGGTCGCGAAGGGACCAAAGGTGGCCGGGGCTAGGACAACCGCCGCTTCGTGGAGTCGATGCTGTGGTTGACGCGCAACGGTTGCCGCAGGCGGGCCTTGCCGGCGGAATGGGGCAACTGGCACACCACGTACACGCGCTTCCAGCGCTGGACGGCCGCGGGCGTGTGGGCCCGGGTGCTGGCGGCGGTGCAGCAGGACGACGCGCTGCACACGTTGTTGGTCGACTCGACCACGGAGCGGGCGCATCAGCACGCTTCCGGGGCGCGCAAAAAAACGGGCCGCAAGCCCTCGGCTGTTCCCGCGGCGGGCTCACCACCAAGCTCCACGTAGCCGCCGACGCCCGCGGCCGGCTCGTGCGCTGCGGCCTGACGGCGGGCCAGCGCCACGACGCGCCGCAGGCCCTGCCATTGCTGCAGGGCTTGGCCCCGGCCTACCTGGTGGCCGACCGCGGCTACGATTCCGACCCGCTGGTGGCCGCGCTGGCCGCCCGCGGCACCTGCGCCGTGATTCCGCCCCGGCGCAAGCGCCGCCACCCGCGCCCGTTCGACGCGCAACGCTACGCCCAGCGCCATCCCGTCGAGCGCCTGTTCAGTCGCCTGAAGCAGTTTCGACGCGTGGCCACGCACTATGACAAGCTCGATGCGCATTTTCTGGCCTTTATTCACATCGCGGCAACCGTCCTATGGTTGCGTGACTGTTAACACTTCCTAGTTTATAATATGAGGTGGTCTAATTGAGGTGGACAGAGTTCGGACGTACTTTTCCTTTATCATGGCAAGTACGTTGCACATCCATCAGCCGGTGAAACGGCGCAAATACGATGAGGCATTCAAGGTCGAGGCGCTACGCCTGGCCCGGGAAAGTCGTTCGGCCCGGGCAGCGGCCCAGCAGTTAGGCATCAGCGAGACGCTGCTTTACCGCTGGCGGCGGGCCGAAGCGGAAGCGGCAGCCGGCAGCGCCGCCCAAGCGCAAGACCCCGAGTGGCGGGCGCTGCGGGCCGAGAACCAGCGGCTGGAGCGCGAGGTGGCCGTTTTAAAAAAAGCCTTGGCCATCTTCAGCCGCGAGACGCCGTGAGCCGCTACCGCTTTATTGACCGGCACCGCACGCAGGTGTCCGTACGCAGGTTATGTCTGCTGCTGCAGGTGGCCCCGAGCAGCTACTATGCCTGGCGCCAGCGGCGCCAGCGGCGCCAGCAGCCCGCCCCGGCTTGGGAGCGGGCCGTTGTGCGTGCGTTCCAGCGGCACGGGCGGCGCTATGGCACATGCCGGCTGCGGGCCGAGGTACACGCGGAAGGCCACCGCGTGGGCCGCTGGCGGATACGGCGCACGCTGGCTGCGCATGGCCTGCGGGCCCAGCAGCCCCGCTCGTTTGTGCCACGCACCACCGATTCCGGGCACGGCCAGCGTGTGGCGCCCAACCGCTTGCTGGGCCAACCGCGCCCCACGGCCCCCAATCAGGTCTGGGTGGGCGACATCACCTGCTTGCCCAAGCAGGGCGGCGGCTGGCTCTACCTGGCCAGTTGGCAGGATGCCTGCTCGCGCAAAGTCGTGGGCTGGGACGTGCGCGAGTCCATGCCCGAAGACCTAGTCAGCGAGGCCCTGCGCCGGGCCCTGGTCGTGCGCCAGCCGCCGGTGGGTCTGATCGTGCACTCGGATCAAGGCAGCCAGTACACGGCCACGCGTTTCCGCGACCTGCTGGCCGACCACGGTGCCAGGCAGAGCATGAGCCGACGCGGCAACTGCTACGACAACGCCCAAGCCGAATCCTTCTGGAGCCGGCTCAAGACCGAACTGCTTGACGGCGGCCGCTTTCCTGGCTTGGAAGAGGCACGCCTCGAACTCAGCCATTACATTGCTTACTACAACGACGAGCGGCGACACTCCGCCCTGGCGTACCGCTCACCCAACCGCTTTGAAACCCATCTTCAATCCATGTCCGAAAAGTGTCCGGCTTAGCTAGACCACCTCAATACCCACAATGTGTACATATCATTTATACTTTAAGATCATTTATACTTTAAGCATCATAAGTGTTAATTATGATACCTAAGTTATATTTGCTCACATGAGCACCGAACTCGCCCGGATTCCCGACCAGCCGCAGGCTCTGGGATCCCAACTCGCTACCGCAGCCGACAACGTCGCCCGCTACCTCAAGCTCGGCCTGGAGGGCGCCGATAACACGGTGCTCGCGTACTCGGCCGACCTGAAGAGCTTCGGGCTGTACTGCGAGACGAACGGACTGTGCCCGCTGCCAGCCGACGTGGCCACCGTGGCCCGGTACGCTGCAGACCTGGCTGACATCCCGCGCAAGCTCTCGACCATCAAGCGCCACTTGGCGGCCATCCATAAGCACCACCAACTGCGCGGCTACCCTTCACCGGTGCACGCCGATGAGTTGGCTATCGTATTAGACGGCATCACCCGCGCGCTGGGTAAGCGACAAAAGCAGGCGCCGGCCTTTACCGTCGAGGAACTCAAGGAGAGTATTCGCCGCCTGGACGTGACGACCACGGCCGGATTGCGCGACCGGGCCCTGCTGCTGCTGGGCTTCGCTGGCGCCTTCCGCCGTTCCGAACTCGTGGCCCTGAACGTGGAGCACCTGGAGTTCACCGAACGGGCGCTGATTGTGCACCTGCCTAAAAGCAAGACCAACCAGGCCGGCGAAGCCGAAGACAAAGCGGTATTCTACGCTTCTACGGCCAGCTTCTGCCCGGTGCGCTGCACGCGTGCTTGGGTCCAGCAGCTGAACCGCAGCACTGGACCGTTATTCGTATCGCTCAAGCGTGGAAAGGTGAAGGGCGAGGCGCTGCCAACCCAAAAGCGTTTGTCCGCTTTGCGCGTAAATGGGCTAGTACAGCTACACCTGAACCATGACGAGGAAGGGTTCAAAATCCCGGAGAAGAACTACTCGGCCCACTCGCTGCGTGTCTCTTTTATTACGGTCTCGGTACTACGCGGCCAATCCAACCGCTTCATAAAGAACCAGACCAAACAGAAGACGGATGCAATGATTGACCGCTACTCGCGGCTGGACGATGTGGTGAGCTTTAATGCCGCGCAGAATTTAGGGCTCTAAAAGTCTGCTACCGGTGCTTCACCGCTCATAACTTTATCATTTACACAAGCCAATCCGACTTGTTGCATTCACATTAAAGCATATATTTCTGCGGTTATTTTGCACTCAGGGCTATGAGATCCCCCGACTACCTGTGCGTGACTGCTTCAGCAGAAATTCAGCTATCCTTAAAGCTCCGTACGTTCACACAAGAGCTAATGGAAACAACTAAAGCAAAGCACCGGCTGTCTGACCGTCAGCTACTGGTTGCTATTGTGCACGCTACTCGGCAACACTTGTATTCTAAAGAAGTACCTAAGACAATACCCATTCCAGCCGATGCGCCGCAATCCAATGGACTAGGCAGTAGTGCAATCAGTTTGGTTCGTTGCCCTGTTTGCAATTCCAAACTCAACAAGCAGAAGCTGCCCAAGCACTTACGCCTGCAGCACCCCAATTATGTAGCTCGCACCTTGGTCGCTGGAGCGTTGAAATCGGTGGAAAGCAAAGAAGAGCGCGAGGCCATGCGGAGGCACGAAGGATACACTAAAACCAGCAGTCCCAACATCCGAAAGCCTTTCCGCAATTGATTAGGAATCGCTAAAGAAGAGACGCTTCTGCTATCAGCTTAAACTGGTTCCAACAAAGTTGATGCTCTCGAAGGCAGTAAGCACACCCTCATTCACCTAATAAAAGAATTTCGGAAGTACTACATAAAAGTTCACAGACTTTATATATTAGCACAAGCAAAGAAATTATAGCACTTCTTTGCTTCGCGTCTACTTCTACACACCTTTCGGTTCGGGTACCCAGAGCACGTCTCAGGCTTTGTGAAGGCGGACAGCGGTAACTCTGGGCACCTATTGCAACAGACTTCCTTTCCCTAGGTTGCGTCGCGCCCGCAACGGTAATGTACGGTCTTTACCAAGCAAGCTGATAGACAATCAACCTAAGCCACCTGGGTTGGCTTGGTACGGGTCAGCTTAGCGGCTGTCCTCTGCTTACGCAATTGGGGCGATTGCCGCGTGCCATATAGTTGAATGCTTAACAACCGGTCAGTTGGCAAACACTCCACATTTGTAGGCTGAACATGGCATTGTTCATGTTTGTCGACGCTTCAGTATGCACCACCTCAATCATTCTGTGCCCAACAAGCCTTTGCACGGAGCAGCAGCTTGAAGCAAGCGAGCAGCTAAAATTGCCCGCCTTTTTTGGACTTACCAAACATGCAACCGCATGAAGACAACACTTACATTCTGCCTATCCGTTGCGTTCTGTTTGGGAATCCTCCTGTCCACTCAGGCACAAAACAAAAGGTTGAACTACGCCATCTCATTGGATACAGCACAGGAGAAGCGGCTCCCTTACGATCTGCCCTTTACCGTTCGTATCCCTTACGACAAGGAAGATCCAATCAAATCCGTGTACTACATAAAGGTTTCGAGAAGAGGTGATTTTATACCGGATAAAACCACATCTTACCCCAAGAACGCGGCCATCCTCAACGCGCTGTCACTTGTGTCGCTACAGGAGGAAAACGGTAAACAGAGTTTGCTAGTCGATCTTCCTCCACTGAAACCGGATAAGCGGTACATACTGCTGACGTCCACGGAGAAGAACAAGAAAATAGCCAGTTTGCGGTACGTTACGAATTATTGTGTGGATCCAACTGCTTACATAAGGGACGAAGAGTATTCCTTACGGCCTTACTATTACT
The DNA here is from genome assembly GCF_005771675.1 of Hymenobacter jeollabukensis. GTDB lineage: Bacteria > Bacteroidota > Bacteroidia > Cytophagales > Hymenobacteraceae > Solirubrum > Solirubrum jeollabukense. Next base: position 176,869 of record NZ_VAJM01000015.1, on the reverse strand, counting down.
ATACTGATGTGGTTCGTGATCGCAACAAATTTGTGGCTAAAGGCTTGGTCATAAAGCGCGATTTAAATGCCCTTAACGCCAACTGCGACATCTGCAACAAATTAAACGAGCTAGAGCAGGTTAAGAATGTGAAAGTCGGGGGACGCATAACCCCCTATACGGGTCCATTCCTGAATACCAACCTGCCTTATTATAACTCGCCCGGGTGTGACAGCTGCTATAAGGCAAACGCGAAAGAGTTGGCTTTTGCGTTGGCCGCGATGAATACAATCGAAACCTGGAGGGAGGACATCCTTACCGGCAAGTATCGGCTCGATACAGTGAAGCTGTACAAGACTTATATCAAAACGGATCTGGTGGTCAGCAACTCACCTGCCCAGCGGGTTGAGTATTTACAGTCCACCCTGTCAGTTTTGGTTAAGCTTAAGCAATCCCTGCTGTTATTGAATTCCTTATACTCGTCGGCTTCGTTCAGTCCGGAATACCTGAACAATATCGTAACCTTAAATTCCTATATCGACAAATGCTCAACAAACCTTGCCATAATCCAAAGTGATATTGACGCTGTAAACAAGCAGCAAAACATCGTAAATAGCTGCCTCGAATCGATCAACCTGCCAGTAGGCCTGCAATTCAACACTATCCGATCCGGAACATCCTCGTACCGTTTCTACACTCGCAACGCTGAGTTTATCAAACCAGATTTTGGGGTAATTTACTATGGCAGCCCATTAACCAGGAAAGCGGATTTTTCAGGCGCAGCCCCCTTTGTTGGCTTCCACGTAAACTTCAGGGCGACAAACAGCAACGTACCGTTCTGGTCAAACCCAAAGCTATTACAGTTTCCCACCTTACAGTTTGGGGTACCGATTTTCGCCCAATCTTTAAGCCAGGATGAAAGCAGAAAGCATTTGGTGGCCGATAAGTTTTCGCTCTTCACCGGCCTCGGCCTAAACCTGGCCCACACAGTCCGCTTACACTATGGGGCTGTATGGTTTCAGTCGTTGACCTCAATTCGCGGTGCCGAGAGAAACTACCGGGTTGCCAGCATCCAATACGTCGGCTTTAGCATTGACATACGGCTCCGGAAGTTGTTCCCTGGACTTACGGATTCCATTTTTGGAGTTAAGGACGTTCCATCGTATTGAGTTGCATTTATGAAACTTCCATTGATCTACCTGATGCTCATCTGCAGTGTCGGAGCCTGCGCCCCGCCCCTGCAGTATGAACCAGACCCACTAAACGACAAACCCCTGAAAATAATTACCGGCGGCGTGGGTAGCATCGTTGCCGATAGCGCCACAACGCTGCCGGTAACCATTCAAGCACCTGGTTTGCGGGCCAAGAACGTCGTGTCCATCACCCTGACAACGGATTGGGGGGTGTGGCCTAACCGAAGCCAGACGATCACCCTGAATGGACATTACGAAGGAACAGAGGACTACTTTGTTGCCGAAACATATCTGCTTCCAGGGCGCACGGTTCAACCGTTTACGCTATCGGCTATGGCCAATGAGCGACGAACGGAGCAAGTCCTTACCCCTGTGGCCCGGCTGCCGGATGTAATCCGCCTTGTGCCCGACTCGTTCATACTGAAGCGTCGCGTAGGCAATGGCACCACTGTACGAGCGTTCCCCTCGGCTACGGTGGGCTACCCGAGCTACGGGTTCCGTTTTGTGTTTAGGGCCAATGCCGATGTGGTGTTCCTGCCTGAACAATTGGACTTTAGCCCCAACCGGGCGTTGCGTACGCGGCTGGTGTTGCCGAACATAAATCAGACGCAGGACACTCTCGCCATCTCCGGGACCCTTGCCGGAGCTACCGGTACGCCCGTGATCATCCCAGCAAAGATTGCTTTGCGTCGGTAGCGGAATCTGCTGTCAGAAACATCCCCCCTCTTTTTGCCTGTAACCATGTCAGAACACGATCAACAATCCAGCATTTCCAAAGGAACCTTAACGCAGCTTGCGATTGATTTAGGGGTTCCGGTTGAAGCCATCCGCAAACTTGATGTAACCATGCAGTTGGAAGATCAGCACGACAAACGCATGCGTGGCTACATGGAACGAGGCACCCAAGAGCGCCACTACTCAGGGTGTAGCTGCCCGAATGGAATACGGATGCATCCCGATTGTTGTGGCAGGAACCCTGACAATTGTTGTTTTCGACAGTAAGAGGCTGCCACTCTCGGAGTTAACCGCTGCAGATTCGTGTATTCTCAACGGAAACGGTAGCCGGAGCAGTATTAATGGGAGCTTGTCCGGTTACGATTGCTTGTCTAAGGTATGATGAGGACAATAAGGATTTTTCTTTTGGCCGTGTGCCTCAGTGCCGGGCCCCATTGGGTCCAGGCGCAGGGGCTGATCGTCGAGCGCCTACCGTCCTACGGAAGCCGTGTACTTGCCGGTGCCAGCGCCAGAGCAGACAAAGCGGACGAAGAGTATCGGTTGGTGGTATCAGGCAATTATGGATTAGGGCCTGAGCAGTTGAAAGAACAAGTCGTTATACAGATGCCTGGTAAGGCAAGCAAGGATGCCGGCGTGGTCCTGAAAGCTGTTCCGCTTGTTGTGTTCAAAAGGAGGGAATTTGACGCCTCGGTGCTAGCCAACAAGATTATGTCAAATCTCCGCAACGCCATTCATAAACTATCGGCTGGGGAACAAAAAAAAGTTCAGGAGGACTACTTCCTCAATCAAGCATTCAATGTTGCTGGAAGCGCTCAGGAGACCGTTTACCTAAACGCATTGGAAAATGAGTTGGAAAGCAGATGGGGCGAAATCAACGGGGTGGTGGTAACCAGTTATAAGCTCGACAAAACTAGTTCCCCCGTCAAGCTGCTCATTCAGGGCACCAACCTGACAGATGCTACCGCCGTTCTGATAGGCTCCTCCGTGCGCTGTCCCGTGCTGACCAGCACGTACTCCACGGTCATCGCAGGTTTACCAGCGGGGTTGCTCAACGACAGCATCCGGGTGCTTACGAAGAAAAACGGTCTATCACGCTTGGCCAGTAACAGGCACTTAGCACCTGGCGCCATCGAACCCAGCACTCGCAAGGAGACCGATGTTAACGCAACGATCGTTGCCAATGGTGCTGGCTTTGCTAACGGTAGTCAGGTATTGCTCGATGGTGTTCCATTGCCGACAACCTTCGTTTCAGCCACGCAGTTAAAAGCAACAATAGCCCAACCACGCGCAGGCTCTTATTTGATCACGGTGAAACCAGGTGATTTTCTGGGCGCCAAGCTTACCGTGGTCCCGGCTCAGCCCCAACTCACCTCCATACAGCCCGACGCTGGAGGTAGCGGCACAAAAGTTATGTTAATGGGTACTGCGTTAAGCGTGGGTGGTCAGGTGCCTACTGTTCGTTTTAACGGTGTGGAGGCGTCTTCCACCGTTGTCGTGAACCCTCAGCAGATTGAGGCAATTGTTCCGGCAGGAGCTGTTACAGGTCTCCTTACGCTTACCACCGCCAACGGAACCTCCGTAGCAGCCGCTCCCTTTACCATCCCTGCGCTTTCCCCAGAAGAGGTAAACGCCGGAAGAAAGGACTTCACGCTAAAGGTCACCGGAGTGGGATTCGGACCGGGAACCATGCTCCAGTTCAATGGCCGTTCCTGGTTGCCGTCAGCAGTTTCCTCCACTGAGTTACTCGTTTCACTTCCGGCGGCTGCAATTGCGCATGAGGGGAGCTACCCAGTTACAGTGAAAGGTGGTGGTAAAATCATGCCAGCTGTACTGAAAATCATTAAGTAACGAGAGCATCAAGGGAAGCTCTATTCATGTCGCCAAAACTTAAGGACCATACACTATTAAGATTCGCCTACTGCTGGAGGCTTTCAATCAGCAGCATTGGTTTCTGATGCATTAATGAACTGAGAAAGGCCTGTACCGGTCCTGCAGCCAAACCATTATTTTCGCTTATGCTCTCATCGGCCACTATTAGCGTGTGGCGCCGGGCACGGCTGGTTGCCACGTTGAAGGTGGCCGCTTCTAACGAATATGTATAGCCAGCAGCCGGCAATACATACAGGCAGATATCACAGGTAAGCCCCTGGACACGGGCAACAGTGTCGGTGACCAGAGCAGATCCGGCCGGAACCGCAATCCCCGCTAGGGTACGTTGTAAAGCTCGGTTCGTCGTGCGACGGTGCGTGAGTACGGCTACTGCTAATGGCTCATCTGCTTGAAAAAGATCAGTTACCAATTGTTTGACTAACTGCAGCATAGTAGGCGGGGCCTCATGCCCAGGTGGCATGGCTACGGGCACCAGTGTGGGGCCGCCTTCGGGGTGCAACACTTGACGAAGCAAGAGTGAAAGCCGACCGGGTAACAGTTGGCCCGTTGTTGAGGCGCTTGATACCAGTGTATTGTCATAGAAAAGGCCCGTGAAACGGGCCGCCCTCGGCGGCAGACGGTGCGTATGGGTGAGGCGAAAGCTAGGCAGACCTGCATAGTCATGCACGGTGCGAATGCCGCTTACGGCACCGGGTACCCGCAGCCGTTCGGATTGCTGACGCACGATGGGCGGCAACTGGGCTGTGTCGCCCACCCAGAGGTGCCGTTCCCCCAAGGTACGGGCCAGCGCCAGCGTTGCCAGCAAGGCTTGGCTGGCTTCATCTACCAACACGTAATCAAACCATTCTGCACTACCTGCCGCCTCAATCTCGGGCGATCCGGCTGCTCCTACGCTCATCATGTGAAACGTAGCCAATACCAGCGTTCCGGGCAGGGCCGTTAGCCGCGTAGCAGCTTGTAGCCCGGGCGCGGCCACCTCCTCGTCCGTACTGAGGGCCAGCTTAAGTACCTTGTGCTGGTCGCGCCATGGAGCTAGGTGGGGCTTGGTCGCCAGCTCAAGCAGGGCTCGATTGGTGAGGGCGGTCACGAGGATGCGCCGTCCTTGGGCCAGCAATTGGGCGCAGATTTCTGCCAGCAGATAGGTTTTACCGGTGCCTGGTGGACCTTGCACGAGCAGCGCAGGTGTTAGCCGACTTTGGCCCAACAGGAAATCGGCCAAGCGCGGACTGTTCAGCGGCTGTGGAGTGGGCGGGGGCGCCGCGGTAGCAGCAACAGGCGTAAGGGGCAGGTCAAGCAAGTAGCCAGCTGGTGTATGGGCAGGAGTGTGACGCACGGTTCGCAGCAACTGGCGCAGGTAGTCCAGCGGCGGCGGTTGGGGACCAAGTACTACCACGCAACGTGGCACCAAGCACGCAGCAAATTCCAGCGTAAATCCCTTAAATCCGACCAGTTGCAGCGCCGTCGGATTGTCGGGTGTGGCGGAAAAGCTGTGCCACACACAGCTCACCTCAGCCCGGGCCCGGCACCCAGCAGCTAGCTCAGCGTAGGTAAGGGCAGTGGGCCAATCGCGGTGTCGAGACAGGTGGTCAGGAGGGAGCAGAGCCAGACAATATTCGCGCAAACGCGGCAGGGGTGCGCCTGCTCGGAAGCCCAAGATGGCGTGGCCGCCTGCATCGTGGCCTAGGTAGAGTGCTACAAATAATTCCTCGTGCGTGTCACGTAGGACACAGGCGCTGGTTTCAGCCTTTTGCCGAAAATCCTCCACTTGCAGGCGCACTTCTTCGTCCAGAAACTCTTCGTGCAGGCGACGGCTAGGGGCAAGGGAAGGCAGGATAGGCAGCATGAGCGATCCGGGAGTACGATCTGATCAAATGGCTACTACAGTACATCATCGGACTGGGGACTGACAGGGCCGGCATCAGGATTGGTGGCGGAACCAAAAAAGCCTCGCAGCGGCACATCGAGCGAATCGGTATAGTTTGCGCCGGGTTGGTGAAACTTAAAGGTGGTTTGCACTCCCGTTTCACCATAGAGTTCGCGGTAAAAAACGGCCAGAGCAGTCAGCATTTTCTCTGAAGCGTATTCATTAAGACTCACTTTAAGCGAGTAGCGTCGATTGCGCTCGTCCTGCTCCAAGTCTTCCAGCGTAGTGGGCCTGAAATGGCCATTTGCTGTCAACACCAGTAGGGCACTGGGTTTTTCGCGAGCCAGCGCCAGCCAGTCGAAGGGGGTCAGATACATATAGCCGAGCTTGGCGCTTTTTACAACCAGTGTAAGCGGCTGCCCATCATAGCGTACCCCACGCACTACCGAATATTGTACCTCCCAGCGCGAGCAATCGTAACCAGGTTGCGATTGCAGCCATACTTTGGCTTTGGCAACGGCTTCCTGAGATGCTGCTGCTGCTGCTGCTGTGCCCTGGATATCGGTTGTGCCATCTCCATCGTCACCATCCATGGAAGGGTGTGCGTCTGTGGGCTTCATAAGCCGTGCTTGTTCCATCAGGGCAATACGTTGTTCCAGTTCCCTGATGCGATCCTCTTTTATTGCTAGTTGTCTGTCTTTATCCCGCTCTCGCTCCTGCTGCTGGGTCAGCTGTTGATTAAGCGTCAGCAGGCTTTGCTTATCATAGGCGGCGTCCATATCCCGTAAAGCGTGACGCAACGCTGTTATCCCTTCCGACGTGAAAACGCTGACTTCTTGTTCCGCTAGTAACTCTGGCAAATGTGCAAGGTCATCGGCCTTAACGTACATGTTCCCCTCATCCAAATCCACCCATAAACGACCATGGTAACGGGTAGTTAATGGCTCTTGCAGTAAGGTCCGCACTTGGGGCAAATCGCCCGGCACGGTAAACACTCGATTGATTATCCCTTTAGTCCATGCGTTTTCGCTAGCCCATTCGGCCAGTTCGGGGACTTCGCAAGCTTCCGATTGCAAGGCACTCCGATTGAAGTTCGCTTCTACAACTATTTTCTTCGCTGAGAGCGTTGACCAATTTTCCGGGTATATGCTCATGTCTAACACATTGAGCCCACGGTCTGCAGCAATTTTCAGCAAATCGACTATGGCAAGGCCGTGGTCGTGAAGTTCGGTCCGGGCATTCGCATCCAGTTGCAAATCGTCTTCGCTGTTGCAGCGTACCACGTGCCACGTTGCTCCAGAAAAATCAGCAGTCAAGTACGCGAAACGCTCCCAATCAAAATGATTGATGTCAAGCCGCTCAAAAATTCCGGTGAGGAGTTGTTGATGCCACGTGCTTGCGATGCGTATTTGCTGTTCATCCAGCCACCTCAAGGTCAGCGTCAGTACGCGCTGGCGGGCCTCATTGGTCTGGTTGGGCAGGCCCTCGAATAAGTTGGCTGCCGGTCCTGGTGCTGGGGGTAACTGGAATGCCCGCCGCAGATTTGCTAAGGGGCTGCTATCTACCGCCACGCCTAAGGTTGCCAGAAACCGTTGACGCTGGGCAGGGCTGTTGGTGCTTGCCCAGATTACCAGCCAATCGGGAGCTAGTTCGTCGGACGTGGCAAGTTCGACGGGCAACACAACTTCGGCGGGAACGAAGCCTAACGCCCGCGCGGCGTGTACGCCTGCCAACGTCGTCCAGTCGGTTGGCCAGTCATACTTACTGGTTTGCTGCTCGCGTTTTTCCCACCGCTCATAGAGGTAAGTAAGCAAGGTTTGCTGACCGACTTCGTCTAAGTCTTCGCGCAAGCCAGGCGCTTGCAGGCCCTGACCGGTAAAGTATGGCCGGGATAATAGTCGAAAGGCCGTGTTGGGAATATTATACTCCCGCTGGCCGCTCATTTTGAGCAAGTCAGGCAGCTCAGCTAAATCAGAACCCAACACGTAGCCGGGATCAATGAAGTTGGGAGCTTTGGTATACCAATCACTGGTCAACGCATATGGCTGCCCGTCGGCGCTCAACACCTGGAAGTCAGTTAACGAGTATACTTCACTGTCTTCACCGGTCAGCAGCACATAAGCAACCTGCGTGGCATTCTGCAACACATTCCCAAAATTTGCGAGTTCCGCTAACACGTCGGCTTGCAGTCGCCCATGGTCATGCTCCTCGCCCAAACCCAACAGCTTACGCAGGTCGTCACCGGCCGCCAGGCGGTCAGCCAGCTGGTTTACCCATTCGCTTTTCTGGTCGGCGCCTGGTAGCAGTGCTGAGCGCCGCAGCTTAACATCCGCGCCGGTACCGGTTTTCAACTTTATTTCATCGGCTTCGGCTGCCCCGTCCAGCGCAAACTCTGCATGGTGCGGCACGGACAGGAATAGCTTGCGCCGGAACGCTGCCAGCTCGCTCGGCTTGTCTGCCAGTGTACGAGCGGCTAGTTCCAACAGGCGGCGGTGCAGGTGGTTGGCGGGATATTCCGCTTCCAGCTCTACCTCGACGCGGGGCAGACGGGTCAGCCAGTCGCGCACTACGCTGCTATAACTGGTTTCAGCCATCAAGTTCTGGAGGGCTTCGCTTAGCCATTCGGTAGCAGGCAACTCATCCAGCAACGCGGTCAATAGCTTGGCATCTTTCAATACGGCTTCTTCGTCGCGCAAACTCCGCCCATGCGCATCCAGTGGCAACGGGTGCAAGTCGGGACAATTCGCCTCAGCCAATGTTCGCACGGCTTCGTCGGTGCTGAAATAGGAACGCGGGCGGCCATTGGTGCGCGGCATCACCTGGTACTGCCCCGCTTCGGCCCGCAGTGTGAGGTAGTCGGTCAGGCGTACTTCGGTTGCTTTTGCCAGGGCAATCCAGACGGCCACCTGCGCACTAGTCAGTAGATTCGCCTTGGGTGTGCAAGCCAGCGTGTCCACATCCAATTTGAACGGTTCCGTAGCCAACCAGGGCAACATTTCGGACTCCGGCACCTGCCATCCATAAAGGGCCAAAATGGCTTCACCCAAGGCCTTGTAGTTGGCGGATTCACTGAGTTTGGAATGGTAGAAAACGCTACCGGTAGGCTGCCAGCCGTTGGTTGTAAGGACCGTCTTTGGACCGGGCAGATGACCGGGATTGGAGGCGGCAGCATACCATTCTACCACTGTCTTACTAAAGACAGCTATGTTGCTGGTTGTCAGCTTCGTCTTCCAACTTTCCCAGCGGGTTTGTATGAGGGAGGCGTATAATTCAGGCTTTTTTAGCAGATACTTATCAAGCTGTGCGCTGTAATCATCGGCATGTACTTCAGCCCATTTAAATAAGCTGGGTAGTGTCACGTCCTTACTGACCAACTCGCCCAGAGCCATAGGGTTACTATGGGCATTGCGGAACAGCACTAGCTTGCGAAGCGTGGTAGTGGTAATACCTAGCGATTCAAACCACGTGAACAGGGGTAATTTTTCGGCAGCGTTTAGCTGCACGAAAGCTTCTGAAATCTGCGAACTGACACGGGTAAACAGCTCGCTGTTCTTTTCGAAGTAGGGCAGTTTTTGCAGCATCGCTCGCCCGATAGCCGAGGAGGCAAATTCTGGCGAATAGAAACTGGTATGAAGGCCTGCCTTGTGCAACGTGCCACTTACCGCTGCAGCACCGGCGGGTAGCAGCAGATGACTAGCCGAGTCCACCACCATGCTGATTGACCACAATACCCCGTCTGCAAAAGGCACAAAGCGCAGGGCGCATAACTTAGCCAAAAACTCAGCCGTCCAGACTTTTCCCGCTTCCAGCTTGATGCTGGACAGTTCGCTAACAAACCGGGTAAGGTCATCAGAGGTAAGACTCTTTAGCCAATCATTAATAGCATCAATGTTCCCACTGCTTATCAAGTCCTTGATATTCCATTGCACCAACTTAAGCTTTCGCCCTGCGTGATTGGCTAGCTCGCTACCAGACTCCCATCTAAACCACTCCTGCTCCGCAATGCCCAGCGCGGCGGGTTCCACCGGCAGCTTGGTTTGCTTGATTTTTACCTGCGCCACCGGGCGAAAGCCGCCGCTAGCAGTAGGTACAACAGCCGGTAAGCCAGCCAACAGTGGGTCGTAGAACACCGGTTTCTGCCAGGCGTGTTTCTGGCCCATTGGCGGCTCATCGGACAACAATATTCCGCCCCAGATGCGGCGGGCCAGTGAGGGATTGGTACCGATGTGAGTCTGTAATCGCTCGTAGAGCAAGGTCACTGCCAACGGCAGCAATTGCTTGTTTATGTCGTTGGGCTGTAGCTGCGTTCGGTTGGGCTCGATGCCCAACAGGTTGCTGTGTAACACGAAGGTGTAGGGTGCATCCTCGGCGGCTACGGGAAAATATTTGAAAAAACTGGCTTCGGTTTTCAGTAAGGCGCTGGCCTGCTCCACTGGCGCAAAACCAAAGGTGCATTCGAGCGGGCTACGCTGGTCGCGGCTGTTTTCCAATGGCACGACCAGTAAGCGCGGGTCGTCAGCCGGGAGTGTAAAGGTTTCCAGGTGTAAATCATCGAGCCGCTGTACGGCTTGACCCTGGACCGACACGTGCTGTAGTTTACCCAGCAAATGCAGGGCACTGCGCATCCCGTTGCCTAGGGCTTGTTCGTTCTCGCGCAACTTCTGGCTTTTACCCTCGCCGAGCTTCAAAAAAAACAGACTGCCTTGACTTAGCTGATCCAAGTCTAACTGGGGTGCACATTCCCGGAGGTAGGCGCGGCATTCAGCCAACTCGTCGGTCGGAAAACCTACGCGGGGCTGATAATTTAAGTCGCGTACCTCTTCGCCCGGCATGGCGGGGAAGCAAGTCAATAGGATCTTAAAGAGCCAAGGACTGGCTGCTTCCGCCGCCCCGACTGCTTCCGCCGAAAGTGCCTGATCGCCTACGAACTGACTAAAATCTGCTGGTTGCGACCAGCTGTAAATCACCGGGCCGGCGTATTCTTTCAGAAGCTCCGTAATTCCATTACCCTTTCCTACCAGTCGGTGAACCAGCTTGAAACCAATGCCATAGCGCCCAATCTTGCTGGTATCTTCTTTATCGTCGCTGGTTTGAGCGCTATTAAGAATGGCATCAACGCCCCCGTTAGTGAAAGCAAAACCGTTGTTGATCGCCAGAAAATATTGCTCGTTGAAGAATAAGTAAAAGTGTGTGGCGTCACAGTCAGCGGCATTTTGAATGAACTCGTAGATTCCCTGCGAATCGTCGGCCATGTCAATCGTGCCGGTTAGCAGGTTTTCTATTTTCCTTTTGTTGCCGTGAACAAAGCTGAAGAAACCAAACCGGTCGCGTTCCGCAGTAACGGTACCCACGAAATGTTCGTCGTTGCGCTCGTCCGTCAACGGTAGGTTTTGGCGGTACCGGGTACGGTACTCACGCATGTTCTTGTAGGGCATTGGATACAGGGAAGACTATGTACTGAAAATGAAAGCATAACCCGGGGAAGATTTGGGAGCTGCTACCCCCTTCTTTCGGCTATGACCCCGGTGCAGCAGTGCTTTGGTGCTGAATTTATCGCCTCACTTGTTCGGGGCTTGAAGTGTTCGCATCACGCTCAAAACATCAAGCCCCAACCGTGGATTTAGAGTGAGATTAGCCTGCAAGACAGGGGCAAACAATGTTTGCCCGGTGATCTGCGTACCAGCTTCAGCGAACTCACTGGGAGCATAAATACCGCGGCGCGGCTGCTGCTCCTCACTGACCCACGGATACAGAAGCACGCCGTGGGTGGCTCCCCATAAGTGACAATACGCGTACACCTGGCGCATATCATCTGCCGTTGGTTTGCCAGCTTTTGGTACCTTCCACTTCACGTCAAGGATGCAATTGCGGACTGGCGTTGGATCCTGATCGGTGGGTAAAACGCTCACCACAATATCAGGGCGTGCCTTAATGGTTGCCCAAAACGTCTTTTCCTGCTGCGCATGTACAGTGCAGCCAGCAGCAGTAGCCGCTCGCCGCAACAAGCTCTCTATATATCCTTCAAACAAGCTGTTCATGTCGAACAGCAGAGCCAGGGCCTGATTGTGCCCCCGTTGCAAACTAGGACTTTGGGCCCGCAAAATGAGCAGGGCCAAGTCCAAAGCAGGACCGTAACGCTGAGTTTTGCGAGTCAGCGCCGGTCGCTCTTCTGGAACGGAGACCTCCGCTAACTCCGGCCAGTGCAGCAGAAACGTACGGGCGCGCGCGGCCAGGCCCGCATTCCGCGCCAGGTCAGCAGTCCGCAACAAGGCCATGCGCAACAAGGCATTAAGCGGATGAATCCGGTCGTACACTTGGTGTCGGGTGTAGAACCGCTCCTTATGTAGCAGGTTGTGGTTTAAATGCTGACCAAACAACAGCTGCCCTTTGAGGGCGGCCCGGTTTCCTTCCGCCACATGGTAGTGCTTAACTAGTCCATTCTGGTAGACGAACTCGGTCTGTTGAATAAAGGCCTTGAGAAAGACATCCAGCATGCGGTGCGGAACTGTTGCCAGGTTGGCGGCGCTGGGCACTGAGAGTGGCAGGTCCAACACTTGCTGAAGCATCCCCAGCAACACATTCCGCCACCGGTTTTGCAGCTCGCTTTCCAGCAATACGTGGGCCTTGTTCCCTTGATTTGGGTTATCCGCTTTGGGCAAGATCTCCATCGCCAGACCAGGCAACTGAATTATCCCTACGTACTCGCAGAAACGGATGCCCTTGCGCTCGAGTGTAAACCAGTTGCTTCCTCCTTTGTGCGCGGCCTGTAGCCTTTCCAATGCCGCTGCGTGGCTTTCCTGCCAGTTCTTGATGGCCGCATAAGGCAGAAACTGGTGCTCAAATGCCGTAATGGTAACGGAGGCAGATGGCATTAGGAGGCAACAGTACTGCTCCGGTAGATAGAGCAAAAGTCCTCTATCGACCAGGCTTCGTTACGAATGGTATACAGCGAGCGTCCTTCCGGTTCGTCTTCCTCGCCAAACGTGAGCAAGGGGGAAGTAGCTAAGGCGCGTTCGGTTACAAACCGCTTCCCAAGGATTTGCCCGAGCCGGCCCCAATTGCCGGGAAAAAAATCCTGCAGCTGCGGAATTACTTTATTACGGAAGACGGCCTGCAACCCCTCCAAACTGCTTACTCCCATCAGCCAAGCATGGCCAAGACAGTAATCCCGTCCCAGCAGATACTCTAGTCGCTGATTCAGGGTGTCCAACAGTTTTTGCAGGTTTACCCCTGAGAAGTGTACAAAGGCAAAAGCATCTTCAATCTGTTGTTCACTCGATGCGGACGTAAGTGCTTTCCAAATCGGCTTCTGCACATTTTCTCCCTTCAGCAACGGGCAACCCAACAATTCGAAAAGCTGCTGTTCCGCCTTTACGTATTCCGGTTCCGCCCACGGCTGCTCGTAGTGCGCATACTTGAATCGGAAACGGAAAATCATTTGGGCAGGCGAGAGCAGTTGGGGCCTGGGCGACATTTCCACAAAGGAGAAGCGGCGGCGCAAGGCCGTATCCAACGCCTCGACGCTGCGATCGGCCGTGTTCATCGTTCCTAAGACGAAAAGATTAGGGGGCACGCTGAAAGGCGGGCGCGTCTCTTTCGAGTATGGCAGCGTGATGCTCAATGCGTTGTCCGCTCCCGCCCGTTTATCATCTTCCAACAGAGTAATCAGCTCGCCGAAAATGCTGGCGACGTTGCCGCGGTTGATCTCATCGATTATAAGCACGTAGTTTGGCGCCTGCTCTGACAAAGTCGCTGTTGCTTCTTCGTCGGCTACCTGGGCCCGAAGCTCTTCCTGATGGGCTGCTTCGTAGCGTTTCAAATCGTTAAAGATGGCCCACTGCAAGGTGGCATTTGGCCCCCCAATTTCCAGCATCTTCTTGTTCATTGGCACTATGTCCGTGGCTAGATCGTAGCGTTGGTACGCCGCCTCGGTCCAGGCCGCTTTGACGTTGTACTGGTAAGGTCCAGTACTGTGTCGAATGCTGATAATGCCCTGCCCCGATACACCCGAGATGATGGCGGAATAATTTCCTACCGTAGGAATGGAAACCGTACCGTCCGCGCTGGCGCCCAAACGCGTTATCAGGTCCGCGATGTAGGCATCGTACACGAGTTGAAAAGGTAGTTTCTCGGCCCCAGGAGCCGAGCGGCCGGCAGGAGTTGACCGCCGCCAATCCCGGGTAGCGTCATCGGCAATCAAGCGAAAGACGCCGGGCTCCACTTTGTAAGAGACCTCTACATCGCCGTCTAGATTGGGTTTGATGCCTTCCACGAAGTCCTCGTAGCTGAAGGATTGGTGAAAGGTTACAAAGCGCACCTGCTTGCGCGACTTGTATTGTTCGAGCACGCGCTGCAAGGTGCGCTGGTCGTGACGGTAACGGGCCTCTATCTCGGCAAATGGCTTGTTTTCAATAAGCGCCAAGGCCCAAGCTGCGGTCGCGTAGGTTTTACCCGTACCAGGCGGGCCGTACAAAATCTGATTGAGTGGATGCACGGGAGCAGTAGGGACAGCAGGGATTATTTGAATGGGAATGCGCTCATCAAGGATTTCGCTTTCAAAGCCAGAGAACGATTCATCACGAAGCTTTTCGGCGACTACGAACGCATGCGCTAATTGCTGCAGCACCGTTGTTTTGAGGGCCATACGACGGTTAAGTCCGGCGTCAGGTCGCAAATCATCGAGGGGCAGTCGAGCCAGCACCAGCCATTCGCCGCCCAGGGTAGGATGAACAGGGAGAACGTCAGGAAACAAGCCCTGCCAGGCTCGCTTGAGTTCACGGGCCAATTCAATGGTTGCATCGGCTGGGCGCGGGTCATCGCGGCGGCGCCCAAACCAGCGGTTCTTCCCCCCTTCCCCGTTGCCCATTTTAAAGCCAAGCAGTACATGGGTATCGTCCTGCGGGAGTTGAGCCAGGGAAAAGCCCATTAGTTCGCTGTCATCGTTTTTCAGAACGAGATTCGACCCCGGAGATGCGCGACCCGCGGCGGTATCCCAGGTAGCCAGCGCAAAGGCCAACGCGACTTGCTGGTTGCCACGTTGCCACGTAAACTTGAGTGGATGCTTGGTGAGGGTGCCGGCATTTCGCACTGTGTAGTTATCATACTGCACAAGGATGGGGCCGGCCGGAAGTGTATTATCGGCTAGTAGGCTGAGTAAGGATTGTAGCGGAAGGGCCTCGATCAATCGAAGTTCATTCATATACGGATAGTAAGGGGGGCGGAAACCTCAGCCCGCAAAGTAGTAGTCCTGCACGCGATTTAGCAGCGGTAGAAGCATTAGACTCTACTTTTTTGCTTTTGGAAGATGCATAAATGACACTTCCAGAATTGGCACCGCCCTTCTTTCCAACATGATTTTACTGTTAATGAGCGGGTTGACCTAAGTCGCCAGCAGTGCTATTAGGTTAGCTGAACCGGTTCTTTTACATTCGTCATCACCCATTGCAAACCGAGGCCCGAGGCGCTTTTTAACGCCTTTATTGATTCTAATCGGCCAATCTTTATGAAGCTTATTCGCAACAGTGGAACAGAGCGCGTCGCTGATGAGCTGCGCCAGCACCTGGCGCCCGATACGACCCTGTCCATTGCCACCCCGGAGTTTTCCCTGTTTGCTTTTGGGGAATTAAGAAAGCAGCTAACCCAGCTCGCTGGGGTAAAGCTGGCGTTGCCGGCCGCGGCTGACGTGGGTAGCTTAGGTCTGTTGGGTACGGCCGCCGACCGACCGCTGCGGAACAAGTTACAGACCCGCTGGCTGGCTCAACAATGCGCCACGTGGTTGGAGCAAAAGGCCGAAGTGCGTCGGGCGGCGGGCCCCATTCCGCAAGCAACTCTGATTACCGCTAATCCGAAGGATCACAAGCATCAGCGGGTGCTCAGCGGGGCCTGCGCGTTCACAACCGAAGGACTGGGCCTTACGCCCGGTAACCAGTTCGGCCTGATTCAGTCCTCTGAAAGCGCTGAAGACTTTGAATTGCTATCTGAGTGGTTTTGGCAGCAGTGGAACGCGTTGCCGGACACAGCGGAAGGCAAAGACGCTTTGCTGGCCCACCTGCGAGAGCTTAGCGCGCACCAAGCGCCTATGACAACCTACCAGCTTATCCTCTATCACCTCTTCAAGGAACTGGGCGAAGAACTGGACGAGGAACGCATCATCAAGTCGGGCACGGGCATCCGTAACTCCAGGGTGTGGCAGAAACTCTACAAGTTTCAGCGCGATGCCGTAGTGGGAGCCATCGACAAGCTGGAGCGACACGGCGGCTGCATTATTGCCGACTCGGTGGGCCTGGGCAAGACCTTCGAGGCACTGGCCATTATCAAGTACTACGAGCTGCGCAACGACCGAGTACTGGTGCTGGTACCCAAGCGCCTGCGCGACAACTGGAGCCTTTACAAGGCCAATGACCGGCGCAACATGCTAGCCGATGATCGGCTGCATTACGACATTCTCAACCACACCGACTTGTCGCGGGAAGCAGGTCAATCGGGAGACATTGACCTGGCCAACGTCAACTGGGGCAACTATGACTTGGTCGTTATTGACGAGTCCCACAATTTCCGAAATAAGAAAAACCCCAAGCAGGGCGGCGAAACCCGTTACGACCGGCTGATGCGCCAGATCATCAAGTCCGGCGTGAAAACCCGGGTGTTGATGCTTTCGGCCACGCCGGTAAACAACCGCCTCACAGACCTACGCAACCAGATTGCATTCATCACCGAAGGCCAGGACGACGCGCTGACTGAGCACGGCATCAGCAGTATTGACGCGACGGTGCGCCACGCTCAAAAGCAGTTCAACCAGTGGCTGACGCTGGAAGAGGTGGCACGCACGCCTACTAAGCTGTTGGAAATGCTGGGCTTTGACTACTTCCGCCTCCTGGACCGCCTGACCATTGCCCGCTCGCGCAAGCACATCGAGAAGTACTACGGCATTGCCGAAACAGGGCGCTTTCCCGAGCGGCTCAAGCCCATCAACATCAAGTCGGACGTCGACTTGGAGCAGCGCTTTCCCTCCATCCGCGACATCAACCGGGAGATTCTGCGGCTGAACCTGGCGGCCTACGCGCCCTTGAAGTACGTGTTGCCAGCCCGGCAAACATATTACGACCAGCACTACAGCACCCAGCTGCGGGGCGGCCGGGGCATTTTCAAGCAGGTGGACCGCGAAGAAGGCTTGATTCAGCTGATGCGGGTCAACCTGCTCAAGCGCATGGAAAGCTCGGTATCCTCGTTTGCCAGCACGCTGCGCCGGCAACTGGACAACGTCAACCAAGTGTTGGAGCGGCTGGATATGGCCCTGGAGGAGCTGGAAGAGCTGGCCCCCGATTTGGAAGACCTGCAGCTGGACGACCCGGCCGCGGAGCCGCTGCTGGTGGGTGGCAAAGTCAAGGTATTGCTCACGGATTTGGACCGGGTACGTTGGCGCCAAGACCTGGAGGAGGACCGCAACCGCCTGGCCACGCTGCTGGCCGCGGCCGACGACATCGACCCCACCCGCGACGCCAAGTTGGCCGACCTGCGCGACGCCATTGAGGCGAAGCTCCGGGAGCCGCTGAACCCTGGCAACCGCAAGATTATTGTCTTCACTGCTTTTGCCGATACCGCCCGCTACCTCTACGACGAGCTGCAGCAGTGGGCCGCAGAGGAGCTAGGCGTACGCACGGCCCTGGTAACGGGCACGGGCAGCAACCGCAGCAACCTGCCCGGCCTACGCTCCGACCTGACCAGCATCCTGACGGCCTTTGCGCCCCGGGCCCGCGAACGGCCCGCTGACCTAGCCAGCGAAGGTGACCTGGACCTGCTCATCGCCACCGACTGCATATCGGAAGGCCAGAACCTGCAGGACTGTGATGCGCTCATCAACTTCGACATTCACTGGAATCCGGTGCGCATCATCCAACGCTTCGGGCGCATTGACCGCCTGGGCTCACCCAACACGAAAATCCAGCTGATTAACTTCTGGCCCAACATGCAGCTGGAAGAATACATCAACCTGGAGCAGCGCGTGAGTGGGCGGATGGTGCTGCTAGACATTTCGGCCACGGGCGAGGAAAACCTTATTGAAGTGGCGGCCGGTGACCAGATGAACGACCTGGAATACCGCCGCCAGCAACTGCTGCAGCTGCAGGAAACGGTTATTGACCTGGAAGACCTGAGCAGCGGTCTCTCCATAGCAGACCTTACGCTGAACGACTTCCGCATGGACCTTGCTGGCCTGCTGCGGCAGCCGGGCGCCGTGGAGCAGCTGGAGAGCATGCCCGTGGGCGTACTAGCCGTGGCCACTCCGGCCGGGCCAGCCGATGCCACGCTACCTCCGGGTACTATCTTCTGCCTGCGGGCGGAAAGTGGTACCGCGCGTACCACACCCGAACCGGGCTACCCACTCGCGCCGCACTACCTGGTGTACGTAAGCCAAGAAGCCGGCCCTGACGGGCACCCGGCCGTGGTCCTGCCCTACTCGCAAGCCAAGCAAACGCTGGACCGCCTCAAGCGCCTGTGCGTGGGCCGCGACTTGCCCGACGCGGTGGCCTGCGCCCGGTTTGATGCAACAACGCGCCAGGGGCAGGATATGGATACAGTGCGTGAGCAGCTCGCCGCGGCCGTGGCGGCTGTGAATGGCCGCAAGCAAGAACGAGCCATGGCCAGCCTGTTTCAGGCCGGCGGTACTCACGTGCGCAAGGACGAAGTGGCGGGCCTAAACGACTTCGAGGTATTGGCTTGCGTGGTCGTGCTAGCTCAAACGGTGCCAACAGCTGCAGCCAGTAATCCATCGGCGGCTACGTCTGCAGTGCATACTCCCATCACTGAGCAGGAGGAAGTAGCCCCGTGAGCATCACCGCCGTGTACGCTGCGCTAGGTCTGCCTGCTGAAGTAGCGGTGGACGAGCGTGTGCCCAAAAAGGTGCTACTGGAACAGGTAGTGCTGCCGGCCCCCGACCGTCGCCTGGTGCAGGACGGGCTGGAAGAGCTACGCTTCCTGGCCACGCTGAAGCCTAGCCTGTGCGGCGTGGCTGCCTACCACGCTCCCACTGCCCCGGCCAGTACCAACGACATCGACGTGATAGAAGTGGTAGTGGTAAGTGCGCGTCTGCGTCCCGCCACGCCGGCAACGACTAACCGCCTGCTGGAGCTGCTGCACCGCGCTATACCGTACCCCATGCTACTGCTGGCCGAAACGGTGGGCCGGGCCGATGAAAACCACGGCGGCGTTATCGTCTCGCTGGCTCACAAGCGGCCGGCACAGAATGCAGCTGATCGCCTCACCTTGCTCGAAGTGCTCCATTCGGAGCCACTGCATTTGTCTCCGCTAGCCCAGGCAGCTGAGCCGGAAGCCGTATACCGGTCGGCCGGCACCCGCCCGAAACCGACCGGCCCGGCGGCTTACCTGGCGGCCCTGACTTTGCCGGCCGTGGGAGCATCGCACCTGAGTGCGCTGTACCAAAGTTGGCTCGACCGCACCGTAGCGCTGGCCGCGGCAAATATAACGGGCAATTATTGCCCGCCGACCACACCGGCACAGGCAACGGCCCTACGCGAAGCCTTGGCAGCGCATAGCCGCCTCAAACAGGAACAAGTTACCTTGCGCAGTCAAGCCGCTCGCGAAAAACAGATGGCCCGCCGTGCTTCACTCAATCTTCGCCTACGACAGCTTGATACTGAGCTTGTAGCACTTCATCCCGTCCTTACGCTTACTTCTCCGACTCCGTGAACCCCATTACCGCCCAAGACCCTCTGGCTCGCTCCCTCGACGTGGCTACTGATAATACTCAGCGCTTGCAGCAATTATTTCCCGAAGCCTTTACGGAAGGTAAAGTGGATATAGATGTCCTCCGAGAGTTGCTGGGTGAGACCATAGACGAAAGGGATGAGAAATATGGCCTTAATTGGCACGGCAAGAGCCGAGCCCGTCGACTCGCGCTTACACCAAGTACAGGCACACTACGTCCTGCACCTGAAGATAGCGTAGATTGGGAAACCACTGATAATCTTATGCTTGAAGGAGACAACTTAGAGGTTCTAAAGTTGCTTCAGAAGAGCTATTCAAATCAGGTAAAGCTTATCTATATAGACCCGCCTTACAATACGGGGAAAGACTTTGTGTACCCTGACAATTTCCATGATACCATCAGAAACTATCAAGAGTTAACAGGGCAGGTAGAAGGTGGTAAGAAAATATCCTCTAACACTGAAACGTCAGGCCGATTTCACACAGATTGGCTTAATATGATGTACTCGCGCTTGAAACTGGCGCGGAACCTATTACAAGATGATGGCGCAATTTTTATCTCTATTGATGATTCAGAAGTAGGTCGCCTTCGAGTTATTTGTGATGAAATTTTTGGGGAAGAAAACTTTGTAGCGTCCATCATTTGGGAGAAAAAGTTTGCTCCCCAAAATGATGAGAAGTACCTCTCCGAAAGGCATGACTATATCTTAGCTTTCGCAAAAAACAAGCCTTCATGGAATCGCAACCTATTGCCTCGCGGTGAAGAGGCTGCCGCTAGATATAAGAATCCTGATAATGATAAGAGAGGTCCTTGGGCTTCCAGCGACTTGTTACGCATGGAACACAGGGACAACTGTGTTTACTCTATAAAAACACCTGCTGGAAATAGTTGGAAGCCTGAAACAGGTACAAGCTGGAGGCATCCAGAGGAAGAAATGCTTGAATTAATCAACACAGGGCAAGTTTGGTTTGGTGTTGATGGCAGTAGCAAGCCTCGCCGCAAAAGATACTTGTCAGAGGTAAGTGACGGAGTTGTGCCTGAAACTATGTGGTTTCATAAGGATTGTGGGCATAATCAAGAAGGCACACAAGAACTTAAGGCGTTATTCTCAGATATAGGAATAGCCTTCTCGAATCCAAAGCCGGTGCGGCTAATAAGTCGTGTTATCGAAATTGCAACTAACAAGGACGACCTGATTCTGGACTTTTTCGTGGGTTCGGGAACAACTGCACAGGCTGTGATGAAAGCCAATGCGAAAGATGGAGGTAATAGAAAATTCATTGTAGTACAATTACCTGAACCTTTAGACCCTAACACAAAGGAGCAAAGGGATGCAGCAAACTCTTGTGATTCCCTAGGCAAACCACGTACCATTGCTGAGCTAACCAAAGAGCGCCTTAGGAGAGCAGCTAAAAAGGTGAAAGCTGAAAATCCTATTTTCAGTGGCGATCTAGGTTTCCGAGTTTATAAACTTGACAGCACCAATATTCGTCCCTGGGACCCTAATCCACAGGATATTTCCGGCTCGTTGTTCGCCGCCCAAGAGCACTTGAAAGAGGGCCGCACTGAACACGACATCCTTACTGAACTACTGCTGAAGCTAGGGCTACCGCTTACCGTGCCAATTGAGGAGCGGGCTTTTGGCAGTCATACGCTATATGCTGTCGGTGCTGGCACACTCATGGCTTGCCTGTCTCCGCGCATCGAGAAGGAAGACGTGGAAGCGCTGGCTCAGGGCATGGTAGCCTGGCAGAAGGAGCTGGCTCCCGTGGGCGACAGCCAAGTTGTGCTACGCGACAGTGCCTTCCGCACCGATGTCGCCAAGGCCAACTTCACGGCTATCCTGGAACAGGCCGGCTTTGACAAGCGCAACATCCGCAGCTTGTAGGCCCTGGCGCTTTTACTCTTTGATGCTAGCCAGTAACAAGCTGGATTCACCTTGCTCCCCCCACTGCCATTGGAATGGGCATTTCCGCTTGTTACGCTCTGCTGTATGGTTGCTAATCGGTGGAACTGCTTGGCAGCTACTTATTCTAGAATTTCCTCATGAAACTTCATTTTGAACCCAACCTTGACTACCAGCAGGCCGCCATCGAAGCCGTGTGCGACTTGTTCAAGGGTCAGGAAACCTGCCGCACCGAGTTTACTGTAACCGCGGCCCCAGCCGCCGGGCAGCAGGCGTTGGGCTTTGTGCAAACGGAGCTGGGCGTGGGTAACCGCCTGGGCCTGCTTGAAGAGGAGCTGCTGCAGAACCTCCACGGCGTGCAGCTGCGCCACGGCCTACGCCCGTCGGAAAAGCTGGCATCGGGTGACTTCACCGTGGAGATGGAAACCGGCACGGGCAAAACCTATGTGTACCTGCGTACGGCTTTTGAGCTGAACCGCCGCTTTGGCTTCACGAAGTTCGTTATCGTGGTGCCGTCGGTGGCTATTAAAGAGGGTGTTTTCAAAACCCTGCAAATCACCGCCGACCATTTTCGCGCTATCTACGGCGGCGTGCCTTTTGACTACTTTATCTATGACTCGGGCAAGCTGGGCCAAGTGCGCAACTTCGCCACCAGCCCCAACATCCAGGTAATGGTGATGACGGTGGGCGCCATCAACAAATTTGGTGACGACGCCGAAGCCGCCCGCTTGGCGGCCACCGACCGGCCCAACGTGAACGTGATGTACCGCCCGAGCGAGAAAACTGGCGGCGAACGGCCTATCGACCTTATCCGCGCCACCCGGCCCGTGGTGATTATCGATGAGCCCCAATCCGTGGACGGCGGCCTGAATGGCCAGGGTAAGCGGGCCATCGACATGCTCTCGCCCCTGTGCACGTTGCGCTACTCTGCTACCCACGCCAACAAGCACCACATGGTGTACCGTCTTGACGCGGTGGATGCCTACGAGCGGAAGCTGGTGAAGCAGATTGAAGTGGCCGCGCTGGAAGTAGAAGGCGACCACAACACCGCCTACGTAAAGCTACTGGCCACTCGTAGCAAGAGCGGGCGGGTAGAAGCCCAGATTGAAGTAGACGAGCAGCTACTTACCCACGTGGCCCGCAATACCCACTGGGTCATGTCGGGTGACGACCTGCAGCAGCTAACTCGCCGAGCGGTGTACGCGGACTTTGCCATCGGGGAGATTCGCTGTGGCCGGGGCGAGCAACTCATGGAGCTGCGCCGCCCCAACCACGACGAGCAGTGGATGGAGCCGGGCCAGGTAGTAGGCGGAGTGGACCCCTCTGACGTGAAGCGGCGCATGATTCGCCGCACCATCCAGGAACACTTGGATAAGGAGCAGCGCCTACGCCCCAAAGGCATTAAGGTGCTGAGCTTGTTCTTTATCGATTCGGTGGAAAAATACCGTTCCTATGCGGCTGACGGCACCCCGCAAAAAGGCGAGTACGCCCGCATATTTGAGGAAGAGTACCGCCGTCTGGCCAAAGACCCAAAGTACCGCACCCTATTCCAAGAGGTAGACCTGGCCGCCGAAGCTGAAGCCGTGCATAACGGCTACTTCTCGGTGGACAAGAAAGGCGGGTGGACGGACACGGCCGAGAACAACCAGAGCGGCCGCGACAACGCAGAACGGGCTTACAACCTGATTATGCGGGATAAGGAAAAGCTGCTCAGTTTTGACACGAAGCTGAAGTTCATTTTCTCTCACTCCGCCCTGCGGGAAGGATGGGACAATCCCAACGTGTTCCAGATTTGCGCCTTGCGCGAGATTGGCACCGAGCGGGAGCGGCGCCAGACCATCGGCCGCGGCCTGCGCCTGAGCGTGAATCAGCAAGGGGAACGGGTGCGCACCGACGGCGTGAACACGCTCACCGTCATCGCGACGGAAGGCTACGAGGAATTTGCCGAGAACCTGCAGAAGGAAATCGAAGCTGACACCGGCATCCGCTTCGGCATTGTGGAAGAGCACCAATTTGCCGCCATTCCCGTGGTTGACCCAGCGACGGGTGAAATCAATACCTTAGGCATCGCCCAGTCCAAAGCCCTCTGGCAATGGCTGCGCAGCCAAGATTACGTCGACTCCAAAGGGCGCGTGCAGGACAAGCTGCGCACGGCCTTGAAAGAAAAGACGCTGGTGCTGCCCACCGAATTCGAGGCGCAACAAGAGCCTGTGGCGGAGCTACTGCGTAAGCTAGCCGGCAAGCTCGACATCAAAAATGCTAACGACCGCAAGGCCGTGCGCGTGAACAAGGAAGTGCTGCTGAGCCCAGAGTTTCAGGAGCTATGGGCCCGCATTCGGCAGCGCACCACCTACCGCGTAGATTTCGACAACAACAAGCTGCTCAAGGACTGTGTACGGGCCGTGGAAGAAATGCCCCCCGTCGCCCGGGCGCAAGCCCGCTTCCGCACCGCCGATATTATCATCGGTCGTGGAGGCGTGGAAGCCACTGAGAAGAAAGGCAAAAACGCGAAAGAGCTACCCTCTGCCCTGCAGGAAAGCCACGGCGAGCTGCCCGACATCCTCACCGAACTGCAGGACCGTACGCAGCTTACCCGCCGCAGCCTGGTGCACATTCTCACCGAGAGTAAACGCCTGACCGATTTCCAGCGCAACCCGCAGCAATTCATCGACCAAGTCAGTGAACTGCTGAACCGCACCAAGCGCATGGCCCTGGTGGCCGGCATTCGCTACGAGCGGCTGGGCCCGGAACACTACTACGCCCAGGAGCTGTTCGAGGAGCAGGAGCTATCCGGCTACTTAAAGCAAATGGTGCCCGCTACCAAGTCGGTGTACGAGGAAGTGCTGTTCGATTCCAGTGGAGTAGAGCGCAACTTCGCCGAGGAGCTGGAAGCCAATACTGCCGTGAAGGTCTTTGCCAAGCTACCCGGCTGGTTCCAGGTGCCCACGCCCTTGGGCAACTACAATCCCGACTGGGCGGTGCTGATTGAAAAGGACGGAGCCGAGCGCCTCTACTTTGTGGTAGAGACCAAGGGCAGCCTCTTCCACCAAGATTTGCGTGGTACCGAAGGAGCCAAGATTGACTGCGGCAAAGTTCACTTCCGCACCCTGGCCGCCGGCACAGTTGAGCCGGCCCAATACATCACGGCCAGCAGCTTCGATGACGTGCTCAAGCACGTTATCTAACTCGCTTTACCCCCATTATTCCACCTTTCTATGATCAGCACCGAAGGTTTCGTAAAGGCCCGTACGTGTACGCTCCTGCCTAGTACCGGCCAAGATGGGCTACTCGCGGGCCAATCGTATGTTATTCCCGTGTATCAGCGTCCATTAGCGTGGAGCGAAGACCAGATCCAGCGGTTGCTAATGGGATTCTGGAATGCTTTTCAATCCCGTGAGCCGTATTTTATCGGCACGCTGTTGCTGATTCCGCGGGCCACGGATGAATGGGAAGTAGTGGATGGTCAGCAGCGTCTGACCACACTGCTGCTGCTCTGCCAGGTAGCTAAGTGGCAGTATGGGGAGCAAGTTCTTCCGCAGGAGCTGCGGCACTCGGACTGGCTTCGCACCCAGGTTAGTAGCCAGGAGCAGCAAAAATGGCTCGACGAGGTGCTAAGTAGTCCATCGCTGCCCGACCGCCCGACCGCGGCTATTCAGAATCCCTACCTGCGCAACGCCTTTTTTATCTACGACTGGTTTGAGGGCCAGGAAACGCAGGCCGGTGAAGACAGCCCCGGCTTTGAGCCGGCAGCGTTCTTTGCTTTCCTGGTTGCCGCCATTCATGTAGTCGTGATTGAGACGCGCAATGGTCTGGCCAAGGCCCTCGACATCTTTAACACGATTAACACCACGGGCCTGCCACTGACCGGAGACGACTTGTTTAAAATCAAGCTCTACGATTACCTCACGCATGGCAAGAACCTGACGGACGACGAGAAGCAGGCTGCGCTGCTGGATATTGACGCCTTCTACGCCAACATCGTCGCCCGCAACAAGGCAAAGACGTACAACGTCACCAGCCCTGACCAGATTCTGCGCATATACCAGCGCATCCTGATCGAGCGGGCCGGCCTCAACCGGGCCCTGCACGAGTCCGGCCCGGATCGGTTTTACGAACGCGTATTTGATTCCGTGCTCTTGAGCCGGCCGCAGGGTCTCGACGCCAACAAACTGCGCGCCGCCCTTGGCGCCAACCCACTGGTTGATCTGAACCGGTTGGTAGAAATGCGCTTTCTCTGGGAGGAAGGTATTTCCGCGCGGCACGAAATCTGGCACGACCTGCAATGGCGCACCCGCTACGGCTGGCGGTTCGAGTTCCTCGACGTAATCTACCTGTTCCGGTTTCACGATGCCGGCTTTGAGGCGATAAAGCCCAAGTTTGAGTTGTGGAAGGAGTTGATGGTGAAGTTCTACATCATCAAAACATTGGAATCAGCCAAGGTGGTCAACGACGGGCGCACCTTCACCTACCAAGTTATTCGGGAGATACTACGGCCTGAATCGACACCTGATACGCTGCTGGCCCAAGTGCGAAAGAAGCTGCAGGATTACGACCGGGAATGGTTTTTTGACGAACGCCTGAAAGGGGACGTATTCGACAACGCCGCCCGCCGCGAGCTTACGTCCCGTCTTTCCGCACTCCTGATGCAGGACCCGGAATGGCGAACTGGCTGGCACGATCCTGAACTGCGGGAGCTGGTTCTTGGCAAAGTCAGTTACGAAGTGGAGCACATCCACCCCCGGAATCCATCGGATGCGTTTACAGCTCCCGAAACTTGGCACCATTCGACGCTGAACTCGCTGGGCAACCTAATGCTGTTGGAGTGGGAATTGAATCGCAAGGTGCTGAATCATCCTCTACACAAAAAGCAGCTGACCTACAAAGAGTCCAAGCTTCAGGAAGTGCAACAATTGCTTGGTCACACCCAGCCTTACTGGACCCTGGCAGCTTGTGAAGAGCGGACGCATCAAAAGGCTCAGTTGTTGGATGCGTTTCTTTTTGGCGAAGCAGAATACCGCTAGCAAAGGCAGATTATTGAGATAAATTAGTTACTCGGCCCGGATACACCGGCTGCTTCCTTGAGGAAGGATTGCAGTCGGTGTGTCCCAGGCACATTTGCTAGGCATACGACCCGTGCGGCTTCTTCCTCCCCATAAAATCAGCAGCACGTTACTCGACGTCGTGCTGGAAGCGAAAAAAGAACTTGTTCTGGTTTCGCCCTACGTGAACCTGACCTACTGGAAGCAGCTGGCGGGCGCGTTAACCGCTGCTCGTCAGCGCGGCGTTCGGATCAGCATGTACATCCGCGATGAGAACCCGGTGCATCGAGAGCAGGTGGAGGCACTTGGTATCAGTCCCAAATTGATCAACAGCCTGCATGCTAAGCTTTACTACAACGAAACCAGTGGACTGGTCACTTCACTCAACCTGCTAAGCAGCTCCAACAGCAACACCATTGAAATCGGGTATCAGCTGGAATCACCGGCCGAGCTAGAGGAACTACGTAGCTTCGTTCAGCAGCACATCGCGCCGTTTGAGCAACGCCCGGCCGTCGGGAGCGTGAAACGAGGACCGCAGCAGCTGCCTTTTGGCGCGGTACTGGACGAGTACCTGTGCGAAGAAGTTGATGAGGACACCTTCATTGACCAAGACCAGGACGATGAGCTTCGCGTTCGGGCGCTCAACAATACCTTCTACGTGGCCATTGAGCACCCCGGCAATCGCTTCATCCTCCGTGGCGTGATATCCGGTGCTGAAGCGGACCGGTTCCCAAGCAAACAGCGACGCCACTTCAACTCCAGCGCACTGCGCTACGCGTTGGAACGGGGCGGTTTTGGCAGGTACGATATGGTCCGGGCCGAGCTGCCGCAACGCTTGGCAACAAACGATCTGGATCAGCTTTCACACCCGGAACAAAAGCGGTTGATCACCCTCGTTGCCGAATTCATTGTTGCGGTTCGCGCGTTTAAAGACGATTATCACGGGTAGAAGCTGTTGGCCCCAGCTATTTACCCATTCTGCGTAATGCCTGTAGAGGAGCTATTGGGCCTAGTCAACCGCTAGTCATCCTGATGCGTCGCCCTCCTCCATTGGGTCCCATGCAGGGTTACGGCGGACGTGTTCGCACACGATCAGCGCCAATTGTCGCAGGCTTTGCAGTATCTCTTCTGCTTCCTCACGTGAGTAGGCTTCACAACCAGGATATTGCCGAAATTCAGCGACAGTCAACCCTTGAGTCGGCAATGTCTGGTAGGAATCCATACCGACCGTATTATTTTTTCTGCGGACCATCGGAAGACAAGGAATCAGCTTGTGATTGATAAGGTAGCGAAGTTTAGGTAACCTCTACGAACCATAGCTTACGCTTTCATAAAACGCTACTTACGATGAAGATCCCAAATTCTTGCGTGCCGGATGCTTACCTGGTTGCCACGCACGTGTATCATGGTCAGACCAGTCTCACCGACGGAGCTCAACTACTGGTGAATCGGCATGGGCTCAATGTGAACTCGGCCCGGGACTACATCAACAACTTTCGCTACCTGATGGAAGGGCGCGGCTTTACACGCACACTGAATGCCTTTTCCATGGAGTACTTCCTGGAACAAATCAGCACGAACTACCCTGCTGCTACGCTCCGTAATGCGGTCCGCGCCCTTCGGGAACATATTCTCTACTACCAAAGCGTGCAGCGCACACCCGTTACTCTGAAAACCATGTGGAGCATCTACGCACGCTTTGCCGCGCGGCTCCCCCCACGCTTTCAGAATGAGCTGGAACAAGAAGACGTGGAGTCCATTGCTGTCCAGACCTTGAGCCGGGCTGATATCATTCACGCTTTGCGCAGCCTCCGGCCCACGGATTCGCAACTGGTTACACTACAGCTGCGGCAATACAAACGCGACAACCATACGGTGGCGCTACTCAAAATTCTGCGCAACCATGCTTGTCAGATTTGCCAGACTACTATCCGCAAGCAGAACGGGCAGTTCTACATTGAGGCAGCCCACATTACCCCGAAACGCCTTCAGGGCTGCGAAATGCCAGATAACCTATTGATTCTATGCCCTAATCATCACAAAGAATTTGATTTTGGTGACACCGTCATCCTTTCTCGCGACCCACACGAGCTCGTCGTTTCACTGAATGGCATCACCCATACTATCAGTTTACGCCTTGAATAAGCCGAATATGGACTCGATGGATTGGTTTGCAGCAGATGTTACTTGGCAGCTGTTGGGTTACCCTACCCTGAACAGCTTTTTGCAAACCTGGGTACCCAAAGCACGCTTTCATTCCCTGGTTCCCGAGGACGTACGTAACGCCTACCGCACCACGAGCTATCTGCTTGCTAATTCCTGGCACCACTACCCCATGTACGATCAGGGGCTTCAACACCTGCTCGGGATTCTCGAAATGGCCGTCAAATTTCGAGCTGAGCAATTGGGAATCGCCGTGACCTCGTCATCCCAGCATAGGCATTCGCAGCCTCCGAAGCTGGCAAACCTGATTGATTTGGTCTGCCGTCGCGCTCAGGCTCAAGAGCTAAAGCAAAAGCTGCACTGGGCTCGCAAGATGCGCAACTACCACGCGCATCCGGACCGCTACCGCTTCGCACCGGTCGTGATGCAGCAAGCCGTCCTGCCGCTGCTTAACCTGCTCAATGAGCTCTTTATCGATCCGATGCAGGCAACTCAGGCAGAGCAGCAAATGCGCCAACTTAGGCGGCACAGCCAAGTGCTGCACGGAAAGCTGTTGATCCTGGAATACCAGGGCCTCCGTTATCTCATGCACCAAGCAGAGCCGCTGCGAGCCTTTTACTCAGCTGATCATTGGCGTTCGCTCTGGGCCTTTTACCCGGTTCTACCACAAGCGCATGAATCTCTAAGTCAGCACAGGTATTTGCCCCCGATTGTGCTAAGCTTAAGGGCCGTCGAGAAAGAAAGCGGTGGATTTCAAGCGCTGGACGTAACAACCGGGCGGCTCGTTCGGGTGCTGGTCAATCAGGACGTGCGCAACCAGGAGGTATGGGAGGCGCACCAGCAGGCCTGGCGCTTAGCTGATCGAACCGATCGCTGGCTTTTTGCCTCCTCGCAACAAAGCAACGTGCGCCGTGCACAACACCAATTGGAACACGAATTCGGGTGGAGCTATGGGGGTGGCGCCGTGTAAGCTTCCTTGGTGGTCAGCTCCCAACTTACGTTCTTATGTTTGATGAATCCACCGGGGAACATGCTCTCGCAACCGTCCTCAAATACGATACTAAAACGACCAGCTACAAAATCGCTCTCCTGCGGGCAATCAACGATTTGGTGCTGGCCTATCCCGACCTGACTGCCACCGGCCGGGATATTGCAATCCCCCTGCGGCGCGTTGCCGAACTCTGGATTGCCTATTACTGGCCTTTTGCGGATGAGCAGCAACCCATTTACCAGGGAGCCCGCGCGGAGCGCAATGGGATAGTGCGCAACGACCTGAGCTTTCGCCCCGCCTTATGTCAGCTACGGGCGCAATGGCAACTGACCGTTCACCTCTCGGTACGAGCTTCCGATGGTTTTTTCTTGGTTTCAGACATGCGTACTCCCAGGCGGCGGGCTACTTATGCGCCGGCACTTCAAGAAGCTTACGATAAGGCCGTATCCGCCATTGTTACCGCGGTGCAAATGCCTATCCGTTACGCGGGCCCAAAACAGTGGACCGTATTTGACAAACCTACCCGGCTGGCCAATCTACCTGCTTCTGTGCTGTCGCTGCCAGGCACGCAGCCGCGGGAGTTGTGCGTGGTAATCAAGTCGGCGCTTTGGGCGGCTTTCCACCGCCTCTGCCTCTACATTGAAGCGCTTTGCATCCACGAATGGTGTCTATTCACTGAAGGCGTTACCCAGACAGCTAGTGAGCTTCTTACCCGTGGTCACGTGTATAGCCTGCTTACCGCTCGGCCGGATAATCGCCGGCCCCTTAGCTGGGAGCGCAATCAAGTAGATCTGCTATTACTAGAGCAGTTTTCCTTTACTTGTCCTTGGACACGCAAAAGCATTCGCCAGTCCAGTGACTACGACCTCGATCATTTGCTACCACTAGCCGTGTATCCCGTCAATGAATTGTGGAACCTGATTCCGGTAGACCGTGAGTTCAACCAGCGAGTTAAAAGAGACCGGGTACCATCTGATCAGCGTTTGCGGGAAGCGGAACCTTGGCTAGCAGAAGCATACCGGGGCTATGATCGATCCCGTTTTTTGAGGCAAGCCGTGCAGGAAGATGCCTCTTTGCGTTTCTCGGCGATTCAGCACCAACCCGATTTCGCAGCGGCTCTAGCGCAGCAAGCAGTGGCGTTTATTAATGGCGTCGCGGCAGCCCGTTACGTCATGCGTTTTTAACCATACATGGAATACTGTAAACTCATCCGCGATTTCATTCCCGACATTATTTCCGCATCAGGGCGGCGTTGCGAAACGCGCGTGCTGGGGGAGCAGGCGTACCAGGACGCACTGCGTGAAAAGCTAGTTGAAGAAGCGCTGGAGGTAAAATCCGCCCCATTGGCAGAATTGGCCATTGAACTTGCTGATGTACTGGAAGTGATTGCTGCTCTAGCTACGGCACACGGTATACGTATGGAGGAAATACAACAACTTCAGGCCGCCCGTCGCCAAGAGCGAGGAGGGTTCCAGGCCCAGCTGCAGCTGCTGAAAATCCACGAAGAGAAACCACAACAGCCAACCCATACACCGAGCAAGTCAAATCAGCACGAGCACTAATAGCTCGTCATAACAACAAGGATCATCGCGCCACAACAAACTGTGCATAACGATGCATTTCTTCACAATGACAAGTCTTGCCATGAATGCCCAAATCGATAACCTGATTGCCAGTCAATATACAACCAGGCAATATGGCGAGCTTGAGGCCGTCTCTATGCTATTTCGCCAAGCCTTTTTAACTGGACTTAAATCCATTCTAAATCACAATCCCTGGTATAGACCCAACATAAAAAGCCGTTACAATATTCGAATCGGCTGGATTGACAAGATTCCATTAGCCGAGTTCAATTCACCAGTAACTGGCGTTAACGGCGCGACCATTACCCAACGGGTGGAAATAGGGGATTTTATGATAATTCTATCAGAAAACCATCTACAGCGCAATCCGGATGACACCATTAGATATTGTGAAAATCAAAGGGCTTTAATAGTGCAGGCTAAGCTGTCCAACCAACAAAACCCAACGTCTCCCATCGGTCATATCCCCCCATCAGGCGTTAACTCAACTCTCAAAGAGCTTGCGCTTTTAAGCTCTTGGCCTTCATTTGATCTCTATTTGGCCTCTAGGTCAAAAACCCAAATTCTACCAAATCTGAATATTCCCTTTGACCCACAACAATCCTGCTTCTCAGGATTTTATAATAAAAAGTGGTTCTGCGGCCAGGCAGCAAATAAAGCTCCTTGTAATCTCTCCCTTGGAGAGGTAATCGAAAAAATTACGAATAGAAATGCTGGCTTTGTATTTAATGAGGTCAGTCCCAAAAATGATTGGGACAAGCTCATTAAATCAATGGTTGATATATGCCGGATTAGAAACCGTCCTAAGCATTACATCAACACTGCTGCTCCCGGCAGATTGCTTAGTGCTTTTACTCAATTGATTAATGATACACAGTACGAGGATTTGGTATTAGAAGAGGATAACCCCGCTTTCCCCATCCTGTTCATCGATAGATATCTGATAGAAGGCGAATAATATGAATATACCTTGGTAAATCATCTCTACTAAGGTATCCCCACATGACAACGTTTCTATGCCTATTAGCGGCTCTCTCATAACCTTTTGATCTCGTATGTCTCTGCTTTTATTTCTGCTGGTTTGCGCACTCGCGGCGGCATTGTACTTTCTCTATGCCCGATTGCTTGAGCGCGACGCTACGATCCAAAAGCTACAGCGGCAGAACGCGGCCATGGGTAGCCGGTACAGAAGTTTAGCTGAAATCGAAACTGCTCATCAGCACCTGACCCGCCAGAACCAAGCGCTGCAGCAACAGCAAGTACAGCTGACCACCACCGTTCGACAGTTGGGCAACACTATTGTCGAGGTAAAGGCAGACCTTGAGGCGCATCACAAAGCCATGCGGGTCGAAGCAACGGGTTACGCCAAAGACCGATTTGCACTTGAGGTACCGGCTTTTGAGCAGCGTTTGAGAGGTATAAAAGATCGGCAAAAGCAACTGTTAGCGGAAAGAAACGCGGCGCAGGCCGAAGCTCGATGGAGAGTTTCGGGGAATGAAGCCGAAGGCAGACGTCGGCAGGAGCAGGTATTGAACTTGATGCTACGCGCATTCAATGGCGAATGCGAGGCAGCGATTGCTCAAGTGAAACCCTATGGACTGGAAGCTGCAGAGAAGCGCATTCGCAAATCGTTTGCCGGCGTCAACCGTCTTGTAGCAGCGCAAAAGTGCTCGATCACGGACGCTTATCTAGCGGTGCGATTGGAAGAGTTATTCCTTACTGAAGCTTATCGTCGCAGGCTAAAAACCGATAAAGAAGCGCAGCGAGAAGCTCAAGCGAGAATCCGCGAGGAGCTACGCGAAGCAAACAAGCTGGAAGAAGCGCGAGCCAAGGCCCAACGGGACGAGGACTTTTACGCCGAAGCGTTGCGGCGCGCCAGAGAGCAGGCACAACATTCCTTTGGGAGTGAACGCCAACGCTACACGCAACAAATAGAGCAATTAAAGCAGTCGTTGGCTCAAGCACAGGAGATGAAACGTCGGGCAACGGCTCAGGCCCAGCTCACCACTGCCGGTCACGTGTACGTGATCTCCAACATAGGCTCCTTTGGAGACAACGTGTACAAAATTGGGATGACCCGCCGCTTGGAACCGCAAGACCGAATCGATGAGCTAAGCAACGCATCGGTGCCATTTCCCTTTGATGTGCATGCCATCATTTCCTGCGACAATGCGCCAATGTTGGAAAAGCGCCTTCACCACTTGTTTCAGCACCGCCGGGTGAATATGGCAAACGAACGTAAGGAGTTCTTTCAAGTGTCCCTGCACGAAATTGCCGCTGCCGTTCAGGCCAACCACGGAGAAATACGCTTTGTGCACGAAGCAACCGCCGATGAGTACCGGCAAACACAGCGCCTGCGTGCGAAGCGGCCTCAGTACGTTTAATCAGCACATCCAGTAGCCACGAGCGCCGATACGCTGCCCATTCATTGATTCAAGTTGAAGATGCCGCCTTCTCAGTCACAATCTTCTGGTTTGCAAGCATGCCAGGTCGGCTTCAGTCTCTTCCATTGCTTACACATGGAACTACCCTGTGCAATCGGCCTCGAAGATGACGCACCTGAAGACTTAATACGCTTGACCTGTGCGTTGCACAACACCGAAGCAATCTGCCGCACTTTTTGGGCACTGGAAGAGCGAATTTGTGAAGGAGAGACTATCAACGTCGCCGAATACGTCTACGCAGGGTTGGAAATCATGCTCCAGGATCCTGATGCCTGGAGCATGTTGACCAGATTTGGACAGTCTTTGGATACGTTTCTACTCAGTGGCCTCGCAATGTCAGAGCAGGAGATTCCTCGTTATCTAGATACCGCACAGCTTTTTTGCCAAGGAGTCAAGAACAAACATCTGGATGGATTGAGTCCCTTGAACTTTGCTACCAAGCATTTGGTGAGTTATGTCAGTTGGCTACAAGTAGCATGTGCCTGAATTCCGCTTTCAAAGCTTTTAGCGTTATACGATACGGTTGGCTTTAACCAACACCCTCAAGCACAAAACCTTCCGGAGCCCGGTTGGAAATGCGCTGGTGGTAGGGAGATATAAAAACTTCCCCTAACTCCTCACCGCTGTAATCAGTCAGACGATAGCAATCCACCGGGTTATCGATTCCAGCGGCAGAGCGCGAACCGGTGCGCTGCCAGTCCACCAGCCGACCGTCCGGCGGGCTCAGCCGACGCAGGTACAGCTCGGCCGATACGATACCGGCCACGGGTACCGGGTTGGAAGCCACGCGGCCGAAGGGGCCGGTGCCACCGGGAATTTCGTCGGCATCATAGCCTACCGGCCCACCCGACTCGGCTACCAGCCGCGCGGTGAGACGCTCCTGCTCGTCCTGCGAGACCGGCACCCGGACGAATAACAGGCTGAGCAAAACGGTAGTCATCTGCTCTGTGGTTAGCGCATAGTCGAAGTCTTCGCTGAGCACCGTAGCTCGGGAACGAAGCTCGGCAGCTGACTTGCAGCCACGCTGAATCACGGATACTGCCTGGTCTATCAGTTCAACTAGACTCGTTTCTGGCAGTGTCTCAGGAAACAACTGCAGCAGGCGCTGCAGGGCAGCCTGCTTTTCAGCCGGCGTCTCAGGCAGTTGGATCTCGTCGGAGTCGTTAGTGGTCATCAGCATAGAGTAACGGTCTGGTCATTACCTTCTAAAGCAGGCCGGCCGCTTTAAAAATGCGGGTCCACTCCGTGATATGGTTTGCATTCCATTCTTTACACAGCAGATAGCCAGTACGCGCCAGCGGGGTGGCGTAGTAGCGTACGTACCCCTTGGAATCCTTTCGCAATGCATCCAAATCAGAGTTCGCATCAAATGGCCGCAGTACCTGTAATTCTCGCGTCATTCCCAGCCGTGTACCATCTGTTAGAACACGCTGAACTGCTGCCAGTGCTACGGGCTCTTCGTCTAGTATGTGAAACACTTGCTGGATTCCTTGCCCAATTCTGATGTGACCAAGCTCCTTGTTTTCTGTTTCCTTCACCTGATTCCAGATAGCCTGCACGGCAGCCTGTACAGTTGAGCCAATCATTGAATCCAGCTGTGTTGCGGTTGCAGACAGGGCAGCTACCGGCATTAGTGCCTCTGAAGTATCCGCAATGCCAGCTTCGGCCCGGAACACTTCGTCTACCAGCCAGTCTTCCAGCATATCCCGGCGGCCGTTGTTCCACTGGCTGCCCAGGTAATAAGCAATGCCGTCCAGTACACAGGGCTCGGTATAGTAGCGTGGTTGGCCGGCAATGATGAGGCGCTCCGTAGCCAGTACTGGCACATACAAGCCAAGTTGCTGGGCACTGTATTGCTTTTCCTGCAGACGCTGTACAAAAGGAGCAACTCGGCCATCAGCAAAGAGTTGGGCGAAAATCGCCTGCGCCAGCCGGCCAATACGGTGCTTTTTGTGCGCGGCCAGCAATTCACGGTAGGCAGTAGGCAACCGGTCGGTCAGGTCTTCTTCGCGGCCCGTCTCTTCATTATCTACTTCTTCCTCTTCATCCTTTTCGCTGTCAAGCATGCTGCTCATCAATTCTGGCGGGGCCATGCTTTGCACCTCTGCCCTGATCAAAGCGCACAGCTCTTTTACCTGCTGATACTTTTCCTCTAAATATTCAGGTGAAAGCACCGCCGAAGAAGTGACCTGCCGGTACCCGGTTTCCTCCATAAAGGATTCTATCCTGGCAATAGCCGTTTCCCTATCCTCGGTAGTCAGGTGACCGAGGCTGGCAAAGCGGCCGGGAGTGCTGCGCAAAAACTCCACGTACGTGAGCGAGCCTTTCTCATTATTCGCCTGACGGCAGGCTGGCAGCAGGTTACCAAACCGGTGTAGGCCACCACTGGCCCGGTTTAGTGGAATGGCGTGGTCCCGGTCAATATCGGCCGGAGCCAAGGCCTTCCCAGTATACGCGCAACGATTTCCAAAAAAATCAAGTGTCGCCTGCCAGTGCTCTTTGGTAAAACCGCCGTGCATTTCGCCCACATCGGCAAGTAAGCTGCGGACAAATAAGTTGGCAATGCTGCTGTGGTGAACGCGGCGAATGGTGGCCATAGGAAAATGAAGAAGTGACGAAAGGTGGTTGAACTACAATTAGGTTGTAGCCAGAAAAGCTAGTTGCGCATCGTAATGGTTAACCGCATCTCGAATGGCCTCCGTGGTAGCGCCAGGCCGATTCTGCGCGTCGCGCAATTCGGATCTGAGTAAGTTGCGGTAGAGCTGAATAAAGACTGCTTTATAAGCTGGTTGCCGCTGCATGCCATTCAGGAACAAGGACAAAGCCGTCGCAAAAGCGGCCGCGCTGCGGGGCTGCACAAAATAATGGCCGGCCGGCAACCACAGGGCCCGGTACTCATCCATCGCCTGACTCAGTTCGAGTACGCTCAGAACTTGAGCAGCCGCAAACAGCCACTCATTAATAGCCCGCTGCTGGTTGGGGTCATTTACTTCCTGAGTCAGTTGGTGCTCCAGCTGCCAGCGCAGGTATTCACTATCTGATACCGGTGGCAAGAGCTCTTTTACATCGCCCATCCAGTGCAGCTGCTCATCACCACTCAGTAGCCCGACCCGGGGTAGCCTTCCGGTAGGCAGGATGATGGCGGCCGCAAAATCAGCTAGCGCCTGTTCGCGCCGGCCCAGCCGGAAGTTAGCCCACGCGGCCTGGTGGCCGTAGCGGGCTCGCTGCCATAAAGCCTGGTCACGAGGCGTCTCGGAACTACCCGCTTTTCTTGACCCGACAGCGTGGGGAAGGGGCCGTTCCAACAGCCATTCATAGTCCGTTAGCAGAGCGTCGAAGTCCGGTATAGCCTGCGCCAGCCGGCAGGCAATGCGTATCTCCCGGTAGGGTACGTGGCTGGGCCGTAGCGTCACAGCAGCCTCCGCATCGGTCAGTGCCCGAATTGCGGCGCCGTGCGCCAGGAAATAACGGGCTCGCTCGCTCAGATACTCCGCCGTCGCCGGCTCCTGGATACCCGTCGACTCAAAAAGCACCAAGGCTTTTTCCCAGCGCTCCATCGGGGAGGAGTACTGCTCATCCGCATACCGGATGTGGTACTCCACCTTAGCTTCACGCCAGTCCCCTCGCAATTTGCCCGCCTGGCTGGCGCGAAAATCGCGCAAGGCACCCGGAAAATCGTGTTGTAGAAATAGTATAACCGCGCGGCGTACCCTAGCCCAGCGCAACGTTGGGCTCCGCGCCAGCGCAGCATTCAAATCATTCAGGGCCTCGTTGAGACGGTCATGCGCCAGGTGGAACTCGCCCCGCGCCGCCAAGTACTGCGGGTTGTCCGGTTCCAGAGTTAGTGCCTGGTCGTAAGCGGCCCGCCGCCGGGCCTGCCCTTCGGGCGAGGCATCGTAGTCCCGGCCGAAATAATAGGCGGCCGGGGCTTCTAACGCCTCGGCATAGTGGTACCAGGCCTCGGCGCGAGTGGGGTCGAGGGCCAGGGAGGCGGCCAGGTCGCGCCGGGAGTCGCCGTCACCGTCGTTGAAGCGGGCGCCTACTCCCCGCCAGTAGAGTTCCTCGGCCGTACTTGCCGGGCATTTGGCCGCCCGGGCACAGGCCGAGAGGTCGATGTGCCCATCCGCATTCTGCACCCCCTCCCGGCCCAGCAGCAGGCCGTAGCGAGCCCACAGCTCGGGGGAGTCCGTGACCAGCGTAACGGCCTGCTCGTAGCAGGCTGCCGCGGCCCCCCAATCCGAGGCTTGCTCGTGCTGCAGCGCGGTTTCATACAGGGTCTGGACGGGTTCCGGGAATTTGGACATAGAAAATTAGATGTGAGTAAGAACCCGCTTCGATGCACCGATAAAGCACAAAGACACCACCACAACCGCCCCATGTTTGCCAGACAGGTGGCTGTCAGTTCAACACTGAAGGACCGGCTGCCTTAATCATCATAGCTCACATCCTCACCGTGGTCCACCACTACCACGCGCTGGACTGGCGGGTCCGTGCTGATACCTATTTGGTAGAGGTGATGGCCGTAGCGGGAAGCATCCTTGGCCCGGCTGCTGAGACTCTGCGGCAGATAGTGCAGCAGGGAATGGTTCACTCCGGCAGTAAACAGCCGGTGACGGGGTTGCGCTTTCTCGGTATAGTTATCTAGCAGGGCGAAGGCCTCCTCCGGCGTTTGTGCATACACCAGGGCAAATCCTGGTATGTCAATGCCCAGGGACCATGTGAGGTAGATGTTGACCGGATTTGGAGCAGAATTTTCACTCATGAGCAGCATTCCAACGATGGAAGAGAAGCAACTTGGACTTAACCAGCCTGGACTATCCGGGCAGCAGCGTGGCCCGGATAGTCGTAACGCGGGCATCGAGCACGCCCACCCGGAATTCTTGGCGCGAGAGGATGTTGCCCCGCAGGTGCGACTCGGGGCGCAGGCGTCGCACCCGCCACGTGGAAGGCTCCAGGGTGGTGCCGTTGGCCAGCACGAGCGTTAGCAGCACCCGGCCGCGGCGAATGGCTTCGCGCTGAAAGACCTGCTCGTCTTCCGGCTGGAATTCCAAAATCAGGCCGCGATTGGTGCCGGGGGCCGTTGGGGAGGCGGAATGGGGCGTGGTCATAAGCAGGGAATTGGTAATCGTTGAAGATGAAGCAAACCTACGGGCCGGTCACTGACAGTTAGTGTCACAAATCATCTGAGACGAAAAATATTACCACAAGGCCCGGGCGCTTTTCTCCCGCACGAACTGCCGGAATGTGTCGGGGGCCACCACTCGCACTTCGGTCGGCAGGCCCATTACGAACCGGCCGATACCCTCGTAGCCGCGCACCTTGCCCCGGAAGAAATGCGGCCAGAACGGGTCCGTGCCGGCGGTGCAGCAACGGGCCGCAGCGGGGTACTCGCGGATGAGCACGCCGTGGGCGCGGTTGGTGAGCAGCAGCTCCACGGGCAGCCAGTCGTTATCAGCCAAGCCAAAAAAGTCCGGCAGACGGTCCACCGTGCGGGGCGTTACCGCTTCCTGCAACATTTCTACTCCCTGCATCCGGTCGAGCAAAAAAGACTTTTCCAGGCTGGAGGCTACTTCCCAGGCCCGCAGCTGCAGTTCCGGCGACAGGTACAGAGGCTCTACAATCCGGTCGCGCACTTCCGGGGTGCTGGTAGAGCGGTAACCCAGCAACCGCACCCGGCAGCCCTTGCGGATGGCCTCCCGCAGCTGCTCTGCCCAGATAAGGCGCTGCAACGCCGGCAATTCCTCGGGGCGGGGCAGCAGGCCAGCGCTAAGCTGCACCTTGCGGCGAATGCTTTCCAGCACCGGGTTGGGCGCGCCTACCTCCGCCAAGCGCTGCAACAGCACCTCTTTCTCCTCGGCGCTAAACAGCTGGTGCGTAGTGAGCCGCCCGGTATCAGGAATCCTATAGCGGCCTTTCTGCCGCACTACGCGGTAACCCAGCCCCTCCTCTCCTACTAGCCGCAAGTAGCGGTACACGGTGCGCGCGTTGCTGCCCAGCGCCTCGGTAAGGTCCTTAACCGACTGGCCCCAGGGCTGCAGCAGCAAATCCAGCAGTTGAAAGACGCGCAGAATTTTTGCCTGCTCCAGCTGGGTATCAGGCTCGCGTCGGGGATTAGAATTCGGAGTGCCGCGTGCCAAGGGAACTTGTACTGAACAGAAAATAAGTAGCGAAGGACTGTGCGCGTAAACTAGCTGCGAAGCGTGCAACGGAAACTGTCAACTTCAGCTCCGCAGCTGGCACCAGGTGCACTCCGGCTGGGCACAGCCCTGGCCAAACTCCCGGCGCCGGATAGCCGCGTCCACTGCCTGAATCTGGGCCAGTACGGCCTGCTCGTCGGCCGGCGTTACGTGGATGTACTCGCGCAGCAGCTCGGCTGGCTGTCCCGGTTCCGTATGGGGTTCGAGGT
Organism: Hymenobacter jeollabukensis; assembly: GCF_005771675.1. Classification (GTDB taxonomy): domain Bacteria; phylum Bacteroidota; class Bacteroidia; order Cytophagales; family Hymenobacteraceae; genus Solirubrum; species Solirubrum jeollabukense. The sequence continues at coordinate 136,953 of NZ_VAJM01000015.1, read as the reverse complement.
AATCAAATGCCACGGACACGGGAGTGAACCGCCGCTCCACGTCGTGCGTCAGCAGCAGGTGGTAGAAAATGGCCTGCCGCCAGTAGTCGCCGCCCCGGGTCTTTTCATCCGCGCGCCAGGCTTCCAGGTCACCGGCGGGCAGCGCAGCGGCGCGACGCTTTGGGTCATATTTCTTCCACTTGCCGGTCTTGTAATCCAGCACGTCGTACCCCCGGCCATCGGCGCGCGGGTCGAGGCGGTCCAACTTGCCGTTGAGCACAATGCCATCGGGCAGCACCGCCCGACGGACGGCATGCTCCACCACGGCCGTAGCGGGCCAGCTCGCGGCATACCGGGCATGGTAGCCAGTGAGCAGCGTGCGGCCGTGGTGCAGGTACCGCTCGTAAGTGGCGGCGGGCAGTTCGTGGCGGGTGCGGCGGAAATGGTCGGCAAAAATGGCCGCCAACGTTTCGGCATCGGCAAACCGCAATCCTACATCAGCCTGCGCCTGGCGGAAAGCCTGTTCCAGCGCGTGGTGCATGGAGCTGCCAAAAAGCAGGTATTCGTTGCGGGGAGCGGGCACGCGCAGCACCTGCTGGTAGTAGAAGGCCACCGGGCACTTCAGGTAGGCGTTCAGGTGCGTGGCACTCAGCGAATAGTCGGCTAGCAGCTCATCCAGCACCCGGGGGTCGGGCAGGGCCGCCGGGGGCGGTGGGGGTGGCAGCAGCTGCAGCTGAGCGCGCAGCAGTTCATCGGCGGGCACCGCGACATCGGTGATAGTCAGCCCGGCATATTGCTGCAGCTCGGCAATAAACTCGCAGTCGGCGAGGTCTTTGCCGGCCTGGTCCTGGACGCAGGTGCTGATGAGCAGGTGCTCCTGGGCCCGGGTGAGTCCCACGAAGAACAATCGCCGGGCCTCTTCAATAGGCGAGCCCGTGGCGCCCGGCAGCAACGCATCGGGCAGCTTGAAGCTGGCCCCGGCTTTCGTCTTCAGCCAGACGCTTTGGTGGCAGCCAATCAGCCATACCCGTTCAAATTCCAAGCCTTTGGCCCCGTGCGCCGTCAGCAGCTGCACCCCCGCCGAGGCCGTGCCGGTGCTGCGTTCCAGTGGCAAGCCCTCCCGCAGCCTTTCCAGCATCGTCATTACCTCCAGCAGCCCTGCCAGCGTCAACAGGGGGTGGCGGCGGCATTCCGTGCGCACGAATTGCAGCAGGGTGCGGGCCACGTCGAGCAAGTGGTCGGGCTGCGGATGCGTAGCCAGCTGGCAAGGCAGCAGGGTTTCGAGGCAGATGTGCTCCGCCAGGGCCGGCAGTGGGAGGCTGGCAGCGGCCGTGAGCCAGCGCTCCAGCAGGGCAACTACCCGCCCCAGCGCCGTGCGGGCCTCGGCCGTGAGCTGCAGCGTGGTGGCCAGTTCCGGGGTTGCCGTTACCTGCGACAGCCAATCACGCCAGCGCAGCCGCTGTTCCGGCGGCAGGCCCTGATTGTGGCGGCGCAGACCAGCCGCCAGGCGGGCACAATCAAGGGGGGCCAGGCGCAGGGCGTCCAGGTGCAGCAGCTGAAACAGGTGCGACTCCCCGCCGTGCGCTTGGTGCAGTTCCGCAGCCAGGTACGTCAGGATGGCCCGCAGCCCCTTGGCCAGCGGCTCCTCCGACAGGATGTTCACCTTCCGGCGGCGGGCAAATGGTACGCCCCGGGCCGTGAGCAGCGTGGCCAGGTCATCTACCTGCCCGTGGTCGTGGCTGAGCACGGCGCACTGGTGCAGGGGAAAGCCCGCGCGGTGCAGTGCTTCCAGCTCGGCCACAATGCAGGCTGCTTCGTGCAGGGGCGAGGGGAAGCGCCGGATGGCCGGTGGGGTAACCGCATCCGCGAACGTGGGGTGCCGGGCGTGCAGCAGCTTGCTTAGCCCCGGCAGCTGGCCAACCAGCCGCTCCTGGTTGCGCCCGATCAGGGCGGTGGCGGCCCGCAGCACGGCTGCGGAAGAGCGGTAATTATCTTCCAGCACCACTACGGCCGCGCGGGGGTACTGGCGGGTGAAGTCGAGCACGTTGGCCACGCTGGCTCCCTGGAAGCGGAAGATGCTCTGGTCGTCATCGCCCACGGCAAACACGTTGGGATTATCCCAGTAGCTGGCCAGCGTGTGCAGGATGCGGTTCTGGGCCCCGTTGGTATCCTGGTATTCATCGACCAGAATGTGCTGGTAGCGCTCCTGGTAGCGCAGCAGGAGCTCGGGCTGCTCGGCAAAGGCCTGCAGTGTCCAGCCCAGCATGTCATCGAAATCATACCGGCTGCGGGCGCGCAACGCTTCCCGGTACGGTTCAAATTGTTCTACCCCGGCCGCCAGCGCGGTCATGCGTTTTACTTCCTCATCAATCAGTCCCTGCCGGGGGTCACCCTTTGCATACTTACCGGCGCTGGATTTCTGGTACTGATACTCGGACCGGTGAGGTAGCCCTTCTACGTGCACCCGAATAGCCTCCGCCAGTTGGGCTGGTGACCAGTCCTCCTTCTTCATCACGGCGAAAAGCTTGCTCAGTCGCGGCACCTCGTAATACGCGGCTTCGCCAACGCGCCGCAGCACGTTGCCGGCCGGCAGCGCGTCAATGAGCTGACGCAGCACATCCTCCGTTTCTAGCTCCGACACGGGCGCCAAATCATGGTAGCCAAAGTAGTCGGCGTTTTCTTGAATGAGCTGGTGGCAAAAGCTGTGAAACGTGTGAATGGCCACGCGGTGAGCCTCGGGACCGATAAAGCGCAACAGGCGCTGGCGCATGTTGTGCGCGGCGGCTTCCGTATAGGTCAGGCACAGAATTTCGGGAGCCTGTACCTGCATCTCGGGATGCTGCAGCAGCCAGGCCACGCGGGCCGCCAGCAACTGGGTTTTACCAGTGCCTGGACCGGCTACGACCAGCACCGGGCCGTCGGGGTGCTCCACGGCCCGGCGCTGGGCGGTATTCAGACGAGCAAATTCAGTGGCAAAAGCGGCTGTGGTGGCCGTTAAGCGGATAGGTGGGGAGCCGTCGAGCATAGATCGAAGTTGGGATTACTAGCAATTGAATGGTCATTGGTCAATATCCAGCAGGCCCCTGCCGGCAAGCCAGACAGCCAGTGTGAAATGACGAACTCGGTAATCGTGCAGAATTTGCGCGGCCCAGTCGTCCATTCCCACGCGGTTGGAATGGTGTTGCGGGTGGGCTCGCAGGGCTTGCGCCCAGGCCAGCGGATCGCGCTGGTAGGAGTGCACGACGAATTCCGTCGCCGTGCCCAGCAGGTGCAGATCGGTGGCGGATAATGCCTGGCTCCAGCCTTTGGGAAATAGGTAGCAGTACCCATCCAAAGCGCACAGGGGGCTGTTGAGCTGCGGCAGGTGGGAGGTACGCACCCTATCTAATACGATGCGCAGGGCACCGTCGATACGCTTGTCAGAAGTACCCCGCTCGGCAACTGATGCCTCACGCCAGCTTTGAAGCACACCCTGCACCCGCTCATCAGCGGGCCGACTGCGCTCCCACACCCAAGGTGGAATATTAACAATATCAAGCACGAGGGGACAAGCAGTAACAAGGTCGGTTGTTAGCTGGACCAACTAACCCGAAATCAAACACGAGAGATGAATGCGTTAGGGAAAACGCGGGCTTTCTTTTTGGGAAATAAAGCCCGCATATTTAGCCGTATTTTCACAAAATAACTACAGCATGGCGCTAGAACTACTTCAGCGTAACGGCTTGCAAGGGTTGCGCAATGGCTCGCAATTGGTATTACCTGTAGAACAGGATATCGTCTGGCCCCTGGGGCATAACTGGTGGGCTTACCGTCGCGACGCCATTTGCGGAGTAATTGCCCCTTCAGGACAACTTGTAACCGAAGAATTACCGGCTAGCTTTTCAGGCTTTGTGCCCTTGAGTGAAGACGATGAGCTGAGCTGTGTGCTGGAAGATGATGCTACGGTCGTTGCCTTCATTAGGCGTGAATTTCCCAACCCTCACCTCTATTTTGGCGCACTATGCGCTGCCACAAACTGGCTGGCAGATGAAGTGCTAACACCCGCCTGGTGGCAAGAAGAAACGCAACCCGCTACACTGGATCTACCGTGCTGCGACGGCCGTTCACTTACGCTACGGGCCGATGGAACATGGCGCTGGTTAGATCAAAACATATTCAGTAGCACCACCCTGTACCGCACATCTACCGCGCAGTGGCAGTTCGTCAGCAACGCCCACTTGCTCGCCGCCGACGAGTACGACTTGCTGAACTGGCGCCTGGCCCTCACCGGGGAAACGCCCGAAACTGAAACCTGGTTTGGTAAGCGGGTAGCGCAGGTACAGGATGAATTAGAGCTTAGCAATTACCTAGATGAGGTGCTGAGCGAGCAAGGCATTGCTTCCCAAGCGGCCCAGCGCCGGGCTGCTCAACTTACTTTTCAGGAATTTAATCCGGCAGATTTACCCTTGAGCGTACGCACAGCTTGCGAAACGCACCTGCAACAAGTGGCCCCCTGTGAGCTCGGGCCGGAACAGCTGGAGCAGCTCATCCGCCTCGCTTGGCTTTGGGCAAATGGGTATGTGTTTTACGATGAGGCGGACGGGTTTCACTGGGTGGACGGACGCTACAGCTTTGACAATGCTTGGTTTGATAACCAGATCATTGATAACATCCGCTTGGAGTACGAGCTATCCGAAATCGAGCCGTTGCTTCGATTTAGCTAGTCCATTACTAAGCTTGCTTGTGTCCCAACGACTTGGTAGCGTTAACGGTCCTGTTTAGCAAACTCCCCAGCCTTTGCCCTTACTATCTGATCAGCTCCTGTCGCTTCTCTCAGAACACTTTACCACCGGTGGATTACCCATTCTTCTGTCAATACATCTAATACCTCATCTGTCCAATTTATCAATCATGTTTCCCCTTGAATCGCACACCGACGCTACGGGTTTTGCTCAGCTTTTGATGAAGGCCAAGCTGTCCGGTCATCTTCGATTTGGTAAGTTTTTACTACCATGTGTCAAGGGGGTTAACGACAGCATTCAGTATAATCAACAAGGAATTGATTTGCTAGCCAATGAGCACGAGTACTCTTTCCCCTTGCTCGAGGGAAACTTGCAGGTTTCGCTGCAGCTATACCTGAACTCGGCAGGCCACTACCGCCTCTTTTGTTATACCCGCATGGGCAACACACAAGGCATGGTGTTTTCTCTGAACCTGACTACCGAGAAGGAAAGCGGTAGCGTAATTTACTTGACGCAGAAAATCAGGTTTGCGGAACAGTACCAGGGCAACCCCTCCCTGGCGCAAGCTCATCGCCGGCAAAAGCAAGCCGTCTTTTGCCAGCACCTGCGCCGGCTTGGATACGATGTAACCGAAAACAATGATCTGCTGCTCGGCATCTATGACCCGGCCCGGAAAAAACTGGTGAACACCACTGCCCAGGATCTGCTCAATGACTTTTTGGTGGTTTCTGTGCTTAAAGGGCACTACCAGGGCAATAAAGGCTATCAACTAGAAATTCTTCCTTCTTTTCTGCTTTCCGAGGATGCTATTGCCAAACCGGACGATGCGGTGATGAGCCTGCCACCACGGATTGTGGCAAATAAGAGCAAGCGGGCGATTCCGCTGAGCATGCGCTACCGGGTGTTGAAGGCACATGACTTCAAGTGCGTGGCGTGCGGTAACGGACCGGCTGAGGGCGCCAAACTACAGATCGACCATAAAGTGCCGTACTCGCTGGGAGGTTTGACGGAGCTGCGTAATCTGCAAACTCTGTGCGCAGACTGTAACCTGAGTAAAAGCAATAAATTCTGTGATTGAGGCTGGCAGAAAGCAGACTAGCATCCCAATTGAGTTCGATAATGCCAACTCATCCTCTTTACACGCGATTCAGTGCTATTCGCAAGCGTAGCTTTGCGCGCCATCTCGACCTGTTCCTTACCACGATCTACCTGCGGAGCGTGGACGGAAGGCTGCAGCATATCCGTCAGGACGAGTATCGTTGCTTTCACCCGGCAGCAGAGGAAAGAGCCGCGTACTTACGCTCCCACCAGGCCCGCAGCCTCGGCGAACCGTTTGCTCACGGTCAAACCGTGCAGTGTCTAGAAATCGCCATCCGGCAATGGCGGGCGGAAAACCCCGCCCTAGAAGCTGAGCTGCAATCGATTCATAACCAGCATCACTGCCTTAGCGCCGAAGAGTTCAGTCAGCTGGTTAGCTCGCAGACCGGTGAGCTGGCCTGCGAATACTGTGAGCTCACGGAAAGCGATTTTCGTGAACTAATCGAACGTGGCCTGGTTCGCACTAAACGGCTCAGCACCCGGGGAAGCACCTTTGAGTTTGACTGTCGAGATCCTGAGCAGGGCTATACCGGGAATAACGTAGCACTTTGCTGCTACTGGTGCAACAACGCTAAAACCGATGAGTATTCGGTAAAGGAATTTAAGCCCGTGGCCCTCGCGCTAGCTGCCGTATGGCGCCAGCGCTTGTCGACGCAAGCATCGGTTCACAATAACGACCAGGGGCAGAACGTATAAGTAAATGTTCTCATTCAGCGTAATCCCAGTCCACCAGCAGAAAGTTCTTGGAGTTTAGGCCAGTTTGAAGTGCAGCACCCAACCAACGATGCTGTGTGGAGCAAACCCGGACTTGCTTGCGACGCTTGAGCTCAACAAACAGGAGATCTGCCTCATGCCAACCCACCACAGCTTGCCTCCAAACGTGTTCGCTAGTGGAGCAACTTCCCAGCGCCGCAGAGATAACGCAGCCTTGGGTATGCTCAGAACCTAGTAATTCACTTTCATTGCTTCCGTTGTGATTGGTCACAACAAGCTAGGATGATAGTAAGCCATCTTTTACAGTTCAATATTGATTTTTATATCTTCAGAAACCTAACAAGTTCGTGGCCTAGAGTCATGTTAAGTAAAGGAGGCAGTTATTGTATTACTGGGTGGACACACAAATAACCAAGTCTTCCTTCTGCCGCCTAACTACACCTTTATCATGCCGAGATCTTTTCAATCGGACGAAAAGCCCCCGATGAAGTCGGAGGAAATGACGCGTGACTTGGTAACAGTACCTGAAGTGTTGCGCCGTCTTGCTGAGCAGAATGCTGAGTGGCAGCCCTTGGCGAAAGCCCTACTCGCCGTTGATCGCGACGCGAAGGTTCCCACGGGCAAGAAACTACAGCAGGACTTAGGGCTTTCTCCTTCCAGATACCGTCGCTGGCTTGATACGCTGTATACTGCTTACCTACATCTGCTGGAATCAGACGCCGACGCTATAGTATTCAAGCAAGTCGAGCACCAACTCATTTTAACCGGCCGGCGGGCCTCACAGACATTCAGCTGCCGCCTGCCTATCACGCCCCGGGTGGGCGAACAGCTGCAACTGGATTTCCTAAGGGCCGTGACCGAAGAATACATGTTCTATGTGGAGAACATCATTCATGATTTGACCGATGGACGCTACTCAGTGCTCGTATACCTCAAATACGGGTATTACAACGCGTATCAGCACCAGCTAACGGAGCGAGCCCGATTTGAGGAGACCATTGGTCTTGATGTGATTTTTCATGCGCCGGATTATCTGCTGGATGACCTGCTACGCGAGCGGTATCCACCACCTGCGGAGTCTTCCAAAGCCGAAGAAGCGCTTGACAAGGCGGAGGCCCGCTACGGGAGACGCACCCTATTTGGTAGAAGGAGAAGATGATCACCCGATCAATATCCATTATCTGCGACGCGCTGATTGACTTTGTTAGCGACGAGCTTACCCGGCCTGGAGTAACCGCCGGCAAGCTCATCGCTCCAACTGGTCGGCCCCCCGGGCGGTCTGGTAGGGGCTAGCAGATTGCCGCTCTGTCGCCTGGATAGGCAGTTGCAATACCGTTACGGCATTGCGCAACTCCTCCAGCGAACGACTATTGTTGAGCGGAGGCAGCTTTTCAGCTGTTTCCATTGCCCGGTCGACATTTTCACGGTTCAAACCTCCTAAATACGGATTGCGATCCACGTGGCGGATTGTTTCCTGCAGGCGAGCGGCGGCCAGCGGCTCCCCGTGCTCGCGTAGGCCCCGGGCCAGCTGCATGGCTGCCGCCCCGAATGCGGCCTGGGCTTGCTTATGAGTGGATAATTCCTCTCCTAACTCTTGCTGAGTTTGCTGACCAGTGCTCTGCTGCCGGGCAATTGCGCTTACATGGCCGGCCGCTTCCCGAAACCGCCTAGCATCCGTCTGGTCTTGGCGGGCATCAGGTCCCTGCAGGGCGGGATGCTTAACAATCTTCTCTGCTGCCTCTTGAAATTGCGCCAGATGAGTCTGAACAGCCGCTGGATTCAGGTTGGTCACCTCCACCCCCTTTCCCACCGCTACACCCTTCTCGTAATTGCCGGCGCCGGGCATATTAGCTACAATGTCCATCACCCGGTAGCCCGTCACTTCCAGCTCACGCCGGGCATCCATCGCCTGCATCTGCGGGGATAAGGCTGCCAGCGGCCGCGCCTGGCTGGGGTCACGCAGCCTTTCAGCCTCAAGGCCCGGCGCCGGACTAATTATCTGCTCAAACATAGCCTTTAGTACCTGCAGGTTCTTGGCGGCTTCCTCGGGCGCGTGCGGACGCACCATAGCCAGGTCGCGGGCACGGTTGAGCGTGGCCGGGTCGATGCGGGCAAAGTCAACCTGATAGCCGGCTTCCTTGCCCAACTGCACGAACGTAGCCTGCAGCGTACGCCCGTTGCCGTCCCTAAAGGCATGAGTGTGATTGTACTGGTCAAGGTAGTAGGCGGCCCGCTCGGCAAACTTCTCCGCCGGCAGTCCCTTCAGGTGGTTCTCCTGGCCCAGCTGCTCGCCGATGGCGTTCAGGCGCTGCTCAATCTCTTTGTAGGGCGCGTAGGTCATCGTTTCCTTAAAACCCGTGACGTACGTGGGCTTGTGCCCCTGAAACTCCCGGTCGGCCCGGGTTTCGCCGGCCCACTGGTAGACGCCCTCGAACAGCTTCTGGTGCACCTGTTTGAGGTGGGCGTGGTCGTAGCGCCCGCCGGGAATGCCGCCCTGCACGTTGAGCAGCTGCAGGCGCAGCAGCGATGAGTCGGTTTCGGCCTGGGCCAACTGCTGGGGGTCGGTAATACCCAGCCGGTTTATCCGTACTCCGTGCTCGTCGCTGAATCGGTCGCCGGCAACCATTAGCGCGCGGGGTTGGGCTCAGCGGTACCACCATCCGCCTGCGGCCGATATCGGGCCAGCAGCATGGCGTCAGTAAGCTCAATGGCTTCCTCGATGCTTATCTCCCCCTCCACGTACCGCTGCATGATGGCCAAGGCCTCCGGGCTGGGCGCAGGGCCGTTGCTCATCAGGATGGCAATCGAGTTGTTGGCGTGTCGCTCCCGCTCCTGGCGGGCAGTCAGCTGCTCGGGGGTGAGGCCGGCCGGGGCAGGCGTGAAAAAGCTCTTCATCATGGGAATCAAATTGGGGTTGACGGGTACTTACTCAACAGCAAAAAGAGCCTAAACGTCGCTTCTTGCAAGGTTTTTGAGGCTAATCGACCTCATTCTTTGTGCCTCCCGCTAAGGCATTTGCGTGCAGGGCCAGCGTTTCTTTCACCTGCTGACTCACGCGCCCGTAGTTCTCCTGCACCACCGTTGAGAGCATGGCGGCGCTATCCGCTTCGTTGTCGCCGAACGTGGCCACGGGATGTAGCGGAAACCGCTCTTGGGTAGCGTCAGCCCGGGAGATGACGCCCTGAAAGAAGGTGCGCTCCGTTTCCACGATCTGGCCGATAAACTCGCCCTGCTGCAGGCTGATGGCGTCCTGCACCCGCACCAGGTTGCGCTCCTGGTAGCTGGTGCTTAGGTTGGAGCTGTGGCTGCCGTGACTGCCGGCCCCGCCCTGGCTTTTGCCGGTGCTGGTGCTGTGCATCTGCTTGTCCTCCCGGCCCACCAGCTCGGAAATGAACTTGGCCGTGTCGAGCGAGTTGACCTTACCGAAAAACTGGTTGTTGAGGTTGGAGACCATAACCTTCATCTTTTCAGGCCCATAGGCATCGGTCATTTGAGCTAGGTCCTGGGTCATGTAAATAGTGGCCACCTTGTTGCTACGGGCCGTGGCCGGCAGCAGCTCCAGCCCCGGCACGTACACCGTGGCGGCCTCGTCGAGGAAGACGTAGCTGCGGTGCTTATGCTGCTGGTTCATGAGCTTGATGGCCACCGTGATGATGCAGCTGACCACCGGCGAGAAGGTTTCCTTCAGCGTCGGGTCGTTGCCGATGCAGAGCAGCGCCGGCTGCCGGGGGTCGTTCAGGTTAAGCGAGAACCCCTCCCCTTTCGCCTCATCGGGCGTGAGCACCCACACGATTTCCGGGGAGTTGATGCGGTTCAGTATCACCTGCAGCGTGCCCACCACGGCGGCCACCTGCTTTTCGGCCCGCTGCTCCACGGCCGTCACGATGCTGCGCACCATGCCGGCGCACTCCGGGTCGGTTTCCAGCATCGAGAGCACGTGCTTGAAGTCCTTGTGAATGGCCGTGGCCACCACGTGGGGAATGGTGCAATAGCGCGGGAAGTGCTTCTTGTAAAACCAGATGATGCCCGTCAGGTAAGCCACAGCGCTGATGTCGAAGAACTCCATCTTGCGGATGCTGGCCGGGTTGAGGTTGTTGATGATGGCCCGCGAGTATTCCTCGGCAAAGGCCACCACGGGCATGTCTTCGGCCCGCAAGGGGTTCACCCGCTCGCTGCGCTGCAGGTCGCGAAAGTTGATGACGTGCAGCACCACCGCCGGCTCGGGCTCCCCGTTAGGAAGCAGCCGCGGCGGACCCGGTCGACGCCCGGCCAGTTCCAGTGCCTTTTGCGCCGTTTCAGCTAGCACCGGGAATTTGAAGTCGTAGATAAGGCCGGCAAAATTCTTGGCCGCCAGCTGCTCAATCACCGGCTCTCCGATGGAGTAGGTTTTGCCCGCGCCGGCGCCGCCCAGCACCAGTACGCCCCGGTACGGATTGGGTACGTTCACCCAACCGCCCCCTTCCGTGGGCAGGCTGAATCCATCGGGCGTGTCTATCCTCTTGCGCTCCACGCTCAGCCCAAAGTCCGGGCTCTTGGTCAGGGCCCGCAGCAGTCCTACCACGAAGCCGCTGGCCAGCGCCAGCGTGGCCGCGACGGGGTAGCCCACCCGGATAAAGCCGGCCGTATACGAGGCAATGCCCAGCAGCACGTAGGCACCGAGCAGAAACAGCCCCGCGCAGCTGGCCACCACGATACGCACGGCCTGGGGCCGCAGGGGCTTGCGGCGTGCCTGCCCCGGTTTACGCTCCGGCGCGGACGGCAGAAACACCAACGCCACAGCTACCAGCAGCAACAGTGCCCGCAGGTATCCGCCCGCCGCGTCGTAGAACCGTCCGGCCTTGACCAGCAGCTTGCCTTTCAACCCCTGCCCGGCTGTGGCCACGCGCACCGCTGCCGCCCCTCCCTTGCTCACCACCTCGTCGCCGGCCCGGCTCGTGCGGCTGGCCAGCTCAGCGGCCGGCTTCCCTACCACGGGCGCCGCCTGCCGCTGCAGCCGCGCCCGCCGCGCTTCGGCTCGCTGCTGATTGAGGATGGCTAGCCGGGCCGCCAGACGCTGGGCGGGAGTCAGCCGGGGCACCTGCCGGGCCTGGTGCTGCGCGGCGCGGGCGGCAGCCAGTTCCGCCGGGTGCTGGAGTACGTACCACTCGCCGGCCAGCAGGCCCAGCAACACTAGGCCAACGACCAGCGCGAACGTTTGAGAAGAGGCCGCTGGCCGGGGTGGATGATTGGTCATAGGGAAGTGGAGAGAATGAATGGTATGGGGGCTTACATCTCGATGTCGAGCTCCGCGCTGCGGCGGCAGGGCTTCTCGGCCACGTGCTCGGTGCGCTCCGACTGGTCGGCCTGGGTGCTGCGCACCAGGTGCTGTACCGCGTGCAGGGCTGTGGCCGCCTGGCGATGCGGGGCCGGGGCCTGTTCCTGCCCGGTGCTCAGCAGCTGCAGGGCGTTGTCAATGGGGCGGCCGTCGCGGGCGCGCTCCTCCACCCGGCTCAGCATCCGGTAAAAGGTCTTGTCGAAGGCACGGGCCACAGCTATGTCCTGCACCCGCTCCGAAGCCAGGCGCTGCTCCCGGGGCACCAACAGGTTGATGCCGACCACGCGCTCGGCAATCTTCTGTAAGCGGCCGGCATCGCGGGCTGGGTCGCTCGGCCTAATAGGCTTGGGCCGCAGCTTTTCGTGGGACTGCGCCTCGTAGCCGAACTGCCGCTCAAACTGCCGGCCCGCCGCGGCCTGCCAGCGCATCAGGTCAAACCGCTGCCGGCGCCCGCCTGGGTTAAGGGTTATCTGCTGCTGCCGGTCGCGGGCGCTGACGATGATGTGCACGTGGGCCTGCAGGCCTGCCCGCTTGGTACCGGCTTTGGCCGTACCGGCTACCACCTCGGGGTCCGTGCCCCGGTGGGTACGGTCCTGGTGCAGGACGGCGCCCCAGACCAGGTCCTGGCCGCTGATCTGCCGGCCGCCGGGCAGGGTGAAGTTCTGCGCGTACTGGCGCATCACCTCGCGGGTGTAGTCCCGGAGCTTGCCGGCGTCACTGCCGATGTGGGCCAGCTCCTGCTCGCTCGGGCTCAGCACCAGGGAGTAGAATTTGGCTTCTGTGGCTCGCAGTCCTTTGACGTTGCAGTCGATGCTGTGCAGCAGTTGCGCGGCGCTGAGCTCGTCGGAATCACCGTTAAAAAACGTGGCTTCCTGCCCCTCCCCTACCGCTTCGTGCTGCAGATAATTCAGCGTTTGCGCGCAGCTACCGGTGTTGGTATACGCCGCTTTGCCGTGCGTTTTTGCGTTGATTAGCTTGGCGTACATGAGCAATAAGGAGTGAGTTTAGGCTTGCAGTAACACACATTTTTCCTCCCTACTGCCCCTGCCCTACCGGGCTTTCGGGTGTGCTCCGACGCTTGCCCGGCCCGTTTTGTTGGGCCGCTTGCAACGCTTCCCGCACCTGCTTTTCCACGGCTTCCTCGTTGCGTTGGCGCAGCAGCTGCAGCGCCTGTTGCTGTCGTTGTAGCTGCGCTTCGCTGAGCGTTTCCAGCTGGGCGTTTAGGTTGCCCACCAGGATTTCACTCATGCGCAGCACCCGGTCAAGCGTGATGCGGGTGCGCAGCATTTCCTCCAGCATGGCCGTGAGCAGCGTGCGCTCCTGCTCCTGCAGAAAGCCGAAAACCCGGTCGCCGAGCTTCTTTATCTGCTGCATGATGAGTTGCCCTTCGCGTGCTTCCGTCTCGCGGGGGTCTAGGCCACGGGTGGCAAAGTAGTCCACCGCCGCGCTGGCGTAGGCCCCGAGACTGGCGCCCACTTCGGCCGCGGCCGCTTCGCCTTTCCGGTAAACGATGTTGTCCAGGGTGACCCGCCTGCGTAGCTCCGTGCTCATGGTGATGGTTTTCAATTGTGCCCCAGTGGGCCATTTTTAGCGCTTTAAATCAGTTACTTGGACATTGCCTGGCCACAAAATCAGCTTTGCTGATTGCTAAATCACTCAAGAATAAAGCGTTAGCTCTAAGATTGTAGTGTTCTTCTTGCTAAGACTATTCTACGATTAGTTAAAAGTTAGTGAAAAGCTAGTACGCACCTTTCCTGCTTCGTGTTTATGTCCGTCCTTATTTCCCCGTGGTGTGGAGCCAGCTATTGAATCCCATTCATGCTACCGGTTCTTGTAGAGGCCCAGGCCGGTGCCCAGCAACTGGTGGTTAGCCGTGCGCTTTTGCCCGGTAAGCCCTTCCTGAGACCAGCAGCATAGGTTTTCATTTTATTGGCCTTGTTCCTGCAGTTCTGCAGTTCTGCATTTCTGTTATAACCTGACCTAAATCAAGAAGCAAGACCAACTGGCTCACAGATGCTCTTCTGCTTTTCTGTTGTTCTACATTTCTGCAGCTAGTGTACTTCCGTACGCTGAGGGAGCAAAGACACGTTTCATCTGTTTTTATGCAATTCTGTTGTCTTGTATTTCTGTTATTTTAGACAAAATGCTTTTTCTGTGCTGGCTGCGGAACTGTAGTTCTGCAAACCCTCACTTCTGCAGAAGTGCATTTCTGCTAAAGTAAATTTTAACTGATTTGCTTTTCTGTTTTTCTGTTGTTTTGCATTTCAGCTTAACAACAGAATTGCAAAATCACTTTTCTGAGTAACAACATTTCTGCTTTTCAGCAAAAGTGGTGTTCTGCTCTTCTGCCTTTCTGCTTTTCTATTACTTTTGGCTTACCATTGCGCTGGGCTCTGCGCCACCATCCCATCCCACGACTTTACCCTGCACCTACTATGTCCAAGGTTATCAGCTTCGCCACCCAGAAGGGGGGCTCCGGTAAATCCACCCTGGCCCTCGTGCTGGCCGCCCCGCTGGCCACCGAGTACGGCCTGCGCATCGCCGTCCTGGACTGCGACTACCAACAGAGCATCGTCAAGACCCGCGAGCAGGTCGACGCGGCCAACTTTGCCAAGCTGCGCGAAACCAACCCCGATGCCCAGTATCCCTACGACGTGTACCCCTGGCAGCTGAGCCGGATTTTCGATTTCATCGACAACCCCGAGCACAACTACGACCTGATTATCATCGACGTGCCCGGCCGCGCCGATGGCGACGACGTGTTCAACGCCCTGACGGCTTGCGACGCGGTAATTGTGCCTCTGGTATCGGATTACCTGGACCGGGCCTCCACGGCCGAGTTTATGACCATTCTGGAGGCCATCAAGAAGGCCGCCGACGACGCCCAGATTGACTTCCAGTACTACGGCCTGCCCACCAAGCGCGTGGCGGGGCAACGGGAGGAGAAGGAGATGGACGACTACATCGACGGGCTGGGCTTGGCGCGCTTCAACTCGTACCTGGGCCACCGCAAGGCTTACACCCGGGCCTCGACGCTTTACAGCCTGCTCAACCCGGCCTGGTCGCGCTACGCCGGCGGCTCCAAGGACACGAGCGAGGAAATCCGCCGTGTCTGCGAGGAGCTCATCGAGCGCTTGGGCCTGCCCGACCGCCGCGCCGCCGCGGCTGCTACTGTATCCACCACTTCAACCTCCGCGAAATAATGGGCTTCGAGAAACCACAAATCACGCCGCGTCGCCGCATTGAAGTACCCGAAGAAGCCCGCCAGCAGGCTCGGGCCGGGATGGGAGGGGAGGCAACCCGCACGGCCACCACGCCGCCGGCGCCAGTTGAACCCATAGCACCACCCGCCGCAGTTGCTGCTCCGGCGGTGCCTGCCCCCGAACCCGTGCCGGTAGCCGCGGCTTCAACGTCAGCAGCCCCAGCGGCTGCACCCGTTCGCGCTTCTACGCGGGGCCGTAAGTCCGCCGCGGCAGCTGCGCCCGCTCCGGAGGGCGAAGTACCGTTGCACACGGTTCAAATCGCCAAATCCGTGGTGCAGGAGATTAAGATGAGCCTGCTGCTGGCCACGCCCGGTCCGGACACGCCTACCACCATCAAAAATTACCTGGAGGCTGCCCACCGGCACTACGATGCACACCTGCGCAAAACTGGCAAGCTGCCGCCGGCCAAGTAGGGGAGGGGTAGCAGGCAGTAGCCTTGGGAAAGTCGGTCCCTTCGGGGGCTGGCTTTCTTTTTTGGGCAATGGGGGAGGGGCAGGCTGTAGCCATGGTGGTGTAAGTGCCGGCCAGGCGCTGCATCTCTCACATTTTATAAGCTTCGCTCTCACCGCTTCCCACTGGGGCATGTATGGCGGCAAGGAGTCATTACGGGGTAGA
Source organism: Hymenobacter jeollabukensis (assembly GCF_005771675.1). Lineage (GTDB taxonomy): Bacteria > Bacteroidota > Bacteroidia > Cytophagales > Hymenobacteraceae > Solirubrum > Solirubrum jeollabukense. The sequence continues at coordinate 121,249 of NZ_VAJM01000015.1, read as the reverse complement.
AAGTCCAATTATGACCGATTTCAAAGCCAAAACGGCGTTTTAACCAGGCAAAAGCGTGAGTGTACTGTTGTTGTCAAGGCTGGGTTTCGCTTATAAAACGTGCTAGTTCGGGCAGTATGGGAGGAAAGACACTTATAAAAAGTGGTAATTCGTTATTAACCATAAGTTAGTATAAAGTTAGTTAATCCTGTGCTTCTGCCGAAAAAAGCGGTGGTGACTTATAAAAAGTGGTGGAAAGGGGTGGGTAGCCCAAGTTTCAGGAGTTCCTGCAGCTGCTTATAAAAAGTGGTTTTAAGTGGCTAATGTTATGGGATTGCTTAGAAAAGTGCAATCCCTGTATTCATCAGGGTTTTCTGCTTTTTTTGTTGTTTTCTTGTTTGTCTGGTCCGGATTTTGAACCGCCGCCCTAAAAAGCTATTCGGATTCGGCATCAACAACCTTTGTGAGTTTATTTGTTAGTCCTTGTCTATTTGTAAGGCTCATAAGTTCCTGATATTCAATAGTATATAATGGTATAAAACCACTTTTTATAAGCGAAAAACCACTTTTTATACCTTTTATTACCACCTTTTATAAGCGAACTCTCACGTTTTATAAGTCTATCCACCACGTTTTATAAGCGAAAAACCACGCTCAACTACCACTGTGGTTTTTTATCTGCCTGACGCTTACATTTGCCTTATTCCCGCGTCCTTATGTCCTAGTTTATGAAGCCTGAAGATACTGCCGTTGTAGTTGTCGAGCCGGCTCCGGTTCCTGTCGTTCGTCAGCACAACGCCATCACCCAGGCCCGCTACGACTACACTGCCTGTCAGCTGGATATCTTCTTTTACCTGCTCTCCCGGCTGCGCCGGGATGACACGCCGGACCAGGAGTACACCATCTACGTGAAGGACGTGGAGGCCCTGACCGGCCGGCAGTGGAACTACCAGCAGCTGCGCGAGGCGACGGCCGACATGGGCTCGCGCATGTTCGAGGTGGAAAACGAGCGTACCTACCAGCAGCTGTGGATGTTTCAGCGGGTGGAGTACATCAAGGGCAAGGGCTGCCTGCAGATTCAGCTGGCGGCGCCCATCCGGCCCTTCCTGTTCAACCTCAAGGAAAATTTTACCTCCTACCAGCTGCACTCGGCCCTTAAGCTGAGCAGCAAGTACGCCAAGCGCATCTACCAGCTTGTGAGCCAGTGGAAGGATAAAGCCAGCACGCGCACCTATCCGCTGGACGAGTTCAAGCAGATGCTGCACCTGAAGGACCCCAAGGGCAAGGAGCCGGAGCTGTTTCAGAACATCAGCCAGCTCAAGGCCCGGGTGCTCGACATTGCCGTGCGCCAGGTCAGCGAGCACACCGACCTCAAGATTGACTACGAACTGGTGAAGAAGGGGAGGGCCTACGACGCGGTGCGCTTCACCATCGCCCGCCAGCACCCGCAGCAGCTGCCCATCCCCTTTGAGCAGCCAGCCGAGGATGCCCGGGCCTTCGCGGCCCGGCAGCACCTCGATACGTTGGGCATTACCCAGCCCCAACTGGTGGCCACCATCCTCGGCGACCCCAAGCACTTGGACCAGCTGTTCAAGTTCACCTACCAGTTGAAGACTGACAAGGTGAAGGCGACTAAGAACCCCGGTGGGCTGTTTTTGAAGATTTGCGGCCTGCGGTAAAACCTGCTCCTGGTCAGCAGCGCTTGCGCCGGACAAGGTAATGCGCAATAAAGCGAGCGTAATTGAGTATTATTGCTCATTGTATTGCGCATTATGCCCAAAAAACCGGTCGTCCTGCTGCCCCGCCTGCAGCAATTGTTAACTCAAACAGGCGAAAACATCCGGCTGGCCCGCCTGCGCCGCAAGCTCAGCGCGGCCCGGGTAGCCGAGCGCGCAGCCATCAGTCGCAACACCCTGCACGCCATTGAGCAGGGCAGTGCCACGGTGAGCATGGGCGGCTACCTGCAGGTGCTGTTCGTGCTGGGCCTGGAAAAAACCATTCTGGAGTTGGCCGCCGACGACGCGCTGGGCCGCAAGCTACAGGACGCCGAACTGGTCGTGAGCGCGCGGGCCCCCAAACAATCCTCCAACGAGTAGTGCCGTGGCCAAGAACGTAGAACGCCGCCAGCTGCTGGTGTACACCGACTGGCAGGGGCTGCCAACTGGGCCGCACTTGATGGGCACGCTCTCGGCCGTGCCGGTGCGGGGCAAGGAAGTGTTTTCCTTCGCCTACGACGCGCAGTGGCTGGCCTTGCCGCAGGCCCAGACGCTGGACCCCGCGCTGCAGCTCTTTGCCGGCCCCCAGTACCTGCCCGAAGACCAATCCAACTTCGGCCTGTTCCTGGATTCCTCGCCCGACCGCTGGGGCCGGCTGCTCATGCGCCGGCGCGAAGCGGCGCTGGCCCGGCAGGAAGAGCGCCGCGAGCGGCCGCTGCTCGAATCGGATTACCTGCTGGGTGTCTTCGACGGGCACCGCATGGGCGGGCTGCGCTTCAAGACCGACCCGGCAGGCCCGTTCCTCAACGACAACCGGGCCATGGCGGCCCCGCCGTGGGCTTCACTGCGCGAGTTGGAGCACGCCAGCCTGCAGCTAGAGCGCGTGGATGCGCCCCAGGACCCGGATTACCTCAAGTGGCTGTTTATGCTGGTGGCGCCTGGCTCCTCGCTGGGTGGGGCGCGGCCCAAGGCCAGCGTGGTAGACGAGCACGGCCAGCTCTGGATTGCCAAGTTTCCCAGCGGCCAGGACGAGCACGACGTAGGCGCTTGGGAAGCCGTGGTGAACGAGCTGGCCCAGGCGGCCGGCCTGCAGGTGGCCACCGGCCGCGCCCAGCGCTTCAACAGCCGCCACCATACCTACCTCTCCCAGCGCTTTGACCGCACGGCCACAGGGGAGCGGCTGCACTTTGCCTCCGCCATGACCCTACTGGGCTACCAGGACGGCACCGACCACCAGGACGGAGCCAGCTACCTGGACCTGGCCGGCGTACTCGTGCAGCAGGGCGCCCGCGTGGCCGAGGACCTGACGGAGCTCTGGCGGCGCATTGTCTTCAACATCTGCGTGTCCAACACCGACGACCACCTGCGCAACCACGGTTTTCTGCTCACGCCCCAGGGCTGGCGCCTCTCGCCGGCCTTTGACCTGAACCCGATTCGCTACGGGCAAGGCCTTAAGCTCAACATCTCCGAAACCGACAACGCGCTGGACCTGGCCCTGGCCCGGGAGGTAGCACCCTACTTCCGGCTTTCGGCCGCCCAGGCCGACGCGGTCCTGAACCAGGTCGCACACGCGGTGCGACAGTGGCCCGGGGTGGCTAGCCGCCATCAGCTGTCCCGAACCGAACAGGAAATGATGGCAGGCGCCTTTGAGACGGCGCGGTAAAGGCCCTATATATAGCCCCATGGCCTTGCGGCCTGTGGCGAAAGCCGCAGCTGGGAAAAAGGACTTGCCCCTGCCAGGGATGACGCTGATTAGAGTGATGCGCGGGTTTATACCCGCTCGGGTACAGGCCTGCACAGTCCTGGTGGTTTTATGCCCGAAAGGGTATCCGATGAGCCGCGAGCATGCCCGGCGGCTATCCAGCCGCGGCGGCCGCTTCGGCCCGAACCACTGCAAACAACTCCTCTTCCGCTACCTGGAGCACCCGCGCCAACTGCTGCAGCTCACCCACAGTGCAGGTAATGGGGCTGCGCTTGCGCGTGTCGTAGGTACGGGCCGATACACCCCAGGCCTCCACGATGCGCTTGCGCGTGCCGGCTACCTCCAGCAGCTCGGCCAGTGTGCTAACGCGGTGCACGCGCGGCGGACTGGTCAGGGGCTCGGTAAAGGCAACGGTGGGGGCAGAGACTTTAGGCATTCAGAAAAGGCTAAAAAGGCACAGAATAAAGTGCGTAAGGTAGTACTTCTACGTAGAACGCTGCCTTTCCAGCCACTCATCCGGTGACATCATTGCCTTCCGCGGCCAGCGCCTGGTCTTCCCAGCGCCCACACTCGGCTACGGCCAGCGCCAGCCACTGCCGAAGCCGGGCCGCCTCCAGGCAGCGAGCCAAGTGTGACCTGGCGGCAGCACGCCGCTCGGGGCTAATGGCCGGATGCTGCAGAATGCAGCGCAACTCTGCGCGAAGCGCATCCAGTTCAGAGCTGGGCCCGGCCACAGGGGCGGTGGGCAAAGAATGCTTAACCGACATGAGCAAGGGGAGTAGGCAGTGAGGAGAACCAGCAGGCTACTTATCCACGCCGCCGCCCGATAGCTGAGCGGCGGCATGGGTAAGGGGTTAGCGCATCATGGCCGACTTCATCAGCAGCACCGGGCCGGCTACGACATCAACAGGGGAAATGCTCTAAAGGGTAAGTTTCAGACCAGGCGGCCGTAGCCAGCGGGTTGATGGGGCGCCGGCGGTCCTTGCCCTCGTCGTCGAATACCAAGATATATCCTTCGCAGGGGCCGTGCTGCGGGCAATGCACGTCGATATAATTGGCGGTCAGCGCCGCGCACAACTGAGCTAGGCTGAACGTCTTGCGACCTTTTCGGGCCGTACCTCCCGGATGCTGCCGTCTACTCCTAGCAGCATGGCCGCCCCATCGGCGGGAAGCATGGCCGCGTGCTGGGCCTGGAAATGCTCGCCCAAGGCCTGCCGCGTGGCGTACTGGCTGCCACCAACTACCTGCAGCGGTTCGCGGTCATGGGGTAGCACAATAGTAGGAACCAAAATTCCCGCTAAGCAGGGACAGTATATAGGGGGCCAAGTATAGGCTTGTCTACCGTGACGGATAGCATTCCCGTGCCGTGTACATTTATATGGAAAAGGTGTAGCGGAGCGGATAGCATGAACAGCCGCTCCGTTGTAACTACTCCCGAATGTCTTCAGAATTGAACGCTAGTTTGCCACGCAATATCCTCTCCTGTGGCCGCTACTACGCCTTTTTTTCGTCATACGCCCCACGTTACGGGTGCTTTTACGCTCCCCCCGGTACCGGAGCGTTACCCCTTTCACGACAATGATGCGTGTCCGATCGGGCAGGACGTCAAGCGCAGCGACGACTGGCAATACTACGACCCACGCACCGTGGACGAAACACGGGTACGCTGCGAGCACTGCGCCGCGTTGAGCCGGGCTGGCCTCTGATAACGGCGCACGAATAGCCGCTGGCCGTCCGCGATGAAGTCGTCTGGAAAAGTGCTCAGAATGTCTCCAGAATCGCCTCGTACACTGCCGCTGAGCCCCCGGGCCGGGTCGGTCGGGGCTGGTTAACCTCTGAAGACAATGGCAACATCTTTCCGTTTTGCATGGCTGCTGGCTGGTGGCCTGAGTATGAGCAGCACCGCCTTAGCCCAGGTAACCCCGCCGGTGGCTGCGCCCGACACGACGCATAAATTCGAAAACCCTGGCGGAGTGCCAGCGGTGGTGAAAAAGCCCTGGTACCGCGGCAAGCTGGTGAAGGCGGTGGTTGTGCCGGCCGCGCTGATCGGCTACGGCGCATACACCTTTAACGGCGGAGGCTTCTACACTAACCAGCAGGCCAACCGCGACATTCACCGGCTGTTCCCCACCTACCGCACCTCGCTCGACAACTACCTCATCTTCGCACCTTACGCCGAGCTGGGCCTGGTAGCGCTGGCTGGGGTGGAGTCGCGCAACGACCGGCTGAACACCCTGCTGGTCATTGGCAAGTCGGAGGTCATTATGCTGGCCACGGTGTTTGCCGTCAAGAACCTCACGCGTGAAACCCGCCCCGACGGCTCCGACAACCTCTCGTTTCCCTCGGGCCACACGGCGCAGGCGTTCCTCGCCGCCAGCATCGTGCACAACGAGTTCCGCGACAAAAGCCAGTGGTACGGCATCGGGGCCTACACCATTGCTACCGGCGTGGGCGCCCTGCGCATGATCAATACCAAACACTGGCAGTCAGACGTGGTGGCCGGGGCCGGGTTCGGCATTCTGTCGGCGCACCTGGCGTATCTCTCGCACCGCAACCGGTGGGGGCGCAAGCCGCGCCTGTTGGACGGCACCACGTTTACGCCCACGGTGTACCCCGGCGGCGCCGGCCTGGGCCTGATGTGGCGCCCGACCAAATAGCACCCCTGCTACCCAACGTATTGCTGACCGCAGGCACAGGGGAAAGTGGGTGAAGTGGAGCCGCTACCCACAGATTAACTTCAGGTTTGCCCGCTACGTTGGACCGCATGAAAACCCTTCTGCTTCTCTCCGCAGTGGGCTTGGCCAGCCGCCTGCTGGTTGACGCCCAAGTACCCCCTCCCGTCACCTATCACTTGCTGCACACCACGACCGTGGGCGGCGAAGGCGGCTGGGACTACCTGGCCGTGGATGCCAGCGCCCGGCGGCTGTACCTCTCGCACGCTACGCAGGTGGACGTGGTGGACTTGCGCACGCACCGGAAAGTGGGCACCATTGCCAACACACCCGGCGTACACGGCATTCTGCCGCTGCCCAAGCTGGGGCGCGGTTACATCACCAACGGCCGCGCCAACACAGTGACCATCTTCGACCTGCAAATGCTGAAGCCGCTCGGCAGCCTGCCCACGGGCGCCAAGCCCGACGCCCTGCTGCAGGACGACTTCTCCGGCCGGGTGTTCGTGTTCAACAACGCGGGCAGCAGCGCCACCGTCATCGACCCGGTGACCAATAAGGTGGTGGGCACTGTGGCGTTGGGCGGCGCCCCCGAAGCCGGTGTAGCCGACGGGCAGGGCCGGATCTTCGTGAACCTGGAGGACACCCACGAAATCGTGGTGTTCGATGCCAAAACCCTGGTCGTGAAGCAGCGCTGGTCAGTGGCGCCAGGCGAGGGACCCAGCGGCCTGGCATTGGACCGTAAGCGCCACCGCCTTTTCAGCGTGTGCGCCAACGAAAAGGCCATCGTGCTGGACGCGCGGACGGGTAAGGTGGTGGCGCAGGTGCCCATTGGCAAGGGCGTCGACGGGGTGGTGTTCGACGAGACGACGCAAGCGGCCATTAGCTCGAACGGCGAAGGCACACTCACCGTCATCTACGCCGATTCGCCCACCAGCTACCGCACCGCAACCACTCCCTCGGCCCGCGGGGCGCGCACTATCACGCAGGACCCGACGACGCGCCGGCTCTACCTGAGTACGGCGGAGTTCGGCCCGGCGCCGGCCGCCACAGCGGAGGTGCCGCATCCCCGGCCGAGCGTGGTGCCGGGCACGTTTAAAGTGTTGGAATTTGGACGATGAAGCAGCGGCTGGTCGTTTTTTACCAGAAGGCGCGGCTGGCGCTGCGCGGGCACGGTGCCCTGGTGGCGTTGTTGCTGCTGGGCATCGGGGCGCCGTGGTTCATCTTCGTGGAAGTGGCCGAGGACATCTGGGAAAGCGGCGGCTTCATCGGCGACCAGGCTATCCTGGAATGGATTCATCAGCAGCAGAGCCCCACATTGGATGGTTTGGCGCTGGCCCTCACCACGGCCGGTGGTCCGGAGGTGATGTCCGTCGTAGGCGCCGCCATTGCGGGCCTGCTGCTGTGGCGGCATCGGCGCACGGAAGCGTTGTTTTTCGCCTTATCGGTCGGCGGGGCAGTGGCATTGAACGTGTTAGCCAAAACCATCTTCGGGCGGCCTCGGCCGGCGCTGTGGGTTTCCATCGCGCCGGAGAAGTTCTACAGCTTCCCGAGCGGCCACGCCATGGGCTCAGCCACGCTGGCGGCGGCGCTGGGGTTTCTGCTCTGGCGCACGCGCGGGCGGTGGGTCGTGTGGCTAGTCGGTGCCCTGTTCGCGCTGGGCGTGGGCCTCTCGCGCATGTACCTGGGCGTGCATTACCCCTCCGACGTGCTGGCCGGCTGGGTGTGTTCGGTGGGCTGGGTGGCCAGTCTGCACGTGCTGTTTTCGCCCGATTTTCGGCAGCTGCGCGCGTGGTGGCTGGCCAGCCGGGCGTATTGGCGCCGGCCTGCGTAAAACCAGCTCGTTTACTTTTTCGCTCCGGCTTATGTGGTGGCTTTTCGCATTGCTTTCCGCCCTCTTCGCGGCCCTGACGGCCGTGCTGGCCAAAATCGGCATCAAGGGCGTCGACTCCAACCTGGCTACGGCCGTGCGCACCACCGTCATCCTGGTGCTGGCCTGGGGCATCGTGTACTTCCGGGGCGGGCTCGGCGAAATTCATTCGCTCACGCGCGCCAACTGGTTGTTTCTGGGCCTCTCGGGGCTGGCTACGGGCCTCTCCTGGGTGTTTTACTTCCGGGCGCTGCAGCTGGGCAAGGTTTCCCAGGTGGCGCCCGTCGACAAGCTCAGCGTGGCCCTGACCATCGTGCTGGCGGTGGTGTTCCTGGGCGAGAAGCTCACCTGGCAGACCGGCCTGGGCGCGGGCCTCATCGTCACCGGCACGCTGGTGCTCATCTGGGGCTGACCGGTTCGGGGCCTTGCTCAGACCGCCGCCACGGCTGACGCAGCCTCGGCTTTGCCACGCCCGTAGGCCAGGCGCAGCAGGCTGGGCAGCACCACCAGCAGCAAGGGCAGCGCCAGCAGCAGCCCGCCGATGACGGCAATGGCCAGCGGCTGGTGCAGCTGCGCCCCCGCCCCAATGCCCAGCGCCAGCGGCAGCAGCGCGGCAATGGCCGACAGCGCAGTCATCAGCTTGGGGCGCAGGCGGGCCGCAATGGCGTAGCCGATGGCCTGCTCCACGGGCGCGCTCTGGCGGGCGTCGTTGAACTGCTGCAGGGTGAAAATGGCGTTTTCGCCGATGATGCCCACCACCATGATCAGGCCGGTGTAGGAGCCCACGTTCAGCGGCGTGCCCGTCAGGTACAGTGCCAGGCTGCCGCCGGCGGGGCCGAGCACGGCTACCAGCAGGATGAGGGCGGCGGCCTTTAGGTCGCGGAACAGGAACAGGCCCACGGCAAACACCAGCAGGCAGGCCGTGACCAAGATGGTGAGCAGCTCCTGGAACGACTGCTGCTGCTCGGCGTAGCTGCCCCCAAACTGGATGAAATAGCCGGGCGGCAGCGGCAGGTCGCGGTCGAGCTTCTGGCGGATTTCGCTCATGGCCGAGCCCAGGTCGCGGCCGTTGAGCCGGGCGGTAATGGCCGTCATGGCCTGCAGGTTTTCGCGCTCCAGCTCCGCGTCGCCGGCCGACACCGTCACCGTGGCCAGCTCATCGAGGCGGCGGCGCTGCCCGCCCGGCAGGAAAATGGGTTGCTGCCGCACTTCCTGCAAGCTGGCGGTAGCCGCGCCGGGGTAGCGCAGGCGGATGTTGAGCAGCTGCTCGCCCTCCAGCACGTTGCCGGCCACCACGCCCGCCAGCTGGGTTTGCAGCTGCGTCTGGAAGTCGGTGGCGGTGAGGCCGAACTGCGCCAGGCGCGCGGGCTCGGGCCGCACGTCGATGGACGGCCCCACGCGCACGATGCCGTTGAACACGTCGGCCGTGCCGGGCGTGCTTTCCACGATGCCGGCCACCTTATCTGCCAGCTCGTAGCGGGTGGCGGCGTTCGGGCCGAAGAGCTTGATTTCGATGGGCTGCACAGTGCTCATCAGGTCGCCCAGCATGTCGCCGATAACCTGGCCGAAGTCGATGACCAGGGCCGGCTGCGAGCTTTCGATGCGCTGGCGGATGTCGTCGATGACTTCGTCGGTGGTGCGCTTCCGGTCGGTTTTCAGGCGGATGAGGTAGTCGCCGCTGTTGGGCTCGGTGATGAAAAAGCCCATCTGCGTGCCCGTGCGGCGCGAGTAGCTGGCCACTTCCGGCACCCGCACGATGAGCTTTTCGGCCTGGCGCAGCATGCGGTCGGTTTCCTCCAGCGAGGTGCCGGGCGGCGAGTTGTAGTCGAGCACGATGGCGCCCTCGTCCATTTCGGGCAGAAAGCCGGTGGCCAGGCGCGGAATGATAAACCACATCAGCCCGATGAGCAGCGCCACGCCCACCACCGAATAGGCCGGGTGACGAATGACGGAGCGCACCCAGGGAATTTCGTGGTGGGCCGCTTCGGTCAGGCCGTGGTTTGCAGGGTCTTCACCCGCCGACCCCGACGGTAGGGCCGGCGTGCCGGAAGTGGTACTACGACTCAACGTCGTAGTACCACTATCGTTGAGCGACTCCCCAGCCGGCTTTTTTTCCCCGAACCCGATGCGCGAGAGCAGCAGATACAGCACCGGCAAGCCTAGCCAGGCCACCAGGAAGGAGCAGATCAGCGCCACCACCATCGTGGTAGCCAGCACCTTGAAGTAGGCCCCGGCCACGCCGCCGAGCAGGGCGAAGGGCAGGAAAATTACGATGGTGCTCAGCGACGAGCCGACGAGGGCCGGCAGCAGGTGCTGCACCGAGCGGGCCACGATTTCGCTGGTAGACGCCTCGGGGTGCTCCTCGCCCACGCGGTGCAGCTGCTCCACCATCACCACCGCGTCGTCAATCATCAGGCCGATGGCGGCGGCCACAGCCCCCAGCGTCATGATGTTGAAGGAGTAGCCCAGGCCGAAATACAGCACCGCCACCGTAAGAGCCAGGGCAATGGGAATGGTGAGCAGAATGGTGAGCGAGGCCCGCCAGGAGCGCAGAAACAGCGCCGTAACGGCCAGGGCCAGCGCGAGGCCAATCCAGAGCGAATCCTGCACCGAGCGCACGACTTCGGACACGAAATCGGACTGGTCGTAGTAGGGTGCCAGGCGGATGCCGCGGGGCAGGCCGGCCTGCAGGGTTTTGATTTTGGCCCGCACGCCGGCCGCCACCTGCACCACGTTGGCGTCGGGCTGGCGCAGCACACCGATGAGCACCGCGTCGTGGCCGTTGGCGTTGATGCGGGTGTACTCGGGCTGCTCGGCCACGCGCACGGTGGCCACGTCGGCGAGGCGCACGATGCGGCGGCCGTCGTTGCGCAGCACCACGTTTTCCACGTCCGATTTGCCGGTGATGGTGGCGTCGGTGACGGTCAGGTAAAGGCGGCGGTAGTCGGCTAGGTAGCCGTTGCTCTGCACGAAGTTGGTCTGGCCCAGCATGGTGCTCACGTCGGTGGGCGTCAGGCCCAGGGCGGCCAACTGGTCGGGCAGCAGCTCCACCTCAAACTCCTTGGTGCGCCCGCCCTGAATCTGCACCGCCGACACGCCGTCGACCTGCGAGACGAAGGGCTTGACGGTCAGCAGCGCCAGCCGCCGCAGCTCCAGGGCCGAGCGGCCGGGGCCTTCCAGCGTGTAGCCCATCACGGGCAGAATGGCCGGGTTCATGCGCTCCACGCTGATCTGGGTGCCCGCCGGTAGGTCGCTGCGGATCTGGTTCAGCCGCGACTCGATGTTCTGCTGGCTGCGCACCACGTCCACGTTCCAGTCGAGGTAGGCCGATATTTCGCAGCTGCCGCGGCTGGTGGTGGAGCGCAGCAGCGTCAGGCCCGGCACCTGCTTCATGGCGTCCTCCATGGGCTTGGTCACCGTCACCATCATCCGGTCGACGGGCTGCAGGCCGCTGTCGGCAATGACTTTCACCTTCGGAAAGGTGACTTCCGGGAACAGCGCCACCGAGATGCGGCGGTAGGCCAGCACGCCCAGCGCGAGGCCCAGGGCCAGCACCACGGCAATCGGGGCTTTGTAAGCTTGAAAAACGGATGGACGCATGGGGGGAGTGTTGGGTGCTAATGGCCCTGCATGTCGAGCTTGTCGAGACATCTCGCTGGATAGCAATTCCTTCGTTGAACCAGGAGAATACCATCAGCCCGCGAGGTACTTCGGGCCGCGCCTCGGGATGCCGTTCCGCGGTTGGGCGGCCGGCTTATTCTTTCGGCTCCGGCTGGGCGGGCAGCTGCACGGCGGCGGTATCGTCCAGGCCGTAGTTGCCGGTCAGCACGATGCGGTCGGTGGGGGAGAAGGATGGACTTTGGATGACGACGCGGCCGGCCTGCTCGGGACCGGGGCGCACCGGGACTTTCACGGCGGTGCTGTCGTTGAGCAGGCGCATCACCCAGAAGCTGGTCTGCGTTTCGTCGCTGAGCACGGCCTCGCGGGGCAGCGTGGCGGCCAGCTGCGGCGCGGTTTTGTCGAGGTCGACGGTGACGGTGAGGTTTTCGGGCAGCTGGGGCACCGGGCCCAGGGGCTTTATCGTGTAGCGCTGGGTTTGCACCGTCACGTCGGCGGCGGGCAGCGGCTCGGCCACCCGGCCGGGCAGCACGCGGCCGTCGGGCAGGGTGATGCGGCAGCGCTGGCCGGGATGCACGTAGCGCAGCTGCGTGACGGGCACGTCGAGCACGAAGCCGAAGCGCGACTGGTCGTACACCGTGCCGAGCTGCTCGCCGTCCTGCACGTAGTCGCCGGCCAGCTTGTCCACGGTGGCCATCACGCCGGCGCGCGGGCTCGGAATGCGGATGATGCCGCTGAAGCGCAGCTTCGGGTCGCCGGTCAGCTGGTCCAGGTGCAGGGTGCGCGACTCCTTGGTCTGCAGCGTAAACACCGTCTGGCCCGCGCCCACGCGCTGGCCCGGCACCGGCACCGGCGCCACGAGGTAGCCGGTGGTGGTGGCGCGCAGAATGTCCTTGGCCGGATAGGCCGTCAGGCCGGTCAGGTGCAGCACGTCCGTCACGGTGTCGGTTTGCACGTGGCCCACCGTCACGGCGGCGCGGGCGTGGATTTCTTCCTCGGCCGTGGCTTCGTCGGCGGCCGGGTCGGCCGCGCCGCCGCAGGCCTGGAGCAGCAGGAGCAGCGGCAAGAGCAGCCTCAGGGCCCAACCCAGGCTGGGCAAAAGCAGCGGAGCCGCGGCGGGACGGGTGACAGGCAGAGTAGGAGCGGGCAAAGGCATGGATTTCACGGTGAAACGGACAACTCGCAACTGATAACTGACAGCTCACTCGCCCAGGTAATCGAGGGCGTAGAGGTTGCGCAGGCGTTCGGTTTCGGCCTGGGTGAGGCTGAACTGCAGGCTGCGGTAGCTGCTCACCAGCTGCAGGTAATCGAGGATGGTGATGTCGCCGGTGGTGAGTTGCTGGCGGCCGGCATCGACCAGGGCCGCGGCAATGCCCACCTGCCGGCGGATGCTGGCCAGCAGCTGGTCCGCCTCGCGGGCAATGCCCTGGAGCTGCTGGTACTGCTGGCGGCGCTGGGTGGTGAGAAAGGCGCGGTAGCCGGTGCGCGTCTGCTCCGCAATCCGAAGTCGGTCGTAGCTGAGCTGGCGCTGGTGACCGTCGAAAATGGGCACGGTCAGCGTCAGGCCCCCGCTGAAGCCCACGTTGTGCGAGAGGTAGAGCGGGGCCGGGTTGGCCGACTGCAGGCCCGCGTCGAGCACCCAGTTGAGCCGGGGCCGGTACGTCAGGTCCACGGCTTCGCGGTCGAGGCGCAGGCGCAGCGAGTCGAGCGTGTATTGGCGCTGCGTGATGGAGCCCAGGCCGGCCAGCGGGCGGTAGGTGGGCGGCTGGGGCTTGTCGAGCAGCACCAGGGCCGTGTCGGGGGCGCCGGCCAGGTAGCGCAGCGTGCCCAGCTCGCGGCGGTAGCTCAGGCGCGCCTGCTGGGTGGTCACTTCCTGGTTGCGCACCGAGGCGTAGAAGGCCAAATACTGCGTCTGCTTGTACACGCCGCCGTTGACCAGCTTGCGCAGCAGCGCGTCCTGCTGGTTGAGGGTGCGCAGCAGCTCCTGGTTGTAGGTCCACTGCTGCTCGGCGGCGAAGGCCGTCAGAAACTGGTCGGTGATGCTGCGGCGCAAATCCAGCCCGGCCAGCTGGCGCGTGTTGCGCAGCACCAGGCCCTGGCTTTCGAGGATGCGGTAGTCGTTGCGCAGCACCGGCCCGCCGAGCACCGGCTGGGTGGCGCCCACGAAGGCCGCGTAGTTGCCCCCGTTCGACACGGCCTCGTCGTAGCCGAAGCCGCCTTCGCCGTTGGCGCGGCGGCGGATGATGGGCGCCGCCACGGCCGCCGCGTTGCCGGTCAGCTGGGGCCGCTGCTGGGCCGCCCGGCGCAGGCTGTCGATGCGGTTCTGGGCTACTTGCCCGGCGTAGTCGCGCAGCAGCGGGCTGGTGTTGCGGGCCAGGGTCAGAAACTCGTCGAGCGTGCGCAGCTCCTGCTGCGCCCGGGCCGCGCCGACGCTCAGCCCCAGCAGTGCGGCAGTCAGGAACAGCCGGCCGCCCGAGCGGCCTGAATAGAAAGCAGAACGTGAAAACAAGGCAAGCAGCGTTGGAAAGTGCGGTAAAGGAACCGCCCAATTCTGGCGGAATGCTGGAGTTGTCGGAATGTTGTTTTTAATGGTTTTTTAATCCCTTCGACAGGCTTGGTACGCCGCCCTTTCCCGCGCCGTTGCGTTTAAAAACCAACTACAGCTTTTCCTCAGAATTCAAGCTTTGCTTGCCGTCCTCATTTGTTTTTCTGCTCGCAATTAGCCCACTTGACAGCTTGAAAGTCCTGATTGTTGAAGACGAAGCGCCCCTGCGCGCCTCGCTGCTGGATTTCCTGCGCCACGACGGCTACGTGTGCGAAACGGCCGAGAGCTACCGGCAAGCGCACGAGAAAATCAAGCTCTACCAGTACGACTGCGTGCTGGTCGACCTGACCTTGCCCGACGGCAACGGCCTGAACCTGGTGCGCACGCTCAAGGCGGACAAGTCCGAAGCCGGCGTGCTCATCCTTTCCGCCCGCGACGGGCTCGACGACAAGATTCAGGGCCTGGAGCTCGGCGCCGACGACTACCTGGCCAAGCCCTTTCACCTGGCCGAGCTCAACGCCCGCCTGCGCGCCATTTTGCGCCGGCGGCAGTTTCAGGGCCAGCGCCACCTGGCCTTTCGCGACCTGACCGTGTTTCCCGACCAGGCGCTGGTGCTGGTGCACGAGCAACCCGTCACGCTCACGCGCAAGGAATACGACCTGTTGCTGTTCTTCCTGGCCAACCCCAGCCGCGTACTGACCAAAGAAGCCATTGCCGAGCACATCTGGGGCGACGCGGCGGATATGGCCGACTCCTTCGACTTCATCTACACTCACCTGAAGAACCTGCGCAAGAAGCTGCAGGACGCTGGCGCCGACAACTATATCCGCACCATCTACGGCCTGGGCTACAAGCTCGTAACGGAAGATTAAAGTCGCGTTTTTCGTTTTTTGTTGTTCGTTTTTCGGACCTCGGATGCAGGCCCGCGCCCCTGCCGAAAACGAACAACGAAAAACGAGCACCGAAAAACGAACCCGTGAAGCTCCTTACCACCACCAACCGCTACTACCTGATCCTGGTGCTCGTGCTGTTCGCGCTGGGTACAGGCGTGCTGTACGTGGGCATTCAGCGGGCCCTGGCCGAGGAAGTCGACGAGCAACTGCTGTTTCACCGGGACTACCTGCGGCAGCGCATCCGCCAAGCCGGCGCGTTGCCGTCGATGACCAATCCCAACGAGCTGACCATCAGTAAAAGCGTGCGTCCGCCCGGCCTGGGTGATACCCTGATCTATGACCCGGTGGAACGGACGCTGGTGCCGTTTCGCCAGGTGTCGTTTGCGGTGGAGCTGCACGGGCAGCGCTACGGCCTCACGCTGCGCAAGTCACTCATCGAAACCGGCGATGTGCTGGAAGTGGTGCTGACGGTGATGCTGACCGTCATGGGCGGGTTGCTGGGGTGCCTGGTGCTGCTGAATCGGTGGTTGTCGCGCTGGCTGTGGGCCCCGTTTTACCGCACGCTGGACTCTTTGCGCGGCTACCGCCTGCAGCAGCCGCAGGCCCTGGAGCTGCCCGCCACGCCCATCGACGAGTTCAGCGAGCTGAACCAGGCCCTAGCCCAGCTCACCCAGCGCGTGACGGCCGACTACCAGGCGCTGAAGGAGTTCACCGAAAACGCGGCCCACGAAACGCAGACGCCGCTGGCCATCATGCAGGCCCAGCTGGAGCAGCTCATGCAGCTGCCGGAGCTGCCCGAAACCGCCGCGCAGCCGGTGCACGAGCTGTACCGGGCCACACGGCGACTGTCGCGCCTGCACCAGGCCCTCACGCTGCTCAGCAAGATCGAGAACCGCCAGTTTACCGAGGCCCGGCCGGTGCAGCTCGATGGGCTGGTGCGCGACAAGCTGGGACAACTGCAAGAGTTTCTGGAAGCCAAACAGATCGAGCCGGAGCTGCAGGTAGCGGCTCCGCTGTCGGTGGCCATGCACCCGGCCCTAGCCGATTCGCTGGTGAGCAACCTGCTGCAGAACGCGGTGAAGCACAACGTGCCCGGCGGCCAGCTGCGCATCCGCCTCGACGCCCACGCGCTGGAAATCCGCAACACCGGCCTGCCGCTGGACGGCGACCCTACGCAGCTGCTTGGGCGCTTCCGCAAGCACAACGCCGCCTCCGACTCACCCGGCCTGGGCCTGAGTATCGCCCAACAGATATGTGGGCTCTACGGCGGGCAGCTGCGCTACACCTTCACGCCTGATGGCGCTTGGCACACGCTGCGGGCGCAGTTCTAACCCGGCTGCCCTGCCCGTACCGCCCGCTTTGACTAAGTCGGCCCACCCTAGTAAAACGGGGTGGGCCGATTTTTTTTCCGGGCTCCAATTCACTCAGTCGGCCACGGCAAACGAATCGGGATTACACCTACAGATTCTCTACAGAATGGGTGCGTAGTGTTGCAAAAAAGGTTCTTCACGAAATCTTCATCTACTGATTAAGTACCAAAGCAGGAAGATTAAAACGGCATTAAAGGTCATTTTGAAGCCGTAATGATCTGTCGAGTGCAAAAAGATACTGCCTCTCGCCGGCCTTGGCTGCTTGGTTGCTTGACGCCTGACCGAATGCGTTGCATCGGATTTTGCGTGGGCAGCCGCTACGGCCCCTGGTCGGCTCATTCCACCCTGGTCACATGAAAAAACTACTCAACGCGGGTACGGTGCTGGGCATCGTCGGACTGGGCGCCTGGCTGTGGGGCCGGGAGGCCGGCTGGGTGACGACGCTCGACCAAGCCACCATTCCGGTAGCCGTCACCAGCGCCCTGCACCGGGCCTACCCCAATGCCGCCGCTGTCGTCTGGACGAGGGAAGGCGCGGAGTACGAAGCCGAGTTTGCCGACGGCCAGACGTTCTGGAAAACGTGGATCATGCTCAACCCAGCCGGCCAGATAACGGAAACGGAGCGGCAGATACCACCGGCGCAACTGCCCGGTCCCGTGCGCCAGCGGCTGACCACGCACTACGCCGGGTACCAGGTGTCAGAGGCCGCCGTCCTCGTGCGGGGCGTTGATACGCTTTACGAAGCTGAACTCGCCCGCACGGGCCGCGCCCACGACCTGTACCTGCGCGCCGACGGTACGGAAGTACCCCACCCCGAAACCGGCGACTGAGGCCGCGCCCGGGTTCATGTTCCACCCATTGCTGACCGTCTTGAAACGCACTCCTTCAGGTTCCACTAGCTGTCCTTCGCCAGCCGCCGCCCGGCTGCTACGTTCCTGCCGGCCCTGGCTGTGGGCGCTGCCGCTGCTGCTGGCCGGCTGCGTCAGCACCAAATCCACCTACGACCGGGCGCACGTAGCCAACCGGTTGCAACGCCGCGCCGGCTACACGTTGGGGGCCGCCCAGCCGGCCGCCGCCCCAGTTGCCCTGCCGCCGGAGGTGCAAACCGGGCTTAGCGAGGAAGCTGCCACCCGCTTGGCCCTGACGCGCAACCCCGCGTTTCAGGCCGACCTGGCGACGCTGGCCCTGGCGCAGGCCGATTTGCAGGACGCCGGCCTGCTCACCAACCCGGTGCTATCGGCCGTGACGTCGTACGGCACCGCCCCGTTTTCGCTGGCGCTGAACGTTGCCGCTGATTTGCTGTGGCAACGGCCCTTGCGGGTGGGGGCCGCCCAGCTGGAAACCCAGCGCGTGGCCGAAAACCTGGTGGCCCGCGGCCTGATGGTGGGCCGCGACGCGCAGGTATCCTACGCCGACGTGGGCCTGGCTGACGAGCGGGTGCGCATTGCCCAGGAAGCCATTCGGATGCGGGCGGAAGTGGCGCGTATCGTCCGCTCCCGTTATCGAGTCGGTGAAGCCAGCGAACTGGAGACTGTGGCGCCCAGTGCCGATTCCCTCCGGGCAGTGGACGACTACCTGCGCGCCCGCCGTGATGCGCAGGTAGCGCGCCTGCGGCTGCTGGCCACGCTGCGGCTGGATACGCTGAACGCCGATTCCGTGCGCTTCACCCCGACAACTACACTCCCCGCCGCCGTGCCACCGCTGCCCGCGCTGCTGGACTCGGCCTACGCGGCCCGGCCCGACCTGTGGGCGGCCCGCATCGGCATCGAGGCGACCGGACGGCGGTTGCAGTGGGAGCGAAGCCGGGTGTTTTCGTTCGTGCTGTCCCTGAATGCGCGCCTCAACGACCCGAACCCGATTCAGCTCGGACCGGGCGCGGCCATCGGGCTGCCCATTTTCAACCGCAACCAGGGCCGCATCGCGCGGGTGCGGGCCGAGCTGGAACAGGCGGCGTGGCAGTACCTGGCGCTGCGCCAAACGGTGGGGCTCGACGTGCGCGAAGCCTACGCGCAATACGAACAGGCCAGCCGCAGCGTGGCGCTGTGGGACAACAGCTACCTGCCCAGCCTGCAGGACGCGCTCCGACGCTCCACCAACGCCTTCGTCAACGGTGACTTCCCTTACGTGCAGGTCGCCGAAACCACCCGGCAGCTGCTCGACGCCCGCCAGCGGGCCGCCGAAGCGCGGGCCGACCAACGCCGCGCCCTGGCCCGGCTCCGCTACGCCGTGGGCGGTGCCCGCTTCTAACGATAGTGTACCCCTCATTTTCCGTCGTCGGCCCGGTTGTACGCCAGCGGCGGGTACCACGCATAACCTTCATGAACTGCCAACCGCCACCGCTTCGTTGCCTGCTGTCCTTGCTGAGCCTGCTCACGCTGGCTGGCTGCAGTAAAAACGAGAAACCCCAGCACCAGAGTCCGTCCGAGGTGCAGAACCCAGTCAAGGAATCAGACCTGACGACCGTCCGCATCACCCCGCAGGCCGAGCAGCGCCTGGGTATCCGCACGGTGACGCTAAAAACTGACCGGGTGCAGGCCACCCGCGAAGTCGGCGGCGAAGTCCAGGCGGTGCCGGGGCAGGCCGTTACCCTCGTAGCGCCGGTGCAGGGCACCCTGCGCGGCGGCGAGCAGCTGACGGCCGGCCAGCGCGTGCGCCAGGGCCAGACCTTGTACCAGCTGGTGCCACTGCCGCCCGAGCGCGACCTGCTGACCCTAAACCAGGGCACCGAGCAGGCGCGCATTCAGCTGCGCGTCAGCCGGGCCCGCTTGCAGCGGGCCGAGGAGCTGCTGGCCGACCGGGCGGGCAGCGTGCGGGCCCGCGACGACGCCCGCGCCGACGTGGCCCTGGCCGAGCGCAACCTGGCCGACGCGCAAGCCCGGCAGGCGGCCATGAGCGGCAACAGCGGCGGCGGGCAGGCGTTGCCGATCAAAGCCCCGCTGAGCGGCGTGGTGCAGCGTGTGGCGGTAGCGCCGAACACCATCGTCACCACCAACACGGTGCTGGTGGAGCTGGCGGCCCTGAATAAAGTATGGGTGCGCGTGCCCTTGTTCGTGGGCGACTTACGCCGCCTGGGCGCCGACCAGACGGTGTCGGTCCGGCCGCTGAACGGCGGGGCGGCTCGTGTGGGACGCCCGGTGGACGCTCCGACGCTGGGCGCTGCTTCGGGCACGGCCACGGCCGATGTGTTCTTTGAGGTCGACAACACCGACGAAGCCTTCCGCCCCGGCGAACGGGTGGCCGTGGACGTGAACCTCAGCAACGCTGCCGGCACGGGTAACGGCAGTGCGCCGGCCCTGACCATTCCGGCCGCCGCCCTGCTCTACGATGCCTCGGGTGGGCAGTGGGTGTACGTGCGCACCGCTCCGCAGCAGTACACCCGGCAGCGGGTGGAAGTGCAGCGCGCCGTGGGCGACCAGCTCGTGGTGTCGCGCGGGGTGCAGGCCGGGGCCGTCGTCGTCACTGACGGCGCGGCGGAGTTATTCGGAACCGAATTTGGCGGAAGCCACTAACGGTGAGTTGGTGAAATGGTGAATGGGTGCATGTCATTCTGCCTGCGCAAGCGGCGCGGTATTGACCTCCCGAACATCGAACTCACCAATTCACCACTTCACAATCTCACCCTATGAAGTGGTTGGTAGAATCGGCGCTGCGACTGCGCCTGGTCATCGTCGTGCTCTTCGGCGTGATGCTCGTTGCGGGCCTGCAGGTGGTGCGCAACACCCCGCTGGATGTGTTTCCGGAGTTTGCCCCACCCTACGTGGAAGTGCAGACGGAAGCGCCCGGTCTGAGCACCGCTGAGGTGGAAGCCCTGGTGAGCGTGCCGCTGGAAAACGCCCTGAACGGCACGCCCGACGTCAAGAAAATCCGCTCTAAATCAGTGCTGGGCCTCTCGTCGGTGGTGCTGTACTTCCCGCAAGGCATCGACATCAACGACGCTCGGCAGGCGGTGCAGGAGCGCCTGAGCCGGGTGGCGCCCACCTTGCCATCGGTGGCCCGGCCGCCGGTCATGCTCTCCCCGCTCTCGTCCACCAGCCGGGTGCTTAAGATTGGGGTTTCCTCAGATAGCCTGACACAAGTGGAGATGACCACGCTGGCCCGCTGGAGCGTCCGGCCGCGCCTGATGGCCGTGCCCGGCGTGGCCAACGTCGCCATCTGGGGGCAGCGCGACCGGCAGCTGCAGGTGCTGGTGAACCCCGAGCAGCTGCGCAACCTGGGCCTGACCCTGGCCGACGTGGAACGAGCCGCCGCCGAAGCCACCACCCTGGCCGGCGGGGGCTTCGTCGACACGCCGAACCAGCGCTTGGCCTTGTCGCAGAGCGCGGCCATTCAGTCGGCCGCCGACCTGGCCCAGATGCCGGTGACCTTCCGCAACGGCGTGAGTCTGAAGCTGGGTGAGGTGGCGCAAGTGGTCGAAGGCTTCCCCGCGCCCATCGGCGACGCGGTGATTAACGACGGCCCCGGCCTGCTGCTCATCGTGGAAAAGCAGCCCGGCGCAAACACCCTCGACGTGACCCGGCAGGTGGAAGCCGCCCTCGACGCCATGCGCCCCGGCCTGAAAGGGCTGGAAATCGACTCGACCATCTTCCGCCCCGCGACGTTCATCGAAATGTCGCTCGACAACCTGAACAAGTCCCTGCTCATCGGCTGCGTGCTGGTGGTGCTGGTGCTGTTGTTCTTCCTCTACGAGTGGCGCACGGCCCTCATAAGCGCGCTGGCGCTGCCGACCTCGCTCATTGCCGCCGCGCTGGTGCTGCGCTACTCCGGCCGCACCATCGACACGATGGTGCTGGCCGGCCTCATCATCGCGCTGGGTGAGGTGGTCGACGACGCCATCATCGACGTGGAAAACATCATGCGCCGGCTGCGGCTGAACCGGGAAGCCGGCTCGCCCCAAACGGCCTTCGCGGTGGTGTTCGAGGCGTCGATGGAAGTGCGCTCGGCCGTGATTTACGGCTCGCTCATCGTCGCCTTGGTGCTACTGCCCATCTTCCTGCTGCCGGGCCTGTCGGGGGCGTTTTTCCAGCCGCTGGCGTTTTCCTACGTGCTGGCCATCCTCGCCTCGCTCTTCGTAGCTCTGACGCTGACCCCTGCATTGGCTCTGCTATTGTTGCCCAAAGCGGCCGAGAAACAAGCCAAAGAGGCGCCCGTCGTGGCGTGGCTGAAGCGTCACTACGGCCGCCTGCTGCCCGCCCTGTTGGCACGGCCCAAGCGTGTAGCCTGGACGTTGGCGGGCGTGGCGGTGGCGTCGATGCTCACGCTGCCGTTTTTCGGGCAGGAGTTTCTGCCCAATTTCAAGGAATACGACTTTCTGATGCACTGGGTGGAGAAGCCCGGCACCTCGCTGCCGGCCATGTCGCGCATTACGGTGCGGGCCAGCAAGGAGCTGCGGGCCATTCCGGGTGTGCGCAACTTCGGCGCCCACATCGGCCGGGCCGAGGTGGCCGACGAGGTGGTCGGGCCAAACTTCACCGAGCTGTGGATTTCTGTGGACCCCAACGTGGACTACGAGGCGACGGTGGCCAAAATCCAGGAAGTGGTGGACGGCTACCCCGGCCTGTACCGCGACCTGCTGACCTACCTGCGCGAACGAATCAAGGAAGTGCTGACGGGCACCTCGGCCACCGTGGTCGTCCGCATCTTCGGTCCCGACCTCGACCAGCTCTACACCAAGGCCAAGGAAGTGGGCACCCGGTTGGAGGGCGTCGACGGGGTGGTGGACCTGAAAGTGCAGCAGCAGACGCTGGTGCCGCAGATTCAGGTGAAGCTCCGGCCCGAATCGGCGGCGCGCTACGGCCTGAGCCCCGGCGACCTGCTGCGGGCCATCGGCACGTTGGTGCGCGGCCGCAAGGTGGGCGAGATTTACCAGGAACAGAAGATTTTCGACGTGGCCGTGTGGGGCCAACCGGCCGTGCGGGCGGATTTTGGGGCCGTGCGCGACCTGCTGATTGCCGTACCCACCGGCGGCTCGGTGCCGCTGAGCGAGGTGGCCGACGTGCGCATCGTGCCCACGCCCAACGAAATTACCCGCGAAGCTTCTTCCCGCCGCATCGACGTGACCTTGAACGTGCGCGGCCGTGACTTGGGCTCGGTGGCCCGCGACGTGCAGGCGCAGGTCGACCAGGTGCGGTTCGGCGCCGGCTATCACCCCGAAATCCTGGGCGAGTACGCCGAGCGGCAGGCTTCGCAGAACCGCATGCTGATGTTGGTCGGCCTCTCGCTCATCGGCATCTTCCTGGTGCTCTACACCGATTTCGGCACCGTCCGGCTGGCGGTACTCGGGATACTGAGCTTGTTCTTCGCCGTGTCGGGCTGCCTGCTGGCGGCGTTCCTAACCGGGGGTGTCCTCTCGCTGGGCTCCATTGTGGGCTTCATCACGGTGCTGGGCGTGGCGGCCCGCAACAGCATCATGCTGGTGAGCCACTACCAGCACCTGGAGCGCGAAGAAGGCGTGCCCTTTGGCAAGGAGTTGGTCATTCGCGGGTCGTTGGAGCGCGTGTCGCCTATTATCATGACGGCCCTGACCTCGGTGCTGGCGCTGCTGCCCATCATCGTGAGTGGCAACGTACCCGGCGCCGAAATCGAGCACCCCATGTCTGTGGTCATCCTGGGTGGCGTCGTCACCTCCACGGTGCTGAACCTGCTGGGGATGCCAGCGCTGTACTGGGCCTTCGGGCGCGAGAAAGGAGCGGAACCAGCCGCTGCGACGCCCACGTCCTGAACCAACGGCCGGGTACGGCTTCAGATTTACTCCAGAATTGCCCAGTAAACTGCGGCTCGGGTGCTGCCGGCAACCGAGCCGCTTCGCCCTCCATCTCCCTCATTGATTGCCGGATGCTCCCCCCGACAACCCTAATGCTCGTACGGGGCGGCTGTTTGCTGCTCTTGCTGTGGTGCAGCCGGCCGTCCAGGCTGGCCGCCCAAACGCCAACTGTCCGCTGGCTTACCCAGTCCTGGCAACTCGGACGCGAGCCGACCGACACACTCCGCCGGTCGGCGGATGCGCCACGGCCGCGCTTCACCGCACGCCCCGCATTCCGGCGTACCATCGTGCCGGCTACGCTGCTGACGCTGGCCGTGCTCGGCACTGAGAAAGTGGACGTGCTGGAATCCGACGAAGGGCTGCGTGAGGAAGTGCACGAGCACCTGCGCATCCGCACCAACCTCGATGACCAGCTGCGGCACGTACCCGCCTATGCCAGCCTGGGCCTCAGCCTGGCGGGCGTACGGGGCCGGCACAACACGCTGAACCAGGCCCTGCTGTTCGGCCTGAGCTACACCATCAACAACGCCCTGACCAGCCGCCTCAAGCACCTGACCCGCGTGGAGCGCCCCCTGGGCAACAGCTTCGACTCCTTCCCGAGCCAGCACACCAGCGCCGCGTTTTCGGCGGCTACGCTGCTGCACAAGGAGTACGGTGGGCGCAGCCTCTGGTACAGCGTGGGCGGCTACACCGCCGCCACGGCCACCGGCGGCCTGCGCATTGCCAAGGACAACCACTGGCTGTCCGACGTCATGGCCGGCGCGGCGGTGGGCATCGTATCCACTGAGCTGGCGTACTGGGCCTACCCCTGGCTTCACCGGCAGCTACGCAAGGGCCTTGGCGACCGAGCCGTAGTCATTCCCAGCTACCTCAACGGCGCTGCGGGAGCAACCGTGGTGGTCATGCTGTAACCTGTGCGGCTGAGGCAGACAGCGTTTTCGCCTAGACTAGAGCAGAATCGCCGTTTTGCGGTGGATAGAAGACGCCAGAAAAACCACAGAAACGGGGTGTAGGATTGCAGCGTCAACCATGTAACCCGCATTGCCCCATGAAAAAAACGTTGTTGCTGCTGGCCCTGACTATGGGTGCAGCCGTTGCCGTCCAGGCCCAGGAGCTGACGGACAAGCAAGTACCCGCCGCCGTAACGGCTGCTTTCCACAAAGCCCACCCGGCGGCCAAGCAGGTAAAGTGGGAAAAGGAAGACGGCAACTACGAGGCCGAGTTTAAGCAGGGCGCCGAGGAACTGTCGGTGGTGCTGACGGCGGATGGGAAGCTGCTGGAAACCGAGACGGAAATCCGGGTGGCGCAACTGCCGGCGGCCGTGTGCGGCAAGCTAACCAGTGCCTACGCCGGCTACCAGGTGACGGAGGCGGCCAAAATTGTGACGGCGGCCACCGGCGCTACCACCTACGAGGCCGAGTTGCGCAAGCCCGGCAAGAAGATGGACGTCATCTTCGACGCCAACGGTGGGGTGGTCAAGACCGAAGCCGACGACGCGAAAGCCGATAAGAAGTAGTACCGGAGTGAACGTGAGTGAGTGAATGGCCGGGACGAAGCCTGCTGCAGGTTTCGTCCCGGCTACCTTTTGAACGAATGAATACATTTTTTCGCCTGGAGCGCCTGAAGCACCCGTTGTGGGTGGTGTTGGTAGTACTACTGACCCCGCTGACGTCGCGGGCCCAGTCGACGGCTACCGTGCGCGGGCTGCTCTATGACGCGGCCACCAACCAACCGCTGCCTTTCGCCAACGTGGTGCTGCTGCGCGCCCAGGATTCCAGCTTCGTGGCCGGCGCCCAAACCACCGAAAGCGGCGCCTTCGTACTCGATAAAGTGGTGTTCGGCAGCTACTCCCTGCGCGCTACGGTGCTAGGCTACCGCCCCGGCCGCAAGCCCGTGACGGTGGCCGCTACCCCTGTGGACCTGGGCACCCTACGCCTGCGCCCGACGGCGACTCAGCTCAAAGATGTAGTCATTCAGGGCGAACGAGCTGTCGTGCAGGCCGGGCTCGATAAAAAGGTCGTCAGCGTGGCAAAGGACCTGACGGCCGTGGGTGGCACCGCAGCCGATGTGCTGCAGAACGTGCCCTCCGTGACGGTAGACCAGAACGGCGCGGTGAGCCTGCGCGGCTCCAGCGGCGTGACCATCTTCATCGACGGCAAGCCCTCAGGCGCGGCTGGTGGAGGCAGAGGCGTCTCGCTCGACCAGATTCCGGCCTCGCAGATTGAGTCGGTGGAAGTCATTACTAACCCCTCGGCCCGCTACGACGCCGAAGGCGCGGCCGGCATCATCAACATCGTGCTCAAGAAAAACCGCCGTGACGGGCTCAACGGGCAGGCTACGGCCGGCGCAGGCACCAAGGACAAGTACAACGGCGCGCTGAGCCTGAACTACCGCAAGGGCAAGGTGAACGTGTTCGTGACCTACGACGGCCGCCATGACCGCCGCACCGGCTACGGCTCCCTGGACCAGACCATCACCAGCACCGACGCGGCCGGCACCAGCACCCGGCGCGTCCTGCGGCAGAATCGCCAGGGTGTTGTCTACAACCAGTCGAACGCGTTGCGGCTGGGGCTGGACTACAGCCTCACGCCCGAGCAGACGCTGACCTTCTCGGTGCAGCCGCGCTACAACGCGGGCCACAGCTGGGAGAATATTGCCGCGCGGCAATTCAACTTCGTCGACACCGGCCGCTACGCCGACAGCCTGGGCACCACCGACCGCAGCAACACCGCCCGCAGCACCAACCGCTCGGCCGACGTGACGCTGGATTACCGCCGCACCTGGGCCGGGCAGAAGGGTCGGGAACTGACGGCCAGCGCCATTTACACGCCCCTGTTCGGTCAGAACACCATCGACTCGCGCCTGTACTACCTCGACGGCGGCGCCCGGCCCGGTCAGCAGCAGCACTTCGACAACCGCCTGCACCAAGGTTCGGGGCAGGTGGATTACGTGCAGCCACTGGGCGAGAAAAGTCGGCTGGAAACCGGGGCCAAGAGCGTCTGGCGCCAGTACGACAATGACTACCGCTTCAGTAGCACCCTGCCGCTGGCTTTCGACCCGTCGAACCACTTTCTCTACCAGGAGTACATCCAGGCCGCCTACGCCACCTATGGCAACGCGCTGGGCCACCTGAGCTACCAGGCCGGCGTGCGGGCCGAGCAGACCAACACCCACGGCAATCAGCTCTCGACCGGGCAGCAGTTCCGGCGCAGCTACCTGAACGTGTTTCCAAGCGCCGTGCTCAGCTACGAACTCAGCCAAGACCAGCAGCTGCGCCTGAGCTACTCCAAGCGCGTGCAGCGCCCCGACCAGGGCGAGCTGAACCCCTTCACCGACCGCTCTGACCCATTGAACCTGAGCACCGGCAATCCGCTGCTGCTGCCCGAATACATCCACGCCGTGGAGCTGGGCCACCAAAAGTTTTTCGGCAAGAATAACTCGCTGACCACGACGGCCTTTTACAACGTCGAAACGCAGACCATCAAAGGGTTTCGGGCAATTATCACCGACCCGCTGACCGGCAACGTGGTGACCAATAACACCCGCCTGAACCTGGGCGACGAGACGAACTACGGCCTGGAGCTGATCGGAGCCACTAGCCTGACCTCGTTCTGGAAGTTCAACGGCACGGCCTCGGCCTTCCGGCGCATCATCAAGGGCACCGGCCCAAGCACCGACATCAACAACAGTAACTTCGTATACACCGCCCGCGTCAACACCACGCTCACGCCGGTGAAGAAGCTCGATGTGCAGGTGTCGGCCAACTACCGCTCGCCGGTGGTGTCGGCCCAGGGCCGCCGCCTGACCACCTTCAACACCGACGTGGCCGCCAAGTACGCCGTGCTCGGCGACCGAGGCAGCCTCTCCCTGCGCGTGTCGGACGTGTTCAACACCCTGCGCTTCAACTTCACGGCTTACGGTCCTAATCTCGACGCTGTCAGCCGCAACAAGCGCGAGTCGCGCATTGCTATACTGACATTCAGCTACCGCTTCGGGCAGGATGGAGCCGAGAGCAACCAACGGCGGCGGCCCCAGCAAGGGCCCTCAGATGCGGGTACGGGGAGCGGATTTGAATAGCAACCCAGCTGATAAGTTCCGCCTAGGGTGTGGTTCAGATTGGGGCTACCGGTTGGTCAACTAGTTTCAGAAAAATACAGAGTCTCACAAAACGGGGATTATTACGGCCCGGGCGAAGCGGCAACGGCCGCCTCGCCGATGCACGGTGGAAATTGTCTCATTCGTTGTTCTCACGAATCAACGACTCGCTATCCGCGTCGGTGGAGGCTTTCTGAGAATTCATCGTTGATTTCCTTAGCGTTGTTTTTCGTTCCAACTCTAGTGGGACCCCATTCCCAAGTCGAGGGCCTTGAAGTGGATGCCGCGCTGGTGAAAGGAGTTGACCAGGTGAATGACGTGGTCGCGGCTGCGGCCCAGGCGGAAGAAACGCGCCACCAGCACCGTGTTGCCTTCGCGCAGCAAGCCCAGCAGCTCGTCGAGTGCGGGCCGCTGCAGGCTCATGCCCGTGACCTTGTCCTGGAAGATGCGGTCGCAGTCGGCTTTGGTCAGGATGTCGAGCTGGGTGTCCAAGTTCTGGTCGAGGGTGGAGACGCGGGCATAACCGAAAACTTTGTTCATGCGGGTCAGAAAGTCGGGTTCACAAAGATAAACCGCCGTTTATTTTTGGCCCGACTTTCTGGCCCTGTCTTTTCGACCACTTGTCCTGGGGCGGGGCTCGGGGACGCCGGGCTCGGAAAGCCATTGTGGCTGTTGCAGAACTCTCGCTTACCAGGAACACACAATTGACAAGATGCTGTGTTTGGGTATTCCTTGCAGCGATTGGGCACCAGAGGATGTCAGCGTTGTCTTGGGCAGTGCCATGGCCAGTGCCAGACGTTGCGCAGGCTGGTGGCGCAGTAGCTTCTTCAAGTTGTAGGCCACGGCGGCGAGCAGCATGGTTTTGTGGGCGCTGGCACGGCTGCGTGTGTTGACCCGGCGCAGGCCGTAGTAGTGGAGCAGGCTGCCGAACACGGGCTCGACGGTGCTCTGGCGCCTGCGCCGCATCCGTTGCCCTTGCCGGCTGTGCTGGCGGTGCAGGGCCCGGCGGTACCACGGGTCGTAGGCCGTGCGCGCGATGCGGCGTTTCTTGGTTTTGGGCGCGCAGGTGGGCTTGTGGGCGCACAACCGGCAGTCCCGGCTCGAGGCCAGGTAGCCCTTGGAAAGGCCCCCATCCAGACTCGTCTCGTAGGCGACAAAGCGTAGTTTCTTGCCGGCTGGACAGGTAAAGCCGTCTGCTACCGCGTCGTAGGTGAAGCCCTCCACGTCGGCTTTGTAGCGCCCGAAGACGGGAATCCAGGGCGTGATGCCACGTTGCTCGAGCAGGGCATAGTTCACGCCGCTGGAATAGTTCGTATCGGCAATCAGGTCCTGCAGGGGCAGGCCCTGCGCGAGTAACCGCTGGTGCAGCTGCTCCACCAGTTGCGGCAGGTGTACGCTGTCGCGGCTGTCGGCAAAGTCAGCCTGCACATGGCTGATCACGCCGTGGGCCGTATCGACCGCCAGGCTGCAGAGGTAGTTGAGCGCCCGCGCTTTGCCCGTCTTGACGGAGATGCGCGCGTCCGGATCGGTCGGGCTGTAGTGGGTTTTATTGCTGACCAGACGCGCCCCTGGCCGGCTGGCGCCCAGGTGCCCGGTTTGCTGCTGGGCTTGCCGCGTGGCCACGCGGCGCAGCACGTGCGCGGGCGTATCCAGAATGGCCACCGCAGGCAGCGGTGGGGACTCGCTGGTGGCCGCATCGGTCAGGTGCAGGCGCGGCACCAGGGCCGCGATGGGCTGCTTCTGGCAGAGGCGATGCAGCGACGCGTTGGCTTTGACCGGCGCCGAATCCACCGCCTGCGTGTCGCCGGCGACCAAGCCCTGCGCAACGCACTGGGCAAAGACGTGGTCAAACAGGCGCTCGAAGACCGCCGCCGGATACAGTTGCCGGGTGCGGCTCACGGTCGAGTGCCAGGGTAGCGCTTCCGTCACCTCGTAGCCCAGGAACAGCAAGATGTCCAGCCGCAGGGCGCAGTGCTCGATCAGGCGCCGGTCACTAACCAAGTTTTCCAAGCGTGCTACCAACACGAGCTTGAAGAACACCACCGGATCGAGCGAGGGCTGCCCCGTGTGGCTGTAGAGGTCTTTAGTCGCGTGGTGGAGAAAGCCCCAATCCACCAGCTCGGCCAGCCGGCGGTAGAAATTGTGCGGGGGCACGCGCTCGGAGAGGCGAAAATGCGTGACCTCTTGATTGGTGAAGTGCTTCTGACCTTGCATACGCAGCCTCATCAGCAAGCGGTCAGTTCTGCAACAGCCACTACGGCTTTCCGAGCCCCTCCGCTGTTGCCTTTAGTTGCCAGCAAGAAAATAGGTGCGCTACCATAGTCGGCGGCCCTGCACCTCGAAGCCCTGTAGCTGCCGGGTCAGCGTGGCCCGGTCGCCGACGAGCACCACGGTCATAGCTTCCGGGCGCAGATATTGCCGGGCCAGCTCCTGTACCTGCGCGGGCGTGATGGCATAGAGGGCCGGCACCTGCTCGGTGAGGTAACTGTCGGGCAGGCCGTGCAGGTCAAGGAAACGGAGCTGGGTGATAATACCGGCCGGCGACGAGTTCCGCAGCACAAACTGCCCGGCTTCCTGCTCTTGCACCTCTCGCAACTCCTGGGCCGGTGGCGCCTCCTGGCCCAGCCGGATAATTTCCTTGAATATCTCGCGCAGGGCATCCGCCGAATGCGCCGTGGCCACATCGGAGCCCTCGCCCCAGTCGGCGCAGCCGTAGCGCGGGTAGATGCTGCTGGTGCTGCCGTAGGTGTAGCCCTTGTCGCCGCGGATATTCCGGGTAATCCGGGATGTCAGGCCGCCGCCTAGCAGCGTATTCATCAGCCGCAGTCCGTTGTAATCGGGGTGGGAGGGCGGCACCACCGGCAGACCCATGACCACCGACGTCTGCTGGGCCCCGGGCCGATCCAGCACGAGCAGCTGGCCCCGCGCCTGCGGCTGCGGCACTTCGACGTGGCGCGCCGGTCCCCGCGCCCAGCCGCCCAGCGCCGCCCCTACGGCCGGGCGCACGGCGGCGGTATCGAAGCGGCCGACTATGTACAGGCTAGCCCGCTGGGCACCGTATTCGCGGGCGTAAAAGGCGCGCACCTGCTCAATGGTATGCGCATCGAGCTGCTCCTCCGCGGGCAGACCCCGACCGTAGGGATGAGAACCGAACAAGGCACCAGCGTACGCCAGCCGGGCCTGGGTGCCGGGTTGGGCACCATACTGGGCCAGCCGCCGCTTCAAATCGGCCGTAACGCGCGGCAGCGCGGCGGCGGGCAGGGCGGGCTGTTGCATCAGCTGCCCGAGCAACGCCACGAAGGCCGGACTGTGCTCGGCCAGCACCGTAGCCGACAGGGCGGTTTCCGTTTCGCCCACCGCCACGTTGAGCGTGCCGCCCATATGGGCTACCTGGGTGGCCAGGGCAGCGGCCGGTACTTCGTGGCTGCCCTCGCTGAGCAGCCCTCCAACGATGTCGGCCAGGCCGGCTTCGGTGGCTTGCTCGTGTACGTTGCCGGTTTGCAGTACCAGGCTCACGGTAACTTTGGGCAGGTTGCCGTAGGGTACTAGCTGCGCTTTCAGTCCGTTGGGCAGCGTAAAAGTGGTGCGGGCAGGCAGCCGGAAGGGGCGGGGCGGGGCGCCCGCCGGAATGTGCTGCGCCAGCGCAGTGAGCGGGCCGAGCAGCAAGCCGCTCAGCAGGAGTAGCAGAGAAGATTTCATCGGGAGGAGGTGGCGGGTTTGGCAGCGGCGGGCGTCACGAACAGCAGGGTGCGGTTGGTAAGGCGCAGGTATTCGCGGGCGGTACGCTGCACCAGGGCTGGCGTCACGCGCTGAAACTCGGCCTCCAGCCGGTTCAGCTTGTGTGGGTCGTGGTCGAAGAGGGCGAAGCAGGCCAGCAGATCGGCCGTGCCATAGCCGTAGCGTTGTCCTAGCAAGTCGTAGAGGCTGGCGCGCAGCTTTTGCTGGGCCAGCGCCAGCGTCTCGGCGTCGACGCCCTGCTCAATGATGCGGTTGATTTCCTGATCCAGCGCCGCCACCACCGAGTCGGCGGGCACCTGCGGGTCGTAGAGCAGGCTGCCGGTCCACAGCATCGGGCCTTCGTAGTTGAAGAGGTTACCCAGCTCCACGTTCGCGCCCCCTTTCACCGCGCTGGCGTAGCCGCGCCGCTGGGCCAGGGCCTGGGTCAGGCGGCTGTCGTTGCCCTGCAACAGGATCTGGTCGAGCAGGCCCATGGCGTAGTAGGCCGGCGTGCCGCGCTCGGGCAGATGATAGGCGAAGGCCAGAGCCGGGCGGCTAACCAGCGAATCGGCGCGGTGAATGCGCCGCTCGGCCCGCTGCCGGGGCTCCCGGGTGTCGGGCTGCGGCGGGCGCGGGGCGGCCGCCAGGGGGCCGAAGTAGCGCTGAATCCATTCTCTGGCTTCGGCCGGCTCAAAGTCGCCCGTCAGCACCAGGCAGGCGTTGTTGGGGGCGTAGTAGGTCCGAAAAAACGCCTGCGTTTCGGCCAGCGTGGCCGCGTCCAGGTCGCGGAAGTCGCCGTAGAAGTTGTGGGCGTTGGCGCGGTTCTGCAGGGCCACCTGCGGCATGTCGAGCCAGGTCAAGCCCCCGTAGGGCTGATTGAGCACCCGCTCGCGCACCTCGTTTTTCACCACGTTGCGCTCCTTGTCCAGCATGACCTGCGTCAGCACGGGGCCTCGCATACGGTCGGCTTCGGCCCAGAGCATGGTTTCCAGCTTGTGCGCGGGCACGGTGCAGTAGTAGGTGGTGAAATCGTAGCGGGTGGAACCCTGCAGCACGCCGCCGTTTTGCTGCACCAGGCCAGCAAAGCCGCCGGCCCCCAGCTGGGGCGAGGGCTGAAACATCAGGTGCTCGAACAGGTGCGCGAAACCCGTGCGCCCCACCGGCTCCTGCCGGAACCCTATGCGGTAGTGCAGATCCACCGTTACCAGCGGCGCCGAGTGCTCGGGCGACAACACCACCTGCAGGCCGTTGGGCAGGGTATAATACTCGATGGGAACCTGGAATGACGGGGGCGCGGCGGGGGCGCGGCGGGCGGCCGGTCCGGGGGCCGCGCAGCTGGCAGCCAGGGCCAGCAGCAGAACCGCGCTCAGGCCCCGACGCAGGCCCGCACCACAAGAAGAAGAAAGCATAAGCAGGTGAATGGAGACCGAAGAGTCTCAAAGCTAGCTGGGGACCCCGCCGGCCGGAACCGGCTTTATGCGGAAGCACCAATTCGTTATTTAAAGCGCCCGATGGCCCTTTAAATAACCGTTTGGGCCCTTCAGCCACCGGGCTGCCGCCAGCCGCCACACGGCTGCTAGCTTTGTCGTATTCCCGCTTTCAGCTATGGCCATTCTCTGGGTTACCCGCCTGCTGCGCGAAGCCGAGCTGCCCCTCACCCGGCGGCAGTTCTGGCGGTACGCCACCCTGTTCTGGGGACTGATGATGCTCATCAACGCCTGCCAGACCTTCGGCCTAGGCTGGCTGACCGGGCGGCGGCCCATGTTTGGCGCCGAGCTGCTGCAGTGGGCGCTGACGTTTGTGCTCTGGTGGGCCTTCACGCCCGGTATATTCTACGTCACGCTACGGTTTCCACTGCCCATCGCCCGGGAGCCCCGTGCCTGGCTGCGCACCCTGCTGGGCCATCTGCTGGTAGCTTCGGCTTTCGGGCTGCTGGTGTGCGCCGCCTGCTACGTGGTGGTGCGGCCCCTGTACGCCCACGAAACGGGCAAGT
Organism: Hymenobacter jeollabukensis; assembly: GCF_005771675.1. Lineage (GTDB taxonomy): Bacteria > Bacteroidota > Bacteroidia > Cytophagales > Hymenobacteraceae > Solirubrum > Solirubrum jeollabukense. Next base: position 88,323 of record NZ_VAJM01000015.1, on the reverse strand, counting down.
GGATTGATCCTGGCTATATTCCCGCCTGGTTTCTGTCGACGTACCCTACTACGGCGCTGACCTATCTGCTGGTGGTGGTGAGCGGCAGCATTGCCCGCTACGTCCAGCAGAACCAGCGGCTGCAGCACCGGGCCGTGGAGTACCAGCTGCACGCCGAGCAGTTGCGGACCCAGCTGGCTACCGCTCAGCTCCAGGCCCTGCAGATGCAGCTGAATCCCCACTTTCTCTTCAACACCCACCACGCCATTGTGGCCCTGATGATGCAGCACGAAACCGACCGGGCCATCGACATGGTAACGGGCCTGAGCGACCTGCTGCGCGGGGTGCTGGCCCACCAGCAGGCCGATTTTATTCCGCTGCGCGACGAGCTGGCCCTCACCCGGCAGTACCTAGGCATTCAGCAGGTACGCTTTCAGGACCGCCTGCGCATCGACTACTGCATCGAGCCGGGGGCCGAGGACTGTCTGGTACCGCCCCTGCTGCTGCAGCCGCTGGTGGAAAATGCTCTCGTGCACGGCCTGGCCGACCGCGTCGCTGACGGCTGCCTGCGCATCACGGCCGCCGCCGCGGGGCCCGACGCCTGGCGCCTGTGCATTGAAGACAACGGCTCGGGGCGGCCCGCCCGGGGCGGCTCGGGGCTGGGGCTGCGCAACACCCGCGCCCGCCTGAGCCACGCCTACGGCCGGGCCGCCAGCCTCGACGTTGCCCAGCAGCCCGGTCGGGGCACCACCGTCACGCTTAGGTTGCCGCGCCCGGCCGTAGCGCCCCCACCTACTATGCCGCCCCATGTTTAGCGCCCTCATCATCGACGACGAATTGCTGGCGCGTGGCGTCATTCGCACTTTGCTGCAAAACCACCCCGCCGTGACGGTGGTGAGCGAAGCGGCCAACGGTACCGAAGCCGTTATCCAGATTCTGCAGCACCGGCCCGACCTCGTGTTTCTCGACATCCAGATGCCCGAGCTGAACGGCTTCGAGGTGCTGCAGCAGGTGTGGCCGCACCACCAGCCGGCGGTGGTGTTCACCACCGCCTACGACCAGTACGCCCTGCGCGCTTTCGATGCCAACGCCATCGACTACCTGCTCAAGCCCTTCAATGCCGTACGCTTTCACCAGGCGCTGGAGCGGGCGCGCGAGCGGCTGGGCCGGCGCCCGCAGCCCCAGCTGGAAGCCCTGGTGCACCAGCAGGCGCAGCGCGCCCCTTACCTGCGACGGCTGCTGGTGAAGGAAACCGGCCGCATGTACCTCGTTGATACGGCCGACGTGCGCTACTTCGACGCGCAGGGCAACTACATTACCCTGCACACCGCCGGGACCGAGCGGCACATCATCTACGACAGCCTGGGCCACCTCGAAACCCGGCTCGATCCGGCCGACTTCGTGCGCATTCATCGCTCCTATATCGTCAACCTGAACTTCGTGCAGGCCGTGGAAACGCACTTCAACGGGGAGTATCTGGTGCAGCTGCGCGACGGGCCCCAGCTGAAATGGACGCGCAGCTACCGCGACAACCTGCGGGCGTTTCAGGCACGGCAGGGGTAAGCGGAGGTGGTCGTCTGCTGCCGGTTGCCGGTAGTGAATGGCTGCGCCATCGGGCCCCGCCCGGCCGCGCCACCAAGTTGGTAGGCGGAGCCAGCAAAAGGGGCAGGCCTTGCGCCAGCGGGTGCTGCCGATCGTTTCAGACCGAGCCCCGGCGGATTATCCGAGAAAGGAATGGTACCGCCTGATTTTCAGTCTCAAACGGTTGGCCAGATACTCGTTGCCGGCCTGCAGCTCCGTGAGAATCAGCTCCGCCTCGCGCAGGTAGGCCCGTTTTTTGGCGTGGTCCCAGTAGTAGGGCGGCTCGGATAAGTTGACAATCCGGTCGGCGAGCTTGACGGCCCAGATTTCCACTGGCTGCTCCCGGATGCGGCGCAGGCTGTCGCGCATCTGCGCCGCTTTATCTTCGAGGTGGTCGGATTTGGTCAGGGCCAGCACGCCGGCGGCTACGGCCGGGCCGAACAACTCCCGAATCTGCTCGTAGCTGCCCGCCGTGTCCTCCACCACGTCGTGCAGAATGGCGCACTTGATGGCCAGGTCCGCCCGCAGTCCGGCAGTGTGCTGCACGGCGTTCAGAACCTCCAGCGTCACGCTGCCGATGTGGTTCAGGTATTCGATCTGCTCGCCCGGGTCGGGGCCGCCGTACTTCTGGCCGTCGTGCAGGCGGGTGGCCAGCTGCCAGGCTTGCTGAACTTCGTCGATGGACCAGGTGGCTTGTTGCATTGCCGCAGGATTAGGCGAGGGATTGGAAGGTGTTCAGTGGGCGGCGGGCAGGTAGCCGGCCAGCTGGCGCGTGAGGTTGTCGGGACTTTGGGCCAAGGCGGCGGCCAGGTTCTGCTGCTCCTGGGCGGTGCGGTTCTGGCTCAGCTTGTACTTGGCCTGCAAGTCCTTCACCGTCAGCTCAAACGCCACGATGGCGCCCAGCATCCGCTGCTGATACCCGGCCGGAAGCCCCTGCCACTGCGGCAGGTAGTCCGGCTCGGTGGCTTCAATGAGGTCTTCGAGCACCCGGCGCTTATCGGCTTCGGCTTCCAGCAGCTGCACCGGGCCGTAGGCGTGCACGGCAATGTAGTTCCAGGTGGGCACGTTCTGCGCCTGCTCGTAATGCCGCGGCGATACGTAGGCGTGCGGCTCGCTGAAAATAACCAGTGCCGGGCCGGCCGTCAGCTCGCGCCACTGCGCGTTGGCGCGGGCCAGATGCGCCGTCAGTACCACCTCGCCGGCCGCCGAGTGGCGTACCGTGAAGGGCAGGTGCGTGGCCGTCGGCGGGCCCGCGGCGGCAGTGACGAGGGTGGCAAAGCTGTAGCGCTGCATAAACGCCACCACGGCCGCCTGATCCTGCGGGCCCCGGAATGAGTTGGGAATGTACATGCTCGGAAGAAGGCGGCCTCCTGGCTGACGCGGTACCGCACCGGTAGCCGGCCGGCGTCGGAGCCGAAGATAAACCACTGGCCGCAAAGCCTGCCCGGGGCCGCCAGCCCCTGCGGTGGCGCGGCCCGGCAAACCGCCCGGCCACTGGTAACCCAAACGCCGGCCCAGGCAGCTTCGAACCCCGGTGCTACGGAGTGAAGCTACCCAGGCCGGCGCACTTTGGGGCAAACCGCCCGGCTACGCGAACTGCACGCCGTAGCCCGCGGCGCTGGCCAGCATCTGGGCCAGGACTTCGGGCAGCGGTGGGCCCTGCGGCGCCCGTAGCTGCGCCGGCGCTTGGGCAATCGGGGTGCTGAACTCCAGGAAGTAGCCCGAAAACTCGCCGGGCGTTATCAGCGTCAGCAGGCGGGCCTGCGGCGACTGGATGGCGAACAGGTGGTCGAGGCCGCGCGGGGCAAACACGGCCTGCCCGGCTTCGGCCACCACCACCGCGTCGCCGATTTCGAAGCGCACCTGGCCTTCCAGCACGTAGAACGTTTCGTCTTCGCGGGTGTGGCGGTGGCGCGGCGGTTCGCTGCCCTGGGGAAGGGTGAAGTCGAGCAGGGCCAGCTGCCCACCGGTTTGGGCGGGCGAAATCAGCAGCTGCAGAAAGCCGCCCTGGTAGGCGCGCAGGCTGCCGGCGAGAGAAGAAATCAAGTGTTCCATGAGCAGGAAAGCTGGTGAAAGGTGACGTAGAAACCCGGCGGTGAAGCCGGTGCGCCCGGGCCTGGGCCCGTGGTTGGCGGCCAGGCATTGTGCCTCCATTGTGCCTCAGCCTGAGCGCCCCGCAAAACTGCCCCATCCGGCTACCGGGGGGAATAGATTCCGGACTGAGCCGGTGATTATGGCACCTGAACTCTGCAAAAGCCGGCCCGAAGCTGCCCGGTAGCCGGCCAATGCGGGCCGCCGTGGTCCGGGCCACCATCGGGCCAATCTTGGTCAAGTCTGGCCGCCGGTTCAGGCGGCGAATAGGCCGGTTCAGGGGCGGGTTTGGGCAGTACGGTCAGAAGAATATTTCCCGACTGCAGGGGCGGCAGGACATTCGCTATCGGCTGTTGACCGCTTCGGCGCAGCTCACGTCTACACCCCAACCCTCACTCCTGGTCCTGCATGAAACAACGACTTACTACCCTGTTGACCGCCGGCACGCAGCTGCTGCTGGTCGCCACTGCCGCGGCCCAGGTGCCCAATGGCGACCTGGAAAGCTGGGAAACGCGCGACGGCGCCGAGCGGCCGCGGCACTGGGTCACCACCGACGACATCCTGCAATCGGCCGGGCAGCAGCCCTGGAACGACGTGACCAAAACGCCGGACAAGTATGCCGGCAACTCTGCCATGCGCATCCAGAACACCCTGATACCCGGCCGGGGCGGGGAGGGCGGAATCGTGGCGCTGGGGGCCGTGAGCCTGCTGCCGGGGTGGCCGCCTCTGGACGGGCAGCCTTACACCGGCCGCCCCGCCCGGCTGGAGTTCTACTACAAGCAGACCGGGACCAACGTGGCCCAGGACTCGGCGACGGTGCTAGTGGCCCTGTCGCGGTGGGTGGCGGGGCAACGGCAGGCGGTAGCCGTGGGCGAAACGTATTTGCTGGCGGCCCCTACCACCTACCAGCGCGAGGAAGTAACGCTGCAGTACCGCCCAGGCTTCATCCTGGCGCCCGATTCCGCCTTTATCTACATCCTGTCGGCCTCGGCCCGCGCATGCACGCCCGGCAACGCGCTGTTTATCGACGAGCTGCAGTTCGTTGGCGGTACGGCGACGGCCACGCGCCCCGAACCCGCGCCTGCGGAGCTGAGCGTGTTTCCCAACCCCAGTGCCACGGGCGAATTCACGCTGGAGTGGCTGGCCGCCGGGTCCCTGCCAGCTGGGGCCCGGCTGGTGGTGACCGATGCGCTGGGCCGCCCGGTGGCGCAGCCGGCTTTGGCCGCCACCGGGCGGCGCTACGCCATCGACCTGCGCCCGCAGCCCGCCGGCCGCTACACCCTGCGCCTGCTCCTGCCCGATGGTCGGGTAGTGACGCGCCCACTGCTCAAGTACTAGCCCCGCCCTCGAACTCCGCCCGCCCGACGACTGCCTCGCCGGGCAGGCTTTTTTCAGCTCCTTCCGATGCTCTTTTTCTCTGCCCGCGCGGCGGCCCTGTTGGCCGCCGGCCTGACCGCCACCGCTGCTCAGGCTCAGCTCACGGTGAATTTTACCGTCAACACTGGCACCGGGCGCAAGGCCATCAGCCCGCTGATCTACGGCACCAACGAGCCCCTGCAAGCCGCCGACCGCTACGGCTCGGTGCGCCTGGGCGGCAACCGCCTGACGGGCTATAACTGGGAAACCAACGCCTCGCACGCCGGCTCCGACTACAACTACCAGAACGACGACTTCCTCTGCCAGGGGCTCGGCCCCGGTGAATGCGCCCAGCCCGGCAAAGCCGTGTCAAGCTTCGTGGTGGCGGCCCGCGCCCGGGGCCAGGCCCCGCTGGTGACGCTGCAGCTGGCCGGCTACGTGGCGGCCGATAAGTCGGGCACCCCGGTGACGCCCGCCCAGGTGGCTCCTTCGGCCCGCTGGAAGCAGGTGGTATTTCGCAAGGGCAGCGCCTTCAGCCTCGCGCCCAATACCGCCGACGGCGTGGTGTATATGGACGAGCAGGTGAACTTCCTGGTGCAGCAGCACGGCACTACGGCCGCCGGCGGGGTGGCCGGCTACTTCCTTGACAACGAGCCCGGCCTCTGGCCCGAAACCCACCCCGGCATCCATCCCGCTAAGCCCACCTCGCAGGAGCTGTGGACCAAGACCCGCGACCTGGCCCAGGCCGTGAAGGCAGTGGATGCCTCGGCCCTGATCTACGGCGGCGGGCTGTACGGCTTCGGTGACTATTTCAGCCTGCAGGACGCGCCCGACTACCCCACCGCCGTGGAAGGCGCCGGCTACGCCTGGTTTATCGACTATTACCTCGACAACCTGCGGCAGGCTTCGCAGAGCGCCGGCCGCCGCCTCCTCGACGTGCTCGACGTGCACTGGTACCCCGAGGCCGTGGGCACCAGCCGCATTACCGAGCCGGGCGCCAATACCGCCGCCGACCGCCAGGCCCGCCTGCAGGCCCCGCGCACGCTCTGGCAGCCCGGCTACCACGAAAACAGCTGGATTGCCGACGAGCCCTACTTTCTGAACAACTACCTGCCTATCCTGCCACGGCTGCTGCAGTCCATCAATACGTACTACCCCGGCACCAAGCTTAGCATCTCGGAATACGCTTACGGGGGAAACGATGACATTTCGGGCGGGCTGGCCCAGGCCGACGTGCTGGGCATCTTCGGCAAGTACGGGGTGTACAATGCCAGCTGGTGGAAAACCTACGACCCCGGCAATCCAAACTCGCCGGCCTCGTACATCTCGCCGGCCTTCCGCCTCTACACCAACTTCGACGGCGCGGGCAGCAGTTTCGGCCGCACCAGCGTCACGGCCGCTACTTCCGACGTGGCCCGCACCTCGGTGTACGCCGCCATCGACGGTACCAGCGAGCAGCGCCTGACGCTGGTGGTCATCAACAAAGCCAGCCAGGCCGTGACGGGAAACTTCGCGCTGACCAGCGGTGCCACCTATTTGGCCAGCCGGGTGTGGAGCCTGGTGCAGGGCAGCCCCGCGCTGGCCAGCCGCGCCGCCGTGAATGGGCTCAGCGGCAACCAGTTCAGCTATTCGCTGCCGGCCATGTCGGCCAGCGTCATCGAACTGCGCACGGCCACCGCGCTGCCGGTAGAGCTGCTGGGCTTTGACGCCGCGGCCGACGCCACCGGGGCGCAGCTGCGCTGGAGCACGGCCTCCGAAAACAACGCCGCGCACTTCGTAGTGGAGCGGCGGGCTGAGCAGGACACCACGTTTCGGGAGCTGGGCCGGGTGGCCGCCACCAATGGCAACCACCTGCACCGCTACGCCTACCACGACGACACCCCGCAGCCGGGCCTGAACTACTACCGCCTGCAGCTGGTCGACCAGGACCAGACGCGCCGCGCCGCGCCGGTGCGTACCGTGCGCATACCGGGTGATGAGCCGAATGGCTTCCGCGTGTACCCCACGCTGGTATCGGCCGGCGAGCTGCGCTACGAGCTGCCTGCCGGGCTGGCCACCCCCGCTACCCTCGATATACTTACGCTGGCCGGCCAGCGCGTGCATAGCTGCGCCGTACCCGTGGGCATCCGCCACGGCCGGCTGGCGCTGCCCGCCGTACCACCAGGCAGCTACCTGGCTCGCCTGAGAACGGCCACAGGCATCTACCGCCAGCGCTTCGTGGTGCTGGGAGCCGACTGAGGGTACAGAAGGAGTGGGCTGCTGCAGCCCATCCGTTGCCGGTTACTTGCTGATCCACCCAGACTACACGCATTCGGGTAAGCCCAGCTATTCAATCGGCAAGGCAATGTGGTTTTGCCCGACGAAATGTCTGTTGCCGTGACGTTATCGAAAGCAAAAAGTGGCCTCTGATGCCATCCGAATGGTTGAGCTTGTTCAAATGCGTATGGTCTGCTTGTCCACTAATACTTACACGACCGCGCCCGCCGTGCATGCACGGCGGGCGCGGTCATGAGGGGCAATGCTCCGGACAAGGCCGGCAGGGCCGTTTAGTCGGCGCAGTAGCGCTGCCGCAACTCCCGCTCGTAGCGGCCGTCGTGCATGGCTCGGCGGGCAGCGTGGCGCAGCAGGGGCTGCAGCAGCCCCGGCAGACCCGGCAGGTTGATGTCGGATAGCTCCACGATCAGGCCCAGCTGCCAGAGCTTGCGGGGCCGGCCGCCGCGCGTGAGCTGCCCGTCGGCGGCCAGGCCGTACATGATTTGCAGCGTGTGCTCGAAACCCGGCGAACCAGGCCGGATGACGACGCGAAACCGCGTCGGCTGCTGGCTGGCGTTGAAAAAGCGGTGTACTACGTGGCGCGGCGCCAGCGCCTGCTGGCCGGGCCGCAGGGCGATGAACTGCTTACCGACCTGCAGGCTGACTTCGCCTTCCAGGCACTCGAAATGCTCATCGAAGGTGCGGTGAAAGTGCAGGTCGTTGCCGCCGCCGGGCTTTAGCGTCACTTCCACCACCGTATCGGGGCCGCCAGGCTCGTGGGCCAGCTTTACAAAGTGTACTACGTCGCCGATCAGGGGATTTTCCAGGATGCGTTTCATGGGAAAAAGGGTTGATTGAGTATCGCATTCGTGTACCGGGTTGCGGGGCCGCGCCCCGGTGCGGCCGTCGCCGCCCGACGTCATCGGGGCGCGCATGCACCACACCCCAGCTATAGCTGGGGTCGACAGGGCAGCCTGGCAAGGCGACTGGCTCATGCCTGCAGCAACAGTACCTCGTGCACGATCTGCCAGCTGCCTTTGGCCGCGCGGCGCCAGATGCGCAGGAAAGCCCCGCTGCGGTTGTCGGTGCGGCCGTGGCCGTAGGTGAAGCCCAGGTCACCGGAGGCCGCTACCACCGCCCGGGCGTCGGTATGCGTCATGGGCAGCTGCTGTTGGGCAGCAAACGCGGCGGCCCCGGTGCCCACGCGCGGGCGCTGGCCGTTGCGGTACAGCCGCGTATCGGCCCCGGGGGCCAGGCTGCGCCGGTAGGCCACGCTCAGCGACTGGGCGGCCTCCTGCTCGAAAGCCTGCTCGGCGGCCAGCAGCGTGCGGCGTCCGGCGGCGGTATCGGCCGGCGTCGTCATCTTGCGGGCAAACCGCGCGGGCAGCGTCAGGGGCGCGGCGGCCGGCTCGACCAGCGGCATATCGCCGCCCACATCGGCCAGCACCTGCCACTCGCCGGCGGGTGTACGGTGCCACACACTGGTAAAATAACCCACGCTGGTGATGCTGTCGGAAGCTGTGGTGGGGCGGTAGGTGAAGGGCCCGGTGGAGTAGCCAAAGTCGCCGGAAGCGGCAATGACGGCGTGCGCGGGCTCCCAGGCCAGCAGCCCCGGCAGCGCGGCGGCCCGCTCGTAGAGGGGCTTGCCCAGCCGGTAGCGGCCGTTGACGACCACCAGCGCCTCCGGCGACAGGAAGCGGCTGAAGCCGGCCTTGATGCCGTTCTGGCCGGTGAAAGCGGCAAACTGCCGCTCGGCCGAAACCATGGCGTGGTAATCGTCGGCGACGGTGGAGGGGGTGCCGGGGTGGGGGCCGGGCAGGGCGGCGCTCAGCCCGGCCAGCAGGAGGACAGGAAGTTTCATGGCGGGGGAAAAAGAGGAGGTATAGCCGGCGCGACCGAAGCCCGGCCGGCAGTGCGAAGGTGGACGGGCCCGCCTCCGGCGGCAACGTCAAACCGGATGAAGCCCCCAAATCGGCGCCTGAGCGCCGCCGAACCGCTGATTAAGCGGCTACGGCCACCGCCGGCAGTCGGGGGCAGCTTCAGCCAAGGCTGGGCCCGGCTGAAGCACGATTTCAACCGGTTCAGGAGAGCTTTCGGCCACATCATCCGGGTTTGGCTGGCAACACTTTGGGCGCGGGTGTATCTTTGGTTTCCCCGCGCCTGCCTCACATCCACTACCTTACCCACCGTTGAAACCGCTGAACGACAAATGGATCCGCGTGGGCGGCATTGCCGTGCTGGTGCTCAGCGGGCTGTACTACCAGAACGCCTTTGCCCAACTGCCCACCTGGGACGCGACCCTGCTGCAAGGCACCGCGTGGCGCTGGTATAACCTGCCGCAGCTGTGGCGAGCCTGGCAGTGGCCGGGCGGCCGAATTATGCTCGAATGCCTGACTTTGAGCACTTTATCCTGGGAAGCCTGCCGGGCCGTGCTGCTGCAGTCCCGGCGCATTTATCCCCGCCTCGATCAGTCGCGCACGCGGCTGCTGCTGGCCCTGGTCGCCTGCTGGGCCACCGCCGCCCTGATTGATATCCTGGACATGCTGCTCATCAACGCCACCGGGTTCCGGCCGGCGTACTCCACGGCCAGCATCCTCAACGGGATTCCCGGTGGCCTAGCTACGGCCCTCATCGTGGTGGGCGCCCAGGAGGCCATCTACTACTTCAACCGCACCCTCCGGGCCGAAAAGGAGGCCGAGCAGCTGAAAAAGGAAAACCTGCAGACCCAGCTCGACAGCCTCAAGCAGCAGGTGAACCCGCACTTTCTCTTCAACTCCCTCAACACGCTTTCCTACCTGATCGGCGAAGACGCGCTCAAAGCCGAGGAATTTCTGAACGAGATGTGCAAAGTGTACCGGCACCTGCTGCACAGCAACGAATCGGAACTGACCAGCCTGGCCACGGAAATTCAGTTCATCAAATCGTATTTCCACCTACTGAAAACGCGCTACGGTAACTGCCTGTGGCTAGATATGGAAATCGACGATAAATACGAAAACCACCTGATTCCTTCGCTGACTTTGCAGCTGCTAGTGGAAAACGCCGTGAAGCATAACGTTATTCACAAGGACCACCCGCTACGCATCAAAATTGTGACCGACGAGCCCGGCTGGCTGACGGTTAAGAATAATCTACAAACCAAGGAAGAGTATATTCCATCCAATAAAATTGGGCTGAATAACATCGTGAAGAAATTTGAATTGCTGAAGCAGCCGAGCGTGGTAATCGAAAAAACCGAAGCCGAATTTATTGTCAGCCTGCCCATCATTGCGGCATAGCACTCTTGCCCCCCGTCGATATGCAAGTTCTGATCGTGGAAGACGAAGAAATGGCCGCCAAAAAGCTGGTAAAGACCCTGGCGGCCGCCGTGCCCGAGGCCCAGGTAGCCGGCATGACCAGCAGCATCGACGAAACGGTGGTCTGGCTGCAGGCGCACCCCGCGCCAGAGCTGATTCTGATGGACATCGAGTTGGCCGACGGGCAGAGCTTCCGGGTGTTCGAGAAAACGGAGGTGAAAAGCACCGTCATCTTCACCACGTCCTACGACGAATACGCCATCAAGGCCTTTAAAGTAAACAGCGTGGATTATTTGCTGAAACCCATTCAGCAAAACGAGTTGCGCGCGGCCGTCGATAAATTCAACCGGGTGCGCAACCTGCACCAGCAGGATGGACGCGGGGCGGAACATGCGGTGGATATTTCCAGCCTGATTACTTCGCTGAATAAGATGCAGACGAAGGAATACCGGCAGCGTTTTCTGGTGCAGTACATGCACAAAATGGTATCCATTAATATCAACGACATTGCCTATTTCTACAGCGACAACCGCCTGACCCTGATCCGGGCCAACGACGGCCGCCGTATGGTGGTGGAGTATACCCTCGATGAGCTGGAGCAGATGCTGGACATGGCGCGGTTTTTCCGCGTCAGCCGGGCCTTCCTCATCTCCGCCGACTGCGTGGAACACGTCGAGAATTACTTCGGCAACCGCTTGGCCGTGCGCCTGCAGCCGGTTATCGATAAGGAAGTCATCGTGAGCCGCGAGAAGATTACGCCCTTCAAGCTCTGGCTGGGCAAGTAGACCCAAGCAAACAGCCGCCGCCGCAAACGCCACGGGCCGGAACTCAGCAGTTCCGGCCCGTGGCGTTTGCGGCGGCGGCTGTTTGCCTGGAGGGTAGCGGCGGATCAGGGTCGGCGGCCGTGGGCAGCCTGCTGAGTCGTGCGCCGGCGCAGGGTGCGCAGGGCGTAGGCCGCGCCACTGGCCAGCAGCAGGGAGGCGCCAGCGTCAATAGGGACGGCCGTGGGCTCCTGAGTGCCGGGCGTGGGGCCGCCCGAGCCGGGGTCCTGGGCCTGGAGGGGCGCGGTGCTGAGCAGCAGTAAGGCTCCGGCAAAGCCGGGGGCAACGAATAAACGGAAAACAGACCGGAGCATAGGCAGGGAGAAAAAAAACCACAGATGGCGGGCAGGCAAAGGCAGAATTGTCGGCGGGGCTTATTCGTTGACGATAGTGCCCCGCGCGTTGCCGCTGAACGTGTTGACGGTGGCCGCGTCGGCGTTCAGCTGGGTATCGTAGCCCAGCACAATGCCGTAGCCACCGCTGTTGCTGAGGGTGCAGTTGCGTACTGTCACGCGCGAGCGGCTGGTACCGTTGCCAAACAGCACGATGTTGCCCGTGTTAATGGCGCCGAATCGTTGGCCGCCGCCGCCGCTGATATCCACGTACTCCAGGGCATTCTGCGGATTGTAAGCGTAGGTGAACCCGATGCCCTTCCAATACCCCTGCGTGGCCTGATTGCCGGTGATGGTAATCCGGCTGGCCGCCGTGCCAATGGCCGATAAATAGCCGTTGCTTTCCACGGAAATGCCCGCATCAGGCCCGAACTGCAGCTTCACACCGGGGCTCAGCTTCAGCCCGCTGCTGACGTTGAGGATAACGGGCAGGCGGTAGGGAGTGCCGTCAGTGAAGTTGGGCCACACGGCTTCGGGGGCGCCCGCGGCCAGCGTGCCATTGTTGATTTCTACCACGTCGCGGCCGTTGCCGCCGGTGAAGCGCGAGGCCGCGTCCAGCTTGCTCACCAGCCTGGCGGGCAGGTACAGGCCGGCCTCGGTGTTGTTGCTGAAGGTATTATTGGCAAAATCGCGCAGCACCGCGGTATTGACCAGGTGCAGGCCGTAGCCGTCGGAAAGGCTGAACAGGCTGTTTTTCGCCGTCAGCTGCCCGCCGCTGTTGACGGTCAGGCCGGCCTTTACGCTGGTGGGCGCGCTGCTGCCGGTGTGGAGCACTTCGGCGTAGTCGAGGCTGTTGGCGTTGCTGGCCGAGCTGATGAACACGCCCTGCCAGAAGCCCTTGGTGGCCTGTTGGCCGATGAAGCGCACCTTTTGCGTGGCCGTGCCCTCGGCAATCAGCACGCCGCCGGTGTTGATGGTCAGGCGGGCGTCGCGGGCGAAGCCGATGGTCACGCCGGGCATCAGCACCAGCTCCGCGTTGACGGCCACGCTGCCGTTGGCCAGGTAGTCGGGCACGTTCGGGTCGGCCACTACGTCGTTGAGCACCAGGCGCTGGCTGATGGTGGCATCCAGCACCATCGTAGCGGCCGGCGACACCACCACCGTCACCTCAGCCTTAGCCGTTTCGCCGCCGCCGTTTGTCAGCGTCAGCTCAAATTTGTACTCGCCGGGCTTGTCGGGCACGAAGGTGGGCTTGGGCACATTGGCCACCAGGATGGCGGCCGTGCTGCCGGCGGGGCGGCTGGTAATGGCCCAGCTAAAGGTAAACGGCCGGTTTTCCGTGTCGCGCGACTGGCTGCCGTCGAGCGTCACGGTGGTGCCCACGGGGGCCGTCTGGTTGGTGCCGGCGTGGGCAATCAGGCGGGTGGAGCCCTGGCCGGTGCCGGTGCCCGTAGCGGGACCGTTGTCGTCGTCGTCGCAGCCCGTCACGAGCAGCGTAGCGGCCAGGGCCGCGAGAAGCAGGCGGTGTGTCAGCATGGAGTAGAAGTGAGAATGAGAAAAGCGGGGATTAACGCGGCGGCAGGGCCGCCAGCTCGCGGCGAACTTGCTCGCTGATTTCTTTGTCGAAGGCTACTTGCCCTACCGCAGAGCCGACCGGGCCGGCCGCCGCCGCCGCTACAGGCGAATCCTGCCCCCCGTACTCCTCGAAGTTGATTTTCTTGGCAGCCAGCAGGTTCAGCAGCTCCTGCATACCCGGGTGCTGCGTCACCAGCAACTGTGCTTCGTACCGGTAGCCGCCCGAAGGTTGGCGGGTGCCGCCGTTGGCGCAATTGGTGTGCAGGCGGAAAAAGTGCTGGCCCGGCGGCACTTCGAAACTCGTGCGCGTGGCCACGAAGCCGTTCTGCGCCCGCTCCGACTGGGACACCACCACCAGCCCCGGCGGGAACACCACGTTGATGGGCTGGCTGGTGCTGTTGTACAGGTTCAGGCACACCGATACCATGCCGCCCACGCCGAGGAAATGGCGTTGATCAAGCGCATCCTGCACGCAGTCCCGGTTGTCGTCAGCCGGCTCGCCGATGAGGGTGATGCCCGCCGGCCAGGTAAAGGGCGTGCCCACGGGGTGTTCCTTGGAGGGGCCGAAGCCGGGCTCGTACCGGGGCTGCACGGGCTCCACGGTGCCTTCCGAGGGGCAGCCGGCCAGCGCGAAGCTCAGGCCCAGACCGGCCAGTAGCAGCGGGCGTTTCAGCAATGTCAGCATAAGAACATGAGGGTAAAAGTCGGCCGGCCAGCGGGCCGCGGCAATGAAAAATCCGGCAAGCGGGGGCAGGGCGCTAGGGCAGCTCCAGCCTGATATCGACGGCGCGCCAGTTGCCCGCATACGGCACCGCCATCGACGGCTCGAAGCCGGGCGTGGGCGTAAACAGCACGCTGGCCGCGCCGGGCGCGGCGCTGTTCTTGAGCCCAAAATGCGGGTAGATGCCCACCCGGGGGCCGACTTCGGTCATGCGCAGCGCCCGGCCGTCCTGTAGCCGGGCCGTCAGGCGGTACTTGCCCACCGGGATGTTGAGCACGCCGAACTGCGTGCGCACGTTGCCCACTTCCTTGCGGATGGTAAACGTGCGCGTCTCGCCGAACAGGCCCGGCCCGTCCGGCGCGAGCTGCACCTCAATGGTGGCGCTGGGCGGCAGGTAGCTCGGCGGCGAGGCGTAGTCCTCGATGCCGTAGCTGAACGACAGCGCCCCGCCGAAGTAGCTGGACTCGAAGCTGGGGTGCAGGCTTAGCTGGTCCGGGGCGCCGGGGCCGTAGGAGAGCAGCACGAAGTTCTTGACCTTACCACCATCCGAAACGAACCCGGCCCCGTCGTTATCGGCCGGGCAGAGGCCCATGACGGCCTGGCCCTGGTCGTAGGGGCGGCTGATGCCGGTAGCGTAAAAGCTCACCGCGCCCACCGGCGCGGGTATTTCGTAGTAGCCGTTGCTATCGGTCGTGGCCAAGGCGCTGGCGTAGTACACGCTGGAGCGCAGGCCGAGGTGGGCCCCGGCCAGGGGCTGGCCGCTCAGGTCGGCCACGTAGCCGCGCACCTTCCCGGCCTGGGTTTCTAGCGCCGGGAAGGCCGGCATGCGGGCCGCCGTGGGCATCACGTTCACGTAGGCATCGGCCGCGCCCAGGCTGAACGCGGCCGTTCCGTCGACGACGGGCAGGGCGGGCTGCGGGCCCCAGGCGTCCTGCGCGGGCTTGGGCTCGGGGTTGGAGTGGCAGGCGCTCAGCAGGCCGGCCAGGGCCAGGCCGACCAGGGAAGTGCGGCTCTTATTCATAACGGTCAGGGGTCTGTTGATAAGCTGCCGGGATGTGCCGGGGACGCTGGCACAGACGAAAGCGTGGGCGAAATTTCCGCCGCCCCCGCCGGGCCTTCAACCGCCTTCTGACTGAATCGGGGAATTTGGCGCCTCAAGTCGGCATTTGCCCGCTTCAATGCCCGGCGCCGCCACGGCTCCGTCAGCAGCCAATCGGCCACTGCCGGAAATGGCCTTTTTTCGGTAGCAGCTGGGGGGCAGCCCCCTCCCAACCCGGGAATAGGGCTCAGTCGTCAGCCGCCGGACCAGGCGGGGAAGGGCCGGAAACGGTGAGGAAGTAAAAACGCGGCTTGAGGCGGGAATTTGGCCGGTTCATCCCTTTTCCGCTTCCGGACGGGGAGGTGGGCAAGAACCTTCGCGGGCAGCAAGGCCCGGCGGGGCCGCCGGCAGCTGTCGTCGACGGCCCGGTGGTCAGCCGCGCGAAAACCGCTTCTCGTCCCTTTTTCCGCTATCTATGAACAACCTCTTTGCTACCGGGCTCGGGCTGGCGCTGCTGAGCGTCACCGTGCTGTCGGCTCCGGCCCAGACCATCCGCCGCGTGAACAACACCGGCCTGACGGGCACCAACATCTACGCCACCGTGCAGGCCGCCCACGACGCGGCCACCCCCGGCGACATCCTGCAGCTGGAGCAATCTGCCGTCGACTACGGCAACCTCAACTGCACTAAGCCGGTGCGCATCGTGGGGCCGGGCTACTACCTGAGCTTGAATACCGGGCTGCAGGCCAACACCAACGCGGCCTCCGTGTCGGCCGTGACCTTCGGGGCCGGCAGCAACGGGGCCTCCATCACCGGCACCACCATTACGGGGGGCGTGAGCGTGCTGGCCAGCAACATCACGCTGGAGCGCAACCGCATTACCTCCTTTATCACGGTGGGGATAAGCGGCTCGGCCAATACCGTCAATACGTTGGTTCAGCACAATTACCTATACGGTATCACCAAAAGCGGCAGCAGCGTGCGGGCCGACAATATTCTGCTGCGCAACAACATTATCAACGGCGCCGGCGCCAACCTGGCGACGCTGGTCAGCGGTGATTTTGAGCACAATGCCGTTATCGGCGGCGGGATTAATCTGCTCGATTTCAACGTGCACAACAACTACTTCGGGGCGGGCGTGGCGCTGACCAACGGCACCAACTCGCACAACATCAGCGCCCTCAACGACCTGAACCCGGCCAATAGCAGCCAGAACAACGTGCCCCAGGCCTCGGTATTCGTGCTGGGCCCCGGCAGCACGCCGTTCGACGCCTGGTACCAGCTCAAGACCGGCACCAACCCCGCCCGCGGCACCGGCACCAGCGGCGTCGATATCGGCGCGTTCGGGGGCGCCGCGCCCTACCGGCTGTCGGGCATTCCGGCCGTGCCCACCATCTACCAGTACAACCAGACGCTTAGCGGCAACGTGCTGAATGTGACACTGGGCACCCGCTCCAACAACTAGCCCGGCCATGTTGCATTCTTCTTGTTTCGCCGCCGGCCGGGCGCGGTGGGCGCGGCTGGGCGCCGTGCTGCTGCTGTTGCTCAGCGGGCTGGCTACGGCTGGCCGGGCCCAGCAAATCACGCAGGCTGAGTACTTTTTTGAAGCTGACCCCGGCTTCGGGCAGGGCACCCCGGTTCCGGTAGCCGCGCCGGCCCCAACGCTCAGCAACTTCGCGTTTACGGCCAGCCTGACGGGGCTCAGCCGGGGCTTTCACCAGCTCAGCACCCGCACCCGCGACGCCAATGGCCGGTGGAGCCTGACCCAAGTGCGCAGCTTCTATTACGAGCCGGCCCTGGCCGCCGCGCCCAACGTCACGCGCGTCGAATACTTCATCGACGCCGACCCTGGTTTCGGCAACGGCACCAGCGTACCCATCACGCCCGCTACGGAGCTGGCCGGCGTGACGTTTGCCGCTGACCTGGACGGACTAGCGGCCGGGTTTCACCAGCTCAGCACCCGCACCCGCGACGCCGCCGGCCAGTGGAGCCTGACCAGCGTCCGTAGCTTTTACTACGCGCCGGCCCTGGCCGCCGCGCCCAACGTCACGCGCGTCGAATACTTCATCGACGCCGACCCTGGTTTCGGCAACGGCACCACTGTATCGTTCACGCCTGCCCAGGATGTAGCCAGCCTGGCCTTCACGGCCGACGTCAGCGCCCTGGCCAACGGAACGCACCGGCTGTTCGTGCGCACCCGCGACGCCAACGGGCAGTGGAGCCTAGTGCAGAACCGGGAGTTTGAGAAGCTGGACTGCAGCCTCTCGGCCAACTTCGCGGCCGGGCTGCCGGCGGGCAGCTACACGCAGTCGGCGGGGCTACCCTCGGCGCAGGCGGCCTTCAACGCGGCGGCCGGTAGCGGGCAGGGGACGCCAGTCAACGACAATACGTACCTCCAGGCTGATTTTGGCAGCGGCAACCAGCAGCAAATCAGTGAGCTGAAACTGGCGCTGCAGGCACAAAACTCGGTGGAGCTGCGCGTGGAGCTGCAGACCTCGACCAACCTGAGCAACTGGACCACTGCCGGGACGCACACGGCCCTGCTCAACGGCGGGCAGACGCATTATCTGACCCAGACGCTGCCGACGCCGCTACCGAACGTGCGCGCGGTGCGGTTGCTGTTTCAATCCGCGCTGGGGCCGCTTACCAGCCCCGTGCTGGTGAACGGGGCCGGCGCATTCCTGGCCGGCTGCCCGCCCACCATCAGCAGCTTCACGCCCGGCAGTGGCCCGGCCGGCACCAGCGTGGTTGTCGCCGGCACCAACCTGACGGGCGCCACCGGCGTGACCTTCAACGGCACGGCGGCCCTGAGCTTTACCGTCAACTCGGCTACCCAGCTGACGGTGACGGCCCCGGCCGGCGCCACCACCGGCCCCATCTGCGTGACGACGCTCGGCGGCTCGGCCTGCTCGGCCAGCAGCTACACCTACCCCGCCGCCACCACGCTCACGCTGGATGACGCCGGCGCCCGGCAGGTGTGCACCGGCAGTGCGTTCTGGCTGACCTTCTACGTGAGCACCCCCGGCGTGCCCCCCGCCACTACCATCACGGCCCAGCTTTCAGATGCAAGTGGTTCGTTCGCCAATCCTACCGCCATTGGTACTACCGCCTTTGACAGCAGTGGGGCGGGGGGGGTGAGGGTGACGGTGCCAGGCGCGGCGAGCGGCAACCAGTACCGGGTGCGCCTGGTGAGCAGCGGCCCCGCGCTGACCAGCAACGCCAGCGCCCCCTGGACCATCACCAACCTGGCGGGCGTCACGGCGGCGTCGAACTCGCCGGTTGCGGTGGGCAGCCCCATCCAGCTGACCTCGGCCGGGGTGCCCGCCGGGGCTGCTCTGCAGTGGTCCGGCCCGAACGGCTTCAGCTCGACGCAGGCCAGCCCTCAGATTGCCAGCGCCACCACCGCCGACGCGGGCACTTACATGCTGACGGTGAGCCAGGCGGGCTGTACCAGCCAGCAGACGACGCAGGTAACGGTGACTCAGGGTACCGTGTACCTGGCCGTCGGTAGCTTCGCGGGGACCTACTGCCCCGGCTCCGCGCTGAGCGTGCCATTCGCGGCGCAGGGGACCTTCGGGGCCGGCAACGTATTTACGGCGCAGCTCTCGGATGCCAGCGGCTCGTTTGCCGCGCCCACCGCTATCGGCACGCTGACCCAGGACGGGACCGTGGGCAGCGGCCGCATCAGCGCCACGATTCCGCCGGGCACGCCCGCCGGCACCGGTTACCGGGTGCGGGTGAGTGCCAGCAGCCCGGCCACCATCAGTGCCAACGACAACGGCACCGACCTGGTGGTGCAGGCCGTGAGCTATGTCTGGACGGGCGGCACGTCGACGGACTGGCTTGACGGGCGCAACTGGGCCTGCGGGCAGGTGCCCACGCGCGGCAGCACCGTTACCATCGGTACCGCCCGGTTTCAGCCCGTGGTAGCGGGCACCGGGGCCGAGGCCGAATCCATTATGATTGAGCCCGGTGCTTCGTTGGAGGTGGTTTCGTCGCTGAGCATCTACGGCAACGTGTCGAACTACGGCTCCTGGACCGGGGCCGGGCAAATCACCTTTACCGGGCCCGTCCAGCACGTCATTACCGGCCCCGTGCCGGCGCACCTGGGCGGGGTCGTGGTCGATGCGGGCGCCACGCTGCACTTGTCGCAGAGCCTGCACGTGACGGGCAACTGGCTGAACAACGGCGCGTTTGACCCGGGCTCCTTTGCGGTTACTTTCGACGGTACGGGGCCCCAGACCGTCGCTGGCACGACCCTGATGCGCTTCAACCGGCTGGTAGTAAACAATACGGCGGGGCTGACTTTTGACGTGCCGGTGTACCTCTTCGGCGGCCTCACCAACAACGGGCGCGTGAGCGTGGGCACATACCCTTGGTCTTGCGTCGGCCTCGGGGCCCAGACGCTCGGCGGCACCACCACCACACCCCTGCGCTTTTACGATTTGATTATCCGCAACCCGGCCGGCGTGACCCTGGGCAGCGCCTACGGCGTGACCCACATGCTCACGCTGACCACCGGCAACCTGGCTTCCGACGGCTACCTGACGCTGCACTCCAACGCCGCGGGCACCGCCATGGTGGTGAACCCCGCAGGCGGCGGCGTGGTGACGGGCCGCAGCACGATGGAACGCTACATCACGGGCGTAGCCACCATTGGCTACCGCCACTACGCCTCGCCGATGCAGCTGGGCACGGCCACGGTGGGCGAGTTTGCCGACGACCTGCCGGTCTTCGAGCTGAACCCGGCCTACAACACCCAGGGCAACACGGTGACCCCCTTCCCGACTTTCTACCAGTACGACGAAACCCGCCTGAACTCGGCCAGCAACTTCTTCGACCGGGGTTGGATGGTGCCCACGGCTTCGGACAACCTGGTGCCGATGCGCGGCTACTCGGCCATGACCGACCCGACGACGACCGTCGACATCAGCGGCGTGCTGCAGAACGGCGCGGTGAGCATCCCGCTCAGCCGGGGCGGGCAGGCGGGCTCGGGCTGGAACCTGCTCGGCAACCCCTACCCGGCCCCCATCGACTGGGACCTGGTGCCCGGCGCGGCCGGCCTGGACAAGGCGCTGTACGTGTACGTGCCCTCGGGCCGCTACACCGGGGCCTACCGCAGCTACGTGAACGGCATCGGCCAGAACGGCGGCTCTAAGGACCTGGCCGCCATGCAGGGCTTCTTCGTGCGGGCCACGGCCGCCTCGGCTACGGTCAGCCTGACCAACGCCGTGCGCCACACCTCGTACCTGAGCCCGGCCTTCGACCGGCAGGCAGCCGGCAGCAACGGCCCGGCCAACGCCCTGAAGCCGCTGCTGCGCCTGGAGGCCCGCAACGCCCAGGGCCAGGCCGACGAAACGGTGCTGTACTTTGATCCGCAGGCCGGCGCCGGCTACCAGATGGGCTACGACGCCTACAAGGTGCAGCTCAACGGCAACGGCCGCCCCAGTCTCTGGAGCAACACCGCCACCGACGCGCTGAGCATCAACGGCCTGCCCGCGCTGGCCACGGCCGGCGTGGTGCCGCTGGGCTTGCGCGTGAGCCAGAACGGGGCGCACACGCTGGTGCTGACCAGCCTGCAGCACCTGCCGGCCGGCACCCAGGTGCTGCTGGAAGACCGCCTGCTCAACCGCCGCCAGGACCTGGCCCTGGATTCGGTGTACGCCTTCACGATGCACCCCGACTCCACCCGCCAGCGCTTCTTCCTCTGGTTCCAGCCCCGCGTGACCAGCACCAACCCCGCCCAGCTGCAAGCCAGCCTGAGCCTCTACCCCATCCCCACCCACGGCCTAGTAACGCTGACCGTGGCCGGGCTGAAGGAGCAGCAGGGCCTAGTGAAGACAGAGGTACTGAACACGGTGGGCCAGGTGGTGCGTACGCTCCAGCTACCGGTTCGCCAAGGTGTCATCACCCAGGAGCTGAACCTGAAGGAGCTGCCCACGGGCGTGTACTCGGTGCGCCTGCACACGACTGGCGGCACGGTGGTGCGCCGCCTAGTGAAAGACTAAGCAACCGCTGCCAGCCTACTACGGCCTGGCCGCTCAATCGGTCCCTACTCATAGCGACTAAAACAACCTGTCGGGGCTCCCGACAGGCTGTTTGCTTTATAAGAGGGAGCGGGCTACCGGGCCGGGGCCATTGTCGGCCGCTGTGGGCGCACCAGCCGCCGGGCCGGACTACGCCGAGGCTCATCCTGAAAATTCACCCATTGGCGGGGCGATATGCGCAGTTCAGTCACTTGCTCGTTTCGGGGTCCCGCCCACCTGCATAGTTTTACATTGCTCTGGTAGCCATACAATTGGCAGCAGTGGCGGGTAATCAAATCCTCAACCGGGGATAGTTTTAGGGCCTGCCCGCCCTGGCGCAACAGCGTGCCGTCGGCCTACCCGGTGCCTGACGCAACAAAGGCTGACGCGGCTTGGGCAGGACGGTCGTGGGCTAGTGAGTGAGTGAAGCTATTCCACGGCCGCGCCGGCCGGCGCAGAGCCAGCCATGCGCAGCAGCTGCCTGAGCCGGTACCCGGCAGGTTTCGGCCGCTACGAGCTGCGCCGCCAATGCCCGTGCTACCTCGACAGCCTGGTCTGGCCGCTACTGGAGTGCCCCCCGAAGCTGCCAACCCGGGCCGTGCCGGCCGGACTACTGCCATAGTCTGGCCGGCACACGCGGTTCGGGCCAGCCCGGCGGCCCCACCTCTTTTTGCCCATCCCATTCCTAACGCAATGCCTGCATGAAACAACTTTTTAGCTTGATTGCTATTGCGCCGCTGCTGGCAGTAAGCCAGGGCGCACTAGCCCAGGAAAAATCCATTTCCGGTAAAGTAACCGATGCCGCGACCGGGCAGGGTCTGCCCGGCGTCACCGTTATTGCCAAAGGCACCACCGTTGGGGTGTCGACCAACCCGGACGGGGTGTACACCCTGAAAGTGCCGACCACGGCCAGCGTGCTGGTATTCAGCTCTATCGGCTACCTGTCGGTGGAGCGCGAAATCGGCGCCGCGGCCGAACTGAACGTGGCCCTGCATACCGACACCAAGCAGCTCAGCGAAGTGGTGGTGACGGCCCTGGGCATCGAGCGCGACAAGCGCAGCCTGGGTTACGCCACCCAGGAGCTGAAGGGGGAGGTACTCTCGCAGAAGTCGGAGCCGAACCTGCTCAACGCGTTGCAGGGGCGGCTGGCTGGCGTCAACATCGTGACGGCCAGCGGGCTGCCGGGCGCCTCGTCCAACATCAACATCCGCGGCGTCAGCTCCCTGCAGGGCAACAACCAGCCCTTGTTCGTAGTCGATGGCATTCCGATCAGCAACGACCTGGACCGCACCTCCAGCTCTTTGTTCGGCGCCCAGCAGGCCAACCGTGCCCTCGACATCGACCCCGAGAGCATCGAGAGCATGACCATCCTGAAAGGGCCGGCGGCGGCGGCGCTGTACGGCTCGCGGGCGGCCTCGGGGGCCATCATCATCACCACCAAATCGGGCCGCAACCTGAACAAGAAGCTGGAAGTCACCGTCGCCTCGGGCTTTTCGCAGCAGCGGGTGTACGGGCTGATTCCGCTGCAGAACGACTACGGGCAGGGCACCAACGGCAGCAACGTGCTGAGCGTGCCCAACGACCCGAACAGCGGGGTGTTGTCCTCGTGGGGGCCGCGCTTCGGCACCGCGCCCACGCGGGCCAACGGCCTGGCCTACCTCGACGCCAACGGCGAGCTGCAGACCCAGGACTACCGCGCCTACCGAAACAACACCCGCGACTTTTACCGGCCCGGCTACATCCTGCAGAACGGAGTGAACATTGCCGGCGGCAACGCCGAGCAGAACCTGGCCCTGAACGTGAGCAACACCCGGCAGGAGGGCATCACGAAGTTTTCGGGGCTGACGCGCACCACCGTGCAGCTGGCGGGCAATACCCGGCTGCTGAACAAGCTGGAAGCCGGCGGCTCGGTGAATTTCATCCAGAGCAACCAGGCCGGGCCGCCGCAGGGCAACAGCGGCTCGCCCTTCGGGCGACTGAACGTGGTACCACGCAGCTACAACCTGCAGGGCCTGCCCTACATCGACCCGGTGACCCGGCAGAGCATCTTCATCCCGTCGGCCGTCGAAAACCCGTACTGGAGCCTGGAGCGCAACTCCACTACCTCGAACCTGACGCGCTTCATCAACGTGGCAAACCTGCGCTACGCGGTGACGCCCTGGCTGAACGTGGCCTACCGCGCCGGCCTGGACACCTACACCGACCGCCGCAAGCAGATTTACGACGTGGGCTCCATCCGCGCCGCCGCCGGGCAGATCATCGACCAGGACATTTTCCGCTCCGAAGTCAACGGCGACATGCTGGTGACGCTGAAAAAGGACAACCTCTTTCGCGAGGGCCTGAACGCCAACCTGCTGCTGGGCCAGAACATCAACCAGCGCCGCCTGCAAACGGTGCAGTCGACGGCCAGCGAACTGATTTTCCCGGACTTTCCCAGCTCCTCGAACGGCAAGACCTTCAACGGCTCGGGCGAGCTGTCGACGTTGCAGCGGCTGGTGGGCTACTACGGGCAATTGTCGTTGGCGTACAACGACTACCTGTTCCTGGAGCTGACCGGCCGGGCCGATCAGTCGTCGACGCTGCCGGCGAAGCAAAACACGTTCTTCTACCCCTCGGCCACGCTGGGCTTCGTGTTTACCGACGCCTTCAACTTCAAGAACGATTACTTCAGCTACGGGAAAATCCGGGCCAACGTGGCGCGGGTGGGCCGCGACGCGACGCCCTACAGCATCAACACGACGTACATCGCCACGGGCGTGGTGGGCAACAACGTGGCCAGCATCGTTTACCCCGTTACCACGGCCGCCGGCACTACCTACGCGGGCTTCGACCTGAACGACGTGGCCGGCGGCGGCCAGGCACTGACGCCGGAGTTTACCAAGTCGTTTGAAGTGGGCACCAATCTGGGCTTTTTCAACAACCGCCTCTCGCTGGACCTGACGTACTTCAAGACCATCAACGAACAGCAGATCGTGCCGGTGTCGACGGCGCCCACTTCGGGCTTCGTGCAGCGCTTCGCCAACGTGGGCCGCATGGACAACCAGGGGCTGGAGGCGCTGGTGAACATCACGCCAATCAAGACCAGCAGCTTCCGCTGGGACGTGGCCGCCACCTTTACCCGCATCCGCAACGAGGTAAAGGCCATTTCCGACGGCGTGACGGAGTCGGCTATCAACGGGGCGGCTTTTACCGGCACTATTGCCTCGTACATCAGCGGGCTGCCCTACGGCGTGATTCGGGGCAACAAGAAGCCCACCGTGACGGATGAGAAAAGCCCGTACTACGGGCAGTACCTGATCAATCCGTCCTCGGGCCTGTTTATGCCCGACGTGCCCAACCAGGTTATTGCCGACCCCAACGTGGACTGGCAGGCGGGCCTCACCAATACCTTCAGCTACAAGGGCCTGACGGCCTCGTTCCTGGTAGATGGCAGCTACGGCGGCGACGTGATATCCTTCACGGCGGGGCAGTACCGCAGCCTGGGCGCGCTCAAGCAAACCGGCGCCGACCGCGAATTGCCCCGCGTGATTCCCGGCGTCATTGCCAACGGCGACGGTACCTACCGGCCCAACAACATCCAGGTGGACGCGCAAAGCTACTGGAGCAGCTTCGGGCTGCAGAGCGACCTGAACGTGTACGACGCCTCGGTGGTGCGCCTGCGGGAAGTGTCGCTGGGCTACGCGCTGCCCAAGCAGTGGCTGGCGCGCACGCCCTTCGGGCAGGCCAGCATCTCGCTCTCGGGCCGCAACCTGTTTTTCTACGCCCCCAACGCCCCCTTCGACCCGGAGGTGAACACCCAGGGCGCGGGCAACATCCGCGGGCTGGAGCTGCAAGGCTCGCCCAATGCCCGCACCTACGGCGTGAACCTGCGCTTCTCCCTCTAACTCCGCCCGATTCCATGAACGCAACGAAATCCTTCGGTGCCGCCGCGCTGGCCCTGCTGCTGGCCGGCACCACCGCCTGCGACGACTTTCTGAACGTCAACACAGATCCCAACAACCCGCTGGTGGCCTCGCCATCCAACCTGCTGCCGAGCACGGTCATCAGCACCGGCTTCGCTAATGGCAACGAAATCAGCCGCATCACCTCCCTGCTGGTGCAGCACGTGGCGGGCACCGGCTCGCAGAGCACCGGGCAGGACGTGTACAACATCCGCGGCGGGCTCGACAACCAGTGGCAGCTGGAGCTGTACGCCGGGGTGCTGCAGAACGCGCAGAGCATGATCGAGGCCGCCGACCGCGTGAACAGCCCGGCCTACGCGGGCATCGGCAAGCTGCTGAAAGCCTACAACTTTGCCCTGGTCACCGACCTGTGGGGTGATGTACCGTACTCCGAGGCCCTGCGGCGCTTCGACAACCTGCAGCCGCGCTTCGACCGGCAGGAAGACATTTACAAGGGCAACGCGGGCCAGGGCGTGCAGAGCCTGTTCGACCTGGTGAAGGAGGGCCTGGCCGACCTGGACAAGCCCAGCACCTTCAAGCCCGGCGCCACCGACGACCCGGTGTATGCCGGCGACCTGGCCAAGTGGAAAAAGATGGGCAACACCCTGCTGCTGAAGCTGGCCAATACCGTCAGCGTCCGGGAGCCGGCCCTGGCCAAGGCCATCATCGAGGAAGTGCTGGCCAAGGGACCCGGCGCCTACATTGCTACCAACGACGAAGACTTCGAGGTGCCCTACGGCTCCTCCGTCGGCAGCCAGAACCCGATCTACAGCTTCAACTACGTCAACCGCACCACCGACCTGCTATTGAGCCAGCGCCTGCTCGACAGCATGGCCCTGCGCAACGACCCGCGCCTGCCGAAGTTCTTCACCACGACCCCGACGCCCACGGCCACCACCAACCTCACCGGCACGGTAACCTCGGTGGGCGTGTTTACGGGCTTTCAGAACGGGACGCCCGGCGCCGGCCCCGCCCTGGCCAACCGCTCGCGCTATGGCGCCTACCCGGCCGGCACCAGCGGCGCGGCCCCCATTCGCCTGCTCACGAACTTCCAGGTGCTGTTCATCCGGGCCGAGTCGGCGGTAATGCTGGGCGTCGTCGGCGACGCCCAGGCCCTGCTGCGCGAGGCCGTGCGCGCCTCCATGCGCAAAGCCGGCCTCACCGACGCCGACGTGGACGCCTACTTCGCGGCCAACCCGCGCTGGGTGACGCTGACGCCGGCCGCGGACGCGGTCAGCCGGCAGAAAAACCTGAACAAGATTATCACCCAGAAGTGGATTGCCTGGGTGGGCAACGGCTACGAAGCCTACAACGACTACCGCCGCACGGGCTTTCCGCGCCTCTCCCTGGCCCTGAACCCCCAGGGCGACGACGGCACCCTGCCCAAGCGCTTCGTGTACCCGGCCTCCGAGCTGTCGGGCAACACCAAAAACGCGCCCAGCCCGGTGCCCGGCACTTCCGTCCCGGTGTGGTGGGACGTCGACTAACCGGCCCTTGCACCCTTATTCCCTGCTTTCTGATGACGACGACGATTCTGCGCCTTGGCGCCCTGCTGCTGCTGGCCGGCAGTACGCTCTCCTGCGAAAAAGACTACGGCGACACCCGCCTGGGGCCACTGGAAGACAGCCTGGCCGCCATCCCGGTGACGGTGAGCAACGCCCAGTATTTCGAGCGGTTTCCCATCGTGACGGCGCCGGGCGCCTTCACCAGCGCCACGCCCCCGGTGGCCACGGCCCCCACGGCGGCCCAGCCGGGCCAGTTTTCCATCACGTTTTCCATTCCGGTCGATAAGGGCCGCATCAAGGAAATTACGCGGGTGGTAACCGGCGCGGCCGGGCTGCGCTACCTGCAAAACACGGTGGCCAGCGTGGCCACGGCTACCATCGCCTCGCGCCCGGTAACGCCGGCCGAGCTGGCGCTGAACTTCAACGGCAACGCGGCCAGCCCCGGCGCCACGCCCATTGCCGGCAACGGCACGAACAGCATCACTTTCACTTCCAGCCTGCTCGACTACGCCACCTACCGCAGCCGCGTAGGTGCCCTGCTCGATGTGGGCGCCACCGGCCTGAACCTGCTCGGCCCCGCCCCGCTGGTGGCCGCCGACGCCACCAAGCCCACCCAGATCAGTTACTTCTTCCTGCTCACCCTCGAAGACGGCACCCAGATCATCCCGATGGAAGTGCGCGTGCGGGTAGTACGCTAACGACGGTACTGCGTCCCCATAGCCCTGGCCGTATCCGGCTGGGGCTTTTTGTGCCTTTGCCAGCCTGACCGTCGGTTTTGCCATTGTCTTTTCCCTTATCTAATCCTTCCCCGATGACCATTCCCCAACTCGAAACCGAGCGGCTGCGGCTGCGCGGCCACCGCCCCGACGACTTTGCGGCCCTGCTGGCCATGTGGCAGCAGCCGGCCTTTTACCAGTACCTGAACGGGGCCGCCCTGCCCGCCGAAGACGTCTGGAAACGCCTGTTGCAGAACACGGGGCTCTGGCACCTGCTGGGCTTCGGCTACTGGGCCGTGGAGGAAAAAGCCACCGGCCAGTGCATCGGCGCGGCGGGTTTCGCCGAGTGGCAGCGCGCCATCAGACCCACGCTCCAGGGCTACCCCGAGGCCGGCTGGGTGCTGGCCCCCAGCCACCACGGCCGCGGCTACGCCACCGAGGCGGTGCGGGCCATCCTGGCCTGGGCCGATACCTACCTGCCGCCGCGCTCCGTGTGCCTGGTGCACGCGGCGCACGCGGCCTCCCTGCGCGTGGCCGCCAAGTGCGGGTACGCCGAGTTTGCCCGCACCGACTACCACCAGCAGCCCGTGGTGCTGCTGGAGCGCCCGGCCTCCACGCTGCCCCGGCCCTAAAACGCCGCAACGCCTTGCCAGGCTGTCCTGGCAAGGCGTTGCGGCGTTTGGCGGTAAGCGCAACCGATCAAGCAGTACGCAAGATGATGCGTCTCTGCCTGACCGTTTAATGGTGCGGCGCCACTGCTCAGAAGGTCTTGGGCACTTCCGGCATCTGCAGGCCGGGCACGTAGAAGGTGGCCATACCCTTAGCCAGGTAGGGGTAGAAGCCGCGCTGATTGGTCAGCACCAACAGCGTGAGCTTCTGGTCGGTGAAGCGGAGGAAATCGGCCAGGGCGGGGCCGCCGCTGTGCCCGGCTACGGGGTGGCCCTGGTACTGCTCCACCATAAAGCCCAGGCCGGCAAAGCCGGTGCCGCCGGTTTTCATCGGGCTGCCGGTGAGCAGCATAGCCTGGGTAGCCGGCTTTAAAAACGTGCCCTCGTCGAGGACCTGGGCAATGCGGGTAAAATCGGTCAGCGAGGTGTACAACCCACCGGCGGTGTAGCCCGTGCGGCCAAACTGCATGTCGCTGACGTGGTAGCGGTTGTCGAAGTAGCTGTACACGGCGGCCTCCCGGGGCAGCACCTCGTGCGTGCGGATGCCGTTGTCGTCGTTCTGGTTGACGAAGGTGTGGCGCATGCCCAGCGGGTCGAGTACGTGCTGCTTAAGCAGGGTGTAATAAGGCTGATGCAGCTTCTGCTCCAGCAAATACTGCAGGATCCAATAGTCGGAGCTAACGTAGCCGGCCCGCGTGCCGGGCTCGTACTCCATGCGCTGCTCCTTAGCCGCGTTGAAGGCCTCCCGCGATGTTTTCGTCGGACCAAATTTGGCTATCCAGATGCCCGACTGGTGCGAGGCCAGCTGCCGGATGGTGATATCGCGCCAGTAATACGGAATGGAGTCCTGCAGCTGGCCGATGGTTTCGTCGGGGGAGAGCAGGCCTTTATCGATCAGCCGGCCCAGCAGCAGCGAGCAGAACAGCTTGGAGCAGGAGGCCGTCTGAAATACGGTTTCGGCGTCCACCGGCGCGTTCCAGGCCAGGTTGGCTACGCCCTCGTAGCCCTGCTGAATTACCTTGCCATCCTTTACCACGGCGTAGGCCAGGCCCGGAATGTGGTTTTCCCGCATGGCTTGGCGCAGAAACGCAGTTACGGCGGGGGCGGCCCGCTTCTGGGCCGTGGTCGGCGTGGCGGCCAGCGCGAGGCCGGCCAGCAGGAGTAGCGTGATTATGCGGGGCATGGGTCGGCAGAGTAGGAGGGAGAGGGGCGTTGGCGCGGCCGGGGCCTAGCGGGCGGCCGTAGCCGCGCCGTCTTCGTGCGTGGCATTGCGCAGCGCGGGCACCGAGTTCAGGTAAGCGTACAGCGCGTGTACTTCCTCGTCGGTCAGGCGCGAGTATTTGGGCATGGGGTAGTGCAGCGGGCCGTTGGGCGACTGGCCGAACCGCAGCGCCTGCGCAAACTGCGGCTCCGTCCAGTCGCCCAGGCCGGTTTCGGCATCGGCGGTGATGTTGCGCGCCACCACGGGCTGGCCCTGCTGGTTCATCAGTCGGTTGCCACCGCCCAGGTAGCCCGCCGATTTCTCCGGCTCCAGGTGGTTGTTGGTCTTGAAGTCCTTGCTGTGGCAGTCGTAGCACTTGTAGCGGCCCACTACTAGGTAGCGGCCGTAGGCCACGGCATCGGTGGGGGGGGGCGCCACCACCGGCTCCGCGGGCAGGGGCGTGGGTTTCATCACCGTATTGACGAGCACCTTCGCCAGCAACGAGGGTTCCTGCGGGTGCGAGGGCGTAGCCTGGGGCCGTACCAGCGGGTGGTTGGAGCGCAAAAATGCCACGATGCTGCGCACGTCGTCGTCGGACATGTGCACGAAGCTGGGCATGATGATGCGGTAGCGCCCATCGCGCCCGATGCCGGTGCGCAGCAGTCCCACCAGCTCCTGGTAGGTCCACCGGCCGATGCCGTGTTGCTCGTCCCGGGTGATGTTGGCGGAGTAGAGCTGGCCGAATTCGGGCGGTACGTCGCGCAGGCGCTGGCCCGCGAGGGTATTGGTACTGCGGTCGAGGTGGCAATCGGCGCAGGCGGCCAGCACCAGTTTTTCGCCCTGGGCCAGTTGCTCGGGCGTGGCGGCAACGGGCGCCACGCTCGGCTTGGGAGCCGCGTAGCTCGGAATGCCACGCAGGTTCACGTACAAAACAAAACCCAGCCCGGTCAGCAGTAGCAAGCCTACCGCTAGGCCCAGCAGTTTAAGCGCTTTTTTCACCTCAAGAAAAGAGTTTGATTTTTTGCTTGTCGATTAATTGCCTTGGCAAAAACGGCCGAATTCCCCGTTTTTTGCGGCTCTGCCGGGCGTGGTTTCGTGCTTGGGCAGTATGGGTTCGGGCCTCGCTGAAGAACCTATTTCTAATGCCTGTAGCACATCCCAATGGTGCCGGTGCCAGTTCTCCTGAGCAACGACTTCGCTAACTTCTGCCAGGATCTGTGGACAGTGGACAATACCGAGGTAGGTATCATAAGAAGCTTTAGACCGTCCACCTGGCAACTCATCGAAGTGTTGCTACCGGATGATTTCGGGCGCACGAAGCGGACGAGATGCTTCGGCGGGGCTCAGCACGACGTGTTTTTTGCTTACTCTCCACACGGCTTGGATATGGCCGGGGCAGGAGCCAGCCGGCAACCGCCCCTATTGATCGGAACAACTGCCAGCTGAGAGGTTTTCCAGCGTGTAACACCGCTGCACGATAAGACTTTGGGTCGGTTCAGGGCATTTGACCAAGCGGGGAGTCCCATCACCGTCTAACCGATAAGAAAACGACAGGACAGTACCGGTGGCGCCAAGTTGACCCAGGTCATCGAAGGTCGAGATGACATGGGAATAGGTGCGCTGGTTCGCTCCCCGAAACCGTATGTGATGGTTTCTCCGCCGACACTGTGGTGCAGCTGGATGATGGTCCCGGCTGGACAGGTTTCGCCCAGTACGGTTCCTGTAACGCAAGCAATTTGTGGGGGCTTTCCGCAAATAATTGAGTCTACACCGAGCAGGTTGCAGCTGGCGGCCAGCAAGGCCAGAACTACCAGGGTACCAAGGGAAGAAAAAACATTCATAACAGGGAGAAGAATGGTGGCGCTAAGACTTGCGCTGTATTGGGGGTGAAAAGCAGAGATGGAATGCCGGCAGCAACTATATAGACATGGCCGTCTAATTCACCTTTGGCTTCTTTGCCAAGGGCGAAGGTCATTTGGTTTCATTCAGCAGGCAATGTCTTATTGCCTGAAGCAGTAAAAGGAGGGTCTGAACAATGCAACCTCTTGCCTGGACTGCCACACAACCACTAGCCCACACCGGACTTCGGAAGCGCCGGCGGCCGCTGTCTGGCCCCGGGCAACTTGGTTGCTGGCTGTACTACTCCCAAAAACTGGACAGCTTATGCGAGTTTTATTGAGCAAATGTGCTCGGGGATGAATGCAGGGGTTTGGGCGAAGAATTGGGCCGGGGTTCGGCCGTTCAGGGCTTGGTGGGGGCACTGGTGGTTGTAGTATGTGAAGTAAGCGTGCAATTGCGGGTATAGGTGGTGGCCGTCAGTGGCCGGGTTCAGGTACACGCACTCCCATTTGGCCGAGCACCAGAGGCGTTCAATGAGGCGTTCGATAAAGTCATTATCCGTGGCGTGGCCCCAGCCTTCGCGGCTGATGCGGCAGCCGGCGGCCAGCAGGGCCTGCTTGAAGGGTCGACTGGTAAACTGGCTGCCTTGGTTGGAGTTGAAAATAAAGGGGGGATTGGCTGGCCAGCGCTGCATGCAGGGTCTTCAGGCAGAAGCCTGTGTACAGCGTGTTGCTCAACTCCTAACTCAGCACGAAGCGGGAGTACCAGTCCAACACGGCCACCAGGTACAGGAAGCCTTCGGTTATCAGAATACAGGTGATGTCGGTGCTTCAGACCTCATTGGGGCCGTCAGCACCCGCGCCTGGAGCAGGTAGGGGCAGCGCGTGACGCCTTCGCCGGGCGCAGACAGGCGGGATTTGAAGTAGATCGGCTCCTGGGCCATCAGTCGCATGAGGCGGCGCACGCGCTTTTCGTTAACCCGATAGTCCAACTGGCACAGGTAGTCACGCAGGGCTTCGGCCTTGAACGCGTCGTCGTATTTGCGCCGTTTGTCCGGCTTGGGTTCGTGGGAAGTCGGGGTCATGACAGTCGGGAAATACGTCCCAATTCTGTCCGGCTCAACTCCACCACCTCAGATTGCCTTTCTCGTGCTCTTGCTGAAACGAAGCACACGACGTATTTCTATACATGCGTATATAAAAAGTCCCAGCATAAGCCGGGACTTTTCGGATACATGATACCCTTTACTAGTGTCATTCCACCACCACGCGGTGGATAAGGGTTGCGCTGGCTGCCTGCAGGCGCAGCATGTACACCCCAGATGCCAGGCCCGAGACGTCGAGCGTGAGGCGGGTGCCCGTGGCAGGCAGTTCCGCTTTCTGCTGGTGTACTGTCTGGCCAAGCACGCTCAGAAGGGTGGCCTCCACGGTGGCCGCGCCGCGTACGGCGGGCACTAATACCGTCACTGCTTGGTGCGTGGGGTTTGGAAACACGCTCACGTTAGAGGCGGTGAGACCAGTCGTAGTGGCCAGCGGGTTCGCCCCGGGCACTAGGTTGAGGAAGAAGCGGCCGGTAACCGGCGCAGTTGCCACGGCCGCGAACTGGTAGTCCGGCTGGTGGCGCAGGTCGATGCGCTGGCCGGTGAGCATGTCGGTGAGTACTATATCTAAGTTGTCCGGCAGGTTGAGCCGGCTGGCCGCGCGCAGCGTATAGGTGCCCGATGACGGCAGGGCCACGTGCAACGGAATCACAGTAGCTGAACTTAGGCTGGTCAGCGGCATGCCGTTGATGGCTAATGCCGTAGCAGCGCCTGGACCTTCCGATGATAGGTTGAGGCCGCTGGGGTTGCCCAACTTCACGGCGTCGTAGGCAGCATCTACCCCAGTAGTGGCGCCGGCTTCCAAGTAAAGGTAGCTGGCATCGGCTAGGCCTGTGGGGGCCGCGGGCGTGCCGGCCTGCAATTCCAGCTTCAGCTGGGGCCGCGGGTCGTTGCCGCGCTGGAACGTGGGGTCGGTGGTGCGGAACTCAATGACCCGGGCCGCATTGGTGACGGTGAGCGTGGCCGCAGCCGTGGTGCGCACGAAGAATCCCTGGCTGCTGGGCACTATGGGACTGCCGCTGCCGATGCCGTTGAGATAGGCGCGGTAGTTGCCGGTATACTGTCCGGTCGAGCTGAATACGTACATGGCAGCGTCCATGCCGACCGGGCGGTTCACTAGGCTCCAGTCGAGGGGCGCGGCATAGGGATTGCCCAGCAACTGCCAGCCAGGCACGGCGCTGGGCACAAAGCTCAACGGCAGATTCAGGGTGCCGTTGTAGAGCAGGCCCACAAAGTCCACCTTCTCCGTGGCCGGGATGTTCACCGTGTAGCCGCGGCCTGTTACCAAGTTGCCGCCGGGCGAGAACCAGCCCTTGTCGAAGGCCCCGTAGTTGCTCACGGTGGTTGGAATCCGGCTTTCGTCGTAGCCAAACACGGTGGGGAAGGGCGTTACAGTATTGGGCTGGGCGGCCGTATTATATGCCGGATTCAGCGTGGGCGTGAAACCCGACGTGGTCAGGTCGGCAAACGGCGCGTTGATGACCGGCGAGGCGTAGTGGCGGTAGCCGGGGCCGGGGTTCTGGGCCGGGTCTATATAGCGCTGCACGGTCACGTTACCAGTCATGGTTGGGTTCGTGGTGTCGTTGTAGCGCACTAGGGCCGTGCCCTGGGCAGAAGATAGCAGCGTGCAGCTCATGCCGGCCGTGTTGAAGGCGGCGTTGGCTTCCAGCACCTGCGCGATGCTCACGGCCTGACTTAGCGCGAGTGGCTCACCCACGTTGCCGAGGTAGCGTACCTGAGCTGGCAGGCCCGCGCCAGTTACCTGGGGCGCAAGGCCGTCATACACGTAGCTGGCATCGCTGCTGAAGCGGCGGGTTCCCTCCACCTGGACGCTGCCCGTACTGCCGCTGAGCGTAATCCCGGCTGGGTCGCAGATGCGTAAGGTGGCCCCAGCCATTAGCTCGAAGCTACCCGTACCGCTCACCAGCGCGCAAGAAGCAGTACCAGCCGGGTGCGTGTCGAGCATTCCACCGGTTTGTACGCTCATAGCCCCCGCCACCGTCAGCGATGAGGTGAGGTGCAGGATGCCGCCGGCCACGATGGTCACGTTGCGATAATTACCGCCGTGTAGGGTCTGGTTGGTGCTCACCACCAGGTCGGGTAATGGTGTTCCCGCAGTAGTGAAAAGGATTGGAGATGTGAAGCTATCCGCCCCGCCGCAGTCGCCACGTATAATGAGCGTGTAACTAGTGCCTGGACTGAGTCCGTTTAAGACTAATGGTGAACTTGTTCCCTGCACGCTAACGGGAGCTCCACCACCTACGGGTGTGGCAATTGCCTGATATCCCCCGGTGGCTAGAAGACTGCCCACAAAGGCTACGCCGGCTGTAGTGGTCGTAATATTCAGCACCTGTACTGCTGTTGGCAGCGGACAAGGTGCTATTGAGGCTTCAAATGCGGTTTTCGCACTTTCCGCATTGCCGACATTGTCGGTCACTAGCGCGTAGAAATAGTAGTTCTGGCCTGCGCGCGCCGTAAACGATACTGGAGAAGCGGTAAGTCCGGCTAGGTAGGGCTGATAGTTTTGTGCGTCCGTTGAAACATAGAGGTCAAAGCTGCGCACCCCGCTACCACCGGTATCATCCTGGGCCAGAACACGAATCTGGTATACGGAGTCGGCCGCTGCCGCTATGGGGCTAACCAAGGAATGCGGAGCCACGGCATCAACGGTGTTTAGCGTTTCATTCGTGTCAATCACGTCATTGTTGTCAAAGACGATAGCGGCTTTTACCTTGATGGAATCACCCGTGACCGCCCCTCGGCGTGGACGCATGGAGAACAAGACGAACCCTTCACCATCGTGGGTTGAGGAATTAGCTGGCAGGAATCCAGCCAGTGGGTTAGCCGGCGGTAGGCCGGTTGCCCGGTCAATAGCTTGGAACTCCCAAAACAATTCCCGACGCACCACATCTACCCCAGCTGTTAATTCTACATCCACTCCAATGGAGTCTGCCAGTGGGAATACTGTGTGGTAACTAGCCAGCCCAGAGGGAATATGCATGGTGCGGTTATGGAAATTCACATCCCCCAATTGTACGCTCAGCGGGTTGAGATTTCGATCAATAGGCACCCGGATGTTAATGCGTTGAGCAGAGGCAGATGCCTGTGCTGAGTCATTCTCAAACAGCACTTTATAAGGCAACGTAGCCGAGGCCGCTACGATCTTAGCAGGACCGTATCCCTCTGGTCCTTGGATTTCGTTCGGGTCACAAGGGTTCACTATTGGGACACACAGCTTTTTCAAGGCATAAATGCTGCCATTAACAAGCCAATCCAGTTTAAAACCCTTTCCAATATCCAGTAGATTTATCCACTCTCCTACCTGGTCAATATGGCCTGGTTCAACCTGCCCTTTACCCCTACCAAACTGGTTTTGGCAGTTGTAAAGCCGAAGGCCCAACTGTAACCCTGCGATAGTAAAATCCTTAAAAAATACCGCTACACCTACAGGATTTAGGTCTTCTGGCCCAATCAACTCAACTCTATCGCCTACAAAGTTTACCATTGCATCCAGGGTACAAGCAGTCATTGGGTCACCTGGCGCAACAGCCTTTGATAAGTACTTTGTAACGTAAGCAACCCCCTTTCTTTTGAACTTGGCTTTTTCATTGAAAAATGTTTCCATAGTGCCAAGCGCATCAACTGTCGCGTCGCATAAGTCGTCCGAAACCGGTAAGGGATTACATGATTTCCCTGCAGGATTATTGATATCACCCAACCCCCTACTCAATACCACAGTACCAGCGTCTGGTGAAGTTGAGACAGGCGCAGTTGTTCGACTGCTTACCTGTCCGGCGTTGCCAGGGTTCCCCGACGGGTAGCCAGCGCTGCTTTGCCCCGGGCTACCACCCAACCCTACAGTCCCTGCTCCAGTCAGAGTACCATTGGAGTTCAGGGCAAAATCACCTGCATCTCCGCCGTCACCGCCGTGCCCCCCCCGGTTTGAGGTATTCGGGAGCGGGTCGCCGCCTTCGCCACCCCGGCCGCCATTGCCCGCCGGCACAGCAATGCCGTTAGGAGCAGCCCAGTCTGGAATGCCCGGGCCGCCTTGTCCACCCTTCCCTCCGACTCCGGGAGCTATCGTATTGTTGCCAGATCCTCCCTTCCCACCTGGGCTACCAGGCTCGCCCGGGGCCCCGGGGGCCCCGGGTATACCGGCCATGCCAAGACCAGGACGCGCGGCCGTGAAAACAAGTTTTAGCGTATCGCCGGCTTGGTGCACGCTAAAACTCCCGCCGTACAGGTTGTTATGTGCGCTAAATCGGCTGGCGTCAACGCTAAACTTTGTTGCGGCGAAGCCGGTAATGCCGCCACTGGCAATGGCAATGGGCCAACTAGCATCGACCGCAGGATACCAACCCGCCAGCAGGCCCGGTTGATTTAGGTATGAAAAAGAGGTGACTTGAATTACAAAAGGTTGGGACGGGCTGGCTTGTACCGCCAAGGTACCGTTTACGCGTAGCAGGTCCCATCCCAGGGCTTGCCCCGCCTGGCCACCATACTTGTTTATTTTCCACCGATAGGCCCCATTGGCAGACAATGCGACGCCAGTGGTGTCCTGTGTCGCTATAGCATAGCCAGAGTTGAACAATTGGCCAGTGCTTGTTACAGGAGCACTGTCCAAATGCAGGCAGCTATCACAGGTAAAATCAAACCCTACCGTATCAGCGGGCTCAAGTAGCCCGACTCTGAACAAGCGGGTAAGCAAGGTATCAGCGTAAGCCTTTCGGTTCGCGACCAGTGCCATCATGGCCGGTGAGACGTTCACTTTTAGTTCTACAGGATTTGCCAGCAGAAAGCGACGCATTGTTTCAATTTGCGCACCTAACCGTGCAAGTAGGTCGGAGGTTTCGTAGGCGAATGCCTGCTGCCTCACGGTAAGTTCGTTACTGCGGTAGTGTTGTAAACCTGCCGTGAATTGTATGGTAACCTGGCCTCCAGGAGGCACATTGCGTGCGATGAAGGGCACGTAAACGAGGCCATCACCTGGAGCATACCAATCCTTCACGGCCGTGGCACCAGCTGTTGAAGTCAAATTCCAGCGAGAGCCTAGTAGAGGATTGCCAGCTGTGCCCCGCACATTGGTTATCTGGGCGCCACTAAGCATGCTAAACTGACCGTGCAATACGGGAATGTCGACGTTCGATGTGTTGCGAAAGCTGTAGACAAACTCTCCCGAACGTCCGGCTCGTAGCGTGCTCGGTGCCTGTTCTTGATAGTCAACCGAGAAAGTAGTCGCTGGCACTATATGCAAGCCGTCAGGCAGCTGTTGCATATCCCCGTTAGGGTTTTCGGTTTCTACGGTATAAGCTCCTGCCGGCACTGTGGTGAGGTCCCAGCGCAGCCGCAATTCCATGGTGCTGATGAAACGGGTTACCTGTGCCGTCGCTACTATCGAGGAACTGCTGTTGCGCAGGCGCACCCTGATGCCGCTGCGGAATCCGGCCCCATTAAGCGCCGTAGTAACCACGCCTTTACCCACTGTGGATGGGGTAATGCTCCGAATTGAATAAGGGAGGGGTTGCGCCAGCAGGCTCACTTGTTGTATTGGGCTCTGCGAAGCGTTTCGGACATAGATATAGTAGGTGCCCGCATGTGTAGCCGGCAGCACAATCTGCTGAATTGGCGATTCCGGCGTGGTAAACCGATAATCGTAATCGGAACTGGTCGGAATGCGGTCGTAGGCTACGTACAACTCGTTCGAGCCAGTTGTCAGATTGCTGGACAGGGTTAACAATACGTCTAGGTTAGCGGCTACGGTCAATTGGTAAAAGAGGTGGTCGGTAGCAGCCAACGGGATGTTACGCACCTGGACACCTAGTGGTAGCACTGACACGTCCCAGTGCGTGGAGTCGCTGCCAACCAGCCGGTTGTTGGTGTAGTTGGTTTCAGCTACTTGCTGAAGAGCATTAGCCTGGGCAACGCTGCGATAGTAGCCGGGTTTAAGGGCAAGGGGCGTGGCCGTGACGGTACGGGTTAGCTGGGCACCTGGTGCCAGTACCAGCCCCTGAAGGGTCTGTTGTCCAAAGAAACGATCACCCGCGCTGAGGTAGGGTCGGTTGTTAGATACGTATAGGTTGTTGGTGAGAGTGCCAACCGTAGCATACGCTCCCGTATTACGGACGGTATAGCTGAGCGTGGTTGGAACACCTAACAGGGCCGTGGCAGGACCGCTTACGTCCGTCACCACCAAGTCAGCTTGTGGGGCCGCTTGCACGTACACGGGCTGGTTCCGCGTATTGTTGCCTTCAGCATTGTACTCATAGATGTCGTCGCTATTGTCAGCTTTTACGATTAGGTAGTAATTGCCTAGATAAGTACTCGGAACCGTAAAGGTAACCGTATCGACCAGGGCAGCGCCGGCGGCCAGAGTCTGGGTGAGGGGACGGCTGCCTACTTGTCGCGCGGTCCCAGTCAACGTAGGCGTGGTGCTTAAGTAGGCACCCACGTACCAAGGGGAACGACTCAGCACGGTAGTACCCGCACCTTGGTTCGCCAGTCGGTAGGGCAGCCGGATTGTTTGGCCAGCATACAAGCTGTCAGGGCTGACCATTGATGTCACAACCAGGTCGGCAGGAGATGTAAGTTGCATAGCGATTGGTCGAAACCGCACGTTATTGGCCGGTACAGCGTCGTATACGCCGCTGGCTGATTCACCAGTAGAGTAAAGTAGGTAATACATGCCGCTGATGCCGTTGGGCAGCGTCACGGCCAGGCTCTGGCTATAACTATTGCCCGCTGCGCGGGTAGCTTGCCGACTTATATAGGTTAGGTTTTGGTCACCTGCGCTGAGTACTGTATCGGTAGAGAGGTACACCACGTCACGCCAAGTCCCACTGGCAATAGAATCGGGGCCAAAGTTGCGGACTCGTGCCGTCATATTTATGCGACTGCCGGAGCCAGCGCTGGCGGGCGCACTCAGCGCAAGTGGGCGTAAGTCGTGTACGGGCAAAGGCCCACTACTTGGCCCAGTCCCGCTGCTCACGACCACTTTCATGAACACTCCGCCCCTTCCCACGCGGTGCGTGCCCGACTGGTTGTTGTTCTCGTGGCCGTATTCGTACACGGCATCGGTGGCATCGGTGCGCACAAAATAGTACGCCCGGCGGTTAGCCAAAGCCGGCTGGTAAGAAAAGGTGTGAGTGAGCTGCCGGGTCACGGACTGGCCAGGTTGTATAATCCCGCTATAAGCCGCACTGCTCTGAACCGCGTAGCTGCTACTAAGCAACGTGTCCGCAGAAGCTACGATCTGGTCGACAAAGGCCCCCGCCGTAGCTGCGAGGCCTTGGTTCTTGATAGTCCAGCTCATCGTGTAGGGTTGGCCGAACACGACGGTATCGGGCAAGCTGATGCTGGTAACCACCAGGTCGGGATAGGTGGTGTAGGTCAGATTGACTCGATTGGGGCTGCGGCTGATATTATTGCCATCGGCATTGTATTCAAATACTTGGTTGTGCGCATCAGTCCAAACGTAGACGTAGAACTGTCCACTCAGCCCCCGGGGCAATGGTAGCGATTGGCTTTGGCTATAACGAGCACCCGGTCCGAAAGGCGCGGTGGCCACCGTATGCATAAGTTCACCCAATGCTATGGCTGAGTCGGGGTTAAAGGTGGGCAGCCGGGAAAGGAAAACCTTGTCGTACCATACCGTTTCACTCGCGTCAGGCGCCTTGGCGCCGTCATTTTGTACCTGCCAACTTACGGCCAGGGTATGGCCTACTCCGGCCGTCGCCGGAGCCGTCACCTGTGTCACCACCAAGTCGGGAGGAGGAGCCAAGGTGATGGCGATAGGGGAACTGGCCCGCACGTTGTTGTTTTCGCCGTAACCTTCCAGCACGTTATCGCCAGCGTCGGCCACCGCTAGCACGTAATAAGTGCCGCTGAGGGTATTGAAGGGAATTACAAGAGCCGCACGGGTGACTAGGGAGCTGTCTACCTCAATAACATCAGAGTGAGTTAATGCTCCTGGTGCGCATTGGTAGCTACCGCTGGAGCCTCCCCCACCAGATGTGACGGTCCCAGGCACGAATACGGTTGCACGCGCGCCAAACTTTACGTCTCGCGGGAAAAATCTCTCTGTGCTCAGCAATACATCGGTCGCGGTGCTCAGCATCGAGTCACGGGATAGATAAAAGCTATTCAACCAATAATTTCCGTCACAGAGGTAGGGACCACTAGGGAAGGAAAGATTACCGCG
Source organism: Hymenobacter jeollabukensis (assembly GCF_005771675.1). GTDB lineage: Bacteria > Bacteroidota > Bacteroidia > Cytophagales > Hymenobacteraceae > Solirubrum > Solirubrum jeollabukense. The sequence continues at coordinate 48,087 of NZ_VAJM01000015.1, read as the reverse complement.
GGCCGACGCAGTACCTCGGTTTATCAGGCGGTAGGTCGCATTTAGTTGGCTGCTGGTGAAGGCGACCGACGGCACTCCTATTGGTCCTAACGCCAGGTCCGGCAGACTTGCGGGGTACTGAATCGTGAGTGGTTGATGGCGCCAGTTGTTTGCTATATTGGTTTCGGTCACGGTTGGGGGAGAGTGGATTCCCCTAACCGTGGAACACGAATCTGTCCCATTAATGAACACACTCTGGCAATAGGCATCGATTCGATTAGTAAGCACATACAGATGATAACTCCCAGCTCTAACAGTCGACGGAATTGCTAAATCTAACGTTTGCACATAGGATTGATTGGGCTGTAGGGCTTGCTGGTTTGGGAATTGTCCAAGCAATACATCTTCCGCAACCCTAATGTCGTGGTCGGGGGACAAGTACACATAATCGGTCCAGGTCGTGCTTCCTGTACCACCCGCGCCGCTATTAGTTACCCGCCAACTTACGGTGAGGGTCTGATTCACCGTAGCGGTAGCCGGGGCTGCCAAGTTGGTGACTCGTAAGTCAGGCAGGAACCTAGTGGAGAAAGTGCGCACCGCGCTGGCCCGACTAAAACATGGGTTACGGGCCACCACCTGCCAGTTGTAGGTTTGTCCAAAGGCTAACGACGCAGCTGGTAGCGCTAGGTTAATACTGGTCAGGTTGGAAATTAGTGGCGTCGCCGGCTGGCCTACTGGGCTCGATGACAGCCACAGATACACATCGTAGCTCACGGCTTGCGCGACGGGGGCCCACGATAGGGTAGTTCCTGCAGGCTCAAGGTTTTGCGCGTTGGCAAGCGGCAACGATAGGTTCACCGTCCCCAACGGAATGGTGTAGGGACTAATGGTAACAACTTGACTAAACGGATAGGTGCAGCCCGCTGCGTTAGTCACCGTCACTGAGTAGGTAGTGGCCGCCGTGGGCGAATTAGTAATGCTGGCCGTGGTCTGGCCGCCGGGGCTCCACAGGTAAGTGGCGCCGGGGCCGGCGTTGCTCACCGTCAGCGTCACGGGCTGACCGGTGCACACCTGTGTGGCCGAGCTGGCAAACGTGGGCGTCGGCAGCACAGTAATGGTCTGGATGGCCGACGCCGTACAGCCGTTGCCATCCGTATAGCTGTAAGTGATGGTGTGCGTGCCTACGCCCGCCATGGTCGGGTTAAAGAGCCCGCCGCTCACGCCCACCCCAGAGTACGTGCCGCCAGTTGGTAGCCCACCGGCCAGAATGAAAGCCGCGCTGCCTTGACAGCGCGGGACAAAGGCCGCCAACGTCACGCTGGGCAAGGCAGATACCGTCAGCGGCTGCGTGGCCGTGCTGGTCACACCATTCAGCGTGTACGAGTAGGTGATGGTGTGCCTGCCAGCACCAGCCGTAAGCGGGTTGAACTGTCCGCCACTCACGCCTGGGCCGGTGTACGTGCCGCCCGCGGGCGAACCGCCCGTCAAGGCAAACGTGCCCGCGTTGAGACACACCGCGGCTTGGACCGCCAGCGTCACGGGCACTACCGTGAAGTTACTGGTGCCGCTGGTCGTTCCGCCCGGGGTTGTCACTGAAACGGGGCCGGTCGTAGCGCCGGGTGGCACAATGGCCGTAATGGCGGTGTTCGTTACGCCGGAGAAGGTGGCCGCTACGCCATTGAAGCTTACAGCGGTGTTACCCAGGAGGCCCGAGCCCGTGATCACCACGCTGGTACCGGCTGGACCGGCGGAAGGCGTAAAGCCGGTAATAGTGGGTGGCGGAAGCGTAACAGCAACGGTCAACTGGCTATTGGCTGAGCAGTTCCCCACATTGGCCGTTATGGTATAGGTGTTGGGGCCGGTCGCTGGTGGCGCCACGGTCACGGTCGGACCCGTTGCGTTGGTCAAACCAGGGCCCGACCACGCATAGATGGTCCCGGCGACGGGGCTTGTGACGCTCAGAGTAGTTGCTTGCCCCAACGAGACCGTAGAGGGCAGAGCAGTAACGGTGGGAATGGGCACCGCTGGGTCAATCGTAGCGATGACCGGAGTTCGAGGCCCCTCGCAGCTTGATGCGCTCAGAGCGCTCACATAGTAAGTGGTGGAAAGCGCCAGCACCGGAGTCGTGTAGGAGCCTGAGGTAGCGCCGTTAATCGGAACTCCCCCCGTAGCCGTCGTGTACCAAGCGTACGATCCACCGGAAGGCGCACCGGTTGCTGTAAGCGTGACGACCCCGGTGCCACACCGGCGGTTGCCTGTTACACTGGGGGCCGGTGGGGCTGTTGTTGCGGTCACGGTGATCGGTGCAGAAGTAACCGAACAGCCTTGGGCGTTGCTCACCGTAACGGTATAAGTTCCCAATGTGCCCGCTACAATGGTGGGAGTGGTAGCACCGTTACTCCACAGATACGTTTCCAGGAATTGGGCAATGGGAGTGTAGCGGAAGGTGATTCCTGACGTATACAAGCCGCTCCAGCCAGACATGCCCGTGATGACCGCTCCGCTCGGCGCATACACCGTACCCAGTACATTCCCAAGGCTGGCAGCACTCATCAGGCCATTGGTAGTCGGCGTATTGTTGTTCGCCCCCACTCCCGCGATGTAGGCGACGGATTGGCCATATCCTTGCAGGCTGGCAATATAATTGCTATTGGTATAAGCCGTGGCACCTACCATGACGGTATTGTCGGGGAACAAATAAGGGCCGGTGGCTCCTCCTCCGGTACTCGTTCCATTGGAGCTGGTGTACACGACCGTGTTGCCCAGCGTGCCGTCAGCGCGTAACTGTTTACAAGCCAACTGCACTTGGTCCATCCAAGAACCTGTACGCCCCGTGTAGCCTACGGCCACATAACCAGGTGGACAATCGCAGATTATGGGCGTGCCGCTTCCTGCCAGCGCGTTGAGCGCGGTAGTACTCCCAGCCGACAGGGCAGCCCCGGCATTCGCGGCCAATGTCACGCTGCCGGAACAGAACGTTGTGCTGCTTGCAGGCACAATGGCGGCGGTGGGCTGAAGTTTGACGACCGCCGTGACCGCCGTTCTTGGGCTTTCGCAGCCACCATTAGCCGCGCTTGTGAAAGTGCTTACGTAGTAAGTGGTGGTCGCACTCAGCACCGGTGTGGTATAGGAGCCCGAGGTAATGCCTAGTATGGGGGTGCCGCCGGTTACAGTTGTGTACCACCCATAGGTTCCGCCCGCCGGAGCGCCAGTGGCAGTTAGTGTGACGGAGCCGGCGCCGCAACCGGTAGTAGTAGCGCCGGTTGCGGTTGGCGCGCTCAAGTTTGAGGTCAGGGTTGCGGTAACGGGAGTGCGGGTGCTTTCGCAGCCCCCGTTCGCCGTACTGGTCACAGCACTCACATAATACGTAGTGGTCGTGCTTAGCGCGGGCGTGGTATAGGTTGCCGAGGTGGCGCCGGCTATGGGCGTTCCCCCCGAGGATACCGTGTACCACCTGTATGAGCCGCCAACAGGACTACCGGAAGCAGTAAGGGTAACCGAACTGATGCCGCAGGCGCCTACGGTCACGGGTGCGCTGGGTGCGGTCGCAATTGTGGCTGTTACGGCCGTACGAGCAGTTTCGTAAGTTCCGCACGCGGTGGTTGCGCTCACATAGTATGTTGTCGTGTTGCTTAAGCTGGGGGTCGTGAATGAAGCCGTAATCGCGCCGGGTATTGACGTGCCCCCGGCAGGCGCGGTGTACCAGCGGTACTGCCCTCCTGTCGGGGCGCCACTAGCTGTTAGCGTAACGGGGCCGGCGCCACACCGAAGCCCCCCCAGAGCCGTTACAACGGGCGGTGAAAGCGCTGTTCCTGTATACTTGTATACGCCTCCCACACCACCGGCTTGGGAGTAGCCACCGGCCCAACCGTGCGTGGCATCAAAAAAATACACCGTTGAAAAGGAAGTGCCGGTGTTGATAGGAGTCCAGCTTTGACCGCCGTCATAGGTAACGGAAGAAGCTAAATTTGTTGCATCGTAGCTGATGCCAACCATAGTGGTTGGCAAACCTGGAACCGCAGAAATTCGCCTTCTTGCAAACGCCCCGCAAGGAGTGATGGTCGTCCATGTTGTTCCGCCGTCGGTGGTGCGTGCCACAGTACCATTGCTGCCTACTGCCAACCCATTGAGCGCATCCGTGAACGTCAAGTTATCCAACGCTACTCCATTCGGCGCAGGAATGCCGGTGTCGCTTTGTGTCCAGGTTACGCCTTGGTCTGGCGAGTGGTACACACGGCCTAAGGCCGTTCCGAACCAGATATGAGTGCCAAATGTGGAAAATTGATTAACGATGGCGGCATCACCCGCCTGTGGGTTTGGCAGGCTAGCACCAGGTACCCGCGTCCAGGTAGCTCCTGCGTTCGTTGTGCGAAACACTTCGTATTCCCCGGCGCTCGGGTCACTCACCAGAAGACCTGTAGTAGCGTTAAAGAAGTGTACAAAATCCAAAAAGGTAAAAGTGGGCGTGGCAACCTCAGTAAAGCTGGCGCCCCCATTGGTGGTTTTTACCAGAAGCCCTCCGCCACTGGTTGGGTTGTAGCATGAAAAGTAGGCAGTTGCCGCATCAATGGCCGAGACGTTGGCAATATTCTTGGTGCCGAAGTTTGGGGTCGCCACATTCGTGCTGAGCCAGCTCGTACCACCGTTCGTAGATAAGATTACCCCCGAACCAGGTGCTGAGGGAGTCGTTCCGCTGGCATCGTATTGGACACCCCAGATAACGTTAGCATTTGGCATATCGAAATCCTGGATTCCGCGATTAGTGGTCGTGGTGCCCAAGTTTTGCGAAGTCCATTGGGCACGTGCCGCCGTGTGCCACAATAGCAACGCCAATAGCAATAGCCATGTCGGTTTAACCATCCCCCTTGTTTTCCTCACATGCGGAGGTTTTGGATGGTGCTCTTTTGCGCTGAATAGTTCGGTTTTCCAGGCGCAGACGGGGAAAATCCCGAAGTTGGGGTAAAGATGCAATGCCATGCGCTTGTCTGTTAAGGCAGGTACAAAACGATAACTGGTGAAGGAGTTCTAGTACCGGATGTGGCTCTATCCATACCTGGTTTAAGTACTAGTGATAGGGCGCTAAATCTTTAACTTTTCTAATATACGGTTATCGGATTCGGCACTCCTTCCACTTTTTTCCTCATGCGCAATGGGTGGAGCTTAGCCTACTGCGCTTTGTAAAATGCCTGGAAGAAGCCACTACTTAGGAATAAGAAGCTGCATGTGCAACTTCGAAATTTATTTCATAAATACAAATATTAATTATAATATTTATATAAAATCAATTATCTGATAAGAGTGCGCTTGGGAACGTGGCTATAGCTAAAAGTCAAACGAACCAGTACGTTGAGTTGGTAGTGGCTAGGTGCCCGGACAGTATGGTTAACAGCTCTCACCACATTACTGACTTACAGTCCCCCCCACTATTGGCAGCAGTGCCAACGACCCGCAGGTGCCGTTCATTACTGATAGCGCTAGCTTGGCATATGCCTTTTTCCACCAATCCTTCATGGTCGCGTTTCACGCCAGCGACATGACTTTGCCTGAAGCTTAATTCTTGTCATTGCCCGTTTCATTTTCTGAGGTGGTCTAACGCGAGCGGACACGGAGGAGTCTTACCTTTCCTTGCCGATGCCAGACCAGAAAGCACCTGACGGCCAGCCCGTCCCCCGCAAGAAATATACGCCCGCATTCAAAGCCGAGTGCGTGCGCCAAGTCGCCGCCGGTGCCCGCCAGAGCGATGTGGCCCGTGCTCAGGGCCTTTCCCCGGCGCTGCTGGGCCGCTGGCAACGCGCGGCGTTGGCGCAGGCCGTGCCCAGCAGCGCCGAACGCGACGAAATTAAGCGCCTGCGCGCCGAGCTAAAGCACGTGGAAACCGAGCGCGACATTTTAAAAAAAGCGGTGACCATCTTCGCGACGCCTCAGCCGTGAGCAAGTACCTGTTCGTCAATGCCCATGCCGGCACCTGGCCCGTCAGCGACCTGTACCGGGTGCTGGGCGCGAGCCGCGGCGGTTACTACCAATGGTGCACCGCCGTGCCCCTGCCGGCACCCACTTGGCAGCCCGCCGCCCAGCAGGCGCTTACGCGCCACACCGGGCCCTACGGCACCCGGCGTCTGCGCGCTGAGCTACAGGCCGAGGGCCACCGGGGGGCCGCTGTGCGTTGCGTGGCTAGCTGCGTGCCAGCGGGCAACGGGCGCTTAGCACCCGCCCCCAGCGGCCGCGCACCACGCAGGCCGATCCGGACGCGGTTGTGGCCGACAACCGGCTGCTGGGCCGGCCGGTCCCCACTGCCCCCGACCAGGTGTGGGTCGGGGACATCACCTACCTGCCGCTGGTGGGCGGCGCTGGTGCTACCTGGCCACGTGGCGCGACGCCTGCTCGCGCCGCGTGGTGGGCCAGCACCTAGCCGCGCAGATGCCTACGGAACTGGTGTTGGCGGCCCTGGAGCAGGCGCTGACGCTGCGCCAGCCCGCCCCGGGCCTCATCATCCATGCCGACCGCGGTAGCCAGTACACCAGTCACGCGTGCCGCCAGCGCATCCACGAGGCGGGAGCCGTCGCCAGCTACGCCCGGCCGGGCAACCCTTATGACAACGCCCAGGCCGAAGCTGGCTGGAGTAGCCTCAAAACCGAGTTACTGCTTCATATTGGCTCTTTTGTCAGTCTGGAGGAAGCACGCCTGGAAGTGGCCTACTACCTCGACACCTACTTCAACCTCGACCGCCGCCACTCCGCCCTGGGCTACCGCTCGCCCCACCAGTTCGAAACCGATCTTGCCCATCACCTACCTTAGCAACGTGTCCACCACAGGTAGACCACCCCAGGACATCGTCTAGCCTGACCCTGGACGAGGTTAGTCAGGCACCAGTGTCATCTACATCTGCCTGTGCAGCCTCGGCCCGCACGACGGCAAAGAGTTCCTCCTCCGACACCTGCAGCACCAGCGCCAGCTGCTGCAGTTCGCCCACAGTACAGGTAATAGGACTGCGCTTGCGGGTGTCGTAGGTGCGGGCCGACACCCCCCAGGCCTCCACGATGCGCTTACGCGTGCCAGATATCTTCAACAGCTCAGCCAGCGTGCTGACGCGGTGCACGCGCGGCGGGCTGGTCAGGGGTTCGGTAAAGGCTACAGTGGGGCTAGGTAATTTGGGCATGGAAGCAAGGCTAAAAAGGCACAGAATAAAGCGCGAAAGGTAGCCTGTTTACGTGCGGGGTGCTCACTTGATTTACGAATTACCTTTCCGGCTTTTCCTCCATGGCCAGGACCCGCTCTTCCCACTGCCCGCACTCGGTCACAGCCAGGGCCAGCCACTGCTCTAACCGTACTGCGTCTGTGCACTGGCAAATAAAGGCTTCCGCTGCCTGCCGGCGCACCGGCGCAATGGCCGGGTGCTGCAGGATGCAGCGCAGCTCCGCCCGCAGGGCCTCCAGCTTGCAGGTAAGGGCGGCAGCAGGGGGCATTTTCGGGGTAACGGGCATCGGCTTGGGTCAGTAGGAAGTGAGACGCGCAGTCAGGCAGCCGCTCCGGTATCGGAGCGGCTGCCAGCAGAACTTAGCGCAGCAGGTCAGACTTCATCAGCAGCACTGGCCCAGCCACCACGTCAACGGGCGCGTAGTGCTCCAGCGGATAGGTTTCGTACCACATAGCCGTGGTCAGCGGGTTGATGGGGCGCCGGCGGTCCTTGCCCTCGTCGTCAAACACGATAATATAGCCCTCGTAAGGCCCGTGCTGCGGGCAGTGCACGTCGATGTAAGTGGCTTCCAGCACGGCGTACAGCTGGGCTAAGCCAAAGCTTTTGCGGCCTTTCTCAGGGCGCACTTCGCGGGTGCTGCCGTCCACCCTCAGCAGCGTGGCGGCTCCCTCAGCAGGCAGCATGCCGGCGTGCTGGGTCTGGAAGAAAGCCCCCAGGTCCTGCCGGCTAGCGTAGGCCGTGCCACCTACTACCTGGAACGGGCCACCGTCGTAGCTCGTGGTGGGGAAAAGCTTGCCCGTGGTGCCGCACAGGGCCATAATCAGGGCGGGCTGGCCGGGCGCGGTGCGCAGAAACAGGCGGGGCGGCAGCGGTAAGTTAGCGCCCCCGGGCTTCACCAGCTCGGTGGTGTGCAGGCTGAAAAGCAATGATTTGGCGAGGGGTAAGCAGAGCGCGTTTTCCATGATATAAAGCTGATTTATTGAATGTTAATTCTATAGTAACAACATCACACCGCCTCCCGTCGTTCTCATTTTTAATCATTATTCGTATCATTTTGCTCTTTTATTTCGACCTTCTTTGCCCCGCTGCCCACCTGGAATGACACCCGAAAAAAAGCACCACCTGACTGGTTAGCGGCGCTTTAAGAAAAGCACTTGGAGCCGTTAGCCTCCCATACGGCTAGGAGCAGGCGGCTCCCCGGTAGGGCAGGGGCAGGAAAGGCGGCTGGTGGCGGGAGCTTCAGGCAAGGGCTCAAACCAGTCCCGGTAAGCCGTAGTCAGCAGGTCAGCTACAATGGCCAGGCGCGCGGTGTCGCCGGCGCGCAGTATCCAGATGTGGGAGCTGCCACAGCCGACTTCATAACCGGCGCCCAGGAGCTTCTTCACCGCCCCCGCCAGCCCGCGCAAATCGGTAGTGTGGGTATGAGCCTGCACGTGCTGGCGCAGGGCCTGCAGACGGTGCCGCTCCGCCGCATCAACGGGCTTTAACTCGATAGCCAGGTAAGCCTGCTGCGGCGGAAACGGGTCCGCCAGGGGAGTGGATTTTAAATGCTGGTTCACGGGATTTGTTAAAATGAGGAGTAGAAGGGGAATGGATTACAGCAAGAGCAGCGCAAACTGCCCGCCCTGCTGCTCACGGATGGTACGGACCGCCTCGCGGGCAACGGGCCGCAGGGCCTTTACCAGGGCCTCCAGCACCTGAAAGTCTTCCAGCGTTGCCACGCCCAACGACAGGCGCTCGGCTACTTCCAACGTCAGGCCTTCGAGGCTGAGGCCGTAGCCGCGCTGCTGCATGTCGGCTTCCACGTCGGTCAGCATCTCGGCTACCCGGGTACGGTACCGGTTCCAGTTGGGCTCCCCGAAAACGGGGGCTTCGCTTGCATTCATGGGGCGGTAGGGGAGAAATGAGTGAACCCAAGGCCGGGCGGGCCGCCGGAAACAGCGGCCCGCGGCGCGGCTCAGGCGGCGGCCAGCCAGCTGAGCTCCGCCTCCCGGTACTGCCGGCTGACTTCGTCTTCTTCGGCGGCGAATTCCAGCACGCGGGCAGGAGCCGGGGCCGGCACGGCCTCCCCTTCCTCCGGCAGGCCCAGAATCAGCCGAGTGGCGCGCTGGGCCTTGCTGGCGGCTTGCAGCACCAGCTTTTTATCGTTTTTCAGGCGCTCCAGCCATGACTGGATGTAGGCCACGGCATTGGGCTCGGTCATCTCGGGATTGAGGCCGGCGGCCGCGCATAGGAAGGAGGCGCCCATCTCCGCCGTCAGCTCCTCGCGGGCGTAGCTGGCTGATAGTTTGCCTTCGCCGGCGGTCAGGTCCGGGCGGTCCAACCGGGAGGCGTGGCCCGTGCTGTGGGTCAGCTCGTGAAACAGGGTAGCATAATAGCCTTCGGCCGTGGTAAAGGTGGTCCGCTCGGGCATGTTGACCATATCCAGCGCCGGGGAGTAGTAAGCGCGCTGGTGCCGGTGCTCAATGGCCGGGCGCTCCTCCCAGCCGCTCACAATGGCTTCCGCCGCTTCAATGGGCGTATGCGCGTGGCGCTCCACCGCCGGCAAATCAAATTCGATGCCTTCGATGTCTTCCACCGAAAACACGGTGTAGTACTTCAGAAAGGGAAGCTTTTCCTCCTTGCCGGTCTGCTCGTTCTCGCGCACCGATACGTTATAGTACACCACCGGATGCCCCTTGGCGCCCTTGCGCACGTTCCCACCCAGAGCCAGCGTCTGCTTGAACGTCAGGAAAAAGGGCAGCGCTCCGCTAAAGTGTAGCAGAAAGGCGTTGATGCCTGAGTAAGCGGCCCCCGTGGCGTAGTTGCGGGGCAGGCCGTACATCGCGCTCCACGGCTTGTGCCACGGAATCACGCCGCCTTCTAACGCGGACACAATCCGGTCAGTCACAATCTGATACACATCGGGGCGAGAAGTTGCGGCCGTGGCAGCTTTGCGGGGGGCGGGCTTGCGGGTCTTTTTCATAATAAAGCGCTGTTTTTGTGAGCGTTTCCTATATTATATAAACGAAAACAGCCGCCGCTAAGTTTACATTGTGCTCTTTATTTTATATCTTTTTGCTCTTTTTATTCAACCTTCTTTTCCCCACTGCCCCCTGCGAAAAAGCCCTCAAACAGCTGCTTCTTTCAACTGGTCAGCCTGCGGGCTGAGGAGTTGAAAAACCACTTTTTATAAGCGCAGGATGCCCCGACGCGGGCCTGATTTTGAGCCGGCTGGCGTTGGGGTCTGGTGTGGCCGGCGCGGTATTGGACAGCCAGAAACAGTTGAGCGAACGGATTTGACAACTACTATTTTTAGCCTTGTCATTACTAATTATATTAGCAGCGCGTATTATTGTGGACACGCCTACTCTATACCACCCATGCGCAACGTCGAATTAATCCCGGTCCAAGACTCCCAAACGCCTTTTTTGCTCCCGCTTTTCAGCTGTTCGGTATCCGCCGGCTTTCCCTCGCCTGCTTCCGATTACACCGACGAGCTCTTCGACTTGAACCGCCTGCTCTTGCGACACCCCGACGCCACCTACCTGGTGCGGGTGAGCGGGGAGAGCATGAAAAACGCCGAGATTCACGAAGGCGACCTGCTGGCTGTGGACAAGCAGATGGAGGCCGACCACAATCACATCGTGGTGGCCGTAGTGGACGGAGAATGCACCGTCAAGCGCCTGGTCTGTGAGCACGGTACCTGGTGGCTGAAGCCGGAAAATCCGGACTACCAACCCTGGGAGATTCACGACGCCGGTGCCGTGCGTATATGGAGCGTGGTCACCCACGTGTTGCACGAGCTGATTCCCGGCAAACTGGCGGCCCTGCTGCGCACCCGCGACTAGCCATGTACGCCTTAGTCGACTGCAACAACTTCTACGTCAGCTGCGAGCGGGTTTTTCAGCCCCGACTCGACGGCCGGCCAGTTGTTGTATTGAGCAATAATGATGGCTGTTTGATATCCCGGAGCGCGGAAGCCAAGGCCTTGGGCCTGCAGATGGGCGACCCGTACTTTCAGGTCAAACCCCTGCTGGAGCAGCACCAGGTGGCCGTGTTTTCCAGCAACTACGCGCTGTACGGCGACATGTCGCGCCGGGTGATGTGGTACCTGAGCCAGGTGGCGCCGGCCGTGGAAGTGTATTCCATCGACGAGGCCTTTCTGGACCTGCACGGCATGGAACGCTTCGTGGTTAACAGCCTGGAAAGCTTTGCCCGCACCGTGCGAGCCAACGTGCTGGCCCGCACCGGCATCCCGACCTGTGTGGGCATTGCGCCCACCAAGACGCTGGCCAAGCTGGCCAACCGCCTGGCCAAGAAGAACCCGGAGATGGGCGGCGTGTGCCACCTCGACACGGCAGAGCGCCGCCGCTGGACCCTGGAGCAGGTCGACGTGGAAGATGTCTGGGGCATTGGCCGGCAGTATGCCCAAAAGCTCTACACCGCCGGCATCACCACAGCCGCCGGGCTGGCGGGCTGCTCGGAAGCCTTTGCCCGCAAGCACCTGGGCGGGGTGGTGGGCGCCCGGCTGGTGCGCGAGCTGCAGGGTTACCCTTGCCAGGGGCTGGCCCCAAGCGAAGACGGCACCTTATCGCGCCGCACGCTGTGCGTATCGCGAACGTTTGGCCGGCCGCTCACGGACTTTCCCGACGTGACGGGCGCTGTCAGCGCGTTTGCCTCCCGGGCCGCGGAGAAGCTGCGCCGGCAGGGCGATGCGGCGCACCTAATGACCGTATTCCTGAGTAAGAGCCGCTTCGGTCTGGAACCGCCGCCCTATTCCTGCTCCGCCGTGCTCACCCTGCCCGTGGCCACTAACGACACCATTGAGCTGGTCCGCTTTGCCCGGGCGGCGCTCAAGCGCCTCTGGCAGCCGGGCAACCGTTACACCAAGGCCGGCGTGATACTCAACGGCCTGGAGCCGGAAGGACAAACCCAGCTCACGCTGTTTGAACCCGCGCCCGTTTCGGAAAAACGGGCCAAGCTGATGGCCGAGTTGGACGCACTGAACCGCCGCTTCGGCAAAGGCACCGTGAAACTGGCCTCGCTGGTGCTGCCGCCGGGCAAGGCGCAGGCACCCTGGGAAGGGCAAGCGCAGTGGCGTACGCCGCAGTACACCACCCGGTTGGAAGATTTGCTCTTGGTAGGATGAGCACTGTTTCGGACAATAGCCACCAGTGGCCGTAGCTACGGAACACTAGTCGGTTAGCATGCACGAAAACGCCCTGCAAAGCAGTTGCTCAGCAGGGCGTTTTAATGGTCGTAAGTCAGCTTACTTGACTGCTGCATAACAGATGCGCAGCCGGACGTCAATGTTCTTTAATGATGGGGGTACACAATGCCAAGCTTAAAGTCTAGCACACCCTGGTCGGCGGGTGCCAACGACTATTTTAGAGTTAAACACCAGACTCTAACCTACTACTGCTATGGCTAAACGCTACCAGGAACGCCCCAAGGACCCACTGCGGGTTCGGGACATGCTCTCCGACCTTACCTCGGCCCGCTCGGGACTGCTTAAACTTCGCGGGCAGGGCAAGGCCTACGACCCGCTTATTGATGAAATTCAAACCATGACTTGGCCATACCCCGTCAGCAAGGTCCTGCAGGAGAAGCTAGGCCTTACGGCTGGGAAGCTGCGCAAGCAGATTGAAACGCTCCACGGGGATTTCCTGACGGCCATTGAGGAGAACCCCGACGTGCTGCAGTTCACCCAGGTGGTGCACACGTTCTGCGCCCCTGGCTTCCGTGACTACCGGACTTTTCAATGCCGGCTCGCTGTCACGCCGCGCGTGGGCGATACCATTTACCTGCCGTTTCTGGCCGGCGTTACCGGCAGCGGGCGCTACTACGTGTACAGCATCGAGCACGAATACGAGGAAGATAAGGTGTGCATTACCGTGCACCTGAAAAACGGCATCTACAACCAGCACATGGCCTACCTAAAAGAGCAGGCACTCTTTGAGGGCAAGCTCGATTATGGGAAGATTATTGAGCTGGGTGACTATGGCATCGAGGATTACCTGCGTTCTCAATACGGGCCGCCCCGTCCTGCGCCCCCAGTGTACATTCCGGTCCCGGCACCTGCCAGCAAGCGCCGCAGGCGTAAATTCTAGCTGTCCTGCTCTCTTCTAACGGTCAGAAACAGGCTCCGCCACTTCAGGTACAGCTTCCGGTAATGCAAAGCGGCCGCCCGGGTAGGCGGCCGCTCCCCAGTCGCTTAGGCAACTCCAAGGAGTCACCAGACTTCCCTCAATGGAAACCGACCGGTAGGGGCGCCGCAACCGTTGCATCCAAGCCGAAGCCTAGACCCTCACTAAGCACCTACGATACGCGTCACCCTTAGCCAAAGAAAGCAGGAAAGCAGCGGATTGCCCCCTGCTACCGGTTACCTCATCGCTCCAGTTGCTGAGCTGGCTGCTTGGCCTCTAAGCTATGGCGGGCTGCCTCGTGCCGCTCCGCCCGGTCGCTGCTGTGCTCCACCAGTTGACTGCCGCGCTGCTCCGCCACGGCATCAAGCGTCTGGCTTATCTGCGTAATCTCGGGCTGGTCGGTGCGGTACGACACTTTCATCTCCGAGTATCGGATGCCTTGCTCATCGGTTGTGCTTTGTACGCTGCCTACCTTGGCCCCACTGGTTTCGACGGCTGCCTGCACGGCCTCGGCCTGACCTCGCTCGCCCGTAGTAAGGGCTGGTTCGTCCACCCGAATAATTACCTGCTTTTCGGTGCCTGACGTGTCGGCGCGAATGGCCTCGGGTGCAGCTGCACCAATCGCGGCATCCGGCTTGGCCGCCACGTCCAGACTCCGGTCGCGGTTGTGGGGCTGGAAGGGGGCAGCCTCGGCGGCCAGTTGCCGGGCAGCCCGGTCTTCGTCGCGCTCGACGACGCTTACCCCAGCGTACTGCTCCTTGTTGGCCACAGCGCGGGCATTGGTGTTGGTCACAATGGCGTGGATGATGGCAATATCCGGCTGGTCGTTGCGGTAAGTCATATCAAACTCTGCCCGCCGAATGCCCTGCTCATCTACCGTACTGCGCACGTCACTCGTGCGCATGGAGTAGCCGGAGTTGTCCAGAATAGCTTTCCAGGCCTCCGCGCGGCCGGTGGCGCCCGGCTCCAGCTCGTCAATCTTCCACGTTGCCGTTTTCACTTCAGCGGCATCAACCACGGGGGCCGGCCCGGCAACCGTCGCGGCAAAGCGGGCCCGGTCGCGCAGTTCCTCACGCTCGGCTTCGTCGACTTTGCGGCCGGCGGGCGGCGGGTTGTCGTGGATATACTCCTTCAGCAGCACCAGCCCGGCATCTTTGGCGTGCACAAACTGCGCCGTGTGCTCGGCGGCTTCCTGCTCGCTGCGGTAGGAGCGCGCTGGACGTTGCTGTTCTTCAGCTGCAGCGGCTCCAAGCACAGCTTGATTAAAGCGCTGGTCGTTCCGCTCGCGCTCCTGCTGCGCTTCCGGGGTATTCTCCTGCTCCCGTTGCGCTTGTCGCTCCAGGGCCCGCTGCTCGCGCTCCTGGCGCTGGGCTTCGGCCAGGCGCTGCTGGCCCTCCGACTCGCGCTGCTGCTCCTCGCGCTGAGCCGCAGCCCGGATTTGCTCGGCGCTCAGGCCTTGGCTGGTGTACTCCAGCTCCTTGTTGAAGTCCTTGGCCAGCGGGTAGTCCACGCGCAGAAAACTATCCTGCTGGCGCTCGACCTCCGGGCGCTGTTGCTCCCGCTGCTGGTATAGCTCCTGGGCCACGACTTCCAGCTGGGCCGTGTCGGCCCGGGCCACGGTCAGGCGCACGATGGTGGCCTGCTCGGTGCTGCGCTGCACTTCCACGGCAAGCGAAGGGCCGTCCTGCTGGGTCTGGTTGATGTGGTCTACCCGCTCGCGAAGCTGCTGCACCTGGCCGGCGCGCTGTTCGGCCGAGTCGTGGTGAAAAGTCACCTTGAGGCTGGTGTGGTACTTGTCGCTAGTAGCGTGCCACTCCACCGGCCGTGAGGCCTCGCGGTAGGCTTCCTGCTCGGCCACCGACACCATCGGCCGGGCCGGCTGCAGCTCGTTGAGGTAATTAATGTTGAACTGGCGGCCGCCGGCGTCGCGGTCGTTGGCCAGCACCACCTCCCGGGGCTGCTGCTTGTCGATGACGCGCTGAATCAGGGCCACCTGCGCCTCGGTGGGCGTGCCGCTGGTAGCAATGTAGAGCGTGTTCTTGGGGTCCTGTCCGTGCTTGAGCTGGAAGTGAGAAAGCGAATCGATGGCCGACTCGCTCACCACCACGCGCTCCACCTGCGTGTCCTTGCCCTCGGTGGGGTGCGACACCCAGATGCCGTTTTTGGGCAGGGGCAGCAGGCTTTTGTAGTGCTCGTTCTTCTGCTCGACGCTGGCCAGCCCGTGCTCGTTGTAGAGGGGGAAGGCCGTGTTTTTGTGCTCGTTCTGCTGCGCGGTGAAGATGCGCCCCTGAAAGGCCGGGTTATCCAGCGTCTCGTCGGTAATGCCGCGCCCGTGCAGGTAGCTGCGGTCGGTGAGTTCTTTATTGACGCCCAGCACCTCGGAAATCAGCCGGGTACGACGCTCCTCCTCGGCCTGCCGGGCCGCCTGCTCCAGGTCGCCCACCGGCAGGCTGCTGAGCCGTACGGGTTCGGGCGGGGTGGCGTACACCCGCGCCGGGGCAGGGGCGCCGTCGAGGTATTCGCGCAATTGCTGGCGCACCTGGCCCAGGTTGAGGCCGTGGCCGTTGCCGCCCCGGGTTTTGGCAAAGTCGATGATGGAGCCCGCGTCGCGGTCGTCGCCGGTGTTCAGGTACACCTGATGGTCGCCCTTGCGGGTGACGATGACGTGCTCATCGTCTTTGACCAGGTGGTGCCAGTCACCACGGCGGCCTTCCTTCTTGATGGTGTAGCCCTGGCGCTGGGCGTAGTCAACCAAGTCAATGTCGCGCTTGAAGCGGTCGAGCTCGGTAGGGTCGTTTTCCCGGGGTGCGTTCATGGGGTGGGCTGGGGGAGTGGAGCCGGACAGCTCCATCTCCTTGCCAGCACCCGGGGGCGGGGCCCCAAGCAGGAAAGCTATCCGGGGTTAGGTGGTCGGCGGCGAACTGCCGGCGCGCTGTGCGGTCGTGTCGAAGAAGGCCAGCTGCTCGCGGAATTGGGCTAACAGCTCGCTGCCGCCGAACACGTACTGGTTGGCACCGCTGCCGATGTCGATGCGCACAATTTCTGTGGGCACGCCCAGGGCGCGCAGCACCTTTTGCACGAGGCGGGGCTCGTCGCGCTTGAGCTTGCCATTCTTCAGGTTGACGACGTTGGTATAAGTCAGGCCATGTTGGGCACAAAAAGCGGTTAACTCACCCTGAGGCAGGGCTTTAAGACGAAACTGCACGTAGCGCAGGCACTCCGAATAGGGCGCGGACAGGCTAAGGTCAGGAAACCCCAACGGGGTGGCTAGATGGTCAGATGACGACATGCGAGGAGGTGTGCTGCTGGGGGCAGTAGGGGCTAAAAAATCGGAGCAATACTCCAAAGGACGCAAACCACGGCTACAAGATGCCATGCCCTCCGGGAAAAACTCAAATCTTCTATTTACCACCGATTGCCGTGTCGCAACCGGCAACACTCCACCTCACGGATAGTCGCTTCATACGACCAAGTAATTTTTAAGTTTTCACTAACTTTTTACTAACACCACAATGCATCCTGCCGTAAGGGGGCGGTATGCGTTCTGGTATACTCTTGTTGGTGGTTGTTCTGGCCCTGGCCGCGTTGGCGGCGCTGCTGTGGTGGCGCTTTAAGGGTAGCGGTCTGCCGGCGGCTCCTGCCGCGACGGCCACCCGCAACCATCATTCCCTGCGCACCTTCCACTACGCACCTTCCAGCGCTATCCCCAAAGCTGCGGTATCAGTAGAGGCTGCCGCAACGGGTGCGGCCCTGGCTAGCCTGCTGCCCCCGGAAGACCTCGAAGCCCCGGCGGCGGGCCAGTTGCCGGAAGAAGCCGTCACTGCGGCCAGCGAGGTCGACAGCCCGCAGGTACCCCAGCCGGATGAGCTGAATGCCACCGCTGGGCCGGCAACAGAAGAAACGCCTCGGCCGGCCTCCATTCGCCACGCGGCTGGCGCTGTTGCCGTGCTGCTGGACGCGGTGGACGAGTCTCCCAGCAACGTATCGCCCGACGCTCAAACCGCCTCAGACCCGGATGAAGAGCCGGCCGAAGCGCTGTTTCACAACCCCATCACCGCGCCGGCCCCCACGGCCAACGACCAGGCCAACCGCGCCGCCGAAATCGCCTTGCGCCAGCAGCGGCGGGCCCGCATGAACAAGGACGCAGCCGCGCAGCGCGCCGCCCTCAATGACCTGTTCCCCGGCACCGGCAGCCCCGTGCCCACTGCCAAGCCTTCCTAACCGTCACACCTGCTTTTCGGGGAGATAAGCGCCCTGTTTCCATCCACCCTCCTTTCTATGCTAACCAACCTTCTTTCCCGGGCCCGTACCCACGCCCTAGCGGCAACTGAAACGATGCACTCGCTGGCCGCGGCCGGCCGGACTTACCAGCCTTCCAAAACCGAGCAGCGCGTGGCGGCCCTGCTCACCACCCTGACCCTGGCCACCAGCCCGGCCCGCGCCCAGCTGGGCGGCGGGGGCGCCGCGGCGGCGCTCGAAGGCGTGCAGGAAACTGTCGTAGGCATCGTGCAGGTCATTTTCGCCATCGTGCTCATCGTGGGCCTGATTCGGGTGGTGATGAAGTTCGTGCAGGGCGCACCCGACGCGCTGGGCTCCCTGGGCTGGCTCGTGGGCGGCGTGATTCTGTGGTTCGGCTTCCAGCTGTTCAAGGACGATTTGGTCAGCGCCGTGGGCGGCGGGGACGGAGGCGTACGCTAACCGGCCATGCGCTCCTACAAATCCATTGAGCGGCCCGCGCAGGTGCTGGGCATGAACATTCAGGACCTGGGCATCATGGTCGGCCTGTTCATCGGCTCGGTGCTGCTGCTCGGCTTTCTGGGCATGGCCGTTAAGATTCCGCGCCTAGTGTACCTGCTCGTCATCCTGGTGGAGCTGGGCCTGATTCTGGGCCTGCGCTACCTGAGCAAGCGGCAGGCGCCCGGCTTTCTGATGGGCTGGCTCTCCTTCACCTTCATACAGCCCCGCCGCCTGGCGGTGGGGCCCCTTCCCACCCCCAACCATGACCAAAAAGCCCAAAACGGCCGCGCTTAACGCCGTGATGCCCGTGCACAGCTTCGAGGGCGACAAGGTGGTCTTCAAGGACGGCCGCGTTGCGGTAGGCTTCCGCGTGGAGCCCGCCGAGATGGAGAGCTGGACCTCGGACGACTACGAGGCCTTCCAGACCGCGCTGGTGGGCGTACTGCGGCCCCTGCCGGTAGGCACCATCGTGCAGAAAACCGACATCTATTATGACCGCCCCTATCGCGAGGACAAAACCCAGCAGACCTACTTCGAAAACAAGATGAACAAGCACTTCTTCGAGCGGCTGGTGCTGTTCCAGAAGTCCTACCTGTTCCTCTCCTTCGCCCCGGTAGCCGTGAAGTCGCCCAAGACCAATGCCGTAAATGCCCTGGTGGCCCGCGCCGGCGAGGCCGTGCTCAAAAACCCGTTTGCCCAGCTCGTGCACACACTCGAAGCGGCCGAAAGCGGCGCCGTGGAATTTATTCAGGGCATCAAGAACCTGGGCGGCGTGACCTTCGAGCGGCTGGCCAGCGCGGAGATTCACCAGCTCTACCTGCAGTACTTCAACCTCAACTTCGACGGCCAGCCCACCCGGCAGGAGCGCGAAATCGGCAACGACCTGGGCACCTTCAGCGTGGGCGAGCAGAAGGTGAACGTGCTGTCGATGGTGGGGCAGGGTTCCGACGCCTACCCGGCCGTGCGCAACTCCTACGGGGTGACGGCGCCGATGCTCTACCCGCTCACCCACATCCTGCAGTGCCCGCACGTGCTCACCCAGGCCCTGCTCATTCAGGACACCCGCGCCGAGCTCAGCTCGCTGGATACCGACCGCAAGCTCAACGCCTCCCTTTCGTTTCTGGCCACGCAGGACAACCACCTGCGCGCGGCCGAAGTCGAGGAGTTCACCGCCGAGGTGCGGGCCGAAAACAAGCAGATTGTGGGCCTGCACCTGAGCTGCGTGCTCTGGGACACGAATGACACGAGCCGGCGCGAGAACGTGGAGCGAGCCACCGCGGCCTTTCGCTACATGTTCGGCACGGAAAGCGTGGTCGAAAGCTACCTAGCGCTGCCCGTCTTCTTCGGCCTGCTGCCCGGCAACGCCTGGCAGGTACCGGACCGCTGGCTGACGAGCACCGCCGACCGCGGCGCCTGCTACTCCCACTGGACGGCCACCTACAAAACCGACCCGGTGGGCGAGTACCTCACCGATCGGTTCCGCAACCTAGTACAGGTAAACCTCTTCAACACGGCCCTGGACAACCAGAACGCCATTGTCATCGGGCCCTCGGGCTCAGGCAAGAGCTACACCTTCGGCAACCTGATTGTGCAGCGCTTCGAGAAGGGCGCCCGGCAAATCATCATGGACGTGGGCGGCACCTACCGCAACGTGCTGCAGTCGCTCAACGGCGAAGACTTCGATAACACCTATTTCGAATACGACCCGCAGCGCCCCATCGAATTTAACCCCTTCGTGGTGCCACGCGACGCGGCGGGCAAGTGGCTCTACAACGACGAGAAAACCAACTTTCACCTGGCCCTGCTGGCCGCGCTCTGGAAGGGGGGCAAGGACACGGCCCTGGATAAGTCGGAGCGCACCATTCTCTCGCGCTTTCTGATTGAGTACTACGCCTGCCTCAACGAGAGCCCGCGCCTGAACCAGAAGGACGAGGAGTTTCCCGGCATGGAAAGCTTCTACCGCTTCGTGGAGGGCTACGACCAGGAAATGCAGAAGCCGGTGGCCGTGCCGGGGGAGGGCGTAGAGCCCGACCCGCTGGATGGCGCCCGCCGGCAGTACCAGAAAAACCTGAAGTACATCGACATGCACCAGTTCTTCCTGGTGCTGGGCCAGTACATAACCGGCGGCCGCTACGAGCGGGTGCTCAACGCCAAGCGCGACGTGGATTTGTCGGAGTACCGGCTCATCTGCTTTGACCTGGCCAAGGTGCAGGCCGACCCCGACCTCTACCCGGTGGTGGCCATGCTCATCACCGAGCTGAGCCTGGATTTGTTCCGCAAGTTTCCCGACGACATCAAGTACATCGCCCTGGACGAGGCCTGGACCATGCTTTCGGGCGTGCTCTCCGAGTTCATCGAGTCGATGTACCGCACCATCCGCAAAACCAACGGCTCGGTCACCATCATCACCCAGGGCATCACCGAGATTACCAGCAGCAAAATCGGGCCGGCCATCATCAACAACTCGGCCACCAAGATTATCCTGCGCCACGTCAACCCCGACTCGCTGGCGCAGCTGCAGGCCCCGCTGGGCCTGACCGGCCACGAGATGGATTTGATTAAGTCGGTGCGCTCCACCGAGGCCCTGCGCGAGTTTTTCATCAAGCAGGGCGCCAAGGGGAAGGTGTTTGCGCTGGAAGCCTCGCCCCAGCTCGATGCCATCCTGACCTCCAAGCCAGTGGAGCGCAACCACCTCAACAAGCTGGTCAAGTTCTACCAGCAGACCCAGCAGCGGCCCAAAACCGACAGGAACGGCCACGTGCTGCTCAACGCCGAGGGGCAGATAGAATACGAGCCCGTGCGGGTGCAGCGCCTGGACTACGCCGTCGACCAGTTTGTGGAAGATAAACAGGCCCGCAAAGGGGCCCTGAGCCGATGAGTATGCTGGCAATGGTAGCCTACGGCATCGACCCGGGCTTTCTGCGGGCCTGCGACCAGACCCTGCAGGTGGTGCTCACCGCCTGCCGCTTCATCACGCCCTCGCTGATGGGCATTGCGCTGCTCTACACCATCGGACGCGGCTTTATCTCGGGCAGCGGGCTGGCCATGGACTGGGGGCCGATTATCAAGGCCACCTGGATATTCTTTCTGCTCTTCTTCTACCAGACGCTGGTGGACACGCTGGGAGCGGGCCTGGCCGCCTTTACGGCCATGTTCTCCACTGATAAATCGGCCGCGGAAGCCATTCGGGACCTGACCACGCCGGCCGCGGTAGCCGCGGCGGCGCGCAACGACTCCATGGGCATTGGCGACATCGTGGCCGGCGCCAGTTCGCTGATGACCAGCATTTCCCAGACGCTGAACTCGTTCACGCTCTCGGGCATCCTGACCAAGCTGTTCACCGCGACGGCGGTGCTCATCATCCGCCACATCATGCAGTTTATCCAGCAGTTCATCCTGGGTTTTCTGTACGTGTGCGGGCCAATTGCCATGACCCTGTCGGTGATTCCGGCCTTTGGGCAGCTGGCCATGAAGTGGCTGCAGAATTTCCTGGCCGTGCAGCTCTGGGGCCTCACGTTTGTGCTGCTCGACACCATCTACAGCTTTTATGCCGAAACGGCGCAGGCCCCCAACGGCCTGTTCAGCGGCATTACCAACGGCCCGCAGCAGTCGGTGGACGATGAGAAGTTCATGGTCATGTCGGTGGCCTTCGTGCTGCTCTACGTGATGGTGCCCTACCTCACCTCCATGTTCATCGGCTCCTCGGCCGTGCAAGGCTTCGTGGGCTCCATGGTTGGCTCGGCCGTGGGTGCCGCGACGGCCGTGGCCGGCGTAGCCTCGCCCGGGGGTGGGGGCCTGTCGAGCGCCGTGGGCCGGGCCCTCAGCAACGGCGGCAACCGTGGCGGGGGAGGGGGACATAGCCCCGGTGGGGGAGGCACGGCCAGCACCGGCGACTCGGGTGAATCCGCGGCATCGGCTTCCTCGGGCCTGCCCACCATCACCATGTCGGAAGCGCTGAACCCGTCCTACCGTCAGAGGGCCTCGGGCATCTGGACCAAATAACCCATTCCCTGACTTCCTATCCATGAAGAATCTTCCGCTATTCATCGCCGTGGGCTTTACCCTCGGCGTAACGGCCAGCTGCCAATCAAATGCTGCCCACGAAGAAGTTGCGGCGGAGGCGCCGGCCTCAACCCCACCAGCAACGGCCGCACCGGCCCCACTGTCCATCTCGGCTGTGGACCTTAAGCTTGGCGTAGCCGAGCAAACTCCCCGCGAAGGCTATCTGCAGGTCGTTTCCGCCAAATTCCTGAAAGCCGAACCGCTGCAGCTGCGGCTGCCGGCCATGTGGCAGTCGGACCCGGACCGGGCCGATGGCGTGAAAACCGCGCCGGGCTACCGCATTGCCTACGAGGCCGTGCTGCAGTGGATACCGCAGGGCTTCGGCCGGCAGAAGGTACCGGCCTCGCTGCCGCTCTATGCTCCCAACAGGCGGGACACCCTCGCCTCGTTTCGCGTGGGGGGCCAGAACATGAACGTGCCCGGCCGCGAGCGGTACACCGTCACGCCCATCGAGCCCCGCAAGCCCCTGACTGTGCGCGGCACACTCTACGCCTTTGTGGGCCAGAACGAGCAGAAACAACCCGCTTTGGTGGTCTATCCGTACCGCGGCCGCGCTGGCAGCTTCGATGACTCCTTCAAAAAGGTGCTGCTGCCCATCCCCCGGTAAGGGCAGTGGGGAAGCAATGCACCATTCACCTCAACCAGACTCTCAACACCTCAATGGATTCCGCCAAAGACTTAAGTACCTCTTTCTCCACCATGCGCAACCTGGCGCTGGGCAGCGTGCTGGCCCTGCTGCTCGTGGCCCTGGCCTCGGGCTTCCTGGTGTACCGCGCCTACGAAAACAGCGGCCGGCGCGTGTACGTCGTCTCGCAAACCGGCTCGATGGCGGCCCTCTCGGCCGGCAACGACGCCCACACGCCCTACGAGGCCCGCAACCTGATGCGCCAGTTCATGCAAACCATGTTCGGCCACGACCAATACACCTTCAAGGCCAACCTGGACGCGGCCCTGCCTCTGATTGAGGGCCGCGGCGGCCGGCGCATCTACGAGGGCTTCACCCGCGGGCAGGTGCTGCAGAACTACGAGCGCTACGCGGCCCGCAACGCGGTGACCGTGGACAGCGTGCTGGTGGACATGAGCAAGCGCCCCTGGTCGGGCGCGGTCTACATCAAGCAGCGCATTTTCATCGGCGGCCAGCAGAAGGAGCCCCTGCCGCTGGCCGCCAAGTTCAACCTGGAGGAAACCAACCGCTCGGATGCCAACCCCTACGGGCTGCTCATCACCAACTTCGACTACATCTCCTACAACCCGCAGCTGACGCGGGAAGAGCAGGAACTGCTGCAGGCCCAGGAGGCCGACCGCCAACGCCGCCTGCAGGAAGCCCAGCGCGGCCTGGCTCCGTCCGGCACGACCGCCGAGCCAACAGCTCCGGTCACCACGCCCGCCCCAACCGCCCCCGTTAACTAATCACTAATTCCTTCCTCCGATGCGACTTTACACCCTCCCGGCCTT
Organism: Hymenobacter jeollabukensis; assembly: GCF_005771675.1. Taxonomy (GTDB): domain Bacteria; phylum Bacteroidota; class Bacteroidia; order Cytophagales; family Hymenobacteraceae; genus Solirubrum; species Solirubrum jeollabukense. Next base: position 24,531 of record NZ_VAJM01000015.1, on the reverse strand, counting down.
GCTGGGGCTGTTTTTACTACTGCTGCAAATGGCGCCGGCTGCTGCGCAAAGTACTGCCTCCACCTCGACTACGGCGTTGGCTACCTCGGACAACCTGCTAGACGTGGCCGTATCCGATTCCTCCACGACCTACCTGGTGTTTGGCGGGCCCGTGTCGCTGGTCGACGTGGGCATGGCCGGCAACTACCTGGTCAAGATTGAAGCCAATGCCGTGTTCGTGCGCGCTAAGCGCAAGCATGCCCCGCCCACGCCCATGCTCATCCGCTACGGATCCAAGTACTGGATGGGCCGCCTCGTGTACGCCAACCGGCCGGTTATGCAGCTCTACGATTTCCAGAAGGACGGCGTGCTGAGCATTAACGGCAAAAGCGTCTCGTCCACGGGGGCCGCGCCGGAAAACGAGCTGGCCCTGGACAAGGAGCGCGAAAAAAAAGCCGTCGTTGAGGGTAAGCTCAGCCAACTGCGCAAAGCCCGGGAAGAGCACCAGGCCGTGGCCGTGGTCGACAACGACCTAGTGCTGTCGCTGGCCAACGTGCGCAACGATAAGGACTTTACCTATCTGCGCTTCAAAGTCATCAACAAGACCAACATTGACTACAACGTGGATTTCACCGACTTCCAGCTGGTGGAAAACGCCCAGAAGAAGTTTCTGGCCCGCAAGAAGAACGAGGCCCGGCGCCCGCTGGCCCCCTCAGGCGGGCGGCCGAACCAGGTGATTACCGGGCGCTCTACGGGCTACTTAACCTATGCCATTCCGCTGTATGCGGCCACCGAGCGCGGCTACCTGGAAGTAACCCTGCGCGAACTCAATGGCGCCCGGGTGCTGGTGTTGCCCGTGCCCTCCCGCGTGATTAACCGCGCCGCTACCATCTAACGCCGCTATTCTCTGCTATGGAACCCATCATTCCCCCAACGTCAGACGACCGAACCGTTTCCAATCCGGAAGCCGAGCAATCTGCTCCGGCCTCTGCCCCGGTTAAGCGCACCCCTGCTGAGCTCCTCCGCGCCAATTGGATGGCCCTAGCCGGCCTGCTGCTGGTGCTCATCATCGGTGGCCTGCTGCTGTGGCTGAAAGCCGCGCAACGGGCGGCCCAGCAGGAGCGCGAACCAGTGGCAGCCGCATCGGCCAACATCGAGCCCGAAATACCTTCGGTGGAAACGGCTCCTCCGGTGCCCGCTGCCTCGCCCTCCGCCCAGATAGAAGCCCAGCGCCGCGCCGAGCAGGACGCCCAGAGCGCCCCGGCCCGCACCACCGACCAGGATGTCGTGGACGTATTTGCCGTTGACACCACCGGCCTGGCCCTGCGCAAGCGGCGCCGCGCCCAGGCGGCCGCGCAGGCTGCCAGCCGCCGGGCAGAAGCCGCCCGCCTAGCCGCGGCCGACGTGGACACCATCGAAACTACCATTCAGGACCCGGCCACGGGCTCCTACCGGGCGCAGACGCTGGTCGTGCCCCGCCGGCGGCTGACGGCCGGGGGCGGCAGTGGGCGCCGCGCGGGCGCTGGTTCCGGCTGGGCCGGCCGCAGCCTGGTCCCAGCCCGCGACGTGGACGGCACTCCGTTTGAAACCGACCCGGACGTGCTGGCCATGCTGGGCTCCTCCCCACCTGAAACCCGCGCGGCCTACGAGCGCATGACCGGCAAGCGCTACCGCGACCCCAACCAGACCGCGCAGCTGCTGGCTACCCGCCTGAATGCCCCCGGCTTGAACGGCTTCAGTACGGTTAAGGTGGGCAATTCGGCGCGGATGATGGCCCAGGGCAGCCAGCGCGAGCAACAGCTGGCCTCGGACGTGTTTTTCAAGTGCGTCATCAACGGGGAACAGAAGGTGCGCACCGGCTCGGTGGTCATCCTGCGCCTACTGGAGGATGCCGTTATCTCGGGCGTGACCTTTCCCAAGAACATGGTTTTCGCCTGCGTGGCCACCGTGGGCACCAACAACGTGACGCTGGAAGTCAACCGCCTCGGCCCGACGCGGGTGCAGGCCGATATCTACGACTTCAACTACATGCCGGGCATCATGATTGACCCGGTAAAGCGCGTGGCCCGCGAGGCGAACATGGCCAGCCACGAACTGCAGCAGCAAACTACCCAGGAAATCAGCACGGCCATCGACCGCTCCGCCTCAGCTGCCAACTCCGTGGTGGGCGTGGGTGGCCGCGTGGCCGCCTCGGTGCTCTCGCGGCCCAAAACCCGCACCCGGCTGCGCGACGTGCTGCTGCCCGATGGCTACCCCATTCTGATTACCACCGCGGCGGCCGGCCAGCTCGGCCCCGAAGCCGCGGCCCGCTAACCTTTCACTAAACCGGATACAACGATGAAAAAGACGCTTTTTCCGACCCTCGTGGCCTTCGCCCTGGCCCTGGCGTCGGCCCCGGCCGCCCGGGCGCAGATGGTAGTGAACGACCCGCTGCACATGGGCGTGCAGATTGGTGAGTTTGCCAAGCGCCTCGCGCAGTGGACCGAAACAGTCAAAAACTATCAGGTCATTAAGGACGCCAAGCACATTGCTGGTGTCACCAAGGACATTACCGGGCAGGTCAAAGACATTACCGACGAGACCCTGCAGCTGCAGCGCCAGGTGCAGGCCGACCTGCGCAAGGTGCAGAGCATTCAGGATCTGCGGCTCTCCAACCCCCAGGAGCTGTTCGCCCGCGCCCTGGCCATGTCGGGCCGGGGGCAGAGCAACCAGTACATGCCCGTGTTTCAGAAGGCCGAGCGCCTGCGCCAGGCCCTGCAGCTCAATAACCCCCAGCAGGATTTGAACACGGTGTATGACGTGTTTTCGCGCTTCGGCTCGGGCGCTACGGCGGGCAACAACCGCATGAGCTCCCGCGAGTACCAGCTCAAGCGCGAGGAAGCCGCCGTCTCCACGTTTGCCTACGAGGAGATGATGCAGAAGAAAAAGATTGCCACGGCCTTCGGCTACTACAAGATTGCCGACGAGATGACCCAGCAGAGCATCGAGATGAATGCTACGCTCAAGAACCCCGGCCGCTACGCCATGACCGAGGGCGAGCGGATGGTGGCCCTGAATACTTCTAACGAAAACATGATTAAGGCCATGCAACTGCGCCAGGAAGCCGACCGGCTGCTGGCCGAAGCTGCCCAGCCCGGCCCCTCGCGGCAAGCGGCTGAAATGGTGTACTCTGACATCCTGGTGCAAAACGCCCTAATCAAAGCGGACCGGTCTCGTCCCCGCAACTAACCTTCCATGAAGAACTTATTGCTAGCGGCTTTGCTGCTGGTGGGGGTCGGCACCGTGCCGGCGCTCGCCCAGCGCCACGTCCGACATATTTCTAGCTGGGGCGCCCACCTGGGCCGCTCCGAACAAGGCACCTACTACGAACTGAGCTACATCAGCATGCTCACCAATCACTTGGCCCTGCGGGCCAGCGGTCTGCGCGAAACCGGCAGGCTGGATGGCCGCGGCGAATACGCCAGCTACGCGGGCCGGGTGCTGCTGGCTCCGCAGCTGCTGCATTTCGGGGAAGTAGCCTATGTGCACCTGCTGCTAGGGGCCGCAGCGGGCTACGAGCGCACCGGTGAGCACGGCACTACGGAGCTACCGGCCGACGCCAGACAGCCGCAGCGCTTTACCTACGGTCCGCAGGCCGGGGCCGAAGTGGACGTGTTCCTCGGCAACCGCATCTCGCTCGTGGCCACCGCCACTAAGGGCTACCTGTTCAACAATCCGCTGCTCGACCAGTGGCCGGGTTACGCCGGCGCCGGCCTGCGGTATCACTTCCGCTAATGCTTTCCGACCGATGAAACAATTTGCCTGATTACTGCTGAGCTGCGCCGCCCTGGCCACGGCCAGCAGCTGCTCCAAAGACGACGCGACGTCCACCGGCCTTAAAGGATACGAGGTGGAATATCGCATTTCCTCTACCACTGCCCCGGCGTCGGACTACATCAGCTACGACAACGAGAGCGGCGGCGGTACCACAGTCAATAACGTCTCACTGCCGGCCGCCTACCGCTTCAGCGCACCATGAAGCAGGGGGACCACCTGAGTCTGCTGGCCAGCCTGAAGGGGGCACGGCCTCCTCGGAAATCACGGCTGCCATCCTGTTCGATGGCCGGGAGGTGAAAAAGGAAACCGGCCGCGGCGCTGACGCGCAGGCCGTTCCGGTGTATGTGCTGGGGCAGTAGGGAAAAAAATTGCGGTGCACGGCCGGAATGGCTTGAACAGCAAGGCCGACCAGGATTTCTGGTCGGCCTTGCTTTTTGCCCCTACTATGCAGCCGGTACCAGTTCCTGCTCCAGGTGCTCTTGTAGCTGCTTATAGGACTCCGGGCAAATCCGAATCACAGGCTCCTGGGCGGCGCAATACAGAAAGCTCGGATCAGCCAGCGTAATTGCCCGGACCCAGGCGGCGGCAGGCACTTCGGTGGCGAATGGTAGCAAAGGGGTAAATTCTTCTTGAATGAGCCGAATCAGCAGCGCCTGTACGGTAGGGCAAATGCTGGAAAAGCGGCGATAGGGACTCGCGGCCATAAAATAGCTTGTCTTCGGAAAGGATGGGAAACGCGCTGCCTGCGGCCGCCTTTGGGGCCGGACAGAAAACAGGGAATCAGCCTCAACGAGCCCATAAGGCGTTTGAGCGTGCCGATTGCTACCTGCACGGAAGCATTACCCGAGGGAACCCACGAAGAGGGCAGGCCGCTCCTGAATAGGCAGCGACTGCCGGTGCGTCCAGCCCAGCCAGTTCGCAGAGAGACCTGCTGACCGGGGGCAACGATGCAAATCGGTAGATGTCAAGGCCAGCATGCTCGGTAACTGCTTAGGACAGCAAAGCTAGCCAATACGCATAAGACAAGCCGCCGTTAAGCTTAGTAGCATGATTTTTTCCGGCGTTTAACAAGCGATTTTGCATGAAAGGACCGCAATCTCACCTCACTTTTCTAATCGCCCGGAGATTTTATCCTGCGCTGTAGTCCGGCATAGACCGTCAGCTACGCTTGTTCTCTAAATCCGCCCTGTAGTAAAACCCTACGTGTCTTAATGGAAAATATTCGCTAATTTTAGTTTGTAATTGGAAAATTATCCATCTGCCTGGTTTGCTACTCTCGCTTAATGGAAAAAAAGAGCTATTGGCCCTTGTTGGTTTTTGGTACTTCTGATAAAGCTGCCAGCCGGCGTATCCAGCAGGCCCGCCAGGCCGGGGAGCTGCGGGAGCTGCTGCCCCGTGTGTACACCCCGGACCTGACCACTGACCCAGCCCTGCTCGTGCGCCGGCAGTGGCTGCCGCTGCTCGGCCACCTCTACCCTAACGCCGTCATCAGCCACCGCTCGGGCCTGGACGCGCAGCCTACGCCGGAAGGGGATATTTTCCTTACCTACAAATACGCCAAAAAAGTGTCCTTGCCGGGGCTTACCGTGCACCTGGTTCCCGGCCCGGGGCCACAGGAGCTGGACCGTCCCTTTGGCAACAGCACCTTGTATTTTGCGTCCGAAACCAGGGCCCTGCTCGAGAACTTTCAGCCGGGGCGCACCCGCGGTGGCATCAGCAAAACCCTGCCTGGGTCGGCCGTAGAGGAGTACTTGGAGCGCCTGCTGCGCGTGCGCGGCGAGGAGGGCCTCAACGCGCTGCGCGACCAGGCCCGCACAATGGCCGCCCACTTGGGCTGGGAAAGCGAGTTTGACCGTCTCACTAAGGTTATCGCCGCGCTGCTGACCACGGCCCCCAGCAAGCTACTCACTTCGCCCGTTGCCCGGGCGCGGGTGTTGGGCCTACCCTACGACCCGGACCGGCTGGAGCTGTTCACCACCCTGCTCACGTCCCTGCGCCAGCACCCATTACCCAGCCGCCCCGACTCGGCGCCCCAGCCGCCGGCCTACTACGAACTGGCCTTCTTCGAGGCCTACTTCTCCAACTTCATCGAGGGAACCGTCTTCGAAGTGGACGAGGCGCACGACATGGTGCTGGGTAACGCGCCCGTGCCCGGCCGGCACGCGGATTCGCACGACGTGCTGAGCACGTACCACCTGGTCAGCAACCCCGCGGAAATGCGGGTGGTGCCCGCGACGGCCGACGAGCTGCTGGCCCTGCTGCAGCGCCGGCACGCCACGCTGCTGCGCGAGCGGCCCGACAAGCGCCCCGGCCAGTGGAAGGAGCGCGCCAACCAGGCCGGCAACACCAACTTCGTGGAGCCTGAGCTGGTGCGCGGCACCCTGCACCAGGGTTTCGCGTGCTACAACGCCTTGGAACACCCACTGGCCCGGGCGGCCATGATGATGTTCATCGTCAGCGAGGTGCACCCCTTCGACGACGGCAACGGCCGCCTAGCCCGCATCATGATGAATGCGGAGCTGGTGCGCGGGGGGCTGAGTCGCCTCATCATCACCACCAGCTACCGCCAGGACTACCTGCGGGCATTGCGCCGGCTGAGCCGGCAACGTGACCCAGGGTTGTACCTGCGGATGCTTGACCGGGCCCAGGCGTTTACGGCGGAGCTGCGGCCGGATTCCTATGGTTCGCTGAAAGCACAGCTTACCCAGGTCCGGGCGTTTGACGAAGCCAACGAAGAGATGGTGTGGTAGCCTTGGCCCGGGTTCGCCCCCCCAAGCACCTGTGAGCCCTTAGTGAGCCCATTGCCCTGGCACGGCCGCACACAAAAAACGGCCCTTATGTATCAGAAAACGCCATTTATCACATCCCGACCGTGCATGCTGAGCCTATTGTGAGCCAATTAGCTGAAGTTTAATCTTAAATCATACCCTGTATTAATTACTCCGATTTTGGCTTCAAAAGTCCTGCTTATCTGCTGGATTATTGGATAGCTGCGGAGAATATTCACTCTGGCCCCTGAATAGATGGGGCTGGCGTCTAACGGCCAAGCCAGTTCCTTGGCTCACCTGTTGAAACTCGTCCGCACTGGCAGCGCAGCTATGATCATCCACTAGGAACAACCAACTGTTTATCAAGCAATACACCTATCATTTTGTAATGTTTCGCAGCAGAAAAACTTTACAAAATGAGCAAACTGGCTGTTTGCGATTTGCAAATTGAAAACTCAAGTATCAATTACCGTATTTGCCGGCGTAGTCGAAACTCAGCCGAGAGTTCCCAACAGAGTCGACTTGTCGTTCCGCAAATGTTAGCGCTGGCTGGAACAGCCTACTAATCCGTCAGCAACTGAAATCCAGCCCAATAAAAAGGCTGTGCGTATTTCGTCTGCATTGCTAGCTGTGCGCGCTTCAAGGCAATATTTTTAGGCAGGCCTTGTACATACCCTTCGTAGAAAAGAGCCATAAGTTCCGCAGTCTGCTTATCCGGCACTTTCCAAAGGCTAACCAGGAAACTTCGTACGCCAGCCATTTTCAAAGCTCGTTGCAACCCATAAATACCTTCACTGCCCTTGACGGTTCCCAAAGCTGTTTCACAAGCGGAGAGCACCACCAAATCAACGTGCGCCATATCCAGCCGGGCGAGTTCTTCGGCGGTCAGGATTCCGTCGTGATCTGCCTGCGTCGCCCCAGCAGCGTTCGCCCCAGCCAGAATAATCCCGCTACGGCTTAGGGGCTGCTCATCATAAGCGCTACTACCGACAGACAAATTGAACTGATTCGTTGAACTTTTACTTGGTAAAAAGAACCCATGCGTGGCTACGTGCAGCACAGTGGGATTCGCTTGGGCCACGCGCATGAAAGCAGCCTCAGAAGCTACCGTGTCTTCAAAAAGGGTAACTGCTCCCGGCACCCTTCTCTCCAGCAGATTTTGGATAGACGCCAACTCCACTGCAGTGTAGGGCAATGGGGCAAAATGGGAACGCGGCCACTTAGCAGTGTTGACAGCAGAGCGGAGAGCAGCCGCTGAATCAGCCCGTTTCGTTGTGTAATCATAATTGATGTTGCCAAATAAAGCGGCTGCTTTATAGCCGACGGCAGCATCCCGTCGGGTGGTTAGTTGTCGCGTGCTGCTGAGCAGCACGACTTCGGGCGTTGTTGGTGGTAAAAAGCCCGCAAAGGAAACCGTGTGCAATACGCCGCTTACAGAAAGGTAGATCTTACGCGACCCTGCGACTTCAGACGCTATAGGAGCCCAGATGAGTTGATACAGGGAATCGCGCTTTTCCTGGTAAATGCGGTTAACACGAGCTTCCGTTGCACCAGCCTGATTAAGTAACCGGGTCAATCTATGTTCCTGAAACAACGGTACCACTTTGGGCTGCGCGTATGCCCGCTGGGTAAGCAGGGCGTAATAGGTAAGCGAATCAGGCGCCAGAGGCCGCGTCGGCAGGGCAACGATTTCAATAGCAGTCTCCCGGTCCTGAAGCGCTTGGCGCACGTCGTTCCACCGCACAGCGCCAGGATTGAAAGGAGTAAAATGAGAAGTTGTAGCCAGTTGGTACAGCAACTGTTTTTCCCGACTTTTCAACTCCGTCTCCTCCACAATGGCTTCGGATGCCCCTGTAAGCCTACGCCGGTTAAGCGCGGCCCGGTCGCTGAGCAGGCGGTGATAATTACTTAACTCCTGGCCTTTGGCTCCGGCCAGCGCCTGCCGCAGATGCTGCGTGGCGAACAGCGCGACGCTTTTGGTTCCCAATATACTGTTGTACACCTGCTCGCCGGCTGTACCTCCCCCTTGTAGGAGCCGAATACTGTTAAGCGTATTGGTGACATTGCTTACCCCTAGCACATAGTGCTCACGCTCTTCCTCGGTAAACAAGGCGAATCGGGAGGCTAGTGCCGTGAAGTAGTACTGCTCGACCTCGCGTATGGCTGGCTCTAACGGCTGCTTCTTATTGGCGTAGTAGCGATTTACTGTGCCCTGAAGTTGCGCCTCAAAGTAGGCATCCTGGTTACTGCTTCTGACTTCCCGGAGGATGCCTAATGCCTGGTCATTCAGCGGCTGTGCCTGAGAGAACTGCCGTTGCCTGGTGTAAAGCTGGGCTAAAGCCAGCATGTTCTGCGCGTACGCTACCGATTTGGCTCCGTTGCGATCCTTGCTTTCCGCTGCAAGCTCCTGCAAGCATTGTTCGGCTTCGAGACGAAACTGCTCGGTGAGCGGCCGCGCCGGTTCCAGCAGCTGCCCCAATTTGTGCCAGAAGCCTGATTGAAGTAATGCCTCATCGCCCGTGCCGGCCTGAGCCGCTTGCATACAGTAGATGCCCTTGGCGTGCAAAAAGTCGAGGTAAACCTGCTTGCTGCGCTTCGAGTCCACTACCTGCTGGGCTTTGACCAGATACTGTCCTGCTTGGGTCAAGCGCTGCGCGCGTAACTCCGCCAGACCGGCACTTATCAGCAGCCGAGCGTAGAAAGAAGTCTCCCGGCTTTCCTCACTCTGCTCGTAGAGCGTTACGGCATGGGTGATTAACCCAAGAGCTTTTTCCGGTTGTCCGGTCTGGTACGCCCGCTGAGCGAAAATGAATAATGCTGAAATGGCGTAATCAATATCCTCCCCTTGGGCTAACTGCGCATAAGGCAACAGTGCGTCGAAGTAGCGCTCGGCCCGCTGGTATTGGCCTTGAGCCAAGCTTAGCTGGCTCAGGCTAACCAAAGGGAATATCCGATACTCCGGTTGCGTGCTGAATTGCTTGCTTTCCGCAAGGCGCAATGCAACCGAATACAAGCTGTCTGCTTGACTAGTGGAGGTGTTCGTTTCTGCCAAGCAGAAAGCGTAGTTAACGGTTGTAGCATAGGTGTTTGACAGCTGTTGCAACCGAGCATAGGAAGACTTCTGATATATATGAGTCAGCAGAAAAAACTTACCGGAACCGACATTTGCGGCCTGCGCGTGCTCATAAGCTGCCCTAGCTTCTGTTAAGGCCTGATCGTAACTTCCTGCGGCGATTAGCTTTTTGGATTGGGTGACGTAGCTATACTTATCGGCCAGCGCGGAGTCTATTTTATCCACCCACCACCTTGCCCACCAGTACTCAACCAGGGCTGATACCAGTAACACCACCACATAAGCCAGATCATGCAAGGGATTGCCCTTATTGATATCGCGGCGCAACGAGCCTCTCACATACCGGTAGATGCTGTTACAGAGGATTCCGAAGGCTACCAACAGAAGCACCACGAATAGCAAGCCGAAGAACGTAGTGCGTAGTACGTCAAGAAAAACCTGAAAGCTCCAGAATCCCTCGGGGTTGACGTACGTCCACACCAAGTGAACAATATTCACTAACAGATACGCAACAAGACCAAATAAGCCCAGTACCGCAACGGTGGATAGATGTTTACTCATTCACATTTTAGTTGATAAGCCGCTAAGCTAATCCGCTACGCAATCGCTAAAACCACCAGCGCATCTTATCCAGAATGGCGGCCGCCGGTCTGGCAAGCGTTGAACGGGATTGGGCGACCCTTTGCAGCAGTGCCCGGGCCTGACGCAACTTCCCCTGCTTGATGTAGCCGAGGGCCAGGTCAAATTCTACCTGATTCCGGGAAGCCTGCGTCGGATGTTGGCGTAGACTTTCCAGATTACGGACAGCTTCGGCTACCTCATTAGAGTTCAGCTGGGCAACCGCCAGGTTTTGCAGCAGAATGGGCTGTTCGCCCTTGGCCTGCACCAACTCATTCAGGAGCACCTTGGCGTTGTCGTACTCTTTAGCCTGCAGCATATAAACTGCTTGGGCAAGCGCTTCCGTTTCAGCTGCACTGAAGCCTTCCACAACAGTTTCCGCCCCCCGCATTCCTCCCGCTACTTCCGGCCCGACCGACTCTGGCAGCGTGACGGTACTGGCCGTCGTTCCGGCGTAGGCCGCAAATACTTCATCATTACTGCTTCTGGTGGGCTGCCACACCAGTAAGATTGCTGCAATAGACGCCGCAATGCCGATACTGGTAAGAGGCCACCGGATGACCTTGGGGGTATGCGCTTTGATCGTTAAGTCGTCTTGAGGCTGACTGGTTATTGGAATGACTTTGGAACCAGTTTCGTCAACGGGCTCCGGGCTAGCGCTTTTATCGTCCAGCGCCTGCAGCATCGCCTTGATCCGCCGGCGTTCCTGTTGCCGGGCAACCCGTTGCACGGACTGGGTAAACTTGTATAGCTCCTGAAAATCATTGTCGCGGGCCAACCGCTCAACTACGGCCGCCTGTTCTTCAGCCGACAAGGTGCCGTTGAGGTACGCGTCAATTAACGTGAGGTCTTGTTCGGAATCCATAGCGTCAGGCACCCTGAAATTTTCGTCTGAGCTGCGTCATGCACTTGTGTTTCTGGGAAGAAACAGTCTCTACACTGCTGTATTGGTATTTAGCGGCCAACGTCTTTAGACTCGTGCCCCCGGCATAAAACTCCACGATAATAGCGCGGCAGCGCTCCCCCAGCTCGTTTAGCAAGCGATCCAGCTGCTGCTCCAGCACTGATAGCTCTTCTTCGGTACTTTCTTCCTCCACTAGCCCATCTTCCTCCCCCAGCTCCACCAGCGGCATGTTGCGGCTGCCCCGCTTCAGGGTCATCAACTGATTCTGACATACCCGGTACATGTAGGTCGTCAGCTTAGCCGTGAGAACCAGCCTTCCCCTGACCACTTTGTCATAGAGCGACCAAACGGCTTCCTGCAACGCGTCGGCACAATCCTCCGGAGAACACTGAAACTTCCACTCCAGGCTTTTGACCTGAGGCTTACATTCCTGGTACACCCATTCGAGTGCCGCTTCTCGTCGATCTCCGGTACGGATGGCTTTAATTATCTCTTCGTCTGACTGAAACACGTGCCAGGCTCTTTGGCGATGATAAATATGATTGGCCGTGGTGCGACGTCCAAACAACACCTTTTAGGGAAAACGGGCTTAGCGGTTCCGGCAAAAGCAGCAGTTGACTGATTCTATCTGCTGCCGGTAGCTATTGCTCGTCATTGAATTATTCCGAAGCTACTCAAAACAGCACGCTTGCCAAGCGCGGAGTAGCATTAACCAGGTCAGAGTAGCCGTCAACAAAATGATTTTTAAATTTTATTGCATTGTCAGCCAATGAATTAATTCTGAAGTCGGAAGATTTTCAAAAATATAGCCACAAGCAGGGTTGAGGTTTTGGCCAGGTTGCTATTCACTGTTGTACCCTTAGAAGTTCACAACATGAAGCCAACCCTCACCCCGCGCCCCGCGCCCGATCCACTGCTCAACTTCCGCTTTGAGGTCAGCGACCCCAAGACTGAGCGCAGCGAAGTGCTGGAATTCAATCACACCCGGCACTCTGCCGTGCGGGCTGCCCAGCGCGGCATCGACACCGACAAAATTGCCTTAGTGCTGCAGTATGGGGAATGCCTGTGCAAGCAGAAGTTGCTGTACTATATCCTGGGTGAAAAAAACATTCCGGCAAGCCTGCTCAAAGTGGGCAAGGAGTTGAAGAACCTGGTAGTGATTGTCGCGGGTGATTCAAATCAAGTCGTCACCTGCTATCGCTCCAATAACCCATTCAAGCACATCCGGCTGAAATCCAAGCGCCTTAGTCTCGGCTTGGCCGCCTAGGTTATGACGGGCAGCAAGTTGTCCCCTAGCTACGCTGATTTGCTCCAAACGCCCCAGTGGCGCCACAAAAGGCAGCAAATCCTGGCCCGGGATGAGCACAGGTGCCGCAACTGCGGCGCTACTGCTGATCTGCAGGTTCACCACCGCCAGTACCACTGGCTTCGTCATCCAGGTGAGTTCGTGGCTCCCTGGTGTTACCCAGCCCATCTTCTCATCACCCTTTGCGCCTCCTGCCACAGGAATGGGCACGCCAGCTTTCGCGTCCCGGTTTTCGCCATCTAACTCGCCTATAGGAGCCAACAGCCATGTTTAAATTCAACTTTTTCAAGAAGAAGCCCGTCCCGGTTACCGTTGCAACCGAATTGCCGACGAGCCAGAATGTACCCTCAGCGGACCTGTTTGTCGATTCTACCCCGCCCCACTCCGCAGCGACTACCAACCCGAAAGAAGCCCAGCCGACCAAGCTGACGCTCTTTCTAAACAAGGACTATTGGAACCTGGGGCGGCGCGATGGCTACCTCTACCACACGGCGGAAAGCTTTGCGATCTGGAAGAAGAAGACCAAAGCGGAATTTCAATTGGTAGTGGACCAGCTGATTCAGGAGAAAAGCACCCAGCGCCTAACTCTGCTGAACCATATCGTAAGCATCGGGACCATGCACGATGCCACTTCCTCCCAACTGACGAACGCCATTCGGGAAGTGGAATCGGATATCGAGCGCTTAACTACTCAAAAGGAGTTATCAGCCGTTGATGAAGGCTGGATTATGAGCGTGCTGCACGGCTATCAGCTGGGCTTTACCCAAGGGCTCAAAGAGTATGTGGAGGGCGAGGCGCTGCTCAAGCACGGTTCCCTATTTTAACCTACTGCACCATCATGCTGAAATTCGCCAGTATCCTCATCGGGGAAGACCCTGCCTACACGGCCGCTTTCCAACCGGCCAGCAAGCGGAAAATCATCCTGCTCGCATCCTGCCTTCTGCTGCCGGTATGCCTTTGGTTCATCAATGGCTTTCTCCTGGTCCGTCAGGTAATACAGGGAAGCGTCGCAGCAGCCTTAGCCACCGCATCAATCGCCGCGATGGTCATATTCCTCATCGAGCGCTCCGTGATCATGTCCAGGGGCAACAAAGTAATCACTGCCTTTCGCTTTATGCTGGGCCTCGTGATCGCCTTGCTCGGCTCCATCAGCATGGACCAGGTGGTCTTTGAAGATGACATCAGCAATCGGGTAGCCAGCTATCGTACTGCGTATACTGCGCAGGAAGCTACCAGGGTCGATTCCAGCTACCGGGCCCGGATCGAAGCGCAACAACAGCTGGTGAGCGCCAAAGACAAGCTCTGGCAAGAAGCGCTCGCTGCTGCGAGTGCGGAAGCAGATGGGACGGCTGGCAGCGGCATCGCAAAAGTGGGGCGTATTGCCCGGCTTAAGCTGCAGCTCGCCGGTGATTTTGAAAAAGCGTACCGTACGGAGGCGGACAAACTTGAAACGTTAAAGCAGGAGTGTGCGACTCTTGCCCGGGCCGCGCAGGACAGTGCTCGTCAGGACTTCAAAGGAAGTGCGCTGCTGCTACGCCTGAAAGCTATGCATGAGTTAATCCGCGCCGATGGCGTCATGCTATTTGTGTATCTGCTCTTCACGGCGGCTTTCTTTTGCTTCGAATTCATCGTCGTTGTGATCAAAGCCTACAGCGAAAAATCCATCGATGAAAAGCTGGAAGAGGCCAAAGAGCAACTAATACTTTTTCGAGCTCACAAGATTCTGGAGAATACCTCGCTGTCCTTCGACCCCCAGCTTCAGGACAGCCGAGTGCAAAATGCTCAAGCGGCAATCAATCAGTTCAGTGGCGGCCACGGCCGCCTCCTGTAGACAGGCGGAAATACCCGCTTTCACTACCAGCTGCTGCAGCACAAAGCTCACCCGACGGGCTCGTTGCAGCTCGATCTACAGTCTGATATGTTGGTCGGCGCTCAAGATGCTGTCCAACGGCTGTAAGGCCCGGTTGGAGCCACTTATTTTATCAGTAAGTTAGGCCCCCTCGCTGATAAAGACACAACATCCCCGCTTTAAGTCTATTTCACCCAACTCCGCAACGTATGGAGGACTTTACTGCTACCGACCCTGTTATTCGCGCAGCTGACACGGCTTTGCCGTTAAAGGGCTTAACGGCACTTGGCAGAATAGAACTTCCGGTTCTGCTTACCCGGGGAAGCACCGCGGCGCGTCCTCGCCCCGTGACTCCAGGAGCTGCATTGGATGTTGTCAAAGCGCACCTGGAAGTACGTGATATTGTGCAGGCAGAAGTACTCCGCCGCAATACAGGAGGATACGTAGCCCAGGTACTGGGACGGGAAGCATTCATCCCGGGGTCGCATTCTACCGTGAAAATGGCAACCGTTGCGTCGGAGGATGACCCTTTGGTCGGGAAAACCATTCCTGTCCTGATTCTGGAAATCAAGCCCGTATCCAAGCAGCTGGTGGTCTCACACCGGGAAGCCAAGCAGGAACTCGCGGCCCGTGAGCGGGAGGCTGCAGAAGCGGCACGAATGGCACGGCAGCAAGCCCGCGAGGCCTTAATGCAACAACGAGCTCTGGAAATGAGCCTCGTAAGCATCGGCCACATTATCGAGGGCCAGGTAGACTACTGCAATCCAAAGTTTATCGCGCTTCGTGCCGGCGCCTTGACCATTCGGGTAGGTCTGGACGAGCTTGGGTGGGGGCGAGACCATCCTGTCCCAGAGCTTGGCGATATCAAGCAGGTGGTGATCACCTCCCGTGATGAGGAAAAGATGTTGTTACACGGCAGCATCCGGTTACTAACGCCCGACCCTTGGCTCAGCGCCGAAGTCAACTATCCTCCTCAAAAAGAGTCCGTAGCCAAAGTCATTAACATTGCCAACTTCGGCCTGTTTGTCGAGCTGGAGCCGGGAGTTGAAGGCTTGCTTCACCGCTCTGCTATTCCGGACGCGCCCGCAGACGTCGAATTAAAAGACCATTTCAGTGTCGGAGACGAGGCGCTGGTTCTCATCGAGCACGTGGACGCCGCACAGCGGCGCTTGAGCGTCCGGCTTCCTTTTCCGCTAAGCCAATGGCCGCGCTTCAAGGAGCTGCTTCAACGGCTGCAAAGCACTGCAACGGCGCGTGACCAAGCCCTGGCAGAGGTTGAAAGTTGGCAAGCACAGGCCGCAGCTCAGGTTGCGCTGGTTGAGCAGCAGCAAACGGAGCACGCCCTCCATCAGGAGCAATGGCACCGGCAGGCTGATGAATTTGCCGCCGCGCTGGAAACCGCCCGGCTTGAATTGGATGCCGAGCAAAAGCAGCGGCAGGAACAGCAGCGGCAACAAAGCCAGCAGCTGAGTGTAATTCAGACCCAGCTGGAAGTGGCTCAACAGACAGTGACGCGCTTGCAATCCTCGCTGGAGGCGACTCGGGAAGAACTGAGTCAACAGCAGGCGTCTAACCGGCTGCGTTTAAGTGCGAACCAACAGCTTGAACAACGGCTCCGGACCGCCCAGCAACAGGCAACTGCAGCTCAGCGGGAGGCAGCTACGGCCAAAGAAGCTCTTCGCGCCACATTAAGTGCCTCGCCAGGCTCAACTTCAACGGAACAGGCGCTTTACGCGCGCGCAATCCAAGAGCTGTTTTACGAAACGAGCAGCAAAAGCGGGTATCCGTATCATTGCCTGATTTCATATCTGCCCACCCGGGTACAGGCCACTCCCGCCCAGCAGCAGGATCGTCAGTGCGTTTACAACTTCAAAGACGGTCAGAACCCTGCCCTTGTGGCTTACCGATTGGCCACAACCCTGCTGCGTTCCTTCAGCCCGGTGGTGCTTCAGCAGATGATGCTGGTAGTGATCCCCGCTTCCACCCAGGCAAAAACCAAATCGCGGTATCAAACTTTTTGTCAGCTACTCTGCCAGTTAACGGGCATAGAGAACGGCTACGAGTGCATTCAGCGGGTTGTAGACGAGGAACCCAAAAAGGGGCTGGTGAACGTGAACAAGGTCAACAACCTTCGCTACACGGATGCCCGCATCCCTGGTCGTCACATTCTTTTATTTGACGATGTAATGACGTCAGGTGCTTCGTTCCTGCAAAATGCTGCAGCCCTGCGAACGCACGGCGCCAGCCAGGTTACAGGACTCTTCCTGGCCCGCACCGTCGATACGCGTGGTTTTTGACCCCATTGGTTCGCGGCCAGGGTACTCAACGGCTTATCACCGTTTTTTTCACCCGGTCGGGCTGTAGCTGTTGAACGAGCCGACCCTGATGCAGGGAGATAGTTCGCTGCAGCTCCTCGGGCTTCCCTGCGCCCCATAGACACCCTACCGGAACAATACCCGCTCGTGCGTAGGCAATAACATCGTTAGGATCATCTCCAAAGCCATAGACGTCGTCGAGCCTGGAGAGATTCAGTGCAGCAAGCGCCTTCAAGACCGGAGCAGGGTGGGGCTTATGCTGGGTCGTACAGTGCCAGGCAACTATCGCCTGCGGCTGCCAGCCAAATCGACTGACAACCGCCTCGCAGTACATACGCGGCGCATTGGTTACGATGGCATACGGAATTCCGTGCTCTTCCAAAGCTTTCAGGTACGCCGATGCATTGGGGTAGGCTTGTACTTGGCCTAACTCCCTGATCACCTCTGTCCAACGACGGGCCTGCCGCAGTGCCAGTACTGCGCTCGAGTCGACCAGCGTTTGGTCAAGGTCAAATATGGCCGCCTGCATGAATATTTATTATAGCAGGTTAAGCTGACCTCGGGATTGATTGGAGCCGGGAATGGCGGCTTCTACACTGGCCAGAGAATCAATAAAGGTGGTAATCGAGGGCAAATCGTACAGAGGCTCAGCTTTGCCCTCTGACACCAAAGAAGCATTACCCTGGAATTTCTCCGCATTGGCCCATTGAGCGGCATACTTGGGCTGTGCGTGCGTATACAGACACCCCAGACGCCGCTGCTGTTTGCGGGCAAAGCCAACCGTGTGCATGGTTCCACCGGTTACTCCGGTTTCGATCACCACGACCCCCAAGCTCAGTCCACTCTGAAGCCGGTCGCGCTGGACAAACATCTGCGCCATGGGTCGGACTCCACAGCGGTATTCACTGATCAAACAGCCACGGGCTTCGATCTGCTCGGCCAGCTTCCGGTTCTCTTTGGGGTAAATGTTATCCAACCCTCCGGCCATTGCAGCAATAGTAGGCGAACCAGCATCGACGGCAGCCTGGTGGGCAACGGTATCACAACCCACGGCGAGCCCACTTACAATGGTGAGTTTATGGTCAATAAAAACCTCGGTCAGTCGCTTTCCGGACAAGCGGCCGTGCTCAGTAATCTCACGAGTACCAACTACCGCCACGCACCGGTTGGTCAGGCAGTTTACATCTCCTTTGACGTCCAGGAAATAAGGTGCGTCCGGTAACCGACGCAACAAGGTAGGGTAGCGGGAATCCTGAATACTAAGCGTAGTGATGTTGTGCTTAGCGGCTGCATTAAGCACTTTATCTGTCTTCAGCAACGCTTCATCCCAGAGCTCAGCACTGACCTCTTTCTTAAAATGAGGCGTTCGCTTCTTTAATGCACGCAGAAAGGCCAGTTGTTCACTCAGCGTATCTGGTGGAGAGCTGTAATCAGTCAGCAGGTCTGCTGCATGTTTGAGAGTAACAGCACCTACTACCTGTGAAACAACAAAGAGGAATTGATCCTTTGCATTCATACTGCCGAGTTAAAAGTATTAGCGGGCTTGCATTCCTGGGTAAATGACCAAGAAAGAAAATCAATGTTCATTCATCAGCAGACTACCCTCAATCCGGTTAGTAGCCGGGATAACGATCCCACCATTCGGTGTCTAAGGTATAGGAACTACCCTTAACGCGCGTAAACAAATCGTCAGCAATAGTTAACGTAAGCCCAGCCAAGTCATGCCGGCTTCGCCAGGCGCTGGGCCAAGCCGATTCTCCCAGATGCGCCCCGAGTAGGGCACCCGTCAACGCGGCCATGGTACGTCCGCCTGCCTGGGACGCTTTCATGAGGGCGTTTTCGGGACTATCCTGGAAGTGCAGCGCGTGATAGAGCGCACCCATCAGCGCCGCCGGCGCGGTTCGCGCCTGCATGTACTGGTGGTATTCTTCTGCGAGCAAGTGGGTCGGTTTGTCGTGCAGCTGCAGGGCCATATTCACGGCGTGTCGGCACTTTGCGCCCGTTTCCGAATTGGGAGGCAGCAGGTGGTAGGCAACCCGGACTGCTTCTTCGAGGGTAATACCTCGCACCAGCAGGGCCACGATAGCAGCTACCATGCCAGCCGACGCCTGGGCTACGGCATGACCATGGGTGTAGGCGGCTACAGTTGTGGCCTGTTCCATGGCATACGCCGCAGATTGAAAATGAAACAACCCAAACGGTACTACCCGCACGAGTGGATCCGCACCCATACTGGCATTCACGAAGGGCTGTGGCGGGTGAGCAGGCGCGGTTGTCAAGGCTTGCCAGGTCGTGGGAGCCGGCTTACGTGAGTGCTTCAGCACCGGCTGCCGGCTGAGCCAGCCCGAAGGCCATTCGTCGGCGCTATGCCACCCGGGGCGGTCAATACCCTGCGTGCTGAGCCAGCGCAGCCAGCTTTCCCAAACGATCTGGGGTTCGGCCCCGCCGATCCCTTTTTGCATGGCGCGGTGCTCGGCCCGGAGCAGCCCTTCCGCTGTGAACAGCATTAGTTGCGTCACCGCTGTGGCCTGCGCCGGAATCCCGGTGGGAGTGCTTTGGGCAGCCAGGGCATCGCCGTAGGTAGCGCCGAGCAGGCTCCCGCGGTACCGGTCCCGCCGGTCTAAAGGACGGTTAGGCTCGGTCACACCGCCCCATAACTGAAACGGTACTCGCCCATAATATGAGTGGGGGCTATGCTGGGGCAGTTGCGTCGGCAGGGCATGTACTCCGGGCTGGTCTACGGCCCAGGTCACGCAATGTAGCAATCCTCCTAGAGGAGCCAACTCGTTTGCCAGCAGTGGCACCACCTGGCACCCGGGAAACAATAGCTCGGTCTGGTACACCGCCGCCTCGTCGGCAGGCAGCCCGAACACCGGCAAGAGCACCAAGGGCCCCACCCGTACGAAGTTGATGTAGGCGCCCACCGCCGAGGTAGCGTTTTCTTCCTGGGGAAAGTAGGGAAACGGGATGACCGTCAGGCCGGCGTTCTGCAATACACTGGTTACCTGCTGCCCCAAAGTGGCCTCTTTGCCCTGGTAGTCGTTGACGAGCACCGTTCGCTCATCCAAAGCGTACACCATGCCGTCGGCATGGCCTGTGAAGTCGCGCGGATCGGCGGGAATAATAATCAGTTCGGCCCGCAATTCCTCGCTGAGCTGCCGGCGCACCTGGTTAGCCGGAATACCGGGGTTTTCGGCAAACACCCGGTCAGTAATGATAACCTTCTGTCCCACCCGGACTATGTTGCCGCCGTCGAGGCGCAGCGTACTGGTAGCTGCCGCCCCCAGGGGCAGCGTCGCCATGATCGGAGCGGCATCGGTTCGCTTGTCGGCGTACTTCTTGTACTTCAAGTACGATGGATCATAGCGGAACTGCACAAATTCCGTCCGGCTCACCTGTACCGGCATGTAGTCGACAGCCCAGATGTCTTTGGTCAGCGGCAGTAGGGAATAGGGTATGTGGTGCTCTTCCAGCACCGCCGTGAGCTCTTGCCACAGCCGAGGGGCCTGCGTCGGCAGTTGGCCGGAAAAGTAAAGAGTGTTGATGGGGAAAATGTGCGCCATACGTTGCGGTAACACAGTGATAAAGGGATAAGCAGATCGGCTGCAACCACGCTCAGTCGTCTCCGAGGTGCAGGTTGTTCAGGTTTAGCAACGAGTCGCAGGTTTGCTCAACGCCCGTGAGCAGCTGCGTGAGCAACCGGACATTGGTATCCTCACAGCCCGCGAACATCTCTTTGGAGAACGTAACCTGCTCTCCGACCGCGATGCTGTCAGCCCACTCTTTCAGCTCGCCGGTGATGGCGACCTGGAAAACCAGGTCAAACAGCTGCCCGCGAATACCAACCAGCGCGGTGGCAGCCTGCTGCAGGCTTTCTCTGTACTCAGTAGATTCCATAACCAAGCTTTGGTGCCGTACGATCAGCTTTCCAACTTATAGATTTTTAAACCCCTCCATCATGCGGTCGTACTCCTCCGAACCGTAGAGCTTCCGAAGCTCGGCCTCGGTGCCGATGTAGCTGTCCGGCTCCGGCAAGTGTAGATTGATCAAGTCCCGGTCGAGTTCCTTGTCCGTGATGTTGTGAGAAGGAACCGTTGGCTCTTCTTCGGGGTCGGGCGTTGGACACATATAACAAGGAGTGGTGGAAGATCAGCCGCAAAAGATTCAGAGGCTGTAGGGAGTGTAATCTGTACTACTCCCCAAAAACTGGACAGCTTAAGCGGGGTTCGTTAAGCAAATGGGCTCGGGCTTGAAGGTAGGCGTTTGGGCGTAGATGGTGGCAGGCGTTTGGCCTTTCAGGGCTTGGTGGGGGCGGTGGTGATTGTAGTAGGTGAAATAGGCCTACAGTTGCTGGTAGAGATGGCGGCCGTCCTCGGCGGGGTTGAGGTAAACACACTCCCATTTCACGGAGCGCCATAGCCGTTCGACGAAGGCGTTGTCGGTAGCGCGGCCGCGCCCGTCGCGGCTGATCTGGCAGCCGGCCGCTAGCAGGGCCTGCTCGAAGGCGGCGCTGGTGAACTGGCTGCCCTGGTCGGAGTTGAAGATGTACGGGGCCGGTTGCTGACGCAGCGCCTCGGCCAGGGCAGTGAGGCAAAAGCCCACGTCTAGCGTGTTGCTCAGCCCCCAGCTGAGCACGTAGCGCGAGTGCCAGTCTAGCACGGCTACCAGGTAGAGGAAGCCGCGGGCCATCGGGATGTAGGTGATGTCGGTGCTCCACACTTCGTTGGGCGCCGCCACCGCCCGCTCGCGCAGCAGGTACGGATAGCGCGTGACACCGGCGCCCGGTACCGACAGGCGCGGCTTGGGATAGACGGCCTGTAGACCCATTAGGCGCAAGAGCCGGCGCACGCGCTTCTCGTTGACGGCGTAGCCCAGCAGGCGCAGGTGGTCACGCATCCCCACGACGCCCTTGAAACTGTGGCGGGTATATTCCTCGTCCAGCAGGCGCATGAGCTGCAGGTTCAGTGCCGTTTCGCCCTGTGGGCGGTAATAGTAGCTACTGCGGGCCAGCCCCACGGCCTGGCAGCGGGCTGCCACGCTGCCCTCGGTGCCGGCCTGCACCAGCGCCCGTTGCTGGGCAACCGTCACGGCCGCTGTATTTTTTTTAGCAACTGGTTTTCCATCTGCAGCTTCCCAATGGCGGCGTACAGCGGCTCCAGGTCCGGAGCAGGCGGGGCCGCGCTACCGGCAGCAGGCGCAAAGACCTGGGCCGCCTGCTGGCGCAGTTGCAGCTTCCAGTGGCTGGTCTGGGCCACGGTCAGCTGATAACGGGCAGCTAACTCGGCCAGTGGCTGCCGCTCGGTCAGGGCGGCCAAGGCCACTTCCGCCTTGAACTCGGCGGTAAAGCGGCGACGGGTGCGTTTTGGAGTCATGGCGTTGTCTAAGGTAGACCGCCGTAGCTGTCCAAAAATTGGGGAGTACTACAGCCTACGCGCTGGGCTGCCGCGGCAAGCGTAACGCCCACCGACTCTGGCGGCGCCTGCCGCCGGATTATCGCCGCGCCTGGTGCTATACCGATTTGTGTGATGCCTACCAAGGCGTGGTGCCCTGACGCCAGCACCTGCTCGCCACGTGTCGCGGCACGACCAACCACATTGAGCGGTTCAACGCTATGTTGCGCGCCCGCCTCGGCCGGCTCGAGCGCAAGTCCCAGTCCTTTTCCCGTTCCCTCAAGCTGCTAAATGCCTGCGTGCGCCTGTTCCTATACGGCTATAAGGCTACGCGGTATCTTCGTTGAGCCACTACGATGCAGCCATATGTCCATCAAACACCAGTTAACATATCATCCTTAGAAATCTCGCCAGTTTCCACCATTAATCGTTCATAAAAATTCAACCATACATGATCAATGAAACCACGAACGAAAACTGGGCCATTATTTGTAACAAATGTAGATCTACAAGTTATTTCTGTAGAATTTCTACCCAAATCTCTGAAATCAATCTCGACTCTACCTTTCTTTTTATCTGCTAATGGATCAAGCTCATTAAATGGATCAGCAATTGCTTCTTTCAATATCGAGTTTGGGGGATTTAATGTGTATCTGATCAACATCATTCTAGGAGGCAATCGTTCTTCTTGCACATGTTCAAATACATAGTATTGATTCGCCTCAAGCACACCCTCCATTGGAATCAATGGCGTAGTGGATTTTATTATTTCAAAATATTTCACATGCTCTTGAGGATCTGCGAATGTCGCAAAGGCAGCTTCTTTATCAATTGCAAACGCTTTTGATATCGATGTTACTACCGTTCTCAAATCACCATCAATTAACTCTTCAGGAGCTTCATACATAATCCCCCGAAAATTGGCAACATACTGAAGTTGGTCGAGTTGTAGCGCTCTCATAAGCCAAAGATATTTAGATTTTCAGGTGTTCTACCGTTACATCGTCTATATTCAGGTTATATTCCCTAAATATTTTTTGATGCATTGTGGATTTGTAGGCATCTTTTCTTTTGTTGAAAAAGTCTTCACCATACCAAATAATATCAAATGCTACTATCCTAGTTATTCTAGAATAGTAAAGCGCATCCCATCCATAATGTACATCCTCGGCCTTCCGGATACGGAGTACAGACGAAAAAAACTTCAAATCTTTAAGGCATCTTTCAAAGTCAACTTCTTCTGGCACTTTGAAATAAACATGTGTTATAGCATATGCTTTCACTGATAATTTTCTTCCATCTTCAGTGCCAAAGCAAAGTAAACTTTCAGGTGTCACCTTAACACCAAGCACCATTTCGAGATCAGATTTTTTACTCATATCACAAAATGGCTTGCCCGTTGTTTTTGAGTTTGATCTCTAAAGTCAGAAGGATCATTGCCATTCTTAGCACAATTAGCATAATTCATAGCAGCTTCAAAGCCGAGGCAGTATTGCTTCGCAACAATTGTGGCGACCCTTCTAACCCTTTCTTGCAATTCATACGTGGTACAATATTTCGCAATAATATCTTTGCCTATATTAATGTGCCTTGGCTCATCAGGCATAATATGTTCAACATACACCTGAAATGTTTCAGGATCATATTTAGACATTGGAGCCATAATAGAGCCTAAAAATAAACCCTCACCAATAAAGTTAGAACCCACAAAGTATTCGGCAGGATGAACCTGTCTGTCCATGTAGTCAAACGCACCAGACCATTCAATGATAGGTTGCTCCCAAAACACAAAAGGCTCAGCACCCCAAACTCGCAATTGATCTACTAATACCTTAGTATGTTTAGCTTCATCGAATATCTGTTCGCCTATTCGGTAAATAAAATCAACATCATCTAACCTTTGGATTTGTCGCGACAAGAAATGTGTTTCTCTATATTCCGGGTAAACACCGAGTTGTAACAAGAATATAATTTCAGGTCGTCTTTGCGCTTCGGTGCTATTCTCATTCTGTAAAAAAACCGGAAGGCCGAATTTTCCAGCTCTAATATCATTAAGAGCATTTGCTCTTATTTCTGACAACTCATGAATGAACTGTTCAATTGGCAGTGCGTCGGGTTGTGTTTTCATATTGCATCAGAAGAAATCCATTTTTCGGCTTCGCTACCCTGCATCTACAATTGAACTATTGTACAATAGAATGAATATTGCATCTTAACCATATACTCCCACATTTTACCCTTGGATTAACCTTATATTGAATATAACTTATTTGGCCCGTACATTGCAATTCTACTGATAATTTTTTTTTGTGCTCTTTTGCTCATCTATAGCTAAACACTACCTCTCAGTTAAGTAATATATTAAAATTCAGCACTTTATGTCCTTGCATGTTATTTCCCAAACAGGGGAATAACTTCTGGCTTGGTTTGTTCAGCTGGCGGTGGTCTAATGCGTGGTTTTTACGTACAAGCGGTATGATTCAGACCACGATGAGCTGCGGCAAGTGCGGGAG
>NZ_VAJM01000014.1 GCF_005771675.1 Hymenobacter jeollabukensis | reverse complement strand
GCCTCTTCGGCCGCGGGGGCTGTGCCCGTTTATGGGCCCCCGCCGCCCCCCGGCCTGCCCCCACGCGCCGAGCACGTCTGGGCAAAGGGTACCAAGGACCTGCACGCGCATTAGATGGCCGGGCGAAGTAGTTAAGCGCCATGCAATGTCGCTTAAGCTGCCGTTGAAAAGATGGGGGCTACGGTTGGCTATTAAGATTATACTGAGTTGTAGCTGATAGGTGCTGTTAGGCGTCTTTTCGGTTGATTTCGCGTTCTTTGAAGTATCAGGTGAAATCCTAAAACAGATACATGACGCTTACTCATCCATGGTTTTTGCTCGGCTTGCTGGCCTTGGGCGTTCCTGTATTCTTGCACTTGTATGAGCTCCGCCGGCCTCAGCGAGTATTATTTACCAATGTTGAGTTTATCCGCGAGGTCAAGCTACTCAGTGCGAAGCAACGGCGGCTACAACACTTGCTGGTACTTGGTCTGCGTTTGGGCTTTCTGGCTTTGCTGGTATTGTTGTTTTGCCAGCCATTTATTCCCGCGGCTCAACAGAAAGCGACACTAGAGGCGAATACGAACATTCTGATCGATAATTCGCCAAGTATGACGGCAGAAGCCGGCAAGGGTAAGTCTGCGTTTGAACAGGCCGTAGAGGAAATACAGGGCATAACCCAAGCCTTTCCGAGGACTACACAGTACCGGATGTGGACTGGACAAGCTCCGCAAGCGAGTATACCTGCGGATAATATGAGCGAGGTTTTGAATCAGCTGAATCCCTCTGCCGCCAGTAATAGGATAGGAATGCAACTACGACAGTTGAAGAACCATCTGGCTGGAGCTAAACAGACCACGTTTGTAGCTTCTGACTTTCAGAAGACCGATTTTGACCTTGCTGACGTGCGCGGCTTGCGCGCTGCCGGAGAAGTGTATCTGCTACCTCTGACGTTGCGGTCCACGGCTAATGTGTACGTAGATAGCGTGTTTTCGCCGGAAGAATTTGTGCGTAGCGGCGTGGACTTGCCATTGCACGTGCGCTTGCGTAACGGTGGCAGCCGTGAGGCCCTGGATGTGCAGGTGCGTGTATTTATCGGTCCGGGGCAAGTAGCGGCTTATACGAGTACGGTGGCTGCAGGCGGAATGGTGGAGAACATTGCGCGTGTGCGCCTGAACGGAGCGACAACGCAGTATTGCCGGGTTGAAATTGAGGAGCAGCCGGTGACTTATGATAACACCTACTACTTCACGCTGAAACCAACGGGGCGCATTCGGGTGGTGGATGTGAGTGGGGGCGGCACCGCTACCCAAAAGCTGTACCCTAACGAAACGGTATTTGCTTATACTCAACTACGCCCGGACAACAACGCGCGGGCTGTAAGTAATGCTGATTTACTGCTGATCCAGGGCAACAGTCAATTGAGTGCAGCCTGGCAGGTATCGGTGGCAGAATTTGTGCGACAGGGTGGCACCCTAGTGGTTGTACCACCGACGACAGCCAGCTTGCGGGCGGGATATGAGCAGCTATGGGCGGTACTGGGGCTGACATCGGTGCGCTGGACTACTGGTAATACGGCGCAGGAGCTGGCCGTGCTGAATCAGCAAAACCCGTTTTTCAAGGATGTATTTGCGGAGCAGACCCGGCAGCCGGATATGCCCGTGGCAACACCAGTGCTAAGCTGGGGCCGCTCGACGACTGACGTGCTGCAGTTCCGGGACGGACAGCCGTTCCTCTCGGGTTTTCGAAGCGGAGAGGGAATGGTGTACCTGTTCGCGTCGCCGCTGCAGGCCGGGTTTTCGACTTTTGCCGAGCACCCGTTGTTTGTGCCGGTAATGTACCGGCTGGCGACGCTGAGCAAAGCCAGTGAGCAGCTGCCAGCCTACCGCCTGACCGACCGCGCCGTGGTGCTGCGGCAGCCAGCGGCCGGCACGGCGGGGGCAGAACAGGTATACAGGCTGCGTAACGACAGCAACTCCTACGTACCGACGCAGCAGGTGCGGAATGGCCGGCTGTACTTACAACTGCCGGCGCCCATGCGGCAGCCGGGCTACTACCAGCTCATCCTGAACGACAAGGTGCTCACGACGCTGGCCTTCAACGTGGACAAAAAGGAATCAGAGCTGGCGCAGTACTCGGCCGAGGAGCTGCGCCAACTGACGGCCGCCTACCCGAACGTGCACGTGTACGAAGCCGGCGGGGAGCGGAGCGCGGCGGCGCAGCTGGCCGAAGAGCACAATGGCACGCCGCTGTGGCGGTACTGCCTGATTGGGGCGCTGCTGTGTCTGCTGGGCGAAGCATTGGTCTTGCGCTTCGGTCAGCGGCGGGAGCGGCCGACGGCGCAGGCGGCATAACGTGGGACGAATATTGATGAAAAGAGGCCTAACTTGCCGCTTCGGTCGGCTAGTAGACCGGCTGTAAGCATGAATAATCAAGCGGTAATCCGCACGGCGCTGCGGGTGGGCATGGTAGCCGGCATCATCTGCATTGCGTGGACCGTGCTGCTGTACGCCACCGGGCAAAATCCTTTCGGGCCGAAGCGGCTGATGAGCATCTTCGTAGCGCCACTGGCGGCAGTGCTGGCTGAATGGCAGCTGCGTAAGCGGCACCGTGAGTTGGCCACGCTGGGGCGGCAACTGTTGGTAGGAGTATTGACGGTGGTCCTGACGGCCTTGCTGGCCGCCACGGGTATGTACGGGCTGGCGCGCATGACCGGGCCGAAACTTATCGAGCAGAACCGCCGCGAGATGGAGCAGGTGGTGCGGGCAGAGCGGGCCAATTTCATGAAGGAAAAGGGGGGGGAAGAGCAGTACGAGCGGACGCTGGCCAGCATTGCGGCCACGCCGCAGGGGCTGGCTATGGATGAATTCAGCAAAAAGCTAATCTTAGGGCTGTTGCTTGCTGTGCCGGGAGCTATTTTCTTACGGCGGTAACACCTTCTTCTCTCACAACCCCCAACACCTTTTTCATGGAAAACACGACTACCTCCACCGTTACTACCACTGCCGCCGGCCTGCGTTTCGGGGTCATTACGGGCATTGTCACCATCATCTACTCCTTCATCCTGATGATGACCGGGATGGAGCAGAATTCCGCCATGGGCATCATCACGTTTATCATCCTGATTGGGGGTATCGTGTTGGCCCACCGTTATTTCAAGGAGCACAACGCCGGCTTTATGTCCTACGGCCAGGGCCTGGGCATTGCCACCATTGAAGGCGCCGTTATCGGCTTGTTGAGCGGCATCTTTCGCTACATCTACATCACGTTCATCGATCCGCAGTACGTGGAAAACGCCATGAACGCCCTGCGCGCCAAGTTTGAGGCTGACGGCAAGATGAGCGACGAGCAAATCGACCAGGCCGTGCAGATGACGCAGAAGTTCAGCGGCACCGGACCGGTAGGCATTTTGTTTGCGGTGCTGGGCACGGCGTTTTTCGCTTTTCTACTTTCCCTGATTGTTTCCGCCATTACCAAGCGTAACCGCCCCGAGTTTGAGTAATTCTGCTTCGAAATCTTTTCCTGTTGAGTTGTCTATCGTCATTCCGCTGCTCAACGAGGCTGAATCGTTGCCGGAGCTGACGCAGTGGATTCGTCGCGTGCTGCAGGCCCACGGGCTCACGTACGAGGTCATCCTGATCGATGACGGCTCGACGGACAATTCCTGGGAAGTAATCGAAGAGCTGGCGGCGACGGATGCGACCCTGCGCGGCATCCGCTTCAACCGCAACTACGGCAAGTCGGCGGCGCTGGACACGGGCTTCCGGGCCACGCGCGGCCGGGTGGTGTGCACCATGGACGCCGACCTGCAGGACTCGCCCGAGGAACTGCCCGAGCTGTACCGCCTCATCACCGAGGAGCAGTACGATTTGATCAGCGGCTGGAAGAAAAAACGCTTCGACCCGCTGTCGAAGACCATTCCGACCAAGCTGTTCAACGGCGTGACGCGCTGGATTTCGGGCATTCAGCTGCACGATTTCAACTGTGGGCTCAAGGCCTACAACCACCGCGTGGTGAAGAGCATCGAGGTGTACGGCGAGATGCACCGCTACATCCCGGTTATTGCCAAGTGGGCTGGTTTCCGGCGCATCGGCGAGAAGGTGGTGCAGCACCAGGAGCGGAAGTACGGCGTGACCAAGTTTGGCCTGGAACGCTTCGTCTACGGCTTCCTGGATCTGCTCAGCATCACCTTCGTGAGCCGCTTCCGGCGGCGGCCCATGCACTTTTTCGGCGCCATGGGCGTGCTGGCTTTCTTCGTCGGGGCCATCATTGCCCTGTGGCTGACGGGCGAAAAGTTCTGGCTGTCGATGCACAACCTGCGGGCCCGCTCGGTGACGGATCAGCCGCTGTTCTTCTTCGCTCTGGTGGCCGTGATTGTGGGCGTACAGCTGTTTCTGGTCGGGTTTCTGGCTGAAATGGTGCAGCTGAACGGGCACCGCGAGTACCTGGTGCGCGAGAAGCTGAATGTAGATTAACCACTTTATTTGTCATCCTGAGCGCCGCGAAGGACCTTCCTCACACCCCGCACCAACGCCACAGTCTTAGTCAAGACTCGATCGGCAGTGCAGGCAAGGAGGAAGGTCCTTCGCGGCGCTCAGGATGACGTTCTGTTTTCACCCCAAACAACTTCCATGCGCGTAGTCATCATCGGGCCGGCGTACCCGCTGCGGGGCGGGCTGGCCACGTACAACGAGCGGCTGGCGCGGGCCTTCCGCGAGGCTGGCGACGAGGCGCGCATCGTCACCTTCAGCCTGCAGTACCCGGAGTTTCTGTTTCCGGGCACCACGCAGTATAGCACCGAGGCCGGCCCCCAGGACCTGGACATCGAAGTCAGCATCAACTCGGTGAATCCGCTGAGCTGGTGGCGGGTGGGGCGCAAGCTGCGGCGCGAGCGGCCCGATCTGGTGATTTTCCGCTTCTGGCTGCCCTTCATGGGGCCGGCGCTGGGCACCATTGCCCGCCTCGTGCGCGGCAACCGGCACACCCGCCTCGTGACCATCACCGACAATGCCATTCCGCACGAGCCGCGCCCGGGTGACCGGCCGCTGACGCGCTACTTTCTGCCCCAGAACCACGGCTTCGTGACCATGAGCCGGGCCGTGCTGGCCGACCTGCGCCGGCTGGGACTGAAGCAGCCCGCCCGCTACCAGCCGCACCCGCTCTACGACAACTTCGGCCCCATCGTGCCCAAGCCGGAGGCCCTGCGCCGCCTCGGGCTCGATCCGCAGTACCGTTACCTGCTGTTCTTCGGCTTCATCCGCGCCTACAAGGGCCTCGATCTGCTGCTGCAGGCCTTTGCCGACGAGCGGCTGCGCCAGCTGCCCCTGAAGCTCATCGTGGCCGGCGAGTTTTACGAGGACGCCGCGCCCTACGAGGAGCTGATCCGCGTGCATCAGCTGGAAGGCCGCCTGGTGCGCGCCACCGACTTCATTCCGAACGAGCGGGTGGCCGACTATTTCTCGGCCGCCGACCTGGTGGTGCAGCCCTACAAAAACGCCACCCAGAGCGGCGTCTCGCAGATTGCCTACCACTTCGAGCGGCCCATGCTGGTAACCGACGTGGGCGGCCTGGCCGAACTGATTCCCAACGGCGAAGTGGGCTACGTGGTGCCACCCACGCCCCAGGCCATTGCCGACGCGCTGGTGGACTTCGCCACGAACCCCGAAAAGGAGGCGACGTTCGTAGCCGGCGCCCGGCACTACAAGCAGCAGTTTTCGTGGAGCGAGATGGTGAAGGCGCTCAAGGCGGTGGCCCAGCCGGAGAGCAGGAACTGAGTTGCCCGGCAGGCCAGTCCGCGTCAGTACAAGACCACTTGGAAGTCCCACCTGCCCGGAAACCATTGTCGGGAAGCCAGTAGGACTTCCCATGTGCTCGAAAACCATCAGTGCTGGCCTGATAGGAAGTCCTATGTGCTCCGAAACCATTGTTTGTGCCCACGTAGGAAGTCCTATCGGCTCGAATACCATGGTTTCCATCGACGTGCGAAGTCCCATGTGCCCGAAAACCATTAATTCCGGGCACATGGGACTTCGCATGCGGGCAAAATCATTGATGACGACCCCCAGTGCGGGCGGCCTGGCCGCAACGGCTTACGCCGGCAGGCTTTGCTGCACGGCGGCGAAGACCTTCTCGGCTGGCAGCTCCTCCATGCAGCTGGTGCCCAGGCGGCAGCTGCCGCGATAGAAGCACACGCAGGCGCGGTCGGGCTGCACGATCTGGCCGCGGCCGTAGAGGTCGAATTCGTAGGGATTGAAGATGTTGTTCATCAGCACCGTGGGCTTGCGCAGCGCGATGCTGATGTGCATGGCCATGGTCACCTGCGTCACGATGAGGTCCATCTGATCGAGCAGGTTGATGAACTGCGGCAGCGGGAAGGTGCCGGGGTACACGGCGCCGGTGGCCGCGTGCAGGCGCTGGTTGCGGGCGTCTTCGGCCTCGCCGCCCAGCAGCACCGGCTGGTAGCCTTGCTGCTGCAACTGCCCAATCAGGCTGATCCACTTCTCGTCGGACCAGAGGCGGGTGGTCCACCGGTCGCCGCAGCCGGTGTTGAGGCCCACGCGGCGGCCGGCCGCAGGCAGCATGGGCCACTGGTAGCCCTTGTCGGCGTGGGTGTCGAACACGTATTCCTCGCCCCGGAACTCGAAGCCGCAGAGCTCGAAGATTTCCTGCACGTAGGGCTTCTGGTTCCGCAAACTCAGTTCGTCGAACACCCCGGTGAGGTACTTGTGCTCGGCCAGCTCGCTGACGGGCCACACTACGCCGTCGTAGGGGCGCAGGGCGTAGCCGAACTTCCGGCCGGCCTTGATGCCGTTGAGCAGGGCGCCGGCTTCCTTGTCCTTGTCGAGGTTGTAGACGATGTCAAACTCGCGGCCCTGCAGCTGCACGAGGCTGCTGAGCTCGAACTTCAGCACCTCGTCGGGGCCGTCGTGGGCGGGCAGGATGGCGGGCGTGTGCGTGAGCCAGGTGATGTAGGCCTGCGGGTGCTCCTGGCGCAGGCGGCGCAGCAGCGGCGTGGTCCGAATCACGTCGCCGATGGCGCCGAGCTTGATGATGAGGATGCGCTGCTGCACCGGAGCATATACCGGGCAGGAGCCGCACTGGTAGCCGTGCTCTTTGTTGGGGCGGCAGGGCAGGTCGCCGCGGAAGTGGCGGCAGTCGGGGCGAACGGTGATGCCGTGGAGGTCGGGCATGAAGCAGGCAGCTGGGAAGAAGCCACGAAGATAGGGCTTCCGGGGGCTGCCGGGCGAATCAATGCCGGCGGTTAACTTCCCGCCGGGCCACGCGTCACGAGGCCGAGGAAAGCCGGATCGGGGTAGCGGGCTCTGGTTGCGCAGGGCCGGGAGCGGGCCGGCCATGACCCAGGTAGGCCAGATCGATAAACTGCGTGGCGACCGGTAAGGCCGCGTGAACCAGCGCTGCGGTCGGCGCGGGCAAAGAGGAAGCAGCCGGCATAGAATTGCATCTGGGGTGTATCCAAAGTTTCATCAGTCAACGAAGTATTGCAATACCCACTTCCGGGTATATTTTATGGAGCAAAGGCTTGATCGAAAGACGAGTAAGACATGCTCTGTCGATTCGATACAAGGTGCCGAACAGCCCCCGGCTGCGGTGAATGGCTCGGGCTGGGAGCATGAAAAAAGCCGCCTCCCGGGGGAAGCGGCTTTTCCAAATTGTTTACGGAGCGGGTAAGGCAGGATCAGGCTTGACGGCGGCGACGCAGCTTGCGCAGCGCGATGCCCGTGCCCGCCAGCAGCAGCAGCGAGGCACCCCCATCGATGGGTACGGCGGTGGGCTCGGGCGCGCCGGGCGTGGGCCCACCCGACCCCGGGTCCTGGGCCCGGGCGCTGGGCCCGGCCAGCAGGAGCAGCAGCAGAACAGCTGCGCCGCCAAGCCAGGCCGACAAGGTGCGCGTGGCGCCGAGCGGCTGGCGGTTAACCGGCTGGGCCGGGAAAGTGGAAGTAGGTTGCGAGAGCAGCATTATTGTTTTACCACGCGTTTGGTGAGCTGCGTGCCGTCGGTCAGGACCAGGCGCAGGGTATACACGCCGGCCGGCAGCCGGGTCACGTCAAATTCGGCTTGCAGGCCGGTGCTGGACGAAGGCAGCGTGCGGTGCAGCACGGCCTGGCCCAGGGCGTTGTAGAGCACGGCGTGGGCGGGCTGGCCACTGGCTACCCCGCTCAGGCGAACCGTAAACGAGCCGGCCGTGGGGTTCGGGAATACCGTCAGCTGATCGGCCAGGCGGGCGCTGGCCGTAGCCGTCACGCCGCTGGGGCGGAACACCAGGCTGAAGCGGCCCGTGGCGGCGCCGTTGTGCGTGAAGCTGTAGCTGGCCTGGCGCTGCAGGTCGATGTCCTGGCCGGTGAAGTCATCGTGCAGCAGCACCTGGGTGCCGACCACGAAATTCAGCAGCTGCTCGGCGCGCAGGGTGTACGAACCGGCGGCCGGTACGGCCACCTGCAGCGGTACCACCGTGGTGGTGGTCAGCGCGGGCAGGCCGTTCACGGCCAGGGCATCGGTACCGGCTAGCGCGGCCAGGTTCAGCCCGTTGGTGTTGGGCAGCTTGCGGGCGTCATACTCCGCATCGGCGCCGGTAGTAGCCCCGGCCTCGAAGTACACGTACGCGGCATCGGCCAAACCGGCGCCTTGCAGCGCCAGCTGCACCTGCGGCCGCACATCGGCGGTGCCGCGCAGCAGCGGCGTTGCGTCGGGCGAGGTCAGGCGGTGGCTGTTGCGCAGCGTGAGAGCGGCGCTGGTCTGGCCATCGGCCACCCGCACGAAGAAGCCCTGACCCAGTGGCACGATGGGGTTGACCCCGATACCGTTGGCGTAGCTGCGGTAGCGGCCGGCGTAGGGGCCGGTGCTTTCGAAGACGTAGATGGCGGCGTTCAGGCCCGCCCGGTCAGCGGCGGCCACCCGACTCCAGTCGAGCGGGGCAGGGTAGGGGTTGCCTAGCAACTGCCAGCCGGCGGCGGCATCCGTGCCCCGGACAAAGTTGTAGAAGTAGTTGCCGTTGATCAGCCCCCCAACGAAGTCCACCGTCTGGCCAGCGGCCATGTTGACGGTGTAGCCCTGGCCGGCGTTCAGCTGACTGGTCAGCGCCGCGGGCGAGAACCAGCCCTTGTCAAAGGCCGATTGGTTGCTGGTCGTGGTGGCAAGGCGGCTCTGGTCGTAGCCGAACACGGTGGGGAAGGGCGTCACCAGGTTGGGGGTGGCCGAGCTGTTGTAGGCCGGGTTCACCACCGGCGTAAAGCCGCTGGTAGCCAGATCCGATACCGGGTCGAAGGTGACCGGGGTGGCCAGGTGGCGGTAGCCCAGGCCAGCATTCAGCGCCGGACTGATGTAGCGCTGCACGGTGGTCGTGCCGTTGACGACGCCGCCAGTGTTGTCCACCAGGGCCGTTCCCGTCGCCGACGAGAGCAGCGTGAGCATCTGGCCGTTGGTGTTCAGGTCGCCGTTGTTAAGCAGCAGTACCTGGGCCACGGCTACGGGTTGCGAGAGGCGCAGGCCCGAGGCGTTGCTGAGTTCCAGGTTGCGCACCTGCGCGGGCAGGCCCGAGCCCGTTACCTGGGCCTGGCTGCCGTTGTAGCGGTAGCTGGCATCGGTGCTGAACGAGCGGGTGCCCGTGAGACGAATAGCGCCGGTGGTGTCGGCGCTGCTGGCGCGGATGCCGGCCGCGTCGCAGATGCCGAGCGTGGCGCCGGCCTGCAGCGTGAGGCTGCCGGTGCCGCGCACGGGCTGGCAGTTGGTGAGCAGCGCGCCGCCGGTTTGCACCGTAAGCGTGCCCGATACCTTCAGCTGGCCCGTCAGGGTCGCCACGCCGGTGCCGGTAATGGTCACGTTGGTGTAGGCGCCACTGATGCTCTGCGCGCTGCTGACGGTCAGGTCATTGCTGCCTGCGGTGACGGTGAAGCCGCCCGGCGCGTTGGCCGAGCCGCCCCCGCCGATGATGGTCAGCTGCTTGTTGCCCGGCGTGAGCGAGGCCGGCACCGTCACCCGCAGCTCCGTGGGCGAAACCACGGTAAACGTGGCCGAGGTGCCCGGGATAAACAGCGCGTTGGTCGTGTTGTTGAGGTTGGTGCCGGTGATGGTTACCACCGTGCCTACCGGCCCGCTCGTCGGCGAGATGCTGCTGATGGTTACCCGCGTGGATGCCGTGACGGTGAAGTTGCTCGTCGAGGTGGCCGTGCCCGCCGTGGTGGTGATGCTGATCGGGCCCGTGGTGGCACCGCTGGGCACCGGGAACTGCACCGTGGTGCCACCAATCTGGTCGATGTCGATGATGCCGGTTACGGCCACGTTATTGACGAAAACGCCCGTCACGTCGAAGAAATTGCTACCGGTCACCGTTACGCGGGTGCCGGTTGGGCCGCTGGTCGGCGTGAACGAGGCAATGGTGGGCACGTCGTTCACATCGGTTACCGTCAGCGCAATGGCCCGCTCGTATTGCTGCCCATTGGCATCGGTGCTGCGCACGCGGATGCTGTAGCTGCTGCGGGTTTCGAAGTCAAACCGGCTACCCGTGAACAGCGAGTCGTTGCTGAAGTAGAAGGCGTTGTTGTCGACGTCACCCGTGCCGAAGACCGGGCCGTAGCTGAACGGTGCCACCGCTCCGGCGGCCGGGGTGGTGAATTTGCCGATAAAGCGGCCTATCGGGGCGTTTTCGGGGAAGCTGCTGTTGCTGAGCACCGGCGAGCTGGATGCGGGCGAGGCCGTGACGGTGAAGTTGCTTGTCGACGTAACCGTACCGGAGGCCGTGGTGATGCTGATGGGGCCGGTGGTGGCGCCGCTGGGCACTGCAAACGAAACCGACGTGCTGCTGCCGCCAATAGGACTGGTAACGGGCGTGCCGTTGACGGTTACCCCGCTGATGTTGTTCAGGTTGGTGCCCGTAACGGTAACGTTGGTGCCGGCCGGGCCGGTGGTCGGCGTAAACGACGTAATCGTGGGCGGGGTCGTCACCGTGAAGCTGGTGGGCGACACCGCCGTGCCCCCGGCCGTAGCCACGGCAATGGGACCGGTGCTGGCGCCGGCCGGAACCAGTACGGTGAGGGAGGTACCGGCGGTATCCACCGCGAAGCCCGGGGCCGTCGTGCCGTTGAAGGTCACGGCCGTCGTGCCGGCAAAGTTGGCCCCGCTGATGCGGACGCTGGTGCCCACCGGGCCGCTGGCCGGGGTGAAGCTGCTGATGACCGGCGAGGGGCGCAGCACCGCCCCGATCAGGAAGGGTCCGAAGCTCACCAGGGAACGGTCGGAGAAGCTGCCGGTGGTGAGGGAGCCGCGGTCGTAGAAGGCACCCGGCCGAACCGGGGTTTCGAACAGCAGGCCGATGGGATAGTGCGCCACGGCGCTGGCAGGCTGAGCAATGCCGACCAGGAAGTCGCCGGCCGGAATGGCCACCGGCGCGGCAAAGGAGAACGTGACGTTGGTGCCGATATCGGCCGCGCGCACGGTGTAGTTCGGGGTGCGGGCCAGCTGAGTGCCGGCCGCATCGAGCAGCACGCCGTAGATGATCTGGCCCACCGAGTTGCTGGCCGACGGGATGAAGTCGGTAACCGACAGCACGGTGGTAGCCGAAGGCGCGTTGAACTTCACGGCCGTAATGCCTTCGCGGGTGTCGAAGCCATAATAAGAAGGCGTGATGCCCGAGCCGGCAATCGGCTGCACGTAGTTGAGCGTGCTGGCCGTCACCAATTGAGTGGCCGACAGCGCGTTTTTGACCGGGTACGCATCGGCGGGGACGGTCACCAGCACGGTGTTGTTGCCGCGCTGGGTGGAGGTCGTGTAGGAGGCAAACGTCACCGTGGCGCTGGCGCCGGGAGCCAGGCTACCCACGAGTTGGGTGTTGCTAAACGTATTCACCCCCGACACGGTGAGCGTCACGGGCAGGTTGGTCAGCGTCTGGGTGCCGGCGTTGCGCACCACGGCCTGCACGGCCAGGGCGCGGCCCACGGGCACCTGGCCCAGGGTATACACCGCCATTACATCCGCGTCGTTGGCGGCATTGGCCCGGAAACGGTAGGTGGTGCCCGCTACGGGGCGCACCGAGCTGCGGATGTTGAACGGGTCGGTGCCGACGTAGTAGTTGTCGTAAAAGACGGCGCTGCTCCACGCGGTGGCCGAGGCTTTGTCCACCATCACCACGTCGCCGGCCAGGCCCTGGGCGTTGTAGTTGCCCTTCAGGCCCACAGCTACGCTCCGGAACGCATCGGGACCCGGCCCGGCCGTGTTGGGGCCGTACACGAAGTCAACCTGGCCGGAGGTTTCGTACAGCTTTACTTGGAACGAGATGCTGGCGTACTGCGTGCCAATGGTAGCGGTGTTGGACGACGACGCCTGTTTGGGCTTGTCGCGCACGTTCTTCCACTGAATGGTGCACACCCGGTTGGGGGCTACGCCGGTGGTGGCCACGCGGTACTCGGTGCCGCCGCTCAGGGCGCCGGCCAGGTCCACGGCCAGCGGCGCGATGATGTTGTTGCTGCGCGAGTCGCTGCTGGCTATCGGCCCGCCCGGGTACACCAGCTGCCCGCCTACCGTCTCCGTCTGGGCGTATTCCAGGTACAGGTACGGGTCCGACAGCGGCGAGCTGCCCAGCTTGATGAAGCCGTTGCTGCTCAGAATGAAGCTGCTGAAGGTGCTGCCGTTGTAGGGAAACGAGAAACCGATGTTCTGCGGCGCCGAGTCGGCGTCGTCGAAATTGGCGGTGGCAATGACCGTTCCCACCGTGTCCAGACTCTGGTACGTAGTGCCGAGTACCTGCGCGTTCTGCGGGCGGTAGTTGAAGCTTTGCGCCGTCGCCGGACTGGCCACGGCCGCCAGCCCCAGGGCGGCAAGGGCTCCGCAAAGCGCGGAGCGAATGGGGTTGAGGTTTATCATAAGCAACTCAAAAGGAAATAGTGGAGGTGTGTCATTCAAAGCGGGCCCGGGGGCCAGACAAGCCAATGCCCGGCAGCCCACGGCAAGGCCACAGGCGCGCAGGGGCAAAAACAGTTTGCCTAATAGCAGGAAGGCGGCGGAGCAGAAGCAGGACCAAGCGCCTAGCAGGCGGACTCAACTGCCGGAAACACCATCGCTGCCTGGCCGGGCAGGCAGCGATGGGTCGAACGTGGTGAAAGCAGCCAATTGGCTGCCGCTACAATACGCGCGGAGGAAATAAAGACACCCAGCACATCAGCAGAGCAACAAGCTGACAGGCCGACCAACCCCACAATTCGGGGTCAGATAAGCACAGCAAAATTGGCAGGCAAGCCCGCGCGCATCCAATACCCACTTCCGGGTATTTTTCATCTTTATTAGAAATAATATAAACGCCCGTGAAGGGGCCGACCGGTGTAGCAGGCCGTTTCGGCGGATGCCCGAACCGCTACATGAGGCTAGCCGACAGGATGCGGCAAGCCGGATTGCCGCCGCATCCTGTCGGATGTTGAGCTGCTGATGAAAGCCCGAGCCGCTATCAGATCAGGTCGAAGGCACGGGCATACTGGCTGAGCTCGAAAACCGACTCGGCGCCCAGCTTCTGCCGAATGTTGCGCCGGTGCGTTTCAGCCGTTTGAGGAGAAATGAACAGCGCCGCCGCAATTTCGGGGGCGCTGTGGCCCAGCACCAGCAGGCGCAACACCTCCCGCTCGCGCCCGGTAAGCGTGGCAAAGCGCGGGGCATTCAGGCGCAGAAAGTTGTTTTCTTCCAGCAGCCGGCTCACTTTGTGCGTGACGTGGTGCAGCGGGTCGATGGGCACCGACGAGGTGACCAGCAGCAGGGGCTGGCCGGTGTCCTCGTCGCGCAGCAGCACCCGGGTGGTACTCAGGTGCCACACAAAGCTCAGGTCTTCGGCAATGCGTACCTGCTGAAAGATGCTTACCACCGCCCAGGGGTCGGGGTTCTGGATCATCGCGTACACTTTGGGCAACAGGTCGGCGGAGTCGTCGGGATTGAAGTACGTTTCCCAGTAGCGCGGGCCCAGCGCCTGTAGTTCGGGCAAGGTGGTACGCAGCTCCAGCAGCCCGCGCCGCGACATGTACTCGACGCGGTCGACGAGCAGGTTCGCAATGATGATGACGCCCGGATACAGATCGGCGGAAGCAGCAATTTCGGCCACGGCGGCGGCCATGCGGGCCTGTTGTTGGGCGGTAGCCGGGTGCTGCTCGGCGGGCGGCACGAGCAAGGGAATAGAAGCGTCCTGGTGTAGCATAACGGTGTGGTTGGAGCAAGGAGGCACGGCGTAATTCGCCGTTCGGGGAGCGGGTTAAATCAAATCGAAGGCCCGGGCAAACTGGCCCAGCTCGAAGGCCGACTCGGCCCCGAGCTTCTGGCGGATGTTGCGGCGGTGCGTTTCGGCGGTTTGCGCCGAGATGAACAGCGTGGCGGCAATTTCGGGGGCGCTGTGGCCCAGTGCCAGCAGGCGCAGCACTTCCCGCTCGCGCCCGGTGAGGCTGGCAAACGTCGCGGCGTGCTGGCGCAGGAAGTTGTTTTCATCGACCAGGCGCTGCACTTTCAGCGGAATGTGACTGGTCGGGTCGATGGCGCAGGAGTAGGAGAGCATCAGCAACGGCAGGCCGTCGTCGTCGCGCAGCAGCAGGCGCACGGCGCTGAGGTAGAGGCTCCAGTCGGAGCTTTCGATGGTGCGGACCTGCTGAAAAAACGAGGTTACCTGCTCGAAGTCGTTTTGCTCCAGCAGCGCCCATATTTTGGGCGCATATTCGGCCGCATCCTCCGGGTTGAAAAAACGCTGGTGGTAGTCGGCTCCCAGGGCCCGCAGCTCCTCGACGCTGACGCCCAGTAGCTCCAGCCCCCGGCGCGACATGTAGGCCACCGAAGTGCTCGGAATGTGGTGGACGATTAAAATTCCCGGGTGTAGGTCGGCGGTGGAGGCAATAGCGGCAATGCAGTCTTGCATGCGCTGCTGTTCGGTGGTCATAATAGGCGCGGAAAGGAGCGAGACGACTGCCGGAAAGCAGTGTCCGAGGACGGAAAATCCAGCCGAAAAAATCCTGCGCTAGCGGCATACGCCACAGATCATTCGTTTAGATGGTGCCCAATCTTCATCATTAATTCATATATATAACAAAAATCTTGTCTATTTTTTAGATAGCGCCAGCCTTGTCCTTCGAACCCGTTAATAATCAGCGGTATCACTACGCGCGGCAGGACCGGCGCCCGCAACGCAAAAAGCCCCGCCGGTGTGGCGGGGCTTTACGGGTCGAAGGAATGCCAAAGGCTTAGGCGCCCACGTAGTTCCACGGCGTGATGCCGCGCAGCTCGGTTTTCACGGCGTCGCTCACGTCCAGCTCATCCACAAACGCGCTGATGGTATCCGCCGAAATGGCTCCGCCGGTGCGGGTCAGGGCCTTGAGGGCGTTGTAGGGGTCGGGGTAACGCTCGCGGCGCAGAATGGTCTGAATGGCTTCGGCCACCACGGCCCAGTTGGCTTCCAGGTCGCGGCGCAGGGCGGTTTCGTCGAGGGCCAGCTTGCCCAGGCCGCGCTGCAGGGCGGTGAGCGAAATCAGGATGTGGCCCAGCGGCACGCCCAGGTTGCGCAGCACGGTGCTGTCGGTCAGGTCCCGCTGCAGGCGCGAAATCGGCAGCTTGGCCGCCAGGTGCTCCAGCACGGCGTTGGCCAGGCCCAGGTTGCCCTCTGCGTTTTCGAAGTCGATGGGGTTGACCTTGTGCGGCATGGCCGAGGAGCCCACTTCGCCGGCTTTCACCTGCTGGCGGAAGTAGCCCAGCGAAATGTACTGCCACACGTCGCGCGCCAGGTCGATGAGGATGGTGTTGAGTCGCTTGAGCCCGTCGCAGGTGGCCGCCAGGTGGTCGTAGTGCTCGATCTGGGTGGTGGGGTAGGAGCGCGACAAGCCCAGCTGCTCGTTCACGAACCGCGTGCCGAACTGGTGCCAGTCCACGTCGGGGTAGGCGACGTAGTGGGCGTTGAAGTTGCCGGTGGCCCCGCCGAACTTGGCGCCGAACGGCACCTGCTTCAAGAGGTGCAGCTGAGCCTCCAGGCGCGCCACAAACACGTCCAGCTCCTTGCCCAGGCGCGTGGGGGAGGCGGGCTGGCCGTGGGTGCGGGCCAGCATGGGCACGGCGGCCCACTGGGCCACGAACGAGCGGAGCTGATCAGCCAGCTGCTCGTAGGCGGGCAGGATTTCGCGCTGCAAGGCCTCGCGCAGGCTGAGCGGCACGGCGGTGTTGTTCACATCCTGCGAGGTCAGCCCGAAGTGGATGAACTCCAGGTACTCGTCCAGGCCCAGGCCGGTGAACTGGTCGCGCAGCCAGTATTCCACGGCTTTCACGTCGTGGTTGGTTACCCGCTCGTGGGCCTTGATGGCCTCCGCGTCGGCTTCGGTGAAGTCCAGGTAGAGGCGGCGCAGCGGCTCGTACGCGGCCTTGTCGACGCCAATGAGCTGGGGCAGCGGCAGCTCGCAGAGGGCAATGAAGTACTCCACTTCCACCAGCACGCGGTAGCGGATCAGGGCCAGCTCGGAGAAATACGGGGCGAGCGGGGCGGTCTGGCGGCGGTAGCGGCCGTCGAGGGGCGAGAGGGCGGTGAGGGGCGTCAGCGCGTCGTGCAGCATAGGGCGGAACTGCGGAGCCCGCCACCGGGGTTTCAGACGCTGAAGCACTGGCTCCTGCCTGCCCGCGGCGGCACTCCGGCTTGATTCGGGGGCGAAGGTAGCGAGGCCGGGCGGCCCCGGCAACGCAAAGAAGCGCGGCGCGTAGGGGCAGTTTATGGTACTTTTGTTCCAGAGGCAGCGCCCGACCGGCCCGAAAATGGCCCGAACCGCCGCCCAATACCCTCTCTCAACCTCCGCGTGAAGCCAAAGACCAAGAAAATATTGTACTGGAGCCTGGGCTCGGTGGCGGCTCTGCTGCTCATCGGGCTGGGAATCTTTCTGCTCAAGCGCGAAGAGCTGCTGCGCTACGCCCTGGGCGAAGTCAAAACCAAGATGGAGCGCAAATACCCCGTGACCCTGGGTCTGGGCCCGGCGGCCTTCACCGATTTGAACACGGTGCAGATCAACGGGGTGAGCCTGGTGCCGACGGAGGGCCTGCGCGACACGCTGCTCACCGCCCAGCGCATCACCGCCAGCATTTCGCTGCGCTCCTTGTTTGCCCGCCGCCCGGTGTTCAGCGACCTGCAGATCCACCAGGCTCGGCTGCGCGCTCTGAAAACGGCCGCCGGCGACGACAACTACGGCTTCCTGCTCAAGAAGCGCGGGGCCGCCACCGCCGTCAAGCGCGACACGACCAAGGGCACCAACTACGGCGCCGTGCTCAACCAGCTGCTCGACGCGGGCCTCGACAACATTCCCGGCCAGGCCGATTTTCGCGACTTCCTCGTCACCTACCGCAGCCCGCGCCACGCCGCCACGCTCACCATGCCCCAGCTGGCCATCGAAGACGGCGACCTGACCGGGCAGCTGACGGTGGTGCTCGACTCCGTTACCAACCGCATCGGCCTGACCGGCCACGTGGAGCAGGGCGACGAAAACCTCGACGTGCAGGTGTTCGGCCAGAACCGGCAGCCCGTGATTCTGCCGCTGCTGCAGCGCCGCTACGGGGCCCGCGTGCAGTTCGATACCCTGCACCTGAGCCTGGCCGGCAAGGACTACGACGACGAGCAGCTGACCGTGCGCGGGGCCGCCGCCGCCAGCAACTTCCGCCTGAACCACCCCAAGATTTCGGACTCGGACGTGGTGGTGCGCCGCGGCGGCATCGACTTCGTGGCCACGCTGGGCCAGAACTACCTGGCCCTGGACAAGGGTACCAAGGTACGCCTCAACAAAATCGAGGCCTACCCGCAGGTGAGCATCCGCCTGCGCACCGCCGCCGACCTGAAGGGCCGCTACGACGAGAATACACTCAACTACAGCCCGCGCATGCGCGGCCTGCTGCTGGCGGCCAACGTGGAATCGGCCGAAACGCCGGCCACCGATTTCTTCGCCTCGCTGCCGCAGGGCGTGTTCGAGGCCGTGCAGGGCATGCAGGGCACCGGCAAGCTGCAGTACCGCATGAATCTGGCCCTGGACATGCAGCGGGTCGACAGCCTGAAGTTCGATTCCGCGCTGAAGAAGAGCAACGACTTCCGCATCACGCGCTTCGGCAAGACGGACCTGCGCCTGCTCAACCAGGAATTCCCCTACACGGCCTACAACGACAAGGGCGACTCGCTCAAGACCTTCCTGGTGGGCCCCTCCAACCCCGAGTTCGTGCCTTTCGACCAGGTGTCGAACTACCTGAAGTACGCCATCATCACCGCCGAGGACCCGCGCTTTTTCACCCACAAGGGCTTCATGGAAAAGGCCTTCGTGAAGTCGGCCATCCAGAACCTCAAGGAAAAGCGCTTCGCCCGCGGCGGCAGTACGCTCTCGATGCAGCTGGTCAAGAACGTGTTTCTGACCCGCCAGAAGACCATTGCCCGCAAGGCCGAGGAAGCGCTGATGGTGTGGCTGATCGAAAATACCCGCCTGGTGAGCAAGCAGCGCATGATGGAGGTCTACCTGAACATCATCGAGTGGGGCCCGAGCAAGTACCGCTGGCCCGGCGGCGAGCGGGGCGTGTACGGCGTGGCCGAAGCGGCCAAGTTCTACTACGGCAAGCAGCCCGCCGACCTCAACCTGCAGGAAAGCCTGTACCTGGCCAGCATCATTCCCAAGCCCAAGTACGCCCGCCAGTCGTTCGATGCTTACGGCGACCTGCGCCGCAGCACGCGCTACTTCTTCCGCCTGATTGCCGACATCATGGCCGCTCGCGGCTACATTCCGGAGTCCGAAGCCGACGGCCTGAGCCGCTCCGTGAACCTGACCGGCCCGGCCCGCGGCTACATGAGCTTCTCCGCCCGCCCCGACACCACCCGCGTGCAGGCCGCCGACAGCAGCCAGTTCGACCCCATCAACCTCATCGACCTGCTCAATACCGGCGGCGCCGCCCCCGACGCGGGCGTCAACGCCACCCAGCCGGCAGCTGCCCCCGCCACCCCGCCGAAAAACTAATCTGACGGCATTACCCAGCAACAAGGCCGCCCGGTTTCCTTCCCGGGCGGCCTTGTTGCTGGTAGCGCGGGCTTGGCTGCGCAAGGGCGGGTCACGCTTCGGTTATCCGGCTCATCCAGGCCAGGGCGCCCGGCGAATGCAGCTGCTCCATCGACTCGATGGAAACGGCGGCTACCGCGCTGCCACGGCGACGCATTTCGGTTTCGTAGTGGCCGATGGCCGGGCGCAGGTCGGCGAAGCGGCCGTCGGTGAGGCAGTAGCTCAGCTCCAGCGCGTCGAGCATGGCCATATTTACGCCTTCACCGGCGTA
Organism: Hymenobacter jeollabukensis; assembly: GCF_005771675.1. Classification (GTDB taxonomy): domain Bacteria; phylum Bacteroidota; class Bacteroidia; order Cytophagales; family Hymenobacteraceae; genus Solirubrum; species Solirubrum jeollabukense. The sequence goes on along the minus strand of NZ_VAJM01000014.1, from coordinate 202,191 downwards.
GGGCGGCATCAGGTGGGCCGCGTCGCCGAGCAGGGTGATGCTGGCTTGCGGCGCCCAGGTCTGATCCAGCGGCATGCAGTATTGCGGGCGCGGTACCACGTACAGGTGCTCGGTGGCAAACAGCTCCTGCCAGGCCGGGCTCCAGGCCGCGAAGTCGCGGGCAAACCAAGCGGCTACCTGCGGCAGGCTCTGGAAGTCGATGCCGCTGCGGTGTACCCAGTCCTCCGCGCTGCGCTGGCAGGTGTAGAACGAGAGGCTGCCGTCACCCTTGGCACTGAGAATGATGCTTTGGTTGTGGGCCAGGGCGAAGACCTTGCCGCCCTTGGTCAGCGCCCACAGCGCGGGCGCATTCCGGGCGGCCTCGTAAATGTTGCCCTCCACCACGGTGTAGCCGGTGAAGAACGGCGGCAGCGGCGTCACCAACGGGCGCACCTTGGAGCCAGTCCCGTCGGCCCCGATGACGAGGTCGGCGTAGGCCGTGCGGCCGTCCGGGAAATGCAGGCGCCAACCCGCGCCCTCGGGCTCCAGGCCGCGCAGCTGACTGTTCCACACGATGGTATCCGGCGCGAGCGAGTCGAGAAGCAATTCGCGGAGCGGCCCCCGGTCAATTTCGGGGCGAAAATGCTCGTGGCCGAACGTGGGCTCCTCGGACTGCGCGTGCTGGTCAAATAGGATGCGGCCTTGGCCGTCGACGAGGCGCAGGCGGTCGGCGCCGGGGCGGTAGTGCTGGCGGAAGGCGTCGAGCAGACCGGCCTTGGTGAGGGCGCGCAGGCCTGATTCGTCGTGCAGATCGAGGGTGGCGCCCTGCTGCCGGGCCGAGCGGTCCGGGTCGCGCTCATATACGGTCACGCGGGCTCCCCGCAGCTGCAGCAGGCGGGCCAGCGTGAGGCCGCCGGGCCCGCCGCCGATGATGGCCGTTTGCTTATCGGTAAGAAGCATGGTCTTCGTTCAGTGATGATTACGAAGACAAAGCTATTTCTCAGTCCAGGCCGAAAATTGAATAAATCGGTCATTCTCGTTGCGGACCAGGTCTTTGGGCCGCACGCCCGCCAGCCGGCGCACCTCGCGGATGAAGTGGGCCTGATCGGCGAAGTGCTGCTCGGGAAACAGCCGCCCGGCCTTGAGCTGCGGAAACGCCGCCCGAAACCGCAGAATGGCGCAGTAGGCCTTAAGCGAGAGGCCGAAATACTGCTGGAAGTAGCGGTTGATCTGCCGGCTGCTCCAGCCCGCGCGGTCGGCCAGCTCGTGCACCGGCAGCGCGCCGTCGGAGGCGTAGAGCAGTTCGAACAGCCGCCGCTTGCGCGCATCATCAATGGGGCGCAGCCGGGCGCGCAGCGCGGCGCTGAGCCGGGCACAGAACTGCCCGAAATCAGCCAGGTCGGCCGGTGTCACACCCCAGAAATCGGCGGGCAGTGGCCGGGCCCCGTTCAGGATATCGGCCACGCTGCCGCCGAGCAGGTACTCGGCGGCCGGCAGGTGCAGGCTCACGCCGCCCAGTACCGTGCCGGCCGCCAGGGTGGCGGGCTCGGCCGTGCTGCCCAGGCCCATGAGCATGACGTGGTAGGGCTCGGTGGCGGAGTACGAAAACAGCACGTCGATGCGGCCGTCGGGCAGCAGCCAGATGGGCTTGGCGGCCGCCTCGGCGCCGGTCTTTAGCTGCCAGAAGCTTTCGACCACCCCGGCCAGCGCGGCCTCGGGTGGCGCAGAATGGTAAAGCAGGTCGGCGTTCATGCTCAAAGCAGAAATAACGACCACCACACCCGGCAGCCCGCACCGGCTGACGCGTAATGGGCCGCGTATACTTTACCACGGCTGGATTTTCCCCGCTGCGGTTCAGGCGGGCAGTGGTCAGGACCGGGCAACAACCGGCGCTGCCGTCACGGACAAAGCCAGGGCGCTACGGCCCGTCGGGCGTGTCGACCGGCACTTCCTTGCGCGGAAACAGTAGCGAGAAGACCACCGACAGGGCCAGCAGCGCCGCGACGACGCCCAGGGCCCATTCCGTGGGTACCACGAAGAAGTCGTGCAGCAGCAGCTTGCCGCCGATGAAGACGAGGATGAGCGCGAGGCCGTAGTGCAGGTAGTGAAACAGCGTCATCAGCCCGGCCAAGGCGAAGTAGAGGGCGCGCAGGCCCAGCAGGGCAAACACGTTGGAGGTGTAGACGATAAACTTGTCCTGCGTAACGGCCAGAATGGCCGGAATCGAGTCGGCGGCGAAGACCACGTCGGTGGTTTCCACCATCACCAGCACCACGAACAGCGGCGTGGCAAACAGCAGCTTTTCGCGCCGCACGAAAAACCGCCCGCCCTCGTAGCGGGCCGTGATGGGCAGGTGCCGGCTCAGAAACTTCACCACCGGGTTGTTTTCCGGGTCGATGTTCGGGTCGCCGCTGCTGGTGGCCATTTTCACGCCGGTATACACCAGGAAGGCCCCGAGCAGGTAGAGCGTCCAGCTGAACTTGCTGATGAGCGCCGCCCCGAGCACGATAAACGCGGCGCGCAGCACCAAGGCCCCGAGCACGCCCCAGAACAGGATGCGGTGCTGGTACTGCGGCGGCACCTTGAAGTAGGTGAAAATGAGCAGGAACACGAACAGGTTGTCCACGCTCAGTGCCTTTTCCAGCAGGTAGCCCGTCAGGAAATTGATGGCCGGTTCGCGGCCCATTTGCCGGTAAATCAGGTAGTTGAAGGCCAGCGACAGGGCAATCCAGAAGGCGCTCCAGCTCAGGGCTTCGCGCATGCGCACCACGTGGGCCTGGCGGTTGAACACCAGCAGGTCCAGCAGCAGCATGGCCAGCACGAAGAGGTTGAAGCCAACCCAGAACCAGGGAGAAATCGTCATGCTGCGCGCCCGTAAAACGGCCGCCGATGCGGCCCGTTGCCCACCCTTACCGCGTTTCCCGGGCCGGGGTTGCGGCCGTAGAGGCCGGCGCCGCGGCGGCGACGATTTCGCCCCGCTGCGGGAAGCGGCGGAACCAGCTGTCGACCTTCATCTGCACCACGCCCAGCAGGGCTTCCTTGAAAATGCCCTTCGACATTTTGGAGGCGCCGCGGGTGCGGTCGGTGAAGATAATCGGCACTTCCTTGATCAGGAACCCGTACTTGAACGCCAGCCATTTCATCTCGATCTGGAAGGCGTAGCCCACGAAGCGAATCTTGTTCTCGAGGATGGCGCTGAGCACGCGGGCCGTGTAGCACTTGAAGCCCGCGGTGGCGTCCATGATGGGCATGCCGGTGACGAAGCGCACGTAGGCCGAGGCAAACCACGACATCAGCACGCGGTCCATGGGCCAGTTCACCACGTTCACGCCGGTGATGTAGCGCGAGCCGATGGCCATGTCGTGGCCTTCTACGGCGCAGGCCTCGTAGAGGCGGATCAAATCGTCGGGGTTGTGCGAGAAGTCGGCGTCCATCTCGAAGATGTAGCCGTAGCCGTGGCGCAGCGCCCACCGAAAGCCGTGAATGTATGCCGTGCCCAGGCCCAGCTTGCCGCGGCGCTCCTCCAGGTGCAGGCGCCCCTGAAACTCGTGCTGCAGGCCGCGCACCACGTCGGCGGTGCCATCGGGCGAGCCGTCATCGATGATGAGTACATCGAATAGCTTCGGCAGCGAAAACACCTTGCGGATGATCAGCTCGGCGTTTTCCCGTTCGTTGTAGGTCGGTATGATGACGAGCGAATCGTTCATTAGGTCAAAGGTAAGCATTCGGCCAACGCGTAGCCAAGTAAGCCGCCGGGCCGGGGGCACGGCGGAGAAAAAAGATTTCGGGCGGCCGAAACCGGCGCTAAACGGCCGTCAGGGCGTTGGCCACCTGCTCGGCCCGGCGCAGGCAGTCGGGGATGCCCACGCCGGCGCGCCAGTTGGCTACCGTCCAGATGCCGCGGGCTTCCAGCCGGTCGGCCGCCGCGTGTGCCGGTAAGATGCCCGAATCGAACTGAGGGATGCTTCGGGGCCAGCGAAAAATGTGCTGCAGCCGCGCCGGCGCCCCCGGTTGCAGCCCGTACAGCCGCTCCTGCTCGGCGCGCACGGCCGCCAGCAGCGGCTCGTCGGGCAGCTGGGCCAGGGCCTCGTACTGCGCCCCGCCCACGAAGGAGGTGAGCAGCACCTGCCCGGCCGGCGCCCGATCCGGAAACAGCGAGCTGCTCCACAAGGTGCCCGCGGCCACCGGCTGCTCGGTTTTCGGGCTCAGCGCCCCGAAGCCGTTGAGCGGGTGCTGCACGGCGGCGCGGTCGTAGGCGGTGTGCACGGCCGTCATGGGCGGGTAGTGCACGGCCGCCAGCGCCGCGCCCGCGTCGGCGTCGAGGGGGGCCAGCAGCGGGGCGGCGGCGTAGGCGGGCAGGGCCAGCACTACCGCATCGAAGATTTCGGCCAGGGCGGGCTGGCCCGCGAGGCGCAAGCGGTAGCGGCCGTCGGGCTGGGGCAGCAGGGCCTCCACGCGGGTGTGGGCGTGCACGTGGCGCAATTGCTTCACCAGCGCGTCGGGGAAGGCCTGCAGGCCGCCGCGCAAGGAAATGATGCGCCGCCGGGCCGCGCCCTTCATCGTCTTGGCAAAGCCGCGCAGCACCGAGCCGTGCGCCTGCTCCAGGGCCGGCAGCTGCGGAAACGTCTTGTGCACCAGCAGCCGGGCCGGGTCGCCGGCGTAGATGCCCGAAACGAACGGATTGACGGCGTAGTCGACGATTTCCTGGCCGAAGCGGCGCTGGAAAAAGTGGGTAATGGTTTCCTGCGGATCGGCGGGCTGGGCCGGGCGGCGCAGCTCGCGTAGCACGCTGAGCTTGGCGCCGAGCGAAAAGAAGCTGCTGAACAGCAGTTGCTGGGGCTTGGCGGGCAGCTCACGCACCCGTCCGTCGCGCACCACGTAGCGGCGGCTGCTCACGGCGGCGGGCTCCTGAATCTGGCTTTCCAGGCCCAAGTCCTTGATCAGGGCCTCCAGCTCGGGGCTGAGCTGCAGGGAGTTGGGGCCCAGCTCCACCACGTAGCCGCCGGGCAGGTGGCGGCTGCGCATGTTGCCGCCGGCTTCGCCCGCCTCGTACACGTGCGCCGTGGCCCCGCGCTGCTGCAGGTGCCAGGCCGTGACCAGTCCCGTAATGCCCCCGCCGATAACTGCTATGTTCATGCTAGTGCGAAATCTGCCCGAAACCGCAAAAATAACCCATGGCCGGCGGTAAAGCGGCACCCTAGCGGCTGATGTGCGTCAGCGGCGAAGCAGATAACGGAAGGCGCCGGCAGAGCCGGCTGTAACAGAGGGCATTGCCGCTGCCTGACGGAGCCAGCAGTAGCCCCGCCCGGTGCTGCCCGGAGCATGGTTTCGCCCGGTACTGCCGCCGCGCGGCTATTTTTGCCCCATGACAACCCCAGCCGCGGCCAAGGCCGTGTTCCTCGACCGCGACGGTGTGCTCAACGCCGAAATCGGCCACTACGTGTGGCGCCTGGATGAATTTGAAGTGCTGCCCGAAGTGCCCGCCGCCCTGCGGCGCCTGCACGCGGCCGGCTACCGCCTCATCGTCGTCACCAACCAGGCCGGCATTGCCCGGGGCCTCTACACGCGCGCCGACATGAACGCCTGCCACCAAAAGCTGCAGGATGCCTGCGGCGGGCTGATTGATGCCTTTTACTTCGCCCCCGGCCACCCCTCGGTGTCAGAGTCGTTGTCGCGCAAGCCCGGTTCATTGATGCTGGAAAAGGCCATGGCCCGCTTCCACCTCGACCCCGCCCGCTGCTGGCTGGTCGGCGACCGGGCCCGCGACCTGGAAGCGGCCCACCGCGTGGGCGTGCGCGCCATCCTGGTCGGCCACGAGGAACTGCTGGCCTACGAGCCGCGCACCACCAATCTGGCCACCGCCGCCGACCTGATTCTGGCCGCCGGGCCGGCCGCGTAGCATCGGTCAATTACCAAATTTTCGCTACCGATTACCCCCAAAAGGTGGCGTCCCGGCCGGGCAGCTTCCGTAGCGAAGTGCTGCCTGCCGGGACGCCAAGGCTGCGCCCCTAACGCAACCTTAAAGGTGATTTCTACTGCCGTTCGGCGGCGGGCTGGGCCGCGCTGGCCGTCACGGCTTCGGCGTGCCGGTTCGGGGCCTTTTGGGTGTAGGCGGGGCACTTGGTCTGGCAGGAGCCAAGCCCGGCAACCAGCGCTACGAAGGCCAGAGGTGCAAGCTTTTTCATGCAAAAGTTCAAATGAGGGTAAGCGGAACGGTGCGTGCAATTGCCTCATTAGAACGGGGTAGGGTTGTTTTTTATTCTGCGTCGCTCTTGTAATTTTTTTATTTGTAATTATTGGATAATCAAATTGACTTCCCAGCTGAAGCGGTACTACGTGGCCCTGAAAAAAGCCCGCCGGGCGCCCCTTGCGAGGCGCCCGGCGGGCTTGCGGCAAAGCCGGTATGGGTTACTGACGAGCCTGCGGGGCCTCAGCCGAAGCTACCGGCTCAGCCGTTTTGTTGTCGGCTTTCGAGTAGGCCGGGCAAGTGGTCTTGTTGCAGGCGCCCAGGGCCAGCGAAGCGGCGGCCGTCAGCAGAAGTACAGCTTTTTTCATGGTGGGGGAGATGCTAGTTGAATGTGAGCTTTACAAACTTACGACTTCGTCCGGCTATGGTCCAACCAAGTGGGCAAATTTCACGGCAACAATCAGATATAGCGGGGCTTGTGGGCTAGTGCCGGAAAGCAGAACGTCATTCAGAGCGCAGCCGAGACATCTCGCGTGTTTAGCCGGATAGTAACTCCCTCGTTGAGGTTACTTACCTGCCGTCAGCACGCGAGATGTCTCGGCAAGCTCGACATGACGTTCAAGGTTTGTCAGGCAAACCAGCTTACTCCGTGTAGCCCAGAATGCGCATCATCGACTCGGGGTCCTGCTCCGGGGCAAATTCCCAGTCGCGCACCGAGCCGTCTTCCTCGCGGTCGATGATGATGTGCTTGGGTGCCGGAATCAGGCAGTGCTTGATGCCGCCGTAGCCGGAAAGCTGCTCCTGGTAGGCGCCGGTGTGGAAAAAGCCCACGTACAGCGGTTTCTGGGGGCTTTGCTCGGGCAGGAACACCTGGTAGATGTGCTTCTCGGCGTTGTAGTAGTCCTGCGAGTCGCAGGTCATGCCGCCGAGCTGAATCTTCTTGTAGCTCCGTTCCCAGCCGTTGAGGGCCAGCATGATGAAGCGCTGGTTCAGGGCCCAGGTGTCGGGCAGGTTGGTGATGAAGGAGCCGTCAATCATGTACCACAGCTCCTTGTCGTTCTGCAGCTTCTCGTCGAGGATGCTGTAGACGTGCGCCCCCGATTCGCCCACCGTGAAAATGCCAAACTCGGTGAAGATGTGCGGCTCGGGCACGCCCTCTTCGCGGCAGATGCGCTGAATCGTGCGCAGCACTTCCTCAATCATGTACGGGTAGTCGTACTCGGGCTGGATGCTGGTCTGGATGGGCAGGCCGCCGCCGATGTCGATGGTGTGCAGGGTGGGGCACACCTTGCGCAGCTCGCAGTACTTGTGCACGAAGCGGCGCAGCTCCGACCAGTAGTAGCTGGTGTCCTTGATGCCCGTGTTGATGAAGTAGTGGAGCATCGTCAGCTCGAAGCGCGGGTCCTCCTTGATCTTCTCCTCGTAGAGCGGAATGGCGTCGGCGTAGCGCACGCCCAGGCGCGAGGTGTAGAACTGGAAGCGCGGCTCTTCGTCGGAGGCCAGGCGGATGCCCAGGTTGGCGCGCACGTCCTCGCGCACGTGCTCCTTATAGTAGTCGATTTCGTTGAGGTTGTCGAGAATCGGCATGCAGTTCACGAAGCCGTCGTTCATGAACTCGGTCAGGTAGCGCTTGTACCGCTCCCGCTTGAAGCCGTTGGCAATGATGTAGGTGTCCTTCTGAATCTTGCCCTTGGCGTGCAAAGCCCGGATGATGTGCATGTCGTAGCCCGACGACGTCTCGATGTGGATGTCGTTTTTCAGCGCTTCCTCCACCACGAAGGCGAAGTGCGAGGCCTTGGTGCAGTAGCAGTAGGTGTACGAGCCCTGGTAGTTCAGCTTTTCGATGCCCTGGCTGAACCACTGCTTGGCCCGCTGAATCTGAGAGCTGATTTTGGGCAGGTAGGTGAGGCGCAGCGGCGTGCCGTGCTTCTCGATGAGCGGCATCAGCGGAAAGCCGTGGAAATACAGCTCGTTGCCCTCCACGGTAAACTCCTGGGAAGGAAAATCGAAGGTCTGGCTGATCAGGTCGTGGTACGTGTCCATGCGTTAGTGCTTGGTGCTTAGTGCCCAGTGCTTGGTTTAGGAAGGACGTGAAGTGGGTAATGCCAGATAAGGTATTAGGGCCCAAACCCTAAGCACCATGCACTAGGCACTACGCGCTAAAACCCCGAACTTGGGGTCCGCAAAGATACCCTCTCGGGGGTGTTTTGGTTGTTGATTGTACGTCGGAGAATACCCGAGCGGAGGGTCCGCTCGCTCCGAGCCTGGTTGAGTGTCCGTTCCCACCCACCAATCGGCAAACAACACCTTCTAACCCTTCTGCCCATGTAAGACTGTATGCGACGCATCAAACTGATCGAAGTTCGGTCCGAACTCGGCGCGGGCACCCGCGGCGCCAGCCTCGGCATCGACGCCCTCAAAGTGGCCTGCCTCAACAAAGGCTCCGACTACTTCCGCCGCTTCAACTCCGTGGCAGTGCCCGACCAAAACCAGGTGCTGTTCGACAAAAACCACTTCCCCTACGCCAAGCACATCGACAGCATCTACAACGTGCTGAAGGGCATCAGCAGCACGGTGGAGCAGACGCTGCGCTTCGGGGAGTTTCCGCTGGTGCTGGCCGGCGACCACAGCAACGCCGCGGGCACCATCGCGGGCATCAAGGCCGCCTACCCGCACAAGACGCTCGGCGTGGTCTGGATCGATGCCCACGCCGACATTCACTCGCCCTACACCACGCCCTCGGGCAACGTGCACGGCATGCCGCTGGCCATGGCCCTGGGCGCCGACCACCGCGAGCTGCAGCACAACCAGGTGGAGCCGGAAACCGAGTTTTTCTGGCGCAAAATCAAGAATCTGGGCGAAGAGGGCGCCAAAATAACCCCCGAGCACCTCGTCTACGTGGTCGTGCGCGACACCGAGCCGGAGGAAGACGCCATCATCGAGCAGCAGCACATCCGTAACTTCAAGCTCGACGAGTTCCGGGCCAAGGGCGCCCGGCAGGTGGCCCGCGAGATTTACGAGCAGCTGCGCTTCTGCGACCTGGTGTACATCTCGTTCGACGTCGACTCGCTCGATTCGCGCTTCAGCAAGGGCACCGGCACGCCCGTGGAGCTGGGCCTCGACGTGGGCGAAGCCATGAGCCTGTGCCGCTACCTGCTCGAAAACGACCGGGTGGTGTGCTTCGAAATGGTGGAAATCAACCCCACGCTCGACTCGGAAAACACCATGGCCTCGAACGCCTTCGACATCCTGGAAGTGGCCACCGACGCCATTCAGGAGCGGCTGCGGCTCGACACCGTGACCGGCCGCTGACCCGCGCAGGCGGAGGCTGCTTCACTGAAAAAGAATAATCGGCGGTTTAAATAGTGCAACAGCGGCGAAATCGGCTACATTCGTGAGTATCAGTCACGTTTGAGCCCGGTTTTGCCGCTGTTGCTATGAAAACCACCGTTCTGCCTGCTGTGTTGCTATCCGTACTGCTGGCCGCCTGCGCCAAGCCCACCGCCCGCACCAGCGCCGCCGCCCGCGCCGTGGCCGCCGTGCAGGACTCCATTGTCGGCACCGTGACGTACCGCGAGCGGCTGGCCCTGCCGCCCGGCGCGGTGCTGCGCGTGCAGCTGCAGGACGTCTCGAAGCAGGGCGCCCCGGCCACCGTGGTGGCCGAAACCACCGTGGCCGCCCAGGGCCGGCCGGTACCGCTGACCTTCGCCCTGGCCTACGACACGCTGCGCATCGACCCGACGAATACCTACGCCGTGCAGGCCAGCATTGAATCCGAGGGCCAGCGGCTGCTGGCCAACGCGGCGGCATATCCGGTCATCACGCGCGGCAACGCCAAGCGGGTGCAGATGATGCTGCGGCGGACGGCGGAATAGCAAGCGGAACGGCCAGAACGCGCAGTCCCGCTTTGCGGGTCGTAGCTGCCGTTTGCACGATTACCGCGCGGATGATATTCGTTTAACAAGACGCGAAGTGCGCTGTGCGCTACGCCGGCCTTTGGCGTGGGCTACAGCACCCGCTCGGCCTGATGGGTCACAAAATCCGTCGAATCCGGCGAAACGAAGTTCAGCGTAGCTAATCCGTGATTAGCTTTGCGGCCGTGAAACCGCTGCCTTTCTTCGTTTTGATGCCGGTGGTGCGGTCGTTTCGGAGCCGCAACGAGCGACGAATGTAGCGTAAGCCTGCCGCCGCCGCAGCAACGGGTGTTGCCGCGGGCGAGGTTTACGCCATAGTCCGCTTGTTGTCTTCTAAACCCATTGTGTTTCAGCGACGCCAGCCCCGGGCTGGCGCGTCGTTCTAAAATCAGCACCTTCCTGTGCAACAACTCGAACAAGACCTCAAAACCGCCCTAGGCGCGGCCATTCAGCAAGTATTCGGCGCCCTGATGCCGGCCGAGCAGCTGACCATTCAGCCCACCCGCAAGGACTTCGCGGGCACCTTTACCCTCGTCACCTTCCCGCTGACCAAAGCCCTGGGCAAAGGCCCCGAGCAGATCGGCCAGGCGCTGGGGGAGTGGCTGACGGCCAACGAGCCGCGCGTGAGCGGCTTCAACGTGGTGAAGGGCTTCCTGAACCTGGAAATTGCCGACGCCGAGTGGCTGCGGCTGCTGCGCGAGATGCGCGCCCAGGACGTAGCCGCGCCCGTCAAGACCGGCGGGCCGCAGCGCGTGGTGGTGGAGTACTCCTCGCCCAACACCAACAAGCCCCTGCACCTGGGCCACTTGCGCAACAACTTCCTGGGTTACTCGGTGGCCGAAATCCTGAAAGCCACCGGCGCCGAGGTGACCAAGGCCAACCTGGTGAACGACCGGGGCATCCACATCTGCAAGTCGATGCTGGCCTACCAGGAGTACGGCCACGGCGAAACGCCCGCCTCGGCTGGCATCAAGGGTGACCACCTGATCGGCAAGTACTACGTGCTGTTTGAGAAGCACTACCGCGAGCAGATCAAGCAGCTGGAAGCCGAAGGCGTGGCTACCGACGTGGCCAAGCGCGAGGCTCCGCTGATGCGCCACGCCCAGGAAATGCTGCAGCAGTGGGAAGCCGGCGACGAGGCGGTAGTAAGCCTGTGGCGGCAGATGAACGGCTGGGTGTACGAGGGCTTCAACGACACCTACCAGCGCATCGGGGTGGATTTCGACAAGTTCTACTACGAGTCGGAAACCTACCTGCTGGGCAAGGAGCGGGTGGAAGAGGGCCTGCAGAAGGGCGTGTTCTTCCGCAAGGACGACGGCTCGGTGTGGGTGGACCTGACCGACGACGGCCTCGACCAGAAGCTGCTGCTGCGCGCCGACGGCACCTCCGTGTACATGACCCAGGACCTGGGCACGGCCGAGCTGAAGTACCAGGATTTCGGCTACGATTCCTCGGTCTACGTCATTGCCGACGAGCAGAACTACCACATGCAGGTGCTCAAGCTCGTGCTCAAAAAGCTGGGCAAGCCCTACGCCGACGCCATCTACCACCTCTCGTACGGCATGGTGGACCTGCCCTCGGGCAAGATGAAGTCGCGCGAAGGCACCGTGGTGGACGCCGATGAGCTGGTGGAGGAAGTGAAGGACGCGGCCAAGGAAGCCACCCTGGCCAAGGGCAAAACCGAGGGCCTGAGCGAGGCGGAGCTGGACCAGCTCTACCACCAGCTGGGCCTGGGCGCGCTGAAGTACTACCTGCTGAAGGTGGACCCGAAAAAGCGCATGCTCTTCAACCCCGAGGAATCGGTGAAGCTGGACGGCGACACCGGCCCCTTCATTCAGTACACCCACGCCCGCATTTCGCAGCTGCTGCGCAAGGCGGCCGAAATGGGCATCGAAGTCGGCGCTACGGCCGAGGTGGCCGAGCTGCACCCGGCCGAGCGCGACCTGGTGCAGGCCCTGGCCGGCTACGCCACGGCCGTGACCGAAGCCGCCAAGGCCTACTCGCCGGCCGTCATCGGGCAGTACGCCTACGACCTGGCCAAGCTCTACAACCGCTTCTACAACGACGTGAAGGTGCTGCCCGAGCCCGACGCGGCCAAGCGCGGCCTGCGCGTGGCCCTCTCGGCCCAGGTGGCCGCCACCCTGCGCCAGAGCCTGAAGCTGCTCGGCATTCAGGCCCCGGAGCGCATGTAAACCACGGTGGTGCCACGGCTCAAAGCCGTGGCACCACTACTTTTAAGCCCGTGCTAGTCCTCAGACTCAGCCCGCGCTGAGTAAACCATAGCGGTGCCACGACGCTGATCCGTCGCACCATTGCGTTCCAGATATGAACTCCATTGCAGTATACTGCGGCTCCAGCGCCGGCACCGACGAGCGGTTCCGTCAGCACGCCACCGAAGTAGGGCAGCTGTTTGCCCAGCGCCACATCACGCTGGTGTACGGCGGCGGCAACGTGGGCCTGATGGGCGCCGTGGCCGATGCCACCATGCTCGGCGGCGGCCAGGCCATCGGCGTGATTCCCGGCTTTCTGAAGGACAAGGAAGTGGCCCACCTGGGCCTGACCACGCTGGAAGTCGTGGAGAACATGCACCAGCGCAAGCTGCGCATGGCCGAACTGGCCGAGGGCTTCATTGCCATGCCCGGCGGATTCGGTACCTTGGAAGAGCTCTTCGAGGTGCTCACCTGGGGCCAGCTGGGCCTGCACCGCAAGCCGGTGGGCTTGCTCAACGTGGCCGGTTTCTACGACGCGCTCATCACCCTGCTCGACCACATGACTGCGCAGGGCCTGCTACGGGCCGAAAATCGCGGCCAGCTGCTGGTGGCCGACAATGTAACCGAGCTGCTGGCGCTGATGCAGGCCTGGCAGCCCGCCAACGTCGAAAAGTGGCTTACCCCGCGCCGCACCTAAGTCCGCCGCGGCCAACAAATCGTACCTGCTCCGGGTTAGCTGTCGGTTGGCGGCCGGCCCCTCAACCTTACCACCGTCCGTCATGAAAACACTCGTACTCTACGCCGCGGCTGCGGCGCTGGCCGCCTGCGGCGCGCGCTCGGCCTCCGGCCCCAACAACCCCGCCATGCCCGAAACCGCTGCTACCGCCCCCGCCACCCGCGGCTCCGTTTACGACTTCACCGTCAACGACATCACCGGCAAGCCCGTCAAGCTGAGCCAGTTTGCCGGCAAGAAGCTGCTCATCGTCAACACGGCCTCGGAGTGCGGCTACACCCCGCAGTACAAGGAGCTGGAGGAGCTCTACCGCAAGCACGGCGACCGGGTGATGGTGCTGGGCTTTCCGGCCAACAACTTCGGCGGGCAGGAGCCGGGCACCAACCAGCAGATTGCCGCTTTCTGCGAGAAAAACTACGGCGTAAGCTTCCCGCTGTTCGAGAAGGTATCGGTGCAGGGCGCCGACACGGCCCCGCTCTACCAATTTCTCGGCAGCAAGGCCCAAAACGGCGCTACTGACGAGAAGCCGACCTGGAACTTCTGCAAGTACCTCGTGAACGAGCAGGGCCAGGTGGTCGGCTATTACCCCTCGAAGGTGAAGCCCATGAGCGAGGAGCTGGTGGCTGCCATCATGAAGTAATACGGTGCCTGGTGCTTCGGCAGGTTGTCGGCGCGGCTGACGGCGGCCGATGCCTCTGGCAAGACATAGTTATGTCTGGGGTAAAACATAACTATGTCTTTGAAAACCGTAGGTAGGTTTTCCCCGGCCATACCTACGTCTTGCCCCTGTCTGACGGCGGCCGCCCGGCCCGGCCGCGCTGCTTTTCCCGCTTCCTTTCGTTTTGACAACTTCCGCCCTCCCGCCCGCTACGTCCAGCCGCGCCGCCGCCTGGATTTCGGCCTTCCGGCCGCGCACCCTGCCGCTGGCCCTGGCCAGCATCCTGATGGGCGCCTTCCTGGCCGCCAGCCGGGGCCGCTTCAACGGCGCCGTAGTAGCTTTGGCCGCCCTCACTACCGTGCTGCTGCAGATTCTCTCCAACCTCGCCAACGACTACGGCGACTCGCAGAACGGGGCTGACAGCGTGCACCGCGAGGGGCCGCAGCGGGCTGTGCAGAGCGGAGCCATCAGCCCGGAGCAGATGAAGCGGGCCATGCTGTGGTTCGGCGGGGCTTCGCTGGTGAGCGGCGTGGCGCTGCTGTGGGTGGCGCTGGGCTTTGCCGGGCTGTGGGTGTTTGGGGCGTTTCTCGTTATCGGCCTCTGCGCCATCTGGGCGGCCATCAACTACACCGCCGGCTCCCGGCCCTACGGCTACTCCGGCCTCGGCGACGTGTCGGTGTTCCTGTTTTTCGGCTTGGTGGGCGTGTGCGGCACGTACTTCCTGCAGGCTTACCGCGCCGCCGCCGAATGGGCCGAGGCCCTGCCCTTGGCCGTGCTGCTGCCCGCCGTGAGCCTGGGTTGCTTCTCGGCCGCCGTGCTGAACGTGAACAACATCCGCGACATCCGCTCCGACGCGCTGGCCGGCAAAATCACGGTGCCGGTGCGCCTGGGCCCGCAGCGCGCCCGCCTCTACCACTGGCTGCTGCTGCTGTTGGGCCTAGGCGCGGCCGTGGTGTACGTGCTGCAGAATTACCGCTCGCCCTGGCAGTGGCTGTTCCTCGGGGCCGCCCCGCTGCTGCTCTTCAACGGCGTGCAGGTGTGGAAGCGGCAAGAGTCCATGCAGCTCGACCCGCTGCTGAAGCAGATGGCCATGAGCACCCTGCTGTTCGTGCTGCTGTTCGGGGTGGGGCAACTGCTGTAAAAGCAGTCGGATTAGCCCGAATAGCAAGTGTTATCTACCTGATCAACGAATTGCCGGTGCAACGCGCGTATTATCACGCTCCCGTCGACGTATTCTTAGCCCACGACGAGGCCCATATTATCGGCCAACTCACCTTGGCGCACACGCACGCGCTGGAAGACCTGCAGAAAAATGCTTGGCGCGACCAAATTCATCTGCTCAAGCGGGAATTGCGAGCGTTTGAGCGAGGGTATTTGCTGCTGGAACTGGTGATTCCGCGCATGGGCAAGCGCGCCGATGCCGTGTTGCTGCTTGACGACGTGGTGTTTGTGCTGGAGTTCAAGGTTGGCAGCACCTTCTACGACCCAGCGGCCCTCGACCAGGTGCTGGACTATGCGCTGGACCTGAAAAACTTCCACGCCGGCAGCCACCACGCGCGCATCGTGCCGGTACTGCTGGCTACCAAAGCGGGTCGGCATGTGAATGAGGCGCGCGCCTTTCTGGATTTGGTATATCACCCGCAGCGTGGCAACGAGCACCAATTGGCCGAGTTGCTACAGCTGAATTTGCCCGTCCAACCCACAGCTGCCGCCATCGAGCCCGCGGCTTGGCTGCACGCTGGGTATCATCCCACGCCCACCATCATCGAAGCGGCGCAGGCTCTGTACCAAGGCCACCAAGTAGTGGATATTTCTCGCTCCGACGCGGGCGCCGAAAACCTGACTGTCACCGGCGCCTGTATTGCCGCCATCATCGACCGAGCCAAGCGTGAAGGCCACAAGGCCATCTGTTTTGTTACGGGAGTGCCCGGCGCGGGCAAAACACTGGCTGGGCTGAACATTGCCAATGAACGTACCC
The DNA here is from genome assembly GCF_005771675.1 of Hymenobacter jeollabukensis. Classification (GTDB taxonomy): domain Bacteria; phylum Bacteroidota; class Bacteroidia; order Cytophagales; family Hymenobacteraceae; genus Solirubrum; species Solirubrum jeollabukense. Next base: position 186,532 of record NZ_VAJM01000014.1, on the reverse strand, counting down.
AAGCCGACGAGCAAGAACACGCCGTGTTCTTGTCCGGCAACGGGCCTTTGGTGGAGGTGCTGCGCGAAGCCCTGGCGCGCGACCAAATGCGCACTGCCAAAACAAAGGGGCGGCGACTCGACAAAAAGCAGGCCCTGTCGCAGGTCCGCTCGTTTATTCAAAACATCCACCACTTCCGCGATGAAGCCCTGCGCACCGCCGGGCCGCCCATCGAGAAGGTGACGGTGTTCGACGAAGCCCAGCGCGCGTGGTCGGCGGCGCAGGCCAGCAAATTCATGCAACAGAAACGAGGCCTGGCCGACTTCAACCAGTCGGAGCCCGCGTTTTTGGTTGAAGTCATGGACCGCCACCCCGACTGGTGCACCATCGTCTGCCTAGTGGGCGGCGGGCAAGAAATCAACACCGGCGAGGCTGGGCTGGAAGAATGGCTGCGCGCGTTTCAGACCCGTTTTCAGGACTGGCGCATCTACTACTCGCAGCGCATCCGCGACGACCGGAACTACCTGCCGAACGCCGCCGCGCTGGCGCAACTCGACGCGCTCCGCGCCGAGCCGCTCCCGGCGCTGCATCTGGCCGTATCGGTGCGCTCGTTTCGAGCCGAGAAACTCGCGGCCTTCGTGCAGGCCGTGCTGGACGTGCAGCCCGAAGTCGCGCGGCAGCTCTACGAAACGGAGCTGCGCGCCGTGTATCCCTTGCGCGTCACCCGGAACTTGGCAGCTGCCAAGCAGTGGCTTCAAGCGCAGGCCCGCGGCAACGAGCGGTATGGACTGGTGGCATCCTCGGGGGCGCACCGTCTCAAGCCGCTGGGGCTGAACATCAAAGATAAAATAGACGCCTCCGAGTGGTTTTTAAATGACAAAGCGGACGTGCGCTCTTCCTTTTACTTGGAGGACGTCGCCACCGAATTTGATATTCAAGGGCTGGAACTCGATTGGGTTGGGGTGGCCTGGGACGCCGATTTGTCGCTGCACGCCGACGGCTGGCAGTTTCGCAAGTTCAAGGGCACCAAGTGGCAACAGTGCAACGCTGCCGACAGCCGCCGCTACCTGCTCAATGCCTACCGGGTGCTGCTGACGCGCGCGCGGCAGGGCATGGTGTTGTTCATCCCGGAGGGCTGCGCCGCCGATGCCACGCGGCCGCCCACGTATTACGACGGGGTGTACCGCTTTTTCCAGCGCATCGGCGTGGAGGCATTGGCGTAGCCGCTACCCCCGCAGATGCACCCGGAACGTGGTGCCCTGGCCTTCCTCGCTTTCCACTTCGATGCGGCCCCCGTGGGCCTGCACCAGTCGGTTGACCAGGAACAAGCCGACGCCGGTGCCCTCGCCCGCGTGCGGGTGAAAGCGGCGGAACAGCTGAAACAGCTCCGGACCGTGGCGTTCCAGGTCCATGCCCAGGCCGTTGTCCTGCACCTCCAGCACCGGCTGGTTGGCTACCAGGCGGGTGCGCAGGGCCACCTGGGGCGCGCGCTCCGGGTGGCGGTACTTCACGGCGTTGGTGAGCAGGTTCAGCAGGATGGTGCGCAGGTTGCCGCGCACGTATTCCAGCTCGGGCAGGTCGGCGAAATCCGTCTGAATATCCGCCTGCACGGCTTGTAGCTGCGGGTGCAAAGTCTGCAGCACGTCGGCCGTGAGGTCGGCCAGGGCCACGGGCTCGGTGGTTTGCTCGCCGCTGGGCCGGGCCACCTGCACTACCGATGCCAGGTCGGAAATGGTGGTCGACAGCGCGTGCAGCGAGGCATCGACCATGCGCAGGATAGTGGCCTGCTCCGGGTCGTCGAAGGTGGCGCTGCGCTGCAGTTCGTCGAAGAGGCCGCGCAGGTTGTTGACGGGCTGGCGCAGGTCGTGCGAGGCCGCGTACACGAAGTTGTCCAGGTCGCGGTTGGTGCGGGCCAGCTGCTGGTTCACGGCCTGTAGCTGGCGGTGGTGCTGGGCCACGTGCTGGCGCCACTCGTTTTTCTCGATGGCGTGCATGACCGTCTTGAACAGCAATTCGTGGTCGAAATGCTGCTTCACCAGGTAATCCAGGGCACCGTTGTTGAGCGCCTTCACGGCCAGGGCTTCGCTGCCGCCGCCGGTTATCATCACCACGCACAGCGTATCGGTGGGGGCCAGCAGCTTCAACTCGGCCAGCAGCTCCAGCCCGTCGGTGTCGGGCAGGTTATAGTCGAGCAGTACGCAGTCGGGGCAGTGCGCAGTGAACTGGGCCCGGGCCGCGTCGCCCGAGTCAGCCTCGAATATTTGAAACTCTTGGTGCTCGGCCTGCTTGCGCAGCAGCCGGCGGTACAGCATCCGGTCGTGCTCGTTGTCGTCGACAAGGAGGATTTTCTTCACGCAGAACAGGCGGGGCTAGCTTACAGACGGCAGCTCGGACGTGGCGAGCCAGTAACGGACCAGCGAGGCGGCCTTCTCCTCCAGCACCGAGAATTCGATGGGTTTGGTGAGGTAGCTGTTGGCGCCGAGGCGGTAGCAGTCCTCGATGTCGCGCGAGTTGGTGGACGTGCTGAAGATGATGACCGGAATGGATTGCAGGTGCGGGTCTTGCTTGAGCTTGCTGAGCACGGCGCGGCCATCGGTGCCGGGCAGGTTCAGGTCGAGCAGGACGAAGGCCGGCATCTGGGCGGGCCAGTTGGCGTGCTTGCCGTAGCCCTGCAGGTATTCCAGGGCCTGGTCACCGTCTTCGCAGCGCAGCACGGGGTTGGGCAGCGCTTGCTTGCGGAAGGCCCGGCCGAGGGCCGTGAAGTCTTCCGCGCTGTCTTCCACCACCAGGATGGGTTTGTGAGCCGAGGGTATCACTTACAAGTGCTTTGAAAGAGAAAAGAAAAACGTTGTGCCCTGACCGGGTACCGACTCTAACCACAATTCCCCCTCGTGGCGTTCCACCATTTTGCGGGCAATGGGCAGGCCGGCGCCCGTGCCGCCGCCGTACTTGTCCTGCGCGTGCAGGCGCTTGAAGATTTTGAATACAGCTTCGTGGTGCCGGGCATCAATGCCGATGCCGTTGTCGCGTACGTAGAACACGTAGTAGTCGTCGGGCCGGCCGGTGCCGCGCGGGCCGCGGACCTTGGCTGAGGCCAGGCCCACTTCTACGTGGGGCGTGGGTTTGTCGTTGTATTTGAGGGCGTTGGTAAGCAGATTATTAAAAATTTCCCGCAACCGGACTGCGTCACAGCGCAAGGTAGGCAGCGGGCCGTGCACCGTCACCAGCTGGTCGATGCGTTGATAGCTGAGTTGCAGCACATCGAGCACGTCGGCCACCACCGCATCCAGGTCGGTTTCGGTGACGGTCAGCTCCTGCCGGCCCACGCGCGAGAGCTGCAGCAAGGACTCGATCAGGGACTCCATGCGCTGGCTCAGGCGCACCAGCGTTTGCAGTTTCTGGGTGCCGTCGGCGTCGAGCTTGTCGGCGTAGTCTTCGAGCAGGAAGATGGAGTAGTTGTGGATGCCGCGCAGGGGTTCCTTCAAATCGTGCGAGGCCACGTAGGCGAAGGAGTCCAGCTCATCGTTGCTGCGCTCCAGCTCCGAGTTCAGCTTGCTGAGCGCGGCGGCGCGCACCTGCAGCTCGTTGAAGATTTTCAGGCGCACGTCGGAGAGGTGCAGCCGGATTTCCTCGGCCGCCTTGATTTCCATCGGGCGCCAGGCTACGGCGGTGCTGTCGACGGTCTGCTTCCAGGCCTCGAACGACTGGCGGGGCGAGAGGTGCAACACGCCGTTTTCCAGGCGCTCCACCTTCTGCTCGCGGCCGGCCCAGGTCACCGTCTGAATCACCTCGGGCCGGAACCAAATCAGGTAGTCGCGCGGCTCCTCCGACAATGATACGGCCATAATGCCGCTGGCCGTGCCCCGGATGGCCAGGCCCGCCGGGTTGTGCTGTACGTAGGAATTGGTGTAGAACAGGTTCTGCGGGGCGTGCCGCTGCAGCCACTCGGTCAGCTCTGCAATCTGCGGCTTGCTGGGCGTGCTGCCCAGGGTGATGATGCTGCCCTCGAAGCAGATGGCCGCCCCGCCGCAGTCGAACACGTCGGTAACCGTGGGGCGGCGCTGGTAGAGGCCGTCGAGGAAGTTGGCGTGGCGACCGACCTGCTCAAACAGCTGGGCCTGCGTTTCGCGGATGTGCAGCTGATAGGCAAATTCGTCCTGCTGCTGCTTGGTCTTGAGCAGGGCCGAAAACGTCTTGCCGATGAACAGGCACAGCTCGCGCAGCTCGTAGCGCAGCAGCAGCGGCGTGAGGTGGTGGCAGGTGATGAGCCCCCACAGCCGGCCTTCCTGAATGACGGAAATGGTCATGGTGGCCGCCACGCCCATGTTGCGCAGGTACTGCAAATGGATGGGCGACACGCTGCGCAGCACCGAGTACGTCATGTCGGGCGGGCGCTGCTGACCGGGGTGGAGCACCGGCACCAGCGGCGCGGGCCGGTAGTCCACGTCGGGGATGAAGCGCAGCCAGCTCTTCAGGTACATGGCCCGCGCCTGCTGCGGAATGTCGGTGGCGGGGTAGTGCAGGCCGAAGAAGGGCTCCAGGTCGGCGCGCTTGGCTTCGGCCACCACTTCGCCGCTGGCGTCCTCGGCGAAGCGGTACATCAGCACCCGGTCGAAGCCCGTCAGGTCGCGCAGCTGGTCGACGGCGAACTGGCAGAATTCCGGCACCGAGCCCGCGCTCAGCATCTGGCCCAGGGTCTGGTTGAGCGTGGCCAGGTCCAGTACGTTCCGCTCACCCTCGGCCACGGGCTCAAATTCCAGCCAGAGCAGCGCGTCGTGGCGGTGTACGATGAGGCGGTAAGCCGGCTGGCCAGCCACCGCGTCGAGCTGGATGGTGAGCAGCTTGGGCTCTTCGGTTGCCGCGTCGAGCAGCCGCTCGACCTCGGCCTGGGTGGCCGGGCCAAACAGGCGCTCCAGCCCCAGGCCGAGCAGGTCCTCGGCTTCGATGCCCACCTGCTCGGCCGCGTTGGCGGAGGCGTGCACCACGCGGCGGCGGCGCTCGTCGAGGCAGAGCAGAAAGCCGTAGGGCTGCACCGAGCCGGGGATGTGAATCGGCTCCCGGTCGCAGTTCGTCAGCGTGACCGGCGCATTTATCAGGGCTTCGTCCGTAGTGACTACCGTTGCTCGATCCACGCGTGTAGCAATTGAAAAGTCTGAATGGCGGCGGCGACGATGTCCGCTTCGTTGTCGTCGGTGGCTTCGGCAGCCAGCAGCTGGCAGAAGCTTTTCCACAGCGGCCCGGTGCGCTCGGCGTGGCCGCTGAAGTAGCGGCGCATCCCGATGCCGGCCTGGGCCAGTTGCCGCGTGATGACCTGCCCGCCCAGGGTAGAGCCTTCCAGCACGTACAGGGCGCCCAGCAGCCGGGCGCGGGTGTCGAGCCGGGGCATGACCGGGCACAGCGGCAGCGCGTCGGCTGTCGGTAAATCTTCCCGGATCAGGTGGGCGCGCTGGCGCAGCTCCAGCTGCCACTCCGGGCCGAAGTCGTGCTGGCGCAGCGCGGCTTCGTAGGGCACGAGGAAGCCGTAGAGCTTGCCCAGAAACCGCTCGGTGGCTGCCGACGTGAGGGTGCCGGCCGTCAGCGCCTGGTTGAACTCGTTTTGCTCCAGCGCCTCGTGGTACGGGTGCGTTTCGCGGCGCAGGCGCTGCAGAATAACGGGACGTTCGAGGGTGGTGGACATGGAGCGGACGCGAAGGCAGAAAGTAGGCGCAAGGTAAATATAGAACAAGCTCCCGGAAGGTTGCTTTTCCTGCTACTCTGGTTAGATCGGTCTGTACAAGACCTGTATAAGGTTATCTGCTTGATTTACAATGGTAATAGCCGCTGTTTTCTCTGTTTTTCAGATAAAATGTAATACGGATGTATGACGGCCCAGCCCGCGGCCTGCTGAACGAATAAAGCAAACCCGGCCTGCATCGAAAGCCTCGCACAAAAAGTCCGGTCCAACCGGTGCAGGCCTAGTGGGTAAGCAATGAGCCCCACAGTCTGCACTGCGGGGCTCATGCTCAGAAAATCAACTGGCAGCTTAGTCGGCAGAAGCGGCCGTGGCTACCGGCGCCGACTCGACCACGCCTTCCGGCTTCGGTCCGCGCCCGCTGCGGTTGCGCCCGCCGCGCTTGCGGCGGCGCTTGGCGGCTTCGCCGTTGCCGGCGTCGCCACCGTCGGCGGCGGCCAGCGAGGTAGCCTCAGCCGCGCCCGTGGCTTCAGCGGAGGCAGTCAGGGCACCTTCGGGCTTGGGACCACGGCGGCGCTTCTTACGGCGCTTGGCCTGCTCGGCGGTTTCACCGGCTATGGCAGGCGCTTCGGCGCCTTCGGCTACGGCGGCCACCGGGGCGGCCGGTCTAGGCGTACTGTGGGCCGGGCGCTCCGAACGGCTGCCGCCGCTGCGGCCACCCGAGCCGCTGCTGGCGTAGGGCGACTTGCCGCGGCCGCCGGGACCGGCAGCACCGCGGCCGCGGTATTTCTTGGGGTCGAACTCGGGCGAGGGGCCGATTTCCTCGGGCGTGGGGTTTTTCACCAGCTCCCGCTCGATGAGCTTCTCGATTTTCACCACCGCGTCCTGGTCGTGGTCGGAGACGAACGTAATGGCCATGCCCGAGGTGCCGGCGCGGGCCGTGCGCCCGATGCGGTGCACGTAGTCCTCCGCGTCGCGCGGCAGGTCGAAGTTCACCACGTGGCTCAGCTCGCTCACGTCGATGCCCCGGCTCATCACGTCGGTGGCGACCAGGATCTGGAACTGCTTGTTCTTGAACTCGCGCAGCACCTGCTCGCGCTCCTCCTGGGTGCGGTCGGAGGTGATGCCGCGCACGTTCAGGCCTTTCTTGCGCAGGGCCCGCTCAATGGGGCCCACGTTCATCTTGCGTGAGGTAAACAGGATCATGCTCTGCACGTCCAGCTCGCCGATGAGGTGCTCCAGCAAGGCCAGCTTCATGGTGTCGTACACCATGTAGAGCTGCTGGTTGATGTTTTCGGCCGGCTTCGACACCGCTAGGCGGATTTCCTCCGGCTCGTGCAGAATCTTCTTCGAGAAGTCGCGGATCTTGTTCGGCATGGTGGCCGAGAAAAGCAGCGTCTGGCGCTTGACGGGCAGCTGGGCGACAATCTGGATTATGTCGTCGGAGAAGCCCATGTCGAGCATCTTGTCGGCCTCGTCCAGGATCAGGAAGTCAATCTGGTCGAGCTTCACGTAGCCCAGCTGCATGTGGGCAATCAGGCGGCCCGGCGTGGCGATGATGATATCGGCGCCTTGCGTCAGGGCGCGTTTCTGCTGCTCCCAGTTCTCGCTTTTGCCGCCGCCGTAGATGGCAATGCTGCTGGCCCCGACGTGGTAGCCGAAGCCTTCCACCTGCTCGTCGATCTGCTTGGCCAGCTCGCGCGTGGGGCAGAGGATGAGGGCAGTGGTGTGGGCGGGCCGCTCGTAGGCAATAAAGTCGAGGACGGGGAGGAGGTAGGCGGCGGTTTTACCAGTACCGGTTTGGGCGCAGGCAATGAGGTCTTTGCCAGCGAGGACGGCCGGAATGGCCTGTTCCTGAATGGGGGAGGGCTTGGAGTAGCCCATGCCGTGCACCCCGTCGGCTACGTCGGGGTGCAGTTGAAAATCGTCGAACGTCAAGGGTTCAGCAAAATGGGTTGAAAGATGGCTGACCTTGGGTTCCTGGTCAGCTAGTAGCAGTGTATTCTGGCTAAAGATACGCGAAAACAACCGCAGCGGCGGCGGGATGGTTCGCGCCGGGTTTGGCAACAGTCTGATACATTGACGCCAGCGGCCCGGCGTCTTGGCAACGAACCATATTTCTGCCGGTCGCCATAAAGTATTCGGCGCCGCCGCCCGACGTATGAGAACAACCAACTTCCGGCCATTGCCATGAATGTAATCGTAACCGGCGCCACCGGCATGGTGGGCGAAGGCGTGCTGCTCGAATGCCTGCAGGACCCCGGCATCACGCGCGTCCTTGTCGTCACGCGCAAACCCACCGGCCGGCAGCACCCCAAGCTGCGGGAAGTGCTGCTGCCGGATTTCGAGCACCCCGAAGCCATCGAAAGCGAGCTGACGGGCTACGACGCCTGCTACTTCTGCCTGGGCGTGTCGTCGGTGGGCCTGAAGGAGCCCGAATACACCCGCCTGACCTACGACCTCACGCTGGGCTTTGCCCGCCCGCTGGCCCGGCTGAATCCGCAGATGACCTTCTGCTACGTCTCGGGCGCGGGCACCGACAGCACCGAAAAAGGCCGGCAGATGTGGGCCCGCGTGAAGGGCCGCACCGAAAACGAGCTGCTACGCCTGCCGTTCCGGGCCGCCTACATGTTCCGGCCCGGCTTCATGAAGGCCACCGAGGGCCAGCAAAACGTACTGCCCATGTACAAGTACATTGCCTGGCTGTACCCCGCGCTGCGCCGCTTCACGCCCGGCTTCGTGTCGACATTGGCCGAGGTGGGCCGGGCTATGATCAACGTGACGCGGCACGGCTACGAGAAGCGCGTGCTGGAAGTGCGCGACATCGTGGAGCTGGCCGGGCGGTATTGAATCAACCGGCGCGGCGCTTCTGGGCCTCCGCGCGCATTAGCGCCATTGCGTCGATAATGGTGAAGCTGCGGGCGTCGTGCGTCAGAAATTTACCGTTGCCGATACCACGCGCCCGATCCACCGGCACGTTGCCGAAGCGCGTAACCCGGTCGTGGCGGTTCCACCAGTAAAAGCTGGTTTTGTCCTTGTATGAGCCCCAGAATACGACGTTGCCGCGGCTGTTAGTAAGAGCCATCGAGCCTTGAAAATCAACGGGTGTAGGCCACTGTTGCAGGCGAAAATCCGTCAGCCGTAGCTCGCACAGATTGAATTCGGGATTGGGATAAAACAGCACACTATCGGCGCCTTCGGGGCATAAGGCGTAGCAGTCCAAGATGAATTCTGCCTGACTGGAATTGAATCCGAAGAGCTGCCGGCCATTCAGGTCAAATACTGCCAGCCCGTCGCCGGCGGGCGGCGGTTCACCTGCGGCCTCATCGAAATAAGAAATGACGATGTAGTTGGCTTGCACGACTACTTCTTCCACCGCGTCACCGGCGTCGAAGGAAAGCAGCAGGTCGCCAGCAGCCGAGAAAAGAAACGCGTTGTCCTGCTGGTTGCGCCGTGCTTCCACAATCAAAAAATGCCCGGCGTCGACTCGGCGAATAAGCGGAAACTGAAACGGCCGTTTCAGCGGCAACCGCCAGTGGTTGGCCCACACCTCGCCACCGTCCAGCAGCGCTACAAACTGGCCGTGCTCATCCGCATCCAGCGAAAGAATCTGCTGCTTGCCGCAGTCAAGCGGATACGTCTGCGTGGCGGACATAGGGCAGGTAGCTGAAAGTAACCGAATCAGTACAACCAGCTACTCCGCCCGGCGCAGCTCCCAGGCGTCGTCGGGCGCCGTGAGGGCCTGCAGCTGCCACAGCAGTTGCTCCTCGGTGATGGGGTAGGGGGCCGCGTGGCGCAGGCTCTGGTACACGGCTTCGAACAAGCCCAGGTAGTCGCCCTTGGGCGCGGGCACGGTGGTGGTCTGGCGCTGGCCGTCGGCACTAACCACCGTGAGCTGTCCGGCCAGCTCGGCGGGCTCCAGGCCGTAGGCCGCATCGAGCGGGGAGAGGGCCTCGTTGAGCTGGGCTTCCTGCACGTCGGCGCGGGGCTTGAGGTAGCTGCCGTGGGTGCCGTGCAGCACGTAGCTGGGCAGCGGCTGCGGAATCACCAGGCCGCCGACCACCGTCACGAGCGGGCCCTGGGGGTAGTGCAGCTGCAGCTGGAAGTAGTCGGTGACCTGGGAGCCGGGGCGGAACTGGCCCTGGGTGCGGCGCACGTGCGCCGGCTGGCCGAAGAGGCTCAGGGCCTGGTCGAGCACGTGGGGGCCAAGGTCGAAGAGCAGGCCGCTGCCGGGCGTTTCGGGCTCCTCCTTGAACAGCTTGTGGTGCAGGGCCAGCTTGTGGCGGTCGAAGCGAAACGTGACTTCCGCCAGCTGCCCGAGTTGCCCACTGGCCACCACCTGCCGCACCGACTGGAAATCGGAGTCCCAGCGGCGGTTCTGATAGGCAAAAAGCTGGCGGTTTACCTGCCGGGCCAGCTGAAACAGCTCCCGCACTTCGGCTACCGAGGTAGCCACGGGCTTTTCCAGCAGCACGTGCTTGCCGGCCTGCAGGGCCTGCCGGGCCAGCGGCACGTGCGAGTCGTTGGGCGTGTTGACGATGACCAGCTCAATGGCCTCGTCGGCCAGCAGCTCGGCCACCGCGTCGTAGCTGATGACGTCGGGGTAGCGCTGCCGGGCCTGCTTGCGGCTGCGCTCTACCACGGCGCGGAACTCGAAGGCGGGGTGCGCGGCCACGAAGGGCGCCTGAAAGAGCTGGCCCGACATGCCGTAGGCGAGCAGGCCGGTTTGGATGCGGTTGGTCATGGCGGCAAAATACGCGAAGAAGCCGGGCGAGGCCGCTGCTGACGTTGAAGCAAGCCGCTTAAACGCTTTATTTCCGGCCCGCTTTGAGTCCTGGACATAAAATTTCAGGCCCTTGAAAAATTATGTCCCGGCCTCCCGGCAATTGGGTAGGACATAATTTTTCGGGATGCGCAAAAAAATAGCTCCGGCCCTCGGCCGCGCGCCAGCCGCTTACTTAGCGGCCGTTTTTCCACCTCATCTAGTGCCTATGGATTCCCCCGGCGCCTCTGAATTACCCCTCGCCGGCCTGCGCGTGCTGGAGCTGGCCGCCGTGCTGGCCGGCCCGCAGGTTGGGCAGTTCCTGGCCGAGCTGGGCGCCGAGGTGCTCAAAATCGAGCCGCCGGCCGGCGACGTGACGCGCACCTGGAAAACGCCCGCCGAGCCGGCCGACACCGACGTGTCGGCCTACTTCGCCTGCGCCAACTGGGGCAAGCAGTCGGTGGTGCTGGATCTGCGCCGCCCGGCCGGCCGCGACCGGGTGCACCAGCTGGCCGCCCGCGCCGACATCGTGCTGGCCAGCTACAAGCCCGGCGACGCGGAAAAGCTGCAGGTCGACTACGCCACCCTGAGCGCGTGGAATCCGCGCCTGATCTACGGGCAGATCAGCGGCTACGGCCCCGAGGTGCCCCGCGCCGGCTACGACGCGGTGGTGCAGGCCGAGGCGGGCTTCATGCACCTCAACGGCGAGCCCGGCCAGCCCCCGCTGAAGATGCCGGTGGCCCTGATGGACTTGCTGGCCGCCCACCAGCTCAAGGAAGGCCTGCTCACGGCCCTCTACCGCCGCGAGCGGACGGGCCGCGGGGCCCTGGTGCAGGTGTCGCTGTGGGAAGCCGGGCTGGCCTCATTGGCCAATCAGGCCAGCACCTACCTCGTCACCGGCCACGACCCGCAGCCCCTGGGCTCGGGCCACCCCAGCATCGTACCCTACGGCACCGTGTACCAGGGCGCCGACGAGGTGCGCCTGATCCTGGCCGTGGGCTCCGACCGGCAGTTCCTGGACCTGTGCGCCGCGCTGGAGCGCCCGCAGTGGGCCGAAGACGAGCGGTTCCGGACCAACGGCGCCCGGGTGCGGCACCGCGCCGCGCTGGAGGCCTTGCTGGCCGGGCGCATCGCCGAAATCAGCGGGGCCGAACTGCTGGCGCGGCTGGCAGCGGCGGCCGTACCCGCCGGGGCCGTGCGCAGCGTCGGGCAGGCGCTGAGCCAGGCCAGCGCGGCGGCCATGCTCTTGCCGGCCACGGCCGAATTTCCGCACCCGGGGCTGCGTACGGTGGCGTTTCGCAGCCCGCAGTGGCCCGTAGCGGCAGCACTGGCCGCGCCACCCGGGCTGGGGGCGCATTCGGCGTCGTTGGACGGGGCCGACCAGCTTTCGGGCGAAAATTCCATCCCCCCACGCTAAAGATTCGTAGCATTAAGCGTCCTTTCTCCAGCGGGAAGGGCCCACGCCCTTTCTGCCGCTGACTCCCAAAAGGCTCTGCCTGCTCACCTATGCCCGAGGAAAACAACCGCCCGACCCCGTCCGCTGAGTTCACCGAAGCTCCCGCCGAGCTGGACCCGCGGCCGGCCGATAAACCGGCCAAGCCCGCCAAAGCGACGAAGGCCGACAAGCCGGCCAGCACCGATAAACCGGCCAAAGCCGATAAGCCCGCCGGCCGCAAAAAAACCGCCGCCAAAGCGGCCGAGCCGGCCGCCGAAACCCCGCACGAGGAAGTCGAGGACAAGCTGGACATCATCTTCGAGGGCCTGCGGCAGAAATCGGCCGCTAAGCAGGCCATTTTCCGCAACGCGCAGGCGGCTTTCGAGTGCCTGCGCACCGTCACGCAGGAGCTGGTGCTCGACCTCACGCGCCGCGTTACCTCCGTCGATTCCAGCGTGATTATCGAGTACCGGCCGGTCAACGAGCTGGAGTTTCACATTCGCTTCTCGGGCGACCTGCTGGTCTTTGTGATGCACTCCAACATCATCACCTTCCCCGACGACTTCCCGCTGTTCGGCTCGCGCTACGTGAGCGAAGACTTCCGCCGCCGCTTCTTCGGCCACATCATGGCCTACAACTTCATGGCCGACAGCATCAAGTACCAGCGCCTGAACGACCCGGGCTACCTGGTGGGCCGCCTGCTGATCAACATCGACAACCACTACTACATCGAAGGCGCCAAGCAGCTGGACATGCCCGACAACGACATGGAGCACAACGTCGTGAACGAGGACGCCATGCGCCTGTACGTGGAAAGCGCCATGATTGCGGCCGTCAACAACGACCTGATGGCCCCGCCCATCCAGGATATCCAGAAAATCAGCGTCAAGCAGAAGCTGGAAAACCAGCAGGTCAGCCGCGGTAGCAAAGTCGGCTTCAACTTCCGCAGCGAGCAGACCCGCCACCAGGGCTACGACGGGCTCACGTACTAGGCAGCCGACAGCCGCTGCCCCGCCGGCGGTTCACCTTGCAGTCATTGCGAGCGAAGCGAAGCAATCTTTCCTCTCGCGGCACGACGGCCTAATACGTACCAACTAAAAACAGCACCGCCCGAAAACGTCGTTCGAACGTCTTCGGGCGGTACCGTTTTCGGTCTGTAGGAATTGTATCGGCGGTGCTACTGGAGGAAAGATTGCTTCGTCGTTCCTCCTCGCAATGACGGCCGGTGCTGCCGTGGGCTAGCGCGGCTGGTAGCCCACTTTCTCGCGCACTTTGTTGAGCACCGTAGCGCCGTAATCCTGGGCTTTGCGGGCGCCTTCGGCCAGTTTCTTGTCGACTTCGGGCAGGTTCTGCATGTAGTAGTTGAACTGCTCCCGCTCCTGGACGAAGCGCGTGCGGATGACCTCGAACAGGGCCTGCTTGGCGTGGCCGTAGCCGTAGCCGCCGCGCAGGTAGTTCTGGCGCATGTCCTCCACCTCGGCGGGCGAGGCCAGCAGGGCGAACAGCTTGAAGGTGTTGTCGGTATCGGGGTTCTTGGGCGCCTCCAGCGGGGTGCTGTCCGACACAATCTGCTTGATGTTCTTCAGCAGGGCCTTGTCGTCGAGGAAGATGTCGATGATGTTGCCGTAGGACTTGCTCATCTTCTGCCCGTCGAGGCCGGGCACAATCATCACCTGCTCGTCGGTGCGAGCCTGGGGCAGCACGAAGGTTTCGCCGTAGCGGCTGTTGAAGGCCGAGGCAATGTCGCGGGTGATTTCCAGGTGCTGCACCTGGTCCTTGCCCACCGGCACAAAGTCCGCGTCGTAGAGCAGAATGTCGGCCGCCATGAGTACGGGATAGGTAAACAGGCCCGTATTTACGTCCGATAGCCGGCTGGCCTTGTCCTTGAACGACACGGCATTAGCCAGCATCGGGTAGGGCGTGAAGCAGGAAAGGTACCAGGCCAGTTCGGTCACCTGTGGCACGTCGGACTGCCGGTAGAACAGGTTCTTCTCCGTATCGAACCCGCAGGCCAGCCAGGCGGCGGCTACTGAGTAGGTGTTGTGGCGCAGCAGCTCCGCGTCGCGCACAGTAGTGAGCGAGTGCAGGTCGGCAATGAAGAGCAGGGACGTATTGGCCGAGCTCTTGGACAGCTCAATGGCGGGTAGGATGGCGCCGAGCAGGTTGCCCAGGTGCGGGCGGCCGGTGCTCTGAATGCCGGTCAGGATGCGGGACATGGGAAAGGTTAGGACTTCTGACGGGCCCGTTGGTTGTAGGCGCGTACGTAGTCGGGTAAAGTTTTGCCGTTGAGGCGGTGTTGGGCAATCAGCTGCTCCAATTCGGGGTCGTTGTTGAAGACCTTGAGCAGGAGCTGGTAGTCCTCGGCGTTGAAGGACTCGTCGATGAGGGGGCCACTCTTGTCGCGTACAGCCAGCATTGGCTGGCCGTTGCGTGGGTTCAGCAAGTAGGTTTGCATGTGTACCCGGCGCGTGGTTATGGCGTTGTTGGAAGCCATTGCCAGTGCGTCGTACGAGTAGATATAGTTCAGCAGGCAGACGCGGCCGGTATCGACGACCATGGCAAAGTCAGCGCTGACTTGCTTAGTACCTCCCTCTTTGCGTGGAACGGTGAAATTGAATACTGGCTCGAAGCGTTGTCCGTGCCAGGTGAAGCTCTTGACGGCCGCTGGTCTTAGAAAAAGCTTGTCTTTCTTGGGCTGGCGTACTTGCAGCTCGCCGCTGCCGAAGATGTAGAATAGCTTACCCTGGCCGGTACTACCGTCCGGAAGCTGGTAAGTATCCTGGGCCTGGGCCAGGGCTGGAATAAAGCTGGCTAGCAACAGCGCGTAGGGCAACGGGTTGATCATGTGCTAAGCGGGTTAAGGTTGATACAGGGTTCGGCTATACGCCCACGTTGGCTTCAGCTTCCTGCTGCAGCTCGGCGGTTTCCTCCCGGCCCAGGTACCGGTCGATGAGGTTGTGGGCCAGGTAGAGCACGGGCGTGAGCAGCACGGCCGCCGCGAATTTATACCAGTAGTTGGTGTTGGCCACCTGCAGCACCTGCTCGAAGGACCAGTTGCCGAACACGTAGAAGGCCACGAACAGGACCACGAACGAGTCGACCAGCTGCGAGACGAGCGTGGAGCCGGTGGCCCGCAGCCAGATCAGGCGGCTGCCGGTGATGCGGCGCAGGCGCTGGAACACCGTCGCGTCGAGCAGCTGCCCGATGATGAAGGCCGCGATGGAGCCGATGATGATGTTGCCGCCCTGCCGGAAAATGCTTTGGTAGGCGTAGTCGATGTTGAAGGGCCGGCCCTGGGCGTCGGTTTTGTTGACGTCGAGCCAGAACGCGGCCGGCTGCAGCCGCGTGGTGGCGTAGATGACGGCAAAAGCGTACAGGATCAGCCCGGCCGTGAGCAGGCTCACCCGCAGCACGCCCTTGGGCCCGAAGTACTCGTTGAGAATGTCCGTGGTCACGAACACCGCCGGCCAGATCAGCACGCCCGCCGTCAGGTCGCCCGGCACCGTTTCGGGCAGCCCGATCAGCCCGTTGACGTGGAAAATCTTCACCCCGATGATTTCGGCCAGCAGGGCGTTGACAATGAAAATGGCGCTGAGCAGCAGGTACAGCTGCTGCTTCTTGTGGGCAAACAGGGAGTTGGCCGGGGTAGACATGAAGGCAAAGTAAATCGTTTAGGAAGGCAATCAGGCCGTCATTCCGAGTGAAGTCGAGGAATCTCGCGTGCTGATGCCTGATAGTAAAATCATCGTTCGACGAAAGAATTACTATTCAGCGAGATTCCTCGGCTTCGCTCGGAATGACGGCCTATTAGCCCTCATAACTGCCAACTGCTACAGCGTCACGGTGAGGCCTTCCACGGCTAGCTGGGTCGGTTCGAACTCGCGGCGGGCTTCGCTGAGCAGGGGCTGCAGGTCGCGGTAGCGGGAGGAGAAGTGGCCGATGAGCAGCTGCTTCACCTCGGCCAGGCGCGCCAGCTGCCCGGCCTGCCGGGCGGTGGAGTGGCCGGTTTGCTGCGCCCGGTCGAGCATTTCGTGCAGAAAAGTGCACTCGTGGTAGAGCAGGTCGACGCCGCGCACCAGCTCCGCCAGGCTTTCCTGGTACACCGTGTCGGAGCAGTAGGCGTAGCTGCGGGGCGCGGGGGGCTCGGTGGTCACGTCGTGGTGACGCAGCCACACGTGGCCGGCCTCGTCGCGGAGGTCTTCGCCGCGCGTGAGGGCCTGCAATTGCTCGGGCGTGAGCGAGTCGGGCAGGGCTTCCTTGAGCAGGCGCCGCCGCCGGGGCTGCTCCCGAAACAAATAGCCGCAGCACGGAATGCGGTGGCGCATGGGCAGGGTATACACCTGCACCAGCTGGTCGGCGTAGATGAGCTGGTGCCGCTCGGTATCCACCGCCACAAAGTCCACGTCGTAGTTTAGCGGGGTGCCGGAGCAGCGCAGCTGGGTGGTCAGGATTTCGTCGAGGCCGGCGGGGCCGAAGATGCGCAGCGGCTCGGTGCGGCCCTGCAGGTGCAGGGTGCCCAGCAGGCCGAACAGGCCGAAAAAATGGTCGCCGTGCAGGTGCGAGATGAAGACGCAGTTGATGCGCCCGAAGCGGATGCGCTGCTCGATCAGGCGTTCCTGGGTGGCCTCGCCGCAGTCAATCAGGTACGGCTCGCGGCCCACGGTGAGCACCTGCGCCGTGTGGTGGCGCCCGAGCATGGGCGTGGCGGAAGCGCTGCCGAGTATCGTAAGCTCAAACTCCAAAACAGTGGTCAGTTGTTAGTTGCCAGGTGCCGCGGGGGCGGCTACAAAAGGAGCGAGGTTGTCAGTTGTCAGCTTCTCGAACTGACAACTGACAACCTCGCAACTGACACCTAAGCGAAAACTACTCCTTGCTGGTCAGGTCGCGCTCGATGGCGTGCAGGAAAATGCGGTCGATGCCTTCTTCCACCGTGGGCAGGATGTGCAGCACCGATTCCAGTTTGGAAATGGTGATGAGCTTCATCACGTGGTCCTGCAGGCCCGTCAGCACGAGCAGGCCGCCGGTGGAGTTGCAGAGGCGGTTGGCAATCAGAATGGAGCTCAGACCCGACGAATCAGTGTACTTCACGTTCTGCAGGTCGAGGATCAGGTTGTTGATGCCCTCGGCGTTGAGCTTCACGAACTCCGACTTCAGATCCGGCGCGACGGTGGTGTCGAGCTTTTTCTCGTCAATCGTGATGATCGTGTAGTTCTCTTTTTTATCGATGGAGTACTTCATACCAGGAAGGAGGGTTGTGCGAAGAGGGGGTAGGTTGCGAAGGTAAGAAAAAAAGCCGGGTGTCGGATAGAGGCGGAACCCTACGAAGTTATAGGTTTTCCGCCAATTTCAGCGCGCAGCCGCCCCAAAAGTGAGCGAGGCCCAGGTGCTTTGCCAATCGGCCTGCGGGTGCTTGGCCAGGGGCACCATGCGCACGGCGGCCAGCAGCACCTCGGCCGGGGCCTGCAGCTGAAACAGCGCCCGGCCGTTTTGGTTGGTGTGCAACGTAAAATGTTTGGCCGGCTGCCCGCCCAAAGGCCGCAACCACACCTGCACGGCCTGGGCCACGGCGGGGCGGCCGTCGGCCAGCACGCGCACGGTGAGCGAGGCGCCCGGTGCCAGCGTGTAGGGGTTTTGCTCGGGAATGATTTCGAGCGGATGGCCCACGCGGCGCCGGTAGGTGGTGTCGGCCGCTGCTACGGCCGCGGCGGAACCGGCCAGCACCAGGGTTTTGGCGCAGCGGCGGTAGGCCTCGCGGCCGGGCTGGTCCTGCTGCTTGCGCCGCTGCCGCTGCCAGCTGATGTCGCTCAGGCCTTCTTCCTTCAGGTAGGCCTCAAACTCAGCCGCGGGCAGGGTGATAAAGGCGTCGTTGGTGCGCAGGGCCAGCAGGTGCACGCCGGGCTGCCGCAATTCCACGGTGGTGCTGAGCGTGTCGGCCTGCCGGGCCGGGGTGGTCAGGTCAGTGGGCTCGGCGGTGCCGGGCGGCAGGTGCAGCAGCTGCTCCAGCCGGGCGCTCCGGCCGGTCCAGCGCGTGCCTTGGAAGTCGGCGCCGACCCAGCGGCCCAGGTGCACGCGGCTGCCCGCGGCCACCGCGAAACGCGTGGGCTGCAGCCAGAACTCGTGGGCCAGGGCCGAGGTGACGGCCAGCAGCAGGCCGGGCAGGAGCAGACGTTTCATGGCCGCTTACTCCCGTTCCAGGGCCAGCTCGTAGGCGCGGTCGTAGTGCTGGCGCAGCTGGTGCCAGTCGAACTGCCCGGAGGAGCTTTCCACCTGATTGCGCTGCATGATCCGCTCCCGGCGGTTGAGCATCACGAAGCGCCAGAGCATGTCGGTCAGCTCCTCGGCGGCCTCGTCGAAGCTGCGCTCCTTGCGGCGCACCACGAAGATGCCCTTCTGCTCGTGGTCGGGCACGTGCTGCTGCACGTAGTCGCCGAAGCCGGAGAGGTCGGAGGTGACGGCCGGCACGCCGCTGGCAATGCACTCCAGCGGGGTGTAGCCCCAGGGCTCGTAGTAGCTGGGGAAAATGCCCAGGTGGCAGCCGCGCACGAACTGCCCGTAGTCCATGCCGAACAGCGGCGAAGTCGTCGACACGAAATCGGGGTGGTAGACCACCTTGACCCGGTCGTGGCGGTTGTTTACCAGGTTAGCGCGGCGCACGAAGTTCAGGATTTCGTCCTTGCCGTCGTCCACCAGGTTGTGGGTGATGACCGGGGGCAGGCGGGAGGTTTTCCAGCTTTGCAGGGCGCGGCGGTAGCGCAGCTTCCAGTAGTCGTCGACGAGGTCGTTGAGGTTGGGCAGCTGGTAATCGGCGCTGCTGGCGGCCTGGTAAAACAGCTTTTCGCCCACCTGCTGCTCGATGGCCTCGCAGGTGCTCTGCACTTCGTCGAGCATGGCCCGGCTCTGCAGCACCTCTGCGTTGATGCTGTGGTAGGGTCGCTTGGTAATCATGAACAACACCACCTGGCCCTCCAGGCCGCTCTGCTGAATGCGGTAGTTCAGGCGGGCGCAGGCCTCCAGCGTGAGGTCGAAGCCCTTGTTGTGGTACTCGTAGCGGCCGGAGGTGAAGAAGTACAGCGTCTTGTCCAGGTCGAAGGAATACGACTGGAAGAAGTGCGCCATCACGAATTCGTGAATCTTCGACTTGTACTGCTGGTGCAGGTTCTGAAACTCGTGCAGGGCCACGAACCGCTCGATGTTCAGCCCGTTGGGCAGCACCGCGTCCGGAATCCGGTCGAGCAAATAGATGCATTCCCGCACCGTTAGCTCCGATACGGTGGTGAACACGTGCGCGCCGTGCGCCGCCGCCCGCTCCATGCGCACGGCCGTGTCGATGTTGAAGTGCTTGGCTTCCCGCTCCCAGTCCACGTACAGCAGGTGGTCGTAGAAGTTCGGGTCGTTCATGGCCAGGTAGCGGCCGAGCAGGGTGGCGTGGGTGGTGAAGACCAGCTTGGCCTTGGTCTGCTCGCGGCGCAGGGCCGGAATGGCGGTGCCCGTCATCCACTCGTGGAAGTGGGCAATGATGCGGTACTCGGCGGCTTCGGCTTCGGCCTCCAGCGTCTGCACGAAGCGCGTAGCCAGGTGCCCGAAGGCCGTGACCTGGTGCAGCAAATCGTCGTGCTCCTGCGAGGGAATGTGGTGGTGCTGCCACAGGTCGGATTTGAGCTGCCCGAGCTGGTTGTAGGCCTGAAACGGCGAAATCAGCACCACCCGGGGCTTGCCCGTCACCAGCCAGTGGCCGTAGTGCACCTCCAGGCCCTGCTGGCGCAGGCGGCGCACGGCGCGGGCCACCGGGTCGTGGTAGGCGGCGGCCAGCTGGGTGTCCGACAGCGGCTCGAACTCGGCCTGGGCCTGCTGCGGAAAGTAGGGCCCGAGCAGGCAGTACCGGTCGTTCCACACGTCGACGGTGGCCGGGACCTTGGAGCGGATAACGGTGTAGATGCCACCAACCTGGTTGCAGACTTCCCAGGCGACTTCCAGGAGCAGGGCACTGGGCACAACGGTTTCGGGGGCGGAGGCGGGAAATTGCATTCGGTAAGGGCGCGTTGGAGGACTTGCGGCAAGATAGAAGCTGCCCGGTGGTTTTGCGGGCAAAACATCAGCAAAAAGGCGGGCGGCGCAGTTTTTTTCAAAACCACCGCCGCCCGCCGCCCAGAGTTGCTGTTGGGCCTACTCCGCGTCCTGCGAAATAATCAGCACCGAGTACGGCGCCAGCCCGAAGGTGCCGGCAAACGGCAGCCCGTCGTACTCGCCCGCCTCGGCCCCGGCGCCTACGCTCTCGAAGTTGCCGAATTCCTGGTCGTAGCCGGCCCAGTCGGAGTTGAAGCGCACGTGCCACTGACCGCCCGTCGGCAGGCCGATGGTGTAGGCGTCGTGGCCGCGGTCGGCGAAGTTGCAGAGCACGATGGTGTCGTCGGCGGGGCCGCCGGCATCCCAGCGGCGGAAGGCCAGCACCTTCTCGTCGTCATTCACGTGAAACACCTCGATGTGCTGGCCCAGCAGGCCGCGGGTGGTGCCGTGGTAGTTGCGGCGCAGCGCTATCAGGTCACGGTACAGGTGCACTAGGCCGCCGAACTGCTCTTCGCGGGCCCAGTCCAGGGGCTGGTCGTCCGAAAACGAGCCGTCGGCGAGCATGGGCTGGCCCTGGAAAATCATCGGGATGCCGGGGGCGGTGAAAACCAGCGCCGCGCCCAGGGTGGAGCGTTTCTTCGGAAACCACGAAGCCGCGTCGCCGGGCATGATTTCCTCGGTCACGCGGGCCTTGCCGTTGGCCACCTCGTCGTGCGACTCGGTGTAGATGACGCGCTGAAACGCGTCGCCGTTGTACACTTTCGTCAGCGCCGCGGCCACGGCCGGCATGCTGCGGTCCTGGTCGTTGGGCGTCACCAGCGCCTCGCGCACCGGGTACACGAAGGCCGAATCCCACTGCGTGGAGAAGCCCTGGCCGCCTTCGCCGGGTGTTTTGGTGATGTACTCGTTGCCGAGCAAATCCTCCGCGATGGTGATTTTCCACGGCATGCGGGCGTGCACTTCCTCGTTCACCCACTTCATCAGGCTCCAGCCGTCGGGCAGGTCGCGGGCGGGGTCGTTGGTGCCGTCCACGTTGCGGATGTGGGCAATGGCGTCGGCCCGGAGGCCGTCGACGCGGTATTCTTCGAGCCAGAGCAGGGCGTTGTCGCGGATGTACTGGCGCACTTCCGGGCGGCCGTAGTCGGGGCGGTTGTGGCCCCAGGGCGTCTCGGCGCGCCAGTCGTTGTAGAAATAGATGCCGCCGCCGTCGTTTTCGCTCCAGCCGTCGAACTGCCAGAGGTCCAGGTCGCCGGGGCCGAAGTGGTTGTAGACCACGTCCAGAATCACCGCAATGCCGTGCTGGTGGGCGGCCCGGATAAACTCCTTGAAAGCCAGCGGTCCGCCGTAGTCGGTTTCGATGGCGTAGGGGTGGGCCGGGTTGTAGCCCCAGGACATCGAGCCCGGAAACTCCGTGGCCGGCATGATTTCCACGGCATTCACGCCGAGGTTCTTCAGGTAGCCCAGCTTCTCGATGGCGTCGCGGAAGTTGCCGGGGCGGGCGGGGTCGGGGGCGTAGAAAGTGCCCACGTGCAGCTCGTAGACGACCAGCTCGTTCCAGGCGGGCATCTCGAAATGGTCGTCGCCCCAGTCGAAGTTGGGGTCGTGCACCACCGAGTTGCCGGCCGAGTGGGTGACTTCGCGGGCGTAGGGGTCGTGGCGGGTCAGCTCCTGGCCGTTTTCGCCCTTGAGCCAGAATTTGTATTCGGTGCCGGCTTGCAGGCCGGGCACGTCAGCGGCCCAGTAGCCGTCGGCTTCGTGCTGCAGCGGGTGGGCTTCGGGGTTCCAGTCGTTGAAGGGCCCGACCACGGCCACGGCCTGGGCGTGCGGGGCCCACACGCGGAAGGCCACGCCCTTGTCGTGCAGAATGGCGCCCATGCCAGTGGGCAGGGTGGCCACGGGAGCGGCCGGCTGAGCAGCGGGGCGCGGTTGATTCGGAGTTGAGGTGCTAGGCATGTAGGTAAGCAAGGGGTGCGGCAAAATCAGTAGGCAGTAACTGGATTTACTGAGTTTAGGTTGTGCCGATGGCGGTTACAGCCGGGGAAGCGGCCCGGGGCGGTAGTGGTTGATATTGATTACCTTGACGATAAGCCCGGCGGAAGTCGTCCGCCGGCGGTGTCGTCAACCTAACCCCGGAGCGTTATGGAAACCACCACAAGCGCCGCGGCCGCCGAGGTCAGCGCCGAAGCCTTTGCCGACCGGTTCGTGCAATCCTTGCTGGGCACGCTCGACGTGTTCGGCGTGTACCTGGGCGTGCGCCTGGGCTACTACCAGGTGCTGGCCCGTAGCGGCCCGCTCACCGCCGCCCAGCTGGCCCGCCGCAGCGGCACCGATGCCCGCTACGCCCGCGAGTGGCTGGAGCAGCAGGCCGTGTCGGCCATTCTCACCGTCGACGACGAGCTGGCCCCGGCCGAGGAGCGGCGCTTTGCCCTGCCGCCCGGCCCGGCCGAGGTGCTGGCCGACGAAAACAGTCAGCAGTACCTCGCTCCGCTGGCCCAATTGATGGCCGGCATCGTGCACCCGCTGCCGGCCGTGGTGGCCTCGTACCGCAGCGGCGGCGGCCTGAGCTTCGGTGCCTACGGCCCCGACATGCGCGAGGGCCAGGCCGGGCAGAACCGCACCATGTTTCTGCAGCAGCTCGGCCAGGAGTGGCTGCCCGGCCTGCCCGATATCGACGCCCGCCTGCGGCAGACCGCGCCGCCCGCCCGCGTGGCCGACATCGGCTGCGGCGCCGGCTGGTCGGCCATCGGGCTGGCGCAGAGCTACCCGCACGTGGTGGTCGACGGCTTCGACCTGGACGAGGAATCGGTGGCGCTGGCCCAGGCCAACGTGGCCGCCGCAGGCCTCGCCGACCGGGTGCGCATCCGGGTGCAGGACGCCGCCGATGCCCCGCTCACCGCCGGGCACTACGACCTGGTCACGGCCTTCGAGTGCCTGCACGACATGGCCCAGCCGGTGGCGGTGCTGCGCGCCATGCGCCGCCTGGCCGGCCCCGGCGGCGCCGTGCTGGTGATGGACGAGCGGGTGGCCGAGCAGTTCTCGGTCAGCGCCGACCCCATCGAGCGGCTGATGTACGGCTTCAGCATTCTGCACTGCCTGCCGGTGGGCAAGGCAGAGGAGCCTTCCGCCGAAACCGGCACTGTGATGCGCCCCGGCACCCTGGCCCGCTACGCCCGCGGCGCCGGCTTCGCCCGCACCGAAATACTGCCCATCGAGCACCCGTTCTTCCGCTTCTACCGGCTTCATCAATGAACAATGAAGAAAGAACAATTGGCGTAACCGCGCCAGTAGGCAGGCGTAGCCTCATTGCTCATTGCTCATTGCTCATTGCTCATTGCTCATTGCTCATTGCTCATTGCTCATTGCTCATTGCCGGTTTTTTGCCGTGCTTGGCAGCCGTGAATCAGCCCGCCTCCGCCCGCATCACCCTCTACCACCGTCAGCACGCCCGGCGCCAGCGCGCCAAGGGCCTCATGCACCTGGTGCCCGCGCTGGTGCTGCTGAGCAGCGGGCTGAATCTGGTGCAGGGCGAGGCGCTGAGCGGGGTGATGCTGGCCGAAATCGTGGTGGGGGCGGCGTACGTAGCCCTGCTGGTGCGCGAAATCCTGCACCTGCGCCACCACCCGCACCACCGCGAAGCCGTGGCCTGGCTGGAAATTGCCGGGGCGGGCATTCTGGCGCTGGAGGGCTACCACATCTGGCACCGCCACCACGAGGCTGAGCTGGCCGGGGCCCCGCACCGCATCCACGTGCTGCCCTGGCTGTACGGGGCGTTGGCGCTGTTTTACGTCGGTCTGGCCTTCAGCATGCAGCACCTCGACGCCCGCCGCCACCTGCACCTGCTACCCGACGGCTTCAGCCTGCGCATGCACCCGCTGGGGCTGCTGCGCCGCTGGCATTGGGCCGATATCGATATGCTGGTGCCCGTGGGCGCGGATGAGCTGCTCATTCGCCGCCGCGACGGACAGGAAGACCGGCTGTCGTTTGCGCCCCTGCACGAGGGCGGCGCCCTGCGCGAGCAGCTGCTACAGCACGCCACCGGCGGCCCCCTGCACGACGAAAACGAAGCACCGGCGTAGTACCGCCTGAGGTAACGACTGCCCGGCTGGGCGGACCCGAATCGGCCCAAAAAACGTACGCGAAGGCATGATGGAATTTCTCTCGCGCCCCTGGCCCTGGTACGTGGCCGGCCCGCTGGTGGGCCTGATGGTGCCCCTGCTGCTGGTGCTCGGCAACAAGCTCTTCGGCATATCCAGCAACCTGCGCCACGCCTGCGCCGCCGTGCTGCCCACCCGCGGCCTCGCCTACTTCCGCTACGACTGGCGCCGGGAAGGCGGCTGGAACCTGGCCCTGGCGCTGGGCATCATCGGGGGCGGGCTGCTAGCCGGCACCGCGCTGCGCAACCCGCAGCCGGTGGCCATATCCGCCGCCACCGTGGCCGATTTGCAGCGCCTCGGCCTCCACGACTTCCGCGGCCTGGTGCCGGCTGAGCTGTTCAACTGGTCCGCATTGCTGAGCGGGCGCGGGCTGGCGCTGTTGGTGGGCGGCGGCTTTCTGGTGGGCTTCGGCACGGCTTACGCGGGCGGCTGCACCTCGGGCCACGCGCTGACGGGCGTGGCCGACCTGCAAAAGCCCTCCATGCCGGCTATGGCGGCCTTTTTCGTGGGCGGCATCATCGGCACCTGGGTGCTCTTACCACTGATTCTGGCATGAGCGCGCCGCTGATTTCGGACGCGCCGCCGGTGGTACCGGCCGCGCGGGAAGCTTCGGCCGGAAGCTGGCGCAGCTTGCTGCTGTATTTCGCGGTAGGCGTGGCCTTCGGGGTGGTCATCACCAAGGGCGAGTTGATTTCCTGGTTTCGGATTCAGGAAATGTTTCGCTTCCAGGGCTTCCACATGTACGGTATTTTCCTGACGGCCCTGCCCGTGGCCATTCTCACCACGCAGCTGCTCAAGCGCAGCCACGCCCGCACCCTCGGCGGGGAGCCGATTCAGCTGCCGCCCAAAACTATGGGCCGCGGCATTCGCTACGCCGTCGGCGGCACGCTCTTCGGCCTGGGCTGGGCCCTGACGGGTGCCTGCCCCGGGCCGTTGTTTGCCTTGTGGGGCAGCGGCGTAGGCGTCATCGGCGTGGCCATCGTCAGCGCCATGCTCGGCACCTGGGCCTACGGCTGGTTGCGCCCGCGCCTGCCGCACTAGGGGGCGCGACGCGGGCCCTCGGGTACCGCCCGGCTTATCGGTTATACTTTTGCCGCCCGCCGAACCCGCGGCTCGGCTGCGGTGTTTTACTGGTCTACGTCTCACCGCCAATTCCGCGTTTCTGTGCCCCGTCCGATGCTCGAATACGGCCTGTATGGCTGGTCGCCCGCCTACGGTTACTCTTACTTACACCCGGCCAACCGCCGCTCCTTCGAGTGGGTGGACCCGCTGGACAAGCTCTTCGAGAAAATCAGCGAAGACGAGGACTGGATAACTCTGCGCTACGATGAGCGCAACTACCTCGTGCGCCCCGAGTTGTTCCGCCCGGTGATGCGCCCGCCCTTCGGCTTCGGCGACGCGGTGGAAGCCGTGGACCTGGAGCCCGGCCAGCCCCGCCTGCGCGGCGTCGTGTCCGACATCATGTGGGACGAGCGGCAGGACCGGCCCCGCTACCAGATTGTGGTGCGCAAGAAGAAAGTGCCGCGCGTGTTCGAAGCCGACGAACTGCGCCCGGCTCGCTAAGGCTGCACTGCGCACAAAGCTTAAAGTTCTGCTAAACAGGAACGTCATGCTGAGCCCCGCGAAGCATCTCTACCGCTTCGTTGAATCGTGCGGTAGAGATGCTTCGCGGGGCTCAGCATGACGTTTTACCGTATATAAGTCTACGCGACTTTACGCCGTGGCCGACGTGACCGTAGCCGACGTGGGTGTGAAGGCTTCGTGGGTGCGGCCCAGCCAGCTGGCCAGGTACTTTTCCATGCGCGCGTCGGTGTGCAGGTTCAGCTGCTGGGCGAAGAACTGGTGCCAGGCCGCCAGCGCCGTGGCTTCGGCCGGCGTGAAGCTGCCCGCGCGGTACTTGTAGAAGGCCTGGCGCATGGCAATCAGCCGCTGGTAGAAGTGCGCGGCGTCGACGGCGTTGAGCGCGGCTACGCTCTGCGGGCCGATCTGGCCGTCGAGAACGAGGTGGGCGCCAAACTCGGTGTTGAGCAGGTACTGCCACATCTTGGCGGCGCGCCCGGTGCCGGCATTCACGCCGTGGTCGGCCAGCTGATCGGCAATGGGCTGCGAGTTCACCGCGTCGAGGTGCAGCGGGTTCCAGTAGGCAGCTTTGTAAAACGCTTCGATGGCGGCGGCCAGGGGCGCGTCGGCGGCCAGCGCTACGTTCAGCTGGTGCCAGTCGACCTGAGGTACGGGGTGGGGCAAACCCAGGTGGGCCTTGATGGCGTCGACGGTGGGCCAGCCAGCCCAGTGCGGGTTGGCGGCCCGGGCAATGCCGCGGTAGGTTTCTCCGCCCGGGTCGAGCGGGTCGTGGCAGTAGCCGCCTTCGTTGGCGAGCAGGGTGGGGTAGTAGTGCGCAAAAGCAGCCATAGCGAAAAAAGTACGGGAAGCGGATAATGGGTGGGCGCTGCGGCGGCCACCGAAAGGTCGATATTAGTAAAAAAATATAATTAATTATTGGGCTTGACGAGGAATTATTTTAATTATGCAGATGCAAGCCTCGACTGTCAATAATAGTTTGATTTTCACGCTGAATATCCGCCGCAGCAATTGCCTGCCGATTATGCAAGCAGATATTAAGCTGAAAGCCAGCTAAAGGCCGCACCTCCCGCTATTTTCTCACCTCCTCATTTTTCCCGATCATGGCCCTGAGCTTACAAGACGACGCCATTATCTCCACCGTTTCGCTGCCTGCGGCCCAGCCCGGCCGCCTCGACGCGGTGCGCGGGGCCATTCCCGATTCGGGCAACGTCAGCGGCCTGGAGGTACGCCTCTCGCAGCTGCACATCAAGGACAACCACACCCCGCGCGTTCCGCCCTTCCCCGGCTACGCCAACCTCTACTTGCTCGTGGTGGTCATCGACGACCAGATGCAGGAGCCGCGCACGCTCACACTCAACAGCTTCCCGCGCGTCGACGACAACGAGGACCTGCCCGTCGACCGTACCGTGTACTACTGGAAGCAGGAGCAGCCCGACCAGAAGCCGCCCTGCCAGGTGCACGTGCTCGTGTCGGTGCTCAAGAGCAAGAAGGACCTGCGCGACACCGGGCAGGTGCTGGCCGCCGCCCAGAGCAACGATACCTATAAAAGCCTGCTGCAGCAGGTAACGGCCGCCATCGTGAAAGCCCCGACGCAGACGGTGGGCCTGATTCTGCAGCTGGGCAACGTCATCGGCTCGGCCCTGACCGACGTGGAGGACAAGACGCTCTTCACGCAGGTCGTCAGCTTCACCGACATCAACGGCGACTTCGACACCCTTGGCAAAACCCCGCACCAGCAGGAAAACCGTTACGTGGCCTCCACGCTCAGCATCATCGTGCGCGACGCGGAGCGGGAACAGGTCCTGGCCAACCTGACGCCGACCGGTCAGCCGGCCTAACGGTGGGGCCGCGCGGCCGGATGCCAGTATTGTGATAATTGGATATTTGGCTAGGTTTGCAGAACCGGCTGCTGTCAGGAAATGTCAGTCGGTGTAATTAGCACCTTTCCTGCCCCACACCTATTGCCTAGATTATTATTTACCCGTAGAAATACGGGGTTTTTGTTGTGTCCATTCAGGTAATTATACTTGGTAGTTTAATCGGTTATATAATTGACTTTTGATTGCGGAATAATTACAGTTTCATGGCTGCTGTTGCTTAGTTTAAAACCGCTTCCTGAGCCCCTGGTCATTTTCCTCTTCTGTTCGTCGTTCATGCTGAATTTCTCCCCGCGTACCACCGGGCCCACGCTGCACCGGGCGCTGCTGCTAACGTGGCTCCTCGTTGGCGGCCTGCTGCCCATGGCGCGGGCGCAGCAGCCGCAGGTATTCCGGCCCGTCATCAAGAACATCCACGCCACGGCCGATGCCGGGCAGGATTCGCTGTTTAAGCTGGGCAGTACCATCACGCTGGAAGTCGACGGGCTGGGGCGCTGGCTGCACGACGAGGAGGCCGCCATGGTGAAAATGGGGATGAGCCCGGAGCGCGCCCACGCCAAGACCCGGCAAATGGTGCTCTACATCGACGACACGCCGCTGCGTAACATGCCCCCGCTGGCCGTGTACCTGGCCGGCACCGACAGCAAAGTGGCCGGCTCGCGGGACCGCGCCGCCGCCTACCTCACCGACGACGATACGCTGAGCACCGTGGCCGCCCCCGACCTGGTGGGCCGGGCCGTGAGCGAGGATACCGTGCTCAGCGACCTGAACGCGGTGTACGACAAAGTCCTCTTCAAGCTCGACCGTACGCCCGCCAACCTGCAGTACTGGGACATCGTGTACGGCTCGCCGTGGAAGTTTACGCACCCCGGCAAAATCGGCCTGGGCTACGACGACCAGGTGTTTACGGAGCTTTACCCGGGCCCCGAGCGCAGCGTGCATTTTCAGCTGGTGCAGCCCAGCGCGCTGTGGATTGCGGGCGTGGGCGTGTTCTTCCTGGCCCTGGGCATCATTGCGCTGGCGCACCGCTCGGCCCTGCTGCGCAGCGGCAAGGAGGGCGAGCTGACTAGCGCCGGCGTGCCGCTGGACTCGACGCTGCGGCCCTTCAGCCTGGCCAAGACCCAACTGGCCTGGTGGACGTTTATCATCATGAGCTGCTACCTGGTCATCTACTGCGTGACGGGCGAAATGACCAACATCAGCATGACCACCCTGTCGCTGCTGGGCATCAGCGCGGGCACGGCGGGACTGAGCGGGCTTATCGGCATGAGCGGCGACGTGGGCAAGGCCCTGCCCGAGGGCCCCGAAACCAGCCGTGGCTGGCTGACCGACATTCTTTCTGATAGCAACGGGGTGAGCATCAACCGGCTGCAGAAGGTGGTCATCACGGTGCTGCTGGGCTACTTTTTCGTGCGCACGGTGTACAAAACGGTGGCCCTGCCCGAGTGGAACAACAACGAAACCCTGCTGCTGGCCATCAGCAGCGCCACCTATCTGGGGCTGAAGTGGCAGGAAAACAAAGGCCCCGACGGCTCCGCCAGCGCCGCCCCAACGGGTGTGCTGACGACGGCCGGCGGCGCGCTGCTGAGCACGACCACGGTTACTACTTCGCCGGCTCTGCCCGCGGCGCCCGGGCCGGTAGTGACGACCTACACGGCCCCGGTGCCCCCCACGCCTGATGCCTCGACGGGTGCCTATACGCCGGTGGCCAGTCCCGCCGCATCCAGTGTAACCGTAACGACGACCACGCCGGCCGCGCCCGTGCTGGCGCCGGTCGTTACCGCTGCTGCCGCTACGGGCGAATCGGTGGCGGACCCGACGACGGGGGCGGTGCTGCACCGCGAGGAGGATGACATGGGGCCTGACGCGGCCCAGCCCGGGGACGAGGTGCCGCCGCTGGGCGCCGAGCAGATTCCGGGCTGATTTCGACCGAAAATTCGACCTGAGAACGGCTGCCACTGCTGAGTAGGCGGCCCCCCGCAACCTGACTGAGTTATGCGCCAGTTTCCCGACCTCGAATACCCCATCACCCAGAGCTGGCTGACGCCGCACACCAAGCGCCGCTCCGGGTTGCCGGCCGCGCCCATCCGCTTCGTGGTGGCCCACGACACTGGCAACCGCGGCTCCACGGCCGTCGGCAACGTGAACTACTACGAACAGTCGCGCAACCAGATCAGCGCCTCGGCCCACCTGTTCGTCGACGACCGGCATATCCTGGAGTGCGTGCCGGCCCTCACCGCCCCGCCCGAAAAGGCCTGGCACGTGCTCTACAGCGCCACCGAGGACAACCGCCGCTACGGCGCCAACGCCAACGACGCGGCCATCGGAGTGGAGTACTGCTTCGGGCCCAACATCAACGCCGACGAGGCCTACCGCCGCTACGTGTGGGTGCTGGCTTACATCTGCTGGAAGTTCAACCTCGACCCGGCCCGCGCCATCGTCGGCCACTGCATCCTCGACCCGCACCGCAAAACCGACCCCAAATCGGGGCTGGCGCAGAGCAACCGCAGCTACGAGCAGCTGCTGCGCGACGTGCCCGCCGTGTACGCCCGCTGCACCGGCCAGCCCGGCCCCGCCGACTGGACGAGCGAAGCGGCTACCGGCGTGGTGCGCACCCGTTCGCGCGTCAACATCCGGCAGGGCGAGCCGTACCGCCGCGCCCCCGCCCGCCTAGTGCCCGCCGGCCACGAGCTGGCCTTCGTGGGGCGGGTGCAGGGCGAAAGCGTGAACGAAAACGCCGACTGGTACGCCTTGCCCAACAACGAATTCTGCTGGAGCGGGGCAGTACTGTAGCGGGGCGCCAGCGGCAAGACCTAGCCATTAGCCAATAGGCAGGCCTGGCAGATGCCGGACGCTAAGCTTGGGTCAGCCACTGCTCCACTAGGGGCGGGGCGGTCCAGTGCGGGGGCACCTCCTGGGTCGTGAGCAGGGCAAAGGCCGAGCTGACGCCGCCCAGGTACGCGCTGGCCTGGCCGTAGACCACGCGCCCGATGCGGTGGTATCGGATGACGTAGGCACACATGACGCAGGGCTCGTGGGTGGAATACAGCGTGCAGTCCGATAAATCGGCGCTACCGAGCTGCTGGCGGGCCTGTTGCAGGGCCCGCAACTCGGCGTGGGCGGTGACGTCGGCCTGGCGCCGGGTGGCTTCGGCGGCCGCGGCTACCACGGCCCCGGCACGCACCACCAGCGCCCCCACCGGACTTTCCCCGTGGGCCGCGGCTTCAGCCGCCAGTTGGTGGCAGCGGGCCATAAACAACGCGTCGGCGGCTTCGGGCATGGTAGCGGCGTAGAAGGTGGAAGAACGGTACCTGACGCTGATTGGGTAGGACAAATAGCAACTGCTGACCAACGATTAATACCACCGCTGAGGGGTTATGGACCGCTTACACGCCCACGGCAATGCCGATGATGATGGCTACCACGGCCAGCCCGATCAGCAGCAGGTAGAGCGGAAACACGAACTTCCACCACTGGTCGAAGCGCACCCCGCAGGCGGCCACGATGGCCATGAGCGCGCCGTTGGTGGGCGTGATGATTTCGCAGAGGCCGGCGCCATATTGGTAGGCCAGCACCGTGACCTGGCGCGAAAGGCCCAGCAGATCCGACAGCGGCGTGAGAATGGGCATGGTCAGCACGGCCTGCCCGCTGACGCTCGGCACCGGCAGGTGCAGGGCCGTGTGCAGACCCAGCATACCCAGCGCCGAAGCCGCCACCGGCAGGTGGGCCAGCGGCGCCGAAAGGCCGTTGACGATGGTGTCGACAATCTGGCCCTGCTCCAGCACCACGAAAATGGCCCGGGCAAAGCCGATGAGCATCCCCGAAAAGGCAATGTCCTTGAAGCCGGCAATGAAGCCCTCGGCGGTGCCCGTCAGGCCCAGGCCGCCCACCAGGCCGGCCGAGACGCCCAGGGCGAAAAACAGCGCCGACATCTGCCCGAAGTCCCAGCCCAGCTCCAGCACCCCGTAGGCGAAGAAAACGAAGGTGATGAGCAGGAGCAGCAGCACCAGGCCGTGGCGGTGCCCGCCCTCCTGGGCCGAGTGCTCGGCTTCGATTTGCGCGTCGTCCACGGCCAGCGGGGCGGTTTCGCGGTGGCGCTGGGCGTAGCGCAGGGTGCCGCCGATCCAGATCAGCAGGGCCAGGGCCAGAAACACCAGGCGGAAGCCCAGGCCCGAGAGTAGGGGCAGGCCGGCCAGCTTTTGCGCAATGCCCACCTGAAACGGGTTCATCGGGCTAAAGGCCGCACCCACGGCGGCCGAGCCGATGCTCACGGCGGCGGCCGTCAGCACGGGGTAGCGCATGCGGCGCATGAGCACCAGCAGCACCGGCACCAGCGGCACGATTTCCTCCTGCATGTTTTCCAGCGCGCCCATGGTGGCGAAGAGCAGCGCTACCACCGGAATAACCAACGCCTCGCGGCCCCGCAGCTTATCCAGCAGCCAGTCGACGCCGCGGCGCAGGGCCCCGGTCTGGTCGACCACGGTGAAGGCGCCGCCGGCTAGAAACACCAGGAAGATAACGTCGGCCGCATCCTGCAGGCCCCGCGGAATAGCCGTCAGCGCATCCAGCGGCGAAACGGGCGTGGCGGCCACGCGGTGGTAGGAGCCGGGCACCACCACCTCGCGCTTGGTGGCCTCGTCCTGGCGCCGCTCGAAGCGGCCGGCGGGCAGCACGTAGCTCAGGCCCACGGCCAGTAGAATAAAACCAACGAGGAGCACCAGCGGGTGCGGGAAGCGGAACGTGGGCATAAGGCGCAGCGGAAATGGAGCGTCGGACGGAGCGCGAAGGTAGTGCGGAACCCGCCGTAAGCTGGCAGCGGTTACCCCCGCGGCTAAACCCGCGCCGGCGGCCGCCAGCCTTGCGGCCGATTCAATTCTTCCCGTATCTTGCCCCGGCCGGCCGCGCAGTTGTCCCCCGTGTTGTCATGAAATTCGCCGTCTTCACCACGCTTACCCTGGGCCAGCAGGCCGAAGTGCTCCGCTGCGCCGGCCACCACCTGGCCGACCGCGTCGAGCACGGCTGCCGCCTGCAGCTGTGGGCGCTGGAGGATTTTTACGCCGAGGTATGGCGGCTGGCCGGCGAGGAGCGGGTGTTGTTCATCAACCTCTTTCAGAAGCCCGCCCTGCTGCAGTGCTGGCTCGACGGGGTGCAGCTGCCGGAGGAGCTGTAAGTAGAGTTGTCAGTTGCGAGTTGATAGTTGTCAGTGAGGACAACTCCGCCGGCCCCGGTCCGCGTAGCTACTGACAACTCGCAACTCGCAACTCGCAACTGACCACTCACTCCCGGTCGAACCGCGCCAGCACCAGCGGGAAAATCACGATTTCGCCGAACAGCGCGGCGGCAATGCTGGCGGCCGTGAGCACCCCGAACAGCTGCACCGTTTTCAAGGAGCCCAGGCCCATCACGGCGTAGCCCACGAACAGAACCAGGCTGGTGAGCACGATGGTGGGCCCGACGTGGGTGATGGTGGCCAGCCGCGCCGCCCCGGGCGCCATGCTGCGCCGGGCCTCGCGGTAGTGGTGAATGTAGTGCACCGTATCGTCGACGCAGAGGCCGAGCACAATGGCGGCAATGCTGGCCGTGGCCGTATCGAGCCGGATGCCGCACCAGCCCATCAGGCCCAGCAGCACCAGCACCGGAAACAGGTTGGGCAGCACCGTGAGCAGGGCCAGGCGCAGGCTGCGCACGTACAGCCACACCAGCCCGAACACGGTGACGATGGACAGGAGCAGGCTCTGGGTCTGCGAGGTCGTCACGTACTCGGTGATGCGGGCGTACATGGGCTGGTAGCCGGCCGGGCGCACCCGGGCCACCGGCCCCAGCGTGCGGGCGGCCAAGCGCAGCAGCGTGTCGGTTTTGGCCGTGAGCTGCCGCGCCGACAGCATCTTGCCCGACACCGTGATGCGCCCGGTGCCGCTGCCGCGGTGAATAAACTCGGCCGCCAGCTGCGGGTAATCGGCCGCGAGCTGCCGGTCCACGGCGTTGAGCAGGCTCTGGCTGCCCAGGGCCCGCCGGCCCCGACCCGGAAACTGCGTTTCCAGCCCGGCTTGGTAGAGCGAGTGAAAGCCGAATACCCGCCCCACGCCCGGCAGCCCGCGCACCGAATCGGCGAAGCGGGCCGCCGCCTGCACCACGGCCGCGTCGTGGAGCTGGTGGCCGGGGCGGGGCTCCACCAGCAGCTCCAGCGGCAGGTAGGGGCCCCAGGTGGCTTCCATGCGGCGGTGGTCCTGCACCACCGGGTGATTCTGCGGAAAGTAGCCGAGGGTGTAGGTGTCGGCTTTGATGAGGAACATGCCGGCTACGGCCAGCACGGTAAGGGCCGCTGAAATGGCGGTGAACCGACCCCGGCGGGCCAGCAGGTAGGTGTAGAAGCGGGCCAGGCCCCGGCTGGTGGAGCGCGTGGCCCGGGGCGCGGGCGTGGTCAGCGGCAGGATGATGGTGCCGAGCACGAAGGTCAGCACCAGGCACAGGGCAATGCCGAGGGCGGCGAACAAGCCGAAGTTGCGCAGAATGGCCATCGGGCTGGTGACCAGGGCCAGGAAGCCGGCCACGGTGGTGAGCATGGTGGCCAGGCAGGGCGAAAACGTGTGGCGCAGCGCCTGCAGGGCCGAGGTACGCGGCGGCAGCCCCGGCGCGGCCCCTGGATCAGCCAGTAGGTTTCGCTCGTTGATGACATGCATGGCGTCCATAATGCCGAGCAGGATGAGCACCACCGGCAGCAGCACCGTCATCAGGTTCAGCCGGTAGCCCAACAGCCCGTACACGCCCAGCGTCAGGTAGGTAGCTCCGCCCACGATGCCGAGCACGTACACCAGCAGCCAGCCGTTGCGGTAGAGCAGCAGAAAAACGCCGAACATCAGCGCGTAGCCCAGGCCCAGGAACAGCCCGAAATCGTGCTGCGAGAGGGCATTCAGCCCGGCGAAGATGATGCCCACGCCGCCCAGGTAGGCCTGCTCGCGGGGCACGTGCCGGTACACCGTGCGCGTGACTTCATCCAGAATGGCGCCGCGCCGCTCGTCGAAGCCGGGCAGCCGGCGCAGCACCACCACGAAGCGGGCCGTGCGCAGGTCGGGCGAAAACAGCTGCTCTTGTAGCATAGGGTGCGCGGCCAGCGTGCGGCGCACCTGCTCGGGCCGGGCCGCGGGCGGCAGCAGCGGCTGCGGGCCGGCGCTGCCCGTCAGACCGGCGCGGGCGGGCACCAGGGCGTTGCCGGGGCCGATAACGGCGGCCACGCTCGGCAAGGCTTCCAGCTCCCGGCTCAAGGCCCGGAAACGCTGGAAGGAGGCGGGCGTCAGCAGCGTCTTGTCGTCGTGCACCACCACGATGACCACCTCGTCGTTGCCGAAGCGCTGCTGGAAGTCGTGGTAGGCGCGCAGGGCCGGGTCGTTTTGCAGAAACCAGGCCTCCAGGCTGTTGTCGACCTGCACGGCGGCGCGCACCCCGGGCCAGAGCGCCACACCTAGAATCAGCAAAAGGCTCAGCAGCCAGTACCGGAAGCGGTATAATCCTTCAATCATGCGGTAAAGTAGCGCGCCGGGGGCGGCTTTGAGTGCTGCCGGCCCACTTGGGGCAGAAATACTAAAGTCAGGCCGCCTCCCGGGTAACAGCGCCGCTAATCCGCTGACACGGCAAAGCGGCGGCTTTTATGCTTCGGGGTGCTGCGGAATAAAGTCTGATTCGACTCGTCATTAGGCGGAGCACCGGCCCGCGGCAGCTAATTTGGCGGTATGAATCTACGTGCGTTGTGGGCTTATCTGCGGGAGCGGTTTCCACCGGTCAACATGGCCCTGTTTGCCATCCTGTTTCTGACGGTGTACGCCGTGGCGCGGGCCACCCAGCCGGCCGCCGCCGCCCTGGCCGGTTTCGGCGCCCGCGAGGCGCTGGGCATCGTGGCCGTCATTTCCTTTTTCTTCCGCCTGCGCGTCTTCGACGAAATCAAGGACTACGCCGCCGACGCCGTCAACTTCCCCGAGCGGGTGCTGCAATCGGGCCGCGTGACGCTGGGGCAGCTGCGGCGGCTGGCCGGGGCCGGGCTACTGCTCGAAGCGGTCTGGTCGGCCTGGATGGGCTGGCCCGTGCTGCTGGCCTGGGCCCTGGCCGTGGGCTACAGCCTGGTGATGCGCTACGAGTTTTTTGCGCCGCAGTGGCTGCGGGCCCGGCTGGTGCTCTACGCCCTCACGCACCTGCTCATCATGCCGCTGATTATCGGCTGGGTGTGGGCCGCCTACGCGGCCCGGCCGCTGCTCACCCGGCCGTTGCTGCTGCTCGGACTGCTGAGCCTGCTCGGCGGGCTGGCCTTCGAAATTGCCCGCAAAATCAAGCCCGCCCCCGACGAGCGGCCCGGCGTCGACTCCTACTCGCGCACCCTAGGCTACGCCGGCGCTATTGCGGCGGTGCTGCTGGTGCTGCTGGCCGGCACGGTGGTGCAGGGCTACCTGCTGCGCCTGTTGCACGCCCGCAGTTGGCCGTTCGGACTGATGGCGGCCTTGTTTGCGGCTACCGTGGCCGCCTACGGGCTGAGCTGGCGCCGCCCCGCCGCGGGGCCGCTGAAAGTGGCCGAGCTGCTGGTGTCGCTGTTTATGCTCACGAGCTACGTGGCCATCATCGTGGAAATCGTTGCGCAAGTGCGCTAAGCTCATGGTTCTTGCCACGCACCAACCGGCGGGTCCGGACTACACCATCGGCGGCAAAGCGGCCGGATTGCAGCGCCTGCGGGCGGCCGGCCTGCGCGTGCCCGATTTCGTCGTCATTCCCGCCGAGGAATTCGATGCGCTGCCGGCAACCTCAGCTGCCGGCGACGCGGAGCCGACCGCCCGCCGGCAGCAGCTGACGGAATTTGAGCTGCCCGAAACGCTGCTGAACCAGCTCCGCACCGCGCTGCACGGCTGGGGCTTCCCCCACCAGCCCGTGGTGGTGCGCTCCTCCGTGGCCGACGAAGACGGGCAGCACGCGGCCTTTGCCGGGCTGATGGATTCGTTTCTGAACCTGACCTCGGAATCGGCGGTGCTCACGGCCGTGGCCCGCTGCGCCGCCTCGGCCTACTCCGAGCGGGCCCTGGCCTACCGCCGGCAGAAGGGGCTGAACCTGGCGGCCCGGCCGGCCGTCATCGTGCAGCGGCAGGTGGCTCCCGTGGCCAGCGGCGTCATGTTCACGACCTTTCCCGAGTACCCGCAGGAGCTGGCCATCCACGCCGTCTGGGGCTTCGGCGAAGGGCTGGTCGGCGGGCAGCTGCAGCCCGATGAGTTTTACTTCGAGAAGAAAACTGGTCAGCTGCATCGGCAGCTTATTACCCCGAAAGAAGAGCAGCTGGTGGCCCGGCCCGCAGGTGGCCTGATTACCCAGGCCGTCGAGGCCGGGCAGCAGGCCGCGCCCTGCCTGGGCGCGGCCCAGCTCGCCGAGCTGTTCGATATCGGCCAGCGCCTGGAGGCGGCTTTTGGCGGGCCGCAGGACGTGGAATTTGTGGTCGATGCGGCCGGGGCGGTGTGGGTGGTGCAGGCCCGGCCCATTACCCAGGCCATTCCGGAGGTCGTCGTCTACGACAACAGCAACATCCAGGAAAGCTACTGCGGGGTGACCACGCCGCTGACCTTCAGCTTTGCCCGCCGCGCCTACGCCACCGTGTACCGCCAGACCATGCACGCGCTGGGCCTACCCGCCGCGCAAATTGCCGCTCAGGAGCCGGTGGTGACCAACCTGCTCGGCCTCGTGCAGGGCCGCATCTACTACAACATCAACAATTGGTACCGCGGCCTGCAGCTGCTGCCCGCCTTCCGCCAGAACAAGGACGACATGGAGCGCATGATGGGCCTGGAAGAGCCCGTCGACTTCGTGCAGACCCGCGAGAAAACCCTCGCCGACAAGCTGCGCCTGGCGCCGCGCTTGTTGCTGAACCTCTCGCGCCTGCTGTTGGCCTTCGCCCGTCTCGACGGATCGGTGCGCCGTTTCCACGCCCACTTCGCCGGGCACTACCAGCGCTTCTACGCCCGGCCGCTCT
This sequence comes from Hymenobacter jeollabukensis, assembly GCF_005771675.1. Classification (GTDB taxonomy): domain Bacteria; phylum Bacteroidota; class Bacteroidia; order Cytophagales; family Hymenobacteraceae; genus Solirubrum; species Solirubrum jeollabukense. Next base: position 149,015 of record NZ_VAJM01000014.1, on the reverse strand, counting down.
CGGCGCTGAGCCCGGCCGAGCTGCTGGCCGAAAAAGCCCGCCTCGACCGGGAGCTGCTGGGCCAGTGGACCACGCCCATCGTCAACGACTTCTACGTGATGATGACCAACGGCCGCGCCCTGCGCCAGCTGCGGCAGCTGGGCGCCGCCGAGCCCGAAGAGCTGCTGCGCCGCTACCTCGCCGGCGACCAGGACCTGGCCAGCACCCAGCCCACCCGCCGCCTGCTGGCCCTGGCCGCCCAGGTGCGCCCGCAGGAACCGTTGCGCCAACTCATCGTGGCGCAGCCCGACGACCTACCCGCGCAGGTGCAGGCGCAGTTCCCCGCCTTTGCCGCCGAAGTGGCCGCGTTCATCGCCCAGTTTGGCGACCGGACGGTGGGGGAGCTGAAGCTCGAAACCCAGACCATGCGCACCCGCCCGCAGATTTTCTACCAGTACCTGCGCAACTTCCTGGTCGGCCCCGCGCCCGCCGAGTTCGGGGCCGCCGACCACGCCGTGCTGCGCGGCGCCCAGGCCGAAGTAGAGGCGCTGCTGCGGGGCAAGGCGGCCTGGCGCCGGCGGCAGCTGCGGCAGCGGCTGGCCCAGCTGCAGCGCGCCATTGCGCACCGCGAGTCGCTGCGGCTGGAGCGTACCCGGCTGTTTGGCATGTACCGCGGGCTGTACCTGGCGATGGGCGAGCAGCTGACGGCCGCCGGGCAGCTGGCCGCCCCGCGCGACGTGTTTTACCTGACGGAAGCCGAAATCGAAGCCACGGCCCGCCGGCTGATCGGCGAAACGGCTGCGGCGGCCGAAACCGAAAAGGCGCTGCCGCCGCTGGTGGCCGAGCGGCAGCAGGAGTTTGCCAGCTACGCCCGCCAGCACGCGCCCAGCCGCGTGACGGTGCCCTCGCCGCCGCTGGCCGCCGCATCCACCGCCGAAGACGAAGGCGCGCTGCGCGGCACCGGCTGCTACCCCGGCCAGCTTTCGGGCGAAATCATCGTTGTCACCAGCCCCGACGACGACCTGGCCGTGGCTGGCAAAATCGTGTGTGCCCTGCGCACCGACCCGGGCTGGGCCGCGCTGTTTCCGGTCTGCCGCGGCGTCATCATTGAAAAAGGCTCCTCGCTCTCGCACTCGGTCATCTTGCTGCGCGAGCTGGGCATTCCCACCATCATCAACGTGCCCGGCCTCACGCGGCGCCTGCAAAGCGGCCAGCAGGTGCATATGGACGGCGCCACCGGCGAAATCGAGTTGCTGTAGCGAAGCCGATGTGCTCCCGCGCCCAGTTCGGGGCAAAGGCCGCCGCCAGCCCGCAACGATACACGACTTGAGCCCGAGGTCGATGTAGCTAAAGTTCGCGCTACATTCCGGCTTCGACCCCGCCGCCCGCCTGAACTCAATATGACTAGCCCCATTCTGCGCCTTCCTTACCACGATCAGCTGCCCGAAGCATTCTGGGCAGTGCCGGCCCGCGTGTACGCCGACCAGCCAATGCGCCCCACCGAAGACCGGGCGCTGACCGAGCAGCTATTCGCCCAGGAAGCCGGGCGCAACGAGCTGATTGTCTACACTGATGAGGACACGCTCCGCCTAGTTGGTATCTTTCCGCAGGAGTCAGACGAAGCCTTTTTCGGCTTCTGGGAAACCACCAATGACCCCGCCGTCAACCAAGCTGCCTTCGAAGCGCTGCAGGCCGATGCGCGGCAGCGCGGCCGGCGCCGACTCGTCGGGCCGCTGGATTTCAACACCTACCACCGCTACCGGCTGCGGCTGCCGCCCGCGCCCAGCTGGGGTCAGTTCGATCGGGAGCCCATCAACCCCGACTACTACCCCACGCTGCTGGCCGGCCTGGGCCTGGCGCCCGTCAGCACCTTCGAGAGCCGCCGCATCCGGCCCCAGGACGTGCCCGCCGTCTTCACCGAAAAGGACATGCTGCTGCGCGAGCTGGCCCAGATTCCCTTCGACTTCATTCCGCTCAACGCGCAAACCTGGCAGGAGCACGAAGCGGCCATTTTCGAGCTGGTGCAGGCTATTTTCGGGGCCAACCCCGGCTACCGGCCCGTGTCGCTGGAGCAGTTCCGGCTGCTCTACAACCTGCAGTACGCCGCCAAGCTGTGCCCGCATACCTCGGTGCTCTTCCGCGACCAGGCCACGGGCGCGCTGGCCGCGCTCAGCTTCTGCCACCCCAACTACACCGAGCTGCACCTGCCCGATAGCCGCCCGCCGGTGTTCGAGCGCGACTTCGCGCGGCTGCAGCGCCGGCAGCTGCTGGCCAAAACCGTGGGCGTGCACCCCGACTACCGCCAGCGCGGGCTGATGTCGTACTTGGGTGCCTACGGCATGGTGCACTTCCGCGAGCGGTACGACGACGTCATCTTCTGCCTGATGCGCACCGGCAACTTCTCCCTGCACTTCACCGACGGCCTGCCCGCCGAAACCGCCCACTACGCGCTGTTCGGCCAGGATTTGCAAGGTGCCAGCAGCCCTACGATTCCAACCGAAGCTCAGCGAAGCTAAAGTCGTAGAACCACTGGTCTTGAACACGCCGACCGCCGCCGCTACGCGTTGACCGCCGCTCTACACGGTCTTTTGCATGCACACGCTGTTGTCGACGCCGATGTACTGGCCGTAGTTCGGGATGAGCTGGTAGCCGCTTTTCTGGTAGAGGCGAATGGCCTCGGGCTGCTTTTTGCCAGTTTCGAGCACACAGCCGGCGTAGCCCAGCTCCTGGGCCCAGCGTTCCAGTTCCATCAGCACGGCCTGGGCCACGCCACGGCCCCGGTGCGCGGGCTGCACGAACATGCGCTTGATTTCCACCGAGGCCTCGTCGTAGGGCTTGAAGGCGCCGCAGCCCACGGGCTCGTCGTGGAGGTAGGCCACCACCACGTGCCGGATGGCGTCGACCTTGTTGAACTGGGCGTAGAACGAGTGCTCGGCGCCGTCGCGCACCTGCAGGTCCTGGTCGAGCAGGCGTACCAGGGCGCGGAAATCGGGGTTATCGGAGTCGGTACGAACAAGGTGCAACATGGAGAGGAAAGTAGGGGTAAATCTGCGCAGCGGCCTAGCAAAATCCGCGCAGGATGCCGGGCAACTGAGGGGTGACCGGGGCAAAACTAGGGCGGGCTTTGATGCACCGCAATGCTGATATTGCCGCTATTCATGCAGTTATTGCATCGATGAACCTGCACCACATGCGCTACTTTCTGCAGCTGGCCGAGCGGCTGCACTTCTGGCAGACGGCCGAGCAGCTCGGTATCACGCAGTCCTCGCTCAGCCGCTACGTGCAGGGGCTGGAGCAGGAGCTGGGCTTTCCGCTGTTGGAGCGTCGGCAGCGCACGGTGCGCCTGACGGCCGCCGGCGAGCTGCTGCAAACCGAGTGGACGCGCCTGCTCACCGAGCTGGAGGCCGTGCAGCGCCACGCCCGGCAGGTCAGCGCGGGCGAAGTGGGCAGCCTGCGGCTGGGCCACGTGGGCTCGGTGGCCTATGCCTGGCTGCCGCGGCTGCTGGCCGGCTTCACCGCGCGCTACCCGCTGGTGCAGCTGGAGCTGCGCGAAATCGGGGCCGCCGATTCGGAGGCGCAGCTGCTCACCTACCAACTCGACGTGGGCTTCTGGCGCGAGCCCGCCCGCAACCCCGCCCTGGTGTCGGTGCCGATTTTCGACGAGCCTCTGGCCCTGGCCGTGCCCGCCGCGCACCCCGTGCGCCCCGATACGTTTACCTCCCTGGCCGCCCTGCGCGACGAGCGTTTCATTCTGCCCTCGCTCAGCGACGAAGGCGCCTACGCCCAGCACCTGCGCCAGATGTTCGAGGGCTACGGCTACCAGCCCCGGCGCACCATCACCTCCGATTTCGGCGCCACCATTCTCAGCCTGGTGGCGGCCGGACTGGGCATAGCCGTCCTGCCCATGTCCTACGCCGACAGCCCGACGCCCGGTCTGCGCTACCTGCCGCTGCCCCACCACTCGACGGTGTACCTGACCTGGCGGCGGGATGAACGCTCCGTGGTGGTCGAAAACCTGCGGGCCGAGGCCACGCGGCTGGCGGCTGCCCAAGCAGCAGGACCGCGTCAGGCAGTGTAAGTGGTTATTGGAAAATGGCCCCGAACGTCATACCGTTTCCAGCGTCTCCAATCCCCGCAAAACCGTTGCGCCCCGCCCGCCAGTGAGGCGAACGGGGCGTAGGGCCATAATGGAAGCCGAAAATCAGGCGTAGGCCGGCTCCGGGCGCAGGGGCTGCAGCTGCGCCAGCGTGTCGAAGTAGCTGTCGACCACGCGGGGCAGGTAGGGGTAGGGACCCACGGTGTGCGCCATCAGGTACATGCCCAGGCGGTGCAGGCCAAAATCCAGAGCCGCGAGGCCGGTTACGCGGCGGAAGGCGTCGGCATCGGCGAAGCGGCCGGTGCGGGCGTGTAGCTGCTGGCGGTAGTACTCCAGGTAGTGCGGGCGCAGGTGGTAGCGGTCCGCGTCGAGCACGAAGCTGAGCAGCTCCACCACGTCGTACTGCGGCACGTGGTAGGTGGCCAGCTCCCAGTCGTAGGCGCAGAGCTGCAGGCGGCCGTCGGCGCGGCGGAAGCAGGTGTTGCGCGGGTTCAGGTCGTTGTGAATCAGGGTGCGCGGGGCGGCGGCCAGCTCGGCCCAATACTCCGGAATGCGGGCAATGGCCTCACGCAGCAATTCGGCGCGCTCCGGGCCGTAGAGGCCGGGGTGGTGCTGGGCGGCGTTGGCGAGCAGGGCCTGCCAGAGCGGGGTCAGCTGCTGCATGTAGGCCGCGGAAGGCAGGTCGGGCCAGGTGACGGGCGCGGTGTCGGTGCCGGCGGGCAGCAGGTGCCGGGCGTGCCAGGCGGCCAGCTCATCGAGGGCGGCGCGCAGGTGGGCGTCGGTCCAGGTTTCAGGCTGCATCACCGTGTTCAGCAGCTCCACTTCCTCGCCCAGGTATTCCATCAGAATGGCGTAGACCTCGGCGGTTTCGTCGTCCTGGTGCAGGCCCCAGATGCGCGGCATCAGCGCGGCGTCGGCGTGGTGGGCGTAGAGGGCCAGCTCGCGGTGATGGGTGTGGTGAAAGCCGCTGCGGGTGGCAAAAGCCGGGTACGCCTGGGCCAGCTCGCCCTCGCAGGCCTGGGCCAGCCCCGCCAGCATGGCCGATACCTCGTGGCCGGGCGGCTTGAGCTTGAGCACCATGCGCTCGGTGCGGGCCGGCTGCCCATCCATTTCGAAGGTGACCTGCAAACCGAAATGACCCACCGGCCGGCTGGTTTGCCCGGCCGTGAGCACGGCCAGAATGCTGGCGGAGCTGTCGACGGGCAGGGGCTGCACGTCGAGCACGCGCAGCTGGCGCTGCGGGGCGTGGGCGCGCATCAGGCCTTCCACGAAGGGGCGCGCGCAGTAATAGGCGGGGCTATGCATACGCTTGGGATGGGGAAGAAAGCGGGAGGGAAGGCGCGGGCGCGGCGTCGAGCACGCGCACGTCGCGGAAGTAGAAGCAGCTGCCGGGCAGCTGGGGGCGGGTCGGGGTAGGGGCGTGGTCGGCCGGTTCGGGGGCGTCGCCCTGGGCCTGCAGCAGGTTCCAGTACACGGCGCGCAGCGGGGCTGCGGCGGGGCGGGCCAGCAGGGCCGCGCGCACCTGGGCGAAGTCGGCGGGGCTCACGTACTCGAAGATGTTGGAGAGGCTGGCTTTGCTGATGCTCCGGCCGGCGTCGCTGAGCAGGTAGGCGCTGGCCTCGCCCTGCACGGTGCTCAGGCGGTGGAGGCTGGCGCGCAGCCGGGCGTGGTGGCGGGCCTGGTAGCAGGGCGGCAGCACCGCTTCGGGCAGGCCTGCGGGGCCGAAAAAGAAGAAGCGGAAAAAGAAATTGTCGCGCACCAACTCGGTGCTGAGCTGCCCGGCGAGGCGCTGGTAAAACGCCCGCCCGCCCGATTCCGCAGCGTACTTGAACAGTTTCGGGTCGCGCCCGCGGCTGAGGTTGGCCTCGTCGAAATACGTCACGAACTGCGCCTCGAACGCGGTGCCGTGCAGCTGCTCCCGAAACCAGCGGTACTGCTCCGTCACGTCGTCGAACTCGACCAGGCGGCGCACGCGCTGCTGCAGGGCCGGGCTGAGCGTGGGCAGAAAGCCCAGCAGGTAGCTTTCCAGCTTGCCGGCCGGCAAGATGCCGCTGGGGTGGCTTTCGAAGAAGGGTGCCCAGTAGGCCCGCAGCGCCGGGGGCAGCGCGGGCTCCAGCTGCTGCCAGGTGGGCAGCACGGCCGCCGGCCCGTCGAGGCCGAGCAGGGCGCGCAGCACCTGGTGCTCGTGGTGCAGAATGAGGTAGCGCTTCAGCTCCAGCAGGTGCAGCTGCACCGGGTTCAGGTCGATGGCCGTGACGCGGCGGGCGCCGAGCAGCAGGGCGTTGAGGGCGTTGCAGCCGGCCGAGCAGATGACGAGCAGCTCGTCGGCGGGCTGCACGTCCAGCGCGGCGGCCAGGGTGCGGCGGCTTTCCCACACCAGCGAGTAGCGCAGGCGGTCGAGGGCGACGTTATAGAATTCGGAATGCATCACGGCGTAGGGGCGCTTAGCGCAGTTGGTCGTAGAGGATTTTGGAATGGTGGCGGCCGTCGACGGGCAGCGCGGGGCGGCGGTGCAGCTGCTTGCAAAGACCGGGCGGAAACTGCGCCGCCAGCGCGGCCCGCACCGTTTCCAGCTCGGCCGGGCCCTGCACGTACACGGCAAAGCCGGTGGCCGTGGCGCGGGCGGCGGCGCGCTCCACGCCCGGCAGCTGCTGGAGCACGTGCTCGATCTGGTAGTGCTGCACGCCGCGGTGCACCGTCTCGTTGCCCTGCCGGCCGGTCAGCCACAGGCACTGCGCGTCGTCGAAGTAGCCGAAGTCGCCGGTGCGCAGCCAGGCGCCGGGCTCGGCGGCTACGTGCGCGCCCTGCACCGTGATTTCGCCCACCACGAAGCGGCGCCCGTCGGGCAGCTCGACGCTGGCGCCGTTGCCCTGCAGGCGGCACTCCAGGCCGGCCACCACCGGGCCCACGCAGTAGCCGTGGCGCGGATTGGCGGGCCGGGCGGCGTCGTAGCGGCGCACGGCAATGGGCTCGGCTTCGGAGGAGCCGTAGATGCCATACACGGCGGCCTGCGGCAGCTGATCCTGCAGCCCTCGCAGCAGCCATTCGGGCACCGGCGAGCCGCCCACGCCCACGGCGCGCACGGCCGGCAGGGCGGCGGGCTGATGACGCAGGTGCGCCAGCAGGCGGCTGAAATAGAACACGTTGCCGGTCAGCGTTTCAACGGCCGTGTCGCGCAGCTGCGCCACTACGCGGGCCGCGTCGAAACCGGCCAGGCGGCCCCAGGGCACATCGGGCAGTACGGTGACGGCGCCCACGGCCAGGTTGTGCAGCAGCACATTCGGAAACAGCGGAAAATCGCGCTGCCCGCGCCAGGGCGGAAACACTTGCTTGAGCACCTCGTGCTGGGCCGTGAGCACCCGGTGGCTGCGCCGAATGGCCTTGGGCCGGCCCGTCGAGCCCGAGCTGTGCGATACCAGCGCTGGCAACTCGGCGGCTACCGGCTGCGGCGCCAGCGGCTGGGTGCTGGCCTCGGCAGCCGGAGCACCCAGCAGGCGCAGGCCCAAGCCACGCGTCAGCCAGCCGAAGCGCCGGGCCAGCGGGGCCGGGGCCAGGGCCGCCCGAATGCCGGCGTGTCGCCGCAAGGCCAGCAGCCCCCGCGCCGACACGCCGGCGGGCGGCAGCACCGGCACGGCGCCCAGGCTCATCACGGCCAGCAGTCCGCAGATCAGCTCCGTGCCCACGGGCAGCAGCAGCAGCACCGGCTGCCCGGCCACCACGCCGCGCTGCCCGAGCAACTGCTGGTAGGCCCCGATGCGGCCGGCCAGGTCATGGCCGGTGTAGGTGGCCGGGCGGCCCTGCGGCCCCGCGCCCGGCCACTCCAGCAGCACGGCGTCGGCCTGCTGGCCGAGGGTGCGGTGGACGTGTTGGTAGAAATTGGGGGCGGTCATGGCAGCGGGGCGAGTTGGTATTCCAAAGCTGGGAAATCAACCGCACTTGCGCACCCCGAATGATTGGCTCTGTCTGACTTTTAAAAGCGAGGGAGTGAAACGAGCTTGCGGCCCGTTCGTCACGGCTGCTTTCAGGAGTAAAAGCCGGTCTGGAAGGTTGCACGGCCAGCCTGGTAATATGCAAGCAGCTGGCAGAAAGTGGGGCGCCGGGCCGTCATCTTCGCGGTATTCCTGACTTTTAGTGTTGGCCAGAATGACCTCCGAAAAGAACAAAATCCCCCGAATATGTGAGCCCGCGTGGTCCGGGGCAGGTCAGGGGCAGGGCTGATCGGGGGGCTGGGCCGTGGCAACTGGCAGCAGAATGACCGTCAGCACCACCAGGCAATGCAGCGCGTCGTCGAGGCCGAGGCATTCGATGGGGTATACCGCGCCGTGGCTCATCTGCAGCTCGAACAGCAGCAGGTGCAGGTCCAGCTCGCTCATGCCCAGGGCCCGAAACGTGGCCGACAGCGGTGCCACGGGCGTCGGCGTCCAATGGTCGCGGTACAGCAGCTGGCCGAGCGTGTGCTCGATGACGGCGGACCCAGTGCTTGACATCAGGCGCGGGCTCAGAATTCGAAGATGAAGCCGATGGTGGGCGTGGTCAGCGCGTCGTCGTCCGTCAGCAGGATGGGCACGGCGTTCGAGCCGTCGGGTCGCACCGGCTGGCCGTCAGTACTGGCAAAGTCGGAGTTGTCCGCGAGGCGCTGGAAGGTGTAGCTGGGCTGGCTGGGGTTGACGAGGGCCAGCGCGTTCTGCAGATCGATGAAGAGGTCCAGCGTGGTGCGGCGCCAGTTGATTTTCTTGTCGAGGCGGAAGTCGAGCTGCTGGAAGCTGCCCAGGCGCAGGGTGTTCAGGCGGGAGTAGTCGAGCACGCCGCGGCCCACGGCCAGGTAGCTGGCCCGCGACACGGCCTCGTCGAAGGGCGTGTAGGGCGAGCCGCCGGCGTAGCGGTACTTCAGGCCCGCTTCCCAGCCGCGCCCGAACTTGTAGCCCAGCAGGGCCGAGGCCAGCAGGCGCGAATCCCAGGCCGAGGGCACGTACTGCCCGCTGAGGCCGCTGAACTCCGAGCGGAAAGCCGTCAGCGAGGTCACGGCAAACACCCGCTTGGTGAGCTTCTGCTGGAAAAACAGCTCCGCCCCGAACGTGCGGCCCCGGCCGGTGCTGCTCACCGCCTCGTTGCCCAGGGCCGCGAAGTCGCCGCCGAGGTTGGCCAGGGAAATGCCGTCGCGCACCGACACGGGGTAGTGGGCGTAGCGCTTGTAGAAGCCCTCCAGCGTGACGCGCGTGGCCGGGCCGGGCAGCCACTCCAGGCCCGCCACGTAATGGTCGGCGCGGATGTAGCGGCTGGGCTTGTTCACCGGGTTGCCGGCCTCGTCGCGGAAGCCCAGGATGGTGCTGGGCGGAATCTTGTAGTAGCGGCCCACCGAGGCGTTCAGGTTCCACTTATCGGCCAGGGCGAAGGAGGCCGAGAGGCGCGGCGAAAGGGTGCGCAGCAGGTTGTTGCCGTCGGCGGTGAAGGTGTTGCCGTCGGCGCGCAGGCCGGCCGAGAGGGTCAGCCGGTCGTCGGGCAGCAGGGTGCGCGTGACTTGCCCGAACAGGCCGTAGCGCAGGAAGTTCAGGTCGGTCTGAAAGCGCACGTCCACGTTGGGCGACACCACGTTGCCGCTGGCGTCGCGCACTTCGCGGCGCAGGCGGGCGAAGTAGCGGCTGTCGTACTCGATGAACTGCGCCGAGCCGCCGTAGGCCCACTGCCACTTGCCCACTGCCTTGTTCACGTCGAGGCGCAGCTTGTTTTCGGCCTCGCCCGAGCGGGTCAGCAGCACGCGCTTAGCTTCGTCGCCCGTCTGCCCGTCCTGAAACTGGTCGAGGCGGTTGTGGAGCTGGGTGCGGCTCAGGGCCAGGTTCACGTAGCCCTTGTCGATAAGCCGGCGCAGGGAGGCGCCCACCGTGTAGTTCCACTGGTCGATGCTGGGATTGGAGCGCAGCACGTACTCTTTGTCGGGCGAGGAATTGCGCGGTACGGCCAGCCGGAACTTGTCGATGGCCCCGATGCCCAGCGTGGTCAGGGTGGTTTTGTCGGAGAGCTTGGTGGTAGTCTTGAACTGGAAGTCCCAGTAGTTGGGCCGGATCGGAATGTCAATCAGCCGGAACAAGTACTGCAGGTAGGAGCGCCGCGCTGAGGCCAGAAACGTCGTTTTCGGGGCCAGCGGGCCTTCCAGCGTGCCGGCCACTTCGGTGCCGCTCAGGCGCACGTTGCCCTGCAGGCGGTCGGGGTTGCCGTCGCGCTGCCGAAACTGAAACACCGACGACAGCACGTTGTCGTAGCGCGCCTCGAAGGCCGAGGTGCTCAGGGTCACGTCCTCGATAAACGACACGTTCAGGATGCCGGTGGGCCCGCCGGCCGAGCCCTGAGTCTGGAAGTGGTTGATGACGGGCACCTCGATGCCGTCGAGGTAAAACACGTTTTCGTTGGGCGCCCCGCCCCGAATGATGATGTCGTTGCGGAAGCCGGCCGTGCCGCCGGTGCCGCCCCCGCCCACGCCCGGCAGGCTCTGCACCACCTTGGAGATGTCGAAGTTGCCGCCGGGGTTGGAGCGGATTTCCTCCACGCTCAGCCGCTGCACCGACAAGGGCGTTTCGGCCGTGGCCACCCGGATGGCGCGGTTGGCCACCACCTGCACCTCGCCCAGCTGCTGGGCCGCCGGGCTCAGCTCCAGGTTTAGGGTGTTGGCGTTGCCGCTGGTCACCACCACGTTGGCCCGCAGCAGCGCGTCGTAGCCCACGAAGGAGGCACGCAGGTTGTAGCTGCCCGTCGGCACACCCGTGAGCCGGTAGCGGCCCTGCTCGTCGGTCACCGTACCCACGTTGGCCCCTTCCAGCCCCACCGTCACGCCCGGCAGCAGCTCCTGGGTGCGCCGGTCGCGCACGGTGCCGGTGATGATGCCGGTGGTTTGGGCCAGCGTGGCGGTGCTGCTCAGCAGCGCCGCGGCGACCAGGCTGGTGGGCCGCAGGTGGGGTAGAAACTGGCGCATCTGGAATGTTTTTAGACGTTATCCGGCCGCAATGTTAGCTGATTTGGTCTAAAAACGTTCTATTGAATCATTTGTTTTAAATGTTTTTGTACCTTTAGTCAGCGACGCAGCCGGTTTTAATTGCTGGAGCCCGCAGTGCTTTTGTATGGATTACAGCCTTGTCAAGCAGCTGGTGGCCCTGGCTGAAGAGTTTCACCGCGAGTCGGGCGCGGCCGGCAACGACCCCGCCGCCGAACTGACCGATTTCAGCCGCTGGCTGCAGGCCCGCACCGGGGCGGCCGCCGCGCCGCCGCGCCAAACGGTGGAACGGGAGCCCAGTCACCCGATGGAAACGGCAGCCTCGGTTATCGGGAAGTTCGTCACCTTTATGTACCGCTACCTGCGCACCTACTCGCGCCTGGCGCTGCTGAATACTCCACTCATCAGCTACGACGACTTTACCTACCTGGCCACGGTGTACGGCCGGGGGCCGTTGAGCAAAAGCGAGTTAATCACCCGCAACATTCACGAAAAGCCTACCGGCTCGGAAATCATCCGCCGCCTGCTGGCCGCCGGGCTGGTGCAGGAGGCGCCCCACGCCACCGACCGCCGTAGCAAGCTGCTGAGCTTGACGGCCCAAGGGCAGCGGGTGCTGTTTGAGGTGTTTGCCAGCATGAGCCAGGTGGCCGCCATGGCCGCCGGCAACCTCAGCCCCGCCGAGCAGGAGCAGCTGGCCTACCTGCTCACCAAGCTCGACGCGTTTCACTTCCCCGTCTTCGCCGCCGCCCGCCCCGCCAGCCTGGAGGAAATGCGCCAGAAGCACTTCCCGCACGTGTCGCCGGAGTGGCGCCCGGCAGGCTTCGGTGGTCCGCCGGCCGCGCCTGATTCCGAGGCTGGGCGTTAATACAAACGGGCCGCTGGTGTTGTACCAGCGGCCCGTTTGTTGATGGCAGCATCGTGAGGCTAGGGGCGATATTAGCGCCGCGCGCCGCCGAAACGGCCGCCGAAAAAGTCCCCCTTGTTCCAGGTGGGGCGCTGCGGGTCGTTGGCCACCTGGTAGCCGATGAGGAAGTTCAGCTGCACGTACTTCACGCCCGCGTCGAAGTCGAAGAGGCCGTTGATGTCGTCCTGGGGCTTGTGGTAGGTGTCGGCCCGCCACTTCTGCACCAGCTCGCTGAGGTTGTTCTTCCCGTCGGCGGTTTTGTTGCCGTACTTGATGTGCAGGGCCGGAATGCCCTGCATCACGAAGCTGTACTGATCCGAGCGGATAAAGCGGTTCTGCTCCGGCTCCGGGTCATTTTCGACGCTCAGATCGAGGTACTTGGCGGCGCGCTGCACTGGCTCCATCAAAGAGGAATGCTGCGCGCCCAGCGGCACCACCGAGAGCAGCGGGGCAATGATGGTGGGCATGTCGGTGTTCACGTCGGCCACAATCTTGCTCTTGGGCACGGTGGGATTGGCCGCGAAGTAGGCCGAGCCGAGCAGGCCCAGCTCCTCGCCGGTTTGCAGCACGAAGAGCACGGAGCGCTTGGGCCGCTGCTTGTCCTTGAGCTGGGAGTACAGCCGGGCAATTTCCAGCACCGAGGCCACGCCCGAGGCGTTGTCGTGGGCGCCGTTGTAGATGGAGTCGCCCTTCACGGCCGCGGCCACGCCGAGGTGGTCGAGGTGAGCCGAATGCACCACGTACTCCTTGCTGAGCACCTTGTCGGAGCCCGGCAGCTGGCCCACCACGTTGTAAGACTCGATGTCCTTGTAGGTGTTGCCAAAATCCACCCGCGCCACGGTGCGCAGCGGCAGCGACGCCGGCTTGCCCCCGCGCAGGGTGCTGAGCACCTTGCCCGTATCGGCCTGGGCCGAGGCGAACAGGCGCTGTAGCGTGGCGGCCGTGGTGGCGCCCACCAGGCGCAGCCCCACACCCGGCACGTAGCTGCGCGAAGCGGCCACTTTGCCCTTGGCGTCGAGCACGCTGTACGCGCCGCGCTTCAGGTTGGGCAGCTGGCCCTTGGGGTTGGTGCTGGCCACCAGCACCCCGACCGCGCCGTGCCGGGCCGCGTTCTGCATAATCATCAGCAGATCCTGGCTGGCGGCGGCAATGGTCGAAGGGAACGACTTGGGCGCCCCGCGCACCACCAGCACGATTTTGCCCTGCACGTCGAGGCCCTGGTAGTCGTCGTACTTCAGCTCGGGCGCTGAGATGCCGTAGCCAGCAAACACCAGCGGCGTCTCCTGGAATACCTTGGGCTGCTCGGGGTTGGGGTAGTACACGAAGTCCTCGCCGGGGCGCAGCGGGGTGGGCACTTTCTTGTCTTCGATGAGGGCCAGCAGCGGCTCGGGCTGCACGAAAGCGCGGCGCAGGCGCACCTTCTGCACGTAGCTGCCGTCGTCGCCGGCCGGCTTCACGCCGAACGACTGCAGCTGCTTGGTCACGTAGTCGACGGCCATCTGGTAGCCCTCGGTGCCGGGCTGCCGGCCGCGCAGCTTGTCGTCGGCCAGGTACTGAATGTGGGCCTTCACGTCGTCGGCCTTCACCTTCTTCAGGGCCGCGGCGACGGATTTATCGAGGTCGAGGGACTGGGCCGCCGCGGTCAGCGGCAGGCACAGGCTGGCCAGGGCAAGCCAGGAACGGAAATGCATCATAGGGGGCAAGTACGCGGAAAGCACAAACATACGGCGCCAGGCGGGGCGCGTTGGGGGCGCCGATGCGTATGCCGCCGTCGGGCTAGCTCGACCGTAGGTTCTTATACTTCGGCTGGTGTGGAACTTACTCCTCCGGCCGCTCCACCGCTACCAGCTGCTGCTGCTGCTTCATGATCTGCAGATCCAGCTGCGTGAGGTCGAAGGGCTCGGCGTCGTAGTTTTCGGGCAGGTCCAGTTGCTCGATTTCGCCTTCGCGGTCGGTTTCGTAGTTGTTCTGCTTGAGGCGTACGCTGTTGCCGTTCACGGCCGTCACCTTCAGCAGGGTGTAGTAGCCGGGCGCCTCGGAGCGGATGTGGTAAATGTCGCCGATGTGGGGGTGGGCCAGCCGGTTGCGGTACTGCACCTGGTGCCAGGTACCGGCCGCGAAGCTACCGAGCACCGCCACGCTGGCCAGCAGCAGCCCCAGGCAGTGCCGCAGGGGCGTGCGTGTCTGGGCCCGCAGCTCCCGAAACTCAGCTTTGAGCGCCCGGGGCAGCTCTTTGGGGCGCAGCACCAGCCGGCACTGGCTGCACTGCACGCCGCCGGTTTTGCCCAGCGGCAGCAGCGGCAGCCACTGCAGGTGGGCGTAGCGCCCGTACACGCTCAGGCGCAGCGCATCGTGCGCGCCGCAGCCGGGGCAGGCCAGGGCGGGCACCGCCGTGGTGCTCAGATGCGAGGAGTGGTAGCCGTAGACAATCATCCGAAGTAGCCTTACGCCAAACAGCCGACGCGGACTCCGGGTCCCGCGTCGGCTGCAAGATAAGCGGCGGCGGCGAAGCGGCCACCGGAAACGGTGATTTTCAGTTGGCTGCGTCCGGGCGTCAGGCCGCGTTGGCGGCCTGCTCCAAGGACAGCAGCAGGTTTTCGATGCGCGCGGCGTGGGCGTCGACGCGGTCGAGGCCGGCGCGGGCCTCCTCGATCTGGCCGCGGCGGTACTGCTTCACCAAGTCCTGCCCGGTGTCGAGCAGGCGCTGCAGGGCCCGTTCCAGCTCGTAGGCTTCGGGGCGGGAGCCGTAGGCCGGGCGAATCACCGCCTCGAACCACTGGCCCAGCGGGTTGTCGCGCAGCGAGAACAGGGCATCGTCGGCTTCGCGCACCCCGTAGAGCACCGAGCGCAGCCGCGACTTGAAGAGCACCTGCTTGATCCTGGCTTGCTGGAAATCCAGGCTGCTGAGGTTCATAGAAAAGGAAATAGGCCGCGAAGAATTAATTGCCGGACGGATTGTTGAGGCGCTCCAGGGCCTTGCGGGCCTGCACCAGGCTGGTCACGTCGTAGGCAAACACGGCAATGCCGGCTTTCTGCCCGCCTTCGAAAAACAGCTGGTAGGTGAAATTGATGTACATGGGGCGCGCTTCCTGCCCGTCGGGCTGCTCCACCATGATCATGATTTCGTTGCCGTAGAACGTTTCACCGGTATCGTACACGCGGTCGAGCAAATCCACGAAGCCCTGCTCGATGACTTCCGGCAGGGCCTCCACCACCGTTTTGCCCACCAGCTGACGGCCCGCAAACAGCTGCTGGTAGGGCGGGTTGACGAAATCGAAACGGTGCTCGGCGCCGCGCAGAATGCAGATCAGCGCCGGCGCCTGCATGAAGAGGTTGTGAAAGGTCTCGCGCTGGCTTTCGGCCAGCTGGTAGGCCTGGTAAGCCTGGTCGGAGAGGCTGGCCTGCTGCTCGTTGGCGTCGAGCAACTCCTGCACCATCTGCTTCTGGTTGTGAATGTCGATGGCGCCGCCCACCCACATGGTAATCCGGCCGTCGGCGTTGCGGCGGGGCTGGGAGCGGGCCAGCACCCAGCGGTAAGTGCCGTCGTGGCGGCGCAGGCGGTACTCCTGCTGCGACTCCTCACCCGACTGCACCGACTGCCGCCAGTTCTCAATGACCCGCGGCCGGTCGTCGGGGTGCACGTCCTCGGTCCAGGCGTGGCCGAGCAGCTGCTCCGTGCTCTTGCCGGTGTACTGCTGCCAGCGCTGGTTGAAGTAATCGACCTCGCCGGCGGGGTTGGTGGTCCACACCATCACCGGCAGGGCTTCCAGGGTGAAGCGGGCGCGCTCCTGGCTTTCGGCCAGCTCCTGCTGCATGCGCTGGGCGTGCTGCTCGGCCAGGTGCTGCTCGGTCACGTCCTGGGTGCGCTGCACGATGTACTGCAGATTGCCGGCCGCGTCGAGCACGGGGTAGTGCGTGGCCTGCCAGTACCGCTCTTCCAGGCCGCCGCCCTGCTCGGCGGGCCGCTCCAAGTCGTAGCGAATCAGCGGCATGGCGTGCGGCTCCTTGTGGCGGCGCACGTGTTCGTGCGACTCACGGATGATGTCGGCCTCGTTCTGGCTGGCGGCGGGATAGGCCTCGAAAAAGGGCTTGCCCACCACTTCGGCGCGGCTTTTCATGGCCACGGCCGCGTGCCGGTCGGTGTCGTCGAGGATGGTCGCGTCGGCGTCCGGGGCAATGACGAGGAAGTTATCGGCCAGGGAGCGGAACAGGTGCTGGTAA
Source organism: Hymenobacter jeollabukensis (assembly GCF_005771675.1). Taxonomy (GTDB): domain Bacteria; phylum Bacteroidota; class Bacteroidia; order Cytophagales; family Hymenobacteraceae; genus Solirubrum; species Solirubrum jeollabukense. The sequence continues at coordinate 132,833 of NZ_VAJM01000014.1, read as the reverse complement.
TCGATGGAAGGGGCTTGGTCGGCCATGAGCGGGCAGCGAGGGAATCGGAGGATAACGAGCGGAAGCGCGGCAGTCGGGCGCATCAGCGCCCGCCGTGGCACGAAGGTAGTGCCGCTACGCGGGCTAGTACGAAGCTCGACCGTAGGTCGATACAAAAAAATCGGCGCGGGTTCCTAAAAACCCGCGCCGATGAAATTGGTTTCGAGCCGAGGCCTACAGCGGGCGCAGCGGCTCGCCCGGGCGGCGCTCGATGATGCGGCTGCGCTGGGGGCGCAATTCGGTGTCGAGCACGCTGTCGCCCACGGCGCCGCGGTGCCCAATGCCAATTTCGTGCACGTCGACGGCGCCGGCCGCGTCGAGCAGGTCGCGGGCTCGCTCGGCCTCGGCGTAGGTATCGAGGTGCACGGCCACGAAGCCGTGGCGGCGGGCGTCGTAGCGCGGACCCGAGTGCGTGGCGGGCGGCCCGAAAATGGCCATGATCAGGTGGTGAAACCCGTCGTTTTCGGGGAATTCCCCGGTGGGGTTTTCGGTGGTCGTGGTGTCGTGGTCGGTCACTTCCACGCTGTCGGCGGCGAAGCCGTGTTGGGTGAGCTGGTCGGCGGCGCGCTGGGCCGCCTCGACGGTGCCAAAGGCGCCGACGACGGTGTGCGGGTGTACCATGAGGGGAAGGAGTTGGGAATGAAGGATGCGCCGCGGCCCGAACGGCCGGCGGGTATTTTTCAGGCTGAACGCAGCAACGGCGCGGCAGGTTGGGCCGGCGGGCGGCGCGGCTTACTTCTGCCACCAGAAGCGCCAGCGCAGCGGACCGGTGCGGGCGCGGCGGCGCTGGGTGGGCGTGTGGCCCAGGGCCTGCACCCGCCACACCAGGCCCAGCCATTGCAGCAGGCGCACGGCGGGCCAGCCCAGGTCTACCTCGTACCAGGCCGCGCTGAGCTTGGCCGAGGCGGGGTGGGCGTGGTGGTTATTATGAAACCCTTCGCCGAAGGACAGCAGACCCAGTAGCCAGTCGTTGTAGCCGCTCTCGGTGGCCTGCTCGATGCGGTAGCGGGCGTAGCCGTAGGAGTGCACCATGTAGTTGACAAACCAGTGGCCCAGAATGGCCGTGCTGATGCGGGCAAATCCGCAGACCACCGCCACCTCGGGCCCAAACACCACGGCCAGCAGCGCGATAAAGCCGAGCACGTGCCAGTACCAGGTCTTGTCGAGCCAGCGCAGCCACCGGTCGTGGAGCACGGCGGCGGGCAGGGGGTAGCGCGCGTCGTCGGCGGGGTGAAAGGCCAGGTGCAGGTTCCAGAAATAGTCGCGCAGGGCCGAGTGGCGGTAGGCGAAGTAACGCGGGCAGTCGGGCTGGTTCTGCCAATAGTCGCGGTAGTGGTGCACGCGAATCCAGGCCAGCGGGGCGCCCATGCCCGCCTGCACCGCCAGATAGGCCAGCACGCCGCGGGTAAGGCGGGAGCAGCGGTAGGCCCTGTGAATCAGCCCGCGGTGCAGCCCGATGGAGTGGCCCACGCCCACCGTCACGAAGGTGAGCAGGGCCGAGGCCGCGAAGCGGGGCCAGGTGAAGGCGGCCGGAGCCCAGAGCAGGGCGGGCACCAGCATCAGATACAGCCAGAAGACTTTCGGCCAGCCCACGACGAGCCGGTCGCCGGGGGCAATTACACGGTCAGCAAGCATAATAGAACGAGCGTTAAATACCTACTGAAGATACGCGCCGCCGGGCGGAAAACCCGGAAATAATGTGCTTTTTTGGGGCCGCGAGGCCGTTCGTTTCGCGGCACCCACGGCGCGGCGGGCGCACAACAGCGGCGGCCGGTTTGTCGTTAGTAACATCCCGTTCATTCACCCTCAACCTTCCCCAACATGGCTAAAGCGCAAGACGCCCGCAAGGAGAAAAAGAAAGAGCCTACCAAGTCGCCCAAGGAAAAGAAGGCGGCCAAGGACGAAAAGAAAAAACTGCGCGACCGGAGCGAATAAATCCGGTTTGGATACCAGGCCAACGGGCCGCCCCAGCGTGCTGGAGCGGCCCGTTGCGCGTAGCGGCGGGGCGTATTTTACTTGTTGTATTCCACCGGCACCTTGCCGTACACGAGGCTGCCGCCCACGGCGGCCACGTTCACGTTCAGGGGCCCTTCGAGGCCGGTCACGCGCACGTTGATGGAGCCGTCATTGTTGACGAGCAGGGGCCGGCTGGTTTGCAGCGTCTGGGCTGGCGCCGCCGCCACGCCGCCGGCCGTGGCGCGGGGCAGCAAATCGACACCGCGCAGCACGAGCACGACCAAGCAGAAGGCAATAACGGTAAGCACGGACTTGGTGTAAGCGTCGGTTTTCATCGGAGTTAGCGGTTAGAAGGTTCGGGGCCGCCACCGCAAGAATCCTTCCGAAAACCGGGTTCTACTGCGGGCAAAGGCCCGGCTGCGGCGGATTGTGCTTTTCCGTCAATGGCTTAGCGTCCGCACCGCTTTACGGCCGCGCCAGCACTGCCGGGTTGGCCAGCTGCTGCGGGCGGCCTTCGGCAAAGGCCACCACGTTGTCGAATGCTTGGCCGAAGTACAGCTCGTAGCCGCCTTGCTCCACGTAGCCCAGGTGCGGGGTGCAAAGCACGTTGGGCAATTGCAGCAGCGGGTGGGCGGGGTCGAAGATGGGCTCCTGCTCGTACACGTCGAGGGCGGCAAAGCCGGGACGGCCGGCCTGCAGGGCCGCCAGCAGGGCGCCGGGCTGCAGCAGCTCGGCCCGGCTGATGTTGACCAGCAGCGCGTCGGGCTTCATCCGGGCCAGGTCGACGGGGCCGATGAGGTAGCGGGTGGTGTCGGTCAGGCGCAGGTGCAGGCTGATGATGTCGGCGGTGGCGAAGAACTCCGCGCGGCTGGCGGCGGCGCGGTGGCCGTCGGCCTCGGCGGCGCGGCGCGAGGCCTCGCTGCCCCACACCAGCACCGGCACCTCGAAGGCCTGGGCGTAGCGGGCCACGCGCCGCCCGATTTTGCCGTAGCCCCAGATGCCCAGCGTCTGGCCCTGCAGGGCGCGGCCCATATTCACCTGCCAGCGCCCCTGTTTCAGGGCTTCGATGGCGGCCGGCAGCTCGCGGCGGGCATTGAGCATCAGCGCCCAGGCCAGCTCGGCCGGGGCCACCGGCGAGCCGCTGCCCTCGGCCACGGCCACGCCCGCGGCGGTGCAGGCAGCCAGATCAAGGTGCGGGGCAATTTTGCCGGTCTGGCTGATGAGCCGCAGCCGCGGCAGTCGGGCCAGCAGCGCGGCGTCAATGGTCGTTCGTTCGCGCGTCAGCACCAGCGCGTCGGCGTCGCGGAACCGTTCGGCCAGCGTATCGAGGTCCGACGCGGCGTCGTGGTAGAGGGTGACCTGGTGGCCCTGGAGCTTGCGGAAGCAGTCGAGGGTGCGGATGACGTGCTGGTAGTCGTCGGGAATGACGATGTGCATGGGGCAGGGAAACAATCAGAGCGGACCGACGGACACGTCGACAGCCAGGGTGTAGCGGCCGGGAGAGGTCTTTTTGGGGTAGGCCGAGTTTACCACCACCAGCTCGCGGATGTCTGGTCCGCCATAATCCAGCTCCTGTCCGAAGCGCGGGCTGGCTTTGGCGGCGCGCGTGATGGCCGCTTCGGCCTGGGCCAGGTGCACGGGCGCGTCGATGCCCGGGGCAATGCGGCGCAGCAGGGCCGCCGCTTGCGGGTACCAGTAGCGGGTCGTCAGCGGCGTGCCGGCCGGGCGGCCGAGGTTGAAGCGGAAGCTCAGGCCGTAATACTCGCAACCGGAATGGTGAATGGTTAGCTGGTCGCCGTTGCCGAGCTTCACCGTTTCGCTGGCTTCGGTGCGCGCGCGGTTCAGCTTGAACTCAGAATTGGCAAACACGGCCTTGCGCACCACCGGCTCCGGGGCGCTGCGCGGGCAGTCGGGCGTTTGGGCAGCAAGGGAAGCCAGGAGCAGCGCGGTAATCGGCAGGCGAAGCATAGCAGGCTGGGAATGATTAGGCGCAATAGTCGGCAATCTTCCCCTGCGAAACCAGACCCGGGCGCGGCGGGCGTATGCCCGGGTGCGGCCGCTGAACGGGCTGCCCGGCTTTACAGGCCGCCGGGCCGACCGGCTCAGTCGCGCCGCATGTAGATGTGCGGAATGCCGTCTTCCAGGTATCCTGCGCCCTGCTGCTGGAAGCCGAAGCTTTCGTAGAACGCCCGCAGGTACTCCTGCGCCCCGATTTTGATGGGCTGCGCACCGAAGAGGTCCGCGCACGCCTCGATGGCCCGCTGCATCAGCGCCCGCCCGAAGCCGTAGCGCCGAAAGCGCGGCGAAGCCACCACCCGCCCGATGCTCACCTCGGCGTAGCTCCGGCCGGGCCCGAACAGCCGGGCGTAAGCGGCCAGCTCGCCGTCCGGGGTGTGGCCCAACAGGTGGTGGGCCTGCTGATCCAGCCCGTCGAGGTCCTGAAACGGGCACTGCTGCTCCACCACGAACACCTCGCTGCGCAGCTGCAGCAGGGCGTATAGCTCGGCGGTGGTGAGGTCGGCGAAGGGCTTGAGGGTCCAGGTCAGGGTCATGGCAAGGAAAAACGGGAGGGCGCAAAGGTAGCCGTGGGGCCGTCGTGGGCGACTGATGGCAGGAGTGGAGCGGATTTGTATGAATCGGCGGAAACGTGGCCGGCACGGGCTGCGTAAGCGCTAACTCCAACTCCATCCCATCGAATCGTCATGAACAAGAAACTCAAGTTTGCCAAAGCCCAGCGGACCGCCGGTGCCAGCACCAGCGCCGAGCACGGCGACGCCAGCAAGTCCAAGCGCAAGGGCGTCAGCAAGAAAACCATCATCGGCGCCTCGCTACTGGCCGCCGGGGCCGGCGCGCTCTACGTGCTCGGCCGCCGCAACTGGCCCGCCATCAAGGAGCAGGCCGGCAAGCTGAAGGAGCAGGCCGGGCAGGTGGCCGCCGATCTGAAAGAGCAGGCTGGGCAGGTGGCCACCGATCTGAAGGGCCAGGCCGGCAAGGTAGCTGCCGACCTCAAGGAGCAGGCCGACCACCTGAGCGCCGACCTGAAAGTGAAAGTCGACAAGGTGGCGGCTGACCTGCGGGAAAGCACTGGCAAAGCCGGCGCCGAGGCGAAAAGCGCGAAGTCGGACGCCAAGGCCTCCGTCGACGTGCCGCTGACCGATGAAGTGGCCCAGGCTACCAAATCGAGCCCGAAAGCCGCCAGCGGCTTCACCGACGAAGGCGCCACCGGCAACAACGACTAGCCGCCATTCGCAAAAACGCCAAGCCCCGCCGCCTGCCAGCACTGGCAAGGGGCGGGGCTTGTGCGTTGGGGCGCTTTGGATCGAAAGAAGGGCTGAAGGGCAGCCGGCAACGGTAGCCGAATCTACTCCCGCGTGAGCAGCATGGCCCCGTAGGAGTAGCCGCCGCCGAACACCGTCACTACCACCCGGTCGCCGGGCTGCAGGCCGGGCAGCGTGTCGGCCAGGCCGATGGCTGCGCCCGCGCAGCCGGTGTTGCCCAGCGTTTCCACGTTCGAGACGAGGCGCTCCGGGGGCAGGCCGGTGTTGCGCAGCACCACGTCGCTGATGCGCTTGTTGGCCTGGTGCGGAATCAGCCAGCGCAAATCCTGCACCGTGAGGCCGTTGCGGCTGAGCACCTGCTCGGTCACCTGCGTCATGTACTGGCAGGCGTACTGAAACACGTCGCGGCCGTGGGGCATCACGATGTCGCGGTCCAGGGGCCGGAGGGTGACGGCCGTGGTGGCTTTGCCCACGGTGGCCGCCCCGGCCGTAATGACTTCGTTGACGCGCAGGTCGGTGTCGGCCAGCTTGTCGGCCGTAAAGAGCAGGGCTGCCGCGCCGTCGCCCCAGAGGTGGCCGGCCACGGTGTCGTGCTCGTTGTTGTAGGCCGTGTTGTGCTCGGAGGTGATGACCAGCGCCCGGCGGGCCTTGCCCAGCGCGAAGTAGCCCTCCACGATTTCCACCGCGTTCAGCAGCGAAGAGCAGGCCGAGGAAATGCTGACCACCGGAATATCGGCCACGCCCAGCGCGTGCTGCACGGCGTGGGCCAGCGTCACGATGGTGTCGTGGGGCGTGTAGGTGGCCCCGATGATGAGGTCGATGTCGGCCGTGTCGATGCCGGGGGCTTCGCGCAGCACCCGCTCGGCGGCCGCAATGGCCATGGTATTGGTGTTTTCTTTCGCGCCGGCGCGGCGCCGCTCCCGGATGCCGGTGCGCTCAATTATCCAGTCGGAAGCCAGCCCGTTGAGACGGGTAAAATGGTCGTTGGCAACAACGGTAGCGGGCAGGTAGGCCGCAACGTGGTGAAGGTACACGGAAAACGATGGGGTAGACAGACAAGAAACAACGGCGCGGGCAACGGGGGAAAGCGTCTGGCCGGGCCGAAGGTAGGCAGCCTTTGCGTACGGCGGGAGCGCGGCGGCGTTGTGGCCGGTAGCGCCCGGGTAACCCCGGCCGGGCGCCGCCGTACTTCCCGGGGCGCGGCGGCCACCCGCCGGGGCTGCTCCCGCCCGTAGGCTGCCGGCTGATAGTCAGGTATGTGGATAGTCTTTTCCCTATTGGCCGCGTTGTCGGCCGCCGTGGTCGTTACGCTCACCAAAATCGGCGTGAAAAATGTGGCACCCCCGCTGGCCTTCGCCGTGCAGGCCGTGCTGATCCTGCTCGTGTCGTGGGGCGTGGTGGCCTGGCAGGGCAAGCTGGGGGAGCTGGCCGCCATTCCGCGCCGCGACCTGCTGTTCCTGGCCGCGGCCGGCGTCATCACCTGCCTCTCGTCGCTGTTTTCGTTTCATGCCCTCAAGCTCGGGGACGCCTCCCGCGCCGGCGTGCTCGACAAAGTCTCGCTGGTGTTCGTGGTCATCCTGGCCGTCGTGTTCCTGAAGGACAAGCTCAACTGGCAGTTGGTTGCCGGGGCCGTGCTGATGCTGGGCGGGGCCGTGCTCATTGCCCTGTCGCAGAAGCAGGCAGGGTAGGGGAGCTGTCGGTTGCGAGTTGTCAGTTCGTTCTGAAAGCCTTACTCCCTGACGACTGACAACCCGCAACGGACAACTCAATAATAGATGCCGATGGCCGCGTTGACAATCGTCGGGTTGCCATTCAGGCCCAGGATCTGCCGCTTTTCGGCTGAAAACTGCGGGGCACTCACGCCCACCGACAGCGCGGCCCAGCGGATTTTCACGATGGCCCCGAACTCGGTGTTGACGCCCCCGCCCTTCTGCGGATTGTCGTTGGGCAGGATGCCGTTGGCAGGGTAGCCCGGTACGTCCTGAATGCGCACGAAATGCGCGTAGCCGCCGCCGGCGTACACCCACAACGGGTAGGTGACCTTCTTGGTGAAGTTGAAGTTGAAAAAGCCTTGGGAATACTGCCGGCCCCGGCGCGGAAAGCCGTTCGTGGGGATGGAGGCCGCCAGCGCCTGCGCCGTGCCGCGCAGGGAGAAGAAGCCGCCCCAGCTCAGGTTGGTGTTGTAGCCCAGGTCGAAGCCAACTTCGTTGCGCAGGTCGCGGCGGTAGGCGAAGTAGCCGAAGTCCTCGTGCGACCAGGCTTTGCGCTTGGCCTGCAGGTGGCGCAGCTTGCCGGCGTAGGGGTGGTTGGGCTGAGCCTGGTCCAGCTGCTGGTAATAGCCGATGGCGCGGTCGACCTGCTTGACCCGCTCGGCCTTCTTGCCCGAAGTCAGGCGGGTGGCTTCCTGGCGCAGCAGCGCGTAGTAGCGGCCGCGGTAGGCGGGCCACACCACGCTGCTCTGGCCCAGCTTGGCCACATCCGCTAAGGCGGTTTCTACCGCTTCGGTCTGGCCTTGCTTCTGGGCCTGTTCGGCGCGGGCCAGCTGCAGGTTCAGGCGGGCGGCCACGGCGTCGGGCACGTGCCGGCCGTTGGAAAAATCGGCTAGGTAAGCGGCGTACTGCTCGTCGCTGCGGCTGCGGTCGGCGGCGGCGAAGGCGGCCTCGTCGCGGGCGGTGCGCAGGGCGGCGCTGAGCTCCGGGCTGCTGAGCACGGCGTCGGCCCGCTCGTAGGCGCGCACGGCCTCGGACCAGCGGGCGGCGGCGGCGTGCTCGTCGCCCTGCCGCGTGAGCTGGCTGGCGTAGAGCCGGCGCACTTCGGCCGCGTTGCCGCGCACCTCACTGTCGCCGTGCAGCTTGAGGGCGGCTTCGTAGCTCTGCAGGGCCGACTGCCAGCGGCCGGCGGCGTGGTGGGCTTCGCCCTGCTCCACCAGGGTTTCGAACTGCACCTGCCGCTCCACCGCCCCGATGCTGGCCGTGGCCTCGCCGGCGTGGCTGGAATTGGGGTACTGGCGCAGAAAATCCTGCAGGGCCTGCTTCGAGCCCGATTCCTTGACCACCTTGTAGGTCAGCTCCTCCTGTTCCCGGGCCAGCTCGGCGTCGAGGGTTTTCAGCTCCTGGGCCTGGCCCTGGGTGGCCGTTTGCTTCTGCTGCTCGAAATACGCCTTGTTGCCGCTGGTCAGCTCCTCGCGCAGGGCCTGCATGTCGCGGTAGGCCTCGCTGCCCTGGGCGGCGGCGCCGGCCGCGCGGAAGTAGCGCGTCAGCTCCACCAGGGCGTGCACGTTGTCGCCCTGGGCGTAGTAGGTGTGGGTGCGCAGCGACTGGATGCGGGCGTTGGTGCCGCCCAGGGCGCGCTCGGTTTCGCCCAGGTAGTACAGGGCTTCGGTGTACTTGCCAGCCTCGTAGGCCAGCTCGGCCTGCTGGTAGTGGCTGCGGGCCGATTGGGCGGCCGCCGGGGCCAGGCTCAGCAGCCCGAGGGCGGCGGTCAGCAGCAGGGTTTGCGGGGTGCGGTGTGCCATCGAGGTTAGTTGCGCTGGGCGCCTTCGGTGAGGTAGCCGCGGGCCTTGGCCGCGTCGACGCGCTGCTGCACGTCGGCTTCGAGCTTGGCCAGCGACACGGCGCGGGCCTTCTTCTTTTCCAGGTCGGCGCGGGCCTTCTGCGCCCGTTTCTCTTCCTCCGACAGCCGCGGCGCGTTGGCCGATTCCACCGTCAGGTACATGTTCTCGCCCCAGAGCCCGTAGTTGTAGACCATCTTTTTCTGGGGCTCCGCCACCCACTTGCCCGTGCGGTCGATCAGGCCCACCTGCAGGTAGGTGAAGTTGGCCTCGTAGGTGCCGGGGTACTCGTCCTTGAAGCTGTACCGCTCCTCGTCCTCGAAGCGGGCGGCCTCGGCCGTGCCGTTGCGGAAGGGCTTGATGTAATAGAAAGCCGGCGCAATGGCCACGTTGCCCTTGGTGTCGATGCAGCCCACGCGGGTGTTCCGGTCGTAGGGCTTCTTGCTGAACTCCACCACCAGCAGCCCGCCGGAAAAGGCCTTGCCGTGGTCCGACGACGGGGCAAAGTCGGTGAGCGTGCCGCCGCCCACCGTCTCGAAGTAGCTTTTGTCGAAGCTGCGCACCACCTCGCCGCGGGTGTTGATGAGCTGGCGGGTGTAAGTGCCTTTCGGGTCGCGGTAGAGCACCAGGCCCACGCCCTGGTGGAAGGGCAGGGCCTGCTGGTACCGGGCTTCCAGCACCGGCTTGCCCTGCTTGTTCTGGTAGCCCCAGAGGCGGGTTTTGGGGTCTTCCACCGGCTCGAAGCTGCTCATCGGCACGGTCTCGTTCCAGAAGTCCTCGGGCGCGGCCACCGAGGCGGTGGCGCCCTGCGCGTCCTGCAGCTGGCGCAGGTAGTCGGCGTAAGCCTTGTTGGCCTGGTCTTCCTGCTGCTGGTACCGGCGGCGCACGGCGGCGCGGCGCTCTTGGTTGGCCTGGTTCAGGCGGTCAAACTCGCGGGCGTTGGCCTCGGTGGCGGTGAGCTGGCTGAGGGCGGCCGAGCGGCGGTTGGCCAGGTCCTTGGCCGCCGCGTCGCGCTTGGCCTGCTCATCAGCCTTCTTCTTGTTGATGCGGGCCAGGATTTCGGCCTGAATGCGCTCATCTTCGGCCTTTTTCTTGGCCAGCTCGGCGTCTTCTTTGGCCTTGCAGGGCGGGCAGGGCCAGCAGCAAGGCTCGGGCCGGGCGGTGGCGTCCTCGTAGGCTTTGGTCTTGTAGAAATTCTGGCAGCCCCAGGTATTGGTATGGCCCTGGGCCCAGCCGCTGAGACTCACGCCCAGCAGCAGCAACAGTAAAACGTACCTCATGCAGGTAGGTGGGAAACCGGCACCGCGCAGCGCCGGCAGTAGGTAAAGAGGGCAGGTGCCGCCGCGGAGCCATGGAAGCCGCCGCAGCAACCTGCAAATATAGCCCGCACAACATTCTTCATACAATATTCATATCGGCTTATTTTCGTGCTGGTCAGCTGGTTGCTCAGCCGTCGGCCGGTAAAATCCCCAGACGCAGTTTGAAAACTCGCCGGCGGCAAACCGCACCGGTGCCTCGGCCGGCCCGATGGCGTACACCCCAAATACCTTGCTGACGCCGTAAATCGGGTCGGTGACGGTGGCCGATTCAGGCTGGCTGCGCCAGGGGTGCTGCCACACGTCGAGGCCGCTGATGAGGAACGATTCGCCGTCGAGGCAGCTGCCGAGGAAATGCCAGCTCATGCGCGGAAGTGGGGGGGAAAGGAGGCCGGTAATGGCCCCGGCCCGTAAACATATAGCCCCGGGCCGCCGCCAAGTGTCTGCCCGGAGCCATTTTACCTGCCACTGCCATGAAGACGTCTTTGCTAGTGCTACTCACCGCCGCCCTGCTGACGGCCTGCTCCACCACCGAAATCAAATCGACGGAGCAGGCGCCGGGCATCGACTTCACGGCCTACCGTACCTACAACTTTCTGCCCGGCGAGGCGCGCAACGAAGCCGCGTTTCGCACGGCCGGGGTGGGCGTGGAGGAAGTCAAGCAGGCCGTGGCCCGCGAGATGGAGCGCCGCGGCTACCAGCGCGCCGAGCGGCCGGAGCTCTGGGTCAACATCGGGGTGGTGAACGAGGAAAAGGTGCAGACGCGCCAGACCGATTTCCGCACCGACGGCGCCCCGTACTACATTGGCCAGCGCAACTACCACTGGCAGGCCGGCGAAGTGCCCGTGGGCACCTACCAGGTGGGCACCGTCACCGTCGACGTGGTGGATGCCCGGCGCAACGACCTGGTGTGGCAGGGCGTAACGGCCAGCCCGCTCAGCAAGGACGCCGCCAAATCGGCCCGGCGGGTCGACGAGGCCGTGACGGAGCTGTTCGGGCGCTACCCGGTGCCGGCGCGCTAGTCGTAGGGAATGACGCTGGTGATGCGCAAGCGGCCGTTTTTCTGCTCGATGGTCAGTGTGACATCGGCCAGGCAGTAGAGCTGCCGGGCGTCGGCGTAGCCCTGGAAGCTGCTGTCGGCAGCTGTCACCGGGAGCCAGAAATCTGCCCGGCTGACCGAGTCGTAGGGGGTGATGAGTAGCGGATAGGCCAGCCGCCGAACCACCGGGCTGCGGCTACTGGGAGCCGCATGTACCACTACACTAGGCGTGGTGCCCACGAAGGTCACAAACGGTTCAAAATCCAGCTGCCGCACCGGCTGGCTGTACCGGCCCGCATCCTGCAGGTACGGATACGTGGCCGTCAAGCGGCCGGCCGAGTCGCGCCTGATGGTGCCGCCAGCCGGAGAATCTGCTGCAGCCGCTTGTAGCCGCTGCCTTTGGTGGGGTTGTTCAGAAAGTCAGAAACAAAGCCCGCCTTGCCGTAGATGCCCCCGCCCATCGACACGGCTACGTTGGCGTCGACCAACGCCAGCAATGCGCGCTGGTCCTGTCGGGCGCAGGCCCGCAGCACCTGCTCGATAAAGGCCCGTAGCGCTGGTTCACGCGGCGTTTCGTCGATGGGCAGAATGGTGTATGGATAAGCGCCCGGGCGGGCCGGGGGGCGCGTGCTGGGGGCCGGTTGAGTCCGGGCCGCCGCTGGAGTAGTCACTGAATCAGTGGCCATAGCCGGCGCCGCTGCCGCCGGTATTTCAGAGGTCGACGACTGGCAGGCCAGCAGCCCGCTGAGCAGAAAGCCAGGAATAGTGCGACAAAGCATGAGCTAAAGCTAAGCAAGGCGGTTGTTCCGCGCTGCTGGTAAAATTCGAGGGAAAACCGGCCGAAGCAACCCTGAGAATTGGTTTGAGGGCCAGCCTGATTGGTAACGGGCTGCCGGCCGGCAGCCCGCGCAGTTACTGACGCGTGGGCGCAGTTGACAATGGTATGATAAACCACTAAACCAGCTGATATATTTGTGTTTCCATGCCTGGCGGCTGCTTCCTGCAGCCGTTGCCCTACCTGCCCTATTGTGCCTCTTTCTTTGTTTTGCCGCTTTCTGCTGCGCGGCTTGATCTGCGCGGCGGCCCTGCTGGGCCTGACCAGCGGTTCCCTGCGGGCGGCCCCCGGTGCTCAGATGCTCGACAGCCTGCTGCTCCAGGCGCGGGAGCCGCGGCTGCCCGATACCGCCCGCGTGCTGCTGCTCTGCCGCATCAGCGACCAGTACTGGGTGCGCAGTACCGACTCGGCCGCCGCCTACGCCGACCGCGCCCTGGAGCTGGCCCGGCGCATCGGCTACCGCCACGGCGAGGGCGAGGCCCTGAACCGCCAGGGCGCGGCCCTGCGCGAAAGCAACCTGGCCCGGGCGCTGGAGCTGTTTCAGACCTCGCTGCGCCTGGCCCAGGCCACCAATGACCTTCCCCTGCAGGCCCAGAACCTGCGCAGCATCGGCATTATCTACGTGTATCTGCGCGACCGGCAGGTGGGCCTGAGCTACTACTTTCAGGCCCTGCGCCTCGGCCGGCAGCTCGGCGACGAGCGGCGGCAGGTGGTGGACCTGAGCAACATCGGGCTGGCCTACGACCTGTACAACCAGGTTGATTCGGCCCAGTACTTCCAGCAGCAGGCCTACGACATGGCCCGGCGCCTGCACACGCCGACCAACTACATTCTGTACGGGCTGGGCCAGGAAGCCCGCAAGCAGGGCCGCACGGCCGAGGCGCTGAGCTACTACCGCCGTAGCATCGCCGAGTCGCGGCGCCTGCACCATTTGCGCAGCCTCAACTTCGCCTACGTGGGCCTGGCCGCGCTCTACCAGCAGCAGCACCGCCCCGATTCGAGCATCTACTACGCCCGCCTGGGCTACCAGGCGGCCCAGACCAACGGCTTCCTGCGCGGGGTGCTCAACGCCAGCACCCTGCTCACCCAGGAATTTGCGCGGCGCGGCCCCACCGACAGCGCCTTCAAGTACCAGGGCCGGATGCTGGTGATGAAGGACACGCTCTTCGGGCAGGAGCAGGTAATGCGCCTGCAGAGCCTCGACTACCGGGAGCGGCAGCGCGCCCAGCAGGCTGCGGCGGCCCAGCACGAGCTGCGGGCCCGCTACCAGCACTATGCCCTGCTGGGCGGCCTGGCGGTGCTGCTGGTGCTGGTGGCCCTGCTGGGCTGGCACCAGCACCAGCAGCAGCGCACCAATGCGGCCTTGCAGGCTTCCCTGGTGGAGCTGAAGCAGACCCAGGCCCAGCTGGTGCAGCGCGAGAAAATGGCGTTTCTGGGCGAGCTGACGGCCGGCGTGGCCCACGAGCTGCAGAATCCGCTGGGCTTCGTGAAGCAGTTTGCCGCCGCTGGTACCGATCTGCTGGCCGCCATCAACGGCCAGCAGCGCCTGACCGGCGACGGGGCCCTGGACCGCGAAATCCTCGACGGGCTGAAGGACAATCTGCTCAGCATCAGCCAGCACGGGCAGCGCGCCACGGCCATCATCCGCGGCATGCTCGACCACGCCCGCACCGGCCCCGCCCCGCGTCAGCCCACCGACCTCAACGCCCTGGTCACCGAGCAGCTCGGCCTGGCCTACGAGGGGCTGCGGCAGCAGTTTCCGGACTTCGAGGCCCGTCGCCACCTCGACCTGGACCCCCAGCTCCCGCCGCTGCCCGTGGCCTCCCAGGACCTGGGCCGGGCCGTGCTGAACCTGGGCACCAATGCCTTCTATGCCGCCCGCCAGCGCCAGCTCGGCGCCGCGCCCGACTACCGACCTGCCGTGACCGTGCGCACCCGTCCGCTACCCGGCGGCGGGGTGCAGGTGCAGGTGCAGGACAACGGCGTGGGCATGAGCCCGGCGGTGCAGGCGCAGGTGTTCGAGGCCTTCTTCACCACCAAGCCCGTGGGCGAAGGCACCGGCCTGGGCCTGGCCCTTAGCCACGACATCGTGACCAGCGGGCACGGCGGCACGCTCACGCTGCATTCGGAAGAGGGCGTGGGCACCACGTTTACCATCACACTGCCGGGGGCATAGGCGGCGACTATCAGCGCGGATAGAACTCGTATTCGAACCGGTCGAAGAGGCGGTTGGCATACGTATTCACGGGCCAGTCGGGCCAGCGGCGGCGCACCTGCCGCACCTGCCGGCTAAGCTGGCCGGCCGGGGCCAGTAGCAGCTGCCGGGCCACCCAGTTGTCAACGGTGTCCTGGGGCTGGCGGCGGTAGTTTGAGCGGTTGTAGGCCGTGCGCAGCTCGGCGCGGCGCAGCAGGCCGCCCTGGTAGCTGAACTGCCAGCGGAACACGCTGCTTCCGCGCCAGAATAGCAAGGTGTTCAGCGGCAGCAGCGAATCGGGCGTAGCGGGCGTAATGGGTTCGGGCGGTAGCTTCTGATACAGTGGCTTGTGGCGGATGCTCACCAGCAGTTCCTCGCGCACCTGCCCGCGCCAGTCGCGGCGGCGCAGGCGGCACACCGCCGGCGCCGACTCCTCGTAGTCCAGCTGCTCGCGGCGGCCCCGGTACTGCCAGCGGGCAAATGACAGCCGCTGCTGCTGGCCATCGGTCTGGCTGCGGGTCTGCAGCTGGCCGCGCCGGTCGTAGCGCAGACTGTCGAGCATGCGGTGGCGGTACGGGCGGATGCGGGCGGTAGAATCGTGCGCGGGGAGGCGTAGCACGCCTTGTCGCAACAGGGTCGTATCCAGCGGATACGTGGTGTGGCTGTTGCTGCACTCGTGCCGCTGCTGCCGCTCGGCCACGCGCCGGCGGCCCCGGTAGTCCACGTCCCGAATCACGATATCCCACGGCATGTACTCGGGATTCAGTTCCAGAAAACCGAACTGGCTGAACGGATAGGAGCCTTCGGCCTCCACCGCGCGTACCAACTGGCCACGGGCGTTGTAAGTACCGTGCCAGCTGCCGGTCAGCCGGCTGGCCCCGCGAAACAGCGAGTCGCCGACGGTTAGGTAGGTGGTTTTGCCGATGAGGTGGCCGACCGCGTCGTAGCGGTACCGCTCTTCGGTCCAGTAAGGAAAATACAGCACCCGCGGCTCGTTATACTGCTTTTCGGGCTGTCTGACGCTGGAATCGGGCCGAAAGCCGGGGGCATCGTACACTTCGCGCACTTTATATGTTTTGGTGAGCCGGCGGCGCAGCTGGCCGTTGGGCGCGTAGTCGTAGTAGTCGCGCTGGTGCAGGGGCGTCAGGTTGCTGTAGTCGGCGCTGAGGCGCGAATCTTCGCAGCGGTAACAGTCCACGTCCAGGCGGGTTTCCTGCAGGCGGCCGGCCGCGTCATAGCGCAGCTGCACGCGGCGGCTATTATTTTCTACGTCGGGGACGTGGCGCCACGTCAGCAGTGAATCCTGCCACTCGGCTTGCAGCAGCCGGCCCTGCTGGTCGTACTCGTAGGTGCTGCGCCAGCCCACGCGGGCTTCCGCGTAGTCCTTCGGGCCGCGCTCAGGCATCTCGCCGATAAGCCGCATTTCCCGACCGAAGTCGCCGCTGTCCTTTTGCTTTTCCTCCAGCGCGAAGCCCTGGCCGCTGATGGTGAGGCGGCGGACCCGGTGGCGTCGCAGCTGCTGGGCCGTGAGGTGAAACGGGTAGGCCGGCTCGTCCCAGTAAAACGGGCCGGGCCAGTCGGTAGGCAGGTCGTACGCGGTCAACGACCGGTACACCTCCTGGTAGGCGCGGTACTGGGCAGCGGCTGGAACGGCCAGGAGCCACCATAGGCAGAAGGCGGATAAAACAACGAAGCGGCGCATAGCACGAGCAGTATCTGCCTCCAAGTTACCAGCCCCGCGCCGCAGTTCATCCGCCCCCACGGCGCTTCATCCGCCCCCACGGCGCTTCATCCGCCTCATCCGACGCTTCGGTAGCAGCAAGTGGCGCGTAGGCCCTGCGCCCGGCCACTTTTGACGCAGAACCTCGCCCTTCTGCGCTATGAAACGCCCGCTCCTGCTCCTGCTGCCCCTGCTGACTTCCAGCGTCGTGCTGGCCCAAACCACGCTCAGCGGCACCGTGCGCGACGCCGCCGGCCAGCCCCTGCCCGGGGCCAACGTGTTCCTGAAAACCACCTTCGACGGGGCCACGGCCGACTCGCTGGGCCGCTTCCGCTTCAGCACCCGCCAGACGGGCACCCTGCCGCTGCTGGTTACGCTGATGGGCTATCAGCCCCAGGAGCAGCCGGTGGTGCTCGACGGCCAGCCGCACCGCTTCACGCTCACCCTGAGGGAAGTGCGCAACCAGCTCGGCGACGTGACCATCACCGCCGGCGCCTTCGAGGCCAGCGACGAGAAGCGCAGCACCGTGCTCACCACCCGCGACGTGCAAACCACCGCCGGGGCCCTGGCCGACATCAACGGGGCGCTGAACACGCTGCCGGGCACCTCGCGGGTGGGGGAGGAGGGCAAGCTGTTCGTGCGCGGCGGAGCGGCTGGCGAAACCAAACAGTACCTCGACGGCCTGCCCCTGCAAAGCCCCTACAACGCCTCGGTGGCCGGCGTGCCCTCGCGCGGGCGCTTCTCGCCCAACCTCTTCAAGGGCACCGTCTTCAGCACCGGCGGCTATTCGGCCGAGTACGGGCAGGCGCTGTCGGCGGTGGTGGGGCTGAACTCCTACGACCTGGCGCCCGAAACGCAGACCGGCATTTCGCTGCTGTCGGTGGGGCTGAGCCTCTCGCACCAGCAGCGCTTCGAGCGCAGCTCGGTGGCCCTGACGGGTGACTACACCAACCTGCAGCCCTACTACGGCGTGGTGCCCCAGCGCTTTGGCTGGACTGCGGCCCCGCAGGCGGCGGGCGGCTCGGTGGCCCTGCGCCAGCAGGTGGGGGCGCTGGGCATGGTGAAGGTCTACGGCGCGGCCACGCGCTCGGCCCTGGCCCTGCGCCAGCCCGACCCGGCCTTCGACGGCGGCCGGCCGGTGGCCCTGCGCAACAACAACGAGTACCTAAATGCCACCTTCCGCACCCCGCTGCGCCGGGGCTGGAGCCTGCAGAGCGGCCTGGCCGGCACCCGCGACGAGCAGGACATCCGCCCCGACGTGCAGCGCGTGCATGAGCTGGAGCAGAGCCTGGTGGGCCGCGCGGTGCTCACCAACGACTCGGCCGGCACCTACTGGAACCTCAAGCTGGGCGCCGAAGGGCTGCTGCAGCGCTACCAGCAGCAGTACCAGCCCGATGCCGCGGAGGCGCTGACGCTGCGCTCGGGCTTCGACGAAACCCGGGTGGCCGCCTTTGCCGAGTCGGATATGGCCTTCACCAACCAGCTGGTGGCCCGGGCCGGAGGGCGCGCCGAGTACTCGCGGGTGCTGGGCCGCTGGAACGTTGCCCCGCGCCTAGCCCTGGCCTACCAGCTGGGCGAAGGCACCCAGCTTTCGGGCGCCTGGGGCTATTTCTACCAGACGCCGGCCAACGATTTGCTACGCTTCGGGCAGTACAACCCCGCCCTGCGCTTCGAGCGGGCCACCCACTACCTCGTCAGCTACCAGCGCATCAAAAACGACCGGACGCTGCGCCTGGAGGCCTACTACAAGGACTACGCCCACCTCACCCGCTACGTGCCGCTGGGTCTGACCGGCAACGTGCTGCTCCCCCTGGCCCCGGCCAGCTACCAGAGCACCGGCCGCGGCTACGCCCGCGGGGTGGACCTGTTCTGGCGCGACAAAAAAACGGTGAAGGGCCTCGACTACTGGGTGAGCTACGGCCTGGTGGACACGCGCCGGCAGCAGCGCCAGGACCCGGTGCCGGCCGTGCCCACCTTTGCCTCGCGCCACAACCTGGCGGTGGTAGGCAAATACTGGGTGAGCCGGCTGCACACGCTGCTCGGCGGCACCTTCAGCTACGGCTCGCCCCGCCGCTACTACGACCCGAACCGGGCCGGCTACAACCAGGGCCGCACGCCCAGCTTTCAGGACCTGAGCCTGAACCTGAGCTACCTCACCAGCATCCGGAAAAACCTCACCATCGTGCACCTGTCCTGTTCTAACGTGCTGGGCCGCAACAACGTGTTCGGCTACCGCTACGCCGCCACCCCCGACGCCACCGGCAGCTACCAGGGCGTGGCCGTCACGCCCTCGGCCCCGCGCATGCTCTTCGTGGGCCTGCTCATCTCCATCAACAAAAAGCGCCCCGCCGACACCGAAACCGCGCCGGAGTAAGCGGCTATTATCGGCTTACCGGAACGACTCTGCGCCCTCTGCGCAAGCTTCCGCGCCCTCTGCGGGCTAAACCGTCCCGAACAGCCGGCCTGCCGATTGTACTCCGCATAGATAGTGCGTCTGCCCTCCCTCTACACTGCTTCTATACTGCCTCTATACTGCCTCTAGACTTTCCTCGCTTCAGCCTCCTGCTGCCCCGGTTCTGATAATGGTACTTCTACCGGAACTGCCCATCCGCCTATCGTCGCCCGGTCGCAGCTCATCCGCCTGATTCGACGCTTCGGTAACGGAAAGTTTTAGCCCGACGCCCGGCACTCCACCTTTGAATCACCAGAGCGGCAAAAGCCCGCTACCCTCATCCGAAACCAACCTTTCTCCCCCAATCACCATGAAAACGCCCCTGCTCATCCTCGCCCTGGCCGCTGCCTCGCTGACTACCGCCGCTGCCCAAACCAAGCCGGCCCCGGCCGCAGCCCAAACCGCGCCCGCCGGCTACCAGGAAATGCTCGGCGCCACCATTCAGGAAGTCATGAGCACCGGCGACGCGGCCTTGCTGAAGGAGCTGGCCGGCAAGCTGGAGCGCGCCGCCACCGTGGCCCCGCAGGACTGGCTGCCGCGCTACTACCAGAGCTACGCCCTGCTCATCGCCACCTTCCAGAGCAAGGAAAGCGGCGACGTGAAGGACAAGCAGCTCGACCAGGCCGAAGCCGCCCTGCAGCAGGCCCGCCAGCTCGGCGGCGACGCCTCGGAGCTGCTGGTGCTGCAGGCCTACATCTACCAGGCCCGCCTGGGCGTGGCCCCCATGACGCGCTCCATGACCTACTCGGGTAAGGTAGATGAGGCCCTGGCCGAAGCTAAAAAGCTGAACCCGGCTAACCCGCGCATCTACCTGGTGCAGGGCAACAACCTCTACTTCACGCCCAAGATGTTCGGGGGCGGGACCGAGGCGGCCAAGCCCGTGTACGACGAAGCCAAAGCCCGCTACGCCGCCTTCAAGCCCGCCACGCCCAACGCCCCGAGCTGGGGCGAGCGGCAGCTGCTGGGCCGCCTGGCCGCCTACCAGCAGCCGGCCGGGCAGCCGCAGGCCGCCACCAAGTAAGTGCCTGCTGAGGTCTGGGCGGACTGCTCCAGCTGCCGCCCGCCAGTCCGCCGCGCCGTTGCCCGGCTTACCGCCGTATCTTGCCCCGCCCGCTGATGAATGCCCCCACTGTTTCCGATTGCCCTGCCATGCCCAGCTCCCACCGGACCATGCCCCCGCTGCGCCAAGGCCGACGCTGGCTACGCACGGGCCTGACCATTGTGGTAGTGGCGCTGGGCATTGCCCTGGCTTCCTGCCCAAGCTGCTGGACCGACCCGCGGCAACTGGGCATCAACCTCACGCTGACCCTGGCCTACACCGTGAGCCTCTGGCTGGTCAACGGCTACTCCGTCGACTGGCTCGACGGCGTAGCCCGCTGGCGCACCGAGCCCGTCAGGCGCCTGCTGCTGACCGTCGTGGTGTCGCTGGGCGGGTCGCTGCTGGTCATCGTGCTCATCAACTACGCGTTCATTGTGCTCTACCTGGGCCGCCCCGTGGCCACGCTCTGGGACGCGGGGTCGACGGGCCGCTACCTGTTTCCGCTGATCTGCACCTCCATCATTTCGCTGGTGCTCCACAGCCGCTCCTTCCTGCTGGGCTGGCGCGAGGCGCTGGTGCGCAACGAGCGGCTGCAGAAGGAAATGGCCCAGGCCGAGGCCGAAACCCTGCGCCAGCAGCTCGACCCGCACTTCATGTTCAACGCCCTGAACGCGCTGACTTCGCTGGTGGAGGAGGAGCCCAAAGTGGCCGTGCGCTTCATCCGCCAACTCTCGCTGGTCTACCGCTACGTGCTCGACGCCCGCGGCCGCGAGGTAGTGCCCCTGCACGACGAGCTGGCCTTTGCCGAGTCCTACCTGTTTCTGCAGCGCATCCGCTACGGCGAGGCCCTGCAGGTGACCATGCCCGCCGCCGCCGAGGTGCCGCCCCAGGCCGTGGTGCCCCCGCTCAGCCTGCAGCTGCTCATCGAAAACGTGCTGAAGCACAACGTAGCCACCGCCGCTCAGCCCCTGCAGCTGCGCATCGAGCTGACGCCGGACGGCCGCCAGCTGCGCGTGGTGAACACGCTGCGCCCGCGCCGGGTGGCCCCGGGCGAGTCGGCCGGCATCGGGCTGCCCAACCTGCAGGGGCGCTACCGTCACCTCACCCAGGAACCGGTGCAGGTGGAGCGCGGCGAATCGGAATTCA
This sequence comes from Hymenobacter jeollabukensis, assembly GCF_005771675.1. Taxonomy (GTDB): domain Bacteria; phylum Bacteroidota; class Bacteroidia; order Cytophagales; family Hymenobacteraceae; genus Solirubrum; species Solirubrum jeollabukense. The sequence continues at coordinate 112,269 of NZ_VAJM01000014.1, read as the reverse complement.
GCGTGACGCTGCCCGTGCTGGAGCTAATGTGCTAATGTGCTAATGTGAAGAATGTGCTGATGTGCTAATCCCAGAACCACCATCAGCACATTCACCCCATATTAGCACATCAGCACATTCACCCCACATAAGCACATTAGATAAATGACCGCCTTTGTAGTCGAAGACGAGCCGCTGGCTGCCCGCCGCCTCACCGACCTGCTGCGCCGCCAGCAGCCGCCCGTGCAGGTGCTGGCCACTGCCGATTCGGTGGAAGCGGCCGTGGCCCTGCTGCAGGCCGCCGCCCCGCCGCCCGACGTGCTCTTCCTCGACATTCACCTGGCCGACGGGCTGAGCTTCGAGCTGTTCGAGCGCGTGCCGGTACGCTGCCCGGTCATCTTCACCACGGCCTACGACCAGTACGCCCTGCGCGCCTTTAAGGTCAACAGCATCGACTACCTGCTCAAGCCCATCGACGAGGACGAGCTGACGGCGGCCCTGCACAAGCTGCGGGCCGTGCGCGCCGCGGCGCCGGCTCCCGCGCCGGCGCCCGCTTTCGATGCCGCCATGCTGGCCCAGATGCTGCAGCAGCTGCAGCCCCAGCAGCACCAGTACAAAAAGCAGTTTGTGGTGAAGGTGGGGGAGCACCTGAAAGTGGTGCCAGTGGAGCAGGTGAGCTACTTCTTCAGCCTCGAAAAAGCCACCTTCGTGCAGACCCGCGAAAACCGCCGCTTCGTGCTCGACCAGACGCTGGAACAGCTGGAAAAGCTACTCGACCCGCAGCAGTTCTTCCGCCTCAACCGCGCCTACCTCGTTCACCATGACGCCATTCAGGACATCATTCACTACACCAACTCCCGTCTGAAAACCGTGCTGCAGCCCGCCGCCCCCGAAGGCGACGTGCTCGTCAGCCGCGAACGGGTAAACGCCTTCCGCCAGTGGCTGGATCGGTAGGGTTGTGTGGGTGACAAGTAACACGTAACAGGTAAAAAGCTTCGCGGCCACCGGCAAACCCAGTATGCACAACACCGCTCCCGAGGCCGGGCCCCGGCTGAAGCTGCTGGCCACCGTGGTATCGGGGCTCGGGCATCCGCTGCTGACGGCGGCGCTGTTCGTGGGCGCGGTAGCGTCTCGGCAGTCAGGCACCTGGGTGGCGGGGGCGGTGGTAGGCGGCGTAGTGCTGCCGGTAGCGGCCTGGAACTACTGGCGGGTGCGACGCGGCCAGTACACCAACTTCGACGTTTCGGCGCGGGAACAACGCCACTCGTTCTACCCCGTGCTGCTGACGCTGCTGGCACTGGCTACCGGCAGCACGTGGCTGGTGGGCACCCCGATAGCGTGGCGGGCGGGGCTGGCGGTAGCCCTGGGGCTGATTCTGCTCTGCTACCTGCTGAATTTTCGCCTGAAAGTTTCCCTGCACGCGGCGCTGTCGTTTTTTCTGGCCGGGGGCGTGGGGCTGCTGGCCGGCGCCGGGTGGGGCCTCGGGGCGGCACTCCTGGCCGGGCTGGTGGCCGCATCGCGGCTGGTGCTGCGCCGACACACCGGGCCGGAGGTGCTGGTTGGCGCCAGCGTAGGTATTGGGGCGGCCGGCGTGCTAGGGTGGCTGCTAGGCTGACCTGCCGGGCGCCGACTCATCCGAATCCAGCGCCTGCTGCAGCTGCTCGAAGAACAGCCCGACGTGGTAGCCGTCGGCCAGGCCGTGGTGGGCGTTGACGGCTACGGGCATCAGCAGCTGCTGGCCCTCGGCGCGGGTGCGGCCCACCGATATTTTCGGCACCGAGTCGGGGTAGCTGAATGAGCGGGCGTGGGTGAGGCCGGTGAAGCTGAGCCAGGGAATAGCGGAGAAATGGATGACGTCGGGGCGGGCCGTCACGTCGTTGAGGCGCAGGCCGCTGCTCTGGCGCACGGCCGCCATTTCGGCCTGCAGGCCGGGGCCAAAATCGGCCAGGGCGGGCGCGTAAGGCACGAAGCTAAAGCCGAAGGTATTGTCGGGGCGGGTGAGCGTGGCCGAGGCGTGGACGACGTCGTAGCACCACACCTGCCCGTCCTCGATGCGGTAGCGCAGGGCCTCCACGACGTTGACGGCCCGCAGCACGGCGTGCAGGTAGAGCTGAAAAAACGACACGCCCAGCGCCTTGGCGCGGGCGTAGGCACGGGCCGCGTCCACCTCGGCCACCACTCCGAAAAACGGCTCTTCGAAGGCCGAGAAAAACGCGAAATGCTCCCGGCGGTTCCAGGTCGTGAGGTCAATCTGGTGCTTCATAATGGGCAAAACTACGGCTGGCGCCGGTTTAGCTGTCGAAGACAGTGTAACCGGTCCCTACTTTCGGGCAGGCTTTCAGCCTGCGTCTGGCGCCCATATGAATCCTGCTGGACTACGCGGCAACATTCCACGCAGGCTGAAAGCCTGCTTTATTTTGGGCACCGGTTACGCCGCCGCAGGCGGCTAAACCGGCGCCAGCCGTAGCTTTGCCAGCCGTCCGGCCCATTCTAATGCCGCACCCCGCCATGCCCGCTCCCACGCTCATTGCCTTCGACGCCGACGATACGCTGTGGCCCAACCAGCCGCACTACGACCAGGCCGAAGCCCAGCTCTACGAGCTGCTCACCCACTACGCCGACGCCGACACGCTCAGCCGGCGCTTCAACGAGGTGCAGCGCCGCGACCTGCCCCTGCTCGGCTACGGGGCCAAGTCGTTTATCATCTGCATGGTCGAAACCATCATCAGCCTGACCGACGGCCGGGTGACGGGCCGCGAAATCCAGCAGATCCTCGACCACGGCAAGCGCCTGCTCGATTATCCCATTGAGCCGCTGCCCGACGTGCGCGCGGTGCTCGACGTGCTGCAGGAGCAGGGCCACCGGCTGATGCTGCTCACCAAGGGCGACCTGTTCGACCAGGAAAGCAAGCTGGCCCGCTCCGGCCTGGGCGACTATTTCGCCCACGTCGAAATCGTGAGCGAGAAAAACGAGGCCACCTACCGGCGCCTGCTGCAGCGCTACGGCCTGCGCCCCGAGCAGTTTGTGATGATCGGCAACTCGCTGAAATCCGACGTGCTGCCGGTGGCCCGCCTCGGCGCCCGCGCCGTGCACGTGCCCTACCACACCACCTGGGTGATGGAGGAAGTGCCCGCCGAGCAGCTGGTAGGCGTGCCCTTTCACCGCGTGGAGGCCCTGGCCGAAGTAGTGACCTACCTGGAAGCCCTGGCCGACGACGACGCCTGACCCGCCCTAACGCCACCGGCCCGGGGTCGGCAGACAAAGCTGCCGGCCCCGGGCCGGTATTGATTGGCAGGAGAACTTACCGGAGCACCAGGCGCTGCTGCTGCGTGTGCGGCCCCGCCGTCAGGCTGACGATGTACACGCCCTTGGCCTGGCCCGCCAGATCCAGCACCAGGGACTGGCCGGTGGCGGCGGGCAGGGTGCGGGCGTACACCTCCCGGCCCAGCACGTCGCAGATGCGCAGCCGGGCGCCGGTGGGCGCGGCCGTATGCAGCTGCACGGTACCGTCGGGGCTGGGGTTGGGGGCGAGGCTGAAAGCCGCCGGTCCGGCCGCTGCGGGTTGGGTCGCCAGGGTGGCCTGCGAAGTGCGGTACACGCCGCCCTGGCCGTTGGCGTCGGTGTAGGCGCCGAAGTAGCCGGTGGTGGAGTTGGCGTAGTCGAAGCTGGAAAAGTAGGTATTGGAGGCCAGCTCGTGCCAGGTCAGGCCCTGGTCGTAGCTGTACGACACGCCGTAGTTATTGGTGCCGGTGTCATCGGGGCCCACGCTCATGTAGAACTGCGTGCCCGGAATGGCCTTGACTTTGGTGGTGTGCAGCGTGCCGGTATTCGCTATGGCCTGCCAGGAGTTGCCCCCGTTGGTGGTGGTCAGCAGGCCGCCCTGGCTGGCCAGCAAGCCGTTGTTAACATCTTTGAAGGCCAATGAATAACGGTAGTACACGGCCACCGCGCCCATACCCTGAATGGGGGCGCTGGCCGTCCAGTGCAGGCCCCGGTCGGTGGAGCGCAGCAGGCGGGGCGGCGCCACAAAGTCAGAGTCGGAGGCCATAACCCACATCGTGTTGCCCAGGGACGTAAAGCTCTCGGACAGCACGATTTCCTTGGGCGAAGCGGCGGTGGGCAGGTCGGCGGCGGGCAGAGGCGCCCAGGTGCTGCCGCCATCGGTGGTGCGCAGGGCCAGCAGGCCCCCGCCCGGACCGCGGCGCTGGCCCAGAATCAGGCCTTCGGTGGCGCTGCTGAACTGCATCAGGGGAAACCGGGGCAGCTGCGCGGTGGGCAGCACGGTATTCCAGGTGGTACCGCCGTCGGTGGTGCGTTCCAGCGTCATGTGCTGCCAGGTGGCGTCGTACTTCAGCAGGAAGGCCATGGTGGCGCTGGTGGGCGTCAGCTGCTCCACCCGCAGGTTGTTGCCGCCGCTCAGGGCGCGGTACTGCCAGGTCTGGCCCCAGTCGTCGGTGCGCGAAATGCCGTAGCCGCGGTTTTGCGGCAGGCTAACGGGGTGGTCGGTGCTCAGCAGCTGCCAGGCCGTCTGCCCGTCCACGGTGCGCATTTCCTGCGACACGGCCCAGGGCGGGGTCTGCACCGCACTTGCCAGGTTTTGCTGAAACCACAGCGGGCCGGTGGTATAGCAGGGAGCCGTTGGAAAGGAATGAGCCTGCGCCCGGGCGGTGGTGCTCAGGCCCAGCAGGCCCAGCGCGAGGAGTAGGGGTGCTTTCATGCGGTAAGGATTAAAGAAAGGAATTGGCTCAAAATAGGTTGAATTGTATGTAACGCCGAATCTGCGCGTTGCGGCTAGTCTTCCAGCCAGCTTTTCACCGCCGCCGCCTTCTCCCGGCTCACGATGACCTCGTCGGCCGGGGCGGGCTGCAAATCCAGCTTGAGCTTGCCGTTGAACCACGGGTGCAGGCGCTGCACGGCCGCCAGCTGGGCAATGAACTGCCGGTTGAGCCGGAAAAACTGCCCGGGGTCGAGGCGCTGCTCCAGCTGCTCCAGGGTGTAGTCGACGAGGTAGCGCTGCCCGGCCAGCGTAACCAGGGTCACCGTCTCGTGGCGGCTCTGAAACCAGGCAATGTCGGCGGCGGCTACCGGCAGCAGCTGCTCGCCCTGGCGGACCAGAAAGCGCGTTTTGGGCGCGGGCGCGGCGCTCGGGTCGGCCGGTGCCTGGTGCAGCAGGTCCTGCAGGCGCTCGGCCACCACCGAGGCGGCCAGCGCGGGGCTGTGCCACTGGCGCAGCTTCTGCAGGGCCGTCTGCAGCTCGGCCAGCTTGATGGGCTTGAGCAGGTAATCGACGCTGTGGGTGCGGAAGGCCTGCAGGGCGTACTGGTCGTAGGCGGTGGTGAAAATGACGGGCGTGGTCACCACCAGCTGGTCGAACACGTCGAGGCTGATGCCGTCGGCCAGGTGAATGTCGGCCAGGATGAGGTCGGGCGCGGGGTGGGTGCGCAGCCAGTCCACGGCCCCGGCCACCGTGTCGTGGTGGGCCACCACGCGGGCCTCGGGCGCGGCCTGGGCCAGCAGGCGCTGCAGGCGCTCAGCCGCCGGGTATTCGTCTTCAAGCAGCAGAACGGTCATGGGATTGAATTCTGAATGATGAATGCTGAATTATGAATTGGAAGATAGGCGGGCCGAGGTGGTGATGCCGGGAATCTGCACCGCTGAGCCAGGGCCGATGAACTGCCATCTGAAGGGCAAAAGCAGGCGGGGCAAGACATGAGAATTCATAATTCAGCATTCATACTTCAGAATTCCCCAGTAGCGGGAGCCGCACCGTGAAGGTGTCGGGGGCCGCGTCGATATGGACGGGGCGGGCGGGGAGCAGCAGGGTGTACCGCTCGCGGATGTTGCGCAGGCCCGTGCCGGTGCCGGGCGGGGCGAGGCTGGTGCTGCGGGCGCGGCGCGGGTTGCTCACCGCCAGCCACTCGCCCGCGGCCGCCACGCGCACGTGCAGCGGGTGCTGGCGCGAGGCTTCGTTGTGCTTCAGCGCATTTTCGATCAGCAGCTGCACGCTCAGCGGGGCCACGTGCGCGTCGAGCAGGGCCGGTGGCACGGTCAGGTGCACCTGCAGGTTGTCGCGCAGGCGGGCTTTCTGCAGGGCCACGTAGGCTTCCACGAAGGCCAGCTCCTCGCGCAGCGGTACGGTGCGCCGCTCGCGGCTGAGCAGCACGTAGCGGTACACATCGGCTAGCTGCTCCACGAACTGCTGGGCCGGGGCGTTGTCGGGCTCCACCAGGGCGGCCAGGGTGTTGAGGGTGTTGAAGAGGAAGTGCGGGTCGAGCTGCTGCTGCAGGGCTTCGAGCTGGGCGCGCTGGCTGGCGCCCAGCAGCTGCTCGGCGCGGCGCACGTTTTCGGCCCACTGCAGAAAGAAGTGCCGGCTCTCGTAGCCCAGCATCACTATGGTGGTCGGAATCAGGTTGAAGCCGATCTGGCCGAGCAACGCCGCGGGACTGAGCGAGAAGTACTGGGGCATGGCCAGGTGCAGGAGCGCCACCAGCGCCACGGTGGCCGCACTGGTGTAGAGCAGGCAGGTGAGCAGCAGCAGCCACAGCCGCCGCGCGGTTTGCTCCACCCGCGGAAACCGCTCGACCAGCAGCGCCCAGATGGTGCGCGTGCCCTGCCAGAGCACGGCCGTAAACAGCAGCGAGATGCCCCAGCTCATGGCCGCTTGCCCCCAGGAATACCAGTGCTTGGCGTTCAGCACGGCAATGAGCAAGCTCAGCGCGGGCATGCCCACGAGGCGCAGACGCAAATCGTTCATGGCCTAAAGATGACGCGGGCCGCCCATAATCCGCGCATCAGGCGCTGCGCACCAGGGCCACGCCCAGCGTCACGGTGCTCAACGTCAGCAGCAGGGCCCCGGCGTAAATTAGCGCCAATCCGGCCCGGCCGGGCCGCACGATATTCCGGCCCGCCGCCGCCGCGAAAAAGCCGCCGCTCACCAGCATCGGCGCCAGCACGAAGCCCAGCCGCACGGCCCAGCCCAGGCCCGCGCCGAAGGCCAGCGAATCGAGGAAGAGCTGGGCCAGCAGGCAGAGCAGTACCAGCACCCCGGCGTGGGCGTGGCCGGCCCGCATCAGGGATTTTTGCAGCGGGTTCAGCCCCAGCTGCGCGTGGCGGCCGCTCAGCAGCTGCAGCAGGAAATGGCCGCCGAAGGCAATGGTCGGCACCAGGATCAAGGCAATGCCGCTGAGCAGGCGGGCCGGTTGAGAAAGGTCCATGCGGGAAAGGGTTGAAGAAGCAGGTACTTAGGTTTAGCAACCAGCCCAGCCGGGACGCTCTACAACGGCAGACGTACTCCGAACGAACGGGCGCAGGTAAGACGGCGTAGCCAACTGACAACTGACAACTGACAACTGACCGCCTACCACAGCGGCAGGCCCTGCATGGCGTGCCAGAACAGCCAGCCCACGGCGCCGGCGTAGAGCAAAGCAACGGCGGCCACGCCCAGCGTTTGGGCGGCCCGGCCCGCTACCCGCCGGCCCAGCAGCCAGCCCGCCAGCGGCAGCGCCTGCAGGGCGTGCAAGCCCAGGAAGTGAGCGGCGCGCAAGTCGCCGTGGCGGGTGCTCCAGCCCAGGATGGGCAGGCCCGCGCCTCCGTCGGCGGCGCCCACGGTGTGGGCCAGCCGCCCGGCCATCACGCCGCCCACCACGCTGCCCACCAGAAACACCAGCAGCCCCAGCCGGATGCCCCACACCCAGGCCGCCGAGCCGAAGGGCCGCTGCCGAAACACCAGCCCCAGCGCCCAGACGATGGCCACGGTGTTGATGCCAATGAAGATGCCCATGAGCTGAAACACCGCCCCGTCGAAGGCCGAGCCGATGTTGAAGTGCGAGGTAGTGCCGCGGGCCGCCTGCAGCACGATGCACGCCATTTCCACCACCATGCTCAAGGCCACCAGCCGCCCGATGCGCCGCGCCGCGCGCTGCCCGGCGGCCGGCACGTCGGCCAGCAGCCAGGCCAGCGTCCAGAGGTAGATCAGGCCCGAGAGGCTGAACTTGGCCGGCTTGATCCACACGTTCAGGCCGGTGACCGTGCGGCCGTCCAGCGTCCAGAGCACGAGGCAGGCCAGCAGCAAGCCCAGGTGCAGCCAGCCGGCCCAGGCCAGCGCGGGCTGGCAGCCGTGCAGCACCCGCAGCCAGGCCGCCGGGCGGGTAGGGGTAGTTGCTTGCTCGGACAGCGAAAAAGTGGGTGCCAGGGCGGTTTTCATAGGTCAGAAAGGCGGTTTGGTTGGTAGAAAAAGCAGGCGCAGCTATGCCACCGACTGGGCGGCTGCCGGGTGCGGCGCGGGGCGCAGCAGGCGCAGCGCGGCGTAGAGCAGCAGCCCCACCGGCCCCACCAGGAAGGTGAGCAGCAGCGCCGGCACCAGGATCAGGTGGGGCAGGCCGCGCCGCTCGGCGTCGCGCACTTCCCAGAGGCCCACGCACAAATCGAAGCACAGGTAGTGGGCCCAGCCGGCCGTCAGCGCCCACGGGTCTTCGAACAGGGCGCGCACTTCAGCCAGGGAGCCGAAGCCGCCCGCCGTGGCGTGGGGGCCGAGGTAGTGGGTGAGGATGAGGGCGGCGTAGGTGGCGGCCAGCAGCAGCGGCCACAGCCCGCTGCGCACCAGCCGGCGCGTGAGCCCCCAGCGCGGGGCCACGACCAGCAGCAGCCAGGCGGGCAGCACGGCCGCGTTGGCCAGGGAAAAAACGAGGTCGGGCGTGAGAGCGGGCATAGGGGCAGCGCGAAAGTGGATGATGCCCAAAACTACGCGCCCGCCCCGCCCGCCCGAAGCCCGAACCGGGCGAACCGTACGGCCGGCCGGGTGAAGCGGAGCCGAAGACGGGGTAGGGCGTCGGCCGGCCGTTCAGCTTCGGCCACAACTTCCCCCTGCCCGCCGCGTAGCTTTGCTGCGTGAAGACCTTGCTGCGTACTGCCCTGCTGAGTTTGTCGTGGTTGCTGGCCCAGGCGGCGCCAGCCGCGCCCGCGTCGGAGCCAGTCGACACGAGCCGGGTGCGCCAGCCCCACCGCCGCCTGGTGTTTCAGTTCGACCAGCGCTATTCCCTGCTGCAGCGCGAAATGGTGGGCATCAACGGCCTGAAGCTGGGCGTGGAGTGGCGCGGCCGCCTGCGCACCGGCGTGGGGCTGTACTTCCTGAGCAGCGCCATCAACACCCGCGCCGTGCCGCCCAGCTTCGTGCCCCCGGGCAGCACCGATAAAATCCGCTTCCGCTACGGCGTGCTCTACGGCGAGTACGTGCTGGTGGGCACCCCGCGCTGGGAGCTGAGCACGCCCGTGCAGGCCGGCCTGGGCTACTACTACGTGCGCTACCGCTACCCCGACGGCACCGTGTACCACTCGCCGCGCCGCACCATCTGGCTGATCGAGCCCACCGTGGGCGGGCACATGCGGGTGTTTCGCTGGGTGGGGCTGGGCGCGGGCGTGGGCTACCGCCAGGCCCTGCTCACCGCCGATAAGCTCGAAGACGACATCAGCGGCGTCATTTTCTACGGCCGCGTCAAGCTCTTTCTCGGCGACCTGTACAAGGTGGTACGGGGCCGGGAGCCGCTGTTCTCGCAGCGCGGCCTGCACCGCAGCGACTACCAGCCGCGTCCGTAGCGGCGCCAATCCGCGGCTTGCCGCCTGACGGCGCGGGCCAGGTTCACTGTCGCACCCCACTAAATGCCGCAACGCCCGCCACGGCTTCAGGGCTGCGGCGGGCGTTGCTTCGGGAAAGCGGGGAGGGGCTATTTCGTCACGTTCACGCCCGTGCTGGTGCGGGGGCGGCGCAGCACGTAGTAACGGTTGCCGCTGGGGCCGTTGCGGTCGATGTTGCCGGCGGAACCGCCGGCCACCACCTGGATAACCTCCCAGCCCAGGTTGCCCATGTAGTTCAGGGCGCTGATGGGCGTGGCAAATACCTGCAGCTTGCCCACCTCCAGCTTCGACAGCTCGGGGCCGCCCAGCTTCTCGGAGCCGTAGCCGAAGTCGGCGTACACGTCTTTGCCCACTACGCGCACCTCGCAGTACTCGTAGCGCACCGCGTCGGGGGCGGGTGTGGCCAGGTTGCGGGTCTGGGCCTGGGTGGCGCTGCTGCTCAGGCCCAGGGCCAGCAGCAGGGAGAAGGTGGAGAAGAGGTGTTTCATAACGGCTAGGTTCAGGAGTCGGAACACGAAGAAAGCAAAAAGGCCGGCAGCAACGGTGCGTGCTGCCGGCCTTTCTACCGGAAAAAGTGCAAACAGGGTCGGTTGCTGTCAGTTGCGAGTTGTTGGTTGTCAGTTGTTAGTTGCGAGTTGTCAGGACAGACGTCAGAACGAACTGACAACTCGCAACTGACAACTACCAATTAGTTCACGTGCGGCAGGAAGGAGTACTTGCGGCCGTAGTCCAGCATCTGCTGGGCGAAGTCCGAGGGGTATTCCAGCTTGACGTCCACGATCTTACCCTCGCGCTCCACCGGCACCAAGCGCGGCTGAATGAAGCCGGCGTAGGGCGCGATGTTGAGCTTCTGGTAGCGGGCCAGCACTTCCTTGTGCAGCGCCGGGTCCACCTTCACCCCGTAGTTCTCGATGAGGTTTTTGGCCCCGTTGAAGTCCCCTTCGCTGGTGATGCGCTGGGTTTCGCGCAGCAGCTGCCCGAACAGCCCGCGCAGCTTCTGGTAGTCGTTGATGCGGAAGTACACCTTGCCGTCCTTGGTCACCTTCTCGATGACCTTCTCCTTCTGGCCCTTCTCGTACACCCACTTGGCCACCATCTGACGGTTGCGCATGTGGGCTTCCTCCACCGTCTCGCCCAGCGTCAGGCGCGAGAGCTGCGTCATCAGGCCGCCGCGAATGTAGCTGTCGTACTCGGCCTTGCCCACTTCCAGGCTCGGCACCACTTTCAGCTCCACCAGCTTGGGGTCCATCAGGTAGTACAGCGCTACGAGGTCGGCACGGCCTTCCTCGATGGCGGAGGCGTAGTTTTTGAGCGTTTCCTTGGTAGTGCCCACACCCGGGTTGATCTGCCCCGAAGCGTGCCCGATGACCTCGTGCATGTCGGTGTGCAGCTTGCCCGCGAGCGAGCCGTACTGCCGGGCGCGCTGCTTCTCGGCGTCGGTCAGGGCAAACTCGTCGAGCATGCCGCCGGCGTTGGCCTGGTCGTAGGCCTCCACGATGTTGCCCAGCTGCACCGACTTCGAGCCGTGCTCCTTGCGAATCCAGGTGGCATTGGGCAGGTTGATGCCGATGGGCGTGGCCGGGGCCGCGTCGCCCGACTCAACCACCGTCGTAATCACCTTGGCCGTGATGCCCACCACGTTCTTTTTCTTGTGCTCGGGCTTGATGGGGGAGTGGTCCTCAAACCACTGCGCCTGGTCGCCGATGGCCTTGATGCGCTTGCTGGCCTCCAGGTCCTTGAACGACACCACCGCCTCGTAAGTGGCGCGGTAGCCCAGCGGGTCGCCGTACACCTCGATGAAGCCATTCACCACGTCGGTGCGCGACTTGGTGTCGTGCACCCAGGCAATGTTGTACTCGTCCCACACCTTCAGGTCGCCGGTGGTGTAGTACTGCACCAGCTTCTGCAGGGCCTTTTTCTGCTCGGGGTTTTCGGCCACATCGGCGGCCTTGCCCAGCCAGTACACAATCTGCGTAATGGCCTCGCCGTACAGGCCGCCCACTTTCCAGGGCTGCTCCACCACGGCGCCGTTCTTGTCCTTCACCAGGCGCGAGTTCAGCCCGTAGGAAACCGGCCGCTGGTCTTTCTTGTCGATTTTGCGGGCGTAATAGGCCTCCACTTCCTTCTGGGTCAGGCCCTGGTAGAAGTTGGTGGCCGAGGTCTGCACCAAGTCCGCGTCCTTTTCCTGGTTGACGCGCTTGGCGTCCAGGGTCGGGTCGAAGATGATGGGCGTCATATTCATCACGAACTCCTGCACCGTTTCGCCGCCCACCAGGGGCAGCGTTTTCGGGTCGGCGGCCTTCACCAGCTCGGCGAAGTACTCGCGCGAGCAGTCGGGCACGAACTTGCGGGTGCTGTAGTGGTGGTGCACGCCGTTGGAGAACCACACGCGCTTGGCGTACACGTTGAACTTCTGGGCCTGCTCCACCTGCTGGGTGTTGCTGGTGGCGGCCATGCGCTGCTGGTTCAGCGGCCACAGGGCCTCCAGGGTGCGGCGCACGCGCAGGTTGTGGCGGTAGTTCTGGTCGTAGGTGATGTCGCGGCCGGCCAGGGCGGCTTCGTAGAGGTAGTAGAGCAACTCCTTCTGCTTGGCTTCCAGCGTTTCGAAGCCGGGCACCTGGTAGCGCAGCACGCGCAGGTCGGCAAACTGCTCGCTCACCGTCTGGAACGGCTGATCCTTGGCGGCTTCGGCCACCGGCTCCGGCGCGGCCGGGCGGGCCATATCAAGCGGCACATTGCTGACGGCGCTGACGGTGGCCAGGGCTACGGCGTCGGTGGTGGCGGGGGCCGTGGTAGCGGTGGCCCCGGCGCAGCCGGCCAGGCCCAGGCCCAGCAGCCACGCGGCGGGCCGCAAATGGGTATGTTTCATTAAGGAAAAGGCGGGGGTGGATTATCGGCTGCAAAGCAACGCATTCGCGCCCGATTATTGGGAATGAACTGGTGATTTAGTGACTTAGCGGAGCCTGGAACGATACTTCACTAAGTCACATCCAAGCCGGCCAGCGTGGCACGGCGGTCCAGCTTGCCGTTGGCCGTCTGGGCAAACTGCGGCGCGTAGTACACGGCCCGCGGCACTTCGTAGCGGCCCAGCCGCTCGCGCAGCCGCGCCAGCACCGCCTCCCAGGCCGCTTCGGGCAGCGGCTCGCCCTCCACCACGGCCGTCACCTGCTGGCCCAGTCGCTCGTCGGGGCGGCCGGTGACCAGGGCCCGGCGGCCCAGGTGGCCCAACTCGGCCAGCGTCACTTCCAGCACTTGCTCCACCTTTTCGGCCGGTACTTTCACCCCGCCCGAGTTGATGACGAAATCGGCCCGGCCCAGCCACTCGAACAGGTGGTGGTCGTGCTCCGCGAAGCGCACCAGGTCGTTGGTTTGCACCAGCTCCTGGTTGGTCACGTCGCCGCGAATGGCCAGGCAGCCGCGCGCGTCCTGCTCCACGTGCAGGCCGGGCAGCACGCGGTAATAGGCCGAGGCGTCGGGGCCGTTGAGGCGGCGCAGGGCAATGTGGGAGCAGGTTTCCGTCATGCCGTAGGTGTGATAAAGCGGCACTTGCAGCGGCGCGGCCAGCTGCAGCAGGCCCGCGTCCACGGCCGCCCCACCGATGAGAATGGCCCGCATCTGTTCCAGCCGCGGGGCGTGGCCGGCCGCCAGTACCGCCCGCAGCTGCAAGGGCACGAAGGAGCCGAAGTCAAACGCCGCGTCGGGCGGGAGCAGGGCAAACGGGTCACTTACCGGCTCGGTAATGGTGAGGTGCAGCCCGTACTCGAAGGCGCGCACCAGCATCATCATCCCGCCGATGTACTCGCAGTTCAGGCACACCAGCATGCGCTGGCCCACACCCAAACCCAGGTGATTCATGGTGCGCTGGGCGCTAGCCACCAGCTGACTGCGACGCAGCGTGATGGGCTGGGCGGGGCCCGTCGAGCCCGAAGTGGTCAGCCCGAACTCCTGCACACCGTTGAGCCACTGCCGGCAGAAGTCGAGCACCCGGGCTTCGTAGCCGTTGAGCTCGTGGCCAGCGTGGCCGGGGTATTCCTGGATGTCGGCGTAGCGGTAGCGGTGGCCGTTGAGCAGCAGCGTGTCGGGGACAGTGGTAGCGGGCATGGGCGAAGAAAGGCCGGAAAAGGAAACTTACGCTGATACCGGCCCCGGCAAAGAAAGGATGCGGCCGGCAAAGCCGGGAAGGCGCGCCGTAACCAAATGCAAGGTGCCAGGCAAGGGTGAAAAGCGTCTTTTGGTGGTGAGTGAGTGCCCGCTTACTTATTTTTCTCGTATCTTATAACAGCTGTACCATCCTCCCTTACCGTCATGAACACGTTCGTCCGCCCCGTGAACAACTCGGTTTCGACTGCCCAGCTGGTACCCGCCCCCGCACTTACCCCCGAACGCCCGGCGTCGGCGGCCACTGCACCGGTCCCGCAGCGTACCCACGCGCAGCTGGCAACCGAAAGCGAAGCCGACGACCAGACCAAGCGCGACTTTTACGCCTGGTGCGCCGGCTGCGAAGGTTACGGCTCCATTTTCTAGCGTAAGCGTCGTCGCTCGGCCGAAAGCAGCCAGCGCTGGTAGCGGCGCTGCGTGGGCCAGCTGAGGGCTGCTAGCCCGGCGCTGAGCACCCCGAAGTATAACAGGTGCAGCGGATCGGCGCTGGCGGCGTAGAGCAGCAGCGGCGGCAGCGCCAGCAAATCCAGCAGACTGTTGTGCAGCAGCTGCCGGCTGCGGTATACCCGGCGGTTTTCGCGGATGGGCCGGCGCAGCTCCGGCCGCAGGTAGCGCGACAGGGTATACAGACTGCTGCCCACCATTAGAATAAGTAAAAATGCCAGCAGCGCGTACGGGCCGAGCGCGGGCGTACCACCGGCCGGGCCCGGCACGCGCTGTAGGGCCGGTCGGGCCCACAGCACCATCCCGGCCATAAGCAGGCTTTGCAGCAGGTACTGAGCCAGATGCAGACACTGGGTGAGGCGGATGGGCGGCATGCAAAAAAGACAAGCAAGTACTGCGAAATACGGCCAAGCTAATGGGTAGCGGCCGCCTAATCAAGTCAGATCCGGGCAGGCTAGGGGCAGGGTCGGTAGAAATCGGGGCAACGGCGCCAAAAGGCAATATTTAATAAGGGCGTGATAATAAAATACAATAATTGCATGAGGCAGGGCTGTCTGTTCCAATAATGGGACTATTCCTTCAATATGGGAATAAATGGACAGTGCAATGAAGGTATTATACTTTAATAACAATGTGCTGTTATTTAGCGTCTTTTCGGCTCAAATGCATTTGATGCCTTTGCTTTATTGGATTTTTTCGGCAGCTTTCGTTCCCTTTACGCGTGCTTCCCTTCGTCTGCATATGCGTCTGATCTGCCTACTCTTTCCGACCATACTGGCCCTGCCAGTTGCCGCCCAACATTCGCCAAGTACAAAAACCAAGGCAGCTGCCGCCCCGGCATCGGCTAACGCCAAGGTTGTCACCCCGGCTCCCGCGCCGCTGCCGCCTTCGCCCCAGAAGCTGGACCTGCACTACGGCTTCCGGGGCGTGGGCCTCGAAGCCGATAGCGCTGCCGTGCAGGGCCTTAGCTACGACCGGCACGACAACGGCCTCACTTACTGCCACCGCGACACCGACAGCCTGAGCTGGGCCGGGGCCGCCGTCGATGCGCCGAAGTACGCCTTCTACCGCGGCAAGCTGCTGACCCTCTCTTTTTCTACGAAAGGAGCCGCCAACAGCCACGCCGTGCTGGCCCGCCTGCAGGCCCTCTACGGCCCCGGCGAGCAGAAAGGCAACGGCCAGCTGCGCTTCACCTGGCGCGGCGAAAAAGCCCTGCTGCGCTACGAGGAAAGCTCCACCAACAACAACGCCGTCATCACCCTGACCTCCCTGCCGCTGACCATTAAGCGGCAGCAGGACGTGAGCGGCGTCATCGAGCAGACGGCCGCCAACCACTAAGCCTCATTCGGTCTGCCACTAAGGCGCCCCCGCGCCGCCCACCGGTTAGCAGTTTGCTGGCCGCCGGGCGGGGCGGGGGCGCCTTGGTGGCGTTACGGCCCCGGGTACTCGAAGGCCCGCCGCCCATGCAGCCGGCCGTGGTCGATGGCCTGCCCGAAGCCTCCCAGTGGTCGAAACCGGCCCTAGCGGACCTGATGTAAATAGCGGAAGTTGAACCGCCAGTGGGATGCCACAAACCGATGCAATCAAAGAAGCCCGAACCACGGCCGTGGTTCGGGCTTCTTTGGGGTTCGAGAGCCGGTGCCGCCGGGCTATTGCACCAGCAGTTTCAGCGTCTGCACGTGGGTGTCCAGCTGCACGCGCACCAGGTAGATACCCGGGCGCAGGCCCGTGGGCAAGGTGTAGCCCAGCGGTTGGCCGGCACGGAACTCGGCGTGGGTGCTTTCCCCTACGGGTCGGCCCTGGGTGTCGCGCAGGCCCAGCTCAGCTGGACCTTCGTAGCCGGTTACCGTCAGCCAGGTTTGCTCACCTACCGCCACGGGATTGGTCATTTTCACCGCCGGGCGCTCCAGCTCGGCGGTGCTGCTGGCCGCCACCAGCGCGCTGCCTGCCGCCCGCCACGCCACCGATTGCGTGGCCACGCGCAGGGTGTAAGCCGACGTGCTGGTATTGTTGTTGTAACCGTACACCTTCACGTAGTAGGTGGCCGCGGGCGCCCCGTTGTAGACGATGGACTCGGCCGTGGTGCCGGGCTGGGTGGAGGAGTACAGCAGCGTGCCGGCGGCGTTGTACAGCTCCATGTCGTAGTCGACGGGCACGTTGGTGAGCGTGATGTTCAGGTTGTTGTTGGTCGAGCTGCTCGTGAACTTGTACCAGTCCACGTCGCCGGCTGGGCAGATGTAGGCCACGTTGTTCACGTTCACCCCGATGGCCGGGGCCGTGGCCAGCGTGCCGTTGCTCTCGTAGCTGTCGGTGGGGCAGCCCGTGGAGCCGCCCGTCGACGACCACGCAGCCGCGAAGCCTGGGCGGGTGGTGGCGCAGTCGCTGCGGAACTCCAGGAACATCTTGCCCGACGAGGCCGTGAGCGTGCCCGGGTTGGTGGTGCCCGAGTACTTGCCGATCAGCGGGGCCTGGTTGTTCGAGCCGTTGAAGACGAGCAGGTGGTCGTAGCCGCTTTCCAGGTCGAAGGCGCTGAACGTGAGCGAGACGCTGGTGGCGCCGGTGGGCGCAATAAGCTGGCACTGCCGCACGTCGTCGCCGTAGTTGCCGGCCGCGCCGCCCGCGTCGTACACCGTGCCCGAGGCGGCCGTGAGGGTGCTTACGGTTGGTGCGTTGTTCACCAGGGTGTAGAATTTCTCCCAGTTCCAGTTCACGCCCGGGTCAGTGTGGGTCTGGTTGGGGTAGTGCTGGTGACCCTTGATCTTCACGCAGCCGCCGGTGCTGAACGTGCCCGTGGTGGCCGCTCCGTAGAACGTGCGCAGCCCGCTGATGCCGTAGCCGCTGCCCACGATGTCGCGCGCCAGCGCCGCCGAGCTGCTGTACATGGCCGTGGTATACCACGAGGCGTCGTCGACGTAGCCCTCGTGCTCGGTGCCGATGGTGTAGGGGTTTTCCGAGCCGATATGCCAGGCCTTATTGGCCTCCGTTACCATCTGCGTCACCTGCCCGTCGCTGCTGCGCACCACGTAGTGCGCCGACACCTGGGCCGAGCAGTTCTTAAACCACGAAATGCAGCCCGCGTAGGTGCCCTGCACCGTGTGGATGGCGTAGTGCGTGACGGCCGTACCGCTGCGCGAGCTGTAGTTGCAGGTCGTCAGATCGGTAATGGCCGGGCCGTAATCGGTGGACGCGACCACCGAATACGTCGAGCCGCTGGGGTCGAACTGCTGCCCGCCGCCCTGCACGCCCCGCGCCGATACTTCGGTGCTGCCGGCGCTAAGCACGCGGTAGTTGGCGCCGAAAATGGCCGGCAGATCGAGCTGGTAATCGGGAAAGCGGTAGCGCTGCTGATTTTCCGGCGAGGCCAGAAAGCTCAGGACGCTATAGAGGTGCGAGCCGCGGGCAAATCCGTTGACCTCGTCGGGGGCCAGGGGCAGCTCGCTGAGCGCGATGAGCACCGGCTGGTGCCGGGCCACGTCGTCGGCGGGCAGCTGCAGCTGCTCCAGCAGCTGGGCGTAGGCGGCGGCGTACGCGCGGATGTTGCTGCCCGGCTCTTCCACAATCCGCTCTTCCGCAATACCCGAGAGCTTGGCTACCAGCCGCAGGTTTTCGCGGAAATACCCTTTGCCATCGGCAAACAGCCCCATCACGCCCGAGGGCAACGGCATGCCGGTACAACTGGTCGGCTCGTTGGGGCTGATGTGACGCATGTGCGTCTGGGTGTAGGCCACCGCCTCCAGCACGCCCCGCGGCACGGTGGGATACTGCTGATACGCCGCTGCAAATTCAGCCGCGTAGGGTGTTGCGGCGCCGATGGCCTGCCGGGCGGCGGGCTCGGTCTGGGCGCTCAGGGTGGGGGATAGGCCCAGCAGGCCTACCCACAGGAGTAGGGGTTTGATCATCAGTAAACGGTGGTTTGGTTGTTGGGGATTGTAGAGGTAAAGTACTGGTATGTTGGAATAATTCATAAATAATTTCCTCCTGTTTTGAGAAAATGCTAATAGCATTTTGGGAAAACAGCTACGCCCGCTACTGAAGCTCACGGGGTACAAAAAAAGCCCCGCCGGGAGGGCGGGGCTTGAACTACACGCGGGCTGCTGGACCGTTACGGGAACTTCGGGTACTTGTCGAAATCGGGCTGGCGCTTCTCCAGGAAGGCGTTTTTGCCCTCTTTGGCTTCCTCCGAGAGGTAGTAGAGCAGCGTGGCGTTGCCGGCCAGCTCCTGAATGCCGGCCTGCCCGTCCAGCTCGGCGTTGAACGAGGACTTGAGCATACGCAGGGCCAGCGGGCTTTTCTCCAGAATCTTCCGGCACCACTCCAGGGTGGTTTCCTCCAGCTTTTCCAGCGGCACCACTTTGTTTACCAGGCCCATGTCGAGGGCTTCCTGGGCGTCGTACTGGTCGCAGAGGTACCAGATTTCGCGGGCCTTCTTCTGGCCCACCACGCGGGCGAGGTAGCTGGCGCCGAAACCGCCGTCGAAGGAGCCAACTTTGGGGCCGGTCTGGCCAAAGCGGGCATTGTCGGCGGCAATGGACAGGTCGCAGACGACGTGCAGCACGTGGCCGCCGCCGATGGCCCAGCCGGCCACCATGGCAATGACGGGCTTGGGGATGGAGCGGATGAGCTTCTGCAGGTCGAGCACGTTCAGGCGGGGCACGGTGTCGTCGCCCACGTAGCCGCCGTGGCCGCGTACGCTCTGGTCGCCGCCCGAGCAGAAGGCCTTGCCGCCCTCGCCGGTGAGGATGACCACGCCGATGTCGGTCCGGTCGCGGCAGATGTGCATGGCCTCAATCATTTCCTGCACCGTGAGCGGGGTGAAGGCGTTGTGGACCTGCGGGCGGTTGATGCTGATTTTGGCAATGCCCTGGTGGAAGGAAAACAGAATTTCCTTGAATTCCTTGATGGGCGTCCAGGTTACTTGCTGGGACATGGAGTGGGAAGTGGGAAGGAAAGTAGAACGTCATTCCGAGCGAAGTCGAGGAATCTCGCGTGCTGATTCCTGCTGGCTACTTTGCTATCTGACGAAGCGGTAGAGATGCTTCGACAAGCGGACGCTAGATGAGCATGACGGCCTGACAAGTGGACAATTAAGAAAAAGACGTGCGCACGGCGGCGCGGTACTGCTCGAAAAAGGCGGCGTTGGTGGCCGAGTCGGTGGTGATTTCCAGCAAGGCCGCGTTGCCTTTGGACGAGGGTGCAAAGAAAGCGGGTAACACCTTATCCAGCTCCGCGAAGGTAGCGGCGGTGAAGTAGCGCAGGCCGAAATCCTTGGCCGTATTCTCAGCCGTCAGCGACTGCCGCGTCTCGAAGAACTCCTCCAGCTCGGGCTGCTGCCGCGGCCCGTCAATCAGCCGGAAGATGCCGCCCGCGTGGTTGTTGATCAGGATGACGCGCAGGTTGGGCGTGGGGTAATTGTGCCAGAAGGCGTTGCGGTCGTAGAAAAAGGCCACGTCGCCGGTGAGCAGCACGATGGGACGCGCGGGCTGGGCCAGCGCCGCGCCCACGGCCGTGGAGTTGCAGCCGTCGATGCCGCTGGTGCCGCGGTTGGCGAAGACTTCGGCGGTGCAGCCGGCCGGCAACCCCAGGATGTTAGCGTAGCGCACGGCCATGCTGTTCGCTAGGTGCAGGGCCGTGTCGCTGGGCACGAGCTGCAGGGCCCGGTAGATGGCTGTAAACTCGTTGAACGGCTGCTCGGGCTGGGTCAGAAATCCGCGCACGAAGTCCGTGGCCCAGCCGTTGGCCCGCTGCCAGGGCGTGGTGAAGGCATCCTTGGGCGCGGCGGCTTCGTCGCGGGCGCTGCCGGGGCCTTGCCAGGTCAGGCGTGAGGTTCGTTTTTCGTTATTCGTTGTTCGTTGTTCGGCTTCCGTACCCAGAACCGGGGTCGAACCTGCTGCATCCGCGACGGGAATCGAACTGGAATCAGAAGCGGGCAGACTGCTATTCCCATTCAGAATCGCCTCAAAAAACGCGGCCGGCTCCATCCGGATGATGCGCGTGAGCGTGCGGAAGGTGTCGGCCACCGGACCGGCGGGCTGGATGTGCCAGTGCTGCGTAGCCGGGTACTCGCGCAGGTAGTTTTTCAGCGCCTTGGAAATCAAGGACTGACCGTAGGTAATCAGCAGCTCGGGCCGCAACGCCTCGCGCAGACCCGGTTCAGGCACCACCATGAACACGTCCTGCCGGCCCAGCGGGGCAGTGCGCGCCGCGTCGAAATCGGGGCCGACGGGCTGGTGCACGTTGGCAATCAGGTCGCCAACCACCGGGGCCTGGTAGGCGGCACCGAAGCGGCGCAGGGCCAGTAGCAGCGCCTCGTCGTGGGGGTACTGGCCGGCTACCACCAGCACCCGGGGCGTCTGGCGCAGCTGCCGGCGCAGCACGTCCAGCTCGGCGGCGGGCAGTTGGGCGGCCCCGCTTACCTCGTGGCTGATTTTGACCGGCTCGTACTGGATTTCTTCGCCGGCCTTGGGGTAAAAAGGCTCCCGCAGGGGCACGTTCACCTGCACCGGCCCGGCCGGAAATTCCTGGCTGAGGTTGATGGCCTCGTTGACCAGTCGCGTAGCCTGCCAGCGGGCATCGGCGTGCGTGAAGTCAACGGGCAGCTCGAAGGCGGCCTTAGCGTGGCGGCCGTAGAGGTTGGGCTGGCGGATAGTCTGGCCGTCGAGCTGGTCAATCCACTCCGGCGGGCGGTCGGCGGTGAACACGACCAGCGGAATTTGCTGAAAAAACGCCTCCGCCACGGCCGGCGCGTAGTTCAGCCCGGCCGTGCCGGAGGTGCACACCAGCGCCACTGGCCGCCGCTGCGCCTGCGCCAGTCCCAGCCCGATAAAGGCGGCGGCCCGCTCGTCGGGGACTACGCGCACGCGCAGCTCGGGGTGGCGGGCAAAGGCAATGGTGAGCGGCGCCGACCGGGAGCCCGGCGACAACACCACGTCGGTGATGCCGTGCTGGGCGCAGATTTCGGGGATGTTGTGGATGGGCTGGAGCGTCGACAAAGCAGAGCAGGTAAAGCGCGGCAAAGGTAGCCCACGCCGGCCATGAATACGCGGATTCATCCGCTACGGACAGCTCAGTCCGCCGTCATTGCGAGGAGGAACGACGAAGCAATCCTTCCTCCCGAGGCACCACGGCCCAACTGGCATCGACCCAAAACCAGCCGCGCCCGAAACCCAGTGGCGCTGGCTTCGGGCACGGCTTCGTTCAGACGGATTTTCGGTTGGTGGGTATTGCATCGGCGGTGCTACTGGAGGAAGGATTGCTTCGTCCTTCGTCCTCGCAATGACTGCCAGTACTACCGTTGCTACTCGTCCAGCACCGAGCCCACCGTGCGCAGCTTCATTTCCGTTTCCAGCCACTCCTTCGCCGGCTCCGATTCCGAGGTCAGCCCGGTGCCGGCGTACAAAATGGCCTCGGTGGGCCGCAGCTGCATGCAGCGCAGGTTCACGAACACCCGCGAGGTGCCGGGCGCGGGCAGGTTCACCGGGCCCAAGAAGCCGCTGTAGTACGTTCGGTCGTAGCCCTCGTGGCGCTGCAGAAACGCCAGCGCTGCCTCGCGGGGCATGCCGCCCACGGCCGAGGTGGGGTGCAGCAGCCGCAGCATGTCGGTGGCGAAAGTAGGGGAGGTGACGCGCTTCAGATCCACCCGGAACTCGGTGCGCAGGTGCAGCAGGTTGCCCGCCTGCACGGTTTTGGGGCCGGTTTCGTCGTAGTCGCGGATGCGCAGCTGCTTGAAGCAGCCCACCACGTAGCGCCCCACCATGGCCTGCTCCTCGATGTCCTTCTGCCGCCACATGGCCGAGTTGGCGGTGATGTCGGGGGTGAGCGGCTGGGTGCCGGCCAGGGCCATGGTGCGAAACTCCGCGCCGTCGGTTTCCACCAGCACCTCGGGCGTGGCGCCCAGCCAGGTGCCGGCCTGGGGCGCACTCACCAGGCTCACGAAGGCCCGCGGGTGCTGCCGGCACAAGGTATCGAAGGCGCGCAGGGTGTCGAAGCCCGGCGGCAGGGGGCGCCGCGCGGCCCGGCTCGATACGACCTTGGTCATCTGCCCGGCCCGGATGGCCCCCACGGCCTGGGCCACGAAGGACTCGTAGCTGGCGCGGTCGGCGGTGGCGGGCAGGGGCTGCGGGCTCACGTGCCACTGTAGCTCGGCCGGCTCGTCGGTTTCGTGGATGACGCGCTGCACGGCCGCCACGGCCTCGGGCGGCAGCGCGTGCGAGAGGCGCAGCTGCTGGCCGGCCGAAAAGTCGAGCACCACGTCGGCGGGCAAGAGCATGGCCTCGGCCGTGTCGCCGTCCTGAAAGGGGTAAAAGGCGAAGCCGGCCGGGGCCTGGGGCTCCAGGCTCGGCGGCAGGCCCGAGAGGTGCAGCGGCCTAAGGCTCAGCAGCAGCACCGGCGCGGCGGCGTGGGGCAGGCGCCACAGGGCCACCGAGCCCGCGTGCCGCAGGGCCAGGGCCACCAGCCGGCGCACCGTGGCCGAAGGAGCGGCTTCGGTAGTCGGGGCGGGCATCTAGGCGGCGGGCTGGGCTTTCTTGGCCGGCACTTCGATGACGGCCATGGTGATGCGGCTGATGCAGATCAGCGCGCCCGATTCCTCGTGGCGGATGCGGATTTCCCAGATCTGGGTGGTGCGGCCCAGGTGCAGGGCCTCGGCCCGGCCGATGACGTAGCCCGCGCGCACGCTCTTGATGTGGTTGGCGTTGATTTCCAGGCCCACGCAGGCGTATTTGCTGCGGTCGACCTGCAACACCGCGCCGATGCTGCCCAGCGTTTCGGCCAGCACCACCGACGCCCCGCCGTGCAGCAGGCCCATGGGCTGGTGCGTGCGGTGGTCGACGGGCATGCGGCCCTCGATGGCGCGCTCCTCGACGGCGGTAATTTCAATGCCCAGATGTTCGCCCATGGTGTGGCGCGACCAGGCGTTCAGCTCGGCGACGGTGGGCAGGGTGGCGGAAGGTGGCAGCATAGCTCGTTTTTCGGCTCTCGGGTGGTTCGGGCCGCTAAAGTGCTACTTTTAGGGCCCCATTCAGCAAAACTACGCCCAAAACCGCGTGGTCAAGAAAATCTACCTCATCCGCCACGGCCAGACGTACTTCAACGTGCGCGGCATCGTGCAGGGCAGCGGCGTCGATGCTCCCCTCAACGACGTGGGCCAGCAGCAGGCCCGGCAGTTTCACGCCGCCTACGGCCACGTGCCCTTCGACCGCGTGCACATCTCCACCCTGATGCGCACCCAGCAGTCCATTCAGCCGTTTCTCGACGCCGGCCTGCCTCACGAAAGGCACCGCGCCCTCGACGAAATCAGCTGGGGCCACCGCGAAGGCACCCGCATCACGCCCGAGGAGGACATCGAGTACCACGGCCTGCTGCGGGCCTGGCAGCGCGGCGAAACCCACCTGGGCCTGCCCGGCGGCGAGAGTCCGGAGGAGGTAGCGGCCCGGCAGCGCCCCTTCATCGAGGAAGTGCTGCGCGGCCGGCCCGAGGAAGAAAACGTGCTGGTGTGCATGCACGGCCGGGCCATGCGCGTGCTGCTCTGCCAGCTGCTGGGCTACCCGCTCAGCCGCATGGACCACTTCGAGCACCGCAACCTGTGCCTCTACAAGGTGCATTACACCGGCTCCATGTTCAGCATCCGTAATTACATGGATACCGGGCACCTGTCGTAGCCCGGACGAACTGCGCCGGGTGCAACTCCGCAGTAGCTTTTGGAGTTAGCAATGAGCCCTCACTTTCGACAGTGCCGGAGTCATTTGGGACTGGAAACGTTTGCGGAAATTCGGGTTTGTACCCCCAAAAAATCCGGTCTATTTTTGACCCCTTGAACTCAATTAGCGACTTGCAATGGCCGAAATCATAAAAATGCCCAAGATGAGCGACACGATGACGGAAGGTGTCATCGCCGCGTGGCTCAAAAAGGTGGGCGACAAAGTAAAGTCCGGCGACATCCTGGCCGAAGTGGAAACCGACAAGGCGACCATGGAGCTGGAGAACTACGAGGACGGCACTTTGCTCTACATCGGTCCGAAAGAGAAAGAATCGGTGCCGGTGGATGGCGTACTGGCCATCGTCGGTAAAGACGGCGAAGATATTTCCGGCCTGCTGAGCCAGGTGCAGGGCGGCGGTGCCGCGCCGGCCCCGGCCGCTGAGCCTGCTGCGGCTCCCGCCCCGGCGCCCGAGCAGCCCAAGGCTGAGCAAGCGGCCCCCGCACCGGCTCCGGCCGCTGCCCCGGCGCCCGCGCCCGCTGCGCCGGCCGGCAACGGCAAAAAAGCCACCGTCATCCGCATGCCCAAGATGAGCGACACGATGACCGAGGGCGTTATTGCCTCCTGGCTCAAGAAGGTCGGCGACAAAGTGAAATCGGGCGACGTGCTGGCTGAGGTGGAAACCGACAAGGCCACCATGGAGCTGGAAAACTACGAAGACGGCACCCTGCTCTACATCGGGCCCAAGGACGGTGAGTCCGTGCCCGTCGACGGCGTGCTGGCTGTTATCGGCGAAGAAGGCGCCGACGTGCAGGCCCTGATCGGCGGGCAGTCGGGCGGTGCTGCGCCGGCCCCGGCCGCCGCTCCCGCGGCGGAGGCCGCCCCGGCCCCTGAAGCGGCTTCGGCTGCTCCGGCTCCGGTTGCCAATGCCGCTGCGGCCGCTCCGCAGGCGGCTCCGGCTACCAGCAGCGGCCGCACGTTCGTGTCGCCGCTGGCCAAGCGCATTGCCCAGGAGAAGGGCATCGACCTGGCTACGGTAAAGGGCTCGGGCGAAAACGGCCGCATCGTGTCGCGCGACCTGGAAAACGCCCAGCCCGGCGCGGCTCCGCAGGCTGCCCCGGCTCAGCCGGCCGCGGCCCCGCAAGCTGCTCCGGCCGTCGAAGCTCCGAAAGCCGCGCCGCAGGCCGCTCCGGCCGCGGCCGCCGCTGCCGAGGGCACCTACACCGAAACGCCTGTGTCGCAGATGCGCAAGGTTATTGCCCGCCGTCTGTCCGAGAGCCTGTTCACGGCCCCGCACTTCTACCTGACCATGGAAATTGCCATGGACAAGGCCATCGAAGCCCGCGTGCGCCTCAACGAACTGTCGCCGGTGAAGCTGTCGTTCAACGACATGGTTATCAAGGCCGCCGCTGTGGCCCTGAAGCAGCACCCAGCCGTCAACTCCTCGTGGCTGGGCGACAAAATCCGCACGAACAAGGTGTACAACATCGGCGTGGCCGTGGCCGTGGATGAAGGGCTGCTGGTGCCGGTGGTGCGCAATGCTGACCAGAAAGGTCTGTCGGCCATTGCCACCGAGGTGAAAGAGCTGGCCGGCAAGGCCAAGAGCAAGAAGCTGCAGCCGAGCGAGTGGGAGGGTAGCACCTTCACCATCTCCAACCTGGGCATGTTCGGCATCGAGGAATTCACCGCCATCATCAACCCCCCGGATGCCTGCATCCTGGCCGTGGGCGGCATCAAGCAGACGCCGGTAGTGCGCAACGGCCAGATTGAGGTCGGCAACATCATGAAGGTGACGCTGTCGTGTGACCACCGCGTGGTAGACGGCGCTACCGGTGCCGCCTTCCTGCAGACGCTCAAGAGCCTGCTGGAAGACCCGATGCGTATGCTCATCTGAACCTGAGCCACCCGCCAATGAAACGGCCCGCCCTGCACTGCAGAGCGGGCCGTTTTGCTTGGTGACGGAGCCGGACTAATGGACGCGGTACCAGGTCTGGCCGTCGGTTTTGGTGTAGGCCACCAACCCATCGGTTTTGGAGTACCAATACTCGGCTATCAGGTTCCAGCCGCCCTGGTTGAGGTAGCGCACGTGCGCCACGCGAGCGTAGCTGCGGCCGTCGAGCAGGAGGTTGTCCAGCCGCTCGGCGCTGACCATGTCCGTGCCGTAGACCAGCTCCTTGTCCGCCTGCTTGTGCGTATCGACGTAGGCGCAGCGCTCAAAATTATTATTAGAAGTCAGGCCCATTTCAATCATCCCGTCGCCGGTGAACTTCAGCTGAAACAGCTCGGTGTCCGGGGCGGCCGTAGGGGCGTAGCTGAGGGTGATGGTCTGGTAGTCGCGGCTGCGCAAGTCGAACTTGCCCGCCCGGGAATCGGTGACATCGGTTACCGTGGCGCGTACGCTCTCGGTGGCGCCGGTGGCCGGGTTGCGAAAGGTCATCTGGTCGCCGTCGGCCTGATTGAGCCAGGCTTTGGTGTGTTTGGGCGTGGGCTGGTCCCGGTCGCAGCTGGCCAGCAGCAGCGTGAGCAGAACCAGGAGCAGGGAGGGGAAACGCAGTTTCACGGTGCGAGTAGTAAGGCAGGAACACCACAAAGGTGGCAGTCAGCCGGAAAAGGTTGTACGGTATCACCCGATCATGTGAGGCGCGGCCGGGTGGCCCGTCCTGGGGCGCTGCCGCGAAGTTTGAAACCGACCGGCCTGCATTTTCGGCCCGGAGTCCTAGCTTTGCGGCCCGGTTGCCCTTGGGGGCGCCGCCGCTGACTATGACAAGAATCCGCTCCACTACCGTTTTGGGTATTCGGCACAACGGCCAGACGGCCGTGGGCGCCGACGGCCAGGCCACCATGGACAAGCACGTAGCCAAGAGCAACGTGCGCAAAATCCGCCAGCTGCACGGCGGCAAGGTGGTGACGGGCTTTGCCGGCTCCACCGCCGACGCGTTTTCGCTGCTGGAGCGCTTCGAGGAAAAGCTCGGGCAGTTCGGCCAGAACCTGAAGCGCGCCGCCATCGAGCTGGCCAAGGACTGGCGCAAGGACCAGTACCTGCGCAAGCTGGAAGCCATGATGGTGGTGGCCGACCGCGACGAGCTGCTCATCATTGCCGGCTCGGGCGACGTGCTGGAGCCCGACTCCGACGTGGCCGCCGTGGGCTCGGGCGCCATGTACGCCCAGGCCGCCGCCCGGGCCCTCAAAAAGCACGCCCCGCACCTGACGGCCCGCGAAATGGTGGAAGAAGCCCTGCACATTGCGGCCGACATCTGCATCTACACCAACCACAACCTCATCATCGAGGAGCCGGTATAGGTGATAGTGCTTGGTGCTTAGTGCCTGGTGCTTAGTCGCATCGGGTCTTTGTACGAAGCATATCATTCGATAGAATCTTTTCCCCACGCTGAAGCTACGGGTGGCATCCACCACCAGGCACTAAGCACCAAGCACTAAGCACGAAAATGCAAATCACCAACTTCCTCAAGCACCACTACCGCCACTTCAACGCCGCCGCCCTGATCGACGCGGCCGAGGGTTACAACAAGCACCTGGCCGACGGCGGCAAGATGATGATTACCCTGGCCGGCGCCATGAGCACCGCCGAAATGGGCATTCAGCTGGCCGAGCTGATCCGGCAGGACAAAGTGCAGATTATCAGCTGCACCGGCGCCAACCTGGAGGAAGACATCTTCAACCTCGTCGCCCACGACTTCTACGAGCGCGTGCCGCACTACCGCGACCTGACGCCCGCCGACGAGCAGGCCCTGCTGGAGCGCCACATGAACCGCGTGACTGACACCTGCATTCCGGAGCACGAGGCCATGCGCCGCCTGGAAGACTCGGTGCTGAAGTTCTGGGAAAAGGCCGATAAGGCCGGCGAGCAGTACTTCCCCCACGAGTTCTTCTACCAGATCCTGAAGTCGGGCGAGCTGGAGCAGTACTACCAGATCGACCCCAAGGACAGCTGGATGCTGGCCGCCGCCGAGAAAAACCTGCCCATCATCTGCCCGGGCTGGGAAGACTCCACGCTGGGCAACATCTTCGCCGGCCACGTCATTTCCGGCGACATCAAGAACGTGCACACGGTGCGTACCGGCATCGAGTACATGATTTTCCTGGCCGAGTGGTACACCCAGCAGGCCACCGACGAAAGCACCGTCGGCTTCTTCCAGATCGGCGGCGGCATTGCCGGCGACTTCCCGATCTGCGTGGTGCCCATGCTGCACCAGGATCTGCAGCGCACCGGCGTGCCGCTGTGGGGCTACTTCTGCCAGATTTCGGACTCGACGACTTCGTACGGCTCGTACTCCGGCGCCGTGCCCAACGAGAAAATCACCTGGGGCAAGCTGGGCCAGGACACGCCCAAGTACATCATCGAATCGGACGCGACGATTGTCGCGCCGCTGATTTTCGCCATGGTGCTGGGCCAGTAGTTGGCCTCCCCACGCAAGAAAAAAGCCCGCCGCTGAGCTTCAGCGGCGGGCTTTTTGCTGCCAGAACCAGGCGGTAAGCCCAGGCTTACTGCAGCGTTTCGCCGAACTGGTTGCGGCCCACTTCCATGATCTGGTCGATGGTCACGGCTTTGCTCTTGTTGTCGCAGTTCTCCATCTGCATTTCGGGCAGCAGCGCCACCACCGGGCCGGTTTGGGTGTCGCTCTGGGCTTGTCCGGCCACCAGGTCCGAGGCCGCGCCACCGACGCCTACGCGAGAGGCTAGGGCGGCGCCCAGCTTGCCGACTTTTTTGGCCGGCGCTGCCAGCGCCGCTGTGGCCGGCGCATCGGGCTTAGTCGACACGGTGGAAGCCAGCACCCGGTTCGTCAGCTTGGTCTTGGGGGAAGTGTACACCAGCGTCCCCGGCTGATAAATGGGCGTCGTTACGTCGCGGCTGTAGGTGGCGTCGTACTTGGTTTCGTAGCCTTTGATTTTGGACGTGTAGATTTCGTAGAAAATGACGCTGCCCTTGGGGTTTTCCGGCAGGTTGGTGTACTTCAGCACGTTGACGGACGCATTGTCGAGGTCGACCACGTAGTTGCTGGTCGGGTGCGTGGCGCGGTGCTGGTTGTAGTCCTCAATCAGGTTCGACTTGGCAACGATGCCGTAGCCGCGCTCCGCGTATTTCTCGCGGATGGCCTCCAGCCCCGAGTCTTGGTAGATGCTTTTGTTGTCGGAATACTCCTGCACAAACTTGCCGGCCTGGTCATACGACCCCGCTACCACGCGGATCCAGTAGCGGTCAGCGTTGTCCAGCGAGGCGAAGTACGGGTACACGATTTTGTACTCGTCCATGCCGTAGCAGCTGATTTCCTCTACCAGCTTGTCGTTAATGTAAAACCCGGCGTACTTGGGCTTGGCCGCTGCGGGGGATTTGGCTTGGCCACACACCGTGCCCAGCGCCGTTACGGCCAGGGTGGCCGTGAGTAAAAGGTGTTTCATCAGGGATGAAAAGAACTAGGATGGATAGCCCTACTTTCAGAAAAATAAAGCCGCTGTTTCAGGCATAATTCCGGCTGCCTAGCTAAAGGCTAGTCTGGCAATAGTACTAAGGCTATTGGATAAAAAAAATACCGGCGTAATAATTTCAGGAAGAAATTGTCCGCTTCTATTCGTCCGGGTAATACCATCATTAGATAGCAATCGGACGCACCTAGGCGGTAACCCTAACAATAACTCATCCTGGCGCCGCTGCATGGCGGCGCCTCCACCATCATATAGTGCTATGCCCGCCTGCGGATCTTGCTAAGACCACCAAACGACTGCGCGGCCAAGTAAACCGGCCCGCCGCTGACGCGTCAGCGGCGGGCCGGTTTACTTGGCCGCGCAGTCGCGAGCGGTGTATTCTGGTATCAACGGAAAGGCCAATTAGCCGAGCACGTGCTGAGCTAATACCTTCTGCAAATCGTAAATATTGACCTGCTTGTTGAATTTACGGGTTACGCTGGGCAGCGACTCGCCCGATACCCAGATTTTCAATTCGGCGTCCAGATCCAGGTGGCCGGCGGTTTCGATACCGAAGCGGGAAATGCTTTTGTAGGCAATGGATAAGTAGTCAATCTTTTTGCCGGTCAGGCCCTGTTTGTCAACCAAAATTAGGCGCTTGTTGGTGAAAATAAAGACGTCTCGCATCAGCTTAAAGCCGATTTCAATGGCTTCGCCATCGGCCAGCAGAATGCTGTATTCGGTGTTGAGTTCGGCGGGATGGGCAACGCCAGCGTTGCCCATCAGGGCGGAAAAGAATCCCATTAGGTAATTGAAAAAAAGTGAAAAAAGGCATCACCCCAACATAGTAGATTGATGCAGGTAATAAGCGAGTTAGATCAGCTTCGACAATCAACTTCCTGAACCACTTCGCGTCGAACAGGGCTGGCACGGCGTCGGGCTCGTTGATGTGGAACCGGGCCGGCAGCTTCAGCTGGCGGCGGCTTTGCGTAGCTTCATTTCCTGCTGACTGTCGTCTGGTTTAAAGAGGAATGAGTTCCTCAGCAATGGACGAAACGGGTCGATAGGATTAAAGAGAAACCTCGGCAATATAGAGGCTTTTGGGAGCGGGCAAAAGCCCGGGTCTGCAAAACGAAAGGTGCCGTTCCGACTTGCCGGAACGGCACTTTTCGCCTGTAAACTTCGGCTCCGACCCGGGGGAAGTGCGGTCGTCGGCCGCGAACTGCGCCGCGGGGTGGCCGACAGGGGATAGGTGCGGTACGACAGGCTGGAACGGCAGCTTTCGGCCGCCGGCTCCCGCAACGGCGCCCGAGGCACGGCGCTGCAACCCCAGCCAGATGCGCTTCGGCTGCGGGCCGCGGGCGCGTTGGCTCATAGGTGGGCGTTGAACTTATTTTAACAATATTTTATCTGGCTGATTAACCCTGTGGGTATATCGGTTAAAATTTATTAATGCAACAGCAGGTAGCTGACTTTATGGGTTTTTGAGCAAGCTGGCTGCCAGGACTGAGTTACCAGCGTGTAACTGTAGTATGAAAAAAATATAAATGAGTCTGTTGTAATATATCCGGATGGGTTGTTTTTTACGGCCGCATTCCCAGCTATCCTTTTTTCTCAGTTCCGCATGAAGAAAACCTTTACTCGCTTCGCCTGGCTGCCTGTGGCGCTGGGCCTCGGAATGCTGGCCGCCGCCCCGGCCACCGCCCAAACCGTGTATGTGCCCGCCGCCGTGACGGGCTACACGGCCGACGTCATTGCCAACGGGCCGGGGGCCGTGGCCAACTCTACCACCAATACCGTAGACCGCGGCAACGCCACCGTGCGCTGGTGCTTCGCCGACTCCACCTTCGTCAACCCCTCGGGGCAGCGACCCACGCGGGCGCTGCCGCCCAGCGGCTTTTTCCGCAGCCGCACCACGCCCGGCCTCACCTACCAGATGGGCCCGAGCAATGGCAACAACTCCCTGCGCATCGACGGGGCGGGGGCGGGCACGCTCACGCTCACCAACCCGCAGGCCTGCAGCGAAGTGCTGGTGCTGGCCACCGAGGGCAACGGCAGTTCGGCATCCAAAACCTTCGTGGTGGGCTTCACCGACGGCACCACGCAAACCTTTACCGGCGTGGCGGTGCCCGACTGGTTTGGCAACGGGGCCACGCCGGCCATCATCGTGGGCAGCCGCGTGAACCGCCCCGACAACTCCATCGACAACCAGCCCAACGACCCGACCATCTACGAGGTGCGCCTGCCGCTGGCGGTGGCCAACTATGGCAAGGCCGTGCGCAACCTCACCGTGTCGAAAACTTCCACCGACCCGGTGCTCAACGTGATGGGCGTGAGCCTGGGCGCCACCTGCCTGACAGCCCCGGCCGGGGGCACGGCGGCCGCCAGCGCCACGGCTATTTGCCCGGGCGCCTCTACCACGCTCTCGCTGAGCGGCAACTCCGTGTCGGTGCTCATCGGCTACCAGTGGCAGGCGTCTACGGACAACGGCGTGACCTGGACGCCCATCGGCGGGGCCACCGGCTCTACCTACACGGCCCAACCCACCGTCACGACGCAGTACCGCGCCCGTGTAAACTGCAGCCAGCAGACCGGCTTCTCGACACCAGTGACGGTAACGGTGACGCCCGACAACTTCGGTTACCGATGCGGCCCCTTCTACAAGAATGGCCCCAACGCCGTGCCCGACCTGGCCGCCGTGGCGGGTACCTTCGCGGCCACCAACGGCCTGGTGATAAACCCCACCACCGGCGAAGTGGACCTGAAGGCCTCGCCCGTGGGCACCGCCACCATTACCTACACGCCCACCAGCGGCTGCGCGCGCGTGACGCAGCTGGAGGTGCAGAAGGAATTGATGTACCCCAACATCATCACCGCCAACCAGGACGGCAAAAACGACGCGCTGAAGGTGACCCTGCCCAACGTGACCGGCTACCGCCTGCAGGTGTTTAACCGCTGGGGCAAGCGCGTGTACGCCAGCACCAACGCCGCCGAAGGCTGGAGCGCCGCCGACAGTCCGGCCGGCACCTACTACTACCTGCTGGAGTATACCAGCTGCGCCGGCCGCCACGAGTCGTACAAAAACTGGCTGGAAGTGGTGAAATAACCGCCGCTGGCCGTAACGACAACGGGCCGCTCCACCTGCTGGAGCGGCCCGTTGTCGTTGGGAGCAGGGCTGCACTATTCGGCCAGCGCGAAATTCGTGGCCGTGGCGGCCAGTTCCCACTGCTGCAGGTCGTGCTGCACGGCCTCGATTTTCCGGGCGGCCATGCGGTAGGCATCGGGGCCGAGGAAAAGGTGCAGCGGCTGCTCGGCGGCTTCGCTGGCCTCGATGATGACCGCGGCGGCCTTGGCCGGGTCGCCGGGCTGCTGCCCGCTGAGCGCGTCGTGCTGGGCCTGCGACTCGCGCACGGCCTGGTAGGCCCCCAGGGGCGCGGAGGGCCGGCCCAGCGACTCCGCAGATAGGAAACCGGTGCGGAAGTAGCCGGGCTTGACGGTGGTGGCCCGGATGCCGAAGGCGCGCACCTCGGCCGCGTACGACTCGGTCAGCCCGTCGACGGCAAACTTGGTGGCGCAGTACACGCCCCAGCCGGGAAAGTCGCCGGTGAAGCCGCCGACGGAGGATACGTTGAACACCTGCCCGTGGCCCTGCGCGCGCAGGTAGGGGGTGGCGTGGCGCAGCACGTGCACCAGGCCGAACACGTTCACCTCGAAGTTGCGCTGCACCTCGGCCGCCGACAGCTCCTCCAGGGCGCCGAGCTGCCCGTAGCCCGCGTTGTTGACGACTACATCGAGCCCGCCGAGCTGGCGCACGGTGGTATCGAGCGCCTGCTGCACGCTGGCTTCGTCACGCAGGTCCATGTGCAGCGGCAGGAAGCGGCCGGGCTCAGGCGGCACGGCTTGTTGGAGCTCCGGCAGGTGGCGGGAGGTGGCGGCTACCGCGTAGCCGCGGGCCAGCAGCTCCCGAACGAGAATCAGACCCAGGCCCTGCGAGGCGCCGGTCACAAACCAGACGTTGTTGGTTTTCATGGGAAATAGATGTGGAGGTGAGGCCCGGCGCGTTGTGGAGCGCCAGGCGGGCAAACAGATACAGCATAGGGGGGAGGGGAGGAGAAGCCGAAACCGAGCCGGTGAGGGCGGCGGCCCCGCGCTTACTGCGCGAAGCCGGTCGACTCGGTCAGGCCGCGCCAGGCGGTGAGTTCCTGCTGCAGCGCGTCGAGCTTGGTCTGGGCGCGGTTGTAGGCGTCCTGCCCCAGCAGCAAGTGCAGCGGCGGGTTGGGCTCCTGGGTTAGCCGCACAATGGCCGCGGCGGCTTTGGCCGGGTCGCCGCCCTGCTGCCCGTGCAGCTGCAGGTAGCGGGCGTGGGAGGCGCGCACGTCGGCGTAGGCCTCGATGGGCTGCCGGGGCAGCACCAGCGAATCGGCCGAGAGGAAGTTGGTGCGGAAGCCGCCGGGCTCCACCACCGTGGCCCGGATGCCGAAGCCGGCTACGTCCTGGACCAATACCTCCGTCAGGGCCGACACGGCGGCTTTGGTGGCCCCGTACACGGCCCAGCCGGTGGCCCCGGCCCGCGCCGCAATGGACGACACGTTGATGATGTGCCCGGCCCCGGCGGCGCGCAGCAGCGGCAGCGCGTGGCGAATCACGTTGAAGGTGCCGAACACATTCACGTCGAAGGCCTGCCGGGTTTCGGCGTCGCTCAGCTCCTCGATGCTGCCGCCGATGCCGTAGCCGGCGTTGTTGACGACCACGTCGAGGCGGCCAAAATGGGCGTGGGCCTGCGTCACGGTCGCCCGCACGGCGGCATCATCGGTCAGGTCCAGCTGCAGGGGCAGAAAGTCGGCCGAGGCCGGGCCGAGGGCGGCCGTAAGGCTGCTAAGGCGGCGGGAAGTGGCGGCCACGCGGTGGCCGAGGTGCCGCAGGTGCTGGGTCAGCGCCAGGCCCAGGCCCTGGGAGGCGCCGGTGATAAACCAAGTTTTGGTAGTGCTCATAGCTTGCTCGATTTGACGACGGCAAAACTAGAGAAGGCCACGGCCCACGGCCTAGCCCGGTTCAAACCAATGCTTGCGAAAATCAAACAAGGCGCACGGCCGAAGGCACGGCGCCGGTGTGCTTGCGAAAGAAGTTGCTGAAGTGAGCCGGCTCGGCAAAGCCCAGGCAGTAGCTGATTTCGGCCACGTTCCAGGCCGTATGCCGGAGCAGGGCGTGGGCCTCGCGCACGAGGCGCTCGGCAATGAGCTGGGTGGTGGTTTTGCCGGTTACGTCTTTGAGGGCGCGGTTCAGGTGGTTTACGTGCACGGCCAGCTGCCCGGCAAAGTCCTGGGCACTGCGCAGCTTCACCTGCTGCCCGGGCGTCTCGATGGGAAACTGCCGCTCCAGCAGCTCGGCAAACAGCGAGGCAATGCGCGTGGCGGCCGTGCTGTCGTGGTAGAGCGTCGTGGCCGGCTGCAGCTTCAGGGCCATGTGGACCAGCTCCAGCACGTAGCCGCGCAGCAAGTCGTACTTGTAGGCGTAGTCCGACTGAATTTCGGCCGCCATCTTTTCTATCAGCTGCGCGGCGGCCGCGTACTGCTCCGCCGTGAGCGAGTACAGCGGCTGCCCGCCCGGCCGAAACAGCGGCAGCTCCAGCAAACCCGCGGCGTGGTGGCGCTGCAGAAAGGCGTCGGTGAAAATGCAGAAGAACCCCGTTTGCTGGTCGTCGAGCGGCTCCCAGTCGTAGGGCACCAGCGGGTTGGCGAACAGCAGCGCGTGCCCGCGGATTTCCACGGTGCGGTCGGCGTAGTGGTAGTTGCTGCGGCCAGTCACCAGGGTGATTTTGTAGAAATCCTTGCGGCTGTAGGGCAGGTGGCAGGCGTTGGGCCCCACGAAGTCGTCGAGGCGGAACACGTTGAAGTGGCCGATGTCCTGCTGCAGATTGGCGGGCAACCAGTGGATTTTCTGCTGGTAAAACTCGGCGAGACTGACGGGCTTGAGCATAGCCAAAGTTACGCAAATCAAACCAGCCCGTTCAGTAAATGGATGAAGAAACCGGCCGATGACGGGGCGGAAGCAGCTCATTGGCCGGGGCCGCCCGGGGGCGAAGCTGCCCGGCCACCGACCTTTAAGCCCGGCTGACCCAACCTCGGCCGCGCGTCGTAGTTATTGCATCCGTAATTCAATCCGCCATGCCCACCCCCATTCCCAAGAAAATCCTGGCCCGCCAGCACGAAATCGTGGCCGACTTCCTGCGCGAAATCGACCGGCACCTGGCCGACCTGGAGGCCGGACGGGTGACGGAAATGATGGAAATCCGCGACCTGGCCGACCGCCTGCACATTCACCCCACGCACCTGAGCAACACCCTCAAGCTCACCACCGGCCACCCGCCGTGCTACTTCTTCGAGGCGCGCATCATGGACCTGGCCCGGCGCCTGCTGCGCGACAGTACGGCCCCGGTGGCCGACATCGCCGCCCGCCTCACCTACGACCCCTCGAACTTTACCAAGTTTTTCAAGCGCTTCGCCGGCCTTACGCCCAAGCAGTACCGCGAAGCCGAGTGGGCCCGGCAGCGGCAAGATTCGGAAACAGTCACCATTTAAACTGAAACACTCACCACGCCGGGGCCGCGGCGGGGCCGGACCTTTGTGCCATCGGTTTTTCACCCAACCTGCACCAAGATGAGCACTACTCCCAAAATAGCCCTCGTAACCGGCGGTAGCCGCGGCCTGGGCCGCAACGCCGCCCGCCACCTCGCCCAAAGCGGCCACGACATCGTGCTGACCTACCGCACCCGCGCCGACGAAGCCCGGGCCGCCGTGGCCGAAATCGAAGCGCTGGGCCGCCGCGCCGTGGCTCTGCCGCTGGATACGGGCGTGGTGGCTTCGTTTCCGGCTTTTGCCGAGGCCCTGGGCGCCGAACTGCAGCAGCACTGGCAGCGCGACACCTTCGACTTCCTCATCAACAATGCCGGCATTGACTCGCGCGGGCTGTTTGCGGAAATGACCGAGGAAGCCTTCGATGCGCTGCTGAACGTGCACTTCAAGGGCGTGTACTTCCTCACCCAGCGGCTGCTCCCGCTGCTGGCCGATGGCGGCGGCATCGTTAATTTCTCCACCGGCCTGGCCCGCTTCACCACGCCCGGCTACTCGGCCTATGCGGCCATGAAGGGCGCCGTGGAAACCCTGACCAAGTACCTGGCCAAGGAGCTGGGCGGGCGCGGCATTCGGGCCAACGTGGTGGCGCCCGGCATCATCAAGACCGACTTCACGGCGGCGGCCCGCGAGGCGCACCCCGAGTTGGAAAAGTACATGGCGGGCCAGACGGCGCTGGGCCGCATCGGCGAGCCCGACGACGTGGGCGGCGTGGTGGCCTTCCTCTGCTCCGACGCCGCCCGCTGGGTGAATGCCCAGCGCATCGAAGCCTCGGGCGGCTATTCGCTGTAATGTCCGCGTTCCAGAAGCTGAAAGGCCCGCTCTTGCTTGTGCAACAGCGGGCCTTTTCGTGAGCGGGGCGTGGCGGAGGTTAATGAGCGGAAGCCGGGCGGGGCGCAGCCGGTTGGCCGATGGTGATACGCGCCTTGGCCGAGTTCTGGGCTTTGGCGGCGGCCATAAACGTGCTCCAATTGAGGGCTATTATAAGGCAGACGACCAGCATGATGCTGGCGAAGAACCCGCCCACTGACGTCACCAGCCCGCGCCAGATGCGCCCGAAGGCGCTCAGGGAAGTATGGCGCAGCAGCGTGCTATACGCCCAGGTCTGGTAGCCGAAGGCGGTCAGACTCAGTGCGGTAGTTACTAATTGAATCTGGGGCGTGCCGTTGAACGCGTACAACACCGGCAGAAACAGCACGGAAATGAAGTTGCTGGCGCTGATGACAAAGGCCACGGCCACCAGGCACTCGGCGTAGTTGAAGCGGCTGCGGCGCATACACAAGCGCATAAAGGCCGCCAGCAACGGCGTCATGCCCACGTAAATCCAGCTGATGTGCTTGGAGATGGTGCCAGCGTAGAGCATCTGCATCTCGTATACCTGCTGCGGCATATCGGCCGGGCGGGGCGGCAGCGGACTGATATGCAAGACCGTCGCCAGAAAGGAGTAGAATCCGGTGACCAGCAACACCAGGGCCAACGGGCGAAAGTAGTTGACGCGCTGGCCCTGGATATAGGCCTGAATGGCCGCGCCCGGCCGGGCAAACATGCTGCGCAAGGTGAACCATACGCCCTTATCAACGTGCCAGAACGAATGCGGAATATCGTGCACCCAGTGGGCCATGGTGATGCGGTGCGTATCGGCCGGCTGCCCGCAGTCGGGGCAGAAGCGGCTGCTGAGCGCGCCGCCGCAGTTCAGGCAGGCGTGACTGTGGTCGGTGTGCGCGGGGGCGGCAACGGGGGAAGTAAGTGTGCTGTGCATAGGCAGAGTAGCAAACGGACTGCTTGAAAGATACCCAAACCGGCAATTCCGGCCCAACCCCGGCGGTAAATTTTCGACGCTGGCTGCTGCCGGCGCGCGTCGGGCACAAAAAAGCCCTGCCAAGGTTTGCTGGGCAGGGCTGGTAAAAGGCGGCTGAAACGCTCTAGAAACGGAACAGCGGGCGGGCCGGGTTCCAGATGCCCCAGGGAATCATCAGCAGCACGATGAGCAAGGCCACGCCGAACCAGATGGCGGCGCGCTTGTGCTTGAGCACCGCGTCGAGGGCTTTCTTGGAGGTGCTGCGGCCCACCTGCGCGCAGATGACGGCCACCAGCATCATGGCCAAGTGCTCGACGGCGAAAAAGCGCCCGGTGGCATCTTTCATCACGGCGCCGCCGGCCGTTTCGAAGGCCTTGGCGCCGAAGGGGCTGACGAAGTACAGAATCAGGCCCAGCAGCAGCTGCAGGTGCATGGAGCCCACGAAGGCGGCGCCCATGCCGTTGTCGGCGCCGGAGTAGGGCCGGCGGCCCAGCCAGCCCGAAAGGGCGCGCAGAAAGGCAATCAGGCCGAAAATGAGGACGAGCCAGCGCGTCCAGGAGTGCAGCAGCAGTAGAGTGGAGTACATAAGCAGCGGGTTGGTGCGGGGCAAAGGTAGGAGCTTCGGTAATTATGAATTCTGAATGCTGAATGCTGAATTGGCGCAACCCACCAAAGTAGGAGCCAGTACCAATTCATAATTCATAATTCATAATTCATAATTCATAATTCATAATTCATAATTCATAATTCATAATTCATCACTCGTCCTCGCCTTCCAGCGGGTATACCTCTTCGGGGATGAACTGCTCGCCTTCCTGGCGCAGAATGGCGAGGTTGCTGATGCGCAGCTTCAGGTTGAAGGTTTGCTCGTTGAGGTACTGCAGCACCGGGCCCAGCATCTCGGGCGTGGTGTCGTGCAGGGCCAGCGAAATGTGGGGCAGCCACAGCTCGGGCGTGCTGAACTTGTCGGTGCGCAGGCACAGCGGCTCGGTGGCCATGATGAGGCGGTGGTGCAGGCGGTTCAGGGCCTCGGAGCGGAGCACCGGGATGTAGATGACGGGGTTGGGGCCCGGAAATAAGCCTAGGCCGGTGGTGTGCGCCTCGAAGGGCACGGTGGTGGCCGCAATGTCCTCCAGCACCTCCTTCAGCGGGTCGTGCTTGTTGACGCCGGCCAGCAGGTAGGTGATGTGCGGATCAGGCGTGGCCTGCACGTCATCGAGGCCAAACTCATCCTCCAGGCTCTGGATGATGCCGTTGATGCGCTGGGCGTTTTGGGGGTTGAGCAGGGAAGTAATAGCAAGCATACGCGGCGCTTAAACTCCCGAACCGGCGCTAAGGTTGGCCGAAGACGCGGTTCGGGCCTGCATTTGAGCGTTGAACTGCTGGCTCTGGCCGCGCGCAATGCTGAGCGTTTGCCAGTCGGCGCCGCGCCGGGCTTTGGCCAGCAGCACCAGCTGCCCGGTGTGGTAGGCGTAGTGCGCCACCTGCCGCTGCAGGGCGGCCAACGCGGTGTGCGGCTCCTGCCGGATGGTGACGGTGCGCAGCCAGTCTTCGGGGTGCTGCTCCAGGTGGTCGAGCACCTGCCACAGAATGGGCCAGGCGGCCTGCCACTGTTGCTGCAATGCGGCCACGGCGGCTTCCGAGGTAGGCTCCTCGAATTCCTGGTCGCGGTGGCGGTCGGGCTTCTCGCCGTCCGTGGTCCAGAAATCGGTGAAGCGGGAGCGGAGGTTGCCCACCAGGTGCTGCACGATGACGGCGGCGCTGTTCGAGTTCGGCTCGGGGCGCCACAGCCACTCGGCGGGGGCCAGCTGGGCCAGGGCTTTGTCGGCCAGGGCCTGGTAGCTGCGGAAGCCGTGGCGCACGGTGGCCAGCAGCGCGGCGGCGAGGTCGGGGGAAGCGGGCGTGGGCATGGCAATGACGGGTAAGGTGGCCCGAAGGTAACCGCTGGCCGCCAACTCCGCCGCGGCCGGGCCAGACCGCCGGCCGGGTTTTGCGTACTAGCCCTGATTGTTGCCCCGCCGCGTGTCCACCAACCTTGCTTCCGCCTCCTCGCCGCCCGCTGCTACGCCGCCCTCCCGTCGTCGGTTGCGCTGGCTGTGGTGGCTGGCGGGCACCTTGGCCGTCCTGCTCATCCTCAGCGTTGTAGCTGCCCGCCTGTTCGACCCCTGGCTGCGCCACAAGCTGGAGCAGACCGTGGCCGACAAGTCGCAGGGGCGCTACGAGCTGCGCATCGGCAGCCTGCGCACCAGCCTGCGCCAACGCACCCTGACGCTGCGCCGCGTGTGGCTGCGCCCCGCCGGCTGGCCCCGCCAGACGGCCGTGCCAGCCGGCAAGGAAGCGCCCTGGCTGCTGCTTACGGTCGATGAAATCCGGCTGGCCGGCATCGGCTTGGGCGCTTTGCTGAAGGGCGAAGTGGTGAACGTGGATACCCTGCTGATTCGCAGCGTGCGGGCTCGGGTGCTGCGCACGCCCGAGCGCGGCGGCTCCGGCAAAGCCCTGCACGAGCAGCTGCCGGAGCGCATTCCGGGCGTGCGGCTGGCCCACCTGCTGATCAACGACGTGCGCGTGATGTCGGGCCTGCACGGGCACGAGCGGACGCAGCTGCGCCACGGCCAGCTGGCCGCTACCGACGTGCTCATCAGCCGCGGCGCCGCCCAGGATTCCAGCCGGCTCAGCTACGCGGCGGCCGTGGAGCTGGGCGTGCAGGGCCTGGAAGCGCAGGTACCCGGCCACCACCTCAGCCTCGGCGCGGCCCGCTTCAGCTCCCGGGGCCGGCAGCTGCGCCTGGATTCGCTGCGGGTGTGGCCCGTGGCCGACGGGCAACTGGCCCGCGGCGCTACGCACATCACGCTCTGGCTGCCCCTGCTGCGCCTCAGCGGCCTGAACTCCCAACTGCTGGCCCGGCGGGTGCTGCAAGCCGATTCATTGCGGCTGCCGAGCCTGCGCCTGGTCTTCGGCATCCCGGCCAAGACGCCGCCGCCCTTGCACGTGGCTCTGGCGCCTTACCTGCGCCGTGTGCAGCTACGCCACCTGCGCGTGAGCCGCGCCCAGCTGCAGCTGACCCAGGTGGAGCGGGCCCCGCGCTTCGTCGATATCAACCTGACCGCCGACGACCTGCGCGTCGATTCGGCCGGCTTCCGGGACCGGCAGCGCGTGCTCTACGCCCGCGACTGGCGCGGCAGCTGCGGCCCCGGCCGCATTTCCATCGACGCGCCTTATTACCACTTCAGCTGGGCCGCGCTGCGCCTGGGCACCCGCGCCCGCACCCTGCAGGTGGTGCGCGGGCTGATTCAGCCCACCATGTCGCCCGACGCGCTGTCGCGCAGCAAGGGACACCAGGCCACGCACCTCACGCTGACGCTGCCCGAGGTGCGCGTGCGCGGGCTCGATTACTGGGGCCTGCTGCACAAAACCGTGCGGGCCCAAACCGTGGCCGCGCCCAACATGGACCTGCGCATCATCGGCAACGCCCACTACCCGCTGGGCAACGCGCTGGCCAAGGTGACGCCCGAAAACGTGCGCCGCCTGCCTTTCCGCATCGACGTGCGCGAGCTGCAGGTACGAAACCTGGATATTCGTTTCAAGTTTACCGGGGAGCTGGCCCGGCGGCCGGGCTACTTCGCCATTACCCGCCTCACCGGCACGGCCACCAACCTCACCAACGACCCCCAGCGCATGAGCACGGCCCGGCCGGCCATCATCCGGGCCACGGCCTACCTGCAGGACCAGTGCCGCTTTTCGGCCACGGCCTGGGTGCCGCTGCTCGATCCGGAAGGCCGGCACCGGGTCGTGGGGCACTTCGGGCCGGCGCCGTTTGCCATCTTGAACTCCATCACCGTGCCCACGCGCTCGGCCCGCTTCGAGAATGGGCGGGTGGAAGACATCCGGGTGCAGCTGCAGGTGAACCGGCAGGAGGTAACCGGCCGCATGTGGGCCCGCTACTCCGACCTGAAAGTGGACCTGCTCAGCACCCACGGCGGGGGGCGCGACAAGCAGAAACTCACCACCAAAATCCTCTCCAAAGCCGCCAACGTGCTCGTCATCCGCGACGACAACCCCCGCCGCAAAGGTGCCGCGCTCAAGGATGCCCCCGTACGCTCCGACCGCGACCGGCGCTACAGCGTGTTTACCATCTGGATGCAGGGCATCGTGAGCGGGCTGCTGCACAGCATCGGCGTGCCCGGCAAAATGGCCGAGGAGCTCAGCGAGCTGTAACGGGCTTACTTGAGCATGCCTCTACGCAAGCCCGAGATGATGCGCTAGCATATGCTAATTGCCTGGCCTAATATGGCACGTCGGCGAAATAGCCGTTGGTGGTGTTGTACTTGCCGTTGGTGACGCTGTTGACGGCGCCGGCCTCGAAGGCAAATACGCCCGCCAGCCGCCGGGCCGCCGGGTCGTGGTAGGTGATGCGCACCGTGCCCCGGCCCTCGGGCGTAGCCGTCGACCAGCGGTAGGGCAGGGCCAGGTCGCTGTAGCGGTTCTGGTAGATGATGGTGGCCGTGCTCCCGCACTCGTAGAGGCCCGGCCCGTCG
This sequence comes from Hymenobacter jeollabukensis, assembly GCF_005771675.1. Classification (GTDB taxonomy): domain Bacteria; phylum Bacteroidota; class Bacteroidia; order Cytophagales; family Hymenobacteraceae; genus Solirubrum; species Solirubrum jeollabukense. The sequence goes on along the minus strand of NZ_VAJM01000014.1, from coordinate 69,983 downwards.
AAATCGGTGAGCTGCATGAACACCTGCTCGGCGTCGGGCAGGGCGCCGGGGGCGGTGCGCGCGGCGGTGATGGTCAGGTTTCGTCCGTTGAGCGTGGCCGTGATGCTGCCGAAGCGGTAGGCCTCGGCGCCCACGCTGTAGGCCAGGGTGCTGCCCAGGCCCGTCGTCACGGCGGGCAGCATGGTCACGGTATCGAGGTTGATGGTGCCGGAGCGCACGGCGTTGCGCTCCAGCACCGGCTCGGTGTAGTCGGCCGTCGGCTCGATGCTGAGCTGGTAGTTGCCGTTGGGTACGTTGCGCAGCATAAAGGAGCCGTCGGCGGCGGGCGTCACCACGTAGGTGCGCTGGGCCTCGTCGGTGGCTTTTACGCGCGTGGCGGCTTCGGCCGGGCTGATGACGCCCAGCAGCGTGCCCACGGCCGGCTGCACCGGCGGGCCCGACGACTGGCAGGCGCTGACCTCCAGCAAGGTGCCGAGCAGCGCGCCGGCGGTAGCAAAACGAACTAGCATAAACAAAAGAAGATAAAGTTGCCGCAAGCTACGTGTCGCCGGGCATTCCGCCCACAGGTTATTCGCCGAATTGCCGCCCGATAACCCGCCAGATCCGCTTCAGAGCGCCGCCGGGGCCTCCACGGCGGCCGGCAGCTCGATGTAGAACGTAGTGCCCACGCCCTCCTCGCTCTCAAACCAGATGCGGCCCTCGTGCAGCGTCACCAGCGTGTGAATCACCGACATACCCAGGCCGGTGGTCCGCTCCCCGCGCAGGCCGGGGCGGCGGGCTTTGGTAAACTTATCGAAGAGCAGGGGCTGCAGCCGGGCCGGAATGCCGATGCCCGTATCGCGCACCTGCACCTGCACGCGGCCCGGCGGCAGCGAGAGGTGCACCTCGATGCGTCCGCCGTCGGGCGTGAACTTCAGCGCGTTGGAAAGCAGGTTGTTGATGATCTGCTGAAACTTGTTGTCGTCGATGTTCACGTAAGCCACCTCGGCCTCGGCCGTGAAGCCGATGCGCTTGTGCAGCAGATGTTGGGCGTGCTGATAATCCGTCAGGAAGGAGCGCAGCCGGCCTACCAGGTCGATGCGCTCCAGGTGCAGCTCCACGCTGGCCGACTCCAGGAATTCCTGGTTGACGAAGTCGCGGATCAGGTTCACGCTGTCGGTGCAGGTAGCGCGCATCAGCCGCAGCAGCTCGCGCAGGGTCGGGTTGGCGTAGCCCTCCGTTTGCGCGGCCACGTGCTCGGCCAGCTGCTGCACCACCATCAGCGGCCCCGACAGGTCGTGGGAAAGGATTTCGAGGGTGGCGTTTTTCTTGGCGTTGAACTTGTCGGAGTTGAGCATGTACTCCTTCGTGCGGGTAATGTCGCGCAGGGTGCCCACCAGCAGCGGCTGGCCCTGTTCGTCGGCGCCGCGCGCGGCCGTGAGGGCCAGCCACTGGCGGCGGCCGTCGGAGTGGCGCAGGCGCAGCTCCACGTCTTCGACCACGGCGGCCTGGCCGCGCACGACGGGCAGCAGCTGTTCGCGCAGGTACTCCAGGTCGTCGGGGTGCAGGCGGGCCAGCCAGCGGGGCAGGTCCTGGGCTATGCGCTCTACCGGGCCGCCCAGCAGCTGCTCGTAGGCCGGGCTCAGGTAGCGCACGCGGCGCGTGCCGACGTGGTAGGCGAAATACACGGTGTGGCTGTGGGCAGTCAGCGGGCCAAACAGGGCGGCGTAGTCGGGCGGCATGGGGCTGAGGCAAAGGACTTAACCCGTATGTACCGTGCTGGCCGCCGTTTCGTTGCCGCCGCGGGGTGGCACGGCGTTGGCAAGGGCCACGTACGTTACCTGTCGTTCCACCCTTACCTAATTCCTGCTATGAACCACCTGCCCATGATAACCGGCCTGTTGGCGGCGCTGACCGCCCTGGCCGGCTGCGATAAAACCAGCGTCGGGCCCCAGTCCGACCTGCCGGCGGCCACCGCCACCGGGGCCGAAACCCTGGGCTTCCGCGTCGACGGGGCGGCCTGGGTGCCCGCCGGGCAGCGCTGCGGCATCTACGGCTGCGCCGACAACCGCGTGGAGGCCTCCTCGCACCTGAGCGGGCGCCGCCGCTTCCTGCTGCTCACCGCCGCCCGCACCGACGGCAGCCGCAACGAGTCCTTCGTGCTGCAGATCGACTCACTGGCCGGGCCGGGCGTGTACCGCGCCACGGCCGGCGGCCCCGGTGCCACCGGCGGCGAATCGGGCACCAAGCTCTACTTCACCGACAGCCGCCGCGGCCGGCAGTACCAGAGCCAGCCCGGCACGGCCAGCATCACCATCACGGCCATCGACACGGTGCGCGACTTGGTGGCCGGCACGTTCGAGGGGCAACTGCCCAGCCTGCGGGCGGGCGAGCCGGCCGTGCAGATCAGCAGCGGCCGCTTCGACGTGCTCTACAATCGATAGTGCATTCGGCGGGCTACTCGCGTGCTTTCCTCACTGCGCAAACCCCTGATCTGGCCGTGCTAAGCGCGGTCAGGCCAGGGGTTTTACGTGGATAATTTTACACAAACGATTGTGTAAACGCTCAGGTTTTTTTACTTTTCGCCCCGCTTAGCCGTGGCGGCAGTCGGGCCGAATGGTCGACCCGCCGCCGCGCGTTTTCCAGCTCACGCCACTTTTCCCGCCCCTATGCCTCGTCTATTCCAAGCCGCCGGTGCGCTGACGGTTTTCGGTGCCAGCAGCCTGCTGCTGCTGGCCAGCTGCAACCAATCGGCCCCGAGCGAGCAGGCTACCGCCGACGCCGCCCAGCCCGCCGCCACTGATTCTACTCAGGCCGCTGCCGACGCCGAAGCGCCCAAGGGCGTGGGCTTTGGCAAAACCGCCGACGGCCAACAGGCCGAGCTGTACACGCTCAGCAACGCCCACGGCCTGAAAGTGAGCATCAGCAGCTACGGCGGCACCATCACCCGCCTGTTCGTGCCCGACAAGGCCGGCAAGTTCGGCGACATCGTGCTCGGCTTCGACAGCGTGGCGGGCTACCAGAGCCCGGCTTACCGCAAGGCCGGACCCTACTTCGGCGCGCTGATCGGGCGCTACGGCAACCGCATCCGCGGCGGCCGGTTCACGCTCGACGGCAAAGCCTACACCCTGGCCAAAAACAACGGCGCCAACCACCTGCACGGCGGCCTGAAGGGCTTCGACAAGGTGCTCTGGCAGGCCGAGCCCGGCACCTCGGCCGAGGGCCAGACGCTCAAGCTGCGCTACCTGAGCAAAGACGGCGAGGAGGGCTACCCCGGCAACCTGCAGGTAACGGTGGTGTACACGCTGACCAATGACGACGCGCTGAAAATCGAGTATTCGGCCACCACCGACAAGGCCACGCCCGTCAACCTGACCAACCACGCCTACTTCAACCTGGCCCTGGGCCAGTCGCAGGACGTGCTCAGCCACCAGGTGACCCTGCCCGCCGACCGCTACACGGTGGTCGACGCGGGGCTGATCCCGACCGGCGAGCTGCGCCCGGTGAAGGGTACGCCCTTCGACTTCACCACGCCCCATGGCATCGGGGAGCGGATACAGCAGGTGCCCGGCGGCTACGACCACAACTGGGTGCTGAACCAGACCGAGGGGATGCACCCGGCCGCCACGGTGTACGAGCCGAACACCGGCCGCACCCTGGAAGTGACGACCACCGAACCCGGCATCCAGTTCTACACCGGCAACTTCCTCGACGGCTCGCTCACGGGCAAGGGCAACGTGGTGTACGGCAAGCACGCGGGCTTTTGCCTGGAAACCCAGCACTTCCCCGACTCGCCCAACCAGCCCAAATTCCCGAGCACCATCCTGAAGCCCGGTCAGACTCTGCAATCCACCACCGTGTACCGCTTCGGCGTGCGCAAATAGGTGAAATGGTGAGGTGGTGAATTGGGGAGTGCCGTTCAGGCGGCGCCACCTGCGCAATACGCGCCACGACAACATCAACTCACCAGTTCACCACCTCACCAGTTCACCAACATGTCAAAGACATACGTCATCGGCATCGACTACGGCACCGACTCGGTGCGGGCCGTGCTCGTGGATGCCCGCAGCGGCGCCGAAGTGGCGCAGGCCGTGCACCCCTACGCCCGCTGGAAAGACCAGCGCTACTGCAACGCGGCCCAGAACCAGTTTCGCCAGCACCCGCTCGACCACCTCGAAGGCCTCGAAGCCACCGTGCGCGCCGTGGCCGCCAAGGTGCCCGCCGCGCAGATCGTGGGCCTGGCCGTGGACACCACCGGCTCGACGCCCGGCGCGGTGAACGAGCAGGGGCAGAGCCTGGCCCTGACGCCCGGCTTCGAGGAGAATCCGAACGCCATGTTCGTGCTCTGGAAAGACCACACCGCCCTGCCGGAAGCCGCCGAAATCAACCAGAAAGCCAAAGCCTGGGGTGGTGAGGACTTCACCCGCTTCGAGGGCGGCATCTACTCCTCGGAGTGGTTCTGGGCAAAGATTGCCCACGTGGTGCGCGAAGACGCGGCCGTGGCCCAGGCCGCGCACAGCTGGATGGAGCACTGCGACTGGCTCACGCTGCAGCTCACCGGCGGCGAGCTGGCCACATTCAAGCGCAGCCGCTGCGCCGCCGGCCACAAGGCCATGTGGCACGAGAGCTGGGGCGGCCTGCCCTCGGAGGAGTTCCTGACGCACCTGGAACCCAAGCTGGCCGGCCTGCGCGACAGACTCTACACTGACACCTACACCGCCGACGAAGTGGCCGGCACGCTCTCCGCCGAATGGGCTGAGCGCCTAGGCCTGACGACCGACACGGTGGTAGCCGTCGGCTCCTTCGACGCCCACGCCGGCGCCGTGGCGGGCGAAATCGAGGCTTATTCGATGGTGAAAGTAATGGGCACCAGCACCTGCGACATCGTGGTGGCGCCCATGCAGGAAGTGGGGGCGAAGCTCGTGCCCGGCATCTGCGGGCAGGTCGACGGCTCGGTGTTGCCCGGTATGCTGGGCCTGGAAGCCGGCCAGTCGGCCGTGGGCGACCTGCTGGCCTGGTTCCGGCAGCTCATCGAGTGGCCCCTGCGCGCCCTGCTGCCCGCAAGCGGCGTGCTGACAGCCGAGCAGCAGGAACAGCTGCGCGAGGAGCTGGCCGGTAAGATGATGGTGGCGCTCAACAAAGCCGCCGCCGCCGTTGACCCCGCCGAGTCGCAGGTGCTGGCCCTGGACTGGGTGAACGGCCGCCGCACGCCCGACGCCAACCAGGCCCTGAAAGGCGCGCTGATGAACCTGTCGATGGGCACCGACGCCCCGCACATTTTCCGGGCGCTGGTGGAGTCGATTTGCTACGGCTCGCGCCGCATCGTGGAGCGCTTCGAGGAGCAGGGTGTGCCCATCAAGCAGGTTATCGGCCTGGGCGGGGTGGCCAAAAAATCGGCCTTTATGATGCAGACCCTGGCCGACGTGCTCAACCGCCCCATCCGCGTGGCTGAGTCAGATCAGGCTCCGGCGTTGGGCGCGGCCATGTACGCGGCCGTGGCTGCCGGCATCCACCCCGACGTGCCCGCCGCGCAAAAGGCCATGGGCAACGGTTTCGCCGACACCTACGAGCCCAACCCCGCCCGCGTGGCCGACTACGAGCCGCGCTACCAGCAGTACCTGGCCTTCGGCGAGTTCGTGGAAGCGCAGACGCCAAGCATGGCTTAGCCGGAGTTGGTTGCCGGTCGTTAGCTGCTCAAAGCAACCAGCGCCTGGCAACCACCAACTCGCAACTGACAACTCCCAACATGTACCAAGACCTGAAACAGGCCTGCTACGAGGCCAACATGCAGCTGCCCAAGCTCGGGCTGGTGCTCTTCACCTTCGGCAATGCCTCGGTGGTGGACCGCCAGAACCGCGTCTTCGCCATCAAGCCCAGCGGCGTGCCCTACGAAACGCTGCGGCCCGAGGACATTGTCATCGTAGACTTCGCCAACCACATCGTGGAGGGCACGAAGCGGCCCTCGTCGGATACGAAGACCCACGCGGTGCTCTACTCGCACTGGGAGGAAATCGGCGGCATCGTGCATACGCACAGCACCTACGCCACCGCCTGGGCCCAGACGCAGCTCGATATTCCCATCCTGGGTACCACCCACGCCGACCACCTCACCGTGGACGTGCCCTGCGTCCCGCCCATGTCGGACCAGCTCATTCAGGGCGACTACGAGCACCAGACCGGCTGGCAGATCATCAACGAGTTTCAGCAGCGCGCCCTTTCGCCGGCGGAGGTGGAAATGGTGCTGGTGGGCAACCACGCGCCCTTCACCTGGGGCAAGACGGTGGACAAAGCCGTGTACAACAGCGCCGTGCTCGAGGAAATTGCCCGCATGGCCTACCTCAGCTGCACCCTGCGCCCCGGCGTGCCCCGGCTCAAGGATGCCCTCATTCGCAAACACTACGAGCGGAAGCACGGCGCCAATTCTTACTATGGGCAGTAGCAGAACGTCGCCGTCAGCACGGTAACCGCACGAAAAAGAACGTCATGTCGAGCTTGTCGAGACATCTCGCATGCTGAATCCGGATAGTAAAATCACGTTCAACGAGCAGATTACTATCGAGCGAGATTCCTCGACTTCGCTCGGAATGACGTTCTGATATAGTCGTTCTACACAATCGATAATCCAAAACCACCCAGCATACCGTGCGGCCCTCACCCAGCCGCGCGCTCAACTTTCCTCCCATGATTGACATTTCGCAGTACGAAGCCTGGTTTATCACCGGCAGCCAGCACCTCTACGGCCCCGAAACCCTGGCGCAGGTGGCCAAACACTCCCAGCAGGTGGCCGAGGCCCTGGGCGCGGCCCTGCCCATCAAAGTGGTGTACAAGCCGGTGCTGACCGGCCCCGATGAAATCTACAAGCTGATTCAGGAAGCCAACGTCACGCCGAACTGCGTGGGCCTGATTACCTGGATGCACACCTTCTCGCCGGCCAAAATGTGGATCAACGGCCTGAAGATTCTGCAGAAGCCGCTGGCCCACCTGCACACCCAATTCAACCGCGACATTCCCTGGGGCGACATCGACATGGACTTCATGAACATGAACCAGTCGGCGCACGGCGACCGGGAGTTCGGTTTTATCGGCACGCGCATGCGGGTGAAGCGCAAGGTGGTGGTGGGCCACTGGCAGAGCGCCGACGTGCATGAGCGCCTGAGCATCTGGGCCCGCGCCGCTTCGGCCTGGGCCGACTGGCAGGGTGCCCGTATCGTCCGCTTCGGCGACAACATGCGCTACGTGGCCGTGACCGAGGGCGACAAAGTGGAGGCCGAAATCCAGTTCGGCTACTCCGTCAACACCTACGGCATCGGTGATTTGGTGGCCGTTATCAACGAGGGCAGCGACGCGGAAATCGACGCGCTGCTGAGCACCTACGAGCAGGAATACCAGCTGGCCGACACGCTGCTGGCCGGCGGCAGCCAGCGCGACTCGCTGCGCGAGGCTGCCCGCATTGAAGTGGGAATGCGCAAGTTTCTGCAGCAGACCAAGGCCATCGGCTTCACCGATACTTTCGAGGATCTGCACGGCATGGCCCAGCTGCCCGGCATTGCCACGCAACGTTTGATGGCCGAAGGCTACGGCTTCGGCGGCGAGGGCGACTGGAAAACCTCGGCCCTGGTGCGCGCCATGAAGGTGATGGGCAGCGGCCTGCCCGGCGGCAACTCCTTTATGGAGGACTACACCTACCACTTCCAGCCCGGCAACGAGCAGGTGCTCGGCTCGCACATGCTGGAAATCTGCCCCTCCATTGCCGAGGGCAAGGCCAAGGTGGAAGTGCACCCGCTGGGCATCGGCGGCAAGGCCGACCCGGCCCGCCTGGTGTTCAACTGCCCCGCCGGCCCGGCCCTGAACGCTACCATCGTCGACCTGGGCCACCGCTTCCGCCTGGTGGTCAACGAAGTGGAGGCCGTGGCGCCCGAGCACGACCTGCCCAAGCTGCCCGTGGCCCGGGTGCTCTGGAAAGTGCAGCCCGACCTGGCTACCGGCGCGGCCGCCTGGATTTACGCCGGCGGCGCCCACCACACCGGCTACAGCCAGAACCTCACCACCGAGTACCTCGAAGACTTCGCCGACATGGCCGGTATCGAGTGCGTGGTCATCGACGAGGACACCAAGCTGCGCCGCTTCAAAAACGAGCTGCGCTACAACGAGGTGGCCTTCAGCGGGCGGTAAGGCCAGCTAAGGACTGAAAAATCAGAACGTCATGTCGAGCGAAGTCGAGACATCTCGCATGCTTCGTTGAACTACTCAGTTAAAACGTCATGCTTGGCTACGCCGACCTTCGGTTCGACAGGCTCAGCATGACGTTCTGATTTTTTCGGTTTTCCCCAGCCACTTCAGCTTTCCAGCGGCCTTCGAGCCGTCCGCCGTTACCTTTGTCGTTGCTCTGAACCGCTTTTTTACCCATGCCTCCGCGTAAGAAGTCTGCTGCGCCTGCCACCGGCGCGCCCGTATCCATGGCCGATCTGGCCCGGGAGCTGGGCGTGTCGATGACCACGATTTCGCGGGCGCTGAGCGACCATCACAGCATCGGGCCGGAGATGAAGCGGAAAGTGCTGAAGCTGGCCAAGAAGTACAACTACCAGCCCAACCGCCTGGCCTCGGCCCTGCGCAAGGGGCGCAGCAAGCTGCTGGGCATCATCGTGCCCTACATCGAGGGACGGTTTTTTGCCCGGGTGGTGCACGGCATGGAAACGGCCGCCCGGCAGGCCGGCTACCACGTCATCATCTGCCAGTCGAACGAGGAAGAGGCGCAGGAGCGGCGCAACATCGAGGCGCTGCTGAACCTGCAGGTGGCCGGCATCCTGACCTCGGTGGCCCGCACCACCCGTGACTACCAGCACTTCGACCAGGTGACGGAGCGCGGTGTGCCGCTGGTGTTTTTCGACCGCCGCCCCGACGAGCGGCCGGTGCACGCCGTGGTGCTCGACGACCAGGAGGGCGGCTACCTGGCCACCCGCCACCTGCTGCAGCAGGGCTGCCGCCGGGTGGCCCACGTGGCCGGCCCCCAGTACCTGAACATCTACCGCAACCGCCGCCTGGGCTACCTGCAGGCCCTGCAGGAGGCCGGCATTCCGCCCGACGAGGCGCTGATCAGCTACGGCGACATGAGCCAGGAAGCCGGCGCTGCCGCCCTGCGGCAGTGGCTAAAGCTGCCCGCCCCGCCCGACGCCGTCTTTGCCGCCGGCGACTACGCGGCGCTGGGCGTGATGGAAGCGGCCCTGAGCAGCGGCCTGGCCGTGCCGGGCGAGCTGGCCGTGGTGGGCTTCAGCAACGAAACCTTCACCGTCATTTCCAAGCCCGCCATCAGCTCGGTGGAGCAGCGCTGCGAGGAAATGGGCCAGGCCGCCGTGCGCCTGCTGCTGGAGCTGATTGAGGCCGACGGCTCGGTGCTCGGGCCCCGGCAGCTGGTGCTGCACCCGGAATTGCTGGTGCGCGCCTCCTCGCAGCGGCTGGAGGTTTCGGCCGCGCCGAAAGAAACCAAGCCGCGGCGCAAGTAATCCACAACCCGCCGTTACGCCACCTGCAATTCCTCCTCGCGGTAGCAGTCCCAGTAGCCGTCGTTGAGGCGGTACACGTTCACGCGGTGAATCCAGCCGGTATCGGGGTGGCGCTCCTTGAGCTGCCCGCGCCAGATGACGGCGTAGGCCCGGTTCTGGGTTTCGGGCTGCACCGGCTGGCCCAGGTCGTAGGCGTAGGTGGCGGCCGAGGCGCGCATAATCACGCGGCCGGCCGCGGGCGCCGCCTCGGCGGGGGCGCCGGGCAGGGGGCAGGGCTGCTCGTGCCAGGCCAGCAGCTCGCCGCAGCAGGGGCAGAGCGCGGCCTCGGCGGCGGCGTCGGGGGCCTCGGCGGGAGCATCGGGAAGGACGGCCGCCAGCGCTTCGACTTGCTGCTCAGCGGCGGTGTAGCGCGGGGCCTTGCGGGGTGTTGCCATGACAGCTTTAGCTAAATTTTTAGCTAAAGTACGGCTGGCTAAGTTTTTTGGCAAGACGCGGGGCTGCGAGGTGATGAATCGGTGGCCTGCTAGATGTTCTGGTCGCGTTGGCAGGAAAGCGGCGGAACGGTGTAGAGACGCAACCTTGCGTCTCAATCGGTGCTGATGTCAGGTTGGTTCTGGTCATTCGATGCCGAGACACAAGGTTGCGTCTCTACAGTAGGTCGGCGGTTCACGCCCATAAGCATAACGCTCGGTGTAATGAGCCGGCACCGGGCAGGGGAGTAGCCTGCGGCGTGTGCGGGCCGAACTTCCGGGGCGGTGCCCGGTTGTAGCAGCCGGGGTGCCCGGGCGGGCACCACCACGTTCACCGCGGAGCCGGGCTCCGCGCTACTTTTTCGACATCTGCCATGGAATACCGCCAACTAGGCGCTTCGGGCCTGCGCATTCCGGTTTTGAGCTTCGGCACCGCCACCTTCGGGGGCAGCAACGAGTTTTTCAAGGCCTGGGGCGACACCCAGGTCGACGAAGCGCGCCACCTCATCGACATCTGCCTGGAAGCGGGCGTGAACCTGTTCGACACCGCCAACGGCTACTCCGACGGCCAGGCCGAAACCATCCTGGGCAAGGCTCTGGAAGGCCGGCGCCCGGAGGTGCTGATTTCGACCAAGGCCACCTTCCCCACCGGCACGGGCCCGAACGACTACGGCTCCTCGCGCCAGCACCTGCTGCGGGCCTGCGAGGATTCGCTGCGCCGCCTCGGCACTGACTACATCGACATCTACCACATGCACGGCTTCGACGCGCACACGCCCATCGACGAAACGCTGCGCACCCTCGACACGCTGGTGCAGAGCGGCAAGGTGCGCTACATCGCCTGCTCCAACTTCTCGGGCTGGCACCTGATGAAAAGCCTCTCCATCTCGGAGCGGCGCGGGTGGGCCCGCTACGTGGGGCACCAGGCCTACTATTCGCTGGCCCACCGCGAATTCGAGTGGGAGTTGCTGCCGCTGGGTCTGGAAGAAGGCGTGGGCACCATCGTGTGGAGCCCGTTGTCGGCGGGGCTGCTGAGCGGCAAGATACGCCGGGGCCAGCCCATTCCGGAAAGCAGCCGCCTGGCCCAGGGCGGCGGCCAGGGCCCGCAGGTACCCGACGAGCGGCTGTTCGCCATCGTGGACGTGCTGGATGAAATAGCCCGGGAAACGGAGAAAACCGTGCCCCAGGTGGCCCTGAACTGGCTGTTGCAGCGCCCCACGGTGGTCAACCTGGTCATCGGGGCGCGCAACGAGGAGCAGCTGCGCCAGAACCTCGGGGCCGCCGGCTGGAACCTCTCGGCCGAGCAGGTAGCCCGGCTGGATGCCGTCAGCGCCACCACGCCGATTTACCCCTACTGGCACCAGCAGCGCTTCCCGATGCTGGGGCACGCGGGGATGTAAAAGCGGTTAGCCCCGAAAGCTTGCGGAGGCCATCCGAGAAACTTCGGGTTGCCTCCGAAAGCTTTCGAAGGTCGACCGAGAAAGTTGGGTCGACCTCCGAAAGCTTTCGACGGGCATCCGAGAAAGTTAGGTCGACCTCCGAAAGCTTTCGACGGGCATCCGAGAAAGTTAGGTCGACCTCCGAAAGCTTGCAATGGTCGACCGAGAAACTTCGGGTGGCCTCCGAAAGCTTGCGGAGGCCACCCGAAGTTTTTTTGTTGGATAAAATAAAGAGAAGTAGGACCGTTCAGGTCGGCTGGACTGCCGTCTGCATTTGTTTAAAGCAGGGTTAGCGTAGCTGCACTTCCAACGCCTGATTCTCCAGCGCCAGCAGCAGCCAATCGTCGTGCCCGGAACTGGGTACGAAGGGTGTCATTTCCTGCCCCTGCGTATACGCTTCATAGGATTGCGGATCCAGCTTCACCGTGAGCGGCCAAAGCTCCTGCACGCTGGAACCACCGCCCTTATTCGGCCCCGGGTCTATTCACGCCCGCAGCCGGATTTGCCGCGTCCGGCGCACGTACTCCGGCTGGTAGTCCTCGGCCCATTCCGGGTCCAGGATTCCGTCGCACCAGTAGCGGCGCCGGCTGCGGTTGGGGGAGCGGCTGAGGACGGCGGAAAGCTGCCATTCGAGGTGCTCGTAGAAGGCGCAGGTGAGGGAGGGGTGCATCAGGCAGGATGTGGGCGGGTCGGGTCTTATTGTTCAACCACGGAATACCTGCCGACCCGCCAGTCGTTCGTGTGCCGGATGAGCGTGCCCTCAGCCAGCACCCCCTCGATGGCATAGCCCAACCGGAAATCCAGGGTGTCGTGCCGCCGCCGCAGCGGCCCGAGGTGCAGGTAGTCGCGGCTGCCGCGCTGCCGGAGCTGCCGGGCCGACAGCAGCAGGACGGGTTGATTGAATTTCCGCAGCGGCAGGCCGGGGGTGACGAAGGCATCCGTTTGGAACTTCACCGGGAGCCGTCCGGGCAAGTCGGCGTGGTAGAAGTGTTGCAAGTCGGGCAGGTCCAGCAGAAGTTGCAGCACCTGTTGCCGCTCGGATTGGGGCAAACTGTCGGGGCTTTGCCGCGGCGCGGGGCGGGCGGCCAGGCAGAGGCTGGCGGTGAGGAGTAGGGCGAGGGGGCGGCGCGTATTCGGAATCATAGTCGCTGTAGCGCAGGGTGAGCCAGGCATGGAGGGGAGTTTACGAGTGGAGTACGGCCTATGAATGGTCGCGCCAGCCACGTTTCTCCAGCTGCCGCACGTTCGCCGCGTCTTTGAGGGTGAGCAAATACGCCAGCAGCTGCGGCAGCTCGTTGTCGTGAAGTTGACCGGTGTATTCGGTGGGGTAAATGGCGTTGCCGAAGTTGCGTTTGGCCTTATGCGGAGTATCATCCACAATCAGCACTCGTTCGAGCCGGTAACCGTGCCGCTTTAGCTTCTTGAGCACCTTCACGTAGTCATAGTGACTGTGGTAATCGGTGTAGCCCGTTTCCTCAAAGGCCGCGTGATTGAAGCAATACGTGCAGCGGCTGCGGCCCCACACAAATTCCAGCGAGGCATCGGGCGGGAAGATGCGCCGTGTTATTTCGGTCACGTAGTCATCGGAGGCCGACGACCAGACGGCCAACTTAAAATGCCGGTTGACCTCGCGCAGAAAGGCCGCCAAGTGCGGGCGCAGGTAGATGTGGTAATCAAATAGCTCGAAGTCGGCGGGGCGGTCGGGTAGGGGCGTGGAGCGGGCGTGAACGAGGGTTTCGTCCAGGTCGAGGATGAGGAGGATTTGGTTGGGTGAATCAGAGGACATGGTCATTAATCATAGCTATTTTAAGTATAGCACCGTAAGGCCGCGCGGTGGGGCGCGTGCATGCAGCTAATCAGTAATTGCTGGGTAACTCCCGGCCTTGAATCCACAGGTCGAACGTAAGCTCTAGCCCTAAACGGTGCAGCCGGGCTATCAGGTCCTGGGGTAAAAACAGGCGGGTGAAGTTGCGGTTGGAAAGGTGAAAGCAGATGCCGACCAGTAGAGTATTCGAGCCGGTATCGGTATGCGCGATGAGTTGGCGTATTCCGGCAGCATCCTGTTCGAGAAAGGAAAGAAACTCGTCCAGCTTTTCCTCGATGCGGCCCGGGCTTTTAGAGGATTCGAATTCCAAAAGACTAATGAAGCTGCCGGCGTCTTCTCCTCCTTGCTCTACTCTTTCGACTTTCTGCGGCGTGAGCGTGGTCAGACGCAACAGTTCCTCGCACGATAAGTCGGCCGACCAGGGAGAAAAGCTTAAATAAACAGCCGGTTCGGTGTCGACACCAGTTAGTTCTGCTTTGTCCTGCGCAATGACAAAGTGGACGCCGATATAAAAGGCTTCATCCTTGACTGCCACGTAACCGGTGGCCCTACCTGCTTCCTCGTTGATAACAATGGCTTCTACTCTGGGCAGGCCGTTATCGAGCGCCACGTCCATAATGGCTAATAGCTGCCTTGTTGACTCCCATTCAGGCTGCAGCAGCTCCTGGTGGATGAGCTTGGTGATGGTTTCAATCATGCTTCGGGAAACCGCTTTTTAGAGGTCAGTTAAAGCGTTACATCGTGGCGCAAGGACCCTCCGCCCAAACGCCGTACCTTTGCCCTTCCTGCGCTGCAAGGTATACTGCATGATTTCCATCTCCGACCTCGACTTTCACTTCGGTGCCCGTACGCTTTACGACGGCGCCTCGCTGCACATCAAGCCCAAGGATAAGATTGGCCTCATCGGGCTGAACGGCCAGGGCAAATCCACCCTGCTGCGCCTGCTGGTGGGCGAATACAAGCCCGACGGCGGCTCCATCTCCATGAGCAAGGACGTCACGCTGGGCTTCCTCAACCAGGATTTGCTCAGCTACGACTCGCACGAGCCCATCCTCATCGTGGCCATGCAGGCCTTCGCCGAGGCGCTGGACCTGCAGAAGAAAATCGACGAGGTGCTGCTGGAGTTCGAAAACAACTACACCGACGACCTGGTCGACAAGCTGGCCACCCTGCAGGAGCGGTTTGAGGCCCTGGGCGGCTACACCATGCAGGCCCGCACCGAGGAAATCCTCGAAGGCCTGGGCTTCACCACCGAGGAGCTGCAGCGGCCGCTGAAGCTGTTTTCGGGCGGCTGGCGCATGCGCGTGATGCTGGCCAAGATCCTCTTGCAGGAACCCTCCCTGCTGCTGCTCGACGAACCGACCAACCACCTGGACCTGCCCTCGATCAAGTGGATTGAGAACTACCTCTCCAGCTACGAAGGCGCGGTGATTATCGTGAGCCACGACCGGGAGTTCCTCGACCAGACCACCAACATGACGGTGGAGGTGACGGGCGGCAAGCTGGTGCCCTACGCCGGCAACTACTCCTTCTACATGGAGGAAAAAGTGCTGCGCGACGAGATTCACCAGGGCGCCTTCGAGAACCAGCAGGCCGCCATCCGGCAGGCCGAGCGGTTTATCGAGCGGTTCAAGGCCAAGGCCTCCAAGGCCAAGCAGGCCCAGAGCCGGCAGAAGATGCTCGACAAGATGGACCGCATCGACTCGGTAGCGCCCGAGGCGGCCAAGGTGAACTTCTCGTTCCGCTTCTCGGTGCAGCCCGGCCGCCACATCCTGCGCATGGAGCACGTCACCAAGAAGTACGGCGACAAAATCATCTTCCGCGACACCAACGTGCACATCGAGCGGGGCGACAAAATCGCGCTGATCGGGGCCAACGGCAAGGGTAAATCCACCCTGATGCGGATGGTATCGGGCTCGGAGGCGCCCACCTCGGGCACCCACCAGCTGGGCCACAACGTGATTATGGCCTTCTACGCCCAGCACCAGCTGGAGTCGCTGAACGTAGACAACGAGGTGCTGCAGGAGATGGTGCAGGCCGGCTCGAAGCGGACGGAAATGGAGCTGCGCACGGTGCTGGGCTCGTTCCTCTTCACCGGCGACTCGGTGTTCAAGAAAATCAAGGTGCTCAGCGGGGGCGAGAAAAGCCGGGTGGCCCTGGCCAAAACCCTGATTTCGGAGGCCAACTTCCTGCTGCTCGACGAACCGACCAACCACCTGGACATGCAGTCGGTCAACATCCTGATTCAGGCACTGGAGCAGTTCGAGGGCACCTTCCTGGTCATCAGCCACGACCGGTACTTCGTGGAGAACGTGGCCACCAAAATCTGGTACATCGAGGACTTCCAGCTCAAGGAGTACCCCGGCACCTACCACGAGTACGAGCAGTGGCAGGAAGACCGCGCCAAGGAAGCCAAGAAGCTCGGCCTGACCGCCCCGGCCGCCAAGCCCGCGCCCAAAGTGGAGGTGAAAAAGGAGCTGAGCCAGCAGGAGCGCGAAACCACCCAGCGCGAATTGAAGCAGGCCAGCAAGCAGCTGCAGGAAGTGGAAGCCCGCGTGGCCAAGCTGGAACAGGAGCTGGCCGCCTACGAAAAGCAGCTCGGCGACGCGAACATCTACAACAACGCCGCCCAGCTGAAAGACGTGACAGTGAAGTTTGAGCAGGTGAAAAAGGAGCTGGCCAAGGTGAACGACCAGTGGTCGGAGCTGGCCGAGAAGGTGGAAACGCTGGAAGGCAAGCTGTAGGGCGATGTAGCAACAGCAGGGACTCTTTGTAAGGAATGAATCCTAGCGAAGCGTCTCTGCTGTTAGTGTTTTCTGAAAGGCGAACGGAAACATTCTGAGTAGTAGGCGTGATGGTAGATATGGAATTTGTATGTTTTTGAATTAATTATATATACTAAATAAAAGCTAAAACGAATGTTGGGTAAGTGGTTGCTAATAGGGGATTAAGTCTAGTCTTGAATCAGGGGTGGTGATTGTTATTCTCGATTTTCTAATGCTTGTAATTCTGAGCTCGATGCCGCCGCCTAATATTATTGAGGTTTTATTGTTGTTAAATGCCCATGTATTGTTGTAATTTCCACCATCTCCGCAGTTAGGTAAGTTTGGGTCTATTGTAATAGAGCCACCTCTATGTGAAAAAGTGCCATTTGAATTGAAAATATAGATATCATCCATTGCAACAAGGGGATTTACTGCGCTTTGACCGCAGTAAGTAGTTGTTCCTTGAGGATTTACTTTCCAGTACTTTACACTGTCGTTTGTGAGGTTATAATCGATTGTGTCACGCAGCCGCAGTATTTGGTACCCTGTCCCCCAGTACCTGCGCTTTGGATCTGGGTTTGTTGAAATGGCCGCTGTAAGTGCAATGGGATGCACACCTCTTCGCGAACCTAAATTTTTTGTTTGGTCGGCTTCAGATTCGGGCGTGCCCGTGCCATTACTCTGGAATACTGTCTTGCCGGTAGCAACCTTGCACATTATACCCATATGGTTGTTGTTGTTGGTCCTGATCCATAAGATAAAGTCGCCGCTTTTGATACTGCTAATGGGTAGGTTTCCTAAATTGGCTACAATGACATTTCTAAATAGATTGTTGTTTTTTATTGCGTTGAATAAATTTTGTTCGAATGTTTTAACCGTAGTTCCTGTATTTATATTTACATTGGAGTAATTGAGTAAATTAATGATAAATCCAGAGCAATCCGTTCCATATACGGAATAAGTTCTGTGTAAGGGATTCGCGTCTTGGGAAGGAGGGGGTAAACGTTGAGTAATGTCTCGTTGTCCATAACTATAAACCAACCCCATATGTGCAGGTTTAGTAGGATCGTTACCAACTTGTGGATAAAGGTGGGTTTTTTGTCCACTTAAAGCTTGGGCATCCTTTAGCATCTTATCAATTAAATCTCCGATAACCCCCGACGCGCCTGTGGTTCCGGTTGGACGGCCCAGAGGAGTGCCATCATACCCGAACATTTCTCGCAGAGTGGGATTGGGAGTACTTAAGCTTTCAATAAATGCGTTATCTTCTTCACTGATACTGTCTCCAAAATCTCCGCTGACATTAGTTTCGGTCGCGTTGGTTGGGTCGCTTGACTCTTTTTCACAACTGGAAACTGCTAGTGTGAGCAGTAAAAGAACCATTGCCTTATTTTCCATGGGATTAATTTTTTAAGGTGAAACAGCCTGTTTATTTGGGGTTCGAGGATTTCTCCTGGGGCAAAAAACCAACTGAGCGTTTGTCCGGGCCTAAGAGCATGAGAGTCTAATACCGCTATTCAATAATATGTGAGAATACTAATATAGTCTTTGTTGATATTATTCCAATATTTTTTTGTTGTTCACTCCTCTTGAACCTATCCCCCGTATCTTTCGATTCATGCGTTTGCTTTCTTCCACCTCCTTGCTGCTGCTAATTGCCGGCTGCGTGCCGCTGGGCACGCCCATCACCGACCCCAACGCCGGCCGCGTGGGCCAGGCCAGCCCGGTACAGGCGCCGCGGGCCAACCAGCAGCTGCGCTTCGAAGACGCCACCTACGACCCCGACATCCAGAGCGTGCAGTGCTACGTGAGCACGGGACAGCCCACGGAGGTGTTTACGGCGCCGGTGGTGCCGCTGGAGCAGGCGGGCGGCATCGTGCTGGAGTTTGACTTTCTGGGCGACCAGAGCCGCCGCCTCACCGCCCGCCTCGTGCATTGCAACGCCGACTGGTCGCCCTCGGTGCTCACGGATCTGCAGTTTCTCAACGAAATCAACGAGTTCAACCTCACCAACTACCGCACCTCGGTGGGCACGCAGGTGCCCTATTACCACTACCGCCTGCCGGTGCCGGGTCCGAAAATTTCGGGCAACTTCCTGCTGGTGGTGCAGGACGCTAACACCCGCCAGCCGCTCATCTCGCGCCGGCTGCTGGTGTACCAGAACCTGGTGGAGGTGCAGGCCCAGCTGGGGCTGGCGCCCGGCGGCTCGGCCCGCTACACCATGCAACAGATTGATTTCGGCATCCGCTACGGGGCCTATCCGCTGGTGAACCCGGCGGTGGAAACGCGGGTGGTGCTGCGCCAGAACTTCCGCTGGGACAACGCCCACTACAACCTGCGCCCCACCTTCGTACGCGACGCCGAGCAGCGGCTCGACTACCAGTACTTCAACTTCGAAAACGCCTTCCCGGCGCTCAACGAGTTTCGCTTCGCCGACATCCGCTCGCTGCGCACCAACGGCGTGGGCGTGGAGCGCCTCGACATGCAGGCCTCGCCCCGCGAGGTGCGCCTGCTGCCCGAAGTCACCCGCGGCGGGCGCAGCTACACCCAGTACGAGGACGCCGATGGCCAGCGCGTGTTCGAAAACCGCGAGTACGGCAACGGCGCCACCAACGCCGACTACGTGTGGACCACCTTCCAGCTGCGGGCCGAAAGCCCCGCGCCCGGCCCGGTCTACGTGTTCGGCGCCCTCACCGACTGGCAACTCAAGGACGACTACAAGCTGACCTACAACGCCGAGCAGCAGCTCTACACCGGCCGCGCGCTGCTCAAGCAGGGCTACTACAACTACTACTACGTGGTAGGCCAGCGCGGCGCCGCACCCGACGCGGGCTACTTCGAGGGCAGCTACCAGCTCACCGAAAACCAGTACGACATCCTCGTCTACTACCGCCCGCCCGGCACCCGCACCGACCTCATCATCGGCTACCGCCCGCTCGTGGTCAACGGCCAGCAGGTGCGCTCCACCAACCAATCGGGCCTGTTCCGCTAGGCGCTGCGCCCAGCCCAAACGCAACGGCCCCGGTTACCAGTGCGGTAGCCGGGGCCGCGGCGTTATCGAAGGGGTTACTGCGCGGCCAACTGGGCGCTGATTTTGAGGCTGAGCGTCTGGCCCGAGGAGCCGCTGCCGCCACGGTTTTTGCCGCTGCCACCGGGGCCGCCCGGTCCGCCCCGCCGCCCGCCGCCGCGCTGGCCGCCGCTCATGCCGCCGGGGCCGCCGCTGCTGGAGCCAACCGGGCGCTGTCCGCCCACCAGCGTCAGGCCCACCACGGGCTTCTTGTCGGGGGCGAAGGACGAGCCGCGCTTGTAGAGCAGGCGCAGGGGCACGGCCAGCTCGTAGATTAGGTTGCCGCTGGCGTCGAAGGCCGCCGCCGCGTGCAGGCCCAGCTGGGTGTGGTTTTCGGCCAGAGTGGGCTCGGCATTGCCCTTGAACTTGAGCAGCTGCATTTCATGCATGTTGGCCAGGGCCTGCGCCAGCCGGGCCTGGTAGTCGGCGGGGGAAGCCGGCCCGGCGTTGGCGGTTTCGACGTGTTGGCGTATGGCCGCGCCCATGCTGCCGCCCAGCGGGAAGTGCACCCCGAACTGCTGCTGGTGGCGGCCGGTGGTATCGAGCCACACCGTGAGGCCCTGGAAAATCAGGCGGCGCTGGGTGGCTTGGTCGCCGGTTTTCAGGCGCAGGTACACCGTGCGCGCGTCGTTGGTCACCTGGTACTGCAGGTGGTTGTGCTCGTCGGTCTGCAGCTGGCTGTTGTCCCACTCCGTAGCCTGCCCGTCGGTGACGGGGGCGGTAGGGGCGAAGCGGCTTTGCAGCGCCGGTTGCTGGTGGCAGGCCGTCAGCGCCAATACGGCCAAAGCCAGGCCGGTACGCGAAGAAAACACCATGCGTGGTGGAAGGAAAACGGTAAAGCGAGGTTGAAAATCTGCTGCCAAGGCAGCGCGGGAGCAGCTTACGCCGGCGCGGGTGGACTTCGCATGAAGAAGCGCCGCCGCTGGTCCGACCTGGCGGCCAAGCCTTAGGCCATGGCGCTGAGGGTGCGCTGGGCGTCGCGCACCACGGTGGCCCAGGTTTGCTGCAGCAGCTCGGGGTCCACGCTGGTGCGCTGCACGTACTGCTGCTGGTATTGCTGCAGCTGGCCGTGCAGCTGGCGGCAGCGGTTTTGGAAGCCCACGAAATCGGCCACAATCTGGCTTTTCAGCTCGGGCTGCAATAGCCGTTGGGCGTGCACCTTAAAGTAGGAATCGGCCAGGAAACGGCGCGACACCAGCAGGCGCCGCAGCTCGTCGCGGTCCTCGTCGCTGAGCTGGTAGGCCAGCTGGGCGGCCACGGCCAGGATGTCGGCGGGCTTGCCGGCCGCGGCGTGCTCCTCGAAAATGGCGGTGTATTCGGCCGGCGTCGCGGGCTTCACCTGGAAGAGCTGGTCGAAGATGAGCATGTTGGCCAGCTGCTGCTCCAGGGCTTGCCCGAAGTACACGGCCAGGCCGAAATGGGCGTACACTTCCTTGGTTTGCTCCTCGGCGCTGAGCTGGTTGAAGTGGTCAAGTAGGGGCTGAATGTCCATGCGAACGGCAAAGGTCAGCAAAAGCCGGCGCCCCGCACAAAAAAAGCCCCGGCGCGGGCCGGGGCTTTTTCGCAGTTACCACCAGATGATGCAATGGTGGTGATAGTAAGGAAAAACTACGTGGCTTTCGTCTGCACCCTGCCCAATGCGGTACAGGGCTTTGCGCGTCAGAGTGCGGTGGCGGTTTTCTTCCTCGCGGTGCACCCAGCCCACATCGTCCCCTCGTTGCCAGTAGTTCTTGAAGTTTGGGCATTTGTGCCGGGCTTTCCAGGCCCAGCGTTTTTTGGGTCGCTTCATGCGGAGTGTAGGTTGGTACCTACTTCTCCGCCGTGGTGGTTATGTATCTGACCATAAACCCAAGGTACTTATTTCACCAGCACCACGCGCCGGGTTTCCACTTGGCCGCCGCTCAGCAGGCGGCAGGTATACACCCCGGCACGCAGCGGGCCGCCGTCCAGCGTCACCTCGTAAGCGCGGCCGGCTTCGGCCGGGGCGTCGTACAGCGTGGTCACCAGCTGGCCCAGGGCGTTGTAGATGTGCAGCTGCGCGGCACCCGAGGCGACGGGGCGGAAGCGCAGCGTGGTGAGGCCGGCAAACGGGTTCGGGAAGGCCTCAAATTCGCTGCCCACAGCTGCTGCCACTGCTGCCACTACTGCCGGCTGGCTGCCCGTCGTGCCGCGGGCGGCCGTGGCGCAGCCGCCGAGCTGGTCGCCGTGCTGGGCGAGGTGCGTGGCCACGGCATTGGCCGAAATGCAAAGCAGGTTGCCGTGGTGGCACACCAATACCTTATCGTTCCTGTTGCCGCAGCGCGCGTCGATGACGTCGATGGTGACCGAGGCCGTGCCCACGCAGCCGAACTCGTTGGTGGCCGTGACGGTGAAAGTGTAGCTGCCGGCCGTCGTCGGGGTGAAGATGGGGCTGGCGGCCGTGACGCTGCTCAGCCCGGCGGCCGGTGTCCAGGCGTAGCTGGTGGCCCCGGCGGCAGAGGTGCCGTTGGTAGCAGCCAGCGTCAGGCGCTGCGCGCCGTAGCCCAGGGCCAGGGTATTGGCGGGCAGGCCGGTGAAGGTGTTGTCGGTGCGGCTCAGGGCAATGGCCGGGGCCGGCACCGCGCCGATAACCGTCACCGTGGCCGGGGCAGAGGCCGCGTTGCCGTGGCGGTCGGTAACCGTCAGCGTCACCACGTTCGGACCCAGGTTCGAGCAGTCGAAGCGGCTGCGGTTCAGCGCTAGCGCCTGAATACCGCAGGCGTCGGCCGAGCCGTTGTCCACGTCGGCGGCGGTGATGCTAGCCGCGCCGCCGGCCAGCGTCACCGAGATGTTGCGGGTGGCTACGGTCGGGGCAACGTGGTCTTCCACCAGCACCACCGCGTCGGCCGTGGCTACGTTGCCGTTCACGTCCGTCACGGTCAGCGTCACCGGGTTCGGCCCCACGTGACTGCAGTCGAAGGTCGTCTGGCTTAGCGCCAGGGCCTGAAGGCCGCAGGCGTCAGCAGAACCGTTGTCGATATCAGCCGCCGTGATGCTGGCCTGGCCGTTGGCGTCGAGCTGTACGGTGAGGTTGCGGGTGCGCACGGTGGGCGCGGTCTGGTCCTGCACCAGCACCTGCTGGGTGGCCGTGGCCGTGCTGCCATCGGCGAAGGCAAAGCTCCACGTGATGCCGTAGCTGCCCTGGGCGGCGTAGCTGGTCGGGTCGGCGGTGGTGGCCGCCACGGTGCCGCCGCAGAGGTCGGCGGTAGTCGGAGCCGAGGCTGTCACGCTGCACTCCCCGCGCAGGGCCGGCAGCACGATGGCCGGGCGGGCGTCGGTCAGCACGCTCGCGGCCGGCGCGAAGGCCGAGGCTAGGTCCTGGCCGGTGGTGCGCACGCGGTAGTAGTAGCGGGTGGCGTAGCTGCGGCAGCTGTCCACGAAGCGGCTGGCGTCGGTGCCCACGGTGGTCAGGGCGGCGTAGCTCACGCCGTCGAGGCTGCGCTGCACTTCGTAGCCGGTTTCGTCAGTGGCGTTGTCGGTCCAGCTCAGCGTCACGCGGTTGCCGCTGGTCGTGGCCGTCAGGGCCGTGGGGGCGGGCAGCGCGGCGTTGCGCAGGCTCTGGATGTAGGCCACGTTAGCCGCGCCGAAGCCGTAGCCCCAGTTGAGGGCGGTGCTCTTCGACAGCGCGCCCTTGGCCCCGGCGTAATCGGTGAGCTGCTGCTCGGGGTTGAGCGGGTAGTGGAAAGTGCCGCCGCCCGCGTCGGTGCCGTCGGGCGAGGTCAGCTTGGGCGCCACCACCGAATTGAACAGGGCCGAGGGCACCCCGTTGGAGCCGCCGCCCTTGGTGGCAAAGGCGTGGATGGCCCCGCTCACCCCGGCGGCCGTGCCGGTCTTGAGCAGCACCATGTCGTACTGCGTGATGTTGAAGGAGTTGCCCGTGGCCAGGTTGGTCAGGTAGCCGGTGTTTTCCAGCAGCATATCCAGCGTGAAATCCGACGCGTCCGTGTCCTGCTGGTAGCCCGCAATGCCGGAGCTGAGGCGGCGCAGCACGATGGTGGTGCCTTGGCGCAGGTCCTGCCAGAAAGCCACGTTGTTCAGACGGTACTTGCCGCCGTTGTCGGCCGTGTTGTTCGTTTCGAAGTCCTTCACCACCAGGTTGCGGGCGTCGTAGTGGTCCTGGGTTACGAGCAGCTCCACCGCGTCGGAGGTGCCCACGCCGTCGTTCGAGCCGTTGTAGACGCGGTTCACCACGATGCCCGGGGGCGTGAAGGCCGCGTTGCGCAAACTCTGGATGTAGGCAATGTTAGCGGCGCCGTAGCCGTTGCCCCAGTTGCGGTTGGCGTCGGTCGAGGGCTGGGCCTTCACCCCGTCGTAGTCGGCCCCGGTCTGCGTGGCGCTGAGCGGGTACTGAAACGCGCCGGTGTTGGTAATCGAGGCCGACACCAGCTTGGGCGAGGTCACGGCGTTGAACAAGGCCGTGTTCGAGCTGCCCGTGGCAAAGGCGTGCACCGCCCCCGCCGTGCCGGCCGCCGCGCCGGTCTTGAGCAGCACCATGTCGGTGTTGGTCAGGTTGAAGCTGTTGCCGGGCGCCAGGTTCGTGAGGTAGGTGCCGTTTTCCAGCAGCAGATCCAGCTTGTAGTCGGCCGCATCCAGGTCCTCGGCGTAGCCCGTAATGCCCGCAGCCAGCCGCCGCAGCACGATGGTCGTGCCGATGCGCACGTCCTTCCACAGGGCCTGATCCTTGAATTGGTACTTGCCGCCCGCATCCGAGGTCAGGTTGGTTTCGAAGTCCTTCACAATGAGCCCGCGCAAATCCTGGTGGTCCTTGGTCACCAGCAGCTCCACCGCGTCCGACATCCCGTCGGGCGTGGAGCTGGCGTTGTAGATCCGGTTCACCACGATGCCGGCCGGGGCCTGCTCCTCGAAGCTGAGCTTGGAGAAGTTAAACGAGCTGGTCACCAGGTCAAACTTCAGCGTGGCCGCCGGGTTGGCCTCCAGGTACACGTTGCTGATGACCAGGTCCTGGTACACCCCGAAGCCGCCCGTCACCGGCACGGTGATGACGCCGGTTTTGTCGACGCCGTCGGCCCAGAGGCGCAGCGAGCCGCCGGCCGCCGAGGCCGCCACCCGCACCGTGAGCTTGTAGAGGCCGGTGCGCTGCACGTTCACCGTGTACTTCAGCCACTCGCCCGAGGCCGAGTAGCCGATGTTGCCGATGCCGCCGTCGCCCAGTTCCGTGTCCACCGACTCAGTGGGCCGGGGCACGTTGGGGTTCAGCGCCGCGCCGCGGTTGGCCGCGTCCGAGTCGTAGTAAGCCACGTTCTGCCCGCCGTTGTCGAATTCCACCGCCTTAATCACGCCCGGCACCACCGGCGCCGTGCCCGCGAAGGGCGTGCGCACGCAGGCGCTGGCCTGCACGTAGTCGGGCTTGCTCACCACGATGGTCGTATCGGCGTTCTGCAGGGTCATGGTCACCGATTTCGGGCCCGCCGTGGCGTAGCTCACCGCGAAGGGGCCGATACCGGTAGCCGTGGCCGGCGTCGCGTCGGCACCGAAGTTCCAGCTCAGCGCGCTGTAGGTGCCCAATACGGAGGCCGAGTACGTCACCTGCTCGGGCGCCACGCAGGTAAAGGTTTTGTCGGCCGCGAAGGCCGCCAGCGTCACCTGCTGGCCCGGCCGCAGGTAGGTCGGCGGCAGGGTATTGGCCGCGTGCTGCAGCGAATACACGATTTTGCGCGTCAGCTGGCCCTGCCCGTCGAAGAGCAGCACCAGCGTCGACTGCCCGTAGATCTTATCCGAGTAGCTGGCCCCGATACCGGCCGGTACGTTGATTTTCAGCGGCGCCGCGCCCGGCACCGCGGCCCCCGACAGCTGCACGGTGAAGTCGAAGTCGGTCGTGTTGCTTTTGTTGAGCACCAGCACCGCCGTGGTGTCGCCGTGCCGGCTGCCCAGCACCGATACCTCGGCCTGGTTGTCGGTGGCCGGCAGGAAGGTGCCGCGCAGGTTCTCGGCCACCAGCATTTCGTGGTAGTAGGCCGAGCGGGGTTTGATGCCGGCGCCCGAGCCGTCGAGGTAGCCCAAATCACCCTCGCCGCGGGCGCCGTTGCCCTCGTGAATCGACCAGGGCATCATCGTCACGGCGCCCTTCTGCATGCCCACGCCGAATACTTCGGCCCAGTACTGCCCGTTTAGGAAGCCGTGCACGCCCAGCCCGGCCACGCCGTTGTCCGTGGGGTTTTTGTAGTCGAGGTTAAACTCCGTCACGGCCCACTGCAGGGCGTGCGCGCCGGTGCGGTTGTGCAGGGCGTTGGCCGCGCTCATCAGGGTCAGCAGCCGGTCCACGTTGCCCGAAATCGTGCCCGCCGCGTTCAGCACCTGGCTGCGCGTCTGGGTGCCGCTGAAGGGGTAGGAGTGGAAGGTGACGATGTCGACGTAGTAGTTGCCGTTGGCGTCCTGCCCGGTAATGTCGTTGGCCCCGCCGATGAGTGGGTTCAGGTAGCTGGTGTCGTAAAACGAGGTTTCCGGCCCCACGATGAGGATGCCCGGGTCCACCTGCTTCATGGCCGAGGCCCAGCTTTTGATGTAGGCCTCCACGCCCGCCACGCTCACGGTGGTGTGCGAGCCGGCCAGGTTGGGCTCGTTGCCGATAATCCAGTACTTCACGCCGCGCCCCATCTGCCGGTTCACGTAGTCGACCACGGCCGCTGCCTGCTGGGCGGTGTACTTGCCGCGGCCCTGGCTCACCTGCACCATGGGCTCGGCCCCGATGCCCCGGATGGAGTCGATCAGCGCCAGGTACTCGGCCGGCGTGGGCATGTTGAACTCCACGCCGTTGCCGCCGATGCGCACCATCTGCACCTTGGACTTGCGGACCACCGGCCAGAGCTGGTCGAGCTGCCCGTTGTAGACGGCACCGCCGTAGCCCTTGGGCAGCCAGGCGTTCTGCCCGGCGATGTAAGGGGAGATGCGCTGCGCGTAGCCGGCCGCGGTGGCCAGCCAGCCCAGAGCGAAGAGCAGTAGGAGTCTCTTCATGGGTGGGAAGGGGTTAGGTTGAGTAGGAGCGGAGGCAAAACCGGCCGGCGCCGGCAGCTGCGGCAAGCGGCCGGGCAAGGCACGGCCATGCGCCCGGGCACAGGGCGCACCGGCGACACGAAAGCAGCAGAAAAGGAGAGGGGCACCCCGGCCGAAACCGACCGGTGCCGCAGCGGCCCGGCGCGGCGCCGCAGCGCCCGCCCGACCACAGGGAGCGGGTAGTCAAATATGGCCCGCCCGGCCCGGCATATGCCAGCCTGCCAGCCGGTTTATCTACGGAAACGTTTGCGGGGCCGGGCCCCACCGCCTGCGGCCGTACCCGGTACTTGCTCCGGGTATATCCCAAGGCCGGTACTCTTTTACCAGCCGGCAGTCAGCGGCCGAATGATACGGCCCAATAGCACTTTCCCGCTGCGCTGCCTTAGCCCTGAGTTCGGAGTGCCTATATGGTGCCTATATCCAAACCACCGGCTACAGGACGGTCCGCTGCCACCTGATTATTGCACGAAAGCAAGAAGGTCAGCCGGCCTGGCCTGGGGCTGAATCAATGCCGCGTGATATCCCACCATCCGGACGCTGCGTAAGCCCAAGCCACACCGCCCCCGTTGCCGCATGCCGTTCTACAATCTGCTCCTGGTGGTGCTGGGCGTGGCCATTCTGGCTGTGGCCTGGCTGCCGTCGTTGCTGCGCAAATACCCGCTCTCGTACCCCATCCTGTTCGTGGGGCTGGGCGCGGCCGTGTTTTCGCTGCCCCTCGGTCTGCCCGACCCCGACCCGGTTCGCCACTCCGCCTTTGCCACCCACCTCACCGAGCTCTGCGTCACGGTGGCCCTCACCGGCACCGGCCTGAAAATCGATCGGAAGTTTTCCCTGCACCGCTGGCGCGCCCCGCTGCGGCTGGTGCTCATCCTGATGGTCGTCACCATTGCCGGCTTCGTGGCTGCGGCGCACTACCTGGCGGGCCTCACCCTGGCCTCGGCCGTGCTGCTGGCCGGCACCCTGGCCCCCACCGACCCCGTGCTGGCCGGCGACGTGCAGGTGGGCAAGCCCGGCGAAGGCGGCGAAGACAACGTGCGCTTTGCCCTCACCGGCGAGGCCGGCCTCAACGACGGCCTCGCGTTTCCCTTCGTGCACCTGGCCGTGGCCCTGCTGCCCCTAGCCGCTTCCCTCACGGCCCGGCTCACGCAGTGGGCCCTGCAGGACGTGCTCTACCGCACCGCTATGGGCGTGCTGGCCGGCTGGCTGGCGGGCAAAGTACTGTCCTTCCTGATCTTCGATCTGCCGCACCGCATCCGCATCAACCCCGAGGCCTACGGCTTCGTGGCCCTGGCCGTCACGCTCACGGCCTACGGCGCTACCGAGCTGCTGCACGGCTACGGCTTTCTGGCCGTGTTCGTGGCCGCCGTCACGCTGCGCGCCCACGAGCGCAGCCACGAGTACCACACCGAGATGCACGAGTTTACCGATCAGCTGGAGCGCCTGCTTATCGTCGTCATCCTGATTTTGTTCGGTGGGGCGCTGGTGCGCGGGCTGCTGGCCCCGCTCACCCTCGGCGGGGCGGCGCTGGGGCTGTTTCTGCTGCTGGTGCTGCGGCCCGTCGGGGGCATCCTCACGCTGGGGCGCAGCCACCTCAGCTGGCCCGAGCGGCTGGTCATTTCCTTTTTCGGCATCCGCGGCATCGGCTCGTTTTTCTACCTGGCCTACGCCCTCAACGAGCATTTCTTCCCCGATGCCCGCCAGCTATGGGCCATTACCGGCTTCACCGTCCTCACCTCCATTATCCTGCACGGCGCCCTGGCCACCCCGGTCATGGACTGGCTCGACCGCCGCTCCGGCCGGCCCACCGCCGCCGAGCGCGAAGAGGAGCACATGCGGGAAGGGGAAGCCGCCGATCAGGCCGCCGCTGCTGAGCAAGGACGGCAGCCGTAACCTTGGCTTGGTACGTTCGTTGCAAGCGCGTTAGCTGTCCAGCCTCCTTTCCCTCCCCACGCCCATGCTCCCAACCCTTGCTTCCGCCCTTTCCGCCGCCCTGCTGGCGTTGTTGCCGGCCGCTGAAGTCGTCAAGCCCGCCGCTACTGCCGCCGCCCTGCCCGTGCAGGGCGCCGAGCCCGATCCGCAGGTCATTGCCCAGTTCGGCCTGCTCAACAACGCCAAGCTGCAGAGCTACATCGACCAGAAAGGCATGCAGATGGGCCGCATTTCCGACCGCCCCGCCGACGTGAAAGGCTTTACCGTGGTCGATTCGCCCATCATCAACGCCTTTGCCACGCCCGACGGCCACGTGTACTTTACCCGCGGCATTCTGGCCTACTTCAACAACGAAGCCCAGTTCAGCGGGGTGCTCGGCCACGAAATCGGCCACATCACCGCCCGCCACAGCCAGAAGCAGCAGACGCGCTCCGCCGTCACCACCGGCGCCATTCTGCTCGGCTCCATTCTCTCCAAGCGCGTAGCCTCCATTGCCGAGCCGCTCTCGCAGGTAGCCGGCCTGGGCCTGCTCAAGTACGGCCGCGACGCCGAAAACGAGTCGGATCAGCTGGGGGTGAAGTACTCCAGCAAAATCGGCTACGACCCGGCCTCGATGGCCGACTTCTTCCTCACCCTGCAGCGCACCGAGCAGCAGAGCGGCGCCGCCGGCGTGCCCTCGTTCCTGAGCACCCACCCCAACTCCGCCGACCGCTACCAGAACGTGAAAAAGCTGGCCGTGCAGGCCGAGCAGCAGGCCGGCAAGCAGCTGGCCGTCAACCGCGACCAGTACCTGCGCCTGCTCGAAGGCCTGGCCTACGGCGACAACCCGCGCGAAGGGTTCGTGGAAAACAGCGTGTTTTACCATCCTGACCTGAAGTTTCAGTTCCCGATTCCCTCGGGCTGGCAGAGCCAGAACTCGCCCTCGCAGTTTCAGATGGCCGAGCCCAACGGCAAAGCCATCATCGTGCTGCTGCCCGCCGGCAACAAAAGCCTCGACGAAACCGCCCAGGCCCTGGCCCAGCAGCTGAACCTGCAGAACGCTCAGGCCAGCAAGACCACCATCAACAGCTTCCCCGCCGTGGCCATCCAGGGCGACCAGGTGGGCCAGGACCAGCAAACCGGCCAGCAGGGCATCACGGCCCGCACCCTGAGCTACCTCATCCAGGACGGGCAGACCATCTACGCCCTCGTCGGCCTGACCTCGCCCGCCGCCTTCAATACCTACGCCCCGCAGTTTCAGCGCACGGCCCAGGGCTTCCAGCGCCTCACCGCTGCCGACAAGCTCAACCGCCAGCCCGAGCGCGTGCGCATCAAGACGGCCAAAGGCGGCCAGACCCTGGCCACGGCCCTGGCCGCCAACGGCGTGCCGAGCAAGCGCTACGAGGAAATGGCCATCCTCAACGGCATGAAAACCACCGACAAGCTCACGGCCGGGCAGCTGTTCAAGGTGGTGGGCAAGTAGCCCGACGGCCGGCCCACGAAAAAGCCGCGCTTCGGACCCGAGGCGCGGCTTTTTCGTGGGCTAACTGCAACTGCCCGGCTGGTTACGGATGGTCCTGGTGCACAGTGGCCCGGTTGACGGCGCCGGTTTGCTCGATGACGCTGGACTGCCCCACGCCGCCCTGGTACACCGAGGCATTGTTGGCCCCGCCGCCGGTTTGCACGATGGAGCTGAAATGCTCCGTGCCGGTCTGGTAAGTAGTGGCCGAATCGTAAAAGCCGTCTTGCCGCTGCCGGGCCGTGTTCTGGTTGCCGTCCTGCTCGATGGTGGCGGTATTGCGGCTGCCGTTTTGCTGTTGCCGGGCCCGGTTCTGGTCGCCGTCCTGTTCGATGGTGGCTTCGGACACGCCCACGTTGGTGCCCGTGGAATTGGCCTGGGTTTGCTCGGCCCGGTTACGGTTGCCGGTTTGCGTAGCCGTGGCCCGCATGTCCTCGTTGGCCTGGGTCTGCACGGAGCGGTTGGCGTCGCCGAGTTGGGTAATGGTGGCGTTGACCCGGGTGCCGCTTTGTTCTTGCCGGGCGCGGTTGTCGTCGCCAAGTTGCGTAATCAGGGCGTTTTGCTCCGTGCCGAACTGATTTTGCTCGGCCCGGTTACCGTCGCCGGTAGTGCTGATGCGTCCGTCCAGGTTGCGGCCCGACTGCTCCTGCCGGCTCACGTTGTAGTCCCCAAGCTGCTCCACGTAGGTAGTCATGCTGCGCCCACCGTACTGGTTTTGCGTCGAGCGGTTGGCGTTGCCCGTTTGCAGCGCCGTCCCCACTTGCCCGTAGCCCAGCTGCACCTGCGTCACCCGGTTGTCATTGCCGGTCTGCGTAGCCAGCAGCGCGTGGCTGCCCAGGCGGGACGTTTGCTCCTGGCTGATAGCGTTGCGGTTGCCGGTCTGCGTGGCCCGGGCTTCTGTCCCGGCTACCACTTCTGTCTGCTGTTGTCGGATGCGGTTATCGTTGCCGGTCTGGGTGGCCCAGGCCTTGGCCTCGCTGGCGCTGCCCTGCAACACGCTCACCAGGTTTCGGTTGCCGGTCTGCGTACCTTCTTGCTGGTTGTAATAGCCAACTTGCGTGACATTCTGCCCATTGCGGTTGCCGGTCTGTGCTGCCTCTGAGGCGTTGCCGGTACCGGTCTGCGTCACTGCGGCCTCGTTGGTATTGCCGGTTTGCAGCACCTGGCTGGTGTTCTGCTGCCCGTAGACGTGTGAGGCCAGAAGCAGCCCGCTCCCGGCAAAACACAACATGTATCCAATCTTCATAATACTGGTTGGGGTTATGTGAAAAATATTGACAGGGCATAGTTAGCCATTATTATATATTTTATATAAATAAAATAAAAATAAATGTTGTAATTATTATAATATATAATGGATTGTGTCGATGGGTTGGGCGGGAACTATTATGATTTAGGCCATGCTGCTATCAGAAGCAGGACAATAGGAGCCTTCCGATACCAGAGTTGGTTAAGTTGCGATTGTATGGGTTTGGTAGTTAGCCGGATAGCTCCGTCAAGTAAAACGACGGGGCGTGACTTGCCTAATGCAACGGCCTTGGCACAAATGAAAGCGCCCCAACCGAATCCGGCCGGGGCGCTTGGCGTCTGGGGGCAATAAATACCGGCTTACGCCTTCTTCAAAAATTCCGTCTTGAGTACCATCGTGGTGCCCCCGGCCCGGCCTTCGATTTCACCGGCGCTATTGGTCAGGCGAATGTTCTTCACCAGCGTGCCGCGCTTGAGCACCTGCGAGGAGCCCTTCACCTTCAGGTCCTTGATAAGCGTGACCGAGTCGCCCTCGGCGAGCAGGGTGCCGTTGCTGTCTTTTACGTCCATATCAGTCAGAAATCAGCACGAAAAGTGCGGAGCTGAATCGTCTGCAAAATCCGTGAAATCCGAAAAATCCGCAGGAATCCGTGGTCTAGACGTTGAAGCGGAAGTGCATGATGTCGCCGTCCTGCACCACGTATTCCTTGCCTTCCACGGCCATTTTGCCGGCTTCCTTGATCTTGGCTTCCGAGCGGTACTGCTCGTAGTCGGGCAGCTTAATTACCTCGGCGCGGATAAAGCCCTTCTCGAA
Organism: Hymenobacter jeollabukensis; assembly: GCF_005771675.1. GTDB lineage: Bacteria > Bacteroidota > Bacteroidia > Cytophagales > Hymenobacteraceae > Solirubrum > Solirubrum jeollabukense. The sequence continues at coordinate 38,420 of NZ_VAJM01000014.1, read as the reverse complement.
GTCGCTGTGAATGACGCCGGCCGCCGCCGGGGCTTTGTCGCCGCGGTGCACCGTCCAGGCGCGTACTTCCTGCACGCCGGCGGTGAAGTAGGTAATCAGGTTCAGGATGTCGTAGCTGGCGCGGATGAGCTTGTCCAGGCCCGACTCGGTGAGGCCGTACTCGCCCAGGAACATTTCCTTTTCCTCGGGGTCGTCCATCTCGGCAATCTGCGACTCGATGGCGGCCGAAATCACCACAATCTGGGCGTTTTCGTTGGCTACGTGCTGGCGCAAGGCCTCCACGAAGGCGTTGCCGCCCTGCGGAATGCTGGCCTCGTCCACGTTGGCCGCGTAGATGACGGGCTTGATGGTGAGCAGCTGCAGGTCTTCCACGGCCGCCAGCTCTTCCTCGTTGGCATCGAGCGAGCGGGCGTTGTTGCCGGCCTCCAGGTGGGCCTTAAAGCGCGTCAGGGCCGTCACTTCCTTCTTGGCCGCCGCGTCGCCGCTCTTGGCCGAGCGCTCCGACTTGGCCAGCTTCTTGTCGATGCTTTCCAGGTCCTTGAGCTGCAATTCGGTGTCAATCACGTCCTTGTCGAACGCCGGATCGACGCCGCCGGCCACGTGCACGATGTTGGGGTCGTCGAAGCAGCGCACCACGTGAATGATGGCGTCCACCTCGCGTATGTTGGCCAGGAACTTGTTGCCCAGGCCTTCCCCCTTCGAGGCACCCTTCACCAAGCCGGCAATATCCACGAACTCCACGATGGTGGGCACCACGCGCTGGGGCTTCACGATTTCCTCCAGCACCTTCAGGCGCGGGTCGGGCACGGTGACCACGCCCACGTTCGGCTCGATGGTGCAGAAGGGGTAGTTGGCCGATTCGGCCTTGGCGTTCGACAACGCGTTGAACAGAGTGGACTTGCCCACGTTAGGCAGCCCGACGATACCGCAGCGAAGACCCATGCAGTGAAATGGTGATATAGTGAAATGGTGAGCTGGCCGGACGGGCCAATTCGGGCGCAAAGGTACGAAGCCCGGACGGGTCAATGAGCAATGACCAATTATCAATGAAGAATGAGCAATTGGTGGAGTTCAATGAGCAATGAACAATGAAGAATGAGCAATTGGCGTAACCGGGCCGGTAGGCAGGCGTGGCCTCATTGCTCATTGCTCAGCCGGGCCCAGTAGTACGCCGGAAACTCCCGCAGCAGGCTGTAGGCGTCGCGCAGCTCGAAATAGTCGGCGTGGGCGGTGTACACGCGAAAGTTGCCGGCGCGGTGCAGCAGGTAAGCCGTGCGCGGCAGGTGGTAGAATTGCGACACGGCAATGACCGACCGGAAATGCCGCTGCCGGGCAATGACGGCAAAATTCTGCGCCGAGGCCCGCGTGGTCTTCCCCAAATCATCGATGATGACGGCGGGCCGGGGCACGCCCTGTGCCACGAGGTAGCGGCCCATGGCCAGACCCTCGTAGTGACCTTCGCGGCCCAGGCCCCCGCTCACCACGATTTTGGGCGCAAGGCCGGCGCGGTACAGGGCCAAGCCCTTGTCGAGGCGGGCGCGCAGGCGGTCGGAGGGCTGCCCGTCGGGGTTGACGGTGTTGCCCAGGATCAGCAGGGCGTCGGCGGGCCGGGCGGTGTCGTGCAGACCGCGGCGCGCCGTCCAGACGCAGTGCCACGCGGCCCCGGCCAGCAGCGCCGCCAGCGCGACGCGAAACAGCAGCTTCATGGAAAAGCTCGACAGTAGGTATGCAACAACGCGCTACTGCCACGGCCGAAAGGCCGCCGCGGTAGCGCGTCGAGCGAAACCAGTAAGCGAAACGGGCTTAGTAAGATTCGGGCGTATAGTCGGGGCCTTCGTAGCGGTTGGGGTCGTTGAAATCGGGGCGCGGGGCGCGGTCGACTTCGTTGAACTCGGGGCGGGGACGGTCCAGATCGGCCACTTCCTCGGGCGAGAGCAGCTCCTGGCGCACGTAGTCGATGGCGTCCTGCAGGGCGTCGGCGAACTTCAGGAAGTCCTCTTTGTAGAGGAAAATCTTGTGCTTCTCGTAGGAGAAGGTGTCGTCGTCGCGCAGGCGGCGCTTGCTCTCGGTGATGGTCAGGTAATAGTCCTGCCCGCGCGTGGCCTTCACGTCGAAGAAGTACGTGCGTTTGCCGGCTTTGATGCGCTGGGAATAAATCTCGTCCTGTTCGTAGCGGTCTTCCACGGGGTCCAGCTAAAAGATGAAGAAAAGGGAGGGGGGTTGAAAGATTTCGGGATGATTGAAAAATCCCCGGCTAAAACTAGTCTTTTGCTGATGGATATAAAAATATTGGCGGCAATAAATTGGCTTTGTTCAACTTAGAGGCGCGGCCTGCAACCGGTTACCCGGGCCATCGACGCGCCATGGGCCGCAACGCGGGCACCAGCGGCGCAACCCGCGCGTTACCTTCGTAGTCCTTGCCCGTCCGGGTCTTCTCTTCGTCGCCTATGCCTCCCCAACCGCTCGATCTGGCCGCCGTCCGCTCCTTTGAAAACCTGGAATTTCTGGCCCGGCAGCTGGTCGACGGCTTCATCACCGGCCTGCACCAGTCGCCCTACCACGGCTTCTCCGTGGAATTCTCGGAACACCGCCTCTACAACCCCGGCGAAAGCACCCGCCACCTCGACTGGAAAGTGCTGGCCCGCACCGACAAGCTCTTCGTGAAGCGCTACGAGGAGGAAACCAACCTGCGCTGCCACCTGCTGCTCGACGTGAGTCCGAGCATGTACTACCCGCGCCCCAGCCACGACAAGCTGCACTTTTCCATTCTCTGCGCCGCCGCCATTACCACCCTGCTGCAGAAGCAGCGCGACGCCGTGGGCCTGGTCACGTTTTCGGATAAGATCGAGGTGCAGACGCCGGTGCGCTCCACCAGCACCCACCGCCACACCCTGCTCCTGCAGATGCAGCAGCTGATGGAGCGCACCGCGCCCACCACCGAGCACGGCGGCACCGACGTGGCCGGCGTCATTCACCAGATTGCCCAGCAGATTCCCAAACGCAGCCTGGTCATCATCTTCTCCGACATGCTCGGCCGCAGCCAGCAGGACCAGAACGACACCCTGGCCGCCCTACAACACCTGAAACACCAGCACCACGAGGTGCTGCTGTTCCACGTGATGGACCGCGCCACCGAAACGGACTTCGACTTCGCCGAGCGGCCCTACGTGTTCGAGGACGTGGAAACCGGGCAGCGCATCAAGCTGAACCCTTCGCAGGTGCGCGAGCAGTACCGCGCCGCCATGCAGCAGTACACCCAGGACCTAGCCCTGCGCTGCGGGCAGTACAAGATTGACTTCGTGCCCGTCGACATCCAGGAGCCCTTCGACAAGGTGCTGCACGCGTACTTGGTGAAGCGCGGCAAGGTGCGCTAAGCTACCTTTGCCGCTTCGCTGCTTATGGAAAACCTCGTTCTGCTCATCGTCTGCCTCGTGCTGACGGTTCTGAGCGCCCTGCTCACCACCTACATTGCCCAGGAACGCTCGTTCTGGCGTTGGTTCCTCATCGGCATGGTGCTGCCCTTCGTGTCGATTTTCGTGGCCATGGTGGTGGTGTACCGCGACACGAAGAAGGAAGAGGATCAGGCCAGGCACTGAAGCGGTTCACCCCGTAGTCATTGCGAGGAGGCACGACGAAGCAATCTTTCCTCTCGTGGCACAAACGGTACAAACAGCCCCGCCCGAAACCGGTAATTCCAGTTTCGGGCGGGGCTGTTTTCGGGTAGTATGGATTGTGTCGGCGGTGCTACTGGAGGAAAGATTGCCGCGCGTTGCTCGCAATGACGGCTAGTGTTGCCGTTGCTACTCCGGCGTGTTATCCAACGACTGCCAGAGGTACTTGCAGGCCAGGGAGCGGTAGGGGCGCCAGGGCTCGGCCAGCTCGGTCATGCGCCGGAGCAGGGCGCGGCCTTTCTCTTCCAGGCCGTAGTGGCGGCGCATGGCGTTCTGCACGCCCAAGTCGCCCTCGGCAAATACGTCGGGCTGGTCGAGGGCAAACATCTGCAGCATCTGGGCCGTCCAGCGGCCCACGCCCTTGATCTGGGTCAGGTGCTGGGTGAAGTCGTCTTCGTGGAGCTGGGAGAGGTGGGCGTGGTCGAGCTGCCCGGCGAGGTTGAACTCGGCAATGGCGCGCAGGTAGCCGGCTTTCTGCTTGCTGATGCCCACGGCCCGCAGCTCGTCGTCGGGGAGGAGCACCAGCACGTTGGGCTCGGGGTAGCCGTCGGGCTTGAAGAGGCTTTCCAGCTTGCGCCAGATGGCCGCGGCGGCCTTGGTCGAAATCTGCTGACTGACTACGGCCTTCAGCAGCGCCAGGTACAGGTCCTCGTGGGCGGAGGCGCGCACCGGCCGGCCCTGGGCAATGATGCGGGCCAGCACCGGGTCGGCCTGGCTGAGGTGGCGGCGGGCTTCGTCGTGGTCGTAGGTGTAGTCGGCGGGAGCAGTCATGGCGCAAACTTACCCGGCCGCCGCCGATTCCGGCGCGCCTGCGGCCGGCAGCAGCATGTACACCTCGTGCAGGCCGGGCGCCCACTTATCCGGTTCGGTGGCCAGGGTGCGGAAGCCCAGGCGGGCGTAGAATCCTTCCGTGTGCTGCGAGGTCTTGATTTCGATGCCGCGGCCGGGATAAGCCCGCTGGCATTCCCGAATGCGAAACACGGTAAACGTCCGTCCCAGGCCCTGGCCGTGCAGCCGCCGCTCCACCATGCCCCAGGTCAGCACCGCGTGCGGATCATTCAGCGCGAAGCCGCCCGCCGCCACCAGCCCCGGCCAGCCGGGCCGCTCGGCCACGAAGTAGGGGAGGCCCTCGGTGCTGATTTCCCCGTGCAGAAAAGCCCGCAGGTCGGTCTCCTCAGCAGCCACGAAGTAGGGCGCGAGGTTGCCGCGAAACAGCTCGATGACCGCGTTTTCGTCGGCGGCGGTGTACGGGCGGATGCGCAGCTCGGTCGGATTCATGGGGTCGGAGTGCTTACTGCAGTACCGTCTGCAGCGCCGCCAGCACTTGGCCGATGGCCGCGTCGTCTACGTCGAGGTGGGTCACGAAGCGCACCATCTGCGGGCCGAAAGCCGAGGCTTTGATACCGTTGGCGGCCAGGTGGGCCAGGAAGGCGTCCTCGGTCAGCCCGTCGCGCAGGCGGAAAATGACCAGGTTGGTCTCGGCCGGCAGCACGAAGTCGACGTAGGGCGCGGCCTGCAGGGCTTCGGCCAGCTGCCGGGCGCGGCGGTGGTCGTCGACGAGGCGCTCCACGTGGTGCTCCAGCGCGTAGAGGCCGGCGGCGGCCAGGTAGCCGGCCTGCCGCCAGCCCCCGCCCATCACCTTGCGGATGCGCTTGCACTTCCTGATAAACGCGGCCGATCCCAGCAGCACCGAGCCCACCGGCGTGCCCAGGCCCTTGCTCAGGCACACCGAAATCGTGTCGAACAGGCGGCCGTACTCTTGGCTTTGCTGGCCGGTGGCCACCAAGGCGTTGAAGATGCGGGCCCCGTCAAGGTGCAGCGGAATGCCCTGGCGCTTGGCCAGCTCGGCAATGTCCGTCAGCGCCGACCACTCGTAGCAGCTGCCGCCGCCGCGGTTGTGGGTATTCTCCAGGCTGATGAGGCTGGTAGTGGGGTAGTGCACGTTTTCGGCCCGGATGGCCCCGGCCACCTGCGCGGCCGTCAGCCGGCCCCGCTCGCCGGGCAGCAGGGCCACCGAAGCGCCCGAGTGAAAGGCAATGCCGCCGACTTCCCAGAGGTAGATGTGCGACGTCTGCTCGCACACTACCTCCGACAGCGGTTCGGTGTGGCCCTTGATGGCAATCTGGTTGGTCATGGTGCCGGAGGGGCAGAACAGGCCGGCTTCCAGCCCGAAGCGGCGGGCGGCCTCGTGCTCCAGCCCCCGCACGGTCGGGTCTTCCTCGTACACGTCGTCGCCGACGGGGGCGCGGAACATGGCGTCGAGCATGGCCGCGGTGGGCCGGGTTACGGTATCGGAGCGCAGATCAATCATCGGGAGGGCAAAATCAAGTAAGCAGGTTGGTCAGCCGCAGCGGCGCCAGCAGACCGGTGGTGGGCAAAAATAGCAGAGCCGTGCCGGGACTGACCAAGGGATTCACCCGGCATTATCCAATCTGTCGGAATTTTACTTACCTTTGCCCCCTCATTCTGCAGAATAGACTCAAACCGACCGCGTCATGACCGCTACTCGTCTCAAGCGTAAGCACCGCAAGAACATTGCCCGCGCCAACAACAAGGTGCAAGAAATTAAGGACCTGCTCCGCACCCCCGTTCTGAAGAACGTGGACATCGAAGAGCTGAAAGCCAGCTTCAAAAAGAACGAGGCGGCTGCCTAGTTTTTTCGCCGCGGCTTCCTGCCGGAAGCCCGCGTGACTTCCCGGCCGGTCGGCTGGTAGATACCGAAAAGCGTCTTGCGTGGCCACGCAAGACGCTTTTTTTATGTGTTTCAAGTGCGAATCAGCCCGTCATGTCGAGCTTGTCGAGACATCTCGCGTGCTGACGTTCGATAGTAAAATCATCGTTTAGCGAAAAAAATACCTGGGGACGTCAGCACGCGAGATGTCTCGACAAGCTCGACATGACGTTCTTTTTTATCCGCTCATCCGCTCATCCGCTCATCCGCTCATCCACCTCACACCCGCGGCCCCAGCTCCACGGCCTGCAAATCCTGCACCCGGCCGGCTTCGATGCGAAACTTGAGCAGGGTGCGCACTTTGTGGAAGCCGTGGCGGCCGGCGGCGCCGGGGTTCAGGTGCAGCAGGCCCAGCTGCCGGTCGGGCATCACGCGCAGAATGTGGGAGTGGCCGCAGATGAAGAGCCCTGGCCGCTCGCGCTGCAGCAGAAGCCGCGCGCCGGGGGCGTAGCGCCCGGGGTAGCCGCCGATGTGGTGAATGAGCACTTTCAGCCCTTCGACCTCAAACACCAGCGTTTCGGGGCAGCGCAGGCGCACGGTGCGGTCGTCGATGTTGCCCGATACGGCCCGCAGCGGCGCCAGGGCCAGCAGCTCATCCAGCACTTTTTCGTCGCCCACGTCGCCGGCGTGCCAGATTTCGTCGCAGTCCTGCAGGTGGTGGCCGATGCGGTCATCGTAGTAGCTGTGGGTATCGGAAAGCAGGCCGATGCGCATGGGTGAGCGGGGCTGGTGGGGCCGCAAGGTACGGCGCCGGGGTGGGGTGGCGCCGATTGTTGGGCTAATTTCCGGCGGCATGTTACCTTTCCTGCCCGCAGCCGTATGCGGCTCAGATGGCCCACCACACCCGGGCCACCCGGTCGGTACCACTGGGGCCCATGTCTTTCGTATGCCGAAATTAATGCTGTGTTTTGCAGCTTGCCGGACGATTTCCTGCATCCTCTCCCCATCTGACTTGCCGCGATGAACGTTTTCATCAACGACATCCCGATTATCATCAAAAAGACCTCTGACAAGGTCTACAAGCACCGCTACGACCTGATTCTGGGCCCGGAAGATGAATTCATCTCCAAGGACCTGATCGGCGACGTGCTGGTGCGCGACGTGACGCCCGCCTTCATCGACCGCATGTTGCGCCTGATGGAAGTGAAAAAGCTGAAAAAGCTGACTTCGCTGACCCTGATGGCCAAAAAGAAAAAGGCCCTCATCCTCCACCTCAAGGACCAGTTCCGCATTGCCAAGGCCGCCGGCGGCCTGGTGGTGAAGGACGGCATGATCCTGATGATTTACCGCCTCGGTAAATGGGACCTGCCCAAGGGCAAGCTGAAAAAGGACGAGGACCCGATGGAGGGTGCCCTGCGCGAAGTGGAGGAGGAAACCAACGTGAAGCTGGCCCTTGGCGACAAGCTGCCCAGCACCTGGCACTCCTACGCCTACAACGGCAACAAAATCCTTAAGAAGACCAACTGGTACATCATGCAGTGCCTCGACGACACGCTGATGAAGCCCCAGGCCGAGGAGTACATCGAGGAAGTGCGCTGGATGCAGCCCCAGGAGGCCCTCAAGGCCCTGGACGAGTCCTACGCCTCCATCGCGCTGGTGGTGCGCCACTACCTGAGCGAAGTGGCCGGGCAGTCGGCCCCCGAGTCCGTCCGTTCCTAAACCTCGCCCGCCGGAGCGCCGTTCGGGCGCCGCCGTTCCTCTGCGTATGCGCGTGAGTCGAGCCTGCTTGCTGCTGATGTTGGTGCTGCTGTGCGGCGGGGCAGCCTGTACCCGCAGCGCCCCCGTGGTAGAAAGCCCCGCGCCGGGTCGCCCCGGCCACAGCAATTCCCGTCCGCTGAACGTGGCCGCGTTGGTAGGCCGCAACATCGATCAGGTGCGGCAGCGCCTGGGGCCGCCGCGCGAAACCCGGCAGCAGCCCGTAGGCCTGGAGCCCACGGCCGAGCAGCTGCGCGCCACTAGGGGCGAAGGCTGGATCAACACCTTCGAGAAGGACGGCACCACCATCGTGGTGACCTTCAACGCCCGCACCCGCGAAGTGCAGGACCTGGTGCTGGTGGGCAGCAACGAAGACGAGCTGCTGCGCCGCGGCAACCTGGACTTCGTCGCCGACAACTACCTGGTGCTGCCCGTCACCGACCCCGCCGCGCCGTCCCGAATCATGGGCGTGCGAGTAGTAGCGCGGTGAACCAGCAACGCAAGCAACCGGGGCTTCCAACAGGTCATTCGACCCGGTAGGAGCCCCGGTTACTTGCGTTTAGGCAGCCTCTAGCCCTGCGGGGCGGCCAGCTTAAAAGGCACAAAGTCGTCCACGTTGCCGCCGAAGCGGTGGATTTCGCGGATGATGGTGCTGCTGATGGCCGCCAGGGGCGGGGAGGTAATCAGGAACACCGTTTCCAGCGCGGGGTTGACGTGGCGGTTGGCTTGGGCAATGGTGTTTTCGTATTCGAAATCAGTGGTGTTGCGCAGGCCGCGCAGCAGAAAGCGCGCGTTCCGTTCCCGGGCGAAGTCCGCCGTCAGGCCCTTGTAGGCCTCCACCGATACCCGCGGCTCGTCGCGAAACACCTCCTCAATCATGCCTATCATTTGCTCTACCGGCAGGTAGCGCTGCTTCGAGCTGTTGTTGCCGAGGGCAATGATGATGTGGTCGAACAGCGCCGTGCCGCGCCGTACCACGTCGAGGTGGCCGTTGGTAAACGGGTCGAAGGAGCCGGGGAAGAGGGCAACTCTCATAGAGGTGAAATGGTGAGGTGGTGAACTGGTGAGTTGATGTTCGGGAGTCGCAGTGCTGCGCCTTTCGCGCAGGCAGAACGACACTCACCAGTTCACCATCTCACTAGCTCGCCTATTCGCAGAGGTGCAGACTGTAAAGCTCGAAGTAGCGGTACTCGAACACGTCGTTGAGGCGGTAGCTGTAGCCCAGGTCGTAGGGGCGGTTGCCGAAGCGGACGTGGCGGATGTACTTGCGCAGGATGCTGAACAGCTCCGAGTCGTGGGTCAGGTCGCCGTAGACGACCACCGGGTCCTCGTCGGGGTTGAGCGTCAGCTCCTGCATCACCAGGATGACGTAGTAGATGAAGTCTTCGGCGGTGCTGAACGTGAAAACGTTGCAGAACTCCGGCCGCTTGTCGCGCACCACCACGATGGTCAGCTCCATCGGGCCCACGCTCAGAAACAGCCGGGGTGGGCCCTGCCGCTCGCTCTGGTGCACCACGCCTTCGAGCAGGGCGCTGGTCTGGTGCAGCAGCTTCTGCTGGGGATAGAGGCGCTCAAACCACTCGGCCAGGGCCTTTTCGGCGGCGAAAATGCTGACCACCTCCTGGTTGGGGTGGCGGTAGTGGCGCACCACTTCGTGCTGGGCGTCGAGCTGGTGGTGGAGCTGCAGGTACTGGGCCTCGTCGCCGGCGCGGAACAGGGGCGCGGGCAGCAGGGTGAAGTGGCGGTTCTGCACGGCCAGGCGCACGCGGTTCCAGCCGGTCTGGCCCACCAGGTCGTGCTGGGCGGCCAGGGCCTGCAGCTGCCCGGCCAGGGAGGTGGCGGGCTGGGCGGCGTAGTCTTCGAGGGCAATGAAGCGGTTGCGGCGCACGTCGGCCACGCCCACGCGCAGGCCGTGGGGGCCGGCGCTGAGGTAGAGGTTGTAGCCGGCCAGCTCGGCCAGGTCAAAAGTGTCGTCGCGCAGGCGCTGCAGCGCCGTGGGCGGGGCAGCCAGGGCAGATTCGGCGGGGAGGGGCACGGGCGGTACGTCGGTCGGGGGAGGAGGCAGATTCGGAGCTTAAAGGTACGCAGGCCCGGGCGCAAGTGCGGCAGCCGGGCGGTGGTGGGCAGACAAGCCCGAAAATACAGCCGGCGGAGGTAGAACATGGCGCAAAACACTTAATATTGTCACGGCCTGCTTATTGGCCCGTTATCCGATTGGTTTTCTTGTGACTATGAACGGTTTACGCTACTTTTTGCTGCTGGCCGCCGCGTGGCTGCCCGCATCTTTGCGGGCTCAGGTATTGGTCAGCACCGTCGCTGGCAGCGGCACGGCCGGCCGCGCCGATGGGCCGGCTGCCACCGCCCAGTTCAATTTCCCGGGTGCCGTCCTCGTCGACGCGCAGGGCACGGTGTACGTGGCCGACACCCAGAATCACGGCGTGCGCAAAATCAGCCCTACGGGCGTGGTCAGCACCATCGTCGGCAACGGCGGCCCCGGCTACTACGACGCCTGGACGGGCGTGCAGGCCGCCTTCACCGGTCCCAATGGCTTGGCGCTGGACGCGCGGGGCGTGCTCTACATCGCCGATACCGGCAACGGCAGCATCCGCCAGCTGCTGCCCTCGGCCGCCACGGCTACGCTGGCGGGCAATGGCACGGGCGGGTACCAGGACGGCCCCGGGCCGGTGGCCCGCTTCACTAGTCCATTGGGGTTGACCTATGACGGGCAGCGCACGCTCTACCTCTGCGACACGGACGATTACCGCATCCGGCAGGTAGACACCACGGGGCTGGCTACCACGCTGGCCGGCAGCGGCGTGGCGGGCATGGTGGATGGCCCGGCGGCGACGGCCCGCTTTCGGGAGCCGCACGGCATTGCCCGCGACGCGGCCGGCAACCTCTACATCGCCGACCGCTCGGTCCACCGCATTCGGCGGCTTACCCCGACTGGTATCGTCAGCACCGTGGCCGGTACCGGCACTTCCGGCTACGCCGACGGTACGGCGACTACCGCGCAGTTCAACGGCCCCGTGGGACTGGCTTACGACGGCCGCACGGGCCTCTATATTTCAGAGCGCGAAGGCCACCGCCTGCGCCGCCTCGACCTGGCAACCGGCGTGGTCAGCACCGTGGCGGGCACGGGCACGGCTGGCTACGCCAATGGCGCGGGCAATGTGGCTTTGTTTAACCGGCCACAAGGCTTGTACTGGGCCGAAGCCGAGCAGTCCCTGTACGTGGCCGATGCCAGCAACCACCGGATTCGGAAGGTAACCGGGCTGCCCCTGGCCGCCGGGACGGCCCGGCCGGTGGCGGTTGAGGCTACACTCTATGCTTACCCCAACCCGGCCACCGGGCCGCTCGTGCTGCTGACGGCTGCGGGTGCTACAAACGATGCCATAATAGAGGTGTCCGATTGCCTGGGCCGCCACATGAAGCGTTTCGCCTTGGGGCGCTCCGCGTCCGTTCGCACTGAGCTGGACATACGCGGCTGGCCGGCCGGCCTGTACCTCTGCCGCCTGCTGATGCCCGGTCGCCCGGCATCCGTAGCGCGGTTAATTATTCCATGAATCGTTGGCTGCCTAATCTGGCAGTCGTGTTTTCTTTCCACCCCTTCACTTTACCCCTTAAATGAAGCAATTGTATTCCCGTATCACCAGGCTATGCGCGGCTGGGCTGCTGGCCTTTGGCAGTACATCAGCCCACGCGTAGATGGACCCGCGCACCTTCGTATACCAGGACGGCGTAGCGGTCCGGGCGGCCCGCGAAATCATCGTGCGCTTCGAGCCTGAGGCTTTGAAAAGCAGCGCAATTAATAATTTGGGCAAGCAGCAAGGTTACTTATACGAGTTCCTGACGCCCGGCGCCCTGTCGGCCATGTCGACTGCGGCAGGTTTTAATATGGCTTCGGTAGCGGTGGGCAAGATATTCCCTAATCTGACCATTGCCGATTCCATGCAGCTCAACCGCATGGGCGAAACCATCCCCGATGAAAAGCTTTGGGCGGTGCTGCTGCTGCAATTGCCGCTGGGGACGGACGAGGTAGCGGTGTGCAACCAATTGCCTCATATGGGGGTGCCGGTGGTGTATGCCCATTTGAACCCAGTGGCGCGGCCTGCCAGCGTGCCCAACGATACCGAATACGCCGGCAACCAGAGGTCCTTGCATTACACTGCCGCTTATCCCGATGGCCATATCAACGTGGAAGGGGCCTGGGACCTGACTACGGGCCGTCCTGGCATTAAGATAGGCGTGTACGACAGCGGCATCAAAGCCACCCACCCCGATCTGGTGGGCGTAGTGGCTGGCGGACACCGTTACGATATGACCCGGCCAACCCCATACGACGATGATGTACTTGGACACGGCACGTCGGTGGCCGGGATTATCGCGGCGGTCCGCAACAACGGAATCGGCATAGCCGGTATTGCGGGCGGCGACGCGGCGGCCGGCAAGCCGGGAGTACGGCTATACAGCTACAAAACCATCGGCGACGGCTGCCAAAACTGCGGCGCCACGTTGGCTGAAGTTGCCAACGCTCTTCAGGATGGCATCACCGATGGCATGCACATCATGAACCATAGCTGAAGCATTCCCCGGCTGGTAACCAGCGTAGGCACGGCCGCGACAGCCGACTATTTTCTTTTCGACAACGTGATGCGCCGGGTACACGCGGCGAAAATTGTGACGGTAGCCGCGTCCGGCAACAAGCTTGGCCAAACTAATCTACCCGCCCACACCTACGACCCCTGGATTCTGACCGTAGCCGGCACCGGGGAAGATGGCGAATGGAAGCAGGATCCAACCGGCAACCTTTTCAGCGACGAATGGTCTACGCCCAACGACAACGTGGATGTGGCGGCCCCTGGCACGACTACGCTGGTTCGGACCACCACGCGCACGGGCGGCTACGGCGGCTTTAGCGGCACCTCGGCGGCGGCCCCGCACGCGGCAGGCTTGGCGGCCCTGATGCTGAGCTACTGGAACGACCCCAACGCCCCGCACAACGACCTGACCCCGGAAGACGTGGAAAATATCATGCAGAACAGCGCGACCGATAAAGTGGGCCAGTATTCCAGCCCCGGGGAAGACGACTACACCGGGCGGGGCCTAATCAATGCCAGCAAGACCCTCGCCAATCTGGACAAGAACAGCAACATCATCTCGCGACGGAATATTCTTACCGGCCCGGCTGACGCGGTATTAGTCAGCACGCGGACGGGCGTGTGCATCAGTGGCGGTATCCGCTTTCAGCCTACCGCGCTTTACGACGTGGAGGTGTACGAAATAACCGGCACCGGGCCGTCGGACTATTCGCCCGACGTGGTAACGAAAGGCCGCTGGGTACGGACCAGTTCCACCAACCTGCGTGGCCCGCTGGGGCCGCCCGTCACCATTACCAAAAGCAACGGCTCTACCGTCACCTCCCAGGCCTCGATAAAGGATGAGAACGGGGCCGTATTCATCGGACTGGCGGGCAAGGCCAGCGTACGGTTCAAGGGCTATGTGTACCACATCATCGGGAAGCAGGACATCGAAAGTGGTGCCACGCAGGCAATCGATACGTGGTTTCCGTTCGACCCACGGGTGACGGGGGAGCAGGGGCGCATTGCGTACACCAACCACCTCGGCTATACGAGCCTCATCGGTCAGCGCTCGGTTAACGGCACCCCCCAGCTCAGCGCATATCCTAATCCGGCGCGGGAAGAGCTGATCATTCAACTACCCCAGGCCGAAACCGGCGCGGCCACCGTGGAGCTGCTGAGCCTCGCCGGACAGCGTCTGCGCCACGAGGCCAAAGCGCTGCGCGGCGAGCAGCTGCTGCGCGTGCCCGTAGCCTCGCTGCGGCCCGGCCTGTACTTCTACCGTGTGCAGACGCCTACGGGCGTGTTACAGGGCAAATTCACCAAAGCCGACTAGCCATGAAAACACCCCTACAAATCCTGCTGCTGGCCGTAGTGCTGCTTGGCGGCTGCCGCCACCACACCGAGGACAATCCTCAGCCCCAGGAAGAGCAGGCCGACCCTTGCCCCCCCCCCGTTGCTGCCTCCGCCTCCGGAAGGAAACGTGTCGGTTTACGCCTATCCTTATCGGTACGCTGCGGTTTACAATCCACGCGACGTGCGGGAAGTGGCTTTCGTGATGGATACGATAGATCATGGACGGCCCCGATTGCACCTATGAGTGCGCGACCTGGGTACCGGGCAGGAGCGGCGCTTGCTTACGGACGTGCTTAGATCCAGCTCAAACACGCCCGACTGGAGCCGGACGGGCTGGGTGCTGACGACCCGGCCAGACGGGCAGCTGTACAAAATCAAAAGCACCGGCGACAGCCTGAGCCGACTCACCAGCCGTTACGTCAATACGTCGCCGACGTGGAGCCCGGACGGACAATTGATTGCCTACCAGCGAGTGGCCGATAACCCCGCGCTGAGTGGAGTCGTCATCTGCCGGGCCGACGGCACGGTGGTACGCCTTATTCCCGACGCGCAGGTACGCGCCGTCGGCCCCATGGCTTGGTCGCTCGACGGCCGGCGGCTGGCGCTGGTGAGCAGACTGAATCTACCGGTCGATCAGCCCGCGCTGAGTACCTACGACCTGGACCGTAGCATCCTGACCCAACTCACGCCCCTGTCCCAGTATAGTTATCAAGCTGCTATGCACTGGTTGCCCAACGGGCGGGAAATCGTGTGGTCTGATGGCCGTGGTGTGCTCATCATCGATGAAGCTACCCAGCAGACCCGGCTTGTGCGGGCCCTGTGCCCAGGCGGCAGTCGGTTCTTCAATTTTGTGTGCCCCACGCCCGATGGGCAGCGGCTGCTGATGACCCGCTTTGATGCGCTGGCTAGCGCTACCACCACCGAAGTCTTTCGCACCGCCACCTGGGAAACCACCGACCTCGAAGGTCAGCACGTCCGGAAGGTACCGTTCTGAGACCGGCCCGCTACGCCTGCCGCCCCGCCGCCCCGCTTCTGTCGGGGCGGCGGGGTTTTGTTTGCCCGCCATCCGCCCCGCCCGCTCAGCGCAGGCGCAGCTGCGGAATATAGGCGTCGTCGGGGCTGATCAGGTCGCGCAGGATGGGGTGTACCTGCTGCGGCGGCAGGCGCACCAGCTCCTGGGGCGTGCGCCAGGCCACCTCGGTGAGCAGCTGTCGGTCGGGGGCGTGCTCCGGGTCGTGGCCGAGGCGGGGCAGGGCCGTGGCGTCAAGGGCGGTGACTTCGAAGAACAGCTCCACGGCCTGAAGCGCGTTGCCGTGGTACTCGTGCAGGTGCAGAAACCGCCCTACTTTCACTGCCAGCGCGGTTTCTTCCCGAAACTCCCGGGCCACACCCTCGCGCAGCGTCTCGCCGAAGTGCCAGCCCCCGCCGGGCGGCGACCAGAACGGCTGCTCGTCGGGCAGCAGGCCGCGGTGGGCGGTGAGCAGCAGCGCGCCCTGGTGCACGAGCAGGCCGCAGACGCGCACCCGGGCGCGCTCGGCGTAGGCGTGCAGCAGGGAATCGGGGGCCGAAGAAGTGGGCATAGGCGTGGGGTAGGAGGGGAAGGGTCGAAGGTGCAAGTGTACGCCGCTACGCCCGATTTGGCCGCGCCGGCCCGCCCGAAAGTCCGGCCGCGGTCTGGCGCCGCCGCGCCCGCCAGCGCCGCAGCCGGCTCAGCACGAACCCGATAAGCCCGACGGCCAGCCCCGCCATCAGCAGCGGCAGCAGCAGGCCCAGCACCGCACCTACCACGGCCAGCACGTTTTCGAGGGTGGCGAAGAGCGGGTTGGCCAGTCCGCCGGTGGCCGCCGTGCTGCCTGCCCGCAGCAGCGCCGTGCCCGACTGCACCACGCCCGCCGCGCCCCCGCCCACCAGCACGCCCAGGCCCCAGCGCAGCACCGGGTTCAGCTCGGGCAGGGCCGAGGTCATCAGCAGGGTGCCGGCAATAAACGACGCGGGCGTGGTGAGCGTGTCGAGAAAGTTGTCGACCACCGGGAAGTAGTAGCCGAGCATTTCGACCACCGTAGCCACGCCCAGCACCCCCAGCGCTGCCCAGCTGCCCAGCCACGCAAAGCCGGGCGACGGGGCCAGGTAGCCGGTGCGGTAGGCAATGCTGGCCGCCAGCAGCGGCACAAACACCCGAAAGCCGCTGCACGCGGCCAGCGCCAGCCCCAAGGCGCCGGAAAGGAGGTAGTCTGTGGGAGTCATCGGCAAGAGTAGTAGAACCTGCTACCAAGCTACACGATCCGACCAACAACGGCACCCCGGCCACCCCGCCGCGCTGCAACACCTTCCGGGCACGTCGAAACACTCCCCGACCAATCGAAAACACCTCCTGACTAACCGAAAACACCTCCCGAGCAAGCCGAAATACCCCCCGACTTCGTCAAAACACCTCCCGAGTAAAGCAAAACACTTCCTGACCTACGCCCAACCTCCGGCGGCTCCTGCCCCGCGCAGCACCGGCGGCACGCTACCTTTGCGGCCCATGTCCGAAGTTCTCGAAACCGCCCCCGACCTCACCACGCGCATCCGCCGCAAGCTGGAGCGCCAGCACTTCATGCACCTCATCGGCGCCGACCTGACGCGCATCGAGCCCGGCCGCGTGGAGGCCACCCTCGACCTGGGCCAGCAGCACCAGCAGCAGCGCGGCTTCGCCCACGGCGGCCTCGTAGCCACCCTCTGCGACCTGGCCGCCGGTTTCGCCGGCACCACCCTGCTGCCCGACGACCACGGCATGGTCACGGCCGACCTGCGGGTGAGCTACCTGCACCCCGGCCTGGGCGACAAGCTCGTGGCTACCGGCTGGGTGCTGAAAGCCGGCCGCCGCCTGCACTTCTGCGAGGCGGAGGTGCGGGCCTTCGGCGGCCCGAACCCGGCCGAGGGCCTGCTGATTGCCAAAGCCTCGGCCACGATGGCCGTGGTGGAGCCCAGCGCCAAATAACCGCCGCCACCGATGCCGCGGGGAATGGGTGCCTGCGGCAATCAGCTGTAGCCTAAACAAACCGGCACCGCCCCGCGCAAGCGGAACGGTGCCGGTTCGGCTAGTGGGTTAGGGTTCGTTTTTATTGCGTTTGCAGCTGGAGCGTGGCCCCCGGCAGGCCCTTGCTGCTTACCTGCAGCTGCACATTGCCGGCCTTGTCGTGGGCCTGCACCACGGCCACCAGCTGCCCGTGGAAGGCGTGCATGCGCGGTTGGTGAAACGGCTCCAGGTTGGTCGGGTCGCCGTTGGCCGCGGCCCGGAAGCGGCCCGCCCCCTTCACCTGGAACTGCAACTCGGGGGTGGCATCGGGGCAGAGGTTGCCCTGCGCGTCTTCCACCCGCACGGTCACGAAAGCCAGGTCCTGCCCGTCGGCCGCGAGTTTGGTGCGGTCGGCCACCAGCTTGAGGTGGTGGGGCTGACCGGCGGTGCGTACTTCCTCCTCGGCCACGGCCTTGCCGGCCGCGTCATACGCCACCACCTTGAGGCTGCCGGGCTGGTACTTCACGTCGTTCCACATCAGGCGGTAGCGCGTCTGGGGCTGGTCGGATGTCCCCTTGGTCTGCCGGCCCTGGCTCACGCCGTTGACGAACAGCTCGGCCGATGGGTAATTCGTGTAGGCAAACACGGGCGTGGTCTGGCCTTCGCGGCCGGGCCAGGTCCAGTGCGGCAGCAGGTGCAGGGTGGGCTGGGCGGGGTTCCAGCGGGCACGGTAGAGGTAAAAGCGGTCTTTGGGCAGCCCGGCCAAGTCCAGAATGCCGAAGTAGGAGCTGTGCGAGGGCCAGCTTTCGTCGTAGGGCCACGGCTCCCCGAGGTAGTCGAAGCCGGTCCACACGAACTCGCCGAGGGTATAGGGCAGGTCGTCCTGGGCAGCGAATTCCTCGTCCGGCGTCTGCGACCAGTTGCTGGCCTCCAGATCGTACGATGAGGACTGGTTGTCGGGGTAGCGCTTGTCCTTGGCCTTTTCCACCGGGAATTTATACACCCCGCGGCTACTCACCGTCGAGGCCGTTTCGGTGCCCAGGATCATTCCCTGCGGCAGCTTGGTGTAGGCTTCGGGGTAGCGGTGGGGCTTGTAGTTGAAGCCCGGCACGTCGAGCAGGGCCGCGAAGCCGTTGTTCACCGCCGCGTCGAACTGGTCCATGCCGGCCGTCACGGGGCGGGTCGGGTCTTCGCGGTGCACGATATCCTGCAGGCGCTTGGCCAGCTTCGAGCCGCCCGGCGCCCACTGGTCGGGCACCTCATTGCCGATGCTCCACATCACCACCGAGGGGTTGTTGCGGTAGTGGCGCACCATGCTGACGATGTCCTTCTCGGCCCATTCATCAAACAGCCGGCTGTAGCCGTTCTTGACCTTGGGCGTTTTCCACTCGTCGAAGGGCTCCACCATGAGCATAAAGCCCATTTCGTCGCATAGCTGCACCAGCTCGGGGGCGGGCATGTTGTGGGTGGTCCGGATGGCGTCGCAGCCCAGATCCTTGAGCAGCACCAGCTGTCGGCGCAGGGCGGCGGTATTCACGGCCGCGCCCAGCGGGCCCAGGTCGTGGTGGTTGCACACGCCCCGGAACTTGCGCGGCTGCCCGTTCAGCACGAAGCCCCGGCCCGCCTCCACACCGATGCTGCGGATGCCGAAGCTGGTCTGATACTCGTCCTTGAGCACGTCCCCAGCATACAATTTCGAGGTGGCCGAGTAGAGCGTGGGCGTTTCGGGCGACCAAAGCTGCGGCCGGGGCACCACCAGGTTCTGCTCGAACTCCAGCCCGTCGGTGGCCGTGAGCGGGGTGCTGACGGTGGCCACCACCTTGCCCGCCGCGTCGCGGATGTCGGTGTCGAGGCGCAGGGCCTGGAACGCGTTGCCCGGCGTCTCGACCTTGGTGCGCAGCTTCACCTTAGCGTAGTCGGCGGTGACGGTGGGCGTGGTCAGGTACGTGCCCCACACCGGGATGTGCACGTCGTTGGTGATGAGCAGGTGCACGTTGCGGTACAGCCCGGCGCCGGGGTACCAGCGCGACTGTTCCGGCAAATTCTGCAGGCGCACGGCCAGCACGTTATCCTGGCCGCCGGGCCGCACCGCGTCGGTGATGTCGACGGCGAAGGAGTTGTAGCCGTAGGGCCAAGCGCCCATTTCCCGGCCGTTCACGAACACGTGCGCGTCGCTCATGGCCCCGTCGAAGAGCAGCACCGCCCGCTTGCCGGTAGCGAAACCGGGCACCGCCAATTTGCGCCGGTACCAGCCCGTGCCGATGAAGGGCAGCCCGCCGGTGCGCCCGGCCTTGGTTTTGGCCTCCTTCTCGTTGTTCTGCTCGATTTTGACCGTCTGCAGGTCGTTTTGCGGGCTGAACGGGCCGTAGATGGCCCAGTCGTGGGGCACCTGCACCGTCTGCCACTTGGCGTCCTTGAAGGCGGGCTGCGCCGCGGCGGGCACGTCGCCCTTGGTGAATTTCCAGTCGGTGGTCAGCAGCACTTCCTGGCGCGTCTGCTGGGCCCAGGCGGCCCCGGCGGGCAGCAGCAGCAGGCTCGCCAACGTGCCCCGCAAGGTCGTTCGCGTGATGAAGTCGTTCATGATTGATAGCAAAGCAAGAAAAGTCCGCTGACTGCGGGTAGGACAAGGGTTCCCGGAACCCGGCGGCGGGGCTGCAAAGATGCAGCGGCTTCGCTTAGCAGATTCAGAACGCTGCCCGGGCCGCTGCCACTCAACTTGCCGGCTGACCGGGGTACCTTTGCCGCTGACAGCCGGCCTCAGCCCCACCGGTATTGTTGCCGGCAGTGCCGCGCACCGCCGGCAAGCTTGCCTTCCGGCATGTCTCACCTGCGCAGACCCGGCAGGCCAACCTTGGAGAAAGGGCGCACCACCCTGCGCCGCGTGCTGCGGCAGGGTTTCCGGCTCTGGGCGAAATATGTTTACCCCGCACCGAATCCGACTGCCTAATTTGCTGTTTCAAGAGCTGAGCTCAGCGCCCCGAATGATAACCACCCGCATACCCTCCGTCCGCCACTACTTCCCCTTCGACCCCACCGAAGACCAGTCCAGCCTCTTCGGGCAGCTCGACGGCTTTCTGAAAGACCAGCTGCCCGGGCGCAAGGTGTTTCTGCTGCGCGGCTACGCCGGCACCGGCAAAACCACCGTGGTCAGCGCCCTGGTGAAGTGGCTCGACAAGATGGGCCGCAAGTACGTGCTGATGGCCCCCACCGGCCGCGCCGCCAAAGTCATGGCCCAGTACGCGGGCGTGCCCGCCAGCACCATCCACAAGCGCATCTACCGCAAGTCGGGCGGCTCCGACAGCATGGCCTTCACCCGCCAGCCCAACCGCTCGGGCGAAACCCTCTTCATCGTCGACGAGGCTTCGATGATTTCCAACGAGAAGTCCTTCGGCGAAAGCGCTCTGCTCGATGATTTGCTCGGCTACGTGTTCGAGAAAACCACCAACCGTCTGCTGCTCATCGGCGACACGGCCCAGCTGCCGCCGGTGGGCCAGAGCCTGAGCCCGGCGCTGGATGCCGGCGTGCTGGCCTCCTCATACCGCTGCTATGTGCAGGACGCCGAGCTGCGCCAGGTGATGCGCCAGGCCGAGGCCTCGGGCATCCTGATGAACGCCACCCAGCTGCGCGAAGAGCTGCGCCATGCCCAGGACGCCACGCCCGGCTCGCCCGACGCCACCCCGCACATCAACTTCGTGACCAAGGGCTACCCCGACCTCTATAAGATGGGCGGCGACAAGCTCGAAGACGGCCTGCGCTGGGCCTACAAGCACTTCGGCCACGAAAACACCACCATCATCTGCCGCTCCAACAAGAACGCCAACCAGTACAACCAGATGATCCGGCGCACCCTGTTCGACGCTGAGGACGAAATCGAGGCCGGCGACTACCTGATGGTGGTGCGCAACAACTACACCTGGCTGCCCGCCGAGTCGGAAGCGGGCTTTCTGGCCAACGGAGACTTCGTGGAAGTCACCAAAATCGTGCGCCGCATCGAGGAGTTCGGCTGCCGCTTCGCCGACGCCCGCCTGCGCCTCGTCGACTACCCCGACGAGCCGGAGCTGGAGGCCCGCCTGCTGCTCGACACCCTGCACACCGAAAGTCCCGCCTTCCCCGCCGACCGCAACAAAGCCCTCTACAACGCCGTGGCGGCCGATTACGAGCACCTGACCACCAAGCGCGAGAAGATGGCCGCCCTGCGCGCCGACCCCTACCTGAACGCCCTCCAGGTGAAATTCGCCTACGCCCTGACCTGCCACAAAGCCCAGGGCGGCCAGTGGCCGGCGGTATTCGTCGACCACGGCTTCCTGAAGGAAGACATGATCAACGCCGAATTCACCCGCTGGCTCTACACGGCCGTCACCCGCGCCTCCGAAAAGCTCTTTCTGCTGAATTTCAACGCCAAATTGGTCGACGGCGAGGCGGAATGATTCTGCTGACCGCGCTGTTGAGGCACTGAAACTACCCGACATCCTCACTCGCTTGATGCCCCTGCCGCGCCTTTTGCTGCTGAGCCTGCTGCTGGCACTTCCGGCGGCCTCATGGGCCCAGACGCTGCCCATGCGCCCGCACCGCCTGGGTGTGCCCATGGCGCCGTCGCGGGCCACGCAGCCCTCGGTGCTGCGAAACCAGCCCGCGCCCGCGGCGGTTACGCCCCTGCCGCTTTCCCGGCAGGACCGGCAGGCCTACGAGAACTGCCCTGACCCGCGCCGCTACGGCCCCAAGGCCCGCACCAAAAAACTCGTGCGAATTTGGTAGCTTGGTTCACTTAGTCTTCATGCACTTGGCCCGATTCTTGGCCGGCGGCGCGAAACGCTTAAATTTGCTAACCACCTCTCACACTTCATCCGCAATCATGAAAAAAGCACTTGTACTGGCGCTGTCGCTCACGCTGGCCGGTTTCGCCGCTCAGGCCCAAACCTCGTCGGTGCAGCCCGCCAACGCCAAACAAAAGGTAGAGGGCCCCGCCTTCAGCTTCGCCGAATCGAAGTTTGACTTCGGCAAAATCAAGCAGGGCGACATCGTCGAGCACGTGTTCAAGTTCAAGAATACCGGCACCGCCCCGCTGATTATTTCCAACATCGGCGTGAGCTGCGGCTGCACCACCCCGGACTGGAGCAAGGAGCCCATTGCCCCCGGCAAATCGGGTACCATTACCGCCAAATTCAACTCGGCCGGTAAAATGGGCATGCAGAACAAAGTGCTGACCATCGAATCGAACGCTACCGGCGGCAACGCCATGGTGTCGCTGGTGGGCGAAGTGCTCGATCCGGCCGCGGCCCCCGCTGCCTCCGAAGCCGCTGCCGACGTTAAGGTGAAAGCCAAGGACAGCGACGTGAAAGTGAAGGCCAAAGGCAAGAAGTCCTAAGCGGCCGCTTCGGCGCTGATAAACGCAAACCGGCCCGGCCAGCACTTGCTGACCGGGCCGGTTTTTTTGTGGTCTAAGCAGGGCAGGACGCCCGTTACGGCAGGCGCAGGGCGGCCACGAATAGCAGCACCCAGCCGGCCAGGAAAAGCACCCCGCCGATGGGCGTGATGGGCCCGAACCAGCGGATACCGGTGAAGCTGAGCAGGTAGAGCGAGCCGCTGAAGAGCACGATGCCGCCCACGAACAGCCAGGCCACCGTGCCCAGCCAAGGCAGCTCGGGGCGTAGCAGCCGCAATACCGCCACGGCCAGCAGGGCCAGGGCGTGGTAAAACTGGTAGCGCACGGCCGTTTCGTAGGTACCCAGGCGGGTGGCGGCGTCGGCCGCGCTCATGGCGGCTTCGAGGTAGCGCTTGTAGCCGTGGGCGCCGAAAGCGCCGAGGGCTACGCCCAGGGTGCCAAACAGGCTGGCGGCCAGCAAAATGAGTCGGGCGGTCATGTGCGGTGAACTGGTGAGATGGTGAAATGGTGAATTGACCGGTGAACGGCTCAGCGCCTTCTGCGCAACCCTCAGCGTCCTCTGCGGGCTAAAACTCGCGTCAGGCCGTCGGAGTGGGGTAGGCGCGGTGCCCGAAGATGGCGCTGCCCACGCGGATGAGCGTGCTGCCTTCCTCGATGGCCAGGCGGTAGTCGCTGCTCATGCCCATGGAAATTTCGCGGAAGCCGGTGTCGTCGGCGAAGTAGCTAGCTTTCAGTTGCTCGAAGTAGCCGCGCAGCGTCCGAAACTCCTGCCGCAGCTGCGACTCGTCGTCGGTGTTGGTGGCAATGCCCATCACGCCGGCCAGGCGCACGTGCTGCAGCTGCGGCAGGGCTTCTTGCAGCAGAGCCTCGGCTTCGGGCAGGGAAAGGCCGAACTTGGTTTCCTCGTCGGCAATGTGGAACTGCAGCAGGCCCTGGATGACGCGCCCGGCCCGGGCCGCCTGCCGCTCGATTTCCAGCAGCAGCTTCAGGCTGTCGATGCTCTGAATGGTGTGCACGAAGGGCGCCACGAACTTCACCTTGTTGGTTTGCAGGTGCCCGATGAGGTGCCACTCGATGTCGGCCGGCAGCGCGGGCTGCTTGGCGGTCAGCTCCTGCACGCGGTTTTCGCCGAACAGGCGTTGCCCCGCGTCGTAGGCCTGCTGAATCAGCTCCACGGGGTGGGTTTTCGATACGGCCACCAGCCGGCAGTTGGTGCCGCTCAGCTCCTGCTGGAAGTTGCGGACCACGGATTCGACGGATTGTTCGGATTGCACGGATTTCGGGGACGATTAAGGAAAACGCCGACGGCTCGGGTTGCCCGGGACAGCGCATCGGCAAAACTACGGCGCGGGCTCAAAAGAGGCCTGAAATTACTGGGACTTCAACCCGAAGTTGCGGTACTGCCGGAGGCGCAACGACGGTTCCCCGATAATATCATCCACGCTTCAACCCGGAGTTGCGGCACTGCCGGGCGCCGAATCGTCCCCGAAATCCGTGCAATCCGAACAATCCGTCGAATCCGTGGTCAGTCTTCCAGGGCATTCGTCAGGAAGGTGTTTTTCAGGGCCAGCCAGAGCAGCCAGAGGCCGAGGCACCAGTAGAGGTAGTAGCGGTAGTAGTCGTGGGTGTTGCGGTAGCGCGTCAGCTTGATTTCGGACTGCTCCAGGCGGTTGATGCGGGCGAATATGCCGCGCAGGGCCGAGTTGTCGGTGGCGCGGAAGAACTGGCCTTCGCCGGCGCTGGCAATCTGGCGCATGGTCGTCTCGTCGAGGCGGGTTTCCACGTAGCGGGGGCGGCCCAGCTCGTCTTTGCCGTAGGGCACGCGCCCGTCGCGGCCCAGGCCGATGGTGTAGAGCTTCAGGCCAAAGCTGTGGGCCAGCTGGGCGGCGGTGAGCGGGTCGAGGGCGCCGGCGGTGTTTTCGCCGTCGGAGAGCAGGATGCACACGCGGGAGCGGCCGGGGGCGGTGCGCAGGCGGTTAGTGGCCACGCCCAGCGCCGTGCCGATGGCCGTGCCGTCGGTCGGAATCAGGCCCAGGCGAAGGTTCTTCAGCTCCTCCTGCAGCAGCTCGTAGTCGGTGGTGAGGGGCAGCACGGAATAGGCGTCGCCAGCGAAGGCCACGAGGCCGATTCGGTCGCCGCGGCGGCCCTGTACGAAGGCCTGGGCCACGCGCTTGGCGGCTTCGAGGCGGTTGGGCTGCAAATCCTGCAGCTCCATGGAGGCCGACACGTCGACGGCCAGCACGATGTCGATGCCGCGGCCCGATTGCTCCACCCGCTCGTCGGTGCGCTGGGGGCGGGCCAGGGCCAGCACGCCCATCATCAGGCTCAGGGCCAGCACCACGTCGGGCACGAAGCGCAGCAGGGCGCTCCAGTGGGTGCGGGCCTGCCCGCGCACGAAGGCCACGCCCAGCTTGGCGCGGCGGCGCTGGGCCAGGCCCTCGCGCAGCAGAAACAGCAGCACCACGGCCGGCAGCAGCAACAGCAGCCGCGGGTGGGCCCAGGTGTAGCCCGCCAGGGTGCTGTAGCGGAGCCCATCGACGAGCGGAGCCAGGAACTGCTGCCAGAATTGATTCATGCGGCCTGAAAGGTACGGCAACATCATGGCAGCTTGGATGGGCCGCGCCGCCGCTGCTGGTTACAAGCGGCGGAAATGAACGAATCGGGTAGCGTTTAGGAACCGTTTCGGGCGAGATAGGAACGATTTCGGGCGGTTTAGGAGCCGTTTCGGGCGCGCTAGGAATGATTTCGGGCGCGGCGGAAAGGGCTTCGAAAGGGGCAAAAAGCCTTTAGATTGCGCCGGTAAAGGCTTTTAAGCAGGCGGGAATGGCTTTATAGGAGGCAGGGCGCTTTTTGGGTGGGCAGGACTGGGCTGTAGACTGGCCGGGCCAGGCTTGGGTAGGATAAAGCCAGTTTTGAGGTGGGGAATAGATGGTTGTTTTTGGATTAATTAAGGAAGGGGATGTAGAGACGCGACCCGTCGCGTCTTGGCGTTAGGTGGTTTGCGTTGAATGATCCTATTGAATGGCCTTGCACAACGTCAGCAACGACGAGACGCGATGGGTCGCGTCTCTACATGCCGGAAAACGACTGGGGTTACCGGGCCGTGCGCATCAGGGCGTAGCGGCGGTCGGCGAAGCGGCGCAGGGCGTCGAGGGCGTGGTCGGTTTGCTCGGCGGCTTCGTCGGGCAGCTGGTTGCCGTAGATGACGCGGTCGGCCAGGCGCAGGGCGGTGGCCACGTCGGCGTCGCCGCCGTAGAGGGCCACGATTTCCTTGGTGGTAAGCGTGTTCAGGGAGTTGTCTTCGAGGCGGGCCAGGTAATTTTTCCAGAGCGTGATGGCGCGCTCCATGTTGGCCAGGGAGCGGCTGAGCTGGAAACGCTCGAGGTGGCGGGCGTACTGGGCGAGGAAGTAGACGTGGTTGCGGGCGGTGCGGTAGCGGCGGTAGCGCTGGCGCAGGTTGCGCCCGAACGTCCACCAGACCACCGCGGCCAGCACGAGCACGGCGGCGGCGGCGGCCAGCCAGTAGGGGTAGTTGAAGCGGGCTTCCAGCGGCAGCAGGGCGGTATCCTGGCGCAGCGGGGGCAGCTCGGCCTCGGCCGGAAGCGCGGGAGCGGTGCGCACCAGCCGCACGGCGGCCGTGGTGCCGTAGACCACCACCGAGTCGCGGCCGCGCAGCACCGTGACGGGCAGGCGCAACTGCTGCACCGAATCGAGGGCGAAGGTGCGCAGCACGTAGCGGCAGCGGTCGAGGCTGAGGCCCTGGCGGGTGCGGGTGGGCCAGTAGCGGCGGCGCACGTACTCGAAGGGCTTGAACGGGGCAGTGGAATCGGGGAAGATGACGTTCAGGCCCGGCGCGTGGCGGAAGGTCAGCTCGTACTCCACCAGCTCGCCCACGCGCACGGCGGGCGTCACGAAGCGGCCCACCGGCACCGAGTCGGGCGTGGCCGGGCTCGGCCGCACGGCGGGCGCGGGGGCTTGTTCGGTGCCCGCCTGGGCCGGGCAGCTCAGCCAGAGCGCGGCCAGCAGCCCCAGCCAGCGCAAACGAAGCGGCAACTGGCTCACGCGGCGGGGGCTTGGGGGGTGGGGCCGCGGCGCTGGCGCAGGCGGAACAAGCTCACCAGCTGGGGCAGGTAGTCCACGTCGGTGGCGATGCTGAGGAAGGAGGTGCGGTGGCGGCGGCAGATCTGGCCGATCTGCTCCCGGTTCTGCTCGTAGGTGGCGCGGTACCGGTCGCGCCAGGCCTTGGAGGAGGTATTTACCCACACGGTGCGGCCGGTTTCCTGGTCGCGCAGCGGCACGATGCCCAGGGGCGGAAACTCCTGCTCGCGGCGGTCCAAGAGCTGCACCACGATCAGGTCGTGCTTGCGGGCCAGCATGGTCAGCTCCCGCTCGTAATCGGTATCGATGAAGTCGGAGAGCAGCAGCACCAGGCTGCGGCGCTTGAGCAAGCCCAGCGCCTGCCGGATGCCGGCGGCCACGTTGGTGCCCGGGCTCTGGGGCTGCAGCCCGAAAATGGCCTTGATGAGGGCGTAGGCGTGGCGGATGCCCTTGCCGGCGGGCAGAAACAGCTCCTTTTGATCAGAAAACGCCAGCACGCCGAGCTGGGCGTCCTGCCGGGCGGCCGACAACGCCAGGATGCCGCAGATTTCGCGGGCCACGTCGAGCTTGCGGCGGCCTTCGGCGCCCACCTGCTGGGAGCGGCTCACGTCGAGCAGCAGCACCACCGACTGCTCCCGCTCCTCCTTATAGGTCTTGACGAAGGTGCCGTGGCCCTTGGCCGACACGGCCCAGTCGATGGCCCGCACTTCGTCGCCGTACTGGTACTGGCGCACGTCGTCGAACTCCAGCCCGGTGCCCTTGAACACGGAGTGGAAGTCGCCCTGCAGCTGGGCGTCGACCACCTTGCGGATGCGGATTTCGAGCTGGCGCAGGCGGCGCAGAATGGCCTGCAGCGAGGTGTCGGGAGCGGGAGTGGACATGGCGGGGCGGCTAAAATAACGGTACGGCCGGCAAGTGCTATTTTTGCGGGGTGAAGAACCTGCTGCGTACCGCCCTGCTGGCCTTGGCGCCCGTGCTGCTGAGTCAATGCGACCGGCCCGAAGAACAAGTGCCGCCCGTCAAGCTGCTGCCCCGCGAGCAGATGGTGAGCTTGCTGGTGGACATGCACATAACGGAAGCCCGCGTGGAGGCGTCGCGCCTGCCCCATGATTCGGCACGGGTGCTGTTTCGGGAGCAGGCCAAAGCCGTATACTGGCGCCACGAAACCGATGAGGCTACTTTCCGGGAAAACATGCGCTACTACGCCACGCACGGCAAAGACTTGGAGGAAATCTACGCCACCGTGGTCGACAGCATTCAGGCCCGGCAAAACGGCGGCACGCCCGTGAAACAGTGGTGACGCCTCCCGCAGGAAGCGGAAAAACCGGGTCGTAGCGCTCCGCTGCCTGCGGGCGCGCCCGGCTTTACATCAGCCGACTGCCGTTGGGCAGCGGGCTGGCAAACGTGGCCAGCACGATGCGCCCTTCGGCGTCGGCAGCGCCGGTCACCAGCACTTCGGAGCGCATAGGCCCGATCTGGCGGGGCGGAAAATTGACCACGCACAGAACCTGGCGGCCCAGCAGGGTTTCGGGGGTGTAGAGGGCCGTAACCTGGGCGCTGGATTTCTTCAGGCCCAGCTCGGGGCCCAGGTCGATGACGAGGCGGATGGCCGGCTTGCGGGCTTCGGGAAAGGGCTGGGCATCGACGATGGTGCCCACGCGCATATCCACGCGCTCAAAGTCGGCCCAGGTGATAAGGGCAGCAGATTCAGACATGCGCGCAAGGTACGCGCGGTTCTCCGGCTGCCGGCGAATTTACTGCCCCGACGACGAAGCCGTGCCGGCCGCGGTGGGTGCCGGGGCGGCGTAGGCCTGCAGGGCGGCGAGGCGCTGCAGCACCTGGTCGTCCCAGGTTTTTTGCTTGATCAGGTTCAGGCCGTGGTTGGTGTCCACGTCGTAGCGCTGCTGCTCGCGCTGCCAGTTGGCAATGGCCACTTTCATCACGTTGTTGAAGGCCGGCTGCAGATGCTCGCAGTCGAACTTGAGCGTCTTGAGCTTCTGGCGCAGCTGCCGGGCGTGCACCTCGGTCAGGTCGAAGTGCACCTGCTCGTGGTGCAGCAGGGCCACCGACTCGGTGTGCGGCGACTTCACCCACGACTCAGTGGGGGTGAAGGTGGCCTGCACGGTGGCCGAAAACACGTAATCCTGGCAGCCGATCTGCGCCCCGATGTTGGCCGTGGTCAGCGCGTGCAGCGGGTCGCCGGTGTTGGGGCGGCCCTTGAAGTCGGCCCAGGTCAGCGGCCGGCTGGCCGACCACGTCAGCAGCTCCTTGGCGGGGGCGGGAGTTTGTCGAACGACGGCAGCGACCGGGCGCGGGGTGGGCGCCGCCGGAGCGGACGCGGGCAACACGCGCAGAAACAAGGGCAGGAGCAGAAAATCGAGCATAAAGCGCAACCAGAAAAAGCAAAACTACGTAGCCTCTCGCTTCAACGCCGCTACCCGGCGGTTTCGTTCAATTGCTCGGGCCCCGGCAGCCCCGGGCCGTGGGTTTCGCGCTCAAACCGCCGCAGCAGCACTAGCGCCACGGCCGACAGGCCCGCCAGCAGCCCCAGCCAGACGCCGCCCGCGCCCCAGCCCAGGCCGAAACCCAGCGCGTAGCTCAGCGGCAGCGCCAGCACCCAATAGGCCAGCAGCGCCACCAAGGACGGAATTTTTACGTCTTCGAGCCCGCGCAAAGCGCCGAGCCCCACCACCTGCAAGCCGTCGGATACCTGGAAAAGGGCCGCGATGAGCAGCAGCGTGGCCGCCTGGGCCACTACGGCCGGGTCGGTGTTGTAGAGCTGCGGGATGAAATGCCGGCCGAGCACCAGCAGCAGGCCCATGCTGGCCATGAAGCCGAAGGTGAGCACGTAGGCTGCGAAGCCCGCCCGCCGGGCACCCGCCGCGTCGCCGAGGCCGCGCTGCCGACCCACCCGGATGGTGGCGGCCGTGCTGATGCCGCTGGCCGCCATGTAGGTGACGGAGGCCACGTTGATGGCAATCTGGTGGGCGGCCTGCACGGTGGCCCCCAGCCAGCCGGCCATGATGGCCGACACGCTGAAGGCCCCGACCTCGAACACCATCTGCGCGCCGATGGGCAGGCCCAGGTCGAGCAGGCGGCGCTGGGTGGGCGCATCGAGGCGCCAGCGGCCGATGGCGTCGCGGTAGGGCTGCAGGCGCGGGGCGCGCAGCACGTAGGTGGCCATCAGCAGGGCCATCAGCGCGCGGGCCGTGAGCGTGGCCCAGGCGGCGCCCATCATGCCCAGGTGCGGGGCGCCCAGCTTGCCGTAGACCAGGGCGTAGCAGAGCACGGCGTTGACCACGTTGGCCAGAATGGAGAGCTGCATGGCCTGCCGGGTGAGGCCCAGCCCCTCGGCAAACTGCCGGAAGCCCTGAAACACCATCAGCGGAATCAGCGAGAGCAGCATCACCCGAATCCAGGGCGCGGCCAGGGCCACCACGGCCGGCGGCTGATTCAGGTAGCGCAGTAGGGGCACCAGCGCCCAGCCCGCGGCCGTCAGCAGCAGGCCAGCGGCGGCGCACTGCAGCACCCCGCCCACCAGCAACTGCCCGATGCGCGGCACGTCGCGCTGCCCATCGGCGGCGGCCACCAGCGGGGTGATGCCCATCGAGAGGCCCAGGCCCAGCACCATCAGCACCGTCACCACGCTCACGCCCAGCGACACGGCCGCCAGCGGCACGGTGCCGGTGTGGCCCACCACCACGCTGTCCACCACGTTGACCATCACGTGGCCAAGCTGGCTGAGCACCACCGGGTAAGCCAGCAGGATGGTAGGACGGAAATGCGGGCGGAGGTCGGCCAGGGCCATAAGCGGAGCAGTAAAGGGGCGCAAAGGTAGCGGAACTACCCCGGGTGCCCCGAAGCGGCGCCAAGCCGGCACGGCTGTTCTCGCAGGTCTGCTATTGAGATAAACAGCTGAAATTCAAAGTATAATCATTGTACCCGGGCTGGTTGATAGCAGCGGAGCAGGATGCCATCAGTTACTAGAACAATCGAAGTTGTTGAACGAGTTGAGCAGATTACTGTAAGGATTTCAGGATGAGATAATTATTGTCGGAATAAGGAGTTGGATAATGCAGAGAATATTGCCTTCGATTAATTTGTGCTCAAGGTTATTTTTGAGGTTAAATTATTGATTATCAAATATATAAATAATCAATTTTGATTGCAGATCTGATAAAATACATGTTCATTTTATTTAATTTTATTAATAAAAAAGTGGAATTTGAACTGGCGATTCAACCACTAAATCCCTCGCAGTCATGAAAAAAATACCGTACATCATGCTGGTCATTGGGAGTTTGTTTTTTGCCACCGGGTGTGACAAGGCAACAGTGCTGCCGGAGCAGAGCATCAGCTCAGTTCAGGACGGCGTGAGCAAGGACCGCGGGATTGAAGCCCGTGTGACCGGGACCTATGACGCCAAGCCGTTTACGGCCACGCTGCGGGTGAATACCTTTTTTATCGATGGAACCCTGAAGGCCACCGCGGTGCTCGACCAAGTAGGCGGCGGACTGAGCCGGACAGATGTCGCTTTTCTGCAGGCCACCTCGTTCACCTTCGACGTGCGGACCCTGCAACACACGTCCGACACCTTTTCCTTCTATCCCTCGCTGGTAGGCCGGGGCGGCGGCAAGGCGGTGGTACTGGACAACTATTATGAGGTCGTGATAAACGCCGATACCCGTAAATTCAACCAGATAAGCGGCTATCTGACGAGCATCAGCCAGCTGTGGACCGAGCAGAATACGGACGGGACTCTGAAGTACGTGGTACCCGGCTCGGGCGACCTGACCACGGCCGGTTACGCTCTGCTGTGCCAGTATTACAACACGATTTCCTCCACCGTCGGGCGGTATTAGAGGCGAGCCGCTGGCCGCAAGTCAGGTCGGCCCGCTACGGGCGCCGGCCGCGTATCCGCTACGCGGCCGGCGCCCGTGCGTTTAGGGCACCGGCGCCAGCATCACGTCGGCAAACCACTGCTGCTCATCCTGGAAAGCGGTGAGCACCCGCAGCCCGGCGGCGGCGGCCAGTTGCTCGATCTGCGGCAGGGTGAACTTGTAGGAGTTTTCGGTGTGAATGGCTTCCCAGGCCGCGAAGTCGAAGCTGCGGCCGAGGGCGCCGATGCGCACCTGCTGGGCCCGGCGGCTGACCAGGAAGGAGCGCATGGCCCCGGTCAGCGGGTCGTAATCGGCGAAATGCTCCCAGGCCGCGAGGTCGAAATCGGCCTGCAGCTCGCGGTTGAGGCGGGTGAGCAGGTTCAGGTTGAAGGCTGCCGTCACGCCCTGCGCGTCGTCGTAGGCCGCCCGGATCTGGCGCGGGTCCTTGCGCAGGTCGAAGCCGAACAGCAGCCGGTCGTCGGGCCCGAGCTGGGCAGCCAGGGCGGCGAGGAACTGCTGCCGGGCCTCGGGCGGGAAGTTGCCGATGTTGGAGCCAAGGAAGAGCACGGCCTTGCGCCCCGGCTGCCCGCGCAGACCAGCCAGCGCGGCGGTGTACTCGGCCACCAGCGGCTGCACGCGCAGCGTCGGCAGCTCGGTGCGCAGGCTTTCGGCCAGGCCTTCCACCGCCGTGGGCGAAATATCGACGGGGGCGTAGGTGAAATCGGTGCCGGCGGCCAGCAGCTCGCGCAGCAGGATTTTGGTTTTGAGCCCGTCGCCGGCGCCCAGCTCCAGCAGGTGCAGGGGCTGCCCGTCGGCGGAGGTCAGGGCCGCTGCCATGGCGGCGCGGTGCCGGGTGAGCAGGCCGAATTCGGTGCGGGTGGGGTAGTACTCCGGCAGGGCCATGATCTGCTGAAACAGCTCGCTGCCCACCGCGTCGTAGAAGTACATCGACGAGAGGGCGCGCGGCTGCCGCGTGAGGCCCGCCAAAACGTGCGCCGCTAGTTCTTCGTTGTTGGTTTTTCGTTGTTCGTTGTTCGGTTCCGATTCGTTGGATTCGGACGGAAATGCGGGCTGCGAGGTAGTGGTTTGGTCGGGGAGGGAAAGGGCCATAAGGCAGGAAAAGAATGCCGGCGCCAGTGAGAGAGGCCAGCGCCGAAAAACGAACAACAAAAAACGAAAAACGCGCTTACCGCGCCAGGCGGATGCCGGTGTACTGCCAGCGCTTGTCGGCGTGGAAGAAGTTGCGGTAGCTCAGGCGAATGTGGCTTTCGGGCGTGGCGCAGGAGCCGCCGCGCAGCACCAGCTGGTTGATCATGAACTTGCCGTTGTACTCGCCCAGGGCGCCGGCGGCCTTGCGGTAGCCGGGGTAGGGGTGGTAGGCCGAGTACGTCCACTCCCAACAGTCGCCGAGCAGCTGGTGGCAGCGGGCCGGGTCGGCGTCGGCGGGCAGCGGCCTGGGGTCGTAGCGCTGGCTTTCCACGAAGTTGCCGCCGGCCGCATCGGCCCCGAAGTGCCGGGCCGCCAGCTCCCATTCGGGCTCGGTGGGCAGGCGGGCGCCGGCCCAGTGGGCGTAGGCGTCGGCCTCGTAGAAGCTGATGTGGGTGACGGGCGCGGCCGGGTCCAGGGGCTGCAGGCCGTGGTGGGTGAAGCGCTGCCACGCCCCGCCCGCCGCCTCGGGGCGCACCCAGTACAGCGGGGCCTGCCAGCCCTCGGTCTGCACCCGGTCCCAGCCTTCCCCCAGCCAGTAGCGGAAATCCTGGTAGCCGCCGGCCTCCACGAAGGCCAGGTACTCGGCGTTGGTCACCAGGCGGTTCTGCAGCTCAAACGGGGCCACGTACACCGGGTGCGCGTCCAGCTCGTTGTCGAAGCAGAAACCCGGTGCGTCGCCGGCTTCGGGCTGAAAGCCGATGCGGCCCACACCGCCGGGCACGGGCAGCCAGCTAGCGGCGGGCAGGGCAGGCTGCGGAGCCGGGGCCGCGTGCTCCGGTCCGAAATAAGACGGCGCCAACGGGTTGGTACTCAGGATGTACTTGATGTCGGTGACCAGCAGCTCCTGGTGCTGCTGCTCGTGCTGCAGCCCCAGCTCCAGCACTTCGGCGAAGCGGGCTTCGTCGCCGTCCGTCAGCAGGCGCTGCATGTGCTCGTCGACGTAGGCGCGGTAGCGGTACACGTCGGCAAGGGCCGGGCGCGAGATGGTGCCGCGGTCGGCCCGGTTCACGCGCGAGCCGAGGGAGTTGTAGTAGGAGTTGAACAGGTAGGCGTACTGGGGGTGAAACCGCTCGTAGCCGGGCAGGTGCTCCTGCAGCAGGAAGGTTTCGAAAAACCAGGTGGTGTGCGCCAGGTGCCACTTGGGCGGGCTCACGTCGATGACGGGCTGCACCACGGTATCCTCGGGCAGCAGGGGGCGGCAGAGGGCCGCGGTCTGGGCCCGCACGGCGGTGTAGCGGGCGGCGAAAGTGGCGCGGGCGGCCAGGGGCGGGGAGAGGGTAAGCTCGGGCATACAGTGCGGGAAAGCGGCTGAACAGCGTGTACGAAATAGTAACCGGCGGCGGCCTTGATCGGCCAGGTAACTAGCAAAAAAAACGGCTTTCCGGTGGCAAAATGCCCCTCTGGTCCGGCGGTAGCTCGACGGTAAGTGAGTATTTCTACGGGCGCAGCGGTGCCCCGAAAACGGGTACATCTACCCGCAGGGCAAGCGCCTGGTTCGGGTTGCTTTGTGGTGTTCACCCCAGCCTTTACCACTTATGCCCGTTTTTACGCAGTTCTCTACCCCAGCCGGCCAAGCCGTCCGCGACTTTCAGCAGCAACCAGAGCTGCGCGCGGCGTTTGAGCAAAGCTGGAGCGCTTTCGTCAACCGTTCCGTCGAAACGTCCCAGCTCGGCAACCCCTGGACGGCCGTCAACGACTCGCCCCGCGCCTTGTACTTCAATCCCCTGGGCATGGACATCGACGAGGCGGCGCTGGCGCCGGCCCCAGTGCAGTGGAACGCCTTCCCCAACCGCCTGAATGCTTATCTGCAGGCGCAGTACGGGCTGACGGACCGCTGGAAGTTTGCCGATGAGGGCGTCGCGGGCCTGCAATGCCCGCAGAACCCCTGCTCCGCCACGCCGACCTACGTGGCGTTCAAGCCCTACGGGCCGCGCGGGTGGCAAGACGAGTACTGCGAGTGGGCCGTCACGCGCAATGCCGCCGGCAACATTACCTCGGTGATGTTCACCTGCGAAAACCCCGAATACTGGTTTCTGCTCTGGAACGTGAGCCCCGACCTGGTCGTGACGCTGTACCAGCAGACGCTGGGCACCAAAGAAGTGCAGGCCGCCGACCTGTACCTGCGCGACGCCGCCGGGCAGCCGGTTATCGACCCGCAAACCCAGCGCCCGGCCTACAACCCCATCAACAAGTGGAACAGCGGCACCAAGGCCGCCTACGACCAAGGCGCCGGCTCGCAGGGCGGGGCCATGCACCTGACGAGCCCGCCCAACTCGCTGGGCGCCGAAATCTACCTGGCCGGCGCCGCCACCATTCAGCGCTACAACGGCGCTTCTCACATTACCGTGGCCGATAAGCTGATCTGCTGCGCGCAGTACGGGCAGCCCAACCGCAACAGCGACCCGCACATCGGCCAGAGCGTCAACCAAGTGGTGTTCAATGGTGGCGGCCAGCCCAACCAGGTTACGCTGCTCGACCCGGTCGGGCTGTACCTGCAGTTGCCCGACGCCGGGACTTTTACGGCCGCATTCAGCGCCCCAAAGGCGCTGCCCGCCGGCAAAACCCTGATGGACTGCTGGACGGTGACGCGCGGCACGGCGCAGTACGCCGGCTACCCTAACAACGCGGCGCTGCACTTGGTCTTCGCCATTCCCGAGGATTGGGGCTTTACCGTCAGTGACCTGACGATGCAGTACACCAGCGCTTACGGGGAGGCTTACACCGGGCCGGTGCGATACGGGGCGCAGTTGGTCGAGTTTCTGCAGGTGCAACTGGCGGCCATCGGGTTGCCCGCCACCGCACCGGTTCAAAACCTGCAGTGCGTGCAGGACGCCCCGGCAGCCGCGACGCTGCCGGTGCCCTCGTTCCTCATGGACATGGGCGTGTACCAGGCTAGCCTGGCCAATCAGCTGGACCGCTTTGCCAACCTCACGCCCCAGATTCTGACCCTGGCCCAGGGCCAGACGCGCACCAACGTGTCCCTGGCGGCCAGCAACGTCGATGCGCAAACCACCCTCTCGTTTGGCGACGGGGTCACCGCTACGGTTACCGCCTTCGACGACGCGGCGCAGCTGTTCACGCTCACCATCAGCGTGGCCCCCGATGCGGCGGTGGGCGAACGGGCGCTGTTGCTCGGCGCCTCCGGGCAGCAGGGCGTGCCCGCGCCCGGCTACCTGCAGATTGTGCCGGCCCCGGCCGCTGCGCCCGTAGCCGCCCGAGCCCAACACCGTCTTAGCCGCTTCTAAACCCGGGCTTCAGCCACCGCTTTACCGCCATGAAAATTACTCCTTATCTCATCGGGGGCGCTTTTGCGGGCGTGGCCGCCCTGGTTGCCAGCCAGATGCGGCCCGCCGCACCCGCCCAAGCCAGCGCGCCAGTCAGTGCCGCACCGTCCCCTTACCAGCTGCCATCGGATAATTTCGTCGCCAACCAGGGCTCCGTCGATGCCTTTGCCTGGCAGGAGTTTATTGCCCTGAACTGGGCGGCCTCATCGTATCCGGGGCGCCCCGATACCACGCAGCAGTTCAGCTCGTTCGGCACGCCGGGCGACTTCGGCCCGGGCGTGTGGGGTACTTACAAGGACGTGAGCGAGGTATTTGCCAGCACGCCCCCCGGGCCCTGGCAAGCCGGCCTGCAAAAACTGGCCAGCCAGAACGTGACCAAGCGCTTCAGCATGATTTCCAAGGTAGATAAACGCCTGCAGCCGGGCAGCCGGGCCGGCTTGCTGCGGTCGGCTAATCTTTCGGCCGCGGACAAGGCCCAGGAAGAAATCATCCAGGCGCAGGGCAACTGGCTGACCGACCAGCTCGGAAATCTGATCTGGTACGAGGTGCGCCTGAACGAGGACGAGTTCAAGTACATCACCACCAACAAGCTCTACGATGCCGACGCGCAGGTGGCCTTCGCGCAGAAGCAGGGCATCTGGCTGCCCGACGGCACCAACCAGTACGGGCCTTCGGGCGCGGTGGAAGTGAAAGCCGCCTGGCGGGTTATTCCGACGGCGCAGCTGGCCCAGTACCAAGGGCGTTACAAAATCGTCAAGGGCCTGATTCCGCAGCAAGTGGTGGTGACGGCCAGCAAAACCACTTTTGGCGACTACCAGCCGGCCTACCTGGGGCTGGTGGGGCTGCACATCATTCGCAAGACGCCTAACTTCCCGCAGTTTACCTGGGCCACCTTCGAGCACGTGGACCTGGCCCCGACGGAAGGCCAGCCCGTAGACCCGCAAACCAATTACCTGCTCTTCAATAAAAACTGCCCCAACCAGTGCGGGGTCAACAACCCCAAGGGTTGCTTGGCCAACCAGAGTCCCCAGCCCGGCGTGGACTCGCTGACGACGCCCGTGCAAGCCCTGCGCTGCAAGACGGGCATTCCGGATGACAACGCAGTGGCCGCCGTCAACCAGAGCTACCAGCAAAAAATCAAGGCGGCCAATCCCGCGTCGGTGTTTCAGTACTACCGGCTGGTGAGCACCCAGTGGCCCTCGTCGCCGGCCAGCGACCCTACGGGGGCCGCCCCGCGCCCTACGCCCCTGCCAACGGGCGGCATCAAGCCGACGGTGCTGGGCAACTTGGCGTCCGAAACCTACGCGCTGCAGCAGGGGTGCATGTCTTGCCACCAGTACGGCAACAGCCTGGCCAAGTCCAGCACCGGCAAAACCCTGGCCTCCGACTACAGCTTTGTGTTCGGGTTGGCCCAAAAAATGAGCGTGCCAAAGTCTGCCCC
The DNA here is from genome assembly GCF_005771675.1 of Hymenobacter jeollabukensis. Lineage (GTDB taxonomy): Bacteria > Bacteroidota > Bacteroidia > Cytophagales > Hymenobacteraceae > Solirubrum > Solirubrum jeollabukense. Next base: position 1,094 of record NZ_VAJM01000014.1, on the reverse strand, counting down.
GCCGAAAATCAAGACTCGCCAGCCCCAGGTGCGTCCTGCCCGGGTGCCCCGCGGGTAGCTGGCCTCTCGCCGAACCCTGACCCCCCAAAGCCCCATCCGCCGCTGGATGGGGCTTTTTTAGGTCTACGAATGGGCGTGAAATCGGCTGCGAAGCCGAGCTGCGGCAAGGGAGCAGCCGCCAGGGACATTGGTTGATTGTCAGGTCACTACAGCCAGAGCGGCGGCTGGAAAATTACTAGCCTGCATCAACCCCGCTTTCAGCCAGGGCGTACACTCAGCCGATGGGCGCCTGGTGAAGTTTTCCCGTGTGGCGCCTTTTTCTCACCCAAAACACCTTCTCACTCATGTCGAATCAGCGCAGCCAAAACGACCCAAAGGCGTCGCAGAACCAGGGCCAGCAGCAAAGCAATCAATCGTCGGACAAAGCCCAGCACGTCGGCTCCATCGAGGGCAACCGCTCGGTGCACAGCGGGGTGTCGGGCATTCCGAGCCAGCGCCACGAAGCCGAGGACAGCAGCACCGCCGCCCTGAACCGCGACCAAGCCCAAGGACCCGGCACGGCGCCCACCGACAAGCACGGCAAGAGCCGTGTGCAATCCGACGCCAGCGACGAATAAGGCGGCGGCCACCAGCTAATTCGCTGACCGCAACCTGGTTTTACCGCCCCGGTTTGCCGCGCAAGCCGGGGCGGCGTCGCAACCGATGCCCCCGCCTTTGGCGTATGCGGGGCAAGTTCCATGTCCTCTCACCCAAACCCTTTTGCCGCCATGACTGAGCACCCGAATTCCGCCGACCAACCCCGGCCCGACGCCGAAATCAACCGCGCCAACGAGCCCGGCAGCCAGAGCAGCAGCGGCATGAGCAACCGCATCGACGATGCGCTGGTGGACGCGCTGGAGCGCGACAAAAAGCAGCGCGGCGAGCCGCTCGACATTACCGAAGAAACCCTGAAGAGTTCCGTGGGCTCGCCCATCGGCCGCAGCCCCGAAGCCAGTACCGGCCCGGTGCAGGACTAGCTGTATAGTCCCAGGGTGTCGTGGTGTACCTTTTGACGCTACTTACCGCACGGCCCTATGGGACAAATACTCCACGGC
>NZ_VAJM01000013.1 GCF_005771675.1 Hymenobacter jeollabukensis | reverse complement strand
TCTGCGCCCAACACCAGAAAAACCCGGCTATCTTCACTCGCGACCCGAACCACCTCACGCTGGGACTATACATCTAGGGCCTGTGGACAGTAAGCCAAAAGAACGTCATGCTGAGCCTGTCGAAGCATCTCTACCGCTTCGTTGAACGAGCCCAGACGAAAGCGGTAGAGATGCTTCGACAGGCTCAGCATGACGCGCTGGGGAGCACAGAACATCCTTTTTGGTTACTGTCCACAGACCCTAATAGGCACCAAAAAAGCCCGCTCTCGACCATGAGAGCGGGCTTTTTTGGTGCCAGGGTCGGTAGCCGAAGCCCTACTGCCGCGCCTGGGCGGCGCTTAATCGGGCTGCGCGACGGTGTAGCCGATGCGGACCGCAATCAGCAGGGTGCTGCCGCTGTTCTGGCTGAGGCGGACGCGCATGTTGTACTGATACAAATCGTTACGCACGCTGTGGGCGACAATGTTCTGGGTAGCGGTCTGCCAGCCGTTTCCCTCCGCGTTCAGGACTACCTGCTGGGCGTAGACGACGTTGATGCTGGTGCCGCTCAGTTGCTCGTGGGCCGTCAGCAGGGCCTGGGGGGCTACGCTGGTGCCGTCGTTGTCATAGGCTATCAGGCTGAGGCTGGTGATAGTGGCGCCCTGCGGCAGGCTCACGGGGGCCAGCAGGTAGCCGGGCTGCCCCGCCGTGCCGCCCTCCAGGTGGGTGTACAGCGCCGCCCCCGTCGAACTACCGAGGGTGACGGCCGACTCGTACCCCGGCGGGTTGGCCGATATGAAGGCCGAAACGGGCAGAGTGAGGTAGCGCGTCCGGGCGGCGTTGTAGCTGAAGTCGGTGGCGCGGGTGGTGCCCACCACGTCCAGGGCCTGCTGCGGGTCGTTGGTGCCGATGCCCACCCGGCCGCTGGGCCGCAGGCGCATGACTTCGGTATACGACTGCTGGCCGTAGCTGCCGCTGCCGCCGACGCCCACGCGCAGGGCCAGGCCGGTGTCGGCCCCGCCCGCGTTGACGACGGCCGTGGTGCCGTCGTGGCTGAAGTAGAGGTGGTCCCAGGCGGAGGCGTTGCGCAGGCCCAGGGTTTCAAGCACGTCGAGGGTGAGGGCGGGGCTGGGCAGGCCGATGCCCACCCGCCCGGTATAGTTCCACGACAGCACCGAGCGGCGGTTGCCGTCGAGGTTGGTACCCAGCACCCCGCCCGTGTAGCCGCAGAGCACCGGCCCGTCGATGTCCTGGCCCAGCCAGTTGCGGACGCTGGTGGCGTTGCCGTACCAGCCCAGGCCGTGGGCGACGTCGGAGCCGGACCGCAGGCGCAGCTCGTTGTCGTTGAGGGCCAGGTTCTGGGTGGCGGTGTGGTTGCCCAGGTTGTCGCCCGATTTGGTTTTATCCGGGATGTACACCCACTGCCCGCCCACGGCGTACCAGAAGCCCTTGCGGCCGTCGGTCTGGAAGACCATCAGCCCGTCGGGCGGCGTGCTGATGCCGGCGCGGCTGGCCGAGTCGAGGCGCGGGATGAGCAGGCCCTTGCCGGTGGCCTGGATGTCGAGGGCGGCCTTGGCGTCGGGCGTGGTGGTGCCGATGCCCACCGACTGCGCCCGGGCCCCTAGCGGGCCGATCAGCAGGCCATCCAGAGAATAAGCGTGTTGTATAAGCAATAATAGAGGTGGGCGCGGCTTGCCAAAACTACTGTTGATGCTGGCGTAAGTGCAAGCGGTACAAGCAGGAACGCCCGGGGCGGGCGCAGGGCACCGCTGCCTCAGGCGGAACCTAGCTCTCCGACCCAGGCCGCAGCCACTGCATGGCCCCGCCCTCGTCGCCGAACAGCTGCAGGCGGTAGGGGCGGGTGGCTTCCTGCCCGTAGGCCAGGGTGCGGCGCTGAAACTCGCTTTGCTCGTACACGGCCATGCGGGCGGGCGAAGCCAGCGTGGCAATGCGCAGCGGCGGGGCGCCCAGCGCGGCGGCGGCGCGCGGAAAGAAGTCGTGGGTGGTCCACTCAGCCAGCTCCGGGGCCAGGTCCTCGCGGCGGCGCACGTCGAGCAGCCAGCGGTGGGCCCGGTGCGCCACCGACGCGAGCAGCAGGGCCTCAAAATCGGCCTGCAGCTGGGCAAACGGGGCATCGGCGGGCCAGCGGGCCACGAGCACCTGCAGATCGGGGCGGTACTGAATGGAGCAGGAGGGCGGAAGCATAGGGCGGCAAGTTAGGTGCCCGGCGCGAAAGGCGGCCCGGGGGCGCGCCGCGTTTGGGGAAGCGCGGCCGGCGGGCGTAGCTTTGCGGCATTTGCCCCGGGGCGTATTCGGCCGGGCGCCCCGGTGACGGGCGTCGCCGGGCGAGGCCACCCGGCGGCCCTGCTTCCTGCCGTATTCCTCCGCTATGCTTCATCTTTTTACCCGCTACGTCGGCGCCCTGCTGGCCATCCTGCTGCTCACCGCCCGGCCCCTCGCGGCCCAGACCACCGCGCCCAACTGGCAGTGGGCCGCCCCCCTCGCCGACGGCGACGATACCTACCTCTCCGATGTGGCCCTGGACGCGGCCGGCAATACCTACGCCGTGGGCGACTTTCGGGGCACCATCACGCTGGGAAACGGCCCCACGCTCAGCAGCCACGGCAACACCGACGTGCTGCTGGTGAAGTACGGCCCCGGCGGCGCCCTGCTCTGGGCCCAGGCCCTGGGCGGCCCCAGCTCCGAAATCGGCTCAACGATTAAGGTCGACGCCCTGGGCAATGCCTACATCACCGGGCGCATCTCGGGGCCCGTCACCCTGGGCACCGCCACCCTCACGCCACTGCCGGGCACCGACGCCTTCCGGGCCAAGATAGACCCACAGGGCACCGTGCTCTGGGCCCGGGGCGGAGGCGGCAGCCTGACCCTTGATGCCGCCGGCCGGCTTTACGAGGCGGCCGGCTTCACGGGCACCATCACGCTGGGCGGCACCACGCTGGCCCTGCCGCCCGACCGCCGCGGCAACCCCGGCCGCGGCCTCTACCTGGCCTGCTACGACGCGCAGGGCCAGGCGCAGTGGGCCCGCGTGGCCGCCGTGCTCGACTCGGCCAGCAGCGTGTTGCCCGGCGCGGTGTGCGTGTCGGCGGCGGGCGTGTACGTGGCGGGCACCTTCACCGGTCAGCTGACCACGGAAACCCAGCGCCTGACGGCCCAGCGCCAGGACGTGTACGCCGTGCGCTACGACCTGCAGGGCAACTGGCTGAGCGCCCTGCGCGCCGGCGACGCGGGCCAGGAGGAGCTGTATACCGCCGCCACCGACGCGGCCGGCCACCTCTACCTCGGCGGCACGTTCCGGGCCAATACCACCTTCGGCAGCATCGGCATCACCGGCGTGCCCGATACCACCACCAGCTTCGTGGTGCAGTACGACGCGCAGGGCCAGGCCCAGTGGGCCGACGTGCTGCCCGAGCCCGCCACGCTGATGCGCCTGGCCACCGACGCCAGCGGCCGGCTCTACGGGGCGGCCTACTTCCGCGGTACCATCCACTGGGGCGGGCGGCAGGTGACCAGCTTGGGCGAAGACGACGCGCTGGTGTGCTGCTACTCGCCGCTGGGCACGCTGCAGTGGCTGCAGCGCGGCGGCGGCATCTACCACGACTACGCCAGCGCCCTGGCCGTGGACGCGGCCGGCAGCGTGCGCGTGGTGGGCTACTTCGGCGACGAGTACACTTTCGGCCCCAGCACCTTCAGCGGCGTGCCCGACGGCAACCCCGACGCCTTCGTGGCCCGCCTCGACGTGAACACCGCCCTGGCCGCCGCCCCGGCCCGCCCCGTAGCCCCGCTCACGCTGGCGCCCAACCCCGCCCACGCCGCCGTGCAGCTCGGCGGGGTGCCCGCCGGCAGCCGGGTGCAGCTCATCGACGCGCTGGGCCGCGTGGCGCGCGAAGCCACCGTGGCGGCCGGGGTGCCGCTGTCGGTGCGCGGGCTGCCGGCCGGACTCTACGCCGTGCGCGCCACCGACGCGCAGGGCCGCCGCTACGCCGGGCGGCTGCTGGTGCAGTAGGCGCGTACCCCGATTTCAGGGCAGAATGCCCGCGCCTTGCTGTTGGCAGTGGGGCGCGGGCATTTATTTTTCCCGCCGGCCGGGCAGAAACCGGCCACGGCGGGGGCAACTACGTACAGGCAATGGTCAAGAACACAGGCCGGCGGTAGCGCGTCGGGGCTGCGGACGGAGGGAGTGGGACACAACGCCGCGCAAGCGGCATAGTACGGAAGCGGTATGGGCAGTCAGTGGTCATATAAATACGCCTGCAGCCATCTGCAGCAGATGCTGGCGCGTGAAACGTGGCCGGCGGAAGATGCCGAACGGCTGCTGGAGCGCGCCCAGCTGGTTTTCCGCAGCCTGGGCACTTACCAGCCCACGTACCTGCGGCAGTACTTGACGGCCGCCCGCTCCCTGCGCTTCAACGCCTTTCTGCGCACGCCGCTACTGGCCGAGGTGGAGGTATTCAGCACTCCACCGGCGGCCGCTGCCCCGGCTACCGTGCACCTGAGCCTGCTCGAAGGCGACCAATACGTGTTGCAGCAGCAGCTGCTGCCCGGTGACATAGCCAGCCGCCTGGCCCAATACTACGCCGCGGCCTTGCCGCGCTAGGACTTCCTCTCCCGGTGAAAGTCGCCGCGGGCTTTTTCCCACGCTTAGCCCGATTCCCATGTCGCCGTTTCTGCCCGATACCAACCTCTCCCTGGCCGCCGCCCTGCTGGTCAGCCCCGTGCTCGACTATGCCCGCTGCCTCGACGCCAGCGGCCGCCCGCCCGACCACCAGGGCGACTGGCCCGAAGAAGGCCGCGTGTACCCCGTGCGCGTGGTGCAGAATGCCCATCGCGGCATCACGCTGGTGTACCTGCTGGGCCTGACGGCCCCGCCCCCGCACTACAATTCCTTCGCGCCCCACCGCTTCCGCATGGTCTGCTCGACCTGGCTTAACTAGGGCCACGGCCTGCCAGCCCCTGCAGCCAAAGACTCTTCCCGTTATTAGCCCATGAGCACTGCCCCCGAATTGACGGCCCGTTCGACCAAACTGGAAGAACATTTTCGCGACTACCAAGTCATCGTGGCCAACAGCCCTGGGCTGCAGCGCGGCCTGAGCTTCGAGGCTTACCTAGTTTACGCCACCGCCGAAATCCGCGACAAGCTGATGCGCGAGCAGCTGGAAAACGTGATTCACCTGCTTAACCGGCTGGACCGGTAACCCACAGGGCCTCGGCCCACCTGCCTCCAACTGCGCCGCCCGCGCCGGATGCCATATGGACATCCGGCGCGGGCGGCGCGGCTGTTGGGGGCCTCTGCCGTTTTACTTCGCCTCGACGGGGGCCTGCTGTACCAAGGTGCCGCTGAGCTGACGCAGCACCACTTCGGCCTGTTTGGCCAGGAAACGGGCGTCGAGCAGGCGGTTTTCGGCGTCGAGTTGGTTGCGCTGGGCTTCGCGCAACACCAGCGGCGTGAGCAGGCCGAGGCGGTAGCGCTCCAGTGTAATAGCCACGTTCTGGCGGGCCAGGCGGATGTTATCTTCTTCCAAGGCCAGGGTTTGCAGGCGGTTCTGGTACTGCAGAAAAGCCTGCTGCGCCTGCGAGGTGAGGTCCAGCTCCGTCTGCTGCAGCTGCAGCTGGCTTTGCTCGATGGCAATGCGGGCGTTTTGTTCCAGGCGGCGGCGGTTGAAGCCGTCGAAGATGGGCACCGAGGCCACCACGCCGTAGTTGAAACCCAGGGTACGGCCGGTGTTGGTCACCAGCGTGTTGCCGAAGAAGGCCGCGCCGTTCACGTTGCGGTTCAGGCCGTAGCCGCCCTGCACGCCCACCTGCGGAAAGCGGCTGGCCGTTACCAGGCGGCGGTCGTAGCCGGCCACGTCCACGCCCAGGCGGGCCTGCTGCAGCTGCGGGTTGCGCTGTAGGATGCCGGCCACCACTTCGTCCTTGCGCAGGTCCTGGCGCACCACGATGGAGTCGGAAGGGGCCAGGTCGGTTTCGGGGGCGCGGGCCAGCAGGTTGTTCAGGTTGACCTTGGCCGTGGCCAGCGCCTCCTGCTGTTGGATGAGCAGCGCCCGGTCGGCGTTGAAGTCGACCTGCGCGGTGAGCAGTTCTACTTTGGCAGCCACGCCCACGTCCACCTGGGCCTGGGTCAGATCGATGCGGGCCTGCCCAACCTTAAGCGCCTCCTCGAAGGCGCGGATGCGGCCCGACTCGCGCACCACCGTGTAGTACGCGTCGGTGATGCTGGCCACGGTCTGCTCCACGGTGTTGCGCGTCACCTGCTTCTGCTGGGCTTCCAGGGCGCGCAGTCGGTCGTAGGCAATGAACATGCCCAGGCCGTCGAACACCGTCCAGGTCAGCGCCACGTTGGTGTTAAACAGGTTGGAGCGGGCGCCCGACGCCACGCTCGGTTCGGGGCGCGACGAGGACTCCTGCCGCACGTTGTTCAGCGTGAAGGTGCGGGTGAGGTTGCCGTTGACGGTGGGCAGCTGCCCGGCGTTGCCGCGCGTGACGTTGTTGCTGGCAATCTGCTCGTCGCGCTGGGCAATGCGGATGCCGTAGTTGTTTTCCAGCCCGATGCGCACCGCCTCTTCCAGCGACAGGGCCGGGGCCGGGGCTACCGTTTGCGGTTTGTCGAGCTGGGCGCCGGGATTGGGCGTTCGGGGCGTGCCGGGCTGCTGGGCCGCCGCGGCCAGCGGCAGCAGCAGCGCCACGGTGGGCAGGAGAGAGCGGAACGAGGCTATGGGCGAGGGGAAAAGCATATGGAAAGCCTCACCCCCCGACCCCCTCTCCAGGGGGAGAGGGGGAGCCTGACGATTGGCTAGGGGCGGGGCGTCGGGTCCTGTCAGGTGAAAGCCTCTGTGGCAGAAGCAAAATAAAATTTAACGATTTCAGAACGCACCCCCTCTATTCTGGAGAGGGGGCCGGGGGGGAGGCCCTACGCCACGGCGTGCTTGCTGGTGTCCTCGGTGGGTTCCGGCTTGGCCTTGCCGTGCTTTTTCTTGGCCGTGGCGAAGTACGAGTACATTACCGGCACGATGTAGAGCGTGAGGCCGGTGGCAAACACCAGGCCGCCCACCACGCCGATGCCCATGGCGCGGCGGCTCAGGGCGCCGGCGCCGGTGGCAATGGCAATGGGCATGATGCCCAGGATGGCGCAGAGCGAGGTCATCAGGATGGGGCGGAAGCGGGTGGCGGCGGCTTCCACCAGCGCCTCCAGGTAGTGCACACCCTGCTCGGCCCGCTGGTTGGCAAACTCCACGATGAGGATACCGTTTTTGGTCACCAGACCGATGAGCATGATGATGCCAATCTGCGAGAAGATGTTCAGGGTCTGGTTGAAGTACCACAAACTCAGCAGGGCCCCGGCCAGGGCCAGCGGCACCGTCACCATGATGATGGCCGGGTCCTTGAAGCTCTCGAACTGGGCCGCCAGGGTAAGGTAAATCAGCAGCAGCGCCAAGCCGAAGGCGAAGACCAGCGAGGAGGAGCTTTCCTGGAAGTCGCGGGAGGTGCCGGCCAGCTCGGTGCTGTAGGTGTCGTCGAGCAGCTTGTCGGCAATGGCCTGCATGGCGGCAATACCGTCGCCCACCGTCTTGCCCTTGGCCAGGGAGGCCGAGAAGGTAGCGGCGTTGTAGCGGTTGAAGCGGTAGAGCTGCGGGGGCGTGCTGCTTTCCACCAGGCGCACCACGTTATCGAGCTGCACCTGCTCGCCGCGGTTGTTTTTCACCGAGAGCAGGCGCACGTCCAGCGGCTGGTTGCGGTCCTCGCGGGCCACCTGCCCGATGATCTGGTACTGCTTGCCCTCCCGCAGGAAGTAGCCGTAGCGCTGCCCCGAGAGGCCGGCCTGCAGCGTCTGCGAAATATCCTGCACCGATACGCCCAGCGTCTGCGCCTTGTCGCGGTCGATGATGATGCGCAGCTCGGGCTTGTTGAACTTCAGATTCACGTCGGCGAACTGGAAGGTCGGGTCGGCCTGCGCGGCGGCCAGAAACTTGGGCACGATGGTGCGCAGCTTCTCGAAGTCCTGGTTTTGCACCACGAACTGCACCGGCAGCCCGCCGCCGCCACCGCCACCACCGCCCCCGCCGCCGATGCTCTGGTCCTGCGACACCGAGGCGCGGGCGGCCGAAAACTTCTTCACCATGCCGCTGAGCTTGTCGGCCAGCTGCTGCTGGGTGACGTTGCGCTGGTCCGGGTCGGTGAGGAGCACGCGGGCAATGCCGGAGTTGGCGCCCGAGCCGGAGCCGGGCGAGGTCACGGCAAACACGCTGCTCATGGCCGCGCCGGTCGAGTCCATGGCGGCCTGCTGCATCTGCTGCATGTACTTGTCCATGAACTCAAACGAGGAGCCTTCCGGGGCCGTGGCGCTGATGTTCACGCGCGAGCGGTCCTCAATCGGGGCCAGCTCCGAGGGAATGGCCTTCACGAAGAAGAAAATGCCGCCCACAGTAGCCGCCACCATCAGCCAGGCCCAGATGCGGCGGCGCAGAAAGGCCTCCAGGCTGTGCTTGTAGCCGTTGGTCAGCGCCTCGAAGAAGGGCTCGGTCTTGCGGTAAAACCAGTTGTGCGTCTCGGTGCGCCGCAGCAGCCTGGACGACATCATCGGCGTCAAGGTCAACGACACGAAGGCTGAAATCAGCACCGAGCCGGCCACCACGATGCCAAACTCGCGGAACAAACGGCCCGTGATGCCCGACAGGAACACCACCGGCAGAAACACCGCTGCCAGCACCACCGTGGTGGAAACGATGGCGAAGAAGATTTCATTCGAGCCCTTGTGGGCCGCTTCCATGGGCTCCTCGCCGGCCTCGATGCGCGAATAGATGTTTTCGAGCACCACGATGGCGTCGTCGACCACCAGGCCGATGGCCAGCACGATGGCCAGGGTGGTGAGCACGTTCACCGAGAAGTCGAGCAGGTACATCACGAAGAAAATACCCACCAGCGACACCGGAATGGCCACCATCGGGATGATGGTGCTGCGCCAGTCGCGCAGGAAGAGGAAGATGATGACCACCACGAGCACGAAGGCCTCGAAGATGGTGTGCTTCACCTCGTTCAAGGACTTGCGCACGAACTGCGAGTTGTCGAAGCCCGGGGTGATTTTCAGATCCTTGGGCAGGTCGGTGCTCAATTGCTTGACGCGCTTGTTGAAGGCGTCGGCAATGTCAATCTGGTTGGAGCCCGGCTGCGGAATCACCGCCACGCCCACCTGCGGAATGCCGTTGACGCGAAACAGCGTCTGGTCGTTTTCGGGGTAGAGCTCGGCGTAGCCTATGTCGGAGAGGCGAATCAGCGAAGTGGAGTCGCGGCGCAGGATGAGGTTGTTGAAGTCGGCCTCGGTGGTGAGGCGGCCCATGGTGCGCAAGGTGAGCTGGGTGCTGCTGCCCTGCACCGAGCCGGAGGGCAGCTCCACGTTTTCGCGGGTCAGGGCCTGCTGCACCTCCGTCGGCGACACGCGCAGGGCGGTGAGCTTCACCGGGTCGAGCCAGAGGCGCATGGAGTAGCGCCGCTCGCCGAAGATGCGCACCTCCGACACGCCCGGAATCGTCTGAATGCGCTCCTTGAGCACGTTCACGGCGTAGTCGGTCAGCTCCAGCAGGCTGCGCCGATCGGAGCTGAGGTACACCATCATGATGGGCTGCGAGTCGGCGTTGGCCTTGGTGACGGTGGGCGGGTCCATGTCGCGCGGCAGGCGGCCCTGGGCGCTCGATACCTTGTCGCGCACGTCGTTGGCGGCCGTTTCCAGGTCGGCCTCCAGGTCAAACTCGACGGTGATGCTGGCCCGGCCGTCGCGCGAGGTCGAGGTCAGGTTCTTGATGCCGGCAATGCCGTTGATGCCTTCTTCCAGCGGCTCGGTCACCTGCGACTGAATCACGTCGGCCGAGGCGCCGGTGTACGAGCCCTGCACGGTGATGATGGGCGGGTCGACGCTGGGGTACTCGCGCACCGAGAGGTAGCGGTAGCCAATCACGCCGAAGAGCACGATGACCACGCTCATCACGATGGCCAATACGGGCCGGTCGATACTGGTGGAGGATATACTCATGTAATTAATAATTAAGAATTAGTAATTAATAATTGGGGCTTTGGTGCTACTGGCTCTCTTTGGAGGAGCGGATGATTGCCGTCAATACTTTCAACAACTCTTCGCAATCCTGCAGCAGCGAATCGGCCTGCTTGGCGGTGAGGTAGTTCGTGTCGCGAAGCAGGCGGAGCCAATAATGGGTTTCGCGTGCTTCCTTGTATGATATGCTGCATTTCGAAACAAAATCACGCCGGGACTGTCCACCCACGGCTTCTTCAATATTCGACCCAATGGCCGTTCCACTGCCCACAATCTGGTCCGCCAACCGTGGCGGACACCGTTCCCGCATCAAGTGCTGATACAAGCGAATGATGCGTACCGAAAACAAGTAGCTCTTTTCAAGAATAATATTTTCCTGCTTCATAGTTTAAAAGCCGATAGCAGCACAAGTATCAATTATTAATTACTAATTCTTAATTATTAATTCGAACCCTGTCGCCGGGCTTCACCTGCAGGATGCCGGTGCGCAGAATCGTGTCGCCCTGGGCCAGGCCGTCGGTAATCTGAATCACGCTTTCCGAGCGGATACCAATTTTCACCGGCTGCCGCTCGGCCTTGCCGCCCTTCACCTTATACACGATGTAGCCCGAGGCTTCCGGCGACACCGACTCGGTCGGAATCTGGATGGCCTCCTCCACCTGCCCGATCTGCAGGTTCACCCGCACGAAGGCGCCGGGACGCAGCTCCAGCTTGCCGTTGGGGTAGATGGCCCGCACCGAGAGGGTGCGCGAAGTCGGGTCGATCTGCGGGTTGATGGCGTAGACCTTGGCGTTGTACTTCTTATTCGAAGCTTCATCGAGCACCTGCACCTGGTCGCCCACCTTCACGGCCGAGGCGTAGCGGCCCGGCACGGCAAAGTCCACCTTCACCGGCGACACCCGCGACACGGTAGTGACGGGCGTATTCGGCGAGACGTAGGCCCCCACCGAGAGGGTGCGCAGTCCCACTACCCCGCTGAAGGGCGCCCGCACGTAGGCCTTGGCCAGTTGGGCCTGCAACAGGCGCAAATCGGCCTGGGCGGTGAGCAGGGCGTTGTTCGACTGCTCGTACTCCTGGGCGCTGATGTACTCCTTTTCAAGCAGGGTGCGCTGGCGCTTTTCCTGGTCGGAGTAGAGCTTGATGTTGTAGCGCAGCTTCTGCAGCTGGGCCTGAATTTCGTCGGCGTTGATGGTCAGCAGCAGCTGACCCTTGCTCACCGGCTGGCCCTCCTTAAAGTTCAGGCTGGTGATGCGCCCGTTGATTTCGCTGCGCACGGTCACCTGCTCGTCGGCCAGCACCGAGCCGGTAGCGGCCACCGCGTCGGTCAGCTTGGTGGGCTGCACCACGTACACCTGCACGGGCACCGGTCCGCCGCCGCCTTTGCCGCCTTTGGCACCCGCCCCGCCACCAGCGGCGCCTTTGCCCCCGCCGCCCTTGCCGCCTTCAGCCGATTGGGAGGGGAAATACTTGATCTTCACGAAGGCCAGCGCCGCCACCACCACCGCGGCCAGCAACCACCAGCGCCAGGCGCCGCCGCCGGAGCGGGGCTCGTCGGGCTCGGTTTCGTGGTGAACGTTCGGGGAGTCGGTTAGCGGCTCGGTTTGGGGCATGACGAGAGGATAAAAAACAAAACAGCCGGGCTTAGTGCCGGCCAGACCCGCTACAACAGCGGCGCGGCCTCGGAAAGTTTGCCCGGCGGCGCGCAAACTTCCGGCCAGTTCACGGACAAGTCCACTAGACCCCGAAAAAGCCTGCGCGTTGCAGGCTGCCCCGAGGAAGCTGGCCGTCCGGCCGGGCGCCGGGAGTATACGGCGTTGCCCGCCGCGCCGGCTGATATCAGGCGCACGAAGATCAGGCGGCTTGCGGTCAGCGGGTTGGGGCAGAGGCGCGGGCCCGGCAGGCTGGCCGGCCGGCGGCGGCAATCAGTGCCGACGGAAATTGCCGGTGCCGGGCCGGTTGGGTTGTTGCCTGCGTTCGGGGCGCGGCGTTGCGTCTTGCCGCCGGGGTTGCGTACCTTGCCGGTTGCATGCCTCCCCGTAGTCCCCGCCGTACCGCCGCCCCGTTGCTCCCGCTGGCCCCCGTGCCCCTGGCCGAGCTGCTGCGCCGCGTGCGCGATGTGCTGCACCTGGCCTTCGACGACGCCTACTGGGTGACGGCCGAAATTGCCGAAATAACGCTGCCGCGCTTCGGTGCCGGCCACTGCTACCTCTCCCTGACCGACCCCGCCCCGGGCCCCGGCGGCACCGAGCTGCGCACCCAGGTGCGGGCCACCATCTGGCGCAGTCGCTACGAGCTACTCGGCCCGCACTTCGAGGAGCAGACCGGGCAGTCGTTGCAGGCCGGCTTGCGCGTGCTGGCCCGCTGCCAGGTGCGCTTCCACGAGCAGTACGGCCTCAGCTTCGACGTCATTGCCCTCGACGCCTCCTACACCGTGGGCGACTTGGCCCGGCAGCGCCTCGAAACCATTGCCAAGCTGCAGGAGCGCGACCTGCTGGAGCGCAACAAGCGCCTCGCGCTGCCGCTGGCCCCGCAGCGGCTGGCCGTCGTTTCGTCGGCTACGGCGGCGGGCTGGCAGGACTTCGTGCGGCAGCTGGAGGAAGCGCCCTACGCCTTCGAAGTGGCCCTGTTTCCGGCCCAGATGCAGGGCCAGGACGCGCCCGCCAGCATTCTGGCCGCGCTGGACCTGATTCGCCGCCAGCGCGCCGATTTCGACGCGGTTATCATCATCCGCGGCGGCGGCTCCCGCACCGATCTGCTGTGCTTCGACGACTTCGGCTTGGCCGCCGCCGTCGGGGCCTTCCCGCTGCCCGTCCTCACCGGCATCGGCCACGACCGTGACGAGGCCGTGGTCGACCTCACCGCCCACACGGCCCTCAAGACGCCCACCGCCGTAGCCATCTTCCTGGTCGAGCGCCTGGCCCGGCTCGACGCGGCCTTCGACGGCTACGGCGTGCGCATTCACGAGCTGATGCTGCAGCAGCTGGCCCAATACGGCGCCGGGCTGGAGCGCCTGGGCCGGCAGCTGGTGCAGGCCAGCCAGGGCCGCCTCGCTTCTGAGCAAAATGCCCTGCGCCAGCGCCTGCGCCGCGCCACCGAAGCCCCCCGCGAAGCCCTGCTGCGCGAAACCCGCCAGCTCACGGCCCAGCGCCACCAGCTGCAGCGCGCCGCCCGCCGCGCCGTGGAAGGCCAGCGCCGCTACCTGCGCCACCTCGGCCGCGAGCTGCTGCGCCGTTGCCGCCGCCAGCACCAGCGCCGCCGCGAAGCCCTGCTGCGCCAGCGCTACGAGCTGGAACTGGCCGCCGTGCGCGCCACCGCCCGTCACGCCCTGGCCCTTTCGGCCGCCACCACCCGCCACGCCGCCCTCGACCCGGTGCCGCTGGCCCAGCGCGGCTACCTGCACGCCGACAGCCTGCAGCCGCTCACGCCCGCTACGCCCGCCGGCACCGTGCTGGTGCTGCAGCTGCCCGCCGGCCCGCTGCCGGTGCAGGTCATCAATCCCGCCGCCCCGCGCCTGCCGTTCTAGGGGCCGGCCCGCGGCCCGGCGCCTGGCCCGGCCGCGTCAGCCTACCGACTACTCCATTCCGACTACTACCTGACATGCCTGACCAACAACCCGCCGCCGACCGCACCTACCGCGACGCCATTGCCGAGCTGGAAGTGCTGCTGCGCCGCCTCGAAACCGAATCCGTGGACGTAGACGACCTGACGAGCAGCGCCGAGCGCGCCGCCGAGCTGATCCGTTTCTGCAAGCAGCGCCTGCGCACCGCCGAAGCCACCCTGGACCGCGTCTTCGACGCGCTGGACGAGGAAGACGCAGAAGAAGGTACTGCTTCCGATGCGTAACCTACGCTTCGATGGCGGGGCAGCTGTATTAGCTTATGATGCGGCGCTTCGGGCCGACGAGCGGCAACTGCTCTGGCCAAATAGCGGCAAGCTGGGTAGTGCTTGCTCCAACGCGCAATTGCTGCGTACTACCGTAGCCGACGGGCACGGTCGGCGCAATCTTTGGCGCGAGCCGTCCCGCGCTTATCATTCTCCGGAATCCACACTGTAAGCCTGACGGGTATCCGAAGTCAGCCCGGACCGCTGATGACCTGAGGAATAGCAGTACGACTGGATTTTGCTAAGAAGAATCCGGAAAATTATTAGCTTACTAAAGTAGGTGTCTACATATATTTGGCCGCCTGAACCAGGCATCGACCTTTCACAAACTTCACCTGTCCAAACAACAACTCTATGGTATTCGACGGCAACGAGGGCAGCCTGATCCTGATGGACGAAGGCGCCCAAATGACGGCTAACTTTCGCGCGGCGCAGCCCAACAGCAACTTGTGCATCTTCTTTGGCAAAACCATGCTTAATGAATTGCTCAACCAGCCAGATGCCATGGGCCTGCGCTTTTACTTCGCGCTCAATGGCGAAAACCAAATGACCCTGGTCACGGTGGCGGCCAACAGCAACGGCAATGACATCCAGGACAAAGTGGGCAACAAAGGGTTTCCCTGCCCGAGTGAATGTTGCGCCGAAAGCCCGCTGGCAGCAGTCGGGGCGTAAGCGTACCTTTGGGGTATGGATGCCCCGCTGCCCAACACCGCCTGGTTACAGACAACCAGAACCGTTCTTATCCTTGTAAGTGGGTTTGGCGTCTGGATTCCCCTGCTCATCGGGCTGTGGCGCTGGCGCAGCCTGTCCTTGCCCGCCAAAATCATCGTGGGCTACTTCGGTTTTTGGGCAGTCGAAGCCGTTGTTGACCAATGGAGCCGCAAAGTGCTCCACAACAACATTTACCTCTACCACCTGAGTGTGCTGGTCGAAACCTGGCTGTTGGGCTGGGCCTATTACCATTCCTACGACCTGAAACCAGTGCGGCGGGCCATGTTGCCCGTTGCGCTGGCTTTCACGTTGCTGGCCATAGCCGATGCCTGCTGGATTGCGGGCCTCGACCACTTGAACGTGGTGACGCGGGCGGTGCAGGTGATGATCATGCTGAGCCTGGTGCTGCTGTATTTCGAGCAGTGGGTGCGCGACATGCGCCTCGACAATCCCTGGCACAACCTCATGTTCTTGGTCAGCGTGGGCTTGGCCATCTATTACGCGGGCTCGGTCATGAGCTACTTGCTGATCGACGACAATTCGAGTGCGGTGGCCAGCCTCATCATGAGCGTCATTATCGACATCACCTACATCGTGGCCCTGGGGCTGATGACGCTCGGCCTCTGGCGCGAAATTCACCCGCGAACCAGCCCCGCCTACGAGACCACCCCGGCCTAACTGCGGAAACCAGCGGCTGGGGTAGGCGGTCGACCAAGTTCTGGGGCCGCAGCGCGCAGTACGGCTTCTGTCGCCGGTGCTGGCCCCGGTAGAGAATCCTTGCGCAAATAGAATATGATTTAGGATAACTTGACTTATGACGAGCCCCTTGTAACTTGCCCATTGGGAAATGCCGTCAACATCGGTTACATTTATACCTTCCCGACCAGTGCTTCTGCCTCACAGGGCTTTGCATTCGATTTCTTCTGCTTCTGAGCAGCGGCGCCCCGCGCAGCCCGGTTCAGGTCCTGATGTGGTTTACTGAATGAACTCCCTGCTTATGTCCCTGATGCTCGTCACGCCGGTACTGCTGATACTGGCGCTGGGCATCGTGGGCTTTGTGCTGCGCTACCAGCGCCGGCTGCTGCAGCAGCAGGAAGAGCTGCGCCGCGAACGGGAATACGCCCAGGCCCAGGCCCTGGAAGCCGCCCTGCTGGCCCAGGAGGAGGAGCGCCGCCGCATTGCCGGCGACCTGCACGACGCGGTGGGCACCATGCTCTCCATCGTGAAGCTGCACCTGAGCGGCCTGCCCGAATCGGCCACCACGGTGGAAATGACGGCCATGCTCGACCAGGCCATTTCCGAGGTGCGCCGCATCTCGCGCAACCTGCTGCCGGCCGTGCTCCAGAAGTTCGGGCTGGCGTTTGCCGTGGAAGCCCTGGGCCGGGCCGTGCCCGAGGGTGGCCCCCGCGTGCTGATTCAGCAGCTGGGCGAGCCGCGCCGCCTGCCCCCGCATCACGAGCTGGCCGTGTACCGCGTGGTGCAGGAGCTGCTCGGTAACGGCCTCAAGCACGCCCAGGCCCGCCAAATCACCGTGCGCCTGGAGTACGGTGACCACCGCCTCGCCATCGAATACGCCGACGACGGGGTGGGCTACAACCACGCCGCCATCGAAGCCATGGCCACGCCCGATACCCGCACCGGGCTGGGCCTGACCAACCTGCGCAGCCGCGTGGCCGTGCTCCGCGGCGTGCTCCGCCACGAGTCGGCCCCCGGGGCCGGCACCCGGGTTTGGATATCCTTCCCGGCCGCCTATCTTCCTACTATCCACACCACCCCGGCGGCTGCCGCGCCGCTTACCGTTTCGCTTACCTCATGAGTCCAACTCCCACGATCCGGCTAGCCATTGCCGACGACCACATCCTGTTTCGCAAGGGCCTGCGCGCCCTGCTGACGGGGTTTGACGAGATGGAAGTACTCTTCGAAGCCGGCGACGGGCAGGACCTGCTCGAACGGCTCGACTCGGTGCCCGTGCGCCCCGACGTGATTTTGATGGACCTGCAGATGCCCGTGCTCGACGGGCTGCAGACCACCCGCCTGCTGCGCGTGCAGTACCCGCAGGTGCGCGTCATCATCATTTCCATGCATGATGAGCCCGAGCTGATTGAAAGCCTGAAAAGCGAAGGTGCCTTCGGCTACCTGCTCAAAAACGCCAGCCCCGAGGAAATGCGCCGGCTGATTTATGCCGCTGTGGGCCGCAAGGTGACGGCCGCGGTGTAAGCAGCTACGCTAATCGATAAATTATTGGTGATTAACGATGTTGGGGATGACTCAACGGGTATACGTACTGATATGGACCCTGATGGCGCTGCCAACGGCGGCCCTGGCGCAGGTCAAATACATTTCGCTGGCCGAGCAGCGGCTGACGGCCCCGTTGCGCTGCGGGCGGGTGCAGCAGGTAATTGATGCCCGCGCCGACCGGGCCGGTATTGGCTGGGTGCAAAAGGGCCTCGACAACAAACGCACGCCGGCCGTGCTGCGCGACCCGCTGCCGCAGGCCCTGATGGACGTGCTGGCCACGGGCGTCGGCGCCGGGACCACGCCGTACGCCATGCGCGTGCACCGGCTGCGCGTGAGCGAGCTGACCACCAACAGCACCGAAACCGGTACGGCGGAGCTGGTCGTGGACTTTCTGCGGGTATTGCCCGAGCAGCGCTACGAGCTGGTGCTGCGGGCCGCTGCCCGGGCCGAGTACCGCGGCGTAGAAGTGACGGCCCGGCACCCGGTCAACATTGCGGCTACGCTGCAGCAGTGCCTCGCGCAGTTGGATTCGGCCGCCGCCCGGGGGCTGACGGGGTACGCGGTGCTCACGGCCGCAGAAGTAGCAACGCCGGTGACGCCGCTGCTGGCGTTGCTGCCGTTTCCCATCGAGCAGGCGGCGGCTCCAGCGCCCGGCATCTACCGCAGTTTCCAGGCATTCCGCTACAACCAGCCCGACGCCCGGCACCTGACGGCCCTGGCCCGAACCCCCAGCACGAAAGCCGGCTGGGCTGGCTCCGACGATATCGACGTGTATTACGTGGCGGCTGACGGCCAGCGCACCCCCGTGCGCGACGCTTGGGGCTACTGCGATGGAAAGCACACCTACATTCTGCACCGCCGCCATTTCTACCAGCTGGAACGCACGACCGAGGGCTATCAGTTTGAGGCGCCGAGTACCCCCGATGCCAATGCCGTGAATTCCGCCGCCTTAACGTACGGGCTGGTCGGCGGGCTGATTGCCGCCAACAACACGAGCGGCTACCGGCAGCAGCACTGGCTGAACCTGCTCACCGGGGCCGTGGAGGCCGAACCCGTAGCGGCCCTGGCCGATCCGCCGGCGCACTACCGGCCCGCCGTGCCCGGCCAGCCCGCACGCCTAGTGCTGTACTGGCGCACGCCGGCCGCCGCCACGGTGGAGGTGAACGGCCAGCCCTACGGCTCGCTCAGCGCCGATTCCGTGCAGACGACCCTAACCTGGAAGGAACAGCGTGGCCCCGCGCAGCTGTGCATCCGGACGGCCGGGCAGCCCGAGGCCTGCGCTTCGGTGTACCCCTATGCTGGCCAAACGGTGTACCTGAAATGGATGCCCGGGGCGTTGGTGGAAATGCCCGCCCGGGAAGCCCTGTTCGACCTGCGCCGCGGCGTGCTGCGCCAGCAACAGGCCCAGCGCAAGCAGGCCGGCCGCCCGAAATAAGCCGGCTCAGGGTTGCAGCTCCACGCTCGGGTCCCAGAACAGGCGCGGGAAGTCCTGCACCTGGTCGTCGACCACGCGCACGCCTTCGGCTTCGAGTGCGTCCTGCATGGCCGTGGGCGAGCCGAAAAACTGCTTGCCGGTAAGCAGGCCGAGGCGGTTGATGACGCGGTGGCAGGGTACGTACTCCGGGCCGCGGAGGGCGTGGGCGGCCTGCATGGCCCAGCCCACGGTGCGGGCGCCCTGCCGGCTGCCCAGGTAGCCGGCAATGGCGCCGTAGGTGCTCACGCGGCCGGGCGGAATCAGGCGCACCACCTCGTACACGTCGTGGAAGAAATTGCGGTTCTGCTCGTTGGGCTGCTTCATGGGAGAGCGAAGATAGGGCGGGCGCCCGGACGGCTGAACTGGCCGGGACGGGCCGCTGTTGGGAAAACCAGCCGCCAAGCCGGTAAAAAGGCGGCGCTGTGCTACCTTACCGGCCCGATTCCCACCATCATCACCGCTTTTTTGCACCATTTTATGAAAAACCGCAACCGCGCGGCGCTGGTCGCTACGGCCTGGGGCGCCCTGGCGCTGGGAGGCTGCGCCTCCAGCTCCAAGACCACCACGGCCAGCACCGCCCCCGCTTCGCAGCCTACCGCCAGCGCTACGCCGGCCCCAGTTGCCGAAACCTTTCCGCAGGGCACGGGCTTGAATGTGAGCAACATCGACAAGGCGGCCTCGCCTTGCCAGGACTTCAACCAGTACGCCTCGGGCAACTGGTACAAGAACAACCCCATTCCGGCCGCTGAGGTCCGCTGGGGCTCGTTCAACGAGCTGGCCGACAAGAACAACGCCGTGATGCGGCAGATTCTGCAGGAGGCCGCGGCCAACAAATCGGCCGCCAAGGGCACCAATGCCCAGAAAGTAGGCGACTACTACGCCACGGCCATGGATACCATGGCCATCGAGAAGGCCGGCATTGCGCCGCTGAAGCCCGAGATGGACCGCATCGGCGCCATCAAGAACCTCGACGGGCTGCAGATTCAGATTGCGCGCAGCCAGCAGCTGCAGACCGGGGCGTTCTTCAACACCTACGTGGGCCAGGACGACAAAATCAGCACGCAG
The DNA here is from genome assembly GCF_005771675.1 of Hymenobacter jeollabukensis. Taxonomy (GTDB): domain Bacteria; phylum Bacteroidota; class Bacteroidia; order Cytophagales; family Hymenobacteraceae; genus Solirubrum; species Solirubrum jeollabukense. The sequence goes on along the minus strand of NZ_VAJM01000013.1, from coordinate 211,927 downwards.
TACGCCGTCAACTTCAACCAGGGCGGCCTCTCGCTGCCCGACCGCGACTACTACCTGAAGGACGACGCGCGTTCGAAGAACATCCGGGCCGCGTACCAGACCTACCTGGTCAACACCTTCAAGCTGGCCGGCGACAACGAAGCCACCGCCAAGAAGAACGCCGCCACCATCATGCGCCTGGAAACGCGTCTAGCGAAGGCCTCCAAGAGCCGGGTGGAGCTGCGCGACCCGTACGCCAACTACAACAAGATGACGGTGGCCGAGCTGCAAAAGAAGTACCCGAATCTGAACCCCAAGCACCTGCTGGAGCACCTCGATCTGAAGGCGGCCAAGGAGGTGATTGTGGGCCAGCCGGCCTTCTTCCAGGAGCTGAACACCATGCTCAAGCAGGAGCCCCTGGCCGACCTCAAAACCTACCTGCGCTGGCATCTGGTCACGTCGATGACCTCGGCGCTGCCCCAGGCTTTCGGCGACGAGTCGTTTAAGCTAACGCAGGTGCTGACCGGAGCCAAAAAGCAGCAGCCCCGCTGGAAGCGCATGAACCGCGCCACCGACGGCGCCCTGGGCGAAGCCTTCGGCCAACTGTACGTCGACAAGGCCTTCACGCCCGAAACCAAGGCCAAGGCCATGGCGATGGTGCAAAACATCAAGGAGGCCATGGGTGAGCATATCCAGCAGAGCGACTGGATGAGCGAGGCCACCAAGAAGGAAGCCATGCGGAAGCTCAACGCCTTCACGGTGAAAATCGGCTACCCGGACCAGTGGAAGGACTACTCGGCGCTGACCATCTCGCGCGACTCCTACCTGCAGAACGTCATTGCCACGCGCATGTGGCAGTCGAAGGACAACACCAGCAAGTTTGGGAAGCCCATCGACCGGAAGGAGTGGGGCATGACGCCGCCCACGGTGAATGCCTACTACAACCCGGCCATGAACGAAATCGTCTTCCCGGCCGGCATCATGCAGCCCCCGTTCTTCGACCCGAAGGCCGACGACGCGGTGAACTACGGCGGCATGGGCGCCGTCATCGGCCACGAAATCACCCACGGCTTCGACGACCAGGGCCGCCAGTACGACGCCGAGGGCAACCTGAAAGACTGGTGGACCAAAGAAGACGCGGAGAAGTTTGAGGCCCGCGCCGCCGTGGTGGGCAAGCAGTACGACGCCTTCTCGCCCGTCGACTCGGTGTTCGTGAACGGCAAGCTGACCATGGGCGAAAACCTGGCCGACCTCGGCGGGCTGAACATTGCCTACACCGCCCTGCACAAGGAGCTGAAGAAGCAGTACCCCAACGGCAACTACCCCAAGTACGACGGCCTGACGCCCGATCAGCGCTTCTTCCTCTCGTGGGCCCAGGTGTGGCGCACCAACGCCCGCCCCGAGTACCTGCGTCAACAGGTGATGACCGACCCGCACAGCCCGGCGCAGTTCCGTACCAACGGCCCGCTGATGAACATGCCGCAGTTCTACGAGGCCTTCGGCTGCAAGGAGGACGCGAAGATGATGCGCGCCCAGGCCGACCGCGCCAAGGTGTGGTAGGGGCTTAATTGCTCAATTGTAGCATTGCCGAATAACTAAAAAAGGCGGCCCGCGTCATGCGGGCCGCCTTTTTGATTGCTCTCGATGGCGCTGAAGCCGTACAAGCGGCGTCGGGCCGTAGGCCAGTCCTTTTCTTTGCGTGTATGAGTAAATCCGTTGCCGCTGCGGCGGCCCTGTTGCTGGCGGGCCTGGGGGCCTGTCAGTCCGAAACCAAACCCGAGCAATCCGCCACTGCGCCGGCCCAAGCCGAATCGACCACGCTGGCCGTACCCGCCCCGCCCGCCGATAAAACGGCCGAATACCTGGCCAACCCGCAGCTGGGCGACGTGCTGGTGGTGCGCTTCGTGCCCGAGGGCAGCGCGGCCGAGCAGTTCTACTTCTACCAGGTCTACAAGCTCGGCGGCGACACGGTGTACACGCACCCGGCCCGCCAGCCCGTGGCCGCGCCCGACGCCGACGCCAGCCGTCCCGACATCTTCGCGCCCGAAGCTACCCGCGCCTACACCCGCCGCGAGCTGGCCGAGTACCAACAGGAGTCCCCTTCCGACCCGCTGCACTCCCGGCTGGTGCGGGTGCGCAGGGGGAACAAGTAACGGGTGACACGTAATAGATGGCAGTTTCGGGTACGTTCCCAGCCGCGCAGCGGCGCCATATCGGTAGCCGAAGCGCAGCGGCATGGCATTGCTGACGCCCAGACGGCGCGGAAAGGTGCCGCTGCGGTGCAGCTCGGTTTATCTCCCAGCCGCACGAGCTACCAATATGGCGCCGCTACGCGGCTGTAGACAAAATCCCACGTAACGCAGCCAGTACAGCCTGATTACCTAATCACCTCCACCTTCATGGTCACGTCCTTTTCGGGCCAGTCGTAGGGGTCGACGGGGACTTGGTTGATTTTCTCCACCACGTCCATGCCTTCGATGACTTCGCCGAACACGGTGTACTGCCCGTCGAGGGCGGGGGCGCCGCCTTCGGTGGCGTAGGCTTTCAGCTCGGCGGGCGTGAGCTTGCGGCCGGCAATGCTCTGGGCCTGCTGCGGGGTGTATTTCTGGCCCACGGTAAAGTAGAAGTCGTGGGAGGAGGAGAGCTTGCCGGGGTTTTTCTCGTCGTCGTAGCGGGCCATGCCCAGGGCGCCGCGGCGGTGAAAGTGGCCGGGCCGGAACTCGGGCGGAATGTGGTATTTGCCCAGCTTGATTTCGCGCTTGTCGGAGTTGCCGCCCTGCACCACGAAGCCCTTCTCCACCCGGTAAAACACGGTTTGGTCGAAGTAGCCCTTGTTGGTGAGCAGCAGGAAGCTGGCCCGGTGCAGCGGGGTGTCTTCGTAGAGCTTCACTTTCACGTCGCCCATGGAGGTGTGGAAGAGCACCTGCGTTTCGGGGTGCTCCTGGCCGTAGGCCGTCAGCAGGCGCACGGCGTTGGAGTCGCGCATGGCCGCCAGGTCGGGGCCGGGAATGACGGGGGCGGCCGGGGCGGGTTTTTCCTGCGCGGGCGGGGGCTGCTGGTTGCAGGCGGCCAGCAGCATCAGCAGGCCGCAGGCGGCCGGGAGCAGCAGGGTGGGGCAGGAGCGGGGCATAGGCGGGCAAGAAAAATCCCCCGGATCCACTGGCGGGTCCGGGGGACAAACATACGCGTTGCCGGTGGCTCGGGGGCGGGGCCGCAGCCAGGCCGCTTAGTCGCCGAAAGCGTCGTCGGGTTTTTTCGCGTCGTCCTTCTTCACCTTGGTCTTTTGCTTGGGGCCGTCGTCCTGCTTCTGCTTCACTTTCACCTTGGCTGGCTGGTCGGCGGCCGGGGCGGCCGGCGCTTTCGGGGCGTTTTCGTCAGGGATGTCAGCCGGATTGGTGGGGGCGGCTTCGGGCTTCTGCAGGGCCAGCAGCAGGCTCTGGTCCACCAGCTGGTTTTCCTTCCAGGCCTTCAGCTGGGTGTCGAGCTGCTCTTTCTCGTCCTTGCTGAGCTTGCTCGGATGCATGAGCTTGTTGAGGTCGGGGCTGCCGGCGTCTTTCCAGGCCGTGTACCAGAACGAGGCCACCATCGTGGGCGCCCCTTTCAGGCGGTAGGCCACCATGCCGCCCACTTTCTTGTTGTATTCCTTGGCAAAGTCGTCGGAGTAGGAGCGGCGGGTCTTGCCGTACTTGTGCGAGTAGGTGTACTTCTTCTCGGTGCTGAACTTCTTGTTGATTTCGGCCTCGATGTCGAAGGTGGCGCCGAGGAAGCCGTAGGAAGCCTGCAGCACCTGCCAGATGGCCGCCTGCGGGTCCTTCAGGTAGTCCGCCTTTTCCGAGTCGAGCTTGTATTGGGCAATGAACAGCTCGGGCAGCTTGGATTCCCAGAGCGAGTGAATGCCCTGCTGCTTGGTGAGCTGCCCGTCGTAGTTTTCGGTGGTGTGCAGCGGCACGAAGGCGTCGGCCACGTAGTGGTCGAGGTCGGCCGAGAGGGCAATGATGGCGGTGGTGTCGCCCTCCTTGAAGGCGTCGGTGAGCTTCTCCTTCACGTCGAGTACCGTCCAGGGCACGGTGCCGTACTTCTTCAGCGTATCGGCCGTGTACTTGGCCACGGCCTTGTCGTAGGCTTTCGGCATCAGCCCGAAGGGGTTGTCGCCGAAGTGGTCCATGTCGATAAAGTGCTTGGATTCCTCCGTCGGGTCGTCGCTGCGGCGCTCATCCGGGGCGGTGCTCAGCTTCACCAGTTGGGCCATGTGCCGGAAGTAGAAGTTCTGCATACCGCTCGGCAGCGCGTACACGGCCACCTGCGTGATGGTGCGGTGGCCGAAGAAGCCCCAACCGGGCGAAATCACCGGCACGAGCAGCGCCAGCGCGAGAGGAAGTAAAGCTTTTTTCATGGGCAGGAAGCCGAAGGTGCAGTCAGGCGGTTAAAGTTCGGGAATTTTCGGCGTCGCCCGAACTCCCCTCCTCAGATGAGGAGGGGATGCCGCCGCTTTAGCGGTGGCGGGGGTGGTTGACCGGCTTTGCTGACGTTGTTTTTGCCGGGGTGCCACGCTTGGAAATGGATGCATCAAGGCCACCTCAAACGGCGCGGCCGCCCGTCAACCACCCCGGCGGCGAGTTTACTCGCTGCCTCCCCTCCTCATCTGAGAAGGGGAGTTTGCCGTTCTTGTAGCACCTCCCTGCTCCCCGCCCGATGAACGACAACATCTCGAAGAAGAAGCCCAGCTACCGCATCAGCGCCGGCCTGCGCCAGTACCTGCACCAGTACGACCGCGAAACCCGCCTGCCCGTCATGTACGCCGACCTGCTGCGCCACACCGGCTCCTTCCCCCTGCTCGACCGGCAGGGCCACGACACGCTCTGGGAAACCGTGCAGTACGAGCCGCACACCCTGCTGGAGCTCAGCCAGGGCCTCACCGAAGTGTACGCCCGCCTGAAAACCGACGGCGACCTGTCCTTCACCGAGCACCTCATTGCCGACCGCGTCGACTACTGCCGCTTCGGCAACTCCAACCCGTTCCGGGTGCGCATCGTCAACCAGTTCAACGACAACTACGACTACTTCTACGTCAAGCGCGCCGACGCCTCCCGCGTGTACGGGCTGGAGCTGGAGCACCTGCTGAGCCCCAACAGCATCAACTTCCTGGTGGCCGGCGACACGCTCATCGAGGAGCACATTGCCGGCATTCCCGGCGACGATTTCATCAAGACCCGGCTCGACCGGCCCCACCTCAACCAGGTGCGCATTGCCAAGGAATTCGTCAAGTTCAATGAGCGCTGCTTTGCCCGCCTGCTCGGCGACATGCGCTCCTACAACTACGTCATCGACGTGACGCCCGACTTCGAGGACGAGCAGTACCGCGTGCGCGCCATCGACTTCGACCAGCAGAGCTACGAGGGTCACAAGGCCATGTACCTGCCCCAGTACTTCCGGGACAACCGCCCGGTGGTGGACCTGGTGCGCCGCCTCCTCTCGCCCGAAACCATCCGGCAGTACCAGGTGGAAGAGCGCGCCCTGATGGCCCGCCGCGCCCGCGCCGAGCGGTACCGCCTCAAGGACCTGGTCGACTGCATGCGTGAGGAGGAACTCTCGCCGCCCGACAAGATTGCCCAGCTGAAAAAGGAGCTGAACCTGCACCACCAGACCCAGGAATTCGACCGCTGCGACTCCATGGGCGACGTGGTGCGCCTGAACCTGCGCCTGGTACTGGGCCGCCCCCGCAATCAGTGAGCGGATGGAGGTTCTGCTTTCATCTACTCATCCACTTATCCCCGGCCCGCTAATACCGGCCCAGGTTGAAGAGCACCCCGATGGATACCTCCACGCCGCCGGCGGTCAGGGCCCGCACGAAATTGACCATTTCCCGCGACGGAGTGCCGTAGCTGTACGTGTCGTTGAACACCACCGGGTCGCCGGTGAGGCGGGCGCCGTAGCCGAGGGTGCCCAACAGCCCCACGGTGCCGGGCTGCCAGCGCAGACCGCCGCGCAGGTGCAGCACCCCGCTGGGCTTGAAGCTGAAGTTGGCTTTTTCTTCGCGGCTGCCTACCATCAGGCTCATGTCCACGTTGTCGATGCGGCCGGTGCGGGCCAGTGCCGCGCCGAAGTAGGGCGTCACGCGGCGCTCGGGGTGCAGGTAGTAGCGGGCGCCCACCCCGATTTTGCCGCCCAATCCGAGGCCCAGTCCGGCGTTCAGGTCGAGGTTGGGCGTCACCAGATAGGCGTACTGCATGCCCCAGCCGTAAGGCGCGCCCCAGCCCAGCTCGATGCCGAGGGTACTGGTCGAGTACAGCCCGGGCAGGGCGGGCGCCTGGTAGGGCGCCATGGCGGTAGGCGGAGAGGCGGGCTGCGCGGGCCGGGCCGAGGGGTCGGGGCGGCTGTGCAGCTCGGTTTGGGCCGCGGCCCCGAAAGCAGTGAATACGGCCAAGGCAGCGGCCCCGATAGCAACGACGGAATATTTCTTCATGCTGCGAAGATGGCAAAAGGGGCACGCACCGTTGCTGCCCGTGCGCGAAAAAGCCGCCCGTCCCACGCCGCCGGCCAAGCGGCCTTAGCGCCGTGGCCCCAGACCGATGCTCAGGCCAAAGGAAATTTCCAGCCCGCCGGGCGCGAAGGCGCGGGCCGTGCGCACGGTTTCGGGGCGGGGGGCGGCTTGCCCCTCGGCGGGCTCATGGAAGCGAATGGGGTAGCCGCTCAGCCGCAGCCCGTAGCCCAAGGTGCCCAGAAAGCCCACCCGGTCGCTCTGCCAGCGCAGGCCGCTGCGCAGGTGCAGCACCGCGCCGGGGCGCACGTCGTAGGGTACGTCGCCGCTGACGGAGGCGTTCTGGTCGCGCAGGCGGCCGGAGTACACGGCGTTCAGGCCGAAGTAGGGCGAGGTGGCCCGCTGGGGCAGCAGGAAGTAGCGGGCCCCCACGCCCGCCTTGGCGCCGCTGGCAGCCAGGCCGCCGCCGACGGTACCCTCCAGCCGCTCGCTGAAAAAATGGCCGACATCGAGGCCCCAGCCGTAGGGGGCACCCCAGCCGGCACTCAGGCCCAGCGTGGTGCGGTAGTAGGGGCCGGGCGTTTCGGCGGCGGCCGCACGCACGGGCAGGCCCAGCGCCAGCGCGCCGGCGAGCAGATAGGTTGCGTTCATGCCGTAAAGAACCGCGTCGGCGGCCCCGGCGTCAATCCCCTAATGATGTGAGCCGCCGCTGATTAGCTGCCGCGCACGGCGGCGGTGGGGCTGGCCTGGCGGCGCTCCAGCAGCTCCCCCAGCTTGGTATAGATGAAGTCGGCGGCTCGGTCGCGCAGCTGGTCGACGGGGCCTTTGAGCACTTCGCGGTACTCGTGGGCGCGGCCTTCCAGCAGGATGGTAACGAAGACGGTGCCGATGGGCTTGTCGGGCGTTTCGGAGGCGCCGGGGCCGAACAGCCCGGTAATGGCCACGCACACGTCGGCGGGCAGGTGCTTGTGCAACCCTTCCACCATTTCGTTGGCAATCTGCTGGCTTTCGGCGGTGTATTCGTCGAGGGTTTTCTTTTTCACGCCCAGCAGGCGCTGTTTGGCTTCGGCGTGGTAAGTAACCACGGACCCGCGCAGGACCTCGCTCACGCCGGTGGCGGCGGCAAGCTGGGCCGTTACCCAGCCGCAGGTGCAGCTTTCGGCCAGGGCCAGGGTGAGCTTGTGCTGGAGAAATTTCTGGACGAGCGCGTCGACGTCGGGGGATTTCATGTAGGTAAGGAAGAAGGACGGCGCGGCGAGCAGGCATACGGCGGGTAGGGGGCGCGGGGTTGCGCCAGCCACCCGGCGGGGCAGCGGGGTGGGAGAGGCGACGTCGGGGCCGGGCGAGGAAAATAATTGGAAAACGGGGCCGCCGACAGGCGCGGACCCTGCTACTTTTAGCCAGGTTTTTACGACGCGTATCCGAATGAAGAAAAATTACTCTCCGCTGAATTTGTGGCTGCTGCTGCTGTGCTGGGCAATGCTGCCCGCGTGGGCGGCGCAGGCCCAGACGCCGGCCTGGACGCAAGCCGCCGCGGGCGGCGCGGCCACGGGCACGGCCCCGACCACCAGTGAAAGTCAGGCGCAGGCCACCGCCGTCGACGATGCCGGCAACGTGTTCGTGGCGGGCTGGTTTACGGGGCAGGTCACGTTTGGCAGCACCGTGCTGACCAGCGCCGGGCAGGAAGACATCTTTCTGGCCAAATACGCGCCGGCAACCGGGCAGTGGATATGGGCCGAGCGGGCCGGCGGCACCGGGCGCGACCAGGGCTACGGCCTGGCCACCGCGGGCGCCAATGTGTACCTGACCGGCTTCATCACCAACACGCGCAGTGACGCCCAGCGCGTGCGCTTCGGCAACAACGTCACCCAGCTCGGGGCGTCCATCGGACCCAACGCCGACCTGGTGCTGGCCAAATACGTCGACAACGGGGCGTCGGCCAGCCTGGCCTGGACCCAGGTGGGCGGCGGCCGGCTGGCGGACTGCGGCTCCGGCGTGGCCGTCAGCGGCAACAGCGTGTACGTGGGCGGCATGATTCGCAACGACCGGGCCGATCATCTTGTGGTCCGCTTCGGCGGCTCCGGCACCACGCCCGCCACGGTGGCGCAGGCCGGTGCCAGCACCGCCCCCGACAATGACCTGGTGCTCGTCAAGTACACCGACAACGGCAGCAGTGCCACCCTACGCTGGACGCAGGTGGGCGGCGGCACCGGCTCCGATGCCGGGATGGCCGTGGCCGTGCAGGGCCGCAGCGTGTACCTGGCCGGCTACGTCGAGAACACCGCCACCGACGCCGACAGTGTCCGCTTTGGCGGCTCGGGCCTGGTACCTGGCACGGTGCGGCAATACGGTAACAGCGCCTATTACAACGGCGACATCGTGCTGGTGAAATACATCGACAACGACACCGCCGCTGTCGTGGGCTGGACGCAGGCCGGCGGCGGGCGCTTCCACGACGAGGCCACCGGCGTGGCCGTCAGCGGCAACAGCGTGTACCTGACGGGCTACGTCACCAGCGAAACGCAGGACGGGGCCGGCATCCGCTTCGGGGCCGCGGGCACCGCGCTCGGTACGGCCGTGCAATGGGGCGCCTCCGACCAAAGCACCGACCTTATCCTGGCCAAATACACCGACAACGGCACCTCGGCCACCCTGGGCTGGACGCAGGTAGCCGGTGGCCGGCACGTCGACACCGGGTTTGCCGTGGCGGCCGAGGGCGCCAATGTATACGTGGCCGGGCTGCTCACCAACAGCAGCACCGACATCAGCACGGCGCGCTTCGGCGGCTCGGGCAGCACCCCCGGCACCATCGTGCGGGGCGGGGCTTCGGCCATTGAGAGCTTCGACCTGGTGCTGGCCAAATACACCGACCTCGGGCCCCGGGCCACCCTGGCCTGGGCGCAGGTGGGCGGCGGCACCAGCGACGACCGTGGCATCGGGCTGGCCGTGCGCAACGGCCGGGCCTACGTGGCCGGCTACTTCACCGACGCGGCCAGCTTCGGCCGCACCAATCTGGCCAACTCCATCGGGGGCAGCGCCACCGTGGTGGCCGTGGTCAACGAAGGCGCGCCGCTGGCCCTGGCTTCGCCGACGCGGGCCGCGGGGTTCCATCTATACCCTAACCCCGCCACCGGCAGCTTCACGCTGCTGCTGCCGGCCGAAGCCGGTGCCACGCAGGCCGAAGCTACGCTCTTCAACGCCCTGGGCCAGCGCGTACGCACCCAGACCGTAGCGCTGCCCGCCTCCGGCGCCCGCGCCACTTTCGACGCGCGCAAGCTGGCCGCCGGGGTGTACCTGCTGCAGGTGCAGGCGGGGGAGTACACCGTCAGCCGCCGCGTGACGCTGTACTAACCCGGACGGCACTGCCCGAGCAGAAGCCCCGCCGAGTTATCGGCGGGGCTTTTTACGTCTGAGCGCTGGTGCGGCGCCGCAAAAAGCCGGCGCCCTTACCTTCGGCCCGATGAGCACCCTCTCCGAGAAAGAAAAGATGCTGGCCGGTGTGCTGTACCAGGCCAACGACCCGCAGCTGGTGGCCGAGCGCCGCCACGCCAAGGCCCTCTGCCACCGCTACAATCAGCAGCCCGTGGACCTCGACCGCGCCGTGCTGGCCGAGCTGCTCGGCTACGAAACCGACGCCCACCTCGAAGCCCCGCTGCGCCTCGACTACGGCTACAACCTGCGCCTGGGCCGCAACGTGTATGCCAACTACAACCTCACCGTGCTCGACTGCGCCCCCGTCACCATCGGCGACAACGTGTTCATCGCCCCGAACGTGGTGCTGAGCACCGCCGGGCACCCGGTGGAGCCCGGGCCGCGGGTGGCGGGCTGGGAATTTGCCCGGCCCATTACCATCGGGGCCAATGCGTGGCTGGGCGCGGGCGTCATCGTGCTGCCCGGCGTCAGCATCGGGGCGGGCAGCACCATCGGGGCCGGCAGCGTGGTCACGCGGGATATTCCGGCGGGCGTGGTGGCCGTGGGCAACCCCTGCCGGGTGCTGCGCGCGCTGCCGGCAGCCGACTAACTGTTCTTCGGCGCCGGTGCCGGAGCCGGCGTGCCTGGGGCGGTAAATGGAGGATTGGTGCTAAAAGAATGCTGCATGCCTACCAAATTCGCCGCAATCCGTACCTTACGGCCCGTAGCCGCTGCGGCGGCCCGCTCACTTTCTCACCCTTCCATTCCCATGGCTACCCAGCAAGAATTTCAGGATGCGGCCGACCGCGCCCAGCAGCTCCCCAAAAAACCCGACAACCTGACCCTGCTCAAGCTCTACGCCCTCTACAAGCAGGCCACCGAAGGCGACGTGAGCGGCGACCGTCCCGGCGGCTTCGACTTCAAGGCCATTGCCAAGTACGACGCCTGGGCCGGCCTCAACGGCAAAGGCCAGGACGACGCCCGCCAGGAGTACGTGGACCTGGTCAACCAGCTGTTCCAAGGCGCCTAGTTCGCTTTCTTGCTGCATTACCGCCGGCGGCACTGGTAGTCACGGCGAGCAAAGCGTGATAATCGGTCCTGGCCAGTGTGCCAACCCTAAAAATAGCACCGCCCGAAACCAGTAACTCCGGTTTCGGGCGGTGCTATTTTCGGCTTCTGCCAGCGGGGCCGTCGTACCGCGAGCGGAAAGATTGCTTCACTTGACTACGTCGACCTACGGTTCGCTCGCAATGACGGCCAGTGCCGGCGGCGGCGTGACTTATGCCTTCTTGGGCGGCAGGTCGAAGGCTACGGCGTTGTGCTCGAAGTGGCCTTTGTGCGAACCGTCGCAGAAGGGCTTGTTCTGGGAGAGGCCGCAGCGGCAGATGCTGACCAGGGTGCGGCCCTGCAGGCCGTACTCGTTGCCCTGGGCATCGACGATGATGAAGTCTTCGCCTTCGACGCGCAAAGAGCCGTTGTTGTTGACGGTGAGTTTCGTGGGCATTGCTGGAGGGGGGATTAGGTGATTGGGAAATCAGGTGATGAGGTAGGCGTGCTACCCGCCCCGTCACGCGACGGAATGGGCATCACCCAATAACCCAAGTCCCAAAAGTAGCTGCTATACGGCAACTCCCCCGAGGCGGACCGATACGTCCTAATCCCCGTTCAGCTTTTTGCGCATCACGAAGTCGTTCATCCAGTAGGGGCCGATGGGAATGTCTTCCTCGCGGTACTGCTGAAAGCCCAGGCGCTGGTAGAAGCTGAGGGCGGGGTTGTGGCGGTTCACGTTCAGCTCCAGCCACTGGCCGCCGGCCATGCGGGCGCCGCCCTCCACGGCCGTTACCAGGCGCTGGCCCAGGCCCAGGCCCTGGTGCGAGGACAGCACGTAAAGCTTGTGCAGCTTGAAGACTTCGGGTTCGGTGGGACGGGCGCCGTAGGAGGCGTAGCCGGCGGGGTGGCCGTCGTAGAACACCAGCAGAAAGCGGTGGCCGTCGTCCTGCATCTGCCGCGCCAGCGAGGCGGGCGTGTAGATGACGCGGTACATGTAGTCGATCTGCTCCTTGCTGATAATGAAGCGGTAGGTAGGCTCCCAGGTGGCTTCAGCCAGCTCGATGATGACGGGAATATCGGCCGTGGTGGCCGGCTGAATGGTGACGGGAGCGGCTACCGGATCGGGCATGGGACGCAGACGGAATATACTTTCGCAAAAATAACGAACGTTCTTCCGGCCCGTAAGTGGGTTTGGCCCGAAATTTAAAGAGCCGGGTCGTAGCCCGGTTGCGGGCTGCGCGGCCCACTCCGGGGTCGTGGCTCTTTTCCCCAATAATTGCTCGCTATGAAACGAATCCTGCGTTCCGCCGCCTTTGCCGCCGCCGCGCTGCTGGCTGCTTCCGCGGCCTCGGCCCAAACGACGCCGGCCAAAACGCCCACCAAGACTTCCACGCCCGCTAAGACGCCCGCCAAAACTTCCTCCACCACCGACCAGGTGCTGTCCGACGTGGAGCGCGACCTGGGCGTGTTCCGCGAGTGGATCAACGACCGGCTCGACAAGGCTGACGTGGTGACCAAGCGCGAACTGCCGCGCATCAAGGAAGAATACGAAACCCAGAGCACGCGCATCGACCGCGGCATCGACAGCCTCACGGCGGCGGGCAAGCGCGAGTACGCCGGCCTGAAAAACCGCTACGAAAGCTGGGAAGCCCGCCAGGAGCGCCTCGAAAAGCAGGCCAGCCAGCCCGAAACGGCCCAGCAGACCCAGACGCGCATGCTCGGCGAAAACGTGAACATCACCACGGCCCGCGCCTCGGAAATGACCGACCTCTATGGCCGCTTCATCGACTACGTGCGCACCAACCGCAAAAACTGGGCGCCCGAGGACTGGGCCCAGGCCTCGGTGGTACTCACCCGCCTCAACCAGCGCTACGAGAAAGTGCGCGACCTGATCGACGTGGATGACCGCCTGCGCATCCGCTCCTGGCAGGCCGAGTTCCGCACCCTGGAACAGGCCAAGAAGACCAAGGAGGTCATCAGTGAGAAGTAACGGACGTCTTCCAGAACGTCATGTCGAGCATGTCGCGAATCAAGCGAGGGACCGAGACATCTCGCGTGCTGACGTTCACAAGTAATTTTCTCGTTCAACAAGAAGAATACTATCGGGCGAGATGTCTCGACAAGCTCGACATGACGAGCTGATCAGACTAGGGCCCAAACCCTAAGCGGCTGCGCCAGTGCGTCGGAAGGCGTGCTGGCGCAGCCATTTCCAGGCCGCGCCCACACTGTAGAACGTGCGCAGGTCCACTTTCTGGCGGATTTTCTCGATCAGGGCCGCGTTTTCGAACGACACCATCATGTCGGGGTTGATGACGTAGGCGAAGGCCTGCAGGCCGCTGGCTTTGGCCCGCGGAATCCATTCGTACTCAATCCAAGCCATGGACTCGCCCCATTCGCCACTGGTGCCGCGCTTGTCGTTGAGCAGGCCCACCGGGTGCAGCTGCTCGTGCCAGGGCAGGCTGGCTTCGGCCACCCGGATGACTTCGTCGGCGGTGAGGTGGCCGTGCCAGCGCACGTAGAGCACGCGTTCGGTGGCGAAGAAGCCGAAGTCGGCTACGCGCTGCCCGTGGTCGTCGTCGACGTGGTAGACCAGCTCGGCGGGCGAGTGAATTTTGCAGGCGTGGGGCAAGGGGTTGGACAGCGGCATATATATAAGTTACCTTATTTTTTGCGGCGGTGCAATTCCTTCGCGCCTCGCGCAATCGAGCGGTGGCTTTCCTGTATTTTTGCCGGCCTCATTCTGAATTCGCCCTCCACCCATGCATATCGCCATTGTCGGCAACATCGGCGCCGGTAAGACCACCCTGGCTCACAAGCTGGCGCACCACTTTCAGTGGGAAGTGTTCCTGGAAGACGTCGACGACAACCCCTATCTGAAGGATTTCTACGACGATATGCCGCGGTGGGCCTTCCACCTGCAGGTGTATTTCCTCAACAGCCGCTTCCGCCAGACGCAGCGCATCAAGCAGCTGCAGGCCGGCAACAAGGGCGTGATTCAGGACCGCACCATCTACGAGGACGCCCACATCTTCGCCGCCAACCTGCACGAGTCGGGCCTGATGAACCCGCGCGACTTTCAGAACTACCGCGCCCTGTTCGACTCGATGATCAGCATGGTGGAGCCGCCCGACCTGCTGCTCTACCTCAAGGCCGACCTGCCCAAGCTCATCCACCAGATTGAGAAGCGCGGCCGCGACTACGAGACGCACATGCGCATCGAGTACCTCAAAAACCTCAACGAGCACTACGAGCAGTGGATCAGCCACTACGACGCGGGTAAGCTGCTCATCATCGACGTGAACCAGCTCGATTACGTGGCCCGCCCCGAAGACCTGGGCACCATCATCGAGAAGATTCAGGGCACGTTGTTCGGGTTGTTTTAGAACTGGTTAGAAGAGCAGTAGCGCAAAAAAGCCCGTCATCCTGAGGCGCAGCCGAAGGACCTTCCTGGCACCCCGCACCGCCGCTACCAACAACGCGGTGACGCTTTTCAATAACGGCGAAGCGCAGCTACCAGCCCTGCCGATTGGGCGTTGGTAGCGGCGCTTCTTCGTTGGTGCAGGGTTCGAGGAAGGTCCTTCGGCTGCGCCTCAGGATGACGTTCTTATTTCACTAGCTGCCGTAGGCGCCTAATCCCCCATCATGGCCTCGTTCAGGAACCCGACCAGGGGCTGGGCGGCTTGCCAGGCGGCCAGCACGCGGTCGGGAAAGTCGGGGCGGAGCACTTCCTTGTCGGAGAAGGAGCGCCAGACGAAAAAGCTTTTCAGCCGCAGCCACTCGATGTCGGGGTCGTTGCGGTCGTAGCCCTTGGGGGCAGTGCGCAGGGCCTGGCTTTGGTCGAGGCCGCCCGGGAATTCGCGCAGCAGCTCCGGCGCCTGGCGCAGGGCATGAAAGGCGTCGGCGTTGTAGTGGATTTCCTGGCGGATGCGGGCCAGCTGCTGGGGCTCGGGCTGCCAGCGGCCGGCGCCCACGTAGGTTTCGCCGCCGGCTTCGAGGGCCACGAAGTAGCCCGCCCAGGGGCTCTGGCGTCCGTCGCGCTTCAGGCCCGAGCCCATGTGGTTTTTGTAGGGCTCGTCGCTCTGCTGAAACCGGTCGTTTTTGTTGATGCGGTACATCACGTCGGAGGGGCTGAGGGCCAGCAGTGCGGGCTCGAACTGCTGGGCGCGCTGCAGCAGCTCGGTAATGAGCGTGGTATAGCGTTTGCGGGCGCGCTGGTACTCGGCGCGGTTCGCGTCCATCCAGGGCTTGTTGTTGTTCTGCTTGAGCTGGCGCAGAAACTCAAGTACGGGGGCAAGGTCCGTCACGGGCGGAAAAGAGGAGTGAGGGGAACGGAAAACGGGCCGGCGGCCGACCCGGTGATGAACAACCAGCTGCGCCCGCGGTTAGTGCCGCCCCAAAAGAAAAAGGCCCGTTGCCGGGCCTTCATTGGAACAAGGAGCAGGATTGGAGCCGTGGCTAGTGGCGGCGCAGCTGCTGAGCCATCACGCCGGGGTGTTCCGCGTCGTTGAGCGACCAGTCGTAGGGCAGGTACTGCACGGCAGCACCGGGCGTTACCGGCGTGGTGGCGTAGCGGTTGAGAAAGGCAATCAACCGGGCCGCGTCGCCAAACTCGGCGGCGTGCCAGTCGAATACGCTGGATACCTGCACGGCCTCGGCCGTGAGCTGGTTGCGCTTAGGGTCGTTGACAAAGCGCCGGGCCTGGGCGTCGAGCTGCTCGTTGAGGCGCGGGCCGCTGTAGGCTTCGGGCAGCAGGGTGGGGCTGGAGGCGGCGGCGCAGTGCAGGGCCAGGAAGCGGCGCGGGTCCTGGGGCAGCAGGCGGGGCAGGATTTCGCGCTCAATCTGGTTGAGCGAGTACTGCTTGCCGCCTACGTTGACCTCGGGCGCTTCCCATACCGAGCGGTAGCCGCCCACGGTTTTCACCTTGATGTCGCTCAGGCGCTGCACCGGGTAGTAGGCCACGGCCAGCTGCACGGTGTAGGCGTTGTACACGTTCAGCCAGAAGGCGGCCTGATCCGGGCGCGACCAGTCGGCCTGGGGCGTGGTGTGGCGCAGGGCCTGCAGGTAGCCGCGCAGCTGGTCGTCGTGCTCGGCCAGGTTGGCGTAGCTCAGGCGGCCATCGGCCAGCACGTTTCGTTTCAGCAAGTCGTCCCAGGGCTGGTGCAGCAGCTCAAGGGTGTTGTTGTCGGCGCGGGCGCTGGTAGCAGCCAGCAGGACCAACCACAGGAGCAGCTGCGGCCAGGCGAAACGGGTTTGGAACATTGCTTAGGTGTAGGCGGGGCGCGAAAGAACTAATGACAAGGCGTTTTCCTGCTTTGGGATAGGAATCAACTACTTGCGCGCGGCAAAAGTACAATGGCATCGGCATTTTGCCAATAGTTGATAAAACTTTACCGTAGAAAAGTTGTACGCAAGATTTTATTAGTCCCAAAATGAGATTGGGGCCCAGCGGTGCAGTTGGAACCGCTGCCAGACCGCTTCTACCAAACCGGCTCGCACCACCAGCACAAGATGGTTGGGCAGCCGCCGAGCCGCCAGTAGCGCCGTAAAGGCCGGTGCCAAACCTTGGCCGCGCAGTTCCAGCGGCCCGATTTCATCGACGACCAGCCACTGCACGGCAGGTTCGGTGGCCGCTCCGCGCAGGGCCGCATTAGCCCAATCGAATGCCGCCGGGGAAAAGCGGAACCGGCCTACCTGCTGCACCGGCCACTGGCCCGGCCGGGCACTCACGGGCCACCGCAGCCCGCTGCGCAGGTCGAGGAAATGGCGCTGCCCGTGGGCATCGGTGGGCATCAGCAGGCCGCCCACGTCGGTGCGGCCGGCCGCCCAATGGCGCAGGCGGGTGGTTTTGCCGCTGCGAATGGGGCCGCTGAGCAGGTGAATCCGCATTGCGTCAGGCCGTCGGGGCGTCGTCGGGGCTGAGTAGGGTGTTGACGGCCAGGGCGCGGCCAAACCAGCGCAGCCGGCTCAGGCCGCGGTGCCCGGCCGAGTGGCGCCAGCAGCGGGCCACCAGCTGCCGGGTGGCGGGCAGCAGGGCCAGCGTCTGGCGCAGGTCGGCGGCCCAGCGGCCGCGCGGGCGGGTGAGCCAGTGGTGCAGGCGCTGCGTCAGCCAGGGACCGAGCAGCAGGGCCCAGGCGCCGTAGAGCAGCACCGAGCGCAGCAGCAGGCCGCCCAGCCGGTGCTCGTTGGCCACGGTGGCCGGGGCCCAGCCCAGCGCGGCGGCCAGCCACAGCAGCAGGCAGGCGGCCCACAGCCCCAGCAGCAGGCGGCTGACGCGCCAGCGGCGGGGCCGGTGCGTAGGAGCGGGGGCGTCGGGTGCTGACTCCTCGTCCTCGTCGGAGGGCTCGGGGCGGAGCTGTAGCCAGGCGTAGCGCTGCACGAGGCTGGGCAGCCGCGCGGGCAGGCCGCCGGCCCACCAGCCCAGCGCCGCCCCCACCACGGCGTGCGCGGCGAAGTAAAGGCCCACCAGCCAGAGGGCGTAGTTGGGCTGCAGGGCGGCATCGGCCCCGAGCAGGCCGCGCACAAAATCGTTGAAGGCCGCGGGCAGGGCCTTGCCGCCGAGCAGCCACAGCGTGAGCACCCGCTGCCCGGCCGACTCCACCATCGTCAGCAAACCCAGCAGCAGGCCGCGCAGACGGGGCAGCGCGCGGGGCCAGCTCAGCATTTCGCCCAGCAGGCCCTGGAAGGCCACCGCCACGTAGGCATTGGGCGAGGTGTGCGGGCTGAGCAGGGCCTTGATGGTGAGAACCACCAGCAGGGCGCGCAGTATGGTCCCGGGCCGGCGGCTGTAGTGGCCCAGCAGCGTCAGCACCAGCACGGCCGCGCCGCCCACCAGCAGGCCCGTCACCGGCAGCCGAAGCGCGTGCAGCACCCCGCCGAGCAGGGCTTCGCTCAGGGCCCACAGCGCCACGAGGCGCGGCAGCAGCAGCGGGGGCGGGGCAATGGCGGGGGCGGCGGTGGTCTGGGGCATCACTACAATAGTATTTGGCAGTTACAGGGCAGCGGGCGGAGCGGTTGACGTTGCGTTACGTGCTCAACAACGCTATAGCTATTCTCACGTCCGTGGATCATCCTTGTTCTTCCAACGACCGGTCGGCCGGCTTTGGGCCGGCTGACCGGCGCGGATACTGCCTGGGGAACTGCTCTAGGTGAGCGGGTGGTGGCTGACGACGCTGGCCGTGTCGCCCACGCGCACGAGGCCCTGGGCCGGCCCGACCACGTTCATGCCGAACATGACCTTGTTGGCCCGGGTGCGGTAGCTGGCCAGGGTGCGCAGGGGCTCGGGGCCGCGCTGGGCGGTTTCCTGGTCGGTGGTGGTGAGCACGCAGCGGGCGCAGGGCCGGATACCGTGGAAGGTCAGGTCGCCGAGCTGAAACTCGTACCAGGTGTCTTCGGCGTAGGGGGCGGCGCCGCTCACCACCAGGTTGGGGCGGAAGCGGTTCATGGGCACGGCCGCGGGCAGGCGCTGGTTCAGGTCGTCGAGCGAGGCCTGGCCGATGAGCAGGTAGGGGTAGGCATCGGCGAAGCTGACTAGGCCGGGGGCGTGGCCGCCGTCGGCGTCGCGCAGGGCGGCTTCGGGCATGTGCACCAGGCGCACGGGCAGGCCCAGGGCCTCCGTCAGCCACTCGTCGTGCTCTTTCAGCCCACGGAAGGCAAACACCATGTCGTCCCAAATGGTGACGAACTGCGTGCCCTTGTGCTCGGCTGCGAAGGGCACTAGCAGGGGGCGCAGGTCGGGCCGCTGAATGTGGCGGATGATGAAGCCGTTGTGGGCGTAGTCGAGGTGAAGCAGGGCCATCTGCGGGTGGCTGCGCTGCGTCAGGAACTGCCCGCGCTCATCCACCACCAGCCAGCGCCGGTCGTGACGCAGGCCGCGGGTGGTGAGCTGGGCCTCGGGCACGCGCAGGCCGCCGAGCGACTTGACGGGGTAGAGGTATAAATCGGTGAGGGTAAGCGGAGCGGAGGTATCGGCCATGGGGCGAAGGTACGGCTTGCGCGGGAGTGCGAAAGGGGGTAAACTGCGCCGCCGTGGCCGATCAGCGCGGCCCCCTGCCTATGCTGCCCGCCGCTCCTTTGCCCGCCGAAGCCCCGGAAACTGCCGCCGCGCCCGCGCCGGATGCCTGCCCCAACTGCGCCGGCGCCCTGCTGGCCGGGGCCGGCTACTGCCCGCACTGCGGGCAGCCGCGCCCGCACCGCCTCTCCACGGCCCACGTGCTCCACGAAATCCTGCACGTCTTCACCCACGCCGACAAAAGCATCTTCGGCTTCGTGGGGCAGGTGCTCACGCGCCCTGCCCGCGTGGTGGCTGATTACCTGGCCGGGCGGCGCAAGCGTTATTTCAACCCGTTTCAGTTTCTGCTGCTGGCCGTGGGCGTGGCCACCGTGCTGGCCGTGCAGCTGCATTACTATGAGCGCATCGGCGAGCAGGTGCAGCAAGCCATGCGGGCGCACGGGGCGCCGGCCGCCGTGCTGGCGCGGGTGGGGCAGTATTTCCACGCCGTCGGCAAGTTTTTCAACGTGTGGTGGCTGGCGCTGATGCCCGTGCACGCGCTGATAGTCTGGGCCGCGTACCGGCGTCGGCTCAACTACGCCGAGTCGTTTTTTCTGCTGGTCATCGTCGGCAGCGCTTTTCAGCTATACCTGATTCTGGCCCTGGTAAGCGTGTTTTTGGTGGTGGGGCTGGAGCCGGGCAGCAGCACTGCGCTGATGCAGGCTACGGTGTACGTGGGGTATCTCACCTGGATCGGGCGGGGCAGCCTGGGCCTGAGTTGGCCGCGAGCCGTAGGCAGCGCCCTGGTAATCAGCGTGCTGGTCGGGGCTATTAACTACGGGCTTAACTGGCTGGTCTTTTGGGGTTACGTGATGCACTTTCGGGTGCCAGGGTAAATTGTACGGCTAGTTGGCGCGGGACGATAATGCGTCATCCTTGGCTGGGCCGACCACCGGTTCACTGCGCTTCGGATGACGCGCCTTAAAACCTAACATCCCGCGGCGGGGCGGGTATCCGTGGCGCGTGCATCTTCCCGGGCGGGCATCGTGGGGGCCGCATCTGCCAATACAGCGTTGGGTCCGGCTCGTTCAGCCAGCAGCGCACCCGTGCGCCGACGGCCGGGTGGTAGGCATGAACCACGCGCGCAAGGAAGCGACGGCGTAGCACTTCTATTACCAGGACACGGCCGGGCTACACAAGCCCCTGCGAGCCTTCTTGCTGGCTCATACGCCCGCCGCGGCGTGGGCCGTCTCCCCCATGAATTCGGCTGCGCTCAGTGGCAAAAAGACCGGCTATCTTTAGCCAAAACCCGGCCCTTCTCACACCGGGACTATACTCTGCAAGAGCCGAAGGCCGGGCTCAACCGGGTGGGATTAAAAGAATTGTGCGCCTTGCAGCGCCGCAATGGCCGTTGGTTCGACGAGGCCGCGCCAACTCCTCCGTACTAATTCTTCATGCAAACCCGCCTCCGCGTCACGTTCAACGAAAACTACCTCGACGTGCCCATGGTGCAGCAGCTGTTCTACGCCGCCATGGACGCTGCGGCAGACTACAGCCGCGGCTACAGTCCCGCCCGCGGCACGGTCACCTTCACCATTTACGGGGGCTACACGCAGGTGTCGCTGCAGCGGTTCGGGCGGCTACTGCACCACCACGATTCCTTCGCCCAACTGCTGGTCGACGGGCGCCTGTACGCTGGCTGACAGCGGCTTGGCTGCCGGCGTGACAAATCCTTTAGCACGAACCGGGCGCCATTGGCCGAAAGCCGTACTTTTACCGGTACGTATCAACTCCACTTACCCTTCTCTCATGTTGCTACAAACCCGGATTTCGCGGCTGGCCGGCTCGGCCGTGGCAGGCGTTCTGCTCTTCACCGCTTCGGCCGCTCAGGCCCAGCTTAGCACCCCGGCCGCCAGCCCCAAAAGCACCGTGCAGCAGCGCGTAGGCCTCACCGACGTCACCATCACCTACTCGCGCCCCAGCGCCCGGGGCCGCGCCGTCTTCGGCGAGCTGGTGCCCTTCGGCAAACGCTGGCGCACGGGCGCCAACGCCACCACCAGCATCAAGTTTTCGGACGACGTGACGGTGGAGGGCAAGAAGATTCCGGCCGGCGAGTACGGCATCTACACCATTCCGAACAAGACGGAGTGGCTGGTGGTGTTCAACAAGAGCACCAAGCAGGGCGCCGACGTGGACAACTTCAAGGACGACCAGGACGTGGCCCGCGTGAGCATCAAGCCCTACAAGCTGGCCTCGAAGGTGGAAACGTTCACCATCAACTTCGCCGACCTCACCCCGGCCACTGCCAACGTGGATATGCAGTGGGAGCTGACCGGCGCCAAGTTTAAAATCTCGGCCGACGTGGAGCCCAAGGTAATGGCCCAGATCGACGAGAAAGTGGTGAAGAATGCCACGCCGGCCGCCAACGACCTGGCCGCCGCCGCCCTCTACTACTACGACAACGGCAAGGACCTGAACCAGGCCCTGAGCTGGATTCAGAAGGCCAACGCGACGGAGCCCAAGTTCTGGAACGTGCACACCGAGGCCAAGATCAAGCTGAAGCTGAAGGACTACGTCGGCGCCGAAGCATCCGCCGACCAGTCGCGCAAGCTGGCGCTGGAAGCCAAGAACATCGACTACGTGAAGATGAACGAGCTGCTGATGATCGAGGCGAAGAACGGCGGCGTGGCCCCCAGCCCGGACGGCAAAGTGAAGGTGAAGGCCGACGACAAGAAAGCCGAGGTGAAAGTGAAAGCCGACGACAAGAAGACGGAGGCTAAGACCAAAGCTGACGGCAAGAAGACCGAGGTGAAGGAAAAGGCGCTCTACAAGCCCAAGGCCGACGCCAAGAAAACGGAGGAGCCGGCGAAGAAAAGCTAGCTTTCCGTTGCCGGTAAAACCGGCCCGCTGCCATTCGGCAGCGGGCCGGTTTGGTTTTATGAGCATTGCCTAAGGGTATCGGTAGCGCAGGCAGACGGTGCGGGTAGCCGTCATTGCGAGCGAAGCGCGGCAATCGTTCCTCTAGTAGCAGCGCCGATTCAATACTTGCTGACCTAAAACGGCCCCGCCCGAAACCGAGTAACTCTGGTTTCGAGCGGGGCCGTTTTCGTGCGGATGGGTTTTCGGTTGCTGCGTCTTGTACCGCTTCTACCTCGGGAGGAAAGATTGCTTCGCTTCGCTCGCAATGACTGCTAGTTGCACCGTCTGGTGGCTAGGCGGGCGCTAGGGCGCGTTTGGCGGGTTCGGGCCAGAGGCGCTGGAGCAGCTCGGCCAGGAGCATGACGGCGGCGCAGCCGAGGATGTTGAACCAGAGGTAGGCAATGTCGGTGAGCCAGAAGCAGAGCACGGTGGCCAGCTGGGTGGCGGCGGCGGCCCAGAACACGGCGCGGCCGTGGACGTGCTTCTGGAAGAAGGCCACGGCGAAGATGCCCAGGATGGTGCCGTAGAACAGGGAGCCGAGGATATTGACGGCCTGGATGAGGTTTTCCATGCGGGCCGCGAACAGGGCGAAGCCGATGCCCAGGACGCCCCAGCCCACGGTGGCCCAGCGCGAGACGCGCACCAGCTCCGCCTCGGTCTGATCCTGGCGGCGGGTGAAGGGGCGGTAGAGGTCGATGAGGGTGGTGGAGCCGAGGGAGTTCAGGCCGCCGGCCGCGCTGCCCAGGGCGGCGCTCAGCACCACGGCCACCAGCAGGCCGACGAGGCCCCGGGGCAGGTAGCGCAGCACGAAGGAGATGAACACGTAGTCAGTGTCCTTGACGTCGGCGGCGGGGGCGGCTTGCTGGACGAGCTGCTGCCAGTCGGTGCGCAGGCCGGCGGCGGCGGCCTGGGTGAGCTGCAGGCGCTGCTGGGCGGCGGCCTGGGCGGGGGCGTCGTGGGCGTGGCGGGCTTGCACGAAGGCTGCGGCGGCCTCCTGCTGGGCCTGCTGGACGGCCCGGTGCTCGGCTTCGAGACGGCGGGCGTCGGCGGCGCGGGGGCCGTGCATCACCCGCTCGTAGACGGGGCGGTTGAAGCTCAGCGGGGCGGGCTGGAAGAGGTAGAACACGAACAGCAGCACGCCGATGAGCAGGATGCCGAGCTGCATGGGCACTTTTACGAGGCCGTTCATGAGCAGGCCGAGGCGGCTTTGGGTGACGCTCTGCCCGCTGAGGTAGCGCTGCACCTGGCTTTGGTCGGTGCCGAAGTACGAGAGGGCCAGGAACAGGCCGCCGCTCATGCCGGTCCAGAAGTTGTAGCGGTCGGTCCAGCTGAAGTGGAAGTCGACGAGGTTGAGCTTGCCGAGGCGGCCGGCCACGTGCAGGGCATCGGAGAAGCCGACCTGCGGGGGCAGGTAATGCACGAGGAGGTAGCCGGCCGTGGCCATGCCGGCGAAGATGACGGCCACCTGCCCCTGCTGGGTGACGGTGACGGCCCGGGTGCCCCCGCTGACGGTGTAGGCAATCATGACGGTGCCGAGCAACAGCACGGTGGCGGTGGTGTTCCAGCCCAGAATGGCCGACAGCACCAGCGCCGGGGCGTAGAGTGAGAGGCCGTTGCTGAAGCCGCGCTGCACCAGGAACAGGCTGGCCGCCAGGGTGCGGGTGCGGCGGTCGAAGCGGCTTTGCAGGTACTCGTAGGCGGTATAGACGCGCAGGCGGTGGTAGATGGGCACGGCCACGACGGCAATCAGCACCATGGCCAGGGGCAGGCCGAAGTAGAACTGAATGAAGCGCATGCCGTCGGCGTAGGCCTGGCCGGGGGTGCTCAGGAAGGTGACGGCCGAGGCTTGGGTGGCAATGATGCTCAGGCCCACGCCCCACCAGCGCGTTTGGCGGCCGCCGAGCAGGTAGCCGTCGAGGGAGTGGCCGGCGCGGCGGGTGCGCCAGGTGCCGTAGCCGATGATGAAGAGCAGGGCGCCGGTGAGCACGGCCCAGTCGAGCGGGCTCATGCGGCGAAATAGCGGGTGAGGGCCACCATCAGGGCTATTTCGGCGGCCAGCGCGGCCAGCACCAGCGCGTACCAGGCCCGCCAGGAGGGCAGCAGCGGGGGCTGGGCGTCGGGGGCATCGGGGGGGGAAGCGGCGGGCTGGGGCATGGGTGGTGGAGCAGGTGCGGGGAAGGGACGCGGCGGGTAAGGATGGGGTTGCCGTGCAGCCGGCAATATCGTGCCAGATGGGTAAACCAGGCGGAGAGGCGGTGGGGACTGGCTGTGAGCCGGTGGAATCCAAATTCGACTTTGTGGATTATAAATTCGAGGCGGTGGATGATGGCTGCGAGGTGGTGGGGACTCACTGCGAGCTTGTGGAATCCAAATTCGACTTGGAGGATTATAAGTTCGAGGCGGTGGATGATGACTCCGAAGTGGTGGATGATAACTGCGAAGCGGTGGATGACGACTCCGAGGTGGTGGAGGGTAACTGCGAGGTGGCAGGTGATGTCGAGGAGACGAGGGGAATGGGCGGCGAGGTGATGGATACCGTTGGCGAGGCGGTGGGGGCGTGCGGAATGACGGTGGCGGGGGATGTCATTGGGTAGCGACGCCTGGGCCGCGTGGGCGTCAGCAACGACGGTCAACCACCCCAGCCGCGCCTGCGGCGCGGCGTCCCCTCCTCATCTGAGGAGGGGAGCTTGCCGTTCTTTTTTTCGCCCGATTCGCTGTCAACTCTTCCCCTCTACCCTCTTCCCCTCTCAAATCCTCCTGCCCGCTCAATCTAATTGGCCTTGTCCTTGCCCAGCTCGATCATGTTGGTGATGAGGCGGTAGGCGCCGGGCACGCCGGCGGGCAGCTCGCGGAAGAAGCTAAGGCCGGTGTAGATGTAGTGGCCCTTGCCGTAGTCGGTGACGAGGATGGCCGATTCCTTGGGCTTCTCGCCGGGGTCCTGGCTGCTGATGACGGTCTGGTACTTCGGGTCCCAGGAGCTGGGGTAGTAGAGGCCCTGCTCCTGCTGCCAGCCTTCGAAGTCCTTGGGGGTAATCTTGTTGGGCAGGCTCATGAGCGGGTGCTGGGGCCGGGTGATGGTGACGGGGGCGTCTTCCACGGTCACGCGGTCATTCGACAGCTGCAGGGGGTAGGGGCCGATTTCGGGCAGCACGGTGCCGCGGTTGACGGTGTACTGCACCACCAGGTTGCCGCCCTTTTCCACGTATTCGAGCAGCTCTTTTTGCTGGTACTTGAGGCGGTCGATGGTGTTGTAGGCGCGCACGCCGAGCATAACGGCGTCGAAGCGCTTGAGCTTGTCGGCGGTGAGGTCTTCGGGCTTGAGCAGGGTGACGCGGTAGCCGAGCTGACGCAGGGCCTCGGGCACTTCGTCGCCGGCGCCCATGAGGTAGCCGATTTCCTCCTTGCGGCGCTTCACGTCGAGGCGCACGAGCGGGGCCACGGCTTCGGGGAAGAGCGTCTGGGTGGGGATGTGGGGGTAGTTGATGGTCTGGATGCCGCGCGAATACGGCTGGCCGTCGAGGGTGGCCACGGCGCGCAGCTGCCCACTGCTTTCGGGGCTGTTCTTGACGGGCTGCACCAGGAAGGTGACGGTGCGTTCCTCGTCCTTGTTGGCAATGTCGAAGGCAATGCTGGCGGGCAGCACCTGCCAGCCGGCGGGCACCTGCAGGGCCACCGAGCCTTTGGCGCCGGCGCGGCCGGCCTTGAGGGTGACGGGCACCATCTTGGCCTGCTCGTCGGCGAAGACGTAGGCCTTGCCCAGCACGTTGACGGCCACGGGCGGCACGACGGCGAGGGGCTGGTACAGCTCGCCGAGGGCAGGGTCGGTGCGCTTGTACTGGATGGGGACTTTGATGCGCAATACCCCGTAATCTTCTCCTTTCTGCACATAGACGTAAGCGGCAGGTGGATTTTCTGGCAAGCCAACCAAATCCTCGGGGGCAACCTTCGCTTTGTAATAACTCATGTAGCCCCGGAACTGCGCGGGTTCTACCTCATACACGTTTGGCAGCTTGTACATGCCGACAGAACCTTGCTCCCGCAGCCAATACGGCTGTGATAGTGCCTGGCTTGGGGGTACACGTAGCGTGACCGTTTTGGAGTACAGCTTATTAGGTCCTGCCTGTACTTCCATATCAAGCGGGCCGTCCGTTCGAACTTTGCCAGGCGGCAACGGTGGTTGGTACAGGGTAGAGTCGTTTACAGACCAGTTGAAGTAGAGCCCAGTGAGCGAAAATCCATTGAGGGACACAGCGTCAATTTTGACCTGCAAATTCCCCCCCGGCGTAACAGATGGCTCCGTGGCAATGGCCTCGACGCGCAGCCCGTAACACGCCTGTATCAGCGCATTCAGTTCTTCCCCCTTTTCAGCCGCCCAAAAGCGGTTGTTCGGTTCTACTTTGCCCAACCCGGACCGCACCTTCAGCAGCCCCGGCACACTCGCGGCCGGGTTGCTCGGGTCGAACTTGCGGATGACCTCATCGAGGAGCTTCTGCACGGCGGCGCCGCCTTTCACGCGGTTCCAGCTCAGGTCCACGCCTTCGAGCGGGTCTTTAGTGGCTTTGTCGCCTTTCACCAGCTGCAGGTATTCGAGGGCTTCGCCGCGCTGGGCGGCCGAGCCGAAGCCCTGGCTGCGGTGCTGGGAGCGGCTGCGGGCGGCAATTTCGCCGTACGACTGCCCAAGCAGCGGGTTGTAGCCGCCGGCGTCGAGCTTGAGGTAGCCGTCCATGCTCTCTCCGGGCTTGACGAAGAAGGAGCCGGTGTTCCAGAATAGCCGCTTGGGCTGCCAGGGCTGCACGTACGGGAGCTGCTCGGGGAAGCGTTTTGGGTCGCCGGCGGCGTCGAAGGCTTCGGCGGCGAGGATGGCCGAGGCGGTGTGGTGGCCGTGGCCGGCGCGGGCGTCGGGCGGGAAGCGGGTGATGAGCACGTCGGGGCGGCGCTGGCGGATAACCCAGACCATATCGGCCAGCACCTGCTCCCGGTCCCAGATTTTGAACGTCTCCTCGGGGGTTTTGCTGAAGCCGAAGTCGTTGGCGCGGCTGAAGAACTGTCGGCCGCCGTCGATGCGGCGGGCGGCCAGCAGCTCCTGGGTGCGGATGACGCCCAGCTGCTCGCGCAGCTCCGGCCCGATGAGGTTCTGGCCGCCGTCGCCGCGGGTGCAGCTGAAGTAGCCGGTTTCCACCAGGCGGCCGTTGGCCAGGTAGGCAATCAGGCGGGTGTTTTCGTCGTCGGGGTGGGCGGCGATGTAGAGCACCGAGCCCAGCACGTTGAGCTTTTTGAGGCCCAGCAGGATTTCTGAGGACGAGTAGGTCTTCGGCGCTTGCGCCTCCGCCGTGAAGGCGTGAATGAGTGAATGAGTGATTATGATGGCCGGCAGGGCGGCGCGGAGGAGGCGACGGAGCATCGGGGACGAGGGCTAGAAACGCGGGGCGTAAAGGTAGACCGCCGAAGGGGTAAGATGTTTTGGTTCGGCCCCGCTCCCGCAACCCGCTACTGCCCCCGCACCTACTGCTTCTGTTGCCCTGACTTGCTCCTGGGGTTTCGATGGGGCTTTCGGTGCTCTTATAGCGGTTCTCCCGTCCGTGGATCATCCTTGTCCTTCCAACGACCGGTCGGCCGGCTTGGGGCCGGCTGACCGGTGCGGATACGGACTGGGGAACTGCTTTAACTCGCAGTTATAGTGGGGCGAAACTACCGTTGAGGGCATTGCGCCCCGCGCGTTATAGCCGGCGGCCCAACTGTTCGATTAGCCGGGGCAGCAGCAAGCCCGCCAGGCCGCAGCCAATGACGAATAGCAGGCGCAGGGGCCGGTCGGGGTAGCCGGCCCAGACTCCGCACCAACCCAGCGCCGCCAGCAGGTACAGTACGCAAGCAGCCAGAGTCAAGCGGTTGGCCCGACGCGGCCAGTGCCGGAACTGCGCCGCCACGGCCAGCAGCAGGGCCAATAAGGCAAACGAGAGAAACGTCAGGAAAATGGAAATGGCCCAACTGCTGGGCGTATGGTACTCACCCCGGAAGCGCAACTGCAGCCCTTCTCCGAGGTATACCACGCCGTAAAAACCACCGAAGGCAACAAGCAGGCGCCAGGCAATGCCCAGCAGATCGGCCCAGAAGCGCGGCGGCAGGCGACGCAGCGGGTGCGGGTGGGTGTTCACAAGGCGGGGGCGAGAAATGTTTATAACACCAAGTAAGGTTGATAGCGGGCAAGGTGCGGCAACCGGTTGGTATCAGGCCGCCCGGCGTTCCAGCCACCAGGGCAGCAGCAGCCCCAGCAGTCCGCTGGTGAGCCAGAGCCATACTTCGAGGTGGCGGTACACCTGCAGCCCATACGCCAGATAAGCCCCCACGCCTGCATAAGCCAGCGCTATGGCCCATTGGGCGGCGGGGCGCCAGCGGATGGGCAGCAGGCAACTGAGCACCAGCAGCCCCAGCGCGGCACCGAACACATCGAGTTGCAGGCGCATGTACAGCCACACCGCCAGAATGCCTTCGAAGGCGTCGGCGAGGCTGCCCACTGCCCTGAGCGCCCCCGGCCACTGGTGCAGCAGCCAGGTACCCGCCGTGGCCAGGGCCGCCGCCACCGCTACCGGCAGCAGCAGGTAGTGCAGCAGGAGGCGCAGCCCCGGCCGCAGGTAGCGCCGTAGCGGGCCGAAACCGGGGCGGTATTCGTCGGGCCGGGAACGAGTCATGCGGCAATATCGGTTAACGACCATAGACAGAAAAAACCCGCAGACAGAAAAACCTACCCCGGCCGCAACGCCCGCCGCGCGGCCGGTGTCCGTAGCCTATCTTCCGGCCCGCAATTTGTCATTGCCGCCGCTCCATCATCTGATTTTCTCCTTGCCCATGCGCAATTCCTTTCGTCCCTGGCTGACCGTACTCGGCGTGGCTTTGCTGCCCGCCGCCTCCTTCGCGCAGAGCGCCGCCGCTCCGGCTGCGGCTGCCGCGCCCCAGTGGACGCTGCTCGACCCCAAAGCCAACAACACGATGGGCATCAGCGCCGACCGCGCCTACGCCGAGCTGCTGAAAGGCCGTACCGCCGCGCCGGTGGTGGTGGCCGTCATCGACTCGGGCGTCGACACGGCCCACGTCGACCTGAAGCGCGTGCTCTGGCATAACCCCCGCGAAATTGCCGGCAACGGCAAGGACGACGACAACAACGGCTACGTCGACGACGTGTACGGCTGGAACTTCCTCGGCGGCAAGGACGGCCGCAACGTGGGCACCGACACCTACGAAGAGACGCGCCTGGTGGCCAAGCTCAAGCCGCTGTACGAGGGCAAAAGCCGCTCGTCGGTAGCCAAGGACAAGCAGGCCGAGTACGACCTGTACCAGCGCGTGAAGAAGGACTACGAGAAGAAGGTCAAGGAGGACTCCGAAAACGCCCAGCAGTACGGCCCGATGAGCGAAACCATCGGCAAGAACGTGGACATCGTCAAGCAGGTGCTCGGCGTGCAGCGGCTGGATACGGCCGTGCTGCGCAACCCGCCCACCCAGGACGCGCGCCTGAAAACGGTGGCCGCGCAGTGGTACGAAAGCCTGAAAGCCACCGGCGCCCCCGACATGGAATCGGTGGTGACGCAGATGCGCGAGGCGGCCGAATCGGCGCAGAAGCGGGTGGAGTACTCGCTGAACCTGAGCTATAACCCGCGGGCCGACATCGTGCAGGACGACGAGAGCAAGGTGGACCAGCGCGGCTACGGCAACCCCGACGTGATGGGCCCCGACCCCCTGCACGGCACCCACGTGTCGGGCATCATCGCCGCCGACCGCCGCAACAACGAGGGCGTGCTGGGCGTGGCCGATGCGCCCGTGCGCATCATGGCCGTGCGCGCCGTGCCCGACGGCGACGAGCACGACAAGGACGTGGCCAACGCCATCCGCTACGCCGTCGACAACGGCGCGACGGTCATCAACATGAGCTTCGGCAAGTACTACTCGCCCCAGCGCAAGGCCGTGGAGGACGCCATCCGCTACGCCGGCTCGAAGGGCGTGCTGCTGGTGCACGCGGCCGGCAACGAGTCGAACAACATCGACGTGGTGGACCACTTCCCGGCCGCCATTGCCGAAGGCGCCAAGGCCACCTACCCCAACGTGCTGACGGTGGGCGCCAGCAGCAGCAAGAACGACGAGAAGCTGGCCGCTGACTTCTCCAACTACGGCAAGCGCGTCGACGTTTTCGCCCCGGGCGTGAACATCTACAACACCCTGCCGGGCAGCAAGTACGGCAACGAAAGCGGCACCAGCATGGCCGCGCCCACGGTGGCCGGCGTGGCGGCGGTGCTCAAAAGCTACTTCCCGCAGCTGCAGGCCGCCGATTTGAAGCGCATCATCATGCAGTCGGCCGAGCCGGTGCACACGCAGGTCGTCAAGCCCGGCGAGGAGAAGAAAAAGGTGGATTTCACGACGCTTTCGAACACCGGCGGGGTGGTCAACCTCTACCGCGCCGTGCAGTTGGCCCAGCAGGCCACGGCCTCGGCCAGCGGCTCGACTTCGGCCGGCGGCAAGTAAGCGGCCCGGCCCCGGTGTATTTCGGCGACGCCCCTCCCCACCCGGAGGGGCGTCGTGCGTTCGGCGCGGCCGGTTGCTGGCAGGCAGGGCACCCGCTGTTTATTTTTTTGCTAACCGTTCAGTGTCTGCGCGTAGGCAAACGGGCGCGCTGTAACTTGCCGCCATGACTGCCCGGCGTTTGCTCCTGTGCATACTCGGCGTGCTGAGCGCGTGGTGGGCCCGGGCCGATCCGGCCCCGCCCAGCGGTTGGCGGCCCGACGCGCTGCTGAGCCGCCTGATGCTGCGGACCCTGACCTCCACTCCCGACGGCCTGGTGTGGGCAGGGGCCGACGACGGCGTGTACCGCTACGACGGCCACCGCCTGGTGTCGCTCAACGCCCTGCGCCGGGGCGGAGTGGCCCTGCCCCCGGTGCCCTGCAATGAACTGTTGTCCCGGCCCGACGGGACGGTCTGGCTAGGTACCGAAGCGGGCCTTTACCGCTTCCGGCCCGACGGCGTGCTCGAAGCCTTGCCGCTCCCGCTGCCCACCAGCGGCAGCCGCAACATCAGGGCCCTGGCCCCGGCCGACGACGGCCAACGCGTGTGGGTGGCCCAGGATCAGGGCGGCCTGCGGGCCTACTCACGGGCCGGCCGGCCCGTGGGCCCGCTGTTGGTGCGGGGGCGGAGTATCAACGAAATCTGGACGGCTCCCGACCACAGCCTGTGGCTGAACAGCCTCGACAGCCTCTGGCAATTCACCCCGGCGGGCCGCCTGCAAAATGCCTGGCGGCATCCCGTCATTCCCGCCCGGTTTCACCCCGTGTACGACCCCAGCGGCCGGCCCTGGCTGGTGGGAGCCGCCGCTATCTACCGCCTGGATTCCGGCGGCCGGCTGGTGGAAGGCCTGCGCTGGGCGCCCGACGCCCGCGAAACCGGCACCGACGTCCTGCGCCTGCCCGACGGGCCGGCCCTGATTACGCCGGAGCAGGTGCGGCAGCTGGAATGGACCACCGGCCCGACCCCGCAGCCCCGGCTGCGGGCGGCCTGGCCGCTGCCGTTGCCCCCCCAGCTTATCTGGAACGGGCGCCTCCTGGCCGACCACACCGGCCGCTGGTGGGTGTTCGATACCGGTACCCGCGGGTGTTGGTCGCGCGCGGCCACGGTCGATTTCATCCGGGCCCTGCCGGGGCCGGGCGGGCAGGCCTACAGCGTGCGGGCCTCGGTGCGCCTGCCCGACGGCCGCCTGCTGGTCAGCAGCTACGGCCGCCTCCTCACCCAGGCCGCCGATTCGCCGCTGGCGCCGCTGCGGCCCTGGCTGGCGGCGGTGCTGCCCAGCGGCAACGCCCCCGTGCTGCAGGGCATCGTGCCGGCGCCGCTGGGCCCCGGTGGCGACTGGCTGGCGGCCGGGGCTTTCCCGCTGCTGCGCTTCAACCCGCGCACGGGCGCCTTCGACCGGCTGGTAGCCCAGGGCCAGTCCCAGGCGGATATCGGCGTGAACGGCCTGACGCGGGATGCCAGCAACGGCCGCGTGTGGGCCGCCACCCGCATCGGGCTGTATTCCTACGACCCGGCGGTGCAAACCTACCGCCCCTACGTCCCCACCCGCCACCCAGGCGCCGCCCCGCCGCTGGCCGGCCGCCTGCTGGAAGACCTGAGCCCCGACGGCCGCGGCCACCTTTGGCTGGCTACTCCCGAGGGCGTGGAGCGGCTCACGCTGCGCACCGGCGCCCGCCTGCACTACGGCCCCACGGCCCCCGCCCCGCGCCGCGCCGCCCTCGACGGGGCCCGCTGCCTGTACCTGGGCCCCGACGGCCGCCTGTGGGTGGGCACCCGCGGCCACGGCCTGGCCGTCATCGAGCCCGATGGCCGCGTGCATTCGGTGCTGACGCTGGGCCAGGGCCTGCCCAGCGCCTCGGTGGCCACCATCACGCCCAGCCCCGGCGGCGACCTTTGGCTGGGCACCTACCAGGGCCTGGTGCGCTACCAGCCCGCCACCGGGCAGCTGGCCGTATTCACCACCGCCGACGGCCTGCTGTCTGACGAGTGCAACGCCCGCGCCGCCTATACCGACCCGACCGACGGCTCCCTGCTGATCGGGGGCGTGGCCGGGCTGCACCGGGTATGGCCGGGCCGCGTGCCGGCCGGGGGCGCCCTGCGGCCGCGCTTGCTGCTGGCCGGCTTCACCTCGCTCAGCGCTTCGGCCGAAGCCAGCCGCACCCGCTACCAGCTGGCCCACGACGCGCTGCCCGCCCTGCACCTGGCCCCCGACGTGCCGCTGGTGGACCTGAGCCTGGCCCTGACCAACGCCGCCGACCCCAGCCAGGCCCGCTACGCCTACCGCATCCGGGGGCTGCTGGCCGACCAGTGGATGGGGCTGGGCACCACGCCGCAGCTGCGCCTGCAGGGCCTGCCACCGGGCCACTACACCCTCGAAATCCGGGGGGAGACGGGCCAGGGTGTGCCGGCCGCCAACGTGCTGCGCCTGCCCCTGACGGTAACCGCCGCGTGGTGGAACCGCCCGCTCACCTGGGCCCTGGCGGCGGCGGCGGCGGTGCTGGGCGTGTACCTCTGGCAGCGGGGCCGGCTGCAGCACCTGCGGCGCGAAAATGAGCTACGCGCCCGCCTGGCCGCCGACCTGCACGACGAGGTGGGGGCCCTGCTCACCCGCGTGACCATGCAGGCCGAGCTGCTGCGGGAGCTGGAAGCGGCCCCAGTGTCGCACCTGGAAGCCCTGGTCGACGACAGCCGGGCGGCGGCCAGCACCGTGCGCGACATCATCTGGAGCGTCGATGCCGGGGCCGATACCCTGACGGCGCTGGTTGACCGGGTGCAGGACCACCTCGACGCCACGGCCCGCGCCACCGGCCGCACCCTCTCGCTGGACGATACGGCCCTGCCGCCCACGCTCGACCGGCCGCTGCCGCCGGCGGTGCGCCAGCACGTGTACCTGGTATTCAAGGAGGCCCTGACCAACGCGCTGAAGTACAGCCGGCCGGGCACGCCCATTGCCGTAGTCCTGAGCAGCAGTGCGCAGCTGGAGCTGAGCGTCAGCAGCCTGGGCGCGCCGGCGGCCAGCTCCCGGGCCGGGCAGGGCCTGCGCAACATGCGCCACCGCGCGGCACTGCTGCGGGCCTCGCTGGAAGCTGGCCCGGCCCCGGGCGGCTGGCAGGTGCGCCTGCGGGTGCCGCTGTAGCGGCAGCGTGACGGCCTCTACAGGTCGCCTTTGGCGGCGCGGCTCAGCAGCTCCGCCCGCGAATTCACGCGCAGCTTGTCGTAGAGACGCTTGACGTAGGTGTGCACCGTGTCGGGCGAGAGGGTGAGGCGGGCGGCCACCTGTTTTTCGCTCAGGCCGTCGAGCAGGGCCTGCAGCACCTGCTGCTCCCGGGCCGAGAGCAGGGCCGGCTGCTGGCTGGGCGCCGGCTGGAAGTGGTGGAGGGCCTTGCGGGCCACCGAGGGCGACAGGGCCGCCCCGCCCTGCAGCACGTCGAGCAGGGCCTGCTTGTACTGGGGCAGGCTGGTGGCGTTCTTGATGACGTAGCCCGTGGCCCCGGCCCGCAGCGCCTGGTAGATGCGGTCAGCGTCGTCGTGCATGGTCTGCAGCACCACGTCGACTTCGGGCAGGCGCTTTTTCAGCATGGGCAGGGCCTGGATGCCGCTTTGGCCGGGCAGGCTTACGTCGAGCAGGATGACGCGCGGGGGCAGCCCCAGGGCCAGCTCGTCCCAGAATTCCTCCATCGAGCCCACGACGATGGTGCAGCTAAACTCGGGCTGGCGGCTCAGGTACTCGCGCAGCAGCTCCCGCACGCGGGCGTCGTCTTCGACAATGGCCAGGGCGACGGGGAAAGAGGAGAAAGTCATAACCAATGGCAAAGGTGCAACGCGCCGCGCCGGCCGCCGCACGGGCGCTGTACCCGGTTCAGGGGACAGGGGCCAGCCCCCGTAGAAATACCTGGCCTACCCCGCAAAATTACTTTCCCCTAAACAGGGTACAATTTTTATTTAGCCAATCACCCGCGACCCGGCACCTTTGACCCACCAACCGGACGGCCGCGGAGCGCGCCCGTAGCCGTCCACCCGCCCTTCTGCCAAATACCTATTGCGAGGAAGACACCGACGACCTTCAACGCAGGTGGCCGCCGCCGAAAAGCCCATAGAGTAGGCCTCCCCAACTAAATCCGTACCCGTTCATGAGTTTGAAATTTGATGAGGGAAAGTTTCAGAAACTGTTCCCCAATGCCGACACCAATTCCAGCAGGATTAAATACACCATCCAGGATTCGGATTACCGCGTGTACATGCCCACCTGGAACGGCAACAAGACCGAGCTGTCGATGCAAATCGACCACATCCGCAACAACGCCACCGACGACCACGCCAACTTGGTGCTGACCTTCAACCCCGACGGCACCCTGCAGCAGGTGGCCGGCGACTGGGAAGCGGGCGGCGACGGGTTTAAGATTCCGCCGGTGGTGGTGCTGGCCGTGGATAGCGCCGCCGCCGTCATCGTGGCGGGCGCCGCGGTGGCCGCCCCCGAAACGGCGGGCCTCTCGGCCGCGGTCGGCCTGGTCGTTACGGCCGCCGCCGTTGCCTTCGACGTGTACAGCGCGCTCTTCAACTACATCAGCCCCAAGCTGATCAAGCTCAGCGACGACGGCGGCCGCCTCTACACCACGGCCGTGGTGTGCCACGCCGTCAACCGGGCCTGCAGCTGCGTGTCGGCCTAATCATTTCTCCCCACTTATCCTAACAACCCGATGAGTACCATTGCCCTCGACTACAATTACTTCCCCCTGATGCTGGAATCGGGGAAAGACCTGAACATCCCGGACTTCAAAACCAGCGACAACGGCAAAGACGCCTGGGAGTACTACGGCAACTTCAAATCCAGCAACTACGACAAGGTGGTCAGCTTCCAGTACCAGAACCAGGTGCCTGGCGACGACGACCCGCTCAACTACCGCGTGTGGTACATGGAAACCTCGGTGGTGGGCGACAACATGGGCCTGATCGTGTCGTGCAAAATCGACTACGACCGGGGCAACCGCGACGACCATCTTACCCTGATCTGCGGCTTCGACGCGACCGGCAAGCTGGTGCTGGCGCAGGCGGCGGCCCAGTTTCACGGCGCCGACGACAAGAACTTCAAGATCAGCCCCGTCATTGCCAACACCGACGGCGTGGGCAACGACGTGAGCGAGGGCCTCTACAACGCCATGCGCGACACGCAGAAGAAGGTGGACTACGGCGACGACCGCGACAACGCCGGCCGCAAGGGCTTCGCCTACGTGGCCATGATGATCAGCCAGTGCTTCATCAAGTCGGTGCGGGCCTAGCGCCGACGGCCCGGGCGGCCCGCCGGTAGCCCGGCCCGCTCCCGCTACCGGGCGGGGGCGGGCCCAGGGCGCGGCGCCCCTGCGCCCTTCCGACCCAGGTAGCCCGCGCCCACCGGCAACGCGGGGGCGGCGGCTGCCAAGCCCGTCGAATATGCTTTCTGACTTGTTGCCGCGCGGCCGGGCCCCGGCAGTTTCCTGTTTCCGACATGAACATTCCCAACACCAACCTCCCCCAGGACGCTTTTGACCACGCCCATGCCCTGAACGGCTGGAACGGTCCGCAGGGCGGGGCCGGCGTGGCCACCTGCTACAGCGGCCACGTGCTCTACGCCGTGCCCGACAGCAACCACGACCTGCAACTGCTGAGCAGCGACACGGCCGCCTACCGGGAGTCCCACTCGTTTGCCGACCTCAACCACTGGAAAGTCACGGACCTCGCCAAGCTGCTGCCGAAGGCCCTGCAGGCCAACCTGAAGGTGGGCAGCCCGCTGACCATAGCCTCGCTGGGCGGCTACAAC
This sequence comes from Hymenobacter jeollabukensis, assembly GCF_005771675.1. Lineage (GTDB taxonomy): Bacteria > Bacteroidota > Bacteroidia > Cytophagales > Hymenobacteraceae > Solirubrum > Solirubrum jeollabukense. The sequence goes on along the minus strand of NZ_VAJM01000013.1, from coordinate 175,765 downwards.
TACGTGTTCTGGGCCAGCGGCACCGGCGGCGGCCAGACGTACCACGCCCTGCGCGCCCGGCCCGACCTGGCCGCCCCGCCCGAGCTGACGACCATCGACCTGTCGAACGTGGCCCTGCCGTCGGCGGACTATACGCTGGCCTGCACCAGCAACCTGGGCGTGGTGAATCTGCCCGACTACCGCCCGGACCTGGCCGGTAAGCTAGGCATCGTGTTTCTGGGTACGCGCCACAATTCCACGGGCATGAGCTACTCGGGCCGCCTGTACTGCCTGGTGCTGGATCCGGCGGCCTTCGTGCCCAATGGCCGCTGGGTGCCCCAGGATTTCACCCAGAGCAAGCAGACCACCGTCAACTACGTAGCCCCCGGCGACGCGGACGGTAGCCAGCTGGCGACCGGCTACACCAACATCAGCGCCGGCAGCTACACCCAGGGCACGTTTCCGGCCCCGGCGGGGGGCACCAACCCGTCGCCGGTGCAGTACGTGCAGCTGGTAGTCGTCTGCCGCAACCCCTCGACCGCGGACGTCTTGTCGCTGGCGGTTGATCTGGGGGTGGCATTCGACATGAACTACCGGGCGAAGGCCGGCGTAGGCGGCTCCCCGAGTGCCATGCTCGTCACGGGGCCCACCACCGTAAACCCGAACAGCGGCGTGACGCTGAGCCCGGCGCCCGACGGCAACCTGCTGGCCACCTACTACAACGCCAGCGGCTACGTGGCGGTGGATGCGTTCAACCCCTCCACCACCAGCGACGCCCCGGCCGGCCTGCACAGCCCCGCCTGGACGTCGCACTACACCAGCGTCACGTACAAGGACGCCTCGCACAATACGCCCTGCTCGGTGTTCGTGCCGCTGGCCGCCACCACCGGCCCCTCGCCCTGCCCGGTGCCCGCCGCCGACTCGGACCAGACGCAGACCTACCCGGACTGCCTGATCCAGAACTTCGTGCAGCTGACGTTTTTCAGCAACGAGCAGCACGTGCCCAGCTTCTACACCCTCTACTGGGGCTGCATCTTCGCGGTGCGCGGCTACCGGACGGGCACGCTGAAACCCGGGGCCGACCGCACCCAGCTCACGCTGCTGGCCGACACGTTTCCGTACCCCGTGCCCAGCCCCGACGTGTGGGGCGCCGACAGCCCCTCGGGCATGGTCAACTGGGCGCTGAGCAGCTACGAGTACCTGGTGGGTAACGACCAGGCCGTTGACCTGACGTACAACATGCGCAGCAGCGTCGGCATCAAGGCGTCGGAAACCACGCTGGCGCTGGGCGTCGGCAACCAGACCGATTTTGAGGCCTCGGTCGGGTTTTCGCAGGTGCTGGGGCATTCCGCCCACGTGCGGCAGGCCACTTCCTTTACCGTCGCCGGCAAGGCCCTGCCCGCCGCCGACCCCGACGCGCAGCAACTGCTCATCTCGGGCGACGGCGCCTACTTCGGCATGAAGCCCCCGGCCACGCTCTACGTGGATACCGCCCTGGTGCTGCGCCGCGACGCCACCACGCCCACCGGCACGCGCGGCGCCGTGGTGCGGCCCCGCCTCGACGACTCCATTGCCGCCGCGGCCGGCGACTTCCGCTCGTACTGCTACCAGCCGGGCAACCTGCTCAGCTACGAGCCCGAGGCCATCGGCGCGACCATGAAGTCGCTCTACGACAACTACGCGCACCAGGACCAGTTCGTCATCGACGGCCAGGACTACGGCGCCCTCTACTCCGGCGGCAACTACTTGGCGAAGGTGGTGGAGGAGTTCGGCAGCAACGTGTTCGGGCCCAATAACAACCTGCCTTACCTGGAATACTCGTTTTCCGAAACCGGCGTGCAGCGCAGCGAATACCAGTCGACCACGGCCTTCACCCTCGGCGGCTCGGCCTTCATCGACGGCTCGTTCTACACGGGGCTGGCCTGGGACCAGGAAGAAGAGGTCGGGCTGGACTTTATCGTGGAGGTGGAGGCCGAGGCAGCCGCCGAAAAGGGCTTCCTGCTGCTGGGCGCCAAGCTGTCGAGCGAGCTGGGCGCCAGCGCCACCACCGGCCACGACTGGGGCCTGAAGCTGACCGAGTTTCTAAACCCGCTGGCCCCCGGCGAAGCCTACACCGTGCGCCTGTACCTGCTCAAGCCCAGCTTGCTGTGGAGCCGCGAGCTGGCTGCCTTCGGCCAGCTCCCCGCCGGCAGCACGGTGGACAGCGCCACCAGCCTGCCGGTGCGCATCCTGTTCTCGGTCCACAACATCAGCGCCCCGCTGGCCGCGCGGCTGCAGGGCTAGCTGGGCCGCGCCCTATTCCAGTTTCACCTTTATTCCCCCTTACTCCCATGCTCAACGCCGTCGTCGACGTCTCGCACTGGCAGGACAACATCAACTTCAACACCGTGGCCGCGCAGGGCATCGTGGGGATGTTCCACAAGGCTACCCAGGACACGCAGAGCGTGGATTCGCGCTACTCCAGCCGCAAGCCGCTGGCCCAGTCGGTCGGGCTGCTGTGGGGTGCTTACCACTTCGGCACCAATGCCGACGGCACCGCCCAGGCCAAGCACTTTCTGGCCGTGACGGCGCCCACGCCCACCGATTTGCTGGTACTCGACTTCGAGGACAACAGCAGCGGCAGCGGCAGCGGCAGCGGCAGCGGCGGGTGCATGACGGTGAAGCAGGCCGAGGACTTCGTGCAGTACGTGCACCAGCAAACCGGCCGCTACCCCGGCCTGTACGCCACCGACAGCTACCTGACCCAGCTCCAGGCCGACAAAAGCGCCATCCTGACCCAGTGCTGGCTGTGGGTGGCCCGCTACGCCGACGTGCCCTACCCCACGCACCCGGCCGCCTGGCATACCTGGACCATGTGGCAGTACACCGACGGCGTGAACGGCCCCGCCCCGCACGCGGTGGACGGCATCGGCCCCTGCGACCGGGACCAGTTCAACGGCACGCTCGACGGGCTGCGCCGGCTCTGGAACTGCCCGGTGCCGGTGTAGCCTGGCCGGGCCGCCGGAGCGGTTTCGATTAGGAAAGTCCCTTGTCACCTGATTAGGGTACAAGGGACTTTCCCCTTCCGGCGGGGGGTAGCGGCTAGATTTGGGGCCAGATTCGACGCGCTACACGCCTATGACCAACATGATACGCCGCCCACAACTTGCGCCCGCCTGGTTGACCGCTGCCCTACTGCTGGGGGCTGCCCCGGCCGCCCTGGCCCAGAACATCGGCATCGGCACCACTTCGCCGAACACCAAAGCGGCCCTTGAGGTGTCAGCTACCGACCGGGGCCTGCTGATTCCGCGCCTGACGCAGGCCCAGCGCACGGCCATTGCCTCGCCGCCGCAGGGCCTGATGGTGTACCAGACCGACGGCACGGCTTCAGGCGGCACCCAGACGGGCTTCTGGTACTACGCCGGCAACCCCGCCGCCTGGGTGTACCTGAACCCGGCCACCACCCCCACCGGCACGGCCGGCGGCGACCTGACCGGTACCTATCCGAACCCCACGGTGGCGGCCAGCGCCATCAACACCAGCAAGCTGGCCGACGACGCGGTAACCATCCCGAAGCTGGCGGCCACCGGTACGGCCAGCGCCACCACTTTCCTGCGCGGCGACAACACCTGGGCCACGCCCACCGCCACGGCCAGCGGCACGGCCGGCGGCGACCTGACGGGCACCTACCCGAACCCTTCTATAGCGGCCGGCGTCGTTGGTACCAGCGAGCTGGCCGATAACGCGGTGAACAGCGGCAAGCTGGTCGATAACGCCGTGACGACCAATAAGCTGATCAATAACGCCGTAACCAGCGCCAAGCTGGCCGACGACGCGGTGACCATTCCGAAGCTAGCGGCTACGGGTACGGCCAGCGCCACCACCTACCTGCGCGGCGACAACACCTGGGCCACCCTGCCTACCAGCAGCGGCTGGAGCCTGAGCGGCAATACCATCGACGGCAACCAATTCCTGGGCTCGAACAACAACGAGGACCTGATCTTTAAGCGCAACGGGGCGGAGGCCTTCCGGGTGTTCAGCAACGGACGGGTAAGCTTGGGCAACAACACGCCCTCCTCGTATTCGGTGCTGCTGGGCTTCAATGCCGGCGCGGCGGTGACCACTGCCACGCAGAACGTTTTCGTGGGGGCCAAAGCCGGGGAAAGCAGCAACGCCGGCTCGAATACGTTCGTCGGCTACCGCGCCGGCCAACAGGCGACGGATGCGGGCAATACCCTGCTGGGCACCGAGGCCGGGGTGAACATGACCAGTGGCGGCAACAACGTGTTCGTCGGCAACTCCGCCGGCAGTCAGACCGCAAGCCGGGCCCTGGGCAACGGCAACATCATTCTCGGGGGCTTTTCCGGTACCGGCCTGAGCAACAACAGCAACAACAACATCCTCATCGGCGGCAGCGTGCAGGCCAGTCCGGGCTTGTACGATGCCTACATCATCGGCAACAGCGCCTCGGTCACCCAGAGCAATTCCCTGGTAATCGGGGCATTACCTGGCAATAACGACGCCATTCGGGTGGGTATCGGCACGTCGGCGCCCAGCAGCAGCCTGCAGGTAAACGGCACCTTTGCCGTGGGCGTGCAAACGGGCTACGGCGGCGGCGGCGGCCCCCTCGGCAGCGCCAACGGCCTGGACCAGGGCATACCCAGCCAGACGGACCTGGGTGCCGGCTACTATGGCCTGGCGCCCAGCAGCACCAGCAACCAGCACTACTTTCTGCCGGCGGCCAGCTCCTGCAAGGGGCGCATCTACTACCTGCGCAACGGCGGCAGCATCGCGGCCAAGCTCTCCAGCAACAGCTCCATCTTCGACGGCACGAACACCATCAGCAGCGGCAACACCTTCGACATGAACACCACGGGCTCGTCCAAGGTCGTCACGGTCATATCCGACGGCACGAACTGGATCATCATCCGCGCCGGCATCTAAGGCCGCCGCGCTCCGCTCGCATACTAACCCGGAAAAGGGCGGCCCGTTGGGCCGCCCTTTTTTATGCCCGCCCGGTTGGGGCCCGCTCATTCCGGGCAAAAACCCATCTTTGGCCGTACCCAGAACTTACACCAAGCCTAGCCGCCGCATGCTCATCCAACAACTCATCATCCGCAACGTCCTTCGCCAGCAACAGGCCGGCGGCCCCACGCCCGGCCCCTCCAACCATGAGTTGTGGCAGCAGGCCCGGCGGCTGCTGCGGCGGCAGCTCGTCAACGCGGGCCTGATGGTGGCCGGTATTTTCTCGGCGGCGCTGGGGCTGAAGGGCTTTCTGCTGCCCAACGACTTCATCGACGGCGGCGTGACGGGCATGTCCTTGCTGACGGCCCACGTGACGGGCTGGCCGCTGTCGGTGCTCATCATTGTCATCAACGCGCCGTTTCTGCTGCTGGCCTATTTCCACCTCGACCGGGTGGTGGCCATCCGGGCCACGCTGGCCATTCTGGGGCTGGCCCTGGTGCTCTACTTCGTCACCTTCCCGGTGCTCACCACCGACAAGCTGCTGATTTCGGTGTTCGGCGGGTTTTTCCTCGGGGCGGGCATCGGCCTCACCATCCGCGGCGGCGGCGTGCTCGACGGCACCGAAATCCTCTCCGTCTTCGCCAGCCGCAAAAGCCCTTTGAGCGTGGGCGACGTGATTCTGCTCATCAACATCGTCATCTTCCTGGTGGCGGCCTGGATTCTGTCGGTCGAAACCGCGCTGTACTCTATCCTGGCCTACCTCTCGGCCTCCAAGACGGTGGATTTCATGATTGACGGCCTCGAAGAGTACACCGGCGTCACCATCATTTCCAAGCGCAGCGAGGCCATCCGGCTGATGATTACCGAGAAGCTCGGCCACGGCGTGACCATCTACGCGGGCCGCACCGGCTACGGCGGCCACGGCCACCAGCAGGAAGGCCTCGACATCGTTTTCACCGCCGTCACCCGCCTGGAACTCACGCGCCTGCGCACCGAAGTCGAAGCCATCGACCACCAGGCGTTCATCCTGATGCACAGCATCAAGGACACCCGCGGCGGCCTGATCAAGAAGCGGCCGCTGCACTAGGACTATAGTTGCGCGGCGAGGTGGTGCATTTCCCGGGCAGATCTGTCTCAGCAGGTGATGGGATGAGTACTGCGTGGCAGGGCCCGCACTGCGGGGGCGGCGCGGCCCGCTGTCCCATGCTGCCAGGGCAGCCGGCCGCGCGTCGCTACGCGCTGCGGCCGAGCAAGAGGAGGAGGCCTGATAATATGTAGCCGCGCAACAGAACCACACCGTGCTTGTTACCAGCAGCATAGCAGCCAGCAGAGGTAGGTCGAATTGCCCGATCCGGGGGCTATGTCGGCCGCGAAAAGCAACAGTTGTAGCAGCAGTTCTAAATACCAAAGCGGCGCGAAGTATGCCCAGCATAACCCACGCCGCCTCGGTATTACGGTGGCTTACGTCAGCTCAAACTGCAGCTTAAGCAGGTTGGCGTACAGCCCGTTGTCGTCGTGGCTCAGCTCCTCGTGGCTGCCCTGCTCCACGATGCGGCCACCGTCGATGACCAGAATCTTATCGACTTTGCGGATGGTGCTCAGGCGGTGGGCGATGATGATGCTGGTGCGGTTCTGCATCAGCTCGTCCATCGCCTGCTGCACGAGCTTTTCGCTTTCCGAGTCGAGGGCCGAGGTGGCTTCGTCGAGCAGCAGGATGGCGGGGTTTTTCAGGATGGCGCGGGCAATGGCAATGCGCTGGCGCTGCCCGCCCGAGAGCTTGATGCCCCGCTCGCCCACCACCGTATCGAGCCCTTCGGGGAAGGACTGGATGAACTGCCAGGCATTGGCCCGCCGGGCCGCGTCGATGATGTCGGCCTCGGGGGCGCCGGGGCGGCCGTAGAGGATGTTTTCGCGGATGGTGCCGCCGAACAGCAGCGTTTCCTGCGGCACGATGCCGATGTGCTGGCGCAGCTCCGTCAGGTCCAGGTCGTTGATGTCGCGGCCATCCACGCGGATGTGGCCGCCGCTGAGCGGGTAGAGCAGCATCAGCAGCTGCACGATGGTGCTCTTGCCCGCGCCTGAGGGTCCCACCAAGGCCACCTTCTCGCCGGCTTCGATGTGGAAGCTGATGTCCTTGAGCACCGTCAGATCCGGCCGCGTGGGGTAGCGGAACTGCACGTTCTGGTACTCGATGTCGCCGTGCACCCGCAGCGGCTGCGTGTCGGCCGCAAGCGGCTGGTGCACCGGCTCGGAGGTTTCGTCCAGGATTTCCAGGATGCGCTCCGAGGCGCCGAGGCTGCTCTGAATCTTGCCGTACATCTCGCCCAGGCCGGCCACCGAGGCGCCGATGAACATGGTATAGAGAATGAACGATACCAGGTCGCCCATGGGCAGGTGGCGCGGATCGGAAGCGGGCAGCTCCACGTAGCTGGCGCCGCGCCAGAGCACCAGGAAGATGCCGCCGAAGATGGCCACGATGATAAACGACACGAAGCCGCCGCGGAATACGCTGGCTTTCAGAGCCGATTGCACCGTGCGGTTCAGCCCGGCGCCGTAGCGGCTCACCTCATGCTGCTCGCTGGTAAAGGCCTTCACCGAGTTGATGCCCTGCATGGTTTCCTCCACGATGACGTTGGTCTTGGCCAGCTCATCCTGGGTTTGCTTGGAGAGCTTGCGGATGCTGCGCCCGAAGAGAAAGGCCAGCAGCACCAGCGGCGGAAACGTGGCCAGCATAAACAACGACAGCCGCCACGACTCCCACATGATAAAGGCCACGCCGGCCAGCAGCGTCAGGATCTGGCGCATGAACTCGGCCAGCGTGAGCGTGAACGTGTCCTGAATGTTGGCCACGTCGGAGGTCAGGCGGGAGGTGATTTCGCCCACCCGGCGCTGCTCGAAAAAGGGAATCGGCAGCGTGACGAGCTTCTGGTAGAGCGTGCGGCGAATGTCGCGCACGGTAAACTCGCTGACGCGCGAGAAGAAGAAGATGCGGAAGAAGGAGAAAATGCCCTGCAGCAGCACTACCCCGAACAGGACCAGCGCAATGCCGGTAATCGTCTTGGGCAGGTAGGCCGGCAGCGTGTGCACTTGGTGGTTGGCCACGTTGACGAGGTAGCCCAGCAGTTTGGGCATCACCATCGTGGATACACTGCTGAACAGCAGCAGCAGCAGGCCCGCAATGAACGGCGCCTTATAGGGCAGCACGAAGCGAAAAATCCGCAGCCCGCGCTGGAAATTCTCTTTGGTGAGCTTGACTTTGGGTACATCGGCCCCCACCTGGCCGCTGGTATTCATTCCGCTTCTGGCTGCCATCTTCTGAACGGTGAAATGGTGAGGTGGTGAGGTGGAGAGTGCCGTCCTGCTTGCGCGGTATACGCGATGCGCGCCACCAGAACATCAAACTCACCAGTTCACCAGCTCACCATTTCACCTGACGTTGTTACTCGTATTTTACTTTACCCTTCTCGATAATCAGGTTGGCCGAGCCGCCGAAGGGCACGGCCAGCGTCACGTCCACCGGCACGGGCTTGCCCTTACGGGTAGCGGGTTTCCAGGCGGGCATCAGGCCGAGCACGCGCAGGGCTTCGGCGTCGCACTCCGGCGAGAAGCCTTTGTCGACTTTGACGTTGCTCAGGCGGCCGTCTTCGCCCACGGTGAAGCTGGTGAAGACCACGCCCGATTTCTGCTGCTCCTGCATGGCCGGCGGCGTCTTGGCGTTTTCCTGGATGAACTGGCTCAGCGCGGGCTGTCCGCCGGGGTAGGCCGGGGCCACGTCGGGGCGGTTTTCGCCGGGCTTCAGCTGCGGGCGCATCTGGTCGGCACGCATCACCACCGGGCCGCGCACGTTCGGCGGGCGGCGTTGGGCCACGGCGGCCGAGCCGCAAGTTGCCAGCAGCAGGATGAAGAGCAGGTGATATTTCACGGGCAGGAGCGGAACGGGGTAAAACCAGCGGGCAAAAGTACGTCTTAGCTAACCAATTCGGGGGCAGCGGGGTTCAGCGTCGTTGCTACTTCTGCCGGGCGCGAAATGGCCAGCAGCGAGCAGAACGTGAGCAGCCCGTTCACCAGCAGAATTTCGAAGCCGAACTCGTAGCCGCCCAGCCACTGCTTGGAGTAGGCGTTGAGCACGTAGCAGAACACCGGCGGCCAGGCGCACATGTAGGGCACGTACTTGTCCAGCAGCTGGCGCTTGGTGAAGATGCCGAAGGCGAACAGGCCCAGCATCGGCCCGTAGGTGTAGCCCGCGGCCTTGAACACGGCCGTGATGAGCGACTGGTTGTTCAGCGCGCGGAATGCCAGGATGATGACCACCAGCACCACCGTAAACATCAGGTGGGTGCGGTGGCGCAGCGTGGTCTGCCGCTCCTCCGGGTACTTGCTGATGCCCAGGAAGTCGACGCAGAAGGAGGTGGTCAGGGCCGTCAGGGCCGAGTCGGCGGAGGAGTAGGTGACGGCAATGATGCCCAGGATGAAGATGATGCCCGCAAATAGAGTGAAGTGCCCGGTGGCCAGCATCGGAAACACGTCGTCGCCGATGACCTTGCCGGTGGGGCCCACCGGCAGCTGAATGCCCTTGGCGGCGGCGTATTGGTAGAGCAGCACGCCCAGCGAGAGGAAGAGCATGTTCACCGGCACCAGGATGAGGGCAAACCAGAACATGTTCTTCTGCGCGTCCTTCAGGGAGCGGCAGCTCAGGTTTTTCTGCATCAGGTCCTGGTCCAGCCCCGTCATCACGATGGTGATAAAAATGCCCGACACGAACTGCGTCCAGAACTTGCGCGAGTCCGTCCATTCCCAGAAAAACACCCGCGACATTTCCGAGTTCTTGATGGTGCTGACCACCTGCCCAAAGCTCAGGTTCAGCTCATCGGAAATCAGGTACACGCTCACGGCCACGCAGGTGAGCATGGCCAGGGTCTGGAAGGTGTCGGTCCAGAGGATGGTGCTCAGGCCGCCGCGGAAGGTGTAGAGGTAGATGAGCAGAATGCTCACGGCCACCGTCACGGCGAAGGGCACGCCCAGCTGATCGAACACGGCAAACTGCAGCACGCCCGCCACCACGTAGAGGCGCAAGGCCGCCCCGATGGCCCGGGAAATCAGAAACAGCGCCGCCCCGGTCTTGTAGCTCCAGAAGCCGAAGCGCTTTTCCAGGTAGGTGTAGATGCTGACCAGGTTAAGCTTGTAGTACAGCGGCAGCAGCACCGTGCCGATGACCAGGTAGCCCACCAGATAGCCCATGACCACCGCCATGTAGCTCCAGGCCTGCGCCTTCACCATGCCGGGCACGGAAATGAAGCTCACGCCCGAGAGCGAGGTGCCAATCATGGCGAAGGCCACCATGTACCAGGGCGCGTTGCGGTTGGCCACGAAAAACGAGGCGCTGGTGGCTTTGCGCGAGGTCAGGAAGGCAATGATGATGAGAATGACGAAGTAGCCGGCAATCAGGCTCAGGACCAGGGTAGGCGACATAGGCGGGAAAAGTAGGCGGCAAAGATACGCAATGCCACCCCCGCGACGGGCACCCCGGCCGCGCCCGGCCTCAACCGCCGGCTGCCTGCAACTCGGCCACCAGGGCACGCACCAGCTCGGCCGCCGGCAGGGCCCGGGCCAGCGGCGCACCCTGCCCGGCCCACTGCACCGCGAAATCGGCTTCGCCCTGGGCTTTGGCGACGGTAATCAGGGCGCGGGCCGCTTCGTAGGCCCGCGGGTACGCCGCCACGGCCGCCCGCCCCGGGGTATCAACTTCCTGCACCAGGCGGGTGAGAAAGCCCCGCGCCGGCCGACCCGAAAGCACGCTGCTGATGACGGTGGGCGGCTGGTCCAGACTCAGCAGCCGCGCCCGGTACGCCGCGTCGGCCGCCGACTCGGGGCAGGCTACGAAGGCGGTGCCGAGCTGCGCCGCCGCCGCGCCCAGCCGGCGCACGGCCGCAATGCCGGCGCCGTCCATGATGCCGCCGGCGGCAATAACCCGCACGCCCAGCTCGCGCACCAGCAGGCGCGTCAGCGGCAGCGTGCCCAGGCCGGCGTCGCCCAGCTCGGGGTGAAAGACGCCGCGGTGCCCACCCGCTTCCGCGCCCTGGGCTACCACGGCGTCGATGCCGGCGGCTTCGGCCTGCCGGGCTTCGGCGAGAGTGGTGGCGCAGGCCAGCAGCACGGCGCCGGTAGCGCGCAGGGCCGTCAGCGCCGCGGCCGGGGGCAGGCCGAAGTGGAAGCTGATAACCGGCGGGCGCGCGTCGAGCAGCAGGCGCAGCAGCTCCTCGTTATCGGCGAAGCTGGGGTAGGGCTCCGCGAGCGTGGCCGGCGGCTGCGCACCGAACTGGGCGAAGAAAGGCTGCAGGTGGGCCAGCCAGGCGGCGTCGCCGGCCGGATCGGGTGCGGGCTGCCGGTGGCAGAAGAGGTTGACGTTGAAGGGCCGCACCGTGCGGGCGCGCACCTCGGCTATTTGCCGGGCCAGCGCGGCGGCCGGGGCCGAGCCCGCCGCTATGGAGCCCAGCGCCCCGGCTTCCGACACGGCCGCCGCCAGCGCCGGGGTCGATACGCCGGCCATCGGGGCCTGAATGATGGGATGCGCCATGCCAAGGCGGTCGAGCAGGTCAGCCATGAGATGCGGAGTCAGAGGATGCTACCGGAACAAAGCGGCGGGGCGGCAAAAAGTTGGGCCCGGTTGCCCGCGAATGACCTGCCTGATGCCGTTGGGCTATTCCATATCGTTCAGATGCAGCGGCTCGCCCACGGCGGGCGCGTGCAGCCGGGCGTTGAGCATGCCCTCGGCCGCCACCTGCTCCACGGTGCGCAGCGGCTCGGAGGCCGGCTCGTCGCTCAGGTCGTAGGTGCCGTAGTGCATCGGGATGAAGTGCCCGGCGCGCAGCTGGTTGCTGATTTTGGCCGCTTCGTTGGGGTTCATGTGGCTGCGCTGCATCATGAAGGCCGGCTTGTAGGCCCCGATGGGCAGCAGCACCACGTCGAGCGGCCCGAACTGCTCCTCGATCTGCACGAAGTGCGGGCCGTCGGCCGAGTCGCCGCCGAAGTAGAGCGTGCGGCCCGACGCCTGCTCGCGGAGCAGGAAAGAGCCCCAGAGCACGGTGTTCAGGTCGCCCACGCCGCGGCGGTGCCAGTGGGCGGCGGGCAGGTAAAATACCTCGACGGGCGCGTCGGGACCGAGGTCGAACTGCTGCCACCAGCCCGCTTCCTGAACCGGTAGCGCGCCAGCGGTGCGCTTCAGCAAACCGGCCACCCGCAGCGGGCCCAGCACCTGCAGCTGCGGGTTTTGGCGGGCCAGCAGCCGGATGGAATCGTCGTCGAGATGGTCGCGGTGGCCGTGGCTGAGCAGCAGGTAGTCGATACCGGTGAGGTCGGTGGGGGCGCAGGGCAGCGGGTGGCGGCGCTTGATGAAGGGCAGATCGAAGAGCACCGGGTCGAAGAGGAAAGTGCGGCCGCCCCAGCGCAGCCAGAACGAGGCGTGGCCCAGCCAGATGAGCGTGCCCTCGGGGCGCTGGCGCAGCACCTCGGCGCAGGGCTGCACGGCCGGGGCCCAGGTGTCGCGCTTTTTGGCCTCGGCCTGCGGGTTCTTGCTCAGCACCTTCCAGCGGAAGACGTTGGAGAAGGCCGGTTCGTAGAGTTGCTCGTCGGCGTTGGCAAACTGGCGGCCGATGAGCAGGTTGCCGGGGTAATTGGGGCGGATGGTCGGCAGCTGCTCGTTGCGGACGCGGCGGGAGGTAGGCATAAGGCGAAGCGGAATCGGCGCGAAAGGTAGGTCGGGGGCGGCTGGTTTTGCGGCGGCAAACAACTATTTTACCCCCGGTTTTGATCCGCCGTTTTCGTTTCCCTTCTATCCACCGTTCCGCTTTCATGGAAAACTTTACCCCGAACGAGGAGGCCCACGAGCCTCAGCCCCGCCAAATCGTGCTGTCGGCCGAAGAAGCCGCCGCCATTCAAACCCGCTTTCTAACCCAGGTCTACGGCTGGATGACCGGCGCGCTGGCCGTCACCGGCGGCGTGGCCATGGTGGTGGGCGCCTCGCCCGAGCTGCAGGAAATGGTCGTCGGCAACCGCCTGGTGTTCTGGGGGCTGCTGCTGCTGGAGCTGTTCATCGTCGGCTACATCGGCGCCCGGCTCATGAACATGTCGGCCAACCAGGCCATCGGCGCCTTCGCCGCCTATTCCGTCATCAACGGCCTCACGCTCGGCATCATCTTCATGGTGTACACCGCCGACAGCATTGCCTCCACCTTCTTCGTGACGGCCGGCACCTTCGGTGTGATGAGCGCCTACGGCTATTTCACCCGCACCGACCTCTCGCGCTGGGGCAACCTGCTGCTGATGGCCCTCATCGGCGTTATCATCGCCACGGTGGTCAACCTGTTCCTGCAAAACAGCATGCTCTACTGGATTACATCCCTGCTGGGCGTGTTCATCTTCGTGGGCCTGACCGCCTACGACACCCAGAAAATCAAGGAGTTGGCCTTCGTGGGACTCGAAGACGAGGACGTGGACCGCAAAGCCGCCGTGTGGGGTGCCCTCACGCTCTACCTCGATTTCGTGAACCTGTTCCTCTACCTGCTGCGCCTCTTCGGCCGCCGCAAGTAACCCGAACCCAACTCCGTTTGTCGAAGCGCGCCGGCGGGCTTGTCCGCGGCGCGCTTCGTTGCGTTCAGCCCCTTACTCATCCGATGGAAGCCGATTTTCAGACCTACCAGAAATATCCCACCTTGGCCGCCGCCGAGGAGTTGCTGGCCCTGCTGCAGCAGCACGACATTTCCTACCGCCTGCAGGAAGACCGCGCCACCGTGGAGCCGGCTTTTGCCTTCAACGAGCACGACCGCAGCTTCCTGGTAAAGCTGCTGCCCGCCGACTTCGTCCGCGCCGACGCCCTGCAGGACGAAGCCAACGCCCAGCTCGTAGCCGCCACTGGTCCCGAACACTACCTCTTCAGCTTCAGCAACGCGGAGCTGATGGACCTGCTGGTGCATCCCGACGAGTGGAGCCGCTTCGACGTGGCCCTGGCCCAGCGCCTGCTGCGCGAGCGGGGCCAGCCCGTCAGCCCCGACACCGTACAGCTGCTGGAGCAGCGCCGCCACGTGGAGCTGAACAAGCCGCCCGAAAGGCAGCCCGCCTGGGTGTGGCTGGGCTACGTATCAGCCCTGCTGGGCGGGCTACTGGGGCTGGCCATCGGCTGGCACCTCTATTCGCACAAGCGCCGCCTTACCAATGGCCAACTGGTGCATGCTTTTTCGGCCCAGGAGCGCGTGCATGGGCTGCGCATCGTGGCGCTGGGCGGGGTTAGCCTGATGGCGTGGGTGGCGCTGCGGCTGTACTTCGGGAAGTACTAACGGCGCGCCACGCCACCACCGCCACGCCCGCCAGGCACAGCGCAAACCACGCCCACGGCAGCCGCAGGTCCAGCACCGACAGGGCCCCGTACACCAGCGTCGAGGTGATGCTGGCCACGCCCTGCACGGCCTGGTTCAGCCCGAATACCTCGCCGCGGTCCTGCTCGGAGGTGTGTTGGGCGATGAGCCCGTCGAGCAGGCCCGGAATCAGCGAGAGGGTGAGGCAGTCGACGGCGACGGTGGCGAAAAGGGCGGTGCGCGAGCTGCCCACCAGGCCGTAGGTCACGAGCACCGGCACGCCGCCCAGGGCCAGCCAGCGGATGGCGCGGCGCTGGTCGAGGCGGTCGGCCAGGAAGGTGAAGAAGCCGTAGTTGATGGCAATGCTGAGCGTGCCGAAAAAGATGAAAAACAGCGAAAGGGCGCGGGCATCCATGCGCAGCGCCCCCAGGCTGGCGTAGGGCACGAAGTAGGAGTAGTAGCCGATGCTGAGCGTGAAGAGCACCTGCGTCAGCACCAGCGGCAGCAGGCCGGGGTGTTCCTGGCCCTTGGCCTGCAGGCGGCGCCAGAGCTGGGGCACGTTCAGGGCTTCGGCCACGGTGCGGCGCAGCTCCCGGCGGCTCAGGCCGGTGCGCTGGGCGTGGGTTTCGCGCATGAGCAGGCTCAGGCCGATATTCAGCGCCGCCAGCGCCACGGCCAGCAGCACCACGGCGCGGGCTTGCTGATGCGGCGTGGAGTCGTAGAACGTCAGCAGCAGGCCGCCCGCCATGGGCCCGAGCACGAAGCCCAGCGAGATGATGGCGCCCTCGATGCCCAGGTTGCGAAACAGCCGCTCCGGCGGCGACAAATCGGTAATGGCCGAGCGCACCGTGGCGTACATGCCGTTGGTGAGCCCGTCGCTGAGGCGGTTGACGAAGTACAGCCCGGCCCGCACCGGCAGCAGCAGCCCATTCGCCAGCAAGGTGCCGATGGCCGATACGATGAGAATGGGCCGCCGCCCGTAGCCGTCGGAGAGCTTGCCCAGCAGCGGCGCGGCCACCAGCTGCACCCCCAGAAACAGCCCCGTGCCCAGCGCCAGCCACAGCTGCGGCCGCGGCAGCCCCCGCACAAACTCCGGCACGATGGGCCCGGTAGCCGCGCCCACAATCACGTCGAGCAGGATGATGGCGTACAGCAGCCAGAGGCGGCGGTCGGGTGGGGGCATGGTGGATTGGAAAGTGGCAAGTACGCGAAAGCCGGACCGTACGGTCCGGCTTTCGGTCATGGGGCACTACGTCATGCGGCGCGGCCGAGGACGAGAATTAATTACTTCACCTGGGTGCCCAGCCAGCTCGTGCGGAAGGCCAGTTGCTCAGCCGAGGGCTGCTGCCCGGCTTTTTCCAGCGTCAGCACTTCCAGCACCGATGAGGCCGTAAGCGGCACCTGCACGGTGCGCACCTGCCCGCGCGAGCGAACTTCCAGCGCCGCCGTGTCGCCCACTTTGTGCTTTTTCAGCGCCTTGGCCAGGTCGGCTTCCTTTTTCAGCTCCTTGCCGTCGAAGCGCAGGATTTCGTCGTCGCGGTCGAGGCCGGCCTGGTAGAGCGGGGTGCCGGTCTGGGTGTTGAAAGTGATGACGAAGCGGCCGTTGCTGAAGCCAATTTGCCCGGGCAGGCCGAGGCTGGCCTCCGTTGGCCGCACCGGGCGCACCAGCAGGCCGGCCGGGGCCAGCAGCTTGGCGTAGTCGTGGGCCGCGGCGGCCGAGTAGATGTGCTGGCGGAAAAACTGCCCGGCAAAGGCCGTGTCGCCGCTCACCTGCCCGAGCAAGCGCTGCAAATCGGGCACGGTGTAGGGCCGGGCCGGGGCGTAGTCCTTTTGCGGCTGGCCGTGCTGCTGCCACACCAGGCGCATGTACTGGTCGAGGGTGGTGCGGTAGCGCTGGCGCAGGGTCAGGTCCAGGGCCAGGGCGTTGGCCCCGCCCAGCGGGTAGTACGACTGGTAGGTATTGGCCCGGTTCGACGGGTCGATGGACTTGGCCGCGTCCACGAACGGCGCCTGCTGGCTCATGTAAATGGCCCCGTAGCGCTTCGCCCCCGGCGCCTCCATGGCGTTGACCAGGCCCGTCAGCGCCTCCTCGCAGTACTGCTGGTCGGTGGCGTAGGCACCCGAGCGGCGCATCACCAGCTCGCCGTAGTACTGGGTGAAGCCCTCCGCAAACCAGAGCATGTCGCTCATGTTGGCCCGCTCGAAGTCGAAGGGCTCCAGGTCGCGCGGGCGGATGCGTTCCACGTTCCAGCTGTGGAAAAACTCGTGCGACACGGTGCCCAGGTTGTCGAGGGCGCCGGGGCCGCTGATGGGGTGCGGGCTGGTCACGGAGGTGGAGTTGCGGTGCTCCATCCCGTCGCCGCTGGCCTGGGGCAGGTAGTCGGCCACGAAGGTGTACCGGCCGAAGTCGTAAGCCGGCAGTTCGCCGAACACCGCCCGGGCCTCCGTCACCACCTTCTTGGTCAGCTCGGCGTAGCGGTCCAGGTCGGCCTCCGAGCCCCGGTGCAGCACCTGCAGCTCAATCTGCTGGCCGGCTTCCTGCCAGCTGCGCACCTGCTGGGCGCCTAGCGAGGTGGGCGAGTCCATGAAATACTGCAGGTGCGGCGCCTCGTACTGGCCCGGCACCGCCGCCCCGTTGATCTGCACCGGCAGCAGCTGGGTAGCCACTTTCCAGTCGGCCGGCAGCTGCTCGAAGGCCACCCGAATGGGCCGCTGCTCCAGCCCGCGGGCGTAGGCGAAGGTGGCCGGGATGTTCAGGTGGGCGTGCTGCGCGTCGATGCCGGCGTAGGTGCCGTCGGTCCGGTCGCCGTAGAGGGTGTAGCTCAGGCGCACGGTGCCGTCGGCGCCGGGCGTCACGTCCCAGCCGTAGGGGTCGGGGTGGGTGAGGGGCAGCGGGCGGCCCTGGGCGTCGGTGGCCTTCACGTCGTACACGTTCTTGGCGAATTCGTGCAAGGCGTAGCGGCCGGGCGAGGAGCGGGCCATGCGCACGTGCAGCGGCTGGCCCGCGGGCACCTGGCTGAACTGCGCCACCACCTGCGCCTCGTGGTGCACGGCGTTGGGGAAGCTGATGCGGTACTGGACGGGCGCGGCGGTTTGCTGGGCCGAAACGGTCAGCGGAGCGGCCAGCAGGCCCAGGCCCAGCAGCAGCCGGGCGGCGGAAGAATAAGGCATACGGGGAATATCAGCGGGGAACGGGCCCGAAAGTACGCGCCCGCCAGCAGACACCGAAACCGGCCGGGCCGTTGCGCCGGTCCGCAAAGCGGGATTGGCGCGGGTAACAAAGAACGTCATCCTGAGCGCAGCGAAGGACCTTCCTCATACCCTGCACTGCCTCTGACTACGCAGGGCAAGCGCTTTTTCCATAATACAGAAGCGCAGCCTGCCCGCCATGCCCGGACGATTAGGCGTTGGTGGCGGCGCTTCTCCGTTGGTGCGTGGTGCGAGGAAGGTCCTTGGCTTCGCCTTCCTTCGGTTCGCTGTGCTCAGGATGACGGGCAATGTCAGCAGCAATAACCACAGCCTAGGGCTATATCTACTGCCACACCCCGGCCTGCACCAGCCCATCGGCCCACTGCTGCCCCCATGCCGGCCGCAGCCCCAGCTGCCCGAGCGCCCCGACTATGTCCGGCAGCTGCCGGCCGCGCACGCCCGAGGTCAGCCCGAAAAAACGGTACATCAGCCACTGCAGGCCGCGCTGCCAGCCGCGCCGGGGCGGAGCAAAATCGGCCACCAGCCAGCGGGTGCCGCCGTGCGCGTGCCGCTGCAGCCGCGCCAGCAGGTCCGCCAGCTCGGCGGGCGGAAACAGGTCGAAGAGGAAAAACGCGACGATAACGTCGAACTGCTCGGCGGGCAGCAGGGCCGTTTCGGTGCCGTGGCGAAACTGCACGCGCCCCGCCGCGGCTGGCAGGGGCCGCGCCAATTCTTCCGCCTGCCGCAGCATCCGGGCCGAGGCTTCCAGGTACAGCACCTGCGCGCCGGGGCTGACCGCCAGCAGCTCGGGGAGCACCCGCCCCGTGCCGCCGCCGATGAAGAGCACCCGCGGCGCGGCCCCGGCCGTGGGCAGGCCCGTTTGCAGGGCCGCGCGCTGGGCCCGCAGCAGCGTGGGGCCGAACACCAGCCGGGCCAGCGGGTCGTAAAAAGCGGCGACGGAATCGAAATCGGGCGTGGAAGACGGCATGGGGCGCAAAGATGCCCGAACATACGCGGCCCGCGCCCGGCCGGGTATCCTTCCGGGGCGGCTTTGCGTTGTTTCAGCTACCCGTCACCGCTTTTCGCTGCGCATGACCACTACGCTCCGCCGCCTGCTCGCCGGCCTCGTTCTGTTTCTCACCGAATTTGCCCTGATCCTAGCCGTGGGCACCGGCGGCGTAGTGCTGTTTCTGCTGCTGGGCCGGCAGGTGCTCGGCGACGGGCAGCTGAGCTTCGACGAAAGCGCCTTCACCTGGTCGCACGCGTTTCTGGGCGAGGCCAACCGCCGCTGGGTCGACTTCATCACCTTCCTGGCCTCGCGCAACTTCATCATCGTGGCCGCGCTGGCGGTTATCGGCTATTTCCTCGTCATCCGCCAGCACCGCTGGTACTCGCTGAAAGTGCCGGTGGTGGCCCTGGGCAGCATCACCCTGAACCTGCTGCTGAAGAACTTCTACCACCGCCCGCGCCCGCTGCTGCCGCTTACCTCGGCTTCGGGCCTGAGCTTCCCCAGCGGCCACGCCATGATTTCGGCCTCGTTTTACGGCCTGCTCATCTACCTCACCTGGCGCCACGTCGACAACCGCTCCCTGCGCTGGTTGCTCACCCTGCTCATCACCGCCCTCATCCTGCTCATCGGCCTGACCCGGGTGTACCTGCGCGTGCACTACGCCTCCGACGTGCTGGCGGGCTTCGCGGCCGGCACGCTCTGGCTGCTGATTGCCATTCCGCTGCTCAACCGCCTGGAACACGCCATCAAGCGCCGCGTGCGCACCGCCACCACCGACAGCGTGCTGCCCGTGGAGTGAGCCGCACGTTACCGTAATGTTTGCTGGGTTGAAATTTTTCACCTTGATAGTCAGGATAAAAAGTAGCTGATGGGAAAAATCTTTGCGCCAGTGCTTGACATATGCCCGAAGTGCCTCTACTTTTGTATCACAATTCGCCGCTGAGCTACCAACGACGGTGAATTTTAAAAGCTGCGGTTGTGGCGAAATTGGTAGACGCGCTGTCTTCAGGCGGCAGTTCCGAAAGGTGTGAGAGTTCGAGTCTCTCCGACCGCACAAGCCGAAAGCCGGTTCCGAAAGGGCCGGTTTTCGCTTTTTTATCCGTTTTGCCGTGGTGCCACGACTCCGAAAGTCGTGGCACCACTACGTTTACCCCGCGCCGTACCAGTAAGGCCGCAGCAGGAGGTGCCGCTTACACGTGCTGGAACCACGGCCCCAAAGCCGTGGCACCACGCGGCTCGTGCATCGCCGGGCGGCTTTTGCCGTAAGTCAAAGCCGCCTATGAACCGCCTTGCCCAATTCCTGCTCCGCCTCAGCGGCCAGCTCACGGCCGAAGTATTGGCCCTGGGCGGCGCCTTCGTCGGTTCCTTTCTGGTCTTCCTCTACCTCACGCGCCTGGTGTTCGTGGCCGGCCCCGAGCACTTCGACCAGGCCGCCTTCGACCTGATGGACCAGCTGCGCGCCGCCACGCCGGGCCTCACGCAGTGGGCCTTGCGCGTCACGTTCTTCGGCTCGGCGCGCTGGTTTGTCATTGCGGCCGTGGGGCTGCCCGCCCTGCTATGGTGGGGCCTAAAGAAGCAGCGCGAAGCCGTGGAAATCTTCGCGGCCATTGCCGGCTCGGCCCTGCTCAACCAGCTGCTGAAGCACTTTTTCGGGCGCGTCCGGCCGCTCACGGCCCTGATCTATCAGCCCGGCCTGAGCTTTCCCAGCGGCCACTCCATGATCGGGCTGGCGCTGTACGGCATGCTGGCCTGGCAGCTCTGGCGCCACGGCCGGCACCCATTCTGGGCCGTGCTGCTGGTCATTTGGGCGCTGTTTATCGGCCTCACGCGCATCTACCTACACGTGCATTACGCCACCGACGTGCTGGCCGGCTTCGCGGCGGGCGTGGCCTGGGTGGTGCTGGTGCAGGCCGCCGTGCGCCGCCGCCTGCGCCGCATGGGGCAGCGGGTAGATTGAAATTGCAGTAGTTTATGCTGCTTGGTCACCTGCACGTCCGCCATGATTATAGCTGAGTGCTTCCGCATCGATTACCCTCAATGGAGCTTTGGCGAAGATCAAAGCCGGGCATTCTTATCGGAAAACGAGCCGCTGGGCCTGTTCTTCGGCCCAACTGATTCGAAGCTGAGCGGTTTGCGGATACAAATTTCTAATGACGCCGAGCAGCTCGAAGTATATTTGGATAACCGCGTCAGTCTGCTGCGCCTTGAGCCGGACTACTTCGGTGAGGCTACGTCGCCTGCAGTTGATTCGCCCTTGCACTACCTGCTGGGCCAGCCTTTGCGGCGGATCTTTCTGGGCGAATGTCCCAGGGCGGCGGGTGGACTGCTGACTACGGCCATCCGGCTGGAAGTCGAGCGGGACACGCTTACCTTCTTCAATGCCGCCGACGAGGGCCGGTATTTTCTGGGCGAGGAAGCCGAACTATGGCAACACTACACCGAGGTATACCCCGTGGAATGGCGCAACTACTCCCAGTGGCTACGGCTCTTGGGCACTGAAGCCACCGGCTTGCCATATCAGCTGGTGTAACCCGCTAATCCAGCTTTACTTTAACCCGAATGGCTTGCAGGCCCTTCACACCCTGCAGCTCTTCCAGTTCCAGCTCTTCCTGGCCGGGTTCGAGCAGGCCGCGGTCCTGCAGGTAATCCACGTACTCGCGGTACTCGGCGGCTTCGCGGGCCTGGGCGTACACCAGCGCGATGTGGCCGGGCTGGGTGAGCCGCTCGCCGGTGCCGGCCACGGTGGCCTTGTCCACGCGCTTCTTGATGATTTCGTAGCGGATGTTGTAGGCGCCGTCTACGTCGAACTGCCGCTCGTCCATGCGGAAGCGGATGCTTAGCGCCTGCGAGTGGATGAGCACCAGCTGGGTGGTGTCGAGTGGGACGGGCAGGGTGGGCTTGAGGCGGTGGGTGAGGCGGGTGATTTCGCAGCTCACCAGCAACTGCCACAGGCGCAGGTTCTTTAGGAAGATGAGGTCGAAGGTCTTGTCGTGCACCAGCGAGGCGCCCACGTAGATGTTGTACTCCACGCCGTCGGTTTTGAAGCGCTGGAAGTAGTGCGGAAACATCTGCTGGGCGCGGCGGTCCTCTTCGTCGAGATAGTCGCTCACCGCGTCGTTGATCTGGGTGATGCTCTGCTCGAAGGCCTTACGGCGCTTGTACAGAATGCCCAGCTCGGGGTCGATGTTCGACCAGTACTCGCTGATAACCGGCCGTAGCTCGGGCGTGTGCTGGGCCAGGTACTCAAACAGCGGCTCCACCTCGCTCTTGATGGACTCCAGAATGCTCACCTCGTCGCCCGACAAAATGCCCTGGCGTAGCCGCTTCAGGTTCTTGGTCACGTAGAACTTCAACTCGTCCAGAATGGGCAGGGCCTGAAACTCGGTGGCTTTCTTCAGCACCCGATTGGCCAGCGTGAGGTGCTCGATCAGGTCGCCCTGAATGGCCTCGTTGCGGGCCGTGCTGCTGCCGCGCACGTCCGACGAGCCGTAGAGCGGGTACACGTCCTGAAACACGATGGGCTCCATTTCGGCGTTTTTATTGCCGTCTTCGAGCTTTTCGAGCAGGTTCAGGGCCGCGTCGGTGAAGCGCCATTCCATGCTGGGGTGAATGGCGGTGAACTTCTCCTTGATGATGGCCTGTACGCGGGTCTGGATTTCCTCGGCGTTGCGCTTCACCGCCACCGCGAAGAGCGGCAGAAAGGCGGTGACTTTGTCCAGGGCAAACTCGTCTAGGTCGCCCGGGTTGGGCGAGCCCAGCTCCAGCAGACCCACCGCGTCGTCGCCGTAGGGCAGCAGGGCTAGGATGGCCGAGCGGATGCCGATGCTGGTGAGCTGCTCGCGCAAATCCTCCGGAATGTCGGCCGTGGCTACGTCTTCGAGCACCAGCGGGCGGCGCTCCTGCGTCACCTGGGCGTAGATGCGCCGGAAGCCCGAGTTGGCGTCCTGGCGCTGCAGCTGCTTCATCAGGAAGGAGTGGTTGATCTTGCGCCCGAAGTCCACGAAGGCCTTTTTCTTCTCGTCGTAGGCCGCAATGCCGAGCTGCAGGAAGGGCCGGCCGAAGAGCACGCGCAGCTTTTCCTGGATCTGCTCCAGCCGGTCGGAAGCCTGCAGCACGTCGCGCTCCAGCAGGTCGTACTTCAGCTCCGAAAGGATTTCCTGGTTGGTGACGTCGCTCAGGTTCAAGATGTTGAAGCCTTCGAGGGCGAAGTTTTCGGGTGGCAGCAGCTGGCGCCACAGGGCCACGTCGTAGGGGTTGCGGCGCAGCTGCTCCAGGTCCTCGGGGCTCAGCTCGGGTTTGTCGCCCACTACTTTCACGTCCAGAAACTTGGAGTTGAACGCCACGCTGTAGTGACGGTAGAGGCCGATGCTGTAGTCGGGCACGGTGAAGATGATGCTGCCGTAGTGGTCGGGCAAATCCTCGCCGTAGAGCTTTTCCAGGATCTGGGCGTAGACCATGTGCACCATGTGGCGCTCCATGGTGGCCGCGTCGATGTTGAGCGGCTGCTTCACGCGCTTGTCGGGGGCCAGCAGCACCTCCGCGAAGCGCGGCGTGTGGTAGAAGCTGAAACGCTGGAAGGGCGGAATGGCGCCGCTGATGTCCTTATCGGAGGAGGCGGGCGGAAACACGGCCACCATCAGGGCCTGCACCAGGGGCTGGTGGGCATTGAGCACGGCCGGGTCGGTGAGGGGGCCGCGCAGCTCGGGGGCCTGCTCCACCTCGCGCAGAATGCCGCGGGCCAGCAACGACACGCCGGGGTTCGGATCATCGATGCGGGCCTGCCACCACGCAATGATGGGCTCCAGGCTCAGCGTGGTCTGGAAAAAAAAGGCAGAAGCGGCGGGTGCCGGGGCAACGTCGGAGGGGCGGGGCATACGGGAAGGAAGGCGGCCGGGGCAGCAGCGGCGCGGCTACCGCCATATACGCAGCCGCCCGCCCGGCGGACGTGGCCCGCGGTGGCCCGAGTAGCAGCATAACACCAGCTTAACGTTGCACCGGTCAGGCAAGGGCTTGGTCGATTCGGGTGGCTGGGCACCGCTCGTTTCTGCTTGCCTGGCCGGAAGCGCGAAATAAGCGGATACTGGCTGGTTTAAAACGCAATTCGGTTGGCAAAGCCCTAGCGCCGCAGGATGGTTACGCGCGGCTCGGCGCCGGGGGCGGTGTGCGCATCGACGAGCGTGTCGCGGCGGGTGGCGCCCACGAAGGAGCTGAGCGTGAACTGCTTTTCCTCGTTGCGGTAGCAGCTGCAGCAGCCGTCGGCCTCGTACTGCCCGCGCAGGCGCACCCGCCCGAGGTAGTAGCGCGCCAGTACCGTGCCGCGGCGGGCCGGCTCACGCACAATGATGGTGTAGCGGTACGACGAGTCGGCATTGGTATAGCCGAGCTTGCGGCCGTTGACGGCGGCAAACGGCTCGGCGTTGTCGAGCACGATGGGCGTGGTAAAAACCGTAGTCCGCTCGCGCACGATGGTGACCGTGTCGCCCTTGGCGTACGTGACGGTGGCGGTGGGACCGGTGCCGGTGCGAATGACCGAGTCGCGCGGGTACACCGAGCGAATCAGCGTGATGGTATCGACCTGGGCGGCCGTGAAGCTGCCGGGCTTGAAGTTGAACAGCAGCGCGTCGGCGCGGTAGTTCTGGCAGTTGCACGACACCGAGCCGCAGCAGCGGGCGAACAAAGCGGCGCCCAGCAGCGCAAACAACACGGACCGAAGCCGCCCGAAGGAAAGAAAATGCATGTGGAAGACGCGGATTGCCCAGCCCAGCGGGCCCGCCACCCGGCAGGCTGCCTCGAAGCTTAACGAACGGGCCGTAAAAATAGGGGTACGGCGGCCGCAAAGCCGTGGCTAGGCCCTGCCGGAACGCAAAACGCCCGCCGTCAGGAGCTGACGGCGGGCGTAATCGTCCACAACATCCGGGGTAACCGGACCAATGGGGGCTTTATTCCTTCACGAAGCGGCGGGTTTCGGAGCCGCCCTTGCTGGTGATTTTGTAGAAATACGTGCCGCGGTTGAGGTCGGCCAGGTTCACGTCGAGGGAGTGGGCGCCCTTGTCCAGCTTGCCGTCGAACACGGTACGCAGGGTTTTGCCGCGCTCATCCAGCAGCTCCACCTTCACGTTGCCGTCCTTTTTCACCTCGTAGTCGAGGCGCTGGGTGGTGGTGGCGGGGTTGGGGTACATGGCAGTCTGCGCACCACGCGTAGTGGTTTCGGACGCGGCCGGAGCATTGGGGTCCATCAGCAGGAAGCGCGTAGGCCCGAAGAAACTCAGCTTCATACCAAAGCCGTGGTGGCCATGCCGGCCACCGTGCCCGTTGCCGGCCGCTTTGTGCTGCGCCAGGTTTTGCTGCTGCTCAGGCGTGAGGTTTTTCTGCACCAGGGCCTTGATGTCGGCTTCCCACTTCTCGCGCTGGGGCTGCACGTCGGCCTTGATCTGCTTGAGCTGGGCCTCGTACTTGGTGGCCAGCTGGCCCACGTTCTGCATGATGGCGCGGCGCTCGGTGCGGAGCTGCTCCAGCTGCTGGCGCTGAGCATCGGTGAGAGCCGGGCGCTGGCCGGGCGTAGCGCCATCGGCCGGGCGCAGCGACTGGTGCAGCGCCTTGCCTTGCTCGCGCAGGGCCTTCAGCTGGGCGCGGTAGGTGCTGAGTTGGGCCTTGTCGGTGGCCGAGAGCTGGGCTTCCAGCTTCTGGCGCTGCTGGCGCACCGTCGGCAGCACGTTCTGCTCGACGTAGGCCCGCACTTCGCCGTTGCCCTGATGACGGCCGTGGCCGCCGTGGCCGTCAGGAGCAAACCCGAGGGACTTCGCCTGGTCGCCGGCCTGCGCCAGGCCGAAGGTGGTGGAAACGGGAACAATGGCTGCTGCGAAGGCCAGCGCCTTCAACCAGGAAGAAGTTTTCATGCTTATGCGAGGGGAAAAATGATTGCCGTTTTCTGCTCACATAGAGCGTGAAGTGCGGGTGAGGTTTAACACGGCGGCGGAAAATTCTGCGCCGCTACAACTGCTTCTGCCGATGGTCAGGGACGACCGTGCCGTCCTTTTCATTGCGAGCAGAGCGAATCGAAGGCCGGGGTAGGCGAGCAACGGCAGGAAGGCGCCGCCACACCTAAAACGGGCCCGGCGCCCAAGTGGGCGCCGGGCGACGGTGGCGTTGGGGACAAGGCGGGCTGCGTGCGGGCAGCGGCAGGAGGGACGGGAACGGAGCAGAAAAGAGAATTGCGCGTCGGCTTAGCGGGCCGCGGTGCGGGCCTGCTCGTCGGCGGGCGCGGTCAGGCTGCCGGTCGACAGGCCTTCCCCGCGCTTGATGGGGCCGGCCGCCAGCAGGGCCCCGCGCAGGCGGCCCGAGTCGTTGTCGAGCTGCAGCTTGATCTGGGCCAGCGCCTCGCGCAGGGCGGCCAGGTCGGCCACGCGGTGGGCCTGGGTCTGGGAGTAGCCGTGGTACACCGCCACCCGCACGCGCGACTGGCCGCGGCCGGTGTAAGTGGCCAGGGTGTCGCCCTTGGCGCTGACAATCTGCACGGCGGCCTTCAGGTCGGTTTCGTACCACTCCAGCGGCACGCCCAGCAGCGAGGGCAGCATGAAGGTGGCCATCTGCAGGCCCTGCAGCACCTTGCCGGTGCGCTTGGTGCGGCAGTCCACCACCTGCAGCTGCGCCGTGCCGAAGCGCAGCGTGTCTTCCGGGTCGCTCAGGTTCATGCGCACTTCCCGCTCAAACAGCCGCTGCGGGTCTTCGGGCAGGGCGCCCGCCGAGGTATTCAGCGGCCCGTTGTCGACGGTAATTTCCAGCGAAGGCAGCCGCTCCACCAGGGCCGCCGGCGAGGGTTGAAACATCACCCGGTCGGCGGATTTGCAGCCGGGCAGCAGCAGCGCCAGCGTGGCAAGGGCAAGCACAAAGCGGTGTGAAGGCGTCATGGCATCAGCAAGGCTAGGAGGAGTCGGAAAAGCAGCGGGCGGTAATCCATGGCAGTGGATTAGGTAGAAGCAAATATAATTTAGTTCATAATAAATTGTATGTTTTGAATAGAAAAAATTTCACGATTTCGGTATTCCTGCATCTGCGGGTGGCAAAGTCGGTGCAAATGCCCCTAAAACGACCAAGGCCCGGCCGACTGAGTCGGACCGGGCCTTGGCACCAAAAATGGCTTTGCCGCAGCGTTAGTGCAGATGACCAGCGGGCTGGGTTTCCTCGAACAGTTCGTCGACCGGCTGGCCGTGGTAGTTGTCGACGAACTCGCCTTCCCAGCGGGCAATGACGGCCGAGGCCAGGCAGTTGCCGATAACGTTGACGGCGGTGCGGGCCATGTCCATCAGCGCGTCGATGCCCAGGATGATGAACACCGGCCAGGGCGGCAGGTTGAACGAGGCCACCGTGGCCAGCAGAATCACCAGCGAGGCGCGGGGCACGCCGGCCACGCCCTTGGAGGTGAGCATCAGGGTGAATACCATCACCAGCTGCTCGCCGAAGCTCAGGGGTACGCCCGCCGCCTGGGCCACGAAAATGGCCGCCAGCGAGAGGTAGAGCGTGGTGCCGTCGAGGTTGAAGGAGTAGCCCGTGGGCATCACGAAGGCCACCACCCGGCGCGGCACCCCGATGCTTTCCATAGCCTCCATGGCCCGGGGCAGCGCCGCTTCCGAGGAAGTGGTGGCAAAAGCAATGCTCACCGGCTCGGCAATAGCCTGCACGAAGCGCTTGATCGGAATGCGGGCAATCAGCGCCACCGGCAGCAGAATCAGCAGCAGGAAGGCAATGAGGGCGCCGTAGAGCGTGAGCAGCAGCTGCAGCGCGTTCAGCAGCGGGGCAAAGCCCATCTTGCCCACGGTGTAGGCAATGGCGCCGCCCACGCCCAGCGGGGCGAAGAACATGACCACGTTGGTGAACTTGAACATCGCCTCCGAGAGGCTTTCCGACCACTCCAGCATGGGCCGGCGGTGCTTGTCCGACACCATGGCCAGGCCGATGGCGAAGATGATGGCGAAAACCACCACCTGCAGCACCTGCCCCTCGGCCACCGATTTGGCAATGTTTTCGGGGAAGATGTGGGTGATGATGTCGGCTGCCGACTGCTTGGGCGCGGTGGCAATGGCGTCGTTGGTGGTGTTGCCAGCGCGGGCGGCGGCCAGCACCGCCGGGTCCAGCTTGCCGGCCTGGGTGAGGTTGATGGCGGCCAGGCCGATGAAGAGGGCAAACGTGGTGACGATTTCAAAGTACACCAAGGCCTTCACGCCCATGCGGCCCACTTTTTTCAGGTCGGCGTGGCCGGCAATGCCCACCACCAGCGTGGCGAATACCAGCGGGGCAATGATGGTCTTGACCAGGCGCAGGAACACGTCGGACAGCACCTTCAGGTTCTGCGCGCCCTCCGGGAAGTCGGCCCCGGCCTCGGCCCCGACGAGCATGCTCACCACAATCCAGAACGTGAGGGAGCGGCGCTGCGCGGCCCAGGCAATCATGGCCGCGAGAGCCAGCCAGCGGGCGGCCAGCGGCACCATGGGCGGCAGCGCCAGCACGCCGTAGTGGGAAAGGGCAGTCAGCAGCGCGGCCACGAGCAGCAGGACCAGGGCCGGCACGGCAAAACGGGTAAGCTTCATAGAGCAGGTAAAAAGGACGGACGCTGCCCGGTGGGAAGGGGGCAGCGTCCGGCAAAGATAGCCGATTGGGGCAGAGCCCAACGGCGGCGAAAAACGCGGGCTAGGGCAGCGTGAGCAGGTAGCCGATGGTGAAGTTGGCGTCCCAGTCGAACACGAACTGCTGGCAGCCCGTGGCCTTGGCCAGGGCCTGGTAGATGTTGACGCCGGCCTGGGCCTTGGCGCCCTCCAGCGAGGCATACGCGGCCGGGGCTTTCAGCACGGTGTAGCGCTCCGTGCCATGGCGCAGCGGTTTGGCCAGCTCGTAGGGGATGCCGCCGATGATAAAGCAGGTGGCGCGCTCCTCGGCTGGCACCTGCTGGGCCTTGCTCTGCACGTCGGCGGCCACGGCGGCGGGGTCGGTGTTTTTCTGGAAGTACTTCGAGCCGTAGGTGTCGGCCGTCTGCACCATGCCGGTTTCCAGCCAGGCCAGCTTGGTGTTGCCCGAGCCCATATCCACCAGGAAGGCCTTGTCGGCGTAGGCGGCGGGCAGGGCGGCGCGCAGGCCCAGGGCGGCTTCGCGCTCCGGCGTCACGGTCAGCACCACATAGTTCATCGCCCGCAGCGCCTTGATGATTTTCTGAGTGCCCTCGGCCGCCACGGCGCCCGAGCTGACCACGAAGTGAATGTCGCGGCCGCCCACGCCGTAGTCCAGCATCTTGCCGATGTAGGTTTTGAGGCCCTTGCGGATGTCGTCCTCGGTGGCCAGGTTTTCCATCACCAGGCTGTTGCCGAACTCCGACTTCTCCAGCTTCCAGTTTTTATCGGCGTCGATGCGCACAATAAAGGAATTGAAGCCGCTGGCGCCCAGCTCAACCACGCCTCTGAGCTTGCCGCCCACCGGCGCGGCGGGCCGAAAGGTGAAGCTAGCCGGCGTGGCGTTGACGGGGGCCGGCTTGACGGCCGGGGCCGGGGCGGCCGGCATGGGAGCGGCCGAGGCCACGGCCGTAGCCGGCGCTTGAGCCGCCGGAGCGGGTGCCGGAGTAGGAGCGGGCGTTACCGGAGCCGCCGTGGCGGTGGGCGTTTCCTTGGCTTGATGCACTTCGCCGTACAGCGTCACCGTGTCGCCCTCGCGCAGCACCACTTTCTGGCCGCCGGGCAGCATGGCCGTGCGCGACTGATAATCGAGGCGGGTGCCGTTGATGAGCACCACGCTCTTGGTCAGCGGCGTAGTCTTGGTGTTGGTCTGCACCACCAAGGCGTTGTCTTTCACCGCAAACCAAGAGGTGAAACCGGCCGCCCCGGTTGATTGCGCCACTAGGCGGCTCGGGATGAGTACTACCCAGAGGAGCAGAAAGAGTAAGAAGTTTTTCATGTGCAATAGGATTTTATGGAACGGTGGCGCAAACTAATTATAATTATAGTTCTATAAAATAAATATTTTCTCTGTGGGTCTTATTTCTGTCTGAAACGCCGTCACTGCTGTCCGGAGCGAATTTCTGCCCATCTTCGGCCGCCGTACGTTTCCCCTGTTCATGCTGCACTGGTCCATCCGCCCGCTGGAGTTGCCGCTCCGCTTCACCTGGAAAATTTCCCGCAACGCCTCCGACGCCAAAACCAACCTGCTCGTGCGCGTGGGCGACGCGGCGGGCACGGCCGGCTGGGGCGAAGCCGCCCCCAACGTGCGCTACGGCGAGTCGCCGGCCGCGCTGCTAACGGAGTTCGAGGCGCTGCAGCAGGCCGGGCTGGCCCAGGTGCAGGACCTCACCGACCTCACCGCGCTGCTCGAAGCCCGGCAGCCGGCCCACGCGCTGCGCTTCGCCCTCGAATCGGCCTACGTGCACTACCTGGCGCGGCGGCGGGGGCAGTCGGTGCCGCAGCTGTTGGGCGTACCCGCGCCGCTGCCGGCCGTGGGCACGGCCTTCACCCTGCCCATTATGGCGCCCGGCGAGGTGGCCGGGTTCATCGAGCGGCACGGACTGGCGCGCTTCCCATTGCTGAAGGTGAAAGTCAATCAGGAGCTGGGCGTGGACTTACTGGCCGAAGTGGCCCGGCTGCTGCCCGGCCGCCCGGTGCTCGTCGACGGCAACGAGGCCTGGACCGACGCCGACGCGCTGCTAGGTTTCATGGAACAGGTGCAGCAGTTGCCCGCGCTGAACGTGCAGCTGCTGGAGCAGCCCCTGCCGGCCGCCTGCGCCGACGATTACCGCTACCTGCGCCCGCGCAGCCCCTGGCCGCTCATTGCCGACGAATCGGTGACCGACACGGCCGACTTCCACGACATTGCCCGGCAGTTTCACGTGCTGAACATGAAGCTGATGAAGGCCGGTGGTTACCTCAACGGCGTCCGCCTGCTCAACGAAGCCCGCGCCCACGGCCTGCGCACCATGGTCGGCTGTATGGTCGAAACCTCGTTGGGCATCTGGTCGGCCCTGCAAGTCAGCGGCCTCTGCGAAATCTGCGACCTGGACGGCCTGCTCATCGTGCGCGATGAGCCCTTCGGTGTGGTACGGGAAGAAGGCGGCCGGCTGATGCCGCAGGCCGAGGTGCCGGAAATTGGGTGAAATGGTGAGATGGTGAAATGGCGAGTTTATCTGAACGTCAACTCACCATTTCACCATCTCGCCATCTCGCCATTTCACTATTTCACCGCCCGCAGCTGCTCGTCCAGGGTTTTGATCTGGCCGTCGAGCTGGCTGGTGTCGGGTGCTTTGGGGTTGCCCTGACTGAGCAGGCTGATTTTCTGGTTCAGCAGCTGAATCTTCTGGGCCATCAGCTCCACGCGGCGGTTTAGGTCGCCGAGGCGGGCGTCCACGTCGGCGGCGGATGTCGGGGCGGAGCGGCGGTCCACTACCTCGCCGAATTTGGCGTCGGGCGGGGCGGTTTCGCCGCGCGAGGCGGCCGCGCTCTGCGGCGTGGCGAACATTACGCCGCCGTCGGCGGCCACGTAGTCGCCCTCTTTCAGGGTAATCATCTTGCCGGTGGGCAGCTCCACAATGCCGCTCTTCACGTTCACCTTGGTGCCGTTGGGCAGGCGCACGTTCTGGCTCAGGCCGCTGGTCTGGCCGTTGCGGCGGCGCACCACGGCCCCGTTCTGCATCACAAACTGGTCGCCGTTCTGCAGGTCCACGCGGTTGTCGGCCGGGGCTTTCGACGATTGGGCGTGGGCGGCAGGAGCGGCCAGCAGGGCAGCGAGCAAAACCAAGACGGGAGCAAACGGTTTCATGGCGGAGCAGTTGGGAAAAGTGGTGTGGTTGTTGGTAAAGCGCGCCTCTGCATACGCAGGATGCCGGCGGAGGGTAAAACGGAATGCGGTTTCAAAAAAAGTTTGGAACCAATGTTGCGACATTTAATGTATATACATATATTTGCAACGCCATTCGGTTCTCCCATGAAGCTCGAAGACGAAATCCAGCAGCGCGCCTTTAAAAACGTCTACCAGAAAGCCCACCTGAACGTGGTCTTTACGGCGGGCTGGCTGCAGCAGCGCCTGGCCGCGGCCTTCAAGCCCTACGGCCTCACGCTGCCGCAATACAACGTGCTGCGCATCCTGCGCGGGCAGCACCCCAAGCCGGCCACGGTGAACCTGCTCATCGAGCGGATGCTGGACAAAACCAGCAACGCCTCGCGCATCGTGGACAAGCTGGAGGCCAAACATCTGGTTACGCGGCAGATCTGCCCCAGCAACCGCCGCGCCGTGGACATCCGCATCACCGAAGCCGGCCTGGAGCTGCTGCGCCAGACCGAAAGCCTGGCCGACGGCCAGGACCAGGGCCTGCGCAACCTCACCGACGAAGAAGCCGCTCAGCTGAGCGACCTGCTCGATAAAATCCGCGACTGACGGATTCAGTTTCAGTCACTCCAATCCCAGACTCTCACACCGTTTGAAGACCATGAAAAAAATCATTCTGCCTCTGCTCGTTGCTGGTGCCCTGTTTGCTGCTCCGGCCCAGGCCCAGCAAAAAGCCACCGCCGCCGTCAGCGCCAAAGCCGCTACGCCTGCTAAGGCTGCCAAAGCCGCCAAAAACAGCAACGCGTACGCCGTGCAGCCGCAGCTGAGCACCCTCGGCTGGGTAGGCAAAAAAGTAGGTGGCCAGCACAACGGCTCGGTAGCCGTGAAAGACGGTTCGATGCTGGTGAAAGGCAACCAGATTGTGGGCGGCACCTTCACCTTCGACATGAACACCATCAAGGTGGAAGACCTGAAGGACGCCGAGTGGAACGGCAAGCTGGTGGGCCACCTGAAGAACGACGACTTCTTCGCCGTGGACAAAAACCCGACGGCCACCTTCGTCATCACCAGCATCAAGCCCGTCACCGATGCCGCCGGCAACAACGCCCAGGTAACCGGTAACCTGACCATCAAAGGCAAAACCAATGCCGTGACCTTCCCCGCCAAAGTAGGCGTGAAAGACGGCGTGGCCTCGGCCTCGGGCGTGGCTACCGTCGACCGCACCAAGTACGACGTGAAGTACGGCTCGACCCTGTTCGGCGCCGCCGCCGACAAGGCCATCGAAGACAACTTCACGCTGAGCTTCAACGTCATTGCCAAGCAGTAACGGCAATTGACTTCCTTCGTCCCTAACCGGACCAAAAGCAGAAACGGCCCCTTCACCGCAGCGGTGAAGGGGCCGTTTGCCTGTGGGCGGGGGCGGGCCTAGCGGCCGTCCGAAGCGGGTGTGGTAGTGGGAGCCGGCGTGGCCGGGGCGGTAGCGGGCGTCGGAGCCGTGGTCGGCGCCGGGGCGGCGGCGGCGCCGCCGCGCAGCTGCAGGCGCAGCGGGGCCACGTTCATCTCGCGCAGGCTGATGATGCCGTACACCGTTTCGCCGGGGCGAATCACCTTGTTGGTCATTTCGTTGGTGACGAATTCCTTGCGCATGTTGGAGTTGGCCGTGGCCGCCCCGATCATGTTGCCAGCGCCCACCAGCGGGCCCCAGGGCAGCAGGGTGCCGCCGGTGGTCTGCCCGGTGTACGGGTCGTAGGTACCGCCGACCTGGCCGATGCCGAGGAAGTAGAGCACGTAGATGGCTACGCCCTGCTTCATGTCGTTGGCGGCCTGAATGGCGGGCACCGGCATGGTGGGCCGTTCGCCGAAGAACAGCTCCAGGTCGCGCGAGAAGTTGATGTCAGCCGCCGTGTTGTTTTTCACGCGCACCGCCACGGTCTGGTAGCCGCGCTTGCGTTCCTTCTTGATGTACTTGCGGTTGCCACCGGCCATTTGCAGGGCGCTGAACTGGTAGCTGAACTCCACCGGGGCGCCGGCCGGGCTCATGGATTGGTAACGGGTAAAGTTGGCCGGGCGAATCTGGTGGTAGCTACCGGCGCAGCTGCTCAGAGCCAGGGCCAGGGTGCCAGCGGCCAAGTACGTAGCGGTCAAACGCATAAAGAAGCAGTTAAACGGTGGGGATGAAGGAGGAATGAACAAACATTGAACTTTCAAAGATACCGCCGGCCACCAGTAAACCAACTTCCCGCGCGGGCAAAAAAAGAGCTGCCCTAGGCGGGCAGCTCCAGCTCGGTGGGCAGCGGGTAGCGCAGCTGCCGGTGCTTGTCGTGGGCGCGCAGGGTGCGCAGGATGTCGTTGAACTCGTCCTGGTATTCCAGCCAGAGGTCCTCGTGCAGCTTGGGAATGAGCTTGGCCGTGCGCAGCACGAAGCGCACCGTGGCCACGTAGAAAAGGTGGAAGTAGCCGTCGAAGTAGCTCTGGTACTCGTCGAGCACCAAGCGTAGCACGTACATGTTTAGGTCGACTTCCAGGCGCTTGTCCTTGGTGATGCGCTTGGCGCGGGCCACTTCCTTGGCGGCTTTGCCGAGGGCGCGGGCCAGGGCGCGGCTCATCACCCGGCCGTTGGCCTTTTGCAGCAGCTCGGCAATGCGCTCGGCGTGCTCGTCCTGCACCACGCGCAGGTCCACGTCGGGCAGGATTTCGTAGCGCACCAAATCGTACAGCTCCGCGTCGCGGCGCACGGCTTTGAGCAGCAGGTCTTCCTTTTCCTTGTCAGTGAGCTGGCGCAGGACGCGCTTGAAGTCGGTGGAGGGAGCGGGCATATCAAAGGGGCCTCACCCCCCGGCCCCACTCCAAGGGGAGAGGGGGAGCCGAGGCGGCGCAGGCATTTGTGCTGAAAGGAAAAAAGAACGGGCGGGGCTGCGGAGCGCGAGCGGAGCAGCCCCGCGTCGTTGAACGAAATCGGTGCTGACGTCTGGCTCCCCCTCTTTTTGGGAGAGGGGGCCGGGGGGTGAGGCCCCTACTGCCCGCTGCTGGCGCCGGTGGCCGGGGCTTCGGGCTTCAGGTACTGGTCGAGGTAGTTGGTAATCTTGGTGTAGAGGTGCACGCGGTCCTTGCCCCCGACGTTGTGCGGGTGGCCGGGGTACACGAAGTAGTCGAGCTGCACGCCCTTGTCCACGGCGTTTTTCAGGTAGTCGAGGCTGTGCTGCCACACCACCACGTCGTCGACGGTGCCGTGAATCATCAGCAGCGGGGCTTTCAGGTTCTGCACGTAGCCCAGCAGGTTGGCCTTCTGGTAGCCCTCCGGGTTTTGCTGGGGCGTATCCATGTAGCGCTCCGTGTACATCACCTCGTACATGCGCCAGTCGATAACCGGGCCGCCGGCCACGCCGACTTTGAAGGTGCCCTCGGGGGCGCGGGTGAGCATGGTGGTCGTCATGAAGCCGCCGAAGCTCCAGCCGTGCACGCCGATGCGGCTGGCATCCACGTAGGGCAGGCTTTTGAGGTAGTCCACGCCCTTGAGCTGGTCGGCCAGCTCCTGGGTGCCGAGCTGGCGGAAGGTGGCCTGCTCGAAGGGCAGGCCGCGGTTGCCGGAGCCGCGCGAGTCGACGGTAAACACCACGTAGCCCTTCTCGGCCATCATCTGCATCCACAGGTTGCCGCCGCCCAGCCAGCTGTCGGTGACGAGCTGCACGTGCGGGCCGCCGTAGACGTACACCACGGCCGGGTATTTCTTATTGGGGTCGAAGCCGGGCGGGGTAATGATGCGGGCGTACAGGTCGGTCTGCCCGTCGGCAGCCTTGAGAGTCTGCAGCTTGGTCTGGCCCAAGCGGTAGTTGCTGATGGGGTTGGGCGCGTTGAGCAGCTGCTGACGCATTTTGCCATCCTTGGTGCCCACCACCGAAATAGTGCGCGGCGTGGTCTGGCTGCTGTAGCTGTCGAGCAGGGCCTCGCCTGAGGGGCTGAGCGTGCCCGTGTGCGTGCCGGCCGGGCCGGACACCTTGCGTGGCTTGCCGCCGCTGAGGCTCACCGCGTACAAGCCGCGCTGAATGGTGCCGTCCTGGTTGCTGGCGTAGTAGGCGGTTTTGCCTTTCTCATCGAAGCCCAGCAGGTCCGTGACCAGCCAGGGGCCGCTGGTGAGCTGGCGCATCAGCTTGCCCGAAGTATTATACAGATACAGGTGGTTGTAGCCGTCCCGCTCGCTCTGGTAGACGAACTGGTCGGCGTGGCCAGGCACGAAGCTGAGCGGGTGCAGCGGCTCCACGAACTCGGTGTCGGTTTCCTCAAACATGGTCTTCACCAGCGCGCCCGTCGCGGCTTCGTACTGGCGCAGCCACATGTGGTTCTGGTCGCGGTTGAGCACGGCTATATAAATGCTCTTCTCGTCCGGGCTCCAGCTGATGTTGGTCAGGTACTGTTCCTTCGGCTCGCCGGTCTGCAAAAACACCGTCTTGCCCGAGGCCACGTCGTACACGCCCACGGTCACTTCGTGGCTTTTGTCGCCGGCCATGGGGTATTTGATGGGCTCGGCTTGGGCGGGCGTCGGGGCCACCGATACCAGCGGGTAGTCCGTCACCATGGTCTGATCCATGCGGTAGTAGGCCAGCTTCGCGCCCTTGGGGCTCCAGAACGTGCCCTTGGTGATGCCGAATTCCGAGCGGTGCGCCGCCTGCCCGTTCACAATGGCGGGGTTGGCTTCCGAGGTCACGGCCACGTTTTCCTTGCCCGGCAGGCTCACAAACAGGTTCTGCTCCTTGGTGTAGGCCACGCGGGTTTTCGTCGGGTCGAAGTCCACGTTGTCGGCGCCGGCCTGGTAGCCGAGCAGCTTGGTGGCCTTGCCCTCGGCCACCGCGTAGCGGAACACTTCCCGGCTGGGCATCGTCACCAGGAAGGCGTCGGGGCCGGTCCACTGCACCTGCGGAAACGCGGCGGCTTTCAGGGTGGGGGCGCCGGCGGCCTGCAGGGCTTGGTAGAGGTTGGCCATGCTCACCACCGGCTGCAGGGGCCCGCCGGCGGCGCGGCCGCGCACCAGCTCGTCCTGCCCGTTCTCGGAGCGCACGAAGCTGAATTCGTCTTTCGAGCCCGGAATCCAGGCCAGCTGCTTGAGGTTGGCCGGCGAAAGAGCCGGGTTGCGGAAGGCGTCTTCCACGGTGAGCAGCTGCTGCTGGGCGCGCAGGGCGGTGGGGGCCGCAGTCAGGGTCAGCAGCAGGGCGGGCAGCGCGAGGCGCCGGAACGTCAGGGACATAGAGGAAAGCAACGAGAGAAGGGGAGAGGAAGGCAGATGGTTCGGGCCGGGAATTTACGGCGGAATCAACAGACCCGCCCCGCTACAAATTCCCGGGCCCGCGGGCAACTATCCGGCCGCCGCCGCTGTTAAGGGGTGCTTTTTGCGAGAGACGAACCTAGCGCCCGAATTCTTACCTTTACCACCATGAACACCAACCCGCAGATTGCACACGACGAGGACGTTCTGCTGCTGGAGGAAACCACCGACCTGCGCGACCTTGTCGTCTACAACGACGATATCAACACCTTCGACCACGTCATCCAGACGCTCATCGACGTGTGCCAGCACGAGCCCATGCAGGCCGAGCAGTGCACCCTGCTGATCCACTACAAGGGCCAGTGTGCCGTCAAGATGGGCACTTACGAGGAGCTGGAGCCCATGTGCACCGCCATCCACGACCGCGGTATTTCGGCCGACGTGGTGTAGAGAATGTGAATGAATGTGTGAAATGTGCACAATGTGAATAATGCTTGACGAACCGCGCTTTTTTGCGCGTGAATGTCGGTCTGGATGGCACTATTGCATTTTTTACATTGTTCGCATTTAAGCTCATTCGCACATTATCATTGAATGGAATTTCCCTCCAAACTCATCGAAAACGCCGTGGGCGAGCTGGCCAAGCTGCCGGGCATCGGCCGCAAAACGGCCCTGCGCCTGGCCCTGCACCTGCTCAAGGCCGACACCGATACCACCAGCTCCCTGGCCGAAGCCCTGGCCAAGATGCGCTTCGACATTCGCTACTGCCAGAGCTGCCACAACATCTCCGACACCGAAGAGTGCTCGATCTGCGCCAACAAGCTGCGCGACCATAGCACCGTCTGCGTCGTGTCGGACATTCGCGACGTTATTGCCATCGAAAACACCGGGCAGTACCAGGGCGTGTACCACGTGCTCGGCGGCGTCATCTCGCCCATCGAGGGCATCGGCCCGGCCGATTTGCACATCGATTCCCTGCTGACGCGCGTGCAGACCGAAGGCTCGGAAGTAAAAGAGGTTATCCTAGCCATCAGCCCCACCATGGAGGGCGACACCACCGCCTTCTACCTCACCCGCCGCCTGCGCGAGACGCCCGAAGTCCACATCAGCAGCATTGCCCGCGGCATCCCCGTCGGCGGCGAGCTGGAGTACGCCGACGAAATTACCCTGGGGCGCTCCATCGTGGAGCGCCAGCGGCAAGCGCGGTAATCCTCCGTTACTCTTTCTCAGCCAAACGGCCCCTTCTGCTCAGATGGGGCCGTTTGGCTTTTTGGGCGCCACCCACACGGTTTTGTGCTCGTAGGGCTCGATGCGGATGATGCGGCCTTCGCCAACGGCATGCGGGTAGGTGCCGAACAGAATCGGGCTGCCGACTTGTAGGTACGATTCAAGTGCCTCGGGGATGATGGTGGCAATGGGCACCACCGTCGGGGTAGCGGCGTACAGGGGCTCGGTTAGCTGAAACTCTGCGGGGGACGAGCCCGGCGCCCCGCGTCCCCACAGCGACATGCGCCGCGGTCCGCTCATGGGAAACTTCGGCCAAGCTGCCTTGGTGGCGTAGAAAACGACTTCGGCAATCAGGGTGACGTTTGTCATGGAGCGGCAAGGAATAGTGGCGAACTTTTGCGGGGCGGAAGCGGGCTACGGCGTCCAACCAAGGACGGCAAGCAAACGAAATCTTCCGTAGTTAAGGCCGAAACCCGCCCTTGGCGGTTGTTCTGCTGACCTTCGAACGCACTTCCGGCATGACCAAAACCGTCTTCATTGCCTCCGCCGAGCCCTACAGCGGCAAGTCCCTCGTCACGCTGGGCCTGGTGAACATGCTGCTCAGCAAAGCCCAGCGCGTGGGCTACTTCAAGCCCGTCATCAGCGCGGGCGGGGAAGGCCGGCGCGACCCGCACATCGACACCGTATTGCGCTACTTTCAGCTGCCCACGGCCTACGAGGACACCTTCGCCTACACCGGCCCGGAGGTGCTG
Organism: Hymenobacter jeollabukensis; assembly: GCF_005771675.1. Taxonomy (GTDB): domain Bacteria; phylum Bacteroidota; class Bacteroidia; order Cytophagales; family Hymenobacteraceae; genus Solirubrum; species Solirubrum jeollabukense. Next base: position 137,269 of record NZ_VAJM01000013.1, on the reverse strand, counting down.
CGCCTGATCGAAACCGAGGGGCAGGGCGAGATGCTCGACACCATCATCCGCCGCTACAAGCAGCTAGAGGAGCAGCACGACTTCATCGTGGTGGAGGGCACCGACTTCGTGGGTCACGGCACCGCCTTCGAGTTTGAGCTGAACGTGACCATTGCCAAAAACCTGGGCGAGCCGGTGCTGCTGGTGGTGTCGGGCGAGGCCAAAACCACGGCCCAGATCATCAGCAGCACGCTTACGGCCCTGCGGGGCTTCGAGGCGCGCGAGGTGCCGGTGCTCACGGTGGTGGCCAACAAGGTGCCGCCCGCCCAGGTGGCCGACGTGCAGCAGCTGTTGCGCGCTCAGCTGCCGGCCGAGGTCGGGCTGTCGGTGATTCCCGAGGACAAGGCCCTGCTGAACCCCACCATGCGGGAGCTGCACGAGGCGCTGGGCGGCACGCTGCTCTTCGGCGAGGAGCTGCTCGGCAACCAGGTCGACAACTTCGTGACCGGGGCCATGCAGGTGCCCAACTTCCTGAACTACCTCAAGCCCAACGTGGCCATCGTCACGCCCGGCGACCGGGGCGACATCGTCATCTGCGCGGTGCAGGCCAATATGTCGGCCAGCTACCCCAAGGTGGCCGGCGTGGTGCTGACGGCCGGCTGGCAGCCCGAGGAGCCCATTCTGCGCCTGCTGCGCGGCCTGCAGGGCGTGATGCCCATTCTGGCCGTCCCGACGGGGACTTTCGAAACCAGTGCCCGGCTGGCGGCCGTCAAGTCGCGCCTCTCGGCCGACAACCCCAAGAAGGTGCAGCTGGCCATCCGCACGTTTGAGCGCTACGTCGACGTGCCGGCCCTCGACCGGCAGCTGGCCACCTACCAGTCGGAGGGCATCACGCCGCACATGTTCCAGTACCGGCTGCTGCAGTGGGCCAAGCAGCAGCGCCGCCACATCGTGCTGCCCGAGGGCAACGACGACCGGATTCTGCGCGCCGCCGCCCAGCTCCTGCAGCAGGACGTGGTGGATTTGACCATTCTCGGCAACCCGGCGGAAGTGGCCGCCTCGGCCAAGCGGCTCGGCCTGAACCTGCCGCTGGGCCACCTGCGCGTCATCGACCCGGTGCACTCGGAGTACTACGCCGACTACGTGCAGACCTTTTACGAGCTGCGCAAGAGCAAGGGCGTCAACGAGGACATGGCCCGCGACCTGCTGCGCGACGTGTCGTACTTCGGCTCGATGATGGTGTACAAGGGTCACGCCGACGGCATGGTGTCGGGGGCGGTGCACACCACCCAGCACACCATCCGGCCGGCCCTGCAGTTCATCAAAACCAAGCCGGGCATCTCGCTGGTGTCGTCGGTGTTCTTCATGTGCCTGCCCGACCGCGTGGCCGTGTTCGGCGACTGCGCCGTGAATCCCAATCCCACGGCCGAGCAGCTGGCCGAAATTGCCATTTCCTCGGCCGAAAGTGCCCAGCGCTTCGGCGTGGCGCCGCGGGTGGCCATGCTCTCGTATTCCTCCGGCACCTCCGGCGAGGGCGCCGAAGTCGACAAGGTGCGCCGCGCCACCGAGCTAGTGCGCCAGCTCCGCCCCGACTTGCCGGTGGAAGGCCCCATTCAGTACGACGCCGCCGTCGACCCCATCGTGGGCCGGCAGAAGCTACCCGATTCGGCCGTGGCCGGGCAGGCCAGCGTACTCATCTTCCCCGACCTGAACACCGGCAACAACACCTACAAGGCCGTGCAGCGCGAAACCGGGGCCCTGGCCATCGGCCCGGTGCTGCAGGGCCTGAACAAGCCCGTCAACGACCTGAGCCGCGGCTGCACCGTGGACGACGTGTTCAACACCGTCGTCATTACCGCCATTCAAAGTCAGCAGGCGTAGCGAATAGGCTCGTTGAGGAGGATGCGGGCGTGGGTACGATGCCGCTGCTCGTGGCGGTTTCGCGGCCTGACGGCTGGCTAAAGCCGGGCGGGCAGGCGTTGCGGCCGGGCGTTTTTTGCGCCGAAAGCCGTCGTGTGGCGCTGTACGCCGTATGGCATGGCTGGTCGGTAGCCCGGCCGTTGCGCATTCGCGCTTCCCCTCTGAAACCTGATAGTGCCTATGGCTTCCGGATTTTTTGCTTTGCTGGATGACATTTCGGCGCTGGTGAAAGCCAGTGCCGCCAGCCTCGACGACGTGCCCGCCCAGGTGGCCAAAACCACCGGCAAGGTGTCCGGCATCGTCATCGACGACACGGCCGTGACGCCCAAGTACGTGGTGGGCCTGGACCCCAGCCGGGAGCTGGCCATCATCTTCCGGATTGCCAAAAAGTCCCTGATCAACAAGCTGCTGATCCTGAGTCCGGCGGCGCTGCTGCTCGGCTACTTCGCCCCCTGGGCCATTACGCCCATTCTGATGCTGGGCGGGGCGTACTTGTGCTTCGAGGGCTATGAAAAGGTGCATTCCATGTTCAGCAGGCATCCCGAGGCGCCGGCCGAAAGCGAGGAGCTGGCAACCATTACGCCGGAGGAGCTGGAGCAGCAGCGGGTGGCCGGGGCCGTGCGCACGGACATCATCCTGTCGGCCGAAATCATGGCCATTGCCTACAGCCAGGTGACTGGCCAGCCGATCCTAAACCAAATCATGGTGATGCTGGCGGTGGCGGTGGTCATTACCGTGGGCGTGTACGGCTTCGTGGGGCTGATTGTGAAGATGGACGACATCGGCATGCACCTGGCCCAGGAACACAAGAACCCGGCTACCCAAAAGCTTGGCCGCGGCATCGTGAGATTCATGCCGCATTTTCTGCGGATTCTGGGCTACGTCGGCACGGCCGCCATGCTCTGGGTCGGGGCCGAAATCATTGCCCACGGCATCCCCCTTACCGCCCATTGGCTGCACGAATTGGAACTCGCCCTGGCCGATGTGCCGGTGGTAGCCTGGTTGACCAAGGCCTTAGCCTGCGCCGTTTTCGGGCTCATGGTGGGCTTTGTAGTCGAGAAAATCGTGGGCTTGGCGAAGAGGGTATGGCAGGGCAAAAGCGAGGTGCCGGCCGCGTAACACCGCGCCCCGGCCACTCAGACGCGTAGCAGGCCGCGGAAGCCCCGGGCGGCGTAGTAGGAGGGGGCGCTGTTGTGGTACACGAAGACGGTGCCGTAGCGGTAATCGGCGAAGAGCGCGCCGCCGAGCCGGCGGATGGCGGCCGGCGTCTGAATCCAGCTGGAGGTTTTGGCGTCGAACGGCCCGAACTGCTGCAGCTCCCGGTATTGCTGCTCGGTCAGCAGCTCGATGCCCATGGCGGCGGCCATGTCGACGGCGGCGTTGGCGGGCTTGTGCTCCTTGCGGGATTCCAGTCCTTCCAGGTCGTAGCACACGCTGCGGCGGCCTTTGGGGCTTTCGGCCGCGCAGTCCACAAATAGGTACTCGCCCGTCGCGGCATCCTGGCCGATTACGTCCGGCTCGCCGCCGCTTACTTCCATTTCGTCGAGGGCCCAGAGCTTGGCCGGATTGGTTTCCAGTCGGGCCTGGATGGGCGCCCACTGCAGGCCCTGGTGGCGGTCCATGTGTTTGGCGAAACGGGCTTGCAGCACGCGGAGCAGCTCTTCGCGCTGGCCTGCTGAAAGATCCTGGTGATTTTCCTGGGCCATGAGGTGTACGTTGACTTTACTCGGGTCGGAAAGAGCGGCCGGGCGGCCTGCGTTTTGCGGGTTACGGCAAGGGCATGCGGGGCCCTGCTGCGCTGGCGTCAGCCGGCGCAAGGTAGCGGGGCCGGTGCGGTCAACTCAAGCCAGCGCCGGAAGAAAAGATGCGAATACGGCGAATGGAAGGCCGTTCAGGCTGCTTCGCGCAACGCCGGCAGCTCCATCGGCTCCGGGTTCAGCCCGGTCATTGGTTCCTCCTCGATCAGTGCCGGCCAGCCGGATAGCAGGCGGGCGAGGCGGTATTCCTTGGTGCGGCGGCAGCGGCGACTGGCGTAATCGGGCAGGTCGAGCGGGCCGGCGGAGCGGCGGCCGAGGGCCTTGGTAAGGCGCGCTTCGAGGGGGCGGCGGGTCATAGCAATAACGGGGGTGAAAATGGGCCCGACAGGACTAAGCGCCCCGCCGGTTTACTTTGCTCCGTAACTACCGCAACTTCGCGCACAAAGTCAACCCCGATCCGGCGGGTTGCGGCGCGGAACCCAGGCTGGCAACTTCCTTTACATGAACATCTTCGTCGTCAATTCCGGCAGCTCGTCCATCAAGTATCAGCTCTTCCGCTGGCCCGCCGAGCAGCCCGTCTGCGCTGGCCTCGTGGAGCGCCTCGGCCTGCCCGATTCCGTCATCACGCACACCGTATTCGGGGCCGAAGGGGAGCCGCAGCGCCAGCAGCGCACCCTGGCCCTGCCCGACCACGCCGCCGGCCTGCGCGAGGTCGTCGGGCTGCTGACGGCGGCCGGCACCGGCGTCATCCAGGACCCGGGCGACATCCGCGTCATCGGGCACCGGGTGGTGCACGGCGGCGAGAAATTCGCGGCCACAACGCTGATTGAAGCGGCGGTGAAGGCCGAAATCAAGGCGCTGTTTGCCCTGGCGCCGCTGCACAACCCGGCCAACTACCTCGGCATCGAAGTCTGCGAAGAGCTGTTTCCCGCGGCCCGGCAGGTGGCCGTGTTCGACACCGCTTTTCACCAGACCCTGCCCGAGTACGCCTTCCGCTACGCCCTGCCCGCCGCGCTCTACCATGAGCAGGGCATCCGCGTCTACGGCTTTCACGGCACCAGCCACCAGTACGTGGCCGGGCAGGCCGCCGCGTATCTTCAAAAGCCGGATGCGCGCCTTGTTACCGTGCACCTGGGCAACGGCTGCAGCATGGCCGCCGTGCACGCCGGCCGCTGCCTCGATACCAGCATGGGCTTCGGCCCGCTCAGCGGCCTGGTGATGGGCACCCGCTCCGGCGACCTGGACCCCTCGGTCATCTTCTACCTCACCGGCCAGCTCGGCTACTCGGTGGACGAGGTCAGCGCCCTGCTCAATAAGCAGAGCGGCATGCTGGGCCTCACCGGCCACAGCGACATGCGCGACGTGGGCGCCGCCGTAGCCGCCGGCGACCCGGAAGCCACCCTGGCCCTGGCCCTGTATGCCTACCGCATCAAGAAGTACCTCGGCGCCTACGCCGCCGTGCTCGGCGGGCTCGACGCGGTGGTGTTCACGGCCGGGGTAGGGGAGAACGATGCCGCCGTGCGCCGCCTGGCCTGTGCCGGGCTGGAATTCCTGGGCGTGCAGGTCGACGAAGCGCGCAACGCCGTCCGCAGCCGGGAGCTGCGCGAAATCAGCCCGGCCGGGGCCGCAGTGAAAGTGCTGGTGGTGCCCACGAATGAGGAACTGGAAATAGCCCGGCAGTGCGCGGCGCTGCTTGAGGTAAGGTTGTAGGAAGCCAGAAGTCAGTTCGCTGGCCGTCATTGCGAGCGAAGCGAAGCAATCCTTCCTCTAGTAGCACAAACGATACAAGACCTACAAACCGAAAACGCCTCAACCCGAAACCAGCACCGCCTGAAGCTGCAGATGCCAGTTTAGGGCGGTGGTCGTGCTACCGTCGTGCCGTGAGAGGAAGGATTGCTTCGCTTCGCTCGCAATGACGGCGGGGGGAACCGGCGTTGTGGCTTCCCGGCTGCCTGAACCCGACAAGCCGCAACTCTGCGTAACTTTCGCGGCCTTGCTCCCGCCTCACCCGCCCGTGCCCGCCCCCGTCAAGCTTTCCGTCGTCATCGTCAACTACAACGTCTGCTACTTCCTGGAGCAGACGCTGCTGTCGGTGCGGCGCGCGGTGGACAAGCTTGGGCAGCCGGTGGAGGTGTTCGTGGTCGACAACAACTCGGTGGACCGCTCGGTGAGCATGGTGCGGCAGCGCTTTCCCGAGGTCATCCTGATCGAAAACAAGGCTAACCCGGGCTTCAGCAAGGCCAACAACCAGGCCCTGCGCGTGGCCACAGGCCAGTACCAGCTGCTGCTGAACCCCGATACGGTGGTGGAGGAAGATACCTTCCTGCGCTGCTGCGAGTTCATGGACGCGCACCCCGATTGCGGCGGCCTGGGCGTGAAAATGCTCGACGGGCAGGGCAAGTTTCTGCCCGAAAGCAAACGCGGCCTGCCCACGCCCTGGGTGGCCTTCTACAAGGTGTTCGGGCTGGCGGCCGTGTTTCCGAAGTCCCGGCGCTTCGGCCGCTACCACCTCGGCTTCCTCGACAAAGACCAGACCCACCAGATCGAAGTGCTCAGCGGGGCCTTCATGCTGATGCGGAAAGCGGCGCTGGACCAGGTCGGGCTGCTCGACGAGGACTACTTCATGTACGGCGAGGACATCGACCTCTCATACCGGCTCACGCGGGGCGGCTGGAAAAACTACTACTACCCCGGCACCCGCATCATTCACTACAAGGGCGAAAGCACCAAGCGCACGTCGGTGAACTACGTGTTCGTGTTCTACCGCGCCATGGTCATTTTCGCCCGCAAGCACTTCGCGCCGCAGCGGGCGGGCATGTTTTCGCTGCTGATCAATATGGCCATCTGGCTGCGCGCCGGGGTGGCCATTGCGCGCCGGTTCTGGGATTCGGCCTGGCCCATCCTGCTCGACGCGCTGATCATCTTCATTGGGATGTACTTCCTGAAAGAGTACTGGGAAGACAACCACAAGTACGTGCCCACGCCCTACCCGCCGCAGTACATGCTGGTGGCCGTGCCGGCCTACATCGGGCTGTGGCTGGGCAGCAGCTACCTCAGCGGCGCCTACGACGAGCCCACCAAGTCGGCGCGCATCGTGCGCGGGGTGTTTTTCGGCACCGTCATCATTTCGGCCGTCTCCAACTTCCTCGACGCCTGGCGCTTTTCCAAGGCGCTCATCGTGCTCGGCGGCACCTGGGCGGTGGCGGCCATGGTGGGCCGGCGGCTGGTGCAGCAATTCATCCAGTACCGCGACCTGCGCATTTCGGAGCGGCGGCAGAAAAACATTGCCATCGTGGGTTCGGAGGCCGAAAGCCGCCGGGTGCGCCACCTGCTCGAAGCCGCCAGCGTGCAGGCCCGCATCATCGGCTTCGTGAGCCCCACCGACGACGCGGCCGCCGCCGACGCGCCCGAGGACCTGCTCGGCTCCCTGCGCCAGCTCGATGAGGTGCTGCGCATCTACGCCCTGGACGAGCTGATTTTCTGCGGCAAGGACCTCTCGGCGGGCCAGATCATGGGCCGCATGGTGCAGTTGCAGCAAACGCACCCGAACGTGGCTTTCAAAATCCTGCCCGAAGACAGCCAGTACATCATCGGCTCCTCCTCCAAGGATTCGCCCGGCGACTATTATGCGCTGGACATCGAGCTGAACCTCTACAAGCCTCAGCAGCGCCGGGCCAAGCGCCTGGTCGACGTGCTGCTCAGCCTGGGCCTGCTGGCGGGCGCGCCGCTGCTGCTGGGCCTGCAGCGCCAGGCCGGCGGCTACCTGCGCAACGTGCTGCGCGTGCTGGCCGGGCGCCGCACCTGGGTGGGCCTGCGCTATTCCGCCCCGCGCAAGGGGCAGGCCCGCGCCGTCCTCTCGCCCGCCGACCACGCCGAGACGCCCGGCGCGCTGCCGCTCACCGAGGCCACCCGCCGCCGCCTGGAGCTGCTCTACGCCCGCGACTACACCCCCGCCGACGACCTGCGCCTGGTGCTGCAAAACCTGCGCGGGCTGGGGCGGGAGTAGGGTAGCAGCATCAAGCTGGATACTTGGCTGACCGTTTTACCGATTGTGCCTTATGGGACAACTTATAGATATAGACGAGTGGGGGCTAGGCGCCGCCGACTTATCCCGGCTGCATAACGTAGCTACTGTGCAGATTGGCTTAACATATCCTGATTACCGGGCCTTGGTGCAGTACAAGCCCCGGGAAAGGCTAAAGCGGATTGACGCGCACTACCGCCACGACTACCAACGGCTGCTGGCTTTGCTGTCCGCAGGCGAAATGGAAATGACCGGCACGCAGCGGCGTCCGACCGGCGTCAGAGTGCAACTGCCCTTGCAGCAGTTGCCGGCGCTGCTACAGCACGAATTCATTGGCTCCATTATGGTCAGCAAAATCGAGGGAATGGCGCCACAATTAAAAGCGGTAGAAGAATCAAGGCCCTCCTTCTGGTGCATCGAGGCCCGGTTTGCGGTGCAGATAGAAGACGAAACCAAGGGGCTGCAGCTCTACGAAGACCGGATGCTGATAATTACGGCGGATTCGGAGGCGGAAGCCAAAAAGAAACTTGCCGCTGATTTTGAGGCCTATGCCAAACCTTATTTGAATTCCGCCGGGCGGCTGGTGCGCTGGCAGTTTGAAGCATTTCTGGACACTTACCGAGTGGATATAGAGTCTGTAAATGAATTCGCCGGTGCTTCGGGCGTGGAGGTTTTCTCCAAGCTCAAGCGCCGCCGCATCCGGCCCGATAGAGAATGGCTTCCTAAGCACTAATACGACCTGGTTAATGCTTAAAAGCACGTAGAATTACCCTGTTGCGGACGCGCGCGGAGGCGGACATTTGGCCTATCCTCAACGCTTTAACCTCTTCGCTCCGTGGCAACTTCTCCCGCTTTTCCGGCCTCAGCCCTCAGCAGCGCGGCCCCGCAAATCACCCCGCCCAACCCCATGCTGCCGCCGGCGGCTATCTTCTGCATGATAGCCTACGTCGACAACCCAAACGAGCCCAACGCGGGCGGGCAGCTCAACATCGAGGCGGCGGTGCAGAGCATCTTCCCGACCTGCAAGGTGGTGTGGTCGTCGACCAACACCTACGACGACAACTACGCCTACATCGTCCAGTCGCCCGACAACGAGTTCTTCCTGGCCGTGCGCGGCTCCCTGCCCTTCGTGGTCGACGGGCACACGGTTATCGACTGGGGCATCATTGCCAACTGGCTGCTGGAGGACTTCCGGGTGTACACGCAGAGCCAGTGGCCCTACGTCAGCAGCGGCGAGGCCTACGTTGCCAGCGGCACCATGGACGCGTTCAACAACATCAGCTCGGCCACCAACTACTTCGGCAACACCGGGCAGTCGGCCCTGCAATACCTGCAGGACAATGCCGTGGCCAACAATTATCCGGTTTACATCACCGGGCACAGCCTGGGCGGCAACGTAGCCAACGTCTACGCCTCCTACTTTGCCCAGCAGTGCCCCACGGCCGATGCGTCCGTGTTCAGCTTTGCCGCGCCGGCAGCCGGCAACCAGGACTTCGTGACCGATCTGCAAAGTAAGTACCCGGCCGGCAAGGCCTACCACTACGAGATGAACAACGACATCATCCCGCGCTTCCCGGTGGTGGCCGCGGTGGAGTCGCTGGAGAATATGTTCCAGCCCAGCCCGCTGGCCACGGCCATTTCGCACCTCGACGTGACGCTGGCCGACCTGCTGCAGGGCGTGGCCGACACGCTGAAATATGACGCCGACATCGACCTCATCGACCCCTACGTGTCCACCGCGGTAACCTATGCGCCTTACCCGCTGGCCGCAGCCTGGACGGATAACACTTTCGACGACTGGTTTGCCCAGGCTTCGTACCAGCACACGGCCTCGCACTACGCCAGCATTTTCTGGCAGAACACCGACGCCATCGTGGCCGCGCTGGCGCCCAGGATTACCAAGGCCAAGGCCGTGTATGCGCCGGTGCCCGCCGCTGGCAATTCGACTGCGCTGGCCTGATGGCCGCTCAACCCTTGCCGCTCCCATAAACTCCGAAAGCCCGGCACCTTGGTGCCGGGCTTTTTGCTGCTCCCTCGCCCGTGCTGGCTGATGGCCGCAAAAACCGGGAAAAGGCGGGTTGCTGCGCTTGCTAGCGTTGCCTGCGGCAGTGGCTGCCGCGGTTGCTTACCTTTGCCGTTTATTCCCGTACTCCGAGTTTCCCAGCCCGCCCTGCCATGTCGACCGACGCTGCCCCCGCCCTTGCGCTAATTTCCGACCGCATCAACGCCCTTGAAGCCCCGCAAACCATCGAAATGGCCAAAAAGGCGCGGGCCCTGGCCGCCCAGGGCGTCGACGTCATTAGCCTGAGCTTCGGCGAGCCGGACTTTCAGACGCCGCAGTACATCAAGGACGCGGCCAAGCAGGCCATCGACGAGGGCTTCACCTTTTACACCCCGGTGCCCGGCATTCCGGAGCTGCGTCAGGCCATCTGCGACAAGCTCAAGCGCGACAATAACCTCGACTACAAGCCCGAAAACATCGTAGTGGGCACTGGCGCCAAGCAGGCCCTGGCCAACGCGGTGCTGGCCCTGGTGAACCCCGGCGACGAGGTTATCATCTTTTCGCCGTTCTGGGTGAGCTACGAGGAAATGGTGAAGCTGGCCGAGGGCGTGACCATCCGCCTGGAAGGCACCCTCGACAACGACTACAAAGCCACGGCCGCCCAGCTGGAAGCTGCCATCACGCCCCGTACCAAGCTGGTGATGTACTCCTCGCCCTGCAACCCCACCGGCGCGGTATGGTCGCGTGCGGAGCTGGGGGCCATTGCCGAGGTGCTGGCCCGGCACCCGCAGGTGCTGGTGGTGGCCGACGAGATTTACGAGTACATCAACTTCGTGGGGGAGCACGCCAGCCTGGCGCAGTTCGCCGCGGTGAAAGACCAGGTAGTGACGGTCAATGGCTTTTCCAAGGGCTACGCCATGACGGGCTGGCGCATCGGCTACCTGGCGGCGCGCCCCGAAATTGCGGCGGCCTGCGAGAAGCTGCAGAGCCAGATTACCTCGGCCACCTGCTCCATCACCCAGCGCGCCGGCCTGGCCGCCCTGCAGGGCGGGCGTAGCTCGGCCGATGAGATGGTGGCCGCCTACCGCCGCCGCCGCGACCTGGTGCTCGGCCTGGTGAAAGAAATTCCCGGCTTCAAAACGCCCACGCCCGACGGCGCCTTCTACATCTTCCCCGACGTGTCGGCCTACTTCGGCAAGACCACTGCCGACGGCGCCACCATCGCCACGGCCAACGACCTGGCCATGTACCTGCTCAACGACGCGCACGTAGCCGCCGTCGACGGGGCCGCGTTCGGGGCGCCGCAGTGCCTGCGCTTCAGCACCGCCACCGCCGACGAAAAGCTGGCCGAAGCCTTCCGGCGGGTCAAGGAAAGCCTGGCCCGGCTGCGCTAAGCTGCGTGGACAGCCAGGAAAAAAGAACGCTATGCTGAGCTTGTCGAAGCATCTCTACCGCTTCGTTGGTTTGGTACAGATGCTTTGATAAGCGGACACCAGAAGAAGCATGACGACCTGAAAAGCCGCAGCATACCTTTCACTGTCCACAGACCCTGAGCAAGGCTGCTGATTGGCCATAAAAGCCGCGTCCGAACCTCGGGCGCGGCTTTTTGCTTAAACTGCCGCGCATTTTCCCACTACGTCCATGAGCCAGATTCCCGTTGCCCCGCTGCCCGCCGACGAGCACCTGCGTTACCCCATCGGCCGCGTGCAGCTGCCCGAGCAGCCACTGACGCCCGCCGAGCGCACCATGTACATCCAGCAGATTGCCGACCTGCCCGCCCAGCTGCGCGAAGCCGGCAAGGCCGCTGGGGGCGTGCGCCTGGAGCAGCCTTACCGCCCCGGCGGCTGGAACGGCCGCCAGGTCATCCACCACTTGGCCGACGCGCACCTGAACAACTACCTGCGCTTTCACCTGGCCCTGACGGAAGACCATCCGACCATCCCGGCCTGGAACCCCACGGCCTGGGTAGCGCTGCCCGACGTGGCCGCCACGCCCGTCACCGTGTCATTGGGCCTGCTGGAGCACCTGCACGCCCGCTGGGTGGTGCTGCTGCACCACCTCACCGCGGCCGACTGGCAGCGCACCTTCTACCACCCGACGCTGGAGCGCGTCTACACGCTCGACCAGGCCTTGGTGCAGTACGCCTGGCACGGCCGGCACCACCTGGGCCACCTGCAGCTGCTGGCGGCCAGCTGAGCGCTCAAGCCGCATGGAGGGACGAGCTGAAACGCCGTGGGCCGGCTCCCAAACGGGAGCCGGCCCACGGCGTTTTTTTACGAGCGGTGGCAGTTAGTGCGTGCCGTGGTGCCCGTCGATGGCCTGGTCCATGGCATCCTTGAAGGCGCCCATTACCTTTTCCCGCTCTTCGTTGGAGCTGTGACGCAGTACCTTGTCCACCATGTTGCGGTAGACTTTCACCATGAACTGCGGGCCGTAGGTGGAGAGAAAATCGTCGTGAATTTTGTCGAAAGCCACTTTTTCCGCGTCGGAAATTGAAAGTGACAGGGCCAGCCAGGCCTTGGCGTTGTTGGCAAGGCTGGTTTTGAGGTCTTCGTCCATGAAAAAAGAGGATAAGGAGGCGTCAGGATAAGTCGTGGCGTGCCTCACTACACCCTCAACTCGGTGGCACGGAAATTCGTGCCCCGGGAAGGTACGGTTCTTTTGGCTGATATGCTGGGGGCGGGGTTGCCGTGAGAGCCATTGCCTCGTTGCGCGGCGCCAGCGCATAATCACGAAACAGGAGGGCTGACGGTTAGCACCCGTGTTTCGGTCGTTGAAATATCCGTTGCCCTCCACGGGCTATCTTTGCGGCCTCATTTGCCATTGCCCCGATGCCCGCTGCCTCGCCCGCCACGCTGCCCGACCTCTTTGCCGCTTTCAACGACCTGACCGTGCTCATCGTGGGCGACGTGATGGTGGACGCCTACGTGTGGGGCAAGGCCACCCGCCTTTCGCCCGAGGCGCCGGTGCCGGTGGTGAGCGTGACGCGCACCGAGCAGCGCCTGGGCGGAGCCGCCAACGTGGCGCTGAACGTGCAGGCCCTGGGGGCCACGCCGCTGCTCTGCGCCGTCATCGGGGCCGATGCGGGCGGCGACCAGCTGCTGCAGCTGCTGCACGAGCGGCACCTGCCCGCCGACGGCTTGGTGCGCAGCCCCGAGCGCCCCACCACCGTCAAGCAGCGCATTCTGGCCCACGGCCAGCAGCTGCTGCGCATCGACGCGGAGGTGGAAACCGACCTCTCGACCACCGAGGACACGGCCCTGACCGAAGCCTACGAGCAGCTGCTCGACCGCGCCGACGTGGTCATCTTCGAGGACTACGACAAGGGCGTGCTCAACGCTGAGCGGATTGCCCAGTTCATCGAGCTGGCCCGGGCCAAGGGCGTGCCTACGGTGGTCGACCCGAAGAAGCGCAACTTCCTGGCCTACCGCGGCTGCACCCTATTCAAGCCCAACCTGAAGGAGCTGCGCGAAGGCCTGAAAATCGAATTTGCCGATGCCGACAACGCCGGCCTGGAGCGCGCCGTGCAGGTGCTGCGCGGCCACCTCGCCCCCGACATGGTGCTGGTGACCCTATCGGAGCGCGGCGTGTTCTGCGACGCGGCGAGCACCGGCCCGGTATACCTGCCCGCCCACGTGCGCGCCATTTCCGACGTATCCGGCGCCGGCGACACGGTTATCAGCATTGCCGCCCTCTGCGTGGCGCTGAACGTGGCTCCGGCCAGCATGGCGGCCCTGGCCAACCTCGGCGGCGGCCTGGTGTGCGAGCAGGTGGGCGTGGTGCCCATCGAGAAAACGCTGCTGCTGCAGGAAGCCGAAGCTGCTGGAGTGCTGTAGAGCCGGAAAAAGGGAAATAGAACGTCATCCTGAGCAACGCGAAGGACCTTCCTCGCACCCCGCACCGCTGCTACCTACGAAGTGCGGGCGCTTTTTATCAGCCAGCAGTAATGCCGAAGCGCAGCCACCGAGCCCAGTAACGGGGCGTCAGTAGCTGCGCTTCGTCGTTTGTGCGAGGTTCGAGAAAGGTCCTTCGCGTTGCTCAGGATGACGGGCTTTTCGACGTTCTTTTCCTACCGTGGCAGAGCTTATCCCACATCCTGGCGCATGCGCAGGCTGTGCTCCTTCACCGTGTCGATGAACACGCGCACGCGGTCCGGGTCGGTGTCGGGATACACGCCGTGGCCGAGGTTGGCAATGTGGCGCTGCGGGCCGAAGCGCTCCAGCATTTCGATGGTGGCGGCACGCACCTGCTCGGGCGAGCCGTAGAGGGCGCAAGGGTCCAGGTTGCCCTGCAGCGTCTTGTCGCCGACGAGGGGGCGCACCTTGCGCGGGTCCTCGCTCCAGTCCAGACCGATGGTGCGGCAGGGCAGCTGGGCGAAGTCCTCGTGCGCGAAGTAGGCGCCCTTGGCAAACACTGTCACGGGAATGTCGGCGGGCATGGCGGCGCAGATTTCGCCGATGTAGGAGGCCGAGAACGTGTGGTAGTGCTGCGGATTCAAGATGCCGGCCCAGGAGTCGAAAATCTGCAGCATGCTGGCGCCGGCTTCCACCTGGGCGCGTAGGTAGGCAATGGTGGTATCGGTGATTTTGCGCAGCAGGGCGTGGGCCAGCTCCGGCTCCTGAAACAGCATCCGGCGGGCCTTCGAGAAGGTTTTCGAGCCGTGGCCTTCCACCATATAGGCCAGGATGGTCCAGGGCGCGCCGGCAAAGCCGATCAGTGGCACGCGGCCGTTCAGGGCCTTTTTGGTCACGCGCAGGGCTTCCAGCACGTAACCCAGGTGCTCCTCGGGGTCGGCCACGCGCAGCCGTGCCACGTCGGCGGCCGACTTCACCGTTTCGGGGAACAGCGGGCCGCGGGCTTCCACCATTTCGTAGGTCAGGCCCATGGCCTCAGGCACCACCAGGATGTCGCTGAAGATGATGGCCGCGTCCACGTCCAGCGCGTCGATGGGCTGAATGGTGACTTCAGCGGCCAGATCGGGCGTTTCCACCAGCTCCTTGAACCCACTCAGTTTGGCGCGCAGGGCGCGGTACTCGGGCAGGATGCGGCCGGCTTGGCGCATGAGCCACACGGGGGTGCGTTCGGTTTGTTCGCCGCGGGCGGCACGCAGGATCAGGTCGTTCTTCAGCATCAGCGCAGGAGGTTTCGGGCCGCAAAGATAGACCGCGGATGGCGGTGATGTTTCGCTGATGCCGCTGATTCGTTATTCAGCGCAGAAGCTGGCGCCGGTTTAGCCGGCGAAGACGGCGTAACCGGTGCCGAAAACGAAGCAGGCTTTCAGCCTGCGTAAGACGGTGCGAAGGCGGGCACAGGTTACACCCACGGCCAAAGCGGCGTCAGCTTGCGAAGCGCATCACGGCCAAGCGCATCATATTGCAGCATTGTAAGCGCGGGAAACCGCACCGCATAAACCGCATAACCACTATGATAACGATTCTACGGTTGCTTAAATACCTGGTGTCGACTGTAATCCTACTATGGCTGACGGTCTTTATGTCACCTTACAAGGACCACTATGGAGCAATAGGGCGGTATTATTTCGACGATGATGCTATCTGCTTCGGACTGACCTTGTCTTTTGGCGGCCTCCTGTTGCACTTGCCGAGCCTCTTGGCAGACAACTTCCCGCCGCGCGGTTCGCGTGCACTACTAAACTGCTGCTTTGTCCTCTGCTACATCGGGTTGCTGTGCTACTGGGGATACTTCCTCACCAGCGATGCGGCTATGCACGAAGCCGGCTGAGTCAAAAATTACCCCTGAAACAGCGCCTTGATGGCCGTCATGATGAAATTCACGCCGATGGCCAGGGTGATGAAGCCCATGATGCGCGCCAGCGCGGCCATGCCCGGCCGGCCCAGAAAGCGAGTCAGCCGCAGCGAGGAAAACAGGATGATGTAGCTGGCCACGGCTACCAGCGCGAAGCCCGCCACAATCAGGCCCATGTCGGCGTAGCTCAGGTGCTCGGTAAAGAGGCCGATGCACACGGCCATGGAGCCGGGGCCCGAGAGCATGGGCATGGCCAGCGGGGTGAAGCTGATGTCGTCCTTGTGCATGCTTTCCTCCAGCGTGGCTTCCGACACCTTGGCGCGGTTGCCGCCGGGCGTGAGCAAGTCGAAGGCGGAGCGCATGAGCAGGATGCCGCCCGCGATGCGCAGGTGGTTGATGCTGATGCCGAAAAAGTCGAGGATGTAGCGCCCGGCGAAGAACGACACGGCCAGCACCGCCACCATGTAGGTGCAGGCGCGCAGGGCGGTGCGGGCCCGCTCGCCGGCGGTTTCGTGCTCGGTCAGCGTCAGAAACACCGGCATGGCGCCGAAGGGATTCACAACGGAAAACAGGGTGGTGAAGGTGGCGAGCAGTATTTCCATGCAGCGGGCAAAAATCCGGCTAAAGGTAGGCGGCTGGCGCATACGAACGGGCCCGAAGTTGAGTAAGTTTAGCCTCGGCGCCTGCGCCCCCGGCCGGGCTACGCGTCCGCCACTCCTCCCGTTTCTGCTTTTTACTTCGATGACGACCAATCCTCCCGCCGAGACTACCCCCGATTCGCCCACGCCCATCGTCGGCATCGTCGTGGGCGGGCAGTCCGACCTGCGCGTGATGAACGCCGCGGCCGAAATGCTGCGCCAGTTCCAGGTGCCCTACGAACTCACCCTGGTGTCGCCGCACCGCACCCCGCACCGCCTGGTCGACTACGCCGAGTCGGCCCGCAAGCGCGGGCTGCGCGTCATCATTGCCGGCGGGGGCGGGGCCGCCCACCTGCCGGGCATGATGGCCGCTTTCACCACGCTGCCTGTCATCGGGGTGCCCATCAACGTGGCCACCAGCATCGGCGGGCTCGATTCCATCCTCTCCATGCTGCAGATGCCCACCGGCGTGCCCGTGGCCACCGTGGCCCTCGACAACGCCTCGAACGCCGCCGTGCTGGCCGTGCAGATGCTGGCCCTGAGCAACGCCCGCCTCGCCGACGCCATGGAAAAATACCGCGCCGCCCTGCGCGACAAGGTGATGCGCACCGTCGACGAGCTGCGCAAGGGCGGCCTAGACGACATATAGCCGCCGGGTGATTCTGAGCAGGATGCAATTCGGCGGGACGAAAAAACGTAATCCAGCCGCGCGGCGCAACCAACTCGGCGGGACGTAGTACAACACCACATTCCCTTTCTCTCTCCCGCTCTCCCACCCGTGCAAACCCTGCTTTTCGTTTCCCTCGCGCAGCTGCTCACCGGCCTGGTGGTCGTGCTGGGCGTGGCGGGCCTGCTGGCCACGCTGCTGCCCCTGATTCGGGCCACGGCCTGGTGGATTCGCGTTTTCGACTTCCCCCGCCTGCAGATTGTGGGCGTGATGGCCGTGGTGCTGCCCGGCGCGCTGCTGCTCGATTTCTGGCACTGGCAGACCTACCCCTGGCTGGGGCGCGGGCTGGTGCTGGCCCTGGGCGCGGCCATCGTCTACCAGCTGGCGCGCATTCTGCCCTACACGCCCATCGTGCGCAAGCAGGTGGGCGACAGCGCCGCCGCAGGCAGCCGCGGCCACGTGAGCCTGTTGATGATGAACGTGCTGCAGTACAACCAACAGGCGGCCCGGGCCCTGCAGGTCATCCGCGAAGCCGACCCGGACATCATCATGGCCGTCGAAACGGATCCGTGGTGGCTGGATCAGCTGCGCCCGCTGCAGCAGACGCACCCCTACACCTGCCACGAGCCCCTCGACAACACCTACGGCCTGCTGTTCTTCTCGCGCCTGCCGCTCATCGGCTGCCGCATCAAGTACCTGCTCGACGACGACGTGCCCAGCATCCATACCCGCGTGCAGATGCCCGACGGCACCCGCCTGCGCGTGTACGGGCTGCACCCCAAGCCGCCCGCGCCGCAGGAGGCCAAAACCAGCACCAAGCGCGACGCCGAGCTGCTGCTGGTGGGCAAAGAAATCGACCGCAAGGACGAGCCCACCATCGTGTTCGGCGACATGAACGACGTGGCCTGGTCGCACACTTCCGAGCTGTTTCGGCGCATCAGTGGGCTGATGGACCCGCGGGTGGGCCGCGGCCTGCTGCCCACCTTCCACGCCGATTACCGCCTGCTGCGCTGGCCCCTCGACCACGTCTTCGTGTCGCCGCACTTTAAGGTCGATGACATGCAGCGCCTGCCCTACGTCGGCTCCGACCACTTTCCCATCTACATCAAGCTCAGCTACGAGCCCCACGACAAGCACGAGCAGGAAGCCAACCTGGAAGAAGCCGACGAATCGGACCACATCGAGGCGCTGGAAAAGATAAAAGACGGCTTCCAGGAAGAAGTGACCGAGGAGCGCGAAGAAGCCAAGGCCGAGCCGGTGCGCAACGTGACCCGGGTGCGCCCGAACCGCTCCCAGTGGCTGTAGTACGCTGGCTATTGGCCGAGTTTACCTCACAAAAAAGCCCCGCCGGAACGTTCCGGCGGGGCTTTTTGCATAGTTGTCAGGCGGCTATTCCACTACCACGCGGCGGGTCACGGCGGCCTGACCCGGCGCCGTTACGCTCAGCAGGTAGGTGCCTTTGGCCAGGCCCGTGATGGGCAGGCTGGTGCCGGTGCCGCTGAAGGCGTGCGTAGCCACCGTGCGGCCCACCACGTCGCGCAGGGTGGCGGTGGCGGCCGGTACTGCCTTGCTCAGCGTCAGGTGCAGCTGGGCCTGGCCGGCCACCGGGTTGGGCCACACGCTCAGCTGCAGGGTCTGGGCGGCGGCGGTTGCCAGGGGCCGCTGCGGCGAGAAGACCAGCTCGAAGCGGCCGGTAATCAGGGTCGAGGCATTCGTCACCGTAAACGAATAGCTGGGCTGCTGAGCCAGGTCGATGAGGGCCCCGGTCTGCAGGTCGCGCAGGTAGGTGGGCACCGTGCCCAGGTTCAGCACCTCCAGAGCGCTGAGCGTGTAGCTGCCGGCGGCCGGCACGCCCACGGCCAGCGGCACCACGCGCTGCGCGGTGCCCAGCTCGGCCCGCCCGTCGATGCTCAGGCGCTGGGTGGCCGATAGGCTGGTCGAGAGGTTCAGGCCCGAGGGATTGGGCAGCTTCTCGGCGTCGTACTGCGCGTCAAAGCCGTCCGTAGCGCCCTGCTCGAAGTACACAAACGCGTTGTCGCTCACCGTGCTGCCGGCGGCTTTGAGGGCCAGCTGCACCAGCGGGCGGGTTTCGTTGGTGCGGTGGTACGCGGGGTTGGTGTAAGCCGTGGGGCGGTGGCTGTTCTTAAAGGTGAGCGTGCCCGCGGTCTGGCCCGCCGTGACGCGCACGAAGAAACCCTGGCCCAGCGGCAGCACCGGGCTGATGGTGCCGATGCCGTTGTTGTAGAAGCCGTAGGCACCGGTGTAGGCGTTGGCCGGGTCGTTGCTGGCAAACACGTAGATGGCCCCGTCCACGTTGGGGCGGTCGGCAGCCACAACCTGGCTCCAGTCGAGGGGCGAAGGGTAGGGGTTGCCCACCAGCGCCAGGCCCGCGTCGGCGGCTGTGGCGCCGCTGTTGCGGCTCAGCGCGACGGGCACGTTGCCGTTGTTCTGCGGACCGATGAAGCTCAGCGTCTGAGCGGCGGCCAGGTTGACGGTGTAGCCTTGACCCACGTTCAGCGCGCTGCTCAGGGCACTGGGCGAGAACCAGCCCTTATCGAAGGTCGACAGGTTGTTGGTGGCCGTGGCGAGGCGGCCCTGGTCGTAGGCGTACACGGTTGGGAAGGGCGTGACGGTGCTGGGCTGGGCGCTGCTGTTGTAGGCCGGGTTCACCACCGGCGTGAAGCCGGCCGTGGCCAGGCTGCCGACCGTAGCCGTGCCGACGGGTGCCGCTACGTGGCGGTAGCCCCGGTTCGGGTTGAGGTCGGGCGTGATGTAGCGCTGCACCGTTAGGTTGCCCGTCACCAAGTTGCTGCCGTTGTTGACCACCATGGCCGTATTCGTCGCGTCGGACACCAGCGTGAACGGGTTATTCTGAGTGGCGAGGTTGCCGTTCAGCGTGAGCAGGCGCCGCACGGCGGTGCTGGCCGAAGTGCTCGACTGCGCCCCGTTGGCCTCCACCGTCAGGTTCCAGAAGCGGGTATCGCTGCTGCCCAGGATGTTGGCCGTCGTCGTCGTGCCCAACGCCACGGTGCCGCCGGTGGGCTGGAAGGTGCCGTTGTTGGTCAGGTTGCCGCGCACGTCGAGCGTGCCGGCGGTCTGGCTCAGGGTAGCGCCGCTGTTGAGACTCAGGCTGCGCGTGGTGGCGGTGCCGGCGGTGATAAGCGGCATGCGCGGGGCGCTGGCGGGCACGGTTGCGTCGAGCGAGGCGGTGGGCACGCCGGCCGTCCAGTTGCCGGCCGTAAACCAGTCGGTGCTCACGGCGCCCGTCCAGGTAGTGGCCGTAGCCGGGGCCAGGTAGGTAAGCGAGTAGGCCGAGGAAGCCACGTTGCCGTTACCGGCCGCGTCCTGGGCCGCGTTGG
Source organism: Hymenobacter jeollabukensis (assembly GCF_005771675.1). Classification (GTDB taxonomy): domain Bacteria; phylum Bacteroidota; class Bacteroidia; order Cytophagales; family Hymenobacteraceae; genus Solirubrum; species Solirubrum jeollabukense. The sequence goes on along the minus strand of NZ_VAJM01000013.1, from coordinate 117,157 downwards.
CCCCGATGGTCACCGTGGTGGCCGTGCCGGCCGTGGTGGGCGTCACCGCAAAGGTGTAGGGGCCGCTGCCGCTACCGGTCGGGCCGCTGGTTACCGTGCCGTTGGTTACCGAGATGCCCGAGGCCGCGAAGCCCGTCACGCTTTCCGAGAAGCTCACCGAGAACGGGAAAGGCGTGGTCGAGGTGCTGCTGCCCGAAGCGCCGGCCGTGCTGCTGAGGGTGGTTACCGTCGGGGCCGTCGTGTCGACGATGAACGTGTTGGTGTTGCTGTCGACGCTGTTATTGCCGGCCGCATCGGCCGCGCGGGCTTTCACCGTGTGGCTGCCGCTGGGCAGGGGCGTGGGCTGGCTGAAGCTCCAGGTGCCCGCGGCAACGGCCGTGGTAGTCCCTGCCGGGGAGCCGTCTACCACCACCGACACGGTGCTGTTGGCTTCCGCCGTGCCGGTGAAGGTGGGCGTGGCGTTGCCGGTCGTGCTGCCGTTGGCCGGGGCCGTTACCACCGGTGCGGGCGGCGGGGTGGTGTCCACCGTGACGGTGTTGGTATTCGAGTTCGGGCTGACGATCTGCCCGTTGCTCTGGGCGGTGGCGTACACCGGGTGCGGGCCGTCGGCCAGGCTGGTTACCGGCGTCAGCGTCCAGTTGCCGCTGGCGTCGGCCGTTGTGCTGCCGATGCTGGTATTGTCCACGTACACCGTCACCGTGCTGTTGGCCGGGGCCGTGCCGCTGATGGGCGGGCGGTTGTTGTTGGTCAGGCTGCCGTTGGCGGGCGTCAGCAGCACCGGCGCGGCCGTCGTGGCTTGAGCGGTGATGGTGAAGTTGGCGTTGGAAATGTCGAAGAAGTAGTTGCCGACGGCTTCAATCATGATGCGGGCCGTGCTCGTAGCTACGTTCGGCACCGTAATGGCCTGTGAGCCGTCGTTGGCTACGCCGCTGGCCAACGTGCTGGGGTAGGTCAGCCCCCCGTCAGTCGAGAGCAGAATGTTTACCGTGGCGCAGTTAATGCCGTTGGCGGTGGTGCCGGCCACGTTCCAGGTTACCGTCTGCGTCGAGTTGCCGGTCCAGCTGACGGCAGTGTTGGGCGCTGTTACCAGGAAGGGCCCGGCGGCGCTGGTCACGCTCAGGCTCAGGTTGGCGCTGTAGTTCACGCCGCCGATGATGCCAGCCGCGCCGTTGTGCTGGTCGCGGGCGGTGCAGCGGAAGAGCAGCGTGCGCGTCACCGTGGGCAGGCGCTCATCGTTGGTGCTGGTGTTGCTGATGATGTTGGCGAGGCGCGGGAAGTAGCGCGTGGGCGAGGCCACGGGCGTGAAGGAGCGGAACAGCGGCACGTTGCTGTTGGCTGCCTGCGCGGTCGTCAGCGCGGCGAAGGGCCCAGAGTTCATCTGCTCCCAGCAGTAGGTCAGCGCGTCGTTTTCGGCGTCGGTGGCCGTGGCCGTCAGGCGGAAGGGCGTGCCGATGGGCAGCACCCTGGTGGCCGGGGCCGTTACCGTCGGGGCGGTGTTGCCGGTGGCCGTGGAAGCGCCGCAGCCCGTCGAGGCCACGAACGTGGCAATCTGCTGGAACGAGCCCGAGTGGAAGTACGCGTCGGAGTTGTTCTGGATGTTATCGGGCGAGCAGATGCCGGCGTAGGCCATGATGGTACTGCCCGAGCCCGGCTCGTAGGCCGTAGTGCTGTTGCCGTTGCCGTCGCAGGCGTTGTTGGGGCTGTTGAAGGTGTGGTCGGCGTCGAACTGGTGCCCCATCTCATGGGCCACGTAGTCGATGTCGAAGGCGTCGCCCGAGGGGGAGCCGCTGCCGGTCACGCCTCGGCCCTTGTTGCCCACCACGCACACCACGCCCAGGCCGGCCAGACCGCCGGAGTTGGTGCCGAACACGTGGCCGATGTCGTAGTTGGCCGTCCCAATCACCGCGTCGATGTTGGTCTGTGCCTGCCCGATCATCGAGTTCGGGTTGCCGTTGGTGTAGGGGTCGGTACCGGAGTTGGTGTAGATGATCAGGTTGTTGGTGCCCACCAGCTGCAGCCGCACGGCCACTTCCTTCTCGTACACGCCCACCACGCGGTTCACCGTCGTCACAATGGCCGCCTGGGCCAGCTCCACCGTGCCGCCCTGAAACGTGGTGTACTCGCCGGTGGCGGCCACGGCCAGCCGGTAGGTTCGCCGCGTCGGACCGACGGCAATCAGGGTGCGCTGGGCGGTGCCGGCCGCGGCTTGCCGCTGCTGCCGGGTAGCTACCTCAGCGGGCGAGGGCTGCAACTGGCAGCTCGGTACCGCGCCGGCCGCCGCCCGATTCATGTCGCGGCGGAAAAAGCTGAGCACATGCTGCTGGTCGCCGCGCGTGGCCGGGTCGATGTAGACGGTGCCCGTCGCGTCGGACAGAATCTGGGCGTGAAAGCCCTGGGGCGTCAGGTCCAGGCGCACGGTGGTCGTGGGGTCGTCGAGGCCCACGCCGCGGTAGGTTTTGATCTGGGGAAACTGCGCGGCCAGCGCCGGCGCCATCACGGCCGTTTCCATCACCGCAAAGCGGCCCGAGGTGCCGTCGGGCAGGGGCAGCGCCAGCGTGAGCGGGGCCGCGCCGGGGCTGGTTTCGGCGGGGGCCGTGGCCAGGGCGGCCCGCAGGCCCGCCGCGTTCAGCGTGAGCGGGCGGCTGTGCCGCAGCGCGGCGCTCAGCGCCGTCCGACTGGCCGTAGCCTCGTCTTGAAAATACGGGGCCGCAGCGCGTTGCTGGGCTTGCGCGCCGGTACCGAGCCCGACGCTAAGGGCCACGCAGTAAGCCGCTGCCCGGAGGTAGAGTTTATTCATACAAAGCAGAAAATGAGCGGGAAAAGCGAGCAGAAAGGTATTAAGGAAGGACTGATTTGGATGAATTATTCAGTCGCGCCGCAAAAAAATAATGGGGCAGGGTATGCCCCGCCTACTCGGCGTAGAGAAACGCCATCTGCCGCTGGTTTACCGCCGCCGGCAGGCGGCGCATTACCGCGTTGCGCAGGCCCACCAGCAGCGGGTGGCGCAGCTGCGCCACCTGCCCCAGCTGCCACGACTGCCGCACGATGCGCGTGGTGCGCGGCCGGCGGTGCTGGTCGAACAGGCGGAAGGCCGCGCCGACGTCGGTGGGGTGCTCCCGCAGGCAGCGGGCCAGCATGGCCGCGTCTTCCACGGCTTGCCCGGCGCCCTGGCCCATGTTGGGGGTGGTGGCGTGGGCCGCGTCGCCGAGCAGCAGCACGCGGCCGAAGTCGAAGCGCGGCAGCGGGGCCAGGTCGATGATGTCGCCCCAGAGTACCTGCTCGTCGGTGGTCAAAGCCAGCAGCTCGGGAATGGGCCGATGGAAGCCGGCGAAGTGGCGGCGCAGCTCGGGCAGGCGCCAGGCGCGGTACTCGGGGTTTTGGGCCAGGGCGCTGCTCACGCAGGCAAACCAGTACACCTGCCCGTTGGCCAGCGGCACCACGCCGAAGCGCCCGGCCCGGCCCCAGCTTTCGGTGCTGCGCCCCGGCGGCAGGCCCAGCGCCCCCGCCTCCACGACGCCCCGCCAGCAGGTGTAGCCCGCGTAGCGCGGCTGCGCGTCGGGCAGCAGCTGCCCGCGCACCCGCGAGCGGATGCCGTCGGCCGCCAGCAGGTAGGCGGCGCTGGCCGTGGTGCCGTCGGCGAAGTGGGCCGTGACGCCCGCCGCGTGCTCTTCGAAGCGCGTGAAGGCCTTGCCCAGGTGCAGCACGCCCGCCGGCAGGTGCCGCAGCAGCACGCGCTGCAGGTCGGCCCGGTGAATGGCGAGGTTGTCGTAGCCCAGCGGCTCGGTGAAGGCGTGGGTGTCCACGTCGTTGAGCACCCGGCCCCGGTCGTCGAGCAGGCCGATGCCGGTGACGGGGTGGCCGGCGGCGCGCACCGCCTCGTGCACGCCCAGGCGGTCGAGGGCGCGCATGGCGTTGGCGCCCAGCACCACGCCCGCCCCGATTTCGCGCAGCTCTGCCGCCGCTTCAAATACCTGTACCTGGTGGCCGAGCTGCTGCAGGGCCAGGGCCGTGGCCAGGCCTCCGATGCCCGCGCCGATGATGAGAAAGTCCATGCGGTAACGCCGTTGGGCGCCACCCTCGCCCAATGATGTGGGGCAGCGCCGATCCGGCCGCAACTTACGCAGCCCCCGCCGCCCCATCTACCACATGATCGGGGGATAGGCGCACCAACGGCCCTGCAGCGGCTCTACTTTGGCAGTGGAAAGCGGACCGGCGGCAGTACCCGTTTCGATTCCCAAATAGGAAAAGCGGCCTCCCAAATAGGGATGAGCGGAATTGAACTAAAGCCTCGGAGCCTTGAGTTTGGAGCGGGTAGGTTTACCCGAAGTAGCGCAGAAATATGACTTTTCTATTTACCTCCCTGCTGATCGGCCTGGCCGGCCTGAGCACGCCCACCCCGGAGCCCGGCCCGGTTTTCAAACCCGAGATGGTGCCCACCACGGCCGTCCGCACGGCGGCCTTCGTGCCCACCGGCTGGCTGCTCGAAAAGCAGATCAGCGGCGACCTGAACGGCGACAACCGCCCCGACCCGGTGCTGATGCTGGTGGAGCGCCCCAGCGCCTCGGCCCCCGAAGCCCGGCGCGAGCGGGCCCTGGTGGTGCTCATCAACGAGCCCAGCGGGCAGCTCCGCCGCGTGGCCGCTTCCGGCACGGCCCTCTACTGCACCGGCTGCTTCAACTCCGACCGCACCGCCGCCCCCGACTTGGCCATCACCAAAGGCACCCTGGCCGTGCGCCACCTCTCGGGCGTGGCGCAGACCCTGGACGTGACCCAGCGCTACCGCTTCGAGGCCGGCCGCGTGCGCCTCGTGGGCGAAAGCGTGATGCAGAGCAGCCGCCTCAAGCTCGATACCACTTACAAGCGCACCGATTATCTCACCGGCCAGCAGCAAACCGAGCACATCGTGGCCGACCCCGCCGATCCGAACGGCGCCAAGCAGCTGGTCACGCGCAAAGAGGCGAAAGTGCCCACCGCGCCGCGCTTCCTCGAGGACGTGAACGTGGCCAGCCTGAATCTGTAATACCGTTCTGCTCACATAACAAGGCGAAGGCCGGAACCTGGTTCCGGCCTTTGTTGTGACCGGCCAGCAGCGTATCTTAGGAAGGCTATGCGGGCTGCCGGATTGCTCATCGGACTATTGCCGCTGCTCAGCGGCGCGGTGGCGGCCCAAAGCCGCCAAAGCCAGATCATTTTCATCGCGCAGCTGCCCGCCCGCGCCCGGCAAACCGCCGCGTTCGTGCCCGCCGGCTGGCGCATCGACAGCCGCATCGGCGGCGACCTGAACGGCGACCAGCGGCCCGATTCGGTGCTGGTACTGGTGGAGAAATCCGGGGACGTCAGCCCGGACGGCGACGAAGACAGTAACCGCCACCGGGCGTTGCTGATCATCCTGGCTGAGCCAAACGGGGCGCTTCAGCGCGTGGGGGTGGGCGTGGGGGCTTTGTATTGCACCAAGTGCCTTGCCCGGGACTCTTCCCAGGTCGGAACGCCCGGCGTGAGCCTGGAACGGGGCGACGTGCTGGTAAAGCACATATCCGGTACCAATCAGCGGCTGACGCAAACGCAGCACTACCGCTACGAAAGCGCCACCGGCCACGTCCGCCTGGTGATGGAAGACTACAGCTGCCTCAACCGCGCCGAGGCGAGATTCGTCAGCGCCACGACGTATTTCCTGACCGGGCAGCAGATTGTGCGCCGGGGCCGGGGCCGCTGGTTTACCACCATGGAAAAACCAATTACCCGCGCCGTCGACGTGCCCCAGCTGTACCTGGAAGACGTGAACCTGCGTAAAACCATACCCGCCTGGCTGCCGCCGGGTTTCTTCGACTAAGCCGCAAAAAAAAGGCCCCGCAGCGTTAGCTGCAGGGCCTTTTTACTTATCGAAACGGACCGAGTTACTTCTGGCCGTCCACTTCTTCGTAGTCCACGTCGGTCACGTTGTCGTGGCCGGCGCCGGGCTGACCCTGCTGGCCGTTGCCGCCGGGCTGGCCGCCCTGGAAGCCACCTTCGCCGCCGGGGTAGCCCTGGGGCTGACCTTCGGGGCCGCCCTGGGCGTACATTTCCTGCGAAGCCGCCTGCCAGGCCGCGTTGATGGCCGTCATGGCCGAATCGATGCGGGCGGCGTCCTTGCTCTCGTGGGCCGAGCGCAGATCCGCCAGGGCCGATTCGATGGCCGTTTTGTTGCCGGCGCTGAGTTTTTCGCCGTACTCCTTCAGCTGCTTCTCGGTCTGGAAGATCATCGAGTCGGCCTGGTTCAGCTTCTCGATTCGCTCCCGCTCAGCTTTGTCCGCTTCGGCGTTCGACTGGGCTTCCTGGCGCATCCGCTCGATGTCGGCGTCGGAGAGGCCCGACGAGGCTTCGATGCGGATTTTCTGCTCCTTACCGGTGCCTTTGTCCTTGGCCGTCACGTGCAGAATACCGTTGGCGTCAATGTCGAAGATTACTTCGATCTGCGGCACGCCACGGGGTGCGGGCGGGATGCTGTCGAGGTGGAACTTGCCGATGGTGCGGTTCTGCGAAGCCAGCGGCCGTTCGCCCTGCAGCACGTGGATTTCCACCGAGGGCTGGTTGTCCGAAGCCGTCGAGAAAGTCTCCGATTTCTTGGTCGGGATGGTCGTGTTCGACTCGATGAGCTTGGTCATTACGCCGCCCATCGTCTCAATGCCGAGGCTCAGCGGGGTCACGTCCAGCAGCAGCACGTCCTTCACCTCGCCGGTGAGTACGCCGCCCTGGATGGCAGCGCCCACGGCCACCACTTCGTCGGGGTTCACGCCCTTCGAAGGCTTCTTGCCGAAGAACTTCTCAACCTCTTCCTGGATGCGCGGAATGCGCGTCGAGCCACCCACCAGGATTACGTCGTTGATGTCGGCAGCCGAGAGGCCGGCGTCCTGCAGGGCTTTCTTGCAGGGCTCCATCGAGCGGCGGATCAGCGAATCGGCCAGCTGCTCAAACTTGGCGCGGCTGATTTTTACCACCAGGTGCTTGGGGCCCGAGGCGGTAGCGGTGATGTAGGGCAGGTTGACTTCCGTCTCGTTCGAGGACGACAGCTCAATCTTGGCCTTTTCAGCGGCTTCTTTCAGGCGCTGCAGGGCCATCGGGTCCTTGCGCAGGTCCAGGCCTTCGTTTTCCGAGGAGAAAGTCTCGGCCAGGAAGTTGATGATAACCTGGTCGAAGTCGTCGCCGCCGAGGTGGGTGTCACCGTTGGTCGACAGCACTTCGAACACGCCGTTGTCCAGCTCCAGGATCGAAATATCGAAGGTGCCACCGCCGAGGTCATATACCGCGACTTTGTGGTTGGAGTGGTCTTTATCGAGGCCGTAGGCCAGGGCAGCGGCCGTGGGCTCGTTGATGATGCGCTTCACGTCGAGGCCCGCAATGGCGCCGGCTTCCTTGGTGGCCTGGCGCTGGGCGTCGTTGAAGTAAGCCGGAACGGTGATAACCGCCTCGGTGACGGGCTGGCCGAGGTAGTCTTCGGCGGTTTGCTTCATTTTCTGCAGCACCATCGCCGAAATTTCCTGCGGCGTGTACTGCCGGTCGCCGATCTGCACCACGGCGGTATCGTTGGCGCCGGGCACTACCTTGTAGGCCACGTGCGCGGCTTCGCCGGCGACTTCCGAGAAGCGGCGGCCCATGAAGCGCTTGATCGAGGCAATGGTATTCGTAGGGTTGGTAATGGCCTGGCGCTTAGCAGGGTCGCCCACTTTACGCTCGCCTTTACCGTTATCGAGGAAAGCCACAATCGACGGCGTCGTGCGGCGGCCTTCGCTGTTCGGAATTACAACCGGCTCGTTGCCTTCCATCACGGCCACGCACGAGTTGGTCGTGCCGAGGTCAATACCGATAATTTTTCCCATTGTTATGGTGGTGAGTAGGGTGAAGGTGTCTTAGTTCAGCGCCGCCCCGCTCGGGGCAGCTGCGGGGCTGATTACAAGCAGCGTACCAAGGCCGATAATTGGCTTTTTGGCTGCCACAATGTCACCGTACGGCAGACGCCGCGGGCGGTTTTCTGCCGGATGAGGTTGTACGGAAGACGCAGGCGGACAGATATTCCGGTTCGGCTGGTTTTTTTGGCTGGGTCTGGCTGACAGCGTTGGCAGGCGGTCGGGCAGCCAGGTCGCGGAAGGCGCAGCGGCAGACAATGTCCCGTCCTCCGGCCGCAGGCGCCGCTTATGTTTGCCGTATGAATCCACTGCGCGCGTATCTGCTCCGTTTCGTACCGGGCCTCACCGAGCAGGAGTGGGCCCCGCTGGCCGCCGCGCTCCGCACGGAGCAACTGGCCCGGGGCGCCCACTTCGTGCGGGCGGGGCAGCACCGGCCCGCCTTAGCGCTGGTACTCAGCGGAGCGCTGCGCCTGTACTACCCGCGGCCCGACGGCGAGGAGCGCACCACCTACTTTTTCTTTGAGAACCGCCTGCTGGCCGACTACCCCGGCTGCCTGACTGGCCGGCCCAGTCAGCTCAGCATTCAGGCCCTGACTGAGGCCGAGCTGCTGGTATTCGATTACGCCGTGCTGCGCGGGCTCTACGACCGGTTTCCGGTGTACGAGCGGTTCGGCCGCCTCGTGGCCGAGTACCACCTGCTCGGCACCGACGCCCGCCTGACCGAGCAGCTGCTGCTCTCGCCCGAGGAGCGGTACCGGGCCCTGCTGGTGTCGGGTAAAACCAAGATTCTGGAGCGGATTCCGCAGCACCTGGTGGCCAATTACCTGGGCATTACGCCGGTGTCGCTGAGCCGTATCCGGGCCCGGGTGGCGCGGGGCGGGTAGGGCGGCGCGTTTCTTAGCTTTTGTTATCGTCAGCAGGCGGCGGGCGGGCAGACCTTTGAGCTGTCAATCTACACCCCGCAACGCCATGAAAACCCTGCTGAAAATCGAAGAACTGGCCGAACTGCTCCTGGCCGTGGTCGTATTCGCTTACCTGCCCTTCGCCTGGTGGGTATTGCCGGCCACCTTTCTGCTGCCCGATTTGAGCGCCCTGGGCTATCTGGCCGGGCCGCGCGTTGGAGCCGTGAGCTACAACCTGTTTCACCACAAGGCCCTCGCCGTAGCCTGCGGAGTGGCCGGCTGGCTGCTCGGCATTCCGGTACTGCTACTAGCCGGCGCCGTGCTGCTCGCCCACGCCGCCTTCGACCGCCTGCTGGGCTACGGGCTGAAGTACCCAACAAGTTTTCAACATACGCACCTGGGCCGCATCGGCCGCGCCGCAGGGCCGGTAGCCTAAGGGTTGGACGCGGAGTTTCCGGTGGGCCGCCGGAACCCGCCGGAGCCCGGAACAACCTATGTGGTTTTATTCGGGCTGGCGCAGAAATTCCCAGATGGCGCTTTGCCAGGCCGCTTGGTGCCGGCGCCAGTAGGGCTCGTGGCCGCTGCCGGGAAAGTCGCGGCGCTGCTTGGGGCCGGCCAGGGCCGCGTAGATGGCGTCGGTTTCCTGGCGGGTGACGCGCGGGTCGGCGGTGCCCCACAGCAGCAGGGTCGGCACTTTGACCCGGTGGGCGTAGGCTTCCGCCGAGAGGTCGTAAGCCGGGAAGCCGTTTTGCACACCGCCCCAAAATACCAGGAGGTTAGCCATCGGAAAGGTCGGCACGCCCATCGACTGAAAGCGGTTTTGGGCCGTTTGCAGCATGCTGCCGTAGGGGCACTCCACGATGTTGGCGTCGGCCTGCACGCCCAGCTCGCTTTCGGCGCGCAGGATGGCCACGGCGCCCATGCTCACGCCGTAGAGCACCAGGCGGGCCTCGGGCTGCCGCTCGCGCAGCCACTGCACCACGGCGGCTACGTCGTCGGCCTCGCGGTAGCCCACGGTGGTGCGGTAGCCTTCAGAGCCGCCGTTGCCGGCGAAGTCGGTGAGCAGCACCGAGAAGCCGAGCTGGCGGAAGTAGGCGGCTTCAGTCAGCAGCCTGGATTTGTCGGAGGCGTAGCCGTGGAACAGCGCCACGGTGCCGTGGGCTTCTTCCACGGGGCTGTACCAGCTTTCCAGCCGGCCGTTGGCGCTGCTGATGCCGACCGTCTGGAAGAAAAACGCGGGTGCCTTGCCGTTGCGGGGCTTGGGGTTCTTGATGCCGGTGCCCAGCACCCACAGCTTATCGGCTAGGGAAAGCTGCTCGGGGTTGGCCGTGTGCGTGCCCGGCTCGGCGGAAAAGTGCGTGAAGCGCCAGGCGTGGTTGAACGCGACGACGTTGGCCAGCAACAACAGCAGCAAAGCCGCCAGCAACAGCCGCAGGCCCAGCCGACGGCGCTTCACCGCGGGCTTCATTTGCCCTTGCGCGGCGTGCGGCTCGCGGGCGACGAAGGCCGACCGGACGAGGCGGGGCGGCCCGTACCTCCGGTTTTGCCGCCAGTGCGCGGAGTGCCGGTGCTGCCAGCGGGCTTGCTGCCGCGCGGTGCACTACCAGCTGGGCTGCCGCCGGGGCGGCCACTGCCCGAAGCAGCGGCTGAACGGCCACCCGAGCGGCCCCCGCTTTTGGGGCCCCGGCCGGAAGCGGCCCGTTCGGCGGCGCGGCGGGCGCGGGCGGCTTTTTCGGCGGCTACTTTCTGCTCGTAGTTGGGGTCGTACTTCACCGTGGGCTTCTTACGGGCAGGAGCAATTTCGCCGGGCAGCGCGGCGGCCGTCAGGCTTTTCAGCTCCTGCACTTCGGCCGAGGTCAGCTCGCGCCACTGGCCGGGTTCCAGCTTGCCGAGGGTGAGCGAGGCAATGCCGGCGCGCACCAGACGCAGGGTGGGAAAGCCCACCACGGCGGTCATTTTGCGCACCTGCCGGTTCATGCCTTCCGAAATGGTCAGCGCCAGCCAGCTGGTGGGAATGGCGGCGCGGAAGCGCACGGGCTTGCTTCGCTCCCAGAGGCCGGCGGGCGGCTCGGGCAGCAGCTCCACGTCGGCGGGCGAGGTGAAGCCGTCCTTGATCTGCACGCCGCGGCGCAGCTGTTCCAGGGCTTCTTCGGTTGGTTCGCCTTCCACCTGCACCCAGTAGGTTTTGGGCACCTTGTAGCGCGGCTCGGAGAGGCGGTGCTGCAGCTGCTTGTCGTCGGTGAGCAGCATCAGGCCCTCGGAGTCGTAGTCGAGGCGGCCGACGGGGTAGACCTCGGGCACCTGCACGAACTGCTTGAGGGTGGCGCGGCCCGCCTCGTCGGTAAACTGGGGCAGGACTTCGAAGGGCTTGTTGACGAGCAGGTAGCGCATGGGAGCAGGGTAGGGGCGCCTTGAGGAGCCCAGCGGGGAATAACGGCCGAAGCCGTGGTTTTGGTGCGGGCTACGTGGCGCCGCTAATCCAGCCAGGTTTCGACGTCCTTCCGGATGGAATTGGAGTCGCCGGCCAGCACAAAGTTCCACCCTAATTCGATAGCCTGCACGGCCCGCTGCATTTCGGCCACGTCGGCCGGGGCAAAACCGGACTCTGCGGCCATCCAGGCGGCATATTTTCGGCCCGTGGTGAGCAGGCTGTTGAGGGCGTACACCAGCGGGCGGTCCAGCGTCGGGGCCTTGGCGGCATCGTCCGTGTCGGCCGGTTTGTCGCCGTTCAGGTGCTGATTTGCCACTTCCAGCGCCGCCAGCACGTCGTCGGCCAGCGGCTGCACCGGGCGGAAGGCTTTTTTGTCGCTGATGAGGTAGAGCACGTACTGAAAATCCTCGGCCGAGGGCTTCTGCTTGCTGAGGCCCGCGTGGCGCAGGAGCTTTTCGAGGGCGGTGGGGTAGTCCATAGAGGGAAAGATAGAAGCAGCGGTAAGAAAGAACGTCATCCTGAGCAGGGCGAAGCACCTTCCTCGTGCCGCGCACCGCCGCTGCCAACAACGAGCAGACGTTCTGCTGAAAGAGCGTCAGCAGCCGCGTTCCGTCGTCGGTGCAGGGTTCGAGGAAGGTCCTTCGCTGTGCTCAGGATGACGGGAAAAACAACGGGCGCTGCTAAATACTGCCCGAATACCGCCGGATGGCCCATTCGGCCGAGGCCAGCAGCACCAGCAGCAGGAAAAGCCAAGGCTCGTCGATAAGGTCTTTCAGCTCCTCCTGCGAGTAGATGACCGGCTTGAACTTGGCCTGCAACAATTGCTGCTCCAGCTGCTGCAGCTGCTGGGGGTAGTAGAGGCGGCCGCCGCTGCGCTGAGCCAGCTGGTAGAGGGCGTTGTGGTCGGCGTGGGCGGCGCCGGCTTCCAGCTGCTGCTCCTGCACCAGCAGCTCGCCGCGGTCTTCCTGGGCCTGACCGGCCACGGTGGCGCGGGCGGTGTAGCGGTACACGCCCCCGGGTAGCGGGCCCAGGCGCAGCGGACCGCCGTTCGGGCGGTTGGTGAAGCGGAACGTGCGCGGGCGGTTTTGCTCGTCGGTGAGGGTGAGGCTGATCTGCTGGTCGTAGACGCGCTCAAACACGGCGTTGTAGGTTTCCACGCCCAGGGTCACGTCGTCCGGGGTGTTGAAGGCGTCCTGGGTGGGGTACACGTCGAGGCGCTTGCGGCGCGAATCCTGGGTGAGCAGCTGCAGCAGGCGCGTGATGAGGCCGTCGTAGGCGGGGGCGCGGTCGTCGGGATGGGTGGCGGCTTCGTGCAGGCGCCACTGCCAGCTGCCCTCGGTGAGCAGGGTGGCTTGGCGCTGCCCGGCCGGGCCGGCCACCAGCAGCAGCGGGCGGGCTGTGCGGGTGCGGCCCTGCTGCTGGCGCAGAATCACCTCGGCCCCGCCGCCCACCTGGGCGTCGGTGGCGGCCACGGGCACGGCGGGGTAGTCGGCCACGCGGGCCTGGGCGTCGGCGTCGAGGGTGAAGCGGGTGAAGTTGCCGTTGACCACCGGCGCAACTTCCGCGCCCGTTCCGCCCGACACGCGCAGGCCGGTGCCGAGGCCGTTGTAGGCCGCCAGATCCGACTGCGCGCCGAGAATGTAAAGGGCCGGCAGGCGGCGGCTGCGCACGTAGTTGAGCACGTCGCGGCCCTCGCCGGTGCGGCTGGGCAGCTGGTGCAGAATGGCCACGTCGTAGTCCTGCTGGGCGCGCAGGGGCTCGATGCCGGGCAGCACCAGCGTCACGTCAAAGTTGTCGTTGCCGAGCAGGGCGGTGCGCAGGGCTTTCAGGTCGGGGTGGGGGGCGGCGCCGGCCAGCAGCACCCGCAGGCGGCCCTTCACCACTTCGATGTAGGCGTTGCGGGTGTTGTTGAGCTGGGTGAACTCGCCGGGCTGGGCTTCCACCAGCACCTCGTAGCGGTGCTTGCCGGGCGCGGCGGCGCTCAGCAGAAAGCGGGTGCGCTGCAGGCGCTGGTTGGGGCTCAGCGCCACTTGCCGCCGCTCCAGCACCCGGCCGTTTTCGCGCAGCAGCACCGTGGCCGTGCCGCCCCGCGGAAAGCCGTCGTAGCCGATTTCGGCCTCCAGCGGAAAGCGGTTGCCGGCGAAGGCCACGCGGTTGTAGCGCAGGTCGGTCACGCGCAGGTCGCGGCGGGGCACGGTGTCGCCCAGGGCCACGGGGTAGATGGGGTAGCTGAAATCGGCGTAGACGGGCGGGCGGCCCTGGTTGGCCAGGCCGTCGGAGGCCAGCACCACGGCGGCGAGGTTGCGGCCCTGGTAGCTGTCCTGCAGATCGGTGAGCAGAGCGTCGAGGTTGGTAGCCGACTGCTGGAAGCGCACCCGCGCCACCTGGGCCGGCGCGACGGTATCGAGGGTACGCAGCTGCACCGCGTAGCCGGCCTGGCGCAGGCGCTCGGCCAGGCCGTCGAGGCCGCGCAGGGTGTTGCGCAGGGCGGTAGAATCGGGCGAGTACAGGGGCACGGAGCGCGAGTCGTCGACGGCCAGCACCACGGTGGGCGCCTCCTGCGAGGTGGTGTCGCGGCGGAAGATGGGGCCCAGCAGCAGCCAGCACAGCAGGCTCACCAGCACGAAGCGCAAGGCCGCCAGGCCGAGGTTGACGGCCTGGCTCCAGGGAGCTTTTTTGGAATAGAGCAGCGCCGCGTAGCCGGCCCCGACGGCCAGGCACAGCAGGATAAACCAGGAAGAGTAGGCAGTAGTCAGCAAGGACCGGAAGTCAGCAGATGGAGAGCCTAAGAACCCCGCCGCCGGCTAAACAGTTGCGCGGGGCGAGCTTGGGCACGAAGTAGGCGAAGGTAGAAAGATGCAGGCGGGGAAGTAGCGTCGGGGCGCTAAGCCAGTAACTTTAGCCGTTATGGCTGAGTCAGCACAGGAAACGCCACGCTAAATATAGAATCATCAGATGCTACGGACACTTGGCGCTTTTGCGGCCGTTTGCGGGCTGTTTTTGCTGGGGGCTAGGTCCTGCAAGTCGAAAAACGAGCAGCTAACTGAGCCTGTTCGTCTGTTTGGGGTCTTAAGGTGCGAATTGGAGCAAGATGAACCCGCCCACCTATTCGAAAATATAGCCCTAGGTGATACACTGGTACTGTCGGCCACCTATGCGGAGTGCGGTGAATGGGGTGGACACCGGGAGAAACTGCTGGTGCATAGGCGAAGCCAAGAGCAGAAAGCGGAGTCTCTGGACGAATTAGATGCGCAACGTAACGGTCCGCTTGCTGTTACATGGCTTCTGGATACGGTAACCTGTCCTCGGCGCCCGCGAATGTTTGTCGTGGCCGGGCGGCGCTTGATTAAGCGTAGTGACGAGCAGATAATTATGCAGTATCTGCGGCTGCTGTTGTCCGCCAGTTTGAAAGCAATTCGACCGTCACATGCCGGGCGGTACTTCCGGGCCAACACGGCAGAAGGAGATTTAAAGTTGCAATACAGAGACCCGGCCGAAGCCTGGACCGCATTTGATGATTTGCGGAACGAGCTTTTTAGACCAAAGCAAGCTAGGTAAGTGCTGGCCCGCTGCATAGTACGGTCATGACCCCGGCCCGGTGGGTCTTTCCCTGCTCGGACCCTCTGCTCCGTGAAGGAATGGCTACTTACCATTTTTGGCACGCACAGCGCCACTTTTTACAGCCCCGCTCCAAGCCAGCCCCCATAATTGGCGGCAGATTTGCGAAGACCGAAAAACGACATCCTTGTACGTTTATCAGTCCTCGCTTTATGAAGCTTCTCTACGCGCTCTGCGTCGCTGCCGCCTCCTGCGCCACCACCCCGAGCCTCGCGCAAACGGCCCCGCTTGCCCCGTCCGATTCCAGCCGCGGCTTCTTCCGGCACCCGCGCTGGTACGTGGCGCCCAGCGCCGGCGTGGCCTTCACCCACCTGCGGCTGCGGCGCTACACCGGCGCCGATGACCGCGTGTTCGAGCGCAGCTACCTCAGCGGGCAGGATGTGGACCGGGGGGCGCGCCTGCTGCTGGGCGCGCAGGGCGGCGTGGTGCTGGCCCACGGCCACCTGGCCCTGCACACCGAGCACGAGCTGCGCCGCTTCGGCACCTACCAGCAGACCTTCGAAACCGGCCACCCCGACTTCCCGGAAAAGACCTACTACGCCCGCGGCGCGGCCCTGTCCAGCGTGCTGAGCGTGCGCTACCTGCTCACCTACCGGCGCGTGCAATGGTTTGCGGGCCTGGGGCTGAGCCGGCTCACGCTGCTGGGCCTACGCGCCGGGAGCTACTACAACGGCGTCGATTACCGCGAGGCCAACGGCCTGAGCTTGCCCACCGACGGGCAGTTTCTCGGGCAGTGGCAGAGCGGCCACGGCTTCGGTTCGTTTCACCCCGTGGGCGGGCTGTACTTCGAGGCCGGGGCCGCGCGGGGCCGCTGGTCGCTGACGTGGAGCTACCGGCACACCTGGTACGGGCTGTACATGGACGATAATTCGGTCTTCAGCTTTCCGGCCGACCGCCAGACCGGGCTAATCACGCGCTACTCCACCGGGTTTCAGTACAGCCTGCGGCCGGTGGCATTTTGCTGGACGGCCGCTTACCGCCTAAACCGCTGAAGGCCGTTTCAGGAGAGTACAGGCATGAGCCGCCGCCGCCGATTCCCTAATTTTGCTTAGGCCCGACGCGCGTCCACCGGCGCCCGGCCGTCTACCCACATGAAACAAGGGCTACTCGCCACCCTCGCCGTGCTCTTCGCGGCGCTGCTGCTTACTGCCTCCGCCCGCGCCCAGGGCCGCATCGTGCGCGTGCGCCTCGGCGACGGGGCAGCCACGCTCAACGCCAACTTTCCCAAGGACTACACCGACCGGACCTTTATCAAGGGCCTGGCCATGTACCGCAACAAAATTGAGGACCTGGCGGGCTGCCTGATCCTGCTCGAAGACCGCGACAAAGCCAGCATCATCGGGCAGTACGTGAAATCGGGGGAGCCGCCGCTGAAAAACCAGGCCCTGTCGGACGTGCTCTACAGCTCCAAAATCAGCGCGACCTTCAAGATGAACGGCAGCTACATGATTGCCTCGGTGGCGGCCAGCACCTCGTCGGTGGTCGAGCTGATTGTCACCGACATCAACGGGGTGCTGGTGCCCGAGGCCTCGATTCCGTACCTGGACATCTGCCGGGCGGCCAAAAACGTGGATAAGGAGCTGAAAAAGAAGATTTACTACATCCGCTCGGCCAAGCTCACCAGCGTGCACAGCCGCGCCTACCAGGAAGTCAACGCCGAATCGGGTATTACCGGCACCGTATTCAGCGCCGGCGGCAAGGTCTACAGCTCCTCGGATCAGTTCAAGACCGACTACGTGGTCAGCGTGGACCTGGTGAGCCTGACTAACCTGCTGCTGACCAAGAACTGCGACAACCTGATCAGCAGCAACGAGCTGGCCGGCCGCCAGCAGCAGGACCGCGCCAAGCAGGAGGCCGACCGCGCCGAGCAGGAGCGGCGCCAGAAGGAAAGCGAGCTGAAATCGGCCAAAGCCGAGGCCGACGACCTGAAGAAGAAGGTGGCCGAAATCCAGGAAAGCCTGAAGCGCCAGGCCATTACCACCGATGACTACCGCAACCAGGTGGAAGCCCTGCGCCGCGACCTGGTAACGGCCCAGGCCCGCGTCAACCAGGTCAACATCGAGTTCAAGCAGGTGGAAAACACCACCAAAGTGGTGCTGGCCAACTCCGAGCAGCAGCAGGCCCAGGCCAAAGCCGCCGCTACCGACGCCTCGCTGGTGCAGAAGTCCGACGTGGGCGTGATTTCGGAGGTGAAAAACCTCTCGGAGGAAGAGGTGAAGAAGATGGGCTTCAAGGAAGTGAAGCCCTGAGCCCTGGTTAGCCCTATTGCCTCAATGAGTGATGCACTGCTCCCTGCTGCCCATGAATCCACGCCCGCTACTGGTTGCCCTGCCGTTGCTGGCCGCCTGCACCGGGCCGGCCGAAAAAGCCGCACCACCGGCCGCACCCGTAGCGGTTGTTGCTCCCGATACCGTGGCGCCACCGGTTTTATCGGCCGTTGAACTGGCCCGACAGCGTGTGCATGAGAAGCAGGAGGCTGAGGTACGGGCCCGGCAGGATACCACGAACCAGCTTAACGCCGTGATTCAGGTCCGCTACCCGCAGTTCCGGGTGCTGGACTTTGTGAGCGGGGACATCAACGCGGACGGTCGGCGGGATATAGTCGTAGTCGTTGAGACGCGCTGCATCCCGTTGCCCGGCTTCGATACCACGACGTATCGTCGGCGGATGGCGCTGCTGCTGCTACGCGACGGTGCGGCCCGGCTGCGCATCGGGGCCGTCAATGAGCATGGGCTGGTAAATAACGTACGCTGCTACCATGACACGTACGAAGGCTACGAATACGTCAATATCCAGGCCCGCACCTTCACGTTCCACGGTTCTCAGCCGCACACGGGCTATGAAGCCGTATTTCGCTACGACAAAAAGCGCCGGGACTGGTTCCTATACCGCCGCATCCGGACTGATTATGTAATTGATGCTTACCACGAGCAGCGGGAAACGCCCCGCAACTTTGGTCGGGTACGCTTTGCCGATTATGATGGCGGCCTAATGGAATTCTGAGCCCTACTTCTCCACCACCGTCACCAGCTCCGGGCTGTCGAACATGCGCACCGGCGAAATGACCGGCTCGTCCAGCGGCAATTTGTCACCGTACCGTTCGCGCAGCTTGGCCTGCACGGCAGGGTGGGAGAGGTCGAACTCGCGCAGCTTCTGCAGCCGCCCGATCTGGCGGCCGGTGGCCTCGTGGTACACCTTCCAGAGCAGCTCGGAGCAGTAGATCCGCTCGTCGCTCCAGCCGAAGTACAGGTCGTAGTCTTTGCCCCGGTACTGCTGACCGGCGCGTAAAAGGTGGCGCAGGGTGGCGGGCGTGAGTACCTGGTCGGCGTCGCGCAGGCGCTTCACCACGAAGTGCCCGCCCTGGCCGCGCGGAATCCACTCTTCCAGCGGCGTGAGGCGCACCGGCTGCACCGCCTCCAGCACCTGCCACTCGCCGCCCTGCCGCAGCAGCAGGCCGCAGTGGCTGTAGGGCGAGTGCGTGGCCAGCTGAATGGCCCGGCTCTGCGCCGACTGCGAGGTGTGGAAAATCAGGTCCCCTTCGTGCAGCTTCAGCGTGATGAGCATCGTGGTCAGCTCCGCCCGTCGGGCCCGCTTGAAGTAGCCCGGCCGCTTCTTCCGGCGCGGGCAAGCCCACACGGCCAGCACGATGAACAGGACGGCCAGGATAATGGAAAGCGGGCGACGCATAGGTGCAGAAAGCAAAAACGAAAGAACGTCATGTCGAGCTTGTCGAGACATCTCGCGTGCTGACTTCCGATAGCAACTCAACGAAGGATTTACTATCTAACATCAGCACGCGAGATGCCTCGGCTGCGCTCGGCATGACGTTCTGTTATGGTTGTTCGGCACTAAAGCCGCTACTACGTCAGCATGCCGCCATCTACCTGCAGCACTTGGCCGGTGATGTAGCTTGAGTCGTCGGAGGCGAGGAAGGCGGTGGCTTTGGCAATGTCGTCGGGGGTGCCGCCGCGCTTGAGCGGAATGGCCTTGCGCCACTCGTCCACCACTTTCTGGTCCAGCTCGCCGGTCATTTCCGTCTCGATGAAGCCCGGGGCAATGGCGTTGCAGCGGATGTTGCGCGAGCCCAGCTCCAGGGCCACCGACTTGGTGAAGCCGATGATGCCCGACTTGGAGGCGGCGTAGTTGGCCTGCCCCGCGTTGCCCTTGATGCCCACCACCGAGGTCATGTTGATGATGCTGCCCTGTTTGGCGCGCATCATGGGCTTGGTGGCGGCTTTGGTGAGGTTGAACACCGACTTGAGGTTCACCGTCAGCACCTGGTCCCACTGCTCCTCGCTCATGCGCATCAGCAGGCCGTCCTTGGTGATGCCGGCGTTGTTGACGAGGATGTCGAGCTTACCGAACTCGGCCACCACGTCTTCCACCAGCTTTTCGGCCTGGGCGTAGTCGGAGGCGTCGGAGCGGTAGCCCTTCACCTTGGAGCCGTGGGCGGCCAGCTCCTGTTCGAGCTGCTGGCCTTTCTCCACACTGGAGAGGTAGGTGAAAGCCACCTGGGCGCCCAGTTGGGCAAAATGCTGGGCAATGGCCCGGCCAATTCCTTTCGAAGCGCCGGTAATCAGCGCTACTTTTCCGTCGAGCAGTTTGGTCATGAGGCAAAGCTAAACAACCCGGTGACACCATGCGTCATTGCGAGGAGGCACGACGAAGCAATCCTTCCTCCAGCAGTACCGCCGACTCAATACCTGCCAACCGAAAAACGCTACCACCCGGACCGGCAGATGCGAGTTTCGGGCGGTGCTCACTTGGGGGTTGGCACGTTGGCCAGGACCGATTGACGCCGCTTGATGCGCGGAATGTCGTGCCTCCTCGCAATGACGGCCACCCGAACCGTGCATACCGCCGAATTTCGTAAGGGCCGGCGAGCCAAGCTGTACGGCCACCCCGGCCGTTAGGGGGTACTTTTGCGGCAGAAATCGGCCCGGCAGGCAACCATTTTGCTTTCGGCGGCCTCAAACTAATCGGTCCGCCCCGGCGTTAGCCACGGACCTGCCCCCGACCTTTGCGGCGGGCCAATCCACCCCTTGATGATGCGTTTTTCCTCTTTCCGGGCCGCGCTGGCGCTGCTCCTGCTGTTGCTGGCGCCCCTGTCGTTGCTGGCTCAGGTGCAGTACCTGCTGCGCGGCACCGTGCGCGGCACCGACGGCTCGGCCCTGCCCGGCGCCAACGTGGCCGTGCCCGCCACCGGCCTGGGCACCGCCACCGACGCCGACGGCCGCTACGAGCTACGCCTGCCCGCCGGCCGCCACCGCGTGGTGGCCTCCTTCATCGGCTACAAAACCGCCACCGAAGACTTGAACCTGCGCGCCAACCAGCGCCTCGACCTGGTGCTCGGGGCCGGCAACGAGCTGCAGGAAGTGGTTATCGAGGGCTCGGGCACCTTGGAGCAGAAGCTGCAAACCACCCAGATGGGCGTGGAGCGGCTCTCGGCCCGCGAGGCTAAGCTGCTGCCGGCGTTGTTCGGCGAGGTCGACATCCTGAAAACCCTGCAGCTCAAGCCCGGCGTGCAAAACGGGGGCGAGGGCACCAGCGGCCTGTTCGTGCGCGGCGGCTCGGCCGACCAGAACCTGTTCCTGGTCGACGACGCGGTGGTGTATAATCCCAACCACCTCTTCGGCCTGTTCAGCACCTTCAACTCCGACGTGGTGCAGTCGGTGGACCTCTACAAATCGGGCTTCCCGGCCCAGTACGGCGGGCGTCTCTCCTCGGTGGTCGACGTGAAGCTGCGCGAGGGCAGCCGCGACTCGGCCGGCGTGTCGGGCGGCATCGGGCTGATTTCCTCGCGCCTGGCGGTTGAAACGCCCATTGCCAAGGGCAAAGGCTCCATTCTGCTGGCCGGGCGGCGCACGTATTTCGACGTGTTTACGCGCCAGATCAACAAGCTCAACAAGGACACCAAGGACTACAACCCCATCCCGGACTACTACTTCTACGACCTGAACCTGAAGGCCAACTACCAGCTCACCGACAAGGACCAGGTGTTCCTGAGCGGGTACTTCGGCAACGACGTGTTCGGCTTCAACTCCACCCGCGGCTTCAACTTTGACTTTCACTGGGGCAACCGCTCGGCCACGGCCCGCTGGAGCCACGTGTTTTCGCCCAAGCTGTTCACGAATAGCACCGCCACCTGGTCGTACTACACCTACAACATTGCCAACAAGCTCGACCAGTTCAGCTTCGGCCTGGGCAGCAACATCCGCGACTGGAACCTGCGCTCCGACTGGGAGTGGCGGCCCAACGACAAGCACATCATCCGCTTCGGCGGCTCGGGCACCCTGCACCACTTCGGCGTGGGGCGGTTGCAGGCCAACGGCGGCTCGTTCAACATCGGCCAGAACGTGGAGTACGACGGGCTGGAGGGCGGCCTCTACGCGGCCGACAACTTCACGGTGAACGACAAGCTGGCCCTCGATTACGGCCTGCGCCTGACGGGCTTTCAGTCGGGCACCAACGAGTACGGCGGGCTGGAGCCGCGCGCGGCGGCCCGCTACAGCCTCACGCCCCGCCTCTCCGTGAAGGCCAGCTACGCGCTGATGTACCAGTACGTGCACCTGGTCACCAACTCCGGCGCCTCGCTGCCCACCGACATCTGGTACCCCTCGCGCCTCTCGGTGAAGCCCCAACGCTCCCAGCAGGTGTCCACCGGCTTCAGCTGGCTGATCGGCTCGGGCCAGTTTCTGCTCACCGACGAGGTGTACTACAAGTGGGCTCAGCGCCAGATTGACTTCCGCGACGGGGCTCAGCTGTTCGTCAATCCGGAGCTGGACCAGGAGTTCCTGTTCGGCCGGGGCTGGGCCTACGGCAACGAAATCTACCTGGAGAAAAAGCAGGGCAAGACCACCGGCTGGCTGGGCTACACCCTGGCCTGGACCAAGCGCGAGTTTGAGCCCCAGCGCGGCACCACCGGCATCAACGGCGGGCGGGCCTTCTTCCCGACCTACGACCGGCGCCACAACCTCACGCTGGTGGTGCTCCACAAGCTCAACAAGCGCGTGAACCTGACCAGCTCCTTCGTGTACACCTCCGGCAACCCCACCACCCTGCCCACGGCCCGCATCGGGGTGCAGGACGTGTACGGCGGCGAGCTGCAGGCCGTGCCCATCTACCCCGACCGCAACTCCTTCCGCCTGCCCAGCTACCACCGCCTCGACCTGGGCGTGGTGTACAAGCTCAAGCCCTGGCGCAAAATCGGCGGCGAGTCGGACCTGACGCTGAGCATCTACAACGCCTACAACCGGCGCAACCCCTACTTCATCTACATCGACGAAGTGAAAAACGAGGAAACCGGGCTGCCCGAGCGGTACCGCGCCCGGCAGGTGTCGCTGTTCCCGGTCATTCCCTCGCTGACCTACAACTTCAAATTCTGACCACGGATTTATGCGGATTTTTCGGATTGCACGGATTTCGTGGACGATTGGCTTTAGCGGTGCAGGCTCCTGGCGGAATCTGTTGGCTGGGTTACTGCTGCTGACTTTGCCGGCCTTGCTGACGGGCTGCGGCTTGCAGAAAGACGTGGACGTGGAGCTGCCCGCCGAGCCGGCGCAGCTGGTGGTGGAGTGCTACCTCGAAAACGGCAAAGCGCCGGAACTGACGGTGTCGGAAACGGTGCCCTACCTGAGCGCGCCCGCCCCCACCGTGCTCACCGACGTGACCGTGACGCTGACCGGGCCCACCGGCCGCGTCGAGACGCTCTTGTTCCGGCCCGGGCGCAACCTGGTCACCCGCAAGTTCTACACCCACCGAGGCCTGCGGCCCCTGCGCATCCAGCCCGGCGACACCTGGCAGCTCTCGGTGAAGGACACCAAGGGCCGCGTGGTGACGGGTGCGGCCACCATGCCCGCCACCGTGCCCCTCGATGCGGTGGAGTGGCGCTTCAACGACCGGCCCGCCGATGAGCGCCGCGCCCTGGTAACGGTGAAGTTTCAGGACCCGCCCGGCGTGGGCGACTACTACCGCTTTCAGATCCACCGGGACAGTATTTCGGGGGCGCGCGAGGTGGATTACAACCCCGATGACCGCCTGCTCGACGGGCAGCTCATCACCCTGGGCACCAGCTACGAGTTCGAGCCCGACGACACGCTCTTCGTTACGCTCTACCACCTCGACCGGCCCTACGCCCGCTTCCTGCAGTCCGTCGACGACGCGCAATCGGCCAATGGCAACCCCTTCGGGCAGCCCGCCGCGGTGCAGAGCACGGTGCAGGGCGGCATCGGCGTATTCACCATCCTGAATTACCAGCGTCGCCAGATTATTGTGCGCTGAGCCTGAGCTACTACGTGCGGCCGGCGGCCGGGCCTGCAACCGCGGCGGGCCCGGCCGTTATCTTGCCGGTATCATTCCTATTCTCTTTCTCCTATGATTCGTTCCCGTTTTGTGCTCGGCGCCCTGGCGTCGGCCACCGTGGCCCTCGGCGCCTGTAAAAAGGACGACGCCAAGCCCGTCACCTCCAACGACCAGCTGCTCGTGGCCCACGAGTGGCGCCTTTCCGAAACCCGCCTCAACGGGCAGGTAACCGGCAGCGGCGCTACCGTGAAGGACCAGTACGACTGGCATTTCGTGAGCGGCGGCAGCTACCACCTCACGTACCTGGCCGACGCTTCGATGGTGCAGGGCCAGTGGCAGGTAAGCAACCCCAACAACCTGCACGTCGTCGACCACAAAGGCGACGCGCACGACTACGCCATTCAGCAGCTCGACAACACCACGCTGCGCCTCAGTTGGGAAGAGCGGGCCGGCGAGCGGCACGAGGATATTTACACCGCGAAATAGCCCGTTTGGTCTGAACACAAGGCGCCCCGGCTCCGCACGCAGCGGAGCCGGGGCGTTGTCGTTTGGTGGCGCGCCGAAACTACGCCTGCTGCTCCACCACGCGCTTGAGCAGGGCCGTCAGGCGGGGCTCGGCGTCGGCGGCGGCGGCCAGGATGTGCTGGATGTTTACCGGCTTCAGGTGCGCGGGCGAGGCCTGGTCGGTGATGACGGAAATGGCCAGCACCGGCAAGTCCATATGGCGCGCAGCAATGACCTCGGGCACCGTGCTCATGCCCACCGCACCGGCCCCGATGGTGCGCAGGTAGCGGTACTCGGCGGGCGTTTCGAGCATGGGGCCGGGCAGGGAGGCGTACACCCCGCGGCGCACCCGCGGGCCGAAGCCCAGCTCCCGCGCCGCCGATTCGGCCTGGGCCAGCAGCTGGTGGTCGTAGGGCTCGAACATATCGGGGAAGCGCGGGCCCAACTCGTCCAGGTTCGGGCCCACCAGCGGGTTGGTCGGCTGCAGGTTGATGTGGTCGTCGATGAGCATCAGGTCACTGATGGCAAAATCGGGGTGCAGGCCGCCGGCGGCGTTGCTCACCAGCAGCTTCTGAATGCCGAGCAGCTTAAGCACGCGCACCGGAAACACCACCTCGGGCATGGAATAGCCCTCGTAGTAGTGAAAGCGGCCCTGCAGCACCGCCACGCGGCGCCCGCCCAGGGTGCCCAGCAGCAGGCGCCCGGCGTGGCTTTCCACCGTCGAGACGGGGAAGTGCGGAATATCGGCGTAGCTCAGGCTGTGCTCCACCTGCACCTCCTTGGCCAGCGCCCCAAGGCCGGTGCCAAGGATGATGCCGAAGTCGGGCTGAAACTGCTGGGTCTGGGCTTGGATGTGGGCGGCGGCTTCGCGGAGCTGCGCCATCTGTTGGGCGGCGGAGAGGTGCATAAAAAAGCGCCGCCGACTTTGGTGTCGGCGGCGCGGTAAAAGTAGCGTAAGAAGCGCAAAGCTCCGGCTTACTGAATCGTCAGCTCGTAGGGCAGGCGGGCCTGCACGCCCTGCATCTGCGTGACGGTGCGGTACTGCTGAAACACCGGGTACAGCGGGCCCAGCTTGCTTTGCAGGGCCTTGGCTTCGGCTTCCTCCGAGTTGCCGCCCGACAGCAGGCTGATAAAGCTCTCGATGGCCGATTTGCGGCGGGGCAGGGCCTGCAGGCGGTAGTCGTCGGCCTTGAGGTGGGCACGGCGGGCGGCAATGGCCACCGCGTCGTCGAACGAGCCGAGCACGTCCACGAGGCCGCGCTGCTTGGCTTCGGTGCCCGACCACACCCGGCCCGAGGCCAGGCGGCGCAGGCGCTCCACGGGCATGTGGCGGCCGATGGCGGCTTTCGAGGTGAAGTCGGCGTAGGTGCGCTCCACTTCGCGCTGCAGGCTCTGCTGCTCGAAGGGCGTGAGGCGGCGCGTTACCGTCGGAATGTCCGAGAACTTGCCGGTCGTGACGCGGTCCACGGTGATGCCGAGCTTATCCGACAGCAGGGGCCCCAGGTTGGGCAGCACCCCGAACACGCCGATGGAGCCGGTAATCGTGTTCGGGTGGGCCACGATGGTGTCGCAGCCCATGGCAATGTAGTAGCCGCCCGAGGCCGCCACGTCCGACATCGAGGCAATGACCGGCTTCACCTTTTTGGCCAGCATCACTTCGCGGTAAATCACGTCGGAGGCCAGGGCCGAGCCGCCGGGCGAGTTGATGCGCAGCACGATGGCCTTCACCTTCTTGTCGAGGCGGGCCTTGCGGATGGTTTCGGCGAACTTGGTGCCGCCGATGCTTTCCTCGCCGCCCTTGCCGCCCACGATGTCGCCCTCGGCGTACACCACGGCAATCTTGTTGCCCGACACTTCCTTGTCGTCCTTATCGGCCTTCTCGTAGGTACTCAGGCTCACCAGGCTGGGCTTCTTGTCGCCGTCGAGGTGCAGCTTCTCGCGCAGGTAATCCAGCACTTCGTCGTAGTAGCCGAGCTTGGTTACCAGGCCCAGGCGCTTGGCGTCCTGGGCGTTGTGCACCAGCATGGAGTCCTGCACCGTCTTGAGGCGGCCCACCGGCAGCTTGCGGGCGGCGGCAATCTGCTCGACGGAGTGGTTGTTGATGGAATTCAGGAACGACACCGTCTGAAAGCGGGCCGAGTCGCTGAAATTCTCGCGGAAGTAGGGTTCCACGGCGCTTTTGAACGAGCCCACGCGGAAGATGAAGGGCTCCACGCCGATTTTGTCGAACAGGCGCTTGTAGAAGAACACCTCCGAGGAGAGGCCGTTGAACTCCAGCAGGCCCTGCGGGTGCAGGTACACCTCATCGGCCACCGAAGAGAGGTAGTAGCCTTTTTCGGAGCCGGTTTCGTGGTAGGCCACCACGAATTTGCCCGACTTCTTGAAGTCCAGCAGCGCGTCGCGCACTTCTTCCAGCGAAGCCAGTCCGCCCGATACCACGTCGAGGTCGAGCAGGATGCCCTTGATGTCGTCGTCGGTTTTGGCGCGTTTGATGGCCTCTTTGAGCGTGGTCAGCCCGATGGAGGAGCTGCGCAGGCCGAAGGGCGTGAATTCGCCCTCCTGCTTGCGCTCCGTGAGCGGGCGGTCGAGCTTCAGCTCCAGCACCGAGTTGCTGGCCACCGTCACCTCGTCGGAGGAAGAGCCGATGGCGGCCACCACCCCGACGAAAATCAGGAAGCCGACGAAGGAAAACAGCGCCAGCCCCACGATGGTGGCCAGCACGTACTTGAGGAATTGCAGCATTGTTGAGGAAATGAGAATCAGCGTTCCGTAAACAAAAGTAGGCGGGCTTTGGTGGCCTGCTCGCCAAAGTACGCTCGGCGCGCGGTAGCTGGCCCGGCCTAATCGACAACCGGGCTGTTCTGCGGCGTGAAAGGCCGCCACCAGGGCGCCCACTCCCGGTACAGGCTGAAACTCGGTGATTATTATTTTATGGTATTTGTCAGATATAGTTTGATTCTGTTTAGCTTTCCGAGACGCATCATCCACCCTTTTCTCTTTTCGAATGACGTTTATCGTTCCCGGCGACCGTTCCTTCGCCATTATTCCCAAGCACAGCAACCTGCCGCTGGCTCCGGTGCACCATCAGCGGCACCCGGGCAATGCCATTCAGCAGCAGGAGCCTTACAAAAACAACCCCGCCCAGCAGTTTCAGCTGCAGAAAAACGGCCGCGGCGAATACCACGTGTATCTGCCCTTTGATAACCTGCACTGGGCCATTGCGGGCGTGTCGCCGAACGTAGGCGCCGATCTGATCCAGTGGCACATGCAAGACCGGGACGGCCAGAATTCGCCCAACCAGCGCTTCCGCTTCATGCACGCCGGCAACGGGTACTACTATCTGCGACCGGTGCACAGCGGCCGCGTGCTGGAGGTACCCAACGCGACCCGCGGCCAGGATACCATCAAGCAGGGCACCCTGGCCCCGGCTAACAACCGCGACTTTCAGCTGTTCCGGGTGGTGCCGTCCTCGCCCGACTACGTGGCCAACGAGGCTCACACGTTTCACCAGTACAGCGACCTGGTGCGCGACGCGGTGCTGGGCGTCATCGGGGCCATTCCCAAAGTGGGCGGCGCCGTCAAGGGCGTGCTGGGCGTGCTGTGGCCCGATGGTCACGACAAGGACTTCTGGAACCAGACGACCCTGTACGTGGAGCAGCGCGTGAAGGAGCTGCTGAAGGAGGAAAAGCTGAAAAACCTGCGCAGCGACTTGCAAGGTGCCCGCACCAACGCGGACGAATACCTCGACACTTACGACTTAGAAAACCAGCGCACCAAGCTCATTGCCGCCATTTCGGCGGCCACGCAGCGGGAAGATAATTTTCTGCGCGAGCAGGAGGGCGTGGAAATCCTGTCGTTGCTGGCCGCCTGGGGCACGCTGGTCATGACGCTGCGCGCCGACATGGTCAAGGAGTTTGTGCGCCTGCACCCGGCGGTAACGGATCCGCAGGAGCAGGAGAAGGGCAAAGCCAGCGAGTTGAAGCATCTGCGCGCCGCCATCAAGCGCTACGGCGAGGCGGTACAGCGCAGCCGCGAAGCGGCCATGGCGTGGCGGCTCAGCAAAATCAGGCATGATTTCAAAGGCGACCGGGAATACGTGGATCTGGGCAACGGGCGGATGTCCATCGTGGACTGGCGCAAAGACTGGGTGACGGACAGCTACGACGGCTGGCGCATGGAGCGCGGCTACCGCCGCCCGAACTCCAACCCCGGCGACCCGGACTGCGAAGCCAACATTGCCCACGCCTTCCGGGCCCGTAAAGCGCAGGTACAGGCGCAGTTTGGCGCCGAACTGGATGCGATGCTGGCCGCGGCCTACCTCTGGCCCTACTTCGACCCTACCAAGACGGAGAAGCCCTCGGCTCAGAAAATCACCGCCGAGGTAGGCCCCTTCGGCGGCCGGCCGGGCGGTACCACGTTCGGCGCGGGTACCGGTGGCCTGAAGAAGATTGTCATCTGCTCGGACGCGGGGCAAGCCCACGTATGCGGCCTGCAACTCACCTACGCCGACGGCGTGGAGCATACCTACGGCAAGAAGGGCAACCAACAGGCTGCGCTGACGCTGGCCGACGGGGAGTACGTCGCCAACGCTCGTGGCTACGAGTGGGACCGGGTGCACGGCCTGATGCTGGAAACCAACCACGGCCACCTGATCGAAGGCGGACAACTGGGGCACCACTCGTTCTTCGAGGCCGGCCTCGACGACGCGGTGAATGCCCAGCTGGTGGGCATCTCCGGCACTCACACCGCCGACGCCTTGAACACGCTCACCTTCCACTGGCAGTACACGCTGCAGAAGTAAGCGCGGCTTGGGCCGAAGCACGCGGCCCCGCCCGGACAATCCGGGCGGGGCCGCGTTGGTTCGGGGCGCTCAGTACGGAAACTTCAGAAACGGGTAGCGCCGCCGTAGCTCCTGTTGCGCGTACATCTGCTGGAACTGCTCTTCTGGGGCGAACGACCGGTCACGTCCGAAGGTGAATAAGCCGTCGTGATGATAGAACAGCGCCCAGTACAAGGTTTCATCAAATACCAGCCAGTCGTGCACCCGGAAAATCCGCTTGGCGTATTTGATGAGCATTTTCCAGGTCAGCAACACGTCTTGGTTGCTGGTGCATCCATGCAACAGAACTTCATGCCTAAAGGGAATACCCCGCTCGTACAGCCACTTCTTCAGGGCTGCCGGCGTCTCATTCTGGTGCGTTTCGAGGTGCTTGAAATAGCCGGTGCGGAACGGCCGGGAGTTGCCCTGGTCCGTGGCCCTGCGCATCAGATACGATGCGTCCAAATACGCGTCGACAAACCGGCTGCCTTCCGCGTCCAAAAAGTGCATCTGCGCCTGATGCTCCGCCGGCAGCAAAGCAACTTCCGCTGCGCTGCCCATAAAGGAGTAGGATGGAAAATCGGTGCGGTGTTTCCGCAGGGGCTGGAAGTCAAGCATACCGCGCAGTCGTGAATCGTCCACAAAATCCGAGCAATCCGAAAAATCCGTCGAATCCGTGGTCAATAGCCGTACTTCTCGCCCCACCAATAGCGCAGCCGCTCCTGAATCTTCTGCTCGGCGGCGTTGTCGCCGGGGGTGTAGAAGCGGTGATGGCCCAGGCCCTCGGGCATGAATTCCTGGTAGATGAAGCCGCCCGCGCCGTCGTGGGAGTACTGGTAGGTGTCGCCGTAGTTGAGCTGCTTCATCAGCTTGGTGGGCGCGTTGCGCAGCCCCAGCGGCACCGCGGCCACGCCGTGCTGGCGCACGTAGGCGCGGGCCTCGCGGATGGCCTTGTAGGAGGCGTTGCTCTTGGGCGACGTGGCCAGGTACACCACCGCCTGGCCCAGAATAATGTCCGACTCGGGCATGCCGATGACGGTGACGGCCTGGAAGGTGCTCTGGGCCAGCAGCAGGGCGTTGGGGTTGGCGTTGCCCACGTCTTCGGAGGCGAGAATGAGCAGGCGGCGGGCAATGAATTTGGGGTCTTCGCCGCCTTCCAGCATCACGGCCAGGTAGTAGAGCGCCGCGTTCGGGTCGGAGCCGCGGATGCTCTTGATAAAGGCCGAAATGACATCGTAGTGCATTTCGCCGCCCTTGTCGTAGCGCGAGAGGTTCTGCTGGGCCAGCTGCTGCACCACCTCGTCGGTGATGACCACTACGCCCGTCTCCGGGTTGGCCTGGGCCGACTGCACCACGATTTCCAGCAGGTTGAGCAGCTTGCGCGCGTCGCCGCCGCTGATGCGCAGCAGCGCGTCGTACTGCTCCACGCGCACCGGGCGGCGGCGCAGGGCCTCGTCCTCGCGCAGCGCCCGGTCCACCAGGCCGGTCAGGTCGTCCTTGCCCAGGGCTTCGAGCACGTATACCTGCGCCCGGCTCAGAATGGCCGGGATGACCTCGAATGAGGGATTTTCGGTAGTAGCGCCGATGAGCGTGACGATGCCCTGCTCCACCGCGCCCAGCAAGGCATCCTGCTGCGACTTGCTGAAGCGGTGAATCTCGTCGATGAAGAGCAGGGTGCCGCGGCGCGACTTGGCCTGCTGAATCACGTCGCGCACGTCCTTCACGCCCGCGTTGATGGCCGACAGGGCCACGAAGGGCAGCTTCAGTTGCGCCGCCAGCAGGTGGGCCAGGGTGGTTTTGCCCACGCCGGGCGGGCCCCAGAGGATGAGGGAAGGCAGGCGGCCGGCGTCGAGGTAGCGACGCAGCACGCCGCCCTCGCCCACGAGGTGCTGCTGGCCCACGTACTCGGCCAGGGTGCGGGGGCGCAGGCGCTCGGCCAGCGGGGCGCCGGGCCGGGGCTGGTCGGCGGGCGGATCGAAAAGGGAAGCCATGAACAGAAGTAGCGCCAACTTTGTAGTTCGCGCATTCAAGTACGATGAGTCGGAAGACGAAGTCGACCTGAATGCGCGAACTACAAAGGTAGACCCGCCGACCGGCGGTTCTGCGCGACGCCCGCTTCCTCTTCCTGGTTTGACAACGCCTCCCTCCACCTCCGCCCTGCGCGTGCACGCTGCCCTGTTCGTGGTGGCCGCCATCTACGCCGCCAATTACTCCCTGGCCAAGGAGGTAATGCCCCGCTTCGCCCACCCCAACGGCATCGTGGTGCTGCGCGTGGTGACGGCCGCGCTGGTCTTCGGCCTGCTCGATAAGCTCGTCACCAAAACGCCCATTACCGGCCGCGCCGATACCATTCGCTCCATTCTCTGCGGCATCTCGGGCATCGGGCTGAACCAGCTGCTGTTCTTCGGCGGGCTGAACCTGACCACGCCCATCAGCGCCTCGCTGATTCAGACGGTGTCGCCCATCGTGGTGGTGCTGGCCTCGGTGCTGCTGCTGGGCGAGCGGGTGACCTTGCTGCGCGCCGCGGGCATTCTGGTGGCCGGGGTAGGGGCGGCGCTGGTGATTCTCAGCCGCGGCCCGGCCGGGGCGGCCGGTGAGCAGGTGGCCCTGGGCAACCTGCTCATCTTGCTCAACGCCACGTTTTTTGGCCTGTACCTGGTGCTGGCCGCCCCGCTGATGAAGAAGTACCACGCCTTCACGGTGCTGGCCCGCAGCTTTCTGGTGGGCGCCTTCATCGTGGTGCCCTTCGGCTGGCACGAGGCCCTGGCCATCGACTACGCCCACCTGCCGGGCCGCATCTGGGCCGACATCGTCTACATGGTGGTGATGCTCACCATTGTGGCCTATCTGCTCAACAACTGGGCCCTGAAGTACGCCTCGCCGGCCCTGCTGGGCGTGTATATCTACCTGCAGCCCATCCTGGCCGTGCTCATCGCCGTGAGCCTGGGCCGCGACCATCTGACCTGGGAACGGGCCGGCGAGGGGCTGCTGATTTTCCTGGGCGTGTGGCTGGTCAGCCAGAAGCCCAAGCCGCAGCCCGTGGCCGCCGCGCCGGTGCCGCTGGAGCCGGTGCCGGACTAAGCGCCGCCCGACGATAAAGCCGGCTCTGGCTAGCCGCCGCGCCGCCGCGCCTGATTGAGCGGCCGATTATCTTTGTTCCTCCACACCGTTCGGCGCCCGGCAGGGCCCGGTCGAACACTCCCTTCCCGATGTCCATTACCTCCGAAGCCGAACTGACCGGCCTGCAGCTGATTAGCGCCGCCGTGGCGTCCACCTTGCGGCAGATGCGCGAATACGCCCAGCCGGGCATGAGCACCCTGGAGCTGGACGAGTACGGCGGTAGCCTGCTGACGGCCATGGGCGCCCGCTCGGCCCCGCGGCTGACCTACGGCTTTCCGGGCTGGACGTGCATCAGCGTCAACCAGGAAGTGGCCCACGGCATTCCTTCGGCCCGCAAGGTGCTGCAGGAAGGTGACCTGGTGAACATCGACGTGTCGGCGGAAATGGGCGGGTTCTGGGCCGACAACGGCGGCTCCTTCGTGCTCGGCGCCGACCTGCACAACCACCGCCCGCTGGTCGACGCCTCGCGGCAGATTCTGCGCACGGCCATCAGCCGCATCCGCGGCGGGGTGCGCATCGCCGATATCGGCGGGCTGATCGACGCGGAGGCGCGCAAAGCGGGGTTTCGGGTTATCAAAAACCTGGTCGGGCACGGCGTGGGCCGCAGCCTGCACGAGGAGCCCTCGGAAATTCCCTGCTACTACGACCGCCACAACCTGAAGCGCTTCAAGAAAAACTCGGTGGTGGCCGTGGAAACGTTCATTTCCACCCGCGCCAGCCTGGCCCATCAGCTCAACAACGACGGGTGGACGCTGGCTACCAAGGACGGGTCCTTCGTGGCCCAGCACGAGCACACGCTCGTCGTCACCGACGGGCAGCCCATCATCCTCACCGCCGACAACCGTATCTGGGACTAGCGGGCCGATGTGCCCCCAAAAGGCCGGCTTACGCCTCCTCCAGCCGCCGATTCACCTGCACGGCCCAGCGCACGGCCTGCATCAGCAGCAGCACCTGGGCCAGCAGCACGCCCACCATACCGACGAGCAGGCCGCCGTCGGCCCAGAGCGGATGCAGGCGGGCGACCTTGAAGAAGCCGCCCAGACCGACGAGCACGAGGCCGCCGAGCAGCAGAAACAGTAGGTGACGGAAGCGGGGTAGCGGTTGCATCAGCGGGCGTTTTGGGGTGGTGATGACGGGAGCGGAGCTTTGCAGGAAGCGTGCCAGCCGGGGCCGGCAACTCCTGCGTTAACGCACGAGGTGGGGCGGCTTATTGTGCCGGGCTGCGTATGCAAGCCCAGCGCGCCGTTACTTTGGGCCACTGTGGCCCCGGGGCGGCCCGCCCGTTGCGTATGAAACTACTGCTGGTCGAAGACGAGCCCAAGCTGGCCTCGTTCATCAAAAAAGGCTTCGAAAACGAGGCCTACGAGCTGGAAGTGGCCTACGACGGCCGCGTGGGCCAGTCCCTGCTAGAGCAAAACCGCTACGACGTGGTCATTCTCGACGTGAACCTGCCCTACGTCAACGGCTTCGAGCTGTGCCGCCGCCTGCGCCAGCACGACCGGCAGGTGCCCGTGCTCTTGCTCACCGCCCTCGACAGCATCGATGACAAAGTGACGGGCTTCGAGGCCGGCGCCGACGACTACCTGGTGAAGCCCTTCGAGTTTCGGGAGCTGTTGCTGCGCACCCGGGCCCTGGCCAAGCGCGGCACCGACGCGCCCGCCGTGAAGCACCTGCTGCGCATGGCCGACCTGGAGCTCAACCTCGACGCCAAAACCGTGACCCGCGCCGGGCAGCGCATCGAGCTGACCACCCGCGAATACTCGCTGCTGGAATATCTACTGCTCAACCGCGGCAAAACCGTCTCGCGCGTCGACATTGCCGAGCGCGTGTGGGAGCTGAATTTCGACACCAACACCAACGTCATCGACGTGTACGTGAGCTACCTGCGCAAGAAAATCGACAAGGGTTTCGAGCCCAAGCTGATTCACACCGTGGTGGGCATGGGCTACGTGATGCGGGAAGGATAAGAGGTGAAATAGTGAGGTGGTGAGCTAGTGAGTACTGTTCTGACGGCGCGGAATGCGCAATGCAGAGCCTCCTGACCATCAAACTCACCAGTTCACTACCTCACCATTTCACCACTGTCCCGTGCTGATTCGCAACAAGCTTATCCTGCGCTTTACCCTGCTGGTGCTGCTGATTCAGCTGTGCTTTTCGCTGTTTGTGTACTACTTCCACGCCGCCACGCGGGAGCAGCGGTTTCACGCGCGGCTGGCGGGCAAGGTGGACCTGACCGGGCGCATCCTCATTCAGCGGGCCAACCTGCGCAGCGGCATCCTGCGCACCGTGCGCCGCCGCGACCTGCTGACCATGCCCCGGGAGCAGATCAGCATCTACTCGCCCCACGGCCGCCTGCTCTACGCCAGCGACGACCACATCGACCAGCGCGGCAACCTGGCCCACCTGAGCAGCATCAGCGGGCCGCAGCCGGTGAGCTTCCGCTACGCCGGCCGCGAGGTCATCGGGGCCGAGTACCACTACGCCGGCTACCCCAGCCGCATTTTCGTGGCCGCCCGCGACGACGAGGGCTTTCAGCAGCTCGACAAGCTGCGCCTGATCTTGCTGGCCGGCAACCTCGGTGCCCTGGCCCTGATTGTGGTGGCCGGCTGGTTTTTCGCGGCCGATACGCTGCGGCCCATGGCGCGCATCGTGCGGCAGGTGCGGCGCATCACGGCGTCCAACCTCAGCCAGCGCCTCTCGGAGGGCAACCAGAAGGACGAAATTGCCCAGCTGGCCATGACCTTCAACCGCATGCTGGCGGGGCTGGAGCAGGCCTTCGAAAGCCAGAAAAGCTTCGTGTCGCACGCCTCGCACGAGCTGCGGACCCCGCTGGCCAACGCCCTGGGCACGCTGGAAACCTCGGTGCTCTACGACCAGGATCTGGCCGAAGCCAAGCGCAGCATGCAGTCGGCGCAGGAGGAAATTCGCCGGCTCATCGGCCTCACCAACAGCCTGCTGGCCCTGGCCCGCGCCGACGAAACCACCCTCAGCCGCCAGCTGGTGCGCCTCGACGACTGCCTCACCCAAGCCCTCGACCACTGCGCCGCCAAGTACCCCGGCCGCTCGGTGCGCCTGTCCTTCGGGCAGGTGCCGGAGGAGCTGGACGAGCCGTTTCAGGTGCGCGGCAACGCCCCGCTGCTCACCACGGCCCTGCTGAACCTGCTCGACAACGCCTGCAAGTACTCCCAGGCGCCGGTGCAGGTGGAGCTGAGCTACGCCGGCGCCCGCACCCTGCAGGTGACGGTGCAGGACGCGGGCGTGGGCATCGAGCCGGCGGCCTTGCCGCGCATCTTCGAGCCGCTGTTTCGGGCCGAGGGCGGCCGGGCCACCGCCAGCGGCTTCGGCCTGGGCCTGCCCATGACGCGCAAAATCATCCGCCTGCACGGGGGCGAGCTGACGGTGGAGTCCCAGGTAGGGGAGGGCACGACGGCCACGATACAGCTGCCGGCTGCCCCGGTGCTCTAGCGGACCCGATCCGCTGGCTGAAACCAGGCTGGCTATCAGGCGGGGCGGTGCCTGCGGCTCGTGGCTTGCCCTACTGTTCAGCTGGCCGCTTCAACCGCGGGGGCGCTGCTATTCCAGGCGCAGAGCTGCTCCAGGATAGGGAGCAGCGCCAGGCCGTGCTCGGTAAGCGAATACTCCACCCGGGGCGGCAGCTCGGCAAACGCTTCGCGGCGCACGATGCCGTCTTCCTCCAGCTCCTTGAGCTGCTCGGTCAGCACCTTGCGGGAGGTCAGGTACAGGCGCTGGGCCAGCTGGCCGAAGCGCAGCCGACGTCCGGCCAGATTGGAAACGATAATCAACTTCCATTTGCCGCCCAGCACGCCCATCGTACGGGTCATAGGGCAGCTAGAACCACAAAAAGCAGCGTCGCGCATGGGGTAGCTTTAGTGAAATGGTGGAGTAAAGGCCGTTGGTTACGGGAGGGTAACCAGTTTGTGGGGCAAAACGGCCGGCATTAGTAACTAAAAGAAACTATCGATAGTTCCTTGCCGAAACTAATCAATAACCCCCACTTTTTCCATGACAACTTCCCAAAAGCTAGCCGGTAAAATTGCCCTCATCACTGGTGGTAGCACCGGCA
The DNA here is from genome assembly GCF_005771675.1 of Hymenobacter jeollabukensis. GTDB lineage: Bacteria > Bacteroidota > Bacteroidia > Cytophagales > Hymenobacteraceae > Solirubrum > Solirubrum jeollabukense. Next base: position 81,498 of record NZ_VAJM01000013.1, on the reverse strand, counting down.
TCGGCCTGGCGACGGCCCAGCGCTTCGTGGCTGAAGGCGCGTTCGTGTTCATCACCGGCCGGCGGCAGGCCGAGCTGGATGCGGCGGTGCAGCAGCTGGGCGGCGCCGCGGCCGGGCTGCAGGGCGACGTGAGCAACCTGGCCGATCTGGACCGGATAGTAGCTGCTATCAAGGAGCAGAAAGGCCGGCTCGACGTGCTGGTGGCCAACGCGGCCATTGCCGAGTTTCTGCCCGTGGAGGCCATTACGGAAGACCACTACGACCGGCAGTTTGATGTCAACGTGAAGGGTATCGTCTTCACGGTGCAGAAAGCGCTGCCGCTGCTCCCCGACGGCTCTACCATCGTGCTCCTGTCGTCCGTCTCGGGCGTGAAGGGCTCGGCCTACAGCAGCATCTACAGCGCCACGAAGGCGGCCATCCGCTCCCTGGCCCGCAACTGGGCCGTCGACCTCAAAGCCCGCCACATTCGGGTGAATGCCGTCAGCCCGGGGCCCATCGAAACGCCCGGACTCAACGCCCTGATCAGCTCCCCCGAGGAACTGGCTCAATTTAAAACCCAGATGACGAGCGTGATGCCGCTGGGGCGCATGGGGGAGGCCGATGAAGTGGCCAAAGCCATCCTGTTCCTGGCCTCGGACGACAGCAGCTTCGTCACCGGGGCGGAGCTGTTCGTCGACGGCGGCATAGCGCAGGTGTAAGCTAGGAAAAAGGGCGGGCGTAGCGGCAAACCACTAGGCCCGCCCTGGTTCTTGCCCCTTGTACTCTTATTAACTCCAGCTAATGGCTGGGAGCCGCGGCTCCCAGCCATTTTTCTGTTCATTAAACCCCGTTGCGCTGCCAAGTAGCCGGCCACAAGCCCGCCAGCCATGTCGCAGTCGGCGCGGCCTTGGAAGCGGGGAGCAGTCAGGGAATGACGCTCTAATCTTTTCTAATCCCGTTCTCACGCGGCTCTAATGCCCGGCGGCCAGTTTTGCAGCCGACCCACGCATGGTGCCCATGAAGAAACACGACCGTCTGCAGCTGCCCGCTTTTCTGCTGCTGGTGGCGCTGATCCTCTCGGCCGGCCTGAACTGCTACCTGCTCATGGCCGACCATTCCCCGCTCGAACAGGCCTTCGAGACGGATAACCGCATGGCCGAATCGGAGCTGGAGCTGCGCCTGGCGCAGGCCCAGCTGGCCCAGTGCCAGGTAGAGCAGCTGCGCAAGGACAGCGTGCTGGTGAGCCTGCTCGGCCGCCCTCACGCCAATGCGGTGAAGCTTTAACCAGCTTTTAATGTTTTCTAATGCCGTTCTCACACGGCTCTAATGCCCCGGCGCCTCCTTTGCGGAACAACCTCTCGCAATTAGCCCATTCCGGCGCCCCCGCCAATGCCCATACGCCCCTTAGTCCGAACCCTGACCCTGCCGCTGGCCGCGGCGGCCCTGAGCGCCCTGCTCGCCGGCTGCTCGGCCAAGGGCGAAACCGAAGCCTCGGCCGCCCAGACGGCTGCCGCCGAACAGCCCTCCTTGCCCGTCACCCGGCTGGTGACCCGCGACACGGTGCTTTTTCGCAAGTACGTGGCCGACATTCAGGCCCTGCGCAACGTGGAGCTGCGCGGCCGCGTGGCCGGCTTCCTGGAGCACATTCACGTCGACGAAGGCCAGCCGGTGAAAGCCGGGCAGCTGCTCTTCAGCATCAACGACGCGCCCTTCCGCACCCAGATTACCAGGGCCCAGGCGGCCCTGTCCAGCGCCCAGGCCGATACCCGCGTGGCCGAGCTGGAGGTGAAGCAGGTGACCATGCTGGTGGCGAAAAACATCGTGTCGGACACCGAGCTGGAGGTGGCCAAAGCCAAGCTCAAGGCGGCCCAGTCGCACGTGGCGCAGGCGCAGTCCGCGCTGGCCTCGGCCCGGCTGAATTTGAGCTACACCCAGGTGCGCGCCCCGTTCGACGGCATTATTGACCGCATTCCGCTGAAAGTTGGCAGCCTGGTGGATGATGGCACGCTGCTCACCACCGTATCGGACATCCGCTCGGTGTACGCTTACTTCACCGTGTCGGAGGGCGAGTACCTCGACTACGTGAAGCGCCACCCCAAGGGCGTGAGCAGCGCCGAAAGCTCCGACGATGTGCGCCTGATCCTGGCCGACGGCTCGACCTACCCGCAGGCCGGCCGCATCGAAACGGTGGAAAGCGAGTTCGACGCCAACACCGGCTCCATTGCCTTCCGGGCGCGGTTTGCCAACCCCAATCACCTGCTCAAGCACGGCGCCACCGGCCGCGTGCAGCTCAGCAGCGCCGTCGACGACGCGCTGCTGCTGCCGCAGAAAGCCGCCTTCGAGCTGCAGGACAAGAACTACGTGTTCGTGGTCGACCAGCAGAACCGCCTGCACCAGCGCCACTTCGTGCCGCGCACCCGCCTGGCACACTTCTACCTCGTCGAATCGGGCTTGCAGCCCGGCGAACGGGTGGTGTACGAAGGCGTGCAGGATGCCCGCGACGGAATGCTGATCCGGCCCCAAACCGTGGGCATGGATAGCCTGCTGGCGCCCGCGCCGCCCCATACCGGTGGCGGCGGGGCGGGCGCCGTGGCCCATGCCCACTGATAACCACCCCCGACGCGCCCGCCTTGCTCTCAACGGGCGGCGCGTCCGCCTGCCGCGTGGTGCCGGCTGCCCCCGGGCCGAACTTCTCTTTTGGGAGAAAGGACGGAACGAGGCCCGGGCCGCCGCCAAAGCACCGCCGGCAGGCGCAGGACTTCACCCCCGGCCCCGCTCCTTCGTGGAGCGGGGTGCGTTCTGACCTACTCGTTCCACCTGCAGAGTGGTGTCAGGCTCCCCCTCTCCCCGAGGAGAGGGGGCCGGGAGGTGAGGTTTTTGGGGTTTACCCTTCCACGTCACTGACAGCTCAAAACTGTCAACTGACAACTGACCTAATATGCTCGCACTGTTCATCAAGCGGCCGGTATTGTCGCTGGTTATTTCGCTGATATTCCTGCTGCTGGGCGGGCTGGCGTTTTTTTCGCTGCCCATCACGCAGTTTCCCGAAATCGTGCCGCCCTCGGTGACGGTGACGGCCAAGTACACCGGCGCCAACGCCGAGGTGTGCGCCAAGGCCGTGGCCACCCCGCTGGAGCGCGCCATCAACGGCGTGCCGGGCATGACCTACATGTCGACGGTGACCAGCAACAACGGCATCACGGCCATCCAGGTGTTCTTCGAAGTGGGCACCGACCCCGATTTGGCGGCGGTGAATGTGCAGAACCGCGTGACGACCATCATCGACGAAATGCCGGAGGAGGTCATCAAGGCCGGGGTGACGACGGAGAAAGAAGTGAACAGCATGTTGCTGTATTTGAACGTGATGAGCACCGACCCGTCGGCCGATGAGGAGTTCATCTACAACTTCGCCGACATCAACATTCTGCAGGAACTCAAGCGCATCGAGGGCGTGGGTCGGGCTGAAATCATGGGCTCCCGCGAGTACTCCATGCGCGTGTGGCTGAAGCCCGACCGCCTGCTGGCCTACGACGTGTCGGCCGACGAGGTGGTGGACGCCATTCGGAACCAGAACGTGGAAGCCGCGCCGGGACAGACCGGGGAAAGCTCCGGCCGCTCGGCCCAGATGCTGCAGTACGTGCTGCGCTACACCGGCAAGCTGTTTGAGCCCGAGCAGTACAAAAGCATCGTGGTGCGGGCCAACGCCGACGGCTCGGTGCTGCGCCTGCGCGACGTGGCCGAGGTGGAATTTGGCACGCTCAGCTACGGCATGGCCTCCAAGACCGACGGCCGGGCCTCGGCCGCCATCATGCTCAAGCAGCGCCCCGGCTCCAACGCCCGCGAGGTTATCGAAAACGTGAAAACCCGCATGGCCGAGCTGCAGAAAACCAGCTTCCCGCCGGGCATGACCTACAACATCAGCTACGACGTGTCGCGCTTCCTCGACGCGAGTATCCACGAGGTGCTGCGGACCTTGTTCGAGGCCTTCGTGCTGGTGTTCATCGTGGTATACCTGTTTCTGCAGGACTGGCGCAGCACCCTCATTCCGGCGCTGGCGGTGCCCGTGGCCCTCATCGGCACGCTGGCATTCATGCAGATGTTCGGCTTCTCGATCAACCTGCTCACGCTCTTCGCCTTGGTGCTGGCCATTGGCATCGTGGTCGACAACGCCATTGTGGTGGTGGAGGCCGTGCACGTGAAGATGCACGAGGAGCATTTGTCGGCCCGAAAAGCTACGCTGGCGGCCATGCAGGAAATCGGCGGGGCCATCGTGGCCATTACCCTGGTGATGACGGCGGTATTCGTGCCGGTGGCGTTTATGAGCGGGCCGGTGGGCGTGTTCTACCGCCAATTCTCGCTCACGCTGGCCATTTCCATCGTCATTTCGGGCGTCAACGCGCTGACACTCACGCCGGCTTTGTGCGCCCTGATGCTCAAGCCCACCCACGCCATCGAGGGCGACTCGGCCGATGCGCCGGAGGCCAGGCGAAAGGGGCTGCTGGCCCGCTTTTTCGGCGGCTTCAACCACTACTACGACCGGCTGGCCCGGGGCTACGAGCGGCTGCTCTACCGGCTGGCCCCGCGCCGCTGGCTGACCATCGGCTTGTTCGTGGCGTTCAGCGCGGCGGCCTGGGGCATCAGCCTGGTTCTGCCCTCGGGCTTTATTCCGAACGAGGACCAGGGCATGATTTACGTGAACGTGACGGCCCCGGCCGGCGCCACCGTGGAGCGCACCGAGCAGGTGCTCGACCAGATTCAGCGGCAGGCGGCCAAGCTCGGGCCGGTGGAATCGGTGACGACGCTGGCCGGCTACAGCCTCTTGAACGAAGTGGCCGGCGCCTCCTACGGCATGGGCATGATCAACCTCAAAAGCTGGGACAAGCGCGAGGAATCCGTCGACGAGCTGATTCAGGAGCTGCGCAAGCGCACGGCGGGCATCCGCGACGCCCGCATCGAGTTCTTCTCGCCGCCCACCGTACCGGGCTTCGGCAACAGCAGCGGCTTCGAGCTGCGCATCCTCGACAAAACCGGCCGCGGCGACCTGCAGCAGACGGCTGCCGCCACCAATAAGTTTATCACCGCCTTGGCCAAGACGCCCGAAATCGGGGCCGCCTTCACCACCTTCGACCCGAACTTCCCGCAGTACCTGATCCACGTCGACCAGGAAATGGCGGCCAAGCGCGGCGTGACCGTGGACCGCGCCATGAGCACTTTGCAGACGCTGCTGGGCTCGTACTACGCCTCCAACTTCATCCGCTTCGGGCAGATGTACAAGGTGATGGTGCAGGCCGCCCCCAGCTACCGCGCCGCGCCCGAGGACGTGCTCAAGCTCTACGTCAAAAACGACCGGGGCGAGATGGTGCCGTACTCGACCTTCCTCACGATGGAGCGGGTGTACGGCCCCGAGCAGCTCACGCGCTACAACATGTACACCTCGGCCATGCTCAACGGCGACGCGGCCCCGGGTTTCAGTTCCGGCGAGGCCATTGCCGCCGCCGAGCGGGTGGCCAAGCAGGAGCTGCCGCGCGGCTTCAGCTACGAGTGGTCGGGGATGACGCGGGAGCAGATTCTGTCGGGCAACCAGGCGGTGTACGTGTTCCTGATGGTCATCGTGTTCGTGTACCTGCTGCTGGCGGCCCAGTACGAAAGCTTCCTCTTGCCGCTGCCGGTGCTGCTGTCGTTGCCGGTGGGCGTGTTCGGCGCCTTCCTCTCGCTAAAGCTGCTGGGGCTGGAAAACAACATCTACGCCCAGGTAGCGCTGGTGATGCTCATCGGCCTGCTCGGCAAAAACGCCATCCTCATCATTGAAGTGGCCAACCAGCGCCGCCAGCAGGGCGCCTCAGTGCTCGACGCCGCGGTGGAAGGGGCAGTGTCGCGCCTGCGCCCCATCCTGATGACTTCCTTCGCCTTCATTGCCGGCCTGATTCCGCTCTGCATTGCCTCCGGCGCCGGCGCGCTGGGCAACCGCAGCATCGGCACGGCGGCGGCGGGCGGCATGCTCATCGGCACCCTGTTCGGGGTGGTCATCATTCCGGGGCTGTACGTGCTTTTTGCCTCGCTGAGCAAGCCGGCCACGGAGGAGGACGACGAGCAGGAAGCTGAAACGGCCGCCGTGGTGCGCCGCCTCGAACCGAAACATGCCTAAACTGACTCCAGCACCTGATCCGGCTCATCCGGCCGAAGCATCCTTGCCGCCTTCGCCAGAGGGTTACGGTTGGGGAACCGCCAGCACGCGCAGCGGCGGGGATGTTTCGGCCGGAAGGGCTCGGCGCAGTATAGCATGGACTTTAGCCCGCATCCGTCAGCTATTAACCTACCCGTCTGCCCCCTTGAAGTGCCGCGACAATCGGCCGGGCGGACGCGGGCTAAACCGTAGGAAGGCGTCAGCCAAGCCCGCGCTACACATTCTTGCCATGTCCCGTTTAAGAAGCTATATCGTTCCCGTCGCGCTGGTTCTCGGCCTACTCAGCGGCTGCAAAGTCACCGAGCCGGTGCCGCCGCGCGTCAGCGCCGCGCTGCCGCCGGCCTTCGGCCCCCTCGCGCCCTCCGATTCGGCCAGCATTGCCGACAAGCCCTGGCGCGAGTTTTTCAATGACCGGCAGCTGGTCGGCCTCATCGACACGGCCCTGCACAACAACCTCGACGTGCAGATGGCCGTGCGCCGCGTGGAGCAAAGCCGCGCCGCCCTCACCGCCGCCCGCGGCGCCCTGCTGCCCACCGTCAACGGCGTGGCCGCGGCCGGCGTCGACAAGTGGGGCGACTACACCCTGAACGGCGTGGGCAATTTCGACACCAACCTCTCGCCCAACATCGAGCGGCGGCAGCGCATTCCGACGCCCTACACCCCCGACTTCTTCCTCGGCCTGCGCAGCTCCTGGGAAGTGGACCTCTGGGGCAAGCTGAGTCAGCGCCGCCGCGCCGCCACGGCCCGCGTGCTGGCCTCCGAGCAGGGCCGCTACCTCGTCACGACGGCGGTGGTGGCCCAGGTGGCCACGCTGTACTACGAGCTGCTGGCCCTCGACAACGAGCTGGACGTGCTGCGCCGCAACACCGACTACCAGGCCCGGGCCCTGGAAATCGTGCGGGTGCAGAAACGGGCCGGCCGCGCCACCGAGCTGGCCGTGCAGCAGTTTACGGCCCAGTGGCTGCGCACCCGCGGCCTGGAGCAGCAGGCCCTGCAGCGGGTGGTGGACCGCGAAAACCAGCTCAACCAGCTGCTCGGCCGCTACCCGCAGCGCATTAGCCGCGGCGCCCCCATCCGCCAGCAGCCCCTGCCCGATACCGTGGCCGCCGGCCTGCCCGCCCGCGCCCTGCTGCGCCGCCCCGACGTGCGCCAGGCCGAGCTGGAGCTGGCCGCCACCCACGCCGACGTGTCGGCGGCCCGGGCCGCGTTTCTGCCCTCGCTCACCATCACGCCCTACCTCGGCCTGAACGCCTACAGCGGCGCCCTGCTGTTCCGGCCCGAGTCGGTGGCCCTGGGCGTGCTGGGCGGGCTGACGGCCCCGGTGCTCAACCGCAGCCTCATCAAAGCCGACTACCAGCGCGCCACCGCCGCCGACCAGGAAGCCTTCTTCGCCTACCAGAAGGCCCTGCAAACCGGCTTCCGGGAGGTGCACACCAACCTGCGGGGCCTGGCGCACTACCGCCGCGCCTACGCCCTCAAGCAGCAGGAAGCCGCCGCGCTGGGCCAGGCCGTGGAGGCCGCCGGCGACCTGTACCGCGCCAACCGCGCCGACTACCTCGAAGTCATTACGGCCCAGCGCAACGTGCTCGACGCCGAGCTGGAAGCCACCCAGCTGCGCCGGGAGCAGTTCAGCCTGCTCATCGACCTGTACCGGGCCCTGGGCGGGGGCTGGGAAGCCGCGCCCGTGAACCTCTGATCCGTTTACTTTTTTCCGAAGGAAGCCACCCCGGCTTCCTTTTGCTTTTTCCGCATGAGCCGAGAAGAACTGGCCCGCGCCGGCTTTTTTCCCGCCGACTGGATTCCCAGCGGCACCCGTTACCTGCACGGCGAGTTGCTGGTGCGCATGAGTGCCCGCGGCAGCCTGCGCGTCTTCATCCCCGAGGGCGGGGGCGAGGTAGAAGTATCTTCGGGCAGCCTGTTCGAGCCGGTGGTGCACTACGTGGGCGCGCTGGAGGGCGTGGCCGCGCTGCTGCTGCAACTGCAGAACCTGCTGTAGCGCGGCCGGCGGTGTGCTGCCGCCACCGGCTGCGGCAGGCTGTTTTTGGGGTATAAGCACTGGGGTGGGCGGCTGAAAATGACCGGTTTAGGAAGCCTAAAAGCACGTCATGCTTCGACAAGCTCCGCATCATTCCGCCGCCGGGCCCCGAAAAAGCCCGCCGCCAGTCCGGGGCGTAAACCGAGGGACGTTTTTCTGTACCGGATCAGCAACCGTGCTTTTAGCTTTTCTCCATCAGCCCGTGCTTGGCGGCGTACTGCACCAGCCCGGCGGCGTTGGGGGCCTGGGTTTTCTCCAGCAGGTTTTGGCGGTGGCCCTCCACGGTGCGGCGGCTGATGAAGAGCTGCTCGGCAATTTCGGCGGCCGTGCGGCCCTCGCAGATCAGCTGCAGAATTTCCTTTTCGCGCGGGGTGAGCTGAATGATGTCCCGGCGCACGGCGGGCTCGGCGGCGGGCTTGGCGGGGTGTTGCACGCTCAGCATCAGCGCCCTCGATACCTGATCGGTGAAGTGGTAGCCGGTGGTGAGCACCTCCTCGATGGCGCGGCGAAGCTGCTGCTGGTCCACGTCCTTGGGCAGGTAGCTGCGCGCCCCGAGCTTGATCATCTGGGTGATAAACTTATCGGCCGAAAACATCGACAGCACGATGATTTTCAGGTCGGGATACTCCTGTAACAGGCGCTGGGCCACCTCGGGCCCGTCGATGCCGGGCATCTGCAGATCGAGCAACAGGATGTCGGGCACGCGCTGGCGGAAGGCGGTGAGTAGCTCGGGCAGCTCGGCCGTATCCACCACCGACTCCACGTAGGGCAGGGTTTTTAGAATGAAGGCAATGCCCTGCCGGAAGAGTTTATGGTCGTCGAGCAGGGCAATTTGAACCGGAAAATCAATGTTGGGCATGGGCTAAGTAGGCGGTGGTTGTGGGAATCTCGATGCTAATCCGGGTGCCTTGCTGCGGGGCCGATTGGCTGAGCAGTTGCGCGCCGAGCATGCGCACGCGCGCGTCGATGCTGCGCAGGCCGGCCCCGCCGCTGGGCAGCGTGGCCCGGTCGAAGCCGCAGCCGTCGTCGGCCACGGTGAGGGTGAGCCCGGCGTCCTGCGGCTGCAGGCTCACCGTGAGCAGGGTGGCGCCCCGGGCGTGTTTCATAGCGTTGTTGACCAGCTCCTGGCAGATGCGGTACAGCGCCAACTCCTGCTGCATGGGCAGCACAGCGGCGTAGTCCAGCGTGAGCTGCACCCGGAGCGGGCCCGCCTCGTCGCTGACCTTGGCCAGGTGGCGCAAGGCCTCGGCGAGGCCGAAGTGGGTCAGTACGGCGGGGTAAAGGTTGTGGGAAATGCGCCGGGTATCCTGCACCGCCGTGCTCAGAATATCGGTGACCATGGTAAACAGCTCGGTGTGGCCCTCGGGCGCCATCTGCTCCAGCCGGTGCACCAGCAGCTTGGCCGTGGCAATGGTGGAGCCGATGCCGTCGTGCAGGTCGCGCCCGATTCGTTCCCGCTCGTGCTCCTGCGCCTCGATGGTGGCGGCCAGCAGCTGGTGCTGGTAGGCCATTTCGGCGGCGCGCTGTTGCTTCTGCTGCCGCAGCAGGCGCTTCTGATACACCACCAGGAAGCCCACCAGCCCCGCGCCGAGCAGCAGCATCAGCACCACCGCGCTCAGCAGCAGCCAGCTGAAGGTTACTTCTTCCGGGGTAGCCATAGGGCCAGGGAAATGCAGCAATACAGCACCATGTAGAGCACCGCGTGAATGGCCCACACGGTCATGTTGAACTGCTTGGAGTAATTCAGAAACAGAAAGTTGCTGAAGAGGAAGATGTGCACGTCGCCGAGAAAATAGAGCAGCAGCCCCAGCGACACCCAGAACATCGGCTCGCGTTCCAGGTGCTCCACCGCCAGCTCGTTAAGCAGCTTGCGGAAGTACAGGCCCAGAATGCCCAGCACCAGCATGCTTTCCACCACGCGCAGCGTGGAGCCCAGAGCGGCCAGATCAGCCGTGAGCAGGCTCGCCGTCAGAATGTACAAGCCAAACCCGCCCACCAGCCACGGGGCCACCCGGGCGAAAGCGGCCGAGCGCAGCTCCTCCCGGTAAAGCAGCACCAGCAAGCCAAATTCGCCAACGGCGTAAATGGGCTGCAGAAACAAATTCGGCCGGTGCTGCCACCAAAGCAGGCGCGACACGGCTTCGGTAAACAGCGTCATCGCGGTTAGCGCCACTAGGTAGCGCAGCGTGCGCGGCAGCTGCCGCCACCGCAGCAGCCCAATAGCCCCGGCCAATACGACCGGGGCTACCGAAGCTTTCATAATCAGCAGCTGAACCGAGCCCAGCAGCACACCGGCTACCATGCGTAGGGGAAGTAACTGTAGTGCAACAAAAGCTGTGAACCCGCGGGCTAGCAGGTATAGGGGCAGGGCATGGAAATGTCGAACACGGGCTCCGACGTTTGGCCCGGGCTGTAGAGCTGCAGTACCAGCCCCAGGGTGCGCATTTCCACGTCGCCCGTCGGCGTGTTCTGGTAGTATTCGTGCAGGCCGAAGCGCACGTGCAGGTCCGCCTGGGCGCCGGCTTGCAGCCCGAAGAAGGGACGGATAAAGTCTTCGGCTTCGAAGGTGTAGCCTTCCAGCGGACTGCCGTATACCTCAAACATGCTGGGCTCGACGTTCGTCAATACTTTCCAGTTGTCGAGCCACACCTGAGCCAGCGAGTGGGGCACTTCCGCCGTGGGCAGCGAGGGCGGCACGGTGCTGCTCCAGTAAGGGAAGTTGACGTAGTACGAGGAAATGCGGAGGTTATTGCTGTCGGCCGCAAACAGGACGACGGCGAAATGCAGTAGGCTCGTTGCCGCGTCGGGCAGCAGGCAAAACTTGGCTTTTATCCGGTACAGGCCTATCGTCGATACGAGCTTGGTGATTTGGTCAATGGGAAAGCTCACGTACTGCAGCAGATCCGTGCCGCCGCTAAAGCAGCCCTGCAGCAGTTCCAGGTTGTGAGTGCTGACGGCTTGCTGCCATTGGCTGGTGCCGTTGTCGAACTGCTCCTGTGTGATTATTCCGGGAGTTTCAGTAACGTTCATAGGATTTTGGAAGAGTTGTTTGGACCGATCAAAGTTAGAATTTGGCGGTAACAAAACGGCATTATTCTTTGATATCACCCCGCAGAAGCGGTTTTTCACCGGAATTCGGCCGCCATATCGGATGTTGTTTCAATATGGGAAAAGCCCCGATTCACCTAGTAGTCTGTGTATAAGCTGTCAAGCGTTGCCACGCTGCCTGTTGGGGCGTCAATGCTTGAAAAAGTCCGGCTCAATCCCAAAATGACACACTGCCAGAGAGCCTCCTGTATGGAGGCTGGCCGTGCAGCGCCGGGGTGTACGGCGAAAAACGCGGCCACGCGGCGCGTGGTGGCGCCGTGGTCGTGCCTGTTTGTTCACCACGCAGCAGTCCGACGCCTTAGCGCGCCGCAAAATCGGGCAGCAGGCGCAGGCACACGGGCGCCGGCACCTCGGCCGAATACCCGGTAGGCCGCAGCCGGCCGCTGGCCGCATCCACGTGGTAGCTGAAGATGTTGTTGGAATTCTGGTTGGCCACCAGCAGCAGGCGGCCGTCGGGAGCGAGGGTGAAGTTGCGCGGCGTTTTGCCCTGGGTGCTCACGTGCTCCACCAGCGTGAGGCGGCCGGTGCCCGCGTCCACGGCCAGTACCACCAGGCTGTCGTGCCCACGGTTCGAGCCGTACACGAAGCGGCCGTCGGGCGACACGTGCACGTCGGCGCAGGCGTTCGGGCCGGTGAAACCGGGCGGCAGGGCCGGCACCGTGTGCAGCTCCGCGCAGGTGCCCGTCGTAGCGTCGTAGCTCAGGGCCGTGATGGTGGAATTTAGCTCGTTGATGAGGTAGGCCCAGCGGCCGTTGGGGTGGAACGCGAGGTGACGCGGCCCGGCGCCGGGCTGGGTGCGGAAGGCCGTTTTGGGCGGCAGCTGCAAGGCCGCCGCGCCGTTCGTCAGCGGGTAGCTCAGCACTTGGTCGTTGCCCAAATCCACGGCCAGGGCGTAGCGGCCGGCCGGATCGGGCAGGATGCAGTGGGCGTGGGCGCGGTCCTGGTTTTTGTGCGGGCCCGCGCCCTGGTGCTGATCAATCACGGCGGGCGGGTCCAGCTGCCCGTCGGCCCGCACCGGCAGGGCCGACACGGTACCGCCGAAATAGTTGGCTACCAGCGCCGCCCGGCCGCCGGGCGTGAGGCTGACGTAGCAGGGGCCGGCCCCGCCCGAGGGCTGCTCGTTGAGCCCGCTCAGCGCGCCCGTGCGCTGATCCACGGCAAAGGCGCGCACCGAGCCCGAGCTCTGACCCTGGAACTCCAGGCTGGCATTGATGGCGTAAAGGAAGCGGTGGTCGGCCGAGAGGGTGAGGAAGCCGGGCTTCAGGCCCCCGCGGAAACCGGCCACGCGGGTCAGCTCGCCGGTGCCGGGGTGCAGGCGGTAGAGGAACAGGTTGTCCTGCTCGGCCGGGCCGTAGGTGCCGATGTAGAGCAGCCAGTCGGCGGCCGGGCGGCTGGCGCGGCCGCTTACGCAGCCGGCCAGCAGCGGGCCGGCCGTCAGCAAGGCAGTGCGTTGCAGAAAGGCGCGGCGGGTCCAGGTCGGGGAGGGGGTCATGGGCAGAGGTGGGCCGGCGGCCGGCGCGGGGTACGGGGTGCAAGGTAAGGTCTGGTGGTAATCCGGCCCCATGCCTGTTCCGGCGGCCGTGGGCCGCTGCTTCGGCGGCAGGAGCATCACATATGCAGGTGAAACGCGCCATTGTGCCGGGCCAGGCGGTATTTTCGCCGCAGCGGGGCTGCATCACCGGTCGGTGCCGCCTTCATCCCCATACCACCCCGCCGCTATGAACAAGCCGCCGTTTTCGCTGCCCGCGGTACTGGGCCTGCCGCTGCTGCTCAGCGCCTGCGCCACGGCGCCTCCCGCCGCCCCGGCGCCCCACCCACCCGTCGATGCGGCCCTGTACCGCACCATTGCCCGGCTCGACAGCGCCATGTTCGTGGCCTTCAATCAGCACGACGCGGCTAAGCTGCAGACGTTCTTTGCCGAAGACCTGGAGTTCTACCACGACAAGGGCGGGCTGGCCAACTTCGGGGAGACCATGCAGGGCTTCCGCCGAATGTTCGAGCAAAACAAAACCACCGGCCTGAACCGGCAGCTGGTGCCCGGCACCCTGGAAGTATTTCCGATTAAGGGCTACGGGGCCGTTGAAACCTACCAGCACCGCTTTTGCCACCAGGAGAACGGCAAGGACGACTGCGGCACCTTCCGGAACATGATGGTGTGGCGCCTGCGCGACGGGCAGTGGCAGGTCACCCGCGTCGTCAGCTACGACCATTAGGCGGCCATTACGTGGGGGCAGCGGGGCGGGGCATCCGCTCATGCACCGGCTAAATACGTTGTAAGTGCTATATTATCAGTTGGCTGGCTCCTGTTGCCGTGGTTGATAAGATCAGGTGCCAGGGCCGTATCGGCAACCGAATCTGACCTAACCCCGCTGGCTATGCAACGCAGATACTTCCTTCGGACTTCCCTGGCGGCCCTGCCGCTGGCCGCCGCGCCCGTTGCCCTGGCCCCGCCCGCCGCCGACCGCAACACCCGCGGCTTCAAGGCCAGCGCCGGCGAAGGCCGCTACCACGGCCACCTCCAGCTCAAAGGTGTCAACCAGAACATCCTCGACGTGAAAGTGTCGGGCAAAGACACCAACGGCGACCTGGCCATTTTCGAGCAGACCAGCCGCTCCCAGGGCCGCGGCACCCCGCTGCACGTGCACCTGGGCCAGGACGAAATTTTCTACGTGCTCGATGGCGAATACGCCTTCCAGGTAGGAGAGGACCGCCACCGCCTCCGTACCGGCGACTCCATCTTCCTGCCCCGCCACGTGCCCCACGCCTGGACGCAGGTGAGCCCCCGCGGCCACATGCTGGTGACCATGCAGCCCGCCGGCAAGCTGGAAGAGTTTTTCGTGGCTATGGCCGCCCTCAAAACCGAGCCGACCCCGCAGGAAGTGGCGCAGCTGTTTGCCGCCCACGACATGAAGGTGGTCGGCCCGCCGCTGAAGGTGGACTGAGCGCCGCCGCGCCGCCGACGTGGCGCCGGATTGGTATCTTGGGCCACGTTGGCCGCCTCGTGGCCGCTCAGTCGATTAATCCTGATGAAGCTGTTTGTGACCCTTATCCTCGTGCTGACCACGGCCGTGGCGGCGCAGGCCAAATGCTACGGCGTCAACCTGGAGTTCTGGCCCAAATCCGGCAGCATCCGGCCCAATGCCGTTTTCTTAATCGAAGGCTTCGAGGCCAGCCAGCCGGTAGTCAGCGGCCTGCGCACCACGCACCAGGCCTACCTGCAGGCGGACGGGCAGCGCATTCCGCTGGACGTGCAGGAAATTCTGGTCGGCCAATTCCAGCTCACCCAGGCCCTGCTGCGGCCCCGCCGCCGGCTGGTGGTGGGCACCCAGTACGAGCTGATTGTCGTGGAGCGGGCCCGGCCCGCGGAAAGCATCATCTGGCGGCACAAAGGCTCCCGCACGTTTCAGGTGAAGTACACCGTGGAGGCGGGCCCCGACCGCGCCGCGCCCGCCTGGCTGGCCCCGCCGACCGAACAAGCCAAGCACTACGAAGAATACGGCTGCGGCCCGGCCGTGTCGGTGGAGTTTGCCGCTGCCGCGCAGGACGAATCGGTCTGCCTGGTGCGGGCCACCGTGCGCGACGAAGCCACGGGCCAGCGCACCACCTGCTACCTGCGCCCCGCCGCCGCCGGCCGCATTGCCGTGGGCCACGACATGTGCTCCGGCGCGTTCGAGCTGGAAAAGGGCCGGCACTTCACCGTGACGTTCGGGCTGCTGGACGCCTCGGGGAATACCACGCCCTGGACTGGCAAAGCCATTGCGTTTGACCGGCCCGATATACCGGGAATGTAACGGAAGCACCGCCCCGCCGCTGCCCGGGCCGCTGGGGAGACTATTTTGATAAACGTTAGGCGGATGGAATTTAGACTTGCTGAACATCAAGAGCCAGGCGCGGATGTATATCTCACTATTGAAAATCCCACACCTGAGCAAATCAGAAAAGGGTTTAGGGTAGATGAAATTTGGTATGGCGACCATTTTATCTTGTCAGACGAATCTGGTAATTTACTCATTGCTGTAAACGTCACTGGTCCCTACTTGTCGCCAAATGAACCAGGTGAATTTCTGTTGTATGACAGGTCGGATTGTTATGTGACAGTGACTCGGGCGCAAGTCATTCTGGCCTTTATTCAGGAGTTATCCAAAGGCCAATTGTAGTAGCTTAACTACCTACCTTGCCAGCTTCAACCGCCACCCGCCAGATTGAAGCTGATGCTCCGCCCGCTCCACCTAGCCTTCCTGCTCCTCGCCGCCGACCCAACCTTCGCCCAGAAGAAGCAGCCAACCAAAGCCGCCAAACCCGCCGAAAACCTCACGCAATACGCTAAGCCCATCGTGGGGACGGCCAAGATGGGGCACACGTTTCCGGGCGCCACCGTGCCCTTCGGCATGGTGCAGCTCTCCCCCGATACCGATACGCTCAGCTACGAGCAGGACGGCAAGTACAACCCCGACGTGTACAAGTACTGCGCCGGCTACCAGTACCAGGACCCCACCATCGTCGGCTTCAGTCACACCCACTTCAGCGGCACCGGCCACTCCGACCTCGGCGACTTCCTCCTGATGCCCACCGCCGGCCCGCTGCAGCTCAATCCCGGCACCGCCCAGCAGCCCGAGCGCGGCTACCGCTCCCGCTTCAGCCACGCTACCGAAGTGGCCGAGCCCGGCTACTACCGCGTCAAGCTCGAAGACCACGACATCCTGGCCGAGCTGACCGCCACCAACCGCGTGGGGATGCACCAGTACACCTTCCCGCAGGCCACCGACCAGGCCCACCTCATCCTGGACTTGATGCACGGCATCTACAACTACCCGGATAAGAACGTGTGGACCTTCGTGCGGGTGGAAAACGACACGCTCGTCACCGGCTACCGCCAGACCAACGGCTGGGCCCGCACCCGCACGGTGTACTTCGCTATGAGCTTCTCGCGGCCCTTCACCGACTACGGCAGCCGCAACTACGCTAAAAAACAGGCTTACCGCGGCTTCTGGGGCAAGTTCGACCAGACCAGGAACTTCCCCGACCTGGCCGGCGAGCAGCTGCGCATGTACTTCAACTTCAGAACCACCGCGGCAGGGGAGAAGGTGAAAGTCAAGTTCGCCCTTTCGCCCGTGAGCACCGCCGGCGCCCTGCAGAACCTGCGTGCCGAAGCCCCCGGCTGGGACTTCGACCGCGTACGCGCCCAGGCCCAGCAGCTCTGGCAGCAGGAGTTGAGCAAGGTGGTTATCGAGTCGCCGAAGCGGGAGGACAAGGAGAACTTCTACACGGCCCTCTACCACGCCTTCCTGAGCCCGACCACCTACATGGACGCCGACGGCCAGTACCGCGGCCTCGACCAGAACAACCACCGCGCCGAGGGCTTCACCAACTACACCACCTTCTCGCTCTGGGACACCTACCGCGCCCTGCACCCGCTGCTAAACCTGGTGCAGCCCAAGCGCAACGGCGACATGGTGCAGTCGATGCTGGCCCACTTCGAGCAGAGCGCCGAGCACATGCTGCCCGTCTGGAGCCACTACGCCAACGAAAACTGGTGCATGATCGGCTACCACTCCGTGCCCGTCATTGCCGACGCCGTGCTGAAAGGCAACGCCCCCTTTGACGCAGGCAAAGCCCTCGACGCCTGCGTGACCACCGCCCGCACCGCCCGCTACGACGGCCTGGGCTACTACATGCAGCTGGGCTACGTGCCCGAGGACAAAAGCGGCTCCTCCGTCTCCAAAACCCTCGAATACGCCTACGACGACTGGTGCATCGCCCAGATGGCCCAAAAGCTCAACCGTCAGGACATCTACCAGGAGTTCAGCAAGCGCGCCCAGAACTGGCAGAACGTGTACGACCCGCGCATCGGCTTCATGCGCCCGCGCTTGGCCGACGGCTCCTTCCGCCCCAGCTTCGACGTGCTGAGCACCCACAACCAGGGCTTCATCGAGGGCAACGCCTGGAACTACAGCCTCTACGTGCCCCAGGACCCGGCCGCGCTCATTGCCAAGATGGGCGGCAACCGCCGCTTCACCGAGCACCTCGACTCGCTGTTCACCATGCACCTGCCCGATAAGTTCTTCGCCGAAACTGAGGACATCACCCGCGAGGGCATCATCGGCAACTACGTGCACGGCAACGAGCCCGCCCACCACGCCGCCTACCTCTACAACTGGACCGACCAGCCCTACAAGACCCAGGCCCGCGTGCGCATGATCCTGCCCAAGATGTACCGCCCCACCCCCGACGGCCTCGGCGGCAACGACGACTGCGGGCAGATGTCGGCCTGGTACATCTTCTCCGCCCTGGGCTTCTACCCCGTCGCGCCCGGCTCCCCGGAGTACGCCCTGGGCAGCCCCGCCGTCCACGGCGCCACGCTCAGCCTGGAAAACGGCAAAACCTTCCGCATCACGGTGAAGAACCAGAGCGACAAAAACGTCTACGTGAAGGACGCCCGCCTCAACGGCCAGAAACTCACGCGGCCGTTTCTGGCGCATCAGGATATCGTGAACGGCGGGGAGCTGGTATTTACGATGGCCGCGCGGCCGTGAGACACTAAGGAATTATGAAGATTGACAATCGTTATTGCGCATAAGAAATGAAAATCAGAAAACTGAAATTTAGTCGTGTCGGCTGTAGTTTACTACCCAGCACTGCTCTAGCTATTGTTTCTCTGTTGAATTCTTGCAATCCAATGGGAAGCCCCAAAAAGTTTGATTGGCATAAAGTGTGGGTGAAAAACAGAGGAAAACTAGTTTCGCTCACGGAGGATGTTAAGATAAACGGGGGTGAAAAATATGAAGTAGGTAATAATGCTTTTGCTGATGGATTTCCATATCCCTTTGATGAAGGCTTTTCTATCAAAGGTAATGGGAAAATTGATACGTCAAGACTTTTGATTACATACTACTTGGACCGTGGAATAATGGGCCATTACTCGGCATTCGTTTATACAAATGATTCTACTGAGGTAAGAAAAATGGATGCAAAGGTAAAAATGTCAGCAAATGATTATAAGTTGGAAACTAACTGGTATATCGTAAATGACTGACAAGAATACTGCTTGGCGCGAGTTCAGCGCAGTGTAGTTCGTGGCGCGGTATCAGGAAGCTGCGCCTCCACTGCCGCCCCAGAGGCAAGCCGGCGTCGCGTCGTTCGGGTGGGGAATTTGGACATAACACTCGATTAAAAATCAATTGTATGGAAGCTCTGGTTGTAATGTTGTTCTTAAGCTTGCCTACTTTCCTGATTTGGCGTCGGGTAGTCACTAGATGGACGAAACAGCCCGCTTCGAGAAACATAGCTGCTGGTGTTGTTACCATCTTAATTACCCCAATAGTTTATGCTGGAATAATTGCTGCTTGGTTTGCTGTTGCCTCCTATTATCCCGAACATGACTTTGATAGAAAGAAATGGCTTGCTGACAAAGAGAAAAGACATAAAATGTCAGAAGATATTATTGATAGTAAATTATTGATTGGCAAATCAAAGGAAGAAGTTCGGCAGCTACTGGGCGCCGAGGCTGGGAGCAACAACACGGATGAAGATGATTACTGGCGCTATTACTTAGGCTACGTTCCAAGCATAATGGGTATTGATTATGATATTCTGGATATCTATTTTGAAAATGGGAAAGTGGTTAAAGTTGAGCAGCACCAGTCTTAAACAAGCCTTGCCGTAGCATCTTCGCAACCAACCATGACCCAAGCCGAAATCCTCAAGCACTGCCAGTGGGACGACCTGGACTTTGCCACCCTCGCCGTCGATTCCGCCCTGCTGGGCCAGTCCGTCACCGTACGCTTCATGCCCGCCTTCGACTCCGGCCGCGTTATTACCGAGCAGATGGTGGCCGTGCTCAACGACTTCCTGGCCCTGACTCCGGCCGAGCTGCCCCGCGTCAAGCAGCTGCTGTGGGACGACTGCCAGAGCGACTTCGACAACATCGACTACGGCGTGCAACCCGGTGAGGGCGAAATCTACCAGCAGGTCAACCGGCGCGAATTCGGCATCTACAACGCCGAAGACGCCTACGCCAAAAGCAATCTGCAGCACCTCTCCATCCCGGAGGAAGAGCTGGGGCTGCGCCACCGCTACGGCGCCATCGACTTCGAACCGGAGTGGGCCGGCCACGGCTGCAGCATCATTATGCAGGACGGCCGGCTCATCGCCGCCTACTCCAACGACTGGCACTTCAGCCAGTACGAAAGCGCGCAGGAGTAAAAATGCCTCGTGGCTGCGCGGGTAGTGGAACCCGCCGCAGCCTGCCTGCAGTGGTAGCCCGGATCGACGGCGTCGACGAGACGACTTGACGCCTTGCCACCGCGTTCAAACATCTTGTCACTTGCGGTGAACCCATTGACACCTTGTGCAAGGTCATTGACACTCCGGTCAAACGCCTTGTCACCTCGCGCCAAGTCATTGACAGCCCAGTTGAACCCATTGACACCTCGTGCAAGGTCATTGACGCTCCTATCAAACGCGTTGTCACCTTTGCGCAACGCCTTGACGTGCTTGGCAAGCGCCTTGTCATCCCATTCCAACGCGTTGACGCCGCGTGCAAACGCATTGTCACCTGCCCCTCCTGGCGCGCGTTAAGCGCCGCTTAACTCGTGTCCAGCCCTGACGTGGAGGCTGCCCCTCCACTGCCGCCCCAGCGGCAAGCCGGGGCCGTTCGGGCGTATGCGGTAAGGCTCTTGAATGAGGCAGCCGCCAAGTCCAGGTCACGCAAAAACGCCCTGCCGAGCGGTTGCTCGACAGGGCGTTTTCCTTGGGGTGTCGCCGAAGCTACTTCGCACCGGCGTACCAGTTGCGCAGCCGCACGTCAATCTTCTTGTCGCCCGCGTTGACGGTTTTCTGGAAGGCTTCCACGTCGCTCAGCCCGTTCTGGCCGCGGTAGTGGTAGGGGTACACGATGCCGGGCTTGAAGGCCAGTACGCCCTGCGCCGCCTGCTGCACGTCCATGGTGTAGGGCAGGTTCATGCACAAGAAGGCCACGTCGATGTTTTTGAGGGCGCGCATTTCGGGCGTGTCCTCGGTGTCGCCGGAGAGGTACACGTTTTTGCCGCCCAGGCCCAGCACGTAGCCGTTGCCCCGGCCCTTGGTGTGCATGGCGTCGGGCGCTTCGGGCAGGTTGTACATCGGGATGGCCGTGATGTTCAGGCCCAGCGTGTCGAGCTTCTGGCCGTTGCGCAGCACGCGCACCTGCTTTTTGTACTCGGCCGGCAGCTTCTCGGCCACGGCCGGCGGCACCACCAGCAGCGCCTTGCCCACCGCCAGGCCGGCCAGCGTCTTCGGGTCCAGGTGGTCGGGGTGAATGTCGGTGATGAGCACCACGTCGGGCGCGGCCAGGCCGGCGTAGCCTTCAGCGCCGCCGTAGGGGTCGACGTAGATGGTCTTGCGGTTCCAGCTCAGCACCACGCTGCCGTGGGTGATGGGCTGCACCGTGAGCGGGCCGTTTTTGGTGGCAATCTGGTCGGGGGCTACGCGCGGGGCCGCCGGCGTCTGGGCGAGTACGGGCGTGGCCAGGGCCGGCAGCGCGGCCAGCAGCAGGGGGATAAGCTTCATCGGGTTTGGTTCGTGGTGAGGTAAGGAGAGGCGCGGACGGCGCGTTGATTTCCGCGCCGCCCCGAGCCTGACCATAACCCGGTGGGCCGTGACAAGTTTTGCGGGTGACCGGCGGCCGGAGCGGCGTTGGCTCGCGCGAGCCGCTTAGAGCGTGGTTGGATTTTGCTGAACAGGCCTCCAGCGCGTCATGCTGAGCTTGCCGAAGCATCTCTACCGCTTCGTCTGGGCTCGTTCAACGAGGCGGTAGAGATGCTTCGGCAAGCTCAGCATGACCAAAACCTAAAATCCCCAACACGCTCTTATTCGGCGCGAGTTACGCGGCGCCAAACGCGCGCCAGACCACGCGCTGGCCCGAAACCCCGCCCCGCCGCTACCTTGCGCCATGAACCGCATTGAGCGCCTCTTCGGCCTGACCACCCTCCTGCAGGCCAAAAAATACGTCCCGGCCGACGAGCTGGCCGCGCAGTTCGGCATCAGCGTCCGCACGGTGTACCGCGACATCAAGGCCCTGGGCGAGCAGGGCATCCCGGTGAGCTTCGAGCCCAACAAGGGCTACTTCCTGGTGCAGGGCTACTTCCTGCCGCCGGTGGCCTTCACCCCGGCCGAGGCCAACGCCCTGGTGCTGCTCGAAGCCCTGGCCGCCACCCTCACCGACGCCAGCATCCAGGCCCACGTGGGCACGGCCCTCAGCAAGGTGAAAGCGGTGTTGCGGGAGCCCGACCGCACCCGGCTGGAGCAGTTTACTAGCAGCATCCAGCTGCACCTGCCCGAGTACTTCCGCGGCCCGGCCGACTACCTGGCCCCCCTGCAAACGGCCCTGGCCGAGCGCCGGGCGGTGGAGCTGGAGTACTGCGACAAGGCCGGCCAGTGCAGCCAGCGCTACGTCGAACCCATCGGGCTGGCCTTCTACAACTTCGCCTGGCACCTCATCGGCTGGTGCCAGCTGCGCCAGGCCTACCGCGACTTCAAAGTGGCCCGCATCCGCCGGCTCACGGCCACCTCCCGGCCCTTCAGCCGCGCCGAGCACCAGCTGCTCACCCAGTACATAGCCGAGCTGCACCTACCGCCGGCGGGCTAAACTTTTTTTTCGGGGCCGGAAACCGACTGCCATAGGGCTGTCAGTGGGCGGGTGGTGCTTTGCAGCATCATCCATCTTTTTTCAAGCCCCATGAAATTTGTTTCTGCCCGCATCATCACCGCCGACCTCCCGCGCCTGGTGCAGTTTTACGAGCACGTCACCGGCCTCGCGGTGACCCGCTACACCGAGGATTTTGTCGAATTGCTGACGCCCACCGCCACCCTGGGCCTGGGCACCCTGCGCACCCTGGGGCCGGAGGGCAGCGCCGCGCTGGTCCAGCCGGCCGCCAACCGCTCGGTGTTCCTGGAGTTCCGCGTGGCCGACGTGGACGCCGACTACCAGCGCTTGGCCGCCGCCCTCGACCCGGCGGCCGTGGTGCAGGCGCCCACCACCATGCCCTGGGGCAACCGCTCCCTGCTCCTGCGCGACCCGGACGGCAACCTGGTCAACCTGTTCGCGCCCGTCACCCCGGAGGCCCGGCGCCGCTACGACGGGTAAGCCCCGGCGGGCGGGCAAGTTGGCAGCCCGCCCGCTGGAACTCTCCCCATAATCCTGCAAATTGTGGCTCCACGAGTCCACCAACAACCACCATGAACGAGCACGAAAACGAACCGGCCAACACGCCATCGGCCACCGCCGCCACGCCCAAAGTGACGGGAATCGGCGGAATCTTCTTTTTCTCGGATAATCCGAAAGAAACGCGGGAATGGTACGCCAACAATCTGGGAATCGAAGTCAACGACTGGGGTTCGACGTTTGAATCCAGAAACCTGGATAAACCCGACGAAGTCAACGCGCTGCAGTGGACTCCCTTCAAAAAAGGCAGCGACTATTTCGCGCCTTCCGCCAAGGAGTTTATGATTAACTACCGGGTGCAGAATATCGAAGGGCTGGTAAGCAAGCTCAAGGAAAACGGGGTGACCGTGCTTGACGAAATTGCGAGCTACGACTACGGAAAATTCGTGCACATCATGGACGGGGAAGGCAACAAAATTGAGCTGTGGGAGCCTAGCTGATAGCGCCGGCCAGAGCGTGTTTGGATTTGACCTAAAAGGCCGGCTGAACGTCCTGCGAAGCCCCGCGAAGCTCTCTGCCGAACAACGAAGCGGGAGGGATGCTTCGCGGGGCCCCGTATGCTCCACCCCTGAATGTTCAAGCGCACTGCCTCAGAGCAGGGCCGAGAGAATGTTGATGCCCAGGGCCAGCACGGTGGTGTTGTAGGCGAAGGAGAGCAGGCTGTGCAGCATCACCAGCCGGCGCATGGTCTTGGTGGTGATGAGCACGTCGGAGGTCTGGGCCGTAATGGCAATGCCCGAGGCCAGGTAGGCGAAGTCCCAATAGCTGCACGGCGGCGCGCCGGCAAAGCGGAAGCCGCCCCGCTCGTGGCCCGGCCGGTCGGGGTCTTCGCAGAAGTACAGGTGGGCATAGCGCAGCGTGAAGAGCGTGTGCAGCAAAAACCACGAGCCCACCACCGAGCCCACCGACAAGAGCACGTACTGCAGGCGCTGCTGGTAGGCCAGGTCGTCGAGGCCGTGGAGCAGCAGCAGCACCGCGCCCAGGCTGGCCACGCTGCCGAGTACCAGCAAGACCGACATCAGCGTCCAGTTCTTGTGCGGGTCCAGGGCCCGGGCCGAGCGGCGAATGAAGCCCAAATCGGCGTGGGCCATGAGGTGCCAGGACATGGCCAGGGCGCTGACCACGTAGCCGTCCCAGGCCAGCATCAGGCGGGCGCCCAGCTTGAAATTGGGCGGGGCCAGCAGAAAGGCGGCCAGCCCCACCAGCAGGCCCAGCAGCAGCCGCCAGGTGCGGCCCCGGGCGGAAAGCTGCGCCGCCACCACCGGGGCGTGCAGCTTACGGGCAACGGGGGAAATCGTGTTCATGGCGCAGCGGCCCGCGGGCAGAACGGCCGGTACTTAAAGATAACCCATTTCGGATGGCTGTGGTACTGTAATTTTCTCCCGAACCGCGCCGGGCAGCGCAGGACCATGGGCGGTCGACGGGACCGTTGAAATCGTACCCTGGCTGTGCCTTGTTCCGGCGAATATCTTTGCCGCAGCGGCATCCCAGGCCGCCCTGCCCATGACGACCCTCGACACGCCCCGCCTGCTGCTGCGCCCCTTCACCGCCGCCGACGCCCCCGGCATCCTGGCCCTCGACTCCGACCCCGCCGTGCTGCGCTACGTGCCCATGCCGCCGATGACCTCGCTGGAACAGGCCGCCAAGGTGGTCGACTACATCCTCGCCCAATACGCGCGCAACGGCCTGGGACGCTGGGTGGTGGAACGCAAAGAAGACGGCGCCTTTCTGGGCTGGTGCGGCCTCAAGTACGTGGACGACGCCACCACCAACGGGCGCATCAACTACCACGACCTGGGCTACCGCCTGCTGCCCCGGCACTGGGGGCAGGGCTACGCCTCCGAGGCCGCCGCGGCCAGCCTGCGCCACGGCTTCGACACCTTGAAACTGCCCGAGCTGCACGCCACCGTGATGCAGGGCAACGTGGCCTCGCAGCGGGTGGTGGAACGGCTCGGCTTCGGCCGCACGGCGGAGTTTGAGCAGGACGGCGCCACGTGGTACTGGTACGAGCGGCGGAATAACGCGGGCGCCCCCGGAGCCAGCGGACAGTGAGCCACCCGAGCCGAACGTTGTGCTGAGCGCGGCCGACGCATGACGGCGAGAAGGGGCGCCGAACGGCTTGTTTCCCGGCCACGGCCCGTTTAGCTGAGCAGCGTCAGCAGGTCTTCGCGGCTGAAGGTTTTGAGAAGGGCGGCGTCGGTTTTCACCAGCTCGTAGGCCAGCTCCCTCTTGCCCTGCTGCAGGGCCATCATCTTTTCCTCCACCGTGTCGGGGCAGATGAGGCGTACGGCCACCACGGGGCGCGTTTGGCCGAGGCGGTGGCTGCGGTCGATGGCCTGGTTTTCCACGGCCGGGTTCCACCACGGGTCCACCAGGTACACGTAGTCGGCGGCGGTCAGGTTCAGGCCCACGCCGCCGGCTTTCAGGCTGACGAGAAACACGCGCACCGATTCGTCTTCCTGAAACGCCTGCACGGCCTCGGCGCGGCGGCGCGTCTGGCCCGTCAGCACCCGGTAGCCGATGCCGCGGGCCTCCAGCTCGGGCCGGATGAGGTCGAGCATGCCCACGAACTGCGAAAACACCAGGATTTTGTGCTGCGGGGCGCGGGTTTCCAGCTCTTCCAGCAGCACCTGCAGCTTGGCCGAGCTGCGGCCGTAGTCGGCCTCGTCGGGGAGCAGGGCGGGGGCGTTGCAGAGCTGGCGCAGGCGCGTCAGGCCACGCAGCAGGTGCAGGCCTTGCTTGCCGGGCAGCTCCTCCAGCTGGCCCATGAGGCGGGCGCGCACGTCCTGGCGGCAGGCTTCGTAGAGGCGGCGCTGCTCGGCGTCCAGCTCGCAGTAGAGCACCATTTCCGTCTTGGCCGGCAGCTCGGCGGCCACCTGGCTTTTGGTGCGGCGCAGCACGAAGGGGCTGATTTTCTGCTGCAGGGTCCGGGCCCGCTTCAGGTCCTTGAACTTGTCGATGGGCAGCGCGTACTGGTCGCGGAAGTGCTGGCGGCTGCCCAGCAGGCCGGGGCAGGCAAAGGAGAGCAGGGCGTAGAGGTCGGTGGTGCGGTTTTCCACCGGCGTGCCCGTCAGCACCAGGCGGTGGCGGCTCTGCAGCAAACTCACCGCCTTGTAGCGCTGCGAATCGGGGTTTTTGACGGCCTGCGCCTCATCGAGCACCACGTAATCGAACCGGTACTCGCGCAGCCAGCGGATGTCGGCCAGCACCGTGTGGTAGGTGGTCAGCACGATATCGGCCTCCTCAAATGCCGAGGTGCCGGGGCGGCTGCTGCCGTGCAGGGTGCGCACCCGCAGCGTGGGGGCAAACTTGGCCGCTTCGGCCTGCCAGTTGAACAGCAGAGACGTGGGCACCACCACCAGCGAGGCGCCGCGGTGGCCCTTCTCGCGCCGGTGCAGCAGCAGGGCCAGTACCTGCAGGGTCTTGCCCAGGCCCATGTCGTCGGCCAGGATGCCGCCGAAGCCGAAGGTGCTCAGGAAGCTCAGCCAGCGCAAGCCCAGCAGCTGGTACTCGCGCAGGGTGGCCCGCAGCGCGGCGGGCGCGGCCACGGGCGCAATGCCGGTGAAGTCGGCCGCGGCGGCCTGGTACTGGGCCACGCGGGCGCGGGCGGCCCGGGTCAGGGCGGCCGGGTCGTAGAGCTCCAGCAGGTTGGAGAAGCCCACGCTGGGCGTGCGCAGCCGTTCGTCCACCACCTCGCCGGCGGCGAAGTAGGCGGCAAACCGGGCCACCCATTCCTCGGGCAGCAGGCCCTGGGTGCCGTCGTCGAGCGGCACGTAGCGGCTGCGCTGGCGCACGGCTTTCTGCAGGTGGCGCAGCTTGGCCTGCTGGGGCCCAAAGCGCACCAGCAGCTCGGTGTCGAACCAGTTGTTTTCGCCGCAGTGCACCTGCACCGATACCTCGGCGCGGTAGGCGTTCAGGCGGTTCTGGCGCAGCTCGTTGAAGCCCAGGATGCAAATGCCGGCGTCGCGCCACTGCTCGAAAGCGGCCAGAAACCAGTCGGGCTGCAGGAACTGGGTGCGCGGCAGGTACAGCGCGTCCGAAGGCTGGACCAGTTGGGCCGCGAAATCCGGGTGCTGGTCGATTAGCGCAGTCAGGACGCGCTGCTCGGCCGCCGCGTCGCGCTGCACCACGAAGGCCCGGCCCAACTCGTCGGTGGCGTAGAGCTGCTGGCGCGAGCGGACGGGCACCTCGCGCGGGCCGTAGCGCATCACCGGCAGCAGCTCCACGTGGGCGCCGCGCTCGGTGAGGTAGAGCAGGGCTTCGGGCGGGGCGTCGAGGCCGCTGGTTTGGGCCTGGACGGGCGTGGCCGGGCGGGCGTGGTGGTAGCTGATGTGCAGGCGCGCTTCGAGGCCCGCCAGCACGTCCTGCCGAAACTCCACGAAGCGGCTCTGGTGAATCAGCAGGGTGTTGTTGCGGCGCTGGAAGAACTCCACCACCCGCCACACGTGCAGGTCGTCGAGCAGGTAGTAGGCGCCGTGGGCGGCCACGAAGTACTCGAAGGCCACGCTCAGCTCGCGCAGGTCGAAGGGCTGGTCGTGGAGCAAGAGCTGTCCGCTGATTTCGTAGAATTCGTCGCGCTGGCGCACTTCCAGGCGCACTTCGGGCGGCACGCGGCGCAGCTCCACGGGGCGTAGCGAGGCGGCGTTGGGCTTCTCGGCCACCTCGGCGTCGTGGGCGAAGACGGGCAGCGCGGCCGGGTTCAGCACCACCGCGCGCAGGGCCTCCAGGGTGGCCAGGGAGCGGGCGTCGTCGTAGTTCTGCTGCAGCCGGGCCAGGCCCGAATAGAACTTCACCAGCGCCGGATCGGCCAGGCCCCAGACTTCGTCGAGCGGGTTGAGCAGCGCGACGGGGTTCTTCAGCTTGCCAGTGGCGGTGAGGGCGGCCTCGGCCAGGTGCAGCTGCAGGTGCCCGTAGTAACGGTGGCGGCCGAGCACCACCAGCCGCGCGGCCCCGGCCGGACCGGTGGGCGTGGGTGGGGCGGCGGGCAGCAGCTGCGCCATCAGCTCCTGCTTGGCGGCGGGCGTGACGGGGTACAGCGCCGCCTGCCGGGGCGTTATCGTCAGGCCGGCTTTGGGGTCGTAGCGCAGCTCGAAGTGCGCGTCGAGGTCGACGGCCTGGTCGAGGCCGTAGTCGCGGGCCAGGGGGCGCAGATAGGTGTGGCGGGCCGGTGCATCGAAAAACAGGCGCAGCTCCTTGCGCTGCAGCACGGCCAGCAGCACCTCGGCCTGGTGCGCGCAGAGGCCCGGCAAAGGCTGGCCGCAGGCGCAGCTCAGGTCCAGGCCCGCCGCCGTCTGCGTCACCGTCACCGGCGGAAACGGCGTTGCGCCCAGGCCTTCTACCACCCGGCTGAACGTACCCGCGTCGAGCGTCAGCGCTTCGGGCTGAATGGCGCGGGGGCGGGCTTCGGCGGGCAGGGGCGCGGCCGCGTGCAGCTCCACCACGGTGCTGGTGAGCGTGGACACGGCGAGGCCGGGCAGCTGGTAGCGGTGGGGCGGGGGCGAGTCCGGGGTGAGGAGGGCGTCGTCCGGGAAGAGCAAGGGCAGGAGGCGTAACAAGCGCGCCGGCGCGGCCGCTACGGCAAAGATACCGGCCGCCGGCCGGGCCCGAAAAACCCGGCCGGAGGTAGCCTGTGGCTGGCCGGTTTCGTACACCACTAGTAGGAAGCCGCCGCGTCCGGCGGCGTCTCCGCGTCATCTCCTAGTCGCTCTCACCCGCATGGAACCCAAGCCGCAACCCACCCCGAACCCGTCCGCGCAGCCCAACCCTGCCGATACCACCCTGCCCACCAAGGGCAGCGCCGATAGCCAGAGCGCCGACCAGGCCCCGGCGCCCAGCGGCCCGCGCCCCGACAGCACCCCCGACGCCGGTCAGGCCCCGCCCGCCGCGCCGGAGTCGTCGGGCGAAACGCCCACCGCCGAAAGCGAAGCCGCCGATGATGCCGCTCCCGCCGCCGACCCTTCCGCCGCCGATATTCAGCCCGACACCCAGGGCGACGTGGACCCCGGCGCCAGCAACACCGGCGACGTGCAGCCGCTGTAAAAGCCCTACCGTTCTGTTTCCTGCCACCGTTCAACCCTACCGCAATGAGCTACTACCCGCAATCCGCCGATAAAGCCCGCAATCAGCCCACCGACGGGCGTTCCAAGACTCCCCCTCAGCCCCACCGGGCGCCCAACGACTTCCTGGACTACAACCACGGCCCCGACTCGTACCAGGCCGATACCCCCGCTGCGCGCCGCCACTCCAGCCGCGGCTGGAGCGGCCCGGATTCCTCCCACGACCAGGGCCGGCGGTAGCGTACTTTCCCCCCGGAGCGCCTGGGTAAACGGCCCGGCAGCACTACGCTGCCGGGCCGCTTGCTTACCCGCCCGCAAAGGCGGTACTTTCGAGTGGCTCTCAATTCCAACCTTCACGCATGGCAAGCAGCTTTATCGGCCTCGGCGACGACGTAGGGTTCTGGGCGCGGGACGGCTTTGTCGAGGCCATCCAGCTGTGCCTGGTTGCCGAAATCGAAGTCCGCCGGCTGGATACCGAGCCTTGGCTGCTGACGTACAAGCGCCGCCTGGCCCTGCAGGCCTTGCCCCTGATTTACGGTGGCACGTCGCTGGAGCTGGACGAGCACCTGACTACGGCGGCGCGCCGGGAGCTTATCTGCCAGCTGAACGAGCAAATCATCCGGCGTATCCGGCAGGAGCCCGATTACCTGACCGGCCCCACCCTGCACCGCTTCCGGCACCGGGCCATGCAACTGCTGTGGGAAACGGGCGAGCTGGTATTCGAAAGCAAAGAAGACTTCCAACGAGCAGTAAACGACGGTGGCTGGCAGCATTCGGCCATTCAGGAAGTAAAACGCAACTACCTCCACGGTTTTGTACTGCTGAACCGGCTGCTGAAAGGCCGCCTGCACGCCCGGGTCGATTCGCCCATCGACTACTGGCCGTGCTAAGCCGTGTGGACAGCAAGCCAAAAGACCGTCATGCTTCGACAAGCTCAGCATGACGGTCTGGGAAGCACAGAACCCCCTTTTTGGTTAGTGTCCACAGACCCTAAACCGAAAACGCCCCGCCGGAACCTGGTTCCAGCGGGGCGTTTTCGGTCGATTTCAGCCGTGCTACGGCACCTGCAGCGAGTTCATGATCTGCTGGGCGGCGGGCTGCCACTGCTTCTGCAGCCGCTCCACGCAGTTGAAGGTGCATACCAGCACCTGCCCGCCGGCGTCGGTAATGAACATGAGGTTGTACACCCGGTCGTTGGGCTTGTCACTCAGGGGGACGTCCGCCATAAACTCCAGGTACACCACCTGCCGGCCGTTGATGGTCTTGAGGCCGTGGCCGAGGTCCTTGAAGCCGGGCTGGCGAGCTGAAAACGCCTTCACCATTTTGTCGGCTATGTCGGCCGACAGCTGCGCCTGCGTCATCGGGTTCGGGCCCTGCCGAAACGCCAGGTTCACGGCCAGGGCGTTGTCGGAATAGGCTTCCTGCGGGCCGCCCTGGATGGGGTACTTCAGGCTGATGGCGTCCTTGTCGAGGGGACGGAAGGCGGCGGGCACCAGGATGCGGGCCCGGCCGCCGGCCACCGGCCGTAGCGTGAGCGTCCCCGGCGTCTGCTGCGCCGTGGCGTCGGGGTGTTGCAGCACCTCCGCCTTGCGCAGGGTGTCAGATGGGGCGGCCGGGGTGGTTTGGGCCTGGGCGGTGGCGCTCAGCAGGGCCAGCAGGCCAGGCAGCAGACCAGAGCGAAGATAAAATGCCATGGGCATAACAGTAAAACGAGGATGGTAAACGCGAAAACGGTCTTGCCGGGCGTACCCGGCAAGACCGTTGGATAAGCTTCGGCAGTCCGCAGCCTACAGGTGAATTACCTCACCATAGGCGGCAGCCGCGGCTTCCATCACCGCCTCCGACATGGTGGGGTGGGGGTGAATGGCCTTGATGATTTCGTGGCCGGTGGTTTCGAGCTTGCGCGCCACCACGGCTTCGGCAATCATGTCGGTGACGCCGGCGCCAATCATGTGGGCGCCCAGCCACTCGCCGTACTTCTTGTCGAAGATGACCTTCACGAAGCCGTCCTTGGCACCCGAAGCCGAGGCTTTGCCCGAGGCCGAGAAGGGGAATTTGCCCACCAGGATGTCGTAGCCCTGCTTTTTGGCTTCTTCTTCGGTGAGGCCCACCGAGGCAATTTCCGGCGAGCAGTAGGTGCAGCCGGGCACGTTGCCGTAGTTGATGGGCTCGGGGTGGTGGCCCGCAATGGCCTCCACGCAGGTGATGCCCTCGGCCGAAGCCACGTGGGCCAGCGCCGGGCCGGGCACGATGTCGCCGATGGCGTACACACCGGGCACGTTGGTGCGGTAGTACTCGTCGACCTTCACGCGGCCCTTCTCCACCACGATGCCCAGCTCCTCGATGCCGATGTTTTCCAGGTTCGGCTGAATGCCCACCGCGCTCAGCACGATGTCGGCCTCCAGCTGCTGCTCGCCCTTGGCGGTTTTGATGCTCACTTTGCAGCCCGCGCCGGTGGTGTCCACCTTGGTCACTTCGGCCGAGGTCAGGATGTCGATGCCGGCTTTCTTGAACGAGCGTTCCAGCTGCTTCGACACTTCTTCGTCTTCCACCGGCACGATGCGCGGCAGGTACTCCACGATGGTCACTTTGGTGCCCATGGTGGCGTAGAAGTAGGCAAACTCGACGCCGATGGCGCCGGAGCCCACCACCACCATCGACTTGGGCTGCTCGGGCAGCACCATGGCCTCGCGGTAGCCGATGATTTTCTTGCCGTCGATGGGCAGGTTGGGCAGCTGCCGGGCGCGGGCGCCGGTAGCCAGGATGATGTGCTTGGCCTGGATGGTTTCCTTGCCGCCGTCGGCCTTGGTCACGTCTACTTCGCCGGCTTTCAGCACCTTGGCCGTGCCCATGATGGCGTCAATCTTGTTCTTTTTGAACAGGAAGTTGATGCCCTTGCTCATGCCGTCGGCCACGCCGCGGCTGCGCTTTACCACGGCCGCGAAGTCGTAGCCCACGTTGTCGGCCGAGAGGCCGTAGTCCTGCGGGTGCTTCAGGTAGTCGAATACCTGCGCCGACTTGAGCAGCGCCTTGGTGGGGATGCAACCCCAGTTGAGGCAGATGCCGCCGAGGGATTCGCGCTCCACCACGCCTACTTTGAGACCCAACTGGGAGGCGCGGATGGCTGCCACGTAGCCGCCTGGGCCCGAGCCAATCACGACTACGTCGTATTGCAATGCCATAGTAAACTGTTCTGAAGGGGAAAAATGAGCAAATGGGGGGCCGGAGCCGCGGCGCCGGGCCGGCAAAGATAGCCGCCCCGGCCTTACCGCCCCAATCAGTATGAACGAAGTCGACCTAAGTCGGAAACCGCCGTATACAACCCCGAATCCGCCGTTGGGTTTTGCCGCTTTTCCTGACTTTTTCTTCTCTCAACTTCCATGAACGCATTCTTACCCCGTTTGCAGGCCGTGGCCGGCGGCTTGCTCATTGTGCTGCTGAGCACCCAGTGCTCGGCTACCCGCGAAAACGAAACGCCCGGCATGGCTACCCGCGCCCGCCTGAACGAAACGCAGGCGGCCACCAGCGTGACGCCCGCTGCTCCGGCTACGCCCGCCACCGATGCCGCCGTGGCGCCCGCCGACGCGGCCAACCCGCCGGGCACGGCTACGGCCACGCCGGCTCCCGCAGCGGCTCCGGCCGCCGTGGCGGTTAAGCGCAGCAACGCCGAGTACAAAGCCGACATCAAAACCGCCACGGCGACGCTCAAAACCAAGCCGCGCGACTTCGACGCCTACCTGAACCGCGGCCGGGCCAACGCCGCCCTGAAAAACTACCGCGAGGCCATGACGGACTTCAACATGGCCCTGCGCCTGAAGCCCACCAACGCCGACGCGCTCTACAACCGCGGCCTGACCCGGGTGAAAACCAAGGAGTTCAACGCCGCCATCAGCGACTTTGGGAAGGTGCTGCGCTACCGCCCCGAAGACAAGGAAGCCTTCTTCGGCCGCGGCCTGGCCAAAATGTCGCTCGACAACTTCAAGGGCGCCATTCCCGACTTCAACAAGGCCATCGAGCTGGACAACAACTACGCCGACGCCTACGAGTACCGCGGCATCTGCTACTCCAGCATCAACA
Organism: Hymenobacter jeollabukensis; assembly: GCF_005771675.1. Lineage (GTDB taxonomy): Bacteria > Bacteroidota > Bacteroidia > Cytophagales > Hymenobacteraceae > Solirubrum > Solirubrum jeollabukense. The sequence continues at coordinate 48,859 of NZ_VAJM01000013.1, read as the reverse complement.
AGCCCGAAGAAGCCCGCCGCGACCTGGAAAAAGCCGCCCAGCTCAACCCCGAAGCTACCCAAAGCCTGAAGCGCTACGCCAAGCAGTAGAATAGTTGCCAGTTGCGGGTTGTCAGTTGTCAGGGCAAGACCAGGACTGCCGACCCAAACTTCAGCTCGTAAAACGCACCGGCCGCCGTCCCGATTGGAACGGCGGCCGGTGCGTTTTTTTCGTCAGCAGTTGCAACCGCCGTCAGCTACTCAAGTACACTCTGACAACTGACAACTGACAACTGACAACTGACAACTGACAACTAGCTCACGTAGCCGGCCAGCACCTGGTTCAGCTGGGGCTCGGGCACCACGCCCGACTGACGCCACACGGGCTGGCCCTGGTGAAAGAGAATGAGCGTGGGAATGCCCTGCACCCGGAATTGCTGAGCGGCGGCCGGGTTGCGGTCCACGTCCACCTTGATGACCTTGAGTTTGCCCTGGTGCCGGGCCGCCACCTGCTGCAGAATGGGCGCCATGGCCTTGCAGGGGCCGCACCAGTCGGCGTAAAAATCAACCAGCACCGGCATGCCGGGGCTGCTGATGAGTTCGGTGAAGGATTTTTTAGCCATTGCGGGGAAAGAGCTGAGGTGAATAAGGGGCTATACGAGCCCGGCGCCCCGCCGGATAACGGCGGCGCCCGGCTCTGCACGCAGAGCCGGGCGCCGGCAGAAGTACGAAAAGCAGCGCGGCCTAGCGGTTACGCTCCACCACCGTTACGTCGTTGGCCACGGTGGGCATCACGAAGCGGCCACCGGCCACTTTCTTGCCGTTCACCTCGCACTGCCAGGTATAGTTACCGGGAGAAGCATTGGCGGCAATGCCGGCGGGAGTCTGGAAGAATTCTGCTTCGGTGGGCGGCGAGGGAAACAACACGTCGACGCCGTTCTGGCCTTTATCCACCTGTTTCACGAGCGAATATTCCTTGCCATTGCCACTGACGGTGAACTTGGCCGTGTACGCCCCCAACTGCCCGAATTTGTCCGATACCCCGATTTTGACGAACGGGTCGGTCGAAACCAGCCAGGTCTGGGCCTGGGCTTTCGGGGCTGAGAGCAGCAGGAACAGAAACAGCAGCCCGAGCAGGCCGCCGCAGCGTTTCCCAAAGACAGAAGTAGAGGTTTGCATAGAGCGGAAAAGTAGGAGAGTGAGGAGAGCAGTGTGAGCTTAACGGAGTGGGCAGGCAGGTACAGGGGGCGAAGAAGTAAAAAACAGCCGGATGAACCGGGGAGTGGCGGTGCTGCAACACCCCACCCTATCAAATATATCAATCAGGTAAGAGACCTGGCATTATCAGGAGAATATTTTTTTGAGGCCAGGCGGATGCCAGTGCCGGCTGCAGCATCTTTGGTCCGGCCGCGCCGTAGAAAAATCGGTATGGCCCGCCGTCCCAAACTCTTCGAAGCTGCGCCAGGTTCCCCGGCCGAAACCCGCTGCCAGCTTTGCGAGCGGGCCGTGCGGCACACCTCGCGCCACCACCTGGTGCCGCGGGAAGAAGGCGGGCGCTACGGCCCCACCGTCGACCTCTGCCAGCCCTGTCACAGCTCGGTACACCTGCTGCTGACCAACAAGGAGCTGGCCCGCCGCTACCACACCGTGGAGGACTTGCAGCGGGCCGAGGAGCTGCAAAAGTATTTGCACTGGATTCGGCGCAGCCGGGTGGAGCGCATCACCAACCGGCGCCGGCGCCGCTGAGTGCGGCCGGTGGCGTTTCTTTGCCGCTCTATGGCCCCTCTGCAGTTCCTGCCCTTCGCCGAAGCCCGCCGCCACGCCGCCGAAACGGTGGTGGTCGACAGCATTCTGCCCCGCGCCGCCCTCACGCTGGCCCACTGGCGCGCCGCGCCCACGCCCGCCGCTTTGCAGGACGACACCAGCGCCGGCTCGGTGCTGCGCGCCCTGGCCGCTGCCCCTGCGGAGCTGGCGGCGGCCCAGTATGTCACCGCCAACCACTTCGACGTCGACGGCTTCGTGGGCGTGTGGGCCCTGCTGCACCCCGCGCTGGCCCGGCAGCACGAGCCCCTGCTGCGCCTGGTGGCCGTGCTCGGCGACTTCCGCGAAATCGACTGGCAAGACCCGCTGGCCGACCACGCCATGAAGCTGGTGTGCTGGCTGAACGCCGAAGAAAAAGCCCGCTTCTACGAGCCCTTCGGCGCCCCGGCCCGGCGCCGGCGCGAAGACGAAGCCTCGGCCGAGAAATTCGACTGGTTTCTGCCCCGCTTCGCCGCAATCCTCGCAAACCCCGAAGCCGGCCGCGCCGCCTGGCAGCCCGAGTACGAGCGGGTGCGGGCCGCCGTGGCCGTGATGCAAAGCCCCGCCACCGCGCTACGCCGCTACTCGGATATCGGCCTGACGGTGGTGCGCACCCCCGAGCCGCTGCCCTACTACGCCCTGTTCGGCCCCACCGCCGGCACCGATATGGTGCTGAGCCTTTACGACGGGCAGCGCTACGAATTCGAATACAAATACACCACCTGGGTGGACCTGGAAAGCCGCCCCACGCGCCCGCGCCTGCCGCTCGATGCCTTAGTGGCCGCGCTGAACGCGCAGGAAACCAGCGGCCACGCCTGGGCCGCCGACGGCATCACCGATACCGGCCCGCTGCTGCGCCTGACCGGCCGCCGGCTCAACAAAGTGCAGCGCTACGCCGACCCCGACCAGCGGCCCATCTACGCCTCCAGCATCAGCCCCGAGGAGCTGGAGCAGGCGGTAGTGGGCTTTTTTCGGCAGCGCTACGCCCGCATCGAGCCCCGCCGGTACTGGACCTGGGAGGCGGTGCGCGCCGCCGCGGCGGTGGTCAGCGAATAAGCAGTCGGCGCCGAATCAAGTATCCGACCCGAAGCCGACGACGCGCAGCGTGCTCACGCCGCCGGCACCTTTGCGCACGTGAATCTGGGTGCTCACGCGCTCCTTCAGGGCCTCTACGTGCGAGATGATGCCCACCATCTTGCCCGAGCCCTGCAGGGTTTCCAGCGCCGAAAGGGCCACGTCCAGCGTTTCGGGGTCGAGGGTGCCGAAGCCTTCGTCGATGAACAGCGTCTCGATCTGGGTGCGGTGCCCGGCCAGCTCCGAGAGGCCCAGTGCCAGCGCCAGACTCACCAAAAAGCTCTCTCCGCCCGACAACGAATTCATGGAGCGGGTGCTGCCGGCCTGGTACTCGTCGGCGATGAGCAGGTCGAGGTGCTCCTCGGGGTTGCGGGTGATGCGGTACCGGTCGTTGAGGCGATGGAGGTGGCGGTTGGCCAGCTCCACCAGGCGCGTCAGCGTCAGGCCCTGGGCAAACTCGCTGAACTTCTTGCCGTCGGCCGAGCCGATAAGCTCTGCCAGGCGGCGCCAGCGGCGGGCTTCCTGCTGCTGGCGCTCCAGGTCGCGGGCGAGCTGGGCGTGGCGCTCCTGCCCGGCGCGGTGGTCGGTGAGTCGCTGCTGGCGCTGCCCGAGCTGCTGGTGCAGCTGGGCGAGCTGCTCGTTCAGCGCGGCCAGCTGCTCGCTGACCACTTCCAGCGGCTCGGCGGTGAGGGCGCGGGCCGCTTCGGTCTGCTGCTGCTGCGTGAGCTCGGTGAGGGCGTGCTGGGCGGCGGCCACGGCGCGCTCGTGGCCGTGCACCTGCTCGGCGAGGCGGTGCACTTCGGTGTCGGGCAGCAGGCGGGCGGCCAGGGCGGCGCCGTCGGCGGGCAGGCCGGCTGCCTGCAGCTCGGCCAGCAGGGCGGCGTGGCGCTGAGCGCGTTGCTGCTGCTGCTGCTGCTGTTCCTCGGTCAGCTGGGTGGTGCGCTCGTCGTGGCGGAGCAGGGCGGTTTCGTGCTCCTGGAAAGTCCGTTCCTGCTGCTCGGCGGCTTCGGCGGCGCGGCGTACGGCGTCGGCCAGCTGGGCGCGGGCCTGGGCCACGTCGGGGCCGCCGAAAAACTCCTGCCGCTGTTGCTTCTGCTGCTCGATGCGCTGGAAGTGCTGCAGCAACACCGCTTTGCGCTCCGAGAGCCACTGCTGGTTTTCGCCGCGCACCTTGGTCAGCTCTTCGGCCCGGCTCTGCACGGCGCCCAGCTGCCGCTCGGCTTCCGTGCGGGCCTGCCGGTTTTGCTCGAACTCCGCGCCCAGGCGCTTGAGCTGCTCCACCAGCGTGGCGCCGTTTTCGCCGGTAAAGGCCAGCCCAAAGGCGCTGAGCAGGCTGCTGATGGTGTGCTGCACCAGCGGGCGGCGCTCCTCGGCATCGTTGAGGCGGGCGCGCAGGGCTTGCAGATCCTGCCCGAGCTGCTGCTGTTGCTGGCTGGCCTGCTGCTGCTGGCCCTGGGCGCGGGTGAAACTCACGTCCAGCTCGTGGCGCTGCTGTTCCAATTCGCGCAGCTGCTGGCCCACGGCGCGCACCAGCTTGGGCGCGGCTTCCTCGTCGGCTTCGCTGAGCAAAACGAGGGTGGGGGAGGCCTCAGCGGCGGCGTGGCCGCCGGCATGTTCCAGCAGGCCGGTCAGGCTCTGCATGCGGTTGAGGCGGGCGTTGAGGGTGCGCACGCGCTGGCCCAGTTCCTCTTCGCGGGCCTGGTCGCGGCTGAGCGACTCGTGGCTGACGCCCAGCACCCCGGCGGCGTAGGGGTGCTCGGTGGCGCCGCACAGCGGGCAGGGCTGGCCGGCGCTCAGGTGCTGGCGGGCCTGCTCATGGGTCAGAATAAGCTGGTGGGCCTGGGTGAGGCGGCGCAAATCGTCCCAGCGCTGCTCCTCGGCTTGGTACTCGCGCTGGAGCACGGCCACGTGGTGCAGCAGGCGGCGCAGCCAGGCGTCGCGCTCGGCGGCGGCGGCGGCGTGCTGCTGCTGCACGGCGGCCAGCTGCTGCCGGGCCGTTTCGGTGGCCGTGCGGCCCCGCTCGGCCGCCCGGCTGACTTCGGTGAGGCGCAGGTTCAGCTCGGCTTCGGTTTTGCGCAGTTCGCCCAGCTCATCCTGCAGGTTGGTCCACACGCGCAGCTCGCCCACCAAGTCGGGCAGGGCTTCGGGCAGGGCGGCGAGGCGCTGCTGTTGCTGCAGCCACTGGGTCAGCTCGCGCAGCTGCTGGGTGAGCTGCTGCTGCTGCTGCTGGGCCTGCTCCACGGCGGCGGTGGTTTGCTTCTGCTGCTCGTTGCGCTGGTCGTATTCCTGCCGTTCGCGGCGCAGCTGGGCTTCGTCCTGGCCGATGAGGCCGTCGAGCTTTTCGGCTTCGCGCAGGCGCGGCTCCTGTTCCTGCTGGACCTGCTGGGCCTGGGCCAGCTGCTGCCGGGCCTGGGCGCGCTGCTGCAGGGCGGCGTCGCGGGCCTGCAGCAGCTGGGGGCGGCGTAGCTGCAACTGCTGCAGCTCCTGGCCGCGGCGCTGCAGCTGGCCATCGGCTTCCTGCAGCAGGGCCCAGGGCGTGCGGAAGGGCAGGGCCTCGTGGTGGGCCGAGAGGCGCTGGCGCACCGGCGAGAGGCTTTCCGTTTGGGCCGTGAGCTGCTCCAGCTGGGTGGCGGCGCGCTGGCGGCGCAGGCCCAGCTCGGCCAGCTGCCGCAGCCAGTTCTGGGCCTCGCTCAGCCGCTGCCGCTGCTGCTCGGCGGCGGTGGTTTCGGCCTGCAGCGCCTCGATTTCGGCCGTCAGCGCGGCCAGCTCCTCGTCGGAGAGCAGGGTGACGCCGGCCAGGCCCGCGCGCAGGGCTTCGCTGCGCTTGTCTTCCTCCTTGGCCTTTTCGAAGGCGAAGCGCGAAATGTCGGAGTACTTGCGCGTATCGGTAATCTTTTCCAGCAGCTGGGCCCGCTCGCCGGGGCTCGACTTCAGGAACTTGGTAAACTCGCCCTGGGCCAGCAGCACCGAGCGCAGAAACTGCCGGTACTCCAGCCCGCTCAGCTCGGCCACCTTCAGCGGCACCCGCGACTTGTATGTTTCCAGAAACTCCCAACGCTCCGCGCCGTCTTCCCCCAGTTCGGGCTGCCGCTCGCTCAGCTCCATTTTCGGGTCCTGCAGCTTGCCGTCGGCCTTTTTGCGGGCCCGGTACTGGCCCCATTTGGCCCGGAACTGCCGGCCTCCGACTTCAAACTCCACCTCGGCCCAACTCTCGCCGGTGCCCTGGCTCATCACCTGCGCCACTTCGCCGTCGTGGCGCGGCACTTGCCCGTAGAGGGCCAGCGTAATGGCGTCGAGAATGGTGGTTTTGCCCGCGCCGGTGGGGCCGGTAATGGCAAACAGGCCCGCATCGGCCAGGGGCGCCCCGCCGAAGTGCACTTCATGCTCGCCGCGCAGGGAGTTGAGGTTGTAAAAGCGGACGCGGAGGATTTTCATGGAATAGCCGGCTGGCATAGCGGCCAAGCGGCCGCGACAAAGAAAAATACACTGAATAAGTTAGCGGACGCCGCGGATAGTGGTCCAGTATTCTTCGCGGACATCCTCGTCGATTTCCACCGGTAACCGCTCGCCATACAGGCGGTCAGCTCCGTCTTTGCGACAACCCGAAATCCAGTAATCATCACCGGTAGCGACGTCGAAGTAGTTGCTTTTAAAGCCGTGTCCTCCCAAACGCTGGAAATGCTGCCCCCGGTAGTAAATGCTCTGATAGGTACGCGAAAACGAGACCCGGCCAATTCGCGCCGGACCGGTAAGCCCGGCGGCCTTGCTTTCGATGTACATGATGCGCGTGGGCATAGCAGGGGACGAGGTAGGCTGATGAAATAGGTGTTGGCAGCGGTCGGATTACCGCTCGTGCATCAACTGAATTAGCTCATCAAACGTGCTCAGCAGCTCCTGGCGCGTCTCCGCCGGCTCGTCGTCCAGCCGCCGCTCGAATACTTCGCGCTCCGTAAAATCGTGAAGGCTGCGCGTCAGCGGCTCAGCTTCTGCTTCGCCCAGGGGCCGCAGCGCCACGAGGCGGAAGTGGCGGCGGGCCAGCACCTCGATGTGCTTCCGGTCGAGGCCTTCGATGCACTTGAGAAGCTGTTCGGCTACTTCCAGTTGGCCCAGTTCCGAGCGGATTTCCACGTCGGCCCAGGCGGGCAGGCGCAGGTCGGCGTTGTCGTAGGCCGTGAGCTGCTCGATAACCTCCGGCAGCTCGCCCTGAAACCGCACCAGCCGCCGCGCCGTGGGCACTTCGATGGTTTCGATGGCAGGGCAGCCGGGGCCTTGGAAGTCGAGCAGCAAGACCTGCTTCGGGTCGTGGATTTCGGAGAAGGACAGCGGAATGGGCGAGCCGCAGTAGCGGATGTGGCTGGTGCCGCCCACGCGCTGCGGGCGGTGCAGGTGGCCCAGCGCCACGTAATCGAAGACCGAGGGGAAGTGGTCGGCCGTCACCTGGCCGAGGTTGCCGATGTGGATGGTGCGCTCCGAATCGGAAGCGGCGCCGCCGGCGGCGTAGAGGTGGCCGGTGGCCAGCACCGGCACGCCCGCGTCGCGGTGCTGCCACACGGTTTCCAGTTCGGCCAGGCGGTGGTAGTGGTCGGCAATGCCCTGGCGGATGCGGGCCTCGCGCTCCTCCGCCGATTCACCCGGCACCGAGAGGCGGATGTCCCGGTCGCGCAGAAACGGCACGGCGCACACCACCAGCCCCGGCCGGCCCTGGGCGTCGTCGATGACGATAACCTGGTCCTCGAACCGCTCGGGCACGCCGCCCACCACGTGCACGCGCAGGTGGCGCAGCAGCTTGGCCGGGGCGTTGAGCGTGGCCGGCGAGTCGTGGTTGCCGCCCACGACGACGACCTCGCGGCAGCCCGTCTGGCGCAGCTGCACCAGGAAGGAGTAGTAGAGCTCCAGGGCCGCGCTGCTGGGCGAACCGGTGTCGAACACGTCGCCGGCCACCACGAGCACCTCCACGCCGCGCTGCTGCACCGTGGCCACCAGCCAGTCCAGAAACTGGCGGTGCTCCTCGGTGCGTTCGTGGCCGCTGATAAAGCGCTGGCCCAGGTGCCAGTCGGCGGTGTGTAGAACTTTCATGCGCAGGGGCGGGGCTGATGCAACTTCAAAATTAACGTTTGCCGCGTCGTTTTTCTCTGCAATTTGGCGGCACCAAACCGGAATGTTATCTGGTAGTCATGTTTACTAGTTTGTCATTGTAAAGTAAGTTACTTGTTATTGAGCTTCAATAGTTTTTCTGCTGACCCGTTCGCGCAGCCGATATTGGTTGCCCGATTTACCGCTCTTCCCATGACCCCATCCCTGCCCGCTCTGACCTTGCCCGTGTTGTCGCTGCGCGTGGGGCGGCCGCGGGAGCTGGGTACGCCCGGCGCCACCGAAGCCCTGGCCCGGCCGTGGACTTCGGCCATCGGCAAAATGCCCGTCACGGCGCCCGTCTGGCTCACCGAGCTCAACCTCGACGGCGACGAGCAGGCCGACCAGCGCAACCACGGCGGCCCCGACCAGGCCCTGTGCGCCTACCCCGCCGCGCACTATGCTTACTGGACGCAGCGGCTGGGGCGGGAGCTGGGCCCCGGCAGCTTCGGCGAAAACCTGACCATCGGCGGTGCCTGCACCGAAGCCGACGTGTGCCTGGGCGACGTGTATCGGCTGGGCGAGGCCGTGGTGCAGGTCAGCCAGCCCCGCTCGCCCTGCTGGAAAATTGCCCGCCGCTGGCAGGAGCCGCTGTTTTCGCTCTGGCTGCAGGAAACGGGCTTCACCGGCTGGTACATGCGCGTGCTGCAGCCGGGCCGCGTTGGCCCGACGGATGCGCTGATACTCGATAGCCGGCCCTACCCCGAATGGCCGCTCACCCGCGTCAACGCCGCCAAGTATGCGCAGCGCCACGACCAATCATTGGTAGCCGAGTTGGCCGCCTGCCCCGCGCTGGGCGAGTCGTGGCGGCGCAAGATGCAGGGCCGCCTCAGCGGCGCGCTGCCCCTGAACGACGACGCCAACCGGCTGGTCGGGCCGAACGCGGGGTAGGGCGGGCCCGCGGCCGGGGCACCGGAATCGGCGGCAGTGCGGGAAACCCGGGACGGCCGCGCTATGTTTGCCCCCCAACACCCCGCCTATGAACCGCAAGAACCTGCTGCAATGGCTGCCGATGGCCCTTTTCGCCGTAGTCATGCTCACCGACCTGCGCACCCCGGTGCTGGGCACGCTGCAGCGCGGCCTGCTGGCCACCGGCCTCTGGCGCGCCGACCTGCCCGCCGTCCCTGCCACGGAGGCGTCAGCGGCCCCCATCGTGGCTACCGGCGGGGCGGTCTACCCGCACAATGTGCCATTGCTGACCCTCGACGGGCAGGCGGCCAACCTGAGCCAGTTCCGGGGCAAGGTGGTGTTCGTGAACCTGTGGGCCAGCTGGTGCCCGCCCTGCGTGGCCGAGCTGCCCGGCATTCAGGCGTTGTATAAGAAGGTCGACCCCAAAAAGGTGGCCTTCGTGCTGATTTCCTTCGACCAGACGCCCGCCAAGGCCGCCGCCCTCATCCGGCGCCAGGGCTACACCTTCCCGGTGTACTTCCCCGCCGCCCCCGTGCGCCCGCCCTTCGATTCGAACAGCATCCCGACCACCCTCATCTTGGCCCCGGATGGCCAGGTGGTGTCGCGCCACGAAGGCATGGCCGACTACGACACGCCCGAGTTCAAGGCGGCCCTGGAAAAGCTGGCGCAGCAGTAGCCCCACCCGCGCTTCGTTCAAAGCAAAAGCCCCCGAACCGTGCTGGTTCGGGGGCTTTTGCTTTGAGCAGTCGAGTGAATCTAAGCAAAGAACTTAATCCCGTCACCCAGATGCGGCCGGCCTAATGGACGGCCTAATGGACGGCCTGCTGCTGAAACTCGTTGATGGCCTCGCCTAGGTCGTACACCTCGGTGCCGGCGGGCAGGGTGGCCTGCAGGATGCTGGCCCCGGCCGCCGAGCGGTAGCCCCCGGCGCAGTGCACCAGCACGGGCTTGTCGGTGGGCACTTCGTGGGCCCGCTCGCGCAGCTCGGGTAGCGGAATGAGCAGGGCCCCGTCGAAGACCTGTTTTTTGGCCTCGGTGCGGTTGCGGATGTCGACGATGGTAAACTGCTCGGGGTGCTGGCGCACGCGCTCCACGTCCACGGTGGGGCTGGTGGCGGGCAGCTCCCGGGGCGTAAGCAGGGCGCCCTGGATGTTGCCCTCGTAGCCGATTTTGGCGGCTTTGCGAATCACCGTGTCCAGCGCAATCTGCGACTCGGCCACCAGGTAGAAAGGCTCCTGCGGGCCCAGGACGGAGCCCAGCCAGGTTTCAAACTTGCCGCCGTCCATCAGGTTAATGGCGCCGGGCAAATGGCCCTGGCGGAACTGCGCCGCCGGCCGCGTGTCGATGATGAGCACATCGGGCTCCAGGGCCGTGCCGCCGGGCAGGTGCTTCACGGCCCGCACCGAGTCCTCGAAGGCCGGGGCGCCCTGCTTGTTGAGCTGCACGTCGCGGCCGAAGTACTTGGGCACGAAGGGCTGGTCTTCGAGCAACACCTGGATAAACTCCTCCCGCGTCATCGGCTGCAGGGCGTAGTTGGTGCGCAGCTCCTTGCCGATGGTGCTGTCCAGGTCGGGGGAGGTGGTTTTGCCGCAGAGACTGCCCGGGCCGTGGGCCGGGTACACCTTGGTGGTGGGCGGCAGGGTCATCAGCTTGTCGCGGGTGCTGTCGAACATCTGCCCGGCCAGCTCCTCGCGCTTGTGCCCGCCCACGGCTTCCTCCTCGCGCAGGTCGGGGCGGCCCACGTCGCCCACGAAGAGCGTGTCGCCGGTGAAGGCGGCGCGGATCTGGCCCAGCTCGTCGACCAGCAGAATGGTGATGGAGTCGGGCGAGTGGCCCGGGGTATTCAGGGCGTGCAGCTCAATCTGCCCGATGCTGATTCGGTCCCCCTCGTCGAAGGGCCGGTGGGGGTAGGCGGCCTTTACCAGGCTGCTCACATAGATGGCGGCCCCGGTTTCCTGCGCAATTTCCAGGTGCGAGGAGACGAAGTCGGCGTGCGGGTGCGTCTCGATGACGGCCACGATGCGGGCTTCCTGCTCGTCGGCAAAATCGTAGTACGGCTGCGGGTCGCGGCCCGGGTCGATGACGGCCATGCGGCTGCCGCTGAGCACGGCGTAGGAGGCATGGGCGAGGCCCTTGTCGTAAAACTGATGTATCCGGAACGGTTGTGTGGAAGGCAGCGGACTCATGGAATGGTCGGTTGGTGAAGCCCGGCCGGGCCATCGGTTGGGGCCGGCGGGCGTAGGTCAAATATAAGGGTCGGACTGTTTGGGCAGCCAACTCAGCGGCGACAGTTGGGCACAACTGCTTGGGTAGTGCAAGTGTTGCGGAAAATTCCAGCCAATCGAATGAGTTTAATCAGCCTGCGCCCAGCCTGTGCAAGAGGGCGCTTTTAATCGATTACTTACCAGCATTCCAAGTCCAATGAGAAGAACCTTACTCCACCTGTGTTTACTGGCCAGCAGCCTAACGGCCGTGGCCCAGGCTCCGCAAATCACCTGGCAGGTCGTCGACGACAATGTGGCGGGGGCGCCCCGGGTCGACGGCTTGAATAATTACGTGCGTCTTTGTCTGCCCTCCGCCAGCAGCGTCTGGGTGGCCAACCGGTCGGTGCCTACGATGGGCGCCACCTACTCTAGGCTGCACCATTCTTTAGATGATGGTCAAACCTGGGAATGTGTGGCTTTGGGGAGCGTAAGCCGGGTTTTCAGCGGGAGCGTGCCGGTATGGACGGGCACCTGCTTCGTGGACTTGTACGTGCTCAACGACTAGGCCGCGTGGGTGATTATGCGGGACGAACAAACGCAGCAGCACCGGCACCAGCGGCTTTCAGGCAGTCACTACGCCTTTGCCAGCGTCGCTGGAATCGGTAGCTTTCTTTGACGCCAATACCGGCGTTGCCGTGGGCACATCGGCTGCCGGAGTGCTGCAGGTGCAACGCACCACCGACGGCGGCGCGACCTGGAACTCGTTGACCTTACCTGCGCCTACGGGCAGTGGCACCGAAAGCCTGACCAAGCGCATGGTAATGGGCACCACTATCTGGCTAAGTACCGACCGCGGCTACGTGCTGCGCTCGGTCGATAGCGGAGTCACCTGGACGCGGGCCGCTACGGGCCTGGCAACGAGTGGCGGGAATATCATCCAAACTCAATCGGGCGTAGCCTTTCGGGATGCGCTGCACGGACTGGCGTATCTTGGGTACGTTATTGCCAGAAACGGCACCCAAACGGGCTATGTGCTTGCGGGGCAGATGGCCAGTACCACCGACGGCGGCCTGACCTGGACGCCAGTCGCGCTGACTGGTACTCCGCGTTTTGGTGTAGTAGAAGCCGTGCCAGGCACCAATATATATCTGAGTGGCAGTGACCTTTACGTAGGGCTGGATGGCGGGGGAATGGGGCAGCCGGTTTACGAGCAGGGACTTTCTGTTTCGCTTGATGAGGGCCGTACCTGGGAACCGCTCGACCAGACTATTCGGTACGCGCACCTGGCAGCTACCAGTAGTACCCGCTTGTGAGCCACAAGTAGCTTTGGCGGTGGTAATGGGTTTGTTTGGTCGCAGGTGTTCAAAGCCAGCAGCCTGACGCTGGCGGCTCAGCCGGCACAGCTGCGCGACGAAGCCGCAGCATACCCGAACCCCACGGCCGGCGAATTGCAGCTTCCCGCCGGCCACACCTACCGCGAAGCCAAGCTGTATGACACGGCCGGCCGCCTCTGCCGCAGCCTGCGCTTGGCCCCGGGCAGCAGGCAGCTCGAGCTGGGGCAGGTGCCTGATGGGCTCTACCAGCTGGAATTGCGCAACGCCGCCGGCGCGGCCGTCACCCAGCGCTTGGCCGTGCAGCACTAATTCAGCAAGCCTCATCCGCAGCCTGCCCAGCATCCGATGCCCTAAAAACAACCCGCCCGCCCTCGAAACCGAGGGAGGGCGGGTTGCCGGTTGAAGAGAGGGGGCGAGGCTTAGCTGGCCTTCACTTTCACCTTGTCCTTCTTGGCTTTCGCCTTGCCCTCTTTGCGGGCGTCTTTCATCTCGCCCATGCGCTCCATGCGGTCCTCGCGCTGGGTTTGGTACTTGGTGAACTGCTCCGGCGTGAGCACGGCCTTTAGCTGCTCGTCGTAGCGGGCGCGGCCTTCCTGCATTTTCTGGCGCATGGCGTCGCGGTCCATGCTGCCGGGCGTCATCTGGGCGCGGGCGGCGTCCACCTCGTTGGCCTGGGCCAGGAAAATGGCGCGCACTTTGGGTTGCTGATCGGCCGTGAGGCTAAGCTGGTTGGTCAGGCGCTGGGTTTGCATGTCGGCGCGCTGCTCGGGCGTGCGCTGCTCGCGGCCCATGCCGCGGCCCTGGCCCTGGTAGCCGCCGTTGGCGGGCGGGGTGGTCTGGGCCTGGGCACTGGCGAAGCTGAGGGTGGCAACCGTCAGCAGGAAAAGCATCTTTTTCATCGGAAGAGGGTCAGTTGGAAAATCTGCCGGCTTAGAGGGCCGGCGGGCCCGTGGGTTTAATCGGCCCGCGGGGGCTTTGACAAGTTCCGGGCCAACATCTGCGGACGCCGGATTCTGCCTATATTCGGGCCCCGGGGTGTCGGCTTGCCGCATATCGGGCTGCTTCACGACCACCTTCTCTCTAAAATTCTCCCCATCCCAATCATCTAATGGCAAACATTTTCGCCAAAAAACCGCTGGCCGTGCTGCTGGGCGAAGCCAACGCCTCGGGCGAAGGCGCGCTGAAACGCACCCTCGGCGCGGCCAACCTCGTCGCGCTGGGCGTCGGGGCCATCATCGGCGCCGGCCTGTTCGTGCGCACGGCCGCCGCGGCCGCCCAGGCTTCGGGCCCGGGCGTGACGCTGGCCTTCATCGTGGCCGCCATCGGCTGCGCCTTCGCCGGCCTCTGCTACGCCGAATTCGCCGCCATGATTCCCATTGCCGGCTCGGCCTACACCTACGCCTACACGACGATGGGCGAGTTCGTGGCCTGGGTTATCGGCTGGGCGCTGATCATGGAATACGCCCTCGGGGCGGCCACCGTCAGCATTGCCTGGAGCGAGTACCTCAACAAGCTCTTAGCGGTTTTTGGCACCAGTATACCCTACGAATGGAGCCACTCGCCCTTTGAAAGCGCCGCCGTCAACGGCGTGATGCACACCGGCGTGCTGAACCTGCCGGCCCTGTTCATCATCATCATGCTGAGCCTGCTGCTGATCAAAGGCACGCAGGAGTCGGCTACCTTCAACGCCATCATCGTGGTGGTGAAAGTGGCCATCGTGCTGGTATTCATTGCCGTGGGCTGGCAGTTCATCAACCCCGCCAACCACACGCCCTACCTGATTCCCGACAACGCCGAGCCGGTGAAAAACGCCGCCGGTGAGGTCGTGCGCTCCTACGAAGCCTGGAACAAGCACGGCTGGGGCGGCATCCTCGGCGGCGCCGCCATCGTGTTCTTCGCCTTCATCGGCTTCGACGCCGTGTCGACGGCCGCGCAGGAAGCCAAGAACCCCAAGCGCGACATGCCCATCGGTATTCTCGGCTCGCTGGCCGTGTGCACCGTGCTCTACATCCTGTTCGGCCACGTGCTGACGGGCGTGGCTAACTGGCGCGAGTTTGCCGACCCGGCCAAGGGCGGCGAAGCCTCGGTGGCCTACGCCATCAAGGAGCACATGCCCGGCTACGAGTGGCTGTCGACGGCCGTGGTGGTAGCCATCCTGGCCGGCTTCTCGTCGGTTATCCTGGTGATGCTCATGGGCCAGAGCCGCGTGTTCTTCTCCATGGCCAAGGACGGGCTGATGCCGAAAGCTTTTTCGGAGCTGCACCCCAAGTTCCACACGCCCTACAAGTCCAACCTGATCCTGCTGGTGTTCGTGGGTGCCTTCGCGGCCTTCGTGCCCGGCTCCCTGGCCGGCGACCTGACCTCCTTCGGCACCCTGCTGGCCTTCGTGCTCGTGTCCATCGGCGTGTGGATCATGCGCCGCTCCGACCCGGATCAGCCGCGGCCGTTCCGCTCGCCGCTGTCCTCGGCCTCGTTCCCGCTGGTGCCCATTCTGGGCGCGTTGATCTGCCTGGCCATGATCCTGGCCCTCGACTCGAACACCCTGAAGCTGGCCCTGGGCTGGATGCTGCTGGGCTTCATCGTGTACTTCATCTACGGTCGGCAGAACTCCAAGCTGCAGCAGGGCATCGTGGTGGTGCCGACGGAGCTGGAGGAGCAGGCGTTTATCGAGCAGAAGTAACCGCGCTTTCGTTAGCCGCAAAAAGCCCCGCCGGACCTTCCGGTGGGGCTTTTTGTTGGAAATAAATATGCTGCGCCGGCTATGCAACCGCCGACAGGCCAACCGACTCCTGACACCGGTGAAAAAGCTCAAAACAGCTCCGCGGGACATACGCACTGCACAGCTGCCAGCGCAAGGATGTGGTCAGCCGGCGGCAAGTTGTAGCTCGCTCTGCAGCTTAAGCACCCGCTCGCCGCTGGCCTGCACGATGAGGTGCGCCGGGTTGTCGGCGGTGCCGTGCCGGGTGATGCTGGCGCCCTTCAGCTGCCGCGTGACCGACTCTTTGAAGGTCTGCTCGATCTTGCCGGTGGCCCGGCCGGTGCCGTATTTCCAGGAAACCAAAGTGCCTTTGCGCATACCGTGGGCCGTTAGCGGGTGGCCCGAAAGTTGTACGGCCGCCGCGCCACCTTGGCTGAAAGCCGGTAGTAACGCATTGAAGCGGAGCACCCTGATGGGCGGTAGCTGAACAGGTTTGCACCAGAATACGCGCTTCCGTGCTTATTTTGCAGTGTTTTGCCCACTACGCAGCGCTTGCTTATTCCCCCGGAACCAACGTTTCGCACGCAATGTAATTGACGGCCCGCCGTTGATAACACACCGTATTTGGTCGGGCCCCCGGGGCGCCCGCCTTCGTTTATAGAAGCCGCAAATTGATTGTATGAGCGAACCTCTCCGCGAAATCATTCAGGTATTACTGGTCGATGATCATCCGCTGGTCATCGAGGGCATCAGCTCCCTGCTCAAGGACCTCGACGATGTCCGGGTGGTGGCTACGGCCAGCAGTGGCTACGAAGCCCTGCAGCGGCTGCAGGAGCAGCCCGCCCTGCGCGTGGCCATCGTCGATCTGAACATGCCCGGTATGGGTGGCGTCGACCTGATTCGACTGATGCAGCAGCAGCACCCGGCGGTGCGCGCCATGGCCCTGTCGGTGTACTTCGACTACAGCTCGGTGACGGACGTGCTCGATGCCGGCGGCGCGGGCTACCTGCTGAAGAACACCAGCAAGAAGGAGCTGATTGAGGCCATCCGGCGGGTGTATACCGGCCAGCGTTTCTTCAGCCAGGAAGTCGGCGACACGCTGCTGCAGAACATGCCGCGCCCCAGCGCCCCCGCCGAAGTGCGCGAGGAGCGCCCCGCGGAGCTGACGGCCCGGGAAAAGGAGGTACTGGAGCTGATTGCCGACGAGCTGCCCAACTCCCTGATTGCCAAAAAGCTGTTTATCAGCGAGCGGACGGTGGAGTCGCACCGCAAAAACCTGCTGACCAAGACCAACTCCAAGTCGGTGGTCGGGCTGATTCAGTACGCGCTGCGCCACAAGCTGATCGACTGAATTCCGCGGCTTTTCTGCAGCGACGACGCCCGGCCTACGTAAGGTCGGGCGTCGTTGTTTTGGGTTGTTGAGCGGGAAGAAACCAGATATGCAGAGCCAAGCGGGGGCTTACGGGCCGGAAAAGGCGAAAATCATTGGGATACGCCTTGATATTCAATAAATAGTAAGTGCTGGTACTTAGCTGAAATTACGGGTTAGTACGGATAGCCTTTTTACCATATATTGTTTTATCTTAGCATCGTTCAATAAAATAATCCTTGCTTCATATTGAACAGCGCGCTTTTCCGGTTGACCTCTTTTTCGCCTCTCTTCCACCTCCACTTCACCTATTCCAAGGTCATGGCTTCAAAGATACTCTCGTTCATCTGCCACGTACCCGGCGTGATTCCTGGTGCGTATCCGGCTGTGCCGACGACCGACGCTGGCGTCCCTACCCGCTCCGTAAGTGAGCCGCGGCGTAGCAGCAGCAACAGTGCCACCGATCCAGGCGGCCATTTTACCGCCATTTACGAGAACGAACGTTTTGTGCGCTTCAAGTACATCAGCAATGCGAGTTAGGCCCCGGCACCGCGCCTGATTCGTCGATCCGACCCGCTTTGGCCGCCCGGCTTGCAGGAGCAAGCCGGGCGGCGGCGTGTCAGGGGCAGCCGCCGGGGCGTATTTCGGCTAACTTGCGCACCAGAACAAGTGTGCTTACTCATGCCTACTCCCCCCGTGCTGTTGCGTTGCGTTGCTGGATTATGTTGGATACTCCTGCTCCTGGGGCCGCGGCGGTCCGGGGCGCAGGCGGTTTCCGCACCGGCTGCCGGCACCTGGTACGGCGTGGTGGCCCGGGGCAGCGGACGGGCCCTGGAGGTGCGCGGCGCCGCGGCCGAAGCCGGCGCCGCCGTGGTGCAGTGGGAATTCACCCAGGCCCCTAGCCAGCAGTGGCGTTTCGTGCCCATCAGCAGCGGCAGCGAGTGGTTTCGCATCGAGGTGCGCCACAGCGGCAAGTGCCTGACGGCCGACGGCCCCGCCGACAACGGCCCGGTGACCCAGCGGCCCTACTCGGGCGGTCTGTTTCAGCAGTGGAAGCTGGTGGCGGCCGGCCCGGTGGGCAGCGCCGCGCTGGTGAGCCGCGGCAATGACGCCATGTGCCTAGCCGTGGCCAACTCGGACAAGGCCAACGGCACGGCCGTGGTGCTGCAGCGCTACCAGGGCCGCGCCACGCAGCAGTGGCGGCTGTTTCCATTGCGCCTGCAGGTGGCGGCCAGCGCCCCCACGTTCGGCAAGCCCAGTCCGCTGGGGGCGGCCATCAACACGGCGGCCAACGAGCTGCACCCGGTACTTACGCCCGACGGCAACACCCTGTACTTCGTGCGCACACGCTACGCCGGCAACAAGGAGGGCGTGGCCGAGTCGGGCGACATCTGGACCAGCCAGACCACCGACGGCGGGCAGACCTGGAGCCCGGCCACCCGCCTCGACGCGCTGAATACTCCGCAGCACAACGGCGTGCAGGCCGTGCTGGCCGGCGGCAATGCCCTGCTGGTGCGCGGCTGGTACGAGCCCCGCGACGGCGGCTCGCGCGACGAGGGCGTGTCGCGGGCGCGGCGCGTGGGCAATGGCTGGGGCAAGGTGGAGTCGCTGGAAATTACCAACTACTACTCCACCGGCACGTCCACCACGTTCTTTCAGCCCGCTGACGAGAAAGTGCTGCTGATGAGCCTGGAGCGCGCCGACGGCCAGGGCGGCAACGACCTCTACGTGAGCCAGCCCGATGGCGCCGGGGGCTGGGGCGAGCCGCGCAGCCTGGGCCCGGTGGTCAACTCACCCGGCTTCGACTTCGCGCCCTGGCTGGCCCCCGACGGCAAGACGCTGTACTTCGCTTCCTACGGCCACGCCGGCTACGGCAGCGCCGATATCTTCGTAACCGAGCGCCTGGACGACACCTGGACGCGCTGGAGCGAGCCGCAAAACCTCGGCCCCAGCGTCAACAGCGCCGGCTTCGAGGCCTACTTCCTACTCGGGCCCGATGGTAAATCGGCGTACTGGGCCCTGTCGCGCACCACCACCGGGCCGGCCGACATCGTGCGGGCCGCCGCGGGGCTGACGCCGCCCGCCGACACGGCCAAGCCCGCGCCGGTACCGGTGGCTACCCACGCCGAGCCGGCCCGCGGACTGGTGACGGGCCGCGTGCTCGACGCGCGCACCCGCAAGCCGGTGCTGGCCGAGGTGAAGGCCGACCGCCTCGGCGGCGACATGGTGTTCAACGCCTCGGGCCGCACCGATGCGGCGGGCGGTAACTTCCAGTTTACCCTGCCGGCGGGCCGCTACCGCCTGGCGGCCACCGCCGGCGGCTTCCTCACCGCCACCGATACCGTGCTGATAACCGGGCAGCGCAGCATCGAGCTGCTGGTGCTGCCCGCGGCCGTGGGCGCCAAGCTGGAGCTGCCCACCATCATCTTTGCCCAGGGCAAAGCCAGCCTGCTCGCGGGTTCCTACAACGAGCTGAACCGCCTCTCGCGCACCCTGCTCGACAACGCCTCGGTGCAGATTCGCCTCGAAGGCCACACCGACAACCAGGGCGACGCCGAAAAAAACAAAGTGCTGAGTGAGCAGCGCGTGGCCGAAGTAAAGCGTTACCTCGTGAGCCGGGGCGTGGGGGAGGAGCGCATCAGCACCATCGGCTACGGTGGCAGCAAGCCCCGCGCCAGCAATGAGCGGGAAGAAACCCGTCGCCTGAACCGCCGCGTGGAATTCACCATCACCAAGCAGTAGGGGAGTTGTCAGTTGCGAGTTTTCGGTTGTCAGGGCAGACGCCGAATGAGTAAAAAGAAAAGAGCAGGACAACCCGACACCGGCGCCCGGGCGTAGCCTTACTGCCAACTGCCAACTGCCAACTGCCAACTGCCAACTGCCAACTGCCAACTGCCAACTGCCCATGCAAGCCACCATCCTGCGCGAAATCCAGCTGCCCAAGCTGCCCTCGGCCTCGGGGGTGGAAATGGTGGGCGACACGGTGTACATCATCGGGGATGATGCGCCGCTGCTCTACTGCTTCGATGCGCGGAAGCTGGAAGCCGGCCAGCCGGTGACCTTGTTTGAAACGGCCCATTTCAGCGCGGGGCGCATTCCCAAAAGCCTCAAGCCCGACCTGGAATGCCTGACCGCCGTGCCCACCGCCGAGGGCGGCACGGCGCTGCTGGCGCTGGGCTCGGGGGCCACCGCCGCGCGCGAAGTGGGCTACTGGATAGCCCTGAGCGGTAATGCGCCCGCCGCCGCTGCCGTGTATCCGTTGTCGCTGACGCCGCTGTACCAGCTGCTGCGCAAGCAGCTGCCGGCCGGCCTGACGTTGAACCTAGAGGCCGCCGCCACTACTGCCGACGCGCTGCTGCTAATGCAGCGCAGCGTGGGTACGGCCGCCGGCAACCTGGTATTTCGCTGCCCGCTGGCCGCTACGCTCGATTTTGTGCGCCACCACACGGCGCAGGCGCCGGCCGTAGAGGTGCAGTACTACGCCCTGCCCGGCATCGAGGGCAAGCCGGCCGGGCTGTCGGGGGCGGTGACGTTTGAGGAGCGGCTGTTCGTCACGGCCTCGGTGGAAGACACCACCGACCCCGTGGCCGACGGCGCCGTGCTGGGCTCCTTCGTGGGCGTGCTCGACCCGTCGCGCCGCAGCGCCCGGCCCGTGCCGGTGGCCCTGACGCAGCTGCGCCGGCCCGACGGCCAGCCCTACCGCGGCAAGGTGGAGGGAGTGACGGTGCGGCGCCGCCTCGGGCCCGGCCGCTACGAGCTGCTGCTCGTCACCGACGACGACGCGGGCGGCTCCACGGCGGTGGAGGTGGAGCTGACGCTCTAACCCGACGCTGTCGGGTGGGGCTTTCCCGACTGCCGGCGGGTGCGGAGCGGAGCAAACGCGCGAACGTTCGGAGCATTTTGCTTGGTGGCGCCGCCACGGTGCCCATGTAGCTATTGGGCGGGCACCGTGGCGGCCCTGCTTGATTTTAGGCGTTTTCCCAAAAAAACACGGAGGCGAAAAGCTATATGAGCATTAGCGAGCTTCGGGGTTTGTGTTTGAGTGAATAGGATATAATTAAGTGAGTGATTCTATAATTGGGAAGAATTCTAATAATGGGAATAATCCTTATTTTGTTCAATTGGGCCTTTTTTAATGCTTAAATTTAGTTGATTCTTAACCGTTGGCTAATGGTCGAGCTTATGATGTAATTGTATTTTTTGTATTCGGGTGAAGTAAATTTGTCGCTGGGTTTCTGGGGGATACTCCTCGGAAACTCTGGTTCGATTCACTTCACTTGTTTCATATGCCAATAACCTTACGCTTGTGGGCGCTACTGGGCGTCTTCCTTTCGTTGGGACTGACCAACCGAGCGGCGGCGCAGTGCTCGGCGGCCGCCACTACCACGCTGGCCTTCAGTAACAGCGACTTCAGCGGCGACTGGAAAAACCGCAGCGCCGTGGCCGTGCCCACGGGCACCGGCCTGACCACCATCGGCAGCAGCGGCTACAGCTCCGGGGCCACCGATGCCAATGCGCTGCTCAATACCGGCAACCTGAACAACGTCACGACGCTGTACTGGTACAACGACTACCCGAGCGGCAACTCAGTGACGCGCTCCTCGACCATTACGTTTACCTTCAACCGTGCGGTTTCGTACCTGAAAATTCAGGTACAGGACATCGACGCATCCACGGGCTTCACTGACGAAGTAACCTTTGCGGGCAGCGACGGCAGTACGACCGTGACGCCCACGCTTACGAAATCGAGCACCAACGCGGGTAGCCCCAGCATCAATGGCGCTACGGCTACCGGCACCGGCAACGTGACCAACAACACGCTGGGTACGGTCACAGCCGACTTCGGCAGCAACAGCATTACCTCACTCACGCTAACCTACCGCAACGTGAGCAACGGCGCCCCCGCTGGGCAGGCCGTCGGCATCAACTCCCTGAGCTGGTGCCGCACGGCGCCGGTGGCCAACAACGTGACCAACGCGGCCAGCCTGGCCAGCTCGGCCGGGCAAACCGGTATCAGCGCGCTGAACGCCACCACCGACGGCCCCGTCGGCTACTACACCGTGACGCGGCTGCCCGCCGCCAACGAGGGCGTACTCTACTATAGCTCGCCGGTCTTTCTGAACCCCAACCGGTACCTGGAAGTAACCACCGCCACCCAGCTGACGGCTGCCCAGGCCACCACGCTGCGCTTCGACCCGGCCCCGACTTTCTCGGGCGGCAACTCCACCTTCGCCTACACGGTCACCGACGACGCGGGGCTGACCTCGAATGCGGCCACCTTCACCATTCCGATTCAGGCGGTGGCCGTGGCCGGTGGCAACTGCGGCGGCTCGTACCTGGACGGCACCTCGCGCAGCGGCCTGACGGCGGAATACTACAACGGGTATTTCGCCGATGACATGAGCTACTTCGCCAGCCGCACGCCCGCGCTCCGGCGCAACGATGCGCAGCTGGAATTTGATACCAACGCCAGCTGGGGCAACCTCGTCTCGGCCGGCGCCGGCACCGGCACCGATGCCAACGCCAACGGCTACAGCGCCCGCTACCGCGGCAGCCTTTACGTGCCCGCGAGTGGCAACTACACCTTCTACCTGAACTCCGACGACGCCTCCTACCTCTGGCTGGACGCGGCGGCGCTGGCCACCACGCCCACGACGGCCTCGGCTACCGTGAACAACGGCGGCGGGCACAGCGTGCAGGAGCGCAGCGGCACCGCGTACCTGACGGCCGGCCTGCACCACCTGCTGATTTTCTACGGCGAAGGCACGACGGACAACGTGCTGACCTTCTCCTACGCCAGCACGGCGGCGGGTATCTCGAAGCAGGTGGTGCCCAACGCGGCCCTGTGCGCCGGCCCCGGCAACCTGCCCCCGACGGCCAACAACGTGAGCGGCGGGCTGACGACCGTGGGCAACAACCTGACGCCCCTGCCCAGCGGCTCCGACCCCGACGGCAGCATCTTCGGCTACCAGATTGCCTCATTGCCGGCCAACGGCACGCTGACCAGCTACGGGGCACCCATCTCGGTGGACCAGCTGATTCAGACGCCCAACCTGCCGCAGCTGAACTTTACGCCCAACGCGGGCTTTATCGGCACCACCAGCTTCACCTACTACGCCGTCGATGAGCAGGGCATGCGCTCGGTGGCGGCGGCTACCTACACCATCAGCGTGGTGAACCGCCCGCCGGTGGCCGTAAACGACTCGCGCGACGTGCCGCTGAACTCCAGCGTGAGCGGCAACGTGGTGCTCAACGACTACGACCAGGAGCAGAACCCGATTACGGTGACGCTGGGCACGGCCCCGGCCCACGGTACGGTGGTGCTCAACGCCAACGGCACCTATACCTACACGCCCGCCACGGGCTACACCGGCCCCGATTTCTTCACCTACACGGCCTGCGACAACGGCACGCCGTCTTTGTGCTCGACGGCCGCCACGGTGAGCTTGCGCGTGTTCAGCACGAACGCGGCCTGCACTTCGGCCACCGGCTCGAACCTGCTGCAGAACCCGGCCTTCACCAGCGGCAACACCGGTTTCACCACCAACTACCGCTACGTGTCGTCGGGCTACGTGACGGGCAACGGCGCCTCGGGCATCTACCCCGAGGGCACCTACGCGGTGGGCACCAGCGCCGCCACCTACCACCCAAGCTTCGTGGGCACCGGCCACACCGGCGGCGCTTCGGACAACTTCCTGATGGTAAACGGGGCGGCATCCATCCGCACGCTCTACGCGCAGACGGTGACCGTGCAGCCGGGCCGCTACTACACCTTCTCGGCCTTCTTCAACAACCTGCTGCCCCCCGGCAGCAACAGCGGCGTGCCGGAGCTGGGCTTCGTCATCAACGGCGAATCGGTGTCGGGCACCATCACCCTGAACGAGTCGCCCGACCAGTGGGTGCAGTTTTCCGACGTGTGGTACTCGGGCACGAGCACCTCGGCCACGTTTGAAATCCGCAACGTGAGCACGGCCATCGGCGGCAACGACCTGGCCGTGGACGACGTGTACTTCGGCACCTGCAACCTCTCGCCCACGGCCGTGGCCGACGCGGTGACCATGACCGGCACGAGCACGACCATCAACGTACTGGCCAACGACGTGGACCCGGAAAACAGCTTCAACACCGGCTCCATCGACCTGAACCCGAACGTGGCGGGCCAGCAGACCAGCCTGAGCGTGACCGGCGGCACCTTCGCCGTGAGCAACGGGCAGGTGACCTTCACCCCGACGGCGGGCTTCGTGGGCACGGCTACGGCCAGCTACACGGTGCAGGACGCGGCCGGCGCCGTCACCAACCAGGCCAACCTGGCCGTGACCGTGCTGCCGACCACCGCCGACCTGGCCGTGAGCCTGACGGCCCCGACCAGCGGCGCGACGGTGACGGCCGGGCAGTCGGTGACCTTCACCCAGGTGACGACCAACAACGGCGCGGCTGCGGCCAGCGGCGTGGCGCCCACCCTGCAGCTGCCCGCCGGCCTCACCGGCCCGGGCACCGCCGGCGCGCTGACCTTCTCCAACGGCGGCAGCTACGACGCGGCCACCGGCCTGGTGACCTTCCCGACGACCGGCCTCGCCAACGGCGCCAGCGTGACCAACAGCGTCACCTTCCTGGCACCCGGCAGCGGCCCGGTAACCGGCGCGGCCAGCGCCACGGCCACCACGCCCGACCTGACGACCAGCAACAACACCAGCAGCGCGACGCTGAACGTGGCCACCGGCTTCGACCTGACCACCGCCCTCGGCGGACCGGCCAGCGCGGGCACCAGCACGGCCCTGAATTACGCCGTGGTGACGCGCAACGCCGGCCCCTCGGCCGCTACGAACGTGACGCAAACGGTGAGCCTGCCCGGCAACCTGACGAACCTGTTCGTGTCGAACCAGGGCACCTACGCCTACAGCGCGGGTACCAACACCACCGTGGTGACGTTCCCGAGCCTGAGCGTGCTGCCGGCCGGCCAAACGGTGACCAACACCATCACGGTGCCGGCCCCCGCTACGGCTACCACCTTCGTGGCTACGGCCAGCGTGGCTGCCAGCAGCGGCGAAACGACGACCAGCAATAACTCCGCCTCGGCCTCGACTTCCGTGCAGGCCACCGGCGGCATGGCGGCCAACCTGCTGGCCGGCGTAACGGCTACCAGCGGCGGCAGCCCGGTGAGCAACATTGCCCCCGGCGCCGCCCTGACGCTGACGGCCACGGCCTACAACGCCGGCCCCGGCGCGGCCGCCGGCGTGGTGAGCACCCTGACGCTGCCCGCCGGCCTGAACCCGGCCACGCTGACCATTTCGGGCGGTGGCAGCTACAACGCCACCACCGGCGTAGTGACCTGGCCCAGCACCAGCCTGCCCCCCGGCGCCACTCAGACGACCACCGTGCAACTGCCCGCCCCGGCGTACGGTCCGCTCATGGCCGCCGCCAGCGTCAGCAGTACCTCAGCCGACCCGGTGATGGGCGACAACGCCGCTACCACGCTCGTGACCATCAACCCCAACGCCGACGTGGCCACCAGCCTGGTGGGCCCGACGAGCGTGACGGCCGGCCAGCGCGTGAGCTACACCCTGACGACCACCAACAACGGCGGCACTACGGCCTACAACGTGCAGCAGATGCTGCGCCTGCCCCCGGCCGTGGCTGGCCTGAGCTACACCAGCAACCTGCCCGTCGGTACCACCGGCGCCCTGGACGTGCAGCCCAACCAGACGCTGCTCACCTACCCCGTTATTGCCGCCCTGGCCCCCGGCCAGTCGGTGACCAATACGATTTCCTTTGACGCTCCGGCCGCGGCTTCCTTCGTGAACCTGGCCTACGTGACCAGCGGCACCGCCGATAACCTGACCAGCAACAACACCAGCGCCCTGACCGTCAGCACCGCCCGCGCTTCGGACGTGGTGACGACGGTGGCCGGTCCGGCCGTGGTGGTGAGCGGTACGCCGGTGGTCTACAGCGTGCGGACCGTGAACAACGGCACCTCGCCCGCCGCCAGCGTGACGACCACCGTACAGCTGCCCACCGACCTGACGGGCGTGGTGGTGCGCGACGACGCGGGCGCCGTCATCAGCAACGCCTACAACGCCGCTACCGGCGTGGTGACCTTCCCGACGCGCACCGAAGTAGCCGTGGGCTACCCCGGCGCCGTGACGCGCACCATCACCTTCGCCGCCCCCGACGTGGCCGCCATCAGCGCCACTGCCGTGGCCAGCACCACGGCCGCCACCAACGACCTGAACCGGGCCAACAACACCAGCACGGCCACGACCAGCGTACTGCGGCCCACCACTTCGGCCGTCGACCTGGGCGTGACGCTGACCAGCAGCGCGGCCGCGCAGACGGCCGGCCAGCCGGTGACGTTTACTTTCACGACGACCAACAACGCTACGGCCGCGGCCAGCAATGTGCAGCAGCAGGTGGCGCTGCCCACCGGGCTGAGCGGGGTGGTGGTAACCGATGCCGGCGGGGCCGTTGTTGCCAACGCCTACAACAGCACTACCGGCGTGGTGACCTTCCCGAGCGCGGCATCGTTGGCGGCCGGGGTTTCGCTGACCCACACCATCACCCTGCCGACGCCCGGCACGGGCCCGCTGACGGCGGTAGCCAGCGTGGGCTCGGCCAGCAGCGACGGCACGCCCGCCAACAACACGGCCGTGACGAGCGTGGGCATCAACGCGCTGAGCAACGTGCGGATGGTGGTGCGCAGCCAGGGCACGGCCCTGACGAGCACCGTACTGGCCGGGCAGCCCGTGACCTACCTGGTGCGCGCCCTGAACGATGGCCCTTCGCCGGCCCAGAACGTGGGCTTCAGCGTGCAGATTCCGGCCGGCCTCGATCCTGCTACCGTCAGCATCTCGGGCGGGGGCACCTACGCCGCTTCGGGCCTGGTGACCTTCCCGACGACGGCCACGCTGCTGGCCGGGCAGGAAGCTTCGCTGGCCTACACCATCACGTTCCCGGCGCCGACAACGGCCTTCACGGTAATCGGTGCCACGACGACCAGCACGGCGCAGTCGAATACGCTGGATGACACGCAGACTTTCTCCACCAGCCTGCTCAACCAGGCGCCGGTGGCCAACGCGCTGCAAAACCAGCTGACTGCCCCCGACGGCAACACCGCCGCCACGGCCCAGGCCCTGAGCCCGCTCAGCGGCCGCGACGCCGACGGCTCGATCAGCAGCTTCGTGCTGACCAGCCTGCCGGACGCCGCCACGCAGGGCACGCTTTACTACTCGACCGATGGGGTAAACTACAACCCCGTGGCGCTCAGCAGCGGCCGCTTCACGGTAGCCGCCGCCAACGCCGGCAACCTGCGCTTCCGCCCGGTGAGCAGCTTCGTGGGCAATGCCTTCTTCAGCTACCTCGCCGTCGACAACGCCGGGGCCGAATCGACTACCGCGCTCTACGCCATTCCGGTGGGCCTCGACAACAGCTCGGTGTACACGGCGGCCCCGCTGAAAGGCGGCAGCCTGGCCACGGCTTACCAGAACGGTGACCTGATTACCAGCGCCTTCGACGCCAACGGCGGGGAGTACAGCTTCAACAGCGCGAACAACCAGACCTCAGTCACCGACGCCGGCGTGCGCTCGGCTAGCACCGATGCCGCTGGTACCGCCCAGTTGGACGCCCTGGGCCTGACGCTGAACCCGACCACCGGCGCCATTACCGTGGCGGACCGCACCAAGCTGAACTGGCGCGCCGGCTCGTACTCGGTGACGATTACGACGGTCGACGAGTTTGGCGGCACCAACACCCAGGCGGTGCCCTTCAGCATCGGCTTCGGTCCGCTGCCCGTCACGCTGGTCGACTTCAAAGCCCAGGCCCAGCAGCAGGATGCCCTGCTGACCTGGACTACGGCCCAGGAGAAGGACAACGCCCGCTTCGAGGTGGAGCGCTCCGCCGACGGCCTGCGCTTCGAGAAAGTGGGTGAGGTAGCCGGCCAGCTGAACAGCACCGTGGCCCACGACTACCGCTTCGTGGATGCCAAAGCGGCCCGCCTCGGCGCTACCATCTACTACCGCCTGCGCCAGGTGGATACCGATGGTACCGCCACCACCTCGGACGTGCGCGCCGTGCGCTTCGGCAAAACGGCCGGCGTAACGCTGAGCGCCTACCCGAACCCGGCCACCGACCGGCTGCGCCTGAGCCTGACGGGCGCCACCGGCCAGGTCACGGCCAGCATCTACAGCGCCACCGGCCAGCAGCTGCGCGCCGTCAGCTTCGACGCCGCCCAGCCCGCTACGCTAGATGTGACGACGCTGCCCGCCGGTACCTACCTGCTGCGCGTGCGCACGGCCGAGGGCCAGACCTTCAGCCAGCGTGTGGTGAAGCAGTAAGCTTCGCTGCTCAGTTCGTGAAAAAGCCATTGCCCAGCTTGGGCAGCGGCTTTTTTTGTTTTTGGGATTACACCAGCCCTTCATCCTGAACAGCGCGAAGGATGACGGCCTGATGGTGGTCTTCAGCGCCGAAATGGCCCTTCCCAAAACCTTCGCCCCGGGCTGGCAGTTGAACAAATCCGCCGCGGCCGCTTGGCCCGGCGCTCCGTCAACTCTCTACCCAAGAGCTAATGTCCGCAACTCCCAAACACTGGTTTATCACCGGCGTCAGCACCGGTTTCGGCGCCGCGCTGGCCGAGCTCATCCTACAAAACGGCGACAAAGTAGCCGCTACTTTCCGCCAGCAGCAGCAGGCCGATGAATTTACTCAAAAAGCCGGCGCCAACGGCCACGGCGTCGTGTGCGACGTGACCGACGAAGCGCAGGTGAAGCAGGCCGTGGCCGAGGCCATTCAGGCCCTGGGCCACATCGACGTGGTGGTCAACAACGCCGGCTACGGCTCGCTCGGCAGCATCGAGGAAATCGACGACGACGAGGTAAAGCGGCAGTTCGAGGTGAACGTGTTCGGGCCGCTGCGCGTGCTGCGGGCAGTGCTGCCCCACCTGCGCGAACGGCGCAGCGGCCACGTGCTCAACATCACCAGCATCGGCGGGCTGAAGACCTTCCCCGGCGTGGGCGTGTACAACGCCAGCAAGTTTGCCCTCGAAGCCATCGGCGAGAGCCTGGCCCAACAGGTTGGCCCGCTCGGCATCAAGGTCACCAACATCGAGCCCAGCGGCTTCCGCACCGACTGGGCCGGCCGCTCGGCCAACGTGGTGACGACCAGCATCCCCGACTACGAGGAAACCGTCGGCAAGAACCTGGCCGGCATCCAGGGCTACAGCGGCCGCCAGCCCGGCGACCCGCAGCGCGCCGCCCAGATCATGTTCGACCTCGTGCGCCAGGACAACCCGCCGCTGCACCTGCCGCTGGGCAAAGCCGCCGTCAAGGGCGCCCGCGAGAAGTTCACGGCCCTGGTGCAGGAGCTGGAAGGCGTGGCCAGCCTCGGCGACTCGGCCGACTTCCCGGAGTAACTCGCATTGCCCGGCAACTAGCCTAAGCGGCGCCCCGAGCTGGCCTCACCGGCTTGCTCGGGGCGCCGCTTCTGCGTTGCCGAAGAACGGGACTACGCTGGCGGCAGCTGCATGGCCGCCAGCAGCTGCCGGATTTGCGCGGTCAGTGCGGCGGGCGTAGTGGTGTCCAGCAGCCGCGAATCGATGCCGACGCAGGCGGCTCCGGCCTGCCGCCAGGCCGCCACGGCTTCGGCGGTGGGCTGAATGCCGCCGGTGGCCATGATGCGCACCTTGGGGAGCGGCCCGCGTACGGCCGCCAGGTAGTCGGGCCCCATGATATTGGCCGGAAATAGCTTGGCAAACGCCGCCCCCAACTCATCAGCCTGGTAGATTTCGTTGGGCGTGAGCACGCCCGGCAGCCAGGCCAGGTCGTGCCGCTGGCACAGCTGGGCCACCTCGGCGCTGATAACGGGCTGCACGATGTAATCGGCTCCGGCGCTGATAAACCGCTCGGCCTCCTCCACCGTGTAAATGGTGCCGGCCCCGAGCAGCAGGTCGGGGTAGCCGGCCTCCACGAAGCGCTGCAGCTCGGCAAAGATGGCAAAGGCGTTCGGGCCCCGGTTGGTAAACTCGAACAGCCGTACGCCGCCCTCGTAGCAGGCCTGCAGCACGAGGCGGGCGTAAGCGGCTTCGGCGTGGTAGAATACCGGAATCAGCGGGCTGCGCAGCCCCTGGGCCACGGCATCGGCGCGGGTAAATCGGGCCATGAGCAGTCGGAATGAAGACGGAAGCTGCCCGGCGCGGGCAGCGGCTACGCGGTAATACGGTGGTGGCGGCAGGAGGGCGGCGCACTGCCGGGCTCAATTACTGTTTGCCAAAATTGGGCAGCTGCCGTTTCAAAACCACCGCAAATCCATTGACGAAACGTGGGCACAGCAGCTTGTGGATGACATCAGCGTGCTAACGATACAGCCGTGCTCATAAACAAAAAGCCCCTCCGCAGCTCTGCGGAGGGGCTTTTTTGTACCCAGAGCCGGGGTACTAACAACTACTTTCAGAACCGCCCTAACTTGTTAATAAACAGCCCATTTACTCCGCGTTTCAGAGTAGGTAGTAACGTCTTGGTGACAGTATTGGTGACAACAGCCGAATCAGCCGTTTTCGCCCACTAGTCGCACATCGTAGCGGGCTGCCACGTCCAGCAACAGGCTACGCAGCTGCTGCGAGTCCTGAGCCAGCATTTCCATCAGCACCAGCATCCGGTCGTAGGCCTCGTCACGATTGGCCGGAATGCTGCGCGTCAGCAGCGCCTGCACCTGCCAGATTTCCCGCACGTCTTTTTGCGGCAAGAGGTAGGGGTCGTAGTAGCGGTTGTCCGACAGCAGCTCCAGCGGCTCGTTCTTCTTCACGGGCCCGCGCAGCCGCTTCACCGTCACCAGCTCGTCGGTGATGACTACGTATACGTGCTTGGGCTGAATCAGGTCCAGCCGTTCGGTGTAGGTCGCAATGACCAAGTCGCCTTGGTGGATGATTGGCTGCATACTGTCCCCGGCTACCTCAAAGGCACGTACCGAACGGCCCTTGTAGCCTGGAACGCTAATGGTTTCCAGCGCCTCAGGTGCCTCCTGGCCCTGCGCCCGGGCCAGCATGTAGCCGCCTTGGGCTTTGATGCCCCACACGCTAATACGCTCCTCACCGTTGGCATCGACCGACACGGCATAGGGAATGCCAGGATACGTGCTAGGAGCAGCTTGGGCCGGCGTCTCCTCACCGTGCACCATCGGCCCCTCGCCACGCATCAGCCACTCGGCGCTGAGTTCCGGAAACTGGTTGAGAATGTCCATTAAAGTTTCGTAGCCGGGCTTCGATTTATTCTGAACCAGCTTATACAACTTTTGTGGACCTTCATAGCCCAGCTTAGCAGCCAAACTATAGGCGGATAGACCGTAATGCTGCAATAGAGCACTGATTCGGTCCCCAACTTGCATCTGTTGTGCCACTATTTTTGCTGTTATGTAGTAAAATTTTGTTGCACAAACCAAGTTTGTTCGCCAGGTTTGTACGACTTAGGTCTAAACAAAGATACGAAACAGCAAACAAAATGGAACAATTAGCAAAGAAGATTTCTGAGCTGCGGGCCACCTTACCCAAGCGCAACGACTACGCCCGCCGCACGGTCGAATACTTAGCCGCCAAGGGGCAGGAGTTTTCCAAACAGCAGGTTTACAACGTGCTCAGCGGACGGTACCACAACACCGATGTGGCCGAGGCCTTCATCTGCGTAGTCGAGGAGGAGCGCAAGCGCATTGCTGACCTGGAAAAGCGCGTCACCAAAGTCGCTTCCACCTAGCCATGCAGCACGCCATCCTGGTTTCCGAACAAGAGTGGCATCAGTTGCTGGCCGATGTACAAGCGCTGAAAGCCGCTACGCCCGCGCCGCCGCCACCCGCACCCGACCGCATTCTGAAGGTGCGCGAAGCCGCGGCCTACCTATGCCTGACTCCCGAAGGCCTGCGCAAGGCCCGCCGCCAGGGTCGTGTGGCCGGGGTACGCATCAACGAAAAGGAGTGGGGCTTCCGCCAGTCGGAGCTGGTCCGCTACCTGCGGCGCTACCGCCGGCTGCCCCAAGACGCGGAAGCTCCTTCACCGTCATTAGCCCCGGCTGCCTGATTGATTTTCTTCCCCTTGCTCGCACGAACGGCCTGCCACG
Source organism: Hymenobacter jeollabukensis (assembly GCF_005771675.1). Classification (GTDB taxonomy): domain Bacteria; phylum Bacteroidota; class Bacteroidia; order Cytophagales; family Hymenobacteraceae; genus Solirubrum; species Solirubrum jeollabukense. The sequence continues at coordinate 17,274 of NZ_VAJM01000013.1, read as the reverse complement.
TGCCGTCGTGCTCAGCTAAAACCAATCGTTCCATGTCGCTACTACTGCCCGTTGTCGGCCCCGACAACCCCGCACTCCATTCCATCATCAGCGTGCAGAAGGCTAAGGTCAAGGACGGCCAACTCAGCTGCGAATTCACCGAGCAGCGCGCCGCCGACGCGACGCGCCGTGCCTTTGCCCTTACCTGCCACGAGCAGGTGCACCCCGACCTGCTTCATGCCCTTACCCGCCTGGTGCCGCACCTCTGCCTGCTCACCGAGCAGCTGCACGAAACCCCCGATTTCTGGCCCGACGAAGCCGAAGAATTGCCCACGCTGTTCCGTTCATTCGCCGTTACCGGTTTTTCTCTGAGTAAGGACAGCGCCGGCATTACCCTCATCGGCCGGCGGGAGTTGGCTGGCGGCAAGGTGCTCAACCTGACCAGCCCGCACGTGGCGTTCGACGACGAAACTTCCGGCGCCTACTCCTACGCCGGCTTGCTCGAAACCGCCGCGCAGCAGGCCGTTGCCGAAGTAGAAGCGGCACTGCGTGGCAAGTGCGCACCCGACCGCCAGCTCCTTCTAAGCTATTAGCTATTGGCTGATAGCTAATAGCTTTTTGATTTCATGTACGACGCTAACGGCTAACAGCCAATAGCTAACAGCCAAAGAAAATGAAGCTCCCCGCTATGCAGTTCTATCCCGGCGACTGGCACAAAGACCAGGGCGTTCAGGCGCTGGACCTGATGCAGCGCGGGGCCTGGTTCGAGCTGCTGCTGATGATGCACGACAGCGACGAACGGGGCGTGCTGCTGGTCAACGGCCAGCCCATGCCCGATGCCGTCGTAGCCCGCCGCCTAGGTTTGGATAACCAAACCGCCAACCAAATCCTAACCATTCTGCTAACCTACGGCGTGGCCAGCCGCCGCGAGTCCGACGGCGCCCTGTACTGCCGCCGTATGGTGCGCGACGAGCGTCTGCGCCAAATCCGCCAGGAGGCAGGCCGCAAGGGCGGCAACCCCCGTTTGCTTAACCAAACCGACAAGCAAATCCCAACCACCGGGGATAAGCAAATGCCAACCCCTTCATTTTCATCTTCACTTTCACCTTCGGGTAGTGAGGAGGGCGCGGCTGACGCCGCCCCACCCGCTAAGCCCGTGAGAAAGTTGTCAGGTGCCACCAAGCTTCCGAGCAGAGGGCAGGGGAGGGCCGCCCCAGCGTCCGAGGCCAAGCGCCGGCCTGCCGCCCCACCCGTTCTGTCCGAAGTGCAAGCCTACGCGGCCGAGCAGTACCCCGCCAGCTCCGAGGCCCAAACCGAGGCTGCCGCGTTCCACGACCATTTCCAAAGCAACGGCTGGCGCGTCGGCGGCAAAACACCCATGGTGGACTGGCAGGCGGCCTTTCGCGGCTGGATGCGCCGCCGCGCCAACTTCCAGCCCGCAACCGCGGCCCCCAACGCTACCCCCAGTCGGGCCCGCACCTCGCCCAAGCCACCCGACCCCGACCGCTGGCGCTGATCCATCCAGCAGCCCACTACCAGATACGCAACGCCACCCATGCCACCTTCCGCTACCCGTTCTGCCAGCCGACCCGCAGCCACCGGCCAACCGGTGGTAAGCAACGCGCACATCCCGCCGCAGGCGCTGGACCTGGAGAAAGCCGTGCTCGGCGCCGCCCTGCTCGAAGCCGAGGCCCAGCGCACCCTGCTGGCCACGCTGCCCGACGAGCAGGTGTTCTACCACCAGCACCACCAGTTTGTCTACCTGGCCATCCGCGACCTAGTAGCCGCCGGCAAGCCGGCCGACCTGCTCACGGTGGTGGAGCAGCTGCGCAACCGTGGCACGCTACAGCGCATCGGCGGTCCGGCCTTCGTCGCCGGCCTGACCTACAACATCAACTCTGCCGCCCACCTCGAAGCGCACTGCCGCATCCTGCAGCAGCACCACGCCCGCCGCGTACTCATCCGCGCCGGCCGCGAGTTGGCCGCCTACGGCTACGACGCCACCCGCGACCCGCTGCAACTGCTTACCGACGCCCAGGCCCACTTCACCACCCTCTACCGCAGCCTCGAAACCCGCGCCGGCCAAACCGCCGCTGCCGCCTTCGACACCGCCTTTGCCCACCTGGCCTACGCCGTGCAGCACCGCGGCACCACCGGCGTGCCCACGGGCATGAGCCAGCTCGACGGCCTCACCGGCGGCTGGCAACCGTCCGACCTCGTCATCCTGGCCGCTCGACCCGCTATGGGCAAAACCGCCGCCCTGCTGCACTTCGCCCGTACCGCCGCCCTCGACCACGGCCGCCCCACCGCCGTGTTCAGCCTCGAAATGCCCACCCTGCAGCTCATGCAGCGCCTCATCGCCAGCGAGGTGCCCGGCTACACCAACGCCGAGTTGCGCCGGGGAGAGTTGCCCGGCGGCCTCGAGCAGGTCCAGCACATTCAGCACCAGGCCCAGCGCCTGCGCACCCACGGCCACCTGCTGCACTTCGACGACACCCCCGCCCTCACCATCCAGCAGCTGCGCGCCAAGTGCGCCCGCCTGCACGCCCAGCAACCCCTCGGCCTGGTGCTGGTCGACTACATCCAGCTGCTGCACGGCGACAAAAAGGGCAACCGGGAGCAAGAAGTCAGCAGCATCAGTCGCGGCCTGAAGGAGTTAGCCAAGGAGCTAAACGCCCCCGTCATTGCCCTCAGCCAGCTCAGCCGCGACGTGGAGAAAAGGGGAGGGGACAAGCGCCCGTTGCTCTCGGACCTGCGCGAGTCCGGCTCCCTGGAGCAAGATGCTGACTGCATCATCTTCCTCTGGCGCGGCGAATACTACGACATCCGCGAGTACGAGGACGGCACGCCCACCGCCGACACTGTCCTCTTCGACGTGGCCAAGCACCGCAACGGCCCCACCGACGAGCTGATTGCCGCCTGCAACCTGCGTCGCGGCCTCTTCCACGACTTGGAGCCGCGTTGAGCCGACAATCTTCCTGGCCCGACGACTTGCATCTGCCCACGTTTCATCCTGGCAGCAGCAATACGCTAAAAAGCCTTATGCCTCCTCCCCCCGAATAGCCTATTGAATGGAAAAAAGTACATGCGACAGGGTAGCAGTAGGAGCGAAGGAAATGATTAAACTTGTAGCCCTCACTCTCCTGCCTATCTCCCTATCTTACGCATGGCACAGGCCGAAATTCCAGTTGAAGTTGAACAAATCGTATCAGATTTAGAACGGCGCTTACAGAACGAACAGGCGGTTAACGCTACGCTGCATGCCGAAGGTCGTATTCAGTTTTTCTTTGATGGCAAGGAAGAAGTTCGATGGCTGCACCGCAAAATACCGCAGACTTCTGCCATCATCCGTAACATCACGGGCACGCCAGTTGCCACAGCCCCTGGGCAGGCTGTCTATTACGACCCAAACTTCTCGGCCATCTCCCGCAACTCGCCTATGGGCAACCGGCTGGCCGAAGCTACGCCGGGCGAGGAAGTGAACGGCCTACGGCTGTTGAGCCGGGCCTTGTACACGCACCTACCCGCCGACCTGGGGGACATTGACATTACGACCTTAAAAGGCGATTTTCCGCGTATCGCTTCCTTGGTGCGCTACCAGCAAGCCCTGCTGGATGCGTTGCGCGAAAAGAAGCGCCTGCTCTCTTTGCAGGAAGAGGCCCAGCAGGCGCAAGACGACGAAGCTGTTGCCCGCATTACGGCGGAGCTGAACGACAACGACCAGCGCATCCAACGCATCCGCGAGCGGCTGGACGCCTTCATCGCTCGGGCCAAGCTGCGCATTCGCCCGCAGCTGGATGGGGTACAAAACAGGGCCAAGCGCCTGAATTTGCTGGCCGGCCCCGTCATCATCGAGGGCGGACCGGGCACCGGCAAAACCACCACGCTCATTCACCGCATCCAGTACCTGCTCGATGCTTTTCACCTGCGTCAAGATGAGCACTTTACGAGCCGGTGGCAGGAGCTGGGTCTGACCTGGGGAGCCGAGGATGAGGCCTTGCTGCGCGAGGAGCCAGGTCGTTTCCGTTTCCGCTTCTACTCGCCCAATAAAACGCTCAAGTATTACCTGCAGGATGCGCTGAAAACAGAGCGGCTGGATTACTCACCGAAGACCGTGACTACCTGGGCTGAGCACCGCCACAGCTTGTTACGCGACATGGGCCTGATCGGAGCCAACAGCAAGCGGCAGCTGCTGCGAACCAGTGCACCCTTGTTGTATCTCACGGGCCAGCAGGTGCGGACTTTGTTGGCCGAGTTGGAGGAGCACTTAGTATTTGATATTCACGCCCTGGCTGAGCGGTTGGAGCGTAATTTCAGCGTCGGTACGTTCGCTTGGCAGCATGATGCCGCCGTTCAGGCATTGGTGCTGCAAATCCGGGCACTGAAGGAGCATACCACCGTTGACGCCTTACTACGGCCCCTGCAGCAGCTGCGGGAGCGAGGTGCCAGCCTGCTCAAAACCTACCGCGACGATGATAAACAGGTACGCGACGCAGTGGTGGTGCGTCTGCTGGCTAGCGCCCGGCAGGAACCCGCGCTTTACCGACAATTGGTTCAGCTGGCGGAAAACGAACATGATAACGGTGACGACCCGGACGCGGCGCCGGAAATCGAAGCCGACGAGGAAGAGGATGCCAATCTGCCCGGTATGGACGACAGCGCCCGTCAGCTCATGCTGGTGCGCAAAATGCTCCGTTCGTTCATCCGCGCCTATGCCTTGGCCCGTGCGCTGCCGGATCAGGACCTGAAAGGCCAGAACCTACAACTGGCTGCCTTACTGGAAACCCGGCTGGACCGCGAAAACCACGGGGGCATTGCAACTGGTACGCGCTTCAGGCAGCTGTTTGACCGCCTCCTGAGCGGGCCGGAAACACTCATGCTTCGGTCGTTACCGCGAATCTTCAACGCCTTCCGGCGCGAAGACTTGTACGGCAAACGCTACGTGGCGGCTTTCGCGGATGCACAGCCCAGTTGGTCGGCCGACAAAAGCAACCAGTTGCACCCGGACGAAGCCGACATCCTGCTCTTATTGCTGTTTGAGATGGGCAGCCGATTCTACCGGCAATTGCCCCACGTTTTTGCCGAATCGACTAACCCGTACCTAAGCCGCTACCGGGAGGAGGTGCGCCCGGTGGTGGGGGTAGACGAAGCCAGTGACTTCACCCCGCTACAACTGGCCATCATTACCCAACTGGCCCACCCACGTTACCGGTGCGTGACTTTGTGCGGCGACCTGATGCAGCGGCTCGAGCGGCAGGGACTCCTGCGCTGGGAGGACTACACCGATCAATTCCCGGACACCGGTCGCGCTTCGCTTACTGTCTCGTACCGCCAATGCCAAGCCCTGCTGCGGCTCGCTGCCAAGCTCTACGAAGGCCAGATGCAGGAGCGGCCCGCATATAAAGTGTCACGGCGCATCAAGATGCCGTTTAAGCTCCGGCCTACTTACTGTCGTAACGCCGACCCCGAAGCGCGTTTTGATTGGTTGGTGAGCCTGCTCGTCGACCTGGCTAAAGTGCTGGACGGACGGCACATTCCGAGCTTGGCGGTTCTGGTAAAAGATTCGGGCACGGCCAGAGAACTGGCCGAAAGGCTCAGCGAAGACTACCGGATGCAGGACGCCGCCCTGAATGCCCAGGCCTGCGAAGGCCAGACGATAGGAGATAGTGACGCCATTCGCGTTTTCCCGGTATCGGAAATCAAAGGCATGGAGTTTGACGGCATTATCTTCTGGGACGCTGACGAGCTGGAACGAGAAAACCGTCAGCTCGACCTCGACCGGTTGATGTACGTGGCCGTCTCGCGGGCTAGCTTTTACGTGGCCGTTACGTTCGCCCGCCACTTCCCCAAAGCCCTGGCCAACGTGAAGAGCGGCTTTGTCGCCGATACGTGGGCGGAGCAGATGCTGGCGGCCGTAGCCGATGACGAAGAGGAGGACGAAGAATAACCACCTCGGGCCGCGGCGCCGCCGTACACGGCACCCCCACCGCTGACACCGTCCTCTTCGACGTGAAAAAGCACCGCAACGGCCTCACCGACGAGCTGATTGCCGGCTGCAACCTACGCCGCGGCCTCTTCCACGACCTCTAATACCCTGTATATAATGCCATAGGCTAGTTCTCCAGGGGGTGTGAATCAGGGGGAGCAATATGAAGTGTAGCCAGTACAAACAGCGCCAGTATAACTGCTTGCATCATGGTCACACTATAATCTTTTGGGCTCATAAACCCATGCGCTACATTGTTGCGCACGTTCCAACCTTCTTTGGTAAATACGTAGCGTAGCCAGTATCCCGCATCCGAACCCGAATAGCTTTCCACCGCTTGAATGACCTCTTCAAGCGTCAGTTCCTGCTGGTCGCCGCTCTTGCTCCGTCGGTTGGTGGCAATAGGCGGGTCCAGAGCCCGGCAAAAATGCCGAAGTATAGCCTCCATTTTCAGCGTCAGCGAGTCTATGCACAACATCAAATCCGGCTGGTACTCCTTATCCTGCTGCGCCCGCTCCATTTCCGCAAAGTAGCTGCGCAGCGCTGGCTCTACCCACGAAATGAGTGTGTAACCTGGGGCGTCTGCCGCGTCTTGCCCGCGCTGAAACTCCATCTGGCCCAACCAGGTCTGCTCGCGCAGAAATCCCAGGGTGGTTGCGTACGTAATCTGGCCGTTCTGTAAGCCTTGAGCAAATGTTTCAAACCGCATGTGTCCGTACAAACCCAGCATCAGCTCGTAAGGCCGAAAAGGAAGATTTCGCCCTTGATCCTGATGCCGCGTGGTAATGTTTCTGTTCCGATCAAAAGCTACGTGACGGAATAGGTCCGCGAGTTCCGGCTTTTCAGCTACCGTTGCGGTACCGGGCCTGTGCGGCACCAGGTTGTAGCGCAGCCGCCAGAAAACCAGCCCGGAATCCTCCAAAATCCACGCCGGCATCTTCCGAAGCCACGCGCTGATAAACTTACCTTCTGGGCCGTCCAGCGTAAAATCGAGTTCCACAGTCTGCAGCCTGGCCGCGTGTTTCGTCGCTGAAATTAACTTTTCCACGGCTTGCACTTGTTGCTTGTCACCCGCCGCGTGGTAGCAGTTCAGCGCATCGTTCAGCAAAGTCTGGACAACAAAATCGGTAGGGTCCTCGGTGTACCTGCGTTGTGCGTGTGCCTTAATAGAGTCCCCTTTCAGCCCATGCCACCGCCGAGCATCCCGGATGGCCCGCGCCGCTAGTGGTATAGCGGCGTCACACACCATTTGTACCATGTACCGGTCCTCGGCGTGGTAGTGCTCGTAAATCTGACGAGCCACTATATCCAGCCGTTCACACTCCGCTGGCGTGAATAGGTCAGGGTGCTTGCCAAAAAACTGCAGCTGCCACCACCGTAGCACTACCGGCTGCCGGCCGTTCAGCAAGTAGTCCAGCACGGTTTGCCGCACTTCCTCAGCCCGGCACCGGTACTGCCGACTCAGAAGCAGCCCTAGCTCAACCAGCTCAAAATAGGTTTCCTGCGTGGCTTCATGTTCTCCTTTATCCTGCCGCAACCATGCAAGAATATCAGCCACCGCTTCCACTGCCAGCTTACCCGTATGCCGCCCCTTGGGTAAAGTAATCAGCCACACCAGTGCGTAACGTAGCCGCAGCATGCCATTGGTAGTTTCGGCTTTGCGCGCTTCCAGATAATGGGCTGCTGCTACGGGGTCTTCCCACGAGTGGAAGTGTGTCAGGCCATGCGCACTTAACCACACCAGCTGCGCGGCTCTTTCCAGGTCCAGGCGTGCTGCCGAGGCTAAGTCGCCATTCGCTTCGGCTGTTTTGCGCAGGGTATTGAAGTCGGCGGCAAAATTCCGCGCGTTAAGCTGACAAGCCTGCTGCTCCAGCCGCGCAAACAGTGCTGTTGCCGTTACTTCTTCGCCAGGCTCCAATAGCCGCTCCCGTGAACGTCTACCCATAGCTTCACACCTCGAAAGAAAGCCGAATAATTACCTCATTGACGCACATATCGGCTGCAGCCTCGCTAGCCGGGTTACGTCCGAAGCACCCGTTCAATATCCTCATAATCCTGCTTCTGACTCAGCAAATGCCGGTCCAGGGCTTTCTGATCATTCACCAGCAGAATGCTCAACCGCCGACACAGGTTACGGTAGGCGTCCCGCTGGCTTAGCACCTCTTCGGCCGCTTGCCGGGTGAAGTGGGCCGGGTCAAAGGCATCTTCGTGCATCAGGTAGCGCACCAGCGCCCCCAGGTCCGAGCCCTGGGTAGCGAAAAACTGCTGCGCGGCCCGCACCCGACGCTTCACCCGGTTGCGCAGGGTCGCATCCAGCGCAATGCTGCTCACGTTACGGTTGGTGTCGTACAGGTCCAGCAGCACCGGCACCAGCACGCCGGGCGCTACCATTGCGCGCCGCAGGTGGTAATAGTGCTCGGCAAAGCGCCGCAGCTCCCGCTGAAACCCTTCAGCCAATGCCGGTAGCGCTGCGCGGCCACCGGCCAGCAGCTGGTCGCCGGTGGCCTGGTGCAGCTCCGCCACCTGACTGGCTCGGAACCGACCCGTTTTCAGCACCAGCACGGGCCGCCGGGGCCGGCCTAGCAGCTCAATATCCTCCCACCAGAAATCCACGGGCGGCAGAGTAGCGGGCAGCGTCACCAGCACATAAAACGTCAGCTCGTCGTCGTAATCGAAGCCGTTGGTAAAGGCCAGCGCCGGCTCGAAGTGGCGTAGCTCCTCGCTGAACCCATCTTCTCCATCCCACAGAGCCCGCTCCCAGGCGGCTGTGGGCAGCCGCCGCACAGTGCTGGGGCGCAGCTCTGGGTTGCGCAGCACATCGGCCACGGAGTAGCCTCCGTGCCCGTACACCACGGCCGCCCACGCCCCCAACGGACTTGTTTCACCCACCGGCGGGGCACCTACCCAATACTGCGGTGCCGGCTCTATGCCGTATGTTGCCGTGTACAGTTCCCGACTCAGCGCGTCGGCCTGCCCGTGGCTGAATATCAGGTGCCGGCCCAGTGCTGAGGGCTGCGGCCTGGCTTCCGGCATCCAGGCCGGTTTCACCCCTAGCACGCCGGCCGGGCACGTTACTACCCGGTAGCGGGGCACCTTCACCAGCTCGTCGTCGATGGACGTTTGCAGGGGCCGGTGCTTCACCGGGAAAAATAGGGAGTCAAGAGCCGATAAGGCTGGCATACTAGACAGGAAAATAAACGATGCTGGTAAATAGCAGCAATAATTTCGTTCCGGAACTTGCGGGCTGATGGTGTACTCCTAGCGGGTCACCTGGTCTGTTACACCGCTATAGAATACTTAAATCAAAATCCCACGTCGGGCACCCACCGGTCGGTCCGTGGACACGGCGATGGGCTGGCCTGAGGCCGGTACGGCCCGCTCCCGGCCCCAGAGGCGGATAGCTTCAATCTGTTCTGGACTTGTGCGGCTGAGCGGCACCACGTTGCTGAAGCTCTTGGCGTATAAGCCATCCGTCACGGCGTCGTCGCCGTTGATGACAGCCTGCACTGCTACTTCCCGCACGGCGCTTTCCAGGTCGGCGCCGGCAAAGCCTTCGGTCATGTCCACCAGCTGCTCGCGCATGCTGGCCGAAGGTGCTGGTAATTGGTTGCGCTGGATGTACAGATCGATAATGTCAGCGCGCTCGGCTTCGCTGGGTAGGTCCACAAAGAACAGCTCATCGAAGCGGCCCCGGCGCAGCAGCTCTGGGGGTAGGCGGCTCACGTCGTTGGCTGTGGCCACCACAAATACCTTGGCGGCGCTTTCCTGCAGCCAAAACAAGAACTGCCCCACCATGCGGGTGCTGGTGCCCCCGTCATTGCTGCCTGTAGCACCGGCCAGACCCTTCTCTATTTCGTCAATCCACAGCACGCACGGCGCGGCGTTATCGGCCGAAGCCAGGGCTTCCTTGAGCCGGTTTTCGCTCTGGCCCAGGTACTGCCCGTGAATGGAAGCCAGGTCAAGCCGGTACAGCGGCAGGTTCCAGGAAGCCGCCACGAATTTGGCCGACAAGGACTTGCCGCACCCCGGCACACCCACCAGCAGCATACCGCGCGGTGGCCGCAGCTTGCGCGCTTTCAGGTCGGCCGTGAGCAGTTGCCGCTGCTGGACCAGCCAGTGCCGCATCCCATCCAGGCCCGCCACCGTGAGCGTATCCGCTTCGGCGCGTACCTTTTCTAACCCGGAAATGTCGCTGAACAGCCGGTCCTTAGTGCGGCTCAGCTCCTGCAAGTCGGCCTTCACCAGCGAGCCTTTGGCCATGAGCGTCGCCAACACATTCTCGGCTTCCACCAGCGTCATATTGGCCAGGATGGTGGCGGCCAGCCGGAAATCGGCTTCGCCCCATTCAATAGGAATCTGCCCGCGGTAGGGCTCCACGCACTCGCGCACCACCGTCAGCATTTCTTCTTCGCCGGGTGGGTCGAGCGTAAGCGTCATGCCCAGGCGCTGTAGCTGTGGCCAGATGCCGCGGCCGTTGCTGAGCACGCATAAGGAGCCGCCGCGCTCAATGGCCTGCAGCACGCAGTCGTACAGGTGCCGGGCCAGCATCCCGTCGTCTTCGATGTCGCTGATTTCGGTGAAGACAAAGGTCAGATTCTGGCGCTGCCCGATGTTCTGGACCGCAAAATCAAGCCCACCGGCCACCGACCGGTCATCGTGCACGGTTTTGAGCGTCTTCAGGTCGCGGGTGCCGTGCGAAAGGCCGTGCACGTACATCGGAATACCGATTTCGCCGGCCAGCTCCTCCAGCACCTTCAGCACCCGGGCCCGCTCAATGCTCTTGATGGAAATAAACGGAATGCGGGCTTTCAGCATCCGCAGCAGGCCTTGGCGAAACTCCGCAACTGCAGCCATATAGAATCAAAAAGAAAACTTAAAATACAATGCGACGCCCCACCCCGGTTGGTGCCGTGGAGGGCGGTGCCGGCGTTACTGGGGTTGTAGGCGGTATACCAAACCCTCGCAGCGCCAGCAGCAGTTCTTCGCGGCGGTTGCCGCCCTCGCGCTGCACGTTGTCGCGCAGCGTGGCAGCCACGTCCTGCACGAACTTGGTCAAATCCGTTTGCAGGGTCTGGCGCATATCAGCTGGCAGCGCCGGCAAGCTGGTAAGCCGGTACAGCGGGGCCAGGTTGGCCGTGGCCTGGCGCAGCAGCTGGGCAAAATCCTGCGGCGAGCGGATGGCCGGCCCCACGCACTGGCTGCGGCTGAAGCCGTCCAGCCAGCGTTGCTTACGGGCCGTGTACGCCGCATTCACCAGGTTGGCAAAGCGGATGGCCGTGCCCGCGTCGGGCTGCCAGGTGCCTTGCCCCAGCAGCTCGAGCGTGGCATCATCGCCCTGGCCGCAGCGCTCCAGCAGCTCCGCCCAGGCGGCGTAGGTGCGCGGCGGCTGACTCATTTTTTCAGGCGCGGATTGATGATGGCGCCCTCCGGCGGCAGAATGTCCCAGTCGGGAAACTTGGCGTGGTCCGGCGTGCCTTCAGCGCGGCCTTGAAAAATATTAGGCTGGCGCACGGCCGTGGCGGCCTGGGCCGGCGTACCGGCAGCATGGCCACCGTCCTGGGCGGGGTCGGAGAAGTGAATCTTAGGCATAGTCTGAGAATGATGTGCGTGCAGGATTAAGCCAGGGCGCGGGAGGTTTCGTACGTTTTGGAGCTGAAGCTCTCGGGCGTAATATGGGCCAGCAGCTGCTGCAGGTCGGCGGCCTGCGCATCGCGGCGGCTGTAGTCGCGGCGGAAATCCACCAGTTCGGCCAGGCAGCCCCGCAGCACTTCGTGGGCCCGACGGTGCCGCTCGTTTACCGCGTCGCGCACCTGCTGCTTGGTTTTGGTAAAGGCCGTCCAGCCGGTGTAACCCAGCACCCCAGCCAGAATGATGCAGACAGCACCCAGCATAGCCAAACCGCCGCCGTTAAACGCCGCCCAAACACCGAAGGCTGCCAACACCCCGGCGCCGACAAAACGCCCCACCGGCGCTGCTACTTTGGCTAGTTCCGTCTGCATGATGGTAGCATAGTGGCTACTCTGACTGTCCAGTAGGGCTGTTTCGTTGTGCCCATCGGCCGACTGTCCTTGCCAGCCATCCAGTGCCAGTTGGGCCTGAGCCGGTGCTTGCTGCCGGGCACGGCCCGTGAAAGTGCCGTGCGCTTCCAAAATCCAGCTCTGGCTGACCGACAAGGCCAGCGCCTGCGTCACGCGGGTCGTGCCCGCCAGCTCAGAGTCAAACAGAGCATTGGTGAGCAGTTGGAGCAGATCTACCTGCTGGTCAAACAGGCCATCTCGGGCGGCTAGCTGCGCCTGCGCGGCCGCTTTGTCGCCCTCGTTGCGCACGATAAGCTGATTCAGGTGTACTTCGTGGCGCAGCGGTAATTCCTCGTCATCGAAGTTGGATACCAAGCGGCTCAGCGTTTCGTCCAGCTGTGTCTTCAGCGAGGTCGAAAAGTCGTGGGCGCCCGAGGTGATATTATTAAAGTGCTGCCGTAGTAGCTCGTGCACGTGGGTCCGGTTGTAGCCTAGGTTCAGCTCGGCCCAGTTGGTAGCGTGCTCACTCAGCAGCGGATACGCCGCGGCGGCCGGCCCCACCATTCCAGCCGTGGCCTCCATAAACTCGTCCCACTTCCGGCGCTGCTTCTCCACGAAGCCGCCGCCTTCGGTAAGCTGGTTCAGCCACTGGCTGAGGTGGTCCTGCATGAGCTGGCGGGCCGCCGGCGGAAACAGACCGGTGGCAATGCCCTCCAGCAAGGTCACAAACTCCCGGTCCAGGTGGCGCGGGTCCTGATGCCGGAAATAGCGCTGCAGCCACTGCAGGCTGGCCTCGCGGCGGCCCAGACGGCGCATCACCAGCACCAGAAACAACGTGGTCTTGTAGTCGTCGCGGCGAAGGGCTTCGGCCAGGGCCCGTTGCATGGTCGTTTGGTCCTGTCGAATCCAGGCCGCCAGCGTCACCAGCACCGGCGCCAGCCAGTAGCCGGGGGCTTTTATCATCACCTCCTCCGTGCTGGCGCGCAGGGTGTCGTCGCTGAGCACGCCCACGTCCACCCCCTGCAGCATGCCCACCGCCAAGCGCCGGATTTCGGCGTAATAGCCGAATTCAGTTTGCAGCTGCTGGCTGAGCACGCCTACGCGCGTTTCGGCCAGTTGCAGCGCCTTCTGTTTCCGGTCCGTATCCACAAACTCCGCAAAATCGTCAATTAGCTGCTCCAGCTGGCTCTTCATCTGCGACTGCTCGCGCCCGATGTGGTTTACATCGGAAGCAACTTCATTCAACTCTTGTCGGAGCCGGGAAAACTTGTTCTCAATCCCCGACAGGTCGGCGTAGGAAATGTGGTGGGTGCTCATGGCAGCGGGTATAGGTTAAAGCAAAGGCAGGGGAATGAAAAAGAATTAGAGTTGGCTCACCGAGCCGTCTTCCGCAATCAGCAGCAGCTTGTTGGCGTACACCTCCACCAGTGCGTAGGCGTTGTGGCGGGCCAGCTGCCGGGCGCGCTCAAAATCGGCCGGCATGGCCTGCCCAGCCTTGTAGTGTTCGATGATAGCGTGGGCGCTCAGGTCGAGCGTGTGTACCTCGTAAGGTGGCCCCAAAAAACACTTGCTCACAATGCCCAGCGGTACATCGGCCAGACTAGCCGTGCCGAATTCCTGCTGAATAGCCGCCAGCAGTTCCTCCCAGCCGCGGGTACCCGGCAGCGTACCGTGGTCCAGCCCCGTCAGCAGTTTCAGGTACGTGGCCGAGCGGCGCCCCAGGTGCAGACGCGGTGTAGCAGTGGTTGGGGTAGTGGCCCGCGGCGTGGCGCCGCCTGTGAGTGTACCCAGTGAGGTACCGGGTGTGAGAATGATGCGAGGCATAGTAGTGCCAAAAAACGAGGATAGTCCTGAAGCCCGGTAGGGCGGATAAGAAACGTAGTTGCGGCCCAGCAGCGACCAACCAGATAGATAGGATTATAAAGAGCTATTCATGAAAAGATGATAAGTCAAGTCAATAAACATCTGTCGCCGCGGCCTGCCCAAGGTATTGTTTTTACGTAGGAATATGCAATGCTGATGAAATAATAATTTTGACAAGCAAGCCAGCTTCTTGACTTGAAGGGAAATAGTGAAAACGGGCCAGATAGCGTATGCCTGGCCCGTTTTCAATTCCCATTGGTTGGACTAGCGCCCTTTTCGCAACCGCAACGTCATCAGCCGGGCCTGCACGGGTTGTAAGGCTGCGTCTTTCCGCCCGTGGTTCACGGCTTGGATAAATTGCCGAAACAGCTGAATCTCGTCCGAAAAGTTGGCGGCTGAGAATTCAATCCGCTGCAGTACATCCTCTTCGTACACTTCCTCAACGAACGGGTTATTCGCCAGTTCCTCAAGCAAATCAGCGGCTGCGGCTTCTCTTGTTTCATTGAAGCCGAGCGCCATAATATCGGTTACGCACTGATTCGCTACGTCATGGGTAGAGCGGCCGTCAGCATCACTCACCAGCCGCAACGCCACGCACTCGCGCAGCTGATGAAAGAAGTCGTGCTGTAGTTCCTCGTAAAGTTGTGGATTGGTGATTTCCATAAGGGTTGTGTGAAGCTGGGGTTGTAAGTCCGCTTTAAGGCGGGCAAGTATACAGCTTCTCGCAATACAGGCTTAACTCGGCTACAGTAAAAGCTATCCACTTGCAGAAGCGGTTCAGGTAATCGGGAAGAAGGCCTGCCGCTCTCTGCGCTGAAACTGAATTAAATAGTGAAATTTATATGTGTATGCCTGCTTAGAAACTAACCCCCTGACCTCCCAATCCTTTCACCACTCAGCCCAAAATCGTGCTAGCATCTCCCACATTCTTTGCCGATATTTCCCGCTAAGTTGCTACTGTTTGCCGCTTGCGTTACCCCAGTTCATTGTCTATATGATTGTTCCCCAATCCGATAGCGCTACCCTAGGTTTTATCGACCCGCTTCCCCAATCTCTGCTACCGCATCCCCCCAGCTTCGCCGGCCACCAAACCTTCGCCTTACGCTCTTCAGTAAAATGATGTGCGGTTACGCACAAGCGGATAGTAACATGTGCAGGGTGTACAGCCGGAATGTGCTGCCGATTTTTTCCCGTTCCGCTCCCCAAAATTTATATTGCCGCTTCCAAAGCGCCTTTTCATCTGCACTTCGTGCACGAGCAAACTTTTGGGCTGCTATATCTTGCCGACGGCTAGCGTAAGCGGCGCATTTCATATTTTCTTTGATTTCGCGGGTCTTTTCCATGTGTGTGCTTCTCCTTTTTAAGGTTATAGTACAAAGTCATGAAAAGTTGTCCGCCTATTTGTCTGATCCATTATTATGCAACTGCCCGCAGACGACCGGCTTGATATTGCGAAACTCAATACCGTTTTCTCGGACATTACCAATTCATACAAGTTCTACTGGCTACTTGCCATTCTGGATGGCTTGAGCGAAAATACGGACAACAGGCTCCCACTACGTGAGTTGTCGCTTCGTATGGTGGCGGGCGTATGGTATCCGTTGGATTATTTTAAACTGTCCTTCGGTAAGCAGGACGGATTTCGACCAATTGCAGATTTCGTTTCGCAGCACCTTGTAGTTGATAACCGGCCTACTGCACCGAGCCTATTTACCCAACTCAACAAGGCGGTTCCGCCTGAGATTCTGGCGCAGCTTTACAAGCGCGTAGATGTGCTATTGCACTGGGTGCCCTACCGCTTCATTCGTCCGTTTTTCGCGGCGGAAACACGGGGCTTGCCTGACCAGCAAGTAAACGCCCACGTAGCAGAATTGGCAGGCCAGAGTGCCCGCGCACCTTATTATTTCATGGCTGATGCTATTGAGGTACATCCGGCCTGGGCTGATTATCTGCGGCGGCACCGTGGCATTCTGCGGGGTTTCACCTACTGGCACTTGGTGCGCTTCCTGCAAAAGCATAACCCGAATGTCATTGGTTTAAGCGAAAAGCTGGAAAAACCTTCCGCCCGCGTATTGAACACGGCCGGTAAGTTCTGGAAAGAATACGTGGCTGCTACACCCGGCTTAACGTGTATTTACTCGGGCCAACCGCTGACAGTAGCTAATCTGAGCCTCGACCATTTTCTGCCGTGGTCATACGTGGCGCATGACCAGCTATGGAATATTATACCCACGCCCAAAGCAGTTAATTCAGCTAAGAGCGATTGGCTGCCTTCAATTGACTTGTACTTTGAGGCATACGCCCGGCTGCAATTTGCTGGCTTTCAGTTCCACGCCGCGCAAGGGCATGAAAAGCTGTTGGAAGACTACCACGTATTTTTCGCCCAAAGCCTGAATGCCTTACAGCAACAACCATTCGGCTGGTTTCGGGAGCGGTTGGAACGGCAGGTATTGCCGCAACTGCAAACCGCGCAAAACCTCGGTTTTTCCTATCCCTACGAATATAAATGAGCAACCCGGCCAACCCGAACAGCCATCTTACAGCGAAGGAGCGCGACGCTCCCTCGCTGCCGGTGCGGATGCTACACGGCCGCGGGTTGCTGGTAGGCCGTGTATTAGATTACGGTTGTGGCTACGGGCGCGACATAGAGTTTTTACGGGCCAAAGGCTTCGACGCGCAGGGTTACGACCCAACGTACTTCCCCGAAAAACCGACCCGAAAGTTTGATACTATCCTGTGCTTTTACGTCCTCAACGTGTTGCTTGCGGATGAGCAAGCGGCGGTACTGATGGACATCGCACGGCTACTCAAACCCACCGGCCGCGCCTACTTCGCTGTGCGGCGCGACATTACCCAGGACGGCTTGCGCCAGCATTATCTTCATAAAAAGCCGGTTTACCAGTGCGCCGTAACACTGCCGTTTCCTTCGATTTTTCGTAATGATAACACCGAGTTTTACGAGTATCAGCATTACACTCAAGCCACGCATTCAGCCAGCAAATGCCCATTTTGCAGTCCTAGCCCCAAGCTGCATCTGCTGACCGAAACTACCCGCAGCTACGCCGTGCTTGATGGCTACCCGGTAAGCAAAGGCCACGCGCTGATACTACCAAAGGCACACGTTGCCAACTTTTTTGATTTATCCCTGGCCGAGCAGAATGACTGTTGGCTGCTAGCCGGCCACGCCCAGCGCATGATTAGCAACCGCTACGCCCCAGCCGGTTTCACAGTGGGCCTCAACATCGGCGCAGCATCAGGTCAGCGCATGGAACACGCCAGTATTCACGTCATTCCGCGCTATGTGGGTGACGTAAAAAATCCGGCTGGTGGCATCCGCAACATTTTAAAGCGCTAAGAGCCTGTTGGGGAATTAAGGTAGTCGGTTGAGGCAGAGCGTCACGTTGGCCCAAAGAATCCACGCCGCGTGGC
>NZ_VAJM01000012.1 GCF_005771675.1 Hymenobacter jeollabukensis | reverse complement strand
GTTCATCTGCGCCCAACACCAGAAAAACCCGGCTATCTTCACTCGCGACCCGAACCACCTCACGCTGGGACTATACAACTAGCCGCCGCCAAGGAAGAAGCGCGCCGCGTGCCGGACCCGCTCGGGTGCCGGGGCGCGGCGCTTACTTTTGGCCCGATTTCACCCGCTTCGCCCACCTGCTTATGGCCCTGCGCCTGCACTACTCCCGCCGCCCCCTGCGCTTCAACTTTCCGGCCCGCACCTCGCGCGGGGCCCTCACCGAGCACGTGGCCTGGTACCTGCACCTCACCGATGAGGCCCACCCCGGCCGCCTGGCCCTGGGCGAAGCCGCCCCGCTGGCCGGCCTCAGCCCCGATGACCGCCCCGACTTTGAGGCCCGCCTGCAGCAGCTCTGCGCCGATTTCAACGCCGGTCGTTATGCTGCGGTCGACTTGGCGGCCGTGACCGAACTGGTGGAGCCCGCCTGGCCCGCCCTGCGCTTCGGCCTCGAAACGGCCCTGCTTGACTGGCGCGGCGGCGCCCGACGGCAGCTGTTCGACAACGCCTTTAGCCGGGGCGAGGCGGGCCTGCCCATCAACGGCCTGGTGTGGATGGGCGACGCGGTCTTCATGCAGACGCAGATTCGCAAGAAGCTCGCCGAGGGCTTCCGCTGCCTCAAGCTGAAAATCGGCGGCATCGATTTCGCGGCGGAATTGGCACTGCTGCGCGAAATCCGCGCCGTGGCCGGGCCCGCCGAGCTGGTGCTGCGCGTAGATGCCAACGGCGCCTTTGCCCCGGCCGAAGCACCCGAGCGGCTGGCCCAGCTGGCTGAATTCGACCTGCATTCCATCGAGCAGCCCATCCGGACAGGGCAGTGGCCGGCGCTAGCCGAGCTGTGCCGCACCTCGCCCGTGCCCATAGCCCTCGACGAGGAGCTGATCGGCGTGACCGAGCCGGCCCGGCACGCCCAGCTGCTCGATGCCGTGCGGCCGGCCTACGTGGTGCTCAAGCCCACGCTGCTGGGCGGGCTGGCCGCCACCCGCCGCTGGATTGAGCAGGCCACGGCGCGCGGCCTGGGTTGGTGGCTGACCTCGGCCCTGGAATCCAACGTCGGGCTGAACGCCATCAGCCAGTTCACGGCCGAATTCGCCGTGGGCAATGTGGCGCAGGGCCTGGGGACCGGGCAGCTGTACCACAACAATTTAGCCGCACCCTTACAGGTGCGCGGCGGGCAGCTGCACTACGACCCACACGGCAGCTGGGAGCAGCCCGGCTGCTGAGGCTGGCATACGGGCGGAAGATTTAGTACCTTATACCGTCGATACGCCCACCCCTTCCCGCCCGCTGCTACCCATGGCCGCGCCTTGGTCATTAATCCTTCTGTTGCGCAGCCGCGCGGGGCTGCTGCTGGCTTTGTGCTGGCTGCTGACAGCCGTCGGTGCGCTGGCTCAGCCGCCCGCGTTTCAGTTGCGCCATCCCCGGGCCCGGCGCACTGAAGTGAAATTCGAGCTGCAGCGCAACCTGATTGTGCTGCCCGTGCGTCTCAACGGCCGCGGCCCCTTTTTTTTCATCCTTGATACCGGCGTTGGCACGTCCATCATCACCGATGCGGGCCTGCGCGACTCGCTGAACCTGCGCTTGGGCCAGCAGTACTTGGTGGCCGGCGTGGGCGAAGAAGCGCCGCTGGTGGCGTTTCAGACCGACAGCGTGCGGGTGGAGCTGGGCGAGAAAACAGTTGCCACTGCCCGCCACCTCTCCCTGCTGCTGCTCTCTGATGATATTTTGGACCTCTCGGGCTACGTGGGGCGGCCCATCCACGGCATCCTCGGCGCCGACGTATTCCGCAGCTTTGCCATCGAAGTGGAGGCCGAAAAGCAGATTCTGACCCTGCACCGCCCCGAGCAGTACCGCCCGCCCCGTGGCAAGAAGTGGGCAGAATTGCCCCTGGAAATTGAAGGCGACCGGGCCTACATCAACACCGCCGTGACCCTGAACGACTCGGTTGCCATCCCGCTGCGCCTGATCCTGGACACCGGCGCCGGGCACGCTCTTTCGCTGGAAACCGGCTCCGACCAGCGCCTGACGCTGCCCCCGCAGCGGCTGCGGGCCTACCTCGGCCGCGGCCTCAATGGTAGCGTAAGCGGTTACTTGGGCCGGGTGCAAGCCTTGCAGCTCGGCCGCTACCACATCAAGTCGCTGGTGGCATCGTTTCCGGACGAGGCGGCCGTGCGGGCGCGGGTGAGCGTGGCCCGCAATGGCAACATTGGCTTTGAGTTGCTGAAGCGCTTCTCCGTTGTCATTGATTACCACCACAACCGGCTGTGGCTGCGCCCGAACGCGCTGTTTCGGGACCCGTTTGAGCACGACATGTGCGGGCTGGAACTCCTGGCGGGCGGCCCCCAATACCGGCGCTACATCATTCAGCGCGTAGAGCCCGGCTCACCGGCCGCCGCCGCCAATTTATTGCCCAAGGATGAGTTGGTATCTATCAACCTGGAGCCCGTCGCCAACATGTCGCTGACGCAGGTGACGCGCCTGCTGCACTCCGCCGACGGCCGCCGCCTCATCGTCTTCGTGCGCCGCGCCGACGGCGACCTATTTGTGACGAAAATGACGCTGCGACGGCAGCTGTAGCCCCCAAGCGGCGCCGGCCGCTGGTGGAACAAGGGAGAATAGGACCGGCGCACACCAGCCGGGAGCCCGGATGTCACGCCCAAAGTCCTATCTTGGAATCCGGCCCGCACCGGCCTTCCCATTCGCCCGCCGCATTCCCGCCCATGCCCCCGGCTTCCGCCCCCGCCGTCCCACCCTCGCAGTCGCCGCCGGCGGCCGTTCGCGCCAACCAGCACATCTACTCCGATTACTTCGACGAGGACTTCGTGCGCGCCCTCGACCAGAACGTGCTGCAGCTGCTCGACCGCGTCTGGTTTCGCTCCGAACTGGTGGGCTTCCTGGAGAATTTCCCCCAGCGCAACAACCCCGAGCGCCCGCTGATTTTCTGCTCCAATCACTCGGGCATGGCCTTTCCCTGGGACGCCATCGTGGCCCTGGCCAGCCTGTACCGCTCGGTGCCCCGGCCCCATGACATGCCCCGGCCGCTGGCCGCGCCGCTGCTCTCGCAGTCGGTGCTGATGAACCCGTTCCTGATTCCGGACTTCTGGAAGCGGGCCGGCTGCGTGGACGCCACCACGCTGAACTTCGAGACGATGATGTACTACAACGACCACAACCTGATGCTGTACCCGGAGGGCGTGCCGGGCATCGGCAAGGGCTTCAACCGCAAGTACCAGCTGCAGCGCCTGGCCAGCAGCGTGGTGCGCCTGAGCATTCAGCACCAGACCGACCTGGTACTGTTTTCCACCGTCAACGCCGAATACCTCAACCCCGGCGCCTACAGCTGGGACTGGCTCAACCGCTGGGTCAAGAAAATCGGCATTCCCTTCCTGCCCATCACCTGGCTGCTGATTGGCATCATCCTGCAGCCCTGGGTGTTCTACATGGCCTTCCCGGCCAAGCTCACCTTCGTGCTCGGCAGCCGTCTGCGCCCCTCTGACTGGACGGACAAGCCCTTCGACGACCTGACCCGCGACGATTTCGTGGCCCTCACCGCCCGCGTGCACACCCAGATGCAGCAGGAGCTGACCGAGGCCGTGGACCGCTACGGCCGTAAGCCCTTCCAAGTAGGGGAACTGTGGCAACGCATGAAGGCCAACTGGCGCTACTTCCCGTTCTACCTGCCGCCGTTCTGGCCGCTGCTGTTCCACGAGTTTGAGCGCGGCTACCGCAAGTACGGGCCCGGTTACAAGCTGCGGCTCAGCGGCTTCGGCACCACGCTGCGGCTGCTCTGGCGCAATCCGTTCGTTTTCACCTTCTTCATTCCGGTGCTCGGACTGATTCCGGTGGCCCTGCGCGGCTACCGCCGGCACCGCATCGGGCAGAAGCTGCCGGGGCAGCAGTAAGCGTAGCTGGGCGCATTGTAGGGCCGCGTAGTTGCGTCTCGGGCGTTGCTGAGGCTGCTGCTCGTAACCGCCGCACACCGCAACCCGGGCTCCGCCCGCGCCGATGCAACCTTGGTCGCTCAACGACGAGACGCAATTATGCGGCTCTACAACGGTGTCGGCGCGGTACAAACAGCCCGGAAACCTCATACATTTCAACTCTTTGGCGTGGTGCATCGTTACAGAAGTACCACGCCAGCCGCTCCCGCCGGTAGTTTGCTTCTGCTGCCGCACCGTTCTCCGCCTTCCCACCCACAATGCCTTCTTTTCAGCACCACATCGTCAAGCGGCTGCTCGCGGCCGCGGCCGGGCCCATTGCCCGGCGTCGCCCCAGCGCCGACAGCCTGCGCCTGGGCCTGGAACTGAGCACCCTGCTGCAGTTTATGCCCTGGCACGTGCACTTCGAGCGCGTGCCCGCCGCGGAGGGCGTGGTGGCCGAATGGATTGAGCCGGAGGGCGCCGCGCCGGACCGCGTGCTGCTTTACCTGCACGGCGGGGCTTACGTCATGGGCTCTTTGAATACCCACCGCGGCTTCATCGGCGCCCTGGCGCAGCGCTGCGGCCTGCGCGCCCTTTCCGCCGACTACCGCAAGGCCCCCGAGCACCCCTTTCCCGCCGCCCTCGACGACGCCCGCGCCGCCTGGCACTGGCTGCTGACGCAGGGCTACCGCGCCGAAGACGTGGTGCTGGCCGGCGACTCGGCCGGCGGCGGCCTAGTACTGGCCCTGCTGCAGCAGCTGCGCGACGCGGGCGAGGCCTTGCCCGCCGCCGCCCTCTGCTTCTCGCCCTGGAGCGACCTGGCCCTGACCGGCCGCGCCGCCCACCCGCACGCCGAAGACCAGTTCGTGGAAGCCCTCGAAATCCGCACCTGGGGCCAGCGCTACGCCGCCGACACTCCGCTCACCAACCCGCTGCTCTCGCCCCTCTACGCCGACCTGCGCGGCCTGCCGCCCTTGCTGCTGCAGGTTTCCGATGGGGAGCTGCTCTACGCCGATACGCTGGCCCTGGCGGCGCGAGCCCGCGCCGCCGGAGTGCCCGTCACGGTGCAGGTGTTCGAGGGGCTGGTGCACTGGTGGCACCTGTTCTGGCGCACCGTGCCCGAGGCCAAAGCCGCCCTGGGACGCGCCGCCGAGTTTGTGGCGGGCGTGTGGCAGGCGCAGGCTGCGGCCCGGCAGGTAGTGGCGGCCACGGCCCCGCGCCGTCGGTCGGGCAAAGGCGCTGCCCCTCAGCTACGTGCCGTGGCCTAGCCTTGGTAGCAGGTCTGCGAAAGCGCCTGATTTTTTTCAGCAAAAAATTGGCGCGCAATCAGCCCGGAATATTTAGCTTTTCGTAGGTTTGCGTCAGGTAGTCGGCATGCATACTATTTTGTGACTGCGAAGCCTGCCGCGCCGGTTTTCACCAATCCAACCTTTTCCCCTCATGGAAGACCTGTTTAAGAAGTTCATCTACGCCGGCGTGGGGTTCGTTTCGCGCACCAACGACCGGGTGCAGGACACCATCAACCAGCTGGTGCAGGAAAACAAACTCTCCCAGAAGGAGGGCGAGAAAATCCTGAAGTCGCTGCAGAAAAACTCCGACACCAAGCGCAAGGAGTTCGAAACCCAGATCAACAGCATTGCCAAGCGCGTGATGAAGGGCATGGGCGTGGCGTCGAACTCGGACGTGGAGGAGCTGAAGCGCACCGTGAAGGGCTCGGGCAGCAAAGCTTCGGGCGCGGCCGCCAGCACCGGCACGAAAAAGGCCAGCGCCCCGGCTGCTTCGGCTACGGGCGCGGCTAAAACAGCCGCCAAGGCTACCACCAAAGCCGCCGGCGCCGCCTCGACGGCCGCCAAGAAATCGGCCGCGGGCAGCAAGGGCAGCGCGGCTACGGCCAAGAAGTCGGACTCGGCTGAAAGCGCCTCGTAAGTGTTTTGACGATGATTATTGCAAACCCTGCCCGCGGTTTCGGGGGCAGGGTTTGTTGTATCTACCGGGCAGGCAATTTTCTCGCAGAAGGCGCAGAACTCAGCGCCCTCTGCGTTTCTTCCGCGCCTTCTGCGGGCTAAAAAAGTGCCTGCCCTCTTAAGCCCGGACATATTTCCCCATTTTCACGCTCGATGTTCAAGAACACGATGACCAACCTGGGGCGCATCCGCCAAGTGGCGGAGGTGCTGCTGCGCTACGGCTTTGAGGACGTGGTAACCAGCACCGCGCTGCGGCGGCTGGTGCCGCGCCAGCGCCGCCGTACCTGGCAGCACGGCGAGCAGACGGTGTTCGAAACCTCGCGCTGGGCGCGGGTGCGCATGGTCATCGAGGAGCTGGGGCCGACCTTCGTGAAGCTGGCCCAGGTACTCAGCAACCGCGCCGACCTGCTGCCGCAGGAGCTGGTGGACGAGTTTGCCAAGCTGCAGAGCGCGGTGCCGCCCTTCGCCACCGACGAGGCCAAGCGCATCATCGAGAAGGAGCTGGGCCAGCCGCTGGCAGAGCTGTTCAGCGAGTTTGAGGACGTGCCGCTGGGCTCGGCTTCCATCGGGCAGGTGCACAAGGCCCGGCTGCTCGACGGCACCGACGTGGTGGTGAAGGTGCAGCGCCCTGATGCCCGCGACAAAATCACCACCGACCTGGCGTTGCTGCGCGAGCTGGTGAAGCTCACGGGCGGCTACCTGCGCAAGCAGGGGCTGAGCAACCCGCAGGACATCGTGGAGGCCTTCGAGCGCAGCATGATGCAGGAGCTGGACTACACCTCCGAGGGCCGGGCCATGGAGCAGTTTCGCAAGCTCTACGCCGAGTATCAGACCTTCTACGTGCCGCGGCCCTACCGGGAGCTGAGCACCAGCCGGGTGCTGGTCATCGAGTACATCAGCGGCTGCAAGATTACCGACAAGGAGCAGCTGCTGCGCTGGAACCTGAGCCCGGCCACGGTGGCCGAAACGGGCATGGACATCTACCTGACCCAGATTTTCGAGTTCGGTATCTTCCACGCCGATCCGCACCCCGGCAACGTGCTGGTGCGCCCCGACGGCACCATCGTGCTCATCGACTTTGGCATGGTGGGGCGGCTGACCAAGCAGCAGAAGTACGCGTTTGCGGGCGTGTTCATCAGCATGAGCCAGCAGGACGCGCGCGGCATGGCCCTGAACTTCCGCCGCCTGGCCATTACGGCCGACATCCGCGACATGCGCGCCTTCGAGGCCGAGCTGCAGCTGCTCATCGACGACTTCACCGGCCTCGACGTGAAGGAAATGAGCATGAGCGCCCTGGCCGAGCGTCTGCAGACCATCATCTACCGCTTCCGCCTGCAGGTGCCCGGCTCGGTATTCCTGATTTTGCGGGCCCTGGTGATTCTGGAGGGCATCGGCAAGGTGTTGCACCCCTCATTCAACACCTTCGAGTTTGTGCGCCCCTACGGCCGCCGGCTGATTCTGGAGCAGTACTCGGTGAGCAATGTGACCACCGAGCTGCAGTACACCGGGCAGCAGCTGCTGGCCCTGATGTACACCCTGCCCACGGACCTGCGCCAGATCGTGCGCAAGCTGAGCAAGGGCGACTTGCGCGTGCAGGCCCAGCTGAGCGGCTACCTGCCCTTGCTGCGCACGGCCGAGCGGCTGGTGTCGCGCACCATCATTGCGCTGCTGGCGGTGGCCTTTCTGCTGTTTTCGGGGCTGAGCCTGCTCGGCAACTACCCCGCCGGCCAGATGCCCTACTACCACGGCCTGCCCGGCGTGACCTGGGCGGGCCTGGGCGCCACCGGCTTCTGGCTGCTCGTGCTCTTTATCCTGACGATACGAAAGGAGAAGAGCTGACCACGGATTCTCACGGATTAATATCGGATTGCACGGATTTTGGGGACGGCGGCTCACTGACTGTCATTGCGAGCAACGCGAAGCAATCGGTCCTGGCCAACGCGCCGACTAACAAAATAGCACCGCCCGAAATTGGTAACTCCAGATTCGGGCGGTGCCGTTTTCGGTTGGTGGGTATTGGCCCGGCGGTGCCACGAGGGAAAGGATTGCCGCGCTTCGCTCGCAATGACGGCCAGTGAGCCGCCGTCCCCAAAATCCGTGCAATCCGAAAAATCCGTCGAATCCGTGGTCTATTTTTGCACCGTGGGACTTTCTAGGATTTTTCGACTGCTGGGCGCCTTTTGCGTTCTGCTCTGGTGCGGTGCGGGCGAGGCGCAGGCTCAGGTACCCCTGCTGCGCGACGTGGCGCTGCGCACCGACACGGCCACTTACCAGCTCAGCCGCCACACGGTGGTGGTGCAGGGCGAGCCGACGCTGTTTTTCTGGTTTCGGCGCGACGACGAGACGGTGGAACTGCGCCTGTACCCCGAGCGGGTGGCCGGCGACAAGCCCCTGCGCCTGCGCAAATCGGCTGATTTTCAGCAGCTCGACTCGCTCACCCGCGAGGCGGACGGGGCCTGGCGCACCCGCCTGAAGTTTCAGGACCTGACCAGCAGCCAGTTTATTCGCCTGGTAGTGGAGCAGCCCGGCGCGGCCGGCGAAGAAACCCTGCGCGACGTGGTGCCGCTGCTGCCGGTGGCCTACACTGCCGTCAGCCTGCGCGGGGCCGAGGACGAGTTGTTCGTGGGCGAGGAAAAGGTGTTGGAGCTGAACAGCTCGAACCCGCGCAACGTGCGCGCCACCGGCGAGTGGGTGCGCACCGACGAGTTTGACTACCGCGTGACCCGGGAGCCCAACGGCACCCTGCGCCTGCACGTGCTGCCCAAGCAGCTCGGGCGCCGCACCCTCACGGTGAAGCTGCAAAGCGAGCGGCCCATGCTGCAAAACGGCGGCCGGCTCAACTACCAGCTGCCCGCGCTCCGGCAGGAATTCACCGTGAAAGCCACCCGCCTGCGCTTCCTCACGCCCGACCGGCGCATGGTGACCCTGGACGAAGCCAGCCGCCGCCGCGGCTCCGAGCTGATTCTGGACAACGGCCGCTTCTTCGAGTTGCGCCGCACCTACCGCATCGAGGACCAGGAGGAGCCGGGCGGCACGCTCATCGGCGAGCTGTTTACGCGCCAGTACCTCTCGAACGACCGGGTGCTCTGCTACCTGCGCCCCTACAACACCCACCGCCAGACCGAAGGCTACCTCTACCTCAAGCTCAACGACCAGGCCCTCTACGTCACCAACCTTGACATCACGCCCAAAACCACCATCACGGGCGTGCAGGTGCTGCACCGCGGCGGCGACTGGACGTCCTCGCTCAGCGTGAGCCCCGGCGAAACCGTGGACGTGCGCCTGGAAGGGGAGGGGCTGCAGAAGGCGCGCTTCCACTTCGAGGACCTGCCCGTCATTCCCTCCGACTCCTCCATCCGCACCGACTCGCGCGTGGTGCTGCGCGTGCAGGTGCCCATCACCTTCGACAAGCGCAAGAGCAGCATTCTGAACGCGGGCCAGGCCACCGGCTTCGCCCTGTCGGTGCGCGAGTTTCAGCGCCCGCACCCGCTGGATTTCGTGTCGGTGAGCTACGGCGAGGCGCCCCGGCCCATCACCCAGCTCAACGGCCCGGTTCTCTTCGGCCACACCGTGCGCGACGTGGTGTTCAACTTCAACCCCAACGGCATCGACTCGGACAAGGCGCTGTACGGCAAGCAGTTTCTGAGCTTCGAAATCCGGACCCTGAACGCCAAGGGCGAGTTGGTGGAAATCCGCAACGTGGACAACGTGGTCATCTGCCCCGGCGACAATTCGCCCCGCGCGGTGTTCTACCAGGACAAGGCCTGCCGCACCGATGCGTTGAGCCTGAACGCGCTGCTGGGCCGCAAAACCTACGACCTGGACGAATGGAGCCGCATCATCGTCACGGTGAAGCACCAGGCCGGGCAGTACAGCGACCCGGGCTTCACGCAGGTGGTGGAGGTGGTGCTCAAGCGCACCTACAAGTTCGACATCGACATCAGCTTCCCGGCCGGTTTGCTGACCCGCAAAATCGGGGAGCCGAATGGCAGCTACACCTCGTTTGGGGGTATTTCGCTGGCCACGCTGGCGCAGTTCAGCTTCTACAATCCCGAGAAAATCAACCGCCTGCGGCCCTACAAGGTCGGGGCGGGCTTCGTGGCCCTGAATGCCTTCAACCTCAGCCAGGACAACAACGCCAACCGCAACCTGGGCATCGTGGTGCTGGGCTCGGTGTACCCCACCCGCCGCGACGCCAAGCTGACCTTTCCGCTATACCTGGGCGGTGGCTACCTGCTCAACGGCCGCTACAAGTGGTTTGTGCTGTTCGGGCCGGGCATCGGGGTGCGGCTGTAGAAATCAGGTTAGGGGTGATGGTTGAGGAAGAGCTGGCAAAACTGCTTAACCTCCTCAATACTGTAATCTGATTTACATTTATTTGTCCTCAACGAGCATATGCGGAACACTGGTTGTGTGGCAGATAGCACTTCGTGGTCCACTGAGGGAACCAAGTGATGAAGCTCTTTGGGTGCTCGACACGGTTCCAAGCTAAAATGCTGGAGCAGGGCCCAATCTAAATCTTGGCCCGTATAGTAATCCTTGTCCCCATTATCACTAACAGCCCGATGGACTGCTTGACGCACGGTTACTGGTTGGATTATTTGCCCAGGAAGGCGTTTTCTGTCTCGACGCACAATTGACATTGTTACTTTTTCGAGCCAGTTGCCATAGGCGTCCTGTGTAAACCCTCGGCTGCTCAAGAACGATGGGATAGAATAGTCCTTGGCGCCGCGTCCCTTTGCTTTTGACATATGTTTTTGTTTCTGATGGCATAAAATAAGCCAGCTGCCGTCCTTCATGGATAGCAGCTGGCTTATTTTTCGTCTATGATAACTTACTGCAGCTGCATTTCCTGAATGATCTGCTTGATGCGGCCGTCCAGGCCCGCCAGCGCATCCTCGAATGACTCGGCGGCGCCGAAGTTCGGCTGCTTCAGGCTGAAGTAGAACTTGATTTTGGGCTCGGTGCCCGAGGGGCGGGCCGACACCTTGGAGCCGTCATCGGTCACGAACTGCAGCACGTTGGACTTCTCGTGGTGCAGCGGCGTCTGCTCCCCGGTGCGCAGGTCGCGGGCCACTTGCTGCTGGTAGTCGAGCAGCTGCACCACGGGCGAGCCGCCGAGGGCGGCGGGCGGGTTCTGGCGCAGCTCGGCCATCATTTCCTGGATTTCCTCGGCGCCGCGCTGGCCCTTCTTGGTCAGCGAGATGAGGTCTTCCTTGTAGAGGCCGTAGGTGCGGTACATCTGCTCCATTTCCTGGTAGAGCGTGCGGCCCTGGTCCTTGGCCACCGCGGCCATTTCAGCAATCAGGCAGCAGGCCGATACCGCGTCCTTGTCGCGCACGAAGTCCCCGATCATGTAGCCGTAGCTTTCCTCGCCGCCGCCGATGTAGTACTGGCCGTCGTGCTGGGCTTCCAGCTCGCGGATGACGCCGGCAATGTACTTGAAGCCCGTCAAGGTCTGGAACGAGCGGATGCCGTGGCGCCGGGCCACGTCGCCGAGCACGTCGCTGGTCACGATGGTGTAGACGATGTAGTCCTTCTCGGTATTGAGCTGCCCGGCCTGCTGGCGGGCCGATACGAGGTAGTGCGTCAGCAGCGCGGCCGTCTGGTTGCCGTTCACCAGCACCCATTCGCCCTGGGCGTTTTTCACGCCGATGCCCACGCGGTCGGAGTCCGGGTCGGTGGCAATGACCAGGTCGGCATCAATCTGCTTGGCCTTGTCCAGGGCCATCTGCATGGCCACTTTCTCCTCCGGGTTCGGCGACTTCACGGTGGGGAAGTTGCCGTCGGGCGTGGCCTGCTCCTCCACGATGTGGATGTTGGTGAAGCCGAAGCGCTTCAGCGCCGGCGGCACCATGGTAATGCCCGTGCCGTGAATGGGCGTGTACACGATTTTCAGGTCGTGCTGGCGCTTGATGGCCTCGGGGTTGATGCTCAGCTGCTGCACCTGGCTCAGGTACGCGTCGTCGACTTCGGCCCCGATGAGGTGGATTTTCGAGTCGTCGGCCTGGAATTTCACCGCGTCCACGCTCTGGATGGCGCCTACTTCGCGGATGATGTTCTTGTCGTGCGGGGCCACCACCTGGGCGCCGTCGTTCCAGTACACCTTGTAGCCGTTGTATTCCTTGGGGTTGTGCGAGGCGGTGATGACCACCCCGCTCTGGCAGCCTAGGTGACGAATGGTGTACGACAGCTCGGGCGTGGGGCGCAGATCCTCAAACAGATACACCGTGATGCCGTTGGCCGAGAAGATGCCGGCGGCCGTCTGGGCGAAGGCGCGCGAGTTCAGGCGCGAGTCGTGGGCCACGGCCACCTTGATTTCCTGGCCGGGGAAGCTCTGCAGCAGGTAATTGCACAAACCCTGGGTGGCCATGCCCAGCGTGTAGCGGTTCATGCGGTTCGAGCCCACGCCCATCACCCCGCGCAGGCCGCCGGTGCCAAACTCCAGGTCGCGGTAGAAGGCGTCGTTCAGGCTTTCCTCGTCGCCCGCCGCCTGCAGCCGCACGATTTCGGCTTTGGTTTCGTCGTCATAGTTGCCGGTGAGCCAGGTTTGGATTTTCTGTTGAACGTCAGCGGATAGGGCCATATGCGGGGAAAGTCAAAAGGAGGGTTTTCTACGCCAAAGAAAACGGAAGTTTGCACACGATGGCGACCGGGTTGGATAAAGCTCACATTATCATGCGATTGAAGTGCGCCCGATTTTTTCCGCACTTGCAGCCGTCTTAGCGACTGGCTCGACGCCGGTCGTTTTCGACGCCCTCCGCCACCGTTCCGTTCCCTTTTTCCCCGCTTACCCCGCTATGAAAATTCACCGTCTGGCCAGTCTGCTGATGTTCCTGCTGGCCGCCCTGCTCGTGGTGCTGCCCTTCGCCGTGGCCTTCGCCCAGAAGCCCGTCAAGACCGACGTGCTGCCCTACTTCGACCGGATTCCGGCCCCGCCCACGGCCTTTGGGCCCACGCTCAAGCGTCCGGCCGCCTTTGCCGAGCTCGATAAGCAGCTCACGCAGCTGGCCGCCGGCATCGGTGCCGGGCGCACGGCCGAGCAAACGCGCGACGAGCAGGCTCAGCTAAACATGGGCCGGCAGGCCCAGGCCGCGGGCGTGGATAAGATGAGCGACCAGCAGAAAATGCCCTATATGCAGCAGCACGGCGCGGGCACGCCCGGTTACAACGCCCAGGCCGTGCAGCTGGCCCAGCAGATGCAAGACCCCGCGTTTCAGGCCCGATTTGCCAAGATGAGCGACTCGGAAAAGGCCCAGTTCATGCAGGCGCAGATGGCCCCGGCCGGCAGCACCCAGCAGCGGATGGTGGCGGACCCCAGCTTCCAGGCCGCCCAGGCCGACTTCATGCAACAAATGAAAAACCCGGTCTTCCGCGCGGCCTGGGAAAAGAAATCGGAAGCTGAGCAGGACGCCTACATGCAGCAGCTTATGCGCAAGCACGGCCTGGACGAGGCCAGGATGCAGGCCATCGGCGGCAATCAGCGCCCGACCAAGCTGGCCCCGCTGGTGGCCACGCCCGCGCTGGAGGCCAACAGCAAGATGATGGAGGCTTTCAACGCCGAAATGAGCGGCAACGCCTTCACGCGGGTGCAGCGGCAGCTGCAGACCGAGCTGGAAACGGTGAAGCGGGAAGAGCAGGCCCAACCCGCGGCCGATGCCCGCGAAGGACAATGCGCCGGCCAGCGCAAGAACTACGACCAGTTTCGCCAGTTCACCAAGCGCCGCCTCGACCTCTACACCAAGTACCTGCCCCAGCTAGGCACCGCCTGGACCACCCAGAAAACCCTGGTGAAAAACCGCGTAATGCCCTTCCAGACCGAGCTGGCCAGGATTCATTACGGCGACGACATTCAGCGCCCCGAGGAGAAGAACTTCCTGAGCGCCCTGGCCGGCGGGCAGCAGCTGATGGTAGGGCAGGTGCAGCAGCTGGCCAGCTACAGCAGCGCCGTCTACGACCTGAACCAGGAGTACGTCGACCTGAAAACCGCCTACGACCGGCCCTTCAAGTGCGAGGAAGCCGTGTGCTTTCCAGCCTATGCCCGCGTGGCTCTGCCCGAGGGCCGCGAGGTGCACATCAGCAAGGTGCGCCCCGGCGACGTGGTGCTCGGCTACGACGCGCTGACCGGCAAAGCCGTGCCCACCCGCGTCGTGCGCCTCGACATCCACGATGAGCAGAAGTACCCGCTGGTGCAGCTGACCATCGGCGCCCCGCTGGTGTACGCCGGCCTCGAAACCGCCCCCGGCCGCCCCTACAAGCCCGCCACCGAGCTGACCGTGACGCCCAACCACCCCGTCGTGACGGCCGAGGGCCAGCAGCTGCGCGCCGACGAGCTGCGCCCCTCCGACAACGTGCTGCAGCTCGGCAGCGCCGCGGCCGTGGAAACCACTCACCTCACCGACCGCCAGGATGCTGGCACCGCGCCCATCGTCTACAACCTGCGCACCGAAACCGGCAACTACTTCGTCGGCGGCGTGCTCGTTGGCTCGAAATAGCGCCGCGGCTCACATAAACGGGTGAATGCAAAACCGCCCCGGCCAAGACTGGCCGGGGCGGTTTTGTATGTGGGGCAGCAAACGGGAATACCCGCTGGCCGAATCGGCGCTTACAGGTTGCCGCGCAGGGCCTGCTCCCGCTCGATGGCCTCGAACAGGGCTTTGAAGTTGCCCTTGCCGAACGACTTGGCGCCTTTGCGCTGGATGATTTCGTAGAACACCGTGGGGCGGTCCTCCACCGGCTTGGTGAAAATCTGCAGCAGGTAGCCTTCTTCGTCGCGGTCCACCAGCAGGTTCAGGGCCTTGATGCTCTCGATGTCCTCGTCGATGTGGCCCACGCGCTCAATCAGGTCTTCGTAATACGTCTCGGGCACTGAGAGGAACTCCACGCCGCGGCGGCGCAGCTCGGTCACGGTCGAGCGGATGTCGTTGGTGATGAGGGCCATGTGCTGCACACCCGCGTCGTGGTAGAAGTCGAGGTACTCCTCGATCTGCGACTTTTTCTTGCCCTCGGCCGGCTCGTTGATGGGGAATTTCACGTAGCCGTTGCCGTTCGATACCACCTTGGACATCAGGGCCGAGTACTCCGTCGAAATGTCCTCGTCGTCGAAGGTGATGAGCAGCTTAAAGCCCATCACGTCCTCGTAGAACTTCACCCACTGGTTCATCTCGCCCCAGCCCACGTTGCCCACGCAGTGGTCGACCACCTGCAGGCCCACCGGCGCGCCCTGCGGCACGTTGCTGGTGCGGGCCACGAAGCCGGGCAGGAAGGGCCCCGAGTACTTCGAGCGTTCCACGAAGGTGTGGATGGTTTCGCCGTAGGTGTAGATGCCGGCCATGGTCACCTCGCCGTGCTCGTCCGAGATGGTGTAGGGCTCGAAAGCGGGCTTGGCGCCGCGCTTGGTGGTTTCCTCGAACGACTTGCGGGCGTCGTCCACCCACAGCGCCATCACCTTCACCCCGTCGCCGTGCTTGGCCACGTGCCGGGTGATGTCCGAATCGGAGAGCAGGGAGGTGGTCAGCACCAGCCGGATCTTGTTTTGCTGCAGCACGTAGCTGGCCCGGTCGCGCACGCCGGTTTCGGGGCCCGAGTAGGCCACCAGCTCGAAGCCGAAGGCCGCCTGGTAGTAGTAGGCCGACTGCTTGGCGTTGCCGACGTAAAATTCGAGGTAGTCGGTGCCGTTGAGGGGCAGAAAATCGGCGGTCTGCGGGGCGGCCGTGGCGGCCGGGGTCAGCGTTTCCATGCGCGGGACTGGGTTTTGGGTGGAATGATGGGGAGTCGGGGAAATGACGTGGTAAAAATACTGTTTCGGGCTAATTCGTGCCCGGCGTGGCGACTTTCTTGATTCTTTCCCAAATTTGCCCTTGACGCCGCCGCATCCCCAACCTGGCCGCCCTTGCATACCGATATGGATACCAACGCCCTGAATCAGGCCCTGACGGCCCTTCTGACCAAAAAACACGAGCTGCACCAGCTCGCCTACAGCGACTCGCGCTACGACGACGTGGAGGAGGAGCTGCACGACCTCGAAGACGATTTCAACGAGGAGTACGGCGAGTACCTGGAAGCCGCCCTGGAGAAAGTCCACGGCGACCTGAGTTCCGATACCGACGTGCTGCTGCCCACGGCCTACCTGCCCGCCGGCCTCAAGCTCACTACCGAAGACGGCGTATGGGTCGACTCCGAAAAGTACCCCGGCAAAGTGCGCCTGGTGCTGCTGCCCAGCCCCGTACGCTTCATCCTGACCACCAGCAAAGGCCAGCAGCACGAGCTGTGGAAGGCATAAGTTGTAGTAGTCAGTTGCTAGTTGCCAGTTGTCAGTCGCAAGGCGGGCAACTGGCTTCTGCATTTTATACTGGTTCTGACAACTGACAACTCGTAACGGACAACTGATTCATGCTCTACCGCATTGCCGAGCTGGCGCACTGGCAGCAGGCCCAGCAAACCGGCTTTTTCGCCAGCCCCGATCTGCAGGCCGAAGGCTTTATTCACACCTCTGAGCGGCACCAGGTAGTGGAAACCGCCAGCCGCTATTACCGTGGCCGCCAGGATTTGGTGCTGCTGGAGCTGGACGAAGCTGCCCTGGTTGCCGCTGGCGTGGCGGTGAAGCGCGAGTGGGCTCCGAGCCGCGGGCAGCACTTCGCCCACGTGTTCGGCCCGATTCCGCTGGCCGCCGTGAGGCGGGTTTTGGACTTTACGCCTACTGATGATGGTGATTTTGAGTTGCCGAATGCTTTAAAAGAATTGATTGATAATTGATTAGCGGCCGTTGCGGGTGAATAGCGGGCACTCGGCGCATGGAGGCGGCGGTTGGATTTTGATTGGCCGGGGAATAGTCGTTACTTACCAGACCACTCTTCCCACCACGCATGAAAATCTTTACGCTTCGGTCTGTTTTCGCTCACCTGTTGCCCGCTGGCGCGCTGTTGCTCGGCCTCGGCGCCTGCTCCACGGCCCATTACGTGCTGGTCAAGCCCGCAACGGGTGCTGGGCAGTGGCAGGACGGTATGGAAGTGGTAGCGGCCAAGCAGGACAGCCTCGACGTGCGTCTGGGCGTGGTATCGACCTCGGGACCCTGGCTGGAATTCGACGTGACGCTGCAGAACCGCAGCCGCCGCCCGGTGCTGGTGGCCCCCGAAGCCTTTTACCTCGACGCGTATTCGACGACGCCCGGCGTCGGAGCCCTGCGCGTGCAGTCCGAAAACCCCGAGCAGAACATTCAGGCCCTGCAGCAGCAGGCCGCCTATCACCAGCAGAAAGCATCGGCCCGCCCGGCCGCCGAAATGCTCTCGTCGTTGAGCAACCTGCTGGACGACCTGAGCAGCCGCCCCCGCCACGAAAACGCCGCCCGTCGCACCGCCCGGCAAACCCGCTACCAGGCCGAAATGGCCCGCTACGAGCAGGAGCGCGCCAGCCACGTCGTGCAGGCCACCGCCGCCCGCGACAAGCAGCGGCAGCTGGAAACCACCCTGCTGCGCAAAACCACCGTCGCGCCCGGCCAGCTGCTGCGCGGCCGCGTGCGGTTCCGCCGCTGCGCCGACGCCGCCGCCCGCCTGCGCTTGGTCATGCCCGTGGCCGGCCGGCAGCTGGCGGGCGAGTTTACCCAGCAATACTTCCGGCTGGATGGGCACCCGGCCACCGCGGCCGCTACGCCGGCCAAGGCCCGCCGCGGTATGCGGTAGTCGTATGCTTCAGCCACGTAAAAAGCCCCGCCGGAAATGTTCCAGCGGGGCTTTTTACGTGCCGGGGAAGCTTACTTGATGCTTACCGGCAGCTCGATGTTTTCCCAACGCAGCACCAGGCCGGGGCTTTCCACGGTGTAGGTGAGCCGCTCGTTCAGGCTGGCGGCTTTGCGGGGCTTGACGGAAGCGTGCAGGGCGTCCTGCTTTTCATCGTACTTGAAGGCACCCCACTGGTTGGCCGTCTTGTTGAAAATAACCGTCCAGGCTTCTTTTTCCATCGGGATGACGAAGAAGGCGTAGGTGCCGGCCGGCAGGGCTTTGCCTTCCACCGTTACGGGCTGGTCGAAGGTGACGGTGGTGGCTTCGTTGGCCCCGGCGCGCCACACCTTGCCGTAGGGCTCCAGTCCGCCCCAGATGGTGCGGCCCTTCACGGCGGGCGAGCTGTATTTCACGGTCACGTTGGCTTTGCCGGCCTTACCGGTGGCCGTGGCGGCCGGGCTGGGTTTGGGGGCGGCATCCTGGGCCTGGGCCGCGCCGACGAACAGCAGCGACATGAGCAGCACGGCGCAGAGGCGCAGCAGGGAAACGGGGTTTTTCATGGGGTTTGGAAAGGTAGGGTTGGGAATGGTGAACGAAGCGCGGGCTCAGCATCGAGCCAGGGCGCCCTACTGACGAAGCCCGGCCCGCGGGGCTGCATGCCCGGCCCGGCGGCTGAAAGTAGTGTTTGGGGCGCTACAACCCGCACGGCCGTTCAGGCGGCAGCGGGTTGGTCTTTCCGGTAAGCGCCAAACAGCCCCGGCCGGCGAGGACCGAGGCTGTCGAGCACAACAACCAATGCGCGAAGCGGAGCTAGTTTACGTCCCACCACACCGGCGTGGTCACGTCGCCGGGGGAAAGGCCGGTTTCGGTGATGCGCGGGTTGCGCTGCAGCTCCGAGTCGGGGTAGGGCAGGCGCTTCACGAAGCGGCCGCCGCCGAGCAGGTTTACCAGCGGGGCCCGCAGGCTGGGCTGGTTGCTGCGGCGCACTTCCGTCCAAGCCTCGGCGCCGTTGGTGGCGAAAAAGGACAGCCACTTCTGTACCGCCACGTTGCGCAGCTTCAGGGCCGTGGTGCCGGCCGCCGCCCAGCTCACCTGCGGACGGGCCAGGTAGGTGGTGGCATCGGCCGTGCTGATGCCGTAGCGGGTGAGGGCGGCCCGCACGCCGGTTTCGTAGAGCGTCTGGGCGTTTTCGGCGGCCGGGGCCCAGCCGCGCACGGCCGCTTCGGCCCGCAGCAGCTGGCTTTCCTCATAGGTCAGCAGCAGCGTGGGGCGGGATTTGGCCGGCGCGTCGGTGGCCGAAATGCCGGGGAAGGAGCTGCCGGCGCGGTTGACGTTGGTGAAGGCCTGCCCGATAAAGAAGGTGCCGGGGAAAGACAGGCGCACGGCCGGCGCGCCGCTGCTGGTGGTGAAATTGTTCGGGTAGGGCGCGTTCTGGCCCGGGCGCACAAACAGGAACTCCTGCGGCGTGGTCGTCAGGTCGGCGTCGAGGGCGTAGACGGGCAGGCGCGGGTCCTGGTAGCGCACCAGGGTGTCGCCGATATTGCTGCTGACGGCCAGGTTGTTTTGCAGGCGGAAGTTGGTCTGGTAGAAGGGGTTTTCCGAGTTGGTGGCCGTGCCGTTGTTGAACTGGTAGCTGTCGGCCGTGCGCATGAAGTTGAAGTCGGTGGCGCCGGCGTTGCGGGCGTACAGGGCCTGAATGCCGGCGCGGGCGCCCGCGGCGTCTACTTCCGTCAGGCGCAGGTAGAGGCGCAGCTTGAGGGTGTTGGCCAGGCGCACCCACTTCTGCATGTCGGCCTCCGAGGCGGCGCGGTAGTTCATGTCGGCGGTGCCGGGGAAGCGGCCCTGCTGCTTGCCGATGTCGGCAATGCCCTCGTCGAGCAGGGCCTGCAGGCCGGCGTAGATATCCTGCTGCCGGTCGTACTTGGGCGTGAGGTTGGCCGAGCCCTGCAGGGCTTCCGAGAACGGCACGTCGCCGTACAGATCGGTGATGACCTGGTAGCTGTGAGCCTTCAGAATCTTGGCAATGCCCACCATGCGCCACTCATTGGCCGGCGTGCCGGCGTTGATGACGTACTGAAAATCCTCCAGCGCCCCGGCGTAGAGCCCGCCCGAAAACTCGCGCCCGTCGAAGGTGCTGGTGGGGATGCTGAACTGGTCCCAGGCGCGGTACTGGTTGCCGCCCTGCGCAATGCCCAGGTGCTGAGCCAGGATTTCGCCCACCACGTTGTACTGTCCGCCGATGATGAAGCTGGCCGTGGCCTGCCCCGAGGGCAACACCAGGTTGATGTCGGCGGTGGTGGGGTTGTTGGGGTCCTTGTTGATGTCGAGGAAGTCTTTCTCGCAGGCCGTGCCGCTCAGCAGCAGGCCCAGCACCGCCCCGAGTCGGATGAGGTTGGTTTTCATGTCCGTAATAGTTGCGGTGAGTGGGTTAGAGCGTCAGGCGCAGGCTGGCCCCGTAGGAGCGGGTGCTCGGGTAGGCGTAAAACTCATAGCCCTGGTTGTTGCCCGAGCCCAGGGAGCTGACCTCCGGGTCGACGTGCGGTTGCGAATCGGGCGTCCACAGGGCTAGGTTGCGGCCGATCAGCGAGAACTGAATGCCCGTCAGCTTCACCTTGCTCACCAGCGTGGCCGGCAGCGCGTAGCTCAGCGAAGCCTCGCGCAACTTGATGTAGGAGGCGTCAAACAGCGTGTTTTCGCCCGCCGTCGACACCTGCCGCCAGTAGTTAAAGCCGCCGTCGGTCAGCACCGTGGTGTTCGGCACGAAGCTGCCCGAGCCGTCGGGGTTCGGTATGACGGAGTTCGGGTAGAGGAAGGGCTGCCGGTCGTGGGCGGTGGTTTCCTTCAGCGCCCCGGCAAACTGCAGGGTATTGATGGTGTTGGAGAAGAACTTGCCGCCCTGCTTGGTGTCGAAGAGCACGTTCAGCGCCAGGCCCTTGTAGCTGAGCGTGGTGCCGGCCCCGGCCAGGAACTTGGGCTGGATGTTGCCCAGAGTGGTCAGTACCGGGTCAAGGCGCGGGAAGCCCGATACCGGGTCGATGACCACGCGGCCTTCCCCGTCGCGCAGCATTTTGGTGCCGAAGAAGCTGCCGTAGGGCTGCCCCACGCGGGCTTCCAGCGCCACCGAGCCGAGGCCGCCCACGCCGATGTTGGGCGTCACGTTGGTCACTTCGGTCACGCGGTTGCGGTTGCGGGTGAAGGTGAAGTTCAGGTCCCAGGTGAAGCCATTCTTGAGCTGCACCGGCGTCGCGTTCAGGGCCAGCTCCACGCCGCGGTTTTCCATGGTGCCCGCGTTGGCCGTCTGGGCGGTGAAGCCCGAGGGACCCGGCACCGGCACGTTCACGATGATGTCCTTGCTGACGGACTTGTAGTAGGTCAGGTCAAACCCGAGCCGGTTCTGGAAAAAGCGCATTTCCAGCCCGCCCTCGTAGGCCGTGGTCAGCTCCGACTTCAGCCGTGGGTTGCCCAGCACGTTGCCCACCCGGAAGCCCGGCACGCTCTGCAAGGGAAACACGTACTGCGCCTGAAAGCCGTTGTCGACGGTGCTGCGCACAAATACCGGGTCGATCTGGTAAGGAATTGGCGGCTTGCCCACCGAGGCCACGTTGGCCCGCAGCTTGCCGAAGCTCAGGTAGTTGCTTTGCAGCTTGAACGCGTCGGTGAAGACGAAGCCCACGTTGGCGCTGGGGTAGAAGAAGCTGCGCGTGGCGCGGGGCAGGGTCGAGGTCCAGTCGTTGCGCCCGGTCAGGCCCAGAAACAGGTAGTCGCGGTAGGCCAGCTGCACGTCGGCAAACAGGCCCAGAATGCGCTGTTTGGTGTCCACCTTGGTGTTTGTCACCACGCTGGTATTGCTCAGGTCGTAGAAATCGGGAATGACCAGCCCCACGCCGTCGGCCACGCTGCGCGAGGTCAGCTGCTCCTGGTAGTTGGTGCCGAACACGCCCTTCAGGGTGAAATCCTCGCCGAAGCGCCGCGTCACGTTCACCAGCGCGTCGGTGGTCAGGTTGCGGCCGAAGTTGTTGTCTTCCAGGTAGCGCCCGGTCAGGTTGTTGATGGTGCCCTGGGAAATGGTCTGCTTGCGCCGGTCGGTAAACACGTCCACGCCCTGCCGGAAGGTCAGGTTCAGCCACTCCAGCGGGTCGTAGCTCACCGTGGCCGTGCCCAGCAGCCGGTCCACGTCGTCGGTGAGCAGGTTTTTGTCGAGCAGGAAGTAAGGGTTGTTGCGGAAGCCGGCCAGGTAGTAGCCCGTCAGGTCGTAGCGCGGGTCGTTGTAGTTTTTCTGGTCGGTCAGCACGATGTCGCGCGGGGTGTTGTAGATGGTCTGCAGGATGTTGGAGCGCGACTGGCCCTGCACGCCCCGGTCCCCGCCCGACTTCACGTAGGTCAAGGTGGCGCTGGTCGTGACCTTGTTAAAGAGCTGCGTGCCGCCGCTGAGGCTCACGCTGGTGCGCTTGTAGGTGGTGTTCGGAATAAACGACTTGGTCCGCACGTCGGCCAAGGACACGTAGAAGTTCGAGCTCTGATTCGAGCCCGAAAACGACACCGCGTTGTTGGTCGTCACGCCCGTCTCGAAGAAGTCCCGCACGTTGTCGGGCTTGGGCGTGAGCGGAATGGAGTCGACCACCGTCGCGTTGGGGTCGGCCAGGGTGTAGGTGCGCCAGTCGGGCACCAGGCGGCCGTCCATGCGCGGGCCCCAGCTCACGTTGTTCTGCGGGTCGTACACGCCGTCGGAACCCGAGCCGTAGGTGTTCTGGAACTTGGGCAGGCGGTTCACCCGGTCCAGCGTCACGGCGCTGGTTACCGCAATCTGGGAGCGGCCCTTCAGCCCCGCGCCCTTCTTGGTGGTGATGATGATGGCCCCCGAAGCCGCCCGTGCCCCGTACAGCGCCGCTGCCGCCGGCCCTTTGAGCACCGTTATCGACTCCACGTTGTTCGGGTCGATGTCGGCCGCGCGGTTGGGCAGGTCCACGCCGTTGTTGAGGTCGTCGCCGTTGCCGCGCGGGGCGGCCGTGCTCAGGTTGGTCACCGCGTTGTTGCTGATGACGTTGCCGTCGACCACGTAAATCGGCTGGTTGTCGCCGGTAAACGACTGCGCCCCGCGAATGACGATGCGCGTGGCCCCGCCCGCCCCGCCCGAGGCCGACGACACCTGCACACCCGCCACGCGGCCCTGCAAGGAGCGCACGAGGTTGGGCTCACTGGCCCGGGTGATGTCCTTGTTTTCCAGGGTTTCCACCGCGTAGCCCAGGCTTTTTCGCTCCCGCTCGATGCCCAGGGCCGTCACCACCACCTCGCTCAGCTGCTCGGTGCCGGCCGCCAGGGCCACGTTGATGGTCGACTGCGAGCCGATGACCTGCTCGATGGTGGCGTAGCCGATGGAGCTGATGACCAGGGTGCCGCCCTCGGCCGGCACCGTCAGCGAAAACGTGCCCTCGGCATTGGTAGAAGCGCCGGTAGTAGTGCCTTTCAGCAGCACCGTGGCGCCGGGCAGGCCCTGGCCGTTGCCGCGGTCCGTCACGCGGCCCGACACGGTGCGGCTCTGGGCCGCCGCGGGCTCCGCGAGGAGCACGAGCGGCAGGCCGAATAAAAGTAAGGTTCGTTTCATAACGCAGGTTGTGTGGGTGTTAGAAGGTGAGAGTTGGACTGAGTTGCGCGGCCAAAGAGTGGCCCAAGGGCGGCGCGGAAAGGGCTGGGGCAGCGGGCCAAACCCGCCGGACGAGGCCCGCAGCTCTGCGCCGGGGCCGGGTTTCCGCCCACTCACCAAGCGGAAACTTTCGCGCACGACCGGGTTTGCAACCCCGGCCGTGGGGTCCGGCAGGTTCAGCCCGCCGCTTTGCCACAGGCCCCGGCGTACCGGGGCGAAGAAGTCAGAGAGGAATCAGGTGCTCAAGGCATAGCAGTCCGCATCAGCCGCCGGCATCGGCGCGAAGCGGCAAGGCACGGCCAGCCCTCGGCGCGACGAGGCCAAGGCGGAAGCGGAGCGGAAAGGGTAGGAGCAGCCGGTCGGGTTTCGGGCGGAAACCTTGCCGGCAGTTGAGTAGGCAGATGTGGCATAAGGCGGAGAGTTGGTCTGTCCCAAGGACTCCGACCATATGCCCCGCCGAGTAAAGCCCGATAAACCTTATCCTTTTTCCAGCCCGGACGTCAGCGGAAAAGGTAAATCCCCATCGGTGTTAACTGTCAGCTGCTGACGAAACTCGCTGGGGGTAAGGCCAGTAGCCTGCTTGAAGGCCTTGTTGAAAGAAACTTTGTTGTTAAAGCCCACCGCGTACGCCACCTCGATGATGTTGCGCTGCCGGCGCGAGGTGGCGCGCAGCAGCTCCTGGGCCTCGGCCACGCGCAGGGCGTTGAGGTACTCGAAGAAGTTCAGGCCGAGCTGCTCGTTGAGCACCTGCGAGAGGTGGTGCCGGCTCAGGCCCAGGTGCTCGGCCAGCGTATCGAGGCGCAGCTCCGGGCGGCGGTACAGCCGCTCCTGCTGCATCAGCTGCTGCAGCCGCCGGGCCTGCTCCTGGGCCACGCGCGGCGGCAGCCCCGAGTGCTGATAGCGCGCCGGCTCGGTCGGCGGGGTTTCTTCCTCGGTAGCGTTGGCGGCTACCAGATCAGCGGCCTCGGTTGCCGGAGTATCAAGAGCTGCCTGGACCGGTTGGGCCGGTTCGGCCACCGGCTGAAATACCTGCGGCTGCACGAAGGCCAGCACGGCCACCAGGAAGATGAAGGCCGACATGGCCAGGGAAATGGCGTAGTCCCAGCTGCGCGAGAAGAAAGGCAGCTGCACCAACACGTAGTACGAGCCGTTGGCCAGCACGAAGCCCCAGTAGCAGGTCGTGAGCCAGCGGGCCCAGCGCGCCGCCGGGTGCCCCGCGCCGAAAGCCGGCCGCAGCCGCAGCAGCGCCCCGCCGTAGCCCAGCAGCAGCGCCAGGGCCAGCCAGGGCAGCGCCTGATGAAACAGGGCGAAGAATCTGCCGCTCCGCACCAGTTGCGGCCGCTGCAGGGGCGGCGTCAGCAGCCAGGGCAGGCTGAGCAACGTGCCGACGGCGAACGGCAGCCAGTGCGCCCGGCTGGCCGGTCCTTGCCCGGCCGGAGCGGCCAGCCGGCGCAGGTAGAGGTAAAACAGCGGCCCGAACAGCAGGGTGAACAGTTCCACGCCGCCGTTGAGGTAGGGGAAGTATTGCAGGTAGCCGCTCCACCACAGCACGTAATAGAGCAGCGTCAGCGAAAACAAGGTCAGGATGGCCGCCACGTAGCCCACCGGGGTGTGCCGCCGGCCGGCTTGCAGGTAGAGCAGCGGGGCCACGAACAGGCCGAGAAAAGCCACCAGCGCGAAGCCAGTGGTCCACTGGTCGAGGTTGGGCTGTTTCATAGCTAAGGTGTTTTCGGTGGTGGAGTAGTGCGAGCGGAGCGGCGGAGCCTGAGAAATGGATGCAGAAAAGCAGAAAAAGTAGCACGGAACCGGGTGAAAAATTTCGGACAGGCCCTGGCAGCCGGCTGGCATCGATCCGAAAACGCATCATTCGGGCTGCTGGGGCTGATTTTGGCTTTCAAAGCTTCGGGCTGCCGTGGCCCCAAAACGCACGAAGGCCCGGAGCCTAAGCCCCGGGCCTTCGTGTAGAATCCGGCGAATTCGTGCCGCTTAGTCGACCAGGTCGGCCAGCTCCAGCCACCGTTCCCCTTTCGTATCCAGGTCGGCGTCGGTGCGCTTCAGCTCGGCGGCCCAGTCGGCCAGCTCGGTGTGCGTGCCGTTGCCCGAGTTCAGCTGGGTGATAAGCTGCTGCTTGCGGGTTTCCAGCTGCTCGATGTCCTTGCTGAGCTGCTCGTACTCCTTTTTCTCGGCGAAGCTGGCCTTGCGCTTCTGCCCGGCCGGGGCCGGCGCCGCCTTCACCTCCGCCGACGGGGCCACGCCCGCCGCCGCCTTGGCCGTGCGGGCCTGTTCGCGGGCGTACTCCTCGGATTGATACTCCTTCTGCCACTCGCGGTAGTCGGTGTAGTTGCCGGGGAACTGCCGCACCTGCCCGCCGGGCTCCAGCACGAACACGTGCTCCACCAGCGCATCCATGAAGTACCGGTCGTGCGACACGATGAGCAGGCAGCCCGCGAAATTCAGCAGGAAGTCCTCCAGGATGTTCAGCGTGATGATGTCCAGGTCGTTGGTCGGCTCGTCCAGAATCAAAAAGTTCGGATTCTTGATGAGCACGCGCAGCAGCTGCAAGCGGCGCTTTTCGCCCCCGCTCAGCTTGCTTACCAGCGTGTACTGCTGGGCCGGCGGAAACTGAAAGTGCTGCAGGAACTGCGAGGCCGTCACCACGTCGCCATTCGCCATTTCCACCACCTCGGCCACCTCCTTCACGATGTCGATAACGCGCTGCGTCTCGTCGAACTCCAGCTCGTTCTGGGTGTAGTAGCCGAACACGGTGGTCTGGCCTGCGTCCACGGTGCCCGAGTCGGGCTGCAGCTTGCCGGTGAGCATGTTCAGCAGCGTCGACTTGCCCGCCCCGTTCGGCCCGATGAGGCCGATGCGGTCCTTTTTCTTGAACACGTAGCTGAAGTCGTCCAGCACCACTTTGTCGCCGAATTGCTTGTGCAGGTGCTCCACCTCGATGATTTTGCCGCCCTGCCGGGTGGTTTTCACCGACAGCTCCAGCTGGGGGCCGCCAATC
Source organism: Hymenobacter jeollabukensis (assembly GCF_005771675.1). Taxonomy (GTDB): domain Bacteria; phylum Bacteroidota; class Bacteroidia; order Cytophagales; family Hymenobacteraceae; genus Solirubrum; species Solirubrum jeollabukense. The sequence goes on along the minus strand of NZ_VAJM01000012.1, from coordinate 15,556 downwards.
TTGGTTTTGGCCTTTTCCTGGGTTTCATAAAAGGCGTCGATGCGGGCCTTCTGCTTGGTGCCGCGGGCCTGGGGCTGCCGGCGCATCCACTCCAATTCCTTGCGGAGCAGGTTGCGGGCTTTTTCCACCTCGGCCACTTCCATCTGCTCCCGCTCGGCCTTTTTCTCCACGAAGTAGGAGTAGTTGCCCTGGTAGCGGTGCACCCGGCCCTGGTCCAGCTCCACGATTTCGTTGGCCACCTTGTCCAGGAAGTACCGGTCGTGGGTGACCATCAGCAGGGTGAGGGTGGGGGAGGCCAGCCGGTTTTCCAGCCACTCGATGGTGTCCAGGTCCAGGTGGTTGGTCGGTTCGTCCAGAATCAGCACCTCCGGCTCCTCGATGAGCACCCGGGCCAGGGCCACGCGCTTGCGCTGCCCGCCCGAAAGCTGCCGCACCGGACGGTCGAGCAGCGGCCCGAGGATGCCCAGGCGGCCCAGAATCTGCTTGACCTGCGCCTCGTAGTCCCAGGCGTTGAGCGCATCCATCTGCTCCATCACCCGCTGCAAATCGTCGGAGCGGTGGTTCGGGTCGTTCACCACGTGCTCGTAGTCGCGGATGGCGGCCAGCGTGTCGTTCTGCGAGGCGAAGATGGTTTGCTCCACCGTCAGCTCCTCGTCGAACTGTGGCTGCTGCCCCAGAAAGGCCACCCGGATGCCCTTGCGCACCGACACCAGGCCGGTATCGGGCTGCTCCAGGCCGGCCAGAATGCGCAGCAAGGTGGTTTTGCCGGCCCCGTTGATGCCGACCAGCGCCACGCGCTGCCCCTGTTGCAGGCCGAAGCCCAGGTCGCGAAACAGCCAGCGGTCCGCGTAATTTTTAGAGAGATTTTCGCCAGAAAGCAGATTCATACCCGCAAAGGTAGACCACGGATTCGACGGATTTTTCGGATTGCCCGGATTTCGGGGACGATGGTAGACGACGATTCACTGGTCGTCATTGTGAGGCGTAGTCGAAGCAACCGCCGGAAGGCGTAGCCAATCCTTCCGCTGCATGACGGCTCAACCAGCAGCACCGCCCGAAACCGGCAACGGTAGTTTCAGGTGGTGCGGGCTTTAAGTCTGCATGTATTGTGACGGCGGTGCTACGATGAGGAAGTATTCGCTACACCTTCCGGCGGTTGCTTCGCGCGCAATGCCTGCCTGTGAGCTGCCTTGCACAATCGTCCCCGAATCCGTTCAATCCGAAAAATCCGTCGAAACGAAGTTCGGCGTAGCCAATCCGTGGTCACAGGATGCGCACCCGGTCGCGGTGCACGTCGTCGCGCAGGATTTCCAGGCCGCGGTAGGCCAGGGGGCGGCCGGTATTGGTGGTCAGCTCGCCGCCGTCCTGGTGCAGGCTGGCCACGTCGAGCACCAACTGGGTGTATTTCCGCTCGCCCAGCTCAATGGCAACGGGGCGGCCGTGGGAGGAATCGTAGTGAGCCAGCGCCTGGTCGATTTCCTCCAGAATGACGCTTCGAAGCATACAAAGCAATGTGGTTTGCTGAGCAACATACGCATTTCGACGCAATAGCCACCGGGCCTCCCGCTTGCGCCGCTTGCGCAAAGCCCGTATGTTGCAGTCCAAATCCGGGGAATTAGCTCAGCTGGCTAGAGCGGTTGCATCGCACGCAACAGGTCATCGGTTCGACTCCGTTATTCTCCACGAAACCCGCTTGGCTGCCCGGCCGAGCGGTTTTTTTACGTGCACTGGCTTTGTCCGCGCGCCCGAAATGCGCCGCCGCCGTACCTTCGGCGCCATGTCTGCCCCTGCTTCCGCCTCCGCCGCTCCCGCCCTGCACGACGCCCGCCCCATCGGCGTGTTCGACAGCGGCATCGGCGGGCTCACCGTGGCCCGCGCCGTCAACCAGCTGCTGCCCCAGGAGCGGCTCGTCTACTTCGGCGACACGGCCCACCTGCCCTACGGCGACAAGAGCACGGCCGCCATTCAGGCCTACTCGGTGAAAATCTGCGACGTGCTGCTGCGCCAGCACTGCAAGGTCATCCTGATTGCCTGCAACTCGGCCTCGGCCGCCGCCTACGAGCTGGTGCGCGAGTACGTGGGCTCCAAGGCCCAGGTGCTCAACGTCATCGACCCCATCGTGCGCCACATCGGGCAGCACTACGCCGGGCGCGAGGTCGGGCTGATCGGGACCAAGCAGACGGTGGGCTCCAACGTGTACCGCAAGAAGCTCGACGCCCTCGACCGCGACATTCGCCTGCACGCCCTGGCCACGCCCCTGCTGGCGCCCATGGTGGAGGAGGGCTTCGTGCGCGGCGCCGTTAGCCAGAGCGTCATCAACACCTACCTGTCGGACCCGGCGCTGGCCGATATCGAAGCCCTGGTGCTGGCCTGCACGCACTACCCGCTCATCCGCGAGCAGATCGAGGAGTATTACCAGGGCCAGATCGACGTGCTCGACCCCTCCGCCATCGTGGCCGAAGCCCTGCGCGAGCTGCTGCAGGCGCACGATCTGGCCGCTCCGGCGGCGGTGCGCCCGCCCCAGCATCATTTCTACGTGTCCGACTTCACGCCCTCGTTTGCCGAAAGCACCCGGCTTTTCTTCGGCCAGGAAGTCAACCTCGAACACTATCCCCTGTGGGAGTAGCCGCCGCGGGCCCGGAGCTTTTTGGCATTGCTTGCAAGCAAGGGCGGCTTCCTGCCCTTCCCGTTGTTTCCTGATGGGCTTTTGGGCCAGCGGCCGGGAGTCAATGCCGGGCGCGGACTGACTCTATACCGGGAAATATTCTGGATTTGCTGTTTTAGTGCAAATAATTTGCTTTTAAGCAATATTTTATACCAAAACTATTGTACGATACTTTTATTTAATTACATTTGGTTGATGTAAGGCTGTTGGTATTCTGATCAACCGCAGCCTTTCGGATTAGTTTATTTCACTGCGCCTGACCGGTCCGCGCCACGGCCCTCACGCGCATTTCTCCACCACATATGCGACGGACAGTTAAAACTGCTCCGCCACCACCGCCTGTGCTGTGGTGGCGGCCCTGGATGATTGCGCTCGGTTGCCTCGTGCTGGGCCTGTTGCACCACCCGGCTCCGGCCCAGACCGCGCCCAAGCCGGGTACTTCGGCCCCGCCGCCCGCCGCCCGGCCGTACGAAACCGCCCCGCCGCGAGAACAGGCCGTATCGACCAAGCAGCTGGAAGAAGCCCTGCGCCGCCTGCTGCGCGCCGACTCGGCGCAGACGCGCCGGTTTCGGCCCACCGAAATCGAGGGGCTGGTGGTAGATCAGACGATTACCAAAGCCGGCCACGACTTCTACGACGTGTTTTACACCACCTGGGAGGCCCCGCCCGGCGCCACCGACTTCACCGTGACCCTGCGGGAGCGGATCGGGCGCGGCAACAGCACCCTGGTGGCCGTGGACGTGAACGACACCGAGCTGCTGGAAATGCCCCTGCAACCCAAGTTCGAGGTGGTGGAGGCCGCCGCCCAGGAGGCCGTGGCCGTGGCCTACGACTTCCTGTTCCGCTCCCAAACCGTGACCAAGCAACTCGAACGGGCCGACCAAGCCGGGTCAGGCCTTTTCTGAGGCTATTGTTCCACCTTCCAAACACCTTACTCTCATGAGCCATTTTACGCTGATTATGCGCCTGGCCTTGTTACTAGGCCTGTTGGTGCTGGGCTCGCGGCAGCCGGCCGCGGCGCAGGACCTGGTGTACGAGCCGAAAAACCCGGCCTTCGGGGGCGGCAACACCTTCAACTACTCCTGGCTGCTGAGCTCGGCCCAGGCCCAGAACACCATCGAGGACAAGACCACCTCGTCGTCCCTGTACCAGCGCGACCCGCTGAAGGACTTCGAGCAGAGCCTGAACCAGCAGATTCTCGCGCAGCTCTCACGCCAGCTCATTACCTCGCAGTTCGGCGAGGGCGCGGTGAAGGAGGGCACTTACACCATCGGCACCTACCAGCTGAACGTGACGCCCACCGGCACCGGCCTCTCGGTGCAGATTACCGACTCAGGCACGGGTAACCAGACGACGATTACCATCCCCTTCATGTAACTCTCTACCCCAGCGCGTGGCGGCCGCCACGCCGCCACGCGCCGGCTTTCGCCCTGCTCCACCGCTATGCGTATTCCCACCCGTTTTGCCCGGACGGCCGCCGCGTTGCTGCTGGCCGGGGTAGCCGGCTGCGCGCCGTATTTTCACCAGCCCTTTGCCACCGAGCGGGCCCGCCTGGGGGCCGAAGTGCGCGCCAGCGCCACGCTGCGCAGCCTGCCCGCCCCCGACGAGCGGGTGGTAGTAGCCGTCTACAAGTTCCGCGACCAGACGGGGCAGTACAAGCCCACGGCCAACGGCTCCAGCTTCTCCACGGCCATTACCCAGGGCGCCACCAGCATCCTGCTGCGCGCCCTGGAAGATTCGCGCTGGTTTGAGCCTATCGAGCGCGAAAACCTGGGCAACCTGCTCAACGAGCGGAAAATCATCCGCAGCAGCCGGGCCGAGTACTCGGAAGCTACCGGCCAGAAAGAGCCCACGCTCCCGCCTTTGCTCTTTGCTGGAGTTATCTTGGAAGGCGGTATTATTTCCTACGACGCCAACATCCTGACCGGCGGGGCCGGGCTGCGCTACTTCGGGGCCGGGGCCTCGGGCCAGTACCGCCAGGACCGCGTGACGGTGTACCTGCGGGCCATCAGCACCAGCAACGGGCAGATTCTGAAGACGGTCTACACCTCCAAGACCATCCTCTCGCAGCAGGTCGATGCCAGCCTGTTCCGGTTTGTGGACTTCAAACGCCTGCTGGAAACCGAAACCGGCTTCACTTACAACGAGCCCACGGAAATGGCCGTGAAGGAAGCCATTGAGAAATCGGTGCAGGCCCTGGTCATCGAGGGCATGCTGGAGGGCCTCTGGGTGCCGCGCAACCCCGCCGACCGCAAAGGCCGGGCCGTGGCCGAATACCTGGCCGAGAAAAGTGAAAACGCCACCATCGACGTGCTGGGCCGCTCCCTGCACGAGCGCCGCAGCAACTTTGGCCTGGGCCTGACCGCCGCCGCCCTGCGCTACGGCGGCGACTACCGCGGCCCGCAGATCCGCCCCGGAGGCGAGCTGACGCTGCGCTACGGCGGCAACCGCCGCCTGAGCGGCGCCGTGAACCTGGGCCGCAGCACCCTGGCCGCCGGCGAGTATTACCGCGAAACGTTCAATTACGCCGAAGCCGCCGCCCACCTGCGCCTGTTTCCGCAGGAGCGCTTGACGCCCTTCCTGTTTGCCGGGGCGGGCATTACCACCCGCAGCCGCATCATGGTGGGCCGCGCCACCGAAATGTTTCCGCACGTGCTGGCCGGTGCCGGCGTCGAATGGCTGCCCACCGACCGGGTCGGCCTGCAGCTCAGCGTCGATAACCACTACTACCTTTCCGACCGGCTCGATGGCATGGTGCAGGGCAAGTACAATGATTTCTATTGGGCCGGTAGGGTAGGGGTGGTATGGTACCTGGGACGGAAAGCTGGAGTGCCCCGCACCGTAACGGCCGCCCCATCGCCGCCCGCCAAACCCTGACCACCAGTCCCAGTGATATGAAATGCCCGCGGTGCTACCCAAGCGTAGACTGCGGGCATTGTCGTGTCCGGAGCAATCCAGTCAGCTCTTTAGAATACCAGTATTGGCAGGACAAAAACGGGCACCAAGCGTAGCCAGGGGCGACTTGCGAATAAGGTAACTGTCAGCATACCAGATTAATACAAGGGTCTGTTTTGATTACTAGGATTATTTCTTCAAAGTATTTTACTTTTTTTATCGCAGAAGCTTGCTTTGATATTATTCTAATATATATTTGTACTGTTCCTCCGGAGGGAACCCGTAGCAATTTCCCCTCTAACCCCAACGCGACCGATGAAACGCATTACTTTCATGCTAGCTGCACTGCTAGCGGCAGGCTACGCCCATGCCCAAAATAATACCAGCACGCTCCTGCAATCGGGCGGCACCAACAACGCCGACGTGACGCAGACCGGCCTGATGAACGAGGCCCACGGCACCCAGGCCGGCGACGGCAACGATTTGAAACAAAGCCAGAACGGCCGCTACAACTTCGAGACGAGCACGCAAACCGGCAACGGCAACGACGCCGTGCAAAGCCAGAACGGCCGCTACAACGAAGCCCGGAGCACCCAGACGGGCAACGACAACACGGCCACTCAGACCCAGGTGGGCCTGTATCACGACGCTCGTATCACCTCGACCGGCAACAGCAACACCTCTACTCAGACGCAGGCAGGGCTGGGCAACCGCGCCCTGGGCACGCAGAATGGCAGCAACAACACCATTTCGCAGACGCAGGGCCTGATTGGCGGCAACGAAGCCTCGGCCCGCCAGATCGGCGACCGGAACAGCGCCACCCAAACCCAGTTGGGTGAATTGAACCAGGCCACCATCGTGCAGGGTGATGGTACGCCCATCGACGGCGACAACACCGCCACGCAGTACCAGACCGGCTCGCTGAACAGCGCTACCGCCCGGCAGCTCGGCGGCCGCAACACTTCGCACCAGGAGCAACTGGAAGCCATCGGCGATGAAGCCACGGTGATTCAGGAAGGCGGCAACGACAACTACGCCCGCCAGAGCCAGCGCCGCGTATCCGAAGGCAACAGCCTGAACCTAGCGCGCATTCAGCAGGTGGGCAACCGCAACCACGCCGAGCAGGATCAGATCGGCAGCCGCAACGATTCGCGTGCCCTGCAGGCCGGTAGCGACAACTACTCGACCCAGACCATCGGCATCGGCGGCTCCGACGACAACGTGGCGAGCGTACTGCAGCGCGGCAACGGCAACCGCGCCGAGCAGGTCATCATCAACGATGAGAACAAACAGACCATCGAGCAGGAAGGCAACAACAGCCGCGCCTACCAGTACACCAACGGCTTCCGCAACGAAGCCTACATCGACCAGGATGGGGACGGCCACCTTGCTCGTCAGACCCAGATTGGCAACGAGAACAGCGCCAAGGTGTGGCAGGGTGCCAGCGGCCAGAACAGCACGATCGAGCAGTATGGCAACAACAACACTGCTAACGTACACCAGGATCATCCTTAACCAACCCGCAGCGAGCTAGCTGCCGCAAACCCTGTTCCGGTTCGGCCCTGCGCCGCCGGAGCAGGGTTTCAGGGTTAGCAGCCCCGTGGCAGTGGCGCTGCGCCACTGCCAACTGCGGCGGCCTTCCGTTCCGGACTTGCTTAGTTATCCGATTCACACAATGAAACCACTCTCCTTGGCGGTGTTCAGCAGCGCGCTGAGCATCCTGGCGCTACCGGTGGTGGCGCAGCAGAATACCGACCGGGAAGGTATTTCCAACGAGCAGCAGCTGGCTGAGCGTTTGGGTACCGAGCGGCTGCCGATGGCCCCGGCCGCCACTGTCGGCCCCAATACGGCCCGATTGCTGCAGCAGGGCCAGCAAAACGAGGCCACGGTGGAGCAGCGCTACGCCGGCGCCGCCGCGCTGGGCAACCTGGTGCAAATCGTGCAGGCGGGCGCCGCCAACCTGGCCGACATCGGGCAGTACGGCGCGGCCAACCGCACCGTGGTGGACCAGCAAGGAGCCGGCAACCGGGCCGAAAGCCAGCTGACCGGTACGGGCATCGAATCTGAAATTCGGCAGCGCGGTAACCAGAACGTGCTGCAACAGGACCTGAGCCTGGACAACCGCAGCTACCTGGTAGAGCAGCGCGGCAACGGCAACGAGCTGGTGCAGCGCGAAAGCGGTGCCGCGCCGGGCCCGGGCTACGAGGTGCGCATGGTCGGCAACGGCATCCGCCTCACCATCGAGCAAGGGCGAGTGTCGCCCTGAAGGTGACCCGACGTCGGCTCCGGCACCTTGCGCGGCCGACGTCGGGCTGCTTTTTCTTCTACTCCTTATATAATGACTGAAGCCATGCTGAATGCCTCCGTACTAGCGGCTGCCGTTGCGGCCTGCCTGGCCACCGCCGCCGATGCCCCCGTCTGCCAGGCGCGCCTGGAAGTGCAGCGCAGCGGCGACAACGTGACCATCACCGGCCACTGCCTCAACAACGGGGCGCCGGCCGCCGCCCGGTGGACCTACGAGCTGCGCGCCGAGAAACAAGGCCGCGGCGGTTCGTCGCGCAATGCCCAGGCGGGCAATTTCGTGGCGGCGCCGGGCCAGGACGTCGTGCTTTCGCGCACCACGCTGAACCTAGGCGCCCACGACGCCTGCCGCCTGCGGCTGCGGGTGCTCGATGAGCAGGGCGCCATCCTGGCCGCCGATTCGCTGCTGCTGCCCGCCGCTCCCTAGCGGCGCCGCTCCCCGATGAGCCCCGAGCTGCCCGCCACAGCGCCTCTGGGCCGTTATCAAGCCTCTTACTTCATGTTCTCCACCACCATGAATCGTCACCCTGCTTCGTCCTGCGCCTGGGCTTTGCTGTGGGCGCTGTGCCTGCTGCTGAGCGCCTGCGAAGAAAACACCGTTGAGCCCGCACGCTACGGCAGCCTGAGCGGAATCGTGCGCGACAGCCGCACCAACGCGCCGCTGCCCAACGTCGTCATTACCACCAATCCGGCCACGTCGTCCTTCACCACCGACAACGAGGGCCGCTTTACTTTGCCCAACCTGACCGTGGCCCAGTACACGCTGTCGTTGCGCAAAACCGACTACAAGAGCGAAACGCTCAACGTGAACGTGGCCGAAGGGCCGGTGACCAGCGTGGAAATCCGCATGGAGAAATCCACCGCCAACCAACGCCCCAACGCCCCCAACCAACCTGCGCCGGCCAACGGCGCCAGCAGCCAGGCCACCAGCCTGACGCTGCGCTGGCACGGCACCGACCCCGACAAAGGCGACTCCCTGCGCTACGACGTCGTGCTCTACGAGGGCAGCTCGACGGGGCGCCAGCAGCTGCTCAGCAACAGCCGCGACACCACCGTGGCCGTGAGCGGGCTGAAATACAACACCAGCTACTTCTGGCAGGTGACCGTGCGCGACCACGCCGGCGAAACCGCCCGCAGCGACGTGTGGACTTTCCAGACCAGCACCTTCCCTGAGCTACGCTATTTGTTTTCGCGCCTGCTCAACGGCAATACCGATATATATGCTACTGACGGCGTAGCCAACGGCATATTGCTGCGCCTGACCAACAGCGCCTTCACCGAAACCTCGCCCCAGCTATGCCCAACACGTGACCGGATTGCTTACACCAGCAATGCCACTGGGCAGTACCAGATTTACACGATGAATCGCGACGGTTCCGCTGCGCAGGTAATCACCACGATTCCGGTAGAGGGGTACTACAACAACGGCTTGGCTTATCACTGGTCCCCCGACGGCTCGCAGCTGATTTATGCCCGCTACGACAAGCTTTACCGCATCAACCGCGACGGCACTGGGCTGACGCTGCTAGCCACCGCTCCCGCCGGCCGCCATTTCCGCGAGCTGGATTGGTCGATGCTGGCCAATAAAATAGTCGTTCAGACCATCGGGGCCAATGCCTACGACGCCGAGATATACCAGTTGAACCCTGATGGCACCGGGCTGACCCAGGTGGTGGCCAACCTGCCGGGCCGGCTGGACTCTCCCAGCTTCAGCGTAGATGGGCGACAGATTCTCTACACCCGCGACCTCGCCGGCATCGACGACCCCACGGGGCGCCAGTTGAACGCCCACATTCTGGTGCAGCGACCCGATGGTACGGGGCTACAAGACTTATCTCTTAACAAACCGGCTGGCACGAACGACATCAACCCTCGGTTTTCGCCCAGCGGGGCCAAGATCATTTTTGTCAATGTAGCGAATGACAACATCACGCCGCCTGAAGTGTGGGTGATGGATGCCGTTGATGGCAACAATCGGGTTCGGTTGCTGCAGAATGCGGCCAGTCCAGACTGGCGGTAATGCCAGCTCGACACCACGACACATGCAAAGGCACTTCCGGTCAGGAAGTGCCTTTTTTTGTAAACCAGTTCGGTCATTGCCCGTATAGCCGCCGGAACCGGACTAAAGCACATAGGGTCAATTGGGAGTTTTGTGCATGAACGCTGTTTTTTTATGTCATATTTAACGAAATATTGACCTTTTCTTGTTTATTAAGTAGTCGAATGCTATAAAAGTATATGAATAGAAGTATTTTTATATTTGTCTCCTGCCCATGATTTGTGTGATGAAAAACTACAAAGGCATGAGAATATGAAAAACAAATTTTTTTATGGGAAATAGCTTCGCACCTTTGTGTGGCATGAAATGTGTTAACGGGCGCACGCTTCTCAGGCAGCCTAAAAGCCGATGTAGACTAAGAAACTTACAATAATAAAAGCAGAAATCAATCATCCAAACCATTACGTTCTGCGTAATGAGCCCCTGAGGGCCTTCCCTCGCTCACTTTGTAACCATTCCTCGCTTTTCATATGAAAAACGCTTACCTAATCGCCACACGACGGCCTGCTTGGCAGCGTCTCTGCGCGATACTCTTCACCCTCTTGAGCTTGTCGCTCACGGGCTATGCCCAGTCGTTTTCGGTGACGTCTTCCGATCCGGCAGATCCACAAAACTTCGGTACGGTGGCAGTAGGCATGTTCTCTGCCTCGAAATCCTATACCGTAACAGGTTCCGGGCTGACTCAGCCGATCAACGTTACGCTGATTCCAGGTTCGCGCTACCAACTTAGCCGCGATAATACCTTCAGCAACCCGCAAACCAGCTTGGAACTGGCTCCGAATGCGAGCGGCAACGTCTCGACGGTTATCTATGCCCGGTTTGCTCCAACGGCAACAGGGGTGGCTAACCGGAGCCTGCAGTTCTCTTCGGACGATACCGGCACGACTACCTCTTTCAATCTGACGGGTACCGGCATTCAAGGTACGCCCACCATTGGGGTGAACCCGCCTTCGGCCACCTTCGGTAACCAAACGGTAAATACCTCTTCCAGCCCCCAGACGCTCAATATCACGGCTACTTCCCTTACTGCTGGGGTTACTGTAACGGCTCCGACTGGCTTTTCGGTAAGCTACAACGGCAGCGTGTACCAGCAATCAGTGGTGGTACCCGTGACCAGCGGCAACACTGGCAACGGCACCGGCGCGGTGAATGCCGGGGTGCAGGTGGTATTTGCCCCGACGGCAGTTCAAAATTACTCGGGCAATGTCAGCTTCGCCAGCGCTGGAGCTACTACCCAGAACGTAGCGGTTTCGGGTACGGGTACGGCTGCTCCGGGCACGCTGACGGTAACGTACTCGCCGAACCCGCTTGACTTTGGCTCGGCCACGGTTGGTACGGCTACGGCCTCGCAGTCTTTCGTGGTGAACGGTAGCGGCCTCAACAGCAACGTAACCATTACGGCAACCAATAATTACCAGGTCCGGGTCGGTTCGAACGCTTTCGGGCAGACGGCAACGATTCCTGTCACGAACGGCACGGTAACCAACGTAACCGTTGATGTGCGCTTTACGCCGGCCTCGGCTGGCACTAAATCGGAAACGATTCAAGTAGCAGCTAATAATGCTACCACGCAGGTAAACGTAACCGGGGTAGGCGTAGCTGGCTCGACGGGCGCCACCATCAACGTCAACCCGACGACGATTACGTTCGGCAACGTTACGCAGAGCGGTTCGGCTGACACGCGCACCCTCACGGTGAGTGGCACCAACCTGGGCACGAACCCGATTACGCTGACGCCGTCGAATGCCAACATTCAACTGCGTAATGCCTCCGCTGGTGGTGCATTCGTAGCAGGTCCGCTGGTCATTGCCTCCTCGGGTGGTACCATCACGCCAATTACTGTGGAAGTCCGCCTTGTGGCTCCCATTGGCCAAGGTGCCTTTGCTGGCACGATTGAAGCCTCAAGCCCGGGTGCTACCCCGGTGACGGTGTCGGTATCGGCTACCTCCAACGGTAACGTGTCGGATATTTCCATCACGAACCCGGCCAACAACAGCTTTACGTTTGCTACCCGTCCGGCCACGTTCTCGGTTTCGCAGTCGTTCCTGATTTCGGGCACCAACCTGCTGCAGGACATCGTGGTAACCCCGGCCGGTACCAGCGGCAGCTACTTCCAAGTGTCGACGGACAACGTGAACTTCTTCACCTCGGTGACGCTGACGCGTGACGGGCAGAACAACGTGCCCCAGCAGCCGATCTACGTGCGCTTCGTGCCGGGCAACCAAGCCCTGACGGTTAACGCCCTGATCCGGGCCTCCAGCTCGCCGGCTCCTGACCGTGACGTATCGGTGACGGGTATCAGCGAACCGACCATCCGCCTGCTGCAACCCCTGGGTTCGTTCGGCGATGCTACGGTGAAAAACACCAAGTCGGCCTCCAAGACCATCCGTCTGGAAACCTTCCTGCTGACCGGGCCGCTGAACCTCTACTTCCCGAACGATACGGAAGACGTTGGCCGTAACCCCGCTGGGACGCCGCAGTACGAGTTTGACATTGTGAACGGTGGCAACCCCACCAACCAATCGGTCAACAACGGCTACGTGTTTGCGGATACGCTGCTCAACAACATGGACGGCAACCGCATTGTGAACCTGCTGGTGCGCTACGCCCCGACCCGCGTTGGTGCTGCTACGCAAGAGCTGACCTTCACCAACCAGGCGCTGAACAACGGCCAGCCGCTGATGCTGCTGAGCGGCAACGGGCGCGCTACGGGCTTCGCTATTGCAGAAGAACCGACGGCGCAATCGACGGCACAGATTGTGCGTCCTACCGGTAGCACCACGGCCACCATTACGTTCGATCTGAGCAACCCGCCCACTGGCACGACCTACGGTCAGAACCGCCTCGTAATTGCTTCGCGTACTTACACGCTGCTGCCCACGAGCCTGTTCCCGACGGACAAGTCGAACTTCAACCCCGGCACGACGGTGGGTGGCGCCTACCAGTACGGTACTGGCACGACCATCGAAGCCAGCACGGGCACGTTCGTAGTGTTCAGCGGCGCAGCTAACAGCTTCACCGTTGGCAACCTGAACTCGAGCGAGAACTACTACTTCTTCGCCTTCGAATTCAACGACGACGGCCTGCTGAACGCTGAGAACTACAAAGTGCCGAACAACCAGCCCCAGACGCCGCTGCCGGTGGACTTGGTATCGTTCACGGCTAAGCTGCGCAACGGCCGCACTCACCTGAACTGGGTAACGGCTCAGGAGAAAAACAACCGCGGATTTGAAGTACAGCGCAGCCAAGACGGCCGTGAATTCAAGACCATCGGTTTCGTGGATGGCCGCGGCAACACCACCAGCCAGAGCGAATACAACCACGAGGATGCCCAGCCGCTGACCGGCGTATCGTACTACCGCCTGCGTCAGCTGGACACCGACGGCACGCCGCACATCCTGCCGGTCGTATCCATCCGCAACGGTGGCAAGCTGGAAGTGTCGATGTACCCGAACCCGGTTGCTGACAAGCTGAACGTCCGCGTAAGCGGCGCCAGCTCGGACGCTACGGTGCAGGTAACCGACCTGATGGGCCGCCTGGTCCTGAACGGCAAGCTCGGCATGGATGGCGCCTTTGATGTAACCAGCCTGAAAACCGGCACTTACATTGTGACGGTTGGCAGCGGCGACGAAAAAGTCAGCCAGAAAATCGTCAAGCAGTAATCGGCACTGCTGATTATGAAGAAAGCTCCCCGCCCCCGGCGGGGAGCTTTTTTTATGCCCTGGGCAGCAACACAGGCCCGGCGAATTCAGTATGAAGCCCGGACCACGACGGCGCCTTCGGTGTGCCGCATAACCCGACTTTCCACCTTTTAATGGCTCTATGCCCGTGAAAACAACTTCTACAACCGCGAGGACCAGCAGGTGGCACCTGAGCTGCCTATCCGCACTACTCACCCTTGGAACCTTCTCCCTACAAGCGGCACCCTTCACCTCCGGAAACCTCGTGGTCGTGCGCGTGGGCGACGGCACGGCGGCCGTAGCTTCCGGCACAGCTGCGGCCGTGTTTCTGGACGAGTACACGCCCAATGGCAACTTGGTGCAGAGCATTGCGCTGCCGACGAGTGGCAGCGGTAGCCAGAAACAGTTTACGCTGACGGCCAGCGCCACTTCGGAGGGGATGTTGGCCCTGTCGACGGACCGGCGCTACCTGACGCTGGTGGGCTACGACGCGGCGCCGGCCACGACCTCGGTCACGGCTTCGGCGGCGGCGCGGGTAGTGGCCCGCATCGACGTAAATGGCAGCATCGACACCTCGACCGGGCTGACGGATGCCTACTTGGCCAGCAGCCCGCGCGGCGCAGCCACCGACGATGGTACGCGCTTCTGGCTGGCCGGTACTGGCTCGCCCACCAGTAGCGGCGGCACGCGCTCCGCCACGCTGGGCGCTACTACTTCTACGCTGCTGAGCACTGCGCCTACCAACGTGCGCGCGGTTGGCATCTACGGCGGGCAGCTTTACATTTCCTCCAGCTCGGGCACGAACATCGGGGTGAATACCGTGGGCACCGGCCTGCCGACCACGGCTGGCCAGAACACTACGCTGGTTATTCCGGGCAACGGAACCAGCCCTTCGCCCTACGGCTTTGCGCTGGTAGACATGGATGCCACGGTACCCGGTCCCGATGTCGCCTACGTGGCCGATGACCGCTCGGGCGCGGGCGGCGGCATCAACAAATACTCGCTGGTGAACGGTACGTGGACCTACAACGGTGTCATTGCCTCGACAGCGGGGCTGCGCGGGCTGACCGTGCAGGCCGTGGGCAACTCGGCTACGCTGTTTGCCACCGGCACGACCGGGCTGTACTCGGCCACCGACGTAACGGGCTACAACGCGGCGCCCGACCCGAACTCGTCGCTGGTGACGATTAAGACGGTGGCGGCCAATACGGTTTTCCGGGGTGTGGCTTTTGCACCCGTTAACGCGGCTACCCAGGTGCCGTCTATTGCTAGCTTCTCGCCGCTGAGTGGGACGGTGGGCACGGTGGTAACGATTACGGGCACTAATCTGACCGGCGCCACGGCTGTGACCTTCAATGGCACAGCCGCTACCGCTTTCACCGTCAACTCGGCCACGTCCATCACGGCCACGGTGCCGACTGGGGCTACCTCGGGCACCATCGCGGTGACCACGCCCGGCGGCACGGCTACGTCGAGCCTGAGCTTCACGGTGACGGCGCCCAACCCGGCCCCGACGCTGACCAGCATTTCGCCCAACACGGCCGCGGCCGGCAGCGCCGACTTTACGCTGACGGCGAGCGGGTCCAACTTCCTGGGCTCTTCGGTGGTGAACTTCAACGGCGCAGCTCTGAACACTACCTTCGTATCGGCTGGTCAGCTGACGGCCACCGTGCCGGCCTCGGCTATAGTGGCGGCAGGTACTTATAATGTGACGGTAACCAACCCGGCACCGGGCGGTGGTACTTCGGCGGCACTGCCTTTCACAGTAACCTCCGCTACCCCAGCGCCGGCCATAACGAGCTTCACGCCGACCAGCGGCCCGGTGGGCACGGTGGTAACGATTACGGGTACGAACCTGACCGGGGCCACGGCCGTGACCTTCAACGGCACGGCGGCCACCGCTTTCAGCGTGACCAACGCCACCACGATTTCGGCCACGGTGCCGACGGGCGCTAC
>NZ_VAJM01000011.1 GCF_005771675.1 Hymenobacter jeollabukensis | reverse complement strand
AACGGCACGGCGGCCACGGCCTTCAGCGTGACCAACGCCACCACGATTTCGGCCACGGTGCCGACGGGCGCTACCTCCGGCACCATCGCGGTGACGACCCCCGGCGGCACGGCCACTTCGACGTCCAGCTTCACCGTGACCGTGCCGACGCCGGCGCCGACCATTACGGCGGTGACGCCGACCAGCGGGCCGGTGGGCACGGTGGTGACGATTACGGGTACGAACTTGACCGGCGCCACGTCCGTGCGCTTCAACGGGGTGAATGCGCCGAGCTTCACGGTGGTTAGCGCCACGTCCATCACGGCCACGGTGCCGACCGGGGCTACCTCGGGCACCGTTGCGGTGACCACGCCCGGCGGCACGGCTACCAGCACCGTGACCTTCACGGTGACGACCACTACGGCGGCCTACGCGGGCAAGCTGCAGGGCCTGAGCGTGTACCCCAACCCGGTGGCCGACCAGCTGCAGGTGCGCCTGGCCGGAGCGGTGCCGGCTGCCGAGGTAACGGTGCTCGATATGCTGGGCCGCCCCGTGTGGCACGGCCGCCTCGCCGCCGATGGCAGCCTGGACATGCGCCAGCTGCCGACCGGACAGTACCTGGTGAAAGTTTCGACCAAAGACGGGGCCGCTACCAGCCGCATCTCCAAACGTTAGCCCCGCGGAACTCCCGTTCAAAAAGCCCCTGCCGACCGGTAGGGGCTTTTTTTATGTGCCAACGGTAACCATCACGTAACAATTCGTTAATAACGAACTCGACAGGCTGGGAAGTGCACATAGTACTTTTGTACCTTAGTTCGCTCCAACTCTCTCACTTTAGCCTGATTGCATGACACAACACTTTACCCGCGGTTTTGCCGGTCCACGCCGACACTTGAGGTGGCTCGTCGCCCTGTTGTTTTTCTGCTCGCCGCTGGTAGGGTGGGGGCAAGCTAATGTGGGAGGGGCGTCTGCTAACCCTTACACGCAAGATTTTAATACGCTGGCTTCGAGTGGAACTGGCAATACTTTTACAAACAACACTACTATAACAGGATGGTACTCTAGTATAGGTACATACATAGCTGATAACGGTAGCAACACAACTGGTGGCTTGCATAGCTATGGTCCTGATGCTACTGATAGGGCATTGGGGGCGTTGACATCAGGTGGTACAGGTACTGTAGAATTCGCCGTTCGAATTGCAAATAAGACTGGTAATACCGTTACATCAGTTGATGTTGCATACACAGGAGAACAGTGGCGCGTAAATTCCAGTAGCCAAATTCTTGCTTTTTCCTACCGCAAAGGCGGAACTGCGCTTTCGGGAGGCACCTTTACTGCTTTGTCCACATTGGATTTTGCGGCAATTTCTACCGGAACTGCTGCGGCTGTGAACGGCAATAGTGCTACTTACCAAACAGCGAAGTCATCAAGTATTGCTATAACACTTCTTCCAGATGAAGAAATCTGGCTTAAGTGGACCAAAACGGGTAGTAATAGTCCGGGATTGGCTATAGACGGTTTAAGTGTAACATTAACCAGTGGCCCTTCCATCACCACCGGCAACGTCACCACCACGCCCGTCTGCGCCACTACGGCCAGCAGCATTTCGGTAGAATACACCACCAGCGGAACCATCAGCGGCACGTATACGGTGCAACTGTCGGACGCTAGTGGCTCGTTTGCCTCGCCCACGAACCTGGCAACCACCGGCAGCACCTCGCCGCTGACGGCGACCATTCCGGCCGGCACGGCCAGCGGCACCGGCTACAAGGTGCGCGTGACCAACGACAACGGGGGTACGGCCGTCAACGGCTCCGCTTCCACGGCCTTTGCCATCGTCAGCAGCCCCACCGTGTCGCTGACGGGCACTACTACCCAGACCATCCAGACGGGCACCAACGGCACGGCCCTGGGCGTGACGGAAACCCCGACCGCCACCAGCCGCAAGTGGCAATACGCCACTGCCACGGGCGGCCCCTACACTGATTTCTCGCCGGCCCAAACGGGCACGACCTACACGCCTAACTTCGCCACGGCCGGCACCTACTACGTGGTGGCCGTAGCAACCTTCGCCGCCTGTGGCTCCGCCACCAGCAACGAGGCCGTGATTACCGTAACGGCGCCGCCCGCTACGAGCATTGCGGCGCCCACCTTCACGCCCACGGCGGTGTGCGCCACCGCGGCCGCACCATTGACCGTGACGTTTTCCTCGACGGGCACTTTCAACGCGGGCAACGTTTTCACGGTGCAGCTATCGGACGCGAGCGGCTCCTTTGCTTCGCCCGTTGACCTGGTCACCACCGGCAGCGCGTCGCCGCTGACGGCGACCATTCCGGCCGGCACGGCCAGCGGCACCGGCTACAAAGTGCGCGTGGTGGGCAGCGACCCTGCTACCATTGGTACTGCCTCTTCCGCGTCGCTGCGCATCGTGAGCAACCCCACGGTGAGCATTGCCTCGACTACCACCCAGAACATTCTGACCAACGCCAACGGCACGCAGCTGACGGTAACGGAAACGCCGAGCACCGGCAACACGCGCAAGTGGCAGTACGCCACTACCGCGGGCGGCCCCTACACTGATTTCTCGCCGGCCCAAACCAGCACGACGTACACGCCGCGCTTCACCGTGGCCGGTACCTACTACGTGGTGGCTACGACCACTTTTGCTGCCTGCAGTGCCGTGACCAGCAACGAGGTGCAGATCAACGTGAGCAACGCCCTGCCCGTGCTTACCAGCATCAACCCGAGCACGGCCCAGGCCGGCGGAGCGGCCGTCGCCCTCACGGCCAGTGGTTCGGGCTTCGTCACCAGTTCGGTTATCAACTTCAACGGCGTCGCGCTGACGACGACGTTCAACTCGACTTCTTCGCTGTCGGCCACCGTACCGGCTTCGGCCATTACCACGGCGGGCACCTACGACGTGACGGTGACCAGCCCAACTCCGGGCGGCGGCACCTCGGCCGCCCAGCCGTTTACCGTTACCCTGGCTCCCTGCCTCTCGGAAGGCTTCGACGGCACCTTCCCGCCCGCAAGCTGGACGGTAAACGGAGCGACGCAGAATACCAGCACCACCCGCAACAGCTCGGCCGGCGCAGTACAGTTTACGGGCCCGAGCCAGACGCTGACCTCGCCTTCGCTGGCTTATCCCAACAGCCTGGATTTCTACGTGCGGCGCAGCAACAGCTCGGACGTCCGCTCGCTGCTGGTACGCGTATCGACTGACAACGGCGCCAGCTACACCACGCTGCTGACCCTGACCGCCCCGGCTGATATCACGACTTCCTACGTGAAGAAGACGGTGGACCTCTCGGCCTACCAGACGCGGCCAAATGTGCTGGTTCGGTTTGAGCGCGGGGCCGAGTCCTTCACCACCTTGCTCTACCTGGAAGACGTGGCCGTGTTCTGCAGCCCGGCCCCGACCCTGGCCGCTGAGCCGACCACCCAGCCCACGGTAAGCGCCGCGAACGTGCTGTTTACCCAGGCCGACGTCACCGTGAACGGCGGCAACGGCGGCAAGCAACTGGTCGTTATCCGCGCCACCTCGACGGCCGCCGTGGCCCCCGTTGATGGCAATACTTACACAGCCAGCACCGCGTTTGGCTCCAATAGCCCGGGCACCCTCACGGGCGCCGGCAACTTTGTGGTGTACGCCGGCAGCACTGGCACCATGCCCAACACTTTCACGGTGACGGGCCTGACTTCCAACGTGAGCTATACCTTGGAAGCTTACGCTTACAACGACAATGCCACCGCCGGCCAGGAAAACTACCTGACCACAGCGCCGGGCACGGCCAGCTTCACCACGCAGGCCCTGCCCACGGTGTTCTACGCCAAGGCCACCGGCGACCTGAGTCTGCCGGCGACTTTCGGCTCCAACGCCGACGGCAGCGGTATCGAGCCGGGCAACTTTGCTGCGCCCGGCACCACCTACCGCGTATCCGGCACGGGCCGTACGTTCGCCGCCAACTGGACCGTGTCGGGCACCGGCTCCAAAGTGGTGCTGGAAGCCGGCGCCTCGCTGGTGGTACCCACAGGCGCCATCTTCACCGGCACGCTCGATCAGCTGGCCAACAGCACCCTGGTGCTGCTGAACACCACCACGGCGGCGTACACCAGCATTGTGCAGGGCGTGCAGGATGCCAGCAGCACCATCGACTTTGCGCAGGCCGGCACCTACTCGCTGCCCCTTTCCAGCGCCTTCGCCTTCCAGAACCTGAAGCTGACCGGCGGCACGAAGCGCTTCGCGCGCAATCCTACGTCGCCCTCCGGCGCCATCGGCACGGTGGTGCCCGGCAACCTCATCCTCGACGGGGCAGTGGTAGCGGGCAATACCTCCTCGCCGTTCTCGACGGTGCAGCTGGCCGGCAACCTGACCATGCTCAACGGGGCTTCGTTTGATCTGGCGTCCAGCGGCAAAATCACCCTGAACCTGACCGGCACCAGCCCGCAGACGCTGACCGGCAATGGCAGCAACATCGTGCTGTTCCGCCTGAACCTGCTCAACACCAGCGGCGCCGTGCTCTCGGCCACCGGCGGCAGCACCAACTTGGAAGTGGGTAACAACGCCGGCGGCGGCTACTTCCTGCTGGCGGGCTCGACGCTGGCGCTGAACTCCAACACCCTGCGCTTCAACAGCGGCGGCCGGGCCGTCATCTACGACACGTTCAACACCAGCGGCGACGGTACGGGCACGCTCACGCCGGGCCCCACCGCGTCGCTGAACCTGGAAACGACCAGCAACTCCACCATCGGCACGCTGCGCCTGACGCCTGGCGCTACCACCGTGCAAGACCTGCGCCTCTCCGCCCAGTTCGACATACTGGAAGTGCCCTCCGACCTGACGGTCAACGGCACGCTGACGCTGGCCATCGGCACGCTGGAACTGGGCAGCGGCAAGACGCTGACCCTGAACGGTACCGTGGCTGGCCCCAGCGGCGACATTGCGGGCTCCACCACGCTGAATCTGGTCATTGGCGGCAGTGGTGCGCTGGGCGACCTGGTATTCACACCCGGCTTCGAGCAACTCAACAACCTGACCCTGAACCGCACCGCCAACGGCCGCGCTACCCTGATTGGCCCCCTCGAAGTCGGGGGCACGCTGACGCTGACGGAAGGAGTGCTGACCACCACGGCCACCGACCTGCTGACCCTCACGACCACCGCGACCCTGGTGGCGCCGGCTGCTGGGTCGGCCGCGGTCAGCTACATCGACGGGCCGCTGGCCCGGCAAGTAGGCCCCATCAGCTCGCTCACGGCCGTGGCTTTTCCCATCGGCAAAACCACGAACAGCCGCCCGCTGACGCTGAACATCAGCTCCCAAACCTCCACTACCACGTACACGGCCGAGCTGAAGCCCGGCCAGCCGACCAACCAGACGCTCACCGGCGACCTGGCCCGGGTATCGCGCATCCGTTCGTACAGCGTTACGCCGAACACCCAGCCCACTGGTTTCAGCGGCACCATCACGCTGTCTTTTGAGGGCGACGACCAGGTAACCGACCCCGCCGCCACGTCCCTGGTCATTGCCAAGAACAACGGCAGCGGCTGGGTTAACATCGGCCGCTCAGCCAACACGGGTGCCGCCAGCAACGGCGCTTACGTGGCCGGTACCCTCACCTCCGACACGTTCACCTCGTTCAGTGACTTTGCCCTGGCCAGCACCGACGCCCTCAGCAACGCCACCAACCCGCTGCCCGTCACGCTGACCGACTTTACGGCCCAGCGCCAGCACGAAGGGGCCTTGCTGAAGTGGACCACGGCCCAGGAGAAAAACAGCGCTTACTTCGAGGTGCTGCGCTCCACCACCGACCACGCGTTTGAAGCCATCGGCCGGGTGCAGGCTGCCGGGCACAGCAGTACCACTCGCCAGTACGCTTTCACGGATGCGCGCCAGTTCGCCGGTACGGTGTACTACCGCCTGCGCCAGGTCGACCTCGACGGCTCGGTTACGCTTTCGGAAGTGCGGGCGCTCGGCGGCCCCACCGCTTTCACCGCTACCACCTTCCCGAACCCGGCCACCGACCAGCTGCGCGTGAGCACCTCGGTGCCGGTGCGGGCCTGGCGTGTGATCAGCCCGGTAGGCCAGCCATTGCTGCACGGCGCCGGGCAACCCGACCGGATAACGGTGAGTGGTCTGAAGCCGGGCGTGTATCTGCTGGAGCTAACGACCGTTGGCAGTGGCCGCCAGGTGCTGCGCTTTGTAAAAGAGTAGCATTACGCCTAGCTTCGGCGAAGGCCCTTGGCTCCGTTGGAGCCAAGGGCCTTTTTTTATCCGGGCGCAGTGTCTCTAATCGAGAAAATGAAGCATAATTTTTATCAATTTCGGAACTGTTAGGCGTGCATGTATACGCAACTAGGGGAAAATTGTATAATTTTGAGCTGTGTGGCTAGCTGCACCTTATCGATGGCAATGACATAAGGTGACCATGCTGCCCACTTTTGCGCTTACATCCATTCCAACTTCATTTGCATGATCAACAATTTTACGAAGCTCCTCTTGGTTACCTTGGGAGTGGGGCTTAGCTATGCGGCTCGGGCCGCAACGGAGCCCACGGCGCAACCGTCCTTTGCTTACAGCCCTAGCAGCGGAAGTACTGGCAACACGCCTTCGGCACTGATCAAACTCGCAGGTGGTAACGGCACAAACCGGCTTGTCGTGATTCGCCCGAGCAGCGCGGCTGCTGTAGCTCCTACAGACGGAACTACTTACACGGCCAACACGGCTTATGCTGCGGGTAATACCACCGGAACCAATAACTACGTAGTGCTGGCGGCGCCCGCGGCCACTACCAGCGTCACGGTTACGGGGTTGACTTCCGGCACCACCTACGCCGTCGACGTGTACTCCTACAACGTAGACGCGTCGGCCCCGACGACCAACTACCTGACGAGCACCCCGGCTACGTTTACCTTCACCGCCCGGCCTACCTACCGTTGGAACGTGGCGACGGGTAATATCTCCGGCACGGCGACCAACTGGACGCCGAGCCGGACGGCTACCTCCGGCGACGACGTGCTCGTGGTGGACGGCTCGATTGCGGCTTCCGTAGGCAGTACGATAACGGTCAACGGCAACTTCACGGCGCGCCAGATCTATTTCATCAATAATGCCAGCGCTACGCTGTTTGCCAATGGCGGCCGCACCATCACCCTTGATGGCAACGAAGGCGACGACTTTGAAGTGGAGGCCGGTTCCACCGCCCGGTTCGGTGCTACTTCCAAAAACAACGACGTGACCTTGACCCTGAACGGATCGGCTACCGCTGAAATCAACGGTACGCTCGTCTTTGAAAATACTTCCGGGGCACCCGGCCAGAAAGAGTCGAACCACCGGCTTACGGGGTCAAGCAACTCGGTTATTTTCCGCAACGGCTCTACTTTCCAAATGGCGCCGGGCGCCCTGGGCAACCCTTTCGGCACCAACAACTCCATTGCCGCCTTCCAGTCGGGCTCGACGTTCCGGCAGGAGTCGGGTCTGGACCCGTTCGGGCCCAACGGCTCCGGTGCGGCCTCGTTCAGCGCCGGTAGCACCTATATCTTTGCCGGCGGCACGTTCTCGAATGCCGCGCGCACCTACGGCAACCTGGACTTCCGCGCCAATTACGCTACGACCGGCTCCTTCGCCACTACCATCCTCAACAACCTGACGCTGACCGGGGCCATCGTTGTAAGCCTGAACAACACCGGGGGCGTAACCATCGGCGGCAACGTCGATACCGGCAGCGGAGCCCAACTAAATGTGAACCCGTCTTCGGCGGCTGACGTCACTTTCAACGGCACGGGCGCAGTACAAACCATCGGAGGAGCGGGCGTCGTGGCCCTCGGGGCCACCACCACGCTGGTCTTGGCCAACCCGTTGGGCCTGCGGCTGCTAAAGCCGCTCGATATTCCCAATGCCCTGCGTTTTGCGGCGGGTAGCGGCCACTTCTTCACCAGCACGACCAACTACCTGACGATGCCGACCACGGCCTCCGTAACGGGTGCCAACCGCACCAGCTATATTGAAGGCATTCTGGTACGGGCCTCGGCGGGAGCCGGGGTATACCCTGCTTCAACGAGCACCGGCTTGTTCTTCCCCATTGGCACCCCCAATGGCTACGGTCCGGTTACGTTGGCGTTGACGCAAACCAGCGCTTCGGGTACCTACCAGTTCGATCCGATTGCTGACCGGGCCCCGCTTTACACGTTGCCTACCGGGCCCAACGCGCTGCAGCGCGTGTCGGGGGTGCGCTACTACAATGCCTCCACCAATGCGGCGTTTAACACGGCCCAAATTTCCTTTGGCTTTATCAACATCGACCAGGTGGACGCCCCCAGCACGCTGCGCATCGCCCAGAGCGCCTTTGGCCGCTGGACGGATGTCGGCGGAGCGGTGAGCGGCGCCCAGGCTGATGGGGCTGCGTTTCTGGCCGGCACCGTCACCAGCACCACTGCCTTGACCATTACCTCCTCAACGGACTTTGCGCTGGCCACGACCAATCTGAGCAACGCTCCCGGCAACAACCCGCTGCCGGTGGCGCTGACGAGCTTCACGGCCGAGCGGCGCGGGGCCGACGCGCTGCTGAAGTGGACCACCGCCCAGGAAAAGAACAGCGCCTATTTTGAGGTGCAGCGCAGCCTGGACGGCCTGGAGTTCCGCTCGGTGGGCCGGGTGCAGGCCCAGGGCAACAGCACCCGCGCCAGCAGCTACAGCTTCCTCGACAAGGCCGCCACGGGCACGGTGTACTACCGCCTGCACCAGGTCGACCTCGACGGCACGGCTACCGACTCGCGCATCGTGGCGCTGGGCGGCACCAGCGAGCTGCTGGTGGCGGCCTACCCCAACCCGGTACAGCACGAGTTGCACCTGCAGCTGGGCGAAGGCCCGGTGCAGTGGCGGGTGCTGAGCCTGCTGGGCCAGCCCCTGCGCCAGGGCAAAGCCCTCGGCTCGGCCACTATCGACCTGGCCGCCCTGCCCGCCGGCAGCTACCAGCTGGAGGTGCGCAGCGGCACCCAGCGCGTGATTCGCCCCCTGATCAAATCCAACTAGCCGCGGCCAACGCCCCAGCCGGTTACGACGGCCACTGCCCGAGGCAGTGGCCGTTTTTTTTGCGCTAATGCGGTATTTTATATAAATAAAGATATAATAAATAGTATATTGCCGCTCCTCTCGACGCCTTCAACCCGCTACTCCTTCTTACCACCATAACCATGCACCCCTTGCTCACCCATAGCAGCCGCCTGGCCTTGCGCGGCGCTGCGCGCGGCCTCTGGGCCCTGTGGTTTGTGCCCTTCCTTGGCCTGGCCCAGCCGCCCACGCCGCGCGACATGGCGGCCAATAACCCGTCCGCCGGATCATCGCCCACGGCTGCCCCTGGCGCGGCCCGCCCCGCCGCAGCCACGGCGGCCACCAGCCTGGCCGCCGCCGCCACTCCCCAGGGCGTGGTGCTGACGTGGACTGCCCCGGCCGCCAAAACGCCCCTGCGCTTCGAGGTGGAGCGCTCCTCCGACGGGGTGACGTTTCGCTCGGTGGGCGTGGTGCTGGCGGCCGAGGCGGCCGGCTACCGCTTCCTCGATGCCGGCGCCGGTGCCACCACGGTATATTACCGCCTGCGCCAGCCCGTGGCGGGCGGCAGCGGCACCTCGGCCGTACTCACCTACACCCCGGATACCAACGCCTGGCAGCCCAGCCCCAACCCGGCCACGGACTGGCTCAGCTGCGGCCCGGCCAGCGGCGACTACCGCATTATGGACGCGGCCGGCCGCACCGTCCTCACCGGCCGCCTCGTGGCCGGGCAGCGCATCGACGTGCGCCGCCTGCGCAACGGCAACCACACCCTGGAGATGCGCATGGGCAACCTGCGCGCCACGCGCACCTTCCTGAAGTACGCTCCCGCCGAGTGAGGTCCGGTTCTGGCCCCCGTTCAGCAACGAAAAGCCCCGCCAGGTATGCCTGGCGGGGCTTTTCGTTGCTGAACGGGCTGTCGACTATTGCGCGGCGTGGCCGCTGCCGGGGTTGCCGCCGCGGTTTACCACCCGCGCCGCCGCCTCGAAGCGGGCCCACAGATCGGGCTCGTCCAGCTCGTACACGCGGAAGTAGGTGCGCAGCTGCTCGATGGCACGGGCGTTCTGCTTGATGAGGCGCTCCAGGCTCTGGCGGCCAGTGCTGCCCTCGGTGTCGCTCAGGCGGCCTTCGCTGATGTTGCGGCGCAGGTCGGCGGTCAGCGTCATGGCCTCGCGGTAATGCTCGGGGGTGAAGCGGCGCTTCGTCAGGGCCTCGCTGCGCTCGGGGGCCAGGCTCAGCAGGCGGCGGGCTTCGTCGATGAAGGCCGTTTCGGGCAGGCGCGACAGGCGGCTTACCTGTCCCGACAGGGCCAGCAGGCGGGCATCGTTGGTGCTGGTGGCAATGGCCTGCAGCCCCACGATGAGGCGGCGCAAGAGCTGCGTCAGCTGGTTGCGCTGGCCTTTCTTGCGGTCGGCGTTGCCGTCGTTGTCGGCCGTCAGCACGTCCTGGGCCGTGGCCTGGGCCTGCGTCAGCGCGCCGGCGAGCTGCTGGCGCAGCGGGGCCACGTCGGCTTCGATGTCGGCGTAGGCACTTTTTTCGGCGCTGAGGAAGGTGCTCAAGGCTTCGTCGCGGCGCAGGCGGGCCTCAATCAGGTCGTTTTTCATACTCCGGATAGCATAAGGGGGTGAGAAAGGCCGTGAAGGTAGCCAAAACGCGTGGTCAGCCCGCGTGACGCGGCCCAATCCAGCCGTTGTCAACCCTGCGCCCCGCGTTGGGGGCCGTGGGCGGGGCGTTGTCACCTGTACCCTGGCCGTTGTCAGCCCTACCCGGCGCGTTGCGAGCCATGCGGCGGGCGTTGTGAGTCTTAGCCACCGCATTGTAAGGCATGCGCCAGTCGTTGTCAGCCATGCCCGCCGCATTGTGGGCCGTGCGCGCGGCGTTGTCAGCCGATCCGGCCGTTGCAGGGCCTAACCGAGCATTTTGGCCCGAACCTGTCATTGTCACGCAAACCACCCCGTGCAAACGAAAAACCCCTCCCGCCGCAGGGCAGAAGGGGTTCGGTATCGAAGCGCGGTAGGAGCGGGGCTACACCGAGAAACTCTCGCCGCAGCCGCAAGTGCGCGAGGCGTTGGGGTTGTTGAAGAAGAAGCCCTTGCCGTTCAGCCCGTCCGAGAAATCCAGCTCGGTGCCGGCCAGGTACAGGAAGCTCTTCATGTCGACCACCACGCGCACGCCCTTGTCCTCGAACTCCTGGTCCATGGGTTTCACCTCGTCGTCGAAGTCGAGCTTGTAGCTCAGGCCCGAGCAGCCGCCGCCGGCCACCGAGGCGCGCAGGCGGAAAGCGTCGGTCAGGCCCGCGTCGGCGCGCAGCACAGCTACTTTCTCTTTGGCCTTGTCAGAAACGGTAATCATCTGGGTTGTCAGTTGTCGGTTGCGAGTTGTCAGGCGGAGGCGTCAGCACCGAAGCGGCGCGTCCGGACTGATAACATACAACTACGAAGAAGGATTCAGCACCACGCTGAACACGGTGATGGTGTTCAGGTCGCGGCCGTAGTAAAGTTTGTCGAGGGCTTCGTAGGCGTTGTGGGCGCGGAAGTAGGAGGTTTGCAGCTCCTTCTCGCCACGGGCCCGCCACTGAATGGTGTAGGAGGCTTCCGCGTCGCGCGAGGTCTGCACGTAGCCGAGCATCTTGCGTAGCGCGTCCAGCTTGTCGTGGCCCAACTCGTAGCGAAACAGAAAGCTCTGCTGGTGGCGCGGGTTGACGGTAATCAGATCCAGCCGCGTCTGCCCGTCAATCTGGCGGAAATCAAACACCAGCTGATCGGCCGGCAAGCCCAGGGCTTCCGCAATCTGCCGCTGCATACGCGCACTCTCTACGTGCACATCGGGGGAAACGTCCATCGGGGGCAATGAGTGAATGAGTGAATGAGTGAATGAGTGATTGTCAGAACGAAAATCACTCATTCACTCACTCGCTCATTCGCCAATGATTTAGTGGTGCGACTTGGCGGCTTCCAGCTCGGGCAGGCCGTTTTTCACGCGGTAATCGTTTATGGCGGCCTTGATGGCGTCTTCGGCCAGCACCGAGCAGTGGATTTTCACCGGCGGCAGGGCCAGCTCTTCCACAATCTCCATGTTGTCGATGTTCAGGGCCTCATCGACCGACTTGCCCTTCAGCCACTCCGTCGCCAGCGACGAGGAGGCAATGGCCGAGCCGCAGCCGAAGGTCTTGAACTTAGCGTCGGTGATGACGTTGGTGGCTTCGTCCACCTCGATCTGCAGGCGCATTACGTCGCCGCACTCGGGGGCGCCGACCAAGCCGGTACCTACGTTTTTCTTGCTCTTGTCCAGCGTACCCACGTTGCGCGGGTTGCTGTAGTGGTCGATTACTTTATCGGAGTAAGCCATGGCTTTTGATGAGTTGTCAGTTGTCAGTTACGAGTTATCAGTCTGAATGAGCTGCAGTTTGAAGTCAGTATCTGACAACTGACAACTCGCAGCTGACAACCCTAAATCTTAGTGTTCGGCCCACTCGATGGAGTTCAGGTCGATGCCTTCCTTGAACATCTCCCACAGCGGGGACATTTCGCGGAGCTTGGTCACGGCTTCTTTTACGTGATTGATGGCGTAGTCGATCTGCTCGTCGGTGGTGAAGCGGGAGAGGCCGAAGCGCAGCGAAGAGTGCGCCAGGTCGTCGCTCAAACCCAGGGCCTTGAGCACGTACGAAGGCTCCAGCGAAGCCGAGGTACAGGCCGAGCCCGACGACACCGCCAGGTCCTTCACGCCCATCATCAGGCCTTCGCCCTCCACGTACTTAAAGGAAATGTTGGTTACGTGCGGCAGACGGTGCTCCCGGGAGCCGTTCACGTAGCTTTCTTCCAGGGTCAGCAGCTCCTTTTCCAGCCGGTCGCGCATCACCGAAATACGGGCCGTGTCGGACTCCATTTCCAGGCGGGCCAGTTCGCAGGCTTTGCCCAGGCCCACGATGCCGGGCACGTTCAGGGTGCCGGAGCGCATGCCGCGCTCGTGGCCGCCGCCGTCCATCTGGGCGGTTACTTTCACCCGCGGGTTCTTGCGGCGCACGTACAGCGCGCCGATACCTTTCGGGCCGTACATCTTGTGGCCGGTGAAGGCCATCAGGTCGATGCCGTCGGCAATGACGTCGACGGGCACCTTACCCACGGCCTGAGTGGCATCGGAGAAGAAGAGGGCGCCGTGCTTCTTGGCAATGGCCGAAATAGCGCGAATGTCCTGCAGCACGCCGATTTCGTTGTTGCCGTACATGATGGCGACCAAGATGGTCTGCGGCGTCATGGCGGCTTCCAGCTCTTCCAGGTTGATGAGGCCTTCCTCGTTGACCTGCAGGTAGGTCACGCGGGCGCCCTGCTTTTCGAGGTGCTTGCAGGTATCGAGCACGGCTTTGTGCTCGGTGGTGGCGGTGATGATATGGTTGCCCTTCTGGGCGTACATCTCATACACGCCCTTGATGGCGAGGTTATCCGACTCGGTAGCGCCCGAGGTGAAGATAATTTCCTTCGGGTCGCAGTTGATCAGCTGCGCAATTTGCTCGCGGGCGTAATCCACGGCTTCTTCGGCCTGCCAGCCAAACGGGTGGTTGCGCGAGGCGGCGTTACCGAATTGCTCGGTGAAATAAGGCAACATCGCCTCCAGCACGCGCGGGTCCATCGGCGTGGTGGCATTGTTGTCGAGGTAAATGGGCAGCTTGAGCATGGGGCTTAGTGTTGTCGCGGGCAAAGGTAACCACTGGGCCGCGGATACCACGAGGAATCCAGCGGAGAATGATTCGCGGGTAGAACAGCGAAAAGAGGCCGGAGGTTTACTTTTGTTCGCACAAAAGTAGACACAATCCAAATAACGTGGGCGCCCGCGCGCCGGACGTCGTTGCACTCCTTATTATATGTTCACCAACCTCGAACACCTCGGCCTGGCCGTACAGGACCTGGAAGCCGCTACCTCGCTCTACACTACGCTGTTGGGCATGCCGCCTTACAAGCGTGAAACCGTGGAAAGTGAGGGCGTGGATACGGTTTTCTTCCAGGTCGGCGGCTCGAAGATCGAGCTGCTGGGCGGCACCACCCCCGACAGCGCCATCACCAAGTTCGTGGCCAAGAAAGGGGAGGGAATTCACCACGTGGCCTTCGAAGTCGACGACATCCGGGCCGAGATGCAGCGGCTGCGGGCCGAGGGCTTCGTGCTGCTGAACGAGGAACCCAAGCGCGGGGCCGACAATAAACTCGTGTGCTTCGTACACCCCAAATCGGCCCACGGCGTATTGGTGGAGCTGTGCCAATCCATTAAGGAGTAAATCATGAGCCAGAAGTTTTTCCTGCAGGAAGTCGACGCCGCCGTAGACGCACTGCTGCTGCAGCAAGTCATTCTGTATCCCACCGATACCGTGTGGGGCCTGGGCTGCGATGCCGAGGTGCCGCGGGCCGTGGAGAAGATTTACAAGCTCAAGCAGCGGGCGGCCGAAAAGGCCTGCATCGTGCTGGTGGCCGACGAAGCCATGTTTGCCCGCTACGCCGAGCAGGTGCCCGACAACCTTGCGGAACTGCTGGCCACTCAGGAAAAACCTACCACCTACGTGGTGCAAGGCAGCCGCCTGCTGGCCCCCAACCTGCTGGCCGCCGACGGTACCATCGGCCTGCGCGTGGTGCGAGGCGACGAGTTTACCTTCAAAGTGCTGCGCCGCCTGGGCCACGGCCTGGTGTCGACCTCGGCCAACATCAGCGGGGAGCCGGCGCCGGCCATTTACAAGGAGGTCACGCCGGAAATCGTGCGCGGCGTCGACTACGTGGTAAGCTGGCGGCAGGACGATGAAACCCGCCACGCGCCCTCGCGGGTGGTGCGGGTGCTGCCCGATGGCGGGCTGGAAGTGCTGCGGGATTAGTTGGGTCGACTCCCCTCCTTTATGAAGGAGGGGACGCCAAGCCGCAGGCTTGGCTGGGGTGGTTTGGTCGTTGCTGACGTTGAACGACTGGCGTTAGGACCTCTTTGCGTCTTTTTTCGGGCTAAACAACATCAGCAACGGCCGAACCACCCCAGCCGCCGCTAAAGCGGCAGCATCCCCTCCTTTAAAAAGGAGGGGAGCTTGGCCTGCGGCCATATCGTACCTTTGCGGCCCGAATCATCCCGTTTTCGCATGAACCCGCTGCCCCAGCTGCCCGACCTGCCCCTGTTTCGTACCATTGCCGACGCGGCCCAGGAGCTGGGCTACCCGGCTTACGTCATCGGCGGCTACGTGCGGGATTTGGCGCTGCAGCGGCCCAGCAAGGATGTGGACGTGGTGTGCGTGGGCGACGGAATTCAGCTGGCGCAGGCCGTGGGCCGGCGGCTGCCCAACCGCCCGCGCGTGACGGTGTTCAAGAACTTCGGCACGGCCATGCTGCCCACGCCCGACATCGAGCTGGAGTTTGTGGGGGCGCGCAAGGAAAGCTACCGCGCCGAAAGCCGCAAGCCCGAGGTGGAAGCCGGTACGCTGGAAGAAGACCTAGCCCGCCGCGACTTTACTATCAATGCCCTGGGCCTGAGCCTCAATGCCGAGGACTTTGGTACGCTGGTGGACCGATTCAACGGCATTCAGGACTTGCAGGACCGCATTATCCGCACCCCGCTCGACCCGGACATCACCTTTTCGGACGACCCGCTGCGCATGATGCGGGCCATCCGTTTCGCCACCCAGCTGAACTTCGATATTGATCCGGATACTTTCGACGCCATCAGCCGCAACAAGGAGCGGATTCGCATCGTGTCGCAGGAGCGTATTACGACGGAGTTGAACAAGATTATCATGGCGCCGAAGCCCAGCTATGGCTTCAAGCTGCTGTTTACTTCGGGACTGCTGCCGCTCATCTTCCCCAAGATGGCCCTGCTACAGGGCGTGGAGAAGCGCGGGCAGCACGCCCACAAGGACAACTTCTACCACACCCTGCAGGTGCTCGACAACGTGGTGGAGGCCGGCGCCGACCTCTGGCTGCGCTGGGCCGCCATTCTGCACGACATTGCCAAGCCCGCCACCAAGCGCTTCGACCCGAAAGTGGGCTGGACCTTTCACGGCCACGAGGACAAGGGGGCGCGCTGGACGCCCAACATCTTCGCCGACCTGAAGCTGCCCCTGGGCGAGGAAATGCGCATGGTGCAGAAGCTGGTGCGGCTGCACC
Organism: Hymenobacter jeollabukensis; assembly: GCF_005771675.1. Classification (GTDB taxonomy): domain Bacteria; phylum Bacteroidota; class Bacteroidia; order Cytophagales; family Hymenobacteraceae; genus Solirubrum; species Solirubrum jeollabukense. Next base: position 179,083 of record NZ_VAJM01000011.1, on the reverse strand, counting down.
TGCGCCCCATCGCGCTGGTGAAGGAAACCGTGACCGACTCGGCCGTGCGCCGGCTGCTGTTCGAGGCCGGTGAGGAAATCGACCTGCTGATGAAGCTGTGCCGGGCCGACATTACCAGCAAAGACCACCAGCGGGTGGCGCGCTACCTGCGCAACTTCGACGTAGTGGAGCAGAAGCTGAAGGAAGTGGAGGAAAAGGACCACCTGCGCAACTTCAAGCCCGTCATTACCGGCGAAGTCATCATGCAGACTTTCGGCCTCGCGCCCTCCAAGGCGGTGGGCGAGCTGAAGGACGCCGTGCTCGAAGCCATCCTCGACGGGCAGGTGCGCAACGAGTACCCCGAAGCGTACCCGTTCCTGCTAGCCCTGGGCCAGCGCAAGGGGCTGGAAGTGAAAACCGAAGTGCCCGCGCCCCAACCGGGCGCGTAGCGGCAGCGGGGGCGCGAATCAGCCGCCCATAGGCCCATCGGTAAAACAGACAAAGCCGGCCTGCTCAGGGAGCAGACCGGCTTTGTCGTTAGGCGGGGTCGAACTACGCCCGTCACTGCGAGTTCGAGGAAACCGTTGCCTTCCTGTTGCAGCTCGGAAAAGCGCGGGTTCCCTCGGGGGCAACCATTCACTCACCAAGGGCCCCTAATCTCGTAGCAGTCAGAGGTAGATGCGAACAAGCCGTACTTGGAGGTGCTTACGCAGGCAACCAAGTAAGGATTCATCCCAATATAGGGATAAGTTCGCTTGGTAAGATGTGGAATGGCAGCTTTTTATCGCAAAAGCCTATTCCACGCGCCGCACGCGGGAAGCGCCCGATTTCTGGTTGCGCACGTTGCTGGGGTTGCCGCTGTAGTCGACCTGGCTGGCGCCCGAAATGTCGGTGCGCAGCTGGTTCTCTACGTTCAGGCGGGCCTTGCTGGCGCCGCTGAGCTCCACGTCGGCGCTCTGCACGGCAAAGCCGGCGGCCTGTACCTGGCACACGCCCGAGCCGTCGATTTCGAGGCGGTCGGCGCGGCCCTTGAGGTTGGTGCGGCAGGCTCCGCTCATGTCCACGGCCAGGCTGCGGCAGCTGCCCTCAAAGGAGAGGTGGCTGGCGCCCGACTGGTCCACGTTCAGGTCGTCCAGGTCGTTGAAGCCGGTGACTTTGGCCTGCACGGCGCCGCTCAGGTTGAGCTGCTTCAGGTCGGGCGTTTCCACTACGATGAGCACGCGGTTGCGGGCGTCGTCGCGGGTGCCGAAGTTGAAGAAGCCGCGGCGGTTGGGGCGCAGGTGCAGCTCGTCGCCGGGGCTTTCGGCGTCCAGCTCGCGCAGGGCGCGTTCCTCGCCGTAGGCCTTCACGCTGTAGCCCTCGGCCTGGCGGATGAGCACGCGGTAGGCGCCGGACACGGCCACGTCATCGAAGTCAACGTAGCGGAACTCACGGGTGCCGGAGCCATAGTCGGCGGGCTCAGTCGAGAAGTTCACGTCGCCGTCGTAGTCCACCGATACGCGCACTTCGTCGTCGTTATCCGTGTCGACGTGGACTTTCATGTCGCCGATCTGCACGTCGTCGTCGCTGTAGTCTTCGTCGTCACTTTCGGGTAGGTCGGCGGCGGTGCAGTCGAGGCAGCGCAGCTGGCGGCCCACCAGCTCGTAGGTGTGCTTTTCCGGGTCGTTGGGGCGTTGGTCGTTCACGAAGTCGTCGTCATCGAGCAGGCGTTCAATGTCGCGGGAGAGGCGGATGCGCTTGTTGCGGGGCAGGCGCAGCGTCAGATCGAGGCCCTGGCCGCGGAACACGGCGCCGGGCTTGAAGGTGAAGCGGTCATCGAGGAGCACGGTGGAGTCGCGCACCACGGCGCGGTAGCTCATGCTGGTGCGGGCCAGGGCGGCGCCGGCGGCTTCGGTGCGGCCGTGGGCCGAGTAGTCTTCCACCAGCGTGATGGCGTTGCCGCTATCGGCGGCGGCCAGGTTCAGGTCGGGGCGCATGTCCCAGCCGTCGTAGTCGAAGGTGCGTACGTCGAGGGTGACGGTGGGGCCGGCTACGGCGCCCAGGTTGCGGGTGGCGGTGAAGTAGCCTTCCTCCTGGAATTCCTGCGAGTAGCGCACCCCGCCCATGATGGAGCCCACGATGCCCAGCATCCAGAGGCCCAGCAGCACCAGCGTAAGGGTGCGGCCCAGCAGCCAGCGCCGCACGATGAGGCCCACGCCCGAGAAGAGCAGCAGCAATACCGGCACGCCGGCGGCGAGGAAGCCGCTCACCACGAACCAGCTCGGGACCCCGGCCAGCACGGTGTAGGCCGGCGCGTCGCCCAGGTGAATGTTTTGCGACTCAGGCAGCAAACCCAAAGCTACGCCGACCAGCACCAGCAGGCCCATCAGCAGCGCGAAGCCCGTCAGCAGGAACATCAGGCCCACGAAGATGCGCGCTACGGTGCCCACGGCTTTGGCAATAGGGCGCACGGCGCGGGCTACTTCCTCCAGAAAGGCGCCCACGGGGCGGTTAGCGGGCTGTGAGGGGTTGCGCAGGCTGTTTTCCAGGCCCGACAAGGTCACGGCCTCGCCGCGCATCTGCGCTTTCTGGCTGAGCGTGAGGGCCGGGGGCACCACCATCCAGAGGATGAGGTAGAGCAGCAGGCCGCTGCCGCCGAAGAGCACCAGCAGCACGAACACGATGCGCACGATGGCCACCTCGATGCCCAGGTAATGGGCCAGGCCGCTGGCCACGCCGCCCACCGAACCGTTGTCGGTGTCGCGGTAGAGCTTGCGCGTCACGTCGTCGTCCGGCATCGGGCTGTCGTTGTCGTAGCGCTTGGGCAAGGAAATCCAGAGTATCACGTAGGTCAGGAAGCTGACGGCCGGCAGGGCGCCCACGAAGTCGCCGACGATGGGCGAGAGCAGCGTGAGCACGAAGGCCAGGCGAATCCAGAGCGGGTTCACGTTGAAGTAGCGGGCGAGGCCGGCGGCCACGCCGGCCACCCGGCGGTTGCTCATGTCGCGGTAGAGGCGGCGGGGCTCCTCCACGAGGGGCGGCACCGTTTCGGTGGCGGGGCGGGCGGTGCCGGTGCTGCCGGCGTAGGCCTGCTGGCTGCCTAGGGGCTGGCCGTAGCTGCCGAGGTCGGCCGCGTCGTCATCCTCGTCGAGGGTGCCGTCGTTCTGGAAGTCCTGCACCCGGCCCATCTTGCTCATCATGGCCTCCACGTCCTCGTAGGTGATGACCTGCTTGAGGGCGGAGGTGCGGGCGGCGAAGATTTCGGCAATGCGCCCCTCGATGTCGGCCACGATTTCCTCGTGCCCGCGGAAGGTGTTGAAGTGCGCCTTTACGTCCTGCAAGTAACGTTGGAGGACTTCATAGCCGTCTTCCTCGATGTGGAAGATGAGGCCCTGCAGGTTGATGCTGATATTCTTTTTCATCGCAGTGCTGCAACTAAAGCGGTGGCTAGATAAGCGCGTCTTCGTCGGACGACGGGGCGGGCGTGGGCGGCGGGTAGGCGGCCGGCGGGGCCGGCGCCAGGCCCTGGGGTTTGTTGCGGATGATCTGCAGGGAATCTTCGATTTCCTCCCAGGTCAGGCGCAGCTCGTGCAGGAAATCCTGCCCCACGGCGGTGAGGGTGTAGTACTTGCGGGGCGGGCCGCTGCTCGATTCCTTCCAGGTGTAATCGAGTAATCCGGCATTCTTGAGGCGGGTGAGCAGGGGGTACAGCGTCCCCTCGACCACGATCATGCGGGCCTGGGTCAGCTCCTCCAGCATGTCGGAGGCATACACCTCGCCCCGCGCAATGATTTCCAGAATGCAGAACTCCAGGATGCCTTTCCGCATCTGCACTTGGGTGTTTTCGACTTTCATGGGCTTGCGGGCGGTAGTCGGTGAAGAATGGTACAAATATAAAAGCAGGTACTTTGTAAAGCAAGGTACTTGGTTAGAATAATTTTGGTTGCGGGATATTGGAAGAAAGTCCGCGAAAACAAATGGTTGATAATCAATGATTGGCTGTGCGCCGGTCGAAGTGGCCTCACCCAATCATGTGATGCCTCTGGGCCAGCGGCAGGAGCGCGACGAGAAGATTTGGGACGCCTCGCAACCCCGCGGACCGTTTTGCGGTCTGGCATTATGTTCGCGGGAGAATTCGCCGCCGCTCGCCGCACTATTAATAAGTAACTTGCGTTGTGAAGCCTGCTTACAACGCCCGGTTTCTACTCCATTACTCTATGCCACACTTTTTCCGCCGCAGTATCCTCGCCTTCTCGACGGTTTCCCTGGTCGGAACCGGCGCCGCGCTGGCCCAGACCACCACGCCCGCGAAGGACAACACCCCGAAGTACAGCAACGACTTCCTCTCCATCGGGGTGGGGGGGCGCGCCCTGGCCATGGGCGGCACGCAGGTGAGCCTGGCCCAGGATGCCACCGCCGGCTACTGGAACCCGGCCGGCCTGATCGGGCAGAAAACCAAGTACGACGCGGTGCTGATGCACTCCGAGCTGTTTTCGGGCATCGTCAAGAACGACTACGCGGCCTTTTCCATGCCGCTGGATGAGCGCAGCGCCATCGGGGCCAGCCTCATCCGCGTCGGCGTCGACGACATTCCCGACACCCGGGCGCTGGTCAACGAGTACAACCAGATCAGCTACGACCGGATTACCTACTTCTCGGTGGCCGATTACGGCCTGCTACTTTCCTACGCCCGCAAGCTGGAAGCGGTGGAAGGCCTGAACGTGGGCGCCAACGCCAAAATCGTGTACCGCAACGTGGGCGACTACGCCAACGCCTGGGGCTTCGGCATCGACGCGGGGGCGCAGTACCAGCGCGGCAACTGGCGCCTGGCCCTGATGGCGCGCGACATCACCACCACGTTCAACGCGTGGTCGGTGAACACCGATAAGTTCAAGCCCACCCAGGACACGCTGGACTTTATCCCGAAGAACAGTACCGAAATTACCCTGCCGCGCTTCGTGCTCGGGGTGAGCCGCTCGTTTAAGCTGCCCGCCGACCTGACCGCCGTAGCCGCCCTCGACCTGGAAATGACCACCGACGGCAAGCGCAACACCCCGGTGTCGAGCAACTTCGTGAGCATTGCCCCGCACGTGGGCGCCGAAATCGGCTACAAGAACCTGTTGTTTTTGCGCGGCGGGGCCACCAACGTGCAAAAAATCCAGGCCTTCGACGGCAAGGACGAGTGGAAGGTGCAGCCGACGCTGGGCGTGGGCGTGGCCCTGAGCGGCCTGCGCCTCGACCTGGCCCTTTCGCGCCTGGCCATCGAGCGGCTGGGCGCCAGCTCGCAGGCCAACTCCATCATGGTGTCTCTGGGCTACGGCTTTAAATAAAGCGTGTATTAACGCGAAACGGAATTGATGCGTACTGACTTGGTACTAAGCAGATTTACTATGACACAACGATATACCCGGCTATTAGGTCGACTTCTGGGGCTGCTGCTGGCACTGCTGGCTGGCACTTCGGCCGTACGGGCCCAATCGGGGCCGTACGGCAACGAGTGGATTGTGCCCACGCAGACATACTACAAAATCAAAATCACCAGGGACGGCATCTACCGTCTCGATCAGGCTTACCTGACGCAGGCGGGCCTGAGTGCCAGCACCAACCCACAGCGCCTGCAATTGTGGCGGCGTGGGCAGCAGGTGGCCCTCTACGGCGGAGGTAACCAGGTACAACTGGACCAGTCCACGTACTTTGAATTCTTCGGACAGCGCAACGATGGGCAGCTGGACCAGGAAATGTATAAGGCCGCCGGCGACCAGCCGCACAAGCTCTACAGTCTTTTCACCGATACGGCGGCTTACTTTCTCACCGTGTCGGCCACGACCAACGGCAAGCGGATGACCGAAACCGCTACCGCCGCCACCGGCACCGTGCATCCGCAGTGGCTGCAACCGCGGTTGCGGCTGATGGTCAACCCCGAATTGCAGAATTACAGCTTCACGGTACCCTGGAGTGCCCAGCCGGTAAACAGCTTTGGGGGCCGGGGCTATTTTTACGGCCAAGGCGCTGAGCAAGGGGTATACTTCCCGTGGGCCGACAAAGGCGAAGGGTTTGCCACGCACGGCATTGAAGACAGCTTTACCTTCGTGATGGACTCGCTGTTCAACCGCTCCGGTGGCAGCGGGGCGCAGACCTGGCTGGAAATCCTACTGATTGGTTCCTCGCGCTTGGCCGTTACGCATTCGACCACCTTGTCGGTGCTGCCGGGCGGTACGGGAGCGCCGCGGCAGTTGACCACGGTTAACTACCCGCAGTTTTCCAGCCGTAAGGTCGTTGTCCGTTTGCAGCCAGGCGACATTGGGGCCAACGGACGCGTGGGCATCCGGGCTGCCGTGCCATCCCCCACCAATCCGGTAACGGACCGGTTCCGCATTGGCTACATCCGCGTGGTTAGCTCGCAGGCTACCCGGTGGCGTAGCGGCCAGCGGGCACTGCAATTCTGGAACGACTCCACGCAGGCGGGCCCGGCCTATTACGTCCTCGATAGTATTCCGGCCACCGTCGGCGGCTACGACGTGACCGACCCAGCCAACGTCCGCCGCACGGCCGGCGTGGCCCTGAGCGGGCAGCAGCGGGCCTACGGCTTTGCTAGTGCCGCAGGAAGCACGCGCCGCCTCTTGCTGGCCGACGGCGCACGGGCCCTGGTTCCCGGCCGGGCGCAGCGCGTGTACTTCCGAGCTTTGAATCCAGCTAGTTACAACTTTCTGATTGTCACCAGCAAAGCATTGATGCGGCCGGCGGGCGCAGTGGCCAATCCGGTGCGTGATTACGCCACCTATCGGGCAACAGCGGCCCCCGGTCGGCTGGCCTACGACACGCTGGTCGTAACCTCCGACCTGCTATACGACCAGTTTCACTACGGCGAACGGTCGCCGCTGGCGGTGCGGCACTTCGCCCAGTACATGCGCACGGCTCCCCGCGCCGACCGCTACCTGCTGCTGCTTGGTAAAGGGGTGATGCTCTCGGAAGACAAAGGCCAGTACGGCTTCTACCGGCAGGCTTCGGCAACGGAGCGCGCGTCAGTACCCGATTTGGTACCGGCCACTACCCGTAGCGGTTCCGACGTCTTCTTTACCGCCGACTGGCCCAGCGGCAGCTACGTGCCGCGCATGGTTACCGGCCGGGTGCCGGCCCAAACGCCCGAGCAGGTGGTCAACTACCTGAAAAAACTGCAGGCCCACGAAGTGCCCACCCTGGCCCCTTGGCGTAAGAATGTATTGCACATGGAAGGTGGCCAGAATGCCATGGAACACCAATGGTTTCGGGGCTACTTGCGCGAATACCAACGCTTGGCCGAAAAGCCTTTCTTCGGGGGCCACGTTGATACCGTTAACAACACAGTCGACGGGACGTCAACGGTAGATATCAGCCCGCAGGTCAATGCCGGGCTGGCCTTGATTACGTACTTCGGCCACGGCTCAAATTCCGTGCTCGAACTCAATCCGTTGCCTATCGAATTGTCGAGTAGCAACTACCGCAACATCAATAAGTACCCCGTATTCATGGCCGGCGGCTGCGCCATTGGCAACACGTACGGCGGTTTTGGCTCCATCGGGGAAAACTGGTTGCTGCTGCCCGACAAGGGTGCCGTGGGTTGGATGGCCGATTCGGACTTTGGCCTTGAAAGCGACCAGGACAACTACCTGCGGCGCGTGTACGAGTTGATGTTCAACGATGCGACTTGGTACGGCAAGCCCATTGCCGCCGTGCAGGGCGAAGTGCTCCAGCGCCTGCAGGCGCAGTGGGCGCAAGGCCTGACGGCTTACCGCGTGTCCATGCTCATGAACATCACTTGGCAGGGCGACCCGGCCCTGGCCATGTTCTCGCCCGACAAGCCGGACTACCAGTTTACGCCGGCCACGGCGCAGGTTAGCATCGAAGCCGTGAGCCCGGGCCCCATCCTGGCGTCGTCGCAGCGCTTCAATCTGCGTCTGCAGCTGAGTAATTACGGCAAGATCGTGCGCACTCCCCTGCGCATCACCATCGGGCGCACGGCCACGGCCGCCGGCTCGACCACCGCGTTGCCCCAAACGGTGGTGACCATCCCGTATTACCGCCGCGACACCACCATCGTCGTGGCCATGACCAATCCGGTGAGCGGTGCGGCGTTCGGCAACAACACCTTCACGGTGACGCTCGACAACCCGAACGTTATCGACGAGCGGGACGAAACCAACAACGTAGCGACGCTCAACTATAATTTCCTCAACGGGGGCATCACGATTCTGGCGCCCAACGAGTACGCCATTGCTAGCCGCGCCAACGTCCGATTGGTGGGGCAGAGCAACAGCCCGTTGTCTCAGCCGCTCAACTACCAGTTCCAACTGGATACCATCCCCGCGTTCAGCTCGCGCTTCGCGCGCACCTACACCGTGCAGGCCCGTGACCTGGTCACCTGGACGCCGGGTCTGCCTGCCCCCGTGGCCGGCCGCGACTCGGTGGTGTACTACTGGCGCGTGCGCTTTTCGCCGGCAGGAGCGCCGGCAGGGCTCGATACCACCTGGGTGAACAGTTCCTTCCGCTTCATCAATGGTAGTCCCAAGGGCTGGTCGCAGAGCCACTACGGCCAGATGGCCAGCGCTGCCAAAACCAAAGTATCCCAGACGGTGCCGGGTGGACGCTGGGAGTTCAACGAAATTACCCGGTCGTTGCGGCTACAAACGGTCGGCGCCCCCACGGATGACTTGTCGCAGAATACTTTTCTGACGGCGTACGGCATGACTGTGGACGGCAGGCTCATTCAGGGCGACAACTGCGGCCGGCCCGGGCTCAACCCGACCAACGCTAATACGATTTCCCCGGCCAATATCATGGTCGCCGTGTTTGAGGGCAAACGCCTGCGGCAGCTGAACACGATTCCCGGCGGCAATTACTCGCGCTGCGGCGACGTGGGCCGAGATACGTATTTTCACTTTGCCACCACTGCCAATCGTCGCGACAGCCTCGGCTTGGACAATATCAACACCAGCCGGCGGCAGGGGCAGTTGCTGGCATTGCTGCAAAACGTTCCCAACGGGGCGTACGTGGCGCTCGTATCGATGAACCGGGTGCACTTCAGCTCCTTCCGCGCCGACCTGAAAGCCCAACTGGCGGCCATGGGCTCCCAGCTCATCAATTCGGCCCAGGACGGCGACCCGCTGGTGATGGTGTTGCGCAAGGGCTTCCCGGCCCAAGCCCAGGAGGCCACCTTCTCGCCCGCCAGCCCCACGCCGCGCGACAGCCAGGTGGTGGCGCTGAACTACACCCTGCGCAGCCGCGAAGGCGCCGGCACGGTGGTCAGCACCCGTATCGGCCCGGCCCAGGAGTGGCAGACCCTGTACCACACCATCAAGCGGCCGGAAGCCAGCGACGCCTACACCCTGCGCCTGATCGGCTACGACGCGAACAACCAGCGCCAGGTGCTCCTGCCGAACGTAACTAACCCGGCTCAGGCGCTGACGGCCGTCAGCGCCCAGCAGTATCCCTACCTGCAGTTGGAAGCCGAACTGCGCGACACGGTGAACCTCACGGCCCCGCAGCTGAAGCAGTGGCTGGTGACCTACCGGGGCGTGCCGGAGGGTGTGGTGCGCCGTGACCACCCCGGCATCCCGGCCGGGGCCTACGACGCTGCCACGCTGAGCGCAGCCGCCAATACGGGCATCCTGACCATTCCGGTGTACTTCGAAAACGTATCGGATGTTGACTTTTTGGCCCGGACGCGCGCCAAGGCCATTATCACCGAAACGCGCAACGGCGGGCGCGTCGATACGGTTTCCATCCGGGCCACGCGGGCGGCGGGCTTCTCCCTGCGCCCCAGGGCCGACTCGACGGCCGTCTACAACTTCCGCCTGAACGTGGCGGGGGTGCGCGGACCGGCCACCCTGCGCCTGATTGCCAACTCGCAGGAGCTGCCCGAGCAGGTGTACTACAACAACGAGCTGAACCTAAGCTTTACCGCGCCCGACATCAGCGTGCCGCCAGTGCTTGACGTGGCCTTCGACGGCACCCACATCCTCAACGGCGACATCGTGTCGCCCAATCCGGAGGTGCTCGTGGACGTGCGCTACGAGGACAAGCGCCGTCCGCTCATCGATCCGACTAAAGTGCAGCTACTGCTCACCCGGCCCAACGCTGCCCCAGAAGTAGTGCCGATGACGAACAGCGCGCTGATTCGCTTCGTGAACGACTCCTCGGCCGGCCGCACCCGCGTGTACTACACCCCCGGCACGCTCCCGGACGGGGTCTACAAGCTGGAAGTGCAGGCCAAAGACATGGGCGACAACCAGGTGGCGGCGCAGCGTTACGGCGTCACGTTTGAGGTGGTGAACAAGACCAGTATCACCAACGTCTTCCCGTACCCGAACCCCATCACCAGCAAGGCCCGCTTCGTGTTCACGCTCACCGGCTCGACCCCGCCGCGCAACATGAAGATTCAGATCCTGACGGTGACGGGCAAGGTGGTGCGCGAAATCATGCAGAGCGAGCTGGGCCCGCTGCGCATCGGCAACAACGTGAGCAGCTACGCCTGGGACGGCACCGACGAATACGGTGACCGGCTGGCCAACGGCACCTACCTCTACCGCGTGGTGCTCGATGACCCCGACGGCCAGTACGAGCACCGCCGCACCGCCGCCGACCAGGCCTTCAAGAAAGGCTGGGGCAAGCTGGTGCTGCTGCGCTAACGCTGCTTATGCTCAACAAAAAAGCCTGGTTCAGACGGACCAGGCTTTTTTGTTGGGGCCAAACGCGAGTGGCCGCTTACCGCCGCCTTAGCGTCACGAAGCTAAAGGCGTAGGCGTGTTTCTCGTCGGGCTCGTGCCGCTCCCGGCTTTCCTCGCGCCAGGTTTCGGCTGGGAAGTCGGGCAGCACGGCGTCGCCGGCGGGGGCGTGGTGCACTTCGGTGAGGTACACCGTATCCACGGCCGGCAGGGCTTCGCGGTAGATTTCGGCCCCGCCGATGACGAACACCTCCGCGTCCGATGCGCGGGCGGCTTCCAGCGCCGCCAGCACCGAGTGGGCGGTTTCCACTCCCTCGGCCCGCCAGTCGACCTGCCGCGTTACCACGATGTTGCGGCGGTTGGGCAGCGGCCGGCCGATGCTCTCGAAGGTGCGGCGGCCCATCACCACGGGGTGCCCGCTGGTGAGCTGCTTGAAGTGGCGCAAATCGGCCGGCAGGTGCCAGGGCAATTGGTTGTCGCGCCCAATCACGCCGTTGTCGGCCCGGGCTACTACGATGGCAGTCATGGAAGAGTAATTGTCAAATTGCTAAATGGTCAAATGGCTGACAGTTCACTGTTTGTCAAACCGATCAGCCATTCGACCATTTAGCCATTCAACCATTTAGCAATGAAACATTAAACCCGCGCAGGAAGTCCGCTACGGGCATGCGCTTTTTGCCTTCGAGCTGCAGGTCGACGAGGTCGAGCTGGCCATCGGGGGTTTGTACGCGCAGGTACGTGCGGCCGTCGCTGAGCCAGCTGCCGGTGGGTGCCTCGGCCGTGGGGGCGCCGGGCAGGGCGTGGGCGCGGAATACCTTCAGGCCCCGGCCATCGGGCAGCTGGGTGAAGGCCGTGGGCCAGGGCGAGAGGCCGCGCACCAGGTTGGCCAGGGCGGCGGCGGGCTGCCGGAAGTCGAGGCGGCCGGTTTCCTTCTGCAGCTTGGGGGCGGGGCGCAGGTCGCCGCGGTCGGGCTGCGGAATGCTGGGGGCGATGCCGGCGGCAATGGCCTGCACCGTGCGCAGGGCCAGGGCAGCGCCGGCGTGCTGCAGCTTCAGGTACACCGCGCCGAAGTCGTCGGCGTCCTCAATAGGCACCTCGTCCTGGAAGATCAGGTTGCCCGTGTCGATTTCGTGCTGCAGGAAAAACGAGGTGACGCCGGTGACCCGGTCGCCGTGGATGATGGCCCAGTTGATAGGCGCCGCGCCGCGGTACTGGGGCAGCAGGGAGGCGTGAATGTTGATGGAGCCCAGGCGCGGCATGTTCCACACCGCCTCGGGCAGCATCCGGAAGGCCACAATCACCTGCAGATCGGCCCCGTAGCCGCGTAGCTCCTGCTGAAACTCCGGGGCCTTCAGGTTGGTCGGCTGCAGCACCGGCAGCCCGTGCCGCACCGCCGCCTGCTTCACTGCCGATTCGGCCAGCTTCTGCCCGCGCCCCGCCGGCTTGTCGGCCGCCGTCACCACGGCCACCACCTGGCAGCCGGGCCAGGTGAGCAGGGCTTCGAGGGTAGGCACGGCAAACTCGGGCGTACCCATGAAGACGATGCGGAGGGGGGCGGTTTCGGGCATGAGAGTCGAGGTAGAGCAGGCAAAACTAGCCAGAAGCTACAATTGAGTGGGGCCAGCCTAGAGAGTAAGCCAGGAAGTTTTGTCGTACTCAGTAAAATACACAGCCTCTCGGCCGGTATCCAGCGGAATACGAATGACGGCGCTGGTGTCTTGAAAATGCAGCAGCAGGTGTTGCTGATCCAGCAATTCAACGCTCTGTACTATTCGCGCTATGAACGAACACAGTTCGTTCCGGTAGGCAACTTCGCCGAAGCCGCAGTTGCCTTGCGGCAGCAGCAAAGTTGGCCACACATACAGCGTCATGCAGTCACCGTCGAATTGCAGCTGCAAGTAGTCCTGCACGAACACCACCGCGCTGAGCTGGCGGTCAGCTAAGATGTCAAGAAACTCACTCACTGACTCTTCTATCTACTTGAAATCCGGGTACAGCAGATACTTCTTGCGCATGAGCTTGTACTGGCCCAGCTTCGGCTCCCAGGCGGCCCGGATTTCCGGTTCCGACTTGCCGGCCACAATCATTTGCCGCACGGTGGGCGTGCCGGTCAGCTCCTCGAAGTACTTGCCGAAAAACTTGTCCTTGGCCGTGCTTTGCTGGTAGTAATCGATGAGGTACTTCAGCGTGAAGCCCACGTCGTTGCCGGTCTGGCGCAAATCCTGGCCGTAGCAGAGCTTGCCGTTCTGGGGCGGCGAAGTCGAACCCGCGTTGGGGCGGGGCGTGAAGGAGTAGGGCCGGGTGCTGGGCTGGGTGGGCGCGCCAATGACCTCGAAGGGCGTATCGGTGCCGCGGCCCACGCTCACGTCGGTGCCCTCGAACAGGCACATGGTGGGGTAGAGCGACACGGCGTGCGGGTTGGGCAGGTTGGGGGAGGGGCGCACCGGCAGGTTGTAGCGGGTACTGTGGGTGTAGCCCGCCACGGGCACCACCGTGAGCGGGCACTGCTTGCCGCCCGCCAGCCACTTTTCACCGTTGATCATCTTCGCCAGCTCGCCCACCGTCAGGCCGTGGACCACCGGAATCGGGTGCATGCCCACGAACGACTTGTGCGCCGGCTCCAGCACCGGCCCGTCGACGTACCAGCCGTTGGGGTTGGGCCGGTCGAGCACGATGACGGACTTGCCCTGCTCGGCGGCGGCCTCCATCACGTAGTGCATGGTGCTGATGTAGGTGTAGAAACGCGTGCCCACGTCCTGGATGTCGAAAATGAGCACGTCCACGTCCCGCAGCATCTCGGCGGTGGGCTTTTTGGTGGCCCCGTAGAGGCTGCGCACCGGCTTGCCCGTGCGCGCGTCCTTGCCGTCCTTGATGGTAGCCCCGTCGGCCGCCTCGCCCCGAAAGCCGTGCTCGGGCCCGAAGATGGCGGTGATGTTGACGCCCCGGCTCAGCAGCGTATCGGGCAGCAGGGCGCGGCCCACGGTGGAAGTCTGATTGACTACCACGCCCACGCGCTTGCCCTTGAGCAGCGGCAGGTACTTATCGAACTGCGCGGCCCCGACCTGTAACTGGGCCGCTGCGGCCGGGGAACTGGAAGATGCGGCCGGTGAAGAAGTTACGGTCGCGGTAGGAGCAGGTGGCAACGTTGCCGGCTGCGGGCGCGTACAGCCCGCATCTTGCAGCAACAGCAGCGTGCCGAGCACGGGCAGAGCAAGGGAAATCATAGTTGTCATCCGAGAGGGTGGGAGATTCACAAAACTAGCCGGCTTCGCGTAGCTTTACGCCCAGTGAACGTTTCGCGGTACATATCCCAGAAGATTGCAGGCTCCGATTCGGGGTCCTTTACTTCGTCGGTAACCAAAATTGCCATCATCAGCATCGCGATGGGTCTGGCCGTTATGGTTGTCTCGTTCGCCATTCTGGAAGGGTTTCGTAACGAAATCCAGGCCAAGATTTTTTCCTTCGGGGCGCACCTGACGGTCAGCAAGTACGACAACAACAACTCCCTGGAGGTGGAGCCCATCAACGGGCCCAAGCTCAGCCAGGAGATGCGCCACTACCCGCAGGTGCTAAGCATGCAGCCCTTTGCCCGCAAAACGGCCATCATCAAGACCAAGGACGAGGTGATGGGCGTGGTGCTCAAGGGCATCGACGAGCACAACGGCCGCTCGCCCATGCGCACCAACCTGGTGGCGGGCAAGTTCCTGAGCTTCCCCGACTCGGCGGCCTCCAACGACATTCTGATTTCGCGCAAGATGGCCGACAAGCTGCGCCTGAAAGTCGGTGAGGAGGCCCTGTTCTACTTCATCCAGAACCCGCCGCGCATCCGCCGCTTCAACGTGGCCGGCATCTACCAGACGGGCCTCGACGAGTTCGACGAGGTGTACGTGATGGGCGACATCCGCCAGATTCGGGAGCTGAACGCCTGGCCCGACTCCTTGGTGGGCGGCTACGAGGTGGTGCTGCGCGACTTCCGCCAGCTCGACCCGGTGTACGACAACGTGCTCGGCAGCCTGCCCTACGACCTGAAGCTGGACAAGATTACTGATCAGTACGCCCAGCTGTTCGACTGGCTGCAGCTGCTCAACCGCAACGTCATCATCTTCCTGATCCTGATCATCTTCGTGGCCACGTTCAACATGGTCGCCACGATTTTTATCATGATCCTGGAGCGCACCAACATGATCGGGGTGCTCAAGGCCCTGGGCGCCACGGACAACCAAATCCGCCGCATGTTCTTTTTCCGCGGCCTGAACCTGACCCTGAAAGGCATGCTCTGGGGCAACGTGGTGGCCCTGGGCTTCTGCGCCATCCAGTACTACTTCCACCCCATCCCCCTCGACCCCGAGAACTACTACATGGACCGGGTGCCGATTCACTGGGACTGGCAGGTCATCCTGCTCATCAACCTGGCCGTGTTCATCACCTCCCAGCTGGCCGTGCTGGTGCCCACCTACCTGATTGCCCGCATCAAGCCGGTGGTAGCCATCAAGTTCGACTAAGCGGCAGCACCAGCTGTCATTGCGAGGAGGCACGACGACGCAATCTTTCCCCTCGCGGCACGACGGCCCAACTGGCACTGCCCAAAAACAGCCCCGCTCGAAACTGCAGATACCAGTTTTGGGCGGGGCTGTTTTTAGTTTGTAAGTATTGCGTCGGTGGTACTACTAGAGGAAAGATTGCGTCGCTTCGCTCGCAATGACAGCTGGTGTCATCGTCAGCAGGCTAACTAAGCCAGCGGCTCTGCAGCACCAGGTTCGGGTCGGGGCACAAGGCGGCCCAGTAGTCCCGCTCCCCGGGCAGGGCCACGCCGGGGAAGTCGCCGCGGCGGCCCTGCAGGTCGGCCATGAGCTGAAAGTGCAGGTGCGGCGGCCAGTCGCCATTCTCCGGCCACGGCCCGACGGTGGCAAAGGCCTGGCCTTTTTCCAGCGGCAGCCCGGCCTGCAGGTCGCCGAAGCCGGCACGGCTGAGGTGGCCGTAGAGCGAGTAGAACGTAACGCCTTCTAATTCGTGCTGCAGAATCACCGTGGGGCCGTAGTCGCCGAAGTTGTCGTTGTCGGCCAGGCTATGCACGGTGGCGGCCAGCGGAGCCAGCACCGGCGTGCCGGCGGGCAGCCACACGTCCACGCCCAGGTGCAGGGAGCGGGCGGGCACGGCCGGGTCGCCAAACAGGCCGGGGCTGCGGCGGTAGATGACGCGGTTTTCGAGGTAGCCGCCCACGCCGATGCGGGCCTGTTGGGCCGTCAGCAGTTCCTGCACCAGCTGGTCGAAGGCCACAGTGTCGCGCAGGTCGGCGGTGGCCAGGCGCGGGTTGGCGGCGGTGAAGTCCAGGCGGGTTACGTCGGCGGCGTTCAGGTCGACGGGCAGCACCGGGCCGAAATCGGCCGCGTGGCGGCGCAGCAGCTCGGCGAGGGGAGAAGCAGACATTCGTTGGTGGTCAATGGTTGGTAGCCGGTTGTCAGGTTAGAGTGTCAAATCAGGGCTTCGGCCCAACGGCCTGACAGCCCGTGACTCCCAACTGACAACTATCAGCCGCGAAGATGCAGCGGATTTACCCTTTCCCTCGGTTTTGCCGTATTTTGCAGACCCGTTGCTGCCTAGGCGGCCGGGCCCGTTTTTCCCACCCCGAACCTTAAGTTTTCGTGCGCCGGCTGCGGCCGGCCGAGAACCGCATGAGCAACAGCCCTTACCTGACGCTGAACGTCGTCGAGCTGACCCGCGAAACCGCCGACGCCATCACCATCCACCTCGAACGCGCCGACCGGCAGCCCGTGCCCAGCCAGCCCGGCCAGTTCCTGACACTCATCGTGCCCTGCGGCAGCGGCAAGCGCCCCGAGCGCCGCTCGTACTCGCTCAGCAGCACCCCCGCCGACGCCCCGCGCCTCTCCGTGACGGTGAAGCGCGTGCCCGGCGGCCTAGTCAGCAACCACCTGCTCGACACCGTGCGCGTGGGGCAGACCATCGAGGCCTTGGCCCCGCTGGGCAACTTCACCACCGACACCAACCCGCAGGCGGCCCGCTCTTTGGTGCTCATCGGCGCCGGCTCGGGCATTACCCCGCTGATGTCCATCCTGAAGACGGTGCTGCAGCAGGAGCCCGGCAGCCAGGTGCTGCTGATTTACGGCAACCGCAACGAGGAAACCACCATTTTCCGCGAGCAGCTGCAGCGGCTGGAGCAGCAGTACGCCGGCCGCTTCCAGGTCGAGCACGTGTTCAGCCAGCCCAAGCAGGCCGCTAAGCCCAGCGGCGGCATGTTCTCGCGCCTGTTCGGGGGCGGCACGCCGGCCCCGCAGCCAGCGGCCGAGCACCAACACACTGGCCGCCTGAACCGCACCATGCTGCTGCGCGTGCTCGAGCAGCGCCACCCGGCGCCGGCCGCGCAGGCCGAATACTTCATGTGCGGCCCCGAGGGCATGATGGCCGAGGCCAAAGCCGCCCTGGAGCTGCTGGGCGTGCCCGCCGACCGCATCCGCCGCGAGAGTTTCGTGGCCTCCGCCGACTCGGCTGAAGCCGCCGCCGCCCAGCCCGACGGCCACGGCACCGTGCTGGCCGACGACAAAGACGAAATTTCGGCCCGCAAGGTCACTATTCAGTACGAAGGCACCGAGTACGTGGTGGAAGTGCAGCCCAACCAGACCATGCTGGAGGCCGCCCTCGACCAGGACATCGACCTGCCCTACAGCTGCCAGGCCGGCCTCTGCACCGCCTGCCGCGGCAAGTGCCTCACCGGCAAGGTGCACCTGGATGAGCGCGAAGGCCTGTCGGACCGCGAGCTGCAGCAGGGCTACGTGCTCATGTGCGTGGGCCACCCGCTCACCGACGACGTGGTCATTGAAATTGATTAACCCTTTTTTGCCAGTACGTTCTGCCTTTCTGCGCGCTGCTGCGTAGCATAGTGGTTCCAACCTTTCCGCCCGCCGCACCCTAGTCCATGCTTCATTCTCCTCTGGAAATTTCCGCCGACGTGACGTCGTCCCAACGGCCGGCCCGGCACTACCTGCCCGAGGCCTTCACCGTCACCGATTGGGCGCAGATTGAGCCGTACTTCGTCGAGCTGCGCGACCGGGCCATCGGCTCCGGCGCCGAGCTGGAGCAGTGGCTGCTCGACCGCTCCGAGCTGGAAGCGGTGCTCAGCGAAGACCTCGCGTGGCGCTACATCCGCATGACCTGCGACACCCAGGACCAGCAGCGCGCCGAGGCGTTTCAGTACTTCGTGAGCGAGATTGAGCCCCAGGTGGCGCCCCACGACCACGCCCTGAACGAGAAGCTGGTGGCCTCGCCCTATGCCGGCGAATTGGACCAGCAGAAATACCGCATTTTCCTCCGCTCGGTGCGCCGGGCCCTGGAAATCTACCGGGCCGAGAACATTCCGCTCAAAACGGAAATCAGCACCAAGCAGCAGGAGTACGCCGCCACGGTGGGCGCCATGACGGTGACCCTCGACGGCGAGGAAATGACCCTGCAGCGCGCCGCCGACCGCCTCAAGGACACCGACCGCGCCAAGCGCGAGCAGGCCTGGCGCGCCATTCAGGACCGTCGCTTGCAGGATTCGCAGAAGCTGGATGTGCTCTTTACTCAGCTCATCGGCCTGCGCCACCAAATGGCCCGGAATGCGGATTTTGCCAACTTCCGCGACTACATGTTCGCCGCCCTCGGCCGCTTCGACTACACGCCCGAGGACTGCTTCGCCTTCCACCGCGCCATCCGCGAAACCGTGGTGCCGCTCATCGACGAGCTGGACCTGGAGCGGCGCCAGGACCTGGCCTTGCCCGAGCTGCGCCCCTGGGACCTCGACGTGGACCCCTCCGGCAAAGCGCCCATGCGCCCCTTCGAAACCGGGCAGGAGCTGCTGACCAAGACCATTACCGTCTTCCAGCGCCTCAGCCCCTTCCTCGGGGACTGCCTGACCACCATGCGCGACATGGGCCACCTGGACCTGGAGTCGCGCAAGGGCAAGGCGCCCGGCGGCTACAACTACCCGCTCGACGAAACCGGCGTACCGTTCATCTTCATGAACGCCACTTCCTCGCTGCGCGACGTCATTACGATGCTGCACGAGGGCGGGCACGCGGTGCATTCCTTCCTCACCCGCCGCCTGCCCATGGGCGCCGACAAGCACCCGCCGAGCGAGGTAGCCGAGCTGGCCTCGATGTCGATGGAACTGATTTCCATGGACCACTGGGACGTGTTCTTCGCCGACGCCGACGAGCTGCGCCGGGCCAAGAAAACCCACCTGGAATCGGTGCTGGAAACCTTCCCCTGGGTGGCCACCATCGACAAATTCCAGCACTGGGTGTACGAAAACCCCGAGCACAACTCCACGGAGCGGCAGCAGCGTTGGACGGAGGTCTTCGACGAGTTCAACCAGCGCACCGTGAGCTGGCAGGGGCTGGAAAACTACAAGCCCTGGCTGTGGCAGAAGCAGCTGCACCTCTACGAAGTGCCCTTCTACTATATCGAGTACGCCATGGCCCAGCTCGGCGCCATTGCCGTGTGGCGCAACTTCCGCCAGAACCCGCAGGCCGGTCTGGATGCCTATAAGCGCGCCCTGGCCCTGGGCTACACCGCCACCATCGGCGAGATTTACGAAGCCGCCGGCATCCGCTTCGATTTCAGCACCGACTACCTGCGTAGCCTCGCCGACTTCGTGCGCACGGAAATGGCGCAGCTATAAACTGATAAAGCCCCAAAAGGCAACGGCCCGGCTGGTGACAAACCAGTCGGGCCGTTGGGCTTAAAAACAATCCTGCGGCCTACTGCGCGGCGCTGATACAGGTGATGGTGGCGTTCTGCCAGGTGTGGATGGCCGGCGTGGCCTCGGGCGTGTAGGAAATCATAACCTGATCGGGCAGGGCGCTGGCATTGGTCGTCTGAAAGGCATCCCAGTCCGTGCCGAAGGGGCGCAGCTCCCGCCCGTCGTTGAGCACAAGCAGGATCGGGTGCTCGGGGCAGTTGGCCACATTGCACATCGGGTAGCGCACGGTGGCAGGAGTGCTGCAGGCCGGTTCGGGCTCGTCCGGGTCGGTGCACCAGAGCGTGGAGCAGCCAGTCAGTAAACCAGTGGTAGCGGTGGCGAGAAATAGCAGGAGTGGGCGCATAAGAGACAGTGAAGTCAGTAGGATTAACGGCCCTGGTTGGCCGCCGGCGTGCCGCACCAACCGACCTGAAGCTGAATGCAGGTGAGCTTGACGCCTTCGCCTACCATGCAGATGCCGGCAGCCGGCTCGCTCACGTAGCTGATGGTCACCCGCTCGCCGTCGTGCTTGGCGTATTTCTGCCACAGCTCGCCGTGGGGCTCCAGGCGCTTGCCATCAGCCAGCTCCAGCACGAAGCCGCAGCCGTCCAGCCCCGTCAGGTCGCGGATGGTGGCGTAGGTCTTGCAATCGGGGTTGGGCTCGTTCTGGGAGTCCTGGCAGCCGAAGGCCAGCGGGAGCAGGGCCACGGCAGCAAGCAGCGAGAGTAGGCGGCGCGTCATAGGGCAGGCGGGTTAGCGTATAGAAGGCAGAGCGCCGATAGCCGCCGGAGGTTGCAGGCATCGGCAGCAGAAGGCACAAAAAAACGCCCGCGGAAATCTCCGCGGGCGTCAGTGAGCAGGGCCGTTTCAGATCAGGGCTGCAGCTCAAACAGGGGCAGCGGCTGCAGCTTGGAATATTTGCGGCCGGCCTTTTTCAGCGTGGCGGCATGCAGCTGCAGGTACTGGTTGTATTTCTTGGCCGCCTGGTCGTAGCGCACCCGGAAGCCGATAACCTGGCTGTCGGCCTCCTTGATGGTTTCCGTCAGCGCTTCCACGTCCTGGCTGCGCTCCAGCTGCGGGCGAGCCAGGTCATACACGGCGTTGAGCACCTGGGTCTGGGCGTTGTCGTAGGCATCGATTTTTGTTGATTCGCCCATGCTTTTCTGGTCGTAGCGCAGGCCAAGCAGCTGGTCGTTGGCCTGGCGCAGCTGGTCGGCCTGGGTTTTGTCGGTGCCCGGCAGCTGCTTGAGCGTCTGGAGCACGGCGGTAGTGGCCACCAGCTTCTGATTGTCGCTGTCAATCATCCGCTGCCAGCGCCCGTCGACGGTGTCGCGCAGCACGGCGAGCTGGGCCTTAGCGGCGGTAGGAGAAGTAGGGTCGACGACGGCGTTGTCGCCGGTTTTGCGGCAGGAAGCCGCGGCCAGCAGGACTAGCAGCGGGAAGTATAACAGCAGTTTTCGCATGACAACCTTCAAACGCAGGAGCGGCGCGGGATATTCCCGCGGAAACCGAAAAACCACAAATTTCAGGCCCGCTTGCCGCTAAAGTGGTGCCGCGCCCGCGAACAGTATGGCAACGAGGGAAAAAACATGCCGCCCCACGCAGGAGAGCGGGGCGGCATGGGGCGGGAAGCAGGGAAGAAAACGAGAGCAGCAGCAGGGCACCCGGATAACGGGGAAAAGCAGGGGGGAATGCTCATCCGAGGGCCCCGCTGCGCTCAGGTTGTGGGATTGTAGTCGGTAGCCAGACCGCCCAGCAGCTGGTCGGTGAGACGCTCGGCAATCTGGTCGGGGTTCAGCTTGCCGTCGGGGCGGTACCAGTTGGGCAGCCAGGTCAGGCTGGCAAACAAGGTCAGAGTGGCAAAGGCCGGGTCGGGGGTGCGCAGGGCGCCATCGGCCACGCCCCGGGCAATCATGTCGCGGAAGGCGGCCTCGTAGCCGCGCTGCAGCTGCACGAATTCCGACAGGGCCGGCTCGCTCAGGTGGCGCCACTCGTGCAGAAACACGGCCGAGGCGTCGGTGTCGCGGATGAGCACGCGCACGTGGCTGTCGATGGCCAGGCGCAGGTGCACGGCGGCGGGTGCCAGGTCGTCGGCGGTGGCGGCGCGCAGGCCGGCCATGAACTCGTCGGCTACCCGGAAGCAGATGCGGTGCAGCAGCTCTTCCTTGGAGCGGATGTGGGAATAAATGCTGCCGGCCTCGATGCCCAATGCCGCCGCCAGCTCGCGCATGCTGGTGGCCGCGTAGCCGCGCCGCCGAAACAGCGCGGTGGCCGTCTGGTCGATCTGGGCTTTGCGGGAGAGGGTGGGCGTCGTAGATTCCATAAGGGGCGTAACGGCAAACAAATATACTGGTTCCTAACGTTCGTTAGCAAGCAATGGTTGTGGTTTTCTTTCGCGTTGCCGAAGTTTGGTGGTCGATATTACGACTATCTTTTTCATTCTCATATGGTTTTTCGCAAACGTTTGGGGGCTTTGCTGCTCCTGCTAAGTAGCTGTGGCGGCGAACAGGCGCCCTCGGTTTCGGAGGAGACCCAGACTCCCGTGGCAGCGGCAACACCAAACTCACCGGAAGCGGCACGCTACGCGGGCTCCGTGCGGCATTTTCTGCGGTGGTACCAGGGCCACCAGGCCGAGCTGGACCGGCTGCTGACTGCCACCGTCAGCAAGCAGGGCCGCGGCGACACCGCGCATTACCAGGTGGATTATGCCCGGGCGCAGCGCTACCTCGACTACCTGACCAAAGCCGGCTGGTTTACGCCGCAGTTCGTGCGCGACCAGGCCCAGCAGTTCCGGCGCCGTGACGCCGATTTTCGCCGCACCCGCCAGGCTTACGGACCGCCAGTGGGCTTCGGCTTCGGTTGGATTCTATACACCCCGCAGCCCGAAAAGGTAGTGGCGGCGGCGCTGGCCACCGGCCGCATTACGGCCACCGAAACCGGCGCGGGGCAGTGGCAGGCGCGGGTGCAGCTGCCCGGCAACGGCCGGCTGGTGCTGGATTGGGTGGCCGCCAAGGATTCGGCCCGCCTTGAAACCATTTACCCCGACGGCATCGAGCAGGCAGAGTAATCATGGATTCGGGGCTGCGGGGCGCTACCTTTGCGGCCCGCGCACCGTAGTGCCTACTGCTATGTCCGAACAAGTAACTCCGCTCAATCAAGTCGGCGAAATCGGCCTGATTCGCCTGATTCAGGATACCGTCACCCTGCACCAGCCCAGCACCGTGCTCGGCATCGGCGACGACGCGGCCATCCTGGCCCCGCCCGCCGAGCACGAAATCGTCGTCAGCACCGACCTGTTGGTGGAAGGCGTGCATTTCGACCTCGCGTTCTGCCCCCTGCGCCATTTGGGCTACAAGGCCGTGGCCGTCAACGTCTCCGACATTGCCGCCATGAACGCCTTGCCCACCCAGATTACCGTGAGCCTGGCCCTGCCCAGCCGCTTTTCGGTGGAGGCGGTGCAGGAATTCTACGACGGCGTGCGCCTGGCCTCGGAAGCTTACCGCGTCGACGTGGTGGGCGGCGACACCACCGCTTCGCGCGGCGGGCTGGTGGTGTCCGTCACGGCCCTGGGCACGGTGGCCCGCGGGCAGGCGGCGCGGCGCTCCGGCGCGCAGGTGAATGATTTGATCTGCGTGACGGGCGACCTAGGCGCGGCTTACCTGGGCCTGCAGATCCTGGAGCGCGAAAAGCAGGCTTACCTGGCCGACCCCGAAACCCAGCCCAACCTGGAAGCCTACGACTACGTGGTGCAGCGCCAGCTGCGCCCCGAGGCCCGCATGGACGTGGTGCACATGCTGCGCGACCTGGGCGTGACGCCCACCAGCATGATTGACGTATCGGACGGGCTGGCCTCGGAGGTGATGCACCTGTGCGCCGCCTCGGGCGTGGGCGCCACCATCTTCTCCGACCGCCTGCCCGCCGACCAGCAGGTGTACGACGTGGCCGACGAGTTCCGGCTCGATCCGGTGATGTGCATCCTCAACGGCGGCGAGGACTACGAGCTGCTGTTCACGGTGCCCTTGTCGGACTTCGACAAGCTCAAGAACCACCCCGACGTGACCATCATCGGCAAAATCACCGAGGCCGCGGACGGCGCTATTTTGGCGACGAAAGGCGGCAACGCCGTGCCGCTGCGGGCCCAGGGCTGGTCGCACTTCGGGCGGTAGTGAAGTGGGGCGGTACTACGACTTTAAAGTCGTAGTACCGCTGTCGTTGCTGACGTTGAACAATCCGGATCAATACAGCGCTGCCGCTACATCAGCTGGCAGCGTTTGCCGGATAAGCTATGCTATTTGCGCCGCTTCAGTCGGCAAATTCAGCACCTCTATTGCGGCTGCCCGGTCGCATAATGTGCCGCTACGCAGGCCGGCGTAATCCTGGTACGAAGACCAGACCCATTGTGCCGGCTCCCTGACCAGCTCAGCCCGCAGCGGATTCTGGTGGATGTAGCAAAAGCAGGCCAGCGCGTATTCGTTGTTGTCCAGTTCCTTGGCTTTGGTGTGCTGCTGAAACAACGAACCGGTGCGGCCATATTGGCTTTGAATGGCTCGGGTATACGAACTAAGCAGCAGACGTAAGTCAATGCTGCAGCGGGGCAGATCGGCTCGCTCGCGCACCTGCACCAGCAAATGGAAGTGATTCGGCATTAGGCACCAGGCCAGGATGCGCAGGTGAGGCGTGAGGTAGCGGCGGAGCTTGGTGAGGAAATACCGATAGTTCTCCGGCGAGTAGAAAATAGCTTCGCGGTTGTTGCCTCGATTGTAGATATGATACAGCTTGTGCGGCTGTAGATTGAGAGCTGACATAATCGATAAGGGTAGTTAGCGCAGAGGTAGTACCAATTGCCGAAGGCTTGGTACTACCTCTGTTATTGAGCCAATATAACCGTTCAACGTCAGCAACGATAGTGGTACTACGACTTTTGAGTCGTAGTACCACTTCGGCCTAGTCCTCCGGGTAGGGCACGAAGACGAACTTGGTAAACTCGCCGTCGACCACGAAGAGGCAGCAGAACTCGTCGGGGTCTTTGTAGGCGCGCTGGAAATCTTCGACCAATTCCTCGGCCACCAGGCCCTGCTGCACGAACACGTCGAGGTAGGAGGCCAGCACGTACCACTCGGTGGCTACTTCCTCGGGGGAGAGGAGCAGGGAGCCGAAGGGCACCGGGACGCGGGAGAAGATGAAAATGGGGTACTTGATGTCGTTGCGGCGGATCTGGTAGGAGGCTTCCTTCAGCGTATCGGCCACAATGGCGAAGTCCTTGGTGATGGTGCCGAGGTACTTGCCGCTCAGCTCGGGGTCGTTGGCGTAGTCCATGTGAAAGGGATGAGTTAAGCAGCTCCGCCTATTTGTGCATGAGCATGTGTTTGGGGCCTTCAGCAGACAGCGGGATAGACTCAATAAACGCCTCTGCGGTTATGCTCCGGGTGGTACTTACAATATTCGAGTATACTTCTGTGCCGGATTTTATCGTCGAATTCGGCAGCCAGAAGCAATCAATGTAATCGTAGTATGACTGCGTAACGGTTTGGTGGTAGCGGTTCAAATAGGTCGATTCGTTTTGACGGCCTATATGCTCGGCTGCAGCATAGGCCTCGTCAAAGGAGCTGGCCTGGACGAGAATGATACTCTCCTCATAGGCCGCGTAATCGGCTGTATAGAAGGCGTCAATAGTTGATGGGACTGGTTCACCGGAAATGATGAATCGGTAAATGATTCGGACGCCAAACCATTTTCTGTCTTTCGGCTCTTTTACGCTGGCTTGGTCCATATTTGGTTAGGATATCGTTGTTTAACGTGTCGGCTTTCATCTGGCATACACAAAGCGAAGGACCTTACCAAGTTTGAACGATAGGTGACCTAAGGTTACTATATACCGTGATAAGGTCCTTCGCTTTGCTCAGCATGACAGACAATTTCAACTACCGTCGTTACTTCAGCTCCAGCAGCACCACATTCTCCACGTGGTGGGTGTGCGGGAACATATCCACCGGCTGCACGCGGGTTACGCGGTAGGTATCGGCCAGCAGCTCCAGGTCGCGGGCCTGGGTGGCGGGGTTGCAGCTCACGTACACCACGCGCGGGGCGCGCAGCTCGATGAGGCGGTTCACCACGTCGACGTGCATGCCGGCGCGGGGCGGGTCGGTGATGATGACGTCGGGGCGGCCGTGCTCGGCGGTGAAGTCCTTGGTGAGCACGTCCTTCATGTCGCCTGCGTAGAATTTGGTGTTCTGCACGCCGTTGATTTCCGAGTTCAGCTTGGCGTCCTCGATGGCCTGCTCCACGTATTCCACGCCGATAACCTCGCGGGCCTGCCGGGCCACGAAGTTGGCAATGGTGCCGGCGCCGGTGTAGAGGTCGTACACCAGCTCCTGGCCGGTGAGGCCGGCAAATTCGCGGGCGACTTTGTACAGCTCGTAGGCCTGCTCGGAGTTGGTCTGGTAGAACGACTTCGGCCCCACTCGGAAGCGCAGCCCCTCCATCTCCTCGTGGATGTAGGGCAGGCCGTGGTGGCAGATTACCTCCAGCCCGTCGAGCGAGTCGTTGCCCTTGTCGTTGAGCACGTAGTTCATCGACGTGACGCCGGGGAACTGCTCCAGCAGGTAATCCAGGATGACCGGGATGAGCTGGTGCTGGCGGTAGAACATGGCCACCACCATCAGCTCGCCGGTGCTCTTGGCGGTGCGGATGGTGAGCGTGCGCAGCAGGCCGGTGTGCTTGAAGAGGTTGCCGAAGCGCAGGTTGTTTTCGCGGGCGTAGTCGCGGAAAGCCAGGCGAATCTGGTTGGACGGGTCGGGCTGCAGCCAGCAGTGCTCGATGTCGATGATCTTGTCGAAGCGGCCGGGCAGGTGGTAGCCCAGCACGCGCCGGTCGTACTGCTTGGTCTCGTCCTTGATCTGCTCCGAGGTCAGCCAGCCCTGGTAGCTGAAGGTGTACTCCAGCTTGTTGCGGTAGTAGGTCGTCTCCTTGGAGCCCATGATGGGCTGGATTTCGGGCAGCTCCACCTTGCCGATGCGCTGCAGCGTATCGTTGACCTGCTGCTGCTTGTACAGCAACTGGGTTTCGTAGCCCAGGTGCTGCCACTTGCAGCCCCCGCAGGTGCCGAAGTGCTGGCAGAACGGCTCCACGCGCAGGTCCGAGTACTTGTGGAAGAACACCGGCTCGGCCTCCAGGTAGCTTTTCTTCGACTTGGTGATGCGCAGGTCCACCACGTCGCCGGGCGCGACGCCGGACACGAAAATGACGAGGTTGTTGTGGCGCACCAGGCACTTGCCTTCGGCGACCATATCCTGGATTTCCACGTGGCGGAGGTCTTCCGCCGGGATTTTCTTGGGGTTCGGCATGACGGGATTCACGGGCGCAAAGATAGACCACGGATTCGTGCGGATTTTTCGGATGTCACGGATTTTGTGGACGGCGCGGGGTGGAGCGGTGCCGTGATGTAGCTGGCGGGCAGGGTTTTGCTGAAGCCGGGAGGTGTTTTGCCGTAGTCAAGACCTGTTTGGACGCCGTCAAGTAGCGTTGGAGCGAAGTCGGGAAGCGTTGAATCGAAGTCTGATGGGGTTGGATCGAAGTCAGGAGGCGTTGGGGCGAAGTCGGGAGGCGTTGAATCGAAGTCGGGAGGTGTTGAGGCGAAGCCGGGAGGTGTCGGAGCGAAGTCGAGTAGTGTCGGAGCGAAGTCGGGAGGCGTTGGGGCGAAGTCGGGTAGTGTTGAAGCGAAGTCGGGAGGTGTTGGAGCGAAGTCGAGTAGTGTATTCGGGGACGGTAGCTGATACAACCGGGCCAGCGGTGATTGGAAACGCCCGTGCCCGCTGCTGCAGCGCAACGGGTACGGGCATTGGTGGGGCCTGGCCGGCTACCTACTGCACCGCCTGGGCCGGCGTCGACTTCGGCAGGTACAGCAAGGCGTCGAATTCGCGGCGGAGGCTGTGGCGGCCGAAGGGCTGGATGTAGGCTTTCAGGGTGCCTTCCCGGAACTGCAGATTTTCATACAGCCATTGCGTGCCGGGCAGTAGCTCGGGCGTGCGGATATCGAGCAGGGCGGCGGGCAGGGCGGCGGCCCGGAAGTAATGCTCGTAGCTGCCCACGGCGGAAGGCGCGGCCGTGGCGGTGACGAAGGCGGGCGGCTCCTCAGCGCGCAGGGCGCGGAAGGTGCCTTCGTGGAAGGCCAGGCCCACGGCGAGGAAGTCGGGGCCGTACTGGCGGCGCAGCTGCATGCCCAGGGTTTCGTCGTCGCGGTTGTAGGTGGTGAGGCTTTCGTTGTGCGACCAGACCACCGCCTTGCCGCCGGCCGTCTGCTGCCGGGCCCACTGCAGGTTTTCGGCCAGGCAGGCGGCGCGGTAGGAGGGGCGCAGGCTGGCGGCGAGGGTGTGGTAGAGGCTGAATTGCTCGGCCACGCGCAGCAGCTGGGGCAGCAGCACGGCTTCGCCGGGGAAGGGCTGGTAGCGGCTGCTGAGCTTGGCCGGCAACTCGTAGGCGGTGCGCAGCTCGGCCAGCAGCCGGCGCACGTCGGTAAGCAGGGGCGCGGGGGCGTCGGGCTGCTTGAGCAGGTGCAGGCGGACGTTGGCCGCTTCCAGCTCGCGCAGGCGGGCCTGTAGCTCGGTTAGCTTGTCGGTGCGGTAGTTGGGGCTGGCGGGCAGGTGCGGGCGCAGGTAGCGCAGGCCGGCGGGGGCTTCCTGTAGGTCGAGGCCCAGCAGCTGCAGCTTGGGGCCGGGGGCGCGCTGGTTGTAGCTGCGCATCCACTGCACCAGGGCCAGCATTTCGGCGGTATCCCAGGCGGGCAGCTCGGCCACCAGGGCTTTCGGGTCGCCCTGGCCGGTTTGCAGGTAGTCGTTCAGGGCGAGGCAGGGGCCCAGGTCGGCTTCGAGGGCCAGCAGGCGCACGCCCTTCTGCTCCACCAAGTAGCGGAAGAGGCGGTGCTTGAGCTGCATCTGCTCGTGGGAGCCCAGCGTGACTTCGCCCAGCCCGATGACCTTGCTCGTGCCCACCAGCTGCCCGAAGGCGGCCAGGTCTTTCTGGTCGCCGCCGTCGGGGGCGGTGGTGCGCAGCGGCACGGCGGCTTTACGCAGCCAGGCCAGCTCGGCGGCCGTGGGCAGGCCGGGCGTGGGCGGGGCCGTGGGGGTGAAGCCGTGGCCGTTGACGAGCAGCTCCAGGTGGTCGAGCCACACGGCGGTGGCGCCGGGCTGCAGCAACAGCGTCAGCTCGGAGAGGTTGTACTTCTCGGCAACGGGGATTTTCAGCTCGAAGGGCTGCCAGCCGGGCGTGGCGGCGGGGGCGGGTAGGGGCGCGGCGGCGAGCTGGCCGATCCACTTAAACCGGTCGTAGGGAAAGGCCAGCCGGTCGCTATTGCTGATGAGCCGGTAGCGCAGCTGCGCCGGCGCGCCCGCCGCCGCCGCGTAGCGCACGTAGCCGCGGATGGTCAGCGTCTTGTCCTGCAGCGAATCGAGGGGCACCACGCCCAGGTACACCGGCGCGGCATCAGGGCTGGCGGCCGGCACGCGCAGGCTGCGCCGGCCGTGCTGTACCACGGCCGAATCGAGCTGCCAGCGGCGGGGCCAGGCCTGGGGGCCGCGCACTTCGGCCGGGCCGCGGCGCTCGAAGTCCCAGTCGGGCAGGGGCGTGCCGGGCGGCAGCAGCAGGGCCTCGGTGCCGGGCAGGGGCGCATCCACGTAGGGCTGGCCGCGCCGGTGCATTTGGTAGTTGTCGAGCCAGATGCGGCCGCGCCCGTTCACGTACAGCGAAACCGATACCGACTCGGCTTCCCGGCTCACAGGTACCTGCGTGCGCAGCGGCTGCCAGTCGGCCGTGGGCGTCAGCGCGGCTACGTCGTTGCGGTTGCTGGAGAGGTTTTCGTTCTGGCGCCCGGAATACCCCTGGAACGAGGCGTGGCCCACAAACTCCTCCGTGCGGACCCAAACGGTGAAGGTGACAATCTGCCCGCGCAGCGAATCGGTGACGGGAAAGGAGGCCGAAACGAAAGTGCCCTCCGGCTCTTCGGCCCGCGAGGCATCGATGAGCAGGCTGCCGCGGCCGTGCTGGGCCCGGCTGGTGGTGTCGAGGCGGATGAGCAGGTCGTCGGGGTGCTGGCGGCGGGACCAGAGCAGCAGCGGGCGGCGGTGGTTGGCTTCGGGCTCGAAGTCGAGGTTGAGAATGGCCTGGCCGTGGGCGGTCAGGCTGGCCAGCAGCAGGACCAGAATCGATAGAAAACGCATAACGACAAGGGAAATAAAGCGGCCGGAAGGTAACGCAAAACGGCCGCCCGGATGTGCTCCGAACGGCCGTTTGCAGCGAATCGTACGCGGTGGTTACCGGATGATTTCAAACCACCCTTTGGTCACCTTGCCATTGCCGTCGGTGAAGAGGAAATAGTAGGTGCCGGCGGGCTGGGTGTCGCCGGTCCAGGTGTTCTGGTAGTTGCGGGTCTGGTACACCTGCTTGCCCCAGCGGTTGAAGATGCCCAGCGCGTTGCCCGGGTACAGCGCCACGTTCTTGATGGTGAACTGGTCGTTGAGGTTGTCCCCGTTGGGCGTCATCACGTTGTAGAACTCCAGCTCGTTGGTGAAGGCCCGGCCGGCTTCGTTGGAGAAGGACACCTGCGAAGCGCCCACGGCTTTCACGCGGTAGTGCTGGTCGAAGCCGGCGGCGCTGGTGGCAAAGCTCACGGTGTAGTCCGGGGCCGTGGTGGGCGTCATCGTCTGCACCAGTTCGGCCGCGCCGCCGTCGGCCTGGCGGTACACCTCGTAGCGCTGCACCGCGAAGCCCTGGTAGGCATTCCAGCGCAGGCTCACCGCATCCTGGGCGCGGCCCGCGCCGGCTTGGGTGCCCGTCACCTCCAGGCGCATGGTGGTGTGGTTGGCGCTGTTGAGCACCGTGCCGCAGCTGTTGAGCAGCTCCAGGCGGTACTCGTAGGCGGTGGCGTCGGCATCGGCGCTGGTGTCATCGTAGCTGGTGGCCGCGTTGGCCACGGTGGCCACTTGCGCAAAGGCGGCCGTGCTGCCCGCGTTGCGGCGCAGGATGCGCACCTGGCCCGCGTTGTTGGTGCGGTCGGCTACGCTGAGGGCCAGCGTGATTTTGCGGTCCGTGGTCTGGTCCACCGACGCCGCGTTCAGGGCCACCGTCGCGTTGTCGAGCGGCAGGATGATGGTGGTGGCCGGGCCGGCGCAGCCAAACTGCGAGGTTTCCGTCACCGCCACGCTGCGAGTAGTAGCCGTGGCCGAGAAGTTCACCTGCACGGTGCCGGTGCCCTGGCCGCTGGCGACCGTACCGCCCACGACCGTCCACTGGTAAGTGCTGGTGCTGCTGGCGCTGCCGATGCTGTACGTCACGCCGGTGAGGCCCTCGGGGCACACCGAGCGCGGGCCCGTGACGGTGGGCGCCCCCGGCAGCGGATCGACGGTGAAGGTGCGCGTGGCCGCGGGGCTGGCGCAGCCGCCGCTGCTGGTGGCCACTACCGACAGCGTGTACGGGCCGGGAGCCAGCGTCGGGAAGGTGACGCTGTTGGTCACCACGCCGGGCACCACCGTGCCGTTCAGGGTCCACTGGTAAGTTGGGGAGGCAATTGAAGGCACCTGGAACGTGGCCGCGGTGCCCGTGCAGACGCGGGCCGGACCGTTGACGGTCAGGGCGGCCGGCGAGGGTAGCACCGTCACGAACAGGGTATCGGAAGTGCCGAGGCAGCGGCCCCCGGCCGGGTTGCTCGATTCCGTCACCACGATTTTGCCGATGCCGGCGCGCGTCCAGTTCACCACCACCGCGGCGCCGCTGGTGCTCACCTGCGTGCCGCCGATGATCTGCCAGCCGTACACCGAGCCGGCAGTCAGCAGGGTCTGGTACGTGTAGGGGCCATCGGCCTGGCACACGCGCAGCGGGCCCGTGGGCTTCTGCGTGAGCAGAATTGAGTTGATGCGTACCGGGAAAGTCACCGTGTCGGACGAGCAGCCGGTGGCGGCGTTCAGCTGGAAGGCGCGCACGTTGGCCGTGCTGCTGGCGGCGCCCCAGTTCACGGTGATGCTCGGCGTACCCTGCCCGCTGGCAATGGTGCCGCCGTTGACAATCCACTGGTAGGCCGTGTTGCGCGGGTTGCGGATGCTGTAGGCCACGCCCTGCACCGTGGGGCACACCGAAGCCGTGCCCTGGATGCTGTCGTTGGCCGGGCGCGGGTTCACCGTCACCACTACCGTATCGGTGAGCGAGCAGCCCTGCAGCGTGGTAGCCCGCAGCACGTAGCGCAGCGTCTGGGCGGCGCTGTTGAGCGGGGTGCTGAAGGTGGGCTGGGCGGCGGTGGCGCTGCTCAGGTTGGTAGCCGGCGTCCACTGGTACTGGTAGCCGGTGCGGGCCGGCGTGCCCAGGCGCGTCGATTTGCCCGCGCAGATGGCCACGTCCGGACCAGCCTGCACGTCCACGCCGGGGTTCAGGGTCACCACCACCTGCGCGGTGGCCGGGCAGCCTTGCGGCGAAGTAGCCGTCAGCGTATACGTAATGGTCAGCGGGGCCGAGCCAGGGGCCAGCGTCTGGTTGAACACAGGATTGGCCACGGTAGCGCTGCTCAGGCCGGTGGCCGGGCTCCACTGGTAGGTGTAGCCCGCCACGGCCGGGGCCCCTAGCGTAATCGGGTCACCCGAGCACACGCTCCGGGGCGAGGCACCGGGCGTCACCAGTACGGTCGGATTCACCGTCACCACTACCGTGTCGCGGTCCTGGCAGTCGAAGCTGTTGCGCACAGTCAGGATGTAGCGCTGGGTAAGAAGGGCCGTGGTGCTCGGGTTCGGGAGCGTCACGGTGGGGTTGGCCACGGTGGCGCTGCTCAGGCCGGTGGCCGGGCTCCACTGGTAGGTGTAGCCCGCCACGGCCGGCCGGCCGATCCGGGCAATATTGCCCGTGCAGACGGTCGTGTCGTTGCCAGCTACGGCGCGGGCGGCCGGGTTCAGCGTCACGGTCGTTTGGCTGAACCCGGCGCAACCCTGCGGGGTGGTGGCCGTCAGCGTATACGTCGTAATCAGCGGTCCGGCACCTGGGGCCAGCGTTTGGATGTAGGTGGGGTTGGCCACGGTGGCGCTGCTCAGGCCCGTGGCGGGTACCCACTGGTAAGTGTAGCCCGGTTGGGGAGCGGCGCCCAACTGCGGCGGAGTGCTGCCCGAGCACACGGTCACGGTGGTACCGGGCGGCACAATCGGCGCGGGGTTGACCGTCAGGGTAAAGACCGTGGTGCTGGTGCAACCTCCCACGGCAGCCGGATTAGTGGCCGTTAGCGTGTAGGTGCGCACGATGGGCGCCGTGCCCGTATTAGTGACCAGGGCCACCGGGGTGGGGGAGTTGGGGTTGTTCAGGTCGCTGAGGGTGGCCGAAGTCCAGGCGTAGGTTACGCCGGGGGTGGCCGTGGCCCCGTTCAGCACTATCGCCGTGCCTGAGCAGGTAATCGGGGTGCCGGGACTATTCACCTGCGGCCGCGGGTTCACCGTCACCGTCACGGTGGCGGTGCCCGAGCAGGTGGTGCTGGTCGAGGTCGTCGTCAGCGTGTAGGTCTGAGTGATGGGGGCGCCGGTGGTGTTGGTCAGCGTGACGGTAGGATTCGCCACCGTGGCGCTGCTCAGGCCCGTGGCGGGACTCCACTGGTACGTCAAACCCGTCACGGCCGCCGCGCCCAGTTGGGACGAAGCGCCCGAGCAGATGGCCACATTGTTGCCGGGCAGGGCCTCGATGAGCGGATTCACCGTCACCACCACCTGGCTGGTCGCCTGGCAGCCGAGGGCCGTGGTGGCCGTTACGGTGTAGGTCTGGGTGATGGGGGCGCCGGTGGTGTTGGTCAGCGTCACCGTCGGCTGGGCCACCGTGGCGCTGCTCAGGCCCGTCGCCGGGCTCCACTGGTAGGTCAGCCCCGTCACGGCCGCCGTCCCCAGCTGGGCCGATTCGCCTGAGCAGAAGGTGGGCGCCGTGCCCGCGTTGGCCGTAGCGCCGGGCTTCACGCTCACCGTCACGGTGCCCGTGCTGGTGCAGCCGGTGCTGGTGGTGGTAACCGTCAGTGTATACGTCTGGGCGATAGAGTTGCCGCTGGCGTTGGTGAGCGTCAGGGTCGGATTGGCCACCGTGGTGCTGCTCAGCCCCGTCGCCGGGCTCCACTGGTAGGTCAGCCCGGCGACCGGTGCCGCGCCCAGGATGATGGACTCACCCGAGCACACGCTCGGGGTGGCCGTCGCGCCGACGTTGGCCTGCGGCAAGGGGTTTACCGTCACCGTGATGGTGCGCGTGGTGGTGCACACGCCGTCGCTGGAGGTTACCGAATAGGTGGTGGTCTGCGTCGGCGAGACGGTGATGCTGCCGCCGCTGGGCAGCGTGCCGGTGCCGCCGGTCCAGGTATAGGTCGTGCCGTTCGTCGCCGTCAGCGTCACCGATTGCCCCACGCAGATGCTGGGCGCGGACGCCGTCACGGCCAGGGTGCTGGCCGGGCGGATGTTGATACTGCGGCTTACAGAGTCGCTCTGGCAGCCGAAGGCCGAGATGTTGCGCACCGTCACGCGGCCCTGGCCGGTGCTGTTCCACCGCACCTGGATGGCCGAGCCGGTGGCCGAGCCCTGGATGGTGCCGCCCTGCACGCGCCAGTTGTAGCCGCCGGCCGGCGTAGGGCCGGTGGCGGTGTAGGTGCGCACCTGCGAGGCGTCGCACACCACGCTGTCGCCGCTCAGCGCCGTGGGCGCCGCTGTACGCGTGACCTGAATCTGGAATACGTCGGCAATGGTTTTGGAATTGCAGTTCACCTGGTCCGTGGCCGTAATGGCCACGTCGTAGGGGTTGGCGCGGGCGTCGCCGCAGCGGGGGGTGAAGCGGAACGCCGCGCTGGCGTTGCCGCCCGCGCCCACCACCGAGGCGCTGCCGGTGAGGGCACCCGGAAGCACCGTGCCCGCCTGCCCGCCAAAGGTCGCGTTGTAGCCCCCGGTGCCGTCGAGCAGCACGCTGTTGGCCTTCAGGGTGACGGTATTGCCGTCGGCGTCGGTGGTGCCGATGGTGAAGTTCAGCGTCTGGCCTTCCTCCACCGTGAAAAGGTGCTGGGCCACGGAGCTGGCGGTGAATTGCGGGGAGTTATTGGGCGGGCAGGTGCGCACTACCAGCTGCACCTCGCGCCGGGTGGCACCCACCTGTACCTGCTGCCCGTTGATGGTGCGGAACTCCTTGACTTCCACCGATACCACGTAGTTGCCCAGTTGGGTTACGGCGTAGGTGGCCAAGCCGGTGCTGGCGTTCAGGGCGGCGAAGTTGCCCGGCGCCGTCCCGAAGGGCGTCGTCGGACCGTAGCCCGCCGCGTACTGCACCGCCACGGGCGGCGGCGTAAACACGTTGTTGTTGGCCAGCCGGTCGTAGGGTGTGACCAGCGAGTACACGAGCCGGTCCCCTTCCGCGTCGACGGCGTTGTTCAGAAACAGGCTGGTGTCGCCCTGGCAGATAACCACCACCGCCGTGTCGGAAAACGTGGGCGAGGTATTCGGCAGCAGCGGCGGAGCCATTTCCATGTAGATGGTCTGCTGCTGCGAGTCCGAGGGGTTGGCCAGGTTGGTGATGCCCCGGTTGCGGGTGCCGTCCGTGTAGGCGGCATAATACCCGTCAAACGACACGGGCAAGTCCACCGTGGTGGTGTACGTACACAGGCGCACCGGCACCGGCGTGCCGGCCGAGGTGCAGCCCGGCGGCACGATGAGTGGGTTGCTCTGCCGGTTGATGTTCACCGTGCGGATCAGCGCCCCGTTCTGCGACTTGTTGTAGAAGTTGACGGTAATCTGGGGGCGGCCATCGGGCACGCTGGAGGGGTTGGCTCCGGTAAGCGCCGCGTTGACGTAGATCTGCACCGTTACCCGGTAGCGAAACGGCGTGGTCCCAGTGCCGAGGGCCCCGAGGTAGCTGTACGTCATTTCGCCGCCGAGCAAGTGGGAGGCCTGCGCCTGCGGAGCCGCCAGGCCCAGCAGCAGCAACAGGAGCAACCCGTAGCGGAGGAAAAGTTTGGTCATATAAATGGGGGAGAAAAGGCAGTGAAGCCCGGCCGAAACGCTGGTTCCGGCCGGGCGAGAATCTTGGCGGATAAATTTAGTTTCGCGCGATGCGGCGGGCGGCCTGCTCGCCCCCGGCTCCGCGCAGGCGCAGCACGTACACGCCCTGCGGCAGCTGGCTCAGGCTCAGGGCCGCATCAGTGGCGGCGCCCAGGCGCAGCGGCTGGCGCAGCACCACGGCCCCCAGCAGGTTCTCCACGGTAGCCTCGTAGGTGCCTGCCGCCGCTACGGGCAGGCGCAGCTGCAGGTGGCCGTCGGCCGTGGGGTTCGGGTACACTTCCAGGCCGGGCAGCTCCCGGGCGGCGGCCGTAGCCAGCGCGGGCGAAATGTTGACGGAATAGTCTTCCGTTTCGGCATTCACCTGGTTTTGCAGGCAGGGCTGCGGGGTGTTGCCGTTCAGGCGCATCAGTACGCGCATGCGGGTAAAGCCCACCGCGCTGGCCGTGGTCGGCAGGGTAAGCAGGCTGGTCATGGTGGTGGTGCCCGTCACGTTCAGCACCTGTTCCCCCGCGTCGGTAAAGGAGCCGTTGCGGTTGTAGTCAATCCAGACCGTCGTCGCGCGCTGGAAATTGTTGCCCGTCGCCACGCTCATCGTGTAGGTGGTGCCCAGGCGTAGTTCCGCCACGCGGTTCGTGTAGTTGCCATAGCCGCCGGCATCCGCGCCCGAATTGTTGGCGAAGGGCGTAGCGAGCGAGCCGCCACTGATCTGCACGGAGGTAATCCAGGTGTTGAGGTTGGTGCCGGTAGACGTGCAGTACGTCAGGCAGGGCACCGATACGGCGATGTACGCGCGCTTGGTCATGGTCTGGCTGCCGTAGGCGTTGGTGGCCGTCAGCACCACGTCGTACACTCCCGAGGCGGCGTAAGTGTGCGAGGGGCTCTGCTGGGTCGAGGTGCCGCCGTCGCCGAAAGTCCACGCCCAGCTGGTGGCGTTGGAGCTCTGGTCCGTGAACTGCACCGGGTTGGTGCAGGTACTGGTGTAGTTGGAAGTGAAATCGGCCGTCGGCGGCTGGGTATTGGGCAGCACCGTCACGGTGTAGTCCTCGGCCTGGCCCTGCTGCACGCCGGTGCAGGCCGTAAAGCTCGAGCCCACGTAGTCGGACACGATGCGCAGGCGCAGGGGCGTGTTTTTCACCGCCGTGTTCGGAATGGTCACGAAGCCCGTCACCGGCGAAGCCTGGTCGAGCGACTGCAGCAGCTGCTCCGTGCTGGCAAACTGCCCATCGTTGTTCATATCCAGCCACACGCGCGTATCCTGCCGGTTGCTGCTGGTGATGATGGTAATCGGGTAGCGGGTGGCCTCCGTCAGCGACACGCGGTTGGTGCAGGTGAAGTCCTGGTAGCCGGCCGTGCCGCTGGCCGAGGTGTTGCTGAGCGTACTCAGCGTGACGCCCGTGATGCCGTAGTTGCAGCAGTAGTTGAGCGTGGCCGGGGTGCAGGTGGCCGCCACCGGCACCTGGCTGTTGTAGGTGATGTAGCCAGTGCGGGTGCTGGTGTTCGAGCCGGTGGTGTTCGTGGCCGTCAGCGCCACGGTGTAGGTGCCGGCCGTGGCGTAGCACTTACGCGGGTTCTGCTGGGTGCTGGTCGTACCGTCGCCGAAGTCCCACAGCCAGCTGGTCGGGCCGTTGGTGCTCTGGTCCGTAAACTGCACGCAGCCCGAGCAGGTCAGCGTCTGGTCGGCTACGAAGGCCGCCACCGGGGCCGCCGTGGCCGCCTGCAGCGTCACGCGGTAGTCCTCGGTCTGCGAGTACTGCGGCGTCGAGCAGGGCGTGGGCACGGCCACATTCACGTAATCGGCGGCCACGCGCATGCGCAGGGCCACGCCGGTGGTGGCCCCCGCGTTGAGGCGCACCGTGCCCGACTGCGTGCCGCGTCCCGAGGAGCTGAACACCAGTTCGCCGCCGTTGCTCTGCGCCGTGTTGTTGAACTGCCCGTCGTTGTTCAGGTCAATCCATACGCGCACGTTCTCGTCGGCCGAGGCATTGGTGCGCACCTGCATGGTGTAGTTCTGCCCGATGGTGAGCGAGGTGCCCACCGTGCAGGAGTAGTCCTTGAAGCCGTCGGCCACGCCCGAGGTGTTGCTGTTGATGGTGCCCAGCGTCACGTTGAAAATGCCCATGGCGAAGGGAAACGACGACAAGGGCGCCGAGCCCGGCGTGCAGATGCTGGTGGTGGCCGGGCACTGCGCCGCCGCCGATGAGGCTGATAGCCAGCCGGCCAATACAATAAACAAGGGCGCCAGGCGCCCAAATCGTAGATGCTGCGTCATAAAGTCGACGGTAGGGAGGGAATTCACCGCCTTAAATGTAGCGAGGAAATCCAAGGCTTAACACCCCTCAATCCAACTTTTAACCGCCGGAATCGACGGTTCCGCCAGTTTTGTCGACCAACGCCCGGCGGGTTCCGGGCCTGCCGAAAAAGCCCGTAGTTTTGCCCGCTAGCCCCGGCCGTTGCCGCGGCTTCATTCCGCGTTTTTGCACATGCACGAAAAAGTAGTACTGATTACGGGCGGCACCTCCGGCATCGGGCAGGCCTGCGCCGTCGCATTTGGCCGTGCCGGTGCCCGCGTCGCCATCACCGGCCGCGACGCCGCCCGCCTGGAGCAAACCCTCGCCCAACTCACCGCCCAGGGCATCAAGGCCCTCGCCATCCGCGCCGATGTGGGCGAAGAAGCCGACTGTCAGCGCGCCGTGGCCGAAACCGTGCAGGCCTTCGGCCGCCTCGACGTGCTCATCAACAACGCCGGCATTTCCATGCGCGCCGTTTTCGCCGATGCCTCGCTCGACGTCATTCGCCGGCTGATGCAAACCAATTTCTTCGGCACCGTCTACACCACCAAGTACGCCCTGCCGCACCTGCTCAGCAGCCGCGGCAGCGTGGCGGGCATTTCCAGCATTGCCGGCTACCGTGGCCTGCCGGGCCGCACCGGCTATTCGGCCTCCAAGTTTGCTATGAACGGCTTCCTAGAGTCCCTGCGCACCGAGCTGGCCCCGCAGGGCGTGCACGTGCTCACGGCCTGCCCCGGCTTCACCGCCTCCAACATCCGCAACACCGCCCTGGCCGCCGACGGCTCGCAGCAGGGCGAGTCGCCCCGCGACGAGGCCAGCATGATGAGCAGCGAGGAAGTGGCCCAGCACATTCTGCGGGCCGTGCAGCAGCGCAGCCCCACCTTGGTGCTGACGGGCAAGGGCAAGCTGACGGTGTTCCTGAACAAATGGCTGCCCGCCGGCATCATGGACCGGCTGGTGCTCAACGAGTTTCGCAAGGAGAAAGACTCGCCGGTGCGCTAGCCAGCGCCTATTGCACCAGTAGCAGGTCGTGCTGCCGGATGTAGGCCGTGCGGCCGCGCCACAACACCTTGTACCAGATGTCCTGCTGTCCGCGTACCAGCAGCCGGTCACCGGCGGCGGCCGTGGTCAGCCAGGCCGCGCCGGCGCTGGGCGCGCTCATCAGCGCTGCCCGGGGCCGGCACACCAGGCCCACGGTGCTGGTATCGAAGATGTTCAGGAACGCCAGCACGAATAGCAGATAGAAGCCGTAGGTGAGCCACCACCCGCGCGCCAGCCCGCGCCGCCGCACCAGCAGCAGTGTGCCCACGGCTACGCCAATGGCCAGCAGGCCCTGCAGCACGGTCGGATAGTAGCGCCGCAGCGACAAACCCAGCTGCTGCCGCCAGTTGTCGGGGTAGCCCGTCAGGCGGTGGGTTGCGGCCAGCTCGGCCGTTTTGCGCCACACCGCCGGGCTGGGGTAGTACTGCTGGTACAGGTTCAGGTAGTAGAGCGCGGCCGGGTACTGGTCGTGACTTTCCTGCACCGCGGCCATGCGCAGCAGTTGCTGCCGGCTCACCAGGCGCCGGTGCAGCAGTTGGCGGTATTGCTGATAAGCTTCCAGCGGCCGCCCGCCGGTGAAGAGCGAGTCAGCGGCGGATGGGAGAGGAGGAGCTGCCTGAAGAATAGCACATTGCGCTAAAAACACAATCAGCAGCCCATACGCTGCAATTTTTTTTGCCTGAAAATTTGGCATTAGATGAGCAGCCAACTACTTTTGTGCCACAATCGACGACAGCAGGTCGCCGACCACAAAGAAAACGATTCTGTAGCTCAGCTGGTAGAGCAGTACACTTTTAATGTACGGGTCCTGGGTTCGAATCCCAGCGGAATCACTGAAAGCCTCACTTGCACTGCGCAAGTGGGGCTTTTTCTTTAGCGAGTATGCAAACTCCGGCTTTGGGGCGAAAGCCCCCAGGCTTGGCATAAGTACTCTGGCAGCAGTACTCGGCGACTACCTACTCACTAGGAATTTCGCTTTTTCCCATTTTTTGCCCGTGTAGAAGGTTAAAAAATAGATACCGGTAGGAAAGCTGCCTAGCTGAATAGTAGCCTTGTTGTGAGCAGGAGCCTCCCGAAGCACTATTTTGCCGGTCACATCGGTGACAAATAGTTCCGTTATTCCGCCTTCCAGCTCCACGTGCAGGATATCGGGGGTGGGATTGGGGTAACACTTCCAGGCATATCCTTTTCCGCGTCGAGGCGCGCTGGCCGTCACCTTTGCCGTATCCGGTGCCGGATGGTGCTGGTTGGATAGCGCCTTGGCTTTGGGGGGCTGGCAGTCGGGCGAGTAAGCATACTGGACAATGAGTCTGAACAACAGCGAATTGAGTAATTCTACATCGAACTTGTCCGTGGTCGGCTTGATGTGAACATCGCCCACGCCGCTGTCGTCGGTGAGAAACACGTAGGTACCATTGGTGGCCAGGGCCATCGACCGCATCAGGTACTCCGTGCTTTTGTCGATGCCGCTGGCCGTAATGGGGATGATTCGGATGCCTTTGGCCGCCGCTTTGCGGATGGACTGCTGAAGCGAGGCCAGCACCTGCGGATTTTCATGGGGCGGCGCGTCCAGAATCAAAAACAACAGGCGGGCCTTGGCCTGGGGGGACCAGGCAAGTTCGTCTACTGCCACGGCAAGGGCCTCATCGACGGCCTCGGGAAAGTCCCCGCCACCTCCGGCCTGCTGGCGGCGGATAAAGTCCAGGGTTTGCTGAATGGTGGCGCTGATGGGGGAGGTGCGGGTCACGTACTCATCCCCGGCATCCCGGTAGAAAACACTTCCCAGGTTAACGGTGGAGGACGCCAGCGAATCCTTCACTGTGGCGACGACGGCTCCAAGTTCAGCTTGCAGGTACTGAATTTCATCGCCCATCGAGCCGGTGGCATCTACTACAAACGCAATGTCTACCATTGAAGGTGCCCGGCAAGGTGCCTTGACCCGGACGATGTTGATGCCTTCGGGAAAGAGGGTAGGGTGGCCGACCGAATAGATTTTTCCGTCCACTACCGCTTGCAAGGCGGCGACTTTTGGCGCCTCAGCCCCGGCAAACAGGGCGTTCCATAGTTCGCATTTGCCGGTGTTGTCGCTCACGGCCTGCCAGATCAGGGAATCCCGACTGTCTTTTAGCAGTACGGTAGCCCCCACCACGGGAAAGCCGTCTTCGGTCACCAGCTGGGCCGTGTAGCGTTGCAGCGGGCTGATTTGCCAGCGCTGGCGCCACTCGCTCAAATCCTTTTGGGCAACATCCGGCCACAGCTTCCATTTGCTGAAATCGTTTATTTCCCCGGCGGTGAGAATCCCAGCTCCAACCCGCGTTTCGTTACGCGCGGCTTTTTTGTCTGCGCGGGGTGCCGCCGCAACGCTGCTGAGGCCGCGTATCATGACTCCCGACGTTTTACCCGCCAACACAGAGGCGGCTCCGGTCACGCTTCGTTTCGGC
Organism: Hymenobacter jeollabukensis; assembly: GCF_005771675.1. Taxonomy (GTDB): domain Bacteria; phylum Bacteroidota; class Bacteroidia; order Cytophagales; family Hymenobacteraceae; genus Solirubrum; species Solirubrum jeollabukense. The sequence continues at coordinate 137,890 of NZ_VAJM01000011.1, read as the reverse complement.
GCGGCGGCGTATCCCGTGACAACCACCTCGGAAAGGGCCCGCGTGTCTTCTTGCAGAAACACCACCAACGAATCGGTGTTGCGGGTGATGGCGGCCTCCTTGGTTACGTAGCCAATGGACGAAACCACCAGGCGGGGGGTGGGACGGGTGGTCACGAGCGTGAAGCGGCCCTGGGCATCGGCAGCGGCCCCGTTGGCGGTACCCTTCTCCACAATGCTGGCGCCGGCCAGCAACGCCCGGTCGGTGCTGGCACGAACAACTCCTCTTACGGTAAAGGACTGGGCACGCACCAACCACGGGAGCAGCAGCAGGATAATGAGCAGATGTGTTTTCATACGAAAAGCGGATTGAGTTTAGCAAGCGGAAAGCACCTTGCCAGGGGCTGGTCGCTCGTGAATCAGATGCAGCGGATTTCGCCTTTGCACACGGCTGGCTGAAAATTATTTGCGAGTCATTTCCGGATAAGGCGTACTAGTTATGGCCGGTTACCGCATTGTCTGGTAGCGTGCCCACGTGTCCCATGGAAATAGGATTTGTGCGACAGGGTGCTAATGCGGGGTTGATCTTGGATGCAGCGGATCAGGCCGGGAATGGTGAAATGGCAGCCTCCAGAGTATCGAATACCAGCAACGGGCGAGAAACCCGAAGCGCGGACAGCGCGGCCGTGCTTTCTATTATCGAGCACCGGAAAACGCGCCAGTTCAGTACTTTCTTATCCTAGGATAATGCGCGAAGGCCGGTCGGGGGCGGACCTTTGACTTACTTGTTCACCGCCAAAGTGCGGCCATGCAAAAGCTCCTGCTGCCCCGCGCCCTGGTTGCCGTTGCCCGCTCTACTTCATCTGCTTATGAAACCTGCCCTGCTTGCCTATTCTTCGCTGCCCGCCGAACGCATCGGGGTGCATCCGCCGACGGCGCTGCCGGCCGCCATTCGCCTGGGTACGGTGCACCTGGCGGTGGCCAGTCTGGCCCGCTCGCTGGAATTTTATCAGCGCGTGCTCGGCTTTGCGCTGCTCGGCCAGTCGCCGGCTGGCGCAGGGCAGGCGGCCGGGGCCGACTTGGGCGTGGCCGGGAGTCCGCAGGTGCTGGTACGTCTGCACGAGCAGCCCGGTGCGAATGCCGTCCCGCGGCGGGGCCGGCTGGGTCTCTACCACTTTGCCCTGCTGCTGCCCACCCGCGCCGACCTGGGCCGCTTCGTGCGGCACGTACGGGCGCAGAGAGTACACCTGGGCGCATCCGACCACCGCTACAGCGAAGCCACCTACCTGACCGACCCCGACGGCTTCACGGTGGAGGTGTACCGCGACCGGCCGCGCGCGGAGTGGTGGGTGACGGCCGAGGGCGAAATCCAGTCGGCTCTCGACCCGCTCGATGAGGCCGGGGTGCTGCAAGCGGCCGGCGACACAACGTGGCAAGGCCTGCCGGCGGGCACCACCATCGGCCACCTGCACTTTTACACCGGTAGCCTGCCCGAAGCGGCCGCGTTTTACCACCAGGCCCTGGGCTTCGACATCGAAACCTGGAGCTTGCCGGGGGCGCTGTTCGTGGGCGCCGGGGGCTACCACCACCACCTGGGGCTGAACGTGTGGGCGGCCGACTCGCCCGCCGCGACGGAGGCCGACGCCCGCCTGCTGCGCTGGGAAATGTGGCTACCCGATACGGCTACCCGCGACGCGGCCGCCGCCCGCCTGCAAGCTGCGGGCTACACCGTGGCGCAACTCCCCGAAGGCGTCCTCGCCACCGACGCCTGGGGCATCCGTCTGCTGCTGCGCGCCGAGGCCTCTTCCCGGGTATGAATTGGCCCCCCAGCCGGAGCTGGTGGCTCTTGCTTCTCACTTGTTCGCTTTTTACGACCATGACCGTCGCCAACCCGCCGCAGCCCCCGCTGCTCACTGATTTGTCCCTGGACTACCGCCTTGTCAACCCGGCGCAGGCGCAGGGCGCCCGCCGCCTCGTGCTGCTGCTGCACGGCGTGGGCGGCAACGAGCTGAACCTGCTGCCGGCGGGCGAGCAACTGGCCGATGACCGCACGCTGGTACTGGCCGTGCGGGCCCCGCTGGTGTTCGGCCCGGCCAGCTTCGGCTTTTACCAGGTCGATTTCTCGACGGGCAAGCCCGTCTTCAACCAGGCCCAGCAGCTCGACGGGCAGCGGTTGCTGCGGCGTTTCCTCGGCGAGGCCACGGCCCGCTACGGCATTCCGGCCGGTCAGGTATACCTGTTCGGCTTCAGCCAGGGTGCCATCATGGCCTACGACCTGGCCCTGACCCACCCGGCGCAGGTGAGGGGCGTACTGGCCTTTAGCGGCCGGCTGCTGGAAGAATCGAAGCAACACCACGCGCCGGCCGCCGAGGTGCAGCGGGTTGAGTTCTTCATCAGTCACGGTAGCCACGACGACAAGCTGCCGGCCTTTTACGCCGACCAGGCCGTGGCTTTCCTGCAGACGCTCGGCATTCGGCCCCGTTACGAACCCTGCGCGGGCGGCCACGAAATCACAGCCGGCAGCCTGGCCGCGGTCCGCCAGTGGCTCGCCCAGCAGCAATAGCCTAACGACGCTCATTCGCCCGGTTCAGCTACTGAGCGGGTAAGGAATTTTCATTGCCATGAAACTATGTATATACATTAAATGTATGTACATATGAACGGCAGGCAGTTGCTTCCGCTCCCGATTTCGACTTCCGCCCAACCTCGGTCCAAGTCAACTCTCACACAGAAACCATGAAAAAGATCCTCTTCCCCCTGCTGTTCGCCGCCACCGTGCTGTCGGCTCCCCTGCAAGCTGCCAACGGCCCGGCCGCTGGCAAACCGGCTGTAACCAAAGCCGCTACGGAAACCTACAAAGTGCAGCCGCAGTTGAGCACCCTCGGCTGGGTGGGCAAGAAAGTCGGCGGCCAGCACAGCGGCACCATCGCACTGCAAAGCGGTACGGTGCAGGTAAAAGGCAACCAGCTGGTGGGCGGCACCTTCGTGGCCGACATGGCCTCGATTAAAAACACGGACCTGACCGACGCCGACTACAACGCCAAGCTGGTGGGCCACCTCAAGTCCGACGATTTCTTCGGTGTGGATAAATATGCCACCGCCACCTTCGTCATCACCAGCATCAAGCCGCTGAAGGGCGACGCCAACGGTAATAACGCCACCGTCACGGGCAACCTGACCATCAAGGGCAAGACCAATCCGGTGAGCTTCCCGGCCAAAGTAGGCGTGAAAAATGGCGTGGCATCGGCCTCGGGCACGGCCACCATCGACCGCAGCAAGTATGATGTGAAGTACGGCTCAACCCTGTTCGGCGCCGCCGCCGACAAGGCCATCGACGACAACTTCACGCTGAATTTTAACGTCATTGCCAAGGCTGGCGGCGTAGCTGCCCGCTAAGCCGCGGCTTCCCCCTGCATCGTTTGCTCTGCCACGAGGGCTCTTTCCAGATAGGAAAGAGCCCTCTTTGTTTGGTGTCCGGCGGGCTCCGGTAGTGGAGTCAGCAGACGCTCCTTGGCTGCGCCCGGGAGGTTGCGGGTTGTCAGGTCGTCACGATAATCTTGCCGCCGGCTTGGTTGCTCTCCATGAGCCGGTGGGCTTCGCTGATCTGGTCGAGCAAAAGGTGCGGAACGGATGCAGCGCAGCAAGCAGTGCGGGACCGGAGGACGGACTTTCTGAAAACCAGAGCCGTGGGCTGGCAGACCTGCGGTGCCCGGCCACCACATGCCTCCCGCCAGTGTGCAATCAGCAGCTCAGCGGTAGCAGAAGAGGGAATAGCTAGGGCAGCAGGGGAGAAGTGGACAGCAGAAAGCGGTATTTCGAAGACGGCCCTGGGCCGGGCCGCCGCTGGCGCGAACCGGATTTTCTGCTGGTTCAGCGGATTGACCAGAAACGGGTACTGCCGGGGCAGGAGCGCCAGGCAGTGGTCGTCGAATCCGAGCTTGAAGTAGTCGGTGCCGTGCCCGGAGGCGGGCAGCTGGTTGATTTGGTGCGGCAGGATCAGCAGCAGTTCGTGCGGGCTATGTTGAACTGTTGCAGGTCAACGCCGTGGTGGGCCCGGCCCTCCAGCATGAAGAAGAGAAAGTAGTGGGACTTGCGGTGGGTCAGCCCGTACTGAGCGACAACTTCGGCCGGGAGGTGGCCGAAGCCGGGCGCGATAAGGCGGATGGGGAGCGTGTGGTGCTGTTTGAAGGAGTAAAGAAATGATACGGGCTCAAGCATAGAGTAAAGTAAGAATAACCGGGGACTGGTTTTCGGCCGGCAGCACCGCAGTTCGGCAGGGGGGCGCCCGGGCTGAGAAAAAGCGCGGGCATCCGTACCAGTACGCAGTAACCACTCAGGGGCGGAGGGTAGGGCAAATTGCCCGGCAGCGCGGATTGCCGCCGGTGTGGCAGCGGGTTTTCTTTGTGTAAATCCGCTTCGTCGATTTCCCGTGCTGCCGATGCTTTCTACCCGTCACTGTTTACCGGCTGCTCCGCGCCCCGCAACCAAGGATTCCGCTGCCAGCACTCCGCTGCCGGAGCTGGTAGAACCCGCGGGTGCACCGGGAAAACACGGCTGACTTACCCTTGCCCCAATGCCCCGCGCCCACCGGGCGCGCTTACGGCGCCGGTCGTCCGGGAGTAGCCCAAGAGCTGCTTCGGGGGTGGCCGGCGCTAACCACTTGTTTACCTTGTCTTTCCCGTTCAATGTTGTTTCTTCGTGCTACCGCCCGTCTAGCCGCGCCTTTCATGAGTTTCGCATCCCCGCCAGCCACCAGTATCCCGCTCCTGCTCGTCGACGACCACCAGTTGGTGCTGGAGGGCGTGCGGGTGCTGCTGGGGCACGACCCGGGCCTGCGCGTGGTGGCCATGGCCAACTCGGGCGCCGAGGCCCTGCTACGCCTGCGGGAACACCCCGAAATAGAAGTGGCCGTGGTCGACCTGAACATGCCGCAGATGTCGGGCGTGCAGCTCACGCGGGCCATCCGCGAGCAGTTTCCGCAGGTGCGGGTGCTGGCCCTGAGCATGTTTCACGACCACGCCTCGGTGCAGGAAGTGCTGGGCGCCGGCGGCTCGGGCTACCTGCTCAAGAACACCACCGCCGACGAGCTGAGCACGGCCATTCGGCGGGCAGCGGCCGGGCGCACCTACTTCAACGCCGAAGTGGGCGCCACCCTGCTCGACCATCTCGACGTGCCCGCCAACCGCGACACCTCCGAGCGGCCCGTGCCCCTCACCACGCGCGAGCGGGAAATCCTGCAGCTCATTGCGGGCGAGTATTCCAACGCCGCCATTGCCGAAAAGCTCTTCATCAGCGAGCGGACCGTGGAGACGCACCGCAAGAACATCTTCACCAAGACCAAGGCCAAATCCATCATCGGCCTGATTCAGTACGCGCTCAAGCACAAGCTCATCCTGCTCTAAACGCAGGTTCGGTACCCAGCCAAACGAGCGGGGCCGGCCGCCTCCCGCATTACGCGAGAAGGCAGCCGGCCCCGCTCGTTTCGGCATGCTTCTGGCAGGCGCACCAGCCTCTAATCGACGACGGCCGCCACCTGCAGGGGCACTTCCAGCGTGACGGTGGTGCCGCGCCCGGGCACCGCGTCGAAGTGGGCCTGGCCGCCGAGGTAGGCCATGCGGGTGACCACGTTGCGCAGCCCGATGCCTTCATCCGACGCCAGCGCGCCGGGGTCGAAGCCCCGGCCGTTGTCTTCCACCGTCACGGTCAGGTCGTCCGCGCCGCGCACCAGCTGCAGGGTTACGTCGGTGGCCTGGGCGTGCTTGATGATGTTCTGCATCAGCTCCTGAATCACCCGGAACAGCACGCTTTCCACCGTCGGCAGCAGGCGGATATCGTCCAGCCCGTAGGCCTGCACCTCCACGCGCAGGCCGTTGTCGGAGGGCAGCTTGTCGAGAAAGTCGCGCACGGCGGCGGCCAGCCCGCGCCGCAGCAGGGCCGTGGGCATCAGGTTGTGCGAAATGCCGCGCACCTCGCGGAACGACTCGTCGACGGTGGCCACGGCGTTGTCGAGCAGCACCTGCTGGCCATCGAGCCGGGGGCCGAGCTGCTGGCCGAGGGCGTGCAGGTTGAGCTTGGCGGCGGTGAGCAGCTGGCCTACGCTGTCGTGCAGATCGGAGCCGATGCGGCGCCGCTCGTTTTCCTCGGCCTCCAGCACGGCGGCCGCCCGCTGCCGCTCCAGCAGCTGCCGCTCCTGGGCAAAGGCCACCTGCTGGCGCAGGCGGTTGCGGGTGTAGAGCAGCCAGCCCACGGCGGCCAGCAGCCCCGCCAGGGCCAGGCCGGTCAGCAGCTGGGTGTTGCGCCGCCGGATAACCTGCTGCTGGGTCCGCAGCTGCGCCTGCTGCAGCTGCTTCTGCTGCCGCAGCAGGCGGTTCTGGGCGTCCTTCTGCTCGGTTTCGTACTTGGTGCGCATCTCCGTCACCTGTTCGGCGGCTTCGGCCTGGTACAGCGAGTCGTTCAGGTTCTGAAAGCGGGTGCGCCAGCGCAGCGCGTCCTGGTAGCGGCCGGTGGCTTCGTAGAGCGAGGCGAAGCCGTCGTAAATCACCCGGATCAGCGGGCGGGCCTCCACCTGCCGGGCCAGCCGCAGGGCCGCGCCGTAGGCCTGCTCGGCGTCGCGGTGGCGCTTGAGCTGCAGCCGCGCGTCGCCCAGGTTCAGCCACGATTCGGCCTGGCCCTGCGGGTTGCCCTGCTGCTGGTCGATGGCCAGGGTCTGGCGGTAGTAGCGCTCGGCCGCGGCGGCCTGCTTGGTTTGCAGGGCAATGGCGCCGAGGTTGTAGAGGGCCAGCACCACCACGCCCGAGTCGCCGAGGGCGCGGCCCTGGCGTAGCGCCTGCTGAAAATCGGCCATGGCCAGCAGGTACTGCTGCTGCTCCAGGTACACCGTGCCGCTGTTGTTGTAGGATACGGCCACGCCCCGGCGGGCCTCGGGCCGGCCCTGCCGCACGGCGCGGGCGTAGTAGCGGCGGGCCTGTTGGGCATACTGGAGCGAAGGCGCGTACTGCTGGAGGTTTTTGTAGGTAGTGCCCAGCAGCAGGTAGGCCGTGGCGAGGCTTAGCGTGTCGCGGCTGGTTTGGGCCAGGCGCTGCGCCGCGTGCAGCTGCGCGGCGGCCTCCGAATGCTGCCCCAGCGCATTGTAGAGGCGGCCCTGCAGCAGGCGGGCGGTTATTTCGGGAGCGAGTAGATGCTGTTGCCGGGCCAGGCGCACGGCGGCCTGGGCGCGCTGCAGGGCGCGGTCGGGGGAGGTACGGCGCAGGGCCTCGCCGTCGGCCAGCAGCAGCCGCAGCCGGGCCGAATCGGGGGCGGCGGCCAGGCGCTGGTCGAGGCTGTCGGGCGGGGGCGACTGGCACCACGCGTTCAGAGGCAGGCTTACGAGCAAGGCGGGCAGCAGCCGGCGCCAGCAGGGGAAAATAGACAGCATGGACGGAGCGCGGCGGAGACTGAGGACCGTTTCAGTGGGCCCCGCTTAAACATACAGATTGTTGCATGCACTACAATGCATCGGACATTTGAGCCTCAGCTACTTCAGCCGGGGCGGCCGGGCGGCCGGCCCAGGGCCGCCCGTCGGCACTCAGGCCGCGGGCGCGGGCGGGGCCGTCAGCGGCACTTCCAGCGTGACGGTGGTGCCACGGCCGGGGGCGGTATCGAGTTCGGCCCGGCCGCCGAGGTAGGTCATGCGCGTGGCCACGTTGCGCAGCCCGATGCCCACGTCGGCTTCCAGACCCTGCGCATCAAAGCCCCGGCCGTTGTCTTCCACCGTCACCGTCAGCTCGGCCGCGCTCTGCACCAGCTGGATGGTGACTTCGGTAGCCTGGGCGTGCTTGATGATGTTCTGCACCAGCTCCTGAATCACCCGGAACAGTACGCTTTCGGCGTGGGGCGGCAGCTGCGTGGCGTCGATGCCGTAGGCCTGCACCTCCACGCGCAGGCCGTTGTCGGAGGGCAGCTTGTCGAGAAAGTCGCGCACGGCGGCGGCCAGCCCGCGCTTGATCAGGGCGTTAGGCATCAGGTTGTGGGAGATGCCGCGCACTTCCCGAAACGACTCGTCGACCACCGCCAGGGCGTTGTCGAGCAGGTTTTCGTGGCCGGGCCGGCCGGGGCCGAGCTGCTGCTGCAGGGCGTGCAGATTGAGCTTGGCGGCCGTCAGCAGCTGGCCGATGCCGTCGTGCAAATCGGAGCCGATGCGGCGGCGCTCGTTTTCCTCGGCCTCCAGCACGGCGGCCGCCCGCTGCCGCTCCAGCTGCTGCCGCTCCTGCTCAAACGCCACCCGCTGCTGCAGGCGGCGGCGGGTGTGGAGCAGGTAAGCCAGGCCCGCCAACAGCGCGGCCACCACCAGGCCGCCAATCAGCTGGGTGTTGCGCCGCCGGATGAGCTGTTGCTGCGCCCGCAGCTGGGCGGCCTGCAGGCGGTTGCGGGCGGCCTGGCGCTCGGTGTCGTAGCGCACCTGCATTTCGGTTATCTGGCGGGTGCTGGCTTCGTTCAGCAAAGAATCCTTGAGCGCGGCCGTCTGCTCGCTGTAGCGCAGGGCCTGGGCGTAGCGGCCCTGGCGGGCGTGGGCGGTGCTGAGGCCCTGCAACGCGCCGCGCACCACTTCCCGCGCCTGAATGCGCCGCCCCAGTGCGTAGGCCTGCTCGAAGGCGGCCTGCGCCGCTGCGGGCTGTCGCTGCGCCAGCAGCAGCCGGCCCTGGGCGCTGAGGGCGCCGGCGCGGGTGGCCGCGTCGTCTACCTGGGTGGCCAGCAGCAGGGCCGTGCCCAGGGCGGTGGCCGCCGCCGCGTAGTCGCGGCGCGCCACCAGCAGCTCGCCCAGGCCGAGCTGGGCCTGGGCTTCGGTGTGCAGGTCGGTGTGGGCGTGGCTGATGGCAATGGCCTGCTGGTAGTGGTGGCGGGCCGAGTCGGGCGGGCCGAGGCGGGCGAAGTCCTGGCCGAGCAGGTAGTGAGCCTGGGCGTCGTTGTGGGCATCGGGGGTGCGACCGGGCAGGTGCAGGTAGCGGCGGTGGTAGCGCAGGGCCTGGGCGTAGCGGCCCAGCTGGTAGTACACCACGCCGAGGTTGGCCAGGTCGGCGGCAATGCGCTCCGGGGTGCCGTACTTTTCTTCCAGCCGCAGGGCCCGCACGTAGGTGGCCACGGCCTGCTGGTAGTGGCCCTGGCTGGCCTGCACCTCCCCAATGTTGTTGATGGCACCGGCCACGCCCTGCCAGTCGCCCAGGGCGGCCCGCTCGCGGCGGCAGCGGTCGAAATCGGCAATGGCCTCGGCGAAGCGGCCGGTGGTGGCGTAGATGATGCCGCGCAGAATGTAGGTTTTGGCCAGGCCCCGCCGGTAGCGCAGGCGCTGGCCCAGGGCTTCGGCTTCGGCGGCCAGGCGCAGGGCGCGGCGGGGGTTACTGTCGCGGTTTTCCCACACCAGCTCGTTGAGGTGCCGGACGCGGTTGGTATCGGGGCGGCTGAGCTGGGGCAGCCGGGCTTCCAGCGAATCGAGGCGGGCATTGCGGGGCACGGGCTGAGCCTGGCTGGCCAGCGCCAAACCCACCAATCCAATCCAGAGGAGCAAGCGAAACATGGAATGAAGCGGAAGGAGAGGGAAAAGGAATCTATTGTTGCAGCCCCGCGAACCGGGCGCAGGCCCGGCAGCAGCGGAACGGAAAACACCCCGGCAGGAAACCTACCGGGGTGTCTGACTGAGTTGCTCGTGGTGCTTCGGTGATTAGTCTTTCACCAGGCGGCGCACCACCGTGCCGCCATTCGAGTGCAGGCGCAGGGTGTACACGCCGGTGGGCAGCTCGCGCAGGTTCAGCTCCTGTGTGATGACGCCTTGGCGCACTGGCAGGCTGAGCGTGCGCACCACCTGGCCCACCGTGTTCAGCACTTCGGCGCGGACCGTGCCCGTCGTCTCCCGCAGGCCGGCCACGGTCAGCGTCGCCACGCCGTGGGTCGGGTTCGGGAACAAACTCACGCTGGCTTGCGGCTGGGCGCTGCTGGTGCTGGTTATGCGGGGCTGGAACCAGAGGAAGAAGCGCTGGCGGGTGGAGTCGGGGTGCATCGTGAAGGCGTACACCGAATCCAGGGCCAGGTCCTGGCGGCGGTTGAGCAGGCGGTCTTCCAGCAGCACCTGGGTGCCGGCCGGCAGGTGCTGCAGCGCCGTCAGCACCAGCGTGTGCGCCCCGTTCTGGCTCACGCGCAAGCCCAGCGGCACCACGCCGGCCGTGGCCAGCGCGGGCAGGCCGTTGATGCTCAGCGCGTCGGTGGCGGTGTTGCTCCAGAGGCTGGGGCGGCCGTTGCCGTTGAGCTGCACCTTGTAGGCGTCGTAGCCTGCCTGGTAGCCCTGGCCGGCCTGCGGATCGAAGTAGAGCACCGTTTCGTCGGCGGCCCCCTGGGCGTTGCGGGCTTCCAGGCGCAGCAGGGGCTTGGGCGCGGTGGCCGGGCTCGTTTGCGCCTGCCGCTCGAAGGCCGGGCTCAGGTAGGCGGTGTGGCGCACGGCGTTGGTCAGGGTGACCGTGGCCGCGGCCGCCGTGGCCCGCACGAAGAAGCCCTGCATGGCGGCCAGGTCCTTGCTGCCGCCGTTCTGGCCCACGCCGTTCACGTACGAGCGGTAGGCCCCGGTGTAGCGGCCCGAGGGCACGTACACGTACATGGCCTTGTCCAGGCCGGCCGCGCCGGGCACCAGGTCCCAGTCGATGGGGGCGGGGTAGGGGTTGCCGAGCAGGTTCCAGCCCGCGCCCGTTTGCCCACCCCGGCTGAGCGGGATGCTCACCGCGCCGTTCTGCAGCACGCCGCTGATGTCGACGGTCGTCGTCGGGTCGGTCATGGCCGAGTAGCCGCGCATCGGCAGCAGGTTATCCGTTGCGGTGGGCACCATCCAGCCCCGGTCGAAGACGTTGGCCGCCGCGCTGAGGCGGGTTTCGTCGTACTGGTAGAAGGTCGGGAACGGGTTGGCGGTGTTGCCCACCGTGTTGTAGGCCGGGTTCAGCTCGAAGACCGGCAGGTCGTCGGCAAACTCGCTGACGGTGGCCGAGCCCAGCTGCATCGGCGAGGAATAGTGGCGGTAGCCGCTCACCGGGCCGCTGATGTAGCGTTCCATCGTGCTGCGGCCCGTCACCAGGCCCCCGCCCACGGGGTTGACTACCATGGCCGTGCCCGAAGCATTCGAGTGCAGGGTCAGGAAGCCGGCCGAAGCCAGGTTGCCCGAGGTCATCGTCAGCACGTGGGTTACGCCGGCGGCGCTGCCCAGCGTCACGCCCGAGCTGTTCTGAATCAGCAGGTCGTAGAAGCGGATGGGCGTGGTGGTGCTGCCGCCGAGCGTCTGGGCGGAAGTGCCCACGCAGTACCAGGGGTAGCTGCCCACGTTCACCAGGCCGCCGTTGGTGAGGTTGCCGTAGAGGTACACCGGACCGTTGCAGGTCAGGCCCACGGTGTTCTGCACGTTCAGCCCGTAGAAGCGAATCTGGGCCGAGCCGCCGAGGGTCTGCGCCACCGTGCCGTTGAAGTACACCGTGTAGGTGGCCGGGTTGAAGGGCCCGTTGCAGAGCCCGTTGCCCATCACGTAGATGTCGCCGCCCAGCACGCAGCCCACGGGGTTAGCCCAGGTGACGTGGTGGAAGGTGGTCTTCGCCGTCGAGCCGGTGGTGGTAATGGTCTGCTGGCTCGTACCGTTGAAGGTCACCAGGTAGCCGTTACCCGAGAAGATGCCCGAGTTCAGCCAGTAGCCGCCCACCACGATGTCGTGGAGCAGCTGCACGTTCACGGCGTTGGTGATTTGCAAGTTGAAGAACGTGCTCAGCGCCGTGCCGCCGATGGTTTGCAGCACCGTGCCGCTGAACAGCACCAGCTGCCCATTGGCAATAAACCCAGCGTTGTTCACCCAGTTGCCCGTCACGCCGATGGCGTCGAGCAAGGTCACGCCGGCCGCGTTGTCGAAGGTGACGTCGTGGAAGCGGGTGTTGCCCGAGGTGCAGGTAATCGTCTGCGCCGTGGTACCGATGAAGCGGGTTTTCTTGCCGCAGCCGCAGAAGATGCCCGAGTTGACGAAGTTGCCGGTCAAATCCACGTCGTAGTCCAGACTCACGCCCGCCAGGTTGGTCATGGTCAGGTGGTGGAACACCGTCAGGGCCGTGCCGCCGATGGTCTGGGCCACCGTGCCGTTGAAGAGCACCGCCAAGCCGTTGGCGACGAAGGTCGCGCCGTTGTTCAGCCAGTTGCCCAGCAGCGTAATGGCGCGGTCGATGCGGACATTCGCGCCCGAGGCCAGGGTCAGGTGGTGGAAGGTGGTAGCCACCGAGCCGCCGATGGTTTGCAGCACCGAGCCCTTGAAGGTCACCAGCTTGCCATTGGCCAGGAAGCCGCCGTTGTTCAGCCAGTTGCCCGTCACGAAGACGTTGTTGTAGAGCGTCACGCCGCCCGCGTTGGCGAAGGTCACGTGGTGGAAGCTGAGCGTGCCGCTCGGGCAGTAGATGCCCTGGGCCACCGTGCCGTCGAAGTACACCGTGTAGCCGCCGGCCGTGAACAAAGCCAGGTTGCGGAAGTCGCCGCGCACCCGGATGTCGTTCAGCAGGCTCACCCCGGCCGTGTTGTTGAAGGTGATGCCCTGGAAGGCCGTCACCACCAGGCCGCCGATGGTCTGGGCCACCGTGCCGTTGAAGGTCACCAGGTAGCCGGCCACCGCGAATAGGCCGTCGTTGACGAAGTTACCCGTCACGAAAATCGGCCCGCCGAGCGTCACGCCCACCGTATTGACGATGTTCAAATGGTGGAAGGTCGTCACGGCCGAGCCGCCGATAACCTGGGCCACCGTGCCGTCGAAGTACACTGTGTAGGTAGCCGGCACGAACACCCCGTTGTTGACCCAGCCGCCGCGGACGCGGATGTCCTGGGCCAGCGTCACCGACACCGTGTTGGTGATGACGATGCCGTAGAAGGGTATCACTGCCGCCGTGCCGCCGATAATCTGGTTCACCGTGCCGGCGAAGGTCACCACGAAGCCGTTAGGCAGGAAGGTGCCGTTGGCCGTCCAGTCGCCGAGCACCGTAATGGCCCGGTCGATGCGCACGTTGGCACCCGAGCCGATGGTCACGTGGTGGAACTGCGTCAGCACCGAGCCGGCAATGGTTTGCAGCACCGAGCCCACGAAGTACACCCCGTAGCCGCCGGCTACGAAGCCCCCGTCGTTCACCCAGCTACCGGTCAGGTACAGGTGCGAGAGCAGCGTCACCGAAGCCGGGTTCTGGAAGCGGACGTTGTAGAAGCGCGTATCGGCCGAGGCGGTAATGGTCTGGGCCGCCGAGCCGTTGAAGTACACCAGGTACGAGCCGCCCAGGAATACGCCGGTGCCCAGCCAGTTGCCCAGCACCGTAATCGGTTGCGCCAGGGTCACCGACACCAGGTTGCCCACGCTCACATGGTGGAAAACGGTGTTGACTACGCCGCCGATGGTCTGGGCCACCGTGCCGTTGAAGAACACTGTGTAGCCGCCGTGCGCGAAGCCGCCCGAGTTCAGCCAGTTGCCCAGCACGTACACGTTCGTCTGCAAGGTCACCGAAACGAGGTTGTTCCAGGTCACGTGCCAGAAATTGTAGGTGCCCGCGCCGCCGATAACCTGCGCCGCCGTACCGTTGAACAAGCAGGTGTAGCCCGTGTACACGCCGCCCACCAGGTCGTAGCCGTAGAAGGTGCCGTTGTTCACGAACGAGCCCAGCCAGCTTACGTTCTGCAGGATGCGCACCTCAGTATTGCTGCCTATGTTCCAGCCGTAGAACGAGAGGCCGGTGTAGCCGCCCACCGTCTGCACGTAGCCGCCCAGGCCGTTGAAAAACACCGTGTAGGTGCTCGGCGTGAACGAGCCCGAATACAGGTAGTAGTTGCCCGCCACGTAGATGTTCGAGGCCAGGCTCACGCCCGCCGCGTTGTCGACGTAGAAGTGCCAGAAGTAGGTCGTGGCGTTGGCCGAAATGACCTGGGCCGCCGTGCCGCCGAAGCGCACGAAGTGGCCCGTGGGCACCCCGCCGGTGAGGTAGTAGCCGTAGAACACGCCGGTATTCACGAAGCCGCCCAGCACGTAGATGTTCTGGTACAGCGTCACCGACACCGGGTTCTGGAAGGTCACGTCGTAGAAGTTCGTCACCTGCGTACCGCCGATAATCTGCGCCGCCGTACCGTTGAACACCACCGTGTAATTACCCGCCGCGAACTGCCCGTTGTTGATCCAGTTGCCGAGCACGTAGATGTTCGACACCAGGCTGACGCCCACCGTGTTGTTGATGGTCACGTGGTAGAAGTTCGTCACGGTCGAGCCGCCGATGGTTTGCAGCACCGTGCCGTTGAAGGCCACCGACTGCACGCCCACCACGAACGAGCCGTTGTTGACAAACGCCCCGCCCAGCCCGATGCCGGTGTTCAGCGTCACGCCGCCCGCGGTGTTCAGGATGGTCAGCCCGCCGAAGTTCGTGACCTGCGTACCGCCGATAATCTGGTTGACGGTGCCGCCGAAGGTCGTCACGTAGGTGCCGCCCACGAATACCCCGTTATTGGTCCAGTTGCCCAGCACGTAGATGTTCTGGTTCAGCGTCAGCCCGCCCAGGGTGTTCGATACAATGACCGAGTAGAAGTTGGTCACCGACGAGCCGCCGATAACCTGGCCTACCGTGCCGTTGAAGTTCACGAAGTACGAGCCGCCCACGAAGCCACCGTAGTTCAGCCAGTTACCCGACACGTAGATGCCGGTGTTCAAGCTCAGCGTCGAGGTGCCGTTCACCGTCACGCCGCCGAAGTACACGGCCGTCGAGCCGCCCACCGTCTGCGTGCCGTTGCCGGCAAACACGTAGGAGCCGCCCGTCACCCAGGTGCCGTTGCTCACCACGTTGCCGTAGATGGTAAACGTGCTGGATACCTGGAACGAGGCACCGTTGATGACGGTGATGTTGTTCACCACCGCGCCGGTGCCCGTCACAATCGGGTAGTACGAGCCCGTGCTGATGATGACGTTGCTCGTAGCCGTCGGTACCTGCCCGCACGACCAGTTGCGCCCGTCAAACCAGTTGGTGTTGTAGCCGCCCGTCCAGGTGTAGCTCACGGCTTGCACCGCCAGGTTGGTCCCGTTGTCGTTCGAGCTGCTGGTAGCCGGAGCCGAAGCATCCACCCGAATCCGGTAGCCAGTGCCCACGGCCGCGCCGGCCGGAATCGTGGCCGAAATGATACCGCTGACGCTGGTGCCGCTCAGGCTGATCGAACCGATGCTGGTAGCCGAGGCAAACGAGCCGCTGGCGTCCGACAGCAAAGCCGTAAACACGTTGCCGCCGCCGAATACGCCTTGGGTCGTGAACGGTACGCTCAGCGCCGAGCCGGGGCAGTACGAGCCGCTGAACTGGCCCGTCGTGACCGAGGCCATCGGCTGCCCGATACTCACCGTGATGGTGCGCTCCACGGTGCAGCCGTTCTGCGTCACGTTCAGCGTGTAGCTGCCCGCGTTGCTCTGCGTCGCGTTCTGAATCTGCGGGTTCGGCTGCGAGGAGCTGAAGCCCGGGCCGGTCCACTGCAGCGTGGCGCCGTTCGGCACACCGGCCGAGGTCAGCTGAATGGTGCCGCCCGCCGCTACCGGCGAGTTCGACGAGGCCACGACGCTGCCCAGGTTGATGATGCTCCACAGCCCGCTTTCGGCCGAAGTCAGCGCCGGGTTGGTGCTGACGAGGCGCACCCGGTACAGGCTGCCCGTCACGGCCGTGGCCGGTACGGTCACGCCCACCGTGCTGGTGCCCGTGCCCGTGAAGCTGCGCGTGCCGATAACCGTCGGGGCCGCAAACGAGCCGTTTTCATCCGACAGCTCGGCCGAAACCGTGCCGCCGGCCGTCAGGCCGCTGCCGTCCACCGTGAAACTCAGGTTCAGGAAGTTGCCGGCGCAGGTCTGGCGCGCCGCGTTCGAGTTCAGCGTCAGCGTGGGGGCGCTGGGGTTCACCGTCACCTGAGCGGTAGCCGTAGCCGAGCAACTGCCCAGCGTCACCGTCAGCGAGTAGGTGCCCGAGTTGCTGGTCGTGGCGTTGCTGAAGTTCAGCGTCGGGCTGCTGCCGGTGCTCACGTTGCCGAAGCCCGGCACCGTCCACACGTAAGTGGCCCCGCTCACGGCCTGGGCCGTCAGCGTCACGGTAGCGCCGGTGGCTACCGGCGAGTTGTTGGTCAGCACGGCCGCCACCGGGGCCGGGTTGACGGTCAGATTCGAGCCGTTGTCGTTGATGCTGAGCACCGCCGGGCTGCTGCCCACCACCCGCACGCGGTAGCCCGCGCCGGGCGTGGTATTCAGCGGGAAGGTCACCGAAATCGAGCCGGAGCCCTGACCCGTGAAGCCCACCGTGCCGAGGCTCACCGGCGCGGCGAAGGAGCCCGTAGCGTCCGAGAGCTGGGCCGTCAGCACGTTGCCGGCGCCGAAATTGTTGCCCGTCACGCTGAAGCCGATGTTGCGGTTGCTGCCTGCGCAGAATGCGCCGCTAAACTGCGTCACGCTCAGAATCGGGTCCGTGGAGGGCTGCACCGTCACCTGCGTGGTCGATACCGGGCTCTGGCAGCCGCCCACCGTCACGTACAGCGAGTACGTGCCCTGGTTGGCCGACTGCGTGGCGTTGGTAATAATCGGGTTCTGTTGGGTGGAGGCGAAGTTCGGACCGAACCACTGGTACGAGGCCCCGGCCACCGGCTGGGCCAGCAGCTGAATCGTGCCGCCGTACGGCACCGGAGAGTTCGACGAGGCCACCGCCACTGGCTGCTGGGTCAGGCTGATGTTCGAGCCGTTGTCGGTCTGGCTGGTCACGTTCGGGTTCGAGCCCACCAGGCGCACCCGGTAGCCGTTGCCCGTGGGCGTACCAGCCGGGAACGTGGAGAAAATCGAGCCGGAGCCCTGCCCCGTGAAGCCCACCGAGCCGATGGTCGTGGGAGCAGCAAACGAGCCGCTGGCGTCCGAGAGCTGCGCCGTCAGCACGTTGCCGCTGCCGAACACGTTGCCCTGCACCGAGAAGCCGATGTTCAGCGAGTTGCCGGCGCAGCCGGAGTAGCTGAATTGGCTCATCGACAGAATCGGCTGGGCCGAGGGCTGCACCGTCACGCGCACCGAGGCCGAGTCCTGGCAGCCGCCGCTGTTCTGCACGTACACGAAGTAGCGGCCGCTCTGGCTGGGCTGGGCGTTGCCGATGCTCAGCGTCGCACCGCTGCCCACGTAGCTGGTGCCGCCGCTGGTGTAAGCTACGTACCATTGGTAGCTGGCCTGGCTGGCCGGACCGGCCGTCAGCTGAATAGTCCCGTTGTAGGGCACCGAAGTCTGGGCGGCCGAAGCCGTAGCCACCGGCACGCCGCGCACCGTCAGGTTCACGCCGTTGTCGGTGCCCGTCACGGCCGGGTTGGTGGCCACCACGCGGATGCGGTAGCCCGTGCCGGCCGGGGTGCGGAAGGCAATGCTGTCGGTCAGCACGCCGCCGTTGGTGTTGATCGAGCCGGTGCCGTAGAGGCGGCTGTTGGCCGTGAATACCCCGTTGGCGTCCGAAAGCTGAAACTTGAACTGGTTGCCGGCCAGGTAGGCGCCGGTGTTCGTGGTGAACGGCACCGAAATAAAGGTGCTGGCGCAGAACGAAGCGGGCGACACCGTGCCCGTGGCAATGGTCGGCGGATACGCGTAGCTGGCCGCCGAGCAGGCCGTGCCGCCCGGCGTGGTCACGCAGATCTGGCCGGTAGTACCGCCGGCCGGGGCCGACACCGTAATCTGGGTGCCGGAATTGACCACGAAACCCGGGGCCGCCGTGCCGTTGAAGGTCACCGCCGTGGCGCCCGTCAGGTTGGTGCCCGTGATGACCACGCTGGTGCCCGGGGCCCCGCCCGCAGGCGTAAAGCTGGTAATGGTGGGGCCGGCGCAGTTGAAGTAATAGCTGCCCGCGCCCGAAATGATGGCGTACTGCCCGGTGCTGTTCTGAATGACAATGCGCACGACCCGCGCGCTGACCGGCGCGGCCAGGGTGCGGGTTACCGGCGTGGTCGTACCCACCGCGAAGCTGGCCGTGTAGGTGTCCACCGTGGTGTAGGTACCGGTCAGGCTTAGGGCCGTTTGCACCAGCACCGTAAAGTTGCTGGTATTGCTCGGCGTGAGCTTGTAGCGCACCTCGCTGATGGTCTGAGTGCTGCCCAGGTCAGCCTGCAGCAGGCTGCCGTTGTAGCCGTAGAACGAGTTGCTGGTGTTGGGCGCAGCCGGGTCCGCGTTGAAGGCCGTTTCAGCCAGCCCGTTGGTGCTGCCGCCGTAGTTGTAGTTCACGCTCGGCAGGCCCGCGGCGAAGTTGGCTGAGGAGGCGCAGCCGTTCTTCAGGAAGCTGCGGTTGGTCACCAGGCTCCATTTGCCACCCGCGTCGCGCGTCCGTACAAAAAAGCGGTGCGCGCCGTCCGAGAGGGCCGAGGCGTCGGCCATAAAGCCAAAACCGGCCATATCTGGTGCCGGCGAAGCTACTGGTACGTCGGTAGCGCTGCCAAAGCCGGGGTCGGTATCGAAGTAGTACTCAATCTTGGTGATGTTCGGCGCGGCGGCCGGCAGCGGCTCGTAGTAGAAGGGCCGGGCCGTGGTCAGGCTCCACTTGCCGTTGGCGTCCTTGGAGCGGACGCTGATGGTGTGGAAGCCCGTGGTCAGCGCGCCGGCCGGGATGGAAATGGCCACGCCCGCCACGTCCAGGCCGGCCGTTACGGGTACGTCGGTGCCGCTGCCGAAGCCGGGGTCGGTGTCGAGGAAATACTCGACTTTGGTGATGTTCACGGCGGCCACGGCGGCCGGCTCGTAGTAAAAGGAGCGTCGCGTGGTCAGGCTCCACTTGCCGTTGGCGTCGCGGGTGCGCACGCCCAGGTTGTGGAAGCCCGCGCTCAGCCCGCTCACGTCGTAGCTGAAGGCCAGCCCGCTCAGGTCGTTGCCCGGCGCGGCCACCGGAATGTCGGTGGCGCTGCCAAAGCCGGGGTCGGTGTCGATGAAGTACTCGGCCTTGGTGATGTTGACGGCCGTCGCCGCCGCCGGCTCGTAGTAAAAGGTGCGGCGCGTGGTCAGGCTCCACTGCCCGTTGGCATCCCGCGAGCGGACGCCGACGATGTGGAAGCCGGTGCTCAGCGCACTCACGCTCAGCGAGAACGTGACGCCCGCCAGGTCGGCGCCGGCCGTGACGGGCACGTCGGTGGCCAGGCCGAAACCGGGGTCGGCATCGACGAAGTATTCCACCTTATTGACGTTGCTGGCGGTGGCGGCCAGCGGCTCGTAGTAGAAGGTGCGGCGGGTGCTCAGGCTCCACTGCCCGTTGGCGTCCTTGGTGCGGACGGCCAGGCGGTGAAAGCCCGCGCTCAGGCTGCTCACGTCGTGCGTGAACGAGAGGCTGGCCAGGTCGGCCGCGGGGGAGCTGATGGTGATGGGCGTGGCGGCGCCAAAGCCGGGGTCAGGGCTGTCGAGGTAGTACTCGGCCTGGCTGATCGTCTGGGCCGCTCCGGGTAAGGCGCTGCCTAGGATGCTGCTCACGAGCAGCATCAGCAGCACGACCGGGCGCCCCCACCAACCGCCCCGCCCCGCGTCGTTTCGGGAAGGGAATTGCATGGCTGGGGGCGGTTAGTTGTTCGAGCGGGTGCTCAGGTTCACGTTCAGCGTGTTGCCGTTCAGCGTCTGGTTGAACTGGTAAATCGTCGGAATGGCCGGGATGCCCGAGAGCTTGTAGGGCGTGTTGCCGCCGAAGGCGCCGATGTCGGTACCGCTCTGCCCGGTGCCGCGGGCCGGGTTGGTGCCGGTTTTCAGCTGGTACCAGGCATCAAACTGCGAGCCGCCGGGCGCGAGCGTAAATACCGACGCCTGGGGCACGTTGTTCTGGTTGTTGTTGGCCGTCGAGAAGCCCGCCTGCGCGCTGATGTTGTAGGAGTAGATGTTGTTGCTGGGCGTGAAGCTGCTGGCGAAGTAGTTGTTGCGCACGTTGAAGTTGTCCATCGACACCGAGCTCAGCGCCACGTTGTTGGTAAACTCGCCGCTGCACCCCTGCAGGTTCACCGAGGTGGCGTAGATGATGTTGTTGGTTACCAAGACGTTGTTGGCCACGTAGTTGTAGTAGCTCAGGCCATACAGGTAGTTCTGGCGGATGTTCAGGTTGCTCTGGCCGGTGGTAGCGTAGCCCACGTACAGCCAGCTGGTGAAGTAGTTGCGCTGCACGGTGACGTTGCTGGTGCCGATGTACATGTCGCTCAGCGTCAGGCCCGCGATAGAGGCGCCCGCGCTGCCGGTGTTGAAGTACACGGTGCCCAGCTGGGCCGAGGTCGGGTTGGCCTGCAGGCCGGCATTCTGGCTGGAACCCAGGAAGTAGCCCGGGCCCACGATGGTCACGTTCTTGGAGCAGGTCAGCGTGCCGTAGCCGGTGCTGGAGGGCTCCACCTGGATGATGTCACCGGCCACCGACGCGTCGTGGGCCAGTTGAATGGTGCTGTAAATGTTGGTGCCCGTGATACCGGAGTTGTTCACGCGGCGGATGGTTTGGGCCTGGGTGGCCAGCGTGGTGGCGGCCAGCAGCAGGCCGGTCAGCAGGGAAGCGTACAGCTTTTTCATAGAGAAGCGGAGTGTGAAGTAGGCAGGTGAGAGGTTAGGCCCGGCGACGACGCGGGCGGCGGAGTTGGCGCAGGGCGTAGGCCGCCCCGCCGGCCAGCAGTAGCACCGCGCCGCCGTCGAGGGGCACGGCCGTGGGCTCGGGGGTGCCGGGCGTGGGGCCCCCGGAGCCGGGGTCCTGGGCCAAAGCCGGCGTCGTCAGAAGCAGCGCCACCAGCAGGTAGCTTTTCGGGAAATACCGCATGCAGGGAACCATTGCGCAGAAGCACCCGGTCCCATTTTTCGGGGCATGGTGCTTTGCTGGTTTAGTAGGTTTTTTCTGCGGTAAAATTGATTTTATCCCCGCCCCCTCACAATCCGTAGCCAGCGGCATTTTGGCCTACGGGCTAGTACGGAGGCCCGACTCCGTATGCTTCAGTAGCAGGCGCTTGCAAGAAGCCTTCGGGGTGCCTGAGCAAAGCATCGGCGTCCCGACCGCCGCCGAACCGCGCCCCGACACCGCAGTACCTGGCTCCGCCGCCCTGACCGGCGGGCGCCCCCAATCAGCCAGCCACTCGGTAAAGCGGCGGTTTTCCCAAGTGATTAAGAAGGAGCAGCCCGGTGGTAGTTACAGCGGCCGGGGCGCGGCCACCGCCGCGCCCCGACGGCGCTGCACCAGCTTGCTGATTTCGCTGACGAGCACCGGCAGCAGCCCCAGGCCGATGACCGTCAGCCAGCCGGGGCCGTCCAGCGGGCGGAGCTGAAAAGCGCGCTGCAGCAGCGGCACGTACAGGGCCAGCAGCTGCAACCCCAGGCCCAGCAGCACGGCCCCCACCAGGTAGCGGTTGGTGAGCAGACCGGTCTGGAAGATGGACTTATGGGGGTGGCGGAACGTGAGGGCGTAGAGCAGCTGGCAGGCCACGATGGTCATGAAGGCCATGGTGCGGGCATAGAGCGTCACGTCGGCGGGCACGGCCGCGTCGAAGGGGCTGCGGCCGTGCTCGTAGTAGCCAAACCAGAAGGCAAACATGGTGAGTAGCCCGATGAGCGCGCCGCCGGTGGCCACGCGCCAACCCGCACCGTGCGCGAAAAAGCTTTCCTGCGGCTGGCGCGGCAGCTCCTGCATCACGTCCGGGTCGCCGGGGTCCATGCCCAGGGCAATGGCCGGCAGCGTGTCGGTGAGCAGGTTGATCCACAGCAGCTGGGTGGGCAGCAGGGGCACGGGCAACCCCGCCAGGATGCTCCCAATCATGGCCACCACCTCGCCCGCGTTGCTGGCCAGCAGGAAGATGACCGCCTTCTTGATGTTGTTATAGATGTTGCGCCCCTGCTCGATGGCCGAAATGATGGTGGCGAAGTTGTCGTCGGTCAGAATCATGTCGGCCGCGTTGCGGGCCACGTCGGTGCCGCTCAGGCCCATGGCCACGCCGATGTCGGCCGCGTTCAGCGAAGGCGCGTCGTTCACCCCGTCGCCGGTCATCGACACCACGTTGCCCCGCTCCCGGAAGGCCCGCACGATGCGCACCTTGTGCTCGGGCGACACGCGCGCAAACACCCGGTAATCGGCGATGCGCCGGCGCAGCTCCTCGTCGGGGTAGCGGTTCACTTCCTCGCCCGTCACGGCCTGCCCCAGGTCGACAGCAATGCCCAGGTCGCGGGCAATGGCGAAGGCCGTGTGCCGATGGTCGCCGGTAATCATGACGGTGGTGATGCCCGCGCTGGCGGCCTGCCGAATGGCGTCGCGCACCTCCTCGCGGGGCGGATCGATCATGCCCACCAGGCCCAGCAGCACCAGGTTCTGCTCCATCTCCTCGGGCGGCACCGGGTGGTCGACGGGCCGGTAGGCGGCGGCCAGGGTGCGCAGGGCCTGGTCCGACATCCGCTCGGTGGCCTGCTGCACCGCCGCCCGGTGCGCTTCGGTCAGGGGCACGTCCCGGCCGTTTTCGCGCACGTGAGTGCAGCGCGGCAGCAGGCTGTCGATGGCGCCCTTGGTGAACACGCGCAGCCGCCCGGCCTCGTCGGTGAGCGTCGACATCAGCTTGCGGTCCGACTCGAAGGCCCGCTCGCCCACCCGCGGGTTGCTGTTGGTGAGCTGCCGGCGGTCGAGGCCGAGCTGGTCGCCGAACACGAGCAGGGCAATTTCGGTAGGGTCGCCGGTGCCCTGGCCGTCGGCGTAGGTGGCGTCGGAGCACAGGATCAGGGCCTGGGCCAGTTGGCGGGCCTCCTCGGGCAGCTCGGCGGCCTGGCCCTCGCCGATGGGCAGGTCGGCGGCGCTGCCCGGCAGAAAGCAGCGCGTCACGGTCATCCGGTTCTGGGTGAGCGTGCCGGTTTTGTCGGAGCACACCACGTTCACCGAGCCCAGGGTTTCGACGGCCGGCAGCCGCCGGATGATGGCGTTGCGCTTCGACATGGCCGTGACGCCGATGGAGAGGACCACCGCCACGATGGCCGCCAGCCCCTCCGGAATGGAGGCCACCGCCAGCGAAACCGCCGTCAGAAACATGTCGAGCAGGTCGCGGCCCTGCAGGTAGGCAATGCCGAACATCAGCACGCAGATGCCCACCGCGACCTGGCCCAGGGTTTTGCCGAGCCGGTGCAGGCGCTTTTCCAGGGGCGTCTGGCTGGCTTCTTCCTGGTCGATGATGGTGGCAATCTTGCCCACTTCGGTGCGCATGCCGGTGGCCGTGACCACGCCCGTGCCCCGGCCGTAGGACACCAGCGTCGACATAAACGCGGCGTTGCACCGGTCGCCCAGGGGCGTGTCGGCGGCGGGCAGCACGGCCCGGGCGTCCTTGCTGGCCGGCACCGATTCGCCCGTCAGCGCCGATTCCTCGATCTGCAGGTTGGCCGACTCGAGCAGGCGCACGTCGGCCGCCACGAAGCGGCCGGCGTCGAGCACCAGCACGTCGCCGGGCACCACGGCGGCCGAGTCGATTTCGCGCACCTGCCCGTCGCGGCGCACCAGGGCCCGGGGCGTGGCCAGCTGGCGCAGCGCTTCGATGGCGTTGCCGGCCTTTACTTCCTGCACCACGCCCAGCCCGGCGTTGACGAAGATGACCACTAGGATGATAACCGCGTCGACGTATTCGCCCAGGAAAATCGTGATGACGACGGCCCCGAACAGCACGTAGATCAGCGCGTCGTTGAGCTGGCCCAGCAGCAGCTGCAGGATGGTTTTGGGCTTGCGGCCCCGCAGCTGATTCGGGCCGTAGCGGGCCAGCCGCGCCTCGGCTTCCGCCGTCGTGAGGCCGGTAGCCGGATCAACGGCCAGTTCCTGCAGCGTATCGGCGATGGACGAGGCAACGGACATGGGCGGGAAGAAGGCGGTGAAACCAGTGGCAGCCGGCCGGACGCTGGCTGCCTGGACGGTACGCCAGGGGCGGGGCGCCGTCCTAATATAGACAGTCGGCGCCGGCTCGCTGCCACTGGTTTGGCCACGACGCGGCCGGCAGCTTATTCATCAATGTTAGCAAGCGCGTTGCCCATTGTGCTGGCCGCCGGTTTCCGTGAATTATCGATTGTGTAAGCTGCCGGAAGTCGACAATCCGGGGATGCCGGCTGCGGCACTGCCGGGGCGCCGCAGGGTGGGAGCGGGGGGCACGCGTCGAGCCGGAACAAGACAAAAGCGCGCTGAATGGGCTGAAAACGCGCTGCCGGCAAGGCAAAGCGGTAAATGCAGGTCGGGGCTGGATGGCCGGAAAGTGCTGAGAGGCGCGGCCACCGGAGTGAAACCGGCCCCGGCGCCGCGCCTTAGGGCGCGGATGCGGCCTTGTGACAAGATCATATAGGAATTGGAGAACGGCGTATACATGGACCGCCCGCGCGGCCTGTACTTTTGAATTACTCCCTTCGACCAAGAAGCGGTGAAATTCGGCCAGGCTCGGGGCACGCGCCCCGGGCTGGTAGGGGCGGCGCGCAAGAGTGGGAATCATCGCGCCGCCCCCTCGGCCGCCACCGCCCGAAGCAAGCCCCGCCCGCAATCCTGCCACCCGATTGTCGGCCTGCCTGGGACCTGCGGCCCCGCGCCCGACTACCCCGGCCGCGCCGACCACAAGCCCCCGCGCCGCCCTGATGCCCCGGAGTTTTTGGAAGTCTGTTACCGCCGCTTACCTTCTCGCTGTTTGCCTGCTGCTGACCGGCGCCGCTCCGGCCGCTGGCTCGTCTCCGCCCGCTAAAGGCGTGGCGCGGACCATCGTGCTGCCCAAGGGCGCCCACCCGCGCCTGCGCTACGGCGCCGAGCGGCTGCGCGAGGCCCTGCAACGCGCCGGCAGCCCGGCCACCATCACCGAGCAGGACCAGCTCAGCGGCAAGAAAGACCTGATTGTCGTGGGCCGCGCCGCCGATGCGCTGCTGCAGCAAGCCGCCACCGCCTTCCACGCCTCGGCCGATCAGACGCCGGGCAAGGAAGGCTTTGCCATTACCAGCGGCGACAACAACACCATCGTCATCAGCGGCACCGACAACTCCGGCGCCCTCTACGGCTGCCTGGAGCTGGCCGAGCAGCTGAAGGGGACCCTGGAGGGTAAGCTCGCGGGCAAGATAAAGCTCGTTGACCAGCCCGAAATGGTGATGCGCGGGGCCTGCATCGGGGTGCAGAAGCCCACCTACCTGCCGGGCCGCCAGGTGTACGAGTACCCCTACACGCCCGAGTCGTTTCCGTGGTTTTACGACAAGCAGCTGTGGGTGCGCTACCTCGACATGCTCGTCGACAACCGCATGAACTCGCTCTACCTCTGGAACGGGCACCCCTTCGCCTCGCTGGTGCGGCTGAAGGAGTATCCCTATGCGGTGGAAGTCGACGAGGCGACGTTCAAGAAGAACGAGGAAATGTTCCGCTTCCTCACCGAGGAGGCCGACAAGCGCGGCATCTGGGTGATTCAGATGTTCTACAACATCATCGTGTCGAAGCCCTTTGCCGAGCACCACAACATCAAAACCCAGGACCGCAACCGGCCCATCACCCCGCTCATTGCCGACTACACCCGCAAGTCCATTGCCGCTTTCGTGGAGAAGTACCCCCACGTGGGGCTGATGGTGGCCCTGGGCGAGGCCATGGAAGGCGTGGGCCAGGACGACGTGGACTGGTTTACGAAAACCATCATTCCCGGCGTGCAGGACGGGCTGCGGGCCCTCGGCCAGACCGAGCTGCCGCCCATCGTGCTGCGCGCCCACGACACCGACGCGCCGCGGGTTATCAGCGCGGCGCTGCCCCTGTACAAGAACCTCTACACCGAGGCCAAATTCAACGGCGAGGCGCTGACGACCTACACCCCGCGCGGCTCCTGGGCCGAGCTGCACCGCAAGCTGAGCAGCATGAACTCGGTGCACATTCAGAACGTGCACATCCTGGCCAACCTGGAGCCGTTCCGCTACGGCTCGGCCGATTTTATCCAGAAATCGGTGCAGGCCATGCACAACATCTACGGCTCCAACGGGCTGCATTTGTACCCCGAGTCGTCGTACTGGGACTGGCCCTACACGGCCGACAAGGTGGAGCCCCGGCAGCTGCAAATCGACCGGGACTGGCTCTGGTACAAGGAGTGGGCCCGCTACGCCTGGAAAGCCGACCGCCCACGTGAGGGCGAAATCGACTACTGGGGCCAGCAGATCGGGCAGCAGTTTGGCGGCGGGTCCGAAACCGGCAAGCGCGTACTGGAAGCCTACGAGGCGGCCGGCGAAATCGAGCCCAAGCTGCTGCGCCGCTACGGCATCACCGACGGCAACCGGCAGACGCTCACGCTCGGCATGCTCATGACCCAGCTTATCAACCCGCGCCGCTACGGGCTGTTCACGCTGCTGTATGAGTCGGAGGCCCCGGAGGGCGAAATGATTATCGACTACGCCGAGAAGGAGGCGAAAGGGGAGAAGCACATCGGCGAAACCCCGCCGCAGGTAGCCGACGAGGTGGTGGCGCACGGCAAAGCCGCCATTGCCGCCATCGAGGGGGCCGCGCCGGGCGTGACGCAGAACCAGGCCGAGTTTGCCCGGGTAAAAAACGACATGTACTGCCAGGACGCGCTGGCCAATTTCTACGCCGACAAGGTGCGCGCCGCGTTGCAGGTGCTGCGATACAAGTACAGCCATAACGTGGCCGACCTGGAAGCTGCCGTGCCCCTGCTGACCCGCAGCGTGCAGCACTGGGAGCGGATGGTGGCCCTAACCAAGGACTCGTATCTGTACGCCAACAGCATGCAGACCGCCCAGCGCAAAATCCCGATGCGCGGCGTGGACGGCACCTACAAAACCTGGGTGGAAATGCTGCCGGTGTACCAGCGCGAGCTGGCCAACCTGCGCCACAATCTCGATTCCCTGAAGCAAGTACGCCCGCTGCCCGCCAGCCAGAAAACAGCCCGCCTGACCCCGGCGCCCGTCACGCTGCTGAGCAAGGCCCAGACCTACACCGTGGGGGCGGGCCAGCCCGTCTTCGCCGATACCACCGCCCAGCTGACGGCCCTGGCGCCGGAGCTGCTGGGGCTGAAAGGTATCCGCCTCGGCAAAGCCCAGATGCAGAGCCAGCGCACCGAGTTGCGCTTCAGCACGAAACAGCCGGTGAAGCTGCTGGTGGGTTACTTCGGCAGCAAGAACCCGCGCTACCTGCCCGTGCCGACCCTGGAAATCGACGCTACGGCCAACGACTACGGCCAGGCCGACATCAAAATCAGCAACGCCGCCATGGTGGCCGGCCTTCCGCCGGTGAACGTGCACACCTTCAGCTTCAAGCCCGGCACCCACACGCTGAACCTGGGCAAGGGCGCGGCCCTGCTGCTAGGCTTCGTGCCCGCCGATGAGCCCATCCGCACCTACAATGCCGGCCTGGGCGTGACCAACAAGGACGGGGAGCTGGACTGGCTGTTTGAGTAATCTTAGGTGATGAGGTGACAGGTAACACGTGACAGGTCGTTGCCTCTGCGCCCTCCGCGCTTCTTCCGCGTCCTCTGCGGGCTAAAGTCGTTCGCCTCGCCTGCCCGCTTCTGAATCCGAACCCACCCGCATGACCATATCCATCCGAACGACCTTCCTGCTGTTTGGCCTGCTGACGGCCCCCGCCGCCCAGGCCCAAACCGGCTTCGTGCTGAGCGACGCCACGCTGCGCGCCGACGTGGCCCGCTTCAACGCGCTGGACAAGGAGGACGTGATAAACCTGGTGCCCAACGCCAAGGCCGCCGACTGGCTGAGCCAGCAGGTGCCCCGCTTCGAGTGCCCCGACTCGGCGCTGCAGCACACCTACTACTACCGCTGGTGGTGCATGCGCAAGCACCTCAAGCAGACGCCCGACGGCTACGTGTTCACCGAGTTCATCACCCCGATGAAGCACGCGGGCACCCACAACACCATCAGCAGCGCCCTGGGCCACCACCTCTACGAAGGCCGCTGGCTGCGCGACCCGCAGTACATCGAGCAGTACACCAAGTTCTGGCTGTACGTGGACGCCAAGCGCACCGCCCCCAAGCTGCACGGCTTCAGCAGCTGGCTGCAGGACGCGGTGTGGAGCCTGTACCTGGTCAACCAGAACCAGCCGCTGGTGCGGGAGCTGCTGCCGGCCCTCAATGCCGACTACCACCTCTGGGAAAAGGAGCGGATGCTGCCCAATGGCATGTTCTGGCAGTACGACGTGAAGGACGCCATGGAGGAATCCATCAGCGGGGGGCGCAAGGTGAAAAACGTGCGCCCCACCATCAACAGCTACATGTACGGCAACGCCAAGGCGCTGACGGCAATGGCGAAGCTGACCAAAAATGACACCTTGGCGAGCAAGTACGCCGCCAAGGCCAAGCAGCTGCGCGCCGACGTGCAGCGGGTGCTCTGGGACGACCAGGATGCCTTCTTCAAGGTGCAGTACGAGCAGGGCGGCCTCTGCGAGTGGCGCGAGGAGCTGGGCTACATTCCCTGGTACTTCTCGCTGCCCGCCGACAAGGCCAAGTACGCCAAGCAGTGGGAGCAGCTCACCGACGAGGGCGGCTTCAAGGCGCCCTGGGGCCTGACCACGGCCGAGCGCCGCGCCCCCGGCTTCCGCACCCACGGCTCGGGCCACGGCTGCGAGTGGGACGGCGCCGTGTGGCCCTACGCCACCACCCAGACGCTCAAAGGGCTGGCCAACCTGCTCACCGAGTACAAGCACCAGGATGGCATGAGCCGGCAGGTGTACTACGACGAGCTGCGCAAGTACGCCCTCTCGCACCGCAAAAACGGCCAGCCCTACCTCGGCGAGTACCAGGACGAAAAAACCGGCGAGTGGCTGAAGGGCGACAATCCGCGCAGCAGCTACTACCATCACTCCGGCTTCGCCGACCTCATCATCACCGGCCTCGTGGGCCTGAAACCCCGCGCCGACAACGTGGTGGAGCTGACGCCGCTGGTGCCCGAGGGCCAGTGGGACTACTTCTGCCTCGACGAGCTGCGCTACCACGGCCGCACCCTCACCGTCATCTGGGACAAGACGGGCCAGAAGTACGGCAAGGGCCCGGGCCTGCGCGTGTTTGCCGACGGCAAGGAAATCGGGCGGGCGGCCAAGCTGCAGCGGCTGACGGCCAAGCTGTAGCCGCACGAAACTCCCCTCCTTTTTGAAGGAGGGGACGCCAAGCCGCAAGGCTTGGCTGGGGTGGTTGAATCGTTGCTGATGTCTGAACGACCCTACCAGCCCGACCCTGCGCCCTCCGCAGTAACTTCCTCAGGCTAGAACCATCCAAAAAAACCAGCCGTCAGCAACGACGCAACCACCCCAGCTTCGGCAAGCCGAAGCGTCCCCTCCTTCAAAAAGGAGGGGAGTTTTTCGCCCTCCGCTTCCCTTGCCCATGAAAACCCGCTCCTTCCTCAGTCTGCTGCTCCTGCTGCTCGGTGCCTCGGCCGCCCAGGCCCAGCGGTACTACAACGTGCTCAAGTACGGCGCCCACAACGACAGCACCAGGCTCAGCACCGAGGCCATCCGGAAAGCCATTGCGGCGGCCAGCAAGGCGGGCGGGGGCACGGTGTACTTCCCGGCGGGCAAGTACCGCACCGGGGCCATCCACCTCAAGAGCAATATCACCATCGACATCGACGCGGGGGCCATCCTCTACTTCAGCGACAATTTCGACGACTACCTGCCGATGGTGCCCACCCGCTACGAGGGCATCGACATTACCAGCTTCTCGCCGCTGTTTTACGCCTACAAAGCCGAGAATATTACGATTAAGGGCCGGGGCATTATCGACGGGCAGGGCAAGAAGTGGTGGGATTTTGCGGAGGGCAAGTCGCGGGCCAGCCAGGACTCGAAGTGGCAGCAGGAGTTTTTCCGGCTGAACAAGGACATCCTGAAGCCCGATCTGCCGGGCGTGATTGAGCGCGGCTTCATGCGCCCGCCCTTCATCCAGCCGATGTACTGCAAGAATGTGCGCATCGAGGGCATTACCATCCGCAACTCGCCGTTCTGGACCGTCAACCCCGAGTTCTGCGACAACGTGACGGTGACGGGCGTGACCATCAACAACCCTAAGTCGCCGAACACCGACGGGATAAACCCCGAGTCCTGCCGCAACGTGCACATTTCCGACTGCCACATCAGCGTCGGCGACGACTGCATTACCATCAAATCGGGCAAGGACCGGGCGGGGCGGCAGATGAACGTGCCGGCCGAGAATTACACCATCACCAACTGCACCATGCTCTCGGGGCACGGCGGGGTGGTTATTGGCAGCGAAATGTCGGGCGGGGTGAAGAAAATCGTCATCAGCAACTGCATTTTCGACGGCACCGACCGGGGTATCCGCATCAAGACGGCCCGGGGCCGGGGCGGCGTGGTGGAGGATATCCGCGTCGATAACATCGTGATGAAGAACATCCGGGAGCAGATGATTGTGCTCGACATGCAGTACGCCAACACGCCCGCCGAGCCGGTGTCGGAACGCACGCCGCGCTTCCGCAACATCCACTTCAGCAACATCAGCGCCGAGGGCAACCAGGCCGGCCTGCTCAACGGCCTGAGTGAAATGCCCATCGAAAACGTCACCTTCTCGAACCTCGACTTCGACGCCAAGCAGGGCTTCACCGTGCGCGAAGCCCGCAACGTGGCCTTCCACAACGTGCAGGTCAACACGCAGATCGGCCCGGCCCTGCGCGCCGAAAACGCCCAGCAGCTCCGCATCGACGGGCTGCGCGGCACGGTGCCCGCCGGCGCCCCGCTCGTGGAGCTGGGCAACGTCGCCGACGCCTTCGTGTACAACTGCTTCCCCGCCCCCGGCCTCGACACCTTCCTCAAGCTGAAAGGCGCCGACACCCGCGGCATCGTGCTGCAGAATAACTACCTGAAGGCGGTGAAAACCCCGATTGCCAAGGGCGAGGAAGTAAAGCAGCCAATAGAAATTACCGCCGCCGAAGTGGCGCCGGCTATCCGGCCGAAATAAAACGACTCAGCGCCCTACGCGTTTCTTCTGCGCCCTCTGCGGGCTAAAACTCGTCTGCCCCGAATGCTCCGAACCTCTCTACTGCTCCTCGCTCTGCTGCTCAGCCTCGGAACTGCCGCCGCCCAGCAGCCGCTGACGCTGTGGTACACCAAGCCCGCCGAGAAGTGGACCGACGCCCTGCCGCTGGGCAACGGCCGGCTGGGCGCCATGGTGTTCGGTGGGGTGGGGCAGGAGCGGCTGCAGTTCAACGAAACCACGCTCTGGACCGGCCGCCCGCGCCCCTACGCCCGCCCCGGCGCCGCCCAGTACCTCCCCCAGATCCGGCAGCTGCTGGCCCAGGGCAAGCAGGCCGAGGCCGAAGTCCTGGCCGCCCAGCACTTCATGGGCCTGCGCGACCACGAAGACGGCTACGAGCCGCTGAAAGCCGCCTGGCTGCAAAAAATCAAGGCCGTAACCGCTCCGCAGGCCCTGGCCGCCCCCGGTTGGCAGCCCATCAGCATCCCCACGCCCAACGGCTGGGAAGTGGCCGGTCTCGATGGCCTCGACGGGGCGGTGTGGTTTCGCACCAGCTTCGAGCTGCCCGCCGCCTGGGCCGGCAAAGACCTCACCCTGAGCCTGGGCCGCATCCGCGACCAGGACCTGACCTACGTCAACGGCCAGCTGATCGGCTCGGACGAGGGCATCAGCAAGAAGCGGCGCTACCGGGTGCCCACCGCCGCGCTCAAGGCCGGCCGCAACGAGGTGCTGATCCAGGTCATCAACTACTATGATAAAGGCGGGCTGATCGGGGTGAAGGAGCAGCAGCCGGTGTTCGTGGCCTACCCCGAAGCGGCCGACCCCGCCACCGGCATAGCACTGAATCCCGCCTGGCAATACTGGGTACAGGACCAGAACCCGCCGCTGACGCCCACCTACCAGGCCGCCTACCAGCCCTTCGGCGACGTGCTGCTGGATTTTGCATCGACTGACCCGACGACCAACTACCGCCGCGAGCTGGACATTCGGCAGGCCCTGACCCGCACGCGGTACCAGCAGAACGGCGCCACGTTTACCCGCGAGTATCTGGCCAGCTACCCGCGCAACGCCGTAGTGGGCCGCCTGCGCGCCGGCGAGAAAGGTCGCCTGAACTTCAGGGCCCGCTTCGACAGCCCGCATCAGCAGCGCCGCACGTACCGCATCGACGACCACACGCTGGCCCTGGCCGTGCAGGTGCGCGACGGGGTGCTGCGCGGCGTGAGCTACCTGCGCGTGGCCGCCAAAAAGGGTAAAGTCTCGGTAACCGATGAGCAGATTCAGGTGGCGGACGCCGACGAGGTGACGCTGTACCTGACGGCCGCCACCAGCTTCGAGAGTTACCAGAAAGCCGATGCCGACCCCGAAAAGCGCGCCGCCGAAACCATGCGTGGCGTCAGCGGCCAGAGCTTCGACAAGCTGTACAAGGAGCACCTGCGCGACTATCAGCCGCTGTTCAATGCCTACCACCTCGACCTGGGCCACACGCCGAACGAGCAATTGCCCACCGACGAGCGGATTCTGAAGTTCAGCCCCGCGGCCGACCCGGCGCTGCTGGCCCTCTACCAACAGTACGGCCGCTACTTGCTGATTGCCTCCTCGCGCCCGGGCGGGCAGCCGGCCAACCTGCAAGGCCTGTGGAACGAGTCGCTGACGCCGTCCTGGGGCAGCAAGTACACCACCAACATCAACCTGCAGATGAACTATTGGCCGGCCGAGCTGCTGGGCCTCTCGGCCTGCGCGGCGCCGCTGTTCGGGCTGATCGGCGAAGCGGCTGAGGCGGGGAAAGTCACCGCCAAGGAGCACTACAACGCCGGCGGCTGGGTCTTGCATCACAACACCGACCTCTGGCGCGGCACGGCCCCCATCAACGCCTCCAACCACGGCATCTGGGTGACGGGCGCGGCCTGGCTCACCCAGCCCATCTGGGAGCATTACCAGTTCAGCCAGGACCGGGAGTTTCTGCGCCGGCAGTACCCCATCATGAAGCAGGCCAGCCAGTTTTTCCTTGACTTCCTGGTGCGGGATGAGCGCACCGGCTGGCTGATCAGCACGCCCTCCAACTCGCCCGAGCACGGCGGGCTGGTAGCCGGCCCCACCATGGACCACCAGATCATCCGGGAGCTGCTGCGCAACACCGGGGAGGCTGCTCGGACATTGAAAATCGACGCTGACTTTGAAAAACAACTCTTGGAAGCGTACGTCAACCTAGCCCCGAACCAGGTGGGCAAGCACGGGCAGCTGCAGGAGTGGCTGGAAGACAAGGACGACCCCACGGACACCCACCGCCACGTCTCGCACCTCTGGGGCGTGTTTCCGGGCACCGATATTCCCTGGGCCGATCAGCAAATGACCCAGGCCGCCCGCACCTCGCTCACCCAGCGTGGCGACGAGGGTACCGGCTGGAGCCTGGCCTGGAAAGTCAACCTCTGGGCCCGGCTGCGCGACGGCAACCACGCCCTGCGCATCCTCGAAAACCTCCTCGCGCCGGCCGAAACCGGCAGCGGCAGCGAGCGGGGCGGGGTGTACCGCAACCTCTTCGACGCCCACCCGCCCTTCCAGATCGACGGTAACTTCGGTGGCGCGGCCGGCATGGCCGAAATGCTGCTGCAAAGCCACGCCGGCTACCTCGATGTGCTGCCCGCCCTGCCCGCGGCCTGGCCCGCGGGCGAAGTGCGCGGCCTGCGCGCCCGCGGCGGCTTCGTGGTCAGCCTGCGCTGGCAGGCCGGAAAGCTGACCGGGGTGGATATCAAATCGGAAGCCGGGCGGCCCTGCGAGCTGCGCTACGGCGACAAAAAACTGAACCTGAACACCAAAGCCGGTGAAACCTATAAGCTCAACGCTGAGCTGCAACCACTGTAGCGTCGGGCCGTCCGCGTCATAGCGCGAAACTAAATTCGGCGTGCGGCCAACAGCCGAGCTAACTCTACCCAACCAATGCCACGCTCCGTTCCCGCCCGTCTGCTCCCCCTGCTACTCCTGCTGCTGACGGCCGCCGGCGCCCGTGCCCAAACCGCGCTGCGCACCGAACTGCCGCTGCTGGCCGGCTGGCGCACCCTGGCCGACGAGCGGAACCAGCAGGCCCACAATGGCTTTGAGCGGGCTGAGTACGAGGACAAAAGCTGGCAAGCGGTGGCCGTGCCCCACAACTGGGACGCCTACGAGGGCTACCGCCGCCAGCGCCACGGCAACCGCCACGGCCACGCCTGGTACCGCAAGAGCTTCAGCGCGCCCGCGCCCGGCAAGGAGCAGCGCAGCTTCCTGTTTTTCGAGGGCGTGGGCTCCTACGCCACCGTCTGGCTGAACGGCCGGCCGGTGGGCAGCCACGCCGGGGGGCGCACCACCTTCACCCTGGACGTAACCGAGGCGCTGCGCCGCGACGGTGGGCCGAACCTGCTGGCCGTGCGCGCCGACCACCCGGCCGGCATCCAGGATTTGCCCTGGGTCTGCGGCGGCTGCTCCGAGGAGCGGGGTTTTTCCGAAGGCTCCCAGCCGCTGGGCATTTTCCGCCCCGTCACGCTTGTCACCACCAGCGCCACCCGCATCCAACCCTTCGGCGTCCACATCTGGGCTGACTCCACCCTGACGGCGCAGGCGGCCCGGCTCAGCGTAACCACCGAGCTGAAAAACTACGGCGCCAAAGCCCAGACGCTGACGGTGCGCCAGCAGCTGCTGGACCGGCAGGGGAGGGTGGTGGCCGAAGTCAGCGCGAAGCAGAAGCTGGCGGCCGGGGCGGCGGCGGAGCTGCGCCAAGCGTTGCCGCAGCTGAATCAGCCGCAGCTGTGGTCGTTGCAGGACCCGTATTTGTACCGGCTCGTCACCCGAATCAGCGCGGGCAAGCAGGCCGTGGACGAGCTGACGACGCCCTACGGTATCCGCTGGATCAGCTGGCCGATTGGCCGGGCCGCGGCGGCGGGGCAGAAGCAGTTTTTACTGAACGGCAAGCCGGTGTTTATCAACGGTATTGCCGAGTACGAGCATTTGCTGGGCCAGAGCCACGCCTTTTCGGCCGAACAGATTCGCACCCGCGTGGGGCAGATGCGGGCCGCTGGCTTCAATGCCTTCCGCGACGCGCACCAGCCCCACAACCTGCGCTACCAGGCCAACTGGGACTCCCTGGGCTGGCTGTGGTGGCCGCAGATGGCCGCCCACGTCTGGTACGACTCGCCCGCGTTCCGGCAGAACTTCAAGACCCTGCTCGTCGAGTGGGTGAAGGAGCGGCGCAACTCGCCCTCGGTGGTGCTCTGGGGCCTGGAAAACGAAAGCACGCTGCCGGCCGACTTCGCCCGAGAGTGCTCGGCCCTCATCCGGCAGCTCGACCCCACGGCCTCCCGGGAGCGGAAAATTACTACCTGCAACGGTGGGCAGGGCACCGACTGGGACGTGCCCCAGAACTGGACCGGCACCTACGGCGGCGACCCGAACCTTTACGGGGCCGACGTGGAGCGGCAGGTGCTCATCGGCGAGTACGGCGCTTGGCGCACCCTCGACCTGCACCGCTCGGGCCCGCCCGCCATCAACGCCGGGCCGTACAGCGAAGACCGGTTTGCCCAGCTCATGCAGCTGAAAGTGCGCCTCGCGGAAGCGGCCAAGGACCGCACCGCCGGCCACTTCTTCTGGCTGCTGACTTCGCACGACAACCCTGGCCGGGTGCAGGGCGGCGAAGGGCAGCGCGAGCTGGACCGCATCGGCCCGGTGAACTACAAGGGTCTGCTCACGCCCTGGGAAGAGCCCACCGACGCCTTCTACATGTTCCGCTCGCACTACGCGCCCAAGGACAAGGAGCCGATGGTGTACCTGGCCTCGCACACCTGGCCCGACCGGTGGCTGCAGCCCGGCCGGCAGGACAGCCTGATCGTGTACTCCAACTGCGACGAAGTGGAGCTGTTCAACGACGTGGGAGCCGTTTCGCTCGGTCGCAAAAAACGCGGCGCTTTCGGCACCCACTTCCAGTGGGACGGCGTGGACATCCGCTACAACGTACTGCAGGCCGTGGGCTACGTGGCCGGCAAACCAGTGGCCCGCGACCTTATCGTGCTGCACCACCTGCCGAAAGCCCCGAGCTTCGACAAGCTGCTGGCGGATGCCAAGCCGCTGACGGCCCCGCAGCCCGGCCTGAACTACCTCTACCGCGTCAACTGCGGCGGGCCTGAGTACGTGGACCAGCACGGCAGCCGCTGGCGGGCCGACCAACCCCGCACCGGCCCCGGCATGGCCGGCTCTACGTCTTGGACCGAGGACTTTCCCGGCCTCGCGCCCTTCTTCGCCTCGCAGCGCCGCACCTTCGACCCGATTCGGGGCACCCGCGACTGGCCGCTGTTCCAGACTTTCCGCTACGGCCGCGACAAGCTGCGCTACCACTTCCCGGTGCCCGACGGCGAGTACCAGGTGGAGCTGTACTTCGCCGAGCCCTGGCTGGGCACCGGCGGCGGCCTGGACTGCACCGGCTGGCGCCTGTTCGACGTGGCCATCAACGGGCAGACGGTGCTCAAAGACCTCGACATCTGGCGCGAAGCCGGCCACGACGGCGCCCTGAAAAAAACCGTGCGGGCCCGCGTGGCGGGCGGGGAGCTGGTCGTATCGTTCCCGAACGTAGCCTCCGGGCAGGCGCTGATTGCGGCCATTGCCGTGGCCTCGGCCGATGCCAGCTTGAAACCGGGCCCCACTGCCCCGGCCGTTATCGGCAATATGCAGACTGGCAACGCCGCCGGCTCCTGGTCGGCCGAAACCTGGCTCGACACCGGCCAGCAGCCCTATTCGGATGCGCCGGCCACGTTCAGCCAGCTGCCCTCGGCCTTGTTCGGCGCCGAGTGGCTGCGCCGGCCGCAGAAGCCGGGTACTACCAGCAAAGCGGCCCCCACCTTCCAGCTGACCACGGCCGCCGACGTGTACGTGGGCGTCGATGCCCGGCAGAGCAGCCGCCCCGACTGGCTGAAAGACTACGAGGATACCAAAACCACGCTCGAAATCAACCAGCAGGGCGCCCGGGCCCTGCGCGTGTTCCGCCGCCGCTTCTCGGCTGGCGCCACCGTTACGCCCGGCCCCGATGCGCCGGGCCTGCTGCCCTGCTTCGTGGCCGTGGGCCGGACCAGCAACATCGAACCGGCCTACGACCTGAAGGCCATTACCGGCTACAAGCCCGCCACCGCCCGGCTCAGCGGCGCCGGCCTGACGCGCGAAACCGTCAACGGCAAGGAAAGCATCACCTACAAGAAAGCCGCCGGGGCCGCCGTGGAGTGGACCATTCAGACCGGCG
The DNA here is from genome assembly GCF_005771675.1 of Hymenobacter jeollabukensis. GTDB lineage: Bacteria > Bacteroidota > Bacteroidia > Cytophagales > Hymenobacteraceae > Solirubrum > Solirubrum jeollabukense. Next base: position 100,732 of record NZ_VAJM01000011.1, on the reverse strand, counting down.
TGGCCGACGTGTACTCCCTCACCGTGCGCTATGCCAACCCGCTCAGCCGCCCGCTCACCGGCAAGCTGTCCGTCTCAGCCGCCGACGGCACCCTGCTGCGCGAGGAAACGGTGGAACTGCTGCCCTCCAAGCCCGGCAAGTGGAATTACCTGGCCTCGTCCACCGGCACCATGATTAATGCCGGCAGCTACCGCATCAAGCTCACGGCTACGGATGCGGCCGGGTTGAGCGTGTCGGGCCTGGACGTACAGTAGGGCGCAGCCGTTAGCCTGTCATGTCGAGCTTGTCGAGACATCTCGCGTGCTGATGGCGGATAGTAAACTGCTCGTTGAACGAAGAAACTACTTGCAGAAGTCAGCACGCGAGATGTCTCGACTTCGCTCGACATGACGTTCCAAACGCTATATGACGTTCTAAAACCGCTGAAGACAAGATGCTACAATACTCGGGGAAAATCATACACGGCAGGGGCTCAGCGCGAAGCTAGATTTGTAACAGTCACCAACTCCCCTCGCCGGCGCCGATTCGCGGCATTTTGCCCAAACTTGTACCATGAGCAATCTGCGCGTCCTCGACCTCGTTATCATTGCCCTGTACCTGGTCGGTATGGTGGCCGTGGGAGTGTACTTTTCCCGCCGCAACGTCAATCCGGAGCAGTATTCCAGCGCTTCGGGCCTGATTCCGGGCTGGGCCATCGGGCTGTCGATTTACGCGACGTTTCTGAGCAGCAACACCTTTCTGGGCGTGCCCGGCAAGGCTTTTGGCACCAACTGGAACGCCTTCGTCTTCAGCCTTTCGATGCCGCTGGCGGCCTGGGTGGCGGCCCGCTACTTTGTACCATTTTACCGTAGCACCGGCGAAATATCGGCCTACACCCACCTGGAGCACCGCTTCGGCAGCTGGGCCCGCACCTACGCCGTTATCTGCTTTCTGCTCACGCAGTTGGCCCGCATCGGCTCCATCTTCTTCGGCATTGCCCTCACCCTGCAGGCGCTGACGGGCTTTTCGATGGAGCTGATTATGCTCGTCACCGGCATCTGCATCATCGTCTACACCGTGCTGGGCGGCATCGAGGCCGTTATCTGGACGGAGGTGGTGCAGGGCGTCATCAAAACCTTCGGCGCCGCGCTGATTCTGTACTTGGTCGTCGACAACCTGCCCAATGGCGTGGCCGACGTGGTGCGCATCGGCGAGCAGCACGACAAGTTCAGCCTGGGCGGTTTCGCGCCCGATTTCACGCAGTCGACGTTCTGGGTGGTGCTGCTCTACGGCTTCTTCATTAACCTGAACAACTTCGGCGTCGACCAGAACTACGTGCAGCGCTACCACACGGCGGCTTCGGCCCAGCAGGCGTCCAAGTCCATCTGGCTGTGCGTGTGGCTGTACGTGCCCGCTTCGTTGCTCTTTTTCGTCATTGGCTCGGCCCTGTACGCCTACTATCAGGTGCACCCCGAGCTGATTGAGGCCGTGAAGCTGAAAGTGGCCGCCGAAAAGCTCAACCCCGGCGCCACCGCCGCCGAAATCAGCCGGGCCGCCGCCGCGCTGCTGCCCGCCGACTACGGCGACAAGGTGATGCCGCATTTTATGGTCACCAAGATTCCGGCCGGCTTCGTGGGCCTGATCGTGTCGGCCATTCTGTCGGCGGCCATGAGCACCATCAGCTCGGGCATGAACGCCTCGGCCACCGTCTTCACCGCCGACATCTACCAGCGCTACTTCCGGCCCGAGCTGAGCGGCCGGCAGATGCTGCGGCTGCTGCACATCGGCACGGTGGTGGTCGGGCTGGCGGGCATGGGCGTGGGCATTGCCATGATTGGCGTCAAGAGCGTGCTGGACGTGTGGTGGGAGCTGTCGGGCATCTTCGCGGCCGGCATGCTGGGCTTGTTCCTGCTGGGCGTCATCAGCCGGCAGACCGGCAACGCGGAGGCGCTGACGGCTACCATCATCGGCGTGCTGGTGATTCTGTGGATGACCTTTTCGGGCAAGCTGCCTGAGGAGCTGGCCGCTTTCCGAAACCCGCTGCACAAGAGCATGATTATCGTCGTGGGTACGCTCACGATTTTCCTTATCGGCCTGCTGCTCGGCAAGCTGCGCCGCCCCAAACCCTTACAAGAAACCCCGGCGCCGGCCCGCCACTCGGTGGTCTAGCCCGGCGGCCTCACGCTGCAACCCCAACCCGGTGGGCCCTATCGCGCCCGCCGACCCTCATAAGACTGGATTCAAGGAAATGGAAAAATCGCGCAAGGGATTTATCCCGGTCATGCTCACGCCTTTTCAGAGCGACGGGCAAGTCGACTACCCGGCACTTACCCGCCTGACGGAGTTGTACTTAAAGGCCGGCGCCGCTGGTTTGTTTGCCAACTGTCTCTCGAGCGAGATGTTCGAGCTCAGCGCCGATGAGCGGCTGCAGACCATCCGCCACGTGGTGGACGTGGTCGACGGGGCCGTGCCCGTGGTGGCCACCGGCACCTTCGCCGGCACGCTCACCGAGCAGGCCGATTTCGTCAAGAAGGTCTACGGCGCCGGCACCGAGGCCGTCATTGCCATTACCGGCCTGCTGGCGCCGCAGCAGGCGTCCGACGAGGTGTTCAACGAGCGGGTGTTTCAGCTGCTGGAGCAGACCAGCGGCATTCCGCTGGGCTTCTACGAATGCCCCGAGCCCTACAAGCGTCTGCTCTCGGCCGAGCAGCTGCGCGCCTTCGTGCAGACCGGCCGCGTCATCTACCACAAGGATACCTGCCTCGACATCGAGCAGGTGCGCCAGAAGCTGGCCGCCGTCGAAGGCCACCAGTTCGGCCTCTACGACGCCTACATGGTGCATGCGGTGGAGTCGCTCAAGGCCGGGGCGGCGGGGCTGTCCTGCATTCAGGGCAACTTCTTTCCCGAGCTCATCGTGTGGCTCTGCAACAACTACGACAACCCCTACCTGACGGCCGAGGTAGCCGAGGTGCAGCGCTTCTTCGTGCGCAACATGGGCGTGATGCACAACGTGTACCCCATCGTGGCCAAGTACTCCCTCAAGCAGCGCGGCATCGATATTTCCACCTTCACCCGCCGCAAAGTGGGCACCTTGTCCAGCAGCGTGCGCAAGGGCGTGGAAACCCTCTGCCTCGACTACAGCAACCTGCGCAAGGACCTGGAGTGGGCGGCGTAGGGCCTCACCCCCCGGCCCCCTCTCCCGTGGAGAGGGGGAGCCTAACGCCAGCAACCTCAGCCACCCCGCCGCTCCTGGCGCGACTGAGGTACAGCTGCTTGAGTAAAATTAGCCGGAACTGCAAGCGGCCCCAATGCGCCTGAGCGCATTGGGGCCGCTGTCGTTGCTGACGTCAGGCTCCCCCTCTCCACGGGAGAGGGGGCCGGGGGGTGAGGCCCTTACGCCGCCACCAGCTCCCGGTAGTTGCGCAGGTACTTGCGCTTGTACTCCAGGGGCGTCATTTTGGTGATTTTCTTGAAGTGCCGGTAGAAGTTCGACACGTTGTTGAAGCCGCAGTCGAAGCAGATGACCTCGGTGGGCAGCTTGTCCTCAATGAGCAGGCGGCAGGCCTGGCTGATGCGGATTTCGATCAGGAAATCGTAGTACGTCTTCTTGGTGATGAGCTTGAAGTAGCGGCAGAACGAGGTGACGCTCAGATTGCTGATGCTGGCCACTTCTTCCAGCGTGATTTCGTTGCGGTAGTTGGAGAGGGTGTAGTTGCACACCTTGTTGATGCGCATCGTGTCCGACTCGTTGGACTGCGTGAAGGCGTGGTGCTTGGAGGCAATGGTTTCCACCTCGTTGGTTTCCGACAGAATCTTCAGGATGGAGAGGAAGATGATGATGCGGTCCAGGTCGGTGGCTTCCACGGCGCGGCGCATCAGCGGGGCCAGCTGCTCGCGGGCCTCGCCGGTGATGAGCAGCCCGCTCTTGGCCTTCTCGAACAGCTTGGGCACCAGGTAGGCTTCGGGCAAACCCAGCAGGTAGCGGCCCAGGCACTCGGGCATGAACTGAATCACGACGGCCTCCACTTCCAGCTCCGGGTCGTTCTGGAAGTACTCCTCGCGGCAGCGCCAGGTGTGGGGCAGGTTCTGGCCCACCAGCACGATTTCGCCGGCCGAGAAGTTGCTGATGTTGTCGCCGATCAGGCGCACGCCTTCGCCCTTAATTACGTAGTGCAGCTCCAGCTCGGGGTGGTAGTGCCAGATGGTGCCGAAGTTGGGCTTCACGTCGTGGCGGATGCTGAAGGAGTTTTGCGAGCTGATCGGAATTTTGTGGAAGTGAGCCTTCATGTGGGAATGCGGTGAGCGGTCTGGGTGAGCGTTCGGCGGGCCGGGAGTGGGAAGCACCGGCCCTGGTCAGGTGGGAAGCGGCGAGTGGGCGCCGCGCAAACGGGAACGAGTTGGACTCAGAAGTTGGACTACGGGAAGGCGTCGGCGGTTCCGGCGCCGCACTCTAGGATATTATCCTGCCCGGCGAGCAGGCCGCCCGAGGGGCAGCCGGAGCACTCCGGGTTAGTGCGTACTTACTAAAGTAGAGGCCGGGGTAGCCGATACTCTCCTGTAGACTACTGCCCGCTTAACTTTTTCTTCATGTTCGGAAAGCGCCCACACACGGCGGGTGGGCCTATATAGCCGCTGTTCAGCGCTGATTTGCTGCTGAATTTAAATCGATTTCGGGCTTGCGGACGGGTGGCGAAAAGCGCGGTTCGGCGGCTTGGGGAAAGGCGAAAGAAACCCGGCGGCGCGGTGGCTGGTGGGCGAAAAAGCCCCATGCTAACATCCTATACTAAGTAGATAATAAGCGGGAGGAGGCCGGGGCGGGCACCCCGCATATTTGCCATTGAAGTCTGCGGCGGCAAATGGCCGGTGAGTCGAACGGCTCCCGCGCCCGCCCGCCGCCTGCCCGGCCCCGGCTGCCGGCCCTTGCCTCCCCACCTCAAAACCCTGCTCCGACGTGGCCCCGAACTTTCCCCCGAACGAAGTCCTCCTCCTCGCCAGCGGCGACCTGCGCCTGGCCGCCAACCAAGACTGCTGGGCCGCCCAGCAGGCCATGGAAGAACTGCTGACCGCCGCCCTGGCCCGCCAGGGCTACACGGTGCGCCGCGCCCACGCCTACGACCCCGACAAGCGCCACGGCTTCCTCGACTCGCAGAAGATGGGCATGGAAGTGTTTCGCCAGCTCAACCCCGCGCAGCCGCTCATCGTGGCCGAGAGCGTGTGGCAGTACTCGCACCACGTGCTGGCCGGCCTCACCACCCACCGCGGCCCCATCCTGACGGTGGCCAACTGGAGCGGGCAGTGGCCCGGGCTGGTGGGGATGCTGAACCTGAACGGCTGCCTCACCAAGGCCGGTGTGAAGTACAGCACCCTCTGGAGCGAGGACTTCACCGACGCGTTCTTCGAGCAGGGCCTGCGCCAGTGGCTGAGCACCGGCAGCATCACCCAGGACGCCAGCCACGTGCGCAGCCTGAGCGCCGTGCAGCTGCCCGCCGCCGAGGAAGAGCAGGGCCGCGCCTTCGGCCGCCGGCTGCGCCAGGACAAGGCCATCATGGGCGTGTTCGACGAGGGCTGCATGGGCATGTACAACGCCATCGTGCCCGACGAGCTGCTGCACGCCACCGGCCTCTTCAAGGAGCGCCTGAGCCAATCGACGTTGTACGCCGCCATGCGCACCGTCACCGACCAGGAGGCCCGGCAGGTGCTCGACTGGCTGCTGGCCAAGGGCATGACGTTCAACTGGGGCACCGACGAAGCCACCGAGTTGACCGAAGCGCAGACGCTGGAGCAGTGCAAGATGTACGTAGCCGCCGTGCGCCTCGCCGATGAGTTCGGCTGCGCCACCATCGGTATTCAGTACCAGCAGGGCCTGAAGGACCTCACCGTGGCCAGCGACCTGGTGGAAGGCCTCCTGAACAACCAGGACCGTCCGCCCGTTTTCAGCGCCGATGGCCGCGAGCTGTACGCCGGGCAAGCCCTGCCGCACTTCAACGAAGTGGACGAGTGCGCCGGCCTCGACGCGCTGCTGACCTACGGGCTCTGGCAGGAGCTGGGCCTGTCGGGCGAAACCACCCTGCACGATTTGCGCTGGGGCCAGAACTTTAATACCGGCGCGGGCGAGGAGTTCGTGTGGGTGTTTTTGATTTCGGGCGCGGCCCCGCCGGCCCACTTCGCGGGCGGCTACCGGGGCGCCAGCTCCGAGCGGCAGCCGCCCATGTACTTCCGCCTCGGCGGGGGCAGCCTGAAGGGCGTGAGCCGCCCGGGCCCCATCGTCTGGAGCCGGGTGTACGTGCAGGACAACGCGCTGCACTGCGACCTGGGCGTGGGCGAGGCCGTGCAGCTGCCCGAAGCCGAAACCCAGCGCCGCTGGCAGGAAACCACCCCGCAGTGGCCCATCATGCACGCCACGCTGAAAGGCGTGACCCGCGACCAGATGATGGCCCGCCACAAGGCCAACCACATTCAGGTGGTGTACGCCGCCGACGAGGCCCAGGCCCACGCCGCCTGCCGCATCAAAGCCGCCGCGCTGGCCGAAATGGGCCTGCAGGTACACTTTTGCGGCGCCGTGGAAGGCCTCACGCCCCGCGCCGTGCCCCAGGACATCGAGCTGGCTACTTTGGCCAACTAAGTCAAGAAGAGGGGCTTAACTTCGCTGACCTTCGGTCCAGCCTGCGTCCGTTTGACAGTAGCTTCGACGTCAGCACCACCTGCCGTAAATGTTCTGCAAAACGCGGGCTAAAGCCCGCGCTACACCTACCCGACCCGCATGAAAACCCGCCTGCTTTTCCTCTCCGTTACCGCCGCGGCGGCTTGCGCGGCCCAGCCCGCGCTGGCCCAGTACCCTACCATTCCGCCCGACGTGCAGGCCAAGGCCGACGCGCTGCTGGCCGATGCGCAGAAGCACTCCGACGAAGCCTGGGCCAAGGCCCTGCCCATCATCGAGCAGGAAGCCAAGCAGGGCAAGCCCTACGTGCCCTGGGCGGCCAAGCCTTCGGATTTGCCGCAGGCCAAGGTCACGGCGTTTCCGGGTGCCGAGGGCGGCGGGGCGTACGCGTTCGGCGGGCGCGGGGGTAAGGTGTTCGTGGTGACCAGCCTGGACGACAGCGGCCCGGGCACCTTGCGCGAGGCCTGTGAGCAGGGCGGCGCCCGCACGGTGGTCTTCAACGTAGCCGGCATCATCCGGCTCAAAAGCCCCATCAGCATCCGGGCGCCCTACATCACCATTGCGGGCCAGACGGCGCCCGGCGACGGGGTGTGCGTGGCCGGGGAGTCCTTGTGGATTGACACCCACGACGTGGTTATCCGCTACCTGCGCTTCCGCCGCGGGGCCACCGAAGTGGGCCGCCGCGACGACGGGCTGGGCGGCAACGGCATCGGCAACATCATCATCGACCACGTCTCGGCTTCGTGGGGCCTGGACGAGAACATGTCGATGTACCGGCACGTGTACCACAATCCCGAAACGGGCAAGGCCGACAAGCTGCCGACGGTGAACGTGACCATCCAGAACTCGATTTTCTCGGAGGGCCTCGACACCTACAACCACGCCTTCGGCAGCACCATCGGGGGGCTGAACAGCGCCTTCGTGCGCAACCTCTGGGCCAACAACATCAGCCGCAACCCCTCGGTGGGCATGTACGGCGACTTCAACTTCGCCAACAACGTGGTGTTCAACTGGTGGAACCGCTCGGCCGACGGCGGCGACAACCGCTCGGAGTACAACTTCGTGAACAACTACTACAAGCCCGGCCCGATTACGCCGCTCGACCAGCCCATCAGCTTCCGCATCCTCAAGGCCGAGGCCAGCCGTGACAAGGCCCTGGGCCAGGTGTATGGCAAAGCCTACGTGGCCGGCAACGTCATCGAGGGCAACGAGAAGGTGACCAAGGACAACTGGGCCGGGGGCGTGCAGCTCGAAGACGTGGCCGAGCCGGAGAAAATACTGGCCGCCATCCGCACCGACAAACCCTTCGCCATGCCCAACGTGGGCACGGTGCTGTCGGCCCAGGAGGCCTACCGTTACGTGCTCGACAACGTGGGCGCCGCCCTGCCCCGGCGCGACGCCGTCGACGCCCGCATCGTGGAGGAAGTGCGCACCGGCAAAATCGTGTACGCCAAGGACGCCAAGGACACCCCGGTCAACCCCTACATCAAGCGCCGCCTGCCCGCCGATTCCTACAAGCAGGGCATCATCACCGACCCGCAGCAGGTGGGCGGCTACCCCGAGTACAAGGGCAAGCCCTACGTGGACTCGGACAAGGACGGCATGCCCGACGACTGGGAGAAAAAGCATGGCCTGAACCCCAAGGATGCCGCCGACGCGGCCAAGGACCGTGACAACGACGGCTACACCAACATCGAGGAGTACCTCAACAGCGTGGTCGATACCCAGAAAGTGAAGCCCGCCGCGCCCGGTACGCGCAAATCGTAAGCGTGTAGCGCTGACTTTCTAGTCGGCGCTGCGGCGGCACGCCGCAATGCGGAACCGCGCCGCTGGTGCTGTTGTCGCCTAATTGCGCAGGCCCGCATCGGCGTGTGCCGCGCCGGCGCCGACTAGAAAGTCAGCGCTACATCGACGTTCAACGTCAGCTAAAACCACCCCTCGCTCTTGACCTCGCCCGCCTCCCCTTTGGTTTTCCGTTTTCACCCGCGTCTGCTCGGGCTGGCCCTGGGCCTGGCTTTGAGCGCCGCGCCCTGGCCGGTGGCCGTCTACGCCCAGAAGCCCAAGGTGGAGCGGCCCCTGCCGCCGCTGTCGGAAGGCAAGGACCACCAGCTGGTGTACGTGGCCGACGCGCAAGGCAACCGCGTGCCGGACTTTTCCACCTGCGGCTACGCGGCCAGCGAAAAAGCCATTCCGCTGGTGCCCGTGCGCGTGGTGGTGCCGCTGAAGCAAGGCGACGCCACTGCTCGCATTCAGGCCGCGCTGGACTACGTGGCCGCCCTGCCCGCTGATAAAGCCACCGGCCTGCGAGGCGCCGTGCTGCTCGAAAAAGGCACTTACGACGTAGCCGGCGGCCTGCTGATCCGGGCTTCCGGCGTGGTGCTGCGCGGTAGCGGCATGGGCGAAGATGGAACGGTACTGCTCGGCAGCGGCCTGGACCGGCAGACGCTCATCCGCATTATCGGCCGCGACGACCGGCAACTCGACAAGGCCGTGGCCGTGACCGATGCCTACGTGCCCGTCGGCGCCAATCAGCTCAAGTTGGCCGGGCACGGGCTGAAAGCGGGGGATATGGTGCTGGTGCGCCGGCCCTCCACCAAGGAGTGGATTCAGGCCCTGGGCACCGAAACCTTCGGCGGCGGCATTTCGGCCCTGGGCTGGAAGCCGGGCCAGCGCGACCTGACCTGGGACCGGCAGGTGGTGAGCGTGCAGGGCGACGTGGTGACGCTGGATGCCCCGCTGACTACCGCGCTGGAGGCGCAGTATGGTAGCGGCACCGTGCAGCCCTACCGCTGGGCGGGCCGCATCAGCCAGGTGGGCGTGGAAAACCTGCGCTGCCGCTCCGCCTTCGACGCGCAAAACCCCAAGGACGAGGCGCACCGCTGGATGGGCGTGACCCTGGAAAACGTGGCTGACGCCTGGGTGCGGCAGGTGGCGTTTGAGCACTTCGCCGGTTCCGCGGTGGCCGCCTTCGAGTCGGCGAAGCGCGTGACGGTGGAGGACTGCCTGAGCCTGGCGCCGGTGTCGGAAGTGGGCGGGCAGCGGCGCAACGCGTTCTTCACCGCCGGGCAGCAGACCCTGTTTCAGCGCCTGTACTCCGAGCAGGGCTACCACGACTTTGCCGCGGGCTTCTGCGCCGCCGGGCCGAACGCCTTCGTGCAGTGCCAGAGCCGGGAGTCGCTGGGCTTCAGCGGGGCCGTGGACAGCTGGGCCTCGGGGCTCTTGTTCGACCTCGTGAACATCGATGGCAATGCGCTGAGCCTGGCCAATCGGGGGCAGGACGGGCAGGGCGCGGGCTGGACGGCCGCCAACAGCGTGGTCTACCAGAGCACCGCCGCCCGCATCGATTTGCCCAAGCCGCCCACCGCCCAGAACTGGGCGTTCGGCACCTGGGCGCAGTTTCAGGGCGACGGGTATTGGGGTGAGTCCAACAACAGCATCAACCCGCGCAGCCTGTTTTATGCCCAGCTGGCGGAGCGCCTGGGTGGCAAAACCGCCGTGCAGCCGCAGCTGTTGGCCTTGCCCACCGAAGCCTCCAGCAGCCCCAGCGTCGCCGTGGCCCAGGAGCTGACGGCCCAGGCCAAGCAGCCCGCCCCGCAGCTGATTGATTGGATCCGGCAGGCCCCGCAGCGCCAGCCGATTTCAACTTCCACGAACGGCGCCAAGGGTTTGGATCAGCTGAAAATCAAGGCTCCGGCACCCGCGCCGACGCTGGCGCCGCTGCGGGTGCAGAACGGCGTGCTGGTGCGTGGCAGCGTGGTGCAGACCGGCAGCCGGGGCTCGGTGCCGTGGTGGAACGGCTCCTCGCGGCCCTACGGCATCGGCCAGGCCAAGCCCGCCATTACCCGCTACGTGCCCGGCCGCACCGGCCGCGGCTACACCGACGACCTCACGGCCCTGACCGATTCGATGCAGGCCCGCCACCAGATCGGGATGGAGCAGAACTACGCCCTCTGGTACGAGCGGCGCCGCGACGACCACGAGCGGGTGCGGCGCATGGACGGCGACGTGTGGCCGCCCTTCTACGAGCTGCCCTTCGCCCGCAGCGGGCAGGGCGCGGGCTACGACGGGCTGAGCAAGTACGACCTGACCAAGTACAACCCCTGGTACTGGGGCCGCCTGCGCGAGTTTGCCCAGCTGGCTGACCAGAAGGGCCTCGTGCTGGTGCATCAGAACTACTTCCAGCACAACATCATCGAAGCCGGCGCGCACTACGCCGACTTTCCCTGGCGCCCGGCCAACAACGTGAACAACACCGGTTTCCCCGAGCCGCCCAACTACGCCGGCGACAAGCGCATCTTCATGGCCGAGCAGTTCTATGACGTGACGCACCCCGCGCGCCGCGCCCTGCACCGCGCCTACATCCGCCAGTGCCTCAATAACTTCACCGACAACAGCGGCGTCATTCAGCTGATCGGGGAGGAGTTTACCGGCCCGCTGCCCTTCGTGCAGTTCTGGCTCGACACGATTAAAGAGTGGGAGCAGGAGACGGGCAAAAACGTGCTGATTGGCTTGAGCACGACCAAGGACGTGCAGGACGCCATCCTGGCCGACCCCGCCCGCGCCGCCGTGGTCGACATCATCGACATCCGCTACTGGCACTACCAGGCCGACGGCGCGGCTTACGCCCCGGCGGGCGGGCAGAACCTGGCCCCGCGCCAGCACGCCCGCCTGCTGAAGCCCAAGGCCTCGTCGTTTGAGCAGGTGTACCGGGCCGTGCGCGAGTACCGCCAGCAGTTTCCCGACAAAGCCGTCCTCTACTCCGGCGACGGGGCCGATAAATTCGGCTGGGCCGTGCTGCTGGCCGGCGGCTCTTTGCCCGACGTGCCGGCCGTGCCCAGCCAGGAATTCCTGGCCGCCGTGGCCCGCATGAAGCCCGCCGAGCAAGCCGCCGCCGTGGCGAAACAGTGGCAGCTAGTGAATCCTGGCCAGGGCTACATCCGCTACTGCGAGCCGACGGCCGCCACCCAACTCGACCTCCGCCAGGAATCTGGCGCCTTCCGCGTGCAGTGGCTCGATGCCAAGGACGGGCACCTGCTCGGCAAGGCCCAGAAAGTGAAGGGCGGGCAGGTGCTCGACCTCAAAAACCCCCAGGCCGCCCCCGCCATCCTGTGGGTGGATAAAGGGTAGAGCTTGATGTAGAACTTAGAAGTGAGAACTGAGAGCCTAGAACTTAGAAGAACAGAAACCAGAATCGAATGACCCAAAAGAACAAACCCGGCGGGGAGCAAATGTGGCGCAAGCTGGCGAAGCAGCGGCCGGCCCGTAAGGTGAATCGTTGGCTTTCTAAGCTCTCAGTTCTAACTGTCTCAGCTCTAACCCTAGCCGCCGCGCCTTCGGAGCCGCTGGGCAAGCTCAAGGTCGCCAGCAACGGCCGTTACCTGCAGACGGAGGCCGGCAAGCCCTTCTTCTGGCTGGGGGACACCGGCTGGCTCTTATTCAACAAGCTCAAGCGCGAAGAAGCTGAAACCTACCTCGAAGACCGCCGCAAAAAGGGCTTCAACGTCATCCAGGTGATGGTGCTGCACCAGGTACCCGCCGTGAACGTGTACGGCGACTCCGCCCTGGTGCACGGCAACGTGGCCACGCCGCTCGTCACCAAGGGCAACTCGCCCGCCGACCCGGCCCAGTACGACTTCTGGGACCACGTCGACTACATCGTGGATCTGGCGGCCAAAAAGGGCCTGTACATGGGCCTGGTGCCGGTATGGGGCACCAACGTGAAGGGCGGCAAAGTCAACCAGGTACAAGCCAAAGCCTACGCCACTTTCCTGGCGGAGCGCTACCGGAACCGCCCGAACATCATCTGGCTGAACGGTGGCGACATTGCCGGCTCCGACTCGCTGAAGGTCTGGAATACCATTGGCAGCACGCTGAAAGCCGTCGACCCGAACCATCTGGTGACCTACCACCCGCGGGGGCGCACGCAGTCGTCGGACTGGTTTCATAACGCGAAGTGGTTGGATTTCAACATGTACCAGTCGGGGCACCGGCGCTACGCCCAGGATACCTCGCGCAACGAGCAGAAGCACTACGGCGAGGACAACTGGCGCTACCAGCAGGTCGACCAGGCCCTGAAGCCCGCCAAGCCCAGCCTCGACGGGGAGCCGTCGTACGAGGGCATTCCGCAGGGTTTGCACGACATCACCCAGCCCCGCTGGACCGACGCCGACGTGCGCCGCTACGGCTACTGGTCGGTTTTCGCGGGGGCTTTCGGCTACACCTACGGGCAGAACTCGGTGATGCAGATGCACAGCGCCTTCGACAAAGGCAGTGCCTACGGCTCGTCGGAGCTGTGGTCGTCGGCCCTGAACGCGCCGGGTGCCGCGCAGATGCAGTACCTCAAGCAGCTGATGTTGTCGCGGCCCTACTTCGAGCGGGTGCCGGATCAGTCCATCATTGCTGGCGGGGAAGGGGAGAAGTACGAGCGGCTGCTGGCCACGCGGGGCAAAAGCTACGCCTTTGTATACACCTACACCGGCCGCAACATCAAGGTGAACCTGGGCAAAATCGGCGGCAGCAAGGTCAAGGCGTCGTGGTTCAGCCCGCGCGACGGGAAAACCACCGCCATCGGCACCTTTCCGAACAAGGGCACGCAGGAATTCAACGCCCCCGGCGAGCCGAAAAACGGCAACGACTGGGTGCTGGTGCTGGACGGGGTGTAGCCACAGCAACGGAAAAGAAGAACGTCATGTCGAGCTTGTCGAGACATCTCGCGTGCTGACGTTCGAGAGTAAAATCAACGAATAGAATAGTATCAGACGTCAGCACGCGAGATGTCTCGACAAGCTCGACATGACGTTCTAAAAGCTCCCATGCTCAACACCAAAGCCGTCCGCTTCCTCGCCCCGCTGCTCGGGGCCGCGCTGCTTACAGCTTGTGGGCGCGACGTGTACATGTTCACGTCGTTTCACGAGCCGGCCAATGAAGGGCTGCGCCTGCTCTACAGCTACGACGGGTATAAGTGGCAGGACCTGAACCGCATCTTCCTGCAGCCGCAGGTGGGGCCGAGCAAGATTATGCGCGACCCAAGCATTGCCCGCGGGCCGGATGGGACGTACCACCTCGTCTGGACCTGCGGCTGGAAGGGTGACAAGGGCTTCGGCTACGCCTCCTCGAAGGACTTGGTGCATTGGTCGGCGCAGCGCTTTATCGACGTGATGGGCCACGAGCCCACGACCGTGAACGTGTGGGCGCCGGAAATCTTCTACGACGCCCCGACCCAGCAGTACCTCATCGTGTGGGCCAGTACCATCCCGCTGCGCTTCCCGCGGGGCATCGAGGATGAGGACAACAACCACCGGCTCTACTACACCACGACTAAGGACTTCCAGTCCTTCACGCCCGCCAAGCTCTTCCTCGATCCGGGCTGGAGCGCCATCGACGCGGTGGTGGTGCCGCGTGGGCCGCAGGATTACGTGCTGGTGGTGAAAGACAATACCCGGCCCATGCGCAACATCAAGGTGGCGTTTGGACCCTCGGCGCTGGGACCGTTTCCGAACGTATCGGAGCCTTTCACCGGCAACTTCACCGAGGGCCCGAGCGTGCTGGCGCTGCCGGATAAGCAGTGGCTGATCTACTACGACGCTTACAAAGAAAAGCGCTTCGGCGTGATGAAAACGGCCGATTTCAAGACGTTCACCGACGTGTCGGCCCAAACCAGCGTGCCGCAGGGGCACAAGCACGGCACCGTGTTCATGGCGCCGCGCCGGACGTTGAAAAACCTGTTGCGCAGCGCCCCGACGGCACCTGCAACGACTACCACGAGCGGAAATCCATGAGCAAGCAGATAGGAATTTGGGTAGCAGCCGCGGCGACGCTGGGCGGCGTTTCGGCCCAGGCCCAGACGGCGCCGGAAACCATCCGCTACACCGGCACCACGCTCAGCAACGTGGACTACCACCACGGGCAGCTGCGCCCGGCCATCGGCACCCACGCCCGGCAGGTGCTGCGGGCGAATCGGGAGCAGCCCAGCGCGGCCAACGGGGAAGGGTGGACCTACAACCACGCGCCCATGCTGGCCTACTGGCAGGGACAGTTCTACTACCAGTACCTGAGCAACCCCGCCGGGGAGCATATTCCGCCCGGCCGCACCCTGCTGCTGACCTCCAAGGACGGCTACATCTGGTCGAACCCCACAGTGATTTTCCCGCCCTACAAGGTGCCCGACGGCTTCACCAAGCCCGACCAGCCCGGCAAAGTGGCCCGGAACCTGGAGGCCGTGATGCACCAGCGCATCGGCTTCTACGTGTCGAAAAAGAACCGCCTGCTGACCCTGGGCTACTACGGCGTGGCCCTCGACGCCAAGGACGACCCGAACGACGGGCAGGGCATCGGGCGGGTGGTGCGCGAGGTGCTGCCGGGCGGCAAGTTCGGGCCGATTTACTTCCTGCGCCACAACAAGACCTGGGACCAGTCGAAATCCGCTTACCCCTTCTACACCAAGAGCAAGGACAAGGGCTTCGTGGCGGCCTGCGAGGAAATCCTGAGCAACCCGCTGATGATGCAGCAGATGGTGGAGGAACAGGACAAGGACGACCCGCTCATTCCGATTCACAAGGACTACAAGGCCTTCAGCTACTACCACCTGCCCGACGGCCGGGTGGTGGGCCTTTGGAAGCACGCGCTGACCACCATCAGCCCCGACGGCGGCCGGACCTGGCCCAACCCGGTCATCCGCGCCCCGCACTTCGTCAACAGCAACGCCAAAATCTGGGGGCAGCGCACCGCCGACGGCCATTATGCTACCGTGTATAATCCCTCGGAGTTCCGCTGGCCACTGGCTGTTTCCACGTCGCAAAACGGCCTCGACTACACCGACCTCTGGCTGGTACACGGCGAAATCACGCCCATGCGCTACGGCGGCAACTACAAAAGCTACGGCCCGCAGTACGTGCGCGGCATCCAGGAAGGCGACGGGGTGCCGCCCGACAAGAAAATGTGGGTGAGCTACAGCGTGAACAAGGAGGACCTCTGGATTGCCTCGGTGCCGGTGCCCATCCGCGCCACGGCCAGCAGCCATGCCAACGAGGTTTTCGCCCGGCTGCCCGCCGGGCAGGAGCTCGACCAGTGGAATACCTACAGCTTGGTGCAGGCCCCGGTGGAAATCGGCCCGCTGCCCGACGGCTCGAAGGGCCTGGTGTTCAAGGATTCGGACCGCTTCGACTACGGCAAGGCCGAGCGCATCATCCCCGAAAGCAAGCAGCTGACGGCCGAGCTGTCGGTAGTGCCCGCCCAGAACGACCACGGCCTTCTGCAAATCGAGTTTCAGGATGCCAAGGGTCAGCCCGCTGTGCAGCTTTCGTTCGACTCCACCGGCACGCT
Organism: Hymenobacter jeollabukensis; assembly: GCF_005771675.1. GTDB lineage: Bacteria > Bacteroidota > Bacteroidia > Cytophagales > Hymenobacteraceae > Solirubrum > Solirubrum jeollabukense. Next base: position 84,774 of record NZ_VAJM01000011.1, on the reverse strand, counting down.
CAGCTACAAGGCCGGGGCCCGCTTCAAAGGAGTGACCAAGTACCAGGCCGGCCAGCAGCTCGACCTGAAAGTGACCCTGGATGCGCCCAACCGCACCTGCACGGTATCGGTGAACGGGGGCAAGAACAGCACCTTCATCTTCTTCGCCCCGGTGGCCTCCTTCGAGCGGGTGATGCTGCGCACCGGCCCCGCCCGCCACTTCCCCACGCCCGATACGCCCGCCGACCAGGCCTACGATTTGCCCCGCGCGGGGGAGTCGGAGAAGCTGGCGGTGTTCTATGTGAAGTCGTTGAAGACGTCGGCACCGGATGCGGCCACGGGTTCGGCGGCCAAAGGTTCTGGCGCCAACTAAGCCGCCCGGTGTAGAGACGCGACCCTTCGCGTCTCGTCGTTGAACGGTCTGCGTTGAACGAGCGGCCCCGGCAGTCAAAACAACATCAGCAACGATTGAGACGCGATGGGTCGCGTCTCTACCAATCCTTCCCGCATGCCCATTACCTCTACCGCGTCCCGCCTGGCTGCCGTGCTGCTGACGATGCTGCCCTTGACATCCGTCCACGCCCAGCAGACGCAGATTCAGTACCTCTCCGGTACCGACAAAGACCACACAGTGAAGTGGAAATTCCACTGCTCGGCCGGCCGCAACGCCGGCAAGTGGACCACCATCCCGGTGCCCTCCAACTGGGAGCTGCAGGGCTTCGGCAAGTACAACTACGGCCACGCCAAGGACACCGCCCGCGGCAAGGAAGTGGGCCAGTACAAGTACGAGTTCAAGGTGCCCAAGAACTGGGACGGCAAGACGGTGAATATCGTCTTCGACGGCGCCATGACCGATACTGAGGTCAAAATCAACGGTCAGTCGGCCGGGCCGATGCACCAGGGCTCCTACTACCGCTTCAAGTACGACATTACCCGGCTGCTCAAGCCAGGCAAAACCAACCTGCTCGAAGCCACCGTCAGCAAGCACTCGGCCAACGAATCCGTCAACGACGCCGAGCGGCGAGGGGACTTCTGGCTGTTCGGCGGCATCTTCCGCCCGGTGTTCCTGGAGGCCCTGCCCGTCACCCACATCAGCCGCGTGGCCGTGGATGCCAAGGCCGACGGCTCCCTGCGCGCCGACGTGTACACCCAGGGCAGCGGGGCCGACGAAGTCGTGGGCCAGCTCTACACGCTGGATGGGCAGAAAGCCGGCGCCGAGTTCCGCGCGGCCGTAGCCGCCGGGGCCACCACCCGCCTGCAAACTTCGCTGAATCAGGCCCAGCTCTGGACGCCCGAAACACCCAACCTCTACCGCGTGGCCTTCACCCTGCGCAAGGGCGGGCAGCCGGTGCACGTCGTCGACAAGCGCATCGGTTTCCGCACCATGGAAGTGCGCGAGCGGGACGGCATGTACCTGAACGGCGTCAAAATCAAGTTCAAGGGCGTCAACCGCCACTCGTTCTGGCCTACCTCCGGCCGCGTGACCAGCAAGGCCCTGAGCATCCAGGACGTGAACCTGATGCGAGAGATGAACATGAACGCCGTGCGCATGGCCCACTACCCGCCCGACGACCATTTCCTGGCCGCCTGCGACTCGCTGGGCCTGATGGTGCTCGACGAAATAGCCGGCTGGCACGGCAACTACGACACGCCCACCGGTACCAAGCTCACCGAGGAAATGGTGCGCAAGGACGAAAACCACCCCAGCATCGTGGTGTGGGTCAACGGCAACGAGGGCGGCCACAACTTCGACCTCGACCCGGTGCTCGACCGCATGGATTTGCAGCAGCGCCCCGTCATCCACGCCTGGCAGGTGTTCCGCGGCACCGATACCCAGCACTACATCAACTACGACTACGGCAACGGCACGCACCTGCAGGGCCACAACGTGGTGTTTCCCACCGAGTTCCTGCACGGCCTCTACGACGGCGGCCACGGCGCCGGCCTCGAAGACTACTGGGAGCAGATGTGGGCCCACCCGCGCTCGGCCGGCGGCTTCCTCTGGGACTTCTCCGACGCCGGCGTGGTGCGCACCGACAAGGGCGGCATCCTCGACACCGACGGCAACCACGGCGCCGACGGCATCCTCGGGCCCTACCGCGAAAAGGAGGGCAGCTTCTTCACCATCAAGGAAGTCTGGAGCCCCGTGTTCTTCGAACGCCGCGACATCACCCCGGCCTTCGACGGCACCTTCCGCGTGCAAAACCGCTTCCACTTCACCGACCTGAATCAGTGTAAGTTCACCTGGAAACTCGCCCAACTGCCCGGCCCCGGCAGCAAGGCCGCGCCCGTCACCAAAACCGGCACCCTCACCGCGCCCAGCATTGCCCCCAACGGCACCTACGGCACCCTGAGAGTGGCCCTGCCCGCCGACTGGCAGCAGCACGACGTGCTCTACATCACCGCCCAGTACCCCGACGGCCGCGAAATCTACACCTGGAGCTGGCCCATTGCCCGCCCCAGCGCCGTGGCCCAGCAGCTCGTGCGCCTCGAAGGCACCGGTGCCGCCAAGCTCACCGAAACCGATTCGCTTTACGCGGTGGCCGCCAACGGCGTGGAGCTGACCTTCAGCCGCCGCTCCGGCCTGCTGCGCCAGGTGCGCAACACCAAGGGCATCATCCCGCTTTCCAACGGCCCCGTGCTGGCCGAGGGCGAAACCGCCTTCGAGGGCCTGAGCCAGCGCCAGGACGGCGCCAACGTCGTCATCGAAGCCAAATTCGGCAAGCAGAGCCGCTACCAGTCCTTGCAGTGGACGGTATACCCCTCGGGCTGGGTGAAGATGACCGCCAAGTACTTCCCCAAGGACTACGACTTCCAGCTGGCCGGCCTCAACTTCAACTACCCCGAAAAGGAAGTCAAAGGCATTCAGTGGCGCGGCGACGGGCCCTACCGCGTCTGGAAAGACCGCCTGAAGGGCACCACCCTAGGCGTGTGGACCAAGGCCTACAACAACACCAGCACCGGCGAAATGGAAGGCACCCGCGGCCCCGAGTACCCCGAGTTCAAGGGCTACTACTCCAACTTCTACTGGCTCACCCTGCAGACCACCGGCCAGCCCCTCACGATAGTCTGCGACCAGGAAGACGTGTACCTGCGCCTGTTCACGCCGCGCTTCTCGGCCACGCCCTACAACACGGCCCCGGCCTTCCCCGGCGGCCAGCTCTCCTTTATGCACGGCATCACGCCCATCGGCACCAAGTCGCAGAAAGCCGAGAACATGGGCCCGATGGGCAAAACCAACATGTACTACGACTACGGCAAAGACCCCTCGTACGCCAAGGAAATGACCTTGTACTTCGATTTCTCCGGCCAGCAGGCCCCGGCCGGGGCGGTCGGGCAGCGGTAGACGGTTAGGGCTCGAATGCAGCAGCGGGTAGTGAACCGATGAGGTTTGCTACCCGCTGTTTGCGTGTTAAGATTATATGTGCGTTATTTGAATAGCTACATTGGTAAGATGTTTTTAGTATAGGTGTGGATGCCTAATTCAAGAATATGACTTCTCAAGAATGCCTAGATAAAAATGGATGGTGTATTATTGATTATGATACATCTGATAGTGAATTGATTGGATTTTCAAGCAAAATAGGTGAGATAGTCCCCGAGAATAATTCTGCAATCCATAAGCTCGTTCCTAAGAGGAAGGGGAGTGGAATAAAAGATAGTTTTAGCTATAATTACGGTTTTGCATCTTTCCCGTATCATACTGATACAGCTTTTTGGGATATACCGGTCAGGTACTTTGTTCTTGCTAGTGAAAAAATCAGTGAATGCCACACGTTGCTTGTGGATTCATCAGAGCTTTTTAAGTCCTTAGACCAAGCTGATATGAAGATATTGGAGAAGGCGGTTTTTTTGCTTAAAACTCCTCTTGGTAGTAAATTTGTTTCATTGTTATTTGCTTATGATGGTAAGATAGTACTAAGGTATGATCCTAACATAATGATGCCTTATAATAAATATTCAACATGTGCTGTTGATATAATAAATGCATTTTTAATTAAAGTCAATCCTGTTGTTGTAGAATGGACGGGAAAAAATATTGCTATAGTAGATAATTGGCGTATGCTTCACGCCCGCGCTGAATATATCAATGAAGAACAAAGAATTTTGAAACGCATTTACATAAAATAGTAAAAATGAGCTGGGACAAAGATTCACTTTGGGCGAAATCAAGAATCTTCTTTGAAAAAGCATTTCAAGAGGATAAGGAACAGATTTTTTTTGGCCTATTCTGCGCAATGGGCCTAGAGGTACTGTCACGAGCGGCCATTTCAAGAATAAGCCCAACACTTCTGGCTGACCCTGATAAAGATCAGCAGAATCTGCTGCATGCTTTAAATTTAGGTTCCGCTAAAGTTCAGAAAAAATCTGTCGGTACAGCTCAAGTTTTACTTTTGTGTAAAGCTCTCATTCCTGAATTTACTGAAGATCATCTAAAAATAGCTTCGGCAATAACAAACAGGAGAAATGAGGAGGTTCATACAGGCTCTGCAGCCTTTTTAGATTATAAAACGCAATACTGGATAGAGGGCTTTTATAAATGCTGTAAGGTGCTTGCTGAATCACTAGGCGAGACATTAGAGACTCTTTTTGATGAGGAAGAGGCGGAAGTAGCTAATTTGATTATTTCTGAAACTGAGACCAAGGTTACTGAAAAAACGAAAAGCTTAATAGCGGCACACACAAAAGTATTTGAAGCAAAGACAGAAGATGAGATTCAAGAGTTAAGGGCTGAAGCGGAAAAGCAAGGTGAAATTTTGTCTCATAATAAGCATCATAAGGTGACGTGCCCTGCTTGTAGTTCAGTGGCTACAACTCAAGGTGAAATTTATGGGAAAGATGTGATAGAACATGCTGATGATGAGATAATCGTGAGGCAGGCTGTAATACCTACAAAATTTCAGTGTATCGCTTGTGGATTAAAATTAAACGGGTATGGTCCATTGTCAATTGCTGGTATTGGTGAGCATTTTACTCATAGAACTAACTTTACACCTGGGGAGTACTATGATCTAATTAGCTTGGATGACACTGAGGCGTTTAGTAAGCGGGCGGAAGAGTTAGGATATTTTCATTTTAGTAATGATTAAAGACATTTGTTAGAACATTCTGTCTCACCCCACCATGCCCAAATCCTAAAGCTTTATGCTAAGATCGTAGAATGTTGTCCCGGGAAAAATGGTGAACTAGTGGACGCCAAAAGTGCCTAGCACCGCCCCGTGGCGCCGGCCCGTGTAGCGGCTGGCTTCCCCGCTGCTGTCGTAGCGGGGGCCGCGGGGTGCGGCTGCCCGTCCCGATGAACCTGCGCATTGTACTTTCTTCGCTTCTCACCGCCCTGCTGCTGACGGCCTTCCGCGCCGACCAGCCCGCCCCCGTGCAGCTGCTGCGCCTGCGCTGCGAGCTGCTCACCAACCCCGAAGGCATCGACGCTACCGCACCGCGCCTGAGCTGGGAGCTGAGCGGCTCCGCCCGCGGCCTGGAGCAAACCGCCTACCAGGTGCTGGTGGCCTCCACCCCCGAAAAGCTGGCCGCCGACGAGGGCGACCTGTGGAACTCCGGCCAAGTCACCTCGGGGCAGTCGGTGCACGTGGCCTACGCCGGCGCCCCGTTGCGCAGCCGCACCCGCTGCTACTGGAAGGTGCGCACCTGGACCACCCAGGGCCAAACCGCCTGGAGCCCGCCCGCCCGCTGGAGCATGGGCCTGCTCAATTACCTCGACTGGAAAGGCCGCTGGATCGGCTTCGACCGCGCCTTTCCCTGGGACGACGAAACCAGCCACGCCCGCCTCTCGGCCCGCTACTTCCGCAAGGAGTTCCGGGCCGACAAGCCCATCCGCCAGGCCACGGCCTACATCATCGGGCTGGGCCTGTACGAGCTGTACCTGAACGGGCAGCGGGTAGGGGAGCAGGTGCTGGCCCCCGGCCCCACCGACTACACCCAGGGCGTGAAGTACAATACCTACGACGTGACCGGCCTGCTGAAAGCCGGTCCCAACGCGGTGGGCGTGACCCTGGGCAACGGCCGCTTCTACGCCATGCGCCAGCACTACAAGCCCTACAAGATCAAGACCTTCGGCTACCCCAAGCTGCTCATGCAGATCGAGGTGACCTACGCCGACGGCACGCGCGACATCGTCAAGACCGACGAGAGCTGGCAGGGCACCGCCGACGGCCCCATCCGCACCAACAACGAGTACGACGGCGAGGAGTATGACGCCACCAGGGAAATGCCCGGCTGGGCCACCGCCGGCTTCGAGGCCAAAAGCTGGCTCAAGGCCGAGCTGGTGCAGGAGCCCGGCGGCACCTACGAGGCGCAGATGAACGAGAACATGAAGGTGATGGAAACGCTCCGACCCGTGGCCCTCAAGCCCCTGGCCGGCGGCAAGTACATCCTCGACATGGGCCAGAACCTGGCCGGCTGGCTGCGCCTGCGCGTGCAGGGCAAGGCCGGCGACCAGGTGACGCTGCGCTTCGCCGAAACCCTGCAGCCCAGCGGCGAGCTGTACGTGCGCAACCTGCGCGACGCCCGCGTGACCGACGTGTACACCTTAAAAGGCGGCGCCCGCGAAACCTGGGAGCCCCGCTTCGTCTACCACGGCTTCCGCTACGTGGAAATCAGCGGCTGGCCCGCCGGCGCCACGCCCACCCTGGCCGACTTCGACGGCCGCGTGGTGTACGACGACATGGCCACCACCGGCGCGCTGACCACCTCCGACCAGACCATCAACCAGGTGTACCGCAACGCCTACTGGGGCATCCGCAGCAACTACAAGGGCATGCCTGTGGACTGCCCGCAGCGCAACGAGCGGCAGCCCTGGCTCGGCGACCGGACCACCGGGGCCTACGGCGAGAGTTTCATGTTCGACAACTCCCGCCTCTACGCCAAGTGGCTGCGCGACATAGAGCAGGCCCAGAAAGCCGACGGCAGTATCCCCGACGTGGCCCCCGCCTTCTGGCGCTACTACGGCGACAACGTGACCTGGCCCGGCACCTACCTCACCGTGGCCGACATGCTCTACCGCCAGTACGGCGACGAGCAGGTGCTGGCCCGCCACTACGACTCCATGCGCCGCTGGCTGGTGTACATGGGCCAGAACTACACGGAAAATGGCCTCGTGACCAAGGACAAGTACGGCGACTGGTGCGTGCCGCCGGAGTCCAAGGAGCTGATTCACGCCAAAGACCCCGCCCGCAACACCGACGGCGTGCTCATTGCCAGCAGCACCTACTACCACATGCTGGACCTGATGCGCGGCTTCGCCGCGACGCTGGGCAAGACCCGGGACGCCGACGAGTACACCCAGCAGATGGCCGCGCTGAAAACCGCTTTCAACCAGAAATTCCTGAACCCCGAAAGCTGCCAGTACTCGAACAACACCGTCACGGCCAACCTGCTGCCCTTGTCCTACGGCCTGGTGCCGCCGGAGGCCGAGGCCAAGATGTTCCAGAACATCGTCGACAAGATTATGGTCGACAACCAGGGCCACATCAGCACCGGCGTCATCGGCACGCAGTGGCTGATGCGCGGCCTCACCCGGCACGGCCGCCCCGACGTGGCCCTGCGCCTGGCCGCCAACCGCGACTACCCCAGCTGGGGCTACATGGCCGCCAACGGGGCCACTACCATCTGGGAGCTGTGGAACGGCAACACCGCCGACCCGGCCATGAACTCCCAGAACCACGTGATGCTGCTCGGCGACCTGCTCATCTGGCAGTACGAAAACCTGGCAGGCATCAAGTCCGCCCCCGACGCGCCGGGCTTCCAGCGCCTGGAAATGAAGCCCACGCCCACTAGCGGCCTGACCTCGGTTACGGCCTCCTACCAATCGGTGCGCGGCCTCATCAAAAGCAGCTGGCAGCAGGAGGCCAAGCGCTTCACCTGGAACCTGACGGTGCCCGGCAATACCAAGGCCGTGGTCTACCTCCCGGCCAAGGACGCGGAGCGGGTGCAGGAAGGCGGCAAGAAAGCCTCAGCCGCGCCCGGCGTGAAATTTCTGCGCCAGGAAGGCGACCGGGCCGTGTTTGAAGTAGGTTCGGGGGACTATGCTTTCGTGGTGAAGTAGAACCTGAACGACCAACAACAGAGTGTCATACTGAGCGCAGTCGAAGCATCTCTACCGCTTCGCGTGAACAGCACTAGAATGAAGGTCATGCTGAGCTAAGCCAATCGACGGTAACGCCTCATTAGCCCAGGGTTTAAACCCTGGGCTATCGATAGGGCCCAAACGAAGCGGTAGAGATGCTTGGCTGCGCCGACCTCTGGTTCGACAAGCGGACGCCAGATGAGCATGACGACCTAAATGATGAACATGAATAAAACCCTGCCCATACTACTCTTTGGCCTGCTCACCGCGGGCTGCTCCGTCGCCCAGAACCCGGCGAAAACCGCCCCGAAGAACCCCTGGCAGCGCGCCGTCATTGTCGACGAATTCATCCTGGAGAAGATGCCCTTCCCGGAAAGCCACGCCGCCACCATTGCCGAGACGCCCGCGGGCCTCGTGGCTTCGTGGTTCGGGGGCACCAAGGAGCGGAACCCCGACGTGGGCATCTGGGTGAGCCGGCAGGAAAACGGCCGGTGGACCGCCCCGGTGGAAGTGGCTAATGGCATCGTCAATGAAACGCTGCGTTACCCGACCTGGAACCCGGTGCTGTTTCAGGTGCCCGGCGGTGAGCTGCTGCTGTTCTACAAGATCGGGCCGAAGCCTTCGGACTGGAAAGGCTGGATGCGCCGCTCGAAAGACAACGGCCGGACCTGGTCGGCGGCCGAGGCGCTGCCGGAGGGCTGCATCGGGCCGGTGAAAAACAAGCCGGTGCTGCTCTCGAACGGCACCCTGCTCAGCCCGACCAGCACCGAGGGCAGCGGCGGCTGGCGCGTGCACCTGGAAGCCACCACCGACTTCGGCAGGAACTGGACGATGATCGGGCCGATTGAGAACGGCGCGACCCAGGGCGCCATTCAGCCCAGCATCCTGACGCACCAGGACGGCCGCCTGCAGCTGCTCTGCCGCAGCCGCGACCGGGCCCTGCTGGAGTCGTGGTCCTCGGACCAGGGTAAGACGTGGACGCCGCTGGCCAAGACTTCGCTGCCCAACAACAACTCCGGCACCGACGCGGTGACCCTTCAGGACGGGCGTCAGCTGCTGGTATACAACCACGTGCTGCCGCCCGGTACGCTGGCGAAGGGCCCGCGCACCCCGCTGAACGTGGCTGTGTCCAAGGACGGCAAGGAGTGGTACGCGGCGGCCATCCTGGAAGACTCGCCCATCAGCCAGTACTCGTACCCCTCGGTGATTCAGACCAAGGACGGCAAGGTGCATTTCGTGTACACCTGGCGCCGCAAGAGCATCAAGCACGCCGTCATCGACCTGAAAAAGCTGAAGCTGGTGAAGATTGAAAACGGCCAATGGCCGGCGCTGAAGGGCTACACCGCCCCGACGGGCACGGCGGAAATCACCAAGGACTGATTCTGCTTATCAGAACATCATGTCGAGCAAGGTCGAGACATCTCGCGTGCTGACTTCCGACAGTAACCTCAACGCTTGGAATTACTATCGAGCGAGATGTCTCGACAAGCTCGACATGACGCCCAAAAGCTTCGCATTTCCCACCCATGTTCAAGAAACTCTGCCTTCTCACCGCCGGTCTGCTGCTGACCGCCGGCAGCGCCGCCCGGGCCCAGACCGCCGACGAGCAGTACCGCGAGCCGCTGCAGCAGGTGCTGGACGAGATTCAGCAGCGCTACGGGGTGAAAATCCGGCCCGACGCGGCGATGGTGAAGGACAAGTACGTGACCTACGCCCAGTGGCGCTTCCGCCCTGACGTGGACGAAACACTGCGCAACGTGCTGGGCCCCCTGGATTACCAGGCCGCCAAAACCGGCGACAAGACCTACAAAATCAAGACCTACCAGTACCACCTGAAAACGCCGGAGGAAGGCGCCGCGCAGCTCAAAGAGCTGGCCGCCCGCTACCACGACCAGGCCAGCTGGGAGCAGCGCCGGGCCGAGCTGCGCAGCTGCATGTGGTCGGCCCTGCGGCTGGCGCCGATGCCGGCCAGGCCCACCAGCAAGCCCATCGTGACCAACAAGCGGGTGTACGACGGGTATTCGGTGGAGAACGTGGCCCTGGAGACGCTGCCGGGCGTGTACGTCACCGGCTCGTTGTACCGGCCCTTGAAGCCGAAGGGTAAAATCCCGATCATCATCAGCCCCGACGGCCACTTCGGAGACGGGCGCTACCGGGCCGACGCGCAGAAGCGCTGCGCCACGCTGGCCCGCATGGGCGCCATGGTCTACAGCTACGACCTGTTTGCCTGGGGCGAATCGACCCTGCAGTTTAAGCCCGAAGACCACCGCCGCAGCCTGGCTATGACGGTGCAGGCGCTGAACGGCCTGCGGGCCCTGGACTTCTTGCTGGCCCAGAAAAATGCCGATAAGGACCGCGTGGCCGTAACCGGCGGCTCGGGCGGCGGCAGCCAGACCATGCTGCTGACCGCCCTCGATGACCGCATCAAAGTCAGCGTGCCGGTGGTGATGCTCTCCACCTACCACAGCGGGGGCTGCCCCTGCGAAAGCGGCATGCCGGTGCACCTCTGCGGGGGCGGCACCAACAACGCCGAGCTGGCCGCCATAGCCGCCCCGCGCCCGATGCTGGCCATTACCGACGGCGGCGACTGGACCGCCCAGACGCCCGACGTAGCCATGCCCTACCTCAAAACCATCTACGGCTACTACGGCCGGCCCGAACTGGTGCAAAACGCCCATTTTCCCAAGGAAGGCCACGACTACGGCGCCTCGAAGCGCCAGGCCATGTACAAGTTCATGGCCCAGCACCTGGGCCTGCGCATGGCCGAGGACGCGGCGGGCCAGCTGGACGAATCGAAAGTGACCGTGGAAAAGCAGGAGCAGCAGCTGGTGTTCGGCCCGAAAGGGGAGGGGCTGCCGGCTAATGCCCTGCACGGCTTCGAGGCGCTGCAGGCATTGTTCAATCAAACCGCCGCGCAAGGACATTAGCGCCGCCCGCGTGTAGCGCTGAGCGGTGCTCGGCGCCGGCGCGGCACGCGCCGATGCGGAACCGGGCCGTTTGTTTCGCTTGCACAGGCTTTGCCCGAATAACCCAGAACCACATTGTCGCCTTCGGCGCCAGCGCCGAGCACCGCTCAGCGCTACATCCCTCGCAAATGACCCGCTCGATTTCTGCCAGTCTGCTCCTGCTGCTCAGTGCGCTGACTTTGCCAGCCGCTGCCGCCGATATCTGGGTGGCGCCCACCGGCTCCGACCGCAACCCCGGCACCGCCGCCCAGCCCTTGGCGACCCTGAACATGGCCCTGCGCCAGGCCCGCGACCTGCGCCGCCTGCACGATGCCTCGGTGACGAACGGCATCCATATCTGGGTGAAAGGCGGCGAGTACCGCTTGCAGGAGCCCTGGCTGTTCCGGCCCGAGGATGCCGGCACCGCCACGAGCCCGACCATCATCGAAGCCGCGCCCGGGGAGCAGCCGGTACTTAGCGGCGGCGTATCGGTAACGGGCTGGAAAAAGGCGGCAGGTGCCGTAACGGGTTTGCCGAAAGCTGCCCAGGGCCAGGTGTGGGTGGCCGATGCGCCCCTGCTGGCCGGCCGCAGCTTCGACTTCCGGCAGCTGTGGGTGAACGGCCGCAAGGCCCAGCGCGCCCGCACCGCCACCGACGACAACCTGCCCCGCCTGCTGCGCTGGGACACCGACAAGCGCGAAGCCTGGATTCCGGCCGCCGCCCTCAACGGCGTGACGCGGGCCGGGCAGCTGGAAATGGTGCTGCACCAGATGTGGGCCGTGAACGTGCTGCGCGTGAAATCGGTGACCGTGCAGGGTAAGGAAGCCCGCGTTACTTTCCACGAGCCCGAAAGCCGGGTGCAGTTTGAGCACCCCTGGCCCCGGCCTATCATCAACGGCAAAAACGGCAGCTCGGCCTTTTACATCGCCAACGCCCCGGAGCTGCTCGATGAGCCCGGCGAGTGGTACTACGACCAGGCCCGGCGGCAGGTGCTCTACTGGCCCCGCCCCGGCGAAACCATGAGCACGGCCCAAGCCGTGGTGCCCGCGCTGGAGACGCTGGTGCAGGTGGCCGGCTCCCTCGACGCGCCGGTGAGCCACGTGCAGTTCAAGGGCCTGACCTTCGCCTACACCACCTGGCTGCGCCCCTCCGAGCAGGGCCACGTACCCCTGCAAGCCGGCATGTACCTGCTCGACGGCTACTCCCTGGTCAAGCCCGGCACGCCCGACAAGGCCGGCCTCGAAAACCAGGCCTGGATCGGCCGCCCGCCCGGCGCGGTGCAGCTCAGCGGCGCCGACCACACCCGCTTTGAGCGCTGCCGCTTCGAGCACCTGGGCGCCTCTGGCCTCGACTACCAGCAGGGCACCCACGACGATGCCATCGTCGGCTGCGTGTTCCGCGACGTGGCCGTGAACGGGCTGCAGCTGGGCAAGTTCTCCGACCCCGGCATCGAAACCCACCTGCCTTACCTGCCCAAGGACGAGCGGGAAATCTGCACGGGCGAGTTGGTGGAAAACAACCTGCTGACCGACTGCGGCAACGAGGACTGGGGCGCGGTGGGCATTGCCGCCGGCTACGTGCGCCAGACCATTATCCGCCACAACGAAATCAGCCAGGTGCCCTACACCGGCATCAGCCTGGGCTGGGGCTGGACCAAATCGGCCAACGCCATGCAGGGCAACCGGGTGACCCGTAACTACATCCACCACTACGCCCAGCACACCTACGACGTGGCCGGTGTGTACACCCTTTCGGCCCAGCCCGGCACCGTCATCAGCGAAAACCGCATCGACGAAATCGGCCGCGCCGCCTACGTGCACGACCCGGAGCACTGGTTTTACCTCTACCTCGACGAAGGCTCCTCCGGCATTACGGTGCAGGACAACTGGTGCCCGGCCGAGAAATTCCTGGCCAATGCCAACGGCCCGAACAACGTCTGGAAAAACAACGGCCCGATGGTGGCCGACGCCATCAAGCAGGCCGCCGGGCTGGAAGCCGCGTTCCGCGACCTGCGCGGCGCGGCGCCGAAGGCCGGACAGAAAACCGGCAAGAGTCAGTAGTAAAAGAACGTCATGTCGAGCTTGTCGAGACATCTCGCGTGCTGACTTCCGAGAGCAACCCCAACGAGAACAATAGTACCCAACGTCAGCACGCGAGATTCTTCGACAAGCTCGGAATGACGCCCTGATTTGCAGCCATCAACCTCCCCGGATGCCCCACGCTACCCTGAAACGCTTCACCACTGCCGCCGCGCTCCTCACGCTGTTTGCCGCCGAAACCACCCAGGCCCAGCAGGCCAGCAAGGCCACCTGGATCTGGTACCCCGGCGACTACGAAATCTGGCTCAGCAACCAGATGCAAAACCGCCGCACCGAGCGCGGCTCCTTCTTCCCGCCCTTCTGGCGCCTCGACAGCCACTACCCGCTCATCGACTTCCACCAGGACTTCGACCTGAAAGAGGCCGAGCAGGTGGAGCTGCGCGCCGAGGGCCAGTACAACGTCAAGCTCGATGGCAAGCTGATAACCGGCTACCCCACGCGCCTGACGGTGCCCGCAGGCAAGCACCGGCTCAACATCAAAGTGTACAACCAGCAGCACGTACCGGCGGTGTTCGTGCGGGGCAAAACCATCGGCACCGACGGCAAGTGGCTGGTGACCTACGAGGACAAGGAGTGGATTGACGCCTCGGGCAAGGTGTCGGACCAGTCGGGCACCACCTGGCTGACGGCCGGCAGCTGGAACTTCAACGATGCGCAGGCCGTGCCTTCGGCCTTTAAGCTGAAGACCGAGCCGCGGCGGGCCGCCCAGGTCACGCGCAATGCCGACGGCAGTATGCTGGTGGATTTCGGCCGCGAAACCTTCGGCTACGTGCGCCTGCACGGGCTGCAGGGGCAGGGCCCGACTACGCTGTACTTCGGCGAGTCGAAGGAGGAGGCGCTGAGCGTGGAGGGCTGCGAGACGCTGGAGCGCCTGGAAGTGAACCAGCCGCAGAAGGCCGACAAGCTCACGTCGCTGACCAAGGCCTTCCGCTTCGTGAACATCCGGCCGGATAAGGGCGTGACCCTGGATTCGGTGTCGATGCTCTACGAGTACGCGCCGCTGACGGTGCGGGGGCGGTTCCGGTGCTCGGATGAGCAGCTCAACAAGATCTGGGACGTGGCCGCCTACACCATGCAGCTGACGAGCCGGGAGTTTTTCATCGACGGCATCAAGCGGGACAGGTGGGTGTGGTCGGGCGACGCCTACCAGAGCTACCTGATGAACTACTACCTGTACTTCGACACGCCGACGGTGAACCGGACCACCTTCGCCCTGCGCGGCAAAGACCCGGTGACCAGCCACGTGAATACCATCATGGACTACACCTTCTACTGGTTTATCGGCATCTACGACGCCTACCAGTACTCAGGCGACAAAACCGTGGTGCAGCAGCTCTACCCGCGCATGCAGAGCCTGATGGACTACTGCCTGAGCCGGCGCAACCAGGACGGCTACATGGAAGGCCTGGCCGGCGACTGGGTGTTTATCGACTGGGCCGACGGGCTCAGCAAGAAGGGCGAGGTCAGCTTCGAGCAGCTGCTGCTGTGCCGCAGCCTGGAAAGCATGGCCCTGTGCGCCAACCTGGTAAATGACCAGGACGGCGCCCGGAAGTACCAGCAGCTGGCCGCTGAGCTGAAAGCCAAAATCTTTGCTACCTACTGGAACCCCGCGAAGGGCGCGCTGGTCCACAGCCGCATCGGCGGGCAGCCGACGGAGAACGTGACGCGCTACGCCAACATGTTCAGCATCTTCTTCGGCTACCTCTCGCCCGCGCAGCAGCAGCAGGTGAAGCAGTCGGTGCTGCTGAACCCGCAGGTGCCCAAAATCACCACGCCCTACATGCGCTTCTACGAGCTGGAAGCCCTCTGCGCCCTCGGCGAGCAGCCCTACGTGCTCAAGGAAATGAAGGCCTACTGGGGCGGGATGCTGAATGAGGGCGCCACCGCCTTCTGGGAAGAATACGACCCCACCAAGAAGGGCACCGAGCACCTCTCGATGTACGGCCGCCCCTTCGGCAAAAGCCTCTGCCACGCCTGGGGCGCCAGCCCGATCTACCTGCTGGGCAAGTACTACCTGGGCGTCAAACCCCTCTCGGCCGGCTACGCCACCTACGAAGTGACGCCCAACCTCGGCGGCCTGCAGTGGATGGAAGGCTCGGTACCTACGCCCCAGGGCGACATTACGCTGCGCGCCACCCCTAAAGAGTTGAAAGTGAAAGGCACCACCGGTACCGGGGTGTTGCGCTTCAAGAGCAAGTCGAAACCCAGCGTGAAAGGCGCCAAAATCGAGGCGAAAGGTGGGGGGCTGTACGAGCTTTCGTTGGCTCCCGGCCGCGAATACGTGGTGACCTATCAGGCGCAGTAAAATGGAACGACCTCTGCGTCCTCTGCGAAACCTCCGCGCCCTCTGCGGGCTCCGTCGTTCGCGCCGCCTGGCAGTGGGGCTGCTGCTCTGGCTGCTCCCGCTGCTGGCCCCCGCCCAGGCCCGCGGCCCCATGTCCATCGTGGAGCTGACCGACTACGACCTGCGCCTGCCGCCGCAGAAGCTCCAAGCCCTCGGCCAGCGCTACCCCGACGTGGACCTGCGCCGCTGGCAGGACGCCAACCACCTCACGCACCTGGTCGCCTATGCCCCCCAAGCCCGCATCCGGGAGTTGCGGCCCGCGCTGAAACAAGCCTACCCCACGGCCCGCGTCAAGGAATACGCCGCCCCGTTCTACCGCTTCGAGCGCAGCCGCTGCACCGATAAGACGACGGCCCGGCAGTGGGACAACATCATCCTCACCGCAAGCCTGGTGGCCGATACGGCGAAGCAAAACGAGTACCTGCGCTACCACGCCACGCAGTTTGAGCAGTGGCCCGAGGTATCCAACGGTTTCTGCCACGCCAGCTTCCAGCAGCTGCTGGTGTTTCGCCGGGGCCGGGAGCTGATGCTGGTCATCAGCATTCCGAAGGGCCAGAGCCTGGACGCGCTCAACCCCAAAACCACCGAAAACAACCCGCGCGTGGACGAGTGGAACCAGCGCATGCGCCAGTACCAGGAAGGCCGCAACGGCGCCAAACCCGGCGAAGTCTGGGTATTCCTGCAGCCCCTGCCGCCGCTGCTGGCCAAGCCGAAGCAGCCCGCCAAGAAAGGCTAAGCCCGCCCTGACAACTGACAACTACCAACTGACAACTCACAATCAATGCTGAAAATAGCCATTCTGGGCCTGGGCGAGGGGAGAAGCACCATGTCGGCCGCCCTGCAAAGCGAGAAGCTGGAGCTGCGCGCCATCTGCGACCGGAACGAGGAGCTGTGCCGCCACCGCGTGGCCGAATTCCAGTTTCAGGGCCGCGTGACGCAGGACTACCAGGACCTGCTCTCGGACCCCGAAATCGACATCATTGCCATATACACCCCCGACCACCTGCACGCCGAGCACGTCGGCCAGGCGCTGCGGGCGGGCAAGCACGTGGTCTGCACCAAGCCTTTCATCGACGACCTCAGCCAGGCCAGGGAGCTGCTGGCGCTGGTGGAACAAACCGGCAAAAAGGTGTTCGTGGGCCAAAGCTCCCGCTTTTTCGAGCCCATGAAGCGGCAGCGCGCCGACTACGAGGCCGGCCTCATCGGCGAGCTGATAACGGTGGAAAGCTACTACCACGCCGACCACCGCTGGTTCCTCGCCAAAGGCTGGTCCCTGCAGCAAAGCTTCAAATGGCTCTACGGCGGCCTGAGCCACCCCGTCGACTTCATCCGCTGGTACCTGCCCAACATCGAGGAAGTCATGGGCTACGGCATGCTCAGCTCGAATGGCCGGGCGGGCGGCCTCAAGCACCAGGACACCATGCACTTCATCTTCAAAAGCACCGACGGCCGCGTGGCCCGCGTAAGCGGCTGCTATACCGGCCCGGTGCAGCCCGTCACCCGCGACTCGGAAATGAGCTGCGTGCTGCGCGGCACCGAGGGCGCCAGCCAGGGCGACTACATGGACCTGCGCTACGCCATTACCGACCGCACCGGGGAGGAACGCCTCGTCACCTGGGAGCATAAGCTCAAGCACTACTTCCGCTTCGAGGGCAAAAGCCACCACGCCGGCGAGTACCAGAACTACCTCGAATACTTCGCCGACTCCATCACCGAAGGCTTCACCGCCTACCCCGACGTGCGCGAAGGCATCGGCACCATTGCCCTGCTCCAGGCCATGGACCGCTCCCTGCAAACCGGCCGCCCCGTGCGGGTGCAGGAGTTGCTCGACGAGCACGGCCTGACGCTATAGTTGGCAGAACAGCTACAACAGAACGTCATGTCGAGCTTGTCGAGGCATCTCACGTGCTGATGTTGAACGGCTTGGCGCTTCCGCTCAACCCATTGTCACCCCCGTTGAACGCGCTGCCACCTTGCCCGGACGGTTTGACACCGCACGCGAGGTCATTGACGCGCTCGTTGAACGCCTTGACGCCCCGGGCAAGCTCATTGACACCTTCAGCAAACGCCTTGACACCCGCTTCAAGGTCATTGACGCCTCAATTGAGCGCGTTGACACTCCGTGCAAGGTCGTTGTCACCTCCGTCGAACCTCATGTCACGCTCATTGAGGTCCATGTCACTGCCGCCGAAGGCCATGTCAGGTCGCGCGAGGCCGTCCGGCTTCGCGCACCATGCCACCCAACGAATACCGTTCTAACTCCCACCCGAACCACCCCCACCCGCATGGGAAACAATCTACTCGGCCACCTGAGCCCCTGGGACTACGCCATCGTGGCGGCCTACGTCGTCATCCTCGTAGGCATCGGCTACCGGGCCAGCGCCTCGAAAAAGGAGCAGACCGAAGACTCCCAGTTCCTGGCCAGCAAGTCCTTGGGCTGGGCCAGCATCGGCTTCAACATGTGGGGCACCAACGTGGGGCCCAGCATGCTGCTGGCCTTTGCCAGCATCGGGTACAGCACCGGCATCGTGGCGGTGAATTTCGAGTGGTACGCCTTCGTGTTCCTGCTGCTGCTGGCCACCGTGTTTGCCCCGCGCTACCTGGCGGCCCGCGTCAGCACCATGCCGGGCTTCATGGGCCAGCAGTACGGCGGCTCGACGCAGAATATACTGGCCTGGTACGCGCTGATCAAGATTCTGATTTCCTGGTTGTCGTTGGGCCTCTTCTCCGGCGGCGTGCTGGTGCGCCAGATTCTGGGCATCCCGATGTGGCAGTCGGTTATCGTGCTGGTCTTGTTCGCGGGCTTCTTCACCTTCGCCGGCGGCCTGAAGGCCATTGCCAAGGTCAACGTGTTCCAGATGCTGCTGCTCATCGGCGTCTCGCTCACGCTCACCGTCATCGGCGTGCTGAAAGTGGGCGGCCTGAGCCAGCTCTGGCACAGCGTGCCGGGCCACTACTGGAACCTCATCCAGCCCGCCTCCGACCCGAAATACCCCTGGTACGCCATTCTGCTGGGCTACCCCGTGTCGGCCGTGGCCTTCTTCTGCACCGACCAGGCCATGGTGCAGTCGGTGCTCGGTGCCAAAAACCTGGAACAGGGCCAGCTGGGCGTAAACTTCATCGGCTGGCTCAAGATTCTGTCGCTGCCGCTGTTCATCCTCACCGGGGTGCTCTGCTACGTGCTTTTCCCGCACCTGGCCGACCCCAACCAGGCCTACATGACGATGGTAACCAGCCTGTTCCCGGCCGGCCTCAAGGGCCTGGTTATCGTGGTGCTGATTGCCGTGCTGGTCGGCACCATCAGCTCCTCCCTGAACGCGCTGAGCACCGTCTTCGCCCTCGACGTGTACGCCCGCAACATCAATCCTGAGGCTTCGGAAAAAGACGTAGTCCGCGTCGGCCGCCTCACGGTGCTGGTGGGCTGCGCCTTCGCTGTGCTCATGGCCCTGGCCATCGACGCGGTGAAGGGCCTGAACCTGTTCGACGTGTTCCAGGCCGTGCTCGGCTTCATCGCGCCGCCCCTCTCGGCCGTGTTTCTGCTGACGGTGTTCTGGCCGCGCACCACCCGCCGGGCCGTCAATTTTACCCTATCCGTCGGCTCCGCGTTCAGCCTGGGCGTGGGCGTCGTCTACCTCTGGATATTGCCGCCGAGCGAGTACACGTTCTGGCCGCACTACCTGGTCCTCTCGTTCCTGCTGTTCGCGGTGCTGCTGTTGGCCGCCATCGTCATTTCCCTGCTCGACGGCACCCACCAGCCCCGAGTCCCCTTTGACCGCACCGCCCTGCCGGCCACCTCGCCGCGGGTAAAGCTGCTCTGGGCCGCGCTGGCCGTAGTGATGGTGGCGCTGTATTTGGTGTTCAACGGGCACTAGGCGGTGAAATGGTGAGCTGGTGAAATGGTGAGTTTGACGTTCGGGCGGCCCCAGCGGCCGTCATTGCGAGCGAAGCGAAGCAATCTTTCCTCTCGCGGCACAAAGGTCCAACTGGCAACAACCCAAAACGGCGCCGCCCGAAACCAAGTAACTCAGGTTTCGGGCGGTGCCGTTTTCGTGCTGACGACTTTTCGGTTTGTGCTTCTCGTACCGTCGTGCCGCGAGAGGAAAGATTGCTTCGCTTCGCTCGCAATGACGGCCAGTGTTACCGAACGTCAACTCACCATCTCACCATTTCACCTCCACATCCGCCCGCCGCGCCTCGGGCGTCACCAGCAGCTGCGTGACTTTGCCATTCTGCACCGTGCATTCCACGGTGGTCTGATACGGTGCGTGGAGCTTGAAGTGCACGTCCCAGGCACGGGGCCAGGCGGGCAGCAGCAGGATTTTTCGGTCGGCGGTTTGCAGCAGCATTTCCTGCAGGCCAATCATGCCCGCGCCGCCCCAGTTGTGGTCGGGCGCCCAGTCGTAGCCAGGGCCCCAGAAGGCGGGGAAGCGGCGGTCGGAATCCTGCAGCTTCTGCATGGTGAGGGTGGCGGCTTCGTCCGTCAGGCCGAGGCGGGCGGCGAAGATGTTGTGCTGCTTCCAGCCCACGTGGCTGCGGAATTTCTGCACGTCCGGGTCGTAGCGGTAGGTGTTTTGGGCCAGTTCCAGGTCGGGCCGGCCGATACCGTACAGGCCCCAGGGAAACACCGGGTAGAGCTGCGGGCTTTCCACGTTGTTGACCCGCTCCCAGCTTTTGGCCGGCGCTATGAGCTTGTGCCCGTCGATTTCGCGGAAGCTGATAGCCGGAATCCGGCCGAGCATGGCCGTCCACGCTTTGCGCTGCTCCGCCGAGCCAATTTGCGGCGGCAGGGCCAGCAGGCGGGTGAGGACGGTGCGCAGGCCGGCCACGGTGGCGGTGGAGTTGTAGGCCATCTTGTAGGTCTCGGCACCCGAGCCGGGGTAGAGCACCAGGTGGCCTTCGCCGTCGAGGGCTTTGGCGCCGCGCTGCCGGGCCAAGTGCTGGTAGTGCTGGTCGAAGAACGTGAGGCAGCTTTCGATGAAGGGCAGGTAGGGCCGCACGTCCTGGGCGGCGTACTGCTCCGCGTCGAGCATCATCAGGCAGAACTCCAGCACGGTGTCCCACTCGTATTCCAGCCAGGCGTTGTATTCCAGGCCCTTGTCGAAGTCGGCGGGGCGTTTCCAGTTGTACTCGGCGGGGTTGGGCAGGCCGAAGTTTTCGATCTGCTCGGTGAAGCAGGCGCCGGGGTGATTCCAATAGGTCTGGCTGCGCAGCTCAGCATTCTTCAGGATGCGCAGGTAGAAGTCGAACTGCGGCTTGAGCAGGACCGCGTCGCCGCTTTTGAGCAGGGGCCAGTACACCAGGCGCTGATTCTGGGCTGTGTGGGTGCCGCCGCCCCAGTTGCGGAAGTCGGGCGTGAACCGGAGCGTGGAGTCGGTCAGGGCCGGGTCGTAGGTAAACAGGCCGCCGTTGAACTTGGTCGGCCACTGGCCCAGCGCGTTGCAGCCGAGCATATAGCGCATCAGCTGGTAGTTGCGGCCGGCCTGCCACTGGGGCGCGTTGGCGGCGGCTTGCGTGGGCTGGATGTGAATGAAGCTGCGCTGCCAGAAACTGCGCCACCAGGCCAGCGTCTGCTGCCGGGCGGCTTTGGGATTTGGGGAAGTAGCCAGCAGTTGCTGCAAACCCGCCCGCCACTGCTCTTGTGCCGGGGAGGCAACCGGCAGTTGCCCCTGGCGCTGCTGGGGCACCACCTTCGCTGTGTGCAGGGCCAGCGTGAGGGTGTGCGAGCGGGCTGGGGCCTGACTTTTCAGCGTGTAGGCGCGGAAGGGCGTGCGTTGGTACGTTCCGTCGGTAGTGCCGGCCGGCAGCATGCGGTTTCCCCACAGGATGCCGCCAAAAATCAGGTCTTGGAGCGGGTTGTAGAGCTGCGCCTTCACCGCGTCGAGGCCCTGCTGGCGCACGGTCACGTCGAACACCGTCTCGGGCCGATTCTGGTGCACGAACTCGACCGTCTGCCCCCGAAAGCTGAGACTGTCGTGGCGGGTTTTGACCTCGCCCTGCGGCGCCCATTTGTAGGAATTCTGGTTGTTTTCCTTGCCCTTGAGGATGCGGTCCTCCACGCGCCAGCTTTCGTAGCGGGCCTCGGCCTGCAGCGGCTGGTTGCTGCTCACCTCGACGTGCACCACCGGCCGGAATACGTCGACCCAGATGTGGACCTGGGCGGTGGTGTTGCCGTTGGTGCCGGTCAGCGTCACGTCGCCCTGCGGCAGGTTCAGCGTCTGCTGGAAGCGGCCGCCGGTTCCGAACGGGTTCGGGGTGAGGCGCAGGCGCACGCGGCCGAGCTTGAGCAGGCTGTTGTTCTCGTCGAAAGTGCCGCTGCGGGCGGCGTAGAACAGCACGTCCCCGGCTTCGCTCCACACGTTCAGGCCCACGTCGCCGCCGCCGCAGGGCATGGATTCGGCGCTGTTGCGGCTCGGGCTGGTCCAGGTGATGTTGTTGGTGGGCAGCTCGGGGCTCTGGGCAACGGATTTCGTGCTTAGCAGCAGCAGGAGTACCCATGCGTTTTTGGCCCGCAGAGGGTGCAGAAGATTACGCAGAGGGCGCTGAACGTTCTGCGCCCTCTGCGTAAAACCTCTGCGCCTTCTGCGGGCTAAAAAGTCAAGAAAATGCCTCATTGTGCCCAATCATCAGTCCGGAACGACGACACCGGCAAGCCCTCGGTGCTGAACAACGTGGCGCGGGTGAAGTCCTGGAAGGCGTAGCGCACCGCTACCGGCTGCTTCACCTGCTCCGCCGATACCTTCACCACGCTGCCGTCGATGCTGGCTTTGGCGGGAAACCACTTTTGGTCGGCCCCAGCCACCTCGAAGCCCGTCAGCGGCTCGCCGAACGAGGTCATGCCGTTCGGCGCGTCGCGGAACTTCACCACGGCCGTGCCCTCCTTGACTTCCATGGACTCATACGCCGGGCTGACCGCCCCGAAGCCCTTGCGGCCGTAGGTTTTCTGTAGCGCCAGCAAGGCCAGCCGCTGCCCGCCTGGCTCCTTGCGCATGGGGTGGATGCTGGCCTCCTCGCCCACGTCGAGCAGCACGGCCATGGCGGCGTTGGGAATCGTGGCTTCCGCCTTGCGCTGAGCGTCGCGAATAAAGGCGGAGTTGAACTTACCGCCCTTGTTGTAAGGCGGCAGCTGGGCGTAGTTGTAGGGCGCAATCTGGGCGTAGTAGAACGGAAACTCACCCATGTTCCACTCCGCGCGCCACTGCTTCACCAGCGCCTGCAGCCGGGCCGGGTACTCGTCGGGGTGCTCGTAGTTCGACTCGCCCTGGTACCACAACGCCCCCCGGATGCCGTAGCCGACGACCGGGTGCAGCATGCCGTTGTAGAGCGTGGTGGGCGTGCGGTTGACCACCTTGATGGAGTCGGTGCGGGGCGGAATCGTCACGCCCGCGAACTGCCGCAGCGTCTCCTCGCTCAGCCAGGCCTCGATGGTGGAACCGCCGTAGCTGCAGTTAATCAGCCCCACCGGCACGTGCAGCTGCTCCTGCAAGAGCCGCCCGAAATAGTACGCCGTGGCGCTGAAATTGGCCACCGCCTCGGGCTCGGCCACCTTCCAGGCGAAGGGCTTGCTGTTGTCCTTGGGCGCGGTGCGGGAGCTGCGCGGCACGTTGTAGAGGCGGATATTGGGGTTGCTGGCGTGCAGAATAGCCTCGTTGGAGCCCAGAATCGGCTGGCCCTTGAAGCCCTTCATCGGCATTTCCATGTTCGACTGCCCCCCGCACAGCCACACCTCGCCCACCAGCACGTTCTGCAAAGTCACCGGCTTCTCATCCCCGCTGACGCTGAACGTGTACGGGCCGCCGGCGGCCGGCGTCTTCACCTTCAGCTTCCAGCGGCCCTTGTCGTCGGTCTGGGCCTGATACTTCGGCTTGCCCCACGACGGCGCCACGGTGATGCGGCTGCCCGGCTTGGCCCAGCCCCAGACGGCGCACTCGGCCTGCTGCTGGAAAATCATGTTGTCGGTGAAGATGGAGGGCAGGCGCAGCTCGGCCCGCAGCAGCAGCGGGGCCAGGAGCAGGGCGGCGGAAAGCAGCAGGTGTTTCATGGGGCCTCACCCCCCCGGCCCCCTCTCCTAGGGGAGAGGGGAGCCTGACGACGGCAGCGCAGTTGCAGCAGCGCGGGCCGCTGCAACTGCTACCAGCTGTAGTGGCTGGGGAGGTTAAATGATGCGGGTGAAAATAGTTGAATCGTTGGCGGGGCTGCGGAGCGCGAGCGGAGCAGCCCCGCGTCGTTGAACGGAATCGTTGCTGATGGCTGGCTCCCCTCTCCACGGGAGAGGGGCCGGGGGTGAGGCCATCGGAGCCGGGGGGTGAGGCCCCTACCGGCTCAGCGGAATCCACACTTCCATGTCGGCGTGGCCGCGGTTGCCCCAGGCGTAGTAGGGCACCAGCGTCAGCGGCACGGTGGTGGGCTTGCGGGCCGGTACCGGGCGGTACAGTTGGCTGCCCGTCCATTGCGGGTCGGCGGCCAGCAGGCCCTTGCCGGTCAAACTCATCACCCGGCTGCCGTCGATGGTAATGGCCTTGGGCGTGAGCTTGGCGTCGGCCGGGATGGTAAGGGCCGACAGCGGCTGACCCGCCGGGAAATCTTTGGTTTCGAGGCAGTACACGATGGGGCCGCGCTTCACCGCTACCTGGTTGCGGGTTTCCTCCACCAGCGGGTTGGCTTCCACCAACTGCGCCGGCATGGGCAGCATCAGCTCCACCTGGTCGCCGCTTTTCCAGCCGCGGTTGACTTCGGCGTAGCTGCCCGGCGTCAGCGCTACCGACTGCACTTTGCCATTTACCAGCAGCTTGGCGCCCGCGGCCCAGCCGGGAATGCGCAGGAACACGGAAAACGCCGCGGCCGGGGCTTCCTGCACCGTCAGCTGCACGGCGCCGTCCCAGGGGTAGTTGGTCGTTTGCCGGATCTTCACGGCCGCGCCATTGCGGAGCTTGGTAGTCAGGTCGTTGGCGCCGTACAGGTTCAGCCACAGGCCTTTGTCCGACACGCTGTAGGCGTAGTTGCCGACTTCGGCCACGGTGCGCACCACGTTGGGCGGGCAGCAGTTGGAGAGGCTGATGTAGTCGACGCGGTCCTTCGACCAGCGCTGGTGGAAGGGCAGCGCGTCGGAATAGGCCAGCGGGTTGGTGTAGAGGAACCGTTTGCCGTCGAGGCTAATGCCGCTCAGGACGCTGTTGTAGAGGGCCGTTTCCATCACATCGGCGTACTTGGCCTCGCCGGTGAGCTGCAGCATGCGCCAGTTCCAGAGCACGTTGCCGATGTTGGCGCAGGTTTCGCCGTGGGCCGTGTGGTTGGGCAGCTGGTAGTCGCGGCCGTAGGCCTGGTGGATTTTCTGCACCGTGTCGGGCTTGTAGGCCGTCCCGTCGGGCGACACGCCGTCGTACAAGGCCCCGCAGGCCCCGGTCACGTACATCTTGTGCTGGGTCACGTCGTCCCACATCTTGTTGAGCGTCGTGAGCAGCGTCGCGTCGCCGGTTTCGGCGTACACGTCGGCCACCCCGGCGAAGAGGTAATTGGCGCGCACGGCGTGGCCGCCGGCCTTCTGCATCTGCCGGAACGGGAGTCGGTCTTGGTTGTCGTCGGTGCCGATGTCGCCGGCCAGCCCGCGGATGTCAATCAGCTGCCGGGCCAGCTCCAGGTAGCGCGCATCCTGGGTGGTGCGGTACATTTCCACCACGCCCATGTAGTGCGAGGGGCAGATGGCGTTGCGGGCCAGCTCGGGCGAGGAGCGTTTGTAAAAGGCGTAGAGGTAGTCGGTAGCCTTGCGGGCCAGATCCAGCATCGAAGTCTTGCCGGTGGCGCGGTAGTGCACGCAGGCGGCCGTCATCAGGTGGCCCAGGTTGTAGCTTTCGAAGTTCAGCCGGTTCTGAAACGCGGTGCTCTTGCCCGTATTGATGGCCGCAATGGTGGCCTGCGTATTCAGATACCCATCGGCCCGCTGGCACTTGGCAATGACGCTAATAGCTTCGTCCATCATCTGGTCGAGCTTCGGGTCCCGGGTCACCGCGTACGTCGCCGCCACCGATTCCAACAGCTTGTAAAAGTCGCCGTCGTGGAACGACGGCCCCATGTGGGTGCCTTTCTCCAGCCCCGCCGCAATTTCAAAGTTGCGGAAGGCGTGGTTGCGCACCGGGTCGTGGTACAGCGCCCACATGGTCGGAATCATCGCCTCGCGGCAGACCTGGAACCGCTCCCCCCAGAAGCCCTGCGGCTGCCACTGCACGCTGCCCATATCAACATTGCTGAGCTTGACGTGCTTGCTGGCGGTGGTATTGACGAGGCCCTTGTCCTGGGCCGCGGCCGGGCGGGCGGCCACGGCCAGGCCAGCTAGCAGGGCGGCGGTGAGGAGCTTATGGGTGGGAAAATTCATGGAGCAAACGGAGTAAATGAGGTCGTCATGCTGTGCCCGTCGAAGCATCTCTACCGCTTCGTTGAATGGTTGCAGGCGAAGCGGTAGAGATGCTTCGACAAGCTCAGCATGACGTTCTATTTCGAGGTCTTTGAATCAGTTTCAGTAGCCGTGCTGATGACCACCGGCCCCAGCAAGCCGGCCGGCAACAGCGGCCGGGTAGCAGCCGGCGCGGGCGCCGTGGTCAGGCTGGTGCGGCGCTGCTCCGGGGGCAAGGCCGCGTCGCCAATGAGGCGGTTGGCCCAGGTGTTGGTCACGCGGATGCGCAGCTGATTGTCGCCCTTGCGCACGGCGTCGGTGATGTCGAGGCGGTAGGGGGCCGTCCAGGCCGTGCCGACGGGCTGGCCGTTCAGCTCCACTTCGGCCAGATTGTTCACCTGCCCGAGTTCCAGGTACACGCGCTGGCCGGGGCGTTTCTTGGTCTTCCAGCGGAAGGTCTGCCGGTAGTCGGCCGTGCCGGAGTAGTGGCGGATGGCCGCGTCCGGGTGCTGGCTCCAGTCGGTGAGCTGCGCAAAGGCCACGGGCTGGGCCGGGCCGCCGGCTTTCGGGTCGAACTGCACCTGCCAGGGGCCGCTCAGTGGCTGGGCGGGCGTGGTGGTCAGCCAGTTCGGGCCGTTGTGAACAGCCGTCTGCGAAGTCGGCTGGCGCAGCACCACGAACACCGAGCCGCTGGGCTCCAGGCGCAGCGGCAGGCGGGTGCGGCCGTTGTCGGTTTGCCAGTCCTGCGCGGACCGGATTTCGCCCGTCACCGCGTCCCACAGCTCCGGCTGCCGCCCGGCCACGCGCAACGACAAATCGATGGTCTGCGTGGAGTCGAGCTGGTTGGCAATGAAGTAGATATCGAACTGCTCGGCGGTGCGGTGCGTCCAGGCCAGGCCGCGGGCCCGCTGGCCGCTGGCGTAGTGGGCCGTCACGTCGCGCGGGAGGCCCAGCGGCTCGAAGGAGTCGGCGGCGTAGGGGCCGCGCAGCACCCGCCCCGAGCCGGCCGGCGCGGGCACCCCGGTGGCGGCGGCGGTAGCCTGGGCGGCGCCCGCCGCGTAGAGCTGCGCCGTGAGCTGCTGCACCTGCTGGTCGGCCTGCGGATAGCCGCGCAGCTCGGGGCTGCGGCCGGGCTGCCGGTCGAGCAGCACGGTGGCGCCGGCCTGCACCAGCTCCCGCAGCTTTTGGGCCACGGCGGGCGTCATGGAGGTGCTGTCGGGCCAGAGGGAGGTGGCGCCGGGCACCACCAGCAGCGCGTAGCTGGCCCCGCCGGGCAGCTCAATGCGGCCGTCGCGCACCCGGGTCAGGCGCAGCAGCGCGTCGGGGTTAAACGAGTCGTAGGCGTAGCCGTGCAGCGGGTCTACCAGCATATCGGCCGTGAAGCTATTCGCCGTGGCCGACACCTTTTCGGGCATCTCACGCATCGGGGAGCCGACGTTGGCCAGGCGCTTTTGCTCGCTCTGCACCTTCGCCGCGCCCACGATGCCGGGCAGCGTGCGGGTCAGGCGCTCGGGCAGCAGGGCGCGGCGCGGGGTTTCCTCGCCGTTGAACACCGCCACGTCGACCACCGGGCGGCCGAGCTGCAACAGCGCCTGGCAGCGGCGGGCATAGTCGACCCAGGCGCGGCCGGGGCGCCACCAGGTCTGGTCGCGCTGGAAGTAGAGGCCCACGCCGTTCAGGGTCATGCCCGGCTGCCGGTCCAGCCAGGGGTTGTGGGCGAAAACGTGGTACACCAGCCGGTTGACGCCCAGGGCGTAGTTGCGGTCCTGCACGGTTTTCAGCATGGCCGGGTGCTCGTCCCAGGCCATTTTTAGCTCGGTAAAAGCCTCCGCCTGCACGATGTTCTTGCCGTAGATGTGCGCGCCCGAAATGGCGTCGAGCATGTCGTTGGGCTTGTCGTGGGTGGGGCTGCGCAGCCAGAACTCGCCCATCGGCGCGTCGGCGTACTGGTAGTGCAGCAGCCCGTCGCTGACCATCGTGGGCGCCACCGCCTCGGCCGAAATGGTCACGCCCTTGGCCCGGGCTTCGGCGGCCAGCGTGGCGTAAAACTTGTCGCCGATCAGCTCGGCAATGGTCTGGCGCAAATCGAACAGCACCCGCTCCGACACCTCGGCGCTCTGCAGGGGCACCCCGGCCAGCACCGGCAGGTAGGGCAGCAAATCGTAGCCCCGGCGCTGCCGGAACTCGGCGGCGAAATTGCTCGACCAGTTCTGGGAGCCGCACTCCCAGCTGTCGACGTGCAGGGTCGTGAGCACCCGCCCGGCCAGCTCCGGCCCGCCCTGGCGCAGGGCTTCGCCAAACCAGCTGTCGAACTGCAGCTTCACGGCCGCGGGGTTGAACTTGTCGCACTCCAGGCCCAATGCGCCGCCGCCGGTGTAGTTGGTGTAGCCGGTGGCGGTGTGACCCACGCGCAGAATCGTCCAGCGCCCGGCCGGGGGCGTCCAGTTCAGACGGCCGTCGGGGCCGAGCTTATCGGTAAGGTTAAGGACTTTGCCCAGCGGCACGCACAGCGAATCGGGCAACTGCTGGGCGGTGTTGCGCGGACTCACGCGCCAGACTTCCCCGTTTTTGCCCTCGTACTGGTTGATGCGCGCCTCCGCCGACAGCCGGATTTCCGAGACTTTCAGCGCGGGTTTCCACTTGGCCGCGTCCAGGTCTTCGCCGCCCGGCTCGGAGCCGGCGGGGTCGTAGCGGAAGCGGAAGAAACGGGCCGTGGTGGTCGGCAGCGCGTGGGTGACGGCGCTGCTGTCCTGCCAGCCGCTGCGCGGCGGCGTCAGGCGCAGGACGGGCCGGAAGGTTTGCCCGTCCTGGCTAACTTCCACGATGAGCCGGTTGGCCTGGTAGTTATAGCCGTTGGAGCGGATGCGCAGGCTGCGGGCGGTGAAGGGCCGCTCGAAAGCGTACTGAATCCAGCCCGGCTCGGTGAGCTTGAAGCCGTCCTTGTTGCCGGCCACGGTTAGCCGCTCGGGCTTGCCCTCGGCGGCGCTGCTGGTCACGGCGGGCTTCACGGTGTAGGTCGACACCCCGCCGCCGGTGGGCGTGGGGTAGGCGTACACGGCAATGTCGCGGTAGTAGCCTTTCACCGCCGCCGGCTGGGGCAGCTGGATAGTTTGCCGGCGCCCGCCGCTGATGCGCGTTTCGCTGGAAACCACCTTCTGCATGGCCAGCTCGGGCGTAATCCAGGGGCCGCCGGCCAGGGCGAATCCGTCGCTCACGTGCATGGCCAGCTTCAGGCCGAGGCGGTCGGCCTCGGTCATGGCGTGGCGCACCATCTGCCACCAGCGCGGCGAGAGTTGCTGGGCCGGCGGGTCAATAAGCGGCTTGTCACCCGCACCGCGGATGGGCATCAAAAAGGCCCCGCCGATACCGGCCTGCTGCATGGCCTCCAGGTCGGCGGTGAGGCCCTCGGGCGTCACCGCCGCGTTCATCCAGTACCAGATAACCCAGGGCCGGGCCGCTTCGGGCGGGTTCTGGAAGGCGGCCTGCAGCTCCGCCTCGGTAGTGGCCGCAGTGGCCGGCGCCGCCTGCGCCCAGGCCGATACCGACGGCAGCCAGCTCAGGGCGGGCAGCGTCAGGAGCAGTAGGGACAGGGGAAGGTTGCGCCGGTTTTGCATGGGGGTGGTAATGGGCAAGAGAGAATTCAGAACGTCATGCTGAGCCCCGCGAAGCATCTCTACCGCTTCATTGTACTCGATTCATGGGCCTGTCTGCGGAGTTTACTATCCGTCGAAGCGGTAGAGATGCTTCGACTGCGCGGACGCCAGATCAAGCATGACGTTCAGTAGATCAGCACTGACTTACACCAGCTTGCGGTTGATGCGGTAGCCGTACTGACCGAAGAGCAGAATCACCAGGAAGCAGCCCAGCGGGATGAGGTAGCCGATCTGGATATTGTCGCCGCGCATATCGATGAGCGTGCCCATTAGGTAGGGCAGGATGGCCCCGCCCACGATGGACATGACCAGCCAGGACGAGCCGGGCTTGGTGTCGTCGCCGAGGCCGGCAATGCCCAGGGCGAAGATGGTGGGGAACATGATGCTCATGAAAAAGCCGATGCCGCCCAGGGCGTAGATGACGTAGGCCCCGTCGCCGAACACGGCCACCGCGCACAGGGCCACGGCTACCACGGCGTAAATCGAGAGCAGCCGCTGCGAGGCCACGTACTTGAGTAGGGCCGTGCCGGCGAAGCGCCCGATCATAAACAGCAGCCCGTACACGGCCAGGTAGTAGCCGGCGGTTTTCTCATCGACGCCCGCGCCCTGCTTGGCCATGCGGATAAAGAAGCTCGTCACGCAGACCTGCGCCCCGACGTAGAAAAACTGCGCCACCACGGCCCAGGTCAGGTGCCGGTGTTTCAGCACGGCGAAAAAGCCGCCGCCCTGGGAGGGCTCAGCTTCGGCGGCCTTTACCTCGGGCAGCTTGCTGAAAAAGAACAGCACCGCCACGGCCACCAGCACCGCGCCCAGCACCAGGTAGGGCAGCTTCACGGCGGCGGCTTCGTGGTTGAGGTAGGCAATGCGCTCGGCCGTGGGCATGGCCGCCAGCTGGGCCTTGCTGTACTCCGTGCCCGAGAGAATCATGTTGGCGCCGATAATCGGGGCCACGAACACGGCCAGGCCGTTGAACGAGGCCGCCAGGTTCAGCCGGCTGGTGCTGCCCTCGGGCGGCCCGAGCACGGCGGCGTAGGGGTTGGCGGCGGTTTCCAGCGTGGTCAGCCCGCAGCCGATGATGAATAAGGCCGTCAGGAACATGCCGTAGGAGCGGGCATCGGCGGCGGGGATGAAGAGGAACGCCCCGCCCGCAAAGGCCAGCAGGCCTAGGATAATAGTGGTTTTGTAACCCAGGCGTTTGAGCAGCATCCCGGCCGGAATGGCCATCAG
The DNA here is from genome assembly GCF_005771675.1 of Hymenobacter jeollabukensis. Taxonomy (GTDB): domain Bacteria; phylum Bacteroidota; class Bacteroidia; order Cytophagales; family Hymenobacteraceae; genus Solirubrum; species Solirubrum jeollabukense. The sequence continues at coordinate 54,060 of NZ_VAJM01000011.1, read as the reverse complement.
GAAGTAGGCCAGAAACACGGCCGTGTCCACCAGCGTCGACTGCCGGTTGTTGAGCTGGCAGGCCTTCTGCAGGTGCGGAATCAGGATGGAATCCAGGCTGTGCGCCATGCCCCAGAGAAAGAACACGCCCACCACCAGGATGAACGGAAGCAGGTAGGCGCGGGCGCTGGTGGGGCTGCCGGTGACTACCGGCGGCGGGGTGGGAGCAGGGGCAAGGGCCATCGGGCGGAGCGGGTTTTGGGTGGGGTAGTTGGGGGATTCTGGCGGGCTGTCATCCGGCCCTCGTCAGGTCGTCATGTCGAGCGAAGTCGAGACATCTCGCTCGATAGTAATCTGCTCATTGAACAAGGCTTACTATCCGCCATCAGCACGCGAGATGTCTCAACTTCGCTCGACATGACGTTCAACTAGGCGTGTTGTGGCCGCAGCTTCACCACCAGCAGATGGTCGCAGGCCAGCACCACTTCGCCGTGCTCGTTGAAGATTTCCACGTGCTCAGTTACCTGTCCGTAGCCGGGCTTCTTGCCCTCCGTCTTCTCCGAAATCGTGACTTCCGAGCGGATGGTGTTGCCGATGAACACGGGCTTGATGAAGCGCAGCCGGTCGTAGCCCTTGGAAAAGGCTTCCGGGTTGATTTCCGAGGCCGTCAGGCCGATACCGATGCTGAACACCATCGTGCCGTGGGCAATGCGCTGGCCGAAGGGCTGCGTCTTGCACCACTCCGCGTCGAGGTGGTGGGGGAAAAAGTCGCCGGTGTGCCCGGCGTGGACCACGAAGTCGGTTTCGGTGAGCGTGCGGCCCAGCGTCACGCGCTTGTCGCCGAGGGTGTAGTCTTCGAAGAAGGTGGATTTGAAGTACATAGGTGGTGGCCTCGCGAAACCCTTCCGGGACCGGCCCCCTCTCCTGGGATGTCGCGCATCAAGCGAGGAAGGGGGAGCCTGACGACGCAGCGCAGTCAAAGCGGCGCGGGCTGCTTTAATTGCTACCGGCTGACGGTGTGGGGAGTCGTTGAGTGGTTTTGTTGAGTGGTTTTGAGGAGTTATTGAGCGTGTAAGATGCGGTAGGAAAGCCGGGCAAGTGTCCTGCTCTCTACCGCTTTTCGTTGGTAGTGGCAGCTGAGGCGGCCGCCGCGCCCGGGGCGCCGGGCTTCCCGTCGCTCGATGCGTAGGCGGCTTCCACCACGGCCATGGTCTTGATGACGTCCTCCACGCTGGTGGGCAGCACGCTGGTTTCGCCGTTTTTGAACTGCATCAAACTGCCCATCGTGCCCATAAAGGCGTCCGGGAACCAGGAGCCTTCCAGCTCGACGGTGTGCCAGGCCGGGGCTTCGTTTTCGCGCAGCAGGCAGTACTCGAACTTGTCGGGCACGCCGTGGGGGTAGTCCATCAGCAGGCCCATGCGGGCTTTAATGGCGCCTTTCGTGCCTTCCCACTTGATGAAGCTTTCCTGGTTGTGCGGCCCGAACGAGTGGTCGTGGTTGGTGTTGATGACGGCGTGCAAGGTGTCGCCGTAGTCGAACAAAATGGTGGAGCGCGTGGAGGACAGCACCTTGGCCGGGTGCCGGAGCGTCTTGGCCATTACGCGGCCGGGCTCCCCGAGGAAGCTGCGAATCAGGTCGATGTAGTGGATGCTGTGGTACTGGATTTCCAGGCGCGGGTGCACCATCACGTGCGGAAACAGCTCCCAGGGCGTCTCCAAAGTTACGCGCACTTCCAGATTGTACAGCTCACCGATGAGGCCCTGGCTGAGCATGTGCCGGGCGGCGGCCACGTAGGGTGCGAAGCGCAGTTGGCAGTTGATGGCGGCCACCAGATGCTTGCGGCGGCAGACTTCCAGGATTTCCTGGCTCTGCCAGAAATAGTCGCCCATCGGTTTCTGGATGAGCACGGCCGCGCCGTTGGGCAGCTGCTCCAGGGTGGCCACGAACTGCTCGGGCATGATGGTCACGTCGTACACCGCGTTGGCGGGGGCGTGCTGCACGGCTTCGGCCACCGAGTCGTAGACGTGCGGAATGTTCCACTCGGCGGCCAGTTTTTCGGCCCTAGCGCGGGTGCGGTTGGTGATGCCCACCACTTCGAAGCCGGCCTTGCGGTAGGCGGGCAGGTGCGCGTCGCCCACGATGCCGCCAGCCCCGACGATGACGATGGGCAGGGGCCGGGCGGGCCGCACCGGCTGGTAGGGAATCGGGGTGCCGTCGATGCTAAACATAATCCAGAGGGTTGTCCAGGGCGTTGATTTTCAGTTGCGCGGCGGCCAGTAGCTCGGCTACAGGCTCGTCGGTATTCAGGGCCCGCAGCACTGCTTCGTCGATGACGGCGGCCAGCTGGGCCCAGTTGGCTTTCTGCGGCAGCGTTTCGGCCTTTTCGTGCAGCTCCGCCAGCTTGTGGTAGTAGGGCACCCGGGCGTTGATGTCCGGGTCGTGCCAGGTGCTGAGCCGGCAGCCGATACCGCCTTCCAGCGTGAGCTGCTTGTCGTTTTCCGGGCTGAGGGCGAAGCGGATGAAGTCGTAGGCCAGCTGCTGGTGCCGGCTGCCAGAACCTATTGCATATAGCCAGTACACGTTCAGCGACGCGGAGCTGCCCACGGTGTTTTCGCCCCTGGGCACGGCGGTGATGTCGACTTTGCCGCGCACCGGGCAGGCGTCGTCCACCTCGCACACGGCCGCGAAGCCAAACCAGTTGATCATCAGCGCCGCCTCGCCTCGGGCAAAGGCCTGCCCCGCCCGCACCGACTCGTACTGCATCGACTGCGGGTGAATGGCGTTGGTGTCGCGCAGCAGCTGGCGGTAGAAGCTCAGGCCCGCCCGCGCCGCCTCGGAGTCGATTTGCAGCCGGTCCTGCCCGTCGTGCAGCTGGCCGCCGCGGGTCCAGAGGTGCAGGCAGAAGTCGAAAACGGTGTTGTGCCCGTCGGGGTAGCCGGCGGCCACGAAGCCGTAGAGGTTCTGCTCGGGGCGGTGAAAAAAGCGGGCCACCTGCTGCAGCTCTTCCCAGGTAGCAGGCGGTTGCAGCGGCCGGCCGTGCAGCTGCCGGAACTCGGCCTGCTCCGTCGGGCTGTCGAACAGGTCCTTGCGGTAAATCAGGCACTCCGGGCCGTCGTGGAAGGGCAGGCCGAGCGTGGTGCCGCCGTATTCCTGCATCCCCAGCAACGACGGGCTCCAGCCCTGCGGAAAATCGGCCGGCGGGTTCTGCCGAATCAGTGGCGCGAGGTCCAGCAATGCGCTGGCGGCCTGGGCTTCGGGCAGCCAGTCGGTGTTGATGTGGGCCAGGTCCCAGGCGCCGGTTGCCAGGCCCTGATCGGTCAGCAGGCTCTGGTGCAGCGGGTGCAGGTCCAGGGCCACGAACTCGGCCGGCAGCGTGCAGCCGGAGTGGGCGCAGAAGGCCGCCCAGAGCTTCTGCATGTGGGCTTCGAAGGGCGCGAACTTGCGCACGGCCACGCGGAAAGGCTGTTGCTCAGGCATCTTGGCGGGCGTTGCTGGTCATGAATTCCTCTTGCAGCCGGGCGTTGTCCTGGCCCAGCTTCGGCGAGCCGACGGGCGAAGTCAGCCGCTCCCCGTCGAGGCGGATGGGGCAGCGGGTGGTCTGGTACTCGTAGCCGTCGAGCTGCCGCACGGTCTGCGTCATTTCCAGGCCGCGGAAGCCCTCGTGCCGAAGCAGCTCGTCCCAGCGCAGCACGTTGGCGCACCAGATATCGGCGGGCTCCAGCACGGCCAGCCAGGCCTCGGTGGTATTGGTGCGCAGGTGCTCGGCCAGCGTGGCTTTGATTTCGTCGCGCTGGTCGAAGGCCTGTTTCGGCTCGGGGTAATTCAGCAGCGCCGGGCAGCCGAGCAATTCGCCCAGCTTCGGGATGGAACCCATGGCCAGGGCCAGGTAGCCGTTTTGGGTCTGGTAGATGCCGTAGGGCGCGCCGAGGTAGGCGTGGGCGCTGTTGTGCCGGGTCCGTTGGGGTAGCTGCCCGCCGTCGTTGAAGAAGGTGGTCAGCGTCTCGAACTGGAAGTCGATGGCCGATTCGAGCATGCTCACCTGCACCAGTCCGCCTTCGCCGCGCAGGCTGCGCCGCACCAAGCAGGCCAGCAGCCCCTGGGCCAGGTGCGCCCCGGCCAGCATGTCCACGATGGAGAGGCCCATCGGTACCGGGCCGCTGCCGTCGTTGCCGCTCAGCCAGGTCAGGCCCGAAACCGACTGCAGGAGCAAGTCCTGGCCGGGCTTGTCGCGCCAGGGGCCGTCGGGACCGTAGCCGGAAATTTCGCCGTAAACCACCGTGGGATTCTGCGCCCGTACGCTCTGGTAGTCGAAGCCCAGGCGCTCCATCACGCCGGGGCGGTAGTTGTGCATCACCACGTCGGCGCGGCGCACCAGCTCCCACACCTGGGCGCGGTCGGCGTCGTTTTTGAGGTCGGCGGCGAAGCTTTCCTTGTTGCGGTTGATGGCGTGAAACACCGACGACTCCCCGTTCATGATGACGTTGGAGGTGTACAGGTGTCGGCAGATGTCGCCGGTTTCGGGCCGCTCAATCTTGATGACCCGCGCCCCGAAATCGGCCAGGCGCAGGGCCGCCGAGGGGCCGGAGAGAAACTGGCTGAAATCAACCACTAAGTAGTCTTCGAGCGGTTTCATGGGTAAAACGATTGAATCAGAACGTCATGTCGAGCTTGTCGAGACATCTCGCGTGCTTCGTCGCGCTATATACGCCTCACCCCCCGGCCCCCTACCTCGCTTGATGCGCGACATGAAAAAGGAGAGGGGGAGCCACGGCGGCGCGGGCGGATTGGGGCGCGGTTTTGGTCTAACGCTCTTTCTTTGGTGGCTTAGGTTAGTGGTTATTCAGTTGAAATTCCGCGTCGATTTCGGCGGTGTGCTGGCCTGGGCGCGGGGCGGCCTGGGCCGCGTACAGCTTCTCACCGTCGATGCGGATGGGGCAGCGGGTGGTGGCCAGCTCCTGGCCGTCGGGCAGCAGCACCTGCTGCTGCATGCCCAGGGCCTGGAAGCCGGGGCTGCTGGTGGCCTGCTGGTAGTTCAGCACCTCGGCGCACCAGATGCCCAGCGGCTCCAGCGTGGCTAGCCATTCTTGCGTGGGCTTCTCGCGCAGGGCGGCGGTGAGCTTGTCGGCAATGGCGTCGCGGAACTCAAACCAGGACGCCGGCTCCGGAAACGCCGCCAGAATGCCGCAGCCGAGCGTTTCATCGAGCTGGGGCAGGTTGCCCATAGCCAGGGCCAGGTGCCCGTCCTGGGTGGGGTAGATGCCGTAGGGCGCGCTTAGGTAGGGGTGGGCGGTGCCGCGCACGGCGCCGCGCCGGGGCAGCTGCCCGCCGTCGTTGAGGTGGGTGGTCAGCAGCTCAAACTGCATGTCCAGCACCGATTCCAGCAGGCTGGCTTCCACCAGCACGCTCCGGCCCGTCTTGCCGCGCTTCAGCAGCCCCGCCAGCAGCCCTTGCGCGAAGTGCGAGCCGCAGATGATATCGGCCACGGCAATGCCGAAGGGCGTGGGGCCGTCCTGGGCGGTGCCGCTCAGCCAGGTCAGCCCCGCCATCGACTGCACCAGCAAGTCCTGCCCCGGCTTGGTGGCCCACGGCCCCGTCGGGCCGTAGCCCGTCACCACGCCGTAGACGATGCGCGGGTTCAGGGCGCGCACCGAGTCGTAATCAAGGCCGATTTTCTCCATGATGCCCGGCCGGAAGTTGTGGGTCATGATGTCGGCCCGGGCCAGCAGCTGCCGCACGCGGGCCAGGTCCTCGGGATTCTTCAGGTCGGCCGCGTAGGATTCTTTGTGGCGGTTGATGGTGTGAAACACCAGGCTGCTGCCGTCGACGAACAGGTTCTTGATGGCAATCTGCCGGCCGGCCTCGCCCGCGCCCGGCCGCTCAATCTTGATGACGCGCGCGCCGAGGTCGGCCAGCCGCAGCCCCGCCGAGGGCGCGGCCAGAAACTGGCTGAACTCGATGACGAGCAGACCTTCCAGGGGAAGTGACATGGGATGTTGATTTAGACTTTGGCTTCCAGACCGTCATTCCGAGCGAAGTCGAGGAATCTCGCGTGCTGAGGTCCGGTAGTAATTCCTTTCGTCAGGTTGATTACTGCCGGACGTCAGCACGCGAGATGTCTCGACAAGCTCGACATGACGGGCTGGGGTAGTCGTTCGGTTAGCGTTGTTCAGCCGTTGCGGCTTGCGGTTCTGCCGCTTGCATCTGCCGCGACTCGCGGTACAGCTGGTTGAGCTGCTGGAGCAAAGCCCGCTCGTCCCCGCCGTGCATCAGGTACTGGCGCACCGGCTCGCCGGCGTGGTCCTGGAAGAACATGTGGCCGTGGTAGCGCGGGCGCAGAAAGGCGCGCTGCAGCGTGGGCAGGGTGGCGCGGAAGTAGTCGTGGCTCTGCTGATTCGGGTGCTCGGCCTGCCAGGCAGCAAGGTGACCGGGCTGCCCGCCGTTGTCGAAGTACAGCGTCTGCTGGCAGCCGGGCGAGGCCACGAACTCGGCGTACTTGGCCGCCACCTCCACGTGCTGGCACTTGGCCGAAATAGCCAGGCCGGTGCCGCCCAGGGTGCTGCGCATGGGCGTGCCGCCGGGCTGCAGGGCCACCAGGTCGTGGAAGTGCAGCAGCTGGCGGGCGTAGCCGCGGCGGGCGTAGTTGCTGTAGCCGTAGGCGAAGGGGCAGTAGGCCAGCTCATCGGTCTGCGTCATGGCCTCGTACACCTGGATGGGGTTGCGCTGGAAGCAGGCCGGGTCGACTTTGCGGGCCAGCTCCCGGAACATTTGCAGGGCCTGCACGCCCACGGCTTCGCTCACCACCTCGTCCTCGCGCTGGCAGGGGTCTTCGCCCAGCGAGCAGCAGAACATGTAGAAGCTCATCAGCGTGTCGATGGGAATCAGCGCGAAGGCCACCAGGCCCCGGTCGGCCAGCTGCAGCAGCTCCTCGAACGTCTTCGGAACAGACAAGCCGTGCCGGGCCAGCAGATCGGGGCGGCTGGCGGCTACGGGCGTGGCCGCGTCGATGGGCAGGGCCCACTGGTGGCCGCTGAAACCGTAGCTTTCGTAGGAGTGGCCCACGGTATTGGCCTGCTGATCGGCCAGGAAGGCGGCGGGTAGATGCTCATTCAGCGGCAGAATGGAGCCGGTGCGGGCGGCGAAGCCGGCCCAGGGGTGGTCGATAACCAGCAGGTCGAACCGCTCGGCCAGCTGCTGGATGGACTCGTCGGCGAACTGCTGCAGGCTGCGCTTTTCCCAGCTGATGCTCACGTGCGGGTGCAGCTCCGCAAAGCGCTGCGCGGTGGCGGCCATCGGCACGAAGCCGCGGCTGTGGTTCCAGGTAATGCCTTTCAGGTGAATGTGTTCGGCGGACATGGTGGAGCGTTGCGCCTCACCCCCCGGCCCCCTCTCCGGAAAAGGGAAATGCGTATCAAGCATTTCTTCGGGGGGCCAGACGCGGGATGCAGCGGATTGGAGGAAATGAATTTTGAAACTCAGCGCAAGGAGCCGGTTGCTCCAGCGGGCGGCGTGGTGGTCTGGCGGGCGGTTGAGGTCGGAAACCGGATGCGGCGGGCCAGGTCGGCGGGCTTCTTCTTCCCAGCCACCGGCAGCAGGTAGAAGCTGTAGCGGTAGGGCTTGGCGGGCAGCTGGTACTGCGGCAGCGGGGCGGCCTGGTCGTCCCAGCTGGTGTTGCCGCCCACGCCCATCTGGGCCAGGTCGAGGTTCAGGGTAATAAAGCCGGCATCCTTGAGGCGGTTGGTGTGGCGGGCCGACTGGATATTCTGCTCGGTGAAGGGCAGCGCGGTCATGCTCAGCAGCGAATCGGCCACTACCAGCAGCCCGCGACCCTGCTTGTCGGAGAGCTGCAGCCAGCGGATATCGGTGCGGGTGCCGAATTCCTGGGGCACCACGTAGGAATCAGCAGCGCCCGGCAAGGCGTGGCTGTAGATGCCCGCGTCGATGCCGTAGCGGCGGTCGATGTAGTTTTCCCAGGGGCCGCGGCCGTAGTAGCTGAGCTGGTCGTAGCTGCGCCGGATGCCGCCCCGCAAACCCACGCGGGGCAGGTTCGGCAGGCCGGCGGCGGGCGTGAGGGCGTAGTCTACTTTCAGCACTCCGTCGCCGTTTACGGTGTAAGTCACGCGCACTTTGGTGGTGGCGTCGATGAGGGCGTAGGTGCTGGTGAGGCTGGCCTGGCCGGTAGTGGATTTGTCGAGGGTCAGACTTTCGAGCTTGGGCTGGGCCTCAAACCAGGGCTTGAGTTTCTTCGGGGCCTTCCAGCCGCGCCGGTCGTTGTCGGTGAGCGGGCGGGTGAAGTGGGGCAGCAGCGGGGCGGCCAGCTGCTCGGCGCCGTTCTGCTGGTAGCTGGTCAGCGCGCCCGTTGTTTTGTCGATGCTGACGGTGAAGCCCTTGCCGCTGATGACGTAGCTCTTGGCCTCGTCGCGCACGGCCACGGCGGGGAAGCTTTTGGCGGGCTTCTGCGGCTGGGCCAGGCCGGTCAAGGCTAGCTGGTTAGCGGCTACTTCGTGGCCTTTCGGCGCCCACCCGGTAGCCTCCGGCAAGGTGAACGAAACCGTGGCCAGGTACTCCGCGCCGACTTTCAGCTTGGGCAAGTAGGGCTGCAGGTTGATGACGGTGTCGCGCTGGGCGGCCAGGCGCAGGCGGGGCAGCGGCTTGGTAGCCACCACGCGGCCGTCTTCGCGCAGGGTCAAGGTCAGCAGGTAGTCGGCGGCCGACTTCGACGCGTGGCGGTTCTGCACCTTCACCAGCGCCTGGCCGGCGTCGGCCAGCGTGGTTTCCAGCGGCTGATTCACGCGCTTGCACTCGTAGAGGGCCGCTTTCGGATTGCCTTCGGAGTCGGCTATGCCCTTGATGGTGAAGTCGTCGTAGTACTTCTCCTGGAAGTCGCCGCCGTAGGCGTAGTAAGCCGTGCCCACCGAGTCGCGCTTGAGCAGGCCCTGGTCGCGGTACTCCCAGATGCAGCCGCCGATGATGCGCTTGGTGGCGCGCCAGGCGTCCCAGAACTCCTTGATATTGCCGGTGGCGTTGCCCATCGAGTGGGCGTACTCGCAGAAGAAGATGGGGCGGTTGTCGCCGTTGGGCTGATTGGCCAGCAGCTCGGCGGTGAAGATGCCGGGGTACATGCGGCTGACCATGTCCACGTAGGCCTGGTCGCGGGGGACCTGGATGCGGTAGGCGTGGTTTTTGGGGTAGCCGGGGTCGGAGGGGCTGATGTAGCCGTCGAGGTGCGGGTCGCCCTGGGCCGGCTCGTAGTGCAGCGGGCGGGTGATGTCGAAGTCGTGCAGCCAGGCGGCCATGGCAGCGTGGTTGGGCCCCCGGCCCGATTCGTTGCCGAGGCTCCAGAACACCACCGAGGGGTGGTTTTTGTCGCGCAGGGCCATGCGCATGCTGCGCTCCTGGTAGGCGGCGGTCCAGGCCGGGTCGTTGCTGAGCTTGGCGCCGAGGCCGTGGGTTTCCAGGTTGGCCTCATCCATGACCAGGATGCCATACTCGTCGCAGAGGTCGTAGAAATACGGGTCGTTGGGGTAGTGCGAGGTGCGGATGCAGTTGAAATTGAACTGCTTGAGCGTCAGCACGTCCTTGCGGATGTCCTCCCTGCTCACGGCCATGCCCTTGGTCGGATGATGGTCGTGGCGGTTGACGCCGTACAGGTAGGTCAGCTTGCCGTTGATGAGCAGCTTGCCCGTCTGCTTATCAAACTCCACGCTGCGGAAGCCCACCTTGCAGCTCTTACTTTCCAGCACCGCACCCGATTTATCGGTCAGCGTCAATACCAGCGTGTACAGGTTAGGCGCCTCGTCGCTCCACTTCAGCGGCGCCGGAATCTTGGTTTCCAGCAGCCCGAACTTGGCGTTGTCGAGGCGCGGGTATGGCTCGTTGATGATGCTTTCGGCGGTGCGCTGCAGCGGCTGGGCCAGCACCGGTTTACCGGCTTTATCGTAGAGCTGGGCCCGGACTTCGTAGCCCTTCAGGTCGTTGTCGCCGGTGAAGTTTTCCAGGCGCGGGCGGACGCTGAGCACCGCGTCCTGGTACTGCTTGTCGAGCTTGGCCTGCCAGTGGAAGTCGGCCAGGCGCATTTTCGGCTCGGCCAGCAGCAGCACTTCCCGGTAGATGCCGCTGAGGCGCCAGTGGTCCTGGTCTTCCAGATAGCTGCCATCCGACCAGCGCATCACCTGCACCGAAACGACGTTTTCGCCGGCCTGCAGGTAGGGCGTCACGTTGAACTCCGAGGGCAGGCAGCTGTCCTCGCCGTAGCCCAGGAACTTGCCGTTCACCCACACCTTGAAGGCCGAGCTGACCCCGCCGAAGTGCAGGGTCACGTTCATGCTCTTCCAGTCGGCTGGCACCGAGAAGCTGCGCTGGTACGAGCCCACGCCGTTGTAGTCCTGGGGCACGAAGGGCGGATCGACGGGCCGGAAGGGGTACTTGGCCGACTTATAGATGGGCAGGTCGTAGCCGTTCATCTCCCAGTTCGAGGGCACGGTGAGCTGCTTCCAGCCCTGCACGCGGCTGCGCTGAAAGTCTTTGGGCGCATCGGCCGGCTTCGGCGCGAAGCTGAAGTCCCAGGGGCCGTTGAGTGACAGCAGCCGGCCCGATTTCTCGCGGTTGCCTTCCAGCGCGGCGGCTTCGGAGGCGAAGGAATAGGCCGTGGCGCGGGCCCGGTCGCGGTTCAGCTCGGTAATCTGCGGAATCTGCCAGCCGTCGGCCTCGGGCCCCTGGTACACCTGCGGCGGGTGCGACACGCCGGGGAAGAAATATACGCTGGCTTCCTGGGCCTGGGCAGTGAGTGAGCATAGCCCCAGGAGGGCCGCCCAGACGGTGCGCCTCACCCCCCGGCCCCCTTCCCCTGCTTGATGCGCAGCATGGGGGAGAGGGGGAGCCAGACGAATTTCTCGGCTGCTGAATAGGGGGTAGTTTTGCTGACTCATGCTGGTACTTAGTTACCTGCGGCTACCGAAGTAGCGGGGTTATTCTTGGTGGAAGCGGAGCTGGTGGCGCCGCTTTTCAGGCTGATGCTGGCCGGCTGCAAGCCCTCGGCCGTGGCCTTCAGGGTGATGGTGCCGGCCTGCTCGGTGGTCTGCACGATGGCCAGGCACTGCCCGTTGTAGGCTTTGCGCTCCGTCGCCTTGAAGGGCTCCAGGCTGGCCTGGTAGCCGTTGTCGACGCCGGCCAGGGTGGCGGGGCCGCCGAGGTCGAACTTCACCTGCTGAGCCGCGTCGGGCACCAGATTGCCTTGGGCGTCGAGCACGCGCACGGTCACGAACGAGAGGTCCAGGCCGTCGGCGCGCAGGGCGCTGCGGTCGGCGGTCAGCTCGATTTTGGCGGCCGGGCCGGCAGTTTTAATCGTGCGCGTCAGCACGGTTTTGCCGCTCTTGCGCGACACGGCCTGCAGGGTACCAGCCGCGAAGGGCACGCGCCACATCACGTGCAGCTGGTCGGCGCCCTTCTTCTTTACGCCCAGTGACTTGCCGTTGAGCAGCAGTTCCACTTCGTCGGCTTGGCTGAAGTAGGTCCACACGTCCACCGGCTGGCCGGGGCGCCAGTTCCAGTGCGGCAGCAGGTGCAGCACGGGCTGGGTGGTCCACTCGCTCTGGTAGAGGTAATAGGCATCCTTGGGGAAGCCCGCGAGGTCGATCAGGCCGAAGTAGGAGCTGCGCGCCGGCCAGGGGTAGGGCAGCGGCTCGCCCAGGTAGTCGAAGCCCGACCACACGAAAGTGCCGGCCATGAACGGGCTGCGCTTGACGGCCAGCCAGGCCGGCTCGTGCGTGGAGCCCCAGTAGGGCCGGGCGTTGTCGTACGACGAGGCGGTGAAGTCCGCGTTGCCGGTGGTGAGTTTGGTTTTGCCGTCGAGGGGCCACACCCGCACGCTGTCGGAGGGCAGGTCGTAATGGCCGCGCGTCTCGAAGGCGGCGGCAATTTCGGTGGCCAGGAAGGGCTTGCCGGGGAAGCTCCGGGGCAGCTTGGGGTAGCCTTCGTGCTTGTAGTTGAAGCTCAGGATATCGAGCACGCCGGCCTGGCTGATAAAGTTCTTTTCCGGCTCCTGCTCGGTCAGCGCCGACGTCACGGGCCGCGTCTTATCCAGCCGCTTCACGGTGGCTACCAGCTCCCTGGTGAGCCGCACGCCGGTGCTGTCGAACTGCTCCCGGATTTCGTTGCCGATGCTCCAGACGATGATGCTGGGGTGGTTCCGGTCGCGGCGCACCATGTCCTGCAGGTCGCGGCGGTGCCACTCTTTGAAGTCCAGGTGGTAGTCCTTGCCGTTCTTTTTCTTCTGCCACATGTCGAAGGCCTCGTCCATGACGAGCAGGCCCATCCGGTCGCAGAGGTCCAGCAGCTCCGGCGCGGGCGGGTTGTGCGACATGCGGATGGCGTTGCAGCCCATCCGTTGCAGGATTTCGAGCTGCCGCTCGGCCGCCCGCACGTTGAAAGCCGCGCCCAGCGCGCCGAGGTCGTGGTGCTGATTGACGCCCAGAATCTTCAGCGGCTGCCCGTTCAACGAGAAGCCCGTCTGCGCGTTGAACTCAAAAGTGCGTACCCCCAGCGGCGTGGTGTACTCGTCAACGGCCGTTTTGCCCTGGCTGATGCGCGTCTGCACCCGGTACAGGTAGGGCCGCTGCACCGACCACAGCTGCGGCTTCGGCAGGTTCAGCGTCTGCGTCAGCACGGTGGTCGAATCGGTCAGCTTTACGTTGTCGGTGGCCTGCCGGGCTACCGTCTTGCCCTGCGCATCCAGCAGCAGCGTTTCCACCCGCACGGGCTTGGTGCCCTTGCCGCCCGCGTTGCGGATGGTCGTCTGCAACTGCACCGTAGCTGCCTCGGCCATGACCTTAGGCGTGGTCACGAAGGTGCCCCAGTGGTCCACGGCCACGGCGGAGGTCGTTACCAGGCGCACGTTGCGGTAGATGCCCGAGCCGGAGTACCAGCGCGAGTTGGGCTGGGCCGAGTTGTCGACGCGCACGGCCAGCACGTTGGCCTGGCCGTTGGGCCGCAGGTGCCGGGTCAGCTCGTAGCGGAAGGAAATGTAGCCGTTGGGCCGCTTGCCGAGCAGCTGCCCGTTCAGCCACACCTCGCTTTGCTGGTACACCCCGTCAAACTCGATGTAGACGCGCTGGCCTTTGCCGGCCTTGGTGCTGAACGACTTGCGGTACCAGCCGATGCCCGTCGGCAGCCCGCCGCCCTCGGGCTTGGCCGGGTTCAGCGCGTCGAACTTGCCTTCGATGCTCCAGTCGTGGGGCAGGGCCAGGCTGCGCCAGCCGGCGTCGTTGAAGCCAGCTTCCTTGGCCTGGGCCTCGTCGCCGAGGAAGAACTTCCAGCCCTTGTTGAAGTTCTCCACCCCGCGCACCGGCGGCTGGGCCGCATCCGCGGGGCGGGCGACGCTGAGCAACAGGAGCAGCAGAAAGGGGAGGAATGGGCGCATGCGGTTTGGGTTTTGGCGGATCGTCCGATTCGTTAGAGCGTCATGTCGAGCTTGTCGAGACATCTCGCGTGCTGATGCCAGATAGTAAGCTCAACGAGAAGAATACTATCCAGCGAGATTCTTCGACTCTGCTTGATGCGCAGAATGCTCTGGATGACGTTCTGGTTTGGCGTTCGGGCGGCTAGTTCGTGGAGGCCTTGGCCTCCTTTTTCTTCTTCTCGGGCGGGGCGATGAACGTCACCTTGCTCTTGCCCAAATCCTTGGACGTGGCCACGGCAATGCCGCGCTGGTCGGGCTTGTTCACGGCGCAGTAGTAGTGGTATACCACGCCTTTGTGTTTCACCACGAAGGACTTGTGGGCAAACAGCTCGTCGTAGGGCTCGGAGGGCTCTACCAGGTTCTGGCCGCTCCAGTCGGTCCAGTTCACCAGGTCGTAAGAGCAGGCGAAGCGGTTCACCGCGCCCTTCACGCCGGGGTAAAAGGCGCCGAAGTAGAACATCACCCACAGGTCCTTATCGATACCGTCCAGCTTCTGCAGGTAGGCGTCGCCGGTGATGCCCTTGTGGTGGTTCAGCACCGGGTTCTTCAGGTAGCGCGACCAGTGCACCATGTCATCCGACACGGCCATGCCGATGCGCTCGGCCCCGCGCTTGGCGTCGAGCGAGTCGCCGTTGGCGTTGTAGTACATCACGAAGGGGTGGCCGGTGAGCTTGCTTTTATCCCAGATGATGGAGCTTTTGTAGATGGTGTGGTTTTCCCACCAGCGTACGTCCTTGTCGTCGGGCCGAAGCACCGGCTGGGGCAGGCGCTGCCAGGGGTGTACCGTCGTCGGGTCCTTATCGGTGGATGCTATGCCGATGGAGAGTAGGCCCTTCTCGTAGCCCCGGCTCCGGCCGCCGAAGTACGACATCCAGTACTTGCCTTGGTATTGCTGCCACTCGTACGAGCCGCCCCATTTGTAGTCCTGTAGGGCCACGTAGCCGGCCTTTTGGTTGGTGTCCCAGTCGGTAGTGTCGGTGAAGGCCATGATTTTGCCCTTCGTTTCCCACTTCAGCAGGTCCTTGCTCTGCGCCAGCCAGGTTTCGTAGCCCCGGCCGTCGTAGATGATGTAGGTCATGTACCACTTGTTGCCCTTGCGGAACACGCTGGGACAGTCCATCTTCCGCTGGTTGTCGTCGGTGACGAGCACCAGGCCGTACTTGTAGGGCGTTTTCACCTCCTCGTACACCTTCTGCATCACCGCAGCCGATACTTCTTTGGGCTTGGCCGGGGCTTGGGCACGGGCCGCCATCTGGGCGAGCAGACCGGAGAGTAGCAGGCAGGCAAGTTTCAGTTTCATGCGCAAGTAGGAAGGAAGAGCAATAAAGGGCGTCATGCTGAGCTTGTCGAACCGAAGGAAGGCGCAGCCAAGCATCTCTACCGAAGTCGTTGCATGAGCTCAGACGAAGCGGTAGAGATGCTTCGACAAGCTCAGCATGACGTTCTATTCCAGCGGTTGGACCAGGAAGCGGTACGTGCCCGAGCCCACCGCAATGCGCGCCCGGCCGCCCTCCACGCCCAGCAGCCGCAGCTCCGGGTGCTGCGTAAGCGGCTGGCCCGATTCGGTGATGGCAGCGGCGGAAGCAGCGGGCAGGTACACCGTGGCCGTGGTATTGGCCGGAATGGTGGCCGTCAGCTCGAAGCCGGCGGTGGTTTTCTTCCATTCGCTGCCGATCAGGCCGTAGGGCGAGTGGTGCGTGGCCCGGGCTGAGGTTACGTCGCCCACCGGCTCGGGGCGGATGTCGATTTGGTTGAAGGCCACCGCGCCCGGGGCGGGGCGGATGCCGGCCAGCGCGCCGTACAGCCATTCCTGCAGGTGCCCGAGCATCAGGTGGTTGTTCGATACCGTCGGCAGGGCGGCCCAGCTTTCGGTGAGGGCGGTGGCGCCCTGGGCCAGCTGGTAGCCGTAGCCGGGCACGTCGGAGCGGCTGTTCATGGCGAAGATGACGTCGGAGCGGCCCGCGTCTTCCAGCACCCGCAGCACGTAGCGGTAGCCGATGTCGCCGGCCGTCAGCGCGTTCTGGCGACTCTGGATGTCGCGCACCAGGTTGTCGACGACGGCGGCCTTATGCTCGGGCGCTACCAAACCCATGTACACGGCCACGGCGTTGGCGGCCTGACTGCCGGTGGCATATTGCTTGGTTTCGGGGTTGAAGAACTTCGCGTTGAAGGCCGTGCGCACCTCGCCGGCCAACTGGGTGTATTTCGCGGCATCATCGGCCTTGCCGAGCAGGCGGGCAATGTCGGCCAGCGTGGTCAGGTCGTAGTAGTAGATGGCGGTGCCCGTCACGCCCATCGGGGTGAGCTGCGAGGTGCCGGGCAGTTTGGGGCCGAGGTCGTACCAGTCGCCGAGGCCCTGCGTGAGGATGTGGCCGTTGGCCTTGGTGGCGAGGTAGGCCGCGTAGCGCTGCATCATCGGGTAGCTGCCTTCGAGCACCTGCCGGTCGCCGTACCACTGGTACACGTACCAGGGCAGCAGAATGGCGCTGCTGCCCCACTCGGGCGAGTCGCGGAACATGTCGCCGCCCCACTCGAACTTCACGAACTCGGGGGCAATTTCCGGCACCAGCCCGTTGTCGAGCTGCGACACCTGCAGATCCTGGATGACCTTGCGGCTGAGCGCGGCAATGTCGTAGCGGTAGCGGATGGAGCTGCCCATCAAGTGGTTCTGCTCCTGCCAGCCCAGCTTTTCGCGGTGGGGGCAGTCGGTAAACACGCTGGCCATGTTGCTCTTCACCGACCAGTCGATGAGCGTGTTGGTCTGGTTCAGCAGCTCGTTGGAGCAGCTAAAGGCGCCCACTTCGGGCGCCGCGTTGCGGGTGTGCAGCATCGTGAGGGTCTGCACCACCGGGCGGTTTGCGGGGTTGGTTTCGCCCGCGGGCACGCCGCCTTCCAGCTGGGCGTAGCGGAAGCCGTAGTAGCTGAAGCGGGGCCGCCAGGTTTCCACGCCCGAGCCGCGCAGCACGTAGGTGAAGTAGTAGGGCCCGCCGCTGTTTTTCTGGGTCACCAGCCCGCCTGCGTTCAGCAGCTCGGCCGGGGCGAGGCGCACCGTGTCGCCGGCGCGGCCCTGCACTTGCAGCTCCACGATGCCCGAGGCGTTCTGCCCGAAATCGTACACGAACCGGCCCGGCTGGGGCTGGCTGACGCGCCGGGGCTGGAACTGCTCGTGCACCCGCAGCGGCTCGGCCTGCTGGGCATCCAGCCGCGCCGGACCATCGACCAGCAGCACCGGCTTCCAGCCCGTGGCCTTGAAGCGCGGCGCGTCCCAGCCCGGCTGCTCCCGGCGGGCGTCGTAGTCCTCGCCACCGTAGATGCTGCTGAAGGTCACCGGCCCCGGCGCGGTCTGCCAGCTGGCGTCGCTGATGACGTTGTCCTGCGTGCCGTCCTGGTAGTCGAGCTGCAGGCGGCAGAGCAGCTTGGGCAGGCCGAAGGCGGCTTTGAGCTTGCGGAAGCGGCCCTTCACCGGCGGCACGTAGTAAAAGCCGTTGCCGAGCATCACGCCCACCGCGTTGTTGCCCTTGCGCAGCTGCCCGGTCACGTCGAAGGTCACGTACTGGGCGTGCTGGTCGAACTTGGTCCAGGCCGGGTCGAGGAAATGGTCCCCGACTTTCTGCCCGTTCAGGTGCAGCTCAAACTGCCCCAGCCCGCAGACATAGGCCGTGGCCCGCCGCAGCTTTTTCTTGATGGTAAAATCCTTGCGCAGCAGCGGCAGCACGTTGCCGCCCTGGTAGCTGTCTTTTTTGCCGTCGACGGGCAGCACCGTCACGTGCTCGGCCGGTAGCTTCTCGTAGGCAATCCACTGGGCCCCGCGCCAGTCGGCGGCCGTCAGCAAACCCATCTGCCAACGGGCGGGCTGGCTCCAGCCGGAGGCCTGCTGCTGGTCGTCCCACACCATCACCTTCCAGTAGTAGGTTTTGGTGGCCTGCAGAGCCGGGCCGGCGTAGGGTACCTGGATGGAGGCGGCCGAAGCGGTTTTCTGCGAGTCCCAGACGTTGCCCTGGTTGCGGCGGAGCAGCTTTTCGTCGTCGGCCACCAGCAGGCGGTAGGCGCTTTGGCGGGCGTTGCGGTGGTCGGCCTGCAGCTCCCAGCTCAGGTTTGGGGCCGCTTGCTGCACGCCCAGCGGATTGGGGCGGTAGCCGCAGCGCAGGTTGCTCACCGTCGGGGCCCCGGCCACCGCCGCCAGCCCGCTCAGCAGCAGCCCGGCCAGCAGGGGCAGGGTACGCAAGGCGGCAACGAGCGGGCGGAAACAGCGCATGGGCAGGCGGGTGGGAGGCAGGCGGGGCGAAGACTCCGGGGGCGCCCGGGCGGGTGCGCGGTGCGGGCATAGTCGGAGCCTTTACAAAAGTAACCGCCCCGCCCCCCGGCCCTTGGCGGCATTTGGCAAGTTGTTGTAGGATGTTAGCACAGGCGCGCAGCCGCCAGCAGCCGGGCATTCCGCCAAGAATGACGCAGTGCAGGTCGATGAAAAAGCTTTAATCAGCTCTGGCGCTACGTGGCGGGCGGCCCCGGACTGCTGCCGGTGCCCACGGCCCTATGCAAGCTTCCTACAAAAGCCGCTGCGTCCTCGGCGCTTCTTCTGCGCCCTCTGCGGGCTAAAATCCAGTCGAACGACGCAAAAGAATGACCCTAATTCAGCTCCACCATGGCCTTGATGACGCCCGTGGCCGGGTCGAGCCAGCCGGCAAACTGCTGCTGCACGTCGCCAAACGCCACGCGGTGCGTGATGTAGGTAGTCGGCTGCACCAGCCCGGCTTTCATGCTGGCAATGACGTGCTCGAAATCTTCCCGGGTGGCGTTGCGGCTGCTCATCAACGTGGCCTCGCGCTTGTGAAACTCGGGGTGCGCGAAGCTGATGTCGCCCTTCTGCAGGCCCACCAGCACGAAGCGTCCGCCGTGGGCCAGGTAGGAAAAAGCCCCGTTGATGGCCCGCTGGCTGCCCGTCGCGTCGATAACCACCGTGGGCATGTCGCCGCTGGTAATGGAGCGCAGCTGCTCGGCTACGTCGGCGGAACCGGCGTTGATGGTGTACTCCACGCCGAGCTTCTGGCGGCAGAAATCCAACCGCTGCTGGTTGAGGTCGAGGGCAATGACGCGGCCGCCGGCAATGCGGGCAAACTCCATCACGCCCAGCCCGATGGGCCCGGCGCCCACCACCAGCACAAACTCGCCCGGCTGCACCCCGGCCCGGCGCACGCCGTGCGCGCCGATGGCCAGCGGCTCCACCAGGGCCAGCTCGTCGTAGCTCAGGTCCTGGCCGGGCACCAGGGCGGCCGTGGGCACGGCCAGCAGCTCCGTCATGCCCCCGTCGATGTGCACCCCGCACACGTTGATCTGGGTGCAGCAGTTGGGTAGCCCGCGGCGGCAGGCCACGCAGCGCCCGCAGCTGAAGTAGGGAATGAAGGTGACGGCCTCGCCGGCGCGGAAGCCCGGGGCGCCGTCGGCGTCGAGCAGCTCGCCGGCCAGCTCGTGGCCCAGCACCCGCGGGTAGCTGAAGAAGGGCTGCGTGCCCTCGTAGGCGTGTAGGTCGGTGCCGCAGATGCCGATACGGCGAATGCGCAGCAGGGCGTGGCCCGGCGGCACGGCGGGGGCGGGGCGCTGCTCGTAGGCCAGCTGGCCGGGTCGGCGGCAGACAAGAGTATTCATGCGTCGGAAAAAGAAGAATGGCGGCGGGAAAGGCCCGCGGAACGGCCCGTTTACAAAACTGCGGCTCAGGCAGCGGGCGGCCCTCCTGGACCCACCCGGCCTGAGCCGCGGTTGCGTTGGTTGCTAGGGGTGGCGACCGTTCCGGCGAGCCGGCTTGGTCATCCGCCTTACTGCAGCGGGTTGAAGGCGCCGTTCCAGGTGTTGTTCTGCACCAGTTGCGGGTTGTTGTCGATGGCCTGCTGCGGAATAGCGAAGAAGTAGTAGGAAGGCTGCCAATCGATGGCTCTGGGGAAGCTACCATTCGTATCCAACACGCGCGTCGCAATGGTGAAATAGTTCGCGTACACCTGGTCGATGTTCAGATTGTCGCGGGTGGTGGCAAAGTCGGCCGGCACACCCGTGGTTTTCAAGGTGATGGTCAGGCCCTCGCGACGCTTGTTGTTGAGGGTGCTTTCCATCTTTTTCCAGCGGCGCAGGTCCCAGAACCGCTTGCCTTCGAAGGCCAGCTCGATCTGCCGCTCGTAGAGGATAGCCTCGAACATCTGGTCGCGGCTCATGCCCGCCTGCAGGCCGTAGTTGCCGTCGCCGGCTTCGATGCCCGCCCGCTGCCGGATGGCCTTGAGCTGGGTGTAAGCCTCGGTGAGGTTGCCCACGCCGCAGGCGGCTTCGGCCAGGTTCAGCAACACCTCGGCGTAGCGAATCTCAATCCAGTTGGTGCCCACATTTATCACGTTGCTGGCGGGCGTCGTCGGGTTGATAGCCTTGCGCAGGTAGAAGCTGGTGGGCGTGGGGTTGCTGGTGGCCTCGACGGTGGTGGTGCCCCGCAGGTAGGTCCAGAGCTTGTAGTTGGTGTTGCCGTTCAGCGGCCAGGTAGCCCCGTTGTAGGCAATAGTTTTGTCGAAGCGCGGGTCCCGGTTTTTGTAGAACTGCTGCAGGTTGTAGGGGTACTTGGTCGATTCGCCGGGCTTCTTGCCGTCCAGCATCGGGTAGGCTTTCACCAGGTCCCAGGTCGGCCGGTTGGAGCCCCCGCCGGTGCCCGTGTACGACGGCCGGGTGGCGTTGTCGTACTGGTTGTTTTTGGCGTTCTGGGTGCCGTTGGCCGTGGTGTTGTAGTTGGTCACCAGTACCGCCTCCACGTTGTTTTCTTCCTCAAACCAGAGCTGGTCGTAGGAGGCGTTGAGGCGGAAGCCGTTGGCCGTCAGCAGGGTTTGGGCCTGCTGGCTGGCGGCGAAGGCCCGCGCCCACTTGGCCGCGTCGTCGCCGGGGTTGAACTGCGGGCTGGCGGCGTACAGCAGCACCCGGGCCTTGAAGGCGGCGGCGGCGCCCTTCGTAATGCGGCCCCAGGTGTTGTTGCCCGTCCAGCGGCCGGGCAGGTAGGAAATAGCCGAGTCCAGGTCGGTCGCAATCTGGTTGAAGCACTCGGTGGTGGAGTTGCGGGGCACGAACGCCTCGGCCCGCGCCTCGTCGCCCACGGCGCCGAGCGGCGTCAGCACCAGCGGCACCCCGCCGTACACGCGCACCAGGTCGAAGTAGCGGTAGGCGCGGAAGAACAGGGCTTCCCCCTTCAGCTGGTTGCGGGGCTGCATCGGAATAGGCGACCGGCCGATGCCCTGGATAAACATGTTGATGGTGCGGATCTTGCCGTAGTTGGTGTTCGGGCCAACGGCGATGCCGATATCCTGCACATCATTTTGGGCGATGGTGCCCGCCAAGTACTTGCTGTCACCGGCCACTTCCTCCGACAGGATGCTGGGGTTGGTCGTCCCGATGCCCAGGTTGCTCTGGCCGAACCAGCTCGGCAGGTTTTGCTCGTAGATGTAGCTCAGGTAGAGGAAGGCCGTGGTTTCGTTCTGAAACACCAACTCCTCGTTGGCTGCCGTCAGGTCCATCTTATCCAGCGTGTCTTTGCAGCCGGCCACCGTGAACGAAGCGGCCGCAAAAGCGAGCAGGGCAGTTATGCGCGTAAGTTTCATGAGTTCAGTGCAGATTAGAAGCCAACATTCAGGCCCAGCGACAACGTGCGGAGGGTGGGGTACACGTCGAAGCTCCCGCTATAGACTTTGTAGTCGTAGGGATTGTAGAAGTTGAGGGGGTTCACCGCGACGAAGTACACCTTCACGCTGCTGAGGCTGGCCCGGTTCACCAGCGCGGTCGGCAGGGAGTAGGAAATGGTGGCGTTGCGCATGTTGGCCGTCGTCGAGCTTCTAAACCAGAACGCCGAGGCCCGGTCATAGCTGTTGCTGGTGAACGGCGCCGGATACTTGGCATCCGGGGTGGCCTCGGTCCAGTGGTCAGCCCAGAAGGCGGGGCGGTTGGAAGTGGCCGTGGCGGCTTTGCGGGCGGCGCTTTCCACCAGGTCCATGCCGCCAAACGATACGCCCATGGTCAGCTGCACGGTCAGGCCCTTGTAGCTGATGCTCGGGTTCAGGCCGATGCTGTAGAGGTTGCTGGCTTTCTTGGTCAGGAAGGTCTGGTCTTCCTCATCAATCTTGCCGTCGGGGGCGGTGTAGTTGCCGGAGGCATCCTTGGGGCCGCGGATGTCGCGGTAGTAGAGCATCCCCGGCTTGGGTACATCTTTAAACAGGGTGTAGCCGGGGTTGTCGGCCAGCCACGCGTCCACGTCGGCCTGGGTGCGGAACATGCCCAGGTACTCGTAGCCCACCACGCCCTGGTCGCGCGACTTGCCGGTCGGGTCGTCCCACTGCCCGATTTTGCCCCGCTCCACGTCTACTTTCACGTTGCGGGTGTCGCTCCAGGAGAAGAACGAGTTGAGGCGGTAGGTGAAGTCGGAGCCGATTTTGTCCGCGTAGCCCACCGACACTTCCGTGCCGAAGCT
The DNA here is from genome assembly GCF_005771675.1 of Hymenobacter jeollabukensis. Taxonomy (GTDB): domain Bacteria; phylum Bacteroidota; class Bacteroidia; order Cytophagales; family Hymenobacteraceae; genus Solirubrum; species Solirubrum jeollabukense. The sequence goes on along the minus strand of NZ_VAJM01000011.1, from coordinate 32,148 downwards.
GTTCACGGCCGAGTAGTTTTCGGAGGGCAGCGCCGCCCCAATCACCACCGTAGCGGCCGAGTTCAGCTGCGTCAGCATGTTGTAGCGCTTGTCCAGGAAGCCGTCGACGCTAAGCGAGAGGCGGTTGTCCAGGAAGCGTGCGTCGATGCCGGCGTTGTACTTCTCGTTGTTGTCCCAGCGGGCCCGGCGGTTGGCCAGCGCGTTGTTGGGCGCGATGGTGATGGTGCGGTCGGTGTTGCCCCCGAACACGGCGCCTTTGCCTACCTCAAACTTGTAGTTCTCCTGCCAGTTGTAGGCTTTGGTGGCGTCGCCGCCGAGCAAACCCACCGAGCCCCGCACCTTCAGGAAGTTGATGGCGTTGCTCTGGAAGAAGAAGTTTTCCTCGGAAATCACCCAGCCCGCCGACAGCGAGGGAAACAGTCCCCAGCGGTATTCCGGGGCGAAGTTGGTGGACCCGTCGTAGCGCAGGGCCAGCTCGGCGAAGTACTTGTTGGCGAAGCTGTAGTTGATGCGGCCGGCGTACGACAGAATCCCCGATTCGCGGGCGGTTTCCGTCAGGTTCACCTCGCCGATAGTGAAGTTCATGTTGTCGAGCCCGCCCGGTACCACCGTCGACTTCGAAGACCGGACCTCGTCGTACTGCAGCTCCTGCTGCTCGAAGAAGGCCAGGGCCGAAATCTGGTGCCGGCCAAACTGCTGGTCGTAGTTCAGGTAGCCGTTGAGCTGGTAGGTGTCCGTGTAGGTCGGGACGATGAAGATCTGGTTGCCGTTGGGAATGGTGCGCTGCTGCACAAATTCGCCGCCCGGAATGTGGCGGTGTTCCCCCAGCCCCTTGTACTCGTTGACGACGTAGCTGGTGCCGAAGTTCTTGCCGAAGTTGTTGTCGAGGGTGCGCGCATACAGCACCCGCGCCCGCAGGCCCTTCACGAACGGCAGCTCGTAGTCGACGTTGGCCGTCAGGTTCAGGCCGGTGTTGCGCTGGGAGGTGTAGTTGTTCGACTTCTGCACCTCGAAGAAGTTCGTGGCATCCAGCGTGTTCACGTTGGTCGTCCCGGGCGTGGTGTAGTTGGGCACGCCGTTCACGTAGAAGGCCTGGAACGCCGGCGTCAGCAGCAGCGAGCGGGCGTCGTTGTCGGCGCTTTCCTGGCCCTGCTTAAACCAGTACGTCTTGCGCTTAAACAGGTCGCCGCTCAACGCCAGGCCGGCCTTCAGGCCCTTGGCCACGTTCACGTCGGTGCTGGCCCGGAAGGTCCACTTGTCCGATTTTACGTTGTCGAAGTTGCCGTTCTGGCGGTTGTACGTCACGCTGGCGAAGTACGTGGCCCGCTCGCCGCCCCCGCTCACGTTCAGCGCGTTGCGCGTGGTGGTCGAGGGCTTCCAGGCCTGCTCCAGCCAGTTGTTGTTGTTGTTGGCGAAATACTCCAGCTCGTCCGGCGTGTAGATGGACGCGTCGGTGGCGGGGCGGTTCCGGTAGAAGTTGTAGTCGTTCAGGTAGGTGGCGTGCTCCAGCCCGCTCATCATCGTGGGCAGGCGCACGGCGTCGGATACCCCCACCGAGCCGCTGTAGGTGAACTTCGGCGGGCCGGCTTTGCCGCGCTTGGTGGCCACCACCACCACGCCCTGGTTGGAGCGGGCCCCGTAGATGGCCGCCGCGGCGTCTTTCAAGATCGAAATGGCTTCTACCTCCGACTGGTCGAGCAGGTTGAAGTCTTCCTCCGTGCGCACCACGTTGTCGATGACGAACAGGGGCCGCTCCGTGCCGCCGTCCTTGGACAGCACCAGCGGCCGGCGCACCGTGATGGCGCCTTTTTCGCCCGGGCGGGCCGTGCCGCCGCTCACGCCCACGCCGGGGTTCTGGCCGGCAATGGCCGTGGAGAGGCTGCCCACCGGCAGCTCCTCGATGGCCTTCATGTCGACGGTGGCTACCGCGCCGGTCAGGCTCACGCGCGACTGGGTGCCGTAACCTACGACCACTACCTCATTCAGCTTGGAGGTTTCCTCCGCCAGCGTCACGTCGAGGGTGGTGCGCCCGTTCAGCGCCACTTCCTGCTTCTGAAAGCCCACCGAGCTGATAACCAGCGTCTCGTTGCCGGTCGGCACGTTGATGCGGAACACGCCCTGCGCGTCGGTCGACGTACCGGTGGTGGTTCCTTTCAGCACCACGCTCGCGCCGGGCACCACGCCGCCCTTGGCGTCGCGCACCGTGCCGGTGATGTTCACGTTGATCTGCGCATCGGTCGTCGCGGCGGGTGGAGTCGTGGGCGTGCCGGCGGTGGCGGCCGTAGCCCCAACCAGCAGCCCGCTCAGCAGGGCGCCGGCCAGGCGCGGGGCGCTACCAGGCGCCTGAAGCTTGGGGTAAAGGTTTTTCATATAAGGTTGGTGTGTGGGAAAGCAGTGGGCGTGTCGGGGGGAGGTGAGGCGCTTACTGGCCCTGGGCGTCGGCGGCGGCGCGCTGGCGCCGGGCATCCCAGTCCTTACCGGCCTGCTTCATGTCGATGCCGGCGGCGGATAGGTAATTGTTGATTTTTCCTTTGTACTTGCCAAACCAGGCGTGTTTCTGCTCGGAGGTACCGGCGTCCATGGCCTTTTCGCGGGCCTCGGTCAGCCAGGCCAGGATCTGGGCTTTCTGGGCCTCCGTCAGCGTGGGTAGCATGTCGTTGTAGGCCCGCACCGTGATGGGCAGCACCCCGTAGGTCAGCCCGTCCTTCACCTGATCCACCTGGGCGGCGGAGAGCTGGCGGCCGAGCTGGGCGAGGAACTTGGGGTGCAACTTGTCGAGCGCCGCCGTGGTTTCAGCCTCGATTTTCTCGGTGGCGGCCTTTTTGGTGGCCTCGTCCGGGTTCTGGGCTTTCAGGGCGGCCAGCTTGGTTTTGCGGCCCTCGTGAATCTCGTTCAGCGCCCGGTACTGGCCCACGATGATGTCGCGCACCTTGGTGGTCTTGGCGGGCTTCAGCCCCTCCAGCTTGGCCACGATTTTGTCGGCGCGCTCGGTGATGGTGCGGGTGTAGGCGGCGTCCTTCGACTCGGTCGGCTGCGAAACGGGGGCCTGCGCCAGGGCCGCGGAGCCGGTGGTCAGCAGGGCGGCAAGCAGCAAACTTCTGAACAAGGAATTCATAGGCAGTGGGTGACTACTGTAGTGGGACCAAATTACTAGCCGTTTGGGCCGTCGGAATACAGCTTTTAACCAACTTATTGTACAATGTTGTCATGCCTCTGCACGCGCTGCCGTTTTGCGGCCAACATCCGTCAAAAAAGCCATCCGCGCCGGCTCAAACCGGCGGGTCTGCAAGGTTAGCATCACCCCGTCGCAAACCGCCGGTTATCTGCCCGAAGGAGAGTATTTACTGCTTGAATAGCAGGATTTTGTAGTCGGAATTCGGTGCGTAAGGCACAGTCGGGTAGCAGTAGCGTAGGGGGCTGGCATTGGCGGATAGTTGGAACCCGGTAAGCACTTACTCACCGGTTATGCCAAAGCCAAGATGCTAGAGTAATGGTTCCGGGACGCTACCGGTTAAGTGGCGCTGATTATATAGCCTGAAAGATGGACTTCATGTAAGCCGTGTTGGCGCCGAAGTTCTTCTTCACGTTGCGCGGGTCGTTGGCGTCGCGCGAGCGTTCAATCACCAGCCAGCCCTGCCAGCCCATATCGGCCAGGGTCTGCTTCACGCGCTTCATGTCGAGGCGGGTATTGTTCTGCAGCCACACGCCGTCGTCGTCGGTGCAGTGAATCTGGCAGATGCGCTTGCGGCCCAGGGTGCGCAGCTCCTGGTGCAGGTCGCGGCCGTTCTTGAGCGCGTTGGAGAAGTTGAAGTAAATCTGAATGTGCTTCGAGCCGATGTCCCGGAGCAGCCGCACCTCGCCGGCCGCGTCCAGCGCCGTTTCGATGCCGATGACCACGCCGGCTTTTTCGGCCATCCGGCCCACCACCTTCAGCCGCTCCACAAGGGCGGGGCGCAGTTCGGGGTTCTTCACCAGGTCGCCCTGGTTGCCCAGGGGCAGAAAGCCCACCCGCACATTCATCAGCTTCATCGTGTCGATGCAGTCCTGCACCATGCGCTCATAGGTGGGGCGCGTGGCGAAGGACTGGGCGTAGAAGCCCGTCATGGCCAGGGAGCAGATTTCCAGGTTCAGCTCCTTGGCCTTATCGAGAAACTGCTGGCGGATTTCGGGATTGGACAGCTGGCTGTCGAAGGTGTCACGGTTGCCGAGCCCGCCCATGTCCACCTCCACGCCGTCGGCCCCGATGTCCTTGGTGAGCTGCAGGGCGCCCAGCTTCTGCCGCTTCAGAATCATCAGGTCCACCACGGCAATCTTGTAGGTGAGCTTTTTGGGCTTGCCGAAGGCCGCCAGCGGACGGGGCAGCAGCAAAGAGCCGGTGGCAAGCAGCGCGGTGGAGAGAAAGTCGCGGCGGGAAAGCATGACTATCGGATGTGCGGAATGTGGGAAATGAGCGGGAATGTGGCGGCCGGCCGCGTCGCGTAGCGCGAACTTTCAGTTCGCGTCGCGTTGGCCGACTCGCGGGGGAATCGTTTGATGACAACCGGGCAGGCTACGCGAACTGAAAGTTCGCGCTACAACGCGGGCGGCCCGGACGATACCAGCCCGCTACCGCGCCGCGTGGCTGAGCGCGGCGGCGGGCTTGTCGGTGCGGAAGGGGCGGGCGGGCAGTCCGGCGCTGGAAAACAGGTTGGGTTGCGATGCTTCGTGCCAGGCGAAGCGCACCGCCACCGGCCTCGCCACGCCGGGCGCCGACACCAGCACCCGCTTGCCCTTGATGCGGGCCTGGGCGGGCACAAACTGCCCGTCGGCGCCGGCCACCGTGAAACCGGTCAGCGGCCGGTCGTCCTGGCTCACGAGGCGCCCTTGCAGCGGCTGAAAGCTGATTTCGGCCGTCTGGCCCTTGGTTTTCAGGCTGCGAAACACCGGCCCGCGGGCGGCTACTTCGCGGCGGCCGTAGGTGTCGTGCAGGGCCAGGTAGGCCAGGCGCCGGCCGATCTGCCACTTGTAGGGCGGGTGAATGTCGTCGAGCTTGGTCACCAGGTCGGTGGTGACGATGAGGCCGGTGCGCGGCACCTGCGCCAGCACGGCCTCCTGCGCCTCCCAAAACAGCGGCAGCGTCTCGGGCGTCAGCGGCTGTTTGGGCTCCTTCGACTCGGAGTACTTGAACGGGGCCAGCTGCACGTAGTAAAACGGCAAATTCTCGTCCTGCCAGGCCCCGCGCCAGCTCTCGATGAGCGTGCGCATTTTGTGGGTGTACGAGCTGGTTTCGGCCAGAAAGCAGTTCGACTCGCCCTGGTACCAGCAGAAGCCGCGCAAGGCAAACGGGGCCAGCGGGCGGATCATCGGCTCGTAGAACTTGCCCGGGTCGCCGCCCACGGGCTGGGCGTAGTACGAGTCGGCCCGGAAGGCGGCTTCGCTGATCCAGGGCTCGATGCGGCTGCCGGGCACGGCCGAGCTGATGACGCCCACCGGCACGCCGAGCTTGGTTTGCAGCTCCTGGGCGAAAAAGTACGCCGGCGCCGAGAAGGCGCGCAGCGCCGAATCCTGCGCGATGCTCCAGCCCCGGTGCAGCGAGTCGGGCTTCGTCAGCTCCTTGCGGTTCACCAGGAAGATGCGAATCTGCGGGTTGTGGGCGCGCTCCAGCTCGGTCAGCGGGTTGGGCTCGGGCTGGGGCGGCACGGTCACCTTGCTGTTCTTGCGCATGGTGTACTCCATGTTCGACTGCCCCGAGCACAGCCAGACTTCCCCCACCAGCACGTCCTTTAAACGGATGACGTTCGTGCCGCTGACGGTCAGCTCTGCGCCGGCGGCACTGGCTTTTAGCGGCGCCAAGTTCACCCGCCAGCTCCCGTCGGCGGCTGCGGTAGTACGCAGCTGCTGCTGGCCGAATTGCACCGTCACCGCCTCGCCCGGCGCGGCCGTGCCCCAGATGGGCACCGGCTTTTCGCGCTGCAGCACCATGCCGTGACCCAGTACCCGCGGCAGCACCACCCGTGCCTGGGCGGCGGGGGCCGTCAGGGCCAGGAAGGGCAGGAGCAGGGCGGGTGGGCGGAGGCGCATGTATGGTGAGCGGAGGAAAAACGTGGTCAGAAGGAAAGGTCGGCGAGAAAAAGAACGTCAGGCAAAAAGAACGTCATGCTGAGCTTGTCGAAGCATCTCTACCGCTTCGCCTGCATTGGTTCAACGAAGCGGTAGAGATGCTTCGACTGCGCTCAGCATGACGGTTACTCTCAGATGTCAGCACGCGAGATGACTCGACAAGCTCGACATGACGTTCATCGGAAACAGTATCAGCCTTACGAAGGCTTCACGTTTTTCACGGACACCAGGCTGTTGAGGTACTCCTCGATGTTGGTGTAGCCGTCCTTGCCGCGCACCTGGCTGGCGTCGGAGGCGTCGTTGGGGTTGAGCTTGTTTTTCTTCTCGTACTGGTCGGGCATGCCGTCCTTGTCGGAGTCCTGGTAGGGCGTGCCGGCGTAGGTGGGGTAGCCGCCCACCTGGCTGATGTCGGTGATAATGCCCTGCTTGTAGGAGTCGATGGGCAGGCGGCGGTGCTTGAACTGGGTTTCGGGCAGCTTCACGTTCGGCAGCGCGTTGATTTTGCCGGTGCGCACCTGCTCCACCACGCGGGCGTCGACGGCGTCGCGCTTGGGCAGGGTGGCGCCGGCGTTTTCCAGCACGTAGTCGTAGGCTTTCTGGGCCGGCATGATGGTGATTTGCGGCATGGGCAACGGCGAGTTTACCTTCATATCAGCCATGTACTTACCGGCGTTGGGCAGCTCCTCCACCTGCACGCCGCCGTCCCAGTTGTCCTTGGTTACCTTGTCGTTGCCCTCCACGATGTTGCCGGCCACGTAGGCGCGGCCGTACACCTGGTACTTCAGCTTGCTGCGGCCCGATTCGGGCTTCAGGATGCGGTGGCTGATGTTGGTGCCTTGGGGCGTGGAGGGGCCGGGCTTGTAGTAGTTGTTGATGATGTTGTACAGGGCCCGGTAGTCGCCGCCATCAGTGGAGCGGTGCACCCAGTTGAACATCACGTTGTTGGCGAAGTTGAACACCCCGTTCCAGCCAATCGACGGGTTGCGGCCCGCGTTGTCGGCCCAGAGGTTGCGCATGAAGGTGCAGTTCTCCCCGCCCAGCGTGCTGCCGAAGGCGTGGTTCCAGGTATCCAGCGACTCCGAGAAAATCGAGTTCTGGATGGTGATGTTCACCGTGCCCAGCTTCTGCTCCGGAATGCCGGTGCTGTCGTTGTACATGTGGCGGTACATCGACATGTTCTCATCGAGCCCCCACGAAGCTGACACGTGGTCAATCATGATGTTGCCGATGGGGTTGCCGCCGATGGCGTCGTCGCGGCGGCCCACGTTCGTCTCGCCGCGGCGGAAGCGCATGTAGCGGATAATCACGTCGTGGGTGTTGATCCACACCGACTCGCCGGCCACGCACACCCCGTCGCCGGGCGCCGACTGGCCCGCAATGGTGATGTAGGGCGCCCGAATCATCAGCGGCGACTTCAGCCGGATGATGCCGGCCACGTTGAATACCACCGTGCGCGCCCCGCCCTGCTCGCAGGCCTCGCGCAGCGTACCAGGGCCGCTGTCCTCCAGGCTGGTCACCACAATGACCTTGCCGCCGCGCCCACCAAACGAGTACGCTCCGCCGCCTTCAGCACCCGGGAAGGCCGGAATGGCGGCCTGCGGCAGATCAATCGGGCGGGCCGCCCACGGAATGTAGGGCTTGCCCTCGCGCTGCTCCTTCTGAATGATGGGGTAGGCCTTGTTCCAGGCAATATCCGACTGGCGACGGGCTTCCTTCATCATCTCGTCGCTGGCCTTCTGAATGTCGGGCGGAATGGAAGGATACTGCGCCAGGGCAACCGGCGCGGCGGCCAACGTCAGGCCTAAACAAGCAAGGAAAGCAACGGGCGTTTTCATGGGCGGGAAAGACTGATTTGATCGGGGCTAAAGGTCGGCACGGCGCGGGCCGGCACCGTGTACCATTTTTTCGACCCTCTGTAGCATCTTAGCATGGCCGCCTTATAAGCATGGCGACAAAGCGGGCCAAGATTGTAGAATCGGACCGCCGAGAACCAGCCACGCCCGGGCCAGCCCGCTACAACCAGCGCAGCTGCTGCGCCCCGAAACCGGCCTGCTCCAGGCAGGTAGCCAGGCGCCGCCGGGCTTCGGCCGAGCGGCAGGCGGCGGCGCGCACCAGCAGCTGGGTGCCAGGGCCGGGCGCCAGCTCCTCGTGCCAGGCCGCCAGGTGCCCGACCAGCGTTTCCAGCTCGGCCGGGGCCAGGCGCGGCGCCAGGCAGGCCAGCTGCGCCCCGCCGTTGAGGGCGAAAAGGGCGTAGCCAGCCACCTCGCGCTGCTCCACGGCGGTGCTCAGCGGCAGGCCCAGGTGCTCCAGCAGCTCGGGCAGCGTGGCCGTGGCCGGCGGGGCAGTCGTTTTCTTGACCGGCGCCGGCCGTTGGCGCGGTTTCGGGGCGGCGGCGGGCCCCTCCGCCAGGCGGTACACGCGGAAGCCCAGGTCGGCCGGGGTGTCGGGGTGGGCGGCGCGCAGCTGGGCGGCGGCGCGGCGCAGGCGCTCCTTGGTCAGCTCGGCAATGGTGCGGGGGCGGCCCAGCTGCTCGCAGTAGGCCGCCGCGTCGCACTGGTCCTTGTTGGCCGGGTCCAGCGGCTCGGGCAGCTGCACCAGGATAAAGCGGCGGGTGCCGCCGTCTTGGGCGTTCTGGCTCATCACGGCGTGGCCGGTGGTGCCCGAGCCGGCGAAGAAGTCGAGCACCAAATCGGTCGGGTCGCGGGCCCAGAGCTGCAGCATGCGCTCCACCAGCTCCACCGGCTTGGGCGCGTCGAACACGTCGGCGCCCATCAGGGCCTTGAGGCGGGCGGTGGCCGTGGCGGTGTAGTACTTATCGTCCCACCAGGTGGTGTCGGTTTTGCGCACCCGCTCGGCGTCGTGGCGGTAGTGCTTCTGCTGCAGGCCGTTGCCGGCCTTGATGATGAGGCCCTGCTCGTACATGGCCTGCATGCGCTCCGGGGCGAAGCGGAAGTAGCCCGTCACGCCCAGAAAGGTGTAGTGCGGATTGCCCTTGGCCGCCCCGCCTGGCCCATCGACGGGCGCCAGTTTGTAGGCCCCGCGCACGTCGTAGTGGGTGAAGCCCGCCAGATCGGGCGGCAGGCCGAAGGCGGCGCGCTGGGCGTGGATGCGCGCGCGGTCCTTGGCGTAGAGCAGGATGAAGTTGTGGCTGGCCGAAATAATCTTGTCGTTCGACACCGAGGCGCGGGCCTTGTGGCAGATGATGGCCAGGCGGTTTTCCTCCCCGTACAGCTCGTTGAGCAGCTGCAGGGCGTTTTCCAGCTCGTTGTCGTCGATGGAGAGGAACAGCACCCCGTCGTCGCGCAGCAGGTGGCGGGCGGCGTGCAGGCGCGGGTACATCAGGTTCAGCCAGTCGGTGTGCAGGCGGCCGGCGGTTTCGGCCGCGTCGGCGGGCACGGCGGGGCCGGTATCGGGCTGGCCGGTGAGCTGGCGGTGGCGGCGGCGGCTGCGCTGGTAATTGTCGCGGTAGACGAAATCCTTGCCGGTATTGTAGGGCGGGTCGATGTAAATCAGCTTGACCTGGCCTTCGTACTGCTGGCGCAAGAGCTTGAGCACGTCGAGGTTGTCGCCCTCCACCACCAGGTTCCGGGTGCTGTCCCAGCTGAGGCTATCGGCGGGGGCGGGGTGCAGGGCGGCAGCGGGCGGCTGCAGGGCCTGCTGGCGGGCGGCGCGCTTGCCGTGCCAGCTCAGGCCGTAGTGCTCCTGCTCCTCGTCGGCGGGGGCTTCGCCCAGCAGCTGGCGCAGCACGTCCACGTCGAGCCGGCCCGCGCGGAAGGCTTCGGGAAACAGCTGGCGCAGCTGCTGCCGGTTGGCGGCGGTGGCGTCGGCGGAAGGCGGCGGGGTGGGAGCGGAGCGGGCGGGCACGGGGCAGAAAGCGGCGCGCGAAACGCCGGCAGAAAGGGGGCAGACCGCGCGGAGCGGCCCTAACAGGTCGCAATATCGGGCAATCTGCGCCAATGCCGGGTGGGCCGGCATCCGGCCCCGCGCCGGCGGCGCGTAACTTGCCGGCTCATCAGGCCCGTTTCGCTGTTATGGCTGCTGTCATCAAACCCTGGCAAGTAATTGGCTCCGAGCTGGTATTCGAGCACCGCTGGTACCGCCTGCGCCGCGACCGGGTGCGCCTGCCCTCGGGCGAGGAGCTGGACGACTACTTTGTGAGCGAGCGGCCCGACGCGGTACTGATTTTCTGCCTTACGGCCGACGAGCAGGTGGTGATGGTGCGCCAGTACAAGCACGGCGCGGCCGACGTGTTCGTGGAGCTGCCCGGCGGCGTCATCGACCCCGGCGAAACCGACCCGGTGGCCGCCGCCCGGCGCGAGCTGCTGGAAGAAACCGGCTACGCCGCCGACGCGCTGGAGCACGTGCTCGACGTGTCGGACAACCCCACCAAGGACACCAACCTGCTGCACTTCTTCATTGCCCGCAACGCCCGCCGCGTGGCCGCCCAGCACCTCGACGCGACGGAAAACATCGAAGTGCTGACCGTGCCGCTGGCCGAGCTGGAGCAGTGGGTGCTCGGCGGCCGGGTGCGGGTGGCGGGCTCGGTGGCGCTGTGCCTGCTGGCCCTGCGCCGGCTGAGCCGCTGAGCCCGCAGGGCGGCAATGGCCTGCTGGCCGGGTAAGCTGACAATAGGCGGACGCCAGATCAAGCATGACGTGCGGCTTCTCCCATCCACAGACACAGCTGGGCGGCGCTAAGCCTGCTATTGCTGGCCCGGTTAGTAACCGCCCACTTCTGCGGTGGGCACACCGCAGAGTACAGGAGGGTTTCGCCGCAGCAGTTTGCTCTATTGGGGCAGGTTTACCTTCCGTTGCGTATGGGCTTCGCTGCTTCCGTCCGGGTTTGTCTGCGCACCGCCGCGCTGGGGCTGGCAGCCGGCCTGCTGACGGCCGGCACCGCCCAGGGCCCGCCGCGGGTGCCCGAGCGGCTGGTGGTCCTCACCTTCGACGACTCGGTGCTCAGCCACGCCACCTACGTGGCCCCGCTGCTGCGCAAGTACGGTTTCGGGGCCACCTTCTTCGTGTGCGAGTTTCGCGACCCGCCCTTCGCCGACAAAACCCGGTACATGAGCTGGGCGCAGATTCGGCAGCTCGATAAAATGGGCTTTGAAATCGGCAGCCACACCCTCACGCACCGGCACGTCAACAAAATGACCGCGGCCGAGCTGGGCGCCGAGCTGGACTCCATCGAGGGCCGCTGCCGCCGCTACGGCATTCGGCGGCCTACTTCCTTCGCTTACCCCGGCTACGACACGCACCCCACCGCCCTGGCGGTGCTGCGGGCCCGCGGCTACACCCTGGCCCGCGCCGGCGGCGCCAAACAAGGCCGCGTGCGCGCCTACGACCCCGCCCGCGACGACCGGCGCCTCATCCCAAGCTTCAGCACCGGCGCCGACAACCGGGCCGACATCCTGGCGGCCCTGCCGCAGGCCCGGGGCGGCCAGGTGGTGGTGCTGACCCTGCACGGCGTGCCCGACACGGCCCACGACTGGGTGACGACCCCACCAGCCCTGTTCGAGGAATACCTGCGCTACCTGAAGGACCACCACTACCGCGTGGTGGCCCTGCGCGACCTGGCCCGCTACCTGCCGCCCGAGCCCGCCGCCAACTGATCCTGCTCCTTTACTGCCACCCCAACACCCGCCCGAATCCATGTTTGCAGCCCTGAATCCTCGCCGCCTTGGCACCCTGGCCGTCCTCGGCGGAATGCTGCTGGCCGGCGCCCCCGCCCGGGCCCAGCAGCGCCTGGCCACCGGCAGCCAGACGCCCATGCCCGCCGCCGAATGGGTCGACCAGGACACGGGGCACCGCGTGGTGCGCCTCAGCCCGCTCGACGGCTCAAACGAGAGCTTCTACTTCCACAACCGGCCCTTCGTTTCGGGGGGCAAGGACGGCGACTGGATGGTGTTTTACCACGCCGACGAGCGGGGCAAGCAGCTGCGCATGCTGAACCTGAAAACCCGGCAGGTGCAGCCGCTTACACGCTACTTCCGCAAAGTCGGGGGCGAAATCGTGGCCCCGAAGCGGCGAGAGGTGTTTTACCAGACCGGCGACTCGGTGTACGCCACCCACGTGGACTCGCGCAAGACTAGGCTGGTGTTCGTGTTTCCGGCCGATTTTCGGGCCAACATCACCACCCTGAACGCCGACGAAACGCAGCTGGGCGGGGCCTGGAGCAGCGACGCGGAAAAGGAAATTTCGCGGCAGTACCCGGAGAAAAAGGACTATTTCCGCCGCATCTACGAGGCCAAGCTGCCGCGCACGCTCTTCACCGTCAGTGCTGAGGGCGGGCAGCTCACCAAGCTCTTCACTGACACGGCCTGGCTGAACCACGTGCAGTTTTCGCCGACGGACCCGCGCCTGCTTATGTTCTGCCACGAGGGGCCCTGGGAACTGGTGGACCGCATCTGGACCATCGATACCAAGACCAAGGAGGTGAAGCTGGTGCACAAGCGCACCATGGAGCGCGAAATTGCCGGCCATGAGTGGTTCGGGGCCGACGGCAAGACCATCTGGTTTGACCACCAACTGCCGCGCGGGGCCACGTTCTTCGTCACCGGCACCGACCTGAAATCGGGCAAGGAGCGGAAGTACGAGCTGACCCGCGACGAGTGGTCGGTGCACTACACCACCGCCCCCGACCAGAAAACCTTCGCCGGCGACGGGGGCTACCCGACCTCGGTGGCGCACTCGCCCAACGGGCAGTGGATTTACCTGTTCCGGCCCGATGGGGACAAATTCAAGGCCGAAAAGCTGGTGAACTTGGCCAAGCACAACTACCACCTGGAGCCCAACGTGCACTACTCGCCCGACGGCAAATGGCTGATCTTCCGGGCCAACTTCGAGGGCCAGAGCCAGGTCTACGCCGTCGAAATAGCCAAAACCGCCTCGTAGAGACGCATCATTGCGTCTCGGCGTCAGAACGTCGGCGTCAGCACGAATAACGGCTTTACGAGCGTCCTTCGCCGCGCCGGTTTTAACAACCTCACCAACGATTGAGACGCAAGTGTGCGTCTCTACAGCCTCCGACCACCATGCATTCCTTCTCCGCCCCGATACCCCGCCGCACCTTTGCCCAGACGCTGGGCCTGCTCGGCGCCGGCCTGCTGCTGCCCGACTGGGCCGCCGCGGCCCCGCAAGCGGCCAAGCTGCCCCGGAAAAAGGACATCCTGAAAGTGCTGACTTTGACCAATAGCTACTTCATGCAGAAGTGGCCGGATACGGGTAAGGAAATCGTGACCAACAAAGCCCGGCCCAGCAACATCTGGACCCGCGCCGTGTACTACGAGGGGCTGATGGCCCTGTACGGCGTGGATAAGCAGAAGCGCTACTACGACTACGCCGTGGACTGGGGCCAGAAGCACCAGTGGGGCCTGAACCGCGGCGTGGAAACCCGTAACGCCGACAACCAGTGCTGCGGGCAGACCTACCTCGCCCTGCACGCCATCGACCCGCAGCCCGAGCGCGTGCGCGACATCAAGGCCAGCATCGACCGCATGCTGCAAACCGAGCAGGTGGACGACTGGTGGTGGATTGACGCGCTGCAGATGGCCATGCCGGTGTTTGCCCGCCTGGGTGTGCTCTACCAGGAGGAGCGGTACTTCGAGAAGCTGTTTCAGCTCTACGACTACGCCAAAACCAGGCACGGCGGCAACGGCCTCTTCAACCCCGAGGACAACCTCTGGTGGCGCGACAAGGACTTCGTGCCGCCCTACCGGGAGCCTAACGGCGAGGACTGCTACTGGGCCCGCGGCAACGGCTGGGTGGTGGCGGCCATGGTGCGCACGCTCAGTATCCTGCCCGCCGGCGCCCCGCACCGCGAGGAGTACCAGCAGATGTATTTGCGCATGGTGCAAGCCCTGCCCCGGCTGCAGCGCCCGGACGGCTACTGGAACGTGAGCCTGCACGACCCGACGCACTTCGGCGGCAAGGAGCTGACCGGCACCGCCCTGTTCGTCTATGGCATGGCCTGGGGCATCAACCAGGGCCTGCTCGACGCCAAGCAGTACCTGCCCATCATCACCAAAGCCTGGACGGCCATGACCACCGAGTGCGTGCACAAGGACGGCTTCCTGGGCTACGTGCAGGGCACCGGCAAAGAGCCCAAGGATGGGCAGCCCGTCACCTACGACTCCCGGCCCGACTTCGAGGACTACGGCCTGGGCTGCTTCCTGCTGGCGGGCACCGAGCTGTATAAGCTCGTCGACAACCCGCCCGCGGCGGCCAAGAGCTGACGTTGGAGCGGCTGGTTGAGCCGATTAAATAGAACGTCATGTCGAGCTTGTCGAGACATCTCGCGTGCCGACGTTGAACAGCCAGAATTAGCACGTTATGCTGAGCCCCGCGAAGCATCTCTACCGCTTCGTCAGATACTATTTAACGAAGCGGTAGAGATGCTTCGACAAGCTCAGCATGACGGCCAGGAGTAGGAGTACGATTCTGGTCCTGAATCCAACTGCCTTGACGCCGCTTCCACTCAGGCAGAAAGCTAGACGCAACGCTGGCGCCCTAATACTCGAACCCGCCTTCCCCCATGAAAAAGACCCTTGCCCTTTCCCTGCTGTTTGCCGCCGCGCTGGCCCAAACGCCCGCCCGGGCCCAGGCGCCGAAGTGGCCCGCCATTACCCAGCAAACCAAGCCCTGGACGCGCTGGTGGTGGGAGGGCAGCGCCGTGAACCAGCAGGACCTCACGCGCCTGATGACGCAGTACCAGCAGGCCGGGCTGGGCGGGCTGGAAATTACCACCATCTACGGGGTGAAGGGCGCCGAAAACCAGTTTATCGACTTTCTCTCGCCCAAGTGGGTCGACATGCTCACCTACACGCTCACCGAGGCCAACCGCCTGGGCCTGGGCATCGACGTGGCGCAGGCCTCCGGCTGGCCCTTCGGCGGGCCTTGGGTGACGCCCGAAGACGCCTGCAAGTACGTGACCTACCGCACCTACGAGGTGCAAGGTGGCGGGCAGCTGAGTGAGGCCGTGAGTTACCTGCAGAAACCCATCATGCGGGCCGTGGGCCAGCCCCTGGACGTGAAAACCATGGCCCAGCCGGTGGCCCGAAACCCCGATCTGCAGCTGCACGCCTTCGACCAGGTGCGCTTCGAAAAGCCCTTGCCGCTGCAGACGCTGATGGCTTATTCCGATAAGGGCCAGGCCGTGGACCTCACCGGCAAGGTGGGCGCCGACGGCAAGCTGAGCTGGACCGCGCCGGCCGGGGCCAACTGGACGCTCTACGCCCTGTTTCAGGGCTGGCACGGCAAGCAGGTGGAGCGCGCCGGCCCGGGCGGGGAGGGCGACGTTATCGACCACCTTTCCAAAACCGCCACCGACAACTACCTGCGCCACTTCGACGAGGCCTTCAAGGGCCGCGACCTGAAGGCCGTGCGCGCCTTTTTCAACGACTCCTACGAGGTCGATGACGCCCAGGGCGAGGCCAACTGGACCCCGCAGCTGCTCACCGAGTTTCAGCGGCGCCGCGGCTACGATTTGCGCCAGCACCTGCCCGCCCTGCTGGGCAAGGCCGCGGACGACGAGCAGAACCGCCGCGTGCTCAGCGACTACCGCGAAACCGTATCGGAGCTGCTGCTGGAAAACTACACCCGCACCTGGCGCGACTGGGCCCGCACCCACGACGCGCTCATCCGCAACCAGGCCCACGGCTCCCCGGCCAACATCCTGGACCTCTACGCCGTGACGGACATTCCCGAGACGGAAGGGGAGGACCTGTTGCGCATCAAGTTTGCCTCCTCAGCCGCCCACGTGACGGGCAAACCGCTGACCTCGGCCGAAACCGCCACCTGGGAAAACGACCATTTCCTCTCTTCCCTGAGCGACGTGAAAAAGGCCGTGGACCGCATGTTGCTCGGCGGCGTGAACCACATCTTCTACCACGGTACCAACTACTCGCCGCAGGCCGCCGCCTGGCCGGGCTGGCTGTTCTACGCCGCGGTGCACTTCAACCCGAACAACTCGTTCTGGCCCGACTTCGGGCAGCTCAACCGCTACGCCGCCCACTGCCAGTCTTTTTTGCAGGCCGGGCAGCCCGCCAACGACGTGCTGCTCTACCTGCCCACCTACGACTCCTTCGCCCAGCGGGGCAAGCAGCCCGCCCCCGCCGACGTGGACCGCGCCAAGCTCCTGCTGCAGCACTACGACGGCATCGAGCACGGCTTCAAGGGCATGCCCGTGGGCCAGACCGGCGAGGAATTGCTCAAGCGCGGCTACGGCTTCGACTTCATATCGGACCGGCAGGTGCAGCAGCTGAAAGGCAGCGGCGCCACTTTGCAAACCGGCGGCACGAGCTACCGCACCATCGTGGTGCCGGCGGCCCGCATCATGCCCCTGCCCACGCTGGAGCAGCTGGTGAAGCTGGCCCAGGGCGGGGCCACGGTGGTATTTCAGGGCGCGCTGCCAGTTGATGTCAATGGCCTGGGCAACCTCGACGCGCGCCGGGCCGCCTTCCGCAAGCTGCTCGGGCAGATCAAGCCCGGCCCGGCCACTAACGGCGTGCAGAAGGCCGTGGTAGGCAAGGGCATGGTGCTCGTCGGGGCGGAGGTGGAGCCGTTGCTGGCCGCCGCCGGGGTGCGCCGCGAAACAATGGTGGATAGCGGGTTGGAGTTTATCCGCCGCCGCCACGCCAAGGGGCACTACTACTTCGTGACCAACTGGAGCGGCAAGGCCGTGGACGGCTGGGTGCCCTTGCACACGGCCGCCAAAGCCGTGGCCCTCTACAACCCGCTCACCGAAAAGCTGGGCATGGCCGGCCTGCGCACTTCCACTCAGGGCACGCCCGAAGTGTACCTGCAGCTGGCCCCGGGCGAGTCGTGCATTCTGGAAACCAACGAAGCGCCGGTCAGTGCCCCGAGCTATGCCTACCTCAAGCCCGCCGGCGCCGCGCAGCCGCTGGCGGGGCCCTGGAGCGTGAGCTTCGTGACGGGCGGCCCCACACTGCCGGCCAAAGCCGAAACCCGCGAGCTGACTTCCTGGACTACCTTCAGCGACGCGGCCAAAGCATTTTCGGGCACGGCCTCCTACACGACCACTTTCGCCCCGCCCACCGGCTCGGCCGCCGACGGCTGGCTGCTCGACCTGGGCCGGGTGGCCCAGAGCGCCCGGGTGCAGCTCAACGGCCAGGACCTGGGCACGCTCATCGGCCCGACCTACCAGGTGTTCATTCCCAAGGAGCAGCTCAAAGCCTCCAACACGCTCACCGTGCTCGTCAGCAACGGCATGGCCAACCGCATCATCGACCTGGATAAGCGCGGCATCGAATACCGCCACTTCTACAACGTGAACCTGGCCGCTAAGCTCAAGGAAAACCGCAACGAGCAGGGCCTGTTCACGGCCCTCAAGTGGGAGCCGAAGGAGTCCGGCCTGCTCGGCCCGGTGACGCTGACGCCCATCAGCACGCGGGCGGAGAAGGTGCAGTGAAACCTCACCCCCTAGCCCCCTCTCCGTAGATGCCGCGCACCAAGCGGGAAAGGGGGGGAGTTTAGTTGTTAAACTCTAATTTCTTCACTTCCAAACCAGTGGTTTTTAGCTAAAGCTAAAAGCTAGTTCCCCCTCTCCCCAAGGAGAGGGGGTTAGGGGGGGAGGTCCACCACCATGAACCGCCGCACCTTCCTCACCGGTCTGGCCCTGGCGCCGTTTGCGCGGGCCTGGGCCGTCTTCATCCGGGATGAAAAACCCTCCCTGCTGCTGCCCAAACGCAGCTTTGCCAAATTCAGCAAGCACCTGAAACCGGTCGGGCGGCAGCTGGAAATGGAGGACTACTTCGTGTGGTGCAACAGCCCCATCTACGGGCCCGACGGGCGCGTCCACCTGTTCTTTTCGCGCTGGCCGAAGAGCAAGGGCATGGGCGGCTGGCTCAACAGCTGCGAAATCTGCCGGGCCGTGGCCGACCGCCCCGAAGGCCCCTTCGCTTTTCAAGAAGTTGTGCTGGCCCCGCGCGGCCCCGGCTTCTGGGACGCCACCACCTGCCACAACCCCCACATTCAGCACGTCGACGGCCGGTACGCGCTGTTTTTCATGGGCACATCGAATGGCAAGACCGACACCAAGCGCATCGGCCTGGCCCTGGCGGATAAGCTGGAAGGCCCCTGGACGCGCCCCGACGCCCCGCTGCTGCTGCCCGGCCCTGAGGGCGCCTGGGACGACCACTGCACCACCAACCCGGCCTTCGTGAAGCACCCCAACGGGCAGTGCTGGTTGTACTACAAATCGTGGAATACCAACGAGTACCAGACCTCCAAGGACCCCGTGGTGCGCGGCAACCGCAAGTACGGCCTGGCCGTGGCCGAGCGGCTCGAAGGGCCCTACGTCAAGTTTGCCGGCAACCCGGTCATCGACTTTTCGCGCCTGGGCAACAACGAGCAGAACAAGCAGTTCGAGGACGCCTTCGTGTGGCATCAGCACGGTAAATTCAACCTGCTGGCCCGCGACATGGGCGTGTACAGCCACGAAGTCGGCCTCTACCTCGACTCGCATGACGGCCGGCAGTGGAGCTACCCGAAAGTGGCCTTCCTGCCTATCCGCGCGTACGGGGTGCAGGAGCCGCCCGCGCCCAAAAACCTCAAGCGCTACGGCCGCCTGGAACGCCCGCAGCTGCTGCTACGCGACGGGAAGCCGGAATATATGTTCTGCGCCTCTCAGGGCGGCCGTTTCATGACCGCGTCGAGCTTCGTATTCAAGATTACCTAAGCCATCCGCGCCGCGTCTACCATGCTCCACCGCCTTTTCCTGCTGCCCGCCGCCCTGCTGCTGAGCCTCACCGCCCGCGCCACCATCACCCTGCCTAGGCTGCTGGCCGACCACCTCGTGCTCCAGCAGAAAACCACCGTGGCCCTCTGGGGTTGGGCCGACCCCGGCGAGCAAGTCACCGTAACGGCCGGCTGGGCGAAGAAGCCGGTGCGCGTGACGGCCGACGCCCAGGGCAACTGGCTGGTGCGCGTGTCCACCGCCAAGGCCGGCGGGCCCTACACGCTCACGTTTCAGGGCCAGAACACGCTGACTCTGCAGGACGTGCTGCTGGGCGAAGTCTGGCTTTGCGGCGGGCAGTCCAACATGGTGTTTCCGATCAGCAGGCGGCCGGGCAGCGGCTCGTACTCGGGCGTCGTCAACGAAGCGGAGGTGAAGCCCCGGGCCAGCTACCCGCAGATCCGCATGTTCACGGTGACGACCCAGACGGCCGATACGCCCCAGCGCGACGTGCCCGGCGGCCAGTGGACCCCGTGCAGCCCCGCGACGGTGGGCGAGTTTTCGGCCGTGGCCTATTTCTTCGCCCAGGAGGTGTACGAGCAGATCAAAGTGCCCATCGGGCTGATTAACGCCACCTGGGGCGGCACCCCCGCCGAAGCCTGGACGCGCCGCGAAGTGCTGGACGCCGACCCCGACCTGCGCCCCATCGTGGAGCGGTACCAGCATGGCCTCGAAACCTACCCCCAGGACTACGCCGCTTACAAAGCCGCCCAGCAGCTCTACAAGGAGCAGAAAGCCGCTAACCCGCAGCTGCGCCTGACCGCCCCGAAAGAGCCTGTCGGACCTACGAGCAACAAGTCGCCCTACAAGAACTACAACGCCATGATTCACCCGCTGGCGCCGTTCACGCTGCGCGGCGTCATCTGGTACCAGGGCGAGTCGAACGCCGAGCGTGGCTACCAGTACCGCCGCCTGTTTCCGGCGCTGATCAGCAGCTGGCGGCAGGAGTGGGGCCGGCCCGAGCTGCCGTTCTACTTCGTGCAGATTGCCCCGCACCGCTCGGCCCGCCCCGAGCTGCGCGAGGCTCAGCTGCTGACCATGCAAACGGTGCCGCACACCGGCATGGCCGTCATCACCGACGCGGGCGACTCCCTCGACATTCACCCGCGCAACAAGCAGGTCGTCGGCCACCGCCTCGCGCAGTGGGCCTTGGCGCACGAGTACGGCGAGAAAAAGCGTCCGTACTCCGGCCCAATTTACGCGAGCATGCAGCCGGAAAACGGCCAGATCCGGCTGCGCTTCCAGTACGCCGAAGGTGGCCTGGTCGCCCAAAACGGCCCCCTGCGCGAATTCACCATTGCCGGCCCCGACAGCGTCTTCCGTCCCGCCCAGGCCCGCATCGAAGGCCGGGAGCTGGTGGTGTGGAGCCCCGACGTCAAGCAGCCCGTGGCCGTGCGCTTCGCTTGGAAGCCCACGCCCTTCCCCAACCTCTACAACGCCGCTGGCCTGCCCGCTTCGCCCTTTCGCACCGACCAATGGCGCCGGCTGTAGGCCCGCGCTACGGCGCGGGCAATCGTTGCTGACGTTGTCATGACCGCTTTCCGGTCGGCTTTTGAGGACGGGATAACTGCTTTGGCGTACGCATGGTATGAATTTTCAGGGAGGGCTAAAATTGATACCACGCCCGTCTGGGCCCGGGTGAGGATATAGATTTCAGCCGTCCCTGAAAATTCATACCATTGCCCTCCGGTGGGCAACGGTAAATCGTCGATAGCAGGAGGGTGCGGGAAGGTGGCAGCCCGGCCTCCACCCAAATTGCCGGCGAGGGAATCGTTCTGGCTGGCTGCCCGCGGCCCTAAGCCGCAGCAGGAGCAGCAGCGTCACCTGCTGCTCTCGGGGCGCTGGCCAGAACTCCCCCGCAGTGCGCCGTCCTAATTCCTTCCCGACCATGCATTCCTTCCTGAACCTTCTGCTGCCCCTGCTGGCCTGGCTCGGTAGCTTTGCCCCCGCCGCCACGCCGGTTTCCAAGACGGCTGCCGACCCCGACTGGGTCAAGCAAACCGGCGCCAAAACCCAGCCCGCGGGCAAAGCCGTCTTCCAGGTGACCAAGTACGGCGCCGTGGCCGATGGCAAAACGCTCAATACCATGGCTATCCAGAAGGCCATCGACGCGGCGGCCAAGAAGGGCGGCGTGGTCACCTTCGCGCCCGGTGAATACCTCACCGGCTCGATTTTCCTGAAAAAGGGCGTGACCCTGAACCTGCCGAAGGGGGTGACCCTGCTCGGCAGCCAGGACCTCAAGGATTACCCCGACATGCCCTCCCGCGTGGCCGGCATCGAGATGGTGTGGCCCGCCGCGCTGATTAATGTTCTCAACCAGGACAACGTAGCCATTACCGGCGAAGGCACCGTCGACGGGCAGGGCAAACCGTTCTGGGACAAGTACTGGGCCATGCGCAAGGAGTACGATGCCAAGGGCCTGCGCTGGATTGTCGACTACGACGCCAAGCGCCCCCGCACGCTCATCGTGGCCAACTCCTCGAACGTCACGCTCAAGGGCATTACCCTGCAGCGCGCCGGCTTCTGGACGGTGCACATCCTCTACTCCAAAAACGTGACGGCCGACGGCCTCGTCATCCGCAACAACGTGGGCGGCCACGGCCCGAGCACCGACGGCATCGACATCGACTCCAGCAGCTACGTGCTGGTGCAGAACTGCGACATCGACTGCAACGACGACAACTTCTGCCTGAAAGCCGGCCGCGACTGGGACGGTCTGCGCGTCAACCGCCCCGCCGAGTACATCCTGATCCAGAACTGCGTGGCCGGCGCCGGCGACGGGCTCTTCACCTGCGGCTCCGAGACGTCCGGCGGCATCCGCCACGTCATTGCCCGCGGCCTGAAGGCCAAGGGCACCAAGTACGGCATCCGTCTGAAGTCGGCCACCAACCGCGGGGGCACGGTGGAGGATATCCTGGTCGAGGACATCGAAATGGAGTCCGTGCGCGTGCCCATCATCATGACGATGAACTGGAACCCCTCGTACAGCTACTCCACCTTGCCGGCAGGCTACACCGAGGCCACCCTGCCCGAGCACTGGAAGAAGATGCTGGCCAAGGTGACGCCCGAGCAGGGCACCCCGCACTTCCGCAACGTGACCATCCGCAACCTGCGCGCCACCGGCGCCAAGGAAGCCATTTCGGCCGAGGGCCTGCCCACCTCCGTGCTCGACAACTTCACGATGGAGAACATCACCATCACGGGTGCCACGGCCGGCAAAATCGACCACGCCAAGGGCTGGAGCATCAAGAAACTCGACATCAAAGCCGACGACCAGGAACCCGTAGCCGTGACCAACAGCGCGGATATGAAGTACTAAGCTGGGCTATTACACAACCAAACCAGAACGTCATGTCGAGCTTGTCGAGACATCTCGCGTGCTGATGCCAGATAGTAAACTCATGTTCAACGAGAAGAATAGCACCCGAGCGAGATGTCTCGACAAGCTCGACATGACGTTCTAACAAGCCCCCAACAAACCCCCAACAAACCACCTCCCATGTTCAACCTAAGCGGCAAGACGGCCGTCATTACCGGCGGTGGCTCGGGCATCGGCCGCGCCATCAGCCTGCTGTTTGCCCGGCAGGGCGCCACCGTCCACATCCTGGAGCTGAGCGCCGACGCCGGCCAAGCCACCGCCGACGAAATCAGCCAGGCCGGCGGCACGGCCCAGGTCCATGCCGCCGACGTGAGCCAGCAGGCGCCGGTGAAAGCCGTGTTCGATGCCATCGGCCGGGTGGATATCCTGGTCAACAACGCCGGCATTGCCCACGTCGGCAACGTGGAAAATACCTCGGAAGCCGACCTCGACCGGGTGTACCAGGTGAACGTGAAGGGCGCCTACAACTGCCTGCACGCGGCCGTGCCGCTGATGAAGCAGCAGGGCGCCGGGGTCATCCTGAACCTGGCCAGCATTGCCTCCCACGTCGGCCTGTCGGACCGCTTGGCGTACAGCATGAGCAAGGGCGCCATCTTCGCCATGACCATGTCGGTGGCCCGCGACTACATGGCCCACAGCATCCGCTGCAACAGCGTCTCGCCGGCCCGCGTGCACACGCCCTTCGTCGACGGCTTCATTGCCAAGAACTACCCCGGCCAGGAGGCGGAAATGTTCGAGAAACTCTCGAAAAGCCAGCCCATCGGCCGCATGGCCAAGCCCGAGGAAGTAGCCGCCCTGGCCCTGTACCTCTGCTCCGACGAAGCCGGCTTCGTCACCGGCTGCGACTACCCGCTCGACGGGGGCTTCATCAAGCTGAATAATTGATTCTGAGCGCGGTGGTGGAAGGAAAAGAACGTCATCCTGAGCAAAGCGAAGGACCTTCCTCATCCCCCGCACCGCCGCTGGAACGCGGCCACAACGCATTTTCACTTCTCAGGTAACTTGCCTGGGACTTAGCCGCTGGTGCAGGGTGGGAGGAAGGTCCTTCGCCTTGCTCAGGATGACGGCCTGAAACATCCTCTACTGCATGAAACTCATCCGCTTCGGCCAGCCCGACCAGGAAAAACCCGGCGTCATTATCGACGGCACGCGCTACGACGTGTCGGCTCACTTTGTCGACTACGACGAGAAGTTCTTCGCCCACGGCGGCCTGGAGCAGCTGGCCGAGCTGCTCCGGAACGTGGAGCCCGGCCACCTGCCCGTCGTGCCCGACGCGGTGCGCCTCGGCTCCCCCGTGGCCCGGCCCTCCAAAATCGTGTGCGTGGGGCTGAACTACGCCGACCACGCCCGCGAAACCGGCGCCGCCACGCCCGCCGAGCCGATTCTGTTCATGAAGTCGACCACCGCCCTGGTCGGCCCGAACGACCACATCGTCATTCCGCGGAACTCGGTGAAAACCGACTGGGAAGTGGAGCTGGCCGTGGTTATCGGCCGCAAGGCTTCGTACGTGGAGGAGGCCGACGCGCTCAGCTACGTGGCCGGCTACGCCCTGCACAACGACGTGTCGGAGCGCGAATTTCAGATTGAGCGCGGCGGCACCTGGGACAAGGGCAAGGGCTGCGACACCTTCGCGCCCATCGGCCCCTGGCTGGCCACCCCCGACGAAATCCGGGACGTGGACAACCTTCGCCTGTGGCTGACGGTGAACGGGCAGCAGATGCAGGACGGCACCACCGCCGAGTTCATCTTTCGCATCCCGCGCCTGATCAGCTACATCTCGCAATTCATGACCCTGCTGCCCGGCGACGTGATTTCCACCGGCACCCCGGCGGGCGTGGGCCTGGGCCTGAAGCCGCCCGTGTACCTGCAGCCCGACGACGTGGTGGAGCTGGGCATCGACGGGCTGGGCACTTCGCGCCAAACCGTGAAGGCGTATGGCCAGGATTGACGCCCACCAGCACTTCTGGCAGTACCAGCCCGAGCGCGACGCCTGGATAACCGACGACATGGCCGTCATCCAGCGCGACTTCGGGCCCGCCGATCTGGCGCCGCTGCTGGAGCAGTACGGCTTCGACGGCTGCGTGGTGGTGCAGTCGGGCCAGACGGAGGCCGAAAACGCATTCCAGCTGACCAACGCGGCGGACAACGACTTCATCCGCGGCGTGGTCGGCTGGGTGGATCTGCGGGCCGCCGACGTGGCCGAGCGGCTGGCCTACTACAGCCAGTTCGCGAAGCTGAAAGGCTTCCGCCACGTGCTGCAGGGCGAAGCCGACCGCGCCCTGATGCTCACGCCCCCGTTTCAGCGCGGCATCAAGGCGCTGAGTGCCCACGGTTTCACCTACGACGTGCTCATCTTCCCCGACCAGCTGGGCCACGCCGCCGCGCTGGCCGCCGCGCACCCCCAGCAGCCCTTCGTGCTCGACCACATTGCCAAGCCCTACATTAAGCGCGGCGACATCGACGGCTGGCAGCGCGACCTGCAGGCCCTGGCCGCCCACGACAACGTGTGGTGCAAAGTCTCCGGCCTCATCACCGAAGCCGAATGGCACCGCTGGCAGCCCGCCGACTTCCGGCCCTACCTCGACGTGGTGTTCGAAGCCTTCGGCCCGCAGCGCGTCATGTTCGGCTCCGACTGGCCGGTGTGCCTGGTGGCCGGCCGGTACGGGCAGGTGGTAGAGCTGGTTCAGCAGTACCTGGCCGGCTTCTCCGCCGACGAGCAGCGCCGGTTCTGGGGCGAAAACGCGGCCGCGTTCTACCGGCTGTAGAGACGCGACCCATCGCGTCTCGTCGTTGAACGACCCGCGTCGGGCAGCCCAAACAACATCAGCAACGACGAGACGCGATGGGTCGCGTCTCTACAACCCACCAACCATGAATCTGGAGCTTCAGGACAAAGTCATTATCGTCAGCGGCGGGGCCAAGGGCATCGGCGAGGGTATCGTGCGGGTGCTGGCCGCCGAGGGCGCCGTGCCCGTCATCATCGGCCGCAATGAGGCCGATAACCGCCAGGCCGTAGCGGCCGTGGAAGCGGCCGGCGGCCGGGCCGGGCAGGTAGCCGCCGAGCTGGCTGACCCCGAGGCTTGCGCCCGGGCCGTGCGGCAGGTCGTCGAGCAGTTCGGGCGCATCGACGGGCTGGTGAACAACGCCGGCGTCAACGACGGGGTGGGGCTGGAGCATGGCGACTACGCGGGCTTCATGGCCTCCCTGCACCGCAACGTGGTGCATTACTACCTGCTGGCCCACCACGCGCTGCCGGAGCTGAAAAAGGCCCAGGGCAGCATCGTCAACATCACCAGCAAGACGGCCGAAACCGGGCAGGGCAACACTTCGGCCTACGCCGCCGCCAACGGCGCCCGCAACGCCCTCACCCGCGAGTGGGCCGTGGAGCTGCTGAAATACGGTATCCGCGTCAATGCCGTGGTGGTGGCCGAAAGCTGGACGCCGGCCTACGAAACCTGGATTCAGACCCTGCCCAACCCCGAGGAAAAGCTGCGCGAAATCACCAGCAAGATTCCGCTGGAAAACCGCATGACCACGCCCGAGGAAATTGCCAACGCGGTAGCTTTCCTGCTCTCGGCCCGCAGCTCGCACACCACCGGCCAGATCATCCACGTCGACGGCGGCTACGTGCACCTTGATAGGGCCCTGGCCAACGCCTAACACAATGAGTTAAATCGGCTGTCATCCGGAGCCCAGCGAAGGACCTTCCTCTGACCCTGCACCAACTGAAAAGCGCATCCACCAACGACTTTACGTTGTTGGATGCGCCTCCTTCGTTAATAGGACATCAGCACTTTGTAGATAGTGGCGGTGCGAGGTTTGAGCAAGGTCCTTCGCTGGGCTCAGGATGAAGTGCTTTATCGGCAGGCGCCGCTACCGCAGCAGCACCACTAGGCTGCGCGCCCCGTGCGCCCCGATAACCAACGACTGCTCGATGTCGGCCGTCTTGGAGGGGCCGGCAATGAACACGCCGTAATGGCCGGTGTGCTGCACGGCGGCGTAGGCCTGGTGCATGGTGGCCACGATGCTTGCGTGGTCGAGTACCAGGGCCAGGTGCTGGGCTATCATGGGCAGGGCGCGGTGCAGCATATTGGCTTCGGGCACCCACACGGCCCCGTTTTCGGCTACGCCCAGCTCCCCGCGCAGCACGGCCACGTCCACGGCCTCCAGCACGGCGGTGGGCGTGTGTGCATCGACGGGCACGGTGGCCGGCAGCAGGTCGGAAGCCACGCGCACGGCCTCGGGGTAAAGATGGCGCACCACCTCTTCGAGCGGCTGCGCGGGGTCGATGTGGATGACCTGCCCGCCGATGAAGTGCAGCCAGTGGGTGAACTGCTCCACCGTCGCTTCGCCGCCGAAATCGGCCACCGGGGGCAGGGGAGTGGGCTCGGGACGGTTGCGGCGCACGGCCGCCAGGATGGATTCGCGGGAGGACATATCGGTGAGATGGTGAGATGGTGAAATGGTGAGTTTGATGTTGTGGTGGTGCGAACCGCGCAGGGGGCGCAAGCGGAACGTCACTCACCAATCACCATCTCACTATTTCACCACTTGCTGTGCGTACCAGTCGCGGAAGCTTTGCTTGGGCGGTTCGGGCAGCTCGCGGGCTTTGGCCCAGGGGTTGAAGGCGGCGGCGTGGGTGAGGCCGTGGGGGAGGAAGCGCAGACCTTCGCGGGCCACTTTGCCGCCGAAGCGGTAGATGCCGGGGCGGGCCAGCACGCTGCTCAGGAGCTTCATGCCCAACTTTTTGGCGGCCGGCAGCTCGCCTTCCTGGGCAATGATCTGCCGCCACTTGTAGAGCTGGGCGTGGATATCGATTTTGACCGGGCACACGTCGGTGCAGGAGCCGCAGAGCGTGCTGGCGAAGGGCAGCGAGCTGTGCTGGCGCATATCGATGTTGGGCGAGAGAATGGCGCCGATGGGGCCGGGCACGGTGAAGTCGTAGCTGTGGCCGCCGCTGCGCCGGTACACCGGGCAGGTGTTCATGCAGGCCCCGCAGCGGATGCACTTCAGCGAGGCGCGGAAGTCGGGGCGGCCCAGCTGCCGGGTGCGCCCGTTGTCGACGATGACAATGTGCATCTCGCGCCCCTCGGCCGGCCGGGCGAAATGCGAGGTGTAGGTGGTGACGGGCTGCCCGGTGGCGCTGCGGGCCAGCAGGCGGGTAAATACGCCCAGATCGGCGGTGCGCGGAATCAGCTTTTCCATGCCCATGCAGGCAATGTGGACGCGGGCCAGGTTCACGCCCAGGTCGGCGTTACCCTCGTTGGTGCACACCACCACGGCCCCGGTTTCGGCCACGGCGAAGTTGACGCCCGTAATGGCCACCTCGCCGATCAGAAACTTCTCGCGCAGGTGCAGCCGGGCCGCCTCGGTGAGGGCCTGCGGGTCTTTCTCGCCCTTGGGCGTGCCTAGGTGCAGGTGAAACGTCTCGCCCACGTCCTCCTTCTTCAGGTGAATGGCCGGCAGCACCAAATGGCTCGGCGCCTCCTCGCGCAGCTGCACGATTCGCTCCCCCAAATCGGTATCCACCACCGCAATACCGTTTTTGACCAGGTACGGGTTCAGGTGGCACTCCTCGGTGAGCATGGATTTGCTCTTCACGAGGCTGGTGGCGCCGGCCTTGCGGATCAGGTCGAGCACGATGCGGTTGTGCTCTTCGGCGTCGGCGGCCCAGTGCACCGTCACGCCGTTGGCGCGGGCGTTCTGCTCAAACTGCTCCAGGTACTCATCGAGCCGGCTCAGGGTGTGCTCCTTGATGTCGGAAGCCAGCTGCCGCAGCTGCTGAAACTCGGGGATGCCATACACGGCCTTGTCGCGCTTCTGGCGTACAAACCAGAGCGTTTCGTCGTGCCAGGTGGTGCGCTCCGCGTCGCTGGTAAAGGCGGCCGCTCGTTGGGGGTGACTCATGGATTTGGGGCGCAGTGGTACTACGACTCAAAGTCGTAGTACCACTATCGTTGCTGATGTTGGGACGAAGCGGAGATGCCGTGGTTGTTCAACGATAGTGGTACTACGACTCCAAAAGTCGTAGTACCACTACGTGCTACAATGCGGCTACCGCGCCGGGCACGTAAGTCGAAACCGGCTTGCTGGGCTGCTGCAGCGCCGCGTTGAAGATTTCGGCCGCGTGCATCACCCGCAGCGGCAGCTGCCGGCGGCGCACGATGCCTTCCAAGTGCATCAGGCAGGACATATCGCCGCCGGTCAGCACTTCGGTGCCGTTCAGCACGTGGTCCTGCACCCGGTCCTGGCCCATGCGCGCCGACACGGCTTCCTCGGTGATGCAGAAGGTGCCGCCGAAGCCGCAGCACTCGTCGTTGCGGTTCAGCTCGGTCAAGGTCAGTCCGTCGACCGAGCGCAGCAGGCGGCTGAGCTGCCCCTCGCGCACCGGCGTCATTTCCGACTCGTTGGCCTGATGCAACCCGCGCTGCCCGTGGCAGCTCAGGTGCAGCCCTACCTGGTGCGGAAAGCGGCCCGGCAGCTCCGTCACGCCCATTACCGAGGTGATGAAGTCAAACAGGTCGTACGTGGCCTGGCGCACGTGCTGCACCGCGCCGGTCTGCTCCACCACGTCGTAGTGCTTGCGCACGTGGTACACGCAGCTGCCCGAGGGCGCCACCACGTAGTCGTACCCGGCGAAGGTATCGACGAAGTGGCGGTACACCGGCTTGGCGTCCTGCTCGCAGCCGGTGTTGGCCATCGGCTGGCCGCAGCAGGTCTGCTGCCGCGGAAAATCGGCTTTCACGCCCAGCTTTTCCAGCAGTTGGTAGGTCGCAATGCCCACCTGCGGGTAAAACTGGTCGATGTAGCACGGAATAAACAAGCCTACTTTCATGGGCGGTCAGTTGCTAGTTGCGGGTGGTCAGTTGTCAGTTCGTTCTATCGGTTTCGGCAGAACGAACTGACAACAGGCAACCCGCAACTGACAACTCATTAAGTAAACAACAGCTGCGTTTTGGTCCAGGCTTCG
Organism: Hymenobacter jeollabukensis; assembly: GCF_005771675.1. Taxonomy (GTDB): domain Bacteria; phylum Bacteroidota; class Bacteroidia; order Cytophagales; family Hymenobacteraceae; genus Solirubrum; species Solirubrum jeollabukense. The sequence goes on along the minus strand of NZ_VAJM01000011.1, from coordinate 2,947 downwards.
CCCTGCTCCAGGTGCGTGAGGGCGCCCAGCGCGGTGGCCTGGGGCACTTCCAGCGTGCGGATATCGGCCTGGGGGAAGTTCCAGCCCAGCACCTGCATAAACAGCGGGTTGCGGGCGAAACCGCCGTCGACGTAGATGATCCGCTCGTCCTGATACACCAGCTTGATCGACTCGGTGAGAATGTCCATCAGCCCGTGAATGAGCTGGTGGTAGGCCTCGCCGGCCGTCTTGAAGCCCGACAAATCCCACTCAGTTACCGGCTCGTCGGGGAACGGGCCGGTGCCGGCCATGCACCACGGATGGAACGGCGCGGCCTGCGGGTCGTAGGGGCGGGCCAGCACGAAGCTGTGGTAGAAATCGGGCTGGACCTGGAAGTGGTTGGCAATGCGCTGCACCTGGTAGTCGTGCTCCCGGCCGAAAAACGAGCGGGCCGCTTTGGTCATGCGGCCCTTGGGCGAGAGGAAGCTCAGGCAGTCCCGGCGCAGCAGCTCGGGCGTGAGCGGCTGGTCGTTGAACGGGTTCAGCACCACCGCCCAGGTGCCCGTCGAGACGAGCAAAAACGGCTCCTGGCACTCCAGCAGGTAGGGCAGCACCGCCGCCGACGAGTCGTGCAGCCCCACGCCCACCAGCACGCCGTCGACCACGCCGGCCACCGAGTCCTGGGTCAGCGGGGCCAGCTTGTCGTCGATGCCTTCGCGGTACACCCAGTCGTGGTACTGGCCCTTGCCGTAGTCCCAGAGGCCGGTGTGGCAGCCCACGGAGGTGTAGTCGCTGAAGGCCTCGCCGGTGATGAGGTAGGAGAGGTACTGCGGCAAATGCAGGGAGGTGCGGATGCGCGAAAACTGCTGGGGCTTGGCGTACTTCAGCCAGTACAGCTGCAGGCCCGAGTTGAGCATGCCCAGCTGCGGCGAGCAGGTGGCGGCCGCAAAGTCCTCCTTCGACTGGCCCAGCTCCTGGTAGAACCGCTCCAGCCACTGCTCGGGCATGGGCTTGAGGTAGTTGTAGAGCGGCAGCACCGGCTGCCCGTTGGCGCCCAAATGCACGAAGCTGGCTCCGTAGGAGGTGAAGTTCACGCCCTTCACGGAGTAGCGCGAATTGGTGAGCAGGGCGTGCCAGTGGTCCTGCACCCACTGCGTCAGCCGGGCCAGGCTCTCGCACGGAAACCCGTCGTCATCAACGGTGTCCACGCACACGTGCTGCTTTTCCTCGATAATCTGCCGGTCTTCGTCGAAGAGGATGACCTTCTTGTTGGTCTTGCCCACGTCGAACACGGCGTAGATGGTCTTTTTCATACGAGTTGGCGTTACAGGCCGGTCGAGAGGCTGAGCTTGCCGCGTTGCTGAATGAGTTGCTCGCGCACCGCCGCCGTGCGGTAGGCCGCAACGGGGTTGAGGGCGCCGCCGGCCTGCCGGTAGGCTTCCTGCACCAGCGGCCGCACGTCCGTGAGGAAGGCGTCGCGTAGCAGCTCCTCGGCCCGCACTACGTCGTTGTTCTGCTGCAGCTCGGCCAGCGCCGTGCGGTCTACCAGCAGGGCCTTGGCGTAGGCGCCCAAGATGTTGTCGACGGACTGCAGCAGGTCTTCCAGCGGGTCCTTGGTGTTGTGGCTGGCATCAATCATGTAGGCCACGGCGGGGTTGTTCACCGCCGAATCCTGGGCGCCGTCCACCAGCTCGTTGAAGATGAGGAACAGCTGGAAGGGCTTCATGCTGCCGGTGGTCAGGTCGTCGTCGCCGTACATGGAGCCGTTGAAGTGGAAGCCGCCCAGCCGCCCGAAGTGCAGCAGGCGGCCCACGATCTGCTCGATGTTGGTATTGGGCAAGTGGTGACCCAAATCGACCAGTACCTGCGCCTGCTTACCGAGCTGCTGGCACAGGGAGTAGGAGGTACCCCAGTCGGGGATAATCATCGAGTAGAAATTCGGCTCGTAGGGCTTGTACTCGATGAGCATCGTCCAGTCCGACGGTAGGGCCTCGTAGATGGCAGCCAAGGACTCCTGCGTCCGTTGGTAGGCCCGGCGGAAGTGCTGCTGCCCGGGGAAGTTCGAGCCGTCGGCCAGCCACACGGTGTGGGTTTTGGCGCCCAGCTGCTCGCCGTAGCGCACGCACTCTATGTTGTGCTGAATGGCCTGCTCCCGCACGCCCTGCTCGGTGTGGCAGAGCGAGCCGAACTTGTACGAATACGCCTGCTCCTTCTGGTCCTGGAAGGTGTTGGAGTTGACCGAGTCGATGACCAGTTGCTGCTCCCGCAGCCGCTGCTCGATGGCGGCCACGTCGGAGGGAATATCCCAGGGAATGTGCAGGGAAAGCGAGTTGGAGGAGCCGTTGAGCTGGTTAAGCAGGCCGATATCCTGGATTTTCTCCTCCAGATTGCGCGGCTCGCCGCCCAGCGGAAAGCGCCCGAAGCGCGTGCCGCCCGTGCCCAGCGCCCAGCTCGGAATGGCCACCTGAAACTGCACCAGCTTCCGAATCACCTCCTGGGCGTCGATGCCGCGGCGGCTGAGCAGGTCCGTGAGGTAGCCCAGGCGCAGGCCGTGCTCAGCCTGCTTGCTCTGGTTGAAATCGTGTAGGCGTTGGGCGTCAATCATCGTCGCGCAGCGGGATTAGCGGGCGGGGCTGAGTGAGTAGTCACCGCTCCGTCGGGTGGGACATGGCTTAGAAGTAGCAAAGTAGTTTCGACCTCGCCCGAAACTGTTCTGAACTCTCCTGCCCTTGTCAGAACGGAAGCTCCCCTCCTTTTTGAAGGAGGGGACGCGGCAAGTTTACTTGCCGCTGGGGTGGTTGCGTCGTTGCTGACGTTAAACGAGGTCGTCAGCAGGACCGGCTGAGCCGAAACCTCCTGCGGAATAGTCGCCTGCTCGTTGCGGCGACCGTCTAGCTGTATAGTCCCAGGGTGTCGTGGTGTACCTTTTGACGCTACTTACCGCACGGCCCTATGGGACAAATACTCC
>NZ_VAJM01000010.1 GCF_005771675.1 Hymenobacter jeollabukensis | reverse complement strand
TCGTTTCGAAGCGAAACGGAGGGCAAAGATCGGAACCTTTTCGCTTTCGTGTCAAGCCCAATCGACAACTTTTTTTTTGTCGCCGGTTGTTCTCGCCGCTTCCTGCTGAATCGGGGTGCAAAGGTAGCACTTCCAATTTCAGAAAGTCAAGAGACTTGATCGAAAAACTTTTCAAAACTTCCTCGTTTGAGGTTTCAGCTGGCCGTTTGCCGAACTGGGATGACAAAGGTAAGGCCCGCTTGCGCAATGTCAAGCGGGCCTTTGCATTTATTTTTCGACTGGTGTCTAGCTCCGGTGGATGGTGCTGATGCGGTCGGGGCCGACGCTGACGATGCTGACGGGGACTTGCAGCTGCTGCTCAAGGTATTGCACGTAGGCGGTTAGTTGGGCAGGCAGATTGGCGGGCTCCGAGATGTTATCGAGGCTGGTTTGCCAGCCGGGCAGCGGGGTGTACTCGGGGGTGAGTTCCTGCAGTTCGGCTAGGTCGGGCAGGTGCTCTGTAGTACTGCCATCGGGGCGGCGGTAGTTGGTGCAGACCTGGATTTCGTCGAAATCGGAAAGCACGTCGGCTTTCATCAGGTGGATTTCGGTGACGCCGTTCAGCATGATGGCATAGCGCAGGGCCGGCAGGTCGATCCAGCCGCACCGGCGGGGGCGGCCAGTGGTGGAGCCGAACTCGCGGCCGGCCTGGCGGATCTTCTCCCCTACTTCATCGTGCAGTTCGGTGGGGAACGGGCCGCTGCCGACGCGGGTGCAGTAGGCTTTGCTGATGCCATACACCTTATCGATATGCTTCGGGGCGATGCCGAGGCCGGTGCAGGCGCCGGCTACCACGGTGCTGCTGGAGGTGACGAAGGGGTAGGTACCGAAGTCGATGTCGAGCAGGGAGCCTTGGGCGCCTTCGGCCAGGATGCGTTTGCCCTGGGCCAGCAGATCGTTGAGGAGGTACTCAGTGTCGGTGAGGCGGAGTTGGCGGAGCTCTTCGACGGCTTCGAAGAAAATGGGCTCGGCTTCCTCAATTTCCAGTTCGCGCTGGTGGAAGTTGGCAAGCTGGCGGTGACGGGCTACGGCTTCATCGTAACGCTCCTTGAAGTTGGGGTGCAGGATGTCGCCGACGCGGAGACCGGTACGGCCGATCTTGTCCTGGTAGGTCGGGCCGATACCTTTTAAGGTGCTGCCGATTTTGCCGCCGCCGCGGGCTTCTTCCCAGATCCGGTCCAGTGCGCGGTGCGAGGGGAGGATGAGCTGGGCCTTCTTGGAGATGTAGAGGTTGGCGGTGCCGTCGACGCCGCGGGCGGCGAGCTTGCGCAGCTCTTCGCGGAAGACGACGGGGTCGAGGACGACGCCGTTGCCGACTACATTAATAATGTGCGGGTGGAAGATACCCGATGGCACCTGGTGCAGGACGTGCTTGGTGCCGTTGAAGGTGAGGGTGTGGCCGGCGTTGGGGCCGCCTTGAAAACGAGCTACTACGTCGTACGTGGGTGCAAGCACGTCCACGATTTTACCTTTTCCTTCGTCGCCCCACTGGAGGCCAACGAGTACGTCTACGGGCATTTAATTGGCGTTTTTGAGCAAGCTAGAGGCAGCTGCTTCGTCGTCGGCGATGGTGAAGATGGAGGTGAGTTTGGTTAGCGCCAGCATTTTGCGCGGGTGCTCGGCGGGGTTGATCAGCACCAGCTCGCCGCCGCGGCTGCGGAATTTGGTCAGCAGCGACACGAGGACGCCAATGCCGGAGCTGTTGACGTAGCGGACGTTGGAGAGGTCGACGGAGCAGAGCTTCACGGCCTCGTCGCCGAGGTGCTGGTCGACGGTCTGGAGGAGTTGTTGGGAATCGGGGCTGCCAATCAGGTCGCCGGAAAGGCGGACCGAGAGGATGCCGTCTTGCAGGTTGGCGTCGGTTCTCATTCGGGGTTGGTACGAGCGGCTTTGGCGCGGCAATCGCCGCAAATGCCGTAAAGATTCAGAGAGTGGTGCAAGATATGGAAGTTCAATAACTCCCCGACCATCGTCTGGATGCCATGGATGCGCGGGTCGCAGAACTCGACCACTTTGTGGCACTCGGTGCAGATGACGTGGTCGTGCTGGCGGTAGCCGTAGGACTTCTCGTACTGGGCGAGGTTGCGGCCGAATTGGTGCTTGCTGACGAGGTGGTGCTCGACGAGCAAATCCAAGGTGTTGTACACGGTGGCGCGGCTGACCTGCACGCCGCGGTCTTTCATGCCGGCGTAGAGCTCTTCTACGTCGAAGTGGCCGGTGCGCGAGTATATTTCCTCCAGGATGGCGTACCGCTCGGAGGTTTTGCGCAGGCCCTTGCTTTCGAGGTAGGCGGTGAAAATCTTCTTTACCTCCTCGTACTTGGCAACATCTAACATGACCACAGATGGGCTATGATTCGGGACTGATAACTATGATGCGCGTGGTTTTGTCGCAGCACAATTATGGGCCGGGTGGATTTACTGGTGGATGACTCCTATATATACTAAGGAGTACTGGTTTTAGACTCGGATGTACTGACGAGCCGGTTTAGTGTTTGTGGACAGCAATTGAAACATAAACTTCGGTGCTTTCTGGCCGTCATGCTTCATCTGGCGTCCGCCTGTCGAAGCATCTCTACCGCTTCGTTGAGTTTACTATCGGACGAAGCGGCAGAGATGCTTCGACAAGCTCAGCATGACGTTCTTTTTGCTTTTGTCCACACAGTCTAAGAGCCAAACCGCTCAACAGACAGCACGCCGCGCACCCGGCTGAGGCGCTGGATCAGCTTTTCGAGGTGGGCCGTGTCGTTGACGAACACCATGATCTGGCCCTCGAACATACCGTCGTCGGAGTCGATGGTGATGGAGCGCATGTTTACTTTGAGGCTATTGGAAATGATTTTGGTGACATCGTTGACGAGGCCGACGCGGTCGGAGCCCTTGATGCGGATACCGGCCAGGAAGGCCAACTCCAGCTGCTCGGTCCACTTGGCGCGCACGATGCGGTTGCCGAAGCTGGACATGAGCGTGGTGGCTTTCGGGCAGGACGTGCGGTGAATGACGATGCCCTGGTCGGTTTCGAAGCCGAACACGTCGTCGCCGGGGATGGGGTTGCAGCAGGTGGCGATGGTGTAGCGGATGTGGTCGGTGGTCTGGCCGATGACCAGCATATCCGGGCGCACGCCGCGTAGCTTCTGTACTTCCTTATCGAACGCCTTGGGCTCCAGCATCGAGGGGCTGCTCGGGAGCGGGACGGCAGGGTCGAAGAGTGTTTCTTTGATTTCGCGGCCGTCGACCTGGCCGATGGCCAGGCGGTAGTAGAATTCGTGCGCGTTGTGGACGTTGAAGTGAGCCAGCAGGCGGTTCAGGTTGTCCTGGCTTTTGTCTATGCCAATCAGCTCCAGGCGCTTTTCGAGCAGGAATTTGCCGTCTTCGGCCTTGGCGCGCTTGTCGTCGCGCAGGTAGTCCTTAATGCGGGTACGGGCCTTGGAGGTGGTGACATAGCTCAGCCATTCCTCCGTCGGGCGCTGCTTTTGGGAGGTCAGGATTTCGACCTGGTCGCCGTTGCGCAGGCGGTAGCTCAGGGGCTCCAGCTTCTGGTTGACTTTGGCGCCGAGACACTGCAGGCCGATTTGCGAGTGGATTTCGAAGGCAAAGTCTAAGGCCGTGGCGCCGTCGGGCAGGATGACAAGCTTGCCTTTGGGAGTGAAGACGTATACCTCCTTAACAAACAAGTTCTGGCGGAACTCGTCCATGAACTCCAGGGCGCTGGAATTGTTGGTTTCGAGCATCTCGCGCACCTTGTTGATCCAGGCTTCCAGCGAGGATTCGGGCTGCACGGCGCCGGTGTCCTTGTATTTCCAGTGCGCGGCGTAGCCTTTTTCGGCAATGTCGTCCATGCGCCGGGAGCGAATCTGCACTTCCACCCACTGGCCGGTTTGGGACATGACGGTGGTGTGCAAACTCTCGTAGCCGTTGGCTTTGGGCGTGCTCACCCAGTCGCGCAGGCGGTCGGGGTTGGGCTGGTAGAAGTCGGTGACGATGGAGTAGACGCGCCAGCAGGCGGCTTTTTCCTGCTCCGGCGGCACGTCCAAGATGATGCGGATGGCAAACAGGTCGTAGACTTCCTCGAAGGGAATGTTCTGCTTGCGCATCTTCCGCAGGATGGAATAGATGCTTTTGGGACGGCCCTTGATTTCGAAGTCGAAGCCCTGGGCTTTGAGCTCGTCGTCCAGGGGCGCCACGAACTCCTTAATAAAGCGGTTGCGGGCGCCGCGGCTCTGACGCACCTTCTGCGTCAGGTCGCGGAAGGTGTCGGTGTCGGTGTACTTCAGGTGCAGGTCCTCCAGCTCGCTCTTGATGGCGTAGAGGCCGAGGCGGTGGGCCAGCGGGGCGTAGAGGTAGATGGTTTCCGACGCGATTTTGAGCTGCTTGTGGCGCGGCATCGAGTCGAGCGTCCGCATGTTGTGCAGGCGGTCGGCGATTTTGATGAGAATCACGCGCACGTCTTCCGACAGCGTGAGCAGCATCTTGCGGAAGTTCTCGGCCTGCTCGGAGGTGCCGTAGTCGAACACGCCCGAAATCTTGGTCAGGCCGTCGACGATGCGGGCGACCTTGGTGCCGAACTCGCGCTCCACGTCGGAAATTTCCCAGGGCGTGTCCTCCACCACGTCGTGCAGCAGGGCCGCCACGATGCTGGTGGTGCCCAGCCCGATTTCCTCCACCACAATCTGCGCTACGGCCAGCGGGTGCAGGATGTACGGCTCGCCGGACTTGCGGCGCATGTCCTTGTGGGCCTCCAGGGAGGTGTTGAAGGCCTTTTTGATGAGCTTGGCGTCGCCCCCTTTGAGGTAGGGCTTGGCCGTGCGGAGCAGTTTGCGGTAGTGGCGCAGGATTTCCTGCCGCTCTACCTCTGGATCTATGAGAGTTGCCATTGGCGAAAAAGCACTGCGGGCCGCTGGCGAAGGGCGGCCGACGAAGGTACGAAAACCGCGCCCGGTGGGTCCCTCCTACCGGGCGGAACTGTTCGGATGAACGGTTCGGCTGGGCGAAGGGGTGGTTGGGGTTGGTGGTACGGGGTAAGATAACAGCGGGAGGGGACTGGGCGTTACCGGATGCGGTAAGCGTTTGATAATGGTTACGCCCAGCTTTTCACTTTTACGGTTCTGCTGCGCCATAACCAATGCTGCAACCAATTCTTTGGGTGCAGCTCTTCATCCGATTCGATTGGACGCGAACCAGCATACGTGTCGCCCTTGTACCACACTGCAAGGCGTAACTGGCCGCTTTGTAATTGCTGAATGAACGTAGCTGCATCAGTAGCATCTTGTTCGGGATGCGTGCCTTCGTGCCAGCCGAAATGAGTGTGATACTCCTCGAAGCCAACCGTTATTTCATGCTCCGCAGAAGACACCCAAAACTCGCCTCCTGACGGAGTTTGCATGTTTATTTCGAATACTTCGCCCTGCTCAACGACAAAATTGGTCAACTCCGGGAGTAGTCGTAGGAATGTAGTCAGAGCCTGAGAGGAGTAGGACGAGAGCATACAGCAAAATAAAACCAGCGCTGCAAATAGCTCATTACCATCGAATGTCAGCACGCGAGATTCCTCGACTTCGCTCGGAATGACGTTCGGGAGTCGCAGCAACGAAGCGGTAGAGATGCTTCGGCTGCGCGGACGCCAGGTGCAGTCGGGCTGGGTGGTACGCGTTAGCGGAAGAGCATCAAGACCGAACGGAACAGCAGTTAGCGCGTGCGGAACAGGGCTCAGGCCGCGCGGAAGACCAGTTAGCTCGTGCGGAACAGTGCTTAGGCGGTGCGGAAGAGCAGTTAGACCGGGCGGAACAGTGCTTAGAACGTGCGGAAGAGCAGTTAGAACGTCCGGAAGAGGGCTTAGCTGGTGCGGAAGACCAATTAGAAAGGGCGGAAGAGCATCAAGCGGCTCCGGAAGCGGGTTTGACCGGCCGGGCAAGCGGCTAAGTGGAAAAACCGCCGTTTTTCCCTAACACTTGTTAGCTTTGGTCGGACAAGGCGGCAACGCTTGCCGCTTTGCCGCGCGGCGTCATGGACTACGCGCTGCTGCCGTTTTTCTGACCTCTCTCCCACCCTTCCCTTATGTCCGATTCCTCCCTGCTTTTCTCCCTCGACGGCGGCGTGGCCACCATCACGTTGAACCGGCCGCAGGTGTTCAACAGCGTCAATAAGGAAGTGGCGCTGGCTTTGCAGGAACGCCTGCGCGAGTGTCAGCGCAACCCCGAGGTGCGCGCGGTGCTGCTGACCGGCACCGGCCGGGCCTTCTGCGCCGGGCAGGACCTGGCCGAAATTACCGGGCCCGACGCGCCCGAGGTGGCCGACATCGTGGAGAAGCACTACAACCCCATCGTGGAGCTGATTCGGGCGTTGGACAAGCCGGTGGTGGCCGCCGTCAACGGCGTAGCGGCCGGCGCGGGTGCCAACCTGGCCCTGGCCTGCGACGTGGTGGTGGCCAAGGAGTCGGCCTCGTTTATTCAGGCGTTCAGCAAGATTGGGCTGATTCCGGACAGTGGCGGCACCTTCTTCCTACCCCGGCTTGTTGGGATGCAGCGGGCTTCGGCCCTGATGATGACCGGCGACAAGGTATCGGCGGCCGAGGCCGAGCAGATGGGTATGATCTACAAGGTGTTTGCCGACGACACGTTCGAGCAGGAAGCCCAGGCGCTGGCGAAGAAGCTGGCGGCCATGCCCACCAAGGGGCTGGCTTACACCAAGCAGCTGCTGAACGGCACCTTCGGCAACGACCTGACCCAGCAGCTGCGCGCCGAAGGCGACTACCAGCTGCGCGCCGGCGGCACCACCGACTACCGCGAAGGCGTAGCGGCGTTCCTGGAGAAGCGCCAGCCCACGTTTACCGGCCAATAATCAGCACGATGTAGAGACGCATACTTGCGTCTCCTCGTTGAATGATTAACGACCGGACGACGGCCACGCGGCGCGGACGACGAGACGCAAGTATGCGTCTCTACATCGACCAGACTTTCCTTTCGACTGACCAGCCGCCTCGGCGGCATCTGCTTCTTCCCATGAGCACTCCCACCCTCGAAAACTACGCCCTGGGCCGCTGGATGCCCGGCGCGGGCCCCAAGCAAGAACTCTACGACGCCTCGACCGGTGAAGTCATTGCCCTGGCCGACGGCGAAGGCCTGGACTTCGCGGCCATGCTCGACTACGCCCGGCGCGTGGGCAACCCGGCATTGCGCAAGATGACCTTCCACGAGCGGGGCCGCATGCTCAAGGCGCTGGCACTGTACCTGACCGAGAAGAAGGAGCAGTTCTACACCCTCAGCTACCGCACCGGCGCCACCCGCGCCGACTCCTGGATTGACATTGAGGGCGGCATCGGCAACTTGTTCGCCAACGCCTCGCTGCGCCGCAAATTTCCCGATAAGCCGTTTTACGTGGAAGGGGAGCCGATTGGGCTGTCGAAGGGCGGCTCGTTTATGGCCCAGCACCTGCTGGTGCCGCGCGAGGGCGTGGCCGTGCACATCAACGCCTACAACTTCCCCATCTGGGGCATGCTGGAGAAAATTGCGGTCAACCTGCTGGCGGGCATGCCGGCCATCGTGAAGCCGGCCGTGCCCTCGGGCTACTTGGCCGAGGCCGTGGTGCGCGAAATCGTGGCTTCCGGCATCCTGCCCGAGGGCGCGTTGCAGCTGGTCGTCGGCTCGGGTGTGGGGCTGCTCGACCACGTGGACTACCGCGACGTGGTGACGTTCACCGGCTCGGCCGAAACCGGGCGCAAGCTCAAGGCGCACCCGCGCATCATTCAGGAAGCCGTGCCCTTCAACCTGGAGGCCGACTCGCTGAACGCCGCTATCCTCGGCCCCGACGCCACGCCGGGCACGGCGGAGTTTGACCTCTTCATCAAGGAGGTGCGCAAGGAAATGACGGCCAAGGCCGGGCAGAAATGCACCGCCATCCGCCGCGCCATCGTGCCGGAGCACCTGGTGGAGGACGTGCAGATTGCCCTGGGCAAGGCGCTGGCGCAGACTACTATCGGCCACCCGCAGGCCGAGGGCGTGCGCATGGGCGCGCTGGCCGGCATGGAGCAGGTGCAGCGCCTGCGCGAGAAAGTGCAGCAGCTGGCCAAGAACACGCCCATCGTGTACGGCGACCTGGACAACGTGCAGGTGATTGGGGCCGACTGCAAGACCGGCGCGTTCATCTCCCCCATCGTGATGCTGAACTCCGACCCGTTCCGCCTCACCGACTCGCACGAAGTAGAAGCTTTCGGGCCGGTGACCACGCTGATGCCCTACAAATCGGTGGACGACGCGGTGAAGCTGGCCAACATGGGCAAAGGCTCCCTGGTGTGCTCGGTGGCCACGAATGACCCGCTGGTGGCCCAGGAATTCGTGCTCGGCGCGGCCACGCACCACGGCCGCATCCTGGTGCTGAACCGGGAAGTGGCCAAGGAAAGCACCGGCCACGGCTCCCCGCTGCCGCTGCTGGTGCATGGTGGCCCCGGCCGCGCGGGCGGCGGACAGGAAATGGGCGGCATCCGCGGCGTGGAGCACTTCATGCAGCGCGTGGCCGTGCAAGGCTCGCCCAGCATGATTACGGCCATTTCGGAAGTGTACCAGCAGGGCGCCCGGCAGACGGAGCGCGACAAGCACCCCTTCCAGCACTACTTCGAGGAGCTGAGCATCGGGCAAACCTACACCACGCACCGCCACACCGTCACGGAGGCCGACATCACCAACTTCGCGCAGGTGTCGGGCGACAATTTCTACGCCCACGTCGACGCGACTTCGTTGGAAGGCACGCTGTTTACCGGCCGCGTGGCCCACGGCTATTATATCCTCTCGAAAGCCGCCGGCATGTTCGTGGACCCGCGCAAGGGGCCGGTACTGCTCAACTACGGCCTCGACGAGTGCCGCTTCACCAAGCCCGTGTATCCCGGCATGACCATCGGCGTGCAGCTGACGGTGAAAGAGAAGATTGGTCAGGAAAAACGCTCCGACGACGACGTAGCCAAGGGCATCGTGCGCTGGCTGGTGCAGGTAACCGATGAAATCGGCGACACCGTGGCCGTGGCGACCATTCTGACGATGGTGAAGAAGAAAGACCAGAACTGATTTAGCCCGCAGAGGACGCAGAGGTTTGGCGCAGAAGGCGCTGAATGTTCTGCGTCCTCTGCGTTTTCCTCAGCGCCCTCTGCGGGCTAAAAAAACAGAACGACCCCATGAACGACCTCCTCACCGCCGGCAAAGTCGAAGCCACTACCGACGCCCAGGGTATTGCCACCGTTTCCTTTTTCCACCCCAGCCACAACTCCCTGCCCGGCGCCCTGCTGACGGAGCTGGCCGATACCATCACCCGCGTCGGCCAAGACCCGCAGACGAAAGTCATCATCCTGCGCAGCGAGGGCGACAAAACCTTCTGCGCCGGTGCCTCCTTCGATGAGCTGATGGCCATCGAAGACGAGGCCCAGGGTCTGCAGTTCTTCTCCGGCTTTGCCAAAGTCATCAACGCCTGCCGCACCTCCCCGCGCATCGTCATCGGCCGGGTGCAGGGCAAAGCCGTCGGCGGCGGCGTGGGCGTGGCCGCCGCTACCGACTATTGCTTTGCTACCACCCAGGCATCGGTGAAGCTGAGCGAGTTGGTGGTCGGCATTGGCCCGTTCGTGGTAGGGCCGGCCGTGGAGCGGAAACTTGGCAAGGCTGCCTTCTCCGAGTTGGCGCTGGACGCCAGCGAGTTCCGCACCGCCGCCTGGGCGCGCGACCGGGGTCTGTACGCCGAGGTACTGGAGACAACCGAGCAGCTAGATCAGGCCGTAGCTGCCTTCGCCACCAAGCTGGCCGCTTACAACCCCGAGGCCCTGACCGAGCTGAAGCGCGTGTTCTGGCAGGGCACTGAGCACTGGGATGAGCTGCTGACCGAGCGCGCCGGCATCAGCGGCCGCTTGGTGCTATCGGATTTCACCCGGCAGGCCATCGAGCGATTCAAGAGCCGCTAAACCGCCAAGTTGGCGCAAGGGTTTGATTTTCCGGCGCACTTGTTTAGCTTTGCGGCCCCGCGGCGACCGGCCCGGCTATGCGGATGTGGCGAAATTGGTAGACGTGCCAGACTTAGGATCTGGTGCCGCAAGGCGTGTGGGTTCGAGTCCCTCCATCCGCACCACTTCGCTGCTGTTTCGGCAGCAGCCTCGATGCAGGCCCTCAACACCCCGGCCCCGGTGCGTTGGGGGCTTGTTGCCTTTTTACTTAACTGGGTCGAGAAGACCCGCTTACTCTTAACCTCCGACTCGTTTTGGACATCACCCTCGACAACAAAGACGAACAGCAGGGCGCCCTGCTGACCGTGCGCCTCACGGAAGCTGACTACTCGGAAGCAGTAGAAAAGCAGATCAAGGACGTCACCAAGCGGGCGCAGATTAAGGGCTTCCGGCCGGGTAAGGTGCCGGCGGCGCTGGTGCGCAAGATGTACGGCAAGGGCGTGCTGGTTGACGAAATCAACAAGCAGCTGAACTCGGCCGTCGACACTTACATCAAGGAGAACAAGCTGCGCCTGCTGGGCGAGCCGCTGCCGGTGCCCGCCAACGTGGACTTCGACACTCAGAAGGACTTCGACTTCCAGTTCGAGCTGGGCCTGGTGCCCGACTTCTCGCTGCCCACCGGCGACGGGTTCGAAGTGGAGCGCCCGAAAGTGGAGCTGGACCAGAACACCCTGGACGAGACCTACGAGCAGATCGGCCGCCAGTTCGGCGAAAACACCAACCCCGAAACTTCGGAGGCCGGTGACTACATTTCGGGTGAGCTGAAGCAGGAGAGCACCTCGTTCTCGCAGAAAGTGCTGCTGCCCACCAACAAGCTGAAAAACAACGCCGACAAGTTCGTGGGCGTGAAGGCCGGCGACGTGGTGACCTTCGACCTGAAGGACGCTTTCGGCGGCGACGCAACCCTGATTGCCAACTTCACGGGCCTCTCCAAGGAGCTGGCCGCCGGCGTTGACGGCGAGTACACCTTCGAAGTGGAGCAGATTCACCGCTCGCAGCACTCGGAGTACAACCAGGAGCTGTTCGACAAGGTGTTCGGCAAGGACGTGGTGACCTCGAAGGAGGATTTTGACGCCAAAATCCGCGAAACCATCCAGGAGAACTACGACCGGGAGTCGAACAACGTGCTGAACCGCCGTTTGATCCAGAAGCTGGTTGACTCCACGGAAATCAACCTGCCCAAGGAGTTCTTCAAGAAGTGGCTGCTGGCGGCCAACCAGGGCAAGCTGACCAAGGAGCAGATCGAGGAGCACTACGAAGACTACGAGAAGGAGCTGAAGTGGTCCTTGATCCGCAACAAAGTGGTGGAAGAGCAGGATCTGAAAGTGTCGAACGAGGAAATCATGGACCGCACCATGGACAAGATTCTGGCCCAGTTCAACATGCCGGAGGTAGGCGAGGAGCTACGCGAATCGGTGCGCGGTTTTGCCGACAACTACCTGCGTCAGGAGAACGGCAAGAACTACGTGCAGGAGTACGAAGCCATTCTGGCAGACAAAGTAGTCGACAACCTGCGTGGTCAGATTGTTGTTAAGGACCAGCCGATGACGGCCGAGGACTTCCGGAGCAACCCGCAAGCGTAAATCTTACGCTGGGGTTGATTCCCGCTAAAAAAAAGCCCTTACTTCGTCGGAGTAAGGGCTTTTTTCGTACCCTTGGCTTCCGGCGGATTAGCCGGCATCAGCCGAACCAACCATCCCTCCTACCTCTTCAGTCAATGCTGAACAAACAGGAATTCCGAAAATTCGCCGTTAAGGGTCAAGGCCTGAGCGGCTTGGGTGTCGACCAGTATCTGCACCACATCGAAGGCCAAAGCAGCCATTTCGTCACGGGCATGACGCGCTCCGTTATCGAGGAGCGTCCCACGCGCTTCGCCGAAATCGACGTATTCTCCCGCCTGATCATGGACCGCATCGTGTTCCTGGGCACGCCGGTCGACGATTATATTGCCAACATCATCACGGCTCAGCTGCTCTTCCTGGAGTCGGCCGATGCCAAGAAGGACATTCTGCTCTACATCAACTCGCCCGGCGGCTCGGTATACGCCGGCCTCGGCATCTACGACACGATGCAGTACGTGGGTCCGGACGTGGCCACCATCTGCACCGGCCTGGCTGCCTCCATGGGCGCCGTGCTGCTCGCCGGCGGGGCCAAGGACAAGCGCTCAGCCCTCCCCCACGCCCGCGTGATGATTCACCAGCCCTCGGGCGGCGTGCAGGGTCAGTCGTCGGATATCGAAATTACCGCCCGTGAAATCCTCAAGCTGAAGAAAGAGCTGTACGACATCCTGGCTAAGCACACCGGCAAAACCTACCAGGAAGTCCACGACAACTCCGACCGTGACTACTGGATGCGCGCCGACGAAGCCAAAGAGTACGGCATCATCGACGAAGTGCTGGAGCGCCACAAGCTGGATAAGTAAAGCTTGTCAGAACGACTAATCCAGGACGTCATTCCGAGCGAAGTCGAAGAATATTGCGTGCTGACATGAAATACTAATTTCAACGAAGCGGTAGAGATGCTTCGACAAGCAGACGCCAGATGGAAGCATGACGTTCTTTTTAGTTGTCTGAATTAGTTTCCACTGATTCGCTCAGCCAGTAATTCCGCCCATTCGGCGACAAAGTTTTAGCGGCAGACGGCCGCTCATGCAACCGTCTCATTCTGAATGGTAACTTCAGGGTGAGACGGTTGTTCTTTTTATAGAAGCCCCGTGGTTCGGCACTTTTAGGTGAGAGCGGGGCGTTTGCGAATTCGTACCTTTGAAGCGGTATTTGCTCTGACAAGGCTAATACCGTTAGTTTTTCGACTTTCCTTCGACAATGGCAGATATCACCTGCTCGTTTTGCGGCAAAAGCAAGCGCGAGGTTTCCATCATGATTTCCGGCATCAACGCGCACATCTGTGAGCGGTGCGTCGGGCAGGCGCAGCAGATTTTGAACGAAGAGAACAAGATTCGTTCGAATTCGAAAACGCCGAAGTTCAACCTCGTGAAGCCCCGCGACATGAAGGAATACCTCGACCAGTACGTGGTAGGCCAGGATGAAGCGAAAAAGGTGCTGGCGGTGGCCGTCTACAACCACTACAAGCGCCTGATGCAGAAGCCCGCCGGCAAGGATGACGTCACGATTGAGAAATCGAACATCATCATGGTGGGCGAAACCGGCACGGGCAAGACCTTCCTGGCCAAAATGCTGGCCTCGGTGCTGCAGGTGCCCTTCTGCATCGCCGATGCCACGGTGCTGACCGAAGCCGGCTACGTGGGCGAGGACGTGGAAAGCATCCTGACCCGCCTGCTGCAGGCCGCCGACTACAACGTGGAAGCGGCCGAGCGCGGCATCGTGTACATCGACGAGGTGGACAAGATTGCCCGCAAGAGCGACAACCCCAGCATCACCCGCGACGTGAGCGGCGAGGGCGTGCAGCAGGCCATGCTGAAGCTGCTGGAAGGCACCACGGTGAACGTGCCCCCGCACGGCGGCCGCAAGCACCCCGAGCAGAAGATGATTACGGTGAATACGGAGAACATCCTCTTCATCTGCGGCGGGGCCTTCGTGGGCATTGAGCGCATCATCAAGAGCCGCCTCAATACCAAGCCGCTGGGCTTCGCCAAGACGCTGCTGGACGAGAAGGTGGACACCAACAACTTCCTGCGCTACATCACGGCCCAGGACCTGAAGCAGTTCGGCCTCATCCCTGAGCTGATCGGCCGCCTGCCGGTGCTCACGCACCTGAACCCGCTGGACAAGGCCACGCTACGCATGATCCTGACGGAGCCCAAGAACTCCATCCTGAAGCAGTACAACCGCCTGTTCGAAATGGAAGGCATCAGTCTTTCCTTCACCGACGAGGCGCTGGACTACATCGTGGAGAAGGCCGACGAGTACCGCCTCGGCGCCCGCGGCCTGCGCAGCATCTGTGAAAGCATCATGACCGACGCCATGTTCGACATGCCCTCGGTGACGGATCAGACGGAGCTGGTTATCGACCTGGAATACGCCCACGAGAAATTCGAGAAGTCGCCGCTGAAGCAGCTGCGCGCGGCGTAAGAAGGATCATATCAACAGCAAAGGGCCAGCAGAAGATAATTCTGCTGGCCCTTTGCTGTTGCCCTCATTATGCACCTGAGGTAACGACAACTGGCACCGCTTCACCGCTGCGCACTTGCTCTTCGACTACGACAATACTAGTTTTATTTTCTTGGTCATAGATGTTGTCTTCGGCTATCTGATACAAGCCACCGGGTAAGCATATTGCCTGTACCGGGCGCCAAGCAACAGAGCCCTCGTTCATAAGCTTCACATAGACAATGTATTTCATAGAGTTAAGGTATAAAACGCCTCAAACAGAAGCGCAGCCACCTTCCTCGCATTTGAGGCAGTGGCTGCGCTTCTTAGTATGTGCAGGGTTTGAGGAAGGTCCTTCTCTGCGCTCAGGATGACGTTCTGATTACTTTTTCAAATACCCCACCATCAGCTCCGCCGCTTTGTCGGCGGCGTTGGTGCGGCCAAGCTTCTCGCGGATTTCGGCGTAGCCGGCTTTTACTTCGGCAATGTATTTCTCGTCGTCCAGCACGCGGTGCAGCTCGGTGACGAGGTTGCGGGCGGTGAAGTCGCCCTGGATCAGCTCCTTTACCACTTCGCGGCCGGCAATGAGGTTGACCAGCGAAATGTACTTGACCTTGATAAAGGACTTGGCCAGGTGGTACGACACGGCGCTGGTGCGGTAGCACACCACCTGCGGCACGTCGAACAGGGCGGTTTCCAGGGTGGCGGTGCCGCTGGTGACCACGGCGGCTTTGGCGTGGCGCAGCAGGTCGTAGGTCTGGTCGGTGACGATGCGCACGTTGATGCGCTCGAAGTGGCGGTAGTAGCCGGGGTCGAGGTTGGAGACGCCGGCCACCACGAACTGGTAATCGAGGAAGGGCGGCAGAATGCGCAGCATTTCGAAGAGCATTTCCTCGATTTCCTGCTTGCGCGAGCCGGGCAGCACCGCAATGATGGGCCGCTGCGGGTCGAAGCCGTTGCGCTGGTGGAAGTCGTCGGCCAGGGTGTGCTCGTGCACGGCGTCGGCGGTGGGGTTGCCGATGTAGTCCACGTCGTAGCCGAAGCGCTGGTAGAACTCCCGCTCAAAGGGCAGGATGACGAACATCTTATCGACCAGGGCCTTGATCTTGTGGACGCGCCCCTGGTTCCAGGCCCAGATTTTGGGCGAAATGTAGTAGAAGACCTTGATGCCGTGCGCCTTGGCAAACTTGGCCACGCGCAGGTTGAAGCCCGCGTAGTCGACCAGAATCAGCACGTCGGGCTTGTTGGCCAGCAAATCCTGCTCGCACTCCTTCAGAAAGCCGCGAAACTTGAATATGGCCGTGGCGGCTTCGATGAAGCCCATGATGGCCATTTCCTGGTAATGGTGCACCATGGTGCCGCCGGCTTCCTCCATCATGTCGCCGCCCCAGCAGCGGAATTCCGCTTGCGGGTCGCGCTGCGTGAGGGCGCGCATGAGGCGGGCGGCGTGGAAGTCACCGGACCGTTCGCCGGCAATGAGGTAGTATTTCACGGGGGAGGAATTCTGAATTATGAATTCTGAATGCTGAATTGATGGAAATCCGAACCGCTACAATTCAGAATTCATAATTCAGCATTCAGAATTACGCTCCGTAGTACTCGACGAAGTTGCGGGGCGTTTCGTAAATCTTGATGCCGTGCAGCTGGGCCGTATTAGTAATACGAGGTAGCTCCCGCTCCAGGATTTCCCAGAAGGCTACGGCCAGATTTTCGGTGCTGGCGAGCTTGCCGCTCATGAAGGGCACGTCGAGGTTGAGGTTCTTGTGGTCGACGTGCTCGATAATATGCTCGCGGATCAGCGTGCTGAGGGCTTTCAGGTCGACCACGAAGCCGGTATCGGGGTCGGGCTGGCCTTTGACGGTGACGATGAGGTCGTAATTATGGCCGTGCCAGTTGGCGTTGGCGCAGGGCCCGAACACTTCCTTGTTGCGCTCCTCGCTCCACGCAGGGTTGTAGAGCTTGTGGGCGGCGTTGAAGTGTTCCTGGCGACTGATGTAAATCATGGGCAGAGAGGCAAGGAAGGGCTTAGGAACGCGGCCGCGGCATCGGCGCCGGGCCGAACCAGTCGGATCATCGTCCTTAAGCCCCTTTTTTCCGCAGCAAATATACGAAGAACGGTACGCCGAACAGGGCCGTGACCAAGCCGACGGGCAGGCCGGCGGGCGGATTGAGCAGACGGGCCAGCAGGTCGCAGCCGAGCAGGAAGGTGCCGCCGAGCAGGGCGCAGAATACCACGTTCAGCCGCCCCGTGACGCCCAGCAGCCCCCGCGTGGCGTGCGGCACGATGAGCCCGACGAAGCCCAGCGGCCCGCACAGGGCCACCACGCCCGCCGTAATGCCCGACGAAACGAGCAGCAGCAGCCAGCGAGTGCGCCCCACGTCGAGGCCGAGGGCAGCGGCCCGCTCCTCGCCCAGCAGCAGTACATTGAGGTGGCGGCGCAGCAGCCAGGCCGCCACCATACCCAGCAGCACCGCCACGGCCGGCCCGCCGAGCAAGGGCCAGCCGGCCCGCTCCAGGCTGCCCAGACCCCAGGAAATGGCGGCCCGCAGCTGCGAATCCGTCTGCGCCCGAAAGGTGATGAGGCCGCCCAGCGCGTTCAGCAAGGACGACAGCGCCACGCCGGCCAGCAGCAGCTGCGAGGGAACCAGGCGGCCGCGGCGGCTGCCCAAGCCAATGACTAGTAAAGTAGCTCCGACAGCCCCGGCCAGGCAGCCCAGCGGCACCAGCCAGGGCGTGACGGCGCTGGCCGTGGGCAGCAGGATGTTTATCACCAGTGCGCCGAGCGAGGCGCCCGAGGCGGTGCTGAGCAAGTAAGGGTCGGCCAGCGGGTTGTTCACCATGGCCTGCATCAGGTAGCCGCTGAGGGCCAGGCCACCGCCGGCCAGCAAAGCCAGCAGCAGGCGCGGCAGCCGCAGCTCGATGAGCACGACGTGGGCGGGGTTATCGGCGTCGTAGTGGCCGAGGGCCTGCCAAAAGGTCGCGTAATCGGCGCCGGCCACGCTGCCGATGCGCAGGCCCACCAGCAGCAGCGCGGCGGCCAGCAGCCCGAGGCCCAGCAGCAGCAGCGGCGCCCGGCGGCTCATCGGGCGGGGTGCAGCAGGCGTTGCAGCTCGCGCACCGACTCCACCACCCGCGGGCTGGGCCGGTCCATCAGGTCGCCGGTGACGGGAAAGACACGGCGGGTGCGGTAGGCGGTGGTGCGGCGCAGCTCGGGGTACATGCGGAAGAAGGTGCTGTCCAGCTGCCCGAACCGGCCGCCGATGATGACGTCGGGGTTCAGCTTCAGAATGTACTCCCGGGTGAGCGAGGGATACGGCTGCGGAAAATCCTCGGCCAGGGCGTTCTGGCCGCCGGCGAGGCGGATTTTGTCGGTGAAGATGGTGTTGCGGCCGAAGGCGTAGATCGGGTCATTGGAAATGACGGCCAGGGCGCGCGGGCGCGGACCGGCGGTGTCGGCGGTAATCGTGCTCAGCGCCTGTGCCAGCGAATCGGTGAGGCGCCGGGCCTGCGGCACGCGGCCGAGCAGGCGGCCCAGGTCATTCAGCCCGCGGAAGATGTCGGTGACGCGCTGGTAGCGCTGGTAGTACACCGGGATGCCCAGCTGCTGCAGGCGGGACGCGTCGGCGGGGCTGGTGATGCCTTCGACGGTGAAGACCACGTCGGGGTGCAGGCCAACGAGGGTTTCGAAGTCGAGCGGGTAGCTGTTGACGACGGGCTTGCGCAGCGCGGCGGCCGGGTAGTCGCACACCTGCGTGCGGCCAACGATGGTAGCGGTATCGGCCACGGCGTAGAGCATTTCCGTCATCGAAGCGGCCAGGGCCATGATGCGGCGGGGCGGGGCCTTCAACGTGACCGTGCGGCCGAGGTCGTCCTGCACGGTCAGGGGCTGGGGCGCGGCCTGGGCCGGGGCGTCGGCGGAGCCGGAATCGGTGGCGGGCGAGCAGGCGGCCGTGAACAGCAGGCCGAGCAGCGGCAACAATCGTCTTCTGAGCATGGCGGGCAAAGGTAGAAGCCCGCCCGGCAACGGCGTAATCCGCAGGGGCAGCGCCGGGCCGGAAGTTGCGCCCGGTTATGCGCTCCTCCCCTATCCGCAAGACTTATCTACCGACGGCGCCATTCTGTCCGAACACAAAAAAGCCCGTTACGCTGGTCGTAACGGGCTTTTGGGTTACATGAGGTAGAATTCCTCGGCCTTACGCGGCTCGGGCACCTGCGGCTCGTGCAGCAGCTGCCGAATGTTGATGTCGATGGTGCGCGCAATGGCGGACATGGGCGTGTCGGTGGGCTTGTTGCTGAAGGGGTCCTGCATGAACTTGGCGGTTTTTTCGAGCAGGAAGAAAGCCGAAGCCACAATCGTCAGGGCCGGAATTTCCATCAGGCCGACTTCCTCCACCAGCCCCAGCGAGAGGATAATCAGGAACAGGTAGATGAACAGGTGAATGAACAGGCGGTAGGTTACCGGAAATATCGTGCTCTTGATGCGTTCGGCCTGCCCCATCGAGGCCACCAGGCGCACCAGCGTGCTGTCGAGCTGCACCTGCTGATAGGTGTTGAGGGCGCCGGCCTGGGTGAGGGTGGCCAGGTCGTCGGTGTGCTGCTGCATCAGGGCCAGCGGCTTGTTGCGGTGTTCGGCCACGCTGGCCATTTCCTCGGCGCTGATGAACTGCGGTAGGCCGGCCAGGGCATCCTGCCCGCGCAGGCTCTGACCCAGGCTGTAGCACCAGGCAATCTGGCGGTGGCCCAGGCGGCGCAGCAACCGGGCCGCTTCACCGGCGGGCATCTGGCGCGGGTCGATGAACTGGCGCAGCTGCAGCACCAGGCTGCGCGAGTCGTTGACGATGGCACCCCAGATCTTGCGCGCCTCCCACCACCGGTCGTACGACTGGTTCATGTTGAAGGCCAGCAGCAGCGAAATGAAGCTACCCATGATGGTGGGCAGCTGCACCGGCACCGGCGGCAGGTAGGTCGACAGGTAGGTCTTGAACACCTGGAATAACAGGGAAAACAGAATGACCCGGGCCACGTCCCACTTGATCTGGTGGAAAATGTAACGGTACGGAATTTTGGTTTCTATCAGCATCTAGTTATGGCTTTACGGTTGGCGGGGTGCAGGTCAATCGGGGGCGGACCGATTATGTCGCCTGCGCGCAGGCACTTTTACGCATCCTGGCTTTATGCAAGATGAAAACAAGCCATTAAAATTGAATTAAATCAATATTAACCTTTGATTAAACCCCAAATAAGCCTATATATATTGTGCTGGTCTTATGTCTTCCACAATCGTTTGTTGCTGCATTCTTTGCCGCCGTTGCCCTTAAATATTATCCTGCGAGGTTCCCCGAATAGTCCTGCCCGGCGGCGGCGCCAGCCGGTGGCCGCGCGGCCCGGCACGCCCGTGCGCCGAGAAACTGCGTACTTCGCAGCTCAGAAGAACCCAACCTCAGCTTATGATTATCGTGACGGGCGCAGCGGGCTTTATCGGCAGCTGCCTGGTGAGCCGGCTCAACGCCGATGGCTTCAACGACGTGGTCGTGGTCGACAACTTTTCGGTGGAGCGCAAGCTGCTGAACCTGAAAGGCAAGCACCTGCGCGAATACGTGGACCGCAACGAGTTCTTCGACTGGCTCGACAAAAACCATGAAGAGGTAGAATTCATCTTCCACCTCGGGGCCCGCACCGACACGGCCGAGCAGGACGTAGCCGTGTTCGACCTGCTGAACCTGAACTACTCCAAGCAGATGTGGCAGGCCTGCGTGCGCTACCAGTTGCCGCTGGTGTACGCCTCCTCGGCCGCCACCTACGGCTCGGGCACGCTGGGCTACTCCGACGACGAGGCCCTGCTGCCGCTGCTGCGCCCCCTGAATCCCTACGGCGACTCCAAGAACGACTTCGACAACTGGGCGGTGCAGCAGGCGGAAAAGCCGTTTTTCTGGGCCGGGCTGAAGTTTTTCAACGTGTACGGCCCCAACGAGTACCACAAGGGCCGCATGGCCTCGGTGATATTCCACACCTTCCAGCAGGTGCAGCGCACCGGCTCGATGGAGCTGTTCCGCTCGCACAACCCCGACTACGCCGATGGCGAGCAGCAGCGCGACTTCATCTATGTGCGCGACCTGACCGACGTATGCGTGTTTCTGATGCACCACCGCCGCAACTCGGGCATCTACAACCTGGGCACCGGCGAGGCCCGCACCTTCCTCGACCTGGCCCTCAACACCTTCGCCGCGCTGGATAAGCCGGCGGATATCAAGTTCAAGGACACGCCCGAAGACATCCGCGACACCTACCAGTACTTCACCCAGGCCGACATGAGCAAGCTGCGCGGCATCGGCTACGCGCGGCCGTTTACGCCGCTGGAAGACGGCATCCGCGAATACGTGCGCGACTTTTTGCTGCCGGGCGCGTACCTGTAGCCCCCGGACGCGCCGCCCCCATTTTCCCGGTGGTGGGCTTTGTCCGGAATTTTCTCTTTTTTCGGACGAACTCCCCGGCTCTGCCCGGGCCTTGCCACCCTCAGCATGACGCGGCGCAGCATTGTCATTATCGGAGGCGGAGTGGCCGGCAGCCTGCTGGCCCTGCAACTCACGCGCCTGCCCGGCGGCCCCTGGCCCCTCGACGTGACCGTGGTGGAGCCGCGCCCGCGCCTGGGCCCCGGCACCGCCTACGGCACCGACCGCCCCGAGTGGCTCCTGAACGTGCGTAGCCCCGCCCTGAGCGCCCTGCCCGACGAGCCGAACCACTTCGTGGACTGGCTGCAGCGCCGTGGCATTGCCGATTGCGCCTTCGGCTTCTGCTCCCGTCAGACCTACGGCCGCTACATCGAAAGCCTGCTGGAGCCGGCGCTGGCCGCCCCGGCTGCCAACGGCGTGCGCCTGCAATGGCTGAATGACCGCGCCACGGCCGCTCAGCCGCACGCCGTTGGCGCCCACGCCCTGCGCGTGCAGCTGGCCGGCGGCACGGCCCTCGACGCGCACACGGTGGTGCTAGCCCTCGGCAACTTCGCCCCGGCCCTGCCGGTGCGGCCAGCCACCGGCTACCAGCAGCACCCGCGCTTCCACGCCAACCCCTGGCAGCCCGGCGCCCTGCGCGGCATCGGCCCGGCTGAGTCGGTGCTGCTCATCGGCACCGGCCTTACGGCCTTGGACGTGCTGGTAGCCCTGCGCGCCGACGGGCACCGCGGGCCGCTGCTGGCCGCCTCGCGGCACGGGCAATGGCCGGCGGCGCATACCCCGGCTCCGGTGGCGCCCTACCCGAGCTACTACGCCACGCACGTGGCCGGCCGGCGCACCGTAAGCGAGGTAGTGCACGCGGTGCGGCAGCAGATTGCCAAAGCCGAGGCTGAAGGCTACAACTGGCGGGCCGTGCTCGATGCGCTGCGCCCCGACCTGGGCCGTATCTGGGCAACCTGGCCCGTGGAGGAACAGCAGCGGTTTCTGCGCCACCTGGCCACGCGCTGGGGCAACTGGCGCCACCGCAACCCGCCGCAGAATGCTGCCGTGCTCGACGAGCTGCTGGCCAGCGGCCGGCTGCAGGTGCACCACGGCCGGGTGCGCGCCATTGAGCCGCGCGGCGACGCCCAGCTGGCCGTGCGCCTCACCCGGCACTACGTTTCCACCGAGCTGACCGCCGACCACGTCGTCCTCTGCACCGGGCCCCAGCTTGATTACGCTCAACTCAACGAGCCGCTGGTGGTAAGCCTGCGCCAGGCCGGCCTGCTGCTGTCCGATGCCCTGCACCTGGGCCTGGCCACCTCCCCCGAAGGCGCCCTGCTCGACGCGGCGGGCGCGGCCTCGGAGTGCCTGTTCACCCTTGGCCCCAGCCTGCGGCCCCAGTGGTACGAATCGACGGCGGTGCCGGAGCTGCGGCAGCAGGCCGCGCACCTGGCCGCGGTGCTGGCGCAGCGGCACGGAGCCGCCATCGGCCACCCCGGGGCGCTGCAGCTCGCGCCGTGAGTTCATCCGCTGGGCCGGTCGGCCGCGGGGATAAACAAAAAGCGGCTCCAACTGGAGCCGCTTCGGGATAGTCGCCGGTAGCCGCTTAAGCCGCCAGATCGGTTTCGGGGTAGAGCGGGCGTACGGCGGCTTCGGGGGAAAGAACCAGGTCGGCCGCTTCGGGCTCCTGGGAGCGGCGCAGGGCGCGCATCAGCAGGTAGCGGTATTTCTCGGCGTCGGCCAGGGCGGATTCCACGGCGCGCAGGGCGTCGTCGTAGGTTACCACGGGCACCATTTCCGCGTCTTCGCCGGTGGGGTAAGTCAGGTGAAACGTGGGGACGTTGAGGTATTGATCAGGCGTTTTCATGGGTGCTTATCGGCTGGTTATCAGAGTCAGATTCAAAACACCAAACCCACCCGCAGCATTCCCGAAATGAAGCTAAAAGCCAATATTTTTAGCAATGATTTTCAGGTGGTTAACAACTAATTTATCCGCAGTACGATCTTCCCAAACTGTTGCCCTTCAGCCATAAGGCGCATGGCCTGCTCGCCCTCGGCTAAGTCGAAAACCTGGTCGGTGACGGGCACCAGCCGGGCCGCGTTGACCAGGTCCAGTAGGCCGGCAAAATCCTCGGCGGTGCCCATGGTGGAGCCCAGCACGTCGAGCTGCTTCCAGAAGATGTGGCGCGGCGGCACGTTGGTCATGGTGCCGGTGGTGCCGCCGTAGAACACGATCCGGCCGCCGGGCGCGGCGGCTTCCAGCAGCTCGGCCACGCCGGGCCCGGCCGCGCTGTCCACGATGAGGTCGAACTGCCCGCCGGCCTGCTGCATCAGGGCCTTGCCCCAGCCCGGCTGCCGGTAGCTGATGCCGCCGCGTGCCCCCAAAGCCTGTGCCCGCTCGATTTTGTCAGGCGAGCCGGAGGTTACCCACACCGCGGCGCCGCGGGCCACGGCCAGCTGCAGGGCCAGCAGGGCCACGCCCCCGCCGATGCCCGTGATGAGCACCCGCTCGCCCGCCCGCAGCCGGCCGCGGGTGAACAGGGCCCGGTAGGCCGTGACGCCGCCCAGGGGCAGCGCGGCGGCCTGCTCGGCCGAAAGGTGCGCGGGCCGTGGGTAAACATTGGTGGCGGGCACGGCCACGTATTCAGCGAAGGTGCCGTCCTGCGGCAGGCCGAGGATGCTGAACGAGCGAGCCTGCGCCCGCGGGTTGTCGCCCCAGTTCTGGCCGGGGTCGATGATGACGGCCTGGTCGCGCAGGCTTTCGTCGATGCCTTCGCCGAGCTCGACCACGGTGCCGGCACCGTCGGAGCCGAGGATGATGGGGAAGCGCAGGCCGGCGTACTGGCCCTGCTGAATCCACACGTCGCGGTGGTTGAGGGCCGCGGCGTCGAGGCGCACCAGCACTTCGCCGGGCTGGGGCTGGGGCGTGGGCACTTCGCGCAGCTGCAGCGGCTGGCCGACGCCGTCGAGAACAAGAGCTTTCATGGGTGGAAAATAAAAAAGCCGCTGGCAGCGGCTAAATGAGCATTTTTGCAGCAGTAAACCAACTTACAGTAAACTTGGTTACGGTGAATGCGTTTACGGGAAGGCTGCGGCCGAACCCCGTCGGCCTCCGCAACCTAGTAAAAATCCGATGGCCTCCCCAACCGATCCGCTGTTCACTTTCGAAGGCGCCGACGAAAACCCCGGCTACCTGTTGGCCCAGGCCACCGCGCACTGGCAGCGCAGCCTGGCCCAGGTGCTCGTGCCGATGAACCTCACGCCCAGCCAGTTTCTGCTACTGGCGGCGGTGCAGCGGCTCTCGGGCCAGCAAACCGAGCCGGTAACCCAGGCCCACGTGGCCCAGCACGCGCACTACGACAAAATGACCACCAGCAAGATTGTGCGGGCGCTGGAGGAAAAGGGTCTGCTGCAACGCCCCACCAGCGAGCAGGACGCCCGCGCCCGCAGCCTGCAGTTGACGCCGGCCGGACTGAAAGCCGTGGTGCGCGCGGCCTGGGCCCTGGAGGAGTTTGACCAGCAGTTTTTCGGCAGCAAGGCAGCGCCCCTGATTCAGACGCTGCAGAACCTGCTGCCGCCCCGCGACACGGCCGCAGCTGCGCCGGAACAGGCGGCGTAAACGGTTTTGTCAGAATACGCACGGCCGGCGCGGAGCAGGTGCTCCGCGCCGGCCGTGCGTTTGCTTATGCCAGGGCCCTCGTTGATGACTACAGGAAGCGCGCCTTCAGCTCGGGCGTGGGCAGCCAGCATTCCGTCTGCTTGCCGAACCAGCGGTAGCGGTTGCGGGCCACGAAGCGGTACGCGGCGTCGCGCAGGGAGCGGGGCAGCAGGCCGGCCACCGCGAGCAGGGCCCAGCCGCCGCCCAGGCGGCGCAGGATGCGCAGAATGGCGGTGGAATGCGTGTACGCCCGCCCGTCCTCGATGAGCACCACGGAGTCGGGGTTGTCGGGGTCGGGGTTGACGCCGCCGGGCATCAGGCGCTGGCCTTCGGCCGACTGCAGGGAGGCGAAGCGAAAGCGGGCGTGCGGGTCGCGCTGGATGATGAACTGCACCAGCCCGTGGCAGAGGTTGCACACGCCATCGAAGAGAATTACGGGAGAACCTGCCTGCATCGCACAAAGAAGAAATGGGTAGCAGGTACGCAACCGGCCGGCCGGGGTTTGGTTGGCCTAAGCTCGACGGGCGGAGGCCAAAGCAGCGCCCAGCCAGCGAAAAAGACTCCTTGTAGTTGCAAAAAATGTGCGCAAAAATTTCCGGCTTAAATTCAGCTTTCGGGCTTTGCCGGGCGTATAAGCCTCCTGTATCTGCCGCCGCAACTCATTCATAATCACCCACACTGCCCCATTTCACTTCCCCAATGAACCGCACACGCAAGCTTTGCATGTCGGGCGCATTTTGGGCATTGCTAGCCCTAAGCGGCTGCGGCAACGACCACAACGCCACCACCGATTCGAGTACGGAAAGCAGCTCCACCACGACCGACATGAGCACGACCACGGATTCGACTGCCGTCAACCCGGATGCCAGCTCCTCGGGCTCGACCACCTCCGCGGGCATGGAAGGCGGCACCAACACCACCTCCGGCTCGACGGGTAGCGGCGCCACCACCAACGAAGCCACCACCGCCGCTTCGACCGGCGGCTCGACTACGCAATAATTTTCAACTACTTATTTACGCTTGCACTATTTGGAAAGAGGAGGGAGAAAAAGGACGTCACGCTGTGGCTGTCCTTTTTTTCTACCCCTGGCGCTACTTATCTGACGCCCGGCAACGGCCCCAAAGCCAACCTCGGCCTTATCCATCTGGCCGCTGAACCGTACTACCCAGCACAAGCGGCGCATCGTTAGTTGCTCTTACGCTCTTTTTCACCTTTTCATTACCCAACACCCAAACACCTTTCTCATGAAAAAGCAATTTGTTGCCCCGCTGTTTGCCCTGCTGCTGAGCGCTGCCTTCTCGACTGCCAGCTTCGCCCAAACGACCGGCACAATGGGTACTACTGGCACCACCGGCACCACCGGTACAACTACCATGGGCACGACTACTATGGGCACGACCGGCACGACCACCATGGGCACCACTTCCGGTACTACGTCGGGCACCACCTCGGGCTCGACCACGATGAGCACCTCGGGTACTACTTCCGGTACGACCATGGGCTCGACCACGATGAGCACCTCGGGTACTACCTCCGGTACGACCATGGGTACCACCTCGGGCACGACGTCGGGCCGCAGCACCTCGGGCCGCCGCTCGGGTACCAAAGGCGGCCGTACCCGTTCCACCACGTCCGGCTCGACGACCTCCGGCTCCACCACGTCCCGCTCGACGTCCGGCTCTTCCACCTACTAAGCTGACCACCATTGCACACCTCGGCCGATCTGTCTGACCGGGCGCAAGGGCAACTTTCCCCCGGGGAAGTTGCCCTTTCTGCGCCTAGCCCCGCCCCCGGCAGTCATCCTCCGTCCAGCGGCCGGGGTGTTCGGGTATGGGCGGTACTGCGCCGGCCCTTCGTGCTCGATTTGCGGGCCCTGGCCCTGATGCGCATGGCCGTGGCGGCGGTGCTGCTGCTCGACCTAGGCATCCGCAGCACCGACCTGGAGGCGCACTACACCAACATGGGCGTGCTGCCGCTTTACGTGCTGTTTGAGCGCGCCTGGAACCCCTACGAATTCTCGCTGCACACCATGAGCGGGCTGTGGGTGGTGCAGGCGGCGCTGTTTGGGCTGGCCGCCGCCGTGGCCCTGGGGCTGCTGCTGGGCTGGCGCACCCGGCTGCTGACGGTCGTGTCGTGGGTGCTGCTGGTGTCGGTGCAGAACCGCAACCCGATGATTGTGCAGGGCGGCGACGATTTGCTGCGGATGCTGCTGTTCTGGGCCATTTTCCTGCCCTGGGGCCGGGTGTGGTCGATGGATGCGCAGGCCCGGCCGGCGCCCCCGCACTACAGCTACTTCAGCGCGGCCACGGCGGCCTACGTGGTGCAGATTGCCCTGGTGTACGTGTGCACGGCCCTGCTCAAAAGCGGCCCGGAATGGCGCTCCGAAGGCACGGCCATCTATTACGCCCTCAGCCTCGACCAGGTGCTGATGCCCGGCGGCCGGCTGCTCTACCCGCACTACGAGCTGCTGAAGGCCCTCACTCACCTCACGTTCTACCTTGAGCTACTGCTGCCGGTGCTGCTGTTTATTCCGGTGGCCACGCCCGTGTGGCGCACGGTGTTCGTGGTGGTTATCTGGGGATTTCACCTCGGCATCAGCCTGACGCTGTTCGTCGGGCTGTTCTTTATCATCAGCGCGGCCTCGGTGCTGGGGCTGCTGCCCACGCCGGTGCTCGGCTGGCTGGAGCGCCGCCTCGGGCCCGGGGTGCAGCGCGGCGCCGGCCACCTGGGCCGCTGGCGGCAGAGCCTGACGCGCTGGCAGTGGCCGCTGACGGTGGAGCTGCGCGCCAACTGGCAGCCGCAGGTGCGCCGGCACTTCTGCCTGCTGCCCGCCCTGCGCGACACGGTGCTGCTGGTGCTGCTGGGCTACACCATCTGGTGGAACCTCGACGGCATTGCCCGGCCCGGCTATACCATGCGCGAGCCGCTGCGCTGGTTCGGCTACGTATTTCGCACCGACCAGCACTGGGGCATGTTTGCGCCCACCGTGTTCAAGGACGACGGCTGGTACATCCTCGAAGGCCAGACCAAGGACGGCCGCCGGCTCGACCTGAACCGTGGCGGCCAGCCGGTGACGTACCGGAAGCCGTATTCAGTGGTGGCGCTGCATAAAAACGACCGGTGGCGCAAGTACTCCGAGAATTACCTCTTCGTCAGCAACGACTGGATGCGGCCCTACTACTGCCACTACCTGCTGCGCCGCTGGCACGAAAACCCGCGCAACCCGCCGCTGCGGCAGCTCGACGTGGTGTACATGAAGGAAGTGTCCTTGCCCCACTACAAAGTGCGCGGCCCTACCCGCGAAGTGCTCTGCAGCTGCCAGCCGTGATTAAGGCGTCCTGACTGGCCGCGAAACCGTTGCGGGCCGCGCGGGTTCTATTGGCAGCTGCGCTTCGTGCCGGCCGGGTTCGTATACGGGCTTCGGCGCTTCTCCCTGACTTTTCAACCTGCCTGCCATGAGCAACCAACCGGCCCACCTCCCCGCGCGCCCCAACCGCGCCACCACGCCCGAGCTGCAGTTCGTGGCGCCCGGCGTGTGGGCTCTGCGGAACGTCTTCGTCAACCTGTTTTTCGTGCGCCAGGCGCCGAGCACCGGCCCCTGGGTACTGGTAGATGCCGGCCTGCCGGGTGCGGCCGGCAAAATCCGCCAAACGGCCGAGGCCCTGTTCGGGCCCGCTGCGCGGCCCGCCGCCATTCTGATGACCCACGGCCACTTCGACCACGCCGGCGCCCTCGAAACCCTGGCCGCGCACTGGGACGTGCCCGTGTACGCGCACCCGCTGGAGCTGCCCTACCTCACCGGCCGCTCGGCCTATCCCCCGCCCGACCCCACCGTGGGCGGCGGGGCCCTGGCCTGGCTGTCGGGCCTCTACCCCAAGCACCCCTACAATGTGGGCAACCGCGCCCATGAGCTGCCCGCCGATGGCACGGTGCCCGAGCTGCCCGACTGGCGCTGGATTTTCACCCCCGGCCACACGCCCGGTCACGTGGCCTTCTTCCGCGAATCGGACGGGGTGCTGCTGGCCGGTGATGCCTTCGTGACAACCCAGCAGGAATCGTCGCTGGCGGTGTGGGAGCAGCGGCAGGAAGTGCACGGCCCGCCCAAATACTTCACCTGCGACTGGGACGCCGCCCGCCGCTCCGTGGAACGGCTGGCGCGGCTGCAGCCCCGGGTGGCCGCCACCGGCCACGGCATCCCGATGCGCGGCCAGGCGCTGCTGCAGGAGCTGACCGAGTTGGCCCAGCACTTCCAGGAGCTGGCCGTGCCCGCCCAGGGCCGTTACCTGCCCGACCCCGCCATTGCCGACGAAACCGGCGTGCGGGCCGTGCCGCCCCCGGTGCGCAACCCGCGCACGCCCTGGCTGCTCGGCGGCCTGGCCGCCACCATCGGCCTGGGCATCGGCATCTGGCTGAAGCAGCGCGACGGGGCCCGCAAACGCTACAAGCACCGCGGCCGCAACCGCCGCCACCACTTCGACCAGCCCGCCACCGGCTACGCGGCCGATATCGACCCGTTCACGCCGGTCGATGAGACAGGCGACTGGTTCCCGGGTCCGCAGCACCTGTAGCCCATACCGGCGCGCTGCTTCAGCCCAAGTCCCGGCGGCCATTTGCGGCGGGGGAAGGCTGGCAGGACAAGTCCCGGAGCCTTTTCGCACCACGTCAAAGCCCGTCGTGAGTACTCGCGACGGGCTTTGTGGATTCATGCAGCCGTTGCCGCCTAGGCGGGAGGGACTTTGTGGGTTCACGCAGCCGTCCCCGCCTAGGCGGGAGGGCCTTTTGCATCTCATGCAGCCGTCGCCGCCTAGGCGGGAGGGGCTTTTGTAGTTCATGCAGGCTTGCCCGCCTGGGCGGGAGGGGCTTTCATTCAGTACGGAAGCTCCTCCCGCCTAGGCGGAGCGAACTTTATAGCTTCGTGTAGCCCTTCCTGACTTGTCGGAGCAGGCATTCGCATCGAGTGGAAGCCCTGCCCGTCTGGGCGGCAAGGGCTTTCCGCGGCTGGTGCGCCCGCGCCGCCTACGCGGCGGGCCCTGCTGGTGGCGCCCCAGCCGGGGCGGGCAGCAGGTCGCAGTACCAGAAGGCGGCGCTGAACGGGTCGGGCTGGGCGCGGTAGCAGTCGGTGGCCTCCTCTTCGGCGGCTGGCGGGCTGGGCTGGTAGGTGCGGCGCACCCGCTCACCGCGCTGCACGGCAATGGGCTGGCGGAAGTAAGGCGCGTCGTACACGAAGCTGTGGTACTCGCCGTTTTCGCCGCAGGGGTCGACGCCCGGGGGCAGGTCGCGCAGGAAGTCGCGGTCCAGCTCGCGGCCGCAGAAGCTCGCGTCGAGGTGCTGCTCATTGATGCACACCACCACGGCGCGGAAGCCCAGGTCGAAAAACTCGGCCCACAGCTCGGCGGCGGGCTTGTGCCAGATGGGGAACCGCGCCTGCCAGCCCACGCGGGCCAGCTGCTGCTCGCGGTACTGGCGCAGGTCGGCCAGGTGCAGGTCGCCGAAGAGGCTGGTGCGCACGCCCTGAGCGGCCAGCGCGTCGAGGGCCGCGCTCATGCGCTGCTCGTACACCTCCATCGAGGGCATTTCGGGCAGCCAGACTTCGTGCAGCGGCAGGCCGATGCGCTGGGCCTGGGCCCGCAGCAGCTCGGCGCGCACGCCGTGCATGGCCACGCGCTGGTAGTGCTCGTTGAGGGTGGTGAGCAGGTGCGCGGGGCGCAGATCGGGGCTTTGCAGGGCATGGTGCAGGCACAGGGCCGAGTCCTTGCCCCCGCTCCAGCTCATGACGGCGGCGGGTGAAGTCACAGCAACAAAACGATTGGTGGCGGAGCGCAAAGATGCACGGCGGCGCGGCAGTTGCGCGGCATTCGGGGCGCCGCGCAACTGCCGCGCCGCGGGTACGTAGCCATAGGCACGGGGCGCCGCGTATACGGCAGCACTCGTTCCCCATCCGTACCTCTCCCATTCCAAACTCTTTCGCGTTATGCTGACCTCCTCCCGCGTGCTGAGCGCCGCCCTGCTTCTGCTGCCCCTGGCCGCCTGCGACAATTCCTGGAGCCCCGGCGTCGACCACACCAACAACGACTCCTTTGCCCGCGCCCC
This sequence comes from Hymenobacter jeollabukensis, assembly GCF_005771675.1. Classification (GTDB taxonomy): domain Bacteria; phylum Bacteroidota; class Bacteroidia; order Cytophagales; family Hymenobacteraceae; genus Solirubrum; species Solirubrum jeollabukense. The sequence continues at coordinate 218,323 of NZ_VAJM01000010.1, read as the reverse complement.
GCGCGCCACCCGCGTCGATACCGAGCGCGACAGCGTATCGGGCGGCGGCAAGGCGTACCGGCCCATCGGCACCGGCTCCATGGCCCGCTCCACGGCCGAGGCCATCAGCTCCCAGCCCGGCGGCGACCCGAACACCTCCAAATACACCGAAAGCGGCACCGGCGACGGTACGCCCGGCAGCACCCCCACGCCCAGCACCCGCAACACCGACGCCCCGCGCCAGACCAAATCCGACGCGGCCAAGCAGCCGGAGCAGGGCACCGCACCCCAGCCGACCAACCAGCCGCGCCGCGCCAACAGCGCCCAGAACTAAGGAAGCGCGCCGGCCCCAAGCCAAAACGCCCCGCAACCAACCGGTCGAGGGGCGTTTTTTTGTTGCCCGTGGTGGCAGCAGTTTACTGCTGCTTGGCCGCCCAGGCGTCCATTTTCTGCTCCAGCACGGCCAGGGGCATCACGCCGTCCTTGAGCAGTTCGTCGTGGAAGTCCTGGATCTTGAACTTCGCCCCGAGCTGGTTGGCGTACTTGTCGCGCAGCTCGCGGATTTTGAGCGCGCCGATTTTGTAGGACAGCGCCTGGCCCGGAATGGCCATGTACCGCTCGATTTCGGCCGTGGCGCCCTGCTCATCGATGGCCTCGTTGTCCATCATGTACTTGATGGCCTGCTCGCGCGTCATGCCCTTGGTGTGCATCCCCACGTCGACGACGAGGCGGATGGCGCGGTGAATTTCGTCGCCCAGGGCGCCCATGTACTGGTAGGGGTCGGTGTAAAGGCCCAGCTCCTTGCCCAGGCTTTCGGTGTAGAGGGCCCAGCCTTCGCCCATGGCCCCGTACCAGGCAAAGCGACGGAACTTGGGCAGGCTGGTATTCTCCTGCTGCAGCGAAATCTGGTAGTGGTGGCCCGGAATGGCCTCGTGCAGAAACAGCGACTCCATGCCCGAGGTGGTGCGGAAGGTCTTCGCGTCGATAATCGGCACGTAGAAAATACCGGGGCGCGAACCGTCGGGCGTGCCCTGCTGGTACTCAGCCGAAGCCGAGGCCTCGCGGAACTCCTCGGTCTGGCGGATTTCAAACGGGGTCTTGGGCGTGCGGCCGAACAGCTTGGGCAGATTCGGCGTGATGCGCGCCTGAATGGCCCGGAACGCGTTCAGCACCTCCGCGTCGGACTTGTAGGGCGTGAAGCGCTTGTCCGAGCGCATGTAGTTGAAGAAGGCGTTCAGGTCGCCCTTGAAGCCCACCTGCTGGCGCACGCGCTCCATCTCGCCGCGGATGCGCTTGACCTCGCCTAGACCCGTCTGGTAGATTTCCTCCTCCGACTTGTCGGTGGTCGTCCAGTAGCGCACGTCGTAGCGGTAGATGGCCCGCCCATCGGGCACGGCCGCAATGCCGGTGCTGGTACGGGCCTTGGGCAGGTATTCGGTCTTCAGAAACTCGCCCAGGCGGCGGTACGTCGGCACCAGCTCGTTCATGATGGCCGTGCGGTAAGCGGCCGTGATGCGCTGCTTGTCGGCGGCGGAGAAGCTGGCCGGCAATGTTTTGATGGGACCGTAGAAGTCGCTCTTGGTAGGGTCCGTCACCACCATCTGCTGCATCTGCGGAATCATTTTCTGCACCAGGGGCTTGGGTAGCACCACCCCGGCGCGCATGCCGCGGCGGAAGTTGCTGATGGCCGTATCGGCCCACACCGAGAAGCCGCGCACCCGGCCCAGCCAGTTGTCGTAGTCCTCGGGCGTCTTGAAAGGCTGCACGCTGCCGCCGGCCCCGTACTGGCCCATGCTCAGCGGCAGGCCCCAGAACTGCTGAAACGGAATCATCCAGGTGTTCAGCTTCAGCCCGTCGAGGTTCATCTGCAAGTCGTAGCGGAAGATGTCGTAGCTGATCTTATCGTTATCCGACAGCTTTTCCCGGTCGAAGTTCTGCAGCTGGTCGAGGTACTTCTGGTAGTACTGGCGCAGCTGCTCGCGGAAGGCCTGGGTCTGGTCGTTGGGCAGTTGGTCGTTGTAGCGGTTGTCGCCGTTGGTGGTGGCGTTCAGCGGGAAGAGCTTGGCGTTTTCTTCCCAGTATTGGTCGAGTACGGAGCCCAGGTCTTTCACGTCAGTAGCCGTTTGGGGAGCAGCGGAGGAGTTTTCGGTGGCCGTCTGCTGGGAGCAGCCCAGCAGCAGGGTGCCGGCCAGCAAGCTGGCGGCGAAGTAGCGGTTCTTCATGCAGGAGAGAAAGTGGGAGTGCAAATGCGCGCACTAAAACTAGCCGGTTTCGGAGGATTTGCACTACTCCATGCCCCGCTAGTCGGCAGCGCCGCAAAAACGCCCGCCCGGCCCGTTGGTTGCGCCGCGCTGGGCGGGTAGCCCACAAAAAAAAGCCCACCGGCGCGAGGCCGGCGGGCTAACCCAGGGTGGACGCTGGGGGGTGGTATTATTCCTGCACGAAAAACTTCTTGCTCAGCGTGCCGGTGCTGGTCACGGCCTGCACGATGTAGACCCCGCCGCCGCTGTTGCCGCGCAGCGGAATCTGCCGCGTCACGAGGCCGGTAGCGCCCTCGGGCAGGGTTTCGGTGTACACCAGGCGGCCCATGCTATCCATCACACGGAAGGCGCGGCACTGGGCGTCGGTGCGCATTTCCACGGTCAGGGCGCCGCCGTTGCCGTAGGCCTGCAGGCTCTGCTCGGCCGCGCCAGCTTGCACCGGCACAATCTGCGAGTAGGTGAAGGTGCCGTCGTGGTCGGTCTGCTTGAGGCGGTAGTAGTTCAGGCCAGCGCGCATGGTCGCGTCGAGGAAGCGGTAGTCGCGGCGAGTGGTGGAGTTGCCGGCGGCGCGCACCGTCGTCACGGCGTCAAAGCGTTTGCCGTCGATGGAGCGCTCCACCGTGAACGAGTCGGCGTCTTTCTCCTGGGCCGTTACCCAGTCGAGCTGCACCTGCCGGCCGATGTACTGGCCCGTGAAGCTGGTAAGCTGCACCGGCAGCGGCGTGCTGCGACAGGCATCGATGGTGATGTAGTCGGCTACCCGGGTGCTGCAGCTCAGGCCTTCGGTGGCGCAGCTGTTGGGCGTGCCCTGCACGCACACCCGCAGGTTGGCGCCAAACAGGCCGTTGAGGGAGCCGTTGTTGTTAGTCAGCACACAACCGCTGATCATCAGCGTGCCCGAGCCCGAAATGGTGGGGTTGCCCTGGCGCACCACCAGGTTGCCGTCGATATCGACCGTGGCGCCGGGGGCAATAACCAGGTCCGATTGGTTGGCCAGCGCGATGTTGCAGTTGGTGGTCAGCTCGGCGGTGGCGGCAATGTCAGCGTCGGCCTTGTAGAAGCTGACGCTGTTGAGGTCGAGGCGGCCGTCGAGGTCGAGGCGCACCATGTCGGCGCCCTGCTGCTGCCCGAAGTTGAGGGCGTTGGGGCTGGCCCCGTCGGTCAGCGCGCCGCTGGCCGTGATGATCAGCTTGGCGTGGTCGCCGCTGACGTTGTAATCCTGATCAAGAACAACGTTGGAGTTGATGACGATAACGTTGTCGCTGGTTTCGTTGCCGTTGCGGCTCGTCACGTTGGTGGGCACCTGGGGCCCGGAGCCGCCGCTGACGGTCCAGGTATTCGGGTCGCTCCAGTTACCCCCACCCGCACGGGAAGTGTAGGTGGTCTGGGCCTGCGCGGAGACAACAGCGGCCATGGTCAGGGCCGAAAAAGCAAAGCGGAGTATGGTCGGGTTCATGGAAGTACATGGTTAAAGGGAAATGAGGGTTGAGGTGTTGCATAATGGCGAGAGTGTGTTGATTCATTCTGGGCTTAGTACGCAGCCGCCGGCTAACAGGGTTTAGTTATTTTAACAGAATATTTCAATTTGAATATTTTAAAAATAAAATACATCATTACATTAAAACCCTGTTTATCAATACAGAGTATAAGAAACTTTGCTTTCACCCTTGGACCATATATCATCGCAATAGTTCAATTTTCATATCAATCCACAAACAGGATCAAACCGGGACAAGTGTAGCCGTAATGTGGCCTCGACCAGCCGGGACTTTAGCCAGCCTCGTTGCGTCGGCCCGGACCTGACGTGTATCTTTCCGCCATGCCCCCTCTCTCCGGTCCCGTTTCCCGCTACTACCACAACGCCGCGGCCGTTATCAGTCACCCGCTCAGCTCCGATTACCTGCACCTGGCCTGGAGCGCCGCCAAAACCAGTCCCGACGAACTGCGGGCCGTGTACGAGCAGACGCTGCGCGCCTTGCAGCACTTCGGCCTGCACAAGCTGCTCAGCGACCATAGCCAGCGCCCGCCGCTGCCGGCCGATATCGGTACCTGGATGGTGCAGGAGTGGATTCCGCGGGCGGTGCGCGAGGCAGGCTACTCGCACTGCGCGGTGGTGGAAAACCACGCGCCGCTGGGCCGGCTGGCGGCGCAGTCCATCGGTGCCCAGCTGCCGCCGGGGCTGATTACGTTCCGGTATTTCAGCACCGTGGCCGAGGCGGCCACCTGGCTGGGCGCGCAGTAGGCGCTACTTCTTGTGCTGCTTGAGGTATTCCTTGGCCTCGCGGGCTTCGCTTGATTTGCGGTCGGCCTTATCGGCTACCACGGCGAAGTAGCGGCGGGCCGTGGCCACGTCGCGGCGGTCGGCGGCGAGGCGGGCCAGGTGCAGGTTGGCCAGCAGGTAGAAGCCGGGGCCGGTTTCGCCGGTGCTTTCGGCAAAGACGATGCAGCGCTGGTAGTAATCCTGGGCCTTGGCCAGGTCGTCGTAGCGGTTTTCGTGCAGCCAGCCGAGGAAGAAAGTGGCGTAGCGCCCGCTCACGGCCTCGTAGCCGGGCAGGCCGCGGTTGAGCTTGTCGAGGATGTCGCGGCTGAGTTTTTCGCACTCGTCGTACTCGCCGCGGTTGTAGGTCACCAGGGCACAAAACCGCTCGAAATAGGCATTATCGGGGTAAGTCGCCACGAGGCTACGCGCCACCGGCAACGACGCGGCCGGGTCGTTTTCGTCGTTGTAGAGAATCTTCATCAGGAAGAACTTCGCCTCCGGCGCGGTGTAGAAGCCGTTGGCGGCCACGTTGCGCAGCTGCTGCAGGCCCAGCTGCTTGTTGCCGCGGGGGAAGAACAGCAGCACCGGGCGTAGCAGCTTGTAGTTTTCCGAAATCCAGGGCGCGTAGTAGTTCATCAGGGCCTGCCCGAAGAGAAATTCCGGGCTCAGGCCATTGGCTTCCTGGCTTTTGGCGAGGTAGTTCAGCGCCTCCTTGCTGTAGACGGTGGCCTTGCCCCAGTTGCTGCGCTCGGCGTGCAGGCGGGCCGCGAAGCCGTAGGCGGCGGAGAGGAAAAAGCAGGCTTCGTAGTTCTGGTTATCGGCCTTGTAGAGGGTTTCGGCGCGGGTAATGGCCGAGTCCATGTAGGCGAAGAACGGTCGGTCGTAGAGCTTGGTCTGCACGTTGCTGGGCACGATTTTCCACCACTGGCTCAGGCCCAGCAGAAAATACGGCATGGGGTGCTGGGGGTAGCGGCGACGCAGGGAGCGGAACTGCTTTTCGGCCCGGTCGAACTTGAAGTCGTAGAGGTTGTGCACGGCCCCGTCGAGCTCCAGCTGGATGTCCTTGTTGAGCAGCAGCCAGTTTTTGGAGTTGAGCGCGTCGGGCAGCACTTCCACGCCTTCGAGCTGGATGTTGCGCACCGGCTGCTGGCGGGTGGTATCCACCTGCGCCCGCGCGCCGCCGGCCAGTACTAGTAAGCCCAGAGTAAAGAACAACCAGAGCCCCGCGGGGCGCAGCATCGAGAGCATAGAGGAAGGGACAACGGCCGGCCGCGGAATAACGCAGCGGGAAAGCCAGCCGGTTCAGCGCAGCTAACATACGGGGCCGACGGGCTTCCGGCTGCATTATGGTCGGGCTTACGGCGAAAAGCGAGCCACGCTGGCTGAAACCCGCCGGGCCCGATTCAGTTATACAAGCTCCAACTTTTTTCATCTTCTCCCTTTTTACATGGAAAATCTGCGCGGTAAAACTGCCCTGGTAACGGGCGCCGGCCAGGGTATCGGCCGGGCCGTGGCCGTGGCGCTGGCCCAGGAAGGCGTCAACGTGGGCCTGCTGGCCCGTAGCGAGGCCCCGCTGCGCGAGCTGGCGCAGGAGCTGACGGCCCTGGGCGTGCAAACCGCCGTGGTGACGGCCGACGTGGCCGATCTGGCCGCCGTGGAAGCGGCCGTGGCGCAGGTGCAGCAGCAGCTCGGCCCCCTCGACATTCTCATCAACAACGCCGGCACGGCCGCGTTCGGCAAGTTTCTGGAGCTGACGCCCGAGGCCTGGGAAAACATCCTGCGGGTAAACGTGCTCGGCACCTACTTCACCACCCGCGCCGTGCTGCCGCAGATGATCGAGCGGCAGACGGGCGACATCGTCAACATCAGCAGCACGGCCGGGCAGCGCGGTGCGGCGGTTACCAGTGCCTACAGCGCCTCCAAGGCAGCCGTACTGGCCTTGTCGGAGTCGTTGATGCAGGAGGTGCGCAAGCACAACATCCGCGTGACGGCCCTCACGCCGAGCACCGTGGCCACCCCGCTGGCCGCCGAGCTGAAGCTCACCGACGGCAACCCCGATAAGGTGATGCAGCCCGAAGACCTGGCCGAGCTGATTGTGTCGCAGCTGAAGCTGAACCGGCGCGTGTTCGTGAAGGAAGCCGGCTTGTGGAGCACCAATCCGTAAGCGCAGCGAAGCTCCTCAAACAACGAATGCCCGGCTCTCAACCGGGCATTTGGTGTTTAAAGGGCTTCATTGACCTGGCATTACTGCGCTCTGCGGTCCAGACAAAGGCGGTTTTGGTCGGCGTGGAGCAGCAGCAGGTAGAAAAACAGTCCGTGCACGAGTTGGGTGCCGAGCGTGTCCCACTGCTCCTGCAGGCTGGTGCCAAACACCAAAGCCAGCAAAATGAGCAGCCCACCGACCAGGGCCCAGCGCGTGAGCAGCCCCAGCACGAGCAGCAGGCCCACGCTGAACTCCAGCACCGGCAGCGCGGTGGCAAAGGCGCCCACCAGCGGCCCCGGCAGCCAGGTATCGGCGAAGCTTTTCACCATGCCGGCCCGAAAAGCCGCCAGCTTGGGCAGGCGCACCAGTCCGTGCATCAGAAAATTGACGCCCATCAGCAGGCGGCCCAGAACGAAGGCGAGTTGCGCGTTGGTCAGGTTCATGGCAGAGACGTGAGCGTTCCAATCAGTTATGACGGCAGCGGCTGCGGCCCCTGCCCGGCGCGGGCATAGGCAAACCGGGCCAGCGGCTCGACGCGGTAGTAGCTGTCGAGGCCGGAGATGCACACGTCGCGGAGGGCGGCCAGGTCCAGGGTGCCGTCGGGGCGCAGGCCGGCGGGGGCCACGTACACGTGCTCGACGGCCCCGATCAGCAGCACCGTGCCGTTGAGCCGGATGGGCAGCTCTTCGACCAGCCGCAGACCGATGCTGAGCTGACTTTCGGCCACATAGGGAGCCGCAAATTCGTCGCGCCATACGGTCGTCAGGCCCACGGCGTCAAACTCCGATTCTTCCCGCGGAAAATTGGCGGAGGTGTAGTGAGCCGGGCCCACGAAATCGGCGTGCACGTGATTGAGAGTGTAGCAGCCGGTGGCCTGGATGTTCTCGTAGGTGTGGCGCGGCACGGTGGCGGGGCGCGTGACCAGGCCCAGCAGCGGCGGATCGGAGCCCAGGTGCAGGGCCGAGCTGAAAATGGCCAGATTGGTGGCGCCCGCCGCGTCGGCCGTGCCCACGAGGTTGGCCGGCTTGAAGCCGGTGACGGCGTTGACGAGATTAAGGCGGTAGAGCTTGTCGAAGCTGCGAATGTCGGCGGCGGTGAAGTGGTGCATGGAGGTGGGCTGGGGAGGTAACTGGCAGCACTACCGCCGGGCCCCGCGCAATGTTTCTACGCCAGCCGCTGAAGCAGCGCCATTTTGTTTATTGCCGGCGCCGGGTTGCCGCCGCTCCAGGTTCAACCCGTCTTCGCAAGCGAAGCAGCCGGCGTGGGCAGTTGGGGCGGCTCGTCGTGGGCAATGGGGGCTGCGGTCAAACTTCTATAAGTCTCTCGCCAACTTTCTGTATACCAAGCCGCAGCAGCGCCGTATAAGCTAGGCGTCGGCGCGCCGCTGGGGTGCGCTGGCCTCACCACTTACCGCTATGTTTAAGCAAACTGTGCCCATTCCGGCCGCTCATCAGGGTCTGCCCCCCACCCGGCCCTCCGACCCGCTCCGCTCGCCCCGTCCGCGCCGCTCGCAGCAGCCCGGCCAGGAGCCCGAGCCCGACCGCACCCAGCCCGCTTCGCAGCCTCGCTCCGGCCGCTGGTGCTAGTCCCCGCCGCTGATTCTCCGCTGAAATAGCAAGCCCGGCCCTCGTGCCGGGCTTTTTTGCGACCCGCCGGCGCATACTCCAACGCGTGCCGGCCGTCTGCGGCATCCGTCGGCGTGTTTAGCCCTGATTGCTTTCCGTTGATTGCCAGAAGCTTATTCTGCTAGCGAGTTGCACGTAAGGTCCTGATCCTGTATCTTGTAGTTTGTGCTTTTGCGCTGAAAGCCTGGTCGCTTCCGGCCCGTTACGCTTCTGCCCACGCCGGCCCACTGCGGCGCGTGTCGGCTGCCCTTCTTCTCCCCTGCCTTTTCCCACCCGCCTCTTCTGCCGGCTATCGGCGGACCGGGCTGCCATTGCGCTTTCGGCTATGGGCCGCTGAATCAAGACTCCGCTTCTTTTTTCACCCTTTACCCACGTACGCATTATGGAAAACCGCAGCACCCGCACCATCGTGTTCCTTACCGGGGCCTTCGTCAGCCACCACTGCTGGGATGAGTGGCAAGCTTACTTCGAGGCCCGCGGCTACACCTGCCTGGTCCCGCCCTGGCTCTACAAAGACGCCTCCGTGGAGGAGCTGCGCCGCCGTCACCCCGATCCGCAGCTGGCCTCGCTGCGCCTGCCGCAGCTCATCGACCACTTCGCGGGCATCATCCGCGAGCTGCCCGAGAAGCCCATTCTCATCGGCCACTCCTACGGCGGGCTGCTCACCCAGCTGCTGGTGCAGCGCGACCTGGCCGCCGCGGGCGTCGCCATCGACTCGGTGGCCCCGCAGGGCGTATTCACGTTCCGCTGGTCGTTTTACCGCGCCACTTGGGGGCCGCTGGGCTTTCTTACCGACGTGAACAAGCCCTTTATGATGTCGTTTCGGCAGTGGCAGTACGCCTTCGTCAACGGGATGCCGCTGGACGAGCAGCGCGCGGCCTACGAGCAGATTACCATTCCCGAATCCAAGCGCATCTCGCGCGACGGGCTGACCCGGGCCGCCCGCGTGGATTTCCGGCGGCCCCACGTGCCGCTGCTGCTGGTGGCCGGCGCGGCCGACCACATCATGCCCGCCTCGCTGAACTACTCCAACTACCGCCGCTACGCCCAGCACGCCGGCAGCGTCACCAATTTCAAGGAATTTGCGGGCCGCAACCACTTTACCCTGGGCCAGCCCGGCTGGCAGGAAGTGGCCGATTTCGTGCTGAGCTGGCTGCAACGGCAGGAACAGGCGCCAGCCGCCGCCGAGGCCGCTGTGACGGAGCTGGCCGGCGTCTATTGAACAAGCAGTGAAGAAGTTGCCGGGCGGCGCAAGCCGGCCATGCTCCACACGCCGGTCGGGTTGGCACAAGCTGACCGGCCGGCGCGGAAGCAGCGGGCTGCGCCGCCCAATGGCTTCTTCCGGCTCCGCCTTAGCGGTGGGCAGAGGGTCCGGCAATCAAACCCCGGCCGCTGGCAGCCGTATTCAGGGGCGGTTTTACCCGCTCATGCACCAAATTATTTACGTTAGCACCGCTACCCGGCCCTTCACCCTACCCGAGCTGCGGGAGCTGCTGCGGCACTCGCGGCTGCGCAATGCCCGGCACCACGTCACCGGCATTCTGCTCTACGACGGCGGGCGCATCACCCAGATTCTGGAAGGCGAAGAAGCGGCCGTACGCTACCTCTACGGCCAGATTGCCAAGGACCCGCGCCACCACGGCGTCATCACCCTGGCCGACGAAGCCATTCCGCACCGGCGCTTCGCGCAGTGGCACATGGCTTTTTGGGAGGAAGAAACCGACGAGCTGGCCTACGCGGCCGGCTACATTCCGCTGCAGCAGTGGGAGCTGCCGCCCGGCCGCTTCAGCGAGGAAGACGTGCTGCGCCTGGAAGCTCTGCGCTACTTCGTGCGCCCCTGGGACGATGAGGCCCCGGCCCAGGCCAGTTAGCCCGCTGCCGGTGGCGTGAGCACCGTATTTCGGCCGGGCGCTGCCGACCAAACGTCGGCGCCGGGTTGATGCCTCGGCCGCTAAGTCCGTACTTTGCAGCGGGGCCGCGCGCGGCCGGTCAGCTCGGGCCGGCGGTTGGGGCGGTTCGCGGAGTTTTGTTGATGCGTTGTCGTTTGCTTTTGAGTGCCGGATCGGCGCTGCTTGTTTCGGGTTCGGTGGGGGCGCAGCCTTCGGCCGTGGCGCCGCCGGTGAAGTCGCTTAAGGGGGCGGTCATAACCACGCCCATTCCCTCGCCTCCGCCCAAGCGCGAGCTGCGCGGGGTGTGGGTGGCCACCGTCGAGAACATCGACTGGCCCAGCCGGCGCGACCTGACGCCCGAGCAGCAGCGCCGCGAGTACCAAAAGATGCTCGACGGCCACCAGCGGGCCGGCATCAACGCCATTTTCCTGCAGGTGCGGCCCGCTTCGGATGCCTTTTACCGCAGCGCCCTGGAGCCGTGGAGCAAGTTTCTGAGTGGCCGCCAGGGCAAGGACCCGGGCTGGGACCCGCTGCCCTTCCTCGTCGACGAGGCCCACAAGCGCGGCATGGAGTTCCACGCGTGGTTCAATCCCTACCGCGCCAGCACCGACACCACCACGGCCCGCCTGGCGCCCAATCACCCCTACCGCCGCCACCCGGAGTGGTTTCTGCGCTACTCGGGCAAGCTGCTCTACAACCCCGGCCTGCCCGCCGTGCGCGCCTACATCACCGAGGTCATCGTGGACGTGGTGCACCGCTACGACATCGACGGGGTGCACTTCGACGACTACTTCTACCCCTACCCCGAGGCCCGGCAGGTCATTCACGACGAGGCCGCCTTCGCCCAGTACAACCCCGACGGGCTGAGCCTGCCCGACTGGCGCCGCCGCAACGTGAACCAGCTGGTGGAGCAGGTGCACGATGCCATCGAAGCCGAAAAGCGCTGGGTAAAGTTCGGCATTTCGCCCTTCGGGGTGTGGATGAACAGCAACGAGGACCCCGAGGGCTCCGACACGCGCGCCTTCCAGGGCCACACCGGCCTTTACGCCGACGCCCGCGAGTGGCTGCGCCAGGGCTGGGTCGACTACGTGCTGCCGCAGCTGTACTGGAGCACCAACTTCCGCGCCGCCTCCTACGCCACCCTGCTGGAGTGGTGGAGCCGCAACCGCTACGACCGGCACCTCTACATCGGGCAGGGCGCCTACCGGATGCTGGAAAGCACCAAGTCGGACACAACCTGGCGCAACCCGCGGGAGCTGCCGCGGCAGGTGCGCCTGAACCGCTCCTACCCGCAGGACATCAGCGGTAGTGTGTTCTTTTCGGGCAAGTCGGTGCTGAGCAACCCGCTCAAAACCACCGACTCGCTGCGCCAGAACCTGTTTCAGTACCCGGCCCTGCTGCCCACCATGCCTTGGAAAGACGCCGTGCCCCCGCGCTCGGTGCAGCAGCTCACGCTCACGCGCGGCGGCGGGCCCGTCACGCTGCTGTGGCAGCCCGGCCCGGCGGCCGCCGACGGTGACTCGGCGGCTGCCTACGTCATCTACCGCTTCGCCCGCGGCGAGCAGCCCACGCCCGACGACCCGCGCCACATCCTCGCCATCCGGCCCAGCAGCCGGCGCGGCAACGAGGCGTTCGTGGACACGGCCGCCCGCTACGGCACCGAGTACGCCTACTACGTGACGGCGCTGGACCGCCTGCACAACGAAAGTGGCCCCTTGCGCGTGACGACCATCGGCTCGGTGGCCGGCCCCGTCATTGCCCGCGCCGAACCGCCCGCTACGCCCCTGCCGACCACGCCCGACCCCAACGCCACGCCCGCCGTGACCTTGCCCGCGACGGTAACCAAGGAGCGGCCCGGCATGACCAAAACCACGACGGAAGGCAACAACATCAGCATCAAGACCAAAACCAAGCAGCCGGCGAAGAAGAAAAAGGGCTTCTTTCGGCGGCTATTTGGCCGTTGAGCCACCTACACGGCTGCTTTGGCGCAGCAGCCAGCCGGCCAGCCCGTGGGTGCGGTTGGCTTCGCGGTGGAGCCAGAAGCGGTACTGGTCCGGCGCCTGCGCTTCGAGCAGCCAAACAGCGCCATCGAAGCCGTCGTTGATATCGGCTGACACCCCGGAACGACTCGGTAACGCGCCGATCAGCAACGGGCGTAGCTGCCGCCATTCGGTATCGGTCAGTGAGAAGGTGGTGTCGCAGGCCAAGCGCGGCGGCTGCCGAATCCAAGCTCCGTAGGCGCGCTGTTCAGCCGTGGTAGAAGTGTCGCGGCGAATGACGCGCCCGTTGGCGTCGCGCATGACGGGCGGCGGAGGCGGGGCGGCGTTAGGCCCACCGATGCGGCTGTGCCGGTCGAGTTGCTGAATCCGCAACCAAACCCGGCCCGGCGGCAGTTCGCGCACGGTGAAGAGCGTGGTGTAGTCGAACCCACTGTCGCGCAACGCCCGCCAGGTACGCCCCGGCTGGGGAACATTGGCTAGCACTGGCGCGCGGAAATAGTACAGTTCACCTCCCAAATGATTCAGCGGCCAGGGCCGGGCATCCCGCCGGCCGTTGCTTTCGTCGGTGTAGTAGTAGAGCGAATCAGCCGCGGGCAGGTAGAACGTGAGCGAGTCGCGGGGCCGGCCCTGCGCATCCGACACAGCGGGGTTGCGGGGGAAAATATAAGCCACCGCAGGCGTAGTCGTACGCCACCAGGCAGGCGGCGGGACAGGTTCGGCGGCCCCGCCACAACTGGAAGCAGCGAGGTATAAGCAGGCGTAGAGCATAAAGCCGAAGAAACGAGAAGAGCAGCTTTTCCATTGCCGAGCCCGAAGCCTAAACACAAAACCGCCGCCCGGAATAGCTTCCGGGCGGCGGTTGAGACAGACAAGCGGGTGCGGCTACAGCAGCTTGTACTCGAATTTCAGGCGTGAGATGGCGCCGTTGGTGCCGGGTCGCACGCCGGTCACGCGCAGCAACATAAACTCCGCCCCGCGCACCCGAATCAGGAACACGTCGTTCACGGCTACGTCCGAGATGGAAGTGACCTGGGAAGTAGTACCCGCCTGGTAGTAGCGACGCGCCACGGCGTTTACCGTGGCGGTGTTGTAAAACTGCACGGAGTTTTCGGCGGCCGGCAGGCGGAAGATGCGCGTGGTGTTGGCCGTGCCGTTGCCCGCGTTCAGCGTCACCGAAGTACCGCTAAAGCTCAGGTACAGGTCCTTGTTGGCCGCGGCCGCAGCGGCCGTTTCGTTCAGGCCGGTGCGCAGGTTGAAGGCCAGCGAATCTGTGTTGGCACCCAGGCCGGCGCTGATGCTGCGGTTGGTGCGCGTCTGGCTGAACACCGAAGGCGCTACCACCGTCACGGTTCCCGTCACCGAAGCCGTTTGCTGAATGGCGTAGCTGACAAAGCGGAACGCGACCTGCTGGCCCGGGGTAGCCGTGTTCGGCACCGTCACGTCGACGGTGCGGGTGGCGGCGGCGCCGGTGCTCAAGCGCACCGAACCAATACGCGTCTCGGGGCCGTTGCCCACCTTCACGAAATAGGCGAGGCTGTCGAGCGTCTTGAACAGCGGGGCGCTGCTGCCGGCGGCGGGAATGACGTTAATCCCGTTCTCGTTCAGAATCAACGAGTAGGTGATAATGTCGCCGGGGGCCTGCCGGGTCGCGTCCAGGCCGTTGCGGTACGTGGCAGGCGTGGCCGAAAACTTGATAGCCGGTGCGTTAGCCACGTTGTAGGACACGCGGCGCACGCGGCGGTTGCCGTCCTTGAAGTTCACGATGACGTCCAGACGCATGGCGCGCTGGTTGGGCAGGCCCGTCGGCACGGTGTACGTGACCACCTGCGACTGCGCCCGCGTCGTTTCGTTATAGGTGAAGCTCGGCGCGATGGTCGCTACCACACCGGAATCAAGGCGGGCATTCACCTGGTATAGCTGAATGTTGTCGACCTGCTCGGGGCTCGAGGTCGATACTTCCAGGTTCACCACCTCGCCCGAGGCGTACTTCGCCACCACCGGGATGGTATTGGTGATGAAGGCCAGCCCGTTGTTGTCCACCGCCGCCTGCGGGGTGGTATCGTCTTCTTTTTCGCAGGCCGTCAGCAGGGCCAAGGCCCCCAGGCCCGGCAGCAGCAGCCTCAACATAGAGTTCTTATTCATACAGCAGAAGTCAAAAAGGGAAGAAAAGGGCGCCGCTTAGGGCTGGTCCCACCACATGGGTTTGATGATGTAGTCGGGGGCGTTGCCACCCACTTTATTGATTTCCACCGGGTTGTACTGCACTTCCGTGGCCCCCGGCAACAGGCGGCGCGGCCAGCGCAGCTTGGCGTCGGTCTGGCCGGCCAGCACTTGGTTTACCGCCGTGCCAAAGGGGTACGCCAGGTTCACGTAGATGTCGGAACGGAAATCGTAGCGGCGCATGTCCGACCACGTTTCCGGGTTCAGGAACATGGCAATGTACTTCTGCTCCATGATGCGGCGCTCCGTCAACTCGCCTTCGTTCTGAGCCACGGCGCTGCTGGCCAGGTACTGATCGATCTGCACCGGGGTGATGACGGGGAAGGTCACGGCCGGCGAGGCGTTGGAGCCACCTACCCCAATCTTGTTCATGTGCGCCCGGATGCCTTCGCGGTAGGCCGCCAGCGCCCGGCTTTTGTTGCCGGCTTTGAAGGCGGCTTCGGCCTCGATAAACTTCAGCTCGTGGTAGGTAATGACCTCGAAGTAGCCCAGGTCGCGGGCGTACCAGCTGCTGTAGAAGTCGGTCACGTTGCCGGTGAGCGTGGTGGCTGGCCCGCCGCCGCGGCCCGGGTCGATGCCGGTGCTGCTGGCCGCGCTGGTCATGATGACGTAGCGCGGGTCAATCACCCCAGGGTACGTGGTGCCGTTGAGGTACTTCACGATGTTGGCCGAGAAGGTGGCCGTCCCGAAGTTGGCGCGGGTGGTACCGAAGATGTTGGTGGTGCCGGTGAGCGGGGCCACCGCCACTTGGTACTGCAGCTGCGCGTCGTCGGCGGTGCCCGTAAAGGCCTTATCCACGTGGCTCAGCGTCACGCTGGGGTCGTAGTTGGCTTTCTTGGTGAGGTGGTTGTACTGGCGCGCCTTCAGGGCGTAGGCCAGCCGGATCCACTTCTGCACGTCGCCGCGGTAGAGAATGTCGCCGCTGGGCGTGGGCGCGGCCGAGTAGAGGGGGCGCAGGTTGGCCGAGGCCGGCTTCTGCATTTCCACCACGCCCTCGTCGATCAGCTGGAAAATGGTGGCGTAGATCTGCTCCTGCGAATCGTACTTGGGCGTGTAGTTCTCGGCCCCTTTGAAGGCCTCCGAGTACGGAATGTCGCCCAGCATGTCGGTGGCATGGCTCAGAATCAGGGCCATCATGATCTTGCCGGCGCCCACGTAGTAGGGCGAGCCTTCCTCCTGCGCCTGCCGAATCATCGGGTTGATGTTGCTCCCCGAGTAGAAGTAGGTGTAGTTGAAGGTATTGGTGCTCTGCGCATTGGTGAAGTTAAACTGGTCGTTGCCGCCCGAATTGGCGGTACGGCTCACCACGTACTGCGTGATGTAGGGCACACGCAGGGCCGTGAACATCTGCGTCTGAAAGCCCTGGGCAATGATGTTGGGCAGCAGGTAGTTCGGCGTGGCCTCGCTGGGCGTGTTCGGGTCGGTGTTCACGTCGAGAAACTTCTCACAAGACGTGAGCGTCCCGGTGAGCGTTCCGCCGCCGATGAGCAGCCCGAGAAAGAGAAGGTATTTTTTCATCAGTTGGATTGCTTGTTGGAATGAGAGGGGTAGCTGAGGAGCAAATGAGTTGACCGGCTCTAAAAGTTCAGGACATCGGGCCCCGCAGGTCCGGCTACTCAGCCATCAGCCGCTCATCAATTAAAAATTCACCCGCAGGCTCATGTCCACCCCGCGGGTAGCGGGCACGCTGCCGTAGTCGAAGCCGCCCGAACCGCCGCCGCGCACGCCGGCTCCGGCCGACGCCGTTTCCGGGTCGACGCCGGAATAGTTGGTGAACAGCAGCAGGTTGCGGCCGGTCACGCCCAGCTCCACGCCCTTCACAAAGGTGCCCTGCAGCCAGGCCGACGGCACGCTGTACGTGAGGGTCGCGTAGCGCAGGCGCGCCCAGGAGCCGTCCTCGATGAAGGCTTCGCCTACCACGCCCAGGATGTTGCGGTAGTAGTTCTGGCTTTTCTCCACCTGCCGCGAGTTGGTCGTTTCGGTGGCCACGATGCTGCCGTCGGCGTTGGTTTTGATGGAGCCGTTAGGGTTCAGGTCGGCCAGCACCCCGTCGAACACCACCAGGGCGCCCCGGTCGGAGGTGCGAGCGGCCAGGCCGCTGCGCGTGGCGAACCAGTCGTTGCCATTGACCACCTTACCGCCCTTGCGGAAGTCCCACATAAAGTTGAAGGACAGCCCTTTGTAGCTGAGCGTATTGGTAATCTGGGTGGTGAATTTCGGGGCCCGGTCACCGGCGTAGGTAAACAGCGCGTTTGGAATGGGGTAGCCCGTGTTCGGGTTGATGATGAGCTTGCCGTCGGCGTTGCGCTGCCAGGTGCTGGCCCCGATGGACTGCAGCGAGCGGCCCGGGAAGGCCCCGCCCTCGGCGTAATCAATCACAAACGCGTCGGACTGGTACACCACCGTCAGCACCGAAGGCAGTTCCACGGTGCGGCTGCGGTTGTGGAAGAAGTTGGCCAGGATATCCCAGCTGAAGCCGCCGGCATTCTTGATCGGCGAACCGGTCAGGGCCACTTCGATGCCCTTGTTCTCCACCGTGCCGCCGTTGATGTACTGCAGGATAAAGTTGGAGGCCTGGCTGACGCGCGGGGCAATCAGCTGGTCGCGGGTGCGCGAGATGTAGTAGGCCGCGTCGACGCCCAGGCGGTTCTGGAAGAACTGCAGGTCCACGCCGAACTCGGTGGAGCGGGTGCGCTCGGGCTTGAGCAGGCGGTTCGATCCAAAGAAGCCGTTGCGGTAGCCCCCGCCGATGTAGGTGGCCGTAGCCAGGGGCGAGTCCACGCGGTAGGGGCCGGTGTCCTTGCCCACCTCGGCCACCGAGGCGCGCAGCTTGCCGTAGCTCAGCACCGGGTTCTGGCCGAGCCCGAGGACCCGGGTAAACTCCCAGCCCGCGGCGGCCGAGCCGTAGCCGAAGCCCTTGCCGAAGTTCTTGTTCTTATCCGGCCGCGGCAGCGTCGACGACATGTCGTAGCGTCCCTGCAACTCCAGGCTCACCTGGTCGAGCACCATCACGTTCAGGCGGGCGAAGTTGCCCACCAGGCGGCGCGTGGTGTAGCGCTGCAGGGCGTTGCGGGTAGCCGTGTTGTTGATGCTCACGAAGTTGGGCGTCAAGAACGTGGTACCGAGCACGTCCAGGGCCTCGGCCTTGTTCTGCTCCACCGTGTTGCCGAGCACCAGCGAGCCGCTCAGGTTTTCGCCGAAGTTGTGGCGCAGCGTGGCCAGGAAGTTGGAGGTCAGCACCCGCACCGACGTCGTGGTTTCCGACACGGCTCCGTTCTGGTTGTCGCGCTGCGAGGTGCCCACGGCGCGCACCGACCGGTCGCGCTGGGTGTAGAAGTCGTTGCCGAGGTTGTAGCTGATGGTGGCCCACTTCGTCGGGTCGTAGCTCAGCTGCGCGTTGCCGATGATGCGGTTGGTGCGGCTGGTCTGCGGGTTGAACTTGGCGGCCCAGTACGGGTTGTCCGCGTCCGCGTCGGAGCCCGAGCCGTTGAAGGCGGCCAGCAGGCGGCGGCGCGAGCCGTCCGGGTTCAGGTACACCGTGGCGTCGTCGTTGAGGGGCCAGTTCAGCAGGCTGAGCAGGAAACCGCCCGAGCTGCCGCCCGAGGTGGTGAGCAGGCCCGGGCCCTGAATCGGCACGGTGCTGCCCGAGTTGATGTAGTTGGCCGAGCCGGTGGCCGTGAACTTGGGCGAGAGCTGCATGTTGCCCGAGATGCGCACCGAGCTCTTGTCGTACTTGCTTTCGGGCACCACGCCGGTGCTGCGCTGGTGTGCCGCCGACACGAAGAACGACGCCTTGTCGGACCCGCCCTGCATGGTCAGGTAGTTTTGCCAGGACTTGCCCTTCCGGAAGAAGTTGCCCAGGTTGTCGTAGACGGGCTGATCGGCCGCGAAGCGCGGCCCCCACGACATGCGCGTGGTGTTGTCGTACACGCCGTCGGTGCCCTGCTGAAACTCGCGCTGCAGCTTGGGCAGGCGGTTCACCTCGTCCACCGAAAACTGCGTGCGGTAGTTGATGCTGGTGCGCCCGGCGGTGCCTTTCTTGGTAGTGATGACCACGGCCCCGTTGGCGGCGCGCAGGCCGTAGAGGGCCGCGGCGGCCGGGCCTTTCAGCACCGAAATGGTGGCAATGTCCTCGGGGTTGATGTCGGCGGCGCGGTTGGTAGAGGCCGCCGAGCGGCCCAGCAGGCCGTTGAACTGCGAACCGCCGCCCGGGGCCGTCGACTCCACGAAGGACGAGTTGTCCATGATGATGCCGTCGATGACGAACAGCGGCTGGTTGTCGCCGTCGAGCGAGTTGCCGCCGCGGATGACGATGCTGGCGCCCTCGCCCGGGGCCCCGCCCGAGCTGTTGATCTGCACGCCGGCGACTTTGCCCTGCAGGGCATTGACGATGTTGGTCTGGCGCGAGTCGATGATGTCTTTAGCCGACACCTGCTGCACGGCGTAGTTCAGCTCGCGGCGCTCCTGCTTGATGCCGAAGGCCGTTACCACCACTTCGTCGATGCTCTTGGTATCGGCCGCCAGCGCCACGTCGAGGCTGCTGCTGCTGCCCACGGCCCGCTCCACCGAGGTGTAGCCGATAAAGCTGAAGACCAGCGTCGCACCCTCGGGCACCTGCAGCGAAAAGCGGCCGTCGGAGCCGGTTTGCGCGCCGGTGGTGCCACCTTTCACCACCACGTTCACCCCGGGCAGGGGCGAGCGGTCGGCGGCGGCCGTCACCGTGCCGGTGACGGTGCGCGTTTGCTGGGCCAGGGCCGGCTGCGCCAGCGCGAGGCCGGGCAGGGCTAAGGTCCATAGAAGTTTTGTCATTGAAATAGGGAAAAGTGTGGGAGAAAAAGGGCCAAAACAGAACGCGCGCCGCTATATAGCGGCGCGCGGATGCAAATTCAGGCTGGGAGGGAACAAAGTGCAGACCAAGAGGCAAAAGACTGACATATAGGAGAAATCAGCGGTGAAAGAAGCTGCTGTTGCCGTCTAAATTGCCCCAGATGGTGCTAAAAATAGCATCTTTTGGCTGTAAAGCGGGATTAAAGTTAACCGCAGCACCCGCACAAGTCAAGGTCCGGGCCGGGGGCAAACTTTGCAGGGTGCAAGTTGACAGCCGCTGGCAAAAGCCATTACCTTGGCGCCTCCCTCCCACGTTCTTAAAACCCCGCCCCGCCTATGCACCCCGTCGCCAGCGCCGAGCGCGTCCCCGTCCAGGTTTACCCCGATTCCGAGCTGGCCTCCGTGGCCGTGGCCCGGCAGATTGCCGACCTCATCCGCGACCGGGCCGCCGCGGGCCGCCCCGCCGTGCTCGGGCTGGCCACCGGCTCCACGCCCACCCGCGTGTACGAGGAGCTGGTGCGCCTGCACCAGCAGGAAGGCTTGAGCTTTGCCAACGTCGTCACCTTCAACCTCGACGAGTACTTTCCCATGCAGCCCGATTCGCTGCAGAGCTACGTGCGCTTCATGCACGAGTACCTCTTCGACCACATCGACATCCCGGCCCAGAATGTGCACATCCCGGACGGCACCGTGCGGCCCGAGGACGTGAACGAGTACTGCCGCCGCTACGAGGAGCAGATCGAGCAGGCCGGCGGCATCGATCTGCAGCTGCTCGGCATCGGGCGCACCGGCCACATCGGCTTCAACGAGCCCGGCTCCGGCGCCCAGTCGCGCACCCGCCTCATCACCCTCGACCACATCACCCGCACCGACGCGGCCTCCGACTTCTACGGCGAGGAAAACGTGCCGCGCCGGGCCCTCACGATGGGCGTGGGCACCATTCTCGACGCCCGCCAGATCATCATGATGGCCTGGGGCGAGGGCAAGGCCGCCGTGGTGAAGCGCACGGTGGAGGGCGAGCCGACCGACTCGGTGCCCGCCACTTACCTGCAGCGCCACCCCGCCGTGCAGGTGGTGCTCGATGAGGCCGCCGCCGCCGAGCTGACGCGCCGCAAAACGCCCTGGCTGGCCGGGTTGCCCAGCAACTGGCAGGACGCGGCCACCGTGCGCAAGGCCGTGACCTGGCTGGCCCGCACCCTGCCCAAGCCCATTCTCAAGCTCACCGACGCGGACTACAACGAAAACGGCCTCTCCGACCTGCTGGCCACCTCCGAGTCGCAGGCCTACGGGCTGAACATTCGCGTGTTCAACGAGCTGCAGCACACCATCACCGGCTGGCCCGGCGGCAAGCCCAACGCCGACGACACCTACCGCCCCGAGCGCGCCGCGCCCTTTCCCAAGCGCGTGCTCCTCTTCTCGCCCCACCCCGACGACGACGTCATTTCGATGGGCGGCACCCTGCTGCGCCTTGTCGACCAGGGCCACGAGGTGCACGTGGCCTACCAGACCTCCGGCAACATTGCCGTGTTCGACGACGAGGCCATCCGCTTCGCCGATTTTGTGGCCGACTACGACCAGGCCCTGCGCCTGCCGGGCGAGCAGCCCGCCGAGCAGATGTACCAGCGCGTGTCGGAGTTTCTGACCAACAAGGCCCCCGGGCAGGTCGATTCGGCGGAGGTGCAGCAGATCAAGGGATTGATCCGGCGCGGCGAGGCCAAAAGCGCCCTGCGCCTGGCTGGCCTCGACCCCGAAACCCGCGCCCACTTCCTCGACCTGCCCTTCTACGAAACCGGCCGGGTGCGCAAGAAGCCCCTGGGCGAGGAAGACATCCAGATTACCATCGACCTGCTGAACCGCATCCGGCCCCAGCAGATCTACGCCGCCGGCGACCTGTCGGACCCGCACGGCACGCACCGGGTGTGTTTGGCGGCCATCATGCAGGCCGTGCAGCGCCTGAAGGCCCAGGGCACCGACTGGCTGCAGGACTGCTGGGTGTGGCTGTACCGCGGCGCCTGGCAGGAGTGGGACATCGACCAGATCGAAATGGCCGTGCCCCTCTCGCCCCAGGAGCTGACACGCAAGCGCCGGGCCATTTTCAAGCACCAGTCGCAGAAGGACCGGCCGCTGTTTCCCGGGGCCGACCAGCGCGAGTTCTGGCAGCGGGCCGAGGAGCGCAACCGCACCACGGCCAAGATTTACGACCAACTGGGCCTGCCCGAATACGAGGGCATCGAGGCCTTCGTGCGCTGGCAGTACTAGGCCTTGAATGAGCGTCCTGCTGAGCCCCGCGAAGCATCTCTACCGCTTCGTTGCTCGGTAGAGATGCTTCGCGGGGCTCAGCAGGACGCTCTAGTTTTCTGACCTGACCAGGCAATTCCTGAGCTTGCCGCCACTGTTTCGCGGCCGTCAACACCTCGTTGGCGGCCGCGAAATGTTTTTGGCGAGTTTGTCGGGTGGAACATGCCAAATTCCATTTTGGCGTGGCCTTACGTGCTTTTCCGCGGCCTACGGGCCTTTTTCGGGCGGAAGCAAACGCTCATGCGTCGGGGCCGCTGCTGTGTAGTAGCACCCTGGAAAGGACCAAGGCGGCTGATTGCATTTTCATAGACGAAAAAATTGCATATTAACCTAACGTTCCCCGATTTCCCACCTTCCATTCCCTATCTACCATGCAGCACACCTACTCGCTGCCAAAGCACTGGTTGCTTTGGGGTTGTTTATTGCCCTGCGCGCTACCGATTCGGCCTGCCGTGGCCCAGGTCAGCACCCAGCAGGCCTACACCCTACAGGGGCGCGTCGTGGACGAGCGCGGGCAAGGGCTGCCCGGCACGACGGTCGTTATCGGCGGCACCTCGCAGGGCGCCAGCACCGACGCCGAGGGCAACTACTCGTTCACGGCCCAGGTGGCGCCGGGCACCTACACCCTGCGGTTTTCGACCGTGGGCTACCAGGGCCAGAGCCGCAGCGTGACGCTGGGCAGCGCTACCGCGGTAAGCACCAACGTGACGCTGAGCGAGTCGCGCCAGACGCTGAACGACGTGGTGGTGGTCGGCTCCACCATCACGGCCACCCGGCGCGAGCTGGGCAACACCATCAACACCGTCTCGGGGCGGGAGCTGGAACTGAGCGGCACTGGCGGCACGCTCAACTCGCTGCAGGGCAAGCTGCCCGGGGCGCAGGTGGTGCAAAACTCCGGCGACCCGGCCGGTTCGGTATCGGTGCGCCTGCGCGGCATTAAGTCGCTGTCGGGCCCGTCGGACCCGCTCTACGTCATCGACGGGGTCATCGTGAGCAACAACAGCACCAACGTGTCGCAGCTGGCGGCGGCCAACGACATCGGCTCGGCCAACCCGGGCCAGAACCGCCTGGCCGACATCAACCCCAACGACATCGAGAGCATCAACGTGATTCCGGGCGCGGCGGCGGCGGCGCAGTACGGCTCGCGGGCTTCCAACGGGGTGGTGCTCATCACTACCAAGCGCGGCAAATCCGGGCAGACGCGCGTATCGGCCTACACCAGCTTCTCCATCAACGAGCTGCGCAAGTCGGTGCCGGTGAACACCTACGGCAGCCAGTTCGGCTTTGAGTCTTTGCGACTCTATACCATCGGCGGATTGACGCCGGCGCAGGTGGCCGCCAATCCCGGCACTACCACCATCGGCATCGTGCGGGCGGGTAGCACCACGCAGCTGGCCTCCAACCAGGTGCCGGTGACGCGCTACAACTACTTCGACGAGATTTTCCGGCGCGGCTACGGCACCGACAACGGCGTGTCGATATCGGGCGGCTCGGAGCGCACGCAGGGGCTGGTGTCGCTGGGCTACTTCAAGAACCAGGGCATCATCAAGGGCACCGACTTCACCCGCTACAACCTGCGCGCCCGCGTCGACCACCGCCTGAGCGACTGGGCGAAGATTTCGGCCGGGGTGGCGTACAGCAACTCCGGGGCCAACGAAAAGGCCAACGGCAACGTGTTCTACAGCCCGATCAACTCGGTCAACATCACCAACAACATCTACGACATCCGGCGCCGCGACGCCAACGGCGACCTGCTGGCCGTGGAGCCCACCCGCGTCAACCCGCTCTCGACCATCGAGGACATGAAGTTCACCCAGCGCATCAACCGCGCCATCAGCGACGTGCAGGTAAACCTGACGCCGCTGAAGAACTTCTCCATCGACTACGTGTTCGGGGCCGACACCTACGGCCAGGCCGGGCAAAACTACATCCGCCCCTACCCCTACCAGGCCGTGGCCGGCCTGCCGCTGGCCCGCTACCCGCAGGGCTTCGCGGCCGACGCCAACAACAACTTCCTGCAGCTCAACTCCGACCTCAACCTGGGTTACAACCGGCAGCTTACGGAGGCGCTGAAGGTGACGCTGCTGGCGGGTTATAGCTACCAGTACCAACGGTCGGAAATATCGCGCACCCAGGGGCAGCAGTTGTCACCATTTATTTCCACCATTTCGGGCGCGCAAACCTCGATCGGGTCCCGCTACGAGCTAAGCCAGTACAACCTGAGCGGCGTGTATTTGCAGGGCAACGTGGGCTTCCAGAACCTGCTCTTCGTGACGGCGGCCATCCGCCGCGACCGGTCGTCCCTGTTTGCCCCCTCGCAAACCAACCAGTACTATCCCAAGGTCAGCGGCTCCTTGGTGTTGTCGGACCTGAGCACCTGGCAGAACGCGGCCTTCGCCAAAACCTTTAACAGCCTGAAGCTGCGGGCCAGCTACGGCGCCTCGGGCAACCTGACCGGCATCGGGCCCTACGACCGGTTTGGCCTGCTGAACCCGATACCGTACCAGGGGCGCGCCACCTTCTCGCCCAGCACCACGCTGCCCAACCGCGACGTGCGCCCCGAGCGCATGAAGGAGCTGGAAGGCGGGGTGGATCTGGGCTTCTTCGACGACCGGATTACGCTGAGCGCCACCGCCTACCGCCAGCGCATCACCGACCTGGTGCTGCGCCGGCTGATTGCTACCTCGCGCGGGGGTTCGGACATCTTCGAGAACATCGGCAGCATGCAGAACCGCGGCCTGGAGCTGCAGCTGACCACCGTGCCGGTGCGCAACAACAACTTCACGTGGAGCATCACCGCCATTTACAGCCGCAACCGTAACAAGGTGGTGAACCTGGTTGGCTCCTCGGCCATCGAAATTCTCAACGTGGCCGGGGCGCCCTCCTACCTGCTCAACGGGCAGCCGGCCAGCGTGTTCTACGGCTCGGGCTACGCCCGCAACCCCGACGGCTCCCTGCTGCTCACGCCCGTCGTGAACGGGGTGGGCGGCTTCCCGCAGGACGAGCGCACCGTGGGCACCCAGGGCACCGGCTCGCTGGCCTTCACGCCCGACCGCTCCGGGGCCGACGGCCAGCCCAACCCCAACAGCCCGGTGGCCAACCTGCTCATCGGGGACCCCAACCCCGACTGGACCGGCTCCTTGTCGACCAGTTTTTCCTACAAGAAGCTGAGTTTGCGGGTGCTGCTGGACGCGGTGCAGGGCGTGGACGTGTTCAACGCCGACTACCGCACCCGGCAGGGCGTGGGCCTGGGCGAAGTGGCCGAGCAGGAGCTGCGCGGCGAGCTGCCCCGCGGCTACATCTTCGCCGTGTACAACACCCAGGAATTCCGCATCGACAACGGCTCGTTCGTGAAGCTGCGCGAAACGGCCCTGACCTACACCCTGCCTTCGTTTAGCAAGCACGTGCAGGACGTGAACGTGTCCTTGGTGGGGCGCAACCTCTACTCCTGGGACGACTACAAGGGCTTCGACCCCGAAACCAGCGCCGGCGGGGCCTCCGACCTGCTGCGCGGCATCGATTTCGGCAACGTGCCCATTCCGCGCACTTACCAGCTGCGTTTGTCGGCTAATTTCTAAGGCCGCGGCCACCCTTCATCCGGTATTCCCATGAAAAAGATATTTCTGCTGCTCGCCGCTGCCGCGCTCACGCTGGGCAGCTGCGACAAAGAATTCACCAACCCCAGCGCCGCAACCGAAGCGCAGGTGCTGACTTCTTCCGACGGCCTCATTGCCGTGTGCAACTCGCTGGCGGCGCGCTACAGCACCGGCGGCGCGCTGAGCCTGCTCTACAACACGGTGGCGGCCGGCGGCCTGACCACCCGCGAGCAACTCGTGCTCAACGTGGGCAACATCGACGAGTTCAACGTGAGCCAGGGCGCCGGCAACGTGACCAACTCCAACGCCGTGGTGCGCAACCTCTGGAACCAGGCGCAGCTGATTCGGGCCAACGCCGACCTGGTGCTGCAAAACGCCAACAACGCCCCCGACGCCGCCACGCGCAGCGGCATTATCGGCTTTGCCTCGGTGTTCCGGGCCCTGGCCTTGGGCAACCTGGCCCAGTTCTTCGAGCAGGCCCCGCTCACCACGCAGATCAACGCGCCGTTTGTGCCCCGCCTGCAGCTGCTGCAATCGGCCGTCAGTCAGCTGGAAACCGCCGAAGCCGCGCTGCTGGCCAACCCGCCCTCGGCCGACTTCAACGGCAAGATCGTGCCCGGCGTGGATTTGCTTAACACGGTGCGGGCGCTCATTGCCCGCTACAGCCTGCTTGCCGGCGACTACGACAAGGCCCTGGCCGCCGCCGGCCGCGTAGACCTGACGCGCCGCTCGGTGCTCAACTTCGACGAGGTGACGCGCAACGCCGTGTTTGAGTGGGCCTACGGCAACCGCAACGTCATCGAGCCGACCGACGCCAACCTGGGCCTGCCCGCGGCGCTGGCGCCCGAGGCCGGCGACCGGCGCATTCCCTTCTACGTGCGCCTGACGCCTACCAGCACCCAAAACCGCGGCCTGGGCTTCTACTCGGCTTCCGCGGCGCCCGTGCCGCTGTACGTGCCCGGCGAGATGCTGCTGATTCGGGCCGAAGCCTACGCCCGCAAGAACGACCTGCCCAACGCCGTGACCGAGCTGAACCGCGTGCGCACCAGCAACGCTGCCGCTACCGTCAACTCCAGCAACCTGCCCACCGCGCCTCCCGGCGCGGGCCTGGCAGCTTACGCCGGCGCGCAAACCCAGGACGCCATCCTGCTCGACATCTACCGGCAGCGGCAAGTGGAACTGGCCTTCCAGGGCTTCCGCCTCGAAGACAGCCGCCGCTTTGGCCGCCCTGGCCCTGGTATCACCGGTGCCGAGCGCAACCGCAACTTCCTGCCCTACCCGCGGGGCGAACGGGAAAACAACTCCTCCACGCCCGCCGACCCGGCCATTTAGCGCGGTTCGCGCGGCCGTATACCAGCCCGATTAAGCTGGCGCGAGCCGCCCGACCAAGCGCCACCAGAACCACACGCGCCTGCTTACTTAAGCGCAGCTGTCGGCCGGCGCAATGGTGCCACGGCTTTTCGGTCGTGGCACCACTATTTTTAGGCCGCTGCTTCCGCAAAGCACCGTTACCGGCCGCCCCGGCGTCGCGGTGCCGCGGCCCGAAGCGGCCCCGTCCCTTTCCCGCTCCCGCCCATGCAATCCACCACCCAGGCCGCCGAAGCCACCACCCACACCCAGCCGCTGGCCGAAGCCTCGCAGCCGGGCCGCCTCGTCTCGCTCGACGTGTTCCGCGGCCTCACCGTCATGGCCATGATTCTGGTGAACAACCCCGGCGACTGGGGCCATATCTACGAGCCGCTGGAGCACGCGCCCTGGAACGGCTGCACCCCGACCGACCTGATTTTCCCCTTTTTCCTCTTCATCGTGGGCGTGTCGTTGGTCTACGCGCTGGATGGGGTGAAACAGCGCCAGGAGCCGCTGGGCCCCACGCTGCTGCGGGTGGCGCGGCGGGCGGCGCTGCTATTTGGGCTGGGCCTCATTCTCTCGCTCTACCCGAAGTTCGACTTCGCGACGGTGCGCGTTCTGGGCGTGCTGCAGCGCATCGGGCTGGTGTTTTTCGCCTGCTCGGCCTTGTTTCTGACCACCTCGCGCCGCACCCAGCTCTGGGCGCTGGCCGGCCTGCTCATCGGCTACAACGTGCTGCTGCAGCTGGTGCCCGCGCCCGGTTACGCCAGCGCCGAGCTGCTGCCCGGCCACGACCTCGGCGCCTGGCTCGACCGCACTCTGCTCACCTCAGCCCACCTCTGGAAAGTCAGCAAAACCTGGGACCCCGAAGGCCTGCTGAGCACCCTGCCCGCCGTGGGCACCGGGCTGCTGGGCGTCGTCACGGCGCAATGGCTGCGGCGCCGCGACGTGCAGCCGGCCGAGAAAGTGGTGTGGCTGTTCATCGACGGCACCCTGCTCATCGTGCTGGGCCTGATCTGGAACAGCTGGTTTCCCGTCAACAAAAGCCTCTGGACCAGCTCCTACGTGCTCTACACCGGTGGCATGGCCGTGAGCGGGCTGGCCCTGCTCTACTGGATTTGCGACGTGCAGGGCTGGCGCGGCTGGATCAAGCCCTTCCTCGTCTACGGCGTCAACGCCATTACCGTGTTTTTCCTCTCGGGCCTGATTCCGCGCACGCTCAACCTCATCCGCATGCCCGACCCCACGGGCAAAGCCGCCGACACCGGCCTGAAAGAGTGGCTGTACCAGACCCTGTTCGTGCCCGTGTTTGCCGATCCGCGCAATGCTTCCCTGGCCGGGGCCCTGGTCCTGGTGCTGATCTGGCTGGGCATTTTGTGGTGGATGTACAGCCGCCGCATCATCATCAAGGTCTGACCACGGATTGGCTACACCGAACTTCGTTTCGACGGATTTTTCGGATTGCACGGATTTGGGGGACGATGTTCCCTGCTGCGTGCCGTGCGCCGTATAGTTGCCCCTACCGATATTTTTGCCGGTGGCTCCCTGCTGGGCCGTATTGCCATTGCCACTTATGCAAGCTCTTGACGAGGCCGCCCGCGCCACCACCCACACCACGCCCGTGGCCGAAGCTTCCGGCCCCGGTCGCCTGGTTTCCCTCGACGCCTTCCGTGGCCTGACGGTCATCGTGATGCTGCTGGTGAATTTCCCCGGCGCCTTTCCCTATTACGTCCCGCTGAGCC
This sequence comes from Hymenobacter jeollabukensis, assembly GCF_005771675.1. GTDB lineage: Bacteria > Bacteroidota > Bacteroidia > Cytophagales > Hymenobacteraceae > Solirubrum > Solirubrum jeollabukense. Next base: position 190,076 of record NZ_VAJM01000010.1, on the reverse strand, counting down.
ACATCGAATGGCACGGCTGCCGCCCGGCCGACCTGGTGTTTCCCTTCTTCCTCTTCATCGTGGGCGTGTCCCTCGCCTTTGCCCTCGACCGGGCCCGCCACGACCCGGCCCAACAGCGGCGGGTGCTGCTCACGGTGCTGCGCCGCACCCTCATCCTGATTGCCCTGGGCATGCTCATCGACCTGACGCCGAAGTTCTACTTCACGTCCTTTCGCATCATGGGCGTGCTGCAGCGCATCGGCCTGGTGTTTCTGGCCTGCTCGCTGCTCTTCCTGAAAACGCGCTGGCGTACCCAGCTGGGCCTTTTCGCCCTCATCCTGATTGGCTACAACCTGGTGCTGCAGCTGGTGCCGGTGCCCGGCGTGGGGCCTGCCAACCTGGAGCGCCTCAGCAACCTCGGCACCTGGCTCGACCGCCTCGTGCTCACCCAGCGCCACCTCTACGACGAGTTTTACTCCTTCGAGCCGGAGGGCATTCTGAGCACGTTCCCGTCCATCTGCACCGGGCTGCTGGGCGTGTTTGCCGGCCGCTGGTTGCGTCGGACGGACCTCGACGCTGCCACCCGGGTAGCTTGGCTGTTCGCCGCCAGCCTGCTCTGCCTCGTGCTGGGCATCGTCTGGAACGGCTGGTTTCCCATCAACAAGCAACTCTGGACCAGCTCCTTCGTGCTCTACTCGGGCGGCATTGCCGGCGCCCTGCTGGCCACCCTGTACTGGCTGCTCGACGTGCAGCAGTGGCGCCGCGGCCTTACCCCGTTGCTGGTGTTCGGCACCAACGCCATTACCATCTACTTCCTTTCCGAGCTGGTCGACAAGCTGCTCAGCTCCTACGATGTGGCCATGCCCGGCGGGGGCACCGACACGGTACGCAACTGGCTGTTCCAGACCCAGGTGTTGCCCCATTTCGCCAATCCCCAGCACGCCGCCCTCTTCTACGCCCTCGATTATACCGCCGTCTGGGGCCTGCTGGCCTGGGAGCTGTACCGCCGCCGCATCTTCATCAAAATCTGACCACGGATTCGACGGATTGAGGCGGATTTCACGGATTTTGTGGACGGCCGCACCCGGTAGTCATTGCGAGCGAAGCGCGGCAATCATTCCTCCAGCAGCACTGCCGAATCAATACCTACTGACCGAACACGGTACTGCCCGAACCTGTAGATGCTAGGTCCGGGCGGTGCTGTTTGTCGCGTTGTGCCGCGAGAGGAACGATTGCCGCGCTTCGCTCGCAATGACTGCAGGGTGCTACCGCAGCCGTCCACAAAATCCGCGAAATCCGAATCAATCCGCACGAATCCGTGATTAGAATTCGTACCCCGCGAAATCCTTGCGGAGCTGGGTTTTGAGCAGCTTGCCGGTGGCCGTGTGCGGCAGTTGCTCCACAAATTCTACCGCGCTGGGTACCCACCACGGTGCCACTTTGCCCTCGTAGAAGCGCAGCAATTCCTCGGCTGAAACGTCCTGGCCGGGCTTGCGCACCACCACCAGCAGCGGCCGTTCGCTCCACTTCGGGTGGGGCAGGCCGATGACGGCAGCTTCGGCTACGGCGGGATGGGCCACGGCCAGGTTTTCCAGCGCGATGCTCGAAATCCACTCCCCGCCCGACTTGATGACGTCCTTGGAGCGGTCGGTGAGCTGCATGAAGCCGTCCGCGTCGATAGTGGCTACGTCGCCGGTGCGGAACCAGCCGTCGGCGGTGAGTTGGCCGGGCGGGGTGGCGTGGTAATAGTCGCCCACGATGAAGGGGCCGCGCACCAGCAAGTCGCCGAAGGCCACGCCGTCGTGGGGCAGCTCCCGGCCCGCGTCGTCCACGATTTTCATGTCGACGCCGAAAATGACGCGGCCCTGCTTGTTCTTGAGCTGCTGCTGCTCTTCGGCCGGCAGCGCGAGGTTCTTGGTCTTGAGCGTGCTGACGGTGCCCAGCGGGGAGGTTTCCGTCATGCCCCAGGCGTGGCGGATTTCCACGCCCAGCTCCTCATCAAACGCCCGCAGCAAAGCCGGCGGGCAGGCCGCCCCGCCCACGATCATGCGGCGCAGGGTGCTGAACTGCCGCTTCCCTTCACGCATGAACTGCAAGAGCCCGAACCAAATGGTGGGCACGCCGGCCGAAAACGTGACGCCTTCGCTTTCAAACAGCTCGAACAGGCTGGCCGCGTCGAGGCCGGGGCCGGGCAGCACCAGCTTGCAGCCGTTGAGCGGGGTCATGTACGGAATGCCCCAGGCGTTGACGTGGAACATGGGCACCACGGGCAGCACCACGTCGCGAGCGGAGCAATTAAAGCAATCGGGCAGGGAAGCGGCGTAGCTGTGCAGCAAGGTGGAGCGGTGCGAGTACAGCACGCCCTTGGGCTGGTCGGTGGTGCCGGAGGTGTAGCACAGCGAGGAGGCCGTGTTTTCATCGAACACCGGCCACTCAAAATCGGCCGCTTCGCGGTCCAGCAGCTCGTCGTAGCACAGCAGCTCGCCGGGCAGGTTGTGCGTGGCTGGCATGTGCATTCGGTCGGTCAGCAGCACCCAATACTCCACCGAGGGGCAGTGCGGGGCCAGCTTCTCGACCAGGGGCAGGAAGGTCGCGTCGAAGAACAGCAGGCGGTCCTGGGCGTCGTTGATGATGTAGATGAGCTGCTCGGCGAACAGGCGCGGGTTGATGGTGTGGCACACCGCTCCCAGGCCCGACACGGCGTAGTACAGCTCGAAGTGGCGGTGGTTGTTCCAGGCCAGCGTGCCCACCCGGTCGCCCGGCCGGATGCCCAGCGCCAGCAGGGCCTTGGCCAGCTGCTTGGCGCGCAGGTGCGCGGCGTGGTAGGTGTAGCGGTGCAGCCCGCCCTCGGTGTTGCGCGACACGATTTCGGTATCGGCGTGCCACTTGGCGGCGTGTTCGAGCAGGGCCGCAATGCGCAGCGGCGTCTGCATCATCAGTCCTAGCATGATGATTCGGCAGGAAAAAGTGGGAAGCTGGAGCGTTTGGGGTAAGCTACGGATTTTGCCCACGCCGCACCAGCCGCATCCTGCCGAGGCGGGCGCCTACCGATACTGGTAAATCAGCCGCCGCCCGTCGGCGGCCAGACTGGCGGTCTGCTTGGCCAGCAACAGCTTTTCCCGCGGAAAGCGCCGTTCAATCAGCAGCGTGTCGGGGCCGTCGACCACGGCGCGGGCGTCGTCGAGCACGCCGACGTGGAAGTTGTTCAGGCCGTTGTAGCGCATACTGGTGGTGTCCCGGCGCAGTTCCTCAATGGAAAACACATCCGGTCCTTCCGGCAAATACACCCACATGGCCCGCAGGCCGCCTTTCCCATCCAGTTCGTACTTCCGCTCAATATCGAATTCCAGCCCCCCGCACCGTGAAGGAGCAGTCGTGCGCGTCGGCGGCCAGGAAGCTTTTGACTTTCTGGGCGCACTTGGTATGCTGAGGGCTCAGGCGTTCGTCCAGCACCCGGTATTTGGCCACCAGTTGAAGCGGAACGGCCGTGTTGGCTGGTTTCGGTGATTCGCAGGCGGCAAGCAGCCCCAGCAGCAACAGTAAGCTTGAAAAGCGGCAGTGCGGAGTCATGGGGTGGAAATCAAAAACGCGAAGCTACTGGCCACCACAATTTACGGCAAGTTGCTTGAACTGCCACCCCTACCCCCTAAACGCAAAGCGGGCGGGCCCAAAGGACGCCGCCTGCTTCACCATTTTCACTCACCAATTTGTGGGGCCGCAGGGGTCACTGTCGGTCCCACACGGTGCCGTCGGCTTCCACGAAGCGGACGACGCCGTTTTCCTTCGAGTAGTACAGCTGCCGGAGCTGCCCGGCCGCCGGGCGGCTGGCCGAGGTGAGCAGGCTGGTGTACTCCCAGATATTCTGATAAACGCGGCTGCCGAGGCTGGCCGTGGGCAGCAGGCGCACGTCGGCGGGCAACTCCTGGGCCGCGGCCGCGGCGGGCAGCCGCAGTTGCGCGGGGCCCCAGGTCAGCTCGGCCGTCAGCGGCTCGGCGGCCTTGGGCACGGCGGCTTTTAGGCTGAACGATGCCAGGTACTGCCCGCGCCGGTCCAGGGCCACGTAGCCCGAGTCGACGCGCTCCAGGCGGGCGCTCAGGCCCTGCCGGTAATAGGCCACGCGCTGCGAGCCGGCCGCCATGCCCGAGAGCTGCTGATCGGCCAAGCCCTTCACCTGGTAGCGCCGCTCGTAGCCGGCCGCGTCGCGGAAGCGCCACTCCTCGCCGAGGCGGTAGGGCGTAGCCCAGGCCTGCTCGGCCTGACTGATCTGGTATTCGGGTATTTCCGAACTTTCGGGCTCGGGGAACAGCCCGCTGCCGCAGCCGGGCAGCAGCAGTACGGCGGCCAGCGCGGTCGGCAGCACGGGGCGGCGCAGCCAGGTGAGTATCGTTGGTTTCATAGCGGGCAGGGGCGTAGTCGGGGGCGAAGCGGGGCGGCTGGTAGCGCCAGCCAACGATGCAAAGATGGGGCGGATGGCGGCGTTTGTAAATAGCATAAGTATGTGGTAGTCAGCAAAGCGACGGGCGGATAAATACGACGGCAGCGGCCTGGTCATGAGTACCCCGCCGCTGCCGCCTTCCCTACTACAGATAGCCGGCGGGGGCAAATGGTTGCTTGCGGGCGTGGCCGCCGGGCGGAAAATCCCGTACCGACTTGCTATGAAATACTTACTCGCTCTTGCCGCGGGCCTGCTGCTGGCCGCGCCGGCCGCCTCGGCCCAGACCACGGCCGCCGCGACTCCCGGCGCCGCCCCCGTACCCGCCAGCCAGCGCAAAGCCGCCGAGGAATTGCTCGTGGCCATGCAGATGGAGCAAACCGCCACCAACGCCCTCGACCAGATGGTGACGGCCCAGCTGATTCAGCGGCCCGAGCTGAAGGCCGTGGAGCCCGAAATGCGCGGCTTCCTGCACAAGTACATGAGCTGGGCCGCGCTCAAGGACGACATGGTTGACCTTTACGCCCGCGAGTTCAGCGAAAAGGAGCTGAAGGAGCTGCGCAAGTTCTACGCCTCCCCCATCGGGCAGAAATTCACCGGCAAGCAAAGCCAGCTGATGGCCGCCGGCATGGCCTTGGGCCAGCGCCGGATGCAGGAGCACTTGCCCGAGCTGCAGAAGAGCATCGAAGACAAGATGTCGAGCACGATGAAGGAGTAGTGCGGGTAGGAAATTGCCTGTCGTGAAATAGAACGTCATCCTGAGGCGCAGCCGAAGGACCTTCCTCGCACCCTGCACCAACTGAGAAGCGCAGCCACCAACGCCCAATTGCAAGGGCTCGGTGGCTGCGCTTCGGCGTTAGTAAAAGAGCGTTGGCACTTCGTCGGCAGCGGCGGTGCAGGGTGCGAGGAAGGTCCTTCGTCCTCGCTTGATGCGCGACATGCTCAGGATGACGGGCTGATTTTCATTCCTTACTCCTCCTTCTCCACCGTCGACTCCACCTGGGGCCGCTCGGACTTCACCGCGTCGATGGCCAGCTGCAGCAGTTTGCTGCGCACGCTCAGCTCGGTGATTTTGTTGTTGCGGCGCATGGGGTTTACGCGGTTGGTGAGCAGGATGACCATTAGATCATACTGCGGGTCCACCCAGAAGTAGGTGCCGGTGAAGCCGGTGTGGCCGTAGCTGCGCACGGAGGCGTCCTTGGCCGTGTTGACTTTGGGGTCGTTGGCGGGGCGGTCGAAGCCCAGGGCGCGGCGGTTGTCGGGGCAGAACTGGCACTTGGTGTACTCGCGCACCGTCTCGGCCTTGAGCAATTGCTGGCCGCCGTACTGGCCTTCCCAGGCGTAAAGCTGCACCAGCTTGGCCAGGTCGTTGGCCGAGCCGAACAGGCCCGCGTGGCCCGAGAGGCCGCCCTGCAGGGCCGCGCCTTCGTCGTGCACGGTGCCGTGCAGCAGCTGCTGGCGGAACAGCGAATCGTACTCCGTCGGCACGATGCGGGCCTGCGGAAAGCGCCACTGCGGGTGCAGACCCAGGGTGCCGGCACCCAGCGGGCGGTACAGCTCCTCGCTCAGAAACTGCTCGAAGGACTTGCCGGTCTGCTGCTGCACCAGCTGCGGGTAGAGGTAGAAGGAAAGGTCGGAGTACACGTAGCCGGGCTTGTCGTTGAGCGGCGACTCGGCAATGGCCTTGCGCAGGCGCTCGGGCAGGTCCTGGCGGCCCCACATGCCGTTGGCCACTTTCAGCGGGAAGCGGGCCGAGGAGTCGGCTTTGAAGAACTTCGGGCTCATGGGCAGCACCTCGCCCGGCGCGGTCTTGATGGGGTCGTGCGGGTACTTGCCGAACAGGCGGGCGAAGAAGCCCTTGGGCCGGGTGTACTGCTGCCAGAACGGAATCCAGGCTTTCAGGCGGGCCTGGTGGGTGAGCACGTCGCGCAGCTTGAGGTCCTGCTTGTTGGAGCCTTTGAGGAAGTCGAAGTACGAGCCCATGGTCTGGTCGGGGCTGAACTTGCCCAGGTCCTGCAGCTTCATCAGCGCGGGCGTGGAGGCGGCCACTTTCGTCACCGAGGCCAGGTCGTAGAGGTCGGTGGGGCGCACGGGGCGGGCGCCGGCGTCGTAGGTCTGCCGGCCGAAGCTCTTGCGCAGCACCACCGTGCCGCGGCGGGCAATGAGCACTTCGCCGCCGGGAAAGGCCCGGGCCGCCAGCGCCCCGCTCAGCAGCGAGTCGACGCGGGCTTCGAGCTGGTTGCTCATGCCCACGGCTTCGGGCTGGGCGTAGCGCAGGCGCAGGCCGCCTTGGGTCGTCAGGCCCGCGCCGAAGTTATAGGGGCTGCCCGGCACTGATACCGACAGCTTGCCGGTAGCTCCTACCCCGCCGAAGATGACCTGCGCGGCCAGCTCCTGGGCGTTTTTGCTTTCCTGGTAGGCCAGCACCACCGCGTCGGCCGCGTTCAGGTCGCGCAGCTTGGCCACGGCGTAAGCGTTGCCGAACACCGACACGACCATCTTTTTCTTCAGCGCGGCCAGCTCGCGCAGCAGCACGTTTTCCTCGGGCGAGATGCCGAAGCTGGTAGCCGGGTTGCGGCCCAGGTTCTGCAGGCCCACCAGCAGCAGGTTGTAGCCTTTCAGCTGCTCGCGCAGCCGGCTCAGCTCATCGAGCGTAGGCGTGGCCGAGATATTGAAGTGCCGGGCCGGGGCGTAGTCGGCCACCATGCGCTGGAAGTCGGTGGTGTCCTTGTAGCCCATGAGCACGGTGGCAATGCGCAGGGTATCGAGGCGCTGCAGCGGGAGCAGCTGCTTCTGGTTGCGCAGCACCGTCATGCTCAGCTCCTGCAGGCGCTGGGCAATGTGCTGGGCGTGGGGGTTGTTGAGGTCGGCCGTGAGGTTTTTCAGCTCGATGGGGCGGTAGTGGTTCAGGCCCGACCACTGCTTGAGGGCCAGCACCCGGCGGCAGCGCATATCGATATCGGCCTGCTTGATGCGGCCCGAGTCGATGGCGGCGCGCACGGCGCGCAGGGCCTTGGGCACGTCCTTGGAGAATTCCAGGATGTCGTTGCCGGCCAGGATGGCGCGCACGTCGGCCTCGCCGGGCGGGTACTTGCTCGTCACGCCCTTCATGTTCATGGCGTCGGTGAAGAGCATGCCCTGGTAGCCCATCTGCCGCTGCACCATGTCCGTCACGATGCGCTTGGAGAGGGTCGAGGGCGTGCCGGTGCTGTCGAGCACCGGAATGTTCAGGTGGGCAATCATCACCCCGCCCAGGCCCTGGCGCATCAGGGCGCGGAAGGGCACCAACTCCAGGGAATCGAGGCGGCGGCGGTCGGCGCGGATGATGGGCAGGGCCAGGTGGGAGTCGGCGTCGGTGTCGCCGTGGCCGGGGAAGTGCTTGGCCACGGCCAGCACCCCGGCGTCCTGCATGCCGCGCATGTATTCCAGGCTTTTCTGGGTCACGCCGCGCTTGTTCTCGCCCCAGGAGCGGAAGCCGATGACGGGGTTGGCGGCGTTGTTGTTCACGTCGACCACCGGGGCGAAGTTGACGTGCATGCCGATGCGGCGCACCTGCCGGCCCAGCTCCTGCCCCATTTCGTAGAGCAGCTGGTTGTCGCGGATGCCGCCCATGGTCATCTGGTAGGGAAAGCGGATGGTGCTATCCAGGCGCATGCCCAGGCCCCACTCCGCATCCATGGCCACCAGCAGGGGCACTTTGCTTTGGGCCTGATAGCGGTTGAGCAGCCGGGCCTGCCGCACGGGCCCGCCCTGGAAGAAGATCAGCCCGCCGATGCCGCTTTGCTGGATCAGGGTCGAAATCGAGTCCTCATCGATGCGCTGGCGGTTGGAGTAGGCGGCCACCATAAACAGCTGGGCCACCCGCTGTTCGGGCGTGAGCGTGCTCATCACCGAATCGACCCAGCGCGAGTGCAGATACTGCAGAAACGCCGGCTGCTGGGCCGCCGGAGCGGCTTTGGCCGCCGCGGCCTTCTGGGCAGCAGTGGTTTTGGCGGCCGGCTGCGGCCGGGCGGGCGCGGCCTGAGCGGCTTGGGGAGCGGGGCGGCGCCGGGCTGCGGCGGAGGCGGCGGGCTTCTTCTTGGCCGCGGCTTGGCGGCGGTGCTGGGCCGGCAGCATCAGCGGCATCAGGCACAGCAGCAACAGGAGGAATGACTTGACGGGGAAACGCAAGGCAGGATGGGAAATGGGTGTGGCGGCGAAGTTACGGAATGATGAAGGTGGGGAGTAAGCTTGCAGTTGTACCTAGCACAAGCTAAGGGGGCGTTAGAGTAACTTTATGAAATTTAAGTTCGACTAAAGACTCACTACAAAGGCAATGGCACATCCGAAACAAATCGAGCACAACAAGTTAATGAGCGTATTCTACAAAGATGCTCGCATTAAAGAATGCTTGCATCCTAATCAAGCTGAATGTAAGGGAGCTATAAAGAAGACTCATAGCATACAGCGCAATGGCAGATTAAGTATAATGGAAGGCGAGGTTGGTGGAGTGAACGGTATTTATTCTTTTTTAACTAATGAGTATGATTGGCGCGGAGGTCTTGCAAACCTAAAACTTCTAGGCAAAGGAGAAGCCTCAACATTTTTTGGATTTTGCGATTATCATGATTCTACTCTTTTCTCCCCAATAGAAAACTTTGAATTTGACGGCAGTGACAAACATCTTTTCTTGCATTCCTACAGAGCCCACGCTCATTCATACTATATGAAAAAAGGCTCCATAAATGCATATGAAAAAAAGTCAGATTACACCAAAATACTCCCAGAAGAAAATCTTGACGCTACGATTTTTTCATCTAAGCTTGGATTAAAAGATATGCAATCATCTAAAGGCATGTTAGACGACATGCTCTTGAGAGAATCTTATTCAGAGCTAGAATATTTTTTTCACATCGTTCCAAGACTACATCCAGTTGCTTGCTCTGCCTCATTCAGCCCTAGATACAGTTACAGTGGCGAGAAATTAAACACTAACCCATTAGCTGAGTACTGGTCTTCTATTATGCTAACTGTTCTGCCCGACATTTCAAATCAAAGCATAATAATAATGGCGTGCTTACCTCATGAAGATTATTCCATCAAGTTTATTGACAGTATTTCTGACTTACCCAATCACAAACTCGAGAAAGCAGTAAGCTCTATAATGATAGATTATTTGGAAAACACTTTTATATCCCCTTTATTATGGAACGCATTTTCAAGAAATGAAAAAAACAAACTACTTCTAGAAATTGAGCAAACGGCACCTCATAGTCTGAGAAGAATTTTCAACAAAGGATTCTTCAACAGTTTTATTAATTTTTTTGATGTAAAGTATCAACAGAATAAACTTTTACAATACAAAAACAGGAACCATAAATAAGACACTGTTTAAATTTAAGAATACGCAAAAAACAGCCCGCCGTGTAGCGCACACCGGCGGGCTGTTTCGTTTGTTGCTGCGGGCAACTGCGGCGGCTAGTATGTCTCTTTCAGGAAGCCGAACTTCCGCTTCTCGGCTTGGTGGGTGTTAGGGTAGTTGGCTTTGAGGAGGTTTTTGAGGGCTTCGAGCACGTCTTCCACCTGCTCGCGCAGGGTGCCTTTGCCGGCTACTTCGGTGGCGCGGAGGCCTTTGCCCTTGGCAGTGCTGCTGGTCAGCTCGGCGTACTCCTTGGCAATGGGCGCCCAGAAGTCGGTGCCGTGCTTTTGCTGGCCCAGGCCGTGCTTGGGCAGGGCAGCCACCAGCTTTTTCAGGGCTTTGGTGCGCTCCACGCGGTCCTTGGGCAGCTGCCAGGTGCCGCTGAATTTGCCGATGCCAAACTCCGGGTAGTAGGGCCGACCATCGTCTTCTTCGTCATACTGATTGGCCAGCGCATTCTTCACGTAGCGCAGCTTGTCGTTGATAAGCGCATCGAGCACGGCGAGGCGGTTGCTTTGCGGGGCCAGGGCGTCGCCCGCGTCGTCCGTATCCTGGATGCTGCCCCGGAAGTCGGAGGCCAGCTGCTTGAAGTCGGCGCTGCTGGTCCAGAGCAGGGTGAGCTGGGGGCGCAGCAGCCACTCGTCGGCGGCGAGCAGGGCCAGCTCGGCCAGGGCCAGTTCGGTTTGGGGCAGGCTGGGCGCGGAGGCCTTGGATTGGGAAGGGGCCGGGTCCGGCGCGTGGCCATCGGCGGCGGGTTGGGAAAGCATAAACGGGAAGTAATCGACGGAAACACAATGCGCTACCCCGGTAAATAGCAAAAAGAAACGCGGCCACACAAGACCCGGCGCGCGGGCCCGGGCCGGGAGGGGCCCTCCCGGCATGTTCCCGGCTGCGGATGGCCCGGGAAGGCCCCTCCGAGGCCGTTCCCGGTTGAGAACAAGCCGGGAGGGCCCCTCCCGGGGCTTTCCCGGTTGCGGATGGCTCGGGAGGGCGCCTCCCGGGGCGTTGCGGGTTGGGAACAGCCGGGGGGGGGTGGCCGGGCGGATTGCCGGCCTCAGCGCAGGGCGCTGAAGGGCAGATCGAGCAGCGGGTACTGCTCCCAGCCCTGGTGGTCGAAGTGCCACCACTCGGCGGGGTAGTTGCGGAAGCCATGCTGCTGCATGGCCTGGTGCAGAATGGCGCGGTGCCGCAGGGCGGCGGCGGGCAGCTGCTGGTAGTCTGAGTGGGCGGCGGGCGTCATGGCGTCGAAGTCGGTGGGCAGGGCCACGTCGCGGCCGGTTTTCAGGTCGATGAGGCCCAGGTCGACGGAGCAGCCGCGGTTGTGCTTGGAGCCGCGGGTGGGCGGGGCAGCGTAGGTCTGGTCGGGCAGGGCTTCGTAAAGCCGCACGGTGGCGGCGTAGGGGCGGTAGGCGTCGTAGATTTTCAGCGCGTAGCCCTGCCGGGCCAGGGTCTGCTGCACGCGGCGCAGGTCCTCGGCCACCGGGCGGCGCAGAAAGGCGGCGGCTTCGGGGTAGATGCGCTGGCCGGTGAGGTTGTGGGGGGTAGCGTAGCGGATATCGAGCCGCAGGCCGGGAATGAACTGCGCTAAGTCCACCAGTTCCTGGCGCGCGTCCTGGCGCACCTGCTGGCGGTACTGGGCGGCCTCGCTCACGCGAGCCGGGCCGGTTTGCGGAAGAGTGGTCAAGACGCAGAGCAGGATGGGGCGGAACATGGCGGCAAGTTACTGCGGGCGGCTTAGGGCGCGGCCCGCTCGTGCTGCGCCGACCAGTAGGCCCGCACCTGCTGGCGGCGCCGCTCATCGGTGCGCGTCAGCTCGTGCTGGTACACCAGCTGGCCGAGGCGGCGCAGGAAGGGCAGCCCCACGGTGTCGTAGTCGTACTTATCGTCGTTGAGCACTTCGTCCTGGTTGCAGTAGATGACGGCCGAGAGCATAAACTCCACCCCGCGCAGCGAGTCGACGATGCAGGCGTTGTCGATGAGGAAGCCGTAGGCCTGCCCGATTTTATTGTAGATGCGCACGCCCTCGGGCAGGGCCGCCGGCGGCCCACCCACCAGCAGGAACTTGGCGCAGTTGTCGGGGTAGTGCGGCGCGTCGTAGCGCGGGAAGCGGCTCCGGCGCGGCGACAGGCTCAGGTAGCGGCGCAGGAAGGCGTAGTCATCGGCGGCGAGGTCCGGCCGTTTCCGGGCCCACGCGCTGGTATCCGCTGCGAGGTTGAAGCGGATGGCTTCACGGAACGTCGCCGGAAAGAGCAGGGCGCGCAGCAATGCTTGCTGCTCGGCGAGCGGGAAGAAGTTCTTGTCGCTGAAATCCAGCGGCTGCTCGATGCGCTGCTCCCCGCGCACGTACGCCCGGCCTACTTTCGGCGCCGCCATCGGCAGGGCGGGTAGCGGGGCGTCGTTGAAGGCGGCGGGCTGCCGGTAGCGCACCGCGGTAGCGGCCGAATCGGCAAAGAAGGCAAACGGGTTGGTGTGGCGCGAGCCCGGCTCTTTGTCGCCCACCGAGAGGCGGTGAACGATGCGGGTACGCGGCAGCCCCCAAAGCCCCAAAGCCTGGTTCAACTCCGCCTGTCCCACAAACTCGTAGAGCCGGTTGAAGGCATCGTTGTCGCTGACGAGCAACACCTTGCGCACGTACTGCCCAATGGTGGGGCGCCGGCCAGGCGCGGTGCTGTCGACCAACACGCGGGTTTGATCGGCAAAGGCCGAGTCGATACGCAGCGGCGTTTCCCGTTCAAGGTGTAGCCGATGCAGCTTTTGCAGTGCCGCCGCGGCCGCGGGCAGCTTCACGGTGCTGGCCGGGTAGAAGTATTCGTCGGGCCGAAGCCGGTACGCGTGCGACTTAAAGGTGGGCTTCCCGTGCTCGTCGCGCCGAATCTGGGTGTAGATAATCTGCAGGCGGTAGGCAGCCGGGTGGCGTAGCACCTGCCGCACCACGGCGGCGGTGTCGCGCCGCAGCAGTTGCTTCAGCGGATTGGCCAGTTGGGCCTGCGCTGTCGGGGCGCTTAGCAGCAGTAGAAACGCAAAAAACTGGTTCATCAGGCCGGAAGATAATTCCAGGCGCCGATGAACCGGCGTGCGGGGAGTTAAGAGCCTATCCGGAAAGTCCAGAACGTCATGCTTCGACTGCGCTCAGCATGACGCCCTTTTTTGTTCGAACGACTTTCCGGATAGTCACTGAGAAGGCAACGGTTCAGGGCATCGATGTTCAGGAACGCACTAAATCACCTAGAGGCCGGGCACCTGGCCGGGCTGGCCGGCGGAGGTGCCGGTGCCGGCCGAGGTGGTGCTGCCGCCCACGTCGCCTTCGGCGGCGTTGCCGGGGGCGTCGTAGTGGGTGCCGTGGGCCACGTTGTGGCCGGTGGTGGCGCGGCCGCCCACGTTGCCGCCGCTGCCGGAGTTATCGTCGGCGTTGTTGCCGGTCTGCACGTTCATCCGGTCGCCCATGGCGAAGCGGCCCTGGGGCTGGCGCTCCTGCTCGCTGCTGGGCTGGCCCGAGGCGGTGGCCTCGGCTTCGTAGTCGCGGCCGGCGTGGCGGGGGTTGGTTTCCTGGTTGTAGGGTTCGTCCTGGATGGGGTCGGGTGTCATGGCGGGGGTGGTTAGGTACGAAAAGGGTCTTACTGGCTATACGGCAGGCTGCCAGCGCGGTTCGTATGGCCGGGCTTGCCAAGTTGGCGCACCGGGGCGGCTTGGCAGGCTTGTGGTGGGCCACGCTGGCATGGAATCCCGCTCGCCCCTGGCCGAGGCCTTTGCCCGTAAAACCGACGCGGAGCTGCTCTACCTCACGCAGCACCCGCAGGCCTTCGCGCCCGCGCTGGTGCAGGCCGCCTGGGCCGAGCTGCGCCAGCGCGGGCAGGTACCCGCCCCCGAGCCCCCACCCCCACCCGCCCCGCCAACGCCGGTGCCCGGCCTGGGCAGCGTGGCCGTCACGCTCGGCCTGGCCGGCCTGAATGTGCTGGTGTTTCTGCTGATGGTGGCTGGCGGCGTCGACGCGCTGCACCCGAGCGGGCAGGACCTCATCCGCTGGGGCTCCAACTTCACCCCGCTGGTGGCGCGCGGCGAGTGGTGGCGCCTGCTCACGGCCTGCGTTCTGCACGGCGGCCTGGCCCACCTGCTGCTGAACACCTACGCGTTGCTGGTCATCGGGGCCTTGCTGGAGCCGCTGGTGGGGCGCCCCCGCCTGCTGCTGGCCTACGCGCTCAGCGGCCTGGGCGGCAGCCTCGCCAGCCTGTGGTGGCACCAACCCGGCTGGGTAAACAGCGTGGGCGCCTCGGGAGCCATTTTCGGCCTGTACGGGGCCATGCTGACGCTGACGGCTACCAATGCGGCCCGGCTCAGCCGCCCGGCCCGGGCGGCGCTGTTCGTGCACACGCTCTACATCGTGGGAGCCAACTTCGCCACCGGCCTGATGCCCGGCATCGACCACGCCGCCCACATCGGCGGGCTGCTGGCCGGGGCGCTATTGGCCTGGCCGCTAAGCAAGGGCATGAGGGTAAGAGGGTAGGAGTTTGGGAGGGGGTGAGGGTAAATGTCAGGTAGGGAGAAGAACGTCATGTCGAGCTTGTCGAGACATCTCGCTCGGGGGCTAATCTTTTCGTTGAACGAATGAGAAAAGCCGTCATGTCGAGGTATCTCGCGTGCTGACCGCCGAGGGAAACTTCATCGTCCAACGAGAAGAATACTTGGAGACATCAGCACGCGAGATGCCTCGGCTGCGCTCGACATGACGTTCTATTCCCCCCTTCTCCCCTCTCCCCCGAAGATGTGATTGTGCGCACAGTAGCAGTGGCGGAACTTTGCAGAGCACAAACACCCCGTTCAACCCCACACTACCGCTATGAAACGCTTGCTACTTTCCCTGGCCCTGCTTGCCGGCGCCGCCACCGCCGCCCTAGCCCAATCCGCGCCCGTTCCCAACGGGGGCTTCGAAACCTGGACCGGCGCGGGCGCTACCGAACGGCCCCAGAACTGGCAGAACACCGACGACCTGCTGCAGGCCGCCTTCCCCATCCCGATAACGGTGGGCGCCGTGACCAAAACCACCGACGCGCACGGCGGTAACTTTGCGGCTCGTCTGGAAACCAAGGTCATCAACCTCTTTAGCACCCCGATTCTGTACCCGGGCATGCTGATTCTGGGCAACCGCATCAGCACCAGCACCAGCCCGGGCGGCACCACCGACGGCGCCGGGATGCCCTTCACCAGCCGCCCGCAGGCGCTGCAGTGCCACTACAAGCTCACCGGCAGCAACATTGCCAACGACTCGGCCTCGGTGCTGGTGTTCCTGACGCGCCGCGTCAACGGGCGCTCCACCATCCTGGCCCTGGGCGAGGCCTACCTGCTACAGGAAAAAACCAGCTACACCCAGCTGCAGGTGCCGCTGCAGTACATCAGCAACCAGGCCCCCGACTCCATCCACATCATCGCCTTCTCCGGCGCCCTCGACGACTCCAACCTCACGGCCGGCAACGTGCTGACCATCGACGATTTTACCACCGTCGGCTCGGCCGTCACCGCCGCCCGCGACGCCCAGCGCAGCCCCGAGCTGGCCGCCTTCCCCAATCCTAGCCCCGACGGCATCTTCACCCTCGATGCCCGCCGGGACGCCGCCCTGCTCCGCGCCCCCTTCACCGTGACCGATGCGCTGGGCCGCACCGTGCTCCGCCAGGGTAGCAGCACCAGCACCGCCCCCCGCCGCATCGACCTGAGCGGGCAGCCCGCCGGGGTGTACGTGCTGCGCCTCAGCGGCCCGCAGGGAGCCGTCACGCGCCGCCTGGTGGTGCAGTAACCGACCTTATTCCAATTGCAAAAAACCGCCGCCCGGGTTGCCGGGCGGCGGTTTTTTGCGTTGGTGGCGGGCTACGTAGCTGGATGATTTCGGCATGGAATATTCGCCCGTCATCCTGAGGCGAAGCCAAGAACCTTGCTCGCACCCTGCACTGCCGCCTACCTACGAAGTGCAGACGCTTTTTATAAGAGCACAACAATGCATAAGCGCAGCCACTAGCCCCAAAAAGGGTGTTGGTGGCTGCGCTTCGTGGTTTGTGCGGGGTATGAGGAAGGTCCTTGGCTTCGCCTTTCTTCGGTTCGGCTACGCCTCAGGATGATGAGCAGCTTACACGGCCCCAGCGTCCAATGACTACAACCAAGCAAATTGGGCCAGAAAGCCCCGGCACCTTACCTTCACTGCCGATGACACAGGACTCCTCCGCCCACAAGGTTTCGCGCTGGCAGCGCACCACCGGCGCGCTGCGCCGCGCGGCCACGGCCCCGTTTGCCGGCCTGGAGGCCCTGCGCCAGACCGGCCGCAGTTACCGCCACTTTCTGCTGCCGGCCCTCAACGGCGCCATCGGCGACCAGCTGGCACTGCGCGGCGACCAGCGGGCCATCCGCCTGAGCTTCCGCCGCCACGATGCCGACGTGCCCGCCATCGACCTGGACCTGACCGACGGCCCGCGGCCCACGGTGGTGTTTGTGCACGGGCTGATGGGCGACGAGCACATCTGGCAGACCGGCCCAGCGGGCCTGCTGCGCTACGGCCCGCGCCTGGCCGCCGACCTGCCGCACGTGCGTTGCCTCTACGTGCGCTACAACACCGGCCGGCACATCTCGGAAAACGGCCGCGCCCTGCACCAGCTGCTCACCCAGCTGCTGCAGGCCTGGCCCGACGCCGTGACGGACCTCACCCTCGTCGGGCATTCCATGGGCGGGCTGGTGATTCGCTCGGCGGGCTACTACGCCAGCGAGGAGCTGCACCAGGCGCGCGAAGCGGAAGCCGGCTCGGCCGCTGCGGCGCCGTGGCTGGCCTACCTGCGGCAGGTGTTTCTGCTGGGCGTGCCGAACGAGGGCTCCTTCCTCGAACAAAACAGCTTCCTCACAGCCCTGGCCCTGCGCCGCTTCGACCTGCGCCTGGCCCGCCTGCTGGCCGACACCATCGACCGGCGCAGCAGCGGCATCCGGGACCTGCGCCACGCCCGTCTGGTGGACGAAGACTGGCAGAACCCGCACGCCGACGACCTCGTGCCCCCACGCACCAAGGTACCGCCGCTGCCCGGCGTGCAGTACCACGTGCTGGCCGCCTCGCTGCTGAAAAACGCCGAATCGGCCCTGGCCCAGTACTTCGGCGACGGGCTGGTGGGCGGCCATTCGGCCACCGGCAGCGTGTTTCGCCGCGCCGAGCAGGTGCACGTGCGCATCTTCCCGCGCCAGCACCACGGCACCCTGCTCGCCGACGCGGACGTGTATGAATACATCCGGGAGCGGCTGGCGGCAAACGGAGGTAATTGACCTATTGGTTTTGTTTCTCTTTTCTGAAGTTTCGCTTATGCTCTCCTTTGCTGGACTGCAGACCGCCATTGAAACATTGCCTGCTCATGATCCGCGGGTTGCATTGGCCGAACTGCTGGTCAGCGCCCTCACCGACTGGCCGGAAGCGGGCCTCCAGGAGCTCGAAGCACTGCTCATTGCCTTGCACGCCGAAATTTCCGGGCCGCTTACCTTCGATAGCCTCAGCTGTTACTCGCAACGAACTGATGACCCGTGGAAACGCGAAGCCGTGAATGCTCTGCTGGAACTGTTCGACCTTGACCGCATCAACCGCTTTGATCATGGCACCGAACTGGAAACCGTAATAGCCAGTCTCACCACCACTCTTGGCCAACCAGAAATATAAAAGCCGCCCTGGAATTTTCCAGAGCGGCTTTTTCGTCAACTCGAACCAGCCTACTTCTTCGCCGGGGCCGTGGTCTGTATCATCAGCTCCTGGAAATCGGCGGGCACGGTGAGCTGGGGCAGCTCCTGGCCGCCGGTGGCGGAGGGGGCCAGGCGCACGGGCACGGCGGCGCCGTCCACGGTCACCGTCAGCTGCTCGGCGGTTACGGGCAGGCCGTGAAGCACCACGCGGTAGGTACGCCAGCTCGGGGCCCAGTCGCCTTCGGTGTGCTGCTGCACTTTCAGGCTCATCACGGTGCCGGTGGTGGTGAAGGTGCGCACGGTGGCTTCCCCGTTCTGGTAGCCGTAACCCTCGCCGCCGTCGTCGAAGAGGGTGCTGGTTTCCTGGCCTTCGAGGTGGTAGACGTGCAGGGCCAGCTCGGTGACGGGGTGCTCGTCGGTGTACTGCATCACGGGGCGGGCGGGCACCACGGCCCCGGCGCGCACGTAGACCGGAATGCGCTCCAGACCGGCCGGGGCCCACACTTCGGCGCCGCCGTCCTTCTGCTCGTCGGTCCACCAGTAGTACCATTTGCCGCGGGGCAAATACATCCAACGGCCATCGACGCCGGCCTGGGTGATGGGGCAGACGAGTAGATGGTCGCCCACCCCGAACTCGGCCATGCGCTGGTAGGTCTGCGGGTCCGACTGATCGAGGAAGGCCAGGGGGCGCAGAATGGGCGTGCCGTGCTGCACGTACTGCCAGAAGGCGGTGTACATGACGGGCAGCAGGCGGTAGCGCAGCTCGATGAAGTGGCGCGCCAGGTCGGCAAACTCCTCGCCGAACGACCAGGGCTCTTGGTCGCCGTGGTCACCCGAGGAGTGGGTGCGGAAGAACGGGTGGAAGGCCGCCAGCGCCACCCAGCGCACGTACAGCTCGCCGTCGGGGGTGTTGATGAAGCCACCCACGTCGCTCCCAATGAAGCTGAAACCCGAGATGCTCAGGCGCTGGCACTGGATGTTGGCCAGCCAGAGGTGCTCCCACGAGGCAATGTTGTCGCCCGTCCAGCCCGAGGAGTAGCGCTGCCCGCCGGCGTAGGTGCTGCGGGTGATGGTGAACGGGCGGCGCGGGTAGCTGAAGCGCTTCACGCCCTCGTTGGTGGCGCGGGCCATCTGCATGCCGTACACATTGTGGGCCTTTTTGTGCGAGGCCGGGTGCCCGTCGTAGTTGAAGCGCACGTCGTCGGGGAAGGTGCCCTTCTCGAACACCGCCGGCTCGTTCATGTCGTTCCAGACGCCGCGCACGCCCACGTCCTCGATCAGACCCTGAAACAGCCCGGCCCACCACTCGCGCACCCGGGGGCTGGTGAAGTCGGGGAAGTGGCAGAGGCCGGGCCACACCGAGCCCTTCATCAGCGGCCCGTCGGCGCGGCGGCAGTAGTGGCCCTGCTCGAAGCCTTCCTGCCAGACCGGGTAGTTCGGGTCGATTTTGATGCCCGGGTCGATGATGACGATGGTTTTGAAGCCGTCCTGGGCCAGCTCCTGCACCATCTTTTTCGGCTCGGGGAAGTGCTCCGGGTGCCAGGTAAAGCAGCGGTAGCCGTCCATGTAATCGATGTCGAGGTAGAGCGCGTCGCAGGGAATGCGGCGCTTGCGAAACTCGGCGCCGATGCCCTTGAACAGCTTTTCGGGGTAGTAGCTCCACTTGCACTGGTGGTAGCCCAGGGCCCAGAGTGGGGGCAGCTCGGGCGTGCCCGTGAGGCACTTGGTGTAGTCCTGGGTGACTTCGGTGAGCGTGGGGCCGTAGATGAAGTAGAAGTTCATCTCGCCGCCGTGGGCCCAAAAGCTCGTCACGTCGGCGCGCTCGGCGGCGAAGTCGAAGTAGCTCTTGAAGGAGTTGTCGAAGAACAGCCCGTAGGCCAGCTTCTGGTGCAGGCCCAGGAAGAAGGGAATGTTCTTGTAGAGCGGGTCGGAGCCTTTTTCGTAGCCGTAGGTGTCGGAGCCCCAGTTGCAGAAGCGCTGCCCGCGCAGGTTCATGTTGGCGGGCTTGTCGCCGAGGCCGTAGTAGTGCACGCCGGGCTGCACCTGCTGGCTCATCTTCACGATGTCGTTGCCGGAGTCCCAGTCGTACTCCCAGTGGAAGCCCTTTTCGTACTCCAGCAGCACGATGCCGGAGCGGTTGAGCAGGCGGATGTGCAGGCTTTCCTTGCCCACAATGCAGATGACGCGGCCGGTGGTGAGGCGGTAGTGGTCGTCCTTTTCCACGAACTCCAGCATGCTGGTAGGCTGGCGCAGCGGGGCACCGCCTTCAAAGGCGTAGCTGAAATCGGGCGCGAAGTAGCCGTCGGTGCTGTAGCGGAAGCGCACAATCTTGTCGCTGATGACCTGCACCAGCAGCACCACGCCGTTGTCACAGGTGAAGCGGAAGTCGGCCGTGCCCGGCACGACTTCGGCGCGAATGACCTGGCCCGGAAAGAATTCCTGGCGGCCCTTCTGGGCCAGGTCGTTGAGCATGTAGTTGTTATCCTGAATCGACGAATCGGCCATGGGTTCAGGGAGGAGCAAGTAGGTGCGGAGAGAAAAAAAACTTCCGCCGGAGCGGTTCCGGCGGAAGGAAGCCGCAAAATACGGAGGTTTTGCGGGGCTTCGGCGGGCGCCGGGCCGTTTCCCCTGGTTTTCACAAGATTCCCTTGGTTTCGGCCGGTTTGCCGGGGTTTCCGGCGGGTAAGCTTGTTTGGGGGCGCGGCCGGCCGTAGGTTCGTGGCCCACGTACACCGTTCTATGCCGATGCCTGCCGCCCCGTCGTCCGTGCTGCTGTTGGGCTGGGATGATACGTCCGCCGCCCTGCCGCTCGCCCGCCAGCTTTCCGCTACCTCTGCTACCGAACTCTGGACGGCGGCCCCGCTGGCCGCGCCTGCCGCGCACGCCAGCCGCTCCCTCGACGTGGTGCCGCCGCTGCCCGCCGTGCTGCCCGTGCTGGGCCACCGCGTGCCGGCTTTCCCCTACGTGGGCCGGGGCGTGGGCCTGCCGCAGCCCGTGGCCGTGCCCGCCGCGCCCTACGTGGGCAGCAGCGCGGCACCGGCCGAAACTCCGCCCGAAACCACCGCCCGCGCCGCCGCTTCCGGCCCGGCCACTGCTACTACTGACCGCCCCATGGCCGTGCCCGCGGCGCCCTACATCGGCGCCGCTCACCACGCCGATAGTGCCTTGCTGAACGCGCCCGTGCCGGATTACCGTCTGCCCGTCGGCACGTTATCGGCCATGCCCTCTTCGCCGGCCACGGCAGCCGCTCCGGCGCCAGCCCTGCCCGCCGATGTGGCCCCGGCCGCCGAGCCCGGCCCCGCCGAAGCGGCTGAGCTTAGCAGCGAGGCTCCCCTGCCGCTTGCAGCCGAAATACCCGCCCCGCCCGCCGATTCGGACCCTAGCCCGGCCGCGACGGAGCTGCTGCCCGAGCCCGTAGCAGCCTTCGACGACCCGGCGCTGGACGCCGACGACGTGGCGCTGCTGGCGGCCCCGCCCGATGCGGCGGGCCTCAACTTCCGCATCATCCAGTACGCCCGCCACGCCGCCCGCCTGGCGCACGAGTCAACTTTTGAGGTCATCTTTGCACCCGACTGGCACACCTGGCTGGCCGGCGTGGAGCTGCGCCAGCTCACGCGCCGCCCGCTGGTGCTGCAACTCACGCAGCTGGCCACCGACCTGGCCACGCCGGCCGAGCGGGGCTGGGTGGAGGCCCTGGAGCGCATCACCCTGCCCCAGGCCGACCGCATCCTGGTGCCCGACGACGCCACGGCCGCCCGCCTGCGGCAGCGCTACCGGCAGCTGGCCGGGCGCGTGTTCGTGCTGCCCGCCGGCGCGCCCGCGCTGGCCGCCGCCCTGGTCCTCGACTCCCGATTTTCCCATTAACTGCTTTTTCGTAATGCCCTCCGATTTCCCCGCCTTCACCCCCGAACACACCTTCGACGCCGAGCTGGAGCTCGAAAGCGAAAACGGCGGCGTGTTCGTCATCATTCCCTTCGACGTGAAGGAGGCCTACGGCACCCGCGGGCAGGTGAAAGTGCTGGCGACCTTCGACGGCTTCCCCTACCGTGGCTCCCTGGCTCCCATGGGCGACGGGCAACACCTGCTGGGCGTGCCCAAGCAGATCCGCGGGGCCATCGGCAAAACCTGGGGCAACCGGGTGCAGGTAGCCCTGGCCCGCGACACCGAGCCGCGCATGGCCGAAGTGTCCGAGGACTTCGCCCGCGCCCTCAGCCAGGCCGGCATCCGCCAGCGCTTCGACGACCTGGCCTACACGCACCAGAAGGAATACACCCGCTGGATCGAGTCGGCCAAGAAGACGGAAACGCGCTTCGAGCGAATCAGCAAGGCCGTGGAAATGATCAAGGCCGGCCGCAAGCGCAGCTAGCACCAGTCGCTTTTGCAAGCGGTAACACCGGCCGTCATTGCGAGGCGCAGCCGAAGCAATCCTTCCTCTAGCAGCACCGCCGACGCAATACCCACTACCCGAAAACAGCACCGCCCGAAACCGGAGTTACCAGTTTCAGGCGGTGCTGTTTTGGTTCTGACGGAATTTCGGTTTCTGCCAGTTGCGGCGTTTGTGCCGCGAGAGGAAAGATTGGCTATGCCTTCCTACGGTTGCCGCGCTTCGCTCGCAATGACGGCGGGGTGAACCGCTGCTGATAAGGCGGGCTACTTGCCGCGCTGCAGCACCTGGGCGGTGCGACTGGGCAGGTACAGGCTCAGGAAGGGCGTGCCGTGCTCGTCGGGCTGGCTGAAGTGCTTCACGTCGGCGGCAATGCGGGCGTAGCCGCCAAATTCGGGCTGATCCGAGTCGAGCAGCAGGGTGTAGCTGCCGGGCTGGCCGGCGAAGAAGCGGTAGTCGCTGAGGCTGCGCTCGGGGTGGAAGTTGAAGACGAACACGAGGCCCGCGCGCTCGAAGGCCAGCACCTTGTTGTCCTCGTCGGCGTGCAGCAGCTGGGTGGGCCCGGCCAGAAAGCGGGTGCGGCGCTCCAGCTGGATCATGGCCCGGTCGAAGAGCAGCCAGCTGTGGAAGTAGAGGTCGGGGTTGTCGGCTAGGCTCCACTGACGGCGGGCGTAGTGGTGGCTCCAGCTGTTGCCCTCGCGCGGGAAGTCGACCCACTCGGGGTGGCCGAACTCATTGCCGATGAAGTTCATGTAAGCCTCGCCGCCGGCCCCGAGGGTGACCAGCCGGATGAGCTTGTGCAGGGCCACGCCGCGGGCCGTAATCAGGTCGGCCTCCTGCAGGCGCGACATGCCCGAGTAGATGCGCGCGTCGAGCAGCCAGTGCGAGAGGGACTTGTCGCCGACCAGGGCCTGGTCGTGGCTTTCGGCGTAGGCCACGGTTTTTTCGCCCTGGCGGCGGTTGGTGAGCTGGTGCCAGAGCCCGCCCATGCTCCAGTCCTCGTCGCGCTGGTGCTTGAGGGTTTTGATCCAGTAGTCGGGCAGGCCCATGGCCAGGCGGTAGCCGAAGCCCAGGCCGCCTTCTTCCACGGGCCGCGCCAGGCCGGGCATCCCGCTCATGTCCTCGGCAATGAGCAGGGCCGATTTCTTGCACTCCCGCACCAGCGCGGTGGCCAGCTGCAGGTACAGAATAGCGTCCTCGTCGGCCTCGGGCCCGAAGTACTGGGCGTAGTCGGTAAAGGCCGTGCCCTCGCCGTGGTGGTGGTAGAGCATCGAGGTGACGCCATCGAAGCGGAAGCCGTCGAAATGGAACTCTTCGAGCCAGTAGCGCAGGTTGCTCAGCAAAAACTGCTGCACCTCGGGCCGGCCGTAGTCGAACAGCAAGGAGTCCCAGCCCGGGTGCTGCCCGCGCGGGCCCTCGTGGAAGTACAAGGCGCCCGAGCCGTCGAGGTTGCCCAGGCCCTCGGCTTCGTTTTTGACGCTGTGCGAGTGCACCATGTCCATCACCACGGCCAGGCCGCGGCGGTGGGCTTCGTTGATGAGGTACTTCAAATCCTCGGGCGTGCCGAAGCGGGCCGAGGGCGCGAAGAAATTGGCCACATGGTAGCCGAAGGAGCCGTAGTAGGGGTGCTCGGCCACGGCCATGAGCTGCACCACGTTGTAGCCGTCCTCCTGAATGCGGGGCAGGATGTAGTCGGCAAACTCGCGCCAGGAGCCCACGCGGCCCTCTTCCAGCGCCATGCCCACGTGGGCCTCGTAGATGAGCGGCTCCTTGACGTAGTTGCCCACGCGAAACTGCTGATCGGTCCACTGAAACGGCTGCTCGGGGCGCCAGATCTGGGCGCTGAAGTCCTTGGTGTGCTCGTCCTGCACCACGCGGCGCACGGTGGCCGGCAGCCGGTCGCGCTGGCCGTTGGCGGCGTGCACGTGCAGCTTGTAGCGCGAGCCGGGCGTCAGGTGCGGGAAGGTCTGCTCCGAGAGGAACACCTCCCACACGCCGTCGTCGCGGCGGGTGAGCGGGGTGTAGCCCCGGTCCCACTGGTTGAAGTCGCCGACGGCAAAGAGGGCGTGGGCGGCGGGGGCCCATTCGCGCAGCCAGTAGCCGCGGCGGCGGGCGTCGTAGTGCAGGCCCAGCTGCTGGTGGCGGGTGGCGTATTTGGTGAGCGAGCCAACCTCGACCTCGATGGCGGCCTTGCGGGCGTAAAACCGGTCGAGGCGGTGCTGGATGACGGCGGCGTAGGGCGCCAGCCAGGGGTCGTGCTGGACCAGGGGCAGGTGCGGTGCGGCGGGGTCGGCCGTGGTCAGGGTATCGGCAGCGGCAGTTTCCATGGGCACGGGAGGCGTTTGGGTTCAAGCAAATGTAACCCGCTGGCTCATCTAATGGCACAGCTTCCGCGCCGGCCCGGCTCGGGCCCGGGCTGCGCAAACGTTTGAATAGCCGCGCAGTGGCGCTGGTGCCCCTGTAGATTTTTTCAGTGCGCGGGCGCCGGCAGCTTCCGCCCAAGGCAGCGGCTCTATCGGCAGCACCAAAAATGCCCGACCGGCGCGGGGCCGACCGGGCGTTTTGCAGTAGTGGGTGGTGTAGCGCGGGCTAGCAGCAGCCCCCGCCGTCGTAGTGGTAAGTGGAGGGCGAGACGAAAATATCGTCGCGGCCGAGGGCGAGCAGGGCGGCGGCGGTTTTGTCGCACACGGCCAGGGGCTGGTTTTGCAGCAGCACGTGGCCTTTCTGGTCGTCGAACAGCTCCTCCGCGCCGTAGTAAATGGCGGTGCGGCCGGTGAAGATGCAGGGGCCGTCGGCGGGCATGGGGTCCTTGATGGCGCACACCTCCACGCTCTCAATGTAAATCAGCTCGTCGGTGGCGTAATGCCGGGGCGAGAGGATGCGGTAGGCGCGCCGGGCCCGCACCTCCACCGTACCGAAGCCCACGGAGGTTATCAAGTCCAGATATTGCTGCAGGGGCAGGGAGCCGGTCAGGCACAGGGCCCGCAGCCGCTCGTCGGCGCGCAGCTCGGCGCTCATGGGCTGCTCGCAGGTGGGGTCCGACATGACGAGGCGGCCGTGGGGCTTGAGCACGCGGTAGGTTTCCTGCAGGGCCCGGCGCAGGTCGTCGAGCTTGAAGATGTTGAACAGGCAGTTCTGGGCGGCCACGTCCACGCTTTCGTCGGGCACGGGCAGGTGCAGCGCGTCGCCGGGGCGCAAATCCACGAACTCGCTCTGGAACCACTCGTTCTGCTCCTCGGCCGTGCGCATGTTCTGGCGCGAAGCCTCCAGCATTTCGGGCACCACATCCACGCCGATGACGGCGCCGGGGCGGCGGCTGAAGTAGGCAAACTGCAGCAGCTCCATGCCGCCGCCCACGCCCACGTAGAGCACGGTCGGGCTGCCCGTCAGGTCGCGCGGGTTCACGGTGCTGCCGCAGCCGTAGTTCATCGAGAGCATGCGCTGCGGGATGCTCAGGCCGGGCAGCTGCCAAACGGGGTTGGTGGTGCAGCACAGGCCCACCTGGGGCTCCTGGGCCGCCTGGCGGTACACGTCGGCGGTGGTTTCTAAGTAGCTCATTCGAAGGAGAAAGATGGCGCCGGTTTCCGGACCAATAGCGGCCGGCAGCGCCCGAGGGGGTTGATAAACGGCGGCCCGTTGTTATTGCCGGTTCAGGCTCCAGTTGTAGTCCAGGTAGGTCACCTTGGCGTCGGCGTCCATCGGGGTGGCGGCGTAGCGGTTCACCCACCGGGCCACCGACTGCCCGTTCCTTTCCCAGTCGGCCCGGTACCAGTCGAAGTAGCGGGAGAGCTGCGCCTGGGTCTTGCCGACTTTGTTTTTGGCCGGGTCGCGCAGAAAGTCGCGGCCCTGCTCATCGAGCTGCCGGTCGAGGCGCGGGGCGGAGTAGGCTTCGGGGCGCAGGCGCGGGCACGAGAGCGAGGCGCACACCAGCGCGAAGTGGATGCGCGGGTCGTCGAACTGCTTGCGCAGCGTGCCATGCTCGATGTCGTCGAGGCTCATTTTCTCGCCGCCGATGCTGAAGAACTTCGCGGCCCAGGGCGTGGTGACGAAGGGAATTTTGATTTTCGAGCCAATGTCCTTGATGCTTTCCACCGGGTAGTGGTCGAGGATGAGGCGGATGGTGTAGGCGTTGTAGGCGTTGATCCAGTAGGCCATCTGCTCGGGCTTGCTCCAGCTGGCGGCCGGCGGGTTGTTGCTCAGCAGCGCCAGGTACTGGTTCAGCGCCTTTTCGTCGGCTTTGAAGCCCCGGTAATCCACCAGGCCCTTGGCGTTGACGTGTTTTTTCAGCAGCCGGTCGTAGGCCGCGTGGTCGACGGGGGCGCTGCTGGCGGAGGCGGCGTAGGTGGGCGCGGGCACGGGATTGAGGCGGCCGTGGCTCAGCCCGAGGGCCGCGAGCGTGCCGGTGGTCAGGGCCGCCAGCAGCAGGGAAGTCGTCAGTAATTTCATGGCAGCAGACATACGGAAGCCGGGGCACGGGCAGACGTGGCCCGGACCAGCTTTTGGCGCGGCGGGCGGTCAGCCCCCAACCAGCCCGCCGCCGCAAAGGTTTTCCACTTCCGGCCGTGCCGCCGCCGGGGCCGCGCCACTGGCGGCTACCTTTGGTCAAATAACCGGGCGGGTAACATCTGCCGGCCGGCCGTTGTTCGTAGGTAGCCACCGTCCAGCGGCCGGCCTTCGCTTTCCACCGTCCTGCCAGCCTCGGCGCCCGGGTCGCTGCCTTTTTTGCTCATGATCAAGTCCCTGAAAGCCACCGGCAGCCAGCTTGCCGACCCGGCCTACCAGCTCACCGTGCTCCAGCCCAGCCAGACTGCCGGAGCCTACCTGCCGTCGTTCGCCCAGAAAATGCGCGAGGCCGGGCTGTTTCCGCTGCGGCCCCTGGCCCCGGCGGTGCTGCAGGTAAACGTGGGCAAAATGTGCAACCAGGTGTGCCGCCACTGCCACGTCGATGCCGGGCCGGACCGCAAGGAAATCATGACCCGCGAGACCATGCAGCTCTGCCTCGACGCGCTGGCCCAGAGCGACATTCCGACGGTGGACCTGACCGGCGGCGCGCCCGAGATGAACCCGGATTTCCGCTGGTTCGTGGAACAGATCCGGGCCCTGGGCCGCCACATCATCGTGCGCTGCAACCTGACCATCATCGTGGCCAACAAGAAGTACCACGACCTGCCGGAGTTTTTCAAACGGCACGGCGTGGAGGTGGTCAGCTCCCTGCCCTTCTACAACGCCAGCAAGACCGATCGGCAGCGCGGCGACGGGGTGTTCGAGGATTCGGTGCGGGCCCTGAAAATGCTCAACGCCGTGGGCTACGGGCAGGAAGGCAGCGGCCTGACGCTGAACCTGGTGTACAATCCCGCCGGGGCGTTTATGCCGTCGTCGCAGGCCGGGCTGGAGCGCGACTTCAAGCGCGCCCTGCTTAAGGACCACGGCATCGTGTTCAACCAGCTCTTCGCCATTACCAACATTCCCATCAGCCGCTACCTCGATTACCTCATCGAATCGGGCAACTACGCGGCCTACATGGAAAAGCTGGTGACGTCGTTCAACCCCGCCGCCGCCGCCGGGGTGATGTGCCGCAGCACCGTGTCGGTGGGCTGGGACGGGCAGCTCTACGACTGCGACTTCAACCAGATGCTCGACCTGACCGTGGCCGGCCCCGTGCGCCACATCCGCGACTTCGACGCGGCCCGGCTGGCCGAGCGCGCCGTGGTGGTCAACCAGCACTGCTACGGCTGCACGGCCGGCGCTGGCTCCAGCTGCGGCGGCACCACGGCGTAAGGGTCGGCGGGCCGGAATCGGCAAGCAGAACGTCATGTCGAGCGAAGTCGAGACATCTCGCGTGCTGATGCCCGGTAGTAAACGTCATGCTGAGCTTGTCGAAGCATGACGGCCTTTTGGGCTTACCATTCACCCGAATCAGCCCAGCGGCTACTCCAGCACCACCAGCTCCACGCGGCGGTTTTTGCGGCGGTTGTACTCGTTGTCGTTGGGCGCCACGGGCTTGGCGCCGCCGTAGCCGATAGTTTGCAGGCGCCCGGCCGCAATGCCCTGGGCCACGAGGTACTGCTGCACATGCTGTACGCGCTCCTCGGAGAGCTTCACGTTCAGTTTCGGGTCGCCCTGGTTGTCGGTGTGGCCTTCGAGGCGGATTTTCAGCTCCGGGTTGTCCTTGAGCACCTGCACGAGGCGGTCTAGCTCCGGGCGCGAGGTGGGCAGGATGTCGGCCTTGCTCTGCTGGAAGAACAGGTTGTTCAGCGCCATGCGCTGCCCGGCCGACAGCGGCGTGAGCGGCAGGTCGCGGCTGATTTCGCCGTACTGGGTGCTGGCCGTGAGGTCCAGCTCCTGCGTCACGGGCAAGTAGCCGGGCGCCGAGGCGCGCAGCAGGTAGCTGGCGCCGCCGGGCAAGGTCAGCTGAAACTTACCGGCCGAGGCGGCCGTGGCCTGGCCGGCGGGCGCGTTTTTGGGCAGCAGCTCCACCTTGATGTCGGCCGCGACGGTAAGCGGCTGGCCGCTGCGGGCGTCCACGGCCCGGCCGCGCAGCAGCACGGTGGCTTTGGGGCGCAGGGCGGGCGGCAGGGTCACGCGGAACAGGTCGTAGTCGCCCTCTTCGTTGGTGCCCACCAGGAAGGCGTAGTCGCCGGCGGCCGTGACGCTGAAATAGCCGTCGTCCTGCAGGGTGTTGATACCCGGGCCCAGGTTCAGCGGCTCGCTCCACTTAGTCCAGGTTTCGTCCAGCCGCGTCGAGACGAAAATATCGTCGCCGCCGAAGCCGGGGTGGCCGCCCGAGGCAAAGTACAGCGTCTTGCCGTCGGGGGCGAGAAAGGGCGCGTAGTCGTCGCCGGGCGTGTTGATGGTCGGGCCGAGGGGCTTGGGCTCGGTCCAGTCGCCGCGCGGGGTGAGGTGGCTCACCAGCAGGTCGCACTTCTGCGGGTGGCTCGGGGCATCGAGGGCCAGCAGCATGGTGGTGCCGCCGGCGGCCAGGAAGTAGTCGGCGCGCTGGGCGGCGGGCGGCAGGGCGCGGAAGCGCACCGGCTCGGGCACGCCCCACTGCCCGTCGGGGCGGCGGCGGGCCAGAGAAGCACCGCGCTCGGGGCGGGGGTGGCCGTCGGGCTGGTAGAGGTTCATCAGCAGGGCCGTGTTGCCGTCGGGCGTGATGCTTTCCACGGCGTTGTTGCCCTCGTTGTTGAGCGGGAAGCCCAGGCTGCGCGTTTCGGCGTAGCGGCCGTCGGGCTGGCGCTGGGCCACGAAGATGTCGAGGTTTTGCCCCGGCTGGCCCGGCTGCACGTCGCGGGCGAAGTACAGCTGCCGGCCGTCGGGGCTCACGCGCGGGCTGGTTTCGCGGGTGCGCGGCTCGTTGATAGCGGCGCCGAGGGCGGTGCGCTCCAGGGTCAGCGGCACGTCGGGGGCGAGGCGGATGCGGGCCACGTGCCAGGCGCGCAGGCGGTCGAGGCGCAGCTCGGTGGCCCGGCTGGCGTAGGGCCCCACGCCGGTGCCGAAGGTGCGGGCGGCGCTCTGCGTCCACACTTCCCGGCCGTCGACGAAGTAGCTGGCCGCGCCGTTGTGCACCAGCACGCGCAGCACGTGGGCGGCGCCGGCCGCGGCGCCGGGCAGGGCGGCGGCGGGGTGCAGCTCCTCCCACTTGCCCTTCTGCCAGCGCCCGATAACCACGTTGCGCCCGTCGTTTTCGAGGGCGAAGACGTTGCCGTTGTCCTCGTCGGCGGCGGCCCAGTACAGGCCGCCGCGGCCCGCGCCGCGCTGCTGCACGGTGGCTTCGAGGGCGTAGTCGGCGGCGGTGTTAAGCGGCAGCGGCTGGAAGGTCAGACTCACGGCCTGCTGATTCTGCAGCCGGTAAGTGCCGCCTTCCAGGCTGAAGCTGCCGTTGTCGGTGCGGCCGGTGCGCCAGCCCTGGCGGTTGTCGTCGAAGGTATCGTCGAGCAGCAGGTTGGGCGGCAGGGCCTGACCCGCACTGCCCGCGGCGGGCAGCCAGATCAGCGAAGCCAGGGCAAACAACGGCGGGCAGTAACGGTGGCGCATGGAGCAATTATCAATGAGCAATGACCAATGAGCAGCACCCTGGGCAATTCGCAGCGGGCGGGCATACTATCAACCGACAATTGCTCATTGGTCATTGATAATTGCTCATTGCAGACAACAACACCAGCGGCCGTATCTTGGCTGCATATGCTCCACCGTTCCCTGCTCCCGCTCGGGCTGATTGCGCTGCTCGGGCTGGCCCCGGCCTGCCAGCGCGCCGCGGCCCCGGCTACTACCGCTGTTCCCACTGCTTCTCCCCTACCCGCCGCCACGGTGCCCGTCACGGCCCGGCAGGCCATGGTCGTGTCGGCGCACCCCGAGGCCACGCGCATCGGGCTGGAGGTGCTGCGCCGGGGCGGCAATGCCTACGATGCCACGGTGGCCGTGCAGTTTGCGCTGGCCGTGTGTTTGCCCGCGGCCGGCAACATCGGCGGCGGGGGCTTCGTGGTGTACCGCGGGGCCGACGGCGCGGTGGGCGCGCTGGACTTCCGGGAAACGGCCCCGGCCAAGGCCTCGCGGGATATGTACCTGGATAAGCAGGGCAACGTCATTCCCGACCTGAGCACCCGGGGCCACCTGGCCGCGGGCGTGCCGGGCACGGTGGCGGGCATGTGGGAGCTGCACCAGAAGCTGGGCAAGCTGCCCTGGCGCGAGTTGGTGCAGCCAGCCGTGGAGCTGGCCACGCAAGGCGTTAGGCTCACCGAGAAGGAAGCCGCCGGGCTCAACGCCAACCGGCAGGTCTTTTTTACCACTAACGAGCTGCCGGCCGGGTTTCCCGTCGTGGGCGTTTTCGCGGCCCAGGCCGAGGGCGCGGCGCCCTACGTGCGCTACACCGAAGGCGGCCACCTGCTCGACGTGGACTGGCATGCCGGCGACACGCTGCGCCAGCCCCAGCTGGCGGCTACGCTCACCCGCATCCGCGACGCGGGCCGATCAGGTTTCTACGCGGGCCCGACGGCAAACCTGATCATTCAGGAAATGCTGCTCGGCAACGGCCTCATCACCCAGGCCGACCTCGACCAGTACCAGCCCAGGTGGCGCACCCCGCTGCGGGGCCGCTACCGCCAATACGAAGTCATCAGCATGCCCCCGCCCTCCTCGGGCGGCGTGGCGCTGCTGCAGCTGCTGCAAATGCTGGAGCCCTTCGATTTGCGCCGGCTGGGCTGGCACTCGGCCGAGGCCGTGCACCTCATCACCGAAGCCGAGCGGCGCGTGTACGCCGACCGCGCCACCTACCTCGGCGACCCGGACTTCGGGCGCGTGCCGGTGGCCCAACTGCTGGCGCCCGATTACCTGAAGCAGCGCATGGCGGGCGTCACGCCGGGCAGTGGGGCCACGCCCTCGGCCCAGGTGGCGGCCGGCGCCGGGCTGCCGGGCTACGAGTCGGACCAGACCACGCACTACAGCATCGTGGACGCCACGGGCAACGCGGTGAGCTGCACCACCACGCTCAACGGGGCCTACGGCTCGAAAGTAGTGGTGGCCGGGGCGGGCTTCCTGCTCAACAACGAAATGGACGATTTTTCCGTCAAGCCCGGCGTGCCGAACTCCTACGGCGTGACCGGCGGCGCAGCCAACGCCATCGGGCCCGGCAAGCGTATGCTTTCCTCGATGACGCCCAGCATCATCACGGAGAAAGGCAAGCTGCGCCTGGTGGTGGGCACGCCCGGCGGCAGCACCATCATCACCTCGGTGCTGCAGGCCACGCTGAACGTGCTCGACTACGGCCTGGACCCGCAGCAGGCCGTGGCCGCCCCGCGCCTGCACCACCAGTGGCTGCCCGACCACATCGACGTGGAAGCCGGCGCTCTCACGCCCGCCGCCGAAGCCGAGCTGCAGCGCCGGGGCTATAAGCTGAACCCGCGCGGTGCCTGGGGCCGCATCGACGCCATCGAGCGGCAGCCCGACGGCACCCTGCGCGGCGGCGCCGACCCGCGCGGCGACGATACGGCGGCGGGGTACTGATCTAGCAACTTAAGCCGGATGGCAACGGTTGAGGGGCCTACACACCAATCCCTGTTTGCCCCGTTGCGCTCCGAGCTGGCCCTTCTCCGCATGACCATTCCACCACCGCCCGTTTTCGACGCCCCCGCGGGCCGCATCATCGGCCGCCTGGACGGCGCCGTGCTGCGCGCCCAGGGCATCCGCTACGCCCGCGCCGGCCGTTTTCAGCGCCCCGTAGCCGCGCCGCCCGCCGCCGAACCCATCCTGGCGCAGCAGCCCGGTCCGGCCTGCCCCCAGGCGCCCGACCAGCTGCTGACACAGGCCCTGGGCGACTTCTGGGCCGGGGCGCGCTTCGACGAGGACTGCCTGCACCTCTCCGTGACTACGCCCGCCGACCGACGGCCCGCCGAGCAACTGCCGGTGCTGGTGTGGATTCACGGCGGCTCCTACGTGACCGGCGCCGGCGACCTGCCCTTCTACGACCCCGCCCGGCTGGTGGCCGAGCAGCGCGTAGTGGTGGTGGCCGTGACGTACCGGCTGGGCTTGTTCGGCTTTCTGGGCAGCGAGGGCGGCACGCCGCCCAACCTGGGCCTGCTCGACCTGCTGGAAGCCCTGCGCTGGGTGCAGCGCAACATCGCGGCCTTCGGGGGCGACGCTGGCTGCGTAACCCTGCTCGGCCATTCCTCCGGCGGCGACGCGGCGGCCCACCTGCTGGTAGCGCGGGGCGCCGCGGGGCTGTTTCGGCGCGTCATTCTGCACAGCGCGCCGCTGGGCTTGGCCGCGGGCCGCGCCCCGCTCACCCGGGCCATGACGGCCGCCGTGGGTGCCTTCGCCGAGGCGGCTACGCCGGCCGAGGTGCTGGCCCGCGAGCCGCAGGCCTGGCGGGCTGCCCGGCGCTTTGGCCTGAAAGCCGGCATGCCCTTCGGCACCCAGTACGGCGCCGACCCGCTGCCGCCCGAAGCCGAATTGGACGCGGCCTGGCACGCCGCCGCGGCCCGCGTCGACGTGCTCATCGGCACCACGGCGGAGGAGGTGCGCTTCTTCGCCGTCATCGACCCGAAATTTCAGTGGCTGAGCCGCGTGCCGGTGCTGGGCCGGCCGGCGGTGCGCCTGCTGGTCGAGCAGGTGTCGCGCCGCATCTACGGCGCCCCGGCCGAGGCCTTTGCCCGGCGCCACGCCGCGGCGGGCGGGCGTACCTACCGCTTCACCCTCACTTACCAGGCGCCCGGCAGCGCGTTCGGAGCCGCCCACACCGTCGATTTACCCTTTCTGCTGGGCGCCGAAGCCACCTGGGCCCGGTTACCCCTGCTCGGCCGCGCCGACTGGGCCGAAATCGACCAGGCCGGGCAGCAGCTGCGGCAGCTCTGGGCTGATTTTGCCCGCAGCGGCCAGCTGCCCGAGCACGCCGCCATTCCCGGCGTGCTAACGCTGCACCGCGTGCATTCGGCAGCAGGCGCCGCAATCCGCTAAGGCCGCTGCGGCCACGCCGGTTAGGGCGCGGCTACGCAGCCGGCCGCCACGTTCACCTCCACCGTCTTGGCAATATGGTCGCGCACCAGGGCCGGAATGTCGATGCGGTAGTCGGCGGGCTGCACGCTGAAGCGGGCGTTGAGCAGCAGGCGGTTGCCCTGCTGCTCCAGGGTGCCGGGCACCCGCACGCGGCGCGTCACGCCGTGAATGGTCAGGTTGCCCTCTACCTGCACCGGGTGCGGTCCGGGGGCGGCCAGCGTGGCGGCGCTCCAATTCAGCAGGGTGCCGGCGAAGGTGGCCTTGGGGTACTTGTCCGAGTCCAGGTAGTTTTCGTTGAAGTGCTCCTGCATCAGCCCGTTGCGAAACGTGAACGAGCGAATGGGCACGCTGAAGGCCAGCCGCCCCGTGCCCGCATCGACCAGGGCGCTGGCCCGGAGGCTTTTGGCGGCAATGTCCTCGATGGGCGTGGAGGAAAAGAAGCTGATGGTGGCCGCCTGGGTCTGGAACTTGGTTTGTGCCTGGGCCGCCGCGCCGCTCAGGCCCGTCAGCACGAGCAGCAGGCTCGCGAGGTTTTTCATGGTTGGGGGTAAGGAGGTCGGAATGCCGGGCAACGGGCCGGACGGCCTGGGCACAGCGGTAGCAACTAGGCACCGGGCACCTGGAATCAGCCGTGAACGGGGAGTGGAGCGGCCAACCGATGCACCGGTCAGCAGCCTAAAAAACCGTTCCGGGGCGCCTGGAGTCAGCCGCAAGCGGCCAGGGGCCGCTGCCGACGCGCCACTCGCTGCCGGGCAGCACGCCGGCGCTAGGTTGCCGGCCCGCGGGAAGAGGTTTTGCCTTGTACTCGCTACGGCGGCCGGCGGGGTTGCCTGCCGGCCGCATTTTTCCCCTCGGCGTCCTTGGTAGCTTCTACCGAGCTGGCCAAAGCGCCCGCGTAAATTCCCGCCGATCTGGCGCCGGTTTAGCGACCCGCAGGGAGCGTAACCGGTGCCCACCATCAGGCAGGCTTTCAGCCTGCGGCAACGCCCCAGGCCGGTTAGCCGGTGAAGCTGTTTAGGGAGTCCCCGGAAATTGAATCAGGGCGTCCTGATTCGACCAGCGGACGCCAGATCAAGCCTGACGTGCTTTTAACTTCCTGAACGGCCTCGAGGCGGCACCGTGCTACGCAGGTTGAAAACCTGCTTTGTTTCAGGCACCGGTTACGCTCCCTTCGGGTCGCTAAACCGGCGCCAGCCCGTTTCAGAACACTTCCCCGAAGTTGAACCACAGCCCGCGGGAGCCCTGCCGACCCACGCCGTAGTCCACGGTGAGGTTGGTGCGGGAGAGCTTGTTCATGTTCAAGCGCAGGCCCACGCCCCCGGCCGGAGCCACCTGCTCGAAGCGGTGCCCACCGGGCTCCGAGGCGCTTTGAGCATTGACGAACACTACCCCGCCGAGCAGGCGGTTGCGGGTGATGCCGAAGCGGTACTCGGCCTCGGTGTAGAGCAGGCCTTGGCCCCGAAAACGGCCCTGAATGTAGCCGCGGCCGGTGTTGTTGTACATGTCCCAGCCGGTGCTGGGCAGGTCGAGGTAGGGCGCGTTGCGGCCGAACACGAAGGCATTGTAGGTCCACAAGGCCAGCACGTTCTTCGAGCCGGAACGCAGGCGCAGGTACTGGCGCGCATCCACCAGCAGTGACTGGTAGGCGGCGTCGCTGCCGAGCGGACGCAGGTTGGGGCGCAGCTGCAGGCTGAGGTAGCTGCCGCCGGCGGGCGGGTTGATGGCGTTGCCGCGCGAGTCGTACAGCGCCGTCAGGGCCAGGCCCGACGACACCGAGCGCCCCCGCACCCCCGCCCGGTACTCCGACACGCTGCTGACCGGCTGCGCGGCCCGCTCGCTGCGGATGTCCCAATGGTAATCGAGCTGGTAGCCCAGGCCGGCGTAGAGGTTGGGGCGCAGCTGCCGCAGCACGCTCTGGTAGATGCGCAGGTAGTCGTAGCTCATCTGCACCGCGTCGGCGGGGCGGTTGTGCATGCCCAGGCCGTAGGTGGCCTGGGGGTAGCGCATCAGGCGCCAGTCGCCCACCAGGTTGTAGCGGTTGCCGGTGGTCCAGATGGATGGCGTCGCGTTCAGGATGAGCTGCCGGTTCTGGGTGTAAGTCAGCGCCGCCACCAGGCTCGACATGTTCGCGTCTTCCTCCCGAAAGGCGGTGCTGCTGGTCAGCTGCACCAGCCCGCGCGTGGTGAGCGAGTAGCTCACCACCGGCAGCACCACGATGTACTTGTGGCCGGGCGCGGGCGGTGTGGTGTCGCGGGGCGGGATGAGGCGCGGAAAAACCCGCCGCAGCACGTCGGGCAGGTCGGTTTCGGGGGGCGCCGCGGCGGAGCGGTGCAGGCTGTCGGGCACCACCAGCCGCTCGGCCTCGAGGACTTGGCCGGCGACCGGGCCGGCCGCCAGCAGCCCCGCACTCAGCAGCCCCCACCACAGAAAAATTCGCATATACGCTCGGTCTACGGGCGGCCCCGCAGGGCTCGTCAGCTTAGCAGGACAGCAATCCGGCGCAAAATGTTTCACGCCGCGGCCCGGGGCGCGAGCCGCCAGGCCGTCGAAAGGGCCCGGCGCGTCGAGGTTTCCGCCTTCCTGAGCCCATCCGTTACTACTCCCAAAAGCCTGTATTTTGCCCCCACGCCTTCCCACTCGCCCGATGCCCACACCGCCGATCCGCCGCCTGCTGCCCCTGCTGGTGCTTTCCGCCCTGAGCACGCCCGCGCTGGCCCAGCGCGAAGGCGGCGGCCCGCCCAGTCAGGACCCATTCGGGCGGCGCGAAACGCCGGTGCCGACGCGCGCCCTCGGCCGCTACCGCAGCCACTCGTACCAAGACGGCACCCTCACCATCCGCAGCACCGACGGCGGCACCCTGCGCGTACGGCCCTGGGCCGAGGGCGTGGTGCGGGTGGAGTTTTATCCCGCCGGCCAGCCCGTGCGGCCCGATTCGTCGCTGAGCGTAGTGCAGGCGCCGCAGCCCGAACGCCCGGCCGACGCCTGCAACCCCGGCTGCGACGGTCCGCCCCGACCGGCTGAAGTGGCCAAATACGGCAACCTGATTTGCCAGGGCATCATTGCCACCCCGACGGAGCTGACCTGGGACCTGGGCTGCGGCGGCCTCGTCACGGTGCAGAAAACGCCCTTGCACCTCAGCTACCAGCGTGCCCGCAGCGAGGAGGCGCTGCTCACCGAAGCGGGCGGCGCGTTCGAGCAGCTCGGCGGGGCGGGCGGCACCGGCGTCAGCTTCCGGCTTCAGCCCGATGAGCACCTCTACGGCACCGGCTCCCGGGCCCTGCCCCTGGACCGCCGCGGGCGCCGGCTCACCCTCTACAACGAAGCCCACTACGGCTACCAGAACGGCGAGCCGACGCTGAACCTGACCCTGCCCACGGTGCTCAGCAGCCGGGGCTACCTGCTCTTTTTCGACCATTACGCCCCCGGCACCCTCGACCTGGGCGCGACGGATAAAACCGTACTCGAATACCGCGGCGAGGGGCTGCGCAGCGTGGCTTATTTCATCGTGGCCGGCGACTCTTACGCCGAAATTCTGAGCCGCTACACCGCCCTCACCGGCCGGCAGCCACTGCCGCCGCGCTGGGGCCTGGGCCTGCTGCAAAGCCGCTTCGGCTACAAATCGGAGGCCGAAATGCTGCACGTAGCGCGCCGCATGCGCCAGGCCGATTTTCCGCTCGACGCGCTGGTGCTCGACCTCTACTGGTTTGGCGGCACCCGGCAGCAGGGCGACTTCCGCTGGGCGCCCGCCGGCTTCCCCAACCCGCGCCGGCTGACCCGCCGCCTCGACTCGCTCGGCATCAAGACCCTGCTGATTTCGGAGCCCTACGTGATGCGCAGCTCCCTGAACGACGCGCTGGTGCGCCGGCAGGGCCTGGTGGGGCGCGACGCGGCCGGGCAGCCCTACACCGTGGCATCTTTCTGGGCCGGGCCCGCCACCTTGCTGGATATGTACCGCCCCGCCGCCCGCCGCTGGCTGTGGGAGCAGTACGCCCGGCTGAAGCAGGACGGCGTGGCCGGCTGGTGGACCGACCTGGGCGAGCCGGAAAACCAGCCTGCTGACATGCACTACGACGCCGGCCCGACGCGCCGCATCCACAACGGCTACGGGCAGCGGTGGGCCAGCATCCTGAGCGAGGGCTACGCCCGCCACTACCCCGAGGAGCGCCTGTTCAACCTCGCCCGCTCGGGCTGGGCCGGGGTGCAGCGCCATGCCGTGTTTCCCTGGTCGGGCGACGTGAACCGGTCCTGGTCGGGCCTGCAGGCGCAGGTGCCCATCATGCTCAGCCTGGGCCTGGGCGGGGTCGGCTACATGCACTCCGACGCGGGCGGCTTCGGCGTGGGCCCCACCGACCCCGAACTGTACACGCGCTGGCTGCAGATGGCCAGCCTCGGGCCCATTCTGCGCCCCCACGGCGGCCCCGAGGTGCCCCCGGAGCCTTACCAGTGGCCGCCCGCCACCCAGGCCGCCGTGCGCCCCTACACCCACCTGCGCTACCGCCTGCTGCCCTACCTCTACTCCCTGGCCTGGGAAAACGCGCAGACCGGCACCCCGCTGGCCCGCCCCCTGAATTATGGCGCAACGGCGGTGCAGGCCGACGTCGAGCAAGGCCTGTCGGCGGAGGAACTGGCGGCGGGCCTGGCCGATGCCTGGCAGGAAACGGGCAACTGGCAGGCCGATACGGCGGCCATGAGCGCAGAAGCTCGCCCCGACGCGGCCCGCGCCCAGCCGCCCGCCGCGCCCACCTGGAGCTGGAGCACCACCGCCTCCAGCGCCTGGGGCGCCGAAAAGCTGCGCGCCAACCGCCGCCAGGCCTTTCGGCGCGACAACGCCCCAGCCCTGGCCGACGTCAACGACCAGTTCTTTCTCGGTCCCAACCTGCTGGTGGCCCCGGTGCTGCAGCCCGGGCAACGCCGCCGCAACGTGGTGCTGCCCGCCGGCACCTGGATAGACTTCGACTCGCACGAAACCCTGCCCGGCGGCCAGACGGTGGGCCGCCCGGCCCCGCTGCACCACCTGCCGCTGCTGGTGCGGGCCGGCGCCTTCGTGCCCCTCACGCGCTACCGCCCCAGCACCGCCCTTTACCGTCCCGACACCCTGCAGGTACAGTATTTTGCCGACCCCGCCGCCGGCACCACCTCCTTCACCGTGTACGACGACGACGGCCACACTGCCGCACCCGCCGCCTACCAGCTGCTGACCCTGCAGGGCGTCGTGGCCGGCGCGCAGGCCCGCATCACGGCCACGCTCACCGGGCTTACGCCGCCCGGAGCCGCGCCCACGCGGCGGGTCGTTGAGCTGCTGCTGCCGCGGGTGTCGGTGGCCCCCGCGGCCGTGCTGCTGGCCGGGCAGCCCCTGCCGGCCGAGGCCTGGCACTACGACGCGGCCACTCGTACCCTGCACCTGCGCTTCACGCTGACTGACGCCAGTCGCCGCGCCAGCCTGACGGTGCAGGGCCTGCGCCTCGACCGCACGCCCGCCCGCCACCTCGACCCCGACGCGCTGACGCTGGAAGCGCCCACCGAGCGTACCCTGCGCGGCCGCACCACGCTGCGCTACACCGTGCACCGGCCCGGCCCCGCCCCCACCCTGCGCCTGCTCGACAGCCGCGGCACGCTGGTGCGCACCATGCCCACCGACGCTACCACCGGCGCCCACACCCTGGCCTGGGACGCCCGCGACGCGCAGAACCGCCCGGTGCCCGGCGGGGTGTACTGGGCCGAGCTGGCCGGGCAGCGGCAGCGCCTGGTGGTGCTGCCACCCCAGCCTTGAGCCGCCATGCAGCAGCTGTTCGACGACATCGTGCGGGTGTTCGTGGCCACCTGCCGCGCGACGGGCCTGAGCTACCCGGAGCTGAATATCCTGGTGTACTGCCTACTCGCGCCCCTGAGCTGGCTGCTGGTGCTGGCCCTGCGCCGCCCCCGCCTCGGGGGTCCGCTGGTGCTGGGTGCCGCTTTGCTGATCGGCGCGCTGACGGTGGAGCGCCGCCGCTTTGCGCCCCTCAGCCGCTGGTTTTACGATTACAACATCCGGGTGCTGGAGCTGGCCGGGCGCTACACCGGCCTGGGCTACGTGGCCGTGTCGCTGCTGGTGCCGCGCCGGGCGGTGCTGCCGCTGGCGGCGGCGTTTGCGGCCCTGCTGCTCCTGTATTTCGTAGTGGGCTGGTTCGCGCTCTGAAATGCTCCGCCCATGAAACGCAAGCTCCGCGAGTGGCTGCGCCGCTACCTGCCGGCCGAAATCCTGTCGCTGCTGGCTACGCTGGTCGGGGCCTGGGTGGCCCTGTGGCTGACGCACAGCCGCGTGACGGCGGCGCTGGCGGGCACCTGGGCCGGCAACGTGCTCTACTTCGGCACCATCCTGCTCACCGACATGCACCGGGCCCGGCAGCAGCGCCGCGCCGCCGGCCGGGGCTACGACTGGGCCACGTTCGGCCGCAACGTGCGCGCCCTGCTGGTGGAATTCGGCGTAGCCGAGCTGGCCGATTCGCTGGTCATCCGCCCTGCCCTGATGTACTACCTGCCGCTGTGGCTGGGCCATTTCGCCGGGGGCGTGCTGCTGGCCAAGCTGCTGGCCGACGTGACCTTCTACGTCCCGGCCATCCTGAGCTACGAGCTGAGCAAAAAGCGCCTGCGCGACTTCCGCTGACGCGGGACGACCTTCGTTCAGAACCTCATGTCGTCGAAACATGACGGGCTTTTTATACTGTTCAAATGCTTCGGCTGCGCTCCGTTTGACGGCCTGATTGCTTTCTATTCATGCCCGCTGGAGCGGCAACGGCCGTGGCAAACGCGTATGTTTAGGCCATGCGCCCCACCGCCCTCCTGTCCCTTGCCGCCGGCCTGCTGGCAGCGGCCCTGCTGCCGGCCTGCCATTCCCAATCGGGCCCGGAAAAGGTCCCGTCGGCGCTGACGACGTGCCCGGCAGCCCCGCCGCAATACACCATCCGTCACCCCGCCTGGGCCCGGCAGGCCAGCATCTACGAGGTCAATATCCGGCAGTACACGCCGGAGGGTACGTTTCGGGCCTTTGAGGCCCACCTGCCGCGGCTGCAGAAGATGGGCGTGGGCATTCTGTGGCTGATGCCGGTGTACCCCATCGGGCAGGAGCGCCGTAAGGGCACGCTCGGCAGCTACTACTCGGTGCGCGACTACCGGGCCGTGAACCCCGAAATGGGCACCCTGGACGACCTGCGCCACCTCGTGACTGAGGCCCACCGGCGCGGCATGCACGTCATCCTCGACTGGGTGGCCAACCATACCAGCTGGGACAGTAAGCTGGCCCGGGAGCATCCGGAGTGGTTCACGCGCAACCCGCAGGGCCAGTTCGTGGCGCCGGTGGCCGACTGGCAGGACGTTATCGACCTCGATTTCAGCAAGCCCGGCCTGCGCCGGTACATGACCGAAAGCCTGGCTTACTGGGTGCGCGAGGCCGACGTGGACGGCTACCGCTGCGACGTGGCCGGCCTGGTGCCCACCGATTTCTGGAACAGCTCCCGGGCCGAATTGGAGAAGATCAAGCCGGTATTCATGCTGGCCGAGTGGGACGAGCTGCACGACCCGCCCTTTCTCCGGCACGGCGAGTTCGACCCCAACACCGGCCTGCTCGAAAAAGCCTTCGACGCCACCTACGCCCTGCGCCTGCGCTACCTGCTCGACAGCGTGGCCCGCGGCCAGCAGCCGGTGGCCGCCGTGGATAAGTACCTGCGGGTGGAGCGGGCCAAGTACCCGCCCACCAGCTACCTGATGACGTTTACCACCTCGCACGACATCAACAGCTGGGACGGCTCGGAGTACGAGCGGCTGGGCCCCGACGTGCAGCCCCAGGCCGTGCTGGCCGCCACCTTGCCGGGCATCCCGATGGTGTACTCGGGCCAGGAAGCGGCCCTGCGGAAGCGGCTGAAGTTTTTCGACAAGGACCCGATTGCCTGGGGCAATTACCCGTTGCAGGATTTCTACACCCGCCTGCTGCAGCTCAAGAAGCGCAACCCCGCCCTAGCCAACGGCGACGCCTGCGGGCGGCTCACCCGCCTGCCCGCCGCCGATAAGGACGTGTACGCCTTCGTGCGCCACCGCGCCGGCGGCCCCGAGGCCGTGCTGGTGGCCGTGAACCTGGGCTCGGAGCTGCGCGAGCTGCCCGTGCCCGCCGCCTGGCACGGCGACTACCGCGACGTCTTCGCGGACCAAACCTACACCCTGGCCCCCGGCGCCACCCTGCCCGTGCCGCCCCACGGCTACCGCGTGCTGGAGCGCGGGCCCAACTAATTATTCCGACCGCCATGCACGCCATCCTGCGCGACCAATACGCCCTGGTGCAGAGCGCCCGCGGCGCCCTGCTCGACTACTGCGCCACCCTGGCCCCGGCCGATTTCGTGGTGCCGCTGCCCGCCTTCAACGACGGCAACATCCGCGACCTGCTGGTGCACACGGCCAACACCTACCGGCACTGGCTGGGCGTGGTGGCCCGGCAGCACCCGCGCACCTACTTCGATGTGGCCGCCGTGCCCGACGTGGCCGCCGTGCGCGCCTGCTTCGCCCTCGTCGACCAACTGATGCTGGATTTTCTGGCGCACGCGGCGGGCCGCGAGCAGCAGGCCGAGCTGCTGGCGGTGCCCGGCCGCCCCGCCCCGCTGCCGCTCACGCCCCTGCAGCTGTTCACCCACGTCATCACCCACGAGTTCCACCACAAGGGCCAGGTGCTGAGCATGAGCCGGCAGCTGGGCTACGTGCCGGTGGACACCGACGTCATCCGCACCTAGCCGCAGGGCTCGGCGGCGGCGACCAAAGCCGCGGCCCTGCCCGCCGGTTTTGCGTACACGGGGGCTCGTTGTTTCCGTCTTCCCCGAAAGCCGCTGCCGTGCCCCAGCTTCCGCCGCACCCCGACCAGCACCTGTTCCAGGTGCGCCACCCCGAGTGGGCCGCCCAGGCCACCATTTACGAAGTCAACCTGCGCCAATTCACGCCCGAGGGCACGTTTCGGGCCTTCGAGGCGCACCTGCCACGGCTGGCGGCCATGGGCGTGAGCATCGTGTGGCTGATGCCCATTCACCCCATTGGGCAGGTGGGGCGCAAGGGTACGCTCGGCAGCCAGTACGCCGTGCGGGACTACTTCGCCGTCAACCCCGAATTCGGCACCCTCGACGACCTGCGCCACCTCGTGCAGACGGCCCACGGCCTGGGCCTGCGGGTGCTGCTCGACTGGGTGGCCAACCACACCAGCTGGGACAACGCCCTGGTCACGGAGCACCCCGACTGGTTTCAGCATGATGCGAGTGGCAACCTGCTGCCGCCCGTGCCCGACTGGACCGACGTGGTGGCCCTGGACTACCGCCAGCCCGCCTTGCGCCGCTACATGACCGACGCGCTGCTCTACTGGCTGCGCGCGGCCGACCTCGACGG
The DNA here is from genome assembly GCF_005771675.1 of Hymenobacter jeollabukensis. Classification (GTDB taxonomy): domain Bacteria; phylum Bacteroidota; class Bacteroidia; order Cytophagales; family Hymenobacteraceae; genus Solirubrum; species Solirubrum jeollabukense. The sequence continues at coordinate 147,314 of NZ_VAJM01000010.1, read as the reverse complement.
CTACCGCTGCGACGTGGCCGGGCTGGTGCCCACCGACTTCTGGGACGCGGCGCGGCCGGAGCTGGACGCGGTGAAGCCCGTGTTCATGCTGGCCGAGTGGGACGAGCTGTACCCCTCGGGCGGCCTGAGCTGGGAAGACTTCAACCCCGACACCCGGCTGCTGGAAAAGGCTTTCGACATGTCGTTCGGCCTGCGCCTGCACTACCTGCTCGACCGCGTAGCCGAGGGCCACGAGCCCCTGCACGCCATCGATGAGTATTTGGCGGCCGAGCGGGCCAAATACCCGCCCTCGGTGTACCTGATGCACTTCACCAGCAACCACGACGTGAACAGCTGGGACGGCACCGAGTACGAGCGGCTGGGGCCCCTGGCCCGGCCCTTCGCCGTGCTCACGGTGCTGCTGCCCGGCATGCCGCTGGTGTACTCGGGCCAGGAAGCTGCCCTGAACCGCCGCCTGCAGTTCTTCGACCACGACCCCATCGACTGGCAGGCCTACCCGCTGCAGGACTTCTACACCCGCCTGCTGCAGCTCAAGCGCCGCCACCCCGCCCTGCGCAACGGCGACGTGACCAGCCATTTCCGCCGCCTCGACTGCGGCCCCGCGCAGTACGCCTTCCTGCGCGAGCAAGGCCCCGCCGCCGTGCTCTGCGCCATCAACACCGACGCCGCCGAAGCCGCACTGATGCTGCCCGAAGCAGCCGCCGGCACCTGGCAGGACGTGTTCAGCGGCCAGCAGCTGCTTTTTGCCACCGGCGAAGCCCTGCTGGTGCCGGCCCACGGCTGGAGGGTGCTGGAGCGGGTGGTTGTGTAGGGCGCCAGCTCCTACCCTGCCCCCTCAGCGCCGCCGGGATTCCCCGGTTTCCCCGGTGGGCACAGCTGGGGCCGCGGCCCCCGGCCCGCGCAGCACCAGCCCGGCGCGGGTGCCCACGTGCCGGCCCTCCCACACCGTCGTGCGGCCGTTGACGAGCACGTAGCGCATACCCACCGAGTACTGGTGCGGGTGGGCGAAGGTGCTGCGGTCCTGCACGGTCATCGGGTCGAACACCACGATGTCGGCGGCGTAGCCGGGGCGCAGCAGGCCGCGGCCCACCAGGCCGAAGGTCTGGGCCGGCAGCGAGGTCATGCGGCGGATGGCTTCCTCCAGCGGCAGCACGCGCAGCTCGCGCACGTAGCGGCCGAGCACGCGGGCGTTGGAGCCGTAGCCGCGCGGGTGGGGCACGCCCTCGCGCCACACCCGGATGCTGGCGTCGGAGGCCACCATGTTGTGCGGGTAGCGCATGATCTGCTGCACGTCGTCTTCGCTCAGGCCGTGGAAGATGGCGCTGGCGTCGTGCTGCTGCACCAGTTCCAGCACGGTGGCGGCTTCGGCGCGGGCGCGGTGCGGGCGCTTGCGCCGCCGGTTGATTTCCTCCACGCTCAGCCCGTTGAGCGTGGTATCGGGCGGGAAGTTGGCCACCACCACGTAGCTGAAGTGGCGCAGCTGCCGGGCGTGCAGGCGCCGCACCATGCTGCGCAGCACTGCTGCCCGCACCCGGGGCCGCAGCAGGCGGGCGCGCAACGAGTCGGCGCCGTCGGCCTGCACGTCGTCGGGCAGCAGGGTGCTCAGCGAGGTCGATGAGGCCGTGTAGGGATACTGGTCGATGGTGACTTCCTGCCCGGTGCGGCGGGCGGTTTCGATGAGGTTCAGTAGCTCGGCGGTGCGGCCCCAGTTCTGCTGCCCGCCCAGCTTGAGGTGCGAAATCTGCACCGGCAGGCCGGCTTCGCGGCCCACGCGCAGGGCCTCCAGCACGGCAAAGGCCACGCTGTCACTCTCGTTGCGCATGTGGGTGGCGTAGAGGCCGCGGTAGCGCGCCGCCACCCGGGCCAGTCGGATCAGCTCGGGCAGGCGGCTGTAGGTGCCCGGCACGTAAATCAGCCCCGACGACATCCCTGCCGCCCCCGCCCGCATGGCCGAGTCGATGAGCGTTTCCATGCGCTGCAGTTCGGCCTCGGTGGGCGCGCGGCGGGCCCGGCCCATCACCGCCTTGCGCACCGTGCCGTGCCCGACGAGCGAGGCCACGTTGACGGACAGGCGGGTGCTGTCGAGCAGGCGGAAGTAGCGGCGCAAGTCGAGCCGGGAGGAACCGCAGTTGCCGGTTACCACCGTTGTCACGCCGTCGTAGAGGAAGTTGTCGGCCGTGGGCTGGCGCACTTCGTCGTCCTCGATGTGGGTGTGCACGTCGATAAAGCCCGGGGCCACGGCCAGCCCGCTGGCGTCGATGACGGTATCGGCGGGATAATCGGCGGCCAGCCGGCCCACGGCCACGATACGGCCGGCGCGCACGGCCACGTCGCCATAGGTCCAGGCGTTGCCGGTGCCGTCGTAGAGGCGGCCGTGGCGGATGAGCACGTCGGCGCGCGGCTGCTGGGCCCGCGCCGGCCAGGCCAGCCCGAGCAACATCAGCAGAACGCGCAGCCGCAACAGAAACTTCATAGGTGCAAAGTAGACATTCGCGGGGTCGCCGCCGAAAACGCCGGGCCCGCGCCCTTATTGAGCCAATACCAGCGCCGCCGGTGGCAGGCCGCGCCTACTGCATCCAGCCCAGCTCGGCCAGGGCCTGCTCCACGATGGCGCGGCGGCCGGTCTGAAACCGCTCATCAGCTACGTGGTCGGGCTGGGTTTCGGCGTTCAGGGCGAAGAAGATGGTGCGGCCGTCCGGGCGCGCAAGCCAGCCCACAAACCAGCCGATGTCGCGGTTCGTGGCCGAGCGAAAGCGCCAGCCGGATTTGCCGCAGAAGGTGTAGGCGGGCGTTTGGCGGAGCACCAGCAGCTGCTTCACGGCGCGCTGGTGGCGCAAAGCCACGGGCAGCTTTTCGGCCTGCAGACGGCGCAGAAAGGCAATCTGCTCAAACGACGTGAGCCGCGAGGGGCCGCCCAGCCAGAAGGTATCGAGCGTGGCGGCCGTGACCTGCATGCCGGGGTAGCCGAGGCGGCGCAGCTGCTGCTGGTAGCGGGCCACGCCCACGCGCCGGGCCAGCTGCTGGTAGCACGGCACGCACGACACCCGCAGGGCCCGGGCGTAGGTCATGTCCTCATTCCACTGCGGGAAACTGCGCTTGACGCCGTCCCACTTGCAGATTTCGGCCGTGTCGCGCAGCGCGCCGGTTTCCAGTCCGATGAGCGTATTCGGAATCTTGAACGTGGAGGCTGGGATGAAGCCCTGCCGGCAGCGCTTCGGGTTGTAGGCCACGTACTTGCCGGCCTTGGCGTCGTAGAGCAGCAAAGAGCCGCGCAGGCCGTATTTGTCGAAGAGTGGCTGAAAGTTGCGCTCGGTCAGGCCGGGCTCCGGCGGCGCGGTGGCAGGCAGCGTGAGCAAGGTCAGGAGCAGCAGGCAGAGGCGAAGCAGCATGGCGCGACGGGTAGGGTTGGGAGTGGCAAGTTACCGCGTCCGAGTATTACGCCGCCCCAAACCCTAATGCCCTTCGGGTAGTTATAGCCACTCCTACCAACCCTCCTGAACCATGCAACAACGCGAACTGGGCCGCTCCGGCCTGCGCATTGCGCCCCTCGTGCTCGGCGGCAACGTATTCGGCTGGACGGCCGACCAGGCCACTTCCTTCCGCATCCTCGACGCCTTCGTGGCCGGCGGCGGCAACGCCATCGACACGGCCGACGGCTACTCGGTGTGGGTGCCCGGGCACGTGGGCGGCGAGTCCGAAACCATCATCGGCCAGTGGCTGCACCGGCGCGGCCGCCGCGACGACGTCATCATCGCCACCAAAGTCGGCTGGGAAGTCAACGCTGACAACAAGGGTCTGAAGAAGGACTACATCCTGCGCGCCGTGGAAGGCTCGCTGAAGCGCCTGCAGACCGATTACATCGACCTGTACCAGTCGCACAAGGACGACCCGACGGTATCGGTGCAGGAGCCCCTGGAAGCCTACGCCCAGCTCATCCAGGAAGGCAAAGTGCGCGCCATCGGGGCTTCCAACTTCTCGGCCCAGCGCCTGACCGAGGCCCTGCAGGCCAGCGAACAGCACGGCCTGCCCCGCTACGAGACGCTGCAGCCGCTCTACAACCTCTACGACCGCGCCGACTTCGAGCGGGAGCTGCGGCCGGTGGTGCAGCAGCACGGCCTGGGCGTGATTCCCTACTACGGCCTCGCCGCGGGCTTTCTTACCGGCAAGTACCGCTCTCCGGCCGACCTGCAGAAAAGCGCCCGGGGCGGCGGCGTGGGCCAGAAATACCTGAACGAGCGCGGCCTGCGCATCCTCGCGGCCGTCGACGAAGTGGCCGCCCGCCACCAGGCCACGCCCGCGCAGGTGGCCCTGGCCTGGATCATGGCCCAGCCCGGCCTGACGGCGCCCATTGCCTCGGGCAGCAAGCCCGAACAGATCGAGGAGCTGCTGCCGGCGCTGCAGCTGCCGCTCAGCGCCGATGACCTGCGCGCCCTGGATCAGGCCAGCGCATCCTGAGCCCAACGCCCAAACGCTTCGGCTTGACCAAACACGCCACGGCCCCGGCAGCTGATACTGCCGGGGCCGTGGCGTGTTTGATTCAGGCGTCACCAGGCGCCTCGATGGCCGAAAACCGGGCCGGGCAAGGCGCCGAACAGCCCAGGAAAGCGGCCAGGGCCTACACCCCGCTGCCGACGGCGCCGGACTGGGGCGCGTCGTCGCTCAGCAGCCAGCGTTCGGCGGCTTCCTCGTTGTCGAAGTAGTCGACGGCCACCGGCACGTTGGTGTTGGTCATCTGGGTGACTATCTGATTGGTAGCCATGCGGTTGAACAGGTTGAAGGCCTGTACCACGGCGCCACGGTTGTAGCCGGTGTCGCGGGCGGTGGTGGGCACCCATTCCTCGGCCAGCCAGCGCTGCAGCGGCGGCGAAATCGGGGGCATGTGGCGGTGGTCGGAGAGGATCCGGGTGACGCCAAAGTGCGCCAGGGCCTGGGCAGCGGCCTTGTACAGGTCGCGCACGTTGGCCTCGCGGCCGGGGGTGCGGCTCCACTCCAGGCGGATGTAGCCCGTGGGATGGTACCAGATATTCCCCGCCGGGTTGTCGAAATACTGCGCGGGAGCAGCGGAAGGAGGTAGAGCAGTCATTAGCAATAGCGCGAAAAACGGGGCGGCAACTTCGGGCACAGACGCAGCGCCGGACCAGCGGGTTGCGCCCTAACTACGCGCCAAAGATGGCAACGTTCCCGATAACGATTGCGCAGAAAAAAGCAGGCCGCCGCTTGCACGCCGCCCGGGAAAGCCGCAACTATCGGGTGGTGAGTGAAATGCCCCGGCGTCGGCGGCTGCTTTCGGGCAGCGTGGCTGACGCCGCGGGCGCTTGCATTTTCCTCATTCACCGGCTTGCACTATGCGAATTCGTTTCGTGGCCGGGGTGCTGCTGGCCCTGCTGCTGGCGGCCTTCACCGCCCCCGCGCCCGCGCCCATCCGGGTATACCTCGTCGGTGACTCCACCATGGCCCAGAAGGAGGTCAAGACCTACCCCGAAACCGGCTGGGGCACGCCCTTCGCCGTGTTCTTCGACGAGACGGTGACCGTGGACAACCGCGCCCAGAACGGGCGCAGCACCAAGACCTTCCTCACCGAAAACCGCTGGCAGGCCGTGGCGGAGGCGCTTAAACCGGGCGACTACGTGTTCATCCAGTTCGGCCACAACGACGAGGTGCCCACCAAAAAGAGCTACACCACCGAAACCGAGTTTCAGCAGAACCTGCTGCGCTTCGTGACAGAAACGCGGGCCAAGAAAGCCACGCCGGTGCTCATCACCCCGGTGGCCCGCCGCAAGTTTGACGCCGCGGGCAAGGTGGAGGACACCCACGCCGCCTACGCCGAGCTGGTGCGCAAGGTAGCCCGCGCCAACCAGGTGCCGCTCATCGACTTGAGCCAGAGCAGCATGGCCCTGCTGCAGCAGTTCGGGGTGGAAAACAGCAAGCTGCTCTTCAACCAGCTCACGCCCGGGGAGCACCCGAACTACCCCGACGGCCGCGACGACAATACCCACTTCTCGGAGCTGGGCGCCCGCCGCATGGCCGAGCTGGTGCTGGCCGACGTGCGCACCCTCAAGCTGGAGCTGGCCGAGCGCATCGTGAAGCGCGAATCGAAGAAGGCGGTGGACGCGCAGGCGAAGTAACCTGCCCCAACGGTTTAGTTGAACGATGATAGTAGAACGTCATGTCGAGCGCAGCCGAGACATCTCGCGTGCTGATGGCAGGTAGTAAAGTCCTTTCGTCAGGTTGATTGCTCTCGGACGTCAGCACGCGAGATGTCTCGACAAGCTCGACATGACGTTCTTTTTTGCTTCTATCTATCCCATGCCCACCCAACCCCGCCCCCTGCGCCGCATCTGGCCGCTGAGCCTGCTGCTCCTGCTGCTGACGGCCTTTACCGGGCCCACCGCGCCGCCCAAAAAGCTCCGGCTCTACCTGATCGGCGACTCCACCATTGCCCAGAAAGTGCGGCAGACCTTTCCCGAAACCGGCTGGGGCATGCCGCTCAGCACGTTTTTCGATACGACGGTGGTGGTGGACAACCGGGCCCAGAACGGGCGCAGCACCCGCACCTTCCTGGCCGAAAACCGCTGGCAGCCCATCGTCGACGCGCTGCAGCCGGGCGACTACGTGCTGATTCAGTTCGGCCACAACGACGAATCGGAGGCCCACCCGGACCGCTACACCCCGCCGGCCGATTTCCGCCGCAACCTGCTGAAGTTCGTGCAGGAAACGCGGGCGAAAAATGCCTACCCGGTGCTCATCACCCCGGTGACGCGGCGCAAGTTCAAGGACGGCCGCCAGCAGGAAACCCACGCGCCCTACTCCGCCGCCACGGCCGAGGTAGCCCGGGCCCAGCAAGTGCCGCTGATTGACCTCGACCGCATGAGCCGGGAGCTGCTGCAGCAGTTCGGCGAGGAAAACTCCAAGCTGCTGTTTCTGCAGCTGGCCCCGGGTGACCATCCCAACTACCCCTACGGCCGCAACGACAACACCCACTTTTCGGAGCTGGGGGCGCGGAAGATGGCCCAGCTGGTCGTGGGTGAAATCAAGGCGCAGCAACTGCCGGGCCTTTCCGGGCACCTGGCCCGGCCCCTGCCCAAAAACGCCGTGCCGCCCGCCGCCCCCGGCCAGGACGCCCAACCCACCACGCCGTGAAACAGCTACTCTTACTTTTCTGCCTGGGCTGGCTCACGCTCGGCCGCGCCCTGGGCTACGACTTCGTGGTGGCCCAGGACGGCTCGGGGCAGTTTCGCACGGTGCAGGAAGCCTTCAACGCCGTGCCCGACTTCCGCAAGAAGGTCACCACCATCTTCGTCAAGAAGGGCACTTACAAGGAGAAGCTCATCCTGGCCGGCTCCAAAAACCTGGTGCGCCTCATCGGCGAGGACCGCGACCTGACCATCCTGACCTACGACGACTACAACCAGAAGAAAAACCTCTTCGGCGAGGAGAAGGGTACCTCGGGCTCGGCCAGCTGCTACCTCTACGGGGCCGATTTCACGGCCGAAAACCTCACCTTCCAGAACTCCTCGGGGCCGGTGGGCCAGGCCGTGGCCCTGTGGGTGGCCGGGGACCGGATGCGCTTCAAGAACTGCCGCTTCCTCGGCTTTCAGGACACGCTCTACACCTACGGCTACGGCTCGCGCCAGTACTACCAGGACTGCTACATCGAGGGCACGGTGGACTTCATCTTCGGCTCGTCGACGGCGTGGTTTGAGGGCTGCACCATCTTCTGCAAGCAGAAAGGCTACGTGACGGCCGCCTCCACCCCCGACAGCGTGCGCTACGGCTACGTGTTCAACAACTGCCGCGTGACCGGCGACGCCCCGGCCGGCTCCTTCCTGCTCGGCCGGCCCTGGCGGCCCTACGCCAAAACCGTGTTTCTGCGCTGCGAGCTGGGCGCGCAGATCGGGGCGCTGGGCTGGGACCATTGGGACAAGGACGCCAACAAGCGCACCGCCACCTACGCCGAGTACCAGAACCGCGGCCCCGGCTACCAGCCCACCAGGCGCGTGATGTGGAGCCGCCAGCTCAGCGACGAGGAAGCCCGGCAGTACACCCCGGAACGCGTATTCCGCAACTGGAACCCCAAACTGGACCAGTGAGGCGCCCCCTGCTCCCGCTGCTGACGGCGGCCCTGCTGCTGAGCGGCCCGGCCCTGCGCGCCCAGACCACGCCCGCCCCCGCCGCCCAGGCGCCCGCGCCGCCCTCGTTCAACCAGCCGGTGCGCCTGGTGGTAGCCGCCGATGGCACGGGCGACTACCGCACCGTGCAGGAGGCCGTCTTGGCCGTGCGCGACTTTATGCAGGTGGAAGCCGTCATCTTCCTCAAAAACGGCACCTACCGCGAGAAGCTGCTGATTCCGTCCCAGAAAACCCACATTACCCTGCTCGGGGAAAGTCAGCAGGGCGTCGTCATCAGCTGGAGCGACTATTCCGGCGACGCGGAGAAGCACACGACGTACACCTCGGCCACGGTGCGGGTGCAGGGCAACGACTTCCGGGCCGAAAACCTCACCATCGAAAACGCGGCCGGGCCGGTGGGCCAGGCCGTGGCCCTACACGTGGAGGGCGACCGGGCGCACCTGAAAAACTGCCGCCTGCTGGGCCACCAGGATACGCTGTTCGTGGCCCAGGATAACAGCCGGCAGTACTACCAGGACTGCTACATCGAGGGCACCACCGACTTCATCTTCGGCGCGGCCACGGCCGTGTTTGAGCGCTGCGTCATCCACAGCAAATCCAGCTCCTACGTCACGGCCGCTTCCACCACTCCCCGGCAGGCCTTCGGGCTGGTGTTCCTCAATTGCCGGCTGACGGCCGCGCCCGGGGCTACCAAAGTCTACCTGGGCCGGCCCTGGCGCCCGCACGCCCGCACGGTATTTATCGGCTGCGAGCTGGGCGCCCACATCCGGCCCGAAGGCTGGCATAACTGGGGCCAGCCCGCCAACGAGCAGACGGCCTATTACGCCGAGTACCGGTCGACGGGGCCGGGGGCGGCGGGGCCGCGCGTGGCCTGGAGCCGGCAGCTCACGCGGCGGCAGGCGCGGCCGTACACGCTGGCCCGCATCTTCGGCGGGCAACGGGATGCCTGGGTGCCGGCCGCCCCGCCGCCCGCAGCCAGCCGCTGATAAAACGCTCCGTCCCAGCTTTTCCGGCGCGGACAGCAGCAGCCCCCAACGCAGCCAATACCGCCCGGCTTCGTAAGACTACGCAGCCCCCACCGTTCGGGGGCTGCGTTTTTTCATTCTGGCTGCCGGTGCGCCCGGCGACACCTATCCTCTGCCGCCATGCTGCTCCAAGCCCCCATCGTGCCCTTCGACTGGCAGCGCCTGCTTTGGGCCGATGCCCCGCCGCTGTTTCTGCTGGAAGTGCTGGCCCGTTGCGTCGTCACCTACTTGCTCACCCTGGCGGCCCTGCGCGTGACGGGCCGGCGCGGGGTGCGGCAGCTGAGCATCTTCGAGCTGAGCATCATCCTGGCCCTGGGCTCGGCCGCCGGCGACGCCATGTTCTACGACGACGTGCCGCTGACCCACGTGGCGGTGGTGTTTGTTGCCGTGTCGGGCCTGTATCTGCTTTTCAACCGCCTCACCGAGCGGTTCCCGCGCTTCAGCGACTGGCTGGAGGGCGCCCCGGTGCTGTTGGTGGAAGACGGCGAGGTGAACATGCCCAACTTCCGCCGCCAGAACCTGACGCAGAAGGAGCTGTTCGGCGAGCTGCGCCAGCACCAGGTGGAGCACCTGGGCCAGGTGCGCCGCGCCTACATCGAGGCCACCGGCGACATCAGCGCCTACTTTTTCGAGGACAACGAGGTGCGCCCCGGCCTGCCCCTCTGGCCCGAACGCCTGCTGCAGCAGCGCCGCCGGACGGAGGAAGCCGGCCCGCACGCCTGCTGCCAGTGCGGCCACGTGCTGGAGCTAGCGCGCGGCGCCGCCCGCCCCTGCCCCGTGTGCCGCGCCGATGCCTGGGTGCCCGCCTGCGCCACCCGCCGCCAGGCGTAGTCAGTTGTCAGTTGTCAGTTGTCAGTTGTCAGTTGTCAGTAAAAGAAGTTGTCGGTTGCCCGTATCGTTCCGCATTCGAACGAACTGACAACCGACAGCTCTTTTACTGACAACTGCGAAGCCTACCGGGCGGCCAGCACCCGCGACACGGTGGACATCACCAGCGGGCCGCGCTCCAGCTGCTGGAACGAGTGGTACTGCTCGGGGCTCAGGATTTTGGCCATGGCCAGCTCGTACTCCTTCTGCACCTGCAGCGGAGCATCGGCGGGGGTGGCGGCGGCGGGCGTGGTGGCCAGCTGCTCCAGCTCGTGGCGGGTGCACTCGCGCACGGCCTGGGCCTGGGCCTGCGAGAGGTGCAGCGCGTCGGTCAGGTAGAGAGTGATGGAGAGGGCGCCCTGGCTGGCGGCGTCCTTGGCGCCGGGGTTGAGCACGGGCTCGTTGGCCCCGAAGCTGGTGAAGCTCAGGCCGGGCAGCAGCAGGGCGGTGAAGGACAGGGCGAGGAGGAAGCGGCGGTTACGTTGCATGGTGTGGTACGGGTGCGGCAAGCGGTGTGGAAAAAGGAAGTCGGCGGAGCTTAGCGGGTTTTGGGCGCGTTGGGCTCCAGGCTGATGACGAAGTCGTTGTTGCGGTGCGGCTGGCTGAGCCGGATCTGCTGGTCGCCGAAGCCGGCGTAGCCGCAGGTCAGCGTCACGGCGGCGTTGGTGGGCAGGCTCAGGGTGAACTCGCCCTGCGCGTTGGCCACGGCCAGAATTTCGCGGGTGCCCGGGTTCCAGACGGTGGCGCCCGGCAGCGGCAGCCCCTCGGCGTCGGTGATGCTGCCCGACACGGTGACGGCAAACGGCTCGGGGGCGGCGGGCCGGGCCACCGGGGCCGGCGCGGCGGCGGGTTTGGCGGGCGGCGCGGCCACCCGGGCGGGGCGGGCGTTGGCGCCGGCGGCGCCCGGGGCCCGCACCTGCCCGAAGGCGGCGGAGCTGAGCAGCGCGGCGGCTAGCAGGGTAAAAAGATGCATGGCAGGTGTGGTAATAAGGAGAAGGGAACAAACAGCCAGACGGCGGGCGGCAACCCGCCGACGGGCTAGCGGGGCAAGCTTTCGGCCAGCCACACGAAGGCGCTGTACTGGCCGGGGGTAAGAATGCGGAGCATCTGCTGATCGAAGCGCCGCCAGGCCGGGGCCGGGGCGGCGGCCCCCGCCTGCTCGTAGGCGTAGCGGCGTACGGCCAGGGCCTGCCGGCTGCTCAGGCGCAGCATGTCGGTCAGGTACTGGGTGCAGTAAGTGGCCCGCTGCTGCACCGAGTCGTCCACGGCCACGGCCACGGCTGCGAGGCGCGGGGCAGCGGGCCGGCGGGGCTTCTCCGCGGCCCGGGCGGAAAGAGCCGCGAGTAAACCAAGCAGGAGTAGAAGCTGTTTCATCGGGCAGGACGGGGGGGTTTATCGAAAAGCTGGACAGTTGTTTCGATTCAAACTTAGTTTCGTACCGGATGGCCGTGCCGTGTATTTTGTCCAGCGTTTCGTCTGGCTATGCGAACGACGGCCCCGGCTCTGCCAATCCCCCTTCTCTCCGCCCCGCCCTCCTCACTCCCAGTTGCCGCCTATGCCCAATTCCTCTGTCCTGCGCGTCGTCATCGTCGACGACAACGAAATCAACCGGCTCACGCTGGAGCACTACGTGAGCCTGACCGACGGCCTGGAACTGGTGGCCTCCCTGCCCGACGCCCGCGCCGCGCTGGCCCTCACCCGCTCGGCCCAGCCGCCCGTCGACGTGCTCTTCCTCGACATCGAAATGCCCGTGCTCAGCGGCCTGGAGCTGGTGCCGCTGCTGCCCTCCCCCACCCCCGACGTGGTGATGGTCACCTCCCACCCCAGCTTCGCCGTCGATGCCTTCGACCTGCGCGTGACCGACTACCTGGTCAAGCCCGTCGACTACGGCCGCTTCCTCAAGGCCGTGGACCGCGTGCGCGAGCAGCGCCGCGCCGCCCCGCCCGCCCCGGCCGAAGCGCCCAACCTGAAGGTGGAGGACTCCGAGCTGTTCGTGAAAGTCAACAACAAGCTCATCCGCCTCGATTTCAACGACGTGCTCTTCATCGAAGCCATGTCGACCTACTCCATTCTGGTCACCGAGACGCAGAAGCACATCGTCTACATCACCCTCAAGGCCCTGGAGGAGCGCCTGCCCTTCGCCCACTTCCGCCGCGTACACCGCTCCTACATCGTCAACACCCGCCGCATCGACGCGGTGCAGGACAACATGCTGCAGCTCGGCAGCTACGAGGTGCCAGTGGGCAAGTCGTACGCCGAGGAGTTTATGAAGCAGTTGCGGGGGCTGTAAAGCAACCCGGTTTGATGACGCACAAACGCGCCACGGCCGCGTCGGGAAGCTCCCGGCGCGGCCGTGGTGGTTTCGGGCTGGTGCACCCACGCACGCCGGGCGGGCACCCGGCAGCCGCGGCGCTTAGTGCACCAGTTGCCGGGTATACTGCGGGCCGGCGGGCCCACTCAGGCGCAGCCAGTACGCGCCGGACGGCAGGCTGTGCAGGCCCGTGAGCCGTACCGCTTCGCTGTAGCGGGGCACGGCTTGCCGGCGCACCACCCGGCCCAGCGCGTCCAGCAGCTCCAGCTGCCCCGCCCCGAGGGCGGCGCCGGGCGTGGCCACGGTCAGCTCGTCGGCGAAGGGGACGGGCCACGGCTGGGCCAGCACCGGGCGCGGGGTCGTGGCCGCAGTGATGCCGGCCCCGAACTCATACGCCCCCACATCGGGCACGGCGCCGCGCGTAGTACCCTCCAGATCGGTGGTTACGGCCGCCAGGGGCGTGCCGGCGTTGTCGAGGGCCGCCGTGGTGGGGCGCAGCCGCGGGCCGGGGCCGAACTGCGGGTCGAGGCCGAGGGAGTTCGGGTCGAAGCCGGTGCCGGTTTGCCAGGCCGCCAGCGCGGCGTATGCCTGCGTGCCCGCCGCCGGCCCGGCGTAGTAGCTGCCCAGGCGGCGCTGCGTACCGGCCGTAGTCAGCACCAGGTCGTTGTGGTCCATGCGCACGCGGGTGAGCGGCGGCGTGGCCTGGGTGGCCGGAATGCCCACGTCGACCACCGCCTGCACCGTGGTGGCCGTCACCGGGCTGATGGCCGGCGTCAGATTGAGCAGCAGGTTGTTGACCACCTCGGCCGTGCCGTACTGCTGGTTTTTGGTGCCCATCCACAGGGCCGTGCTGCTGAAGCCCGCCCAGGCCGGAGCGGCCACCGTCACCGTGTTGTGGGCGAATAGCAGGGCGCTGCCGGCCATACCCCCCAGGTCGGCCAGCACGCCGTGGGTTTGCCCGTCGCGGGTGGTGGGCTGGGCCGCGCCCGGGTCCAGGCTGTGCCGCAGCTCGCTGATTTCGTTGTTGTACACCCGCAGCGGGTGGCCGGCGGCCAACGCCCGGGAAGCCGGCGCCTGCAGCAGCCACAGGCCCCGGACGAGGGCCGGCAGGGAGGCAAACATGGCCGGGTCGGCCGGGTGGCGGAATTCAATGTCGCGGACGCGGTTGTTGGCAAATACCGCCGGCCGCGGACCCATCAGGTCATACGCGTAAATGCCCACCGCCGCATTGGTGCGGCTGACCACGTTCTGCACCAGGTTGTCGTGCACGTTCAGGCCATTGACGCGCATGAAGTACATGCCGTAGGCCTCGTAGCCGGCGCCGGCCGCGGGGTAGCCAATGCTGCCCGAGGTGCCGTCGCCGATGGTTACGCGGGCCACCTCCACGTCGAAGTCGGGCACGTTGCCCACGCCGGCCGTCACCCAGATGCCGTGGCGGCTTTGCTGAATCTGCAGGTTTTCGTAGCGGATGCGCCGGTTTACCAGGGCCGAGTCGGCCGGGCCGCTGCTGGCCAGCAGCAGGTTGCGCTGGTAGATGCCCTTGGTGTGCGGCTGGTCCTGCCGCATGGTGATGCGGGCGTTGCGGATGCGGATATCGTGGCTGCCCTGGTCGAAGGCCCCCGATATGGCGTAGCCCGCCTCGCGGCCCACGGCTTCCGGCCCCGGCACGATGTCGAGGCCGTCGAAGGTGAGGTGGTGGGCGCCCACCAGGTCGATGTTGCCGCTCTGCAGCTCAGGGTTGGCGCCCGCGCCCTGCTTCTGGAAAACGACCGGGTGCGTGTTCGTGCCCCACAGCTGGGGCACCAGTTCGGTGAAGCGCTGACCCGCGGCTATGTTCACCATGACCGGGGCGCTGGTGCCGGCCGTGTTCAGCTGGTACACCGCGTCGGTCAGGCTCTGAAAGTTGCGCGGGCCGCGGGGCTGCTGGCGGTCGAGGGTGTAGGTGCCGGCCAGGGCGACGGGGGCGCCGGCCGTCAGCAGCACGTTATCGAGCACGGCCGGCAGCGCGGCCGGCACCGCCGAGGCGCTGGACCAGGTGAACATCAGGCGCTGGGTGGTGCCGGCCAGGGCCCCGGGCAGGCGCAGCCAGGCCGAGGTGTAAGCGCCGCCGCTTTGCAGGTTGGCACTAAGCTGCATGACCGTCGGGCTCGCGGGCCGCACGCCGGCCGTGGGCTGGTAGGACGTCGGGACCAGCAGCACATCCAGCGCCCCCTGGCTGCGGTAGTCGAAGCGCAGGACAAAGTCGGCAGGCGTGGCCGGAAACGTCACGTCCTGGTACAGGTGCACCACCCCGCTCAGGCCCGCCAGCGGCCCGTAGGTGCCGGCGCTGGTCGACACGAAAGCCGCCGTGCTGCCCGCCCAGCGCGGCCCGTTGCCAGCGGCCAGGCCCGCGTGCCAGGCCGGCTGCTGCTGCCCGTTGACGGCGGTAAAGCCGCCCAGCGTGCCCGTTTCAAAATCTTCGCTCAGCAGGGCCGTCTGCGCCCGCGCAGTCCACCCACCACTCAATGCCAACCCAATCAGCAGTAGTAAATTTTTCATAAAGCGCTTATCTGCTTCAAAGGTGGGGATAATTCCTTCAGGCTTTGGCGGGTGGCCGCCCGTCTTGTTGGACCGCCCCCAACGCACAACGGCCGCGTCGGGAGCTTCCCGGCGCGGCCGTTGTGCGTTGTCAAGCAGGTTTTGTCTACTCCAGCAGCAGGGTCTGGGTGCCGGCGCCCCGGGCGTGCTGCCAGCGCACCACGTACCAGCCGCGGGCCAGGTCGCGCACGTCGAGGGTGGCCGTGCGGCTGCCCGCCGCCACCGGCACCGCGCGCACGGCTTGGCCCAACGCGTTGCGTAGCGTCACGGTGGTAGCCGACGCGGCGGTCTGGGGCAGCGCTACCTGCACCTGGTCGCGGGCCGGGTTGGGCGCCAACGTCAGCGGCGGCGCGGCGGCGCGGGTAGCCAGCGGCAGGCTGCCGATGCGGGCCACGAAACCGCCGCCCGCGCCCACCGGGGTCGGCACGCCCACCGGGCTGAAGGAAGCGCCCGGGTAGTAGGCGCCCGACAACCACAGCTCCCCCGCCGCATTCCGGATCAGGGTGTAGAGGTACGTCTGGCCCACCTGCACTACCGTCCGCAGCGCCCCCTGCGCGTCGTAGCTGATCAGGTACCCGTTGGTCGGCGAGCCGGTGATGGGAGCGGGCGTACCTTCGGTGCTCAGCGAGGCCCCGGTGACGCTGCACACGTAGCTGTTGCCAGCGGCATCGAGCACCAGCCCGGCAATGCCGTCGTTGGTGTTGAGACTGCCGGCCCGGCGCAGCCACTGGGTGCTGCCCTGGGCGGAAAGCCGGGCCGTAAACGCCTCGTCCATGCAGTTGGTCGTCTGGGCGGGCAACGTCCCTTGGTCGTAGTACGTCGGCCGGTCGGCCGCGTAGCCGCCCGCCACAACGAGCTGCCCCGCCGCATTGAGGGCCAGCCGCGCCACTTGGTCGGCGCCCGCGCTGCCAATGCGCCAGACCCACCGCACCTGGCCCGTGGGCGAACATTTCAGGGCGAAGCCGTCGGAAAAGCCGTACGCCGTGTACGAGGTAGCGCCGAATGCCACCGTGCCGCCGAAGTATCCGCCCAGGTACAGGTCGCCGGCCGCGTCGACGGCCATGCCGAAGACCTGGTCGTTTTCCTGGTTGCCGAAGCGGAAGCCGCTGAGCAGCGCCCCGGTGGCCGTATCGAGGCGCAGCACGTAGGCGTCTTGCGGGTAGAAGCCGCCGAGCGTCTGCCCGTTGCTGAGCGCAATGGTCTGACTGGCCCTGCCGCCCACGTACAGCTCGCCGCCCGGCCCGAGCACCACGCTGAGCAGCGTCGCGTCGATGCCGGCGGTGACGGCCCACTGCTGCGTGCCCTGCGCATCAAACTTGAGCACGTAGGCCGTGTACTTGCCGCGCTGGCCCTGCAGCGTCACGCCGTTGAAGGTGGCCGCGACGTCGAAGAAGGCCCCGACCACGTAGCTGTTGCCGGCCGCGTCCACCGCCAGCGAGGGATACGACTCGGAGCTGGCCCCGCCGCCGGAGCGGCTCCACTGTAGCTGGCCCTGGGCGTTGTACTTGGCCACGTACATGTCGCCGTTGCCCCGCGGCGGGTGCGCGTCGCCACTCAGCGTGAGGGTGCCGCCGTAGAAGCCGGCAACGTACACGTTGCCGCCCGCATCGACGTCGGCGCTGGAAACGATGACCTGCCCGGTCGCGGAGTTTTGCGTGCGCACCCACTGCCAGGGCAGGCCCTGGGCGAGGCCGGGCCGGGCACCAATGAGTAAGAGCAGCAAGAGTAGTAAGGGTCTAATCATCATAACAAAAGGGATGGATGCAGCGGCCACGAAAGTAGCGTAAGCGGCTGAAGACGCAAGCATTTCGTCTGGTGCGTTGCTGTTAGTTACCTGAACGCCTATTGCAAAAACACCCCGCCCCACCGGAACCGGCGGGGCGGGGTGTTCTTGGGTGAGGCAAACAGTTAATACGGGCTGAAACCAGAACGTCATCATCTGGCGTCCGCGTAGCGAAGGATGCCTGGGGTTATTGTCCTTCCAGCTCGCGCGGCAGCTGGCGCAGGGCGCGCTGCACGGCCTGCGCCAGCTGGGCGGCCGAGGCGCGCAACTCGTGGTCGGGCAGGTGCACGGGCGCGTCGTGGCGGAACTGCTCCAGCTGGGCCACGGGGGCCTCGGTGCCGGGCACGCGCAGGGCCGTCAGGTTGGGCTTGATGTGGTGCACGATGCGAGCCACGACGGGCCAGTTGGCGGCGGCGGCGGCGGCCTCCAGCTCCAGCAGGCTGTCGGGCATGTTCGTCAGGAAGGAGCGGATGATCTTGGTGACGAAGGCTTCCTTGCCGCGGGCCATGTCGCGCAGGGGCTGCAGGTCGTAGGCCGGGGCCGCCGGGGCGATGGAGCGCTCCAGCACCTGCACCAGCGTGCGGTAGAGGTCGGCTTCGTCGAAGGGCTTGGCCAGGGTGGCCGTCATGCCGGCGGCCAGGTACTGCTCGTTGTCCTCGCGGAAGGCGTTGGCCGTCAGGGCCACGATGGGCGTGGCGGCGCGCTGCGGGTCGGGGTGCTGCAGCAGGCGGGCGGTGGCTTCGAGGCCGTTCATGCCCGGCATCTGAATGTCCATCAGCACCGCGTCGTAGGCCTGGGCGTAGAACTGCTGCACGCCCGCCTCGCCGTTGACGGCTTCCTCCACCACCACGCCCCACTCCTCCAGCAGCAGACGGGCCACGTCGCGGTTGATTTCGTTGTCTTCCACCAGCAGCACGCGCTTGCCCTGCAGGGCGCCGGTGTCGAGCGTGGCGGGGGTGCTGGCGGCGGGCAGCTCGGCGCGGTCGGCCTTGGGCAGGGTCACCTGGAAGGCGAAGGTGCTGCCCTGGCCCAGCTCGCTCGTCACGGTGAGCGTGCCGCCCATCTGCTCCACCAGGGCGCGCGAGATGGTGAGGCCCAGGCCGGTGCCGCCGTGCTTGCGCGAGGTATCGGCGTAGGCCTGCGTGAACGAGTCGAAGATGCGCTCCAGCCGCTCCGGCGCGATGCCCGGGCCGGTGTCCTTCACCCGGAACTCCACCGAGATGGTGTCGGCGGTTTCGCTCAGCAGCTCGCCCACCACGTCGATGTGCCCGCCGGCGTCGGTGAACTTCACCGCGTTGGCCGTCAGGTTGATCAGGATCTGGTTGAGCCGGTGCGCGTCGCCCGTCACCCAGGGGTAGGCGCAGCTGGTGCGCAGCGGGGTGCCGCTGAAGGTGAGGCCCTTCTGGGCGGCCTGCAGCACCAGGGGCTGAATGGCGGCGCCCATCGAGTCGCAGAGGTTGAACACGCTCTGCTCGAACTCCACCTTGCCCGAGCTGATCTTGGCAATGTCGAGCACGTCGTTGATGACGCCCAGCAGGTGCTGGCCCGACGAGCGGATGACGTCGAGGTACTGCGCCTGGCGGCCGTCGAGCGGGGTTTTGCTCAGCAGGGTGGCCATGCCCAGCACCCCGTTGAGCGGCGTGCGGATTTCGTGGCTCATGTTGGCCAGGAAGTTGGCGCGGGCCGTGGCGGCGGCTTCGGCGGCTTCCTTGGCCTGCAGGGTGGCGCGCTGGGCCAGCACCCGCTCGGTGATTTCGTGGCCGAAGGCCATAACGTGGGCTTCCTCGCCGGGCTCGTCGACCAGGCGGCTGTACTGCTGCACGTAGTGCAGGCCGCCCTGCTGGTCGCGCAGCTTCACCACGCTGGCGTATTCGCCCTGCTCGCGGATCAGGCGCAGGTACTCCACCACGGCCGCGTGCCGGTCGTCGTCGAAGGCGTCCTGCAGGGGGCGGCCGGTGAGGTCCTGGGTACCAAGGCCGAGCATGGCGCTCAGGGCCGGGTTGGCCGAAAGGATGCGCCCGTCGAGGTCGTGGGTCCAGATCAGGGCCTGGGCGTAGTCCATCAGCTCGTTGTAGCGCCGCTCGTTGCGGGTCAGCTCGCGCTGGGCCTCCGTCAGGTCAGTCACATCCGTGGAGACGATGAGGATGGCCGCTTCCTCGTCGGGGCGGGGCAGGCGGCGCAGCTCCACGTGCAGCCAGCGCACGTCGCCGCTGTGCAGGGTGAAGGGCACGTTCAGGGCCTCGTCGCGGCCGGTGCGCAGCACCCGCTCGGAGGCGGCGCGGTACTCGGCCATGATGGCCTCGTCGGTCTGCAGGCTCTGCTGCATCAGCTCGCGGAAGGCGCGGTTGGTAAACAGCTCGTGGCCGGCCACGGTGCGCACCAGCACGGTGTTCGGAATCGAGTCGAGGATGTGCTGGGTGAAGCGCTGCTGGGCCTGCAGCCGGGCTTCGCTGGCGCGCGTCTGGGCCTGGGCGTGGTAGCGCTCGGTGATGTCGAGCAGGTAGAGGTTGTAGTAGCCGGCGGCGGCGAAGGGCACCACGTAGGCAATGTAGCGCTGCTCGCCGATCTGCAGCTCCATCTGCCGGGCTTCGCCGGTGCGCAGGGCTTCGGCGGCCATGGCGTAGTACAGCTCGCGGGCCTGCTGTTGCTGCTCGGGCGTGAGGCGCTGGCGCAGGCGCCAGGCGGCGGGGTTGGCGTAGAGGGCCTCGCCGTCGAGGGCGTAACGCACCATGGGGTAGGGGCTCTGCTCGGGGATGCTGGCGGCGGCCAGCATACCTTCGTCGAGGTCTTCGCGGGTCACGTCGCAGAGGTGCTCCAGGTAGCCGCCTTCGGGCAGGGGGCGCTGGGCGCGACGCAGCACGCGGCCGTCGGGCAGCACCAGCGTGTCGTCGGCGCCGGTGCTCAGGGGCTGGCCGTTGGCGCCGGTGTGGTGGCGGCCCACCAGCTCCACCAGCCCATCCACGGGCCGGCCCTGCCACTCGGCCGCGTCGCCGTCGATGCCCAGCAGCGCGAAGTACAGCGCGTTGACGCTCTGCACGGTGTGGTCGGCCGCGACGTGGAGCACGCCCACGGGCAGGTTGTCGGCCAGGGTGCGGAGCTGGTGGGTGGCCTGCGCGGCTTGGTCGGTGGCGCGTTGGAGGGCGGCGGTCAGCTCGGCGTTGCGGGCCTCGGCCTGGGCCAGCGCGGCCTGCAACTCGTCGGGCTTTACGGTGGTGGGAACAGACATTGTAGCGGCAATCGGTAACAATTCAACCATCGAAAATAGCCGGAGGGCGCGGGTTTCGGCCGGGCTTCTCGTCCAACGGCGCCTTTCGCTGGGCGAACGTCGCGCCAGGCCGTGCGAAAGAAACCCGGCGGCGCCCCCTACTATTGCACCCTATGGACACGACTTCTCTGCGCATTGCCATCCTGGGCAGCGGCAACATCGGCCTCTCGCTGGCCAAGGGCCTGGTGAAAGCCAGCCTGACCGCGCCCGACACCATCACCCTCACCCGCCGCAACGTGGCCGCCCTGGCCCCGCTGGCCGAAGCCGGCTACCGCGTCACGGCCGACAACCGCGCCGCCCTGGCCGGGGCCGACCTGGTGGTGCTGGCCGTGCTGCCCCAGCAGCTCGACCAGCTGCTCGACCTGATCCGCCCCGCCGTCGACCCGGCCCGGCACCTGCTGGTGTCGGTGGCCTCGGGGGTGAGCTGCGCGGCCATTCGCGAGCGGCTCGGGCTGCCGGTGCGGGTGGTGCGGGCCATGCCCAACACGGCCATTGCCATCGGGCAGTCGATGACCTGCCTGGCCACCGACGACGCCCCGGCCGCCGATATGGCCTTGGTGGAGCGGCTGTTCAACACGGTGGGCGTGAGCGTGCGCATTCAGGAAGAGCTGATGACCTCGGCCACGGCCCTGTGTGCCTGCGGCATAGCTTTTTTCCTGCGGGCCATCCGGGCGGCCTCGCAGGGCGGCACCGAAATCGGCTTCCACGCCCACGACGCGCTGAAAATGGCTGCCCAGACGGCCAAGGGCGCCGCCGACTTGCTGCTGCAGCTCTCCTCGCACCCCGAGCAGGAAATCGACAAGGTGACCTCGCCCAAGGGCTGCACCATCGCGGGACTGAACGAGATGGAGCACCAGGGCTTCAGCTCGGCGCTGATCAAGGGCATCAAGGTGTCGGCCGACAAGGCGGGCAAGCTCTACCAGCAAGACTGATTTTCGGTACATTTAAAGCACGGCCAGGCCCGCGGGCTGACCGCGTCGCGCCCCCCTCCTCCCCTCTCGTTTGCTCGTCGGTCCTTTATGGTGCCCCCCACTGCGTTGTCCGATTACCTGGCCCTGTTTCGGCACCTGCCGGGCAACTACCTGTTGCTGGCGCCCGACGCGGCCCTGACCATCGTCGACAACACCGAGCGGCACGCGGCCGTGGCCATGAAAAGCCGCGCCGAGGTGGCGGGCCGCCCGCTGTTCGAGGCCTTTCCGGCCGCCGACCAGAACGAAATCGAGGTGCTGCGGGCCTCCATCGAGCACGTACGCCGCACCCAGGAGCCGCACACCATGCCGCTGATTCGCTACGACCTGGAGCGGCCCGCCGGGCAGGGCGGCGGCCTGGAGGAGCGGTACTGGCAGGCCACGCACTACCCCGTCCTCGCCGACGACGGGCAGTTGCGCTACATCCTGCAGCAGACCGAGGACGTGACCGAGCGACACCGGGCCGAGCAGCGCGCCCGGCTGGCCCAGCAAAACCTGGCCGAAAGCCAGGAGCAGATCCGCTTCATGCTCGAAGCCCTGCCGCTGATGCTCTGGACTACCCGCGCCGACGGCACGGCGGACTACCAGAACCCGGGCTGGCTGCGCTTTACCGGCCGCACGCTGGCCCAGGCCCAGGAATGGGGCTGGCTCGACGACATTCACCCCGATGACCGCGCCACCGTCAACGAAGCCTGGCGGCAGGCCCTGGCCAGCGGCACTGAATATCAGGTGGAATACCGCCTGCGCCGCTACGACGGCCAGTACCGCTGGCTGCTGGTGCAGGCCGTGCCCCGCCGCAGCCCCGACGGCGCCATCAGCGGCTGGGTGGGCACCGGCACCGACATTCACGAGCAGAAGCTCAGCCAGCAGCGGGTCAACGAGAAGGACCGGGAGCTGCAGCAGATTCTGCGGCTGCTGCCCGCCTACGTGGCCACGCTGCAGGGCCCGGAGCACCTCTACACCTTCGTGAACGAGCGCAGCCGCGAGCTGCTGGGCCCCGACGCGGAGCTGGGCCGCCCCGCCGCCCAGGTGCTGCCCGACCTGCGGCCCAGCGGCCTGGCCCGCATCCTCGACCAAGTGTACCGCACCCAGCAGCCCTACGCGCTCGAAGAGCTGCCCGTCAGCACCCCGCCCGCGGCCTCGGCCGAGCAGCCGCGCTACTTCGACGGCGTGTTTCAGCCCCTCACCGATGAACAGGGCCAGTCGACGGGCGTGCTGGTGTTCGGAGTGGATGTGACGCGGCGGGTGCAGGCCAAGCAGCGGGCCGCCGAGCTGCAGGAAGAAGTGCGCCAGCAGAACGAGCAGTTCCGCCTGCTGGTGGAGTCGCTGCCGCTGTACGTGTACATCACCGACGCCGCGGGGCACATGCTCTACGTGAACCCCCAGCGCCAAACCTACACCGGCCAGGACCCCACCCGCGCCCTCACCCACTGGGACGAGCCCGTGCACCCCGACGATACCGCGCGCATGCGCCAGCTTTTCGCCGAGGGCCGCCGCCTGCACCAGCCCTGGCGCGGCGAGTACCGCCTGCGCCGCCACGACGGCACTTACCGCTGGGTGCTCACCCACGCCGTGCCCCTGCTCGACGCCCAGGGCCAGGTGCAGCGCTGGTACGGCTCCAGCGTCGATATCGACGACCAGAAACGGCTGCAGCAGCGGCTGGAAGAGCAGGACGAGCAGCTGCGGCGCATGCTGCACACCCTGCCGGCCATCATCAACACCATGGAAGGCCCCGAGCACCGCTACACCTACCTCTCGCCGCAGATGCGGGCGCTGGTGGGCGAGCGGGTGCAGCTGGGCCGGCGCGTGGTGGACGCCCAGCCCGAAGTAGCCGCGCAGGGCTTCGTGGAGGTGCTGGACCGGGTGTACCAGACCGGGGAGCCGTTTGCAGCCCTGGAGCAGCGCGTCGATATCCGGGTGCCCGAAACCGGGCAGCTGGAAACGCGCTTTTTCAACTTCAGCTACCAGCTGCTGCCCGCGCTGGCCGGCCGCCCGGACTCGCGCGGCATCCTCTCCTTTGCCCTCGACGTGACCGAGCAGGTGCGCGACCGGCAGCGGGCCGAGCAGCTGCAGGCCGAAGTAAACCGCCAGGCCATGCAGCTGCGCCGCATGACCGAGGCCCTGCCCGCCATTTCCTTTATCCTCTCGCCCGACATGCGGCTGGAGTACTTCAGCCCGCAGTGGCACCAGCTCACCGGCTACCCGCCCGGCACCGACGCCGACGCAGTGTGGCCCACGCTCATTCACCCCGACGACCGGCCCCGCGCCTACGCCACTTACGCCCGGGCCATTGCCCAGAACACGCCGCTGGAGTTTGAGTACCGCCTGCTGCACCACGACGGGCAGTACCGCTGGCAGGTGTGCCGCGCCGTGCCCGAGCTCGGCCCCGACGGCCAGGCCCTGCGCTGGTACGGCACCGTGGTCGACCACCACGAGCAGAAGGAGCTGCGCGACGAGCTGCTGCGCTCGGAGGCGCGGTTCCGCTTCATGGCCGAGAGCATTCCGCAGGTGGTGTGGACGGCCCGCCCCGACGGCCGCCTCGATTATCTCAACCAGCGCTGGACCGAGGTAACCGGCGTGCCCGTGGAGCTGGCCCTGCGCCAGGGCTACGACGGGCTGGTGCCGCCCGAGGAGCGGCTGGCGCTGCGTCGCCGGTACCTGGCCAGCATTGCCAGCGGCCAGCTTTACGAGCAGGAAGGCCGCCTGCGCTCCGCCCACGACGGGCAGTTTCGCTGGTACCTGCACCGGGCCACGCCCATGCGCGACGCCGCGGGCGAGGTGGTAAAGTGGTTCGGCACCAGCACCGACATCCACGACTTCAAGCAGGCCCAACAGCTGCTGCAGGCCCAGAACGCCCAGCTCACCAGCATCAATCAGGACCTGGACAACTTCGTGTATACCGCCTCGCACGACCTCATGCAGCCCGTCAACAACATGGCCGGCATCTTCGAGGAGCTGATGCGCACGGCCCACTTCGACGACCCGGCCGCCCAGCAGCTGCGGGGCATGTTTGAGCACGCGCTGCGCCAGATGCACGACACGATTCAGGACCTCTCGGACGTGGTGCAGGTGCAGCGCCGCCACGAGCAGCTGCCCGCCGAGGTGCTGGAGCTGCGCCCGTTTGCCGAGGAAGTCATCCGCAGCCTGCAGGTGCCGGCCGGGAGCCGCGGCGCCAGCTTCACCCTCGATTTCAACGCCGTGCCGGCCCTGCAGTTCGTGCGGCCCAACCTGCAGAGCATCTTCTACAACCTGCTCAGCAACGCGCTCAAGTACCGCCACCCCGACCGACTGCCCGTCGTGCGCGTGTCCACCGAGCTGGTGGGCCACGAGCCGGTGCTGGTGGTGCAGGACAACGGCCTGGGCATCGACCTGGCGCGCCACGGCCAGGAGCTGTTCCAGATGTTCCGCCGCTTTCACGACCACGTAGAGGGCTCGGGCATGGGGCTGTACCTCGTCAACCGCATCGTGCAGCAGCTGGGCGGCCGCCTCAGCGTCGAGAGCGTGGTGAACGAGGGCACCACGTTTCGGCTGCACCTGCCCGGCGCGCTCCTGCCCCACCCGCAGCCGCCGGTGGCGCGGTCCGTTACGGCGGAAGAGCAGGCGCTGTAGCGGCTTCCGCCGCCGCCACGAGGCAGCAGGATGGAACTCGTTTACTGCTCCAGAAACTCGTACTCCAGGGTAAGGGAAGCCGCCCGGCCGCGCGGGCGCACAAACCAGCCCCGGCCGCGCAGGCCGCCGAGGTCGTGGGTACCGGAACCGGGCACCACGGCCAGCTGGGCCTTGGCCACGCCGTCTTCCACGCAGCCGGTGTGCTCCAGCACGAACGTGCCCGCCCGGCCGCCCACGCGCCCCACCACCCGCTCCAGCCCCACCGAGCTGGCCGAGCCGTCGGGGTGGTAGGTAAGCAGCACCTCCAGCTGCCCGGTGCCCTCGATGTCGCCGCGAAACTGCTGGGTGGCGCTGGCGCGGGCCAGCACCGGCTGCCCGTCAATTTCGTGGCAGGCCTGCTCCAGCCAGGCGTCTAGCTCCAGGGTACTCAAAGCGCGTTTGTTCATAGCCGTTGTCCCGTTAGCGTGGTCGGAACAAATATAACCCATACTAAAATATATAGCCATAAGATTACTAATAAAAATAGCAACAACCACAACATATCGACTACCAATCAGGGCGTTGCACCCGATGCATCAGCCGCCGGCTCCGGCCCGGCCACTATATCGAAGGTCAGTTGAAAATCGTTGCGAATGGCCTGGTCGCCGACGTTGGCGAAGAAGCTGCGGGAGTTGTAGCGGATGCCGAAGCGGGTGCGGTCGAGGCTGGCCGTGCCGCGCAGGCGCAGCTCGCCGGCCGCTCCCCGCGTGAGCGTGAACGGGAACGTGACGGACTGGGTGAGGCCTTTGATGGTCAGCAGGCCGCGGGCCTGGCCGCCGGCGGTGCTTTGCAGCCGGAACCCGGCCGTGGGAAACCGCTCGACGTCGAAGAAATCGGCGCCGCGCAGGTGCTCCTGCAGCTGGGCGTTGTCGTGGTGCAGGCTGCGCATGTCCACCGTCGCGCGGGCGGCGCGCAGGCGGCGGCCGTCGTAGCGCAGGGTGCCGGCGCGCAGCTGCAGGGTGCCGCTGGGCGCGTAGGTGCCCAGGTCGGCGTGGCCGGTCCAGGTAAGGCGACTGGCGGCGGGCTGCACCTGGTAGGCGGTGCCGGCCGGCCGGGCGGCCAGCAGCAGGGTTGTCAGCAGGGCGAGGCTTAGGGCCGCGAGGCGGCGGGTGAGCAGGGTCAGGTTCATAGCAGATCGAAGCGGAAGAAGTGAGAAAACGGCCAGCCTTAGCGGCCCACCACGGCTCCACCGTTGACCTCGGCTTCGGTTTCGATCAGGCCCATGCCTTTGTAGAGCCGGCCCTGCTTGTCTTTGGCCAGGATGTACCAGAGCGCGTCGCCGCCGTAGAGGCGCCGGGCGCTGTCGGCGTAGCGGTAGTTGCGGGCGAAGGTGTAGGACTGGCCCTGCCGCAGCCGGCCGCCGGGGCAGCCAAACAGCTCGGCAAACTCGGCGGGCGTTTCGCGCATATTCGGCTGCCAGCCGGCGGCGCTGTACCAGATGAAGCTGCCGCACTCCACGATTTCCAGGTCGGCCACGTCGGCGCGCACGGTGGTCTGGTGCTTCCACACGTAGCCGCCGGGGTGGGCGGGGTCGGGCTCGGGGTAGTTGGGATTGGGCGTGTGCCAGAGCGAGAGGCCGACGGGCACGCGCCGGAGCTTGTCGGGCAGGGCGCGGGTGTGGTCGGTCCAGGCCGTGGGGGCGGCGGGGGCCGCGGGGCTTTGGGCTGCGGCGGGGTGGCTGAGGGCCAGCCACAGGGCGGGCAGCAGCGGGGCGAAAAACGGGGGTTTCATGGCCGGGTTCGGTTGGGGTTGAACAACGACCCGAAGGTGGCCGATGGCCCGCCCCAAAGCGCCCCAACGGCGAAAATGGCACGTCCCAACGCGCGTTTTGGGACGTGTTGCTTCCCATAGCCCCTTTCTGAAAAGAGGAAGAAGTCAGATAATCAGAGAAGAAAGGTAGAGCAACCAGAACGTCATCCTGAGCCCAGCGAACCGAAGGTCGACGAAGTCAAGGACCTTCCTCACGCCTTGCACCAACGGCGAAGCGCAGCCACTAACGCCATTTCGTTTAGGATGATGGCTACGCTTCTTGATTAATTGCTATTGCCGGAAAACGTCTGCACTTCGTAGGCAGTGGTGGTGCAGGGTTGGAGGAAGGTCCTTGACTTCGTCGACCTTCGGTTCGCTGCGCTCAGGATGACGGGCTGTTTTCCTCGTTCATCCTACCCTCCTTCCCTGCCCACTCGCTCGGCGCCACGCCGGTCACCTGCTTGAAGATGCGGTTGAAGGTTGTCTTGGAGTTGAAGCCGCTTTCGAAGGCAATGCCGAGCAGGGTGAGGCGCTGGGCATCGGTGGTGCGGGCAAGGCGGCGCTGCACCTCGGCCACGCGGTAGCCGTTGACCAGGTCGTTGAAGGACTTGCCGAAGCCCTGGTTGATGGTGAAAGACAGCAGCCGGGCGGGCAGGCCGGTGTGGGCGGCCAGCTCGGTGAGGGTGAGCGTGGGGTTTCGAAACAGCTGCTCATCCTCCAGCGCCCGGCGTACCCGCTCCTGCACCCGCGCATCGACGGCGGGCTGCGGGCGCCCGGGCACGGGCGAATCGGCCGGTGGCGCGGCGGCTCCGGCCGATTCGCCCGTGCCCGCAACGGCCGGGGCTGAACCGGTGGGCGAGTCCTCCGCCCCGGCTACCACCTCCGCCGCGGAGGCGGTTTCGGGCCGGAAGTGCACGGCGCGCATATCGGCCTGACGCAGCCCTACGACGCCGATGCAGAACACCACCACGCCGAGCAAATCGGTGGAGTAATCGTAGCGGTAGTAGAGGTCGAAGAACTCGCGCAGCACCACTTCCACCAGCCACTGCGCGCTGACCACGGCCAGCAGCACCAGCAGAGTGCGCAGCCAGCGCAGGCGCAATTGGGAGGTTTCGGAGAAGTTGTCGTCGAGGTAGCGGCGGTAGCGGCGCAGCAGGCGCAGGCTCAGCCCGAGGTACACCATCAGCGACACCCAAGTGCCGATAAACTCCAGGCGGTAGGTGACCGGGCGGTGCACGTGCTCCCAGAACCAGAGGCGCGTGGGGTAGCTCGTCAGGCGCAGGGCGGCGTAGAGGGCAGCCTGCAGCGCCACCGGCCCGAAGTGCCAGAAGTGGCGCGGGCGCAGGCGGAAGGCGTGGTTGGTGAGGCTGCGCACGTAAAAGTAGAGCAGCGGCCCGAACGCGAAGGAGTAGTAAATCGGGGCGAAGTACCAGTTGGCGTTCTGGGTGTAGATGCCCGCCACCCGGAAAAACCCGTCGAGAATCCAGAGCGCAATGGCCAGCATGAGCAGGGCCAGCAGGCGGTTGGGGCGGCGGTTGTGGGGCGCTACCCACAGCAGCCCCGCCGCGAAGACAGCCTGGGCCACCACGGCCAGCAAGAGCAGCACAAGGACGGTAAACGGAATCTGCATAGCTTGTCGGTAGCGGGGGCGCCGGCAAGGTAGCAGCCCGGGCTGCTTGGTCGATGCCGCCGCTTCATTTTGCCGCTCAGCTGTTTATTTGCCGCCCGCACCTTCTCGCTTCCTCGCCATGCACGCCGGCCGCCGCTTTCACCTCCGCGAGATTCTCTACTGGACGCGCCGCGACCTGCTGCGCTGCCTGCTCTGGGCCGCGCCGCCCACCGCGCTCTATCATTTCTGCGGCTTTACTTTCTTGTCGCTGAGCTGGGTGCCGGTGGCGCTGCTGGGCACGGCGGTATCGTTCCTGGTGGGCTTCAAGAACAACACCAGCTACAGCCGCCTCTGGGAAGCCCGGCAGATTTACGGCGGCATCATCAACAACAGCCGGGCCTTCGCCGTGATGGTGCGCGACTTTCTGCGGCCCACGGCCCCAGGGGCGGTGCCCGAGCTGTTTGGGCGGCACTACGCCTGGCTGACGGCCCTGCGCTACCAGCTGCGCGAACCCCGGGCCTGGGAAAACATGAGCCAGCCCGCCAACGCGGAATACGCCCGCCTCTACCGCATTCCGGAGCACGACGTGCCGCTGGAGCAGGAGCTGGCCCGCTACCTGCCGGCCGCCGAGCTGGCCTACGTGCTCGGCAAGAAAAACCGCGCCACCCAGCTCATGGCCCTGCAATCCAGGCAGCTCAACGGCCTCGGCGGCGTGCTCACGGAGTTTCAGCTGATGCAGCTGCAGACGGCCATTACCCGCTTCTACGACCTGCAGGGCCAGGCCGAGCGCATCAAGAACTTCCCTTACCCGCGCAACTTCTCCTCCATCACCACCATTCTGCTCTACGCCTTCGTGCTGCTGGTGCCCTTCGGCCTGCTGCGCGAGTTCGACAAGCTCGGCGACGGCACGTTCATGGCCGGCTACTCGGTGTGGGTCAACGTGCCGTTTGCCACCCTTCTGATGTGGGTGTTTCTGGCCCTCGACCGCGTGGGTGACAGCAGCGTCAACCCCTTCGAGGGCAGCGCCAACGACGTGCCCATCAGCAGCATCTCGCGCACCATCGAAATCGACCTGCGCGACATGCTGGACGAGGCCGAGCTGCCCGCGCCCCTCACGCCGGTCAATAATATTCTGATGTAGTGCGGCCCTGGCTCTGAACGACACGACCCTGAATGGCGAAAAAGAACGTCATGTCGAGCGAAGTCGAGACATCTCGCGTGCTGACGTTGGATAGCATTCTTTTCGTTCAACGAGAAAATCAGCCCCCGCGCGAGATGTCTCGCTCGGCTCGACATGACGTTTTGCATCATCCCGCTGATTCCTACTCCGTCGCGTCGCGGTAGCGGAACTGGTTGCTGAGGCCGGTGAAGGGCTGCCCGTCGGCCTCGGCGTAGGGGTACACGAAGTAGTTCAGCGGCTCGGCCTGCTGCCGGGGCGTCAGGGTCAGGTCGCGGCCGCGGGTCAGCTCCACGCGGTTTTCGTCGTGGTGGCCGAAGAAATACTCGCGCTTGTCGGGGTTCTTGGCAGCCTCGGAGGCGTCGATGGGCACCCAGCCGGTTTGCTTGGTGTAGAACTCGGCCCAGCAATGGTAGCCTTTCACCTCGCCCTGCCCGCGCTCGGCCGGCAGCGGAAAGCCGATGCTGAAGCGCGCCGGAATGCCCAGGGCCCGGCAGTAGCCGATGAACAGGGCGTGGAAATCGGTGCAGTTGCCGCGGCGCGCGTCGCAGGCGTAGTAAATGTCGCCGCGGCCCCAGCCCTGCCCGCTCTTGTCGTACTTCACGGTGCTCACGACGTGGTTGTAGACGGCGCGGGCCTTGTCGAGGTCGGTGCGGGCGCCGGCCTGGGCCGCCACGCGCAAGGCCCACACGCGGATGGAGTCGTCGAGGGGCACGAGGCGGTCGGGGGCCAGCCAGCGGCCGAGGTTGGGGTCGGCGGCCTCGGCGGCAGCTTTGCGGCCGGGCGCCGTGGGCAGCAGCGGGTTGATGTGCTCCCGGCGCGTCACCTGGCAGTGCAGGGCCACGCTGAAGGGCTGGGCGGGCGCCGGGCTCACGCGCAGGTGCAGCATCTTGTTGCCGTACTGGCCGGTTTTGATTTCGTAGGGGTACGGCGCCTCAATCTTGAGCTTGCCCACGTCCTGCGAGGCGTCGTCGTGGGGCACGGGCAGCCAGAGGTCCAGGGCCTTGGTGCCGGCGGGTGCGGCGGCCACGGTGGTCTGGTAATCGAAGGCAAACGTGCGCACACGCGGCACGATGGGCGCGGCGGCGGGTTGGGCGGCAGTGAGCATCAGCAGAGAAGCCCCGGCGGCCAGCAGCCCGGCGCGGCGCGGCATAAAACGAACGGTCAAGGGCATAGAATCTAGAAACGGCCAGCAGCCAGCCGGGTTCGGTCACGGCTGCCGCCCGGCAAAGGTATGGCCGCAGGGCGGGCTTTAGCCCGATTCGCCTGGGTAGTTTCGTGCGGCCACGCGCGCGGGCTGAAGCCTGTGCTACAGCACCCAGGCCTCGCGGCCGGCGGGCTTTCCGCTATTTTGCCGCCTGCTGATGAAACCCACCGCCCCGCCCGTTCTCGCGCTGACATCGTTTCCGCCCTCGGCCGGCCCCCGCCCCTACTACGTGGCCGGCTTGGCCGAGCACCTGGCGCGCTTTCCGCACGTGCGCGAGCCGCACGCCCACGACTTTTACCTGCTCATCTATGTGACCGAGGGCGCGGGCCTGCACACCATCGACCAGGTAACGTACGAGCTGCGGCCGGGCAGCCTGTTTTTCCTGGCGCCGGGGCAGGTGCACCACTGGCAGCTGCCGCCCGAAGTGCAGGGCTACGTGGTGTTTTTCAGCGCCGAGTTCTACCTGTTCCGCTACCCCGGCCCGCGCCTCTACGAGTATCCCTTCTTCGCCGGCGTGCACCCGCCGGTGCTCTACCTGCCGCCCACCGAAACCGAGCTACTCGGCCTGCTGCAGCGCCTGCACGCCGAAACCCGCGCCGAGCCGCCCCAGCAGGCCGAAGTGGTGCGGGCTTACCTGCTGCTGCTGCTAGAGCTGGCCGCCCGCCACGTAGCGGCCCCGGCCACCGGCGCGGCGGCGCTGGCCCAGCAGCAGATCCGGCAGTTCGGGGCCCTGCTCAACCAGCACTACCGCCAGCAGCGCACCGTGCAGCAGTACGCCGATATGCTGCACCTGACGGCCAATCACCTGAACGCCGTGTGCCGCCGGGTGCTCAACAAAACCGCCAGCGCGCTGATTCACGAGCGGGTGGTGGTGGAAGCCCAGCGCCTGCTGGCCCACTCGGCCCTGTCGGTGGCGCAGGTGGCCGACGAGCTGGGCTTCGACGACCCGAGCTACTTCGGGCGCTACTTCCGCAAGTACGCCGGCCTCCCGCCCGAGGCCTACCGCCAGCAGCACCGGTGATTTGTACCAGACAAGCCCGCGGATAGTCCACGCCGGGCGCGTACCGGGGCCGTAATTTTGTCGTATCAACTTCACGGCCCCGGCCTGCCGGCCACGTTCGGGCCTTTCCCGTTCATCTTCGCCCATCTTCGTCATGGCTGCTCCCGATTCTTCCAAGCTGGCCCTGCTGCAACTCAAGTGCCCCCGCTGCCACGAGGGCCCGCTGTTCACGCACTCGGCCTGGCACCTCAGCAAGTTTTCCGACATGCCCGAAAGCTGCCCGGTGTGCGGGCAGACCTACGAGCCCGAGCCCGGCTTCTACTACGGGGCCATGTACATCAGCTTCGGCTTCGCGGTGGCCACGTTTGCCGTGTGCGGGGTGCTGCTCTACTACCTGGCCGGCGACCCGTCGCTGTGGGTGTACGTCACCACCGTGGCCGCCGTCACGCTGCTGACCGCGCCGCTGGTGTACCGCTACTCCCGGGCCCTGATGCTCTACCTGTTCGGGGGCGTGCATTACGACCCGCGCCGGCAGCCCGGGCGGGCGGGCACGCCACTCCCCACCCGGGGCTGAAACCCCGGCAACCAAACCCGGGCCGCCGAGCTTCGTTTAAGGCTAATCAACCGCCCTCCGGTTTCCCCACGGGCGGTTATGGTTTCACTTCATTTTGAACCGAACCTAGCCATGAAGAAGCTTCTCGTTATTGCCGCCCTGCTGGCCGCCGGCACCGCCGCCCAGGCCCAGACGCGCACCACGACTACTACCCAGCAAACGACCACCACGCCCACGACGGCCCCGGCTCCGGTAATCGTGCAGCCGGCGCCCACGACCACCGAAACCACCACCACAACCGTGGAATCGACCACGACGGGCGGCGGCACGGGCATTCAGACGCAGGCCGGTACTGGCGTCACGCAGGGCACCGTCACGCCCCGCACCGACGACGCGAAGGTGAAAGACAAGCGCCGCAAGTCGAAAGCCAAAATCGACAACTAGGCCCCGCCGACCAATACGCCAACGGCCCGGCTCACCAACTGCGGTGGGCCGGGCCGTTTTGCTGTGCGCCGCGGCAAGGCTAGTAGCGGTAACGCACGCCCGGACGCGGATGCACTACCACGGCCGGCCGCGGCCGCACCACCACCACCGGGGCCGGGCCGTAGGCCAGCGACCGGGCCGGCAACACGACGACGGGCGCCGGGGCCACCACGACCGGGCGCGGCGCGGGGCGCAGCACCACTACCCGCGGGGCGGGGCGGCGGTAATACACGCGTTGGGCCTGGGCCGGCACGGCCGCCCAGGTAGCGAAAAGCAAGGTTACAGCGGTGAATGCAGCGCGGAGTGACATAGGACAGGCCGGTAAAAGGGGGAAAACAACCGATTACCGCCGTTAGAGTCTTCCCTCCGGCGTGGGTTTAACGCCGCTATGCTTGGGGCCGCTTTTCCCCCACGCCTACAGCAGCCGGTAGGCCACGCCCAGGCGCCACACCTGCCCGTAGGCTTCGTTGACGCCGCCCACCCAGCCTTCCCGGTAGTTGCGCAGGCCGTGCGCGTAGCTGGTCATCAGCCCCACGCGGTGGTAGTAGGCCGTCAGGTTCAGGCGGGCGCGGGTGTCGAGGCGGGGCTGGGGGCGCGCCAGGTCGGTGGTGTAGCGCTGCCCGTTGCCGGCCGTGGCAAAGCCTTTTTCCTGGCAGTGCAGCAGCAGGCCCAGGTCGAGGCCGCCGGTGACGTCCAGGCTCACCGCGCCCAGCCCGAAGCGCCGCCCCGCGTACGGGTGCA
This sequence comes from Hymenobacter jeollabukensis, assembly GCF_005771675.1. GTDB lineage: Bacteria > Bacteroidota > Bacteroidia > Cytophagales > Hymenobacteraceae > Solirubrum > Solirubrum jeollabukense. The sequence goes on along the minus strand of NZ_VAJM01000010.1, from coordinate 114,222 downwards.
CGTTGATGAAGTCGAGGATGAGGTTGGTGTGGCCGTGGGCCTCCTCCAGCACATCGCCGCCGCCGGGCCATACCAGCACGTTGTCGACGCGGCTGCGCAGCCGCTCGTAGCCCGCCTGCAGGCCCAGCAGCACCTTGCCGCGCGTGACGCGCTGCTGCTGCAGGGCCGCGCCGAAGCCCACGCCGGGCAGGGCGCCGTAGGGGTTGTTGGTGTAGCCGGTGGTACCGGGGCGGTACAGGTTAATGGAAGATTGGCGTTCGGCCGAGGGGCCACGGAAGTTGAAGCCCGTGCCGGTCAGTTGCGCCGTGGTTTCCCAGCTCTGGGCTTGGGCGCCGCCGACGAGGCCCAGCAGGGCGATGGTGACTACAAGGTGTCGCATACGAGGTGGGTATGGTAGGCTGGTTCAGTATGAGCCTGCCACCTACCGAATGGTTGCAATCGGGCGCCCCGCCGCCGTCCTGACGGATATTTTTCAACCCGAAACGATTGCGGCACGAATTATCGGTGCGCGGCAGGGCTGCCCCCGCCGTTCTGCCCGATATTGCGGCCATGACTGCACCTGCGCCTTTACCCTTTCTGGTAATCGACTTCGATAGTACGTTCACCCAGGTCGAAGCCCTGGACGAGCTGGCCGACATTGCCCTGCGCGGCCGCCCCGAGCGGGAACAAGTAGTGGCCGCCATCAAAGCCCTCACCGACGCGGGCATGGACGGCTCCCTCTCCTTCAGCGAGTCCTTGAAACGGCGCGTGGCCCTGCTGTCCGCCCGCCGGGAGCACCTCGACGAGCTGGTGCGCCACCTACGTACCAAGGTGTCGGAGAGCATCCGCCGCAACCAGCGCTTTTTCCACGAGCACGCCCCCGGCCGCATCTACATCGTGAGCAGCGGCTTCCGCGAGTTTATCGTGCCGGTGGTGGCCGAGTTTGGCATTCCGGCCGAGCAGGTGCTGGCCAACACCTTCACCTTCGACGAGGCCGGCAACATCACCGGCTTCGACGCCACGAACCCGCTCAGCCAGGACGGCGGCAAGATCCGCCAGCTGCAGCAGATGGGCCTGGAGGGCGCCGAGGTGTACGTGCTCGGCGACGGGTACACCGATTACCAGATCCGCGAGGCCGGCATGGCCCAGCGCTTCTACGCCTTCACCGAAAACGTGAGCCGCCCCGCCGTGGTGGCCCACGCCGACAAGATTGCCCCCACTTTCGACGAATTCCTTTACCAGAACAAGCTCCCGATGACCCTCTCCTACCCCAAGAACCGCATCAAGGCCCTGCTGCTCGAAAACATCGAACCCACCGCCGAAAAGCTGTTTCGGGAGGAAGGCTACCAGGTGGAAATCGTGCCGGGCGGGCTGGACGAGGAGGAGCTGATGGAGCGCATCGAGGGCGTGAGCATCCTAGGCATCCGCTCGAAAACGCAGCTGACGGCGCGGGTGCTGGAGCGGGCCAACCGCCTCATTGCCGTGGGCGCCTTCTGCATCGGCACCAACCAGATTGACCTGCTGGGCTGCATGCAGCGCGGCATCGTGGCCTTCAACGCGCCGTTTTCGAACACCCGCTCGGTGGTGGAGCTGACCATCAGCGAAATCATCTCGCTGGCCCGGCGTCTGCCCGTCAAGAGCGAGAAGATGCACCGGGGCGAGTGGGATAAGTCGGCGGCCGGGGCCTTTGAGGTGCGGGGCAAGAAGCTGGGCATCGTGGGCTACGGCAACATCGGGGCCCAGCTCTCGGTGCTGGCCGAAAACCTGGGCATGCAGGTGCTCTACTTCGACATTGCCGAGAAGCTGCAACTGGGCAACGCCGTGAAGTGCCGCACCCTGGCGGAGCTGCTCCAGCAGGCCGACGTGGTGACCCTGCACGTGGACGGCCGCCCGGAAAACACCAACCTCATCGGCGCCGAGGAACTGGCCCAGATGAAGCCCGGCGCCCTGCTCATCAACAACGCCCGCGGCCACGTGGTGGACGTGCCGGCCCTGGCCGCGGCCCTGCGCAGCGGCCACCTGGGCGGCGCGGCGGTCGACGTGTTTCCCTACGAGCCGAAAACCAACGCCGAAACCTTCGAGAACGAGCTGCGCGGGCTGCCCAACGTGCTGCTTTCGCCCCACATCGGCGGCAGCACGGCCGAGGCCCAGCGCAACATCGCCGAGTTCGTGCCGGAGCGCATCATGCAGTACATCAACACCGGCAACACCCAGCAGAGCGTGAACCTGCCCAACCTGCAGCTGCCGGCCCAGCAGGCGGCCCACCGCCTGATTCACATTCACCACAACGTGCCGGGCGTGCTGGCCCGCATCAACAACGTGCTGGCTGAGCACCAGGTGAACATCCTGGGCCAGTACCTGAAAACCAACGAGCACATCGGCTACGTGATTACCGACGTGAACCGCGAGTATGACCAGGACGTGATTCAGGCCCTGCGCGCGGTGGAGCACACGATTAAGTTCCGGGTGCTGTACTAAGGTGTAGAAGTGAGATTTTGAGACATGAGAAGTGAGATGGGTGGTTTGCAGCCGTTTTGCTACCGTCAAACGGCCACCATCCGCTGGAACAAGAAGCCACATCTAGTATCAACGCAGCAGTATTAACCCTTGACGTACAACGGCCCGACTTCCGGCAAGAAGTCGGGCCGCTGGTTTTACGGGCGTTATTCCCCGCCCTGATACGCCTCAAACCGCACGCGCCCAAAGTCGCGGGTGGTTCGGGGCTCATTTTCTATGGTGCTGTCGGGGTTGGCGGCATGGAAGCCGTACCTGCCACTGCGGTGCAGGTACCAGTGCCGGTCGGCCGGGTTGTAGCGGAAGGTAACGATGCTGACCCAGCGCCAGGCGCTGCCGCCGTAGTGCTCCACCGAGAAGTAGCCGCGCCTGATGACGACCTGCTGAAACGGGTCGCCGCCCATCGCGCCGCTGCAATCGGCGCAGAACACTACGTGGTCGTTGCGGGCGGCCAGGGTGTAGCCACGGCCGCCGGGCTGGCCCAGCAACAACAGCAGCGGCCGGTTTATCCGCTGAATCCGGTCCTGCTCCTCGTAGTCCGTCGAATCGGTGATGACGGCCGCGGTATCCAGCACTACCACCCGGTCGGGCCAGGCGTCGCGGTTCAGGTCGCCGGCGCGGGTGTAGAGCACCCGGTAGCCCCTGGGCACGAAGGGCGCCATGGCCCGCATGGAATCGGCGGCGGGCGGGGACGCGACGGGTTTCGGCAACGGCGCAACGGGCAGCTTTGAGGTGACGGCCGGGGCAGTCGGACGGACCGGAGAAGCGGATTTTTCCTGCTTGGGCGAGGATTGGCAGGCCACCCAGACGGAGCCCAGCAGGCAGCAAGCAAAGCAGCGGAATAGCATGGCACTAAAGCTACGGCAAACCTACATCGGGCGCGGCGGGCGTCCTGGCAAACCGTCGGGCCCGGTTCATCGGTATCCGCTGCCCTTCTGTCGATTAGGCACGTCGCCTGCCGCTCCCCACCGTAGCTTCGCCGGGCCGGCGACACCTCCGCTGCAGGCGCCGTTTCCCCTGACGCATGACCCGATACTTCTACTTCGCGCTGCTGCTCTTCGCGCCCGCGCTGGCCCAGGCCCAAATCACGCCCCACGTCAGCGCCTGGATTGTGAATACCACCGGGGCCACCGGCTACAACGGCATTCCGAGCAATGTGCAGCGGGTGCAGTACTCGACCGGCAGCGTGTACGTGACCTGCACCGGAGTGCCCAGCTACACCATCGGGCCCTGGCCCGGCAACCCTAACACGGCCACCAACCAGAACTTCGTGTTTAAAATCACCCGCACGCCCCAGCCCAATACGGGCACGCCGACGCCCACGCCGCTGGGCCACTCGGGCTTGTGGAGCAACGGGGTGAGCATGTTCAACGCCCTCGACGCCATGAGCTACAACGGCCAGGGCGTGTGGAATCAGAACGCGGTGGTGGTGGAAGGCCCCAGCTTCGACAGCTGCCTGGGCCACCCGGCCGGCAACGGCGAGTACCACCACCACCTGAACCCGCGCTGCCTCTACAACGACCGGGACTCCTCGCGCCACTCCCCGCTCATCGGCTTCGCCCTCGACGGCTACCCCATCTACGGCACCTACGGCTACGCCACGGCCACCGCGCCGGGCGCCGTCAAGAGCCTGAAATCCTCGTACCGGCTGCGGGCCATCAACGCCCGTACCAGCCTGCCCAACGGCACCGTACTGACGGCCAGCCAGTACGGCCCGCCGGTGTCGGGCACCCGGCCGCTGGGCTACTATGTGGAAGACTACGAGTACGTGGCCGGCCGCGGCGACCTGGACAGCCACAACGGCCGCTTCGGCGTGACGCCGGAGTATCCGCAGGGCACCTACGCCTACTTCGTCACCCTGAACTCGCGCTACGAGGGCGCCTACCCCTACACCGCCGGCCCGACCTACTACGGCGTGGTGCCGGCCGGCGCCACCGGCCCGCAGTCGGGCCACGCCACCGTCAACGAGCCGGTGACCACCTACGTGGTAACGGCCAGCTTCGCGGCCGCCGGGGTGCGCATCCAGGCCTACCCCAGCCCCGCCACTACCACGCTCACGGTGACGCCCGACGGCGGCACGGCCAACGACCTGCAAGCCAGTTTGCTCACCAGCCTGGGCCAGGCCACCGGCCTGAGCGCCGCCGTGCACCCCTCCGTGCCGCACACCTTCGACGTATCGGGGCTGGCGGCCGGGGTATATTTTTTGCGCATCGAGGGCAGTGGCACCGCGGCAGTCGGCCGGGTGCTGGTCACGCATTGACGCACGTGCGCCTTGCGCTGAAAACGCCAACGGCGGCTCCGGGTGGGGCCGCCGTTGGCGTTTCTACAAATCTTGAAGGGCTTACTCGCCCAGCGGCGCGGCCTCGGCCGGGCGCACCTTGCGCAGCTGCAGCTGCTCGCGGGTGGTCACGGTGCCCACGGTCATGCGCAGGTTATAGTCGCCCGGGGGCAGGCCGGTGAAGTCCAGGGTCTGGTGGTGCAGGCCGGCGGTCTGGCGGCGGTAGTCCGACACGCGCACCGGGGCGCCGTTCTGGTTGTAGAGCACCCAGCCCATCGGAATGGCCTCGGGCAACTCGTAGCGCAGCTGCACCACGCCGTTCGAGGGGTTGGGGTAGATGCTCATCTTATTGGCCCCCACGCCCGGCCGGGCGCCGGCCATGATGAGCGGGGCGGGCTCCTCGTCCTGCACCGGCGTGAGCTTCCACATCTGGCTTTCCTTGCCGCTGTAGCGCCACTGCACGGCCCCGTCCACCGAGTCGCGCACCGAGAGGGCCTTGTTGCTGTGCTTGGCCAGCAGCTTGTAGTAGCCGTTTTCGGTGGGCTCGATGCGCCAGAGCTGGTTGTTGCCGCTGTAGTAGGGCCACACGTTCATCGGCGTACCGTTGGAGGTGGCGCTGCCGAGCACTTCCAGCACTTTGTTGTTGCCGGGCACCAGCAGGCGGTAGTAGCCGTTGCCCAGGCTTTCGACGCGCCACTGCGGGGCGCCCTTGTTGGTATCGGTGGTGGTGAGGCCGGCGGCCTGGTAGGCGCGGCTGTTGGGGCGGGCCGGGTCTACCACTTCCAGGGGCTTGCCGGTGGTGCGCGAGGTCAGCACGTACACGCCGGGCTCCACGGCGGCCGGGGCGGCGGGAGCGGCCGCATCGGCTTTGGCCTGCGCGTCGGCCTTGGCTTTGGCGGCCGCATCGGCTTTAGCCTTGGCCTTGGCTTCGGCCTCGGCTACTTTGGCGCTGGCTTTGTCGGCCTTGCTTTCGGCCTTGGCCACTTTGGCCTCGGCCTGGGCCACTTTGTCTTCAACTTTGGCCTCGGCCTTGGCGGCTTTATTTTCGGCTTTGTCGACCTCGGCGCTGGCTTTGGCTACGGCCTTGGGCGCGGGGGCCGGCGCGGGGGCAGCTACCGGTTCCGGGGCCGTGGGCATGCCCGGGCCTTCCAGCGGGTAGAGGTAGCTCGTCGGGATAAGCTGCGGCGACTGGCCGGGGCCGGCCCAGAGCAGCTGCAGGTGGGCGTCGCCGTCGGCTTCGGCAAACTCCAGCTTGATGGTGGCTTTTTCGCCGGCCGCCAGCCCCACGGAGCCTTCGCCGTTCTTCTTCTTACCGTTGAAGGTGTCGAGCACAATCTTGCCGTTGATCCAGAGGCGCACCTCGTCGTCGGTGCGGGCCACGAAGCGGTAGCTGCCGGTGCCGGGGGCGGCAATCAGCCCTTCCCAGCGCACCGAGAAGTTGTCCTCGGGAATGCCCGGGGCGGGCACGCCCATGTTCCAGCGGAAATCCAGAGTGGGGTCGACGCGGCGCAGTACCGGGGCGCCGGCCAGGGTGCCGTTGGTGAAGTACGAAGCCGTCAGGCCCGTGCCGACGCCGATGCCCTGGTTGGAAGCCGCCGGCGCGGTGGTTGGCGCGGCAGTATGGTCGGCGCGGCTGGGGAGCGTTGCAGCAAGAGTGGCATTTCCGGAGCTGAGGCCGGCTACCAGCGAGCAGAGTAACAGTCTACGCACGGCGTCTTAATTAGAGGTGGTACCGCTGGCCGAAGCGCTGAATCTGCCGGAGCACGAAACCCGCGGCAGCGAGGCGTGGCAAGCGGTGGGTTGAATCTACGGTTTATCAGCCAGCCGTGCCAAGTCCGGCGGCCTCTGACTGCCACCTTTTTTCACATTTTCCCGGCTGGAGCTAACTGCATCGGGGTCATGTGCCAAGGGGCGCGTTCAGGCCAGCCCCAGGCGGCCGGCTCGGACATCTGCTTCCCGGCGCTGTCTGCCCACTTTTTTGGTCGAGCTTACCCCACGGTGCCGGAGCCGCCGCGGCTCCGGCACCACCCGACGCGCGGCAGCCCCGCCGCCGCCCAAAGTTGGACGACGACGGGGCTGTCAACGGTAGCCGGTGCGGCTTAGCGGCGGGTGATGCGCTGCGTGGTGCTGCCGGTGGCCGTGGTGAGGCGCAGCACGTAGAGGCCGGGGGCCAGCGTGGCGGGCAGGCCGCTCAGCTGCTGGGGCGTGACCTGCAGCTGCAGCTTGGCGCTGAAGACCGGCTGGCCGGCCAGGTTCAGCAGCTCGGCGCGGGCGGCCTGGGGCTCGGTGCCGGCGGGCAGGGCCACGTACAGCGCGTCGGTGAAGGGGTTCGGGTACGCCTCGGCGCCGGGGCCGGCCACGGTAGCGCGGGTGGTTACCGTCACGATGGCCGAGTAGTCGGCGGTGCCGTCCTGGTCGACCTGACGCAGGCGGTAGTAGCGGGTGGCCACGGCGGCGGCGCTGGCGTCGAGGAACTGGTAGCTGCGGGCGGTGGTGCTGTTGCCGGCGGCGGCTACTTCGCCCACCGTGACGAAGGTTTTGCCGTCGGTGGCGCGCTCCACGTAGAAGGCGGCGCTGTTTTTCTCCAGGGCGGTGGTCCAGCTCAATTTCACGCCGGCCGGGGTGGCCTGGCCGCTGAAGCTGCTGAGCACCACGGGCAGCGGCGTGGGCGTCACGATGGCCTGCTCGAAGCGCAGGATAGCGCCGTCGTTGCTGCCGATGGCCAGGTCCTCGATACCGTCGCCGTCGAAGTCGCCGATGGCGGGCGCGGCGTAGTTGTTATCGGTGCCGGCCGTGCCCACTTTGATGGGCGTGTTGGTGCTGGTGTAAGCCACTGTGCCCAGGTCGGTGAAGGCCAGGCCATTGGTGGCGCTTTGCTCGAAGCGCTGCACGTTGCCGGCGCGGTTGCCCACCAGCAGGTCGATTTTCCCGTCGCCGTCGAGGTCCGTCACCTGGGGCTTGGAAGTGAAGCCCACGTCGATGGTGCTGCCGGTGCTCAGCTTCAGGTAGGAGTAGCCGGCGGCGCTGCTGCCGGTCAGGGTCGAGAACTTGCCGGCGTTGGTCGTGTTGTCAATCTGCTCGAAGCGGGCCAGCATGCCGTTGTCGTCGCCCACGATGAGGTCCAGCTTGCCGTTGCCGTCGAGGTCCGTCACCACCGGGCGCGGGAAGTTGTAGCCCATGTCGATGTTCGCGAAAGTGGCCGGCGTGCCGGTGTAGCTGGCCGTCAGCAGCTGCTGGGCGCCGAAGGTGGCGGCCCCGGCCGCGGTCTGCTCGTAGCGGGCCAGCGTCTGGTTGGTACCGGTACCCACGAGGAGGTCCAGCAGCCCGTCGCCGTCGAGGTCGGTGGCCGTGGGCTTGGCGTAGTTGCCGGCCGAGCCCGCCACGGTGGTGAATACTGTGCTGTTGGTGGTGTTAGTCAGCGTCACGGCCGCCCCGAAGGTGTTGGTGCCGGTGTTGTAGGTGTAGCTTTTGATGGTGCCGTCGGCGTAGCCCACCAGCAGGTCCTGCGCGCCGTCGTTGTTGAGGTCGGCAAAGGTGGGGGTGGAATACTGCCCGGCCGTGGTGCCCGAGGCGGCAATGACGGCGGAGCTGCCCACCTGCGGCAGGTAAGTGCCGATGGAGCTGCGGGTGGCGAAGAGCACGTTGCTGCTCACCGCGCTGGTCGAAACCCCGCCGACGGTGGACACCAGCAGAATCTTGCCCGAGCTGGCGGCGGCCGGAATCTTCACCACCACCTGCGTCGCGCCCTTCGACACGATGGGCATCGGCTGGCCGTTCAGCAGCACGGCCGAGGTGCTGCCCAGCGCCAGACCCGAAATGGTAATCTGGGTGCCGGTCACCCCGCCCTGGGGCGAGAAGCTCGAAATGGTTTGGGCGTGGGCGGCCGTACCCAGCAGGCCCAGGAAGCCGGCCAGCGCGGCGCGACGAATATGGTTTTGAGCGGAGGCGAAGACGTTAGCCATGGTAAGCAGAGGAAGCAGAAGCAGTGGTGGATAATCAAGCCCAGGTGGCGTATGGTGCCTTTTTCCCGCTTGACTGAGTCAAAATTATCCCACCATTTGCCCTGCCTGCCAACGGTTTCGGCTAGCATTATTCGCCTCTATGCGAACGGCCGATTTTGCTGGGTGAACGTTTTTCGGCCCTGCATCAACCACCGCCTGCCCCGTCAATCAGCCGCTGGGGCGGCCGCGCTGCATTTGTCTTTTTCCTACCTGGACCCATTCTTTAGCTGATGCCCGACCTAGCTTTTATTGCCGCTGAGGCCCAATAAAAAAAGCCCCAGCGCGGCCCTTATCCCCACAGCCTACGAAAAAGCCGCCCTAGTCAAATGACCAGGGCGGCTTTTTCGTAGGCTGTGGGGATAAGGGCATCGACTGATTTTGGGCATGCCGTCGTCTGGGCGCAACGGCATTTCGGCACCTTGCAGTTGGGGTACGTACGTCGTACACGCCGCGCCTGCCGCTTAGCTGCTGGGCGCAGGCGCCCTACGCAATCGGGACCGGTTGCAGAATGGATAAGCACTCCAGCATCGTTACCGATGCTTATGCTAATCCCGCATATCGAGCTTGCAGGAACGCTTTATGGCCCTCCAGAAAGGCCTCTAACGACTCGGGCTGAATGCCGTAGCCGGCGGCCTGCTGGGGGTCAATTTTATAGCCTTCCACGTTCTGCCAGGCATACGTCTCGACTCCGTATTCAAACAAGCCGGTGGCGGCGGCTTCCTGCTCATTTAGGCTGATGGCTTCAAAACGTTTGCCGGTCACGGCGGACAGCGCCGCGGCCACCTCGGCCATCGTGACTTTGGCCCCCACTATCGAAAGTTCTTTCTGGTTGAATTTCTCCGGCTGGGCAAAGGCCGCCGCAGCAAAGCGGCCGATGTCTTGCCCCGATAACCAGTCAATTTTGGTGTCGGGGGCGAGCGGCGTGATGAACTTGCCTTGGGCCATGGTGGGGAACATGCCGGCATCCCGGGGTGGGAGCAGATTCTCCATCAGGAACGGAGGTTTCAGTATGGTCCAGTACGGGAAGCCCGCGGCTTTCACGGCGTCGATAGCGGCGGCTTTCTCCTGCCAATACAACGGCTCCCAGCGGCCTTTGTCCCAGTCCACGAAGCTTTCGTGCTCCCCGGCCCGCGCCACCGAGGTATGCACGAACTGCTGCACGCCCGCCGCCTTGGCCGCCGCCACCAGATTGGTGGCATGCCGCGTCTCCTCCCCCTTGTTGCCGGGGTGGGTACCCATTTGCACGGAGAAACCCCCCGTCGCCCCTTGCGCCGCCTTGGTCAAGCCTGCCAGATCATCGAACGTGGTTTCGAACAGCTCGATATTTTTGGCCGCCAAGGCCTGGGCCGCTTCGCTGTTTTTATCGCGTACAATCGCCCGTATCGCGACATTACCTTTCGCTAGTAAGGCCTTAATAACAGCCCCTCCCTGGAGGCCGGCAGCACCCGCTACCAGGATGACTGGTTTCTGAATCTGGCTCATCTTCGTCAGTTGATTTTTTTGTAAAATTACGCGGTGCCTGGTATACAAAAGATGCCAGTTACCTAAAGTATGCCAGGTATAGAACCAGATAAAGCGGCCGTTGCGCAGCAGATACGCCACCTGCAGGATACCCTGTACGTGGTCAACGGGAAATGGAAGCTGCCCATCCTGGTGGCCATCCATCAGGGCAACAGCCGCTTCCGCGACATTCAGCGGAGCGTGCAGGGCATTACCACCAAAGTCTTGTCCACGGAACTCAAGGCCTTGGAACAGAACAAGCTGGTGGTGCGCCGGGTGTACGACACGTCGCCCCCCACCGTGGAGTACACGACGTCGCCGTATTGCGAGACCTTGCAGACCATGATTTTGGAAATGATTGCCTGGGGGAAAAACCACCGGGACCGGGTTCGCGAGGAGTAAGAGGTAGGCTCCCGACGCAGCTGGCCCACGGACGACTCATGGGCAAGGCGCTGTTGCCTTATGTATCGCCTTTGGGCTGACAGCACATCAGCCTGACCGGGGACTATACACGCGCACTCGGCGAATTTCAGCTCCTACGGCCTTTCCCAGACCTTAATGCGCTATTTCATCCCGCTTTTCGAGAGGCCGCTATAACCGCAAAATGCTCCAGCTGAGGAGCTGGAGCATTTTGCCAAGATTTGGGTAAGAACAAGGCGCGGGTCGGGGCTTCTTATCAAGTAACGCTGCTTTGCGGCTTACGCCGCGTCGTCCTCGGCGTAGGCGTTTTCGCTGCCGGGCACCACGTTCTTTTCCACGATTTCGCGGGCCAGGTTCAGGTAGCTGATCGAGCCCTTGCTTTCCGCGTCGTGCAAAATGACCGGAATGCCGAAGCTCGGCGACTCCGACAGCTTCACGTTGCGCGGAATGATGGTGTCGAACACCAGTTGCTGGAAGTGTAGCTTCACTTCCTCCACCACCTGGTTGGAGAGGCGCAAGCGCACGTCGTACATCGTGAGCAGGATGCCCTCGATTTCCAGCTGCGGGTTCAGGCGGCTCTGAATGATCTTGATGGTGTTCAGCAGCTTGCCCAGGCCTTCGAGGGCGAAGTACTCGCACTGCACCGGGATGATGACCGAGTTGGCGGCCGTCAGCGCATTCACCGTGATGAGGCCCAGCGAGGGCGAGCAGTCGATGATGATGAAGTCGTACTGGTCCACAATGGGCTCCAGCGCCACTTTCATCTTCTCCTCGCGGTTCGGCAGGTTGATCATCTCCACTTCGGCCCCGACGAGGTCGATGTGAGAGGGCATCAAATCGAGGTGGGGCAGGATGTTGGTCGGCAGGATGATGTCTTGGGCGTTGATGCCGTCGACCATGCACTCGTAGATGCTGTGCTGAATGTCCTTGGGGTCGAAGCCCACGCCGGAGGTAGCGTTGGCCTGCGGGTCGGCATCCACCAGCAGGGTGCGGTACTCCAGCGCCGCCAGGGAGGCCGCGAGGTTGATGGACGAGGTGGTCTTACCCACGCCGCCTTTCTGGTTAGCTACCGCAATGATTTTACCCATGGAAAGGTCTTTCTTATTGAATGGTCAAATTGTTAAATGGCTAAATGGTTGTTCGTTTCAGCGGGATGTTGAACGGGCAGCCATTTGACCATCGGGCCATTTAACCATTCCAAACTTACAAATTAATCTTCTGCCCGATGGTCGGCAGAATCAGTTCGATGCCGGCCGCCTCGGCCTTGCGCAGCGCCTCCGCGTGGTCGATTTTGATGACCGGGAAGGTATCGAAGTGCATGCCGATGACTTTCGTGACGCCCACCCACTTGGCCGCCGTCAGCGCGTCGTCGATGCCCATCGTGTAGTTGTCGCCGATGGGCAGCAGGGCCACGTCGAGCTTATGCTGCTCGCCGAGGAGCTTGAGGTCGTAGGTCAGAGCAGTGTCGCCGGCGAAGTACAGGTTGCCCTCCGCCGTTTCGAGCACGAAACCAGCCGCCAGCCCGCCGTAGGAGCCGTCGGGCATGGAGGAGCTGTGCAGGGCCGCCACCATCTTCACCGAGCCGAAGGGCAGCTGTACCCGCCCGCCGATGTTCATCTGGTACGTGGCTTTCAGGCCTTTCTGCCCAAACCAGCCCGCCACTTCGGCAATGGCCACCAGCTCGGCGCCGGTGCGCTGCCCAATGGCTTCGACGTCGGCCACGTGGTCACCGTGCCCGTGGGAGAGCAGGATGTAGTCGGCCTCGATTTCGTCGACTTTGATGTCCTTGGCCAGCGGGTTGGGGCTGATGAAAGGGTCGAACAGCAGGCGCGAGCCGGCAACTTGCAGGCCGAAACTAGCGTGGCCGTAGTAGGTGAGTTCCATGCGGGGAGTTTAGCTGCGTAGTACGGCCGCGGCAGCCCGCGGTTTTCGGCGTACTTTGCTACAAATATACACCTCTTTCCCGTTCGCATGCCCCGCTTTTTGGCCTTCGCGGGCCGTTTTCAGGGTCCCTCAGAATCAGGCATTTCGGCGGCTACGGCCCCGGCAGGGCCGATTTTTCACCGGCTTTTCCGGCCCGCTGCCCGCGCCGCCCGGCTCGGCGCCGCCGGCCTGGGCCTGCTGAGCCTAAGTTTTTTAGCCAGCTGTAACTCAGCCGATAAGCCGGCCGACGCGCGCCGGGTGTTCCGCTACAACCAACCCGAGGCCCTGACCTCGCTCGACCCGGCTTTTTCGCGCAACCAGGCCAATATCTGGGCCGTCACCCAGCTCTACAACGGCCTGGTCGACCTCGACGACTCGCTGCGCCCCGCTCCCGCCCTGGCCCGGCGCTACCAGATCAGCCCCGACGGCAAGACCTACACCTTCGTGCTGCGGCCCGGTGTGCATTTCCACGACTCGGAGGTATTTCCCGGCGGCAAGGGCCGGGAGGTGAAGGCCCGGGACGTGGTCTACTCCTTCCGCCGCATCCTCGACAAGCCCACGGCCAGTCCCGGCGGCTGGATTTTCCGGGGCAAGATTCTGGAAACCCCCGACGGGGAGCCGTCCGATACCGCCTTCGTGGCCCCGAACGACTCCACGGTGCGCATCCACCTCAAGGAGCCGTTTATTCCCTTCCTGGGCATCCTCACGATGCCCTACGCCTACGTGGTGCCGCAGGAGGCCGTGCAGCGCTACGGCAAGGACTTCCGGGAGCACCCGGTGGGCACCGGGCCGTTCGTCTTCAAGCGCTGGGACGAGGGCTCGGCCATCGTGTACCACCGCAACCCCAACTACTGGCGCCGCGACGCGAAGGGCAAGCCCCTGCCCTACCTCGATGCGGTGCAGATCAGCTTTATTGCCGACCGCAAATCCGAGTTTCTGACCTTTCAGCAGGGCAAGCTGGACTTTCTGAGCGGTATCCGGGCCGGCTCCCGCGACCTTATCCTGTACCCCAACGGGCAGGTGCGGGAGGATTTTGCCGGCAAGTTTCGCTTCGAGAAGGTGCCCTACCTGAACACGGAGTACCTCGGCATCCAGCTCGACCCGACCAACCTGCGCGGCGCCGCCGACCAGCCCGCCCTGCGCGACCGGCGCGTACGCCAGGCCCTCAACTACGCCCTCAACAAGCCGGAACTGCTGGCTTATTTCCTCAACAACGTGGGCGTACCCGGCGCCTCGGGCTTCGTGCCGTCGTCCCTGCCCTCCTACAACGAAAAAGAGGTGCCCGGCTACAGCTACCAGCCCGCCAAGGCCCGGCAGCTGCTGCGCGAAGCCGGTTACGGCCCCAGTAAGCCGCTGAGCATCACCCTGACCACCGTGGCCGAGCGCAAGGAAGTGTGCGAGTACCTGCAGAAGAAATGGGCCGAAGTGGGTATCCAGGTCAGCATCGACGTGAACCAAGCCGCCGCCCAGCAGGAGGTGGTCGACAACGGCCGGGTGGCCTTCTTCACCAAAAGCTGGCTGGGCGACTACCCCGACGCGGAAAACTACCTGGCTTTGTTCTACAGCCCCAACTTCAGTCCCGCCGGCCCGAACAAGACCCACTACAAAAACGCCGAGTACGACAAACTGTACGAGCAGGCCAAGCTGGAGCGCGACGACCACCGCCGCTGGGCCCTCTACCAGGCCATGGACCGCCTCGTGGTGCGCGACGTGCCCGTCATTCCGCTCTACTACGACCAGGTGGTGCGCCTCACGCAGAACAACGTGCACGGCCTCACGCCCAACCCCATGAACCAGCTGGTGCTGGAGCGGGTCTGGAAAGATTGACCTCTAACCCAGTCAGAAACGACGACGGCCCGGCTGCATAGCCGGGCCGTCGTCGTTTTTGGGGCTGAGTGCAAGCTACCTACCTACCGGTCGGTCTTGGCACCGCCGCTCACGCTGTCGACCAGGGTGCTGACGTAGTTCAGCAGGCCGGTCAGCTCGGCGGGGGCGCCTTCTTCCACCTGCACCGTCTTGCCGGGCTGGCCGGGGCGGTTGTAGGTCAGGTAGGTGGAGGGCATGTCGGTGGCGCCGCTCAGGTACTGATCCTGCAAGCTGCTGAAGCCGATTTCGTCGGCCCGGCGCATGATTTCGCGCACGGCCTCGGGGGAAAGCTGCAGCTCGTAGGTGCCCTCCTTGGCCACGTTGCGGTAGCCCACGTAATGCACCCGCCCGTCGGCGTAGATGCTGGCCTCGAAGTGCGGGCAGAAGCCGAAGCAGGGCGTTTTGCGCAGCACGATAACAGCAGCGCCGGCCACTTGGGCCGGCGCTGCTTGGTTGAATCCTAAGGGCGTCTTCTCGTCTCCGCCTTCCACGCTTCCGCGGCGGGGCCGGGTGGGCGCAGGTTCCGGCGAGTTGCTCTGCGGCTGCTCGGGCGCCGGCTTGGGCGGGGCGGTGGGCAGCAGGTCGGGCTCCTTCACCGGTTCCGCGCTTTGATTCGACTGCCCAACCGTGCTAGCCGGGGCCGGCTTAGGCGGAGCGGTCGGCAGCAGGTCGGGTTCCTTCGTGGGCTCCGCCGTTTGGGGTGCCTGGCTCGTGCTGCTGCCCGGCGCGGGTTTGGGCGGGGCGGTGGGCAACAGGTCGGGCTCTCTCACCGGCTGGCGCGTGGGGCCCGAGACGGGGGGCTGCTGCGGCATGGGTTTGGGCGGCGCGGTGGGCAGCAAATCCGGCTCCCTCACGGGCTGCTGCGCTGGCGTGGCGGTGGTAGCCGGGCCGGGCGCGGGCTTGGGCGGCGCCGTGGGCAGCAGCTCCGGCTGGCGTACCGGCTGCCGCGTGGGCCCGCTGGTGGCGGGCGGCGTCGAGCCCGGCATGGGCTTGGGTGGCGCGGTGGGCAGCAGTACGCCCCCGCCGGAGTTGGGCTGACCCGGGCCCGCGGTGCTGCCCGAGCCGGGCGTGTGCCCCGAGCCGGCAGTGCTGCCCGGACCACTCGTGTGACCCGAGCCGCCGCTATGGCCCGGCGTGGTGCGCACCGGGGGCGTGCGCACGGGCGGCGACGTACGGATGGGCGGCGCGGTCCGGATGGGCGGCTGCGCAGCCGGTCCGGGCACCACCACTACCGGGCCGGGAGTCGGGGTCGGGTAATCGTAGTCGTAGCCGGGCTGGGGGGCCGGGGTCTGCTGGTAGCGGCTGCCGCCCACGTAATAGTTCACGGAGCAGGCCGACAGCGAGCTGGCCAGCAAAGCACCGATGGCCAGGGAAAGTAAGTTTGTGCGCATAGCGGTAAAGAGAGAAGGGAGTTGCCGGGCTTTTCCAAAAAGCGGACCAACACCGCAAGTTGCTAATATTCGAAGACAAAAAAGCCCCTCTGCGCGGTGCAGAAGGGCTTTTAAATCACTGATTATGAGTGATTATTTTTTATTGGCCTGGGCCCCGCCCTTACGGCCTTCGGTTTCGCGCTCCTGGGCGGCCTTCATGGCCTCGGCCAGGCGGGCCTGGAAGCCGGCGGGCTTCTTGTCCTTGTTCTTCTCCTTATTGGCCTGCAGCTGGGCGTGCAGCTTCTTCTCGTCCACGAAGTTGCGAGTAATGGCTTGCTGGGCGAAGGTCACCACGTTCGAAACGAAGTAGTACCAGGTCAGGCCGGCCGGGAAGTCGTTGAGCACGAAGAAGAAAATCAGCGGCATCAGGTAGCTGTACATCTTCATCGGGCCCTGCATGGCGGCCGGGTTCATCTGGTTGCTCTGCCAGGTCATCAGCAGGGTGCTGATGGTCATCATCACCGTGAACAGGCTGATGTGGTTGCCGAGGAAGGGCAGGGTGAAGGGCAGGATGATGGGCGCGTCGTAGGTGCTCAGGTCCTTGGCCCAGAGGAAAGACTCCCCGCGCAGCTCGATGGCGTTGGGGAAGAACTGGAACAGGGCGAAGAGGATGGGCAGCGTGGCCAGCATGGGCAGGCAGCCAGCCAGCGGGCTGGAGCCGGTGCTCTGGTAGAGCTTCATCGTCTCCTGCTGCACCTTCATCTGGTCGTCGCCATACTTCTCCTTAATCTCGTCGATTTCGGGCTTGAGCACCCGCATCTTGGCCTGCGAGAGGTAGGACTTGTACACCAGCGGCCACAGCAGCGTCTTCAGGAACACCACCAGCAGCACGATGATCAGGCCGTAGGAGCTGATGTACTGCTCCAGGAAGGTGAATACCGGAATGACCAGGAAGCGGTTCACGTAGCGGAACACGCCCCAGCCCAGGTACACGTTGCGCTCGAAGTGCGGCGCCACGTCCTTCAGCACCCGGAAGGAGTTCGGGCCGAAGTAGTACTGAAAGCCCGCCCCCGCGTCCGACTGCACATCGGCGGCCGGAATCTGCAGGGTGCTCTGCATGGTCTTCAGGTAGGTCGAGTCGCCTTCCTTGACGTTGGTGTTGAACTTGCCGCTGGGGAAGGGCTTGTCGGCAATCAGGCCGGCGGTGAAGAAGTCGTGCTTGTGGCCGATCCACTTCACCGCGCCGGGGGCCGTCTGCTCCTCGGGCTTCTCGCTGGCCTCGGCAATGCTACCCAGGTCGTCCTCCGCGAGGTAGTAGTTGATGGTCGAGTGGTTGCGGTTCTGCTTGGCGCTCTGCTCGGTCTGGCGCACGTGGTCCAGCCAGGTGTAGGTCAGCGGCTCGGCCGTCACCAGCCCGCTCAGGTTCTGGAACTTCAGGTTGTAGCCCAGCTGGTAGGAGTCGTCGAACAGGGTGTAGGTCTGCTGGATCTGCTGGCCGGGGGCCAGCTCGGCCGTCAGCTGCACGCGCTGGCCCTTCTTGCCGTTTTCCGTCACCGGCGTCACGGCCGAGGGGCGGAAGTACAGGCTGCTGAGCTTCACGCGGCGCCCTTCCGAGGTCGGCACCTGCACGTCGATGTCGGCGCTCTGCTTGTCGAGCAGGTACAGCGGCTGGCCGGTGAAGGTCTTTTCGCCTTCGAGCAGCACCACCTGCGGGCGGCCGCCGCGGGTGCTCAGGGCCACGCTCACCTTGCTGTTGCGCAGCTCCACGCTTTGCTCCTGGCCCTGGCCGGCGGCGGCGAAGGCACCGAGCAGGCGCACCGTGGCGGCCGAGTCGAGCGGGGCGGGAGCCGCGGCGGGTTTGGCGGCAGCCGCGGCGGCCGGTTTCTCGGCTTGCTTGGCTTGTTCTTCGGCCTTGGGCTTGAAGAAGAACAGGTACGCCAGCAGCAGGGCCGAAATAAGCATGAGGCCCGTGGCCTGGTTCTTATCCATGAATGGATTAGGTATTGGGTAAAAAGCAGTTAGCGCCGCCTAAGCAGTCCGGCGCCAACGAATGGAGCCGCAAAAGTACGTGGTAATCAGCGAAGTGACCAGCCCCGCCTAGAACTGCGCAGCGCGGCGCCGTCTGCAACAACCGGGCGCGGGCCGGACGGTGTGCCAAATTGGCCGGGGCGGGACTTGCCGAAGGATATGCTTCGGACAAAACAGAACGTCATTCCGAGCTTGTCGAGGAATCTCGCGTGCTGACATCAGGTAGTAAAACTCTCGTTGAACGAGAAGATTACTCGTGGAAGTCAGCACGCGAGATTCCTCGACAAGCTCGGAATGACGTTCTGGGTTTATCGTTCTGCCAGCCCTTACGCCACGGCCACCTGCTGCTTGCGGTGCTGGATGGCGGCGCGGATAAAGCGCACGAACAGCGGGTGCGGGGCCTGCACGGTGCTCTTCAGCTCGGGGTGAAACTGCCCGGCCACGAACCACGGATGGTCGCGCAGCTCCACCATTTCCACCAGGCCGGTGTCGGGGTTGATGCCCGAGGCCAACATGCCGGCGGCTTCAAACTGCTGCTGAAACTCGCTGTTGAACTCGTAGCGGTGGCGGTGGCGCTCCTCGATGCGGTTGGTGGCGTAGGCCTTGGCGGCCTTGGAGCCCTTGCGCAGCTCGCACACGTAGGAGCCCAGGCGCATGGTGCCGCCCTTCTGGGTGATGTTCTTCTGGTCCTCCATCAGCCCGATGACGGGGTAGGGCGTTTGCGCGTCCATCTCGGTGGAGTTGGCGCCCTGCCAGCCCAGCACATTGCGGGCGAATTCGACCACCGCGCACTGCATGCCCAGGCAGATGCCGAAGAACGGAATGCCCGACTCGCGCACGTAGCGGATGGCGGCCAGCTTGCCCTCGAAGCCCCGCTCGCCGAAGCCAGGGGCTACCAGTACCCCGTCGGCGCCGTGGAGCTGCTGGGCGACGGTTTCGGGGGTGATGTGCTCCGACTGGATCATGCGGACCGTCACCTTGCACTCGTTCTGGGCGCCGGCGTGCACGAAGGCTTCCAGGATGGACTTGTAGGCGTCGGGCAGCTCCACGTACTTGCCGACCAGGGCCACGGTGATTTCCTCGGTGGGATTCTTGAGGCGGCCCAGGAAGTCTTTCCAGGCGTCGAGGTCGGGGTCGTGGGCGCCGCCGACCAGCTTCATCTTCTTGATGACGCGCTCATCCAGCTTCTCCTTGCGCATGAGCAGGGGCACGGAGTAGATGCTGTCGGCGTCGAGCGACTCGATGACGCTATTGACCTGCACGTTGCAGAACAGGGCAATCTTCTTGCGCATCTCGGCCGGGATGGGGTGCTCGGAGCGGCAGACCAGGATATCGGGCTGCAGGCCGGCTTCGCGCAGGTCGCGGACGGAGTGCTGGGTGGGCTTGGTTTTCAGCTCCTTGGCGGCGGCCAGGTAGGGCAGCAGGGTGAGGTGAATCACCAGCGAGTCGTTCGGGGGCAGCTCCCAGCGCAGCTGGCGCACGGCTTCCACGAAGGGCAGCGACTCGATGTCGCCGATGCAGCCGCCGATTTCGGTGATGACTACGTCGAACTCGCCTTTCTGGCCCAGCAGCAGCATCCGCCGCTTAATCTCGTCGGTGATGTGGGGCACGACCTGCACGGTCTTGCCGAGGTAGGCACCCTCGCGCTCCTTGCGGATGACCGCGTCGTAGATGCGGCCGGTGGTGACGTTGTTGGCCTGCGAGGTGGGCACGTTCAGGAACCGCTCGTAGTGGCCCAGGTCCAGGTCGGTTTCGGCCCCGTCGTCGGTCACGTAGCACTCCCCGTGTTCGTAGGGGTTCAGGGTGCCCGGGTCGATGTTGATGTAGGGGTCGAACTTCTGGATGGTGACCCGGAAGCCGCGGGCTTGCAGCAGCTTGGCAAGGGACGCCGAAACGATGCCTTTGCCCAGGGAGGAGGTAACTCCGCCCGTTACGAAAATGAACTTGGCCGTTGCAGCCGGGGGGGTGATGGTTCGGTCTGGCATAACGGGAAACAAAGGTAGGGAAAGAGTTGGGCGGGGCGGCAGGTGGGGGCGGGTTTTGGTGGGGGCGGCTGGATTGACTTGCTTAGTTGTAGTGGTATGCAGACTTTTGTAGATACTGCCTATTCGGCGTTGCTCATTTTTTCAGCTTAGTACATGGCTACCTTTTTAACTACCGCTGGCGTTTCTCATGAACTTGAAAATATTATCAAGGGCGCCAAAACCCATATATGGTTAGTTTCCCCGTATCTACAAGTCTCAAAAACGCTATTCGAGCGTTTGAAAGCCGCTATCAATCGAGGAATAAAAGTCACTATTATATATGGAAAAAATGAGCTTAAAGAAGAACAATACGAATTACTGCGTATGTTAAACCCTATTGACCTTCATTTTTTCGTTAATCTACATGCAAAATGCTATTTCAATGAACACAGCATGATTATTACATCTATGAATATGTATGAATACTCGGAGCGTACTAATCGTGAGATGGGCATTCTTATCAATCGATCAACTGACAAAGACATTTACAATGCAGCAGCAAAAGAAACTCTCGAAATTTGGGATGCTGCTGATAAAGTAGAACTATCGACCCTTGCTAAACTCAAACAACCTGTATCAGCCAAAAAAGCAACCACATTTACAGCAAACTCTGTCAAGGGACTTTGCATTCGTTGCGAAAAAAATATCCCATACTCACCTGATTGCCCCTATTGTCCATCTTGTTATGGAATTTGGGCACAATATGGCAATGAAGACTACCTCGAAGCTGTATGTCACCAATGCGGCAAAGAAGCTGATACCAGTATGAATCGACCTCTTTGCTATAATTGTTTTTCTAGACAATCCTATAGTTATAGGTAGACAAAGCTTTTAACGGGCATGATTTACGCGGCGTTGAACTCGTTAGTGCCAAGCAAATCATAAATGAAAAATCATCAAATAACCATACATCCGACTTTCCTATGCCCATCACCCGCAACTCCGACCAGCGCAGCAAAACGCTGGAGGAATTTTACGAGGATTTCGCGGCCAATAAAGGTTCTACCTACGCAGCCGACTACGTAGCCGGTGGCCGGGACATGCTGGCCTTTGTAGCGATGATTAACCGCACGTTCGGCAAAACGCAGCTTTGGGGGCTAACGTCGCTGGCGCGGCTGGTAATTCAGGCGGAAGATGATTGGAAGTCGCCCTGGTACATCATCGTGGCAGCGTCGGCTATGCCGGGGCAGTACCTCTTCGAATACCGGCTACCGCCGGAGCGGGCCCCTTGGCCGGGGGCGACAGTTAACGGAGAAGCGAAGTCACTGAACGAAGCGGAGCGGTATCTGCTGATTGCCATGCGCGAGTGTGAAGGCTGGGCCGATAATCAGGAGTTACAGCAGTTGTTGACCAAATCCAGCTTGCTGTAAGCTTTCCTGAGTTGGTGTAGGGCTTGTTATAAACTTTCGGTGGCGAGGCAAAATATATAACAGCAGGTGTTATATATTTTGCCTCGCCACCGAAAGTTTATAACACCATGCCCCCTTCCGCATCTGACTCCGCCGTTACCGCCGTGCGCGACCATTTTGGCATCAGCCAGCAGCATATGGCGGTATGGCTAGGCGTGACCCAAGCCAATGCCAGCCAACTTGAATCCGGCCGGCGGGGCCTCAGCCCCGCCGCCGCCGAAGCCCTGGCCCCGCTGATTCGGCAGCTGCCACCGCCGGATGCGCCCCTGCCCGCTGCCGCCCCCCCTCCCCCGCTGGCTTTGGCCCCGCCCGAGGCCGGGCCGCTGGCCGCCCGGCTCGACTACTGCCAGCACCACGCCCGGCGGCTGCGCCGGCAGCTGCGGCCGCTGGAAGCCCAGGCGGCCGTGGCGGCCCGCTGGGCCGAAGCGCTGCCGGCCATTCGGGCCGCGCTGCCGCCCGACCCCGGCCCCGCTGCCAAACCCGACCCGCTGATGGACCGGGCGGCTTGGCACAACTGGTACCGTCACCGCTGGCTGGACCTGCGCCCCACGGCTCTGCCGCCCGACCTAAGTGCCCAGTACCACCTGTGGCGGCTGCAAGCGGAAGCCCTGGAAACCGAAGCCGCGGCGCTGCGAGCCTTGCTGCCGGGTGGGGCCGCGCTGCCCTTTTAAAACAATTCACGCCGTATAAGGCAATTCAACATAAATCACCCGGTTCAAACGACGGTTATTTGAAATAATGCCAACAATCAATACGTTTAGGCAGTCGTTTTTTCCACCATTTATCCCCGTTTTGTCGTCATGGCATACGATGTGAACAAACTAAAAACCCGGGCGCAGTGCCTGGACGCCAAAGAGAAGCTGGAGGCCGAGCTGGACGGCTACCAGAACCGCGACAACAACCTGGCCTTCCAGGACCGTCGCGAGGGCCGGGCCGATGCTTCCGCCGCTAGCCGGCTGAGCAAAGCCACGGCGCGGATAGCCCAGCTGACCGATCAGCTGGCCCAAACTGACCTGTCGGAAAAGGACCGGTTGCGCTACCAGCGGGAGCTGGTAACGGCCAACTACCAGAAAGACTTGCTGGATCTGCGCCCGACCAGCACCGGCGGCGTCGACGAGTTTCTGGCCGACGTCGACTCCGACCAGGTCGACGCGCAGGTAGCGCTGCTCACCCAGGCCATTGCCGACGTGCAGGCCCGCCACGACGCGCTGCCCGCCTAGCTTCTCTCCCCCACTCGCTACAATTACACCTATTGCTTCAAGCCCCCGGCCTCCAGCGGCCGGGGGCTTTTTTGCGCCCGCATCAGCCCTGCGAGACGTCTGGCGGGGCGAGACCTGCCAGCTCCCTACTCAGGTTCCAGTTGTACAATCCAGCCTATACCTTTGGCGCGGAAGAATGTTCGGCTGGCCGGCCCGGGGCGGCCCGACCAGCGCGCCGCCCCGGGCCGCGGGGCGCCCCGGGCTGGCCAGCATTTTCCGAAACCGCCCCGGGAGGCGAAGCCGGAATGGACCTTACCTGCACCTCTACCCTTAGCCGTTTTATGCGCCGCAACACCCGTTACCTACTCACGGCCCTGGCCGGCTGCGCCCTGGCGGCCTTCACCCTGTACTACTGCAACCGCGCGGTGGACCAGGAGGCCCGGGGCCGACTCTACACCCGGCCCGAAGCCACGCCCTACCACCGGGTGGGCCTGCTGCTGGGCACCGGCAAGTACCTGCCCAGCGGCGGGCTCAACCCGTATTACCAGTTCCGCATCGAGGCGGCGCTGGCCCTGCTGCGCGCCGGCAAGGTGAAGTACCTGGTGGTGAGCGGCGACAACGGCCGCCGGGGCTACAACGAGCCGGTGATGATGAAGCGCGACCTGGTGGCGGCCGGTATCGACTCGCCGCGCATCTACCTCGATTACGCCGGCTTCCGCACCTTCGATTCGGTGGTGCGGCTCAAGAAGGTGTTTGGGCAGGACTCGGTGACCATTATTTCCCAGCCCTTCCACAACGAGCGGGCCCTGTACCTGGCGGCGCGGGAGGGCATCACGGCCGTCGGCTTCAATGCCCGCGACGTGGGCCAACGCTTCGGCCTGCGGGTGCAGGCGCGGGAGCGGCTGGCCCGCGTGAAGCTGTTCGTGGATTACCTGGTGGCGCGGCAGCCCCGCTACCTGGGGCCCCCGGTGCTCATTCCGCGCTAAGGTCCGGTCGCCGGCTTGCCCCGACTTCGCCCGCGTGGGCGCCCAGGCGGCGGCACGCGCTACCTTCGTGGCAGCCGCTACCCAGGCCGCCCCTTCCCTGACCACTGAACCCGACTACATGCCCCCCATGCCCGCTGCCGCCTTCTGGCAGCTTATCGACCAAGCCGCTGCGGCGGCCGACCACGACGCCCAGGAGCAACTCCTGGTGAATGCCCTTGCGGGCCGCACGCCGGAAGAAATCATCGGCTTCGAGCTGACGCTACGCCAGTTCATCATCGAGGCGGACGACTACGGCATCATGGGGGCGCAGAAGATTATCGACGGCTACGTCTCGGACGACCCTTACCTCTACTTCCGCTGCTGGCTGATTGGCCAGGGCCAGGCGGTATTCACGGCCGCCTTGCAACACCCCGACTCGTTGGCAACAGTAGTACCTGGCGCCTACGAATGTGATTTTGAGAGCCTGCTGTACGTGGCCACCAAGGCCTACGAGCTGCAGACCGGCAAGGCAGAAGACGATACGTTTCCGCGGGGCGTCGCCCTGAGCCAGGGCCTGGACTATGACTTCATGGCTCCGCCGACCACAGGAGCCGACTGGGAAGAGGAAGACCTGCCGAAGATGCTGCCCAAGCTCTGGAAGAAGTTCCGGTAGCCTGACCTGCGCCCCGCCCCCCTGACCAGCGAGCGTTCAGCGCAGCATAACTCATTACTTACCACACAGCACTGGAAGATGGCAAGCGACATCATTCCCCCCACGGACCAACACGTGTTGGACGAAGGCCCCTTTTACCACGGCACCCGCGCCGATCTGCGGATTGGCGACTTGCTGATGGCCGGGTTCAACTCGAACTACAAGCCCGAAATCGTCATGAACCACATCTATTTCACGGCCCTGCCCAACGGGGCGGGCCTGGCGGCGGCCCTGGCCCAGGGCAACGGGCCGGAGCGGGTGTACCTCGTGGAGCCGACGGGCAGCTTTGAAAACGACCCGAACGTGACGGACAAGAAATTCCCGGGCAACCCCACCCGCTCCTACCGCAGCGCGGCGCCGCTGCGCATCGTGGGCGAAGTCACGGAATGGGAGCGGCAGACGCCGGAGCAGATTCAGCACTGGCGCGTACTGCTGGCCAACAACAAGGGGGAAATTATCAACTAGCCTTGCGCCGAGGCCCAGCCGTTGCTGGCCACCTTTCTACTTCCTTTCTGCCATGCCCGACACCAACAAAACGATTCTGACCCGAGCCAACGCCGCCATCAGCGCCGGCGACTACGAAGGCTTTCTGGCCCACTGCACCGAGGATACCGAATGGGTCTTCGTGGGCGAGCAGACGCTGCGCGGCAAGCCGGCGGTGCGCGCGTGGATGGCCACGGCGTATCAGCAGCCGCCGCAGTTTCGGGTGGAGCAACTGATTGCCGAGGCCGATTTTGTGACGGCGGTGGGCACTATCACGCTCCCCGACGACAGCGGAGCCGCCGTCGAGCACGCGTACTGCGACGTCTGGCGGTTTCGCGACGGGAAAATGGCGGAGCTGCGGGCTTTCGTCCTCAAGCCCTAGGCGCGCCGGATAGCCTAGCCGGTCCGTTTTCTGGCCCCGGTGCCGTGCCCGGTTGCCCTTGCGAATTGCCGTTGCGGCGCCGTCGTTTACTTGCATCGGCGGGCAGTGCCGCTGGGCCCTGGCCGTTGCCCCGTTCACCGACAACACTCCCCCAAGATGTATGGAGAAGCAAGCCCTAAATCCGTGGCGCTGGCAGGATAATTTCAACTTTTCCCAGGCCGTGGAAGTAAGCGGCGGCACGCAGACGCTGTACTGCGCCGGACAGGCCGCCATCAGTGCCGAAGGCCAGCCGCTGCACCCAGACGATATGGCGGCCCAGCTACGCCTGGCGCTTGCCAACCTGGAAACCGTCCTGCACCAAGGCCGCTACGACTGGCCGCACGTGGTTCGTCTGACGGTTTACACCGTTGATTTCGACCGGCTGTTTCAGCACTACGGCCTGCTCGAAGCCAAACTGGTCAACGTCCATCCCAAGCCTGTTATCAACCTGCTCGGCGTAAACCGGCTCGTCTTTCCCGAGCTGCTGGTCGAAATCGAGGCCACGGCCGTCAGGTAGCCCGGGCAACCGGCTGCTTCGGGCCCCACCCTTCGCCCCGCCGGCGCCCCGTGCCCGGGTCATGCCAGTTCTTCATTGCCGCGGTGCCCGTCGTTGATTTTCAACCCTGCCCTTACCCGCCATGCACCTTTCTGCCCACATCAGCAGTAGCGCCGAGCAGCTGCACGCCGCTGTGCAAACCAACGACGCGGCCAAGACCCTGCTGCTGCCCGCTAAGCCGAACGGACAAGGAGCAGCTATCAACGGCGGCGAGCTGCTGCTGCTGGCCCTGGCGACTTGCTTCTGCAACGACCTGTACCGCGAAGCAGCCAAGCGGGGCCTCGCGCTGACTGCCGTGCGGGTGGAATGCACCGGCGAGTTCGGGGCCGCAGGAGAAGCCGGCCGCCATTTTCAATACCGCGCCCACGTGGAAGCGGGTGCGCCGGCCGCCGACATCGAGGCGCTGCTCCGGCATACCGACCAGGTAGCGGAGGTGCACAACACCCTGCGTCAGGGCCTGGCCGTCACCTTAACCTGGTGAGTAGAGCAAGGGGCCATACCAGGAGCCCGGCCTGCATTGTTCTTCGTTCCGCTGGATAAGGTATGAGCTACAGCTGCTTGCGGCAGTTTTAGCTGGGAAGCGCCTTGCGTCGCGCATATCGTATACTTATTAAAAGAATTTATTTACTTTATAAATACATCAACCCAATCAAAAGCCCGTATACCACAGCCCGCTGGCACTGGCTACACCAGCTTATGCTTCGCCAGAGCCGCTGCAATAGTCCTTTTTGCCCTTACCGGACTGACTCTTGGTAAGTTTTTCGATGGGCTGAGCAACCGGTGTCTTCGCTGTCACCAAACCTGTTTTCTCACCACTCCAACCCTACCCTATGAAACTCGCTACGCTGTTACTGCTACTGCTGGCCACGGCTTCCGTGCAAACCTTTGCCGCTCCCCTGCCCGACGACCCGGACAAAACCACGACGGAAACCAGCAAGCCCAAAGTCAAGAAGGCCGCCAAGGCCCGGGCCCCGCTGTTTTCCCGCCGCAAAGCCAAGGAGTCGAGCTACACCCGCGCCATGCGCCGCAACGAGCTGCTGCGCTAATCCCGCTCCCCCACCTGCACTGACCAAAACGGGAATGGGCCGGCTCGCGCGGGGCGGCCCATTCCTACGTCATTCGCCGTAGCTTAGGCGCCCCATGCGCCGCCTGCTTCTGTTCCTTGCCGCCTGGACCGGTTTTGCCGCCGTGGCCCCGGCCCAGATTACGCCTCCCACCGCTCCGCCCGCCCTGCCCGCCGCCCCGGCCGACTGGCTGCTGCGCGAGCTGGACAACTCGCCCATTCTGCGCCAGCACCACGCCGGCCTGCAGCTCACCGACGTGGCCAGCGGCGAAGTCCTCGCCGCCTGGCACGCCGACAAGTACTTCACCCCGGCCAGCACCCAGAAAATGCTCACGCTCTACGCGGCGCTGCGCATTCTGCCCGATTCGGTGCCGGCCCTGCGCTACGTCGTGCGCGGCGACACCCTGCTGTTCCGCGGCACCGCCGACCCCACCTTCCTGCACGGCGACGTGCCCAGCACCCGCGCCTACCAGCTGCTGCGCCGCTGGCCCGGCCCCGTGGCCTACACCGAAACCCCGATGGCCGACGCCAAGCTGGGCCCCGGCTGGAGCTGGGACGACTACCCCTACTACTTTCAGCCCGAGCGCGGCCCCTTCCCGATCTACGGCCACACCGTGCGCTTCTACTACCGCCGGCCCGGCCAGAGCGCGGTGGCGGTGCGCCCGGCCTGGTTTAAGGCCAGCACGCAGAAAGCCCCGACCGGCGCCACCAGCCCCGACCACGTACGCCGCGAGCTGGAAGCCAACCGCTACACCTGGTTTCCCACGCCCCGCGCCTGGGTCGACGAGGTACCCTTCCGCACCGACCACACCCTGCTACTGACTTTGCTGCGCGACACTCTGAAGCGCGAGGTGCAGCCCGCTCCCTGGCGCCTGCGCCCCGGCGAAACGGCCAGGACGTACTACGGCCTGAACGTGGATTCGCTGCTGCGCCGCTGCATCCGCGTCAGCGACAATTTCCTGGCCGAGCAGACCCTGCTGCTCTGCTCGGCCCAGCTCGGCCACGACACGCTCAGCATTGCCCGTACGATGAAGCACGTGCGCCAGCAGGGCTGGCTGCGCCCCCTGCCCGATTCGGTGGCCTGGGTCGACGGCTCGGGCCTCTCGCGCCAGAACCTGACCACCCCGCGCAACCAAGTAGCTCTGCTGCTGGAGCTGCACAAGCTGGTGCCCGAGGCCCGGCTGTTCGACCTACTGGCCGCTGGCGGCCGGCAGGGCACCCTCAAGCGCGCCTACCGCGACCCGAAAGGGCTGTGGTTCTGGGGCAAGACCGGCACGCTCACCAACAACCATAACCTTTGCGGCTACCTGCGCACCCGTTCGGGCCGTTTGCTGGCCGTGAGCTTCATGAACAACAACCACCTGGCCGAAACCAGCGTCATCCGCCGCGAAATGGAGCGGGTGCTCACGCTGGTACGCGAGCAGCTGTAACGGGTAACAAGTGACAGGCGACAAGTAACACGTCGTCAGGCTATCCGGGCTTCAGCTGCGCGGCCGGTTAGCAGGGCTGATCAAGCCGAAACGAGAAAATGTTCCACGAACAAAATTCTAACAATCAGCAATTTAACAATCACACACCCCAACGTTCCACAAAATTAATCAAAGGTTTCACGGCGGTTTCTGCTATTTTTGGTTTTACATCGGCTGGTAATTGGCCGATGGCCCTCAGAGTGAGTATGTCAGAGAAGCACGAAGAGAAACCCACCCCGACGACGCCGCTGCCCAAGCGCCGCGTGGGGGGCCTGGGCCGCGGGTTGAATGCCCTCATCGAGGGTAGCTACGAGAAAAAGAGCGAGCGGCTGGGCCTGGTGCCCCACCCCGCCAATTCCGTCGGGCTGATTCCGACCGAGCAGATCGAGGCTAACCCCTACCAGCCCCGCACGCACTTCGACCAGGAGGCGCTGCAGGAGCTGGCCGAGAGCATCAAGGTGCAGGGCATCATCCAGCCCGTGACGGTGCGCCAGATCGGCCCGGCGGCCTACCAGCTGATTTCGGGGGAGCGGCGCCTGCAGGCCTCGCGCCTGGCGGGCCTGGAGGCCATTCCGGCCTACATCCGCAAGGCCGACGACCAGCAGATGCTGGAAATGGCGCTGATTGAGAACATTCAGCGCGAAAACCTCAACGCCATCGAAATTGCCCTCAGCTACCAGCGCCTGGTGAGCGAGTGCAACCTGAAGCAGGAAGAACTGGGCGACCGGGTGGGCAAGAACCGCTCGACCGTAACCAACTACCTGCGCCTGCTTAAGCTGCCGCCCGAAATTCAGATCGGCCTGCGCGACAGCGTCATTTCGATGGGCCACGCCCGCGCCCTGCTCAGCGTCGACGACGCGGCGGCGCAGCTGAATCTGTTCCGGCGCATCGTGACGGAGGAAATGTCGGTGCGGCGGGTGGAGCAGCTGGTGCGCCAGGGCGTATCGGCCCCGGCGGCCAAGAACGACGCCAACGCCCCGGCCGCGGAGCAGCCGCTGGTGCCGGTGGCCGAAATCAAGCGCGCCGAGCGGCATTTGTCCGACCGGTTCGGTTCGCGCGTACAAGTGAAACCCACGCCGCAGGGCCGGGGCGAGATTCGCATCAGCTTCGACTCGGCCGAAGACATGCACCGCATCATCAGCATACTGCAACCGGCGTAAGCGCCGTTGTGGGGAGCAATTATGAGCAACCCAAGTTTTAGTTGGCTTCGAAAGGCCCCATTGCTACCGGCAGTGGGGCTGTTTTGTCTGGCTGCCCCGGCGGCCCGGGCCCAAACCGTCACGGCCGGGCCCGACTCGGTGCAGGTGCAGGCCGGCCCCACCGTAGCCGACTCGTTGCGCCGCAACCAGCGCCTGCTGGGCTGGCGCGTGACGCGCCCGCAGAAGGCCACCATCCTGGCCGCCGTGCTGCCCGGAGCCGGGCAGGTCTACAACCACAAGTACTGGAAGCTGCCGCTGGTGTACGGGGCGCTGGGCGGCACCGTCTACGGCGAGATATTCTACTTTTCGCGCTACATCGAGTTTCGCGACGGCTACCGGGCCCGGCTGAAACGCTCATCCGGCGAGGACCCCAACGCCGTGGACCCCGGTCCGACTACCGGCAGCCACTCCGGTAATACGGCCATCTACCCCTACACGCCCCAGGGCAACGCCAACCAGTTCAACGCCCTGCGCTTCTACCGCACCCAGCGCGACGTGTTCTTCGCCTACATCGGCCTGGCCTACGGCGCGCAGATTCTCGACGCGTTGGTGGACGCGCACCTGCACGACTTCGACGTGAGCGACAACCTCTCGCTGAACGTGCAGCCCTACGCCCTGCCGGTGCCCGGCAGCCCGTCGTTCGGGCTGGCCTTTACCTTTACCCCGCGCACGGCCGCGAAATCCGTCGTGCCGCGCCGCTTCTGACACCATGAACATTCTCCTGATTGGCTACGGCAAAATGGGCCGGGCCATTGAAGCCTTAGCCCTGAGCCGCGGGCACCAGATTGCCGGCGTCATCGACCCCTCACGCCCCGACGTGAAGCTGGACCAGTTTGGCCCGCACAACGCCGACGTGGCCATCGAATTCACCCACCCCGACGCGGCCTTTGCCAACGTGCAGGCCTGCCTGCGCCAGGGGCTGCCGGTGGTGTGCGGCTCCACGGGCTGGCTGCACCACTTCGGCGAGGCCAAAGCCCTGGCCCAGGAGAAGGGCGGCGCGCTGTTCTACGCCTCCAACTACAGCGTGGGCGTGAACCTCTTCTTCCACTTCAACGAGTACATCGCGGCCAAAATGCACCAGTTCGGCGGCTACGACGTGCAGGTGCGCGAAATTCACCACGTGCACAAGGTGGACCAGCCCAGCGGCACGGCCCTGACCACGGCCGAAGGCATCCTGCGCCACTACCCCGAGAAGAAGCGCTGGCGCAACGACCCGGCCCAGGCCCCGGACGAGCTGGCCATCATTTCGGAGCGCCTGGCCGAAACGGTGGGCACGCACATCGTCACCTACTCCTCGCCCGTCGACGTGCTGGAGCTGAAGCACGAGGCCCTCTCGCGCGAAGGCTTCGCCCACGGCGCGGTGCTGGCCGCCGAGTGGCTGCCCGGCAAGCAGGGCGTGTTCGGCATGAAGGATTTGCTGGGGTTGTAAAAAGTAACACGTGACACGTAACCGGTGACACGTGTTGAGTGGCGGGGAAGGGCCGTATTTTCGGGCGCTTGCGCTGAAATGTGGTCAAGCCCCGTTATTCTTGCTGCCCCGTACCCGGCTGATACCTTTGTTTCAGCCTGCTTTTATTACCTCCAAACTTGTCACGTGTCACCTGTCACGTGTTACTCCAAGCTCCTCACCCCTGATGGCAGTTACTTTCTGGAAGAAAAAGCCGGCCGAGCAGCCGACCAAACCCAAAGGCTTCTGGCGCGAGTGGGGCGACGCCATCCTCTTCGCGGTGGTGGCCGCCACGCTCATTCGCTGGGCTACGTTTGAGGCCTACACCATCCCGACGCCCTCCATGGAGCACTCCCTGCTGGTGGGCGACTACCTGTTTGTGAGCAAGCTGCACTACGGCCCGCGCACTCCGCAAACGCCGCTGCAGGTGCCCCTGACGCACCAGACGCTGTGGGGCACGGGCATCAAAAGCTACTCCGACCTGATTCAGCTGCCCTCCTTCCGCCTGCCGGGCTTCTCCGAAATCAAGCGCGGCGACGTGGTGGTGTTCAACGTGCCCTTCGAGGACCAGCACCCGGCCGATTTGCGCACCAACTACATCAAGCGCTGCGTGGCCGTGGCCGGCGACGTGCTGGAAATCAAAAACCAGCTGGTGTTCATCAACGGCAAGGTGCAGCCCACGCCCGCTGAGTCGCAGACCAGCTACCGCCTCGACATTCCGCAGCCCGACGACGAGCTGAAAATGGCTTTCCGGGAGCACGGCGTGGTGAGCTATAACGACGCCGACGGCATTCCGACGCCCAACCCGATGTTTCCGACGCCCACTTATCTGGTGGACATGACGGCCACCACGGCCGCTTTCTTCAAGCAGCAGCCTTACGTGCGCGGCCTGGAGCGCGAAACCGCCGAAGCCGGCAAGGCCGAAGTCGACGTGTTCCCGAACAACCCCGACTACCCGCACTCGGCTCCGACGCAGCTGGTAAACTGGAACCGCGACAACTACGGCCCGCTGCCGGTGCCCAAGAAGGGCCAGACGGTGCAGCTGACCGCGCAGAACATTCCGATGTACGAGAAGATCATTCTGCGCTACGAGCACAACGACAACATCACGCTCGGCATCGGGCAGATTCTGCAGGACGGCAAGCCGCTGACCAGCTACACCTTCAAGCAGAACTACTACTTCATGATGGGCGACAACCGCCACAATTCGCTCGACTCGCGCTACTGGGGCTTCGTGCCCGAGGACCACGTGGTGGGCAAGGCCGTGCTCATCTGGATGTCGGTGGACCCGAACGGGGGCGCCAGCGGCAAAATCCGCTGGAACCGCATCTTCAATACCATCAACTAGCATACAAGCCGGTTTACCCGGCCGTCATTGCGAGCGAAGCGCGGCAATCCTTCCTCCAGTAGCACCGCCGCTACAATTGGCACCGCCCGAAACTGATTCTGCAGTTTCGGGCGGTTTCTTTTTCGGGCTGATGCGTGTTAGGCCGCTTGAGCCGCGAGAGGAAAGATTGCTTCGCGTTGCTCGCAATGACTGCAAGGTGAGCCGGCGCAGCTTCAAAGCCGCCCGGCTACCAATTAATCGGCGCCTTGCCGTGCTCCTGCAGGTACTGATTGGTCTTGCTGAAGGGGCGGGAGCCGAAGAAGCCTTTATCGGCGGCGTAGGGCGAGGGGTGAGCGGCTTTCAGCACCAGGTGCTTGCGCTGGTCGATGAGCTCGGCTTTCTTCTGGGCGTAGGCGCCCCAGAGGATGAACACCACGTGCTCCTTCTGCTCGGAAATGGTGCGGATGACGGCGTCGGTAAACTCTTCCCAGCCCCGCTTCTGGTGCGAGCCGGCAGTGGCGGCGCGCACGGTGAGCGTGGCGTTGAGCAGCAGCACGCCCTGCTCGGCCCAGCGGTCCAGGTTGCCGTCGGGCGGGCGCGGGGTGCCCAGGTCGTCCTCCAGTTCCTTGAAGATGTTGATGAGTGAGGGGGGCGTGCGCACGCCGTGCTGCACCGAAAACGCGAGGCCGTGCGCCTGCCCGCGGCCGTGGTAGGGGTCCTGGCCCAGGATGACGACGCGTACCCGGTCGAAGGGCGCCGCGTCGAAGGCGTGGAAAATCTGGTTGCCGGCCGGGTACACCGTCTGGGTGGCGTATTCCTGCCGGACAAACGCAATAAGCTCCTGAAAATAGGGCTTTTCAAACTCGGGCTGTAGCACCTTGCGCCAGCTTTCTTCTATCTTTACACTCATGCCTCTTGGGGTGACGGAATGCGGTTCGGCGGGCCAAACGTAGCCGAGGAGCGTACGTAAACCAAATCTGAAAGGCTGCTGTTAGCTCCATTCACACCTGTTGTCATTCCCGCGCCATGAACTCAACGACCACCCAGGGCGTCACCGTCAGCGTCTCGACCAACTACCTGTCGGAGTATTCCAGCCCCCAGCAGGAGCACTTCGTGTTTGCCTATAAAATTGACATTCGCAACCACAGCGAGTACACCGTGAAGCTGCTACGCCGCCACTGGCACATCTACGACGCCAACGGCGTGGTGCGCGAGGTGGAGGGCGAGGGCGTAGTGGGCCAGCAGCCCACCCTGGAGCCCGGCGACGGGCACCAGTACGTGTCGGGCTGCAACCTGAAGACCGGCATCGGCAAGATGCGCGGCACCTACCTGATGGAGCGCGTGGCCGACGGCCGTACCTTTGAGGTCGAAATTCCCGAGTTTACCCTCGTGGTACCGTTCCGACTGAATTAACTGGCTACATGGCCAAATGGCTGAATGGTTAAATGGCTGGTCGTTCTGGCATCGTCAGAACAATCAGCCATTTAACCATTCAGCCGTTTAACACCTCCTCTTCCCTTGCTTCAGCAGGCACTGCGCTACTTCCGCTACTGGCTCCGGTCGGGGAATGCCCACGGGCTGCATTCCCCGTTTGTTTTCTCGCTGTACCTCGACGTTATCTGCCATACCGGCGCGTTTTACCCCTTCGATAACATCGAGGCCCGCCGCGACGCCCTGCTGGCCGATCAGCGCCGCCTGCGCATCACCGACTACGGCGCGGGCTCCCAGACCGGCGCCGGCCGCGAGCGGGCCG
This sequence comes from Hymenobacter jeollabukensis, assembly GCF_005771675.1. Lineage (GTDB taxonomy): Bacteria > Bacteroidota > Bacteroidia > Cytophagales > Hymenobacteraceae > Solirubrum > Solirubrum jeollabukense. Next base: position 80,316 of record NZ_VAJM01000010.1, on the reverse strand, counting down.
TGCGCGAGGTAGCCCGGCACGCGGCCAAGCCCGCCCGGCTGGCCCAACTGCTTTTTCGGCTGGTGAACCACCAGCAGCCGCGCACCGTGTTGGAGCTGGGCACCTCGCTGGGCCTGACCACGGCTTACCTGGCCGCGGCGTCGTCGCAGGCGCGGGTTCTCACCTTCGAAGGCTGCCCCGAAACGGCCGCCGTGGCCCGCGAAACCTTCGGAAAGCTGGGCCTGCAGAACGTGGAGCTGATCGAAGGCAACTTCGACCACACGCTGCCGCACGCCCTGGCCCAGCTAACGCAGCCGCTGGACTTCGCCTTTTTCGACGGCAACCACCGCTACGAGCCCACGCTGCGCTACCTGGAGCAGTGCCTGCCCTACGCCACCGAAGAGTCGGTGTTCGTGTTCGATGACATTCACTGGTCGGCCGAGATGGAGCAGGCCTGGGAGGCCATCAAAGCCCACCCGGCCGTCACGACGACCGTGGACCTGTTCTTCGTCGGGCTGGTGTTCTTCCGGAAGAATGCGCCCAAGCAGCATTTCACGCTGCGTATTGAGGGCCGCGGGCTGGGCGTGTAGCGAAGCCGACGGTAAATTGGCCGTCATTGCGAGCGAAGCGCGGCAATCTTTCCTCTCGCGGCACGACGGTCCAACTGGCAGAAGCCGAAAACGGTACCGCCCGAAACCATAGTTACTTGGTTTCGGGCGGTACCATTTTCAGTTGGTGCGTATTGCGTCGGCGGAGCTACTAGAGGAAAGATTGCCGCGCTCCGCTCGCAATGACTGCGGGGTGAACCGCTGCTTGCAGCAACGCGGCCTTACCGTACGGCTTCGCGGATGCGGGTGAGGCGTTCGAGCAGCTTTTCCAGGCGGTCGAGCTGCAGCATATTGGCGCCGTCCGATTTGGCGGTGGCGGGCGTCGGGTGGGTTTCGATGAAGAGGCCGTCGGCGCCGGCGGCAATGGCGGCGCTGGCAATGGTCTGGATCATTTCGGGCTTGCCGCCGGTGACGCCGCTGCTCTGGTTGGGCTGCTGCAGGGAGTGCGTCACGTCCATCACCACCGGCACGCCGAAGCTCTGCATGGCCGGAATGTTCAGGAAATCGACCACCAGATCGGTGTAGCCGAACGAGTTGCCGCGGTCGGTGAGGATGACGTGCGGGTTGCCCGACTGCTTGACCTTGTCGACGGCGAAGCCCATGGCCGCGCCCGAGAGAAACTGGCCTTTCTTGATGTTGACCACCTTGCCGGTTTCGGCGGCGGCCACCAGCAGTTCGGTCTGGCGGCACAAAAAGGCTGGAATCTGCAGCACGTCGACGTACTCGGCCGCCAGCGCGGCTTCGCTGGATTCGTGGATGTCCGTCACGGTGGGCACGCCGATTTCGCGGCCGACTTTCTGCAGAATCTTCAGCGCCGTCTCGTCGCCGATGCCGGTGAAGGAGTCGATGCGGGAGCGGTTGGCCTTGCGGTAGGAGCCCTTGAAGACGTAAGGAATCTGCAGGCGGTCGGTGAGGCGGCGCACCTGCTCGGCAATGCGCAGGGCCATGTCTTCGCCCTCGATGACGCAGGGCCCGGCCATCAGGAAGAACTGACCGGAATTGGTGTTGCGGAAGTGCGGCAGAGCGGCGGCGAGGCTATCAATCATGGGAATTGGGCGCAATTGGAAGAAGCGCCGGGTAAAGGTCGGGATGTAGCGCGAAGTTTCTCTTCGCGTATTGTTGAACGACGTACCTCGGCTATTGACGTGCGGACGCCGGCAACGATACGCGAACTAAAAATTCGCGCTACACCTCGGCCTTGCGTTGCAGGCTGATGAACAGCTCCCGCCCCTGCCGCGGCTTGATGGAATTATAAGCCGGCTCGAAGTGCAGGAACTCGAAGTACGGCTCGAACAGCTGGCGGTACTCCGCGCGGGTGCCGCCGAAGGGCGGCCCGTCGCCGGGGCCCACCGGGCCGTCGAACAGCAGGCCGACGAGCTTGCCGCCGGGGCGCAGCAGCTCGGCGCACTTTCGGGCGTAGACCGGGCGCAACGATGGGTCTAGGGCGCAAAAAAACGTCTGCTCCACGAGGAGGTCGAAGGAACCGGTCAGCTGGAAGAAGTCGGCCTGCAGCAGGTGGGCGGCGGGGAAGCCGGGGACGCGCTGCTGCAGAGCTTGCAGGGGCTCGGCGGCGAAGTCAGCTACGAACACGTTGGGCCAGCCGGCTTGGTGCAGGTACTCAGCCTCGTAGGCGCGGCCGGCGCCGGGAATGAGGATGCGGCGCTGGTCGGGCGGGCCGAGCTGAGCGAAGTAGGCGCGCAGCGGCTCGGTGATGCGGCCGGCGTCCCAGGGGTCCTGGCCGGTGGCGTAGCGGGCGGCCCAGTAGGCGGCGTCGAAATTGGACTCAGACATAGGGAAAACCGGGCGGCGCGGGGCCCGTAAAGTTGCCCGCCTAACTAATCCGTGTATTTTTGGCGTAAAGGTAACGTTGTGGCCGCGCCCCCGGTCGGCCCGGCTTCATTCACTTTTCCCCCGCTTTATGGAACAACAACAAGCTCCCGAACGCCGCAATAACAACCGCTGGCTGCTGCTGGCGGCTCTGGTGCTCGTGCTTGTCGGCATCAACGGCATCCTCTTCTACATGAACCAGCAGAAGACGAAGCAGAACGAGCAGCTGGCCGCCGACATCAAGGTGAAAGACACCAAGCTGGAGGAACAGATCAAGCAGTACGAAACGCTGAAGGCCGATTTTGAGCGCCAGAGCCAGGAGCTGCAGAGCATGGGCCTGGCCAATGACTCGCTGGAAGCCAAAATTGCCTCCGTCAACGCCGACCTGCTCAAGCTGCGCTCCTTCCGCGCCAGCTCGTTCTCGGTAGCCGACCAGAAACGCTTCCAGCAGCGCGCCCAGAACTTCGAGCGGCAGCTGCGCCAGAAGGACGACGAAATCGTGCAGCTGAAGAAGGACAACGAGATGCTCTTCACCGAGACGCAAACCCTGAAGGAGCGTCAGAATAAGCTGACCGATACCATCGGCACCATTGCGCGCACCAACCAGGAGCTGAGCGAGAAAGTGGCCATTGCCTCGCGCCTGCGGGCCGACAACATCCGCATCGGCGTCATCAACCGCCGCAACAAAGAAGATGACGACGACAACAACGAGTTCAAGGCCCGCAAGGTGGAGAAGATCAAAGTGACCTTCAACCTGGCTCAGAACGACGTGGCCCCCAAGGAAACCAAGCAGATCATGATGCGCCTGCTGGAGCCCGACGGCGCGGCGCTGTATAACCTGAGCACCGGCGGCGGCACCTTCCTCATCGACGGCAACGAGGCCTTCTACACCGCCAAGCAGGAGCTGGTGTACGACAACACGCGCCAGGGCGTGCAGTTCGTCTACGCCAAGGGCACCGAGTACAAAACCGGCCAGCACACCGTGGAGCTGTACGCCGACGGCTACCTGATCGGCAAAGCCACCTTCACGCTGAAATAGACCACGGATTACTGCGGATTTATTCGGATTACACGGATTTCGTGGACGATTAAACCGCCAGCCGAATATCAACGGAGAAGCCCCGCCGGACGAGTCCGGCGGGGCTTCTTTTTACAACCACCGGAGTAGTTTTTTCTACATCATTTCCTCGCCTATACAAAATAATCACTGCCCTTAACGGATAGCGGGGCTACTCCACCTGTAGGCGCTGGACCGGGCCGGCGCCGTACAGCAGGTATAGGCCAGTAGGCAGCCCGCGCAGGTCGAGGGCGGCGGTAGCGCCGGTCGGGGCGGGGTAGCGGCGTACGGGACGGCCTAGCGCGTCGCACAGGGTCAGCGCCTCAGGGGCCAGGCCGACAGGCCGACGCAGCGTGGCGGTGCCTTGCGCCGGGTTGGGAAAGAGGTGCGCCGGGGCTACGGCCGGACCGGACGTTTTGGCCGCGAGCGTTAGGTCTGTGAGGGAGGACAGCAAGCCAAGTCCTTCGAAGGCGATAAAATAAGGATTGGTTAGGGTAGTGACGCCGAAGCTAGTTGTAGGGCCGACGAAACTTCCGGCCACGTACACGCTGGTACCACTCACAGCCAGCGCGAAGGCATTGTCGTCGCCCGTGCCGCCGGCGCGTTGCGCCCATACGAAGCTGCCCGTGCTGCCCGCGTCCGTTAGTTTGGCCACATACACGTCGTAACCGCCCGCGTTGGTCAAGGTAGTAGCGCCGAAGTTGGTTGTGGCTCCATTGAACCCTCCCGCTACGTGCACGCCGGTGTTGCCCACGACCAGCGCACCTGCTCGCTCGTTGCCCGCGCCGCCGGCGCGTTGCGCCCATACGAAGCTGCCCGTGCTGCCCGCGTCCGTTAGCTTGGCCACAAACATGTCGCAGGTATTAGAGGGCCCCGCATTGGTCAGGGTGATTGCGCCAAAGTTGGTCGTAGTGCCGTAAAATTCCCCTGCTATATACACGCTCGTGCCACTCACAGCCAACATACCGCATAAGTCATCTACCCGACCGCCGGCGCGTTGCGCCCAGACAAAGCTACCGGAGTTGCCTGCATCTGTAAGCTTGGCCACGAACACGTCGAACGTGTTAGTAGGGCCCACATTGGTCAGGGTAGTGGCGCCAAAATTGGCTGTGGAGCCATAAAAATCCCCTGCTATGTACACGCTCGTACCGCTTACAGCCAGTGCAAAGGCTAAGTCGGCGCTTCTGCCGCCAGCTCTCTGAGCCCAGACGAAGCTGCCCGCGTCCGTTAGCTTGGCCACATACACGTCGGAATCACCCGCACTCGTCAAGGTGGTAGCACCGAAGCTGGCTGTAGGGCTAGCAAAATGTCCAGCCACGTACACGTTGGAACCGCTCGCTGCCAGCGAGAAAGCATGATCATCGCCTCTGCCGCCGATCCGCTGGGACCAGACGAAGCTGCTCGTGCTGCCCGCGTCCGTTAGCTTGGCTACGTACCCGTCGTAAGCGTTAACAGGGCCCGCATTAGTCAGAGTGGTAGCACCGAAGCTGGCCATGAGGCTGTTAAAATGTCCAGCCACGTACACGCTGGTACCACTCACGGCCAGTGCATGGGCCCGGTCTGTGCCCGAGCCGCCAGCCCGCTGCACCCACACGAACTGGTTGCTGGCCGGGTTAAATTTAGCCACGAAGATGTCTGCCTCTCCGAAGCTGGTGAGCGTGGTGCTGCCCAATGTCACCGTATTAGTAAAATGTCCTGTCAGGTACACGTTGCCCGCGCCATCAGTGGCCGTGGCTGTCACCTCCGAGAGGTTAAGGTTGTTGCCCGTAACCGCCGCCGTCGCTACGGCTACGGCATGTGCCGATTGCCAGGTGGGCGCCTGGGCCACTGCCGGCAAGCGAAAGGAGAGGATAAGCAGGACCAGCAGGCCTGCGGCACAGAGGCCGGAAAAAGATTTCATGCGACAAAAAATAAGGTACCAGCTCAAATATAGCCGGTACCTTATTCCCTTGGCAAAGCCCGATTTCGGGTGAGGTCTACGCGGGCTGGGGCTGCTCCTCGCGCACGCGGGCTTCGAAGGCTTCCAGCTTGGCAATGGTGGCTTTGATGTCCTCGCTGAAAATGGTGATGACGGAGCCTTCGCGGGCGTTCTGCAGCACGTAATCGATGGCTTCCGGCTCGTTGTCGATGTAGGTGATGGGCAAATCGGGCTTGTCCATCGTTAGCCCCTGGCGCATCAGGGCTTCTATCTCGGCGGCGGTTTTGCCGCGCAGGTCCTGGTCCTGGCGCAGCACCACTTCGTCGAAGATGCGGCCGGCCACGCGGGCGTAGTCGATGGTGTCCTGGTCGCGCCGGTCGCCGAGGCCCGACACGATGCCAACTTTGTGCGTGGCGGGCGTGGCCTCCATAAACTCGGCGTACTTCTCGATGCCGTGGGTGTTGTGGGCGTAATCGACCACCACTTCGAAGGTGGGGAAGCGGAAGATGTTCATGCGGCCCGGCGTCTTGGTGGCCGAGGGCACGAAGGTGCGCAGCGCGGTCTTGATGTCGTCCTTGTCGAAGCCGTAGCAGTAGGCGGCCAGGGAAGCGGCTAGGGCGTTTTCGATATTGAAGCGGGCCCGCCCGCCGAAGGTAATCGGCAGTTCCACGGCCCGGTCGATGCGCAGCTTGTAGCTGTTGCGGTAGATGCTCAGGTAGCCTTCCTCGTACACCGCCGCCAGCCCGCCGGCCTCCACGTGCTCCCGGATGCGGGGCGAGTGTTCGTCCATGCTGAAGAGGGCCACGTTGCAGTCGAGCCGCTCGCGCATGGCGTAGGTCAGGTCGTTGTCGGCGTTGAGCACGGCCCAGCCGCCCTTGCGCACGGTGCGGGGCAGCACGCCCTTCACCTCGGCCATTTCCTCCACCGTGTGAATGTCCTTCAGCCCGAGGTGGTCGGCGGCCACGTTGGTCACCACGGCCACGTCGCAGGAGTGGAAGCCCAGGCCCGAGCGCAGCATGCCGCCGCGGGCGGTTTCGAGCACGGCGAAGTTCACCGTCGGGTCTTTCAGCACGAATTCCGCGCTCTGCGCCCCGGTACAGTCGCCGCTCTGCAGCTGCCGGCCCTGGATGTAGATGCCCGAGGTGGTGGTGTTGCCCACTTTGTAGCCCTTGGAGGCCACGATGTGGGCCAGCAGCAGCGTGGTGGTGGTTTTGCCGTTGGTGCCCGTCACGGCGAAGATGGGAATGCGCGCCGTGGCGCCCTGCGGAAACAGCATGTCGACCACCGGGGCGGCCACGTTGCGCGGCAGCCCTTCGGCCGGCGAAATGTGCATGCGGAAGCCCGGGGCGGCATTCACCTCGATGACGGCCCCGCGGGTTTCGTTCAAGGGAATGGCAATGTCAGTGGTCAGCACGTCGATGCCGCAGATGTCGAGGCCGATGATGCCGGCCACGCGCTCGGCCATGAGCAGGTTGTAGGGGTGAATCAGGTCGGTCACGTCGGTGGCCGTGCCGCCGGTGCTGATGTTGGCCGTGCTCTTCAGGTACAGCTCCTCCCCGGCCGGCAGCACCGACTTGGGCGTCAGCTCCCGGGCCTTCAGAATCTGCTGGCTGTGCTTGTCGAGCTTGATCTGGGTGAGCACCTTTTCGTGGCCCACGCCCCGGCGCGGGTCCTTGTTCACCTCGTCGATGAGCTGCTGAATGGTGCTGCTGCCGTCGCCCACGACGCAGGCCGGGGTACGCTTGGCCGCGGCCACCAGCTTGCCGTTGATGACGAGCAGGCGGAAGTCGAAGCCCTCGATGAACTGCTCCACGATAACCGCGCGCGAGTACACCTGGGCCGCTTTCAGCCCGGCCTGGGCTTCTTTCCAGTTCTTGATGTTGATGGTGGCGCCCTTACCGTGGTTGCCGTCGAGCGGCTTGGTCACGATGGGGTAGCCCAGCTCCTCCACCGCGTCCTTGAGGCCCTCCACCGAGTACACGGTGGTGCCGCGGGGCACGGGCACGCCGGCCGCTTTCAGCATGCGCTTCGTGCGGTTCTTGTTGCCGGCAATTTCCACCGCCGCGTGCGAGGTATTAGACGAGGTGGTGGCCCAGATGCGCTTCTGGTTCACGCCGTAGCCCAGCTGAATGATGTTGGAGCCTTCCAGCTGAATGTACGGAATGCCGCGCGAGGCTGCCTCCGCTACGATGCTCCAGGTGCTCGGCCCGAAGAACTCCTCCTCCCGGATTTCGTGCAGCTCGTCGACAATGGCCTTCAGGTCGTACTTCTCCCGGCGCAGCAGCTTGCTCACCAGTTCCACGGCGGCCTCGGCGGCCACGCGGCCGGCGCGTTCTTCCTGGTACTCAAACAGGACGATTTCCTGGCCTTCGTCGTAGGCCGGGCGGGTTTTGCCCCAGGTCAGCGGCATGCCGGCCAGGCGCTGCAGCTCCAGAGCCACCTGCTGCACCACGTGGCCCCACGGCTCCCCGTCCGAGAGCTGCTCCAAGGTCAGGGGCGGGTGCTTGGCGTTGTCGCGCGGGTTGGTGCTGCGGGTTTGTTCCAGGCCGGGCAGCAGCTTGAGCAGGCGCGCCGGGAAGCCCTTGGCGGCGTTGCTCCAGGTGCCGGCCAGGTCTTCCAGGTCCAGCTTCAGCACAATGAGTTTGCGGTGCTTGACGGACCAGTAGCTCGGGCCGCGCATGGTGCGCAGGTCAACGATTTTCATACTAAGGAGGTGGTGTTGAGGAGGGGGAGGAAACGAGTGCCCGCTTCTACGGGCCGGGTGTGGCGAAGGATATGGCCGAAAACGGCATAAAAGGCGGTTGCGGCGGGTTTTGGGCCGGATTGCTCGACCCCGCTTCAAATTAGGCGGTGCGCGCCAATAAGCCTAATTCCTCCGGCCCCTTATGGTTGAGCTTACCCTCAGCCCGGCCTGGATTAACCGCGTCCGGCCGCCTCAACTCCCTCAAAATATGCAAAACCTCCCTCAATTACTGCCAGATGTTCAGGCACTTATCCGGCTTTTGCTTGGTTCTATACGCAGGGTGCTGAAAAGCACCTTGTTTGGAATAAGGAGAAAAGCCGCCGCCCCTTGGGCTGCGGCTTTTTTCCGTTCGAGCCCCTGGCTTCGGCGCCGAAAAAAATTTTACCAGCCGAAATCCAAGGTCAATCCGGGCTTCGTAGATCTGGCTGTCCGGCTCAGGCCGGCACGCTAGGTTTGCCCAAAGCCCCCGCTCCTTGAGTCGGGGCTTTATGCGTTTTAGGGGGTTCGGGTTGATACTATACTCATCTCAGGCCGTCATATCGAGCGAAGTCGAGACATCTCGCGTGCTGACCCCTGATAGAACTACCTTGTTCAACGAGAAGAATAGCCCCCGAGCGAGATGTCTCGACAAGCTCGACATGACGTTCCAAGGACCTCCTAAACAGCTTCTATTTATTCACACTGGCCGGTTGCCTTCGGGGCGCCGGCTTTTTTGTTGGCCGAAATCAAGCCGACGCCCCGGCCTGAAAAATTATTTTCGGGCGGGCTGTAACCTTCGCCGCGAAGGGCGGTGTCCACATCCAGAAAGCCACCCTCCTACCCCGCTGCATCAGTTGGACACGCTTACGGATAACGCGCTCATGCTCCGGGTCAAGGCCGGGGAAGTGGACCGGATGGGCCTGCTGTTCGAGCGGTACCACCGCAAGCTGTTCCAGTTCCTCTACCACATGCTGGGCCGGGCCGAGGCCAGCGAGGATTTGGTGCAGACGGTGTTCTACCGCATGCTCAAGTACCGGCACACCTACACCGGGGAGGGCGAATTCCGCAGCTGGATGTACCATTTGGCCCGCAACGTGCTAGCCGACCACCTGAAGCAGAACCGCCACGCCAGCCGCCACCACGACGTGGCCCCGCTGGCCGAAACCATCCCCGGCGGCCCCCGGGCCGATGAGCGGCTGCAGCAGGAACAGGAAGTGGCCACCCTGCACCGGGCCTTGGCCCGCCTCAGCGCCGACCACCGCGAGGTGCTGCTGCTGAGCCGGTTTCAGGAGCTGAAGTACGCCGAAATAGCCCGCGTGCTCGACGTATCCGAAGGCGCCGTGAAGGTGCGCGTGCACCGCGCCATGCACGAGCTGAAGGCCATGTATCTGAAAATCGAAAACTGACGGGAAGCCATGCGTTGCGAACAAGCCCAGGAGCAATTGCTCGATTACCTGCACCACCAGCTCAGCCCGCCCGAGCAGCTGGTGCTCGATGCCCACCTCGCCCACTGCCCCGACTGCCAGGCCGAGCTGGCAAGCACCCGGCAGCTCTGGCTCACGTTGGGCCAGCTGCCCACGCCCGAGCCCAGTGAGCAGCTGCGGCCTAATTTCTACGCCATGCTGGCCGAGTACAAGAAAGCCTCGAAGCCCTCGGCGGCGGCTACCTGGTTGGCGCAGGCCCGGGGCTGGCTGCGGGAGTGGCTCACGCCGCAGTTCGCGGCCCGGGTAGCCTACAACCTCTGTCTGCTCATAGTAGGCATTGCCGGGGGCTACTGGATGGCGCGGCCGCAGCCGGTGGCCCCGGCCACGGCCAGCCAGCAGGAGCTGGCCCAACTCACCCGGCAGGTGCAGGACATGCGCCAGGTGCTGCTGCTCTCGCTCATCGAAGCGCCTTCGGCCACCGAGCGGCTGCGGGCGGTGGGCTACACCAAGGAGCTCAGTCAGGCCAACCCCCGGGTGGTGGAGGCCCTGCTGAGCACGCTCAACCACGACGACAACGTGAACGTGCGCCTGGCCACCCTCGAAGCCCTGGCCCAGCTGGCCCCCAACGAACCGGCCGTGCGCCAGGGCCTAGTGCGCGCCCTCACCCGGCAGGACTCGCCGCTGGTGCAGTCGGCCCTGGCCGACGTGATGGTGCAGCTGCAGGAAAAACGCTCGGTGCCGCCGCTGCGCCGCCTGCTGCGCCAGCCCGACCTCAACGAGGCCGTGAAAGCCAAAATCCAGGAAAGCATCAAGTCTCTCTCTTCCGACGCCCAAACCCATGAAACGTTCTTTCTTGCCCGCCCTGCTCACCCTGCTGAGCTTAGCATTTAGCACCCAGTGCCAGGCCCAGAGCCGCGACGCCGGCGCCCACCGCTCCGAAGAGAAAATCAGCCGGCAGTTCCGCCTCAGCGCCGACGCGGCCCGCAGCACCCTGGCCGTGTACAACATCATCGGCTCGGTGACGGTGCAGGGCTACAGCGGCAACGAGGTGCTGCTGGAAGCCACCAAAACCATCAAAGCCGAATCGGCGCAGACCCTGGAAACCGGCAAAAAGGAAGCTGTGCTTGGCTTTCTGCAGCGCAACGACAGCGTGGTAGTGTACCTGGCCGGGCCCCACGACTCGCGCCCCAACCGCGGCCGCTACAACCGCAGCGAGCAGCACGAAAAGCCGGGCTACACCTTCCAGTTCGACTTCGTCATCAAAGTGCCCGCGGCCATGAACCTGCACGTGGCCACCGTGACGGACGGCAAGGTGCTGGTGCAGGACGTGAGCGGCAGCAAGCTCGACGCCTACAACGTGAACGGCGCCATCAGCCTGCAGAACGTGCGCGGCACCACCACGGCCCGCACCGTGAATGGCAACGTGGACGCCGTGTACAGCGGCAGCCCGACGGGCCCCTGCTCCTACCACACCATCAACGGGCAGCTCAACGTGACCTACCCGCGCGACGTGGCCGCCGACGTGCACTTCAAAACCATGCACGGCGAGCTGTACACCGACTTCCCCGAGGCCGAACTACGGCCGGTGCAGGTCAGCCAAACCCAGCAGCCCGGCGCGAGCGGCACCAAATACAAACTCTCCAAAGACCGGGTCATGCGCCTGGGCCAGGGCGGCAAGGACTTCCGCTTCGAAACCCTCAACGGCGACGTGACCATCAAACAGCAACCCCGATGAAGCGTACTGCTCCACCCCTCCTCCTGATTCGCCGCGCCGGCCTGAGCACTGCGCTGGTCTTGCTCCTGGCCCTGCTCGGCCCGGCCGGCGGCGCCCAAGCCCAATCGAAGAATACTAGCAACGAGCAGCTCACCGTGGCGCTCAGCGCCCCCGGCAAGCCCGGCGTGCTGCACGTGAAGCTCATCGGCGGCTCCATCAGCGTGACCGGCTACAACGGCAAGGACGTGCTGGTGGAAGCCGAGGGCGCCGCCCGCCGCCCACCCCGCGGCCCGGCTCCCGAGGGCCTGCGCCGCGTCGATACCGGTTCGAACCTGGATATTACCGTCGAGGAAAAAGAAAACCACGTGTACGTGAAGACGCCGCCCGGTAACCGCACCGTGAACCTGACCATCAAGGTGCCGCAGCGCTTTTCCCTGCGCGTGGCCACGGTGCAGGACGGTGACATCACCGTCAGCAACGTCGACGGCGAGCTGGAAATCAACAACGTCAACGGCGGCATTGCCCTCACGCAGGTGGCCGGCTCGGCGGTGGCCAACACCGTCAACGGCCCCATCACGGCCAGCTTCCGCGACGTGACGGCCGGCGCCCCGATGGCCTTTTCCACCGTCAACGGCAAAGTCGACCTCACGCTGCCGGCCAAAACCAAGGCTTCGCTCAAGCTCAAGTCGGATTTCGGCGAGGTGTACAGCGACTTTGAGCTGGTGACCGAGCAGAAGCAGGTCAAAACCAGCCGCAACGCCAACGGCCTCTACCGCCTCAACGTGGACGAGTGGACGTACGGCAAGCTCAACGGCGGCGGCGCCGAAATCCTGCTCAAGTCCCTGCAGGGCAACATCTACATCCGCCGCGCCAAGTAGCCCCGCCTATGCAGCACCCGAGTGAGTGAACAGTGTCGCGCACCCCGGCCCCACGGTCGGGGTGCGTTGCGTTACGGGCCACGCGTGAGGCTTCGGATGCCCGGGCTGCTTCCGCCCAGGTCATCTGCCCTTTGAGCTGACCTACCGCTAGTCGTCAATTGCGCCGCACCACTGCAGTCGTACGGCCAACGCAATGCCGCCTTCGTGCGTACTTGCGGTGCTTACCTGCTTCTCCAATGCCCACCACTCCCGCGTCCGTATACTTTCACAACAGCCTGGCCACCGTTTCCTACCACGCCAACGGCTACGTGTGCCTGCAGTGGACCGATGTGCCCATCGAAGAAGAAGCCCTGCGCGCCCTCTACGCCCACACGCTCCACGCCCTGCAGCACTACCACACCGGCAAGCTGCTCACCGACCAGCGGCGCCGCCAGCCCCTGCCCGCCGAAGCCCAGCGCTGGATTGCGGAACAGTGGATTCCTACCGCCATCAGCACCGCCGGCTACAGCCGCTGCGCCATCGTGGAAAGTGAGCTGCCCGGCGCGGCCCTAGCCGCTCGTGCGGTGGGCCGCGCCCTGCAAAGTCCCTTGGCCTTTCATTACTTCACCGATGCCGCCCCGGCGGCCGAGTGGCTCACGGCGCAGTAGCGGCGCAGCCAACACATTTCAAGTTTCGAAAAACGCAAAAACGCCCCGCAGTAGCTACTGCGGGGCGTTTTTATTGGAGGTGACGAGCGGATTCGAACCGCTGTAGGAGGTTTTGCAGACCTCTACCTAGCCACTCGGTCACGTCACCAGAAGGGGCCTTAGGGCCGCAAACATACGGCATCTTGCGCGTTTCCCAAACTTCGGGCGCTCAGTTTGCGCCCCGGCGCGGGTAAGCCGTTGGTTTCGTGCGGGAAAAAATCAGCCTTGCGGCCACAAAAAAGCCCCCGACCTGGCGGCCGGGGGCTTCTTCTTACCTCCGAGAGGTTCGACGCGGCCGATTAAGCCTTGTCTTTCGTCTCGTCAGCGTTTTCGTCCGACGAAGTCAGGTCTTTCACTTTCTCGGTGATGGTGTCCACCACGTCGCCAGCTACTTCCTTGGCTTTGTCAACCGCAGCCGAAGCAGCGTCGGCGATGGAGCTCAGCAGACCGCCTTCAGCAGCTTCCTCGGCGGGAGCGGCTTCAGCTTTGGCCGGCTTGGCAGCGGGGGCTTTCTGCTCGGCAGCAGCCTCACGCTCGTTGCCCATCATCCGGTCACGCAGGGCGCTCAGGGCGTCCAGGTCACCCAGGGTCGACTTCTCGGCTTTCTTCAGGTCGGCCGCTTTGCCTTCACCCTGCGAAGCACCAGCGTTGCCGCCGGCCGGCTTCTTCTTGGTGAATTTAGCCATGCGGTTGTCCTCGTCCTGAGCGCCCTGGCCGTAGGTGGCCGAGTGCGACAGCACGATGCGACGGTCATCCTTCGAGAATTCCACTACGCGGAAGTCCAGCGACTCACCAACTTCCGGCGACGAGCCGTCGGCTTTGGCCAGCGACTTGGGGTAAGCGAAGCCTTCGATGCCGTAGGGCAGCTCGAGCACCGCACCGCGGTCGGTCTTCTCGGTGATGGTCGCTTTGTGGGTCGAGCCGGGGGTGAATACCGTCTGGAACGTATCCCAGGGGTTTTCTTCCAGCTGCTTGTGGCCCAGGGCCAGACGACGGTTGGCTACGTCCAGCTCCAGCACTACCACGTCCAGACGGTCGCCCACCTTCACCATTTCGGAGGGGTGTTTCACCTTCTTGGTCCACGACAGGTCCGATACGTGCACGAGGCCGTCCACACCTTCTTCCAGCTCTACGAACAGGCCGAAGTTGGTCAGGTTGCGCACCAGGCCGTTGTGCTTGGTCCCCACGGCGTACTTCGAACCGAAGTCCGAACGCGTCCACGGGTCTTCGCTCAGCTGCTTGATGCCCAGGCTCATCTTCCGGTCTTCGCGGTCGAGGGTCAGGATCTGAGCCTCCACTACGTCGCCCTGCTTGATGAAGTCCTGCGGGTTGCGCAGGTGCTGGCTCCACGACATTTCCGACACGTGGATCAGGCCCTCAACACCGGGCACGATTTCCATAAACGCGCCGTAGTCGGCCACGTTCACGATGCGACCCTGCACTTTGGAACCGGGCTGCAGGTCCTGCGGCAGCGAATCCCACGGGTGCGGGGTCAGTTGCTTCAGGCCCAGCGAGATACGCTTCTTGGCTTCGTCGAAGTCGAGTACCACCACGTTCAGCTTCTGGTCGAGCTGCAGTACTTCCGACGGGTGCGCGATGCGGCCCCACGAGATGTCGGTGATGTGCAGCAGGCCGTCGACGCCGCCCAGGTCGATGAACACGCCGAAGTTGGTCATGTTCTTGATAACGCCCTCGAGGATCTGGCCTTTCTCCAGGTTGTTGAGGATGGCTTCGCGCTGCTTCTCGAGGTCTTTCTCGATCAGGACTTTGTGCGAAACAACCACGTTGTCGAAAGCGGCGTTGATTTTCACCACTTTCACTTCCATGCGACGACCCACGTAGATGTCGAAGTCGCGGATGGGCTTCACGTCGATTTGCGAGCCGGGCAGGAAGGCTTCCACGCCGTCCAGCTCCATGATCAGGCCGCCCTTGGTGCGACGCTTAACGACGCCTTCCAGGATGGTGTCATTCTCCAGCGCGTCGTAGATGGCTTTCCAGGCTTGCTTGATCTTCGCCTTCTTGCGCGAGAGGATCAGCTGGCCGTTGGCATCTTCCTGGTCTTCGATGAAGACTTCTACTTCGTCGCCGGGCTTCAGGTCGGTCAGGTCGCGGAATTCCGAGCGCGGAACCAGGCCGTCCGATTTGAAGCCGATGTTCACGATGACGTCGCGGTCATTGACCGAAACCACCGTGCCTTTCACGACTTGCTCCTCCTCTACGGTGGTGAGCGTACCGGCGTACATTTCTTCGAGACGGGCGCGCTCCTCTTTCGAGTAGATGCCACCGAAGCTGTTGGCTCCGACGTTGTCCCAATCGAAGTTGTCTACTACTTCTGCCATGATATTGCAGTTGGCCCTCGTGTACACGTCCGGCGCAGGGCCCGCCTCCGGAACGCGTTTTTTATTGATTACCAGCACCGAAGCACCGTTCCGCCACCTTGGCGGGCCGCAAAGATACGGGTTTTGGAGGATAAAACTAGCTAGTTGGCAGAGCTTTAAGGCCAAAGCGGACGCGCTGTTGGCTTGAGGTTTCCGGCTCCGCTTCGAAGCTTTATAGTCGAGGAGCCAACAGCGTTGCTAAGTCGGTGTCGCCGTAACCGCGAATTGCTGCATCGAGTTGTTGGAAGTACGTCTCTACAGCCGCTTTCATATCCTGATGCCGAATCATCTGCCGGCATTCAAACTCCTGCCAAATCGATTCGACGGTGTATTCAGCGGCGTTTACCGGCGTCAGTCTTAACAGGGCACCTTCCCGCTCGTCGTGGTCAATGGTGTAGTAAGCAAGTGGCGTGGCTTGTTCAAGACGTTTAGCCTTTGTTAGCCACTGGTTTAAGCAGAAGGCAAACTCCACCAGAGCTATTGATGCTTGGAAATAGAGCTGATCATCCAGCCAGATTTGTAAATCACCATCAATCATGAGCGCAAAAAAGGGCTGATTGAGATATTGACGCTGGTATTCTTCGATCAGAAAATTGATTCTTATTGGCATAGCTGTCATGAAAAAACGGCCAACGCTAAGGTTGGCCGTCGTCAAATTACGGGTGCTTACTATTATTCCCGCACCGGCGCTGGCGCCCCAGCAAACTTCCGGTACTTGCCCAGCAGCCGCCCCACCCGGTACGTGGCCGGAATGACGACGCGCTTGACGAAGCTGGGAATGTCGGTCATGTCGTACTCACGGGCGTAGCGGGTCATCAGGTAGGCCGCGTCGAACTGCTCGGGGCGGTGCTGGCCGGACTTCACCTGGGCGTCGAAGACGGCGGAGAGGAAGAACACGATGGTGTGGGCGGGCTTGATCCACCCCTGGCAGCGGAGCAGGTCGTCGCCGGCGTTCCAGAAGCGGTGGGGCGTGCCGCGCCGGAACAGCACCGTTTCGCCGGGGCCGGCGTACTGCGCGGGTTGGCCCAGCAGCTGGTAGGCCATGAGGCCCTGCACCACGGTCAGGCACTCGTCCTGCAGCCAGTGGGTGTGCATGGGCGGGCCCTGGTTGGGCGTCACCGTGTTTTCGACCAGCAGCCGGTCCCCGTCGGGCTCGGGCTGCAGGCGCAGGAAAGTGAGCTTTTCGCCCAGGCCATTCTCGATGGTGTGGGGATAAGTCGGGCTGGGGAGCGTGGGCAGGTTGGTTTTCATAGCCTTTGTGGGAGTTGGTTGATGTACCACAAAGGTCCGGCGCGGGCCACCCGGCTACTTGTACGTAACGGACATTCGCCCTACGCCACGTCCGCGAACAGGTGGCCGGGCAGGTGGCTTTTGCGCCGACGGTACTCGCGGGGCGCGAGCTGGGTGAAGCCGCGGAAGGTCTTGCTGAAGTGGGCCTGGTCGGTGAACTGGCAGGCGTGGGCAATTTCCGTCAACGACAGCTCGGTGGCATGCATCAGCCCGACGGCGTGCTGGTATTTCTGGTAGAGCAGGGTCTGCTCGGTGTTCATGCCCGTCAGGGCCTGCAGCTTGCGCGTGAGGTGGCGCGGCGAGTAGCACAGCTGGTCGGCCAGGGCGGGCACGGTCAGGGCCGGGGCGGTGGGGCTGCTCAGGTAGTGGTTCAGAAACCGTTCTTGGGCCGTCAACTCGGGCCGGTGCGGCAGCAGCCAGCGCTGCACCAGCGCCACCCGCTCGGCAAAGCTGGCGGCTTCCAGCAGTTGGTGCCAGAGGTCGAGCAGCGGGGCGTGCACCAGAGTCAGGTCCAGGCACTGGTTGACGAAGTCGGCGGCTTCCAGGCGGAAGATGCTGGCCACGGCGGTAGGATTCAGCACCATACCAAAAAGACTGTGCTGCCGGGGCATCCACGTCTGAACGGGCACGGAGTGGAAGCCACTCAGAAAGCAGCGCGGCAATTGAAAGTCCTGTGTTCCAATGCGGGCCGTCACCGACTCCCGCTCGTTGAGGTTGAAGATGACTTCGACCAGGCCCTTGGGAATGATGGTTTCGTGCGCCCGCGCTTCGGCCTGCCGGTCCAGTTGCCAGCACTGGCGTAGCGTGTCATGCAGCGGAGAAGTGGGCGGCAAGTGGCAGGATTGCTCCATGGCAGCAGGGCGGCCGGTTTTGGGCCCGGCGCCCATGCAAAATAACCCAACTCCTTTTCTCTTCGCTACCAAATGGCACCACATAACCATGTGACTGGCAGGCACAAAAAACGGCCGACGCAAGCGCCGGCCGTCTGTAATCGGGAATGCGAAGCAGGCTAGGCCCGGCCCATCTGGCGCAGGAACAGCACGTGCGACAGCACGGCCGAGCGCATGCGCGGAAATTCGTTGTAGGCCACGTCGAATTCCTGACACACCTGCTTGATAATCTTGTTGATGGCCGGGTAGTGCACGTGCGAGATTTTGGGAAACAGGTGGTGCTCCACCTGGAAATTCAGCCCGCCCACCAGCCAGCTGATGACGCGGTTCTGGGTGGCGAAGTTGGCCGTGGTCTTGATCTGGTGAATGGCCCACTCGTCGTCCATTTTGAGGGTGGCCTCGTTGGGCATGGGGAAGGCCGTGTGCTCCACAGTGTGGGCCAATTGGAATACCAGGCTCAGCACGAAGCCGGCTACGCAGGTAACGGTGGCGAAACCGACCAGCCAGGGCAGAAACCCGAGCATGTAGATGGGCAGGGCCACGTAGGTCACCAGGTTCAGCACCTTGAAGCCCCAGAACACCAGATGGTCGCTCAGGGCCATTTTCTTCAGCTCCACGCTCCCGACTTTCTGCTTGAAGTACTTCTGGTAGTCCATCACGAAAATCCAGGAGATGTAGAGCATGCAGTACAGAAACCAGAAGTACAGGTGCTGAAAGCGGTGCAGGCGGTAGCGCTTCTGGGTGCTGCTCAGGCGCATCCAGGGCTGCACGTCGATGTCGTCGTCGATGCCGTCGATGTTGGTGTAGGCGTGGTGCACCACGTTGTGCTTCATGTTCCACATGAAGGACGAGCCGCCGAGCACGTTCAGGGTGAAGGCGGCGAAGTGGTTCAGCCACTTGTGGCGCGAGAAGGAGCCGTGGGCCCCGTCGTGCATCACATTGAAACCGATGGCGGCAATGAAGCCCCCGAGCAGCACGGCTTCGAGCAGGGCCAGGGCCACGGGCGGGGTGAAAAAAACCAGGTGCACATACAGGGCTACGCCGGCCAGCACCAGCAGCACGGCCTTGGAGAGCAGGCCCGAGCTACCGGCGGTGGATTTGCCCGTTTCTTCGAAGTGGAGACTGATGCGGCGTTTAAGCTCGGCGTGGAAGGACCGCGAGGCGGCGAATTTGGGGAGTGACATTCGGCAAGGATGATGCGCCCCGGCCGCCATACGGCGCCGAAGCCGGGCCGAAGAACCCCTCCGACGATAGGTCGCAGCTCCAGCGGCAGCGTTTCTGCCGCGAGTTACGCTTATTCCAACGGCGCGACTGGTCGTCTGGTTCAGCGGCGCCGGCCCGCTCCGACGGCCCCGCTTGAAAAGCTGCCTGCCCAGCCTTACAGTCCGGTTTATAGCGAAAAACTATTTTTTAATACTACCGGCGGAAATACAAGTCAACATCGGAAAGTATCATGGAGTTATCGGCCAGGCCGCGCCGGTTATCCTTCGTCCACGGTGGTCGTGTGGGTGATGGGGAAGCCGGCTGCCTGCAGCGCGTCTTTAATGGTGGGCCACTCCGGCTCGGCGCCGGTAGCCGAAGCCACCACGGCCTCGCCGGGCGCCACGCGGTCGACGAGCAGCTGGTGCTGTTGCAGCAGCGTCCGCACGGTTACCAGGCCAGCGTCGTCGGTCATGGCGGGCAGGGCGAGGTGGTAGCGGATGAGCTGGGTGTTGTTGGCGGTAGAATCAGGAGTCAGCATGGCGAACAGTGGGTAGCACAACCGAACCGGGCGTCCGGCTTCCCACTTTTAATACTGCCCCGTCGTCAGACGGTTATTGTCCAGCTGTCAAGCAGAGGCTTCCAGGATTTGAGCGTAGGCGCCTAGAGCGCCTGCCGCCACCGCAATGCCTGATCAAGTCCCAGGCTGCCGAGCACGACTACGGCCATCGGCACGACCACATACAGCAAAGGCCCGCCCAGGCCTTGCTGCTGCCGGTTGCGGATAACCAAGTCCAGATTTTTGCCCAGCACCAGGAGAAAGTTGAACAGAAAGGCCAGGACCAGGATGCCCGCGCCGTGTTGGTCGGCGGAACTACCGACGACAAAATCCAGGGCAACTACCGAGAAGTTGGCGAAAAACCCCAGGCCGGCATTATAAATCAGGGTCTTCCTGAGCGACCAGCGCAGCCACTCGGTCTGCACGTACCACAGATAAGTCGCCAACACAAAAGGGGCCGCTATCCAGATGGGCCCCGCCAGCATCAGCACCAAAAAGGGCGACCATAGAACGATGGCGTTGCGTTTCCGTTGGGAGGACGGAAGAGTATACATGGACCGCTGAGGTTGAGTATAAAACAACCACAAAATGCTGTACAACGCAACGCTACCGCCGGGCCGTCACCCTCACGACGACCAGGCCGTAGCCGCAGCAATAAGCTGCAAGCTCCGGCACTCGGAAACCGTTTGCCAGCATTGGCAGCGGACAAAGCAGCTACCCGGTTGCAGTAATTTTCGGCTGACGACGGCAACTAAAAAGCGCTGCCCCTGCTCCGGAAACGGGCAAGGGCAACGCTTTTTAATAGCGAACCAGATTCTACGCGACTACGCGGCGCGGCCCAGCTGGCGCAGGAACAGCACGTGCGACAGCACGGCCGAGCGCATGCGCGGGAATTCGTTGTAGACCACGTCGAATTCGGCGCAGGCCTGCTTGATAATCTTGTTGATGGCCGGGTAGTGCACGTGCGAAATTTTCGGGAACAGGTGGTGCTCCACCTGGAAGTTCAGCCCGCCCAGCAGCCAGGTTACCAGCTTGTTGTTGGTGGCGAAGTTAGCGGTGGTCTTCAGCTGATGCACGGCCCACTCGTCTTCCATGCTGTAGGTTTCCTTGTTGAGCACGGGGAAGGTGGCGGGCTCCACGGTGTGAGCCAGCTGGAACACCAAGCTCAGCGAGAAGCCGGCCACGGCGGCAAAAATCAGGAAGCCGACCACCCAGGAAACGAAGCCGACGGTGTAGATGGGCAGGGCCACGAACAGCGCCAGATAGAGCACCTTGAAGCCCCAGAACGTGAGCTGGTCGCGCCAGGTCATCTTCTTGAGCGGCACCGAGCCGATGGCGCCCTTGAAGTATTTCTGGTAGTCCATCATCACCACCCAGGCCAAGTAGAACAGCGCGTAGAGAAACCAGAAGTACAGGTGCTGGTAGCGGTGCAGGGCACGGCGCGGCTGCGTCTCGCTCAGGCGCAGCCAGGGCTGCGCGTCGATGTCGTCGTCCACCCCGTCGATGTTGGTGTACATGTGGTGGATCAGGTTGTGCTTCATGTTCCACATAAAGCTGTTGCCGCCGAACACGTTCAGGGTGAAGGCGGCGGTCTGATTCAGCCACTCGTGCTTGGAGAAGGAGCCGTGCGACCCGTCGTGCATCACGTTGAAGCCGATGGCCGCCCCTACCCCACCCATCAGCACGCACTCCAGGATGGCCCAGGCGGTGGGCGGCGTGAAGAACACGAGGTGGACGTAAAGAAACAGCAGCGCGCCGGTGAGCAGGGCCGCTTTGGTGAAGAGCGTGGCGTTGCCGGTCGGGGCCTTGCCGGCCTGCTCGAAGTACTCGTTGACGCGGCGCTTCAGCTCGTAGTGAAAGGACTCTTTCTGCCGGACGGCGGCAAACTTGGGTACGGACATGCGGGTGGGTAAACGGTATGGTCGGCAAAGGTACGGCGCAAAGCCGGCTAAAGCCGTGAGCGGCTGCCGGATTGCCCGGCTGATCTTGCTCAGCTGCCGCATGGCGACGCCCAGCCGGTAGCTATGCCATACGCCGCCCGGCGCCGACACGTTCCCAACAGCAGCAACAATCAGTGTACCGCATGTAAAGAATACTTGACTTTATGTAAAACAAAGTTTACACTTGCCCTGTACCTTAATCGTGACCATCATGGATACGCGCTTCCTCTTCCCGCACCGCTACAAGGCCGTCGGCTGGGTACTTTTTGCGGCCGGCGTGGTGCTGGGCGTGCTCTACCTGCACTTCGACTGGAAACCCGCGGCGCTGACCCTGCAGCTCCCGGCAGTGCTCAACCCAAGTCCGCTGCTGGCGGAAGCGGGCAAGCCCACGCTGCACAACTTTCTGCCCGAGCTGAGCGGCGTGCTCTGCATAGCCGGCGCCCTGCTGGCCGCCTGCTCCCGCGAGCGGCAGGAGGATGAATTCATCATGCGCCTGCGCCTGGACGCCCTGCTCTGGGCGCTCTACGTCAACTACGCCCTGCTGGCCCTGGCCCTGGTGCTGACCTACGACGAGCTGTTTTTCACCCTGATGGTTTACAGCATGTTCACGCCGTTGGTGCTGTTTCTGCTGCGCTTTCACTACGCCCTCTACCGCGCCAGCCGCGCCGCCCGCTATGCTGAATAAGCTGAAGCTGGCCCGCGTGGCCCTGGGCCTCACACAGGAAGACGTAGCCCGCCGCATCGGCGTGAGCCGGCAGACCGTCAACGCAATGGAACAGGCCAAGTACGTACCTTCCACGGTGCTGGCACTGAAAGTAGCGCGGCTGTTCGGTAAGCCGGTGGAGGAGCTGTTTATCCTGGAAGCGGAAGACTAAACGGCTGCCTCCCCCGCTGCCGCAGCTTTGCGCAGCCAAAACGGCCCCGCTACCCGGTGCATTCCAGGGCGGCGGGGCCGTTCGAGCGTCAGGCCCAGGCTACTGCGGGCCGGCCATGTCGGCGGCGGTGCCTACGGGCAGGTCGGGCTGTAGCAGGGGGCGTAGCTCGGAGAAGGGCAGAAACAGGCGGATTTCGCCCTGGGCGAACGAGGCAATTTCGTAGGGCGAGTACACGAACACGGCCCCGCCGCTGGTCAGGTACACGTTGTGGGTAGCGGGCAGGTGCGGCACAAACAGCGGGCCTTCGAGCGGGGCATTCGGGGCGAGACGCAGCTGCCGGCGGGCGGCCCGGTCGAGCAGGGCCACCAGCTGAGGTTTGGCTTCGGGCCGGAAGATGGCCTCGTAGGGCAACGGGCGGCCGGTACGGGTGTCGTAGCTGACCACCCGGGTACCGTAGCTGCCGTGGGCGCCGCCGGTGTAGCCGTAGCTGAAGTAGCCGATGCTCAGCAGCGGGGCCTGATTCCAGTACACGTGCATCAGCTGTTGCTCGTCGTAGCGCAGGGCGTAGCCGGGCAAGGAGTCGCCGGCCATGTCCTGCTGCCGCTCCCCGGCGTCGAGGCGGTAATCCTTAGCGTAGGCGGCCAAGCGCTGCTGCCACAGCTCGTCCAGGGCCGGGGCGGGCTGGTTTTCGAGGGTGTCGCCGCGCAGGTGGCGCAGCAGGTTGTCGCGCAGCAGGCCGGTGGCCAGGCCCGCGGGCTGCAGGGCCAGCAGCCGCAGCTGGGCGTGGGGCGAGCCGGCCCGGCTGGGAAAGGCGGCCACCGAGTCGGCGTAGAACTTCGAAATCAGCTGCAGGCTGCCCAGGGGCCGGGCTTCGCGCAGGCGCACGGGCTGGCCGTTCACGGTGCCCGTCAGCTCCCGGCCCTGCCGGTGCAGGCGCCACACCGGGCCGCTCTGCGCCCCTTCGGCCAGGTGCTCGGGGTTGTAGTCGATGAGCACCAGCGAATCGGGGGCGTGGCGGATGCCGTAGTCGCCGTTGAGGTCGAAGGGCTGCCCGTCGGGCCCGGCGTAGCTGCCCGTCACCCCGGCCGACTCCGAGTCGTTGGTGAAGCGCGGCCAGGCCTGCAGCTGCAGCGTGATGCTGTCGGCGGCGCCGGGCAGCAGGCCGCGGTACTGCCGGTACCAGGCCCCGGGCGAATCGGCGGGGGCGGCGGCTGGGCGGGTGGTGGCGGGCGGCGCGGTCGGGTCGGTGGTGGCGGAGTCGTTCTGCCGGGAGTTGCAGGCGGTCAGCAAAGCCAGCAGCAGGGCGGTGCGGAAAAGGCGGGGAAGGCTCATAGGCAAGGATGGCGGCAACTAAACGGCCAACGCCCCGTCGACCATTCCTGTCGGGCTATACGGAGCATGGCGCAAAAAATTTATCGGCCGCGCGGCTTCGTTCACCGCTGCTTAGCTGGAATTGGTGGCCTGATTGGCCAATATGGCCTTTTTGCTACGTTCGGCGGCGCGAAACCACGGCCGGGATTTGCAAGTATGCCTGGTATAAATCCAACCACAACCAACCACACCATGAGCTTTATCAAAGCGGGCCAGGACGCCCAAGGCAAGGACATCAATATCTTCTACCAGGACTGGGGCCAGGGCGACCCGGTGGTGCTCATCCACGGCTGGCCCGCCGACCACCAGATGTGGGAGCATCAGTCGCACAGCCTGGCCCACTACGGCAAGCGCGTCATTGCCTACGACCGGCGCGGCTTCGGCAAATCCGACAAGCCCTGGGGCAGCTACGACTACGACGTGCTGGCCGACGACCTGAAAGCCATCCTCGACGGGCTGAACCTACAGAACGTGACGCTGGTGGGCTTTTCGATGGGCGGCGGCGAAGTGGCCCGCTACATGAGCCGCCACGGCGGCGCCCGCGTGAGCCGGGTGGCCCTGGTATCGGCCGTGACGCCCTACCTGCTCAAAACCGACGACAACCCCGACGGCGTGCCGCAGAAGGAGTTCGACAAAATCATCGAGGGCCTGCGCAAGGACCGCCCCGACTTCCTGCAAACCTTCGGCAAGCAGTTCTACGGCGTGGGCGTCATCAGCCACCCCGTCAGCCAGGCCACCCTCGACTGGATGCAGATGCTGTGCCTGCCGGCCGCCCCGCACGCCACCGAGGAGTGCGCCAAGGCATTCAGCTCCACCGATTTCCGCCAGGACGTACGCAGCATCAAGGTGCCCACGCTCATCATCCACGGCACCGACGACCAGACCGTGCCCATCAAATCCAGCGGCGACAAGACGGCCGAGCTGCTGCCCCAGGCCACCTACATCCGCTACGACGGCGAGCCGCACGGTCTCTTCATCACCGCCAAGGACCGCCTGACCCAGGACCTGCTGGACTTCAGTAACGGCGCGGCCCTCGGCGGCGACAACCGCTCCACCACCGAGCGGGAGCCGCTGGTGTAAACTGCCCCATACTGAACCAAACCGGCCCGTCAGATATGTCTGTCGGGCCGGTTTGGTGTTGGAAATGTCCGTAATCCTGAGCGCACAAAAAAACCGGAGCAGCTGACGCTACGCCGGTTTTCAGTTTAGATACGCGTGCCAGGTCTGGTCGATGCTGCCGGCACTGAGCTTGAGGAAACTCGAGAGGGTAGGCTTCCTGGGCTTCTGCCTGACGACGAGGCCGGCTTCTTCGGGGGTGCGGTGGCCCTTGGAGTGGTTGCAGCGGGCGCAGGCCGTGAGCAGGTTGCCCCAGCTGGAGTCGCCGCCCCGGCTGCGGGGCAGCACGTGGTCGAGGGTGAGGTTTTTGGTCGAGCCGCAGTACTGGCACTGGAATCCGTCGCGCTTCATGATGTTGTGGCGGCTGAGGGCAATGCCCTTGTAAGGCACGCGCACGTAGCGCTGCAGCTTGATGATGCTGGGTTTGGGGTACGCCATGCTGACGGTACGCAGGAAAGCCCCTTCCTTGTTGGCAATCAGCTCGGCTTTGTCGAGGTAAAGCAACACGAAGGCCTTCTGTACGCTGCACAGGGTAATGGCAGTATAGTCGCCATTGAGCACAAGCACTTTTTGATCCATACGGGCGGTGGTGTAAACGGCCGGAACTAGCGGTAAGCTAGGGGATTCCAGCTGATTTAGCAACCACGGCAGCAGGGGCTTGGTTCAAATCGAGAAGCGGGCCGAGGGGCTCTGGCACAAGCCAGCGGTAGCACCGGCCGTCATTGCGAGCGAAGCGCGGCAACCGTAGGAAGGCGTAGCCAATCCTTCCTCTCGCGGCACGACGGCCTAACTGGCAGAAGCCGAAAACGGCACCGCCCGAAACTGGCCTCTGCAGGTTCGGGCGGTGTAGTTTTCGGTCAGCAGGTATTGTACCGTTTGTGCTACTGGAGGAAAGATTGGCTACGCCTTCCTACGGTTGCCGCGCTTCGCTCGCAATGACGGCAGGGTGAACCGCCGCTACTCGGGCAGCAGGCGCTTGATCAGGCGCAGCTTGTGAGTGTATTTCTGCCGCTGGCGGTTGTAGATGCCGTTGTGGTCGAGCGGGTCGATGCGGACTTCGCCGCTGGCGTGCAGAATCTGCTGGTCCTCCAGCAGCATGCCCACGTGGGTGATGTTGCCCTCGGCGTTGTCGAAGAAGGCCAGGTCGCCGGGCTGGGTCTGGGCCACGAAGTGCACGATGCGGCCGTGGTCGATTTGCTGGCGGGCGTCGCGCGGGAGCTGCACCCCGATGAGGCCGTAGAGCTGCTGCATCAGGCCCGAGCAGTCGACGCCGAAGAGCGTGCGGCCGCCCCAGAGGTAGGGAGCTTTCAGAAACAGCTGCCCGGCTTTGAGCAGCAGGGCGGTGCGCTTGTCGGTGGGGCCCTGCAGGCCGTGGCCGTTGGCGGGGTTGGTGGCCGCGCCGTTGTAGAAGTAAGTGTCGTCGCCGAGGCGCAGGGTCATGCCGTCGAAAAACGGCAGGCGGGCGCCCAGGGTGATGGGCACGCGCACCTTGGCGTGGCTCACGACCTGCACCACGTCGAGGCTGCGCGGGTGGTCCTGGGCCTGCCAGGCCGCCAGGTACTCGGCCGATACGGGCTGGTGCTGCTTGGGGTCCATCCAGCCCACGTAGTTGTCGGCCGCGGTGCGGATCTGCTGCCAGTTGCCCTGCACGAGCAGCACGGTGTAACAGTCGCCGAACACCAGCTGGGTAACGATTTCGGCTTTATCCGAAGGTTCGGCGCGCACCGGCACGACGCTCAGGGCGCAAATTCCGTGGTCCAAGACGGTGGAATAGTGAGATGGTGAAATGGTGAGTTGTCGTTCACCACGTGCAAATCGGGCGTTTCGGCCCGTTCACGACTTGAATAATTACGCGAAGCTCCCGCTTAAAACGCAGCCCGCCAAACATCCGGTTCAAAACGCCCCATTTCACCAGGTCACCAGCTCGCCTAGTACTGGTTCCGGTCCAGCTCGCGCTTGGCGTCGCGGGCTTTCATGTCCTCGCGCTTGTCGAAGAGCTTCTTGCCCTTGGCCAGGGCAATTTCCACCTTTGCAAAGCCCCGCTCGCCGATGAAAATGCGCAAGGGAATGATGGTTAGGCCCTGCTCCTGGCTTTTGTCCTGCAGCTGGCGCATTTCCTTTTTGGTGAGCAGCAGCTGGCGCGCCCGAGTGGGCTCGTGGTTGTTGTAGGTGCCCTGGGTGTACTGGGCGATGGTCACGCCGTGCAGCCACAAGGTGCCGTCGGCCCCGAAGGTGCAGTAGCCGTCGGTGATGTTGCCGTTGCCGGTGCGCAGGCTCTTGATTTCGGTGCCCACCAGCACCATGCCGGCGGTGTACTTGACGAGGAAGGAGTATTCGTAGCCCGCGCGGCGGTTCTGGATGTTGATGCTGCGCGGGGTGGTTTCTTTGGCTTTAGCCATGATTCAGGTCGGGAGTCGCGGGGAAAGAAAGCAGCGGGCGGCGGGACGGCCGGCGTTGCCCGGGGTAAGATAACGGGGCGGGGCTCAGTCGGCGGCGCGCAGGGCGGCAAAGCGGGCTTCGAGCCTGGCTTTATCCACGATGCGCTGGCCGGTGCGGCCGGTGGCCACCAGCCGCGCGCCCACCCGGGCTTCTACGGTGCAGGTCAGCTCGCGGCCACTGAGGGCGGCAAAGGTAGCAGTCAGCACCACGGTTTCGCCCTCGAAGGCCGGGGCGTGGTGCTGCACCTCCACCATCGTACCGATGCCCTCCTCCCCTGCCTCGCGCATTTGCAGCACGAACAGGCGCCCGGCCCACTCCATTTCGCGCGTCAGGGCGAAGGTGCTCAGCACCGGGTGCACCAGCTCGCCGCCGGCCTCGAACGTGGCGAAGTCGGCGGGCACGACGGTGTAGCGGTGGGTTTGCTGGGCGCCGGGGCGGAAGGGGTTGGTCATATCAGAACGTCATGCGGAGCGCAGTCGAAGCCCCGGCTTCCTTGTGAAGGAGCAGAATGCCTCAGTTACAAAACAACCAAACTTAACACCAAGACTTCATCTGCAACAATGGTGGCCTTCATACCCGACGAGGACACAAAGAAGGCCGCGAGGGCACCGCCACGCTCTTCAAACCACAATTCTTCCAGCGCATTCTGCACTCCAAAATTTGCAAATGACCATTCCTGAACGCCCGTGAACTGCAACTCAATTCGACACGGTTTAGGATGGTCGGGCGGGGTACCACCGACGTAGTGTATATTCCTGTCGGGTTCCAACACGGCCGTAACCGAATAGCGGCCGGTGGTGTGGGTTTCAAAAATCACTTTGGTTACCTCGGCTGCGTGGAAAGTCGGCCAATGCCCGAAGTGATGGTAGACTATTTCATGATTAACGATTTGCCTGATTGCGGCCTCCCAAGTGTTATCCATAAACTGATTCTAAATCGTCATGCGAAAGCACACGAAGCGGTAGAGATGCTTCGACTGCGCTCCGCATGACGTTCTGATAAATCCTACACCAGCTTCAGCCGCGGGTCGGGGCTGGCCAGCTGATCGGCAAAGTCCCCGGCCTGGTACTGAAAGTGCGCCGTCATGGCAATCATGCCGGCGTTGTCGGTGCAGTACTGGAAGGCGGGGATGAACACCTGCCAGCCCAGCTCCTGCGAGAGGCGCTGCAGCTCGGCGCGCAGGCCGGAGTTGGCCGCCACGCCGCCGGCAATGGCAATGTTGGTGAGGCCGTAGTCCTTGGCGGCGCGGCGCAGCTGGCGGATCAGCGTCTGCAGAATGGTGTGCTGGATGCTGGCGCAGAGGTCTGCCAGGTTTTCCTCGATGAACTTCGGGTTCTGCTGGGTCTGCTGGCGCAGGAAGTACATCACGGCCGTTTTCACCCCGCTGAAGCTGAAGTCGTAGCCAGGCATCTGGTTCACCGGGAACGGGAAGCGCAGCGGGTCGCCCTGCTGGGCCAGCTTGTCGAGGCGGGGGCCGCCGGGGTACGGCAGGCCCAGCAGTTTGGCCGTCTTGTCGAAGGCTTCGCCGGCGGCGTCGTCCTGAGTCTGGCCGATGATTTCCATATCCATCGGGCTGCGCACGATGACCAGCTGGGTGTGTCCGCCGCTGACGGTGAGACACAGGATGGGAAAGGCCGGCCGCGGCTCCTCGATGAAGTGCGCCAGAATGTGGGCCCGCATGTGGTTGACGGCCAGCAGCGGCTTGTTCAGGGCCAGCGCGAAGCTCTTGGCGAACATGCTGCCGACCAGCAGGGAGCCCAACAGCCCGGGGCCCTGGGTGAAGGCCACCGCGTCGAGGTCTTCCTTACTGATGCCGGCTTTGGTGAGGGCGGCCTGCACCACCGGCAGGATATGCTGCTGGTGGGCGCGGGAGGCCAGCTCGGGCACCACGCCGCCGAATTGCTCGTGAACCTGCTGGGAGGCCACCACGTTGGCCAGAATATTGCCCCCGGCAATGACGGCCGCCCCGGTGTCGTCGCACGACGACTCGATGGCCAGAATGATGGGACTTTGTTTAGACATGAGAAGTGAGAAGTGAGAAGTGAGACGGACGTCACGCACTTCTTTGGACATGAGCGTTTGCAACATGAGATGTAAAACGGATGTATCGTTCAACGGCTTCGTTGCTGACATCCATCTCGCTTCTCATGTCTCAAAGTCCCATGTCTAACACAGATTAGCTTTTTTTGCAGAATATCCGTTGGGTCGGGGCGTATAAGCATCCATCCCGGCGGCGTTTACGTCTTCGTGCCGGGGCGTATTGCGTCCGACTCGTTTTTCCTCCGCCCCAACCAGCGTGCAAGTTATAAAGGTCATCCTGAAGGTCCTGCTCGGGCTCGTGCTGCTGCTGGCGCTGCTGCTCGGGGCGGCCGTGCTGGCCCTGCGCGTGCCGGCGGTGCAGACGGCGGTGGCCCAGCGCGCGGCCGAAATACTCTCCGACAAGCTGGAGCAGCCCGTCAGCATCGGCCGCGTCGACATCCGGCCCTTCACCAAGGTGGTGCTGGAGCGGGTGCAGGTGCTCGACAAGCGCGGCGGCAACCTGTTCTACATCGGCGAGCTGGAAGCGGATGTCAGCACCTTCTCGGTCTTTTCGCCCAACAAGCTCTACCTCAGCAAAGTTACCCTCACGGAGCCGCGCTTCGAGCTGGTGACCTACCCGAACTCGCCCAACCAGGAAACCAACCTCGACGAGTTTCTGACGGCCTTCAAGCGCCTGCTCGGCGAGCCGGACACCACCAAGGTCAGCAAGCCCTTCGACTTCAAGGTGGAGCGCGTGGCCCTGCACAACGCCCGCTTCGTTCTCGACCGCAAAGACGAGCCGCGGGTGCCCGAATACGGCAAGTCGATGGACTACGCCCACATGTACATCGACAGCGTGTACGCCGACCTCTCGCAGATCTGGTTTCGCGGCGACACGATTCACGCCCAGGTCGACGGGCTGCGCGCCATCGACCTGCCATCGAAAACCCGGCTGCGCGAGCTGACGGCCGACATGACCTACGCCAGCAAGTTCTGGCAGTTCGAGAAGCTGAACCTGCGCGTGGGCCGCAGCCAGCTCTCCGATTACGTGCGCTTCGACTACCAGCACTTCATGAACTTCACCGATTTCAACGACTCGGTGAAGGTGACGGCGCGGCTCAAGCCCAGCCGGGTGTACTCCGACGACATTGCCCTCTTCGCCCCGCAGCTCTGGGGCTGGGGTGAGCAAATTGCCCTTTCGGGCGAGGCCAAGGGCTACGTGCGCGACTTCCAGGCCAAAAACCTGGATTTGCGCTACAGCAACGGCGGCACCCACATCATCGGCAACATCACGGCCCAGGGGCTGCCCGAGTGGAAAGAGACCTTTGCCGAGCTGCGCCTGCGGCCGGGCACGGTGGTCAACCCCAAGGACCTGAAGCCGATACTGCCCGCCGCGGTGTGGCCCTACTTTCAGCGGCTGGGCACTGTGACCCTGAACGGCGCCCAATTCCTGGGCTTCTACAACGACTTCGTGGCCAACGGCGACTTCCGCACCCGCCTGGGCAACGTGATGGCCGACGTGAACCTGAAGTTCAAGAACGACCCGCGCAACTCCAGCTACGAGGGCACCGTGCGCACCGCCGGCTTCCAGCTCGGCAAGCTGCTCGGCGACGAATCGGTTATCCGCGACGTGGCCGTGAACGGCAAAGTCGCCGGCGTGGGCTTCGACCTCGACGCGGCCCGCATCAACGCCACGGCCAACATTGCCTCGGTGTGGGTGAAGGGCTACCGCTACCGCAACATCCAGGTGACCAACGGCCGGGTGACGCGCCAGGAATTCGACGGGCGCATCAGCATCAACGACCCGAACCTGCAGATGACCGGCGAGGGCAACGTGAACTGGGGCCGCGGCCGGCAGGCCTTCGACCTGGTGGGCGACGTGCGCCGCGCCGACCTGCGGGCCCTGGGCATCACCAGCCAGCCGCTGGTGCTGAGCACCCAGGCCGACGTGCGCTTCCAGGGCCTGACGCTGGACGAGCTGCTGGGCCGCATCCATTTGCGCGATACCCGCCTGACCATGCAGGGCCGCTCGGTACACCTCGATACGCTCGACCTCCTGGCCACCCGCCGCGAGGGCGAGCGGCTGCTGGCCATGCGCTCGGAAGCCTTCCGCCTGCGGGCCCGCGGCAACTACCAGTTCTCCCAAGTGCTGCGCGACGTGGAGCAGCTCATCGAGGAATACCGCCTGAACTTCGCCGGCGACGCCCGCGCCACCGAGGCCTACTACCGCCGCAAGCGCCGCCAGGCCACGCCCGACTACAACATCAACCTGACGCTGGACCTGAAGCGGCCCAACCCGCTGCTGCACGTGTTCGTGCCCCAGCTCAGCATCAGCGACTCGACGCACGTGGAGGGCTCGTTCCGCAACGGGGCCACCTCCATTCTGCAGCTTACCGGCACGGCCCAGGCCGTGCGCTACGACAGCATCCGGGCCGAGCAGGTCAGCTTTGACCTGTTGACCTCCAAGCTGCCCTATGCCCCCGACGTGCTGGCCCAGGCCAGCGTGACCAGCACCCGGCAGCGCCTGCCGGGCCTGGGCCGCACCGAGCAGTTCTACGTGGAAGGCGTGTGGGACCAGGACAAAATCAACTTCTCCTCCTCGCTGGCCCAAACCGGCACCACCAACCGCGCCCAGATCAACGGGGCGCTGGATTTTCTGCCCAACGCGGTGCAAATCGTGTTCCGGCAGTCGGGCGTGAACCTGCTCGGGCGCGAGTGGACCATTGCCCAGGACAACGCCATCGTCATTGCCGGCGGCGGGCACGAAATCACGGTGCCCAACTTCTCGCTTTCGAACG
Source organism: Hymenobacter jeollabukensis (assembly GCF_005771675.1). GTDB lineage: Bacteria > Bacteroidota > Bacteroidia > Cytophagales > Hymenobacteraceae > Solirubrum > Solirubrum jeollabukense. The sequence goes on along the minus strand of NZ_VAJM01000010.1, from coordinate 48,628 downwards.
GCCGGCAGCAGATCCTGGCCACCGGAGAGGTATCGGAGGACCCTACGCGCACCCTGCACCTGGAGGTGAAGGACCTGGAGCTGGCCACCCTCTCGCCGCTGACCAACCAGAACATGCGCGGCCGGGTAAATGCCACCGGCGACGTGCGCGGGGTGTTCGGCCAGCTGGTGTCGGCGGCGCGGCTGACGGTGGATTCGCTGTTTTTCGACAACACGCTCATCGGCAACGTGGCGGGCGTGGCCAACTGGGACAACACGGCCAACCGCCTGGGCACCAACCTCTCCGTGGTGCGCGACGGGCAGAACGTGCTGAGCGTGGCCGGCACCATCGCGCCCACCGGCGCCCCTGAGGACCAGCTGAACCTGACCGGCGTGCTCAACGACGCGCCCATCAAGCTGGCCGAGCCCTTCCTGGCCGGCGTGCTCACCAACCTCGGCGGCACCGGCCGCGGCACGCTGCGCCTCACCGGGCCCTTCTCGGCCCCGTCGCTGCGCGGCACCGTCGACGTGACGAAGGGCCAGCTCACGTTTGCCTACCTGAACACCACCTACACCTTCGAGGACCAGATTCGCTTCTTCGAGGACCGCATGGTGTTCCGCAACATCAAGCTGCGCGATGTGCTCGGCAACCAGGGCACGCTCGACGGCTCGATTTACCACCACGGCTTCAACGACATGCGCCTGGCCCTGAAGGCCAATTTCCGGCGCATGCAGGTGCTCAACACCACCCGCCGCCAGAACGACATGTACTTCGGCACGGCCTACGCCACCGGCGACGCCTCGGTGACCGGGCCCGTCGACAACCTGGTCATTAACGTGCGGGCCCGCAGCGAATCGGGCACCCGCCTCTCGCTGCCGCTCGACAATGCCACCACGGTGCAGCAGGCCAGCTACATCAAGTTCGTGAACCGCAACCTGTCCGACTCGCTGCAGGCCGCCCAGGCCGCCGCCAAGCCGCCGGTGGACCTCTCGGGCATCATCCTGAACGCGACTTTCGACGTGACGCCCGACGCCTACATGGAGGTGATTCTGGACGAAACCACCGGCGACGTGATTCGCGGCTCGGCTACCGGGCAGCTGCGCATGAACATCGATACCCGGGGCGAGTTCAACATGTACGGGCAGCTGGAAGTGGTGCGCGGAGCCTACAACTTCACCCTGGAAGGACTGGTAAACAAGGAGTTTCAGGTACGACCCGGCGGCACGCTCACCTGGAACGGTGACCCGATGCAGGGCCAGATGGACGTGACGGCGGCCTACACCCAGCGCACCTCGCTGGCCCCCATCCTAGGCACGACCAGCGCCGATACCGAGGTCGGCAACGTGTATGCCAGCGTGACGGCCGTGATGCACCTGACCGGCGACATGCTGCTGCCGCGCATTCAGCTCGGGCTGGAGTTCAACGACGCGCCTTCGTCGGTAGAGGGCCCGCTGACCTCCTTCCTCTCCAACATTCGCAACGACGAACAGGAGCTGAACCGGCAGGTATTTTCGCTGCTGCTGTTCCGGCAGCTTACCCAGCCCGGCGGCTTCAACAACGCGGCCCTGACCAGCGGCACCAATGCCGTGCAGAACAGCCTGGGCCAGATCCTCTCGACCCAGCTGGGCCTGCTCACCTCGCAGATCGACCAGAACCTGGAAATTGCCTTCAACCTCGACGGGGTGACCCAGGAGGAGCTGCGCAACCTGCAGGTGCGCCTGAGCTACAGCCTCTTGCAGGGCCGGCTGCGCGTGACGCGCTTCGGCGGCATCAGCAGCAACAACACCACGGGCGTTGGGCCCAACGCCACGCCCACCCAGACCTCGCTGATCGGCGACATCGGGCTGGAGTACTTCCTGCGCCAGGACGGCAAGTTCCGCGTGCGGCTGCGCTACGAAACCACCCCGCGCGACATCGGCGTGCAGAACCAGGCCCGCGCCGGCCTCTCCGTGGTGCACACCGAGCAGTTCGACAACCTCACCGAGCTCTTCGCCCGTAAGCGCCTGCGCCGCCGCGAACAGGCCCGTCGCAAAGCCCGCGAGCAGCTCGTCATCGACGACGACCCGCGCACGGCCCTTTGACGGTGAACTAGTGAGATGGTGAAATAGTGAGTTTCGTTCTGGCAGCCGGAACCGCGCAGGCCGCGCAGCCAGAACCTCAAACTCACTATTTCACCATCTCACTAGTTCACCATTTACCTTTACCCTCCGATGCCCCAGTTCCGCCCCGCCCGCAAGAAGAAGCTTGGCTCCTACCCCTACACCATGGTGATGTTCAGCATTACCATGGCCCTGCTGGTGGTGGGCCTGTTCGGGCTGCTGCTGGTGCACGCGCACAAGATTTCGGGGGTAGTGAAGGAAAACCTGGAAGTGCAGGTGTTCCTGGAGCGCAACCTGCCCGAAACGCAGCTGCTGCGCCTGCAGCGGACACTGGCCCAGAAGCCCTACATTGCCTACCGCCAGGATCAGCCGCAGGTGCGCTTTCTCTCGAAGGAAGAGGGCGTGAAGCAGTTCATCGACCGCACCGGCGAGGACCCGGTGGCCCTGCTCGGCGACAACCCGCTGCGCGACGCGTTCATCCTCAAGCTCAACCCCGAGTTTGCCGATTCCAGCCAACTGCGGCGCATCAGCCAGGATTTGCAGCAGCAGCAGGGCGTGTTTGAGGTGACCTACCCGCAGACGCTCATTACCTCCGTCAACCAGAACATCCGCAAGATCAGCCTGGTGCTGCTCGGCTTCGCGGTGATTTTGCTACTGGTGGTGGCCGTGCTCATCAACAACACCATCAAGCTGGCCCTGTTCTCGCAGCGCTTCCTGATCCGCTCCATGCAGCTGGTGGGCGCCACGGCCTGGTTTATCCAGAAGCCCTTCCTGCGCCGCGCCACCTGGCAGGGCATCCTGAGCGGGGCCCTGGCCGGGCTGCTGTTGCTGGCCCTGCTCCAATACGCCTACTACGAATTCGACGAGCTGGCCCTGCTGCGCGACGACCGGCTCATCGGCGCGGTGCTGCTGGTGCTGCTGGTGCTGGGCGGCGTCATCGGCTTTTTCAGCTCCTACCGGGCCGTGCGCAAGTACCTGCGCATGTCCTTGGATGAGTTGTATTAGGGAACTGCTCGAAAGGCGCCTTTACGCTATCAGGCCGTCATGTCGAGCTTGTCGAGACATCTCGCGTGCTGATGTGAGGTAGCAACCAGTCAATTGGAATACTATCCGGCGAGATGTCTCGGCTGCGCTCGACAGGACGTTCGGACGTTTTAGCGGGGACTTCAGCCCCGCTACCGTGTTCTTTCCAGGCTGAAGCAACTAATTTTGCTTTGCGCTCATCTGGCGCGTCAACGGCGGCGTCCGCCCCCGGCCGCTTACCTTTGCTTTTTCCGACTGCTGTTTCTATGTCCACGCCTTCTCCCCGCTTCGCCTTCGGGCCGCGCAACTACCGCCTGATGTTTATCGGGCTGGCCCTGCTGGCCGCCGGTTTCATCACCATGAGCCTCGACGGGGCTGATTACGGCGAAGGATTTCTGGGCCTGACGCTGGGCCCGCTGCTGCTGGCCGCTGGCTTCGTGGTAGAGTTTTTCGCCATCATGGCCAAATCGGGCCCGGCCCCGGTGGCTGGCCAGGTAGCAACACCCGGCACGCCCGTAGCTCCGGCCGGCCCGACGGCTCCCGCCGCGCCGGTGGCCCCGGCCACTCCGCCCACCTACCAGCGCCGCTAAGCCCTGCTGAATGAATTACTGGCATGCCGTGCTCCTGGCCATCGTCGAGGGGCTGACTGAGTTTTTGCCCGTGTCGAGCACCGGGCACATGATTATTGCCTCGGCCCTGCTGGGCATTCCGCCCACGGCCTTCACCAAGCTCTACCTGGTGGTCATCCAGCTCGGGGCCATCCTGTCGGTGCTGGTGGTGTACTGGCGGCGCTTTTTCCAGAGCTTCGACTTCTACCTGAAGCTGCTGGTGGCCTTTCTGCCCATCGTGGTGGTGGGCGCGTTTCTGAAAAAGTACATCGACGCGCTGCTGGAATCGGTGACGACGGTGGGCGTGACGCTGCTGCTGGGCGGCATCGTGCTGCTGTTCATCGACCGGCTGTTTCCGCAGGAAGACCCGCAGGAAGGCGGCCACCCCGTCACCAACCCCGGCTGGCGCGAGGCCTTCATCATCGGCTGCTTTCAGTGCATTGCCGTGGTGCCGGGCGTAAGCCGCTCGGCCGCTACCATCATCGGCGGCCTTTCGCAGAAGCTGACGCGCCGGGCCTCGGCCGAGTTTGCCTTCTTCCTGGCCATGCCCACCATGGCCGCCGCCGCCGCCAAGGATCTGCTCGACTATTTTCAGGAAGGCCACACCCTCAACGCGGACCAGCTGAAAGTGCTGGCCTTCGGCAACGTGGTGGCTTTCGTGGTGGCGCTGCTGGCCATTCGGCTATTCGTGGGCTTTGTGGCCCGCTACGGCTTCCGCGCCTTCGGTATTTACCGCATCATCGTGGGCGGCATTCTGCTGCTGCTGCTGGCCCTGAACATTCCGCTGGAACTGCTATGAGTGCGCCCAACCGCAAGCCGCCCCAGCCCGAGCAGGAGCCGGGCGAAGTGCTGCTCATCGACAAGCCCCTGCGCTGGACGTCCTTCGACGTGGTGAAGAAGGTGAAGTATGCCCTGAAACCGCGCAAAATCGGCCACGCCGGCACGCTGGACCCGCTGGCTACCGGCCTGCTCATTCTCTGCACGGGCAAGAAAACCAAGACCATCGACCAGATTCAGGCCCAGGAAAAGGAGTACACCGGCGTGTTCCGCCTGGGCCAGACCACTCCGTCGTTTGACCTGGAAACGGCCGTCGACGCGGAGCGGCCCTGGCAGCACCTCACCCGCGAAGACCTGCTGGCCGCCGCCGCCCAGCTTACCGGTCTGATCGAGCAGACGCCCCCGCTGTTTTCGGCCGTGAAGGTGAACGGCGAGCGGGCCTACGAAGTGGCCCGCCGCGGCGACACGGCCGAAATCAAAAGCAAAACCGTCGACATCAAGGCCTTCGAGCTGCCCGAAATCGACGGGCCGAACGTGCATTTCCGCATCGTGTGCTCCAAGGGCACCTACATCCGCAGCCTCGCCCGCGACTTCGGCGAGCTGCTGGGCTGCGGCGCGCACCTCACCCGGCTGGTGCGCACCCGCATCGGCGAGTACCGCCTGGAAGACGCGCTGAGCATGGCCGACATCGAAGCCCGCCGCCCGCCGCGCCCCGAGGGCGAAACCGAGCGGCCCCGCCGGGAACGGATGCCGCGCCCGGAGCGCCGCCTGGGCCTGGAATACTACGACGCCCAGCAGCAACAGGCAACGCCCGACGCGCCGGCCGCAGAGGCGGCTACAACTGATCCGGCTGAATAACTTGCTTTTCAGCCGCGTAGCGGCGCTACATCAATAGCAACCGAGCTATCCGAACGGTTTGAGCGCCGGAGGAGCGGCACCCTGACTGCGTGGTCAGGGTGCCGCTCCTCCGGCGCTTGGTCGTTACAAGAAGTTAAGTTAGCCGCAGACGCCACCCGCCCGTCGTCGAGACACGAAGGGTGCGGGTCAGCATTCAAGCCCCAGCCTTGCCTAACTGTGGGTCAGCAGCATTAACGTGGAAACCTGGAGGGTCGCGTCTCTGCGACGGGCAGGCAACGAATTTTACAAATATGAGCCAAGCTACAGATGGCGCTAATGCAAAAACAACACTCCTCCGAGTACGCCGATGGCCACTCCCACCAGCGCCAGCAGCCCACCGACCAGCCCAGAAGCAGCCAGGGCGACAATTAAACCGGCCAGCACTAACCCCAGGCCAACGAGGACGAACAATAGAAATTTGCCAAGCTTATCCCAATTATCCGCTGGGCGGGCAGTTGCCTGCGAAAATGTTGCTATAGGTCTGCGCTTTACTAGCTGCGGCAAGCCCGGCAAACGCGTCCTGGAACGGGCAAGGGCAGCTAGTTTCACTCGCTGCCTCAGTGAGCGAAGGGGCACGCTTGTCAGCCGGGCGGGCGGCTGGCTGTGAACCTGCCCAGGTAGCCAAGAAGTAGGTGGGGCTACGGCTGGTGGCGGGCAGTTCGCCACACTGGCTTTCGGAGGCAGCAACGCTACCCGCTCACTGCGGCAACCCACTAGCAGTGCCAACAGGAACGCTAGGCAATGAAAGTATTTCGCCATTAGCGGCAAAGCTATTTCTTTTCTTCGCCAAGCCAGTGTGGTCTATTAACCAGCGCTTCTTAGGAATACATAAGTTCTAATAACGGCTCCAACCGCTGCCAAGCGTGTGCTGATACGTCTAAGCTATAAGCTTTTCGTTTGGGCAGTATGACCACATCTTGCATGACTCGAATTCAACTCAAACAGCTTATAATCCGTTGCCGGGACTATTGCCGTGGCGCCGCTACGCGGCTAAACGACCGGCAGGCTGTTGACTGACTCCGTTACTCCCGTTTAAAACCGATAGCTGGTAGCGTTTCAGCCTGCCGGCCGTGACTTTTGCCGGGGGTGTGGCTACTTTCGCGGCGCTGAAGTCGTATTCAGCTTTTCCGTCAGCTGCCTACCGGTTCGTCTGAATCAGCGTAACCGGAGGAAGGCGTCAAGCCCATCAGCGCAATCAGCTCCTATCAGTGATGCAAGTAGTCCGCGACCCCGCCGAATTTCCGCGCCTCCACAACGCCGTGGTCACCAGCGGCACCTTCGACGGGGTGCACCTGGGCCACCACAAGATTCTGCAGCGCCTGCAGGAAGTGGCCCGTCTCTCGGGCGGGCCGAGCGTGGTCATCACCTACTGGCCGCACCCGCGCCTGGTGCTGGCGCCGCCCCCCGCCCACCCCGACCCCAAGCCCCTGCACCTGCTCAACACCCTGGAGGAGCGCATCGAGAAGCTCGAAGGCTACGGGGTGGATTACCTGCTCATCGTGCCGTTCACCCGCGAATTCGCGGGGTGGACCTCCGAGCAGTACATCCGCGAGCTGCTGCTGGAGAAAGTGGGCACCGCCAAGCTCGTCATCGGCTACGACCACCGCTTCGGCAAAAACCGGGAGGGCAGCTTCGAGTACCTGCAGCAGCACGCGGCCGAGTACGGACTGGAAGTCGAGGAAATCCCGCGCGAGGACGTGGACGCGGTGGGCGTGAGCAGCACCCGCATCCGTCGGGCCCTGGAGGCCGGCGACGTGGGCACCGCCGCCCGCTACCTCGGCTACGACTACCCCTTCACCGGCACGGTGGTGCGCGGGCAGCAGCTCGGGCGCACGATTGGCTACCCCACGGCCAATATTCGCTGCGAAGAAACGTTGAAGCTGGTGCCGGGCCGCGGCGTGTACGCCGTCATGGCCACCACGGCGGCGGGCACCCGGTACCCGGCCATGCTCAACATCGGCGTGCGGCCCACGGTGGGCGGCAGCCTGCAGGAAACCGTGGAGGCGCACTTACTCGACTTCGACGGCGACCTGTACGACCAGCCGCTGACGGTGCAGTTTGTGGCCCGCCTGCGCGACGAGCAGAAGTTCAACGGCCTCGACGCGCTGAAGGCCCAGCTGGCCAAGGACGCCGACGCGGCCCGGGCCCACCTCGTTGGTGGGTAGCCTGGCCCTGATTTTGTATTCCACCCTTGCATGAAGAATTCTTTGCGGATGTTTTTGCTGGGCTGCCTGCTGCTTGTCGGCGCGGCGGCCCAGGCCCAGAACCGGCTTACGGGCGTCGTGCTCGACTCGCTGACCAAGGAGCCGCTGGCCTTTGCCAGCGTGTTTCTGGCCAATACCACCTTCGGCTCGTCGACCTCGGACCAGGGCAAGTTTGAAATCAGCCGGGTGCCCAACGGCACCTACGACATGGTGTGCTCCTACGTGGGCTACCGCCTCTCCAAGCAGAGCGTGACCATGAGCGGCCCCTCGCAGCAGTTCACCCTGCTGCTCTCGCCAGTGGGCAACAGCCTGGGCGAGGTCGTCATCAAGCCCGAACCCAACAAGCCGGAGGAGTACAAGCAGTTTTCGGAGCTGTTTTTGGGCGGCACGCAATTTTCGGAGCAGTGCCGCGTGAGCAACCCCGAGGCCGTGCGCGTCTTCTTCGACGAGGAAGACAAGCAGCTGCGGGCCCGCGCCAAGGAGTATCTGCAGGTGGATAACGACGCGCTGGGCTACCGCCTGAAGTACTTCGGCCTAGAATTCAGCTACGACCCCGAGGACGGCGCCGTGTCGTACTACGGCGAGCCGGTGTTCGAGGAAATGAAGCCCAAGGACGAGGCCCAGCAGAAGCTGTGGGCCGCCAACCGCCTGAAGGCCTACAACGGCTCGTTTATGCACTTTCTGCGCAGCGTGTACCGCAACCGCCTGCGCACCGAAAACTTCATGGCCCAGCAGATCAAGGTGACGGTGAACAAGCGCTTCGGCCAGACCGACAGCCTGCGCCAGATGCTGCTGGAGCGCCACCCCGACGGCAGCGACCTGACCCGCGCCGAAAAGGACTCGCTCACGCTCTGGAGCCGCTCGGGCCCGGTGTACGCCACCCTGAACCCCACCGCCCTGCCCATCGACAGCATCCGCCAAGTATCGGCCGACGGCAAGCGCGTGTTCCTGCGCTTCTCGGGCGAGCTGCAGGTGGCCTACTTCGGCGAGGCGCCCGACCCGCGCTACAAGCGGGCCATGTCGCCGCTGGGCGGCTCGCGCACGACTTACCCCGCGCTGCGCGAGGTGTCGCGCCTGCGGCTGAACCGCCACCGGGCCGAAATTCAGGCCGACGGCTCGTTGCGGAACCCGCTCGACGTATCAGTGGGCGAGTACTGGGGCTTCGAGAAAATCGGGGAGTTTCTGCCCTTCGACTACGTGCCCACCACGCCCGCGCCGGCCACGACGCCGGGACGCAGCAAATAGCTCCAGCGGCGCTTACGCGCCCGAAAAAGGCCGCCCGCTGAAGCTTAGCGGGCGGCCTTTTTCGTTGCTTGCCAGCTGTTCATTTCTACTTAGAGCAGTTCCCAAAGCCGGCCGACCGGTCTTTGGAAGAACAAGGATGATACACGGACGGGAGAACAGCTATAACGGCTACTTTTTTTAAGCGCAGGCACTGCCGATAAATATGCCACGGCCGTAGGTTTGAGCCCTTATGCGCGGGTTATTTCTCCGATTTCTTTTTTGGGCGCGGCTGCTGGTGCTCGGCACGCTAGGGCTGCCGCACGCGGCGCGGGCCCAGGCTACCATCAGCGGCGAGGTGCGCGACTCCGTGACGCAGGCGCCGCTGGCCTTTGCCAGCGTGTTTCTGGCCAACACCACCCGCGGCGCCACCACCGATGAGGCGGGCCATTTCAGCCTGTCGGGGGTGCCCGCCGGCAATTACGACTTGGTGGTGTCGTATTTGGGCTACCGCCTCGCGCGGCAGAATGTGACGGTGGGGCAAACGCCCGTGGTGGTCCAGCTCCGGCCCGCGCCGCTGAGCCAGCAGCTGGCCGGCGTGGTCATCCGGCCGCACCGCAACAAGCCCGAGGATTACCAGCGCTTCGTTGAGCTGTTTCTGGGCAACACCGCGTTTTCCCGGCAGTGCCGCATCCGCAACCCCGACGGCGTGCGCGTGGAGTTCGACGCCCAGGCAGGCGAGCTGACGGCCGAGGCCTACGACTACCTGCAGGTCGACAACGCGGCGCTGGGCTACCGCATCCGGTTTTACGGGCTGCATTTTCAGATCAATTTCCGCGAGCAAGTGCTGTCGTACTACGCCTGGCCGGTGTTTGAGGAGCTGCCGACCAAGAGCGCGGCCAAGCAGGCGCGGTACGCCGCCAACCGCCTGGCGGCGTACCGCGGCTCGCTCACCCACTTTCTGCGCGGCGTGCGCTCCGGTCAGCTCGCCGACGCAGGCTTCGTGGTCAACCGCCTGCGCCGCGTGCCTAACCGGCGCTGGGCGCGCGCCGATTCCTTGCTGCGCCTGGAGCGTCAGCGCCACGCCCATGAGGTGTGGCACCCGGCCGACTCGCTGCTGCGGCAGCTGCGCGAGCCGCCGCAATACGCCTACCTCTACACCCGCCCCCTGCCCGCCGACAGCCTGCGCCGCCTCGGTCCCGGCGGGCGGGCGGTGCAGCTGCACTTCCGCGACCTAGCCCAGGTGACTTACCAGCGCGAAAAGCCCGACCCGGCCTACACCCTGCCCCACCGCCTCGGCGAGCCGCCGCCCCGGCCCGAGCAGCAGATTTCGGTGCTGCACCTGCTGCGGCCGGCCGTGGAAATCACGCCCACCGGGCAGCTGCTCGACCCGCTGGCGGTGTATACGGAAGGCTACTGGAGCTTCGAGAAAATCGGGGAGCTGCTGCCCGTCGACTACGAGCCGCCCGCTGCCCGGCCCTGACGCCGGGCGGTTCGGTCGTGGTTGCTGATACGGCTATCCTGTGAGCAGCGTTAGGTCGCGCCCCTACCCCCTTCGTGTATTCAGGCCGGGGAACCTGGGCCCTGCTTTCGGGCAGATTGATAACTTGCCGGCCCAATTCCCCCCTTTCTTCTATGATCAATAAAGTAGTGGCCGACGCGCAGGCTGCGCTGCAGGGCCTCACCGACGGCATGACGCTGATGCTCGGCGGCTTCGGCCTGTGCGGCATTCCCGAAAACAGCATTCAGGAAATTCTGCGCCTGGGTGTGACCAACCTGACCTGCATTTCCAACAACGCCGGCGTCGACGACTTTGGCATTGGGCTGCTGCTGCAGCAGCGGCAGGTGAAGAAGATGATTTCCAGCTACGTGGGCGAAAACGCCGAATTCGAGCGGCAGCTGCTCTCGGGCGAGCTGGAAGTGGAGCTGATTCCGCAGGGCACCCTGGCCGAGCGCTGCCGCGCGGGCGGGGCGGGCATTCCGGCCTTCTTCACCCCGGCCGGCTACGGCACCGAGGTGGGCGAGGGCAAGGAAAGCCGCGAGTTCAACGGCAAGATGTACTTGCTGGAAACCGCCCTGCACGCCGATTACGCCCTGGTGAAAGCCTGGAAGGGCGACACGGCCGGCAACCTGATCTACAAAGGCACGGCCCGCAACTTCAACCCGATGATGGCCACGGCCGGCAAAATCACGGTGGCCGAGGTGGAGGAGCTGGTGCCCGCCGGCGAGCTGGACCCCAACCAGATTCATACGCCCGGCATCTACGTGCAGCGCATTTTCCAGGGCAAAGACTACGAAAAGCGCATTGAGCAGCGCACGGTGCGCGCCGCCAACTAAGCGCCGCCGCTTCCGCCCCACCTGCCCCCGATGAAACCGGCTGCTTACCTCCTGCTGCTCGCCTTGAGCCTGGGCCCCGCGGCGGGCTGCCACACGGCAGCCCCGGCCACGGCGGCGCGCCCGGCTGCCCGCACCCTGGCGGCGCGGCCCCGCCCGCTGCCCGGCCTCGACCAGCTGCTGCAGGAGTACGTGAGCACCGAGCGGGTGCCCGGCGCCATTGCCCTGGTGGCGCAGGATGGCCGCATCATCTACCGCAAAGCCTTCGGCTACGACGACGTGGCGGCCAAGACGCCCCTGCGGCCCGACGCCATTTTCCGCATTGCCTCGCAGACCAAGGCCGTGGCCAGCGCGGGCCTGATGCTGCTCTACGACGAGGGCAAGTTTCAGCTCGACGACCCGGTGAGCCAGTACCTGCCGGCCTTTGCCCACCCGCAGGTGCTGGCTTCGTTCAACCCCCAGGACAGCAGCTACACCACCGTGCCGGCCAAGTCGGAAATAACCATCCGGCAGTTGCTCACCCACACCTCGGGCCTGGGCTACCCGGTTATCGGCAGCAAGGAGGCCCGCGCCATTTACGCCAAAGCCGGCATTCCGAGCGGTATCGGCACGCCCGGGGGGCTGCTGGCTACTTCGATGGACCAGCTGGGCCGGCTGCCGCTGCTGCACCAGCCCGGGGAACAGTTTACCTACGGGCTGAGCGTGGACGTGGTGGGCCGGCTGATCGAAGTGCTCAGCGGACAGCCGCTCGACCAGTTTCTGCGCCGGCGGCTGTTCGAGCCGCTGAACATGCGCGACACCTACTTCTACCTGCCCGCCGACCGGCACAACCGGCTGGCCCGGCTCTACACCGAAGATCCGCAGAGCAAGAAGCTGGTGCCGGTGCCGCCCGCGGGCGGCGTGATGGGCCCGATGATGCCGGACTACCCCAGGCAGGCCGGTACCTACTTTTCGGGCGGGGCGGGCCTCTCCTCCACCATCGACGACTACGCCATCTTCCTGCAGATGCTGCTCAACGGGGGCGAGTACGGCGGCCGCCGCCTGCTGCAGCCCGCCACCGTGCGCCTGATGACCTCGAACCAGATGGGTGCGCTGGAGCAGGGCGGCAACAAGTTCGGCCTGGGCTTCAGCATCATGACGGCCGCCAACGCCGAAAAATCCGGGCTATCGGAAGGCAGCTACGAGTGGGGCGGCATCTTCGGCACCACCTACTGGGTCGACCCCACGCGCAAGGTGGTGGCCCTGCTCTACACCCAGAAATACCCCAACACCACCGCCCGCGACCTGCCCGCCAAGTTCAAGCAGCAGGTGCGCGCGGCCGTAACTTCCCCGGCCCCCGCGGCCAACTAACCCGCTACGCTCCCACCCTCATGCTTGACAAACACGGCATTGCCCGGCGCATCGCGCAAGAAGTAAAAGACGGCTACTACGTCAACCTCGGCATCGGCATTCCCACGCTGGTGGCCAACTACATCCCGCAGGGCATCAACGTGGTGCTGCAGTCCGAAAACGGGCTGCTGGGCATGGGCCCTTTCCCCACCGAAGCCGAAGTGGACCCGGACCTGATCAACGCCGGCAAGCAGACGGTGACCACGCTGCCCGGCTCCAGCATCTTCTCCTCGGCCGAGTCGTTCGGCATGATTCGCGGGGAGCACGTGGATTTGACCATCCTTGGGGCCATGGAAGTGTCGGAGCGCGGCGACATTGCCAACTGGAAGATTCCGGGCAAGATGGTGAAGGGCATGGGCGGCGCCATGGATTTGGTGGCCTCGGCCAAGAACATCATCGTGGCCATGCAGCACGTGGCCAAGGACGGCTCCTCGAAGCTGCTCCCCGACTGTACGCTGCCCATCACCGGGCTGCGCTGTGTGAAGAAAATCGTGACCGAGCTGGCCGTGCTCGATGTGACGCCCGACGGCTTCGTGCTGCGCGAGCGGGCCCCGGGCGTCACGGTGGAGCAGATTCAGGCCGCCACCGCGGGCCGCTTGGTGGTGCCGGCCGCCGGCGTGCCCGAAATGAGCATATAGCACTCCGGCCCGATTTGGGCGCAGGGCTCCGCGTGGCTTCGGCCGCGCGGAGCTTTTTTGTGCCGCCGCGCCGCTGCGTATCTTGCTGAGCCCTTACCGCCCCTCGCCGCCTATGCGCCCAAACCTCTACCCGCTTGCCTTCCTGCTGCTCGGCGCCGCGCCGCTGGCTCAGGCCCAGACCTCGCCCAGCATCGACCGCACCGACCTGCCCGTTATCGGCGACACGCTGCGCCTCAGCCAGGCGGCCCCGGCGCTGCCCGCTTCGGCGCCGCCCCTCACGCGCCGCGGCGCCAACCAGACCTGGAACTACGCCGCCCTCACGCCCACGGCCCAGCGGGTGGAGCGCTACGCCAACATCAACACCACCGCCACGACGCTGCAGTTTGCATTTGGGCCCTTTGGCGGCGTAAACCGCGCCACGCTGGTGTCGCCGCAGACCCTGCCGGCCCTCGGCGCCGGCCTGCCGATTACCGACCCGGTGGAGTTCTACAACCTCTCGAACGCCGACTTCCGCTCGGTGGGCTTCGGGGCCACCGTCACCGGCTTTGGGCTGCCCGTCACCTACCAAAGCCAGGCGCTGCAGGACGTGATTTACCGCTTCCCGCTGAGCTACAACTCGCCCGCCGATTCCAGCAACTCGTTTTTTGAAACGCCGGCGGTTATTGCCAGCACCGGCTACCTCTCGCAGCGCCGCAAGCGCGTGAACCGCCCCGACGCCTGGGGCACGCTCACCACGCCCTTCGGCACCTTCCAGACGGTGCGGGTGGTGACGCGCATCGAAGACCACGACAGCCTGGCCGTGGGCGGCACGTCCGGCCAGGGCCTGACCTTGCCGGTGCGCCGGGAATACAAGTGGCTGGCCAAGACCATTCACGTGCCGGTCCTGACCATCACCACCAACGTGGTGAACGGCCAGGAAGTCATTACCAACGTGGAGTACCGCGACATTTACCGCCGCATCCAGCTGCCAACGGCCGCCGCTGCGGGCAAAATCGCCGCTCCGCTGACGGCCTGGCCCACCGCCGCCGAGGCTGGCACCGCCGTGCAGCTGCAGCTGCCGGCCACCGCCGAAGTCGAGGTAACTGACCTGACGGGCCGCTTGCTGGGTCGCTTCGAGCAGCCCAAAGGCGCTTCGGCGCTGCCGCTGAATGCCGCCTGGCAGGGCACGCTACTATTGCGCGTGCGGCAGGCCGATGGCGCTACGGCCGTGGGCAAGGTGGTGCGCTACTGATCCGCCGGTTCCGCGCGCTTACTTCGTTTCCACGATGCGCGTGTTCTGATCGAACACCAGGCGCCACTCACCTTTTTCCTGGGCGAAGGTGAGGGTGAGGTAGTTGGAGCGGGCGTTGCTGCGCTGGCCCTTGGCGTCCAGGTCCTCCATCTTCACCCGCACCAGCGCGTTGGCCATGCCAGGCGTTTCGGTGTAGGTGATGATTTCGGGCGTAAACACCCAGTTGGTTTCCGCGAACCACTCCTTGTGCAGGTCGACGTACTGCTGGCGGGTGCGCAGCAGCTGGCCGTTGGGCAGCACCAGCGGCAACGCCTCGCCGGCCGTCACGGTGCGGAGCAGGGCCGCCAAGTCGTGCTGCTGGATAGCGGCCAGGTGCTGCTGCACGGTGGCCCGAAAATCGGGTTTGGGAGTCATGTTGGGGCTTACGACGGCCGCCGCGCCATCCAGCGCCACCACCAAAATAGCTCCGACGAAACGCAGACGCATAGAAAACCTGTTTAAGGACCTGGAACCCGGCCCGAGCCGGCCCGGCCGGACTGGTTCCGGCTAATTTTGCTTAAATCTTTGACTTCTATGGCCGCTACCAACGCCAAACCCGCCGCTTCGAAAAAGGAGAAGGCCGATAAAGAAAAGAAAACCGGCACCGCGCCCGGCGAGGACGGCACGCTGCCCTCGGTGGCTTCGGCGGCCCACAAGCTGGTGCTGCGCAGCCTGCGCCGCTCCGACTACAAGGCCGTGCGCGTCATCATGGACCAGGTGTACTCCAACATGGAGGGCGCCTGGGAGCAGGACGAGTACAACAACCTGCTCAAGAAATTCCCCGAGGGCCAGATCTGCATCGAGGACAACGGCCGGGTGGTGGCCGCGGCCCTGGCTATCATCGTGCAGTACTCCGACTTCGGCGACCGGCACACCTACGCCAAGATTACCGGCAACGGCAAGTTCAACACCCACAACCCCGACGGCGACACCCTCTACGGCGTCGACGTGTTCGTGGACCCGCAGTACCGCAACCTGCGCCTGGGCCGCCGCCTCTACGACGCGCGCAAGGAGCTGTGCGAGAGCCTGAACCTGCGCGCCATGGTGGCCGGCGGGCGCATTCCCGGCTACGCCCAGTACGCCCAGGAAATGACGCCGCAGAAGTACGTGGAGATGGTGCGCAACAAGGAACTGACCGACCCCATCCTCACCTTCCAGCTGGCCAACGACTTCTACGTCCGCAAGCTCATCCGCGGCTACCTGCCTTACGACGGCGACTCCAAGGCCTACGCCACCCTGCTGGAGTGGATCAACGTGTACTACGACGAGGATTCGGAGCGCCTGATCGGCAACCAGAAGTCCAACGTGCGCATCGGCATCGTGCAGTGGCAGATGCGGGGCACCAAGAGCCTGGAGGATTTATTCCAGCAGATTGAGTTCTTCGTCGATACCGTGTCGGGCTACAAGGCCGACTGCGTGATGTTCCCGGAGTTCTTCAACGCCCCGCTGATGGCCCTGACCAACGAGGATTCGCCCTCGGTGGCTATCCGCGCCATGGCCGCCTTCACCGAGCCCTTGAAGGCCAAGTTCATGGAGCTGGCCGTGAGCTACAACATCAACATCGTGGCCGGCTCCATGCCACTCTACACCGACGGCAAGCTGCACAACGTGGCCTACCTCTGCCGCCGCGACGGCACCGTGGACGAGCAGTACAAGCTGCACGTGACGCCCGACGAAGCCAGTTACTGGGGCATGCGCGGCGGCAACAAGCTGGCCTGCTTCGACACCGACTTCGGCAAAATCGGCATCCTGATCTGCTACGACGTGGAATTCCCGGAACTCTCGCGCATGCTCTCCGACGAGGGCATGAAGATTCTGTTCGTGCCGTTCTGGACCGACACCAAGAACGCCTACCAGCGCGTGCGCCTCTGCGCCCAGGCCCGCGCCATCGAAAACGAGTGCTACGTGGCCATTACCGGCTCGGTGGGCAACCTGCCGCGCGTGGAGAACATGGACATTCAGTACTCGCAGAGCGCGGTGTTCAGCCCCTCCGACTTCGCCTTCCCCCACGACGCCATCGTGGCCGAGGCCACCCCGAACACCGAGATGACCCTGATTGCCGACCTCGACCTGGATTTGCTCAAGGACCTGAACACCTCGGGGGCCGTGCGCAACCTGCGCGACCGGCGCAAGGACCTCTACTCGGTGAGCTGGGTGAAGAAAACCGACCGCGACGACGAGCTGCTGGCCCAGGGCGAAGACCGCACCGGCGGCCGCGTCGGCCGCAAAAACAAGCTGCAGCACACGGCCGGTTAAGCGCGGCTATTGACTGACAAGCGGCGCGGAGGCGGGCCAACGGGCCGTGCTTCCGCGCCGCTTGCTATTTTCGCCGAGCTATGATTGTGCGTATTGAGTGGCTGGCAGCGGTTGCGGCTGGCCCGCGCCCCGCGCCTGCGCGGCAGCCAGGGTCACGACCTGGAGCAAATGGCCCGCACCATGCGCTGCCCGGTACAGGCCCGGCATGAGCGGTGCCAGGGCAGCGTGCTGATTACGGTTGTCGTCACCCCCGACGGCCAGCCCCGGGATTTTCTCATCGAGCGGAGTCTGTCGCCTGGGCCGGCCTGTAGCGGCTATGTTTTACACCATGTGCACCTTTCACATTGGCCTTGCTGCGCAAGCTGGTTCTCCTCCGCAGCCGGCGCCTGGTTACGGCCATTTCCGCGGCGAGTTGATCATAGAAGGCACTTATCGGAGCAGATATTAAATGCCGGGCAACTCCTTCCTCAGTAATTTTCACCAACGCGGCAGTGATTATAGCATTGCTACGTTGTATTTTTAAGGACCGAGCGGGCCGTATGCCCCGCGCGGCTTCCATTTTGCCCTTTCTTTCCCGAATCAAGTTCTGCCCGTGAGGAAAACTTCTACTCTGCTGCCGCTGGCAGCCCTGGGCTTGCTGCTGCCGTTCGCCAGCCTGCAGGCCCAAACCAACCAAAGCGCCCTTAAACGCGCCCTCGAAACGCGCTACCAGTGGGCCGGCAACGGCATCGGTGTCGACGACTTCCGCCTTACCGACGCCTACAGCGAAGCCAACGGCCTGGAGCACATGTACGTGCAGCAGGTGAACCGGGGCATTCCGGTGTACAACCGCATTCTGCCGCTGACCTTCGTGCGCGGGCGCCTCGCCCACCACGCGGGCAGCTTCGTGGGTACGAAGCAGCTGGCCACGCTGTCGACTACGCCGACCGTATCGGCGGCCGGGGCGGTAAGCCGGGCCGTGCGCCACGTGCTGCCCGGCGGCGCCGAGCCGGCCCTGCTCCGCAACGAAGGCGGCGCCGAGGCCCGGCAGGTCTTCGCCGCGGCCGGAGTAGCCAAGCGCGACATCGTGGCCAGCCTGGCTTGGGTACTCGATCGGGCCGGCCAACCCCACCTGGCCTGGAACGTGAACATCGACATGCTCAACAGCCCCGACTGGTGGAACGTGCAGGTGGACGCGGTCAGCGGGGCCGTCATCAGCCAGGACAACTGGACGGTGGAAGAGCACGCCCCAACCAACGCCGACGCCTGTGCTACGACGGCAGTGGCTCCCGCAGCAGCGGCGCGCAGCCCGTACGCGGCGGCTTACTTGCCCGCCGCCACCGCCACGGCCTCCTATTTCGTGGTGCCTTACCCGAAGCTGAACCCCAACAGCACCGGCGGCCTGCAGACGGTAACCGACCCGTGGCTGAACGCCGGCGCCGGTAACGCGGCCACCACCCACGGCTGGCACTACGATGGCGTTACCGACTACGCCTACACCCGCGGCAACAACGTGGCCGCCTACGACGACGCGGCGCGCCTGAATGGCCCCGGCAACTACGCCAACTCGACCACCACCGGCACCACGCTCACCTTCGGCTACACGCCCGATTTCACGCAGGCGCCCTCGGTGGTGGTGAACCGCAACGCCGCCGTTACCAACCTGTTCTACTGGAACAACATCATCCACGATGTACTGTACCAGTACGGATTTACCGAGGTGGCCGGCAATTTCCAGAAAAACAACATCGGCCGCGGCGGCAATGGCAACGACCACGTGCTGGCCGAAGCCCAGGACGGTACCGGCACCAACAACGCCAACTTCGGCACCCCGCCCGATGGCGGCAGCGGCCGCATGCAGATGTACCTGTGGAACGCCGCCCCGCCCACCATTTCGGTGACGACGCCGGCCGCCATTGCCGGCTCGTACTCCTCGCGGGAAAGCAACTTCAGCACGGCCAACAAGCTGGTCAACGTGGGCCCCGTATCGGGGCAGGTGGCTCAGTACGTAGACGCGGGCAGCAGCCCGGCTACCAACACCGGCTGCGTGGACCACAGCGGCCCCTCGCTGGCCGGCAAAATTGCCCTGATTGTCCGCAACGGCACTTGCGGTTATACCATCCGGGTGAAGAATGCTCAGCTCGCCGGGGCCATTGGCGTTATCGTGGTGAATAACTCGGCCGGCGCGCCCACCGTCATGACCGGCCTCGACAACACCATCACCATCCCGGCCGTGATGATTTCGCAGGCCGATGGGGCCCTCATCAGCGCCCGCGTCAGCGACGGGGTGCAGGTGACGCTGCCCAAGCCCGGCCCGCAGCTCGACGGCGACTTCGACAGCGGCATCATGGTGCACGAGTACGGCCACGGCGTATCGAACCGCCTGACGGGCGGGCCTGCGGCCGCCAGCTGCCTCGGCAATGCCGAACAGGGCGGGGAAGGCTGGAGCGACTACCTCTCGCTGATGCTCAACACCGACTGGAGTACGGCCACCGTCAACGACGGGCCGATAGCCCGCTCCGTGGGTACCTACGCCGTCGGCCAGACCAACGCGGGCGGCGGCATCCGCCGCTATCCTTACTCCACCTCCATGAGCGTGAACCCGCTCACCTACACCCAGGTGGCAGTCAGACCGGAGGTGCACGACATCGGCGAAGTCTGGTGCGCCGTGCTCTGGGACATGACTTGGAACGTGATTCAGCAACAGGGCAGCATTACCGGTAACCTCTACAACGGCGCCGGCAACGGGGGCAACGTGGCCGCGCTGCAGCTGGTGATGCAGGGCATGAAGATGCAGCCCTGCATGCCCGGCTTCCTCGACGCGCGCGACGCCATTCTGGCCGCCGACTCTCTCCTCTACAACGGGCAGTACCACTGCTCGATCTGGCGCGCCTTTGCCGCCCGCGGCATGGGCTACAGCGCCGTGCAGGGCTCCTCGAACAGCGCCACCGACCAGGTAGCCGCCTTCGACATGCCGCCGCCCGTCACGCTGCAGAAAACCACCGCCCTGATGACCGGCAACACCTTCGATGTGGCCCTGCAACTCAATTGCAACTGCACGGTGCCCACTGCGGCCTACACCCTCTCCGACCAGCTGCCCACCGGCATGCAGTACGTGAGCAGTACGCCCGCCGCCACGCTCAGCGGCAACACGGTGACCTTCCCGAACATTCAGTTCACTGCCCCGGGCCAGGTGAAGACCTTCCGCTTCCGGGCGCAGGCCGTGGCTTCGGCGGCTTGCACCCCGGTGCTGCCCGTCAACGATGACCGGGATGCCAACACCGTGGGCGGCTTTGTGAGCACCGCGCTGAGCGGCAGCACCAACTGGGTCAGCAGCACCACCATGGCCAGCAGCCCCACCCGCTCGTGGGCCGCATCGGCCCCCACCACGCCCACGGACTACGTGCTGACGTCGGCCCAATTCACGCCCACGGGCCTGTCTTCGCTCTCGTTCATGCACTTCTACAACTTCGAGGCCAGCTACGACGGCGGCTCGGTGGAGTTGTCGACCAACAACGGCGCGACGTGGACCAACGCTGCCCCTTACTTCATCGAAAACGGCCCCAACAGCACGTTTGACGCCTCGACTACGGGCACCACGGGCGTAGCCTGCTTCTCGGGCCGCAGCGTGACGGGCAGCAACTTCATCCGCTCGGTACTGAACCTGACCTCGTTCAGCGGTCAGCCGCTGCGGGTGCGCTTCCGCGTGCGCACCGACACCGGCAGCCCCGGCTCCTTCGAGGGCTGGTTTGTCGATGACATTAAGGTATCCAACGGCTGCGGCGGCACCCAGCGCGTGGAGCTGCGCGACGGCAACAACGCCCTGGCTGGCAGCGGCAACATTGTGACCTACCTGCTGCCCGCCACCACCACGGCCCAGCAAAGCGCCCTGGCGCAGTCCCTGCAGTTCTCGGCCCAGCCGAACCCCTTCGGCGAGGCCGGCCTGCACCTGAGCCTGACGGTGCCCGCGACGATGAACCAGGTGACGTTCAGCATCTACGACGTGGCGGGCCGCCTGCTGCTCAACCGCCCGGCCGACCGCCTCAGCGCCGGCGCCAACACCATCAGCTGGAGCGAATCGGCCAAGCTGCCGGCCGGCCTCTACCTGGTGCGCGCCCAGCTGCCCGACGGCAGCAGCACCGTGCTGCGCGTGGTCAAGGAATAGCCACCTACTCTGTTTTGATCAACAAAAAGGCCCGCTGCAACTGCAGCGGGCCTTTTTGTTGATCAATGATTTCGACAACCAACATTGAAGTTGGCTGAAGAGAGCTTAGGCTTCGGTATCCGACCATTCGCCGGGCTTGGCCTGGTGGGGGTTGGCGGGTTCGTCGGTGGCCCAGTTGCGGGTGCCGCTGTGACGGAACCGGTCGTCGCCGTGGTGGGTGTCATCGACCTGGGGCGGGGTTTCCTGGCCGTAGCGCGGCTGGAAGCCTTCGGGGGTAGCCGTGGCGGCACCTTCGGGCTGGCCAAACTCGCCGTACTGCGGGGAGTGGGTATAACCGGCGGAGGGCTGGTCCGTCTGGCCGGCTTCGGGATGCTGCTGGGCAGCCTGCTGGCCACGGCGCAGGTTTTCGTCGGTTTTCTCGGCGCCGAGGCCGTGGAATTCGTCGGGGTTTTGGCGGAAGCTGGATTCGTCGTTCATCGGAAGGGAAGCCGGGCGGAATGCTACCGGCCCGGCCCTTGGCAATACGCAGGCGGCGAGGGGAAGTTGGTACGCCCGGCGACCCGGTGAGCGGTACGGTTCAGCTTGTTGCCGCGGTTACCGCTCAGCCGTCTGACCGGCCAGGTGGGCGTAGTCGCGCAGCACCACCAGCAGGAACTCGTGGTCGGGCAGGTGGGTCTGAATGCCCGTGAGTTGCCGCACGCGCTGGGCCACGTCGGCCAGGATGTGGTAGGCGCCGCGCTGCTCGCTCTGCGTGACCAGCTCCTGAATCAGGCGCACGTCGTGGTCGGCCAGCTGGGCTACTTCGGGGTAAGTCACGCGGTACAGCGGGTCGTAGTCGGCGCCGAACAGGGCGTTGTCGGCCACCACGGAGCGGCGGTTCAGGCGCACCACGGCGGTGCCGGCGGCCATGTCGCCGAGGCGCTGCCCCCGACCGCTGCCCAGGATGCAGGCCATGGCCACCACCCCGTAAATCAGGTCGATATCGACCAGGCGCAGCACCCAGCGCAGCAGGTACTGGGTGAAGCGCGGCGGGGCCCCGTTCAGGCTGATGACGCGAATCTTCAGGGCCTTCTTACCGATGCTCTGGCCCTGGAAGAATACCTCGCTCAGCAGGTGGTACAGAAACAGCGGCAACAGCACCAGCGCGAAGATGAAAATGACAAAAGCCGTGCTGCCATTGCCCGGGCCGTTGGTATCCAGTTGCAGCAGGTACACGTTGATGAGCACCCAGGCAATGACCCAGCCGAGCATAATCACGAGGTCGAGCAGGGTGGCGGCAATCCGCTCCCCGACGGAGGCGGTTTCGTATTCGAGGGTGACGTTCTGGGTAGTGGGGATGCGTAACAGGGCCATACCGCGCCGGCAAATAGTTGGATACTACCGCCAAAAGTATCATCTTCCGGGCACGTTCTACGCCCGATTCCGTTGATCGGGCGGTTCTTTATGCGCGAAGTTGTATTCATCCGCCGCAACCAGGAGCGGTGGCATTCTTACGAACACCAGCCGGCGGCCACGCCCGAGGAACTGGCCGCCCGTTTCGTGGCCCTCACCGACGACCTGGCCTACGCCCGCACCTTCTACCCAACGGCGCCAGTCACCCAGCACCTGAACCAGCTGGCCAGCCGCTTCCACGAGCAGCTGTACCGTCGCCCGACGGCCCGGCGCCGCGGCTTCGGCTACTTCTGGCTGACGGAGCTGCCCCTGCTGGTGGCCCGGCACTGGAAGCCGCTGCTCACCTCGCTGGTGCTGTTTCTGCTGTTTGCGGGCCTGGGCGCGCTGTCGGCCGCCGAAGACGACGCCTTCGTGCGCCTGGTGCTCGGCGACGGGTACGTGAACATGACCCTGGAAAACATCCGCCGCGGCCGCCCCACCGACGTGTACGGCACCGCGCCCGAGGTCGAGATGTTCCTCTTCATTGCCTACAACAACGTGCGCGTGGCGCTGGCCACCTTCGCGCTGGGCGCCACGGCCGGGCTGGGCACGCTCTACCTGCTGTTTCGCAACGCGGTGATGGTGGGCAGCTTCCAGTACTTTTTCATCGCCCAGGGCGTGGGGCTGCGGGCTTCGCTGGCCATCTGGCTGCACGGCACCATCGAAATCAGCTGCATCGTGCTGGCGGCCGGGGCCGGGCTGGTGCTCGGCAGCAGCCTGCTGTTTCCGGGCAGCTACCCCCGCGGCGAGGCCCTGCGCCGCGGCGCCCAGGACGCCATGAAACTGATGGCCGGGCTGGTGCCGCTCATCGTGCTGGCCGCCTTCCTCGAAGGCTTCGTCACGCGCCTGGCCCCGCGCCACCCGGTGGGCATCAGCGCGCCGGTTATCGTCCTGTCGCTGGTGCTGATTGTGGGCTACTTCGTGGTGTATCCGTGGCTGCTGCACCACCGCGCCCGGCGCACTGGCTTCGTGCTGCCCGACGCCGACGCCGAAGCTCCTTGATACTGCTTCTCCTTATTCCATTGCCTATTCATGAACACCTCTACTACCGTTTTGGCGGACGCCACCGCCTTCAGCCAGCCGGCTGACTTTTACCGGACCCGCGACTTCGGCCAGAAGTGGGAGGCCACCGCCGCGCTGCTGCGCTACACCGGCCCCTGGCTGCTGCTGGGCCTCATCGTTGAGGCGGCTGGCTACGCTACCGGCAACGAAACCGCCATCGGCTTTGTCGGCGGCATCTGCCAGCGCGTGGCCCTCGTCGTGGGCACGGGCATCACCTTCGGCTTTCTGCGCCTGCGTATTCAGCACTATCAGACGCCCGGGCGCGAGCTGACGGTGGCCGATGTGTGGGAAGCCACCAGCAATACCGGCACGTATTTCGGCAAAACCATCGTCGGAGGTTTCATTGCTTTGTTCGCATCCATTTTATTGTTGCTGCCCGGCATTTACGTGGCCGTGGCCCTCATGCTGCTGCCCTCGGTGGTGTTTCTGGAAGAAGAAGGCGGCATTTCGCGCTGCTTCGATTTGATTAAGGGCTACTGGTGGTCCTCGTTTGCCCTGGCCCTGGTCTATGGTGTCCTGTTCCTGGGCCTGCTGTTCGTACCGGCCATGGCGCTGGGCTACTTTATGGTGTCGAACCCCGACAACCACCTCATCGGCATTCCCTTCTCGCTGTTTACGGCCGCGGCCATGTTCTTCCTGAACCCGGTGATGAACGTGCTGCTGGCCTTCAATTACTTCAGCATCGTGGAAGCCAAGGAAAGCCCGGGCCTGGAGTGGCGCGCCGCCCAGCTGGGCGAGGCAGCCCCGGCCCCGGCCGCCAGCAACGACTACCGCTACGCGCCCGACGACGAGCGGCCGCTGTAACTGCTTTTTCACCTGGATTTTCATTCGCGCATGGCCACTCCTACGCCCCCTTTCGCTTACCAGTCCGACGCGCAGCGCACCTTCGCCACGCCCCAGGACTACTACCGCCTGCGCGACTTCGGCCAGAAGTTCGAGGCTACCTCGGTCTTTCTGCGCCGGCACGGCGGCAACCTCTACCGCGTCATGCTGCTGCCGCTGCTGGTGGCCATCGTACCGCTGGCGACGCTGATGATTTTGTTCGGCCGCAACTTCCGGTCCGGCCAGGCTTACGGGCAGCTGGGCCAGGGCAACTCCATCAGCCTGGCCCTGATGTCGCCGGCCATCTTTGGCCTGGTGGTGCTGGTGCTGGCGGCCATGCTGGTGCAGTACGCCATGCTCTACGGCTTCGTGAAGCGGCGCATGTACCAGTCCGACCCCACGGCTACCATCAGCGCCGGCGAGGCCTGGGACGAGGGCAAGCGCTACCTGCTGCCCCTGATTGGCTACTCCATCGTGGCGGGCGTGTTCGTCATGATCGGGTACGTGCTGCTCATACTGCCGGGCATTTACCTGAGCATTGCGGTGCTGCTGCTGCCCTGCGTGGTGGTGTTCGAGGAAGCCGACCTGGGCAGCACCCTCAGCCGCTGCCTGCAGCTGATCCGGGGCAAGTGGTGGTCGACTTTCGGGCTCTACATCGTGGCCAGCATTGCCATGTGGATGCTCGCGGCCGGCCTGGGCGCCGTGCTCACGATTGTTACGGCCCTGTTCGGCGCAAAATCGGCGGACGGCGAGGCGGTCATGTCCACGGTAATAGTGGCCCAGGCCGTGCAGATCAGCATCAACCTGCTGCTCACGCCCATCATTTACGTGCTGCTGATGTTTCAGTACTTCAACCTGGTGGAGCGCCGCGACCATGTGAGCCTGCAGTGGCGCGCCGAGCAGCTGGGCCAGGCGCCCGAGGGCCCCGGCAGCCCCAGCGGCCCCGCTGGCCCCGACGACGCCCTGTTCCGCCCCAGCTACGGCGACCAAGCCCTCTGATGCCCTTGCTCCGTTTCCGCTTTTCGGGCCGCCGCACGGCGGGCGGGCTGCTGGCGCTGCTGCTGCTGGCCGCAGCCCCGCTGCCCGCTTCGGCGCAGAAAGCCCGGCCCAAAACCACGCAACGGGCCCCGGCGGTGCTGCCGCCCGGCCCCGCGCCTGCCGCCGTGCGCCGCTTCAGCGCCGCCGAGCTGCAGCGCCTGCGCGCCGACGACGACCTGCAATACCGCCAGGACCCGCCGCCCGACAACCCGGTGCTGCGCTGGTTTCAGCAGCTGCTGCGGCGCATTTTCAGGGTGGTTTTCTCGCCCGAAAGCGGCATCTACTGGAAGATTCTGTTCTACGCCCTGGCCGTGGGCGCCCTGGTGCTGGTGGTGCTGCAGCTGCTGGGCCTGAAGCCCGGCGAGTGGCTGCGCGGCCGGGGCCGCCGCGTGCCGGTGCCCTACGCCCTGGAGGCCGACGACGTGCACGAGGAAACCCTGCCCGACCGCCTGCGCGCGGCCGAAGAGGCTGGCCAGTGGCGCCTGGCTACCCGCCTGGGCTACCTGCTGGTGCTCAAGCAGCTCACCGACCGCGCCCTCATCGACTGGCAGCCGCAGAAAACCAACCACCACTACGACGCCGAGCTGCGCCAGCGCGGCCCCGCCCTGGCCCCGGCTTTCGGGGCGCTGACCTGGCAGTTTGAGTACGTGTGGTACGGCGAGTTTGCGCTGAGCCGGGAGCAATACGCGCAGGTACAGGCCGAACGCCGGGCCTTCCTGACCACCCTCACCACCCGCAACCACGCCGCCTGATGCTCCGCTCCCTCCGCTGGCCCCTGACGGTGCTCGGGGCCCTCACCGTGGTGTGGGTGCTGGTGCTGCTGGCCGCGCCCAAGCAGCTCGACTGGACGCCCACGTACCGCAACGACCACAAAAACCCGCTCGACACTTACGCCCTCTACCGGCTGCTGCCCACGCTGACCGCGGCCCCGCTGCGCGCCACCCGCCTCTCGCCCTACGAGGTGCTGCAAGACTCGGCCGCCGTGCCCGCCACGTACTTTTTCCTGCAGAGCAGCTTCCGGCCGGGCCCCGCCGACGCCCGCGCCTTGCACCGCTACATGCAGCGCGGCGGCACCGTCTGGCTGGCCGCCGACCAGATCAGCCTGGGCGCCAGCGCCGACAGCCTCTGGCGCCTGCCCCTGCTCGACGACGACTTCGCCCTGAACGGCCTGCGCGACACGGTACGCTGCTACCTTACGGCCCCGGTGCTGCGCGGGCGGGTGGCCGGCGTGCCGCAGCGCGTGGCCGGCAGCAGCTTTCAGCGCGACTCGCTGGGCCGCCTGGTGTTCGAGGGCAAGGATTCCCTGCAGCGCCGGGCCGCGGCCGTGGTGCTGGCCGCCGACCAGCGCCGCCGCCCGGTGCTGGTGCGCCTGCCGGTGGGCCGGGGCCAGTTGCTGCTGTGCACCGCGCCGGCCCTGCTGAGCAACTACGGCCTGCTCTACGGCCGCAACGTGCGCTTTGCCGAAGGGGCGCTGTCGTACCTGCCCAAGGGCCGGGTGCTCTGGGACGAGTTCTACAAGCAGGGCCGCGGCGGCGGCGAGTCGCTGCTGCGGGTGGTACTGAGCAGCCCGGCGCTGGCCTGGGCCTGGTACGGTTTGCTGATTGGCGGCGTGCTGTTTGCCCTGCTCGGGGCACGGCGGCGGCAGCGGCCGGTGCCCACGCTGCGGCCCCTGCCCAATACCAGCCTGCAGTTTGCGCGCACCGTGGCCGGCCTCTACCGCCAGGGCCGCAACCACCAGCCGCTGGCCGCCCTGCGCATCCGCCTGTTCTTCGACTACCTGCGCACCCGTTTCCAGGAGCCCGTGCCCGCCGGCATCGACGGGAGCTACCCGCACCGGCTAAGCCTGCGCACCGGCGTGCCCGAGGCCGAAGTGACCACGCTGCTGGCCCGCCTGCACGGCTACCTCGACGCCGAGCAAGTGACCGAAGCCGAGCTGCATCGCCTGCACGAAATGCTCACTGACTTTCGCCAGCGGGCCGAAGGCTAACCACGGATTCCTGCGGATTTGACGAATTACGCGGATTTTGTAGCCGATTCGACTGCGCTGCCGGCTAGCTTACCGTTGCCACGGCTGACCGACAATGCCCCGCTTGTTTTGCCAAGCTTACACTGACTACTCTTTCTTTCGCCTGAATAGCCTGACGCTTTCTACTGCTGCTGCAGGCCCCGCTTTTTTCGCATGGAACCGACTCCCGACCACACCCCCGATACCGCGCCGCAACCCCAACCCGCCGCCCCGGCGGCTCCGGATACCCTCGGCCTCGGCCAGCGCACCGACCTGAGCCAGCTCGCCGGCACCACCGATGCGGTGCGCCGCGAAGTGGGCCGCGTGCTCGTGGGCCAGCACGATTTGATGGAGCTGCTGCTGGTGGCCCTGCTGGCTGATGGCCACGTGCTGCTCGAAGGCGTGCCCGGCGTAGCCAAGACGCTCACCGCTAAACTTCTGGCCCGTACGTTGGCCGTGCCGTTCAGCCGCATCCAGTTCACCCCCGACCTGATGCCCTCCGACGTGCTCGGCACCTCGGTGTACGTGCCCGCCCGCGGCAGCTTCGAGTTTCGCCAGGGGCCCATCTTCTCCAACATCGTGCTCATCGACGAAATCAACCGCGCCCCGGCCAAGACGCAGTCGGCGCTGTTTGAGGTGATGGAGGAACGCCACGTGACCTACGACGGCGTGACGCACCAGCTGGAAGCCCCCTTCCTGGTGCTGGCGACGCAGAACCCCATCGAGCAGGAAGGCACCTACCGCCTGCCCGAAGCCCAACTCGACCGGTTCCTCTTCAAAGTGCTGGTGCCCTACCCCACCCAGGAAGAGGAAGTGCTCATCCTGCAGGGCCACCACAGCGGCCCCGGCGGCCTGCCGCTGGAAGACGTGAAACCAGTGCTGGCCGCCCAGCAGCTGGCCCAGCTGCGCGCCCAGGTGCAAAAGCAGCACGTCGAGCCGCGCCTGTTCGAGTACGTGGCCAAGCTCGTCGGCCTGACGCGCACGCACAAGTCGCTGTACCTGGGGGCCTCGCCGCGGGCGTCGATAGCGCTGCTGAACGGCGCCAAGGCCCTGGCCGCCCTGCGCGGCCGCGACTTCGTGACGCCCGAAGACGTGCAGCACCTGGCGCCCCCGGTGCTGCGCCACCGCATTCAGCTCACCCCGGAGCGCGAGCTGGAAGGCCTCGGCCCCGACGACATCGTGCGCCAGCTGATTCAGCAGGTGGAAGTGCCACGGTAACTGCCTGACGTGGCAGTACGGCTCCAAAGTCGTACTGCCACTATCGTTGCGGACTGCTAATGCCGGCGGCCAGCAGTTCCTCATCAGGTCGCACTCCAATTGGCCTGAAAACGGGCTTCTTCCACTGTTCTGCTTTTCGCGAACTGACTGCTCGCGTTACTTATGTTTGCCTCTTCTCTCCGAGAATTTTTCCGCGCCCTGCTGCTGCCGCCGCGCCTGTTCGTGACGCTGGCGGCCGTGGTCGTGCTGCTGGCAGTGGCGCACTTCTGGCCGGTGCTGCTGGTGCCGGCGCAGGTGCTCACGCTGCTGCTGGCCCTGCTCACCCTGCTCGATGCCGGGCTGCTGTTTGGGCTGGGCCGGGGCGGCGGGGTGTTTGCGCGCCGCCTGCTGGGCCAGCGCCTCTCCAACGGCGACGACAACGACATCCAGGTGGTGCTCGAAAACCGCTACCCGTTTCCGGCCCGGCTCGACGTGGTCGACGACGTGCCGGTGCAGTTTCAGCGCCGCGACCTGCTGTTTCCGGTGCGGCTGGGCGCCGGGCACACCACCACGCTGCACTACCAGCTGCGCCCCACGCGCCGCGGTGAGTACGTGTTCGGGCAGACCAACGTGCTCGTCCGCTCGCCGCTGGGACTGGTGCAGCGCCGCTACCGCTTCGGCGAGCAGGACCAGACGGTGGCCGTGTACCCCTCGTTTCTGCAGATGCGGCGCTACGAGCTGCTGGCCGTATCGAACCGGCTGACGGAGGTGGGCGTGAAGCGCATCCGCCGCATCGGGCAGAGCCTGGAGTTCGACCACATCCGTCCCTACGCCCTCGGCGACGACCCGCGGGCCATCAACTGGAAGGCCACGGCCCGCCGCCCCGGCCAGGGCGAGGCGCTGCTGGTCAACCACTTCGAGGACGAGCGGGCCCAGCAGGTGTACTGCGTCATCGACAAGGGCCGGGTGATGCGCATGCCCTTCGCCGGCCTGGCCCTGCTCGACTACGCCATCAACGCCGCGCTGGTGCTCAGCAACATCGCCCTGATCAAGCACGACCGGGCTGGCCTTATCACCTTCGCCCACGAGCCCGGCGACGTGGTGGCCGCCGACCGCCGCCGCGGGCAGCTACCGCGCCTGCTCGAAGTGCTCTACCGCCAGCAGACGCGCTTTCTGGAGTCGGACTACGAGCGGCTGGCGGCGCTGGTGCAGCGGCAGATCAAGCAGCGCAGCCTGCTGGTGCTCTTCACCAACTTCGAGAGCCTGCACGGCCTGCAGCGCCAGCTGCCCTACCTGCGCCGCTTGGCCGCCCGCCACCTGCTGCTGGTGGTGTTCTTCGAAAACACCGAGCTGCAGCAGGTGCTCGACAAGCCCGCCGAAACCACCGAGGAGCTGTACGAGCAGACCGTGGCCGACAAGTTCAGCCAGGACAAGCGCCGCATGGTGCTGGAGCTGCAGCGCTACGGCATTCAGGCCTTGCTCACCGCGCCGCAGCACCTGACGGCCAACACCATCAACCGCTACCTGGAATTCAAGGCCCGCGGGCTGATTTGACGACTCAGCGGCAGTCATTGCGAGGAAGAATGACGAAGCAATCCTTCCTCTAGTAGCAGAAACGCCACAACTGGCACCAACCGAAAACGGCACCGCCCGAACCGGCAGATGCTCGTTTCGGGCGGTGCTTGTGCTACCGTAGTGCCGCGAGGGGAAAGATTGCTTCGGCTCCGCCTCGCAATGACTGCTACCCGCGCCGTTGGCTGCTGCCAGTGCCGTCGGCTCACTTCTCAAACGCTTCTACGCGCACGTCGTCGAGCAGCAGGCGCTGGCCGCTGCCGAAGTGCTCAAAGTGGAAGGTGACGTTGTCGTAGTCCTCGCCGCGGGGGCCTTTCAGATCGAGGTAGATTTCGCGGGGCCAGCCTTCTTCCAGCGCCCGTTGCAGGCGGATGTCCTTTTGCTTGAGCACCTCCTCGCCGCGGCAGTAGCGCACGATCAGGCGGTCCATCTTGTCGATGTAGCCGCGCGGGCCGCTGACCTGCGCCTGGGCCTTTACGCGCACCCACCGCACCTGCCTGGGGTCGATGGGCACGCGGTACACGATGCTGCGCGGGTGCTCGGCATCGAGCGGCAGGGAGCAGCGGCCCTGCAGGGCGGGGCGGCCGCAGCCCGCCGTGGTGTCCTGCTCGAAGTCGTGGCGCCACAGCTCGCGCACGTTCCGGCGTTCGGTGTCGTCAAGCACTTGGTCGCCGTTGTCGAGCAGCCAGCGCGCATCGGGGGCCACCTCGCGGCGGCCCGCGGCCCGGCGCAGGTATTGCCAGGTCATGCCGCCGCCCTCGCTCACCATGAGGTGGTTGCCGGCATAGCTCTCGTAGGTTATCCAGAAGTTGAAGTAGATGCCCAGCAGCAGGAAGACCGAGTAGGCCGCCGTACGCCAGCGCCGCGCCAGCACCCAGCCCAGGCCCGCCGCCATCGGCCAGGCCAGCACGGCATAGCTCTGAATCAGGGCGCGGGCGCCGAGGCCGCCGTAGGGCACGTTCCAGGCGAAGGTTACGTAGACGAAGAGCACGCTGAATACCAGCATGGGCCAGAACGCAGCTGGTGCGCGACGACGCAGCGCGGCGAAGCCGAGTACCGCCGTCAGCATCAGCGGGGAGTAAATCAGCCAGCCGCTGCGGTAACCCAGCAGCCCCAGGTAGAGGCCGTACGGGTTCAGCCAGTCGAAGCCCTGGTCCTGGTAGCTGTACACCAGCCAGCGGCCCGTCACGTAGTGCCAGTAGAACAGCTGCAGGCTGCCGACGGCGGCCACTATTAGCACGGCCGCCAGGAGCTTGGGCCAGTGCTGCCGCCAGAACGCCATGCGCTCCGCCAGAGCCGCCCGCCCCGGGCGCAGGCCCCAGAGCAGCGGCAGCAGCACCGCCAGAATTTCGGTGGGGCGCGTCAGCGCCATCAGCCCGCACACCAGACCAATACCCAGGGCCTTGCCCAAGGTGGGGCGGCGGTAAAACGCGGGCGTGAGCAGCAGCAACGCGGCGTAAAGCGTGAACAGCCAGCTATGCGTCATGCCCGGGGCGAAGGCGGCGTAGTTTAGGTAGTTCGAGCCCAGCACGATGATGACGAGCGTGAGGGCCGTGGGCCACTCGCCGAAGCGGCGGCGCAGCGCCAGCCAGGTCAGCAGCAGCCCCAGCACGGCCACCAGCTCGCCGCCGAGCAGGATGGCTACCTGGTAAGGGGGCGAAAAGCCGTCGGTGGGGTAGTTCAGGGCCTTGGCCGCCAGGTGGCCGGCGGCGAAGAAGGGCAGACTTTGCACGGCCAGGCCCATCGAGTACTTCATCACCTGGTGGCCGCTGAGCGAGTCGCGGAATACCTGGTTCTGGTAGGGGTCGGGGCTGTACTGGCGGGTAATTTCCGGCAGGAAGGTTACTTCCTTCAAATCCTGGTAGATGAAGGTGGCCGGCAGGTACAGGTAGTAGCCCGAGGCGTCCCAGGTCAGCACATTGGGCACCGCGGGCTGCGGCCAGGGCGGCGAGAAGGCCGTGCCCAGCAAGAACGTGATGCTGAACAGCAGCGCCCAGAACGACGGAGACTTACGCAGGGGCATCAACGAGGGAATAAGCCGTGAGAATGGCCCGGCAAATTATTCCAAAATTCAGCGGCCTCGGCGCCCCGGACCGAAGTTTGCAGCCCGCCGGGCCGCGGCTCGGGTGCCCGGGCCGCCGTTTTCCCCGTAAACTCGCCCCATGCTTCGTTTGCTTTTCCTGCTGCTGGCTTTGCCGCTGGCCGTTTTTGCCCAGCCTGCCGCCCGCCCCGATACCCGCCAGCTGATGCCCGTGCCGACTCAGCTGAGTTGGGGCCGGGCCCGGCTGTACTGGAAAGCCCCGCTGCGCCTGCGCCTGGAGCCGGGCGACGACCCGGCCGTGCGCCCGGCGGCCGAGCGGCTGCTGGCCCGGCTGGGTCAGCGGGCCGCCCACTCCCGCCCCGACGCCAAAGCGCCGCTGCTGCAAATCCGCTACGGCAAGCCGGGCCGCATGGAAAGCTTCGACGAGGAACGCTACAGCCTGCGCGTGACGCCTACCGGCGTGGCCATTGATGCGCCCACCAGCCTGGGTGCGCTGCGGGCCCTGGCTACGCTGGAGCAGCTGTTCACCTCCGAAGGCGGCAGCTATTACTTCCCCGAAGTGGAAATCCAGGACCAGCCCCGCTTCGTGTGGCGCGGCCTGCTCATCGACGCAGCCCGGCACTTCATGCCGGTGGCGGCGATAAAGCGCAACCTCGACGGCATGGCGGCGGTGAAGCTGAACGTGCTGCACTGGCACCTCTCCGACGACCAGGCGTTTCGGGTGGAAAGCAAGGTATTTCCGCGCCTGCACCGGGCCGGCAACACCACGCCCGGCTTCTACACGGCGGCCCAGATCAAGGACGTGCTGGCCTACGCCGCCGCCCGCGGCATTCGGGTGGTGCCCGAATTCGACATGCCCGGCCACACCACGGCCTGGCAGGTGGCCTACCCGCGCCTGGCCTCGCTCGACACCATTTACCCGCCCTACCAGAGCTGGCGCCTCTCCAACATTGCCCTCGACCCGACCCGGGAAACCACCTACACCTTCCTCGACTCGCTGCTGGCCGAGCTGACGCCGCTGTTTCCGGACCCCTACTTCCACGCCGGCGGCGACGAAAATGACGGGCGGCAGTGGCGGCGCAACCCGCGCATTGCCCAGTACATGCGCGCAGGCGGCATGGTGAAGCGCGACGGCACGGTGGACAAGCACGCCCTACAGACGCAGTTCAACCGCCGGGTGCTGGCCATGCTCACCAAATATCAGAAGAAGATGGTGGGCTGGGACGAAATCCTGGGCCCCGGCCTGCCGCCCGACGCCGTTATCCAGAGCTGGCAGGGTAAAAAGTCGCTCTACGCCGCCGTGAAGGACGGCCACCCGGCCCTGCTCTCCAGCGGCTTCTACCTCGACCTGAACCTGACCGCTGCCTCGCACTACGCCCCCGACCCCGTGCCCGCCGACGCCCCGCTGACGGCCGAGGAAAAGAAGCGCGTGCTCGGCGGCGAAGCAGCCATGTGGGCCGAATACGCCGATTCCGTGGTCCTCGATTCGCGCATCTGGCCCCGCGCCGCCGCCGTGGCCGAGCGGCTTTGGTCGCCGGGCACGGTGACGGACGTGCCCGACATGTACCGCCGCCTGCAGGTGGTGGCCGCCCAGCTGGAAACCCTGGGCCTGCAGCACCGCCGCGCCCCGCAGCAGCTCCTGACTATGATGGCCGCCGGCCAGAAAGTGGAGCCGCTGCAGACGCTGGGCGCCGTGCTGGAGCCGGTGAAGGAGTATAAGCGCCACTTCCAGGGCCGCACCTACACCCCGCAGACGCCCCTGAACCGCCTCGTCGACGCAGCACCGGCAGAATCGGAGGCGGCGCGGGTGTTCCACGCCACGCTGGATTCCTTGCTGAAAGCGCCGCGGGCCAAGCTCACCGAGCTGCCTCGCACGCCCGCCACGCAGCGGCAGCTGGCTTATTTGCGCCAGCAGCTGAAAACCTGGCAGCAGAACGACGCCCGCGTGCAGCCGCT
This sequence comes from Hymenobacter jeollabukensis, assembly GCF_005771675.1. GTDB lineage: Bacteria > Bacteroidota > Bacteroidia > Cytophagales > Hymenobacteraceae > Solirubrum > Solirubrum jeollabukense. The sequence continues at coordinate 14,665 of NZ_VAJM01000010.1, read as the reverse complement.
GCTGCAGCTCAACCCCGACCTGCGCGAGTACGCCCCGCTCTCTGCCCAGCTCACGGTGGTTTCGACCCTGCTGCTGCAGCGGCTGGAGCAGCTGGAGAAGGGCCAGCCGGCCTCGGCGGAGTGGCTGACGGCCGCGCAGCAGCAGATAGAAGCGGCGAAAAAGCCCGCCGGACAGGCCGAGCTGGCCCTGGCCACCAAGCTGGACAAACTGGTATGGACGCAGCCGTAATGACAGTCGTTGCCAGGGCCAACCGGGCTGGCCATCGAACGGAAACCCCGCGCCGGCCGTAGCTTGCGGCGGCCGACGTGCCCACTCCTTCCCTGTTATGCGCCTTCCCTTAGTTGCCCTGGCGGCCCTCGCGGGCCTGGCCGCCTGCCAAACCGGCCAGCCCGATTCCGAACGCAACCCCACCACCGAAGCTTCCGCCGATACCACGGCGGCCACTGCCCCGACGCCCGCCATGGCGCCGACCAGGCTGGCCCGGCAGGTCAGCCCGCTCATCAACGGGGTGTGGGTGAAAGCCGCTTACCTCGACGCCCTGACGCGCACCCGCTCGCCCCAGGCCGTGGCCCGGACGCCCGCCGCAGCCGACATTACGGCCTTTGCCATCGACGTGAGCCGCCCCCGCGCCGACAGCGTGGCCTTCGACGCCATCCTGAACAACCACGAGGGCGGCGCGCTGCAGGTGTACCTGCGCCCCGGCCGCCGCGCCCAGTCCCTGCCCGTCAGCTACGTCGACTACAACGACGAAGGCAGCCGCTACGAGCTGAGCTACGGCCTGCAGGCCGGCGACACCGTGCTCCGCCTCGATAAGTACGACCTGCAAAACCGCCTGCGCCAGTCGGTGCCCTACCGCCGCATCCGCTTCCGCCCGACCAACACGCCCGACGAGCCCGCCCTGAACCAGGGCCTGGAACGCGCCGTGCGCCAGGCCGTGCTGGCGGGCCAGTACGCCGGCCGCGACTCGGTGGGTCGCCCCGTGCAGGTACTGCTGGCCGCCGACGGCCGCGTGACGGGCCTGCCGCCCTTTCATTCCTACGACGTCAACATCGACTTCATCGGGCCGGAAAGCAACCTAAACACGGTGCTGTTCAACCCCTACTCCGCCCAGCAGCGCACCCTGGCCTACCGCCTCAGCCGCGACACCCTGCGCCTTTACGCCGTGCGCCCCGACGCGGAGCACATCAATCTGCAGCCCGCCCGCCTGAACTACACCCTAGTGCGCCGCCGCTAGCCCGTTTACTCCGCCTTCGCGCCCTGCTCGATCCAGCAGCGGATCAGGTCGCGCTCCTCCTGGGTCATGCCGGTTTTGTTGTTCTGGGGCATGGTCTTGGTGACGACCACGCGCTGCATGATCTTGTCCTTGAGCCGGATGATGTCCGCGGGCGAGTCGTAGACCACTCCGTTCGGCGGCGACTTGAACACGTCGTCGGTGGGCGAGGCGGAGTGGCAGCGGAGGCAGCGCTGCTGCACGATGCCCTGCACCTGGGCTATCGACACGTTGGGCGTGCAGTTGGCCGCCGCCCCGGCGTCGGTTTTGGGTGCCGTCACGAAGGCCACGGCCAACAGCAGCCCGGCCGCCAGCGGGAAGACGATGCCGGTGGCCTGGTGCTTTTCGCGCAGGTTCAGCCAGTGCTTGATGCCGGCCGTGCCCAAGGCAATAGCGGCCAGCACCAGCCAGGGGTAGCTGTGGCCGAAGGTGCTCGGGAAGTGGTTGCTGACCATCACGAAGAGCACCGGCAGGGTGAAGTAGTTGTTGTGCAAGGAGCGCAGCCCGGCGTGCTTGCCCAGCTCGGGGTTCAGCGGCAGGCCCTCGGTGGCGGCCTTCACCATGGCTTTCTGGGCCGGAATGATGATGAAAAACACGTTGCCGACCATCAGTGTGCCGAGCATGGCCCCGAAGTGCAGGTAAGCGGCCCGGGCGCTGAACACCTGGCAGTAGAACCAGGCAAAGGCGGTGCAGATCAGAAAGCCCAGCACGGCCATCAGCGGGCCGTTTTTGACCAGCGGCGTGCGGCAGAGTAGGTGGTAGATAATCCAGGCCACCACGAAGGAGCCAATACCAATGCCCACCCCGGCCATCGGGCTGATATCGAGCACCTGCGGGTCGATGAGCATGGCCGAAGGGTTGAAATAGTACACCACGCACAGCAGGCTGAAGCCGGTCAGCCAGGTAAAGTAGGCCTCGTACTTAAACCAGTGCAGGGCCTTGGGTATTTCCTTGGGCGCGAGCTTGTACTTCTCCAGGTAGTAGAAGCCGCCGCCGTGCACCGCCCAGAGGTTGCCGGCCAGCTCCTCGCGCACGTTGTCGGTGCGGTTCAGGGCGTTTTCCAGGAACACGAAGTAGAACGAGGCCCCGATCCAGGCAATGCCGAAGGTCACGTGCATCAGCCGCACCACGATGTTGAGCCATTCCATCAGGTGCCCCTCGTAGGCCGAGCCGGCGGCGAAGTTGTAGCCCACGGCGAGCAGAAAAAGCACGGCCAGCACCGTGAGGGCGTAGGCGAAGCCCTGCATGGTCAGGCCGCCCTCACCAAGGGCGCCGCCGCGGCTGTGGCCCCGGGCCAGCCGGTGCAAAAACGCGCTGACGCCGATGACAACCAGGAACACCGCCAGCACAACCACCAAAACGAGAAGGGAAACCATAAACGCGTAAGCTTGGCCCTGACGTGGCAGAACCTGGTACTGAGAGAAATTCGGGCACCGAAGCGGTGCCTGCGAGAAACAAAGCGAACCGGTTCAGGAAGTTACGAGGACGTTTGTCATCCCGAAGCGTAGCCGAAGGACCTTTCTTGCATCCTGCACCAACCGAGAAGCGCAGCCACCAACGCCCTTTCGTCAGAACGTCATCACCAGGATTTAACCTTCAGTGCAGGGTGCGAGGAAGGTTCTTCGGCTGCGCTCAAGATGAGAGCGTTTGAACAGCACGGACTTACTGGTCGGGCACCGTCATCAAGACAGAAGCATATAAGCTAGCAGTCAGCACGTTGGCTAGCCGCGCGGCTCATTTTCAACTTTTCCGGGCGAAGAACCGCCGGGAGGCAGTGCTTCGTGTTTGAAATATTCTCATTTTGTAGCACAGTACGCCTGCCTTCATGCCAGATTTCGCAATAAAAAGTAAAAAAATTGTCACCCCGGCCGGTATTCGGCCCGGTGTGGTGCGCATCGAAGGCGGCCGGATTGCCGCCGTGCTGCCCGAACACGAGCCCGTCGGCGGCCCCGTCACGGATGTCGGGGAGCGGGCCGTGCTGCCGGGCGTCATCGACCCGCACGTGCACCTGAACGAGCCCGGCCGCACCGACTGGGAGGGCTTCGACACGGGCACCCGCGCCGCGCTGGCCGGCGGCCTGACCACGCTGGTCGACATGCCGCTGAACTCCAGCCCGGTCACGACCTCGGTGGCCAACTTCGAGCAGAAGCTGGCCGCCACCGCCGGTAAGCTGCACGTCAACTGCGGCTTCTGGGGCGGCATCGTGCCCGGCAACGCGGCCGAGGTGGAGCCGCTGCTGGCCCGCGGCGTGCTCGGCTTCAAGGCTTTCCTCACGCACTCCGGCATCGACGACTTTCCCAACGCCACCGAAGCCGACCTGCGCGCCGTCATGCCCCGGCTGGCCCGCCACGGGGTGCCGCTGCTGGTGCACTGCGAGCTGAGCGAGGACAACGATACCTGGAAGCAGGGCGACAAACGCTCCTACCCGAACTACCTCGCCTCGCGCCCCAAACACTGGGAAGACGAGGCCGTGGCGCTGATGATCCGGCTGTGCCGCGACACCGGCTGCCCCACGCACATCGTGCACCTTTCCTCCGCCGACTCGCTGGCCCAGATAGCGGCGGCCAAAGCCGAGGGCCTGCCGCTGACGGTGGAAACCGGGCAGCACTACTTGTTTTTCAACGCCGAGGACCTGCCCGACGGCCAGACGCGCTACAAGTGCGCCCCGCCCATCCGCGAGCGGGCCAACAACGAGCAGCTCTGGCAAGCCCTGCAGGCCGGCCTCATCGACTTCGTGGCCACCGACCACTCCCCCGCCCCGCCCGCGCTCAAGCAAATCGACACGGGCGACTTCACCACGGCCTGGGGCGGCATTGCCTCGCTGCAGCTGGCCCTGCCCGCGCTCTGGACGGCCGCCCAGCGGCGCGGCGCTACTTTATCGGACCTGGCCCGCTGGCTGAGCGAAAACCCGGCGAAGCTCATCGGCCAGGCTGGGCGCAAGGGCCGCCTCGAAGCGGGCTACGACGCCGACCTGCTGGTGCTCGACGCCGACGCGACGTTTACCGTGACCGAAGCCGGGCTGCACCACCGCCACAAGGTGTCGCCCTACGTGGGCGAGACGCTGCGCGGCGTGGTGGAGCAGACCTACCTGGCCGGCGCGCTGGCCTACCAGCGGCCCGACTTTGTGCGGCTCAACCTGGGCCAGATTCTTACCCGCTAGCCGCTCATGAGCAACTATCCGGAACGCGCGGCGCAGCTCATGCGCCGCATCGAGCAATTGGCCGCCATCAGCGAGGAAGCGGGCGTGGTTACGCGCACCTTCGGTACCCCGGCTTTCGTGCAGGGACGCGACTTGGTGCAGCAGTGGATGCAGCAGGCTGGCCTGGAGGTGCGCGTCGACAACATCGGCAACCTGCGCGGGCGGCTGGCCAGCGCCCGGCCTGGGGCCAAGACGTTCGTCATTGGCTCGCACATCGACACGGTGGTGAATGCCGGCCGCTTCGACGGGCCGCTGGGCGTGCTGCTGGGGCTGGATTTGCTGGAACAGCTGGCCGCCCGCCGCGCCGAACTGCCGTTTCACCTGGAGCTGCTGGCGTTCAGTGACGAGGAGGGCGTGCGGTTTCACACCACCTACCTGGGCTCCAAAGTGCTGACCGGCGCCTTCGAGCCCGACCTGCTCGGCCGCACCGATGCCGCCGGCATTTCGCTGGCCGAGGCCATTACCACCATGGGCGGCAACCCCACCCAGCTGGCCGCCGACGTGCTGCCCGCCGTCGAGTGGCAGGGCTACTTCGAGGCGCACATCGAGCAGGGACCAGTGCTCTGGGAGCAGCAGGTGCCGGTGGCCGTCGTCACGGCCATTGCCGGGCAGCGGCGGGTGGAGCTGACGTTTCGGGGCATGGCCGGCCACGCCGGCACCGTGCCGATGACCATGCGCCAGGACGCGCTGGCCGGCGCCGCCGAGTTTGTGCTCCTGGCCGAGCAGTTTGCCCGCGCCCACGGCCGCAGCCTGGTGGCCACCGTGGGCAAGCTGCAGGTGCCCCACGCGGCCAGCAACGTGATTCCCGGCGAGGTCGTCTGCAGCCTCGACCTGCGCAGCCCCGACGAAGCCGAGCTGGCCGCCGCCTACGAGCAGCTGCGCCAGCAGGCCGAAGCCCAGGCCACCCGCCGCGGCCTCACCCTCGACTGGCAGCTGGTGCAGCAAACCGCCCCCGTCAGCTGCGACGTGGCCCTGAACGCCGGGCTGCGCGAGGCCGTAGCCGCAGCGGGCTACCCGGTCATCGAGCTGGTCAGCGGGGCCGGGCACGACGCGGTGCCGGTGTCGCAGGTGGCACCGGCTACCATGCTCTTCGTGCGCTGCTACCGCGGCATCAGCCACAACCCGCTCGAAAACGTGGAGCCCGCTGACCTGGCCGCGGCCCTGCAGGTGGCCGAGCAATTTCTGGCCGGGCTGATTTCTGCCGGCTAAACCGCTTACTTGTCATTCGTCCCCGTTGCTCGGGCGCTGCCGCCACGGTAAGCGGGCTGTTTTTCCCTTATTCCGAACCCGCGGCCGGGCTTTGTACTGGCCGCCTGCTCCTTTCCCACCTCACGCCTTCCATGGAAATTTCCGCCCTTACCCGGTCCGTCGTCAAGCGCAACCACGCCATCATTGCCCCCGATGGCTACATCAACAGCAACGTGCCGGGCTGGACCAACTGCACCGTCAACGTCATCATCAACGAGCAGATGGGCGCCCGCCTCTGCCAGACGCTCATTACCCTGCGCGAGGGCGGGCAGCTGCTGGGCCGCACCGAAGCCAGCCAGATTTTCTTCTACGTGGTCGGCGGGCAGGTGCAGGTCACCGTCGACGGACAGACGCGCACTTTGGCTGAGGGCCAGTACGTGTACGTGCCCACCGGGCAGGAATACCGCTTCGAGCAGCCCACCGAAGGCACGCAGGTACTAACTTTTCACAAAGTGTACGAGCCGCTGGCAGGCCACGACGCGCCGGGCGTGTACTTCGGCGAGCGGGACTTGAGCAAGGCGCCCGTCTACATGAACGACGAGGCCCTGCGCATTCAGGAGCTGCTGCCCAACGAGCTGGGCTTCGACATGGCCGTAAACATCTTCACCTACGGCACCGGCGGCCACCTGCCCATGGTCGAAACCCACATCATGGAGCACGGGCTGATGTATTTGCAGGGCCAGGCCATTTACATGCTCGACCAGCAGTGGTACCCGGTGAAAAAGGGCGACTCCATCTGGATGGCGCCCTACTGCCAGCAGTGGGCCACGGCCATGGGCCAGGAGCCCTCGGTGTACATCTACTACAAAAACGTGAACCGCTTTCCAACAACGGTGTAGCGGATAAAACAGAACGTCATCCTGAGCATGTTGCGCATCAAGCAAGGGACCGAGACATCTCGCTCGATAGTAATTCCAATCGTTGGGCACTCCCTGCGTCAGCACGCGAGATGTCTCGACAAGCTCGACATGACGTTCAGATACGACGTTCAACTATCCTACCATGACTCTCGACGAACTCAACCACCTCGACCGGCCGGCCCTGGCCGAGGCGCTGCGCAAATGCTGCGGCGCCTCGCGCTGGGTGGAGCAGATGCTCGACGTTTTCCCGGCCTCGGACAAAGAAACCCTGCTCGACCACGCCGATAGCATCTGGAACAACCTCGGCCCCGACGACTACCGCGAAGCCTTTACCCACCACCCCAAAATCGGCGACCTGAACGCGCTGCGCGAGAAATTCGCCAGCACCAGCGCCTGGGCCGAGGGTGAGCAGGGCGCCGTGCGCCAGGCTTCCGAAGATACCCTGCAAGCCCTGGCCGAGGGCAACGCGGCGTACGAGCAGAAATTCGGCTACATCTTCATCGTATCGGCCTCGGGCAAATCGGCCGAGGACATGCTGCACATCCTGCAGGCCCGCCTGCTCAACGACGCCGACGACGAAATCATCCTTGCCGCCGACGAACAGCGCAAAATCACCCGGCTGCGGCTGGAAAAACTTCTTAGTGCCTAGTATCTGGTGCGTAGTGCTTAGGTCGTTCTGCTGCCAGCACTCTACTCACCAAACACTAAGCACCAGGCACTAAGCACCAAGCACCAAACATGAGTCAGCTTACCACCCACATTCTCGATACCACCAAGGGCCGCCCCGCCGCCGACGTGACGGTGGTGCTCTACACCCCGCTGCCCGGCGACGGGTGGCTGGAAATGACCCGCGGCGTGACCAACCAGGATGGCCGCGTTCCGGACCTGCTCTCCCCCACCATGCGCCTGCCGGTGGGCCCCTACAAGCTGAAATTCTTCACCCAGGAGTACTTCGAGCGCACCAACGCCACGACCTTCTACCCCTACGTCGAAATCGTCTTCACCGTCTCCGACGCCTCGCACTACCACGTGCCGCTGCTGCTGAATGCCTACGGCTACAGCACCTACCGCGGCAGCTGATTCAAGTTCTTTCGCCCGTCATACAGCGCAAAAAGAACGTCATTCAGAGCATTCTGCGCATCAAGCAGAGTCGAAGAATCTCGCCGAATAGCATTCATCTCGTTGAGTTGATTACTATCAGATGTTAGCGCGCGAGATGTCTCGACTTCGCTCGACATGACGGGCAGTTTTGCCTAATTCCCAGCTCCTTCCCACATGCACCTCAGCCTGCCCGAATCCGATAAAAACCAGCTGCTGGAGCAGCTTGGCACCGCCAACCTGAAATTTCAGCGCACCTACCCCGGCGACCGGCCCGACCGGCAGCCGGTGCACACCGTCTACGGCGGGGCCAACCTCTTCAAGGCCGACACCTGCCAGCGCATGGGCGACATTGCCCTCAACAGCCTGCAGACCTACGCGCCCAACTTCGTCGAGCTGGCCCGGGTGCTGCGCCTCGAAGGTCACGAGCACCTGCCCACCCTGGCCGCCGAGGTGGCCGACCTCACCGCCCGCCTCGACGCGATGAGCGAGGCGGAACGCAAAAAGGAGCACGCCTGGCTGGCGTATTCGGTCTACAACAAAGTGTTGCGCAAGCTGCGGACCGAGGCCGTCGAAGACTTCCGCATCGACTTCGAGGACGGCTTCGGCAACCGCCCCGACGACGAAGAGGACGCCACCGCCGTGCAGGCCGCCAAGGAGCTGGCCAAGGGCATGCAGCAGCTCACCGTGTCGCCCTTTATCGGCATCCGCATCAAGCCCTTCACCGAGGACCTGAAGCAGCGCGGCGTGCGCACCCTCGACATCTTCCTGACCACGCTGCTACAGGAAACCGGCGGGCAGCTGCCCCCGAACTTCGTGGTGATGCTGCCCAAGGTGACCATCCCCGAGCAGATGACCACCATGGTGCGCCTGTTTGAGCTGCTGGAGCAAGCCAACGGCCTGCCCGCCGGCACCCTGCGTATGGAAACGATGGTCGAGGCCACCCAGATCATCATGGACGAGGAGGGCCGCAACCCGCTGATGCGCATCATCCGCGCCAGCGAGGGCCGCTGCATTGCCGCCCACTTCGGCACCTACGACTACACGGCCTCGGCCGGCATCACGGCGCGCTACCAGACCATGGCTCACCCCGTCTGCGACTTTGCCCACCACATGACCAAGGTGGCGCTGGGCGGCACCGGCATCTTCCTCTCCGACGGGGCCACCAACGTGATGCCCATCGGCCCCCACCGCGGGGAGGCGCTGACCTACGAGCAGTTGCGCGAAAACCGCGAATCAGTGCACAACGCCTGGCGACAGGGCTTCGCGCACACCACTCACTCGCTCATCAACGGACTCTACCAGGGCTGGGACCTGAACCCGGCCCAGCTGCCGATGCGCTACGCGGCCACTTACACCTTCTTCCTGAGCAGCTACTCGGATGCGCTGCACCGCCTGAAAACCTTCGTGGAGCGCGCCGCCATCAGTACCCTCACCGGCGACATTTTCGACGACGCGGCCACCGGGCAGGGCTTGCTCAACTTCTTCCTGCGCGCCCTCAACTGCGGCGCCATCACCGAGGAGGAAGTGCTGGCTACCGGCCTGACCACCGAGGAAATTCAGTCCCGCTCGTTCTACCGCATCCTGCAGGGCCGCCGCCAGCAGCCGGCCTAGAGTACAGCAGGAATTCCTATTCGTCATGTCGAGCGCAGCCGAGACATCTTGCTCGATAGTAATCTGCTCGTTGAACAGAATTTACTATCGGGCGTCAGCACGCGAGATGCCTCGGCTGCGCTCGGCATGACGTTCTTAATGGTACTCAATAATTCCTCCCCATGATTCGTCGCCTCAAAGTGCTGGCCGGGCCGGAATCGGTGCTGGCCATCGGGCGCACCAAGAAGTCCCTGCGGCGCGACATGCTGTGGCTGGGCCTAGCCCTGCTGCTGGCCGCCGCTTGCCTGCTGGTCGAGTTCGTGACGCTGCTGCGCGAGCCCGCGCCCGACTACCTCAGCCTCGGGGCCGTGGGCCTGGGCGCGGTGGTGCTGGTGCTGCTGGCCGGCCTGCTGCGCCGCCTGCGCCGGCAGCTGCTCACCCGCGACCGGATCATCTTCGACCGCAGCCACGGCGTGGTGCGCCGCAACGACGAGGCCCCGTTCTGCTCCTTCGACGACATCAGCCGGGTGGTGCTGGAGGCCGTGCACGATACGGAGGACCATTTCTGCGGCTACCTGCTCTACGTGGCCGCGCCCGCCCGCGGGCGGCTGGTCATCGGCGAAGGGCTGGCCAAGGGCAAGGATCTGGCCGTGGCGGAGCAGATTGCGCAGTTTACCGGCAAGCCGCTGGAGCGCGTGGGCGAGCTGGCCGCCGACCGGCTGGCGCATCCATAAGTAGCCCGTAATCAACCCAATCGGCAGCCGTGCTCAACGACAGGAAGTACAAAAAACAGGACCAGTAAACCACATATTACTAATAACTTATCCTTGCCACCGGGCTTGAATAAGTCTGAATCGAAACTTCGCCCCCGCGAGCAAGCTTATGGACAGCAATCAGAGGCTACCCGCTGGCATTGATGCCGTTTGGCCCCTTGGGGGTGTGGGCCGGCGGGCCGCCGCTCGGCGGCCCGCTGCAAATTCGCCTGCGCCGAACTGCACCTGAACGCGTAGCTTTACGTACGAGAACAGTCATTACCCGCCGGCAGAATCCTATTTTGAACCTGATGAACCGTCTCCGTCGCCTTTTCCCCGGCAACTGCATCGGGCTGCTGCTCGGTTTGTGGCTGCTAGCCGGCGGCGCGCAGGCCCAAACGCCTGATACCACCCGCACTCCCAAACCCATCCGCGACGTGACCCTCGACAACGTCGACGTGGCGCCCGGTGCGGTGGATACCAAGGGCTGGCTGCTGCTCAACCAGGACATTGCCACTGAGCTGGACGGGGCCGTGCAGAACCTCTACAACTTCAAGTATGACAAGGCCGAGCGGCAATTTCGCTCGCTGCGGCGGCGCTACCCCAACCACCCCATGCCCTACTTCCTGATGGGCCTGAGCACCTGGTGGAAAATCGTGCCGACCAACGTGCAGACCAAGCTGTACGACAAGCCCTTCTACGCCTACATGGACACGACCATTGCCAAGGCCGAAGCCCTGTACGAGAAGGACAGCAAGAATTACGAAGCCTGCTTTTTCCTCTCCGCCGCCTACGGCTTTGCCGGCCGCCTGCAGGCCGAGCGCGGCAGCTGGCCCAAGGCCACCGTCAGCGCCCGGCGGGCCCTGAAGTACCTGGAGCTAAGCCAGGAAGCCAACGGCCTGAGCCCCGAGTTCCTGTTCGGGCAGGCGCTGTTCAACTACTACGCCGTCTGGATTCCCGACAACTACCCGCTGCTCAAGCCGGTGCTGCTGCTCTTCCCCAAGGGCGACAAGCAGAAGGGCCTGCAGCAGCTGCGCAACGTAGCCGACAACGGCGTGTACGTGGGCCCCGAGGCCAAGGTATTCCTGATGCGCATCCTCAACAACGAGGAAGGCAACCCGGTGCAGGCCATGCCCATTGCGCGCAACCTGGCGGGCAAATACCCCGACAACGGCTACTTCCAGCGCTTCTACGCCCTGCTGAGCTTCAACGAGGGCGAGTTCAAGGAGTGCGAGCGGGTGAGCCGCGAAATCCTCGACAAAATCAACCGCGGCATGCCCGGCTACGAGGGCATCAGCGGGCGCTACGCCACCTATTTCCTGGGCTGGCTGATGCAGAATAAGTATAAGGACCAGGCCAAGGCCAAGGACTACTACCAGCGCTGCATCGTGTTTTCGGAAAGCACCGAGGACACCCGCGGCGGTTTCTACCTCTACGCCAACCTCAACCTGGCCCGCATGGCCGATAAGGCTGGTGACATCAAGGAAGCCCGCCGCTATTACACCGAAGTGGCCGACATTGCCGACAACAAATCGGCCAACCAGAAGGAGGCCAAGGCCTACCTGAAGACGCACAAGCTGAAAAAGTAAGGTAGCGCAAACTATTAGTTCGCGCAGCCCGGAGCGGGCGTCGTTGCCGGCGCCGGCGGTGCTGGTCGTTCCGGAATACGCGAACCTGTCACGGCACCCGTTGCGGGTCGTTCCGGAATACGCGAACTGAACGTTCGCGCTACAGCCCTGCCTTGCGGCGTCGTACCTTGCGGGTCTTTAGCCCCTGCCCGCCATGCCGCAACGCATCCTCCAGGACCTGCACGAGGTCAACTTCACCGCCATCGACTTCGAAACGGCCACCGAGCGGCGCGACAGCGCCTGTTCCATCGGCTTGGTGCGGGTGCAGGGCGGCCAGATCGTGGATACCCACCAATACCTGATCCGGCCGGTGGAGCTGCGCATGGCGCCCATGAATCAGCGCGTGCACGGCATTTCGCTGCAGCAGGTGCTCACGGCCGCGCCCCTGCCCGAGCTGTGGCCGGTGCTGCACCCCTTCATCGAGGGGCAGCTGGTGGTGGCCCACAACGCGCCCTTCGACGTGAGCGTGCTCGAACACTCCCTGCGCGCCTACGCCGTGCCGGTGCCCGATTTCCACAGCCTGTGCTCGGTGAAGCTGATGCGCGCCAGCCACCCCGGCCTGGATTCCTACCGCCTCAACAATCTGGCTGCGCACTTCGGCCTCACCCTGAATCACCACGACAGCCTCTCCGACGCCGTGGCCTGCGCCGAGCTGGCCATCCGCGCCCTGCGCAGCGGCCACCCGTTCCGCTGGGCCCTGAAGCAGCGCGAGCTGACCAAGGGCATCGGCAGCCCGAACAAGCCCCGCGTGGCGCGCACCTGGCGGTGGTAACGGAGTCGCTACAACGGCTATAGTATAAACAGAACGTCATTCCGAGCTTGTCGAGGAATCTCTCGTGTTTAGCCAGATAGTAAACTTCTCGTTCAACGAGAAATATGCTATTGGACATCAGCACGCGAGATTCCTCGGCTTCGCTCGGAATGACGTTCTGTTATTGCTATTCCTACGAATATCAATTCACAGCGAGGGCGGGCACGCCGGGCAGGGCGGCGGCTTGCTTTTCGGCGGCGGTGGCGTGGGTGCGGGCGCCCAGCAGGCCCTGGTTGAAATAGTCGCCGGCGGCTTCGGGGTGGGCTTTGTGGCGCAGCAGCAGGGTGAGCAGGTTCACGAACAGCTGCTCGGCCAGGGCCACGCGCTCCTGCTGGCCCTGGGTGCTGCTGTCCTTGGTAGTGCCGCTTTCCAGCAGCTGGCTCTGGCGCGAGTCGGCCACGTCTTGGAGAAGGGCGCGCACGTCCTTGGCCAGCTTGGCGCCTACGGTGGCGGCATGCTCGTCGGCCACGTTGGCGAAGCGGGCGGCCAGGGTTTCGAGGCCGTCCTTGCCGGCGCGGCGGTACTCGGTCACGCCCTGGGGGTAGAAGGCGCGGTAGCCGGGGGTGTCCTCGCCACGCACGGCGCCGTCCTGGCTGAAGGTATCGGCGATGACGCCGGCTTTGCGGGAGATGAACTTGAGCAGGTTCTTCATGGCCGCGTCGTTGCTCAGGCGCTTGCCCTGGCCCTTGGCCTTGGAAGTGGCGTTGGCCTTGACGGCCTCCTGTAGGGCTTTCAGCGCGGTTTCGGTGGGTTCGAGCAGGGCGTCCTGGGCGTCTTTGGCCCGCAGGCGCTCCAGGTGCACCTGGGCGTACTGGGCGAAGCGGCGGTGGCTCAGCTGCGAGTTGGCGAAAGGATTGTTGAGGAAGTGACTGATCATGGTAAGCAGAATTGGGGTTATGGTTATTGGTTGCCGATATATAGGATTATCGGCAGATAATAGCAAGCTAACCCGCTGATTTATTAGCTTTTTCGGTGCAATAGGCTTCTTGTCCGGACAAGACAGCAGTTGTTCACGAGCAGAAGCCTTCTTGTCGGGACAAGAACCCAATTGCTAACGAGCAACGGCACTCTTGTCGCGACAAGACACCCGTTGCTACTGAGCAAAGACACGCTTGTCGGGACAAGAGCCCATTTGTCAACGAGCAAAGGCTGTCTTGTCCGGACAAGAAGTCATTTGTCACTGAGCAACGCCATGCTTGTCCGGACAAGAGTCACGTATGCGACGGACCGGCCCTTACAAACGAGCAGCAGGCTACTCGCCCTGACGAGCAGCCCGCTGCCGCCGTAGCCTGCGTTACTTGAGCCGCCGCAGGCGGGTGACTTTAAAGTCATGGCCTTCAACCTCGGTGTAGCTGCTATATGTTCCAGTTAGAATGCCCACACCCGGCCGGTAGACGAATGTTTCTGCCCCATTCATCCAATTAGGACCATCCATTAGACCGGGGGGGTAGGTCCAATAGTAATAGAGGCTCTTCTGCCGCCGCGCCAATAACAGCTTGGAGGCCATCACACTCGTGAACATTCCATCGTTTATGTTGAAAAGGAGCCTAGCTGCTTCTACTGCTTGATCAAGTTGTGCTGAGGCAAGAGCCGGGGCCAGGGTGTTGATGGTCACGTTGTCGGCTTGCCCAAAAAGCAGGTCTGGCACGGGCAATACCAAAAATGATTCAGTTAGAGGCGCCCCGGTGAAGGTTTGCCGCTGGCCTCCCAAAGTCAGTACCGGCTTGATGCTGGTATAGCGCGTGATGTCGTTGTACTGAGGGTGGCCTTGATGCTTGTAAAAATCAAGCCGGGCCACACAGTTAGCCAGAAACGCCTTGGGGTCGAGCAGAGGGGCCCCATCGTAATCTTGCCACAACATTCGGGGGGAATCACCTTCAACGGCGGCAAACACCAGCAACAGCGAGTCCCGGTCGTAGCGCACCGGCAGACGGCTGGTCACGCCGTATTGGTCGCGCAGCTCGGCCAGGCTCATGCTCACATTCACCAGCACCGTACGCCGTGGCACTTTGTAGCGGGAGCCTTCCGATTCCACCACAAACTTGCGGCCCGGTAGGGCGGCTATATCGAGGTAGCCGCGCAGGTCGGCGGGCTTGGTGGGCTGCTGGGCTATGGCGGCGGTGCTTAGTAAGAGCCTGTTGGGGAATTAAGGTAGTCGGTTGAGGCAGAGCGTCACGTTGGCCCAAAGAATCCACGCCGCGTGGC
>NZ_VAJM01000001.1 GCF_005771675.1 Hymenobacter jeollabukensis | reverse complement strand
GTTCATCTGCGCCCAACACCAGAAAAACCCGGCTATCTTCACTCGCGACCCGAACCACCTCACGCTGGGACTATACATCTAGTGAGGCAGGGTTTCTTCCTCGTCGGGGCGGCTGTAGAGGTTGATCCAGACCAGCTGGCGGAAGAAGTTGAACGTGTCGCAGCAGTTCGGGTCGTCCTCGTGGGGCTTGCTGCGGGCGTGGCGCACGAACAGGTCGCGGGCGTCGCCGTCGGGCAGCACCTGCAGGCCGCGCACGTAGGCCGCGTCGGCTTTGGGCAGCGCCGCTCGATTGATGACGTCGTCGGGCGTGGTGGTTTCGTTCACGTCGCGGTGACTGAGGCCGGCTTCCAGCATCTGGTCGGCAATGCGGGCCGCCAGGGTCCAGCGGTATTCGGGGGCGGTGCGGTCGGGGGCAGCAGCGGTAGTAGCCATAGGGGCTGGTACGCGGCAGCGGCGCGGGCGTTGCGCGCTTACAGCTCCACGAAAGGGGAGGGGCTGAAACAGAGGATGAACACGAGCACCATCAGCCAGCCCAGCACCCGGCGGCCGGGGGAGAGGGGCCGCTCGTCGGGCGCGGGCGGGTGGTAAATGCCCGTGAGTCGGCCCAGCAGCAGGCCGAAGAGCAGCCAGCCGGGGTTGCCGCTAATGCCCGGTAGGGCCGTGGCCACGGCCAGCTGCGCCAGCCACACGCCCGCCGCCAGCAGCGCCACGCGCCGGAAGCCCGGCAGCACCCGCCACAGCGCCGCCAGCAGGTACAGGGCGTACACCGGGCCGTAGTACAGCCAGGTCTGCCAGGAGGAATCGAGCGTGAACAAGCCCAGCCCGGCGTAGAACATAAAGGCCAGGAACAGCACCGTCGAGAGGCGGTTGAAGCGCCGGAAGCCCAGCAGGCCGTAGAGAATGTGCCCGCCGTCGAGTTGGCCGATGGGCAGCAGGTTCAGGGCCGTGAAAAACAACGACAACGACCCGGCCAGCAGCACCGGGTAGTGCAGCAGCTCGTGCGCGTCGGGCAGCAGCGCGGGGTCGGCCAGCCAGCGGGCCAGCAATTGGTAGAGCAGCGGCTGGCTGAAGGTGAGGCCCGCTGCCGGCTGGCCCTGGTAAGCGTAGCGGGCGTAGTCGGCGCCGTAGGCCCGGTAGTCGGGGTGAATCTGAAAGAGATACTCCAGCGGCGGCAGGTGCGTGAAGCCGTAGATGAGCAGCGGCACGGCCACCACGAAGCCCGCCAGCGGCCCGGCAATGCCCACGTCGAAAAACTCGCGCCGCGAAAAAATCTTCTCCCGGATGCGAATCACCGCCCCGAACGTGCCGATGCCGAAGGGCACCGGCAGAAAATACGGCAGCGACACCCGGATGCGGTTGCGCCGCGCCGTGAAGTAGTGCCCGAACTCGTGCACGGCCAGCACCCCCAGAAACGGCCCAGCAAACCACAGCCCGCGCAGCAGCTCGGCGTTGCGCGCCGCCGCTGGCAGCTGAAACACATCCAGCGGCAGCAAATCAACTCCCCCGCGCGTGAGCATCACGCCAGCCAGGGTGGTAGTGACCAGCGTGATAAGAAACAGCCCTAGGTGCAGCAGCGCCGTTCGCCATAGCGGGGGCTCGGGCCGCTCGTAGCGGCGCCAGCGCAGCAGAAAGGGCGGCAGCGGCCTCAACTGCGGGCGGGGTTTGTCGTCGTCAGGAAACAGAGTCGGGAAAGGCACGAAGGGCGGCGGGCAGGGCTTCGGTGAGGGTAGCGGGCGGCTGCAGAAACAGGGTGCGAATCCCCAGTTGCTCGGCCGTGCGGATGTGCTGAATACTATCCTCGATGAAAAGGGTTTCCTCGGGCCGCCAGTTCATTTCGCGCAGCACGTGCTCGAAAATTTCCGTCCCGGGCTTGCGCAGGCCCACTTCCTGCGAGTAGAACACTCGGTCGAGCACGTCGGCAATGCCGTGCTGCAGCCCGTACTCCCGCCGCAGCATCTCGTTGATGACGGCAATGTGGATGCTGTTGGTATTCGAGAGCAGGGCCGTCTGGTACCCCTGCCGGCGCAGCTCCCGGATGTACTCCAGCCGCTCCAGCGGCAGGTCGAGCAACATGGCGTTCCAGGCTGCGTCCAGTTCCGCGTCGGTGGCGTGGTGCAGATCATAGTGCGTGCGCAGCCCCTGCCGAAACCCCTCGGGCGTGAGCCGGCCGGTTTCCAAATCGTCGAACAGCGCCGACTGCGCCGCCTGGGTAAACTCAATGGCCGAGCCCACCCGGCTCAAGGCGCGCATGGCTTCCAGGGTGCGGTTGTAGTCGATATTGATGATGACGCCGCCAAAATCAAACAGCAGATTCGGCAAGCGAGGCGCAGCGTTCATAGCAGGAAGGTTTGGTAATACCGCTGCGAAATTGGTAGATTGCGCCGCCGAAACCAACCAGTAGGGCTTCCTCTGGGCGGTTTTAGCCGGGCCTATAGCTCAATCGGTTAGAGCAGCTGACTCATAATCAGCAGGTCGCTGGTTCGATTCCAGCTGGGCCCACTAAAAAAGCCTGTTTCCAAGCTGGAAACAGGCTTTTTTAGTTATACCCCCGCTTTTGCCAACGATCACCTGCTATTAAGCAGCAGGCGAGGGCCGCTAGACGGCGTCCAGGCCCGGCAAGCTGAGGAGAGCGGCGGCGCGGTGCGCCACGGTTTTGACGCTGGCGACGTCCGGGCCGGTGATGGTCAGGTGGCCCATCTTGCGGCCGGCGCGCGCGTCCAACTTGCCGTACAGGTGCAGTCGCGTGCCCGGCAGGCTCAGCACCGCCTGCCAGTCCGGCTCCCGCCGTTGGCCGCCGGCATCAAACCACACCTCGCCCAGCAGGTTGAGCATGATGGCCGGGGAATGCTGCCGCGGCTGCGGCAGGGGCAAGCCCGCCATGGCGTGCACCTGCAGGTCAAACTGAGACGCGTCGCAGGCGTCCAGGGTGTAGTGGCCGCTGTTGTGGGGGCGCGGGGCCATTTCGTTGACCACCAGGCCGCCGTGCGCACTGCCGTCGTCCACCACAAAAAACTCGACGCACAGCACCCCGACGTAGCTGAGGTGCTGCGCGATGGAAACGGCCGCGTCGCGGGCCCTAGTGGCCAGGGGGGGCGGCAGGTTGCCTTCGTAGGCGTGGGTTACGGCCAGAATGCCGTCGACGTGCACGTTGCGCTGCGGGGCGAAGCTGACGACTTGCCCGTCCCAGCCGCGGGCCACCAGCACCGAGCATTCGGCGGTGAGCGGCAGCATCTTTTCCAGCACGCAGGCAACGCTGCCCAGCTCCGCCCAGGCGGCAGCCAGCTCCGCGGCGTTCTTCACGCGGACCTGCCCCTTGCCGTCGTAGCCCAGGCGGGCGGTTTTCAGGATGCCGGGCAGCAAATCCGGCCGATCGGCCTGCACGGCCTGCAGCTGGGCCGGCGTTTCAATCACCGCGTAGGGCCCGCAGCTCACCCCCGAGACGTCGGCGCAGGCGGCGAAGTGGACTTTTTCCTCGATGCGGTTTTGGGCAATGCCCACCACGGCCGCGCCCGGCGCCACGGGGCGGGTCTGCGCCAGCGTTTGCAGAACCTGGGCCGGCACGTTTTCAAACTCGGTGGTAATGGCCTGGCACAGCTGGGCCAGCTGCGCCAGCCCGGCCGGGTCGTCGTAGCCGGTCCGGATATGGTGGTGGCTCACCAGTCCGGCCGGACTTTGGGCGTCCGGGTCCAGCACGGCGGTGAAGTACCCCAGGCGCTGGGCGGCGTGCAAAAACATGCGCCCCAGCTGGCCGCCGCCCAACACGCCCAAGGTGGCGCGCCGGCCCGCGGCGTCCACACTGCCCGGGTAAATTGGGGTCATGGCTGCAATGTCAGTTCCGTCGTTCATACCGGCAGCTTCATGGCGCGGGCGGCTTCCGTTTGTTCAGCGCGAAACGCCAGCAGCTTGGCCGCCAGGTCCGCATCGTGCAGGGCCAGCAGGCTGACGGCGAACAGCGCGGCATTGGCCGCCCCGGCATTGCCGATAGCAAATGTCGCCACGGGTATTCCTTTGGGCATCTGCACGATGCTGTGCAGCGAATCCACGCCCTGCAAGTGGCGGCTGGCTACCGGTACGCCCAGCACGGGCACCGTCGTTTTGGCGGCCAGCATGCCCGGCAGGTGGGCCGCCCCGCCCGCGCCGGCAATAATGGCCTGCAAGCCGCGCGAACCGGCCTGTTCGGCGTAGGCAAACAGGTCGTCGGGCATGCGGTGGGCCGACACCACGCGCGCTTCGTGGGCCACGCCGAAGTCCGTGAGAATTTGCACGGCGTACTGCATGGTTTCCCAGTCGCTGCTGGAGCCCATGACCACGCCGATCAGGGGCTTGGGGGTATCGGAGGAAGAAGGAGTACTCATGGAGAATTATTTGGTCGTCATGCTGAGGGCAGTCGAAGCATCTCTACCGCTTCGCTGTGGCTACATAGGGGGATGAAGGAAATGCTTTGCGTACTCAGTGTAGATCATCCCGCCTGCTACGAATTTGTCAATAGAAGCTCCGTAGGCTTCAGTAGCAAAAGCAAGGGCCTCTTCTACTGAATCAAACTCATATCCTGTTCCATAAGGAGCATCTTCTGGATCCAACACAGAAAACTCATGTACGTCGTGAAATCCTTCGTCACCTTCGTCAAAAGACTCGAAATAAGTGACGATAAACTGGTTTTTGTCTTTGCCAATGGATAACCATCTGATAAAGGCGGACTCAGCCTCTTGCACGTAGGACAGCCATTGCTCGACTTCCTTTCCAAGACGAACACGAGCTATTAGTTCTAGAATAGTCAGGTAGCTTGACATCGTTGCCGTTTCAGAACATTTAGCCTTCAGATTCACAGAAGTATCCTGGTAGAGATGCTTCGCGGGGCTTAGCATGACGTTCTGTTTATCAGCTATTCACCACTAGCTGTTCGCGCTCCAGCAGGATTTCCGTGCCCAGAATCACCATATCCACCCGGCCTTGCAGCGTTTGGTTGATGAAGGGCGTGTTCTGGGATTTGGACTTCATGAACTCCTTCGTGAAAGTCGTTTCCGCCTCGGTATCGAACAAAACGCACTCGGCTTGCTGACCGACTTCGATGGTGGGCACCGGCAGGCCCATCAGGCGGCGGGGCTCGGCCGAATAGCGCTTCACCACCAGGTCCCAGCCGAATTTTTCGGGCCGCACGAAATAGTGATAGAGCGACACCAGGGCCGTATCCAGGCCGGTGATGCCGTTGGGGGCGCTGATGAAATCCTGGGCTTTTTCGTAGGGCGTGTGCGGCGCGTGGTCCGTGGCAATGAGGTCGAATACGCCTTCCTTGAGCCCTTCGAGCAGCGCGTCACAATCGGCCTGCGTGCGCAGCGGCGGGTTCATCTTGTAGTTCGTGTCGTAGTCGCCGATGTGCTCGTCGGTGAACAGCAGGTGGTGCGGGGCCACTTCGGCCGTGACTTTCACGTCGCCGCGGGATTTCCACCAGCGGATGGTTTCCATGCCCAGCTTGCTCGACACGTGCTGGATGTGAATGTGCGCGCCCGCCGCCCGGGCCAGCCGGATGTCGCGGTCGATGATGATTTCCTCCGCGCAGGCCGGCGAGCCTTTGATGCCGAGGCGGTAGCTCATCACGCCTTCGTTCAGGGCGCGGGGCCCGGCCAGCTCCGGCACCTCGCAGTGACTGGCGAAAAACATCCCAAACTCGGTGGCGTACTGCATGGCCCGCAGCAGCACGGCCGGGTCGTTGGTGGTGTCCCCGTCGTCGGTCAGCATCTGCACGCCGAGCATGCGCATGCCGTCGATTTCGGCCAGCTCCTTGCCCTCGCGGTTCTTGGTGACGCAGCCGGAGGTGTACACCGGAATGCGGGAGCGGAGTTTGGCGTTGTCGAGCACGGCTGCCACCACCGCCGCCGAGTCGATGGCCGGGCGGGTGTTGGGCATCATCACCACGCCGGTCACGCCGCCGTTGATGGCCGCTTCGCTGCCCGTGGTGATGGTTTCCTTGTTCTCGAAGCCCGGGGCGCGGAAATGCACGTGGGCATCAAACATGGCCGGCATCAGCACCCGGCCGCGCGCGTCGATGACGCGGGCGCCCTCGGGAACGGCGAGGTTGGTACCGATTTCCTGGATTTTTCCTTCGACAATCAGGACGTCGCCCTCGCGTAGTGCCGGTGAATGTTCGGAGGCGATGCGGGCGTTTTGCAGGAGGAGCATGAAGGGTTGATTTCGGTAAACGGGCAAGGGGAGGAGGGAGGTTCGGGCTGTTGGAGCTGCAAAGAAAGAACGGAATCAGCCGCCGCCGGCGTGCAAGGCACGAGCCGTGGAGCTAACTCGCTACCCTGCGGCGACCAGGACCGAGGCTAGGCCGTCAGGTGCGGGAGCTGCGCGAAAGACCGCTCGAACGTCGGCTCCGACTTCGGTGCTTCCCCACCCGGCGTGAGCCAGTCCAGCACGGCCATCCGGATGGCAATGCCGTTTTCGACCTGGTTGTTGATCAGGCTGCGCTCATAGTCCATGACGGCGTCGCACAGCTCGACTCCGCGGTTCACGGGGCCGGGGTGCATGATGTAGAGGCCGCGCTGACGAATTTCCGCCAGCCGGTCGTTGGTGATGCCGTAGATGCGGTGGTATTCGCGCAGGCTGGGGAAGAACTGCACGTCCTGGCGCTCCATCTGCACGCGGAGCAGGTACACCACATCGGGCGCCCAGGCCATGGCCTCCTCGTAGTTGGTGAAGCGGCGGATGTTTTCCGGGCCGTACTTAGGCACCAACGAGCCCGGGCCGAGGTAGGCGACATCGAGGCCCAGCTTTTTCAGCAGGGTGCTGGTGGAGCGCGCCACGCGGGAGTGGAGTATGTCCCCGATGATGAGGACTTTTTTGCCCACAGGATTGGGGAATTTCTCCCGGATGGTGAAGGCGTCCAGCAGGGCCTGGGTGGGGTGCGCGTGCGCCCCGTCGCCGGCGTTGATAACCGACGCCTTGGTCAGGCGCGCAATCATGCCGGGCAGCCCGGACCGGCCGTGGCGGACAACGATGTAGTCGGTGCGCATGGCCTGGAGCGTCTCCACCGTCTCGCGCACCGATTCGCCCTTGGTGATGGAAGACTGGGCAATGTCGAAATTCGTCACCTCGGCGGAAAGGCGCTTGGCCGCGACTTCGAAGGAGGTGTGCGTGCGGGTGCTGGGCTCGTAAAAGAGCATGAGCACGGACTTGCCCTCGAGGGAGGGGACTTTCTTCACCGAGCTGGTGAACTGTTCCTTAAAGGACGTGGACTGGTCGAGCAGGAACTCGATTTCCTCGCGGTGAAGAGATGCAATGTCGAGCAGGTCTTTACGGGCCATAGCGGAGTGGAGGAAAAGTGAGGTCGTCTGGCTAAAACGGATGGTGTGAAGGCTGATTTACTGCGGCCCACGCCGGAGCCGCGGGCGGCCGGTGCGGGCCGCGGCGCTGGGGGCGGCTGCCGCGTTTGGGGGCGCGGGCGTTGGCGGCCAGGGGAGGTTTGCGGGGCGCACTTGACCGGTGAACTGGCTGCGGGGCAGCCGCCGACGAACCCAATGGGCATAAAAAAACCGTTTCGAAATCCGAAACGGTAGCGGGGCAACACCCAGAAAAAACAACGGAAATGCCAGCGGCAACATCGAAAAAACCGACGGGGGCGAGGACCTTTTGGTCCCCTCGCGGTTCCTTGCCGAGCACGGCCCCGCGCTTCATCAACGGGTTCTTTGGTTGAAGCACGGTGCAAAACTACGGCATTGTTGGGCCCGGTAATTCATCGGCAAGGTTAATTTTTTTCGCCCCGCTTTTCGCAGCTCTTGGCTTCGGGCCAACGGGCCGAACGTTGCTTGGCCAGCACAAGCCGGCCTGCTGAACGGTACTCGGTAGTTCGTGGGCGGCTTGATTTGGCAGCGCTAATCATTAGGATTAGCAGGGCATCTCATAGCCGCAACAGCTCCCTGATTTGCTACTTGGGATTACCGAAACCGGCCCCAGCACGGCAGCGCCTGCTGGGACCGGGTTTCAGGTGCTGCTTTCGGTAAAGCCATCTTCTTCAACTGGCGGGTGAAGCCCTGAAGAGTGGAAGCCTTGCAACGCGCTAGTTGTTGAAATTTAGCGCTTTGGCGTTGTCGGTCTGGTTCCAGTCGATCAATAAATTGCGCGGGTCAACCCCCACGGTAGCGGGTCGGTCAGGTAGCGTGAGGACAATCGTCTGCGGGCCGGATTTGAGCAGGTGCTTCTGTAGATAAAGCGGCTGGCCGACCTCATGGCCCGCTTCGGCGGGAGCAAAGACGCCAATTTCCACCCAGTCCCGCAGCGGCAGTTTCGTCTCGGTGCCGGCGCTGTCCACGGCCACCTTATGCGCTTGCAGAGTGAGTGTTACCTGCCACTTGCCGCCCTTCAGCTGCCGAGCGGCGGCCGATTTCGTCTGCAATTCCCAGAAGGTGTTGGCCCGAAACAGGTCGTGCAGCAGCGGCTGGAGCGAGTCCGGGGTGACTGTCTGCAGCTCTTGGTACAAATCCAGCGAAGTGGGGCAGGGGAGCGTGCCGGGGCGGTGGTGCACAAGCAGCTGCCGGAGCGCGCCGTTTACCCGGTCGCGGCCGATGTACTGGCTCAGCGCGTACAGCGCCAGGGGGCCTTTGCGGTAGTTCTGGTACCAGTCATCGGCCTGGAGCAGCGGCAGGGCGGCGCGGGTGCGCGGGGTCTCATTTTCTTCCCGCAGAAAACGCAGCAGCCGCTGCAGGTGCGCCGGGCCATACTTGTCCTCCAGTACGCCCATGGCCGAGTACCAGGCCAGGCTTTCGGTAATCAGGCCGGCACCCTCCACGTAGGCTTGCTTGAGCTGGTTGCCCCACCACTGGTGCGCCACCTCGTGCGCCACCACGGCCGTCACCAGGTCGAAGCCGCGCTTGTCAGCTTCGGGGTTCAGCAGGAAAAAGCCTTCGTCGGCCGTAATGTCGATGGGGGCGGCGTGGTGGCCGAAGCCGGAGCTGGGACGGGCCACGAAGCGCAGCTGCCGGTGCGGGTAGGGCCCGAACTGCCGGGTGTAGTAGTCCAGCGACGCCCGGGCGCTGCGGACCATGCGCGCCGGGTTCTGCGTGAGCCCCGGCGGATAGTACACCTGGATGGCCACCGCCTGCGCCGGACCGGCCGATGAGCTGCGCCATTGGCCTTGCTGCACGGCGTAATTGGCCGAGAAGAAGGCGTACTCGTTCCGAATGGGCGCGTCGGTGGCGTAGTGGAAGTAGCGGCGGCCGGCGTGGGTCCAGGTGCGGCGCAAGGTGCCCGGCGCCACCGCCGTCTGGCCCGCATCCGTGCCCACGACGGCCTCGAAGCGGACCTGCTCGGCAAAGGGGGCGTAGCGGCGGGCTGCCACGTCGCGGAGCGAGTAAGTGGCGGGCCGGGGCGGCAGACCGTAGGCTTTGCGGGCGCCGGCCTCGTCCAGCTCCCGGTAGGGCTGGTAGCCGATGACCGGCAGCCACTCCAGATTCCGGAAGCTGCTGCCGTTGGCCAGCACCTGCGCGTCGGCGCCATCATTGGCAAAGCCCCGCGCCTGGTACGTCACCTGGAAGCGCAGGCGCAGCGAATCACCGGGCCGCACCGGCCGGGTCAGGGCGTAGATGCGGTGGTCAAGCTCCGCGTCCAGCCGCACCTCCTTGGCGGGCTGGCTGAAGTGGACTTCCGTGGTCTGCACGCCGGCGCCGGTGCCCAGGTGCACCGAGTCGATGGGAACTTGGCTGTTATTCACCAGCAGGTAGGTGCCCCGGATGTCCACCGTCCGCTGCCGGGGGTACAGCTCCACCCGCAGATTTACGCCGGTGAGCAGGGGCTGGGGCGTGGCGTGGTAGCGGCGGTAGCGTTGCTCATAAGCCGCCCGCTGGGCCGTGGCAGCGACCGAGCTGGTATAGTCGTGCAGCACGTTGGTGTTGTAGAATACAAACCCGCCGGCCCTCACGAGGCCGACTACGGCCACCGCGGCCAGCCCGGCCGCCGCACCCGTGAAGCGCCGACGGGCCAGCTGAATTCGGGCCGCAACGCTGCCTTCCCGGCCCCGCACCCCGAACAGCACCGCTACCACCGCCAGCAGCAGCGCCCAGGCCGCCCAGTAGGCTTTAAACCACAGCCAGGGCGCCAGCGTGGGCCCGAAACCGGCCATGGCGGTATACGTCCAGGGCGGGCTGGCGCCGAAGATGAGCAGCTTGTGCTCGAGGCCCAGGGTAGGCGCGAAGGCCATGGCTCCGTAGGCCAGCAGCGCCACCAGGTGCCCCACAAACTTCTGGTTCACCAGCACGTGCACCGTGAGGGCCAGCAGGGCGAAGAGCAGGCAGTCAACCAGCTGCAGCCCGAAGAGCGTGTGCAGGTACAGCCCGATTTCGGGCGCCGCGCCTCCGATTGCCACCTGCGCGGCTACTGCGGCCAGCAGCAGCAGGCCCAGCCAGAGCACCAAGACCAGGCCAAGGGCCAGAAACCGGCTCAGCAGCTGCACCCAGTCCGGTACCGGGGCCGCGTTGGTTAGGTCGCTCAGGCCGGCTTCCCGCTCCCGCCACACCAGCTCGCCGGCGTAGAAAATGGTGAGCAACGCAATAACGGGCCAGAAACGCTCCGGCTGCGTGAGGGGCGCGGTCAGGTATTCCAGCACGAAGTCGGTGCGGGGAAGCAGAGGCGTGCCGCGGCCCTGCAGGTTGTTGGGGACGACGGCACCCACCAGCAGAGCTAAGGCGGCCAGCAGGGGCAGCCCGGCCTTGCTGGTGGCCAGCGGCCGAAAGGCGTGCCAGGTAATGCGGCGCAACTGGCGCAGCTGCGTGGCCCCGCCGTGCGTGCCCCGGGCCGGCGGCAGCGCTTCCCCGTTTCCCCAGCGCAGCTTCGGCCAGGACGGCGCCGCCGGCAGTGGCCGGCTACTCGCAGGTGGTTTGGGGCTTACATCGGGCAGCACCAGCTGAAACCGGAAATACGTGAACGTGAGCAGGCCCAGCGAAATGCCGAGCCACAGCAGGCGGTTGGCGAGGAAGGAGCCTTCGAGCAGCAGGAAACGCGTGTTTTTCTCCAGTGAGGTCCAGTCGTTAGACAGATGACTCAGCACCGGGCCAAAACTCATCGGGTCAGCCAGATTGCCCCATTCGCCGCCTTTTTCCAGCAGGGGCCAGATTGTGTAGGCTGCCGCGAACAAGGCCGCGCCGACCAGATAACTGGCCAAGGGCCGGCGGCTGAGCACCGCCGCCGAAAATTGCATGGTGGTGGCGAAAAAGGCGTTGGGCAGCGCGATAAAGCCAAAGGTCGTCAGGTAAGGAGCCACCCGAAACGGACCCAGAATCGCGGCTTCTACCCCGGCAAAGTGCATGGCCAGCAGCATTCCCACCGGAATGGCCAGCAACTGGAGCGCACTCAGGGCAAAGGCGGCCAGGTACCGCCCGCCCAGGTAGGCGGCTTTGCTGGCCGGGGCCGCGTAGGTGAGCAAGTGCATACGGGTCTGCACGTCGCGGGCCGCCGCCTCGCCCGCCACGGAGGCTCCTATTACCAGCCAAAACACGCAGCTGATAACCGTGACGGCGGCCATGACGATGGGCGCGTTCAGGACGATGTACCCGTCCCGCGCATCGGCGGCGTAGTTGGCAATGACCACCAGAAACGTGATAAGCAGTACGACCCCGAAGTACAGCCAAGTGGTGGCCCGGCGCAGCTGGTAGCGGAATTCCAGCGCAAAAATCCGTTGGAACTTCATAGTCCTGCCGCCTCCGTTTGCTGCTGCTCAATGGCCGGACCGAAGCAGCCCGCCAGCGCACTGAAGTAGACATCCTCCAGATCCGGCTCCGCCGCCTCAAACCCGGGGCCGGGCTGGTCGGGGCTGTACACGTGCACCAGGGTGCGGCCGCTGAGCAGCTTGGCCGAAATGATCTGGTGCTCCTGCTGTAGCGCGGGCAGGGCCTGCTTGTCGATGAGCCGGCGCCAGATGCGGCCTTGCAGCGCCGCCACCGCTTCCAGCGGCTCGGCTTCCAGCAGAATCCGGCCCTGGTTGATGATGGCCATGTTGGTGCACAGCTCGGCCACGTCGGCCACAATGTGCGTGGAGAGAATTACCACGCTGTTTTCGCCCAACTCACTGAGCAGGTTGAGGAAGCGTACCCGCTCGGCCGGGTCCAGGCCCGCCGTGGGCTCGTCCACAATCAGCAATTGGGGGTTGCCCAGCAGGGCCACCGCCACGCCGAAGCGCTGCTTCATGCCCCCGGAGTAGCCACCCAGCTTCTGCTTGCGCTTATCCCACAGGTTGGTTTGCCGCAGCAGGGCCTCGGTGGTTTCCCGGCGCGCCGTGCGGTTGGTGATGCCCTTGAGCACGGCAAAGTAGTCGAGCAGCTCCTCGGCGCTGGCTTTGGGGTACACGCCAAACTCCTGGGGCAAGTAGCCCAGCGTCTGGCGCAAGGCGTCCTTCTGGTGCACCACGTCGATGTCGCCCAACAGTAGTTGCCCCGAATCGGGCTCCTGCAGCGTGGCCAGGGTGCGCATCAGGGTCGATTTGCCGGCGCCGTTGGGCCCCAGCAGCCCATACATGCCCGGCGGAATATTGAGCGACACGTCGTGCAGGGCCTGCACGCCATTGGCGTAGCGTTTGGAAACGTTGCGGATAATCAGGCCGCTCGGGGGCTTTTTCATGGTATCGGATGGGCTGCGGTTGCGCTATTGCAGTCCGAAGCACTCCTTACCGGCGCGGAAAGCGAAACCCGATATGCTGGGGCGGGGAAGTAATCGACCAAGTGGGCGTTTGCTGCCGCCAACCCGCTGGCAAACTCGTTTTCGTCGCTCGTAGATTAAGATGCGCAACTGGTCGAGAGCAATAGGCTGGGTGGGGCCGCAACAACCACCTTTGTGCTATGGAGCGCGTCAAACACATCTTCCGGCTGATTCACCTGGGAGTCTGGGTTTTGTTCATCTTTCTGGTCGTCTTACAGCTCAAGAGTGAAACCGATGCCTACTGGCGGAGCACCGCGGCCGGATTCATAGCCACCTGTCTGTATGTTTTCTACCTCCATTTCTACCTACTGACCCAATATTCCGGTAAGAGAAAAGAAAGAGGGTACTGGCTACGGCTGGGGGCAATTGCGTTAAGCGGCCCGTTGCCCTTTTTGATTTTCCACCAGAAGCCGTTCGATGTTGGGTTTTATTCGATGTGCCTGGTTACGATAATTCCCATCTTTCTTTGCCTGAGTTGGCTGGCCCGGGTTACTGAAAATCTGGTGCTCAATACCATCCGGAAAGAGCAGCTGGAAAAGCAAGCGGCGGAAGCCGAATTGCATTATCTAAAATTCCAGATCAACCCGCATTTTCTCTTCAATACGCTCAACAACATTCACACCCTGGTCTATAAACAAGCGCCCGCCGCGCCGGAAGCCGTCATGCAGCTGGCCTCGCTGATGCGCTACATGCTGTACGAGTCCAATGCGGCCACGGTGCCGCTGGCCCGGGAGATGGACTACCTGCGCGACTACGCGAACTTGCAGCAGCTCCGCTACAAGAACAACCCGGTGGTCGACCTGCAGATAACGGGCGAAACCGAGGCCTGCCCCATTGCCCCCTTGCTGTTCATTCACCTGCTGGAAAACGCCTACAAGCACAGTCCCGCCCGCCTGCAGCCCGGCGACGTGAAGGTGCGGGTGGCGCTACAAGCCGATACCCTCACCTTCAGCGTGCAAAACCCGATAGCCCCCAAACCGGCGAATCCGCTGGAAGGACCCGGCGGCATCGGGCTGCCCAACGTCCGGAAACGGCTGGCCTTGCTGTATCCCGAGCAGCATACCTTGACCATTCAGAACACCGGCGCCACCTTTACGGTCACGCTCACTATCCACGGCCTCCACGACGTACCGGCCCATGCAAGAAAAGCTCACCTGCTGCATCATTGAGGACGAGTACCTGGCCCAGGAAATCCTAGAGGAATACGTCAGCAAAGTCCCGTTCCTGGAGCTGAAAGGCACTTACATGAGCCCCCTGGAAGCCGCCGCCGACAAGCCCGACCTGCTGTTTCTGGACATCAATATGCCGGACCTGGACGGGCTCAGCTTCATTCCGATGCTGAACCCCAAACCTATGATTATTCTCACCACCGCCTACGATCAGTACGCGCTGAAAGCGTACGAATTAGAGGTAAAGGACTATTTGTTAAAACCCTTTACGTTCGAGCGGTTTTACAAAGCAGTGCTGCGGCTATACCAAGAGCAAAGCCCCCGGCATATTCAGGAAAAAAAAGAGGAAAAAGCAGTACTGAAAAATGAGCAGGAATATATCTTTATAAAAGTGGGTCACCGTATTCAGAAAGTAGCCATTCGCGATATTCTATTCGTGGAGGGAATGAAAGATTATTTGCGCATTCACACCACGGATGAAAAAATAATGACGCTGCTGAATTTTGCCAAACTAGAAGAGCTGCTGCCCGCCCAGAATTTTGCCCGCGTGCACCGGTCCTTTCTGGTGGCTATTGACAAAATCGACCACATCGAGAAAAACCGTATCCAGATTGCCGATCAAATCATTCCCATCAGTGATACGTACGCCGATGCTTTTTATAAAATGCTGAAGGGGTTTCAGTAGAGGAGTTGGAGCGTGTTGAGGATGTTCGTTTCAAGTCATGCTGAGCTTGATCGAAGCATCTCTACCGCGTCGTCAAGGAATCTTCAACGAAGCGGTAGAGATGCTTCGACAAGCTCAACATGATGTTCTAGAAGCACTTTTGGCAAAATCCACACACGCTCTTGGTACCGGGGCTTGGTATGCCGTGCCATTCAACCACGCGACGCGAACCTTAGGACGGCGCAACCAACACGCGTTTGTACCCCGGTGGCAAAATCACGGTGAATGCGCCCCGCCAGCACTTGATTTGGTGGTTTTTTGGAAGGAGGGCAGAAAACGGCCAGGTCAGGACTGCGCCGTGAGTCGTCAGGTCGGCATTGTGCGAGAAGATGATTCCAGGGGCTGCTGAGATGGTTGATGTGCTTGCCTTTAGCGCTGGATAGAAGATAGTTAGCTGGCGAATCGGGCGCGCTGATCCACGCAGCCGTGACGGGCAGGCTACGGGGGCGGCAGCCGGCGCGCTTCGGGGCAACAGCAGAAAGTTACGTTGGCGAGTAGGGGTGATGACGCCGATGGGTGTAGTACCCCAAACGTTTGCGGCCGATGGTCCCAAACGTTTGGGGCCATCGACGGCGCTTGGGCGTTGTCAGCGACTCTTTCCTACGCCCTTTCCTAACCCATACCCAATGTCCCACCCTTACTCCCGAGTTGCCCGGCTTACCCGCGTGAGCAGCTGCCTGATGATGCTGGGGCTGCTGCTCGGCGGCCCGGCCGCTCAGGCGCAGACCACGCCGCCGCTCAGCGGCACCTACTACGTCGGTACCAGCGCCTCGCCCAACCCCAGCCGCACCTTCGCCGACCTGCCCGCCGCCATGACGGCCCTAGGCGGCGGCGTGACGGCCGGCAGCAGCGTCACCTTCACCCTGCTCGACGCGAGCTACCCCCTGACGGCCACCCTGACGGTGCCGGCCCCGGCGCTGAGCGCGGGCCAGGGCATCAGCATCGTGCCGGCGGCGGGCGTGAGTCCGGTTATTTCGGGCAGCGTGGCCGCCGGCCTGCTGCTGCTCGACGGCACCGATAATCTGAGCATCAACGGCTACGACGGCAGCACGGCGGCGCGCACCATTACCATCCGCAACGCGGCGGCGGGTGCGGCCGTGCTGCTGCGCAACGACGCCACGGGCAATGCCCTGCGCTACCTCACGCTGGAATCGGCCAACACCGGCGCCAGCAGCGGCACGGTGCTGTTCAGCACCAGCGCCACCGGCGGCACCGGCAACGACTTCAACACGGTGGCCAACTGCGACGTGCGCGAGCTGAGCATCAGCCCCAACACGGTGCCGGCCAACGCCATTTTCTCGCTGGGCACCGGCGCGGCGGTCAGCGGCGTGCCGGCCAGCACGTCCAACAGCGACAACACCGTTCAGGACTGCAACATCTACAACTTCACCGCCGGCGGGGTGTTCTTGAACGACACCGGCAACGGCGGCAACTGGACCATCAGCGGCAATAATATCTACCAGACGGCCACGCGGACCGCGGGCGGCATCCGCGGCATCCGGGTGACCTACGGCAGCGGCCACGCCATCCGCAACAACAACCTGTACCAGGCGGCGGGCACCACGGCCAGCCTGTTTTACGGCATTGCCGTGGCCAACGGCGCCAACGGGGTGGAAATCAGCGGCAACACCATCGGCGGCTCGGCCCCCGGCGCGACGGGCGCGGCCATGGCGTTTACGGGCACGGCCATCGTGTACCCGATTTTCCTCTCGGTGGGCACCACCACGCCCTGCAGCATTCAGGGCAACACGATTCGCAACATCAGCTCGGCCTCGACCAGCGTCCTGTACGGCATTGATCTGCAGAACGGGGCGGCCAACATCGGCACGGTCACGGCCAACGTCATCGGCGGTACGGGCAGCGGGCAGGGGCTGGCGGCGGCCGGGCCGCTCTACGGCATTCAGCTGGAAAACGCCGCTACCGCCACCATTCAGAACAACATCTTCGGGGGCCTTTCCACCACGGCGGGGCTGCTGACGGCGGTGTACCTGAGCGGCAGCGGCGCGGCCACCGTCAGCGGCAACACCATCAGCGGGCTGTCGAGCAACCTGACGACGGCCGCGCAGCTGGCGGGCATTCAGTCGACGGGCACCGGGGCGGTGAGCATCAGCAACAACACCCTCAGCGACATCAGCCAGAGCGGGCTTACGAGCAACCTCTACGGCATTCAGAACAACTTCGTGGCCGGCTCCAACGTGAGCGGCAACACGGTGACCAACGTGACCTACTCGGGCAGCACGACGGGCAACACGGTGTACGGCATCTGGGCCGGCGGCTCGAACACGATTTCGGGCAACATCATCAGCACAGTGCAGGCCACCGGCACTAGCAAGGCCAACCTGCGCGGCCTCTACATCGGCGGCACCGGCGCCACGCCCACCGTGACCAGCAACCAGGTGACGGGCGTGCTCAACAGCACCACCGGCACCGACGTGCAGAGCATCGGCGTGTACGTGGGGCCGACTTCGGGCGCGATGGGCGCGGCCATCGTGCGCGGCAACCGCATCAGCAACGTGGGCACCGTGAATACCACCGCCACGGCCAGCACCAACGTGGTGACGGGCCTGCAGCTCGGCTCGCTCGGCAGCGGCTCGCTGATTGAGCGCAACCGGGTGTGGAACGTGTATGGCGGCTCGGCCGGCACCGGCGCCAACGCCGACCAGGTGCGCGGCCTGGCCGTTATCAGCCCGAATACGGGCACGACGGCCGCGGGCACCTTCGCCAACAACCAGATCAGCCTAACATCCGGCACGACCAGCCAGCTGAGCTACGGCATCGTGGACGCTTCGGGCGGGGGCACCAACAACTACTACTATAACACGGTGTACCTGGCCCCGGCCAGCGCCGCGGCAGCTACCAGCTACGGTTTCTTCCGCAGCGCCACGGCCACGCCCGCCACGGTGGAGCTGCGCAACAACATCCTCTACAATGACCGGCTGGCCGCCAGCGGGGCCAACGCCTTTGCCATCGGCACGGCCAGCACGACGGGCTGGACGGCCGCCAGCAGCAACTACAACCTCTTCGTGACGCCCACGGCTGCCGTAATGGGCGACTGGGCCGGCGCGGCGCTGGACTTCGCGGGCTGGAAAACCTCCTCCGCCGGCGACGCCAACAGCTACTACCGCCTGAACTCGGCCCTGCCGGCCGCCACCATCTTCGCGGCCCCGGCCAGCGGCAACCTGAGCATCAACCCCGCTTACTACAGCACGCCGTCCGTTATCGAATCGGGTGGGGTGGCGCTGAGCGGGGTGACCACCGACTACGACGGCGACACCCGCCAGGGCGCCGCCGGCTACAGCGGCACCGGCACCGCGCCCGACCTGGGCTCGGACGAGTACAACGCCGCCGCGCCCGCGGGCATGAGCTACGACCCGGCCACCGGCACCGCCGTGGCGCAGGTGACCGGCCCGGTAACGGCCGGCAGCACCAATCAGGCCATCCTCCGGGTGGCGCTGACCACCACCGGCGCGGCCAACCCGATTTCGGTCACGCAGCTGAACTTCACCGCCGACGGCACCACCGCGCTGGCCAACATCAGCAACGCCCGCGTGTACTTCACCGGCAGCAGCCCCACGTTTAGCACCGCCACCCAGTTTGGCACCAGCAGCGCGGCCCCGGCCTTCGGCCCGACGGGCTTCAGCCTCACGGGCAGCCAGGCGCTGAGCGAAGGTGTGAACTACTTCTTCCTGACCTACGACATCGTGGCCGGCGCGACGACCGGCAACGTGGTGGACGCGGCCCTGACCGGCGTGAAAATCGGGACGGGCGCGGTGAGCAGCATCAGCAGCGCCACCGGCAGCCCGGCCGGCAGCCGCCCGATTCTGGGGCCGATGAGCGGCACCTACACCGTGGGCTACCAGCTCGGCTCGGAAACCTACGCCTCGCTGACGGCCGCCGTGGCCGACCTGACCACGCGCGGCGTGGCCGCGGGCCAGAGCGTGACCTTTCAGCTGACCAACCCCGGCGCCAGCAAGCCCTACGACGACGCCACCTCGACCCCGGCGGCCAACCGGGAAACCTTCCCCATCGTCTTCCCGGCCGCCGCGCTCAGCCCCGGCCAGGGCCTCAGCATCGTGCCGGCTACGGGCGTGGCGCCGCTGCTGGCGGGCAGCAACACCACCGGCCTGCTGGTGCTCGACGGCACCGACAACCTGAGCATCAACGGCTACGACGGCAGCACTTCGGCGCGCACCATCACCGTGCGCAACGCGGGCAACGGTCCGGCCGTGACCCTGCGCAACGACGCCACGGGCAACGTGCTGCGCTACCTCACGCTGGAGTCGGCTAACACCAGCGCCAGCAGCGGCACGGTGTTTTTCGGTACCACCACCGGCACCACGGGCAACGACGACAACCTGATCAGTAACTGCGACGTGCGCGAGCTGAGCGTGGCCCCGAACACGGTGCCGGTGTACGCCATCTACTCGCAGGGCACCGGCACGGCCACCAATGGCGTGCCGACGGCCACGGCCAACAGCGGCAACGCGGTGCAAAGCTCCAACCTCTACAACTACACCGGCGGCGGGGTATACCTGAACGCCACCGGCAGCGGCGACGCCTGGATGGTGGGCGGCCCGACGGCGGCGCTGGGCAACCAGTTTTACCAGACTGCCGCCCGCACGGTGACCAACCTGATCAACATTCGCCTGGGCATCGGCAGCAACCACGTGGTGAGCAACAACCAGGTGTACCAGGCCACGGGCGCGGTGACGGGCACGTTCTACGGCATCTCGCTGATCGGCAACGGCAACGGCGCGGTCATTGCCAATAACACCATCGGCGGCTCGGCGGCCGGCGCGACGGGCAGCCCGCTGAGCGTGAACGGCTCGTTCTACGGCCTGAACCTGGTGGTGGGCACCACCACGCCCGCCAGCGTGCAGGGCAACGTGGTGCGCAACATCAGCAACACCAGCACCTCGGCCGAAACCCACGGCATCCGCGTCGATTCCGGCTCGGGCGCGGTGAACATCGGCACTACCACCGGCAACGTCATCGGCGACCCGAACCCGACCAGCCCGGCCGTGGGGCTGACCTCGACCCGCAACCTCTTCGGCATCTCGGTGTACAGCGCCAGCAGCACGGTGATTAATGGCAATACCATCGGCGGGCTGAGCTACGTGGGCAGCAGCAGCGGCATTGCCTCGTACGGCATCTACTCCAACGTCGACAACTCGGCCCACACCATCACCAATAACACGGTGAGCGGGTTGCTGGCTTCCAACGCGGCGGCCGTGAACCTGCGCGGCATCTACGTGGGCGGCAACGGCGCTACGCCGGTGGTCAACGACAACCAGGTAACGAGCGTGCTGAACGCCTCCAACGGGGCCGCCAACACCGCCGGTATCTTCGCGGGTCCGACCAGTGGCGCCTTCGCCAGCCTGGAAGTGCGAGGCAACCGCGTGAGCAACGTGGGCACCACCGCTACGGCCGCCCTCAGCGGCGCCAACCAGTACGTGACGACCGGCCTGCTCGTCGGGGCTACGGCGGCGGCTACGGTGGAGCGCAACCGGGTGTGGAACGTGTACGGCAGCTCGGCCGGCACGGGAGCCAACGCCGACCAGGTGCGCGGCCTCGCGGTGCAGGGCGCTTCGTCGGGCAGCTACGCCAACAACCAGGTGAGCCTGGCCGCCGGTACCGCTACTCAGCAGACCTACGGCATCCAGGACGCTTCCGTGAACGGCACCAACAACTTCACCTACAACTCGGTGCTGCTGCCGGCCGCTCCGGCCGCCGCGGCCACCAGCTACGCCTTCTTCCGCAGCGCCACCACCACGCCGCCCGCCGGCTCGCTGCGCAACAACCTGCTGTACAACGGCCGCCCCGCCGCCAGCGGCGCCAGCGCCTTTGCCATCGGCACGGCCAGCACCGCGACGTGGACGGCCGCGACCAGCAACTACAACCTGCTCATCAGCCCCGACGCCAACGTAGTGGGGGACTGGGGCGGCACCGCGCTGAGCTTTGCCGCCTGGAAGGCCGCGCAGCCCGCCGGTTCGGGCGGGGATGCCAGCTCCCTGAGCGTGACGAGCACCGTGGCCCCGGCCGCCAGCCTGTTTGCCGATGTGACGACGGGCAACCTCGATATCAACCCCGCCAACCCCGAAGCCTGGTACGCCAACGGCAACGGCGTGCAGGTAGCCGGCCAGACCGCCGACTACGGCAGCGCCGCCGCCGGCCGCTCGGTGAGCGTGATGACGGGCGGCACTGACATCGGTTCCGACGAATTCACCCCGACTTCGACGCCCCCGGCCCTGACGGTGTCGGCCGCGCCCGCGCCGGGCGGCACCCAGACCTTCAGCCTGGGGGGGCGCACCCTGGCCGTGCTGACCTACGGCACCGCCGGCACCGTGCCGACGAGCGTGACGGGCCGCTACTACTCGGGCGCCAACCCGCTGAACCCGCTGGTGAATGCCCGCTACCAGAACAGCTACCTGCGCCTGGAGCCCACCGGCGGCGCGGGCTTCACCTACGACCTGACCCTGTACTACGACGACGCCCTGCTGGGCACGGTAACGCCCGAAGCCAGCCTGCGCCTCTCGCGCCGCGTCCCGGTGGGGGGCTTCTACGAGTTCTACCCGCAGTCGGTGCTCGACGCTACGGCCAACACGCTCACGCAAACCGGCCTGGGGGCCTTCGGCGACTTTACCGGCTCCGACCAAGCCGCTCCGCTGCCCGTCACGCTCACCGGCTTCGCGGCTTTCCGCGTGGGCCAGCAGGCGCTGCTGAACTGGAACACCGCCACCGAGCGCAACAGCGCGGGCTACGAAGTGCAGGTGGCCACCGACGGCCGCGCGTACCGCGCCCTGGGCTTCGTGCGCAGCGCCCTGCCCAACAGCACCGCCCCGCAGTTCTACCAGTTCACCGACACCGAGGAGGGCAAGCAGGGCCTGCGCTACTACCGCCTCAAGCAAATCGACCTCGACGGCAAGTTCGCTTACTCGTCGGTGCAGACGGTGAGCTTCGGCGCCGCCGTGGCGGCCCCGGCCCTGACGGCCGCGCCCAACCCCTTCGCCGACGAGCTGACCCTGACGCTGACCGCCGCCAGCCCGGCCCCGGCCCAGCTGACGCTGACCGATGCCACCGGCCGCGTGGTGTACGCCCAGGACCTGCCGCTGTCCGCCGGCCCGACCCGCCTCACGCTACGCCAGCTGGCCCAGCTGCCCGCCGGCCTCTACGTGGTGCAGCTGACCGCCGAAGGCCGCGTGCAGCGCGCCAAAGTGGTGAAGCGGTAAGTGAGTTGTCAGTTGCGAGTTGCCAGTTGTCAGCGTCGTTCTGAATCAGAACCTCCTGACAACTCGCAACTGACAACTGACAACCGACAACTAATCCACCTGACAACTCAAAATCGACAACTGAATATGCGTAAACCTCTTCTCCTGCTAGCCCTGGGGGCTCTGACGTGGGGCTCGGCGCGGGCGCAGGCCGTGCGCTCGGTGCTGGCCGACTTCGGCCCCAACGACGTGACCAACGGCAACATCACGCCC
This sequence comes from Hymenobacter jeollabukensis, assembly GCF_005771675.1. Taxonomy (GTDB): domain Bacteria; phylum Bacteroidota; class Bacteroidia; order Cytophagales; family Hymenobacteraceae; genus Solirubrum; species Solirubrum jeollabukense. Next base: position 973,849 of record NZ_VAJM01000001.1, on the reverse strand, counting down.
AGCCCCGACGTCAACGGCAACTACTGGAACAACATCCTGAACCAGACCGGCGTGGCCGACACGTTCCGGCTGGTCGACAAAGCCAACGCGGCCACCGGCATCAAGCTCAAGGTGGGGGCCAACTTCCTCACCAACGGCATCACCACCGGCGGCCTGCTCGCGCCCGATCCGGCCCTGCTCGGCCAGTACGCCATTGCCACCGCCACCCAGGACTACTTCTTCCTGCAGGGCACCGGCGCCACCAGCGTGGGCTCGATGCGCATCAGCGGGCTGAACCGCTCGAAGCGCTACGTGTTCCACCTCTTCGGCAGCCGCGTGGCCACCGCCGAAACCCGCGTGACGCAGTACAAGCTCACCGGCAGCTCCGTCAACACCCTCTCGCTGACCACCACCGGCACCAATGTGGGCGCCAACGGCTACGCCGGCAACAACAACACGCTGGCCCACTCCGACACGCTTACGGCCGACGCCAGCGGGGCCATCGTGCTCGAAGTCAGCAAGACCACCGGCATGTACGCCTACCTGAACCTGATGCGCATCGACGAGGTGCCCGGGCGCACGTCGACGGTGAACTACGCCTTCCAGAACACCGGCTTCGAGCTGGGCAACCTGACCTCGTGGACCACCGCCGGCAACGCGGCCGGCGCCACCGTGAACACCGCCACCAAGCACCTGGGCGCGTACGCGGCCAAGCTCACCGGCGCCAGCCTGGGCCTGCAGCAGCAGATCAGCTACCGCGCCGCCGCGGGCGTGACCAGCTACCGCCTCGGCGGCTATTTCCTGAACCCCAGCGGCACCGAGGCCCTGCGCGGCGCCCAGTCGGCCCACCTGGAGCTGCTCTACTACGACCAGGCCATGACCTTGCTCGGGCGCTTCCGCTCCGATTCGCTGGTGGCCACCTCGGCCCCCAACGCCTGGGTCCGGCTCGACGCCATCGGCACGATTCCGGCCAACACGGCCTTCGTGAAAGCCGTCGCCGTGTGGCGCAACGCCGCCGGGGCCGCCGGCAGCGTGTACTTCGACGACCTGGAGCTGGCGCCCTACACCCCCCAGAACCCCTACAAGCTGACCTACATCGGCTCGTCGGGGGCCTACGGCACGGGCGCTACCAACCAGCGCGGCTACACCACCCTCTACGCCGAGCTGCTGACGCGGCGCAGCACCGCCGGCCAGGGCGCGCCCTGGGTGACGGCCAACGTGTGCGTGCCCGGCAACAACACCGTGGACGTGCTCGGCCGCTTCGACCGCGACGTGCTGCCGCAGAACGGCAAGTACGTGATGATCGGGCTGGTGCTCGGCAACGAGGGCATCATCACGGGCGGACAGGCCACATTCAATCAGTTCCGCACCAACATGATTCAGCTCATCAACCTGGCGCGGGCGGATGGCTTGGTGCCCATCATCAACAACGGCTACACCCGCAACGACTACACGGCCACCCAGTACACCTTCACCCGGCAGATGAACGCGCTGATCCACGGCTGGAACGTGCCCAGCGTGAACCTGCTCGGCGGCGTGGACGACGGCAACGGCCGCTGGGCCGAGGGCTACTGGTGGGACGCGCTGCACCCCAACGACCGCGGCCACGCCGAGCTGTCGTACACCATCGTGCCCTCATTGATGGACGCGCTGAACGCCAACAAGGCCCTGCCCACCCGCCGCGTGAGCAACGGCATCGTGCTGCGCAACTCCGCCACGGCCCCGGCCGATATCATCCGCCTCACGCCCGAGGAAGTGGTGCACCCCTTCACCACCGCCATCCGCTTCCGGGCCACGCAGGCCGGGCGCCTGGTAGAAGTGCAGGACAGCGCCGGCCTGAGCGCGGGCACCATCCGCATTGCCAGCAACGGCAAAGTGGTGTACCAGTCGGCCAAGGGCAACACCATCAACGGCACCGTCACCGTCACCGACAACCGCTGGCACAAGCTGGTGCTGACCCACTACTACGCCCGCGGCGCCACCCAGCTCTACGTCGACAGCGTGCGCGAGGGCAACGTGCCGGAGCGCCTGCGCCCCACCCGCCTCGACCTGGGCGGCAACCAGGCCCCGGCCCGCCTGCAGCTGCGCGACTGGTTTTTCTACCGCTCGGGCATGAACCAGGACGAAATCTGGGCCCTGGCCGCCGACTCGCTGCTCAAGTCCAGCCAGGAGCTGTACGCCCCCCTGGACGGCCGCCGCGTGGTCAGCACCGACTCGCTGACCAACCTGGCCCAGAGCCTGAACACGCTCACCCGCGTCAGCAGCCCGCTGGCCGTGCGCGAATCGACCCAGGCGGCGCTGGTGAGCCTGTTCCCGAACCCGACCACCGGCGCGCTGCTGTTGCAGGCCCCGCTGCGCCTGGAAGGCGTGCCCGTGACGGTGTACGACCTGGCCGGCCGCGCCGTGCTGACGGCCCCGGTGCGCAACGGCCGCCTGAGCGTGGCTTCGCTGCCCGCCGGCCTCTACACCGTCACCTTCCAGCTGAACGGCGAAGCCATTCACAAGCGGCTGGTCAAGCAGGACCGGTAACGGTGCCCCTGGCTCACATCAACAGAAAAGGCGGCTGCCCGATTGGGGAGCCGCCTTTTTGCGTGTCGGACGCGGGCCGCGCGGAGCTAGTTCCTGGGCTTGCGCAAGGACGACTCGCGCACCAGCAGCTGGGGCTTGAGCACCACGTTGCGGGGCTGGGGCTGGCGGTGCTCGGCGGTGTGCTGCAGCATCTGCTGCAGCAGGCGCACGGCCGAAATGCCCATCGTCTCGCAGCCCTGGTCGACGCTGGTCAGGTTGGGCTCGGTGAGGGTGGTGAAGGTTTCGTTGCTGAAGCCGGCTACGGCCACGTCCTGCGGCACGCGCAGCCCGGCGGCTTGGATGACGCGCATGGCGCCCACGGCGGCCAGGTCGTTGGAAGCAAACACGGCGTCGGGCGGGGTAGGCAGCTCCCGCAGCAGGCGCTGCATGGCCTCGGTGCCGCCGGCCTGGCTCTGCTCGCAGAACACGATGAGCTGCTCGTCGAGGGGCAGGCCGTGGTCACGCAAGGCGTCGCGGTAGCCCTGGTGGCGGTTTTTGTGGATGCTCATGTGCAGCGGCCCCGAGAAGTGCGCGATGCGTCGGCAGCCCTGCTCGATGAGGTGCTGCACCACCTGGTAGGCGCCGGCGTGGTCGTCGAGCACCACGGCCGAGACGTTGGCCCCGCGGAAGTCCTCCACCACGCGGTCGAAAAACACCAGCGGCACGCCCTGCTGGCGCAGCTCCTCGAAGTGGCTGATATCCTGGGTGGTGTTGGCCAGGGACACCATAATGCCCTCCACCTGGTTGTGGCGCAGCAGCTCGATGTTCTTTTTCTCCTGGGCCGCGTCCTCGTTCGACTGGCAGATCATCACCGTAAAGCCGGCCTTGCTGGCCTCGGTGGCAATGCCATTGACCACCTGCGGGAAGAAATGCCCGGTAATGTGGGGCACCAGCACGCCCAAGGTGTTGCTGCGCCCGCGGCGCAGGGCCGCCGCCAGCTGGTTGGGCTGGTAGTTGAGCTCCTGGGCCAGCTTGCGCACCCGGGCTTTGGTCGCCTCGCTCACCTCGCTGTGGTCGGCCAGGGCCCGCGACACGGTGGAGGGCGACAGGTTAAGTTGTTTGGCCAGTTCCGTCAGGGACACCCGCTGCATCGTCGTCGTACGTTAAGTCAAGCTGCGCCCGTTGCGAAGCCGGCCTCCGAGCAAGGGACATTCAACCCTTGTAGCAGGCGGCGGCGCTTACCGGCGCAGTACCGGGCCAAGTTACGCCCCGCGCCCGATAATCGGCACGCCGAGCATCGGGTGGGCCCAAAATGGGATTTGGCGCCGCCGGCCGCGTGATTTTTTTGTTAATTTTAGTGCCCCTTTTCGAACCCTCTCCCCGAGTGGAAATAGCGCGTGACTTTTCTGAACTGGACTGCCTTCGACGGCTGCGGCTGGGCGACGAGCGGGCCTTCGACGCGCTTTTTCGGCACTATAGCGCGCTGGTCTACCGCTTCGCCTACAGCTACCTCAAGGCCCGGCCCGAAGCGGAGGAAATCGTGCAGGAGTGCTTCCTCAAGATATGGGAGAAGCGCGAGCAGATTCACGACGACGTGCCGCTGAAGGGCTACCTCTTCACGGTAGCCCACCACGCGGTGCTCAACCAGCTGCGCCGCCGCCAGCACCACCTGCGTTTCCAGGCCTACACCACGGCCGCCGCGCCGCAGCACGCGCAGGTGGGCAACGAAGCCGAGTTTGCCGAGCTGGAAACGCTCTACCGCACCGCCCTGGCCCAGCTGCCGCCCAAGCGCCGCGAAATATTCGAGCTGAGCCGGCAGCAGGGCCTCTCATACCCCGAAATAGCCGCCCAGCTCAACCTCTCGGTGAAAACCGTGGAAGCGCAGATGTCGCACGCGCTGAAATTCATGCGCGAGTATTTCCAGGCCCACGGCGAAGGCGCCGCCGGCCTGGTGCTGGTGCTCGTGGTGGCTGGCTTGTAAGTAGGGTGGTTGTTGGTAGGGGAGTGGCGCCTGGGGCGCCCCCCGAACGTCATGCCGAGCACAGCCGAGGCATCTCGCGTGCTGAATCTGAATAGAATTTGATGAAAGCCCGTCATCCTGAGGCGCAGCCGAAGGACCTTCCTCGCACCCTGCACCGCCGCTGCCTACGAAGTGCCTACGCTTTTTGGTTAACGCCAAAGCGCAGCCGCCACGTCCGGATGATGGGGCGTTGGTGGCTGCGCTTATCGGTTCGTGCGGGGTTAGAGGAAGGTCCTTCGTTCTGCTCAGGATGACGGGCTGTTTTTCCCTTTTCACCTATCATCCTCGGCCTACTCAGCAATCCAGATAACCTCCAAGAAGCGCCTTTTCGGCCTCAATCGCCGCATCAACGTGCGCGCACCGTGGCCGCCCGGCCACACTTTATCGGGCTGAGGCAGAACCTACTTAAAAATTTTTTCCGGGTGGAGTAGGGGGGATGCCCCCCAGCGGTGTAGTACTGCAAACGATTGGGGAATCCATTCCCAAACGTTTGGGGCGCTACCCCGCCGCCGGCCGTGCGTGCCCGGCGGCAAATCACCCGGTAGCAACGCCCTTTCCCAACACCTGACCCTATGCCCCTGGACATTACCCAAGACCTCTTCACCCGCTACGTGCAGGGCACCGCCACCGCGGCTGAGTCCGACGCCGTGCGCGAATGGCTGGCCCAGCCCGCCAACCAGCTGCTGGCCCAGCACTGGATGCGCCAGCACTGGGACGTGCTGGCCGAAGCGCCCGCCCAGCCCCTGGCCGACGAGCCCGACTACGAAGACCTGCTGGTGAACCTGCACGAGCAGCTGGGCTTCCGCCGCGAGGAGCTGCCCATCAGCAGCCCGTGGTGGCGCCGCTGGGCCGCCGCTGCGGCCGTGGCCCTCACCGTGGGCGCCGGCGGCTGGCTGCTGTACTCGCAGCGCGCCGCCACCCCGCAGGAACTGGCCACCGACTACGGCCAGACGCGCACTGTGCGCTTGCCCGACGGCTCGGAGGTGACCCTGAACGGCCACTCCAAGCTGCACTACGCCCCGAAGTGGACTGGCGAAGGCCCGCGCGAGGTGTGGCTGGAAGGCGAGGCCTACTTCTCGGTGAAGCACCAGCCCAACGACCAGCGCTTCGTGGTGCACACCCAGGCCGGCTTCAACGTGGAAGTGCTCGGTACCAAGTTCACCGTGTACCGCCGCCGCGAGCAGGCCCGCGTGGTGCTGCTCTCGGGTAAGGTGCGCATCGACTTCGAAGACCACACCCGCCCCGACGTCATTCTGAAGCCCGGCGAGCTGGTGGAAACCCGCGACGCCCAGCCCGAGGCCGTGGTGCACAAGGCCGTGCACACCGCCCCCTACGCCTCCTGGAAAGACGCCCGCCTGGTGCTCGACGAAACCAGCATCGGCGAGCTGGCCACCCGCCTGCAGGACACCTACGGCATCACGGTGGAAGTGCAGACGCCCGGCCTGACCGAGCGCAAAGTCACCGGCACCATGCCCGTGGGCGACCTGGACGTGCTGCTGCAGGCCCTGGAAGAAGCCTTCGACCTGCACGCCACCCGCGAGGGCAACCGCATTATTCTGGCCGACAAGGCCAAGCCCTAACGCCAGCCTAGGGCCGCCGCCCGACCTCCCGACGACATTCCCACACTTTTTCTGATATGAACGAGTCCTCTACGCCCCTGGGCCGGCTGCTGACGCGCCCGACCACCCTCACGGCGGGCATCCTGCTGCAGGCGCTGCCCCTGGCCGCCTCCGCGCAGCTGCTGGCCGTCAACCACGCCGGCGGCCAGCACCCCTCGGTGGTGCCGGCCGTGGCCGAAAGCGTGGCCCTGAAGTCGCTGCTGCGGCAGTGGGAAACCGAGTACCGCGTCACCATCTTCTACGAAAGCAACGTGGTGGGCAACAAGCGCGTGCTGCCCCAGGCCACCGGCTCGCTCGAAGACAAGCTCAGCGCGGTACTCCCGCAGGCCGAGCTGCGCTTCAAGAAGCTGCGCGACGACTACTTCGTGGTGGTGAGCGAGCAGACGACCGGCGCCGCGCCGGCCGCTGCGGCTACCACCAGCGGCGCCGCTACCGCCGACGTGGCCGTATCGGGCCGCGTGACGGGCGCGGGCGGGGAGCCCCTGCCGGGCGTGACGGTGCTGGTAAAAGGCACCGCCATCGGCACGGCCACCAACGCCGACGGGCAGTTCGCGCTGAACGTGCCCGAAAACAGCACCCTGGTCTTTACGGCCGTGGGCTACGTGCGCCAGGAGGTGCCGGTGAGCGGCGCGGCTTCGGGCCTGAGCATCACCCTGCAGGAAGACCTGCAGGCGTTGAGCGAAGTGGTGGTGGTGGGCTACGGCACCCAGTCGCGCGCGGCGCTGACCACCTCCGTGGCCTCCGTCAACGGGGAAGCCCTGACGCGGCAGCCGGTTGCCGGCTTCGACCAAGCCCTGCAGGGCCAGGCGGCCGGCGTGCAGGTGACGGCGCCCTCCGGCGCGCCCGGCGCGGGCATCAACGTACGCATCCGCGGCACGGCCACCACCGGCCTGAATCCCTCGCCGCTGTACGTCATCGACGGCGTGCCGGTGCTGCCCACCTACGAGCAGGAGCTGGCCGTGGGCAGCCAGCGCCCCAACCCGCTGAACGCGCTCAACCCGAACGACATCGAGAGCATCGACATTCTGAAGGACGGCGCGGCGGCGGCCATTTACGGCCTGCGCGCGGCCAACGGGGTAGTGGTCATCACCACCAAGCGCGGCAAGGTGGGCAAGGCGCAGGTGGGTCTGAACATGTATTTCGGCCGGCAGACGCTGCGCAAAAAGCTGGACGTGCTCAACGGCCCGCAGTTTGCCGCCCTCTACAACGACATTCGGCAGAACGCCGGCTTCGGCCCGGCCTATTCGCTCGATACGGTGCGCACCACCACCGACTGGCAGGACGAAATCTACAGCCCGGCCAACATGCAGAACTACCAGCTGAGCGTGGGCGGTGGCACCGACAAAACCCGCTACTACCTGGCCGGCGGCTACTTCAAGCAGGACGGCATCAGCCTGAACTCGGGCTTCAACCGCTACACCTTCAAGCTCAACCTCGACCAGCAGCTCAGCAACCGGTTTCGGGCGGGCACCAGCTTGAACTTCAGCCGCACGCTGAACAACAACAGCACCCGCAGCGAAAACGGCGCCGGCAACTCGGGCACCGTGCTCGGGGCCCTGGCGCAGGTGCCCACCATTCCGGTGCGCTACGCCAACGGGCAGTACGCGGTCAACCCCTTCGACATCACCTTCAACAACCCGGTGGGCAACATCCGGGAAACCAGCAACAAGGCCCTGATTTACCAGGTCATCGGCAACGTGTACGGGGAGCTGGACCTGCTGAAGAACCTGACGCTGCGCTCCACGGCGGGCATTGATTTCCGCACCCAGACGGAAAACTACTTCCAGACCCTGAACTACCCCGGCACGGCCAACGCGGCCCCGGACGTGCGCGGCGTGGCCAACACGGCTACCAACCAGCAGCTGATCTGGCTGCAGGAAAACACCCTGACCTACAAGCCCGAGTTGGGCGGCAGCCACGACCTGACGCTGCTGGCCGGCGAGTCGATGCAGGCTTCGGACCGCTTCACCTCCAGCGCCGGCGGCACCGGCTTTGCCAGCAGCGCCGTGCCCTACGTGGCCAACCCGGCCAAGTTCACCACGCCCAGCAGCTACCAGGACCAGTGGGGCCTGGTGAGCTACTTCGCCCGCGCCATCTACAACTACGACCAGCGCTACCTGGCCACCCTCAGTCTGCGCGCCGACGGCTCCAGCCGCTTCGCGAAGGGCAATAAGTTTGGCTACTTCCCGGCCCTGGGCCTGGGCTGGCGCATCTCGAAGGAGGGCTTCTTCCCGCAGACCAAGGCGGTGTCGGACCTGAAGCTGCGCGCCAGCTTCGGCGCCAACGGCAACCAGGAATTCTACACCTACCAGCGGTTCCCGCGCTTCGGGGTGGGCAGCAACTACCCCGGCCTGGCCGACCTGGTGCTGCCCGGCATTGCCCAGACCGACATCGGCAACGAGAACATCAAGTGGGAAACCACTTACCAGTACAACGCGGGCGTGGACCTGGGCCTGCTGGCCGACCGCCTCACGCTGACCCTGGACGTGTACCGCAAAGACACCAAGGACCTGCTCACGCTGGTGGACATTCCGCTGAGCACCGGGGCCGCGTCGCTGCAGGTGCTGCAGAACCTGGGCAGCATCCGCAACCAGGGCGTGGAGCTGGGCCTGAACACGACCAACGTGCAGGCCCCCGACAACGGCTTCGGCTGGACCACCAACCTGAACGTGACCGTGAACCGCAACAAGGTGCTCGATCTGGGCCAGGTGCTCAACAACGAAGGACGGCTGGAAGACCGGCGCCTGCCGGGCGGCAACGGCTTCGTGCTGGTGGGCCAGCCCCTGGGCGTGTTCTACGGCTACCAGGTGGAGGGCATCATCCAGACCCAGGACGAGCTGAACGCGCTGAACGCGAAGTCGCCGACCGGCAACTACCAGTCGTCGAGCACGGCCCCCGGCGACATCAAGTTCCGCGACCTGAACGGCGACGGATTCGTGAACGATAAGGACCGCACGGTGATTGGCAACCCCAACCCCAAAGCGGTGGCCGGTGTGACCAATACCTTTACCTACAAAGGGTTGGAGCTGAGTGTGTTCTTCCAGGGTAGCTTCGGCAACGACATCTACAACCAGAACCGCGAAACGCTGGAGGCCATGTCGTCGCCGCTGAACCAGACCACCCGCGTGCTGGACCGCTGGACGCCCACGCACACCAACACGCGCGTGCCGCGCGCCATCCTGGGCGACCCGAACGGCAACGCCCGCTACTCCGACCGCTTCATCGAAGACGGCTCCTACGTGCGCCTCAAGAACCTGACCCTGGGCTACACCGTGCCCTCGGCCCTCACCCGCCGCGCCGCCATCGGCAGCCTGCGCCTCTACGTGACGGCCCAGAACCTGATTACCTGGACGGATTACTCCGGCTACGACCCCGAGGTAAGCTCCGCCCCGTTCTCGACCACCGGCCAGGGCCGCGACTTCGGCGTGTACCCGCAGGCGCGCACCTACATCGCCGGCCTGAACGTCACTTTCTAAGCCGCTAGCCCCGCCCCATTCCCATGAAAAAAGTACTGATTCCCGTGGTGTTGGCCGTTGCCCTGCTCAGCGGCTGCAACGTGCTGGACAAAGAGCCGCTGACGGCCATTGCCCCCTCGAACTTTTTCCGCACCGCCCAAGACGCGGAGGCCGCCATCACGGCCTGCTACGACGGGCTGCAGCGCAAGGGCTGCTACGCCGAAGTGCAGAACCTGATCGGCAACATGCCCTCCGACGACTGCACCAGCCAGAACGGCGACGTGCGCACCCTGGAAACCATCAACTGGAACGCCTCCACCGGGCAGGTGTACGACGCCTACCGCGACCCGTACGCGGCCATCAACCGGGCCAACGCCGTGCTGAAGTACGTGCCGGGCATCGAGATGAACCCCGGCCGCCGCAACGAAATCCTGGGCGAGGCCCGGTTTGTGCGGGCCCTGTGCTACTTCAATCTGGTGCGCCTATACGGCGGCGTGCCGCTGCGCCTGCTGCCCACCGAAACCGACGCCGCCGCCGAGCTGAACCTGCCCCGCGCCACGGCCGAGGAGGTGTACGCGCTGCTCATCGGCGACCTGACCACGGCCGAAAGCCTGGTGCCCACCAGCAACCCGGCCCGTGCCACCCGGGGCGCCGTGAATGCCCTGCTGGCCCGCGTGTACCTCACCCGGCGGCAGTGGGCACCGGCCCGCCAGGCCGCTGCCAAAGTGCTGACGAGCGGCTCTTACTCCCTGCTGCCGAGCTTCAACGCCCTCTTCCCGGCCGACAACAAAACCGAATCCATCTTCGAGATTCAGTTTTCGGGCAGCGCCGACGCCGGCACCAGCAACACCCTGCCCGACATCATCCTGCCGAACCCGCCGGCCACCTACTCCTTCCAGAAGTTCAACATTCCGACGGCCGAGCTGCTGAGCGTGCCCGACCAGGCCAACGACCTGCGCTGGAGCGACCAAGGCGTGGTGAATGCCGGCCGCAGCCACGCCAGCTACGTGGACCGCGGCCCCGGCAGCGGCAACGACAACGGCCCCTTCGTGTACAAGTGGCGCAGCAACGGCAACGGCTTCAACTCCTCGGACAACTACTACGTGCTGCGTCTGGCCGAAGTGTACCTGGCCTACGCCGAAGCCGCCAACGAGGAAGCCGGCCCGTCGCAGGATGCGCTGGAACACCTGAACATGGTGCGGCAGCGCGCCGGCCTGCCCGGCCTGCAGCTCACCGACCCCGAAGCGGCCAACAAGCAGAGCCTGCGCCGCGAAATCGAGAAGCAGCGCCGCCTGGAGCTGGCCTTCGAGGGCGAGCGGTGGTTCGACCTGATCCGCTACGCCCGCCACGAAACCGCCGACGCCAGCGCCGACCACGCCGTGACGGCCCTCGACGTTATTGCCCAGTTTCACAACGGCACGCGCGACCCGAACTACCTGCTGTTCCCGATTCCGCTGGCCGAGCTGAACACCAACACCCAGATTCAGCAGAATCCGGGGTACTAGCGTGGTCCGGACCGGGCAGTAGCCGGACGGGAAATAGTGCGTCTGACTACTGCCAGCCCGCTACTGACTACCAATCAAACAGCCGTTCCGGGGCAGCGGGGAACAGGGGAATGAGAATAACCCTGCCCTGGGACGGCATCTTTTTGTGCAGAAGGGGAACCGTAGGGTCCGACCCGCCGGCCTGGCGCCGTGAGGTGAGTGGCAGGGCGCCACCGCCGGCGGGTTTCCCTTCCTGACTTCCTGCTGCTTTTTCCTCTTTCGACTTTCTATGGCTCCTGGCATTATCACGCTGGCGCCGGCCGACACCGCGGCCGCTCCGGCCACCGGCACCGCGCCGCGCTACTCTTCGGCCCTGGCCTCGCTGACGGTGCTCTTCTTCATGATGGGCTTCATCACCTGTCTGAACGACATCCTGATTCCCTACCTGAAAGCCATCTTTCAGCTGAGCTACACCCAGGCCAACCTCATCAACCTCTGCTTTTTCGGGGCCTACTTCGTGATGGGCATTCCGGCGGGCCGGGTGGTGCAGCGCCTCGGCTACAAGGGCGGCATGCTGCTGGGCTTCGTGGTGGCGGCGCTGGGCTGCTTCCTGTTTTACCCCGCCGCCGACAGCCATTCGTACCCCTTGTTCCTCGGCGCCCTGTTCGTGCTGGCTACGGGCGTGGTGCTGCTGCAGGTGGCCGGCAACCCCTACGTGGCCGTGCTCGGGCCGGCCCGCTCGGCCCCGGCCCGCCTCACGCTCACCCAGGCCTTCAACTCGCTGGGCACCACCGTGGCCCCGCTGCTGGGCTCGGCCCTCATCCTCTCGCGCCTGCCCGACCTCGACGCGGCCCGCGCCGCCGAGGCCATCGACGTGCGCGCCGTGCAGGTGCCCTACCTGTGCATCGGGGCGGTGCTCATCGTCATCAGCGTGCTGCTGGGGCTGATGAAGCTGCCCGTCATTCAGCACGAAGAAGGCGCCGAAGACCACGCCGGCCGCCGCGCCTGGCACTACCGCCATTTGGTGCTCGGCATGGTGGGCATCTTCGCCTACGTGGGCGGGGAAGTGGCCATCGGCTCGCACATCGTGTCGTACCTGGGCCTCTCGGACGTGATGAACCTCTCGCCCAAAGCCGCCGGGGAGCAGATTGCCTACTACTGGGGCGGGGCCATGGTGGGCCGCTTCATCGGGGCTTACGTGCTCAACAAATTCAACCCCGGCCGGATGCTGGCCCTGAACGCGGTGGGCGCCGTGCTGCTACTTGTGGTATCGATGCTCACGCGCGGCGAACTGGCCATGTGGGCGCTGCTGGCCGTGGGGCTGATGAACAGCATCATGTTCGCCACCATCTTCACCCTGGCCGTGGCCGGGCTCGGCCGCCACACCAGCGCCGCCTCGGGCCTGCTGAACGTGGCCATCGTGGGCGGGGCCGTGGTGCCCATGCTCTTCGGGCTAGTGGCCGATGCCGCCTCGCTGCGTTTGGCGCTGCTGCTGCCGGTGGTCTGCTACCTCTACATCATGTGGTACGGCCTGCAGGGCCACGTGCGCCGCACGGCCTAAGATTTTTCCGCTTACCCCGACTTCAACGTGTCTACGCTTTTCTCCGTCCGCTTTACTGCTTCTGCCGGCTGGCTGCTGGGCGCGGCCCTGGCCGTAGCGCCCCTGCACAGCCACGCCCAGAAGCCGGCCAAAACGGGCGCGGCCAAAACGACCCAGGCCACCAAAGACGGCAACGCCGCCACGCTCTGGCTGACCACGCCCGACAAAGCCCAGCTGCTGCGCCAGCAGCCCGGCAAGCTGGCCTTTAAGCCCGCCGCCGCGAAAACCGTGGCCGGCCCGGTTATCGAGCTGAACGACGCGCAGCAGTACCAGAGCATCGACGGCTTCGGCTACTGCCTGACGGGCGGCTCGGCCGAGCTGCTGCACCGCATGGGCGCGGCCGAGCGGGCCAAGCTGCTGCGCGAGCTGTTCGCCACCGACGCCGCCAACATCGGCGTGAGCTACCTGCGCCTGAGCATCGGCGCCTCCGACCTCGACGCGCAGGTGTTCAGCTACGACGACCTGCCCGCCGGCCAGACCGACCCGGAGCTGAAGCAGTTCAGCCTCGCGCCGGACAAACAGCATCTGCTACCGGTGCTCAAGGAAATCCTGGCCATCAACCCCCGAATCAAGCTGCTGGGCTCGCCCTGGTCGCCGCCGACGTGGATGAAGACCAACGGCGAGTCCAAAGGCGGTTCGCTGAAGCCGGAGTTCTACGACGCCTACGCCCGCTACTTCGTGAAGTACGTGCAGGACATGGCCGCCGAAGGGGTGCGCATCGACGCCATTACCGTGCAGAACGAGCCGCTACACCCGGGCAACAACCCCAGCCTGCTCATGCCGGCCGAGCAGCAGGCCGAGTTCATCAAACAAGCCCTCGGCCCGGCCTTCAAAGCCGCCCGGCTAGACACGAAAATCATCGTGTACGACCACAACTGCGACAAGCCCGAGTACCCGCTCACGATTCTGAAAGACCCCGAGGCGGCCCAGTACGTCGACGGCTCGGCCTTCCACATGTACGCCGGGCAGATCGAGGCCCTGAGCCAGGTGCACGACGCCTTCCCGCAGAAGAACGTGTATTTCACCGAGCAGTGGATCGGGGCGCCGGGCAAGTTCCCGGGCGACCTGGCCTGGCACGTACGCACGCTCATCATCGGGGCCACGCGCAACTGGGCCCGCACCGTGCTGGAGTGGAACCTGGCGGCCGACCCGCAGCAGAACCCGCACACGCCCGGCGGCTGCACCGAGTGCCTCGGCGCCCTCACGCTCGACGGCAACGCGGTGACGCGCAACCCGGCCTACTACATCATCGGCCACGCCAGCAAGTGGGCCCGGCCCGGCTCGGTGCGCATCGGCTCCACCACGCCCGACAAGCTGCCCAACGTGGCCTTCCGCACGCCCGCGGGCCAGCACGTGCTCATCGTGCTCAACGACGCGGCCGCCGCGCAAGCCTTCCGCATCCGCCTCGGCGGGCGCGACGCGGCCACCCAACTGCCGGCCGGGGCGGTGGGCACCTACGTCTGGTAACTGCTTTCAACCCCTGACTCAACCCTACACACCAACTCATTCCCATGAACAAATTTTCTACCCTCGCGGCTGCGGCCGTTTTCTCCCTCGGCGCCTTCAGCGCCCAGGCCCAGTTCACCGTCAACGGCGTGCTGGCCCCGGCCGAAATCGGGACCGGCGCGGGCAAGTACCAGCTGGTGGGCACCTACACCAACACGCACTCCGTGGCCGACCGCGGCCTGAAGCAGCTGTACGTGGGCACCACCGCCACCACTCTGAACGTGATGCTGGTGGCCTCGCCCGAGAAAACCGACTACAACGCCCTGGTCTTCTACCTGGACATGCCCAACAAGACGGGCATTGCGGCCGGCACCCGCCTGCCCGGCGGCGACGACACGTCCTCGCAGCTGCGCCACCGCCCCACGCTGGATTTTCAGGCCGACTACGGCTTCCGCATCACCGTGTCGCCGCTCTCCAACACCGGCACCTTCAACGTGTACCTGAGCAAGCTGGACTACACCGTGGCGCCCAACACCGCCGGCAAGTATCCCGACAAATACCTCGGCCCGACCGACAAAACCGGTGCCGTGCTGAGCGTGACGGACGCAACCACCAACATTGTGGGGGCCAAGTTTGCCTACCGCACCACCACCAGCGTGGCCGCCAACACCACCACCGGCTGGGAATTTGAACTTCCGCTGACGGCCCTGGGCGGCGCATCGGCCAACGACGTGATGAACATGATGGCCGGTTACGTGGGCGACAACGGCGACTTCTACTCCGACGTGCTGCCGCAGGTGGCCGGCCAAATCACCGACCTGGGCCTCGATCCGAACTTCTCGCTGATTGCCGGCCGCCAGAGCTTCGCCTACCAGGTGGGCAACGGGCCGCTGGCCAGCCGCGCCGCCACCGCCGCCGCGCTGAATCTGGAAGCTTACCCCAACCCCGTGACGGCCGCCAGCCAGCTGCGCTACGCCGTGGCCGGCAGCCCCCAGCCGGTGAGCGTGGAGGTCTACAACTCGCTGGGCCAGCAGGTGCTGCGCCTGCTCGACGCCGAGCAGCAGCCCGGCCAGCACGCCACTTCGCTGGCCCCGCTGCGCCAGCTGGCGGCCGGCAACTACCTGGTGAAACTGCGCGTGGGAACGCAGCTCACCAGCCGCCGCGTGGCCGTGCAGTAATGCCACCGCGGTAGGGCCGAACGACCGGGCGGCCGCCCGTGTTGCCCGGTCGTTCTTAGCCCGCTGTTTTCCGCTTTTTCCGTTCCTGAGATGATGAATGCCCGCATGTTTGCCCTGAACCCGAAGCGTCTGGCGCGTCTGGCCCTGTCGGGCCTGCTGCTGGCCGCCGTGGCCTGCCAGGAAAAGGACCCCCAGCCCAACGACCCGGGCACCGATCCGCCCGTAGTGCAGCCCAGCGGCCCCTCGCAGGTGGCGTTCTGGCTGACCAACGGCGACCGGTCGGCGCTGTTCCGCAAGCAGGCGACGCGGCTGAATTTCGCCCCGCTCACTAATCAGAATCCGACCATCGTCGTCGACACCACCCAGCAGTACCAGGGCATCGACGGCTTTGGCTTCACGCTGACGGGCGGCAGCGCCTACGTCATCAACCGCATGAGCAGCACGGCCCGCGCCGGCCTGCTGCGCGAGCTGTTTGCCGCCGACAGCACCTGGCTGGGCGTGAGCTACCTGCGCCTGAGCATCGGCGCCTCCGACCTGAGCGACCGGGTATTCACCTACAACGACCTGCCCGCCGGCCAGACCGACGAGCCGATGGCGCAGTTCAGCCTGCAGCCCGAGCGCGCCGACCTGCTGCCGGTGCTGCGCGAAATCCTGGCCATCAACCCCAACATCAAGCTGCTCGGCACGCCCTGGACGGCGCCGTCGTGGATGAAAACCAACGGCAGCCCCATCGGCGGCTCGCTGAAGTCGCAGTACTACGCCGCCTACGCCCGTTACTTCGTGAAGTACGTGCAGCAGATGCAGGCCGAAGGCGTGCGCCTCGACGCGGTGACGGTGCAAAACGAGCCGCTGAACCAGTACAACGAGCCGAGCATGACCATGACGGCCGCCCAGCAGGCCGAGTTCGTGCGGGATTACCTCGGGCCGGCGTTTCAAGCCAATAACCTCACCACCAAAATCATTGCCTACGACCACAACGCCGACGCGGCGGGCCTGACTTACGTCAACGCCGTGCTCGGCGACGCGGGCGCCCGCGCCTACCTCGACGGCTCGGCGTTTCACCTCTACGAGAACAGCAACATTACCAACCTCTCGGCGATTCACAACTCCTTCCCGCAGAAGAACGTGTACTTCACCGAGCAGTACGTCAACTCCACCGGTAGCTTCGCCGCCGACCTCAACTGGCACGTCAACAACCTGCTGATCGGGGCGCCGCGCAACTGGAGCCGCAACGTGCTGGAGTGGAACCTGGCCGCCAACGCCGGCAACGGCCCGCGCACCACCGGCGGCTGCAGCACCTGCCTGCCGGCCGTGACGGTGACGAGCGACAACGTGACGCGCAACCAGGCCTACTACATCATTGCCCACGCCAGCAAGTTTGTGCGCCCCGGCTCGGTGCGCATCGGCTCCAACACGCCCAGCGACCTGGCCAACGTGGCCTACAAAACGCCCGCCGGCAAGAAAGTGCTCATCGTGCTGAACACCAGCTCGGCCCCGCGCACCTTCAACATCGACTACCGCGGCAAGCAGATTGTCAGCGCGCTCAACGGCGGCTCGGTGGGTACCTACGTGTGGTAGGCTGAGGCGGCAGCCAGCCATCCGGCGGCCGGTTGCTTGCCTTGCCGTTGGATATCAGCGGCCCATTTATTGGCTGATTACGGCTGACGGCTTCCGCTAAAAAAACGCCCTGCTTTTCCGGAAGCGGGCCAACCCCAATCCTGCTGGTTCTGCTTTGCCGCGGCCTTTTTGGGCGCCGGCCCGCCCGGGGCATGTCTGCTCCGATCAACTTTCTGCCCGTGAAAACGCCGCTTCTTCCCGCCATTGCCGCGCTGGCCCTGGTGGCCAGTCTGCCCGCTTCCGCCGCCGTGCGGCTGCCCCGCCTCGTGGGCGACCATATGGTGCTGCAGCGCGGGCAGCCGCTGCCCCTCTGGGGCTGGGCCGATGCGGGCGAAGCCGTGACGGTGACCTGGCGCGGGCAGACCTACGCCGCCAAAACCGGCGGTCCGAACGGCCGCTGGACGGTGACGCTGCCCGCCACGCCCGCCGGCGGCCCCTACGAGCTGACGGTGCAGGGTCAGAACCAGCTCACCGTGCGCGACGTGCTGGTGGGCGACGTGTGGCTGGCCTCGGGCCAATCGAACATGGAGTGGCCGGTGCGCGACGCGCTGAACGCCCCGGCCGAAATAGCCGCCGCCAACTTCCCGCGCATCCGCCGCATCGACGTGCCCAACGAGGCCGCGCTGACCCCGCAACCCGACTTCGGTGGGGCGGGCTGGCAGCCGTGCACGCCCGAAACGGTGGGCAGTTTCTCGGCCGTGGCCTACTTCTTCGCCCGCGAGCTGCAGCAGCAGTACCAGGTGCCCATCGGCCTGATTACGGCCGAATGGGGCGGCACCCCGGCCGAGGCCTGGACCAGCGCCGAAAGTCTGCGCCGCCTGCCCGATTTTGCCGAGCGGGTAGGGGCGGTGCAGGCCCTGAAAGGCAGCATCCCCAGCCTGCAGGCCGATTTCGACGCCCGGACCAAGGCCTGGCAGGCCAGCCCCGCCGGCCAGGACCAGGGCTTGCAGGGCGGCCAGGCCCGCTGGGCCGACCCCGCCTTCGACGCGCAAACCTGGCCCACGATGACGCTGCCCGGCTATTGGGAAAGCCAGACCGAGGCCCTGCGCGACTTCGACGGCATCGTGTGGCTGCGGCGCGCGTTTACCCTCACGGCCGCCGACGCCGCCCAGCCCGCCACCGTGGGCCTGGCCCGCATCGACGACCGGGACTCCACTTGGGTGAACGGCGTGGCGGTGGGCGGCACCCGCGGCTACTATCCCCAGCGCCGCTACCCAGTGCCCGCCGGCCTGCTGCGCCCCGGCCGCAACGTGGTGACGGTGCGCGTGGTGGACGACGGCGGGGGCGGGGGCATCTGGGGCGCCGGCGCCGACATGTACCTGGCCCTGCCCACCCGCCGCCTCCCGCTCGACGGCCCCTGGCAGTACCACGTGGCCTACGAACCGGCCACCCAGCCCCGGGCGCCCTTCCCCGGCGGTCCGCAGATGACCCCGACGGTGCTCTTCAACGGTCTGATCAACCCGCTGGTACCCTACGCGCTGAAGGGCGTCATCTGGTACCAGGGCGAAACGAACGCGCCCCGCGCCGCGCAGTACCGCACGCTGTTTCCGGCGCTGATCCGGGACTGGCGCGCCCAGTGGCAGCGGCCCGAGCTGCCCTTCCTCTTCGTGCAGATTGCCGGCTACCAGCCCAACGGCAATCTGCCCGCCGAGTCGACCTTCTCGGAGCTGCGCGAGGCCCAGCAGCTGGTCCTGGCGCTGCCCGCCACCGGCATGGCCACCGCCATCGACGTGGGCGACTCCACCGACATTCACCCCCGCGACAAGCAGACGGTGGGCCGCCGCCTGGCCCTGCAGGCCCGCCGCGTGGCCTACGGCGAGGCCGGCACCGTGGCCAGCGGCCCGGTATTCGATAAGATGACCATCAGCGGCAACACCGTGCGGCTGACCTTCAAAAATGCCGGCCACGACTTGGTACTGAAAGACGCCGGCGGTCCTTACCTGAAAGGCTTCGCTCTGGCCGGGGCCGACCGCAGGTTCGTGTGGGCTCAGGGCGAGGTGCAGGGCAGCAGCATCGTGCTGCGCAGCCCCGCGGTGCCCAAGCCGGTGGCCGTGCGCTACGCCTGGGGCAACATGCCCTTCCTGAACCTCTACAACCGCGAAGGACTGCCCGCGCCACCCTTCCGCACCGACCAGTGGCCCGGCCTGACGACGGGCAAAAAGTAAGTCCGCCGGCCGCGTCGCTGGTTGAAGTAAACCAACTCAGCACGTCATGCTGAGCGGAGTCGAAGCATCTCTACCGCTTCGCCAGAAACTACTCAACGAAGCGGTAGAGATGCTTCGACAGGCTCAGCATGACGCCCAGGAAGACTTGAATAGCCCTTTAGACTCAGCCTACCCGCCTGCGAAACCAAAGACCCGCCGCCAAACCACACCTTTTTGACCTTCCCCTTAACCGCTTCCGCCTATTCCTGAATTCCGCCTGCTCTAAGCTCCTACGCCTATCCTGTTGCACGCTTCCGCTCTGCCTTTCCGCCCCGCTCGGGGGCATTTCCACAACCCCAACCCATTACGCGTATGCAACACGTTTCCCGCTTACTCATTGGTCTGCTCGCCGGCGGCGGGGCCCTGCACGCCCCCGCAGCGCTGGCCCAGACGGTGAACCTGTGGGTGACCACCGGTGACCAGACCAAGCTGCTGCAGCCGCAGACGGCGCTGAACTTCGTGCCGAGCACCGGCACGGCCACCACCACCATCACCATCGACGAGGCCACGACTTACCAGACCATCGACGGCTTCGGGGCTTCGATGACGGGCGCCTCGGCTTACCTGCTGAACCAGAAAATGTCGGCCGCCCAGCGTGATGCGCTGCTCAACGAGCTGTTCACCGGCGCAGGCATCCGGCTCGGCTTTCTGCGCCACAGCATGGGCGCCTCGGACTTCTCGGCCTACGGCAACTACACCTACGACGACAAGCCCACCGGCCAGACCGACCCCATGCTGGCCTCGTTCAACCTCGGCCAGGATCTGACCGACGTGGTGCCCATGCTGCAGGCGGCCCGCGCCAAGAACGGCAGCCTCAAAATCATGGGTACGCCCTGGACGGCCCCGACCTGGATGAAGGAGGTGAACACCCAGTGGAACGGGAGCTGGCTGAGCACCGCCTGGTACCAGACCTACGCCAACTACTTCGTGAAGTACGTGCAGGCCATGCAGGCGCAAGGGCTGCCGGTGTACGCCGTGACCCTGCAGAACGAGCCGCTCTACGCCGCGCCCTACGTGTCGATGCGCATGGACGCGGGTAACCAGGCGGCTTTCCTGAAGAACAACATCGGGCCGGCCTTCCAGGCGGCGGGGCTCACCACCAAGCTCATTGCCTACGACCACAACTGGGACCACCCGGAATACCCCAACGCCATCTTCGCCGACGCCGCGGCCGCGCAGTACGCCGCCGGCTCGGCCTTTCACGGCTACGGCGGCGCGGTGAGCGGGCAGACGACGACGCACAACGCTTACCCTAACAAGGACATCTGGTTTACCGAAATCAGTGGCTCGGTGGGCTCCAGCTTCGCGGGGGACTTGAAGTGGCACCTCTCGAACATCATCATCGGCACGACGCGCAACTGGGCCAAGTCGGCGCTGGAATGGAACCTGGCCCTGGACCAGAACAACGGCCCGACCAACGGCGGCTGCACCAACTGCCGCGGCGTGGTGACCATCAACAACGCGACCGGCGCCGTGACGCGCAACGTGGAATACTACGCCCTCGGGCACGCCAGCAAGTTTGTGGATGCCGGCGCGGTGCGCCTCAGCTCCAACACCGTGGCCGGCGGCATCGAAAACGTGGCCTTCCGCAACCCCGACGGCACCCGCGTGCTCATCGCGCTGAACAACAGCACCGCCGCCAAAACCTTCAAGCTGATCTGGGACGGGCAGTCGTTCATTTACACCCTGCCGGCCGGGGCCGCGGCCACCTACAAGTGGGACGGCAACGAGCCGCGCATCGGGCGACTCTACGAAATCAGCTCCAAGAACGGCGGCAAGGCCTTGGAAATAGCCGGCAGCTCAACCTCGAACGGCGGGCAGGCCCAGCAGAAAACCTGGACGGCGGCCAGCAACCAGAAGTGGAAGCTGGTGGACACCGGCAGCGGCTACGTGCGCGTGGTGAACCTGTTCAGCAACAAGTCGCTGGACATTGCCGGGCCTTCGACCTCGAACGGCGCGCTGGTGCAGCAGTGGGACTGGCTCAGCCAGGACGACCAGTACTGGCAGGTGCTCGGCAACGGCGACGGCACCTACCGCCTGCAGAGCAAGTATAGCGGCAAGGTGCTGGACGTGCAGGGCAACTCCACCGCCGACAACGCCCTGATTCAGCAGTGGGACTACACCGGTGGCAACAACCAGCGCTGGTGGTTCTCGGACCAGGGCGCTGTCACGCGCACGGCCCTGGCCACCGCCTCGCCCGAGGTGGACGCCCGCCTGGCCGTGTACCCCACGGTGGTGGGCGCGGAGCTGGCCTTCACCTACGCCGCCGACCGCAGCCAGGAACTGGCGGTGCAGCTGGTCGACGTGCTCGGTCGTAGCGTGGCGCAGCTGCCGCGCACGGCCCACGCCGGCCCCAATCAGTTCACGCTGGACGTGGCCGGGTTTCCGGCCGGCGTCTATACCTTGCGCGTAGCCACGCCCGATGGGCAACTGCAGCGCCGCGTCCTCATCAGCCGCTAATGTCCCCGACCTGCTCCTTATTCCGACCCTGAAGCCCAGCCCCGCTCCGCCGCCCCGGCGGGGTGGGGCTGTCTGGCTCCCGGACCAGCAGCCACCGGGCGGCAGCGGCGGCTCATCATTCCCAACCCAATTTCATTCCTTACGCTAATGCACACTGCCACCTCGACGTGGGCCGCCGGCCTGCTGCTCGGCGCGGCCCTGACGGCCGCCCCGGCCGCCTCGGCCCAGACCAAAACCAAAGTCAAAACCAAATCGGCCACGACGATGACCGCGCCGGCCGCAGCGCCGATTTCGTACTCCGCCGCCGGCAAGCAGGCGCAGGTGTACCTGACGGTGCAGGGCACGCCGAGCCGACTGGCCGCCACCGAGAAGCTGAGCTTCAGGGAAGTGGGCCAGCCGCTGGAAACCGATCCGACGGTGTTCATCGACCCCACGCACGCTTACCAGACCATCGTGGGCATCGGCGGGGCGCTGACGGACGCCTCGGCCGAAACTTTCGCCAAGCTGCCCAAGGCCCAGCAGCAGGAATTGCTGCGCGCCTATTACAGCCCCACGCAGGGCATTGGCTACACGCTGGCGCGCACCAACATCAACAGCTGCGACTTTTCGAGCGACACCTACACCTACGTGCAGGACGGGGACAAGGAGCTGAAAACCTTCAACATCCAGCACGACGAGAAGTACAAGATTCCCTTCATCAAGCAGGCCACGGCGGCGGCGGGCGGCACCTTGCCCTTGTACGTGAGCCCCTGGAGCCCGCCCGCCTGGATGAAGGACAACAACTCCATGCTGCAGGGCGGGCACCTGCGGCCCGAGTTCCGCCAAGCCTGGGCGAATTACTACGTCAAGTTCATCCAGACCTACGAGAAAATGGGCCTGCCCATCTGGGGCCTGACGGTGCAGAACGAGCCCATGGCCAAGCAGCGCTGGGAGTCGTGCATCTTCACCGCCGAAGAGGAGCGCGACTTCGTGAAGGGCTTTCTGGGGCCCACGCTGCAGAAAAGCGGCCTCGGCGACAAAAAGCTCATCGGCTGGGACCATAACCGCGACCTGGCCTTCCAGCGCGCCAGCACCCTCTTCGACGACCCCGAAGCCAGCAAATACTACTGGGGCCTGGGCTACCACTGGTACGAGACGTGGACCGGCTCCAGCATGCAGTTCGACAACCTGCGCCGCGTGCACGAAACTTACCCCGCGAAGAACCTCATCTTCACCGAAGGCTGCATCGAGAAGTTTGACCTCGGCAAGGTCAATGACTGGCAGCTGGGCGAGAAGTACGGCCACTCGCTCATCAACGACTTCAACGCCGGCACCGTGGCCTGGACCGACTGGAACGTGCTGCTCGACGAAACCGGCGGCCCCAACCACGTCGGCAACTTCTGCTACGCCCCGGTCATTGCCGACACCAAGGCCGGCAAGCTCATCTACACCAACATCTACTACTACCTCGGCCACTTCTCCAAGTTCGTGCGCCCCGGCGCCCGGCGCATTGCCACCGCCAGCAGCCGCGACGTGCTCCAAACCACCGCTTTCCGCAACACCGACGGCTCGGTAGCCGTGGTGGTGATGAACCAGACCGACAAGGAACTGCCCTTCCAGCTCTGGATCAAAGGCCAGGCCGCCGCGACGGTCAGCCCCGCCCACTCCATTGCCACCTACGTGCTGAACTAGCGGGGAAAGCAGCGGAATCAGAATGCCAGGTAGTGGAAAAAGGCCGTCATCCTGAGGCGTAGCCGAAGGACCTTCCTCGCACCCTGCACTAACTGAGAAGCGCAGCCGCCAACGCCCAATCGTAAGGGCTCGGTGGCTGCGCTTCTTGGTTTGTGTGCTGCTGTTCTGGCGCCAGGGTCTGCACTTCGTAGGTGGCGACGGTGCGGGGTGGGAGAAAGGTCCTTCGCTGCGCTCAGGATGACGTTCTGAATTTTCCGGCTAACCCCAAACGTAGCGCGTCCGGCCTCTACAGCCGATCCAGCCGGCCGCCGTCCACGCGGATTTCGGCGCCCTGCACGAAGGCGGCGTCGTCGGAGGCGAGGTAGGCTACGGTGGCGGCCACGTCCTCGGGGCGGCCCACGTCGGCTTTGTCGATGGTTTCCACCCCGCTTTTCACGTTGGGATTTTCCCAGAGCATGGGCGTATCGATGGCGCCCGGCATGACCACGTTGACGCGGATGCCCTTGGGCTTGCCTTCCAGCGCGGCCGAGCGGGTGAGCGAGTTTACGCCCGCCTTGGCCGCCGCGTAGGGCGCCACCAGCGGGCTGGTTTCGACGGCGTGAATGCTCGACACGTTGACGATGCTGCTGCCGCGCTTCATGTGCAGAAAGCCCTGCTTGATGAAGTAAAACGAGCCGAGCAAATCCACGCTCAGCACGCGCAGCCAGTCTTCGCCGCTGTACTGCTCCAGGGGCTTGAACAGCATCAGCCCGGCGTTGTTGACGATGACGTCGAGGCGGCCGAAACGCTCCAGCGTGCCCTGCACGGTGGCTTCCACCTGCGCCTCCACCGATACGTCGCACACGCTGGCCCAGACCTCGGGCGCGCCGGCTTTTTTCACCAGCTCGGCGCCTTCGGTCAGCTGCTTTTCGGTGCGCCCGACTAATACCACGCGCGCCCCTTCCGAGGCCAGCCGCTGCGAAATAGCCAGGCCAATCCCGCTGGCCCCGCCGGTAACGATGGCAACTTTATCCTGAAAACGAGTCATTCGGAGTTTATGAGTTAAGGAGGTTGTGAGTTAATTAGTTAGGGTCAGGAGTGGGTGAATCGGGCTGGCGAGTAGGACGTAAGGTTTGCGGAAAGGAGCAGCTGGTAAGCTTTGGCTGCCGCACGAAGCCTGCAACTCTTTAACTTACAACCTCCTCCACTCGCAAACTAACCGGCTCCTTAGCTCGGCGCGTTGGCGGCCACGGTGGTTTTGTCCTGCTGCTGAGCTTCGGCCTGGTCCTGCTTCTGCTGGGCCCATTCCTGGCTTGCGTCGTGGGGCATCACAATGGGCACCTGCAGGCACACGCTCTGGGCGGGCAGCACCTGGCGCCAGTCGTGGATGAGCTGCTTGTAGGCCGCGCCCACGGGCCGGATTTTGCGGTCCAGGTCGTAGAGGCCCAGCGGGTTCACGGTGCCGCGGTCCTCGCGCAGGGCCGAGTCCCAGTCGACTTGGTCGGTGAGCGAGTACCAGGTGAAGCCCACGATGGGCACCCCGTCGTTGCGCACGCGCAGCACGTTGGCCCATTCCTTCCAGAGCCAGTTCACGGCCTCGTCGCCGCAGGGGCCCTGCCAGAGGTTGGTTTCGGTGTGCATCACCGGCAGGTGGTACCGGTCGTGGTACTGGCGGGTGATGACGTGGTAGCCGAACACCTCGCCCGAGGCCGTGGTGCTGCCGTCGGCGCGCACGCGGTGCTCGTTGGTTTTGTAGTAGTCGTTGCCCATGATGCACTGGTGGCGGCGGTGGTTGCGCAGGAAGAAGTGGTATTCCTCGCGCGTCATGCCGTTGTCGAGCAGGTACTCGTACATCTCCGAGTCCACGCGCCGGCCGTAGTTGAGGTCCAGCGAGAGGAAGCGGCGGGCGTTCATCAGCTCGGCCGGCTTGATGGCCTGCGGGTTTTCGGCGTGGAAGTACTCCGACGACTCGCTCTGGATAAACAGCGCGTCGGGCCGGACCTCGCCGATGGCGTGCATGGCCAGCACGTTGGCCTTCACGATGTGCTTGAGCGCCGTCACGAAGCTTTGGTCGCTGCTCAACTGCTCGTTCCACCAGCCGTAAAGGGCCGAAAACTGCGCGCAGATGAACATTTCGTTGACCGGCGTGTAGAGCTGCACCCACGGAAACCGCTCGGCAAAGGCCCGGGCATAGTCGCCAAACAGGGCCGGGAAATTCGGGTTCTGGAAGTTGCCCAGCCAGTCGGGCAGGCCGAAGTGACATAGGTCCACGATGGGGGCGATGTTGCGGCGGCCCAGGTCGCGGAAGGTCAGGTCGGCGAAGGTCCAGTCGTACTTGCCCGGCCCCAGCCAGGTGGTATGGATCGGCGGGCCGTAGCGCAGGAAGTGGATGCCCAGCTCTTCGACGAGGTCGAAATCTTTCTGCCAGAACTCGTAGTGGCGGCACTTGGCCATTTCATCGATGCGCACCCGGCCGTTCTGAATGGTCGGGTTGCTGTTTTCGATGCCGGTGGCGAATAAAAACTGCGGAATCATGCGGCGGAGCGGCCCGGGCACGGCGGCGGAGGGGCCAGCGGCCGCGGGGCGCTGCTAAATACTCCGTTCCGCCGCGGCGCGTTGCGCTCTGTGGGTAAAGGCGCCCCGCATGATTAGAACGTCATTCAGAGCGTAGCGAAGAATATCGCGTGCCGACGGTAGGGGTGATAAACCGGAACGTCATGCTGAGCGCAGTCGAAGCATCTCTACCGCTTCGTTGAATCGTGCGGTAGAGATGCTTCGCGGGGCTCAGCATGACGTTCTTTCTTGGTCGTTCAACGAAGCACGCGAGATGTCTCGACTTCGCTCGACATGACGGCCTGGATGAGGTCGTTCTTACCGCGGCAGTTCTTTAGCCGGCGAAGCGCTCCAGCAGCCACATGAGCACCAGGGCAATGAGGACCACAATGACGACGTACTTGGTGTTGGCCGGCGGCAGCGTCCGGCGCGGACGGGTGGGGCGTTGCATGACGTTGGGGAGAGTGGAAGGGAAGATGCGGAACTATACGCAGAGGCCGGCCGCACCGCTCGTCAGGCGCAGCCGGCTCCAAAGTAGCAACGCCACCGCCGCGCCGAAAATTTCAACGACCATCCGGGCCTTACGATAGCGCCTGCGGGGGCGGGGCCGCGCCCCCGGTGCCGGCCGGGCGGGTGCGGTCCTCGGGCAGGGGCACAAACTCGGCGTTGTCGTTGGGCGGCAGCGCGATGCGCCCGGCTTGCCAGTCGGCCTTGGCCTGCTCGATGCGCTCCTTGCGCGAGGACACGAAATTCCACCAGATAAACCGCTCCCCCAGCGGCTCGCCGCCCAGCAGCATCAGCGTGCTGGCTTCCAGGGCCACGATAACCGGGTCGATGCCGGGCGTGAAGACCAGTAGCTGGCCGGGGCCGTAGCGGTGCCCGCCCACTTCCACCAGGCCCTTGGCCACGTAGGCGCCGCGCTCGGGGTAGCCGCGCGGGAGGCCGAATCGCGCCCCGGGCTGCAGCACTACGTGCAGGTAAAACAGCGGCGAATGGGTGCGCACGTCGTTATGGAGGCCGTAGGCGTCGCCAGCAATCAGGCGCATCCACACGCCGGTATCGGTGAAAATGGGCAGCTCCTGGGGCTGGTAGTTCACGAAGCTCGGCGCGTTTTCCTCGGCCGCTTCGGGCAGTGCCACCCAGGTCTGAATCATTTCCAGCTGCCCGCCGGCCAGCGTGGCCGGGTCCTCGAACCGCTCGGAGTGCGCAATGCCGCTGCCGGCCGTCATCCAGTTCACTTCGCCGGGCCGGATGATCTGCTCCACGCCCAGGCTGTCGCGGTGCGTGACCTGCCCGCCGAACAGGTAGCTGACGGTGGAGAGGCCGATGTGGGGGTGGGGCAGCACGTCGAGGTTGTGTACCTGCTCGGGCGCTACCTGCACCGGCCCGGCGTGGTCCATGAAAATGAAGGGCCCGAGCATGCGACGCAGGCGGTAGGGCAGGATGCGCCGCACGTTGAAGCCGGCGCTGAGCGCCGCCGGGCGGGCGTCGATGACGAGGTCGAGCATGAGTAGGAGGGGGCTAGGCGTGAGAGGCAGGAAGGGAAAGGGGCCGTCCGGCCCAGTTATTACCGCCGAGTGAGTGGCTGGTTTGGCATGGCGTGGGTTTCCGCCGGGGTACCAGGTATAGCAGGGGGTAGGCGGAGCCCGGCCAGTGACCAGTCGGGAGGGCGAATAAGTGAAAAAAGTAGCCGGCTCGGTAGCGTTTTTCAGGTGTTTTTTATCCGCACGCGGCGCCGGCTGGCTACTGTACGGCGGCTGGTTGCGCGGCCTTTCCGCGTGTGTGCTAAGTGTACGCCACACGGGGCAGCAAGCGTACAACGGCCGTGTTTTGGCTTCAGACGCAGGGTTTTGGTGCTTGCATTTTAGCCCGGCAAGTATAAATATTAGGGTATTGCCGCCGCGGATCAGCCCCCTGAGCATCCGCCGCCCGGCTCCTGGCGCAAGCAGGTAGTGCCCCTCCGACCCCGACCCAACCATTCCCAACCCAAACACCTTATGAAAAACCTGTTTACCTCCCTGCTGGGCGCGGGGGCTGCGGCCTTGTTGTGCCTGGCCGCGCCCACCCACGCCCAGGCCCAAACCTACCAGCTCGTCTGGGCCGACGAGTTCAACGGCAGCATCAGCCCCGATTGGGTGTTCGAAACCGGCGGCGGCGGCTGGGGCAACAACGAGCGGCAGTACTACCAGCGCGCCAACGCCACCGTGACGAGCACGGAATTGCAGATAACGGCCCGCAAGCAGAGCGTGGGCGGCATGCCCTACACCTCGGCCCGCATGAAAACCCAGGGCACCCGGCAGTTTACCTACGGCAAGATCGAGGCGCGCATGAAGCTGCCGCTGGGCCAGGGACTATGGCCCGCGTTCTGGATGCTGGGGGCCAACATCGGCTCGGTGGGCTGGCCGGCCTGCGGCGAAATCGACGTGATGGAGCACATCAACAGCGAAAACAAGGTGTACGGCACCGTGCACTGGGACAGCAACGGCCACGCCGAGTACGGCGGCAACGTCATCACCTCCCCCGAGGCCTACCACGTGTACTCGGTGGAGTGGGACGCCAGCTACATCCGCTGGTTTGTCGACGGGGCCAAGTACCACGAAATTCTGATTCAGGGCGGCACGGGCAGCACCGAGGAGTTTCAGCGGCCCTTCTTCCTGCTGCTGAACCTGGCCGTGGCCGGCAACTGGCCCGGGCAGACGGTGGACGAAGGCAAGCTGCCCGCCACCATGTCCGTCGATTACGTGCGGGTGTACCAGAAAACCAGCACGCCGCCCAGCTCCACCACCATTCAGGCCGAAAGCTACTCGGCCATGAACGGCGTGCAGGTGGAAGCCTGCTCCGAAGGCGGGCAGAACGTGGGCTACGTGGATGCCGGCGACTGGCTGGCCTACAACAACGTGAACTTCCCGACCTCGGGCAGCTACACCATCGAGTACCGGGTGGCCAGCCCCTCTGGCGGCACCCTCTCGTCGGATTTGAACGCGGGCTCGATTCAGCTGGGCAACACGGCGGTGCCGGCCACCGGCGGCTGGCAGAACTGGACGACGGTGTCGCGCACGGTCAACGTCAACGCGGGTACGTACAATTTCGGCGTGTTTGCCCAGACCGGCGGCTGGAACCTTAACTGGATTCGCATCACCCGCAACGCCGCTGCCCGCGAAACGGCCGGTGCTTCCGCTACGGCTGCTCCTAACCGCCTGGATGAAAAAGCCGCCCCGCTGGAGCTGTACCCCAACCCGGTGCAAGGCGTGCTGAACGTGCGGCTGACCACCGGGCAGCCGCAGCAGCTGACGGTGACCAACCTGCTCGGCCGCACGGTGCTGCGCCAGGCACACGCCGGCACCCAGCCCGCCGCGCAGCTCGACGTGACGACGTTGCCCAAGGGCGTATACCTGCTGAGCGTGGAAACCGCCGGGCACGTGCAGACGCAGCGTTTCGTGAAGGAGTAAGCCGGGTACAAGCCTCAAAACGGCAAACGAAACGCCCGGTACGCGTTGCTGAGTCCGGCTCAGCGCCGCGTACCGGGCGTTTCGTTATTCCAGGAATCAGGCGGCCGTCGAAGCCTGGTCTGAGAAAGTGTGGGACGGCCCGTAAACGGCGGCCGTCAAAGTCGGCGGCCCGTCGTTTACGGGCATGCTTTCGAGCTTTATTCAAACCGGATCCAGTCGATTTCGACTGGCGCGGCCGTCCGGGACTGCACGACCAGGGGGTGGGTGCCGGGCCGAAACGCTGCCAGGGACACCCGCACTTCCCGCCAGCCGCTGGTTTTCGGTACGCTGACTTGCGCCAGCACCGGGCCGGTGGCCGCGTCGGCCCGCACCTGCACCGTGGCGCCGGCCGGTGCCGCTACGCGCAGCGTGATGGTCTTTAGCGGCTGCTGGCCGAAGGCCACGCCGTTGTACTGCACCCAGCCCTGCGGCCCCGACAGCACGGTTTTCCAGCCCTGAAACGGGTTGGCGGTATCCAGCAAGGCAATGGCCGCGCCTTGGGGGCTGAGGCGGCTGTAGCGGTCAAGCTGAATGCGCTGCCGGGCGTCGGTTAGGCCCACGCCACGCAGGGTGGGAGTGACTTTGCGGATGCGGCCATCGGGCTCGAAAAATAGGCTGTCCAGGCGAATGGAGCGGTTTTTATCGAAACGGGGCGAGAGGTCGTTGTGGTGGTAGAACAGGTACCACTGGTTTTTGAATTGCAGCAGGGAGTGGTGGTTGGTCCAGCAGCCGGTCGGCGACTCATCCATGATAACGCCCCGCACCTTGAACGGCCCCAGCGGCGAGGTGCTGGTGGCGTATTCCAACCGCTCGGTTTGGTGCTCCACGTGCGGGTAGGTGAGGTAGTACACGCCGTTGCGCTCAAACAGAAAGGGGCCTTCCTTGAGGCCTTTGGTCGGCAACTCGCCGAGGGTTTTGGGTTCTTCAGCCAGCTCCAGCATGTTGTCTTTCAGCTTGGCTCCGTAGATGTGGCCCTGCGACCAGTACAGGTAGGCCTGCCCGTCCCGGTCGATAAACACGTTGGGGTCGATGCCGCGCACGCCCCGGATGGGCTGCGGCTGCGGCACGAACGGGCCGGTGGGCTTATCAGCGACAGCTACCCCGATGGTGAAGCCGCGGCCGTTAAGCGTCGTGTCCTGGGGCGTGGTGGGGAAGTAGAAGTAGTATTTGCCGTTGCGCTGGATGCAGTCGGGGGCCCACATGCTGTAGCTGTCGGGCTTCACCCAGGGTACCTTGTTCTGCGTCACGATGACGCCGTGGTCGGTCCAGTCGGTGAGGTTGGCGGAGGAAAATACGTGGTAGTCTTCCATGCAAAACCAGCCGATGCGCCCGCGCCCCGGCCCGCAGGGAATGTCGTGCGACGGGTACACGTACACCCGGCCCTCGAACACCCGCGCCGTGGGGTCGGCGGTGAACTGGCTGGTGATGAACGGGTTTTGGGCCGTGGCGGCAGTGGTGAGTAGCAGCAGGATGCTTAGCAGGCAGAGCGCCTCACCCCCCGGTCCCCGCTCTGAAAAGGAGCGCAGGAGCCGGACGACGGCACGGTGGCGACCTGTAAGCAGTAAATTCTGCCGCCAGCGGCGAAAGTTGCGCATTGTCATTGGGCTGGTGGAAGCTGGTAGAAGAACTGTTTTGCCTGTCATGTCTCGCCTTCGCTCGACATGACGGTCCGGGTGCTTTGCTTTTCGGGAATGAGCAGATGACTACCTGCCGCCAGACGTTCTTTATTTCAGCTTGTCCTCGATGCGGAAATAGTCGAAATCGGCGTAGCCGCCGGGGTGCTGGGTGGCGTAGGTGAACAGCCCGAACCGGTAGCCCATGAAGTGCGGCAGCGTGTAGGCCATCTTCAGCGGCGCGCCGATGGGCTGCCAGGTCTTGCCGTCGAGGCTGTAGAAGAAGGTGGCCACGTCCCGGCGGTCCGTGAAGTCGCAGGTGGCTTTGAAGTACACGGTGTTCTGCACCAACGGAATGCGCTGCAGCTCCACCGGCTTTTCCGATTCGGCGCTGACCATCACGATGAAGCGCTGCCCGCCCCGCTGCGTCACGCCCACCAGCCCATAGCGCCGCTGCAGCAGGGCCAGGCCGGCCACGTCGCCGTCCTGCAGGTGCGACACATCGAGGGCGGTGCGGCCGGCGCAGGTGGGGCCGATGGTACGCTGGGTGAGGGTGTTGCGGGCCCGCAGGAAGGTGGTGTCCACGCGGTCGGTGCGCAGGCGCAGGTAGCCGGGCCGCTCCGTCACCGACCACAGCTCGCGGGCCGGGTTGTGGTTCCACTGCCATACCAGCGGCAGCCGGGCTTCCCCCTTGCGCCGGCTGAACTCGTCGGAGGCCACCACGCCGGGAATCAGGGGCTTATTGGCGGGCAGCGCCAGCGCGGCGGGCACTTTGCCGGCCGGGTCGCCCAGCACGGGCCAGCCATCCTGCCAGCGCACGGGCACCAGGTACGGGATGCGGCCCACGGCGCCGAAGTCGCGGAACAGGTAGGCAAACCAGCGGCCGTCGGGCGTGTCGATGAGGCCGCCCTGGGCCACGCCCAGATCCTGCAGGGCCACGCGGCCTTCGTAGGGGCCGGTAAGCTGGTCGGCGCGGTGCACCAGCACCGTGCGCATGCCGTCCTTGGGCCACACGATGTTGAAGAGATAGTACTTGCCGTTGATTTTGAAGAGCTGCGAGCCTTCCGCCGGCAGGTTGATGTTGGGCCCGGCCGGGGCGCTGGCGTTGGCTATGAGCACCTGCTCGGGGGCGCCGGGCTGCACGCCGGCAGCGTCGGCGGTCAACTCGACCAGCCGGATTTTGCCGCTGCCGTACACGAGGTACACGCGGCCGTCGTCGTCGAAAAACAGGGAGTGGTCGTGGTAGCTGGGCCGGAACGCCGCCCGTTTCCAGGGGCCTTTCTCGATGTCGCGGGTGGAGTAAACGTAGGTTTGGCCGGTCGTCTGGGCGAAGGTCGTGACGTAGTAGGTGCCGCGGTGCAGGCGCAGGCTGCTGGCCCAGGAGCCGCGCCCGTAGGTGCTCTGGCCATTCGTCAGATTCAGCGCGTCCACGTTGGCCAGCGTGTCGTAGGCGTAGCCGACCAGCTGCCAGTTCACCAGGTCCATCGATTTCATAATCGGCACGCCCGGACTCAGGTGCATGGTGGTGCTGCTCATGTAGTAGGTGCGGCCCACCCGGATCAGGGCCATATCCGGCACGTCGGCGAAGATGACGGGGTTCTGCGCCGGCTTGCTTTGCCCGAATGCACGGGCGCCGCTGAGCAGCCCGAGCAGCAGCAGGATGATCGAAACGACGTGTTTCATGGAAAGCAGGGAAAGAATGGACGAAATCATCAGCCCGGCATGTCGAGCGAAAGACAGCTCACGGGCTGATGCCGGATAGCACCCGTTTCGCGCAACGAGCAGATTACCACGCGAGCGAGATGTCTTTCGCTCGACATGACGTTCTTAAGGTAGCCGCGCCAGGTCAGCACGCGAGATGCTTGCCTACGGCGACCTTCGGTTCGGCTTCGCCTCTGCATGACGGACGGAGTTGGACGGTTGAAGCGCCGTCATTTCACCGGGGCCACGCCCTGGGTGGTCTGCACGATGGGCTGAATGGTGCCGTCGGGGTTGTAGCGCAGGATGTCCACGCAGATGGAGCGGCGGTAGCTGCCGCCGGTGGGCAGGGCGCCGTTGTGATAGAAAAAGTAGCTCTGGCCTTTGTAGTCGATGATGCCCGGATGGGTAGTGAAGCTGTTGGGCACGTTCGGCTGAATGATGCCCCGGTAGGTCCAGGGCCCGGTGGCGCTGGGAGCGGTGCAGTACTCAATCATTTCGGGCTTGGTGCCTTTGCCGGCGTACACCAGGTAGTACACCTTGTTGCGCTTGTACACCCACGGCCCCTCCATGTAGCCAGTGGGCGTGAAGACGTTGATGGGGCCGGCCAACTCGGTCAGGTTGTCCTTGAGCTTCACCCAGCGGCAGCTGCCGTTGCCCCAGTACAGGTAGGCCTGCTGGTCGTCGTCGATAAATACCGTGGGGTCGATGTCGTCCCAGGCGTGGGGCTGGTCCCGGGTCATTTCATTGACGATGAGCGCCCGGCCGATGGCGTCGCGAAACGGCCCCGTCGGGCGGTCCGACACCGCCACGCCGATGGCCGCCCCGCCCTGGCTGTGCTCGTCCTTCTTGTGAAAGGTCGACACGAACCAGTAGAACTTGCCCCGGTGGTACACGCACTGGGCCGCGTAGGCGTCGCCGGTGGCCCAGGCGAAGGTGCGCGGCGAGAGTCGCCGGCCGTAGGACTGCCAGTGCACCATGTCGGTGGTGGAGTAGATGCGCCAGTCGGGCATCTTGTAGTTGGTTTCCTGCGTCGAGGCCGTGTCGTGGCCGGTATACAGAAACAGCGTGTCGTGGTACACGAGCGGGGCCGGGTCGGCCGTAAACGCGTCGCGCAGTATCGGGTTTTGGGCTTGCAGGCCGAGGCTGGCCAGCAGGCCGAGCAGCAGCAGGAGCAGAGCTTTTTTCATACGGGGAGAATGGGGCAGCCTAGAACAGCTGCTGGGCAAACTGGTACAAGTCGTGGCGCCACACGGGCCAGGTGTGGCCGCCGGGGTACTCGCTGTAGGCGTAGCGGATGCCAAGCCCGTCGAAGCGGGCACGCATGGCCTTGTTGTTGGCGTAGGCAATGTCTTCGGGCCCGCCCATCGACAGCCACAGCTGCCGCAGGTTGGCGTTGATGGTAGTGGCATTGGCCTGCATGAAGGCGTACTGTGGGTCCGAAAGCTGCGGGTTGTTGGCAAAAAAGCCGGAGCTGAACACGCCCAGGTATTGGAACATGTCGGTGTTGCGCACGCCGGCGTAAAGCGTCTGCAGCCCGCCCATCGAGAGGCCGGCCAGGGCGCGGTTGGGGGCGCCGGGGGCCGTGCGGTAGCTGCTTTCCACCAGCGGCAGCACCACCTGCTTCAGCTCGTCCTCGAAGCGTTTCAGCGTAGCCTCCCCGAAGCCCGCCAGCCCGCCGGGCCCGCCTAGGTTGCCGTCGAGCATGACGACGAGCATGGGCTTGGCTTTTTTCTCGGCCAGCAGGTTGTCGAGGATCAGGTCTGCTTTGCCCTGCCGGGCCCAGCCGGTTTCGTCTTCGCCGCCGCCGTGCAGCAGGTACAGCACCGGATACTTGGTGGCGGCGTTGGCGTCGTAGCCCGGCGGGGTGTACACGAAAAACCGGCGCCACGAATTGGTGACTTTGGAGTAGAACCGCCGCTCGCGCACCTCGCCGTGGGGCACGTCGCGCAGGGCGTAGAAGTCCGTGCCGCGGCCGGGCACCTCCAGGCCGCTGGCCATGCGCCCCATGCCGTAGAAGGTGTCGCTGGCGGGGTCGGCAATGGGCAGGCCATCGAGGATAAGCGAATAGTAGTGCAGGCCGGGGCTGAGCACGTCGGTGGTGGCCGTCCAGGTACCGGTGCTGTCCTTGACCATATCGTATTTGCGGCCCAGGTCCAGCTGCACGCGCTGCACGCCGGGGGCTTTCAGGCGAAACACGGCCCGGTTGTCGGGCAGCAGCTGCGGGTACTTGGCGTTGCGCACGTTGGTGGCGGCCGGCGTACCCAGCACGGTGTAGCGGGGCAGGGCGGCCACGTCCACGGGCTTGAACAGCTGCTGCGCGAACATGTAGAGCCCATTTTTCCAGACCTTAAAGTCGTGGCCACCGGGCTCCAGGTAGTACACGTGGGGCACGCCGCGCTGGTAGAGGTAGTCGTGGGTGCGCTGGCTGACGGGCAGCAGGTTGTCGGCGTCGCCGCAGGAAATCCAGAGCAGCTTGAGGAGCTTCTTCGCCTTCTCAGGGTCGGGTACCAGCTCTTCGGGCTTGCGGGTATTGGGCGCCGAGGAAAAGCCGCCTACCCAGGCAAACTGCTCCATGTGACCCAGCCCGAAGTTCAACGACTGCCCGCCGCCCATCGACAGCCCGGCCACGGCCCGGTTTTCGCGCGTTTTCAGCGCAGGGTAGTGCCGCTGCACGTAGGGAATCAGGTCGGTGAGCAAATCCTGCTCGAAGGTGCCGAAGGCGGCCACCTTGTCGGGGCTGAAGATGTTGCCCACGGCCCGGTCGTCCTGCATGGCGCGGCCGTTGGGCATCACCACCAGCATGGGTTGCAGCTTGCCCTCCGCGTAGAGGTTGTCGAGAATCACCTGCGGCCGGCTGCCTTTCAGCCACTCCTTTTCGTCGCCGCCGATGCCGTGCAGCAGATAGAGCACCGGGTACTTCTTCTTTTTAGAATACCCCGGCGGCGTGTACACCAGCGCCCGGCGCACCGTGCCCACCGTTTTGGAGGCGTAGCTGATGGTATCGATGCGGCCCGTGGCAATACCTGGCCGGGGCTGGTCGAAGCCCTTGGGGGCTTCTATGGGCACTTTTTGCGCCAGGCTGGGGCTGGCGCCGAGCAGAACGGCACCTAGCGCGAGGAGTAAAGCGTGTTTCATTCGGATGGAAAAGGATGCGGCGGTAGGCAGGAGGCAAGGGAGCGGAAAAGGCCGTCATGCTGAGCTTGTCGAAGCATCTCTACCTCTTCATCGCGCCTCACCCCCGGCCCCCTCGCCGAAAAGGAGAGGAGAGCCTGACGAAGTGGAAGCAGGTTTCAAATAGGCTCAGGTGGCCTTTTTCAGCCTGGGTTGCTGATTCACTGGTCGTATTTAGCCAGCGGAATCAGCAGACCTAAAAAATTCTGGCTCCCCCTCTCCTTTTTCGGCGAGGGGGCGGGGGGGAGGCGCAACAGCTGGGCGTCAGGGCCGCACCACGAAGCCACCGCGCGCGGGCAGCGTCAGATTCAGCGTCTTGCCCGTCGCGGCTTGGGTGCGGAAGCTGCGGTTGGTGTCCCCGTCGGTGATGACGGTGCCGGCCGAGAGGCCCAGCTTGCCCAGGTCCAGTTGCAGGGTTTTGGGCTGGTCGGTGCCGTTGATGCCGGCCAGGTACCAGCGGCCGTCGGGGGCCTGGCGGGCCAGCACGGCGTACCCGCCGGGGAAGCCGTCGAGGTACTTCACATCGGCCCAGCGCGGCGGCAGGCTGCGCATGAAGTCCTGCACGTAGGCGGGCTGGGCGGCCATGCCCTCGGTCGTTTCGGCGTAGTGCTGGATACCCGACTGGAACAGCACCGCCAGGGCCAGCTCAAAGGCGTTGGAAGTGCGGCGCTGCTTGCCCCGGATTTCCGAAAACGCCACCGGCGTGAAGTCCATCGGGCCCACCGCGTTGCGGGTAAAGGGCAGAGTGGCGCAGTGCGTGGCTTCCTGGTCGGTGTTGCGCTGGTCAAAGGTCAGAAACTCGAAGCCCTTCACCGCCTCCATCGTCATCAGGTTGGGGTAGGTGCGGTTCCAGCCGCGCGGCAGGGTGGCGCCGTGGAAGTTCACCAGCAGCCCGACCTGGGCCGCGTCCACCAGCAAATCCTGGTAGTAGTTCATAAACGACTGCCCGTCGCCGCCGAAAAAGTCGATTTTCACCCCGGCCACGCCCATCTGCTTGATGCGGGCAAACTCGCGGCGCCGGCTTTCGGGCTCAAACAGCACGTTGGTGGGCGTCTGCGGGGCCTGGTTCCAGCTCCCGTTCGAGTTGTACCACACCAGCAGCCCCACGTTCTTGCTACGGGCGTACTGAGCCAGCTCCTGCACCTTGTCGTAGCCGATCTGCTTGTCCCAGAGCGCATCCACCAGGCAGTACTGCCAGCGCATATCGGCCGCGTAGTCGATAAAGCGGCGCTGCACGTCGTAGGTGGTGTTCTGGTCGCCCATCAGCACCCACGACCACGACGATTTGCCCGGCGCATTGGGCAGCACGGGCGTCTGGGTCGGCGCGCTCAGGTCGGTGGTCAAAGTCGATTCCACGATGGGAGCCAGGGACTTGCCCAGCACCAGCACGCGCCAGGGTGTGCGCCAGGGTAACGGGCTTTCGGGCAGCAAAGCCGCTTCGGGCGTGGTTTTTTCGGGCGCCTGCGGAAAGGCCACCTGGTACTCGCCGCCCGCCGATTCGTGGGCCAGGTGGGCGCCGCAGTAGGTGCGGCCCATGCCGGCCTCGGTCAGCAGCAGCCAGTGCCCATCGGTCTGAAACAAGGCCGGAAACGACCAGCCCTGGCCCAGCGGCGAAGGCGTGCCGACTGCAATTCCGCGCTGGTAATTCTCCTCGTACGAGGGCTGGGTGTTGGCAAAACCGGTCTGGGCCTTGGCGTGCGGGTGCAGCCAGCCCTTGGCCCCGCCCGGCAGCCGAAACGTGGTGGCTTCCTGCGTGATGCGCTGCACGTCTTTGGCCGGGCCTTCGATGAGGTACTGAAACGCCACCCCGTCGTCGGACACCTGGAAGATGACGCTGAGCTGCGGCCCGCCGGCCGCGCCCGCGAAGTGCAGCACGCGCCGGGTGGCCCGGTAGCGGCAGTGGGCGCGCTTGTCGGTGTTGAGCTGGTAGTCGTCGGCGACGGTGCTGGGCTTATCGGCCTGGGTCAGGCGCAGGCCTTGGCTGAGGTCGGCGCCGGCCAGCTTCAGACCCAGGCGCGAGGGTTGCAGCAGCTCCGTCTGGCCGTAGCGCACGGCGTAAGTAGGCTGGCCCTGGGCGGTCAGGTCCACCGTCACGCGCACGGCCCCGTCGGGGCTATTTATCTGAACGGGCTGGGCGGCCCGGGCGGCGCCGAGGGGTAACACGAGCAAGGTGATTAGGCTAAAATAACGCATACGGCGGGGCTTATTTGCGGTACATCGGGTCGTTACCCGCGTATTTCAGCCACTTGAAGGCGGCCGTGTTGGTCGTGGGCTGGCCCGCCGAGGTGCCGTACATGCCCAGCACGCAGCCGATAAAGCCGCCCGCCGTCTGGGTGCTCAGGAAGCGCGCGTCCACCTGGTCCTGGAGCGTCTGCCACTTCTTGCCGTCCTCCGAGAACTGGAAACCGTACTTGTCGCCCGCGAAGCTGACCCGCAGCCCCAGCTTGCCGCCGGCCGCTTTCAGCGGGGCCTGGGCCAGCTTCTCGGTTTTGTTGACCTCGGCGGTGCTTTTCAGCAGCTGCACCACCGGCTTGCCGTCGGCCACCGATTTGCAGAGGTAGTAGAAGTGCTTTTCGTCCTGAAACACCACCAAGCCCGCCGATTCGTTGGCCGCTTTGGCCGCGAAGTTCAGCTCGGTTTCGGTGCTGCCGTACATGTGCTGCTGCCGCTTGCCGATAAAGGCCGGGTTGCCCGTTTCGGCCACGGTTTCGGGCTTGAGCTTCAGCGTAAGGCCGTTGGCCTTGCTCAGCGAGAAGCTGCTGCTGTCCACGGTGCGCATGAAGAGCAGGGCCGGATCGAGCTGCTTCTCGAAGGTGAGGGTGTAGCCGAAGTTGCCGCTCTGCGGCCGGGCGCCGGGCTGCTTCACCTCCGGAAATTTTGCCGGGTAGCTGTACTGCACGCCATTGGGACCCGGCACCGTCACCGGCCACTCGTCTTTCCACTCCACGGGCACGATAAACGTCTCGCGGCCGGTGTTGTAGTGGTTGCCCTCGTAGGGGCGCACGGCCAGGAAGATGGCGTAGGTCTTGCCGTCGGGCCCGTCCACGAACTGCGCGTGCCCGGCCGAGGTAATCGGGTCTTTGCGGTCCTGGGGCAGCTCCCGCTGCGAGAGAATCGGGTTTTTCTCGTAGGGCACGAATGGCCCCCAGGCCGATTTGCCCCGGAACACTACTTCGGTGTGGTTCACAGAGGTGCCGCCTTCGGCCGCGTACAGGTAGTACCAGCTGCCGCGCTTCATCAGGTGCGGCCCTTCGATCCAGACGGGCTTTTTGCTCAGGTCCACCCCGCCGTTGACCACGATTTTGGCCTCGCCCACGGTCTGCAGCTTCACCGGGTCCAGCTCGATGATTTTGATGGAGCGGTGGCCGGAGTACAGCGGCTTGTTGTCGGGCGGGTCGCTGTTGTAGATGACGTAGGCCTTGTCGCCCTCGAAAAACAGCGAGGGGTCGATGCCGCGTACCTCGGGCAAGAATACCGGGTCGCTCCAGGGGCCGGCGGGGTTTTTGGCCGTCACCACGAAGTTGCCCTTGTGGTCGATCTGGGTGCAGGTGACGTAGTAGGTGCCGTTGTTGTGCTCGATGGCCGGCGCAAACAGTCCGCGCGTCATCCGGTCGCCCAGGAAGTTCATCTGCGTGGGCCGGCTGATGACGTTGCCGATCTGCTGCCAGTTCTTCAGGTCCTTGCTGTGAAAAACCGGGATGCCGGGAAAGTAGGAAAACGTGGAGTTGACTAGGTAGTAATCCGTCCCGACGCGAATCACGCTAGGGTCTGGGTAGAAGCCAGATAGGATCGGGTTTGTCAACACAATCGATTGTGCAAATAAAGCCGAATTTAGGAGCAGCAGGGCCGTTAAAGAACCAAGGAATCGTCTCAGTCGCGGTAGGAGCATGGGCTGGGGCGGAAAGGGTTGGGGTGGTTGGAAAAGGAGTCGGGTTGTCATTGCTGATCAGGCTTAGCGGAGCAGGCGCACGTCGTACACGCCGCCGGCCGTGGAGCCGGGCGCGGCCTCGAACTTCACGGTGAGCGAGGTGGCGGCCGGGGCGCGGCGCAGGGCTTCGGGCAGCGGGTATTCCACGTCGTAAAAGCTGCCCTCGGGGTTGCCGGTCAGCGTTACCTGGCTCAGCGGCGCGCCATTCACCAGAATCGTGAAGCGCCGGCCCTTGTCGCCACCGGCGTAGGTGACGCGCAGGGTGCGGGCGGCACGCTCGGGGTTACGCAGCTGGTAGCTAAACCAGCCGGCGGCGTGGCGCCAGTGGCGGTTGCGGTGCAGGCCGGTTTCCGTCTGCTCGCCCCGGAAGCCGTGGTCCGACTCGGGCTGCTGCTCCCCGGGCGTCACCTGGTCGACGGTGCGGGCTTCGAGGGCCCGCTTCTCGGCGTCGCGGCGGCGGATTTCCTCGGTGCGGGCCGCGAGGCCCTCGGGCGTCGTCACCGGCCAGTATACCATGTAGCGGGCGTCGTGGATCTGGTAGAAGGGCACCAGCCGCAGGTTCTGGTACCGTTCGGCGCCGCTCAGCCCGGCGGCGGTAAACGTCAGCGGCTGGCCCGCCACCGGCCGGATGCTGGCGGCCACGTCCTTGGGCGTAGTCGTGACGAGCACCGGGGCTTCTTCCAGCGGGTAGAGCGGGCCGCTGGCCACGTGGGCCATGCGCTGCCCGTCGGCGCGCAGGCCGCGCAGGTCGGTGGTATCGGTGGCGGCGGCCAGCACCACGGGCCCGTGCACGAAGGATACCCAGGGCGAGCCGTCGGGCAATGCCTCGGCGGTGGTGTGCATGGGCAGCGCCAGCGTCACCACGTCGCCCGTGCGCCACTTGCGGGTGAGCGTGAGGTAGCCGGGCGCGGTGGCGGCGGGCGTCACGGGTTTCCCGTTTACCTGCACCGCCAGCTGGCCCGCCGGCAGCCAGCCGGGCTGCCGGATGCTGAGGGCGAAGGTGCGCGGCTTCTTGAGTTTCAGCTCTAGCCGGGAGCGTTCTTCCTGCGGAAAGGTCGTTTGCTGGGTCAGGGTCAGGCCCTGCTCGGGCCAGCTCAGGCGGGAAGGCACGAACAGGTTCACCAGCAACTCCTGCTCCTTGCGGTGGGCGTACACCAGCTCGCCGTACTTGGCGTGGTTTTCCAGGCCCGAGCCCACGCAGCACCAGAAGCCCTCCTGCGGCTGCGAATACACGCGGTAGTGGCGCGGGCGCATCGGCGTGAAGTACACGAAGCCGCCCGCCGGCCCTGGGTGCTGCGAGGAGAGGATGTGGTTGTACATGGCCCGCTCGTAGAAATCGAGGTAGCGCGGGGCGCCGCTCTGCAGGTACAGCTGCTGGGTGAGCTTCAGCATGTTGTAGGTGTTGCAGGTCTCCGGGCCTTCTACGCCTTCCAGCATCGACGTGAAGTTGCCGGCCGGGTTGAAATGCTCACTCACGCTGTTGCCGCCGATGGACACGGTGCGGCGGTCCACCACCGTCTGCCAGAAAAATTCCGCCGCCCCGCGCCAAGCCGGGTCGCCGCCCACCTCCGCAATGCGCTCAAAGCCGATGACCTTCGGAATCTGGGTGTTGGCGTGCATGCCGTTGAGCACGTCCTGCCGGGCCAGCAGCGGCGTCAGCACGGCCTGGTGCGAAAAGCGCTGGGCCAGCGTGAGGTATTTCTTGTCGCCGGTGATTTGGGCCACGTCGGCAAACACCTCGTTCAGGCCGCCGTGCTCAGAGCGCAGCATGTCCTGAATCTGGGCGTCCGAAAGGCCCGCCGTGAGGTCCAGGCACCAGTCGGTGAGGCGGATGAGCATGGTGCGGGCCTGCTGGTTGCCGCCGATGAGGTAGGCGTCGCGCAGGCCGGCGTAGGTTTTGTGCAGGTTGTACCAGGGCACCCACTTCTGGTTCAGCCCGAAGCTGTTGGCGTTGATCTGCCCGGCCTTGACCTGCGCCCACATGGCCCGGCCGCCGGGCACGCCGCCGAGGTAGCCGTCCGGGTTCTGCTGCTGGCAGCGGGCCAGCTCCGTCACCATATACGTCAGGCGCTGCTGCACCTGCGCGTCGTGGGTGGCGGCGTACATCAACGCCAGGGCCGAGAGGTAGTGCCCGCCGATGTGGCCGTCGAGGCCGGTGTTTTCCCAGTTGCCGTAGCGCGCTGCCTTCGAGGGCAGGCCCGCCTCCAGCCGGTAAGGCGCCAGCAGCCGGTCGGCGTCGAGGGCCAGCAGATAGGCCTTGTCGGTTTGCTGCGCCTGCTGAAACGGGCCCGGCAGCAGCTCCACGGCCGTGGCCGGAAAGCGTTGCAGCGCAGCCGACTGCCCTGGGCTCAACCGAGTCAGCAGGCAGGCGCCCGCGGCCAATAAAAGGAATCGTTGCATAGAAGCTGTTTAGAAGGTCGGTGGCAGGCTGGCCGCCCCGACGCAGAAAAGAGCTTGTCCGGCAGGTTGCCCGAACTACAAAAGACCGGCCTGCTTCCGCTGCCATCCGCGCCGCCGAAGCTGCGCTACCGCTTCGTCAGAAGGGCTCATTCACTCACCACGAGGCAGCTGATTTCCAGCAGTAGCGCGGCTTTGGCAAGCGGATGACAGTGGATGCCGGGCCGGGTCTAAATGTCCAGCGAAAACACGCCGCCCAGGCCTTTCAGCGAGGATTTGCGGATGATCAGGTCGCCGCTGACGACGAAGGTGCGGGGCTGAAACCGCTCCTTTTGCTCCACCTGTTCCAGGAACAGTCGGGCCGCCTGCTGCCCGATGCGGTGCGGGTGCAGGTTGACGGTGGTCAGGCCGGGCTCGATCATGGCGGCCATAAACTCGTCGCCGAAGCCCACCACCGCTATTTCCTCGGGCACGCGCACCTGGCGTTCCTTCAGGGCCACCAGCAAGTCAAAGGCGTTGGTGTAGTTGATGGCAAAAATGGCGTCGGGCGGCTCGGGCAGGGCCAGCCAGCGGTCCAGGGCCGCCACCGCCGATTCGGGCCGGAAGTTGATGTGGGTCCGCAGCTCGGGCAGGGCCGGCAGCCGGTGCTTGGTCAGGGCGCTGAGGTAGCCCGCCAGGCGGTTGCGGCTGATGAGCAGGCTTTCGGGGCCGGCCAGAATGGCAATGCGCCGGGCGCCCTGCTCAATCAGGTGCTCCGTCACGTTGTACGCGCCGTTCCAGTCGTCCAGTATCACCTTGGCCGTTTCCACCTCGTCGCACACCCGGTCGAAGTGCACCACCGGCACGCCGCGGGTGGCGGCCGGGCGCACGTGGTCGAAGTTTTCCGTCTCGCGCGAGTGGCAGATCAGCAGCCCGTCGACGCGCGAGGCAATGAGGGCCTGCACGTTGCTGACCTCCATTTCGTACGACTCCTTCGACTGGCAGATCATCACGCGGTAGCCCGCCTCCGAGGCTACCTGCTGAATCCCGCTCACGCAGGTGGCGAAAAACGGCCGCTCGATGTCGGGGATGACCACGCCGATGGTGTGGGTGGCGCTGCTTTTCAGGCTCTGGGCCAGCAGGTTGGGCTGGTAGTCGAGCTGCCGGGCCACTTCCAGAATGGCCTGCCGGGTGTTGGTGTTGATGTCGGCGTGGCCGTTGAGCGCGCGCGAAACGGTGCTGGGCGCCACGCCGAGCACCTTGGCCACGTCGCTGATGGTAGTTTGGTGGCTGCGGCGCTCCGGGGTACGGGGCAGCTTCTGGTCAATGAAATGGTAGTCGCAGAGCTTGCAGAAGTAACGCTGCCGGCCGCGAATAAAGCCGGCGCGCTGCACTCCGTCGGGGGAGTTGCATTTGCTGCACTTCATCATAGAAGTAGGGCGTGGGAATGGGATTTTTTGAAAATCCGGGGCAGGTGGAGCGAAAATCAAGGGCCAGGTGGCCTTTGATTATTTGAAGATAGACGTAGGAAAATTTTTTCCATGGCCGGGCGCTAAAGATACCTATCGAAACCGTTTTCGGAAACGTTTGCGGTATTTTTTATTTGAAATCAGCGAGTTATAGCGGTTTTCGGACTGGATTTTCCGGAAATCGTTCGGCTATCTTCGGTCATAAGTCAGCACTCACCCACCCCCGCAACGTTCCCACGCAAATTGCGGCAACAACCTGGGTAGGCAGCTGTTCAATTGTACTTTACCATAGTACGCGTATGCTTCCCACCATGCGCTGGTTCGGCCCCACCGACCCGGTTCCCTTGTCCCACATCCGCCAGGCGGGCTGCACCGGCATCGTAACGGCCCTGCACCAGATTCCGGTAGGGGAGATGTGGTCGGTCGAAGATATTCGGGCCCGGCAGCAGCTAATCGAAGCCGGCAATAGTGAGTACTCACCGCTGCACTGGCTAGTGGTGGAGAGCCTGCCGGTGCACGAGGCCATCAAGAAGGGCC
The DNA here is from genome assembly GCF_005771675.1 of Hymenobacter jeollabukensis. Lineage (GTDB taxonomy): Bacteria > Bacteroidota > Bacteroidia > Cytophagales > Hymenobacteraceae > Solirubrum > Solirubrum jeollabukense. The sequence goes on along the minus strand of NZ_VAJM01000001.1, from coordinate 929,793 downwards.
TGCCGGCGCGCGACGCGTACATCGAAAACTACAAGGCCTCGCTGCGCAACCTGGCCGCCTGCGGCCTGCGCACCGTCTGCTACAACTTCATGCCGGTGCTCGACTGGTCGCGCACCAACCTGGACTTCGAAATGCCCGACGGCTCGCGGGCCCTGCGCTTCGTGTGGCAGGACTTTGCCGTGTTCGACCTCCACATCCTGCAGCGCCCCGGCGCCGCGGCCGACTACGAGCCCCAGGTGCGGGCCGCCGCCCGCGACCAGTACGCGCAGATGAGCGACGCCGAGCGCCAGCACCTCGCCGACACCGTGCTGCTGGGCCTGCCCGGCTCGGAAGAAGCCTTCGAGTTGGCCGGCTTCCAGCAGCTGCTCGACGAGTACGCCGCCATCGACGCCGACGCGCTGCGCGCCAACCTGCACTACTTCATTCAGCAGGTGGGCCCGGTGGCCGCCGAAGCGGGCGTGAACCTCTGCATTCACCCCGACGACCCGCCCTACCCGCTGCTGGGCCTGCCCCGCGTGGTGAGCACCGAAGCCGATCTGACGGCCCTGCTGACTGCCTACGACCACCCCAGCAACGGCATCACCTACTGCACCGGCTCCTTGGGCGTGCGCGCCGACAACGACCTGCCGGGCATCGTGCGCCGACTCGGGCACCGCATTCACTTCGTGCACTTGCGGGCCACCAAGCGCGAGGACAACCCGCGCAACTTCCACGAGGCCGACCACCTCACCGGCGACGTGGACATGTACGCGGTGGTGCGCGAGCTGGTGCTGCAGGAGCAGCGCCGGCAGCGCAAGGGCTTCGGGCAGCCGCAGCTGCCCATGCGCCCCGACCACGGCCACCAGATGCTCGACGACCTGAACAAGAAAACCTACCCCGGCTACTCTGCCATCGGCCGCCTGCGCGGCCTGGCCGAGCTGCGCGGCCTGGAGCTGGGCATCCGCCGCTCCCTCGAAATCGAGCCGGCGCCTGCAGCCTCGGCCAGCTCGGCGGCCCACGCCGCGGCCTGGTTGCTGAACTAAACCCACGTGCCCCTTGCGCCCGCGCCGCTGCGCGCACTACTGCCGGCCTTCCCGGGCCAGTTTCCCGCCTCCGCTTCCCCGCATTCCCGCACCACGATGTCCCTGCGTACCTGCCTGCTTTTGCTATGCCTCTTCGTTTGCGCCGCCACCCGCGGCGTGGCCGATGACGGCTACCGCCTGTGGCTGAAGTACGACCTGATCGGGGACGCGGGGCAGCGCAAGCAGTACCAGCAGGCGGCGCAGTTCGTCAGCGTCAGCGGCCAATCGGCGACGCTGAAAGCCGCCGCTGACGAGCTGCAAACGGGCCTCAGCGGCCTGTTGGGCCAGCCGGTGCCGGTCATCGGCGACGCCAAGGGCAGGAAGGGCGGCATCATTCTGCGGGTCGACGCCCAGGCGCCCGACAACGCCGGGCTGGGGGAGGAGGGCTACCGCCTCTACGACGACAAAAACAACCTCGTCATTACCGGCCGCCGCGACGTGGCCGTGCTCTACGGCGCCTTTGCCCTGCTGCGGCAGGTGCAGACGCGGCAGCTGCTTGAAGGTCTGAAAATCAGCAGCGTACCGAAGATTCAGCGCCGCCTGCTCAACCACTGGGACAACCCCAACGGCACGGTGGAGCGCGGCTACGCGGGCTCTTCGATCTGGAAGTGGTACGAGCTGCCGGAAGTGGTGGACCCGCGCTACCGCGACTACGCCCGCGCCAACGCCTCGGTGGGCATCAACGGGGCGGTGCTCAACAACGTCAACGCCTCGCCGCGCCTGCTCACCACCGAGTACCTGCACAAGGTGGCCGCCGTGGCCGGCGTGCTGCGCCCCTACGGGCAGCGCGTGTACCTGTCGGTGTTCTGGGCCGCGCCCAAGGTTATCGGCGGGCTGCCCACCGCCGACCCGCTCGACCCGCAGGTGCGGCAGTGGTGGAAGGCCAAGACCGACGAGATTTACCAGATCATTCCCGATTTCGGCGGCTTTCTGGTGAAGGCCAACTCGGAAGGGGAGCCCGGCCCGCAGGACTACGGCCGCAACCACGCCGACGGGGCCAACATGCTGGCCGCCGCCCTGGAAGGCCACGACGGGCTGGTGATGTGGCGGGCCTTCGTCTACAAAGCCGACCCCAAGGGTGACCGGTTCAAGGCCGCCTCGGCTGAGTTTCTGCCCCTCGACGGCAAGTTCGCCCCGAAGGTGCTGGTGCAGGTCAAGAACGGGCCGATTGACTTTCAGGCCCGGGAGCCGTTTCACCCGCTGTTCGGGGCCATGCCGCGCACCCCGCTGGTGCTGGAAGTGCAGCTCACGCAGGAATACCTGGGCTTTGCCACCCACGCCGTGTACCTGGCCCCGCTCATCAAGGAGTGCCTGGATTCGGATACCTACGCCCAGGGCAAAGGCTCGACGGTGGCCCGCGTGGTCGACGGCTCGGTGGACCAGCACGCGGTGAGCGGCATGGCGGGCGTAGCCAACATCGGCGCCGACCGCAACTGGACCGGCCACCCTATCGGGCAGGCCAACTGGTACGCCTTCGGCCGCCTGGCCTGGGACCACACGCTCGGTTCGGAAGCCATTGCCGCAGAATGGACCCGGCAGACCCTCACCACCGACCCGCCGGCGGTGCAGACCATTGCCGGCCTCCTGCAGCAGACACGCCGCATCTACGTGCGCTACACCGCGCCGCTGGGCCTGCACCACATCATGGGCGAAGGTATTCACTACGGCCCGCAGCCCTGGCTGGAGCGCAGCGCCCGCCCCGACTGGACGGCCATCTACTACCACCGCGCCGACTCCGTGGGCCTGGGCTTCGACCGCACGGCCACCGGCTCCAACGCCCTGGCCCTGTACAAGCCGGAGGTGCAACAATTGTGGGGCAACGCGCAAACGATTGCGCCGGACTACCTGCTCTGGTTTCACCACGTGCCCTGGCGCCAGCGTCTGCGCACCGGCCGCACCCTCTGGGACGAGCTGTGCACCCGCTACTACACCGGCGCCGACTCGGTGCTGTGGCTGCAGCGGCAGTGGGCGCAGGTGCAGCCCAAGGTGGACCCGGCCCTGCACGCCGACGTGACGGCCCGCCTGCAAACCCAATACAAGGAAGCCCTCTGGTGGCGCGACGCCTGCGTGCTCTACTTCCAGACCTACGCCCGCCGGCCCATTCCGGCGCCCTTCGCGCCGCCCCAGCGCACCCTCGCCGACGTGAAGCGGCTGGTCGACATCTACCAGCTGCGCTAATCCTTCTTCCCCCGCTTCAACTCCTTTATTTCCGCTTCCTGATGGAAAACATTGTCGAACTCCTCAGCCAACACGGTCACCACGACGCCCTGGGACCGAAAACCACCGGCCAGGTGGCGCACGAGCAGGCGTTTTCGCTGGAGGGGCGCCTGGCCCTGGTGACCGGGGGCGGCAGCGGCATCGGGCTGGAAATAGCGCGCTGCATGACGCAAGCCGGCGCCACGGTCATCATCACCGGCCGCCGCGAGGACGTGCTGAAGGACGCCAAGCAAGCCCTGGGCGAGCGGGCTGAGTACCTCGTCAACGACGTGTGCGACCTGGCCGGGCTCGACGGGCTCGTGGCGCACATCGAAGCCACCTACGGCCCGCTCGACGTGCTGGTCAACAACGCCGGCATCAACATGAAAAAGCCGGCCCTGCAGGTCACCGACGAGGAATTTGCCCGCATCATCAATACCAACCTCAACGCGGTCTTCGCCCTCACGCGGGCCGCGGCCCAGCGCATGGTGGCCCGGCGCCAGGGCGTCATCCTGATGATTTCGTCGATGGCCGCCTACTACGGCATCGACCGCGTGGTGGCCTACGCGGCCTCCAAATCGGCGGTGGAAGGCATGGTGAAGGTGCTGGCCTCCGAGTTTTCGGCCCACGGCGTGCGCGTCAACGCCATTGCTCCGGGCTTTATCGAGACGGAGATGAGCCGCACGGCCATGAACGCCGACCCCGACCGCAAAAGCCGCGCCCTGCGCCGCACCCCGATGGGCTCCTTCGGCCAGCCCGAGGACATCGGCCGCGCCGCCGCCTTCCTGGCCTCTGACGCGGCCCGCTACATCACCGGCGCCTCGCTGCCCGTCGACGGCGGCAACTCCATCGGCTTCTAGCGCGGCCGGAGCCCTGACTGACTCCTACCTTTCCACAATTCCCACTCTCACTTCCATGACTACACCTTTACGCAGAACGGCCCTGCAACTCAGCTGGCCGCTGCTGACGGCCGCGGCCCTGCCGCTCGCCTTTGCCGGGGCGCCGCTGAGCGCCGTGGCCCAAGCTACGCAATCGGTATCGGGCCGCGTGACCGGCGCCGATGGCTCCGGCCTGCCGGGCGTGAGCGTAGTGGTGACCGGCACCTCGCAGGGTACGACTACCAACGCCGAGGGCATCTACAACCTGCAGAACGTGCCCGCCGGGGCCACGCTCACCTACTCCTTCGTGGGCTACAGCTCCCAGCGCATCCCGATGGACGGCCGCAGCGCGGTCGACGTGAAGCTGCTGGAGGACGTGCAGAACATCAACGAAGTGGTGGTGGTGGGCTACGGCACGCAGCGGGCCGAGGCCGTAACGGGCTCGGTGGCGTCGATCAGCGGGGACAACCTGCGCGAAGTGCCGGCGGCCAACATCTCGCAGTCGTTGCAGGGCCGGTTGCCGGGCGTGCAGTTCTCGCAGTCGTCCTCGCAGCCGGGCGCGGCCACCCAAATCCGGATTCGGGGTACCCGCTCGCTCCTGGCCACCAACGACCCGCTAGTGGTGCTCGACGGCATTCCGTTCCCGGGCTCCATCGGCGACATCAACCCCAACGACATCCAGAGCGTCGACATCCTGAAAGACGCCTCGGCCACGGCCATTTACGGCTCGCGGGGCGCCAACGGGGTTATCCTGGTGACGACGAAGAAGGGCAAGAGCGGGCAAAAGCCGCAAGTGTCGTACGACGGGTTCGTGGGCGTGAAGACGGTGTTTTCCCGCTACCCGATGATGACCGGGCCCGAGTTTGTGGCCCTGCGCAAGGCGGCCAACCTGTACCCCGCCAACGGGACCGACGAAGCCAACGACGTCGATACCGACTGGCAGGACCTGCTCTACAAGACCGGCCGGCAGATGAACCACAACGTGGGCATCAACGGCGGCACCCAGGACGGGCGCTACAACTTCAACGCGGGCTACTACCAGGAAGACGGCGTGGTGCCGACCCAGAAGTACACCCGCTACACCGTGCGCGGCTCCTTGGACCAGGGCGTGGGCAAGTACGTGCGCCTGGGCTTCACCGTCAACAACAGCTACAACCGCACCCAGGGCGCCAACATCGGGCTGTACCCCACGCTGAACTCCTCGCCCATCGCCAATCCCTACAACCCCGACGGCTCGCTGAAGCGCGTCATTAAGATGGCGGCGGATGACCAGTGGGTGTACACGAAAGAGACAATTGAGGCCAACAAGGACAAGTTTCTGAACGAAACGAAGAGCCTGGCCAGCTACAACACCCTCTTCGGCGAGTTGAAGATTCCGGGAATTGAGGGCTTGCGCTACCGCCTCAACCTGGGCGTGAACTACCGCCAGAGCCAGAACGGGGCCTTCACCGGCCGGGGCGTCAATGCCATCGACCCGGCAAACGTGTCCACGGGCTCGGTGAGCAACCAGGTGACCACCGACTGGACGGTGGAAAACCTGCTGATGTACGACCGCACCTTCGCCGAGAAGCACACCATCAGCGCGGTGGGCCTGTACTCGGCGTCCAATAACCTGTTCAACCAGACGCAGCTGGCGGCCCGCGACATTCCGTACGACGCCTTCCAGTACTACAACATCGGCCAGGCCGACGCGAAAAACATCACCGTCGACCCCAACCAGCAGCTCTACCGCAAATTCGGCCTGCTCTCGTACATGGGACGGGTAATGTACTCCTACGACGACCGGTACCTGCTGTCGGCCACGGTGCGCTCGGACGCTTCCTCGGTGCTGGCCAAGGGCTACCAGTGGAACACCTACCCGGCCGTATCGGTGGGCTGGAACGTGGCCCGGGAAGGGTTTATGCAGAACTTGTCGGTGGTGGACATGCTCAAGCTGCGCGCCGGCTTCGGCCGCACGTCCAACCAGTCCATCGGGCCGTACGCCACCCTGGGCCTGCTCTCGACCCGGCCGTACAACTTCGGCTCCGACTTCCAGACCGGCCTGTACGTGAGCCAGCTGCCCAACCCCAAGCTGGGCTGGGAATATTCCAACACCTGGAACTACGGCTTGGACTTCGCGCTGCTGAAAAACCGGCTGTCGGGTACGGTGGAGTACTACGTGACCAATACCGAGAACGTGCTGCTGGGGCTGCCGCTGCCCTACACGTCCGGCGTGGAAACCTTCACCACCAACATCGGCTCGACCCAGAACAAGGGGGTTGAGCTGTCGTTGAACGGGGTCATTCTAAGCAACCCCGACGGCTTTACCTGGGAAGCGGGCTTGAACCTGTACACCAACCGCAACAAGATTACCTCGCTGGCCGGCTCGCAGCCCGACGACAAGAACAACTGGTGGTTCGTGGGCAAGCCCATCAACGTCATCTACGACTACGAAAAGCAGGGCCTGTGGCAGCAGGACGACCCGTACCGCAGCATCCTGGAGCCCGGCACCAACACCGTGGGCATGATCAAGGTGAAGTACACCGGCCCGACCAACCCCGACGGCACCCCGACCCGCGCCATTGGGGCCGACGACCGGCAGGTGCTGGATACCAACCCCAAGTTTCAGGGCGGCTTCAACACCCGGCTGGCCTACAAAGGCTTTGACCTGACCGCGGTGGGGGCCTTCCAGAACGGCGGCCTGCTCAACAGCACCCTCTACGGCGCCTCGGGCTACCTGAACCTGATGAACGGCCGGCGCGGCAACGTGAAAGTGGACTACTGGACGCCCGAAAACACCGACGCCCAGTACCCCAACCCCGCCAGCATCCGCAGCGGCGACAACCTCAAGTACGCCTCTACGCTCGGCTACTTCGACGCTTCCTACCTGAAAATCCGCACCATCACGCTGGGCTACAACTTCGACCGGATGGACTGGCTGAAGAATGCCGGGGTGAGCCGCCTGCGGCTGTACGTGACGGCGCAGAACCCCTTCGTGTTCTTCTCGCCCTACAAGAAAGAGTCGGGCATGGACCCGGAAACCAACTCGTACGCCGACCAAAACGTGGCCGTGACGACGGGCGTCCCGCGCCGTCTGCTCACCATCGGCACCAACGCGCCGGCCACCCGCACCTTCCTGGCCGGGCTCAACGTCACCTTCTAAGCACTGCTTCCCACCATGAAACGCGTTAACCTAACTTTTCTGATCGGGGCGGCCGTCATCTCGCTGGCCACGCCTGGCTGCAACAAACTGCTGGACGAACAGCCCCGCGCCACCTACGACCCGAGCTACTTCCAGACGGAGCGGGGCGTCAGCGGCGGCCTGACGGCCCTGTACGCCCACCTGCGCTACATCTACGGCAACGCCTACTACTACAACACCACCCTGACCGGGACGGATGAAGTAACCTACGGGCAGAGCGCCGACGAAAACTTCCTGGCCATGGACTACTCCGGCCGGGCGGCGCTCAACGCCACCAACAGCCGGGCCGACGCCCTCTGGGTGGCGGCGTTTCCGAACATCAACACCGCCAGCGGCATCATCGAGAATGCCACGGCGGTCGGCACCATCTCGCCGGCCCTGATTGCCGAGGCCAAGTTTTTCCGCGCCTTCGACTACTTCCTGCTGGTGCAGACTTTCGGCGGCGTGCCGCTGGACCTGGGGGCGGGCGAGCTGAAGTTCAACAACAACCCGGTCCGGACCTCGGTGCGCAACACGGTGCCCGAGGTGTACACCAAAGCCATTTTCCCCGACCTGCTGCAGGCCATCAACGACCTGCCGGCCAATGGGCGGGTGACGGGCGGCGTAACCAAAACGGCGGCCCGCCTGCACTTGGCCAAAGCCTACCTGACCTACGCCTGGTGGCTGGAAAACCCGAACAACATCCCGACCTACCCGGCCACCCCGCGCACCGACCCGGACGGCCACAACGCCCAGTGGTACTACCAGAAGGCCTACGACGTAGCCGCCGACGCCATCGACAACCCGGGGCTGTTCCGCCTGCAGCCCACGTACTACGACGTGAACGTGGCCACCAACGACCGCAACAGCGAAATGCTGCTGTACGCCGACCACACCGAAGCCAGCGAGCAGTACAACGGCGGTAGCCTCACCTTCGGCAGCGGCGGCGCCCCCGACAACTTCGCCGGCTGGATGCTGACCTGGAACTACACCGCCATCCGCAGCAACGGGGTATCCTCGGTGCAGCGCGAAGCCGTGCAGCCGCTGGGCCGCCCCTGGGTGCGCATGGCGCCCACCATCGGCGCCATCGAAAATACCTTCGCCGACAAAACCAACGACTCGCGCTACGACGGCACCTTCACCACGGTGTACCGCGGCAACTGGCTGAAAACCGGTACGGGCGTAACGGCGGCCACCCTGAACAACGCCAACGGCCTGCCGATAACGCCGGGCAACGCGGTGCTGACGTTCCTGGATGCCGAGCCGGCTACGCCCATTAACTACGGCTCCGGGGGCGGGGCCAGCGGCGTCGGGGCCGGCACGCTGCCCGGCCGGGCCGACTACGTGGTTGGACCGCGCGGCATCAGCCGCATCGTGTACCCGGGCCTGTGGAAGCTGGGTCCCTACCGCACCGACAACGGCACCGGCCTGGGCCAGCCCAACGCCGGCAGCACCCGCCCGTTCAACATCGCCAAGTTCTCGGAGCTGTACTTCGTAGCGGCCGAAGCCGCCGTGAAGGGCGCCACGCCGCGCTCGGGCAAAACGGCCCGGGAGCTGATCAACGTGATTCGGGCCCGCGCCGGCAAGTGGCGCTTCGATAACAACGGCAACGTGGTCAAGAACCAGGACAACAGCGCCGCCATGGTAGCGGCCACCCCGGCCACCATCGACATCAACTACATCCTGGCCGAACGCTCGCGCGAGTACTTCGGCGAAGGCTACCGTTGGTTCGACCTGGTGCGCACCCAGAAGTGGAACGAGCTGGCCGGCACCTACAGCATCGGCGGCGTCAACTACGGCGACCATACGCCGCAGACCGTCACGCGGACCATCATGCCCTACCACTACCTGCGCCCCATCCCGCAGGTGCAGCTCGACCGCATGGACGTGTCAGCTGATGTAAAAGCGACGTACCAGAACCCTAACTACCAATAGGGCAATGAAAAGCATGGCTGCTCAACCTGAGCAGCCATGCTTTTGGCCGTCCGCGCTGCCCCGGTGCGTGCGGGTCGCACGCACCGGGCTGCCGGGGCAGGCTATCGGCTGCCAATTTAGACCAAGCCTGCGCCGCAAAGGCGCTTACTCAACCCGGCACGTTGTGCCAGGGTTAGCTCCCGACTGCCATCCGTCGGCGGGCTGCCCCGGCCAGCTCAACCGGACTTGCGGCTAAAACCGCGCTACCACCGCTCCAATTCCCAACCACCCATGCCCAACTTGTTTCGTCTGGTGCTCTGCGCCGCCACCCTCACTACTGCTGCCCCGGCCTACGCCGCCGTGCGCCTGCCCCGCCTCATCAGCGACGGGATGGTGCTGCAACGCGGTACCTCGGTGCCGGTGTGGGGCTGGGCCGACAAGGGCGAAGCCGTGACGCTGAGCTTTCAGGGCAAAGCCTACCGCGCCACCGCCGGCCAAGACGGCAAGTGGCAGGTGCAGCTGCCCGAGCTGAAGCCGGGCGGCCCCTTTACCATGATCATTAAGGCCAGCAACCAGCTGGACCTCAAAGATATTCTCGTCGGCGACGTGTGGCTGTGCTCGGGCCAGTCGAACATGGAGCTGCCCATGGCGCGGGTGCGCGACAAGTACCCCGAGGTGGTGGCCCAGGCCACGAACCCGCAGATCCGGCAGTTCGACGCGCCGACCCGCTACAGCAACCGCGGGCCGCAGAACGACCTGCCCTCGGGCCGCTGGACCGCCGCCGACCCCAAATCGGTGCTGCAATTCACGGCCGTGGGCTACTTCTTCGCCAAGGAGCTGCACGCCAAATACAAAGTGCCCATCGGCCTGATCCGGGCCGCCGTGGGCGGCTCGCCGGCCGAAGCCTGGCTGAGCGCCGACGCCCTGAAAAGCTTCCCCGTTTACGAAAAACGCGCCCAGCAGATCAAGGACAGCCTCTACGTGGCCGGCGTGCAGCAGCAGGAGCGGGCCCGCGACGTGGCCTGGTACCGCAACGCGCGCCAGCAGGACCAAGGCTCGGCCAAGGGCCAGACGCCCTGGTACCTGCCCACCGCCGACGCCTCGGGCTGGCAGCCCATGCGCATTCCCGGCTACTGGTCCGAACAAGGGTTGGGCCCGGTGAACGGCGTGGTGTGGCTGCGCCGCGAAATCGAAGTGCCGGCCAGCATGGTGGGGCAGCCCGCCCGCCTGGAGCTAGGTACCATCGTCGATGCCGACTCGGTGTACCTGAACGGTAAGTTCGTGGGCACGACGGGCTACCAGTACCCGCCCCGCAAGTACGAGCTGCCGGCCACGACGCTCAAGCCGGGCAAAAACCTGCTGGTGGTGCGCGTCATCAACAGCGCCGGCCGGGGCGGCTTCACCCCCGAAAAAACCTACGAGCTGCAGGCCGCCGGCCAGAAAGTGGATTTGCGCGGGGAGTGGCAGATGCGCCTGGGCATGAAATCGGAACCGCTGGCGGGGCCTACCTTCTGGCAGTGGCAGCCCGGCGTGCTCTACAACGGTATGGTGACCCCGCTGGCACCCTACGCCGTGAAGGGCGTCATCTGGTACCAGGGCGAATCGAATACCAAGGCGCCCAAGGAATATCTGCCGCTGATGACCAGCCTGATTGGGGACTGGCGCCGCACCTGGCAACAGCCGAACCTGCCCTTCCTGTACGTGCAGCTGGCCAATTTTATGGCCGTGAAGCCGCAGCCCACCGAAAGCAGCTGGGCCGAGCTGCGCGACCAGCAGCGCCGCACCCTGGCCGTGCCCCACACCGGTATGGCCGTGGCCATCGACCTGGGTGAGTGGAACGACATTCACCCGCTCGACAAGGCTACCGTGGGCCACCGCCTGGCTTTGCAGGCCGAGCGCGAAGCCTACGGCGAGAAAGTAGAAGCCTCCGGGCCGCTGTACCAGGGCATGAAAGTCAGCGGCAACAAAGTCACGCTCAGCTTCACGGAGCTGGGCGGCGGGCTGGTGGCCAAGGGCGGCGGCGAGCTGAAGCAGTTTGCCATTGCCGGGGCCGACCAGCAGTGGCAGTGGGCCCAGGCCCGCATCGAGGGCGACAAAGTGGTCGTCTGGAGCGAGCAGGTGCCCAACCCCGTGGCCGTACGCTACGCCTGGGCCGACAACCCCGAGGGCGCCAACCTCTACAACAAGGCGGGGCTGCCGGCCTCGCCCTTCCGAACTTCCAACTAACAACTACCGGCGTCGCCTCAATGTGGCGGCGCCCCGAGCATCCGGCCCACTGCGGGCCGGATAGCAACCCCGGCACGGATGCGCCCGACCAGCCGACGAGCGTGGGAACTCGTCGGCCCGGTGCCGCGCACTTGCCGCCACGCGGCGGCGGGAACAGGGGAATGTAGCGGCGCAGCGCCCGAAACACTGCTTTCGGCGGCTGCGCTGGGTGCCCCGTGCCGATGGTTGCGGCGCAGCTCAGAGTCAGTGGGGCTCTGACTGACACCGGCAGCTTCCTCCTGGTGAGTGACAGGGGAAGCTGCCGGTTTTGCCGCCGCTGCCGGATCCTTTATCGATTCAAGCTGCCGCGTCAAGCTCGGGTATAACAGCCTGTGCCCCTCCGCTGCGAAAGCACGCTGATTTTAACTCTCGCCGTAGTCATTGCCGCCGAATTCTTCACCGTTTGCCATGAATTCCAAGCCTTTCCTGCCGCTGGCCGCCGCGCTGCTGGCTCTGCCCCTGATGCTGCCACTGGCCGCGCAGGCCCAGGCCCCCGCCAGCGTGGCCCCGCTCTACCTCGACCCGGCCCAGCCGCTCAACGCCCGCGTCAACGACTACATCAGCAAGCTGACCCTGGCCGAAAAGGCCGACCAGATGATGTACAACAGCAAGGCCATCGAGCGGCTGAACGTGCCGGCCTACAACTGGTGGAACGAGGCCCTGCACGGCGTGGGCCGGGCCGGCGAGGCCACGGTGTTTCCGCAGGCCATCGGCCTGGGCGCCAGCTTCGACGAGGACCTGGCCCTGCGCGTATCGACGGCCATTTCGGATGAGGCGCGGGCCATGTACAACACGGCCGTGGCCAAAGGGCACCGCCTGCGCTACAGCGGCCTCACGTTCTGGACGCCCAACGTGAACATCTTCCGCGACCCGCGCTGGGGCCGCGGCCAGGAAACCTACGGCGAAGACCCCTACCTGACCTCGCGGCTGGGGGTGGCCTTCGTGCGCGGCCTGCAGGGCCCCGACCCCGAGCACCTGAAAGTGGCGGCCTGCGCCAAGCACTTCGCCGTGCACAGCGGACCCGAAAAGCTGCGCCACGAGTTCAACGCCCAGGCCAGCCCGCACGATTTGCGCGAAACCTACCTGCCGGCCTTCCAGGCGCTGGTGCAGGAGGCGAAGGTGGAAGCGGTGATGTGCGCCTACAACGCCACCAACGGCGAGCCGTGCTGCGCCAACCAGTACCTGCTCAACACGGTACTGCGGCAGGAGTGGAAGTTCCGGGGTCACGTGGTGTCCGACTGCTGGGCGCTGGTGGACCTTTACGAGGGCCACAAAGTGGTGAAAACGCCCGCCGAGGCCGCCGCGCTGGCCCTCAAGCGGGGCGTGAACCTGAACTGCGGCAGCGTGTACCCCTACCTGCCCGAAGCCGTGCAGAAGGGCCTCGTCACCGAAACCCAGATCGACAGCTCCCTGGCCGTGCTGCTGCGCACCCGCTTCCGCCTGGGCCTGTTCGACCCGGCCGGCGCCTCGCCCTACGACAAGATTCCGGCCTCGGTGGTGAATAGCGCCGAGCACCGCGCCCTGGCCCGGGAAGCGGCTCTGAAGTCGATGGTGCTGCTGAAAAACAACGGCGTGCTCCCGTTGCGCAACGACTTGCCGATGTACTTCGTGACCGGGCCCAACGCCAGCAACCTGGAGGCGCTGCTGGGCAACTACTACGGCGTGAACCGCAACATGACCACCATCCTGGAGGGCCTGGTGGGCGGGGCGGCGGCCGGCAGCCAGGTGCAGTACCGGCAGGGCACTTTGCTCGACAAACCCAACCAGAACCCCATCGACTGGACCACCAAAGCCGCCCAGGAAGCCGACGCGACCTTCGTGGTACTGGGCATCAACGGGCTGATGGAAGGGGAGGAGGGCGAGTCGATTTCCTCCACGACCTACGGCGACCGGCTCGACTACAACCTGCCCGCCAACCAGCTGGAATTCCTGCGCAAGCTGCGCAAGGACAACAAGAAGCCCATCGTGGCCATCATCACCGGCGGCTCGCCCATGAACCTGCAGGAGGTGCACGAGCTGGCCGACGCGGTGCTGCTGGCCTGGTACCCCGGCGAGGAAGGCGGCAACGCCGTGGCCGACCTGGTCTTCGGCAAGGCCGCGCCCTCGGGCAAGCTGCCGATAACCTTTCCCAAGAGCCTGGACCAACTGCCCGCCTACGAGGCCTACGGCATGACCGGGCGCACCTACCGCTACCTGCAGGCCGAGCCGATGTACCCCTTCGGCTTCGGGCTGAGCTATGCCAAGTTTGAGTACTCGGGCCTGAAGCTGCCCAAGAAACTGGCCAAGGGCAAGCCGGTGGAGGTGGAAGCCACCGTGACCAATACCGGCAAAATGGCCGGCGAGGAAGTGGTGCAGCTCTACCTCACCCACACTGCTCCGAAAGGTCAGCAAACCCCGCTCTACGCGCTGAAAAGCTTCCGCCGCGTGCAGCTGGCCCCCGGCGCCAGCCAGACGCTGCGCTTCACCCTCACGCCCGAGCAGCTGGCCCGCATCGATGATCAGGGCCGCAGCGTGGCGCCCTCGGGGCCGGTGACGGTGGCCGTGGGCGGCTCGTTGCCCTCGGCCCGCAGTCAGCAATTGGGGGCCGCCGCGCCGGCTACGGCCCAGCTGGCTGTGAAATAGTCGGCCTCCGCGCCTTCTGCGGGCTAAACCCATCCGGGCCGCTCCGCAATTATCCTCCGAATCTACTGCCACCGGGGCCCTACGGCCCGCATCCCCAACACCATATATGAACCGAAACACTACTTTACTGCTGGGCCTGCTCGGGTTGCTGAGCCTGGGCACCCAAACTGCGCAGGCCCAAAACGCGCCCGTGATTCAGCAGGCCGAAGGCGGCACGCTGGGCACCGACTGGCTGAGCCAGACGGCCAGCGGGGTGCAGTACGTGACCATCACGCCCACGGCCACCATCAACGCCCAGAACCCCGGCACGGCGGCGCGCGTGATTAACTACTCCGTGACGTTTCCCGGCGCGGGCTCTTACGACCTCTACGCCCGGGTGCGCGTGGGGCCGGCCGGGGCCAACGACGACAGCTTTTACTACGCCAACGGCTTCGGTACGAAGCTGCCCGCCGACGACACGAACTGGATTACCGTCAACAACCTGAACGCGGTGGGCTACGCCAGCACCGCCGGCAACGTGGCCGTGGACGGGGCCGGCGGCGCGGGCACGGGCGTGTGGAAGTGGCTGAATCTTTCCAAGTTCAACGGCGGGGAAGCGCCCGTCAGCTTCACCGTGGCCGCCGGGGCGCTGACGCAGACCTTCCAGCTCGGCGCCCGCGAAGACGGCCTGGACATCGACAAACTGGTGTTCGGCCAGACCGGCATCTACTTTACCCCGGCCCAGCTCGATGCAGGCCAGCAGGGCTCGACCACGCCGCCCGTCACCTTCACGCCCAGCGGCCCGCCGATGGCCCAGGGCAAGCCCAAGTACCTGGGCGGGGTGTGGAGCACCCCGCAGAAGCCGTTTTTCAACAAGTACTTCAACCAGGTGACGCCCGAAAACGCGGGCAAATGGGGCTCGGTGGAAGGCACCCGCAACCAGATGAACTGGGCCGAGCTGGACTCGACCTACGCCCTGGCCCAGCGCAACGGCATTCCGTTCAAGATGCACACGCTGATCTGGGGGGCGCAGCAGCCCATCTGGATTGAGACGCTGTCGGACGCCGACCAGCTGGCCGAAATCAACCAGTGGTTTCAGGCCGTGGCCCAGCGCTACCCCAACATTGCGCAGATCGAAGTGGTGAACGAGGCGCTGAACGACTTGCCGCTCAACGGCTCGACCGGCAACAACGGGCCGAACACGCCCGGCAGCGGCGCCGGCAACTACTACAACGCCCTCGGCGGGGCCGGCGCCACCGGCTGGGACTGGGTCATCACCTCGTTCACGCTGGCGCGGCAGTACTTCCCCAACGCCCAGCTGATGATCAATGACTACGGCGTCATCACCAACACGACCAACGCCCAGCGCTACCTCACGCTGATCAACCTGCTCACGGCCCGCAACCTGGTGGACGGCGTGGGCATTCAGGGCCACGCGTTTGAGACGCGTGGCATCCCGGCCACCACGCTGGCGGCCAATCTGACCACCCTGGCCTCGGCCGGCAAGCCGCTCTACATCACCGAGCTGGACATCGACGGCGTGGACGCGAGCAGCAACCTCGACGACGCCATTCAGCTGGCCGAGTACCAGCGCATCTTCCCCACCTTGTGGACGCACCCGGGCGTGAAGGGCATCACCCTCTGGGGCTACCGTCCCGGCCACTGGCGCACTGCCCAGGGCGCCTACCTGGCCAACGCCGACAACACCGAGCGCACGGCCTTCGTGTGGCTGCAGAATTACGTGCGCACCACCGTGCTGAAGGTCAAAAACGGCCAGGAAACCACCGTGCGCCTGTTTCCGAACCCCACGGCCGACGGCCGCTTCAGCCTGACCGGCACCCAGACTATCACGCAGCTGCGCATCGTCGACCGGCTGGGGCGCACCGTGCACCAGCAGGCCCTGCGCCAGCAGCCGGCGGTGGATTTGCAGCTCCAGTTGGCCCGCGGCCTCTACGTGGTGCAGCTCACCGAGCAGGACGGCAGCCTGATTACCAGCAAGCTGCTGGTGGAATAACCCCGCCGAACTTCGGGCTTTCCGGGCCGGCGGCTGCCCGCCGAAGGTGAGTGCGGCGGCCCGCCGCCGGCTCCGGGAACCTGACCAAGCATTACCTAACACCCTTTTTTCTTACCTCATCATGGCGCTGAGCACGCTTTCCCAAACCGAGTATTTCAAGGGCATTGCGCCGATCCAGTTCGAAGGCCGCGAGTCGGACAACCCGCTGGCTTTTAAGTGGTACGACGAGTCGCGCGTCGTGGCCGGCAAGACGATGAAGGAGCACCTGCGCTTCGCCACGGCCTACTGGCACACCTTCGTGGGCACCGGCGGCGACCCGTTCGGCCCCGGCACCAAGCAGTTTGCCTGGGACCAGCACGCCGACATCCTCGGCCGCGCCCAGGACAAAATGGACGCCGCCTTCGAGTTCTTCACCAAAATCGGCACGCCCTACTACTGCTTCCACGACGTGGACCTGGTGGACGAGGGCGCCTCGCTGCGCGAGTACGAAAGCAACCTGGCCGCCATCGTGGACTACGCCCGGCAGAAGCAGCAGGAAACGGGCGTGAAGCTGCTCTGGGGCACGGCCAACGTGTTTTCGAACCCGCGCTACATGAACGGCGCCAGCACCAACCCCGACTTTCAGGTGCTGGCCCACGCCGGCACGCAGGTGCTCAACGCCCTGGACGCGACCATCGCGCTGGGCGGGGAGAACTACGTGTTCTGGGGCGGGCGCGAAGGCTACATGACCCTGCTCAACACCGACATGAAGCGCGAGCTGGCGCACATGGGCCGCTTCCTGACCATGGCCCGCGACTACGCCCGCAAGCAGGGCTTCACCGGCAAGTTTTTCATCGAGCCCAAGCCGGCCGAGCCCACCAAGCACCAGTACGATTTCGACGCGGCCACCGTCATCGGCTTCCTCAAGGAGTACGGCCTGCAGGACGACTTCATGCTGAACCTGGAGGTGAACCACGCCACGCTGGCCGGCCACACCTTCCAGCACGAGCTGCAGGTGGCCGCCGACGCCGATATGCTGGGCTCGATGGACGCCAACCGCGGCGACTACCAGAACGGCTGGGACACCGACCAGTTTCCGGTGAACCTGAACGAGCTGACCGAATCCATGCTCATCATCCTGGAGCAC
The DNA here is from genome assembly GCF_005771675.1 of Hymenobacter jeollabukensis. Classification (GTDB taxonomy): domain Bacteria; phylum Bacteroidota; class Bacteroidia; order Cytophagales; family Hymenobacteraceae; genus Solirubrum; species Solirubrum jeollabukense. Next base: position 912,578 of record NZ_VAJM01000001.1, on the reverse strand, counting down.
GGCGGGTTCAAGCACGGCGGCATCAACTTCGACGCCAAAACCCGCCGCAATAGCACCGACCTGGAGGACATTTTCATTGCCCACATCGGCGGCATGGATGCCTTTGCCCGCGCCCTGGTGGTGGCCAACGACATCCTGGAAAAGTCGCCCTACCGCCAGTTCCGCCAGCAGCGCTACGCCTCCTTCGACGCGGGCGACGGCGCGGCATTTGAAAAAGGCCAGCTGACCCTGGAAGATCTGCGCCGCATTGCCCACGCGCACGGCGAGCCGACGCCGCGCAGCGGCAAGCAGGAGTGGCTGGAAAACATCATCAACCAATACATTTAACCAGTGCTGCGAATCTCATTCCCCGGCTTCCGTAGTTGCGAGCGAGGAAGCGTAGTCAACCCAGGACCAGAGGCGGTGCGGGGCCCCGGCTTATCTGCTCGGCCGCAGGCCCCGCGCCGCCCCCAAGCCCTGACGTCTGGCTCCCCCTCTCTTTTGGAGAGGGGGCCGGGGGGTGAGGCTTCACGCCTGCGCGGGCTCGTCGCCGCCCTGGCGCTGCTGACGCTGACGGCCACCGCGGCCCTGGCGCAGCAGCCCGTGCAGCTGACGGTGCAGCCCGCGCCGGCCGCCAAAACCACCATCAGCAAGCACATCTACGGGCACTTCGCCGAGCACCTGGGCCGCTGCGTGTACGACGGCTTCTGGGCCGACCCGGGGCTGAACGTGCCCAAGCAGGGCCGCATCCGGCTGGATATCGTGGAGGCGCTGCGCAAAATCAAGGTGGCCAACCTGCGCTGGCCCGGCGGCTGCTTTGCCGACGCCTACCACTGGCGCGACGGGGTGGGGCCCACGGCCCAGCGCCCGCGCACCATCAACACCTGGTGGGGCGACGCGGTGGAGGATAATAGCTTCGGCACGCACGAGTTTCTGGAGCTGTGCCAGCTGCTCGGCGCCGAGCCCTACCTGGCGGCCAACGTGGGCAGCGGCACGGTGCAGGAAATGGCCAACTGGATGGAGTACCTGAACTCCAACGCCGACACCCCGCTCACCCAGCAGCGCCGCCAGAACGGCCATGCTGAGCCGTACGGCGTGACCATGTGGGGCATCGGCAACGAAAGCTGGGGCTGCGGCGGCAACATGACGCCCGCTTACTACACCGACGTGTACAAGCGCTACGCCACCTTCGCCCACAACTACCCCGGCTCCCCGCCCCTCAAGCGCATCGTGAGCGGGGCCAACGGCGACGACCCGGCCTGGACGGAGACGTGCATGAAGAACATCCCGCTGGGCATGATGTGGGGCCTCACGCTGCACCAGTACACGCTGCCGACCGGCGACTGGGGCAAGAAAGGCCCCGCCACCGGCTTCGGCGAAGCGGAGTACTTCAGCACGGTGCGCAACTGCCTGCGCATGGACGCCATCGTGGCCAAGCACGCGGCCATCATGGATAAGTACGACCCCAAAAAGCAGGTGGCGCTGCTGGTGGACGAGTGGGGCGTGTGGACCGACGTGGAGCCGGGCACCAACCCCGGCTTCCTGTACCAGCAAAACTCCCTGCGCGACGCCCTAGTGGCCGGCACCACGCTCAACATCTTCAACAACCACTGCGACCGGGTGCGCGGCGCTAACCTCGCCCAGGCCGTGAACGTGCTGCAGGCGCTCATCCTGACCGACAAGGAAAAGATGCTACTCACGCCCACCTACCACGTCTTCGACCTCTACCAGGTGCACCAGGACGCGGAGTGGCTGCCCGTGCAGTTTCAGAGCCCCGAGTACGAGCTCGGCGGCGAGAAAATCCCCGCCCTGAACGCCTCGGCCTCCCGCGACAAAAGCGGCGCGGTGCACATCTCGCTGGTCAATCTCAACCCCAACCAGGCCCTGACGCTGCAAACAACCTTGCCCGGCATCAGCTGGAAGGCCGTGAGCGGCCGCATCCTGACCTCGGCCAAGGTCAGCGACTACAACTCGTTTGACAAGCCCAACGCCGTGCAGTTGGCCGACTTCAAGGGCGCCAAAAAGCACGGCGACCAGCTCGTGGTGACGCTGCCGGCCAAATCGGTGGTGGTATTGGAGCTGACGCCTACGGGCAAAACCGGCTCCTGATTCTTGCGCAATTTCTCTAGCACGTCATGCTTCGACAAGCTCAGCATGACGTTCTTTTTTCGTCCCATGACCAAGATTAATCTGCCCGCTCACCTCGGCCACCGCCTGCTGATGGCTGGCCTGTTACTGGGCAGCACCGCGCTGCTCAGCAGCCAACACTCCGCAGCCGACAAAGGCCTGAAAGACTACTACAAAGACTATTTCCCCGTCGGGGTGGCCGTGGGGCCGCAGTCCTTGCAGGGCGAAGAGGCCGCGCTCATCAAGGCGCAGTTCAACAGCGTGACGCCGGAAAATGCCATGAAAATGGGCCCGATTCACCCGGAGGAAAACCGCTACTTCTGGCGCGACGCCGACGCCATCGTGAGCTTCGCCCAGGCCAATCAGCTGCGGGTACGCGGCCACAACCTGCTCTGGCACGAACAGACGCCCAAATGGCTGTTTAAGGACGCGCAGGGCAAGCAGGTCAGCAAAGAAGTGCTGCTCAAGCGCCTGCACGACCACATTTTCACTGTGGTGAAGCGCTACAAGGGCAAGATTTACGCCTGGGACGTGGTCAATGAAGCTATTGCCGACAACCCGCAGGAGTTTCTGCGCAACTCGGAGTGGCTGCAGATCTGCGGGCCCGAGTTCATTGCCAAGGCTTTCGAGTACGCCCACGAGGCCGACCCCGACGCGGTGCTCTTCTACAACGACTACAACACCGAGCGGCCCGAGAAGCGCGAGCGGGTGTACAAGCTGCTCAAGCAGCTCGTCGACGCCAAGGTGCCCATTCACGCGGTGGGGCTGCAGGGGCACTGGTCCTTGCAGGAACCCACCGAACCGGAGCTGCGCGCGGCCATCGAGCGGTACGCCTCGCTGGGGCTGAAGGTGCAGATTACCGAGCTGGACGTGTCCATCTACCCCTGGGAAAAGGAGCGCCGCGCCAAGCGCCCGGGCGAGTCGGATGCCTATACGCCGGAGCTGGAGCAGAAGCAGGCCGAGCAGTACCGGATGTTCTTCCGCGTGTTCCGCGACTACCGCAAGGTGCTCACCGGCGTCACGTTCTGGAACGTGTCGGACCGCTACAGCTGGCTGGATACCTACCCCGTGGCCGGCCGCAAAAACTACCCGCTGCTCTTCGACCAGCAGCTGAAGCCGAAAAAGGCCTTTCAGGCGGTGGTGAGTTTCTAGAACCGCCTGTGTCGTAGCGCGAACTTTGCAGTTCGTGCTACGGCGCTGCCAGCCGCTTATTTTCACATTCGCATGTCCTTCCCCGAATCCATAATCCGCCGCGTCTGGCCACTGCTGCTGCTTTTTCTGCTGACGGCCGCCGCGCCCGCGCTGGCCGCACCCACCGTGCCGGGCAGTGAGGTATACGTGTCGCCCGATAAGGGCAAGGGCCGCTTCCCGCTGGTGGCCGGTGGCAAGGCCGCGCCGCTGTTCGCCAGCGCCCAGGACTGGCCCGGCGTGCTGCGCGCCGCCCGCGACCTGCAGGCCGACGTCAACCGCGTGACGAAAATTCCGCCGCCGCTGACCACCGACCAGGCGCCGCGCGGCAAGGAAGTCGTGCTCATCGGCACGGTGGGCAAAAGTCCGCTCATCGACGGGCTGATTCGGGCCGGGAAGCTCGATGCCAGCGGCCTGGCCGGCAAGTGGGAAACCTTCGTGGTGCAGACGGTGGATAAGCCGCTGCCGGGCGTGGAGCGGGCCCTGGTCGTGGCCGGCAGCGACAAGCGCGGTACCATTTACGGCATCTATGATTTGTCGCAGCAAATGGGCGTCTCGCCCTGGTACTGGTGGGCCGACGTGCCGGTGACCCCGCAAAAGGCGCTGTACGTGCTGCCCGGCCGCCATACGCTGGGCGAGCCGGCGGTGAAGTACCGCGGCATCTTCCTCAACGACGAAGCGCCGGCGCTGAGCGGCTGGGCCAAGGAGAAGTTCGGCGGCATCAACTCCAAGATGTACGTGCACGTGTTCGAGCTGATTCTGCGCCTGAAGGGCAACTACCTCTGGCCCGCCATGTGGGGCAACGCCTTCAACGACGACGACAAGCAAAGCCCGGTGCTGGCCGACGAGTACGGCGTGGTGATGGGCACTTCCCACCACGAGCCCATGCTGCGGGCCCAGCAGGAGTGGAAGCGCTTCGGCTCGGGGCCCTGGAACTACCAGACCAACCAGAAAACCCTGGCCGACTTCTGGCGCCAGGGCATCGTGAACATGGGCACCCACGAAAGCATCGTCACCGTCGGCATGCGCGGCGACGGCGACGAGCCCATGAGCGAGGAAAGCAACATTGCCCTGCTCGAACGCATCGTGGCCGACCAGCGCAAGATTTTGGCCGAGGCTACTGGCAAGCCCGCCGCCCAAACGCCCCAGCTCTGGGCCCTCTATAAGGAAGTGCAGGACTACTACGACCGCGGCATGCGCGTGCCCGACGACGTGACCCTGCTGCTCTGCGACGACAACTGGGGCAACCTGCGCAAGCTGCCCAAAGTGGGAGAGAAGCCCCGCGCCGGCGGCTATGGCATCTATTACCACTTCGACTACGTGGGCGGGCCACGCAACTACAAGTGGCTGAACACGAACCCGCTGCCGCGCATCCGGGAGCAGATGCACCTAGCCCACGAGCACGGCGCCAATCAAATCTGGATTGTGAACGTGGGCGACCTGAAGCCCATGGAACTGCCCATCAGCTTCTTCCTCGACTACGCCTGGAACCCCGCCCGCATCGGCGCCGACCAAGTGGCGGACTACACCCGGCAGTGGGCCGCCCAGCAGTTCGGCCCCAAGTCCGCCGCCGGCATCGCCGATATTCTGGCCAAATACACCAAGTACAACGCCCGCCGCAAGCCCGAACTGCTCAACGCGGACACCTACAGCCTTGCCAACTACGGCGAGTGGACCGGCGTGGCTGCCGACTGGCGCCAACTGCTGGCTCAGGCCGAACAACTGGGCCGGCAAGTGACCCCGGCGCAGCAGGATGCCTACTACCAACTGGTGCTGCACCCGGTGCAGGCCTGCGCCAACCTCAACGACCTGTATTACACCGTGGCCCTGAACCGCGCCGCGGCCCAGGCCGGCGCGGCCAATACCAATGAGCTGGCCGAGCAAGCCAAAGTGCTGTTTGCCAAGGACCAGGAAATCACCCGGCGCTACCACGCCCTGGCCGGCGGCAAGTGGAACCACATGATGGACCAGACGCACATCGGCTACACCTACTGGCAGCAGCCCGAGCAGCAAGCCATGCCGGTCGTGCAAACCCTGGCCGCCGGCGCGGCCAAAGCGCCGGCATTGGTGCCAGCTTCCGCGCCCGTCCCAGCTACCAGCACCGTAGCCCCGGGTGTTGGCTTCGTGGAAACCGACGGCTACGTGAGCATCGAGGCGGAGCACTACAGCCGGGCGGTGAATGGCAACGGCGTGAGCTGGCAAGTGCTACCCGACTTCGGCCGCACGCTTTCGGGTGTGACGGTGCTGCCCGCCACCGCCCCGGCCGTGGTGCTCGGTGCCGGCAGCCCGCACCTGCAGTACCAGGTGCAGTTCAGCGGCACGGCGCCCGTCACGGTGCACGCTTACCTGGCGCCCACGCTGGACTTCCGCCACCAGGGCGGCCTGCGCTACGCCGTCAGTTTCGACGACGAAGCCCCGCAGGTCGTCAACCTGCACCCCGGCTTGGTGGCGGACAACGGCAACCGGCCCTGGGAGCAGGCCGTGGCCCAGAACATCATCATTCGCACCTCGCAGCACCAGTTCCGCCAGCCCGGGGCGCACACGCTGAAGTTCTGGCTGGTCGACCCCGGGGTGGTATTGGAAAAGCTGGTTATCGACTGTGGCGGGCTGAAGACCAGCTACCTCGGCCCACCCGAAAGCCCACGCGGCGCGACGAAGAATCCGTAAGCTAGTCCAGCAGATGTGCTGCCGCCATACGTAGGGGTGCTGCCGAAAAAGTGAGCCAATGGCTCACTTTTTTTATTGTTTGTTATCCGCTTCGCAAACGTTTGCAGCCACTGATTTAAGGGCGTTGGCGCGGCAAATACGTGACACAACCGTGTGCGCTAAGCGTACATACGTAAGCGTAAAAGTGCGTTTCTGGCTTCTGAAGGAAGTTTTTATGCTTGCTTTTGGCTAACAACCCCCATAGCTTTGATCAACCAGAGTCCCTGACCGGCCGCCGCGGCTGCACCGCTGCCCGCCTTTTCCCCAACCACGGCCGGGGCCCTGGACCCTTCCCGCTCTTCCTGCCCGGCGTCGGCAAGGTCCGCTACTCGCGGGCTGCCGCGCCCCAGCCTGCCGGCCGCTTGCGCCGGCAGAGGTTGCTGCTCCACTTGGTGAGGCAGACAGCCGGCTATTGCCCGCTCATTCCCCAACCTCCACAACCATCATGACAACACTTCTACTCACCGGGCGGGCCGGGCAGTGGCTCCGCCGCAGCGCCCAGGCGCTGGCCGCCGGCGCAGGTCTCGCCGCGCTCAGCCCGAGCACCGCCCTGGCCCAGTGCAACCAGATTGTGTGGCAGGACGAGTTCAACACTGCCGGCGACCTGAGCAAGTGGCGCGTGTACGAGGGCGACGGCTGCGCCGAGGGCAACTGCAACTTCGGCAACGCCGAACTGCAGGCCTACCGCGCCGCCAACGCCGCCGTGGCCGGCGGCTACCTCACCATCACCACCCGCTACGAGCCGAGCACCGTGGGCGGGCGCAACTATGCCTACACCTCGGCCAAGCTGTTTTCGAAAACGGCCGCCGGCGCGCTGCAGACCTTCAGGTACGGCCGCATCGAAGCCAGCATCAAGCTGCCCTCGGGGCAGGGCGTGTGGCCCGCGTTCTGGATGCTGCCCGACCCCGGCAACTGGCCCAGCACCGGCGAAATTGACATCATGGAGGCCAAGCACAAGAACCCGACCTCCGTCGCCGGCACCATTCACTACGACGACAACGGCTGGCACTTCACCGGCCGCGAAGCCACGGGCACGGTGGATCTGAGCACCGGCTTTCACACCTACGCGGTGGAGTGGAGCCCCAACCAGATCAAGTGGTTTATCGACAACACGCTCTACCACACGGCCTCGCCCAAGACCACTTCGGGCGGCTCCTGGCCCTTCAACGACGGCAACTTCTACCTGATGCTCAACGCCGCCGTGGGCGGGCCCGGCACCGGCTTCACCGGCTACCAGAACCCCAACCCGGCCGATTACCCCACCACCATGCAGGTGGATTTCGTGCGCGTCTACAAGGGCAGCTACAACTACGCCGTGCTCGGCGACGAGACGGTGTACCAGAACGATACCAACAAAACCTACCGCCTCGACGCGGTGACGGGGGCCACGTACAGCTGGTCGGTGCCGGCCGGCGCGACGATTACCGCCGGGCAGGGCACCAACGCCATTCAGGTGAGCTGGGGCTCGTCGGCGGGCGGCAACGTGACGGTGACAACGGCCGTGAGCGGCTGCCCGACCGGGACTTACGCGCTGGGCGTGACGGTCAGCCCGGCCCTGCAGCTGGAAAAGCTCTACGAGGATTTCGAGGCCAACCGCTTCATCACCTACGCCTCGGCCACCGGCGTGCTCACCCAGGCCTTGACCAACCCGGTGAGCGGGGGGCAGAACACCTCGGCCAAGGTGGCGAAGTACGTGCGCAACACCGCCGAGCAGTACGACGTGATTTCGCTGCGCAACCTCACCGTCGGCAACGCCAACGACTTCGTGGCCGGGCGCAAGAAAATCTACCTCGACGTGTATTCCACGGCGCCGGTGGGCAGCAAGGTGACCCTGCAGCTGGAAAACAGCGCGGTGACGACGGCCACCAACTTCCCGCTGGGCCGGCACAGCGCCTACCGCGCCTACACCAGCCGGCAGAACGCCTGGGAAACCCTGGAATTCGACCTGGAGCGCAGCATCGACGCGGGCACCAGCATCTACAGCATCGACAACGTGACCCTGCTGTTTCAGCCCGCCACCAACTCCGGCGCCACGTTCTACTTCGACAACCTGCTGGTGAAGCAGCAGCCCGTGCCGGCCATCGTGAGCACCGACGTGCTGATCAACTACGACGGCGCGGCCCGCATCAGCCAGAACGCCGCCAAGACCAACGGCGCCTACACGGCCAACTTCGCCAACCCCGCGGCGACGGGCGTGAATACCTCGGCCCGGGTGGCTAAGTACGTGCGCAACAGCGCGGAGCAGTACGACGTGCTGTTCTTCGACGCCACGCCGGCGGGCACCATCATCGAGGACGCGGCGCTGTTTAAGAACCAGACCTACCAGATTCAGGCCGACGTGTACACGGCCGCGCCGGTGGGCACCGCCGTGCTGCTAAACCTGCAGAACAAGGCGGCCGCCGCCAATACCTACCCGGCCGGGCGCAACAGCACCTACGAGGCGCGCACCACGGTGCAGAACCAGTGGCAGACGCTGACGTTCAACTACGTAACCTCGCCCGACGGCGGCACGGCCAACGTGGCCATCGACGAGCTGGCCTTCCTGTTCGGCAACAACTCGCTGACCGGCGACACTTATTACGTCGACAACATCCGCATCGTGAAGCGGGCCGCCGCGCCGACCTACGCCGTCGCCGCCACCTTCGAGAACTACGACGCGACGCGCAACCTGACCCTGCTGAGCGCCAACGGCACCTACGCGGCCGTGGTGAACAACCCTTCGGCCACGGGCATCAACACCTCGACCAAGGTGGGGCAGTACGCCCGCAACGCGAGCGAGCAATACGACGTGCTGGCTTTCCGCAACCTGCTGACCAAGGACGGCGCGGCCTACAAGAATGGCGACAAGGCGTTTGCCATGGACGTGTATACCTCAGCCCCGGCCGGTACGGTCGTGTCCTGGCAGCTGGAAAGCAACGCGGCCTCCCGGCCCCAGAATTACCCCACCGGCCGCCACAGCATCTACCAGGCCGTCGTCAAGCAAACCAACGCCTGGCACACGCTCGTCTTCACCTTCGCCAGCGCCCCCGACCCCGGCACGCCCGACGCCGACGTGGACAACTCGGTGTTCCTCTTCGCCCCGAATACGCTGACGGGCGCCACGTTCTACATCGACAACCTGCGCAGCCTGACGAAGAACGGCGCTACCAACGCCGCCCCGAGCGTCAGCCTGACCTCGCCGGTGAGCGGCGCTTCATTCGCGGCGCCGGCCAGCATCGGCCTCACGGCCAGCGCTTCGGATTCGGATGGCTCGATCAGCAAGGTGGAGTTCTACAACGGCAGCACCCTGCTCGGCACCGCCACCACGAGCCCCTACAGCTACACCTGGACGGGCGTAGGCGCGGGCAATTACAGCCTCTCGGCCAAAGCCACCGACAACGCCGGCGCCGTGACGACCTCGGCCGCCGTGAGCGTCACCGTATCGGCCGCACCGACCGCGCAGGCCATTCCGGGCAAGATAGAGGCGGAAAGCTTCAGCACGCAGTCGGGCACGCAGACGGAAGCCACCACCGATACCGGCGGCGGGGTGAACGTGGACTGGTTTGAAACCGGCGACTGGCTGGACTACAGCGTGAACGTGGCCGCGGCCGGGCAGTACACGGTGGATTTCCGGGTGGCCTCGGCCAACGGCGGCGCCACCCTGCAGCTGCGCAACAGCGGCGGCACGGTGCTCGGCAGCATCAACGTGGGCAACACCGGCGGCTGGCAGAACTGGCAGACCCTCAGCACCACCGTGACCCTGCCCGCCGGCGCGCAGACCCTGCGCCTGTACGCCGCGGCCTCGACGGGCTGCAACGTGAACTGGCTGAATTTCACGGCCGCAGCGGCGGCCCCCAACCTGGCCCTGAACAAGCCGACCTTCACCTCCTCGACCGAAAACGCGGGCACGCCCGGCTCGGCCGCCGTCGACGGCAACGCTACGAGTACCCGCTGGAGCAGCGCCTTCTCCGACCCGCAGTGGCTGTACGTGGACCTGGGCGCCAGCTACAGCGTGAGCCGGGTGAAGCTAACCTGGGAAGGCGCCTACGGCAAGGATTACCTGGTGCAGGTATCGGCCGATGCGGCCACCTGGACCACCATCAGGACCGTGGCGGGCAACGCCACGCTCGTCAACGACCACACCGGCCTGACGGGCACCGGCCGCTACGTGCGCATCTACGGCACGGCCCGCGGCACCGCCTACGGCTACTCGCTCTACGAGCTGGAGGTGTACGGCACGGCCGCCGGCGGCACCAACCCGGGCGGCACCGGCCTCTGCACCGGCACCGTCGCCAATGGCGACTACAGCTACGAAGTGTCGACCACCAGCGGCACGGTAAGCTGGAAGTTCATCCCGCTCACGCCCATTGCCGGCAGCACCATGGCCCTGATCTATGTGAAAGTGGGCACCGGCGGCTACGCGGGCTACCAGATGACGGCCGCGGGCAGCAACTTCACCTTCTCGCAGGCCCAGGCGGCCGGCGCGGCGCTGTCGTTCTACTTCACCTACCGCGTGGGCACCAGCACCGCCGAGCGCAACTCCAGCGCCACCCCGCACAGCTACACCGCCGGCAGCACCTGCACCGGCAGCCGCCCGGCCCTGGCCAGCAAAGCGGCCCGGGCGCAAGCGGCCCCGCTGGCTTACCCGAACCCGGTGCGCGAGCAGCTGACCGTGCCGCTGCCCACCGCCGAAGCCGCCACCATTACCCTCACCGACGCCCTCGGCCGGGTGGTGCTGACGCAGACCACGGCCGCCAAGCAGGCCACCGCTACGCTGGATGTTCAGGCGCTGCGCCGCGGCGTGTACCAGCTCTCGGTGCGCAGCGCGACGAGCGTTCAGACCCAGAAAATCATCAAGGAATAACCTTTTGAAGTGAGTGAATGCGAGGGCAACGGGGCGGGGTTTCCTCGCCCCGTTTCTCGCTTTTGCCGCTTTCGATTTCAGCTATGAATCAGCGTACTACCCGCCTTTTTTTTCCTTCGGTAGCGACTAGCCTGCGGCGCGCCGGCGCCCTGGCCCTCACGGCGCTGCTGGGGCTGCCCAGCCTCTCATCATCGGCCCAGCAGCTGAGCTGGCTGAAGGCTCGGGGGCCGCAAATCGTGGATGCCCAGGGCCGGCCGGTGGTGCTGCGCGGCTGCAACGTGGGCGGCTGGCTGCTGCAGGAAAGCTACATCCTCAAAACCGATACCCTCGGCTGCCAGCGCCGCATCCAGCAGGGCCTGCTGCGGACGATGCCCGAGCGCGAGGTGGAGGAATTCTACCGCCAGTACCGCGCCGGTTTTGTCACCCGGGCCGACATCGACTGGCTGGCCCGGCAGGGCTTCAACTGCGTGCGCCTGCCGTTTCACTATGACTTGTTTCTGACCGCAGAGCAGCGCCGCGCCCGTACCAAAGCCCTGCAGAACCCCAATAGCGACGCCGCCGTGGACGCCTACGTGCAGGCGCTCGGCCGCTGGTACGACGCGAACGAGCTGTTCACCGCCGACCCGAAGACGCTCGACGGCTTCCGCCACCTCGACCAGGTGCTCGACTGGTGCGCGGCGAATAAGATGTACGTCGTTTTCGACCTGCACGCGGCGCCCGGCGGCCAAGGCACCGACGCCAACATCAACGACAACTTCCGCCCCCTGGACCTCTGGAAGCGCCGCGACGCCCGGGGCCGCCTGATTTACCAGGACGTGACCGTGCGCCTCTGGGAGCAGCTGGCCAAACGGTATAAAAACGATGCACGCGTGGCCATGTATGACCTGATCAACGAGCCGCACAACCTCAACGCCGAGCACGGACTTTCGGCTGATAATCAAGAGCTGAACGCTTTGTACAGCCGCCTCATCGACGCGGTGCGGGCCCAGCAGGACCGGCACCTGCTGCTGCTGGAAGGCAACGGCTACGGCAACGAGTACACCAACCTGACGCCGGACAAGCTGAAAAGCCAGGACAAAACCGGCCTCGTCTACAACGCCCACCGCTACTGGTGCCCCAACGACGCCACGGCCGGCGACCCGAACCCCAGCCAGATCAACCTGGTGAAGAACCTGGCCGCGTTCCGGGACCGGTGGCAGGTGCCGGTGTGGGTAGGGGAGACGGGCGAAAACTCCAACGAGTGGTTTGCCGCCGCCGTGCAGCAGCTGAATGCCCAACACATCGGCTGGTGCCACTGGAACCTGAAGCGCGTGGACGCCGGCAGTAGCCTGCTGCGGGTGTCGCCCTACGGCAGCATCCTCACGGCCGCCGGCCGGGCCGCCCTGCTGCGCAACGCCCAGTTTGCCAGCTGCGCGGTGAACCGCGACGCCCTCTTCGCCCTCACCCAGCCCGCCGACGCTCGTCAGCCCTTCGCCGCGTACCGGCTGCCCGGCACCCTCTTGGCCGCCGACTACGACCTGGGCCGCGAGGGCCTGGCCTACCACGACACCTACAACGCCCGCATCGACTACCGCGAGCTGAAGCCCACCAACAGCGGCAACGCCTACCGCAACGACGGCGTCGACGTGCAGCCTATCCAGGACGCGGGCGGCAACGGTTTCGGCGTGGGTCACACCGAGGCCGGCGAGTGGCTCAGCTACACCGTGACGGTGCCCAAAGCCGGCGCCTACGCCCTGCAGCTGCGTGCCACCAACGCCGGCGCCACCCCGGCCCGGCTGCTGCTGAAGCTGAACGATACCGTCGTGGGCCGCTTCACCGTGGCACCGGCTGCGACGGAAGCGGCTGGCTGGCAGACCATCAGTGGCGGTACGGTCGCGCTGCCGGCGGGTACGCACATGCTGCGCCTCGTGGTGGAGCAGCCGGGCGCCGTGCTCAGCTGGCTGCGCTTCAGCGAGGCCAAAGCTGCTACCCAGGGCGGGCAGTAGTGCTTTGGGCGAGTCCAGCCGGGTGATGCTCGGCTACCCAACACAAGCCGTCATAATTGGCGTGTAAGTGAGCTAGTACTTACTTTCAGTCTTCGGTATACTGATCAATTCGAGTTGTATGGTAAGTTGTTAATTACGAATACTCTACGGTTTACCCGCCGCGCGGGCGGGGCCCTTTGCTTATTCGGCCGACTGCGTGCGCTGCGGGTAGTTTCTCTAACTTGTAGACTCCCATGCGCCCCACCTTGCCCATTCCCAACACGTTCTTGTTCCTTGCCCGCTCTGGCCCGCTGCGCTGGCTCGTCACCCTGCTGGTCGGGGTGCTGCTCAGCGGTTTCAGCACCGCCGCGCCGCTGGGCCCTGAGAAGCCGCTGACCGTCAGCGCCCGGCAGGAGGAGGTTCTGATTCTGCCGCCCAACTACAGCGTGCTCGAAGACCCCGGCGGCAAGATGACGCTGACCGACGTGCAGCTGGGCGTGAATGCCGCCCGCTTCGTGGCCGGCTCCACCATTTCCACCAACATGCAGCACACCGGCGCGGCCTACTGGCTGCGCCTGACGGTGCAGGCCCGCGGTCCGCTGCCCCAGCACTGGTACCTGGAGCTGTACGATTCGCACCTGAGCGACGTCGTGTTCTTCCCCGATGCCGCCGACCCCGCCAGCGCCGTGCACACCGGCGCCGACCGGTCGTTTTTCTCGCGGCCCTACGGCTACAAGAACTTCCTGCTGCGCCTGCCCCTGCGCGCCGACCAGACGCAGACCTACTACCTGCGCCTGCAGGCCAACTCCAAGACCAGCTTCCTGGCCCGTCTGCGCACCGAGCAGGGCCTGGTAGAGCGTTTTCAGCAGGAATATGGCCTGCTGGGCGGCTTCTACGGCATCCTGCTCATCATGGTGGTGTACAACCTGTGCCTGTACTTCTTCACCCACGAGCAAACCTACCTGCGCTACGTACTCTACGTGCTCAGCTGCAGCCTCGTGTTTCTCTCCGAAGACGGCCTGGGCTTTCAGTACCTCTGGCCCGGCCACCCCTGGTTCAATCAGCTGGTGATTATCAGCTCGGCGCCGCTGCTGCTGCTCACCTTCAGCTACTACGCCCGCCACTTCCTCGATGCCCCGCAGCGCCTGCCGCACTACGACCCCTGGGTGCGCAACGTGGTGCTGCTCAGCGCCGCCGCCCTGCTGGTCGACGCGCTGTGGTGGCAGTCGGACCTGAGCTTCTGGCTGTATCTGCTGCCCTACGGGATGCTGTTCGTGGCTGCCCTGCGGGTGTGGCGCGGGGGCTTTCGGCCGGCGCGGTTTTTCCTGCTTTCCCACACGCTGGTGGTAGTCAGCGTGGGCTTCCTCATCCTGCGCAAGCTCGGCATCGACACCTTCACCAACACCTTCACGGTGTACAGCATGAACGCCGCCTTCGTGCTGGAAGTGGTGATTCTGTCCTACGCGCTGGGCGAGAAAATCAAGGGCATCCAAGACGCGACGCTTAGAGCGCAACAGCGCCTGGTGAAGCAGCTGCGCAAAAAGCACGAGGTGCAGGAGCAGCTGGTGGAGCAGCTGCGGCAGAACGATGAGCTTAAGGATCAACTCAATACCGAGCTAGAAGGCCTGGTAGCCCAGCGCACCGAGGAGTTGCGCGAGCAGGGCGAAACCATTGCCGCCCAGAACCGCGAGCTGCTACAGGCCAACGGGCTGCTGGCCCTGCAGTCGGCCGCCATCGAGAAGCTGAACGGTGACCTGCAGCGCGACCTGCAAAAGGCCCAGGCCGCCCGGGTGCTGGCGCAGGAAGTGGATTTTGGCGAGTTCAGCCAGATCTACCCCGACAAGGATGCCTGTCTGAGCTACCTGGCCGACCTGAAATGGGCCCAGGGCTACCACTGCCGCAAGTGCGGCCACGACAACTTCTGCGAAGGCCGCGAGCCGCACTCCCGCCGCTGCACCCGCTGCCGCTACGTGGAGTCGGCCACGGCGTACACCTTGCTGCAGAAGTGCAAGTTTCCCATTGTCAAGGCTTTCTACGCGGTGTTCCTGCTGCACACGCACAAGGGCAACTACCCCGCGCAGGAACTCTCGCGCGTGCTCGATCTGCGCCGCGCCACCTGCTGGAGCTTCAGCCAGAAAGTGCTGGAAGCCATGCGCCGCCAAGCCGCCGACGCCGCCGAAGACGAGAGCTGGACCGACCTGCTGCTCGACGATACGGCGGCTGATTCGGACGAGACAGGAGAGGAGGAAGTAACCTCCGTGCCGGTGTTGGCAAGGAAAGTGGAGACGTGGGCGAGTAAAGCAAAAACTAGTGAAAAAAAAGTGGGCTAAACCCCCACTTTTTTTTGTGTTTTTTACCCGTAAGGGCCGGAGTGGCTGAATGGCGCAAACGATTGCAGTAGCCGCATAATCGACCGGAAAAGAGGGTGCTCTAAGCGTACAGACGAAAGTGCGACGTAAGCGAAAAACGCTGTTTTTAGGCTATAGGCGCATTTTTGTCGCTTGATTTTTCAAAAACAACGCCGCTATATTTGACCAACCTTAATACGCCATTAATCTCCTGCCTCACTCGCTGGCTCGATCAACGCACCCCAGTCCAGCCCGCGGCCATGGCCGCCCGCCCGGCCTCCTGCGTGGGCGCCGCTTCGGCGCCCCTGGTGCGTGCTTCTATTAAAGAGCTGAAGCTGCCCGCCGCACTTTCCTGAGCCCAGGCCTCTCGCGGGCTCCCCGCCTTTGCTACTTACTGCCCGTTCCGGCCCGCCGTGGCCCGGAGCCCGGCTGCCTCTTTGCCTTGCCGAAGCCCACGGGCCCGGCATCGGTTTGCCGAAAAACACCTCACTCAATCACATCCATTCCCACACACATGAGCTACCACTTTTACCCGCATTCCATACTGCGGCGGGCGGTACCCCTGGCAGCCTGCGGCCTGCTGACGCTGGCCGCCCCCGCGCTAGCTGCTGCCAGCCCCGGCGACGCCCGCAGCCACCGCCCTGCCGTGGCCGACGTGCCCGTGTCGGGCCGCGTGACCCAGACCGATGGGGCGCCGATGCCCGGCGTCACCGTCATCGTGAAAGGCACCACGCTGGGCACCAGCACCAACGCCGAAGGCCAGTTTTCGCTGAACGTGCCCGAAGGCAGCACGCTGGTCATCAGCGCGGTGGGCTTTATGAAGCAGGAAATTCCCGTTTCGGGCGCCACGACGGGCCTGGACGTGAAGCTGCAGGAAGATCTGCAGGCGCTGGGCGAAGTGGTGGTGGTGGGCTACGGCACCCAGCAACGCAGCAGCGTGACGGGGGCGGTAGCCTCGGTATCGGGCCAGGAAATTCGGCAGCAGCCGATTTCGGACCCCACGCAGGCGCTGCAGGGCCGGGCCGCCGGCGTGACCGTGACGCAGAACTCCGGCGCGCCGGGTGGCGCGGGTGGTACCTCGGTGCGGGTGCGCGGCGTGACCTCGGCCGGCTACAACGCGCCGCTGTACGTGGTGGACGGCTTTCCGCTGCCCCCCGGCGACGAAAACCAACTGAACGCCATCAGCCCCAACGACATCGAGAGCATCGACGTGCTGAAGGACGCTGCGCAGGCCTCGATTTACGGGGTGCGCGCCGCCAACGGCGTGGTCATCATCACCACCAAGCGCGGCAAGGCGGGCAAAGCCAGCATCAACCTGGATGCCTACCGCGGCGTGCAGCAGGTGTGGCGCAAGCTGGACATGCTCAACGCCCGGGAGTACGCCGTCATCAACAACGAGGGGCGCATCGCGGGCAACACGGCCCTGCTGCCCAAGCTGCAGAACCCGCAGTCCTTGGGCGAAGGCACCGACTGGCAGGACCAGATTTTCCGCCGGGCCGCCATTCAGAACTACTCCCTGACGGCCACCGGCGGCAGCGACAAGGCCCGCTACGCTGTGGCGGGTAGCTACTACAAACAGGATGGCACCATCGTTGGCTCGAACTTCGAGCGGTTCACGCTGCGCGCCAACGGCGACCTGGACGTGAACAAGTGGTTTCGGATGGGCAACAGCCTCTCGCTCACGCACCTGAGCGACCGGCAGGTAAACACCACCGACGAGTTCAACGGCATCGTGACGCTGGCCCTGCAGATGCCGCCCACGGTGGAGCCCTACAAGCCCGACGGCACCTGGAACATGCCCGACCCGGTGGCCGATGCCTTCACCGAGCCCAATCCGCTCATCGAAGCCCTGCTGGACAAAAAGAAATTCACCCGCAACCGGGTGCTCAGCACGCTCTATGCCGAACTGGAGCCCGTGAAAGGGCTGCGCTTCCGCACCAACGTGGGCGTGGACATGATTTTCGATTACAGCCGCTACTTCCGGCCCGGCATTCCGAGCATTCCGAAGTACGCCACCATCACCGCCAACGCCAATTCCGCGTACTCGCCGAGCTACCTGATCGAGAATACGCTGACCTACGACCACCTGTTCGCCGGCAAGCACCAGGTGACGGCCCTGCTGGGGCAGTCGGGGCAGCAGTTCAACTTCTACAACCTGGGCGGCGGCCGCAGCGACTATGTTCGGCCCGACTTGCAGGAACTCGACGCCGGCCCGCGCAACGATAAGCGCTACAACAACGGCACCAGCAGCGAAACCTCGCTGGCCTCGTACTTCGGCCGCTTCAACTACGAGTACGCCGGCAAGTACATGCTGGCCGCCATCGTGCGCTACGACGGCTCGTCGGCCTTCAAGAGCGGGGAGCGGTTCGGCTTCTTCCCCGGCGTGTCGGCCGGCTGGCGCCTCTCGGAGGAGGGCTTCCTGCAGGACAACCGCCTGATCAGCAACCTGAAGCTGCGCGCCGGCTACGGCGTGGTGGGCAACCCCGCCAACGCCGGGGCCTTTGCCTCGCTGCCCACCATCAACACCGACATTATCTACCCCTTCGGCGAACAGGGCCAGACGGTGAACCAGGGCGCGGCCCCCACGCGGCTGCCCAACGACCTGCTGAAGTGGGAGAAAAACCAGCAGCTGAACGTGGGCCTGGACCTGGGCTTCTGGGACAACCGCGTGGAGGCCATCATCGACGTGTACAACCGCAAGTCGCCCAACCTGATTGCGGGCGTGCCGCCCTCGCGCGTGTCGGGTACCTACGAAGCGCCGCCCACCAACGCCGCCTCGGCCTACAACCGCGGCATCGACCTGGCTCTGACCACGCGCAACATTGCCAAGGGTGAGCTGACCTGGACGACCACGCTGAACTTCTCGACTTACAAAAACGAGCTGACTTCGCTGGGCTCGGGCCTGCCCTACGACGGGCAGGTGTACCGCAGCGGCGCCGTGGTGCGCTACGACAAGGGCCACCCCTTCGGCTTCTTCCGCGGCTTCGTGGCCGACGGCCTCTTTCAGACCGAGGAGGACGTACAGGCCCACGCCACCCAGGCGGGCGCTGCCCCCGGCGACATCCGCTTCAAAGACGTGAACGGCGACGGCACCATCAACGACCTGGACCGCACGCAGATCGGCAACCCCAACCCGGACTTCACCTACGGCCTGATCAACAACGTGGCGTGGAAGGGCTTCGATTTGTACGTGTTCCTGCAAGGCTCGCAGGGCAACGACGTGTACAACCTGAACCGCTTCTACACCGAGGGCGGCCTGAACGGCAACGGCAACTCCACCACCCGCGTGCTCGGGCGCTGGACCGGCCCGGGCACCAGCAACAGCGTGCCCCGCGCCACCACCAGCAACCCAAACCAAAACCAGCGGGTGAGCAGCTACTATGTGGAAGACGGCTCCTACATGCGCATTAAGGCCCTCACGCTGGGCTACTCGCTGCCCAAAAAGTGGGTCGGCGCCATCGGCGGGCAGCAGGTGCGAGTGTACGTATCGTCCCAGAACCTGCTGACGCTGACCAAGTACTCGGGCTTCGACCCCGAGGTGGGCGGCAACGCCGTGGACCGCGGCACTTACCCGCAGGCCCGTACCTTCCTGGGCGGCGTCAACATCGGGTTCTAGCAGTAGTCGGCGGGCCGGCGCCCGTCCGGCCTGCTTCACTCTTCCCCTTTCCAGCTTCTCATTCCCATGCTACATACCAAACGTTTTTTGGGCGCGGCGCTGCTTGCGAGCCTGCTGCTCAACAGCTGCGGCGATAAATTCCTCGACCAGGCGCCCACCGACCGCCTGACGGAGGCCAGCTTCTACAAAACCGAAACCGACGCCATTCAGGCCACCAACGCGGCCTACGGGGTGCTCACCCAGCAGGGCCTCTACAACGCCTCGCTCTGGGGCTTCGGCGACGTGATGGCCGACAACTCCGAAACCGGCGGCGGCGGCGGCGGCGACGGGGCCGAGTACGTGCAGCTCGACAACTACACCATCGCCCCGACCAACCCGCTGATTTTCGAGCACTGGTCGGCCTGCTACCTGGGCATCGGCCGGGCCAACCTGGTGCTGGAGCGCGTACCGGGCATCAGCATGACGGAGAGCATCCGCAAGCGTTGCCTGGGCGAGGCGCAGTTTCTGCGGGCCCTCTACTACTTCCACCTAGTGCGCATCTACGGCGACGTGCCGCTGATCCTAACCCCGCCCAAATCGGCCGCCGAGGCGCTGATTGCCCGCAGTCCGCAGGAAGAGGTGTACACCCAGATCGTGAAGGACCTGAACGACGCGGCCACCAACCTGGCCGCCTTCGAAAAGTACACCGGCGACGACGCCGGCCGGGCCACTAAGTGGTCGGCCGTGGGCCTGCTGGCCAAGGTGCAACTGACCCGCGGAAAGATGACGGAAGCCGCCGCTGCCGCCCGCCAGGTGATTAACTCCGGCAAGTTTCAGCTCTGGTCGGACTACGGCAACAACTTCAAGGTGGCCACCGAAAACGGGCAGGAATCCATTTTCGAGGTGCAGTTCAAGTCGAGCGTAACCACCTGGAACGACTACGGCGTGGGCTTCAAGGGCAACGAGTTCTTCGCCCCGCGCGGCCAGGGCCTGACGCCCAACAGCGGCTACGGCTTCAACGTGCCGATGCTGGAGTTTGCCCAGGGCTACGAAACCGGCGACACCCGCCGCGCCGTCACCATCTGGCGCCCCGGCGACGCCTACCCAGCCGGCACCACCGCCGGCACCGCGCAGCCCAACTCGCTGCCCGGCTCGCCCAACGGCCTGAACGTGAAGAAGTGGTTTGTGGGCCGCGCCAACAACTGCTGCCACGACTCGGAGCTGAACATTCCGGTGCTGCGCCTGGCCGAGATGCACCTGATTCTGGCCGAGGCCCTGGGTGCCACCACCGAGGGCTTCGAGAACCTGAACATCGTGCGCCGCCGCGCCTTCGGCGACACCACCCACGACCTGACCCCCGCCAACACGCCCGACTTCAAGGCGGCCGTGCTGCGCGAGCGGCGCTACGAGCTGGCCTTCGAGGACGACCGGTGGTACGACCTGAAGCGCACCAACACGCTGGTTTCGACCATGCGGGCCCGCGGCAAAAACATTCAGGAGTTCAACACGCTGCTGCCCATCCCGCAGTCGGAGCGCGACATCAACCCCAAGCTGACCCAAAATACCGGGTACTAACCGCCTTACCGCATCATTCCCATGCATTTCGATACGCTTTTCTCTTTGCGCCGCCCGGCCCTGGCCGGCAGCATGGCGCTGCTGCTCGGGGGCCTGCTGCTGGGCAGCTGCCAGGAAGACGACCCCGACGGCCTGGAGGGCCCCGTGCCCACCGCCGCCTTCAGCACCCAGCTCAACACCGCGCAGTACCCGGTGGAGGTGACGTTTACCAGCAGCAGCCAGGATGACTTTCTGGAGCAGTGGAACTTCGGCGACGGCTCGGCCCTGGAAACCCACCGGGCCGGCGAGGTGGTGAAGCACACCTACACCCGCGCCGGGGCCTACCAGGTGAAGTTGACCGCGGCCGGACGCGGCGGCACGGCCGTGTCGCCGGTCCAGACGGTCACCATTCCCTCGCTCTGCGGCGACGCGACCTTCAACGCCCTGACCAAGTGCAGCGGCAGCACCGGCTCGGCCTCCTGGCGCCTGAGCGACCAGCCCGGCGCCATCAAGCGCCTGTCGGCCAGCGGGACGGTCCTCTCGTCCTCCGCCGCGCCGCTGGATGCCTGCCTGACCGACGACGAGTTTTCTTTCGCCAACACCTACTCCTACAGCTACAACGCGGGCGCCGGCACCTACAGCGGCGGCACCTGCGGCCCGGCCCGCACGGCCAATTCCGGCTTCGTCTACAAAACCGGCAGCGGCAGCGTGCTGGGCCAGATCATCCTGCAGGGCAAAGGCGCCTTCATCGGCACGGCCGACTCGGTGGTCAATAAAACCTACAACATCGTGGAGGCGTCGGCCACCATCCTGCGCCTGCAGGGCACCAACCCCGACGGCACCAAGACCGAAGTGACGCTGCTGCCCCAGCTTTCGGCGCTGGAACTCATTAAGCTGCAGCTAACGGGCACCACCTCGCGCACCTGGATACTGGACAACCGGAAGGCTGCCGCCATTATCGTAGGCGAAAACGACGCCAGCCCGGGCGGCTACTACGGCGGCGGCGCGGCCGGAGCCCTGCCGCCCTGCCAGGCCGACGACGAGTTTACCTTCTCGGCCGCCAACGTGTACACCTACAACGCCAAAACCGAAACCTTCGTGGCAGGCGGGGTGGGCTGCCAAGCACCGCTTTCGGGCACGTCGAACTTCACGTTCGGGGCAGTGAGTGGCGGAGCGGGCGTGGCGCAGTTTGAACTGAGCCGCCCGGGCGCCTTCATCGGCGTGACGGATGCGCCCGACCTGCTGTATCGCATCATTTCCATCAACGACTCGTTGATGGTACTGCGGGCCGGGCGCAACAAGCCCACCGGCGCGGGCGGCATCGTGTTTACCATGAAGATGCGCGTGAAGTAATCGTTCTTGCTGCCGAACCCTTCTTTGCTACCTGATGCTTACCGTTTTTGATTTGCTGTGCCGCACGCTACGGGCCAGCGCCGGCCTGGGGCTGGCGCTGAGCCTGGCGGGCTGCACCGAAGAACCCGCCAAGCCCAAGCCCGTGCCGCCCGCGCCCGCGCCCAACGCCGCCGCCCGGCCCTTTGCCGACTACTCCCGGAAGATTACCGACAACAGCGACGATTTCGACGGCAGCGCGCTGAACCAGCAGAAGTGGAGCTATGAGGTGAGCGAAAACTGGTACAACAACGAAAAGCAGGCCACCACCAGCTCGCCCAATAATCTGTTTGTAACCAACGGCGAGCTGCACATCGTGGCCCGGCGCGAGCAGTCCGGCGCCCGGCAGTACACCTCGGCCCGCATCGTCACCAAGGGCAAGATGAACTACGGCTTCGGCCGCCTCGACGTGCGCGCCAAGCTACCCAAGGGCCAGGGCATCTGGCCGGCCATCTGGATGCTGGGCATCGACGACGCCACTACGGGCTGGCCAGCCTGCGGCGAAATCGACATCATGGAGCTGCGCGGCCACACGCCCAACGAAAACGTGATGACCGTGCACTACGGCACCAGCGCCACCGCCCACCAGCAGAAAGGCACCAGCTGGCGCCTGGCCAGCGGCGACTTTTCGGAGGCCTTCCACACCTTCAGCCTGATTCGCAGCGAGAATCAGCTGCGCTGGTTTATCGACGGCACGGAAGTCTACTCCGTCACGTCCGGCACGGTGTCGCCCTATCCCTTCAACAACCCGTTCTACACCATCCTGAACGTGGCCGTGGGCGGCGACTTTGGCGGCGACCCGACGACTTCGGAGCCCTTCCCCAAGGAAATGCTCGTCGACTACGTGCACTTTTATCAGTACCCGGAGTAGGGGCGTTTCGGGCGTCGTACGTAGTGCTTAGAGGGCTTGGCGCGTGCTGATTTCGATGCGAATGAAGCACGCCGCAGTCCTCACCGGGCACTACCAACCAAGCACCAAGCACTAATGACCAAGCAATACCTGTCCTTTGGGGCGGCCCGCGGCAAACGAATGTGGAATGTGCTGGTTGTGGGACTGGCCATTCTGGGAACAGGGGCGTTTGTCGGGGCCGCACCCGCGGGGCAGCCTTACCAGGCCCCGCAGGCCACCACCGCGCCCGTGCTCGACGGCCGCGCCACCGACGCCTGCTGGGCCCGCGCCGAGTGGCGTCCGCTCGACCAGCGCTGGGTGGGCCCGCCCGCCACGGCCGCCGACTTCCAGGGCCGCTACAAGGTCGTCTGGACGCCCGCGCGGCTCTACGTGCTGGCCGAAATCACCGATGACCGGCTCATCGACATTCACCCCGACCCGCTGGACAAGTGGTGGGACGACGACTGCCTGGAAATCTTCGTCGACCCGGACCGCTCCCGGGGCGACCATCAGTACAACTACAACGCCTGGGCCTACCACGTGGCCCTCGACGGCCACGTGGTGGACATGGGCCGCGACCAGAAAGGCCACCTCTTCGACGCGCACGTGCAGAGCAAGCACCGCCAGCAGGGGAAGGTGACTACCTGGGAAACCTCAGTAGCCCTGTACGCCGACACCTACGACGACCAGAACCCGGCGGCCAACCGGCCGCTGACCATCCGGGCCGGGCAGCCCATCGGCTTCGCCCTGGCCTACTGCGACAACGACCACAGCCCCGAGCGGGAAAACTTCTTCGGCAGCGAAGTGGTGACCGGCGAGGACAAAAACCGGGGCTGGATCGACGCGGGCATTTTCGGCACGCTCGTGCCAGTGGCCGCTCCTAAGGCTCCGCGCCGCTAGGTCCTTTCTGCGCGACGCGCCACCGCTGCGGCTGACCCAGCCCACCGCAGGGGCCCGGCTGGTACTTCATCGGCCGTGTTCCGGCGAAGCCGCCGCGCAGGCCGACGCCGCGTAATGCCCCGGCTTTGAGCCCGACTGACCCGGCCCCTCCATTGCGCCAACCACCTCCCCGCACGCCGCCTTACCGGCAAGCGGACCTCGGCTGGCTTTTTTCCACCGATTACCCAGCATTTCCTATGGCTGCTCCCGTTGTATCCGCCGCCGCGCCGCCGGCCGCCGCGCCGCCCGGCACGCCCCAAGCCAACTACGCCCCGGCCCTGGCCTCTTTGACGGTGCTGTTCTTCATGATGGGGTTCATCACCTGCCTGAACGACATCCTGATTCCCTACCTGAAAGGGCTGTTCACGCTCAGCTACGCCGAAGTCAACCTGGTGAATTCCTGCTTTTTCGGGGCTTACCTGGTGATGGGCGTGCCAGCCGGCCGGCTGGTGCAGCGCGTGGGCTACAAGGGCGGTATGCTGGTCGGCTTCCTGGTGGCGGCACTCGGGGCGGTGCTCTTCTTCCCGGCCGCCGAAAGCCGCACCTTCGGGCTGTTCCTGGGGGCGCTGTTCGTGCTGGCCACGGGCATCGTCACCCTGCAGGTGGCCGGCAACCCCTACGTGGCCATCCTCGGCCCGCCCGAAACGGCCTCGTCGCGCCTCTCGCTCACCCAGGCCTTCAATTCGCTGGCTACCACCGTGGCCCCGGTATTGGGCGCCCGGCTTATTCTCTCGCACCTGCCCGACCTCAAGCAGCTCACGCCCGCCCAGGCCGCGGCCCTCGACGTGACGTCGGTGCAGTACCTCTACCTGGGTATTGCGGCCGTGCTGGTGGTCATCAGCCTGCTGCTGCTGGTGCTGAAGCTGCCCCGCATCGAGCACGCCCCGGCTGTGGCCGGAGACACGCGCCGCGCTTGGCACTACGGCCACCTGCTGTTCGGGCTGGTGGGCATCTTCACCTACGTCGGGGCCGAAGTGGCCATTGGCTCGCACATCGTGAGCTACCTGAACCAGCCCGAGGTGATGGGCCTGAGCGCGCAGGCCGCCGGCTACCAAGTGGCCTACTACTGGGGCGCCGCCATGGTCGGCCGCTTCATCGGCATCTTCCTGCTGCGCGCCGTGGCGCCCGGCCGGGTGCTGGCCCTCAACGCCGCGGGCGCGGTGCTGCTGGTGCTGATTTCCATCAATACCACCGGCGCGGTGGCCATGTGGAGCCTACTGCTGGTGGGGCTGATGAACTCTATTATGTTCCCGGTCATCTTCACCCTGGCCGTGGCCGGCCTCGGCCGCCACACCGAAGACGCCTCGGGCCTGCTTTCGGCCGCCATCGTGGGCGGGGCGGTGGTGCCGCCGCTGTTCGGGCTGGTGGCCGACAGCGCCCTGGGTGGGGGAGGAGTGCACGCCCTGCGCCTGGCCTTCCTGCTGCCGGTCGTCTGCTACCTCTACATTGCCTGGTACGGCCTGCGGGGCTACCGCCCGGCCCCCGAGCCGGTGGCCGTACCCATCCAAAGCGTCTGAGGCATGGGCCGCCACCGCGACTTGCTCCGGCTGACGGCCGCCCAGCGGGCGGCCGTCAGCCACTGCCTGGCCCAGCCCGCGCTGGACCCGCGCCAGCGCAACCGCGCCGCCACCCTGCTCGACTGGGACGCCGCCCGCCCCGTGGCCGACACCGCCCGGCAGCTGGGCATGACGGTGGGCCGGGTGTACGCCCTGCGCCGCCTCTACCGCCTGCAAGGCCTGGAGGCTTACCTCAACGCCCCGCCCCAGGGCGGCGCCCCCACCAAGCTGACCCCGGCCGTGGAACAAGCCCTGGCCGCACTCATCACCGGTCCCGAGGCCGACGAAGCCAGCCACTGGCCGCTGCGCCGCCTCGCCGCCTACCTGGTGGAGCAGGGCTGCACGCACTCCATCAGCCCGGCCACCGTGGCCAAAGCCTGGCAGCGCCTGCGCACCCTGCTGCCGGCCGAAGCCGCCACGGGGTAGTCGGTACCCGGTAGTCAGTTTTAAGCAAGGCGCTTAGAAGCGAGTGTCTGACTACCAAGTGCCTGCTGCCCATTCCTCTGAACTGTTCACTTCCCTGATTACCCGGCGATGCATCTTTCCCGAATTGCCCTGCTCACGCTGCTGTCCGGCGGCCTCGCGCTCAGCGCCCAGGCCCAGCAGCAGAAAGTAAAAGTCAAGACCAAAACCAGCAAGGCCGGCCAGGCTGCTGCGTCCGCTGCTCCTTCTGCCGCCGATATTGAGCGCCGCGTGGAAGCCCTGCTGGCACAGATGACGCTGGAAGAAAAAGTGGGGCAGATGGCCCAGGTCACGCTCGACGTCATCGGCGTGGGCACCAACCGCTTCAGCAGTGCCGAGCCCTTCGCCGTGGACCCGGCCAAGCTGCGCGACGCGGTGGCGAAGTACAAGCTGGGCTCCATCCTGAACGCGGCCAACAACCGCGCCCGCACCCCGCAGGTGTGGGAGGGCATCATCCAGCAGATTCAGGACGTGGCCACCAAGGAGACCCGCCTGAAAATCCCGGTGCTCTACGGCATCGACGCGGTGCACGGCGAGACGTACACGGCCGGGGCCACCATGTTTCCGCAGCAGATAGCCCAGGCCGCCGCCCGCAACCGCCAGCTGGTGCGCCGCGGGGCCGAAATAACGGCCTACGAAACCCGCGCCAGCGCCATTCCCTGGGCCTTTTCGCCGGTGCTCGACCTGGGCTCCGACCCCCGCTCGCCCCGGCAGTGGGAAACCTACGGCGAAGACCCCTACCTGGCTTCGGAAATGGGCCGCGAGGTGGTGAAGGGCTACGAGGGCGAGCAAAACAATGTGGGTGCCCCCACGCACGTGGCTGCCAGCATCAAGCACTTCATGGGCTACCAGGTGCCGCAGTCGGGCAAGGACCGCACCAACGCCTATATCCCGCTGGAGTCGCTCTACGAGTACCACCTGCCGTCCTTCAAAGCCGCCATCGACGCCGGGGCCCACACCATCATGATCAACTCGGGCCTGATCAACGGGGTGCCCATGCACGCCAACTACGACATGCTCACCAAGCTGCTGCGCGAGCGGCTGGGCTTCCAGGGCCTGATCGTGACGGACTGGGGCGACATCGACAACCTGTATAAGCGGGACCACGTCGTGGCGAACGTGAAGGAGGCCATTGCCCTGGCCATCAACTCGGGCATTGACATGGGCATGCTGGCCTACCAGTACGAGGAGTTCTGCGACAACCTGGCGGCCAACGTGCGGGAGGGCAAGGTGAAGCAGGCCCGCGTGGACGACGCCGTGCGGCGCATTCTGCGGCTGAAAATGCAGCTGGGCCTGTTCGAGCAGCCCGTCACCCACGCCAAGGACTACCCCAAATTCGCCAGCGCCGAGCACGAAAAAGCCGCTTACGACATGGCCGCCGAGGCCATTACGCTACTCAAGAACCAGAATGGGCTGCTGCCGCTGAAGAAAACCAGCAAGGTGCTCGTGACCGGCCCCAACGCCAACTCCATGCGCGCCCTCAACGGCGCCTGGACCTACTCCTGGCAGGGCGAAAAGGTGGAAGACTTCGCCGCCAGGTACAACACCATTCTGGAGTCCGTGCAAAAGGAAATCGGCGCCCAGAACGTGCGCTACGTGCCCGGCGTGAGCTACAACCCCAAGCAGGACGGCAAGTACTACGACGAATCGGTCGATAAAATGGACGAGGCTGTGGCCGCCGCCAGGGACGTCGACGCCGTCATCCTCTGCCTGGGCGAAAACAGCTACGCCGAAAAGCCCGGCGACCTGAACGACATGACCATTTCGCCCCTGCAGATCGAGCTGGCCCGGCGCCTCGCGGCCACCGGCAAGCCCGTGGTGCTGGTGCTCAACGAAGGCCGCCCGCGCGTCATTTCGGCCTTTGAGCGCGACATGCCCGCCATCGTGCAGACCTATTTGCCCGGCAACCACGGCGGCGACGCGCTGGCCGACATCCTTTTCGGCGACGTGAATCCCTCCGGCAAGCTGCCCTACACCTACCCGCGCTACCCCAACGCCCTGGTCAGCTACATCCACAAGTACGCCGAGGAGCAGAAGAAGGGCGACGGCGTGTACAACTACGAAGCCGACTACAACCCGCAGTGGGAATTCGGCCACGGCCTGAGCTACACTACCTTTAAGTACGCCAACCTGGAGCTGGACCGCAGCAGCCTGACCAAGGACGGGCAGCTGACGGTGAAAGTGCAGGTGACCAACACCGGCCAGCGCGAAGGCCAGGAAGCCGTGCATCTCTACAGCTCCGACCTGGTAGCCGCCAACGTGGCCCCCGACGTGCGCCGCCTGCGCCGCTTCGATAAGGTGAGCCTCAAACCCGGCGAAACCAAAACCGTGACCTTCACCCTGCCCGCCCAGGAACTCGGCTACACCGGCCGCGACGGGGAGAAAGTGCTGGAAGCCGGCGAGTTCGAAATCCGCGTAGGCGACCAGATGAAGAAGGTGACCCTGACCGATTCCGGCTCGGCTTCGGCCAACTAAGCTGCGCCAGAAGGTATTAGAACGTCATGCTTCATCTGGCGTCCGCTTGTCGAAGCATCTCTACCGCTTCGTCAAATACTATTCAACGAAGCGGTAGAGATACTTCGACAAGCTCAGCATGACATTCTTGATTTACGTGCCTGTCCACCGTCTGATTCTGGTTCGGTTGGCTTCCTCCTGAGGTAAAAACAGGCAAGTTCAGCCGCCTGCCTACTCATACAGCCCGGCAAACTGCTCAACCGCCGCTTTAATCCTCGGATTGGAGCGGCGGTTTGCGTTGTGAGCCAGCAGAAAAGATTCAGCCGGAAGCGCCCCGCGAACCTGAAAAGCACCAAAAGCCGGCCCTTTTGGCCAATAATCAGCCTGTTTGTTGAACAATGCCGATGGTAGTATGACTATTTATAATTTAAGTATAAATTAATATTGTTTAAAGCATAAATATTGCCGTCCTTGGTTATCGAAAGTCAGCCGCCTGCAAGCTGCTGACAGAGTCCAGTCCTCGTAGCTCCCTCTCCGCCAGACCATGGAACGCTACCGCCACTATTCCGATGCCTCCCGCATCGTGCTGCCCATTGTGGATGTGCTGCTCATCTTGGGCGCCTTCCGCGTTGCCGGCTACATTGCCGCCGGTTATTGGTCATTCGATGGGTTGTACCCGGCCTTGTTCGCCGTATTCGCGCTGCTGTGGTGGATTCTCTCGGGCCACTACGCCAATATCTACCGCGTCGACAAGCTCATCACCTACCCCGAGAAGCTGCTGTACCTGGTACGCACCTTCCTGCTGCACGCCGTGCTGCTGCTGGTGGGAGCCGTGTTGCTCGGTCAATATTGGGTGCCCGCGCGCTACCTGCTCTCGGTCTACAGCCTTTCGGTAGTTGCCATCGTGACGGGGCGCTTCCTGCTCACCTTCGGCTACCGCAAGTACATGCAGTACCTCTCCCGGCCCATTAGCCGCTACGTCATCGTGGGGGTGGGGGAGAGCGGGCAGAGCCTGTACCGCTTCCTGGCCTCGCACGACCCCGACGGCAACGAATTCGCCGGTTTCTTCGCCGACGAGCCCATTCCCGGCGGCCTGCGCCCCCTGGTGCGCGGCCGGCTGGCCGACCTCAAGGAATACTGCCAGCGCAGCCAGGTCGACGAAATCTACTTCTCGCTGCCCCTGGACCGCCGCGACCTGATCGAGGACTTCTCGCAGTTTGCCGACCAGCACTTCCTCTCGTTCCGCATCGTGCCCGATTTCAGCGGCACCGTGCGCAAGGACGTGAACGTGTACTTCTACGACCACCTGCCCATCCTTACCATCCGGCACGCGCCGCTGGGCATCCGCACCAACCAGGTGCTTAAGCGGGTGTTCGATATCGGCTTCTCGCTGACGGTCATCCTCACGGTTTTCCCCATCCTGCTGCCCATCCTGGCCCTGATTATCAAGCTGGATTCGCCCGGGCCGGTGTTCTTCAAGCAGATGCGGCCGGGCAAGCGCAACCAGCTGTTCCCCTGCTTCAAGCTGCGCACCATGCGCACCGACCACGGCCGCGCCGAGCTGCAGGCTACCAAAAACGACGTGCGCATCACCCGTGTGGGCACTTACCTGCGCAAATACAACCTCGACGAGCTGCCCCAGTTCTTCAACGTGCTGCTGGGCCATATGTCGGTGGTGGGGCCGCGGCCCAACATGATTTCGCAGCTGGAAGAGTACTCCAAGCACATCAGCCAGTACCAGATGCGCCACGCCGTGCCGCCCGGCATCACCGGCTACGCCCAGGTCAACGGCTACCGCGGCGAAACCCGCGAGGCCGGCACCATGGAAAAACGCGTGGAGTACGACCTGAAATACATGGAAAACTGGTCGTTCGGGCTCGACATGAAAATCATCGGCCAGACCGTGTGGAACATGGTCCGCGGCGAAAAGAATGCCTACTAAGCGGTGAAGTAGTGATTTAGCGACTTCGTGAAACAGCCTTCTGCCAACGCAGCCGGCGCGAGCAATCCGTCCTCACGAAGTCGCTAAACCTACTCAGACACCGCATCCGAAACCCCGGAGGTGGACCGGGGTACCAACGTTCTGGCTGATTGCGCTTCCGAGTGTAGTGACGTCAGGACGTTGGTCCCCGGCCGCTCCGTTTTCTCGCCTCACTTCCTATCCGAGCCGTGCTACCGCGCTACCCCGTTCTCTCGTCCTGGATTTCGACCGGCCCGGCCCCGGCATTCGTGGATGCCGTGCTGCGGCTGGGGGCGGCCCGCTCCTCTTCGTACGTCTGTTTTGCCAACGTGCACATGGTGGTGGAAGCCCACCGCCAGCCCGCGTTTGGGCAGGTGGTCAACCGCGCCGCCCTGGTAGCGCCCGACGGCAGCCCGGTGGCGGCGGCGGTGCGCTGGTTTGGCGGCCCCGCTCAGCCCCGCGTGGCCGGCATGGATGCGCTGCCCCTGCTGCTGGCCGAGGCCGCGCGGCGCGGGCAGTCGGTGTATTTCTACGGTACCACGCCCGAAGTGCTGGGCGCCATCGAAGCCCGCATCCGGCAGGAGCTGCCCGAGCTGCGCCTGGCCGGCCTGCACGCCCCGCCCTTCCGGCCGCTCACGCCCGAGGAAGACGCCGAAGACGTGGCCCGCATCAACGCCGCCGACCCCGATCTGCTGTTTGTGGCCCTGGGCTGCCCGCGGCAGGAGCAGTGGATGGCCGCCCACCAGGGCCGCGTGCGCGCCTGTATGCTGGGCGTGGGCCAGGCCTTCATGACCTACGCCGGCCTGGAAAAGCGCCTGCCCGCCTGGGCCCGCCGCCTGTGGCTGGAATGGGCCTACCGGCTGTGGCTGGAGCCCCGGCGGCTGTGGCGGCGCTACCTCGTCACCAATTCGCGCTTCGTGTGGCTGATGCTGCGCCATGCGGCGGCCCAAGTCGGGCGCAAGGAATCTGAGCCAGCCACTTGGTGATAGTTTTATAACTATTTGAATTGTAATTATACTTTTGAAAATATTTAGGCTTATTAATTGTTGATAAATTATAATTAAAAATACCTTTAGTTATAATGATAGCGGTACTAAAAGCATTGCTCCCTGAGTGGATAAGGTTTTCTCACCGCTTCGGCTTTTCTCCACCTTTATTTCATTCTGCGCGATGAAAGCAGTTCTACTCGCCGGGGGCTACGGCACCCGCATCAGCGAAGAAAGCGGCATCCGACCCAAGCCCATGGTCGAAGTGGGCGGCAAGCCCATTCTGTGGCACATCATGAAGATCTACGCCCACCACGGCATCCGCGACTTCGTGGTGTGCTGCGGCTACAAGGGCCACCTGATCAAGCAGTACTTCGCCGATTACTTCCTGCACAGTGCCGACGTGACGTTCCGCATGGACCGCAACGAAATGCAGGTGCACCGCCACCACGCCGAGCCCTGGACGGTGACGCTGGTGGACACCGGGCAGGAAACCATGACCGGCGGCCGCCTGCGCCGCGTGCGGGAATACGTGGGCGACGAAACCTTCTGCCTGACCTACGGCGACGGGGTGGGCGACGTGAACATCCGCGAAGCCATCCGCTACCACCGGCAGCAGGGCGTACTGGCCACGCTCACGGCCGTGCGCCAGCCGGGCCGCTTCGGCGTATTCAACCTCGCGGAAGGCTCCGGCGCCGTCAATTCCTTCACCGAAAAGCCCGAGGGTGGCGAAACGCCCTGGATCAACGGGGGCTTCTTCGTGCTGGAGCCCGGCGTGTTCGATTACCTCGACGGCGACAATACCATCTGGGAAAAAGCACCGCTGGAGCGCCTGGCCAGTGCCGGGCAGCTGGCCGCCTACCGCCACCAGGGCTTCTGGCAGCCCATGGACACGCTGCGCGACCGAAACCTGCTGGAGGAGCTGTGGCAGAGCGGCAAAGCCCGCTGGAAAGTGTGGAGCGACCAGCCCGAATCCGCCCACGAAGACCCCGTGCTGGCCGAAATTCTGACCTCGCCGGTGCAGGCTCCGAAGGGGCAGCGCGTGGCCGGGCCCACGGTACTGCCCATAGACTAGCGGTGAACTGGTGAGATGGTGAATTGGTGAGTGTCGTTCTGCCTGCGCACCATGCGCGGTTCGCGCCTCCCAAACATCAAACTCACCATCTCACCATTCCACTATCTCACTTCTTTCTCCACCACATGAAACGCATCCTGATTACTGGCAACATGGGCTATGTGGGACCGGGCGTCGTGCGGCGTCTGCGCCAGGCTTTTCCCGGTGCCGAGCTGATTGGTTACGACCTGGGCTTCTTTGCCCACTGCCTCACCGGGGCCGACTGCCTGCCCGAAATCCGCCTGGACCGCCAGGTGTTCGGCGACCTGCGCCACCTGCCGCAGGATCTGCTGACGGGCGTCGAGGTGGTGGTGAACCTGGCCGCCATCAGCAACGACCCGATGAGCCACGCCTTCGAGGAAGTGACCCTGGCCGTAAACCACCGTGCCGGCATCGAGCTGGCCCGCCAGGCCAAGGCCGCGGGCGTGCGCAGCTTCGTCTTTGCCTCCTCGTGCAGCATGTACGGCGCCGGTGCCGACGCCCCGCGCACCGAATCGGCCGTGCTGAACCCGCTCACGGCCTACGCCCGCAGCAAAGTGCTTAGCGAGCAGGACCTGGCCCCGCTGGCCGACGAGCACTTCCGCGTGACCTGCCTGCGCTTCGCCACGGCCTGCGGCTGGAGCGAGCGGCTGCGGCTGGATCTGGTCGTCAACGACTTCGTGGCGGGGGCCGTGGCCACCGGGCGCATCAACATTCTCAGCGACGGCACGCCCTGGCGCCCGCTCATTCACGTGCAGGACATGGCCCGGGCCATCGAGTGGGCCGTGGAGCGGCCGGCGGCCAACGGCGGCGCCTTCCTGGCCGTGAACGTGGGCGCCGACAGCTGGAACTACCAGGTGCACGAGCTGGCCGCCGCCGTGGCCGCCGGCGTGCCCGGTACCGAGGTGACGCTCAACCACGAAGCCCCGCCCGACAAACGCTCCTACCGCGTCGATTTCAGCTTATTCCGCCGCCTGGCGCCTTTCCACCAGCCCCAGCGCAGCCTGACCGATACCATTGCCGAGCTGCGCGACCAGCTGCTGGACATGGGCTTCCACGACGCCGAGTTCCGCGCCTCCCAGCTCATGCGCCTGCGGGTGCTCACGGCCCTGCGCGAAGCCGGCCGCCTCAACGACCAGCTGGAGTGGCAGCGCAGCCCCGTGGCCGTGGTCCGTCCGCTCATCACCGCCGACCCGGAGCTGGTGGCCTAAGCGGTGAACTGGTGAGATGGTGAAATGGTGAGTTGATGCCCACGCGGCACTGTTTCGCACCGTTCTTACCGGCCGCTCCTTCAGAACGAAACTCACCATTTCACCAATTCACCATCTCACTACTTCCACCGCTATGATTTTCACCGAAACCGAACTCGCCGGCGCCTTCATCATCGACGTGGACCGCATGTCCGACGAGCGGGGCTTCTTTGCCCGCTCCTGGTGCGAAGACGAGTTTGCCGCCCACGGCATCCTCATGCCGCCGGTGCAGGCCAACCTCTCCTCGAACCCCCGGCGCGGCACGCTGCGCGGCATGCACTACCAGCTGGAGCCCTACGGCGAAACCAAGCTGGTGCGCTGCACCCGCGGCGCCATCTACGACGTCATCGTGGACCTGCGCGAGGAGTCGCCCACCTACGGCCAGTGGCTGGGCGTGGAGCTGACGGCCGACTCCTTCCGCATGTTGTTCGTGCCGGCCTGCTTCGCCCACGGCTTCATCACGCTGCAGGACCATACCGACGTGTGCTACCAGGTGTCGGCCAAGTATGCGCCGGGCTACGAGCGCGGCCTGCGCTGGAACGACCCGGCCATCGGTATTGAGTGGCCCGCCGTGCCCACCCTGATTTCTGAAAAAGACCGGCGGCACCCCGATTTCCAGCAGTTGGTGCACCATTCCTCCTAAGCCAACGGGTCGTCCGATCCTCCTCCGCAACCAGCGCCTGCCATGTCCGTCTCGCTCCCGTCTGCTTCCGCTGCCCCGGCCCGTCCGCTGCTCCTGGGCAAGGCCCGCCGTCTGCTGACGAGCAGCCCGGTGCCCGCGGCGGCCGAGCCCGGCTGCCGCTTCTGCGGGGCCACGCTGCGCACCACCTTCGTCGACCTGGGTACCTCGCCGCTGTGCGAAGACCTGGTGCGGCCCGAGCACTTCAACCGCGCCGAGCCGGTGTACCCGCTGCACGCCCGCGTCTGCGGGCAGTGCTGGCTGGTGCAGGTGGGCGACTTCGTGCGGCCCGAAGACATTTTCCGCGACGAGTACCCGTACTTCTCCTCGTTCTCGACCTCCTGGCTGCAGCACGCCCGCCGCTACACCGACGAGGTGACAGCGCGCTTTGGTATCGGGCCGGCGCAGCGGGTGGTGGAGGTGGCCAGCAACGACGGCTACCTGCTGCAGTACTTCCTGGAAAAGGGCGTGCCGGTGCTCGGCATCGAGCCGGCCGGCAATGTGGCCGACGCGGCCCGGGCCCGGGGCATCGAAACCATCAGCAAGTTCTTCGGGCGCAAAACGGCGCGCCAGGTGGCCCTCAGCCACGGCCAGGCCGACCTGCTGATCGGCAACAACGTGCTGGCCCACGTGCCCGACATCAACGACTTCGTGGGCGGGCTGCCGATCCTGCTCAAGGCTGGCGGCGTCATCACCATGGAGTTTCCGCACCTGCTGCGCCTGATCGAGGGCCGGCAGTTCGACACCATCTACCACGAGCACTTCAGCTACCTCTCGCTCTACACTGTGGAGCGCATTTTCGCCCACCACGGCCTCACCGTCTTCGACGTACAGGAGCTGCCCACCCACGGTGGGTCGCTGCGCATCTTCGCCCGCCACGCGGCCGACGCCAGCCAGCCGGTGGGCGAGCGGGTAGGGGAACTGCGCCGCCGCGAAATCGAGGCCGGCGTGTGCACCGAGGCCTTCTACACCGGTTTTGCCGAAACGGTGAAGCAGGCCAAGCGCGAGCTGCTGCAGTTTCTCATCGAGGCCAAAAACGCGGGCCAAACGGTGGTGGGCTATGGCGCGCCCGGCAAGGGCAACACCCTGCTCAACTACTGCGGCATCCGCACCGATTTCCTCGACTACACCGTCGACGCCAACCCCCACAAGCACGGGCTGTACCTGCCCGGCACGCGCATCCCGATTTACCCGCCCGAGCGCATCCGCCAGACGCGGCCCGATTTCGTGCTCATCCTGCCCTGGAACCTGAGCACCGAAATCCGGCAGCAAATGGCCGACATCCACGACTGGGGCGGCCGCTTCGTGGTGCCCATACCCAAAGTAACCGTCCTGGATTGACCCCACTTATTGCTCCGAATGCCGCGCGCTGAGCTATTGTCTGCCTCCTGACATGTAGTCTCCCTCCCCCTAACAACCCTCCTCGCTATGAAAGTCGTGCTGTTTTGCGGCGGTTTTGGAATGCGCCTGCGCGAATACTCCGAATCGACCCCCAAGCCCATGGTGCCCCTGGGCTACCGGCCCATCCTCTGGCACATCATGCGCTATTACGCTCACTTCGGCCACACCGATTTCATCCTCTGCCTGGGCTACAAGGCCGACAGCATCAAGCAGTACTTCATGAACTACAACGAGTGCCTCTCCAATGACTTCGTGTTTTCGAATGGCGGCAAGGACGTGAAACCCCTCACAACCGACATCGACGACTGGAACATCACCTTCGTGGATACCGGGCTGACGGCCTCCATCGGGCAGCGCCTGCTGGCCGTGCGCCATCTGCTGGAAGGGGAGGACATGTTTCTGGCCAACTACGCCGACGGCCTCTCCGACGTGAACGTGAACGAGACGGTGGCCGAGCTGACGCGCTCCAACGCCGTGGCCAGCTTCATGGCCTACCAGCCCACGCAAAGCTTCCACGTGGTGTCGCTGGGCGAGGACTCGCGGGTGGACTACATCAGCCCCATTGCCCAGTCGGGGCTGTGGATCAACGCGGGCTACTTCGTGCTGCGCTCCGAAATCTTCGATTACATGCGGCCCGGCGAGGAGCTGGTGGAGCAGCCGTTTCAGCGGCTGATTGCCAAGGACCGCCTGCTGGCCCACCGGCACCGGGGCTTCTGGGCCGCCATGGACACCTTCAAGGACAAGCAAACGCTCGACGAGCTACACGCAAACGGACCGGCGCCCTGGGAAGTGTGGCGGCAGCCGGAGGCCAGGGAGGCAATGCGCAAAGTCGTCCCGAAAACCCCGCAGCTGGCGGCATGATCCGGCTGCTGCCCGTGCCGCCCGCCGGAGCCGCCGGCCTGCGCGTGCTCTGCCTCGGAGCCCACGCCGACGACATCGAGATTGGGGCCGGGGGCACGCTGCTGCGGCTGCTGGCCGACAAACAGGTGGCGGCCGTGACCTGGGTGGTGTTCAGCAGCACGCCCGAGCGGGCCCGCGAGGCCCGGGCCAGCGCCGAGGCCTTCCTGGCCGACGCCCCGGCCAGCCTGCCGCGCGACATCCGCATCCTGGCCTTCACCGACGGGCTGCTGCCCCAGCTGGTGCCCGAGGTCAAAGCCATTTTCGAGCAGCTCAAAGCCTTCAACCCCGACCTGATCCTGACCCACTACCGCCACGACCTGCACCAGGACCACCGCCTGCTCTCGGAGCTGACCTGGAATACGTTTCGCAGCCACTTGGTGCTCGAATACGAGATTCCGAAGTACGACGGCGACCTGGGCAACCCCGGCTGCTTCGTGGAGCTGCCCGCCGCGGTGCTCGACCGCAAAGTGGAGCTGCTGCTCCGGCACTTCCCCTCGCAGGCCGGCAAGCACTGGTTTGACGCCGAAACGTTTCGGGCCCTGCCCCGGCTGCGGGGCATGCAGGCCGCCTGTTCGGGCCGATACGCCGAAGCCTTTTACACCCGCAAGGTGCTTTTATAAGTCTGATAACCTGCCTGAAACACTCCCACTGGCCGCTCCTCATTCGCGGTTGCTTTCCTTCTGACCTCTCCGCCTTTTAACGTTACCTGAGCCATGAACTGCCGTCACTGCGGAACCGAGCTGACCCACGTGTTTGCTGACCTCGGCCACTGCCCGCCGTCCAACTCCATGCTAAGCGCCACGCAGCTGGAAGAACCCGAACAGCACTACCCGCTGAAAACCTACGTCTGCGACAACTGCTGGCTGGTGCAGATCGGGGAAGTGAAAAAAGCCGTCGAGATTTTCGGCGAGGAGTACACCTACTTCTCCTCGTACTCGACCTCCTGGCTGGACCATGCCCGCCGCTACGTGGACATGATGATGGCGCGCTTCGGCTACACCGAAGACTCCCTGGTGATGGAAGCCGCCAGCAACGACGGCTACCTGCTGCAGTACTTCCACCAGCACGGCGTGCCGGTGCTCGGCATCGACCCCACGGCCAACACCGCGCGCATTGCCGCCGGCCGCGGCGTGCGCACCCTGGTCGACTTCTTCACCACCCGCCTGGCCCGCGAGCTGGCCGCCGACGGGCAGAAGGCCGACCTGCTGATCTGCAATAACGTGCTGGCCCACGTGCCCGACATGAACGACTTCGTGGGCGGCATGCAGCTAGTGCTCAAGCCCGGCGGCGTGGCTACCCTGGAATTTCCGCACCTGCTGAACCTGGTCGACGACTGCCAGTTCGATACCATCTACCACGAGCACTTCAGCTACCTCTCGCTGAACACCGTGGCCCGCGTCTTCGCCGCCCAGGGCCTCACCGTCTTCGACGTGCAGGAGCTGCCCACCCACGGCGGGTCGTTGCGCGTCTTCGCCCGGCACTCGGCCGACCGCAGCAAGCCCGTAACCGACGCGGTGCGCGAGCTGCTGGCCCGGGAGCGGGCCGCCGGCATGCTCACGCTGGAGTACTACCAGGATTTCCAGCCGCGCCTCGACACGGTGCGGGCCGAGTTCTTGGAGTTCCTGCTGGAGCAGCGCCGCGCGGGCAAAAAGGTCGTCGGCTACGGCGCCGCCGCCAAGGGCAACACCCTGCTCAACTACTGCGGCATTCAGGGCACCGACCTGATGCCCATCGTGGTCGACGCCTCGCCCTACAAGCAGGGCAAGTACCTGCCCGGCAGCCACATTCCGGTATTGTCGCCGGAGGCCATTCGCGAGGAAAAACCTGATTTCGTGGTCATTCTGCCCTGGAACATCAGCGCCGAAGTGGCCGATAACCTGAGCTACATCCGCACCTGGGGCGGGCAATTCGTGACGGCCATTCCGAGCCTGCACATCTTCAGTGAAGGCCATGCAAGCCGCGCCCGCACCGCCCCCGTTTGCTGAGCCGGCGCTGGCCTCGGCCACCGCGTCGGAGCGGGGCGAGGCCCTGCACGCGCTGCTGCGGGAGCTGTACCCCCTGCCGCGCAGCCTGACCGGCGACGGTGTGCGCCAGACGCTGCGCCTGCTGCAGGAGCGCCTGCTGCCTGGCCTCGTCGTCCACGAAGTGCCCAGCGGCACTGCGGTGCTCGACTGGACCGTGCCCGCCGAGTGGCGCATCCGCGACGCGTACGTGGCCACGGCCGAGGGCGAGCGGGTTATCGACTGGCACGCCCACAACCTGCACGTGCTCGGCTACAGCCAGCCGGTGCACAGCTGGCTGACGCTGGACGAGCTGCGCCCGCACCTCTACGCCCTGCCCGAGCAGCCCGATCTGATTCCCTACCGCACCTCCTACTACCACGCCAACTGGGGCTTCTGCCTCACGCAGCGGCAGCTTGAGGCGCTGGACGAACCGATCTACGAAGTCTGCATCGACACCGAGCTGGACCCGCACGGCAGCCTCACCTACGGCGAGCTGCTGCTGCCCGGCGAGGTGGAGGATGAGGTGCTGATTTCCTGCCACGTCTGCCACCCCTCGCTGGCCAACGACAACCTCTCCGGCATCGTGGTGGCCGCGCACCTGGCCCAGGCCCTGAGCCAGCGCCCGCACCGGCTGTCGTACCGGTTCCTGTTCGCGCCCGGCACCATTGGCTCCATCACCTGGCTGAGCCGGCAGACGCCCGCCACGCTGGCCCGCATCCGGCACGGACTGGTGACCACGCTGCTCGGCGGCCCCGGCGCCTTCACTTACAAGCGCACCCGTCTGGGCCAGGCCGACATCGATAGGGTAGTGGCCCACGTGCTGCGCCGCGAAGGCTACCCCCACGAGCTGCGCGACTACGTGCCCTACGGCTACGACGAGCGGCAATTCTGCTCCCCGGGCTTCGATTTGCCGGTGGGCTGCCTGTCGCGCACCCCGCACGGCGAGTTTCCGGAGTACCACACTTCGGCCGACAACTGCCAGTTCGTGCGGCCGGACCAGCTGGATGAGTCGCTGGCGCTGTACGAGCGGGTGGTGCAGGTGCTCGAAGGCAACCAGCGCTACCAGAACCGGCAGCCCTACGGCGAGCCGCAGCTCGGCCGCCGCGGCCTCTACGGCGCCGTGAAGGGCCAGGGCAACCCCCGCGAAGCCGAAATGGCCCTGCTCTGGGTGCTCAGCTACGCCGACGGCCACCACGACCTGCTGGCCATTGCCGAGCGCAGCGGGCTGCCCTTCGCCGTCATCCGCCGCGCCGCCGACCAGCTCCTCGCCACCGACCTGCTTGCGCCCCTTCCGGCCGTCGCCTGAGCCGCCGCTGTCATATTCTTCCACCACCATTAGCGTCCACCAGCCTTATGGAAACCGAACTGCTTACCACTGCCCCGGCCACGACTGCGGCCACCCAGCCCTGCCCGGTGTGCGGCTCCGCCGCCGGCGAAGTGTTTTTCGAAACCCACGGCGTACCCACGCAGTCGGGCATCCTCTGGCCCACCGTCGAGGCGGCCCGGCACGCGCCGACCACCGACATCAGGCTGGCCTTCTGCCCGCACTGCCACTACATCCACAACGAGGCCTACGAGGCCAGCAAAATCACCCACACCCGCAACGACTTCTCCCTGGAGTTTTCGCCCTCGTTCCGGGCCTTCACGCTGGGGCTGGCCACCGACCTGATCGAGCGCTACAACCTGCGCAACGGCCGCATCGTGGACATCGGCTGCGGCGACGGGGACTTCCTGCGCACGCTCTGCCGCCTGGGCCCCAACACCGGCCTGGGCATCGACCCGGGCTACGCGTCGCCGTTCGGCCTGCCCGAGGGCACCAACGAAGCGCTGGGCGTTACGTTCGTGAAGGACTACTTCGGCCCGGCCACCGCGCACGTGCTCGAAGGGGCCACCTTCATCAGCTGCCGCCACATGCTCAACGTGCTGGCCGGCCACGTCACGCAGTTTGTGCGCGACCTACGGGCCGCCATTCCGGCCGGCACCGCGCCCATCGTGTACGTGGAAGTGCCCAACGCGCTCTACGACATCGGCCAGCAGGTGGTGTGGAACATCGTCAACGAGCACGCGTCCTGGTTTACGCCCGCTTCGCTTTCGTACCTGTTCCGCAGCGCCGGCTTCGAGGTGCTGGACGTGCAGCCCTGCTGGCACGGCGAGTACCTGGGCCTGACGGCCCGCCCCACCACCGTGCCCGACCCGGCCACCCTCGCGCCCACCGACGACCCCGAAACGCCCGCCGCCGTGCGCGCCTTCGGCCGCTCGGCCCGGGCCGTGATGGAGCAGTGGCAGGACCGCGTCGACGAGCTGCGTAGCAGCGGCAAGCGCGTCCTCGCCTGGGGCGCCGGCTCGCGCGCCATCACCTTCCTGAACACCTTCGACCTGGCCGACACCGTGCTGGCCGTGGTCGACATCTACCCGCGCCGGCAGGGCCAGTTCATGCCGCTGACGGCCCACCCGGTCATCGCGCCGGAGGCCATCATGGACTACCGGCCCGACGTGATATTCATCACCAACCCGACCTACGCCGACGAAATCCGCACCCAGGCCCGCCAGCTCGGCTTCGAGGGCGAGTTCCTCGTGCTCTGAAGCCTCGCCCGCTTCGCCAACCCCGCTTTCCGCTCCAGACCACTCCAACCCAAAGTAGCTATATGAATACCGTGTACTTCGACTCGCCCATGTCCGACGACCAGCGGCGGGAGCAGCTTTACCGGGGGCAGCTGTTTGCCTACCAGCCCCGGCCCAGCGTGTTGGCGC
Source organism: Hymenobacter jeollabukensis (assembly GCF_005771675.1). Lineage (GTDB taxonomy): Bacteria > Bacteroidota > Bacteroidia > Cytophagales > Hymenobacteraceae > Solirubrum > Solirubrum jeollabukense. Next base: position 871,562 of record NZ_VAJM01000001.1, on the reverse strand, counting down.
TGGTGGAGTTCGGCCGCGAATTCGTGCGCGAAGCCTTCGGCGACATCGACCCCGCCCTGGCCCAGCACACCATGACGCCCGAGGCCTACAACGCCATCCTGGCCGATTTCAAGCCGCGCTTCATCAACCACGAGCGGTCCAAGCTCCTGGTGCAGCAGCTGCTGCTCGACTTCGGCTGCGACCCGGAGAAAACCTACTTCGACGTGCCCCGCATGCGCACCGTGACCAGCAACAACTTCCTGACCCACGGCCTGGCCTACCGCTTCGATACGCACCGCGACACCTGGTTTTCGGCCCCGCTGAACCAACTGAACTGGTGGTTCCCGATGTACGAGCACGAGTCCGGTAATGCGCTGGCCTTCCATCCCAATTACTGGGACCGGGGCGTTGCCAACGGCTCGGAAAACTACCATATGCACGAGTGGTACGCCGAGGGCGCCCGCCTGGCCGCCAGCGGCGAGCCGGACCGCCGCGAGCGGCCCCGCGCCTACGACGAGCTGGAGCTGCTGGAGCCGCAGCTGCGGCTGGTGCTGCCCCCCGGCGGCGTCACCATCTTCTCGGCCGCGCAGATGCACTCCACCGTGGTCAACCAAACCGGCCGCACCCGCTACAGCATCGATTTCCGCACCGTGCACATCGACGACGTGCGGGCCCACCGCGGCGCCCCGAACCACGACTCGGCCAGCACGGGCACCAACCTGATTGACTTCTTCCGGGTGTCGGATCTGGCCCGACTGCCCAAGGAGCTGACCGACGAGTACGAGCCCGGCACGCCGCTGCTCGACCCGGCCGTGATGCAGCCCGTGTCGGCCTGACCGGGGCCGAACGCCTGCCCGACGAGGCGCTGGGCCGTGGGCCCGCCAACCCCGGCTCAGCGCCCCGCGGGAAATGCTCCTAACTGCTTGCCAGTTGCCGGTTTCTGCCGGCCTCACTCTCCACCACCTCGCTCATGCTCCTCTCCAACTCTGCTTCGCCCCCGATCTGCCAGCCCGTCACGGCCCCCGATCAGCTGCTGCCCAGCCGCTTTACGGCTTCGCACGCGCTGCAGCCCCGCTTTCACGCCGCCATTCCGGGCGGCAGCCACACCTACGCCAAGGGCGACGACCAGTTTCCCGAGGGCCTGGCGCCCTACCTCGTGCGGGGCCGCGGCTGCCGCGTGTGGGATGCCGACGGCAACGCCTTCGTGGAGTACGGCATGGGGCTGCGCGCCGTCACGCTGGGCCACGCCTACGCCCCGGTGGTGCGGGCCGCCCAGCGCGAAATCAGCCGGGGCACCACCAACGTGGGCCGGCCCACCGTGCTGGAGCTACGTGCCGCCGAGGACTTTCTGGCCACCACCGGCGCCGGCGACATGGTGAAGTTCGCCAAGAACGGCTCCGACGTGACCTCCTCCGCCGTGAAGCTGGCCCGTGCCGCTACCGGCCGCGACCTGGTGGCCCTGTGCCAGGACCACCCCTTTTTCTCCTGCGACGACTGGTTTATCGGCACCACGGCGGTGCGGGCGGGTATTCCCGCGGCCGTGCGCGCGCTGACGCTGACCTTCCGCTACAACGACCTGGCCTCGGTGGAGCAGCTGTTTCGGGAGCATCCGGGGCAGGTGGCCTGCCTGATCCTCGAAATCGAAAAGGACGTGCCGCCCGCGCCCGGCTTTCTGCCCGGCCTGCGCCGCCTCTGCGACCAGCACGGCACCGTGCTCATCTTCGACGAAATCATCACCGGCCTGCGCTGGCACGTGGGCGGCGCCCAGGCGGCCTACGGCGTGCGCCCCGACCTGAGCACCTGGGCCAAAGCCCTCGGCAACGGCTTCAGCATCGCGGCCCTCACCGGCCGGCGCGAGCTGATGGAGCTGGGCGGCCTGCACCACGACAAGGAGCGCGTGTTCCTGCTCTCGACCACCTACGGCGCCGAAAGCCACGCCCTGGCCGCCATGCGCGAGGTGCTGGCTACCTACCGCCGCGAGCCGGTCATCGAGCACCTGCGCCAGGCCGGCGACTACCTGCGCCGCCTGCTCGAGCAGTCCATTGCCGAGCACGGCCTGACCGACTACTTCAGTCTGCAGGGGCCACCGCAGTGCATGATCTACGTCACCCGCGACGCTGCCGGGCTGCCTTCGCAGGGCTTCCGCACGCTGTTTTTGCAGGAAACGCTGCGCCGCGGCCTGCTGCTGCCCTCGCTCATCGTGAGCTACGCCCACCAGCCCGCCGACATTGAGCTAACCGCCGAACGAATTCACGAAGCCCTGGCCGTGTACCGCCGCGCCATCGACGAGGGCCTCGACCAATACCTGCACGGCCGCGCCGTGCAACCCGTGTACCGAGTGCGAAACTGAAAGGTGGAGCAGTTTCGATGCTTAGGTGCCGCGCCGTCGGTCTCGCAAGAGGCCGGCGGCGTTGTTATTCCGGGCGAGTCGCAAGAGGTGAGCCGGGGCCGGCGGGAGCCAGTTGGAATTGCCCGCTGCCGGCAATATCTTCACGCTGCCGGACTACCCGAAGCGGATTGACCCCGATACCATGTTTGCCCGACTGCCGCCTTTTATCTGGTTATTGCTGGCGCTGCTGCTGCTTTGCTGCCTGAGCTGCGGCCTGCAGTATGGCCCGACAGGCTTCTTCCGGGCCCTGCGCAACGCCGGGCCGCCGGCATTAGCCGTGGGCTGGATTTACGCCTACTGGAAAAGCAGAGGATGAATGGTGGCTGGCCCATACGCAAAAGCCCGCTGCCGGTACCGGCAGCGGGCTTTTGCGTATGGGCCGGCTTGAATTACCGGGCCAGCGGTACCAGCGGCGGGTGCTGCACCTGCTGCTCAGTGAGGGCGTAGCGGAAGTCGAACAGCGGCTTGCTGGCCAGCAGCTCGCGCCGCTGCCGAAACTCGGGCCAGCTGGTGAGCAGCACCAGCGCATCGACCTGCTCCACCAGCTCGGGCAGCGAGTCGGCGTAGGCAATGGGCAGCTGGGTTTCGCGGGCAAAGACCTCGTTGGCCATCGGGTCGTAGGCCACGATGCGGGTGTAGCCGCGGGCGCGCAGCTTCTCGATGATGGCCCGGCTCGGGCTCAGGCGCACGTCGTCGGAGCCGCTCTTGAAGGAGAGGCCCAGGATGCCGATGCGCTGCTGCGGCGTGACCTGAGCGGCAATCTGCTCGACCACGAAGTCCTTGATGTCCTCGTTGATCTGCAGGTTGGCGGGCAGCATTTTGGGCTGGTAGCCGTGGGTTTGGGCAATGCTGTTGAGCGCGGCCGTGTCCTTGGGCAGGCAGTAGCCGCCGTAGCCGCAGCCCGGAAACACGTAGCTGGCCATGGCCGCCGGCGTACCCGACCAGCGCCGGTCCTGGTGCAGCAGCTGGAAAGCCGCCGGCACGTCGATGCCGCCGATGTGGTGGGCTATCATGGCCATTTCGTTGGCGAAGCTCACCAGGGTCGACAGCAGCGTGTTGGAGAGGTACTTGACAAACTCGGCCGTGCTGAAGTCCACGAAGTGCACCGGCGCGTTGAAGGGCAGGTACAGCTCCGCCAGCACTTCCTTGGCCGCTTCGTCCTGCACGCCCACCACCACGCGGTCGGGGTGCATGAAGTCGTTCCAGGCGTGGCCTTCGCGCAGAAACTCGGGGTTCGAAGCCAGGCCTAGCTGCTTGCCGTACTGCTGGCTCAGCTCGGCCACGAAGGGCTGCACCGCGCGCGCCACCGTGGAGGGCGGCACCGTCGATTTCACCACCAGCACCCGGTAATCCGCGTCGCTGACGGCGAAGACCTCGCGCACCGCGTCGAGCAGGTAGGCGAGGTTAGCCTGGCCGTCGGGCAGGCCGGGCGTGCCCACGCAGATGATGACGGCGCGGCTGTCGTTGACGGCTTCTTCCAGCGAGGCGTCCACCACGAAGTTGTGGCCCAGCTCCTCGCGCAGCGCGTCTTCCAGGTGGGGCTCGTAGAAGGGCACCTCGTAGCGGCGGATGCTCTCCACCCGCGCCGCGTCCACGTCGATGCCGTAGACCTTGAAGCCTTTCTTGCTGAAGCCCAGGGCCGTGGTCAGCCCCACGAAGCCCAATCCGAGTACGGTAATCATGAGACGCTACGGGTCATGGAGTGGTGGAGAAACTGCAGGTAGCGGCGGATGCCCGTGGCCACGTCGACCGTGGGCGCGTACCCCAGCACGGCGCGGGCCTTGGCGAGGTCCGGGCAGCGGCGGTTGGGGTTATCCGTAAGATACTCTTTATCAGCGGAAACTTGAAACGTGATGCGCCCCGGGTAGCCGAAAATGTCGCGCCCGGCCTCGGTAAACAGCTCCGCGAACTGCCGCACCGACAGCTCGGGCTGGTCCTGGCCGATGTTGAACACGTCGAACTCGCCGTGCAGCAGCACTTTCAGGTAGCCGCTGATGGCGTCGGCGATGTAGCAGAAGGTGCGCGTGGGCGAGCCGTCGGAAAGGATTTCCAGGTCGCGGCCTTCCACCACGGCCTTGGCGAAGTCGGCGGGCAGGCGCTTGTCGCCCAGGCTCATGCCCGGGCCGTAGTTGTTGAAGGGCCGCGCAATGCCGATGGGCATCTGGTACTTCTGGGCGAAGAGGTAGCAGAGCGTCTCGCCGAAGCGCTTGGCCTCGTCGTAGCAGGCGCGCGGGCCGATGCTGGCCACGTTGCCGCGGTAGTCCTCGGGCGTGGGAATGAACTGGGGCTGCGGGTCGCCGTAAATCTCGCTGCTCGAAAAGAACAGGAAGCCGCGCAGAGGCCGCTCGGCGTAGTAGTCGAGCAGGCGGCGCAGGCCGGTCACGTTCGCATCCACGGTTTCGAGCGGGTAGATGCGGTAAAACGTCGGCGAGGCAATGGAGGCGAGGTGAATAATGAGGTCGGCCTCGGCCGCGCCGGGCACCGCGGCCACCTCGTCGGTGATGACGTTGAACTCGTGCAGCTGAATCAGCTCGGGGTGCCGGGCCGTCAGCTCGTCCAGCCAGTCCTTGGTGCCGGTCAGGAAGTTTTCCAGCGCCACCACCCGCCGTAACCCCAGCTCGGGGGCGTACTCGGCGAAGAAGTGCATGAAAAAGTAGCCCAGAAAGCCTCCGCAGCCGGTAATGAGCACGGTGGCGTCCCGGAACTTGGCCCGCTCGGCGGCGGTGAGCGTGGCGTATACCGCCGCCAGGTCTTCGCGGAGGATGCGGTTGTCGGTTGTGGTGGCTACGGCTTCCATGGGAAGGGGCCTCACCCCCCCGGCCCCCTCTCCGAGGGAGAGGGGGAGCCGCGGCGGCGCGGACGTTAGTGGTGGAGAAGAGAATTGATGGAACGGGCGGGGCCGCGCAGCGCGAGCGGAGCGGCCCCGCGTCGTCAGAACGATGCCATTGCTGACGGCCGGCTCCCCCTCTCTTTTGGAGAGGGGGCCGGGGGGTGAGGCCCTACGCCAGCGCCGCCGCGGCTGGCAGCGCCTGGGCCTGCAGGTGCGGGAAGAAGCGGGCCTGCTGCTCGCGCCAGAGGCGCTGCACCAGGTTGTCTTCGGGCAAAATCACGTCGTCGAAGGTCAGGGGCGTGTCGCGCTCCACGGCGTGGCGCAGCGTGCAGCCTTCGGCCAGGCCCACGGGCAGCAGGTTTAGCTGGCGGGCGGTGCCGGCGTTTTCGCACTGCCCGTAGGTGTCGTAGCCGCCGAGGCCGTCGAGGCGGTGGCCGGCCGGCAGCGGCGTTTTGGCCAGGGTGATGACCTCCACCACCGGCGCGCCGAGCGGGGCCATGGTCACGTCCTGCAAGAGCACGAGCCGGGCAATGGAGTGCGGAATTTCGGCGTAGATGAGGTGGTAGGGCTGGTAGAACGAGTACAGCGGCCCCGGCCCCAGCTTGCCGTAAGCGAGGTAGTGCTTGGATTTGGGGTCGTCGGTGGTGGCGTACACGAACACGCCGGGGCCGGGCTTGGGCCCCACCACGTAATCCACGATGCCGCCCAGGCGCTTCAGCTCGTCGATGTCGTACCACGAGGTCATGTCGTCCACGTGGCCGTCGTGCCGGTAGCCGTACATGCCGCGCCGGGCCACGCCCATGCCGGTGGCGTTGGCCACGGTGGCCTGCTCGATGCTGATTTTGGTGCCATCGGCGAAGCTGGTGACCATTTCGGGCGTCAGGTGCCACTGCGCGGCGAAGCCGGCCTGGGTGGTGGGGTTGCGGTAGTAGTCCTGCAGCCCCTTGATGTTGCCGCAGAGCAGCGGCGTCAGTCCCATGCCCTGCACGAAGCGGTACAAATCGATGATGCAGCCGGGCTGGTCGCCGGAGCAGCCGCTGAGCAGCACCCCGGCCTGGTCGGCGTACACTTTCAGGATGGGCCCGATCAGCGCGTCCACTTCGGGGTTGAACAGCAGGACGTTGCGCCCGTTGGCTATGGCCTTCATAATCAGGCCGGCGGCGTAGTGAACGGTGCCGGTGCACTCCACCAGCAAGTCCAGCCCGTCGACCTCGCAGAGCAGCTCCCCGTCATCAACGACGGCCAGCTGGCCCGCGTCGAGGCAGGCCTGCAGCTCGGCGCGGCTGCTGCACTCGCGGGCCACGTGGCCGGTATAGGCGTAGGCCTGGTGGGCCTTGGCGAGGGTGCGGTTGGCAATGACGCTGACTTCCATGCCCGGCGTGTAGCGCATCACCTGGTTGACCATGCCCTGGGCCATTTCGCCCGCACCCCATAGGCCTACTCGAACGGGGCGGCCGGCGCGCTGCCGGGCGTCCAGCAGTTTGTCGATAATAATCATGACGGAAGCGGTTGTTGGTGGAGAAGTGGGCCGCGGCGGGCCGGTAAAGCGAGGGGCGGACGGGTGGTCAGTGGGCCGGGGCAGGTGCGGAGGTCGGGGCAGGCGTGCGGGTACTGGCGGGCGGCATCGTGGTGCCTTCGTTTGGGAACCGCGGCGAGGCCAGCAGCAGGGCCGAGAGGCCCATGCGCGCCGGCGCCCAGCGGGCCGGCATGGCGAGCTGGCGCAGGGCGGGCAAGTCGAAGAGCTGCAGTACCTGGCGGGCGGCGTCGGCATCGTGCTGCTGCAGGCTGCGGTAGGCCCCGGCAAGGATGAACTGGTGGAAGAAGTGCGCCTGGGCCCGGCGCAGGTGCGGCTCGGGCAGCAGGCCGGTGGCCCGCACTTTCTCGAAGATGCGCAGCAGGTTATCGACGGTGGCGGGGGTGAACATGCGGGCCGTAATGGCCCCGGTGTGCACCGTGTAGGCCGCCGTGCAGGCGGGCACGCGCAGCACGCCGTGCCGGGCAAACACCCGGGCCCAGAGGTCGGTGTCGGCGGTGCTGCCCTGGCTTTCGTCGAGGCCGCCCGCTTCGGCGTAGGCCGCCCGGCTCACCACGATGGCCGGAATGCGCACGAAGGACGAATTGGTCAGCAGCTGCTCCACGGCCTCGGCGGGCGGCAGGTAGGTTTCCTCGGTCGCGCGCTGGTAGCGCAGCCGGCGCTTTTCCATGTCCACCACTTCCACGCCGAAGAGCACGGCCTGGTGGCTGGTCTGCACCTGGTGCAGGGTGTTGAGCATCCGCTCCAGGCCCCCGGCCAGCAGGTAGTCGTCGTCGTGCAGGTGCAGCACGTAACGGCCGCGGGCGCGCTGCAGGCACAGCCGGAAGTTGTCGACGGCGTTGCTGCCGGCGGGGTTGCGGTAGTAGCGCCACTGGCCAGCGGGCTGGGGCGTCAGCAGACGGTGGGCGGCTTCCTCGCAGGCGTCGTCGGCCACTGAGTTGTCGGATACCAGCACTTCCACCTCGGCCGGCAGCGGACCGATGGAGGCCAGCGCCCGGCTCAGCAGCTCGGGCCGGTGGTAGCAGGGCACGCAGATGCTCAGCAGCGGGGCCACGGGCAGCGGCCGTTCGGCGGCGGGCTGCCAGCCGCGCCGGGCCCGGGCCTGCACGCGTTGCCGGGCACCCCACAGGGCCCGGCGGTGCCGCCACACGTAGCGGTAGGCCGTCAGGGAGCGTGGCTCGCGCAGCACCAGAAACAGCAGGATGGCCAGCTGCCGGGGCAGGGCCTGCAGCCAGGTGCCCAGCGCCTGGCCCACCGGCGCATTCTTGATGAGCAGCAACAGCTGGTTTTTCACTGCGTCGGCCTTGATGGCCCCGTTCAGGCGCTGGCGCAGGGCCCAGTTGCCGGGGCGGAACACGCGCGGGTGCACGGCCCGGCAGCCCGGCTCCAGCCAGGTGCGCCAGCCAAACAGCTCCCCGCGCCAGGCCACGTCCCAGTCTTCCTTGTGGGCAAAAAACCGCTCGTCGAAGAACTGCCCTTCCACCCGCAAGTCGTCGATAAAGCGGCGGCGGTAGAGGGGCAGGGCGCCGTCGGCACCGGCCACCCAGCCGGGCTGCACGGTGGCTTGGCTCAGCAGCTCGTTGTGGTGGCGCAGGCCGTAGCGCCCGCCCGGCAGGGCCAGCAGCCCGGCCGAGTCGATGCGTGGGTCCGCATCGTGGCTTTGCACCAGCAGCCCGCACACGGCCCCGATGCGGGCGTCGCGCTGCATGGCCGAGAGGGCCCGGGCCAGGTAGTCGGGGGCCATGTCCACGTCGGGGTTCACCAGCAGCACGTAGTCGGTGCGGGTGCGGTCGAGGGCGTAGTTGTGGCCGCCGCAGAAGCCGGTGTTCTGGGGCAGCCGGTGCAGGCGCACGCGGGCGTCAGTGGCGGCCAGGGCGGCCACGCGGGCGCAGGTGTCGTCGGCCGAGGCGTTGTCGACCACCCACACCACGAAGTCGCGGTAGCTCTGCCGCAGCACCGAGCGCAGGCAGGCTTCGATGGTGGCGGCGCTGTTCCAGCTCACGATGGACAGCAAAACGGAAGGAGTACTAGCACCCATGACTGGCGGAAGTCAGTAGAAAAAACAGGCCGGGGTGGTGGCGCCCCGCGGCCGCGGGCGTCAGGAGGCCACCGCCGCGGCCGGCTGGCCGAGCAGGTGGGTAAGGCAGAGACGCAGCGCGTCCAGGTCGACGGTCAGATGCTCCCGGCGGGCGTCGCCGAGGTTGGTGGCGGCCTGCGCGTTCGGGCACACCAACCACTGGTAGCTCAGCCCGAGGCGGTAGCTGAATTCCATAAAATCGGGCACCACGAAGCCCTGAGGCAGCAGCTCCAGCACCGGCGTGCCCGGAGCCGCAAACGCCAGGTTGCTCAGCCCCGCGCCCACCGGTCCGATGATGGCCTTGGCCCCGCCGAACAGCGCCACCTTTTCGGCGAAGCTGAGCTGGCTGAGCACGTAGGTGCGGAAGCCGTAGGGCCGCAGCAGCTCCTCCACGGCGGCTTCATTGAGCACGTGGCGGGCATCGGCGTCGCGGCGGCTGATGTAGACGTAGGGCGCGAACTGCCGGGCCTGCACCAGCGCCGGATCGGGCGGCAGGTAGCTGCGGCGCAGGAAGTCGCAGGCCCACTCCGGCGTGTGCGCCCCGGTGCCGCGCACCGGCGAGGTCACCAGCAGGCGGTCGGCGCGCAGGTGGCGGTGGGTGCGCACGTCGATGACCTGCTCGGGCCGAATACCCAGCGGCGTCAGCGTTTGCAGCACGAAGCGCCAGTCGCGGTTGTAGACCAGGAAGTAATCCACCTCGCGCAACAGCCCGGCCGCCTGCAGCAGGTGCAGCCGCGGCAGCGAGTCGATCAGCCAGTGGTAGTAGTTGCCGATGGCCGCCCCGCCGCCCGCCAGCAGGCTGCACACGGTGCCAGCCACGGGCACGGGCTCCAGAAAGTATGCCTGCCGGAAGATGTTGTTGTCCTCGGGCCGGATGGTTTCCCAGGTTTTGTTGGTGTACTGAAACGAGGCGTCGCCCACCAGCCGGTCGTCGGCGGCTATGACGGCCACCGAGTCGTTGTTGTCGGCGTAGAGGCGGCCGCCGCGCAGCTCCAGCACGAAGGCAGCGGGCACTTCTTCGGTGCGCGGGGGCTTGCTGTGCAGGTGCCCGCCGTAGGCCGAAGCGGCCTCGTAGAACGCCGCCGGAATGTCGGTGTGCGAGGTGTGGGCCGCCTCCACTTCGTAGTAGGTGGCGGCGGCTCCGGGTATCTCGGGCAGCTCCCGGCTCGTGGCATGAATGCCCACCGGGCGGTAGTGCAGATTCAGCGGCAACCACTCGCGCAGCAGGCGGCCGGCGCGGCGTTGGGCTCTTTCCAGTAGCTGATGCATGGCGGAAGCGGGGTCAGAGGGTGGAGACTCGCCCGGCTCAGGCTGCCAGCATCGGCGCGGGTTGCGGGGCCAGCAGGTGGCGCCACTCGGCGTCGGTAATGGTGCGGGCCAGCCCCTCGCGCAGGCTGATCTGGTGGTGCCAGCCCAGGCCGTGCAGGCGGCTCACGTCGAGCAGCTTGCGCATGGTGCCGTCGGGCTTGCTGCTGTCGAACACGACCTCGCCGCGGAAGCCCGTCAGCTCGGCCAGCAGGCCCGACAACTCGCGGATGGTCAAATCTTCGCCGGTGCCCACGTTCACCGGCTCGCGGCCGTCGTAGTGCAGCATCAGGTGCAGGCAGGCGTCGGCTAGGTCGTCCACGTGCAAGAACTCGCGGCAGGGCGCGCCGGTGCCCCACACGGTCACCTGGGGCAGGTTCAGGTCGGCCGCTTCGCTGAACTTGCGCAGCAGGGCCGCCATCACGTGCGAGTTCTGCAGGTCGTAGTTGTCGTGCGGGCCGTAGAGGTTGGTGGGCATCACCGTGATGAAGTTGCAGCCGTGCTGGTCGCGGTAGGCCTCGCACATCTTCAGGCCGGCAATCTTCGAAATGGCGTAGGGCTCGTTGGTGGGCTCCAGCTGCCCGGTCAGCAGGTACTCCTCGCGGATGGGCTGCGGGGCCAGCTTGGGGTAGATGCACGAGGAGCCCAGGTACAGCAGCTTCTTCACGCCGTGGCGGTAGGCCTGGTCGAGCACGTTGCCCTCGATCATGAGGTTGTCGTAGAGGAAGTCGGCGCGGTAGGTGTTGTTGGCGTAGATGCCGCCCACCTTGGCGGCGGCCAGCATCACGTACTCGGGGCTCTCGTCGGTGAAGAAGGCGGCCACGGCGGCCTGGTCGCGCAGGTCCAGCTCCTTGGAGGTGCGGGTGATGATGTTGGTGTAGCCGGCGCGGCGCAGCCGCCGCACGAAAGCCGAGCCCACCATGCCACGGTGGCCCGCCACGTAGATTTTGGCGTTCAGGTCCATGTTGAAGAAAAGGTAAAGGGGTGAAATGGTGAGTGGTGAACTGGTGAGTTGATGTTCGAGCGACGCGGAACTGTGCATTGCGCGCAGCCGGCGCGGCACTCACGATTTCACCAGCTCACCAATTCACAGCTATTCATAGTAGTTGAGCACGCGGTGGCCGGCTTCGAGCAGCACGGCATCGCGGCGGAACACTTCCAGGTCGGCCTGCATCATGTCCTGCACCAGCGCGGGCAGGTCGTAGCGGGGCGTCCAGCCCAGCTTCTGCTGCGCCTTGGTCGGGTCGCCGATGAGCAATTCCACCTCGGTGGGGCGGTAGTAGGCGGGGTCCACGGCCACCACTTCCTTGCCCAGCGGCAGCTGGTAGTCGGGGTTGTGGCAGGCCACCACGTGGCCGGTTTCGTCGGCGCCTTCCCCGAAGAAGGTCAGCTCCACGCCCAGCTCGGCAAAGGCCATGCGCACGAAGTCGCGCACGGTGGTCGTCACGCCGGTGGCAATGACGAAGTCCTCGGGCGTGTCCTGCTGCAGAATGCGCCACATGGCTTCCACGTAGTCCTTGGCGTGGCCCCAGTCGCGGCGCGCGTCCAGGTTGCCCAGGTAGATTTTGTCCTGCAGCCCCAGCCCGATGCGGCTCACCCCGCGGGTGATTTTGCGGGTCACGAAGGTTTCGCCGCGCAGCGGGCTTTCGTGGTTGAAGAGGATGCCGTTGCAGGCGTACATGCCGTAGGCCTCGCGGTAGTTCACCGTAATCCAGTAGCCGTAGAGCTTGGCCACGGCGTAGGGCGAGCGGGGATAAAACGGCGTGGTTTCGCGCTGCGGCACTTCCTGCACCAGGCCGTACAGCTCTGAGGTCGAGGCCTGGTAGATGCGCGTCTTGCGCGTCAGGCCGAGGATGCGGACCGCCTCCAGCAGCCGCAGGGTGCCGATGCCGTCGACGTCGGCCACGTACTCGGGCGTGTCGAAAGACACCTTCACGTGCGACATGGCGCCGAGGTTGTAAATCTCGTCGGGCTGCACCTCCTGAATGATGCGGATCAGGTTCGTCGAGTCCGTCAGGTCGCCGTAGTGCAGCTTGAAGCGCACCTCCGATTCGTGCGGGTCCTGGTAGAGGTGGTCGATGCGGTCGGTATTGAACAGCGAGGAGCGGCGCTTGATGCCGTGAACCTCGTAGCCTTTGCTGAGGAGCAGTTCAGCCAGGTAAGCTCCATCCTGGCCGGTAATGCCGGTAATAAGGGCACGCTTCATGGGCAGAGAAGGTGAAGTGGTGGAGAGTTCGGAAAAGCAGCACTGTAGAACTTTGCCAGCAAATAATTGCATTAGAATTGGTAATTGCAATGGTTGTTGTAGGAAAAATTATTTATTTGTAAGGAATAGTTATATAGCAAGCGGCTAAGCACAAAAAAGCCTGACGCTTTAGCGTCGGGCTGAGCAAAAGGGCCTTGGAAATTGGTGACGCACCGGCCTCAGGCAGCCAAGTAAGCCCGCCCCAACGCGGAGCACCGCCGCAACATGCGGGTATGAGCAGGCAGAAAGGCTCCCTGAGTGCCCCTGAAAAACAACAGCGCCCGGCCTTGGGGGCCGGGCGCTGTACCGAGGAGCTGGTGGAAAATTACTGGACCTTGAAGATTTCGACGCCCGAAACGTTGGCGTAGCCGCCGCTGGTCTGGAGCAGGATCTGGCCGTTGGTCACCGTCACGCGCAGCGGGGTGGTCTTGCGCCAGGTGCCGGCGGGGCCGCTGTTGTAGTTGGTCAGCAGCGTCTGGCCGTTTACCGTCGCGCTGAAGGTTTCGGCGGCGTTGTCCTCGAAGAGGTAGTAAGCCACTTCGTAGGTGCCATTCGGCACGTTGGTCACGTTGTAGCGCAGGTTCTGGCCGTACACGAAGGAGCGGATCATGCCCGCGCGGGCGGCGTCGGTAGCCGGGTTCAGCGTCACGTTCGGCGTAGCCAGGCGGGTGCCGTTGGTGCTCACATTAGCGGCCGTGTTGCCGGCTTCGTAGCTAAGCCCGTCGATGGTCGAGGCGCTGCCGTTCACGTTGATGGCGCGGAAGAGGGTGCGCGTCGTCGGCGTGGTCGTCGGAGGCGTAGTCGGCGTGGTCGTGCTCTGCTTCCAGATTTCGATGCCCGAGAGGTTGGCGGCGCCGCCCTGCAGGTCCACCGAGATGTTACCGTCCGTTACGTTGGCCGTGAAAGGGCCCACGCGCTTCCAGCTGCCACCCGTGCCGCTGTTGAAGGCCGGTAGTACTTTCTGGCCTTCCACCGAGATGTCGTAGGTTTCGGGGCTGTTATCCTCGAATACGTAGAGGTACACGGCGTAGGTCCCGTTGGCCACATTGCCGACCGAGGCCGTCACGTGGTAGCCCCAGATAAAGGAGCGAATCAGGTCGGTGCGCGAAGCGTCGGTGCTCGGGTTCAGAGCCACGCTGCTCGTCAGGGGCGAGCCGCCGGTGTAGCTTACGTTAGCGGCGTTGCCGGCTTCCCAGGCGTTGCCGTCCAGAGTCATGGCCGAGCCGTTTACGTTCAGGCCACGGAAGAAGGTGTAGCCGCTCGGGCCCGTGGTGCTGCCGCCGCCGGTAGCGGGGGGCGTCGTGGTCTGAGCTGCGGCTACCGTTACGCTTACGGCCGTCGAGGTGGCGGCGGCGCCGGCGTTGTCCGTAGCCTTAGCCGTCAGCGAGAGGGTGCCGGTGGCCGTGGGGGTGTAGCTCAGCGTGTACGGAGCCGAGGTGTCTTCGCCAAGCTTGGTCGAGCCGTTGAAGAACTCCACTTTGGCAATGGTGCCGTCCGGGTCAGCGGCCGTAGCCGAGAGGGCCAGGGCCGTGTTCACCGTTACCGAGCTGGCAGCCGTCAGGGCCACGGTCGGGTTCTGGTTGGCGGCGGCGGCGTTTTGCTTCCAGATTTCGATGCCCGAGAGGTTGGCGTCGCCGCCCGAGGTAGCTACCGAGATGGTGCCGTTGGTCACGTTGGCCGTGAAGGGGCCGATGCGCTGCCAGCTACCAGCCGAGCCGCTGTTGAAGCCCGAGCGAACCGTCTGGCCCTGCACCGAGATGTCGTAGGTTTCGGCGTTGTTGTCTTCCCACACATAGAGGTAGACGCCGTAGGTGCCGTTGGCCACGTTGCCGACCGAGGCCGTCACGTTGCGGCCGTACACGAAGTTGCGGATCATGTCAGCGCGGCCGGCGTCGGTGTTCGGCGTCAGCGCCACGTTGGGGGCCGAGTAGGGCGTCGCGTTGACGGTTACACCCGCAGCGCCGCTGGCGGCTTCCCAGTTGTTGCCGTCCAGGGTCACGGCCGAGCCGTTCAGGTTCAGACCGCGGAAGAAGGAATAGCCGCTCGGGCCGGTCATCGGCGTGCTGCCGGTGTTGCCGCTGCCCGTCGTGCCACCGCTGGTCGGGGGCGTGGTGGGAGTCGTCGGCGTGGTCGGCGTCGTGGGGGTAGTCGGCGTGGTGGCCGGGCCACCGCCGTTAGCGCCCACGGTGATGCCGTTCTGCTGCAGCTTCTGCTGCCACAGGGTGAATTCGTTGTCTTCGGTCTGCAGCGTGATGGGGTTCGGCAGGTGAGTAGTGCCGGTGCACGGGGTGCAGTTGCCGTAGCTCAGGTCGTGGCGGTCCGGGTAAGGGATGCTGTAGCCCACGCTGCGGAAGCCGATGGTGTTGTTCTCCACGCGGTTGCCGAAGAACACGTTGCTCGGCATCTGGTAGGAGTTGAAGATCGAAGTAGCGGCGTACACGGCGCGCATCGGCGTGCCATCGGGGAAGTACGAGCTGGTAATCAGGCGGTTGTCGTGGTAGTAGTTGTCGTGGCCGGCGGCAATGTTCATCGACGCGTTCGAGGTGGCCAGAAACTGGTTGTTGTAAGCTTCCACGTAGGCCGTGGTCGTGCTCGGCGACGAGCCGTCCCCGTCGGTGGTCATGCCCGTACCCGAGTAGCTGGTGCCATTGGCGGGGTAGGGGTAAGCACCCTTGATGAAGTTGTCGTGCACCCGCACCGGGCTCGAAGCCGTGCCCGAAGCGTTGTAGAAGTTGATGATGTCGCCCGTCGAGCATTCGTTGGGCGTGTTGATAACCTGGTTGAAGGCTACCTCCATGTTGGCCACGCCCTGCACGGTGTTGAAGCCGATGAAGCTGCCGTTGTACTCCTGCGCGCTGCCCGAAATCTGGTTCCGGAAGCGGCCATCGATATTCGTTGCCTTATTGTAGCGCACGCGCACCGTCTCCGAGGTCGAGCCGTTGCCCGTCCAGCGGTACACCACGATGCCGCAGGTGTGGTCGAGGTAGTTGTTTTCCACCACCAAGTTGCGCCCGTCGCTGATGACGATGAAGCGGCCGCGGGGCACGTTGTCCATCGTGGGCGTCAGGCCGTAGCCCTGGCTGTTGCGGATGGTTACGTTGCTGCCACCCCCAGCACGGATCAGGTCACTGGCGCTGGCGATGATGCAACCTTCCAGAATCACCGGTTGCGACGTGTTGATGGTCACGGCCGGGGTGCTGGAGTCATTGCTACGGTAGTTACCAGTGTAAGTACCGCCTTGGGTAATGTTGATGGGCCCTTGAAACGTCACATTCGGAACGTTCTGGGCCGAGAGCGGCAGCGCCAGAAAGTTCATTACCAACAGCACGAGCGCCACCAACGGCAGAAAGCGTGCACCAGAGGACATTTCACGGTCAAACCGCGGCCGGATGTTTCCAGAGGTTTTTTGCATTCTGTTTTTGTTTATGAGAAACCCTATATAGGGTTTGTTGAGTGCTTAACCGTGTCAGGAGTCAATCCGTTCCGGCGAGCTGATTTTTTTTGTGCAATTACTTTCAAAGTATTCCGGGGCTCCCGTCTTGCGCCTTTGGCAACTGTTTTCACGGGGCTGGCCGGCCGGATCCAGCAGCGGAGCGGTAGGCTGATGCGCGGCCCGGCTTAAGGCGGCGCTACCTGAAAAAGGGGTATGTATGCAGTAAATGAAGTCATTGTCCTTCTGCTCTGTTCCAACATCACTGACTTTCCAACTACTAAGGCCCCAAGGACCTTCTCACTCTCAGAGTCCAACTGCAAAAGCCATTACGAGGCAAACAGGCAAACATCCGAAGCCCATGTTCTGAGTAGTGAATTGAAATAATTCAATTTCAGTTACTGGGGTGTGTTGCAAATGTATAAAAAAATGGCAGAAGGCAATACCTCGTGTAAATTTATTGTTTTGTACTTTTATTATATATAATTGATGAAATATGTGATGTGGTAGTTGGACGGTGCCGGGAAGCGCTATTGGCCAAAACACCGCGAAAGGCACAAAAAAAGCCTCCAGCAGGAGGCTTGGCGGCATATTGAAGCAGGTAAGAGGCGCGAAGGCGCCCCGACAGAGCGCCGCCACAAAAAAAGTGAACGGTGCTGCCGGGATTCTGCTCAGACAGTCAACTTCTTACCGGGAGCAAGGGCGTTCTGCTAGCGGCGGGCCAGGGGCGGCAACGAAGCCGGCGGCTCCCCGGCATCCAGCCGAACGCCCCGGCGGCGCAGCTTCTGCTGCCACAGCTGCCACTCTTGCCGCTCGGTGGCCAGCGTGATGGGGTTCGGCAGGTGCTCGTTGTCGGTGCAGCCGGTGCAGTTGCCGCTGCTCAGGTCGTGGCGGCTGTCGGCGGGCACCGCGTAGCCCGCCTTGGCGTAGCCGATAACGTTGTGGTCGACCGAGTTGCCAAAAAACACCGTGGCCGGCTGGTGGTAAGCATTAAAGATGGACGTAGCCGCGTAGGTGGCTTTCAGGGCCTGGCCGTCGGGCAGCAGCCCGCTGGTCACCATGCGGTTGTGGTGAAAGCGGATGTGGTGGCCGGCGGCAATGTTCATGGCCGCGTTGCAGGTGCTCACAATCTGGTTGTGGGCCGCATCTACGTAGGCCGTGGTCGTCAGGGCCGATACCCCGTCGCCGTCGGTGGTGAGGCCGGTGCCGGTGTAGTGCTGGGCCGTGGCGGGGTAAGGGTAGGCGCCCTGGATGTAGTTATTATGGAAGCGAATGGGGCTGCGCGCGGTGCCCGAGGAGTTGTAGAAGTTCACCACGTCGCCGGTAGCGCACTGGTTGGGCTCGTTCACCACCTCGTTGTAGCTGATGTCTACATTGGCCACGCCGCGCACCTGGTTCAGCCCCAGAAAGCTGGCGGTGGCGTCGGCGTCGCCGTTGCGGTAGCGCCCGTCAATGTTGCGCACGCGGTTGTAGCGCACGGTGAGCGTTTGGGCGGGGCTGCCGTCGCCCACCCACTGATACACCAGGATGCCGATGGTGTGGTCGAGGTAGTTGTGCTCGACGCGCAGGCTGCGGGCTGCGGCGGCCGTCAGAAACCGGCCCCGGCTGACGTTGTCCAGGCTCGGCGTAAGGCCGTAGCCCCGGCAGTTGCGCACCACCAGCCGGGCGCCCGGCTCGGCCACAATCAGGTCGCCCGCGCCGCGCAGCTCGCAGTTTTCCAGCACCACCGGCTCGTCGGTTTTGATGCGCACGCAGGGCACGGCGGAGTTGCGGCTGGTAAACCGCCCGGTGTAGCGGCCGCCGTGGCGCACTACCAGCACATCGGCGCCGAGCAGGGCACCCGACTGGGACGAGGGTAGCAGCAGGCAGGTGCCGGGCAGCAGCAGCGAAAAGAAGTGGGCGAAGCGTAAAATCATCGGCAGCGGGAATACGCGGGCGCTAGTCGTCGGTGTAGACCTGGAAATCGGCCAGCGGCACGGGCTGATCGGGCGTTTCCAGGTGCAGCAGCGGGACTTCGCCGTAGAACGAAGCCCACATGGAGTAGGAGCTGGGCGGCCCCAGCAGGTAGTCGCAGCCAGCCAGGGCGTACATATCCTCCACGAACTGACCGGAGGCGAAATGCACCTGCAAGCCCGGGAAGGCGGCAGCGGGCGGGGCGGCTTCGGAGCAGGCCACGAGGAAGGCCACGCGCTGCCCGGCCGGAAACTGCGCCGCCACGGTCTGCATGAAGCGGGCGTAGGTGGCGTCGTCGTAGTAGTAGCGGCCGTCGAGGTAGGTGGCGTAGTCGCTGCGGCGGATGTGCACGCCCACCAGCACGTCGGCCGTGCGGCGGGCGGCGGCCAGCACTTCGGCCACGGCCGTGCGGTGCGGCTCGATGAGCTGAAACAGCTCACGGATCAGCGCGGCGTGCTTGCGCAGGTTGGGCCGGTCGCGGAAGCACCAGCCGTGGAGCAGCACCGGCCGCTGGCCGTGGGCCAGCGAGAGGTAGTCGGGCTGGTTGAGGTCGTAGCCGTGGTCGTCGTCGAGGTAGAGCAGCTCGGGCAGGGCCGGGGCGGGCAGCTGGCGCCGCAGCCGCTGCAGCGCCCCGAACACGGCCGGGCGCTGCACCATATTAAAGAGGCGCTCCAGCCACCGCTCGGAGCGGGTGCCCAGCAGCACGTTGACGCGGATGGGCAGGCCGCCGAAGTCGCCGGTGGCCGGGGCCTGGAAGTAACGGGCGTAGCCGTTGAAGCTGGGGTTGGCTAGGGCGTAGCCGTGCTCGGCGGCGTTGGCCACCAAGTGCGCGAAGAGAAATAAGCGGTTGCCCAACTGGCCGAAGCGCTTGATCAGGATAACCATCGGTGGCGAGATGGTGAAGTGGATGAAGAGGTACTGGGGTTGTCCGGTCGAACGGAACAGGCACTTAGGTCAGACGAAATCGAACGTCATGTCGAGCTTGTCGAGACATCTCGCTGGATAGTAATGTCAATCGTCAGACTGGCTACTGCCTGACGTCTGCACATGAGGCAACGCCTTCCTTCGGGTCCTCGACAGGCTCGGAATGACGTTCTATTATTGCGGTGCTGATTTCATCGTTCAACGACGCACGCGAGATGTCTCGACTTCGCTCGACATGACGGCCTGTTGTTGACGCTCTGGATTGCTCGACATGACGTTCTGTTTTGTGCTGCCAATCAGTGCAGGAAGTAGCCGCCGAGGCGGCGCACGTAGCCGTTGAGCAGAAAGGAGGGAAGCAGCAGCGGTGGGCAGTTTTTCAGGGCGAAATGCGTGAAGTTGACCAGGTTGCCCCCGCCACGGATGCCGAAGAGGTGCTGGTAATAGCCGCGCAGGCTGCGCTGCTTGCGCGTCTGTTCCTGCCCGCTTTCCTCGGGGTAAGTGAGTAGGTGCGCGTCGTAGTTCAGGTACACCGGGAAGCCGTGGCGGCGGGCCACGCTGGTGTAGTCGTAGTCGGCCAGGTAGTGGGGCAGGCGCTTCTCGTCGAAAAGGCCGATGGCGGCCACCACCTGCGCCGGGATGAGCAGGCCGCGCCCCGGCAGGTAGGTGACGGGGTGCAGGCCGCGCCGCTGGGGTGGCGTGAGCTTGCTTAGTAGATCCTCGCTGCGGTGGGTAAGCCAGCTGAACTGCTCGCCGCCGTACACCGGCTGGCCCGAGTGCACGTCCAGCTCCAGGGCGCCGAGCAGGGCGTCGGGGTAGCGCTCGGCCCAGTGCAGCATGCGGGCCACGAAGTCGGGGGCGGCCACCACGTCGTTGTTCATGGTCATCAGGCGGTCGGCGCCTTCGCCCAGGGCGCGGCGCAGCCCGGCGTTGACGCCGGCCGTCCAGAACAGCTGTCCGGTGCCGGGCACCACTATTACCTCGGGATACTCGCGGGCCAGCACCTCGGCGGTGCCGTCGGTGGAGCCGTCGTCGACGACCACCGTGCGAAACTGTTGGGTGGTCTGGCGGCGCAGGGCGTCGAGGCAGGCCCGGGTGTACGCCAGGCGGTTGAATACCGGAATGACGATATAGAGCATCGGGGAGATGGAGAGGTGGTGAACTGAGGAGAGAAGGGCGCCGCGTCAGCTGGCGGCCAGCATGGCCGGATCGGGAGCGGGCGTAGGGGCTGGCATGCGCGTGGGCAGCGGCTCCGGCTGCGGCAGGCGCAGGGGCAGCGCGGCCAGCAGGGTCCGGAAACGGGCGGCCCGGGCGGGCCAGGTCTGGGTGAGGGCGTATTCGTAGCCGGCCCGGCCCATGGCGGCGCGGCGCAGCGGGGCGGCGGCCAGCTGTTCCACGGCCCGCGCCAGGGCGGCCGAGGTGACTTCGGGCGTGGTCACCGGCACTTTAATGGCGGCCGAGTCGGGAATAAAGTCGCGGGCGCCCTGGTGGTTCAGCGTGATGATGGGCAGGCCGCAGGCCATGGCTTCGAGGAACTGCGAGGCAAACGAGTCGCGCAGGCTGCCGAAGAGGAACACGTCGTGGGCCAGCATTTCGCCCTGAATCAGCGGCCAGGGCACTTCGCCGCGCCAGGTCACGCGGTCGGTGAGGCCGTACTGCGCAATCCAGCCGGGTACCAGCGGGCCCATGGGCCCGTCGCCGATGACGGTGAGGTGAAAGCGCACCGCCGGGGCCACCTGGGCCAGGGCTTCGAGCACCAGCGGCAGGGCCTTGCGCGGGTAGAGGCGGGCCAGCCAGAGCAGGCGCAGCTCGGGGCCGGGGCGGCGCTCCACGTACTGCCGGCCGTAGAACGACTCGGGCAGGCCGGTATCGAGGAACAGCTCCACGCGCTGGGCGCCGAGGCGGCGGGCCAGGGCGGCCGTTTCGCGGTTGCCGGCCAGCACCAGCGCGGCGTGGCGCACCGTCTGGCGGGCGTTGGGGCTCAGCGTCATCAGCAGCCCGCCGATGGCGTCGCGCATGGTTTCGGTCTTGAACCAGCCGGGCATGTAGCGGCGGAAGGCCTTGGGGGCCTGCTGCCCGCCGCCGACCGGCCCGAAAATCAGCGGCTTGCCGAGGCGCCACAGCTCCGAGCCCATCTGCAGGCTGCCGTAAGTGGCGTGGTGCACCAGGTCGAAGTCGACGGCGCGGTCGAGCTGCCGGGCGCGGCGCCAGGCCATGTGCTGCCACACGAGGTAGTGCACGTACACGCCGAACTGCCAGCGGTACAGAAACTGCACCCAGGCCGCCACCGCCACATAGACGACGTGCAGGCGCTGGGCTATGGGGGCGTGGGCGTGCTCGGCCAGGTAGGAGTCGAGGTCGGCGCGCTCAAACTCGGTGGTCAGGCACCACACCTCGTGGCCTTGCTGGGCGTGTTCCCAGGCCCAATGGAAGCCGTTGCCCCCTTCGCCGCCGTGGCGCGGATTGCAGGCGTAAGCCGAAAGCAGCACGTTCATGAGCGGGCCAGCTGAATGGTGGAGGAAGCAAGCTCGGGGGCCGCCGCTGGGGCGGGCTGCGGCAAGGACGCAGTAGTCGGAGCGGCGGGCAGTGCGGGCTGCGCGGCGCCGGGCACCAGGCGGCGCAGCAGGCGCTGCAGCTGGGCCGCTACGCGCTCCAGCATGAAGGCGCGGAAGCGGCGCTGGTCGCGGGCCCGGTCGCGGAGCACGGCCGGCGGGTGCTGCAGCGGCCACTGGAGCGCGGCCGTGGGCACGTCGGCGTGGGCGTCGCCCGCGTCGAAAGTGTGGGTGGCGTCGGTGCCGAAGCCGATGTTGCGCACCAGGTTCACGGCCGGCACGATGCACAGGCCCGAGTGGGCCGCCACGGCGAAGTGCCACTGGTAGTCCCAGATATCGGGCGGGGTGGGGGCGGCGTGCAGGGCGGCAAACTTGGGCAGCCAGTAGCGCCGCTCCAGGGCCGAGGGGTAGAGTCGCCCCAGCAGGCCGCGCCGTTGTAGCTCGGGCCAGAGGCGCAGGCTGAAATCGAATAGGTGCCAGGCCCGGCGCCAGGTGGCCCAGCCCCAGCTGTTCACCTGCCCCGAGAAGTAGTAGGAGTCGGCGCCGGCGGGCAGGGGGCGCAGGGCTTCGGCGGCGAAGTTGTTGCCGCCGATGTGCATCACGCGGCTGTCGTGGCGGTAGCGGGCCAGCAGGTCCTGGCAGAACGGGAAGAACTCGGGCGCGGGCACGCAGTCGTCTTCCAGGATAATGCCCTCCGACTCGTGGCCGAAAAACCAGCTGATGGCCGTGGCCGGGGCCACGCCGCAGTTCAGATTGGTGTCGTGGTAGAGGGTGTGCAGCTCGCAGGACCAGTCGACGGCCGTGCGCACCAGCTCGCGCACCTGCTGGCACAGGACGGCATCGGTGGGGCGGTGGGCGCGGGGGCCGTCGGCGGCGACGTAGAGGCGGGCCGGCCGCACTTCCCGCAGCGCGTCGAGCACGCGCCGGGTGGGTTCGGGTCGGTTGAAGACCAGCAGCAGCACCGAAGTCGGAAACGCGGCAGTAGGTGTCGTGGTCATAGTAAGGAGTAGGCAGTCAGTGGCGGAGAAAAACTAGGCGGCGGGCGCGGCCGTCAGCGCGGCGGGCACCGCGGGCGGCGCGGCGGCCAGCGTTTCGGGGCGGGGCTCGTCGGCCCCGAGGCGGCGCACGAACCGGGCCGGGTTGCCCGACCAGATTTCGTTGGCCGGCACGTCGCGGGTGACCACGCTGCCCGCCCCGATGACGGCGTTCCGGCCGATGGTGACGCCCTTGAGAATGATGCTGTTCATGCCGATAAACACGTTGTCCTCAATGACCACCGGCCGGCTGCGGATATTATCGAAGTTGAAGCGGCGGCTGTCGGTGCCCAGCGGGTGAAAGTCGGTGTCGGCCACGAAGGCGTTGGCGCCCATCATCACCCCGTTGCCGATGCGCACCTCCGTCTGCACGCAGATGCCGCCCCCGCTGATGCCGAAGTCGTCGCCGATGGTCAGGCGGGCCTCCGGGCTCATCAGCCGAATCATCACCGGGTGGTTGACGCCGGGCTGGCTGAAAAACGAGTCGGAAATCAGCCAGGCGCCGCGCCCGATGCGGATGTTCTGCCAGTTCTCGACTTCGAGCAGCGGCAGGCCGAACACCTGCACCGCGTTGCCGAGGCGCCGGGCGTAGCGGGCGTTAAACCAGGCATTGAGCAGCAAGTGCACCGCCTTGCGGACGCCCCAGATGCGAAACAGTGGATTCATGGCGGAGAGGGAGGTTAAGCGTAAGCGAGGGGGCGGGGCGTCGTCTGGTCGGCCAGCGGGTCGGCGTGGGCCTGCTGCACCGCGCGGTAAATGGCCAGGGTGCGCTCCAGAATGGTGGCTGGGTCGTGGCGGCGGCGGGCCACGACTTGGGCCTCGGCGGCCAGGCGCTCGGCCAGGCCGGGCTCCTGCAGCAGGCGCAATACCTGGGTGGCCAGATGTTCCGGGTTGAGGTCGGAGAGCAGGCCGGTGTGCTCGTGCTCGATCAGCGAGCTGACGCCGCCCACGTCGGAGGCCACCACCGGCAGGCCGGCCACCTGGGCCTCGCACACGCTGTTGGGGCTGTTGTCGATGTAGGAGGGATGCAGCAGGCAGCACGACTGACCGAACAGCTTCAGCAGCTCGGCCGTGCTCTGGTAGCCCCGGCACTCCACGTCGACGGGGTCCACGTGGCGCAGGCCGGCCTGCCGGATGTACTGCGCCACCTCCTCGGCATGCGAGTCGCCCACCAGCACCAGGCGGGCGGGCCGCTGCTGGCGCACCAGGTCGAAAGCCTGCAGGGCCTCGCGGAAGCCCTTCATGCGCTGGGTGCCGCCCATAAACAGGATCTGGGGCGTGGCGGGGTTGCGGGCCGGGCGCTCGGCCCGGAAAAACTCCGGCCGCAGCATTTCCCAGTTGTGGTGAATGCGCGCCCCCGGGCTCAGGCGCGTGATGCAGGCCTTGTCCCAGTGCGTGCGGCAGGAAAAGTCGTGGATGCGGGGCAGGTGCTGCCGCTCGTAGTAGCTGGCCAGCGTCCAGAGGGCCCGGCGCATGGTCAGCCACTCGGGCAGCAGCTTCAGGCACTCCGATACCAGCCCCTGCACCGACAACAGCACCGGCACCTCGAGCCCGGCCACGGCGGCCTGGTACTGCAGCTCGGAGCCGTGCACGTGAATGAGGTCGTAGCGCTGGGCGTGGCGGCGCAGGTAAGCAGCCGTGCGCGCAATGCGCTGGGTGTAGAGCGTGAGGATGTCGGCCCGGTTGCGCGGGGCGCGCACGAAGATGAAGCGCAGGCCCTGGTGCTCAAACTCTTCCACCGAGGCGGTCTGCTGCTCATCCCAGTTCAGGATGGTCAGCTCGACATCGGGCTGGGTGCCGAGGGCGCGGGCCAGGGAGGTGAGCCAGGGGGCGGGGTGCGTGGTGCTCCGGTGCGGATGGGGGAACGGGGCCAGCCAGAGGATGCGCATACAATAGGGGAGAGAAGTGGAGCAGGCGGGTCGGCGTCAGTAGGTAAGCGCCGGCGGGGCCGGCTCCGGAGAAGGAAAGGGGCGGGCTGCGGGCCGCTTCCGGGCCGCAACGGCCACCGCCGCGGCCGCCGGCACCGGCGCCGAGTCCTGCACGCCAGCCAGCATCAGGCCCACCAGCGCGTAGTAGTAGGCCGGCCAGTCGTAGGAAATGGCGTACACCACCAGCGTGGCGCAGCAAGCCATCAGCGCGGCCGTGGTGGCCGGGATGGGCCCCGGCTGCAGCAGGCGCTTCGCCACCACGTAAATCGGCATCAGCAGCACCAGCAGCACGCCCACGATGCCGAAGTAGAACAGGCGGTCGAGGTAGAAGCTGTGGAAGTGGTGGCCGGTGAAATTTTCCCAGACAGGGGCGTCGGTGTCGTCGCTGTAGAACTGCACCGGCAGCTCGAAGCCGTCGAGGCGCCAGCCCAGCACGGGCCGCTCGCGCAGCACGGGCTCGTAGGCTTCGTACTGCTTCATGCGCCAGCTGCCGGTGCCCTGCTTGTCGGGGTTCTGAATATCCTCGATGCTGGCTTCCAGGCGCTTGATAACGTTGGGATTGTCGATGATGGCCGCCACGCCGCCCACGCCGCCCACCAGCACCGGCAGCAGGCCCAGGATCAGCAGGCGCTGCGCCGAAAACCGCACGCCCGACACCCGGCGCAGCAGCAGCAGGTTCAGCGGCAGGGCCACGGCCGTGCTCACCCACACCGTGCGGTGCTGCAGGAACACAATCATGGCCATGCAGCCGAAAAACAGGCAGACGTGCAGCAGGTGGCCGCGCTGCAAAAACCAGTTCAGGTTCAGCAAACCCACCACCAGAAACAGGTAAGCCGAGGTGGTGACGAAGCCCCGCTCGTTGTTCAGAAAGGCGTTGAGCGAGAGGGAGTCACTGTTGAAGAAGGCCAGGTTGATGCCCAGGCCCAGCAAAATCAGGAACACCAGCGGGCCGAAGGGCGGCTGGCCCACGCGCCGGTAATAGGAGTAGGCCCCGAACACGTGCAGCAGCACCGTGAGCTTGCCAAACACGTGCGGGTACACCATCCACGAGCCCCAGCCCTGGTACGACTCCAGCGCCAGCAGGCTCAGCGCCGTCAGCACCGCGAAAAACCAGCGCCGCATGCCCACCGACATGTAGCGCAGGTTCAGCAGGCTGATTGCCAGTGAGAAGCCCACCAGCAGGTAGTGGTAGCGGCCCAGCAGTGGGTCGTCTTCGTGCGCGAAAAACAGCTGGTTGAAGCCCCGATCGGTGACGAGGATGGCCACGAACACGCCGAGCACCAGGAAGCGGAGGTTGATTTTCATGGCACCAGTACGCTAGCAGTGGAATCGGAAACGCGGGCTTCGACCGTCAGCTCGTGGCGGCGCAGCCAGCTTTGCAGGCCGGCCGTGCCCGGCACTTCCAAGTGGCCCAGGTGCCGGGCCACTTCGGTGTGCAGCTCGCGCAGCGGCAGCAGCAGGGCCAGCCCGGCCAGGCTCACCGCCCCGGCGCCCAGCTCGGCCGCGAAGCGCAGGGCCAGCGGCCATTGCGCCTGCAGGCCCAGCCAGGCCACCGCGGCTATGCTCAGGCCCACGCCCGCGCTCAGCACCACGGCCGGCCCGTAGCAGGCCAGCACCCGCAGCGGGGCCACGTCGAGCACCCGGCGCATCAGCAGCACGTAAAAGACGGTGCGCAGCACCTCGCCCAGCAGCACGCCCGCCGCCACGCCCAGCAGCCCGAAGCCCCGCAGCAGCCAGAACAGCCCCAGCAGGGCCCCGGCGTGGGCCAGCGTCAGCCAGAACTTGCGGCTGAGCGTGGCCGTAGCGTCGGCCACGGTGGCGGCAAACATGTTCATCATGCTCAGGGCAAACACCCCGCACACCAGCCGAAATACCGGTACCGCCTCCAGCCACTTCGCACCCAGCATCACGCGCACCACTTCGGGCGCGGCAGCGGCGGCCCCCAGGCAAATCGGCGGAATCACGCTGCCGATGAGCACCAGGCTGCGCAGGTAGGCCGCCCGCAGCCGGGGCCGGTCGTGCTGCACCTGGCTGAAGGAGGGCAGCGCCACCCGCGCCACGCTGGAGGAGAGGGTGTAAATCGGCAGGCCAATGAGCATCCAGGCGCGGGAGTAGAGGCCCACGGCGGCGGCGCCCCACAGGCGGCTGATGCTGAGCTTGTCCAGCTCGCCAGTCATGTACTCACAGAAGCTGATAACCGACGACCAGCCCCCGTAATGCACCAGCGGCCGGTAGGTGGCCCAGTCGAACAGCGGCCGGATGCTGTGGCGGGTGGCGGCGTAGGCCAGCACCATCAGCACGGCGGCCTGGGCCAGCTGCGCCCCCACCAGGCTCCAGACGCCGTAGCCGCGCCAGGCCAGTACGATGCCCACGCCCGCGTAGCCCACCAGAAAGGCCGTCACCTCCACCGTGGCCAGGGTGCGGAAGCGCATCTGCCGGCGCAGCAGGCTGATGGCGGTGGAATACAGCCCCACCAGCATCAGGCCGCCGGACAGGGCCCGCACCACCGGCACCACGGCCGGTTGCTCCAGCAGGTGCCCGCCCACCGGGGCCAGTAGCAGCAGCAGCCCGCCAAACACCACGCTCAGCCCCACCGAGGAGGTAAAGGCGGCGCGCACGTCGCGCTGGGTCAGCTCGGCTTTCTGGATGATGGCCTGCTCCATGCCCATCTGGGCGAAGTAGGAGCCGAAGCGCAGCAGGATACCGGCCAGCGCCACCAGCCCGAAAGCCTCCGGCGAGAGCAGCCGCGCCATCACGGCGGTGTAGCCCACCTGCAGCACGGACGTGGTCAGGGTGGCCGCGGTGGTCCATTTCACGCCGTGGACGGCGGCCTTGGTCAGGCTTTGGGTTTCGTCGACGGGGGCTGTGGTAGGGGAGGGAGCCATACGCGCGGGAGAAGAGGTGGAAACAAGGCGCGGCGGTGGGAGGCAGGTAGCGGAGCGAGTCTGAGCGGGCCGGTGCCTAGCTGTAACCGTAGGCGTAGGCGTTTTTCTTGTAGCGGTACTCGTAGGTCTTGCTGAAGTGCATGTCGTTGATAATCATGTACACGTGCTTGATCTTGCCCTCCGCGTACAGCTCGTTGATCTGCGCGATGAGCGAGCGGTCGGTGTAGTTTTGGCGCACCACGTAGATGTTGGCGTCGAGGTAGCGCAGCAGCACGAAGTACTCCGACACGTAGCCCACCGGCGGGGTGTCGAGCAGCACGTAGTCGTATTCGGCGCGCAGCTGCTCCAGCAGGCCGGCCATGCGCGGGCTTTCCAGCAGCTCCGTCGGGTTGGGCGGAATGGCCCCGCAGATCAGCACGTCGAGGTTGGGAATGCCCGAGGCGCGCAGGCAGCGGCCCAGCGGCTCCAGGTTGGCCAGGTAGGCGGCCAGGCCGGGCGCGTCGCGGTCCAGGTCGAAGTAGCTGGCCACGGTGGGGCGGCGTAGGTCGGTTTCCACCAGGGCCACGCGGCGGCCCGAGTGGGCCAGCTCGGCGGCCAGGTTCACCGCGCAGAAGCTTTTGCCTTCGCCCGGCACCGAGGACGTGACGCCCAACACCTTCTTGTCCAGCCCCGCCGAGAGGTACTGCAGGTTCACCCGAATGGAGCGGAACGACTCGGCAATCGGCCCTTTGGGGTTGCGCAGCATGTCGGCGCGCTCCTGCTTGTTGCCGTGGGCCACCACGCCCAGCATCGGAATGTCCGTCACGCGCACCAGGTCTTCCTTGCTCTGAATGCGGCGGTTGGCCTTGTCCAGCAGCAGGGCCAGGCCCAGCGGCCCCATCAGCCCGACGAGCATGGCCACCAGGCCCACAAACATCGGCCGGGGGGCCGAGGGGCCCGCGCTGCTCATGGCCGCCGCGTCGATAACCTTCTTGTCCGTCGAGTTGGTGGCCAGCGTGATGGCGGCTTCGGCCCGCTTCTCCACCAGGAAGTTGTAGTTCTTGTCGTTGAAGTCCGACTTGCCCTTGAGCACGGCCAGCTCCCGCTCGTTTTCGGGCATGCGGCTCATGTCGGCCCGCACCCGGCCCAACTGCCCGCCCATGTCGGCCAGCTGAATGTCCATGTTGTGAATCATGCTGGCCAGGTTCTGCTCCAGCGACGACTTGGTGGTGCGGATGCGCTCATCGAGCACCGTCACCAGCGGGTTGTTCACGCTGGCATTCACCACCAGCCCGGCTTTCTGGTTCGAGAGGTCGGCCAGCTGCAGAATCAGGCTGCTGAGCACCCCGTCGGGCACGCCCGCGGCGGCGGCGGCCGTCACGGTACGGTCGGCGCGCAGCTGCCCGAGCAGGTTCTGGTAGTAGCTGCGCTGCGAGGTGAGGCGGCTGCGCTCCAGCTCCAGCCCGGCGGCCTGCTGAATGCCCGCCGTCGACTGCGCATTCACGTCGACCACGCCGCGCGTGGCCCGGAACGTGCTCAGCGCCGCCGCCGACTGCTGCCGGGCCTGGCTGAGCTTCTTGATTTCGTTATCGAGGAAGGCCACGGTTTTCTGGCCCGTCAGGTTTTTCTCGCGCAGGTCTTCGGCAATGAACACGCTCATCAAGGTGTCCAGAAACTGCTTTTCCTTGGCGGGCACCGTTCCCTTGGTCGTCAGCTCGATGATGCGTGACTCGTGGTCGACGGAGCGCACCTGCAGGCGGCCCTGGTAGTCGCCGGCCACGCTGCCCAGGTCGTTGAGGGTGAAGTAGTACCGCTCGTGCGGGTCGGGTGTCACGCCGGGTTCGGGCTCGATGGTGAGGCTGAGCAGCGGGTGCTGCAGCGGCTCGCCGGCCCGCACGGTCTGGTCCACGTTCACGTCGAGCACCTCGCGCACCAGCTCGCCGGTGGGCAGGCTGGTGAGCTGACCCTGCTTGGCCTGGGCCGTGAGGCGGTACTTGCCACCGGGCAGGGGCTGCACCTGCACGCGCAGGCCGCTGAGCTGGGCTGCCGCCTGGTCGGGCACCACCCGGAAGGGCACCGAGCCAGACGCCCGTTCCCGCACCTGCAGCAGGCGCACCTTGTTTAGCCAGTTGTTGGGGGCGGCGTAGTAGCTCACCTGGAAGCCGGGCAGGCGCTGCACCACCTGGCGCACCATGCCGGCCGAGCTGATCAGCCCGATTTCGTCCTCCATCTTGATGCCCCGGTCCTTGACTTCCAGCAGGTTTAGCAGCTCCTGGGCCCGCTTCGAGCCCGAGCTCTGGTTGCCCAGCAGCATGGTGGCTCGGAAGTCGTACACCGGCGCCTTGGTCTGCAGGTACAGCCAGGCACAGGCCCCGGCCAGCAGCAGCCCGGTCAGAAACAGGGGCCAGCGGGCCCGCAACTTGAAAAACAGCAGGTGAAGATCAAGCTCGTCGGTTGCAGCGGTGCGTGGTTCCATAGCCGGGGCAGATTTACGGGGGCGGCCGGACGGCGCGGAGCGCGTCCGGCCGCCGCTAATTGGTTATCTTGATGTAGTTCAGAATCAGCACCAGCGCCGAGATGCCCGAGAAAACCAGGGCCAGATTACCCGCGTTGGCGCGGCGGGTGCGGGCCACCAGCGGCTCCACGTAGATGGCATCGTTGGGCAGCAGGTAGAAGTTGGGCGAAGCGAGCAGGGCCGGGTCGGTCAAATCCAGCAGCACCACCTCGTTGCCCTGGGGCGTGGGCCGGATCAGCTTTATGTTCTGGCGGTTGCCGTACTCGGTCAGGTCGCCGGCCAGGCCCAGGGCCTCCAACACGGTGGCCTGCCCATTGTACACGAAGTAGCGACCGGGCGTGCGCACTTCCCCGAGCACGGTTATCTTGAAGGAGAGCAGCTTCACCAGCACGTTGGCGTCGCGCACGTAGCGGCTCACCTGCTGCTGCACCAGCGCCTGCGCCTCGTCGACGGTGAGGCCCTGCACCTTGATCTTGCCCACCGTGGGCAGGTTGATGGTGCCGTTGGCGTCCACGTTGTAGCCGGCCAGAAACATGTTGCCCGGGTCGCCGGCCATCACGCTGCGCGTGTCCGTCACGTTGAACATCTCGTTCAGGGCGGGCTGCACGCTCTGCACGCGCACCGACAGCACGTCGTTGGGCTGCAGGCGGTAGGGCTGGGGGGCATTGGCTACGGCCACGGGGGCACGGGTGGAGTACTGCGGGCTTTGCAAGTAGGGCAGCTTGCGCTGCGAGATGCAGCCTCCGAGCCATAACAGCAAGAGGCACAGCACCGCCAGTGGCGGGCGGTTGATCCGGAAAGGGTAAGCCATGGTGGTGGTGGAGTTGGCTTAATTACAAATAGGCTGCTGAGGAGCGGGCAACCCGTGGCGCGGATGCCTGCCCGAAGAAGCCTAACAGCGCAAGAAGGGTTGAAGAGTCATGTTGATGTAATTTTTCCTTAAACATATAGGACTTAAATCTAAGAGTCAAGTTATTTTTTACTTATTCCATTAATAATTTGTAATAGTTTTTGTTGTAACTCCCCTCGTAGCGTAGTATTAAAGACGCATTAAAGTGGACGAGGTGCGCCCAAAGCGCCGGCAACCGCCTACCTTCGACCGCGTATTCATTGCGCGTATGAAGATTCTCCTGGTTGAAGACGAGCCCAAAGTGGCGGCCTTTCTGCAAAAAGGCCTGAGCGAACAAACCCACGCCGTCGACGTGGCGGCCGATGGGCTGCTGGGCCTGCGGCAAGCCCTATCCACCTCCTACGACCTGATCATTCTCGATCAGCTGCTGCCGGGCCTGAGCGGGCTGGAAGTGTGCCGGCAGGTGCGCGCCCACAACCCCGCCGTGCCCATCCTGATGCTCACGGCCCTGGGCGAGACGGACGATAAAATCCGCGGCCTCGACGCCGGCGCCGACGACTACCTCGTCAAGCCCTTCGCGTTTCAGGAGCTGCTGGCCCGCATCCGGGCGCTGGCCCGGCGGCGGCAGGAGCAGCCCGCCCAGCCCCAGCTGCGCCTGGCCGACCTCACCCTCGACCCCGTCAGCAAGGTGGTGACGCGCGCGGGCCAGCCCGTGCAGCTCACCGCCCGCGAGTTTGCCCTGCTCCACTACCTGCTGCGCAACCAGGGCCGCGTCGTCTCCCGCGTCGACATCCTGGAGCATGTCTGGGAAACCTCCTTCGACACCGGCTCCAACGTCATCGACGTGTACATCAACTTCCTGCGCAAGAAAATCGACAAGGACTTCACGCCCAAGCTCATTCACACCCTGGTGGGCATGGGTTACGTAGCCAAAGTCAATGAATGAGGTGAGATGGTGAGGTGGTGAACTGGTGAGTGCCGTGCGGCTGGCGTAAGGCTGCGCGGTCTGCGTCAGTTGCGCAGGACCAACCTCCCCAACATCAAACTCACCACCTCACCACCTCACTATCTCACCGCTTATGTCAATTCGTCTGCGGCTGGCGCTGCAGTACGCGGCCATCGTGGCCGTTACGCTGCTGCTGTTTTCGGCGCTGGTGTACGGCTTCACCTACTACTCGCGCAGCCAGTTTTTTGCCGAAACGCTGCGCAGCCGCGCCCGGGTAGTCGGCCACGTGTACTTCGACGGGCAGCACCCGCAGGCCGACGAGCGGCACCGCGCCGCCTACACCCGCTACCTGCGTCAGCTCTACCGCACCCTGCCCGACGAGGAAGTGCGCATTTACGACGCGGCCGGGCGCGTCGTCTTCCGCGAGGGCCAGGCCACCAGCCGGGAGGTGCCGGCCGGCTGGCTGACCACCATTGCCGAGCCGCTGCTGCGCCGCGACGCGGGCTGGCACTACACCCTCGGCCTGCACTACCGCGCCCCCAACGGCGGCCGCTACCTGGTGGCGGCGTGGTCGGTGGATACCGACAGCCAGCGGCAGCTGGGCACCCTGCGCAGCGTGCTGGGCATCGGCCTGCTGGTGTCGATGGTGCTGACGGGCATCGGCGGCTGGGTATTTGCCGGGCAGGCGCTGAGCCCCATGCGCCGGGCCGTGCAGGAAATGGGCAGCATCACGGCCTCCGATATGCACCGCCGCCTTTCCGGGGCCGAGGGCCAGGACGAGGTGTCGCAGCTGGCGCGCACCTTTAATAGCCTGCTCGACCGCCTCGAAACGGCCTTCGCCGGGCAGCGCACCTTCGTGCGCGACGCCTCGCACGAGCTGCGCACCCCGCTCACGGTGCTCATCGGCGAGCTGGAAGTGGCCCTGCTGCAGCCGCGCACCGCCGAGGGCTACCAGCAGGTGCTGCGCAACACCCTCGACGCGGCCCGCCTGCTCAAGGACCTCGCCAACGGCCTGCTGCAGATTGCCCGCGCCTCCGACGACCCTTCGCAGGTGCCGCTGAAGCCCCTGCACATGGACGAGCTGCTGCTGCAGGCCCACGAGGAGCTGCAGCGCCGCCACCCCACCTGCCGCATCGACCTAGACTTTCACCTGCCGCCCGAAGCCCCCGACGCCCTGGTACGCGGCAACGAGGCGCTGCTGCTCTCGGCCGTGCTCAACATCCTCGAAAACGCCTGCAAATTCTCCCGCGGGGCCGAGCACCCCATCATGGCGACCCTGCGCGCCCGCCCCGGCCGGGTGCTGCTGGAAGTGCAGGACCGCGGCGTAGGCATGAGCGAGGCCGACCGGCAGCAGGTGTTCGTGCCCTTCTTCCGCGCCGACAACGCCCGCGGCGTGCCTGGCCACGGCATCGGCCTGCCGCTCACCCACAAGATTATGGAGCTGCACCACGGTGCCATTCACGTCGAAAGCCAGCTGGGCGAAGGCACCCGCGTAGTGCTGGAGCTGCCGCGGGCCTGATGGAATGACGCAGTAAAATAGCCGGTCATCCTGAGCAGAGCGAAGGATCTTCCTCGCACCTTGCACGAACTGCTAAGCGCAGCCGCCAACGCCCAATCGTCAGGACGTGGTGGCTGCGCTTATAACATGCGTCTGCGCGTTGCTGGCAGCGGCGGGGTAGGATGCGAGGAATGTCCTTGGCTACGCCGTCCTGCGGTTCGGCTACGCCTCAGGATGACGTTCTGGTTTCTGCGGCTACCGTTACTCACCCCATCACGCTTTTAATCACCTTTTAATACCCTTTTAACGGGAGCTTAAGACGGGTGAGGAACCTTTGGGCTTAGGATCGGGAAGTGCGTCTAGCTTGCAGCGTCGCAAGCGGTAATGACCCGGTTTTGGTTGATCCGCCCTATGGAAGCATTCAAAATCGTTCCGGACCCGAAGCCGCACATGACGGCCAACGCCCCGCAACCGCGGCGCCTGGGTTCTACCCTAGGCAAGGACCTGCCGGCCGGGCTGGTGGTGTTTTTGGTGGCGCTGCCGCTGTGCTTGGGCATTTCGCTGGCTTCGGGCGCTCCGCTGCTTTCGGGCCTGATTGCGGGCATCATTGGCGGGCTGGTGGTAAGCTGGATCAGCGGCTCGCAGCTGAGCGTGAGCGGCCCCGCCGCCGGTCTGACGACCATCGTGCTGGGCGGCATTCAGAAAATGGGCAGTTACGAGGCCTTCCTGGTGGCCGTAGTGCTGGCCGGGGTAATGCAGTTCGCGCTGGGCCTGCTCAAGGCCGGCGTTATCGGCATGTACTTCCCCACTTCCGTCATCCGCGGAATGCTGGCCGCTATCGGCATTATTCTACTGATGAAGCAGATACCGCACTTCTTGGGCGGGCGCGAAGACTTTTTCAAGGACTTGGACCTGTTCGAGTCGGAGTTCGTGGGGACGCTGGACAAGATTCAGCGCGCCGCCTCCAAGCTGCAGCCCGGGGCCATGCTCATCGGCCTGATTTCGCTGTCGGTGCTGCTGATCTGGGAGCAGCCGTTTATCAAGCGCGTGCCCGTGCTCAAGCTGCTGCCCGGGGCGCTGGTGGTGGTGCTGGCGGCTATCGGCATCAACGAGCTGCTGGGGGCGCTGCGCCCCGAGTGGCAGGTGCAAACCGCCCACCTCGTGAACCTGCCGAGCATCAGCAGCCTCGACGATCTGAGCAAGGTGCTACGCTTCCCCGACTGGTCGGTGCTCACCAAGGGCCCGGGCGTGTACCTACTGGCCGCCACCATTGCGGCGGTAGCCTCGCTGGAAACGCTGCTGAGCGTGGAAGCCGTCGACAAGCTCGACCCGCAGAAGCGCCGCACGCCCACCAGCCGCGAGCTGCTGGCTCAGGGTGCCGGCAACTCCCTCTCGGGCCTGCTGGGCGGGCTGCCGCTGACGGCCGTCATCGTGCGCTCCTCGGCCAACGTGGGCGCCGGGGCCCAGTCGCGCCTCTCGGCCTTCATCCACGGCGTGCTGCTGCTGCTGGCGGTGCTCTTCCTCGACGACGTGCTCAACCTGATTCCGCTCTCGGCCCTGGCCGCGGTGCTGCTGCTGGTGGGCTACAAGCTCACCAAGCCGGCCCTGTACTCGGGCCAGTGGCGCCTGGGCGCGGCGCAGTTCGTGCCCTTCGTGGTGACGGTGGTAGCCATTTTGGCCTCCGACCTGCTCAAGGGCGTGGGCGTGGGCCTGGCCGTGGCCGCTTTCTTCATCCTGAAGGCCAACGCCGAGTCGGCGCTGTTTTTCCACTACGAGCCTGATCATCTGCCCGGTACCGTGCACGTGAAGCTCTCCGAGCACGTAACCTTCCTCAACAAAGCCGCCATTACCACTACCCTAGACCGCTTTCAGCCCGGAACACGCGTAATTTTGGACGGCTCCGATTCCGTCACCATTGATTACGATGTGCTCGAAGCCATCGAAAACTTCCGCCAAAGCGCCGCCGACCGCGGCGTGCAACTGGAGCTGCGCAGCATTCCGCAAGTGCAGCTGGCGGGCCACTAAGGTCGGCTACCGACCGAACGGCTGCGTAGAAGTTCAACGACATTCATTCTGGTTTCACTGCTGAACATCTGCTGCCATGGCCATTCCCAAGAACACCCCTCCCCACATGCAACGAATTCTCGAAGGCAACCGCCGCTGGGTGAAAGACCAACTGGCGAAAGACCCCGAATACTTCGAAAAACTCTCGCTGGGCCAGAAACCCCGCTACCTCTTCATCGGCTGCTCCGACTCGCGTGTGCCCGGCTCGGGCATCACCGGCACCGGCCCGGGCGAAATGTTCACCCACCGCAACATCGCCAACCTGGTGGTGCATACTGACATGAACCTGCTGTCGGTGCTGCAGTACGCGGTGGAAGTGCTGGAAGTGGAGGTTATCATGGTAGTGGGCCACTACGGCTGCGGTGGCGTGGCTGCGGCGGCTTCCAACAACCAGTACGGCCTCATCGACAACTGGCTGACCAACATTCGCGACGTCATCCGGCTGCACGAAACCGAGCTGCTGCGCATCAAGGACGACGAGGAGCGCCTGCGCCGCCTGGTCGAGCTGAACGTCATCGAGCAGGTGCGCAACCTGGCCAAGACCACCATTATCCAGAACGCCCGCAAGCGCCAGAACCCACCCAAGCTGCACGGCTTGGTGTACGACATCCGCGAGGGCCTGCTGAAAGACCTGGAGGTGAGCACCGAAGACCTAAACGAGTTCCAGCACATCTACCAGCGCGACAAGGCCGTGCTGACCGCTGGCACCCAGGTCTTGCTGGAAAAGCTGCAGCAGGAAGACAACGGGCACCAGGCGCCGGCCGCGCAGCCGGAGGAAAACCACCCGTTGGCACCGGAAATGTCGGAAGAAGAACAGGCCGAGGAAGCTGTGAACCTCAACAGCGCGGCCAAACAGAGCGGGCGGCGCGGTTAAGCGCCGGCCCAACAACAGTGCAGGTGTGGGTTGATAGCTCACCCACCCAGCCCGAAAACCTCCGTCGCCCTTGGCACGGAGGTTTTTTTGTGTCCAGAGGCGCCGGAGGGTCGCTTGGGCCGTCGTATGTTGCGGCCCGTCCTCGCCGCCATCCTGCTATGTCGCCCGCCGAACTGCTTCGTCTGCGCCTGCTGCACCAGCAGCTGCGCGCCCCCACCTGCGCCGAACCGGCAGATATGCCCGCGCATTTCGGGGCTATGCAGGCCCAGGATTACGCGCAGAGCCTGTGGGCCGTGGGCGTGCGGCTGCCCGGCAACCCGGCCCCGGCCGTGGAGCAGGCCCTGACCTCCGGCCGCCTCGTGCGTACCTGGCTGCTGCGCGGCACCCTGCACCTGGCCGCAGCCGCCGACGTGCGCTGGCTGCTGACGCTGCTGGCCCCGAGGCTGATTGCGGGCAGCGCGGCCGTGTACCGGGCCCGCGAGCTGGACGCGGAGACGATCAGCCGCAGCCTGCGGGTGCTGGAGCAGGCGCTGAGTGGCCAGCCGCCCCAGCCACGCCGTGCCCTGGCCGCCGCCCTGCAGCAGGCCGGCATCCGCACCGATGAGCAGCGCCTCTACAGCCTGCTGCACCGCGCCGTGCTGGCCCAGCTCATCAGTCCCGCCGGGCGGCAGGGGGCCGAGCCCACCTACGCCCTGGCCGATGACTGGCTGCCGCCCTGCGTACCCTTCACTGGCCCCGAGGCTGTGGCCGAGCTGGTCCGCCGCTACTTCCAGAGCCACGGCCCGGCCACGCTGGCCGATTTTGCGGGCTGGGCCGGACTGCCGCTGGGCCTCGCCCGCCAGGGCCTGGAAGCAGTGCGGCCCGGGCTGGTAAGCGTCGAGGCCGAGGGGCAGACGTATTGGCTGCCCGAGCCGCCCGCGGCCGAAGCGCCCGGGCCGGCGGCCTACCTGCTGCCCGGTTTCGACGAGTACCTGCTGGCCTACAAAAACCGGGAGCTGTTGCTCGACCCGGCCCGCACCCGGCAGGTGCTGACCGTCAACGGCATCTTCCGGCCGATTATCGTGGTCGACGGGCGGGTGGTGGGCACCTGGCGCTGGGCCGGGGAGCGGGTAGAGCTGGCGCCGTTCGGAGCCCTGCCGGCCCAAGCCGCCGCGCCGTTGGCGGAAGCCGAGCAGCGGCTTGCGCGGTTCTGGCAACCTTGAAAGCAGCTCCGGCGCCGGGCGTTATGGGCTGCTGAACGTATTTCGGCAGGGAGAATAGCGGCCGATGATGGTTGTGCGTACTGCCAGCTATAGCTGTTCTCACGTCCGTGTATCATCCTTTTTTCCAACGACCGGTCGGCAGGCTTTGGGCCGGCTGACCGGTGCGGACACGAACCCGGGAACTGCTCTAACTCCTCGTTCCCGCCCATGAAAGCCATTTACTACCTCGAATACGGCTCCGCCGACGTGCTGCGGTACGGCGAGCAGCCCACGCCCGAGCCCCGGGCCGACGAGCTGCTGCTGCGCGTACACGCCAGCAGCATCAACCCCGTCGACTGGAAAATCCGGCGCGGCGAGTTGAAGCTGGTGTCGGGCTTCGGCTTTCCG
The DNA here is from genome assembly GCF_005771675.1 of Hymenobacter jeollabukensis. Taxonomy (GTDB): domain Bacteria; phylum Bacteroidota; class Bacteroidia; order Cytophagales; family Hymenobacteraceae; genus Solirubrum; species Solirubrum jeollabukense. The sequence goes on along the minus strand of NZ_VAJM01000001.1, from coordinate 834,185 downwards.
CAGATTCCGGGGCGCGACGTGGCCGGCGTGGTGGAGCGGGTGGGGGCGGCGGTCCAGGAGTTCCGGCCCGGCGACCGGGTGTTCGGCATGGTCGACAGCCTGGGCGGGGCCAATGCCGAATACGTGGTGCTGCCCGCCCGCGTGGCCGCCGCGCTGCCCCCGAATCTGAGCTTCGAGCAGGCCGCCGCGTTGCCGCTGGCCGGCCTCACCGCCCTGCAGGCCCTGCGCGACAAGGGCGCGCTGCGGGCCGGGGAGCGGGTGCTCATCAACGGGGCGTCGGGCGGGGTAGGTACGCTGGCCGTGCAGCTAGCCCGCCTGCTGGGCGCGGGCTCCGTGGTGGCCACCTGCGGCGCCCGCAACGTAGGGCTGGTGCGCGGCCTCGGTGCCGATGAAGTCATCGACTACGCCGCGCACGACTTCACCCAGGACCACGGCCGCTACGACCTGATTTTCGACGCCGTGGCCCACAGCAGCTACCGCCAAAGCAAGGCCGCCCTGCGCTCTGGTGGCCGCTACGTCACCACCGTGCCCAACCCCAAAGACCTGGCCCTGGGCCTGCCGCTGAGCGTGTTTTCCGACAAAAAGCTGCGCATCGTGGTGACCAAGGACCGCGGCCCGGATATGCGGCAGCTGGCTCAATGGCTGGGCCTGGGCCGGCTCCGCCCCGTCATCGACACTGCCTTTCCGCTGGCCGATACCGCCGCCGCGCACCGCTACAGCGAGCAAGGCCACGCAGCCGGCAAAATCGTGCTGACGGTGGCCTGAGACGGCCGCGAAAAGTCAGACGCGGGCGTAAGCTGTTGGGAGCGAAGCGGGGTTGGTGGTTATCTTCCGGCTCGCATCCGTCGCCGGGCGGTGCGCTTTGGCCTTCGATTTCTCGTTCTGATTTGATGAAGCGGCTCCCAGCCTTCGTGTTTCTGTTCGTTTCCACCGCGGGCTTCGGCCAAAGTCTGGCTGCCTCCGGCACCGAAACCACCGGCTGGGCCTTGTTCCGCAGCTACGCCCCGCTGCTGGCGGTGCTCATCCCGCTGGTGACCTACCTCACGGCCCAGTACAAGGACTGGCGCTCGGCCCAGGGCACGCTGAACAAAGCCTTCCAGGGCGAAAACGACGCGGTGGTGTACATGACCCACAAGGTGCAGCACAACGAGTGGAAGCGCCGCATGAAGCGCGCCCCCGGCTTCCGCCGCGAGGTCATCACGGCCCTGTGCCTGGCCTGGTCGGTGCAGCGGCTCGACTATATCAAGGCCCTGATTTTCGACGCCCTGCTGTGCGTGGGCCAGCAGGGCTACGCCGACGAAACCCAGTTCGTGCTCGACAAGCTGCTGCGCCAGTACCAGCAGTACCACGAACGGTTCGAGGCGGCCGAGTTTTCGGGCGTCATCGGGAGCATGGAACAGCTGAAAGTGGCCCTGGCGGCGGGGGAGGCCGAACGGGCCCCAAAAAACCAACGCGTTTAGAATTACAACTGATTCTAAACGCTATGATTACGCTACAGGCTATTATCGACAAGCTGCGCGCCAACCAGCACCGGCTGGGCATCGAGCTGAATCCGCCAGCTCCTGAAGCGGCTATTCAGCAGCTGGAGCAGGCTCTGGGCCGCCCGCTGCCGCCCGACATTGCGGCGTTCTACCGCTACTGCAACGGGTTTGAATGCGTCCAGGACTTTCTGTTCAAAATCAACCCCATTGACTGGATCCTGGAGTTCAGCGGCCAGTTGGCAGCGCAGCGGTTCGAGGTGGCCGATTACCTGATTTCCTCCGACGTGTGGGAAGTGGTGCTCGACCCAACTGACTTGGCCCGGTACCGCATCATCAACGCCAACCACGGGATGGAAGCTGAGGTGACGCTGACCGATTCCTTGTACGCCTTCATCAGCCGCTACCTCGATGGAGAGGGTTATCTGGATTTGTACCAGTGGTACGAACAGGTAAAGCAGCAACTGCCGTAGCCCGGGCCGGCGAAAAGTGCAACTTCCCCCGCCCGCCCCGACTTTTTCTCCGGTTATCTTTGTTGATTCAACGCGCCGCTGATGCCCCCGCCGTCAGCGCCGCCGGAATCATCAGCGGGAAGCTGCCAGTAGTGAAAGTCTGCATTGCCGAGAAGCCCAGCGTCGCCCGCGAAATTGCCAACGTGCTCGGCGCCCGCCTGCGCATGGACGGCTACTTCGAGGGCAACGGCTACCAGGTCACCTGGACGTTCGGGCACTTCTGTACTCTCAAGGAGCCCCAGGACTACCATCCCGAGTGGAAGCGCTGGAGCATCCACGACCTGCCCATGCTGCCCGAGCAGTTCGGCATCAAGCTGATGGAGGACGACGGGGTGCGCAAGCAGTTTGCCACCATCAAGCGCCTGCTGGCCGACGCGGAAGAGGTTATCAACTGCGGCGACGCCGGGCAGGAAGGGGAGGTGATTCAGCGCTGGGTGCTCACCGAGGCCAAGTACCGCAAGCCCTTCAAGCGCCTCTGGATTTCGTCCCTGACCGAAGAAGCCATCCGCCAGGGCTTCGCCAACCTGCGCGACGGCAAGGAATTCGACCGCCTGTACATGGCCGGCAAGAGCCGCGCCATCGGCGACTGGCTGCTGGGGCTGAACGCCACCCGCTTGTTCACGCTGAAATACGCCCAGGGCCGGGGCCAGGTGCTCAGCCTGGGCCGGGTGCAGACGCCCACGCTGGCTTTGCTGGTCGACCGCTACCACGAGATTCAGAACTTCAAGCCGGAGCCGTACTGGGTGTTGCGCACCGAGTACCGCGGCACCATGTTCAGCCACGTGGCGCCGCCCAAGAAGGGCAAGGCCGAGGACGACGAGCCGGACGAAAAGGCCCGCCTGAAGGCCCGCGGCTATTTCGTGAGCCAGGAAGAGGCCGATAAGGCCATGGAAGCGGTGAAGGATGTGCCGCTGGTCATTACCGGCGTCGAAATCAAAAAGGCGCTGGAGTCGCCGCCCTCGCTCTTCGACCTGACCTCGCTGCAGGTGCAGTGCAACAACCAGCTGGGCCTCTCGGCCGAGGATACCCTCAAAACCGTGCAGGCGCTCTACGAGAAGAAGGTGGTCAGCTACCCGCGCGTCGACACCACCTTCCTGCCCGACGACCAGTACGCTAAGATTCCGGGCATTCTGCAGGGCATCAGCGGGCCGTACCACAGCCTGGTGCAGCCGCTGCTGGGGCAGAAAATCCGCAAGTCCACCAAGGTCTTCAACAACAACAAAGTCACCGACCACCACGCCATCATCCCCACCGGCAACGCGCCCGGCGGGCTGAGCACCTGGGAGTCGAACGTGTACGACATCATCGTGCGCCGCTTCCTGGCCGCGTTTTACCCCGACTGCGAAGTCTCCAATACGACGGTAACGGCGGCGGCGGCCGGCTACCCCTTCCGGGTGCGCGGCCGGCAGATTCTGAGCCCCGGTTGGCGCATCGTCTACGGCGACCCGACGCAGCAGCAGGCCCCGAGCACCGCCAAAGCCGGCGAGGGCGACGACGACGTGGTGAATACCGTGCTGCCCAGCTTCGTGAAGGACGAATCGGGCCCGCACAAGCCCCGGCTGGACCAGAAAGTAACCCAGCCCCCGCGCGAGTACACCGAGGCCATGCTGCTGCGCGGCATGGAAACCGCCGGCCGCAACGTAGACGACGAGGAGCTGCGCCTGGCCATGAAGGAAAACGGCATCGGCCGGCCCAGCACCCGCGCCGCCATCATCGAAACGCTGTTCAAGCGCGGCTACATCCAGCGGGAGAAAAAGCGCATCGTGCCCACGCCGACCGGCGTCGAGCTGATCGGCCTGATTCGCAACCCCACCCTGAAATCGGCCGAGCTGACCGGGCAGTGGGAGCGGAAGCTGCGCCAGATCGAGGCCGGCAACCTGGAGTCCGACCAGTTTCTGGCCGAGCTGAAGACGCTGGTGCAGGAAATGGTGTTGGAGGTGAAGCAGGACCGCGCCCGCATGGTGGCCCTGCCACCCACCGCCACCGACGCGGCGGCGGCCGCGGCCAAAAACGGCGGCAGCAAAGCCCCGGCGAAGTCGGCCGCCAAGCCTGCCGCCCCGGCTGCCGGGGCCGCGCCCGGCCCTGAAGGCGCCCTCGGGAGCTGCCCGGCCTGCGGCAAGGGTCACGTCCTGAAGGGTAAAACCGCTTTCGGCTGCTCGCGTTGGAAGGAGGGTTGCAAATTCCGACTACCGTTGGTATTCGAGGGCAAGAAGTTCACCGACAAGCAGCTCACGGCCCTGTTCACGAAGGGCCGCACGCCCGTCATCAAGGGCTTCGTCGACGACGTGGGCCAGAAGTTCGACGCGGCCATCGGGCTGAACGCCCGGCACGAGCCGGAGCTGCTGCGCGCCGCCGAAAGCAAGCCCGCCGCCGACGATAAGCCCCAGCAGATTCCCTGCCCGGTGTGTCGCCTGGGCACCATGCTCAAGGGCAAAACCGCCTGGGGCTGCTCCCGCTTCCGCGAGGACTGCCAGTTCCGGGTGCCCCTGGAGCTCTGCGGCCGGCAGCTCACCGACGCCCAGGTGGCCAAGCTGCTGCGCCGCGGCAAATCCGACGTCATCCGCGGCTTCACCTCCCAGCGCACCGGCCAGAAGTTCGAGGCCGCGCTGGAAGTCACGGCCGAGGGCGAGGTGAAGTTCGTGTTCGAGAAGAAGGCGTGAGCAGCTTGCGGTAATGAGCAAACTATTGTGTGACTGTGGCCACGTCATCGTTGACCAGACGGATAATCTGCCTTACAAAGCTGATTTGATTCCGGATCAGCATCAGGAGAACTTGTATGCGCAACTTCCGAATGCGCTGGCCGGGCTGGTAAAGGCTACGCAGGAAGGTCGAAGAACTGATTGAATTCGCCGGAACTTCAGCGACGATTACCCTACTAATCTGAGGGATGAAAGCCTGATTGCTGATCTTATAAGCCGGTACTATCTGAATTGCTTCCGCCGGATGTATCAGTGCGAGGCTTGCGGGCGGCTCTTGGTTCAGATTAGCGGGTTAAATCGGTATGCGTCGTTCTTACCCGAAAGCAAGGAAGGACGCAACATACTCGCTGTACAGAGCAAATTCCCGCGCCTTGATATTTAAAGCATGGCCAAGAGACCCACCAAACGCCGCCCGGCCCCCACGCCTGCCCCGGTCCCAGAAATTCAGCCCGCCGCCCTGTTCCGCGCCCGGCTGCTGGGCTACCTCGTGGGCCTGCTGCCGCTGCTGGCGTTGCTGCTGATGTTCCGGCAGGTGCTGCCCAGCAACGTGGCGCTGGCGGTGGTGTTCATCGGCTTCATGGCCTCGGTGTGGCTGCAACAGCGCGTCCGGCAGCGCTACCCGTACGATTTCAGCCGCCGCGCCGAGTGGTGGGCGCTGGGTGCGTACACGGTGATTGTAGTGGCGGTGACGGTGGCGTTTTTGTCGCTGGTGCGCTGATGCGGCGCCGTACCCTGCGGCTGCTGGCGGGGCTGCTGGTCCTCGGTGGCCACCGGCCGGCCGCCGCGCAGGCCAGCCGCCTCGACTCCATCCGCACCGACGATGCCGTGCTGGCCCTGATCCGGCCGCTGGGCTGGGAATATGCCGCCGCCGTGCTGGGCGACTCGGCCGTCAGCGCGTACCGTCCGTACCGCAATACCCGTTTTGCCGTGCGTGGCGGCCAGACGTGGTGCAAGGCTGATTTTGACGGCAACGGGCGCACTGATTTGCTGGTGCTGGCCCGGCGGGCGGATATTCCGCTGGTGTTCTGCGTGCTGGATATGGGCGGTAGCCGCCTGCGGGCGGTGCGTAGCTTTTACAACGCCGTCCACCGCCGCCAGCCCACGGCCCAGGTCGTGTACCGGCGCGGGCAGGCGCTGCTACGCTACACCGATTTTGCCCGCCGCCGGGGAAGCAACGGTCGCTTGCGCAACCGGCACACCCAGCTGCTGGCCTACACGTACGGCGCGTTTCTGCCCGTGCAGCGCCGTCCAACGCGGCACCGCATCGAGGCTATTCGCCTGACCTGGAAGCTGACTTATCACGACCACGAAGAACTCGATCTGCGCATCGAACCAGATGACCGGGCTTACCTGCAAACGACGGAATACCCGGTGCTAGCACCTCAACAGATCAGCCGGCAGGCCCTGACGACGCAGCTCGACAGCGCCTGCCGGGCCGATATGGCCGGTTTGCTGAATTACGTGCGTTTCAGTCGCTGCCGCAACCAGTATGACGGGGGCGACCTGAACCATCATCCTCGCGTCGAGCTGACGATAACCTACGACGGTGGGCGCACGAAAACCATTCGGGATGCCAACGGTGAGGGCACGCCGGGCCTGGAATACGTGTACACGTACTTGGTAGGGCTGCGCCGTAGCCAACGCTGGCAGCCCACCACCGCTTCTGACGACCATGTCGCCCCACCTCGGTAAGCGCCTCGTCGTGCTGGGCCTCGACCTGGCCGTGCCCGGCGCCGTTATCTGGCGGAGCGGCAGCAGCTGGCTCAGCTGGTTCGGCCGCCTGCCTGGCGACATCCGGGTGGAGCGGCCGGGCTTTCGATTCTACGCCCCGCTGATGTCCATGCTGCTGGTGAGCTTGGCGCTAAGCGCGGTGCTCTGGCTGATTCGGCGGCTGGGTGGCTAGCGGCCGCCCCCCAGCGGCAGGGCGTAGCGCAGCTGGCCGTTGAGCTGGTAGTGGCGGCCGAAGTCAGTGGCGGCGTAGGGCTCCAGCAGCAGGCCGGTGCGGCCCAGCCGAAGCTGCCCGCTGACAAAGCCCATTACCGGCTGCGGGTAGTGACTGGCAAAGGCCAGGCCCGCCAGCAGGTGGCCGCCGTCGGTGGCGCCCAGGCCCGAGCCCACCCCTAGGCGGTACATGTAGTTGCCCAGGGCCAGCGGCCCCGTCCCAAAATCCATTTGCAGATAAGCCACGCGGCGTACCCCGGTCCACAGCGACGCTTCGGGCAGCACTTGCAGTGGGCGCGACCTGCCGGAGCTGGCCTCGCGCCGTATGGCATTATCAGAGTACCCTAGCTGCCCGATGTGCAACCCGGTCCGAAAGCCGATTCCCCAGTCGCCGCCGTCGGGGTAACGGTATTCTAGGTAGGGATTGATGTCCCAGAGCCGGCGGTGCAGCACATAATCCGGATTGCCAGTGACGAATGGTCCATTGGGGTCCAATTGCCTGATGCCGATATCTTCGGAGCCTCGCCACACGCCCACACCCAGCGCCCGGAAAGCCCGGCGAGGGTTCTGCACCGTGTATTCGACGGTGCCGCCCGCCACCCGGTAGCGGTGGTAATAGGCTGTGCGCGAGGAGTTTACGCTGCAGCCCGATTCCGTGTGTTGCTGGTCGTATGCTCCCCCGACCCCGCCCACGCCCAGCGTTAGGTAGCGGCGCACCGTCGCTGAATCGGCCGGGGCCGGCGCCTGGTTGGTAAACAGCAGCACCACCGACGCCAGCCCCAGCGGCAAGCTCAGGCGGTGCGGGCCGGCTTCGGCGCGGCTGCGCAGTAGGGCAACGGCTTCGGTCAGGAGCACCACCGTCAGGCCGGCTTTTATCACCAGCACCTCGGGCAGGGTGAAGGCGGCCGGGCCCAGCAGGGCCGTGAGGGCCAGCATGGCCGCCACGCCCAGCAGGATGCGCAGCGAATGATTGGCAGGCACCACGTCCGCCGCCGGGGCCGTGGTCCGCGGCCGGGTGCGCCGCCACCAGCCCCAGCCAAACAGCAGCAGCAGCGGCAGCAGGGTCCATTGCACCTGCTTCAGCGCCACGCCGCCCAGCGTCGTCAGCCCGGCGCCCACCTGCTCGCCGGCCGGGTCGCGCCCGAACTCGATCAGGAAGCGGCCCAGCAGCAGCAGGGCCACCTGCAGCAGCCGCCAGCTGCCGCCCGGCCAGGGCCGGTGGCGCAGCGCCCACAGCAGCCCGCCCACGCCCAGCACCAGTAGCCCCGACAGCGCCTGCGTGGGCAGCACCGGCAGGGAGTGCGCGGCCGTAGCCGGAATCAGCCCGCGCTGCACCTGCGCCAGGTAGGGCAAGGTGTCGGGGGCGTACTGCACGCCCCAGTCGGCCACGTGGCCGAAGCAGCAGCCGGTGAGCAGGCAACCCACGCACTGCACGGCGTAGGCGGCGGCCATGGGCAGGCAAAAGGCATCCAGTGCGTGCCAGCTGTAGCCCAGCCAGCGCCGCAGCGCCAGTCCGGCCAGCGCGCCCCCAATGGCCCCGCCCAGCACCGAGCGTGCCGTGCCGGCCGGCCATTGCCCGTGCTGCCACAGCGCGGCCCAGTCGGTGCCCGGCGCGGCTATGAGCTTGGTGCCCACGATGAAGGCCAGCGTGACGCCGGTGGTCAGCAGCAGCCAGGAGCGCAGCGGGTAGCCGCGCCGGTAGCCCACCCAGAGCAGCAGCGCTTGGTTGAGCAAAAAGGCCAGCACGTAAAACGTGGTGTAATAGTGGTGGCCGACGGGGGAGGGCAGCAGGAAGGCGGAGAAGTGCGGCATAGAGGCGGGAAATAGCGGGGCCGCCTACCCGGAAGCAGCTGCGGAAAGTACGACTGGGCGCGCCGAAAGCACCCGCAATGTCAGTCAGCATCTGACGCGTCCGGAGCGGCGGTATTGCGGGTAATGTATTGATTTGTAAAGAATAAATGTCGGAATAAATAGACTTTACGCGGCCCCCTGCGCGGCCCCCTGCGCGGCGGGCTTCGGCGACGAGCCGGCTGCTGGCGTGGCCCCGGCGGAGGGGTACTGCCCGATGTTCTCAATCATGCCCCGGAAGATGACGAAGTGGAAGGGCACCAGCGCGTACCAGTACAGCCGCCCGGCCAGCCCCCGGGGCCGAAACGCGGCCAGCTGCTCCAAGGTGTGCGAGCCGTCGGCGTTGTCGAGGATGCGGAACTGCAGCCAGGCCTCGCCGGGCAGCTTCATTTCGGCGTAGAGCAGCAGGCGCCGCCCGGCGCGGTCGGCCACCAGCACCCGCCAGAAGTCCAGCGGGTCGCCGGGGCGCAGGTCGGTGGGGGAGCGGCGGCCCCGGCGCAGGCCCACGCCGCCCGCCAGCTTGTCGAGCACGCCGCGCACCCGCCAGAGCCAGTCCACCTTGTACCAGCCGCGCTGCCCGCCGATGCGCCAGACGTTGTCGAGCACCTCCGCGGGCGGGCGGGTGAAGCGCAGCGTCTGCCGGTCGAAAAACATGCCCTGCTGCGGAATCTGCAGGTAATCCATGTAGTTGTCGGCGGCCACGCCGCTGCTGGCCGCGTCCTTCCAGCTGCTCACCACCTCGTTCTGCTCGATGCGCTGAAACGCCAGCGCCAGGGCCTCGGGGTAGCTCATGCAGTGGTGGGGCAGCACCCGCGCGATACTGCGCTGCGGATCCACTATGGTGTCGTTGCGCAGGGAGTCGACCAAACTCTGGGCCAGCGAAAACGAGGTGCGCGTGACCAGAAACAACCACCACGACGACAGCCGCGGCGTGAGCACCGGCACCGTGACGATGTAGCGCCGGAAGCCGCGCTGCCGGGCCAGGCCCTCCAGCATCTGCCGGTAAGTCAGCACGTCGGGCCCGCCGATGTCGAAGGCCTGGCCCAGGCAGCCGGGGTGGCCGAGCACCGCCGTGAGGTAGTGCATCACGTCGCGCACGCCGATTGGTTGGCAGCGCGAGTTCAGCCAGCGCGGCCCCACCATCACCGGCAGCTTTTCCACCAGGTCGCGGATGATTTCAAAGGAGGCCGAGCCCGAGCCGATGACGATGCTGGCCCGCAGCACCGTGAGCCGGGCCCGGGCGGCGCCGCGCAGCTCCTCTTCCACTCCCTGCCGGGAGCGAAGGTGCTCCGAGAGGTGCGCGTCGTTGACGATGCCCGAGAGGTAAATCACCTGCTGCACCGTGGTCTGGTCGAGGTACTGCACGAAGTTGCGCGCCGATTCCTGCTCCACGCGGGCAAAGTCGCGGCCATTGGTGCTCATGCTGTGTACCAGGTAATACGCCGCGTCGAAATCGGTGGGGAGCTGCCGCAGCGTATCGGGCTGGCGCAGATCGGCCGCTACCACCCGCACCCGCTCCCGCAGCGGCGCCGGCAGCTCGAAGCGGCGCGGGTCGCGCACCAGGCAGGTCACGTCGTGGCCGGCCGTGACCAGCAGCGGCAGCAGGCGCTGGCCGATGTAGCCGGTGGCGCCGGTGAGCAGGATGCGCATATAGGGGCAAAAAAGCAGATGGTAGGTTAATGGCCTATCCGCGCGGTAATTAGACGGATACCATGCTATATCCTACGCAAACCGAGCCGCCTTGGGCTGAAAAATGTCAATCGGCTCAACCTCCGGCGACAATTTCGCGGGCCGCATTTGCCCGGAGTGCCTGATCCGCCTTTGCCGCTCATGCACCAAGCCGGCCGCAGGACGCGCATGAGCAGCAGGGCTACTGGAAGCGCCGCCCGAAAACGGGGAAACCGATTCGACAGCCAACGCGGCCGGTTTTGGGCTATTTTTGCCCCGCTTCACCTGCCTTTTACCTATGCCTGCTTTGCCCCCAATGTCTTCGCGCCTGTGGTTGTGGCTGCTGCTTGCCGCGCTGGGCGGGGCCTTTCTGCTGAACCTGAACGCCTGGGGCGTGCTGGAAAGCAGCGAGGCCCGCTACGCCGAAATCGGGCGCGAAATGCTAGCGGGTGGCGACTGGCTGCACCCGCGGCTGCTCGGTATTCAGCACTTCCACAAGCCCCCGCTCACCTACTGGCTCACGGCCGCGGGCCTCGGCTTGTTCGGCGGCACGGCCGGGGCGGTGCGCCTGCTGCCGGTGCTGGCCGTGCTGGCGCAGGTGGCGTTGGTGTACGCGCTGGGCCTGCTCGTCTTCGCCCGCGACCGGCGCCGCGCCCTGGCCGCCGCCGTGGTCTACGGCACCTTGCCGGTGGTGCTGATTTCGGCCCTGAACGTGACCACCGACGCCTACCTGGCCACCCTGGAGCTGCTGGCGGCCTACGCGTTTCTGCACTACCACTGCACGCCCGCCGGCCGGCCCGCCGCCCGCTGGCTGTACCTGGGCTGGGTGGCGCTGGGGCTGGGCTTTCTGACCAAAGGCCCGGTGGCCGTGGTGCTGCCGGTGATGGTCGTCATCAGCCAGCACCTGAGCAAGGGCAGCCCGCGCCGCCCCTGGAGCTGGCACCACCTGTCGGCCGGCCTGCTCTTCGCGCTGGTGGGCCTAAGCTGGTACCTGGTGCTGGTGGCCGACAACCCCGCCTTCGTGCGCTACTTCCTCTTCGAGCACACCGTGGAGCGCTTCGCCAACGCGGCCACCTTCAATCGTGCCAAGCCCTGGTGGTTTTACCTGGTGCTGGCGCCGGTGGGGGCCCTGCCGTGGTCGGCGGCGCTGCTTACCGAGCTGGTGCGCAACGGCTGGCGCCGCCTGGGCCGCCGCTGGCAGCAGGTGCTGCTGTGGTGGGTGCTGGTGCCGCTGCTCTTCTTCTCGCTCTCCAAGTCCAAGCTGCTGCTCTACGTGCTGCCCATCTTCCCGGGCGTGGCCCTGCTCACGGTGGAGCTGCTCGGCCGCCGCACCGATGCCGTGCTGCTGCGCTGGTACGTGGGCTTCATGGCCCTGTTCGGGCTGGTGCTGGGCGGGCTGTGCCTGCTGCCGCTGCTGGGCGTGGGCTACGGGCTGGTGGTGGCGCCCTGGGTGGCGCTGTGGCCGGCGGCAGGCGTACTGCTGCTGCTCTTCACCCACATGTTCTGGGACGAGGTGCGCGTGGCGCCGCGCCTGCTGGTTCTCACGGTGCTCTTCTCGCTGGGCCTGCTGGCGGCGGCCAAACCCATTCTGGGCCAGATCGAGGCGCGGGCCAACGGCAGCCGCCCGGTGGCCCGGCGGCTGAAGGAGCTGAATCTGCAGGACCGTCCGGTGCTCGTCTACAACGAACTGCTGCCGTCGCTGGCCTTTGCCCAGCGCCGCCTGCCCGTCTCGCTCTACGACGGCAACCAGGCCCTGCAGCGCGAAACGCAGTTTGAGGCCGACGGCCGCTGGCATCAGAACCTGATCAACCTGCAGGACCCGGCCGACACCACCGTGCTCGGCCCGCTGCTGCGCCGCCAGCCGGTGCTGCTGGTGAAGGGCGAACTGCCTGAAGGCCGGGCCTGCCTGGCGCAGCGCCTGCCCAAGCACGAGCACGTCGGGCCGTGGACGATTTTCTACGCGCAGTAGACCGATAGAGGCGGTTGATTAACGAAAAACTGAAGCAAGACGCCCCGTGGCTCCACCAAGAGCCACGGGGCGTTGCATTTCATTAACAGGTTGGGGTGGGCCTACCCGACGTACACCGCCGCCGCCTGGTCGCGCAGGTTGTAGTGCGAGGACATAACCTCGCCGTAGGCCCCGGCCGTGCGCAGCACCACCACGTCGCCGCGGCGGGTTTCGGGCAGCGCCACCTGCCGCCCGAACGTATCCGACGACTCGCAGATGGGCCCTACCACGTCGTACAGTCGTTCCGAACCCTGGCTCGTGAGGTTTTCGATGCGGTGGTAGCTCTGGTACAAAGCCGGGCGGATCAGCTCGGTCATGCCCGCGTCGAGGATGGCGAAACGGGTCTGCTGGCTTTCCTTCACGTAGAGCACCCGGCTCACCAGCGTGCCGCACTGCGCCACCAGGGCCCGGCCCAGCTCCACGTGCACCTGCTGCCCCGGCCGCCGCTGCAGCAGCCGCCCGAAGATGCCGAAGTACCGCGCGAAGTCGGGCACGAGGTGCGCGTCGGGCTCCTGGTAATCCACGCCCAGGCCGCCGCCCACGTTAAGGTGCGGCAGCGGGATGCCGCGGTGCTCAAACCACTGCTGCAGCTCGTTCACGCGCCCGGCCAGCGTCTCAAACACCGACAGATCGGTAATCTGCGAGCCGATGTGCACGTGCAGGCCCACCAGCTCCACGTGGGGCAGGCGCCCGAGCAGCTCCACCACCTGCGGCAGGTCGGCTAGGTTGATGCCGAACTTGTTGGCTTCCAAGCCAGTGGTGATGTAGTGGTGAGTGCGCGCGTCCACGTTCGGGTTCAGGCGCAGGGCCACCCGGGCGCGGCGGCCCCGGGCCCCGGCCAGCTCGTCGATGACGGCCAGCTCGGGCGCCGACTCCACGTTGAAGCACCAGATGTCCGCGTCGAGGGCGCGGATGATTTCGGCGTCGGACTTGCCCACGCCGGCGAAGACGACGTGGTCGGGCGCGAAGCCCGAGTCGAGGGCGCGCTGCACCTCGTTGCCGCTCACACAGTCGGCCCCGAAGCCGTGCTGCTGCACCAGCGCCAGAATGGGCGCGTTGGAGTTGGCTTTCAGGGCGTAGTGTACCTGGATGTCGTGCGCCTGGGCCGCCGCGCGGGCGGCCTCCAGCGTCCGGCCGAGCAGGGCCAGGTCGTAGAGGTAGAAGGGCGTAGGCCGGGTCGAAAGGTCGGCCGGAAGTTGCAAGGGCATAGGGAGAAAAGCTGTAGCGCGAACTTGCCGTTCGCGTATTTCGGAACGATGTCCGTCGGTCCGGGGCCGGGCCGTTCGGCGACACGCGAACGGCAAGTTCGCGCTATCCGCAGGCGGCTAGGGCGCGACCGAGGCGCGGCGAAACAGGCCGTCGTTCAGGGCCAGCAGGGCGCGCTGCTTGTCGGCGGTATTGATGAGGATGCTGATGTTGTTGGGCGAGCCGCCGTAGCTGATCATGCGCAGCGGCACGTCGCGCAGCGTGTCGAACACCTGCCCGGCCGCGCCGTGGTGCTCCTGCACCAGGTTGCCCACTAGGCACACGATGCTCAGGTTGGTATCCACTTCCACCATGCCGAAGCGGCGCAGCTCCTCCAGAATTTCCGGCAGGTGCGTGGCGTCGTCGACGGTCAGGGACACGGCTACTTCCGAGGTCGTCACCATGTCGATGGGCGTACGGAACCGCTCAAACACGTCGAAAATGCTGCGCAGAAAGCCGTAGGCCAGCAGCATGCGGCTGCTCTTGATGCGGATGGCCGTCAGCCCGTCCTTGGCGGCCACGGCCTTGATGGCCTCGTCGCCGGTGCGGGCCGAAATCAGCGTGCCGGGCGCCTCGGGCTGCATGGTGTTGAGCAGGCGCACCGGGATGCCGTGCTCCCGGGCCGGCAGCACCGAGCTGGGGTGCAGAATCTTGGCTCCGAAATAAGCCAGCTCGGCTGCCTCGTCGAACGACAGCTCGCGGATAGGGTAGGTGCCGGGCACCACCCGCGGGTCGTTGTTGTGCAGCCCGTCGATGTCGGTCCAGATCTGAATTTCCGAGGCCCCGGCCGCCGCCCCGATCAGCGAAGCGGAGTAGTCGCTGCCGCCGCGCTTGAGGTTGTCGATGCCGCCGCCCACGTTGCGACAGATATAGCCCTGGGTGATGAACAGCGCGGCATCCGGGTGCTGGGCCAGCTGCTGGGCCAGCTGCTCCCGGATGTAGGCCGCGTCGGGCTCTTCGTCGGCGTCGAGGCGCATAAACTCCAGCGCGGGCAGCAGCACGGCCTGCTCGCCGCGGATGCGCGTGAGGTAGAGGTGAAACAGCCGGGTGCTCAGCAGCTCGCCCTGGGCCAGAATCACCTTCTCGCCGGCGGCCGACAGGGGCTGGCGCGTGAGGTTGAAAATGCTCTTGAACGAGTCATCGACCAGCTTCAGGCCCTCGGCGGCCACGGCTTCCTCGGGCAGCAGCTCCCGGGCCACGATGTGGTAGTGCTGGCGCAGCACCTCAATCTGCAGCGAGCCGGCATTCAGGTCGCCCTCGAACAGCAGCCGGGCAATGTTGACCAGCGCGTTGGTGGTGCCCGACATGGCCGACAGCACCACGATGCGCGGCTCGGTGGGGGCCTGAATCAGCCCGGCCACGGCCCGCATCCGCTCGGCCGTCCCGACGGACGTGCCGCCGAACTTGAGAACTTTCATGGAATCGGTGAAAGAAGAAGGTCAGAATGCGCAGCCGCCGACGTGGCCGGCTGCAGGATGAAACGCAACAAAAAAGCGCCGGTTCTCAGGAGAGGACCGGCGCGGCTGTTTGGGAAAGTCGGGGAGGACGGGTAACCAGGCGACGACGGTCAGCTTCGGGTGTGTTTCACCCGTTTAGCGCCCTTGCGTTTCTTGCTCACCAGACACGCGCCGCCCTTGGCCGATTTCGGCGAGCCAGCGGCAACGGGGGTGAAAAAACGCGGATTCAGGGTCATCGTGCTTGCATTGGTAAAGCCATTGGCGACAGGATACGCCGGCTTTGCGGCCGCAAGTACGGACAGAACGGGGCCATTTCCAGCGGAGGCGGCAAGAAAATTTAGAGTCCCGCCGGCGCCAGCTGGTAATACTCGCGCAGCCGAAAATCCTCGGCCGCGGCGTGCGAGGCCAGCTCGCGCAGAAGGTAATATTTGTGCGCGTGGCCCACCAGCACCACCACGCGCCGGGGCCGCAGCCGGGCTAGGTGCTGGCGGATGTGCCGGGCCATGGCCTGGTTGCGCTGGTCCCAGAAATCGGCGTAGAGGCGGTAGAAGGCATGGTACTCGATCAGCTCGGGCCGGGCCGCCACCACGTCGCGCAGCTGCTGAAACTGGTAGTGCTGGCGCCGCTCGGCCAGGGCGTAGGTGCCCGGCTGGTTGATAACGGCGGGCTGCTGCTGGTTGCAGCGGTTCAGCGAGTCGGTGAGGGCGTAGTAGCGGTCGAGGATGGTGCCCTGCGCGGGCGTAAGCTGGCGGCTTTGGTAGAGCGCGTCGAGCTGGGCCAGCACTTCGCCGGGCCGGGTGAGCAGCTGGTGCCGGCGGTGAAACTCGTTGCGCCCTTCGATGTCGAAGGGGCGCAGACGCACGGCGGGGTGCAGGCGGCGGTAGCGGGCCAGGCCAAGGTCCTCGTTTTCGCGGCCGGGCGTTTTCAGCTCGAAGGTCGGGGTGAAAAAGCTGCTGTCCAGCTCCACCAGAATCAATTCGGGCTGCACCCGCGCCAGGATGGCCGCCACCGAGTCGGGGTTGAACAGCCGCGTGGGCCGGTGCACCGTGCCCACGATGACCAGTTCGGTTGGCGCCGCAGCCGGCGGGGGCGGGTTCCGTTCAGGGCTTGAGGTGCCGAGCAGGGGCGCGGTCAAGAGCAGGGCAGGCAGGCGGAAACGGGCGAAACGCAACACAGGCAAAGCGGACTCGGAGGGCGCCAGCAGTGCGCCGCAACGGAGGAAGATACGGTCGTTTCCGGGTTTTCGCCGGCCGGCGACTTTGGCCGCAAGCGCCCGGTTGCCGGCCCGCTGAGTACCAGTTGTTTACCCGAAAGTGAAGCATAAATCAGCTGACAATCAGTAGGCTTCGGTGAATAATGCAAGCCCGCGCTGAATGCCCAGGCGGGCCTGCACAATAAAAAAACGGCCCGTACGTTGCTTGCCGCGGTCCGCCTGGCCCACCGCGGGTTTCCCAAGCCCGGCACCACGGCGCCACAATACAATTTGGCCAGGGCCGGCTCATAACTGCCGGAATGGGCCGATGTTTGCGGGAAGCTACCCCGGTTCCCACCGTTTCTGTCGCATGAAAACACTTCCGACCCTCGTCCTCGCCGGCTGCCTTTGTTGTCTGGCCGCGCCCACCCTGCAGGCCCAGCAGCTGCGCCTGCCCGCTATGAGCCCCACCGTGCGCCTGCGCGAGGATTTTTCGACTTCCTTTATCGAGCTGACCTACGCCCGCCCCTCCAAGCGCGGCCGGGAAGTATTCGGCAAGCTGGTGCCCAACGGCGAAGTGTGGCGCACCGGGGCCAACTCGTCCACCCGCATCCGCTTCGGCGAGGACGTGAAATTCGGCGGGCAGAACGTGCCGGCCGGTACTTACGCCCTCTTCACGATTCCCGACCCGAAGGAGTGGACGTTTATCCTGAACAAGGACACTTCGCAGTGGGGCGCCTACGACTACCGCCCCGAGCTGGACCTGCTGCGCGTAACGGCCAAGCCGCGCACCTCCAACACCGCTTTGGAAAGCTTTTCGCTGGGCCTGGAAAACCTGCAGCCCGAAGCCGCCGATCTGACCCTGCGCTGGGACAAAGTGCGGGTGAGCGTGCCCATCGTGGCCGACCCCGACGCCCGCATCATGGCCCAGATTCAGGAAGCCATGAAGGGCGACAAAAAGCCCTACTTCGCCGCCGCGCAGTACTACTACAGCACCAATAAGGATATCAACCAGGCCATCAGCTGGCTCGACGAGGCCATCAAGCAGCAGCCGAGCTACTACGGCTACTACTGGAAAGGCAAGATGCTGCAAAAGGCCGAGCGCAAAACCGAAGCCGCCGAGGCCGCCCGGCAGTCCTTGGTCCTGGTCAAAAACGAGAAGAACGCCCGCACCAAGGACGAATACACCCGCCTGAACGAGCAGCTGCTCAAGGAAGTCGGCGGCAATAGGAAGTAAGCCCGCATGCTTACCGCACGAGCGGCCGGTACCCTGCTGAGGTGCCGGCCGCTCGTTCTTTGGGGCGGTAGCTATTTGAGGTTGATGCGGTCGGCCAGGTAGGGCGGCAGCGTTTGAGCGGCTAGCTGCAGCTGCTGCCGGCTCCGGCGTTGGCGGGTGCTGTCGGCCAGGGAGCCCACGTAGTTGCGGTAGAGGTAAAACATCAGCAGGCGGTTGTAGTCGTCGAGCTGGGCGTCGGCCACCATGCCGCGCAGCTTGGTTTCGAGGGCGGCGGCGTGCTCGGTTTCGGCCAGGGCGCGGCCCAGCCGGCCGATGTTGCCGTAGTAATGGTTGGCGCTGGCGTTCTGCACTCGCAGGCTGCTGCCCAGCAGCAAATCCAGCACGTTGAGGTCGAGCACCTCCAGCTCGCGGATGTAGGTCTGGCGCCGGGCCTGGGCGTAGCTGCCGTCCGACACGCGCTCGAACCGGTCGTTCATGATGTCGAGGTGGGCGCGCAGAAACACCTCCCAGCTCACCGACTCGGCCGCCAGCTTGGCAATGTTCAGGGCGTGCACCCGCGGGCCATCGTCCATGCTGCAGCCGCCCACCACGATGCGGCTGCGCTTCAGCTCCAGGGCCGCGCGCGGCGAGGCGTAGCGGCTCACGTACTCCTCGAACTCGTCGTCGGAGCCCTGGCCGGCCCGGGCTTCGGCCAGGGCGGCGGCAAACAGCTGCTGAAACTTCGGGGTGGCGGCCAGCTGCTGGTCGATGACGAGGAAGCGGCGCAGCCGCCAGGCATCCAGGGCTTTGCTGTGGGCTTCGTATTCTTCGCCCCGCAGCTCGGGCTTTTGCGTTTCGGTGCCCACGTAGGCCACAAACTTCTCCACGGCGCGGCCCTGCTCGGAGCGGTAGCGGCGGCCGGTGCGGCGGGCTGCTTCGGTGAATACCAGCGCGCTGGTGTCCACCATGCAGTCGGTGTACTGCACCAGGCGGGCGTAGGGCTCGGGCAGGGCCGGCTGCCGAAATTCATCGAGCACGTAAAACGCCCGAATGGCTTCGGCAGAATATTCCGTTTTTTCGTCGTGAACCGTTACCCATTTTCCCCGCAGCGGCTGCTCGAAACGCGCTAAGTTTTCGTGGAAGGAAATGTAAGGCGCGTCGTCATAATTCAGCGGGATGCTGCGAAATACAACCTGCGCTTTTTCGTCGTAGTCCGTGCCGGCATACCGGGTTACTAATAATTCCTTTTCGATTTGCGCCTGCGGGTATTTGCGCACGAAATCTTCGAAACTAATGCCGCGTGCCAGGTCCTGCTGGGCCTGCCTGACGTTGCCCGTATCGAGCTTCACGTAGTGCGCGCGGGCTTGGGCGGGTGCCACGTAGCGGCGCGTCAGGTCGCAGGTGGTGAAGCGGTAGTTCAGGGAGTCGACGATGCGGCGGAGCTGCCGCAGGGTGCTGCGGGAGTAGATCAGGCCGCTATCGGTGGCGCCAAACTCGCCGTCCGGGTCGGCGGCAACGGCTTTTTCCTCGGCTGCCGCCTGGGCCATGGTATCGGCCAATTGCTGCGGGGCGGTGCGGGCGCAGGCGGCGAGCAGTAGGGCCGCCGTGGGTACTAGCATCAGGGCTTTCATAACGGGACATATGCGTGGAAAAACAATTGTGCCGAGCCGGAAATGCTGAATTAATAAGATGAAAATAGCAGCGGGCCGGTGCTGATAAACCGGCCCGCTTTAAGTGGTAGCTACTATGACGGCAATAAGAATTAAAGGAAGGTATTAAAACACAAAAGCAACCAGCGGCCTGGCGGCCATCCGGTTGCTTTCAGAACGCAAAAACCAAATTCAATATTGCGGTAGTTGCATACAAAGATTAATAAATTGTTGAGCAGCGGTTGGCAAGGCACTCTTTGCGTCCCGTAATCAAGCAGTTAAAGCTGACCGGGGCCGGATGGACTAACGGGCTCCTACCGGTTTCAGGCTCACGGCCGCGCCGCCGCCGGGCGCCAGCTGCAGCTTCAGCGTGGTCTTGCTGTCCACCGTCTGCTTGCGGATCTGGTAAGCTTCAGGGTTTTTATCCCAGGACGCGCCTTTGGCGTCGGCGTAGATGGTGGCCAGGTACTTCTGCCCGGCGGGCAGGAAGTCCAGCTTCACGGTTTGCTGGCGGGCGTTTTCATCGGTGATGGCGCCGAGGTACCACTCATTCTTGCCCTTGGCCTGGCGGGCAATGGTCAGGTACTCGCCGGGCTCGGCCTGCAGGATGCGGGTGTCGTCCCAGTCCACGGCCACGTCCTTGATGAACTGGAAGGCGTCGGGGTGCTGCTCGTAGGCTTCGGGCAGGTCGGCGGCCATCTGCAGGGGCGAGTACATGGTCACGTACAGGGCCAGCTGCTTGGCCAGCGTGGTGTGCACCTGCCGGCCCTTGTTGCGCTCGGGGTTCCAGCTTTCCAGCTTGATGCGGAAAATGCCGGGCGTATAGTCCATGGGGCCGCCCATGAGGCGGGTGAAGGGCAAAATGGTTTCGTGCTCGGGCGGGTTGCCCTCGCTCCAGGCGTTAAATTCGTTGCCGCGGGCGGCTTCGGCGGCCAGCCAGTTGGGGTAGGTGCGGTGCAGCCCCGTCGGCCGCACCGACTCGTGCATGTCGACCATGATGCGGCGCTGGGCCATGTTTTGGGCGGTGCGGTTGTAGTGATTCACCATCCACTGCCCGTCGTGGTGCTCCCCGCGCGGGATGATGCGGCCCACGTAGCCGGTTTTCACCGCGTCGTAGCCGTGGGCCTGCATGAAGTCGAGGGCGCGGTCCTGGCGCCGCTCGTAGTTGGTGACGGAGCCCGAAGTTTCGTGGTGCATGATGAGCTTGACGCCCTTGCTGGCGGCGTACTGCTGCAGCTCGGCCACGTCGAAGTCGGGGTAAGGCGTCACGAAGTCGAACACTTCTTCTTTCCAGTTGCCGTGCCAGTCCTCCCAGCCCACGTTCCAGCCCTCCACCAGCACGCTCTGCAAGCTGTTCTGAGCCGCGAAGTCGATGTAGCGCTTCACGTTCTGGGTGTTGGCGCCGTGGTGGCCGTTGGGCTTGAGCGCCTGCCAATCGGTATCGGCCAGCTTGAGGTTGGAGGCGTCGGAGTAATTCCAGCTGCTGCGGTTCACGTGCATTTCCCACCACACGCCCACGAATTTCTGCGGCCTAATCCAGCTGGTTTCGGTCAGCTGGCTCGGCTCGTTCAGGTTCAGAATCAACTTGCTGGCCAGGATGGCCGGGGCGTTGTCGGCTACCACCACAGTGCGCCAGGGCGTGTGCTCGGGGGCCTGCAGGTAGGCCGCCGCGCCGGTGGCGCTGGGCACCAGCTGCGCCGCCAGCCCGAAGGTTTGCGGGTTCACGTTGAGCATCATGGCCGGGTAGTTCACCAGCGCGGCCTCGTGGATATTCACGTACAGCCCGTTATCGGTCTTGAGCATCAGGGGCGTCTGCACCCGCTGCGGCGCCGATTTTTCCTGAATCGGGGTGATGCTGGCGCTGTTGACCTGGCTCAGGCGCGAGGTGGTGTAGGCGTACTCGTTGGAGTCGTAGTCGCCCGGAATCCAGAAGGCCTTGTGGTCGGCGGGCAGGTTGAACTCGGTCTGCTCGCCCGTCACGGTGAAATACTGCAGATTGGGCTGGCGCGGCCACTCGTAGCGGAAGCCCAGGCCGTCGTCGAACAGGCGGAAGCGCAGCTGCACCTGCCGCTGCTCGGTGCCGGGCTGTTGCAGCGTCACCAGCAGCTCCTTATAGTGGTTGCGAATCTGCTTGACCTCGCCCCACACCGGCGCCCAGGTGTCGTCGTGCTCGGTGGAGTCGACGCGCACCACCGTCAGGCCCTGCACGAAGCCCGCCTGGCCCTGCATGGCCACGCCGAGGCGACTGGGCCTGAGCACGGGGCGGTTGTCGTAGCTGAGCTGGTAGGTCGGCTCGCCGGCGGGACTGAGGCCGAACTGCAGGGCAAGCTTGTGGGAAGGCGAGTGGAGGCGTTGGGCAAGGCCGGGCAGGGCCAGCAGCGCGGCCGCCAACGTGAGCAGGGAGCGGGTCATAGCCCGAAAGTACACCGCCGGTCGGATTTCGCGCGGGCGCTGATGTGCTTGGTGGTCAGATAGCGTTGATAGTGAAGTGATAAAATAATGGCGCAAGTAATAATGCCCTTTGCCGGGCCCCTTGGCTTACGGCAAGGGGGCAGGTGATGCCAGTCGTGGGAGCAGCCGTCTTGGCAGGAAGTGATGCGGCGCTGCGTATCGGCAATGCGGAACAGGGTAAGCAGGGCCGCAAACGCATTGCGCCGCTCATCGGCTCGCAGGCTTATGATTTTGGGCAGCGCTATGTGAAAGGGAAAAGCGCGCAGCAGGGCTAGCGGCGTTGCGCCGCGCTTGATTGGTGCGGTAGCAACGGCTTGCTGAACCATCGTCGGCGTGGGATGCGACTGATGGACATAAAGGTGAAGCTCGTTCATTGCGGCCCGCTGTTCTTCGTCCGTCAGGGCATCGAACCAAGTCAGGCCAGCAGACAACGGGAGCTGGTCCTGAGCAATGCGGTTAAGCATCAGAAAAGCTGCGTCGAACATAGCTATCCTACGCGTTGCCAAGTGTGCCTGACCGGCTCAACCACTGCGCCGCCGTCATCTCAAACCACACTTCTCCGCTGCTCGTGCGCCCGGTTTCCTGCCAGCCCTGGCGGCGGTAGAATTCCTCGGCGCGGGTTCCGGGGGCGGTGCTGAGCCACACGGTTTCGGTGGTTTGCTGGAAGTACCAGTCCAGCATCAGCCGGTGCAGCCGCTTGCCGATGCCCTGCCGGTCGAAGTCGGGATGCACGAATAGGGCCCAGATGCTGTGGCCTTGCAAATCGGCAATGGCGAAGCTGGCCACTTGGTTGTCATCCGTCACGGCTACCCAGCCCCGGCCGCGGTGGGTGAGGTAGGCCACGTAATCGGTCGTCGTGACCAGGGCGGGGTTGCGCAGCTCGTTTTCGCGCACGGCCAGGCGCACGCGCGTCAGCTCGGGAATGTCGGTCAGCTGGGCTTCGCGGTAGTGCATAGTGCGAGAGAAGGTTTGCCGGCGTGGCAGTTGGCTTTGCTGGCTGCCGGCTTTTGCCCGTGTGGCTTACAGCAGCACTTCCAGCGTGAGGGCGGGCAGCACCAGCAGGCGGCGGCCGGTTTTGCGCATGGTGGCGCCGCCCTCGTCGTACTCGGCCCGGAAGCCGTTGGCCACGAACAGCTGCAGGCCGGTGCGCAGGTGCCGGTGAAAGCGCACGTTGGCTCCGAAGCCCCCGCCCACGTTCAGGTCGCGCACGTGGCCGCGGCCGCCGTGCTGCTGCCAGTGGTAGCGCGAATACAGGCCGCCCACCCCAATCATCGGCTCCACGGCTTTGAGGTGGGTGGGCAGGTAGTAGGTCAGCAGCCCGAGGCCGGCCGTGCTGTATTCGCCGGGGATGGTGCCGTCGGACTGGCGCACGGCGGCCAGCTTCAGCGCCCACGGCCCGCGGGCGCGCACTTCGCCCAGCAGCCCCACGGTGCGGTAGGAGCCGAGCACGCCCACGGCCGCGCGGTAGGGCGGGGGCGAATCGGGGGTGGCAGCGGGCGTCTGGGCGGCGGCGGGCAGCGTCAGCAGGGCGGCCGCCAGCAGGGACGGGAGCTTCATGGCAGATAGGTCGAGGGGGAATAGCGCGGGCCGAAGATAACAGTGCCCGGCCGGGCCCCGCAAGGTCCGACCGGGCAACTCAGAAATCAGCGGGTAACGTATCGGGTAGTGGCAATAGCCGCAATGGAATCGGGGGAGGCTAGCGGCCCATTACCTCGGGCGGGTGGCGGAAGGCCGTGACGAGCAGCAGCGTGGCCACCGGGCCCAGCAGCAGCGACAACAGAAACCAGTTGAGGCCGCTGCGGCCCTTGCTTTGGGCCAGGCCGGCGTTCAGCAGGGCCAGCGTGCCCCAGCCGAAGGTTTGTTCGTGGTGGTAGTGCATGGGTGACGAAGTGTTGAGGAAAGTTGGAAGCAACGCGGCACTGGGTCAGGCGGCGGGGCCGGGACGAATCGGCGGCGCGTCTTAGCGGCCCTCGTTGAGCAGCCGCACCACGGCAGCCGGGTCCCGCACTTCGATGATGAGCTGGTCGTAGTCTTCGTGTTCCAGCTCGATGATGACGGCCTGCTGCTCGTCGTGCACGTCCCAGAAGATGCGGCGGCCGTCCTTGAAGTAGGTGCCGGCCGTGAGCAGACCGGGTACGTGGGTGCCGGGCATGCGCCAGCCCTTCCACCAGCCGCCCAGCGCCTCGGCATCCTGGCGGGCCGAGCGGATGTGCGCGGCCGGAATCTGAAGCTGGCTTTTGAAGGCCCAAAGCTTGTGCAGGCCCTGCACGTCGAAGACGAACATATCAGCCTGGCGGGTTACGTTGACCATCGGTGAGTTAGTGATTTAGTGAATGAGTGAGGGGAATGGGTGGCAAACGTCCAGGTTGCCTATTATTCAAGGTGCTTACTGAGCGGCCGGCGGGCTGGCCATCTGCGAGAAGGCGCGGGCGGCGTTGGTGAAGTCCGAGGGCACGAGCACCACGGTGGTGGTATTGTTGTCGATACCGATTTCCGAGAGCATCTGCATGCGGCGCAGCTCCAGGGCCATGGGGCTGCCCTCCATCTGCCGGGCGCCCTGGGTAAGCTTCTCGGAGGCTTCCAGCTCGGCTTCGGCCTTGATGAGGCGGGCGCGCTTTTCGCGGATGGCTTCGGCCTCGCGGGCCATGGCGCGCTGCATGGAGCCGGGAATTTCCACGTCCTTGATTTCCACCATCTCAATCTTCACGCCCCAGGGCTCGGTGGCCTGATCCACCAGCTGCTGCAGCGTGCGGTTGATCTGCTCCCGCGACTTGAGCACCTCGTCGAGCTGGTGCTGCCCGATGATGTTGCGCAGGGCCGTGACGGACAGCTGGTACACCGCCTGGTTGAAGTTGGCCACCTTGATGACCGCGTCGGCCGGGTTCACCACCCGAAACCAGAGCACCGCGTTGACCTTGATGGTGACCGAGTCCTTGGTGATGGTTTCCTGCTGCTCCAAATCCACCGTCTTGGTGCGGATGTCGATGGTCTGCTGCCGGTCGATGAAGGGAATAATCCAGTATAAGCCGGGCCCGCGCACGCCGATAAAGCGGCCCAGGCGGAAGACAATGGCCCGCTCGTACTCCTGCGCGATGCGCAGGCCCAGGAGCAGAAAGACGGCAATAATGCTGAAGGTGATAAGGAAGTCCGACATGATTGAAGCATCGGCGGGAAAAGCCGATGCCCTTCCGTTGCAGCCGGCGTGCCAAGTGCTGCGGTTGAGCTCTAAAGGTGCCCCAAAAGCTTCTTAGCAGTCCGGTAGCCACGTTTTTTGATGATAGGCTTCCGCATAAAAAAAGCCGACCCTACCGTTTTGGTAGGGTTGGCTTTTCGTTTCGGGGAGTGTGGTCAGGGGCCGTTCGTAACAATTGGGGGCGGGGCTTTGAACAGAATCGGCTGGCAGGTAGCCCGGTT
Organism: Hymenobacter jeollabukensis; assembly: GCF_005771675.1. GTDB lineage: Bacteria > Bacteroidota > Bacteroidia > Cytophagales > Hymenobacteraceae > Solirubrum > Solirubrum jeollabukense. Next base: position 809,407 of record NZ_VAJM01000001.1, on the reverse strand, counting down.
GCCGTTGGCGTCGATGGCTTCGAAGCTGACCCTGTATTCCGTTTCAGGCTGCAAACGAAAGATTTCGGCACAGGTAAACGTGCCCACATCCAAATAACCCTGCAGCGGCGTTATGTAGCCCCGCAGCGTGCGGCCACCGCCCACGGGCTGCACGGTGGCCCGCACTAAGTAAGCCGAAGTGTCGCGCACGGTAGAAGTGAAGCGCACATAAACATCCTTGCCTTCGCTGTTGTAGGATGATACATGGCCGGCTACCTGCGGCGTGCCGCGCCAGCGCGGTGCTTCAGTATCGGCCACTGCCACGCGCCAACGGTAGCGGCTGGGCAGCACAGCCGTGCGGCCAAGGGGCGTATTGGGAAGCAGGTTGTAAGCGGTTGGTGAGTTGATCAGGAAGCGCAACTGATAGACGGTGTCGGGCATCAACGCCTGTTCAGGCCGGAGTATCAGGCTTAGGTTTCCGGCGTCGTCCAGCAAGCTGTCGGTGGCCAGCAGACCCACTGAATCGTGGCGCGTCCACAGGTAAGCGTTGAAGTCGCGCCCGAACCGGCGGAGCGCCAGGAACGTGCCGGCGCCGGGCTCGTGGGCCGAGAACAGGAATACCTGCCGGGGCTGAATGCTCGGTTGCTCTTGTTTGGGCCAAATACCGAGGAAAGGCCACCCTACGCACTGCGCCCAAAGCAGTTGGGGCAGTAGTGCAAAAACAAGCGCGGTAAGGGCTGCGCGCATACATACTAGCATTGACGGGCCACTCAATTTCTAAATGCTGCATGAAACGGCCGGGCCTTGTGTTTACCGCACCGGCCGCGGAATCACCGGCAGGCTCTCGTGCCCCGCGGCATCCACCGCGGCCACGCCGAAGATGTAGTTGTCCTTGCTGTGGGGCAGATCGGCCGTGAGGCCCTGGGCGGGGAAGCGTTGCTGCCACACCGGCGAGGAGGTTTCGCGCATGAGCACCACGTAGCCGGCGGGCGGCCGGCCGGTGGCGGGAGCTTCCCACTTCAGCTGGGTGCGGTTGGTGAGGCCGGCGGTGAGCACGCCCACGTTTTGCGGCGCGGCCGGGGCCAGGGCCAGGCCGGCCAGGGTGGCCAGATTCACGCCGGTATTTTTGCGCAGGTACTCGTAGTCGACGAACTCGGGCAGGTCACCGTAGGGGCGGCCGGCTTCGGTGCGCAGGTCCTGGTGCTGGTGGGTGAAGTCTTCGTTCATCTCCGAGAAGCGGATAGCGGCGTAGCCCTGCTGGTTGAAGGGCGTATGGTCGCCGCCGCGCAGGAATCGGTCGGGGCGGTACTCCAGCTCCACTTTGTGGCCGGTCACGTACTGCTCGCCGGCCTGCTTGGCGTAGCGGGCCAGCTGGCGGGAGGGCGAGTCGTTTTCGCTGCTGAGCTGGCGGCGCAGCTGGGCCTGCTCGGGCGTTTCGTTGGCCGGCACACCTTCGCTGAACACGCGCACGCGGCCGGCGTCGCTCAGGTCCGGGTCGTGGCCGTGGGAGTTGCCCACGATGTCGTTGTTGAGCATGCCCACCACGTTCCAGTTCAGCGCCTTGGCTTTTTTAGCCAGGTAGCCCGAGCCGATCAGGCTCTGCTCTTCGCCCTGCACGGCCACGAACACGATGGTGCAGGGAAACCGTCGCGTCGACATGACGCGGGCCAGCTCCATCACCGTGGCCACGCCCGAGCCGTCGTCGTTGGCGCCGGGCGCGTCGGCGGTGCGGTTCATCACGTCGGTCACGCGCGAGTCGAGGTGGCCGCTGACGATGAACACGCGGTTGTCGGCGGGGTCGGTGCCGGGCAGGGTGGCCATGACGTTGGCCATGACGGTTTTCACGTCGACGCGGCGGCCGTCGGGCTTCACCGTGAAGGTGTCCTGCTCCACCTTCAGCCGCCCGCCGCTGGCCTTGGCGTACTTGCGGAACTCGTCCTCCACCCAGCGCCGGGCCGCCCCGATGCCGCGCTTCTTATCCTTGGTGTCGGAAAGCGTGTGGCGGGTGCCGAAGCTCACCATTTTGTAGATGTCGTCCTTGAGTCGCTCGGCCGACAGCTCGCCCACCATCTTCTGGATTTCGGCATCGGCGGGCGGCGGGGCCAGCTGGGCCGTAGCGGCAAAGGGCAGGGCAAAAACGGCGGAGAGAAGCGCGAAGGATTTCATAAGGCAGAACGTGGGAAAAGCGCGGCATGGCGAACATACGGCATTTTGCCCGGCCCGATGCCGGCTTATTCCACCCGCCGCACCACCGCGCAGGCCGCGTTGCCCCCGAAGCCCGCCGCGTTGACCAGCACCCGCCGCGCCGGCTGGCGAAGCGGATGTTCATTGATCCAGCTGGTGAAGGGCAGCGTCGGCGGCAACTCCTGCCGCCGCAGCAAGTCCAGGGCCCAGGCCACGCTCAGCGCCCCCGAGGCCCCGAGCGTGTGCCCGAGCAGCCACTTATTGGAAGCACAAGCCGGCAAGTCAGCCCCGAACACGGCCGCCAGGGCCGCCCGCTCGGCCGCGTCGCCGGCGCGGGTGCCGGGGCTGTGCAGCACGACTAGGTCGATGTCGGTGGGGGCGGGGCCGGCCAGGTGCAGGGCCTGCCGCATGGCTTGCTGAAAGTGCCGGCCGTCGGGCGTGAGGCCGGTTTTGGTGCCGGTGGCTTCGAAGCCGAAGCCCACGCTTTCCAGCACCATGTCGCCGGGACGCAGCGCCTCGGCGGGCACGGCTTCGAGGGCGAATACGGCCGCCCCCTCGCCCAGTACGAAGGTCGACGGGCCGCCCGCGCCGGGGCGGCAGGGCCAGTCGGCAGCGGGCAGGGCGGAGTAAATGCCCACGGCCTGCATCTGCGCCAGCGTGAAGGGCGTGAGCGGGGCCTCGGTGCCGCCGGCCACGAAGCGTTGCGCCAGACCGGCGCGCAGCCAGGCCACGGCGTTGCCCAGGGCCTGCAGGGCGGTGCTGCAGGTGCTGCTGTGGCTGATGGCCGCCCGTGCGCCGCCCAGGTCGTCGGCCACCCAGCTGGCCACGTTGCCCAGCGTGGTGAGCGGCGAAGCGGCCGGCGCGGCGGTGCCCGTGCGCAGGTACTCGGCGTGGAAGCTTTCCAGCCGCTCAGTGGCCCCGAGCGAGGAGCCGATGCTGACGGCCAGCGTTGCCGTTTCGTATGCTGCGGTAGCTTCTGATAGTGGGGCCGTGGCTGAATTGGTCTTAGCCAGCCAGCCTGCTTGTGCTACGGCATGCCGGGCGGTCAGCAGGGCCAGCAGCACGCTGCGGTCGAGGGCGCGGTAGGCGGGGCGGCTGCGGCGTAGCGCTTCTAGGGCGGCTTCGGCGGCGGGCGGCAGGGCGGCTACGGGCAGGTTCCGGGCATCCGCGGCTGGTACGAACGGGGACGTGGTGCCGGGCGCGGCGAAATCCAGCCCCAGAGCCGAGGCACTGCCCCAGCCGCGGATGACGACGGCCGGCAGGGCGGAATTAGTCATTGAGCGGAAATTCGGGCAAATGCGTGGCGGCGGGCGCGTTGGCGGGGCGCAATACCAGCTCGCGCATGGCGCGCAGCACCTCGTACACCAAGCCCAGCTCTTCGTCCTGAATGCAGTAGGGCGGCAGCACGTACACGATGTTGCCGAGCGGGCGCAGCACCACGCCGTGCGCTAGGCCCAGGGCGTAAAACTCGTCGCGCAGGCGGCTGAAGTATGAGGAGCTGCCATCGGCCCCGAACTCCACGGCCAGGATGGTACCCCGCTGGCGTACGGCCCGGATGCCGGCCTGCCCGCGCAACTCCTCGGCAAAGGCGGCGTGCCGGGCCGCTATGCGCGCCCGGTCGGCGGCCGACGCGGGGGTGAGCAGCAGTTCCAGGCTGGCCAGGCCGGCGGCGCAGGCCACGGGGTTGGCGGTGTAGGAATGGCCGTGGAAGAACGTGCGGGCCCGGTCCTCGCTCAGGAAGGCCTCGTAAATGGCGGCGGTGCAGGTGGTAGCGCCCAGGGCCATGGTGCCGCCGGTCAGGCCCTTCGAGAGGCAAAACAAATCGGGCTGCTCAGTGAGGTAATCGGCGGCGAACAGGCGGCCGGTGCGCCCGAAGCCGGTCATTACTTCGTCGGCAATGCAGAGGGCGCCGGCCTGGTGGCAGCGGCGGATGAGCGCGTCGAGGGCGGCGGGCTCGTACATGACCATGCCGGCCGTGCCGAGCACCAGTGGCTCGAAGATGAAGGCGGCCACGGCGTGCTCCCGCAGAATGACGTCGAGCTGGGCCAGGGCCTCGACTTCGCGGCCGGGCACCGGCACGTCGATGTACTGCACGTCGAAGAGCAAGTCGGCAAAGGGCGCGGTGAAGGCTGAACGGGCGCTTACCGCCATGGCCCCGAACGTGTCGCCGTGGTAGGAGTCGCGGAAGGCCACCAGGGTGCGGCGTTCAGGCTGGCCCAGGTGGTAGAAGTACTGCACGGCCATTTTCAGGGCCACTTCGATGGCGGTGGCGCCGTTGTCGGAGTAGAACACCCGGCGCTGGTTGGCGGGCAGCACGCGCAGCAGTACTTCGGCCAGCTCCACGGCCGGGGCGTGGGTGAAGCCGGCAAACATCACGTGGGCCAGCGTGCCGAGCTGCTCGCTCACGCGGCGGGCAATGACGGGGTGGGCGTGGCCGTGCAGGTTCACCCACCACGAAGCCACGGCGTCCAGGTAGCGGCGGCCGTCGTCGGCCAGCAGCCAGGCGCCCTCGCCGCCGACCACCGCAATGGGCAGCGGGGCGGTCTGCATCTGGGTGTAGGGGTGCCAGAGGACGGCGGCGTCGCGTTCGGCTAAGGTCATGAGGGGCAGGAAAAAGCGAATGAGTGGCCAGCGAAGTGGGCTGATTGCAAGAGCACGGCGTGGGCCGTGCTGACAAAAGCGCGAGAAGCTGTTCAAAATGGTTTTCTGCGCGCCGAGTCGATGTAGAGACGCAACCTTGCGTCTCGTTGGCCGCGCCGTGTGGACTTCACCTTCACAGCGGGAGTCGTTCAATGACGAGAAGCAAGGATGTCTCTCTACACCGGGCCGATGGTGCCCAAACCAGCTTTAGCCGGGGCTGGGTTTGGGTGAAGCGGCCGGCGCGGCCGAATCGGCCGGATGCCACTGCACCCGCCGGGCGTAGGCGGCCACCACCTGCGGCGTTAGCTCGGGCTCCTGGCGCAGGCGCAGCAGTACCGGCGCATCGGTGTAAGCGAGGATGGCGGCTTCGGTGATGGAGTCGTCGGGGCCGTTGAACACCAGCCCGCGCACCCGAATGCCGCGCTGCCGCAAGGCTTCCAGCGTGAGCAGGGTGTGGTTGATGGAGCCCAGGTAGTGCCGGCTGACAACCACCACGCTCAGTCGCAGGTGCTGCACCAGGTCGGCCACGAGCAGGCCGGGGGCCAGCGGCACCAGCAGCCCGCCCGCGCCCTCCACCACCAGGTGATTGGGCGTATCGGGCAAGGTAAAATCAGGGGCCCGGATCAGCACACCCTCGGCGGCGGCGGCGCGGTGGGGCGAGGCCGCCAGTTGCAGGCGGTGCCGCTCGGGGTGGAAGCTGCTGCCCGGGTGCGTCACGAGGCGGCGCACTTCGTCCGTGTCGGTGTGAGCGAGGCCGCCGGCCTGCACGGGCTTCCAGTAGTCGGCGCCGAGGCTTTGGGTGAGGATGGCGGCGGCCACAGTCTTGCCCACGTCGGTGCCGATGCCGGTGATGAACAGCCGTTCGGGGTGCTCAGGCCAGCGCCGTACGGAGGGCGGAAACGAGGTCATCGATGTCGGATTCGGAGTTGAAGCTGTGCGCGATGATGCGCAGGCACTGCCCGCCCGCCGGCACGGTCGGCGGCACGATGGCGCGCACGTCGAAGCCGGCCTGCTGCACTTGCGCCGCCACGGCCCGCACCTGCGCCGGGCTCAAGTCGGGCAGGCGCAGGGGCTGAATGACGCCCGGCTCGGCCGGCGGTACGGCACCCGGCAGAGTGGCCAGATGCTCGGCCAAGTAGGCGGCCCGGCTGCGGAGCAGCTGCCGCTCGGCGTCAAGGGTAGGCAACAGGTCGTAGGCCGCTTGCAAGGCGGCCACGGTGTAGGCCGGCAGGGCGGTGGTGTAGATGAAGGGCCGGCTGAAGTTCAGCAGGTAGTCGCGCAGCAGGGCCGGGCCTACCACGGCCGCGCCCTGCCCGCCCAGCGCCTTGCCGAAGGTGACGACGCGGGCCAGCACCTGGTCGGTCAGGCCCAGCTCGGCCACCAGCCCGGCACCCTGCGGCCCGTACACGCCCACGCTGTGCGCCTCATCCACCACCAGGTGCGCGCCGTGCTCCTGGCAGATGGCGGCCAGCTCGCGCAGCGGTGCCTGGTCGCCGCCCATGGAATACACCGCTTCCACGGCCACGAAGACCGACGCCCCGGCGGGCAGCACGAGCCGGGCGAGGCGCCGCCGCAGGTCGGCCCCGTCCTTGTGGCGGAAGCTGTAGGCCGTGGCGAAGGACGAGCGGATGCCGTCCTTCACCGAGGCGTGCGAGGCTTCGTCGTAGAGAATCACGTCGGCGCGCTGAGGCAGAGCGGCGAAGAAGCCGTGGTTGGCGGCGTAGCCCGAGGTGAAAAGCAGGGCGGCTTCGGCCTCGTGCAGGGCGGCCATCCGGGCTTCCAGGGCTTCGGCGGCGGCCGAGTTGCCGGTGAGCAGGCGGGCGCCGGTGCTGCCGAGGCCCGCCTGCTCATTGCTCAGCGCCTGCTGCACGGCGGCGCGCAGGGCCGGGTGCCGGCTCAGGCCGAGGTAGTCGTTGGAGGCAAAATCGACCAGCCCGGCAGCGGGCGCGGGCGGCAGGCGGCGGCGGGTGCCGGCCTGCTCGCGCTGCCGCAGCTGCCGGGCCAGGCGATGGAGAAGGGGAGACGCTTCGGGCATGGTACATCGGGGCCACGGCGCGGGCGCCGCGGCAGGGGCTCAGGCCTCGACGCGGCCCGCCGCCAGCCACACCGAGCCGTCCTGGCCGAAGGTGCGGGCCGTGATGAGCACCCACTCGGAGTCCACCTCCACCCGGTCGCCGACGGCGGGCAGGGTGCGGTGGCGCTGCCACACCAGGTTCACCGCCGCCCCGATTTTGTCTTCGAGGTCGGTGATGAGCTCCTGGGCGGCCAGCGAATCGGGGTTTTGCTGGCGCAGGTGTTCGGCGTAGGTGTGGTCGAGGTTGAGGTCGAAAAGAATATCCATGAACTGTGATTCAGTGAATGAGTGATTGAGTGAGAAAATGGCCGAAGGAGTGACGGGGCAGCCGCGCCGTTGCGGGGTCGGTTTCGGTGGGGCTGAATAACGCTGGGGCCGCTGCCAGGGTTGGGCTGCCGCGCAACCTTGCTCAATCACTCATTCACCGAATCACTTATTCACAGCCCGCCAGCACGGTGGCGCCTTCGGGGACGTGGTTTTTGAAGGCGGCGCGCGGGGTCAGGCCCAGCAGGGCAAACATTTCCTTGTCGGCGTCGAAGTCGGGGTTGGGCGTGGTCAGCAGCTTTTCGCCGGAGAAGATGGAGTTGGCGCCGGCCAGGAAGCACAGCGCCTGCTCCGTGACGGGCATTTCCTGGCGGCCGGCCGAGAGGCGCACCATCGTGCCGGGCATCAGGATGCGGGCCGTGGCAATCATGCGCAGCATTTCCCACACGCTCACGCGGGGCTGCTCGGCCAGGGGCGTGCCCGCCACCGGCACCAGCGCATTCACCGGCACCGACTCGGGGTGGGCCGGCAGGGTAGCCAGGGTGTGCAGCATCTTCACCCGGTCCTCGTCGGTTTCGCCCAGCCCGATAATGCCGCCCGAGCAGACGGAAATACCGGCCTTGCGCACGTGCTCCAGGGTGTCGAGCCGGTCGTCGTAGGTGCGGGTGGTGATGATGTTGGAGTAGTGGTCCTCGCTGGTGTCGAGGTTGTGGTTGTAGGCGTAGAGGCCGGCCTGCTTGAGGCGCTCGGCCTGGTACTCATTGAGCATGCCCAGGGTGCAGCACACTTCCAGGCCGAGGTTGTTGACCTCCGTTACCATGCCGAGCACGCGGTCGAAGTCGCGGTTGTCGCGCACTTCGCGCCAGGCGGCGCCCATGCAGAAGCGGGTGGAGCCGGCGTCCTTGGCGCGCTGGGCGGCGGCCAGCACTTCGGCGCCGGGCAGCAGCTTGTGGGCCTGCACGCCGGTGTGGTAGCGGGCGGCCTGGGGGCAGTAGGCGCAGTCTTCGGGGCAGCCGCCGGTTTTCACCGAGAGCAGGGTGCACACCTGCACTTCGCCGGTGGTTTGGTGCTGGCGGTGCACCTCGCTGGCCTGGGCCACGAGCTGCAGCACGGGTTGGTGGTAGAGGGCGTGTACTTCGGCGAGCGTCCAGTCGGTCCGGAGCATAAAGCGGTGGGAGAGGTTGTGGGGAATAAGGAGCAGCCGTTCGGGGCAACGAAAACGGCCCGCCAAAGCCGCAGAGGGCGGCTTTGGCGGGCCGAAGGTAGGAGAGAAGCTTGATTTTGTTGCGCTGCGGCCCCGGAAGCGGGCGGGTATTGCCGCGGGCGCGTTTGGGGCTACCGGCCGCCGCACTGCCCCAACGCAAAGGCCCTGACGCGTTTGCGCCAGGGCCTTTGCGTTAGGCAAAGAAGCCGCCGATTACTCGCGGACCACTTTCGTGACGAACTGCCTGGTTTTGGTTCGCACCGTGGCTACGTAGAGGCCGGGCGCCAGGGAATAAACGCGGGGCAACTCCACGGTGGTGACGCCCGCTACCAGCTGCACGGCCTGGCTCAGGATCATGCGGCCCAGGCGGTCCTGCAGCGTCAGCGTGGCCGGCTCTGTCGTGGTGGCGTTGATGCGCAGCTTCAGGTTGTCCCGGAACGGATTCGGGAAGGCTTCCATCACCAGCTCCTTGTCGCTCGACACCCATAGCGCAACCAGCGGCGACACGGTTGCGGTGCCGTCGTGGTCTACCTGGCGCAGGCGGTAGTACAGCAGGGCCTGGCCGTGGCGGCCAATGCGCTCATCCACAAACTGGTAGTCCGAGCGGCCCAGCGAATTGCCGCGGCCCGCCACCTGCCCCACCGGCTGAAACCGCTGCCCGTCGGTGCTGACCTCGACCAGGAAGTGGCTGTTGTTGTGCTCCGTGGCCGTGGACCAGCGCAGCAGCGCGTCGGCTCCGCGGCCCTGGGCCGTGAAGTGCAGCAGCTCCACGGGCAGCGGGTTGCTGACGTTGCTCACCGTCCAGCGGGAAAACGAAGGCGCATTCACCGTGATGGAGCGCGTGGCCGAGGCATCGGCTTCGCCGCCCACCGGCCGCCAGGGGTCGGCGGCCGTTTCCTGCTTCCAGACCCGGGCCTGCGTAAGGGTCAGCCCGTTGTCATTGTCCGCCACCCAGTTAAAGGTCACGGGAACCGGCGCAGTCGGCTGCGTCGTCGGCGTAATCTCCCAGATCTGGTCGATGCCCTTGATCAGGCCGCTGGCCGGATTGGTGCCGTAGCTCACGCCCGCGCTTTGCAGGCCGGCGGTTCGTTTCACCGTCACCGTGCCCAGGGAGCTGGTGGCATTGATGGTCACCCCGTTGCCAAAGCTGGTTATGCCGCTGACGTTGTTGGCCTGCGTTATCAGGTTGCCTTTCACGTAGCGGCCGGCGGTTTCGCCCGTGACCGATGCGCCCACCGCCATCGTAATGGCCGACGTCGCCGACGTCTGCACCATGCCGCGGGTAAACGCGAGCAGCGAGTTGATGGTCAGGTTGTCGTTGACGACAACCGCGCCGGCGGACTTGTCAATCGTGAGCTTTGCCAGCGCCGCGCCATTAGTGACCAGGGTCTGGTTGCCGCTGCCGTTGAGCACCAGACCGCCCGAGCCCAGGCCCGTCGTGCTGGTGGTATAGTTGACATTGCCGGCAACCGTTGCCGAAGGCACGTTCAGGGTCCCGTTAACCGTCAAGTCACCGCTTACACTCAATGCTCCGTTTACGCTAAGCGAGGAGCCACTCGCTACGCTCAGCGAAGTGCAGTTGATAGCGCCGGTGGCGTAAAGGGAGGTGCTGCTGGTTACCGTCAGGGAGCCGCAGCTGATAGCGGACCACGCCTGCGGAGCCGGAGGATAATAATAGACCGGCTGCCAATACGTGTTGTAGCAGGTGCGGGGTCTTAGCCACGTGCCGCAGCTGTAGCTCGTGGTGTAGGAGTAGCCGCGGTCCTGGTAAGGCTGGGGCGAAACGACCACCGCCGTATTGCTACCGGGCACCACGCCCGTGTTCCAGTTCTGGGGGTTGTGCCAATCCGACGAAACATTGCCGGTCCAGTAAGTTTGAGCCTGGGCGCCGCCCAGGCTCAGCAGCAGGAATGTCAAGAGGCCGACCAAGCGGCAGGTGCGCAGCTTGCCAGGTAAAAATGAACTCATCAAGGAGGGGTATTAGGGCAAAAAGGAATGATCCGTACGCCGGGCACTACTACCGTATTGGCTGCCCAGCATTGAGGTGCAATGCCGCAGAAAACCGGTGGACGGGAAAGTGCAGGGAACGGTTCGTATTGTAAAAGTAAAACATTAGACCTGTGTATTACAATAAAGTCATTATATTAATAATAAAAATATAATATTAAATTACTAAAATTATAAACCTTTTGCTTGTTGCCTCGTTGGCGTTGGCCAGTTGATTCCCGGCCAAATGGCTGGCCTACACATTGGCTGGCAGGCCGGCGCAATACCTAGGGAGTGCGGGCAATGGCTGCGTGGTGGTCGAGCAGCCGGGGCAGGGCCCAGGTGGCGTAAGCCAGGCCCGCTTGCTGGCCCCGCTCAATGGCGTCTCGAAAATGAATGCCTCCGTAGAGGCGCGAAATGGCAGCCTCCGCCGCCGCCTGCCGAAACGAGGTGAAACGCCGCGTCGGTAAGCCGTACGACTGCTCCGTGGCATCGGCGTAGGCGAAGTCGGGCCCGAAGTAACGGGTAAGAACTTCGGCGGCGGCAGTTGAAATAACGGAGTGCCCGCTGAGGTACTCCGGGAACGGCGGCGTCTGCAGCAGCGGCTTCCAGGTGGGGTCTACGTAGTGGCGGATGACCGTTTCGGGCCGGATGCGGTTGCTGCGGTACTTCTCGTCCCAGCAGCAGATGAAGGCATCGGTGAGCACCACCGCCAGCACCGCGTGAATCTGCAGGGTTTGGGCAAAGGCGGTATTGCGCTGCCGGCAGGCGGTGCCCGCAATAGCCATCCAGTGTCCCCCGGGCGACATTTTTTTGAGCCCCAGGCGCAAATGGCCGTCTTCGCGCAGCGCAAAGGGGTTACAGTCCCAGAACGCCGCGATGGTGCGTTGTTCCGCGGTCAGCGTGCGGCTGGCCTGGTACACCTCCCGCATGAGGCTGGCAAAGCCGGAACCGGGCAGCGAATCGAAGGCGGTGGGGGGAACGGGCCGAAACTGTGCGGCCGAGGTCAGCACAAACGGCCGTACCCGGTTGAAATACGGCTCCACCGCGCCGAAAAAGGCCGGTGGCGTGGGGCTCCAGTAGGCCCGGCCGGCCGTGGGCGTGTAGCGCGGGTAGTTGCTGATGCGGTTGTAGCCGTCCTGCTTGGCATAGGCCAGCAGCGCCGTGCCCACCTGCTGCCCATACGCCTGCGCTTCCGCCACTACCTCTTCGGGCACGCCGCTGCGGCGGCAGCTGTCACCCAGGGCCGTGACGGCCGCCGCCAGCTGCGCGCCCGAGGGCTGGAGCTTGCCGGCCGTGTGGAGCATGGCAAACAGGGCGGCCAGCTGCGGCGCCTGGCAGCGCCGCGCGGGCCGGGCCAGCCGCGGGTAGTCGCGCAGGCGGCCGTGCATCGACACCAGGGCGGAATCCGACTGCGCCAGGACCTCGTAGCCGGCCAGCATGGTATAAGCGTAAAAGCGGGCGGCCAGGGGCGGATTGGTCACGTCTTGGCGCATGAGCCGCTGCATGCGGTCGACCACCCAGTTTATGCGGGCAGCGGGCATCGCGTACGACACTGGCTGGGGCGCGCGCCGACAGGCCGGCCCCACGGCCAGGCCGGTGGCCAGTAGCAACAGAAAGATAACGGTCCTCATGGCGTGCGGAGGCGGTAGGCTTGCAGGGAATCGGCGCTGCGGCCCACTAGTAAGGTGTTGGGCAGCAGCGCAAAGCTGCGGATGTCGCCGCGGATGCGCAAGCCGGCTTCGCGCTGCGGCACGTAGCGGAAGCCGCCCTTGCCGTCGCCGGCGAGCAGGCAGCCGAAGCCCGCGTCCTGGTTGCCGAACCGGATGCGGTGATGCGCGATGTTGCCCCCGAGCAGCAGATCGGGGTGGCCGTCGTGGTTGTAGTCCAGCGGCTGCACGGCAAACACGGGCGTGAACTGGGCCTGCACGGGCAGCGTGGCTACGCGGTAGCGGCCGGCGGGCGTGCTCACGTAGCACTGGGTGCGCAGGCAGTTGGCCCGCAGCTGCTTGGCGCCCTTCAGCTCCTCGGGCGTAAATACCTCGGCCAGCGTAGCCGTGGCAAAGCGGGCGTAGGTGGGGAAGCGCGGGCGCAGCATGCTGATCTGGTCCAGCAGCTCGTCGCGGGTGGCGTAGGGGTAGCTTTTGCCCTGGTTGAAGAGGCACAGAATCGGGTCGATGGCCCCGTTGTCGTCGAAGTCCTTGTATACCAGCTCGGCGGGCTCCGCGTCGCTGGCTTTGCACTGGGAGTTCAGGCCCAGGTTGCCGGCCACGATGTCCACCCGGCCGTCGTGGTTCAGGTCGGTCAGCTGCAGGGTATTCCACCAGCCGGTGTGGGTGGCGGGCAGGTAGCGGGCGGTTTCGTCGCGCAGCCCCCGGCCGCCCTGGCTGATCCAGACCTGAATGGGCAGCCACTCGCCGGCCGTCACGAGGTCGGGGTAGCCGTCGGCGTTCAGGTCGGCCCAGGCGGCGGCCGTCACCATGCCCAGCCGCTGCAGCGGAGGCGCCAGCCGGGCCGTCTGGTCGGTGAAGCGGCCGTGGCCGTCGTTCAGCAGCACGTAGCTGCGCGGCGCTTCGGGGTAGCGGCCGGGCACCACGCGCCCGCCCACGAACAGGTCCGCGAACCGGTCCCCGTTGATGTCGGCGACGGCCACCGTGCCGGTGCTGGTGCGCATGCGGGGCAGGGCCGCCGGGCTCTTGCGGAAGCGGCCGCGCCCGTCGTTCAGGTACAGGCGGTCCTGCAGCCGCGCATCCTCGGGCTCGAAGGAGTCGTAGCCGCCGCTGCCCACGTACAGGTCCAGGTCGCCGTCGTTATCCGCGTCCAAAAACGCGGCGGCGGCGTCTTCGCTCGCCGCATCGGCGGCCAGCGCGGGCTGCGGCAGCTCCGCGTAGCTGCCCCCGGCGCCTTGCACCCACACGCGGCCCGGGTGGCCCTGCGCCCCGCCCACGAAGAGGTCGGGCCGCTGGTCGCCATTCACGTCGGCCGAAACCAGGCAGGGCCCGCCGTACGAGAGGCTGGCCGGCAGCAGGGGCTGGCGCTTGAAGTCGTTGACGTCGTTTTCGGGGCACACGGCCGGCACGGGCGAGGGCACGGCCGTGAACACCGGCCGGAAGCGCGGGGCGCCGGGTCGGGGGGCGGGGGCGGCCGCGGTTTCGCGCAGCGTGAGCAGGCCGTTGGGCTTCACGTCCCGCAGCGTTTGGGCGGCGCCGCCGGGCCATTGCACTTGCACCGAGTCGATGACGGCCGCCGCGCCGAGCCCGAAGTGCAGCACGGGCGACACGCTGGACTGAAAGCCGCGCACGAGCAGCTGCTCCAGCAGCTGGTGCCGGCCGCCGCCGTGCACCGTCACTTTGGCCCCCACGCCGTAGGAGTTGTGGCCCGCGCCCTGCAGCTTCACGCGCAGGTAGCCGTTGGCCGCCCCCCGGTGGCGGGTGTTGTTGCGGTACACAAAAGCGGGCTCGTTCAGGTTGTTCACCACCAGGTCCAGGTCGCCGTCGTTGTCCAGGTCGGCGTAGGCGGCGCCGTTGCTGTTGGCGGCCGCGCTGATGCCCCAGGCCGCGTTCATCGGCCGGAACCTCACGCCGTCCTGGTTTTGGAAGACGTAGTTGCTCAGCCGGGTCGCCGGCACCTGCTTGGCCAGCCGGTACAGGGCTTCCTTGGAGATGTTGCCCTGGCGCATGTCGATGGAGTCGCCGGAGCGGCGCACGAAATCCATGTTCGTGTAGTCGTGCAAAAAGCCGTTGGTCACGAACAGGTCCTTCAGCCCGTCGTTGTCGTAATCGGCCAGCAGGGGTGCCCAGCTCCAGTCGGTATTGGAAATGCCCGCCAGCTGCCCTACTTCGGCGAAGGTGCCGTCGCCGTTGTTGAGGTGCAGCATGTTGCGCATGAACTGCCGGTGCAGCCCCGTGCGTACGCGCATCTGGAAGACTTCAAAGCTTTCGTCGCCCATCAGCAGCTTCTGGCGCCGAAAGTCCTCGGGGAGCATGTCCAGGGTCAGGATGTCCAGCAGGCCGTCGTTGTTGACGTCAGCAATGTCGTTGCCCATCGAAAACGTGGACGTGTGCCCGAGCTGCTGGCGGCTCTGGTTCTGGAAGGTGCGGTTGCGCTGGTTGAGGTAGAGGTAGTCCGGGGCCTCAAAGTCGTTCGACACGTACAGGTCGGCCCAGTTGTCCAGGTTCAGATCGGCCGCGGTGGCGGCCAGCCCGTGCGTGAAGGTGGTGTTGCGAATCTGGCTGCGCGCGTCGAGCACGAAGTGCGCGCGGCCCGCGTCGAGCTGGTTGAGGTAGAGCTTCAGGCCGTTCAGGGAGTCGGGCGTGGCCAGGGCGCGGCGGATGAAATCTTCATCCAGCGTGGTCATCCGCTCGGAGTTGTAGTTGACCAGGAGCATGTCCAGGTCGTGGTCGTTGTCGTAATCGAAGAACACGGCCTGCATGCTGTTGGCCGGGTCGGCGAGGCCGTAGGCGGCGGCTTCCTCCCGGAAGCGCGGGATGCCCTGCGGGGAGTTGCCCTGGTTGATGAACAGCTGGTTGCGGCTGTTGCTGCCGGGCGCCACCGCCGAGCGGCACACGTGCAGGTCCAGCCGCCCGTCGCCGTTCACGTCCACCATCGTGATGCCGGTTTTCCAGGTGCCCGGCGCCGCCACGCCGGCCGCCGCCGTCACGTCCTCGAAGCGCAGGCCGCCGCGGTTCAGGTACAGCTGGTTGGGGGCCTGGTTGGACGAAAAGTAGATGTCCTCCCGGCCGTCGTTGTTCACGTCCCCGATGGCCACGCCCCCGCCCATGTAAGCCGTGGCCTGCACGAAGCCGTTCACCTCCTTGTCTTCCCGCAGAACGTTGTTGAACGTGACGTGGGTGCTGTCCGGGGAAAGCGGCGTGAACAGGGTGGCAGGGGTGGGGGCGGGGCTGGCGCAGCTGGCCAGCCACAGGCAGCCCACCGCACCGCGCAGCAGCGGGGCAAGACGCATCAGCATAGCATTCGGGCTTGGGGGGCCGGCCGCCCCGAGTCGGGGTAGTGGCCAGGGTGTGGCAACGTTCGGATTGGTAGCGGGTTAGCGGCCGGTTTGGCGGCCCCGGCCGCCGCTGGTATTGGGGCGAGCGGCGCGGGCCGCCGGCTTGCCGGCGGCTTTGCGCGGGGCTTTGCCGGCGGGCTTCGGGGCGGCGTTGGCGGGGGCGGCTTTGCCCGGCGCAGCTGCCTTGGGCTTGCCCGTGCCCGGCCGGTGGCGGCCCTTGGCCTTGGCCTCGGCGCCGTAGGTTTTGGGGCGGGGCTTGGCCTCTTTCGGGCGCGGGGCCTCGCTCAGCCATTCCTCGCTGGCTATCTGCTGCGGGGTTTTCTCGCCCCGGGCGCGGCGGGTACGGGTGGTGCCGCTGGAGTGCTCGATGTTCTCGAAGAGCACCTTCAGCTCCTTGTCGGTCAGCTCGCGCCAGTCGCCCACGCCCAGGCCCTTCAGGGTGATGTGCATCACCCGGATGCGCTCCAGCTGCACCACCTCGTAGCCGAAAAACTCGCACATGCGGCGAATCTGCCTGTTCAGGCCCTGCACCAGGGTGATGCGGAAGATGTAGTCGGTTTCCCGTTGCACCGGGCAGGGCTTGGTGATGGTGCCCAGCATGGGCACGCCTTGGCGCATGCTCTCCAGCACGGCGTCGGTCAGGGGCTTGTCCACCATCACGATGTACTCCTTCTCGTGCTGGTTGCCGGCGCGCAGGATCTTGTTGACGATGTCGCCGTTGGACGTGAGCAGAATCAGGCCCTGCGACTCCTTGTCGAGGCGGCCGATGGGGAAGATGCGCTCCGAGTGCTTGATGTAGCGGATGATGTTGTCCTTCACCCCCCGCTCGGTGGTGGTGGTGATGCCCGGCGGCTTGTTGAAGGCAATGTAGATGGCGTCCTCGGCCGCGCGCGGCTCGATGCGGTTGCCGTTGACCACCACTTTGTCGGTGGGCTCCACCTGGGTGCCCACCTCTGCGCGCTTGCCATTGACGAACACCACGCCCTGCTCAATGAAACGGTCGGCTTCGCGGCGCGAGCAGATGCCGCTTTCGCTGATGTATTTGTTGAGACGGGTAGGCATGAGGCAAGCGGGGTTAAAAAAGAGGCGCAAGTTACGAAGACCTCACCCCCCGACCCTCTCTCCTTAGGGAGAGGGGGAGCCACGGCGGCGCTGAGGGCCGGTAATGCAAAAGGGAAAGGGTGTTTTGCTTTGCGTAAGGGGTATTTCGTGTTGCGGAGGGGGTGTTTTGCACTCCGTAGGAGGTGTTACGGCTTGCGGAAGAGGTGTTTTACGCTGCGGAGGAGGTGTTTTGCTTTACGCACGGGGTGTTTCGTATTGCGGAGGAGGTGTTTTGGGCTGCGTAGAAGGTGTTTTCGACCTCTAACAAAGCGTTTTCAGAGGCAGGGGACAGGCTTACTTAGCTCGAATGGGTTTCGGCAGATTCCGGATAGTTTTTAGAAGGAGCTACCAAAGACCTTGCATGTGTCCAGTAGCCGTTCCTGAGCAGCAGTGGAGCTGCTTCTTCGCCAAGAGGCTGCTGGCTCTGGCTAATACCTAAAGGTGCGCTTCTCAACGAGCACCTTCTTGCCTTCGATCAACTCGTACTGCTTAGTCCAGGGGCCGCGTGGCGAATAATCGTAGTCATACTGCTGATTGTCGCCTTGTCCATCGATCCAGAATGTGACGGCCGGTTTGGGCGACATAGAGCGGGTTTCCTGAATCAAATGGCCGCGGTCGTTGTATTGGTGAGTCACCGTGGTGATGGTCGCGCCTTCAGGTTCGTAATCGGTGCGGCGGTTGGTTTCCTGTCCGGTGGCGTAGGTTATTTCGGTCAGCGACGCGGGCGCACGGCCCAAGCCGTGGGCTTGTGTGAGCTTGGTAGGGCGGTTGGCGGCGTCGAATTCCAGAAACCGGGCGATGTAGAGCGTATCGGTGTCGGTATAGCAAACTTCCAGCAGTACCCGGGACGAATCTGCGTTGTAGCGGTAGGTATTGTAGATGTTGTGGGTGGTGTTGGGGTGGTTGATGTCAAACGTGGTAGCCTGCCGGAGCACCTGGTGCCGACGGTTGTAGGTGTATATAGTAGTAGACAGGTGTCGGCGGCTGCGGTAGCGCTTTTCCTCGGTCGCATGGCCTTGGTTGTCGAATTGGTACAAAGCCCAAAAACCGGCAGGCCCCCGGCCAAATGCCTGTATTTTCAGGCGTTTGGCTCCCGGGAATCTTTCCTGCTCCACGTTGAGACTCTGCGCCCGGACTGAGGTCGTGGAAAGGAGGGCCAGACCGGCCACTAAGCTTAGGGCGTCAGTGGTGCGCATAAGGTATAGGGACTTGAGCTTAATCCAGGATAAGATCCTGCGGTACTTAAGGGGGAAGTGGCCTACAAAGACATTTTCTGCTCGCCCCGGTCCACCGCCAGCATCCACTTCGTGAGCCCGGCCATGTAGGTCGGCTGGTCGTCGTAGAAGCTCATGTGGCTGCCGTTGGGGCAGATCAGAGCGGTGCCGTGCTGCACCTTCCGGGCCACCATGCGCATGTGCTCGGGGTCCATGGTGTCGTACTTGCCGCCGATGCTGAGCACGGGCACCGTGAGTTTGGGCAGGTCGGCCACCCGGTCCCAGTTCACCAGCTTGCCCGAGGCGCCAAACTCGCTGGGGCCCTGCATGGTCACGTAGAGCGACTGATTGGTTTTGCCCAGGGAGCGGGCGGCCGGCTCGGGCAGGGGCACGCGGCAGAGGTGCTCGGCGTAGAAGTTGGGTTCCAGCAGCTGCATGTAGCGCGGGTTGTCGAAGTCCTTCCTGGCCTCGATCTGCCGGATTTCGGCCAGCACCTCGGGCTTGAGCTGCGGGGCCAGCACCTCGTCGGCGTACTTGTTGTAGGCCGGAATGCTCATCATCATGTTGGAAATGACGAGGCCCTTCAGGTGCTGCTGGTACTTCAGGGCGTACTCGGCGGCCAGGATACCGCCCCAGCTGTGGCCCAGCAGGTAGAAGTTGTCTTTGTCCAGCTGCAGGGCCTGGCGCACCTGCTCCACTTCCTCCACGTAGCGCGGCAGGCTCCACATGCTGGTGTCCTTGGGGTTGTCGGAGTTGCCGCAGCCGAGTTGGTCGTAGTAGATGAACTCGATGCCCTCCTGCGGCAGAAAGCTCTCCATACACTCGAAGTACTCGTGGGTGGCGCCGGGCCCGCCGTTGAGCAGCAGCAGCCGGATGCGCGGGTTGTGGCCGAAGCGCTTGGTCCACACGTTGAACGTGCCCTTGGGCGTGCGGATGGGAATGACCTGCACGCCGCCGGTCTTCACGCGGGCCGTGTCGCCGCTGAAGTAACTGGCGGGCGCGGCGGCGGCCGCATCAGCTGGTTTGGTTTCGGTGGGTGAGGAGCAGGCGGCGGCCAGCAGCAGGGCGGCGGGCAGGAGTTTGGTAAGGTGCATGGCGTAGGGCGGAGGAGAAGCAGAAGCCTAAACCTAGGGCTTTGCCGAGGCTATTCCTACTGCTGCGGGGGCCGCAGGTCAGTGCCGCTCCTGCAGCCACTGCAGGGCCCAGTATTCGTCGGGGCCGAGAAACAGGTTCAGGATCTGCGGGGCGGCGCGCAGGCCGTTTTCGCCGTTGGTGAGGAACACCACGCTCTCGCCGGTATCGGGGAAAACCAGGAAGAAGTTCTTGAAGTCCACGTTGTCGCCCCAGTGCCAGAGGGCGCGGCCGCGGCTGCTCTGCTGCAGGCCCACGCCCAGGCCCCAGCCCAGGTGCGCCCCGGCCGTGCCGGGCGGCCCGCAGTGCGCGGCCGGGCCGCTGGCCGTGAGCAGCAGCTGGTGGGTGGCGGGCTGCAGCCCGGTGCCCTGGGCCAGGGCCCGCACGAAGCGGCTGTAGTCGGTGGCGGTGCTCACGAGGCTGAAGGCGGCGCTGGGCTCGCGGAAGCGGCGGCGCAGGGTGGGCGTGCCGGTGCTGTCGTGGCCCGAGCAGAGGCGGCCGCTGAAGCGGGCGTCCCAGCCGAAGCTGCTGTCGGCCATGCCCAGCGGCCCGAACACCTCTTCCTGGGCCAGCTGCTGCAGACCCTTGCCGGTGAGGTGCTCCACCACCCGCTGCAGGTAGGCGTAGCCCTCGCCCGAGTAGTGCCACAGGCTGTCGGGGCGGTAGCGCAGTTGCAGCACGCCCTGGTTCCAGCGGGTAATCTTCGTGTCACCGTACTCGGCCCAGTGCGAGAGGCCGCTGG
Organism: Hymenobacter jeollabukensis; assembly: GCF_005771675.1. Classification (GTDB taxonomy): domain Bacteria; phylum Bacteroidota; class Bacteroidia; order Cytophagales; family Hymenobacteraceae; genus Solirubrum; species Solirubrum jeollabukense. The sequence goes on along the minus strand of NZ_VAJM01000001.1, from coordinate 789,880 downwards.
TGTGGCGCAGCACCATGCGGGCCGTGATGCGGGCAGCCACCAGCTGATTTTGCGGGTGCTTGTGCGGCAGCCCGTAGCGGGCCAGCGGCGCATCCAGGTCCAGCACGCCGCGGTCGACGAGGCGCAGCACCACGTAGGCAAACACCGGCTTGCTCAGCGAGGCGGCCTGAAACACGGTGTGGTCGTCGACGGCCGGTGCCTCGCCCTGGCACTGTACGCCCTGGCTGAGCGTGGTGGTGCGGCCGTCGGGGGCGGTGTAGGCCAGCTGCAGGCCCGGAATGTGGTACTGCTCGGTGAGGGCCAGGAGCAGGCGCAGCTGCACGGCCGCCACCGGCGACACCCGCAGCTGGGCCCGGACCGGCAGGCCGAGCAGCAGTAGCAATGCCAGGAGCACAGGCCGCATTCAGATGTGCCCTGGCTTTTCCAGCAGCACTCGTTTCCCCCCGCGTCGTACAATCAGAACCATTCGCCGGCATTCGGTATGCAGTGCTGAAAATACCGATTTGATTGGACCTTGCCAAGCCAGGCCTGGCCGGCCAAGGTTCGGGAGGCCCCAAAAACAAGCTCCCCCGCCGGCCAAGGGGCCAGCGGGGGAGCCTGCAACTTGCTGAACGTGGTGGGGCTTAGCCCAGGGTGTGGTACACGGCCTGCACGTCGTCGTCGTCCTCGAATTTTTCGATCAGGTTCATCACCTCTTCCAGTTGCTCGCCTTCCAGGTGCACGGTGGTGTTCGGAATGCGCTGCAGTTGGGCGCTGATGACGTTCAGCTGCTTCTGCTCCAGGGCCTTTTGCATCTGGCCGAAGTCGCTGAAGGCCGTTTCCACCACGATGTAGTGCTTTTCGTGGCCGTGCTCGTCTTCTTCCGAGTCCTCGTAGATGTCGTCGGCGCCGAAGTCAATCAGCTCCAGCTCCAGCTCCTCGGCGTCGAGGCCTTCGGCGGCCAGCTTGAACACGCCCTTGCGGGTGAAGGTGAAGTCGGAGGAGCCGGCCGTGCCCAGGGCGCCGTTGCCGCGGTTGAAGTACATGCGCACGTTGGCCACGGTGCGGGTGGGGTTGTCGGTGGCCGTTTCCACCACGATGGCCACCCCGTGCGGGGCGTAGCCCTCGTACACCACCTCCGAGTAGTTGCCTTCTTCCTTCGACGAAGCGCGCTTGATGGCGGCCTCCACGCGGTCCTTGGGCATGTTCACGCCCTTGGCGTTTTGCATGGCCGTGCGCAGGCGCGAGTTGGTGTCGGGGTTGGCGCCGCCTTCTTTCACGGCAATGACGATTTCGCGCCCGATGCGGGTGAAGTCTTTCGACATTCGGTCCCAGCGCTTCATTTTGCGGCCTTTGCGGAATTCAAACGCGCGTCCCATCTATCAGTGAAGTGGTGAAATGGTGATTTAGTGAGTTAAGCTCCGACAAACCGAGGGGCCGGCTGCCGAAGGGGCCGCAAGTTAGCCGAAAGCCCGGCCAAGGGCAACCCCCGGCGCGGCGAAGTCCGGCTTAGCGCTGCTCTTGGCGCCGGGGCAGCAGCCCGATGCTGCGGCCCAGCAGCCAGTCGAGCCAGCGGGCGGGCAGCAGGCGCGGCACCACCCAGGCCCGCAGCAGATCCGGCACGATGGCGTAGCGCACCCTGGGGCGCGGGGTTTCCAGGATGCCGACCAGCCGCTGGGCCACGTATTCCGGCGTCAGGCCTTCCCGGATGGTCTTCTGCACGTACTGCACGAAGCGCTGCGCCGGGCCGTAGTAGGGCGTGTCGCGGTAAGCTTCCAGGTCGATTCCCTTGTCCCAGATGGGCGTCCTGGTCACGCCCAGCCCGATCAGGATGACGTCGACGCCGAACAGCTGCAGCTCCCGCCGCCAGCTGGCCGAGAGGCCTTCCAGCGCGTGCTTCGAGCCCACGTAAGCCCCCACGAACGGCGCGGCCACCTGCCCGCTCACCGAGCCGATGTTGATGAAGCGGCCGGTCGTACCGGTGAAGTTCGGGCGGGCGCCCAGCAGCGGCAGAAACGCCTGCGTGACCTGCACCAGGCCCACCACGTTCACCTCGAAATGCTGCCGCACTACCTCGATGGGCTGGTAGAGCAAGGGCCCGCCGAAGGCCACGCCGGCGTTGTTGATCAAGGCCGTCAGCGGCGCGCCGGCCAGCTCGGCCTGCACCAACGCTACCGCCGTAGCAATGGCCGCCGGGTCCGTCACGTCGAAGAGCAGGGGCGTGAACTGCGGCCCCAGCGCCTGCTGCAACTCCTTGGCATCTGCCGGGCGGCGCACGCTGCCGAAGACGCGGTAGCCGCGCTGCAGCAACGCCTCGGCGGTGGCCCGGCCCACGCCGCTGGAAACGCCGGTAATTACGATGGTTTTCGGGCGGTTGCTCATGCCCGCAAGCTACGCAGCCGGGGCCTACTTGCCGGGGGTGGCCGGGGTCGTTGCGTCGGCGCCGGCCACCAGGGTATACACGCTGCGGCTGCCGGCCGGAAAGCCCTCGATGGTGATGACCAGGGCGCCCTGCTGGGCATCGTAGCGGTAGGTGCCGGTGTCGGTGCGGGGCTGGCCCTGCTTGGTGAGGTAGCGGAAGCGCAGGGCGTGGCCGCCGAGTAACTGGTACTCGCCGCTACGCTCAAACACGGTGGTTTTCGGGGCCAGCCCGATGCGCAGGCGCTGCTCGAAGCGGCCGTCGGGGCGCAGAGTGAGCGTGCCGCCCACGCCCTCGGCCACGATGGGCTCGGGGCCGCTTTCCGAGTCGTAGATCAGGAAGGAGAGGTAGGCATAGGTGGTGCATTGCAGGCTGCTGTCGGCAGGCAGCGCGGCGGTAGGAGGGAGGGGCTGGGCAGCGGGAGCGGCAGGGAGCGTCTGGGCCGCGGCCGGGAGCTGCCAAAACAGCCCGCCGAGCCCGAGCACCACGGCCAGCAACAGGCGGTAGGACATACGCAACAGGGAAAACGGCCGCTGCGGTCGGCAGCCGGCGTGCAAGTTACGGCGCTGACGGCTAGTGGGGCCGTGCGGGGGGCGTTGCGGCTTCCCGTTCGGCGGCCTTACCTTAGCCCGCCGGCCGCGCCCCTCATCGGCCCGCCTCATCCGCCCCCATGCAGCTTTTCGACCTCACCCACCCCGCCGAGCAGCGCCTGCCCATCGTCATCAGCGTGCCCCACGCCGGCACCGAGTTTCCCGACGACATCCAGGCCGAGCTGAAGTCCCACCTGCTGCCGCCCGACGACACCGACTGGTTCGTGCACCAGCTCTACGACTTCGCCACCGAACTGGGCATTCCCATTCTGCGCGCCCGCTACAGCCGCTGGGTTATCGACCTGAACCGCAACCCTGACAGCGCCCCGCTCTACTCGGACGGCCGGGTCATCACCGGCCTGTGCACGGCTACCACCTTCCTGGGCGAGCCGATTTACCAGGACGAGCGCACCGAAGTAGCCCCCGCCGACGTGGCCTGGCGTCGAGCCCTGTACTTCGCCCCCTACCACCAGGCCCTGCAGCGCCTGCTCGACGACACCCGGGCCCGCTTCGGTCGCGTGCTGCTCTGGGACTGCCACAGCATCCGCCGCCTGGTGCCCGCCATTCACCAGGGTCCCTTCCCCGACCTCATTCTCGGCTCGGCCGACGAAACCTCCGCTGCGCCCGCGCTGATTCAACAGGCGCTGCAGCAGCTCGGTAGCGGCGCGTACTCGCTGCAGCACAACCACCCGTTCAAGGGCGGCTACATCACCCGTCACTTCGGCCGTCCCGACATCGAGCAGCACGCCCTGCAGCTGGAAATGGCCAAGGACGTGTATATGAACGACGCCGAGCTGGCCTACGCGCCCGAGCGGGCCGAGCAAATCCGCGCCGTGCTGCGCCAAACGCTGCTCACGCTGGGGCAGAGCCTATTGCAGTAGTAGAACGACCCAAGAAGAACGTCATGTCGAGCTTGTCGAGACATCTCGCGTGCTTCGTTGAACGAGCAGAAAGAACGTCATGCTTCATCTGGCGTCCGCGCAGTCGAAGCATCTCTACCGCTTCGTCAGATAGTAAACTCAATACCTGCCATCAGCCCGCGAGGTTTCTCGATCCTTGCTTAATGCGCAACAAGCTCGACATGACGGCCGGTTGGCCCGTTCTTTTTGCCTGATGATTACAACCGCCCCACCCAACTCCCCGCATGCACTATTACCACTTCTCCGCCCTGCTGCTGCAATCCGGCTGGCTCCGTCCGGCCTACGTCGGCGTCGATGCGCAGGGCCTGATTCAGTATCTCTCCTCGGAAGCCCCCACGGAGCCCGGCGCCACCGTGGAAGCGGTGGCTGGCGCCGCGTTGCCGGGTTTTCAGAACGCGCACTCGCACGCCTTTCAGTACGGCATGGCGGGCCACGCTGAGCAGCACGAGCCCGGCACCCGCGACGACTTCTGGAGCTGGCGCGAGGCCATGTACGCCTGCGCCGAAACCTTCTCGCCCGAGCAGAACGAGCAGGTAGCCACCACGCTCTACCGCCACCTGCTGCGCAACGGCTATACGTCAGTAGTCGAGTTTCACTACCTGCACCACGACCCCACCGGCCGCCCCTACGCCAACCTGGCCGAAATGGGCGAGCGGCTGGTGGCGGCTGCCCGCACCGCCGGCATCAAAATCACCCTGGTGCCGGTGTTCTACCAGAAGGGCGACTTCGGCCGCGAGCCGGCGCCCCGGCAGCGCCGCTTCATCTCGCCGGATCTGGAGGCCTACCTGCGCCTGCTCGACGCCAGCCGCCAGGCCGTGACGCACTACCAGCGGGCCCGCCTGGGCTTCGGCGTGCACAGCCTGCGGGCCGTGGAAGCCGCCGACGTGCTGGCCACTCACGCCCAGGGCCCGCAAGACCTCCCGTTTCACCTGCACGCCGCCGAGCAGACCCTGGAAGTGGAGCGCAGCCTGGCCCACCTCGGCGCCCGCCCGGTGGAGTGGCTGCTCGACCACCTGCCCCTCGACGAGCGGTTTCACCTCGTGCACTGCACCCACATGACGCCCGACGAAACCCGCCGCCTGGCCCAGTCGGGCGCCCAGGTGGTGCTCTGCCCCGGCACCGAGGGCAACCTCGGCGACGGCATCTTCCCGCTGGTCGACTACGCCGCCGCCGGGGGGCGCTGGTCCATCGGCACCGACAGCCACATCAGCCTTAACCCGCTGGAAGACCTGCGCTGGCTCGACTACGGGCAGCGCCTGATTAACCGCCGCCGCAACACCTTCGCCGACGGCGCCACCACGCTGGTCGACACCACGTTCTTTGCCGGGCAGCGCGCCGCCGGCCGCCGCGTGGCCGACTACTTCGCCCTGGGCCAGCCCCTCGACGCCGTCGTCTACGACCTGCAGCAGCCGCTGCTGGCCCAGGCCGGCACCCAGCACCTGCTGCCGGCCCTCGTCTACACCACCGACCCGTCGGCCGTGCTTGGCACCTTGGTGGATGGTCGGTGGGCTTACCGAGCCAGGGAATAGGAGGGGGGTGTTACGAAGAGATTAAGGAACGAATTAAACAGAACGTCATCCTGAGCGAAGCGAACCGAAGGTCGACGTAGTCAAGGAGCTTCCTCGAAGCTTGCACCGCCGCTGCCTATTAACGAGCAGACGCTAATCGTCACAACCACAAAAAGCGCAGCCACCAGCCCGATAAGTAAGCGTCGGTGGCTGCGCTTGTTAGTTGGTGCGAGGTGCGAAGAAGGTCCTTGACTACGTCGACCTTCGGTTCGCTTCGCTCAGGATGACGGAAGGAGAGGCACTGAAAAAAATATATACGAAAAATTTCGTTGTATCTGCAACTGCGGATATTCCGGCGTCGTCAGTAGGGCAACATTCCAAACCACACAGCCCTTCTGACGCTATGAAGACCCTGCTTACCGCCCTGCTGCTGAGCACCGCCGCCCTTGCCGCCCGCGCCCAATCGGCGCCCGCCTTCACCTCCACCTGCGAGGAGGGCAAGTGGGGCAACTCCGAGCAAAAGCGCTACTGCGAAACCCGCGACCTGACCCTGCCGGCCATCAAATCGGGCCAGCTGACCGTAGACGGGGGCCACAACGGCGGCATCTCGGTGAAAGGCTACAGCGGCTCCGAAATCCGGGTGCGGGCCAAGGTGCAGGCCTGGGCCAAGGACGAAGCTACCGCCAAAGCCCGCGTGGCCGACATGAAGGTGAGCACCGAGGGCAACACCCTGCGCGCCGCCGGCTCCGACGGCCGCGGGCAGAACGACGGCTACGCCGTCAGCGACGGGGGCTACGCGGTGAGCTACGAAATCTTCGTGCCCGAGAAAACCGCCCTGGCCCTGAGCACCCACAACGGCGGCATTCACCTCGAAAACCTGCGCGGCCCGGTGAGCTTCCAGGCCCAGAACGGCGGCGTGAGCATCCTCGGCGACGGCGGCGACGTGAAGGGCCGCACCCAGAACGGCGGCCTGAGCATCACCCTCACCGGTAGCAAGTGGGACGGGGCCGGCCTCGACGTGGCCACCACCAACGGCGGCATCAACTGGAAGCTGCCCGCCGATTATTCGGCCCAGTTTTTCACCAGCACCGTGCACGGCCCCATCCGCACCGACTTCCCCTCCAACGTGCAGGGCTCGGTCAGCCGCTCGGAAGTAGCCGTGGCCCTGGGTAAGGGTGGCGCGCCGGTGAAGGCCGTCACCACCAACGGCGGCGTGACGGTCAGCCGCTCCGGTAAATAAAAAATCGTATATTCCCAATCCGCTCACATACACAAGTCCGGGCCGTTCCGCTAGCGCGGGGCGGCCCGATGTATGGGACGGCCAACGAAAAGCCCCCGCGCTTCAGCGAAGCGCGGGGGCTTTTCCGGTTTTCAGGCCAGGCCAGGATGTATGGCCTAATTATCCTGGAAGGTCATTCCGAGCATGTTGCGCATCAAGCAAGGATCGAGATATCCCACTCAATAGTATTCTGCTCGTTGAACAAGATTTACTATCGTCCATCAGCAAGCGTTATGTCGAGCGCAGCCGAGACATAACGCTTGCTGAAATAGCTCTACCTATAGACCCTTAATACCGTATTTCCTTGTACGGATACTCGTCCGAAGCCGGCTCGCAGGAAGCCTGGCCGGACTTGCGGGCCCGCCGGGCGGCCAGGTCGTATACCTTGGAATTTTTCTTGGGCTCCTTGGCCGGCTTGTGGCCGTTGGATTTGCCGCCGCGGCTGAGCAGGGCTATGCCCACGGCCGCCAGAGCCACGCCCGCCCCGACCAAGGCGGCCTTGGCCGGCAGGGTGTCTTTGGGCGCGGGCGGCAGGTACTGTACCCCGGCGACGTCGATAACGGCCGGATCGGTGACGTAGCGACCGTGCGCGGGCATGGGGAAATGGTTGGCCAGCTGCCGCAGGTCGACCGATGCTTCGGCGCCCTGGATAACCGGCCCGTGCCCGCAGCCGATGGCGTGGGGCACCAGCGCAGCCAGGGTCTGCACCGAGTCGCGCACCTGCTGCCAGTTGTAGTTGAATGGCGCGCCCGCTACGCTGATTTTCGGCAGCTGCAGCAGCAGCGAGGGCACCGATTCGTGGTTGGCGGTGGCAAAGGCATCGGCGCCGAGCAGGGTGCGGTCTTCCTCGCGGAACAGAGCTATCTGGCCGGGGGCGTGGCCGGGCACGTGCAGCCAGCGCCAGCCGGGCAGGAAGGGCGTTTCGTCGTTGTCGGTGGCCAGGGGCTGCACCACGTCGCTGAGCTGGAACGACTGGGGCGGGAAAAACCGGGACACGAAAGCCAGCGTGCCGCCGCCGTCCACGGTGGGGTCGGCGGGCGGGTACACGGCCTTGCCCTGCAGGAAGGGCAGCTCCAGCGGGTGCGCCAGCACCGGCACGTGCCAGTGCTCGGCCAGGGCCCGCGCCGAGCCGGAGTGGTCCATGTGGCCGTGCGTCAGGATGATGGCCGTGGGGTGGGTGCCGGGGTAAAACAGCGCGTCGGCGGCGGCAATGATGTCTTTTTCGGAGCCCGGCAAGCCGGTATCGACCAGCACCCACTCGCCGGGGTTGCTGCTTTCGACGAAGTATACGTTGACAAAGCGTTGGATCTGGAGCTGGGTGACGCCAGCGGCTACCTGGTTCATCGGGTTCGGGTGTTTGGTGTAGCGTGGAGTACGCAGCTTGGCCGCTGGCGGGTGCATCTGGGAGCAATTACCGCCACGCGGATGCCCGTAGCCACGCGGCGCCGTCAGGACAACCCAGAGCGGATAGGTGGCGCTACGGCAGCAATGGTTTGATACGCTAATTGAATAGATAAATCCAATAAATAATAAATATGTCATCATTTTTCGATCATATAATTTTGATATAAAAAGTTTTGTTTGGATTTTGGTTGTGCGTTTAACCCTGGCCAATAGTCCGAGCGTAGGAGTTACAGCCCGTTGAAGTCTTGCCCCGTTTCGCCACAGCGGCTGCCGGACCCGTCGTTTTCCAATGCCATCAACCATTTCCACCATGTCCGCCACCCTTACCCGTTTCCTGATCTGCGCGCTGCTGCTGCTGGGCAGCAACCTCTGCTTCGGCCAGAGCCGCGCCGCCGAATCCCTGCTGCGCCAGGCCGAAGAGCTCGACCGCGCCGGCAAGCTGGACGCTGCCACCGCCGCCTACCAGCGGGCCGAGCGCGCCTTCAACCAGGCCAACGACTACAACGGCCGCCAAAAAGCCATGACCGCGCTGGCCGCCCTCTCGGAACGCCAGGCCAATCAGCTGCTCAGCAGCGTTGGGGCCAGCGAAATGGCCTCAACCGCCCCGGCGAGTGCTGCACCTGCGGCGGCGCCGGCTGCCGCCGCGCCCTCTGCCCCGGTCGCCAGCCCGGCTCCCGCCGACAAAGCCGCTTCCAGCCGCCCGGCTGCACCCGCCGCCCGCCTACGCTGATGGTGCTTTAGGGTGTATTTCGGCGTTGGTGATGCTTCATCTGGCGTCCGCTTGTCGAAGCATCTTTACTGCTTCGCCTGAAAATAAGCTCAACGAAGCGGTAGGGATGCTTCGACAAGCGCAGATAAAGCATGACGTTCTAGAGGCGTTTTCAGCGAAACCCAGATGTTTTCTTAGCTCAAGTTGGCCCTACCCGGACTTCTGCGGCCGGCGGTGGCCCCTGAAGCCGATGACTCGTTAAGCAGACCCCGCAAAAAACGGCAAGCCCCACGTCAGTGAGACACGGGGCTTGCCGTTTTTGGGTACGTATGGGTCCGGAATGCCTATTGCCCGGCCATGGTGTCTGGCATGGCATTGTTGGTGGGGGCGCCCGCGTCGGTGCGCACCGTATCGACTTTGCCTTCGTCGCCATCGGCGTTGCCCAGGCGGGTGCTGGTCATGGTCGAGCCGGAGGCGTTGCCTTCGGCACCGTTGGTTTTGCTTTCGTCGCAGGCGGCCAGGCTCAGGGAGGCAGCGGCCCGGGCCAGGAACAGGACTCGTTTCATCGCGTTGGATCGGTGTCGGTTGTGGATTGTTTTCCTGGGTAAACGTACGCCGGCCGCGCTGGTTGGCCCGGCCAAACGAAGCGGACCCGCGGGCGCGGCGCCTGCCCGCGCCGCAAGCCTCGTCGGCCCGCCGCCAATTGAGCCGCCGCAAAACGGGCACCACGCGCCGAAAACGCTATATTCGCCGTTCCACCCGAACCCCCGATTCACTCCCCTCGTCATGTCGCATTCCGCTCTCGACACGCCCGAACTCAACCTCGAAGCCACCAGCAAATCCTCGGCCATCGGCAAGAACGCCCAGCGGCCCATGTACTACGAGTACAAGCCCACGGAAACGGTGAAGGCCCAGCACGGCACCACGCTGCGCTGCAAAACCTGGGAAGCCGAAGCGGCCCTGCGCATGCTCGAAAATAACCTCGACCCGGCCGTTTCGCTGGTGTACGACGAGCTGATTGTGTACGGCGGCGCCGGCCGCGCGGCCCGCAACTGGAAGGAGTTCCAGACCATTGTCAAGAGTCTCAAGGAGCTGGAAGCCGACGAAACCCTGCTGGTGCAGTCGGGCAAGGCGGTGGGCGTGCTGCGCACCTGGGCCCACGCCCCGCGCGTGCTCATTGCCAACTCGAACATCGTGCCCGCCTGGAGCACCCAGGAGTACTTCGACGAGCTGGACCGCATGGGCCTGATGATGTACGGGCAGATGACGGCCGGCTCCTGGATTTACATTGCCACCCAGGGCATCCTGCAAGGGACGTATGAAACCTTCGCCGCGGTGGGAGACAAGCACTTCGGCGGCACGCTGGCCGGCACCGTCACCATCACGGCCGGCCTGGGCGGCATGAGCGGCGCGCAGCCGCTGGCCGTGACCATGAACGACGGCGTGTGCCTGGTCATCGAGCCCATTGACGCCCGCGTGAAGCAGAAGGTGCGCGAAGGCTACGTCGACGAGCAGGCCCGCGACCTGGACCACGCCCTGGAGCTGTGCGCGCAGTACAAAGCCGCCCGCCAGGGCTGGAGCATCGGCCTCACCGGCAACGCCGCCACGGTATTGCCCGAGCTGCTGGCCCGGGGCTTCAAGGCCGAAATCGTCACCGACCAGACCTCGGCCCACGACCTGATGGACTATATTCCCGAGGGCGACATCGACCAGGTGCTGCAGCTGCGCAAGGACCAGCCCGAGGAGTTCAAGCGCCAGGCCCTGGCCTCCATCGTGAAGCACTGCCAGGCCATTATCGACATGCAGGCCGGCGGGGCCGTGGCCCTCGACTACGGCAACAACCTGCGCGGGCAAGCCGAAAAAGGCGGCCTGCGGGTGCGCGACGAAAACGGGCAGTTCCTCTACCCCGGCTTCGTGCCCGGCTACATCCGCCCGCTGTTCTGCGAGGGCAAAGGCCCCTTCCGCTGGGCCGCCCTCAGCGGCGACCCGCAGGACATCCTGCGCATCGACCGCGCCCTGCTCGAAACCTTCCCCGACAACAAGATGCTGGCCCGCTGGATCGAGAAGGCCCAGGCCAAGGTGCCCTTCATCGGCCTGCCCGCCCGCGTGTGCTGGCTGGGCTACGGCGAGCGGGAGAAATTCGGCCTGGTCATCAACGACCTGGTGGCCCGCGGCGAAGTATCGGCCCCCATCGTCATCGGCCGGGACCACCTCGACTGCGGCTCCGTGGCCTCGCCCAACCGCGAAACCGAGGGCATGAAGGACGGCTCCGACGCCGTAGCCGACTGGCCCCTGCTCAACGCCCTGGCCAACTGCGCCAGCGGCGCCGACTGGGTGAGCCTGCACAACGGCGGCGGTGTGGGCATCGGCAACAGCACGCACTCCGGTATGGTGATAGTAGCCACCGGCACCCCCGAAAAAGCCGAGCGCCTGCGCCGCGTCCTCACCACCGACCCCGGCATGGGCGTCTTCCGCCACGCCGACGCGGGCTACGAACTGGCCCAGCAGGTAGCCGAGGAGCGCGGGGCGAAGATTCCGGGACTGGAGTAAAGTGTCATCCGCACGATGTAGAGACGCAACCTTGCGTCTCCTCGTTGAACGACTGACGTCCGCATGATGACCCAAGCGGTGCGGACGACAAGGCGCAAGGTTGCGTCTCTACATCGTTCTTTAAACCGTCCAGCGGCGGCCGGTGGAATATTCCGCCGGCCGCCGTTGTTGCTTTCGTATCTTCCAGAAACAACCAGTTCAGACGATGACACTCGTGCTTGTAGAAGTCCCCGATAAAGCTGCCGTCGAGATTCTCCGGCTACAAAAGAATGTACGCGTGGTGGGTATTATAGAGCAATCGGGCGATGCGTATGAAGGAGTAAAGAAGCTGCCTTTAGCCCAGCCCTCACCCAAACCTTCAGTGGCTTCTCTCATCGGAAGCCTTTCGCCTGAGTCAGCGAAGCGGATGCTGCAACAAAATGCTGAACTGCGCGACGAATGGGAGCGGGAATCCTAATTGACACGAACGCAGCAATTGAGTTTCAAAGCCAGTTGCTGCCGCCTGCCAGTCTACAATGGATGGTGCAGGTGATAGATGGAGGTACTGCATTCCTGTCGGTTATCAATCGAATAGAATTGCTGATCAAGCCGGCCAATGCTGCGGAAGAGGCGGCGTTGCTTCAGTTTATTGGTCTTTGCACCGTGCTGCCGCTCGACGAGCCGGTCATTCAGCAAACCATCCGGTTGCGCCAGCAGCACCGCATCAAGCTCCCCGACGCCATCATTGCCGCCACTGCCCTGGCTCACGGCCTGCCGCTGCTCACCCGCAACACCAGCGACTTTGGCGCCGTGCCCGGCCTGCAAGTGCTGAACCCGCACGACGCCGGGCAACTGCCGCCGCTGTGAGGCTTCAGGTGTGTTGCCACAACGAGTACTGGTTTTATATTCGGTTGATAGAGTAGAACATAACTGCTGATAATAAACTTTCGCTGAATAGTTAATTTTTAAAGGATATAAGTAGATGAAAAATATTTTGGCATTGATTGCGCTTTGTTTATTTTCTATTGCCGCTAAGGCGCAAAGTGGGGCTGCTACGTTGGTGGATACTCTTTATTCTGCCTTTAGGCCAGAGGGTGATGATGTAGAAACTGTGGTAAGGAAGCTGCCGGAATACAAAGCGGAATCTTGTTTGTTCAGCTTGCTAGACGATATTATACGACATGACAAGGCTTGTAAACGGGAAGTAGGCTACTACTTTTCATGCGCTAAAGTCGAAGAAAAAACAGTAGTTAAAATAAGTCCGGTTAATTTTAATAGAATAGTTCACGGAAAGTATTTTGGCTATTTTGTCTATGGTAACAGAAATTTCTTATGCTATGGTGATACACGTTATTTTGTCTCCAAGAAGCTGCTAGGCACTCCGCTTGTGTTGACTTCATTCATATCGGAATATCCTCAAATAGCTGATATTTATCTTGGCGGGGATACAAACGGTATGCTGAGGGCTTTTAGCTGCAATAATGAAAAGCAGTATGCGCTGATTAAAACGTGTATAAGTCCAGTTAGAAAGGAAGCAACACAGAAGTAGGGTAGTAGTGGTCCATCTAGTTAACTGTCCACCCAGCCCCACCAAACAATCCCCCCACCTCCGCTGTCTACCTGCCTGAACCTGCGCCGGCCCCCGGCCGGCGCTCAAACGTAGACAACCATGAACATCGGAATCATTGGCGCCGGCCACATCGGCAGCGCCCTGGCGGAGCGGCTTACGGGCCTCGGCCATACGGTATACATTGCTAACTCCCGTGGGCCGGAAACCCTGAAGGACGTGGAGCAGAAGACGGGCGCCAAGGCCGTCACGGCGGAGGAAGCGGCCCGGCGCGGCAGCGACATCGTGGTGGTGACCATCCCACTCAAGAACATTCCCGATCTGCCCAAGGACCTGCTGGCCGCGGTGCCGGCGGACGTGCCCGTTATCGATACCAGCAACTACTACCCGTTGCTGCGCGACGGGAAGATTCAGGAGCTGGAAACGGGCGACTTGACCGAGAGCGAGTGGGTGCAGCAGCACCTGGGGCGCCCGGTGGTGAAGGTGTTCAACAACATCTACGCCCACCACATCGTGGAGAAGGGGCAGCCCGCCGGCACGCCCGGCCGCATTGCCCTGCCCGTGGCCGGCGACGATGCCGCCGCCAAGCAGAAAGTAATGGCCCTGGTGGACGAGCTGGGCTTCGACGCGGTGGACGACGGCACGCTGCGCCAGTCGTGGCGGCAGCAGCCGGGCGGGCCGGTGTACGGCAACGACTTGCCGGCCGATAAGCTGCGGGCGCAGCTGGATAGCCTCGGCACCGAGCGCACCGAGGCCCAGCACGCCGAGTTCCTGGCCAACCACGCCAGGATGGAGCAGGGCATCCGGCAGCAGATGCAGCAGTCGTCGGCGGAGTAGCTGGTGGCTGGCCGCTGGCTGGCGCGAGCTTAGTGCCCGGGGACGGGCCTAGCGGGGGAGGTGCTGCCTCCCCGGCCGCATTACTGCCAAACCGTTACCAACGCCGCCCGGGGAAACCCGGGCGGCGTTGTTCGTTTGGGCGGGGGCGTACCGTTTGCCGGGGCCAGCGGCCCCGGGCTGCCGGCCCGCGCCTGCTTGGGCGCGGCGCGGCCGGCAACGCCGTGGGCAGCGGTCCGGAAAACCTCGGATACCTCGCGGACGCTTCCGCGAGGCACCCGGAAAACTTCGGGTGGCCCGTGGAAGCTTCCGCGAAGCACTCGGAAAACTTCGGGTGGCCCGCGGAAGCTTCCGCGAGGCACCCGGAAAACTTCGGACGGCCCACGGAACCTTGCGCGAGGCATCCGGAAAACTTCGGGGGGCCCGCGGAGACTTTCGTGGGCCGGCCGGGAAACCTCGGGTGGCCCGCGGAAGCTTGCGCGAGGCTTCCGCGGTTTTTCGGTTGGATAATTCAGCTATTGTTGGTAGCTAGAAGGAAGTTTAACCTTCACTTACCTACCTTTTTATGTTGTCGTTCGACAAAATTTTTGGCGACTGGTTTGCGGATGATTCCATCAGCAACCAAGACTTGGAAGCCGGCACCCGGGACCACCTGGACCGCCTGCGCAAAGGCAACGAGGCCGGCCGCTTCGACGGGCTCATTGCCGGCACGGAGGCCCGCTTCACGGCCTACTTCGGGCACCGCAGCGACGCCAGCACGGGCCTGAGCGCCGGCAAGGGGCAGACGCTGACGCTGGAAGCCGCCCGGGATACCCTGCGCAAGTGGATTACCGGCGAGGGCCGCGAGGACGTCCACTACAAAATCAAGGACGAAGCCCAGCGGCTGCGCTTCTACCCCAACGGGGCCACGGAGTACCACAAGGCCGACTACGCCGAGTGGCCCGGCCTGCTGGAGCGCTTCGACCAGGCCCTGGCGGAGCTGGGCACCAAGTTCGACGCCAGCTTCAAGACCACCTACACCCAGCACCGCGACGCGCTGCTGGCGGCCCTGAAGGCGCAGAGCGGGCAAAAGAAGGTGCAGGCCGACGCCCGCGTGGGCACCAAGGCCGAGCGCGCCCTGCTCACCCGCCAACTCTCGCGCAACGCCCGCCAGCTGGGCCTCGACTTCGAGGAGCAGCCCGCCCTGGCCCTGACGTTCTTCGACCGGAAGTTCTTCAACCAGCACCAGCCCGCCGACGCGGCCAAAACGGCCGTGCCCGCGTCCCGGCCCGCGCTGAACTAAGCCGCCGGGCCGCCCGGCCCGCACCCCGTCGCCCCGCTTATTCTCGTTCGATTCTACCTATTGCACGCACGCCGGCGCCCGGCTTCCCACTTGCGGAAGCCGGGCGCTTTGGCGTATAGGGGAAAGCGTTGATTGGGCCTGAGGACGCTGGGGGCGGTGAACGGTGACCCATCAGCACGTCATGCTGAGCTTGTCGAAGCATCTCTACCGCTTCGTCAGATACAATTCAACGAAGCGGTAGAGATGCTTCGACAAGCGGACGCCAGATCAAGCATGACGTTCGGGTGTTGGCGACACGCCCCGGCCCCAAACCGGGGCCGGCCCATCTTGGCCGATACGTACAAGTTCCGGGGCGGCCGGGGGCGGACTTTTGTCGAAAAACCAACCGCTATGAAACGAACCCTGCTTTTCGCCTCCCTCATCGTGGCCTCGGGCCTGCTGCTCACCAATATCTACACCTCGCTGGTGGATGCGCCCGCCTGGGGCCACGACATTCCCCGCTCGATTCAGACCGCCCGGGACTACTACCGGGTGTCGAACCCCGGAAACTTCTTTCGCGTCTTTTCGCCGCTGAACCAGGGCCTGGCGCTGCTGTGCGCGGCCCTGTTCTGGAAGCGCGGCCGGCCCACCCGCCACCTGCTGCTGCTGGCCCTGCTGCTGTACGTGGGGGCCGAGGGCATGACGTTCAACTACTTCTATCCGCGCAACGCCATCCTGTTCGGGCCGCAGGTGACGGACGTGGCCACCCTGCAGCGCATCTGGCAGGAGTGGAGCGCCATGAACTGGGTCCGCACGCTGGTCGTGGCCGGGGGCATTGTCTGCTCGGCCCTGGCCCTGCACCGCAGCTATTTCCCGGCCCTGGCCGCACGAGGAGCGGAGCGGAAGGGCGTGGCCATAGGCGCTGCCTAGCGCCCGGCCCGGCGGCCAGCGAAAATAGGTTTGTAGAAACGCGGATTCGCATCTGGTCGGGCGTGCCGTTTACTGAGCAGAAACGAATAAGTATCCCTACAATGCTTCCCGCACGGCCCCGAAACGGTTAACTCCCACTTCGTCAACCAGCAGCGCAGCTGGAAGCGGTTCCGCCGCCGCCAGTGGAAGGATTGAGCCGGAGCCCCGGCTACCCGCGCCGCCCCGAAAAACCGGGGCGTCGCTTTTCGTTCGGGCCGGCTACCTGAGGTCGTTGGCCTTATT
This sequence comes from Hymenobacter jeollabukensis, assembly GCF_005771675.1. GTDB lineage: Bacteria > Bacteroidota > Bacteroidia > Cytophagales > Hymenobacteraceae > Solirubrum > Solirubrum jeollabukense. The sequence continues at coordinate 773,669 of NZ_VAJM01000001.1, read as the reverse complement.
CAGCTCAATGCGGACTAATATTGTCGCCGCAACCCTGGCCCTGCCCGATGCGACTACCACTCAAAACCTACCACTACTGGACGGGTGTCCTGTTGTCCGGGTTCATCCTGGTTCACCTGGCCAATCACCTGGCGGCGCTCGGGAGCGTGCAGGCGCACCAGGTGGTCATGACCGCGCTGCGCCGGATGTACCGGCATCCGGTGGTCGAAACGGGTTTGCTGCTGGCCGTAGTGGGGCAGGTATTCACCGGTCTGCGCCTGTACTGGCGGGGCCGCCGGCAGCCGCCGTGGCCGGTGGCGGAGCGGGTTCAGATTCTCTCCGGCCTGTACCTCGCCTTCTTTCTGCTGGTACATACCGGGGCGGTGCTCACCGGCCGGGCCGTGTTTGGGCTCGATACCAACCTGTACTTCGCGGCGGCGGGCATCAACACCTTTCCCTTTAGCCTGTTTTTCGTCCCGTACTACTTTCTGGCCGTCACGGCCGTCTTTCTGCACCTGGCCAGCCTGCACTACCAGAAGGGCCGCGGCCTCTGGGGCGAGGCCCGCGCGCGGCGGCAGGCCGTGGGCATTGGCGGCGCGGGGGTGCTGGTGGCCTTGCTCATCCTGTTTGCCATGACCAACCGCCTGCAGGGCCTGCCCATTCCCGCGCCCTACCTGCGGACCTTGGGCAAGTAAAGCGGCTCGTTTATCCCCATGAAATACCTTCTTACTGCCCGAGCTGCGGCCCACGGGATGCTCCTTATTCTGAGTCTCATCGTGCTGTTCCACCTTTTGATTCTAACGGGCGTTATTCCGTTTGCCATCGTGTGGGGCGGGCGCCTGAAAAGCCACCAGCAGATGCTGTCGTTCGAAACCGTGTCCATCGGCCTGAACCTGCTGATGCTGGCCGTGGTGGCCCTGGCCGCGGGCCGGCTGCGGCTGCGCGTCAATTCCCGGCTGATAACGGGCGCGTTATGGCTGATGACGGCCCTGTTTCTGGCGAATACCGTGGGCAATCTGCTGGCCCGGACCGCGCTGGAGCAGCTGGTCTTTACCCCCTTGACGCTGTTGCTGGCCGTGTTCAGCTTCCGCCTGGCTATGGATCGGAAAAAAATTACCGTGCCTGCCAGCGCCTAGCCGGCCCCGCTGCCTGCGGAATGTTGTAGCACCTGCGCCAGTTGAGCGCGCGTATCAAGCTCCTCCCTTTCACCGACCGATGAAACCCGAATTTCAAGCCCTACCGCTCGTCGACAATAGCGGCAGCCACCGCTTCGAGCTGACCGTGAACCACGCCACCGCCTTTATGGAGTACGGCGACCGGGACGGCGCCCTGGCCCTGTTCCATACCGAAGTGCCGGCGCAGCTGGAAGGGCAGGGGGTAGGCACGGCCATCGTGGAAAAGGTGCTGGCCGAAGTCGAGCGGCGGCAGCGGCTGCTGATTCCGCTGTGCCCCTTCGTGACGAGCTACCTGAAGCGCAACCCCGAGTGGCAGCGGCTGGTGGCACCCGCTTATCAGCGCTGGTTTCAGGGGTAGGGTGCGTGTGGGCCATGCGTAACAAGAACGTTTCGGGCACCTGGCCCGCTTCGGCCGCCGGTTCGGCTGCCTGCCTTTTCATCTGAGGGCGGTTGCGCAATCGACCGGAGGATGAACCGCTGACTGGTAGCGGCTTGGGTCAGAGGATAGGTGCTTATTTGATTTAAATAAGCTGTTTTTGAACTTAGTTTAGGTACGCCCCGTTAAGCCCATTGTAACCTGCTGCCAGTCGCCGCACCCTCCCGCAACCGGGCTTGTCAGTCGCCGCGCCGCGAGTCACGCATTTTCAGGCAAGTTGCCTCGTTTCACCTACCTCCATTCGCTTGCAGAATCACCGTAGCGTTCCGTTGTCAGTTGCTTTTTGTACTCTCTTTTCCTAAAGCATCATGTCAACAGGAACCGTAAAATTCTTCAATGAAATCAAAGGCTTTGGTTTCATCAACGACACCACCACCGGCGAGGACGTTTTCGTCCACGTAACCGGCCTCATCGACGAAATCCGTGACAACGACGCGGTACAGTTTGAGGTAGAGCAGGGCCGTCGTGGCCTGAATGCCGTCAACGTACGTCGCGCCTAGTTTCGGCCGCCGACAACAGCAGAGCAGCACCCCTCGGGTGCTGCTTTTTTGTGCCTGCCGGGGCCGTCAGCGCGGTTTTGCCCGGGCGCAGCCCGGGAGTCGTGGTGGCCCCGACGGGCAGTATTTAAAGTAGCCGCCGACTGAACTTTCCCCCCCAACGGCCGGTTTGACACCCGTAACGCGACCTGAAAGACCGGGCAAACCTGTGAAGGCCGGAAATAAAGGCGTATGTTTACACTGTTTAAGGCAAGTTGCCTCGTGTTACCTACCCCCCTTCGCTTGACGAACTACCGTAGTGTTCCGTTGTCAGTTGCTCGTTTTTCACCTTTTTCCTAAAGCATCATGGCAACGGGAACCGTAAAATTCTTCAATGAGACCAAAGGTTTTGGTTTCATCAATGACAGCACCACCGGCCAGGACATCTTCGTCCACGTAACCGGTCTGATCGACGAAATCCGCGACAACGACAAAGTCGAGTTCGAAGTGGAGCAGGGCCGCAAGGGCCTGAACGCCGTGAAAGTTCGTCGCGCCTAGTCCGAGCGACTACCGCACAAAAAAAGCAGCACTCCCACCGGGAGTGCTGCTTTTTTTGTGCCCGGCGGCGTTAGCGCCGCGTGGCCAGCAGCTCCGGCACCGTGGTCCAGCGCATGTCCGGGTAGCGGTTGTTGTCGAGCGGCTCGGCGAGTTTGGCCTGGCCGGTGAGCATGTTGTGCAAGTACTGCATGCCCTGCCAGGGCGGAAACACCTCCTCGCGGGCCGGCATCAGGGCGCGCGTGACCTTGATCATGCCCGCGAGCATGCCCAGCCCGCCGACGCGGAACAGGTGGTAGGGCTGGCCGGTGGCGGCCGTGGCGGCGGCCTGCAGCCCGCGGATGCTGCGCACGTCGCCGGCCACGCGCAGGTAGCGCGGCGTATCAGGGTCGAGGGCGGCGCGGGCGGTGAAGGCGGCCGTGTCGGGCATGGTGGTCACGTCCAGGGGCTGGTCGGCGTCGCCCCAATAGATGATCAGGCGCGGGCCGGGCTGAATCAGCGGCGCCTGGCCCTTGAGCAGCTCCATGAACATGCCGTTGAGAATGGAAGTGGCCCGGATCGGCGCTTTATCGAGGCGGCGCATAAACTCCCGGCGCAGGTCGAAGTTGCGGTTGGAGCCCTCGGGCAAGTGGGTGAAGTCGGCGGCGAAATCCGAGGGAATGAAGCGCGGCACGCCGGCCGCCACGGCCCCATCGAGCAGCCGCGTCTGGGCATCCACGATGACCTCGCGCAGCCCCGATAGGGCCGACACCACGCAGCCCGCGCCGCGACAGGCTGCCGTCAGCGCCGCCGCGTCGTGGTAATCGACTTCGAGCACCTCCACACCCTGCAGGCGTAGCGACTCCACTTCGGCGCTGGCGCGTCTCTCGGGGCGAATGAGGGCCCGCACCGGGGCCCCGAGCTGGCGCAGGTGGTGGGCAATGAGCAGACCCAGCTGCCCGGTGGCGCCGGCCAGCACCACGGGTGCGGCTGATGAAGCGGCGGAGGCGGAAGAGGGGGAATTCATGAAAGGCGGGAGAAATGGTGGTGCGGGCGCCCGGGGTGGGGCCGCGGCTACAATACCCCCGCGCATCCCGGAAGGTTATGGGCGGGGGCGCGGGCGCAACGGCGGCGGGTGCATATTTGCCGCGGACCTTTCCCACCTGCCATGCCTGATTTCGCGCCTTCCCGACCAGTCGTGCTGGTGCCGTACCAGCCCGGTTGGGCCGTTGAGTTTGCCGCCCTTGCTGCCTGTCTGCGGGCCCTGGTCGGACCGGTGGCGCTTGGCATCGAGCACATTGGCTCCACGGCCGTGCCGGGGCTCAGCGCCAAGGACGTCATCGACGTGCAGCTGACCGTGCCGGACCTGGAAGCGGCGGCGGCGGAGCTGCTGCCGCCGCTGTGGCGGGCGGGGTTTCGGCAGGGGCGGGAGTGGCAGTACGACCAGTTTCACGACCTGCCCGCCGACTCGCCGGAGCTGCGCAAGCTGTACCTGCGCGAGCCGGCCGGGGAGCGGCGCCTGCATCTGCACCTGCGCGAGGATGGCCGCTTCAACGCCCGCTTCGCCCTGCTGTTTCGCGACTACCTGCGCGCCGAGCCGACGGCCCGCCGCGAGTACGAGCTGCTGAAGCAGCGCGCCGCCGCGCTGTTCCCGGCCAGCATCGACGGCTACCTGTACCTGAAAGAGCCGGTGTTTCACCTGATCTACCAAGCCGCCACGCACTGGGCCGCGCTGACGGGCTGGCAACCGGCCGCCGCTGCCGGCGGCGCGGGGTAAAGGCAGGCGGAGTCGCGTCGGCTGGAAACGGGCTGAACCTGTGGGCAAGGAATCAGAACAGTAGTCAAAAGGGCGTCATGCTTCATCTGACGTCCGCTTGCCGAAGCATCTCTACCGCTTCGCCTGATACTAAATTCAACGAAGTGGTAGAGATGCTTCGACTCCGCTCAGCATGACGTTCTGCTGGTCACTGGTAACCAAACTTCCAGACGGAGCCGGTTCTAAGTGCGAATAACGGCTGAGCGTAAAGTATTTGCTCGGCTGCTGCGTCGGCCCTGGCAGCCACCACGTAAGCCTATTTCTGATGCCTGAACTCTCCGATCAAATCGTCCTCGTCACCGGTGCCACCTCGGGCATTGGCGAAGTAACCGCCCGCGAACTGGCCCGTCGCGGCGCCCAGGTAGTGCTGCTGGCCCGCAGCGCCGACAAAGCCGCCGCTACCCAGGCCCGCATCGAGGCGGCCGTGCCCGGGGCGCAGGTCGACGTGCTGCTGGCCGACCTGGCCGACTTCGAGCAGGTGCGCCGCGCCGCCGCCGAATTCAACGCCCGCTACCCGCGCCTCGACGTGCTCATCAACAACGCCGGCCTGCTGCCGCCCGATGAGCGCCGCCGCACGCCCCAGGGCCTCGACTTCAGCCTGGCCACCAACCACCTCGGCCCCTTCCTGCTCACCAGCCTGCTGATCGACCGGCTGCGCCAGAGCCCGGCGGCCCGCGTCATCAACGTGTCGTCGGCCCTACACCAGCAGGCCCGGCCCGATTTCGGGGATTTTCAGCACGAGCGGCACTACGACACCACCCTTGCCTACGCCAACGCCAAGCTCTACAACATCATGTTCACGCAGGAGCTGGCCCGCCGCCTGCGCGCCCATGGCATCGATAACGTGGTGACCAACGCCCTGCACCCGGGCGTGGTGGCCACGGCCTTCGGGGCGGGCGGCAAGAGCATGATGGCGCGGGTGCTGCCCCTTATCCGGCCATTCCTGAGCACGCCGGAGCAGGGCGCCGCCACCACGCTTTTCCTGGCCACCGACCCGGCCGCCGGCCGCAGCAGCGGGGGCTACTACGCCAAGCAGCGGACCCAGGCCGTGAAGAACCCCTTCAACACGCCCGAAAACGCCCGCCGACTCTGGCAGCTGAGCGAGGAACTGACGGGTACTACGCTGCTGAGCGACTAAAGCGGAGGGCGGCGTAAAAGTCGGGGCAGCAGAAGAGGCGGCGGTTTGGCGCGAGCCGCTAACTTGGGCTCCGCCAGACTCCAACGGTCCGGCTTGCTGCCCATGCTCCCTGCCGCCGACGTATCTGTGCCCGTTGCAAATTCCCCTACCGCTGCCGTTCGTGTGCAGGCCATCGACGTGGTGCGCGGGCTGGTCATGCTCATCATGGCCATCGACCACGTGCGCGACTGTTTCAGCCCCACGCCGTTTCGGCCCGAGGACCTGGGGCAGACCACCACGCTGTGGTTTTTCACGCGCTGGATTACGCACTTCTGCGCGCCCACCTTCGTGTTTCTGGCGGGCGTGAGCATCTGGCTGGCCCAGCAGCGCCGCGGCAGCCGCCGGGCCACCAGCTGGTTTTTGCTCACGCGCGGGCTGTGGCTGGTGGCGGCCGAGGTGCTGCTCATCGCGCCGGTGCTGCACTGGGACTACGGCATGATTCTGCTGCAGGTCATCTGGGCCATTGGCTGGGGCATGGTGCTGCTGGCGGGGCTGCTCTGGCTGCCGCGCCCGGTGCTGCTGGGGCTGGCCGCGCTGATTTTGCTGGGCCACGACGCGCTGCCGTTTATTCAGCCCGTCACGGCGCACAACGCGCTGTGGGCCCTGCTGCACAACAACACCTTCGTGCTGGCCCTGCCGCCGCTGCCGCCGCTGCTGGTGGCCTATTCCATCGGGCCGTGGCTGGGCGTGCTGCTGGCGGGCTACCTTATCGGGCCCTGGTTTGCGCTGCCGCTGCCCGAGCGCACCCGGCGGCTGCGTGTGGCCGGCACAGCCGCGTTGCTGCTGTTCGGAGCCCTGCGGGCCACCAACTGGTACGGCGACCCGGCGCCCTGGAGCCAGCAGGCGCGCGGCGCCTGGTACACGGTGCTGTCGTTTGTGAACGTGAGCAAGTACCCGCCCTCGTTGCTGTTCGCGTGCCTCACGCTGGGCGTGGCGCTGTGGCTGCTGAGCGGGGCCGAGCAGCTCAGCAGCCGGCCGGCCCGCTGGCTGCGCACCTACGGGCGGGTGCCGTTTTTCTACTATATGCTGCACCTTCTGCTGATCAGCGGCGGGAGCTGGCTGTGGACGCGTGCCGCCTTCGGGCAGCCCTTTAACCTCGCCTTCTCGACCCCGGCCGAGTGGCCGGCCGCGTATCAGCCCAGCCTGCTGCGCACCTACGTGGTGTGGCTGGCGGTGGTAGGGCTGCTCTACTGGCCCTGCCGCTGGTACGAGGGCTACCGGCAGCGGCACCGCTACTGGTGGATGTCGTACCTGTAGGCGGGCTGCCACCCTTGGCTGGCCTGGCGAGGGGGCGATGAATCCTGGCACACTGGGCAATGCCGCTGAGCTTAAGGCGTTGATTAAGGGTGCCGTAGCGTCATTGCGTGGCTTCGGCACCGGTTGTTTGTGCTCTTATCCACCAAAACCCGGTTTTCATGTATTCCAAACTATTTACGGCCCTGGCGCTGCTGGTCGCCAGCGGCAATGCCCGGGCCCAGACGAACTGCCCCGCACCCGCGCTCAGCGTGTTGCGCGACAACCAGCCCGTGCCCGCCACCGGCAGCGCCCTGGCCCCGGCTGTGACGTTGGAGCTCAAGCCCAATCCGCAGTGTCCGCCCGAAATGCGCTATCAGTTCACCCATGCGGAAGTCACGCTGATGCGTGGTATCCGGCCCGCTACGCCGACCTTGATTGCCGCCAAACCCGAGTTGAGCCTTAGCGCTTTCATGCCGCTGTACCAGGATGGCGACTGGCTCTACATTTTCATCCCTTACAAAAATCTGCGCGTCGTGGGAGCTGATGGCCAGGCCCAGCCTTACACCGCGCCTGTCACCGGGGCCGACAGCAACGCCGACAACGGAATCGGCTTCAGCTGGCCCCTGAGCCGGAAATAGGTTGGGCGGCGCCTCGCGGATCGGCGCAAAACCATCGGTAAAAAATCAGAAAAAATATGTACGTTTACCCCCGTTCAAAGGCAAGTCGCCGCGCATTGCTACCGTTTATTCGCTTGCAGAATTGATAGAGCAGTGTCGTTGTCAGTTGCTTTATTTTCATCACTTTCCTAATGCATCATGGCTACGGGAACCGTAAAATTCTTTAATGAGACCAAAGGGTTTGGTTTCATCAAAAACAATGAAACTGGTCAGGACGTGTTCGTTCACGTAACCGGTCTGATCGATGAAATCCGCGAAAACGACAAAGTCGAGTTCGACGTGGAGCAGGGCCGCAAGGGCGTGAATGCCGTAAAAGTGCGCCGCGTAGCCTAACCTGCACCGAACTCTACGCAGAGTAAAGAAGCATGCCCCAGGCATGCTTCTTTTTTTATGCCCGCAGGATTGGTTGAAAGCCCCTGCCTGGTCCTCGCCGGGCCCGATGAAGCGAAGCAAAACGGCCCGGCGGATGCAGCATCCGCCGGGCCGGCAATTGGTCGGTCAGCTAGCTATGCCAGCGTTTCGGCGGCCTGCAGCTGCTTCACCAGCTGCTGCAGCGGCTGATGGTGGGGCAGCTTGGCGGCCAGCATCAGCAGGCTGCCCATTTCCCGCTCGCCCAGCGGCAGGGGCTGGCCGCCGGTGAAGTGGCGCACGTTGCGCTCAAAGCGCTGGCGGGCGTCGGGCTGGCGGCCGTGGCCTTCGAGGCGGAACTGGGCCGGGGCCAGCATGCCGAAAAACAGCTCGGGCGCCAGCTCGGGGTACCGCTCGATGCTGGGAGCCACGCCCAGGTCGTGCGAAATCATTTCGGCCACTTGCTGGCAGGTGGCGTGGCCGCGCTCCTGCTGCAGCCGCGCTTCGGCCAGGCCCACGGCCATATCGACGGCGGTGGGGGTGGGGTGGGCCCCGCTCCAGCAGGCCGCAATCCAGCGGGCCTGCAGCTCGGCCGTCACAAAGTAGGAGCCGATCTGCTCGTAGAGGCCCATGAAGGCGAAGCCGGGCAGGGCGGGGTGGAAGGTGAAGTGATGCAGCTCCAGGTGTTGGCGGTTGGCGCGCACGGCCCGGCGCAGGTCTTCGTGCAGGAAGGGCAGGTGCAGGTCGTAGCCCGTAGCCAGGATGACGGCGTCGACCTCCAGCACTTCGCCGTCGGTGAGCACGGCCCGGCCGGGGGCGTAGGCCTGCACGCCCGTCACGGCCCGGATGCGGCCGGCCTGTACCAGGTCGAGGTAGTCCTGGCACTGCGACACGCCGGCTTCCATCAGGCTGTCGGCCGGGCGCAGGCCGCCGAAGTCGGCGGGGTTGCCCACGGCGCTCAGGATGAGCTGCTTCAGACCTTCGGCGGCCTCGGCGGGCGGCAGGGCCTGGTTGACGTAGGCCCCGAAGCGGGTGAAGGCCAGCTGGTCGGTGGGCACGCCGTGCATGATTTTGCGGGCGATGTAGCGCGGCTTGCGGGCCGAGGAAACAACCGTAACGGTTTCGTCCTTGGCCAGGTCGCTGGCAATTTCCAGCCCGCTGATGCTGTTGCCGACCACCAGCACCCGCTGCCCGCGGAACTGCTCGCGCCCGCGGTACTCCATCGAGTGGATGACGCGGCCGTGGAAGTGGTCGAGGCCGGGCGTGTTGGGGTAGCGCGGCTTGTTGTAGCGCCCGGTGGCCACGATGACGCGCTCGAACAGCTCGGTGCGCCGCTCCCCGTCCTTGTTCACCGTCCACACCACGTACTGGTTTTCGGGGCCACGGGCAATCAGCTCGACGCGGGTATGAAAGCGCACGTGGGCATCGACGCCGAAATGGTGGGCGTAGTCGTGCAGGTAGGCCAGCACCTCCCGGTTGGTCGGGAACATCTGCGTGCCGGTGGGGTAGTCGTAGTCCGAGAAGGACATCTTGATGTGGCAGGAGTTGGCGTGCATGCCGGGCCACTGCCCGCTGTGGGCCGCGCCCTGCTGCCACTGCCCGCCGAGGGCGCCGCTTTGCTCAATGATGACGGGCGTCAGGCCGTCTTCCAGGAGAGATTTGGCGGCGGCAATGCCGGCCGGACCGCCACCGATGATGGCTACTTGGTTGGTTTTCATAGCAAATGGGTTGGGAAAGAAGCGAAGCCGCCGGACCGTCACGAAGCCGGGTCATTTGGCGATGCAAGTCTAGCGGTATTTAACCCCTATTGTCTATAGCATTTTCATGTGAGCGGGAGCTGGCCGGGCCGACCATAACGGCTCGGCTGTGCTACCACTTCTTTTCTGAGCCCAAGCCCCTGATCTATTCTGGTCAAGGATAATAGCCTGATTAACAAGTATAAATTTGCGGTGCGGGGTCTGCTAAATTTTTGTAAGTTTGTATTTTAAGGAGAAATTATGTACACTCATATATGAGTGCCGACAATTCTCTGCCCTGCTCTGCCTGCCCGAAACCCACATACCTATGTCGCAATCTTCTACTCGCAAGTTGACGCCCGCCCGGCGCTTGCCGGCCGGCTCGGAGCGGTCCTGGTGGCGGCGTTGGCTGGGCGCCGGCCGCGTGGTAGCCATGGGCGGGGGCGTGCTGCTGGCTGCCAGCGCCCACGCCCAGGACGTCATTATCAAGAACGATAAGTCCGAGATTAGCGCCAAGGTCATCGAGATAACCGAAGACCACATCAAATACCGCCTGTCCGACTTCCTCGACGGGCCGCTCTACAACGTGCGCAAGACGGACGTGTGGATGATTATCTACGAGAAGGGCCGGCGGGAAAAGTTTAACGTGCCCGAGCAGACGGCCGCCGCGCCCGTTGCGCCGGCTGCCGCTCCTGCTACGCCCGCTCCGGCTGCCGCCGCTGCCCCGGCCCCAGTCACGGCTGCGGCTCCGGTGGTGGTGCCAGCCAGCCCGGCCGCCCCTGCCGAGCCGCTCGTAGCCGCCCCCGTCGCCGTTGTGGCGGAGGCGCCTGCCGCTCCGGCAGTGGCTCCCGCTACGCCGGTTGCCGCCCCAACCCCGGCTCCCGAGGCTCCGACTGCGCCGGCGCCAGCTACTTCGCAGCTAGCTGTGGCCCAGGAGCGCCCCGCCACGCCCGCACCGGAAGCGGTGCCCGTCGCGGCTCCGGCTGCCCCGGAGCCGGTACCACCCGTGCCCGCGCCGGCTGCCACCGCTACGCCCGCCGCTGAAGCCGTGGCACCCGCGCCCGAAGCGGCTCCTATCAGCCCGGCGCCTACAGCCGCACCGCCGGCCTCGCCCGACGTGGCGGCCACTGGCGGCGGAGAGGCTCCTCCGGCTCCCAACGCCCCGGCTCCCACGACGGCCACTGCGACGGATTCGCCCGCTGCGGTGGCCGTCGAAGCTAATGAGGACACGGCGGCGCCGGAGCAGGACCCGGTACCTACGCGGCTGGCCGATGCGCCGCCCGCGCCGGTGCCGGTACTACCTGCCCGGCTGCGGCGCGAGCCGGCGGCCGACGTAGCTGCGGGGCAGCAGGTGTGGGCCAAGCTCGGCAACGGGCCGGCGCCGGTGAAGTACCTCAACGCCGACGGCAACATCCTCATCCTGAAGGCCAACTTCGTGATGAGCCTGGCCAAGAACACCGGCAAGCCGCTGTGGCTGACCAAGGTGGAGCGCACCAAATCGGCCCACCTGATCGGCAACGGCCCGCTGATTCAGGTGGTGGCCAAGTCGGCCTCTTCCGAGTACCTGCAGTCGTACATTCTCAACTCGGAAACCGGCAAGGCCGTGTACAGCCCCCCGGCGGCCAGGCAGCTGGAAAACCGCATCATCGACGCGGCTCACCTGGTGGTGTGGGAAGCCACCGACGCGGGTACCCGGGCGCTGCTGCTTGACAAGGTGACGGGCGCGCGTCTGCACGAGCTGCCGATTGCGCCGACCTGGGCCAAGGCCGCCCGCATTCTGCCCCTGCCCGACGGCAAGGTGTGCGTGGTGTCGAGCTACGGGGTGACGGCCCTGGACCCGGCCAGCGGCAAGCTGCTCTACAACCTGCCGCTGAAACGCTCGGGCAAGGTGGCGGAGCTGCTGCCGCCCACCGAGCCCACGTTTGAGGTGCTGGAAACGGGCACGCCTGGGCTGGTGTGCGTGCTCCAGAACGGCTACCTCACCGGCGTGAACGTGCGCACCGGGCAGCTCACGGGCGAAACGGAGCTGCCCGGCGCCTTCGTCACCTACCGCGACGCGGGCCCGGACCGGCTGGTCGTCGGCAAGTCGGGCAAGAAGGACAAGGACCTGCTGCTGGCCGTGTACGACAAGCGCAGCTGCCAGGAGCTGCGCACGGCCACGGTCGACATCAGCAACGCGGGCGCCATGCAGCCCATCGGCAACGACCTGTTCGTGGTGAGCGGGGGCTCGGCGGTGAAGCTGGTGGACCTGACCACCCTGCAGCTGAAAGCCGACAAAACCTTCAAAACCAGCGGCGACAACGTGCAGCTGTTCGTCAACGACCAGGGAATCGGCCTGCTCAGCGCCTGCTGCGTGGAGTACTTCAACCCCCAGGGCTACGCGGCCATCGGCAAAACCCGCTACTTCGACCCGGCGGGGCGCGTGAAGCTCAAGGCCGGCGAGGACACCTACTTCTGGGCCAACGGCTACCTGGGCCGGGTGAATCCGAAGAAAGGGGAGGAGACCCTGCTGCTGAAGGACAAGCTGCCCCTGAAGCTGCTCGACAACGAGGCGCCCCAGCTTGAGCTGCTCGACGACGGGCTGGCGGTGGTTACGGCGCAGTCGGTAACCAAGGTGGATTTCAACGGACGCATCGTGTACAACCAGTACTTCACGCCGCCGGTGGTGGTGGCCGGCGCCATTGCGGGCCAGGCCGCCGCGCAGGCGGCCGATGCCGCGGCCAAGGCCAAAGTCCACGCCACCAAGCAGTCGTGGGTGGCCGCGCAGCACGCCTTCGAGGCGGGCAGCAGCGAAGCCGTGTACAGCGGGCCTCGCACGTTTCACACCGAGCTGCGGCACCACATCGTGCTGACCAAGGCTGACAGGGACGAAGTCGGCCGCTTCAAGCTGCTCAAAATCAACAAGGCTACCGGCAAGGTGGAGGGGCAGGTGGAAGTGGAAAACCGCACCCCGGACTACATTTTTGACCCCGTCGACAGCGTGGTATACCTGTTCGACGTGGACTCGGTGCGGGCCTACAAGATTTGAGCCGCTGAGCCCGCCGAAGCAAGCGTCGCCCCGGTTACGGACCTGCCGTGGTCGGGGCAGCGTTTTTCGGGGCAAATTCGGGCGGCCGGCGTACTAAACCGCCCGGCCCGGCAGTTGAGCTAACACGAGGCCGGAGGCACCGCCGGCGCAGCTATAGCTCATGAAATGGTATCTGATTGGGAGCCTGCTGCTGAGCGGGCTTCGCGGCTGCTCGGCGCAACCGGCCGCCCCCGCCGCGCCCACGTTTTCGCCGGCCGACTACCGCCTCCGCCTGCGTGCCCTCGACGCCCGGCGCCAGCAGCTGGGCCGCCGGTACCGGCAGGCGCCCAGCGCCGCCGGGCGGGCCGCCTGCCTGGCCAAAGCGCGCACCCTGTTCCTCGCGGCCCTCGACAGCACCATCTTCCCGGCCTGGGAGGGCACGCCGTGGGCGTTTTACGGGCAGAGCTGGGAGCCCCGCCGGGGCAGCATTGCCTGCGGCTACTTCGTGACGACCACCCTGCACGACGCGGGCCTGCATCTGCAGCGCAGCCTGCTGGCCAAGCAGGCCTCCGAAGTCATCATCAAGAACCTCACCGCCGAAACCTACATCCACCGCTACCGGGGCCTCGACCAGGCCGAGTTCGTGCGGCAGGTGCGGGCGCTCGGGCCGGGGCTTTACGTGCTCGGCCTCGACTTTCACGCCGGCTTTCTGCGCGTGCGCGACGACGGGACCGTGCAGATGGTGCACTCCTCGTACCTAGGCCCGGCCACGGTGACACGCGAAGCCGCCGAAGCCGCTGAGGCGCTGGCCTCCACCTACCGGGTGGTGGGCAAAGTATCGGCCGATGGGGTGTTGCTACGGGCCTGGCTGCTAGGCCGGCCGCTGGCCGTACGCGGCGCTACGGTGCGGAAATGAGCCAACGAGAAATCGGCAGAGCACTTGGCTTGTCCAAAAAGGGGGTAACAAATAGCATATCATAATTTTTGAATGGTTGGACGGTACAAGCAAAGGGGGTAGCCATTACATTGACGACGAATTAGTTGTTAACCCCCTTCTCTCACCACCCCTCACCGTTCGATGAAGCAACTTTACCCTGCAGCGACTCCGGCAGCACCCACTGCCGGCCGTCGCCTGTACCGATTGCGTGCGTACCTGTGGGCCCTGCTGCTGGGGCTGCTGGCGCCGCTGGCGGCGGCCGCCCAGATCGAGCCGGCCGCGCAGTACACCAAGCTGACCATGGCGCAGTTTATGGCCTGGACCACGACCGGCCCGACGGCCATTCCGGCCAACGTGAGCCGGGTGCCGCTGGCCGCCCGCCAAAACGCGCTGGCCCCGCAGCTCAACCCAGCCATGAGCTTCAGCCACAAGGTCAACTACATTCCCGACGGCATGGCCAACTTCGCCGGCTACCTCGGCGAGCAAAACCACTTCAACCTCTACAACTTCACCCACTGGCAGTACATCGACGTGCTGACCTGGTTCGACGGCACGGTGGGCATTCCGACGCGGCCCTGGGTGGAAACGGCTCACCGCAACGGCGTGAAGGTCATCGGCACGGTGTTTACCAGCGCCGCCGACGTGGCCGCCCTGCTGCAGAAAGACGGCAATGGCGCCTACATCGGGGCGCAGAAGCTGGTGGACATGGCCACCTACTACGGCTTCGACGGCTGGTTTTTCAACCAGGAAAACACCCTGAGCACCGCCCAGGCGCTGGAGCTGCGCGCGTTTCTGCAGCGGCTGCAGGTGATTAAGCCCGCCGGCATGGAAATTCACTGGTACGATGCCATGCGCTCCAACGGGGTGCTGGCCTACCAGAACGCGCTGAACGCCAACAACCAGGCCCTGCTGCAGGACGGCACCACGCGCGTGAGCGACGCCATGTTCACCAACTACTTCTGGTCGGGCGCCACCAACATCAACACCTCCGTGACCACGGCCAACGCCATCGGCCGCAGCCCCTTCGACGTGTACATGGGCGCCGACCTCTGGCCCGGCCGCAACCCCCAGGGCCTGTTTGCGCGCACCACCTGGTTCGACAACTACTTCACCAACGGTGACCTGACCCAGCCCCGGCTGTCGGTGGGCCTGTTTGCCACCAACCTGACCTACAACGGCGGGCTGAACAACTTCAACAACAACCCGGCCGACTACGCCAATTTCTACCGCACCGAGCAGCGCGTGTTTGCCGGCGACGATTACGACATCACCACCGCCGACGCCACCGGTTGGAAGGGCCTGGGCTACTACCTGCCGGTGCGCACCGTCATTACCAGCCTGCCCTTCGAAACCTTCTTCTCGGTGGGGCAGGGCAAGGTGTTTGCCAACAACGGTGCCGTGGTGACCAAGGAGTGGACCGACATGGGCAAGCAAAGCCTGCTGCCCTCCTGGCAATGGGCCAAAACCGGCGCCGCCCCCGTCACCGTCGGCTTCGACTTTGACGACGCCTACTACGGCGGCAGCTGCGTGAAGCTGACCGGCAGCCTGGGCGGCGGTACCAGCAGCGCGGTGGTGAAACTGTACCAGACCAAGCTAGCCATTACGGCTGCCAGCAGCTTCGAGGTGGTGTACAAAGCCGCCGCGGCAGGCGCCACCAGCACCCAGCTGCTGCTCTACTTCTCCGACAACCTCGCCGCGCCCGTGGCGCTGGACTTCGGCACCGCCCCCGACGCGCAATGGAACACCCGCACCTTCTCGCTGGCGGCCTACGCCGGCCGCGAGCTGGCCATTATCGGGGTGCAAGCCTCGTCGGCCACGGCCGTGGGTGCGTACGGGCTGAAGCTGGGCAAATTCCGGGTGTACGACGGCACGGCGGCGGTAGCGGCGCCCACGGCGGGCTTTTCGGCCAGCGCCACCCGCGTGGTGGTGGGCGAGCCGGTGACCTTTGCCAACTCCTCGACCGGGGCCAGCAGCTACACCTGGACCTTTGCCGGGGGCACGCCGGCCAGCAGCACGGCCATTCACCCGGCGGTGAGCTACGCCGCGCCGGGCACGTACGCGGTGAAGCTGCGCGCCCAAAGCGCCGCCGGCCGCGACTCGCTCACCCGCCCCGACTACGTGACGGTGGTGCCCGCGGCCACGCCCGGCGGCAATACCGCCCTGCTCTACGACGGGGTGGGCAAGTACGTGGACGCCGGCCCGATAAACCTCAGCGGCACGGCCCTGAGCCTGGAGTGCTGGGTGAAGGTCAACGCCTTCAAAACCGGGGCCCCCTACATTTCCAGCCTGATGGGCATCGAAGACAACGGCGGCGCGGCCATGCTGCGCCTCGGCGACGCGGGGCTGGCGGCCAACCGGGTGCAGTTCGTGCTAGGCGGTGTCAATCTGGCCTCCAACGCGGCGCTGAACGCCAACACATGGTACCATCTGGCCGGCACCTTCGACGGCAGCGCCATGCGCCTCTACGTCAACGGCGTGCTCGACAACAGCCGCACCGGCCCCAGCTCGGTGCTGGCCGACGCGAATTTCTACCTGGGCCGTAACTACGCCAGTTCCCGCTGCCTCGACGGCTCGCTGGACGAGGTGCGGGTGTGGAAGCGGGCCCTTACAGCCGCCGAAATAGCGGCCAACGCCTGCCAGGTGAGCCGCAACGCGGCGGGCCTGGAAGCCTACTGGCCCTGCAACGAGGCCACCGGCTCGGTGGCCAACGACGCCACCGGCCACGGCCACACCGGCACGCTGATGGGCATGGTGCGCAGCGACTGGTCCGACAACGTGCCCACGCAGTGCGCCGGCATTACGGCCGTGCAGTCCGCGCGGGGTGTTTCGGGCCTGCAGGTGCAAGTGCTCGGCAACCCCGCCCACGGCAGCCAGGTCGAGCTGGCCATCAGCGGGGCGCAGGGCCAGCCGGTCCGCCTGGAGCTTCTGAACGCGCTGGGGGCGGTGGTGCGCACGCTGCCGGTGCCGGCCGGCGCCACGCGCGCGACGCTGCCCTTGCCGGCCGCCGCCGGGGTGTACGTGGTGCGGGTGCGCACGGCCACCGGCACCGCGTCGGTCAAGCTGCTGAAACCGTAGCGTTGCGGCTGGCCCAAAGCGTCGGTCGGGGCCTGCGGTGCCGGCAATGGCAGAAGCCGCGGCGCAGCGGCCCGTGCCTGGGCTGCGCCGAAATGCGCAGCGCAGCCCAGTGCAATTACTTGAAAAACAATCATTCAACCAGTTTCTTTTTAACCCCTTTTCATTGATGAAACACGCTTACTCTTCGTCGCAGCCGGCTTCCATCACCGGCTTCCTCCCATCGTCGTTGCGCGGGGCCGTGCTGGCGGGGCTGCTGGGCCTGGGCCTGCCAGCCGCCGCGCAAAGTCCATCGGCCCTGACGCTGAACGGCTCCTCGTCGTACGTGCAGGCCAATACGGTGACGCTCAACGGCACGGCGCTGACCATGGAATGCTGGGTGCGGGTATCGGCATTCAAAGCATCTTCGCCCTTTATTTCCAGCGTGATGGGCGTGGAAGACGGCAACAACGCGGCCATGTTGCGCTTCGGCGACGTGGGCATCGGCTCCAACAAGCTGCAGTTCGTGCTGACGGTGGGCACCACCCAGCGCAAGCTGAATTCGGTGACTTCTTTTAACACCAACACCTGGTACCACGTGGCCGGCACCTTCGACGGCAGCACCATGCGCCTCTACGTCAACGGCGTACTGGATGGCTCGGCGAGTGGTACGGCGGGTTCGATGGCCGGTACCGGCGTGTTCTGCCTCGGCCGCAACTACGAAAGCGTGCGCGTGCTGAACGGCACCGTGGACGAAGCCCGCGTGTGGACGCGCGCCCTCACCGCCACCGAGCTGGCCGCCAGCCCGTGCAGCGTCAGCGCCTCGGCCACGGGCCTGGAAGCTTACTGGAAGTTGGACGAAGGCACCGGCACCGTGGCCGCCGATGCCTCCGGCCGCGGCCACGGCGGCACGCTGATCGGCACCACCAACGCCAGCTGGACCACCGCCATTCCTACGCAGTGCGTTACCACGGCGGTGAATACGGGGCGTAAACTGGACGGCTTGCAGGTGCAGGTGCTCGGCAATCCTGTCCACGGCAGCCAGGCTACCATCGAGGTGCGCGGCACGCAGGGCCAGCCGGCCACGGTGCAGGTGTTCAACATGCTGGGGGCGCTGGTGCAGCGTCTCACGCTGAAACCCACCACCGACGCCCAGCAGAGTCGCCTAACGCTGCCCGGGGCCGCCGGCCTCTACGTGGTGCGCGTGAGCACGCCCGCCGGCACGGCCACTACCAGATTGATCAAGCAGTAATCAACTGGGATTCGCCGGCGCTCTGACTCGGGGCCCTCACCGCCGTGGTGAGGGCCCCGTTTGGCGTAAACCCGTCCCAGACGCGTCGAACGAAGCCGCACCAGGCCTTAGGCAGCTTCTTCGGGCGGAGTTTCGGTCGGAGCGTCAGCTGCTGCGGGCTGCTGCAGCTCTCGCCATTCGTCTTCCAGAATGCCCATTTCCACCAGGCTCCAGTAAGTGTCGCCGTGGCGCACCACGTCGCGCATCACGCCTTCTTGCCGGAAGCCCGCTTTCAGGTAGCATTTCAGGGCGGCGTGGTTGAAGTCGTACACGCCCAGGCTGATGCGGTGCAGCTGCAGCTCCTCGAAACCGATGCGCAGCAGCGCCTGCACCATGCGGCGGCACACGCCCTTGCCGCGGGTGCACTGGTTGCCCACCAGCACCCGCGTCACGCGCGCCGACCGGTCGCGCTGGCTGATGCTGCCCAGCGAAATGTGCCCCACGGCCTCCCCGGTCTTGGTGTCGACGGCCTTGTAGACGAACACGTCGGGGTTCTGCAGGTCGTTGGCGCCTTCGATGTACCAGGCCAGGCTTTCCTCGGTCAGCGGATACGAAAACAGGGAGCCCGACCATTCCTTCATCAGCCGCTCGCTGTTGATCCATTCGATGAGCTGGCTGAAGTCGGCCGGGGTGAAGCGTTCTAGGCGAATCATAGGCAAAAGGGAGGAGAAGGGGCCGGCAGCCCGATTAAGCCCTACGGCTCATACCAGGGCACGTTGCACGGGGCGACGCGCTGCCGGCAAGCCGGTCCGACTTGTCGGCAGTCGGCCCAAAGGTACCGGGTTTGCGGATGAGCTTGCGGGGCCGCCGAACCAAGCGCCCCGTAACTTGTGCCGACTTATCCCTGCCGCCTATGTCCGTTGCCCGTACCGTCCTGCTCGTCCGCCCCGCCAGCTTCGGCTACAACGCCGAAACGGCCGTCACCAATCACTTCCAGCAAACCCCGGCCGGCCTCGACGCCGCGGCCGGGCAGCAGCAGGCCCTGGCCGAGTTCGATGCGGCCGTGGCCACGCTGCGGGCCCACGGCCTGGAGGTGCTGGTGTTCGACGACACGGCCGCGCCCGCCAAGCCCGACGCGGTGTTTCCCAACAACTGGCTGACCCTGCACCCCGACGGCCGCGCCCTGCTCTACCCCATGTGCGCCCCCAACCGCCGCGCCGAGCGCCGCCCCGACATCCTGGCCGCCCTGGGCCGGCAGTTTCAGCTGCGCGAAATCATCGACTTCTCGCCCTACGAGGCCGAGGGGCGCTACCTCGAAGGCACCGGCAGCCTCATCTTCGACCATGCGCGGCGCGTGGCCTACGCCGCCCTCTCGCCCCGCACCGACGCCCGGCTGCTGGCCGAAGTGGCCGCCCTGCTCGGCTACCACTCCCTGGCCTTCCACGCCGTCGACGGGCAGGGGCAGGCCATTTACCACACCAATGTGATGATGTGTCTGGGCCCGGGTTTCGCCGTCATCTGCCTCGAAAGCCTGCCCGACGCGGCGGAGCGGGCCGCGGTGGTGGCCGAACTCGAAGCCGGCGGCCACGAAATCGTCGATATCACGTTGGCCCAGGTGGCGCGCTTCGCCGGCAACATGCTGGCGCTGGAATCCGCGGCCGGACAGCCGCTGCTGGTCATGTCGCAGAGCGCCCACGACGCGCTGACGCCCGCGCAACGGGAACAGTTGCAGCGCCACGCGGAGCTGCTCCCGCTGTGCATTCCCACCATCGAAACGTTGGGCGGGGGCAGTGCGCGCTGCATGTTGGCCGAGGTGCTGCTGCCGCGGGCCTGAGAGGGCTGCCGGGAATGAGAAAAGCCGCCCGGCTGGTAGGCCGGGCGGCTTTTGCGTTGATGGGCCGGACGGTAACTGCGGTCAGCCGCCGGCAGTAGCAGATCCTACAGGGAGTAAAACAGGGCGCTGGCCGCAGCCAGGCTCATGAGCAGGTACACCACCACGTCGTTGCGGCGGACTGCCCGGTTGTATTGGCCGTGCGAAAGCATGAGGTTTGGTCGTTGGAGAGTCGCCGCAAGGGAATGCCGGAAGGACTGCCCGTCGGGGCGCTGCGGCGGCGATGGGGCCGGCGGCGGGCAGCTAGTGTTAGAACGAGAAACGTCGTGGAACGGCTACCGATTGGTGTTACCAAAACGTTATCAATCTGGCTGTCAAACCCGAAGCGAAGCAGATTGTTTGCCAGGGCGCAGTTTAGCCAGTCTACTGGGCGCGCTGTAGACCCGAAAACACGCAGGCCCGGGGTGTGCCCCAGGCCTGCAGCAGGTCCACTGGCAAACCCGCCGCCTTAGCTGCTGACCGAGGCGTTCAGGCCCAGCACCTCGCCGGTGTGGGTGCGGATTTCTTCCACCAGCTGCGGGTTGTCGTTGAGCGAGAGGCTAAAGGAGGGAATCATCTGCCGGAACTTGGCCTGCCACGCGGGCGTGGCCGCCTGCTGCGGGTAGCAGCGCTGAATCAGGCCCAGCATGATGCTCACGGCCGTGGAGGCGCCCGGCGAAGCGCCCAGCAGGGCCGCAATGGAGCCATCGGCGGCGCTGACCACCTCGGTGCCGAATTCGAGCACGCCGCCTTCTTTTTTGTCCTTCTTGATGACCTGCACGCGCTGCCCGGCCACTTCCAGCTCCCAGTCTTCGGAGCGGGCGGCGGGCAGGTACTCGCGCAGGGCCGCCAGCCGGTCTTCCGGCGACTGCCGCACCTGGTTGATGAGGTAGCGGGTCAGCGGAATGTTTTTCAGGCCGGCAATAATCATCGGGCGCATGTTGCTGAGCTTGATGCTCAACGGCAGATCCAGGAAGGAGCCCTTCTTCAGGAACTTGGTGCTGAAGCCCGCGTAGGGCCCGAACAGCAGCTCCTTCTTGCCGTTGATGACGCGCGAATCGAGGTGGGGCACCGACATGGGCGGCGAGCCGACCGAGGCCTTGCCGTACACCTTCGCGTCGTGGCGGGCAATGACGGCGGGGTTGGTGCATTTCAGCCACTGCCCGCTCACCGGGAAGCCGCCGAAGCCCTGCCCCTCGGGAATGCCCGAGGCAATGAGCAGGGGCAAAGAGCCGCCGCCCGCGCCGATGAACACGAACGGCGCCCGGAGCTTGAGCTTGGCGCCGGTAGCGCGGTTTTCGGCCCGCACGCCCCAGCGCCCGTCCTCCTTGCGCTTGATTTTCTCCACCTCGTGGTGGAAGTAGAACGTCACGCCGGGTTTTTCCTGCAGGAGGTAGAACATGCCGCGGGTCAGGGAACCGAAGTTGACGTCGGTGCCCAGGTCCATGCGGGTGGCGGCCACGGGCTGCTGCGGGTCGCGGCCTTCCATCACCAGGGGCATCCACTGCAGCAGCTCGGCCGGGTCGGTGCTGAACTGCATGCCCCGGAACAGCGGCGAGAGGGTGAGGGCGGCGTGGCGCTTGCGCAAGTATTCCACGTTGTCGGGGCCCCACACGAAGCTCAGGTGCGGCACGTGGTTGATGAAGCGGCTGAGCTCCTTCACCTGGTATTGCTCGGCCAGGTAGGTCCAGAACTGCTTGCTCTGCTCAAACTGCTCGGCAATCTTGATGGCCTTGCTCGTGTCGATGCTGCCGTCGGGGCGTTCGGGGGTGTAGTTCAGCTCGCAGAAGGCCGAGTGGCCGGTGCCGGCGTTGTTCCAGGCGTCGGAGCTTTCGGCGGCGGCCACGTCGAGGCGCTCCACCACGGCAATGCGCAGGTCGGGCTGCAGTTCCTTGAGCATCAGGCCCAGCGTGGCGCTCATGATGCCCGCCCCGATCAGAATGACGTCGGGCTGCAGCTCGGTATCGGCCGAAGGATTGGGAGTATTCATAAAGTCGGAAAAAGACTTTGGCAGTACGGGAAAGCGAAAAAAAGGTGGCTACCGCCCAGGTTAGCGGGCGGCCCGCCAGGAAAGCAGGGCAGCAGAAGCGGAGCCGTAATTCGGACCGGGCACGAAGCCGCTGCTGCGGGCCTGGGCCCGGCTGGCAGGGGCGGGGCTGCCGGAATCGGGTGTCAGTAGCCGGGCCCGGGACGGGCTAGCCGGGCGGCGGGGCGTGCTGGCCGGGATGCCCCGAGTTGGCCGGGGGCTGCAGGATACGATGCCGGGTTCGGCCGCCGGCATATTCGCCGGCCCGAACCGCTAGCCGCAAGTCAGGTAGAAAGCACACTTCGCCAAGGCTGAGCGCGAAAAATCAAGAAGGCAACGCGGCGGTGGGAGGGGAGGCCGTCGTTTTGGCGCGGGTGGTGGCGGGGCTCAGCCGGGCAAAGATATCGGGAAACCGAATTTCCGGGCCACTATGTTTAATCACAACTTGCCCCGCCCATGATTCTGCCCGTGATACCGCCCGCCGGGCGCCGTTCGTCGGCCCCCGGCTTGGCGCCAGTAGCCCTGCGGGCCGGCCTGCTGGCCGGCACCCTCGATATTCTCGCTGCCATCGTGGTCTTCGGCTGGCTGCGCGGCAAGGCCACCCCGCTGCAGATTCTGCAGTCGGTGGCCAGCGGCGTGTGGGGCCCGGCTGCCTACGAAGGCGGCTGGACGACGGGCCTGGCCGGCCTGGGCCTGCACTTCCTCATCGCGCTGCTTTGGGCCGGGCTGTTCGTGGCCGCCGCCCGCGCCTGGCCCGCGCTGCGCCGGCACTGGGTGCTCAGCGGCGTGCTCTACGGCGCCGTGGTGTGGGCGCTGATGAACTTGGTGGTCGTGCCCCTGTCGCAGGTGCCGCCCCGGCTGCTCACGCCGGTGGGCATAGTCCTGAACCTGAGCATTCTGGTGCTGATGATCGGCCTGCCCATTGCCTGCACCGCGTTCAGGCCGTGCGAATTGCTCAATACCCCAGCGGTGTGCCCAGCCCCGGCGCGTAGCCCGGCGCCGTCGCGCCCTGCGACACCCGCACCCCGCCCGACACCGAAAAGTGCTCGGTAACGTGGTAGTCGGCGCGCAGGTTCACGCCCTGGCCCAGGTTGCCGCCGAAGCCGGCGTAGGGATTCACCAGGGTGCCCGGAGTGGTGGGCGTGAGGTCTTTCCAGGCGCTGCCGGTCAGAAACAGGCGGGGACTGAGCGCGTAAGTGCCGCCGCCCTGGATGAGGTAATGATTGGTGCCGGCCCAGCCGTTGGGGCGCCGGCCGCCTTCGGTGGCGGGCTGGTAGGCGCCGGGCAAGGTGCGCAGGTAGGTCAGGCCGCCGAACAGCTGCAAGCGGTTGGTCAGCTGGTAGTTGGCCTGCGGGCTCAGGTAGGTGGCCGAGCCGTAGCGGCCCGCGAACATAGCGCCCGCGTTGAGGCTGTAGCTCACCCGCGACGCCGGGCGCAGGCCCTGCGTCGGCGCTTCGGTCGGCGCGGCCGTTTGGGCCGAAACGGCGGTGGCGGACAGCAAAGACAGCAGGACGGCGGGCAGAAACAGGCGCATGGTCGGCAAAGGAAAAAGACCTACGGCCAAGGTACGAAGCCCGGGCCGGAAAGCTGAAGCTTAAACGGCGGCCGGGGCGGGATTGGTGCCGCCGGCCACCGCAATTCTTCACCCGGCCGCCAACCAAACGGGCCGCTCGTTGGTATTACCGCCGTTTCGTCCCTGCTTTACCTTGGCTGCTTCTCTCATGAACCTGACCGACAACACCATTCTCATCACCGGCGGCGCCTCGGGCATCGGCCTGGCCCTGGCCCAGCGCTTCGTGCGGGCCGGCAGCACCGTCATCGTCTGCGGCCGCCGCGCCGATAAGCTGCGCGAAGCCCAGCAGCAGGTGCCCGGCCTGCAGGTGCGCGCGTGCGACCTGGCCTCGCCCGCCGAGCGCGTGGCCCTGCGCGACTGGGTTACCGCGCAATTCCCGCAGCTCAACGTGCTCATCAACAACGCCGGGGTGCAGCGCCGCTTGCAGGTGGCCGACCCGGAAGACTGGGCCACGCGGCAGCAGGAAATTGCCATCAACTTCGAGGCGCCGGTGCATTTGTCGGAGCTGTTTATCCCGCACCTGCGCCAGCAAGACTACGCGGCCATCGTCAACGTAACGTCGGGCTTGGCCTTCACGCCGCCCACCTTTGCCCCGATCTACGGGGCCACCAAGGCGGCGCTGCATTCCTTCACCATTGCCCTGCGCCACCAGCTGCGCGATACGCGCATCGAGGTGCTGGAAATCGTGCCGCCGGCCGTGAATACCGACCTGGGCGGCACGGGTCTGCACAACTTCGGCGTGCCGGTGGATGAGTTTGCCGATTCGGTGCTGGCGCGGCTGGCCGCCGGCGAGCTGGAAGTCGGCTTTGGCACCTCAGAGGAGCGCCGCCTGGCCTCGCGCAGCGAGCTGGACGCGGCCACCGAAGCCATGAATGCCCGCTTCAGCTAAGACGAGCCCGGAACCACCAGAGCAGTCATGCTGAGCACAGTCGAAGCATCTCTACTGCTTCGCGTGAATAACCCAAGCAGAACGTCATGTCGAGCGCAGTCGAGACATCTCGCGTGCTGACGCCAGATAGTAAAACCATTTCAACGATGGAATTGCTATCCAACGAGATGTCTCGACTGCGCTCGACATGACATACTTGTTAGTTCCGGTTCAGCGAATGGGCGAAGTAGGGCGTCTTTGGAATTGAAGCTGAGCAACGCCGCCCGGCTCACTCGGCAACGCTGCTGACGGCGAAGCCGGGCGCCGCCGGGGCGTCGACGGTGGTGCGCGTGCGGGGCAGGCACTCGGGGTAGTGCTGCTGAATGAAGCCCACGAGCCGTTCGCGCACGTCGCAGCGCAGGTCGAAGGCCTGGCTGGAGTTGGCGGCGCTGACCAGGATGCGCAGCTCCAGGGTGCGCTCCTTGGAATCGGTGACCTGGAGCACGCACACGCGCTTGTCCCAGAGCGGATGAGCGGCCACGAGGCGCTGCAGCTCCTGCCGCACCGCGTCGATGGGCAGGGTGTAATCGGTGTAGATGAACACGGTGCCCAGCAGCTGCGAGGTGGTGCGCGTCCAGTTCTGGAAGGGCTTTTCGATGAAGTAGTTGAGCGGCAGTACCAGGCGCCGCTCGTCCCAGATGCGCAGCACCACGTAGGTGAAGGTAATTTCCTCGACCCGGCCCCACTCGCCTTCCACCACCAGCACGTCGTCGAGGCGGATGGGCTGGGTGAAGGCAATCTGGAAGCCAGCCAGCAGGTTGCCGATGGAGCGCTGCGCCGCAAAGCCCACGATAACCGACACGATGCCCGCCGAGGTGAGCAGCCCGGTGCCGATTTTGCGCACCGTGGCGAAGCTCATCAGAATCAGGGCCACGGCCAGGAAGACGATGAGTGACACGACCAGCTTGCGCACGAACTGCAGCTGGGTGAAGAGCTTGCGCACCCGCAGGTTGTCGGCCTCGCCCAGGCGGTAGTGCTCCTGCACCAGGTCTTCCACCACGTTCACGGTGCGCACCAGGCCCCAGGCGAAGGTGCTGATCAGCAGGGACTCCACCACCCGCCGCAGCACCTCGAAGGGCTTAGGGCCCAGCGGGGCCAGCGGCAGCAGAAACGACAGCGCCAGCACCGGCAGAAACCACGCGCTGGGTGCGCTCAGCCAGCGCGCCACCGATTGGGTAAGGAGCGGCGCGTCGGGCCGGCGGTTGTAGACGCGCAACAGCCCAAACAGCAGCCACTTAAGCAGCAGGCCCAGGCCGAGGCCGCCCAGCACCACGGCGGCGGTATCGAGAACGAGCGAAAGACGGTAGGGCAGGTCCAGGCCGAGGTCCGACGACGACATAGGCGGAGTAGGGGGGACAGCGCGGCACCGGCGCTGGTGCCCGCTGCGTCTACCCCCGCCCGCCGGCAAAGGTTATGCACCAGGGCCATGCACCGAGCTTCGGTATCTGACCGGAGGGGCATGCTGGCGCCTCACATCATTATGTGAATCAGCGGACTAGTCGCATATTTTACCTTTGTGCCGAACCGCGCCGAGGCCACCCGGTCGCGCCGGAGTTACCCACTCTACCACTCATGTCTCGTTTGCCGCCCGGGCTACGTACCGGCGCGGTCCTCATCCTTTTTGCCCGATGGCGTACCAGGGTCAAACTATCGAAAACCCCTTCACGGGGCAGAGTCTACACTTTCTGACCACGGCCCGGCAAACCGGCGGTACCGCCCTGGTACTGCAATCCAGCTGGCGCGGGCAGGGCAGCGAGCCGGCGCCGCACTACCACCCGGCGCAGGAAGAGCTGTTCGAGGTGTTGCAGGGCCAGCTCACGGTGCGCCTCGACGGGGAGCTACGCCACCTGCGCGCCGGGGAGCAGCTGCGCATCCGGCCCGGACAGGTGCATTCGATGTGGAACGAGGTTGACGAGCGGGCCACCGCCCGCTGGACCACCCGCCCCGCCCTGCGCACCGAAGACCTGCTGGAAACCGTTTTCTCACTGGCCCAGGCCGGCCTCGTCAAGGCCGATGGGGCGCCGGGGCTGCTACAGGCCGCCGTGCTGCTGCCCGCCTACGACCAGGAGTTTCGCTTGGCCAGGCCGCCGCGCTGGGTGCAGCGCGTGGTGTTCGGCCTGCTGCGCCCCCTGGCCCGCCTCATCGGCCTGAAAGCCACCTACAGCGCGGGCCAGCCATGGACCGAAAAGGTAGCCGCGGTTAAGGCCTGAGTAACAATTGGCCGGCTTAAAACGCCATACTTGATCTGGAATCTGCTTGTCGGCGCAGCCCTACCGAACAACGGAGCGGTAGAGCTGCTTCGACAAGCGGATGCCAGATGAGCATGACGTTATCGGATTTCAGATGACTCACCGAGTTGTCCGCAGGTGGCCGGTTTGGCGTGACAAGGCGGTGCCACTCGCGGTGCTGGCTAGCCCAGCAGTTCCCGGCTGTGCACCAAGTGGCCGCCCAACTGGTGCAGCTCGGCCTTGGCCTGCTCGAAGCCTTCGGGCGAAATGGCGCGGGTAGCGTCTTCGATGATGAAGGTGTCGAAGCCTTGGCCGCGGGCGTCCTTGGCGGAGTAGAACACGCAGTAGTCGGCGGCCAGGCCGGCCAGGTACACCTCGGTCACCTCGCGGCCGCGCAGGTAAGCGGCCAGGCCGGTGCTGCGGCGGTGCCCGTTGTCGAAGAAGCCGCTGTAGCTGTCGATTTCGCGGGCCATGCCCTTGCGAAAGATGGCCTCGATGCGGTGCTGGTCGAGGTCGGGGTGCAGCTCGGCGCCGGTGGTGCCCTGCACGCAGTGGTCGGGCCAGAGCACCTGGGCCAGGCCGTACAGCTCGATGCGGTCGAACACCTGCCGGCCGGGGTGGCTGCTGGCGAAGCTCAGGTGCCCGGCCGGGTGCCAGTCCTGGGTGGCCACCACCAGGTCGAATTGCGGCTGCAGGCGGTTGACGAGCGGGATGATGTCGGCCCCACCGGGCACAGCCAGCGCGCCGCCGGGCACGAAATCGTTCTGAATATCAATCAGCAGGAGAGCTTTCATGGGGTAGCGGGTATGAAGTCATCAGACTATTACGGCCCGAGCCGGCTGCGCTGGGGCCGGGCGAAAGTACGTGGCCGAAGCCAATGGCAAACCGCACCGGAGCAACGCGGGCTACGCGTTTTCGCCGAACGGGAAGGTGCGCAGCAGCTCCCAGGGGCCGCCGCGGTAGGCCCACAGCTGCAGGCCGGTGCCGGTGGCCACGAAGGGCCGGAACGTAGCCGTCAGCTCGGCCAGCAGGTGGCGGGCCTCGTCGGGCGTCACCTTGTTCTGCACCGTCACGTGCGGGCGGCGGCGCTGCTGGTCCTGGGGCGTGAGGTGGGTTTGCCAGTGCGTCTGCAGCTCGTGGTGCAGGGCCTCGGTGGCGGGGCTGAAGAGGGAGTAGGCCACGCCGCGCCCCAACGACTGTAGCCCACTCACGTGCAGCTCAATGGGTGCCTGCGCCCGGCAGCGCACAGCCAGGTAAGCTTCGATGTTGTCCAGCTCGGGCCCCGGCAGGTGGTGAAACAGCGTGAGGTGAGCGGCCAGAAAATTGCGCTCGGGCGGAAAGTGCTGCTGGCGTAGCGCATCGAAAAACGCCTGAGCTTCGGCATCGAGCTGCAGGGTCAGGATCAGCGGGGCATCAATAGGCGGCATGGGCAGGGAAGGAGGTCGTCGGCTACTGCCTACCCGGCCACGGCCCGGAAGGTTGCGTCCGGCCGCTCCCTCGCTTCGGCCGCAGCCCGGCCGCCGGCGCTACTGCGGGGCCGGGTTACACACTTCCGCCAGCAGCTGCCAGCCCTTGGCGCCGTGCTGCCACAGGTGCACGTAGCTGCCGCGGCCGGGCTGCCCGGCGCCGCTGTTCTGATAGGTGCCGTAAGTGTAAGCCAGTTCGCCGGAGCGGGCGATGCGGCCGCCCGCGGGCAGCAGTTGGCGCGGCGCCTCGCCGTCGAGCTGCTGCCGGATGGCGGCCGGCGTGGTCAGCGGCATGATTCCTTCGCGCAGCAGCCGCGCCTGCGGGTGCAGCCGGGCGGTGTAGGCCGGGGCCAGTCCCTGCGCCGCCGTGGCCGCCGACAGTTGTTCATCCAGCGCCGTAGCGGTGCGCAGCACGTCGGTGCTGCCGCGCCGGGGCGGCTGGCCGGCGGCGGGGTAGCTGAGGGTGGCCGGCGGCTCGGGGCTGCCGGCGGGGGCAGGGTGGCTGATGCCGTTATCGAGCAGCCAGCGGTAGCGGCCGTCGGGCTGCCGCGCCCAGATGGTGAAAAACTGCCCGTAGGTCACGCGCTGCCCGTCGGGCTGCTGCAGGTACCAGGGGCCGGTGCTGTAGCCCAGCTCGCCGGAAGCGGCGGCGCCTACCGTAGCGGGCCCCCAGCGCAGGCTCGGATCGGTGGGCGTGGCGGCGGGACGGCCGCTCCACACGCTGCGGGCCAGCGCCGGTTCGGCCCGGCTGAACACCACCGCCGAATCGGCCATAGTCGCCAGGAACGCGGCTTTGTTGCCTTCCTGCAGGGCCTGCGCGGCAAAGGCGCGCTCGGCCGCCGCAATGGCCTGCGCGGCCGGCGGGGGCGAGGCCGGTTTCGGGGATTGGGCGGTGGCCCCTAGCGGCAGCAGGCTGACAGCGAGCAGGGGAAGTAAGCCTGGTTTCATAGGCGGAGCAACGGGGCGGCAAGCTGCGGATTCGCGGCGGCGGGTGCAACGACATAATGATGTGAGGCGTGGCCCGGCGTGGCAGCGCCGATAAGACTATTGTTTGCTAAACTGCGGCCATGCAGGCCATCATCTTTTGCGGCATTCAGGCCACCGGCAAGTCCACCTTCTACAAGGAGCGGTTTTTCAATTCCCACATCCGCCTGAGCCTGGATTTGCTCAACACCCGTAACCGCGAAGCCCGCCTGCTGCAGCTCTGCCTCGACACCCAGGCCCGCTTCGTGGTCGACAACACCAACCCCACGGCGGCCGAGCGGGCGCGCTACATTGGCCCGGCCAAAGCGGCGGGCTACAAAATCGTGGGCTACTACTTCCAGTCGGTGCCGCGGGCGGCCGTGCTGCGCAACCGGCAGCGCCCCGCCGCCGAGCAGGTGCCCGACGTGGGTTTGTTCGGCACCGCGGGGCGGCTGCAGCTGCCCACCTGGGCCGAGGGCTTCGACCAGCTCTACTACGTGCGCATCCTGCCCGAAGGCGGCTTCGCGGTGGAGCCCTGGCAGACCGAGGCGCCGTCCGAATCGAGCATCCCCGGCCCGCCCAAGCCGGCCGCATCCTAGTCTTTTATTCCCCCAGCATAGCCCCTCCGCGGCCCCATGAAGTTCGACGCCCTCGACGCCCGCCTGCGCGTCTTCGAAACCGCCCACGACCACTGCGCCCTGCCCGGGCTCTACCTGGTGGCCCGCCTCGACGGGCGCGGCTTTACCCGCCTCACCAAGGAAATGCACCAGTTTGAAGCGCCCTTCGACGTGCGGTTTCGTGATATGATGGTGGCCACCGTGGAGCACCTGATGCAGTGCGGCTTCCGCGTCAGCTATGGCTTCACCTAGAGCGACGAAATTTCGCTGCTGCTCGACCCGGCCGAGGACACCTTCGGGCGGAAGCTGCGCAAGCTGATTTCGGTGCTGGCGGGCGAGGCCTCGGCCAAGTTCACCCAGCAGCTCGGCGCCCTGGCCTGCTTCGACTGCCGCATTTCGCAGCTGCCGCGCCCCGCCGACGTGGTCGACTACTTCCGCTGGCGGCAGGAAGACGCCCACCGCAACTCCCTGAACGCGCACTGCTACTGGCTGCTGCGCGGCCTCGGCCAACCGGCTCCCGCCGCCCACGCCCGGGTGCAGGGCCTGAGCGTGGGGGCCAAAAACGAGCTGCTGTTTCAGCACGGCGTCAACTACAACGCGCTGCCCGTCTGGCAGAAGCGCGGCGTGGGGGTGTACTGGGCCACCCGGCTGAAAGATGCCTTTGACCCCATCCGCCAGCAGCCGGTGCAGGTGACGCGCCGCGCCCTGCACGCCGACTACGAGCTGCCGCTCGGGCCCGATTACGCCGCGCTGGTGCAGCAGTGGCTGCCGCGCGCCGGGCAGGAGTAGAATTCCTATTTTACCGCCATGAAATCCGCCGTCGACAAACTGCAAATCAAGCCCGGCGCCGTGGTGGGCCTGCTGGGCCTGCCCTCCGACCTGCAACCCGCCCTGGCCGAGCTCTGGGAGCGGGCCACCGTGGAAGCCGCCCTGGCCCCGACGGTGCCCTTCACCTCGGTGCTGGCCTTTGCCACCAAGCAGCAGGAAGTGGAGGAACTGGCCGCGCAGCTGGTCCACGCCCCCGGCGACGTGGCCGTGTGGGTGGCCTACCCCAAGGGCACTTCCAAAAAGTACCGCTGCGAGTTCAACCGCGACACCGGCTGGGCGGCCCTGGGCGCGGCCGGCTTCGAGCCCGTCAGCCAGGTGGCCATCGACGAGGACTGGTCGGCGCTGCGCTTCCGGCGGGTGGAGTTTATCAAGAAAATGACCCGCGGCGGCGCTATTTCGGCGGTGGGGAAGCAGCGGATTGGTAAGTAGCGTCTTGCCGGGTAATAAATAAGGTACGAGGCGCGTTGGCGGAGCCAAATGGGGATGTCCGTTTCAGGCCCGCAATAACCTTACATAACCACGACGATGCGTTTAACTATTGCCCTTTGCCTGCTGCCGTTGCTCGGCGCGGCGCAGACCAAACCTGTGCTGGGAGCCAATGACAACCCGGTGCTGACGGCGCCGGAGGTGCGTTTTCTGGACTCGCTGCTGCGCGACCAGCGCCAGGAATTCACCTTCGCCGAAAAACGGATTGCGTTTTCCTCGGGCAGCGGCGGAACGGTGATTGAGTCGAAAAGTCGGGCGTTTCAGCATATCCTTCCCTGGACCACCAAAGGCCAGCAGCCCGCAGTACGTCTGGTGCCGCTGACGGCCGCCGAGAAGCAGGCATCGGGCGGCTACGACGCTCTGGTGGTGACATGGGCGAAAGTCTTCGACGAAAAGCGGAAGCAGCGCGTGTTGCGGGCATTAGGCAACGGTATGCGGGCTGGCTTGGTGCCGTAAGCGGCCCGTCACTTGCTGCCCACGCCTGATGGCATAAAGGCCCGGCCGCGTACTTTTGACGCGCACCTAGCCCGCGCCGCCATGCCCCAGCCCTACTCCCTGCTCTTCTGCCACGCCGCCCAGGTGCTCACCCTGGCCGGCGGCCCCACTGATAAGCCCCTCACTGGCCCCGACCACGCCGACTGGCGCATCATCGAGCACGGCTACGTGGCCTGCCTGGGCGACACCATTGCCGCCGTGGGGCCGATGGGCGAGCTGGACGCCGGCCGCATCGGGCCCGATACGCGCATCGTGGACGTTTCGGGGCGGGTACTGATGCCGGGCCTGGTGGAGTGTCACACCCACCTCGTGTTTGGCGGCAACCGCGCCGACGAGTTTCAGCGCAAGCTGCAGGGCGAGTCCTACCTCGACATCCTGGCCGCGGGCGGCGGCATCCTGAGCACCGTGCGCAAGACCCGCGCCGCCTCGGAGGACGAGCTGCTGCAGAGTGCCCTGCACCACCTGGAGGGCTTCCGGCGTTACGGCGTCACCACGCTGGAGGCCAAAAGCGGCTACGGCCTCGACGCCGCCACCGAGCTGCGCCTCGTGCGGGTGGCCCAGGAGGCCAGCCGCCGCCAGTCCGTGCGCGTGGTGCCCACCTTCCTCGGCGCCCACGTACCCGGCCCCGAGTACAGAGGCCGCCCCGTCGAGTACCTCGACATGCTGGCCGCCGACGTGCTGCCCCGGCTCGACCCGGCCGCGGTGCCCTTCGTCGATATTTTCTGCGAGGAAGGCGCCTTCAGCGTCGACGACTCGCGCGGCTACCTGCAGCGGGCCCGGGAACTGGGCTTCGGGCTGAAAATCCACGCCGAGCAGCTGCACGACCTGGGCGGCTGCCTGATGGCGGCCGAGCTGGGCGCCATCAGCGTCGACCACTGCGACTACCTCACGCCCGAGGGCGCCGCCCAGGTGGCCGCCGCCAGTCAGGGCCGCACCGTGGCCGTGCTGCTGCCGCTGGTGCCGCTATACCTGCGGCAAGAGAAGTACGCCCCCGGCCGGCAGTTCATCGAGGCGGGCCTGCCCGTGGCCCTGAGCACCGACTTCAATCCCGGTTCCTGCCCCAGCAAAAACCTCTGGCTGGCCCTGCAGGTGGCCTGCCTGAAAATGGGGCTGACCCCGCGCGAAGCCCTGGCCGCCGTTACGCTCAACGCCGCCTGGGCCATCGGCCGGCAGCACGACTGCGGCTCGCTGGAGCCCGGCAAGCGCGCCGACCTGCTCATCCTCGGCGTGCCCGATTACCGCGAGCTGCCCTACTGGCTGGGCGAAAACCCGGTGGAGCAGGTCGTCATCGGCGGCGAGGTGCTGGCGTAGCCGATAAGCAGAAAAGCCGCCCCACCCAGGGCGGCTTTTCACGGGCATGCGTTAGGGAAAAAATAGAAGCGTTAAGAATAGAAGGCGCGCGGGTGGTCAACGGTTGCAAACCCGCCGCCCGCCACCGGAATCTATAGTTGCTGCACCTCGGCCAGTAGGTCGGCTTCGCTCAGGGCGCGCAGCGTCGGCGCATACTGCTGGTTGGCCGCCACCGTGGCCGTCTGTTTGCCGAAGTAATACTGCCCGTTGACCAAGCGGATGACCACCGCCGTCACCGACAGCCCCACCGGCATGTTGGGCGTGGTCACCGTGTTCTGGCCCGTCGTCACGTAGCCGCGGGCCACCGAGTTGATGCTGTTGAACACCCAGAACACCATCGTGTTGCCCGGTTCCACCTCGGCCGCGGGCACGGCAATGGTGGCCGTCACCGTGGTTTTGGGGTTGATGTTGGCAAACCGGTCGCAGTTAATCCAGCCCAGCGAGTCGTTGTTGAGCGTGAGGTTGTAAAAATTGCCTTGCCCCAGGCTGTCGACGCTGATGGTCGAGGGGTTCTGCTGCGGCTGCGGCGTCCAGTTGACGCTGCCGTTGGCCATGGGCGAGCCGAAGAACAGGCGCATGGCGTAGTCGGGCTGCCCGACGGGGTTGGGCGCCTTGATGTAGAGCCGCGCCGAGGGCTTCAGCCGCAGCCGCGCGTTGTTCTGGGTGGCGCGCAGGTAATACTGCCCGCCCGATACCAGGATTTCCCCGTTCGACACCGTCGGCATGGCGCTGAGCACCATGTCGGGCTTGCGCAGAATTTCGCGCACGGTCAACTGCACGGCCCCGGTGGCGGGCGTCACGCCATCGGCCTGCACGAAGGCCCCGTAAGGCACCGTCACGCGGGCGCCCTTGGCCGTGACGAAGCTGGCGGTGGCCCCCGGCGCCGGGTTCACCGTGAAGCTCTGCGCCGGGGCTTCGTATTTGCGCACGAAGGAGTTGGTCAGCGAGGCGTTGGTCAGCACCTCGTGGTCATCGGTCGGGGCGGGTGTGCAGTCGATTTGGTCTTTGGAACAGGCCGCGAAGAGTAGGCCACCCGCCAGTAGCGAGCAGATCAGGTTGAGTTTCATAAAGGGGATTAGGATGAAGGAGTGAACGAAAAATCAGGGCAAGTCGAAACGCATACCGGTCTGCACCGACAAGCCCAAGGGGCGGCGCGCGGGCCGCGGAGATTCGCTGATGGAGTGCAGGGCCTGCTGCAACACCGGCTGCAGCAGCACGTGCCAGCCCGGGCGCAGCTCGTATTCGGCGGCGGCGCCCACCGTCAGCAGGGCCGTAGCTACCCGAAACGGACTATTGCCGGGGCGCCAGCTGATTTGCTCGCAGGCGCAGGCTGAACTGCCCTGGGTGGTGCGCCCGCCCAGGTAGAGGCCCAGCGCCGCGCCGGCCAGCACGTCGTACGACCAGCGGCCCGCCGTGCCCAGGCGCAGCCGCGCTTGCAGCGGCACGGTGAGGTAGCGGTAGGTGTCGCGCTGGCGCAAGCTGGTTCGCGTAGTTCCCACGATGGAGTCGTGGCTGGTCACGAAGACGAGCGTGTCGCGGCGGGTGCCGTTGCTGAACACCTGCACCCTGCGGCTGGTGAAGGTTTGCACCCGCGCCGCCGTGACCACGGCATTGAAGTGCGTCGCGTATTCGACGTAGCCCAGGCCCGTGCTCAGGCGCAGCCGGGGGGTGGCCGCGTAGCCCACCTGCAACTGCCCCGCGTAGCCCAGGGCCGGCCGCTCCAGCCGGCTCAGGCCCGGGCCGGCGCTGTCCGTTGCCGCGCCCAACAGGCGGTAGGTGAGGGCGGGCCCGGCCTGCACCGCCAGGCTCCAGCGGCTGGGGCGCGTGGGTGTGGGCAAGGGCAGCGGCGTGGTGGGCACGCCCGCCAGCGGCGTGGGCAGGGGCGAGGCCGGCAACTGCAGCGCGGCGTGGCGCCAAGAGAGGCTTTCGGTAATGCCCGGCGAGGAGGCCAGCGCCGCCGCGGGAAGTCCGACTGAGCCGGAGAATTGGCCGTCGTTCGGCTGCTGGGCAGCGGCGGAGTTGCTGTTGTTGCCCGGGGCATTGCCAGCGCCGACACCCGGCAGCGCCGCTGTGGCTGGGGCGCTGCTAGTAAGCTCTTTCGTCCCAAGGGTGGTCTGCTGCGCGGCAGCGCGAGTTGTCGGCCCGCCCGCCAAAACACCGCCTGACTGAGCGGCTTCCAGGGCCGCCGGCGAGGAGTTGGTGGCCGAAGGCGTACGGCCCACAGTCGTCGAGCTGCCCGTGGTGCGCGCTTCGGCAGCGGCCCGGCGCGACACGGCCCGGCGCGACACGGGCTGGCGCGAGCCGGAGCCGGCAATGACGAGGGCTACTGCTTGCCGCCGCGCCCGTCGCCCGGGGCGCGCAATGCCAGCCCGAGCGGTTGAGGCGTAAGATGCTGTAGCCGCTCGAGCACGCGCCTCGCGTGTTTGGGCACCCGACGACAGCTGCTGGGACGGCTCCACCAGCGGCGGCGTGGCCAATGCGCCGCCGGCGCTTGCCGAAGCGGGCTTGGTAGCCAGAGCGGGTGGCGCGGACTCTGCCAAAGACGATTGACTGGAACCAGCCGGGCGGGACACTGGTGCGCCCGCAGCACCCGGGCGCGGCGCCGACGAAATTGAGGAGGCCGTCCCGGCGCGTTCAGCTGCCGAAGAAGCCGATGATGCCGCCGTACCCCCCGCGCGCTCTGGGCGCGCCGTTTGCCGGGCGGCCAAGGGCGGTGCGGGACTCAGGCGCTGCCACAGCGCCGCGGGCACGCCGACGAGCAGCAAGCAGGCCGCTACCAGCAGCCAGCGTTGCCAACGCTGCGCCCGGGTGGGAGCGGCCGGGGCCGCCAGGTGCTGCTCCAGGCCCGCCCACACGTCGGGCGAAGGATGGCTGCCGTAGTCCTCCAACTTGCGGCGCAGCTCCTCGAAAAGATGATCTGGTTCGCGTTCGGTCATTTGGTGGCTAGCCGGCTGGGCGTAGGAAGTGACAATTTGGATTCGAGCAGGCGGCGGGCGCGGGCCAGCTGCGACTTGCTGGTGCCCTCCGAGATGCCGAGCATTTCGGCTATTTCGGCGTGGGAGTAGCCCTCCACCGCGTAGAGGTTCAGCACGGTACGGTAGCCCAGGGGCAAGGTGTGGAGCACGCGCATGAGGTCGTCGGCCGATAGTTGTTCCAGGGGCGTGCCGTCGGGGTGAGCCACTTCCGGGGCGTCGTCGTACTCCACGTGCGGCCCGCGCTGCTGGCGCTGGTGGTAGGCATTGATGGCCGTGGTGACGGCAATGCGCCGGGCCCAGGCCTCGAAAGGACCTTTGTCGTTGAACTGGTGCAGGTTGGTGAAAATCTTGATGAAGGCGTTCTGCAGGGCATCCTCGGCTTCGGCCCGCGAGGGGCAGTAGCGCAGGCACACTCCCATCAGCGGGTACGCCAGGTGCTGATACAGCGCCCGTTGTGCCCCCGACTGGCCCCGCCGGCAGCCGGCCAGGATGTCCTCAAGTGATAAAGCCATGCGCGGAGGCGGAAGAGCAGAAGAGCAGCGGCAAAAGGCCAGATTCGGGGTTCTGCAGCCATGACCAGCCGAGTGGCCAACGGGTTGCGCGAGCTAAAATAAATGTGTTATGTACTTGATAATAAGATTGATAATTTTTTCATAATGGATTGGGTTTCTGCTTAGCGGCTGATCCAGGACGGGGCGCATCCGCCGGCGCGACGCCGCGGCCATTGGCGGTAATGGCGCGCTGGATAACCGGATTTAGTAGCTTAGCCCGCCGCGAATTCCGCCCGCCCTCCTCATCCGCTTCGCCATGACGCTTCCGCTTTACCAGGTCGACGCCTTCACCGACCACGTCTTTGCCGGCAACCCGGCCGCCGTGTGCCCGCTCCAGGAGTGGCTGCCCGCTGATACCATGCAGGCCATTGCGGCC
The DNA here is from genome assembly GCF_005771675.1 of Hymenobacter jeollabukensis. Lineage (GTDB taxonomy): Bacteria > Bacteroidota > Bacteroidia > Cytophagales > Hymenobacteraceae > Solirubrum > Solirubrum jeollabukense. The sequence goes on along the minus strand of NZ_VAJM01000001.1, from coordinate 737,121 downwards.
GAAAACAACCTGGCCGAAACCGCCTTTTTCGTGCCCCGCGCCGGCACCGCGGCCGAGTACGAGCTGCGCTGGTTTACGCCCGCCGTGGAAGTCGCCCTGTGCGGCCACGCCACCCTGGCCACGGCCCACGTGCTGTTTCGCCACCTCGGGGCCACCGCCGCCGAGCTAACCTTCCACTCCAAGAGCGGCCCGCTGCACGTGCGCCAGCAGCCGCACACCGGCCGCCTCACCCTCGACTTCCCAGCCCAGCCGCCCCAGCCCCTCACCCAGCACCCCGACGGCCTCATCGACGGGCTGCGGGCCACGCCCCTGCGCATCCTCGCCGGCCCCGACCTGATTGCCGTGTTCGACACCGAGGCCGAAGTGCGCGCCCTGCGCCCCCACATGCAGCACCTGGCCAAAGTCGAGTACCGCGGCATCATCGTCACGGCGCCCGGCAGCGGCGAAATCGACTTCGTGTCGCGCTTTTTCGGCCCCCGCGTGGGCGTGCCCGAAGACCCCGTCACCGGCTCGGCCCACACCCAACTGGTGCCGTACTGGGCCGAGCGCCTGGGCAAAACCGAGCTGCGCGCCCGGCAGGTATCGGCCCGGGGCGGTGACCTGTGGTGTGAGCTGCGCGGCGAGCGGGTGCTGATGAGCGGCGCGGCGGTGACCTACCTGAAGGGCGAAATCGAGTGGTGAGCGGCGCGGCAAAACCGGCGTCGAATCGGCTGTACGCCCTGCTGACCTACGCCCTGGCGGCTGTGTGGCTCGTTAACGGGCTATTGTGCAAGGTGCTGCTGCTGGTGCCCCGCCATCAGCAAATCGTGGCCCGCATCCTGGGCGCTGAATACGCCGGGCCGCTCACCCGCCTGATCGGGCTGGCCGAAATCGGCATGGCCGTGTGGGTGCTCAGCGGCATCCGGCGGCGGCTGTGCGTACTGACGCAGATGGTCCTGGTGCTGCTGATGAACGCGCTGGAATACGCCCTGGCGCCCGACCTGCTGCTCTGGGGCCGGCTGAACTTGGTGTTTGCCGTTCTGTTTGTGCTCGGACTTTATTATTACGGGTTTCGGCTGCCCGCGCCCCAGGCCGCACGCCGCTGATGCTGCACCACCATCCCTTCGCCGTGGAGGCCCTGCTGGCCCGCACCACCGTGCTGACCTACGCCGCCCCCGCCGCCGCGCTGCAGCCGCTGCTGCCCCCCTGCCTCACGCTCAATGCCCTCGACGGGCGGGGCTTCGTGGCGGTGGCCCTGGTGCAGACGCGCCAGCTGCGCCCCCGCGGCCTGCCGGCTTGGCTGGGGCAGGATTTCTTTCTGATCGGCTACCGGCTGCTGGTGCGCTACACTTCCGCGGCCGGCAAGCGGCTGCGCGGCCTCTACATCCTGCGCTCCGAAACGGACCGGCGGCGCATGACCTTGCTGGGCAACATGTTTACCAGCTACGGCTACGTTACGGTGGATATTCAGCAGCACGCTGCCGGCAGCCGGCAACGCATTCACTCCACCCAGTCGGGGCTCGATATTGTGGTCGACCACGCCGAAGCGGCACCAGCACTACCGCCCGGTTCGCCCTTTGCCGACTGGGCGCAGGCCCGCCGCTACGCCGGGCCGCTGCCGTTCACGTTTTCTTACCACGCCCCCGAGCGGCAGGTCGTCATCGTGCAGGGCCGACGCGAAGAGTGGGCGCCGCAGCCCGTGCGGGTAGTGGCGGCCGAGGTGCCGTTTCTGGCGCAGCTGACCACGGAGCCACTGACCCTGGCCAGTGCCTTCGTCACCGAAAACATTCCCTACCACTGGCAGAAAGGCCGCATCGAGCAATGGAAAGGGTAAGAAGGCCCTGGGAAGGCACCTGGAACATCGTGCGCTTCAACTGGCACTTCTACGCCGGAGCCGGGGCCGCCTGTGCGTCGCTATTGCTGCTGCGGGCCTGGCCAAACCAGCCGCTGGGCCCCTGGCCCCAACTGGCCGCCCTGGGCATTGCCGCGGCCACGCTGGTTTCGCTGCTCGTGTCGGCCTACGTGTACGATGGCTCGGGGCTCTACCAGCTGGCCTGGCTGCGCGAAGCCGCCCCGCCGCACCCGGCAGCCGTAGTCAACATCCATGCGGGTTTCGACGAAAGCAGCCACCTGCTGCTGCAGTACCTGCGGCCGGCCTCGCTCGCGGTGCTGGACTTTTACGACCCCGCCGCCCACACCGAATTGGCCATTCGCCGGGCGCGGCGGGCCTACCCGGCCTTTCCCGGCACCCGGGCGGTGCCCACGGGCCGGCTGCCCCTGCCCGCTGACGCCGCTGACCTGGTGCTGCTGATGCTGGCCGCTCACGAAATCCGCAGCGAAGCCGAGCGCACCGCGTTCTTTCGCGAAGCCGGCCGCATCACCCGGCCCGGCGGGCGTATCGTGGTGGTAGAGCACCTGCGCGACGCGGCCAACTTGCTGGCCTACAACGTTGGGGCGTTTCACTTTTACTCGCGGCGGTGCTGGCGGCGCGTGTTTGGGCGGGCGGGCCTGCGGGTGCTGCAAGAGCAGAAAATCACTCCTTTCGTAGCCGTTTTTACCCTTACCCATGCTGATTCTGCAGGTTAGGCTGCTGGGCTTGCTGTTGCTGCTGCTGGCCGTGGCCCACGCCGGCTTTCCGCGCTACTTCAACTGGGCCGGTGAGCTGCGGACGCTGAGCCTGATCAACCGGCAGATGATGTACATCCACACCCTGTTCGTGGCCCTGGGAGTGCTGCTGATGGGGTTGCTGTGCCTGACGAGCGCGCCTGAACTGGTCGCCACCGCGCTGGGCCGCAGAGTTTGCCTGGGGCTGGGCCTGTTCTGGCTGGCGCGCCTGCTGGTGCAGTTTGTGGGCTATTCGCCGGCACTATGGCGGGGCCGCCGCTTCGAAACCGTCGTCCACGTTGTTTTTGCCCTGCTCTGGGCGTACCTGACGGTGGTTTTCTTCGTTGTGGCCTGGGGCCGAGCTATGTAAGATGCGCTTTCGAGCCAAGTAACCGTCTTCCGCCGCCCGAATACGCCCCCGTCAGCCGCCAATCCGCCAGCAATTGCGACTTTTGGGGCCCGAGGCGCGGGGGAAATGAATGTTGCAGGGGTGGCCCCAGCCCAATTCTCAGTCCACACAATCAATGGATACCATAAATAAATCAGCCGCGGCGCTGAATCCCCGGCGCATCGTACCGGTTGACGAAACCGATTACCAGGCCGTGCACAACCTGCGCCGCGCTAGCGAAGATCAGGTGCTGGTCGTGCTCGACGAGCTGCTGGCCTGGACGCGAACCGGCAACTCGGCCATCACCCGGGGCGTGGGCGAAGTGCTGGCCCAGCACTTCCAGGCCATTCGGCCGGCGGTGCTCAAGGTGCTGCGCGGGCATGATGCCAACTGGCAGTACTTCCTACTAAGCCTCGTCGTGGGGCCGGTGCTGCGGGCGCACGTTGATCAGGAGCTGGTGCGCGAGCTGCGCCGCCTAGCGCAGCAGCCCGCGCCCGGTGAGCAGGCAGCCGAGCGGGCCCGCCTCCTGCTCGACGAAATAGGGCTTTGACCGAGGGGCTAGGCCGCCGGCTTCTTGCGGGCGGCCACGGCTTTTTTGCCGGCCACCGGCGCGGCCAGCTTGCCGGGGTTGTCGGCCAGAAACTTCCCCCAGCTCTTGCCGCCGGCCTGCACGTTGTTACCCTTCTGGTGGTGGTGGCACATGGCCACGGCCAGCGCGTCGGTGGCGTCGAAAAATTTCGGCGCATCCTCCGCGGACAGGTTCAGGGTCTGGCGCAGCATGGCCGCCACCTGCTCCTTGCTGGCCGCGCCCGAGCCGGTGACCGACTGCTTGACCTTGGTAGGGGCGTATTCCACGTAGGGAATCTGGCGGGAGAGGCAGGCGGCAATGGCCACGCCTTGCGCTCGGCCTAGCTTCAACATACTCTGCACGTTGGCCCCGTAGAAGGGCGCTTCGATGGCCAGCTCGTCGGGCAGGAACTCCTCGATCAGCTCGATCATGCGGTCGAAGATCTTCTTTAGCTTTACGGCGTGATTGGACCCAAACGCCTTGAGATTGATGACGTCGTAGCGCAGCACCTGCACGCGCTGCCCGGTAACCTCAATCACGGCGTAACCCATAATCTGGGTGCCGGGGTCCACGCCCATGATAATCTTGGGCAGGTCGGGGAGGGGAGCAGAGGGGAGGAAAGCGGCCATGTACCCCAAAGTTACGCAACGAAACCCCGGCACGCGGGCAAAATCCGGCGGCAGCGCCTGCGCCCCTGGGTGGTGGCCAGCAAGCTGGCCGTCACGGCCCTGACGCTGTGGCTGCTGTGGCAGTCGGTGGTGGCCGACCGGGCCACGGCCGCCGCCTGGCGTGGCCTGCTCACCGATGCCCAGCGCGGCCCGGCCCTGGCGGCCCTGCTGCTGGTGCCCCTGAACTGGGCCCTCGAAGCCTGGAAGTGGTGGCGCTTGGCCCGGCACCTGGAGCCGGTGTCCTTCGCGCGCAGCTTCCGGGCGGTGCTCACCGGCCTCACCCTGGGCTTCGTGACGCCCAACCGCGTGGGCGACTACGCCGGCCGCCTGCTCGAACTCAAAAACCGCCGCCCCGAAGCCTTGGGTGCGGTATTTCTGGGGCGCTACTGCCAGTTGGTCATCACCCTGCTGGCCGGCTCGGGGGGCGTGCTCTACTTCGTGATGCGCTACCTGGGGCCGCAGTACCCGCTGGTGGCGGCTGGCCTGGGCCTGACGGCCCTGCTCGGCAACGCCCTGGTGCTGCTGCCGCTCTACCGCAGCCGCCTGCTGCTCACGGCCGTGCTGCAGTGGCGGCCCCTGCGCCGGTTCCAGCGCTACACGGCCAACCTGCCGCATTACCCTACCTCGGTGCTGAACCAGGTGCTGCTGCTCTCGGGGCTGCGCTACGGGGTGTTCACGGCCCAGTTCGGGCTGCTGTTGGCGGCGTACGGCGCCAAGGTGCCGCTGGGGGCCGCGCTGGCCGCTATTGCCGGCACCTTCCTGCTGAAGTCATTGGTGCCCTCGCTCAACGCCCTCACCGACGTGGGCGCGCGGGAGCTGTCGGCCACGCACCTGTTTGGGCTGCTGGGGCTGCCGGTACTGCCGGTGCTGTCGGCCAGTCTGAGCTTGTGGGTGCTCAACATTGCCCTGCCCAGCGCCGCCGGGCTGTTGTTCGTGCTGCGCCTGAAGGTGCTGCGCCGCAGCCACCGGCAGCCGGCTACCGGGCCGGCCGCATGAGCGGGGCTGATTGGCTGGGGCTGCTGCTGTGCTTGCCTTCTGCCCTTTACGCATTGATATTCTGGCAATACCGCCGCTCCTGGTTGCGCCTCGGCGGGTCCGATGTGCCCGGCCAGCCCGGCAGCGACGCGGATCAGATGTTACCGGCCGGGCTGCAGGCTTCCGTCATCATTGCGGCCCGCAACGAGGCGCTGGCCCTGCCCGCGCTGCTGGCCGACCTAAGCCGGCAAACCTGGCAAGGGCAGGGCGGCCCGTTTTTCGAGGTCATCGTGGCCGACGACCACTCCTCCGACGGCACGGCTGACGTGGTGCGCCAGGCCGCAGCCGACAGCGCCTTCCCGGTTCGATTGGTTTCACTGAGCGAGCTGCCCGGCCGGCCCACCGGCAAAAAGGCCGCCGTGGAAGCCGCCCTGGCCGTAGCGCGGGCGCCCTGGGCCATCTGCACCGACGCCGACTGTCGGGTGTCGACGGGCTGGCTGCGGGCCTACGCGCCGTATTTCGGGCAGGAGGCGGTGCAGTTCGTGAGCGGGCCGGTGCTGCTGACGGGGACGGGTCTGCTGGCCGATTTGCAGGGGCTGGAGCTGGCCGCCCTGGTGGGCACCGGCGCCGCCAGCATCGCCCGGGGGGCGCCCACCATGTGCAACGGCGCCAACCTGGCCTACCGCCGCGCCGCCTTTGCCGAGGTCGGGGGCTTCCGCGGCAACGACCACCTGCCCAGCGGCGACGACGAGTTTCTGCTCCATAAACTGGCAGCCAGCTACCCGCAGGGCATCCGCTTCGTGCGGCACCCCGCCGCCACGGTGCGCACCGCCGCCCAATCCGGCCTCGGCGCCTTGCTGCAGCAGCGGGTGCGCTGGGCCAGCAAGTGGCGGCATTACCAGCCGGGCGGGGCCTCGCGCGGCCTGGCCCTGCTGGTGCTCGGGGCCAACGTGAGTTTGTACCTGCTGCCGTTGCTGCTGCTCTGGCAGCCAGCATCCTGGCCCTGGGTCGTGGCCGGCTGGGCCCTCAAGCTGGGCGCCGACGTGCTGTTTCTGACGCCGGTGTTGGGCTTTTTCGGGCGGCGGCGCTGGCTGCGGCTGGTGCCGCTGCTGCAACTGCTGTACCCGCCTTACGCGCTGGCCGTGGGGCTGCTGGGCTTGCGCGGGGGGTATAGCTGGAAGGGGCGGCAGATAATATAGCGGTTTCGCGAACGGTCAATCAGGTGAGTGTAGAGACGCGACCCATCGCGTCTCAATCGTTGCTGACTCCTGTATGACCAGGACGACGGCTGTTCGACGACGAGACGCGATGGGTCGCGTCTCTACATGGACCTATCGTTCGCGAAACCGCTATATGATGTTCGGATAGACCATCTAAAGGTTTTGCGAAGCCTTAGATAGTAGTACCTATTCGTTGTTTGCATAGGAATAGCTTAGTTGCATATGATGAAGCTGTTTAGGAAGTCATTCAGAGCGCAGCGAAGAATCTCGCGTGCTGATTCCAGATATTAATTCACTCGTTCACGAAGGAAATTACTATCCAGCGAGATTCTTCGCTGCGCTCTGAATGACTTCCTAAACAGCTTCGATTAAAGTTTAAATACTCTGAATTAGTATCAGGATGAAAAGATTGCTTTTAATAAGCATTGTTATGGTTTTGCTGTGGAAAAACTCGGCATCAGCCCAATGCTTGCTCCCTGTTGCCTGCCAACCCGGCAATGCTCCCACCGCGAACCAGAGCTTCGGCATGGGCATCTACCGCGTACAATTCGGCGGGCTGGACACGACTACCAACGGGGCGGCCGACGGCTACCAGGACTACAGCTGCCGCGCCCGTGCCGCCCAATTGGTGCGCGGGGGCAGCTACACGCTGGTGGTGCGCACCAATCCGAACGTCGACGAAACGGTGCGCGCCTGGTTGGATACCAACAACGACGGGCAGTTCGCGGCAGCCGAGCAGGTGCTGGCCTCCACCAACGCCCGCCAGCACCAGGCCACCTTCACCGTGCCGGCCACGGCCCCGGCAGGCGTGGGCCTGCGCCTGCGCATCGCCGCCGATTACGCCAACGCGCCCGTGCCCACGGCCTGCTCCACGCGGTAGTACTCGCAGACCGAGGACTACCGCGTGGTGGTGCTGGCCACGGCCCCGCCCCGCCCGCAGGCGCGTTTCGCGGCCGTGGACACCGTGAGCTGCGGGGCAGCGTTGAGCTTTCGCGACCAGTCGCTGAACGCGCCCACGCAGTGGCGCTGGGACTTCGGCGACGGGCAGACCAGCGCCCAGCAGCACCCGCAGCACACCTACGCCGCGGCCGGCACCTACACCGTGAAGCTGCGCGCCTGCAACGCCGCCGGCTGCGACTCCCTCACCAAGGCCGGCTACGTGACCGTGCGCGCCGACGCCCCGCGCCCGGCCCCGTGCACGCCCGCCACCACGGCCTACTGCTGCGGCTACGGCCTCACCCGCGTGCAGCTGGGCAGCATCGACCGCCGCTCGCCGGACGGGCAGGGCGGCTACGAAGACTTCAGCTGCGGCTGGCGCGCCACCCTGACGGCCGACCGCCCCGCTACGCTGCAGCTGACCACCGGTGCCATTGCCCACGACGTGCGCGTGTACCTGGACCTGAATGACGACGGGCAGTTCACGGCCCCGGCCGAGCTACTGTACCAGGGCCTGGCCGTGCAAAGCCCCAGCACCCCGCTCACCGTGCCCGGCACCGCGCCCGGGCTGGTGTACAACCGCCCGCTGCGCCTGCGCATCGTGGCCGACTACGCCGGCAGCGCGGCCACCGGGCCGTGCAGCGCCCCGCGCCAGGGGCAGGTGGAGGACTACAGCGTGGTGGTGCAGCCCAACGCGGCCCCACCCGCCGCCGCGTTTGCCGTGACCTACCAGCAGTTTTGCGGCCCGGTGCGGGTGAGTTTCGCCAACCAGACCACCGGGGCGGCCACCGCCTACGCCTGGGACTTCGGCGACGGCACCACCAGCACGCTGGCCTCCCCGCCGGCCCACACCTTCGCCCGCGCCGGTATGTTTGAGGTGCGGCTGGTGGCCCACAACGCCGCCGGCCGCGACACGGCCTGGCAGCGCGCCTGCCCCACCTACTGCACGCCCGGCGGCACGGGCGGCAGCACCTCGTCCCCGACGTACTTTACGGGGGTGCGCCTCGGCGCCATCGACAACCAGGTGCCGCGTACGCGCGGCGTGGCCTACCGTGACTTCACTGCCCAGTACACTACCCTACAGATCGGGCAGATGTACCAGTTTGAAACCCATTCGCCGCTCGACTCGTGGAGCACGGGGGGCGACAAGCGGGTAACCTTGCTACTCGACAGCAACCAGGACGGCTTTTTCACGGCCTCCGAATACCTAGGCACTGTCACTGGATCGACCGTCCATGTGGCGTCGTTTCAACTGCCCGCTGCTACCAAGGTGGGCGCCACGCGGCTGCGGGCGGTGGTGCAGAGTACAAATACGGCCACGCCCTGGCCCTCCACCACCTGCACGCCCTCGTTCTTCCAGGGCGCCACCGAGGACTACACCGTGGTGGTGCTGCCCGCGCCGGGCCGGCCCCGGGCGCTGTTTTCGGCGGAGCTGCCCACCTCGTGCACCGGCACCGTGCAGTTTCGCGACTCCACGCAGCACGGCCCCACCAGCTGGCGCTGGCGCTTCGGCGACGGCGACTCGGCCGCGGTGCAGCACCCGCGCCACACCTACGCCGCCCCTGGCACCTACACCGTGTCGCTGGTGGTGCGCAACCGCTTCGGGGCCGATTCGCTCACGCGCACCGGCTACGTCACCATCCGCAGCCTGAACAGCGGGCCGGTACCGGCGGCCTGCCGCCCGGCGCCGGGCACCACCGGCTCGCTGCGCGCCATCCAGACGTTCCGCATCGGCTCGGCGCTCAGCTACGGCCCGCAGCCGCTCAACGCGCCTATTTACCGGGACGAAACCTGCGCTACGCCTGCGGCCACGCTGGTGCGCGGCACGTCATACCAACTGACCATGGCCGACCGCTACAACGCCGGGGCGGCGGCGTTTGTGTGGCTGGACGTCAACAACGACGGGGTGCTCGACCCGGTGGCCGAGCTGCTCTACGACGCCATTCCCTTCCCCGTGCCGTTCGGCACCCCGCGCACGGGCACGCTCACCTTGCCGGCCGCCACCGTGCTGGGGCAGCCCCTACGCCTGCGCGTGATGTTCGCCAACGGCACCTTGCCCAACGGCGACTTCGACGGCGTGCCCGCGCCCTGCTCCCAGCGCGACGCCGACCAGGTGCGCGACTTTACCGTCATTGCCACCAGCGCCACGGCCTCCGCCGCAGGAGCAGTTCCAGTCTGGACGGCGTTTCCGAATCCATCTACCGGGGCTGTTTCGTTGCGCGGCGACTTCCGCCAGTTTACGGAGGTAGAAGTGCACGACGTATTGGGGCGGCCGGTGTACCGTCGGCGGCTGTCGGCGGTAGCCGGCGAACTACGACTGGACCTGACGTCGCTTCCCCGTGGTGTGTATTTGCTGCGCCTGCCAACCTATGGTGGTAACGTAAGATTGCTGTTGGAATAAGCTTGGGCAACGGCGCACAAATCCGCGAAAAAGCTTGGCTGCCAACGCTGCCGCTGCTACTTTTTGGCCGATTTCAATGTGCCCGAATTAGCCCCGTTCGCCATGTCCCGTAATGCCCTCACGCTGGTATTTCCAGCCGCCGTTGCGCTGCTCGTGTGCAGCCTTGTCGTATTATTTCTGACGGCTACCGGCCTGGAGCCGGGACCAGCCTCCGATGAGCCGCTGGCAGCCGCAACGGCCGACTCCGTGCGCCGCGCCACCACGCCTGGCAACGATTCGCTGTACCTGGCTTCATTGAATCTGTCGGCCGCTGATGCCGAAGCCATAGCCGCCGGCGACGCGCTGTTTAAAAGTAACTGCGCCCAGTGCCACGCCGTCAACGACGTGGTAGTCGGCCCGGCTTTGGCCGGCATCGACAAGCGCCGGCCCATGCCCTGGCTTATCAAGTGGGTGAAGAATTCCAGCAAAGTGGTGGCCAGCGGCGACGAGTACGCGGTGAAGCTCTTCAACCAGTACCAGAAGCAGCAGATGCCCAGCTTCAGCCTCACGGACCAGGAAATCGAGCGCATCGTGAAGTACGTGTCCTCGCCGGGTTCCTGCCTGCCCCCGCGCGGAACCGATGACGCAGTAGCCGTCAACTGACCCGGATTTAGGTGTGCGCACCGGTCAGCCGGCCCAAAGCCGGCCGGCCGGTCTTTGGAAGGATGATACACGGACGGGAGAACAGCTGCAGGCGCGACTCCTCGGGGCTGAAACCCGGACTTCGCATTCCTGCCCGGCCAATGATACCTTTGCCGCATCATCCGCTGAGCTTCCCGCCGTGACCGACGCCGAATTCGATATCCTCGACGAGCTGTACTTCGTCGCTTCCTTTCCCGACCTGCTGCAGCGCACCAAGCTGCCCGCCGCCGAGCTGGAACAGGGCCTGCGCGGCCTGCTGGAGCAGGGCCTGATCCGTTGCTACTGGCCCGACCCCGACACCGAGCTGGCCTACGAGCCGACGTCCTTCGGCGCCCTGCGGCAGGACTGCTTTTTCCTGGCCTCCAAGGAAGGCCTGCTGCAGCACAACACGCGCTGATGGCGGCCCCCGTCCTAGCTCCGACAGCCGCGCCGGTGCGCACGCCCGGCTACTACGTGCGCCGGCGCCTGTTGCGCAACGCCCCGGCCATGGCCGGGGCCGGCTTTATCCTGCTGTGTACCCTAGTGGCGCTGCTGGGCTACCTCATCCTGCCCGACGCCTCGCCCGACGCCAACAACAGCCTGGTGCAGCTGCAGAAGCAGCCGCCCGGTTTCCGCGCCACCCTGCTGCGCCTGCCCCTCACCGACTCGGTCGGGGAGGCCCCCGGCCTGGGCGGGCGCTGGCTGGGCGGCGCGCCCCTGCGCTACGAGGAAGTGCCCATCGGCGGCTGGCAGGTGCAGGGCGATACGCTGGTGGCGCAGCCGTTTCAGGCCAAGGGCACCCTGCCCGAGCCGGCGCGCCGCTACGCGCTGAGCCGCATCACCGGCCATCCTGGTCCGGCCGCCGCGCTGCGGGCCGAAATCGAGCAGGAGCATATCAGCCAGCGCACCTACTGGCTGGGCACCGACAAAGCCGGCCGCGACGAGCTGAGCCGCCTCTTGCTGGGCACGCGCATTTCGCTGGGCATTGGGCTGGTGGCGGTGCTCATCTCGCTGGTCATCGGCGTGACGGTGGGCGCCGTGGCGGGCTACACCGGCGGCTGGCTCGATTCGCTCTTGCTGGGCGTGATGACAGTAGTTTGGAGCATTCCGGGCATCATGCTGGTTATTGCTATTTCGCTGGCCTTTGGCTCCAAGGGCGTGTGGACCAGCTTCGTAGCCGTGGGTCTGACCATGTGGGTGGACGTGGCGCGGGTGGTGCGCGGGCAGATGTTGAGCTTGCGCGAGAAAACCTTCGTGGAGGCCGGCCGCGTACTAGGCCTGCCGACGAGCCGCCTGCTGATCCGTCACCTGCTGCCCAACCTGCTCGGCCCGCTCATTGTCATTGCCACCAGCAACTTCGCCGCCGCCATCCTGCTCGAAGCCGGCCTGAGCTTCCTCGGGCTGGGCGTGCAGCCTCCGGCCCCCTCCTGGGGCCTGATGGTCAACGAAGGCTTTCAACTACTAGGCACCCAGGCCGGTTTGTGGCTTACGCTGCTGCCCGGTGCGGCTATTAGCTTGCTGGTGCTTAGCTTTAACCTGCTCGGCAACGGCCTGCGCGACGCCTACGACCCCAAAACGCCCCTCCAGTGAAATGGTAAGATGGTGAAATGGTGAGTTGATGTTCAATCAACCCGCATTTCGCCCGTCAACCTCACCATCTCACCATTTCACCATCTCACCGATTATGCCCGATACCCTGCCCCCGCTCACCAAGGAAGAGCACCTGCTGCTGAAGCTGAAGGAGCGGGAGCTGGCCGCCTTGCTGGAAATCACGCAGTCCATCAACGGCGAGCCCAGCGACGAGAACCTCTACAAGATTTTCCAGTTCACGCTGCTGGGCCAGCTCGGCGTGCGGCAGCTGGCCGTGTACGTGGTGGAGGACGGGCAGTGGCGCTGCCCGGTGGCCTTCGGGCCCGGCATTCCCGATTTCCGCGGCATTGTGCTGCCCGAGCAGCTGCAGCGCTTTCCGCCCGAGCACCCGGTGGAAGTGGCCGACCTGGAGTTGGGTAAGCCCTGGTTTCACTTCGCCTCGGTGCTGCCCGTGCGCCAGAGTGACCAGCTGCTGGGCCTGGTGTTCATCGGGCTGCCGCACCAGAACTACACCGCCACAGCCGAAGCCCGGCGCGAGGCCGTGTCGTTCATCGAGTCGCTGAGCCAGATTCTGCTGGGCGCGGTGTCGTCGCGGCGGCTGGTGCGCCAGCAGGTGCAGGCCGCGGCGGTGCGCAAGGAAATCGAAATTGCCCAGGAAGTGCAGGCCATGCTCTTCCCCAGCAAGCTGCCCAACGACGCGCAGGTAGCGGTGCACGCCACCTACGTGCCCCACACCGCCGTCGGCGGCGACTTCTACGACGTGGTACCCATTGACAAGGAGCGGTTTCTCTTCTGCGTGGCCGACGTGTCGGGCAAGGGCGTGGGGGCTTCGCTGCTTATGTCGAACTTCCAGGCCGGGCTGCGCACCTTGCTGCGCCAGCGGGCCGAGCTGTCGACGGTAGTCAGCGAGCTGAACAACCTCATTTTTCGCAACTCTGGCGGCGACCGGTTCATCACCGCCTTCTTCGGGGTGTACAACCGCAGCACGCGCGAGTTGGAGTACGTCAACGCCGGCCACAACGACCCGCTGCTGCTGCCCGACGTGGGCCAGGGCCCGCCGCAGGTGCTCAAAACCGGCACCATCATGCTGGGCGTGATGGACGAGCTGCCCATGCTGCAAGTAGGCCGCCTGCCGATACCGCCCCACAGCACCCTGCTCAACTACACCGACGGCCTGACCGAAGTATTCAACGAGCCCGGCGACGAATTCGGGGAGGAGGGCGTGCTGCAGACCATGCAGGAGCACCGCTACCTGCCCCTGCCCAAGCTGCACGACGAGCTGCTGCGCCGCATCACCGCCTTCAACGTGAAGGGCACGCACTACGCCGACGACATCACCATCCTGACCTGCCGCTTCCGCTAAACTGGAACCGCCACCCCGCCAAACGGGCGCCGGCCACGCAGGAAGTCTTCTGCGAGCCGGCGCCCGTTTGCATTAACCACCTATCATGTCCGATTCTGCCAATATTCCCGCCGTCATTGCCCATATTCGCTACGTCCTCGACGACGCTTTTGCCCGTCTGAACGAGTGGTTCGACCACCCCGAAGCCGAGCGGAAGTTCCGCCCGCGCAGCGGCGGCTGGACCGCGGACGAAGTACTGGAGCACGTCGGGCTGACCAACCACTTCCTGCTCATCCTCATCGACAAGGGCGCCGCCAAAGCCCTGAAAAACCAGGCCGGTCTGGACCTGGCCACCGAGCTGCAGAGCTACCAGTTCACCGACCCGCGCCTCGATGAAGTCGGTCTGCATAAGTCATTCGAGTGGATTCGGCCCGCCCACATGGAGCCCACGGGCCAAAAGCTGCTGCCCGAGGTGCGGGAGCAGCTACAGGAGCAGCTCCGACACTGCCACCGCGTGCTCGACCTGCTGCCCAACGGGGAAGGAGTGCTGTACCGCACCACCATGACGGTCAACGACCTGGGCAAAATCGACGTGTACCAGTACGTGTACTTTCTGGCCCGCCACGCCGAGCGGCACCTGACGCAGCTGGCCCGCATCCGGGAGGAGTACGCGGCGGATTAGCGGTTGATTTCCTCCGCGGCGGCGGGTTCTCCCATCCACTCCCGGCACTTAATCAGCACGGCCAGGCTGATGAAGAAGAAGGAGCCGATTTTGTCGACTTCCACCAGCTCGTTCAGCGTGAGGTGGAAGATGATGACCACCAACGACAGCGTAGCGGCCAGCACCACCGGGCGCAGGGCCGGGCGGGCGGCGGCGCGGTGGTAGAGCGTTTCGGCCGTAATCAGCGCCACGCAGAGCAGCAGCGCAAACAGCGCGAAGCCCGGCACTCCCTGCTCGGCCAGCTGCAGCAGGAAGTAGTTGTGGGTGGTGGAGTGCTCCGGGTTGTCCGACACGTAGGTGCGGAAGCTCTTGACGGTGTAGCGCTTATACTCGGGGTAGAACGTGGAGGGCCCGCTGCCGGTCAGGGGCTTGTCCGACACCATACGGGCGGCGGCCACCCAGCGGTATACCCGCTCCATACCCGACACGTCCTGCAGCTTGTAGGTGGCTTCCAGGTGCTTCTCGAAGTTGCCGCCGTTGAAGATGGTCTTCTCGAAGTCCGGGGCGTAGAGCATGTAGTTATTCTGCTGCACGAAGTAGCCCGCCCCGCCAGCCACCCCGATCAGGGCCCCCAGCAGCACCCAGCGCGTGAGGCGCAGGCGCATCACCCCGTAGAAAAGGGCCGCAATCGGGATGGAGAGGATGGAGGCGCGGGTGTAGGAAATCAGCAGGCCGAACACCAGCACCGCCACCGCCAGCTGCCACCAGCGGCGCGGCATGCCTTTGGCCGCGCGGGCGGCGTAAAACGCGTAGGGCAGCAGCAGGGCCAGCACCGTGGCGTAGATAACGTGGTTGATGTAGAATGGCTGAATGGCCCAGTTGATGTCGGCAAACCCGAAGCCCTTGGTGGCGTGCCGGGCGGCCGTGTAGAGCACCGTGAGGCAGGCGCCGCCCGCGTGGCAGGCCGCAATGCGCCACACGTCGGCGGGGCGGCGCAGCAGCATGAGCGTGATGAGCAGGAAGGGCCCCAGGTACCAGGTTTTGGCCAGCAGATACTTCACCGACTTGGTGGTGTCCACCGAAAACAGCGTGGACACGCAGGCCCAGAGCAGCATCAGGCCCAGAATGACCACCACCGGGTGCTGCAGCTCGCGCCGCGTGAGGCCGGTGCGGCCCGCCAGCACGGCCACGCCCAGGCAGCCCAGCAGCACCAGCATCAACGGCTCGGAGGGCACGTCCAGCGTGAGGCTACCCAAGTGCAGCTCCTGCGAAAAAGCCAGGGTGCTCAGCAGCAGGTAGTACAGCCAGCGCCAGTCGACGAGCAGCACGCCCACGCCTACCACGGCCAGGGCCGGCGCCACGCCCAGCGGCGTGCGGGCCAGCAGGGCCACGGCCCCGCCGCCCACCAGCAGCAGCACGAAGGCCACGAACACCCGCTCCGGGGTGTCGCGCGGGGTGAGGCGGGCCAGCCAGGTATTCATGCCGTTACGCGTGTTGGGCCGGCTGCGCAGGGTTCGGGCGGCCGATGTTGCGGCGGTACAGTTCCAGCAGCGTAATCACAATCACCGACAGCACGAAGGTGATGAGCACCGACGAGGCCACGATCAGCCAGCGGATGGGCTTGGATTTCTTGGCGGCCGGGTAGGCTTTCTGCACCACGTACAGCGACGAAATGCGCCCCTTGATGGCCAGTTCAGCCGTTTCGTAGGCCGAGCGGGCGCCCACCAGGCGGCTCTGCAGGTCGTTGAAACGGGCGTAGAGGGTCGTCATCGAGTCGGTGCCCTGCACGTAGCTTTCCAGGTTGATGACGTTGCCGCCGTCGGCGTGGGTGAGGGCGTAGAGGGCGCGGCGCAGCTCGTTGGCCTCGCCGCGGTTGCCGGCGGCCTCGGCCCGGCGCAGCGCCGTTTCGGTCTTGATGATTTCCATGCCCAGGTAGCGCGACTGCTGCTCCAGGCCGAAGATGCCGTAGCGGCGGCGGCCTTCCAGCAGGGCCTTGCGGGTGCGGTCGTACTCGCCCTGCAGAAACCGGTAGCGGGTGCCGTAGAGCCCGAGCACGCGGCGGCGGTTTTCCAGCGTGAGCTGCTGGTTAAACGAGTCGATGACGCTGACCAGGGTGTTGGCGACCTGGGCGGCCAGGTGCTTGTCCTTGTCCTGAAAAGTCAGCTCGATGGCGTCGCGGTCGGTGTGCACGATGTTCAGGTTGCCGCTGAACTCATCCAGCGCGGCCTGATCGGCCATTTCCTCGCCGGGCTTGCCGGCCTTGTAGTGCTGGTGCAGCCGTAGTTTCTGGATGACGTACTCGGCCACCGGCTGCGAGTTGCCGATGGTGATGACGCGGTCGATGTCCTCAGTGCGCCCGCTCAGCTCCAGCTTGCCGCCCTCGATGACGATGCGGTCGGGGTCGGTGGTCTGGGGGTTGGTGGGGTAGAAGACGGCCGTCGACTTAAAGATATTGGGCAGCAGCAGGGCCACCACGATGCTCACGACGGCAGCCAGGGCCACGGCCCCGAGTACCAGGTACTTCCAACGATTAACAATCGGCCAAAGGCCCAATAAAGAGTACGGGCGTGCGGACATGTAGCGCAAAAACGAGGAAACCAGCCCGGCGCAGGGTCGCATCTTCGCGGCCGGACTCGGCAAAGCTACCACAAAAACCGGGTACGCGCGGCTTTTTGGTAGCTTTGCGGCCCACCTTCCTGCCCCCGCCATCAAACGCTTTTTCGGAAACATCAGCCTGGCCGTTTTGCTCAACCTGCTCGTGAAGCCGGGCTGGGTGCTGGCCGAAAACGTGGTGCAGGACCGCATCGGCAATGCGGCTTTCGGCACGTTTGCGGCCTTGCTGAACTTCACGCTGGTGCTGGCCTCGGTGTCGGACCTGGGCATCACCCAGCACACCACCAAGCGCGTGGCGGCCGAGCCGGGCTTTCTGCCCGAGTATTTCCCCACGGTGCTGCCGTTGCGCGGGGCCTTGAGCGTGGTGTTTCTGGGGGTGATGGTGGCCGGCGGCTGGCTGATGGGCTACCGCGGCCACACGCTCATGCTGCTGGCCCTCATCGGCGTGGGCCTACTGCTGACGCAGTACGCGCAGTTTTTGCGCGGGGCGGTGCAGGCCCACCAGCACTTCCGCACCGATGCCTGGCTGTCGGTGCTGGAAAAGGCCCTGATGCTCGGGCTGGTGCTGGCCCTACTGCCCATCGGCATCACCCTGGACCGCTACGTGACGGTGCGCACCGCCGCCGCGGGCTTCACCTTCGTGCTGCTCTATGGCCTCGTCACGCGGCTGTTCGGACGGGTGCCCTGGCGGCCGCGCCGGGCCCAGGCCGGCGAACTGCTGCGCGGCAGCCTGCCTTTCGCCCTCATCACCCTGCTCTACGGCATGAATGAGCGCATCGACATGCTGATGATCGAGCGGCTGGCCTCGCCCCAGGAAGCGGGCTACTACGCCGGCGCCTACCGCTGGGTCGACGCCATCATGATGTACCTCTGGACGGTGCTGCCGCTGTTCTTCGCCAAGTTTGCCCACTCGCTGCACAGCCGCGAGGAGCAGCGGGAGCTGCTGTGGTTCGGGCAGCGGGTGGCCACGGTGCCGCTGCTGTTCGTGGCGGCTTTCGTGCTCTTTCACGGCGAGCTGCTGTTCTTCCAGTTCAAGCACAGCACCCCCGCCGAGCTGGCCCGGATGACCTTGTGCGCCCAGCTGCTCTTCCTCAATGTGCTGGTCCACGCCTTTTTCGCCATCTACAGCACCCTGCTCACCAGCACCTCGCACGAGCGGCCGGTGAGCTGGCTGGTGGCCCTGAGCATCGCGCTGAACATCGGGCTGAACGTGCTGCTGCTGCCGCGCTACGGGGCCGTGGCCGGGGCCCTGAACACGCTGATCTGCGCCATTATGGTATCGGGCGGCTACGTGTGGCTGGTGCAATACCGCGCCGGGGTGGCCGTGCCCTGGGCGTTGCTGGCCCGCCTCGGCCTGACCTTCGGGGGCCTCTGCGCCGGGTGGTACGCCCTGCAAGCCTACGCCGGCCTGCCCTGGCTGCTGGAAAGCCTGCTGGCGGGCCTGGCCTTCGTGGGGCTGCTGTTTGCTACCGGCGTGCTGCGGGTAGGGGAGCTGCGCGGGGCACTGCGCCGCAATGATTGAATGACTGAATGAGGGAATGATTGATGAGCTATGATTCTTTTGCCGGCCCGCGTGATTTTCGGTTTTCGAAGGCTTGGCGCTTGTAGCGACTTTTGGCCGCCCAGCTGATTGTCAGCTGCGGCAGAAGCGGAAACTTGCGCAGAAGCTGCGGCAACCAGCTGGTCCAGGCGCTCCTTCACTCATTCACTTCTTCACTCATTGGACATAGCCGTCAACACTCGCTTCCTCTTGCCCGGCGACCAGCTCGAAGGCATCGGGCGCTTCACCTACGAGACGCTGCGGCGACTGGTGCGGCAGCACCCGGAGCACACGTTTCACTTCCTCTTCGACCGCGCCTTTGACAAGCGCTACCTGTTCGGGCCGAACGTGGTGCCGCACGTGCTCGGCCCACCGGCCCGGCACCCGCTGCTGTTCGTGGCCTGGTTTGAGGGCGCCGTGGCCGCGTGGCTGCGCCGCCACCGCCCGGCCGTGCTGCTGAGCACCGACGGCTTCACCACGCTGATGACCTCGGTGCCGCGCGTGACGGTGGTGCACGACCTGGCCTTTGAGCACTTTCCGCAGGACGTGAGCTGGCTGGTGCGCCGGTACTACCACTTCTTTTTCCCGCGCTTCGTGCGCGCCTCCCGCCGCCTCGTGGCCGTGTCGGAAGCCACCCGGCAGGACGTGGTACAGACCTACGGCGTCGATCCGCGGCGCATTGATATTGTATACAACGCCGCCGACGCGCACTTCCGGCCCCTGCCTGCCGCCGCGCAGCCGGCTGTGCGCCAGCAGTTCAGCGGCGGGCGGCCCTACATCCTGTTCGTGGGCGCCCTGCAGCCGCGCAAAAACCTGGTGAACCTGCTGCGCGCCTTCGACCAGTTCAAAACCCAGACCGGCTCCGACACCCAGCTGCTCATCGTGGGGCGCAAGGCCTGGAAAGCCGGCCCCATCTTCGACGTGTACCAGCAGATGCAGCACCAGCCGGCCGTGCACCTCACCGGCCGCGTGACGGACGAGGAGCTGGTGCAGCTCTACGGCGCCGCCCGCGCCTGCGCCTACGTGCCGTATTTTGAGGGTTTTGGCATCCCGATAGTGGAAGCCCAGCAGAGTGGCTGCCCGGTGCTGACCTCCGACCGTAGCTCCATGCCCGAGGTGGCCGGCCCCGGCGGCGCGCTGCTGGCCGATCCATTTTCCGTCGATGAGCTGGCCGCTGCCCTTACGCGTCTGGATGCCGACGAGGCGCTGCGGGCGCAGCTGGTGCAGCAGGGGTTCGAAAACGTGCGTCGCTTCAGCTGGGACGAAAGCGCCCGGCGGTTGTGGCGCAGCATCGAGGCTGCTGTCGGTGAAGGTGGTAAATAAGCTTACTGGTTTGGTAATCTAATTTAGTAAGTGGCTTGATGCTCGCTCATCAAATCGATTAGAAAGCAATTCTCTTCGATTAGGCGCTGTTCTAGTAACAAGAGCAACTGCGCTACGCTCTGTTCGGGCTCTTCTAGCTGGCGCTTAAAAGCCTGTAGCTCCGGCAGCGACATCGTAAAATACTGGCGCAGCTCCCGCAGCGTAAGCGGCTGCCGGGCCCGCTCAGCAACCCGCTGCTCAAAATACTGCAACTGCTGTTGTAGCTTTCGTAGCGCGGAAAAATCGGCCCAGCCAATTTCCTGAACTCTCCGGCTGCGCTTGCCGATGACGTAGCCAGGCGCGCCGGCAAACTGCATGCTTCGTGCTGCGTGGGGAAGGCCTGGGCGGTGCGCTGTGCAGTTGTCAAAGTACCACAATTGGCGGTATTCCACCGGCTGGCCTACCACTAGGTAGTAATCAGGATGCAGCGGAGTTTCGGCGTTGCACTGCGCAATGTAGCGTCGAGCCGCGTCAAGGGCTTCTTCTCGGGTCATGGAGTCGAAGATGGAGTGAGCAGCCGTGAAGATGCACGAAATCCGGCTACCGGCCCGACTGCCGCGCCTGCCTTACCTTCGCGGCGCACCATCCTTCCTCCCGCTTCATGCGCCTGCACCGCCTGCCCGACGTGATGCACCGCTGGCTGCCCGGCGCCGTCTGGCAGGGCCCGGCCGCCGCGCAGCCCACCGTGTACCTCACCTTCGACGACGGCCCCATCCCCGAGGAAACGCCCTGGGTGCTGGAGCAACTAGCCCGTTTCGATGCCCAGGCGCTGTTTTTCTGCGTGGGCGACAACGTGGAGCGCCACCCCGACGTGGCCCGGCAGGTGCTGGACGCCGGCCATCAGCTTGGCAACCATACCCACCACCACCGCAGCGGTTGGAGTACCCCGCGGGAAGCCTACCTGCAGGACGTAGCCCGCTGCCAGCAGGCGCTGGATGCCCTGCAGCCCGACGCCCGGCGCTACTTTCGTCCTCCCTACGGCCGCACCACACCCAGCCTGCACCGCGCCCTGCACCCCGACTACCAGGTAGTGATGTGGGACCTGCTCACCTGCGACTACGACCGCGCCTACGCCCCCGAGCGCTGCCTGCGCGATGCGCTGCGCTACACTCGCCCCGGCGCCGTGGTGGTGTTCCACGACAGCCTCAAAGCCAGCCCCAACCTGCGCTACGTGCTGCCCCGCTACCTCGAAGCGCTGCGCGAGCAGGGCTACCGCTTCGGCGCTTTGTAGCATTAGCATGCTGCTGCGTCACAAGCACGTCGTGTCGAGCATGTCGCGAATCAAGCGAAGGCCCTAGACATTTTGCTGGATGGTATTCTGCTTGTTGAATTTACTATTGGACATCAGCACGCGAGATGTCTCGACAAGCTCGACATGACGTTCTAATGGTTTTATGATAAAACGCTCCTTTTAATTGCCCTCTTTCCTCCTGCTCGTCTTCTTCGCCGGCTGGTTTGCCGTGTTGCTGGGCTCCTGGCTGCTGTTTAGCCGCCGCCGGGCGCCACAGGGCCGCCCGCTGCCTGCTGCGCCGCCCCGGGTGAGCATCCTCATTGCCGCCCGCAACGAAGAAGCCGTCATAGCCCGCTGCCTGCGCAGCGTGCGCGCCCTCGATTATCCGCCCGCGTGCCTGGACGTGCTGCTCGGCGACGACGCCAGCACCGACCAGACGGCCGCCGTGGCCGAGGCCGCCATGCAGGGCTTCGCGGGCACGTTCCGCATCCTGCCCATCACCGATGCGCTGGGCTCGGCCCGCGGCAAGGCCAACGTGCTGGCCCATCTGGCCCGCGCCGCCACGGCCGATGTATTCCTCATCACCGACGCCGACATCCGCCTGCCCGCCAGCTGGGTGCGGGGCCTGCTGGGTCACCTGCGACCCGGCCTGGGTACCGTGACGGGCCTCACGCTGGTCACCGGGCCGCGCCTGTTCGACCGCCTGCAGGGGCTGGATTGGCTGATGTCGCTGGCGCTGGTGCAGATGGTGTCGGACCGGGGGCAGCCGGTTACGGCCATGGGCAACAACATGCTCATCACCCGCGAAGCCTACGAGGCCGTGGGCGGCTACGAGAGCCTACCGTTTTCCGTCACCGAAGACTACGAGCTGTTTCGGGCCGTGCTGGCGAAAGGTTTCGGCTGGCTGAACCTGTTCGAGCCCGCCGTGCTGGCCGAGTCGCTGCCCATCGGCACCTGGGCGCAGCTGCTGCACCAGCGGCGGCGCTGGCTGCGCGGGGTGGAGGGCCTGCCCGGTCACATTCAGGCCGGCCTGATCTACTACGCCGGTTTCTACCCGGCGTTGGCGGTGGCGGCCTGGCTCTGGGGCGGCGGGGCGGTGTTGGGCATCTGGACTGCCAAAATGCTGGCCCAGGGCCTGCTGGCCGGCAGCGCATTCCGCAAAACAGGCCGCCGCGCCCCGCTGCACCTGCTGCCGCTGTTCGAGCTGTACACCCTGGCCGTCACGGCGGGCCTGACGTGGTTTCGCCTGAGCCGCCGCCCCTTCGTGTGGAAAGGCCGCCAGTATTCGAGGTGATGGGAGTGTGTAAGTGACACGTGACACGTAACAGGTAACACGTGACAGGCAACAGGTAGCCGTCATTCCTGCCATTGGGAAGACTTGTACACCGATTACGCCTCGCGCAATGCCCAGTCATCTTCGCCCGTCACCAGTCAAGCCCAAACCTGTCACGTGTTACTTGTCACGTGTTACTTGTCACGTGTTACCCCCTAGCTTTGCCCCAATCGTCCACCAAATCCGTGCAATCCGGAAAATCCGTCTAAATCCGTGGTCCTGACCGATTCCCACGCCCACATCTACGCCGAGCAGTTCAAGCCGGACCGCGACGCGGCGCTGGAGCGGGCCTACGCCGCCGGCGTGCGTACCATCCTGATGCCCAACATCGACCACACCAGCATCGACGTGATGCTGGAGACGGAGGCGCGGCACCCCGGGCACTGCCACGCCATGATGGGCCTGCACCCCTGCCACGTACTCAAGGACTTCGAGCAGGAGCTGTACCGGGTGGAAGACTGGCTGTCGAAGCGCCCGTTCGTGGCGGTAGGGGAGTGCGGCGTCGATTTGTACTGGGACAAAACCACCCTGGCCTGGCAGCAGGAGGCGCTGAAAGTGCAGCTCGACCTGGCCAAAAAGCACCGACTGCCCATCGTGCTGCACACCCGCGAGGCTTTCGACGAAACCGCCGCGCTGGTGGAAGCCGCCCAGGATGGCACGCTCACGGGCGTGTTTCACTGCTTTTCCGGAACGAAAGAGGAGGCCGAACGCGCCATCAAGCTGGGCTTCAAGCTCGGCATCGGCGGGGTAGCCACGTTCAAAAACGGCGGCCTCGACCAGGTGCTGCCCCATATCGGCCTGGAGCACCTGCTGCTGGAAACCGACTGCCCCTACCTGGCCCCCGTGCCCCACCGCGGCAAGCGCAACGAGCCCAGCTACCTGCCCCTCATTGCCCAGCGCGTCGCCGACCTGCTGCAGCGCGACGTAGCCGAAATAGCCGAAGCCACCACCCGCAACGCGGCGGAGCTGTTCAAGCTGTAAAGGGGCGACTTTCCATCGGCGGCCGGGCGCAGGCACAAGACGCGGTCCGGCTGAAAAAGGACGGACTACCAGTAGTATGGCCGGGGTAAGCCCTGAATCCTGGCAAGCTGTCGGCCCGGGCCGGAGCCGGGGGAACCGTCTCAGGCGGTGGCCGCCGCCCGGTGCGCGAGCAGCAGTATGCAGCTTGGCGGGGCGTATTACTGCCGCTTCACCACGACCTTGCCCTTGGCCCGTCCCGTTTCCACGTAGGCCAGCGCCTCGTTGGTTTGCGCAAACGGAAACGTCTTGTCCACCACGGGCTTGATAATCCCGGATTCCAGCAGCTGGGTGAGTTGCTCCAGTTGCTGGCCGTTGGCTTTCATAAACAGGAAAGTAAAGCGCACCCCCAGCTGCCGGGCCTTGCGGCGGATGCTGAAGCTCAGCAGCTGGGCAACGACCCGGACGTACCAGGGCAGGCCGGCTTCCTGGGCAAATGCGCCGTCGGGCGGCCCGGAGATGGATACGACTACGCCGCCGGGCTTGAGAATCCGCAGCGACTTTTCCAGGGTTTTGGCGTCCTGGCTGTTGAGCACCACGTCGTAGTCGCTGAGCAGGGCTTCGAAATCCTGGGTTTTGTAGTCAATCACCACGTCGGCGCCCAGGCGCCGGACCAGCTCCGCGTTGGCCGCGCTGGTGGTGGTAGCCACGAAGGCGCCCAGGTGCTTGGCCAGCTGGATGGCAACGGTGCCCACCCCGCCCGAGCCGGCCTGGATAAATACTTTTTGCCCCGGCCGCAGCTGAGCCCGCTCCACAAGGGCCTGCCAGGCCGTGAGGCCCACCAGCGGAACCGCCGCGGCTTCCGCCATCGTAAGGTTGCGCGGCTTGTGGGCCACATCGGCTTCCGGCACGGCAATCAGCTCGGCGAACGTACCGATGTGGAAATCGGCCGGGCGGGCGTACACCGCGTCGCCGACCCGGAACCGGCTTACCCGCGCCCCGACGGCCACCACGGTGCCCGCCACGTCGTGGCCCAGCCCGAACGGCGGCTTGTAGGGCAAAATCAGCTTGAATTCCCCGTCGCGGATTTTGGAATCCAGCTGGTTTACGCTGGCCGCGTGGACCTCAATCAGCACCTCGTCGGCTTGCGGGGTGGGCGGTGGGGTTTCGGTGAGCTGCAACGGTTCGTTTTTGCCGTAGCGGGTTACCAGAAAGGCTTTCATATCGGGCAGGGGGAAGAATAGAAAACGGGGGCCGCTTTAGCCGGCAGTGGCGGGGCTGAACCGGCCCATCAGGTTGATGGTACTTTTACGGGGCAGCAGCCGGCTGAAAAACACCAGCAGGCGGTTCATGGACCCGGACACCACGCGGGGCCGGCTGCGCCGCCGAAGCGCCCGCACCAGCTCCTGGGCCACGGCTTCCGGCGTTTGCATGGAAGAGAAGGTGTCTTTCCCGCCGCCGGCCGCCGTGTGGAAGCTGCTGCCGGTGGCGCCGGGGTTGAAGCTCATCACGTAGACGCCCCGGTCTTTCATTTCCCACCACAGCGTCTCGCTCAGAATGCCTACGAAGGCCTTGGTGGCCGTGTACACGCCCGTGCCGGGCAACGAAGTCAGCCCCACCGTCGAGGCGGTATTCACCAGGGCGTCGCCGCGCCGGGCCTGCCGCAGGTAGTGGTGGGCCAGTACGGCCACCGCGTCCATGTTGAGGTGCATGAGGTCGAGCTGCTGGGCGAGGGGCAGGTCGGCGAAGCGGCCGTAGATGCCCGCCCCGGCATTGTTGATGAACGCATCGTAGCGGTTTTCGTCGATGTGCTTCGCCACCAGGCTCATGCCCGCGGGCGTCGAGAGGTCGGCGACCAGGCTGCGGTGCCCGCTGCCGGCCAGGGTGCCCAGCGCGGCCTGCAGCTTTGCGGGGTCGCGGGCCACCAGCGTGAGGGCGGCCCTCTCGGCGGCCAGCAGCTGCGCGGCCGCCCGCCCGATTCCGTCGCTGCCGCCGGTAATCAGAATCTGTTTCATGGCAAAAGGGAAAAGAAAGTGAGCAGAAACTCCGGTCTTGTCCGAGACGTTCGTTACTGGTGGTTAAAAAGATTACAGTGTTTAGAATAAGGGTAAAAAAATAGGGTTACAGTGCCCTTCTGATAAGGTCGTAGAACAAGGTCAGGGCTTCCTGCATGGCGGGGAGCCGGCGTTCCTCGGGCAGCACCACCAGCCGCTGCCGCAAGTGCAGGGCGGCCAGGCCGTGCACCTGCGCCCACACCATCAGCGCCGCGCTTTCGGCGTTCTGCGGCCGGAATACCCCTTTATCAATGCCGCGTTGCACGATGCCGACCACCTGCGCGAAGGCCGAGCCACCCCCGGGCCAGGCATTGGCGCCCGCGCAGGCCTGGGCAGCCACCATCGGCCCGCTCATGATGAACATCAATTCGAACAGCTCCGGATGGCGGAAGGCAAAGCCCAGAAACTGCTCCCCGACGGCCCGCAGCTGCTCGGCCGGGTGCTCGATGGACGTGATGACGCCCAACTCCCGCACCAACAGCTCAAAGCCCTGGGTTTGCAGGGCCAGTAGCAGCTCGTTTTTGTCCTTAAAATAGAGGTAGATAGTTGCCGGGCTGTACTCGATGGTGTCGGCAATGTTGCGCATGCTCACCTTCTCAAACCCCTGCTGGGTGAACAGGTGCAGAGCCGCGTCCAGAATGGCCTGGCGGCGTTCGGTTTTTTCGCGCAGCTTTCGGTCGGCAATGCCCACGGCGGAGGGAGGTGTGTTTACGATGCAAATATAATGAACACTGTTCTGTATTTGTTTCGACGTCGTACAAAATACCCCGGCTCCCGTTCTAATTCATCGTTTCACTGGGCTGAAGGGGGAGAAAAAGTCAAGCCATGGTGTCAATCCGGGCGGGCGGGAGAGGAGCGGCGGTAGTTGACGCCGGCCCGGTAGGGCCCCGACGTGCTTTTCTCGGCCGGCGTATCTGGGGGTATCTGGTAAATGTGGCACCTTTGTCCAGTCTAAACTCTCCCTTTCTTCCCCCCTTTGGAGCCTCAAATAATCGTTGAAGCGCCGGCCTCGGCGGCCGGGGAACGGCCGGCCTCGGTGCTGGTGGTGTACACCGGCGGCACGGTGGGCATGTCGGTCAACAAGCGCGGCGAGCTTGTGCCAATGGATTTCACCCAGATCCGCAAGCAGGTACCCGAAATGCGCCATCTGGGCATGCAGGTGTCGGTGCTGAGCTTGCCCGAGCCCATCGACTCAAGCAACGTGACGCCCGCCGAGTGGCTGATGCTGGCTGGCATCCTGCAGCAGCACTACGCGCAGTACGACGGCTTCGTGGTGCTGCACGGCACCGATACGATGGCCTATTCGGCCGCCGCGCTGAGCTATCTGCTGGAAAACCTAGGCAAGCCCGTCATCTTCACCGGGGCGCAGGTGCCGGTGGGCCGCATCCGCACCGATGCGCGGCGCAACCTGGTCACGGCCCTGGAAATTGCCGCCGCCCGGCACCCCCGGGCCGGCACCGTGCGCGTGCCCGAAGTCTGCGTGTTCTTCAACGACGTGCTCATCCGCGGCTGCCGGGCCAAGAAGGTGGAAAGCCAGCACTACTCGGCCTTCAAGAGCGAGAATTACCCGCCGCTGGCCCGGGCCGGCATCGAGCTGGAATTCGATGACAGCCTGGTGCGCCTGCTGCCCGCCGGCCCCCTGCGCGTGCACCCGCAGCTCGACGACCGGGTGGTCATCCTCAAGCTCTTTCCCGGCATCACCGAGCGCACCGTGCGCGGCATCCTCGGCGCCGAGGACCTGCGCGGCTGCGTGCTCGAAACTTACGGCTCGGGCAATGCGCCCACCAGCCCGTGGTTTCTGGAGTGCCTACGCGAAGCCACCGCGCGGGGCGTGTTCGTGCTTAACGTGAGCCAGTGCGAGGAGGGCCGCGTCATCCAGGGCCGCTACGAAACCAGCGCCCACCTCACCGACCTCGGCGTCATCGGCGGCGAGGACATTACCACCGAGGCGGCCATCACCAAGCTCATGTACGTGCTCGGCCTAGGCCACGATGCCGCTACCACCCGCCGCCTGCTGATGAGCGACTTACGCGGCGAAATCTCGCTCGGCCCGGCCGCCGGCACCGGTATCCGCGTCTAGCGGCTTGCAGATGTGCGAAATGCCGCGTTACTTTGCGCAGCTTTCCGCAACCTAGAGAGGTGTCCGAGTGGTCGAAGGAGCACGCCTGGAAAGTGTGTATGGCCCAAAAGGTCATCGTGGGTTCGAATCCCATCCTCTCTGCTGAAAAGCCCGTTTCTGCGCCAGAAACGGGCTTTTTATTTTGCCGGGAAGCGGCTCCTGCCCCGGGCTCAGGGGCAGATTGCCGTTTATTTTTCGCGTCACCGGGAGTAAGGCGGGAAGAACAGCTCCGCGCGGCACCCGGGCTGGCCGGCCCGATTCGGCGCAGCGGCCGGGCCCGTGAGCGGCGCGCCGGGCCCGGGCCCCCGAAAGGCGGTATCTTACCCGGGCCTTAGCGGTTGGAGCTTACCCGATCCGGCCTTTTTGAAGCACGGCCCGTTGGCCGTCCTTGCCCACTCGCGGGTCCGCCTGCAGCGGATGCCCGGGCGCATGGGGTATTTCCCGGTAAACAAGTCAACGCCTGCCGGCCCGGCGGGCAACCCCTGCACGATGACGGAAAGCGAAACGAATGATCCGGCCCGCCCGAAAGCCAGCCCGGATATGGTGGTTACCGTCGATCTGCAGGGCGGCATCGTCGCCTGCAATGAGGCGGCGCTGACGCTCACGGGCGCGGCCCGCGACGCCGTGCCGGGAATCGATTTCTTCCGCTTGTTTACCGAGCCAGAGGCCCTGCGGGAGCTTCACCACGAAGTCGTAACCCAGGGGGCGGTCCGCGACGTGCCGCTCGTGCTGCGCCCGGCCCGGCAGGCGCCGACCCAAGTGCTGGTCAGCGGCGCGGCGACCAAGGACGAGGACGGCAATGCCTCGGGCGCGGTGTACCAGGTGCGGGATGCGGCCGAACCTAGTTGGGCGACGGCGCTGGGCCTGGCCAACCAGGAGCTGGCGCTTCAGCAGCTGGAAAAGGCCAAGCGGGCCGATGAGCTGCTCCTGGCCAACGAGGAGCTGGCGTTTCAGAACGACGAGAAGGAGAAGCGTGCCCAGGAATTGCGCGCGGCCAACCAGGAACTGGCGTTTCAAAACGACGAGAAGGAGAAGCGCGCGGCGGAGCTCCGCATTGCCAACCGGGAACTGGCGTTTCAGAACGCGGAAAAGGAGAAACGCGCCCAGGAGCTGCTCATCGCGAATGCGGAGCTGGCCTTCCAGAACGAGGAAAAGGAGAAGCGGGCGGCCGAATTGGTGGTGGCCAACCGGGAGCTGGCCTTCCAGAACGAAGAAAAGGTGAAGCGGGCGGCCGAGCTGCGCGTGGCCAACTACGCCCGGGGCCTGATCGAGGCCAGCCGCGACCCGCTGATTACCATCAGTCCGGAAGGCAAAATCACGGACATGAACCAGGCTACGGTGAACATCACCGGCCTGGACCGCGCCCGGCTGATCGGCTCCGATTTCTTCGCGTATTTCACCGACCCGCAGATGGCGCGCGAGGTGTACCAGGAGGTGTTTGCCCGGGGCACCGTGGCCGACGCGCCCCTGACCCTGCGCCACCAGGGCGGCAAGCTCACCGACGTGCTCTTCAACGGGTCGGTGTACCGCAACGACGAAGGCCGGGTGCTGGGCGTGGTGGTGGTGGCCCGCGACGTAACCGAGCAGAAGCGCATTGCCTCCGAGCTGATCGAGGCCCGGTTCGCGGCGGAGCGGGCCACGGTGCTGGCCGAAGAGGCCCAGGCCAAAGCCGAAAGCGCGGTGAAGGCCAAGCAGCAGTTTCTGAGCAACATGAGCCACGAAATCCGCACGCCCATGAACGCCATCATCGGCTTCACGAAGGTGGTGCTGAAAACCGAGCTGACCGACAAGCAGCGCGAATACCTGACGGCCATCAAGCTCAGCGGCGACACGCTCATTGTGCTCATCAACGACATTCTGGACCTGGCCAAGGTGGACGCGGGCAAGATGACGTTCGAGCAGATTCCGTTCCGGCTGGCGGCCTCAGTGGCGGCCATGGTGCACCTGTTCGAAGCCAAGTGCCAGGAAAAAAACCTGGCCCTGGTGCTCGATTACGACCCGCGCATCCCGGAGGTGCTGCTAGGCGACCCGGTGCGCCTGCACCAGATCATTCTCAATTTGGTGAGCAACGCCGTCAAGTTTACCAGCGCGGGCAGCATCACCGTGGGCGTGCGGCGGCTGGTGCAGGACGCGGACCACGTTATCCTGGAGTTTGCCGTCACCGATACCGGCATCGGCATCGAGCAGGCCCAGCTGAGCGCCGTGTTCGACGACTTCCAGCAGGCCAGCAGCGGCACTGCCCGCCTCTACGGCGGCACGGGCCTGGGTCTGGCCATCGTGAAGAACCTGGTGGAGGCGCAGGGTGGCACCGTCGACGTGAAAAGCCGGGTGGGCGTGGGCTCGACCTTCAGCTTCGTGCTGCGCTTCGGCAAAACCACCGCCCTGCCCGAGGCCGACCTGCCCCTGGCCGTCGAGCAGGAACCGGGGCTGCAGCACGCGCGCATCCTGGTGGTGGAGGACATTGCCCTGAACCAGCTGCTGATGAAGACCCTGCTGGAAGACTTCGGCTTTCACATGGACGTGGCCGTCGACGGAAGCCAGGCCCTGGACATGTTGCGCGCCGCCCCCTACGACCTGGTGCTCATGGACTTGCAGATGCCGGTCATGAACGGGTTTGAGGCCACGGCCTACATCCGGCAGGAACTGGGCCTGAGCGTCCCCATCATTGCCCTCACGGCCGACGTGACGTCGGTGGACGTGGCCAAATGCCAGGCCGTGGGCATGAACGACTACATCACCAAGCCGATTGACGACCGGCTGCTGTACCGCAAAATCGTCAAGTTTCTGAAGCAGGATGCCCCGGCTCAGCCCGCGGCGCCTGCCCCGGCCGCCGCGGGGCCGCCCCCGCCCCGGAGCTGCGTCAACCTGGACTACCTGAAGCGCATCACCAAAAGCGACGCGCGCCTGGCGGAAATGCTTGGCCTGTATCTGCAGGAAATTCCGCAGCTGGTGCAGGCCGTAAAAAAGGCCCTGGCCGAAAAAGACTGGCCGGGCCTGAAGCTCGCCGCGCATTCCCTGATTCCCACCTTTGCCACCGTGGGCATGCCGCCGGAATTCGAGCTTATCACCAAATCCATGCAGAGCACGGCCGAGCAGCTGCTGGCCAGCGGCGCCGGCCCCAGCCAGGAAACCATGATGGGGCTGCTGGCCGCGTTTTCCAAGATCGAAGCCGTTTGCGCCCAGGCCGCCCGGGAATTGGAGGAAAAGCTGCTGGCACTGGCCCCGCCCGCTGCCCCGGCCCCAGAAGCGCGGTAGCCGCGGCTACCTGCCAAACCCGGACGGCGTCAGTGCATGGTGGGCAGCACCAGCACGGGCACGGGGCTGTGCTGCAGCAGCTGGGCCGTGACGCTGCGGTGAAATAGCCCGTCCAGAAACGTGTGCGGGCGGGCCAGCACCACCAGCATGTCGGCCTGCAGTTCGGCGGCGGCGTGCAGAATGCCCGTGGCGGTGGCTTCCTCGCGCACTTCGTAGAGGCTGTTGTCGGAAAGCGGGCCGAACAGCTCGCAGCGGCGCACGGCCTCGAAGCCCACCGCGGCCTGCGAGGGGCCGTGGGCCGGACCTACGTGCACGACGGTGGTGCTGGGCTGCCAGCGGGCAATCAGCTCGCCCAGGGCCAGGGACTGGGGCGTGAGCCAGAAGCCGTGGTCGTCGGCGGCCACCACGAGGCGGCGCGGAGCGGCATCGGCGGACCAGCATTCGGGCACCAGCAGCAGGGGGTAGCGGGCGGTTTGCAGGATAGGGCCGGCCTGGTGGCGCAGCAGGCGGTCAATCATGGTGCTGTGCTGCTCGCGGCCGAGCGCCAGCAGCAGAGGGTGGTGCTGGGCTACCACCTCGGTCACAGCGTCGCCGAGCGTATCGATGGAGAGGTGCGTTTCGGTGGGCAGGGCCTGCTGCCGGGCGCGCTCGGCCAGTTCGGCCAGAATTTGCTTGCGGCTTTGCAGCACCATGGGCAGGGTCACCATGGCGGCTTCGGGCTCCAGCAGCGGGTCCTGGTACACGTGCAGCAGCACCAGCCGGCCATCGACCTGCTCGGCCAGCCGGGTGGTGTAGCGCAGCGCCCGCTCGGCGGCGGGCGAAAAATCGGTGAGAACGACAAAGGCGGGGTGCATGGCGAGATGGGTTGGGAAGGAGGAGGGCAACAGCGCGGGTTGGGTAACCCGCGTGGCAGGGCCTTGAATTCAAGTTTTCAGCGCTGCCAGGGGCGGTGGGTGCTGAGGCCCAGCACGCCGTAGAGCGGGCAGTAGCCGATGGCGCCGGTCAGCAGCAGAAACAGGGGAATGAGCAGCCAGGCCAGCAGTTCGGGGGCGCTGAACTGCTTGCCGAGCACCAGCAGGCCGGCGGCAATTGCCGCGGCCAGGGCCATGCGAATTACCCGGTCGTAGGAACCTATGTTCTGAGTCATGACGAAAAGCGAAAAAAGGGTGGGAAACAGGTAGGAGGGAGCAGGGTCAGCGCCCCGAAGGCGAAGCAACGCTCAGGCCACCAGGGCCGGCGGATAATCGGAGGGCGCGGCCGGGCGGGGCGGTAGGCTGGCGTGCGTCTGCACCAGCAGCCCGTTGACGACGCTGAGCACCCCGGCCGTGCCGGCGGCCAGCTCTTCCAGGCGGGCTTTTTCGAAGTGGCCGGGCACGGTGCCGCGCAGGATGGCGCGGCCGTGGTCGACCACCCATTCCACCGGCAGGGCCTGCACGTAGGCGTCGTGGGCCTGGGCCCGCTGCAGGGTGTGTAGCAGCTCCGCGTCGTCGGGCAGGCGGCGCGGCCACACGCGCAAGTGGTTGTTGACGTGCCAGATGCCGGTGGCATTGCGGGCGTCCTGCTCGGCGGCGCGGCGGGCCCGCACGGTGCTCACAGCCCCGTTGAGCGTGGCCACGCCGTTGACGACCTGCAGGGCGGGCAGATCGGTGCCCAGGCGCTCATCCAGCTGCCAGGCGTCGTGAATGGCCTGCTCGCTGGCGCTATCGGGCACGCGCAGACGCGGGGCGCGGGGCTCGGCGGGCGGCCGGGCCCACACGCCCACGGCCAGCTGCCCGGCGTCGACGGCGGTGGCGCCGGCGGCCCAGGCCGTGGCTACCAGCCGGCTGCGGGTGCAGTCCGAGTCGACGGCCCCGCGCAGGCGTACCCGGCCGCGCTGCACCTGCACGTCCACCCCGTCGGCGCGCAGGTAGGCGTCCCAGCTGAGCTGCTCGTCGAGGTACAGGCTGAGGTCGGCGTCGCTGATGCCCTGGGCGCCGGTGCAGGCCAGGCGGTCCTGTACGTGCCAGATGCCCACCACCTGCTTCACCACGCGCAGCAGCCACTGCTTCACCACCCACGAATCGACCACGCCGCTGAGGGTGGCGGTGGCGTGCTGCACCGTGACCTGCACGCTGGGGTGGGGGCCGCACTCGGCCAGAATCAAAGCGGCGGCCCGCTGCTGCAGCAGCTCGTCGGCCAGGTCGGCCGTGCGCATCTGTAGCTCGTTGACTACGCCACGCACGCCGTTGACGGCCCGGGCCAGCTCCTCGGCGCGTTCCAGCGAGAGGAGGTTGTCGGTGAAGCCCGTCAGGCGCACGATGCCCCGCACCACGGCCACCTGAATGCGGGTGTCGTGTACGCCGGGCTTGAGGGAGTATTGCCGGTGGACGGCGGCGGCCAGCTCCGCATCAGCGGGCGGCGGCAAGGAAAGCGTGTCGAGCAAATGGTTCATGGGGCAACAGGCTGTGGAGTAAGTAAATATCCACGTTTGCTGAGCCCGGTTCCATGACGCACGTTACCCGAAAACGTGACGTATATCATGCCGCCGGCCGGCCAAAATCAGCCCCGTGGCGGCCCGATTCGGTGCCCCGCTGCTTACCCCTGCGCCTGCTGCTGCAGGTCGGCCGTCAGGGGCACGGCATCGGCCTCCACGACCGGCAGCAGCAGCACCGGCAGCGTGCTGCGCTCAATCACGGCGGCCGTCACACTGCGGTGAAACAGCTCGCCGAGGTAGCTGCGCGAGCGGGCCAGCAGCACCAGCAGGTCGGCGCCGACTTCCTCGGCCGCGCCCAGCAGGCCGGTGGCCGCATCGGGCGCCAGGCAGCCGCGCAGCTCCACCGTGGTTTCGGGCGCCAGCACCCCGCTGGCCTGCACCGCCCGCAAGGCCCGCGCGCACCCCGCGTCATCCTCCACCTCCGACACGTAGGCGACGGTGAAATCGGCCCCCAGCGTCTGGAGCAGCCCGGCGGCGGCTTCGCTGGTGGGGGCCAGGCCGAAGGCTTCGCGGTCGGCGGCGATGAGCACGCGCTGGGGCAGGTCGGCGGCCGTGGTGGCTTCGGGTACGAGCAGCACCGGAAACTGGGCGGCGCGCAGCAGCTCCAGGGCGGCCGTGCTCACCTGCCCGGCGGCTTCGGGGCCGGCGGCGGGCAGGCCCAGCACGAACAGGGCCGGGGCGTAGCGCTGCGTCAGGGCCGGGAGCATGGTGGGCAGCAGGTCGGTCATCAGCTCCACCGTGGCGGGCGCCCGCAGCTGCCCGGCCAGCTCGCGCAGCAGGGCCGCCGCGTCGGCATCCTGGGCCAGCTCCTGGCGGCGCCAGGCCTCGCCGGCAAACATGTAGGGGTCGTAGAGCGAGGCGCGGTGGGCGTGCAGCAGCACCAGGTGGCCGCCCTGGGCGCTGGCCAGGGCGTCGGCGTAGCGCAGGGCCCGCTGCTCGGGCGGGTAAAAGCTGGCTAGAACGAGGAAGGTGAAGGCCATGGCAGTAGGGAAAAGCGGGGTCGGCGGAAGCTAGTCGGCGGCGGGCAGCAGCAGCATGGGCACGGGGCAGGTGCGCAGCAGGCGGCTGGTGACGCTGCGGTGAAACAGCGCGCTCAGGAAGCTGTGGCGGCGGGCAATGAGCACGAGCAGGTCGGCCGGGGTTTGGGCCACGGCCTGCAGCAGCCCGCCCACCGGCGACTGGTGTCGGATGGCTTCCACGTCGGTGTGGCAGGCGGTGGCGGCCAGCCCGGCGCTGTGCACCTGCCGCAGGGCCGTGGCGCACACCGCGTCTTCCGCCGCCGCCGACACGGTGGCCACCGTCAGGCGCGGCTCCAACTGCTTGAGCAGCTGCAGGGCCGGGCCGGGGTGCTCCAGCCGGAACGGGTCACCATCGGCCGCCACCAGCGCGTGCGTGGGCACGGCGGGGCCCCGGTACGCTTCGGGCACGATGAGCAGCGGAAACTCGCCGCTGCGCAGCACGTCCAGCACGGCCTGGCTGACGGGCGCGTCCTGCTCCACCTCGGCGGCCTGGCCGAGCACGAACACGGCCGGAGTGTACCGGTGCAGCAGGGCGGCGGCGGTGCTCAGCTGCAGGTCGGGCACCAGCTCGATGCTGGTGGGCACGTACACCTCGTCGGCCAGGGCCTGCACGGCCATCAGCAGCTCCCCGTCGCGCTCCTGGCTGGGCTGGTCGAGCAGCTCCCCATCGAGCACCGAAACCTCCCGCACGTGCAGCAACACGAGCTGGGCCCCCAGCGGCGCCGCCAGCTCGGCCGCGTAGCGCACGGCCCGGTGCGCGGCCGGGAAGAAGTTGGTCAGCACAATCAGCGACAGGGACTTCAGCTCGCCTGCCGGTGGCATTGTGGGCGCATTTTGAATCTGGTTGAGCGTCATGGCCAAAGCAGGTTAAGTGAACGGGTGGAGATGAACAGAGCCCGGCCACTGGGGCCGGCTATCTGCTCAGGCAAGGTGGCCCCGACCGGAGGGCATTGGCAATGATTTCTGTCAGCCGGGAAATTGCCGAAAGCGGGGCTAGGGCTGGGGCAGGGCCGCGGCCAGGGCCCGGCGCAGGGGCGCGTCGCGCTGGTAGATGTCGGGGTAGAAGCGCAGCTGGCCCTGCTCCACGGCGCAGGTGGCGTAGCACACGTGCAGGGGCATGGGGCGGCGCAGCCACACGTTCCGGGAGCGGGCATCCCGGGCGCAGGTGGCTTCGTCGGGCAGCTGCGCGGACTGGCCCTCGCGGCGCAGCAGGTAGGCGGCTAGGCGCATGGGCTCGGCCACCCGCATGCAGCCGTGGCTCAGGGCCCGCTGCGGCTGCTCGAAGAGCTGGCGCACGGGCGTATCGTGCAGGTACACGGAGTAGGGGTTCGGGAAGCGGAAGACGATGTTGCCCAGAGCGTTGTCGCAGCCCGCCGTCTGGCGGATGATGTAGCTGAAATTCCCGGACGTCACCCCCGACCAGGCCACCTGCCACGGGTCGAGGGGCCGGCCCCGGCTGTCGTAGAGCGCGTAGTGGTTGCGGGCCAAGTAGCCGGGGTCGGCCTTCACGCGCGGCAGCAGCTCCTTGGTGGCGATGGAGCGCGGCACGTACCAGTCGGGGGCCAGGGTGAAGTACAGGATGTGGCTGCTGAGCGTGGGCGAGGGCGTCCGGGGCTTGCCCACTATCACGCGGTGCTGCTGCCGCACGGTGTCGCCGCGCACCACCAGCAGCTCGTAGGCGGGCAGGTTCACGAGCACGTACTCCGATTCGGGCAGGGCCCGCCAGCGCCAGCGTTCCAGGTTCAGGGCTACCTGCTCGTAGCGGGCCTGCCAGCGGGCCGCCGAATCGGCCGGCACGGGCTGGCGCAGCCACCGGGCCAGCGCCGCCTGCAGCCGGCGGTACTCGCGGTGCCGGGGCTGGCAACGGAGCACCGCCGCCCGCACGTCGGCGTCGGCCAGGGCTTGGCGCAGGGTGTCGGCGGGGCTGAACGTGGTGCCGCTGGCGCGCTCCGCGGGCGAGGGCGTGGCGGGACGTAGGCGGCCGCGGTGCAGGTCGCGCATGAAGCTGAGGGCGGCGTCGCTCAGGTACACCTCGAAGCGGGCCTGCCGCGCCGGCAGCTGCGCATCCGCGGGGCCGGCCAGGGAGTCGCGCAGGGCCTGCAGGCGCGGCATTCCATAGTACGCCGGCTGCAGCCCATAGGCCGGTGCCTGCTCCAGCAGGGTCAGCAGGCCCTCAGCCGAGGGCGTGAGGGTGCCGTCGGCGTGCGTCCAGACGGGCGCCGGCGCCGGCCCGTACAGCATCCGCACGGCCGCCTCGCTCTGCAGGCGCGGCCGGCCGGTGGTCGGCACGGTGTCGAGCAGCACCCGCAGCCAGTGCGCTACCGGCGTTTCGCCCGGCAGCACGGCGTCGACCGCCACGGCCCGCACAGGCAGCCCAGGTGAAACGGCCAACGGCACCGCGACGAGTCCGTCAGGCCGCGGCGCCGCCAGCCACCAGCCGATCAGCAGCAGCCCGGCGGCGTACAGGGCCGGGCGCGTCAGGTGGCTGAGCAGGGAATCGGAGGTTTTCACGGCGAGCAGACTGGCTGCAGCACCGCCGGGGCGGGCTGCAATTCGTGGGCGGCGGGGTGGCCCTGCGCCCAGGCATCGAGGTTTTCGACGGTGGTCGTGGCAATATTGCTCAGCGCCTCCCGGGTGAGAAAGGCCTGGTGGCCGGTCACCAGCACGTTGGGCTGTTGCAGCAGCTCGTCGAGCAGCGCATCGTGGGTGGCGTCCTGGCGGTGGTCCTCGAAGAAGAGGCCGCGCTCATGCTCGTACACATCGAGGCCCAGGTAGCCGAGCCGGCCCGACTGCAGGGCGGCCAGAGCGGCGGCCGTGTCGAGCACGGCCCCGCGCCCGGTGTTGATGAGCATGGCCCCGGGCTTGAGCTGGGCCAGTAGGTCGGCATCGATCAGGTGGCGGGTTTCGGCCGTCAGCGGGGCGTGTACCGACACGATGTCGGCCGCCGCGCACAGCTCGGGCAGCGACACGTAGCGCAGGCCGGTGCGCTGGCTCAGCGCCGGGTCGGGCTGCACGTCATAGCCAAGCAGGCGGCAGCCGAAGCCGCGCAGGATATCGGCCAGCACCCCGCCGATGCGCCCGCAGCCGATGAGGCCGACGGTTTTGCCGTGCAGGTCGAAGCCCTCCAGCCCGTCGAGGCGGTAGTCGTGGCGGCGCAGCTGCTGGTCGGCCTGGCGCAGGCGGCGGTTCAGGGCCAGCATCAGGGCCACCGCGTGCTCGGCCACGGCATAGGGCGAGTAGGCGGGCACGTTGGCCACGCGCAGGCCCAGGCGGGCGGCGGCGGGCAGGTCTACCTGGTCGTGGCCGGCGGCGCGCACGGCCACGTAGCGTACGCCCAGCTCGGCCAGGCGCGCCAGCACCGGGGCCGAGGCATCGTCGCTGGTGAAGAGGGCCACGGCTTGGCTGCCGGCGGCCTGGGCCGCGGTATCGAGGGAAAGCGGAGTTTCCACGAAGCGCAGCTCATGCCGCCCGCCCGCCGCGGCGGTGAGGTGGGGCTGCTCGTAGGCATGGGCACTGAAAACGGTGACGTGCATGGGGGAAAGAAAAATTAGTTGGTTGGGATGTAATACGTTTTGAATGAGCTGCTTGAATGGTTTTGCTTAAACAATGACAGCAGGTTTGGCGCCGGCCAGGCCGCAGCCGCTATAGCCCGGTAAACAGCACGTCGGACTCGCCGTATTCGGGCACGGTCACGTTGGCCCAGCCCCGCTCCAGGCGCAGGGTTTGGGCCAGGCTGGCGGCGGCGGCCGGCTCGCCGTGCACCACGAACGTGCGCTTGGGCGCCTGCTGAAAGCCGTGCAGCCAGCGCAGCAATTCGCCCCGGTCGGCGTGGGCCGAAAAGCCGTCGAGCTCGGCCACGTGGCAGCGCACCGGCACCCAGTCGCCGAACATCTTGATTTCCCGCTCGCCGTCCTGCAGGCGGCGGCCGCGGGTGCCCTCGGCCTGGTAGCCCACCAGCAGCACCGTATCCTGGGGGCGGGGCAGGCGGTGGTGCAGGTGGTGCACGATGCGCCCACCGGTGCACATGCCGCTGGCCGAAATGATGATGGCCGGCCCGGTCAGGCGGTTCAGCGCCTTGGACTGCTCCTGATCGGTGACGAAGGTGAGCCCGTCGAAGTGAAACGGGTTGTCGTGGCCCAGGCGGTGGGCCGTCGGGTGGTTGCCGAACAGGTGGGTGACCCGGATGCCCATCGGGCTGTCGACGTAGACCGGCACGGCGGGCACGCGGCCCTGGCGGCGCAGCTCGCGCAGGTGGTAGAGCAGCGTTTGGGTGCGGCCCACGGCGAAGGCGGCAATGAGCAGCACCCCGCCGCGGCCCAGTGCCTCGTTCACCACAGCGGCCAGGGCGGCGGCCGGGTCGGCAGTGCGCGTGTTCCGGTCGCCGTAGGTCGACTCGACCAGCAGCACGTCGGCCTCGCGGATGGGCGTCGGGTCGAAGAGCACCGGGTTGTCGTAGCGGCCCAGGTCGCCGGAAAACACCAGCTTCTTGGTTTGCCGGGCGCCTTCCACCTGCAGTTCCACGATGGCCGAGCCCAGGATGTGGCCCGCGTCGTGGAAGGTGACCTGCACGTGCTCGGCTACCAGCACCGGCACGCCGTAGGGCGCGGGGCGCAACAGCGGCAGCACCTGCTCGGCGTCGGCCACGGTGTAGAGCGGCCGGGCCGGGTGGTGCTTGGAGAAGCCCTCCGCGTTGGCGTAAGCGGCTTCTTCCTCCTGCAGCCTGGCCGAATCGAGCAGCAGGATGCGCAGCAGCTCGGCCGTGGCTTCGGTGCAGAAAATCGGGCCCTGGAAGCCGTCTTTCACCAGCTTGGGCAGGTAGCCGCTGTGGTCGATGTGGGCGTGGGTGAGCACCACGGCATCGAGCGCAGCTACGTCTATGGGCAGCGCGTCCCAGTTGCGGTGGCGCAGCTCCTTCAGGCCCTGAAACAGGCCGCAGTCGACCAGCAGGCGCTGCTGGTGCGGGCCGCGGCTGAGCGTGAGCACGTACTTGGAGCCCGTCACCGTCTGGGCCGCGCCGAGAAACTCCAGGCTCACGTCGAGCCCGTACAGCTCGGGCGAAAGAATGCCCGCCTGCTCCGGCTGCCAGGTCGTGGGAGCGGGCGCAATGGCGGGCGACGGGCCGGCGGCGCGGTAGGGCAGGCAGGCGGGGGCTACCGGTCGGGAGAGGTGTGGGAAGGCATTCATAGCAGGCAGAACGTGAGCGGGTTAAACGCTGGTGGGAGCGGCCGGCGACTGGTAACAAGTATACCGGGCCCGGCGGACAAAAAGGATGACATTAATCATGGCCGAGCACGATACTTGTGCTGGCTTAGGGCGAGGGGAATTGCGTATTTAATGGCTTGGCGGTACGAAGCCGCCAGTTCCCGCCACCGCGGGTTGGCCCGGTCGGTTCGCAGCGGTTTGGCCGGGGCCGCCAGCCGCGCCCGGCGCACCGTAATTGTAAGTTCCTGCTTGTCAGTATTCGGGGTGGCCAAAACGCAAGACGGAGGCTACTGCCGCGGGCAAACCGGCAGCCAAGCCCGGTCCTGTGCCGTATGAGGAAGCACAAGCCGGCTGGCGGCGCGTGCCGACAGGTGCCGCCAGCGCGGAATCCGTTCCATCATTTTCTACCCAGCAGCATGGCTACCACGCCCGACCACGCGCAGCCTTCCTCGCCCAACGAGGAGCCGAAGCGCCCCCACGCCAGCAACAGCGGCGCCAACGATAACCCCGACGAATTCAGCGAATTCCGCAAGCCCAACGCGCCCGGCACCGAAGACTACAGCGCCGAAAGCCGCCAGGCCGACCCCCGCGAGCAGCCCGGCCACGTGGAGCAAAACCAGAACCCCGACGCCGTAGCCGCCGCCCAAAACGCCGACAACGACGAGCAGCGCGCCGCCTGGAAGGCCGACGACCCGCGCTACGGCAGCGGCCACCGCCCCGGCACCCAGCGCAGCCCCGCCGACGGGGGCGAAGACGCCGACTAATCCCCGAATCGATGCCAGGCCCGACGCTGGCTCCGCCCGAAGCGGGGTGCCGGTCGGGTGGCAGAAAGAACAAGGCCCGCCGACATTGCGTCGGCGGGCCTTGTTGCGTTGGTAGAATCGGCGGAGGTTAGCGGGAACCGAGCTGGCTGGTCACTTCCGGGCTCAGCGGCGACACGGCCGGGCCGAAGTAGTGCGTCAGCCGGCCGTCGGGGCCGACGAGGTACTTGGCAAAGTTCCAGTCGGGGGCCTGCTCGTTCCAGCCGTTGCGGCGGGCGTCGCTGAGCCACTGGTACACGGCGTTCTGCTGGGGCTGCTTCACCACCACGCTCTTCTTCATCAAGGGAAACGACACGCCGAAGTTCACCTGGCAGAACTGGCTGATGGCGTGGTCGTCGGCTTTTTCCTGCTCGGCAAAGTCGTTGGCCGGAAACCCCAGCACCACCAGCTGTTCGCCGTACTGCTCCTGCAGCTGCTGCAGCTCCTCGTATTGCCCGGTAAAGCCGCAGTTGGAGGCCGTGTTGACCAGCAGCACCTGCTTGCCTTTCAGGTCGCGGAAGGGCAGGGGCTGGCCCGAGTTGAGCGTGCCGGCCAGGTCGTAGAACGAGGCCGGGGCGGCGGCGCGCTGCTTGTTTTCCAGCACCTTGCCGCGGCTGCTGGACTTGCTCAGGCGCATGATCAGGGGGTAGAGCAGCTTCAGGAGTTTCTGGCGGAACGTGGGCATGGCGGCAAACTGGAAGTGAAGTCGATAGGTACTGGCCGGCAACCCGGTGGGTTGCGCGGCGGGCAAAGGTAGCGCCGGGGCGGCTGGGAGCGGTGCCGGTTCCGGGCGCAGCCGCTATCATTGCGGCCGGCTACCCGCTTTTCCGCCCCCGGCTTGACCCAGTACCTGCTTTTTGTCGACACCGAAACCACCGGCCTGCCGCGCCGCTGGGACCAGCCCTACGCCTCGGGCCAGTGGCCCCACGTGGCCCAGCTGGCCTGGCAGATCTACACCGCCGCGGGTGAGCTGGTGAAGGAGGAAAACCACTTCCTGCAGATTCCCGCGGGCTCCATGCCGGCCGCCGCGGTGGCCGTGCACGGCATCACCCCGGCGTTTTTGCACCAGCACGGCCAGCCTCCCGGCCCGGTGCTGCAGCGCCTGCTGGCTGACCTGGCGCAGTACCAGCCGCGCGTCATCGGCTACTTTCTGCAGCTCGATTTTCACGTCATCGGGGCCGCGCTGCACCGCGCCGGGCTGCCCAACCCGCTGCCGGCCCTGCCGCAGTTTTGCACCATGAAAGTCAGCGGCCGCCCCGACGACGGCACCCACCGCCGCTACCGCCGCCTGGCCGAGCTGCACGAGCTGCTGCTGGGCCAGGCCCTGCCCCGCCTGCACGACGCCCGTGAAGACGCCGCCGCCACCGCCCGCTGCTTTTTCGAGCTGCGGCGCCTCGGCCGCATCCCGCCCGACGTATTGAGCGGGCAGCCGCCGCTGCAGCCGCCCACCGGCCGGCCCGCCGCCGTGTGGCCACCCCGCTCCTTGTTGCTCGTGGGCGGCGCCTTGCTTCTCGTTCTGCTCTTACTTGCCCTGCTATGGACACTCGTTTAGCCTTTCTGCGCACCGTGGAGCCCTTTGCCTTCCTGCCCGACGAGGTGCTGGCCGGCGTGGTGGAGCTGCTGGAGGAAGTGAAGTACCCCCAGAAAACCCTGCTCTACCAGCAGGACGCGACCAAGCTGCGCCACCTCGACATCGTGGTAGAGGGCGCCTACGACACGTTTTTCCTCGACAGCGAGCAGCGCCAGCGCCTGCCCGAGGTCTACGGCGCGGGCACCTGCTACGGGGGCATGTCCATCTTGCTCAACAAAAAGCGCAGCCTGCGCACCGTGGTGGCCCGCGCCGGCACCCGGGTGCTGCAACTACCGCGCCGCGACTTTCGGGCCCTGTGCCTGGCCTACGAGCCGTTTTTTCAGTATTTCACCCACCGCTTCGGCCAGCGCATGCTCGACGACGAGTACGCGCACTTCG
Organism: Hymenobacter jeollabukensis; assembly: GCF_005771675.1. GTDB lineage: Bacteria > Bacteroidota > Bacteroidia > Cytophagales > Hymenobacteraceae > Solirubrum > Solirubrum jeollabukense. The sequence continues at coordinate 695,202 of NZ_VAJM01000001.1, read as the reverse complement.
TCAAGCCCGCCTCGCCGCCCGAAGAGAATTTCCTCGTCGCCGACCAGCTGTTCTCGCGCCGCATCGACTCGCTGGAAGTGCGGCCCATCGTGGCGGCGCCGGCCAGCACGCCCATTTTCCAGGTGGCCCGGCGCATGGGCACGGCCAAGGTCAGCTGCCTGTTCGTGACCGACGAGAGCGGCGACAACCTCGTCGGTTACTGCACCGACATTACCCTGCGCGACGCGGTGGTGGCCAAGTGCCTCGACGCCACGCGGCCGGTAGGGGAGGTGGCGGCCACCCCGCTGGTTTCCATCCCGAGCGCGGCCTACGTGCACGAGGCCATCCTGCTCATGTTTCAGACCAAGACGCGCTACCTGCTGGTGGAGCGCGAGGGCCGCTATGTGGGTTTTCTGAGCCGCAACAAGTTGCTGTCGGACCTGGCGCAGTCGCCGTTTATGTTCATCCAGGCCGTGAAGCTGGCCCAGAGCACCCGGGAGCTGAAGCGCCGCTGGGACATGGTGCCCGACATGGTGAACCAGCTGCTGACCCGCGGCGTGCGCCCCGAAATCGTCAACCAGGTCATCAGCACCGTGGCCGATACCATTGCCCTCAAGGTCATCGAGCACGTGCTGGAGGCCCACGGCCCGGCCCCGGCGCGCTTCGCCTTCATGGTGCTCGGCAGCGAGGGCCGGCAGGAGCAGACGCTCGTCACCGACCAGGACAACGCCATCATTTACGAGGACAAGGCCAATGAGCAGCGCGAGCTGGTGCGCGCCTACTTCCTGCGCTTCGCCGAGGCCGTGTCGGACGAGCTGAACCACATCGGGCTGCACTACTGCACGGGCGGCTTCATGGCCAAGAACCCCAAGTGGACGCACTCCCTCTCGCACTGGAAGCGCAACTACCAGGCGTGGATTCGCGAGTCGGTGCCCGAAACGGTGATGCAGTTCGCCACCTTTTTCGACTGCCGCCACCTCTACGGCGACGCCGCGCTGGTGCAGGAGCTGCAGGCCTTCGTGCGCGACGAGCTGCAGGCCGGCAAATCGGAGCGCTTCCTGTTTTTCCTGGCCAAAAACGCCCTGCAGTACGAGCCCCCGCTGACCTTTTTCCGCGGCTTCCGCACTTTCGCCCAGGAAGGCCAGCAGGTGTTTGACCTGAAGAAAGCCATGACGCCCATCGTGGACCTGGTGCGCGTGTACGCCCTGCAGCGGCAGGTGCCCGGCACCAACACCGGCGAGCGGCTGGCCCGCCTGCGCGAGCTGGGTGTGTTCAAGGAGCGCGAGTACGAGGAGCTGCTGCAGGCCTACTACTACCTGATGGGCATGCGCCTCAAGAAGCAGGCCCGCCAGCTCATTTCGGACCGCCGCGCCGCCACCAACTACCTCGACCCCAAGACGCTGACCCAGGTGGAGCAGGTGACCCTGAAGGAAATCTTCAAAGTCATCGGCGACTTCCAGGTGAAGATTAAGGTGGCGTTTACCAAGGCGCTGTAGGGGCGGGTCGGTTTTGGCTGTAGCTTATGGGCCGCTGCTGACCTCCGCAGTCTTCACGCATTTGTTTCTCTCATGCTTCGGCAAAAAAACTATAACTCCTCTCTCGTATTGGTGGTGGCTTCGCTTTTGGGGAATTGCACCTCAGCTCCGGAAGAAAAACCAGCAGAGCCTGCTGCTCCTCTCTCGGCGGCACCTGCGCCCGTGACCACCCCTGCTGCCTGTGCGCTGCCGGTGTACGATCTGGCCACAATTGCGAAAACGCACAAGCGGCTGAGCACTGACGACGTGCAGCAGATGATGCGCCAGAACCCGGGTTTACCGAGCTTTTTCAAAGACTACAGCCAGTACACGGATCTGTTGGTGCTGGATACGCTGCGCTGCCAAGGTTACACGCTGGTGCCGGTGCTGTGGCGTCACGAAGACTGTTGCGAGGATTTGGTGTACCTGACTACGTCGTCGGATGGCTCGGCGGTGCTGGACTCGATGCGAGTAGCGGGCCGTGGCATGGATGGGCAATGGCACGCGGAGGCATCGATGCGCCTGGCAAGCCACGGGGAGCTACTCGCGACGGTGCTCGAAGAAAACGCTTCGGATTCGGAAAGCGAGCCAAACGTGCTGGATTCGGTCGTCACCGCTTATGCGGTTAGTCCGCAGGGGCGGTTTACGAAAAGACAGGTCAGCAGCGTGCAGCGAAATCTGCGAGCAGGGGAGCATATTCCCGGCCCAAAAAAGTAAGCGGTTGTCCTATAAGACGCGCCGGAAAAGCCGCATTATCCTTCTTCCGCCAATCTGATGCGGTACCCGATGGCGGAACAGCCGTACCCGGCCCAACCGGGAGAGTAACGGTCGAAATGCGCTGCGCTAGGCGTTGCGCCGACAATTTTTACTGCGCCACCGAGCCGCTAGCTGCCAGCCGGTTGCGGCGCGGCTGATTGCAAAAATCATCGGCTTTCGGCCGTTATGCTGGGTCGACTATATCGTCGGCTACTGATTTTCTTGTTATTTTTCCCCAGAAGAGACTAGCCCGGTGCCAGCAGGGCCCGGCCAGGCCTTCCCCCGCGCCCCTTCGTCCGAGCCCACCCCCGAAGGTTGTTACCGTCCCTGTTTCGGCTTTCAACCCCTTCCGCCCGCTGAGCAGCCGCGCCTTGCGTGTTGCCCGCGCCGGCTTCGTCTCCGACTTCTTATGGGTGCCTCTTCGTTGGCCGCCGACCTCGCGGCCGATTTTCAACTGCACTTCGGGGCTGCGCCCGTGGTGGTGCGCGCCCCGGCCCGCGTCACCCTGCTCGGCAAGCACCTGGAGCACTACCAGGGGTGGGTGCTGCCCGCCGCCCTCGACCGCGAAGCCGTGGTGGCCGTGGCCCTGAACCACACCGGCCGGGTGCGCCTCTATTCCTACGATTCCGACGTGATGGTGGAAGCCCCGCTGGCCGCCACCGGCCCGCCCGGCGCCAAGTCGTGGATGTACCGGCTGCTGGGCGTGGCCGCCGGCTTTCAGCAGCTGGGCTACGCGCTGCCGGGCTTCGACTGCATGTTTGGCGGCAACATTCCGGTGGGGGCGGGCCTCTCGCCGGCCGCCGCCGTGGCCAGCGGCCTGGCCTTTGCCCTCAACCAGCTGCTCGACGCCCGCCTCGACGGCCTGGCCCTGGCCCGCCTGGCCCAGCGCGCCGAGTACCTCGAAGCCGACCACCCCGCCGGCCTCATCGACTATGTGGCCGCGCTGTGCGGCAGCCCCGGCCACCTGCCCCGCCTCGACTGCCGCACGCTAGAAGTGGAGCTGCTGCCCTTCGACGCCGCGCAGTACCGCTTCGTGCTCTGCGACGCGGGCATCTCGCGCAGCCGGGCTAGCGCGGGCTACGCCGTGCGCCACGAGGAATGCGCCCGCGGCCTGGCCGTGCTGCGCCGCCACTACCCCGAGCTGCGCAGCCTGCGCGAGGTGACGCCCATGCAGCTGCACCGCTACCGCCAGGAAATGGGGGAGTCGGTGTACCGGCGCTGCGCCTTCGTGCTGGCCGAAAACCAGCGCGTGGAGCTGGCCGCCATGCACCTGCAGGCCGGCAACGTGCGCGCCCTAGGCCAGCAGATGTACGCCGCCCACGCCGGCCTGCGCAACGACTACGCCGTGAGCTGCCCCGAGCTGGACGAGCTGGTGCTCATTGCCCAGGACTACCCCGGCACCCTGGGCGCCTGCATGCTCGGCGGCCTGAGCAGCTGCACCCTGAACCTGCTGCCCGCCGCCGCCGCCGATACCTTCGTGCGCCACGTGGCCGCCGCCTACCAGCAGCGCCGCGACGGGGCCCTGGTCACCTACCAGGCCGGCATCAGCCCCGGTGTGGTGCTCATCGACGAAGCCGAGCTGGCCGCCGTGGCGCGCTGAGCCGGTGAGAGGCCGAAAGAAAGCAGCCCCGACTACCGGCTAAGAGTGTGTCGGGGATTTTAGAACTTGGTCATGCGTCGCGGGGCTCTGCTTGACGCTCAAGAATCCTTTTTATGGAAATCCAAACACCCTCTTAGCCCCAGATCAGCACCAGGGTGCCCGTGATGATGAGCCCCGCGCCCAGGCCCGTCTGCCAACTCAGCCGCTCGCCCAGAAACACCACCGACAAAACAATGGCCAGGGCCACGCTCAGCTTGTCGACGGGCGCTACCTGCGACACCTTGCCCAGCTGCAAGGCCCGGAAATAGAACAGCCACGACAGCCCGGTAGCCAGGCCCGAGAGGCCCAGAAACAGCAGGTTCTGGCGCGTGAGCGTGTGCACCTGCTCCAGCCCGCCGCGGAAATACACGATGCCCCAGGCCAGCACCAGAATGACGGCCGTGCGCACGGCCGTGGCCAGGTTGGAGTCGACGCCCTTGATGCCGATTTTGGCCAGCACGGCCGTGAGGGCGGCGAAGAAAGCGGAAAGCAGAGCGTACATCCACCACATAAGTCAGCGCGAAAAGGGTACAGCCACCGTGTACGGCGTCGGCGGGCCGACTGGCGACGGGCGCTGCTGCGCAGGACTTCAGGGCGCGGTCAGCTGCGCCAGTTCCGCCCGCACTTCGGCCAGCCGAGCCTGCTTCTGCGGCTCGCGCTGCGTGGCGGCGGTGCGCGTCCAGTAGCGGTGGGTGGTTAAGAACTCCTGCTGCAGCCGCAGCCAGGCCGCCGCGTCGTAGGGCTGACCGTGGCTGGCCAGCTCGGTGCGCAGGGTCTGGCTGATGGGCCAGTAGTCGGGGCGGCCGAGGTAGTCCAGGTCGGCGTCGCAGAGGATGCGGGCCAGCGGCTCGGGGCCGGGCGCCTGGGGCATTTCGGTGGCCATGATAAGCCGGCAGATCAGCTCGATCTGCGCCGCGGAGTAGCCGAACCCGGGCAGAACCGTGCGGGCCAGAGCGCAGCCGGCGGCTTCGTGGCCGCGGTAAGTCGAGAGGAAGCCCGCGTCGTGGTAGTGGGCGGCGGTGCGCAGCAGGGTTAGCTGCTCGGGGTCGGTGATGCCCTCGGCGGCGGCCAGGGCCTGGGCAGCCGCTACCACGTCGAGGGTATGGTGCCGGCCGTGGTAGCGCAGGTCGGGGGGCAGCTGGTGCAGCAGGTCGAGCACGTAGGTTTCGGCGCGCAGGCAATCCATCGGGGGAGGCGAGGGGTTAAGGGCGCGTAATTACCGGAAAAATCCGCGCCGGGCCGCTTCGGGCGCTATCTTGCAGCTTTCATGGGGCCCCGGGCTCCGCCAGATTCAGCTATCCGGAATGACACTACTCGCACGCTGGCGCCAGTTGCTGGGCATTCGCGCCGACGAAGGGCGCACGGTGGGCCTGTTCTTCCTGCACAACTTCCTGCTCGGCATCGGCACCATCCTGGTGTACGTGTCGGCTAACGTTATCCTGCTCGAAAACAACCCCGAGCGTAACCTGCCGCTGGCCTACATGGCCGCCGCCGCCGCCATGATCGGGGCTGGCAAAATCTACGCCCGCTACGAGCACCACCTCGGCCTGCAGCGGGTGGCCGTGCGGGTACTGCTGGCCACCCTGGCCCTGACCGGGGTGCTGGCCGCCTTGGTTACCTGGGGCCACTCGGTGGCCGCGGCGGTGGCCATCATGACGGGCTACCGCGTGATTTACCTGCTCACCAACCTGGAGTTCTGGGGCGTGTCGGCGGTGGTGTTCGACGTGCGCCAGGGCCGGCGCCTCTTCAGCGTCATCAGCTCGGGCGACATGCCGGCCAAGGCCCTGGGCGCGGTGCTGGCCATCCTCATCCACCACCACTCCGAGCTGCTCTGGCTGCTGCTCACCGCTTTCGGGGCCTACCTGGGCGCCCTGCTGGTGCTGCGGGCCACCGGCCGGGGCCACGCCGTGGAAGTGCGCGCCGCCGCCCGCGGTGCCCGGCAGCAGGCCGTAGCGCCGGCCCTGCAGCGCTGGTTCGGCAGCAGCCGCCTGGTGCTGACGATGTGCCTGAGCATGCTGGCCGTGGCGGCCGTCACCACCGGCATCGAGTACTCGTTTTTCGTCAACGTCAAGCACAAATTCCACGACCAGGCCACGGTGATGCGCTACGTGGGCTCGGTGCTCGTCGTCACCTACCTGCTGGCGCTGGGCTTCAAGCTGCTGCTCTCGCGTGCCACCACCGACCAGGTGGGCGTGCGCCGCACCCTCATGGCGCTGCCCATCATCATGGCCGCGGGCATGGTGCTGGCCGGCGGCCTGTGGTACGTGCAGGCCGACGACGAAACCCTGCTGCTGTACTTCTGCGGGCTGTTTCTGATCCTGGAAGTGCTGCGCCGTGCCCTGTTCGACCCGCTGTTTCTGACCCTGTTTCAGCCCCTTTCGCCGCCCGAGCGCCTGCAGGCCCACACCCTGGCCAAGGGAGTGTATGAGCCGCTGGGCCTGGGCCTGGGCGGCCTGCTGCTGCTAGCGGTGCACCGCCTGCCCGACGTGTCGGCCTGGGCGCCGTTTGCCTGGATGAGCGGCTTCGTGCTCATGGCCGGGTACTTCCTGTTCCGCACCCACAACCACTACCTCGCCGAGCTGCAGCACGCCCTGAGCCGCCGCTTCTCTAGCACCGCCGACACCGCCGCCAGCCTGCGCTGGGCCGATACCGCCGACGCGGGCGGCAGTGCCGCCGCTGATTTCAACCCGGACGATTTTGCGCCGGTCGAACCGGCTCAGCTCATCGAGGCCCTGCGCGACAAAGCCACCCGGCCCGCCGCCACCCAGGCCCTGCTGCAGCGTGGCCCCGCCGCCGTGCCGGCCCTGGCCGCCACCCTGGAAAGCCCCGACGCCGACGACGCGCTGGTGCGCCGCGTGGCCCTGCTCTGCGGCCGGCTGCCCCTGCCCGCCAGCCGCCAGGCCCTGGTGGCCCTGGCCTGGCAGCCCAACCTTTTCCGCCGCGAAGCCGCCCTGCGCGCCCTGCGCAGCTTTGCCCCCGAGGCCGCCGACGCGCCGGTGTTCGAGGCCCTGGTGCAGGAGGAGCTGCAGCTGGCCCGCCACCTGCTCAGCGGCCTCGCCGAGCTGGACCCGGCCGCGCCGCTGGCCAGTAGCCTGGAGTACGAGCTGACGCGGGTGCAGCAGCGCCTGTTCGGCCTGCTGGGGCAGCTCTACCCGCCCCAGCTCATTGCCGACGCCCAGCGCGGCGTGGCCCAGGCCGCCCGCGAGCGGCAGGCCAACGCCCTCGAAATCCTCGACAACCTCATTCCGCAGCCCGTATACCAGGCCCTGCAGACCCTGCTGGAAGTGGCCCCGGCCGCCGCGCGCCTGCGCACCTTCGAGCAGCTGCTGACCTACGACGAGCCATTGGCGGCCATCGTGCCCACCGTAGCCCGCCGCGGCGAAGCGGCCTTCACCGACTGGACCATTGCCCAGGCCCTCGGGCAGTGGCAGCCCACCGCCGCCCTGGCCGACGCCGCCGCCCTGCGGGCCCGCCTGGGCAGCGCCAGCCCGCTGGTGCGCGAGGCGGCCGAAGCCCTGGCCCGCCGCGTGCAGCAGCAGGAGCCCGGGCTGTACGCACAGCTGCGGACCCATCAACCCACCCTCGATTCCGTTCTCATGAGCCATTCTGCGCCCGAATCCCGCATTTCCGCCGCCGAGCGGGTGGCCCTGCTCAAGCACACCGCCCTCTTCGCCGCCACCCCCGAAAACGTGCTCAGCAGCATCGTGCCCATCATGAAAGAAGTCAGCTTCCCGGCCGGGGAGCAGATTTTTGCCAAGGGCGACCTGGGCACCTCGCTCTTCATCGTGCAGACAGGCGAGGTGGGCATCTTCTCCGGGGCGCAGCAGCTGGCCACCTTCGGCCCCGGCGACTTTTTCGGCGAGCTGGCCCTGCTCGACGCCGAGCCCCGCTCCGCTTCCGCCCTCACCCAGGGCCCCGTGCTGGCCTTCCGCCTCGATCAGGACGACTTCTATGACGTGATGGAGGAGCGCCCCGAAGTGCTGCGCAACATCCTGCGCGTGCTCTGCCAGCGCCTGCGCCGCCAGAACGAGAAGTCGGTAGCGGCGGGATAGGGGTTCGTTGTTTGTTTTTCGTTGTTCGACAGGTAAAAGCCGTCATCCTGAGGCGCAGCCGAAGGACCTTCCTCGCACCCTGCACCACCGCTGCCTACGAAGTGCTGACGCTTTTCCGGTAATGCAGAAGCGCAGCCGCCAAGCCCGGACAAAAGGGCGTTGGCGGCTGCGCTTCGTAGTTGGTGCAGGGTGTGAGGAAGGTCCTTCGCTCTGCTCAGGATGACGTTCAGGGGACGAACAACGAACAACGAAAAACGCTCCTACGCCACCACTTCGTAAATCATGATGGGCTGGGCCTTGTTCTTCAGCGTCACTTCGTGCAGCGGGCGGCACTGAAACGACTCCTTCACCAGCTCGTAGGTCGATTCGGTGATGATGATCTGGCCGGGCTGGGCCACCGACTGCAGGCGCTGGCTCACGTTCACCGTGTCGCCGATGACGGTGTAATCCAGGCGCTTGAGTGAGGCCGAGCCGATGTTGCCCGACACCATTTCGCCGGTATTGACGCCGATGCTCACCTGCGGCTGGTAGCGCTGGCCGTCGGGCAGGGTGTACTCGTTGGCCTGCACCGTGGCGCGCACCGCCAGAGCCGCGTCGATGGCGCGGTCGAGGTGGTACTCGCCCCGGAACACGGCCATGACCGCGTCGCCCATAAACTTGTCGACGTGGCCGCCCTGGGCAATGATTTCCTTCACCATCTGGTCGAAGTACGTATTGAGCATGCCCACGATGTCGGCGGCGGGCAGCACTTCGGAGAGGCTGGTGAAGCCGCAGATGTCGATAAAGGCCACGCTGGCCTGCACCGTCTCGCTGATCATGAGCGTGTGCTCGAACTCGGGCCGGGCCATCACGTTGAGCACCGTCTCGTCGACGTACATCTTCAGGATGTTGTTTTCCTGGATGGCGCGCAGCGTGTCGCGCAGCTGCTGTACGTGCTGGGCGGTCTTGTCCATGGTGGTTTCCAGGTCGGCGAAGTCCACCGGCTTGGTCACGAAGTCGAAGGCGCCGCGGTTCATGGCCGTGCGCAGGTTCTGCATGTCGCCGTAAGCCGACACGATGACCGTCTTGACCACCGGGTTCGTCTCCTGCAGGCGGCTGAGCAGGGTCAGCCCGTCCATCACCGGCATGTTGATGTCGCTGAGGATGATGTCGGTGTCGGGGTGCTGGCGCAGCGCGTCGAGGGCCTGCTGGCCGTTGCTGGCAAATACGAACTCGTAGACGTTTTCGCGGATTTTGCGCCGGAACTTCTGCTTGATGAGCAGTTCCAGGTCCGCCTCGTCGTCGACGACCAGAATCTTAGTTTTCATGCGGTTCCATGGCGGCCAGCTTGGCCTTAAGGGCGACGAAGTCGACGGGCTTGGTCAGGAAGTCATCGGCGCCGAGGCGCAGGGCCTGGTCGTGGCTGTCCTGGTCGCCGTAGGCCGTAATCATCATCACCTGCGGGGGCGGCGGGGCCGGGTATTCGGCCCGGATGTGGCGCAGCAGCTCCAAGCCGCTCATGCCGGGCATGTTGATGTCGCTGAGAATCAGTACTACTTCGGAGGGGTGCGCGTGCAGGTACTCCAGGGCTTCTTCGCCGGAGTAAGCGAAGGAAAACGAGAACTGCCCGCTGCGGATTTCGCGGCGAAACCGCTGCTCAAACAGCGTGCGCACATCCGGCTCGTCGTCGACCACTAATATTTTCATCGTAAGCAAAGCTAGGGCAATTCGCTGGAGCGCGAACGGCTGCTAGGCCGGCAAGGTGATAATAAACTCGGTGCCGACGCCGGCCGTCGACTCCACTTCCAGGGTGCCGCCGTGGCCCTTGGTGACGATGTCGTAGCTCAGCGACAGGCCCAGACCGGTGCCTTCGCCGGTGGGCTTGGTGGTGAAGAAGGGCTGGAAGATTTTCTGCTGCACGTCGGCCGGAATGCCCGTGCCGTTGTCCTTCACCCGGATTTCCACCTCGCCCGCGCGGTTGCGGTGGGTGGTCACGCTCACGGTGGGCACGTAGCCGGCGCCGTCGGCTTCCTGGCGCTTCTGCACGGCGTAAAAGGCGTTGGTAAACAGGTTCAGCAGCACCCGCCCCAAATCCTGCGACACGGCGTCGATGCTGCCCACGGCCGGGTCGAAGAAGGTGGTGATGGTGGCGTTGAAGGCCTTGTTTTTGGCCCGCAGGCCGTGGTAGGCCAGGCGCAGGTACTCGTCGGCGAGGTTGTTCACGTCGGTGGGCTGCCGTTCGCCGGTGCTCTGGCGGGAGTGCTCCAGCATGCCGCGCACGATGCTGGCGGCCCGCTGCCCGTGGTGGTGGATCTTCTCCAGGTTCTGGCGCAGGTCGCTGAGCAGCTCGGCTTCCAGGTCCGGGTCGCGTTCGGGGCGCTGCTGTTCTTCCAGCAGCTCCTGCACCAGCTCAGCCGACACGTCGGAGAAGTTGGTGACGAAGTTCAGCGGGTTCTGGATTTCGTGGGCAATGCCGGCGGTCAGCTCGCCCAGCGAAGCCATTTTCTCGCTCTGAATCAGCTGGTCCTGGGTGGTCTTGAGCTCGTCAAGCGCGTGCTGCAGCTCCTGGGTCTGCTGGGTGAGGGTGGCGGTGCGCTCGGCCACCATGCGCTCCAGTTGGCTGTTTTCGGCCTCGATGCGGCGTTTTTCGGCCGCTTCTTTTTCGCGCTCAGCCAGCTCCCGCTCCAGGTGCTTTTTCTGGTTGCGGGCAATGAGCACGAAGCTCACCAGCCAGATGATGGTGAAGCCCTGGGAGGTTTCGAACACCTCGTCGTAGCTCTTGAGCAGGCTTTTGCCGAAGGCCGCCACCAGCAGCTCAATCAGCGAGTAGGCTACGAATGGCGCCAGCGCCAGCACCAGGGTGCGGGCCGGGCGGTAGTCCTGGCAGCGCACCAGCACGTAGAGCACCACCCCGAAGACGAACAGCTGGTACACCTCGTCGAGCAGGCTGGAGTCCCAGCCCACCGACAGGGCCAGCAGGGCCACGCCGGGTACCCAGATCCAGTCGAGCAGGCGGTTGATCTGGGGCAAGCGGGTGGGCAGGTTCAACAGCTGCCGCAGCCAGCGCACGGCCAGCATGCTCAGGGCAATGGGAATGACGAGGGAGGTGTTGACGTTCATGGCAGCCGGACAGGGGCGGAGAAGTTAGTCGTTCTTGGGAGCGGCCGGGGCCTCGGCCTTTTTGCCGGATAGCAGCTGCGGCAGCGGCACCGTAAAGACCAGCACCGGGTTGCTGGTGCGCGGGGCCGTTTTGCCGGCGGGCTTGGCGGCGTTGTCGTCCTTGCTGAGCAGCCGCATGGCGTAGCCCACGGCCGTGGGCAGGGTCACGCGCAACGTCATTACCTGCTGGGCCGGGGCGGCCGGAGGGGGCTCCGGCCGGGTCTGGGCCCGGGCCGGCATGGCTGCCAGCGCGACAAGCGGAAAGAGCAGAAACAACCGGTGGCTAAACGACATCAAAAAAGCTATTGGTGGCCAAAGATGCGACTATATGCGAAGCGGCACCAAAGCCGAAGCCCGGTGCCGCCGAATTAGATTCGAAATAAGGGCCGGCCGTTGCCTGAGCGCCGTGCTGGGTTAGTCGCTCACTCCGGGTTTGCGCGGTATTTTGGAGAAGTAAGAAATACCGCGCAAACCCAACGGCGAATCATGCGCGGTATGCTGAATTTGTGGGAAATACCGCGCAAAAAACATTGGCTGGCGAGTCTGGCGCCCCTTGCCCAGCCAGCGCGGACTCAAGCCCACATACCCACCGCGTGCTTGCTGGGCAGCGCCGTTTTGCCCATCAGAAACTGGTCGACCTGCCGGGCGGCTTCGCGGCCCTCCGAAATGGCCCAGACCACCAACGACTGCCCGCGGCGCATGTCGCCGGCCACGAACACCTTCGCCACGCTGGTCTGGTAGTCCTGCTCCGAGGCCCGCACGTTGCCGCGCTCATCCAGGGCCGCGCCGAGTTGCTGGAGCAGGCCGCCCGGCTCGGGGCCGGTGAAGCCCAGAGCCAGCAGCACCCGCTGGGCCGGAATTTCGCGCGCCGAGCCCTCGATTTCCTGGAAGCCCAGGCGGCGGCCCAGCACGTCGGTTTCCCAGCTGATGTCGGATACCAGCAGGGCGCGCACCCGGCCGGCGGCGTCGCCCAGGAAGGCCTTGGTTTTGATGCCCCAGTAGCGCTGGCAGCCTTCCTCGTGCGAGGTGCTCGTGCGGAAAATGGCCGGCTCCAGCGGCCAGGGCGTGTGGGCGGGCCGCTCGGCGGCGGGCTCGTTCATCTGGGCAAACTGCGTGACCGAGCGGGCCTGCTGGCGGTTGGCCGTGCCCACGCAGTCGGAGCCCGTGTCGCCGCTGCCGATGACCACCACGTCTTCGCCGGCAAAGTGCAGCTCCTCGCCCTCAATGGGCTGGCCGGCCACGCGGCGGTTGTGCTGCGTGAGGTAGGGCATGGCCTGGTGGATGCCCTGCAGCTCCCGGCCGTCGATGGGCAAATCCCGCGGGGCCAGGGCGCCGCCGGCCAACACCACCGCGTCGAAGTCGCGCAGCAGGTCGGCAGCGGGCAGGTCGCGGCCAATTTCCACCCCGCAGCGGAACTGCACGCCGTCGGCTTCGAGCAAGGCCAGGCGGCGGTCAATTACCCACTTTTCTAGCTTGAAATCGGGTACGCCGTAGCGTAGCAAGCCGCCGGGCCGCTCGTCGCGCTCAAACACCGTGACGGCGTGCCCGGCCCGCACCAGCTGGGCCGCCGCCGCCAGTCCGGCCGGCCCCGAGCCCACCACCGCCACCGCCCGGTCCGACTTCAGCACCGGTGACGTAGGCCGCACGTAGCCCTTGGCGAAGGCCAGCTCAATGATGTGCTTCTCGATTTCCTCGATGGCCACCGGCGCCCGGTTGATGCTCAGCACGCAGGCCGCCTCGCAGGGCGCGGGGCAGATGCGGCCGGTAAACTCGGGGAAGTTGTTGGTGGCGGCCAGAATCTGGTAGGCCTGCTCCCAGTCCTGCCGGTGCACCGCCTCGTTGAACTCCGGGATGATGTTGCCCAGCGGACAGCCCGCGTGACAGAACGGAATGCCGCAGTTCATGCAGCGGGCGGCTTGCGTGGTCAGCTGCGCCTGCTCGTAGCGGCCCACGAACTCCTGGTTGTGCTGCACGCGCTCCTGCGGGGCCGCCTTGGGGGGCAGCTCGCGGGCAAATTCCTTGAAACCGGTGATGTGTGCCATAGGCGCCTCACCCCCCGGCCCCCTCTCCGAAAAGGAGAGGGGGAGCCTGACGACTTTGGGAGGCTGGTTTGTTTTCGTTGATGATTGATTTTGGATTGGTGCGAATCCGCTCGTCACCCTAACCTGAATTTCCCATTGATGCAGGACCACGTCGTCGCCGCCATCAGGCTCCCCCTCTCCCCAAGGAGAGGGGGCCGGGGGGTGAGGTTACCGCTCAGCCGGCTCCAGCTGCGCCGCCTGCAGCACCTTTTTGTACTCCGAAGGAAACACCTTCACGAAGCGGCCGGCTTCCTGCGGCCAGTTATCGAGCAGGAAGGCGGCCAGCCGGGAGCCGGTGAGCTGCTGGTGGCGCAGCAGCAGCTGGCGGATCTGGTCTTCGTCGTCGGCGTCGAGCGGGTCCAGGTCCACCATTTCCCGGTTGCAGTTGGCGGGGAAGGAGCCGTCCGGGTCGTACACCCAGGCCAAGCCCCCGCTCATGCCGGCGGCGAAGTTGCGCCCGGTGCGGCCCAGGATGAGGGCCCGGCCCCCGGTCATGTACTCGCAGCCGTGGTCCCCCACGCCTTCGACCACCGCCGTGGCGCCGGAATTGCGCACGGCAAACCGTTCCCCGGCCTGCCCGCGCACGAACAGCTCCCCGGAGGTAGCCCCGTACAGGGCCACGTTGCCGATGATGATGTTCTGCTCAGGCAGGTAGCGGGCCTCGGGCGGCGGACAAATGGCCAGCTGCGCCCCACTCAGGCCCTTGCCCACGTAGTCGTTGGCCTCGCCTTCGAGCCGGAACGAGAGGCCCCTGGCGCAGAACGCCCCGAAGCTCTGCCCCGCCGAGCCGCGGAAGGTGTAGTTAATCGTATCGGCGGGCAGCCCGGCGCCCTGGTAGCGCTTGGTCACCTCGTTGCTGAGCAGGGTGCCGATGGTGCGGTCGGTGTTGTGCACTTCGAAGGTGGCAAACACTGGTACCCGCTCGGCTAAAGCCGGCTGCGCGTGCTCCAGCAGCTGCCAGTCGAGGACATGGCGGAGGCCGTGGTCCTGCTCCTCGCTCTGGTGTAGGGTGCCGCCCGAGGGGTTGGGCACGGGCTGCAGCAGGTCGGTCAGGTCCAGGGTGCGGGCTTTCCAGTGGGTGAGGTCCTCGCGCACTTTCAGAAACTGCGGCCGGCCCACCATTTCATTTACCGTGCGGAAGCCCAGCTCGGCCATGATTTCGCGCAGCTCCTCGGCCAGGAAGCGGAACAGGTTCACGATGTGCTCGGGCTGGCCGGTGAAGAACTTGCGCAGCTCCGGGTCCTGGGTAGCCACGCCCACCGGGCAGGTGTTCAGGTGGCACTTGCGCATCAGGATGCAGCCGCCGGCAATCAGCGCGGCCGTGGCTACGCCCCATTCCTCGGCCCCGAGCAGGGCGGCCACGGCCAGGTCGCGGCCGGTTTTCACCTGCCCGTCGGCCTGCAGCACCACCCGGCTGCGCAGCTGGTTGCGCACCAGCGTCTGGTGGGCTTCGGCCAGGCCCAGCTCCCAGGGCAAGCCGGCGTGCTTGATGGATGAAATGGGCGAGGCCCCGGTGCCGCCGTCGTAGCCGGCAATCAGGATGACGTCGGCGTGGGCTTTGGCGACGCCCGCCGCAATGGTGCCCACGCCGGCCTTGGATACCAGCTTCACGCTGATGCGGGCCGCCCGGTTGGCGTTTTTGAGGTCGAAGATAAGCTGGGCCAGGTCCTCGATGGAGTAGATGTCGTGGTGGGGCGGGGGCGAGATGAGCCCGACGCCGGGCGTGGCGTGCCGGACCCGGGCAATCCACTCGTCCACCTTGTGGCCGGGCAATTGGCCCCCTTCGCCCGGCTTGGCGCCCTGGGCCATCTTGATCTGCAGCTCGTCGGCGTTGGTCAGGTACTGGGCCGTCACGCCGAAGCGGGCCGAGGCCACCTGCTTGATGGCCGAGCGCATGGAGTCGCCATTGGGCAGCCGTTCGTAGCGCAGCGGGTCCTCGCCGCCTTCGCCAGTGTTGCTTTTGCCCCCGATACGGTTCATGGCAATGGCCAGGGTGCTGTGCGCCTCGTGCGAGATGGAGCCGAACGACATGGCCCCGGTGGCAAAGCGCCGCATGATGCTTTCGGCCGGCTCCACTTCCGCCAGCGGAATGGCCGGCCGGTGCCGGGCAAAGTCCAGCAGCCCGCGCAGCGTAAACAGCCGCTCCTGCTGCTCGTTCACCAGCCGGGCGTAACGCCGGTAGGTTTCGTAGTTATTGGTGCGGGTGGCGTGCTGGAGCAGGTGCACGGTTTCGGGGTTGAACATGTGCGCCTCCCCGCGCCGCCGCCACTGGTACACCCCGCCCTCCGGCAGCAGCGGCTGCTCCTCCGCCGACGAGCTGCGGAAGCCCTGAAACTGCTTGTACAGCGTCTCCCGGGCAATTTCATCCAAGCCCAGCCCGCCGATGCGCGTCACCGCCCCGGTAAAATACCGGTCGACCACCGCCTGGTTCAGGCCCAGAATTTCAAACACCTGCGCGCCCTGGTACGACTGCAGGGTGCTGATGCCCATCTTCGAGAAAATCTTCAGCAGCCCGTCGCACACCGCCTTGATGTAGTTCTGCCGCAGCTTATCGGCGTCGAGCGTAGTCCGGAACTGCCCACCCGCGTGCATGGTCTGCACCGTCGACAGCGCCAGGTACGGGTTGATGGCCGTGGCCCCGAAGGCCAGCAGGCAGGCGAAATGGTGGACTTCCCACACGTCGCCGGCCTCCACAACCAGGCCCACGGCGGCGCGCACGCCCAGCCGGATCAAATGGTGGTGCACCGCCGACACGGCCAGCAGCGACGGAATCGGGGCGTGCTTGGAGTCCACGGCCCGGTCGGAGAGGATGAGCACCTCGAAGCCGTCGCGCACCGCGTCCTCGGCGTAGCGGCACAGGCGCGAAAGGCCGGCTTCCAGAGCGCCCGGCTGCCCGTCGGCCTTGAAGTAGGTCTGCAGGGTCTTGGCGTTGAACAGGCCCGTATCGATGCTGCGCAGCTTTTCGAGCTCGTGGTTGGTCAGCACCGGCTGCCGCAAAGCCACGCAGTGGCAGTGCATCTTGTCCTCGTCCAGGATGTTGCCGTTGTTGCCGATAAACGTGGCCAGGCTCATCACCAGCCGCTCCCGGATCGGGTCGATGGGCGGGTTGGTGACCTGGGCGAAGAACTGCTTGAAGTAGCTGCTCAAATGCTGCGGCTGGTCCGACAGCACCGCCAGCGGCACATCCACGCCCATCGAGCCAATCGGCTCCTTGCCCTCCAGGGCCATCGGCGTAATCAGCGTGTCGATATCCTCGCGGGTGTAGCCGAACACCTGGTGGTACTTAAACACCGCGTCGGCCGCCAGGTCCGTGAACACCTGCCGGGGCTCGGGCAGCTCCTCCAGCCGGATCTGGTACTCCGCCAGCCACTGCCCGTAGGGCTGCTGCCGCGCCGCCTGCGACTTCAGCTCCTCGTCCGTCACGATTTTGCCGGCCCGCGTGTCGATGAGCAGCATCTTGCCCGGCTGCAGGCGGCCTTTCTTGGTGATGGTGGCCTCGTCAATCGGCAGCACGCCGGTTTCGGAGGCCACCAGCACCCGGCCATCGTCGGTGAGGGTGTAGCGCAGGGGGCGCAGGCCGTTGCGGTCCAGCATGGCCCCGAGCAGGTGGCCGTCGGTAAACAGCAGGGCCGCCGGGCCGTCCCAGGGCTCCATAAACGTGGCGTGGAACTCGTAGAAGGCCTTTTTCAGCGGGGCCATCTGCTCGTTGCCGTCCCAGGCTTCGGGCACCAGCATCATCAGCACGTGCGGCAAGGGCCGGCCCGAGTGCAGGAGCACCTCCACGATGTTATCCAAGCAGGCCGAATCCGACTGCTGGCTGTCGATAACCGGCAGCAGCATGTCCATTTCTGCCCGCGTGAAGTACGGCGACACGTATGAGCGCACCCCGGCGTAAAACCAGTTCAGATTGCCCCGCAGCGTGTTGATTTCGCCATTATGCGCCAAATGCCGGAATGGCTGGGCCAGCTTCCAGGAGGGCAGCGTGTTCGTCGAAAAGCGCGAATGCACCATCCCAAACGCCGACGTCACCCGCGCATTCGACAAATCCGGAAAGTAGCTGCGCACCTGGTAGGTGGTCAGCTGCCCCTTGTATACGATGGTCTGGCTCGACAGCGAAGCAAAGTAAAAAACGTCCGCCGCGGCCGGCACCGTTTCGGCTACCGTCTTGGTGATGAAGCGGCGCAGCACGTACAGCTTCCGCTCGAAGTCCTCGACTGTAGCCAGCCCCGGTGGCCGCAGTACGAACACCTGCTCCATAGCCGGCTCCGCTGCCAGCGCCGTCGGCCCGATGCCGGCGGGGTTGGTGGGCACCGGGCGGTAGCCCAGGATGGGCAGCCCCAGCTGCTTACCCGCCGCGTTGATGACCTGGCGGCAGGCCGTTTGCGCGGCCGCGTCCTTGGGCAAAAACAGCATGCCCACGCCGTAGCCGCCGGGCTCGGGCAGGCGGATGCTCAGGGCGGTGCATTCTTCGAGCAGAAACCAGTGGGGGAGTTGGAGCAGCAGCCCGGCGCCGTCGCCGGAATCTGCGTCGCAGCCGCAGGCGCCGCGGTGCTCCATGTTTTCCAACATGGTCAGCGCGTCGCTGATGATCTGGTGCGACTTCTGCCCGTTCAGGTACGCGATAAATCCCGTCCCACAGGCGTCGTGCTCGAACTCCGGGCGGTAGAGGCCCGGGGAAGGAGTTGGCGTCATTGGTAGCTGGTGCTAAACGGGAATGCGGTAGGCAGGAGCGGCGCGAATTAGTAAGGTAGAGAATAATTTGTTGGATGTTACCCGACTCTTGTGTTAAAAAAATATCATCTGGATTCTGTAACGGATAACGGCTAAAAACCGCTTAGTTACGGTCGTTTGGCAGGTTGGGCTGCAAACGTTTGCGGTACCAAGCGGCTTTCGTTGCTACATTCTCAATTGATGAAGTTGCACAAGTGCCGCAAACCCATTACTTGCATCGGCTTAACAATTCGGTAACATGGAAGTCGCAGTTTTGAAGTACCCGGCGGTGCGTAACTACGTCGCTGGTCAGTTTGTCGAAGACGCCGGAGCCCGCAGCCTCGACGTGTACAGCCCGCTTACCGGCGGGGTGATTTCCACGGTGCCGCTGTCGGGCACGGCCGCCCTGGACCAAGCCGTGCAGGCCGCCAAAGCCGCGTTTCCCGCCTGGTCGGCCATGCCGATTAAGGAACGGGTGCAGATTTTCTACCGCTACAAAACGCTGCTGGAGCGCGACATGAAGGCTCTGGCCGACCTGGTGCAGGAAGAAAACGGCAAAACCTTCGACGAAGCCCGCGCCGAAGTGGAAAAAGCCATTGAGCTGACCGAGTTTGCCTGCTCCATGCCCCAGCTGATTCAGGGCGAGTTTCTGGAAGTAAGCAAGGGCGTCGAAGCCCGCGTGGAGCGCAAGCCGCTGGGCGTAGTGGCCAGCATCGCGCCCTTCAACTTCCCCAACATGGTGCCGCACTGGACCATCCCGAACGCCCTGGTGCTCGGCAACTGCATGATCCTCAAGCCCTCGGAAGTAGTACCGCTGAGCGCCGGCCGCATTGCCGAGCTGCTCAAGGAAGCCGGCCTGCCCGACGGCGTGCTCAACATCGTGCACGGCGACCGGGAAATCGTGGAAGCCATCTGCGACCATCCGGGCATCGAGGCCGTGTCGTTCGTGGGTTCCACCAAAATTGCCAAGGTCGTCTACATCCGCGCCACCTCGAACCTGAAGCGCTGCGTAGCCCTCGGCGGGGCCAAAAACCACCTGATGGTGCTGCCCGACGCCCACCCCGACATGACCGCCTCCAATGTGGCCGCCTCCATGTCGGGTTGCGCGGGGCAGCGCTGCATGGCCGGCTCCACCATGGTCGGAGTAGGGGCCGTCGACCACATCGTGCAGAAGCTGGTGGATGAGGCCAAGAAAATCGTGCCCGGCCAGAACCTGGGCTCGGTTATCAGCAAGGAAGCCAAGGAGCGCATCGAAAAGCACATCACCGAGGCCGAAGCCGCCGGCGCCAAAGTGCTGCTCGACGGCCGCAACGCCCGGGTGGAGGGCCACGAAGACGGCTACTACGTGGGCCCCACCGTGGTCGACTACGTGACGCCCGACATGCGCATTGCCCAGGAAGAAGTGTTCGGCCCGGTGCTGGCCATCCTGCGCACCAACACGCTCGACGAGGCCCTGGCCATCGAAAACGCCAACCCCTACGGCAACGCGGCGGCGGTATTTACCCAGAGCGGCAGCATGGCCCGCTACGTGATGGACCACGCCAACGCCGGCATGATTGGCGTCAACATCGGCGTGCCGGTGCCCCGGGAGCCATTCTCCTTCGGCGGCTGGAACGAGTCGAAATTCGGTGCCTGCGACATCACCGGCAAAAGCTCCATCGAATTCTGGACCCAGCTCAAGAAAACCACGACCAAGTGGAACCCCGAGTCGCGGGTAAACTGGATGAGCTAACAGGAATTTCTTAACTTAATTTCTCGCAATGTTTCGCGATTTTCAAGCGCAGTGTTTCGCAGTGTGCTGATATCGTTAGAACACTGCGAGACACTGCGTAATCCTCTGCGGAACACCGCGAGAAATTAATCCCACCCACAAATGGAAACCTACACCGAAACCGACAAGGAGCAAATCCTGCGGGATAATCTGGACCATACCCTGTTTTCCTGGTCGAAACAGGCCGGGCTAAACCCCATCAGCGCCGAGCGGGCCGAGGGCGTGTATCTGTGGGACCGGGACGGGAAGCGCTACATCGATTTCTCGTCGCAGCTGATGAACGTTAACATCGGCCACGGCAACCAGAAGGTGACTGAAGCGGTGGCCGCGCAGATGCGGGAGCTGAGCTACGTGTACCCCGGCATGATTACTAAGGCCCGGGGCGACTTGGGCAAGCGGCTGGCGGAAATCACCGCCCCTAACCTGACCAAGGCCTTCTTCACCCTGGGCGGGGCCGAGGCCATTGAAAACGCCATCAAACTGGCCCGCATCTACACCGGCCGGCACAAGATCGTGTCGCTGTACCAGTCGTTTCACGGCGCCTCGTACGGGGCCATCAGCGTGGGCGGCGACCCGCGCAAGTTCGCCGTCGACTCCCAGGCCATGCCCGGCACGGTGCACGTCGAAAACCCGTATTTCTACCGCTGCCCCTGGTACAGCAGCACGCCCGAGGAGTGCGCCGAGCGCGCCGCCGCGGCCATGGAACGCATCATCGGCTACGAGAATCCGGGCAGCGTGGCGGCCATCGTGCTGGAGGGCGAGTCGGGCACTTCGGGCTGCATCAAGTACCCGCCCGGCTACTGGCAGCGGGTGCGGCAAATCTGTGATAAACACGGCATTATGCTGATTGCCGACGAGGTAATGTCGGGCTTCGGGCGCACGGGCAAATGGTTTGGCTCCGACCACCACGGCGTGAAAGTCGACCTGATGTGCATGGCCAAGGGCATCACCGCCGGCTACCTACCCCTGGGCGCGGTGATGGTGGACGATGCCATTGCGCACTACTTCGACGAGCGGCCCCTGCCGCTGGGCCTCACGTACTCGGCTCACCCGGTTTCCTGCGCCGCCGCCGTGGCCGTGCTCGACATCTACGAGGAGGAAAACATGCTGCAGAACGTGCAGGAGCTGGGCCACTACCTTGACGCCCGCATCTGCGACCTGATGGCGGAGCACCCGAGCATCGGTGACTGGCGCAACACCGGCCTGTTTGGCTGCCTGGAACTGGTGAAGAACCGCGACACCAAGGAGCCGATGGCACCCTGGAACGCCACGGCCGAGCAGATGGCGGTGATGAACCAGGTGGCAGCCAAAATCCGGGAGCTGGGCATGTACACTTTCGTGCGCTGGAACCTCATCTTCATTGCGCCCCCGCTCAACATCACCAAGGACGAGCTGGACGAGGGCCTCGATATTATTTCCCAGGCCCTGCGCATCGCCGATCAGCACGTAAATTAATCGGCGCTGCAAAATGCAATTCAGGAGTCAATTCAGGCTCCTGAATTTTCAGTCACAATAATTATCGGTAGGGTTTGTTGCCTCGCTTGGCACGGGGTAGGGTAGCTATTTTCTGCTGAGTAATAATTATGCGCTTTGGTAAATTGAAATCAGCGCGGAAAAGCTTATATTTTCCAACTGATTGCGGTACTTCTTTTTTCCATTGAATGGCGTCTTTGCTGATTAAAAATGGCCGCGTCGTGACGGCCGATTCCGACGCGGTGTGTGACATCCTGGTTGAGGGCGAAACCATTGCCGCCATCGGGAAGAATCTGCCGGTGCAGGCCGACGAAACCATCGACGCTACCGGCAAAATCATCGTGCCGGGCGGCATCGACCCGCACGTGCACCTGGACATGCCCTTTATGGGCACGTTCAGCTCCGACACCCACGAGACGGGCACCCGCGCCGCCTTGCACGGCGGCACCACCACCGCCATCGACTTCGTGCTGCAGAAGCAGGGCCACTCCTTGCGGGAGGCGCTGACCGAGTGGCAGGGCCGGGCCACCGGCACGGCCGTGGGCGACTACTCGTTCCACATGGCCGTGACGGATTTCAACCCGAGCACCAAGGAGGAAATCAAGGATATGGTGGCCGAGGGCATTACCTCGTTCAAGACCTTCATGGCCTACAAGGGCGCCCTGATGATTGACGACGCGCAGATGGTGGGGCTGATGCAGGAGGTGCGCCGGCACGGCGGGCTGGTGACGGCCCACGCCACCAACGGCGACATGATCGACACGCTCATTGCCCAGCACCGGGCCGCGGGCAAGCTCACGCCGCGCTACCACTACCTCTCGCAGCCCGAAGTGACGGAGGCCGAAGCCTCGGGCCGCTTCGCCGACATTGCCAACTACACCGGCGTCAACAGCTACATCGTGCACCTGACCTGCGAGGGGGCCCTCAACCAGGTGCGCCGCGCCACGGAGCGGAATCAGCGGGTGTTCGTCGAAACCTGCATCCAGTACCTGCTGCTCGACGCCTCGCTCTACGGCGACGATTTTGAGGGCGCGAAGTGGGTGATGTCGCCGCCGCTGCGGGAGCCGAAGGACCAGCAGACGCTCTGGGCCGGCATCAACCAGGGGCTGGTGCAGGTGGTGGGCACCGACCACTGCCCCTTCATGTGGGAGCAGAAACGCATGGGCGCCGACGACTTTTCCAAGATTCCGAACGGTCACCCGGCCATCGAGCACCGCATGGAATTGCTGTTTTCGGAGGGCGTGAACAAGGGCCGCATTTCGCTGCAGAAGTTCGTGGAAGTCAGCAGCACCAACTCGGCCAAGATATTCGGCATGTTTCCGCGCAAAGGCACCATCAGCATCGGTGCCGACGCGGACTTAGTGCTTATTGACCCGGAGAAAAAGCACACGATTTCGGCCGAAACCCACCACATGAACGTGGACTACTCCGGCTACGAAGGCTGGGAGCTGACCGGCAAAATCGAGACGGTGCTGCTGCGCGGGCAGGTGGCCGTGGACGCGGGCGAGACGAAAGTCGGGCGCGGCTACGGGCAGTTTATTAAGCGCGGGCCAGTTAATTACTAACTTACTAGGAGGTGTTTTCCAGCACGTCATGTCGAGCTTGTCGAGACATCTCGCGTGCTGACTCCGGATAGCAACTTCTGTTCAACGAGAGAATCACCATCGAGCGAGATTCCTCGACTTCGCTCGGATTGACGCCCTTTGGGCTCATCCCGACTTCCGCCAGAAACCCTTTCCCAACCAAATAACCGCGTACCCCACAATGCCACGAATGATTAAATCCGGGCTCATTCAGATGAGCCTGCCCATGACCGAAGGCGAAGGCACGATTGCCGAAATCATGGAAGCCATGGTACAGAAGCACATTCCCTTGATTGAGGAGGCTGGCCGGCAGGGCGTGCAGATTCTGTGTCTGCAGGAAATCTTCAATACGCCCTATTTCTGCCCCGGTCAGGACAAGGCCTGGTACACCTCCGCCGAATCGGTGCCCGGGCCCACGACCGAACGCATGGCCGAGTACGCCAAGAAGTACAACATGGTCATCATCGTGCCGGTGTACGAAAAGGAGCAGGCGGGCTTCCTCTACAACACCGCCGCCGTCATCGACGCCGACGGGACCTACCTGGGCAAGTACCGCAAGAACCACATTCCGCACACCTCGGGCTTCTGGGAAAAGTACTTTTTCAAGCCCGGCAACCTGGGCTACCCGGTGTTCCAGACCAAGTACGCCAAGGTGGGCGTGTACATCTGTTACGACCGGCACTTCCCCGACGGCGCCCGGGTGCTGGGCCTGAACGGGGCCGAAATCGTGTACAACCCCTCGGCCACGGTGGCCGGCCTCTCGCAGTACCTCTGGAAGCTGGAGCAGCCCGCCCACGCGGCCGCCAACGGCTACTTCATGGGCTGCATCAACCGCGTGGGGGAGGAGAAGCCCTGGAACCTGGGCCGCTTCTACGGCACGAGCTACTTCGTGGACCCGCGCGGCCAGATCATTGCCGAAGCCGACGAATACAAGGACGAGCTGCTGGTGGCCGACTTCGACCTGGACATGATTGACGAGGTGCGCGCCACCTGGCAGTTCTTCCGCGACCGGCGCCCCGAGACGTACGAGAAGCTGGTGGAGCTGTAGGCCGGCGCTGATGCCATGGAGCCGACACCTCCGGCCGGTGCAAGCCGTTCCGCAATTGTAGGGTGGTACAGACGAGCAACCTTCTGCTACGCACTGCCCTTTGGCTTGGGGTTGCTGGGAGCAGTTGTACCGCTCTTTTTCACGCTGGCGCTACTTGGTATACTTCCGCTCGCCCTAGCGGGTCTCTTCTTCACGAAACGCGGTTGGACGCTGGCCGTCCGGAGCGGCGATGTGGAGAAAAAGGACGTCGGCTTCGCGAATTTCATTCTCGGAGCCATTCTCCTGGCGCTTGGTCTCCTCGGTTTCTTTCTTGCTTACCTCATGACCAGTTAGCCCCGGCTACCTGGGCTATGGAGCGCAACCGAACAGCTCGGTGGCGCTCCGGGTCATATTTTCCTTCTCTCCGCAACCAACGCCATACCCCCATGGCCGAGTACCCAACCCCCACGACCGAGCAGGAGTTTGCGGCGAATTTCGCCCAGATCAAGCCCCTGATGAGCAACACCGAGGCGCTCTACGAAAGCTCCCGCTGCCTGTTCTGCTTCGACGCGCCCTGCATCAAGGCCTGCCCCTCGGGCATCGATATTCCGCAGTTTATCCGGCAGATCAACTCCGGCAATACCACCGGCGCGGCCAAAACCATCTACGAGGCCAACTACTTCGGCAACGCCTGCGGCAAGGTGTGCCCCACGGAGGTGCTCTGCGAAGGCGCCTGCGTGTACAACCTCAACGAGCAGAAGCCCATCGAAATCGGGCGGCTGCAGAGCCACGCCACCCGCAAGGTTATCGACAGTGGCAAGCAGCTGTTCGCGCCGGGCGCCGCGAACGGGCGCAAGGTGGCCGTTATCGGGGCCGGGCCGGCGGGTATTTCGGCGGCCTGCGAGCTGCGCGCTTTGGGCTACGAGGTGGACGTGTTTGAGGCCCGGGCCCAGCCGTCGGGGCTGACCTTGTACGGCGTGGCGCCCTACAAAATCACCAACGCCGAGACGCTGGCCGAAATGGACTACCTGCAGATGCAGTTCGGCTACCGCGTGCACTACAACCAGCGCATCGGCAGCCGCGAGGAGCTGGCGGCGCTGGAGGAAGCCTACGACGCCATCTTCCTCGGCATCGGGCTGGGCGCGACGAATGCGCTGCTGCTGCCCGGCGAAGAGCGGCAGAACTGCGTGGGCGCGGTGGAGTTCATCGAGCAGCTGCGCATCGGGCACGAGCAGGTGCAGGTGGGCCGCAAGGTGGTGGTGCTCGGCGGGGGCAATACGGCGATGGACGCGGCCTCCGAATCGGCCCGGATGGGGGCGCAGGACGTGGTGCTGGCCTACCGCCGCGGCAAGGATGAAATGGGCGCCTACGAATTCGAGTACGACCTGGCCAAGGCCGTGGGCGTGAAGGGCCTGTTCAACGTGGCGCCGGTGGAAATCGTGGGCAACGGCAAGGTGGAGGGCGTGCGGTTTATCCGCACCGCCACCGTCGACGGGCAGGTGCAGGTGGTGCCCGGCTCGGAGTTCGTAGAGCCCTGCGACATGGTCATCAAAGCCACCGGGCAGGCCAAGCAGACGCACTTTCTGCACCTTATTCCAGGTTTGCAGCTCGACGGCAAAGGCCGTATCGTGGCCGATGCGCGCACCGGGCAGACCACCAACCCCAAGTATTTCGCCTCCGGCGACGCGCTGAACGGCGGGGCGGAGGTGGTCAACGCCGCCGCCGAAGCCAAGCAGACGGCGCGGGGGATTCACGCATTTCTGAGCGGCAACTAACCTCCCTGGCCGTCATGCTCTATCTGTCGTCCGCCTGTCGAAGCATCTCTACCGCTTCGTTGAGTTCTATCTGACGAAGCGGTAGAGATGCTTCGACAGGCGGACGACAGATAGAGCATGACGTTCATTTTCAACTGACAACCAATGCCTGACCTTTCCATAAATTTTGCCGGTATCAAGTCGCCGAACCCGTTCTGGCTGGCTTCGGCGCCGCCCACCAACTCCGGCTACCAGGTGATGAAAGCCTTCGACGCGGGCTGGGGCGGGGCCGTGTGGAAGACCCTGGGCGTGCCCGTGGTCAACGTGTCGAGCCGCTACGGCGGGGTGAACTACCGCGACAAACGCCTCATCGGCTTCAACAACATCGAGCTGATTTCGGACCGCCCGCTGGCCGACAACCTGCGCGAAATCGAGGAGGTGAAAAAGCGCTTCCCCAACCACGCCGTCATTGCCTCCCTGATGGTACAGAGCCGGCAGGAGTGGCACGACATCGTGCGCGACGTGCAGAACGCCGGCTCCGACGGCATCGAGCTGAACTTTGGCTGCCCGCACGGTATGTGCGAGCGGGGCATGGGCTCGGCCGTGGGCCAGGAGCCGGAGGTGCTGCGCACCATCGTAGAGTGGGTGATGGAAGTGGCCCGGATTCCGGTTATCGTCAAGCTCACGCCCAACATTTCGGACATCACCGAGCCGGCCCGGGCCGCCCGCGCCGGCGGGGCCGACGCCATTTCGCTCATCAACACCATCCAGAGCATCGTGGGCGTAGATCTGGACCGGTTTGCGCCGTACCCCATCGTCGACGGGCAGGGCTCGAACGGGGGCTACTGCGGGCCGGCGGTGAAGCCCATTGCCCTGAACATGGTGAAAAACTGCGCCCAGGACCCCGACGTGCGCCTGCCCATTTCGGGCATTGGCGGCATCGAGAACTGGCGCGACGCGGCGGAGCACATTCTGCTCGGCGCCAGCTCGGTGCAGGTGTGCACGGCGGCCATGCACTTTGGCTTCGGCATCATCCGCGAAATGACGGCCGGGCTGGAGCAGTACATGACCGAGAAGGGCTTCAACACCATCTACGACTTCGTGGGCAAGGCCCTGCCGAACGTGCGGCACTGGGAGGATCTGAACCTGAAGTACAAGGTCACGGCCAGCATCAACGAGGACAAGTGCATCGGCTGCCAGCTGTGCTACACGGCCTGCGAAGACGGCGCCCACCAGGCTATCCGCCTGCAGGAAGGCACCCGCACGCCCGCCATCATCGAGGAAAACTGCGTGGGCTGCAACCTCTGCTCGTTGGTGTGCC
This sequence comes from Hymenobacter jeollabukensis, assembly GCF_005771675.1. GTDB lineage: Bacteria > Bacteroidota > Bacteroidia > Cytophagales > Hymenobacteraceae > Solirubrum > Solirubrum jeollabukense. Next base: position 668,404 of record NZ_VAJM01000001.1, on the reverse strand, counting down.
CGGTGGAGGAGTGCATCACCATGGAGCGCCGCGACGACGGCACCCAGCACCTGACCTGGAAAGAGCGCACCGAAGCCAACGATATTCCGGTGACCTTCAACGACGAGCGGGCCGGCGGGCTGCACCACTGGGTGCCCGAGCCATCGGCCGCCCTGGGCAAGGAGCGGCACAAGACCCTGCCCGGCAAAGCCCGCGCCCTGGGCAGCCCCGAGGATGCCGTGGCGAAAACGGCTTCCGACGTGGTCAGCTGATTCGACCGATGGCTACAAGCACCAACGCCGCTTCTGGAACAGTCCGGAAGCGGCGTTGGTGCGTAAAGAATTATAGTCCAGTGCGTAGCGCTGGGCGTTGCCAGAGCCGCAGCGCGGCGGCATGTTGGTAGAAATCCGGGGCGGGTACGGCTTGGAGCTGCAGCGCAGCGGCATCCGTTGGTTCCGGTGACCTTCGGTTGCTGACGTTTGAGCGGCAGGTGACGGCCAAGCGGCTCCTTTACCATGCCGCTTGCAGCTCCACGTTCTGGCGGGCAGTTTTGCTACCGATATGGCGCCGCGCTGCGGCTGTGGTACCTACTTGTAGCACTCATGGGAGTCCTAGCTCCTGCGACGGGCGGTTTCGGCTACTTCAGCACTTCCAGCCAGCCCTTGAAGCGGCGGCCGTTGGTGTAGGTGACGAGGTAATAGTAGGTGCCGGCCACGCCCGCGCCGGGCCAGTTGAACGAGCGTGTCGCCGAGTGGTACACCTCGTTGCCCCAGCGCGAGAAGATGCGCACCCCGGCGAAGCGCTGGTCGCAGAAATCGGGCGGCAGATTGGGCAGGGTGAACGAGTCATTCAGGCCGTCGCCGTTGGGCGTGATGACGTTGGGCGGCAGAAAGGCCACGGAATCAGTAGCGGGCACGAGGCGGAAGCGCACGGTGCGCTGCTGGGGCAGGGGCGTACAGGTGGCCGCTTCCTGCAGCTGGAACACCACCGTCAGCTCCGGCTTGCCGGCCGCGTCGCAGGTGGCCTGCCACTGGAAGGTACCGTCGGCGCGGCCGGTGCCGTTTTGGGCGCTGAACTGCATGCCCATGGCGGGCAAGTCGAAGCCCTGGCCGGTGGCGGTGAGCGTGAGGCCGTTGTTATCCGTGTCGGTGCCGAGCAGGGTGGCCGCGTAGGTCTGGCCGGGCGTGAGCTGCACGAGCACGGGCGGATCGGCGGCGTCCTGCGGGGCGGGCGGGAAGGTGGTCGTCAGCAGCGGGGCGCGGTTGACGGCCGGGCGGGCGGTGAAGGCCAGGCGCACGGTGTCGCGCTTGGGCAAGGAGCAGCCGTTGTCGGCCACGATGAGGTCGAGCAGATACACGCGGCCCTGCGAATCCATGCAATCGGGAAAGCAGAGGGTGGCGCGCAGCGTATCGGGGGCGCCGGCCGCGCGCACCGTGCCGCTGGTGGCGGTGGTGAAAACCGGGCCGGGCGCGCCGCTGGCCGGGATGTAGTTGACGGGCAGCGCCGTCAGGGTGAGCTGAGTACTGGGGTCAGGGTCGGTGAAGACGAGCTGCACGCAGTGGTCGGTGCCGGGCAGCAGGCGCAGGGTGTCACGGCCGGGCTGGTAGGCCCGGGGGCGGCCTGGCTGCTGCAGCGCCACGCTGGGGGCCGCATTCTGCGGGCAGGCCAGCACCATGAGTTGAAAGTCGCGGCGCGTTTCCCCGATTTTAATGCCCCGGTGGTACTCCGCGCAGCGCACCCCGAATACGAAGAGCCCCAGGCGGCTGGGCCGCACCGTCAGCCGGCCCGTGTGGGCATCAATGCCGAGCGTCGGGGAGCCCGGAATCTGGTTCTGGGCGCTCAGGCCGGTGCTCCAGGTGATGGGGCTGAACGGGGCGGCTTGGGTAGTAGTCAGCGTGGGGGCGCTGGCGGTGGTGTGGCCGTTGAGCGGCGTCACCAGGTCGTAGACCAGCGAGTCGCCGTCGGCGTCCTGCCCGCCGAAGTCGTAGTAAAACAGCTCGCCCAGGCAGGCGTAGTCGCCCAGGGGCGGGAAGATGCGCGGGGTGGAATCGATAAACGGCCGGCCGTCGCGCACCACCGCCGGAAACTCCAGGTAGAACGTCTGGGCCGCCGCGCCGGGGCTGACGATGTTGCCGATGGCCAGGTTGCGGCAGCAGCGCTCCACGGCCGCGTAGTAGCCGGCCGTACTGGTGTAGGTGGCCGCGTCGAGCGTCACGTCGAGGCTGTACACCAGCTTGCGCGTGCTCAAGGAGCCGGCCGCGCAGGCCGGGTTGGTGTAGCTGACGAAGGTATTGCTGACCAGCGGCAGTGTGACTTGCTGCAGGCGCCGGTTGGTGGCCTTGTCGAAAATGCCGGCCAGCATCTGCTGGTCGAGGGCGCCGGCGTTGCCGTTGACGGCGTCGAAGTACAGGTTCAGCGTGAGCGTGTAGGTGCTGCCGCTCTTGTGCGTCAGCTCCATTTCGCCGCCCACAATGTGCGTGGCGCGAGCCGGCAGCAGCAGCCCCAGGCAGCCGCACAACAGCAGCAAGCGGCGAAGAGTGTAGGAGAAAAAGGGCGCCATCACAACGTCAACGAAAAGGAAATTTGCCGGAGCTGAGAGCAGACTAGGCGGAGGTAAGGCAGGCAGAATAGCGGCAGGCTGGGCGTCGCTGCTAAGGCGCCTGACCGACCAAACCCGGAAAGCAGCGGCCGATAGCCCGATCGGCCGCTGCCCGGGAGCTTAGCTGGCGCCGCCCGTGCCGGTAGTCGTGGTGGTCGTGCCAGTCTTGGTGCCGCCGCAGCCGCCCTTGCCGCCTTTCGGGCTGACATCGGGCGTTTCGCAGCTGCTGACGGCCAGCGCAAGGCCGGCCAGCAGCAGGCCGGAAAAACGAAGCGAGAGGTTACGCATAGAGCAAAACAGAAAAAAGGTGAAACGCGGGCTGATGAGGCAGCGCCCGCGCCGGCCAGCCCAGCCGGCAGCGGGTCGAAATCAGAGGTTGCCCCCCACGGGCAGGCCGCTGGGCACGCGCGCGGGCACGCTGCGGTCGAAGCTGCTGGCGCTGAGGGCGCCGAGAAAAGCCACGATGGCCGGCTGGTTGGTGACGCGGGTGGGCAGCAGCGCGTCGAGGCGGCTGGCGGGCACGTTCGGGTTCAGAGAGGCGCGGCCGCCGCGCGGGCCAGCGTCGTAGAAGCGCACCACCTCGGCCAGGGTGCTCATCGTGCCGTTGTGCATGTAGGGCGCGGTGGCGGCCACCTGGCGCAGGCTGGGCGTGCGGAAGGCGTAGGTGCCGTTCTGGCCGGCGTCGGAGGCGGCGAGTTTGGCGTTGTCGGCCACGCCGAGCACGTGGGTCTGGTAGTCGGAGAACATGGGACCCGCGTGGCATTTCGGGCAGCCGCTCTGCACGAAGGCCGTCAGCCCCTGCACCTGCTCGTCGGTGAGGGCGGCGTGGTCGCCGCGCAGGTAGCGGTCATAGGGCGCGTCGGTGGCCGTCAGGCTGCGCTCGAAGCAGGCCAGGGCACGGCCGAGGTTGGCGGCCGTCACGGGCTCGGCGCCCCCGAACACCGCCCCGAAACGCTGCTGGTACTCCTGAATGCGGCGCAGCCGGGCCACCACCGAATCGACGGCCGCGGCTTCCGGGAACTGGCGCCCGCGCATTTCGGCCAGGGTGGCAAGGGGCAGCAGCGTCTGGGCTTCCAGCGAGTGGGCGCGGCTGTCCCAGAACATGGCCGCCGTCCCCGGGTCGCAGTGGCCGGCCGCGTCGATGCCATTGAAGGCCACGTTGAGCACGGTGGGGGCGTTGCGCTGGGCGAAGGGCAGGTCGTTGGGCTGGCGAAAATGCCGGCTGCTGCCCTGGCCCTGGCCGTTCGGGCCAATGGAGAGGTCCAGCGCGTCGGTGTAGCCCGAGGCCGGGTGGTGGCAGCTGGCGCAGCTCACGTCGCGCGGACCGGAGAGGACGGGGTCCCAGAACAAGAGCCGCCCCAGCTCCACCTTGGCCGCCGACGAGGGGTTGTCGGGCGGGGCCGTGACGGCCGTGGGCAGGGCGCTCAGGCCGTTGTCGGCGGCTAGGCGCACGGCATCGGGCGTGGGGCTGTCGGGCTGGCAGGCCACTACGGCGCTGAAGAGGCCGGCGGCGAGCAGGCCCGCCAGGCGACGAACGGAAAACGGGGTAAACCTCAGCGTCATAGCAGGCAGCACGGGCGGCGGGGCCGCGGGACGGGAAAAACTCAGCCCTGCCAAAAGGGTGGCGGTTATGGCTCCAAAACAAGTGTAAGGCGCGCAAGCGGCTAAACGCAATAGACGACTCGCCCCCGAATGCCGACGAACGGGCCCGGGTCGGTGCTAGCTAGCTCGGAGTTGAGGCCGGCTGTGGTTGCCTGGGGCGGAAGTGCCCTTGGGTTTCGCGCCAAATTCGCCCGAAAAGCCCCCGGTGTGGGCTTGTCCTTACCCAAAACTTTTTTCGCCCTTTAACAGGTGCTGCAAAGGCCTTTTTTTGTCCGCTGAAACGGACGAAAACGAGCTAAAACAAGTAGGCAACCAAGCGAAAAAGCCCTTCCGGCCAGGTGGCCGGAAGGGCTTTTGAGTTTTGGGTAAGGACAAGAGTGTGGGGCGGGCTTGCCACAGGGCGGCCGTGGAGTGGCAGCGGTGCCGACCCCGGTCAGAAGCACCGCGGGGCGGTGGCAGCTACAGCTTGGCAGTGCCGACCACTGTGAAGGTTAGCTGGGTGGTTTTGTCGTCCAGGTTCGGCACCGAGTAAGTATCAACCGACTGCGTGGGGCTGAGCTGCCGGAACTGGCGCCGGTAATAGGTCGTCGTGCGCATGGGCCGGGCGTGGCCCGATGGTGCGCTAATGCCAGCGTGGACTTCCGTAAAATCCGTGCGGTTGGAATATGTTCTTGTCCAGCGCGAGTACAAAAAGCGGGAGTACGACGCGCTTTCTCGCTCCCGGGAGTACGGCTCAGTTTTATCGGTGGAGACGGGCCGCGGCCGGGCGTACACCGTGGCGGTGACGCGGCGTTGGGCCGGCTCAATGGTCCAGGTAATGGTTTCCTCGTTGTTGTCGTGCCAGCGCCGGTTGCCGGGGTTGCGGCGCTCCAGCAGCGTTAGTAGGTAGGTTTGGTTGCCGGCCCAGGCCGGGTCGTCGCTCGTGGCGCGCAGCTGGTAGCAGGCCAGCGTGTCGCCCTGCAGGCCCTGCTGGGCGTTGTATACGACCAGGGTCTGGTCCGGCCGGTAGGCGGCCGGTTGCAGGCTCAGCAGGGCCAGCGGGTTGAGGTTGCCTTGTAACCGCACGTCGCCCGCGTCGAGGCCGCCGAAGTCGCTGGTGTACCGGTGGTAGAGGCCCCAGCTCGACGGCAGACTGTCGTTTGGATGCGAGTAGCGGCTGAGCTGGTAGCGGGCGTAGGCCACGGCCGCCGCGTGGCCGGTTTCGCCGCGCAGCAAATAGCTTTCCCGCGTCCAGCGCTGGTACCGGCTGGAGTCGGGTTCGGCCGAGGTCCGTACCCCCGCCGACTCCAGCAGGTACGGGCGTTTATCCACCAATAAGGATTGTTGACGGGCCGTTACGCCCGGGGGCAGCAGAGCTTCCTGGTAACGGAAGGTGGTTTCCAGGCGGCGGTTGAAGAGGTCGTTGACCCGCACGAGCAGCTCGGGTGCCTGGGCAAACACGCCGGGACTAACTACCAGCAGGCCGCCCGACAGGAACCAGTCCAAACAGCGGCGCTTCAGCATAGCAAGGCTAAGGGAAAAATACAGTGACCGGCGGCGGGGGTAGCGCGCCGGGCGGGAAAAGACAACGCGCGGTCGGGCGGCCCTGTTGCGCGGGGCCGTAACCTGCAACTCACAATCCAGGCAGCCCTAAACCTTATTTCACCACCTACTGCGCCCGTTTCAGGCCGGCGGTGGCGGTGGCGTCGCCGGGGCGGATGAGCAGGGCCTTGCCGTAGAGCACGCGGGCCTCGGTTTTCTTGCCCAGGTTCAGGTAGGCCCAGGCCAGCGAGAGGTTGGCGTCGTAGTCGAAGGGGTAGAGGTTGACGACCTTCTCGAAGTAGCGGGCGGCCGACTCGTAGCTTTTGCGGTTGAGGAAGATGACGCCCAGCCAGTAGTTGGCCTGGGTATTCTGCGGGTCGATTTTCAGGATGGCCTGGTACAGCTCCTGCATGCGCTCCACCTTGTTCAGGGCGTTGAGCGGCTTCACCAGCCCCAGTTTCGGCTCGATGGCGTAGGGGCGCTGCTCCACGGCTTTCTGGTAGTAGGCCTCCGAAACCGGGTAGTTCTTGGCCAGGAAATACAGCCAGCCCAGGCGTAGGTTCTGCTCGTAGGTGCCGGCGTAGCCCTTTTTCAGGGCCGCAATGGCGTCGGCGTACTCGCCCTTGGCCTCGGCGGCGTAGCTGCTGGCAAAAGCCGCCTGCAAATCCTGGGCGCGGACGCCGAGGTGCACGGTGAGGGCCAGGAGCAGCGTAGCGGTGAAGAGTTTTACCAGGTCCATGTGGCGGCGAGGGTCAGCGTGTGTTGGGTGTAAAACGTAAGCGTCTGAATCTGGGTGCGGGCTTCGGCGCCGTAGTACAGGCGCGCCTGCCAGTGGCCGCCGGGCAGCGGCACCAATAGCCCCAGGCCCAGGCGGCGGCGCAGCGGGTCGAGCAGGTTGTAGACGTAGGCCCCGTCCTGATCGGCCAGCACTGGCACGCGGCCCCAGCCGGCGTAGCCCTCGGCCCAGAGGCGCGAAGCCAGCCGGGCGCCGGCCCCCACCAGCACGTGCGGGTAGGTGCGCCCGGCCGAACGCACGAAGGCCGCCCGCGTGAAGCCGTAGAGGCGCAGGTTGCCCAGCGGCAATATCGTCAGCTGCACTTCGGTCTGGGTGCGGCTGGTGTCGGTAAGGCGGCCGGCGTAAAGACCTGCCTGCAGCTGCCAGTAGGGGCGCACGTAGCGCAGGGCCGCGTACGCCAGGTGGCCGGGGTAGCGCGTCTCGTGGAAGCGGCTGCCCGTGAAATGGTAGCCCAGGCGGCCCTGCAGGTGCAGCGGCAGGGGCACCGTCAGCAGGGCCTGGTAGTCGAACTGCCGCACGGGCACCCAGCGGGGCCGCACCGGCTCGGGGTAGGGGCCGGGGCGCGGGTCGGGGTACGGGTCGGGCACCGCCACGCGCACCTGCTGGGCGTAGTGGGAGGCGGCCTGCCAGAGCGTCCAGCCCCCGCCCAACTGGCTGCCCACGCCCAACCGCACGAAGCTGGCGGCGCTGCGGTCGGGGCTGCTGGGCCACTGCGCGCCCACCTCGGCTTCGGCCCGGGCCATGGCGCGCGGGCTCAGGTGCAGCGCCCGCCGCAAGGAGTCAGGCAGGGGCCGCGCCAGCTGGGCGGCAGTTTCGCGCTGATTCAGGGCCAGCCAGCCGTAGGCCAGGCCCAGGCGCGCGAGCGGGTCGGCGGCGTTGGCGTGCCGGGCGCGTTCGTACTGCCCGATGGCCACCGCCGGCCGGCCGCGCAGGGCGGCGGCGTAGCCCAGGCGCTGGCGCAGCACTGGGTAGTCGAGACCCAGGGCCAGGGCGCGGCGGCCGGCCGAGTCCAGCGCCGCCCAGCGGCCCCGGGCCAGCAGCGCCGCCGTCAGGCTATCGGCGTAGGCGTAATCCGACAAATCCCGCGGGCCGATGCGCGGCGGGGCGTATCGAACTGAATCGACTGGCGTCACCGGCTCGACAACCAGACTATCGGTTTTAGTGGGGCGCAGGGTATCGGCCGGCAGCTGCTCCACCACGAGGCTATCGGGGCGGGCGGGCGGCGTGGTTTGGGCCGCGGCGGGCCGCCGGCTCAGTCCCAGCAGCAGGCCGAGCCAGAGCAGGGGCAGGGTCAGGCGGCGGGGCGGCATACGAAGCGAAGAGGCGAGGACTGATCAGGGAGTTGCACGCTAAAGCCGGCCAGCGCGCCGCCGGCCAGCTCGATATCGGCCTGCTGCAGCAGTTGTGCCCGGCCAAAATAGCGCAAAGTGGCGCGGCTGCTGAGCTGCAGGCGGCGCGGGTGGTAGGCATCGTCGGCGCCGTGGTAGCGCAGGGCGAAGCTGGGACGGATAAAGCGCACGAACGGGGCCACCACGTCCTGGGCCCACTTCAGCGCGGGGTTGCGCACCAGGGTCAGCGGGAAGGCGTCGAGCAGCTCGGCCTGGGGCTGGTAGCTGAGCAGCACGCGGTAGGCGGCGCGGTAGAAGTAGTAGAGCGCGGTGGTTTCGGAACCGTAGTAGGCCGTGAAGCTGAAGGCCGCCGTGCTGCGCTCAAAGTAGGCCACCGCGCCCGAGTGGTGGCAGTAGAGGTAGGTTTTATTGTAGGCGTCGGTAAATACCTCCCAGCGCTGGACCGGCGCGGCTTCGTCGTCCGGATTGACTACATCGAGGCGGAAGCCGGGCGGCAGGTCGAAGGCCTGGCGGAGCAGGGGGCTCAGCGGCAGGTTCTGCACGGTTTCGCCCTCGGCCGGCACCTGGAAGCTGCGCACCTGCGCCGCGAGGCCGCTGCCGCTCAGGTAGTAAGCCAGCGGGTAGGCCAGGGTGCGCGAACCGATGTAGGGCGTGGCCTGCACCTGGAAGTGCAGGTGCGGCTCGGCCGAGCGGCCCGAATTGCCGCAGGTGCCGAGCAGGTCGCCGCGGCGCACCCGGTCGCCGGGCTGCAGGGTGGTGCTGTGCGGCCGCAAGTGCGACACCTTGCTGAACAGCCCCGGCTGGTGCTCCAGCACCACGGTGTTGCCCCAGTTCTGCTGGGTATTCACCTGGCCCACCGGGTTGTCGTCGAGGTGCGCCACGACTTCAACCACCACCCCGTCGGCGCAGGCCAGCACGGGCTTGTTGTAGCAGTAGTAGTCGGCCAGGTTGGCGCCGGGGCCGCGGTAGGTGCGCCCGTCCGCGTCGCGGATCATGAAGTCCAGGGCCTGGGCCCATTCGCCCTGGTGGGTGGGCTGGCCCGCGTAGCCCTGCGTCACCTGCCACTCGCCCAGGAAGGGCAGGCTCAGGTGCACGTAGAGCTGACTTTGCAGCCGCTCCCGGTCGTTGGTGTAGGCGTAGAGGTTGCGCTCGGGCGAGTAGCGCTGAATGGGCGTGAGCGGCAGCCAGTCGGCGCGCTGGCGCAGCAGCAGCACGTACAGGAACAGCTGCGAGGTCAGGCAGAAGGGCAGCGCGAAGGCCGGCAGCCCCAGGCGCGCCAGCAGGGTGGTCAGCCCCGCCACCAGCACCGCCGTGATGGGCACGCTCAGCAGCGCCCACAAGTACGAAGCCGCCGAAGGCACGACGAATACCCCGCCCACCGCCACGGCCGCCATGATGTAGTTGGCGCCCAGGTTGTAGTGGTTGATGCCCTCCGCGTAGGCCCCGGTAGCCATGCCGAAGGCGTAAGCGCCCAGAAAGGCCACTATCGACAGCGAAAACGCAATGCGGGAGTGCCAGAGCAGCCCGGCGGCCATCAGCAGGCCCACCAACGGACTGTCCTGGAAAAAGACGGAGCTCAGGGCCCGCAGGTAGGTGTCGGGCATCAGCGGCAGGTGCCAGCCGTTGAGCCAGTGAATGACGTGCAGCAGCGGCGCCCCGCCCACGGCGTACATTTCGTTGAGCCAGTAGATGCCCCGCTCGTTCAGGGCCAGGGCGTGAAACTGCTCGGCCGCCGGCGTGAGCAGCCAGATGACGCCCAGAAACGGCAACGACAGCGGCGGCAGCCCGCGCGGGCCCAGCCAGCCGCCCAGGGCCACCGTCAGCAGCAGCGCAAACAGCGCGCCCACCAGCAGCACCAGCCCGTAGGCCCAGCCCGGCTCGTAGAACGTGCCCAGGGCCAGCCCCACCAGCAGGGCGTTGAAGCCGTAGCCACCGGTGGCCAGCACCTCCCGGTTGAAGCCCATCAGCCAGCCCGCGCCCACCGCCAGCACCGTGGCCGCCAGTCCCGCCACCCCCGCGCCGGGGTTGGCAAACGAGAGCAGCAGCAGCAAGGCCGCGAAGCCCCGGTGCTGGGAAAAGAAAATCAGGCTGTAGCTGCGCAATACGGCCAAAGCGAGGGTGCGCAGGGTCGTATTGGCTGGGAGCATTTGAGGGGCCTCACCCCCCGGCCCCCTCTCCAAGGGGAGAGGGGGAGCCGAGGCGGCGCGAAGGATGAATGGTGGAAAAACAAAGGTAGAACGGGCGGGGCCGCGCAGCGCGAGCGGAGCGGCCCCGCGGCGTCAGAACGAAATCAGCCGGGCGTCGTCGTTGCTGATGGCTGGCTCCCCCTCTCTTTTGGAGAGGGGGCCGGGGGGTGAGGCCCCAGGTGCGCCGGTACTTCCTCCAACTGCTGCAGATAGTCCAGCGTTTCGGCCTGGCGGATGCGGTGGGGGCGGCCCTGCTCATCCAGCAGCACTACGGCTGGGCGCAGGGTGATGAACTGCATCCACTGCGTCATGTTGTAGGCGCCCACTTTATGCACCACCACCTGGTCGCCGCGGTTGAGCAGGGGCAGGTTCACGCTGTCGCGCAGCACGTCGATGTTCATGCACAGCGGCCCGAAGAGCACCGTGTCCTCGGTGTGCTGCGAAAAGTCGCCGGCCGGGCTGATTTTGTGGTCGTACCAGAAGCTGGTGAAGAGCACGTTCACCCCGAAGTCGAGGATGGTGGCGCGGCGGCCGTCGGCCAGGCGCTTGGTGGCCAGCACCGTGCCCAGCAAATAGCCCGCGTCGTCGACGAGCAGGCGGCCGGCTTCGAGGATGAGCAGCGGCAGCTCGTCCTGGCGGAAGCCGGCCCGTTGCAGCGTGTCGGCAATGACTTCGGCAAACTCGTCGATGCCCGGCGCGGTGTCGGTGCCGGGCAGGTAGGCGCCCTTCAGGGTGTTGGTCGACGGAAAGCCGCCGCCTAGGTCCAGGTACTGAATGGGCGTGTTCAGCTGGGTACGGCAGCTCCAGGCCAGGTCGGCCAGCTTCTGGGCAGCCACGCCGTAGGGCTTGGTGGTCAGCAGGTAGGTGCCCAGGTGGCAGTGCAGCCCCACCAGCTCCAGCCGCCCCGAGCCCACGATGCGGCCGATGGCGTTCCAGGCCTGCCCGTTTTCCAGGTTGAAGCCGAACCGGTCCCACTGCGGGTACACGCCCGCGTCGAGGTTGACGCGCACGGCCACTCGCGGCCGGCGCGGCAAGCTGGCGGCCAGGTCCAGCAGCTCGTACAGCTCGTCGAAGTGGTCGAGGTGAATCACCGAGTCCAGCTCGCAGGCCCGCTGCAGCTCCGCCCGCGACTTGCCCGGTCCGTTGAAGATGATCTGCGGGCCCGGCACCCCGTTCAGCAGCGCCTTTTCGTACTCAAAGCCCGACACCACTTCCGCCCAGGCGCCCTCCTGGTGAAACACCCGGCACACCGCGTTGAGGTAGTTGGTCTTGTACGACCACGCGAACTGCACCCGCGGGTAGCGCGTGCGAAACGCCCGCACCGCCAGCTGGTAATTGCGCCGCAGCTGCTTTTCGCTGAGCACGAACAGCGGCGAGCCAAACGCGCGCAGCAGCTCCTTCACCGGCGCCCCGTCGATGTCGGGCACCGGCTGGGCCTCGGTGCGCGCGCCGAACTTGTTGAGCGGCCCGGCGCTGAGCTTTTTGATGAGCGGCCGTTCGTAGCGTTGTTTCATACGGGTGGAATGTAGCGCGAACTTTCAGTTCGCGTAGCGCAGAACGATAAAGGAGCGGGTCGGTTTCGACCTGATGGCAGCGGGAATACGCGAACTGAAAGTTCGCGCTACAACTCGCCGAAAGCGGAAATCTGGTGAAACTCGTGGTTGTCGGTAATCAGGTCCCAGGCGTAGCGGATAAACATGCGGCCCACGGCGTACTGCGTCCAGGGCTCCGTGGGTAGGCCCAGGGCCAGGCGCACCAGCGCGGCCGGCTGGTTCTGGCCCGCCGCCGCCGTCAGGTAAATCCAGGCCGGGAAGCGCGGGTTGATTTCCAGGATGTAGGGCCGCCCGTCGGCGGTGCGCATGATTTCCAGCTCGCAGCCGCCGCGCCACTGGGTGCCCGCCACGAAGCGGCGCGCCAGCTGCAGCAGGGTTTCGTCTTCCAGGGTGATGCCGGCCCAGGCCTTGCCCTTGTCGGTGATGTAGAGCTTGCGCATGGGCACCGCGCTCAGGGTGCGGCCGGTGCCGTCGCCCAGGGCCGCCACGTTGATTTCGTGGCCCTGCACAAACTCCTGGGCAATAACCGGCAGCCCCCACTTGGCGCTGATCTGGTGAAAGGCCTTGCGCGCTTGCTCCAGCGTGTGCGCCACCACCGCGTCGTAAAACCGGCCCTTGACGACCAAGGGGTAGCCCAGTTCGTCAGCGGCGGCGGCCAGTTCGTCGGCGCGGTGCAGCAGGCGCTGCCGGGGCACCAGCAGGCCGTGCGCCTCGCCGAACGCGCGCAGGTTCAGCTTGTCGCGGGCTTCCAGCTGCTCCAGCGTGGGCAGAAAGGTTCGGATGCCCAGCGCCGCCAGCCGCGAAGCCAGGCGCACGAAGTTGGGCAGCTCCGCGTCGAAATTCGGAATGATGACGTCCAGCCCTTCCCGCTCGTGAATCTCGCCGAGGCGCTCCAGCAGCACCTGCGTGCCGGCCGAGGGGTAGGGCAGCTGGTAGGTTTTGTCGACGAGCTCGTGCATGTAGATGCCCGGCTCCAGCGCCTCGTAGCTCAGCCCGATGATGCGCACCGCGAAGTCCGGGCTTTCGCGCAGGGCCCGGATAACGGCCACGCCCGGCCCGGGGCTGTCGATGGCGTTCAGCCCGGTCACGCCGATGACGTAGCGCGGGCGGTGGTCGGCGGTGGCACTCATCTAGTCCAGCAGCTGATGGTCGCGCAGCTGGGCCACGAGGTCGTCCCAGTCTTTTTCGAGCTGGTTGGGCTCCACGTCGTAGCGGTTGAGCAGCAGGGTTTTGATGTCGGCCGGGCTGCGGTCCTGCTTGAGCAGCTGCAGGATTTCGGTGGCCAGCGCGTTGGCCGTAAACGAGTCGCCTGTAGCGGGGTTGAAGATGAACCCGGTTTCGCTGGTGGCAATGTTCTTCTTGAGTTTCATAGCTGGGCATCCGGCGCAGGGCAGGCAGGGCAAAGGTGGGGGCAAGCCGGAAAAGGTGCGCTCCTGCCCCTAAACATACGTCGTGCCTACCGCAGCAGCCATTACCCAATCGACTAGCACTGGGCAAACACCGACGAACCAGCAACTGGAACACTCTTCAGAAAAACAGCTCCAAGTGTTCCACTAGCTGGAACACTTTATATAAAAACTGAAAGGAGTGTTCCAGCTAGTGGAACACTTTATAATAAATCAGGGGAGAATGTTCCACCGAGGAGCCGTCAGGGCTAAGGAGCTTGCCGAAGCCCGCAATCAGCGCGTGAGCGTCGCCCGCGTTGGAAATAGTAGTGCCCCAATGACCGCTGCGTCAGTCGTTACCCGCAAAACCCAAGCAGCGTTACACTCATTCACCACCACTCGCGCGGGGGGCGCAAACGCCGGCGCGGGGCGGTCATCGGGAAGCGTAGCGGTGGGGTCGATAGCAGGCAGTTAGGCGGCGAGGTAGTGCAGAATGTCGGTGAGCAGGCGGCCCTGCTGGGCGGCCGAGAAGTACGTGCTCAGCTGCGGGTGCGGAGCCGCGGCCGGGGCCTGGCGGCCGGCCTGCAGCACTTCGCGCGTCTGCATGGCGCAGAAGGCTAGGTCGCGGGCCGGAAACAGGTGCTGCAACCCCGGAAAATCGGCGGCGCTGGCGCCCTCGGCCGCTACCACCGGGCACGCGGCGGCCAGCGCCGCGAGCAGCAGCGGGTCGTAGTCGTCGGTGGGGGCGGGGGAGAGCAGCGCGTCGAGGGCGGGGAAGAGCAGGCCGCCGGCCTCGGGAGCGTGAAACGGCCGCAGGTACACCGCCTGCGAGAGGCCCAGCGCCCGGGCGTGCTGGCGCAGCTGCTGCCAGCGGCGGGCGTCGGGCGCGGTGCGCGGGTGGCTCACGACGACCAGCTCGGCCGGCAGGTGCAGCTCGGTGCGCAGGCGGTAGAGCACTTCCAGGGCAAAGTCGGCGCTCCGGCCGTCGTCGGCCACGCCGAGCAGCGGGGCCGCGGTGGGCAGATCGAGCAGGCGGCGGGCCTGGGCGGGCGGGGTGGCGGCCACGCGGCGGGCGGCGGCAGGCAGGCCGGGCGGCACCACCCACAGCTGCCGGGCATCGAGGCCGGTGCGGGCTTCCACGGCGCGGGCCGTGCCGGGCAGCGGGGCCAGCCAGGCATCGAGCGGGCGGCGGCTCAGGCGCGCCCACCACGCGGCCGGCGCCGCGGCGGCCAGCGGCTCGTGCTGGTGAAACACCAGGCGCAAGCGCCCGCGCAGCAGCCACTTGGCGGCGCTGGCCACCGGCAGATCGAGGGCGCGGGCCACTAGCAGCGTGCCGATGCGCTGCCGGCGCAGCCAGCGGGCCAGCAGCCAGGCCGCACGCGGTACGCGGCCGAGGCTTCGGGGACCCGACAAGGGCGGCACCGGCAGCCGGCCGGTGGCGTGGGGGGCCAGGGGTGAATCGGTGGCCACCACCAGCTGCACGGACTGGGTGGCCGTGCGCAGGGTGGCGCACAGCCGCAGCAGCTGCTCTTCGGCCGGGCCGAGGTCCGGCGCCAGGCTCAGTACGGCCAGCGGCTCGGCCAGCACGACCGGCGCGCTGGGCCGCACAAGGACGGACGCAGAAACAAACGTGGGCATAAGACGAAAAACGGGGCATGGAAGAGCAACGGCTCAAACATAGCCGACCGCCCAGGTCGACACTCACGGATTGGACCAGCCGCCCGATTGTATCGACCAATCCGGCGCGGCGGCGGCCCGTCACCGGCTTGGACGCTCGGAGAGGCCCGGGGTTCAGCCAGCTAGAAAAACCCGCCATTCGTCTAGGTCTAGGGTCGATTGGGCGAATGCGCTGGCGCGGCAGCTGGCGGCTGAGTTGTTTTACCGCAGGTTTCTGCTCCGCGTCACCTGCGGCACCGTTCGGTCAGCTTCGCTGGACCCCGGGCAGCTTCCTAAAGGAAAACTTTATTGTGTTGGGGAAAAGGCCGCTTTGATTCAAAGCGGTTTTTTTATTGCCCAGTGGCAGGTAATAAGCGGATAGGAAAGACGGACGCCAGATGAAGCGTGACGTCCTGGCTAATTTCGACGACTTCCTAAACCGACTCAATGGGACTGTTCAGGATGACCGACGGCGACCCTAAAACGGTATGCATCGGCCGAAGAAAACCCGGCCCCGGTCGGTAAACTTCGGCCGCTGGTGGAGCGCGGGCGCCCGAATGCGCCTCCACCCGTAGCTTGCCGCAGGTTGGCGGGGCCGGGCGCCTCAGTTCCTGGCGCGGCCAACCCCGCCGGCCGCTCCTGCGTCTGAGGGCGCAGCGCCGCCGCTACCCGTCCCGACTCGCCCAATGCCCCTGAATTCCACCTTCGTCCGCTACGCCTCCACCTTGCTGCTGCACGCCCTCATCTGGGGGCTGATCGGGCTGCTGCTGGCCTCGCCGCCGCCGGGGCAGCCCAGCCCGCTGCCCACGGCCTTCTGGCTGAAGCAGGGCGCGGTGCTGCTGGCGCTCATGGTGCTGTTCTACGCCAACGCGCTTTGGGCCGTGCCGCGCCTGCTCTACCGCCGCCGGGTGTGGCTGTATCTGCCGCTGCTGGCGGCGGCCGTGGCCGGTGTGCTCGGGCTGCACCAGCGCCTGGAAGTGGCCCTGAACGTACCCGAGCTGCTGGCCCAGGCCCGCGAAAACGCCCTGAACGTGAGTGCCTGGTGCGGCCCGCGCCCCCATGTGCAGCTCGGGCCCCAGGACGAGCCCGAAATCCTCAACCCCGGCATCCTGCTCATCACGCTGCTCACGCTGGCCATCAGCACCGGCACCACGGTGGTGCAGCGCGCCCAGCACGAGGCCCAGGTGCGGCGCGAGCTGGAGCAGGAAAAGCTGGCCACCGAGCTGAGCTTGCTCAAGGCCCAGATCAACCCGCACTTCTTCTTCAACACGCTCAACAACATCTACGCCCTCACGCTCATCGACGGAGAGCAGGCCCGCGCCGCCCTGCACCGCCTCTCGCGCATGATGCGCTACGTGCTCTACGAAACGCCCGCCGGCACCACTTTGCTGAGCCACGAGCTGACGTTTGCCCGGGACTACATCGAGCTGATGCACCTGCGCCTGACCGACAAGGTGCAGGTCACTTTCGATGCGCCCGAGCACGTGCGGGAAGTGCAGATTGCGCCCATGATGCTGCTGCCCTTCGTCGAAAACGCATTCAAGCACGGCGTCAGCGCCGTGGAGCCGAGCCGCATCTACATCGGCGTGCGCCAGCCCGATGCGCATACCGTGGAAATGGAAGTGCGTAACACCCTGTTCCCCGAGCGTGCGGGCAGCCTCGACGAGCCCGGCGGCATCGGCCTCGTCAACACCCGCCGCCGCCTGGAGCTGCTCTACCCCGGCCGCTACACCCTCACCGTCAACCCGCGCACCGCCCACCACGAGTACCAGGTGCTCCTAACCTTAGCCGTATGATTCTGAACTGCATTGCCGTCGACGACGAGCCCCTGGCCCTGGGCATGGTGTGCGCCTTTATCGAACAGACGCCGTTTCTGAAGCTGGCGGGCCGCTACGGCAGCGCCGTGGAAGCCCTGCGCGGCCTGCACCAAACGGCGGGGGAGCCGGTCGACCTGATCTTCCTCGACATCCAGATGCCTGACCTCAACGGCCTGGAGCTGGCCCGCGTGCTCGGCCGGGGCGAGGACAAGGCCCGCATCATCTTCACCACGGCTTTCAATCAGTACGCCCTCGAAGGCTACAAAGTCGACGCGCTGGACTACTTGGTGAAGCCCTTCAACTACGACGAGTTTCTGCGCGCCGCCCTCAAGGCCAAGAATTACTTCGAGCTGATTCGGCGCCCCGCCGCCGTGGCTGCCCCGGCCCCGGCAGCCGAGCCCGCCCCCGCCCCCGCGCCGCCCGCCCCCGAAGACGAGTACCTCTACCTGAAAGTGGAGTACCAGCTGGTGCGCGTGCCGCTCAGCGACATCCTCTACATCGAAGGCCTGAAGGACTACATCAAAGTGTACCGCCGCAGCGAAGCCCGGCCGCTTCTCTCGCTTTCCAGCCTCAAGGGGGTGGAAGACAAGCTGCCCGCGCGCCGCTTCATGCGCATTCACCGCTCCTACATCGTGGCGCTGGACCACATCACGTCCGTCACCCGGGGCACCGTGCAGATCGGCGGCGAAACCATCCCCGTCAGCGACAGTTACCGCGAGGCGTTTGATAAGTACCTGAGCCGGTGGAAGTAGCTTGTTTGCTGACGCGCCAGCTGGGTAACGGTGCCGGAGCGGCCATCGTTAGGCGTCGTCTACAGCCGCGTAGCGGCGCCATCTTGGTAGCATTTGGCGAAACAAGAACGGACATGAGCTGCAGCGCAGCGGCATAGTACTGCTGACGTTACCTGGGGCGTATTGGTCAAGCGGGCACCTTTGTCATGCCGCTGCGTTGCAGCTCTAACGTTCGTTTTGGGCACGTATCCTACCAATATGACGCCGCGCTGCGGCTGTATTTTCGCACTGTTCTGAAGCCTGCTTGGTAAAAACCAGAAACGGCCGCCCGAACCCGGGCGGCCGTTTCTTCGTGGCGCGGATGGTGACGAATCAGCGCTTGCGCAGGCGGCGCAGGGCGTAGGCCGCGCCACCGGCCAGCAGCAGCGAGGCGCCGCCGTCGATAGGTACGGCCGTGGGTTCGGGGGCGCCGGGCGTGGGGCCACCCGAGCCCGGGTCCTGGGCAAAAGACGCTGCGGCGCAGAACAGCAGCGGCAGCAGAAGCAGCAGAGAGCGTTTCATTGGTGGAGGAGGCGTTAGTTCAGAACGAGTTTGTGGGTAAGCGAGCCGGCAGCCGTGCGCACCTGCACGGTGTACACGCCCGCGGGCAGCTGCTCAACCGACAGCTGGTGCTCCAGCAGGCGGCCGCTGAGCGGGGCCGTTTCGCGGCGCACCAGCTGGCCCAGGCTATTCAGCAGGCGCAGCTCGGCCTGGCCGCCCGTCAGCCCCACGGCCGACACCGTGACCGTGCGGCCCTGGGCGGGGTTGGGAAATACGTGCAGCTCGGTGCCGGCGAGGTGGGCATTCTGCGTCGAGGTCACGCGCTGGGCGTTCAGGTGCAGCACGAAGCGCGTGGTGCTGGCTCCGGCGGCGAGCTGGGCGGCGTAGTCGCCCTGGCGCAGGTCGTGCCAGGTGCCGCTGAGGCGGTCCTCCAGGTAGATAGCGGCCGTGGTCGGGAAGTTCACCAGCTGCCGGGCCGCGAAGGTGTAGGTGCCGGCGGCGGGGGCGTAGAGGCCCAGCGGCAGATCGACGGGCTGATTGCCGTCGGGCAGGCCCTGGATGCTCAGCGCATCGGCGCCGGCCTGCTGGTAGAGCGTGGGCTGCTGGCCGCCGTTGAGCTGCACCTTGAGCGCGTCGTAGCGGCCGTCGAAGTTCAGCGTGGCGCCGGCCTGCTGGTACACGAAGAGCACGTCTTCACGGGCGGCCGCGCCGGCGGCGTTCGGGGCCGTCAGTGCCAGCTCCAGCAGCGGGCGGATTTCCTGGGTGCGGTTCAGGGCCGGGTTTTCCAGCGTGGTGACGCGCGCGGTGTTATTCAGCGCCAGGGTGGGCGTGCCGGTAGCGGCCCGCACAAAGAAGGCCTGGCCCAGCGGAATCAGCTGGGCGCCGGGGGCACCCACGCCGTTGACGTAGCTGATGTAGCCGCCGGCGTAGGGGCCGGTACTGCGGTACACGTAGGCCGCCGCGTTCATGCCGGTCGGAATGGTCACCAGCGCCCAGTCGAGGGGCGAGGGGTAGGGGTTGCCCACCAGGTTCCAGCCCGGGGCCGCCGTGCCGCGGGTCAGCGGGATGTTCACCGCGCCGTTGCCCAGCGTGCCCACGAAGTCTACCGTCTGCTGGGTGAGCTGCACGGTGTAGCCGCGGCCGGGCGTCAGCGCATCAGCCGTGCTGGCCGGCGACTCCCAGCCGGTGTCGAAGGTGTTGGCGGTGGCCGTCAGGCGCTGCTCGTTGTAGCCGAACACGGTGGGGAAGGGCGTCACCGTGCCGGGGTTGGCGGCCGCGTTGTAGGCCGGGTTCACCACCGGGGTAAACAAGCCGGTGCCCAGGTCGGCCACCGTCGAGCCGCTGACGGGTGCGGCCAGGTGGCGGTAGCCGGGGCCGGCATTGATGGCGGGGCTGATCCAGCGTTGCACCGTGGCCGTACCCTGCACCACGCCGCCGTTGTTGTAGACGGAGGCCGTGCCGGAGCCGTTCGAGAGCAGGGTTAGCGCCTGCCCGTTCACGTTCAGGTTGCCGTTGAGCGTCAGCAGGCCCTGCACCCGCAGCGCGGCCGTCATGCGGGCGCCGGCCGAGCCCACGCTCAGGTTGCCGAAGTCGGTGCCGAGGCCGCCGAGGTCGTTGGGCGTGGCGCCCAGCAGGCTCACGGTGCCGCCGGTCTGGTTGAAAAAGCCGCTGTTGGTAAACTGGCCCATCACCGAGAAGTTGCCGCCCGTGAGCGAGACGGTGCCGCCGCTCAGGATGGTGATGCTGCCCACCGAGGCATTGGCGCTGATGATGGGGTAGCGCGGCATACCGGCCGGAATCGTAATGTTGTCGGCTGCCGTGGGTACCACGCCGCAGGCCCAGTTGGCCGCGTTGTTCCAGTCGGTGCTCACCGCGCCGCTCCAGCTGAACTGCCCGCCCACGTTCACCACCACGGAGGCTTCGGCAAAGCAGCCGCTGTTCACGTTGGTGGCCCGCACGCGGTAGGTGGTCGTGGCGGTGGGATTGGCCAGCACGGCGGCCGTGGTGGTACCGCTCAGGCCCGTGGCCGGCGTCCAGGTGTAGGCCAGGCCCTGGCGGATGGTGGCCGTGTTGTTGATCCAGGTGGGCGTGGTGCTGCCGCTGCCCAGGGTGCCGTTGTTGGCGTTGGCGGTCTGGTCGACGAAGGCGGTGCCGTTGCCCTCATCCAGGCGGTAGTAGGCCACCAGGCCGGGCTGGGTGCCGAGCACGGTTTTGTTGTAATCGGCCTGCACCTGGGCTTCCGAGCGGGCCACGTTCCAGAGGCGTACTTCATCCAGCTGGCCGTTGTAGTATTCCGCGTAGCCGGGCTGATTGCCCAGGGCCAGGGCGTTGCCGTTGGTGGCCACGGTGCCGGTCAGGGCCTGGTCCAGCACCTTGGCCCCGTCGATGAAAATCTTCACCCGGCTGCCGTCGTAGCTGGCCGCCACGTGGTGCCAGCTGCCCTTGTAGGCGGTGTAGGGCGTCGAAAACACCCGCCAGCTGCCATTGATGTGCAGCCAGATGGCCAGGTCGTCCCAGCGCGTATCGGTGCGGGGGAAGATGTAGCCGGTGTTGGCGCTCTGGCTCGATTTGCACACCACGTCCTGCGTGGCGGCCCCCGTGCCCACCGGGTTGATCCAGGCCTCCATCGTCAGGGCCGAGGTCAGGTTCAGCGAGTTGCTGGCCGGCACGCTGGCCACGTCGTCGGTGCCGTCGAAGCGCAGGCCGCGGCCGGCCACCGAGGCGGTGTTGTTAGTGCCGGTGGCGGTGAGCGTGGTGGAGCCGCCCGAGCAGATGGTGGTGCTGCCCGCGGGCGAAATCGTCACCGACGGGGCCGTGTCGGCCATGATGTTGAAGGGCGCCGAGGTGGCCGTGCAGCTGGCATCATTGGTTACGCGTACCGAGTAAGCGCCGGTGGTGCTGATGTTCGAAAGGCCCGGCCCGTTGGCGCCGGTGACGCTGGCGGCCAGGTCCACGCCGTTGAGCTGCCACTGATACGTCGCCGCCTCGTCCGAGAGGGCCACGGCGTCGATTTCGTTCCAGCCTGGCACGGCCGCCGAATTGATGGCCAGGCGCACGTCGCGCACGGCGAAGGTGGTCAGCGGGAAGTTGATATTCAGAATGCGCGAGTTGGAGCCGGCCGCGGCGGCCGTGGCCGTGTACACCGGCACCCAGGCGTTGGTCGAGGGGTTGCGCACAAACACCGTGTCGATGGCGCCGGGGTTGTAGGTTTCCCAGATCAGGATGCGCTTGGCCGGGGCCGGGTTGTCGAAGCGCAGCACCAGGTACTCGCGGGTGCCGTCGGCCGCGCTGCTGGCCCAGGTGCCGCTGATGTCACCGTGCTGCGGGTACACGTTGGGCGTGCCGGTGGCCATGCTGGCCGCCCAGCTGCTGCTGTACTCGGTGCTGAAGCGCAGCACCGAGGCGGCGTAGCGCACTGGGTTGGCGCCGAGCGTGGTGATGAGGCTGACCTGCCCGTTGCAGACGGAGGCAGCGCCGTTGGAGGTGACGGTGGGCGCGGGGCATTGCGCCAGGGCGGCCTGGGCCCCCCAGGTGCTCAGTAACCCAAGCAGGGGTAAGATTCGGTTCATGCAAAGCGTGCGGTTAGAAGTTCACGATGGCCGCCCGCCGGCCGCCCCCAAGCGGACCCGACGAAGCCTGCGCAAAGG
Organism: Hymenobacter jeollabukensis; assembly: GCF_005771675.1. Lineage (GTDB taxonomy): Bacteria > Bacteroidota > Bacteroidia > Cytophagales > Hymenobacteraceae > Solirubrum > Solirubrum jeollabukense. The sequence goes on along the minus strand of NZ_VAJM01000001.1, from coordinate 647,043 downwards.
AATGCTTCTGCGTTGCACTAATCAATGGCATGATTGAGTTTTAAAAGCATATGCGCCTCACATAATCATGTGATGCACCAGGGCCTCCACCCGTCAGCCCCGGGCACTGCGAGGCGCCGACTCAGTCGCAGAGCGTGGGCAGCTCGGGCTGTCGGGCAAAGCGGAACATGGCCGCCAGCTGCGCCGCCGTGGCCCGCGCTTCCGACAGCGGCAGCGTCGCAATTTCGCTTTCGCGCACCCAGCGCACCTCGCCCGTCTCCATGGTGTGGCTCTGAATGGCACCGCCTACCACCCGGCACAGGATAAAGCACTTGTACACGTACCACGGCTCGACGGGGTGGGCGTGCAGTTTTTTGTCGAAGAGGGCCAGCAGGCGCACGGCTTCCACGTCCAGCCCGGTTTCCTCGCGGGCCTCTTTCACGGCCACTTCCTTGGGCGTGTGGCCGATGTCGGCCCAGCCGCCGGGCAGGGTCCAGCGGTTGTCGTCCACCTTTTCCTGTACCATCAGCACTTCATCGGAGCCCCGGAACACGACGGCCCGCACGTCAACTTTGGGCGTCTGGTAGCCGGTTTCGGTGGCGAAGAGCCGAGTGAGCTTGTCAACCGGCTCGTCGGTCAGGCGGTGCAAAATGTCCACGCTCAGGGCGCGCAGCTGCTCGTAGCGCTCCGTGTCGTACACGTTTTGGCTGTAGGTCAGGCCGGTTTGGGCAATGGCTTGCAGCTGCTGGGCAATGCCGAGCCAGTCGAGGTTGGTCATGGAGCGAAAGTAGCGCCGGTCGGCGGTTCGCGCTGCGGCGCGGCCCGCGCTACCGCCGGCCGCGCAGCTGGCTTAGGCGGCGCCCGGCGTCGCGGCCGAGGCGCGGGTGCTTGGCCGTGCCCACCACCTGCGCCCCGTAGATGCCGCCGTGGCCCGAGGTGAGGTAGGCCACCACGCAGCCCAGGGCCAGGTAGGGCGCGGCGGGCAGGCCAAACAGCTCCAGGCCCATCAGGGTGCAGGCCAGCGGGGTGTTGGCCGCGCCGCTGAACACGGCCACGAAGCCCACGCCCGCCAGCAGGGCCACCGGCAGCGGTAGCACCAGGGCCAGGGCCGACCCCAGCGCCGCGCCCACAAAAAACAGCGGTGTCACCTCGCCGCCCTTGAAGCCCGCGCCCAGGGTGAGCGAGGTCAGCAGCAGCTTCAGCCCGAAGCTGTACCAAGGCAGCGGCGCCTCGAAGGCCGCCACGATGGTGGGCACACCCAGGCCCAGGTAGCGCGTCACCTCGGGGCCGATGACGAGGTAGAGCAGCCCCACCAACGCCAGCAACCCGGCCCCGCCCGCCACCGGCCGCAGCGGCGGCCAGGCTATCAATCGGCCAAACCAGCTCTGCCAGGCGTGCACCGCCGCCACGAAGCCCCGGGCCGTGAGGCCGCTGAGCAGCCCCAGCAGCAGCGTGGCCGCCACACCCGCGGCCGACAGCGCCGGCACTTCGAGCACCAGGTAATGCGTGTGGCCCACGCCCCAGGCCCGCGTCACCCAGTCGGCACCGAAAGCGGCCAGCAGGCTGGGCAGCAGCGCCTCGTAGCGCAGCCGGCCGACGCGAAATACCTCCAGCCCGAACACGGCCCCGGCCAGCGGCGTGCCGAACACCGAGGCGAAGCCCGCGCTGATGCCCGCAATGAGCAACAGGCGCCGCTCACGCGGGCGGTGCAGGCGCAGGCCGCGCGGCAGCCAGCGGCTCAGCTGGTCGGCCAGGGCGCCGCCCATCTGCACGGCCGTGCCCTCGCGGCCCGCCGAGCCGCCCACCAGGTGGGTGAGTAGGGTGCCCAGCAGCACCAGCGGCGCCATGCGCAGCGGCACCACGTCGCGGGGCTGGTGGATTTCCTCGATGAGCTGGTTGTTGCCCCGCGCCACCGATTGGCCGAAATAATGGTAGAGCAGCCCCACCAGCAGTCCGCCCACCGGGAGCAGCCCGAGCAGCCAGGGCTGGGCCTCGCGGGTGCGGGTCGTCCAGTCCAGCGCCACCAGGAAGCCCGCCGAGGCCGTGCCCGCCAGCGCGCTGACCACGCCGCCGAGCAGCAGCCAGCGCAGCACGAACTGCAGCTGGGGCAGCGGCTCGGGCCAGGGGCGGCGGCGCGGGTTCGGAGCAGGAGGGGAGGGAGCGGTCAAGCGGCGAGACAAGGGCGGTGGGCGTAAAAGTAGGGGAGTCGGGCCAGCCTCAGGCGGCCTTTCGCTGCCGACTGCGTATGTAGTCCACTATTATTGCCGGGCCGAAGCACCCCGACCGCCGCCAACCGCCGGTTGATTCAGCCCACTTTACAGCGTCCTCCTCGCATGACCACCCCGCCCATTCCCGCCGTGCTCCTTGCCGCCGGTGCCTCCACCCGCATGGGCCAGCCCAAGCAGCTCCTGCCCTACCAGGGCCGCACCCTGCTGCGTCGCGCCGCCGAAACCGCCCTGGCCGCCGGCTGCGCGCCCGTTATCATCGTCACCGGGGCGCTGCACCAGGAGCTGGTGGCCGAGGTGGCCGACCTGCCGGTGCAGCTGGTGCACAACGCCGTGTGGGAGGCCGGGCTGGGTACTTCCATCGGGGTGGGCGTGCAGGCCGTGGAAGAGGCCGCCCCCGAGGCGGCGGCCGTGCTCATTATGCTCACCGATCAGCCCCTCGTCACGCCTGAGCTGCTGCGCGAGCTGCTAAAAGAGTGGCAGCAAAGCGGGCTGCCCGTGGCCACCGGCTACGCCAGCAGCGTGGGCGTGCCCGCCGTGTTCGGCCGGCTGGTGTGGCCGCAGCTGCTGGCCCTGCCCGCCGCCGCCGGCGCCAAGCTGCTGCTGCAGCGCCTCGGCGACGAGCTGGCCGTGGTGCCCTTTCCCGCCGCCGCCCTCGACGTGGACACGCCCGAGCAGTACCAGCAGCTGCTGGGCGAAGCACCCGAGGTATAACCCTATGTTGATCAGGTGTTGGCAAACGCACCATGGTCCGCTCATGCGGGCCCATTGAGGCTGGGTTGAGCGGCTCGGGCATCATGGCGCGAATCGTAGGCGGGCATAGCCAATTCGCTGCTCTACCTGCCCGATGACCCGTTTGGATAGCGGCTACAGTGCGGCACACCGGCTGGCACTGCCCGCGGGCAGTGCCGATTCAAATGCTTCAGAAAGCCGCGCCAGCGCCGGACGCTACGCCAACTCGATGAAGAAGGTGCTGCCCTTTTGCTCCTGGCTTTCCAACCAGATAGCTCCGCCGTGCAGCTCCACGATCTGGCGGGCAATAAACAGTCCCAGGCCGGTGGTCGTTTCGCCGTGCAGGCCGGCGCGGCGGGTGGGGTTAAACTTCTCGAACAGCTGCGCGTGCAGCTTGCCGGGAATGCCAATGCCGGTATCCCGGACCATGAAACGGGGTTTGCCCTTCTCCAGGCGCAGGCCCAGGGTCACGGTGCCCCCGGCCGGGGTAAACTTCAGGGCGTTGGCGAGCAGATTGCCTATCACCCGGCCGAACTTGTCGGGGTGCAGGCGGATCTGCACCGGATCCGTGGGCAGATCCAGCACCAGGGTTATTCCTTTGGTGCGCGCCTCCAGTTGGTGCAGCTCGGCTTGGGCCGCCAGGTACGAGGACAGGTCGGTGGCGCGTTTTTCCAGGCCGTTCTGGTCCAGGTCGCCCACGTAGAGCACGTCGTCGAGCAGGCTGCGGGCGCGGAAGCAGGCCGCCTGGATGAGGTCGAGGTAGTGCATCATCTCGGGCGGGGGCGGCCCCTGCCCGCTGCGGCTGTTGACTTCGCGCTGCAGCAGGTCGGCGAGCAGCTCGATCTGGGCGACGGGGCCCTTCAGGTCGTGGGTGGCCAGCTGCAGGATGGTTTCCTGCGCGTCATACACCCGCTTGAGCGAGGCTTCCAGCCGTTTGCGCTCGGAAATGTCTTCCAGGATGGTGTAGCCCAGCTCGGCCCCGTCGTCGGGGAAGAGCACGGAATGCACCTGGCACCAGAAGGAGGAGCCGTCGGCGCGCACCAGGCAGGTTTCGAGCGAAAACGCGGGCAGCTTGTGCTGCCACAGCCGGGTTTGCAGCTCCTGCCAGTCGGCGCGGTGGCCGGGGTGCGCGAATTCGAGAATCCGGCGGCCGATCAGCTCCTCGGGCTGCTCGTAGCCGAGCATGTTCACCACGGCTTGGTTGACCTGGCGAATGGTCAGGTCCGGGGTGATGATTTTTTGGCCGAGCGGGGCATTTTCGAACACGGTCCGAAAACGGGCCTGGCTTTGGGCGTACCGGTCGAGCGGCGCCAGGGGCTCCGCAGCCGCGGCGAGCTGGGCGCGCAGCTGGCCAATTTCCACGCGCAGGGCGTCGTTTTCCGCCTGAAGCGAAGGTTCAGAGTCGGCGGCAGGGGACGGATGAGGCATGGGCGCAGAGCGAGGGTACCGCCTATACGGCCTGCCCGCCAAAACAACCGGCCGCGGGCAAACTCATTTGGGCGCTTGCATCCCGCGACAAGCCCACTGGCGTAGCCGGCTACAAAACGCGCTGTCCGTAAGGTGGTTCGAAAGGCTTAGGGCCGGAGCGTACGCCGCCGCCGCCCGCCGCCCCGGCCGCCGCGCCGGTATCCTATTTTGGGACGGAGCCCCGCCGCCGTCGGCCATCCCGGGGCGGCCAAGGGGCCGTTGGGGTCGCACCGCCCGGCTTCATCGCCCGCCCGGGCTGACGCGGCCCCGGCGCGGCCGCCTCCCATTTTGATAAAGCCTTTGCCGGGTGGCAGAAGCCAATATATTCGAAGCTCAACCTTAACCCCTTCTATTCCAATGCCCATCGAGTATTCGCTGGCGGAGCGCGGCAACCCCAGCAAGCCCACCGAGCCCAAGAAATTCTACGCCGCTGCCCGTTCCCAGGGCGACACCACCGTGCGCGGCATCGCCGAGCGCATCAACCAGATGAGCACCGTCAGCACCATCGACGTGATGGCCGTGCTCGAAGCCTTCTTCCAGACGGTGCCCCAGGAGCTGGCCGACGGCCGCATCGTGCGCTTCGGCGACTTCGGCTCCTTCTTCGTCACCTTGCAAAGCGAGGGCGCGGCCACCGAAAAGGAGTTCAACGCCGCCCTCATCAGCAACGTGAAGGTGCAGTTTCGCCCCGGCAAGCTGTTCGACCAGGCCATGCAGGGGGCGGCGCTGAAAAAAGTGAGCCCCTCGGCTGAGTCAGTAGCCCGGGCTGCCCGGCGCAAAACCAAGTAGCCCGCGAAAGCGGACAACCTATCGTCCGCCCCCGGACGATAGGTTGTCCGGGGGCGGACGATAGGTTGTCCGGAAAAACCGCCGACGGGCCTGCCACTACCGGCAGGCCCGTTATTTTTGGCGCCCACTGCCGTGCAGGTTTGTAGAGACGCATCATGGCGTTTCAGCGTGCGCGCCGCCCGGGTCACGCGGGCGAGGTCGTTCAACGACGAGCCGCTACAGCCCTGGTTCTTTGCCGAAACCGCCCCCGCTTCACCGCGATAGTGCGCGCCAATTTCGCGCATTTACCGCAGCACTAACCACCGCCTGCGCCGATTCTGCGTAGTTTGCCCGTTGCCAACCCTCACCCCCCACGAGCTACATGACCACTGCCGCCGCGCCCGCCGCCGACTCGGGCTTTGAAAGCGTACCCAAGGACGACAAGCGCATCACCCGCGGCTGGACGTTCTACGACTGGGCCAACTCCGTCTACCCGCTGGTCATCACCAGCTCGATCTTCCCGATTTACTGGGGCTCGGTCACCAAGGAGCTGAGTCCGGAAACCGACGTGGTGAACTTCCTGGGCTTCCAGGTGCCCGGCTCCTCGCTGCTGACCTACGCCATTTCGGCCGCCTTCCTGCTCATTGCCCTGGTCAGCCCCTTCCTCACGGCCCTGGCCGACTACTCGGGCCGCAAGAAGCTGTTCATGCAGATCTTCTGCTACATCGGGGCCATTTCCTGCGCCGCGTTGTACTGGTTCGACAAGTCCACGCTGGTCGTGTCGACGTTTATCTTCATTGCCGCCACGGTGGGCTTCTCGGGCTCCATCGTGTTCTACAACAGCTACCTGCCCGTCATCAGCTCCGAGGAAAAGTACGACTCGCTCTCGGCCCGGGGCTTTTCCATGGGCTACATCGGCTCGGTGCTGCTGCTGGTTATCTGCCTGGTGCTCATCATGGGCCACGAAACCTTCGGGCTCGAAACCGGGCAGGCCACCCGCATCGGCTTTCTGCTGACGGGCATCTGGTGGGCCGGCTTCGCGCAGATTCCCTTCGCCACGCTGCCCAAGGACCCCGGCCGCGCCGCCGGCGCCGCCACTTCCGACGCGGGCTGGGTGCTCAACGGCTTCCACGAGCTGGGCAAGGTGTGGGCGCAGCTCAAGCACCTGCCCAACCTCAAGCGCTTCCTGCTGGCCTACTTCACCTACAACATGGGCGTGCAGACGGTGATGTACGTGGCCACCATCTTCGGCGACAAAGAGTTGCACCTGGAAAGCACTGCCCTGATTACCACCATTCTGCTGCTGCAATTGGTCGGCATTCTGGGCGCCTGGCTGTTTGCCAAGCTCTCCGACCGCATCGGCAACACCCGGGCCCTGAGCTGGTCGGTGGTTATCTGGTGCGGCATCTGCGTAGCGGGCTACTTCGTGCAGGCGGGCTGGTCGTTCTACGCCCTGGCCTCGGTTATCGGCCTCACCATGGGCGCCATCCAGAGCCTCTCGCGCAGCACCTACTCCAAGATAATTCCCGAAAATACGCCCAACACGGCCGCCTTCTTCAGCTTCTTCGACGTGACCGAGAAGCTCAGCATCGTGATTGGCACCTTCTCCTTTGGCTACATCGCCCAGCTCACCGGCTCGATGCGCAACAGCATCCTGGCGCTGATCGTGTACTTCATCCTGGGCCTGCTGTTCCTGCTCACCCTGCGCGGCAAGAAGCTGCGCGACATCACCACCCACGGCGCCCAAATCATGCCGCCCCCGCCCGCCTCGGCCAACGTGAGCATGCCCGCCTCGATTGAATAGAGCACTAGTAGTCCACCGCACGAAAAAGCCCCGCGGCCAGCCGGCCGCGGGGCTTTTTCGTGCGGTGGACTGGGCTGCCCGACTCCGGTAACGGGCGGCTCCAACTATTCTGCTATTTATGCAACCCGGAACCCTCTCATCTTTTCTCCCATGTCCGAAACCTTACCCCAACCTACCATCCAGGCCGCCTACGCCCAGGAGCTGAAGCACGAGTTGCAGTTGACGCGCCGCCTGCTGGAGCGCGTGCCCACCGACCGGTTCGACTGGGCGCCGCACCCCAAGTCCATGCCCATCGGCAAACTGGCCACGCACATGGCCAATTTGTTGACCTTCGTCGAACGCTCCCTACAAGGACCCGAAACCGATATGCTGACCGTGGCCCCGCCGCCCGCCCTCAGCAGCACCGACGACCTGCTGAGCCGCTTCGACGTAAACGCCGCCAGCATTCAGCAGGCGGTAGTTCAGGCCGCTGATGAGGCCTGGCAGCAGCCCTGGGTTATGCGCCGCGGCGAGCAGGTTATCTTCAACATGCCGCGTCGGGCGGTGGCCCGCGTGCTGGTGCTCAACCACCTGATTCACCACCGCGGCCAGCTCTCTGTGTACCTGCGCCTGCTCGACATCCCCGTACCCAGCATCTACGGCCCCTCCGCCGACGAGCGGTAGGCGCCAAGAGAAATAAAAAGCGGCTTCCTGAGGTTCAGGAAGCCGCTTTTGCATACGTAATAGTGCCGATTACTTCGCACCGTACACCTTCTCGCCCTGGATGTAAGTGCCGAGTACTTTCGCGTCGCGCAGCTGCTCGGCCGGGGCGGTCATGATGTCGCGGTCCAAGATTACGAAGTCGGCCCACTTGCCGGGGGTGAGCGTGCCTTTCTGGTCGTCCTCGAAGGCGGCCCAGGCGGCCCACTCGGTCATACCGCGCAGGGCCTGCTCGCGGGTGAGGGCGTTTTCGGGCTGAAAGCCGCCTTTCGGGAAGTTCTTGGCGTCTTGCCGGGCCACGGCGGCGTGGAAGCCGAACAGCGGGTTCAGGTACTCCACCGGGAAGTCGGAGCCCAGGGCCAGGCGGCCGGTGGCGCGCAGCAGGTCCTGGTAGGCGTAGGCGGTTTTCAGCCGCTCGGCGCCCAGCCGCTCCCCGGCCCAGTACATATCGGAGGTGGCGTGGGTGGGCTGCACCGAGGGCACGATGCCGTAGCGGGCAAACTTGGCCACGTCGGGGCGGCTGACCACCTGGGCGTGCTCGATGCGCCAGCGCCGGTCCTTCTGCCCGCGCAGCACCTCGCCGTAGATGTCGAGCAGCAGGCGGTTGGCCGAGTCGCCGATGGCGTGGGTGTTCATCTGGAAGGGGCTGGCGGCCAGGCGCTGGGCCAGGGCGCGGTACTCCTGCACCGAGGAGAGCAGGAAGCCCGTTTGCTTGGGCCGGTCGGCGTACGGGTGCAGCAGGCAGGCCCCGCGGGAGCCCAGCGCCCCGTCGGCGTACACCTTAAAGGAGTTGACGGTGAGCCGGTCGGTGCGGGTAGGCCCCTGCTTGAGGTAGTACTGCACGTTGGCCGGCGAGGCGCTGACCATGGCATCCAGTCGTAGCTTCAGCTTGCCAGCCTTTTGCAGGGAGTCGATTCGCGCAATCTGGGCGGGCTCCAGGCCGGCGTCGGCGAGGCTGGTCAGGCCCAGGGCCAGGCACTCCTGCTGGGCCTGCATGAGCAGCTTGCCGGCTTCGGCGGGCGTGGGCTCGGGTATTTTGGCCGACACCAGATCCACCGCGTTGTCAACGAGCAGGCCCGTGAGGCGGCCCTGGGCATCCTTTTCCAGCACGCCGCCGCTGATGGGCGTGCGGGCCGTCACGCCGGCCAGATCCAGCGCCTTTTGATTAACCAGCGCCGCGTGCCCGTCGATGCGGATGAGGAACACCGGCACATCGGGAAACTGCCGGTCCAGCGAGTCTTTGGTCGGAAACTGCTTCGAAGCCCAGTCGTTCTGGTCCCAGCCGCGGCCCGTCAGCCACGGCGCCTGCGGGTACTGCCGGCGCTGGGCGCGCAGCTTCCGCAGCACGTCGGACCAGGAAGTAGTGCCCACCAGCAGGGCGTCGCGCAGGCCCAGGCTGTAGCGGTAGAAGTGGCAGTGCGCGTCGTAGAAGCCGGGGTAGATGAACTTGCCTTGGGCGTCGACTTCTTCCTTGCCCTGGTAGCGCCGCCGGGCCTCGGCCGCGCTGCCCACAAATACCACGCGGCCACCCTGCACAGCCAGGGCCTCGGCCTTGCTGAAGGTGGAATCGACGGGATATACGGTGGCGTTGTAGACCAACAAATCGGCGGGCTGCCGGGCGCTGGGGCAGCCGGTGAGGCCAAGGAGCAGGGCGGGAAGGGCGGCCGGCAGCCAGAGCTGGCGCAGCCGCGGCAGGCGGAGCGGGCGAATCATGGGGCGAAGGTACTGCCTCGCCTGATTCGCCGCTTACGCCACCGCCGCGTCGTGGCTGGCGCAGAGGTGCAGCCAGCGGCGGGCTTCGGTTTCGCTGGTAAAGCGGGCCAGCTGGTAGGGGCGCCGGTCGTAGTGCGAGAGGTCGGCGATGCGCGGATCGGCCAGGGCCCCGGCCAGCTGGTGCGGGGCCATGAGCAAGGCAATGTAGGTGATGCCGCCCAGGCGCTTGGGGAGCTGCGGAAAAAACTCTTCGCGCATCCACTGCACGTCGCCCGCGTCGAGGCCCACGCGGCGCGGGGTCGTGTCTACCAGCCAGAACCGGCACCGGTGCTTTTCGGCCATGTCGAGCAGGCGGTCGTAGCCGCGGCTCAGCTCGAAGGGCATCACCATGCGCTGCCAGCGGCCGGTAAGCACACCGGTTTCGGCGTCGTAGTTGACGGTGAGGTAGTCGGAGACAGGCATGAGCAGACTGACGAGAGGACGGCAAAAATAGCAAGACCCCGGCAATTTTGCCGAGGTCTTGCGGTAAATCAGCCAATTAGAACCGCGTTCAGTACCACGCGAAGCAGGCCGCGGAGGACCTACTCAAAGCGCATGTGCTTCACCGACTCGCCCGAGTTTTTCAGCTCCAGCAACGACTCAATGCCGATTTGCAGGTGCGAGGTGACGTAGTCAGAAGTAACTTTCTTGTCGCTTTCGGCCGTTTTCACGCCCTCGGGCGTCATCGGCTCGTCCGACACGAGCAGCAGGGCGCCGTGGGGAATTTCGTTGGTGAAGCCCACCACGAAGATGGTGGCCGTTTCCATGTCCACGGCCATGGCCCGGATCTGCCGCAGGTAGTCCTTGAAGCTCTCGTCGTGCTCCCACACGCGGCGGTTGGTGGTGTACACCGTACCCGTCCAGTAGTCCTTCTCGTACTTCTTGATCATCGACGACACGGCCCGCTGCAGGCGGAAGGAGGGCAGTGCGGGGATTTCCGGAGGTAGGTAGTCATCCGACGTACCCTCGCCGCGGATGGCGGCGATGGGCAGGATCAGGTCGCCCACGCGGGTGTTGTGCTTCAGGCCGCCGCACTTGCCCAGGAACAGGGCCGCCTTGGGCTTGATGGCCGAGAGCAAATCCATCACGGTGGCGGCCATGGCCGAGCCCATGCCGAAGTTGATGATGGTAATGCCGTTGGCCGTGGCCGTCTGCATGGGCTTGTCGAGCCCGCGAATCGGCACGCCGAACTGCTGGGCAAACATTTCCACGTAGTTGATGAAGTTGGTCAGCAGGATGTACTGGCCAAACTCCTCCAGCGGCACGCCCGTGTAGCGCGGCAGCCAGTTCTTGACGATGTCTGGTTTGGTCTTCATGTATTGTGGGAAAGGGTCTTGGCTAACTTGTTGGATTGTTGCATTGTTAAATTGCTGACTCGCTCAGATCCGGGTGCGGGTTTACAGAACAGCCAACAATTTGACAATTCAACAATGAAGCAATGTAGAGGATACAAAAAAACCGTCGTACATGTGCTGAACGACGGCTCTGCGAAGCGAAAAGCGGGTGCAGGAGCCTGACTTGTGCCGTACCTTTGGAGGTGATGCAAGCGTTGAACCTGCCGCCTTTCGCCCACAAACTTACGCAATCCGGCGCAAATCTGCTGATCTGGGACGGCCTACGCCGCCGCAACGTGGTGTGCACGCCCGAGGAATGGGTGCGCCAGCACGTGGTCAATTACCTGGTGGAGCACCTGGGCTACCCGCGCGGCCTGATCAGCCTAGAGCGCGGCCACACCTACAACCAGCGCCGCAAGCGCACCGACCTGCACGCCCTCGGCCCCGACGGCCAGCCCCTGCTGCTGGTGGAGTGCAAAGCCGCCGCCGTGCCGCTGACGGCGGCCGTCACCATGCAGATTGCCACCTACAACCAGACCGTGGGCGCCCCGCTGATGCTGGTGACGAACGGCGTGCAGCATTACTGCTGGCGCGTGCACCCGCTGGAGCGCACCACCCAGGCCCTCACGTTTATTCCCACCTACGCCGAAGCCCTGGAGCTGCTGGCCGTAGCCCGGCCGTAGCCGCCGATGCCGCGCTGGTGCCTGGAACGGGGGTAGGCCAGAGGATACCCGGCTGCCCACGACCGGACCTGCCTGGCCTGGTAAGCGCCCGATTGGTACCGAACCACGGACCGGCGGGATTATTTTGTGCCCGACGAAGGCCAATCGGAACCAAAATCGGCTACCTTCCGGCTAGGTGCCGCCGCAACCACGGCACCCCGCTCATGGTCGAAAGCGACTTCACTCCCCTCGAGCCGCAGTCCGGGCCGCAGCCCGAAGCCCTGGTCTACCTCAACGGTCGGGGCGAATTCGTGCATGGCAATGAGGTCTTCGCGGCCCTGACCGGCCATTTGCCCACCGCCCTGCCCGGGCAGTCGTTGCTAGACCTGGTCGACCCCGCCGAGGCGGAAGCCATGCTGCCGGTGCTGCGCCGCGGCCTCAGCGGCGAAACGCTTACCTGCCACGTGCGTCTGCGTACCGCCGCCGGCCAGCACGTACGGTTTGCCCTGACCATGTTTCCGCTGCACCCTACGGCCGACGCCGGTACCGGCGTCATTCTGCGTCCGGCCGGCGCCTCGGCGGCGGCGGCCGTTCTGGAGCGCGAAAAGCAGCTCTCCATCATCTTCGAAACCATTGCCGACGTGATTTTCGTGCTGAAGGTGGAAGAGCCGGGCCAGTACCGCTTTCAGTTCGTCAACCACGCCTTTACGCGCATCACCGGGCTCAGCCCCGAGCTGGTGGTGGGCCGGCTGGTGACGGAGGTCATTCCCGAGCCCTCACTGAGCCTGGTGCTGGAGCATTACCAGCAGGTCGCGCAAACCGGCCAGCCCGTGCGCTGGGTCGAAACCTCGGACTACCCCTCGGGCCGGGTGGTGGGCGAGGTGAGCGTGAAGCCGGTGTTCGACGCCCGCGGGCAGTGCAGCCAGCTGGTGGGCGTGGTGCACGACCTGACCGAGCAGCAGCAGGCCGAGCACGCCCTGCGCGACAGCAACGAGCGGTTTCGCTACGCCCTCAAGGCCACCACCGATGCCCTTTACGACTGGGACGTGGCCGCCGATACGCTGTTCTGGGGCGAAGGCTTCGAGGAGCTGTTCGGCTACCATATCGCCCAAAATCCGACGCCCTTCCGCCAGTGGTCGGCGCACGTACACCCCGAGGATGCGCCGCGCACCGTCGACGACCTGCGCCACACGGCTTTCTACACCACGCGCACCCGCTGGCAGCAGGAGTACCGCTTTCAGCGCGCCGACGGCAGCTGGGCCACCGTGTTTGACCGCGGCTACCTGCTGCGCGACGCCGCCGGTCGGGCCACGCGCATGATCGGGGCCATGCAGGATATTTCGGAGCGCAAGGAGGCCGAGCGGCGGCAGCAGCAGCTGGCCCAGGAACTGTTTCAGCACAACGCCGACCTGCAGCAGTTCACTTACGTCGTGTCGCACAACCTGCGCGCCCCGCTGGCCAATGCCACGGGCTTCGCCGGGCTGCTGAGCCGCCTGCAGCCCGGCTCGGCCGAGTTTGGGCAGGCCATCGAGCATCTGCACACCAGCCTGCGCCGCGTCGACGAGGTGCTGCGCGACCTGAACACCATCCTGTCGGTGCGGGGCCAGGCCCTGCTGGCCGAGCCCGAGCCCGTGGTGCTGGCCGACGTGCTGGGCGAAGTCACCGATCTGCTAGTGGAAGACCTGGCCAACTGCGGCGGCGAAATCCGCAACGAATTGCCGGCCGGCCTGCGCGTGCTGGGCCGCCGGGCTTATTTCCACAGCATCTTCTACAACCTGCTGGCCAACGCCATCAAGTACCGGGCACCGCAGCGCACCTTGCGCGTGACCATCAGCGCCGAGCCGCCCGCTGAGGGCGTCGTCACGCTGCACGTGGTCGACAACGGCGCCGGATTTGACGCCGGCCGGGCCGGCACCGACGCCTTTCAGCTCTACCAGCGCTTCAACCAAGCGGTGCCCGGTCGGGGCATCGGCCTGTTTTTGGTGAAAGCGCACACTGAATCGATGGGCGGCCGCGTGACGGTGGTCAGCCAAGTCGGCCAGGGTACTACCTTTACGTTGCAGTTCCGCTTGCCCGCCGCATGACGATTTATTTGATTGACGACGACTCTCTGGGTAATTACCTGACCGAAGCCTTGCTGAGGCTGGAAAACTTCGCCAGCCAGATTCGCACCTACGAATCGGCCGAGGACGCCTTGGAGGAGCTGCTGCAGGCCCCCGTGCCGCCCCGCGTCATCTTTCTGGACCTGAACATGCCCGTGATGAGCGGCTGGGACTTTCTCGAAGCCCTGGCGCCTTACCGCCCCCGCCTGCTGGGCCAGTGTCACATCTACATCCTGACGTCGTCCCTGGCGTTGTCGGACATGGAAAAGGCCCGCACCTACGACCTGGTCAGCGGCCTCATCCACAAGCCCATCGACCGGGAGGAAATCCGCGCCATTCAGGCCGAGCTGACCACCGAAGACCACAGCTGAGCCCCGGTCACCGGGCTGCGCCCTACGGCGCCGGCTGGCGGTACAAAGAGTTGTCGAGCAGGCCGTTGGTGAAGTACTGCGTCACGGCCCGCAGCTCGTCGCCGTACCGCTGCAGCTTGGCGGCCGGCGGGTGGGGCAGGGGCTGGGCGGGCAGCTGGTGGGTGGCGTAAGGGTAGAGGCGCACCTGGTTATCGGCAGTCAGCTCGGTCACGTAGTCGTGGTGCACGAGGTAATGCGCGCCGTTGGAAAGAAACAGCGCCCGGCCGGGCGCCTGCCCATCGAACACCGAGTAGCCGAAAGGCAGCAGCTGCCGGCTGTCGGCCCCGAAGCCCAGGGCGTCGAGCACCGTGGCGGGCACGTCGGCCTGCTGGGTGATGCGGTGCGCGTCGGCCGGGGGCAGCGGGCGGCCGGGGTGGAAGAGCAGCAGCGGCGTCTTATGCTCGCCGAGCAGGTTCTGGTAGGTGGGCGCCTGGCTTTGCGAAGTATGGTCGGCCAGCAGCACAAACAGCGTGTTGCGGTACCAGGGCTGGTGGCTGGCCGTCTGGAAAAAGCGGCGCAGCGCGTAGTCGGTGTACTCGATGGAGGCGTGAATTTCCAGCGGGCCGGGCCGGAAGCGGCCCCGGTACTGCGGCGGCACCGGAAACGGGTCGTGCGAGGTGAGCGTGAAGACCGTGGAAAAAAACGGCGGCTTCTGCCGGCTGAGCTGCCCGGCAAAGTACTGCAGGTAGGGCTCGTCGTAGATGCCCCAGTGCCCGTCGAAATCCGGGCTTCGGGTGCCGCCGGGGTATTCTTCCAGGCCGTAGTACTGCTGCACGCCTGCCTTGCCGCTGAACACGTTGAAGCCCATCGTGCCGTTCTGGGCGCCGTGAAACACGGAAGTGGCGTAACCGCGGCGGCCCAGCAGCTCGCCCAGGCCGTGCAGCTCGTCGGTCTGGAAGTTGGAGGTGATAAAGGCCGACTCCATCAGCGCCGGCAGCCCCGCCAGCACCGCCGGCAAGGCCTCGATGGAGCGCTGCCCGTTGGCGTAATGCTCGCGCATCAGCAGCGCCCCCGGGCTCGTGGCCAGCGAATCGAAAAACGGCGTGTAGCTGCGCTGCCCCGGGTTTTCGACGCCGTTGTACTCCGACGCGAAGCTTTCCACCAGCAGAATCACCACGTTGTCGGGCGTCGGATTGGGCCGCGGGGCGGGGTAGTGGGCCGCCAGGGCCCGCTGCAGCTCGGCCTCTGAGGTGAAATATTCCGGCCGCTCCAGCGTCTTCTGCCCAATGCTTTTGATGAAGGTGAAGGTGCTGTTCAGGGCCACGTGGCCGAGGGCGGGCGGCGTCTGCACGAAGGCGTGCCCGGGTCGTAAGGGCTTGAGCTGCAGCCCGCCGCGGATACCGAGCACCGCCAGCGCGGCCACCAGGCTCAGTTCCGACATGGCCCAGGCCATGCGCCACAGCACCGGACGCGGCGTGGGCGCGGGGGCCGCGCCGGGCATGGGGTAGCCGTACCACAGCAGCCCCAGCAGCAGCAGCCACGGCAGCAGCAGAAACCAGTAGTGCCCGAAAAGCTGCCCCGCCTGCCGCTCAATGTCTCCGGTGATGGTGAATAGCTCGTCGGAGGTGCGCCGGCCGATAAACTTGAAGTACTGGCTGTCGATGATGTTCAGGGCCAGGCCCGGCGCATTCAGCACCAGGTACAGCCCGCGCAGAAGTTGCTGCCAGCCCCGCCCGTACCCCGGCACGAACGAGAGCAGGATAAACGGCACGTTCACCAGCAGCAGCGCCGATAAATCGAACCGGAAGCCGTGCCAGAAGGCCAGCACCGTCTGCCCCGCCGAGGCCTCCGCGAAAGCGCCGTAGTTGGCCGCGTAGAACCCGAGGCGCAGCAGCAGGTAGGCCGCCAGCAGCAGCGAAAACCGGCGCAGCAGCAGCCAAAGCAGGGGAGAGGGCATTCAGGTGAAATGGTGAAATAGCGAAATGGTGAGTGATGTTCTGGTGTGTCGAACGTCAAACTCACCAGTTCACCAGCTCACCATTTCACCGCTAGTAGTCTTTGCGCAGGCGAATCTGCTGGCCGGGCTTGAGCTTGATGATCTGCTTGTAGAGGTGGGCCAGGGAGTGCAGACGCACTTCCGTGGGCATGCGCGTCAGCTCGAAGCTCTCGTCGTCGCTCTTCACGCACACCGGCGGGTAGATGGCCAGCAGCTCACCGGGCTGCAGCAGGGCGCCGTATTCCATGAACTGACCCACCGGGCCGAGGTCCAGGGCCTTGTCGGGGAAGCGCTGCACGCCCTCGATGAAGCCGGTGAAGTTGACGCCCAGGGGCTGAATTTCGCCGGTTTCCGCGTCGAGGAAGATAACCTCGCCGCGGCGCAGCAAGAACTGGTTGCCCACCGCGTCTTCGGCGAAGGGCAGGTCGGAGCGCTTCACGTTGCGGTAGTTGCGCCAGAAAGCGTTGGGGCCGTCCCAGGTTTCGCGGATGCTGTGCCAGAGCGGCTCCTGGCAGCAGCCGCGGATGTGCAGCGCGCCGTAGTAGGCTATCAGGCCGTTGTTCTGCAGCATAAACGACTGCATATCAAACGGCAGCAGCTTGAAGGTGGCCGCGTCGGATACGGGCGCCCCGATGTAGGTAATGTCTTTCATAAGCAAAAGGAAAGCAGTTCAGCAAAAAGCCTCCCCGGCCACGGTCGGGCGGGAAGGCTCTTCAGGTAATTCTGAATTGAGAATTATGAATGCTGAATTGGGCCGAAACGAAATTCAGAATTCATAATTCCTAATTCACAATTCAAAATTAGGCCACGTAGGCCGGGTCCAGCACCTTCGATACGTTGGTCAGGCCCAGGCCCCAGGCTTCGGCCACGCCTTTGTACACGACCTCGCCGTTCACCACGTTCAGGCCCAGGCGCAGCGCCGCGTCGCGGGTGCAGGCCTCGCGCCAGCCCAGGTTGGCCAGCTTCAGGGCGTAGGGCAGGGTGGCGTTGGTCAGGGCCAGGGTGCTGGTGTAGGGCACCGCGCCGGGCATGTTGGCCACGCAGTAGTGCACCACGTCGTCGATGATGAAGGTCGGGTTTTCGTGGGTCGTCGGGGTGCAGGTTTCGATGCAGCCGCCCTGGTCCACGGCCACGTCCACCACCACGGCGCCCGACTTCATGTCCTTGAGCATGTCGCGGGTGACGAGGTGCGGGGCCTTGGCGCCCGGAATCAGCACGGCGCCAATCACGAGGTCAGCCGTTTTGATGGCTTCGCGGATGTTGTAGTCGTTGGAGTACTGGGTCACCACGTTCTTGGGCATGATGTCGTCCAGCTCGCGCAGGCGGTTCAGGCTGATGTCCATGATGGTCACCTGCGCGCCGAGGCCGGCAGCCACTTTCGCCGCGTTGGTGCCGACCACGCCGCCGCCCAGGATGAGCACTTCGGCGGGGCGCACGCCGGGCACGCCGCCCAGCAGGATGCCGCGGCCTTTCAGCGGCTTCTCCAGGTACTTGGCGCCTTCCTGCGGGGCCATGCGGCCGGCCACTTCGCTCATCGGCACCAGCAGGGGCAGCGAGCGGTTGGGCAGCTCCACCGTCTCGTAGGCCAGGCAGGTAGCCTTGCGCTCGATCATGGCGTGCGTCAGCTCTTCCGACGAAGCAAAGTGGAAGTAGGTGAACAGCAGCTGACCTTCCTTGATCAAACCGTACTCCTCCGAAATCGGCTCCTTCACTTTCACGATCATCTCGGCCTGCGCGTACACCTCTTCGATGGTCGGCAGCAGCAGGGCGCCGGCTTGCTCGTATTCGGCGTCGGAGAAGCCGCTGCCGAGGCCGGCGCTGGCTTGTACGTACACCGTATGGCCCGCCTTGCGGAATTCAGCTACACCGGCCGGCGTCACGCCCACTCGGTTTTCGTTGTTTTTAATCTCCTTCGGAACGCCGATGATCATGGGAAAAATGCTGGGATGGGTTGACGGGGGAAAACGCCGGCAAATATAGGCAAGGTTTCGCGCGGGCGGGCGAACAACAGTTAGTTTGTGGCCGCTGAGCAGCGGCCAACCAACTGTAACCGCAACAGGCCAACCGCTTGCCCGGGCATTTCGGCCGCGGTTGCAGTCAAGCCCGTGTCCGCCTAAAACCGGTACCGATTGCTTGGAATTTCGATAACCCGGGCGAAGCTGCCGGCCGGCGAATACACCCGTGGGTGGTAAAATAGCTGCAGCTGGTAGTCGGCCTGCGACTTGGGCCGCGTCTGCCCACCGAAGCGGCTCAGGGGCAGCTCGTAGGTGCGCGTGACGCTGCCGTGGGCCGGCACGGTGATGCGCTGGTCCTTGCCGCGGCGCATGTGCAGCTCCCAGGGCAACGCCTGGCCGTTTACCCACACCACCGGCAGGCAGGCCTGCGTCTGGGCCGGGTCCGACACCACGAAGGGCAAATCGTTCTGGTTCACCAGCTCCACGGTGGCACGCACGCCGTCGAGGTCGGTGCCGGGCGTGATGGGGGGCAGGCTCACGCGCACCTGCAGGCCGTACTGCGGCGTGGCGCGGGGCGAGTGGACGTTGCGGGCGCAGCCGCCGAGCAGCGCGGCCGAAAACAGGAGCAGGGTGGGTAGGGGAAAACGCATAGCTTAAGCTTGTTGAGAGGAGAGAAGCAGGGCGCCGAAGCGCGTGAGCAGGGCCCATAAAAAATAATGCCACGACCGGCGGCCGTGGCATCAAAACTGGCGGAAATCAGCGAATCGGCGTCAGAATCAGCCGAAAAGAAACGTGGAGTGCAGAAGACGTTTGGGACACCAGACGATTCCAGCCACAAAATCCGTGAAATCCTTGGCCTTTACTTGAAGGGCACCGCGGCGTTGCCTTCCTTCAGCATGCTCTGCTGGCTGAGGCTCTGCACCACGTAGGCCTTCAGCACCACTTTGGCGTCGGCGCCGGTGATGTCGTTGGAGTGCAGCGTGACTTCATCGGCCATCAGGCCCACCTGGCGCTGGGCGTACTGCAGCTCGATGACGGCCGACGCGCCCGGCTTAATGCCTTTGGGCAGGCTTTTGGCCGTCACGCAGAAGCAGCCCGACGAAACGGAGCTGATGTCCAGCGGCGACTTGCCGGTGTTTTTCACCGTCACCTTGGCCGTGGGCTGCTGGCCGGTTTCCATCTTACCCAGGTCGACGGTCGTGCGGTCCAGCGTCAGCTTGGGCGACTTGGCAATTTCGGCCGCGCTGTAGGATTTGGCCATTTCCGCCTTGTCGACCACCGTGCCGGTGATGCTGAGCGTCACGGAAGGCTCCTTGGCGTTGCTGGTCACCGTCACCGACTTGTTGAACTGGCCGGGGCGGCCGGCGCTGTTGTAGGCGGCGCGGATAAAGCCGGTTTTGCCGGGCAGTACGGGCGTTTTGGTCCAGTCCGGGGTGGTGCAGCCGCAGGAGGCCTGCACGTTGGCAATAACCACCGGCTGGTTACCGGTGTTGGTGAACTTGAACTCGTGGGTAGCCATGTTGCCCTCGGCCACCTGCTTGAAGTCGTGGGCCTTTTCGGTGAACGTGAGCACGCCTTGGGCCGCGGCCCCCAGCGAAGCCACCAGAACCAGGGCCAGCGGGCCCAGCAGGGAAGTAAAAATGTTGCGCACCATATGCAGAGAAGTTGAAAACCAGGGAAACGAGCCCGCAAAAACGGCGCCGTAAAGTGAAACCGCGGTGAAGCTACGTCGCGCCGCGCACCCCAGCAAATATAATCATAACCCGCGGCGGATGCACGACGCCCGGGCGCGGTCCGTACCCTAACGCTCGTTTTGCGTACTTTTGCCTGCCTGCCGTGCGGTCAGGCCGCCCTGCCCACCGGGCGTCTGCTCCCCCAATCCATTCCCCCATAGTTACTGCATGTCCACCGCCGACTCGGCCGTAGCTTCGGCCGCCGCCACGCTTAGCAAGGAAGAACTGCTCCGTGATTACCGCCTCGGCTGGGAAAGCCGGCAGGCCTCGCTCACCGGCCGCAAAGAAGTATTCATGGGCAAGGCCAAATTTGGCATCTTCGGCGACGGCAAAGAGCTGCCGCAGCTGGCCATGGCCCGCGCCTTCCGCCCCGGCGACTGGCGCTCCGGTTACTACCGCGACCAGACCTTCATGCTCGCCACCGGCGAGCTGACGCTGCAACAGTACTTCGCCCAGCTCTACGCCCACCCCGACGTAGAGGCAGAGCCCAGCACTGCCGGCCGCGCCATGAACGGCCACTTCGGCACCCGCATCCTCGACGAGGACGGGCAGTTCAAAGACCAGCTGGCCAGCAAGAATTCCTCCGCCGACATTTCGCCCACCGGCGGGCAGATGCCTCGTCTGCTAGGTTTGGCCTACGCCTCCAAGCTCTACCGCCAGAACCCTGCGCTGGAGCAATTCGCGCAGTTTTCGCGCAACGGCGACGAGGTGGCTTTCGGCACCATCGGCAACGCCAGCACCTCCGAGGGCATGTTCTTCGAGGCCATCAACGCCGCCGGTGTGCTGCAGGTGCCCATGCTGATGAGCGTGTGGGACGACCACTACGGCATTTCGGTGCCGGCCGAATATCAGACGACGAAGCAGAGCATCAGCGAAATCCTGATGGGCTTCCAGCGCAACGCGCCGGGCGAGCAGGGCTTTGAAATCTTCGTGGTGAAGGGCTGGGACTACCCGGCGCTGGTCGATACCTACCAGCGCGCCGCCGAGGTGTGTCGCCGCGAGCATGTGCCGGTGCTCATCCACGTCACCGAGTTGACGCAGCCGCAGGGGCACAGCACCAGCGGCTCGCACGAGCGGTACAAGAGCAAGGACCGCCTGGGCTGGGAGCAGGAGTTTGACTGCCTGCGCCAGCTGCGTATCTGGCTGCTGCAGGAAGGCCACGCCACCGAGGCCGAGCTGGACCAGATTGAGAACGAGGCCAAGGACACCGTGCGCCAGGCCCGCGCCGCCGCCTGGGAAGCCTTCTTCAACCCCATCAAGGAGGAGCGTACGGAAGTGGTGCGGCTGCTCAACGAGCTGGCCACCGAAGCCGGCCGCGAAAACGAACTGCACGAGCTGATTCACCAGCTGGAGCACAACCCCACGCCCATCCGCGCCGACCTGATGCGGGCCGTGCGCAAGGCCCTGCGCATGGTGCGCGACCTGAAGCGCAGCTTCGCCCGCGCCGAGCTGCGCCGCTGGCACGAGCAGGCCCTGGCCGACAACGCCGACCGCTACAACTCCCACCTGCACAGCCAGAGCGAAGACGCGGCCCTCAACATCGACGAAATCAAGCCCGAGTACGCCGCCGACGCCCCGCAGGTGGACGGCCGCGAGGTGCTGCAGGCCTGCTTCGATGCGCTGTTCAGCCGCGACCCGCGCGTGTTTGCCATCGGCGAGGACGTGGGCCGCATCGGCGACGTGAACCAGGCTTTTGCGGGCCTGCAAGAGAAATTTGGCGAGCTGCGCATTACCGATACCGGCATCCGCGAGTGCACCATCGTGGGGCAGGGCATCGGGGCGGCGCTGCGCGGGCTGCGGCCCATCACCGAAATTCAGTACCTGGATTACCTGCTCTACGCCATCCAGATTCTCTCTGACGACGTGGCCTGCCTGCAGTACCGCACCAAGGGCGGCCAGAAGGCACCGCTCATCGTGCGGACGCGCGGGCACCGGCTGGAAGGCATCTGGCACAGCGGCTCGCCCATTCAGATGATTCTGGGCTCCATCCGCGGCATGTACCTCTGCGTGCCCCGCGACATGACTCAGGCCGCCGGCTTCTACAACCTGCTGCTGAAGGGCGACGACCCGGCCATCGTCATCGAGCCGCTCAACGGCTACCGCCTCAAGGAGCGCCTGCCCGCCAATGTGGGCGACTTCACGGTGCCGCTGGGCGTGCCCGAGGTGCTGCGCAAAGGAGAAGACGTAACCGTCGTCACGTACGGCTCGATGTGCCGCATCGTCATGGACGCGGCCAAGCAGCTGGAGCAGGTGGGCGTGTCCGTCGAGGTTATCGACGTGCAGACCCTGCTGCCCTTCGACCGCGAAGGCGTGATTCTGGAGTCGATTCAGAAAACCAACCGGGTGGTCTTCGCCGACGAGGACGTGCCCGGTGGCGCTTCGGCCTACATGCTACAGCAGGTGCTCGACGAGCAGGGCGGCTACCGCTTCCTCGACTCGCAGCCCCGCTGCCTGGCCGCCCAGCCCCACCGCCCGCCCTACGGCTCCGACGGCGACTATTTCAGCAAGCCCAACGCGGAGGATGTGTTCGACGTGGTGTACGAGCTGATGCAAGAAGCCGCGCCCGGCCAGTTTCCGAACATCTACTAGGCGCGGCCCCGCGGCCGGAAACGCAACCGCCCCGCCATCGGCTTAGCTGATGGCGGGGCGGTTTAAGTTCGCGGGAAGCAGCTGGCTAGGGCAGCACCAGCTCCTCGGTGGTGATGACGTTGCTTTTGTGCAAGGCGCGGTCGTAGATATAGATATCGAATTTGACGCGGTTGCCGGGCCGAAATTCGGGGTAGTTGATGGGAAAGCCGTCACCCTTGCCCGGTTCGTAGGTGAGGTCGCCGCGGATAGGCTGTGGCTTGGCGGTTTCCTCCAGCATGCGGGCAAAGGTACCGTTGTAAGTCAGGGCGGGGTTGGGGTAAACGTACTCCTCGAACCGCAGGTAATTAGTGTTGTACCAGTACAGCTTCACGTGGTAGTTAAACCGGTAGTCGCTAGTCGAGCTGTTGAACGGCGGGGTGTCCTTGTCGGCGGCCGAAAGTCCCAGGTCGCCGTTGCCATCTTTGTAGCCGATTGTAATGAAAATCCGGTTGCTGGGCGTGCCGCCGTTGGCCGGGGTGTCGCGCTCGGCCCGGATGTTCTTGAACTCAATCGACGGCTCGTCGGGGTAGGTTGGCGCCGACTCGCAGGCTCCGACGGCCAAGGCCGTGGCGGCGGTGAGCAAGCTCGAAAGTAAACGTGTGCGTAGCATAGGAACTGGCAAAGCGGGCGTGGGCAACATCCGACGGCAAAAAGTACGCATTAATATCCTCTGAACGCGCAAGGGCCGCATTTGTTATGCTCTTTCCAAACCCGGTTTTCCAGCAATGAGTTTCCGCGCCGATTACTTGTCTGAGCTGCCCCAGGTGACGCCCGCCACGGCCGAAGCCCTGGCCCTGCGCCTGTTCCGCCACCAGGCCGAGCACTGCGCCCCGTACCGCCAGTGGCTGCAGGCGCTGGGCTGCCGCCCTGAGCAGGTGCAGCGCCTGACCGACGTGCCGTTTCTGCCCATCGAGTTTTTCAAAACCCAGGACGTCGTCACCCTGGAGCCGGGCGAGGCGTGGGCGCCCGCGCAGGTGTTTCGCAGCAGCGGCACCACCCTGCAGCAGCGCAGCCGCCACCTCGTGCGCAACCCGCAGCTCTACCACCAGCACGCCCAGCGCATTTTCGAGCAGCAGTACGGGCCGCTCCCGGGCTGGACGTTTCTGGCCCTGCTGCCCTCGTACCTGGAGCAGGGCGAGTCGTCGCTGGTCGACATGGTGGAGCATTTCGTGCGGGCCTCGGGGCAGCCGCAGCAAGAGGTCTTTTTCCTGCGTGACCACGCCGCGCTGCTGGCCGCCATACAGCAGGCAAAGCAGGTGCAGCCCAAGCGGAAGCTCATGCTCATCGGGGTGACCTACGCCCTGCTGGACCTGCTGGCCGCGTACCCCGACCACCCAGCCCTGGCGCTACCCGATGCGGTGCTGGAAACCGGTGGCATGAAGGGCCGCCGCCGCGAAATGATCCGCGAGGAGCTGCACGCCGAGCTGGCCGCCGGCTTCGGGCAAACGGTCATCCACTCCGAGTACGGCATGACGGAGCTGCTCTCGCAGGCCTACAGCCCGGGCCACGGCCGCTTCTGGGCCCCGCCAGCCCTGCAAATCCTGCTGCGCGAGCCCACCGACCCGTTCAGCGCCAGCTTCGAGCGGGCCGCCGGGGCCCTCAACGTGGTCGATCTGGCCAACGTGGACAGCTGCGCCTTCCTGGAAACCCGCGACCTGGGCCGCCGCCACCCCGACGGCTCCTTCGAGGTGCTCGGCCGGCTCGATAACTCCGATATCCGCGGGTGCAGCCAGCTGGCGTAAGGGCAGCGGTTCACCCCGCAGTCATTGCGAGCGAAGCGCGGCAATCGTTCCTCCCGCGGCACAACGGTTTAGCTGGCAGAAACCGAAAATAGCTGAACTGAAAACGGCACCGCCCGAAACTGCAGCTATCAGTTTCGGGCGGTGCCGTTTTCGGTTTGTAGGTATTGCTTCGGCGGTGCTGCTAGAGGAACGATTGCCGCGCTTCGCTCGCAATGACTGCCAGGGCTACCGTTGGCCTGCTACTTCCCGGCGTAGCTCTTCGCGTCGTCCTCGGTTATCGGGTCGCCGCCCATAATGACGAGGCGCTCCACCACGTTGCGCAGCTCGCGGATGTTGCCGCGCCAGTCGAGGCTTTGCAGGTAGGTCATGCCTTCGGGGCTCATCTTTTTGGGCTTGGTGCCGTAGTCGTTGCCGATGTCGGCCAGGAACTTCTCCACCAGAGCCGGAATATCGTCGCGGCGGTCGTTCAGGGCGGGCACCTGGATGAGGATGACCGAGAGGCGGTGGTAGAGGTCTTCGCGGAAGTTGCGGTCGGCAATTTCCTGCAGAAGGTTCTTGTTGGTGGCGGCCACCACGCGCACGTTCACGCTGATTTCCTTTTCGCCGCCCACGCGGGTAATCTTGTTTTCCTGCAGGGCGCGCAGCACCTTGGCCTGGGCCGAAAGGCTCATGTCGCCGATTTCGTCGAGGAACAGCGTACCGCCGTCGGCCTGCTCGAATTTGCCGATGCGCTGCTTGACGGCCGAAGTGAACGAGCCTTTCTCGTGCCCGAACAGCTCCGACTCAATCAGCTCGGAGGGAATGGCGGCGCAGTTGACCTCCACCAGCGGCCCGTTGGCGCGGTTGCTCAGCTCGTGAATCTGCCGGGCCACCATTTCCTTGCCGGCGCCGTTGGGGCCGGTGATGAGCACGCGGGCATCGGTGGGGGCGACTTTCTCAATGGCAGTGCGCACGGCGCTCAGGGCGGCCGAGGAGCCCACCATTTCCGAGCTTTTGGCAATCTTCTTCTTCAGCGTCTTGGTTTCCGTCACCAGCTTGGTGCGGTCCAGGGCGTTGCGCACCGTCACGAGCAGGCGGTTCAGGTCGGGCGGCTTCGGGATGAAGTCGAAGGCGCCCTTCTTGGTGGCGTCGACGGCCATTTCGATGTTGCCGTGGGCCGAAACCATGATGAAAGCCGTGTCGGGGGCAATTTTCTGGGCGCGCTCCAGCACTTCGAGGCCGTCCATCTTGGGCATTTTCACGTCGCAGAGCACCACGTCGTACTTGTCCTTGATGAGCATGTCGAGGCCGGCGGGCCCGTCTTCGGCCTGGTCGACGGTGTAGCTTTCAAACTCCAGGATTTCCTTGAGCGTGTGGCGAATGGCTTTTTCGTCGTCGATGATGAGGATGCGGGGCATGGAAAACGGGGTAGGTCAGTCGGGGGTGAAAGTAAGGAAAAGGGCGGAGTGAGCTGTAGCGCGAACTTTCGGCTCACGTATCGTTGAACAGTCGGCGTTCGGGCGGCAAGCAGCGATACGCGAACTGGAAGTTAGCTTCGCTGACCTGCGGCTCGCGCTACAAGCAAAAACCGGCCGCCGCTGCTGATGCAACGACGGCCGGTTCCTGATACGCAGTGATGCGCCTGTAAGCCGGGTTCTGTCCGCCCCCTTGCGGCAGCGGCCCCACCATTTATCTAGGCCCGAACTCGCGCGCGGGCTCCATCAGCCTACCCGCCGACCGGACGAGCCGCCCGTTGCCAAGCCGAAGCCTGGCATGCCGGCCTATTTGGCCTTTCAACCCCTGAGGTTTACCCAGCCGGACGGTCACCCGCCCGCTGGTGCGCTCTTACCGCACCTTTTCACCCTTACCGGATGGTGAGGTGGTGAAATTGTGAAATGGTGAGTGTCGTTGGACGATTGACTCACTAGTTCACCAATCACCATTCCACCGCCCGGCGGTAGTTTTCTGTGGCACTGGCTGTCCGGCGGCCGTTCCCAGCCGCCGTCCTTCCCGTTAGGAAGCAGGGTGCTCTGCGTTGCCCGGACTTTCCTCTCCGCCCTTGCGGGCGCAGCGGTGGGGCGGCGCATCACTTGCGGGCAAAGGTAGGCTATAAGGGAAGCAAGTAGGACTGGTCAGCGCAAATTCCTCTCTTATCTTTTACATTTGATTGATGATCAGAAAAGGTTTATTATCAACACTTCGTGCAGTGGATCTTCGTAAAAGGCGACTGACGTCGTAGTTCTATTATGTTCTGCTTAACCAGGTCCGGCGATGCTGCTAGCCTTATTGCTATCCGAAAACACCCCTATTGCCTTAGCCGGCTTTATTCTGCTGCTACTGCCATTACTATTGATAGTTCTATTGCCTTGTTACCTGCTGACCAGAGCGGGGGCTTCCTCAAAATCCATCGTTCTGGCTTTGGTACTGGCCGCACTACCAATTTGGCTTGGTCAGGGCTTGGCTTCAGAGCTTGGTGGCTTAGCGGCCCTGTTCAGCTTTTTACCGCTGGCTTTGGTATTCGTAAATCTGGCCCGAAGCGCGAACAAAGGATAACAGCTTACTTCCCCGTCCACACGTTGTCCTGCGGGTAGCTGTCCGGTACCAGGGTGCTGCCCAGCTTCACCTGCTTCACCGGTTTATCGCCGGGAATCGTCACCGTGACGCTGCGGGCGCCGGTTTCCCAGACGGCCACCGAGCGGTGGGCCTGCTGGGTCGAGCCGTCGGTGAAGGTGACAGTGAGGTCGACGGGGACGGGTTTCGTGCCTTTGGCTTCTACTACGATGTCGTGGCCGGCGCCCTGCTTGCTGACGCTTTGGATGCTGAGGTCGGGGTAGCCGACGTCGAAAAACCAGCGCTGCCAGAACCAGTTCAGGTTGCGGCCGGAGCCGGCGTTCATGCTGTTGAAGAAGTCGAAGGGCATGGGGTGCTTGCCGTGCCAGGTCTGGATGTAGTGGTGTAGGGCCTTGGTGAACAGCTCGTCGCCGAGCATGTCCTTCACGTAGAGGTAGCCCAGGCCGGGCTTGGGGTAAGAGTTCAGGAAGAAGGCCCGGTCGGTTTGCTGGGTGCTGAGCGTGGTGATGGGCACGTCGACTTCAGTGGCGGCCAGACCGGCGTAGGGCGCAATACCGTAGTCATCATCCAGCTTGGGGTCGATGATGCTGGAAATCAGCCACTCACCGATGGTGGCCCAGCCCTCGTCCATCCAGCCGTACTTGGTTTCGTTGGTGCCCATGTAGAAGGGAAACATGGTGTGGAAGATTTCGTGGTCGGTCAGCGTAATGGCGTCGGCACGGGTTTCCACCGGGTTGTCGTTCACCATCATCGGGTACTCCATCTGGTCGAGGCCGTCGAACACGGTGATGTGCGGGTAGGGGAAGGGCCACCGGGGGAAGGTGTAGCTCATGGCTTCCACCGTCTTGCGCCCAAACTGCACCACTTCCTCGTAGTCCTGGTGCTTGGGGTTGTACACGGCATCGACCCGGGTGCGGCGCTTGGTTTTCGGGTCGACCACCAGGCTGGTGGCCTGCCACACGTAATGATCCGACGTGGCGAAGGCAAAGTCCGTCACGTCCTGGGCCTCGAAGTGCCAGGTGTTCTGCGCGTTCGGGGCGGTGATGCCGCGGCGCTCGGCCTCCTGTCGGCTGATGATGGTGGTGTAGCCGTCCTTTTTCTCGGCTTCGCGCAGGCGCTTGAGGTAAGTTTTGGTCAGCACCTGCTCGGCGTTGGTCAGGTCGCCGGTGGCCCACACCAGGAAGTCCTTGGGCACGGTCACGTCGGCGGAGAAGTTGCAGAAGTCGTTGTAGAACTCCTGCTGGCCGTTGTAGGCAAACTCGTTCCAGCCGTCGATGTCGTCGTACACGGCCACGCGCGGGAAGAAGTAGGCCACGAAATCGGCCCCCGGCTCAATCTCGCCGGTGCGCATGTGCGAGCCTTTGTTGAGCGTGTACGAATACGTAATGGACACCTGCGCGTGCTGCTTCGAGGCCAGCGCCTGCGGCAGCGGCACCGACATATTGGTGGCCTGCACGCGCCACTTGGCCGCGTCCACCGCCTGCCCGTTCACCGTCAGCCGCTCGATCTTCACCCCGTCGCCGATGTCCTCGGGGTTCATGTGCCCGGCGCGCTGGGCGCCCTTCTGGTACAGGTTGGGGTAGAGCTTCAGCAACAGCCGCGGCAGCTCGTCGGGGCTGTTGTTCTGGTATTTGATGTCGACGGTGCCCGCCACGCGCCGCGTCGTGGGGTCGAAGTTGACCTTGATAACGTAGTCGGCCGTGTTCTGCCAGTAGTTGGGGCCGGGCTGGCCGTCGGGGCTGCGGGTGCCTTTGGTATAGGTGGCTTGCAGGTTGCGCGGCACGGGCAGCGCGGGCGCGGCGGGCTGCTGGGCAAACAGGGAGAAGGTGCTGAGGACGAAGAGCGGCGCGGCGAGCAGGCCAGAACGAGTCATGCGGGGCAATGGAAAAGCGGTAGATAAGCCAAGAGACGAAGCTAGCGGTAATTTGCTGCGTGAGCCGGGCCGGAAAGTCTTTTGCCGCCTGTGTCAGCTACGAGTTTTCGGGCAGCCCAAGGCCCCAGCGGCCTAAGTCCACTCGCCCCGTCCGCCGGGGCAGCGCCGCCGACTCACCCTTAAAAACAGGCTGGGCGGCCTCTTGCACGGAGCCGCCCAGCCTGTTAAGTAATACTATGACTAATTATCTGCGCACTATCTATAACGCTGTAGTCAGTTACTCGCGCACTACCTGCCGGCTGCTGACCGAGCCGTCGGGCAGCGTCACGCGCAGGATGTACAACCCGGCGGCCAGGCCGCGCAGGTCCAGGGTTTCGCGCAGGCTGCCGGCCGCGGTCCGCAGGGTTTGTTGGCGCACGGGGCGGCCCAGCGCATCCCGCAGCTCCAGCCCAACGGCCCCGGCGGTGGGCACTTCGGCCGAAACCGTAATAGCGTCGGCGGCGGGGTTGGGGTAGGCGCTCCAGGCCGGCGCCTGGTGCTGGGCCACGGCGGCGGTGGCCAGCGCCACGGTGGTGGTAGTCGTGTTGGTACGCACCGGGCTGTTGTAGTCGAAGAAAATCGAGGCGTGGTTCGGAATGACCTCGCCCACCGCCAGCGTGGTGCGCGGCTGCACCCGGAAGCGCACGAAGCCCTGGGAGCGAATCACGTCCTGGCCGCGGTGGGGCAGGCCGATGAAGGGGAAACGCACCGTCAGCTCGCCCTGGCCGCTCAGGCTCCAGATGCAGTTGTGCGACTGGGCCACCAGCTGCAGGGTGTTCAGGTTGAGCTTGCTGAAGTTGAGCGTGTCCTTCACGACCACCGTAAAGGCCGTATCGGTGCCCATGTTCTGAAACCGGACGGTGTAATCGAGCGGCTGGCCGGCGGCTACCTGCGCCGGCGTGAGCCGCGAGTAATTGACGGTAATGTCGTTGGGGTCGAAGGAGCCGGTAACCGTATGCGGCAGGCTGGCCGTGTTGTCGGCGGGCACCACGTCGGCGGCCAGCGGGGCCGCGGCCGCGCTGGAGAGCAGGGTGCCCAGCGGCGTGTTGACGGGCAGGCTGAAGAGCACATCGAACTCGCGCTTGCCGAACGGGGCCAGGCTGGCGTAGCTCCACGTAATGGTTTGCCCGCTCACCGTGCCGCCGCCCGTGTTGCTGATGTAGGCGGCCCGGCTGTCGAGCGTGGCGGTGGCGCTGCCGCTGGCCACGGTGGTGCCCACGTTTTCGAGCGTTACGCGGTAGCGGGTCACGAAGCCCGGGCGGGCGGCACCGTAGGCGGTTAGGCTGACGCGGACATCGGTTTGGTTGGCCACGGGCCGGTAGCCGAAGTGCCGGGCCGTATCGACGCCGCCGTAGCCCGTAAAGCTGCCCGCGTACGCCCCGTTGCCGGGCTGGCTGAGCGTGTAGTGCAGCGGGGCCACCGGTACGGAGAGGGAATAAGCGCCCGTGCCCACGTACACGTTGTAGAAGCCTTCCGTGTCGAACGTGCCGAGCCGGGCGAGGGTGGGTTGCAGCGACTCCAGCACCATGTTGTGCGGGAAGGGGCCTTCGCCGGTGTCGCGCACGCCGTTGCCGTTGGCATCGAGGTAGAGGCGGCCGCGGACGGTGTTGTGCTGGGTGCCGATGCAGGCCACGCTCACGCCGGCGCCCATCTGCGTCAGCGGCCCCAGCAGGTAGGTGGGCAGCAGGTTGCTGGTCCAGTTGCCGGGGGCCGATACGTAGTACACGTTGCCGCGCGCGTTGACGCCCAGCGCCACCGGTTCGTTGACAAAGGGCGAGGTAATGACGGTGAACCGGCTGGCGTCGCGGGGGGCGGCCAGCCACTTCGGCTCACCGGTTCGGGAAAGGTGAATGATATTTTGTTCGTCGCGCAGCTCAAAATTGCCGTAGGTTGCCACGGACATGGTGGGCCGGTAGTCGGGCTGCGCGACGATGGTCACCTCCTGGTTCTGGTCGACTACGAGCCGGTTAACGTAGTTGAAGTTGTAGGTAGCGCCGCCGGCCAGGGGCGGCTGCGGGGGTTGCGTGGTCACCCACAGCAGGGTGCCGCTGGCAGAATACTTGGCCACGCTGATGTTGCTGCGGGCGTTGTTGCCCGCGTCGCAGCTGCCGCCCACGTAGTAGTTGCCAACTGCGTCGGCCGCCACGGCCGAGGCCACCGGCACGGGCTGCGAGCCGGCCTGGCCATCGGGCCGAATCCAGGTCAGGGTGCCGGTCGGGCTGACGGAGGCAATAAACCGGTCAAACGTGTTCAGCGGTTTGCTGCTGTTCAGTACCGGCGGATTGCCGGCGCTGCCGAAGTACAGCTGCTGATTGAAGGAGCCGAACAGCAGGCAGCCGCCGTCCGCCCTCGGCCCGAGGCCGACTTCGCCGAGGCCAGCCGGAAAGTTCAGGGCGTAGGGGGTGGTTACGCGCGGCATGGGCGTAGCGCGCAGGCGCTGGGTCCACTCGCCGTTCCCGCCAAGGTTGTTGCCTACCATAAAAACCTCCGTGGTGTCAATGGGCAGGCTGCCCAGCGTACCGGTGCCGCTGTTGCCAAAACGGGTTACAAAGCCGGCCACGTAGCAGTTGCCCTGCCGGTCCACGGCGAGCCGGATGGGAGAATTGGGGTTGCTGGGCAGCGGGCGCGTCCACAGCAGGTTGCCGGCGGCGTCGCAGCGCCCATAAAACCCCTGAAACTGCTGCGCCGGGATGGTGGCCGCGGCCGGAATGGCCACGCCCCCCCAGGTGGCGCCCGGGTACATGATGCCGGTCACGAAAAAGCCCAGGTTGGGCGGTCCGGCCTGCAGCATGCTCTGCCCGCTCCCCGTTTGGAGGTAGATGTTGGCCAGCTCTTTTATCCAGGCCAGCCGGCCCGTCGAGTCGTACTTGATGACGTTAAGGTCCCGGCTCAGGCCGACGGAAGGGGCCGTGCGCAGCACGCGCCGGCCGCCCACCCGGGCGCTGTCTTTGTAGGCAAAGGCCACGTAGGAATTGCCGGATCCGTCGATGGCCGCGCCCGCGTCGGTGCCGTAATGATTGCCCCGGTTGTGGGCCAGCTGGGCCCATTCAAACGCCTGACTAAACCCGGGGAAGTGCCCGCCCAGTACGAGTACGGTCAGCAGCAAAGCATTTCGTAATAAGTTCGATGTCATGTTGGAGTAAAAAGAGATGCGTGCGAAGAATGAAAAGTCACCGGTAACCACTGGTTGCGCCGGCCGGGCCGCAGCGAGGATATCGGGTTTCAGGTTGTCAGACCGGCGCCGCGGGCAAAAGGCTGCCGGCGTCGCGCAAATAATTACAGCTTGACCCGCAGCCCCACCTGCAGGCCCGTGGCCACCGGCTGCTGAATCAGCCCGGTGCTGGCCTTGTAGACCGACAGCGTCTGCCAGCGCAGGCTGGGCGCCACGCTCAGGCTGAGGCGCTCGGTGAGGGCATAATTCAGCGCCAGGGAGCCGGACAACGCCAGATTGAGCGCCCGGAACGGCCCGTTGTGCACCGTGATTTTTTCGCTGTAGAAGTTCTGCCCATCGGCGGTGACAGCCTGCGTGCCGCCCAGGAAAAACTGCAGCTGGGCGCCCGTGGCCACATCGGCCCACCAGCGGCCGGGGCCCAGGGTGAGGCGGTAGCGCAGCAGCACGGGCACGGTGAAGAAGCGGTAGGTGGGCTTGAGCACTTTCGTGCTGAACACGTCGTGCTTGCTGATGAGCGGGGTGATGGTGTTGGTGGTGGTGCGCACCGTGTCGTGCTGCAGGGTGGTGGTGCGCACGGTGTCCTGGCGCGGCACGTACACGGTGTCGTAGCGAATAACCTGGCCGTTGCCGTTGAACACGGGCGACAGTTGCGGAATCTGAATGATGCGGATGGAGTACGTCTGGTGCGTGCTCGTGTAGGCCGTGGTCGTGTGCGTGGTGGTGGTATCGTAGGTCACGCGCACGTCGGTTTCCTTGTTGGTGATGCGCAGGTTGGCCCCGTAGGTGCTGTAGCCCACCCCGGCCCCGATGCTCAGGCGCGGCTTCAGCTGATACTCGGCCACCAGGCTGGCGTTGAAGCCGCCGCGGCCAGTTTCGTGGGTGCGGCGCAGCGAGTTCAGGGTGTCGCCGGGGCGGCTGCGCAGCGAAAGAGTGTTTTGTTCCGGGGCTGTCGAGAGCAGCAGGCTCCAGCGGCGGGTGAGGGGCAGCGGCAGGCGGGGCCGCAGCTGCGCGGTGTCGGGCGCGGCGGCCACGACGGGCGGAGCCGCCAGCGAAACGGCGCCCAGGGCCAGCAGGGTGCTGTCGGTGCGGCGCTGCAGGCGCAGCAGCTCGGTGCGCTGAGCGCGCAGGGTCCGAATGAGTTCGGTCCGGCTGCCGGCCGTGGCGGGGCCCGGCGCCAGCGTGCCGATGCCCGGTAGCTGCGTCATCGACTGCCGCTCCAGCGCCACCAAGGGGCGCAAAGCCGCCGGCACGGAATCGGCCGGCGCGGCGACCGAGCCAGCCGCGGCCATTGAGGCGGCCGGGCTGGCCGTAGCTGCCGAGGTTGCCGGGGTGGCCGCGGTTGCGGGGGTGGCCGCCTCAATGGAGTTCGGCACGGCTTGGGACGCCGGGCTATCCAACGGCGCAGCATCGGCCGCCAACTGCCGGGCCAGGGTGGTCCGCTCGGGCTGCCCCGCTACGACCACCACAGCCGCCGCCGACCGGCGCCGACCCGTAACGGTTGAGCGGATTCGCTGGGAGGCAGCTTCTTCGGCTACTTGCTGACGCTCTGCTGCCGCGGAAGTAACGGTAGACGCGGCGGCGTAACCGGTCCGGCCGGCCGGCGTCGCGGCCGACTGGGGCGCTGGCTCGGCGGTGCTTGCGGCCTGACGGTGCGCCGCGGACTGGCCGGCGCCGCGCGGTGCCGACTCAACCCGTGGCCTGGTGCTGGCCCAGGGCGACTGGTGCGGTAGCAGCCAGCCCAGCACCCCGCCCAGCAAGCCTACCAGGGCAAACAGCAGCGGCAGGGGCACCGGCAGCCGGCGGCGCGGGCGCAGCTGGGGCGCCGGCGGAATCCGCTGCTCAATGCCCGCCCACACCGGCGCGCCCGGGGTGAGCTCGAAATCTTCGAATTTATTGCGCAGGGACTGGTCAAGCCAGTTCTCTTCTGGTTCCTCCATCATAATTTCAAATAGCTGATCTGCCGCTGGTGCAGCAGGTGGAGTTGCTTGCGGGCTTTGCTAAGCTGGGCCTTGGAGGTACTCTCCTGAATGCCCAGCAGCTCGGCAATTTCGCCGTGGGTGTAGCCGTCCACGGCGTAGAGGTTGAGCACCAGCCGGCAGCCGTCGGGCAACTGCTCCATCAGGGCCAGCACTTCGGTCACGCTCAGGCGGTCGAGGGCGTCGGCCTCGGCGGCGGGCGGCTCGGCCACGTCGTCGAGGGCGAGGTGCTGGCGCTGGTGCTGCCGGCTCTGCCAGTGGTTGATGGCCGTGGTGACGACGATGCGCCGCATCCAGCCCTCAAACGAGCCCTCCGCCCGGAACTCGCCCAGATGGGTGAACATCTTCACGAACGCGTCCTGCAGAATGTCCTCGGCTTCGGCCTGGGTGCGCACGTAGCGGCGCGCCACGCCCAGCATCCGGCCGGCGTAGCGGGCGTACAGCAGGCGCTGGGCCGCCGGTTCGCGGCGGCCACAGCGGGAAAGCAGATCGGCTAAGTCAGCGGCGGAAGCTGGCATGAAGGCAAAATAAGCCCGCAAAATGGGCAAGCGCGGGGCAGACAAGCGCCGCCCGAAAAAGGCTGCTCTGGTCGGCAACTTTTTTTTCGCCGACTTCAGCCGACCACCCGGACAAGCGCAGCCGCACGGCTCCGACGAGCGGTAAAAGCGCACGACGCAATCTGTTGAAGATACTCCGGAATAGCCCGCCAGCATGGTCGCCACAGCGTTGGAAACGGCGCTTTCTGGCTCCCCGCAGGGCGTCGCTGCCAGAGCTGGCCAACAAAAAAGCCCCTGGTCGAATGACCAGAGGCTCGTTTAGTGAAAAGAGGTGTGGAAGGCGGGGCAACGGACGGAGCAGCGGCCCCGGCCTTCTGCGCCGCGTTACTTCAGCCGCACCAGCGTGGCGCCGTAGCCGAACTTCTCCTTGCGCGCTTCCTCGAAGAACTTGATGTCGCGGTTGCGGCTCAGGCGCTTGTGCAGCTCCTTGCGCAGCGTGCCGTTGCCCACGCCGTGGATGAAGATGATTTCGTGCATGTTCGTCGCCAGGGCCCGGCTCAGCGCATCCTCGAAGGCGGCCGTTTGCAGCTCCAGCACGGCGGTGTTGCTCAGACCCTCGATGCCGCCTTCGGGCTTCAGGGCCTCCAGGTGCAGGTCCACCTCGTGGGGCGGGGCTACAATGGCCTTCAGCGGCTCCTGCTTGGGCGCGGGCACTACGGTTTTGGCGTCGCCGCGCAGCTTGTCGGCCAGCTGGTCGCGCAGCTTCGCCGGGTCCACGGTAGGGGTGGGCTTGGGGGCCTCGTCGGTGAGGGGCACGGCAATGGGGGCGGCGGGCTTCTCGT
The DNA here is from genome assembly GCF_005771675.1 of Hymenobacter jeollabukensis. Taxonomy (GTDB): domain Bacteria; phylum Bacteroidota; class Bacteroidia; order Cytophagales; family Hymenobacteraceae; genus Solirubrum; species Solirubrum jeollabukense. The sequence continues at coordinate 612,169 of NZ_VAJM01000001.1, read as the reverse complement.
CGAGCTGGAACAGGTAGGCCTCGCGCTTAATCACCGGCGCCTCGCGGCGCGCGGAGTAGAACGAGCTGGCCTTGAACGAGACGCGCTTGAGCAGCGTGTCGTAAAGCGTGGGCGCGTTCAGCTGGGCGGGGAGCAGCTGCACCACCGCCGTGGCCCACTGGTCGAAGTCCTTGAGGTGGCGGTGGCCCAGCGGTTGGCTCACGGTCTTGGGGGCCAGCTTGTCGGCGGCCAGGGCACGGTACTGCCCGCCGCGCTCCTCCCCGAAGGTGAAGAGCACGTCGGCGTCAGTGTTGTTGATGAGGTGGGCCACCAGCAGCTCCGAGGTTTGCTGCACCAGGGCCAAATACAGGCCCTTGGGCGCGGGCGGGGCCGGCGCGGCCTTGGCGGGCGTGCTGGTGCTGCCGGTGGGCGTGGTGGTGGTGGTAGGCGCGGCGGGGGCTTTGCCCGGCTTGCCGGGCTTGAGCGGGCGGGCCGGGGCTACCTGCGAAGGCGCCAGCTCGCTGCCGCCGAAGGCCTTAAATTCTTCGGCAGCCACCAGCACCAGCTCCGAGCGGAGCACCGGCACCGGGAAGTCGTCGATGGTAACTTCCACCAGGTTTTGGTCGAGGATGCGGGTAACGATGCCTTCTTCGCGGCCCGACATGAGGCGCACACGGTCTCCGATATTCATAGTTGTTGCGTGGGTGAGTGGTCCTTGCATACGCGGAGCGGGGCCGAAAAAGTGCCGCCGTGGCGTCGGGCAAGGGGGTAAAGGTCGGCAGAGAATCGGGAATGTTGCCTGCGGGGCTAGCTGCGGCGCCCATGGGCACCGCTTGGGCGCGTACCAGGCTTCGCTGACCGGTCAGCAGCCCCGTTTCCGGTACGAAATAGCCTCGCTGATCAGGCAGCACACACTTCCCTAACTAAAAATGCCCCTGCTGAACGTCCAGGGGCAGATCTAGCCGCTAGCCGGGCAATCAGGGGCAGCGGGAATTGGTGCTGCAAAAGACCCTACAAGGGTTGAATTAATGTCGCGGGCTAATAATACAGCCCGTGCAGCACCAGGCCGCGCTTGCGGTTCAGCTCCAGCGCCGGGGCGGGCAGGTGGAAGATGCTGGCCACGTAGAACACCGTGCGCAAGGCCTTGCTGCGCGTCGGGATGCGGCGCAGGTCGAGGTCAAAAGACAAGTAGTACTGCCGGTAGCTGTCGAGGCCGGCGGCGCGGTTGGTGGCCGCGTCGTTGTACACCAGCTGCTGGGCGCCGTAGCCCAGGGCCGGCTGCAGCCAGCGCGGCCAGCGGCTGCCTGCGGGCAGAAATACGCCCACGTCGGCGCACAGCCAGTAGGTCTGCCCGTTGTAGTCCTTCAGCAGCCGCTCCCCGAAGCTCTGGCCGAGCACGTTGGGCCGCTGCCGGGCGTAGGGCGTCAGGTGAAACGACACCTTGGGCATCAGCCGCACCTCGCCCCAGGCCAGCTGCTGCCCGATGAGGCCCGCCGAGCCCAGGAAATTGGCCGCCAGGTCGCTGGCCGAGGCGCCGTAGGCCGGGTCGCGGCCGTCGAAATACTCGATGGGGCTCTGCAGCAGAAAGCCCACGAAGCCGCCGTACCACAGGGCCTTTTTGGGCGAAAGGCCCGCCCAGCGCAGCATGTCCACCGCGCCCCGGCTTTCGTGGAAAGCTCCCCAGAAATGGCCGGCTTTGTCGAGCTGCTTCCACTCGGGCAGGTCGTTGAACCAGTGAAACCGCTCGCGCGGGCCGGTGTACCAGCCCGCCGCCAGCGCGGAGTACGTGCCGGCGTAGCCCGCGGCGAAGGTGCCGATGACCAGCGGCAGGCGGTAGCGCGGCACGGCCAGCGGCAGCGAGTCGGGCAGGGGAGCGGGGCGAGAGAGACTGACGGGGTAGTGGTATTCGACTTGCCCGCGAATAGGCATCCGGTGGCGCAGCATCTGCTCGATGGAAGGCTGGTCGCCCGCCGAAGTTATTGCTGCTAAGCGGGGAATTACCCGTTGAGAATCCGGGTTTTGCCCCTGGGCTGAGTGAGCACTCAATCCATTAAAAAACATTAATAAACCACACAAATAAAAACGGAAGTAACTTAGTGGCTTCATCGCCCGAAAAGTACGCAGAAAAGCCCGATACGCCCGGTTACGTGTGTTGAACTGCTGCCGGACCAGGGTGGCCAACCTTCGCTGCAAACGATTTTTCCCAACCATTCCCACTCCCTACATGAAAGCACTTCGACTCCTGACGGTGCTGCTGCTGGCGCTGACCGGCGTAGCGCGGGCCCAGGTGGTAACCACCAACCCCGCGTTTTTCACCGCCGCCGACGCGGTGACGCTGACCTTCAACGCCGCGCAGGGCAACCAGGGCCTCAACAACTTCACCGGCGACGTGTACGCCCACATCGGCGTCATCACCAACCTGAGCACCTCGCCATCGGATTGGAAGTACGTGAAGTTCACCAACTTCAACGCCGCTGATCCGTCGGTGCTCCTGACGCGCACCGGCACCAATACCTACACGCTGAGCATCACGCCCAATGTGCGGGCCTGGTTCAACGTGCCGGCCGCCGAGCAGATTCTGAAGCTGGCCATGGTGTTTCGCAACGCCAACGGCTCCATTGTGGGCCGCGCCACCGGCGGCGGCGACATCTACGTCGACGTAGCCCAGACCAGCGCCCTGGCCGTGCGCCTCACCGCCCCGACCACGGGCCAGAACCCGACCTTCATCAGCTCGGGCGCCACGGTGAACGTGACGGGCACGGCCTCGCAGGCCGCCACGCTCACGCTGCGCCTCAACGGCACGCAGATCAGCCAGCAAACCAACGCCACCAGCTTCAGCGGCAGCGTGGCCCCGACCCAGGCCGGCCGCAACGTCATCCGCCTGACTGCCACCGTGGGCAGCACCTCGGTATCCGACTCGGCCATCGTGTTCGTGCGCCCGGCCGTGACCACCGCCGCCCTGCCCACCGGCATGCGCGACGGCATCAACTACCTGGCCGGCGGCACTTCCGCCGTGCTGGTGCTGACGGCCCCGGGCAAGCAGTTCGTGTACGCCATCGGCGAGTTCAACGGCTGGCAGCCGGGCACGGCCGCCTACATGAACAAGACCCCCGACGGCAACCAGTGGTGGGTGCAGCTCAACGGCCTGACGGCCGGCCAGGAGTACGCCTTCCAGTACCTCGTCGACGGCGACCTGCGCGTGGCCGACCCCTACGCCGAGAAAGTGCTCGACCCGAACAACGACCGGTTCATTCCGGCCGCGACCTACCCCAACCTGAAGGCCTACCCCACGGGCCAGACCACCGGCATCGTGTCGGTGCTGCAAACCAACGCGCCGGGCTACACCTGGCAGGTGACCAACTTCCAGAAGCCGGCCAAGAGCAAGATGGTGGTGTACGAGCTGCTGCTGCGCGACTTCATTGCCCGCCACGATTACCAGACGCTCATCGATACGCTGGGCTACCTGCAGCGCCTCGGCGTGAATGCCATCGAGCTGATGCCGGTGGGCGAGTTCGAGGGCAACGAATCCTGGGGCTACAACCCCTCGTTCCACATGGCTCCCGACAAGTACTACGGCCCGAAAAACGAGCTGAAGCGCTTCGTGGATGCCGCCCACGCCCGCGGCATGGCCGTGGTGCTCGACATGGTACTCAACCACGCCTTCGGCCAGAACCCGATGGTGCAGCTGTACTTCGCCAACGGCAACGTGACCGCGGCCTCGCCCTGGTTCAACGTGACGCCCACCCACCCCTACAACGTGGGCTACGACTTCAACCACGAAAGCACCTTCACCAAGAACTACTGCAAGCGCGTGATGCAGTACTGGCTGCAGGAGTACCACATGGACGGGTACCGCTTCGACCTCTCGAAGGGCTTCACCCAGACCAACTCCGGCACTTCCGACACCGGCGTGGGCCCCTGGGGCCGCTACGACCAGTCGCGCATCAACATCTGGACCGACTACAACACCTACATCAAGTCGGTGGACCCGAACGCCTACGTCATCCTGGAGCACTTCGCCGAAAACTCGGAGGAAACCGTGCTGGCCAACGCCGGCATGATGCTGTGGGGCAACCTGAACTACAACTACGCCGAGGCCACGATGGGCTGGCTGCCCAACTCCAACTTCAGCTGGGGCTACTACGGCAGCGGCAACGGCGGCCGCGGCTGGTCGCAGCCCGGCCTGGTGACCTACATGGAAAGCCACGACGAGGAGCGGCAGATGTTTAAGAACATCACCTACGGCAACCAAGCCAACCTCGCCCACGACACGCGCACCCTGCCCGTGGCCCTGGCCCGCAGCGAAGCCGCCGCGGCCTTCTTCTTCACCGTGCCCGGCGCGAAAATGCTGTGGCAGTTCGGCGAACTGGGCTACGACGTGAGCATCGACTTCAACGGCCGCGTGGGCAACAAGCCCATTCGCTGGAACTACTACCAGGAGCCCGCCCGCCGCAAGCTCTACGACGTGTACAGCTCGCTCATCGCCCTGAAGAAAAGCCAGGCCGTGTTCGACAACCCCAGCAGCTACAGCCAGCAGCTGGCCGGCGCTGCCAAATCGATTCACCTGAGCGACGCTGCCCAGAAAGTGACGGTCATCGGCAACTTCGACGTGACCAGCACCACCATCGACCCGGCCTTCCAGCAAACCGGCAAGTGGTATAACTACCTCTCCGGTGACAGCATCAGCGTGACGAACGTGAATGCCCAGCTGACCCTGCAGCCCGGCGAGTACCGCGTGTACACCACCGCCCGCGTGCGTCGCCCCGCCACCGTGCTGGCCTCGAAAGCCGCCCAGCAGGTGGCTGCCCTCGGCCTGACCGTGGCCCCGAACCCCGCCGCCGCCCGCGCCACCGTGCGCCTGACGCTGCCCTCGGCCGCGCCCGTAACGGTGAGCGTGCGCAACGTTATCGGCCGCGAGGTGCGCCGCGTGCAGCTGCCCGCCCGCCCCGCCGGAGCCACCGTGGAAGTTCCGTTGACGCTCGATGGCCTAGCCGCCGGCCTCTACATCGTGAACGTGCAGGCTGGGGCTGCCAGCGCCGCCACGCGCCTCGTGGTGCAGCCCTAACCGTTTCGAAAAGCAATTAAAAAGCCCGCTCCGGATTCCGGGGCGGGCTTTTTTATGGGTGTAACATGGCAAAATCAAGAACGTCATCCTGCGGCGCAGCCGAAGGACCCTCCTCGCCCCCGTACCGCCGCTGCCGACGAAGCGCAGGCGCTTTTTAGAAGAGCACAATAATGCAGAAGCGCAGCCCCCGCGGCCCCGATGATTGGGCGTTAGGGGCTGCGCTTGTCGGTTAGTGCAAGGTGCGAGGCAGGCCCTATGACGTCCATTTACACCGTTTTTCGTTACTCCGCCGCGGCCATTTCCACGTGGTAGTCCACCAGCGAATCGATAGGGGAGCGGATGATCTTGCCGACTTCCATACCGTGCGAGCGGGCCACCTGGGCCAGCGCGTCGCGGAAGTTGTAGCCCACCGAGCCCACGCAGTTGAACGAGTAGTCCTGGTAGCCCGGGTACTGAATCACCAGGTTCTGGAAGAATGCTTCGAAGCCCTCGACCACGATGTCGCGGCAGTAGCTCACGTTGTTGTGGTCGTAGGCAAACTTGCTGAACGAGGCCAGGAAGCGGTTGGGCAGCGGCTGGTTGTAGACGCGGTCGAAGATCTGCTCGTTTTCCAGGCCGTACTGCTCGCGGAAGGCGTCCTGCAGGCCGTCGGGCAGCAGCTTGCGCATGTAGTCGCGCAGCAGGCGCTTGCCGATCCAGGAGCCCGAGCCCTCGTCGCCGAGGAAGTAGCCCAGCGAGTCGATATTGTGGGTAATGTCCTTGCCGTCGTAGATGGCGGAGTTGGTGCCCGTGCCGAGGATGGCCGCGAAGCCCGGCTTGTTGCCCAGCAGCGCCCGGGCCGAGGCCAGCAGGTCGTGGCCCACGAAGATGTTGGCCAGCGGAAACACCTGGCGCATGGCTTTTTCCACGATGGCCACGTTGTGCTCGGTGGAGCAGCCCGCCCCGTAGTAGCTCACTTCGCGCACGGCCTGCCGGTTCAGCGTGTCGGGCAGGTTGGCATCCAGCGAGGCCACGATGCCGGCCGTGTCGATGAAGTAAGGGTTGTAGCCTTCCGTGTTGAAGTGCACGCGCTGCTGCGGGTCGGCCAGATCGAGTTGGCACCAGCTGGTCTTGGTGGAGCCGCCGTCGGCAATCAGGATCATAAAAGGAGAGGTTGCGGTAAGACATATCCGCGACACCGAGGCGGCACGGGGCGGCTAAGTTACGGGCCTGTGTGGAAGTTAACGCGTATTCCGGATTCCAGAGCCGGGTTTTTTCGATGATGTAAGTGAGCCTTTACACACAGCGGCCAATCACGCAGGAATAATACATCTTCCGGTGAAAAAAACACGCAACTTACACACGGCGCCTTTGCGTGGTAGTCAACTTCCTTCTCTCACGGTTAGGCACCAGAGCGGCGGCCCGGGTGCAGGTGGAAGGCGCGGCTTATTCGTATGCCGGTACCAAGGGGTATGCATGAGCTTTTAGTTGACAACCGCAGACGATTTTAGAAGCCTAACGACCAAGGTTACCAACTACTCAATGAATTCACGGCGGCTCTAGGTCATAAAAAAAGCTCCGGCCATTGGCCGGAGCTTTCAGTAAGTTGTGCAAGCAGTTCCTAAGGACGTTTCGACCAAGTGAACGTTTTGGCGGCGACGTTCAGGCTGATATCGTAGTTGCCGCTGCCGCTTGGTACGGAAATATCCGGACCGCCACCTACCAGCGTAGGCGAGGGCGTATTAGCCGATGCCGCAGCCGTGCCACCGAAGTTGAGAGCCCAGTCATCATTCGCGCGGAACTTGAACTTGCCGCTAGCGCTGAGGGCAATGTTGCTGATTTTGTACGTCCCGGAACAGAAATCATAGTTCATATCGGAGTCTGAACCCCAGCCGGTAGGCGTAGCATCGCCGATAATTCCCCATCTGTCAGTCGGGGCTTGCTGCGCTTGGTAAGGCGTCGCCGTGAAAGCCAGCACCTGCGACATAGAAGGATCCACTTTATCGCCAATGGAGGCCCGTACACGCACGTCGAGTGGCGTGGCGGGTGGGGCAGCCGGCAGGTTGCAGTCCAAATCGTTGTAGACCTGGTTCAACTCGCCTTTGGTAAACGACTTGGTGAGCGTAGTGAGAGGAAATGCCTTGGCGTTGGCGAAATTGGTACCGGCTTTGGCGAATTCCAGCGTGTATGTCACAGCCGCTTGGTAGCCGAATTCAGCTGGGGTCCAGCTGAACGTTACCCCGGCTTGGCTGGCATTGGCAGGCGTGAGGGTCGCCGACGTGGCCGTAGCCGTTAGAGTTGGCATATTGCCAACTTTGAGCGTAGCACGGTCCTCATCTTTGTCGCAGGCCGTGAAGCCAAACCCAAGTGCGCAGACAACCGCTGCTTGGAGAAACCATTTTTTCATAAGACTGGATTGTTTTGAAGTTGGGTGAGGTGTATGTAAAGCCAACGGCCAAGGCTGTAACCCCTGCAGAGTGGCTTTAAATTCACGAACGGGGTAGCATTCAGGAATTTACGGCGTTCATCCGAGGCGAGTGATACCCGCGAGAAAGTGGCGGGTGGCCAATCAGGCTATTTCTGGTAAGCCAACCCCGTCGCTTACACCAGCCGTTGCCGTTTGGGGTCAACGGCTGGTGCCAGACGGATTAGTAGCCGTCGTTTTGCGGCAAAGCCGGATTCACGGCCCGGTCCGAAGCCGGAATTGGGAACAGTACACGGGTGTCTGCCACAGCCCGGCCAGTGCGCGAGCCGCCTTTGAAGGGCCAGTTCGAGCGCGGGTTAGTGGTTACGCGGGTAAACATGTTGTCGAAGCGGATCAGGTCGGAGCGACGGAACCCTTCCCAGTGCAGTTCGCGCTGGCGTTCATCCAGCAAGCGGTCCAGCGTCAGGGAAGTGAAGTCGACCGAGGCGTCCGGCGTGTTAATGGGCTTGTTGTAAGCCCGGCGGCGAATCTGGTTGACGTAGCCCAGTGCCAGGCCCGCGTCGCCGGTGCCGCCGCGCTGCACGGCCTCGGTGTAGTTCAGCATAACTTCCGCCAGACGGATCATCGGGAAATCAGTGCTGGCAAAGTAGAAGGCTGGGGCCAACGGCTGCGCAATAGCCGTACCACTCGAGGTGACGTTGCGGTATTTCACCACCCCGTAGCCCTGCTCTTTCTTGGTGACGTCGTCAATATCGAGCGTCTGACCCTGGGCCCAGAAGCGGCCGCGCGAATCACGCCCCCGGGCCGTGTCCGCCCCGAATACGTCCACCAGGTTACGGGTAGTCCGCAGACCATCCCAGCCCGAAGGCATCCCTACGTAGTTCTTCCAACCGGTGCTGCCGCTACCCGTCGAGCCGTTGATCAGGAAGCTGGTGCCCCCGAAGCTGCGCGTGTTAGCCGCGTCAAAGGTCACGGGCCAGATAACCTCGTTGCGAGCAGGTGCCGTGTGGTTATCAGCCAGGAACAGGCGCCCGTAGGCCGAAGACACCGTACCGGCCGCCGTGGTATTCAGCGTGTAACCCGCGTCGATTACTTGCTTGGCATACCGGGCTGCGTCCGTGTAACGAGCGGTGCCGTTGTTCTGGCCCGGTACGGAGGCCGTATACACGTTCGCGTTCAGGTACAGGCGCGAAAGCATGGCCCACGCGGCGGCTTTGTCGACGCGGCCGTACTCGTTGGTACGCGGCTCAGCAAATTCCGGGCTGCTGGCCAGGGCCAGCAACTCCTGCTCCACGTACTCAAACAGCTGCTGCCGGGTGCGGTACGGGGGCGTGTACGCCGTGGGGTCGGTATCGATGACGAACGGGCCGCCGCCGTACAGGTCCACTACGTGAGAGTAAGCCACGGCGCGCAGGAAACGGGCCTCGGCGCGGTAGCGCTTGGCGGTGGCCACGTCAGCGCCGCTGAGACGCGAATTCAGCTTGTCGTCGCTCGACTCGCGGATGAACTCGTTGCAGAGTGCAATTTCGTAGTACAAGCGGTAGTACAGGCCGCGCACCACCACGTTGGAGGCCGTCCAGTTCATGTTGTGCCAGTCCTGCACACCGGGGTCCGGCCAGGTCCACACGGCTTCGTCGGTGGTCAGTTCCTGCGCGCTCCAGAGCTGACGAATGTAGTCGGAAGTGCCTTCGTCGATGTCGGCAATATCGCCACCACCGGCCGCGCCGTTGGCGTTATCGTTGCCCAGGCCCGTCACGGCAAAGCCGCCGTACACCTTCGCCAGCACCGAGCGGTAGCCATTCAGGTCCACGTAAACTTTGTCGGGGGTATTCTCATACTTGGGTTTGAGGTCCAGGTCGTTGCAGGAAACCAGGCCTGCGCTCAGGGCCAACCCGGTGGTGGCTACTACTAAGCCACGAGTGAAAAGATGTTTCATTAGATCGGGTGGGTTAGAAGCTGGCGTTCAGGCCGAAGGTAAACGTGCGGGCGCGGGGGTAGAAGTTATTATCAACCCCGCTGAAGATTTCCGGATCCAAACCGCTGTACTTGGTGATGAGGAACACGTTCTGAACAGCGGCGGTCAGGCGAAGATTCGTGCCTTCGCGGAAAATTTTACCCACGTTGTAGCCCAGCGTGATATTCTCCCCGCGCAGGAACGAGCCGTTTTCCAGGTAGTAATCGGAATAGATCTGGCGCTGGCGGCTGGCGTTGAAGTACGTGTCGCGGACGCTGGTGGGCACGTTGCTTAGGAAGAGCGCCGAGCCCTGCTGAATACCAATCAGGTTGGCTTGGTCAGCGGCAATGCGGTTGTACACGTAGTTGCCCACGTTGGCGCGCAGTACGGCGTTCAGGGTCAGGCGCTTGTAGGTGAAGTTGGTGGTAAAGCCGAACGTTGCCAGCGGCGCGCGTTGCTTGTAGCGGTACAGGTCGGCCTCGTTCAGGACGCCGTCGCCGTTGCGGTCCACATACAATTCCTCAACAGGGCGGCCATCGGCGCCGTATACCTGCTGGTACACGTAGAAGGCGTTGTTGGGGTAGCCGACAGTCTGGATCTGGATGTTGTTGCCAGTGCCGCCGCCGATGCCCTCCACCTGGTAGCCGATGAAGCCTTCCAGCTGCGGACCCAGGTCGGTGATTTCTGTCTTGTTGTAAGCCGCGTTCAGGTTCACGTCCCAGGTGAAGTCCTCCGTACGAACGGGCACTACGTTCAGGGCCACTTCCACGCCACGGTTGCGCAGCGAGCCTACGTTGCGGTTCAGCTTGTTGGCCAGGCCACCGGCCGGCACGAACACGTTGGCCAGCAGGTTGTCGGTGTTGCGCTGGTACACGTCAATGCTACCCGACACGCGGTTGTCGAACAGACCCCAGTCCAGGCCCGCGTTGTACGTGGCGGTGGTTTCCCAGGTCAGGTCGGCGTTGTAGCCGGCCGGGCGCTGGAACGGAATGAAGATGGGGTTGCCGGCGGCATCCAGTCCGAGCTGGTACTGTACCGAGTTGTTCCCCCGTACGTAGCGCGGCAGGTAGTCAAACGGCCCGCCGATTTCCTGCTGACCCGTGATGCCGTAGCCAGCGCGCAGCTTCAGCTCGGTCACCGATTGGTTGTTGGTCAGGAAATTTTCGCCTTTCAAGCGCCAGCCCAAACCCAGCGCGGGGAAGTAGCCGCTGCGGTTGCCCTCGCCAAAGCGCGAGGTGTTGTCGTTACGCAGCGTAGCCGTGAGCAGGTAGCGGTCCTTCACCGACAGGTTGGCCCGGCCGAAGTAGGAAATCAAACGGTACGGGTCGTAGTAACCGCTCGGGGAGGGCGGGTCGCCGAGCGGGGTGGTGCGGTCGAAGCGGAAGATCTGGTAGTTCGGGCCCTGGTTTTCGAAGTCCTGGTACGAGTAACCGGCTTGCACGTCAAACTTGGTGTCGGCGCCGAGCTGCTTGTTGTAGGCCAGGTAGAATTCCAGCAGGCGCATGTCTTTGTCCTGCTTGAACCGGGTGAAGCGGCCTTGGCCCACATTGCCGAAGTCGGTCACGCTGGTAGCCGTCGAGCCTTCGCCCCGCGACACGTCGGTGGCCAGGTTCAGGTTGGCGCGCAGCTCGGGCAGGAAGTGGAACTTGTAGTCCAGCTGCACGTTGCCGATGAAGCGCTTCACCGTGCTGATGTTGTTCGAGTTGTTCAGAGCCGCCACGGGGTTGCCCGGCGCCTGGGAAGCCGGCAGGCCGTTGGTGCCCAGGTACTGGAAATAGCCGCCGTAGGGCACGTACTGCGCTTCGGACGAGCGAACTGGCACCGTGGGGTTGTAGCTGATGGCACCGCCGATCTGGCCGTCGTCGATGAAGCGGTTCTTGATCTGCGTACCCTTGGCGTTGATGTCCACGCGCAGGTGGCCGTCGAGCAATACGGGCGTCAGGCTCAGGGAGCCGGTGTTACGCTTCAGGCTGTTGGTGATGACGATACCGTCCTGGTTCAGGTTGCCGTACGACACGCGGAAGGGGAGCTTCTTAATGCTACCCGTCAGGCTGATGTTGTTGTCGAACGTTGCGGCCGTGCGGAAAATCTCGTCCTGCCAGTCCGTATTGGCCGTGCCCAGGTTGGCTTTCTGCGCGGCCGAGCCGCGCTCCTGCACGAGGGTGCGCAGTTCGTCGGCGCTCAGCACGTCGTACTTGTTGAAGCGGCGCGATACTGACGTCTGCGAGGAGAAGTTCACCGTCAGCTTTTCGCCCTGCAGGCCGCGCTTGGTGGTGATGAGCACGACGCCGTTGGAGGCACGGTTGCCGTAGATGGCCAGCGCCGAAGCGTCTTTCAGCACCGTCACCGACTCGATGTCGTTCGGGTTGATGAGCGAGAGCGGGTTGCTGGCGCCGCTGATGCCGCCTTTGTCCACCGGCACGCCGTCGATAACGAACAGCGGGTCGTTGCTGGCATTCAGCGAGGAGTTGCCGCGGATGCGGATGGCGTTGGCCGAGCCCGGGGCACCGCCGCCGGTCGTGATGCTCACACCCGCGATTTTACCCTGCACCAGCTGCTCCGGGTTGGTTACCTGGCCCGGCACAAAGTCCTTCGAGGTCACCGTGGCAATGGAGCCCGTCACGTCCTGGCGGCGCTGCACGCCGTAACCCACGACAACGGCCTCGTTCAGCAGGGTGGTATTTTCACCCAGCGTGATGTCCTTCACGTTGGTGGTCTGGCCGTTGGCTACGTTCACCGGCAGGCGCTGGGTGGAGTAGCCCACGAACGAGGTCAGCACGGTTTGCTGACCCGCGGGGACGTTCTGAATTAGGAACTGGCCTTCGGCGTTAGTGGAGCTGCCGAGTTGCGTTCCTTCGATGATTACCGTTACGCCCGGCAGCGGCTGCGCCTTTTCATCGAGTACGCGGCCGCCCACGGTGCCCTGAGCGGCCGCACTCAGCGTGCAACTAATGAAAAACAGCGGAAAACCGAGTTTCGACAGGTAGGATTGCTTCATGTTGTCATGAAAAGGGTTGTGGGAAAATGGCAGGGTTTGCGGAGGGCGGCTGGGGTGGCCGGAATGACTTCCCGGCAACGTTTGCGGAACCTACGAAATCAGCCCGAAAGCTGATGATGCTCTTTAAAAAACGGCGCAAGATAAATTAGGAAAATTGACCGTATCCCCAAGCAGCATCCGCATCGGCGGCCAAGGTTACGCCAGGATTATCGGCGCCCCGAAAGCCAGTCGGCTGATTATCAGTTAGGATGCGAACCAAGGAAGCAAGAGGCTGAGCGACTGACGTGAGTAAGCGTTCAATCACCAAAAGGTTTTCGTAGGCAAATTTCGCTGGTTTCTACCACTTTTGTGCTGTAAACCCCCCGATTATATGCGTCTTTTTTTTGCTTTGCTATTGCTGCTGACCAGCAGTGCCCGTGCGCAAACGATTGTTCGACTGACCAGCATCCCAGCCAACACGCCTGCCGGGGCCACGCTGTATCTGGCCGGCTCGTTCAATAGCTGGAACCCGAGCAGCGCCACCCACGCTCTGGCGCGCCAACCCGACGGCAGTTACACCGTCACGCTGCCGGCCTCGGTCACCGGCGCGCTGGAGTTCAAGTTTACCCGCGGCAGCTGGACCTCCGTGGAATCCGATGCCCAGAACCAGGACATCAGCAACCGCCGCTACACCGCCACTGGCGCCCCGACCACGGTGAATCTGCAGGTGCTTGGTTGGAAGGACCTGGGCACCGTGGCGCCCTGCCAGTCTTCAGCGCTGCAGCCCAACGTGCAGGTCATCAACACCGCGTTTGCCATGCCGCAGCTCGGGCGCACCCGCCGCGTATGGGTGTATCTGCCTACCGGCTACGCCAGCAGCGGCACCCGGCGCTACCCCGTGTTGTATATGCACGACGGCCAGAACGTGTTCGACCAGTGCACCAGCTTCTCGGGCGAGTGGGGCGTGGACGAGGCCCTGGCCGCGCTGCAGCAAAACGGGCAGGACCCCACCGGCTGCATCGTGGTGGCCATCGACAACGACGGGGCGCAGCGCCTCAACGAGTATTCGCCCTGGAACAACCCGCAGTACGGCGGCGGGCAGGGCGACCAGTACGTGGAGTTTCTGGTGCAGACGCTCAAGCCCTACATCGACCAGCAGTACCGCACCCTGCCCGACCGCCTGAACACCGGCATCGGCGGCAGCAGCATGGGCGGGCTTATTTCGCTGTACGCGGCCCTGAAGTACCCGGCTGTGTTCGGGCGGGCGGCCATTTTCTCGCCCGCGTTCTGGTTTGCCGAAGCCCCGCTGAAGGCCTACCTGCACCAGCACCGCGCCACCGCCGCCCAGCCCACGCGCTTCTACTTCGTGGCCGGCACCGCCGAAAGCCAGACCATGGTGCCCTTGATGCAGGCCGTGCGAGACTCGCTGCAGCGCGCCGGCTACGCCGCCTCGGACCTCAATTCCCTCTCGCTGGCCGACGGGCAGCACGCCGAATGGTTTTGGCGCCGCGAGTTTCCGGCCGCTTACCAGTGGCTGTACCGCCCCGGCACCACCACGGCAGTACGCCCCACCAGCGGCGCCACGTTCCAGCTGTTTCCGAACCCGGCGGCGCACGTGCTGACGGTGCAGCTGCCCGTCGGCTGGCAGCGCGGCCGGCTGGAAATTCAGGACTCGGCCGGCCGGGTGGTGCTGCGCCGTAATCTGCGGCAGGCGGCTGAGGCCGTCAACGTGGCTGGCCTGCGCCGTGGGCACTACGTGGCGCGGCTGCAGGGCGAGAAAACCACGCTCAGTCAGCCTTTCGTGAAGGAATAGCCCAGAGCTGACGCGGCCCAGAAAGCCGTTTGCCTGCTTCGTGCCGGGCACTGCCAAAGAACTTTGGTGGTGGCCGGCACGACTTTTTTAAGCGCCTGGCGTTAGCATATCCGCAAAATGGGCGGGTGTTGGTCGGGTGATTTTAGAAGCAGGCAATAATTTGAACAGGTATTTTGCGAATTGTTAAAATTTTTACTGATTGTTTAAAATAATTTGATTTTGACTTGGCGCCTGCTGCCCGGCTGCGGTACTTTTGCAGCGTCAACCATTCACTCACCATGACACTCGCTTCGAACCTGCATCTGCCGCTTTGGTGGTGGTCCAGCCGTTTTGCCGGTCGGGACCAGCTCTTTGCGTGTATAGCCTAAATCGAAGCAGTTGACCCTGCTATCCTTGAATGCTTAGCAGTGCAAGCCCGGCCCGCCAGCCGGGCTTGTTGCTTTTCGGAGCCTGCCGCTACGCCTTCTGCCGCCCCGTTTTCTCTACCGACTCAGTATGCCGCCTACCATTGCCCTGCGCACCCGCCACCTGCGCCTGCCCGCCGACACCGTTACGCCCGTAGGGCTGTATTTGCGGCTGCGCGACCAGTATCCCGGCTGCCTGCTGCTGGAAAGCTCCGACTACCACGCCCAGCAGAACGCGTTTTCCTACCTCGCCCTCGACGAGCTGGCCCGCTTCGAGCTGCGCGGCGCCGAGCTGCTGGAGCGCCTGCCCGGCGGCCGGGAGCAGCGCCGCACCCTGCAGGACCCGCGCCACGAGGCCCTGGACTGCCTGCGCCAGTTCGCCGGCCGCTTCTCGGCCCCCGACAGCGGGCAGCCCTTCATCAGCGGTGGCCTGTTCGGTTTCATGGGCTACGGCGCCGCCCCGTACTGCGAGGACGTGACCTTCGACGCCGGCAAGCCCGCGCCCTACCAGCTGCCCGACGCGCGCTACGGCCTCTATCGCTACGTGCTGGCCCTGAACCACTACCGCCAGGAGCTGCACGTATTTGAGCACACGCCCGAAGGGCAGGAGCCCGACGAGGCCGCCCTGCAGCGCCTGCTGAGCGTGGTGCGCAGCCCCGTGCGGCCCTCGTTCAGCTTTGCGCTGGAAGGGGAGGAGGCCACCAACCAAACCGACGACGAGTTCCGGCGGGTGCTGGCCCAGGGGCAGCGCCACTGCCTGCGCGGCGACGTGTTTCAGCTGGTTCTCTCGCGGCGCTTTCAGCAGCGCTTCCGTGGCGACGAGTTTCAGGTGTACCGCGCGCTGCGGGCCATCAACCCCTCGCCCTACCTGTTTTACTTCGACTACGGCAGCTACCGCCTGCTGGGCTCTTCGCCCGAGCCGCAGCTACGGGTGGCCCACGGCGAGGCCAGCATCTTCCCCATTGCCGGCACCTTCCGCCGCACCGGCCACGACGCCGAGGATGCCGCGCTGGCCGAAAAGCTGGCCGCCGACCCCAAGGAAAACGCCGAACACGTGATGCTGGTGGATTTGGCCCGCAACGATTTGGCCCGCCACGCCGAGCGGGTGGAGGTGCGCCGCTTCCGCGAAATCCAGTACTACTCGCACGTCATCCACCTCGTCAGCCACGTGCAGGCCACGCTGGCCCCGGGCACCGACTCGCTGCAGGTGGCGGCCGATACCTTTCCGGCCGGCACGCTCTCGGGCGCGCCCAAGGTGCGGGCCATGCAGCTCATCGACGGGCTGGAGCCCACGGCTCGGGGGCTCTACGGCGGCTGCCTCGGCCACCTGGGCTTCGACGGCAGCTTCAACCACGCCATTTTCATTCGCTCCTTCGTGAGCGTGGGCGGCACGCTCTACTACCAGGCCGGCGCGGGCGTGGTGGCCAAGTCCGACCTGGAAGCCGAGCTCAACGAGGTGCACCACAAGCTCGGCGCGCTGCGGCAGGCGCTCAAGCAGGCCGCCCGCGCCGGCGAAGAAGTGGTGGCCACCGAGCTGGGCGAGCGGGCGCCGTTTCCCACCGCAGCCGTCTGATTGCCCCTGCCTCTGAGCCCCGATTACGCCTCGAAAACCCACTTGAGCCGATGAATATCCTCGTTTTCGACAACTACGACTCCTTCACCTACAACCTCGTGCAGGTACTGCGCGAGCTGGGCCACGGTACCGCATTGACGGTGCGCCGCAACGACCAGCTCGATCTGGATGAGGTGGAGGCCTACGACGCGCTGCTCCTCTCGCCCGGCCCGGGCATCCCTTCGGAAGCTGGCCTGATGCCCGCGCTGATTCAGCGCTACGCCCCCACCAAGCGCATCCTGGGGGTATGCCTGGGCCACCAGGGCATTGCCGAAAGCTTCGGCGCCGAGTTGGTGAACCTAACCGAGGTGCACCACGGCGTGGCCAGCCAGGCCACCGTCACGTTGCCCGACGAGCGGCTGTTCCAAGGCCTGCCGACGCACTTCAACGTGGGCCGCTACCACTCCTGGGCCGTGCGCCCCGGCTCCCTGCCCGCCAGCCTCGAAGCCACCGCCCACGACGCCAGCGGCGAAATCATGGCCCTGCGCCACCGCACGTATGACGTGCGCGGGGTGCAGTTCCACCCCGAATCGGTGTTGACCGAGCACGGCCACCAACTGCTGCAAAACTGGCTCGAAGGTGAAATAGTGAGATGATGAAATGGTGAGTTGAGGCGCCGCTTGCGCATGTAACTCTTCTCCAACATCAAACTCGCCACTTCGCCATTTCACCACCTGACATGAAAGAACTGCTCACTGCCTTATTCGACCACCATACCCTGAGCCGCCCGGAGGCGCACGCGCTGATGCTGCGGCTGGGGGAGGGCGAGGTCACGGACGTGGAAGCGGCGGCCCTGCTGGCCGTCTACCGCATGCGCCCGATTACCGTGCCCGAGCTGGCCGGCTTCCGCGACGCGCTGCTGGAGCTGTGCCGCGACCCGCTGCTGGGCACCCACGAGGTGCTCGACATCGTGGGTACCGGCGGCGACGGCAAGGCCACGCTCAACATCAGCACCCTCGCGTCCTTCGTGGTGGCGGGGGCGGGCTACAAGGTGGCCAAGCACGGCAACTTCGGCGTGTCGTCGCCGGTGGGCTCCAGCAACGTGCTGGCCTACTTCGGCTACGACTTCGACGCCGACCCCGACCGCCTGCGCCGCCAGCTCGACGCGGCCGGCATCTGCTTCTTGCACGCGCCGGCCTACCACCCGGCCATGCGCCGCGTGGCCCCGGTGCGCCGCGACCTGGGTGTGCGTACCTTCTTCAACATGCTCGGCCCGCTGATCAACCCCGCCCGCCCGGCGGCCCAGCTGCTGGGTGTGTACAGCCTGGAGCTGCTGCGCCTCTACCAATACCTGCTCGAAGACGCCGGCACGCGCTACGCCGTGGTGCACGCCCTCGACGGCTACGACGAGCTAAGCTTGACCGGCGAGGCCAAAATTGCCACCTCGGCCGAGGGCGAGCAGCTGCTCACGGCCGAAGCCCTGGGCCTGCCCGTATGCCAGGCTGAAGAGTTGGCCGGCGGGCAGTCGGTGGAAGCCTCGGCGCGCATCTTCCGCGACGTGCTCGACGGCAAAGGCACCCGCGCCCAGTGCGACGTGGTGGCCGCCAACGCCGCCCTCGGCATCCGCTGCATCAACCCGCACATGTCGCTGCCCGACGCCCTCGAAGCCGCCTACGATTCCCTGGATTCCGGCCGCGCCCGACGCGCCTTCATCGGCCTGCTGAACACGCATTAAGTTCTAGTAGAGCAGCATAGGCGCTTTTCCTCGCGGCAGCCGCGGAAGGTTATCTAACGCTGAGACGCAAGGTTGCGGCTTTACCCCCGCCGCATTTCCCTAAACATCAACCCAACATACCTCCCACGCCATCAGGCTCCCCCTCTCCCCATGCTGCGCATCAAGCAGGGGAAGGGGGCCGGGGGTAAGGCCCTTATGACAACTACTCTGAACACCCCCGACGTACTGGCCCGCATTGTGGCCCACAAGCGGCAGGAAGTGGCCGAGCGCCGCGGCCTGCAGCCCGAAAAGCTGCTGGAGCGCAGCCAGTACCTCGACGCGCCCACGCTTTCCCTGCGCCAGTACCTGCGCCGGCCCGAGCTGAGCGGCATCATCGCCGAGTTCAAGCGCCGCTCGCCCTCCAAGGGCTGGATCAACGAGTTTGCGCCGGTGGAGCGCACCACCCTGGGCTACATGCAGGCCGGCGCGTCGGCGCTGTCAGTGCTCACGGATACCGAGTTTTTCGGCGGCAAAAACGAGGACCTGACCACGGCCCGGCGCTTCAACCTGTGCCCGATTCTGCGCAAGGACTTCGTGGTCGACGCCTACCAGCTGCTCGAAGCCCGCAGCCTCGGCGCCGACGCGGTGCTGCTCATTGCCAGCGTACTCACGCCCCAGGAAATCCGCGAACTGGGCCGGCAGGCGCAGGCGCTGGGCCTGGAAGTGCTGCTGGAAGTGCACGATAAAGAAGAGCTGGACCGCTCGCTCGACGCGGCCCACGACGCCATCGACCTGGTTGGCGTGAACAACCGCGACCTGCGCGACTTCAGCGTGTCGTTGGAGCGCAGCCTGCAGCTGGTGGAGCACCTGCCCGCCGGGCTGGGCCGGGTGGCCGAAAGCGGCCTGCGCACGGCTCAGGACGTAGCCACGCTGCGCCGGGCCGGCTTCGAAGGCTTCCTCATCGGCGAAACGTTCATGCGCCACGGCCGCCCCGAGCGGGCCTGCGCCGCCCTGGTGCAGCAACTGCGCGAGCTGTCGGCCGCCCGCTAGCCTTATCAAGCCATGACCATGACCTCTGCCATCAGCGCCCCCGCCCTGCCCAGCCCGCGCCCCGATCGGCCGCTGCTGAAGGTGTGCGGGCTGAAATACCCCGCCAACGTAGCCGCCGTGGCCGCGCTGCCAGTGGATATACTCGGCTTCATCTTCGCGCCGAAGTCGCCGCGCTACGCCCCGCTAGCCCTGGATGCGGCCCAGCTGCGGATGCTGCCGGTGGCCAAAGTGGGCGTATTCGTGGACGAGACGCCGGCCGTCATTCGTCGCACGGCCCTGCACTTCGGGCTGACGGCCGTGCAGCTGCACGGGCAGGAGTCGGCGGCCGACTGCGCGGCGCTGGCCGAGGCCGGGCTGCCGGTGCTCAAGGCCATAGCGGTAGGGGAGCAGCTCGACCTGGCGCGGCTGGCCGCTTACGCGCCGTTTTGCTCTTACTTCATCTTCGATACGGCCGGGCCGGCGGCGGGCGGCAACGGCACCGCCTTCAACTGGGAGCTGCTGCGCGCCTACGACCTGCCCACGCCCTACCTGCTGGCCGGCGGCCTCGGGCCCGACCACGCGGCCGTCCTGCGCGAATTGCGGCTGCCGGGCCTCGCGGGCTTCGACGTGAACAGCCGCTTTGAGCAGGGGCCGGGGCTGAAGGATGTGGCGCGGCTGCGCCACTTTATTGACGAATTGCGCGGCTAGCTTTTTAGCCCGCAGCGGGCGCCGAAGTTCCGCGGAGGGCGCTGAGTCGCTCAACGACGCTTTGCCCCAACAACCAGAACCATCATGAGCCAATACCAACCTTCCGCCCGCGGCTATTACGGCCAGTTTGGCGGCGCTTTCATCCCCGAAATGCTCTACCCCAACGTGGAAGAGCTGCGGGAGCAGTACCTCGACATTCTGGCGGACCCGGACTTTCAGCGGGAGTACCAACTGCTACTGCGCGACTACGTGGGCCGTCCCACGCCGCTGTTCCGGGCCGAGCGGCTGAGCCAGCACTTCGGCGCCACCATCTACCTCAAGCGCGAGGACCTCTGCCACACCGGCGCCCACAAGGTCAACAACACGGTGGGGCAGATTCTGCTGGCCGAGCGCCTGGGCAAGAAGCGCATCATTGCCGAAACCGGGGCCGGGCAGCACGGCGTGGCCACGGCCACCGTCTGCGCCCTGCGCGGGCTGCAGTGCATCGTGTACATGGGCGCCGTCGACATGGAGCGGCAGAAGCCCAACGTGGCCCGCATGCGCATGCTCGGGGCCGAGGTCCGTGCCGCCGTCAGCGGCTCCCAAACGCTCAAGGACGCCACCAACGAGGCCATTCGGGACTGGATTTCGAACCCTACCGACACGCACTACATCATCGGCTCGGTGGTGGGCCCGCACCCGTACCCTGATCTGGTGGCCCGGCTGCAGGCCGTTATCAGCGAGGAAATCCGGCGGCAGCTGCGCGAGAAAACCGGCTCGGAGCTGCCCGACTACGTGGTGGCCTGCGTGGGCGGGGGCTCCAACGCGGCCGGCGCCTTTTACCACTACCTCGACGAGCCCGCGGTGCAGCTGGTGGCCGTGGAAGCCGCCGGCCACGGCGTCGATACCGACAAGTCGGCCGCTACCTCGGTGCTGGGGCGGCCGGGCATCATCCACGGCAGCCGCACCCTGCTGATGCAGGACGAGCACGGCCAGATTACCGAGCCGCACTCCATTTCGGCCGGCCTCGACTACCCCGGCATCGGCCCGCTGCACGCCTTTCTGGCCGACTCCCGGCGGGCGCAGTTCCTGAGCATCACCGACCACGACGCGCTGCAAGCCGCCCAGCTCTGCAGCCGCCTCGAAGGCATCATCCCGGCCCTGGAATCGGCCCACGCCATTGCCGCGCTGGAGGTCATGGATCTGAAACCCACCGACGTGGTGGTGCTCAACCTCTCCGGCCGCGGCGACAAAGACCTGGAAACCTACCTGCGCGAGCTGCAGCTGGTTTGATGCTTGAATGCCGGACGATAGGTCGATTTTCAAAAACGACCTATCGTCCGGGGGCGGACATACTATCGTCCGGTTCGGGACATAGGTATGTTCCAAAAGCCTGCTTCGTTCAACGACAGTCGTCCCGGGCTACGCGAGCTGCAAGTTCGCGCTACACGCGGGTGACGCGGCGGGCCCAATCGTCCACAAAATCCGTGAACCGAAGGAAGGCGCAAGCCAAATCCGAAAATCCGCACCAATCCGTGATTAATCGATTCCAAAACCTGCTGGCCCGCAAGCCCCAGTGCCTGCTCAATCTGTACGTAACGGCCGGCTACCCCCGCCTGCACGACACTGTGCCACTGCTGCAGACCCTGGCCGCGGCCGGCGCCGACATCCTCGAAATCGGGGTACCCTTCTCCGACCCGCTGGCCGACGGGCCGGTGATTCAGCAAACCAGCGCGGTGGCCCTGCGCAACGGCATGACGCTGAAGCTGCTGCTGCGGGAGCTGCAAGGCATCCGGCAAGTGTTGCCCGATACGCCGCTGCTGCTCATGGGCTACCTCAACCCCGTGCTGCAACTGGGCATGGAGGAGTTCTGCCGCCAGGCTTCGGAAGCGGGCATCGACGGCGTCATCCTGCCCGACCTGCCCGCCGAGGAATACGCGGACTTCTACCAGGAAACGTTTCGCCGCTACAACCTGCGGCCGGTGTTTCTCATCACCCCGCAAACTTCCGAGGCCCGTATCCGCCGCCTCGACGAGCTGACCGACGCCTTCCTCTACCTCGTCTCGGGCCCGGGCCTGACCGGCGGCAACCAGACCGCCGACCAGGGCGCCCAGCAGGCCTACCTGCGGCGCGTGGAGGCCCTGAACCTGCGCAATCCCCGCCTCGTGGGCTTCGGCATTGCCGATAAAGCGTCGTTCGAACAGGCCTGCCAGCACGCCCACGGCGCCATCATCGGCTCGGCCCTGCTGCGCGCCCTCGACGGGGCCGCCGACCCGCACGAAGCGGCCCGGCAGTTCGTGCAGGGCATCCGGCCGGCACAGTCCACAACGCCCGCCATTTCCTGATTTCCCCCGCTGAATCCGGTCGGTGCTCCTCGGAGCGTCGGCCACCTTTCCCCGCTTTTTCGCCGCCCCATGATCATTCACCTCGCCCCCGACCTTACCGCCGCCGACCAGGACACCCTGGTGGCCCAGCTGCGCGAATTGCGCTTCAAAGTAACCCCCGTGCGCACCCAGCGCGCCGCTTACCTCGTGGCCCTGGGCCCTCAGGACGTCGACATCCGCCGCATCGGCGCCCTGCCCGGCGTACGCGACGTGCACCGCGTGTCCGATGACTACAAGCTCGTCTCGCGCAAGTGGCGCGTGCACCCCACCGTGCTCGACCTGGGCGACGGTATCCATCTCGGCGAAGGCTCGTTGAGCATCGTGGCCGGGCCGTGCAGCATCGAAAACGAGGCGCAGATGGAGGTCGTGATGCAGCATTTGGTGCAGAGCGGCGTGCGGCTGATGCGCGGCGGCGTGTTCAAGCCCCGCTCGTCGCCGTACTCCTTCCGCGGCCTGGGGCTGGAGGGCCTGCGCGACTTTTACCGCCTGGCCCGGCAGCACGGCCTGCGCATCGTGACGGAGGTCATGCAGGTGTCGCAGGTGGAGGAAATGCTCGATTACGTGGACGTGTTCCAGGTGGGCGCCCGTAACACCCAGAACTTCAACCTGCTCGACGCCTTGGGCCAGGTGGATAAGCCGGTGCTGCTCAAGCGCGGCGTGTCGGGCACCATCGAGGAGCTGCTGCACTCGGCCGAGTACATCTTCTCGGGCGGCAACGAGCACATCATCCTCTGCGAGCGGGGCATCCGCACCTTCGAAACGGCCTCGCGCAACACCCTGGACCTGAACGCGGTGCCTATCCTCAAGGAGAAAACCCACCTGCCCGTGTTCGTCGACCCCTCGCACGGCATCGGTATCCGGGAGCACGTGGCCCCGCTGGCCCTGGCCGGCGTGATGGCCGGCGCCGACGGCATCCTCTACGAAACCGCCCCGGTGCCCGAGCGCGCCGCCTCCGACGGGCAGCAGACCCTGAACTTCGACGAGTCGGCGCGGCTGGTGGAGGCCCTGCGCCGTACCTACGCCCTGCGCCAGGAGCTGCAGGAGCTGGAGCTGGTGTAGCGGAGCCGCTTCCCGGCGCGGGCCGGCGCCTATATTCGCGCCATGCCGCCTTTCGTCTTCAATGCCTACAGCAGCCTGCTCCTGCCATTCTTCGTGCAGGGGCTGGTGGTGAGCGGGCTGCTGCTGGTGCGCGGCCGGCGCCACGGCACCCCCGCCGACGGCTGGCTGGCCCTGCTGCTGCTGCTGAGCACGGCCCGGCTGGCGCAGTGGATGCTGGGCTTCGGCGGCTGGTACGACGCGCACGACGCGCGCACGACTTTCATGTTCTACTTCCCGTTCGGCAACTGGCTGGCGCTGGGGCCCGGGCTGTACTTCTACTTCCGCAGCCTCACCAACCAGGAATTTCGCTTCGGTGGGCGCGACGGGCGCCACTTCCTGCCCGCCTTGCTCTACCTGGCCGGCTGCCTGCTGCTCTGGGCCTACGACGTGGGCTGGCAGCACCTGGTGCTGGGCCGGCCGCTGCCCGGGCACTTCGGCACCAAGGGCAGCCTGGCCACCTGGCTCGACGCCTCCGCGCTGAGCCGCGGGGCCGAGCTGCTGGGCTACGTGTCGGTGCTGCTGTACGCCGCGCTGACCTTGCGCCACTACCGCGCCTACCGCCGCTACGTCAACGACAACTTCAGCGACACCGAGCGGCTGCGCTTCACCTGGCTGCGCAACGTGCTGGTGGCCGTGCCGGCGGGCCTGCTCGTCACGCTGCTCTTCGAGGCCGTGAATGCCGCCATCCGCCCCCTCGACTACTACCAGGCCTGGTACGACTACCTCTTTACCGGCATCCTGATTTACTACCTGAGCATTGCCGGCCTGCTGGCCAACCACCGCCTCACCGCGCCCCTGCACTTTCAGCCCACCGCGCCGGCCCCTGATGAAGCGCCACCCGAGCGGGCAGTTGCCACCAGTGTATCGGCCCCTGAATCCAACCTGCCTGCGGCTGCTCTAACCTTCGGAACGGCGAGTGTCATCAGCCCAACCGGCCCTTCGGAACTGCCGGCCGCTGCGGTGGCCGAAGCGGAAGTAATTGCCGCAGCCGAAGCCGCCGCGCCCGACCGGGAGCTGGAACGCTGGACCGAAAAGCTGCGCGCCCACATGGCCGCCGCCCGGCCCTACCTCGCGCCCGAGCTGACGCTGAGCGAGCTGGCCGCGCAGCTGCGCACCAATACGTCCTGGTTGTCGCGCGTCATCAATACCGGCTGCGGGCAGAACTTCAACGACTTCGTGAATGAGTACCGGGTGCGCGAGGCCGAGCAGCGGCTGCGCGACCCGCAGTTTCGGCACTACACATTGCTGGCCGTGGCGCTGGAGTCGGGCTTCAACTCCAAGTCCACCTTCAACCGCGTATTCCGCAAGCTGCGCGGCCTGACGCCCAGCGAGGCGGCGGGGCGCAATCCATAAGTTGGGACGTCCCAATGCGTAATGCGGCGCGCACGGCGGGCCGAAGCGGGGCTCTTTTGGGGCATTGTTTCACCCCAATCCCGCACTGCCATGTTGCGCCCCCTGTTTCTCGCCGCCCCGCTCGGCCCCCGCGCCCTCGACGCCGCCTACCTGCTCTTCCGCCTGCACCTGGGCCTCTCCATTGCCATCGGCGCCGGCTGGTCCAAGCTCATCAACCTCAGCACCACCCGCGACCTGGCCAAGCTCCTCTGGCACCCCGACCAGCTCAGCACCCCCGACTGGTTTGTGCAGCAAGTGGCCGGGCTGGGCTTTACGTTTCCGTCGCCCTACTTCTGGGCCGCGCTGGCCGTGTGGGGCGAGCTGCTGGGCGGCCTGCTCATTGCCCTGGGCCTGGCCACGCGCCTGGCCGCCGCCCAGCTGGCGGTGCAGTTTCTGGTCATTGCCTTCTTCTGGTACGAAACGCCCGAGCCCGTGCTCGGCATGTACTACCAGCAGCTGCTGTTCTGGGCCTTCGTGCTGGTGACGGCCCTCGGCGGCGGCCGGTTCTCGCTCGATTACCTGCTGAGCCGGCCGCGTCGTACGCCGGCGGTGCGGGGCCTCGGCGCACCGGCCCTGGCCGTCATCGGCCTGTGGCTGATCTGCGCCACCGCTCCGGTACAGGCCCAGGCCCCGCCCGCCGATACGCCCGCCGTGCGCCTGGCCGATTTCCGCCCGCTGCTGCGTTACGACTGGCAGGGCACGCTTACCTACCTCGATTACCAAAGCCAGCGCCCCGTCACGCTGGTCACCCGCCTCAACGGCATGCAGGCCGGCGCTGGTGAGCTGGTGCTCGACTACCAGTACCAGGAGCCCGAAGGCGGCCTGGTGAAGGGCTTCGAGCGACTACGCCTGCGCCCCGACGGACACGGCTTGGTGTGGGACGAGCTGCCCATGCGCCTGCATCAGCGCACGGCGCGGCCCGACAGCACCCTGCAGCTGGTGCTGGTGGGCGAGGGGCGCGACGACAACCGCCCGGCTACCATCCGGCGCACGGTGCTCATCGGCGCCCGCCGCTGCCGCATCCGCAAGGAGGTGCGCTTTGCCGGGCAGACCGATTTTCTGCAGCGCAACGAATACCAGTTCACCCGGTGAATATGACCGCAGCGTGAAATTTATTGGCTCGAACCCAGTTGGGTTTGCACAAGTCTGAAATCCTGCTACTTTTGTAGTCACCATGCTGCACCAGACCATTAATTGCAACTTTACGATGTACGTCCAGCCCCTGAAAGGGCCCGGAGCCGTGCCGTTGCAAACTGTCTGGAAATGAAGCCCCCGCAGCTCGTTTTTCCGACCTGAAATCAACCAAGCCCGGCTCCGCACCACGGAGGCCGGGCTTTTTTTCTGCCTTGCCAGTTATGAAAGCCCCGCTCTTCACCGCCGAAGACCACCTCGTGTGGAAAGTTCTCTTCGACCGTCAGACCGCCCTGCTGCACCGCCGGGCCGCGGCGCCCTTTATGGCCGGCGTGCAGCGCCTCGGCCTCAGCCGTGACGCCGCCCCCGACCTCAACGCCCTGAGCCAGCGCCTGCACCGCCTCAGCGGCTGGGAAGTGGTGCCCGCCCCCGGCCGCGTCGACGACCAGACGTTCCTGGGTTTGCTGGCCGAGCGGAAGTACCCCGTCACGCACTGGGTGCGCTCCATGCAGTTCTTCGACTACCTCGCCGGGCCCGACCTCTTCCACGACGCCTTCGGCCACCTGCCGCTGCTCACCGACCCCGAGTGGGCCGCCTGGCTGGCGCACTTTGGCCAGATAGCCCGCCACCACCTGCACGACGCGCAGGCCGCGCAGCAGCTGGTGCGCCTGTTCTGGCACACCGCCGAGTTTGGTCTCGTGCAAGAAGGCGAGGCGCTGCGCGTGTACGGCGCCGGCCTGCTCTCCTCGGCGGCCGAGCTGCACCACTGCCTGGCCGCCGAAGCGCCCCGGCAGCCGCTCGAAGTCAGCACCGCGCTGGCCACGCCCATCGTGCGCGACGGGTTTCAGCAGCAGTACTTCGTGCTGCCCGCCTGGGCCGAGCTGGCCGACGTCACGGCCGAGCTGGTGGTGCGCCTGACGGCCACCCCTGCGGCGCCGGTGCTGGCTCCTGCGCCGCAGGTAGCCGCCTCGCGCGTGCAGCCCTAACGGGTTCCAGGCATAAGCTTGTGCCGCACACTCGTGAAACGGGTTGACACGAAAAAGGCCCGCTCCGGATTTCGGAGCGGGCCTTTTTCGCGTAGCGGATAACTGCGGTGAGGCAGGAGCGAATCAGCGTTTGCGCAGACGCTTGAGAGCGTAGAGCGCGCCGCCGGCCAGCAGCAGCGAGGCCCCACCGTCGATGGGCACGGCGGTGGGTTCGGGGGCGCCGGGCGTGGGGCCGCCTGAGCCCGGATCTTGCGCCTGGGCGGCGTGAACAAACAGAACGAGCAGCCCGGTGCACAGACCGGTGCGGAAAAGAGCGGTTGAAAAGGTCATACGATGGAGTTGGAACAAGAGCGTAAGAAATGCCAGCGGCGGGGTTACTCAACCACGACGCGCTTGGTGACGGTGCCGGCGGCCAGGGCTACGCGCAGCGTGTACACGCCACGGGCCAGCTGACCCAGCTGCAGGGCCTGCGCCGCCGCGCCCCGGCCAGCCGGCAGCGTGCGGTGCATCACCTGTTGGCCCAGGGCGTTGAGCAACACCACCTCGGCCACGTGCTGGTCGGCGGGCAGGCTCAGCCAGAGCTGCTGATGCGCCGGGTTCGGGTACACCGATACCTGGGCGTTGAGGGCGGCGGGAGTAGCCGCCGTAACGCGGCTGGCATTGAAAATCAGCTCGAAGCGGGGCGTGCTGAGCGAGGCATCGGCCGTGAACGAGTACGTAGCCTGCGGCGTCAGCGGCGTGAGGGTGCCGGTGAGCAGGTCGCGCAGCTGCACGGTGGTGCCGGCGGGCAGGTTCAGCAGCTCGTCGGCGCGCAGGGTGTAGGTGCTGGTCCGGGCTACGCGCACGAGCACCGGAACCGTGACGGGAGCAGTGCCCAGCGTCGGCAGGCCGTTGATGGCCAGCAGCGCGCCGGGCGTGTCGAGGCCCAGCAGCACGTTGTGGCCGGCCGTCAGCTTGGGCGCGTCAAAGGCGGTATCGAAACCCGCCGTGGCGCCGGCCTCGAAGTACACGGCTACCTCGTCGCTGACGCCCAGGCCGCTCAGGCTCAGGCGCAGCAGCGGGCGGGTTTCGGCCGTGGTGCGCTGCAGAGCGGCATCAGTATAAGAGCTCAGGCGGGCGGCGTTGCTCAGGTTCAGGCTGCCGGGCGTAGCGGCTGAGGAGGTGCGCACGAAGAAAGCCTGGCCCAGCGGAATGATGTTGGAGCCGCCGTTGACGCCCACGCCGTTGACAAAGCTGGCGTAGGAGCCGGCATACTGGCCGCTCGACTTGTACACGTGCACGGCATTGTCGAGGCCGGTGGCGCCGAGGTAGGCCTGGGTCCAGTTGATGGGGGCCGGGTAGGGGTTGCCTAGCAGGTACCAGCCCGACTGGGCCGATGCTCCGCGCGTGAGGCCGGTGAGCGGCACGCTGCCGTTACCGAGCGTGCCCACGAAATCCACCGTCTGCCCGGCGGCCAGGTTCACGGTGTAGCCCCGGCCCGGCGTCAGGGCATCCGTCGTGCTGCCCGGCGACACCCAGCCTTTGTCAAAATCGGCCACGGCCCCGCCGGCGCCGGTGCTGACGCGGCTCTGGTCGTAGGAGAATACCGTGGGGAAGGGCGTAACGCTGCCCGGGTTGGCGGCCGTGTTGTAAGCCGCATTGACGCGCGGCGTAAAGCTGGCGGTGGTCAGATCGGCCACGGTGGTATTGCTGACGGGCGCTGCGAAGTGGCGGTAGCCCAGGCCCGGGTTGAGGCCGCCATCGATGTAGCGCTGCACGGTGGCCGGGCCGCTCACGGCCGCCGTCCCGTTATTGATGACCATGGCCGTGCCCGTTGCCGACGAGAGCAGCGTCAGGTTGCCGCCCGAAGCCAGGTTGCCGTTGAGCGTGAGCAGTCGGGCCACGGCCAGCGGGGCATTCAGCTGCAGGCCGGCCGCGCCCACGGTTACGTTGGCCAGGCTCAGGCCGCTGCTGCCGCCCACGCTCTGGGCCGAGCTGCCACCCGTGAGCAGGGTGCCCGCGCCGCTGAGCGTGCCGTTGTTGGTCAGGTTGCCGTTCAGGGTGAGGGTGCCGCCGCTGCCGATGCTGAGCGAAGCGCCGCTGGCCACCGTGAGGCCCGCCGCGGCCGCGCTGCTGCTGAGCAGCGGCATGCGCGGCACGCCCGCCGGAATTACCACGTCGGTGGTGCCGGTGGGCAGCACGTTGTTGGTCCAGTTGCCGGCCGTGGCCCAGTCGGTGCTCACCGCGCCGGTCCAGGTGCCGTTGGTCACGGGCGGGTTCACAACAACGGTCAGATCGAACGTGGTTTGCGCCGGTGCCGGCAGGCCGTTGTCGAGGGCGATGAAGCTGACTACGTTGGTGCCCACGTTGCACGGGCTCCCGGTTACCGTAAACGTGGTCGTGGGGTTGGTGCCGCCGTTGCCGGTGGTGGTAGCCGAGGCATTGCAGAGGCCGCGCAGGGCCGTGCTCACGTCGACAGTTTGGTTGGTTTCAGGACCCGAAAACTGCAACGGCACCGTAACGGTTTGCCCCTGGTTTACGGTGATGGTATTGCCGGCGGGCAGGCCGGCCACGGCGGGCGGAATGTTGCTGCTGCCGGTGCTCGAGCCGCGCACCTGGTAGCCCAGGCACTGCTGATCCAGCCAGTTAATGCCGCCCGGGTCGCCCACGTTGGGCTGGTTGGGAGCTTGGTTGCTGTTCAGGTTGAAGCGGCCGGTCTGAATGTAGTCGACGTTGTTGCCGCGGTTGGCCCCCACGGTGGCCGGAATGCCACCGAAGCCAAAAGAGCCCTGCGAGGCGCTGCCCGTTGTCCACTGCATGTCATCGTAGGAGATGAGCACGTCGTTGCCGGTGAAGCCGGGGGCGGTATTGGCCTTGATAACGAGCTGGAAGGTGTTCTTTTTGTCGGCTTGGCTATTGAAATAGCCCACCTTGTTCCAGACTACCACCAGCCGGTCGGGGAATACCTTGTACCAGACCGAGCCGCTGGCTGGGTTGCGGGTGTCCACGTCGGCCCAGAAAGCGGCTACCATCGGTGTGGCGATGGGGAAGCCCGCCGCGTTAAACGTGCTCAGCGGCGAGTCGAAGGTGATGTTGCCGTTGGTATTGATATACACGTTGTTGTACCGCGCGCCGAACAGCGAAAAGTCCCAGCCCAGCGCCACCGGCCCAAAGGAGTTGTCGTCGTCGCGCACCACCTGCGACCAGCCGCCCGTCGCCGTGGTGTCAAACGGCTCGAAGCAGGCCGGGCGGGCCACAACCGGCCCGTTGGGCAAAGCAGCCGCTGGACTACTGCGCCGCACGGGCGCTGTGGGCGGGCTGGCCTGTTGCTGCTTGTGTTGGGAATAGTTGGGGTTGGTATCGGCCGGATTCCAATTGCGGGCTGGGCCGGTTTGCTGGGCCACCGCAGCGCTGCCCAGCAACGCTGCCAACAGCCCGGCGCCGAGCAAACGACGTAGTCGGGTAAATGTGGTCATAATGCGAGAAAATGAAATGGAAAAATCTTGATTTAAGTCACCACGGGCCTGACAGCCAGCGGCGACACGACTAGCGGCAATAGTCTGAGCGAATGTAATAGGAGTAAGCAGGGAAACAACCGGCCAAATCAGGGATTTTAGCCCAATGACGGCGGCGGTATACCAGTCCCCCCTCATCAGTCGGCCCGGACGGGCACGAAGTCGACCAAGCTGATCCTGCGGTGTGCTATGGAATAAGCAGCATGCAAAAGCCGCCGACACCCGAGGGCGCCGGCGGCTTGTAACGGCCTCTGAAACCGGGGATTATGCCTTCAGCTTGAACTTTTTCAGCAGGTAGTTCAGGGCAATGGTATTGGCCTGAGTGGCCGCCTTGGCGTCGTATTTGGGGTTCGAGGGGTTGGCAAAGGCGTGCACGGCGTCGAAGTTATGCACCGTGAGCTGCTTGCTGGCCTTCTTCATATCGGCCTGAAACTGCTTCACCACGGCCGGGCTGATGCCCTGATCCTGGGTGGCAAATAGCCCCAGCACGTCGGTGTTGAGGGTTTTGAGCTTGGCCACGTCCTTTTCCGGCATACCGTAGTACATCACGCAGCCCACCGCCTGCTTGCCGGCCAGCAGCGCCGCCTGCAACGACCAGCCCCCGCCGAAGCACCAGCCCAGCGTGGCTACCTGCGCTTTGGCCCCGGCGCGGGTAAGGGCGCCGCGCAGGATGTTTTTGGCGCGGTTGTTATCCACGGCCTGCACCAAGCGGCTGGCTTCGTCGGCGGTGGTGGCCAGCTTGCCGTCGTAGAGGTCCACGGCCAGCACCGTCACGCCGGGCAGCGAAGCGGCCAGCCGGTCGGCCTCGCGCTTGATGTAGTCGTTCAGGCCCCACCACTCATGGATGACCAGCAGGTACTTGCCGTCCTTAGTGCCCGGGCCTACCTGATAGGCGTGAGCCGTGCTGCTGTCGGGCGTGGGATAGGTGACGAGCTTGCCGGCTTCCTGGTAATCCAGCGGCAGGGGCGAGTCGTGCCCGCTCATGAATGCGGGGTCGGCGGCCAGGCTGGCAAAGGCCACCAAGGCGTCAGGGGCGGGTTTGGCGCAGCAGGAGGGCGCGGCCTTCTGGGCGAAGGCGGCCGTGGAGGCCAGCAAGGCCAGCAATGAAAAAAAGAAATGCTTCATGGAATAAGAAGGCTGAGAAGTGGGCTTGGTGCCTTGAATCGAAATCCGGGGCAATAGGTTGCGGCGCCGGGCCCTGAGGCCACCCACGGCGTCACTGCTGAACTTAAAACCGAACAGCGGAGCCCGCCTTCGGTCAGGACTATTCCGCCGTGTCGCTGGCGTCACCCGTGCGCACGCGGGCTTTCAGTTCCGTCAGCAGCGCGTACAGGCCCACGTAGGTGCGGTTCAGGTAGATGAAGTGCTCCGAGCCGCGCGGCTCCCGCTGCTGGCGCAGCTCGGGCTGCTGCATCAGGTCGTCGCCGAGGGCGTAGAGGGCCTGCATAAAGCCCGGGTCGCCGAAGTCAAAGGTAGGCTGGCGGAACGGGCGGCCCACCAGCGCCAGCGAGTCGTGCAGGGTGCGCAGGTAGAGCTGGCGCAGGGCGGGCGCATCGTGGGGGCGCAGCACACCGGCTTCCTCCAGCAGGGCCGCGAGGCGGCTTTCGTCCTCCAGGGTTTCGGGGGCGAGCAGGGCGGTGAACAGGCGGTGTACTTCGGCTGGAATTTCCTTGACGCAGCCGAAATCGAGCACGCCCACGGTGCCGCCCGCGTCGGCGCGCAGCAGGAAGTTGCCCGGGTGCGGATCGGCGTGCACCTGCCGCAGCGTGTGCAGCTGGTGCATGTAGAAGTCCCAGAGCGCCTGCCCGAGCTGGTTGCGCACCTGCTGGCTGGGCTCGGTGGCCAGAAACTCGCGCAGGTGCTGGCCGCCGAGCCAGTCCATCGTCAGGATGCGGGCGCCCGACAGCTCCGGGTAGTACCGGGGAAACTCCAGGTGGAGCAGGTGGGCGCACTGGGCGGCAATGTGCTGGCCGCGGCGCAGCTCCAGGGCGTAGTCGGTTTCCTCCATGAGCCGCGTTTCCACCTCCTGCAGGTAAGGCCGCACGGTGGCTTCGTCCAGGCCCAGCACGCGCAGAGCAATGGGTTTCACCAGCCGGATGTCGGAGCGGATGCTGTCGGCCACGCCCGGGTACTGCACCTTCACGGCCAGGGCGCGGCCATCCTTGCGGGCAAAATGCACCTGCCCGATGCTGGCCGCCTGCCGGGCCTGGGGCTCGAAGGCGTCGAACAGCTCGTAGGGCGACTGACCGAACGCGTCGCGGAAGGCCTTGACCACCAGTGGGCCCGACAGCGGCGGCGTCTGGTACTGGGCCTGGGCAAACTGCTCGGCGTAGGCCGCCGGCAGAATGTTCTTTTCCATGGCCAGCATCTGCGCCACCTTCAGCACCGAGCCTTTCATCTCGCTCAGAGCGCCGTACAGCTCCGCCGCGTTGGCCGCGTGCAGGTCTTCGGGGCTGACTTCGGCCCCGGCGGCCCGCTTGGCGTAGTGCTTCACGTAGTTGGCGCCCACCTTCAGGCCGGTCTTGGCGAAGCGCGCCGCCCGGGCCACTTTGGTGGTCGGCAGCGAGGCCTGGGGCTGGTTTTCGGGTTCCGACGGCGCCGGGCTCGGGGTTGGCTCGCTCATCCGCGCCGGGCCGATTGGATGAGGAAGCGCGCCAAATCCAGGGCTGAGTCGAAGGTGTTGCGGCCCACCAGGTCGAAGCTCAGCGTCACGGCTTTTTCCACGGCCGCGTCGGTGCGCTCGAAGTTCAGCGACTCGTCTTTGGCGAAGAAGCCGAGCACGAACAGCACCTGCTGCCAGAAGGCGCGCGGGTACTGCTCCTGCACCAGCGGGCGGCTGGCCACTTCCTCGCTCAGCCGGCCTTCGCGCAGCAAGTCGGCCACGAAAGTTTCAAAGTCCTGGCGGAAGTCGTCGAGCACCCGGGGCGTGAAGCCGGGCACCGACGGCATCGAGCGGTGCAGGGACTGCAGCGCGTAGCTGCGGTTTTGCTTCAGGATTTCGAGCAGCGTGAAGTAAAACGCCAGTAGCTTTTCGCGGGCCCCGTACTCGGCCCACACCGGCTCCTGCGCGGCCCGGTTGCGGGCGTCGCGCCCGAAATCCGCCCACAGCTCCCGGTCGATGGCCGCGAAGGTGGGGTAGAAGCGGTAAAACTCAGTTTCGGGCAAGTCCAGCTGCTGCGTGAGCTGGTACACCGAGGCCGGCGGCTGGTTGTGCCGGAGCACGTAGTCGAGGTAAGCCTGCTTGATGCGGTCCTTTTCCATAGCGGAACAATAACCGCCTGATTGGCCGAATAGTTGGGAGAAATCAAAGTCATTAACAGTAATGTATTTAAATAATATTTTATTGAACATAGTTGTTGTTATGTGCAACAATACTATTTTTGGATAAGCGTATTTTATGTCATTTGTCTAATGATACATGCCCATACCCTGCGTCCACTGCTTTGCTGGGGTGGCCTGCTGCTCACTGCATCGGCGGTGCAGGCTCAAAACGTCAATAGCTCCATAGCCGGCAGTGTGCAGTCGGCTGATCATCAGGTGCTAAGCAAAGCCCTGGTAACGGTAGTACACGTGCCATCCGGGGCCAAAAAAGCCACTACCACCGATGGCAGCGGGCAATTTGCGCTCAGCGGGCTGACCGTCGGCGGACCTTACGTGGTGCAGGTCACCCAGCCCGGCTTTCAGTCGCGCATGGCCGACAACGTGTTTCTGACCACTGATAAGCCGACCAGGCTTTCCTTCACCCTGAGCCGGCCGGGCACCCGGCCCACCGTGGCCGCCGCCCCGCCCACCTACATCAAGCAGGTGCCGCGCCCGGACGAAACATCGGCGCCCACCACCGCTGCACCCCCCGCAACGTCCCCCAATCCTGCTACCATCACCGCTTCGGCGGCTGCTCCTGCCCCCGCCGCTGCCAACGAGCCGCCGCGCACCTACCGCTACAAGCCGCAGTACGCCTATACGCCGCGCAAACCCGCGCCCGTGGTTAAGCCCGTCACCAGCGGCCACTACGACGCCAAAACCGGCAACTACATCTACGAAACCGGCACCCCCGTCACCCTGAAGCTGGCCGGCGGCAGCCAGCTGACCGGGGTGGGGCAGATGTCGACCGAAAGCCTGCTCCACCGCTTCCTCACCGACCCGGCCGCGCAGGTCGATACGGTGGACCTGACCAAGGGCTGGCTGAACTTCGACCGGGTGTTTTTCGAGCCCGGCAAAGCCACCCTCACGCCCGACTCCAAGGTGCAGCTCGGCCACATTGCCCAGATCATGCGCGCCTACCCCAAGGTGCGCATCAAAATCGGGGGCTACACCGACAGCACCGGCACCTACAAGGTAAACCGCCTGCTCAGCGAAGCCCGCGCCCAGGCCGCCTGGGCCGTGCTGGTCGAAATGGGCGTGGGTGCCAGCCGCATGGATGCTCGCGGCTACGGCCCGCGCTACGCCATTGCGCAGAATACCAGTGAGGAAGGCCGGGCCATGAACCGCCGCCTGAGCATTAAGGTGCTGCAGAAGTAACCACTGGCATCGACTTTAAAATCCCGGGCCCAACTACCATTTGGCAGTTGGGCCCGGGATTTTTGGCTAAGGCAGCACCTCAGCCGCCAGCCGCGGTCTGGTAAGCCGCCCGGTAGGTATCAATGGCCCGCTGCCGGGCCCATTTGTGCTCCACCATGGGCGCGGGGTAGGCGGGCGTGCCGAGTTCGGGCACCCAGCGGCGTACATACTCATGCGTGGGGTCGAATTTCTGCAGCTGCGAGTCGGGGCTGAACACCCGAAACCAGGGCGCGGCCACCACGCCGGTGCCGGCCACCCACTGCCAGTTGCCCACGTTCAGGGCCAGGTCGTAGTCGAGTAGCTTGTCGCCGAAGTACCGCTCGCCCCAGCGCCAGTCGATGAGCAGGTGCTTGACCAGGAAGCTGGCCGCCGCAATGCGCGCCCGGTTGGGCAGGTAGCCGGTCTGGTTCAGCTCCCGCATGCCCGCATCGATGAGAGGGTAGCCGGTCTGGCCCTCGCACCAGCGTTGAAAGTCCGCCTCGGCGTGGCGAAACGGCACCCCGCGTAGCCGCGGCTCGAAGCTCTGCTCGGGCAGCTGCGGGTAGTGCCAGAGCAGCATCATGAAATAGTCGCGCCAGATCAGCTCGGCCAGCAGCTTGGGGTTCAGCTCCTGCGCCTGCCGCATCAGCTCCCGCACGCTCAGTGTGCCGAAGCGCAAGTGCACCGAGCGCCGCGTGCTGCTGTCGACGAGGTGCAGCTGGTCGCGGGTGGCGTGGTAGTGGCGCACCAGCTGCTCGGCCGGCAGCTCCGCGGCGGGTACGAACTGCTCGTACCGCTCAAAACCCATCGAGGGCAGCGTCGGCCGCGGCGGGGCGGTGGGCAGGAAGTGCAGTCGGCCGCCCAACAACTCGGCGGAAGGGTATGGCTGCAGCATCTCGGGGCGCAGGGCCGCCAGCCAGGCGTCGCGGTAGGGGCCGAAGCTGCGGTGCGGGGTGCCGCTCTTGGTCAGCACCTCGCGCCGGTGAAAAATCACCTGGTCTTTCCGGGCCTCGAAGCCGATGCCGCGCTGCCGGCACAGCTGCGCCACGGCGGCGTCGCGGGCGGTGGCGTAGGGCTCGTAATCGGCGTTGGTATACACCGCCGCCACGTCCAGCTGCTCGAACAGCTGCCGAAAAACCTCTGCCGGCCGGCCGTAGTAGGCCAAAAACGTGCCCCCGGCCGTGGCGGTCTGCTCCGCCAGCCGCTCCACCTGATCATGAATGAACGTGACGCGCGCATCCCGGGGGCGCGGAACGTGGTCGAGAATGTCGGTGTCGTAAATGAAAAGGGGCACGACGGGCAGGCCACTCTGCAGGGCGGCCGTCAGGCCCGCGTTGTCGTGCAGGCGCAGGTCGCGCCGGTGCCAGAACAGGGCTATGGGCATAGATCAGGATAGGAGTTTAGGAGTTAAGAACGGTGGGAGTTTGTGAGTTGTCGGAGCAATAACTCCCGAACTCTTACCCTCCCAACGTCTTGCCCCTATTTCAGGGTGGAGTAACCTCCATCGACCCGGATAATCTGCCCGGTGATGAAGCTGGCCGCGTCGGAGAGCAGAAAGGCAGCGGTTTCAGCTAGATCTTGTGGCTGGCCCACGCGCTGCAGCGGGTGCCGTTTGGCGCCGGCTTCCTGCTTTTCGGGCGTGTTGAGCAGCGCGGCGGCCAGGGGCGTATCGGTGAGCGAAGGCGCCAGGGCATTGACGCGCACCCCGCTGCTGGCGTACTCGGCGGCCAGGGAGCGAGTCAGGCCTTCGAGGGCGGCCTTGGCGGCGGCAATGCTGGCGTGAAAAGGCATGCCGTTGTAGGCCGCCACCGTGCTAAACAGCACAACGGAAGCCCCACCGGCCTTTTTCAGCCGCTTGATGACGGCCTGCAGCACCTGCACCGCACCCACCACGTTCAGCTCGAAATCCTGCCGGAACTGCTCCGGCCCCAGCCGCTCAAACGGCCGCAGCAAGATGGAGCCCGGGCAGTACACCACCCCGTGCAGCACGTCGGGCAGCGCGTCCAGCGCCGCCGCGTCGAACTGCGTTACGTCCAGCGCTAGGTGCTGGGTAGCCAGCGCAGCCAGCTCGGCCGATTGGTGACGCGAAGCCGTAATCAGGGTGGCGCCGGCGGCGTGCAGCCGTTGGGCGGTGGCCAGGCCGATGCCCGACGAGGCACCGACGATGAGAATGGTTTTGCCGGTGAAATCCATGTGGTGGGAGTGGTTGCGGAACGAGGCATGAACCCGGCCGGAGCCCGAAGGTTTGCCCGAAAGCCGCCCCAGGGCAGAAATCGGCGGTAACGCTCAGACAGCAGCTGCGGGCAACCGGTCAGACGTAGAAATATCCCGGTCTAACTAACTATCTTTTAGTCAAGAACCTCTTGCTGGAGGAGTATAAATTAACGGCGCAAAAATACTCGGCATGCCGACTATATCTCCGGCGAAAGCAGTGGCTTTTGCGTAGCTTCGGCGCATCCCCTCCCCACGTTCCCCAACCCCACAACCTCACTTTCATGAACATCCGCAAGCTGCTCGTCGCCAACCGCGGCGAAATTGCGATTCGCGTGCTGCGCGCGGCCACCGAGCTGGGCATCCAGACGGTGGCCATGTACACCTACGAGGACCGCTACTCGCTGCACCGCTACAAAGCTGATGAGGCGTACCAGATCGGCCGCGACGAGGACCCGCTCAAGCCCTACCTCGACATCGAGGAAATTCTGCGGGTGGCCAAGGCCAACGGCGTCGACGCGATTCACCCCGGCTACGGCTTCCTCTCCGAAAACGCCACGTTTGCCCGGCGCTGCGGCGAGGAGGGCATCACCTTCGTGGGTCCCCGCCCGGAGGTGATGGAAGCCCTCGGCGACAAAGTGAAGGCCAAGGAAGTGGCTGTGCGCTGCCAGGTGCCCATCATCGAAAGCAGCCAGCAGGACCTGACCTCATTTGAAATAGCCCGGCAGGAAGCGCAGCGCATTGGCTACCCGGTGATGCTGAAGGCGGCCTCGGGCGGCGGCGGGCGCGGCATGCGCGTCATCCGCGACGACGAGCAGCTGGAAAAAGGCTTTTTCGAGGCCCGCAACGAAGCCCTCAAAGCTTTCGGCGACGACACGGTGTTTCTGGAGAAGTTCGTGGAGCGGCCCAAGCACATCGAGGTGCAGCTGGTGGCCGACAACCACGGCAACATCATGCATCTCTACGAGCGGGACTGCTCGGTGCAGCGCCGCTACCAGAAAGTGGTGGAAGTGGCCCCGTCGCTGAACCTGCCCGACCACATGCGCCACCTGTTGTATGAGTACTCGCTGCGCCTGGGCCGGGCGGTGGGCTACAACAACGTGGGCACCGTCGAATTCCTCGTCAACCCCGAGCTGGACCGCATCTACTTCATCGAGGTGAATCCGCGCATTCAGGTGGAGCACACGGTGACGGAGATGATTACCGGCATCGACCTGATCAAAACCCAGCTGCACATTGCCGACGGCCGCCACCTTTCGGACCCCGAAATCGGCCTGGGCGGCGACAAGCCGCTGAAAATCGGCTACGCCATTCAGTGCCGCATCACCACCGAAGACCCCGAAAACGACTTCAAGCCCGATTACGGCACCATCGTGGCCTACCGCTCGGCGGGCGGCTTCGGCATCCGCCTCGACCAGGGCTCGGTGTATCAGGGCGTGAAAATTTCTCCCTTCTTCGACTCCCTATTAGTGAAGGTGTCGGCCCACGCGCCCACGCTGGAGGGCGCGGCGCAGAAGATGCAGCGGACCCTGGACGAGTTCCGGGTGCGCGGGGTGCGCACCAACATCCAGTTTTTGCAGAACATCATTCAGCACCCGGTCTTCGTGAGCGGGCAGGCCAACGTGGACTTCATCAAAGACCACGCGGAGCTGTTCAAGTTCAAAGTCCGGCTCGACCGCGGCACCCGCCTGCTGGAGTTTTTGGGGGACCTGATTGTGAACGGCAACCCGGACGTGAAGGGCCACGTCGACCCCAAGAAGGAGCTGCCCAAGCCCCACCTGCCGTACAGCGAACCGGGCCTGGCGGTGCCGCCCGGCAGCAAGCAGAAGCTCACGGAGCTCGGCCCCGAGGGCTTTGCCCAGTGGCTGCGCGAGGACCCGCTGATTCATTACACCGACACCACTTACCGCGACGCGCACCAGAGCCTGCTGGCCACCCGCATGCGCTCCTTCGACATGCTGAAGGTGGCCGACCGCTACGCCCGGCGCCACCCGCAGACTTTCTCGATGGAAGTGTGGGGCGGCGCCACCTTCGACGTGGCCCTGCGCTTTTTGCACGAAGACCCCTGGGACCGGCTGGCCAAACTGCGCGAGGCCGTGCCCAACATCCTGCTGCAGATGCTCATCCGCGGGGCCAACGGCGTGGGCTACAAGGCCTATCCCGACAACCTGACGGAACGCTTCGTGCAGCAGGCCTGGGAAACGGGCGTCGACGTGTTCCGCATCTTCGACTCGCTGAACTGGATGAAGGGCATGGAGGCCTGCATCGGCTTCGTGCGCAACAAAACCCAGGGCCTCGCGGAAGCGGCCATCTGCTACACCGGCGACATTCTGGACCCCAAGCGCAACCAGAAATACAACCTCGACTACTACCTGCGCCTCGCGAAGCAAATCGAGGACGCGGGTGCCCATATCCTCTGCATCAAGGACATGGCCGGGCTGCTCAAGCCCTACGCGGCCACCGAACTGGTGATGGCCCTGCGCGCCACGGTGAAGCTGCCCATTCACCTGCACACCCACGACACCTCGTCGTTGCAGGCCGCCACCTACCTGAAGGCCGTGGAAGCGGGCGTCGACGTTATCGACGTGGCGCTGGGCTCCTTGTCGGGCCTGACCTCGCAGCCCAACTTCAACTCGGTGGTGGAAATGCTGCGTGGCACGCCCCGGCACCGCGAGTTCGACCAGCTGAGCCTGAACGAGTTCAGCAACTACTTCGAAACGGTCCGCGACTATTACTACCCCTTCGAGTCGGGGCTGAAGGCGGGCACCTCGGAGGTGTTCCAGCACGAAATTCCCGGCGGGCAGTACTCCAACCTGCGCCCCCAAGCCGCCGCGCTGGGCCTCCTGGACAAGTTCGAGCTGATTAAGAAGACCTTCGCCGAGGTCAACCAGCTGTTCGGCGACATCGTGAAGGTGACGCCGTCCTCGAAAGTGGTCGGCGACATGGCCCTGTTTCTGGTGTCGAACAACCTCACGACCGAGGACGTGCTGACCAAGGGGGACGGCATCGACTTCCCGGAGTCGGTGCGCGAGCTGTTCCGCGGCGACATCGGGCAGCCCGAGGGCGGCTGGCCAAAGAAGCTGCAGAAGCTGATTCTCAAGGACGAGAAGCCCTTCAAGGACCGTCCCAACGAGCACCTGCAGCCCATCGATTTCGAGCGGGAGTGGCCGAAGTTTCAGGAGAAATTCGGCCCGGGCGCGCGCTTTACCGATCTATTGTCCTGGCTGCTGTACCCCAAGGTGTTCGAGCAGTACTGGTCGCACCTGCAGCAGTACGGCGACGTGTCGGTGGTGCCCACGCGGGTGTTCTTCTACGGGCTGCGACCTGGCGAGGAAACCATCATCGACATTGCCCGCGGCAAGAGCATCATCGTGCGCCTGCAGTCCATCGGTCAGGTCAACGACGACGGCTGCCGCACCATCTTCTTCACCCTGAACGGGCAGACGCGCAACCTGGAAATCCGCGACAAGTCGGTGGAAGTCAAGACCGTGTCGAACCCCAAGGCCGACAAGAGCAAGACCGGACAGATCGGGGCGCCGCTGCAGGGGCTGCTCTCGAAGGTGCTGGTGGCAAACGGGCAGAAGGTCAAGCGCAACACCCCGCTATTCATCATCGAGGCCATGAAGATGGAAACCACCATCACCGCCCCGGCCGACGCGTTGGTGCAGGCCGTGAACCTGAGCGAAGGCACCCTGGTAAATGCCGACGACCTGGTGCTGACGCTTAACTAAAGCGGCGCAGCGGGTAGCACCGGCCGGTCAGCGCGGACTCGTTCCGGCCGACCGGCCGGTGCTTTTTGGCAGAATATTGGCTAAGTTGCGTCGGTTTATCCTTTCTCTACAGTCGATGAATACCACGTTTCAGCCTCGTCTGAGCCAACTCCTGCTGCTGGGTTTCGCCCTGGGTGTCACGCCCGCCGTAGCCCAGCAAACCACGAACGGCGCCGCTCAGCCCGCCAATTACAACAAGACCAACATCGCGCCCGGGGAATTCCAGGCCTACAACACCTTCGACCACCGCTACGAGGGCCTCGTAGGCACGCCCTACCTGAGCAAAGGCTGGTCGATGGCCAAGGTAACGCTGGCCGACAAGCGCGAGCTGGCCGGCGCCCCCGCGCGCTACGACGTGTACCGCCGGGTGCTGGTGGTGCAGCCCTACGCCAACAAAAAGGACTCGGTGTGGCTCGATGCCAACCGCATGAAGGAATTCAGCCTGCTGCCCGTGTTGCCCGGTCAGGCCGAGCGCCGCTTTCTGCCCTTTGCCGAGGCGCCCGACGCGGAAAAGCGCACCGCCTTCGTGGAAGTGCTGTACCAGGGCGCCAGCGGCTACGCGCTGCTCAAGCTGCCCCGCAAGCTGATGGTGAAGGCCAACTACCAGGGCGGCTACGCCGCCGACCGCCGCTTCGACGAGCTGGTGGACCGTACCGAATACTACCTGCGCCGCCCCGACGGCTCGGTCGTGGAAGTGAAGCTCAACCAGAAATCCATTGCCGGCGCCGCCCCGGCCCTGGCCGCCCTGGGCCAGACCAAGCGCACGGTGAAAACCGAGCAGGACGCGGTGGAGCTGCTGCGCGCGGCCGACCCGGCGAAATAACCCGCTGCTGACGACAAGCAATTGACGGCAAGGCCGCCGCTCCGATGTGGGCGGCGGCCTTCGTCGTTAGCGGGTGTACACGGCTTCGAGCCGCAGCAGGGGCGCGGTTTCGGCGGGCGGCCCGGCGTAGAGCCGCAGCGTGTCGCCGACGATGCGGAAGTAGCTGATCTGGCCGAGGGCGCCCATAAAGCGCGTTTCGGTGTCGAGGGCGGGGCAGGCCATTTTGGTGGACAGCAGCTTGCTGAAGCGCACCTGCTCGGGCGTAGGCTGCTCGTAGGTGCCCGAAAACCGGTTGCAGCCGGCGTTGCCCTGCACGCGGGTGTCCTCGGTGCGCAGCAGCAAATCAGCTTCGCGGCCCTCGGCGGGCACGGTTACGGCCTCGGAGCCGAGCTGGCGGAGCACCCAGCGGGTATTGCGCAGGGGCGCGGGCGGGGTGGTGGGGGAGGCGCCGGTCTGGGCGGCGGGCCCGGCCGTCTGGCAGGCGGAAAGCAGCAGGCCGGCGGCCAGAAGGCGGAAATAAGCAGGAATCATAGCAGGACGAGCAGGAGTGGGTGCGTCAATCGGCTTTCCTTAACGCGGCGGAGCTGGCGGAGTTGGGCGCCCCGCAGCAAGTAACTGGGCTTGATCGGCTTATTTGCTGGGGCGGCCGCCAATGCCAGCGCCCCCGCCGCCCGCTCGAAGAGGGGCCGCGGGGGCGCGGATGCGGAAATGCGCGGGACGGTTAGTAGCTACCCGAGGCTAGGGGCTGCATGCGTTGGGCGCGGGAACGGTTAGCGGGGCTGATGGCCTGTTGCCGCTCCAGCTGCTGGAGTTGGACATTCTGGGCGTTGTAGCGCGTCACCAGCTGGTCGTAGGCCTGCAGCAGGTTCTGCAGCTGCGTTTTCAGCTCGGTCAGCTCCGAGGCCTGGGCGTAGCGCGGGTCCATGGGCTCCGGGTCGCCAAAGCCGGTGACGGATGTGTTGGGGCGTTCCGCGGGCGTCTGGGCGTGGGCGGAAGCGTAACCGAGCAGGAGCAGGGCGAAGAGCAGCAGGAAGCGGAAGAGCGTGGACGGCATTTTGTGTTGGATGGAGCGTGGTTTGAATGTGACAAAACTAGGTCGTCTGCATTCTGCTCACAATCACACGAACATGTGAGCCGCGCAACCAGCCGCGCCCGCCTGTGCTACCTAATGCGGCAGCCGCACGCTCAGCCCGCCGCTGACCACGGCCCCGCGCTGGCCCGTAAAGGCCTGACCCGCACCGATATCGAGGCGCAGACCGGGCAGGGGGCGCCAGTTCAGGCCCACGGTGCCGCCATTGGTAAAGCTCTGCCGGCCAAAACCGTAGGCTTCGGTGAAGAAGCCAAACTTACCCACCAGCGGCCCGTTCAGCGCCAGCGTGTAGAGAAACTGCCCCTGCTTGGTATCGGCCGCCCGAAAACCGCTCTGGCTGAAGCCCAGGTTGGTTTCAATGCCGAAGCGCTGCCCGATCTGCTGCGACACCAGGGCCCGGGCCGAGGCCAGCGGCTTGGCCAGGTGCAGGGTCTGGTCGCCGGTTTTGGGCAGCGTCAGCTCGGTGAGGAATACCACCTGCGAGCGGGCGTCCTGGTTGGTGGAAGCCAGCCACTTGGCGCCCACGGTGAGCGGGGCGAGGCCAGCCGCCACCACGGCGGCATCGGAGCCGAGCACGCGCGGGCCGGCGTGCTGGTAGCCCTGGGTGAGGCGCAGCTCCATGTGATTGAAGAAGCCCACGCGTAGCAGCCCCGTGGAGAGGGTGCGGGCCTGGCCGCCGGCCGGCAGCTGCCGCTGCGTGCCCAGCTCCACCTGAAACTGGCCAGGGCGCAGCATGCTGGTCGTCACGGTCTGGCCGGGTCGGTCGGGCCGGATGTTGCGCACAAAGGGCGCGTCTTCGTTGTACGTCGGGTCGATGGCGGGGGACTGGGCCAGGGTGCGGCCGGTGGCAGCCGCAAATAGGGCGCCGGTCAGCAGGATGGTCGTACGCATATCCTATCGACACGCATGAGCCTGTTTGTCGTTCAATAATTGTCTGCCGGGAAGGAATAACTTTAAAATCAAGTCAATCAGTTGGATTTAAATTGTTCTTTTCAAAGAATATGAAATAAAATACAACCTTGGCTGCCCGATTTCGTCAGCCGTCCGCAACGACACCTCCCGTACTTTTTTGCGCTATGAAGCACTTTTACCTCCTGCTGGGGCTGACGCTGAGTTGTTCGGCGGCCCGCGCCCAGAGCCCCGCCGCGGCGGCCGATTCCATTTCGCTCTGGAAAACCAAGTTCAAGGGCGCGCTGAATATCAGCGAAGCCCTGCTGTCGGACAACTGGAAGGGTGGGGGCGTGAGCTTCCTGGGCCTGAACGGGCTGCTGAACGCGCAGGCCAACTACCGCCGCGACCGGTACAGCTGGGACAACCAGGCCGACCTGCTCTTCGCCTTTGCCCAGAACAAGGGCCAGGGCTACCGCAAAAACCAGGACCGCCTGTTCCTCGACACCAAGTACGGCTACGGCATCAGCGGCGACTGGGACATGTTTCTCTCCCTGAACCTGCTCTCGCAGTTTGCCCGCGGCTACGAGTACGGCAAGGACGCCAACGGCAACGAGCAGGCGCGGCTGGTGTCGTCGTGGTTTGCGCCGGCCTTCCTCACGGCCGCCTACGGCTTCGAGTACCACCCGGCTACCTTCTTCAAGCTGCGCCTCTCGCCCTTCGCGCCGCGCTTCACCTTCGTCAACCGGCCGGAGCGCTTTCTGACTTCCGTGGGCGCCGAGCCCTACGGCGTGCGGCCTCCGCGCGAGGTGCGCCGCGAGTGGCTGGCCGCGCAGGTGCTGGCCGAGTTCGACAAGGACATCATGCAGAACGTGAACCTGAAGGCGCGCTACCTGCTATTTGCCAACTACCAGGAACTGCGCTGGCGCAGCATCGACCACCGCCTGGAACTGGCCGTAACGGCCAAGGTCAACCGCTACATCAACGTGGCCGTGACCGGTATCGGCCTCTACGACCGGGACCAGGACGCGCACGTGCAGGCCAGCCAGGCGTTGTCGCTGGGCTTCCTCTACACCTTCCAGAACTACGAAGACAAAAAGCAGCCGTAAGCAACGGCCCGCTCAGGGGCCACTGCTTCCGGGCGGGCGCTACTCCATCGAGTGCGTTTCCGTCTTGGTGGCGAAGCGCCGCAGGATGAACTCGGCGTCTTCGGCAATGCCGTTGCGCAGCCGCAGCACGGCGGCGTCTTCCCAGTTGCGCAGCTGCATGGGGTCGT
The DNA here is from genome assembly GCF_005771675.1 of Hymenobacter jeollabukensis. Classification (GTDB taxonomy): domain Bacteria; phylum Bacteroidota; class Bacteroidia; order Cytophagales; family Hymenobacteraceae; genus Solirubrum; species Solirubrum jeollabukense. The sequence continues at coordinate 567,512 of NZ_VAJM01000001.1, read as the reverse complement.
GGCGGCGGTTGTGCAGGCGGTCGGGGTGGGTGCTCAGCCACTGGGCCACATAGGCGCGGGCCTGCTGGTCGTTCATCGATTCCATGGGTATTGGGAGTTTGGAGTTGCCGATGGATATAAGATACAACCGCTTGGTTCCGAAACGGATGAGTCGGGTGCTGATAATTGTCAGCACCGCATGACCGTCCGGCCAGCAAGCCGCCGACGCCGCCGGCTATGACCGGTCACAAAGCGGCCCGTAACAACGCAGGTTGCTACGGGCCGCTTTGTTACGGATCCGGTGACCTACCGGGCTTAGCGGCGGCGCTGGTTGCCCAGGTCGGGCGTGTCGCTCCAGCCGCGGCGGCTGTCCCGGCCGCGCCGCTCAGCCTGGTCGCGCGGCGCATTACGGTTGTCCTCGGGGCGGCGGAAGGCACTGTTGCGACTGTTCGGGTCGTAGAGGCTGCTGCTGTAGTCGTCGCCGTAGCCGTAGTCCGAGCGGGCGCCGTCGCGGTTGCTACCGTCGTAGCGGCGGCGCTGTTCGGGGCGGTCCGGAGTGCGGCGGTCCGGAGTGCGGCGGTAATCCTGGCGCGATTCTTCGTCGCGGGGCTCGGGGCGGCTGGCGAAGTTGTCGCGGTAGCTTTCGGAGGAATGGCTGGGGCGCTGGTCGAAGTCGCGGCGCGAGGGCAAGTTGCGGGCGTCGTCGTAGCCCCGGCGGCCCGAATTGTCCCGGGCGTGGCGGGAGGTGTCGCGGTCATCGGTGCGCCGGTCGCTGAGGTAGCCGGAGGTGCCTTCGGGGTGGTAGCCCCGGCTGTCGGCGTCGCGGCTCGGGCGGCGGCTGTCATCGTCTGGGCGGCGGGTGTAGTCGGCGCGGCCGGCTTCCGGGCGGCCGGCCCCGTAGCCGCGGCCCCGGTCGGAACCGGCGTAGTCGCCGTAGTGGCTGAAGCCGCGGCGGCGGTCGTCGTCTTCCTGGTGGCGGCGGCGGTCATCGGCTTCGTGAGGCTGGTCCCAGCGGCTGCGGAAGCGGCCCTGCTCGTCGCGGGGCTCTTCGCGCCAATAGTCGTGGCGGCGCGGCTCGTAGTTGTCGCCGAACCGGTCGTGGGGGCGGCGCTCATCGTGGCGGTTATGCTGGTTGCGGCTCCGGTCGTCGAATTCGTCCGGGCGGCGGTTTGGGTGCTGGTTCATGGTGCGGATAGGGTTTGATTGTCAGCTTGTTTACCCCGGAAGCCGGGCGCGGGTTGCAGGTCGCGAATCCTGGCAATGGGGGCGGGCAATTCAAGCAAAAAGCCCCTGGCCAGTGGTCAGGGGCTTTCGGAAACTCGTTCGGAACGGTGGAAAAAGGAACGAGCAAGGCGGAAAAACCGGTGCCGCGCCTGCGCCCGAACCGGCGCGACAGGCGGGGCCGGAGAACTTTCCGGGCTGCCTACGCCGTGGCCAGCTGCCGCTCGGCCGGGGCGGCGGGCGCATCCTGGTGCAGGGAGGCGTAGGCCCAGCGGAACACCAGCGGGAATACCAGCAGCGTCAGCACCGTGGCCGACACCAGCCCGCCAATCACCACGATGGCCAGCGGCTTTTGCGTTTCGGAGCCGATGCCGGTGCTCAGCGCGGCCGGAAACAGGCCAATCATGGCCATCAGGGCGGTCATCACCACCGGGCGCACGCGGGAGGCCACGCCCAGGCGCAAGGATTCGTCGAGCGTGAGCTTTTGGCGCAGGTTCTGCTTGAACACGGTGATGAGAATCACCCCGTTCTGAATGCAGATGCCGAAGAGGGCGATAAAGCCGATGCCGGCCGAGATGCTGAAGTTGGTGTGCGTCAGGTGCAGGGCCGCGATGCCGCCGATGAGGGCGAAGGGCACGTTGACCAGCACCAAGCCGGCGTCCTTGGCGTTGCCAAAGGTGATGAAGAGCAGGATGAAGATGATAACCAGCGACACCGGCACCACCTGGGTGAGACGCTTGGTGGCGCGCACCTGGTTTTCAAACTCCCCGGCCCAGGCAATGCTGTAGCCCTTGGGCAGGTGAATCTGCTTGTCGACCTTCTTCTGCGCCTCGGCGATGGTGGAGCCCATGTCCCGGTCGCGGATGCTGAATTTGACGGCAATGAAGCGCTGCCCGTTGTCGTGGTACACGAAGGCCGGGCCGGTGATGGTGCGTACGTCGGCAATTTCCTTGAGGGCTACTTTGCCGCCGTGGATGGTGGGAACCCGCAGTTCCCGAATCTGCTCCTCAGTCGAGCGGTACTGCTCGGGGTAGCGGATGCGCACGTCGAACTTCCGCTCGCCCTCGAAGAGCTGGGTGGCTGCTTTGCCGCCGATGGCCATTTCCACCACCGTCTGCGCGTCGGCGGTGCGCACGCCGTAGACGGCCATGCGGCCTTCATCGAGCAGCACGCTCATTTCGGGCTGGCCCAGGTTGCGCATGATGCCCAGGTCCTTCACGCCGCGCACGCCCTTGAGGATGGCGGCCACCGAGTCAGCTTTCTGGTCGATGGTTTCCAGGTCGTTGCCGAAGATTTTGACGGCCAGCGAGGCGTTGATGCCGGCCACGGCCTCGGCCACGTTGTCGATGATGGGCTGGGAGTAGTTATAGATGACGCCGGGGTACTGGCGCAGCTTCTGGTCCATCTGGTCGATGAGCTGCTCCTTGGAAATCTTGCGCGTCCATTCCTCTTTGGGCTTCAGGTTTACCTGGCACTGCACGTAGTACATGCCCGAGGGGTCGGTGCCGTCGTTGGAGCGGCCGGTCTGGCTCAGCACCCCGTTGACTTCGGGGAAGGAGCCCAGAATCTTGCGAAACTCGGCCACTTTCCGGGTCGTCTCGGTGAGGGACGACGACATGGGCAGCTTGGCTTCCACCCACAGGGCGCCCTCGTTCAGCTCGGGCAGAAACTCCGAGCCCAGGAACTTAAACGAGTACAGGGCCACGGCCATGATGGCAAAGCTCACCAGCAGACTCAGGCGGCGGTGGGCGTAGGTGAAGGCAAAGCCGCGGGTGACGATGCGGTCGAAGAAGTTGACGATGGGGTTGTTCTTTTCCCGCACGTTCCGGTTGAGCAGGATGGAGGCCATGACCGGCACGAAGGTCAGGGTCAGGATGAGGGCGCCGAGCAGGGCAAAGCCCAGGGTCCAGGCCAGGGGGCTGAACATCTTGCCTTCCACCTTCTCGAAGGCGAAAATGGGCAGCAGGCAGGTCAGGATGATGAGCTTGGAGAAGAAGATGGCCTTGCCCAACTCCTTGCCAGTCTTCTTGATGAGGCCCAGCTTCGCCAGCTTGTTGTAGGTGGGCATGCCCACCTGATGGGCCTTGTGGTCGAGCACCACGAACAGACCCTCCACCATCACCACGGCCCCGTCGATGATGATGCCGAAGTCGATGGCGCCCATGCTCAGCAGGTTGGCCGACATGCCTTTCAGCCGCAGGCAGATGAAGGCAAAGAGCAACGAGAGCGGGATGATGATGCTCACGATGAGCGTGGTGCGCCAGTCGGCCATGAACAGGAACACGATGAGCGTGACCAGCAGAATGCCCTCCACCAGGTTGTGAATCACGGTGTGGGTGCAGAATTCCATGAGCCGGTCCCGGTCGTAGAAGGTCACCAGCTTCACGTCGGCGGGCAGCACCTTGGTGTTTAGCTCCTCGATTTTGGCCTTGACGCGCCCCAGCACCTCGGCCGGGTTTTCGCCCTTGCGCATAATCACGATACCCTCCACCACGTCGTCGTTGCCGTCGAGGCCGGCCTGGCCCACGCGCGGGGCGTGGCTTTCGGCCACCCGGGCCACGTTGCGCACCAGAATGGGCGTGTTGTTGACCTCGTCGACGATGATGTTGCCGATGTCGTCGGGCTTGTTGAGCAGGCCGATGCCGCGCACCACGTAGGCCTGCCCGTTCTTCTCAATCACGTCGCCGCCCACGTTGAGGTTGCTTTTCTGCACGGCCTCATACACGTCGGCGGGGGTGAGGTTATACTTCTGCAGCTGGGCCGGGTCGACGCTGATTTCGTAGATTTTCTTGGTGCCGCCGAAGGCTGCAATGTCGGCCACGCCCGGCACCGATTTCAGGGCCCGCTCCACCGTCCAGTCCTGGATGGCCAGCAAATCGTTGGTGTTGCGGCCGGCCTTGCTCTGCACGGTGTAGCGGAAAATCTCGCCGGTGGGGCCGTAGGGCGGCTGCACGTGGTTTTCGCAGCCCTCGGGGAAGTTCACGCCGGCCAGCAGGTTGTTGACCTGCTGCCGGGCGAAGAAGTCCTCCACGTCGTCGTCGAAGTTGATTTTGATGACCGACAGCCCGAACATGCTGATGGAGCGCATGTTGGACTTCTTCTGCACCGAGTTCATGGCCACCTCGATGGGCACCGACACGAACCGCTCCACTTCCTGCGCCGAGCGGCCCGGCCACTGGCTCACGATGATAATCTGGGTGTTGGTGACGTCGGGAAACGCCTCGATGGGCGTGTGCAGGTAGCTGAAGATGCCGCCGGCCACCAGCAGGGCCGTGAGGAAGAACACGAAGAAGCGGTTCTTCAGCGAAAAGGAAATGATGCCCTGAATGAATTTATTCATCGGGATGCGCCGGCATGAGCCGGTCGGGAAAAGAGGTGGTGAGGAAAAACGCTGAAGGCAGGAGCACTAAACGCCACGAAGCCGCCCGCCCAAATCGGGCAGGCGGCAGCGGAGGCGAACGGGCTGGTTTAGGAGGCGGGGAGGCGGGGCATAGGGTAGAAGATGGTGAGGCTGGGATGTAGGCGGAATGAAGGCCTGGTTTGGCAGAAAACCCGCCGTGAAACACGACGGGCTTTTCTCTCACCAAACCTTGAAAGGGTAATCAGAAGAACTGTCCGGCCGGGCCGACCGCGGCCCGTTGCTGCCGCCCGCGCCGGTACGCCGCGCGGAACAGGTGGCGCAGGTGGGCCAGGTTGGCCACCACCAGCACCGTGGTGGCATAGCCGATGAGCATTTCGCTGGTCACGTAGCACTGCCCGAGCAGGGTGGTGGGGTACACCTCGTTGCTGCCGGCGGTGGTGAAGGTGCCCGCGCTCAGGTAGAAGAAAGTGAGCAGCTGGCCCAGCGGGTCCCGCTCGCCGAAGGGCAGCCGGAATGCCCCGGGGTAGATGCGGTGCAGGCAGTAGTAATCGAGGGCGTAGGAGGTGATGATGAGCAGCACCGTCAGGGCCATGAAGGTGGTCAGGTGGTGCAGGTGCTCGGTCGAATCCACCGTGCGCCGGATCCAGCCCAGCACGGCCCGGCCGCAGTACCACAGCTTGCCGGCCGTGACGAGCAGCAGGAGCCCCGCCACCAGCCCCGGCCGGGCCAGCGTGTACCAGTCGAGCACGAAGAGCACCGCGCCCAGCCCGATAAGGCCGGCAAAGAGCAGCAGCGCGTGTAGCACGGAAGCGGGAAGGCGAAGCATGGCGGAAGTGGGGAACAGGGGAGTGGGGGCGTCGGCCAACCGGCCGCCGGGCTGCCGCGGCAGGCCCGGGCAACCGGGGCGGCGGGCCGTTAGTGCACGAGCACGGCTTCGGTTTCGGGGTGCAGCTCGGCGTCGGTGTGCGGGCCGTACTTACTGTGCTCGGCGCGGTAGGCGCGCTCGAAAATCAAGGGGAAGATGAACAGCGTCAGGATGGTGCCGGTGATGAGGCCGCCGATAACCACGATGGCCAGGGGCTTGGAGGTTTCGGAGCCGATGCCGGTGCTGATGGCGGCCGGCATCAGGCCGATGGTGGCCATCAGGGCGGTCATCACCACCGGGCGCACCCGGCTGGTCACCCCGTCGTAGATGCTCCGGTCGAGGCTCATCTTGCGCAGCATGTTCTGCTTGAACACCGAGATGAGAATCACCCCGTTCTGAATGCAGATACCGAACAGCGCGATGAAGCCGATACCGGCCGAAATCGAGAAGTTGGTGTGCGTGATGAGCAGCGCGGCCACGCCGCCGATGATGGCGAAGGGCACGTTCAGCAGCACCAGCCCGGCGTCCTTGAGGTTGCCGAAGAGGATGAAGAGGATGAAGAAGATCAGCCCGAGCGAGATGGGCACTACCTGGGTGAGGCGCTGGGTGGCGCGGCGCTGGTTTTCGAAGTCACCGGTCCACTTCATGGTGTAGCCCTTGGGCAGGTGCACGGCCTGCTCCACCTTCTTCTGAGCTTCCTCGATGGTCGAGCCCATGTCGCGGCCCCGAATCGAGAATTTCACGGCGGCGAAGCGCTTGTTGTCGTCGCGGTAGATGAGGGAGGGGCCGTTCACGGGGCCGATGGTGGCTATTTCCGAAATCGGGATGGTCTTGCCCGCTTGGGTGGGCACCATCAGCTGGGCAATCTGGGCGGGCGTCGAGCGGTACTGCTGCTCGTAGCGGACGCGGATGGGGAATTTCCGCTCGCCCTCGTAGAGCTGGGTGGCCTGCTTGCCGCCCACGGCCATTTCCAGCACCGCGTTGGCGTCGGCCTTGTCCACGCCGTAGCTGGCCATCTTGTTCTCGTCCAGCTCCACGTGCAGCTCCGGCTGGCCGATGTTGCGCAGCGCGCCCAGGTCGTCGATGCCCTTAATCTTTTTGAGCACGGCGTACACCTCGCGGCCTTTTTCCTCCATCAGCTTGAGGTCGGTGCCGTAGATTTTGACGGCAATGGAGCCTTTCACGCCCGAGGCGGCTTCCTCCACGTTGTCCATGATAGGCTGCGAGAAGTTGAAGTCCACGCCGGGGAAGCGGTTGAGTTTCGCCTTCATGTGCTCGATGAGCTGGGCCCGGTAGGCGGCCGACTTCATCTTGTTCTGCACGTCCTTGGTGTGCTTGATCTGCACCAGGAACTCGTTGTTGTAGAAGCCCGTCGGGTCGGTGCCGTCGTTGGGGCGGCCGGTCTGGCTCACCACGTCCGACACCTCCGGAAAGCTCAGGAACACCCCGCGCATCTCGTTGCAGAGCTTGTTGGACTCGTCCAGCCCGATGCTCAGCGGCAGCTGGGCCCGCACGTAAATCGAGCCTTCGTTCAGCTCCGGCAGGAACTCCGAGCCCAGGAACTTGAAGGCCCCGAGGCCGCCGGCCACCACGATGGTGGCAATGAGCAGGCTGATGCCTTTGCGGGCGTAGGTGAAGCGGAAGAAGCGCTGGGCGCCGCGGTTGATGCCCCGCACGAAGAAGTTATCCTTCTCCCACACGTTCTTCTTGAGCAGGATGGAGGCCAGCACCGGCACCAGCGTCAGCGTGAAAATCAGGGCGCCGAGCAGGGCGAAGCCGAGCGTCCAGGCCAGGGGCGAGAACATCTTGCCCTCCACTTTCTCGAAGGAGAAGATGGGCAGCAAAGCGGTGATGATGATGGCCTTGGAGAAGAAGATGGCCTTGCCCATGTCGCGGCCGGTCTTCTTGATCAGGCCGAGCTTGGCCAGCTTGTTGAACCGCTCCATGCCCTTTTTGTGCGCCTCGTGGTCCAGCGCCACAAAGAGGCCCTCCACCATCACCACCGCGCCGTCGATGATGATACCGAAGTCGATGGCGCCCATGCTCAGCAGGTTCGCGCTCATGCCCTTCAGCCGCAGGCAGATAAAGGCGAAGAGCAAAGCCAGCGGGATAATCACCGACACGATGACGGTGGTGCGCCAGTCGGCCATGAACAGGAACACGATAACCGTGACGAGCACGATGCCTTCGAGCAGGTTGTGAATCACCGTCTCCGTCGAGAAGTCGATGAGCTGCTGCCGGTCGTAGAAGGTCTTGATCTGTACGCCCGGGGGCAGGATCTTCTCGTTCAGCTCCTGCACCTTGTCCTGCAGGCGGGCAATGACCTCCGAGGGGTTTTCCCCCTTGCGCATCACCACGATGCCCTCCACCTTGTCGTCCTCCAGCCCGCGCCCGACTTTACCCAGGCGCGGCAGCGCCGACTCCTGCACCGAAGCCACGTTCTTGATCAGAATCGGGGCCCCGTTCACGTTCTTGATGACCGTGTTGTTGATGTCGTTGATGTTGTTCAGCAGCCCGATGCCGCGCACCACGAAGTTCTGCTGGCCCTCGTTGATGACGTCACCGCCCACGTTGATGTTGCTGCGCTGCACGGCGTTGTACACGTCGAGCGGGGTGATGCCGAAGGTCTGCAGCTTGGTGGGGTCCACGCTGATTTCGTAGTCCTTCACCTCGCCGCCGAAGCTGTTCACATCGGCCACGCCGGGCACGGCTTTCAGGTTGCGCTCAATCACCCAGTCCTGGATGGTTTTCAGCTCGCGCACCGTCTTGCCCTTGCTCTCGATGGTGTAGCGGTAGATTTCGCCCGTCGGGCCGTAGGGCGGCTGCACCTCCGGGTCGATGCCGTCGGGCAAATCCACGTCGGCCAGCAGGTTATTCACCTGCTGCCGGGCGAAGAAATCCTCCACGCCGTCGTCGAAAATCACCTTCACCACCGACAGGCCGAAGAGCGAGGTGCTGCGCACCGAGGTCTTCTTCTGCACCGGGTTCAGCGCAATTTCAATCGGCGCCGTCACGAACTTCTCAATCTCCTCCGCCGAGCGGCCGGGCCACTGGGTGATGATGGTAATTTCGGTGTTGGTGACGTCCGGAAACGCTTCGATGGGCGTATTCCGGTAGCTCACCACCCCGGCCACGATGGCCACCGCCGTCATCAGGAAGACGAACCCGCGGTTTTTAAGCGAAAAGGCAATGATGCCCTGGATGAACTTGTTCATTTTGTTGAGCTGCAAGCTTTAAGCGGCAAGCTTCAAGCAATGAGAATAGGCAAAGGGGGGGCTGGCTGCCAGCAGAGCCGGCAACGGTGAGGCAGTAGGAATTGGCCGGTCAGGCCGCCGCGGCGCAGAAAAACTTGCCGCTTGTAGCCTGAAGCTTGCAGCTCCCTAGTCATTAAGCTCGTCGTACACGAGCAGCTGGTTTTTGGCGATGATGACGTCGCCGTCCTTCAGACCGGAGGCCACGTAGCTCACGTCGCCCACGGTCTTGTCGATTTTCACCTCGCGGGTGTCCACGTGCTTCCGGTCGCGGTAGACCATCACGTAGTTGCGGTCCTTGTCGAAGATGACGGCCTCGGCGGGCACGGCCAGCATCTTGGCGTCCTCGGTGTTGAGCACGTTGATGCGGGCGTACATTTCGGGCTTGAGCAGGTAGCCGGGGTTGGCCAGGCGCACCCGCACTTTCATCACCTTGGCCTGCGGGTCGAGCACGTTGAATACCTTGTCGATGCGGCCCTGGAAGTGCTTGTCGGGGTAGGCCAGCGTGGTCACGTCGGCCTGGTAGCCCTCCTTCACCTTCGAGATGTCCGACTCGAACACGTTGGCCATAATCCACACGTCGTCGAGGTTCGACACGGTGAATAGGTTCTGCACGTTGTCGGCGTTGAACTGCATGTGGTCGGTGGCGTTCTTCTCCGTGATGAAGCCCGAAATTGGGGCCCGCAGGGTGTAGGTGCCGTCGGCCGATACGCCGTAGATGCTCAGCTGCTTGCGCGACTTGCCCACGTTGCTCTGGGCTTTCTGCAGCTCCTTGCGGGCCAGCACCACGTCACGCTCCGAGGCCAGGCCAGATTGGAACTGGTCCTCGGCCACCGCCAGGTTTTTGCGGGCAATGTCGAGGTCGGTGCCGGCGGTGCTGCTCTGGTTCTGCAGGTCCGCTATTTCGCCCGAGCGGATAACGGCCAGCACCTGGCCCTTTTGCACATGGTCGCCCAGCTCCACGTTGAGCTGCTCGACCACGCCGCCCACCAGCGGGAATACCTGTACGGTCTTGTCGCCGTTGGTGGCAATCTGGCCCGACAGGGTCAGCTCGTTGCGCACCGCCTCGGCGTGCACCGTGTCGAGCTTGATTTCCTTCATCATCGTGTCGGACAGGGCGAAGGGCTGGGTTTCTTCGGCGGCCGGGTTGGCGTCGGAATCGGTGCAGCTGCTCAGCAGGCCCGCGGCGGCCAGCGGAAACAGCAGAGCGGTAAGGGAGCGGGAAACGCGAAGCATGGCGGTATTGGTGAGGAGCGCGGCAGGCGCTTGAGGTTGAAAGACGGAAGGTGTTCGGGGTTGGCGGGAGCAAGCGGCTCACCCCAGGTCGTCATGTCGAGCTTGTCGAGACATCTCGCCGGATAGTAAGTCCAATCACTAGGTTACTATCTGAAAGTGAGCACGCGAGATGCCTCGACAAGCTCGACCTGACGTTCTGTAAGATGATGTTCTACTGGGGCGTCAGCACCGGGCGGCCGACGGCGTAGTTGAGCTGCTCGTAGGCGCGGATGCGGTTGTTGCTGCGCTCATTGCGCTGGAGCAGGTTTTCCTTGTAGCTCTCGTAGAAGTCGAGGAATTCCACGATGGTGATGTTGCGCTGGGCGTAGCTGCGCTCGATGCCGTCGATGAGCTTGTCGAAGTCGGCGGTGTTGCGGTCGGTGTTGGCCGAGAGCTGCTCGGCCTGCTGGGCCAGGGTGTAAGCCTGAAACACGTCCTGGCGTACCTGCAGCTGCTGCTGCGAGAGTTGGGCCCGGCTGCCCTCCATCTGCGCCTTGGCCGTGCGGATGTTGCCCTGGTTGCGGTTGAAGATGGGCACCGCAATGCCCAGGGTCAGCGCGTTGTAGTTCTGGATGTAGTTGCCGGCGCGGTCGTACACGTAGCCCACGGCCAGGTCGGGGGTGGCCAGGGCGTGCTGCAGGCGTAGGTTGGCCTGCTGCTGCTGCACCTGGGCCATGCGGGCCTTCACGTCGGCGCGGTAGGTCTGGGCCGAGTCGGCCAGGGCGGTTTCGGCCGGGGCCTGGCCCAGCGAGAGGGCCCGCAGGGCGGCCACCGAGGCCTGGGGAACCAGGTAAGAGCTGGTTTCGTCGCGCAGCAGCACGTGCAGGTCGGCCTGGTCCTGGGCCATGTCGCGCAGCAGGGTCTGCCGCTCGGTTTCCAGGTCGAAGAGGAAGGCTTTCAGGCGCACCACGTCCTTCAGCGCGATGTTGCCCTTCTGCAGCTGCTGCTCGTAGAGGCCGATGGTGCGCCGGAATTCGCTGATCTGCCGGTCGTACACGCTCAGGGAGCGTTGCTTGAAGTACAGGTCGTAGAAGGTGGTGCGCAGCTGAAAGCGCAGCGTACGCAAGAGGTCCTGCAGGTTGTACTGCTCGGCCAGCGCGTTCTGCTGGGCCACGGCCGCGGCGGCTTTGCGGCGGCCCGCAATGGCGAACAGCTGCTGCACCTGCACGATGGTGTTGCCCTGCTTGGTAACGTCGAAATACCGGCGCGTCTGCGGGTTGTAGGTGTTCTGCTCGACGCTGACCGTCGGGTTGTCCCACAGCCGGGCCTGCAGGATCTGCGCCTCGGCGGCCGACACGTTGTAGCGCTGGGCCAGCAGGGCGAAATTGTTGTCGGTAAACTGGCGTTCGGCCTGGCTCAGGTCGAGGCGGAGGGTATCGGCAGCGGTAGCCTGGACGGGCGCTGCGGCGCGGGCGGCGGCAGCCGTCAGCAGCAGGCCGGCGGCCAGGGAAAGAAAGCGAAGAGGGGCGCGGAACATTGTCGTCTGGTGAGTTGACAATGCAAGTGTACCGTGGGGGTATTAGGCGAGAATTAGAGGTGGATTAGAAACAGATTAGAACGGCTTTTTTTTCTGGAAAAGTCGGTTTTTAGGCTGTTAAAGGGCTTTTTTGAAACGCTCCAGAGTCAGCTTTTTTTAGAAAGTAAGCGGCGCGGTGCAAACAACAGACGCGTGGCTTGGCCGAATCAGCCGTGGCATACCGCCCCTCTGAGGCCAATTCGGCGCTAGCCCGCCGCCGGCTCAAATACCACCTCGGCCACCGTGCCGCCGTCCGGGCGGGGCCGGAGCGTTAGCTGCCCGCCGTGCCGCCCGATGATGTTCAGCGCCAGCGGCAGCCCCACGCCGTGGCCCACCACCTGGCGCGAGTTGTCGCCGCGGAAGAAAGGCTGAAACAGCCGGGCAAAATCCTTTTCGGCAATGCCGATGCCCCGGTCGAGTACGCGCAGGCGCAGGATGCGCGGGGCTTGGTATTCAAGGCGGAGCTCCACCGGCTGCTCGTCGGGGGAGTATTTCAGGGCATTTTCCACCAGGTTGCTCACCGCCCGCAGCAGCAGGGAGCGGCTGCCGCGCACCACCAGCTGGTCGGCGTCGTCGGGCAGCTCACCCAGCTGCACCTGCACCCGGCGCCGTTGCTCGGCCGGCAGTCCGTCGCGCACTTCCCACACCAGCTCGTCGAGGCGGATTTCCTCGGCCTGGGGCAGCGCGGAGTCGTCCTGGGCCAGTTCCAGCAGGTTGTTGACCAGCACCCGGAACTGCTGCAGCTCCGCCAGCACCGAGCCCAGGGCTTCGCGATAGGCGGGGGCGTCCCGCTCGCGGGCCAGCAGCACCTGCAATTCGCCGATGGTGGCCGTGAGTGGGGTGCGCAGCTCGTGGGAGGCATTGCGCACGAAGGTGCCCTGGCCCTCGAACGAGTCCTCCAGCCGCTGCAGCATGCGGTTGAAGGTGCGGGCCAGGCGCGAAATTTCGTCGGGCTTCTCGTTCTGGCCTTCGTCGAGGCGCAGGTGCAGGTCGCGGGCCGTAATGCGCTCCACCTGGTCGTTGATGTCGGCAATGGGGGTGAGGGCCCGGCCCGCAAACACGCGCCCGGCCACGTAAGTCAGCAGCAGACTGATGACGAACACGGCCGCCAGCGAGAAGGTCATGTACTCGGTGCGGTCCTGCCCGGAGGCGTTCTGGGCCGCCGCCACGATGACAAACTCGCCCTGGTTGTCGCGGTAGAAAATGCCCACGGCCTGCCGCCGCCCCATGTTGAAGAACACCTCCTTTTCGGCCACGATGCGCGCCAGCAGCTCATCCGATACCTTGATTCGCTCGTCTTCCTCGATGAACGTCGGCTCCATCTTCGAGTCGTAGACCTGCAGAATCTCGTTGGGCAGCGTCTGCATAAAGCGGCGCTGAAAATCCCGAAACGCGGCGGCCCGCATCTCGTCGCGCTCCAGAAAGATGTAGCCCGTCACGTCGGCCCGGTCGCGCAGGCGGTCATTAAACTGCTCGTGGGTGTAGTCGGCGTGGATGATGAGCGTAGCCGACAGCGCCCCGAGCAGAATAACGCCCACCAGGCCCACGAACAGCAGCGTCAGGCGGTTACGAATGGTCATTGTGGTGAAATAGTGAAATGGTGAGTTTGATGTGCAGGTAAACAGGAGGTCAGAACGGCACTCACTATTTCACTATCTCACCATTTCACCGCTCGTCTTCCCGCATCACGTAGCCCATGCCTACCACGGTGTGGATCAGCTTGGTGGGGAAGGGCTTGTCGACTTTGTTGCGCAGGTAGTTCACGTACACGTCGATGACGTTGGAGCCCGCGTCGAAGGAGTCTTCCCAGCTGTGCTCGGCTATTTCGGCCCGGCTGAGCACGCGGCCCTGGTTGCGCAGCAGCAGCTCCAGCAGGGCAAACTCGCGGGCCGTCAGCTTGAGCGGCTGCCCGGCCCGGGTCACGGTTTTGGCGGCCGTGTCCAGCGTGAGGTCGGCCAACGTCAGGGTGGCGCCCTTCACGCCGTGCCCCCCGCGGCGGCGGGTGAGGGCCCGCACCCGGGCCAGCAGCTCCGGAAAGTCGAAGGGCTTGACCAGGTAATCGTCGGCCCCGGCGTTGAAGCCCTCCAGCTTGTCGGTGGTGGTGCCCAGGGCGGTGAGCATGAGCACCGGCACGTCCTGGTCGCGCTGCCGGATGGTTTTGAGCACCTCAAAGCCGCTCATGCCGGGCAGAATCACGTCCAGGATAATCAGATCGAAGCTGTGCCCCAGGGCCAGCCGGGCGCCGAAAGTGCCGTCGTAGGCCACCTCCACGTCGAAATGCTCTTCTTCCAGCCCTTTCCGAATGAAGGCTGATACCTTGGGTTCGTCCTCGACGAGCAATATTTTCATCGTGTGGGGCTGGGCTAGGTGTATCGTCCGCACCGTGCGCGCTACGGCCCGCACGGCCCATTTGTCGAAAAATGTTAGGCGTGCCGAATAAATTTTAGTCGTCCTCGTAGTCCAGTCCGAGTACGTTATTGAGGGCGCCCTGCAGCTCCGAAGCGGCGTGCATCTGCCCGGCTTTACGGGCCACGGTGAGGCCCGTACGCAGGATGTTTTCGGCTTCTTCCACGTGCCCCTGTTCCTGCCGGAGCTTGCCGGCGTGGTAGTAAGTGCCCACGTAATCAGGGTGTTCCGTCAGGAGCTTCTGGTAGTACTGCCAGGCCGTGTCCGGGTCGCCGGCCGAGCGGTACTCGGTGGCCAGCGCGTACACGGTAAAGGCGTCGGTCGGGTCTTCCTTGTAGAAGGTGAGCAGTTGCTCCAGGCGGCTAGGTGCGGTTTCCATCGGCGGGATTTTCCAGTATCTTCGGCCCGAAATTAGGGCATTGCCCGCATCTTCTGACCCTTAAGTCGACCTGATGAAGTTCCTCGTTTGCATTAGCAACGTCCCGGACACGACGACCAAAATCACGTTTACCCCGGATAATAAGGAGTTTAACAAGGCGGGCGTGCAGTTCGTCATCAATCCGTGGGATGAGTATGCACTCACTCGCGCCATTGAGCTCAAAGAAGCCCAGGGCAGCGGCACCGTCACGGTGCTCAACGTCGGGGAAGCCGACACCGAACCCAACATCCGCAAAGCCCTGGCCATCGGTGCCGACGACGCCATCCGCGTCAACGCCGCCCCCAAAGACGCCTGGTTTGTGGCCCAGCAGATTGCCCACTACGCCAAGGAAGGCGGCTACGAGGTCATCCTGATGGGCAAGGAAAGCATCGACTACAACGGCTTTCAGGTGCACGGCATGGTGGGTGAGCTTCTCGGCATTCCCACGGTAGCCCCGGCCATGAAGCTCGACATGAGCGGCAACACCGCCACGCTAGAGCGCGAAATCGAAGGCGGCAAGGAAATCGTGGAGGTTGCGGCCCCGTTCGTGGCCTCGTGCCAGCAGCCGATGTGCGAACCCCGCATCCCGAACATGCGCGGCATCATGACGGCCCGCACCAAGCCGCTGAAAGTGGTGGAAGCCGTGGGCGAAGGCGCCGCTACGGCCGTGGCCGAGTACCAGCTGCCGCCCAAGAAGCAGGGCGTGAAGCTCATCGACGCCGCCAATGCCGGCGAGCTGATCAAGCTGCTGCGCAACGAAGCCAAAGTCATCTAAGAATCAATTAATAATTAATAATGAAGAATTAATAATTGGTTTGACCGTCAATGCGGCAGGCTAATCATAATTCTTAATTATTAATTATTAATTCTTAATTGTAGAACCATGTCTGTTCTCGTAGTAGTAGAATGCGATAAGGGCGAAGTGAAAAAATCTTCGCTGGAAGTAGCGTCGTACGGCGCGCAGGTGGCCCAGATGCTCGGCACCACGGCTACGGCCGTGGCCGTGGGCGAGGCCACCGAAGCCAACCTGGCCGCCCTGGGCGAGCAGGGCATCACGAAGGTGCTGTTCGACGCGGAGCCGCGCCTGAAGGACTTCGTCAACGGCGCCTACACCAAGCTGATTGCCGCCGCCGCCGATAAGGAGCAGGCCAAGGTAATCGTGCTGGCCAACTCCAACATCGGGGCTTCGGTCGGCTCGCGCCTGGCGGTGCGCCTGAAGGCTTCCCTGGCCACCAACGTGGTGGAACTGCCCAAAACCGACGGCGGCCAGTTCACGGTGAAGCGCGGCGCCTTCTCGGGCAAGGCCTTCGCCGATGTGACCCTGTCGGGCGACCGGAAAATCATTGCCGTTAAGAAAAACAGCATCGAAGCCCAGCACAACGGCGGCCAGACCGCCCAGGTGGAGTCGTTCACGGCCCAGCTGTCCGACGCTGACTTCGCCGACGCGCCCAAGCAGGTGATTATGCAGGATCAGGCCGGCGGCATTCTGCTGCCGGAAGCCGACAAAGTGGTATCGGGTGGCCGCGGCATGAAGGGCCCGGAGAACTGGCACCTCATTGAGGACCTGGCCAAGGCGCTGGGTGCGGCTACGGCCTGCTCCAAGCCGGTGTCGGACGTTGACTGGCGCCCCCACCACGAGCACGTGGGCCAGACGGGCATCACCGTGTCGCCGAACTTGTATATTGCCTGCGGCATCTCGGGCGCCATCCAGCACTTGGCCGGCGTCAACTCGTCGAAGGTTATCGTGGTCATCAACAAGGACCCCGAGGCTCCCTTCTTCAAGGCCGCCGACTACGGCATCGTGGGCGACGTGTTTGAGGTGCTGCCCAAGCTGACCCAGGCCGTCAAGGAGCTGGGCTAGCCGAGTGACTGCGCAAAAAGTGCGGGCGGGAAAAAATCAGCTAACATTTTCCCCCCGCTCGCATTATTGCGTTAGAAGCAATTCAGTCACCCATCACCCATTCGCATACATTTCTCCCTCGTGAAGAAAATTCAGCTCGAAATTCTGGGCTTGTCCTCCAGCCAGTCGCAATCGGGGTCGTTTGCCCTGATTCTGGGTGAAAAGCACGGCAACCGCCGCCTGCCCATCATCATTGGCATGTTTGAGGCGCAGAGCATTGCCATCCAGATCGAGAAAATCAACCCCAACCGTCCGCTCACCCACGACCTGTTCAAGTCGTTTGCCGAGCAGGTACACGTGACCATCCTGGAGGTGCTCATCTCCGACCTGAAGGAAGGCGTGTTCTACTCCAAAATCGTGTGCTCCGACGGGGCCACCACGTTTGAGCTGGACTCGCGGCCTTCCGACGCCATTGCCATCGGCCTGCGCTTCGGCGTGCCGATTTACACGGTGGAAAGCGTGATGAGCGAAGCCGGTATCATCCTCTCCGACCTCGACGAAGGCGCCGAAACCGACGACGAGGACGATGACGACGAGGACGACGACACCCCGAGCACCCCGCGCAGCGAGGTGGCCGAGCACAAGGAGCCCTCGGGCCAGGTGTCGCAGGAAGAGCTGACCAAGATGCTGGCCCAGGCGCTGGAGCGCGAGGACTACGAGAAGGCCGCCAAAATCCGCGACGAGCTAAACAAGCGCGGCGACAAGGACAAAGGCCACGAATAGCGGCCTGGCCGGCTGTTCCAGTCGTTTGATCCAGAAACAAAGCGGCCCGTTTCCGGCAAGGAAACGGGCCGCTTTGCGTATTGCCGGCAGGAGGGAAGCACCTATCGGTTGGCCGCAATTCCGTAGACTTGCGGCGCTTAATTTTGCCCCTATGTCGACTCCCGAAACCCAACCTGCCGCCGAGCAGGACCTGCGCTACCCCATTGGCCACTACCAACTGCCCGAGCAGCCGCTGACGGCCGAGCAGCGCCACGGCTACATTCAGCAGCTGATGGCTTTGCCCACCGAGCTGCGCATGGCCCTCGATGGCCTTAGCGGGGAGCAGTTTGATACGCCCTACCGTCCGGGCGGCTGGACGGTGCGCCAGGTGCTGCACCACCTGCCCGACTCGCACGTGAACAGCTACACCCGCTTCCGGCTGGCTCTGACCGAGGACAACCCCACCATCCGGCCCTACAACGAAGCCGCCTGGGCCCAGCTGCCCGACGTGACCATCGTGCCGCCCGACGTGTCGCTGATCCTGCTCGACGCGCTGCACGCCCGCTGGGTGGTGCTGCTCAGCCAGCTCACCGACGAGCAGTGGCAGCGCACCTGGTACCACCCGGCAACGGAGCAGACGATTCGCCTCGACCAAGCCCTAGTGCTGTACGCCTGGCACGGCCGGCACCATATTGCGCACATCACCAGCCTGCGCAAGCGCATGGGCTGGGGCAACTTCCAGCAGGGATAAGCAAGCGGCTGCCCCGGCCGTCATTGCGAGCGAAGCGCGGCAACCGCAGGAAGGCGTAGCCAATCTTTCCTCCAGTAGCACCGCCGCTACAACTGGCAGAAACCCAAAACAGCACCGCCCGAAACCAGCGTTACTTGGTTTCGGGCGGCGCCATTGTTACTCAGTCGACTTTCGGTTTGCAGGCATTGCATCGGCGGCACATTGGCCAGGACCGATTGCTTCGCGCTGCTCGCAATGACGGCCAGTGCTGCCGTCTGCTTGTGTTGCCGATGGCTAGATGTCCTTCGAGGGTTCCTGGCGGATTTCCTCCAGGCTGCCGCCTTCCATTTCGATGCGCTTGGCGGCGCGCACCAGGCTGCTGCTGAAGATGAATTCCTTCAGCTCGGGCACCTGGGCGTTGAGAATTTCATCCTTGGTGCCGTCCCAAAGCTTCTGGCCCTTGTGCAGGTACACGATATGGTCGCCGATTTCCACCACTGAGTTCATGTCGTGGGTGATGATGACGGTGGTGATGTTGTACTCGTGGGTAATTTCGTAGATCAGCTCGTCGATTTTGATGCTGGTGAGCGGGTCGAGGCCGGAGTTGGGCTCGTCGCAGAACAGGTAGGTACAGTTCGGGGCAATGGCGCGGGCAATGCCCACGCGCTTCTTCATGCCGCCCGACAGCTCGGAGGGCATCTTGTTGCCGGCCGCTTCGAGGCCCACGCGCTTCAGGCAGAACTCCACCCGGTCGCGCCGCTCGGCCCGGCTCATGTCGGGCGTGAGCATCTTCAGCGGAAATTCCACGTTCTCGAACACGTTCATCGAGTCGAACAACGCCGAGGCCTGGAACAGCATCCCGATCTGCTTCCGGATTTCCTGGCGGATTTCCACCTTGTTGTTGGTGAAGATGGTGCCGTCGAAGGTGATGGAGCCGATGTCGGGCTTGAGCAGGCCCACGATGCACTTGAGCAGCACCGATTTGCCGGTGCCCGAGCCCCCGAGCACCAGGTTGCACTTGCCAGTCTCGAAGGTGCAGGTGACGCCCTTCAGAATGGGCGCGTCGCCGAAGGATTTATGGACGTTGTGAATTTCGATCATGTCACAAGTGGTGAGATTGTGAGGTGGTGAAGTGGTGAGTGTCGTTTAGGCTTCCCAAACGTTAAACTCACCACTTCACCAGCTCACCATTTCACCTTTAAAGGAGCGTGTAGGCCAGGACGAAGTCGCCGATCAGGATGGCAATGATGGAGTGCGTGACGGCCGTGGTGCTGCTGGCGCCCACTTCCAGCGCGCCGCCTACGGTGAAGTAGCCGCGGTAAGCCGAAATGGCCGATACCAGGAAGGCAAACACCACCGACTTGATCAGCGCAAACACGATGTTGTAGGGAATAAACGTGTCGCGGATGCCTTCCACGTATTCCTGGGCGGTCATGGCGCCGGAGAGCGTGCCGGCCAGGTAGCCGCCCAGAATCGAGAGGACCATGGCCAGGATAACCAGCAGCGGAAACGTGATGATGGAGCCCAGAATGCGCGGCAGCACCAGGTAGTTGCTGGAATTGATGCCCATGACCTCCAGGGCGTCGATTTGCTCGGTGATGCGCATGGTGCCCAGGCCGCCGGCAATGCTGCTGCCCACCTTGCCCGCTAGCACGATGCTGGTGATGGTGGGGGCCAGCTCCAGAATGGTCATTTCGCGCACCATGTAGCCGATGGTCGACTTCGGAATGAGCGGGTTGATGAGGTTGTAGGCAATCTGCACGCAGGTTACGGCCCCGATAAAGGCGGAAACGATGCTGACGATGAGAATCGAATCGATGCCGATGAGCACGGCTTCGTCGAGGGTGCGGTTCCAGATAACTTTGACGCGCTCGGTGCGCACGAGCATGCTCTGCAGGAAAAGCAGAAATTGGCCGAAAACTTTGACCATAGTAGGGGCTGGAGAGAAAAAATGAAACCGCCGGAGCGGTGCGAGCTTACATACGTACAAACCGCGAAACAATCTTACGCGATATGCAGAAAACAATTGTGGTGACGGGCGGCAGCAAGGGCATTGGCCGCGCCATTCTGGAACGTTTTGCCCGCGCCGGCTGGCGCCTGGTCACCTGCGCCCGCTCGGCCGAAGACCTCGACGCGCTGCGCACCGATTTGGAGCAACAATTCCCGGACGCCGAGGTTCAGGCCCTGCCCGCCGACCTGAGCAAGCCCAACGAAGCCCGCCGCTTCGTGGATTTCGTGCTCGGCCTGGGCGGCGACGTGGACGTGCTGGTCAACAACGCCGGCTCCTTCGTGCCCGGCCGCCTGCAGGACGACGCCGCTGATGGCTCGACCCTGCGCGACATGCTGGCCGTGAACCTGCTGAGCACCTACGACGTGACCCGCGGCCTGCTGCCGCAGCTGTTGGCGCAACCGGCGGCGCACATTTTCACCATGTGCTCCACCGCCAGCCTAGTGCCGTACCCCAACGGCGGCTCCTACGGGGTGGCCAAGTTTGCCCTCTACGGCCTGACCAAAAACCTGCGCGAGGAGTTGAAGCTCACCAACGTGCGCGTGACGGCCGTGCTGCCCGGCGCCACCTACACCGCCAGCTGGGAAGGCGTAGAGCTGCCCCGGGAGCGGTTTATCCGGGCCGAAGACGTGGCCGAAGCCGTGTTCAGCACCTGGAGCCTCTCACCCCAGGCCGTGGTGGAGGAGCTACTGATCCGGCCCCAGCTGGGAGATATTTGAGGGCAATGAGCAATTATCAATAAGCAATGAACAATAGGGAATACACCCTTGCGCCATTGTTCATTGGCTTACCGCCCGGCCTTTACCCGTCACGCTGATGTCTTTCTGCGCGGCGGAGCCATTGTAGTACAGGCTGCCATTGCCGGCCACGCGGGCGCCGAGGAAGTCGGTGACCAGCACGTGGGCGTCGCCGTCACCGAGCTTGTCCAGGTCGACGCTGGCGCGGCGGACGCGCAAGCCCTGGGCGTAGAGGCTGCCCAGGTCGCCGACGGTAGCCACCAGCTCGTCGGTGCGGCCGGAAAGGCGCATGTCGCCCAGCTCGTAGAGGTCGACCCACAGCCGCTTGCTTTCGACTTCGAACTCCACATCGCCGGCGCGGGCCAGGTGCAGAAAAAGTGTGTCCTGGCGGAAAACGCCCTGGGTGCGCAGGGTTTTCTCGCCGGTATGAAACACGTCGGTGAGGCGCGGGGTGTGCAGCGTGACTTGCCGGGGCACGTCGTAGCGGCGCACCCAGTTGCAGCGGCTGGTGTTGCGGATGGTCAGCGTGCCGTCCTGCTCGGTCAGCTCCAGGTCTTCCTGCAGGTTCTGGCCGGTGCGCACCAGGGCGTAGGTTTCCGCGTCCTGCACCACGGTTACTTCCACGTTGTCGTAGAGGCGCAGCACCCGGAACGGGGCCAGCTCGCGCCGCTCCTCCGTCACCTTGCCGCTGCTCTTGAAACAGTCGCCCTCGTGGTCTTTGCGGCAGCCGCCGAGCAGCACGGCCGCCACCAGCAGGGCCGGGGCCGCGTATGCCCCTAGCCGGAGGCGCGTGCTATCTTGCGCGCCCGTTTTGCAGCGGTTCATCAACACTTTTTCCAACCTAACAACATCATGGATCTGAACGGCAAGGTAGCCATTGTCACGGGCGTCAGCAAAGGCATCGGGCTGGCCACGGCGGAGCTGCTGCTCCAGCGCGGAGCCGTGGTGGCCGGCTGGGGCCGCAGCCGGCCCGCCGGGCTGCAGCACGAGCGGTTTTCGTTTTTCGAGTGCGACGTGCGCGACGAAGTGCAGGTGCAGGAAACCCTGACCAACACGCAGCGGGAGCTGGGCCCGGATATTCACGTGCTCGTCAACAACGCCGGCCTGGGCATTTCGGGCGCCGTCGACGGCTTCAGTTCCGCCGACTGGCACCAGATGTTCGATACCAACGTGCACGGGCTGTTCTACTGCACCAAGGCCGTGCTGCCGCCGATGAAACGCCAGCAGCTGGGCCACATCGTCAATATTTCGTCCATTGCCGGCCTGACGGGCATCGAAATGATGGCCGGCTACTGCGCCACCAAGTATGCGGTGCGCGGCTTTTCGCACTCCATCTTCAAGGAAGTGCGCAAGGACGGCATCAAGGTCACCTGCCTGTATCCCGGCTCCACGCAGACCAACTTCTTCGACGACATTCCCGGCACCACGGCCAACGAGCACATGATGCAGCCCGCGGACATTGCCGGCGCCATTGTTTACGCCCTCGAAACACCGTTCAACTTCCACGTCGTGGACATGGAAATGCGGCCCCTGCAACCCAAAGGCCGCTAAGCCGTGTTGCTGATCTGGGCCGCGTCGGTGCTGCTGCTCTGGTACACGCTGCGCCAGTACCGGGCCGCCCGGCCGCCGCGCCGGCCGGTGCTGCGGACGTTCGTTTTCCTGGCCCTGGCCTGGATTGTGCTGCTCGGCATCTGGGTGATTTTCCCGCTGGTGGCTTCCTGGGTCGGGGAGTACCTGCTGCGGAAGCCGTAAATAGTTGTCTGACTGATAGCGGATTTAATATGGGCCAGAAGTGGAAATTGCCGCTGCCGCAGGCGCAGGAAAACGGCACGGATTACCTGGTGGCGGAAGACGACATCGACGGCACGGGCGGCGCCTACGTCTACTACCTGAGCACCATCAACCCCGCGCAGGGCTTCGACAGCTGGCACGAAACCCTGGCCGAGGCCCTGGATATGGCGGCCGAGTATGGCTGCAGCCTCGAAGATTGGCAATCCATGCCGCCCGAGGCTTAACGGACGTGTATCTTCGCGCAATGGTTGAAATTTCTCACCTGACCAAGCTCTTCGGTTCGCAGGCCGCCGTCAATGACATTTCGTTTACGGCCGGCCGGGGCGAAATCCTGGGCTTCCTGGGCCCGAACGGCGCCGGCAAGTCCACCACCATGAAAATTGCCACCGGCTACCTGCCGCCCAGCAGCGGCACGGTGCGCGTGGCCGATTTCGACGTGGTGGAGCAGCCCCTGGAAGTGCGCCGCCGCGTGGGCTACCTGCCCGAGCACAACCCGCTCTACCTCGACATGTACGTGCACGAGTACCTCGACTTCATCGGCCGCGTGCACGGCCTGGGGGGCAGCGCGCTGCGCCAGCGGGTGCAGGAGCTGGTGGGCCGCGTGGGCCTCACCCGCGAGCAGAACAAGCAGATCGGGGCCCTCTCGAAGGGCTACCGGCAGCGCGTGGGGCTGGCCCAGGCCCTGATTCACGACCCGCAGGTACTCATCCTCGACGAGCCCACCACCGGCCTCGACCCCAACCAGATTGGCGAAATCCGCACGCTGATCCGGGAGCTGGGCCAGGATAAAACGGTCATTTTTAGCACCCACATCCTGCCCGAAGTGCAGGCCCTCTGCGACCGGGTGGTCATCATCAGCCGCGGGCAGCTGGTGGCCGATGCGCCCGTGCGCGAGCTGGCCGGCCTCACCAAGGGCGGCGCCGTCATCCGCGCCGAGTTCGAGGGCCCGATCGACCCGGCCCCGCTCTGGCAGCTGCCCGGCGTGAAAGCCGTCGAGCAGGGGCAGGGCGGCGCCTGGATTATCCGCACCGAAGGCAAGGGCGACCAGCGCCGCGCCATTTCGCAGCTGGCCGCCCAGCAGGGCTGGCTGCTGCTCGGGCTGCGCCAGGAAGAACAGTCGCTGGAGCAGGTGTTCCAGGAACTGACGACCTCCACCAAATCTGAAAAGTAAGAACGTCAACTCCCCTCCTTTTTTCAAGGAGGGGTGGCCGAAGGCCGGGGTGGTTTTCGGCAGTGAACGTCAGGCGTCCGGTAGATTACTATCTGACGTGAAACCACCCCAGCCAACGCTGGCGCGTTGGCGTCCCCTCCTTCAAAAAGGAGGGGAGTTTACCGTCCTATCATCAGCACATTCCTCTGAATGTTCGCCGTCCTTCGCAAAGAATTCAACGCCTTTCTCAACTCCCCGGTGGCCTACGTGGTGCTCGGGGTGTTTCTGGTGGCCACCGGCCTGTTCGTGTGGGTCTTCCCCGATAGCAGCGTGCTCGACTACGGCTTTGCCGACCTGCAGACACTGTTCAACCTCGCGCCCTGGATTTTCCTGTTCCTGATTCCGGCCATTACCATGCGCACCTTCGCCGAGGAGAAGAAGGCCGGCACCATCGAGCTGCTGCTCACCCGCCCGCTCACCGACGGGCAATTGGTAGGAGGGAAGTACCTGGCCTGCCTGCTGCTGGCCCTGCTGGCGCTGGTGCCCACGCTGCTCTACTACTACTCCGTCTACCAGCTCGGCTCCCCGCAGGGTAACATCGACTCGGCCGCCTTTGCCGGCTCGCTCATCGGCCTGGCCCTGCTGGCCGCCGTCTTCGCCGCCATCGGTGTGCTGGCCTCGGCCCTCACGCGCGACCAGATCATTGCCTTCCTCGTCGCCGTGGTCGGCTGCTTCCTGGTCTACTCCGGCTTCGATTCGCTGGCCTCGCTCTTCGACGGCGGTCCGGCCTACTACATCGGCCAGCTCGGTATTGCGGCCCACTACCGCGACTTGAGCAAAGGCCTCATCGACTCCCGCGACCTGCTGTATTTCTTTTCCGTGGTAGCCGCCATGCTGCTGGCTACCCGCCTCGTGCTGCGTAGCCGCAACTGGTAACCCGGACTTTCTGACGCATGGAAACCACTCCCGCCGCCACTTCGCCCGCCCCGGTTGCCCCCGCTTCCTCCCGCAAGCAGCGCGACCTGCTCCGCTTCGGCCTTGTCCTGCTGGCGCTGCTGGTGCTCAACGTGCTGGCCCAGCAGTTCTTCGTCCGCCTCGACCTGACGGAGGACAAGCGCTACAGCATGGCTCCCGCCACCAAGCAGCTGCTCGAAACCGCCCCGGAGCCCATTACCGTGACGGTGTACCTGGCCGGCGACTTTCCGCCCGCCTTTCGCCGCCTCGCCCAGGCCACCCGCGAAACCCTCGACGAAATGCAGATTCACGCCGGCTCCAAGCTGCGCTACGTCTTCGTCGACCCCTCCGCCGCCAGCTCCGAGGCCGACCGCAACAAGGAGTACGCCCGCCTGGTGCAGAAAGGCCTGCGCCCCACCAACCTCGGCGCCAACGAGGGCGGCAAGCGGGTCGAGAAAATCATCTTCCCCTGGGCCACCATCACGGTGGGCAACCGCGAGGAAAACGTGCTGCTGCTGCGCGGCAACCAGGCCGCCCCGCCCGACGTGCGCCTCAACCAGAGCATCGAGGGCCTCGAATACGAGCTGGCCAGCGCCATCCGCCGCCTGGAACCCTCGAAGCGTAAGCTCATCGGCATCGTGGAGGGCCACGGGGAGCCGGATAATGAGCACGTAGCCGACCTTATCGGCACCCTGCAGCGCGACTACAACGTGTACCGCATCGACCTGAACAAGGTCACCGAGCAGAACATGAAGGCCCTCTCGGCCGTCATCGTGGCCAAGCCCGAACGCCCGTACTCCGACCCCGAGAAGTACCAGCTCGATAAGTTCATCACCGAGGGCGGCCGGGCGCTGTTCTTCGTGGATGCCATGCGCGTGAACCTCGACAGCGCCAACCGCGGCGGCATGCTCTCCTTCCCGCAGGAGTTGGGCCTGACCGACCTGCTGTTCACCTACGGCGTGCGCGTCAACGGGGACCTGATCCTGGACGTGAACTGCGGCCTGATTCCGCTGGTGACGGGCATGTCGGGCAACAAGCCGCAGGTGGAGCCCATGCCCTGGCCGTTCTACCCGGTCGTCAACAACTTCAGCCCGCACCCCATCACCCGCAACCTCGACGCGGTGTACCTCAAGTTCGTCAGCAGCATCGACACGGTGAAGGCCCGCGGCATCCGCAAAACCCCCCTGATGTTCACCTCGCGCTACACCCGCGTGCTGCCCGCCCCGGTGCCCATCAACCTCAATGACGCCCGCCTGCCCCCCGACCCCAAGCTGTACAAAAGCGGCCCCAAACCCGTCGGCTACCTGCTCGAAGGCCAGTTCCGCTCTCTCTTCGCCAACCGCGCCAAGCCCGGTACCACCCAATTCCTGCCCGCCCAGAGCCCCCAGGCCAAGCCCAGCAAAATCCTGCTCATCTCCGACGGCGACTTCGTGCGAAACGACGTGGACCCCAAAACCAAGCGCCCCCTGCGCCTGGGCTATGACCGCCTCGCCACCACCGAATTTGCCAACCGCGAGCTGACCCAGAACGCCGTCGACTACCTGCTCGACGAATCCGGCCTGATCGGCGTGCGCGGTAAGCAAATCACCCTGCGCCCCCTGGATAAGGTGAAAATCAACGCCGAGAAGCGCCAGTGGCAGCTGCTGAACCTGGGCGCCCCGCTGGCCTTGCTGGCCGTGTTCGGGCTGGTGCGGGCCTGGCTACGCAAGCGGAAGTACGCCTCCTTCGCCACCGAATAAAAGAAAAGCCCTTCCACCGGCTTATCCTTACCCAAATCTTAGAAGTGATTCTGCTTAATTGGGGCCTTCTGAGAAGGCGGACTAAATAGCACGTTAAGTGCCGTAGGGATTTACAGTGGCAGGACGCACATTTAGTACACCGAGGATAGGTGTCCGTTATGTTCAGACAAAAGGGCAGTTAGTTGGTCTTACCACCATTTTTCTATGCGGATAGCATTTAAAAAGAGGTAGATTCCGACAAAGAACACGGTCAAAAGCATGAAACCAATCCCATAGCCTAGGGCTTGGCGAAAGCGGCGGGTAACCAATTTCCAGCAGAAGAGCATTAGGTTAGCAGCCAAGCCGATGCCCGCCAGGGGTAGCAAGATCATGAGCGGGCCCAAAGTTGCGTAGCTACCCGACGTAGCGGCCACAGCCAGCCCGTCCACGAGTAAGAGGCCCCACACGACGCCGTTGAGACGCCACGCGCCGGCATGAATTCTAGCAGGAAACTCAGGAGTAGGTCTTGAAGACATAACGAACAAGAAGTAAAGCTAAAGTGTCCAATATACATTCATCTATGACCAGTCATCCTGGCTGCCGCGCCCAGCCGGCGGCCAAGCGGTAGACGCGGCGTGTACGCCGGACGTCGCCCAGTTGCACGGTGCCGAAATGCCGTTGCGCCCAGCCGACGGCATCCCCAAAATCAGTCGAAACCCTCATGCCCATCACTTACGAAAAAGCCGCCCCAGTCACTTAACCGGGGCGGCTTCGAGTTTTGGGTAAGGATAAGCCACCGGAAGGGCTTTTCTTTTATTCGGTTTTGTCACCTGGGTAATGAATCGTTGGTTGTGAGGCTCCTTGTAGAACGGATTATAGATCTATAAATTCTTCTTGCCCTATAGTTTTGAACTACATTGTAGTAGGCGTGATTTGAATACGGAAAGCTTGCAAGATAGAATCTACATTTGTTTATGACAAAGCCGTGTATCATCCACATGGTAGAGCCATTTTGGTATGTCTGCCCGGAACCGTCAACTGAAGGTATCTTAGGTGTTTTGCAACTGCGTTTGAATATTCTATGACCAACAGACTGTCTTATCTTTTTTATGCCTTTAAATTCTAATTTGCCTCCTTGCTCGACTAATTCAGGTGCCAATTCAAACAGGTATGAGTAGAACGCAGTCGGTGTTTTGACTATGAATATGTTTCTGTAATCATAAGGTATCTTATTGCGCCATTGTAATGAGCGCAACTGTAGTATACTTGAAATGGTATCTTCTTTGGTCATTTCTTCATAAAATATGGAATGATTGATTTTGCTACTTGTGCTTTGACTACACAATTTACTTGGTATAATAATGCACAATAGTGCTAAAGCCGATATGGTTAATTTTATTTGATTCATGAGCTTTGAGTTGTGGTAGCGTTGAAACAATGCGATAAGCCAAAGCTTACATGTGGCTGGTGTTGTCTTTGAGGTGTTCCTCCCGCCACCGCCGATAATTCTCCAGCAACCCCCGAATATTGGCCGCGCCCACCGGGTTGGCCGAATGCACGTTAAACCGCTCCACCAGCAGCTCCTGCTCCACCAGCCACTTAGCGCAGTCGTAGCCGCTGTAGAGACGCATATTTGCGTCTCGTCGTTGAACGACCAGCTGGTAACCTCCGCCTTACTCCACCGTCAGACGCAGGCGCTGCACGCCGGTGCCGCCGTCCCAGGTCAGCACGTAGAAGCCGGCGGGCAGATTCGTGAGCGGCAGGTCGAAAGCGGGCTGGTCGGTGGGGCCGGTGGCCGTGCGTACCGGGCGGCCCAGCGCGTCGAGCAGCTGCACGCGGGCGCGGCCGGCCGGGGCCAACGGCCCGCGCAGGTGCACCAGCCCGGTGGCGGGGTTGGGGTAGGCGCTGAGGGCCCCGGCTTCGCCCTGCACCGCCACCGCGGACGAGTACGCCACGGTGCCGTCCTGATCTACCTGGCGCAGGCGGAAGTAGCGCAGCCCTGCCACCGGGCGCGCGTCCTGGGCCTGGTAGTGGCGCAGGCTGGTGCTGTGGCCGGCGGCGGGCTGGCGCGTCAGCTCCTGCCAGGTGTTGATGCCGGCTTCCTGGCTTTCCACCGCGAAATAGGCCGCGTCCAGCTCCGAGGCCGTAGACCAGTTCAGCCGGGTGCCCTGGCCGGGCGCGTAGCGGGCCGTAAAGGCCACCAGCTCCACGGGCAGCGGGCAGGCGCTGGTAGCAGCATAGGCGGCGAAGGAGCAGCGCTGGGCCGCGGTGGCGCTGGTGCTGTAGCTGGTTTCGTCGCTGGCGGCGGCCAGGTCGGTGCCGGCGTCGAGGGTGCGGCGGGTGGTGCCCGTGGTCAGGGCAA
The DNA here is from genome assembly GCF_005771675.1 of Hymenobacter jeollabukensis. Classification (GTDB taxonomy): domain Bacteria; phylum Bacteroidota; class Bacteroidia; order Cytophagales; family Hymenobacteraceae; genus Solirubrum; species Solirubrum jeollabukense. Next base: position 539,168 of record NZ_VAJM01000001.1, on the reverse strand, counting down.
AATTCATCACCCCGGTGCTGGAAATAATGTGCCCCAGCTGAATGCCGTGGCCCTGCTCGTGCAGGGCCACGCTTTGAAAGTCGGACTGCCCGCCGCCCGGCGTGCCGGTGCCGTAGTAGAAGTCGGCTGAGTTGGAAAACGTGTAGTCGGTTTCGGTCAGCACCCAGTAGAGGGTGCCGCCGCTGAAGCAGCCGCTGTAGTAGCTGCTGGTGACGCCCAGCACCCCGGCCGGCAGCGCCCCGAAGCTGACCAGATTTACCCCATCCTGGTTGGCCTGGGTCTGGCTGGCGTCGATGCTGCCGATAACGCGGTTGGCGCCGCCCTGGCAGGCCCAGGTAGCCAGGGCGGTTTCGAAGGCGGTGCGGGCGGCGGCCGGCACCGCCGTGCCCGCGGCCGCACTGGCGGTGTAGCGCAGCACGTAGCCGCCCGGGTTGGCGGTGCCGCCGGGACCCACCAGCCCGATGCGGTAGTTCTGGCCGCTGTCGTCGATGTTGGTGAGGGCGTAGGTGACGGTGAGGCTGGCGCTGCTGCCCGCGCTGCCGTCGCTGTTGACGACCGTTACCGGGCCGGTGCCGGCCGTGTTGCCGCTGGCGCTGTTGGAGGGCACCCGCACCCGGATCTGGGTGTCGCTCCAGGCCAGGTAGTCGCCGGCTAGAGGCTGGGTGGCGCCGGCGCCGCCGTTGTCGGCGTTGCGAAATGCCACGTAGCCCGTGCCCCGGCTGGCGTTGAAGCCCGAGCCGTTAATGGTCAGAATACCGGGGTTCGACGGCGTGGTAACGGTATTGGTGCCCGCCGGGAGGGCCGTCGGCGAGAGGCTGCTGATGCTGGGCGTGGCGGCGGGCCGGTGCGCGGCGGTCTGCGCCGCCCGTGCCCGCGCCGCCTCCAGGCCAGTGTTGGGCTGCACCGGGCGGGCGGTTTGGTTGGTCAGGACCGCGAGGGTGGGGTAGAGGCCGGCCCCGATGGCGGGGTAGCGGGCAAACGGGTCAGTGGCGGTGAGGGTGCCCAGGTCGTAGGCCAGCAACCCCTGGGGCCCGGCCGCCAGGCGCAGTGCGCCGGGGTGTTCGGGGTCGGGCTCCAGCAGGAAAATGCCCTGCTGCCCCGGCGCCGGGGTGAGCGAACCACTGACCACTTCGCGCCGCCGGCCCACGGTGCCGCCCGGCGTCAGCAGCTCCAGGGAGCTGGCCGCCGGGCCCTTGAGCACCGCGAATACCCGCAGCGTGGAGCGCGTGCCGATGCGGCCGCCGGGCCACAGCTCCGCCCGTTGCTCAACGATCTGCGCCTCCACCACCCGCGTGGCCAGTTGCACCCGTTCGGCCAGCGGTACCGGCGTCAGCAGGCAGCCCGATTGCGCCCGTGCCCCGACCGGGCCCAGAATCAGCATCCCCAGCACCCAGGCCAGGGCCATTCGGCAAACAGCAGTATTTCGTTTCATCGCGCCATCGTGATGACGCAAGATACATGGTTGGCTGCCGCCCCACTGACCCACGTTCAGCGCAACACCGCTCGTGCCCAGCTACAATATACATCTACTGCCGTCCCAGCCGCAAAATCGCACCGCCGGCCACTCAAACGCCTGCCTCATCCGCCCGCCACCGCCGATAATTCTCCAGCAGCCCCCGAATATTCGCCGCCCCCACCGGGTTGGCCGAATGCACGTTGAACCGCTCCACCAGCAGCCCCTGCGCCACCAGCCACTTGGCGCAGTCGTAGCCGCTGGGCAGCTCACAGTTCCGGGTTTCGTCCCAGCCCAGGTCGTGGTCGAAGGAAATTTCCTCGGGTACGCCCCGCTGCTCGATGGTAGCCACGAATTCCTCGAAGCTGCGCACCACCACCCAACCCTCGTTGCGGGGCGTGCGCAGGTCATCCAGGTAGAGCTTGTAGGGCATAAGTAGAGAAGGCCGAATGCAGAGACGCAACCTTGCGTCTCGTCGTTGAACGATGTAGCAGGAGGGAAGCCGCCACGGCGGAAACGCAAATATGCGTACAGCATATCAACACCTCTCACCAGCCCGCCAGAACGAGTAACAAGGTCGCCAGAACCAGTAACGCGCCCGACAGCGGCCATTACAAGGTCGACAGTGGCCATTACAAGGTCGACAGTGGCCATTACAAGGTCGGCAGAAGCCATTACAAGCTTGACAGACGCCATTACAAGCTTGACAGACGCCATTACATGCCCGACAGCAGGCATTACAAGGTCGACAGCAGCCATTACATCCCCGACAGATGCCATTGCAAGGTCGGCAGACGCCATTACAGCTTCGGTAGCGGCCATTACAAGGTCGGCAGCGCCGCGCCACAAACCCCGCCCATTCCCGCCCCCGAAGCCTAGTTTTACCCGCTTACCCTTTTATCTTTGTCCTCCCCAAACCGACACATTTCCCAAAGCCCTATATGAAGTTCATCGTCTCGTCCTCGGCGCTCCTCAAGCAGCTCCAGAGCATCAACGGCGTCGTCACGAGCAACCCCGTGGTACCCATCCTGGAGAACTTCCTCTTTGAAATCGAGAACGGCAAGCTCACCATCACGGCCTCCGACCTCGAAACCAGCATGATTACCGAGCTGCCCGTCGAAGCCCGCGAAAGTGGCCGCATTGCCGCCCCCGCCCGCATCCTGCTCGATACCCTCAAGAACCTGCCCGACCAGCCCGTCACCTTCACCCTGGACGAGGAAACCTACGGCATCGAAATCAGCTCCGCCAACGGCCGCTACAAGCTGGCCGGCGAAAACGCCACCGACTTCCCCCGCGTGCCGGTGGTGAAAGGCTCGGCTCCGGTCGAAATTCCATCCAGCTCCCTGCTGCGCGCCATCACCAAGACCATCTTCGCCGTCAGCACCGACGAGCTGCGCCCGGCCATGACCGGCATCCTGGTGCAGCTGGCCGACAACCAGGCTACCTTCGTCGCCACCGACGGGCACCGCCTGCTCCGCTACCGCCGCCAGGACGTGGCCGCCGGCCAGACGGCCAACCTCATCATCCCGCGCAAAGCCTTCAACCTGCTGAAAGGCGCCCTGCCCTCCGAAGCCACCCCCGTGCGCATGGAGTTCAACCAGTCGAACGCCTTTTTCTCGTTCAACCAGATGCGCCTCGTGTGCCGCCTCATCGACGAGCGGTACCCCGACTACGAGAACGTAATTCCCGTCTCGAACCCCAACAAGCTCATCATCGACCGCGGCCAGCTGCTGAACTCGGTGAGGCGCATTGCCATCTACTCCAACAAGACCACTCACCAGGTGCGTCTGCGCCTCGCCGGCTCCGAGCTGACCATTTCGGCCGAAGACCTGGACTTCAGCAATGAAGCCAACGAAAAGCTGCCCTGCCAGTACGACGGCGAGGACATGGAAATCGGCTTCAACGCCCGCTTCCTCATCGAAATGCTCTCCAACATCGACTCCGAGGAAATTACCCTGGAGCTGAGCACGCCCAACCGCGCCGGCCTGCTGATGCCCACCCTGGCCGAAGACAACGAGAGCATCCTGATGCTGGTGATGCCGGTGATGCTGAACAACTACGTGTAATCCCGGTTTACACGCTTCCCAAGCCCGTCATGCTGAGCTTGTCGAAGCATCTCTCCCGCTTCGCTCGATAGTAATTTCTATCTGACATCAGCGGTAGAGATGCTTCGGCAAGCTCAGCATGACGTTCTTTTTTGCTCTGACTTACTCACACACGCATGAAAAAATCCGAAATCCGCTTCAGCATTGCCCTCGACGACCAGAAAATTCCCGAGGCCATCAGCTGGAGCGCCACCGACGCCGGCGCCGACATTCACTTCGCCAAGGCCATGAACATCTCGATCTGGGACCGGGAGCAGGCCGGCACCATGAAAATTGACCTCTGGACCAAGGACATGCCCGTCGACGAGATGAAGCGCTTCTACGTGGACATGATCGGCTCCCTGGCCGAGGGCATCATCGCCGCCACCAACGACGAGTACATGGGTGCCAAGCTCCGGGCCCTGGGCAAGGAGCTGGCCCAGCACGTGGAGCAGGAGGAGCGCAGCCAGCGCTAGAAAACGTTGTGCTAGCGCACAAAAAAGCCCGCCCGGCGAATTGCCGGGCGGGCTTCTCATTTTTATATAGCGTGGGGCTTAGCGCGTACGCGCGGCGGCCGACTTGCTGTCGTCGCGGGTCTGGGTGATGGTTGCACCCTTGGCACTGGCCGGCAGCGGGTTCTGCACCGACTTCACGAGCATGATGTCCGAAGCCTGGGCCGCGTAGTCCTTGTCGTACTTGTAGTACACCGAGCGGTTGCTGAAGTAATTGCTGTACTGATCGGTCGTCAGTACGGCGCGCAGCTCCCGGTCGCGCTCCTGGCACACGCCCTGGCATTGCTGGTCGATCAGCTGGTTGTTGCCGGCCAGCTTGGTCTCGATGGCGGCCATCTTGGCCACTTTATCCTCGTTGATGGCGCGCAGCTTGGTGGTCTGGTAGTTGTTCAGCCGCAACTCGCGGGCCATCTGGTTGGAGAGGCGTTCGGCGCGCTGCTGCACCACCGGAGTTTTCTTGGCTTGGGCCTGCACGCCAAGGGCTACTCCCGTTGCCAGCGCGGCCGTTGCTAGGATCTTCTTCATCGTCATGGCAAGTTGTATCGTTAGCGGGCCGAAGCCACGGAGACTGAGAATCAGGCTGCCAAAGCAACCAACGCCCTTTCCTAACGAAAAAGTGTGCCAACCGGTTCGGCCTCAAACCAAATCTGCCTGAAAACACCATTCCAAGCCCCGCGGGGCCCGGGATTCAGAAGCGCCACCAGCGGGCTAAAACTTGTTCATCCACATCATCGACTCCACGGGCTGGTCGGTGCGCTGGTTGTACTTGGCGTTGGGCTTGCGGTTGTAGTAGTTCTGGATGGCGCCTTCCACGGTGAAGTAGATCAGCTGGCCGATGGGCATGCCGCGGTAGATACGCACGGGCTGCGTCACGCTGATTTCCAGCGTCCAGGTGTTGGAGAAGCCCACGTCGCCCTTGCCGGCGGTGGCGTGAATATCGATGCCGAGGCGGCCCACCGAGCTTTTGCCTTCGAGGAAGGGCACGTGGGCGTGGGTTTCGGTGTATTCCTCGGTCACGCCCAGGTACAGGGTGTTCTGCTCAAGTACAAAGCCCTCCTCGGGGATTTCGAAAACGTTGATCTGGTTGTGCCGACGGGCATCGAGCACCCGGTCGCGGTAGGTAGCCAGGTAGCGGCCCAGGTGCACGTCGTAGGAGTTGGTGCCGAGGCAGGCGCGGTCGTAGGGTTCGATTACGATGGTGCCGCGCTCCATCTCGGCCAGGATTTGCTCGTCGGTGAGAATCATCTTTGGGAATTATGAATTAAGAATTATGAATGCTGAATTAGGGGATTGACTTCCACAGCCAATTCATAATTCCGCATTCATAATTCAGAATTAGGCGAAGCACTAGGCTTCGTCGTCTTCGTAGCGGTCCTCGGGCAGCACGGCGGCGGGGCGCTTGGCCGGGGCGGGGGCCTCTTCGTCCTCTTCAAAGGGCTCGGGCTCCACGGTGAGGCTGTTGAGCTGGGCGCGCATGCCGGGAATGACCGACATGGTCAGGTACAGCAGCAGGGCCAGCGAGGTCACCGCGCAGAGCAGGGTGGTGTAGTCGAGCCAGTCGTGGCGGGGGGCGCCGTAGTCGCCAAGGGCGCGGGTGCGGGCGGTAGCCGACTCGGTGGAGGCTGCCGCTTCAGCCTCGGCTTCGGCAGTAGGGGCGGCGTCTTCCAGCGGCTTGGTCAGCGGGGCTTCGGCGTTGGCGTCCACGTCGGCCGGGGGCACATTGGCCGCGTCGACCAGCAGCTCCTCGGGCGCCGGGTCTTCGGAGGCGTTAAACTGGGCGCTGGCCTGCTTGATGTAGCGTTGCAGGCCGTGGATGAGGCCGGCCCGCTCGTCGCGCGGCAGGCCACGGATGAAGAACTCGAAGTTGGAGTCGATGAGGATGCCGTTGAGCTGCTTCTCGAACTCCACCAGGTCGGTGCGGCCCTTGCCGAAGCGGTTCTTGAACCGCTCGGCCACGCCGTTGTAGTTGCGGAACAGGGTCTTGAGGTCGTCGCGGCCGGCGAAGTCGTCGAACTCGCGGCGGGCCTTGGCCGTGCGCAGCGTCACGGGAAACTTGCGGCGGGTAAAGGCCTTGTCGTAGACGGCTTCCATGGTGCGGAAGTTCATCTCATCGACGGCGCGGTCGTAGAGCTGCTTGTTTTGCGCGGTGGTTTTTTCGGTTTGGGCGCGCAGCATCGACGGCACCACCAACAGCACGAGCAGCAGGCTCCAGAACCCCAAACGGTAGCGGTAAGGCATAGCAGGCAGCAAACGGTTTGGGGGCAAAGATAGACCGCGGATAGGGTATGATGCCAAACGGATGGCTATAATGCGGAAAATGAGGGCTTGGGGCTTGGAATAAGCTAAAATGTTGGTTGTGTCAGAGGGATAAAAACCCGTCAGCCTGAGCAGAGCGAAGGACCTTCCTCGTAGCCTGCACCAACTGAGAAGCGCAGCCACCAACGCCCAGTCGTCCGGGCAAGGTGGCTGCGCTTTGACGTTAGCGGGAAAGCGGTTGTACTTCGTAGGTAGCGGCGGTGCAGGGTGGGAGGAAGGTCCTTCGCTCTGCTCAGGATGACGGGCTTTTACCCCTGCCAATCCTCCTCCTACAACCCGTGGGCTTCGCGCATGGCGGCGCGGCAGGCGCTCAGGTAGAGGTCCACCAGGTCGTCGGTGACGGCGGTGCTGACGAAGAGGGCCTCGAACTGCGAGGGCGCCAGGTAGATGCCGCGGTGCAGCATGGCGCGGAAGTAGCGGCCGAAGGCTTCCAGGTCGGAGGTTTTAGCCGAAGCCAGGTCGGTGACGGGCTGAGTGGTGAAGAACACGTTCCACATCGAGCCGACGCGGTTGACGGTGTAGTTCAGGCCCAGCTCGGCGGCAATCTGCCGGGTACCGTCGGCCAGCAGGGCGCTGGTGCGCTCCAGCTGCTGGTACACCTCGGGGTGCTCGTTGAGGTAGCGCAGCTGGGCCAGGCCGGCGGCGGTGGCAATGGGGTTGCCGGAGAGCGTGCCGGCTTGGTACACCTTGCCGGCCGGGGCCACCTGGTCCATGATTTCCTTTTTGCCGCCGTAGGCGCCCACCGGCATGCCGCCGCCGATGATTTTGCCCAGGGTGGTCATGTCCGGCTCGATGCCGTAGAGCTCCTGCGCGCCGCCGCGGGCCAGGCGGAAGCCGGTCATCACCTCGTCGAAGATGTAAACGATGCCGTGCCGGGTGCACAGCTCGCGCAGGCCCTGCAGGAAGCCTTCGGCGGGCGGCACCAGGCCGATATTGCCGACGACGGGCTCCAGAATGATGGCGGCAATCTGCTCGGGGTTGGCCTCGATGGCCGCGGCCACAGCGGCGAGGTCGTTGTAGGGCACCGTCAGGGTATCCTTCGCCACGCCTTCGGTCACGCCGGGCGAATCGGGGGTGCCCAGGGTGAGGGCGCCCGAGCCGGCCGCAATCAGGAACGAGTCGCCGTGGCCGTGGTAGCAGCCCTCAAACTTCAGGATCTTGGGGCGGCCGGTGTAGCCGCGGGCCACCCGGATGGCCGACATGGTAGCCTCGGTGCCGGAGTTGACCAGGCGCACCTTTTCGATGCTGGGCACCATCTCAATGATAAGCTCAGCCATGTCGACCTCGCGGCGCGTGGGGGCGCCGAACGACAGCGACGAGGGCAGGGCCTGCGCCACGGCGTCGAGCACGATTTGCGGGGCGTGGCCCAAAATCATCGGGCCCCAGCTGTTGATGAAGTCCAGGTAGCGGTTGCCGTCGACGTCGGTGAGCCAGGCGCCCTGGGCCGACTGCATGAACACCGGGTGGCCGCCCACGGCGCGGAAGGCGCGCACCGGCGAGTTGACGCCGCCCGGAATCAGGTCTTTGGCGCGGGTGAAGAGCTGGTCGCTGGTCGAGAGGTTGAGGTCGGGAGCGGAAGAGGCTTGCTGCATAATGGGCCGAGGGCGCGGCGGGGTGGGTTTGGCCCGGCGCGGTGCAGGCAAAGGTAGACCGCCGCGAGTTATATGCTGCCGGATATGGGTGCGTGCTGGCTGACGGTAGATGTTTCTGAACGTGAGTAGTTGACCAACGCCAGCAACGGCGGTCAGCCACCCCAGCGGCAAGTAAACCTGCCGCGTCCCCTCCTCATCCGAGGAGGGAAGCTTGTCGTTCAATCCTAACTCCTAACTCCTAACTCCTAACTCCTAACTCCTAACTCCTAACTCCTCAGAACCCTTTCGGCAGGTCGATACCCTTGATGGTGCGGAAGAGGCTGAGGGCGTTCTGGTCGGTGAGGGTGCCCACGTAGTCGGTCAGCAGGATGATCTGCTCGTAGGCCGGGAGGTCGGCCTGGGCGCCGGTGGCGCGGTAGTGAGCGGGCAGCAGGTCGAGCAGCTTGCGCGAGCGGGCGGAAGCCGAAGGGTCGAAGGCGGCGTGCAGGAAGGCGTCGAGCAGGCCAGCCAGCACCTCGAAGCCGGCGGCCTCGATTTGCAGCACGGGGTGGCTGCGGTAGAGGTGCTGCACCGAGAGCTGCTGGATTTCCTGCAGCTGGGGCCAGCATTCCAGCTCCTGGATCAGGCAGTCGTCGTAGTCGCCGGTGAGCATGGCGGGGGCGTGCCGGGCAAAGACCTGGGCGGTTTCGGCCACCAGCTTGCCGATGAGGCGGGCACGCAGGTAGCCCAGCTCCTCGCGCCAGTCGTGCCACTGCACGGTGCGGGGACGGTCGGCGGGGTCGGCCAGGATGGCGCGCAGGCGCTGCAGGCCCTCGGCCGGGGGCAGCAGACCCAGCTTAAGCGCGTCCTCGAAGTCGATGATGCGGTAGCAGATGTCGTCGGCGGCTTCGACGAGGAAGGCCAGCGGGTGGCGGTGGTAGAAGCCCTGGGCGTCGTCGGCCTTGGGCAGCAGGCCCAGGTCCTGGGCCACGTGCTGGAAGCGGGCGGCCTCGGTCTGGAAGTGGCCGAACTTCTTTTCGCTGGCCCCGCCGGTCTGGTCGCTGGCCCCGCCGGTCTGGTCGCTGGCCTCCACCTGCGAGGGGCGCGGATACTTGGTAAAGGCGCCGAGCGTGGCGTAGGTCAGGCCCAGGCCGGCCGTGCCGCTGCTGTGGGCCGGGTAGGTGTGGGTGAGCACGCGGAAGCCCGCCGCGTTGCCGCCGAAGTGCTGCAGATCGGCGCGTTGGGCGGCGGAGAGGGTGCGCACGAAGGGCTCGGCGGCGGGGCTGTTGAAGTAAGCCGCAATGGCATCTTCGCCGGCATGGCCGAAGGGCGGGTTGCCGATGTCGTGGGCCAAGCAGGCGGCGGCCACGATGTCGCCGCAGTCGGCGTCGAAGAAGGGCAGCTCCTCGGCCAGCGTGGGGTCATGCTCCATCAGCAGGCGCCCGCCGAAACGGCCCAGGGAGCGGCCCACGCAGGCGGTTTCGAGGGAGTGCGTGAGGCGGGTGTGCACGAAATCAGTTTCGGGCAGGGGCACGTTCTGGGCTTGGCGCTGCAGGCGGCGGAAGGCCGAGCTGAACACCACCCGGTCGTAGTCCTGCACAAAGGCCCCGCGCACGGGCGCCGCGTCGGTCACGACGTGCAGCTGAGGCTGGTCGGGGTAGCGGCGGCGCGAGAGCAGCCGCGGCCAGGACATGGGGGCGGGGGAGGAGGCGAGGTGCATGCGGTAGGCAAGATACGCAGGGGGCAAGCTTCCTATTCCTCCTCTGTTTTTACAAAGTCAATGAAAGCAGTATAACCGCGAATTAGTACCGACAGATGGTAAGCGTTGTGCAGCCAAGGAATTGCAGTTGGGTGGTTTTCTGGCTCAGCTAAGTCAGATAATAATCTAACAATGGTTTTACGACCAATGCCGGGTACTTTGAGGAGCAGTGAGGTCTGCTGCTCCGCCCAATTCGAGGGAGCGTGTTCAGGTTTCTCTGCATGTACCTGCGAGGTGAATGTTGTGCAGCGGTAATCGAAGAAGAAGGTATAGAGCGGCATGGGGCAATAATTGGCAGCTCAACTATTTGAGTAGGAGCTAAATTACTCAAACACATTGGTGGCTTTGGAAGGCATAAGACAGCACGTAGTAAAGCCATTCTTACTCTTCCGCCGTCACCTGCAGCCGCCCCAAGGCCCGTAGCGTGAGGTAGCCCAGCAGCAGGAAGGCGCCGAGTAGCACGGTGACCCCCCAGGCGCGGGGGTGCGAAGCCGGGTGCAGCAGGGTGCCGAGGATGTCGTAGGCGAGGCTGAAGGGGTTGGTGAGGATGTCCCAGCTGTTCCAGCGCAGAAAGCGGCCCAGGTACACGCCGTAGGAACTGAGCGTGAGGGCCACCGTGCTGAACACCCAGCCCGTCGCCCAGCCCAGGCGCTCCTCTACGAAGCGCTGCATGTCGAGCAGGGAGGCGTAGCCGAGCATCAGGCCATTCCAGCCCGCGGTGAGAATAAGCGTCAGGTCGTACCAGCGCGGCACGCCGGGGTACTGGCCCAGGTGCAGCAGATCGGTGAGGATGTAGGGTGCGTTGGGGAAGAACAGCAGCCAGAGCAGGCCCACCGGCAGCAGCCAGCGGCGGCGGGCATTGGGCGTCAGCAGCCCCAGCAGCAAGCTCAGGCCCAGCGGAATGGCGGCCAGAAACAGGTTCCAGAGCAGGAAGACGAAGGTGATGTGGTGCGTCCAGAACACGCGGAATACGATGAGCACCGTGCTCAGGGCCAGCGAGGCACCGAGAATGAGCACGAGGCCGAAACGTTGGCGCAGCAGGGAGCTGGCAGCGGGGGATAGGGTAGCCATAGCAGCTAAGAAAAGGGCGAAGCCGCTTCAACGCGGCAGCAGCGGTAATTGGTATACGGGAAGGTAACGAAAAGACAGTGAGGCTGGCACTGCGGGGCGAAGTTGCGCTGGGCGCTGATGAAAAGGTGAAGCGCCCCGCCCGATTGGACGACGCGCTTCACGACTCACACTCATGCAGCATTCACCCGCAAGTAATGAGAAGCGTCTTAAGCTCAGATTAAGGTGAGCTTAAACCTGCGTTAAAAAAGCTGGATTCGGCGGGCAAAATGACGGAAGCTCCTGGGGGCGGCGGGCGCGAGCCGTATCGCGGGGCAGGGCAACTGTGTACCTTTGCCCACCGGGCCGGCCTGAGCGGCCTGGGTTGTCCTCCCCGTTGACCACTTTCCCCTATGCGGTCCTTTCTCGCGTGCTTTCTCGTGACGTCGTCGGTGCTGGCCGGGCCGGTGCTGGCCCAGCAGCCCACGCCGACCAAGCCAGCCCCGGCCAAACCAGCGGCTACCAAGCCGGCGACCAGTGCCACCCCGAAGCCCGCGGCGGCGCCCGGCAAAACCACGCAAACGCCCGCGAAGCCCGGCAGCACCGCCCCCGGCGCCAAGCCCACGACCACCACCGCGCCCAAGGCCGCCGGCACCACTGCCAAGCCCGCCGCTGGCACCAGCACCCCGGCCAAAGCAGCCACTACCGCCGCGCCCGTCACGGCCCCGGCCGCCCCGAAGCCCGCGCCGAAACCCGCCCCGCCGCTGCCCGCCAACCTCGGCTCCCAGGACCCGAACACCCGCTACCGCAACGGCAAGACGCTCATCGACCAAACCCGCTACGACCTGGCCATGGAGGAGCTGCTGCCGCTCACGGCGCCCGCGGCTAAGTTTGCCAAAGCGCCCGAAGCGGCTTACCTCTACGCCGTGGCCGCCAGCCGCGCCCGGCGCTGGGCCGAGGCCGAGCAGATGCTCAACCTGCTGCGCACCGAGTACCCGCAGTGGCCGGGCCTGCCCGACGCGTACTTCCTGCAGGGACAGGTGTCCTTCGAGCAGGGCGACACCGATAACGCCCTGCAGGTGCTCGGCCAGATTCCGGCCACCCAGCTGCGCGCTCCGCGCACGGCCATGAAAACCACCTACCTGGCCCGCCTGCGCGACAAAGCCCTCTGGCAAAACCTGGTGCGCCGCTACCCCCAGGACACCGTGCTGGCCCGCGCCTACGCCGAGCAGCTGGTCTTCGGCGGCCTCTACACCGATGCCGACCGCCCGCAGCTCGACCAGCTGGTGCAGCAGTACGGCCTCGACCGCACCCGCTACTCCCCACGCCCCCGGCCCCAGAAAAAGACCAGCTACAACGTGGCCGTGCTGCTCCCGTTCGAGTTCGACGACCCGAGCTGGGAGACGCGCCGCCGCCTGCAGTTCGTCACCGATCTGTACGCCGGCATGAAGCTGGCCCAGGACTCGCTGCAGCGCGAGGGCCGTTTCGTGAACCTCTACGCATACGATACCGGCGCCGACACCCTGCAGCTTAAGCAGCTCCTGCAGCAGCCCGAGCTGGCCGGCATGGACCTGATTATCGGGCCGGTGTATAAGACCGGCGCCCGCATTCTGGCCCGCTACGCCCAGCAAAACCAGATTGTGGCCGTGAATCCCCTCTCGCAGGACGGCTCCCTGGTGCAGGACAACGCCTGGTACTACCTCTACGAGCCAAGCACCGCCACCCAGGGCCGCGTGGCCGCCGAATACGCCTACCGCACCTTTAATAATAGTCGCCCGGCCGTGGTGTTCTACGAAGACACCAAGGACGACGCGGCCTTCGCCGAGGCCTACAAGAAAACCTACGAGGCCCTCGGCGGCAAGGTATCGGCCATGCGCCGCATCGATTCCGACAACGCAGAAAGCCTCAACGCCGGCTTCGGCGGGCTCGATTTGACAAGCGCCGGGCACCTCGTGGTGGCCTCCGACCACCGCAAGGCCGGACCCTTCGCGCTGGGCGTGATGCAGACCCAGGGCCTGACCATGCCGCTGATTACCTACGCTTCCTGGCAGGAAAACCCCAGCATCAGCCTCGGCCAGCTCGACCGACGCGACATTCACTTCCTGCAGCCCAAGTACCTCGACCTCGCTCTGCCCGGCGTGCGCCGCTTCCGCCAGCTTTACACCCAGCAGCAGAATATTCCGCCCTCGGTGTTTGCCGCCTCGGGCTACGAGCTGCTCTACTATTTCGGCTCGCAGCTGCACCAGAACGGCCCCGCTTTCCAGCAGCCGCTGGCCAATAGCGGCCCCGTGTCGGGCACGCTGTTTCCGGGCATCGGCTACCCCCAGCAGGCCCACGACAACCAGTACGTGCCCATCACCAAGCTGGAGCGCCTCGAAATCGAGGTGCAAAACCCGGTGGGCATTAGGTGAAATGGTGAGATGGTGAACTGGTGAGTTTGACATTTGGGGTGAATGCGCAAACGGCCCCGGCAACACGTGTTGCCGGGGCCGTTGACGCTAACGGAGGTATGGTAGGATGAGAGGCCGTCGGAACGTCAACTCACCAGTTCACCACCTCTCCATTTCACCACTTTGGTTTATTCCCACTCAATCGTCGCCGGCGGCTTCGACGAAATGTCGTACACCACGCGGTTGATGCCGCGCACTTGGTTGATGATTTTGTTCGACACGTCGGCCAGGAACTCGTAGGGCAGGTGGGCCCAGTCGGCCGTCATGCCGTCGACGCTGGTGACGGCGCGCAGGGCCACCACCTGCTCGTAGGTCCGCTCGTCGCCCATCACGCCCACGCTGTGAATGGGCAGCAGGATGGCGCCGGCCTGCCACACCTTCTCGTAGAGGCCGGTCTGGTGCAGGGCGTCGATAAACACCGCGTCGGCCGCCTGCAACAGCTGCACTTTTTCGGGCGTGATGTCGCCCAGGATGCGGATGCCCAGGCCGGGGCCGGGGAAGGGGTGGCGGTGCAAGATGTGGTGGGGCAGCCCGAGGGTTTCGCCCACTTCGCGCACCTCGTCCTTGAAGAGCATGCGCAGCGGCTCCACCACCTTCAGGTTCATCTGCTCGGGCAGCCCGCCCACGTTGTGGTGGCTCTTGATAGTCACCGCCGGGCCCTTCACCGACACCGACTCAATCACGTCGGGGTAGATGGTGCCCTGGGCCAGCCACCGGGCGCCCTCTACTTTGTGCGCCTCCCGGTCGAACACCTCGATGAAGGTGCGGCCGATGGCCTTGCGCTTCTGCTCGGGGTCGGAGAGGCCCTTGAGCGCGGCGTAAAACTCCTCCGACGCGTCCACGCCGGTCACGTTCAGGCCCAGGCCCTGGTAGGAGTGAAGCACGCTCTCAAACTCCTCTTTGCGCAGCAGCCCGTTGTTGACGAAGATGCCGTGTAGGCGCGGCCCGATGGCCCGGTGCAGCAGCAGGGCTGCCACCGACGAGTCGACGCCGCCCGAGAGGCCCAGAATCACCTGGTCGTCGGGGCCGATGGTGCGCTGCAGCGCCACCACCGAGGAATCGACGTAGTGCTCGGGCGTCCAGTCCTGGGCGCACTGGCAGATGTCGACCACGAAGTTGCGCAGCAGCTGCTTGCCCTGCGTCGAGTGCGTGACTTCGGGGTGAAACTGGATGCCGTAGGTGGGCTGCCCTTCGATGTGGTAGGCGGCCACTTCCACTTCCGGGGTGCTGGCAATGACCTCGTAGCCCTTGGGCAAGGTCTTAATCGTGTCGCCGTGCGACATCCACACCTGCGAGTCCAGGCTCAGGCCTTGCATCAGCGGGGAGCTTTGCTCGATGTGGTGCAGCCGGGCGCGGCCGTACTCGCGGATGGTGGCCGGCAGCACTTCGCCGCCGCCCTGCTGGGCTAGCAACTGCGCCCCGTAGCACACGCCGAGCACCGGCACGTGGCCCAGGTACTTGCTGAGGTCGGGGTTGGGTGCCTCCGGGTCGCGCACCGAGCACGGACTACCTGAAAGCACAACGCCCCGGATATCCTCAGTGAGGTCCGGGGCGTGCGTGAAGGGGTGAATTTCGCAGAACACGTTCAGCTCGCGGATGCGCCGCGCAATCAGCTGGGTGTACTGCGACCCGAAATCAAGGATCAGAATCTGTTGAGGCATGGGCAAAGGTAGGGCCGCAAACCCTTGCCATCCAAGCTCGGGGCGCGGGCTAATGCGCCGGCGGCCCGCGTGGGCCCGGGCGGGCGGGGCCGATTAGGATGCGAAAAAGACCCGGCTTGATTATTTGGGCACGCCGCCGAAAACGCGGGAAACGGCTTGCATTGAATATGCGGAATTCGCTTTCTTACACCACGTTCCGAAATTCTGCCCTCCTCTTACCCGCGTGCAAAAACTTTTACTTCTCCTCCTCCTCACGACCGGCGCCGCACAGGCCCAGTCGCTGGATATGCTGCCGCCCGGCGGGGCGGCCGTACCCCCGCCGCCCCCGGCCGTAACACCCAAGCCTGTTGCTCCAGCGCCCTCGGCCTGGCAGGGCGGCCTGCTCATGGGCCACGATTTGTTTCGCGTCACCAACCAGCGCCCAGCCTTTTCGGTGGGCCAGTACCGGGTGGTGCCGCGCATGACCACGCCCGCCCCCGGCTTCCGCATTGGGTTCTGGGCGCGCTACAACTTCGGCCCCGGCCGCCGCTGGTTGGTGCAGCCCGAGGCCTCGTATTCGCGCAGCCAGAGCTGGCACCGCGTCACCAATACGGCCGCCAATAACGGCCCGGGCACGCCGCCCAACGCCGACTTCAGCGCCCTCTCCACCAGCCAGGACTGGCAGCGGCTCAACCTGGCCCTGCCCGTGGGCTACCGCCTCACCCGGCGCCTGCTGGTGCTGGGCGGCCCGGTGCTGGCCCGGCGCATTCCCACCGGCTACGAGCGGCTCGACCAGGGCTACGCGATGCGCATCGTGGAGAGCATCAACCACAGCATGCGCCGCAACGGGCTGGCCTGGCAGGCCGGCGTGGGCTACGAGCTGGGCCGCGTGCTGCTCACCGCCCGCTACGAGCGCAGCCTGCTGCACGTGGCCCGCGACATCGAGCTCGACGGGCAGCGCTACGCCTTCCGGCACTTCGCTACCCAGATCAGCTTTGGGGCGGCTTTGCGCGTGGCGCCGCTGCGCTGAGCTGTTTTTTTTGCGGCCCGGAGTGGTTATAAACCAGCTTGTTTGGCGGGCTGGGGAAGCTCCTGACGCAGTTTTTTGCGGCAATTCGATGCCCGAGCTTGTTTCGGGCCGAATTGCCGTTGTATCTTTGCAGCGGCGAATCAGTACGACCAGCTCCCGCTGAACTCCCCCAGGACCGGAAGGTAGCAAGGGCAGGCGGTTGAAGCGGTGCGATACTGGTTCGCTTTTTTTTTGCCCTATCCCTAGCGCGTCCGTGGGGCCATGTCCACGGCGGGATGCCCCGCGACGCCCGGCTATCGGCCTCGTTTTCGATGCCGTGCCGGTCACAAAATCCGTGACATCCGCAAAATCCGGTGAATCCGTGGTTAGCTTTGGGCCAGCATTTTCCTTTTTTAAGCGTTTCCCCCGATGAAGTTTTTCATTGACACCGCCAACCTGAAGGACATTCAGGAAGCCGTGGAGCTTGGTGTGCTCGACGGCGTAACCACCAACCCCTCGCTGATGGCCAAGGAAGGCATCGGCGGCGTGGACAACGTGATGGCCCACTACAAGCGCATCTGCGAGCTGGTGGACGGCGACGTGTCGGCCGAAGTTATCGGCACCACCTACGAGGACATCATCCGCGAAGGCGAGGAGCTGGCCGAGCTGCACCCCAACATCGTGGTGAAAGTGCCCATGATCCGCGACGGCGTGAAGGCCATCAAGTACTTCTCGGAGAAAGGCATCAAAACCAACTGCACGCTGATTTTCACGGCCGGGCAGGCTCTGCTGGCCGCCAAAGCCGGCGCCACCTACGTGTCGCCCTTCGTCGGCCGTCTCGACGACATCGGCCACGACGGCATTCAGCTCATCGAGCAGATCGTGCAGATTTTCGGCAACTACGGCTACCCCACGCAGGTGCTGGCCGCCTCGCTGCGCCACGTGCCGCACCTGATTCAGTGCGCCGAAGTGGGCGCCGACGTGGTGACCTGCCCGCTCAGCGTCATCACCGGCCTGCTGAACCACCCCCTGACCGACAAAGGCCTGGCCACCTTCCTGGCCGACCACAAAAAGGTCAACGGCTAAATGAATTATGAATGTTGAATTATGAATTATGAATTCTGTTTTGGACCGGTTTAGCGGCTTCAATTCAGAATTCAGCATTCATAATTCATAATTCCTACCCCGGTGTACATCATCAAAGTCAAAGGCAAGGCGAAGATTCCGGACTACATCCAGCTCCGCGACAGTGACTTCGTGCTCATTGCCTACTTCCGCGCCGACCGCCCGCTGAAGGATTTGCACCGCTACGGGCTGGAGGGCAAGGAAGCCGAGCTGGCCGCCGTTATCGAGCAGCTGGAGTTCGGCAAGCTGCAGCCGCTGGCCATTTAAGCCGACTGGTTTTTAGGTATCCTGGGTGTCGGGCCGTGCGCCGGGCGCCCAGGATACTTATTTTAGCGCCCGGTCCCCACTGTTTCGCCCGTAAGACCCCGCATGGAATCTTCCCCCGCCGTTATCGAGCTGCGCGACGCGCGCATCATGCAGGACTTTCACACGGTGCTGCAGCATGTGTCATTGACGGTGGCCAAGGGCGAGTTTGCCTACCTGGTAGGCCGCACCGGCTCGGGCAAAACCTCGTTGCTGAAGACGCTCTATGCCGATTTGCCGCTGCCCGAGGGCATGGGCACGGTGGTGGGCTACCCCCTGCAGAAGCTGGCTGTGGCCAAAGTGCCCTACCTGCGTCGCAAGCTGGGCATCGTATTCCAGGATTTTCAGCTGCTCTACGACCGGAGCGTGGCCCAGAACCTGCTGTTCGTACTGCAGGCCACCGGCTGGCAGGACCGCGCCAAGATGAAGCAGCGCGTGCAGGACGTGCTCATGCGCGTGGGCCTGAGCAGCGTGGGCACCAAAATGCCGCACCAACTCTCGGGCGGCGAGCAGCAGCGCGTGGTCATTGCCCGCGCCCTGCTCAACGAGCCGGTGCTGCTGCTGGCCGACGAGCCCACCGGCAACCTCGACCCGGACGTGACCGACGGCATCATGCGCCTGTTTCTGGAAATCAACAACGCGGGCACGGCCGTGCTCATGGCCACCCACAACTACGACCTGATTCACCGCTACCCCAAGCGCGTATTCCGCTGCGCCGACGGGCAGGTATCGGTAATTAATAATGAAGAATTAAGAATTAAGAATTGGGAGGGCTAAACTGCCTGACTCGACTTTTCCACGAGTCGCAAATAGCCATTGGGCTGCCAGGTCGAACGGCTGATTTTTAATTTTTAATTCTGAATTTTTAATTGAAACCCGCAGGGCTTTCGGTGCTGATTCCGGTGTACAACTGGCCCGTGGAAGGCCTGGTGCGCGCCCTGCTGGCCCAGCTGCCCGACTGGCCCGGCCCCGCCGAAATCCTGCTGCTCGACGACGGCTCGGCCCCGGAATTTCGGCAGCGAAACCGGCTGCTGGCCGAGCTGCCGGGAGTGCAGTACGAGGAGCTGCCGCGCAACGTGGGCCGCGCCGCCATTCGCAACCAGCTGGTGGCGCGGGCGCAATACCCCTGGCTGCTGCTGCTCGACAACGACTCCTCGCTGCCCGACGCGCAGTTTCTGGCCCGCTACGCCGCTGCCAGTGCCCAAGCACCGGTGCTCGTGGGCGGCACCTGCTACCCCGCCACTCCGCCTGCCGACGCGGCCCTGCGCCTGCGCTGGCACTACGGCCGGCAGCGCGAGCAGCGCCCCGCCACCCTGCGGCAGCAGCTGCCCTACGCCCAGCTCACGGTCAACAACCTGCTGATTCAAGCTGCGGTGTTTCGTCAGTTCGGCCTCGATGAAGAACTGACCCGCTATGGCCACGAGGACACCAAATTCGGCTGGCACCTGCGCGAAGCGGGCGTGCCGGTGCTGCACCTCGACAACCCCGTGCTGCACGACGGCCTGGAACCCGCCGAGGCGTTTCTGCGCAAGTCCCGCGACGCGGTGCGCAACCTAGCCGCCCTGTACCGCGCCGAGGGCCTCGGCACCGACTCCCGGCTGCTGACGATGGCGCTGCGGCTGGGCCGCCTGGGCCTGGCCACTGCTGCCCGCCGCACCCTGCAGCTGCTGGAGCCGCGCCTGCGCCGGCAAGTACTGGGAGCCAAGCCCAACCTGCGCGCCTTCGACCTGCTGAAGCTGCTGTGGCTGCTGCAGGAATTGACGTAATCGGGCATTTCGGGGCTCATTCCGAGTGCAGCGAGGAATGAAAAGCGGCCCCTTCGGAAAACCGAAGGGGCCGCTTCACTCGACGACAATCGTCCACAAAATCCGTGGAATCCGGATAAATCCGTCGAATCCGTGGTCCTTAGTCGTTGTCGGTGTTTTTGACTTCCGACTTCACTTCCTTGTAGCCTTCCTTGGTTTTCTCGCCGACTTTCTTGGCGACGTGGCCGATGCCGTGGCCTACGTCCTTGCCGGCCTGCTTCACGTCCTGGGCGGTGTTCGAAGCGGCCTGGCCGACTTTGCTACGCTCGTCGCGGGTGTCTACCTCGGCTTGCTGGGCCTCGCCTTTCACGTCGGTAACGGCTTGCTCGGCTCGTACGGCCGTCTTATTGGCCGATTTGATGCCCGCGTACTTCAGTTTCTCTTTCTGAATTTCAGCCAGGTCCTTGGCCGGAATGTCGCCTTTGACTTTGTCGTAGGCCTCGTCCAGGGCCCGCCATTCGGCATTCACGTAGCGCCAGTCGTCGATGTCGTACTGGCCACCGTTTTGCTTGACGTTGTTGACAAACGACTCGTAGGTCTGGCGGGCGTTGGCAGCCGTAATCTGAGCGGCCGGGTTCATCGGCGTGTAGTACTTGCCGGGCTTGGTGGGCATGGCCGCGCTGGCCGAAGCCCCGCCGGCGCTCATGCTGGCCGTGTAGGCGGCGGCGCGCTTGTCGTAGGCGGTGGTGTAGCGGGTTTTGAGCTGCTCATACTCCTGCTTGCGGGCCTCGTCCCAGTTGCCCATATCGGCTTCGGCGGCAGCCACTTTGGCGTCGTATTCGTCCTTGAGCTGCTTGGTTTCCTCGTCCCACTCGGCCTGGGTTTTGTTGCCCACGGCTTCGGCGTTGGTTTCGGTGTTGGCCACGAAGGTTTTAAAGTCGTCGTAGGCCTGGTCGGTTTCGGCGGCGGCCTCCTGGCGGTCGGCGCGGTTGCAGCTGGTGCTGGTGAAAGCCACGCCGCCACCGAGCAGCAGCAGGGCGAGGGCGTGGATGGTCAGGGTCTTCTTAAACATGGTCGTAGCTAGGTTACGGTGGGGAAGGGCCCGCGTTGCGGCAGCGGGCGTTTGGGCCGCATTAACGCAGCCTCAACATAGCAGGTTACGCATACAGCCCGCGAAAGGATCAGCCCGGGCGGATTTTCGGGCCAGCAGCGGCCGGCGTCGCCTATCTTTAGCGCCCCGCGCCGCGTGGCGCGGTTTCGTTTCGATCTGCCGCTTTGCCTGCTCCGCTGCCCGCCGCCCCGCCCGCGCCCATCCGCCTGCTCGATCTGCCCGCCCAGCACGCCGCCATTCAACCCGAGCTTGACGCGGCCCTGCGGCGCGTGATGCAGGAGGGCGCTTTCATCCAGGGCGCCGACGTGCAGCTGTTCGCCGACGAGCTGGGCCGCTACCTCGGCGGGGCCCGCGTGGTGCCCTGCGCCAACGGCACCGATGCCCTGCAGCTGGCCCTGATGAGCCTCGCCCTGCAGCCCGGCGACGAGGTCATCGTGCCGGCTTTCACCTACGTGGCCACCGCCGAAGCCGCCGCCATCCTGGGCCTGCGCCCCGTGCCCGCCGACGTCGACCCCGGCACCTTCAACCTCGACCCGGCCGCCGCCGAAGCCGCCATCACGCCGCGCACCCGTGCCATTCTCTGCGTACACCTCTACGGGCAGTGCGCCGACCTGACGGCACTGCGCGCCCTGGCCGACCGGCACGGCCTGGCCTTGATCGAAGACAACGCCCAGGCCATCGGCGCCACCTGGCAGATGCCCGATGGCGCTGTGGCCCACGCCGGCACGGTAGGGGAGGTGGGCACCACGTCGTTTTTCCCCTCCAAAAACCTGGGCTGCCTCGGCGACGGCGGCGCCCTGCTCACCCGCGACGAGGCCCGCGCCACCCTGCTCTACGAGCTGGCCAACCACGGCCAGGCCCGCGGCCGCAAGTACGTGCACCAGCGCCTGGGCTTGAATTCCCGCCTCGACACCCTGCAGGCCGCTTTGCTGCGGGTGAAGCTGCGCCACCTGGCCGACTGGACGGCCGCCCGCCAGCGCGTGGCCGCCCAGTACGACGCCCTGCTGGCCGATGTGCCCGGTCTGCGCACGCCGCAGCGGCAGGCCGGCAGCAGCCACGTCTTCCACCAATACACCCTCACGCTCCACTCCGAAGCCCGGCGCGACGCGCTGCAGCAGCACCTGCAGCACCACGGCGTGCCCTCGGTGGTGTATTACCCGGTGCCGGTGCACCGGCAGCCGGCCTACGCGTACCTGGGCTACGGCGAAGGGCGGTTTCCGGTGGCCGAGCAGCTGTGCCGCACGGTGTTGTCGCTGCCCATTCACCCCGGGCTGACGCCGGAGCAGGTGGCTTACGTGGCGGCGGCGGTGCGAATGGTGAGCTGGTGAGTGTCGTTGACGCGAAACTCACTATTTCACCAATTCACCACCTCATAACGGCGCTGGCACCGTTTTTTCTAGGCGGCCGTACAAGCCACCATTGATTCTCAACCGACCATGAACCGTTCCCTGCACACCCTTGCCGCCTCCGCCCTGGCCGTAGCCGGGCTGACGGCCGCCGCCGTACACCAGCCCGCAGCCAAGCCCGCCGCTCCGGCCCAGGGCTTCAATATTTTCTCCGTCGACCAGGATGTAGCGCTGGGCGCCCAGGTAGCCCACCAGACCGACTCGATGTACCAGGCCAAGGGCCAGTTGATGGCCCGCGGCAGCAACGCCCGCGCCTACCAGCTGCTCGACGGCGTGGTAAACCGCGTGCTCGACAACGGCAACCTGAAGTACCGCACGAAGTTTCCCTGGGACGTGAAGCTCATCAAGGACGACGCCACCCAGAACGCCTTTGCCACGCCCGGCGGGCATATCTACGTGTTTACCGGCCTGGTGAAGTTCCTCGACAACGAAAGCCAGCTGGCGGGCGTGCTCGGCCACGAAATTGCCCACGCCGACCGGCGGCACAGCACCCAGCTGCTGCAGCGCCAGTACGGGGTGGGCATTCTGGCCAGCATGATTCTGGGCAAAAACCAAGGGTTAGTCGCCCAAATTGCCGGCGGCTTGGCCGGGCTGGGCACGTTGAAATTCAGCCGCACCTTCGAGCAGGAAGCCGATAAGTACTCCACGGTGTACCTCAACGGCACCCGCTACTACGCCTGTGACGGGGCCGCCGGCTTCTTCATCAAGGCCGAAAAGCAGGGCAGCGCCAACCCGCCGGAGTTTCTGAGCACCCACCCCAACCCCGGCTCCCGCATTCAGGCCATCCAGAACAACGCCCGCTCCCTGGGCTGCACCGGCCGATCGGTAAGCAACAGCAACTTCGAGGAGCTGAAGCGCCTGCTGTAGCCGCAACCCGGCCCGCCAATGCGAGCAACCAACGAGCCACTCTGAAGCCGTGCCGCGCAGGAGTTGCCGGCGGGCCTTCCGCCACCTGTTAAGCGCCGCTGCTTCTTCCGACGAAGGAGCGGCGGCGCTTTTACCTGGACCAGCTTTGCAGCGTGGGGTTGTACGAGTAAGTGAGCCTTTTTGAAAACACTCGTACAAGAATGCCGCAGCGGTTGTACGACTCTTTTCAGAAATCTGAATCGGTTCGTACACGCTGCGGCTCCCGTCGAAGCACTTGCGCCAGGGCGTCGTCATTGCATCCGGCGCTTTTTTCGGAGCTTGCGGCGTGCTGTCCTCCGACTCTATTTCTGCTGCTGCGGCGCCGGTCCGCTTTGTTATCTGCGGCGTGGGCCACATCGGCCGGCGCCATGCCTCGCTGGTGGCCCGCCACCCCGGCGCCACGCTCACGGCCCTCATCGATACCAACGAGGCGCTGCGCCCGGGCCTCGAAGCCGAGTTTCCGGGCGTGCCCTTCTTCGCCTCCCTCGACGATTACCTCGCCCACGGCCCCCAGGCCGACGTGCTGACGGTGGCCACGCCGAATTACCTGCACGCCCCGCAGGCCATCCGGGGGCTGCGCGCGGGGCTGCACGCGGTGGTCGAAAAGCCCATTGCCCTGCGCAAAGCCGACGCCGAAGACCTCGTGCACACGGCCCTGCAAACCGGCCGGCTGGTGTTCGGAGTGATGCAGAACCGCTACTCGCCGCCCGCCGCCTGGCTGAAGCAGGTGGTCGACGAGGGCCGCCTAGGCCAAATCTACCTGGTGCAGCTCAACTGCTTCTGGAACCGCGACGCCCGCTACTACCGCCCCGGCAGCTGGCACGGCACCCGCGAGCAGGATGGCGGCACGCTATTCACCCAGTTCAGCCACTTCATCGATCTGCTCTACTGGGTGTTCGGCGACATCCACAACATCACGGCCCGCTTCCGCGACTTCAACCACCAGCAGCTCACCGAATTTGAGGACAGCGGGCTGGTGACGTTCGACCTGGTGCGCGGCGGCTCGGGCACCCTGCAGTACAGCACCGCCGTGTGGGACCGGAATCTGGAAAGCTCCCTGACGGTGGTGGCCGAGCACGGCAGCCTGCGCCTCGGCGGGCAGTACATGGACAAAGTGGAGTACTGCCACGTGCAGGATTACGTGATGCCCGCGCTGCCGCCCACCAACCCGGCCAATAACTACGGCCCTTACCAGGGCTCGGCGGCCAACCACGTGCAGGTCATCGAAAACGTAGTGGACACGGTGCAGCGCCGCAGCTACGCCACGACCAACGCCTTGGAAGGGCTGAAGGTGGTGGAGATTATTGAGCGGATTTATGGTCTGAAGCCCCGCTACACCTAACCTCTTGCCCTGGTGCACATGCCCAATTCGCGTCGCGAAAGAGTACAGATACTTTCGAGCTGGAAGTTGCGCCGCCGCCTGCTGGCCAGTCGCCCGGTGCTGCTGGGGGGGCTGTTGGTGCTCCTGCTGTTGCCCTTCTTGGCGCTGTGCTACTTCAACGTTCCGTACTGGGACGACTACGGCAACGCCGCACTGGCCCGCGACCTGGGTGCTTGGCCGGCCCTGAAGCAGCTGTACGTTACGTGGAGCGGCCGCTACTTCTCGCTGTGGATGCTGACGGCACTGAACCCGCTCACCTACGGCTGGCTCGGGGGGCTGCCGGCTTTTTCCCTGCTGGTGTTTGCCGCTACCTGGTGGGTACAGGCGTTTGCCTTGCGCGTGCTCACCCGGCAACAACTGGCATGGCCGGGCGCCGCGGGCTGGTCGGCGCTGTTGCTGCTGGCCCAGCTCTATATCTACCCAAGTCCAAATTCGGCGTTTTACTGGTTTGCCAGCGTGGTGGTCTACCAGCTGGCGGCCATCCTACTCTTGCTGTTGCCGATTGCGGTGCTGCAGGCCTTGCGGGCCCGGTCCGGTTTTGGGCGCGTAGCCTGGTACGGGCTGGCTGTGGGATGCGTATTGGCCATTGCCGGGGCCAACGAACTGGCCCTGTTGCTGCTGGGCTGGGTGCTGGCGGGGGGCTGCGCAGTTTGTTATCGGCAGGGCCTGCGTCGGGCGCTGCGCTACTGGGCGGTTCTGCTGGGCGTAGCGGTGCTGGCCGGCAGCGTGGCGCTGCTGGCGCCCGGCAACGTTGCCCGCATGGTCTACGAGGGCAAAGCCGCTTCGCCGGGCCTGCTACGCATTGCCTGGCGCGGCCTCACGCATAGCTATACCCTGCTTAGCGAGCCGCGGCTGGCTACGGCTCTGGCTGTGCTGCCCCTGCTCCTGTCTGGAGTGGGCCACCGCTACCGGCACCTGCGGCCGGCCGGTCTGGCCATGCCGCTGGGCCGTAGTCTGAGCTTCCTGCTGCTCGGACTGCTGCTGCTGCTACTGCTGCTGGGTCGAACCTGGTCGGGCTACCCGGCCGCGCGCACCCAGAACTTTCTGTACTTCTGGGTGCTGATCGGCTGGCTGCTGGCACTATGGGCCGCCGTGCCCACGTCCGGCCCGAGAATCTGGCAACCACTTTTACGTCGCCTCCGGTGGCCCACCGCAGTGTATGTGACCTTGATCATGGGCGGCGGCACCGAGCGGGCGGCTTGGCAGGAACTGCGCGAAAATGCCCGCGCCTGGCAGCAGCAGCACCAGGACCGGCACGCCGCCATCCTCGCCGCGCGGCGGCAGGGCGTGCGCCGCCTAGTCGTCGAACCCATCCGAAACATCAGGCCGCAGCAAGTACTGATTCTGGGCGAAACGCTGGATACGCAGGCCGCAAGCGACCTGAATAAGGCCGTAGCGGCCTGGTACCGCCTGGATTCCCTGCGGGTAAAGCATCTGGTCCTGCCGCCAGCCGACGTCAATCTGCACTGAGGGAATAATCATTATTGGCCGTCACCGGATACCCCAACTTGAAAATGAGCCCCACCGACCAACACGCTTACACCGAACTGCACCGCTGGCAGCAGAAGATGCAGGCCGCGCCCGGCCCGCTCGACCGCCTCACCCGCACGGTGCAGACGCGCCTGAACGCCCTGCTGCCCGAGAAGCTGCATCAGGCCATAACCGCCACCATCAAGCAGATGGTGCGCGGGGTGCTGTTCGGCTCCACCCACCTCACGCGCCGTCCGCTGACCGAGGGCACCCTGGCCGAGCGGGAGACGGTGGTGCGCCAGCGCATCCGCCGCTACCGGCACGTGGCCGTGGTGGAGGGCGCCGCCACCGGCGCGGCCGGCTTCTTCGTCGGGCTGACGGATTTTCCGCTGCTGCTGGGCATCAAGCTCAAGCTGCTCTTCGACGTGGCCGCGCTCTACGGCTACGACGTGAAGGATTACACCGAGCGGCTATACCTGCTGCACGTGTTTCAGCTGGCTTTCAGCAGCCAGCACACCCGCAACGCCACCTACCAGCGCCTGGCCCACTGGGAAGAGTACCGCCAAAGCCTCCCGCCCGACGCCGCCGACTTCGACTGGCGCACCTTCCAGCAGGAGTACCGCGACTACATCGACCTGGCCAAGCTGGCCCAGCTGATACCGTTCATCGGCGCGGCCGTGGGGGCAGTGGCCAACTACCGCCTGCTGGAGCAGCTCGGCGAAACGGCCATGAACTGCTACCGGATGCGGTATTTTGAGGCGGAAGCGGCGGAAGGCAAGCCAGAATAGCTTAGCCAACGGCCACGCCGGCCGTCATTGCGAGGCGTAGCCGAAGCAATCCTTCCTCTAGTAGCACCGCCGCCACAGCACGCACCAACCGAAACAGCGCCGCCCGAACCTGCAGATAGTAGGTTTCGGGCGGCGTTGTTTTGGGCTTCTGCCAGTTGGGCCGTTGGGCCGCGAGGGGAAAGATTGCTTCGCGTTGCTCGCAATGACGGCTGGTGTTGTCGTGGTCGGCTGGCTGGCACCGCTGCTTTTCAGCCTAGCCCTTCACCTGCTTGCGAATCCACTCCAGGATCAGCAGCTGCACCTGCTGCGACACGACGGGCTGCTGCTGGCCGTTGATGAGCGGCCACTCCTGCGGCGGGGCCTGGAAGGTGTGGTTGAAGCCCTCGAGGCGGCGGAACTGGGCGCGTTTGTTGTCTTTCAGGGCCTTTTCCAGCGCGTTGAGGTTGCTGGGCTGCAGCTGCTGGTCGTCGGTGCCGTGGAGCAGGAGCATGGCGGCGCGCAGCTGCCCGAAGTTGGCGGTGGGCGTGTAGTTGAGGTAGGCGCGGTACCAGGGCGCGGTCATTTCCGCCGCCAGGGCCTGGGCGTCGGCGACGGGTAGGTCGGGCTGCTGCTGGCGCAGCATGTTCAGCACGATGGCCTGGGCCTGGCCGTTGTCGGCGGTGTGGCGCACGATTTCCATCATCGGGCGCTGGCGCTTGTAGCGGCCGTCGAGCTGTTTTTTGTCGGCGGCGCGCTGGCGCATCTGCTGCTGGCCCACGTAGGTGTCGATCTGGGCCGAGTTGGCCCCTTTGGCGCGCAGCTCGGCCACTTTCTCAGCCGTGGTCTGCTGCTGGCGCAGGCGGCGGCGGGCAGCGTTTTCCTGGGCCGTATCGGCTTCACCGGCTTTCAGGAAGCCCAGCGCGGGGCGCTGCGCCATTACCTCGTAGCCGGGCGTGCCCGCCCCGGCCAGCGACACCACAAAGGCCGGCCCCAGCGGCTGGGCCGCCACTTCCAGCGCCACGTTGGCCCCCGTGCCAACGCCGATGATGCCCAGCTGGGCAATGTCGATGCGGGGGCGGGTACGCAGGAAGTTCAGCGCCACCTGGGCGTCCTTCTGCAGATCGAGCGGGGTGGCGCTGCGCCAGTCGCCGCCCGACTGGCCCACGCCCCGATCGTCGAGGCGGAGCACGGCCACGCCGTGGCGGGTGAGGTAATCGGCCATGGCCCCGAACAGCTTGTAGTCGCCCTGGGTGGCGTCGCGGTCCTGGGGGCCGAGGTCGGAGAGGAGCAGTACGGCGGGGAAGGGCCCCTCGCCGGGCGGCACGGTGAGCGTGCCGGCCAGCTTGGTGTTGTCGTGGGCGCTGGTGAAGGCCACGTCCTCCACGCGGTAGGGCGGCGGAAACTTAAACGTCTTAGGCTGGGGCGGCAGCGGGGTAAACTGCAGCGTGAGGCTGGACGGAGCAAAGCCCTGCTGGCGCCACTGGCCCTGCAGCTGCTGGCCGTCGGCCGAGCGCAGGCACACGTAGCTGCAGCCCAGCTCCTGCGAGTCGAAAATGACGGTGTCGGCCTTGAGGTCGACGGTGAGCAGGGCGCGGTTGATGCGTTGGGCGGGCACGCTGAGCACGGCAAAGCGGGTGCCGTTGGCCAGCTCCGTCACCGTGATGCTCAGCGGCAAAGTGCCGCCGGGCACCGTCAGCGGGCCTTTCCACTCGCCTTCGAGCGTGGCTTTCACGGCCGGCTGGGTTTGGGCCGCGGCCAGCAATGGGCAGAGTACTACGAGCAACAACCAGCCGAATCCGCTGGCAAACAACTTCTTCATGCCGTAAAAGTAGCCAAGCCCGCCGCTGCAGCCGCACCCGGGGCGACTAACCAGCGGCGGGCGTCGCCGAAGAGGAACAAAGCGTGGCCGAACGGCTAGGGCATCAGCACCCGGTCGATGACGTGCACCACGCCGTTGGTGCACTGGATATCGGGAATGACCATGTTGGCCGTCTGCCCGTTGTTGCCGTTGGCACGCACCGTCAGCGTGCCGTCCACGAAGGGGCCGAAGGTGACGTTGCCGCCGCCAGCCGAGCCCGCCGTGGCGTTTTCGGGCAGCTCCGGGGTGAATTTGGCGCCGGGCAGGGCGTGCTGCAGCAGCACCGCCTCTACCGTGCTTTTGGGTAGCTTGCGCACGTCGGCGGGCACGTAGCCGGCGGGCGAGCCGGGCGTGACGCGCTCGGTCGTCAGCAGGTTGCGGAAGGCCTGGTCGTTGGGGGCAAACACGGTGAACGGCCCGGGGCCGGAAAGCGTGGCGGCCAGATCGGCGTAAAGGACGGCTTCTACTAGGAACGTCAGGTCGGGCTGCACGAACACCTGGCCCTGGCTTACGGCCACGGCCGAGCCCACGATGTTGGCGCCCGTGGCCAGCAGCACTTTGTCGATGACGTGGACCGTGCCGTTGGAGGCGCGCACGTCGGTGGCCAGAATGCGCGAGCCGTTGACGTAGGTGCTGCCGCCGCGGGTGATGACGCGCCGCGTGAGGCCCTGAAGTGCTGAAGCAGAGGTGCTGCCGGCTTGCAGGGCGCTGCCCGGCAGGGTGCCACCCGTCACGTGGTAAAACAGCGTGTTGGTCAGAAATTCCTTGTTGAGCGCCAGCAGATCGGGGGCGCTGCGCAGGCCGAGGCGGGCAAAGGCGGCATTGTTGGGGGCAAACACGGTGTAGTTGCCCTGGGACGCCGGGTCGGGGTTTCGGTTCGACAGAATGCCCACCACCCCGCCGCGCACAGCCGCGTCTTCGAGCACGCTGAAGTCGTCGTTGGCCACGGCAATGCCGGCAATCGACGGGTTCGTTTCGGTGTTTTTGTTGCAGCCGCCGAGCAGGGAAGCGGCGGTTATTCCCAGGATGGGAAGAAACAGGCGTAGGGGTGTGGGCATGGCGGAGGAGGTGATTTGGGCGGATTGACGGCGAAGCCGACTACAAACGGGGGGCGTTGGGCGAGCGGATTTACCCGTTCAACAAATTTTTCTCCCGCTATGGGAATCCGAAGGTAATCTTGTTCCCGTAGCTAGCGCGCCTCAATTAGGTAAGCACCGGAAACTGCCCTCTCAACGGCCCGACTTGCTCGCTGAAGCGCCCTTTCCTCCACCACTTCCTGCTCCTCTATGCCACACTCTTACCGCCGCATCGTCCTGACCGGAGCCGCGCTGCTGTGCCTTGCCACGGCCGGTCAGGCCCAAAGTCTGATTACCGGATTCATGGCCGGCAAAAGCCACGGCTCGGTGGTTTTCACCGGCACGGCCGAGCGCTACCGCAACGTGTTTCTGGTGCCCGAGAAAGTCGACGCCGTGCCGATTTACCGGGAAGTGCGCGTGTCCTCGGTGAGCCTGTTTGCCAACTACGGCCTCACCGACAAGATCGAGGCCGTGGTGAGTCTGCCGTTTATCCAGTCGACGGGGCGGGCCAACAAGACGGTGCTCGACGCCCTGGGTTCGACCTACACCAACACCCGCAGCGGCTTGCAGGACTTCTCGGCCTTCGTGAAGTTCAAGGCGTATTCGGCGCCGGTCGGCAACAGCCAGCTCGACCTGCTGGGCGCGGTGGGCGTGAGTACGCCCGCCAGCAGCTACCAGAGCAAGGCCGATCTGGGCTACATCATTGCCATCGGCAACCGGGCCACCAAGTACACCACGGTGGGCGTGGCGCACCTGCGCACGCCCTCGGGCGTGTTCGTGACGGGGCAGGCCGGCTACAGCGCCCGCACCAACCCGGTGCCCGACGCCTTCGTGGCCGACGGCAAGGTGGGCTACGCCGGCCTGAAGCTCTACGGCGAAGCCTGGGTGTCGTACCAGCAGTCGAGCAGCAAGGGCACCGACATTCTGCAGCCCGGCTTCACGGGGCTGTTCACCGCCACCCGCGTCAACTACACCCGCGTGGGCGTGAGCCTCTACAAGCCGCTGAGCAAGGGCGTCGGCATCATTCTGGGCGCCAGCCAGTACCTGGCCGGCCGCAACGTGGGCCAGTCGACGGGCGTGTCGGCGGGCGTGTCGTACAATTACTAGCCGCGCGTTTTCTGAGCTAGGAAACCAAACTTACTTGTGCAGCCCGGTGGGGTGGAGGCCGTGCGGCCGCCGCTGCGCCGGGCTGCCGGCGTTTGCGGGTGGCGTGGGCTTGCACAGTGGGCGCCGCCGGGGCTACCTTTGCGGCACCAATTCTTTACTGCTGAAGGATTGTTTTTATACAGAGGCGTGGAGAGACAGGCTCCGTGAAGCGCCGGCAACCCCCGGGAACGTCCCGAACGGTGCCAAGTCCTGACCATATAAAAACAAGTTGCCGTGGGCTTTTCGCACCCGTTTTTCGCTTCGTTTGCCAACCGCTTTGCCGCCGCCGCGCCGCATTGTTGCTGTTGTTGCTGAAGCTCCCGTCGGCTGAGTCGCCGGCTGATTGCCGCCCGTAGCCGCCGCTAAGCGCCGCCCGGGCCGCCCTTTTCATCCTTTCTCTATTTCTGATTTCCGCCGATGCGGGCTGGCTGCTTTGCGCGCCGGTGCGTCGGAGGAAGGCCGCGCTGCGGATGCGCGGGTGTTTTCGGGTGTCCGCCGCGGCGGGCGCCGCCCTTGTGTTATGCTCAAAAAATCCTTGGAGCTGCTGCGGCTGGAAGCCGCGGAAAGCGGCTCGCACACGCTCAAGCGCAGCCTGGGCCCGCTCAACCTCATTGCCATTGGCGTGGGTGTCATCATCGGGGCGGGGCTGTTTTCGCTCACCGGCATTGCCGCCGCCAACCACACCGGCCCGGCCGTTACGCTCTCCTTTATCGTGGCGGCCATCGGCTGCGCGTTTTCGGCCCTGTGCTACGCCGAATTTGCCTCCATGGTACCGGTGGCCGGCTCGGCCTACACCTACTCCTACGCCACGATGGGGGAGCTGTTTGCCTGGATTATCGGCTGGGATTTGGTGCTGGAATATTCGGTGGGCGCGGCTACGGTGGCCATCAGCTGGTCGCAGTACCTGGTGAAGTTCCTCGCTAAATACGGCTTGCACCTGCCGCCGCAGCTGGTGATGTCGCCCTGGGAAACGGCGCAGCTGGCTGATGGCGCGGTGGTGCACGGCTGGGTGAACCTACCGGCGGTGCTGGTGGTGCTGGCCATTACGGCCATCATCGTGCGCGGCACGCAGGGCTCGGCCTGGTTCAACGCCGTGGTGGTGGCCCTGAAGGTGGCGGTGGTGCTGGTGTTCATCGGGCTGGGCTGGCGCTACATCGATCCGGCCAACTACCACCCCTACATCCCCGAGAATACCGGCAAATTCGGCGAGTTTGGCTGGAGCGGCATTCTGCGCGGGGCGGGCGTGGTGTTCTTCGTGTTCATCGGCTTCGACATCGTGGCCACGATGGCGCAGGAGGCCAAAAATCCGCAGCGCAACATGCCTATCGGCATCATTGGCTCGCTGGTGGTGTGCACGGTTTTGTTCGTGGTGTTCGGCTACGTGATGACGGGGCTGGCGCATTACACCGAGTTCAAGAACAGCGCCGCGCCGGTGGCCGTGGCCATCGAAAAGACGCCTTACGGCTGGCTGTCAACGGCCATTATCGGGGCCATTCTGATCGGCTATACGTCGGTTATCCTGGTCGACTTGCTGGGCCAGAGCCGGGTGTTCTTCTCCATGAGCCGGGACGGGCTGCTGCCGCGGGTCTTCGCCGAAATTCACCCGCGCTTTCAGACGCCCCACAAGTCCAACCTGCTGCTGGGCGCGTTTATCAGCCTGTTCGCGGGGCTGGTGCCCATTCAGGTGGTGGGCGAGATGTGCAGCATCGGCACCCTGCTGGCCTTCGTGATGGTGTGCGTGGGCGTGCTCATCATGCGCAAGCGGGAGCCCGACGCCCCGCGTGCCTTCCGCACGCCCTGGGTGCCGCTGGTGCCCATCCTGGGCATCGTCACCTGCCTGGTGATGATGCTGAGTTTGCCCCTGGATACCTGGATTCGCCTGTTCGTGTGGCTGGCCATTGGCCTGGTGATTTACTTCGGCTACGGCAAGAAGCACAGCAAGCTGGGCCGGGGCATCGGGGTGGATGCGACGGTGGAACCGGTAGGCAACCAGGTGGCGTAGGCTGGCCGGCTGGTAGCAGACCACACGCGGCGGCGTCGTTTTTAGCCCGGGCAGAATGGCTATTTTGCAGGGTATCCGCGTCACGTAATGGAGCCTACCTATTCCGAAGCCGAAGCTTCCCCGACTGAACTTATTGAAGCCGCAGCGGCTGAGCGGGCCGCCGTGCCACCGCCGGCCTACCCGACTTACGCCGAAAGCTGGGGCGTGCTGGGCTGGTACCTGCTCACCATGCTGTTGACGGGCATTGTGGCCGGGGGCTTCCTGCTGTGGCTGCCCAAATCGACGCGCACCGGCCCGACCATGCTGCTCGGCGAGTTGGCGCAGCTGGGGCTGGTGTTTTGGCTGGTGGCGCAGGCGGGAGGGCGTGCTCAGCCCGTGCGCTGGCGGGGCCGCTTCGATGGTCCGGTGCTGGGCGCCGTGGTGGTACTCACCACCTACGGCGTGGCCCTGGCCGTGTCGGCGCTGCAGTGGCTGCGGCTGCCGCACTGGGGCGTGGATGCGGCGTTCAACCAGCTCATGCTGAACCCGGCGTTGAGCTTCGGGCTGATCTGCGTGGCGGCGCCCGTCATTGAAGAGTGGCTGTTTCGGGGGCTGCTGCTGCCGGGCCTGGCGCGCAACTACGGCCCGACGCGCGCCATTCTGCAGAGCAGCCTGCTGTTTGGCATCATTCACTTCAACCCCGCCCAAAGCCTGATGGCTTTTTGCCTAGGGCTGTTTCAGGGCTGGCTGTATACCCGCACCCGGTCGGTGCGCGTCTGCGTGCTGTCGCACGCCACGGTGAACACGGCGGCCTGGGCCGGCATGTACTTCACCCGGCAGCCGTACGGCCAGGCGACGTCCTGGGCTCAAACCTCGGCCGGGGATTTGGCCAGCATCGGGGCCGGAGCGCTGGTAGCCGCCGCCGGCATCTGGTACCTGCATCGACTAACCGCCGCCGGCCAGCCGGACGCCCTGGAGGTGGCGGCTTCTCACTGGCCAGCCGAGGACTGAGCCGGCCCGCTGTGCCTGCCGTGCGGCCGTGAACAACCGAAACCGAGGGCTGGACGACCGGGACTTCGCTTTGGAAGATCGTGACCAAGGCTTGAACGACTGCGTCCGAGCCTTGGAGGGTTGAGGCGAAGCTTTGGAGCATCGGAACGTAGGCTTGGCTGGCTGCGCCCAAGGCTTTGATGGTCGAGGCAGAGGCTTGGCTGGCTGCGACCAAGCCTTGGACGATTGGGGCGCAGGCTTGAAGGACTGCGGCCAAGGGTTGGCGGCTCGTGCCATAGCATTGGATGACTGCGTCCAGTGTTTGGCTTTTCAGTCCGAAATCAGCGCAAGCGGGCGCGGAGTTTCTGCAGCAGCGGCTGCACTTCCGGTACGGCCCGGGTGAGCAGCAGACCGACGGCGTACACCAGCGTCAGGGCGGCGGAGCGCAGCACCATCGTCACGAAGAACGAGTGCAGCGCCGGCACCAGCCAGCCGGCCAGCGCGGCGGCGGCGGCCACGCCCAGGATCAGCGGAATGCGCCCGTCGAAGGGCTGCAGTCGGTAGGCGTGCCACACAAACCAGGTGCGGGCCACGTTGATGCTGGTAAGGGCCAGCAGCGCCGCCCAGGCCGCGCCCACCATGCCCAGCGGCGGAATCAGCAGCAGGTTCAGCCCCACGGTACCCGCAGCCAGGGCCACGTTGAACACCAGATCGAAGCGGTAGCGCGGGGAGGTGACGACGATGAGCCCGTTGACGCCGGTGATGCCGTCCAGGAGGCGGCCGGCCAGCAGAATCCAGACGATGGTGGTGCCGGCGGCGTACTCGGGCTTCATCAGCGAGTAGATAAAGTCCAGGTTCAGGCCGATGCCCAGGGCCAGGTAGCAGCCCAGCACGGTGTTGAGGCGGGTGGTACGGCGGTAGAAATCGGCCATGCGGGCCATGTCCTGCTCCTTCCAGTAATCGGCCAGCAGCGGAAAGGCAATCTTGTAGAGCGAGCGGAACGGAATGGTCAGCGCCGTGCTGATAAAAAAGGCCGTGGTGTAGACGCCGGCCGCCTTCAGATTCACCTTGGAGCCCACCATCAAGGCGTCGATGGAGCTGATGACGGTGCCGGAAATATTGGAGAGCAGCGCAAAGGCCCCGAAGCTGAGCAACTCGCGCACCGGCCGCACCCGCAGGGCCGCCCGGGTGGGCCGCAGGTGCAGCTCGCCGATGTAGGCCAGGTAGCCGGTCAGCAGCAAGGTCAGCGCGCTGTTGACGCCGATGTAGGCCAGCACGAACTGGTGAAACGTGAGGTAGCCTAGCCCGAAGGCCAGCGTGACGCCGGCAATGAGCACGCGCAGCAGCACTTCCTGCAGAAACGAGGAAAACGCGGTGTGGTAGAGGCCCTTCAGGTAAGCGTCCTGCAGGGAGTAGAGCAGGGTAAACAGGGCCAGCAGGGCGCACCAGCCGTAGTAGGGCCCGAGCAGGGCCGCGTCGGCGTCGTAGGCGGCCAAAATTAGCGGGCGGCCCAGCCAGTAGGCCAGCGAAATCACGGCGAAGCCGAGCATGGGCAGCCCCAGCAGCAGCGGCAGAAAGCCCTGGTGGCCAGCTTCGCGGTTGCGGAAATAAGGGAAGAAGCGGATGCCCGCGCTGGCAAAGCCGAAAGCCGCCAGCTGGGCGTAGATGGTGGCCAGGCTCAGCAGCACCCGCGTCAGGCCCACCTGGTCGGAGGCCAGAAAGCGCGGCATCAGCAGGGCCGTATTGACGAAGCCCAGCCCCAGCCCGAAGTAGGAAATAACGGTATTGCGCAGCCCCTGGCGCTGAACGATGCCCAAGCGGTGAAATGGTGAAATGGTGAACTGGTGAGTGACGGCCTAGCGGCGTGGCTGTTGCCAGAACGACAAACTCACCAGTTCACTATTTCACCATCTCACAGATTGCCCGTCCCGTCAAGAAGGCGGTTTGGCGGCTGCGAAGGTAGGCCATGATGCGGTGGAACTCCCGCGGGCCGTTCACGGTGTTGGCCGGGTCGAAGTTTTCGTTGTGCCAGAGCAGGGTGAAGACGCCCCCGAACCGCTCGATTTCCTGCAGCATCGGCTCGATGGCGGGCAGGATTTCGTCGGGGGCCAGCTGCAGGTAGCGGGGGTGGTGCAGGGTGGCGTCCATCAGGTTCAGCGGAATTTCGAGGAAGCGGCAGGCTTCGCCTTCCTCAAAGTTGAACGGGTGGAAGGGCAGGCAGTAGCTGTGGCGGAAGCCGAAGTGCTCGGCGAAGCCCAGGGTGGAGTCGTACTCGAAACCGGTACTTTCTACCACGTGGGGCGTGATGCGCGGCTCCCAGCGCAGGTAATGAAAGCGGTTGCCGCGCGGTTTGACGGGCAGCATCTCAGTTTCCAGCCACAAGTCGGCCTCGTGGGTGTCGGTGCCTAAGCTGCCGTGGATAGCTATTTCGGCGCCCAGGTCGTGGAGCTGCCGAATCTGCTGTTGCACGGCAGGGGCACGCAGTCGGTAGTCGGCATTGGGCGTACCAGCGGGGCTCGGCCGGTGGTTGCCCAAAAAAAAGTACGTGCTCCGCGCTCCGTATTGGGCTACGGCTTGCTGTAGCTGCGCCAGATTGTCCCAGGCATCGGCGTGCGTGAAGCGCCGGCCAACCTGACGTAAAAAGTCGATAGCATTGACGCGCCGCAGCGCCGCCTTGGCCGGCTCCTTCCAGGCGCTGTACAGGTTGTCGATGTCGTGGGTGACGAAGGTGGCAAAGGGTGCGCCATCGGCCCAGCGGCGCGGGCGCAGCGGCCGGCCCGTTACGTGTTCCACGGCCCGGCGCAGCACGTCGAAGTAGTAATTAACTACCGGTACTTCCACAAAGCCGAAGAAGTCCTGCACGCTGGCCGCGAATGGAAAGCGGCCGTGCTGGTCGCGTTCCTCCGAGTAATATTCCTGCCAGCCGCTGAGCAGGTAAAAGGCGGCGGAAACGACGTCCACGTGGATTTCGGCCCGGCCCGGCGCCAGCGTGAGCAGCGGGCCGGTAGTACCCGGAGCAAAAAAGAACGGCAGTTCCCGACCCATCCACACCAGGAAAGCCGGCGGGGGTGCGTACGGCTCGGTGCCGCTGAAAAAATCCCCGGCCGCATCGGCTACTTCGATATCTGGCTGCGTGTCGGCGTAGCCAATGCTGGGCAGCCCGCCCTCGACTTCGTAGGCTAGGCGGAAATGCCGGAGCACGTAAGCCAGTCGGGTGTCGGCCGAAACGGGTGAGGCTTCCAGCGGCGGGAGCGGAGGAACAGGAGCAGCCATAGGCGCAAATTACGCCGCGCCGCCCTTCGCCAGCCAGGCGTCCAGCTCCCGCAGGGCCAGCTGCTGGCTGCGGCCTTCGTCGGGCGTGCCGAGGGTGGCGCAGTAATAGCCGGCGCGGCGGTAGTGGTCGGCGGGCTTGTGGGCCACGTAGCCGCGCAGCAGCTGGCCCAGCTCGTCCAGCGAAAAGGCGCGGTCCACCAGGCCGTGGGCGGCGTAGCCGTAGTAGTCATCGGCCACGCCGTGCTGGCCGAAGCGGTAGTACAGGCTCACCAGGTTTAGCAGGGTGGCTTCGAGGTGAGTGGAGGTGTCGGCCGCAATCAGCGCGTCGTGACGCTGCAGAAACTCAAACACCGACTCCTGCCGGGCATCCGAAAACGCGAGCTGTGGAAAGCGGGTGCGCAGCTCCTGGAAGCGGCGCGGGTCGCTGGGGTGGGCGCGGTAGGTGAACTGTAGCGCCGGAAACGCAGTCAGCAGGTACGTCACCGCCGCCTCGATGCCGGCCGTATCGTCCAGCGTATTCGTGGCCAGGGCTACGCGCTGCACCCGGGGCTGCTCGTTGCGTTGCCGCACAAAAGCGTCGGCCTTGGGCATGCCTACCAAGCGCGTCTGGCCCGGTACGGGGCCGCAGAGCCGGTATTTGTCCAGCGCGTCCTGGCCTTCGAGCAAACTCAGGTCGAAGCCCAGGGGCGGGAAGTTGGTGCTGACGCTGGCGTGCTGCACGTAGGCCGTGGGCACGCCCTCCCGGCGGCAGGCCAGCAGCAGGGCCCGGGCGTCGTCGTTGTGGTCGTTGGCGAAGACCACCGCCCGCGGCCGGTAGTGCCGCAGGGCCCGGCGGTACACCTCGTAGTAGCCGATGGCGTTGAAAATCAAGTCGAAGAAGCGCCAGGCCCGGCGCCCCTCCGTGCGCAGCAGCCCCACCAGTACCAGCGGCAGCTGCCAATAGTACAGCAGCTTGCGCCGCAGCGAAAGGCGGTTTACCTGCTGGTTGTAGCGCCCGATCTGCTTGGCCTGCCCGGCCAGCAGCACCGCGTCGGCCCGGTGCTCCTTGATGAAGCGTAGCGAGTCGTAGTTGTTCTGACTAACCACGTACAGCCAGACCGCCCCGCGCAGCTGCTCGGGGTTTTTGAAGGGTTTGAACACGTTCCCGACCAGCCGCAGGGCCGCGTAGCCCAGCACCTTGGCCAGGCGCTTGAGCGGGTTGCTGGGCGAAATCGACTCCAGTAGCGCCTTCGGAAACGCCTCGAAGTGGTCGGTGAAGCGCACGTACAGCAGGTCGCGCAGCCGGGTGGTGCGGGTAGGCGGAACGGCGTCGGTGGGAGTGAAGCGGGGCAAGGCGGGGTGTAGCGCGAACTTTCAGTTCTCGTTTAACAGAACAACGAATCAGAGCTGGATGCGGCCAATAAGCGTGTAATGCGCGAACTGAAAGTTGACGACGTTGACCTTCGGTTCGCGCCACCAGCGCTGCTACCCGATATGCCTCACCAGCATAAACGCCTCGGCAAACGGCTGGCCGATAACCACGCCCCAGCGCTGGGCCTGAATGCGCAGGGCCTCCGGGGAGCGGGGGTGCGGGTAGGGGCGCTTCTCAAACTCGTAGGCCTCCATACCGGTGATTTTGGCCTGCACGTCTTCTTCCGTCACGGCCAGGAAGACGTTCGGCAGAAACGGATTCGGATAGCTGGCCGCCTGCCATTCGGTGCTTGATGGCGTTTCGCAGGCCAGGATGGTGCGCATCGGCTCCCCCGGCACGGGGCGGCTGCCGGTCACCACGGCCTCGAAGGTGCGGCGGTGGTCAATGTTGGTGTCGCCGCCGTGGTGGGTGAAGATGTAGTCGGGCTGAAACTGCTCCTTCTCCTGCTCAAATACCTTCACCAGATCCAGCAAATTCACCGAGTCGAAGCGGTTGTCGGCGAAATCGTAGATACCGGTGGAGCTGTAGCCGATGGCCGCGGCGGCCCGCTCAATGTTGGAGCGGTGCACGCGTAGCTCCTCGGCCCACTTTTCCGGGTCGCGCACTTCCGAGCGGGAGGTGATGCCCTCACCCAGGATGACGGCGCGGGCCGTGCAGCCGTGGTGGTGAACCAGGCGGTGAATGGTGGCGCCCAACCCCAACAACTCGTCGTCGGGGTGAGCTACCACGACCAGGACTTTCTTCCCTTCGAAATCAAACGGCATCGGGCGAAACGGCTAGCAGGCGGCGGTATTCCTCGGGCAGTACCGAGCTAAATGGGCGGCCGGTGTAAAACTTGATGCCCCGGCGGCGAAGGAAGTCGCGGAAATCCTCCTCGACTTCGCCGAAGGCCCCGGCGGCTTGCATGGTCGTGAGGTCAAATACCACTTCGTTGCAGTAAATGCGCTGGCTGTCAGTATCGAAGCGCAGCGTTGCGGACAGCTGTTTGTAGGCAGCCAGCTCCTGGTAATCGGCCAGCACGCGCTCTACGAGCTGGTCGTTGCGCTGCTGGTCGTGGCTGGGGTACACGTTTTCGCGCAGAATCTTCACCGGAATGCCGCCCGCGAGGCAGCCGTCGGGCAGGTCCTTGTTGATGAGCGAGTTGGTGCCGATAACCACGTTGTTGCCGATGCGCCGGTTGGGCAGCACCGTCGACTTGGCGGGCAGCCACACCCGGTTGCCGATGCTCACCGGCCCGAAATCGGCCGGAAATCCTTCCAGAATGGG
Source organism: Hymenobacter jeollabukensis (assembly GCF_005771675.1). Classification (GTDB taxonomy): domain Bacteria; phylum Bacteroidota; class Bacteroidia; order Cytophagales; family Hymenobacteraceae; genus Solirubrum; species Solirubrum jeollabukense. The sequence continues at coordinate 500,112 of NZ_VAJM01000001.1, read as the reverse complement.
TAGGTAGGAGCCGTGCGTCCACACGGCCACGTCCTCGCCGATGCCCACGTACTCGCCGATGTCAATGCGGTGGTTGACGTTCAGCGTGATGCGGGCGCAGATCATGGAGTAGCCCCCAACCGTCAGGTGCGCGTCCTGGCTGAACTTGCCGCCGTGCCCCACCACCACGTTCGAGTCCCAGTACACGTACCGACCGACCTGCACCGTGCGGGCCGTCACGTTGTTCTGGTTGCCGAATATGGTCAGCTCCTCAATTTCCAGGCGCTGGCTCACCAGAAACACGTTGCCCGCGCCGATGCTCACGTTGTCGCCGATGATGCACTCCGAGGCCCGAATCGTGGTGTTCGGCCCGATGCGGAAGTTTGCGCCGATGCTCAGGCGGTCGGCAATGATGTAGCTGCCGTTATCGAATTTGCGGATTTCCATAGGTCGTCAAGATGGAAAAACAGAACGTCATGTCGCGCTTGTTGAGACATCTCGCTCGATAGTAATTCCTTCGTTGAACGAGGATTTTACCATCCAGGGGCAGCACGCGAGATGCTTCGCTGTGCTCTGCATGACGTTCAACATTGCTTACAACAAGTCCCAGCTCAGGGCGGTGCCGCGGCGCACGGCCTGGCGCACCGCACGGCCCAGCACCTGCTCCAGCAGGTGGGGCGGCAGGCCGTGGCCGGGCCGGATGACGCGCACGTTTTTGCGGGTCAGCGCTTCGCCGGCGGCCACGTCTTCCACCACGTAGATGGAGCGGCGGAAGGCCAGGGACTTCAGCTCGGCCTGGGTGGGGCCGTACTGCACGGTGCCCAGGGCCTGCTGCGCCTGCCGGCACTCCACTACTAGGCGTGCCATTTCCTCGGGCTCCATCGAGAAGGACGAGTCGGGGCCGCCGTCGGCGCGGCGCATGGTCAGGTGCTTTTCGATGACGACTGCGCCCATGACCGTGGCGGCTACGGCCACGCCGGTGCCCATGGTGTGGTCGGAGAGGCCCACGTGGCAGCCCAGCATCTGGCGCAGGTGCGGAATGGTGGCCAGGTTGGTATTGTGCGGCAGGGCGGGGTAGGTGCTGGTACACTTGAGCAGAATCACCTGCTCGTTGCCCTCGGCTCGGACGGCCTGCACCATGCGCTCCAGGTCGGCCAGATCGGCCATGCCGGTGCTGATGATGACAGGCTTGCCGGTGCGGGCGGCGTGGCGAATCAGCTCGGTCCAGTTGTTTTCGAAGGAGGCAATCTTGTAGGCCGGGCAGCCCACCGACTCCAGAAAATCAACGGCTTCGGTGCCGAAGGGGGAGCTGAAGGCCACCATGCCGTGCTCCCGGGCGCGGGCAAAAATGGCCGCGTGCCACTCGTAGGGGGTGTAGTTGGTGGTGTACAGCTCGTAGAGCGACTGGCCTTCCCAGTCCTGGTTGGCCCCGCGCACGATAAAGTCCGGCTCACGGCTGTTCAGCGTGAGCATGTCCGGCGTGCTGGTCTGAATCTTCAAACCCTGACAGCCCGCGGCAGCGGCGGCATCCACGATTTCCAGGGCTTTTTCCAAACTCTGGCCGTGGTTGCCCGACATTTCGGCAATGATGAACGGCGCGTGCCCCGCGCCGATGCGGTAGTCACCGATGAGTATATCCTGCATAGAAGCGCAACTAAGCGGGCGAACCGAATGCGGCCGCCGCGTGCAAAAATACGTCGTAGGGCTCATCGTGCAGCCGCCTGGTGCCCCAGCGCCGAAAGCCCAGCCGCTCAAACACCCGCGCCGAGGCCTCGTTCTGCGGTTTCACCTGGCCGACCACTGTCCAGTCGCCCGCCCGATCCTGCCGCAGCTGCTGCAGTGCCCGGTGCAGAATGGCCGTACCCAGTCCGCGCCCGCGCCAAGCCGCATCCACCGAGTAGTCGATAATGCCGGAGGCGGCAACATGCTCACCGTCAAACTCGATGCGCACCTGCCCGACCGGCGTGCCGTCCTGCTCCAGCACGTAGAGGTAGGCGGCCGAGTCGGCGAGGCGGCGGCCAAACCAGCCGACGTGCCCTTCCCACTCGATGGGCTCGGTATGCACCGCGTTCCGGCGCACGGCCGGGTCGTTGGCCCAGTCGAAGTACAGCCGGGCATCGTCGGCCGTGGCGCGGCGGATGGTGAGGCCGTCGGGGGCCGCCGTTGAAGGGCTGGCGGCGGAAGTTGCTACAGCGCCTTGCTCGGCCGGCGAATCAGCAGCTGCCAGCTCCGCAAAAGCCCGCCGGATGCGCTCGGCCACGCGGCCGTCGAAGTGCTGGTGCTGGGCTAGGCGCATGCGTTCGGCCACGCGGGCCGCTTCGCCGGAGGTCAGCACGTTGGCGGCCGAGTGGTAGGGCAGGGCCAGGCCCTGCTCGCGCAAAAACCGGTCGATGCCGCGCTGATTATCGGCCAGGGGCTGGGTGAACAGCAGGCCGCCGCCGCTGGCGCAGTACTCGTAGCTGACGGTGCTGGGGGCGCACACGGCCGCTCCGCAGAGCTGCATCAGCGCCACTAGGTCGGCCGCCGCGAGGTTGCGGTGCAGCAGCAGGCGGGGCTGGTCGGTGGCCCACTGCTGCAGGGCGTCCCAGCCCTGGTAAGCGCTGCCGACTACGGCATTGACCTGCCGCACCGATGCCAGCGCCAGCAACGCTTCGGCCACGCGCTGGGTTTGCTGCGACGGGTCGGCGCCACCCAGGCAGATCAGGATGGTATCGGGCTCGGCGGGTTGTCGTTTGGCGGCCGAAGCAGCAGCAGCCAGGAAGGCGGGGCGCAGCGGGGCGTAGGCCGGGCCGCTCAGCAGTCGGGCGCCGGGCTGGCGCAGGTCGTAGTCAGCCGCCGATACGCCGCCGGCGGGATTGATAACCAGATTGGCCGCCGAGGGGAAGCTGTGCAGGTCGTCGAGGCAGACGAGCCGGGCCACGTGCGGGCGCACGTCCTGCTGATAGTTGTACTCGAAGCCGTAGCCATCAAGAATCAGAATGTCATCGGGTTGTAGGACGTGCTGTGCTAACCATGCTGGCTCCCCGGCGGCCGGCTGGGCAGTCATTTCCACCACCTCATCCACCGCAGCCGTCAGTAGCGCCAGCAGCTCAGCGGAGGGCTCCTGGATGACGAACGTGGTGCGAAAATCCGGGCGCAGCATATCGGCCAGGGCCAGCAGGCGCATCACGTGGCCCAGGCCGATGCGCGGGTTGCCGTCGGCGCGCAGCACCAAGCGGGGCAGATCGGGGCGGCTCATACTTTTACCTGTTGGTTGTCATGATTGATGAAGCGCAGCCAGGGTTGCGCGGCCAGCAGCTGCCCCACCTCGGCCAAGCCAAAACCGGCGGGCAGGGTGGTAAACAGCAGGTGCAGCAGGGCGTAGTCGCTCGGATAATCCAGGGTCAGCCGCAGATCAGCCGGGGCGCCCGGGGCCGTCAGCGGCAGCGTCTGCAGCCGAAACAGCTCGGGGTGGCGGCGCAGGTAGGGCGTCACGTGTTCCCGCTCCTCGGGTTGCCGGGCCTCGGCAGCGGCCCGATCCAAAGCGGCCCGCCCGATGATTTCCAGGTTGGTTCCCAGTGGCAGGCCGGTCGTGAGCGTGTAGTCGGCGGCGGCGGCGAGGTGGCTGCGCACGGCTTCATCGAGGTACTGCGGGTCGAGGGCTGGGTTGTCGCCGGTGAGCCGCACGATGACGTCGAGCCGGTGCTCGACGGCGGCTTGCTGGAAGCGCCCCAGCACATCGGCCTCGTCGCCGCGGAATACGGGTGCGCCCAGGGCCGCCGCCGCGGTGGCCAGCACGTCGTCGGCGGGCAAGGTGGAGGTGGCTACCACGGTGGTATGCAGGGTGGTGGCGCGGCCGGCGCGGGCCAGCACCTGCGCCAGCACCGTGGTCGGGCCGCCCAGCGGCAGGGGCATCAGCGCCTTGCCCGGCAGGCGCATCGAACCCATGCGCGCCTGCAGCAGCGCCCCGATGCGCGTTACTTGATGGTCCATCCGCCGTCGACAACTAAGTTGTGGCCCGTCACGAAATCCGAGGCCCGGGACGCCAGAAACACAAACGAGCCGGCCAGGTCCTGGGGCTGCCCGATGCGGCCCAGCGGAATGCGCCGGCTGAGCTGCTCCACGAACTCGGTGCTCTGCTCCTGCACCGCCGGGCTGGGAAAGGCGCCCGGCGTGACGCAGTTGACCTGGATGTTTTCGGGGCCGAGGTAGGAGGCGAAGTACTTGGTGAGCTGAATCACGCCGGCTTTGGCCGCCCCGTAGTGCGGCGGGTTGGTGAATTGGGGCGTGGCTTCATAAGCCGAAAAGTCGGGCGCCACTACGCCGTACATCGAGGCCACGTTGATGATTTTGCCGCCGCCGCGCCGCCGCAGGTAGGGCAGCGCCTCACGGATGCAGCGGTAAGTGCTAACCAGAGAACCGTCGAGGCCGAGGGCAAACTCCTCATCCGTCAGCTGGTCGGGGCGGCTGCCGCGGCTGTAGAAGGCGTTGTTGATGAGCACCGCGGGCAGCCCGTAATGCGCCTCCACGGCCGCCAGCGCGGCCTGCACGGAGGCGGTGTCGGCTACGTCGCAGAACTGAAAGTGGATGGTGGATTCGGCCGTGAAAGTGGTTTGGAAGGTCGCTTCGTCGCGGCCGAGCACGACTACGCTAGCGCCGTGAGTCGCCAGGCCGCGGGCTATGGCCTGGCCCAGGTAGCCGTAGCCGCCGGTGAGCAGTACGAGCTGGCCGCGCAGGGAAAACAGATTGGCAAATGATAAATTGGACATGCTGAAATCCGCTGGAAGAGGCTGTCCATCGTTTCGGACAGGGGAAAGCGGGTGCGGGCGCAAAGGTGACAAAATCACAGAACTGATGCCGATCAACCTATCTTTGTCGGTTGCTTACCGTGGCTAACAGGTCTATTTCCTGATTTTTTAATTCTACTTCGGCGCGATGCCTAACAATTATTATTGGCTGCTGCTGGCGCTGTGGCTTACCTCTGGCTGGCTTGGCGTGCGCGGCCAGGGCTACAACAACAACTGGTATTTCGGTACCCAAGCCGGGCTGACGTTCAGCAGCGGTACTCCCGCGCCGCTCACCAACGGTCAGCTGACTTCCTACGAAGGCTGCGCCTCGATTTCCGACGCCACAGGTACGCTACAGGCCTATAGCCACGGCGTCACAATCTGGAACCGCAGCCACCAACCCATGCCCAACGGCACCGGTATGGGCGGCCATGAGTCGGCTTCGCAGGCGTGCATGTTTCTGCCCTACCCGGGCCAGCCCAGCAAGTTCGTTTATCTGATTGTCGATGCTATCGACAACAACCTGGTGTACGGCTTGCGCTATTCGGTGCTCGATATGACCTTGCAGAACGGGCTGGGGGACGTGACGGCAACAAAGAACGTACGCCTGCCGACCCCAACGCTTACGGGCAAGGTGACGGAAAAACTTACGGCGGCCTTGCACGCCAACGGCCGAGACTATTGGATTATCGTGAAAGGCTGGCAAAATAATGAGTTTTACAGCTTTCTGCTCAGTCCCAGCGGGGTCAGCAGCACGCCGGTCATCAGCGCCGCCGGGCCAGTACACCAAGGTGGCGGCAGCTTCTTCGGGGCTGGCAATGCCGTTGGCTGCATGCGGGTATCACCGGATGGGCAATGGCTAGCTCTGGCCCAGCGCGACAACGAGTTTGCCCTACACAACTTCAACAACGCTACAGGTGTAGTGTCGAACTACGTCCGATTAGGTGCGTTCGGCTACAACTACGGCGTGGAGTTTTCCCCGAACAGCTCGCGCCTGTACTGTGCCGCCAGCCCATTCGGTAGCATCGGCCAATACAACTTGCAGGCTGGCGCGCTGACGCAGATTGCGGCTTCGCGGGTCACTATCTACAGCGGCGACATCAGCAGCCTGCAGCGCGGCCCCGATGGCAAAATCTACGGCGCTATGTTGTTCAATGGCAACATCAGCGTCATTGATAACCCTGATGCATTGGGTACGGCCTGTAACCTGCGGGTAGCAGGCGTGCCGCTGGGCGGCCGCCAAAGCCAGAATGGCCTGCCCAATTATCCTAATGCCTTTGCCCGCAACGTAGTGCTGTCAATTGCCTTAACGGCTACTCCGGCCTGCCTGCCCAGTCCGTTCACTTTCGTGGGCACCGCGTCGGGTTTTGTGACGGGCAGTACGTATACCTGGAATTTTGGCGACCCGACTTCCGGCGCGGCCAATACTGCCACGGGACTTACGGCGTCACACGTATTTTCCGGGCCGGGGACGTATACCGTGACGCTGCTAGGAACCTCGCCGGATGGCACCGCCAGCGCGACGCAAACGGTTACCGCTGCGGCCCCGCCCGCCTTCAGCCTTGGGCGTGACACGACCGTGTGCCTCACCCAACCGTTTGTGCTGCGGCCAACGCCTGCGCAACCTGGTGGCACCACTTACCGCTGGCAGGACGGCTCGACTGGGGCCACTTACGCCGCAGCGTTGCCGGGCATTTACTCGGTGGAAATTACCCGCAACGGCTGCAGCAGCCGCGACGAAATCATCGTGACGGGGGCCGCTGCTCCCAGCTTCTCCCTCGGGCCCGACACGCTCGTCTGCCTGGAAAAGCCCTTGGTGCTGCGGCCGCGCGCTGCGCAGCCGGCCGGTTCCACGTACCGCTGGCAGGATGGCTCGACGGCGGCGACCTTTACCGTCACCGAGCCCGGTACCTACTGGCTGGAAATCAGCCGTAACGGCAGCTGCAGCGGCCGCGATGAAATCAGCGTCGGCAACCAGTGCCCGGTGGTCATTCCGAACATCATCACGCCCGACGATGGCGACCAGCTCAACCAGACGTTCAAACTCAAAGGGCTGATTGCCGCGGAATGGTCGTTGGAAATCTATAACCGCTGGGGCAGGGAAGTTTACCAGGTAAGCCGCTACGACAACAGCTGGAGTGCCGACAAGCAGCCGGCCGGCGTCTATTACTACCACCTGCGCCACAACGCCACGGGGCAGATGTACCGGGGCTGGGTGAAGGTAATGCGCTAACCTCGCGGCGGCCAGCGGTAGGGCAGAATCAGCTCCTCCGTGGTTTCGGCCAGCTCGGCCAGGGCCGGGCGCAGGGCCGTGAAGGCCGGCAGGTAGTGCTCGGCCGCTACGTTGGCCCGCAGGTTGGCCACCGTATCGACGCCGATAACGACGCGGGCCACGCCGGGCGCGGTGGCCGCGAAGAGCAGCAAGGCGGCTTCGAGCGGCATGCCGGCCGCCGCCGCCAGCGCGCGTAGCCGCGTCAGCCGGGGCCGCAACGGCTCGAAGTAGGTCGGGAGCGTATCGAGCGGACGCAGCAGCAGGCCCTGCAGAAACGCCGAGCGCACGTGCACTTCCACGCCGCGTTCGGCCAGGGCCGGCAGCACCGCCTCGAAGCGCTGGTCGAGCACGTTGTAGGGCACCTGCAACAGGTCCACGTCCCAGCCCCGGCGGTCGAGCAGCCACTGGGCCTGCCAGGGATGGTAGAGCGAAATGCCGATGCGGGTGGTCAGGCCGGCGGCGCGGCTGGCCTGCAGGCCCTGCCAGGCCGGCAGTTGCTGCTGCAGGGCGTTGAAATCGTGGAAGAGCACCCCGTACACCCGCGTCAGCTGCAGCCGCCCGAGGCTGGCCTGCACCGCCGCCCGCACCACGGCCGGCGCGGCCGCCGCCACTTTGGTCACTACCTCGAACGGGGCTTCCGGGTGCTGGCTGAGCCACTGGCCCAGGCGCGCCTCACTGTCGCCGTAGGCCGCGGCGGTGTCGAGCAAGGTCAGGCCGGCCGCCTGGGCTTCGGCCAGCACGGCGGCCACGGCGTCGTCGTTGGGGCGGCCCTGGGTGTTGTTGATGCCGTAGGCCAAGCCGAACTGCGCCGTGCCCAGGGCCAGCTTCTGCCGAAATTCCGCCGCCGTCATTGGCCCACAAACTCGCGCACGCAGTCGATGACGTACTGCTGCTCCTCGTCGGTAAGGCTGGGGAACATGGGCAGGCTCAGGCAGCGGGCGTAGTAGGCCTCGGCCGCCGGAAAGTCGCCGGGCTGCCAGCCCAGCTGCTGGTAGTAGGGCATGGTGTGCACCGGGATGTAGTGCACCTGGGCGAAAATCTGCTTGCCGCGCAGAAAGTCGTAGAGCCCGCGCCGGTCCTGCACCTGGATGACGTAGAGGTGGTAGGCGTGGCCCGCGGCGCCGGCCAGCGGCGTCACGCCGGGCGTCTGGGCAAAGGCCGCGTCGTACTGCCGGGCCAGCTGGCGGCGGCGGGCCAGGCCTTCGTCGGCCCGCTCCAGCTGGCTGATGCCCAGGGCGCAGAGCATGTCGGGCATGCGGTAGTTGTAGCCCAGCTCCTGCATTTCGTAGTACCAGCCGCCCTCGTCGGGGTGCTGCAGGCGGCCCGGGTCGCGGGTGATGCCGTGGGTGCGCAGCAGCAGGAGCTGCTCGTACAGGTCGCGGCGGTTGGTGGTAATCATGCCGCCCTCGCCGGTGGCAATGTGCTTGACGGGGTGAAACGAGAAGATGGCCAGCTCGGCCAGTTGCCCGTTGCCGCAACGCTGCTCCCGGCCCTGGTCATCGGTGAAGAAGCCGCCGGGCGCGTGGCAGGCATCCTCGATCAGCCAGAGCCCGAACTCGTCGGCCAGCTGCCGGGCCGCCTGCAGATTCACGGGCAGGCCGGCGAAATCCACCGGAATCAGGCCGTGGAAGTAGCCCTTGGGGTGGCTTTCGAGCAGGCTACGTACCGCTTGCAGGTCGATGAGGGCCGTTTCCGGGTCGATGTCGGCGAAGTGCACCTCGCCGCCGCAGTAGCGCACGCAGTTGGCCGAGGCGGCGAAGGTGATGGGCGTGGTGATGACGCGCTGCCCCGGCTGCACCCCCAGCGCCAGCGCGCACAGGTGCAGGGCGGCCGTGCCGTTGCTCACCGCCACGGCGTACTCCACGCCGATGTATTGGGCGAAGCGGCGCTCAAACTCGGCCACCTGCGGGCCCTGGGTCAGGAAGTCGGAGTGCAGGGTGCTGATGACGGCCTGCACGTCGGCGTCGGTGATGTGCTGGCGGCCGTAGGGGATGGGGCGGGTCGGGGTGAAGGAAAGGCGCATGATGATCAAAAGTACACGCTGGAGGCTGGGAAACCGTTTTCGCTGCCGTAGTTTTACCGGCCCACCAGCAGATAGGGCCTTATAGCACGTGAAAATTAAGCAGCAATTCTTCAGGCTTTACCTAGCCGTGGTGCTATGCACGTTCCTGGTCCAGCCGGCCCTGGCTCAGCGCGAGTTTTACCACTGGTACTTCGGCAACCGGGGCGCGTTCCGGCTGCAGCCGGGTGGGCCGCCCGCAGGAGTGAGCGGCAGCGTGATGAACACTCAGGAGGGCTGCGCGTCGGTGGCCGACAAGCACGGTAACCTGCTGCTCTACACCAACGGCGAAGCCATCTGGGACCGTACCAACACGCTCATTCCGCTCAGCGGCTTGGGCGGCAGTGGCTCCGCCACGCAAGGGTCGCTGATTGTGCGGCAGCCCGGTAGCCAGACGCGGTATTACGTGTTTGCCGTTGAGGCGGTGGAGCAGTGGACCAGCGGGCCGAACGTCGCCGGGTTTCGCTACGGCGTGGTCGATATGAGCTTGCGCAACGGCTTAGGCGGCATGGCCGGGCCCAGCGGGGTGAGGGTGCCGCTACCACCCAACAACCACGCCGCCGAGCAGGTGTTGGCCGTGCGGCAGGCCAACGGGGTGGACTACTGGATTGTGGTGCACGGCGGCAATACCAACGCGTATTTTGCCTTTCCGCTGACGGCGGCGGGGCTGGGCACAGTGCCGGTGGTGAGCCAGGTGGGAGCCGTGCGCCAGGAGGGCGGCTTCACAGCCAGCGGATGCGCCAAAGCGTCGCCCGACGGCACCCAGCTGGCGGCGGCATTTTACCGCTCGCACTTCGAGCTGCTCGACTTCGACCCGGCAACCGGGCAGGTTAGCAATGCGCGGCGGCTGGATGCCTACGTGCCGCCGAGCCTGGGCCAGACAGCATACGGCGTCGAGTTTTCGCCCGACGGCACCAAGCTATACCTGACCGGCGGCTATCAATCCTTGTTGCAGGGCGTGTATCAACTCGACTTGACCAATAACTTCGCCTGCGTAAAAGTCGACCCGTACACCACGGGCGCACCGTATACCGGCCTGCAGCTGGGCCCCGACGGCCGCATCTACACCGCCGTGTGCACCGGTCCCGGCATCGATGTCATCACCGAGCCCGACCGGCCCGGCGCGGCCTGCGGCTTCCGCACCCGGGCCGTCGTGCTGCCGACGGGCTACGTGGTGTTTGGCATCACCAACTTTCCCACCCCCGATTTCCTAGCGCCCCGGCACGTGGCTTTGCAGGGGGCCACTCGCGTGTGCACCGGTGAGCCGGCTGCGTTTGGCTGTGTCGCTTCCGGCGCGGCCGTGGTGAGTTGGGACTTCGGCGACGGGGCCGTGGAACCGGCCGGCACCACACGCACAGTTCACCTGTACACCCGCCCCGGGCGTTACCTCGTCGGGGTAACGGTGGCCGATACCGCCGGCGCGGTGCTGCGGGCGTACCACCCGGTATGGGTAAGGGCTGCGCCGGTCGTTGACCTGGGCCCGGGAGAGCAGGAGGCCTGCGCCGAGCGGCCCTTGGTGCTCGACGCCCGGCAGCCCGACAGCGTAGCTGTGCGCTGGTCCGACGGCTCCATGACACCCACCCTGACGGTGACGACCTCGGGGACATACTGGGTGGAGGTGCGCACGCCCGGCGGTTGCCGCGCCGCCGATACGGTGCGGGTAACGGTGCGACCTTGCATCGTACCCAACATCATCACCCCCGACGGCGACGGGCTCAACGACACATTCGTGTTGCGCGGCCTGGAGCCGGGCATCTGGACGCTGCGCGTATTCAACCGCTGGGGGCGGCTGGTGAACCAAACCACTCAATACCGCAACGAGTGGCAGGCGCACGGGCAGCCGGCCGGGGTGTACTACTACGAACTGCTTTCCCCCCGCACCGGCCAGCGCCTCAAGGGCACGGTGGAAGTGGTGCGCTGATAACTGCTGCTACGAAAAAAAGCCCGGCTGTTGGTCGCAGCCGGGCTTTTTCGTGGATTGTCGAATCGCGGCTTATGCCTGAAACGTGGGGTCGACGTGCACGCGGATTTCCTCGCGCAGCTGCTCGGCGCTCAGCCACTCGGTGTTGTTGGCCGAGTCGTAGTGGAAGCCCAGCGGCACGCGCTGCCCGCCGAAGTGCTGGATAAACTTGTCGAGGCTCCACGGCGGCGTGGCGGGCAAAATGACGTAGTAGCGGTCCAGCTCCACGGTGCTCAGCGCGTCGGTTTCCGTAATCATTTCCTCGTGCAGCTTCTCGCCGGGCCGGATGCCCACGATTTCCTGCTGGCACTCGGGCCCGATGGCCGTGGCCAGCTCGGTGATTTTGTAGGAGGCAATCTTCGGCACGAAAATCTCACCGCCCCAGGCGTGCTCCAGCGCGTAGAGCACCAGGTCGACGCCCTCTTCCAGCGAGATGTTGAAGCGCGTCATGTCGGGGTGGGTGATGGGCAATACCCCCTTGTGGCGCTGCTGCAGGAAAAAGGGCACCACCGAGCCGCGCGAGCCGATAACGTTGCCGTAGCGCACCACCGAGAAGCGCAGGTCGCGGGCGCCCTTCATGTTGTTGGCCGCCACAAACAGCTTGTCGGAGCAGAGCTTGGTGGCGCCGTACAGGTTGATGGGGGCGGCGGCTTTGTCGGTGCTCAGGGCTACCACGTCCTTCACGCCGCAGTCCAGGGCGGCGTTAATCACGTTTTCGGCCCCGAAGATGTTGGTCTTGATGCACTCCATCGGGTTGTACTCGGCGGCGGGCACCTGCTTGAGGGCCGCGGCGTGCACAATGATGTCGATGCCCTCGCAGGCGCGCTTCATGCGCTCCGCGTCGCGCACGTCGCCGATGAAGTAGCGCATGGCCGGGTACTTCTCGACGGGGAAGTGCTGGGCCATCTCGTACTGCTTCAGCTCGTCGCGCGAAAACACGACGAGGCGTCGGATCTGCGGAAATTGGTCGAGCACCGTTTGCACGAACTGTTTGCCGAACGAACCGGTGCCGCCGGTTACCAGGATGGATTTATGGTTGAGGTCGAGGGCCATGTAAATTATGCAGTGCCAGCCGGCGGGGTGGGCGGCGGCAAGGGCGCAAAAGTAGGCAATCTTTGCACCACAGTTGTCAGTTGTTAGTTGCGAGTTGTCAGTCCTGGTTGGTCCTGGCAACTCGCACCTGATAACCGGCAACGATACTAGAACCTCCCGATGGCGCCCGATCTGACCACTGACAACTTCCAACTGTCAACTGAAAACCCCGTCAAGCTCATCATCTGGGACCTGGACGACACGTTCTGGCGCGGCACGCTCTCGGAAGGCGAAATCGAAGCCGTTGCCGACCACGTGGAGCTGGTGCGCGCCACGGCGGCCCGCGGCATCATCCACACCGTGGTCAGCAAAAACGACCTGGCCCCGGCCGAAGCCAAGCTCCAGGAGCTGGGCGTGCGCGACCTGTTCGTGTTCCTGCGAGTGAGCTGGCAGCCCAAAGGACCGATTATCAAACAGCTGCTGGAAGACATGCAGCTGCGCGCCCCCAACGCGCTGTTCCTCGACGACAACCCCATCAACCGGGCCGAAGCGCTGCACTACAACCCCCGGCTGCAGGTAGCCGACCCCGCCGACCTGCCCCGCCTCGCGCCCGCGCTGCTGGCCCTCGGCCAGCCCGACCCCGGCTACGCCCGCCTGGAGCAGTACCGCCTGCTGGAGCGCCAGCAGCAGGCCCGCGCCGACTACCAGGGCGACAACCTGGCCTTCCTGCGCGACGCCCAGGTGCGGGTGGAGCTGCGCGAGGGCAAAGACGCCGTGTGGCCCGACTTCAACCGCGTCGATGAGCTGATTAACCGCTCCAACCAGCTGAACTACACCAAGAAGCGGGTGGTATACCAGCAGCTGGAAGCCCGCTTGGAGGCCACGCGCCTGCGCTGGGGCACCGTGCGCGTCCGCGACCGTTTCGGCGACTACGGCCTGGTGGGCGTGTACGCCCTGAACACCTTCACCAACGAGCTGGAGCAGTTCACCTTCAGCTGCCGCATCCTGCACCTGGGCGTGGAGCAATGGACGTACGCCTACTTGGGTTTTCCGAAGCTCGACGTGCAGGGCGACGTAGCCACTCCGCTCAACCAGACCGAGCAGCCCGACTGGATTACGCTGGAAACCCCGGCCGAAGCCGCGCAGGGCCGCGAAGCCGCCGCCCTGCCGCCGGGCGCCGACCACGGCCGCCTGCGCATCCTGCTCAAGGGCGGCTGCGACCTGGGCCAGCTCACGCCCTACCTGCAGACTTACCAGGTCGACGTGACCGAGGACTTCAACTACGTCAACGACCAGCAGGTGCCGGTGCACACCGAGCACACCGAGCTGCTGCGCCTGAGCCAGACGCTGCCCGCCGCCGAGCAGCACCGCCTGGCCGACGCGCTGCCCTTCCTCGACCGCGAAGCCTTTCAGCCCCGGCTCTGGCAGCCCGGTCCCGGCTACGACGCGGTGGTGTACAGCCCGCTGATGGACTACACCCAGGACCTGTACCGCGAAAATGCCACCGGCCTGCTGATTCCCTTCGGCGGCTACCAGGACCTGACCCAGGTCGACCCCGCCGCCCAAGCCCGGCGCTACGCCCAGCGCAAGTTTCGCGGCATGGACGAAGCCTGGCTGCGCCGCTTCCGCGAGCAGTTCAGCTACGCCGGCCCGCTCACGCCCGAGCGGTTCCAGGAGAACCTGCAGTGGCTGCGCCAGCAGCTACCGGCCGCGGTGCCGCTCATCCTGCTCACCGGCGCCGAGGTGGAAGTGCCCGGCTCGCCCGAACCCGGCGCCGTGCAGCGCCACCAGCAGATGAACGCCGCCCTGCTCGACTTCGCCGCCCGCACCCCCAACGTGCTGGTAATCGACGTGCGCGAGGTGGTGCGCACCCGCGCCGACGTGACCAACAACCTGCGCCACTACCAGCGGCCGCTTTACAAAGCCCTGGCCGAAAAGCTGGCCGCCGAGCTGGCCCAGTGGCAGGGCGGCCAGTTGCGCCGTTCACCCCTGGGGCAACTGCGGGCCGCCCTGCTGGATGCCATGCCCAAGCCCGTGCGCAAGGTGTGGGACCGGCTGACGCAGTAACGTGCAGCGAACGGTCGATGTAGCGCGAACGTTTAGTTCGCGTATCGTTGCTGACGTCCGTTCGATTGCCGTTTAACGGCTTCGTTCAAGATTACACGACCGGAAAATTCGCGCTACAGTCGCCTACTTCCGAATCAGCTCCACCAGCCGCTCGGTCAGGCCGCGGCGGGAGTAGCGGGCGCTGCTGAAGGCGGGCAAGTCCTGATTCGGGTTCTGCTGCCAGCTGGCTACCAGCTGGTCGAGGTAGGCGCGCATGGCCGCCCGGTCCTCGTAGTCGAAATTCTGCCCGGCGCTGGTTTCGTCCAGGATGTGGGCCGCGTCGGAGCCATCCGGGCCGATGCAGAGGACGGGCTTGTTGGCGGCCAGGTACTCGAACACCTTGCCGGGCAGAATGCCGCGGTTGTGCGGCACGTCGGGAATGCCGAGCAGCAGCGCAGTGCTGCGCAGCATGTAGCCCACGGCCTCGTCGTGCGGCACGAATTCCACCAGCTCGGTGCGCTCCACGAGGCCCGCTTCGGTCAGCTGCTGGGCCACTTCCTTGGCCACGCGCCCCACGAAGCGCAGGCGCAGCGGCACCTGCGGGTGGCGGACGGCGCAGGCCGCTAACTCTTCCAGAAACGGCCCGACGTGGTACTGCCCAGTAATGGTGCCCACGTAGGTCAGCAGCAGCGCATCAGCGGGTGGGAGCGAGGGGTGCTGAAAATCGGCCTCGTCGTAGCCGTTGGGCAGCACCGCAAACTTATCCGAGTGCAGCCCGGTGCCCTTGCCCTGCAGCAGCCGGCCGGTGTCGGGGCTGGTGGTGATGACCACGTCGGCGGCTTCCAGCACCTGCCGCTCGTAGCGCTGATCCAGCCAGCGGGCCACGGCGGTGCGCATCAGCGTCTGGGTGTAGTAGATGTCGGTCCACGGGTCGCGTAGGTCGGCCAGCCAGCGCCAGCCGTAGCGCTTCTTGAGGGCCAGGCCGATGAGCTGGGTGGAATGCGGCGGCGAGGAGGTAAGCACCGCGTCAAACTGCTCCCCGGCGGCCATCAGGGCCGCTACTTGCTTCAGCACGAAGCTGTTCCAGCCCCGGCGCGGGTCGGGCAAGAACACGTTGCCGCGCACGAAGCGCGCCACCCGCTGCGCCATCGAGGGCCGGCCTTCGTTGGCAAAGCCGCCGTGCGGAATGGGCCGGTTAGTCAGCTTCTGGTAGGCCCCGAACGGCTCCCGCGTGCCCGTGCGCAGCACCCGTACGCCCGGCGGCACGTCGGCCTCCAGCGAGTAATCGAGCACCGGATACGCCGCTTGGGCCGGGTCGACGGTGATGACCGTGGGCGCCACGCCCAGGGCGGGCAGGTGCTTCACCCACTTCAGGCAGCGCTGCACCCCGGCCCCGCCCGAAGGCGGCCAGTAGTAGGTGATGACCAGCAAACGAAGCGGCGCGGGCACGGCGGGGCGGTTTTTGGGGTGATGGGAGGGCGAAAGTAAAGCGCAGAACCGGCTTTCATGGTTTTGTGGCTATTTTTGTGCTTGGTGCTCCGGCCCCGCGCTTGGGGCGCGGCCTCCCAGCCTGCACTTTTTCGCCCGAAGCAGCTCTTTGCTACTCCCGACCCATGTTTGATAATTTATCTACCAAGCTCGACCGCGCCTTCAAAACCCTCAAAGGCCAGGGCAGCATCACCGAAATCAACGTCGCCTCGACGGTCAAGGAAATCCGCCGCGCGCTGGTGGACGCCGACGTGAACTACAAGGTGGCCAAGGAAGTCACCGACAAGATCAAGGACGAGGCCATGGGCCGCGAAGTCCTGACGGCCGTGTCGCCGGGTCAGCTGATGGTCAAAATCGTCTACGACGAGCTGACCGAGCTGATGGGCGGCGAGAAGAAGGACATCCAGATCAAGGGCGACCCGGCCGTGGTGCTGCTCTCGGGCCTGCAGGGCTCGGGCAAAACCACCTTCGCCGGCAAGCTGGCCGCCTTCATCAAAAAGCAGAATCGCACCGTGCTGCTGGTGGCCTGCGACGTGTACCGCCCCGCCGCTATCGACCAGCTCAAGGTGCTCGGCGAGCAGATCGGGGTGGAGGTGTACGCCGAAGTCGAGAACAAGAACCCGGTTCAGATTTCGCAGAACGCCATTGAGTACGCCCGCAAAAACAACAAGAAGGTCGTCATCATCGACACCGCCGGCCGCCTGGCCGTGGACGAGCAGATGATGGCCGAAATCGAGCAGGTAAAGCGGGCCATCAACCCCTCGGAAACCCTGTTCGTGGTCGACTCCATGACCGGCCAGGACGCGGTGAACACCGCCAAGACCTTCAATGAGCGCATCAACTTCGACGGCGTGGTGCTCACCAAGCTCGACGGCGACTCGCGCGGCGGCGCGGCCCTGAGCATCCGGGCCGTGGTCGAAAAGCCCATCAAGTTCATCTCGACGGGCGAGAAGATGGAGGCGCTGGACCTGTTCTACCCCGACCGCATGGCTCAGCGCATCCTGGGCATGGGCGACGTGATTTCGCTGGTCGAGCGCGCCCAGCAGCAGTTCGATGAGGACGAGGCCAAGCGCATCAACGCCAAGATCCGCAAGAACCAGTTCAACTTCGACGACTTCCTCTCGCAGCTGGACCAGATCAAGAAGATGGGCAACCTGAAGGACCTCGTCGGCATGATTCCGGGCATGGGCAAGGCCATGAAGGACGTGGAAATCGACGACGACGCCTTCAAACCGATTGAGGCCATCATCAAGAGCATGACCCCGCAGGAGCGCGCCAATCCGGACATCATCAACGGTTCGCGCCGCAAGCGCCTCGCCGCCGGCTCGGGCCAGGGCATTCAGCAGGTCAACAACCTGATGAAGCAGTTCGACGAGATGCGCAAGATGATGCGCACCATGAACAAGATGAGCCAAACCAAGGGCGGCATGGCCCAGATGGCCAAGATGATGGGTATGCGTCGCTAATTCAGCGCCGGCAGCACTGGCCGTCATTGCGAGCAACGCGAAGCAATCTTTCCTCCAGTAGCACCGCCGACACAATCCTTACTGACCGAAAACGGCACCGCCCGAAACTGTAGCATCAGTTTCGGGCGGTACCGTTTTCGGTCAGTTGGTCCGTCTGTGCCGCGAGAGGAAAGATTGCTTCGTCCTTCGTCCTCGCAATGACAGCGGGGTGAACCGCCTTATCGGATTAGTACTCCGTCTTGCCTTCCTGCTGCTCCCAGGCGCCGAACCCTTCCAGAGCTTCGTCGCGCAGCAGCTGCTGCATGGGAATGCTGCGCTCGGCGAGGGGCTTCTCGATTTCGTCGTAGATGAACTGGTCGTCGAAGCCGATGGCGGCCGCGTCCTGCTTGGTGTTGCCGTAGAACACGCGGCGCGGGCGGGCCCAGTAGATGGCCCCGAGGCACATGGGGCACGGCTCGCAGCTGGTGTACAGGTCGCAGTCGGTGAGCTGGAAGGTGCCCAGCTCGCGGCAGGCCTTGCGGATGGCGTCGACCTCGGCGTGGCAGGTCGGGTCGTTGGTACTGGTGACCTGGTTGTAGCCGCGGGCGATGATGCGGCCGTCTTTGACGACGACGGCGCCGAAGGGGCCGCCGTGGCCGGCCTGCATCTGCTCGACGGAGAGGCGGATGGCCTCGCGCATGAAGTCGGGG
Organism: Hymenobacter jeollabukensis; assembly: GCF_005771675.1. Classification (GTDB taxonomy): domain Bacteria; phylum Bacteroidota; class Bacteroidia; order Cytophagales; family Hymenobacteraceae; genus Solirubrum; species Solirubrum jeollabukense. Next base: position 482,355 of record NZ_VAJM01000001.1, on the reverse strand, counting down.
TTGGGAGAGTCCATAGAAAAAAGTGGGAAACGAACCGGCAAAAATACGTTGCTGCCAAGCAACTATCCGCGGCCGGATTGCGAGTTTACGACTAGCACTTAATAAAGGCCGGCTGGCACTGCGCAAAGTGGGCTGCCCGGCCTTACCACAACCAAACCCTTTTCCCACTCCTCAACCAAACCTCCTCCCTTATGAACCGACCATCTACGCTTGGACGACTGTTCGGGCTGGCCGCCGCGCTGCTGCTGAGCCTGGCCGCCCGCGCCGACCACCTGCGCCCCCACCTGCTGCTCGGCGCCCAGCTCAGCGGCGCTCAGGAAGTGCCGGCCGTCACTACTACGGCCCGGGGCGTGGCCAGCTTCACGCTCAACGCCACCCGCGACACGCTCTTTCTCACTGCCGCGTTCAATGGCCTGAGCGGCCCCATCACCCAGGCCCACGTGCACGATGGGGCCCGGGGCGTGGCCGGCCCGGTGGTGACCAACCTGCTGCAGTTCGTGCAGGGCAACCGCATGCAGGGCTTCCTCACCGGTACTGACATCGACCGGGCCAAGCTCAGCAAGTACCTGCGCGGCGAGTATTACATCAACGTGCACACGGCGGCCAACCCCGGTGGCGAAATCAGGGGGCAGATTGAGGTGGAAACCGATGGGGAGTACGCCGCCGCGCTGACCGGCGACCAGGAAGTGCCGGCCGTCACGACCAGCGGCACCGGCCTGGGAACGTTTAACCTGAGCCAGGACCAAACCAAGCTCAAGTTTAAAGTGGTGGTTTCGGGACTGAGCAGTGCCATCACCAACAGCCACTTTCACACGGGCGCTATCGGGGTTAGCGGTCCGGTCATCGTGGGGACGGAATCCTTCCGCACTGGCAACGTCATCGAGGGCGAAATCACGCCCACGGCGGCCTTCCTCACGGCTTTGGCCGCCGGACAGATTTATTTCAACGTGCACACGGCTAATAACCCTGGCGGCGAAATTCGCGGCCAGGTGCTACTCACCGCTCGTTCGCTGGCCCACGACGCCCGCCTCGACGGCTCGCAGATGGTGCCGGCCGTCACGACCAGCGGCCACGGCGTGGCCGTGTTGCGCTTAAATACCACGCTGGATACGCTCCGAATAGCTATTTCGCACACCGGGCTGAGCGGCGCGCCCACCAGCATTCAGCTGTTTGCCACCGAAGCAGGCACCGCCAATACCACGGCCAATCGGTTGCTGAACGTCGCCATTCCGGCCGGCACGGCCAACAGCTTCGGCCTGACGCTGACCGGCCTGAGCGCGGCGGCTATCAACCTGTTTCTGAGCGGCGGCGCCAACGTGGTGTTTACCACGGCCGCCAACCCCAACGGTGAAATCCGCGGGCAGATTTACCGCCTGGCGCGCGAGGGCTACACCTTCGCCCTGAACGGCCAGCAGGAAGCGCCCACGCCCGTGAGCAGCAGCGGCTACGGTGCCGGCTTCGTGTCCATCGACCGCGACCAGACCAACGCACACTTTGCCTTGGTGTGGGGCGGTCTGAGCGGCCCGGCCACCAACGCCCACTTCCACACCGGGTTGTTCCGGCAGGCCGGGCCGGTAGTATTCAATCTGCCGCCCTTCTTCAATAATACCACCAACCCCTTCGAAGCCAACGGTTTCTGGACCAGCGGGGCCGCACAGCCCTTCAACCTGCGCCGCTCCCAGCAGTTCCGCAAGGACAGCATGTACGTGAACATCCACACGGCTGCCAACCCCGGCGGGGAGATTCGCGGGCAGGTATTCCGCGGGGCCCGCAACCTGAGCCGGGTGCTGGCCACCCAGCCCGCCGCCCTGGTGGCCGAGTCGTTTGCGGCCTTCCCCAATCCGGTGCAGGAGCAGGTGCAGCTAACTTTTGAAAGCCGAGTGGCCGCGCCGGGCACTATTCAGGTGACCGATGTGTTAGGCCGCCAAGTTCTTTCGCAGACCGTGCGGATGCAACCCGGAGCCAATAATCCGACTCTTGGGGTTAGTGACTTGAAGGCCGGAATATATTTTGTCACCATAAATAGTTCTGGCACGAAGATTGTCACTAAATTTGCGAAAGAATAGTTTTTAGGTGTTTTGGTTGTGGAAAAGAGGGCGGCTGTTAGCTGCCCTTTTTTTATTACTGATAAACAAATAGTTACGTCGGTTTGCGGTCTGCCAAAAAGCATGTCAGTACATCAAATTGACAGCGTCACCCGCTCTGCCAAAGCCCGCAGTATTCAGCTAGACGCATAGAAATACTCCTGCCGCGGTTCGGAACTGCCGTGGCGGCGGTGCTGCTCTTCCTGCGCCCGCAGTTCCACCCGCCGAATTTTGCCGCTGATGGTCTTGGGTAGCTCGGCGACAAACTCCAGGATGCGCGGCATCTTGTAGGGGGCCAACTGCTGTCGGGAAAAGGCAAACAGCTCGGTGGCCAGCGCCTCGGAAGCCGGCGTGTCGGGGTGCAGGATGATGAAGGCCTTGATTTCGTGGCCCTTGATGGGGTGCGGCGAACCGACCACGGCGGCTTCCACCACGGCCGGGTGGTCAATCAGCGCGCTTTCTACTTCGAAGGGGCCCACGCGGTAGTCGGAGGATTTAATGACGTCGTCGTCGCGGCCCACGAACCAGACGTAGCCGTCGGCGTCGCGGTAGGCTTTGTCGCCGGTGTAGTAGAGGCCGTGGCGGAACACGGTGGCGGCGCGTTCCGGCTCGCCGAAGTATTCCTTGAAGATGCCGTTGGGGCGGCCCGTGGTCATGCGCACCGTGATGTGGCCTTCCTCCAGCGCAGGCAGCTCGCGGCCTTCGTCGTCGGCAATGACGATGTCGTACATAAACGACGAGCGGCCCATGGAGCCGAAGCGCACCGCGCTGCCGGGCAGGTTGTAGACCATGGCGGTGCTTTCCGTCTGCCCGTACCCGTCGCGGATCAGCCGGCCGGTGCCGCGCTGCCAGGCCTCGATGACCTCGGGGTTGAGCGGCTCGCCGGCGCTGACGCACTCGCGGAATCGGAACTGGTAGGCGGTAAGGTCTTCCAGAATGAGCAGGCGCAGCACGGTGGGCGGGGCGCAGAAGGTGGTGGCGCCCTCGCGCGCTAAGGCCCGCAGCAGGGGCGGGGCCGCGAATTTGCCGGCTTGCCGATACACCAGCAGCGTGGCGCCCACGCTCAGCGGAGCAAAAAAGCTGCTCCAGGCAAACTTGGCCCAGCCCGCCTGCGAGATGTTGCAGTGCAAATCGTCGGGCCCAACGCCAATCCACGCGGCCGTGCTCAGGTGCCCGACGGGGTAAGAGAAGTGCGTGTGCGTGACGACTTTGGGCAGGCCCGTGGTGCCCGAGGTGAAGAAGAGAAACAGCGGGTCGTCGGCGCGGGTGGGGGCGGCGGTGGCGGTATCCGGGTACGGCCGGGTTTCGTCGAAGCGGACCCAGCCCGGGCGTTCGGCCGGGCCCACCAGCATTTTCAGCGGAATCTGGGCGCCCAGCGCCGCTTCGGCCTGGTCGATTTTGGCGGCGTTGTCGGCGTCGGCAATGACCACGGCGGGCAGCAGGCGGCCGAAGCGGTACTGCAGGTCGGCTACCGTCATGATGGTGGCGGTGGGAATGAGCACCTGCCCGCCCTTGATGCCGGCCAGGTAGGTAAACCACAGCTCGGCCACCACGGGCACCATCAGCAGCACGGCCTGCCCGGGCTGCACGCCGCGGGCGCGCCAGTAGCCCAGCAGGCGGTTGGCGTGGGCGCTCAACTCGGCGTAGCGGTAGCTTTCCACCGGCTCCGCTTCGTCGCCAACCAGGCGTAGCGCCTCCTTATCGGGGTGCGCGGTCGTGTGCAGGCCCTCGAAGATGTCGGCGGTCCAGTTGAACAGCTCCGGCTTGGGCAGGGGCCGCCGGGCCAAATCCTCGTAGCGGCCGGCGGCGGCCAGCTGCTGAAACTGCTGGAAATACGCTTTCATGCGGGCAAAGTAGGGGAGGAGCAGAACTAAAAAAGCGCGGCCGACCCAGGTCGGCCGCGCCCGAAGCGCCGGGCTCCGGCTGGTTAATGTACGACCCGCAGGATGTAGTTGGGCGCGTCGGCGGGGCTGTTTTCGTCGCGGAAAGCGCCCACGCGGCTGGGGCCGTAGCCCAGGTTCACCTTCACCCATTCGTCGCGGGTGGGGAGCAGGGCCAGTACCTCCTGGCGCAGGGCATCAAGGGTGGTGTGCAGGTTGTCGCGCTGCTGGGTTTGCTCGTCGGTGGTCTGGTCGAAGCTGCCGGTGGGCGGGCGCTGCTCAAACGGAGCGGTGTCGGGCGCGGGCTGGGCGGTTTCGGCCTGGTACGTGCGGGTGGCCACGTTCAGCTGGCGCAGCTCTTCTTCGGCGGCGAGGTAGGCGGTGACTTTCTCCTCCAGTGGGAGCAAGTTGGGGTCGAGGTAATCGAGGTTGGAGGCCATGGTTGAGAGAAAACAAGGTCGGTAACTGAACGGAAGGCGCCGCGGGAAGGATACAGCGGGCGCGGAAGCTAACCAGCGCGTCGCGCGTGCAACAGATGTTTGGAGGCGGAGAAACGCCCGGAAGGTCAGGGTGCAGGTTCGGGTTTCGGCCGGTTGCGCTGGCACTTTTCGCCGCAGTATTTCACCTCGTCCCAGCTGCGGGCCCACTTCTTGCGCCAGGCAAAGGGCCGCCCGCAGGTAGCGCAGATTTTGGTGGGCAGGGTGGCTTTGGTGTAGCGCGGAGCGGGGGCCATAAGAAAGCAGGACGGGTGCGTATGTGTTATTACTCGGCGGACGGGCGCCGAGTTGTGCCTACCTTTGCGGGCTTTTTCCGTTTCCCCACCCGCATGAATCGATTACTCCTGATGCTGCTGGCCGTCAGCATGGGCGCGCTGCTGCCCGTGCAGGCCGCGCTGAATACGCGCCTGGCCCGCGCCACCGACGGCCCGGTGGTGGCCGCCCTGGCGTCCTTTGCCGTGGGCACGCTCACCTTGCTCGTCATTGCCCTGGCTGCCGGCATGCGCCTGAGCAGCATCACCGAAGCCGTGCGCACCCAGTCGCCCACGGTGTGGCTGGGCGGGGTTATCGGGGCCTGCTACGTGGGCTCGGTCACGGTGCTCACCCCCCGGCTGGGTGTGGCCCTCACTTTCGGGCTGCTCATTGCCGGGCAGCTGGTGCTGTCGGTGCTCTTCGACCATTTCGGCCTGTTCGGGTTGCCGGTGCAGCGCCTCTCGCCTGGGCGCGTGGCGGGCGTACTTTTGCTGCTCATCGGCGTAGTACTGATTCGCCGCTTCTGAGCAGGTACCCCGGGTCGTCGGCCTAACTAACGACGGCGGCCGGGGCCTGACAACTGGCAACCCACAACTGACAACCCCCAATGGCTTCCACTTTCGACCCCATCGGCGCCGCGCTGCTCGACTACGTGGCCGGCCACTCGGCCGCTACCATCACCGTGCACAGCAACGTGGCTGAGGACGAGCCGCTGCCCGCCAAGTACTTTTTCCGCACGCTCTGGGAAATGCCCGCTTTGGAGCGCACCGCCCTCGACCAGTGCCGTGGCCGGGTGCTCGACCTCGGGGCCGGGGCCGGCGCCCACGCCCTGGAGCTGCAGAGCCGCGGTTTCCAAGTGAAGGCCGTCGACGTGTCGCCGGGCGCGGTGCAGGTGATGCAGCAGCGCGGCGTGCAGGAAGTGGCCTGCCACGACGTGTTCGAGCTGAGCACCCGCCACGATGACGTCCGCTACGACACCCTGCTCATGCTCATGAACGGCCTGGGCGTGGTGGGCACGCTGGAAGGGCTGGAGCAGTTTCTGCAGCTAGCGCACCCGCTGCTGGTGCCCGGCGGGCAGATTCTGGCCACTTCGGCCGACATCAGCTACCTCTTCGAGGACGAAGACGGCGCCTTGGTGTTCGACCTGAACGCGCCGTACTACGGACAGGTGGAGTACCAGATGAGCTACCAGGAGCAGACCGGCCCCACCTTCCACTGGCTGTTTGCCGACCCTACCATCGTGCAGGACTACGCCGAGGCCGCCGGCTACGAGGTGGAGTTTGTCGATGAGGACGAGAACCAGCAGTTCCTGGTGCGCCTCACGCGCCGCTAGTCCCGGGCACTGTTTCAGGGGGCGTTGCTGAGCTGTACATTGCTCCGCCGACGGCCCGCTCGTCCGTTTTACGCAGTTGCGGCGGCCCCGCAGGCCGAAACATCTGCCCGCAGCGCCGGTTATCCTGCCTTTCGGCCGCGCGCCCATTTCCTCCCTCATGACGACCTACGCCAAGCACTACCCCATTCGGTGGGCCGACCTCGACCCGAACGGCCACATGCGCCACTCGGCCTACAACGACTACGCCGCCCAGCTGCGCCTCGACTACCTCACCGACGCGGGCTTTCCGCTGGCGCAGTTTGCCAAGCTCGGCATCGGCCCCATCCTGTTCCGCGAAGACACGCGCTTCCTGAAGGAAATCAGCCCGAACGAAACCATCAAGGTGGATGCCCAACTGGCCGGCCTGAGCCCCGACGGCAGCCGCTGGCGCATCGTGCACACGGTGTACAAGCAGGACGGGCGCGCCTCGGCCACCATCACCGTCGACGGGGCCTGGCTGGATTTGCGCCAGCGCAAGCTGGCCGTGCCGCCGGTGGAGCTAGCCACCGCCCTCAGCCAGCTGACGCACCACAGCACCTACGGCGAGATTGAGCGGCGGCCCAAGGCCGAATAAAGCTGTTTTTCCAAATTTCAGCAATAAGCCGGCCCGGCCGATTCGAAGCACTGTTCGAATCGGCCGGGCCGGAGTGGTTTTGGTTGATTTCGGGCGATGCTGCCGATGCGGTTACCCAGCCGCGGCTTGCTGGCCCTTGCGGGCGGGCGGAGCCGGGACGGGGGCGGCGCCCAGGGCCTTGGCAATGCGCGCCACCTGCTGGCGGTGGTGCAGCACATGGTCGAGCATAAAATCCAGCGTCTGCTCGATGGTAAGCATGCCGGCGCGCGGGTGTTTGAAGATGGGGCGGCGGGCTAGTTTGCTCGGAAACTCGTTGAGCAGCTGCTCCAGCTGCCGCCGGGTGGAGGCCCACTGCTGGCGCATGTCGGCCAGCGGGGGCAGGGCGGTGGTGTCGGTGGGAGTGAGGGCGGCGAGCTTGGCGGGGGCTTTGAACTTCAGGCCCGGCAGGCGCAGGGCCAGCCGCAGCAGCACCGCGCGCAGCTTGGTGCCCAGCGTGGCCGGCCCCAGCTGCGCCTGCTCGCGCAGTTTCTGCTGCAGATACTGCCCGATGGCCACTTCGGACGCCAGCAGGTGGTGCACCACGTGCGCGGCCGACCACTGCCCGGCGGCCGGGGCCGCGTAGGCCCGCTCGCCCAGGTTTGCGGCGGCTTGCAGGAGCTGTTCGGTGGCGCTTTCGAGCTGTTCGAAGCGCAGGTGCAGGCGGTTATTCATGGGGAATGCGGCGGGGGAAGAAGCGGGCGGAACTGGCAAAGCTCGGTCTAAAAGGTACACCTTTGCGGACGAATGAGTTTGCAGCCGTCCTCCGCCCCCGAACGCGTCATCGTCCGGCGCCTGACCGGTGCCCTGTTGCTGGGCTACCTGGTGTACCTGTTCAGCACCCCGTATACGGCCCTGTACTACGATTCGATGACGTACTGGGACCTGACGGGCCTCTACTATTATCCCACCAAGAGCTTCCGTCTGCTCTCGTTCAACTCCAGCATCCGGGGCTACCTGCTGCCGCTGCTGCTGTTTCCGTTTCGGGTAGCGGCTTACCTCACGCACGTTCCGCCGATTCAGTTTACGCGGGTGCTGGGCGCGGTGCTGGCCGCCGGGCTGTTTGGCTGGGCCGCGCCGGCCACCTGGCAGGCGGTGGTGGCGCCCGCGCCGCTGAGCTGGCCGCGGCGGCTGGCCTTTGCGGCCTTGGGCTTCCTGTTCTGGCGCGACTATTTCAACTTCCCGCTCACCGATTTCCTGTCGCTGGGCCTTATGCTGACGGTGTTCTGGCTGATTGCCCGGCGCGGGCAGCGGCCGGGTTGGCTGCTGCTGGCCGGGGCGCTGTGCATGGCCGCCGTGAACATGCGCCCGGTGTACGCCGGTGCCGCCGGGCTGCTGGTGCTCGGCGGGCTGGTGCTGGCCCGGCAGCAGCGCCTGGGCTGGCCGGTGGTAGGCCGTTTGCTCGGGGCCTTCGTGCTGGGCATGGCTCTGGTGGGCGCCCCGCAGCTGGCCATGAATGCCCGGCACTATGACCAGTACACCCCGCTGGTGCTCACCTGGAAGAACCCCGCTGCCCCGCAGAGCCTCTACCTCTCGCAGCTCAGCTGGGGCCTGGCCGTGCAGAAGTACGAAACCACCATCGACCCTAACTACCCGAATACTAAGGAGCCCGACCCGCGCATCATGTACGTGGACAAGGTGGGGCAGCGCATCATGGACGAGGAGCAGATTTCCTTTGTCTACGGCCTGCGCGACCTGAACCACTACCTCGTGGCCGTCGGCCACAACCTGCCCGACATGGCCGCGCTCTACGCCCGCCACATCTTCAACGGGCTCGACGTGAAATACCCCACGCCCTACCTGCCGCGGGTGTACGGCTCCACGCTGCCGCTGTCGTTGCTGAACTACACGGTGCTGTTTCTGGCCGGGCTGCTCTTGCTGGGGCGGCGGCACCAGCGCCCCAGCTGGCCGCAGTGGGTGGTGCTGGTGGTACTCGTCGGGCCCTGCCTGCTGGCCATTCCCACCGCCATCGAGTGCCGTTTCTTCATTCCGATCTACCTGCTGATCTACGCCGTGCTCTGCTTTCAGTGGCCCACCGACTGGCGCCAGTGGCTGCTGCGCTGGCCGGTGGCGCTGGCCTACGTGGCCTTCGTGCTGATGTGCCTGGTCATGTCGTCGAACACCATGTGGCACATGAGCAACGGCCCACGCCTGCTTTGGCCCTGAACCAGGGATGGGCAGTGGGGTAGGGAATTGACTTTCTTGCGCGGTTCTCTACCCATCATGTGACGAAAATGGAGCCCGCACGAGGACACGTGCAGAAGTCCGCGGTTCTGAGTCCGGCGTGGTAATTTCGCCGGGTGCCGCTGCCTCGATGCGCGACCTTCTCGTCACATTTTCCGTTGCGTTTGCCCGATTCCACCGCCTTTCTGCCGAGCCGACCTGCTTGGCGCCTTTATTTGCCGCTGGCCCTGCTAGTGCTGCTGGGCTACCTGCTGTATTTGCCGCTGACCGGCTACCCGCGTTTGGTGTATGACGCCGAGCTGTACTGGTTCATCTCCATCTACTTCCACAAAGCAGGCAGCATCTCGCTGCTGCACTTCCACGATGCCATGCGCGGCTACGTGTGGCCGCTGCTGCTGCTGCCGGCGCGGGTGGCACAGTTTTATTCAGGGCTGCCGCCCATCTTCTTTACCCGCCTGCTGGGCGCGCTAACGGCGGCCGGGGGCTTCGGGCTGCTGGGGCCGCTGCTGTGGCAGGCCGTGCGGGCCGCCGCTGCGCCGCTGAGCTGGCGGCGGCGGCTGGCGTTTGCCGGCCTCGGTTTCCTGCTGTGGCGCGACCATTTCAACTTCCCGCTCACCGATTTCCCCGCGCTGTGGGCGCTGGGTCTCGGCCTGTTGCTGCTCTTCCGTCGGCCGGGGTGCCTGGGGCCGGCGCTGGCGGCGGGCCTGTGCCTGGCCGCGGCCACCAACATGCGCCCGATCTACCTCGCGTCGGTGCCATTCTTTCTGATGCTACAGTGGATGTTGCTGCCCGCCGGGCTGAGTGCTGGCCGCCTCGCCGGAGCGGTAGCCGCGTTGCTACTGGGGGCGGTGCTGGTGCTCGGGCCGCAGCTGCTCATCAATCAGCGCCACTTCGCCCAAGACACCCCGCTGGTGCTGGCCCAGGATGCCAATATTGCCCCCGGCACCTTGTATTGCTTCAAGCTGCTGCGGGGCCTGAAGTTTCAGAAGTACGAAACCAGCATCGGCACCGATTATCCGCAGTCGGTGCTCTTCTTTTTCGACCCCGCCGGCCGCCGCTTCGTGGAGCAGCAGCACCTGCGGGAGTTTCGCTCCACCGCCGAATACGCCCGCCTGGTGTTGCGGCACCCGGTATTCTTCGCCCGCCTTTACTTGCGGCGCCTCTTCAACGGTCTCGACGTGCAGTACCCTACGCCTTACATTCAGCGGGTGTACGCGCCCACCTGGGGGCTTGCCATGCTGAATTATACCATCTGGTTTGCCGCCGGGTTGGTGGCGTGGCACGGGCGTCGACGGCTGAGCGCAGTGCAATGGTTGGTGCTAGCGACCCTGCTGGTACCCTGCTTGCTCGTCGTGCCCACCGACCTGGAATGCCGTTATCTGTTGCCCCTGCATCTGCTGCTCTACGCGCTGCTGTGCTTCGGCTGGTCCGCTAAGTGGCGGCCGGCAGCAATACCCCAGCGGCGGCTGTGGCTGGTTGGTGCGGCTTACGCGGCGTTTTTGTGGGGATGCTTTGTCCTCTCGGCCACTACCCAAGCCCAACTAGAGTATGGTGGCCGCTCGTTGTTGGGCCAGCGACTGTCGCCCCCGCGCTAGCTGCCCGGGGCCGGCTCCTTGGCTGGGCAGCGTAGGAGCGTGTTCGGGTTTTGGCTTAACAGGCCTCCAAACCCCAGGCGGAGCCCCGCGCAACGTCTGCACCGCACGATTCAACGAGGCAGTAGAACTGCTTCGACGGCGCGGCTGCCAGATGAGCAGGACCAGAAACTGAGAAAACCAAACACGCCCTATACCCGCAAGATTTGGTTTCCGCACGTCGCCGGGGATACACCGTTTGCGAATCCGCTATACTTTTGTCTGCGCATTGTATCCGTATTGCATGAAAGAATCTGCTTCAAAACGTCCGCTGCTCGAAAACAGCCTCCTGTGGTTCTTTATCGTCTTCTTGGTGTTTTCAACGCACTTGCTTACCTCGAAGTATAATACCCTTTATTATGATTCGCATGATTACTGGAAGTATGCCAAAACCTTTGTGGTGGATGATAAATTTTCGCTTCTGAATTTCACTGACCGGTTGCGGGGGTATGTGTACCCCTTGCTGAATTACCCGCTTATCTTCTTTTTCAGCGAGGGCGACCCGGAACCGTCCAGCAAAGAAATGGTGGCCATTAAACTGCTGGGGGCACTGTACGCCAGTACAATATTTGCCGTGGTGGCGCCGTCGTTGTGGATGGCCGTTACACGCACGAATCGGCTCGGCTGGTTTCGCCGGTTAGCTTTTGCCGCCGCCGGGTTTTTCATGTGGCGGGACTATTTCAATTTCACGCTTTCGGATTTTCCCGGGCTTCTGGCGGTAATGGCAGCTATTCTCGCGGCGTACAAGCTGCGGAATATTCCGGGTGCTTTTCTGGTGGGCGTTCTGACTGCCGCTGCGATATACATACGGCCGGTATACGTGCTGTCCGCGCCTTTTTTATTGCTGCTGGTTGTGCAGCAGCAGGCCGTGTTACGTCAGAAGTATCTGCATGCCCGCAATTACCTGGCCCTTGCTGCCTTTGCTGGCGGCCTCGTTCTGGTCGGATTGCCGCAGTATTTAATCAATAAAACGAATTTGGGAAGCAATAGCGTATTGGTGCTGGCCGATAACGAATATTATTTGGTTGCCGGGAAACCCAACTTGTACCTGTGGCAATTAAATAGCGGGTTGAAAGTTCAGCGTTACGAAACCAATATTGGCGGCGACTACCCCAATGCGCAGGTGTTCTTCAACGACTTGGCGGGGCAGACCATGCTTAATAACGAAGGCGTAGCTGAGCTTACGTCATACGCAGATTATTTTCTGTTTATGCTTAAAAGGCCCGTTGATGCTATTGCGTTGTATGGCCGGCACCTCTTTAATGGGCTGGATATCTTATACACCACGCCGTACCTGGCCCATGTACATGCGAAGGCACTGTGGCTGTCATTCCTGAACTATACGTATTTCTTTAGCGCCCTGCTGGTCCTGATTTTTGCGAAAAAGAACCTGCGTATCGATCATTGGTTGATTTTGGCCGCCTTGCTGCTGCCCTGCGCCGCCTGCGTGCCGATGGTGGTCGAGTGCCGTTTTTTCCTGCCCTTGCACCTGCTACTCTACGCGGTAGCCTGCTTTGGCTGGCCCAGCCACTGGCAAGGCCAATTCAAGCAGCTGACGCGGCTGCAGCTGACGCGACTGGCCACGTCCTACGCCTTCTTCCTACTGATCTGCTTTATGCTGTCTTCCAGCACGCAAGCAACGCTGCAAATGGCCACGAAAATCATTCAGCCCTAACAGGTTGAATGATAGGCCACAGCAAAAAGGCCCGGATGGAATACCATCCGGGCCTTTTTGCTGATTGCGTAGGCTGGTTTAGCGGTACAGCACGTCTTTCACCGCCTTCACCGTGCGGGCTACGTTCGGCAGTGCGGCTTCGATGAGGGTGGGGGCGTAGGGCAGGGGCACGTCGGCCGAGGTCACGCGGCCGATGGGGGCGTCGAGGTAGTCGAAGGCGTAGCGCTGCACGTGGTAGGCCAGCTCCGAGCTGATCGAGGCCAGCGGCCAGGCTTCCTCCACCACCACGAGGCGGTTGGTTTTCTTCACCGATTCCACCAGGGTGGCGTAGTCGATGGGGCGCACCGAACGCAGGTCGATGACCTCGGCTTCGATGCCTTCCTTGGCCAGCTCGTCGGCGGCGGCGTACACCACCTTCATCATCTTGCCGAAGGATACCAGCGTCACGTCCTTGCCCGGCCGCACGATGTTGGCTTTGCCGATTTCGAGGATGTACTCCTCTTCCGGCACCTCGCCCTTGTCGCCGTACATCAGCTCCGACTCCATGAAAATCACCGGGTCGTTGTCGCGGATGGCGGCCTTGAGCAGGCCCTTCGCGTCGTAGGGGTTGGAGGGCACCACCACTTTCAGGCCGGGGGTGTTGGCGTACCAGTTCTCGAAGTTCTGTGAGTGCTGCGAGGAGAGCATGCCCGCGTTGCCCGTCGGGCCGCGGAACACGATGGGGCAGGTGTACTGCCCGCCCGACATCGACATCATCTTGGCGGCCGAGTTAATCACCTGGTCGATGGCCACCAGCGAGAAGTTGAAGGTCATGAACTCGATGATGGGGCGCAGGCCGTTCATCGAAGCACCCACGCCGATGCCGGCAAAGCCCAGCTCGGCAATCGGGGTGTCGATGACGCGCTCCGCACCAAACTCGTCGAGCATGCCTTGGCTTACTTTGTAGGCGCCGTTGTATTCGGCTACCTCTTCGCCCATCAGGAAAATGCTCGGGTCACGGCGCATTTCCTCGGACATGGCTTCGCGCAGGGCTTCCCGGAATTGGATGGTCCGCATGTAGATGTCAGGAAAGAAAAAGTCGGGTCAATGAAAACTTGGGCCGATTCGGGCTGAACCGGCTCGTAAAGCTACAACCCTCGGCCGGAGTGGGCAAATTCGGGCCACCTCGCGGGAAATAGCAAACGTTTGCGGCGGGTAAAACTGCTTACGCCATCGATTCGCGCTACGACGTACGCGGCGCGCACATCCGCATTTACTGCCGCAGGGCCTCGGTAAAGACCTTATTCGAGGCGTACTCGCGGAATTCCAGGTCCTCCACGGCCCGCTGGGCGTAGCTGCGGTCGAGCTGCACGGCGCGGCGCAGAAACTGGCCCACGTCGCCGGGGCGCTGGGCGCGGGCGGCCACCACGGCCAGGCAGTAGTAGGCCTGCGCGTCGTTGGGCCGGATGGTGAGGGCCTGCTGGTAGCGGTCGGCGGCGCCCTCGTAGTTTTCCTTCATCAGGTAGATGAGGGCCTTGTTCATCACGTTCTGGTAGGCCTGCGGGTCGCCGAAGGCGAGGCTGCGCAGGGCGTCGTCGGTCTGGCCGATTTCGATTTCCAGGGCGGCTTTGTCGGCAAAGACCTTGTCGAGCACCAGGCGCGGGCCGCCGAGCTTGATGGCGTAGTCGTAGTTCTGCAGGGCTTCGAGCCGGTCGCCGGCGCGGTGCCAGGCGGTGGCCACGTGGTAGAACATGTCGGCCGTGGGGTTGCGGTGGGCGGCCAGCGTGAAGTTGGTGGCCGCCCGGCGCTGGTAGGCCTTGCGCACCCGGTCCGATACCTCCTTGTCGGCGCGCTCCAGCAGCACCACCCCGAGGTTGTGGTAGGCCTGCCAGCTGCCCGAGGTGGCCACGGCCGTTTCGTAGATGCGCTGCTTTTCGGCCAGCAGCGGCGTGAGCGTGGCCGAGTAGCGCAGCTCCTCGGGCGTCAGCGCGTCGGCCTCCACTTCCTTCTCCACGATTTTCTTCGAGAGAATGTAGATTTCCGACTGCAGGCGCTTGGGTGCCGAGTATTTCACGGCCACCGTGCCGAAGCGCATCACCGGGTAGATGTACTGCTCCAGGTAGTCGAAGTAGCTGAGCCGGTGCAGGGCTTTTTCCTTGCCGGCCCAGCCGCCGGGCGCGTCGTTGATGATGTCGATAACCGAATCCTGCTGGGCCGGCTTCAGGGCCGAGGCCTGCAGCTTGCTCACGAACAAATCCCAGCGGCGGTGGTAGGCCTGCGTCTCGAAGCGCACCGATTTTGGGGAATTAAGGTAGGAATCGGTATCGAGGCGCTTCTGGTAATACTTCAGCAGGGCTTTCACGCGCTTGTCGGCCAGCTGCGCGTCGTGCGAGTCCAGCGAGTCGGGTGAGTGGCCGGCCACAATCATCACCCGCTCGGTGCGCTGGTTGGCCTCGATAAATTCCTCCAGCGCGGCCACGTTGGTGCCCAGGTAGTTGCGGATGGCCGACTGGCCCTGGTCGAAGAAAAAGGGCAGCACCCGGGTGCCGCCGCCCTCCAGGCTGGCCGCCTCGGGTAGGTACTGCACGGGCAGCAGCTCGCGCACCACCATCCGGCTGGGCTGGGCCACGCCCCGCGCCAGCACGATTTCCTGCTCGGCCTTGAGCACCTTGCCGTTGGCCTTGAGCTGGCGCACCTGCGGGCGGGCCAGCAGCTGGCCCGGGTTTTTGCGCGGCTCGAAGCGAAATGCTATCGGCTTGCGCACTACCAGCAGGCTCTTGTCGGCGTCGTCGTACACGTACTCGCCGAGCTGAAAGCGCACGGTGCCCACGGTGTCTTCGCGCAGGCCGTTGTCGTAGCGGTAGCGCAGGGGCAGCTCGTACACGGCGCCCTTGTGCAGGTGCGCGGCGGGCACTTTGATGGTCAGCTCCCCGAGCACCTGGTCGCCGTTGGCCTCCAGCACCGGCGGGTGGGGCTGCACCTGCTGGCCGCCCTGGGCAACCCGCAACATGCGCGGCAACGTACAAGCGGGAAGCCAAGCCGTTGAAATAACCGTAATTAGCGGGACCAGCGCGCGGCGCGAAACATTCATGCAACTCAATTCAGACGGCAAAATCAGCACCCTTAACGCAGATTGCGGCGGCTCGGACACGTAACCAACGAACTTTACGGCGCCCGGGATTTGCCCGATTGCCGGCAGCAAGTTAACTTTTCGGCAGAACTGCCCTGAACCCCACCCCGCTATGAAACGCATTACCGACTTTATCGAGCAGCAAAGCTTCGGCGTGTGCAGCGCCATGGGCAACCGGCTGGGCTTCTCCACGCGTAGCGTCCGCCTGTCCTTTATCTACGCCTCGTTCTTCACGTTCGGCTCGCCCGTCGTGCTCTACTTCGCGCTGGCCTTCTGGATGAACATGCGCCGCGCCCTGCGCCAGCAGCGGAGCACGGTTTGGGATTTGTAGCACTGGCTTTTGACTTCGACTTCAACCCGGCTGGATGGCGTTGCGCTATCCGGCCGGGTTTTTCGTTATGGCCTGGCCGTTCAGCGGAGAAATCAGCCCGCTGAGGGCGCCGAAGAAACGCTGAGGGCGCAGAGCGCGGACGATTCAGGGCAGCAGCTCACTGAAGCGACGCTTGCCCCGCGCGAAGTAGGCCCAGACCAGGCTGCCGTTGTAGGTGCCGGGCCGCTGGGCGGCGCGCAAATGCGGCTTGGCCAGTGCGCGCCGTTGCCGCCAGTAGTCCAGCTTCTGCCAGAAATGCCAGTGGGCCCGCAGGATGGCGCGGAAGTCGCCAGCCTGGCCTTTCGCCAGCATCTGCGCAGCGGCTACGAGGTCGAGCACGGTGCGCTGCAGCAGCGTGGGCCACAGTTCGCCGGGCGCTAGGTTTTTGTAGAGCAGGGCCAGGCCGTTGCGGAAGTTTAGGTAAGTCTTGCGCGGATTTGACTTGTGCAGGGTGCCGCCGCCCACGTGGTACACAGTGCTGCCGCCGTGGTACCACACCTCATAACCGGCGTTCCAGAGGCGCCAGCACAGGTCGATTTCCTCCATGTGGGCGAAAAACGCCGGCTCCAGGCCCTGCTGCGCGTGCCAGGCCTCGGCGCGTACCAGCATGCAGGCGCCGGTAGCCCAGGCCACGGGACGCGGGTCGTCGTACTGGCCCTGGTCGGTTTCCAGCGTGTCGAACAGGCGGCCGCGGCAGAAGGGGTAGCCCAGGCGGTCGAGGTAGCCGCCGCCGGCGCCGGCGTACTCAAACTCCGTCTTGGCGTGGAAGGCGCGAATTTTGGGCTGCACGGCGGCCACCGCGGGCCGCTCGGCCAGGAGCTGCAGCTGCGGGCGCAGCCAGTCGGGCGTCACTTCCACGTCGGAGTTGAGCAGCACGTAGTGCGCGTAGCCGAGCAGCTCGCGCAGGGCGCGGTTGTAGCCCTCGCAGAAGCCGAAATTCTCGGCCAGGCGCAGCACCTGCACCTGCTCGGGGTAGTGCGCCCGCAGCCAGGCCACCGAGTCGTCGGAGCTGGCGTTGTCGGCCACCACGATGCGGGCCGCGTCGGAATGGGCCAGCACCGACGGGAGAAACTGCTCCAGCCAGCGCCGCCCGTTCCAGTTCAGGATGACCACGGCCACGCCGGTGGCGTAGCCGGTGGCCGGTACGCTGCTAGAGGCCAAATCCGCTCAGGTCGAGGCCGGGAATGTTGGGCAGCAGGCCCTGGGTGCGCGACTTGAGGTGGTCCTTGCCCTTGTCGCCGGCTTCGTCGAGTACTTTGTTGACGGCGGCCACCACCAGGTCGGCCAGCATGTCGCGGTCCTGCGGGGTGAGCAGCGTCTCGTCGATTTCCAGCTTGAGCAGCTGGCGCTTGCCGTTGGCCGTGGCGCGCACCATGCCGCCGCCGGCTTCGGCCGTGGCCGTGATGTGCTGCAGCTCTTCCTGGGCTTGCTTTACTTTCTCTTGCAGGTCTTTCAGGCGACCCATCATGCCCATCATGTCAAACATAGCGGAGGCGGTTTTCGGGAAAAGGGGAGAAACAACCGCGCCGGACCACGGCCAAACCGCGGCCCGGCGCCGGCGTTGGGACTTCAAAAGTACGCCACGCAAGCCGACCGGCCTACTACCGCTGCTCAGCGCAGCAGCGTGACGGTGGCGCGCTGGATGATGCGCTGCCCGGTTTCATCCACAGCCTCAAAGCGGTACGAAAACACCTGCGGGGCGGCCAGCGCGCCGCGGATGCGGCCGTCCCAGGTCTGGGCGCGGTCGGTGGCGCGGAATACCTCCACGCCGTTGCGGTCGTAGAGCGTCAGGCTGAAGGCCTTCAGGAAGCGGCCCTTGATTTCGAGCACGTCGTTCAGCCCGTCGCCGTTGGGACTGAAAGCCGTGGGGATAATCACCAGCAGCTTGCGGGTGACGGTGGCCACGTTGCTGAACACCACCAGGCCCGCGGCCGAAGTGGCTTCGAGGCGGTAGCGCAGCACCTGCCGGTCGGTGGGCGGGGCAGGGGCCTGGGCGGGCTGGGTGGCGGTGCTCAGGGCCGAGCTGCTGAGCTCCTGGCCGGCCTCATCGAGCAGGATGAGGCGGTAGCGCCAGCCGCTGCCCTGGCCGGCCGGCTCGGCCCAGGTTAGGTCGATGCGGTTGCCTTCGCGGTCGGTGGGCACGGCGGCCAGCACCGGCGGGCAGGCGCTGGGGCCATCGGCCGAGGCGTTGCCGCAGGGGTCGGTGAGGCGGCCGACGTAGCAGGGCACCTGCGCGGGCGTCACCAGCCCGGGCTGATCAACTACCGGGCGGCGACGCGAGAAGGGAAGCTCGGTGGTGGTGGTGCCAAGCGTACGGCGCAGCAGCAGGCGGCTGGCCGTATCGGCGGCCGCGGCGGCCAGGTTGATTTCGACGCTGTTGTCGAGGCGGAACGAAGCCGTTAGGCGCGGAGCGGGTGCGGCCTGGGCGGCCACCGTCGTCACCGTGCGCTCAGCCGAAACGGAGGTGGCCGGGCCGCTGCGGGCCACAACCTGGTAGCGGTAGGCCACGCCGCAGGTCACCGTCTGGTCGGTGTACTGGCGGTCGGTGGCCGCGACGGTAGCCAGCGGCTGCCCGTCGCGCAGCAGGTCGTAGGCGGTGACGGTGCTGCCGGCGGGTTGGCTCCAGGTGAGCGTGTTCTGGCGGTCGGCCGAACTGACCTGCAGATCCACCGGGCAAAGCACCGCCGAGGGGCGGTTGAGCAGGCCGCAGGCATCGGTGAGGCGCAGGCGGTAGCAGCTGCTGAGCGAGGCGCCGGGCAGCTCAAACGTGGTGCTGGTGGCCGGTACCGGCGTGCCCGGGCCGGCGTCGGGCTCCAGCACGTAGCGGAAGCTCGGGTCGTTGACCAGGCCGCTGAACGTGAAGGCCAGTCCGGTGGGCAGCACCGCCAGCCGCTGCAGCCCCGGCGTGCCGGCGGTGGGCGGTGCGGTGAATGTCACCGGGGTACTGCCCTCGCAGAGCAGCGCGTCGGTGTAGTTGGCGTACACGGTGAGCCCAGCGGCTCCGGCCGGCACGGGGTAGGCCGCGCCGCTGGGCTGCGTTAGGGGCTGGCGCGGGCCGTTGCCCAGCTGGATTTCGTAGCGGATGTTGGACTGCGCGTTGGTAATGGCCACGAATACCTGCGTGAATGGGCTGCCGCAATAGCGCACCTGCACGGCCGGTACCGGCGCCGCGCGCACCTCAAACGAGCGGGAATACTGCAGCCCTAGGCGGTTGGCCGGGTAGCCGTTGCCGCCCGCCGGAAAGGGGTTGGGCCGCTGCTGCAGAATGATCAAGGGGCCCGTACTGGGCACCGTCAGCGTGGTGATGGTATCGGTGTTGGCGCCGCTGCAGCCTAAGCCGTAGCGGATGTTGGTGCGCGGAATATTCTCACCGCCGCAGTAGCGCACCCGGATGCGCGTACCAGCGCAGAGCACCGTGGGGCCGTTGGGGCCGGCCACGTCGAGCAGCTGGCCGGTGGTGCTGTAGACCTGAAAGCAGTTGCCGGGGATGCCCACGTCGTCGAGGGGGCACACCGCTTGGGCCTGGGCCGCCATTATGGTCAGCCCCAGCAGGCACCCCAGCAGTCCGAAACAACGAAGCATCATGGCGAGACCAACGCGGGCTGGCCGGTTTTCATATTTCATCAGCGGCTATTCTGTACGAAAGCAAGGCAGCGCCGGGTGGCTACACCCAGGCATACGTGCGCACAAACTGCGCGGCGGCGTGCAGGTCGGGGTAGAGCACCCGGTCGCGGGCAATGAAGGGCGCCTGTTGCTGAAACGCGGCTACCACCGCTTCCAGGGCTTCGGACGAGCGGGCCGGGCGGCGGAAGGCCAGGGCCTGCACCGCATTCAGCAGCTCGATGCCGAGCACCTGCTCGGTGTTTTCGATGACGCGCAGGGCCTTGGTGGCCGCGTTGGCGCCCATGCTCACGTGGTCTTCCTGCCCGTTGCTGCTCACGATGCTGTCGACGGAAGCGGGGGTGCACAACTGCTTGCTCTGGCTGACGATGCTGGCGGCGGCGTACTGCGGAATCATCAGGCCGGAGTTCAGCCCCGGCTCGGCCACCAAGAAGGGCGGCAGGCCGCGCTGCCCGCCGATGAGCTGGTAGGTGCGGCGCTCCGAAATCGAGCCCAGCTCGGCTACGGCAATGGCCAGGAAATCAAGCGAAAGGGCCAGGGGCTGGCCGTGGAAGTTGCCACCGGAGAGGATGGCGTCGCTTTCGGGGAAGATGTTGGGGTTGTCGGTGACGGCGTTGCACTCGGTCTCGACCACGCCGGCCACGTGCTGCACCGCGTCGCGGGAGGCGCCGTGCACCTGGGGCATGCAGCGGAAGGAGTAGGGGTCCTGCACGGCGGTTTTCGCTTGCTGCTGCAGCTCGCTGCCGGCCAGCAGCTCGCGCAGGTGGCGGGCGGTGGCCAATTGGCCGGCGTGGGGCCGGATGCGGTGCAGGCGCTCATCGAAGGGCTCGGGGCGGCCGTCGAAGGCTTCGAGGGACAGGGCGCCGATAACGTCGGCTGCTTCGAGCAGGCGGCGGGCCCGCAGGGTGGTGTGCACGGCGTAGGCCAGCATAAACTGGGTGCCGTTGAGCAGGGCCAGCCCTTCCTTGGCCTGCAGCTCGATGGGCTGCCAGCTGAAGAGGTGCATGGCGTCGGCGGCGGCGAGGCGGTAACCTTCAAAGTGCACCTCGCCCAGCCCGATGAGGGGCAGGCAGAGGTGGGCCAGCGGGGCCAGGTCGCCGCTGGCGCCGAGGGAGCCCTGCTGGTAGACGACGGGGTGAATGCCGCGGTTGTAGAAATCGAGCAGGCGCTGCACGGTGCGCAACTGCACCCCGCTGTGGCCGTAGCTCAGGCTCTGGGCCTTCAGGAGCAGCATCAGCCGCACCAGCTCGGCGGGGACCTCCTGCCCCGTGCCGCAGGCGTGCGACATCATCAGGTTGGTCTGGAGCTGGCCGCGGTCTTCGGGCGAGATGCTGGTGTTGCAGAGGGCGCCGAAGCCGGTGTTGATGCCGTAGATGGGCGCGTCGGAGTGTTCGAGGCGGTCTTGCAGGTACTGGTGGCAGTGCTCGATGCGTTGGCGGGCGTCGTCGCTGAGGGCGAGGGGGCGCTGTTCGCGGAGTACTTGCTCCAGGGTATTGAGGTCGAGGTAAGTGGCGGGGCTGAGGGTAAACGTGTCGGGCATGGGGTGAAGCGCGGCCGGGGCGAGGGGGTGGGCGGCCGTTTGGGAGCCGGAAGCTACTCAGATTGGGCGAAATCAGCGGCCCCGGCGCCAACTCGACCCGCCCGGCGGCTGCCGGGAACTGAACGCGCAGCTGCGGCAACGGAGAAAATTATTTGCGTTAATGCTATGGGTATTTAGTGCAAATTCTATTTGGAAGAAAGTAAGCTTTTATAAATTAGCAAATGTGCCACAAAAATAAAGCCGCGTCTTTGCAATCGATGCCGTTATCGTTCCCGATATCGATTGCATAATTATATCCACTCCGCAGAGCATTTTGCCGTTGGGAGGGTGTCAATATTAGCCCCGGCTAACCAGGCGGTTAGCGCATTTCCACAACCAACACAATATCCCATGAAAACCCTTTCCACGCTACTGCTGCTGGCAGTAGGCGCCGCCGCGTGCAGCAAGCACAACGACCCGACGCTGAGCCCCGAACTGACCGCTAAGTCGCAGTCTGCCAAAGTCAGTACGACGGTGACCACCGAATCGGCTCTGCGCACGGCCATCGGCAACGCCAAACCCGGCGACATCATCACCGTCAGCGGCACCATTCGCCTCACCAGCACGCTGCAGTGCCTGAACAGCGGGACCAGCAGCGCCAAAATCAACTTTGCCGGCGGCACGCTCGACTGCTCGGGCATTGCGTCGGGCTGGGGCGTGAAGGTGAACGGCAGCTATTGGAACATCACCAACATGGTGATCAAAAATGCGCCCGACTGCGGGCTGGTGTTCCAACAGGGCGGCTATAATTACGTGTACAAAGTTACCACCACGGCCAATAAAGATTCGGGCCTGCAGGTATACAACGGCGCGCACGACAACAACATTTCGTATTGTACTTCCACCGAGAATTTCGACACGGCCAACAACGGCGAAAATGCCGACGGCTTTGCCTGCAAACTATCGGCGGGGCGCAACAACAAATTCGACCACTGCACGGCCAACCATAACTCCGACGACGGCTGGGATTTGTACGGGCAGCCCTACACCGTGACCATTACCAACTGCACCGCCACCAACAATGGCTACGGCGGCGCGGGCGACGGAAACGGGTTCAAGCTCGGCAGCGCGGGCCAGACGGTGGCGCACACCGCCACGGGCTGCACCAGCAGCTACAACAAAGCCAGCGGCTACGACGGCAATGGCAACACCGGCCACATCACCACCACGGGCAGCGGCGGCACCGGCAACGGCAAAATGCTGTTCTACCGCATCTACTAGCGGGCTTACCCGGAACAAAAAGCGGCCCTGCCAGGAAGGCGGGGCCGTTTTTTTGCAGCTAACCATCAAGGCGGCTAAGCCAGGATTTGCAGCGCGGCGGCCACCTCGGCGGCAGCCACGGTTTGCTCGGTGCCGGCGCGCATGTCGCGCAGCTTCACCACGCCGTTGGCGCGCTCTTCGGAGCCGGCCAGGATCATGAAGCGGATGCCGCGCTTGTCGGCGTACTCGAACTGCTTTTTGAGTTTCGAGACTTCCGGGTACAGTTCGGCCGAGAGGCCCGCGTCGCGCAGCTGGCGCAGCAGGGGCAGCACGGTGCTGCGGCCCTCGGCGTCGAAATTGGCCACCAGGCAGAGCGGGGCGGCCACGGCGCCTTCGGGGAACAGCTGCAGCTCTTCGAGCACGTCGTAGATGCGGTCGACGCCGAACGAGAAGCCCACGCCGGAGAGGCCGGGCAGGCCGAAGCTGCCGGTGAGGTTGTCGTAGCGGCCGCCGCCCGAGATGCTGCCCATCTGCACGTTGTTCACCTTCACTTCGAAGATGCAGCCGGTGTAGTAGCTCAGGCCGCGGGCCAGCGTCACGTCGAAGTCGAGGCGCTCGAAGTGCTGGAAGCCGAAGTCCTGCAGGTACTGCTGCACCTCGGTGAGGTCCTGCAAGCCCTTGGCGGGGCCGGCGGTGGCCTCCGTTAGCACGCCATCCTGGCCGAAAGCAGCGCGCAGGGCGGCCAGCTTCTCGTCGAAGGAGCCGCTGACTTCCAGGTAGCCGAACACCTTGTCCACGGCCGCCTGCGGGAAGCCGCGCTCCAGCAACTCCTTGGTCACGCCGTCGCGGCCGATTTTATCGAGCTTGTCGATGGCCACGAACAGGTCCGACTCGCGGCCCACGCCGCCTAGGGCCTGGTAGATGCCCGAGAGCACGCCGCGGTGGTTGATTTTGATGGTGAAGTCCGTCAGGCCCAGCGTCGACAGCACTTCGTTGATCATCAGCACGATTTCGGCCTCGCAGAGCAGGGAGTTAGTGCCCACTACGTCGGCGTCGCACTGCACAAACTCGCGGTAGCGGCCGCGCTGGGGGCGGTCGGCGCGCCACACGGGCTGGATCTGGTAGCG
Source organism: Hymenobacter jeollabukensis (assembly GCF_005771675.1). GTDB lineage: Bacteria > Bacteroidota > Bacteroidia > Cytophagales > Hymenobacteraceae > Solirubrum > Solirubrum jeollabukense. Next base: position 459,164 of record NZ_VAJM01000001.1, on the reverse strand, counting down.
CTTGAAGGGTAGGGTGAGCTGGCCCCGGTTCATCACCACGTAGCGGGCGAAGGGCACCGTCAGGTCGTAGCGCAGACCTTTCTCGGCTACTTTGGGCAGGATTTTCTTGGCGCCGGCCGTCAGGTCCTCGGCCGTCACGTCCTTGGCGAAGTCGCCGGAGTTGAGGATTTTGAACAGCAGCTGGTCGCCCTCGTCGCCGTACTTGCCGGTGAGCACCGCCAGATTTTCCATCGTCGGCGTCTCCAGCGGGGCGAAGCCGAATTTTTCGAATACGCGGCGGATAACGCCGAAAATATAGTTGCGCCGGGCCACCTGCACGGGACCAAAGTCGCGGGTGCCTTTCGGGATGCTGGGTTTCTGAACGCTCATTCGTCAGGGAAAACTCGAAAATGTGGGCGCGAAGGTACGGCCTGCCACCCAGAGCAGCCAGAGCTGGCCGGATGAGGTATGGGCGGACTGATCGAACCTGCTGGGGCCGCCGGCATAAAAAAAGCCGCCCACCGATGGTCGGCGGGCGGCTAATAGGGTGCGAACGAGGCCGTTTACTGCACCACCAGCTTCTGCTGGCCCCGGGCGTCGCCGGCGCGCAGCTCCAGCGTGTAGAGGCCGGCGCGGCAGCGGCTCAGGTCGAGGGTTGTTTCGGCGGCAGCGGCGGCGGGCTGCTCCAGCACTAGGCGGCCCAGCGCGTCGCGCACGCGCAGGTGAGCGGCCGGCCCGGCGGGCACCTGCACGCGGAAGCGGCCGTCGGCCGAGGGGTTGGGGGCTACCTGCACGGCCAGGGCCTGCGGGCGAGCCGACGAGAGGGCCGTCCCAACGTACTGGTTCATGCCCGCGCCGCCCGTCACGTCCCCGTTGGCATCCACCACCAGTTCCGCCGACCAGCCGGCCGCGGCACTCACGAAATCGACCAGGCCGTGGTTTCGCGTGCTTTCGATGGGCGTCCAGGTCTGGCCGTCATCGGTGGAGTACGAGGAGCCGGCCCCGGTGCCGAAGCCCGGGCCGGTGCCCGATAAGGCCACGCCGGTGGCGACGTAGGTGCGGGTGCCCGGAACAGCGTCGAGGCCGACGGTATGGTAGGCGCCGCCGGGCTGCAGGCGCGTCCAGGTAGCGCCGCCGTTGGTGGTGCGCAGCAGCTGCCCGTCGACGAGCATGATCAGGCCGTTGTTGGCGTCGCGGAAGGCAATGGCCGCCGCGAATTCATTGCTGGCATCCATCCCGGTGCTGCTGGCCGCCCAGCTCTGGCCGGCGTTGGCCGAGTAGAATACGCGGCCTTCATCGGTGGTAAACCACAGGGACGTCCCGCTCTGCGCGATGCGCGGCACGATTTCGTAGATGGTTTCGTACTGCAGCGTGACCGGAATATTGGCTGCGGGCACGGCCGTCCAGGTGCTGCCGCCGTTGCTGGTGGTATATATCTCGAAGCGTCCCCCCACGGCTTCTCCGATGACCACGCCCTGGCTGGCATTGAAGAAGCGCAGGTACGCGGGGAAACTTTCGGAGTCGGCAAACATGGCCGGCGTGCTGGCCACGGTCCAGGTCTGGCCGCCGTTGGTGGTTTTGATGAGCCGGTTGCCGGTAGCGCCGGGCGTACCCAGGTCACTGGCGACGATGGCCCAGGCCGTATTGGCATCAAGGGCCTGCAGCTCGACAATGGCCTCGCCCTGCGCCACGCCCGGCACGGGCTGCACCGTCCAGTTCTGGCCGCCGTTGGTCGTGCGCGCGTAGAGCAGCGTGGGGCCGTCCAGGATGTTGTCCGGTTCCACCACCGTGGTCCAGGCCACGTTCGCGTCGACGGCGGAAATGCTCAGGTTGAATTGAGCGGGGTTGGCAAAGGGGACGGGGCGGTTCAGCCACTGCGCCGACGCCGAAAAACCGCTGGCCAGCAAGCCCAGCAGGAGTAGGGTTTTGTTCATCGTGAATTAAGACCGAGACAAGGAAATAGAGCCCGCCCCAACCGCTGCCAGGGCGGGCCGAGGGGTTATTGAATGACGAGCTTTTGCTGCGCCACGCCTGTATCGGAGCGCAGCTCCAGGGTATAGAGGCCGGCCTTCTGCTGGCGCAGATCGAGCGGGGTGCTGCCGGCCCGCCCGCTGGTGGCGCGGAGCGCGGTGCGGTACACTTCGCGGCCCAGCGCATCGGTCACGCGCAGCTCAGTGGCCTGGGGCAGGCTGGTGGCCAGATCCAGCGTGAACACGCCGTCGTGGCTGGGGTTGGGGTACACCGACAGAGCCTGCTGCAAGGCCGCGTCGCGGCGGGTGCTCTGTATGAAAACGCTGAATTTGTTCACGCCGTTGCCGCCGAGGGTATTGGGGTTGACGCTGCCCGACCAGCCGCTCGCGTTGCTGAGCATGTCCAGCGACGTGTGGTTGAAGGTCGTTTCGAGGCTGATCCAGCTCGCGCCGTTGTTCGTGGTGTACGACGAGCCGCCGTCGTTGAGGCCCAGCAGCGGCAGCGAAAAGCCCGCCGTCATGTAGCCGCCACTGATACCGGGAATGTTGTCGATGGCCGCCGCGTGCAGCGGGCCCGTGTACGTCACGGCCGCCCAGGTGGTGCCGCCGTCGGTGGTCCGCCGCAACTCGTAGCTGGAGCCCGTGGCATCGGGGGCCACCAGCAGGCCGTTGCTGACCGTGGAGAAGCTGAGGCTGGAGATGTCGCCGCTGGCGCCGCTGCTGCTCACGGTCCAGGTCTGGCCCCGGTTGGCCGAATGGTAAATGCGGCCCGCGTCCGTCGCAAACCAAACGTTGTCGCCAACTACAGCGGGGCGGATGGTCGAGCCGATGATGGTAGTAGCCCCCAGTTCGTCGGTCAGGGCCGCCGGCAAGGAGCTGAGGCGCGTCCAGGTGGTGCCGCCGTTGGCCGTCGTGTAAATTTCGAAGCTGGGCGTCGTGCCATCCGGGTCGCCCACGGCTACGCCTTCGTTGGCGTTGAAGAAGTGCACGAAGTTGGCGTAGCTGTCCGGATTGGCAAACGGGCTACCGCCGGTTTGGGCCGCCCAGATGGTGCCGCCGTCGGTGGTTTTCAGAATGCGGCTGCCGCCGCTGGCCGTGTTGTAGGTCGTGACCCAGGCCAAATTGGCATCGACTGCGCTCAGGTAGGTTAGGGTTTCGCCGGTGCTCAGTGCCGGTCCAGCGCCCGGCGTCCAGGTCGTGCCGTCGATGGTGCGGGCCGTGCCGGCCGCGGTGCCGAGCGGGTCGAGGGCCATTGCCCAAGCGACGCCGCTGCTCACGGCGTTGACGTGCGTCACCACCAAGGCGGAGTTGCTGAAGCCGACGGGCTGGTTGATCCATTGGGCCTGAGCTGCCAGGGTAGTCAGGCCGAAAGCAGCGAGGGTGAGTAGTTTTTTTCTCATAGCATGAAAAAATTGGAATTTAGCCGAAAGGTAACGCCTGCCAGTCGTGAACGAGGCATTTCCCTACGATAGAGCTGTCAGGAGCCCATCTGGTTGGCTGAGCTGCATTATTTTTCTGCTCCCCGGCGCGCCTGGTAGATAACCGAAGCGGCCAGCGGGGCCTTCAGCGCGGCCCGGATGCCGGCGCGGCCCAGGGCCTGGTTGGTCCAGTCGTTGCAGGTGCGCAGGGCGTGATAGTGGCCGCGGGCGCGGAAGAAGAAGTCCTCCGGCGAGTAGCCTGCCGCGTTGCGCAGCTGCCAGCGCCCCGCCGAATCGGGCGCGAAGGACTGCGCTACGTAGCGGCTCAGGCGCTGGTACTGGGCCACCGAAATGCGCAGCGGCACCACCCGCGGCCCCGCTTGTGGGCCGTGGCGGTAAAAATCGACGTGCATCAGGGTGCGGCCGGGCAGCAGGGCGCCCAGCACGGTGCCGGCTTTGGGAAAGTGGCCGCTGTAGGACTGCAGGTAGAACTGCTCATTGCCCCAGCCGAATGCCACGTACTCGTACGTCCCGAACTGCTGCTGCCACTGCGGCTGGCCCAGGCGCTGCAGCCAGTCCTGCCCGGTGCGCGGCTCGCGCAGGGGCAGCACCACGTCGGTGTGAAAGCCGTTCGACACCACGTAGATGGGCACGCCGTCCGGGGTCGGGCGAAAATCGGCGTGGCGGGGCACCAGGGTGCCGCCCATCAGCAGCAACACGAAAACGGCAAAAGCGGGCATCAGCAGGCGAAAGGTGCGGCTCAGCAAACGCATACGCGGCGCGGGGAAGGGCCGGCCGGGGGTGGCAAGCCCTGTTCATCCGCCGCGGCCGGCTACGTAACCCGCCTGAACGCAAACGGCCGGGCCCCGCACCACCAAGGGCGGGGCCCGGACCGGCGGGCAAACCCGGAAAAACCGGCAGGGCTAGAGCTGCACCGGGCGCGAGGCCGTCAGGCGCTGGCGGTGGGCCGAGGTCAGCACGAAGCGGCCGGCGTTGCCCACCTTGGCCACGCGGCTGGCCGGAGCGGGTTCGGGCGTGCCTACCAGCTGGCCGGCCAGGGTGGCGCCGAAGGGCATCATTTCCACGCTGCCCAGCGCCAGGTTAGGCTGGCGGTTCGATACGGCCACTACCGGGCGCATGGGCTCGTAGCCGAGTACGGTGGGCTGCAGGCGGTAGCGGCCGAAGGGCACGTTGTGGAAGGCGAACGAGCCGTCGGCGCGGGTGGCAGCGGTGGCCACGTAGGCGCCGTCGGCGGCGCGCAGCAGCACCACGTTGGCCTGCGGAATGGCCTCGTGCGAGCCGCCGTCGAGCAGGGTGCCGGTGAGCTGGCCGTGGGTGGCGGGGCCGGGGGCCGCGGCCGGGGCGTAGAGGGCCACCGAGGCCAGGGCCAGCACCGAGAGGAATAAGCGGAAAGGAGCGAAGGTTTTCATAGCAGCAGAAAGGGTCGGAAAAGCGGGTTGGGAAACGCAGCGAATCTGGGGGCTTGGGCGGGCAGCCGCGGTACTGCCTCGGTGGAGCCGGTTGATTCGGCGGGTGGCCTGTAAGTCAGTTGCTTAGCGGCCGTTGGATTGTTGGTCAGCCAACGATACAAAGGTAGCCCGGGGCCCCGGTGCGGATCAATCGCACGATGATGTGGGGCGGGTTAAAATCGGCGTTTGCAGCGGCTGAAAGCGGTTTTCGAAACCTGAAAAACGGTTGATTTCCCGGCCATCCATCAAGCCCCCGGCCGGGCCTAACATACCTGGGTGATGCCGGGCCAAAAAAGAAGCCGCCGGAGCAAGCATCGTCGGGCACCTCCACTGCCAAGCCTGGGTCACACTCATTCACCAGCACCCGGAATCCTACGTGTAAGGCGCCGCGACTATGCTCAGTCCGGCAGCTCATTTTTTGGTTGTCAGTTGCGGGTTGTCAGTTGTCAGGGCGGGCGACAACCCGGCTACGATGCGTCAGCGTATTTTCTGACAACTGACAACTGACAACTGACAACTGACAACTCGATTACCCGCCGAAGCCGCCTCCGCCGCCCTGCGGCTGGTTGTCGATTTTCTTGGAGGGCTTGGTGTTGCCCAGGAACCAGGCGAAGCCCAGGTAGCCCACCCGACTTTCCCACTTGTTGTAGGAGTGGGCCGTGTAGCGCGTGTCGGCCGTCGTTACGAAGGACTCGGCGCGGTTGCGCTGGGTGTTGAAGATATCCGACACGCGCAGGGTGAGGGCGGCGCGGTCCTTGAACAGGCGCTGGCGCAGGGCCACGTCCACCGAGCCCACGGGGGCGAAGCGGCCCTGCGAGGTGAGGGTAGCGGCGCGGTAGTTGCCGGTCAGCTGCAGGTCCAGCTTGGGGGTGGGGGTGAAGGAGTTCATCACCCGGGCCGTGCCCGACACCGTGCTGCGGCTCGATTCGTTGCCGGTGGCGGCCGTCACGCTGGTCTGGAACAGGGAGCCGTTCACGGTCAGGCGCCACCACTTGGCCAGCGGCTGGTTCAGGCTCAGCTCGGCGCCGTAGCTGTAGGCCCGGCCGAAGTTGTCGGCGTACTGGGCCGTGATGAGGGCGCCGTTGCCATAGCGGCGGCTGGCCACGCTGTCGATGGCCGTCAGGCGCTGGATGGCGTTGGTGGTCTGGCGGTAAAACAGCGTCGAGGTCACGTTGGCCTGGCCCAGGGTCATCTGGTGGCCCAGCTCCAGGGCGTTGATGTACTCGGGGCGCAGCGTCGGGTCGCCGATGCGGTAGCTGCGCTGGTCCTGGTAGAGCGGGAAGGCCAGCAGCTGCATGAAGCCCGGCCGGTTCAGGCGGCGCGAGTAGCTCAGCTGCACGCGCTGGTCGGCCTTCTTGATGTTGCGCACCAGGGTGGCCGAGGGGAACAGGTTCAGGTATTCCTGCCGGAAGGGCCCTTTGCCGTTTTCCACCTCGCCGCTGGTGTTGGTGTATTCGGCCCGCAGCCCGCCCTGCACGCTCCAGGGGCCTATTTCGTGCTGGTAGGTGCCGTAGGCGGCCTGGGTGTATTCGTGGAAGGTGTAGACGTAGGAGCGGTCGGCCAGGCGGTCAAACTCCGACCCGTCGGCGCGCTGCTGCAGGAAGTTGTCGGTGCCGCCGTTGTTGTTCCACTGGCCTTTCAGGCCGGCGTCGAGGCGGGTTTTGTCGCCCAGCGGGTGCACGTAGTCCACCTGCCCATACATGGCGCGCAGGTTCACGTCCAGGTCCTGCTTCCACTCGCGCAGGTCGGTGGTTTCGCTGCCCTCGGTGTTGCGCTGGCCCACCACCACGTCGGCACTCACGTTGGAGTAGCCCAGGTTGGCCGTCAGCTCGCGGCCCTTGTGCGCCTCCCAGGTGCGGCGGTAGTCGGCCGACACGTCGGTGTTGTCCACGTTTTCATCCACGCGAAACAGGCTGTTGATCTGGCGGGTGCCGCCGGCGTTGGTGATGGTGGCGGCCTGGGTGCCGCTGTTCACGCTGCGGTTGAAGTTGGGCTGGGCCGTCACCGTCAGGCTCTGGTTGGCCGGCAGGGTCAGGTCGAAGCCCAGGCGGCCGCCGTAGGTTTTGTTGTGGCGCACGTTGGTGCCCGTCTGGAAGGTGCTGACGCGGTTGCCCTGCAGGTCGGCCACCTGGTCGGTCCACTGATTGCTGCGGAATACCATGTCGCGCGCGTCGGCCGAGGCGAAGTAGTTCAGCTTGCCGGCGCGGCGGTTCAGGCTCAGGCTGCCGTTGTATTTGTCGCGGGTGCCGGCCGTGAGCGAGGCCTGCCCGTTCCAGCCGTCCTTCTTCTGCTTTTTCAGGATAATGTTGATGACCCCGCCCGCGCCGGCCGCGTCGTAGCGGGCCGAAGGGTTGGTCACCACTTCCACCTTCTCGATGCTGCTGGCCGGAATCTGCTCCAGGCGGTTGCCCATGCCCCCGTTGCCCCCGCCCATCGGCTTGCCGTCGATGAGGATGGTCAGGTTCGAGGAGCCGCGCATGCTCACCGTGCCATCAGCCGATACGGCCACCGAGGGCACGTTCTGCAGCACGTTCACGGCCGTGCCGCCCACGCTCGTCAGGTCCTTTTCCACGTTGATGACCTTCTTATCGAGGTTGTCCTGCACGGCCGCCCGCTCGCCGGTTACCGTCACGCCCTTCAGCTGCGTGGTGGTGGGCTGCAGGGCCACGCTGCCCAAATCCAGCGTCCCGGTCGGGCCCACCGTCACCGGCCGGCGCAGGGCCTGGTAGCCCAGCACCGTGGCGCGCAGGGTGTAGGTGCCGGCGGCCACTTTCTCCAGCCGGAAGCGGCCGGTTTCGCTGGTCTGCGCGCCCGTCACCAGCACTGAGTCCTGGGCGCGAAACAATACGACGTTGGCGAAGGGCAGCGGCTGCTGGTTGCTGCCATCAAGCAAGGTGCCGCTGATGCCGCCGGTGGTCTGGGCCTGCACCGCCAGCGGGGCGGTCAGGGCGAGGGAAGCGGCGCAGCAGGTTTGGAAGAAGGAGAGCGTGTTCATAGCGAGGAGCGGTGAGTGAGTGAGCTGACGTTACGTCGCACGAAAGGAACCTGTGAGTGGCTAGTACTGTGTAAAACAAGGTACATGGCCGAAAAAAAGGCGGATAAATCCGCAACGAGGCAATCAAGGACTATCCGAAGGCTGGATAGGAGCGTCCCGGAGTCCGGGAAGTCAGCTTGCCAGTGCGGGGCAAGCATGACTCCACCGGAGGAAAGAGGCAGCGGGACTGAGCCGCTGAAGGCCGGGAATGCGGGGACGGTGCATGGTGCAGGTGGCTTAGGGCTGGGTAGCCAGGGCCACCATGGTCGTCGTTTTGGTCGAAGCCGTAGCGCTCAGCGGAATCAGCGCGTAAGTGCCCAAGTCAATCAGGTCGCGGCCGGCAGCCAGCGTTACGGTTTCGTGGAGGGGTTGGTAGCCAGGCACTTCCACGTGCAGGGTGTAGTGGCCGAAGGAGGCGCGGTCGAGGCGGAATTCGCCGTTTTCGGCCGACAGAGCGCCGGAAATCAGCTGCTCACTGTCCTGGCGCATCAGGGCCACGGTGGCTTGCTGCAGCGGGCGGCCGGTGTACTGATCGAGCAGCACGCCGGTGAACGAGCCGGTCAGCTGCAGGGTGGGCCGCACGGGGTTTTCGGCCAGGTTGGCCGTGGCGGGTTGGGAAACGGAAGCGGCGAGGAGGCTGGCGCTCAGCAGAGCGCGGTTCAGCAGGGAGAACAACATGGCTTTGGAAAAGGAAAGGTTACACGAACGGGTAAGGCCGTCGGGCAGCCGTGGCCGCGGATCCACGTGTTGCTGTCAGGTAGGCCGACTACGGCAGAAAAACAGACGAGTCGCTGGAAGTCAAGGGGCTGGCAGGGCTCATCGCCGGGGCCAGGCGGGGTTGGCAGCAGGCCCGGGGGCCGGCAGTGCCTGGTTCAGAACCGGACCCCGCGCTGGTTAGATGCTTTCAACGGTTCAAAGGTAATTACAGGTACTTTGTAAAGCAAGGTACTTGGTAAATTTTTTTATTGGGAAGTTTCAAAGCTCAGAAAGGCAGGGGAGGCGGGGCGTGTGCAGCGGAAGATGGAAGCGCAACGAGAAGCGTTGCCGGGCGTCGAAAAAAAGCCGGCGGAACCCGCGACGCAGCGCTGCTTGGGCGGCTGGTCGCTGAGCGGGAGGGAGTCGGCCGGCGGCCGCGGTTCCGCCGGCCTTTCACTCACTCATTCACTCGGGTTACTGACTACGAAACGATTCGTAGGTTGCACAAAGTATTGAACGAGCTGAATATTTTTTTTCGAGCTCGTTCCGGCGGCCCCGGTTGGGCCACCCAAAAGTCGCAGCGGCGGGTAGCTAAGCGGCTTTCGGGGGTATAGATGGCAGCCGGAAAGCAGGCGTTGCCTGGAAACAAAAAAATAACCGCCGACCCCTGCAGGAGCCGACGGTTCAGCGAGTTAGCGGCGAGAATTATTTGCTGCCCGCGGGTAATTCCTGGCCGTTGCGGAAAGTTTTTTTCTGCTGCACGGTTTTGCCGTCGGCCGCGAAGTAGCTCCACACGCCGGTTTCGCGGTTGTTGCGGTATTGTCCCTGCACTTCCGCGGTGCCGTCCTCGCGCAGCTGGCGGTAGGCGCCCACCTTGTTGCCCGATTTCCAGGTGGTTTCGCTGCGCAGCTTGCCCGAGGGGAAGTATTCCTGCTCCAGTCCGCTGGCGCGGCCCCCTTCATACAGGAGCTTGCGCTGCACCTGCCCGCTGGGGTGATAGGTCAGCTGCTCGCCCACCAGGCGGCCGTTGGCGTAGGTTTCCTTACGTTGCAGCTGCTTGCCGCCGGGGAAAAACGTGCGCCAGGCTCCGCTGCGCTGGGCGTTCTTGTACTCCTGCTCCTCCTTGGTGCCGCCCTCCTCGAAATACACCGTGACCTTACGGTCCTTGCCGTTATTGGAGTACGCCACGTCCTGCTCGGGCTTGCCGGAGGCATAGAAGTAGTGTGCCGTGCCCGTCAGCACGCCGCCCTTATAGGTCTGGGTGCTCTTGACGGTTCCGCTTTCATAATAAGTCTTCACCGGGCCTTCCAGGTTGGCGGTGCCCGGCGCCAGCTGCTGGGCGCGCTTGGTCAGGTCGTCGCCGAGCTGGTTGGTCACCGCGCGGGTAGCGGCGGCGGCGGGCACGTAGTTGCCCTCGCTGCGCAGCTTGCCCGAGGGGTAGTAAGTTTTGATGGTGCCCCGGCCGGTTTTGTCCATGCTCACGTCGGTTTCCACCTGCCCGTTCTGGTACCAGGTTTTGTAGCCGCCCGCCAGCAGGCCGTTGCGGTAGGTGCCTTCGCTCTGCACCTGCCCGTTGGGGAAGTAGGTGCGCACGAGGCCGTTGGGCTGGCCGCCGGCGTAGGTCATTTCCACCTGCGGCTTGCCCGAGGCGTACACCTGCCGCACCACGCCCGTGGGCTGGCCCTTTTCCAGCGTGGTTTCCAGCTTCAGCTCCCCCGAGGGGTGGTACATCTTGATGGTGCCACTGGGCTGGTCGTCGAGGTAGCTGCCCTCCTGCGCGAGCTTGCCGGTGGGGTAGAAGGTGCGAAACGGCCCCTGCCGCTGCCCGTCGCGAAAGGTCACTTCCAGCCGCCGCTGCCCGCTCTCGAAGAACTCCACGTAGGCGCTGTCGGGCTTGCCGGCGCGGTAGCCCGTCTGCACTTCCAGCTTGCCCGAGCGGTAAAAGCGCTTGTAGCCGCCCTCCAGCACGGTGTCGCGGCCCACCAGGGCGTGGTATACCTCGCGCCGCTTGGTGCGGGTGGTGTCGTAATACGTCGTCAAAAGGCGCGGACGCTGGGCCAGCGCCTCGTGGGCGCCGAGCGTGAGCAGCGTCAGCAAAAGCAACATGATTCGATTCATGCCCGCAAAAACGCAGAAATTCTGCCAAACGTGCGGACCACGGATTTTTCGGATTTGACGGATTGCCCGGATTTCGTGGACGATTATCGTCCGAACGCGTGGTGCTAGGACTCTAAAGTCGTGGCACCACTACGTGTAAGCAGCCCACATGGCGGCTCAGCAGACAAGTAGAATTAGTAAAGCCCTTCGCCACCATAATAAAAAAGTGGTGCCACGACTCCCAAAGTCGTGGCACCACCCGGTGCTGGATCATCCACAAAATCCGCGGAATCCGAAGAATCCGGCGAATCCGTGGTTACAGCTTCTCGAACACCAGCGAGCTGGCACCGCCGCCGCCGTTGCAGATGCCCGTCACGCCGATTTTGCCGCCTTCGTTCTTCATCACGTTCAGCAGCGTGGTCACGATGCGCGCGCCCGAAGCCCCCAGCGGGTGGCCCAGCGACACGGCCCCGCCGTACACGTTCACCTTGTCGCCTTCCAGGTTCAGCAGCTTGTTGTTGGCCAGCGACACCACCGAGAAAGCCTCGTTGATTTCGTAGAAATCCACTTTGTCGGCCGACACGCCGGCGTTTTTCAGCGCCTTCGGAATAGCCAGCGAGGGGGAGGTGGTAAACCACTCCGGGGCCTGCTCGGCGTCGGCGAAGCCCAGCACCTTGGCCAGGGGCGTCAGGCCCAGCTCCTCGGCTTTTTCCTTGCTCATCAGCAGCACGGCGGCGGCGCCGTCGTTCAGGGTCGAGGCGTTGGCGGCCGTCACGGTGCCTTCCTTGGTAAAGGCCGGCTTCAGGCCCGGCACCTTGGCGAAGTCGACTTTCAGATACTCCTCGTCGTCTTCCACCACCACGGTCTTGCCGCGCTGCTCGATGGTCACCGGCACGATTTCGTCCTTCTTCTTGCCGGCCTTGGCCGCGTTGGCGCTGCGGGTGTAGCTTTCGATGGCGAAGGCGTCCTGCTCCTCGCGGCTGATGTTCATTTCCTTGGCCGTATTCTCGGCCGCGTTGCCCATGGCGTAGTTGTGGTACGGGTCCCACAAGCCGTCCTTCATCAGGCCGTCAATCATCTGCCCGTGGCCGTACTTGGCGCCGAAGCGGGCTTTGTCGAGGTAGTAGGGCACGTTCGACATACTTTCCATGCCGCCGGCCAGCACCACGTCGGCCTGCCCAAGCATGATGGCCTGGGCGGCCATCATAATAGCCTTCGAGCCCGAGGCGCACACTTTATTTACGGTCGTGCACTCCACCTCATAGCCGAGGCCAGCCTTGAGAGCCGCTTGGCGGGCCGGGGCCTGACCCAGGTTAGCGGAAATCACATTGCCCATGATGACCTGCTGCACTTCTTTAGGATCCACGCCGGCTTTTTCCAGCGCCCCTTTCAGCGCGATACCGCCCAGCTCGACGGCCGACAGCGAAGCAAGGCTGCCCCCGAAGGAGCCAATGGGCGTGCGTACGGCCGAAATGACGTAGACTTCTTTGGTCTGCATGATGGTAAGTAGGGTAGGGTTGGGAATGAGTTCGGGGCTGAAACCGGGCGGCCCGCTAGGCCCGCACCGCGCCAAAAGTAGCAGGATTTTTCGGCCCTGCGGCGAAACTGCCTAACGTTTGTTTGCCTATTGGTAACAGCAAATTTACCAAGCTGGTTTCCGCGGATCGGCGCGGCGGGTGGCGCGGTGAGGCAGTTGCTGCAGATACTGCTGCTCAGCGGCCTGCAGGGCATCAAGCACCTGGCGGGCCTGCGCCTCGTTGAGGTTGCCCGCTGGCTCGCGCTGGCGGGTGCCCAAGCGGTTGTCTTCGGCCGTAGCGGCCTCGGCGCTGGGCGCTTTGCCGGGTGCGGTGCCGCTGCTGCCCGCATCCAAACCACGCGTAGTACCGCCGGCCGTGCCCTGAGCCATTTCCTGCGAAGTTCCCTGCCCGGGCGCCTTTCCTCCGCCGGCCGGGGCATCGGTAGTGCCGCTGGCGTCCGGCGCGGTCTGGGGTTTTTGCTGCGGCTGATTACCCGATTTGGGTCGGTTTTGCTGGCCCTGGCCGGGCGGCGGGGGAGGGGGCGGCAGCTGCGGCGGCTGGCGGCGGCCGAGCAGCGGGCTTAGCAGCTCGTAATTGTAGCGCGCCACCGCATTGGCCGGATTATCGGTCAGGGCCTGCCGCAGCAGCGCCACCGCCTGCGGGTAGTTGCCCTCGGTAGCCGCCAGCACGGCCAGCTGCTGCCGGGCCAGGCTCCGCAGCGCGGCCGAAGCGTTGGTCAGCACCTGGCCATACGCCTCCCGGGCCGCCGCCGACTGGCCTGATTGCGCGTAGGCGTGCCCAAGGTCGAGCTGCAGCTGGGCCGAGCGGCTGCCCAGCTCCCGCGCCCGGGCAAACGCGGCGGCGGCGGCGCGGTAGTCGCGGCGGCTGAAAGCGGCGGCGCCAAGTTGCTGGGCCTCATTGGCGTGCTGCACGCGCTGAAACGCGTCCCACCAGCTACCAATAAAGAGCAATAATAGAAGCAGGACCGGCCGCATCATGGCTTGATAACGGTAACGGTGAGCACCACATCCAGCGCCAGCAGCAGCAGGGCCGCCGCCAGCGGGTAGGTGTAGCGGTTGTCGGCTACCGTCACGGTGCGCACCTGCTGAGCCTGGCCTTCGAGGCGGCTCAGGGCGCGCAGCAGCAGCGGCATTTCGTCGCGCTGATCAGTTAGCTCCACGTAAATTCCGCCGGTAGCTTCGGCCAGGCGGCGCAGCGGGGCGGCCTGCAGCCGCGTCACCACGGGCTTGCCCTGGGCGTTGCGCAGGTAGCCGCCCGGCCGCGAAATGCGCCCGCCGGCCGCCGTGCCCACGCCCACCGTGAACAGGCGCTGCCCGCTGCGAGCCAGGTCACGCAGCACCGCTTCCTGGTTTTCCCCGAAGTCTTCCCCGTCGCTGACGAGCACCAGCGCCGTGGCCCGTGGCGCGGCCCCGGCCGAATCGGCGCTGCTGGCGGCCGCGCGCGCGAGGGCCAGGTTTAGCGGTTGGGCGAGGTCGGTGCTGCCGGGTGGCACCAGGCGAGTATCGAGGGTGCTGAGCAGCAGCAGCAGCGCGTCCTGGTCGTAGGTAAGCGGGCAGTGCACGTAGGCTTCGGAGCTGAACACGATCAGGCCGATGCGGTCGGCCGGGAAGCGGCGTACCAGCTCTTCCAGCTCCGCCCGGGCTTTCTGCAGGCGTGAGGGCGCCACGTCGTCGGCATCCATGGAGCGCGAAAGGTCGACCAGCAGCCACAGGTCCTTGCCGGCGGTGCGCACGGCGCGCTGGGTGAGGCCGTAGGCGGGGCCCAGCAGGGCCACCAGCAGCAGGGCAAAGGCCAGCAGGCGCGGCAGCAGTTTCCAGCCCACCCGCCAGCCCGACTGATTCAGGGGCCGCGCCAGGCGAACGGTGCGCTGCACGTAGCCCAGGTACAATAGTCCGGCCGCCGCGGCCAGCGCAGCCTCCCATTGCGACCAGGAATACAGCCAATTAAGCATAGCGGACAGCCGATGGTTGGGCCGGCAGGAAGTCAAAGATAAGGCCCTGGCGAGGCCGTAGGGCATAATTTTTTTTGTGGGTGGGGTTGGTTTGGAAAAAGTCGCTTGTATATTTGCTGCCCCGAAGGGTAAACGGCCCACGGGATAAAGCCTCAAACACGGAGAGGTGGGTGAGTGGCTTAAACCAGTAGTTTGCTAAACTGCCGTAGCTCTAAAGGCTACCGGGGGTTCGAATCCCCCCCTCTCCGCCACGGGCTTTCCGGTTGCTCCGGGAAGCCCGCTTTTGTATCTGCCAACGCCGTCCGGGCGTTGGCGCCGCGGGGTGTAGCGTAGCCCGGTATCGCGCCTGCTTTGGGAGCAGGAGGCCGCAGGTTCGAATCCTGCCACCCCGACCACTTGTGGAAGCCGTCTGCCCGCCCTGTCGCGGTGGGCGGCTTCCGCTGTTTTTATGCCCCGTTAGCTCAGTTGGATAGAGCATCCGCCTTCTAAGCGGACGGTCAGGAGTTCGAATCTCTTACGGGGTACTGCAAGGCTGCGCTTCGGGGCAGCCTTTTGCATTTGGGCCTGATGGCTGCGCAACGCGGGTAGCAGCTCATCAATAATGGGCAGGGCGTGCAACCAAATTAGCCGACGACCAGTCTACTTACCGGCTGAGGGAGGATTCCTGCGACGGACCAAACCCGGGTTATCACGTGCGTTTGCCGTTTTCCGAGCAAAGTCATTACCTTGCAGTGCCTCACACCCAGGCAGCACTCACCCCGGATTCCTTCCACTCAACACCTTCACCATGAAGAAAACCTTACTCACTCTGGCCTGCGCTATGCTCTTCGGCACGGCGGCCTACGCGCAACAACCGTGGTCTGTCGTATCAGTTGGCACGGCTGTACCGACCAATTACATCACAGAGGACATCGTTACGGTCAGCCCGGCTGTCGTGTGGGCCTTGTACCGCGAAATTCCGGCCCAAGGTGCTACCACCGCGCCGCCGACCCGCACGTATGCCCGCACTATCGACGGGGGCCAAACCTGGACGGGTGGTACCCTGGGTATTCCGGGTGACTTGAACGTGACCAACATCACCGCCGTTGATGGGCAGACGGCTTGGATTGCTGCTTTCACCGGCTCGACGAATAAAGCTTCTCAGGGTATTTACAAGACCACCGACGGGGGCGCAACTTGGACCAAGCAAGGCACGGCCAGCTTCTCCACCGCGGATTCCTTCCCGAACGGGGTGCATTTCTTCGATGCCAACAACGGCGTTTGCTTCGGGGATTCGCCCACGCCGCACACTACTAGCTCGCGCCTAGAGGTATACACTACTTCTAACGGCGGTACCACTTGGACGCCGCGCACCGGGCCTCAAGTAACCAATCTGCAGGAGTACGGCCTGGCTGGGTCCTACTTCGCGCTGGGCAACACCATCTGGCACGGCGGCGTGAGCGACGACGGTAGCGGCCCGGCGTCGGGAATTGGGGCGCGGCTCTACAAGTCGACCGACCGGGGCGTGACTTGGACTGCTGCCGACACCGACCTGCCGTACGCAGTGAACTACATTGCCTTTACCAGCCCCACAAACGGCTTGCTCTCCAGCGGCTACGAGTTGCTATCGACCAACAACGGCGGCACGACCAACCTGACGCTGCTGTACTCGGGCAACTTCCGTAGCGCAGGCATGGACGCAGTTCCGAACCTGGCCAATACCTACATTTCCGTAGGGGTACCCCAGGGCGGCACTTCGTCTAACAATGGCAGCTCTATTTCGTACGACGGTGGCAACAACTGGACGAACATGCTGACGGGCACGGCCAGCATCAACCAGTACGAAATCGACATGCTCAGCAACACGGTGGGCTACACCGGCGCTGTAGCGCAGGGCACCGTTGGGGCGCCGACCGTAAACGTGGCGGGCATCACCAAGCTGAACACCGTACTGCAACTGCCGAACGCCAGCAAGAACAGCGAAGCGCTGCGCGGCGTGCTGCAGGTGTTCCCGAACCCGAGCAACGACGGCCTTTTCCTGTACAACGTGAACCTGCCTGGTGCCACCAAGCGCGACCTGACCGTAACCGACGCGCTGGGCCGCGTGGTGAAGCAGATCAAGCTGAATGCTACCGGCGCAACGGTGCAGAACCAGTCGCTGGACCTGAGCCAGTGCAAAGCCGGCGTGTACACCCTGCGCCTCGTAACTGAGCAGGGCACCACGGTGGAGAAGCTCGTTATCAAGTAAGCGTAGCTTCGGCTTCGTTCAAAAGCCCCCGTTCAGCCTAGCTGAACGGGGGCTTTTTTGTGTCCCGTCCGGAGAGCTATTGGGTTTACTTTAGTTCGTTGGCCGCCTGCTGGGGACGGCGTAAACAGCAGTAGGAGGGCAGGGGGACAGACTATGATCAATCGTGGCCGGATGGAGGCGAAACGGACGCAATAAATCCCCCTGAAAACCCCGCAAAACCTAGTTGGAAAGGGATGTTTCGGTATCTTCGCGTGTTATACAGAACTGAACATTAACCGCTGCTACATGAGCGAAACTCAAGAGAAAAAAGCCTCCACCGCCTACTCCGCGGACAGTATCCAAGTACTGGAAGGGCTGGAAGCCGTGCGCAAGCGCCCGGCCATGTACATCGGCGACATTGGCATCAAAGGTCTGCACCACCTGGTGTGGGAAGTCGTCGACAACTCGATTGACGAGGCCCTGGCCGGGCACTGCGACACGATTGACGTCACCATCAACGAAGACAACTCCATCACCGTCCGCGACAACGGCCGCGGCATCCCGGTGGATTTTCACCAGAAGGAAGGCCGCTCGGCGCTGGAGGTCGTGATGACCGTGCTCCACGCCGGTGGTAAGTTTGACAAGGACAGCTACAAAGTATCCGGCGGCCTGCACGGCGTGGGCGTGAGCTGCGTGAATGCCCTCTCGAACCTGCTGCGCGTGACCGTGTACAAGGACGGTAAGGTGTACCAGCAGGAGTACGAGCGCGGCGCCCCGCTGTACCCGGTCAAGCAGATCGGCGAAACGGACACCCGGGGCACCCAGGTGGAGTTCTGGCCCGACGACTCGATCTTCACCGAAACGGTGTACCGCTACGAAACCATCGCGGCCCGTCTGCGCGAGCTGTCGTACCTGAACAAGGGTATTCGCATCAACCTGCTCGACAAGCGCGAAATCGATGAGAACGGCGTGGCTCGCGGCGAGCAGTTCTACTCCGAAGGCGGCCTGGCCGAGTTCGTGCAGTACCTCGACGGCGCCGAGCGCCGGGCCCTGATGCCCAAGCCCATTCACGTGGTGAGCGAGAAGGGCAACGTGCCGGTGGAAGTGGCCCTGCAGTACAACGACTCCTACCAGGAGCACGTGTTCAGCTACGTCAACAACATCAACACCCACGAGGGGGGCACCCACGTGGCCGGCTTCCGCTCGGCCCTGACGCGCACCCTGAAGGCCTACGCCGACAAGTCGGGCCGCCTGGCCAAGGAGAAGATTGAAATTTCGGGCGACGACTTCCGCGAGGGCATCACCGCCGTTATTTCGGTGAAGGTGCAGGAGCCGCAGTTCGAAGGCCAGACCAAAACCAAGCTGGGCAACAGCGAGGTGAGCGGCGCGGTGAACACCGTGGTGGGTGAAATCCTGGCCCAGTACCTGGAGGAAAACCCCAAGGAGGCCATCCTCATCGTGGACAAGGTAATTCTGGCCGCCAAGGCCCGCATTGCCGCCAAGAAAGCCCGCGAGATGGTGCAGCGCAAGACGGTCATGGGCTCGTTCTCCTTGCCCGGCAAGCTGGCCGACTGCTCGGAAACCGACCCGGAAATCTGCGAGCTGTATCTGGTGGAAGGGGACTCGGCCGGCGGCACCGCCAAGCAGGGCCGTAACCGGGCGTTCCAGGCCATTCTGCCGCTGCGCGGCAAGATCCTGAACGTGGAGAAGGCGCAGGAGCACCACATCTACGAAAACCAGGAAATCCGGAACATGATTACGGCCCTGGGCGTGAGCTTCGGGGTGCCGGCCGATCCGGAACGCGGCATCGAAAAGGACGAGAAGGCGCTGAACCTCTCCAAGCTGCGCTACCACAAGGTCATCATCATGACTGACGCCGACGTGGACGGCTCGCACATCCGCACGCTGATCCTGACCTTCTTCTTCCGCTACATGCGCGAACTGGTCGACAAGGGCTACGTGTACATTGCGCTGCCGCCGCTATACCTGGTGAAAAAGGGCAAGGAGGAGCGCTACTGCTGGACCGAAGTAGAGCGCCAGGCCGCCGTGGACGAGCTGGCCAAGGGCCGCCCCGAATCGGTGGGCATTCAGCGCTACAAAGGCTTGGGCGAGATGAACGCCGAGCAGCTCTGGACCACCACCATGCAGCCCGAGACCCGCTCCCTGAAGCAGGTAACGGTGGAATCGGCCGCCGAAGCCGACCACCTGTTCTCCATGCTGATGGGCGACGAAGTGGCCCCGCGCCGCGACTTCATCGAGAAAAACGCCAAATACGCCAAGCTGGACGTGTAAGCGTCGAGCGAGTAGAAAAGCCCGCCTTGCGCGGGCTTTTTTATTGGCTAACATTGATTTTGTAAGCCCGTCATGTCGAGCGAAGTCGAGACATCTCGCGTGCTGATGTCGGATAGCAACCTGTGTCGTTCAACGAAGGAATTACTATCCAGCGAGATGTCTCGGCTGCGCTTGACATAACGTGCTACCCTAGTTCTGATAACTCATGAGCAGACAACTCATATCCTCCGAATCACCCTGGGAAGGGCCGGTCGGTTATTCCCGCGCCGTGCGCGTGGGCAACGTAATTGAAGTGGCCGGCACCACCGCCCAGGACGGCGACGTGACGCCCAGCGGCGACGCCTACGCCCAGACCAAGCGCATCCTGGAAAAAATAGCCGACGCCCTGGCCCAGGCCGGTGCCACGCTGGAAGACGTGGTGCGCACCCGCATTTACGTAACCGACATTAGGCACTGGGAGGCGGTGGGCCGGGCCCACGGCGAGGTGTTTCACGCCATTCGGCCGGCCAGCACCATGGTCGAGGTCAGCGCCCTGATCGACCCGCGCCTGCAGGTGGAAATTGAAGCCACGGCCATTATTTCGTAACTCTGCGCAACCTCGCGCGGGCTGGCCCGAATACGCGGGTAGCATTTTCCCCTGTATGAAGCTGTTTAAGTCCTCGGACCTCATCCGCAAAAGCAAATACATCAGCCGCGACCTGAGCTGGTTGCGCTTTAACTACCGCGTGCTCGACCAGGCCCGCGACGCCGGCCGCTCGGTGCTCGACCGGCTGCGCTTCCTGGGCATCACGGCCTCCAACCTCGACGAGTTCTTCATGATTCGCGTCGGGTCGCTGTATAACTACCTCGATTACGGCAAGCTGCGCGTCGACTATTCCGGGCTGCGCGAATTGCCCTTCCGCCGCAAGCTGCTGGACTTCGCCCACCGCTTCGTGCACGACCAGACGCAGACCTTCACCCAGGAGCTGCGGCCGTTGTTTGCCAAGAACGGCTTCGACATTCTCAGCGTGTCGGAGCTGACGGAGGTGGAGCAGAAGAAGGCCGACGGCTACTTCAAGAACACCGTCTTCCCGCTGCTCACGCCGATGGTGTACGACTCCTACCACGGCTTTCCGCTGATGATGAATCAGCTGCTGGTGTTCGGGGTGGTGACGCGCATGAACCCGGAAGGGCCGGAGGAAGGGCAGGAGCGGCTGACGTTCGTGCAGATTCCGGCCAACCTGGCGCGCTTCTTTGAGCTGCAGCGCAAGGACCGCGTCATCTTCGTGCCCATCGAGGAAATCGTGCGGGCCAACCTCGACAAGCTGTTTCGCAACGTCGACATTCTCTCGGCCACGCTGATGCGCATCACGCGCAACGGCGACTTCACGCTGGAAGAGTCGGACGACATCGACGTGGACTTTATCCAGGAAATTCAGCTGGGCCTGAAGACGCGCAAGCGCGGCCGGGTGGTGCGCCTGGAAGTGGAGCCCGACGCCTCCAACCTGCTGATGAACGTGCTGAAGGAGCGGTGGAAAATCGACAACGGCAACGTGTTCGTCATCAACGGCCTCATCGACCTGCGGGGCCTGAACCAGATTGTGCGCCACCCCAGCTTCCGCGACAAGCTGCCGCGCTCCATGTCGCCGGTGCAGCCGCTGAGTTTGCCGCTGGGCGCCGACGAGAACCTGTTTGAGTACCTGAAGCACCACGACGTGCTGCTGCACCACCCCTACAACTCGATTGACCCGGTGGTGAAGCTGCTCGAACAGGCTGCCGAAGACCCGCACGTGCTCGGTATCAAACAGACGATTTACCGCCTCGCCGACGACTCGCGCGTGACGGCGGCGCTGCTCAAGGCGGCCGAAAACGGCAAGCACGTGTCGGTGCTCTTCGAGGTGAAGGCCCGCTTCGACGAGGAGCGCAACATCCGGGAGGGCACCAAGCTGGAAAAGGCGGGCTGCTTTGTCATCTACGGCGTGTCGAAGTACAAGACGCACACCAAGATGGCCATGATCATCCGCAAGGAGGGCGAGAAGGTAACGCGCTACGTGCACATCGGCTCGGGCAACTACAACGAGGCCACTTCCCGCTTCTACACCGACGTGAGCCTGCTCACCACCAACGACGTGTACGGCCACGACGTGTCGGAATTCTTCAACGTGATTACCGGCCACTCGCAGCCCGACGACTACGAGTACCTCATCACGGCGCCCAAGGACATGCGTCAGCAGCTCATTCAGCTCATCCGCGACGAGGCCCGCAACGCCAAGAAGGGCCTGCCCGCCGGCATCGTGATGAAGATGAACTCCCTGGAGGACCGCGACGTCATCGACGAGCTGTACAAAGCCTCCAAGGCCGGCGTGCCCATCCGCCTGATCGTGCGCGGCATCTGCTGCCTGCGCCCGGGCCGGCCCGGGCTGAGCGAGAACATCGAGGTGCGCAGCATCGTGGGCGAGTACCTGGAGCATACGCGCCTGTTCTACTTTCACCACGCCGGCCACCCCAAGCTGTACTCCGGCTCGGCCGACGTGATGGTGCGCTCCTTCGACCGCCGCATCGAGGCGCTGTTTCTCATCGTGAATCCGCAGTTGATGCGCGAGGCCATCAACATCCTCTACTTCAACCTCAAGGACAACTACAATACCTACCTCATGCGAGAGGACGGGGCCTACATCAAGCGCGTGCCGGAGGAAGGCGAACCGCTGTTCAACGTGCACAAGGAGTTCTATTTCAAGAACTACGGCCTGATGAGCGACTCCGCCCTGTACGACGACTACCTGGTGAAAAAGTCGGCCGACGTGCCCGACGGCGAAGCTGTGTCGCCCTCGGAAGACAGCCTGATTGCCGGCGAGGAAATCGTGCTACCCGACGAGGACGTGGAAATCAACGGCGTGCCGGAGCCTCTGCCGCTGGTCGAAGCCCCCGCCGAGCCGCTGGCCCCCGGCCCGATTCCGCCGGTCATTGCCGAGGACGTGGAGAATGTGTAAGCAGTAAAAGGATGGCGCCGGCTCGCCCGCAGTCATTGCGAGGCGTAGCCGAAGCAATCGGTCCTGGCCAGCGTGTCGCCCATAAAAGAAAAGTAGCACCGCCCGAAACCCAGCGTCTGCAGGTTTCGGGCGGTGTCGTTTTCGGGTAGCAGGAACTTAATCGGCGGTGCTACTGGAGGAAGGATTGCTTCGCTTCGCTCGCAATGACGGCTAACTCTACCGACAGCTTATGATTCCGAATCGTTCTGAATCGTCAGGTACGGCACGCGCAGGGTGTGGTCCGTCACGGGGCGGATTTCCTCGAAGTGGTCCTCGAACAGGGCCTGCAGCATGCCGTCTTTCAGGCCGATATCGGGCACGAGCATGTCCTTGGCGCCCGACCATTCCATGGCCGAGAGGTAAATCTGCCCGGCGGGCACGATGACGTCGGCGCGGTCGGGGTTGAGCATCAGCAAGTTCACCCGCTCGTCCATGCTCATGCCGCGCAGGCGGGTCAGGATGTCGCTGATGCGCTTGCGGGGCAGGGGCTGATCGGCGGGCAGCTGGGCCAGGGAGTAGATTTTGTTGATGTTGCCGCCGGTGCCGATGGCGCGGGTCACGTGGAAGCGGCGGGAGTTGTCCTTCACCCACTGCTCCATGCGCTGCCAGGTGTCCTGCAGGGCCTCACCGGGCTGCCCGTTCTGCTGCAGCCGGCGGATGGAGCCCACCTCGAAGGATTGCGAGGCAATTTTCTTGCGGTCGGAGTAGAGGTTGAACTCGGTGCTGCCGCCGCCCACGTCGATGTGCAGGTAGTGGCGCTTGTCCTCCAGCAGCTGCATTATAACGCGGTTGACGTAGGCGGCCTCGGCCTGCCCGTCGATGATCTGCACCTTAATGCCCAGCTCGCGCTGCATGCGGTCGGCAATGGCCTGCCCGTTGTCGGCGGAGCGCATGGCGGAGGTGGAGCAGATCAGGTAGTGCGCCACGTCGTGCACGTCCATCAGCAGCTTCAGGGCGTGCATGAACTTGACGAACTTCTCCTCCTTTTCGGGCGAAATGTGGCCGGTGGCAAACACGTCTTCGCCCAGGCGCAGGGGGTAGCGCACGTACTCCACCCGCTTGAGGCGGTAGGCGCCCTCGTACTCCAGCACGGCGGAAATCTGACAACGGACGGCGTTGGAGCCGATATCAATGGCGGCCAGTTTCAGCAGCGGGTATTCCATGCGCGGGAGTGAAGTGACGGGAGAAGTGCGGCAAAGATAAAAGGCCGGGGATAAGCCCGGCCTTTTCTGTTATTCGGCATGCCGAAGAGTTTGGTTGCGCGCCCGGTTACTGGTCGATGCGGAAGCCCAGGCCGAACTGGATGAGTGCGGCTTCTTCCACCGAGTGCTGCACCGATACCGATAGGGCGAAGGTTTCGTACACCGGCGCGATGTAGAAGCCGCCGCCGTAGCCGCGGTGCCAGCCGCCCAGCGCGTCGCCCTTGTAGTACACCTGGCCCTGGTCGTAGAAGCCGAACAGACCGTAGTAGAAGGGCAGAATGGAGGTGTTGGCGTAGCCCAGGGAGAGGCGCAGCTCCGTGTTCAGGTACAGCGAGGCGTCGCCGGTGAAGCGGTTGCGCACGTAGCCGCGCAGGCTCTGGCGCTGGCCCAGCTGGGTGAACTTGTAGAACGGAATGTCGTCGTCGGGGCCGTAGTTCTTGCCGCCGCCGCCCTTAACGGCCAGCGTCACCGGGATGCCCAGGCGGGCGGTGGCCAGGTACTCGGCAAAGGCTTCGGTGAGGCCGAAGGTGTTGCTGCCTTGGTTGAGCTGCTGCCAGGTGGTGTGCTCCCCGTAGAGGCGTACGCCCTTGCGGGCGAAGAGCTTCCGGTCCCGGAAGTCCAGGTCGACCACGGCTTTACCGCCGAGCAGGCGCTGGAAATCGGTGTTGGGTACCAGGTCGGAGGGCGTGGGCTGGGCTTTCAGCTGGCCGATGTAGCTGCTGGCCGAAAAGTCGCTCTGGTACTGCTCGTACACCGGCCCGAGGCGCACGTAGCTCTTGCCACGGAAGGCCCGCTCGAAGAAGGCCTCCGTCTGGTAGCCGCGGTAGCGGGCCCGGTAGTAGTGGTCGTCGTAACGGTTGTCGTCCTTGGCGGTGTTGTTGCCTAGGCCGAAGAAGTTGTAGAAGGGAAAGAAGTTGCCGTAAGTGGCGCGGGCGCCGAAGTCCCACTTGCCGATCAGGTAGCGCCAGCGCACGTTGCCCGTAAGCTGCCGGTTGCCGCCGGTGGTGTACTGCGCGTCGATGCCGTAGCGCACCCGGTAATCGGGCTTGCGGAAGCCCTGCTTCACCCAGTCAAAGCCGGCCGCGATGCCGAAGCCGTCGTTCTGGTTGTAGATGATGCTGCCGCGGGGGGCGTAGCCGTCGTACTCGAAGGCGTCGCGGTCGTAGTGGTTGATGCCCAGGCGCAGGGAGCGGCGGTCGGCGGTGCCGGGGCCGGCTTTCAGCTCGGTATTGGGCACGTCGTACACCTCGGTGCGGCCGCCCGTGGCGTTATCGGCCACCATATCACCCCCCTCGCCGCCGACGATGCGCACGCGGATGCTGTTGTTGCCCGCGCCGCTCACGTTAAACACGTCCTTGCCGTCGAGGCCGTAGAGGCGGATGTCGCGGGTTTCACCCTTCACGAAGGTGCGGTCGAAGAAGGGCTGGCCCTTGGCCGCGCCGTCGTCGTCCTTCTTGCTGACCTGCACGCGCACGTTGCCGTCGGGCAGGCGCTGCACGGTGAAGACCTCGGCCTTGTTGGAGCCGACCACGTCCACGTCGCGGGCCAGCATCAGGTAATATTCGTCGATGGCCTTGGGCAGCTCCTGAATGCGGCTTTTCAGCTTGCGGTTGATGTCGTTGCCCGAAATTCCCTGGATTTCCCTGGGCAGCTGGGCCGTGGCCGAGTCGATAGCCGTGAGCGTGATGCGCCGCTGCAGGTACTGGCCGATCTGCTTCCAGTCGTCGCGGGTGAGGCTCTGCAGCAGGGCGCGGTCGAGGTGGCGGGCCGGCCAGTTCAGGCTTTCCAGGTCGTTGAACTTCAGCTGGAAGTCCTCGATGCTGGGCACGGCCCACTCACGGTTGGCAATCCAGGTCAGCGCCCCGTTCCAGAGGGTAAATGACTGGTCCCGGTCGCGCGGAATGGGCTGGTACACCGAGCCTTTGCCTTCCTTGTACTCGGCCCACTTCCAGTTGTCCTCGTGCTTGCCGAAGTCGGCTACCAGCATGTCGAAGGCCCGGGCTTTGCCCAGCTGCTTGGCATCGACGCGGTTGTCGTTGTCCTTGTAGAGCTGCCGGAACATGCTGAACGAGCGGCGCACATTGTCGGAGCCGCCGAAGCCGGCAATGTTGTCCTTCTTGTCCCACGGGTCGTCTTCCAGCGTGCCGAGCAGGCCGGCGTACTGCTCGCGGTAGGGCCCGAGCTGCTGGTTGTCGGGCAGCACGAACAGGCGCGGGCGGGCGTGCAGAATGTCGGTGCGGTCGAGCAGGGGCGAGATGACCAGGGCCGAGTAGGGGTGGGCCGTGGGCGTGATGTCGCGCAGGATGTCGGCCGCCACCGAGCCGCGAAGCTCCGGCGGCAGAATCTTGGTCACGTCCTTGTCGACGGAGCGGAAGGTGTACTCCGACGAATCGGCCGCAATCATCTTCAGCGAAGTGGTCTGGCGTCCGCCGCCGCGCCCGGTGGGGCGCAGCCCGCCTTTCTCGGTGTTCAGATCGAGCACCGGCACGGTCACCGGCTGCGTCCAGGAAGTGCGGTATACCGGCCCCACCATTGACTTCTGCAGGCCGTGGGCGCGGTACTGCGGGCCGGGCGTCACGGTGGCCGTGGGGCCGCCGGCCGCGTCGGGTTTGGGCACGGCCACGCCCTTCGGCGCTGTGGGGCAGTCGGGCATGAAGGCGTTGGTGGGCGTGTCCTTGCTGGCGGGCAGGCAGGCCGACTGAAACAGCGTGGCCGAAAATGCCTCTTTCACCGCGTCGCCCGCCTCAAAGCGCAGCATCACCGTTTTCACCGTGCCGTCGGGGTAGTAGTCGAGGCGGGTGTAGCCGGCGTCGGCTTCGTTGTAGAGCGACTTGGCGTTGCTGCCCACCGGCTCGGTGTGCGCAAACGAGCCGCTGACGATGTGGTAGTTTTTCTCGAACGGCGTGAGCTGCAGGCTGAAGTCGTGCGCCGCGGCGTAGATGACGCCGGGGTGCTCCTTCAGGGTGCTCAGCAAGGTTTTCTTGAACTCCTGGTAGCCCGGTGAAGCCATGTCGCGCGGGGTGCCCACGTTCTGGCGGTAAGCCGCGTTGATGGTACCAAAGACCGGCGGGGATAGGTGGCGCTTCAGCGGCTGAAAGCCGCCGTAGGTGCCGTTGCTGATGGCCGGCTGGTGGCCCACCAGCAGCACGTTGCGGCCCTTGGTGTCGTCGATGACGTCCTGAATCTGCTCCCGGAATTCCTCCGTCGACATGGTTTTGCAGTCCGTATCGGGGGCTTCGGGCCGGTCGAAGGGGTGCGAAAACCAGGGCGTGTTCAGCGCCACCAGCCGCACCAGCGGGGCCACGTCCACGATTTCGGGGCCGGGGCAGCCGTTGCTGGGGATGAAGGCGTTCTGCCCACCCAGCTGCTGCTCGATGTATTTTTCCAGCCGCCGCACGCTTTTCTGCCCGTCGCGGCCGGAGTTGTTCCAGTCCTTGTCGCCGGGCACGAAGTAGATGCGGCCGTTGGGCAGGTCCTTCACCAAGGCCAGCAGGGCGTTGGCCCGGCTTTCGAGGCCGGCGCGGGTGGTATCCTGCTTGTCGGAGAGGCCCGCGTTGCCCACAATGTCGCCCAGGTGCACCACGGTGAAGGGCGTGGTTTCCTGCTCCAGCGTGCGGCGCAGGGCCTTCAGGCGGGCGTCGGGCACCGGCCCGGCGGTGTTGCCGAGCAGGTAAACGTGGTGGGCCGGCGGGGTTGATTGGGCATGGACGGGCAAAGCCGCCGTCAGCAGCAAACCCGCGGCGAACAGCGGGCGGTAGAAATAGCTCATTGGCGAGGAGGGTAGAACGGGAACCCGCCGGCTGCGGCACCGGCAAGGCTTGTTGGCTACCTACGCGAAAACCCGTTCTTGGGATAACCCAATGACAAACATCAGTCGGCCCCGCGGCTCCTGCGCCAACTGCCGTTCGCGCGGGCCTTTGATATTTCCCGGCAAATGAGCTGCTTACGCCGTCGACATTGCCGCCTCATGCAAACTGCTACCCCCTTACTCGTGGCGGGCGCGGGCCCCACGGGCCTGCTGCTGGCCCTGGAACTGTGCCGCCACGGCCTGCGCCCCCGCTTGGTAGACGCCGCGCCCGGCCCCTCGCCCCTGAGCCGGGCGCTGGTGGTGCACGCCCGCACCCTGGAGCTGCTCGACCGGCACGGCCTGGCCCATGCCTTCGTGGGGCGGGGCGAAGTGCTGCGGGCGGCGGGCCTGCGCCTGCACGGGCGGCTGCGGGCGGTGGCGCCGGTAGGCCGCATTGGCACCGGGCTCAGTCCGTTCCCGTTTCTGCTGACCCTGTCGCAGGACCAGACCGAGCAATTGCTGCGCGAGGCCCTGGCCGGCTACGGGGTAGCAGTGGAATGGGGTACCCGCCTGCTCGGCCTGAGCACGGAGGCCGACGGCGTGACGGTGCAGCTGCAGCGCGGGGCCGGCGCCGTGGAAACAGCCCGAACTGGCTACGTGGCCGGCTGCGACGGGGCCCACTCGGCCGTGCGCCACGCGCTGGGCGTGGGCTTTCCCGGCGGCACCTACGAACAGGTGTTTTTCGTGGCCGATACCGTGACCGAGGGCCTGGACGCGCCGGGCGGGGCGCGGCTGCTGCAGATTTCCCTCGACGAGCGGCAGTTTTCGGCCTTCTTTCCCATGCCGCAGGGCTGCACCCGCATCATCGGCCTGCTGCCGCCGGGCGTGGCCCCGGCCGAGGCTTCCTTCGAGCAGCTGCGCCCCGCCCTGGAGCAGCTGGAGCGCATTCGGGTGCGCGAGGTCAGCTGGTTTTCCACCTACAAAGTCCACCACCGCGTGGCCGAGGCCTTCCGCCGGGGCCGGGTGCTGCTGCTCGGCGACGCGGCCCACGTGCACAGCCCCGCCGGCGGGCAGGGCATGAACACCGGCCTGGGCGACGCCGTGAACCTGGGCTGGAAGCTAGCCGCCGTGGCCGAAGGCCAGGCCCCCGAGCGGCTGCTGGACACCTACGCCGCCGAGCGCCTGCCCTTTGCCCGGCAGCTCGTAGCCACCACCGACCGCGCCTTCACCGGGGCCACGAGCGGCTCGGCCTGGGCCAGCTGGGTGCGCACCCAGCTGGTGCCGCGCGTGCTGCCCTGGCTATTGCGCGTGCCCGCGCTGCGCCGGCTGCTGTTTCGCATCCTCTCCCAAACCGGCATTCATTACCCCGATTCGCCCCTGAGCCAGGGCCGGGCCGGCCGGGCCCGCGGCGGCGACCGGCTGCCCTGGGCGCCAGAGCCGCGCTACGAGCCGCTGCGACAACCCGGCTGGCAGCTGCTGAGTCTGGGCAAGCCAACGGCGGCGCTGCGGACCTGGGCCGCCCGGCAGCCGCTGCCGCTAACCGTAGTGCCTCCCGGCCAAGGGGAAGCCGCCGGTACCATCTACCTCGTGCGGCCCGACGGCTACCTCGGCCTGGTCGCACCGCGGTTCGACGAACCGCAGTTTTCGGCGTACGCGGCGGAATGGAACGTGCGGGGAATGGTCCCAGACGCCGGTTTTCAGCCCTGATTCGCCCGCGCCAGCAGCTCCTGGACGACCCGCGGCACACCTACGGTGGCCGGCTCGGCTACGAACTGCACCCCGCGCCGTGAGGTGCCGGGCTGGCCGGGGTCGATGACGTACAAGGGCCGGCCGCTGGGCAAATAGTGCAGCAATCCGGCCGCCGGATACACCTGCAGCGAGGTGCCCACCACCAGCATGATGTCGGCGGTGGCGCACTCTTCGGCGGCGCGCTCAATCAGCGGCACGGCCTCGCCAAACCACACGATGTTGGGCCGCAGCTGCTGGCCCCGCTCGCACAGCTCGCCCATCTCAATGCGGTCCTTGTCGCCGAGCGGGTACACCAGCTCCTCGTAGCGCGAGCTGCGGGCCTCGTTGAGCTTGCCGTGCAGGTGAATGACGTGATGAGAGCCGGCCCGCTCGTGCAAATCATCCACGTTTTGCGTCACGATGACGACTTCGTAGGCTTTTTCCAGCTCCACCAGAGCGCGGTGGCCAGCGTTGGGCTGGGCGCGGCGGGCGGCGGCGCGGCGCTGGTTGTAGAATTCCTGCACCAGGGCGGGGTTGCGGGCCCAGCCCTCGGGCGAGGCCACGTCCTCCACCCGGTGATTTTCCCAGAGCCCATCGGAAGCGCGGAAGGTGGCAATGCCGCTTTCGGCGGAGATGCCCGCGCCGGTAAGAACAACGACTTTCTTCATAACAGCCCATTTTACGAAGCCAGTGGGAAATTCTGTGGGTAAGAACCTACTTCTTTTGCTATGACCCTTTCTACCCATTGGGGTAGAATCACTAGCAAGTGTCGTTGACTCTATCCAACACGCAGAATAAGTAAGCTAAGCCTTATAGCTCGTCAGGTAGAAGATATCGTGAAGCCAAGTAGAAACTTCTACCCTAGCAGTTGTTCAGCGCCGGCGCAATACCAGCCGGTTTGTCTTGCCGGATTGGGCCGGGGCCGCGCTATTGCCAGCGCTTCAGCTGGTCGGCCCCAAATTCCCACTCCGGCGTCTCGAACACGCCATTCGAGGCCTCCAGCCGAAACCAGGCGCCCAGCTGCGGCTCGTTCACGTTGCGCAGCACGTGCATATCCTGGGCGGGCATGTAGCTCTGGGCCAGCAGCACGTAGCGGGCGTGGGTGCTGGGGTGTTCGGCCACGTCGAGCACCGTCACGGCATGGCCCGGCGAGCCGCCCTGCACCAGCACGTCGCCGGGCTGGGCCTGCGTGAGCGGCACCGGCCGCAGCTCCCGGCTCAGCGACAAAGTACCGGCGTAGGTGAACATCACGTCGAGGTAGCGGCGCAGAGCCGCGTGGGTAGGGGCTTCGGCGGGGCGGGAGGCCGGCAGCACTTCCTCGCCCTGTACCCGGAAGCCCTGGCCCGCCACCCAGTCTCCAAACCAGATGTCGTGGCCGCTGGTGAGGTAAAAGTGAATCGAGCGGAAGTTCTGGGTGAACTGGTACTCGGCCCGCAGGCGAATGGCCGCGTCGGCGCACTGCTGCAGGTCGCGCGGGCCGGTGTCGATGTCGATGACGGCCGCGTGAACCGTCTGCGGGTCTTTCAGCCGGCCGTCGTGCAGGCGCACGGCGGTGCCCCGGGGCCGCAGCGGCAGCCCCCGCAGCCATTCGCCGTAAGAGCCCGAGGCCACGGCCACCCGCTGGCAGCCAGTCGGCGGGGCAAAGCGTGCCGCCAGGGCCGCTTGGGCGTTGTAGGGCCGGGTGAGCCAGTCGTAGCGAGGCGCGGGGGCCGGGGTAGGGCTCGGGATTAGCGGCTGCTCGGGCGGTGGTACCAGCAACGGCTCAGCCGATGCAAACAGCCCGGCGGCGGCCAGCGAAACGATAAATAGTGACTTGCTCATAGGCCACTAGCAACGTGACCGGGCGGCTTTTCTTGCGTACGGGCGGCCAGCATCGGACATACTTTTTGGCGGCTCAATCCGCGTCGCCGGCCGTGGGCTGGGGCTGGCCGGGCACGGCTTGGTTGAGCCGCGCCTTGTGCTGCCGCCAGTCGGGCATAAACTGGTCCATGAGCCCCCAGAAGCGGGCGTTGTGCAGCCGTTCGTGCAGGTGGGTCAGCTCGTGGACCAACACGTATTCCAGGCAGTCCTGCGGCTTTTTGATCAGCTCCAGGCTCAGCCAGATGCGGTGGGCGCGGGTGTTGCAGGTGCCCCAGCGGGTGCGCATCTGCTTCACGCCCCAGGCCGCGGCCCGGGCGCCCACCACCGGCTCCCAGCGGGCCAGCAGCGCGGGCAGCTGCTCCTTCAGCCGGGCGCGGTACCACGCCGCCAGCACCTGCTGCCGCTCGGCGGGCGTGCTGGCGGCCGGGGCGTACAGGTCCAGCACGCCCTCGTCTTCCTGCAGCACAACCCGGGCGCGGCCTTCGGTGGCGTGCACGCGCAGCTGGTAGGGCCGGCCCTGGTAGTAGTGCGTTTCGCCGGTGCTGTAGCTCAGCTCGGCCGCCGGCGTCTGCGTTGCAAAACGCGCCTGGTGCTTTTGAATCCAGGCCCGCCGGGCCTCGATGAACTCGTGGATGTTGGCCTCGGGCAGGCGCAGGGGCGCGGCCACGCGCACCCGGCCGTGGGGCGGGTACACCGTCACGCGCAGGGTGCGAATGGCCTTGCGCACCAGCTCCACTTCCAGCCCGGCAATCTGAATGGTCTTACTCATTGCTATTCCTCCTCCCGCAGCCTGACGCGAAACGGTTCAAGCGCCTCCATTTCTTTTATTCAGCGCCCGGCCGCATTCCGCAAAAGTACGCCACGCAAAAGCCCCGCCGACGAGCTTGCGTCAGCGGGGCTTGCACGATGGAAGGCGGCCCAGTTACTTGGTCGTCTTCTTGGCGGCGCCGGTGGCTTTGGGGGCCGCCGGTTTCTTGGCCGCGGTGGTCGTTTTCTTCGCCGCAGCCGTCTTGGTCGATGCTTTGGCGGCCTTGGCGGGCGCGCCGTCCGTCGCCGGGGCGGCTTTCTTTGCCCCGAAGCGGCCCTTGGCGGGCTTGTCCGGGGTGGCGTCGGCCAGCTCGATGCAGCGCTCCAAGGTCAGCTCCCGCGGCTCTTCACCCTTGGGAATCTTCACGTTCTTGCCCGCCGCCACGATGTAGGGGCCGTACTTGCCGTTGACCACCTGCACGTCGGCGCGGCCCTCAGCCTCGAAGCTCTTGATGACCTTCTCTGCCTCCTGTTTGCGCTTGGCGTTGATGAGCTCCACGGCTTCCTCGGCCGTCACGGTGTGCGGGTCCTGGCCCTTGGCAAGGGAGTAAAACTTGCCGTCGTGGCGGATGTAGGGACCGAAGCGGCCCACGGCGGCGGTCATGTCGGCCTCCTCGTACTGGCCCACGTTGCGCGGCAGCTTAAACAGCTCCAGCGCGTCTTCCAGCGTCAGGCTCTCGATGAACTGGCCCTTGCGCAGGTTGGCGTAGGCGGGCTTCTTGGTCTTGTCCTCGTCGATTTCGCCCAGCTGCACGTAGGGCCCGAAGCGGCCCAGCTTGGCGTAGATTTTCTCGCCGGTTTCGGGGTGCAGGCCCACTTCACGGGTGGTGCCCACGTCGGCGCGCTCCACTTCCTTGCCGCGCTCCACGGTTTCGTGGAAGGTGCCGTAGAAAGCCGCAATCATTTCCTCCCAGCTTTCCAGCCCGTCGGCAATGCGGTCAAACTCGTCCTCCACCTTGGCCGTGAACTGAAAGTCCACAATCACCGGGAAGTGCTCCACCAGGAAGTCGTTCACCACCATGGCCGTATCGGTGGGAAAGAGCTTGGCCTTATCGGCCCCGTAGGTTTCGGTCTTGACCTCGGTCTGCACCTCGCCGCCGTTCAGCGTGAGCACATGGAACTTCCGCTCCTTGCCCTCCCGCGAGTCTTTCTCCACGTAGCCGCGCTTCTGAATGGTGCTGATGGTCGGGGCGTAGGTCGACGGGCGGCCGATGCCCATTTCCTCCATCTTCTTCACCAGCGAGGCTTCGGTGTAGCGCGCCGCCGGGGTGGCGTAACGCTCCGTGGCCGTCAGGCGCTGCAGCGGCAGCGGCTGGCCCACCGACAGCGGCGGCAGCCCCCGCGAAAACGACGACTCCCCGTCCGTGGCCTCGTCCTCGTCCTTCGACTCGGCGTAGGCTTTCAGAAAGCCTTCAAACGAAATGACTTCGCCCGTGGCCGTCAGGCGGGTATCGGGCTGGGTGCTGATGCCGATGGTAGCGGTGGTGCGCTCGATCTGCGCGTCGGCCATCTGCGAAGCCAAGGCACGCTTGCGAATCAAATCGTACAGGCGCTGCTCGGCCGAATCCTCACCGGCTTTCACCAGCGAGAAGTCCGTGGGGCGGATGGCTTCGTGGGCCTCCTGGGCCGAGGCGGCTTTGGTTTTGTACTGCCGGGTGTGGGCGTACTCGGGGCCGTAGCTGCGCTCAATCTCGTGCTTGGCCCCGGTCAGCGCCTCCTGCGAGAGATTCACCGAGTCGGTTCGCATGTAGCTGATCTTACCGGCTTCGTAGAGGCGCTGGGCCACGCTCATGGTCTGCGCCACCGAGAAGCTCAGCTTGCGCGAAGCTTCCTGCTGCAGCGTGGAGGTGGTGAAGGGCGGGGCGGGGGAGCGTTTGCCCGGCTTCTTTTCTAAGGTGTCGATGGTGTAGGCCGCGCCCACGCAGCGGGCCAGGAAGTTCGAGGCTTCCTCCAGCGTCGGCAGGCGACGGGGCAGCTCGGCCTCCAGCACGGCGCCGTTGCCGGCGTCGAAGCGGGCCACCACGCGGTAGGCCGAGGAGGTCTTGAACTGGCTGATTTCCCGCTCCCGCTCCACCA
Source organism: Hymenobacter jeollabukensis (assembly GCF_005771675.1). Lineage (GTDB taxonomy): Bacteria > Bacteroidota > Bacteroidia > Cytophagales > Hymenobacteraceae > Solirubrum > Solirubrum jeollabukense. Next base: position 426,046 of record NZ_VAJM01000001.1, on the reverse strand, counting down.
CCAGGCGCACAGCCACCGACTGCACGCGGCCGGCCGAAAGGCCGGTCTTAACCTTTTTCCAGAGCACCGGGCTCAGCTCGAAGCCCACCAGGCGGTCGAGCACGCGGCGGGCCTGCTGGGCATTCACTAGGTTCAGGTCGATTTCCCGGGGCGAATCGATGGCGTTCAGGATGGCATTCTTGGTGATTTCGCGGAACACGATGCGCCGCGTCTTCTCGTTGGTCAGGTCCAGCGTTTCGGCCAGGTGCCAGCTGATGGCTTCGCCTTCGCGGTCATCGTCACTCGCCAGCCACACGGTTTCGGCTTCCTTGGCCAGCTTCTTCAGCTGGGCAATGACCTCGCGTTTGTCGGGTGACACCACGTAGGTCGGTTTGAAGCCGTTCTTAATATCAATGGCGTTGTTGTCCTTGGGCAGGTCGCGGACGTGGCCGAAGCTGGACTTGACGATGAAGTCTTTGCCCAGGTAGCCTTCTATGGTCTTCGCCTTGGCGGGCGACTCCACGATGACAAGATTCTTGACCATACAATGAGGGGGTAGTATCGGTAGGCGCTAAGCGTCGGTTTGGGGAAAAAACGGAAACAAAAAGCGCGGCGCGGCGTTGAAGTTGGCCGCAAAGATGAACGAATAATCCGTTGTGCGGCGCCGTGCGTTCGTTAGGCTCCTAGCAACGCGCCCGGTCCGCGCCGAGTTTCGCCCCCGTGAAAGTATTGCCGGTCAGCACCCTTGCGAAGTCATATTTGACCTCCCGCCAACACAAAAGAATATATAGTAGCGCGCAACCGAAGTGGTTTGCTACTTTTGCCGATACCGCCTGCCATGCCCGGCCGGCTTCCCCACGCCCTCACTGCGCTTCCTCGCGCCCTGCATTCCGCACATATGGCCACCGGTAAGACCAGCAAACCTGCTACGACGCCTACGCCCTCCGACGCCAACCTGCCCGATACTCCTGTCACCGGCACCGGACCCGTTACCCGCAACGGTACCGGCATGCTGGCGCGCACCACGTCGGACCTGACGCGCAAACGCGGCGTGGCCCGCGGCGGCGCCAACGACTCGGCCGACCCGGACTACGTCAACGAGCAGCTCAACCGGGTGCTCTACGCCCTCGACGCCTTTAAGAAGGGCGACATCTCGGTGCGCCTGACCAAGCAGAACGACGACATCTTCGCCGAAATTGCCGAAGCCTACAACTCCATGGTGGAGATGATTGGCGGCGTGGGCGGCGAGGTGTCGCGCATCTCCAAAGTAGCCGGGGTAGAAGGGAATCTGAAGGCCCGCGCCTCCGGCGAAAACGCCACGGGCTTCTGGCGGGACATGATCAACAACATCAACGGCCTGGTGGACTCCATCGCCGTGCCGGTGTTGGAAGTGGGCAAGGTACTGAAGAACATCAGCCGGGGTAACCTGGACGAGTCGTTCCAGATTCCGGTGTCGGGCGACTTCAAGCTGATGGCCGAAACCATCAACAAAACCATCGATAACCTGAACGTCTTCGCCAGCGAAGTAACCCGCGTGGCGCAGGAAGTAGGTACCGAAGGGAAGCTGGGCGGCCAGGCCTCCGTGCCGAACGTGGGCGGGGTGTGGAAAGACCTGACCGACAACGTGAACACGATGGCCTCGAACCTGACCTCTCAGGTACGGGACATTGCCAACGTGGCAACGGCCGTAGCCCGCGGCGACTTGAGCCAGAAAATCACGGTAAACGTAAAGGGCGAGCTGCTGCAGTTGAAGGAAAACCTCAACCAGATGGTGGACTCGCTGAACCTCTTCGCCGGCGAAGTAACCCGCGTGGCGCAGGAAGTGGGTACCGAAGGGAAGCTAGGTGGCCAGGCCGTGGTACCGGGCGTTGGCGGGGTTTGGAAAGACCTGACCGACAACGTAAACAACATGGCCGCCAACTTGACGAGTCAGGTGCGTGACATTGCCAACGTAGCTACCGCCGTAGCAAAAGGCGACCTGAGCCAGAAGATTACGGTTGACGTGAAAGGCGAGCTGTTGCAGCTCAAGATGAACCTCAACCAGATGGTGGACTCGCTGAACCTGTTCGCCGGGGAAGTAACCCGCGTGGCGCAGGAAGTGGGTACCGAAGGCCGCCTCGGCGGCCAGGCCAACGTGCCCAGCGTGGCCGGCGTGTGGAAGGAACTGACGGACAACGTGAACACGATGGCCTCGAACCTGACCTCGCAGGTGCGTGACATTGCCAACGTAGCTACCGCCGTAGCCAAAGGGGACCTGACCCAGAAAATCACCGTGGACGTGAAAGGGGAGCTGCTCCAACTGAAGCAGAACCTCAACCAGATGGTGGACTCGCTGAACCTGTTCGCCGGCGAAGTAACCCGCGTGGCACTGGAAGTTGGTACGGAGGGTAAGCTCGGCGGTCAGGCCATTGTGCCGGGCGTCGGCGGGGTGTGGAAGGAGCTGACCGACAACGTTAACAACATGGCCTCGAACCTGACCTCTCAGGTACGAGACATTGCCAACGTGGCTACCGCCGTAGCCCGCGGCGACTTGTCGCAGAAGATGACGGTGAACGTGAAGGGCGAAATCCTGGAGCTCAAGAACATCTTGAACCAGATGGTGGACTCGCTCAACATCTTCGGTGACGAAGTAACCCGCGTGGCCCGCGAAGTGGGTACGGAGGGTAAACTGGGCGGCCAGGCCGTGGTGCCCCGCGTCGGTGGTACCTGGAAGGAGCTGACCGACAACGTAAACACCATGGCCTCGAACCTGACGAGCCAAGTGCGTGACATTGCCAACGTAGCCACCGCGGTAGCAAAGGGTGACCTGACCCAGAAAATCACGGTAGATGTAAAGGGCGAGCTGCTGGATCTGAAGAACATTCTGAACCAGATGGTGGACTCGCTCAACATCTTCGCCGGCGAAGTAACCCGCGTGGCCCGCGAAGTAGGTACCGAGGGTATCCTCGGCGGCCAGGCCAACGTGCCGAACGTAGGCGGGGTGTGGAAGGATCTGACGGACAACGTGAACACGATGGCCTCGAACCTGACCTCGCAGGTGCGTGACATTGCCAACGTAGCCACCGCCGTAGCCCGCGGCGACTTGAGCCAGAAAATCACTGTAAATGTGAAAGGTGAGCTTCTCCAGCTCAAGGAGAACCTTAACCAGATGGTGGACTCGCTGAACACCTTCGGTGACGAAGTAACCCGCGTGGCCCGCGAAGTAGGCACCGAAGGAAAGCTGGGCGGGCAGGCCAACGTGCCCAACGTCCGGGGTACCTGGAAGGAGCTGACCGACAACGTAAACACCATGGCCGCCTCGCTGACCTCGCAGGTGCGCGACATTGCCAACGTAGCCACGGCCGTAGCAAAAGGCGACCTGACCCAGAAGGTATCGGTGGATGTGCGCGGCGAGATGCTGGAGCTGAAGAACATCCTCAACCAGATGGTGGACTCGCTCAACGTGTTTGCCGGCGAAGTAACCCGCGTGGCGCAGGAAGTGGGTACCGAAGGCCGCCTCGGCGGCCAGGCCAACGTGCCGAACGTGTCGGGCGTGTGGAAGGACCTGACCGACAACGTAAACCGCATGGCCGCCAACCTCACCACGCAGGTACGCGGCATCGTGAAGGTAGTAACCGGCGTATCGCAGGGTGACCTTACCCAGAAACTGACCCTGGAAGCCCGCGGCGAGGTGGCCGACCTGGCCGACACCATCAACCGCATGGTGGACGACCTGAACCGCCTGGCCCAGGAAGTGTCGCGCGTAGCCCGCGTGGCCGGGGTGGAAGGCAAGCTGACCGAGCGCGCCATGGTAACCGGCGTATCAGGTTCGTGGAAAGACATCGTGGACACGCTCAACGACCTGATCGAGTCCATTGCCTCGCCGGTACTGGAAGTGTCGCGCGTGGTGCGGGCCCTCTCGGAAGGCGACCTGACCCAGCGCGTGGAAGTACCCACCGCCGGCGACATCTACGCCATGGCCATGGCCCTGAACACCGCCGTGGACTCGCTCAACGAGCTGCTGGCGGAAATCAACGAGTCGTCCCTGGTAGTAGGGGCTTCGTCGGAGGAAATGGCCCAGAAAGGTCTGGAGATGAGCCGCGTGACAGTGGACGTGTCCTTGGCCATGCAGCAGATGGCTGAGGGCGCCCAGAATCAGGCTATGAAGACCGACCAGGCCTTCAAGCTGATCGAGGAAATCATGACGGCCACCAAGGAAACGGCCAACAAAGCCGACGTGGTAAACAAAGCCGCCATCCTCGGGGAGCAAACCTCCCAGCTCGGTCTGAAAACCGTGGCCGAGGTGGTAAAGAACATGGAAGAAATTTCCAGCGCTTCGGCCGGCACCGCCCGCACCATCGACGTGCTGTCGGTCCGCTCGCAGGACATTTCCAAGTCGCTGGGCGTAATCACCGACATTGCCGCCCAAACCAACCTGCTGGCTCTGAACGCCGCCATCGAAGCCGCCCGCGCCGGGGAAGCCGGTCGGGGTTTCGCGGTGGTAGCCGAGGAAATCCGCAAGCTGGCCGAAGGCTCCCGTAAATCCGCCAACGAAATCAACACGCTGGTAGAGGACGTGAAAAAGGACACCGCTTCGGCCGCCGCGGCAATTTCGACCATGGAAGGCCGAGTGTTGAAAGGGAAGAACGCGACGTTTGAGGCTTCGTCGGCCTTTAAAAACATTGCCACCAGCTCGGGCGAAATCCTGCGCACCTCCCGCGACATTCTCACGGCCACCGAGATTCAGAAAACCTCGATTGGCGACGTGGTGAAGTACGTGGAAGAAGTGGTAGCCATTGCCGAGCAAACGGCTTCGGGCACCCAGCAGGTAGCCAGCACGGCCAAGCAGCTCAGCTCGTCGATGGCCGAGCTGACCGCGTCGAGCCAGAAGCTGACCGACATTGCCGACGACCTGCAGGTGGGCCTCTCGGCCTTCCAGCTGATGGACTACATGGCCGAGGATGTCTACTACGAGCCCGAGCCCGTGCGGCCCGCCCGCCCGGCGCGTCGGCAGCCCGTAGCGCCGCAGCCCGAGGCCCCGGCCCAGCGCCCGGTGGGCCGCATGGCCGCCCGGCAGGCCGCGTCGGCGGCGCCGTCCGCAGCACCCGCCGCGCCGCCGCGTCGTCCGGCCCCGGCTCAGCGCCCCGCTGCCGGTGGCGCTTTGACCAACGCCGCCCCGGCCCGTCCGCTGCCGACGCGCAAGCCCGCTGCCCACGCGGCGGAGCCCACCGAGCCGACCATGCCCACGCCCCGCAAGGCGCCGGTACGTCGGGCGGGAGCCTCGGAGGCCAAAAACGGCAAGCCGGCCGACAACCAGCGTCCGGATAACGCGGCCAAAGCCCCGGCTCCCAAGCAACGCAAGAAATAATACGGTCTGAATGCTGCCCGGCCGGAGCCTCATCCGCTCCGGCCGGGCCGACCGTTTCGCTCTAACCCACCCCGTGCATGCCTGATAGTCAAGCGGCCGCCGACAAAAAAGCCTCCAAGCCCGACGTGCCCGTGCAGCTCATCGTGTTCCGCCTCGCCGGCGAAGAATACGGGATTCGCATCGAGCAGGTGAAGGAGGTCACGCTCACCCCCGAAATTGCGCGCATGCCCAAAACGCCGCGCTTCGTGAAGGGCATTGCCAACCTGCGCGGCGACATCATTGCCATCATCGACCTGGAAGAGCGGTTTCGGCTGCGCACCTCCAGCAACGAGCCGGTGACGGGCGTGACCTACACCATGGCCCTCGAGGCCAAGGACTACACCATCGGCATCATCGTGCGCGAGGTGCCCCAGCCCCTGTCGCTGCCGGCCGCCAGCATCGAAAAAGCCCCGGAGTTCATCCAGGACCTGAACATCAACGACAAATACATTGAGGGCATCGCCCGGGTGGAAAACCGCATCATCATCGTGCTGGACATGCTCAAGCTGCTCACGCCCGAGGAAATCATGCAGCTCAAGCCCAAAGCCACATCTTCCGCCGCTACTGAGCGTAGATAGGCCCGGTAACTCTGCCACTCCCACGCTCACTCCCTAGACCGCACCCTTATGAAAAACCGCATCCTCATCGTAGACGACTCGTTCTACATGCGCACGATGCTGAAGAATATGCTCACCGACGCCGGTTACGACGTGGTGGGTGAGGCCGCAAACGGCCAGCAGGCCCGCGACCTAGCCAGCGAAACCAAGCCCGACCTGATTACCCTCGACGTCATCCTGCCCGACAACACCGGCCTGGAAGTGCTCAAGGACATCCGCCAGGAGCTGCCCAACGTGAAAATTGTGATGTGCTCGGCCGTAGGGCAGGAGGTCATCGTGAACGAAGCCCTGGAAAGCGGCGCTTCTGCCTACATCGTGAAGCCTTTCTCCGAAGACAAGGTGCTCGAAATCGTGGGCGGCGCGCTGCAGGACAGCGGCGCTTCGGCCTAATTCCGCGTTCGGCGTTGGCGCGGCGCCCCGCCTAAGGGACGCCGGCTCGTGTTCTGCTTCTGTTTCGTTGCGCTTTGTTTAACCCCCCGGTACTGCCTGCTCCCCTGACCATCCTGCTTGGCGACATGCCAGGCTTGATGCGCTTGGCGTTGTCCAAGCTGCTGCGGACCGACGCGAGCGTGCAGATTGTGGGCAGCACCGCCGGCCCCGACGACCTCATTGCCCAGGCCCGCCGCCTGCGTCCCGACCTCGTCATCACCGGCGAGCAGCCCGTGGCCAGCATGAAGCGCCTGGCGCAGTTTCACCGCGGCCCCGTGCTGCTCTACGCCGGCTACACCCTGCCCTCGGCCACGCTGCGCGAAGCCTCGCAGTGGGGCGTGTACGACCACATCGGCCCCTTACCGGCGCCCACCGACCCCGACTATGGCTTCGCGCGCCGCGACCTGCTGCGCAAAGTGCACCAGTCGCGGGCGGTAGCCACGGCGGCCCTGCAACGGCTGAGCCTGAGCAGCGGATCGGCCGTGTACGGCATGGCCGGACACGTGCTGAGCACCACCCCGCGCGGCGTCATAGTTATCGGCGGCTCGACGGGCGGGGCGGCAGCGGTGGAAGCCCTGGTGCGCGGCCTGCAGCCGGGCCTGCGCTGGACGGTGGTGGTGGCGGTGCATTTGCCGGCGGCTTTCACGGCTTCGCTGCTGGAACGGGTGCGCCGGGCCGCGTCGTTGCCGGTAGTGGAGGGCCGCGCCGGACTGCGCCTGCAGGCCGGGCAAATCGTGGTGGTGCCCGGCGGCTCGAACTGGGCCGTGCGCGGCGAAGTGGGCCAGTCGCTCTGGCTGCAGCAGGCCCATGAGCCCGCCGCCGGCCTCGACGAGCCCAACATTGATTTGCTGATGATTTCGGCCGCCCGGGCCGCCGGCGCCCGCACCCTGGGCGTGGTGCTGACCGGGCTGGGCTGCGACGGCACCGCCGGCGCGGCCATGATCCGCCACTTCGGCGGCACGGTCCTGGCCCAGAGCGAACAGTCGGCCGCCGTATTTGCCATGCCCAAGGCTGTCATTGAGGGCGGACACGCTTCGGCGGTGCTGGCCCTGGAAGACATGGCCCGCTTTATCAACGGCCACGTGCAGCCGCTGCGCCCCGCCGCCCCGCCGCGCGTGTCACCCGCTATCCGTTCGTACTCCCGATGAAGTCACGCGAACAGGAATACCGGGAGTTGTTTATGGCCGAGGCCCTGGAGGCCTACGACGCCATGAGCCAGCACATGTCGGTGCTGGAAAAGCGGCCGGGCGACGAAGGGGCGTTGAACGAAGTGTTCCGCCTGCTCCACAACCTGAAGGCCAACGCCCGGGCCATGGGCCACGACGCCATCGGCGAAGTGGCGCACCGGATGGAAACCATCTTCGGGCAGATCCGCAGCAAGGAGCGGCCCTTCGCCGGCTCCATGGTACCCGTGCTCTTCAGCGGCATCGACGTGCTGGGCGGCATGATCCGGGCCGTGGGCGCCAACCAGGAGCTGACCGAAAACCTTCCGCTCATCGAGAACCTGGACCGGGTTATCGAGGGCGAAGAGCCGGTGCTGCTGGACGACGACGAATCTGGCAGCGAGGAAGATGCCACCCGCAAGTTGGAGCTGTCGGACCTGGTTTACATCCCGATCAAGAAGCTCGACCACCTGCTCAACCTCGTCGGGGAGCTGATCATCGACCGGGACCGGGTGCTGACCCTGGCCCAGGAAATCGGCGACACCACCCTGCAGACGGTGACGGCCCACCTCAGCCGCCTCGCCGACGATTTGCAGTACTCAGTGATGGACGCCCGCCTGGTGGGCGTGGGCACGCTGTTCAACAAGTTTCCGCGGGTGGTGCGCGACGTGGCCACTGCCGAGCAGAAGCAGGTGGAGCTGACCATCAGCGGGCAGGATATCCAGATCGACCGCAACATCCTGCAGATCATCACCGATTCTTTGCTGCACCTGGTGCGCAACGCCATCGGCCACGGCCTGGAAACGCCCGAGGAGCGCGTGAAGGCGGGCAAGCCGGAAATCGGGCAGCTGGTCCTCTCGGCCCAGACCGACCGCGACAACGTGCTCATCCGCATCAGCGACGACGGGCGCGGGGTGGACGTGGAGCGCGTGCGCCGCAAGGCCGTGGACCGCGGGCTGCTCACGCGCGAAGCGGCGGCCCGCCTCAACGAAACGGAAGTGCACAACCTGCTCTTCGAGGCCGGCTTCTCGACGGCTGAGCAGGTAACCGAAATTTCGGGCCGCGGCGTGGGCCTCGACGTGGTAAAGCTGGCCATCGACTCGCTCGGCGGGCAGCTGCGCGTGGATTCCAAGCTGGGCCAGGGCACCACCTTCACGCTGGTGCTGCCCACCTCCATTGCCGTGAAGGGCGCCCTGCTCTTCGAACTCGACGGCCACCCGTACGCGCTGCCGCTGATGCACACCGACTCGGTGGTGTCGTTGGCGCCGGAGAAGCTGCACGTGGTGGGCGGCACGCTGCTGGCCAAGGTGCTGACCGAGAACATTCCGGTGGTGCGCCTGGCTGACCTGCTGGCCGACAACGACGACGCCCTGCTGCCGGCCAACCGCGCCGCGCTGACCGGGGCGCAGGACATCATCATCACCAATTACAACGGCCGTAAATTAGGCCTGATTGTCGACCGGTTCCTGCGTCAGCAGGATATCGTCATCAAACCCGTCAGCCAGCCGCTCGACATGATCGATCTGTTTGGCGGAGTTACCTTGCTCGGCAGCGGGCAGGTGTGCCTGGTACTCGACGTGCCAGCTATTACGCGCCTGTTCTTATCCCGCCGCCCATGAAATTCGTACTGCCAACCCCCCAGGGTCGCTGCCGCGTAGCCGCCGCCGGCCTGCTTTTAACCTAAGCCACCCGTATGGACCTGCTCATGAATGATCTGGAACGGGATATTATCCGCGAAATCCTGAATATCGGATTGGCGCGGGCCGCCGACTCGTTTGCAGCCATTGCCCAGGAGAGGGTGTTGCTGGAAGTGCCCAGCCTGGAGCTGGTGCGCGCCGGCGACATTATCAAGCTCATCAGCAGCTACCAGAGCAGCCACGTGGCCATTCAGTCCGACATCAAGGGCGACTTCAACGGCACCACGCTGATGTTCTTCTCCGGCCAGCACGTGCAGCGCCTCTCCAAGGTGTGCCTGCGCATGGACGTGAGCGACGACCTGAACATCAACGAGATGCAGGAGTCGTTGCTGCTGGAAATCAGCAACATCATCACCGGGGCCTTGGTGACGCAGCTGGCGAATATCCTGAAGGCGAAAATCTACGGGGCCCCGCCGCGCGCCGCCACCCACGGCAACCTGGCCCACTCGCTCGACAGCCTGCTGGAAACGCACCCGAAGATGCAGCCGCTGATTTTCTCGGTCATCACGCAGTTTTCCGACCAGAACAGCAACGTGGAACTGCCCCTGATGCTCTTCTTCGACCGCGAGACCTTCGACAAAATCCTGACCATTATCCGCACCTACGACCTGCCCGGCAACGGCCTGCCCGCCTAGCCACCGGCAGCTGACGGCAGGATTGAACCGGTGCGGAAACCCTTCCAGCGCCGCTTCAATCCTGCCGTTTTTTTACGGCCCGCTTCTTCTTTCTCCCCGAATTTTCCTTTCGTCATGCACGACCCGATTGTCCTTGCGCTGCAGCAGAAAATAGCCAATTTCGACCCCAACGCCGTCGGTGATACGTCCGGTGGCCTGTTCGGCCTGCCTTTCTCGCCCGAGGAAGCCCAGGTGGTGGTGGTGCCCGTGCCCTGGGAAGTCACCGTGTCTTACCGCGCCGGCACGGCCCAGGGCCCGGCCGCCATTGCCGAGGCCTCGGCCCAGGTCGACCTCTACGACCCGGACCTGCCCGACGCCTGGAAGCTGGGCCTGGCTATGGAAGAGGTGGACGAGAAGTGGGAAGCCGAAAGCCGCGAGCTGCGTGAGCTGGCCGAAGGCTACATCGGCTGGCTGGAAGACGGCCAGCCTGCGGAATCGGCCAAGAAGTTTGCCAACGTGACGGGCAAGGTCACCGAGCGGGGCGAGGCGCTGCTGAAGTGGCTCAAGGCCAAAACCGGCGCTTACCTCGACGCCGGCAAGGGCGTGGTGGTGCTCGGCGGCGACCATAGCACCCCGCTGGGCTACATGCACGCGCTGGCCGAGCGCCACGAGGAATTTGGCATCCTGCAGATCGACGCGCACTGTGACCTGCGCACGGCCTACGAGGGCTTTCAGTACTCGCACGCCAGTATCATGTACAATGCCCTGCAGCTGCCGCAGGTGAAGAAGCTCGTGCAAGTAGGCATCCGCGACCTGTGCCAGCAGGAGGCCGACCTCATTGCCCAATCGGGCGGGCGGGTGGTGATGTTCCACCACCGCTTCCTGCGCGAGGGCATGTACGAGAAGAAATCCTGGAAAAAGCAGTGCGGTAAAATCATTGCCCAGCTGCCCCAGAAGGTGTACCTGAGCTTCGACATCGACGGGCTGGACCCCAAGCTGTGCCCCGGCACCGGCACCCCGGTACCCGGCGGGCTGGAGTTTGAGGAGGCGCTGTACCTGATCCGGGCCGTGGTGCGCTCGGGCCGCCAAATCATCGGCTGCGACCTGAACGAAGTAGCCCCCGGCGACACCGACTGGAACGGCAACGTGGGCGCCCGCCTGCTCTACCAGATGGCCAACTGGATGGCCGTGTCGCAGGGCCGGCTGACGGCCAACGGCATTACGGAAGCGTAAGCGCAGCCAAGCATAGACTTTTGCGTATAGTTGCCCGTCGGTTCACTGCTGAGCCGGCGGGCTTCTCTTTTCTCCTCCTTCCAAACTGTTTCCCGTATGGGCTTCATTCTGAAATTCATCCTCAGCGCCATCATTGCCTACGTGCTGACGAAGGTGCTGCCCGGCGCCCACCTCGGCGGCTTCACCGACGCGCTGCTGCTGGTGCTGGTGCTCGGCATCCTGAACGCGGTGGTCAAGCCCATCCTGAAAATCCTGGGCTTCCCCATCACTGTGCTCACCCTGGGCCTGTTTCTGCTGGTCATCAACGCCGTCATCGTGCTGCTGGCCGACTGGCTGCTGCCTGGCTTCAAGGTCGATGGGTTTCTTTACGCCCTCATCTTCAGCATCGTGCTGACCTTGGTGACGTCGGTAGTGGATATGATCATCGACTGAGCAGCTTGCTGCTTGCTACGCACAAAAAAGCCCGGTACCGCAATGAGGCCGGGCTTTTTTGTGCGTAAGCGGCACTACTACTGCAAAGCCAGCCGGCGCAGGCGCCAGCGGCGAACCAGCCAGAACACAACGCCCCCGACCAGCAGTAGCGGCCACAGCGCCACCAGGCCGATGCACAGCCCGGTGACCAGCTGCCAGCCGTCGTAAAATGCCTCGACTACGCGGCTGCCGAAGGAAATAACCGGCGCGTCGGGCGCGGGCAGGGTCAACGGCTGGTAGAGCTTCAGCGTGATGGTGGAGTAGGCTACTTGGTCGTTCAGGGCCTTAAAGCGGCTTTCCGCCGACTCGATTTCCTCGCGCACCTGCCCGATTTTGCCCTCGATTTCCAGCACCTCGCTCACCTTTTTGGCCTGGCTCAGCAGCCCGATGTAGCGCTGCTCCAGGGCGCGCTTGGTGCGCAGGCGGGCCGCCACGTCGGCGTGCTCGGCCGTTACGTCCTCCGAAGTCAGGGCCTTGCGCTCCACGGTACCGAGGGCGGACAGGCCCGCGAGCAAAGTGGTAAACCGCTCGGGCCGCACGCGGATGGTCATTTCCTGCCGCCACGCGTCGTCGGAGTGGGTTTGGGCGGCAGCGCCCACCCAGCTGCCGCTGCGCCGCACGATGCTGTCGACGCGGGCCGCCGCGCGGGGCAGGTCACGGACTTTGATGTCGACGTCGGCCTTGTAAATCAGCTGCCGGGCCGTGGGGCTGACGGGCACGGCGGCGGGGCCGCTGTTGCCGTCGGCCAGGGCATCGGCCTGCTCTGCTTCGGCGGCTCCGGAAACCGGCGCGTATTCCACGGCCGGGGCCTCCAGCATCACGGCCTGATCGGCCACGGCTGGGGCCGCTTCCTTATCGTTGCTGCAACCGCCCAGCAGCAACCCCAACCCCACCAGAATTCCAGTTAGTTTATGCATGGCAATACATGGGTTTAGATGAATGTGGATGGATAACGACGGTTGGAGAATTTCCTTTTGCGGCAGCGCTTGGGGCAAACAAAAAGCCCCGCCGGTAGGGGCGGGGCTTTTTAGGGTCAACGGGCTTCGGTGCCTTAGCCGACGCGCTTGATCTGGGCACCCAGGGCCTGCAGGCGGCCTTCGATGTTCTGGTAGCCGCGGTCAATCTGCTCGATGTTGAGAATCGTGCTCTTGCCCTCGGCCGAGAGGGCGGCAATCAGCAGGGCCACGCCGGCGCGGATGTCGGGCGAGGTCATGGTGATGCCGCGCAGGGCGTGGTGCTTGTCGAGGCCGATGACGATGGCGCGGTGCGGGTCGCAGAGGGTAATCTGCGCGCCCATGTCGATGAGCTTGTCGACGAAGAACAGGCGCGACTCGAACATCTTCTGGTGAATCAGCACGGTGCCTTTGGCCTGAGTGGCCACCACCAGCATAATGCTCAGCAAATCGGGCGTGAAACCCGGCCAGGTGTGGTCCGATACCGTCAGGATGGAGCCGTCGAGGTAGGTGGCAATTTCGTAGCGCGGCTGGGCCGGCACGAAGATGTCGTCGCCGCGGAACTCCAGCTGGATGCCCAGCTTGCGGAAGGTGTCCGGAATCAAACCCAGCTCGGGGATGGCGCAGTCCTTGATGGTAATTTCCGAGCCCGTCATGGCTGCCAGCCCGATAAACGAGCCGATTTCAATCATGTCGGGCAGCATGCGGTGCTCGGTGCCGCCGAGCGACTTCACGCCTTCGATGACCAGCAGGTTCGAGCCGATGCCTTGGATATTGGCGCCCATACGCACCAGCATCCTGCAGAGCTGCTGCAGGTACGGCTCGCAGGCCGCGTTGTAGATGGTGGTGGTACCCTCGGCCAGCACCGCGCCCATCACGATGTTGGCCGTGCCCGTTACCGAAGCCTCGTCCAGCAGCATGTACGCGCCGCGCAGCCCGTTCGAGGCCGACATACGGTAAAACTCCGGGCCTTCCACTTTCAGGTCGGCGCCGAGTTTCTGCAGGCCCCAGAAATGGGTATCCAGCGGCCGGCGGCCAATTTTGTCGCCGCCGGGCTTGGGCAGCTGGCACTTGCCGTAGCGGGCCAGCATCGGGCCCAGAATCATCACCGAGCCGCGCAGCTCGCGCGCCTGCTTCACGAACTCCGGCGTGTCGAGGTAGTCGAGGTTGACTTCATCGGCCTGGAAGCGGTAGGTATCGGCCGAGAGCCGCTCTACCTGCACACCCATGCTGCCGAGCAGCTCAATGAGCTTGTTGACGTCGCGGATGTCCGGAATGTTGGAGATGGTGACGGGCTCCGGGGTCAGAAGCACGGCACAGAGGATTTGCAGGGCCTCGTTTTTGGCCCCTTGCGGCACTATCTCGCCGCGCAGCGGTTTCCCGCCGATTACTTCAAAAGCTGCTGCCATTCTGGAACAGAGTCGATGAGATATGAGACAGTGAGGCCTGAGAAGGGAGACGGACATCCAGGTTCAGCGAAATCGTTGCTGACGTCTGTCTCACTTCTCATGTCTCACCAGCCCATGTCCAAATAATTACTGCGGCGGTTGTTGCGGTTCACGGCCTCCTTTTTTGCCCCGGCGCTTGTCGCGGCGCTCCTGCTTGCCGCCACCGCGGCGCTGCTCCCGCTCCTGGCGGGGCTGCGGCACCACGAATGCGCCCTGGCTGGCGCGGCCGCCGCCACCACCGCCCTGACTGGCCGAGCCGGTCATGGTGTCGAAGCCGCCGGCGGCGTCCACCTGGGCCTGGTCGAGCTGCAGCTTGCCGGCCGACAAATCTTTGAGGTGGCGGATGATGGTCACGTCCTTCGGGATGTCCTTGCTGTGCATCCGGTGCAGAAACTTCATCACCCGGCCGATACTAATGGCTGCCTGCTCGCGGGCGGTGGTATCTTCCAGGGCCACGGCCTTGGCCACCAGCTCCTCCACGTTTTTGCCGTAAGGACGCAGCTTGGGGCCCTTGGTGGGGTAGCTGAGGCGTTCGGGCTTGCGGGTAAACTGGTCGAGGCCGGTGAGGGGGAAGGGGGCGTCCACGTCCAGCTGGTTGCCGGTCATGGCGTAGAGGTGGTTCCAGAGCTTGTGCTGGTAGTCCTGCTGCTCCCGTACGCCGGGATTCAGGCGGAACATGAGCTGCACAATCTGCTGGGCGCGCTTGGTGCGCTCGGCGCGGTCTTCCAGCGTGAGCAGCGTCTGGGCCAGCTGGTAGGTATTCTGGCCGTATTCGCGCACCAGCAGCTGGAGCTGCGGGGGAAGAATGTCAATCATTGGTTTGTCAGGAAAGGAATTCGGCGGCGCGGAGTCGGATACCCGGATAGGAGGGGAGGCCAGCCGAGGGTGCCGAGCAGGTAATGGCTCGACGGTTTGAAGCGCTAAATATACGGCAGTTGCACCGTTCAGGTCGCGTTTTCGCCGCTACGAAACGCCAACAGCCCAAATTATTGGCCGGCCGCCAGAATACGTAGGGCTTCGGCCAGCGCCGCCGCATCCAAGCCGCGGTGGTAGGCCGTGCGGACCCAGTGCCGGCGGTAGTGGTCTGGCAGCCCGGCCAGCCGGCTGTCGTCGTCGATAATGACGTAGCGGGCCGGCTCGCCGTGCCGGGTCAGCCAGCCCTCTATTTCAGAAGCGCGGGACGTCCCGTTTGGTTCAGTGGCCTCATCGACTTTGCCCCGGATGTCACCACGAAAGCCACGGCGCTGCATCAAGGCCTGAAATCCGGCCAAAGTTACGGTCATGCGGCGCGACGAAGTAAGGACGATCTGTGCGCCGGTTTTTTCAACCAACGCGTTCAGATTGGCCACGCAGGCGGCGTTGAACTCGCTGTACCCGTCGTCGGCCATGACTTCTGGCTTCCATAGTGGTTGGGTGCAGAGCACGCCGTCGATATCGAGGAAGATCATGCTTGTGTGGCTCATTAGCTAAAAAAATAGTTCGCGTATCCTTAGCGGCATCTTGTAACGACAACCGTTCAGGATACGCGAACTACAAGTTCGCGCTACGACGCGGGCGGGGTTATACAATCCGCAGCTTGGCGAAGCTCAGCAGCAGGGTTTTCTCGCCCACGCCGCCCTCGAACTGAATCGTGGCTTTCACCGAGCCGTCCTGCTTTTCCAGCTTGACCACCGTGCCGAAGCCGAACTTGGGGTGCTCCACCTTGTTGCCGACGGCCAGGTTGGTGGTGTCCGAGGGCTTGAAGTCGGGGGAGGGCACGTAGGGCTTCACCGGGGCCGCGGCGGGCTTGATTTTCTGAGCGCCGACCAGGTTCGAGCGGCGTTCCAGCACCGGGGCGAAGGGGCTTTCCTCCTGCCCGTACTTGAACTCCACGAACGTGGGGTCGATTTCGTCGATAAAGCGGCTTTTCTCGCAGCTGCGCAGGTTGCCCCACTGGTAGCGGGAGGTGGCGTAGCTGAGCGTGAGCTTTTTCTCGGCCCGGGTAATGGCCACGTAGAACAGGCGGCGCTCCTCCTCCAGGTCCGAGCGCGAGGTTATCATCATCTGCGAGGGGAACAGGTTTTCCTCCATGCCCACGATGTACACGTTGCGGAACTCCAGGCCCTTGGCCGAGTGAATCGTCATCAGCGTGACGGATTCGCCCTCGTCCTTGGCGTCCTTGAGGTCGGTATCCGTCACCAGCGCAATGTCCTGCAGGAAGGAAGCCAGAGACTTGTCCTCCCGCTCCGGGTCGTCCACGTATTCCTTGATGCCGTTCAGCAGCTCCTGGATGTTCTCGTAGCGCGAGAGGCCCTCGATGCTCTTGTCGGCGTAGAGGTCCTCGATCATGCCCGAGTTCTTGGCAATGAACTTGGCCGCCTCGAAGGCGTCATCCTTGCCGGCCACCACGGCGTAGCTCTTGATTTTCTCGCCGAAGTCCACCACCGGGTTCGACACCCGGGCGGGCAGAAACTGGTCAGCATTGGTCACCACTTCCCAGAGCGTATGGTTCGACTCCTCCGCCGCGTTGATCAGCTTGCTGATCGTGGTGTCGCCGATGCCGCGCTTGGGGTAGTTGATGATGCGGCGCAGGGCCTGCTCGTCGTTGGGGTTGACGGTTAGGCGCAGGTAGGCCACCAGGTCCTTGATTTCCTTGCGCTGGTAGAACGAGAGGCCGCCGACGATTTTGTACTTGATGTTGAGCTTGCGCAGGGCCTCTTCCATGGCCCGGCTCTGAGCGTTGGTGCGGTAGAGGATGGCAAAATGGTCGTAGGAAAGATGGTGGTTCATCTTCTCCTCGTAGATGCCGTTGGCCACCAGCTTGCCCTCCTCGTTGTCTGAGGCCGCCCGAATCACCTCGATGCGCGGGCCTTCCTCGTTGTCGGAAAACACGCTTTTGCGCAGCTGGGCCTGGTTGTTCTTGATAACCGAGTTGGCCGCCTTCACGATGTTTTTCGTGCTGCGGTAGTTCTGCTCCAGCTTGAAAATGGCCAGCTCGGGGTAGTCCTTCTCGAAGTTGAGGATGTTCTGGATGTCGGCGCCGCGGAAGGCGTAGATGCTCTGCGCGTCGTCGCCCACCACGCAGATGTTGCGGTTTTTGGCCGCCAGCTTCCGGCTGATGAGATACTGCGAGTAGTTGGTGTCCTGGTACTCGTCCACCATCACGTAGTGGAAGATGTTCTGATACTTGTTCAGCGCGTCCGGGTGGTCCTTGAACAGGACGTTGGTCTGGTACAGCAGGTCGTCGAAGTCCATGGCGCCGGCCTTGAAGCAGCGCTGCTGGTACTGCTGGTAGATGACGCCGATTTTGGGCCGCAGCGCGGCCTCGTCGTCCTGCTTGATGACGGGGTCCTGCAGGTACTGCTGCACCGAAATCAGTTTGTTCTTGGCCGCAGAAATGCGGCCCAGCACGGTGCTCGGCTTGTAGAGCTTGTCGTCCAGGTCCAGCTCCTTCACAATCTGGGTGATGAGCGTCTTGGTGTCCTGGGTGTCGTAGATGGTGAAGTGCCGCGGGTAGCCGAGCTTATCGGCCTCCGAGCGCAGAATGCGGGCGAAGATGCTGTGGAAGGTGCCCATCCACAGGTTCTTGGCCTCGGGGCCCACCACCTTCTCAATCCGGGCGCGCATTTCGCGGGCGGCCTTGTTGGTAAAGGTCAGGGCCAGGATGTTGAACGGGTCCACGCCCTTTTCCAGCAGGTGGGCAATGCGGTAGGTCAGTACCCGCGTCTTGCCCGAGCCCGCGCCCGCAATAATCATCGCCGGGCCCTCGGTGTGCAACACCGCGCCGCGCTGCGACTCGTTGAGTAGGTTGATATAGTCCAGTGCCATTCGTCGTCTTCGTAGCCGGCTTGGCGGCTAAACCACAAAGGTAAGACGAACGGGGCGGCGGGGGAAGGGGCCGGGCGGCTAATGTGGTTAGCTTACTTTATCTTTCACTTCCATGAACGCAGACCAACTTTCCTGGGGCCGCTCGGCAGCGGCGGGGTTTGCCCTGACGGTCGGGTTTTACTTGCTGTGCATAATTGCCTGCGTGCTAATGGCGCAGTTCATGCCGGTGGGTAGTGCATGCACGTTAGGAACACCCGTACTACCCCTGCTCTTCGGTTATGGCTTTGGCATTTTCTGGGGCCTGTTCCTCGTGGGCAAATGCATCCTGGAGCGCGCTTCTGCCTTTGACAAGGGCAGCTTATCGGCTCACGTCCTGGTATTGGGCATTGTGTTGATTTGCGTGAAGCTGTGGCGCTGAGTTTGCCTTACGTGACGGGTAGGTGCGCTGAGCGGCTAAGGGAAAGGCGAACTTCGCGCCGCCGGGCGTTGTTCGGCAGCGAATCTGCCGCCGTATCTTTGCGGCTCGTTTCCCGCACCCTTCCATGATTGTCATCCAGAATACCATCGTCTCCGACGACGTCCGCGACCAGTTTTTCGTCTGCAACCTGGAGCGCTGCAAGGGCGCCTGCTGCGTGGAGGGTGACCTGGGCGCCCCGCTGGAAGAGGCGGAGCTCAAGATTCTGGAGCAGGAGTACGATAAGATCAAGCCCTTCCTGACCCACGCCGGCCGCCACGCCATTGAGGAGCAGGGCCTGTACGTGGAGGACTGGGAGGGCGACTACTCGACCACCACCATCGACAACCGGGAGTGTGCCTACGCCTTGTACGACGAGCGGGGCATCCTGAAGTGCGGCATCGAGCAGGCCTATCTGGCCGGGGCCACCACGTTCAAAAAGCCCATCAGCTGCCACCTGTACCCCATCCGCATCAGCAAGTACGACGAGTTCGAGGCCCTGAACTACGACCGGTGGGAAATCTGCAATCCGGCCTGCGCCTTCGGCGCCCAGCTGGGCGTGCCGGTGTACAAGTTCCTGAAGGAGCCGCTGATTCGAAAGTACGGCGAGGCCTGGTACCAGGAGCTGACCCAGGAAATCGAAAATCCAACTCCTGAAACGACGACCTAACAGCCACGGGGCCGACCAATTGGCCGGCCCCGCGGCTGTTATTGCGGGTTCAACGCGCGCCCGGTCCTAGCTCATAGTGCAGCGTCAGTTCGGCAAAGTCCTCGCCGGTAGCACGCTCCGGCACACGGGCGGGGTCTGGGCCGTGGCGGCCGGCGCCGGCAGTAGCGTAATCAGCACGGCAGGAGGAGCAGAAAATGGCCGGGTCGGCGGCATACGGAGCGCAGATTTGCGCCTTAACGCCGCGGCTTGGTATTCAGTGTGGGCCGCTTGGTAGAGGCCAGTCCCGGGTCCATCGACTTTGCGCGGATTTCGGCGGCGCAATGGGTATTTTCTGAGCCCGTCCACCATTCCCCGGCATTCCCACCATGTCAGCCCGTTTCCTCGCCGCAACCCTGGTTGTGGCCGCGCTGCTGAGCAGCCGCCCGCTCCACGCGCAGTCCGATGCCGCCGCCAAGCACCAGGCCGTAGTGGCCATTTATCCAGTGATGCTGCAGGCGGTGCAGGCGCGCAACCTCACCCAGGCCCGGACGCTCTGCCAGCAGGCCATCGACTACGAGCCCCAGGACCCGGTGCACCGCTACAATATGGCCTGCATTGAGTCCCTGGCCGGCAATGCCAACGCCGCCTTTGCCGCTCTGAACCAGGCTACGGCCCTAGGCTACGCCGACCCCAACTCCCTGCGCACCGACGCCGACCTGGCCGCCGTGCGCCCCGATGCACGCTTTGCCACCGTGCTGCAGGCCGCCGCCCGCAATGCCGGCGGCAGCGCCAGCGCGCCAGCTCCGGCGACGCAGCCGGCCAGCACTATCCGACCGGTAGGGCCCGGCCCCGCCACCGCCCCGGCGGCGGCCCGCCCGGCTCCGGCCGTCACGGCGGCCCCGCGCCCGGCAGCCCGCCCGGCCGCCGTGGCCCAGCCCCTGGTCGGCAAGGTGACGGGCAACCGCCCGGTGGGCCTGTTTTTGATGACGCGCTACTGGATTGCCACCCGTTCCCTGGAGAAAAGTACCTACTACTTCACGCCCGATGGCCGGGTGTACGTGGACCCGACCGGCTTCTCGGCGGCCGAGCTGGCGGCGCTCAAGCCGGGCTACCGCGGCACCTTCCAGGTTAGTGGCAACAAGCTCACGGTAGCCTGGGCCAGCGGGCAGAAATCCAGCAGCGTGGTGGAGGACGCCAAAGCCGACGCCTTCAACTGGGACACGGGCATCTTCGTGGGGGCACAGCCGTTTCGCAGCACCCAGCAGCTGCTAGGTACTTTCGAGGGCGGCAATTCCGTTTCCACCGGCTCAGGCTCCATTGCCGTGGCCGGCACCTACACCTTCCGCGCCGACGGCACCTATTCCCGCTCCGGCGTGGCCTCCTCCAGTAGCGTCTCCGACGGCTCGGTCCTGAAGACCGGCGGGCAGGGCCAGGCAGCCGGCCGCTGGCAGCTCAACGGCTTTGTCCTGACGCTGACCGACAACCAGGGGCAGCAAACCAGCGGGGTGAGCTTTCCCTTCGTGACCGAAGGCACGGCGGCCAAGCCCGAACGCATCTACTTCAATGGTACCTTGTACAAGCGCCAATAAAGCCCTGTTGCAACCGAAAAAAGGCCAGCTGAAGCAGCTGGCCTTTTTTCATTCACACAAACATTAAAGCGTCTTCCCGGCGCTACTGCCAGGTATCGGTGCGCGTCAGCGTGGTGCCGGTGGGGGTGAAGCTGCGGTTCGAGCCGCCTTCCCAGAGCACGTTGCCGGCCCCGTCCTTGCGGATGTACTTGTACTGCACGGCCGTGCCCGCGGTCAGGTTCACGGTGCCGCTCCACTTGGGCCAGGCCGCGCCGCTGAGCTTGATGGCGCTGGCCGTGTTCCAGTTGCCGAGCTGGGCCGTGCTGCCGATAACGTACACATCCTGCCCGCTCACGGTGTTGCTGTAAGTCACGTTGAACGTCACGGCCGTGGTGCCGCTGGGTGGGGGCGTGGTGCCGCCGGTGCCAGGCACCCACACAGCGTAGCCGCGGGCACCCACCGGGAAGTTGCCGGTGCCGTTGGCGTCGGTGGTGATGGTGCTGGTGTTGTTGCCGGTTTTGTCGGTCAGGGTTACGCTCTTGAAGGGCGTGGTAATGGTCTTGGTGCGGGCCGTGCTGCCGTCGTTGAGCAGCACCAGCAGGCCGGGGTGCGAGGCGTCGCCGGCGCGGGAATAGGCGTACACGTCGGCGTCATTCACGCTGGTGTACTCCGTGGCGGCCCCGTAGGCGTTGGCTTTGCGGATGGTAATGAGCGTTTTGATCTGCCCGCCCAGGCCGTACTCGTAATAGTCGCGGTAGAACACGCAGGGGTAGCCTTTCTCGCGGGTGAGGATGTAGGCGTAGGCCAGCATCTTCAGGTTGGTCACCGGCGAATACAGCGCCCCGCCCTGCTGGTCGGTGTCGTGGTTATCCACGAAGGATACCGACAGCGGCCCGTTGGCCTCGGTGAAGCCGGCAAACTGCAGCCCGCGCATGTCCCAGCTGCCATTGCCGTTGCTCATGTCCTGGAAGGTGTAGTGCAGCGGCACGTCGAACAGGCTGGTGCGGCCCCCGGTGGCGGCGGCGTAGTTGTTCATGTCGCCCAGGTTCCGGAACCAGGCCTCCGACACGGCAAACCGGCCGCTGCTGCCCTTCACCGCGTCCAGCCACTGATTCACGTAGGGCGTGTAGATGTGCTTCGTGGCGTCGAGGCGGTAGCCGTCGAGCTGGAGCTTGGTGGTAATCCAGTTGCCCCAGTTGATGGTTTCGGTGGCATTGCTGGCGTTGCCGTTGTACTGGATTTCCGAGCCCAGCAGGTTGTCGTAGGCGTCGTTGTTGGCGTAGGGCTGAAAGTCCCAGCTTTTCCACTGGTACCAGCCGTTGTTGGGCGCCTGCTGGGTGCCGGTGAAGTTGTTGTAGCCCCACTTATAGGCGCTGTAGGTGCTGCCGCGGCCGGGGTAGTTGAACTTGGTGTACACTGTGTTGCCGTTCACCGTTTCCTGCGCGTCGGCCCAGGTGAGGTGGTTCATCACCATGTCCTCGTACACCTGGATGCCCTTGCCGTGCAGGGCCGTAATGGCCGACTGCAGCTGGCCGATGGTGCCGTAGCGGGTGGCCACGGTGCCTTTCTGGTTGAATTCGCCCAAATCGTACCGGTCGTACACGCCGTAGCCCACGTCCTGGGCGCTGCCGCCCTTGTAGGCCGGGGGCAGCCAGATGGCGGTGATGCCCGCGTCGCTCAGCTCCTGGGCCTTGCTGCCCAGGTTTTGCCACCAGCTGCCGGCCGTGGTGCTGATGGGCGTGTTCCAGTAAAAGCCCTGCATCATCACGCCGTTGGCGGCCACGGCGTTGGGGGTAGTGGCCAGGGGCGCCACGGCGGGAGCGGGCGAGAGGGCCGCTTCTTTGCTGCACGAAGCCAATACGGCTCCGGCCGCGAGCAGCCAGGCGGCTGCCGCAGAGTGTTTGAACATAATGGTGGGAATGGATTGGTTGTGGAGGCGGCAAATAGTCAATTATTGGCGATATTTCATAAAAAAATTACGCAAGATTGAAATTGTCATAACGACAGATAAAGTTCGTTACCAAAGCTCACAGGCATAAAGTGGGGTTGTGTAGGTTGATAAAATATGACTTCGGATACCGGGAGTGGTGCCCGACACCAGGAAATGGGGCGGTTTTGACTTTTCGAATATGCCCAGCCCGCGTTCAGCCAGCCGCAGGGGCGGTTGACTGAATTATGCGGGGAGCTATAAAACCGTATGATTATTTTTAGGGTCCTGCCTTGTCTCCGCCCCATGCTCCCCGGATTTCCCCGCCCGCTTACCTCCCGCTTGTCCCCCAGGTTCTGGATTCGCTGCTACTTCGCCCTGTGGCTGCTGCTGGGCCTGCTGCTACTGCCCGGCTACGGCGTGTCGTGGGACGAGCCCACGGACCGCACCACCGGCCTGATCAGTACCCGGTACGTGACCAGCCAGGTGGCTCCGGCCTGGACGGCCCGGCAGCCGGCCCTGCAGAATCTGCCCGACTTCGCCACCTACTCCGACAACGACCACGGCGTGCTGTTTGAGCTGCCGGTGTGTCTGCTGGAGCAGCTGCTGGGCCTGCACGATTCGCGGGCGGTGTACCTCTGGCGCCACGGCTGCGTGTTCCTGGTGTTCTGGATGGGCGCCTGGGCGCTGTATGGGCTGGCCCGCGCCCGGTTCCAGGACTGGCGCCTGGGGCTGGCCGCCAGCACCTTGCTGCTGCTCTCGCCCCGCTTTTTCGCCGAGGGCTTCTACAACACCAAGGACATCGTGTTCCTTGCCTTTTTCACCCTGGGCGTGTACACCCTGGTGCGCCTGCTGCAGCGCCCCACGCCGGGCCGGGCGGCGCTGCACGGCCTGGCCACCGCCGCCGCCACCGACGTGCGCATCATGGGTATCCTGCTGCTGGCCTTCACCCTGGGCATGGTGGCGCTGGAGCTGCTGGCGGCGCCCCGCCCCGACAAGCAGCCCGGCCGGTGGCTGCGCCTGCTGCCCGTTTACCTGCTCGTGACGCTGGTGGCCATCATCGTGGGCTGGCCCTACCTCTGGGCGGCCCCGCTTGCCAACTTCCAGCGCGCCTTTGCCAGCCTGAGCAAGTTCAGCTTCGACGCCGACCTGCTGTACTTCGGCCAGCGGGTGTCCATCAACGCCCTGCCCTGGCACTACATCCCGGTGTGGGTGCTGCTGACCACGCCGGTGGCCTACGTGACGGCCGCGCTGCTGGGCGCCGGTACCTACCTGGCGGCCTGGCTGCGGCGCCCCCTGGCCCAGCTGCAGCCGCTCAATGGCCGCCTCGACGCGCTGTTCATTGGCTGGCTGGCCTTGCCCGTGCTGATGGTTATCGTGCTGCACTCGGTGGTGTACGACGGCTGGCGTCACCTGTACTTCATTTACCCGGCCCTGCTGCTGCTGGCCCTGCGCGGCGCCTGGGCCGTGGCGCAGGCCGCCCGGCGCCCCGGCTGGGGGCGGCGGCTGGCCCAGGGCGCCGCCACGCTGGCCGCTGTCGAAGTACTGCTGACCCTGGGCCGCATGGTGGCCGCCCACCCGCAGCAGCAGGTGTACTTCTCGTTTCTGCCGCCCGCCGTGGTCGAGCAGCAGTTCGAACGGGACTACTGGGGCCTCTCGTACCGGGCCGGCCTGGAATGGGTGCTGGCCCACGACGCGGCCCCGCGGATTCACCTCGACGCCGGCCAGCGTATGCCGATGATGAACAACGTGGCCATCCTGCCCGCCGCGGCCCGTCAGCGCCTGCAGCTGGACCCGGCCGCCAAGGATGTGTACTTCCTGACCGCTTACCGCACGCATCCCGAGGCCTACCCCGATTCGCTCGGCGCCGAAGTGTACGTGCTGCGTGCTAACGGCGTGAAGGTGCTGTCGGTGTTTCAGAAGCGGCCCTGGTAGTGCATCGGCGCCGAACTTATTGCCAGCACTGGCTAAACCGCGCAATAACCGCTTGCAGCCAGGCCCGGATGCCCGGCACCACGGCTAGCGCCCCGGCGTAGGACTCCGGGTGCCGGTGCGTAAGGCTGCACACATCCTCGATGAGCCGGCGCTCCACGGGCGGCTGCACAAACGCCAGCGGCGCCACGCGCATAGCGCCCCCGTTGCCGGCCGCGTACTCGCCGCCGCGGCCTGCCTGGCTCCAGTGGCCGCTCGCTGCCAGCCCCTGCAAGGCCTGCAGGGAAGAATCAGCAGGGCCGCCGGGCAGACCAGCCAGCGCAGGGAGCGGTCCAGAATCGGTAGTTTGCGGGGCACCATCGGATAGTAAGTAGCAACAAAAAACGGCTCATCCAGACGAGGATGAGCCGTTTTACGCTTGCGAAAAAGCCGCTTACAGCGTCGAGAAGTCAAATGACTCCAGGAACTTCGTGGTGAAGTTGCCGGCTTTGAACTCCTCGTCGTCCATCAGCTTCAGGTGGAAGGGAATCGTCGTCTTGACGCCTTCCACCACGAATTCCGACAGGGCGCGCTTCATTTTCACCACGCACTCCTCCCGGGTCTGGGCCACGGTGATGAGCTTGGCAATCATCGAGTCGTAGTTGGGCGGAATCTGGTAGCCCGCGTACACGTGGGTGTCCACGCGCACGCCGTGGCCGCCGGGAATGTGCAGCACCGTGATTTTGCCGGGCGCCGGGCGGAAGTCCTTGCGCGGGTCCTCGGCGTTGATGCGGCACTCCATGGCGTGCAGCTTGGGTAGGTAGTTTTTGCCCGAAATGGCAATGCCCGCCGCCACTTTGATCTGTTCCTTGATCAGGTCGAAGTTGATAACCTCCTCCGTCACGGGGTGCTCCACCTGGATGCGGGTGTTCATCTCCATGAAGTAGAAGTCCCGGTTTTTGTCGACCAGGAACTCGATGGTGCCCACGCCCTCGTAGCCGATGCTGCTGGCGCCGGCCACGGCGGCCTTGCCCATCTTCTCGCGCAGCTCGTCAGTCATGAAGGGCGACGGGGCCTCTTCCACCAGCTTCTGGTGCCGGCGCTGAATCGAGCAGTCCCGCTCCGAGAGGTGGCACACGGTGCCGAACTGGTCGCCGGCAATCTGGATTTCGATGTGGCGGGGCTCCTCCACGAACTTCTCCAGGTACACGCCGTCGTTGCCGAAAGCGGCTTTGGCCTCGGTGCGGGCGTCGTTCCAGGCCTTCTCGAACTCGTCCTCGCTCTTGATGATGCGCATGCCGCGCCCGCCGCCGCCGGCCGTAGCCTTCAGGATAACGGGGTACTTGATCTTGGCCGCCACCTTCTTGCCCTGCTCAATGGAGTCGAGCAGACCGTCGGAGCCCGGAATGGTGGGCACGCCGGCCTTTTTCATGGTGTCCTTGGCCGAAGCCTTGTCGCCCATCGAGTTGATCATCTCGGGCGAGGCCCCGATGAACTTGATGCCGTTTTCGCGGCAGATGCGCGAGAATTCCGCGTTTTCCGACAGGAAGCCGTAGCCGGGGTGAATGGCGTCGGCGTTGGTGATTTCGGCGGCGGCAATCAGATTCGGAATGTTCAGGTACGAGTCGCGCGAGGCGGGCGGCCCGATGCACACGGCTTCGTCGGCGAAGCGTACGTGCAGGCTTTCCTTATCGGCGGTGGAGTACACGGCCACCGTCTTGATGCCCATCTCGCGGCAGGTGCGAATCACGCGCAGCGCAATTTCCCCGCGGTTGGCAATGAGTATTTTCTTGAACATGGTTGTGGGAAAGAAATGAGACTGTGAGACATGAGAAGTGAGATGGACGATTTCGCAGAACGATTCGTCTGTCTCACTTCTCATGTCTCACAGTCTCATGTCCAAG
The DNA here is from genome assembly GCF_005771675.1 of Hymenobacter jeollabukensis. GTDB lineage: Bacteria > Bacteroidota > Bacteroidia > Cytophagales > Hymenobacteraceae > Solirubrum > Solirubrum jeollabukense. The sequence continues at coordinate 399,836 of NZ_VAJM01000001.1, read as the reverse complement.
GATTACATCGGCTCGATCAGGAACAGGGGCTGGTCGTACTCCACGGGGGAGGCGTTGTCGACCATGGCCTTCACGATGCGGCCACGCTGCTCGGCTTCGATTTCGTTGAACAGCTTCATGGCTTCGATGATGCAAATCACCTGGCCCTGCTCCACCACGTCGCCCACGTTCACGAAGGAGGGGCTTTCGGGGCTGCTCGAGCGGTAGAAGGTGCCAATCATCGGGGCTTTCAGCGCTACCGTGTTGCTGGCAGCCGGCGCTTCGGCGGCGGCAGGCGCAGCAGCCGGGGCGGCCGGAGCGGCGGCGGGGGCAGGCGCAGCAGCCGGGGCGGCTACGGGTGCCGGGGCGGCGGGAGCTGCCGAGGCCACGTATTTCGTGTTCGGCTCGCGCTGAACCGAAATCTTGAATTCTTCCGTCTCGATGTTGACCTTGTTCAGGCCCGACTTCGCGATGAAGTCGATGAGGTCTTGCAGTTCTTTGGCTTTCATGGCAGCGGGGGAGGGCTTCGCTTGGTCCTTATTTGACTCTTTCGACATAGGAGTAGTCGCGGGTGTCGACCTTGATTTTCTGGTCCTGGTCAATGAACAAAGGCACCTGGATGCGGGCCCCCGTCTCCAGGATGGCCGGCTTCAGGGTGTTGGTGGCCGTGTCGCCGCGCAGGCCGGGCTCGGTGTAGGTCACCACCAGCTCCACGAAGGCGGGCAGCTCGGCAGTCAGCGGCTGCTCGGTTTCGGCGTGCATCAGGATGGTCGCCATCTGGCCTTCCTTCATCAGGTCGGCGAAGGGCACCATGGCCTCGGGCAGCGTAATCTGCTCGAAGCTGTCGGTATCCATGAAGGTGTAGCCGTAGTCGTCCTTGTACAGGTACTGGTGCGGGCGCTGCTCCACGCGGGCCGTTTCCACTTTCACGCCGGCGTTGAAGGTGTTGTCAATCACCTTGCCGGTCTTGATGTTGCGCATTTTGGTGCGCACGAAAGCGGGGCCTTTGCCGGGCTTCACGTGCTGAAACTCCGTGATGACGTGCAGGTCCCCGTTGTAGTTCAACACGAGGCCATTGCGAAAATCCGCGGTGGTTGCCATGAGGTAAAGAAGAGTTTGGGTTGACGCCGCTGCCGGGCTGATTCCGGAAAACCGTCGGGCTGCCGCGCCAGGGGAGGAAAACGATTGGGGGAGAAAACAAAAACGTGCCGACCCGTCCGGGTGGGCGGGGCGGCACGTCGGGAGGTGCAAGTATAGGGGTTCCGCGCCGGCCGCCTGAAATTAAGCGGTTTGCGGACCAGGCTTCGGGTCGTAGGCCCACTTCACGTAGAGCGCGCCCCAGGTGAAGCCGCCGCCGAAGGCCGCCACAATCAGGTTGTTGCCGCGACGCAGCTGGCTTTCGTAGTCCGAGAGGCAGAGCGGAATGGTGGCGTTGGTGGTGTTGCCGTACTTGTAGATGTTCAGCATCACCTTGTCGGCGCCGATGCCCACGCGCGAGGCGGTGGCGTCGATGATGCGCTTGTTGGCCTGGTGCGGCACCAGCCAGTCGATGGTGTCGGCGGTGAGGCCGTTGCGCTCGGCCACGGTGCCGGCCACATCGGCCATGCCCTTCACGGCAAACTTGTACACCGTTGCGCCTTCCTGGTACACGAAATGCTCCCGGTTGGTCACCGTCTCGATGGACGGCGGGCGGCGCGAGCCGCCGGCTTTCTGGTACAGGTAGTTTTCGCCGATGCCGTCGGAGCGCAGCTCCTGGTCGAGGATGCCGTAGCCGTCGGTGGTCGGTTCCAGCAGCACCGCGCCGGCCCCGTCGCCGAACAGGATGCAGGTGCTGCGGTCGGTGTAGTCGGTAATGGCCGACATCTTATCGGCCCCGACGATGATGACTTTCTTGTACAGACCCGCCCGGACGAACGAGGCGCCGGTGGCCAGGGCAAACAGGAAGCCCGAGCAGGCGGCCGAAATGTCGTAGCCGAAGGCATTCTTGATGCCCACGCCTTCGCAGATGATGTTGGCCGTAGCCGGGAAGACCATGTCCGGCGTGGTGGTAGCGCAGATCAGCAGCTCCACTTCCTCGGGCCGGGTGCCGGTTTTGTCCAGTAGCTGCTGCACGGCCTTGATGGCCATGACCGAGGTACCCTGATTTTCACCTTTCAGGATGCGGCGCTCCTTGATGCCGGTCCGGGTCTGAATCCACTCGTCGTTGGTATCGACCAGCTTTTCGAGTTCCTGGTTGGTCAGCACGTACTCGGGTACGTAGGCGCCTACGCCGGTAATGGCAGCGGTCAGCTTCATGGGCAAGAGAAAAAGAAAGGTGCGGCTGATGAGAAGGCGCCGCCTAAAACGGCCGCCAAGGTAGTAAAAAGTCCGACCGAGGTGGCCGGACTGAGCGGCGGATGTGCTTCCGCGCTAGGACTTGAAGGTGTCCTTGATCTGGTCGGCAATGCCCGACTTGGCCATCTGGAAGCCCTGCATCAGCATGCTGCAGATAGCCTTCGGCCCGCTCACGCCGTGGCCGATGATGACGTTGTCGTTGATGCCCAGAATCGGGGAGCCGCCCACGCCTTCGTAGTCGAACTTGTGGAAGAACGGGTCCTTATGGATGCCCTTCTCGTGCATGATGTCGTAAAACGACTCCGAGAGCTTCAGAATCACGTTCCCGGTGTAGCCGTCGCACACAATCACGTCGGCCTTCTCATTGAACATGTCGCGGCCCTCGATGTTGCCGATGAAGTGAATGTGGGGGTTCACTTTCAGCAGGTTGTAGGCGGCTTGCAGCAGGGCGGTGCCCTTGCCTTCTTCCTCCCCGAGGTTCATCAGGCCTACTTTCGGCCGATCAATGCCCAACACGTACTGCGCGTAGAGCGAGCCAAGCTCGGCAAACTGCTCCAGCATTTCGGGCTTGCACTCGGCGTTGGCGCCGGCGTCCACCATCACGCCGTACTCGCCTTTCAGCTTGGGCACGAGGTTGGCAATGGCCGGGCGCATCACGCCGGGCACGGGCTTCACGCTGAAGATGGCGCCCACCAGCATGGCACCGGTGCTGCCAGCCGAGCAGAAGGCTTCCACGTCGCTGCCGTGCAGCAGCTTGTAGCCCACGGCAATACTGGAATCGGGCTTTTGCTGCAGGGCTTTGGTGGGGTGTTCCCCCATGGCAATGACCTGCGTGGCGGGCACGAACTCAATATTGCGGGCACGCTCGCCGTGCGCGTCGAGCAGGGGGCGCACGGCTTCTTCCTGGCCGATGACCACAATAGTGGCCTGGCCATCGAGTTGTTCGGCGGCCAGCACGGCTCCGTCCACGGCAGCTTTGGGGGCGAAGTCGCCGCCCATGGCGTCGAGGGCTATTTTCATGAAAGCGGGATGAAGAACAGTCGGCGGTAATGTAAAACCGGCGGCCGGGTGAGGGCCGCCGGCTGGGCTAGGAGCGGGTCGGGGCTATTCCTCGTCGGTGCTGGGAGCGGCCGAAGCTACCGGAGCGTAGCCGGCAATAGCTACTTTACCGTTGAGGTACAGGTCACCATCTACCACGTACGCGCGGTGACGCAGGTGCAGCTCGCCGGTGGTCTGGCAAACGGAAACCGGCTTCGGGTCGAGCTTGTAGTGGGTGCGACGCTTGTCGCGGCGGACGGCGGAAATGCGTCGTTTGGGGTGTGCCATGAGTGAAAGTGAAGAAAAAAATGAAAAAACGGGAGAAGGGGTGCGGCCTTAGTTTAGGTTCCGCAGCGCATTCCAGCGCGGGTCGCCGGGGTCCTGGTCATCATCGTCCTCGGCGTCCGAAGACGAGCCGGTGGAGTAGATGAGCTTGACTTCGGCGTCGGGGTTGTCGTCCTCCTCATTCTGGAAGCGCGGGTGCAGCTTCTTCATGGGCAAGGCCAGACCGATGTAGTCGAACAGGTGCTGGGCCATCGGCAGGGTCTGCGTGTCGGGCGTCACCTGCAGCACGTCGTCGTCGAGCTCCAGTTCCTGGTCGCCGAAGCGCAGCAGCAGCTGGTTTTCCACGTCGATGGGCTGGTCGAACTCGTCGAGGCTCCGGTCGCAGATCAGCTGCACGGTGCCCACGATGTGCGTGTCGATGACGATGCGCTGGGCGGTTTTGTCGACCACCACATCGGCGCGCAGCTTGCCGTCCGGAATCAGGGTCTGGTCGAATTGCTCGAAGAACGCCTGGTCGAGGTCAAACACGAACTCGTGCTTTTTCTCGGTCAGGGCGGCCAGCGGCAGGTCGTATTTATGGTCCTTTTTCACGGAGTCGGTTCAGGCGGGCGGCAAAAATAGCAATATTTCGCCGCTTGAATGAGGGTTGAGGGAAGCTTCAGCGGGAGTTTAGGCCTTTTTGAGAATAAACTCCGGACTGATGCCCAGCCGCTCGTAGAGCTTTTTGGCCAGATCCAGGGTTACGCGGCGCTTGCCACTCAGGATCTGGGACAGGGCGCCGGCCGGCACTTCCAGCAGCTGCGCCAGCTCTTTCTGCTTGAGGCGCATCTGCTGCCGCTTCAGCTCAATCATGTCGGCCAGCGACTCCGGCAGCGACGGAATGGGCATCAGCCCGAGCTGGCCCTCGTAGGCGTCGATGGCCACGACCAGCTCCCGAAACTCGGTTTCCAGCGCCACGTTGCCCTCGAAACCGGCGGCCACCAGTGCGTCGAGGCGGCGCAGGGCAGACTTATATTCCGAAGGGTTGTGGAGCGTCATGAGCGAGGTGAAGCGAGGGTGGAACGGCGGAATCAGACGGTGCCAATCAGCCTTTCCGGCTACAAAGGTGCAGCAGAAATTGCGAAATCAAAAACAAAGTTTCGTTTTTGAAAAGAATGTTTCTGTGATGGTAATAGTAAATGCGCCGCTCCTAGGTTGTAATCAAGGCGTAAAGGGTTCATGCACAGCCGCCGAGCGGCGTCATATTGGTAGGGGCGACGTGCAGAAAGAACAGCCGAGCTGCAGCGCAGCGGCATGGCAGAGGTGCCGCTAGAACGTCAAAATTAGCCCCACATCAGCAAGGCAATGCCGCTGCGCTGCAGCTTGGCTGTTCTTCTATACCGCTGGGTTACTACCAACATGTCGCCGCGCTGCGGCTGGGGACGACTCAGACGGCCACGCGCCGCAATGCCGGATTACCGCGCCGTGGCTTCCTTCTCCTTGTTGCGGTTGCGTACCAGGTCACAGGCCAGGTACAGGGCTTCGCGGAAAGAGGTCGGGTCGGCGTCGAACTTGCCGGCCAGGCCGTAAGCGGTGCCGTGGTCGGGAGAGGTGCGGATGACGGGCAGGCCGGCGGTGAAGTTGACGCCCCGCTCGAAGGCAATGGTTTTGAACGGGATGAGGCCCTGGTCGTGGTACAAGGCCAGGGTGGCGTCGAACTGCCCGTACTGCCGGGTGCCGAAGAAGCCGTCGGCAGGGTAGGGGCCGTAGACGAGGTGGCCGTCGTTGAGGAATTGCTGGATAACCGGCATCACCAGATCCTGTTCTTCTTTGCCGATCAGGCCTTTTTCGCCGGCGTGCGGATTCAGGCCCAGCACGGCCACCCGGGGCTTATCGATGCCGAAATCCTGGCGCAGGGAGTGCAGCAGCATCCGGAGCTTGCCGCTGAGTACCTCGGAGGTGAGGCGGGCGGGCACGTCCTTTAGGGCAATGTGGCCGGTGGCGGTGGCCACGCGCAAATCGTCGGCCACCAGGAACATCAGGCTGTCGTTGTTGGGGCTGAAGTGGTGAGCCAGGAACTCGGTGTGGCCGGGGAAGTTGAATCCCTCGCCCTGGGTGTTTTCCTTGCTGATGGGCGCCGTCACCAGCGCGTCGATCAGCCCGGCCTTGAGGTCCTCGGCGGCGGCAATCAGGGACAGGCGGGCGGCGCGACCGGACGCTTCGGTGGGCTGGCCGGGCGTGAGTACGAAGTCCTCGTCCCAGCAGGTCACGGCGTTGACTTTGCCGGCCGTGATGTCGGCTGCCTCGCGCACCTGCCGGAAGCTCAGCGGCGGGTGGTGCTTATCGTGCGGGAAGTCGTCGAAGAGGGTGGCGGCGGTGCCGTAAACTACCGGGGTGCAGAAGCGTAGAACCCGCGGGTCCTGCAGGGTGCGGTAGATGATTTCGGGGCCGATGCCGGCCAGGTCGCCGGTGCTGATGCCAATGCGGGGAAGCATTCTGTGGAGTTGGTGCTAAGGGAGGAGAGAAGCAGCTGAACCGAAGCAGCTGACTAAACAGAACGTCATGTCGAGCTTGTCGAGACATCTCGCGTGTTTGGTCTGAAAGCAATTTCCTCGTTCAACGAACGGGTTGCTATCTGGCATCAGCACGCAAGATGCCTCGGCTGCGCTCGGCATGACGTTCTTAGAAAACCAGGCTACGCGCGGCTGGTTAGGAAATCGTAAATCAGCCGCACGGCCGTGCCGGTGCCGTTTTTGCCGCGGTACGAGTCGGGAGCGGTGAGGTAGGCGGGGGCGGCAATGTCGAGGTGAATCCAGGGCGTGCCTTCGATGAAGCGCTCCAGGAACTTGCCGGCCGAAATGGCGCCGGCTTCGGCTTTGCCCAGGTTGTTGATGTCGGCAATGTCGCTCTTGATGTGCTCGGCGTACTCGTCCCAGAGCGGAAACTCCACGATCCGCTCGTGCACGCGGCGGCCGGCGGCGGCCAGCTCCTGCATTGTTTCGTCGCCGCAGGTGCCCATGGCCACGATGCCCTCCTTGCCGATGGCGCGGGCGGCCGAGCCGGTGAGCGTGGCCGCGTCGATAACCAGCTCGGGCTGGTATTTCTTGGCGAAGTGCAGCGCATCGGCCAGGATGAGGCGGCCTTCGGCGTCGGTGTTGAGCACTTCCACCGTGAGGCCCGAGTGCATGGTCAGCACGTCGCCAGGGGCGAAGGCGTTGCCGCCGGGGCGGTTGTCGGTGGCGGGCACCAGGCCGATGACGTGCAGCGGGACGTTGTTTTTGGCCAGGGCGTAGAGCGTGCCCACCATAGCGGCGGCGCCGGCCATGTCGCACTTCATAAAGTCCATGCTGCCGGGCGTGGGCTTTAGGCTCAGGCCGCCGGTGTCGTACACCACGCCCTTGCCCACCAGCACGTAGGGCTTGTCATTTTTGGCGCCCGCGGGCTTCCACTCCATGATGGTGAAGGTGGGCGGCTCGGGGCTGCCTTGGTTCACGGCCAGCAGCCCGCCCATGCGCAGGGCTTCGATGCGGGCCTGGTCGAGGATTTCGACCTGGAAGCCGGCCTGCTCGCCCGCGGCGGCCATCTGCTCGGCAAAGTTGGTGGCGGTGAGCTTGTTGGCGGGCAGGTTCACCAGGTCGCGGGCCAGCTCCACGCCGCTGAGCAGGTGGGCCAGGGCCGTCACCTCGGCTTCGGCGGCGTCCACCAGCACCACGCGCTGCAGGTCGGCCGGCTGCTTGCTTTTCTCGTCGGTTTTGTAGCCCTCGAACTGGTAGGCCGTCAGGTACAGGCCTTCGGCCAGGGGCAGGGCGGCTTTCTTTTCAGCGGTCAGGTCGACGATGTGCAGCTCCTTGACTTTGGCGGTTTTCAGCTTGGCGTGCAGCTCGTGGCCCTTGCGGCGCAGCTGCTCGGCGTTGAGGTCGGCGGTTTTCTTCTCTTCGGCCACCACCACGTACAGGCGGTGCGAGTACAGGTTCACGGCGAACAGCTTCTGCTCGGCGGCCAGCTGGCTTTCGGCGTACTGGCGGGCAGCCTCGGGCAGGGCGGGGGCTTGGGCGGGCAGGGAAGTGCTGCCGGCGGGCAGAATCACGACGGTATCGGCGGGGCCGGCGGGCAGCGCGGCGGCAGTGGCGAGTTGGAGAGACATTAGCGCAGGTATAGCTTCGGCGCGCAAGTTATCGGGTTATGCGTAACCGCCGCGTAACACGCGGGCGGCGCGGCCCGGCCGGGCTTTCGTACTTTTGCCGCCCAATCCAACGCGCGAAGCTGTCCTTTGCGCCCCCGCCCGTGGAACGCGTCACCCCGAAGAAGCACCTGGGCCAGCATTTTCTGGCCGACCTCAACATTTCTCGCGACATCGCCGAAAGCCTGCGCCTGCCCGACGGCGTGCGCCACGTGCTGGAAGTGGGCCCCGGCATGGGCGTGCTCACGCAGTTCCTGCTGGAGCGCCCGGACGCGTACGAAACCACCGTTATCGAAATCGACCGGGACTCGGTGGCCTACCTGAAAGTGCATTTTCCGGCCCTGCAGGACCGCATTCTGTCGGCCGACTTTCTCAAGCAGGACCTGGGCAAGCTGTTCAATAACGAGCCGCTGGCCGTCATCGGCAACTTTCCTTACAACATCAGCACCCAGATTTACTTCAAGGTGCTGGAGCACCGCCAGCAGGTGCGCGAGTGCGTGGGCATGATCCAGAAGGAAGTGGCCGAGCGCATTGCCGCCGGCCCCGGCTCCAAGGTCTACGGCATCCTGAGCGTGCTGGTGCAGGCTTTCTACGACACCGAATACCTCTTCACGGTGCCCCCGCACGTGTTTGTGCCGCCGCCCAAGGTGCAGAGCGCGGTGCTGCGCCTGACGCGTAATAAAGTAGAGCGTCTCGACTGCGATGAGAAGCTGTTCTTCCAGGTGGTGAAGCAGGCCTTCAGCACCCGCCGCAAGACGCTGCGCAACTGCCTCAAGCCCCTGGGGATGCCCGCCGAAGCCATGACCGAGCCCATCTTCGACAAGCGCGCCGAGCAGCTCAGCGTGCAGGATTTCATCGGCCTGACCCAGCAGGTGGCCGCGCACCGCAAGCAGGGCTAAGTACTGCCGGCCAGCGGATTGCCGCTGGCTCCCGCTCGATGCCTGCGGCTTAGGCCAACCGGGCGTGGTTTTCGCTGTTCCGTTCTCTCCACCACCTATCCTGAGCTATGATCTGCTGCCTTGTCGTCGATGAAATGCACCCTTCGCTAAAGACGCTCATGCGTGAAGCCGGGGTGCAGATTGATTACGAACCCGATTTGCTGCCCGCCGAAGTGCCGGCTGCGTTAGCCAAAAGACCCTACGACGGCCTGATCGTGCGCTCCAAGGTGCGCGTGACGGCCGAGCTGCTGCGCCACGGCCACCAGCTTCGCTTCGTGGCCCGCGCCGGCGCCGGCGTCGACAACATCGACGTGGCGGCCCTGGAGGCGGCCGGCGTGGCGCTGGTGAATGCGCCCGAAGGCAACGCCCAGGCCGTGGGCGAATTTGCGGTGGGCACGCTGCTGGCCCTGCTGCGCAAAGTGGCCTCGGCCGACGCCGAGGTGCGCCGCGGCGAGTGGCAGCGCGAAGCCAACCGCGGCTACGAGCTGCAGGCCCGCACCGTGGGCATTATCGGCGCGGGCCACATGGGGCGCAGCTTTGCCCGCTGCCTGCGCGGCTTCGGCTGCACCGTGCTCGGCTACGACCACGACCCGGCCGTAGCCGCCACCGACTACCTGCCGCTGGTGAGCCTGGCGGAGCTGCAGCAGCGCTGCGACGTGCTCAGCATCCACATTCCGTACTCGCCCGAAAACCACGGCTTCGTCAACGAGGCACTGCTGCGCGGATTCCACCACAAGCTCTGGCTGCTCAACACGGCCCGCGGCGAAGTGCTCGACCACAGTGCCCTGGTGCCGCTGCTGCGCGAAGGCAAGCTGCGCGGCGCGGCCCTCGACGTGCTCGACAACGAGCGGCTGAGCGGCCTCAAGCCCGAGCAGCGCACCCGCTTTGAGTATCTGCGCACGGCTCCCAACGTGGTGCTCACCCCGCACGTGGGCGGCTGGACGCACGAGTCCTACCAGCGCATCAACGAGGTGCTGGCTCGGAAGATTGGTGAGTTGGTGAGGGTGTGAAATGGTGCGTTTTCGGAGGCGCTGACGCCGGTTTGTCAACAGCACGTTGCGCAACCGTGGCCTACATACCGCCGGCTCTCAGCCTGCGTCCGGCGCCCGCGCGAAACCACTGGGCCGCCACTGTAACCGTCTACGCTGGTTGCATACCTGCTTTACGCCGGGCTCCGGTTACGCCAGCGGCTAAACCGGGACCAGTGCGCCGGGCCGAACCAAAAAATGAGGTTCTGGCAATCAGAACAGTCACGCACCATTTCACCATCTCACCAGTTCACCGGTTGCGCACTGTGGGCCTGATTGCCTATATTTGCTGATGCCTGTTCGGGAGAACGGCCGGCAGCGCCGGCCGTTCTCCTTGTTTTTTTACCTGATTGACCCACCACACCCTACTTCGTCATGGCCGTCAACTATTATACCGCCGAAGGCTTGCAAAAGCTGAAGGACGAACTGCAGGATCTTAAAATCCGCGGTCGGGCCGAGGCAGCCCGCCAGCTGGCCGAAGCCCGCGACAAAGGTGACCTGAGCGAAAACGCCGAGTACGACGCGGCCAAGGAGTCGCAGGGCCATCTGGAGCTGAAAATCTCCAAGCTCGAAGAAATCATCGGCAACGCCCGCATCCTCGACGACAGCAACCTGGACAACAGCAAGGTGTTGATCATGAGTAAGGTGAAGCTGAAGAACCTGAAGAACAACATGGTGCTCGACTACACGCTGGTGGCCGAAGAAGAAGCCAACCTGGCCGCCGGCAAAATCTCGGTGAAGTCGCCCATCGGCAAGGGCCTGCTGGGCAAGTCGGCCGGCGACGTGGCCGAAATCACCGTGCCCGCCGGCAAGCTGCAGTTCGAAATCCTGGAAATCAGCCGGTAAGCGGTGAGATGGTGAGTGGTGAACTGGTGAGTTGACCATTACTGCTCTCCTGCGACATTGTAAAAAGGGCGAAGCTGCGGCTTCGCCCTTTTGCATTTTGCCCCGTACTTTGACGGCCGGCCCAATCGGCCCGCCTGGTGCCGCCAGAACGGCAACTCACCAGTTCACCACCTCACCATTTCACCGCATGCCTTCCATCTTTTCCCGCATCGTGGCGGGTGAGCTGCCCGCCTACAAAGTGGCCGAAGACGAGCATCACCTGGCCTTTCTCGACATCACGCCGCTGGTGGAGGGCCACACGCTGGTCATTCCCAAGAAGGAGGTCGACTACATCTTCGACCTGCCCCCGGCCGAGTTGGCGGCGCTGCACCAGTTTGCCCAGCGCGTGGCCAAGGGCGTGAAGGCCGCCGTGCCCTGCAAGCGCATCGGGGTGGCCGTTATCGGGCTGGAAGTGCCGCACGCGCACATTCACCTGATTCCGATGAACCAGGTGTCGGACATGAACTTCGCCAACCCCAAAATCAAGGTGCCCGAGGAGCGTATGAAGGAGCTGGCCGCCGCTATTGCCGCCAAGGTGCCCGGTGCCGACGGCAGCCCGGCCGCCAAAACGGCCGATAAGCCCCTGGAAAGCAAGGCGGAGCGCGAAACCGCCGCTTCCAACGTCGCCAAAACTGCCGACGCCAGCCCGGCCGATGCCTCGCTCGAGCAGCTGCGCCAGCTCACCGAAGGCCTGTACTTCGTCAGCGAATCGGATGCGCCGCTGACGGTGGTGAGCTACCAGGCCCCGAGTGGGGCGCTGGACGCCAAGGAGCTGCTGAAGCTGCTCAATCAGCCCGCCGACACGCCGGTGCAGGAGCAGGAGCTGACGTACTTCCTGCGCAACCACACCGCCGACGACGGCGTGCTCGGCAACGTGGACCTGGCCAACCGCTACAAAGCCCTGCAGATGTTCCTGAAACAGGAGCTGGAGGACGTGAAAGTGTACCGCATCGGGAAAGGGCCGCAGCTGGAGGCCTACGCCCTGGGCAAAACCAGCGGCGGCAAGCTGGCCGGCTTCAAAACCACCCTGGTGGAAACCTGAGCCGCCGGGCACTGGCCTGCGGGCATGAGCGCAAGGGGCCGCCGGTTGGCGCTGGTTTACGGGCCGTGCCGGCCGGCGGCCCCTTGGCTGAGGATGACGGAATGATAATGCGGGAAAGTCGTGGCTGATCGAATGCGGCGCGAAAGTTGCGTGAGCAGGCACCTAAAACCGGCTGCGGACGTTGTTGCGTAGCTTCAGTCATTCCTTATCCCAACGCTTATGTCACGGTTGCTAGTCGTTTGCTCATTGCTCCTGTTGGGGCACACTACCACTTCCTGGGCCCAGTCGGCGCCGACTGCCCTGGCAACTGCCAACGGCGGCCCGGTAGCGGCCGCGCCGGCCGCGTCTCCGGCCAGCATCGAAGCCTACGTCCGGCAAGCCAGCCGCGGCGGCGAAATGGACTTCGAGAAGCTGCTCGCCTCGAAAAAGCAGACCATGTTTCTGCACGACGGCAACATGTACAACCGCCACCAGTACGCCTTGGTGCTCTGGGGCATGCGGGCCAAAACGTTGGGCGTCGAAACGGCGGAGCGCGCCTGCGCCGTGTACGCCCAGGCCAGCAACCGCCCGCTCTCGGCCGCCGACCGGCAGCTGCTCGTCAGTGGTTTCGACAGCGGCACGCGGGAGTAACCGCCGTTGAATGCTCAATAAAGCGCAAGCCCGCTCTGGCAACTGCCGGAGCGGGCTTGTTCATGGTATAGCCGAAACCGGGCCTAGCGCGTGGGGCCGGCGTCGACCTGGGCTTCCAGCCGGGCCTGGGCCTCGACGGGCAGCAGGCTGAGCAGGTCGAGGCCGGTGGCGGCTTCGATGGCGTCGACGGAAGTGCGGTACTTCGCCCAGTCGGGGTCCACGCTGTTGTCGTTGGGCGTGTCGATGGCAATGAGGCGGGCCTGGCCGCCGGCAATGCGCTGCAGGTCGCCGGAGCCGTTGGGCAGCACCACCAGCACCTTCCACACGCGCTTGGGCACGGTCACGTGGCCGTTGTCGAGGGTTTGGGCGGGGCCGTTGGAGCCGGTGCCGCCGCGGCCGTAGCTGCCCATCAGCACGTACACTTCGTTGCCGGCCTGCACCAGGTCGCGCGAGTAGTCTTCGAGGTGATTCCAGGTACGCTGGTTGTTCATGGGCGCCTGCGGAATCATGTTGGTCATCAGGAAGGTGGCCGAGTTGTCGTCCAGCGTCAGGCTGCGGTCGGCCGAGGGGCAGTTGTGGCCCTTGTCGAAGCCCGAGCCGGAGTAGGAGCGGGGCGTGACCTGGTACCAGCCGCGGGGCAGGGCCGGGTCGGGGCGAAAGTCGTCCTGGCGCGGGGCCGAGCCCATCCACGCCTTGCTCAGGTGCCACACCACCCAGTTGGGCGTGCCCCGGTCGCGGGAGTAACTGAGAGTGTACTGGGGCTTCACCATCAGGTAGTTGTTGGGCGACTGGGCGGGGCTGCTGGTGGCGCCGCTGGGGTTGCCGAGGCTGAGCGGGTCGTCCTGACCCGCCGGACCGGTGCCCTGCGGCAAGGTGGCCGGCGCAGTGGTGGTAACCGGTGCGGCAGCGGCGGGCGTTTTGGCGCCGTTGCCGGCCACGGCGGGCGGGGTGCCGCCCTGGTAGGGCTCCACCGAGAAGTCGTCGATGTTCAGCCGGTCGTCGCCGCCATCGAGCTTGCGGATTTCCAGGCGCAGCGGGCCGGGGCGGTTCACCACGATGGTAGCGGGCAGGCCGGCGCCTTCCACCTTGATTTCGCTGCCCACGGGCTGCCAGCTACGGCCGCGGTCCTGGGAGCCCCAGAGCTGCCAGCGCACGGCGCCATCCTTGCCGTAGCTGGCGTGAAAGACGCGCACCCGGCCGGCGCCGGCGGGCAGGTCGAAGCGCATCTGGGCGCGGCCCTTGCCGCGCAGGCGCAGGGCTTTCTGGCCGTGCTTGTGGTCTTGCTCGGCCGTGCCGATGAGGGCGTCGTCGAGCAGCCAGCGGCCGGAGGGCAGGGTTTCTTCGGCGGCGGCGTAGGAGCCCTTGCTGCCGGCTTCGAAATCTTCGCTGAGGGTTTTACCAGTTTGCAGCACCACGGCATCGGCGCCGGGCGCGGCGGCAGCGGCTTGGTGGGCTTCGTCGGGGCTGCGCTGGAAGCAGGCGGCCAGGGCGCCGGTCAGCAGCAGGGCGGGCAGGAGCGGGGAGGTATTCAGGCGCATAGGGTACGGAGGAGGGGCGCAATATAGAAAAGCGGGCCGTCCGTGGCACCGGCCGTTGGGGCTACCGCCGCCCCGCCGCCCGCGCCGGGGGCGGCCTTTACCGGGTGGCGGGGCGGCGGCGCAGCAGCAGCAGGGCCAGCAGACCGGTGCCGAGGGTCAGCAGGATGGTATTCAGGTTCAGCGGCAGGCCGGCAGTGCTGGGGGCAATGGCCACTTGCTCCAAGGCGGTGAGGCGGGCGCGCAGCCGCTCGTTTTCGACTTGCAGGGCGCGGGTGCGGGCGTCGAGGGCCTGCACACCGGCCAGGGCTACGCCGTCGGCGTCCACGGTACCGATGCTGATGCTGTCGGGGCCGAGCTGGAAGGCGCGGTAGAAGTCCTGGGCCATGGGGCCGAGGTGGCGCACCGGGCCGGTTTCCTGCTTGTAGCTCCAGCGGGTGATGGGCAGCCGGCGCAGGCGGCGCAGCACGTCCTCGCCCGACACGGCCTCGAAGCGGTGCTTCCTGTGGCGGTCGGAGGTATTGGTCCACACGCCGCTGGTGCTCAGGTAGGCCCCGGTGGAGGTGGAGATGACCGCGTTGTTCTGGCCCCAGTTGTTGGTAACCGTACCCGACTGGAAGGTGACGCCGGTGGTCAGGTTGCTGCTGGTAAAGACGCGGAAGCCGCCCGACACCCGCCAGTTGGCCAAGTGGTTGACGCCGGCCCGGAAGGCATTGTTGTTGGAGCCGCCGTTATCGTGCACCACGGAGCGGTCGGCGAAGACGAAGGAGCCCTGCCGGGCGTTGGTGTGCGCGTCGTAGCCCAGGGCCACCGAGGTGGCGCCCGACGCGACGGCGTATTCGCCCGCGGCAACGGAACCGAACTGGGCGGCCGTCACGTCCTTGCCGAAGGCGGTAGAGTATTCGCCAAAGGCCCGGCAGTTGAAGCCGGCAGCGGTGGAGTAGCTGCCGATGTTGGCCGCGTCCCACTGGGTGCCGTCGATGCCCCCGGCGCGGAAGGCGCCTTTGCCGGGGTACCAGATCAGGCGGGTGCCGCTGCCTTCCAGCGGGACGCCAAGGCCGCTGGGGTCCCCGTCGTAGTCGCCGCCGAGGTAGAGGCCGCCGGTGGTCTGCAGCTGCAGGCGCGTGGCCGGCGTGGCGTCGGTGGTTTTGACTTCCACGAGGGAAGCGGGGTACTGGGCGGCGGCGGCCAGGGGCAACAGGGCCAGGGCACCGACGCGCAGGCAGGCAAAGAAGCGGGGCATACGAAGGGCAGTTGAGAGAAAGAGGAGCTAAATATAGGGCAGTGATAATAGGTGTAATGCGCAGCCACCGGGTACTGCGGGAGAATTGCTGGCAGCGGCTGGGAATAGCAAGCCCAGGTGGCAAGCATGAGCAGGACGAAGCGGCCGGCAACTGTGGCGCGGGCCAGTGCCCGCAGTCGGGCGAACCGTTCACCGCATTTAGTGCCCGCCGCCGTGGACTGAGCCGAAGCCCGGCGCCAAGCCCGCACTGCAGTGGGCCGTGCCGGTCTGACTACTGACTACTGCATACCGACTACCGACTACCCCCTTACAGCCGCCGGCGCACCTGGCCCAACACGCGCTCCACCTCGTTGCGCACGGCCCAGCTGCTGGCCGCGTGGTTGTTGTTGAGGAAGGCAAAGGCGACGAGCCGGCCCGAGCGGGTGCGCAGGTAGCCGCAGAGGTTGAGGTCGTGGCGCAGGGTGCCGGTTTTGGCCCAGAGCCAGGGGCCGTGGGCGTCGGCGTAGCGGCGACGCAGGGTGCCGGGGCCGCCGCCGGCCGCCAGCAGGCTCAGCAGGCGGTGCTCGGGCATCTCGGCGTGCAGGCGGCAGAGCAGGGCGGTCAGGTCGCGGGGAGTGAGCAGGTTCAGGGGCGAGAGGCCGGAGCCATCCACCCACACCGGGGCGTCGGGCAAAAAGGCGAGGCTGGTGCGGCGGGCCGCGCGGATGACGCGGCCGGTGCTCAGCGAGTCGTGGTAGCCCACCCGGGTGCTGCACAGGAGCAGCAGCTGCTCAGCCAGGAAATTGTCGCTCACGCGCAGCATGCGGCGGTAGAGCGTGTCGGCGGGCAGGCCCGGCAGGGTGCGGATGGTGTCGCCGCGGCCGGGGTGGGGGCGCCAGGGAGCAGCCACCACCCGGCGGCGCAGCGTGTCGCCGAGCAGGCGCAGCAGCAGGGTGCGGCTGGTGCGGTAGGGGACCTCGTCGACCCAGCGGCGCGGCGCGGGCAGGGCCACGAAGCGGTTGTCGAGCTGGGCGCGGCGCACGTGACCCTGGGCCGGGCCGGGCTCCGGGGCGGGGGCCAGCGCGGTGAGTGGCGCAAAGACGCGGGGGCGCACCTGCAGCCGGGCCGGGCGGCCGGGGCGGCGGCGCAGCGCGGGCACGGCGGGCGAGTAATAAAAACGCACTGTATGGCCGTAGAGCGGGAAGGCGCCGCGCTCGGCCTGGAAGTAGTAGCGGTAGTCGTCCCAGGCCCAGCCGGGGCCGTAGGCGGGGGCGGTGGGCAGCTCGCAGTAGGCCAGTACGCGCTCGGGGCGGGTAGCCAGGAAGGCGTAGGCCCGGCGCGAGGGCACGTCGGGGTGGAGGAAGGTCGGGTCGCCGGTGCCCTGGAAGTAGAGGGTATCGTGGCGGGAGAAGTAGCGCAGGCTGGGTAGCGTGTCGCCGAGCAGGTGCCGGGCCGCGTAGAAGCTAAGCAGCTTCAGGGTGCTGGCCGGCACGAAGTACTGGTCGGCGTGGTAGGCGTAAAAGGGCCGGGCGCTGTCGGCGTAGGCCAGGCTGAGGCCCACGGCGTGGCGACGCAGGCCGGGCGTGGTGGTCAGCAAGGAATCCAGCCAGGGCAGGGGCGTGGCGGCGGTGGCCGGGGGCGGCACGGCGGCCGGGCCGCGCTGGCGGGAGCAGGCAGGGGGCCAGGACAGACTCCAGGCCGTCAGCAGCAGAAGCAGGGAAGTACGGAGCAGCACGGGGCGCAAGATACGCAGGCGTGGCGGCTGGTTTCGCGGTCTATGGGGATTGGCAGCACGGGCTGCGGCAAAATAGCGGGAGGAAAAAGCGCCGTTTGCCGGGTTACTTCCCCCGCCTCGCCGGTATGTACAGAACCCCGGCGCTACTGGCGCCGGAGGCTTCACACCCGGCCCGGCGCCCTTGCGCCGCTGGCCGCGCCGGTGCTGCAGTTGCGGGTTTTCGTCGCGAAGAAAACCCGGGCCGCAGCGCCGCCCCCCGCAGGTCGCGAATTGCGGCGGGGCGGGTAGCCGGTGCGCCTAGACCGGGGCGTTTCCAGTCCACCTAAGCCTTTTCCTGCCATGACGATTATCCGCTTGCGGCCCCTGCGGGGGCTGCTGCTGGCGGCTGCGCTCTTGTCGGCCTGCAGCCAGCAATACTCCACCGAAAACCTGAAAGCCGGGGCCCAGCCCGAGCTGGTTGAAACCACCACGGATGCCGCAATGGCACCGGAGCCGGTGGCCAATCAGCCCGTGCCTGGCGCGGCCGACACGGCCCCGGCCCGCCGCGAGAATTACGCCGTCATCCACGAAAACCCGTTTCTCGACGCCCGGCGCAACCCGCTCAGCACCTTCGCCATCGACGTAGACCGGGCTTCATACGCCAACGTGCGCCGCTTTCTGCTGCAAAACCGCCAGCTGCCCCCGCCCGACGCGGTGCGGCTGGAGGAGCTGGTGAATTACTTTCCCTGCCAGTACCCGCAGCCCGGCAGCGGCCCCGCCTCGCTGAATGCCGAGGTGGCCGCCTGCCCCTGGAACCCCGCCCACCAGCTGGTGCTGGTGGGCGTGCAGGGCAAGGACGTTGCCTCCGAAAACCTGCCGCCGGCCAATCTGGTGTTTCTGCTCGACGTGTCGGGCTCGATGAACGACCCCGACAAGCTACCGCTGCTGAAAGAGTCGCTGCGGCTGCTGGTGCGCGAGCGGCTGCGGCCCCAGGACTACGTGAGCATCGTGGTGTACGCCGGGGCCGCCGGGCTGGTGCTGCCGCCCACTTCGGGCACCGAGCGGGAAACCATCCTGGGTGCCCTGGATAAGCTCGAAGCCGGCGGCTCGACGGCGGGCGGCGAGGGGCTGCGCCTGGCCTACGAGGTGGCGCGGCAGCACCGGCAGCCCGGCGGCAATAACCGCGTCATCCTGGCCACCGACGGCGACTTCAACGTGGGCGAGCAGAGCGACGCCGACATGGAGCGGCTGATTACCCGGGAGCGGGAGTCGGGAGTGTTTTTGTCGGTGCTGGGCTTCGGGCAGGGCAACCTGCAAGACAGCCAGATGGAGCTGCTGGCCGACAAGGGTAACGGCAACTACGCCTACATCGACCAGCTGGGCGAGGCCCGGCGGGTGCTGGTGCAGCAGTTCGGCGGCACGCTCTTCACCCTGGCCAAGGACGTGAAAGTGCAGGTCGAGTTCAACCCCGCCCTGGTGCGCGAGTACCGCCTGCTGGGCTACGAAAACCGCCTGCTGGCCGCCGAAGACTTCAACGATGACCGCAAAGACGCCGGCGAGTTGGGCGCGGGCCAGCAGGTCACGGCCCTCTACGAAATCGTACCCACCGGGTCCCCCACCGCCGCTGCCAGCCCCGCCGTCGATCCGCTGAAGTACCAGGCCACGGCCGCCACCTACGCGGCGGGCAGCAGCCCGGAGCTGCTCACCGTGAAGCTGCGCTACCAGGAACCGCAGGGCAGCCCCAGCCGCCTGCTCACCCTGCCCGTGCGCGGCGCCCGTCTCGACGAGCCCATTGTCCGGGCCTCCGACAACCTGCGCTGGGCCGCGGCCGTGGCGCAGTTCGGCCTGCTGCTGCGCGGCTCGCAGTACCGCGGCACGGCCAGCTGGGCCAGCACCCAGGAGCTGACCAGCCGCGCCACTGGCCCCGATGCCGACGGCACCCGCGCCGAGTTCCGGCAGCTGGTGCAACAGGCGGCGATGCTGCAAGGCGAAACCGCTCAGCGTTGAGCCCGCGCTACCGCCCACAAAAAAGCCGGGCCGCTGACGTCAGCGGCCCGGCTTTGGGCATTCGGCATTAGGGAAAAAGTACTTACAGCATCTGGCCCATCACCGTGAGGGCGGCCATGGTGGGGGTGGGGTGGCCGCCGGCGTCTTCCAGCGTCACGGCAAAGGCCTGGGCGCTGGCCACGTCCTTCATGCGCTGCAGACTGTCGCCAACAGCGGTGGTCTGGGCCAGCATGCCGGCGTCGACGGGCTTGCCCTTGTCGAGGGCCCATAGCTGGTACTGCTTGCCGCTGGGAGCGGCGGGCAGGTTCTTCACGTCCACGTATACGCGGCGGCTGACGGGGTTGTACATCACCCGGGCGCGGGCGCCGGGGGCCTGGGCCGTACCGGTCATCACCACCATGCGGAACTGCTCGTCGCGCAGCACCCCGATTTCCTGGGTACGCGCGGCCAGGCTTTTCTGCACGGCCTGGGTGGTAGCCGCGTAGCGGGCCTGCTCGGCCTGGGCCAGCACCAGTTGGTTTTCCGACTGCTGCCAGCGGCTGTAGAACAGCCAGTTGGCCCCCAGGCTCAGCAGCAGCGCCACCGAAGCGGCAATGGCCAGCCAGCGGAAGCCGCTGCCGGTAGATTCGGCGGGCAGGCTGCGCACCACG
The DNA here is from genome assembly GCF_005771675.1 of Hymenobacter jeollabukensis. Classification (GTDB taxonomy): domain Bacteria; phylum Bacteroidota; class Bacteroidia; order Cytophagales; family Hymenobacteraceae; genus Solirubrum; species Solirubrum jeollabukense. Next base: position 380,390 of record NZ_VAJM01000001.1, on the reverse strand, counting down.
GCTTCGGGGGCCGGCGCGGCCTCGTAGCGGGGAGCCGGGGCGGTGGGCGCCACACTTGGCACTACATAAGGAGCGGACGTTTCGGTCGGCGCGGAGGGTTCGGCGGCTGAGGCGGCTTGATTAACGGCTTGCTGGAAGCTGCTGAGCACCCGCTCGCGCAGGGCGGCGGGCGGGGTCACGGCGTGGGCTTCGGCGTAGAGGCCCAGGGCCCGCTGTACGTTGATGAGTTCAGCCCGGATGGGCGGGTGTTCGGCCGCCAGCCGCTCCACCTCGGCCGCTTCGGCCGGGGAAAGCTGCTGCAGCGCGTACAGCTCTAGTTGACCCGATTCGATGTATTCCTCGATGTTCACGGCAGGTTATCGGATCAGGGTGGAGAGGACTTTGATGGCGGCGCGGGCGCGGGTTTTCACTGTACCTAGGGGCATATTCAGCTCGTCGGCCACCTCGCTTTGGGTGTAGCCTTCGAAATACAGCAAGTCGACAATTTGGCGCTGCTCAGGGTTCAATCGGCGCGTGAGTTCCTGCAGCCCGATGTGCTCGGGCCGGAAGGAATCGACGGCGGGTTGGCGCTCGGCAGGACTATCGTCCAGTGGCTGACTGTGAGAACTTACGCGGTACTGGCGGGAGCGGATTTTGTCGATGGCTAAATTTCTGCTCACGTTCAAAACCCACGTAAACAGGCGCCCTTTCGACGCGTCGTAGCTCGGAAACGAATGCCATATTTTTACCATGGCCTCCTGCAGCACGTCTTCGGCTTCTTCCTCGCGGCGCACGATGCGCAGGATTACGCCGTAGAGCGCAGCCGAGTACTTGTCGTAGAACTCGGTCATGGCGGACTCGTCCTGGGCGCGCAGCCGGGCTACGAGCTGCTGTTCAGCGGCGGGGGGCGACTCGGGTAGCAAACTGGTCACGGTGTGGGAAATGGGGCCGCCGCCGTGCCGGAGTGGGCGCAGACCGGGGCCGGTCAAAAGTAAGGACAAAACGCAGACGACAAAGGCGGCCGGGTCAACCCCGGAGTCGGCAAACCGGTTATAGGTAGCGGCCGCGCGCTTTCTGCGTACGTACTTACGGAGCCACCGTTGCCCGCCGATTTGCACTTTTGTTTATGCCCATCGAGTCCTACAACCCCTACACCGGCCGCGTGCTGCGCCGTTTCCGCCCCTTTGCCTGGTCCCGCGTCGAGCGGATTCTGGCCCAAAGCCACCGCGCCGCCGCCCAATGGCGACTGACCACGTTTGCCGAGCGCGCCCGCCTGATGCGCCGCGCGGCGGCCTTGCTGCGCGAGCGGGCCGACGAGCTGGCCCGCCTCATGGCCCTGGAAATGGGCAAACCCGTCGTCGACGGCCGGGCCGAAGCCCAGAAGTGCGCCCTCTGCTGCGACTACTACGCCGAGCACGCCGAAGCCTTTCTGGCCGACGAGGAAATCAAGACCGAGGCCCGGCGCAGTTTCATCAGCCACGAGCCCATCGGCGTGGTGCTGGCCGTGATGCCCTGGAACTTCCCCTTCTGGCAGGTGGTGCGCTTCGCCGCGCCCGCGCTGATGGCCGGCAACGTGGGGCTGCTCAAGCACGCCTCCAACGTGCCGCAGTGCGCCCTGGCCCTGGAAAAGATTTTCCACGACGCGGGCTTTCCGCCGGCCACCTTCCGCACCCTGCTCATCGGCTCCGAGCTGGTGAGCAAGCTCATCGAGGACGACCGGGTGCGGGCCGTCACGCTCACCGGCTCGGAGCCGGCCGGGGCGCAGGTGGCCGCCACGGCCGGTGCCCAGATCAAGAAAACCGTGCTGGAGCTGGGCGGCTCCGATGCCTTCGTCGTGCTGGCGGATGCCGACCTGGAGCTGGCCGCCAAAACCGCCGCCCAGGCCCGCATGATCAATGCCGGGCAGAGCTGCATTGCCGCCAAGCGCTTCATCGTGGAGAAGCCGGTGCTCAAGGAGTTCATCAGCAAGATGAAAACCCACCTGCTGGCCCTGCGCACCGGCGACCCGCTGCTGGAAACCACCCAGTACGGCCCCCTGGCCCGCCCCGACCTGGCCGACGAGCTGACCGAACAGGTCAATGACTCGGTGAAACAGGGCGCGAAGGTGGAGCTGTTCGGCGGGCAGTCGGCGCCCGGCACGGCGCTGTTCCGCCCCATGATCCTGTCAAACGTGAAGCCCGGGCAGCGGGCCTACGCGGAGGAGCTGTTCGGCCCGGTGGCGCTGGTGCTCGAAGCCAAGGACGCGGACGATGCCATCCGCCTTGCCAACGACTCGCGCTTCGGCCTGGGCGCCGCTATCTGGACCCGCGACGCGGCGCGCGGTGAGGCGCTGGCCCGGCGCATCGAGGCCGGGGCGGTGTTCATCAACGCGTTGGTGAAGTCTTCGCCCGAAATGCCCTTTGGTGGGGTCAAGAAGTCGGGCTACGGCCGGGAGCTGAGCTATTTGGGTATCCGCGAGTTTGTCAATCAGAAATCGGTGTGGGTAGCGCCGGCGCCCCAGTCGGAGGGTAAGAAGGTGGAATAGCCTAAGGATTGAATTGGGAAATCGTCCGTCATTCTGAGGCGCAGCCGAAGGATGACGGACGATTTCCCTATCCGCCCATTCCCTCACGCGTAGCCCAGCACCCGGTACACCACGTAGCCGCTGATTTCGTGCAGCAGCAGGCTCCAGCGGGCCAGCGCGTCGGCGTCGGGCACCAGCCAGTAATCGGGCGAGAGGCGACGGTCGGTGGTGACGAAGCCGGCGGGGAAGGGCGCCGGGCGCAGCCCCACGCGGTGGAAACAGCCCAGGGCCCGGCGCTGGTGAAAGGCCGAGGTGATGAGCACCAGCGACTTGATATCGGGGTGCCGGGCCAGCAGCTCCTTGGTGTAAAGGGCGTTTTCGCGGGTGTTGCGGCTTCGCTCTTCCAATAGGATGTCGCGGGCGGGCACGCCGGCCAGGCGCAGCAGCACGTACAGCTCGTGGGCTTCGGTGTGCCCGCGCGCACCCTTCAGCAGCCCCGAGCCGCCCGAGATGATGATGCGGCGGATGCGGCCGGCGCGGTACAGCCACAGGGCGTTGGTCAGGCGGTCGGCGCCACGGCCCAGGTACACCCGGTCGTGCGGCGACTTGCGCCCGTCGCCGATGCCGGTGAGCAGCACGCCCGCGTCGTAGGGGCCACCGAGCTGGCGCAGCGTCAACGGGGGCAGCTCCCAGGCCAGCAGGGCTTCGTTGACGAGGGCGTTGTTGGTGCCGATGACGAGCAGCAGCAGCGCCGTCAGCAGCAGGGCGCGGCGCCGGGCCGGGCGGCGGGTGAGCAGGGCGGCCAGCAGCAGCCCCAGCAGCCACAGGGCCGGCAGCAGCAGAAAGTCGAGCAGCTTGGAGAGCAGGAAAAACACGGCCGCAAAAATCACGGATTCTTGCGGATTTGCCGGATTACCCAGATTGCGTGGACGATTGATTCACGAACCTGCGTGGGTTTGACGAATTTCCTGGACTGCCAAGGTGCTCGTAACCTGGTGTCTGGCCGGGAATATGCCTTAATCACCAATCACCAATCACCAATCACCAATCACCAATCACCGCGTGTGCGGCACGAAGGCGCGCAGGCGGTCGAGCATGCCGCGCACGGCTTCTTCGGTGGTGAGCGAGTCGCACTCCAGCAGCTGGCCCTGGCAGTAGCTCACGAAAAACGGGGCCACGCGCTCCTGCATCAGCTTTTTGGCCACCGGATTTTCGTCGGAGTCCAGGCGCAGGAAAAGGATGGGCTGGTACTGCTCGTCGTCGGCAAACTTGGCGAAGGGCGGGGCCAGCAGCTCGCAGGTGGCGCAACCCTGGGAAGTGAACTTGGCGAAGACCTTCAGGTGGTCGTGGGTGTAGTGGCGCAGGCCCTCATCGTCGGTATCGTACACGCGCTGGCGGTCGGCTTCTTTCATTGCGGCAGGCTGAGTTAGGAGCTTGTGGAGAAGGTGTGTATCGGCCGTTGTACGCAACCGGCCCGCTTTTGGCTCAAATTGGGACGGCTGCCAGCCGCGCGCCCGGCGGACCGCAAAGCGCCGAGCCCCGCTCAGCGGAGCCCGGCGCGCCGGCACGGGTGATGGGCCGCTTAGCGCAGCATCAGCTGGCGGATGTACTTCACCGGGGCGCTGCCGTAGCTCAGGAACTGCTCGTTGAAGTTCTTCAGGTCGAAGGCCTTGCCCTGTTTCTGCTTCAGCTCCTCGCGCAGGGCCATGATTTCGCTGTAGCCGGTGAAGTAGGAGCTGAGCTGCACCTGGCTGAGCGTGGCGCGGCGCCACTTGTTACGGGCCTCGGCTTCCTCCTGAAATCCGTCGCGCATGAGCAGCTGCACCGTTTCGGGCTCCGTAATGCTGCCCGTCTGCACCAGGTGGTCGAGGATGGTGTTGAGCGTCACGCGCATGTTCCACTTGTCCCACATCAGCCAGATTTCGTCGGAGCCGCCGGCGTAGCCGCTTTCCAGCATCATGCGCTCGGCGTACACGGCCCAGCCCTCGATCATGGCCCCGTTGCCGAGCACGGCCTTGATGATGCTGGGCGAGCGGTTGGCGTACACCAGCTGGGTGTAGTGGCCCGGAATGGCCTCGTGGATGTTCAGAATCTGCAGGGTGTACTGGTTGTACTCGCGCAAATAGCTTTCGGCCTGGGCGGCGGGCTGTCCGTCCAGCGGCTCCACATTGTAGTAGGTGTCGGCGCCCTTGTCGTAGGGGCCGGGAGCCGAAACCGACGCGCCCGCGCCCGAGCCGCGCATGTACAGCGGGGTTTCGCGCACCACCAGCGGCTTGGTCGGGTCCTGGGTGAGCAGCTTCTTGTCGTCGACGAACTTGACGAGCACCGGAATCTGCTGGCGCACCGCATCCACGAAGCCGGCCTGCGTGGCGTGCTTCTCCGACAGCTTTTGAATGACCGCGCGGATGCGGGTGAGCGTGTCGGCGGGCATAGGCTGCGCGGCGAAGTACTTCGGCCAGAGGCGGGTGGCACGCCGGGCCATGTCCTGCAGCAGCTCCTGCTTGTGGCGCTGGGCCCGCTGGTACACTTCGTCGGCCGAGGCGTTGGCCACGATGTCGTAGCGGAATTTCTGGTCGAACAGCGTCTTGCCGATGCGGAAGCTGCGCCGGGCCTGGGGCCGCAGCTCCTTATCGAGGAAGCGCACGTACTCCTGCATCACCTGCCGGGTGGTTTCGATGCGGGCGCGCAGCTCCTCCTTCTCGCGGGCGGGCAGGTCGGCGCGGCTCACCGAGTCGAGCAGGGCGGGGCCGAACACGTCGAGGCCGCCGCGGTTCTGCAGGATGGCCAGCTCCAGGTGCTCCCGGGTGGGGTTCTGCAGGTTGGTTTTGGCCGCTTCGTAGTACTCGGCCACCCGGTTGATTTTGGCCGAAATGCTGCGCAGGCGCATGGCCAGCGGCTGGTAGCGGCCGTTAAGGATTTCGGCCACCGGGGCGCTGAGGTTGTACTGGCTCGGGTCCCATTGCCAGCTGCGCAGCGTGTCGTTGTACCAGCGCGTCGAGCGCAGCTGGTTCACCATCAGCAGGTAGTCGGTCTGGTTGTTGGGCGAGAGGCTGTCGAAAGCGAAGCCGCGCAGCTCCTTCAGGCCGCGGGCGGCGGCCACGTTCTCCACCTGCCGGCGCCCGGCCGTGGGAATGACGAGCACCGCGTCGTACTTGTGAAAGCCCTGCGAGGAGGCCCAGCCGGGGTTGTAGTACCAGAGCGAGTCGATGAACCGCTTCTTGTAACGGTCGAAGCCGATGTCGGCGGGCGAGGCCTGGGCCGCGTCTTGTTTGGCGTCGCGCTGGCAGGCGGCGGTGCCCAGCGCGCCGGCCGCGAGCAGCAGGCCCAGCAGGCGGGAGTAGGAGTGGGGCATAGAATCGGGGGGATTGAAACGACAAGGTAGCGGCAAATCCGCCCGTTGCTACCCGCCCGGCGGCTTCGGCGCGGGGCACCGCTCACGGCTGGGGCTGCGGGCTGCCAGCGCCGGCCAATATTTCCGCCAACGTGGAAGGCTATTTGTACGTTCGTGTTGTATTTTCTTTGGACTTTTGGGTTTTCGACTCCTCCATGCACGGCACCATTTTCACCCTGCTCAAGCGCTACGTGCAGACACAGTACGACCACAGCACCTGGATTCGCCTCGTTGAAGCGGCCGGCATCAGCGGCCTCGACTTCGACCACAAGCACGTGTACCCCGACGAGCACATGTACGCCCTGGTGGGCCACGCCGCCGAAATGACCGGCATTCCGGCCGCCGAGCTGCAGGAGAAATTCGGCGAGTACCTCGTGCCCGACCTGCTCTACATGTACCAGAAGCTCATGGACCCCGGCTGGCGTACCCTGGAAATGCTGGAGCACACCGAAAAGGTGATGCACAAGCGCGTGCGCGAGGAGCACGAAGACAATGCCCCGCCGGTGCTCGACGTGCGCCGCGTGGCCCCCGACGAAGTGGTGGTGGAGTACGTGTCGAAGCGGCGCATGGGCGCGCTGGCCGTGGGCATCGTGCGCGGCCTGGCCACTTACTTCGACGAGGCCGACCGCATCGAGGTGACGCCCACCACCCGCGAAGACGGGGAGCACGTGCACATCCGGGTACGCCGGCTGGCCTAGCTGGCCCCGGCCGATTTTTCACCCCGCCAATCCGAACCCGGCGCGGCTACGTTTGTTGACCCCACTATGGAAAAGAGCACCTACTACAATCCCGCCGACCTGGCCAAGTTTGGCAACATCACCGAGTGGCAGGCCGAGATGGGCCGCAAGTTCTTCGACTACTACGGCGAGGTCTTCAAGGAAGGCGCCCTCTCGGAGCGCGAAAAAGCCCTCATTGCCCTGGCCGTGGCCCACGCCGTGCAGTGCCCCTACTGCATCGACGCCTACACCACCGACTCCTTGCAGAAAGGCGCCGACGAGGCCCAGATGATGGAAGCCGTGCACGTGGCCGCGGCCATCAAGGGCGGGGCCGTCCTGGTGCACGGCGTACAGATGATGAACAAGGCCAAGGAACTGTCCATGTAGCAGTTAATGTGGGGGAATGTGCTGAATGGGTGGCGCTTTGCTGATGTGAGAAATGTGCTTGTTTGCTGATGAATGACTCAAAACAGCGTCAGCTCGTGTTCCACATCCCGACGCATTAGCGAAGCGCCGCACCTTTTCCGATTCCCGCACATTTATCACATTCAGAATTTGAAACGACTCCTGCTGATGTGGTCCGCTTTGCTGGCGCTGGTCGGCTGCGGCTCGGCCCAGACGAAGGCGCCCGATCCGGCCGTGTCGCCGGCCTACGCGACGCTGCTGCGGACCATGTACAAGAACACGGTGCCCACCGTGTCGGCCGCCGAGCTGGCGCAGCTGCGCCAGCAGCGGCCCGCCCTCACGCTGCTCGATACGCGCACCGCGGCCGAGTACAACGTAAGCCACCTCGCCGGCGCCCGCTTCGTCGATTACGACGCGTTCAGCCCGGCCGCCGTGCGCGACCTGCCGCGCGAGCAGCCGGTGGTGGTGTATTGCTCGGTAGGCGTGCGCTCCGAGCGCATCGGCGAGCAGCTGCGGGCCCTGGGCTTCCGCGACGTGCGCAACCTCTACGGCGGCATCTTCCAGTGGGCCAACGAAGCCCGCCCGCTGGTCGACGCCCACGGCCCCACCCAGCGCGTGCACCCATACTCGGCCCTCTGGGGCGCCTGGCTGACCCGCGGCGAAAAGGCTTATAATTAATGTGAAGAATGAGGTGGAATGTGCGAAATGTGGCGACCATGAGCCATGAAATAAGCGCCCCGGCGCTGTTGGCGGCTGATGGCATTGCAGAACAGCTCGGCGAGCTACGACTTCTCTTCCGCGAACCGCTGTCAGAAACCGTCGCCTGCGCATTGCGCACATTACCCCACATGCGCGAAGCGCAGCATATTCCCGCATATTAAATGACTGAGCACCTGCTGATTTTTGCGCGCTACCCGGAGCTGGGCAAGGTGAAGACGCGCCTGGCCGCCGGCCTGGGCGAAGAAGCCGCGCTGGACATCTACCGGCAGCTGCTCGACCACACCCAGGCGGCCGTGGCGCCGCTGCCCATCGAAAGCACGCTCTGGCTGGCCGCCGCGCCGCCCCCCGGTGCTGGTCCGCTGTGGCCCGGCACCCGGCAGCAGCTGCAGCCCGCCGCGGCCGACCTGGGCCAGCGCATGGCCCACGCCTTCGCCGCGGCCTTTGCCGAAGGCGCCCAACGCACGGTGGTCATCGGCACCGACTGCCCGGGCCTGAGCACCGATATCCTCGTTGCCGCCTTCCGTCAATTGCACGGCCACGACGTAGTGCTCGGGCCGGCCGACGACGGCGGCTACTACCTGCTGGGCCTGCGCCAGCCCCAGTCCGCGCTGTTCGAGGGCATTCATTGGAGCACCGACTCGGTGCTGCGCGACACGCTGGCCCGGGCCGCCGCAGCCGGCCTGACGGTGGCCCTGCTGCCCACGCTCCACGACGTGGACACGGCCGAGGACTGGCGCCGCTGGCAGGCCGCGACGCCCGAATAGCCCGGCGGGCGTACCTTGCGCCGACATTCTGCCCGTATGCCTGCTCGCCCTTTTCGTCTCGCTCTTCACTCCTGCGCCGGGGTAGTTCTTGGTGCGCTGCTGCTCACCGGTTGCGGCCAATCAGGCCCGGCCATGGAGCGGGCTGGCACCGACCAGTACCCGCAGGCGCTGAAGCCGCTGCACCGTTATTTCAACGTGAATTGGGCGCAGAACAAGCTCTGGGACGATGGCTTGGCCGAGGTGGCGACGTACTCGGCCGAGCGGGTGGTGTACGACAAGCCGCGGGCCTACGAGCTGACCATCATCACGGTGAAGGAGGACTTCAACCGGGCCTTCGACGTGAAAACGGACGACTACAAGCGCGAGGACCTGTTCGGGGTGATGAAGGTGAACGAGTTCTGCCAGATTCCGACCGACAACTACCCCTACCACTACCTCACGTCCCTGTTTTTCCGGCGCGAAGACCCGCTGCAGCTCCATAAGCTGACCAGCTCCTCGCAGGAGTGGTGCGGCAACACGTTCAAGGCCATTACGCAGCAGGAGCAGGGCTACGACCTGAGCTACAACTCGTACTGGGACGGGCAGGGCACCGGGCACCGGTCGCTGCCCTTCGACCTGGTGCTGGAAGACGCGCTGCCCTACACCCTGCGCAGCCTGCGCTTCAACGACGAGCCGCTGCTGGAGCTGAACGTGCTCGAAACCCAGCAAACCAGCAAGGCCGCCGAGCCCAAGCGCTACCGCGCCGAGGTCCGCGTGGCCCGCGCCGCCGATGCCGAGGCACCGCGCCCTTCCTGGCGCGTGACGGTGCGCCTGGAGCGCGGCAAGGACAACGTGTACTGGTTCGATCAGCGGTATCCGCACCTGCTGCTCAAGCACGCGGCCTGGGACGGCCGCACCCTGCTGCTCAAGGACGTGCGCCGCTACGCCTACTGGCAGCACTGAGCCGGCTCGCGGCCGGCCGCCGCGCAATGGCGTACTTGCCAGCTCAGCACTCCGAACGATGAGCGACTTTGTAGGCTATTGCGCGGCCCAGGTAGCCGATGCCGACCTGAACCTGACCTTCCCGGTGGCGGTATTTTACCCCACCGACACCGCCAGTCAGCCCGAAACCATCGGCCTGTACCAGCTCGACGTGGCCCGTGACGCCGCGCCGCTGGCCGGGCCGTTTCCGCTGGTGCTGCTCTCGCACGGTACCGGCAGCTCGGGAATGGTGCACCGCAACCTGGCCCTGGACCTGGCCCGCCGCGGCTACGTGGTGGCCCTGCCCGAGCACCCGCACAACAACCGCGACGACGACAGCTGGGCTCATACGGCGCAGAACCTGCAGGCCCGCCCCCGCCACCTGCAGCTCGCCATCGACCACCTGCTGACCGATGCGCGTCTGGCCTCGGTCATCCGGCCCAACGCGGTGGCGCTGATCGGCCACTCGCTGGGCAGCTATACCGCGCTGGCCCTGGCCGGTGGCCGGCCCACCAGCGTGTCGCGCACCCCAGCCGACGGTCCGCCCCGGCTCATTCCGGTGCCCGCCGCCGATGCGCGGGTACGGGCCCTGGTGCTGTTGGCGCCGGCCATACCCTGGTTTTTGGCCGAGGGCAGTCTGCGCGGGGTGCAGGTTCCGGTGCTGGCGCTGGCGGGCGAGCAGGACGAACACATACCGCCGGGCTTCATCCAGCACGTACTGAACGGCTTGCCCGACGCGAACCGGTTGGATTACCGCCTCGTCGCCAACGCCGGCCACTTCTCGTTTTTGAGCCCGTTTCCGGCGGCGCGGGTCAGTCCGCAGTTTCCGCCCTCCCAGGACCCGCCGGGCTTCGACCGGGCCCGTTTCCACCAGCAGGAGCTGTACCCGGCCATTGCCGATTTCCTCGGGCGCTTGCTCCGGTAGGTCATTATCCACCCCCCCGAGCCGTAAGATGGGATGCCCGGCTAGCGGTTTTGATTAAAAATCAGATAGATACCGGGTGTGTCCGTTTTCGCAGTCGGAGGGTTCAGCCGTCCGTACCCACTCAGTCGGCGCGGCCCGGGCTGATTGGTGCTGCTGGCTCGACGGGCGTAGTGGCTACCCGGCGGCGCCAGTCCCCCAGGGCCATCAGCAGCACGCCCAGGTACTCCAGCGCCACCAGCGCTAGGTTTTCGTGGTAGGCAGCGGTGCGGTAGGTGGCATACGAAAGCGTCGCCAGCGCCGCCCAGGCTGCCGGGTAGCGCCAGCCGGTGAAGCAGCTCAGCGCCACCAGCGGCGTGAGGTACCAGGGGTGTACGGTGGTGGCCAGCAGATAGTAGAGCGTGAAGGCCAGCAGGGCCGCCCGCGGCAGCGTGGCCAGCGTGGGGAGGCTCTCCAGGGCTGCCAGCAGCAGCACGCCCAGCGCCGCCGTGGCCGCCAGCCCGGTGCCAAGGCGGGCAATTTCGTTGTAGCCCGTGAGCTGGTAGCCGATGGCGCGCAGCAGGTAGTACACGCTGGCGTTGAACTCGAAGGAGTGGAAGTACAGATCGAGGCTGCGGCCGATGTTGCGTAGCAGCGCGGCCGAGGCAAAGGGGGCGAAGCTGGCCGCCAGCACGACGCCCAGGGTCAGGCCAAACAATACCGTGCGCCGCCAGCCCAGCCGGCGCAGCAGCAGCGGCAGGGCCAGCAGGGGCGTAAGCTTGGCTGCCACGCCCACGGCTAAGGCTCCGGCCGCCCACAGCAGCTGGCCGCGCGTCAGCAGCCAGAGGGCGCCCAGCACCCCGGCAATTACCACCGCCTCGAAGTGCAGGTTGCCCACCAGCTCGGTCAGCACCAACGGGTGCAGCAGGTACAGAAAAGCCCGCTCCGGCGGCTGCCCGAACCGGCGCAGCAGCCGCACCAGCAGCAGGGCCGTAGCCGCTTCGGCCAGCAGCAGCGCCAGGCGCAGCACGATGATCTGCGCCAGTTCCGAGGCCGGGAACAGCCGCATGGCCAGTCCGAACAGCGCCTGGCAGACCGGGGGGTATACCGAATAGTAGCGCGGCGAGTTCAGGTGCTGGTAGAGCTGCGGGGTGAGTTGGGGCGGGCCCGTCAGCGTGCCGCCGCCGGCCTGGTATTCGTCGGGGCGGTGCAGGAAGGGGCTTTGGCCGGCCGCCACCTGGGCCCCGTCCCAGCGGAAGCGGTGGTAGTCGTCGGACAGGGCGGGCGTGGCGGGCAGCCAGAGCAGGCGCAGCAGCAGGGCCAGCAGCAGGCCGGCGCGCAGGGGCAGGCGGTAGTGCAGGAGGGCCGCGTAGGCCAGGGTGCCGAGGCCGAACAGCGCCAGCAGCTGCGCGGTGTGAGGGCGGGGCGTGTAGTAGGCCAGGCCGAGCTGGGTGGCGGCCAGCAGCAGGGCCGCGGCGCCCAGCAGCGTGGGGCGGCGGGCAGCGCTCATGGCTGCCGGGCGTGCCGCACGCTGTAGTACACCACCGCCGCGTAGCCCGCCGTCAGCAGCAGGTGAAAGGGCAGCAGACCGTAGTTGTGCAGGCGGAACGCGAGGTAAATGCCCCCGGCGAAGTACAGGGCCAGCAGTGCCTCCAGCACCGTCTGCCCGTTGACGGAGCCGGTGCGGTAGCGCCGGAGGCGGGCCGTAGCGCCCGGCGTGCTCAGCCCCGATTTCGGCGTGCGCACGAAGGGCGTGAGGCGGCCGGCCAGCCCGGTGAGCACCGCCCAGCCGTTGTGCAACGAGAGGCCCATCGAGATGGAGAGGAAGAGCAGCAGCTTGGGCGCAAAGGCGCGGCCCGTGGCGCCCCGGCCGCCGTTCCAGCGCCAGGCCGCGTAGTAATAGGCCACCAGCGGCGTCAGGCTCAGCACCGAAAGGCCCGCCAGCCGAAACACCCAGCTCAGCTCGGGCGTGGTGGTTTGCACCAGCAGCAAGGGCACGCTCAGCAGGCCCATCAGCAGCACGGCCACGAACACGGCGCTGTTGAGCAGGTGGGCGGTGGCGTAGAGCTTGGTGCTCAGCGGCAGCGCGGCGCTGCGCCACACCCGGCCCAGGTGCTTGCGGGCGGTTTCGGCCCCGCCCTTGTTCCAGCGGTGCTGCTGCGAGCGGAGCGCGTCCATCTGGGCGGGCAGCTCGGCCGGGGCCACCACCGCGGGCAGGTAGCGGAAGTGCCAGCCGCCGAGCTGGGCCCGGTAGCTTAGGTCCAGGTCTTCGGTGAGCGTATCGGCCTGCCAGCCGCCGGCCTGCTCGATGCAGCGCCGCCGCCACACCCCGCCGGTGCCGTTGAAGTTGATGAAGTGGTGCCCGGCGTTGCGGCCCACTTGCTCCACCAGAAAGTGCGCGTTCAGCCCGAAGGCCTGCAGCTCGGTGAGCAGGGAATAATCCTCGTTGAGGTGGCCCCAGCGCGTCTGCACCACGCCCAGCTGCGCGTCGGCCAGGAAGTAGGGCACCGTCAGGCGCAGAAAGTCCGGCGCGGGCACGAAGTCGGCGTCGAAGATGGCCACCAGTTCGCCGGTGGCCGATGCGAGGCCGTGGGCCAGGGCTCCGGCCTTGTAGCCCTGCCGGTCGGGCCGCCGCACCTGCTCGATGTCGACGCCGCGGGCGCGGTGGTAGGCCACGCGGGTGGCGGCCAGGGCCACCGATTCGTCGGTGGAGTCGTCGAGCAGCTGAATCTGCAGGCGGTCGGCGGGGTAGTCTAGGGCGGCGGCGGCGTCGATGATGCGCTCCACCACGTTCAGCTCGTTGTAGACGGGCAGCTGCACCGTCACGCGGGGCCACTGCCGCGCGTCGGCGGGCAGGGGCGGGGCGGGCGCGGTGGCCGCGGCTACGTAGGCGCGTCGGGCCAGGCGCGTGAGCCGCCACTGCGCCACGCTGAAGGCCAGCACGAACAGCAGGCACAGCCCGTAGAGGACTAGCAGCAGAATTTCCAGCCCAAGCATCGGTAAGCAGCCACGGTAATCAACTTCATCGGCCCGGCAAAGGTACGCGGCCGGGCGGCGCGGCGGCTAGCCACGGGCGTAGCGGAAAATGGTCCACAGAATCTTGTAGCCCGCGCCCAGGGTGCCCTTCACCGTGCCCGACACCTTCGACACGCCGATGCGGCGGCGGTAGCGCACCGGCACCTCGGCGCAGCGCAAGCCCTGTTTGGCGGCTTTGAGCTGCATTTCCACCGTCCAGCCGTAGGTCTGGTCCTGCATGTCGAGGCGGCGCAGGGCCTCGGCCCGGATGGCACGGAAGGGGCCCAGGTCGGTGAAATGCGCCCCGTAAAGGCGCCGCAGCAGCGTGGTGGCCAGCCAGTTGCCGAAAATCTGCTGGGGCAGCATGGCGCCCGGCTCGCGCTGGCCCAGGGCCCGGGAGCCGATGACCATGTCCACGCCATCCTCCAGAATCGGGCGCAGCAGCTCGGGCAGCTGCTCGGGGTAGTCGGAGTAGTCGCCGTCGAGAAACACGATGATGTCGGGCTGCTCCCGGGGCGGGCGGGCGTAGCAGTGGGCCATGCCGCGCAGGCAGGCGAAGCCGTAGCCGGGGCGGTCTTCGCGCAGCACGGTGGCCCCGCCGGCGCGGGCCGGGGTGGCCGTGTCGTCGGTGGAGGCGTTGTCGACCACGATGACCTCGCGCACCCAAGCCCAGGGAATGTCGCGGAGCACCAGCCCGATGCTGCGGGCTTCGTTGTGGGCCGGGATGATAACGTCGATGAGCGGAAGCGGGGAGGGCGGTGCGGAAGAAGAGGGCATGCGGCGCGAATCAGGGCGCAAAAGTGGGGACAAGCAGCCGAACCGGCGGCAAACGGTACGGCGCGGAGGGGCTACTCGTGGCGGCGGCGCTGCAACACCCGGCGGTGCCAGCGGCCGGCGCGGTTGCTGGTTTGCAGCTCGGCTTCCTCGCTCAAAATCAGGTATAGGCTGTAGCCGAACACGAAGGCCGTGGCCCCGCTCAGCAACCAGCCCCAGCTGCGGGTGAAGGCCATGAAGAAGTCGTAGGCCATGACGGCGCCCGGCACGGCGGCGGCCAGCACGGCCATGCGGCGCGAGGGGCGGGGCTGCTCGAACAGCAGGGTGGCCAGGAAGGCCGTCAGCAGCACCGTCTGGTGAATGGCCTCGCCCATCCACCAGGGCAGCAGGTTGTTGAAGCCGATGAAGCGCGACACGGCGCGCAGCACGTAGGCCAGGGCCGCCGCTTCCACGATGGCCAGCAACAGGGGCAACAAGGGGCGTAGTACGAGTCGGGCCATAGGCACGGGCTAGGGTAGAGGGCAGGGCGGCGGCAGGGAAGGCGCAGCGGGCGTCACGGGCGGTGGCCCCCCACATACGCGGCGGGCCGGGCGGCCGGTTTTCGGCCGGAGCGCCCAATTCGCGCCTTCCAATATACCTCTTTCGCGCATCCGGCGCCGGTGGCTTCGGCGGCAGCCAGCCGGAATGAAGCCGGCGCCGCGCCTTTAAAGGCGGCCGACCCGCACCTATCGGCCCGCGTCGGCTTGCCGAACCAAACGGGCTGGCTACTTTTAGCCCTTCTTATCGTCCGAATCCCAGCTGCTTCCCCGTGCCTCCATCCTCCCGCCTGCAAGTGCTGCACTCGTACGACATCCTGCACTCGGCCCAGGAGCCGCTGTTCGACGACCTGACGGCCCTGGCCGCCTACATTTTCAGCGTGCCGGTGGCGCGCATTGCCTTCGTGGCCGACGAGGAGGTGTGGCACAAAGCCAGCGTGGGCATGCCCGCCCAAGACAGCCTGCCGATTGAGCAGAGCATCTGCCCGCAGGCCGTGCGCCACGAGCTGCCGGTGCTCGTTTTCCCTGACCTCGCCGCCCAGCCCCAGTTCAGCACCCCGCTCATGCGGGCCCAGCACGTGGTGTTCTACGCCGGGGCCCAGCTACGGGCGCCGCAGGGCGGCTGCCTGGGCACGCTGTGCCTGGCCGGCTACGAACCCCGCGAGCTAACCGAAGCCGAGCAGCAGATGCTGGCCCACCTGGCCGAGCTGACCATGCTGGCCCTGGAAGCCCGCCGCCGCCTGCGCGCCGCCGACGAGGCCGGCTGGGAGCGGCTGCGCCAGAATGCCGAAACCGAGCTGCGCAACCAAATGGCCCTGGTGCGCTACCTGAAAGTGCGCAGCGGGGAGCAGGTGCCCGTACCGGCCGATTTCCTGGAAGAAGTAAGCCGCCGCCTGCGCGAAGTGGCTGGTTTGCTGGCCGCTGCCGCGCAGGGGTAAGCTCGGTAGCGCCTCGCCGGCTCAAGATTCACGTACTTTGCGCCCGTACTTACCCCGCAGGGATTCCGCATGCCGCCTTACGTTCAGCCCGCCTCGCTTATTCCGGCCACCGAACCGACGCGCCTGCGCACGCTCTACCAGTACGAGATTCTGAATACCACCCCGGAGCCGATTTTCGACGATTACGTGGCCTTGGCCGCGCAGCTCTTCAATCTGCCCATCTCGCTGATTTCCCTGGTCGGGGCCGAAGATGTGTTTTTCAAGGCCAACGTGGGCCTGCCGGGCCTGGAAACCGTGCCCCGGGCCGACAGCCTGTGCTCGGCGGCCGTGCTGGAGCATACTACTGTCACCTTCCCCGACCTGGAGCAGGAGCGTTGCAACCTGGTAAACCCGCTGGTGGCCGAAGCCGCCGGGCTGCGCTGCTACGCCGGGGCCCCGTTGCGCATGCCCGAGGGCGAGAACATCGGCACTATGTGCGTGATTGGGCGGGAGCCGCGCGCATTTACCGCCGCCGAAGACGCGCTCCTGGCCCGGCTGGCCGGCCTGGTAAGCCTGACCATCCAGCTACGCGCCCGCCTGCTGACCGGAGGCAGCGCGGACGCTTGGGAGCAGGCCCAACGCGAGCTGCGCAGCTACCTGCACGAAAGCTCGACGCTGGCGCGCTACCTGGCCGCCCGCACCAACGGCGCCGCCTTCTTCAGCGACGAGGTGCTGCAAACCGTCAACCGCCGCCTGGACGTTATCGAGCAAGCCCTACGCCGCCTGCTGCGCTAACACCCCGAAATTGTAGCGTGGGCTTTAGTCCGCGTCCGCGTGGGAGGCAATTGTCCGGGCGGACGCGGCCCGGTTGAAATGGCCATAGCTTCGGTCCCAAACCACCGCGGGCCCCGACTGTCTGGCAGTCGGGGCCCGCGGTGGTTGCTGGCGACAAACTTGCTGCGCGGCTTATTGCGTCACCATCGGCTCGATGGTTTCGATGCTGCCGTCGGGGCGGCGTTTGAGTTCGGTCACTTTCACGTTGCGCAGGTGGGTCTTGCCCGACAGCTCGGTGTCGTGGTAGAAGATGTACCACTTGCCCTTGTGCTCGATGATGGAGTGGTGCGTGGTCCAGCCCTGCACCGGGTTCATGATGACGCCTTTGTAGGTAAACGGCCCGGTGGGCTTGTCGCCGACGGCGTAGACCAGCAAATGGGTGTCGCCGGTGGAGTAAGAGTAGTAGTACTTGCCCTGGTACTTGTGCAGCCAGCCGCCCTCGAAAAAGCGGCGCTTGGTGTCGCCGGCCAGCAGGGGCTTGCCGTTTTCATCCAGAATCTGCACTTCCGTCACCGGCCCGGCGAAGCTGCGCATGTCCTTGCTCAGCCGCGCCACCCGCGGGCCGATGGCCACGGCCTGGGCGGGCTGGTTGGGCGCCACCGTCGAGTCGTACTGCGTGCCGCGCCAGCGCTGCAGCTGCCCGCCCCAGATGCCGCCGAAGTACAGGTAGCTCTGCCCGTCGGCGTCGGTGAATACGTTCGGGTCGATGCTGTAGGAGCCGGCCATGGGCTTGGGGTCGGCCTTGAAGGGGCCGGTGGGTGAGGTGCTGGTGGCCACGCCGAGGCGGAACACGTCCTGCTTGTCCTTCACCGGGAAGTAGAGGTAGTAGGTGCCGTTCTTGAACTCCGCGTCGGGCGCCCAGAGCTGGCGCTTGGCCCAGGGAATGTCCTTGATATCCAGCGCCACGCCGTGGTCCGTCACCTTGCCGCCCACGCTGTCCATCGACAGCACGTGGTAGTCGCGCATGGCGAAGTGGGCGCCGTTGTCGTCTTCCTTGATGCCCGCGTCGATGTCGTGCGAGGGATAGATGTAGATGCGCCCGCCGAACACGTGCGCCGAGGGGTCGGCCGTGTAGATGTCGCGTACCAACGGCGCCGACAGGAATTTGGGCTTGGCGGCGGTGGCCGTAGCGGCGGAGTCGGCCGCGGCGGGCTGGGCCGTGGTAGTTTCGGACGACGAAGAATTGCTCTGGCAGGCGGCGCCGGCCAGCAGCAGCGGCAGGCCGAAGCCGAGCAGGTGAGCCTTCGAGAGGCGGGAAACGAGCATGGGCGGGAGATAGGTAAGGCGTTGGTTCCGCAAAAAACACCGCCTCGTTCCGGAAAACGACCGATATAGATAGGTTCCGAATCGGCATAGGAGAAATTCACCCTTTGGCCTCTGAAAAAGCCGCAAAGCTGCTTTCTGCGCCGTATTTTGCGCGTCTTACCGATGCCCTTGCGGCGTCTGAATCGATTTCGATGGGAGCTTTACTGACCGATTTGCTGCAGCGGGCCCAGCGCAACCGCCGCGTGGTGGCCCTGCAGGCCGCCGGCGAACTGTACCTGGGCTATGTGCTCAGCCACAACCCCGACCTGGTGCTGCTGCGCACCATCACCCGCCAGGGCATGCTCACCGGCGTGCGCAGCATCGCGCTGCCCGAAGTGGCCCAGGTGCACTTCGACGACAAGTACGTGCGCCTGATTGAGTTTAAGGAGCAACACCCCGAAGCCGTGTACGGCCTGCCCACCGCCCCCGACGGCCTCGATGAGCACTACCTCACTGTGCCTGCCCTGCTGCAGCGCGCCCACGAGGCGCACCAGCTTGTGCAGCTCGTCACTTCCAACTCCCAGAACGACCCCTACGGCTACGTGGTGCGCCTCACCGACGACGAGCTGCTGCTGGAAGTCTTCACCGCGTTCGGCGAGCCCGACGGCCACACCGTGCTGCAGGTGGAGGACGTGCGCAGCGTGGTGTGGAGCGACGAGGAAACGCGCACCATCGAGCTGCTGCTCCGGCAGCGGGCCGCAGAAGGGCAGTAGCCGTGAACAGGAAGCCATTGCTGCTGCCGCTGGTGGCGGCCGGGGCGTTTGCGCTGGGCTGGTTTGGCCGGCCGCAGGGCCCGCCGGCCCCGGCACGCCGCTCGGGACCGGGGCCCGACTACGCCACCGAGCTGCGGGGCCGCTTCCTGATCGATTCCGCCGAGTGCGCCGGGTTTGAGTTTGTCGGCAGCGACTACGCCATCTGGCGCAACGAAATTACCTGCAACGACCCCGATACCTTTTACCTGCGCTGGCTGGACCGCACCACGTTCCTGGCCAAGCAAAAGCACCCCTACGACGAGCAGCACAGCCCGCTGCTGTGGGTATACTCCGTCGACCACTACGACGGGCAAACCCTGCGGCTGCGCGAGTTGTGGACGGGAACCGGGCCGTTTCGCGACGAGTTGCAGCAACTGCGGCGGCTCCCTGGTGAGCCGGCCGAACGGTAGCCTTTCCCTGATTGTGCCGCCGCTGGTTAGCTGAGCTTGCTGCCCCCGCGTACCGGTACGGCCAGCGCTTCGGGCTGCGGCGCCAGCCAAAACCGGCCGTTCTGCGTAACTCGGGGCTCCACCAAGCTTCTCTCGATGCCTCGTTTGCTTCTCCTCGTGCTGGCGGCACTGCTGCTCAGTGGCCGCCCGGCCGCCGCCCAGTCGGCCGTGCCCCACGTGCTCAACGCCACCCTCGACGACTACGACTACCCGCACCCGGTGCAGTACCTGCCGCTGCGGCTAGAGGGCCAGCCCGTGCGCATGGCCTATATGGACGTGCGGCCCACCGCCGCGGCCAACGGCCGCACCGTGCTGCTGCTGCACGGCAAAAACTTCTTCGGGGCCTACTGGCGCGGCACCATCGAGGCGCTGACCAAGGCCGGCTTTCGGGTGGTGGTGCCCGATCAGGTGGGCTTCGGCAAGTCCGATAAGCCCAACCTGCACTACTCTTTTCACCAGCTGGCCCGCAACACCAAGACCCTGCTCGACACGCTGGGCGTGAAAAAAGCCGTGGTGCTGGGCCACAGCATGGGCGGCATGCTGGCCACGCGCTTCGCCATCGAATACCCGGCCGCCACCGAGCGGCTGGTGCTCGAAAACCCCATCGGGCTGGAGGACTACCGCCGCGGCGTGCCCTTCCAGACGGTGCTCGACGCCACCCGCACCGAGCTGCAGGCCACCGAGGAGAGCATCCGCAAGTACCACGCGAGCTACTACCCCGGGCCGTACCCGCAGGCCCACGACCAGTGGCTGCTGCCCCTGGCCGCCCAGACGCGCAGCCCCGATTACCCCACCGTGGCCGTGGCCAGCGCCCTCACCTACGATATGATCTACCAGCAGCCCGTCTGCTACGAGTTCGACCGGGTGCAGGTGCCCACGCTGCTCATCATCGGGCAGAAAGACCGCACGGTGGTGGGCAAAGGGCTGATCAAAGACCCGAAAGTGCTGGAGAAACTGGGTCAGTACCCGGCGCTGGGCCAGCGCACGGCCAAGGCCATCAAGGGCAGCAAGTTGGTGGAGCTGCCCGGCGTGGGCCACATTCCGCACCTGCAGGAGCCACAGCAGTTCTACGCCGCCGTGCTGGCGTTTCTGAAGTAGGCCCGGTGATAGGTGCCGGGCGGCCGGTTGAGAAATGACCGGATTGTACGATGGTCAGGACTGCAACATATGCAGGATTTGGTGCGTCTTTAATCTGGTTAACTAACAGTTATTCAGTATGAAAACCGGCCTTCTGATCATCGGCTTTTTGCTGTTGGCTGGCAATGCCATGGCCCAGCAGAAGCCTGCCAAACCGGCCATCGAGCCCGTGCCCAAGGCGCCGCTTAGGTTTGACCGCCTCTACCCCGCCCACGACGCACCGCTGCTGTTGACCGACCTCGCACCCATGTCGCCCGCGCCCGGCAGCTACCGCGCCGAACCCTACGCCCTGCGCGTCGTGGTGCCCGCCCCGCACCCCGATTCGGCCGCCGTGGTTCGGCTGAGCCGAAAACAGCCGGAACGGATGCCGCAGGAGTCGCTGCCCAAGGTGCGGCTGGTGCCGGAAAGGCCGCGTCAGCAGCAGTAGCGCGGTCTACTTGCGGTTCGGGTAACTCGCTTCGCACACGCATCGGAACCCCACAGTGGGAGCCGGACCGGAATAGCTGCCGCGGGCTCTGACGGTGCAGGCAGTCAGCTGGTCCTGGTAGCTGCCGCCCTTGGTGAGGCCGGGCTCCTGCACCAGCTCGGCCGCGTTGCCGAACATCTGGTACAAGCCAAAATCATTAGGCGGGCCTTGCCAGACGTAAGCCGGGGAAGCCAAGCGTAGAAAGTAGGGCTCGGCTTGGGCATAGCTCACCCAGTCGCGTGCGGGCTGCCGCTGGTTGTATGCTTTGATGTCAGCTGCAATCTGCTCGACGCTGGCCGTGCTGCCCGAGCGGCGCTGCAGGTAAGCCGCCGCACTCGGATTCACGCGTACCGGAATGCTGATGCATTTGACGCCCCAGGGCCCTCGGCCCCCGGCTGCCGCGGCCAACTCCCATTCGGCTTCGGTGGGCAGGCGGTATTCGAAGCGCACGTAGTCACGGTTGAGCGAGTCGAGGTGGTTGCCCGTATTGTAGGCCTGCGTCACCACGCGGCTGCGCCAGCGGCAGAACACCTGAGCCTGCTCACGGCTGATGCCCACGATGGGAAAACGGTGGTAAAACGCATCGGTGTAGTAGGCCGGTACGGGCAGCGCTGGTGCCAGGGGCTGCACGGCGGGGTTGAGGGGCTGGCCGGCGGGTGCGGTCAGCTCCTGGTAACGTTTCCATTCCAGCACCGACACCTCTGCTTCATCAATGCCCAGCCCCGCTGTGGGCAACGGAACAATGCCCGGCGCCTGCGGTAGCCTGGTATGCTGTAGTTCTTTGTAGGAGAAGGTCAACGTGTCGCGACAGCGCTCATCGGTGGCTTTTCCAGGGTGGAATTTCAGCACATTGAAATCGTTGATGCCGCCGGCTGCCGTGGTCCACACGCGTGAGCCAGTGGCCGGCAGGCCGGTGGTGGCGGCATAGAGGCCAGGCGAAATGCTGCTGGGAGGCCCGATGCTGACGCAGCCACTAAGCAGAAGAAGGTCGGTCAGCAGAATCAGCAGCTGACGGGAAAAAAGAGGCATAAACGAACAAGGCAACGCAGTGGGCCGGCGGAGAACCTTGCAATACTACAAGGACCGCCACAATCGGCCGGCATGCTAGTCCAGAATCCGCAGGCTCTCGGCCCGAATCAGCTGGCTGGGCTGGTAGCGGCCTTCGCGCGGGCCGTTTTCCAGGTTCAGCACCCCGCGCGGGCAGGCCGTGCTGCACAGGCCGCAGCCCACGCAGGCCGCCCGGATGATCGGCTCGCCGCGCTGGGCGTACTGCTTCACGTCGATGCCCATTTCGCAGACGTTGGAGCAGTTGCCGCAGCTGATGCACTGCCCGCCATTGGTCGTGATGCGGAAGCGGGAAAAATGCTTCTGCAGCAGGCCCAGGTAGGCCGCCATCGGGCAGCCGTAGCGGCACCACACCCGGCTGCCCAGAATAGGATAGAAGCCCACGCCCACCACGCCCGAAAACAGCGCCCCGACCACGAAGCCGTAGGTGCGCGAAAACTCGTCGGAGAGGCGGCCGAGCAGGGCCCCGCCCAGGCGGGTGTTCAGCCACAGCAGCGCCGTGGTCACCACGATGAAGCCGAGCACGGTGTAGACGATGCTGACCTCGTAGCGCCAGGCTTCGCGGCGTTTGTCGCTGAGGTGGCGGTACGGGTCGCCGGCGGTTTCGGCGAGCCCGCCGCAGCCGCACACCCAGGAGCAGTACCAGCGCTTCCCGAAAAAGTAGGTGAGCACCGGCGTGGCCACGAAGGACATAATCACGCCCCAGCCGACCATGAAGGCGCCGAGGTGCCCGTTTTGCAGCAAGGACTGCACGCCGCCGGGAAACAGGTAATCGTACTTCAGCGGCCAGAAATAGGTGAAGTAAAACTCGGGCTGCTGCAGGGCCAGCAGCACGCCCGGCAGCAGCCAGGCAAAGCCCAATTGAAAGAACATCACCGAGGCGGTGCGCACGCGCTGGTAGGGCGAGTGGCGGTACTTCAGCAGGGCCCGCGCACCCATCAGCAGCACGGCCAGGGTGTAGAACGTGCCGTAAAGAAACCACTGGTCGGCCTGGCGCTGGCGCAGCAACTGGCTCAGCCCGTCGAGCGGGCGGATGAGGTTTTCCAGGTACTCGGGCCACCAGTACAGCACCACGTAAAAGCCCGTTAGGGCCACGCCCGTAACCCAGGCTACGGCTCCGCGCGAGGTGCTGGCGCGGGCCCAGAGGTAGTTGTGACGCACGCCATCGGGGCCCCGTCCAAACTTCCACCAGCTCCAGCCCAGCGCACCGGCGCTCAGCAGGGCCACGCCCAGCCAGAAGGCCGGCTCGCGCAGCCCGGCCGGGGCAGCGGCCGTCACGACCAGGGCCAGCAGCCCCAGGGCTACCAACGCCAGCCACAGGCGCTCCGCCGCGGGCGTGTCAGGAGCAGGGTGGGCCAGGGGCTGATCGGAATACGCGGAAAGTGAGGGCATGAAACGAATGAAAGTGAACTGGCCCCGGTGTCGCAATGCAGCGGCGTAACCGGCGCCAGCCGTTGTCAATGATGATGATGGTCGTCGGGCTTGCCGAAGAGGTTGGTGAGCGTGCCGAGCACGAAAACCCCGGCCCAGACCACGTACAGCCAATGAAATCCGTCCGGCTTGGGCTGCCGAATCAGGGCTAGTACGAGCTGGGCGCCCAGAGTCATTACGATGCCGGTGAAGGCAATGGTTTGCCAGGCGTTGAAAGCGGCGGGGTGATAGAGCTTGCGGTAGTCGGGTTTGGCGGCCATGATGGGCGGATTATACGGAAAGCAGGCGGCCGAGCAGGCCCTTGCGGCGGCGCAGCACCACGGCCGGCTCGTCGGGGTGCCGGGCGTTGTACGCGGCCACGATGGCCGGCTCGTGCTGGGCGAAGAATTCGGGGTCGAAATTAGCGGCCCCGAGCTGCGCCAGCACCTCCGGCACCGGCGTGGCGCGGCGCAGCCACTGGTCGCACACGTCGTGGCGCAGGCGCAGACCCAGCGCATTGACGCCCAGCAAGGCCCGGGAGGCGTCGGCGCGGTAGTGCAGGCGCAGACCCAGCGGGGCCGTGGGGTGCTGCCACCAGAAGCTGGCCTTGCCGTCGGCGGGCCGGGCCGGCACCTGCCCATAGGTCTGGTATTCGAGGTCGAAAAACTTGGCTGAGTTGAACCAGGGCCCGCGCTGGTACGCCGTGGGCTGCCCGCAGATGGTGTGAGCTACCGTCTCGCCCTGCATGCGGCCGGTGTACCACAGCGGCTCGATGGCCGCCTCGCCGGGCGGCGGCGTGCGGCGCTGGGCACAGTCGCCGGCCGCGAAAATGCCCGGCACCGAGGTGCGCAGGTACTCGTCGACGAGGATGCCGCGGTCGGTTTCGATGCTGGTGCCGGCCGTAAGGGCTAGGTTGGGCACGACGCCGGTGGCCACGCCCAGCCACTGGCAGGGCAGCTCCTGGCCGCCGCTGGTGCGCACGGCCCGCACCCGGCCGCTGGCGTCACCCAGAATTTCGGCCAGCTCGGTGCCATACTGCACCCGCACGCCGTGGCGGCGCAGCTGGGCATCGACCAGGGCCGCCTCTTCGGGCGGCAGCACCGAGCCCCAGTAGTGCCGGTCGCGCACCAGCATGGTGACGGCCAGGCCGCGGGTGCGCAGCATCTCGGCCATTTCCACCCCGATCAGGCCGCCACCTACCACCACCGCCTCGCGCACGTCGCGGGTGAGGTCGGCCATCAGCTCCACGTCGGCTTTCGACACCAGGCCTTGCACGCCGCGCAGGTCTTGGCCGGGCCAATCGTAGTACTGGGTGGTGGCGCCGGTGGCCAGCAGCAGCGCGTCGTAGGCGAGGGACGGGCCGGCGGCCAAGTGCACCGTATGCGCGTCCGCGTCGATGCGGGTGGCGCGGTCGTGCACCAGCTCCAGGCGGTTTTCGACCCAGTACCAGTCCTCGAAGGGCTTCACGTCGGGCCAGCGCAGGTGGCCCATGTAGAGGTACATCAGCGCGGGGCGGGAGAAGTGGTGGGCGCTTTCGGCCGACACCAGCGTAATGCGGGCCTCGGGCCGGAGGCGGCGCACCGTCTGGGCGCAGCTGACGCCCGCAATGCCGTTGCCGATGATAACCAGGTGCATGGGTCGAGGAGTGGATGAGCAGGTGAGCGGATCAGCCGGGGCGTAGGCGGCGGCGCGGCGGCGCCTGGTTTGGGGCCGTGGCCAAACGTACTGGTTTTTGACCGCGCCGGATTCAGCCACGGCTTTGCCTACGCGAAATCCGCCATCCACGGCCGGTCCGAACGCGGGGCCGGTGCGCTGCGTACAGCCTACCAGACACCAACTCAGTCCTACCCGTCATGGCAACTCCCCTCAACCTCAATACCGAAGGCACCCACAACGACGACAACGAGCAGATCAAGCGCGACAAAAACGTGGTGCCGCGCGACCCGCAGCAGGAGCAGGAGCGCGACTTCCAGCAAATTGTCAACAACAACACCGATGTCGACAAGGACCCCACGGCCTACCGCAACGCCGGCGCCCGGGGCTACACCCAGCGCGAAGGCGAGAAAAACCAGCTGAAAAACCTGCACATCGGCGGCAGCGAAACCAGCCCCCAGGGCGCCAACGACCACGTCACGGACCAGAGCAAGCGGCAGGGCTCGGGCTTCGAGGCGGAAGGCAGCTTCGAACTGGACCACGAGCAAAACCTGCGCACCCGCGAGCAGCCTTTCGGTTCAACGGCCCCCGACGGCGCGGCCCAGCCAGTGCAGGAATAAACGCGTCGTCAGCAGCAATTTTAGCGTCGCTCCGGGCTTGATGACCGGGGCGGCGCTTTGTTTTTGGCGAATTGCATCCGCCTGTTGCAGTATAGCCATACGAATGTGATATATTTAGGGACGAACTAGACAACCTGCGCACAATCCAGGGCCGGCCACCGTGCTTGGCCTGGTTGGGTTGGCTGGTTCAC
Source organism: Hymenobacter jeollabukensis (assembly GCF_005771675.1). Taxonomy (GTDB): domain Bacteria; phylum Bacteroidota; class Bacteroidia; order Cytophagales; family Hymenobacteraceae; genus Solirubrum; species Solirubrum jeollabukense. Next base: position 354,927 of record NZ_VAJM01000001.1, on the reverse strand, counting down.
CTCCCATTCACCCCGGTACCCCCACCGTACTTTTTACCGCCGATGAGCGACAACTACCAATCCGTTACCGAAGAGCCGGTTGAGGCCGACGAATCGTCCCTTGACTCGGGCAACCGCAAGCTTGGCCTGCTGGCCGGCGGCGTAGTGCTGCTGCTGGGCGCTGCCCTGGCCTTCGGCCCGGCCGCCAACCGCGAGCGTATTGCCAACGGGCAGATGCCCAGCTTTGAGCTGATCGGCGCCAGCGTCGTAGGCTCGCGCAGCGCCGCAGAAGAAGAAGCCGCGCCAGCCGAAACCGCCGCCCCCACCGCCGCTGCCGCCGCCAAAACCACGGCCGCCCCCATCAAACCAGCTGCTTCGGCTAAAGCCACGGCAGCTCCGGCCGCCAGCGCCCCCGCTGCCACGGCCGCACCCGAGCCGGCGGCTCCCGCCGCCGAGCCCGTGGCCGCTGCCGCGCCGGTGGTGGAAGAAGCCCCGCGCACGGCCACGCTCAGCGGCCGCATCCTCGACGAAAACGGCAAGCCCATGGCCGGCGCCACCGTGTTCGTGAAGGGCACCAACAAGATTGCCAGCACCGACCAGAACGGCAACTATACCGTGGAAACGCCCGCCGGCGAAGCCAGCGTGGTGTACGGCTACGGCGGCTACCAGGACCAGGAAATGCGCGTACGCAGCGGCCAGGCCAACAACGTGACCCTGCTGCCGAGCGAAAACGGCAAGCGCCGTCGGCGCTAGTCGCCGGCCCGTTTTTCGGCTCAACGCAAACGGCCGCTTTCCTCGTGGGAAAGCGGCCGTTGCTTTTTCACTGCTGGTCGTCGGTGCCTCAGGACTGCGGCGGCACGTTACCGGCAAAGCGGTTACGGAACAGGAAGTACACCGGCACCCCCAGGGCCACCAGCACCAGCCCGCGCCACGAAAACTCGGCCGTGCCGGGGGCAAACAGCAGAATCAGGCAGAAGGCCGAGGCCAGCAGCACGTAGATGGCCGGCAGCACCGGGTAGCCCCAGGCGCGGTAAGGGCGCGGGGCGTCGGGGCGGGTGCGGCGCAGCACGAAGATGCCGATGATGGTGACGACGTAGAACAGAATCACCGAGAACATCACGTAGTTGAGCAGCTGGCCGTAGGAGCCGCTCAGGCAGAGCTGGCAGGCCCACAGGCACTGGGCCCACAGCGCCCGGTTGGGCACGCCGGCCGCGTTCAGCCGAGCCAGGCCGGGGAAGAACAGCCCGTCCTTGGCCATGGCGAAGTAGGCGCGGGCCCCGGCCAGGATGATGCCGTTGTTGGCCCCGAAGGTGCTGAGCATGATGAGCACCGCCAGCACCACGGCGCCCACCGGCCCGAGCACGTGCTCGGCTACGGCGGTGGCCACCCGGTCGTCGGTGGCGTACATGATGCCGCGGCCGGCCAGGGTGGTGGCGTCGGGCGAGCCGTGCAGGGGCAGCACCAGCAGGTACACCACGTTGGAGAGGATGTAGAGGGCCGTGACGATGGCCGTGCCAATGGCCATGCTGCGGACCAGGGTGCGCTCCGGATTCACGATTTCCTCGCCCGCGAAGCCGATGTTGTTCCAGGAGTCAGAGGAAAACAGCGAGCCGGTCATGGCCATGCCGATGGCCACGACTAGGCCGCTCAGGGTTAGGGGCATGGGCAGGGCGGTGGTGCCGGGGGCAGGGTAGCTCACGGTGCGCCACATGTCGTGGAAGTTGGCCTGCACGGCTTCGGCGTTCAGCCCCAGCAGCAGGCCGCCGACGATGAGCAGGGCCAGGGCCACCAGCTTGGTCGAGCTCAGCACGTTCTGAATCAGCTTGCCGGCGCGCACCCCGCGGGCGTTGATGGCCGTGATGCCGATAATCAGGATGATGGCCAGCAGCTGCACCGAGGAAAAGGGAAACGGCCCCAGGGAAAACAGCACGTTGTTGACGCTGAACCAGGGCACGAGCACGCCGGTGAACTTGGCAAAGGCCACGGCCACGGCCGCAATTACGCCGGTCTGAATGACGAGGAACAGCGTCCAGCCGTACAGGAACGCCACCAGCTTGCCGAAGGCCTCGCGCAGGTACACGTACTGCCCGCCCACCTTGGGGAACATGGAGGCCAGCTCGCCGTAGCTCACCGCCCCGGCCAGCGTAATGACGCCCGTCAGCAGCCACACCACCAGCAGCCAGCCCGCGCCGCCCACCTGCCGGCCGATGTCGGCCGAGACAATAAAAATACCGGAGCCAATCATGCTGCCGGTCACAATCATAATGGCGTCGAACAGCCCGATGGCGCGCTGAAAGTGGCCTTGTGGTTCGCTCATGCGGAGGAGGGAGTGAGGAATGAGGGCCGGAAGATAGACGTTTGCCCCGCATCGACCCCAACAAAAAGGCCCGCCGAAAGGGCAGGCCACTGAAAAATCCGCTGCAAGTAAAAGTCGGACGCGGTCGGTTGGCTCCCAATTCCGGAAAATCCTTGGGAAAGACGCGAGCCAGCACGGCTGCAATCCGTGATTAAAACTCGCTGCGGTCGTACCAGCGGCGCATGCGCCAGGGCTCCGAGCGGTTTTTGCGCACCAGCTCCAGGCGGGCCGTGCCGGTGCCGTCGAAGCGCTGGTTGTCGCGCTGCTCGATGCTCAGCGAGAAGGCCCGCTCCACGAACACCAGCGTATCGGAGTACATGGTGTCGGTGGTGGGCAGGTACTGCGTCCACTGCAAGTTGGCCGAGCGGGCGGCCCGAAACAGCTTGTAGGTGGCATTCACGTCCACGTCGCGGTTCCAGCTGCGGTCGGCGTTGGCGGCGAAGTCGCGGTAGGTGAAGGTGAACTTGCGGTTGACCAGCTGCCCGTAGAGCGTGGAGTCGCGCAGCTGGTAGGAGGCCCGGAATCGGTCGAAAAAGCCGCGCACCGTCACGGGGTTGCCCAGCAGCTGGTTGGGGTTGATGCTTTCGTCGTCGAGGCCGGGGGCGAAGGGGTTGCAGGCGGCCAGGGCCACGGCTGCGCCCAGCGGGGCCCAGCGCCCCAGGCGAGTCGGCACCGGGCGGGCAGGCAAGCGAAACAGGGGCAAACGGTTCATCATCCGGGGCATACGGTTCGGTGCAAGCTACGGCGCGGCCCGGCAAGGTGCAATAGCTCCGGGCTATATTCTATCAGCCGAGCTGGGGCCGCGGCGCAGCCAAACGCCGGGACCATGCTTTTGTTGGCAGCCCGTCAGTTGCGGATGAAGTATTTTTTGGCTTCCGTCCACACCGGCTGGCTGCCGGTGGCCAGGTCGCGCCAGGCCGAAATCTGCCACTCGTTGTTGCGGCGGCGCAGCAGCAGGCGAATGTTGCCCGTCATGGTGCGGTAGTGAAAGGCCGTATCGGTCTGGCTGAGGGTGAGCAGGTACTGGGCCGATACCTCGGCCGAGTCGGGCCCGTAAATCTGGTCGCGGCGGGCCGAGAGTAGCAGCTGGTTCTGGGCCGCAGCGGGCGTGCGCTGCCGCAGGCGGTTGAAGTAGTCCAGCTCTTCGCGCAGGCCCCAGTTGGCAAACAGGGCCGCGTTGGTGGAGCCCGCCGCGGCCGGATCGGGGTAGAAGCGGTAGCCGCGGGGCACGAAGCACCGCTCGTAGTTGGCCGCGTTGAGCCGCTGCACCGCCGTGGCGAAGTTGGTGAGCAGCAAATCGATGCTGGTGGGCGATACCCACTCGCTCGACGCGTTGGCGGGCTCCGGCGTGCGCAAATCAAAGCAGGCGGGCAGGGCCGCGAGCAGCAGGAGGGAAGCAGCGGGCAACAACGGGCGGGAGAAGCGCGGCATACGGTGCGGAAGGTACGGAATCGGCGGGCCGGATGCTACGGGTGGTTGGATTCGGAAGGCGGTAGCAGGTAGCAGTAACGTCATGTCGAGCGAAGTCGAGACATCTCGCGTGCTGACTTCCACAAGTAATTTTCTGACGATTGAAATTACTACCAAGCGAGATGTCTCGACTTCGCTCGACATGACGGCCTGGCGGGGGCAACGAAGCGGCCAATTCGGCAACCTGTTCGGCCACCGGTCCGAATAGCTACCTTTGCCGCCTTTCCACCCCGCCTCGCCGCCGCTGCATGTCGAACCGCTTACTGGTCCTGCTTTCGGGTTTGCTGCTGCTCATGGCGCTGGCGTCGTACGTGTACTACCGCCGCGTGGTGGCCCGCACGCCCGTCGACCCCTGGGCGCTGGTGCCCGAGGACGCGGCCCTGGTCATTGCCACCCGCGACCATCCCACGCTGGTGCGCCGGCTGAAGGAAACGCAGCTCTGGGACAACCTGGCCTCCCTGCGCTACTTTCAGCAGGTGGAAGAGCAGGTGGTGCTGGCCGACAGCCTGGGCAGCACCAAGGGCTCGGTGCTCGACTTCCTGGGCCGCAAAACGGTGCTGACCTCGCTGCACGTCACCGGCCCGCGCAGCTTCGATCTGTTGTTTCAGGTGCCGGTGAGCAGCGTGCGGGAGCACCGCCAGATTCGCACCCTTGTGGAAAGCCTGGGCCGCGACGCCCGCTACCAGGTGAGCACCCGCGACTACCACGGCAACCAGCTCATCACCGTCACCCAGCGCCGCAACGGCCTCGGGATGACCTACGTGAACTACCGCAATACGCTCATCATCAGTGCTAATTCGGGCCTGGTGGAGGCCGTGCTGCAGCGCACCGAATACCCGCAGCAGCCGTCCATTGCGGCGGAGTTTGGGGAAACCGACTACCTGCAGCTCAAAGACGTAGACGCGGCCCTGCTCATCAACTACCGCCAGCTGCCGCCGTTTCTGGGCGTGTTTTTCCGGCCCGAGCTGCGACCCGATTTTGAGTACCTGGCCAGCATCGGCAGCAAGAGCCTGCTGGAAATGAAGCTGACCGGCAACCGCGTGCTCTTCAACGGCTTCACCAACGCCGAAACGGCCGCCGGCAGCCTGCACCAGCGCCTGCGGGGGCAGCGGGCCGGCCGCCTGCGCATGGCCGAGGTGCTCAGCACCCGCACCGCCGCCCTGGTGCACCTGCACGCCGCCACCGCCGCCCTGCGCCCCGCCACCGCCGCCGATACCCTGGCCCGCCCGCTGGTCGACAGCCTGGCCGCCACCCTCGACGACGAAGCCGCGCTGTGCTACCTGGCCACGCCCTCGCCGCGGGCGCTGCCGGGCCGCCTAGCCCTGGTGCGCACCCGCAACGCCGCCCGCACCGCCCAGTGGCTGGGGCGGCTGCGCCGCCGCACCGGCACCAGCCCCAGCTTCGAGCGGTTCGGGCCCTACCAACTGTACCAAAACGGCGTGCCGCGCCTACCCGAGCGCCTGCTTGGGCCGCTGTTTGCGCCCGTCGCGGCCTCGGTGGGCAGCGCCACCGCCCTCGTCGGCGACTACCTGGTGCTGGCCGACGACGCCGCGGCCCTGCGCACCTACCTCACCGACGTAGCCGCCGGCCAGACCTGGACCCGCACGCCCTCACAAGTAGCGTTGCTGGAGGAAACCACGCCCGTGGCCGAGCTGAGCGTGATGCTCGACACGCGCAACAGCTGGAATATGCTGCTGCGGGCCCTAATAGAGGAGCGCCGCGCCGGCCTGCTGCGCAACGAAGCGCTGTTGCAGCGCTTTCCGCAGGTGGCCCTGCAGTACGCCCCGGCCGACAGCGGGCAGTACTATACCCAGCTGGTGCTGCGCCACCCGCCGGTAGGGCCGGCCGTGGCGGGCCCCCAAACGGCCGGCGGCGTGGGCAGCAGCCTGACTTTTCAGGCGGGCCTGGCCCCGCTGGGCCCGGTGCTGCTGCCGGCCGCCCCGGGCCGCACCGCGCCGGTGCTGGTGCAGGACTGCCGCGGCGCCGTGCACTACGTCACGGCCGACAACACCGTGGGCTGGTCCGACTCGCTGGGCGGGCCGCTGGTGGTGCCGCCTAGTGTGCTACCCGGGGCGTTCGGCCGGCGGGCGGGTCTGCTGCTGCTGACGGCCAACCGCATACACTTGCTCGATGAGCGCGGCCGGCCCGCCCGCAACTTCCCGCTAAACCTGCCCGATACCGTGCAGGCCGCCTCGCTGAGCAGCGTTCCGCCAGCCGATAACCAGCCCGCCCGCCTGCTGGTGGCCGACCGCTACGCCAACGTCTTCCTCTTCGATGCCCGTGGCAACGCCCCGGCCGGCTGGCAGCCCAAGCGGCTGGACTTTGCCCTGGCCGCGCCGCCCCAGTTGCTGCGCGTGGGCGGCCGCGACGTGGTGGTGTGCCTGCTCGAAAACGGCTACATCTTCGCCTACGACGCGCTGGGCAATACCCTGCCGGGCTTCCCCATCAGCCTGGGGGCGCGCCTGCACACCAGCGCCTTCGTGGAAGCCGGCCCCACGCTGCGCCGCACCCGCCTGACGGTGGTCAACCAACACGGCGAGCTGCTCACCTTCACGCTCAGCGGCGAAATCAGCCCGCGCCGGCGCCTCGCCACCTGGAGCCGCAACAGCGTGTTTCGCCTCGTGGCCGATCCGGCCGGCCGGGGCTACGTCATCGTGCGTGACGACGGACTGGGCCACCTCACCGTGCTCGATGCCGCCGGCCGCCGCTTGGTGGAGCAGACCTTCCTCACCTCGGCCGAGAAGCCTGCGCAGCTGTTTGATTTCGGCAACGGCCGGCGCGTGCTGGTCGTCACCGAAACCGGCCCCGGCAAGGCCTACCTCTACGACGCCCGCGGCCGCCTCATCGGCGGGCAGCCCTTCGATAGCACGGCGCCCACCGTGGGCCTGAGCTACGACGCCTCGGCCGGCACCTACCAGCTGTTTCGGGTGGTCGGCACCGAGCTGCGCCGGCTCACGCTCAAGATGGATTAGCCGGCTGGAAACCCGTTCGGGAATGACCAATCAGCCAACGCATCGGACCGGCCTCGTGGTGGGCAAGTTCGCTCCGCTGCACCGCGGGCATCAGCTGCTCATCGAAGCGGCGGCAGGGCAGGTCGCGGAGCTGCACGTGTGGGTGTACTCCGAGCCCGACCTGGCGCGCCTGCCGGCTCCGGTGCGCGCCGAGTGGCTGCGGCAGATCTATGGGATGAGTATCGGCGACTGCCGCCTGCACGTGCGGGCGCTGACCAAACCGGACTACCCGCAGCTGCCGCCCAACGATGCGCCGGACTTCGCGCACCGGGAGTTTGTGCGTCAACTGCTGCTTGAGCTGAACTTGCGCATCGACGTAGTATTCACCAGCGAAGCCTACGGCGCGGGCTTCGCTGCCCACCTCGGCGCGGCTCACGTGCTGGTCGACCAGGAGCGGCGCCTGCGGCCGGTGTCGGGCACGGCGCTGCGGGCCGATGTGTACGGGCAGCCCGAGTGGCTGCACCCGGTGGTGCAGGCTCATTTCCGCTCCGCCGACTACGTGCAGCGGGTGGCGCTCCTCGGCGCCGAAAGCACCGGCAAGTCGAGGCTGACGGCGGCGCTGGGCCAGCACTTGGGCACGGCCTGGGTGGCCGAATACGGCCGCACGCTCTGGGAGGAGCAAGGTGGGCAGCTGGCTTACGCCGACCTGCTGCGCATTGCCCGGCAGCACCGCGCCCTCGAAGACCAGGCCCTGCCGCGGGCCCGGCACTGGCTTCTGAGCGACACCAACGCCGTGACGACGCTCTGGTACAGCTACGCCTATTTCGGCCGGGCCGAGGCGGCGCTGCACGCGCTGGCCGCCGAGTGCCGCACCCGTTATGCCCACACCTTCGTCTGCGCCCCCGACTTCCCTTTCGAGCAGGACGGCACCCGCGCCCCGGCCGCGCAGCAGCCGCTGCAGCAGCACACCCAGCTCATGCTGCTGGACGTGCTCGGCATCCCGTACCAGCTGCTGACGGGCTCGGTGGATGAGCGCGTGCGGCAGGTGCAGGCGGCGCTGGGCGAAGCGCTGCCGGTGCGGCTGTAGGGAGGGTTTTATGGTTTTAGTAAATAAACTGTTAGTCATCAATTGCTAAACCATCCCTTGCGGTAGAAATACACCAACATCCCGATGGCGACGACGCCCATAAAGATGAGCACCGTGGGGTAGCCGATGGGGTTATATAGCTCCGGCATGTTCAGGTGGTTCACGCCGCCTTGCGGATTCTCGCGGGAGAAGTTCATGCCGTAGACGCCGGCAATGAAGCTGAGCGGGATGAACACGGCGCTGATCATGGTCAGCACTTTCATCACCTCGTTCATGCGGTTGCTCTGGTCCGACATGTACAGGTCGATCAGGCTCGACACCGATTCGCGGTAGCTTTCGGTCAGGTCGAGGGCCTGGATGGCGTGGTCGTAACAGTCGCGGAAGAACACCTTGATTTCCTCAGGCACCACCTCGTCGTGCATGCGCAGCAGCTCGGCAATCTTCTCCCGCTCGGGGTACACCAGCCGGCGGAAGCGCACGATGTCCTTCTTGATCTGCAGGATGCGCGCCAGCAGCCGCTTGGTGGGCCGCCCGCGGATGATGGCGTTTTCCAGGTCCTCGATGTAGTCGCCGATGGCGGCCATGGTGGGGTAGTAGTGGTCGAGCACTACGTCGGTGAGGGCGTAGGCCAGGTACAGCGGCGGGCGCTGCTTGATCTGGCTGAAACCCGAGCGGATGCGCTGCCGCACCGTGTCGAGGCAGTCCTCGTAGTCGTCCTGGAAGGAGAGGACGTAGTTGGGGCCGGTGAAGATGCTGAGCTGGTCGTCGTCGATTTCGAGCTGCTCGGTAAACTCCGTCATGCGCGAGACGAGGAACAGGCGGTTGTCGCCGAATACTTCCACCTTGGCCCGCTGGTAGTCGCCCAGCACGTCCTCCATCTGCAGCGGGTGCAGGTCGAAATCCTCCATGATGCGCTGCATCAGGGCCACGTCGCCGTAGCCGCGCACGTCGATCCAGTGGCGGCGCTCGGGGTGGGTGCGGAAGCGGTGCATCAGCTCGGCGTAGTCTTCGCACTCGTGCTCGGCGTAGCCGTTGTCGTCGTAGCTGAAGATGAACAGCCGGGGCGCGAGCGAGCCGGCGCGGGGGCTGAGCGTACCGGGGCGGGCGCCCACGCCCTGCAGGCGGGCCTGGCGGGTGGCGTCGCGGTCGGAAACGCTGGTGGCGGCCGCCTCTTCGGCGGTGGGGGGCGGAGAGGATAGCTCAGGAGCGGAATCGGCCGGTGCGGCGGCGCGGGTTTCCGGTGCAAAGTCGGGCATGAACAAACGCGGGGTAATCGGCCCAGGAGCGGGCGGCTGGTAATGCTACGCAGACGCGGCCAAAAATGTGCGGCCGGGCCGGCAGGAAGTGCCCCGGAAACGACGTCCAACAACCGGTACGGCCGATTTTCACGTACTTTCGGCGCTTCGTTGCTTTGTCCGTGCCCGGTTTTTCGCCTCCCGTTGCTCCTTCCACCTTCCTGGCCGCGCCGCCCGAGCTGCCGGCCGGGCAGGGGCGTTACCGGCTGCGCTGGCTGACGGACGCCGCCGCACCCCCGCTGCCGCTGGCCGCCGAGCTGTACCTCTACCAGCAGCCCGCCCAGCTGCGCGCCGCAGTGCCCCCGCTGGCCGTAGCCCTGCTCGAAGACCAGCACGCGGCCCAGACCGTGGCCTGGTGGCCCATTTTTCGGCAGCCCGACGGCCTGGCCGGCAGCAGCCCCGCGGCCCCGTTCAGCTACCCCCAGTTGCTCACGGCCGAGCTGCCCGCGCCGGTGCTTGAGGAGTGGCTGCGCGCGGTGCATGAAACGCTGGCCGCCCAGGGCTGCCTCGCGTGGCAGCTTCGCCTGCCGCCCTTCGCCTACGAGCCAACCAGCGGCGCGCTGGTGGCCGCGTTGGAGCGCCTGGGCTACTGGGTCGAGCTGGCCGAAATCGATACCTACCTGCCGCTGGATCAGCCCTACGAGGCGCGGCTGCATCCTTCGGAGCGGCGGCGGCTGCACAAGTGCCAGCGCCACGGCTTCCGCTTCGAGCAGGAGCCGCCCTTGCTGCTGCCGCTGGCCTACGAGTTTCTGCGCCGCTGCCGCGAGGAGAAGGGGCAGGCCCTGTCGCTGAGCGAGGCACAGCTCACGGCCCTGTTCCGCGACTTCCCACGCGACTACCTGCTGTTTTCGGTGCGCGACGCGGCCGGCGACTGGGCCGCCCTGACGGTGGCCGTGCTGGCCGGCCGCGGCGTGCTCTACAATTTTTACCCCGCCAGCCCGTTGCGCTACAACGCGTTCAGCCCGGTGGTGCTGCTTAACGCCGGTCTGCACGCCTTCGGCCTGGCCAGCGGCCTGCGCCTGCTCGACCTGGGCACTTCCACTTTGCCCGAGGGCCAGAACGAGTCGTTGCTGCGCTTCAAGCGTCACCTCGGCGGCGTGCCCAGCCTCAAGCTCACGCTCACGCGGCGCGGCTGAAGAGGCCGTCGGCAAGTAGACAATGGGGCTGGCCGCAGCTTCGTTAGCCACTTAGGCGTTGAATCCCTATTCACTACAGTTGTTATGCATCGACTGCTATTCCCACTGGCTGTGTGCCTGACCGCACTACCGCTTACCGCCGTGGCGCAGCGCGCCTGGCATCTGGGGCTGACGGCCGCCGCCGCCCGCAGCGGCTTCACGGATCGGGTGGAGCTGACGTTCAGGCCGCTCGACGGCAGCGCGGGGGTGAATCCCGGCTACGGCTCGGGCCCGGCGGCTACGGCCACCTACCACCTGGGGCTGCAGATCAGCGGCGAGCTGACCGACCGCCTCACCCTGGAAATAGAGCCGCGCTACTGGCGCCTGCGCCACGAATACCAGCTGACGCTGGGGCAACCGCCCAACCAGACGTACATCAACGGGCGCGTAGTGGGCGGCACGGTGCAGCTGCCGCTGGGGCTGCGGTGGCGCTTTGGCCGACCCGGTAGCCTGCAGCCGCACCTGCTGGGGCGGGTGGTGTCGGGCCTCACTCAAACGGCCGTGGAGCCCCCGCGGCTGGTGCCGAATAGCCGCACGCCCTCCCTGCTGAGCATCGGCCTCGACGGCGTGGGCCTGCACTGGCAGCTGGGGCTGGAAGGCGGTATCGGCGTGGTGGTGCGGCAGCGGGTGGGGCTGAACCTGCTTTACTACCACGGCTTGCGGCCCACGCGCCTGGCCCGGCCTGACGCCCTGCTGCTCTACGAAGCCAACGACGGCGGGCAATACCTCTACACCGCGCAGGGCGTGCTGGCCGGGCGGCTGAACGCGCTCAGCCTGCAGGCCGTGGCTTATTTCAACTAAGGCCTACCCGTCAGCGCGTACCTTGCGCCGCCCCAGCCCGTTGCCATGAGCCTGCCCGCCGCCGAAGACGATGCCACCGAAACCCTGCCCGCCGCGCCGGCGCCGGCCGGGCTGGCGCGCTTCGTGCGCGGCTCCTTGGGCTCGGGCGTGTCGGTGCTGGCGCGGGCGGGCGGGGCGCTGGCCCTGAACAAGCTGCTGGCCGTGTTTGGCGGGCCCGGCGGCCTCACCCTGCTGGCGCACTTTCAGAACCTGATGGCCCTGCTCACCACCCTGCCCAACGACGGGGTGCACGTGGGCATCGTGAAGTTCCTGGCGCCGCGGCGGCCGGGCTCGGCGGGCTGGCGGCTGTGGTTCGGCAGCGGCGTGGTGCTGAACGCGGCCGTGCTGCTGCTGGGCTTCCTGGCGTTGCCGGTGCTGCGCGGGCCGCTGCTGGCCGCGTTCCGGCCCACGGCGGGCTGGGTGCTGGGCGTGGTGGCGGGCATCACCCTGCTCACCGCTCATGCCTACCTGGCCGCCGTGCTGCTGGCCGCCCAGCGCCTACGCGCCTATGTGGCCCTGACGGTGCTGCTGAGTTTGCTCGGGCCGCTGGCGGTGGCCGGCGCGCTGGCTTTGCATTGGCCCGTGCCGCGGGTGCTGCTGGCCTACCTGCTGGCCCAGGGACTGACGGTGCTGCCCACTGCCTGGGTGTGCGCCCGCGCCGGGCTGCTGACCTCGGTACGCCCCCGCCTGAGCCGCCCGGCGCTGCTGGGCCTGGGCCGCTTCCTGCTGATGGCCCTGAGCGTGCTGGTGTGCAGCAAGGCCGTCGACTTTGCCGTGCGCGACCTGCTCATCAGTCGCTTCAGCCTGACGCAGACGGGCCTGTGGCAGGCCGTGGCCAAGCTCTCGGACAACTACACCATGGTGTTTTCGGCGGTGATGGGGGCCGTGTTCTATCCCCGGCTGGCGGCCCTGGCCGGGCAGCCGGCCGCTCGCCGCGCCTACGTGCGGGCCGTGTTCGGGCTGCTGGCCGGGTTGCTGGCCCTGGGCCTGGCCTGCCTCTGGCTCTTGCGCGACTGGCTGCTGCCCCTGCTCTTCGACGCCCGCTTCGCCGCCGCCCGTACCCTGCTGGGCCCGCAGTTGCTCGGCGACTGGGCCAAGTTTCTGAGCTGGACGCTGCTCTACCTGCTCGTGGCTGAGGCCCGGGCTGGGCGCTACGTGGCAGTGCAGCTGGCCTCGGCGGCCCTCTACGCCGGGCTGCTGGCCCTGCTGCTGCCGCGCTACGGCCTCTACGGAGCCCCGCTGGCCCACGCGGCGCGCTTCGGCATGGTACTGCTGGCCTGCGGGCTGTACTTTCGGGCCTATTTTCGCCGCTGAAGCCGCCACCAGGTCGGCCGCGGAATCAGGCTCCTAAGCTCCGGATGAGTATCGGCTGGAGCCGCTTATGCTTTCAGTCTCATGATGCCGGATCAATCGTCTGCCACCGCCTCTGCTTCGCCTGCTCAGCCGCGCCCCCTCGTTACCATCGTGGCGCTGTGCCACAACCACGCCCGCTTCCTGGCCGCCGCCCTCGATTCAATTGCGTCCCAGACCTACCCTAACCTGGAGGTGTGGCTGGTCGACGACGCCAGCACCGACGGCAGTCCGGCGCTGCTGCAGGAGTACGCCGCCCGCTTTCCGGCCTGGCACCTGCTGCTGCTGCCCGACAACGTGGGCAACTGCCGCGCCTTCAACCAGGCCCTGCGCCGCAGCCGGGGCGAGTTTGTCATCGACTTCGCCACCGACGACGTGCTGCTGCCCGAGCGCGTGGCCCGGCAGGTGGCCTTCATGCAGGCCGAGGGCCCGCGCTGCGGCGTGGCCTACCACGACTGCGACCTGATTGACGAGCAGGGCCAGCACGTGCGCTTTCACTTCCGCCGCGACGAAGCCGGCCGGCCGGTGCACCCGCGCCCCGCCGCCGGCCAGGTCTTCGCCGACGTGCTCAGCCGCTACTTCATCAGCACGCCCACTATGCTGTTCCGGCGCTCCATGCTCGACGCCCTCGGCGGCTACGACGAGACGCTGGCCTACGAGGACTTCGACCTGTGGGTGCGCGCCGCCCGCGACTGGGACTTCGGCTTCCAGGACGAGGTGCTGACCCAGAAGCGCCTGCACCCGCAGTCCATGTCGCGCAAGGCCTACCGCCCCGGCGACCCGTACGTGGCCTCCACCATCCGCGTCTGCGAAAAGGCCCTGGCCATGTGCCGCACCCCTGCCGAGCGGGCCGCCCTGGCCGTGCGCCTGCGCTGGGAGCTGCGCCAGGCCGTGCGCTTCCGCCGTGGCCCTGAAGCTCGCCGGCTGTACGCCCTGCTGCGCCAAACCGGCCCGCTTCGCCCGCTGGACTACGCCCTGGGAGTGGCGGCGCGTTTGCTTAAGTGATGATGAAAATGGTTGCGGATATGTGCACTGGAAATAAGTTACTTATATCAAGTATTAGCTAATGTGAATAGGCGCCAGCTTTAAGCTGAATTGCTTGGCAAAGCCTGCATCTAGCCTAGGCCAGCGTCACTTGATCTGGTACAGCTCCACCGGGCCATCCTGCAGGAGCAAGCGGCGGCGCGGGTACCAGCTGAGCACGCTGTCGGGGGAGTAGCGCAGCAGCTTGCGGGTCAGCTCGGGGTTGCGGAGGGTGGCGTGGTTGAGCAGCAGCCAGGCGGTTTCGCCGGGCGCCAGCTGCACCGAGTCGCGGGCCCAGTAGCGGCGGAAGCGCAGCCCGGCCGGCATTCGAAAGCGGTAATAAAAGTCGTAGTTTCCGATCAGGTAATCGTCGACGAACACCACCCCGCGGCGGGGCGGCTGCAGCGCTTTCTCGATGACGCGGGCCTGCGGAAAGTGCCCCGATACGCTGGGCTTCAGCAGCAGGTAGGCGGGGCGCAGCGCCAGCACGGTCGCCAGCCCGAGTATCCCCAGGGCTGCGTAGTGGCCGGGCCGCTCGGGGCGTAGCGGGTGCCGGAGCAAGGGCAGGCTCAGCCCCGCCAGCACTGCGGCGCAGCCGGCGTACAGCACGGCGGCGCTGCCCCGGTCGAGGGCGGCCAGCAGCACCAGGCCGACCGCGTACAGCCCCAGCCGCCGGCCGCTCTGCAGGGCATCGGCCAGCCCGAACGCGGCGGCCAGGCACAGCGGCGGCAGCAGCGGCGTGAGCATGCGGGGCACCAGGCTGATGGGGTTGTAGGACGTGAGTGAAGTGCTACCCAGCCAGTAAACGGCCAGGGTGCTCAACGCGAGGCCCAGCCAGAAGCGCCGGTCATCGGAGCCAGACTCGGCTGCTGGAAAAGGTGCCGACTCGGCGCGCAGCGGAAATGCTGACCCCACGGCCAGCAGCACGGCCAGCCCCAACCCGCTGCCCAGCAGCACCTGCGACGGCGCCAGGGTGAGCCGGTGCAGCAGCGCGGCGTGGTTGCCGGCCAGGTAGTTGCCCTCGGCCAGCACCTCGTTGGTGTGCTCGATGAGGTGCAGCCGGTACAGTGCGTCGGCGGTCTGCCACTGGTAGAAGGCCAGGTAGGCGCCCAGCAGCAGCGCGCCCGCCCCGGCCGCGACCAGCCAAAAGCGCAGACGACCCCGCCGGGCGTCGAGCAGGAGCAGGGCCAGGTAGAAGGGCGCGTAGAAGACCACGGTTTCCTTGCACAGCAGCGCGGCCATGTTCAGCCCGGCAAAGGCCACGCCCCAGCCCACGGCCGCCCGCCCCGCCGCCCGCCGCCCGCGCAGCAGCGCCAGCGCCGCCCCCAGGCAGGCCAGCATGTTCACGTTGTCGGGGTAGAGGTAGGTGGTCAGGTTCAGGCTGAAGTAGTGCAGGCCCAGCAGCACCAGCGCCCCGCTGGCCACCAGCGGCTGCCGTCGGCGGTACGCGGCCCAGATCAAACCCAGGCAGGCCAGCGTGGCCAGCAGCGGCCAGAGCGTGGTGCTCCAGATGTTGATGCCCAGCAGGGCGTAGAGCCCCGCCACCGGCCCGAAAATCAGCCACCGCTCGTGCAGCGGGTCGTGCAGCTGGCGGAGCGGATCGGGCCCGAGATGGAAGGTGCCGGTGAGCAGCTGGTGGGCGTAGCGGGCGTAGTAATAGTCGTCGAGGGCGTAGAGGCCCTCGTGCGCGCCGACGAAGTAGGCGAGGGTGACGAGCGTGACCAGCCCCAGCGTGAGGGTCGGCAGCAGGCGGAGCAGGCGCGCGGAAGGATTCACGGCGGCGAAAATCGGGAAAGAATCCGGCCGGCCGCGCGGCCCGCGCCCGATTCGCGTATTTTGCCGGCTATGACGCACGCTTCGGGGCTGGGCTATTGGGGGCGCGTCGTCGGCCTGCCGGTGCTGCTGGTGCTGCTGACGGCCACCGTGCTCGGCAGCCACTACGAAACCAACGACGACTTCAGCATCACCTTGCTGCTGCGCGGGCGCACGACCGCGGCCCCGGTCACCAATCTGCACCTCTACTTCCACGGCTGGGCCTGGCTGCTGGCCCGGCTCTACCAAACCTGGCCCGGGCTGCCCTGGTACGGCCTGGTGCTCTACGGCCTGCTCACGCTGGCCCTGGTGCTGCTGACGGCCGTGCTGGAACGGCTGCTGGCCCCGCACACCAGTCCCGCGCAGCGCGCCGGCCTGCTGGCTGGGTTTCTCTTGCTGGCCGGCCTGGAGCACGCGCAGTGGTTCAACTACGTGCGGGTGCCGCTGCTGCTGGGCGGCGCGGCCGTGCTGTGGGCGGCGCAGCAGCCGGGCGGCCCCCGAAGCCGCCCGGCTCTGCTGCTGGGCTTACTGCTTTTCGCCGCCGCCTGGGCCATCCGCCCCAGCGCCGCCGTGCTGGGAGCCGTCGTAGTGGCCCCAGTCGCGTGGGGGCTGGGCCGCCCCGGCGCCTGGCGCGTGGTGGCCGGCGCCGCTGCCGTGGCCCTGCTGCTGGGCCTGCTGGTGCAGCTCACCCGCACGCCCCAAGCCGCCCGCTACCGCCGCCTCGACGTGCTCAAGTCGGAAGTGCTGGACTACGGCTGGCGCGTGCCCGCCCCCCGCACCCGCGCCGACAGCCTGGGCGTGCAGGCCGTAGAGCAGTGGGCGTTTGGCGACTCGACGCTGGTAAACGAGGCGTTTTTTCAGCGGGCGTACCGGCCCAATCCGCGCTTTGTCGCCGAGCGGCTGGCCGGGCTGCTGCCCGCCGCTGTTCAGCTGGCGCGTGACTATTTTCCGCTGCTGGCCCTCAGTGCTTTGCTGCTTCTGCTGGGCCTGGACCAGCCCGCCGCTCGGCGCCGTTGGTCGCAGCTGTACCTGCTGGGGCTGGTGCTGCTGTTGCTGGGGCTGCAGCTGGGCCTGAAGCTGCCGCCGCGCCTGGCCGGCCCGCTGCTCACGCTGGGCGTGCTGACGCAACTGGCCCTGATGGCGGCCCAGCCCTGGCGCCTGCCCGCCTGGAAACGGCGCCTTGTTTTGCCCGTACTGGCGTTGCTGGTCAGTGCGTACGGGTACAAGGTGATGCACCGCCGGCAGGTATTACATGAGGAAGAACGTCGGAACCTGGCGCTGCTGCGTAGCCAGCTAAGGCGGCCGCCTGAAAGGGCGCGCGTAATCGTCGGAGTCGGCCTGGAAGCTGCGTTCAAGTCCCTTTCACCCTTTCGGCAGGTGGTGCCCGCCGACGGCCCACCCTGGCTGCTGCTCACCGGCTGGCCCACGCTCGACCCCTCGCAGCCCCAGCTGCGTCAGCAGCTCACCGGCTCCCGCGTCCAGCCCGAGGCCCTGCGGCGCCTGGCACGCCGCTCCGACGTACGCTGGCTCGGCCCGGCGCCGCTGCCGCCCGCCCGGCCGCTGCCCCAAACCTACCGGCAGCCGCCACGCTAATTATCCCAGGCAAGGTTGGGCTTTTCCTGCATGAGTTTCGTATGAACAAATAGCGCAAGCGTCCATCAGGCATTCCACCCGGTAATTGCCTACTTTTGGCCTTTCCCCGACTGCTTCGTCCTTCTTCCTCCATCACCACTTTTCCTCAGCCCGCATGATTGCTACCATGACTTCCCGCGGGGAAGTATTGCAGCACCTCGAAGTTTTTTTGCGTGAGAACATGGGTTCTTTCCTCAAAAAAGTAGAGGACAGCTGGCAACCGTCCGATTTTCTGCCCGACTCGCGCCTCGACAACTTCTTCGACGAAGTGAAGCTGTTGCGCGAACGGGCCAAAGAGCTGAGCTATGACCTGCTGGCCGTGCTCATCGGCGACACCATTACCGAAGAAGCTCTGCCCAACTACGAAGCTTGGTTTCACCAGCTCGACGACCTGAACCGCGACCCCAACAACGGCTGGGCCCAGTGGATCCGGGGCTGGACGGCCGAGGAAAACCGCCACGGCGACCTGCTCAACCGCTACCTCTACCTCTCCGGGCGCGTGAACATGCGCGAGTTCGAGATGAGCACTCAGTACCTGATTGCCGACGGCTTCGACCTGGGCACCGCCCACGACCCGTACCGCGCCTTCGTGTACACCTCCTACCAGGAGGCCGCCACCAACCTCTCGCACCGCCGCGTGGGCCAGCTGGCCCGCAAAGCCGGCGACGCGGCCCTCTCCAAGCTCTGCGGCATGATTGCCGGCGACGAAGTGCGCCACGCCCGCGTGTACCAGACCTTCGTGGAGAAAATCTTCGAGGTGGACCCGAGCGAGATGATGCTGGCCTTCGAGGACATGATGCGCAAGAAAATCGTCATGCCCGCCCACTACATGCGCGAGCTGGGCGTGGAAGTCGGCAAGACCTTCGGCCACTTCACCGACGCGGCCCAGCGCCTCGGCGTGTACACCAGCCAGGACTACACCGACATCCTGGAAGGCCTGCTGCAAACCTGGAACGTAGACAAGATTACCGGCCTGAGCGCCCCAGCCGAAAAGGCCCGCGACTACGTGATGGCCCTGCCCAACCGCCTGCGCCGCGTAGCCGACCGCATGCCCGTACCCAAGCTGGAGTACAAGTTTAAGTGGATTGAGTAAAGAGCTTAACGATTATAGTGTTGCACGACTGAATTGTTGGCCATTCTGACGATTTGATGTAAACTGCAACAACGCAAAAGGCCGCTCCCCAGGGAGCGGCCTTTTCTTTTTAGGCAGAAAAAAGAGCTTGGCAGAACGACCAG
The DNA here is from genome assembly GCF_005771675.1 of Hymenobacter jeollabukensis. Classification (GTDB taxonomy): domain Bacteria; phylum Bacteroidota; class Bacteroidia; order Cytophagales; family Hymenobacteraceae; genus Solirubrum; species Solirubrum jeollabukense. Next base: position 336,721 of record NZ_VAJM01000001.1, on the reverse strand, counting down.
CAATTCGGCTACGCCGCAGTTAAGCAATGCCATCTAAACCCCATCCCGGTGCCCCACCACGGTGATGGCGCCTTCCTTTTTGGGCATCTCGTACTCCACGGTGCGCGTGCCGCCCGAGGGCGTGCTGTTGGGGTCGTCGGGGCGGTAGATGGGGAAGGTGCGAATGATGCGGCGGCCGTCGACGCGGAAGGCATCGTGGCCGAGGTAGCCCTCGGCGGCGGCGCCTTCTAGCGTAGGCAGCGTGAGCGGACGGCGGCCCCGGCTCAGAAACTCGTAGCCAACCAGGCGGCCGTAGGAGCCGCTGCCGGCATCGGCCACAAAGACCAGCAGCTCGGGGTAGTCGTCGTTATTGAGGTTGGTTGCCTGCGCGTCGAGCACCGTGCCGTCGAGATTGTCGGTCATGGAGGCCAGCTCACGGCCCAGGCGCTCGGCCCGCCACACCAGCTGGCGCTGGCTGCCGGTGCCCAGCGTCTGCACGGCAAAGCGGTAGTCGCCGCGCTGCAATTCTTTCTGGTAGCTCACGGCCGAAGCGGCGGGCGACGTGGTAGCCGTGGAAACCGGCGCGGCGCTTTCGGAGGTGGTGCGCTGCGAGTCGCAGCCGCTGCCGAGCAGCACCAGCGCCGTGGCGGGCAGCAGGAGGTGGCGAGGTGTGGTCATGGGGCAAAGCAGAAGGGCAGGGCCAAGGAGCGGCCAGCCCGGTGGTACATGCGGAGCGGTACTGGTACTAACGCGGGGCCGCAGGCGAGGTTACGTTGCCAAAGCTGTAGCGGTGATGCATGCACTGCGGCATGAAAAAGCCCGCCTTGGGCAAGGCGGGCTTTTTCTGATTGGGACGAAGCCGAAGCTGGATTAGGGCTTGGGCGGAGTCGTGGTGCCCGACTGGGGCGCCACCACCGGCGTGGTCGGCATCGGCATCAGCATGCCTTGCCCGTTCAGGGTGTACTCCACCGTCTGCGACTGGCCGGTGGCCGTGGCGCTGGCGTCGGTGCCGGTGTACACGGGGTAGGTGCGCACCAGGTGGTTGCCGCGGATTTCGTATTTGTCTTCGCCCTTGTAGCCGGCGGCCAGGTCATTGCTGAGCTTGGGGATGGCCTGAATCGGGCGGAATGCCTTGTCGACGAACTCGTAGGCTTCGACGCCACCCATACCCATCGAGCCGCCGCTGGTAAACACGTAGAGCTCGGGGCTGCCGTTGCCGTTCAGGTCGCCCATTACCGCGTCGGTTACGTTGCCCTTCACGTTCAGGCGGATCGGGTCGGTTACCAGCGCGTCGCCGCGGCGGGTCTTGATGGTGAGCTGCTGGCCATTGTCCAGCGTATTCGACTGAATCTGAAAGCGGTACTCGCCCTGGGTCAGGTCGCGCGAGAAGGCTACGTCGCCGGGCGTGGTCACGGTCGTTTCCACGGTTGCGGTGCCGTTGGAGGTGTCGGTGGTATTGCGGGCCGAGTCGCAGCTGCCAAGCAGCACGAGCGCGGCGCCGAGCGGCCACACTGCAGTAAGTCGTTTCATGAGGGTTGGAATATGGAAGTGGAGAGAAGGAGCAGTATTGTCAGTGCGCTATACTAACGCCTTTTGGCCAAATGGGTTACGTCGCGGCCATTATTTACCCGTTACGGCACCACCTGTACGCCCTTCCAGAAGGCCACCCGGCCGCGGATGTGCTCGGCCGCCGGCTTGGGGTCGGCGTAGTACCAGGCAGCGTCCTTGTTGAGCTGCCCGTCGACGCGCAGGGAGTAGTAGCTGGCGCGGCCTTTCCAGGGGCAGGTGGTGCCGGCAATGCTGTCCTCAAAGTATTCATTATTAAGCGAATAGGCCGGGAAATAATGGTTATTTTCGACGAGCACCGTGTCGTCGCTTTCCGCCAGCACGGCGTTGTTCCAGATGGCTTTCATGGGTGTTCGTTTTTCGTTGTTGGTTTTTCGTTGTTCGTGCCGGGCAGCCCAGCGCCTATGCCTGGGCCCAGTGCTGTCGAGCAACGATAAACGAGTAACGAAAAACTAACTCGGGCCGGCCGTTGTTTTCCTGGTCCATTCCTCCTGACTATGGCTGTTGGTTTCCGCTTCCGCGACTTTGTACCCGACGAAAACCCCGAAAAGGGCTTCGATACGCTTTTTAAACTGTTCATGCAGCTGGTCACCATCACGGCCGGCGACGTGAGTGAGGCCCTGCAGTGGCTCAACGAGCTGGATAAGCAGTACGGCCTGACCGACGACGAGTACGGCATGGGCGACTTCATCGAGGACCTGAAGAAGAAGGGCTACATCGATGAAAACGAGCAGCAGCTGGGCGAACTGAAGATTACCGCCAAGTCGGAGCAGCTGATCCGCAAGTCGGCGCTGGAGGAAATCTTCGGCAAGCTCAAGCGCGGCACCCAGGGCAACCATCGCACCCCGCACGCGGGCCAGGGCGACGAGCTGACCACCGACCTGCGCGACTACCAGTTCGGCGACACCATCGAGCAGATCGAAATGACCGAGAGCCTGCGCAACGCCCAGCTCAACCACGGTCTGGAGGGCAACTTCCTGCTTACCGAGGGCGACCTGGAAGTGCGCGACACCGAGCACAAGACCCAGACGTCGACGGTGCTGATGATTGATATTTCGCACTCGATGATTCTGTACGGCGAGGACCGCATCACGCCGGCCAAAAAAGTGGCTATGGCCCTGGCCGAGTTGGTGAAGCAGAAGTACCCCAAGGACTTCCTCGACATCATCGTGTTCGGCAACGATGCCTGGCAGATCGAGGTGAAGGACTTGCCCTACCTGCAGGTGGGGCCCTACCACACCAACACGGTAGCCGGCCTGGAGCTGGCCATGGATTTGCTGCGCAAGCGCAAGACGGCCAACAAGCAGATTTTCATGATTACCGACGGCAAGCCCACCTGCCTCAAGGAACCCGGCGGCTACTACAAGAACTCGTTCGGCCTGGACCGCAAGGTGGTCAACAAGACCCTGAATCTGGCCGCCGCCGCCCGCCGCCTCAAGATTCCCATCACCACCTTCATGATTGCCTCGGACCCGTACCTGCAGCAGTTCGTGCGTGAGTTCACCGAGACGAACCAGGGCAAGGCCTACTACAGCTCGCTGAAGGGCCTGGGCAGCATGATTTTCGAGGACTACAAGCGCAACCGCCGCAAGACGCTGTAGCCCACGCAGCCGCTACAAAGCCCAACCGGCGCCCCGAAGCAATTTCGGGGCGCCGGTTGAGTGTTCGGACCAGGGGACACTAGTCCTCCGGGTTGGCCGTGCGCGTACCGGCGTAGTAGTACAGCTCGGCCAGCGTCTTCTCGTAGCTGGCGCGCAGGCTTTCCTGCTTCAGCCGCAGGTCGATGAGCTTGGTTTCGCGGGCGTTGACGAGGAAGATGGTGCTTTCGCCCAGCTCGAATTTCTGCGTTTCGGCCCGCAACAGGGTGCGCTGGTTTTCGATGGTCTGCGCCTGCAACAGCAGCTGCCGCTCGTAGGCCTTCAGGGCATTGAATTTGGCCGACACCTGGGTGACGATGCTGCGGCGGCTGTTTTGCTGCTCCAGGGTGGCGTCCTGCACCTTCACGCGCGTTTCCCACAGCTTGCCGCGCTCCTTGCGCAGAAACAGCGGCACGGCGAAATCCACGCCCACCTTGTAGTTGTTCAGGCCGAAATCGTAGCTGGCGGGCACCTCGGGGCGGTAAAAGTCGCCGCGGCTGAGCAGGTAGCCGCTCACGTTAAGGGTGGGCTTCAGCAGCTCGCGGCGGTAGCGCTCCTCCACGCCCAGCTGCCGGATTTTGGCGTCGAGCTTGAGCAGGGTGGGGTGGCGGCTGTCGGCAAAGTCCAGCAGCCCGCGCAGCGCCAGCGTATCGACGGGCGTGAGCGGGGGGCGCTGGGGCACGGCGTAGGCGGGCAGTTCCACGGGCTGGCCGTCCCGGTTCCAGAGGTGATTGGAGAGCAGCAGGCGGGCGTTCTGCAGCTCCACCAGCAGCTGCTCGTACTGCACCTGCCGGTCCTGCACCGTAATCTGGGCTTCCACCGAGTCGATGGGGGCCTGGTCGCCGAGCAGGGCGCGGCGGCTGGTGCCTCGGAAGCGCGTTGCGGCCAGCTCCACGCCTTCCTCAATCAGCCGCATCTGCTGGTAGGTGTAGTACCAGGTCCAGTAGTCCTTGGCGGCCTGCAGCCAGATTTCGTTGATCTGTTTCACCTGGTCGGCCTCGGCCGCGTCTACCATAATGCAGGCCTGGCGCAGGGTGCTGCGGCGCGCGTCAATGAGCAGGCCCTGGCCCAGCGGCACCGACAGGCCGGCCACGGCCAGCCCGTCGAGCGGGGTGCGGTACTCCGGGTTCACGTAGCGGCCCACCATCCGGTCGTAGCCCACTTTCAGGTCGATGCCGGCGGGCCAGATGGGGACTTTCAGCTCGTTGGCCCAGTTGTTATAGTAGTCGGTGCCGCCGAAGAGCTTACGGTCGAAGCCCGAGCCCAGCTTGGGGTCGAAGCCGCCGCGGGCCTGCTGCACCTGGGCGCGGGCGGTTTCGCTCAGCAGCGCGGCCTGCTTCACCACCGGGTGATTGGCGAAGACCAGCTCGGCCAGGTTCTGCAGGGCAAACACGCGGGCCGTATCGGCGGCCGGGCGGTCCGGGGCCAGCTGCTCCGTTTGCAGCGGGGCGGGCTCCAGGCCGGGCTTACGGGCGGGCAGGCGCGGGTCCTGAGCCTGGGCGCTCAGGCCCAGGCCGGCGGTCAGCAGCAGCAGGGCGGCGGTGCGTTTCCCGTTGGTGGCCGTCCGTTTTTCGTCCAGCCATGAACCAAGAAGCAACGACCAGGAATTGGGGCGCTGTTTCAGGAAACGGGAAGTCAACGAAAAAAGAAAAGCGAACAACGAAAAACCAGTCAAATGCTTCCTCATACCCTTACTTCTCCGCTTTGACTTTCACCGGGGCCTCGGCCGGTTCGGCCTGCAGCGTCGGCGGGAAGCCGTTGAGCTGCCGCCAGATTTCGTACCACACCGGCACCGAGTCCAGAATCACCCAGCCGTACACGCCCGAGCCCAGGCGCAGCTGCGCCGGCCAGGGCTTGTCGCGGCGGTGGTGCTGGGCGGGGCGCACCAGCAGGCGGTACTTGCCGTTGCCGCTGCTCACCACGTCGATGACGGTGACCGTGCCGGCAAAAGTGCCCACGGCCACCGAGGGCCAGCCCGAAAACTGAATGGCCGGCCAGCCGTCGAACTGCAGGCGCACCTGCCGCCCGCGCTGAATCAGCGGCACGTCCATGGCCCGCACGTATATCTCGGCGGCCAGCACCGGCGCGTCGGGCTGCAGCGTCACGATGGATTCGCCCTCCTTGATGGTTTCGCCGATGCCGGCCTTGAGCGTGCGCACCACGTAGCCCGCCTGCGGGGCCCGCACCACGTACAGCCCGCGCCGCACCTCCACGTTGCTGATTTTGTTGCGCAAAGAAGCTACCTCGCCTTCCGACGACGCCCGGCTCGACACGGCCGAGCTGCGGTCCGAGAGGGTTTTGGCCAGGTCCTGCCCGTACTTGGCGCGCAGGTTGCTCAGCTCGATGCGGGCATTGGCCAGGCTCTGCTGCGAGTTCAGCAGCTTGTTGCGTTGGGCCGTCACCTTGGCCTGGTCCTCCTGCAGCTTCAGGCGCCGGCTTTCGATGTCGGTAAGCGAGAACAGGCCGTTTTTGTAACCTTCCTCGTAGCGGGCCAGCCGGGCCTGGGCAATCTGGTAGAAGTTGGTCACCGCCACCAGGTCGGCCGAGTCGATGCGGACGCTGTTGCGGGCCTGGGTCACGCGGTTGCGGGCGGCGGCCAGCTGCACGTCCAGTGTCGTACGCAGGGCCGCAATCTGTTGATCGGTGGCCTCGATTTTGGCCGCGTTGGCGGCCACGTTGCCCTGCTTGGCGGCCAGCTGCTCGCGCAGGCGCTCGGGCAGGTTGGGGTCGAAGTACTCGTCCTTGATTTCGGAAATGGTCAGCAGCGTGTCGCCGCGCTGCACCAGCAGCCCTTCGCGCACGTGCCACCGCTCGATGCGGCCCGCAATCTGGTTTTGCACCGTTTGGGGGCGGTCCTGGGGCCGCAGGGTGGTCAGCGTGCCTGTGCCTTCGATGGTCTGACGCCAGGGCAGGAAGAGAATGATGAGGAAGATCAGGCCAATCACCAGCAGGACGCGGCCCAGGCGGCGGCCCCCCTTGGGGTCGAGCAGCTCGCGCTGGGCGCGGGGCAGCGACTCGTCCCATACCCGCTCGGCCACTTGTTGGTTCGAGATGTTAAGCATGTTCGATGTCGGCTTGGGTTTCGTCCAGGGGCAGGTCGGTCACGGCGGCCAGCTTTTCCACCCCGGTCAGGATGTCGAACACGGTGTTTACGCCGGTCAGCAGCTTCTCAATGGAGCCGCTGATCTGCACGATGAGCACCTCAGCGGCCACGAACTGGCCCAGCGTCATCTGCCGCGACACCACGAACAGCGTACCGGCAATGAGCAGGCCGCCGGTAAGCACCGTGCGCAGGCCCACGCCCCAGCCGTAGAGGTTCTTGAGCACGCCGAAGTGGCGGTTGCGGGCCCGCAGGTAAGCGCTGGTCAGCTCGTCGGTGCGCGCCAGGGCGTGGCGCTGCTCCGCGTCGTTGCGGTGGAAGCGCGGCAGGTCGCCGGCCACCTGCTCCAGCCAATCCACGGTGTCGTACTTGTGGGCCGATTCCTCGATGCTGGTGCGCAGGGCTCGGCGGTAGTTCAGGGCGTAGATCAGGCCCAGCGTGAGCAGCGTGAACACCCCCAAACCGATAAAAATCGGGTGGTAAAACGACAGCACGATGACGCCGAACAAAATCTGAATACCGGCAAACATCAGATCAATCAGCACTTTGGTCAGGCCTTTCTGCACCGTCAGCACGTCAAAAAAGCGGTTGACCAGCTCCGGCGGGTTTTCGTCGTCCCAGGCCTGGGGCTGGATGCGCGGCAGCCGGTAGGCGTATTCCAGGGCCGCCTTGGCAAACAGGCGCTGCTCCATGGATTCAACCAGGGTGAGCTGCCCGATGAGCAGGATGCCCGCCAGCAGCACCCCCAGCACCACCACCCCGATCAGGATGTAGGTCGAGGCAAACACGGCCCCGGTCGACACCAGGTTGAACACGGCCTGGGTGCCCAGCGGCAGCGTCAGGCTGATCAGGCCGGTGACGATGGCGTAAAAGAGGATGAAGCGGATGGTACGACGCTCCGGCTCCAGCATGCGGGTGAAGCGCTGCCAGGGCGTCGGTGGGGGTAAAGCGAGGTTTTTTGAAGCCATAAAGGGCAATAATGACCACGTCCCGGGGCAGCACGCAGGGTGCAGAACCAACTCGCAGAGCTGGAGGTGGTCGGGTGAAAAAATGAAACTGAGCAACCGGACGCGGAACTGTCCGGCAAGCTCAGTAGCACCGGGACGTACGAAATAACAACTGAATAGGACAAGAAGTTGGATTAAAATTGTATTAAATAGGGTCGGCTGGGCAGTAAGGGCCAGCTACTGAGTTCGGTATAACGACAAAAACGGTCATCCCCGACTGGGATGACCGTTTTGCACAGCCGGGCTTGGTTTTTCCCTAACGCGTAGCCACGGCGGCGGCACCGTCTTCCGGCGTCGCGTTCTTAAGTACGGGAACGGTGCGTAAATAGGCGTAAATGGCCTTGGCTTCCGTTTCGTCCATGAGCGTAAACTTGGGCATGGGCGCCCGCAGCGGCCCGTGCGGCGACTGACCGTAGCGCACGGCCTGCACGAACTGCGCCTCCGTCCAGTCGCCGAGGCCGGTTTCGGGGTCGGGCGTGAGGTTGCGCGTCACAATGCTGCTGCCATCGGGCATGGTCATGGCGGCGCCGCCGGCCAGATAGCCTTCCGACTGCTCCGGCTCCAGGTGGTTATTGGTCTTGAAGTCCTTGCTGTGGCAGTCGTAGCACTTGTAGCGGCCGATGACCAGGTAGCGGCCGTAGGCCACGGCGTCGGTGGGTTCGGGAGCCAGCACGGCGCCGGCCGGCATGGGCAAGGGCTTCATCACCGTGTTCACCAGCGCCTTGGCCAGGAAGGAGGGCTCCTGCTCGTGCGAGGGCGTGGCATTGGGCTGCACCTGCGAGTCGGTGGAATGCAGGTAGGAAATCACGCTGGCCACGTCCTCGTCGGACATGTGCACGAAGTTGGGCATCACCACCCGGAAGCGCCCGTCGCGCCCGATACCGGTGCGCAGCAGGCCCACCAGTTCCTCGTCGGACCACGCGCCGATGCCGTGCTGCTTGTCCTGGGTGATGTTGGCCGAGTAAAGCTTGCCGAATTCCGGCGGCAGCTCGGTGAGCAGCTTGCCGGTCAGCGCACCGGTCTGCTTATTGAGGTGGCAGTCGGCACACATGGCATTCACGATTTTCTGGCCGTGGGCAATGCGCGCGGGCGTGGCCACGATTTTCTGGGCCGCTACCTGCGGCTTGTCGTAGCTCGGAATACCGCGCACCTGCACGAAGGTGGCTGCGCAGGCGCCCAGAAACACGACGCCGGCCAGGAGCAGGCCGAGCATACGGAGGACTTTTTTCATAGCATCAGAAAGGCTGTTGGGAGCAATAGGAGAGTGGGACAAAAGTAGGCTAGCATTGCACTCCAGTCACTCGCATAATGATGTGAGTGGGTCCAGGTGCGGGCCGCTCCACCTGCTATTCATCCATTCCAGCAACAGAAAAAAGGGCGGCTGAACCATGCCAGCCGCCCTCACTACCGATCAGCCAGGCGGCTGCTTCAGCGCTGCGCCACGGCCGTGGGGCCGTCCTCCGGTGTGGCGTTTTTGATGACGGGCACCGTGCGCAGGTAGGCGAAGATGGCGCGGGCCTCTTCGTCGGTCACCAGGGAATATTTGGGCATGGGGTAGCGCAGCGGGCCGTTGGGCGAGCGGCCGTACTTCATGGCCTGGGCAAACTGCTCGGGCGTCCAGTCGCCGGTGCCGGTTTCGGGGTCGGCCGTCAGGTTGCGGCTCAGAATGTCGTGGCCCTCCGCGTCCTGCAGCACCGAGCCGCCGCCCATGTAGCCAAAGGACTTTTCGGGGTCTTTGCCGTCGGTTTTCAGGATGTCGCCGGAGTGGCAGTCGTAGCACTTGTAGCGCGAGGTGACGAGGTAGCGGCCGAAGGCCACCTGGTCGTTGGGGTTGGGCTGCAACACCGGCTTGGCGGGCAGCTCCTCGGGCTGAATGATGGTGTTGGCCAGTACGTTGCCCAGAAAGCTGGGCTCCTGCGCGTGCGAGGGCGTGGCGTCGGGCTGCACCACCGCGTCGGCGGAGCGCAGAAAGGCCACGACGCTCAGCACATCCTCGTCGGAGAGGCGGTTAAAGGTGGGCATCACCGAGCGGATGCGGCCGTCGGGGCCCAGGCCGGTGCGCAGCAGCGCCACCACCTGCGCGTCGGTCCACGCGCCGATGCCGTGCTGCTTATCCTGGGTGATGTTGGCCGAGTAGAACTTGCCGAACTGGGCTGGAATGTCCTTGAGGTGCTGCCCGCTGAGGCGGCCGGTTTGCTTGTCGCGGTGGCACTCGGCGCACACGCTCATCACTAGGCGCTGGCCGTGCTCCACGCGCTCGGGAGTGTAAGCCACGGGGGCCAGCTTGAGCTGGGGCGGGTCGTAGCTCGGGATGCCGCGCACCTGCACGAAGGTGGCCGCGCAGGCGCCCAGGAAGACCAGGCCGGCCACCAGCAGGCCGACGATTCGGAGGATCTTTTTCATAGCGGAAAAGGGTAGGGTTGGAAACGGAGCGGAGTGTCGGGGCAAAAGTATCCGCGGGAGCTACGCCTGTCAGTCGCATAATCATGTGTATCGCGGGCGGACCCGGCTGAAAAGCAGCCCGTCATTCTGCGGTTCGCTCTGCTCAGAATGACGGGCTTTCCCGCTCCGCCCCATTCATTCATCCCCACCCCCACGGGCCCCGCCGAACCTCAGCCGCCCTTTCGCTGTTTAGGTAGCCGGGACCCTTCTCCCGCTCCCTATCTGCCCCGAATGAACCACGAAGCTATTCACACCCTCGGCCAGCTCAAGGCTGCGGGCTACCGCTCACGCACCGTCAAGGAAGAGCTGCGCGACAACCTGATTCAGAAGCTCCAGCGCCGCGAAAACGCCTTTCCCGGCATCCACGGCTACGACGAGACGGTGATTCCCGACCTGCAGCGGGCCATCCTCTCCATGCACCACATCAACCTGCTGGGTTTGCGCGGGCAGGCCAAGACGCGCATTGCCCGCCAGCTCGTGGGCCTGCTCGATGAGTACATCCCCGTCGTGCAGGGCTCCGAGCTGAACGACGACCCGCTGCAGCCCCTCTCGCGCTACGCTCTGGACCTGGTGGCCGAAAAGGGCGACGACACACCCATCAGCTGGCTGCCCCGCGCGGAGCGCTACACCGAGAAGCTGGCCACGCCCGACGTGTCGGTGGCCGACCTCATCGGCGACGCCGACCCCATTAAAGCCGCTACGCTCAAGCTGCCGTACTCCGATGAGCGCGTGATTCACTTCGGCCTGATTCCGCGGGCGCACCGGGGCATCTTCGTCATCAACGAGCTGCCCGACTTGCAGGCCCGCATCCAGGTGGCGCTGTTCAACATCCTGCAGGAAGGCGACATCCAGATCCGCGGCTTCAAGGTGCGCCTGCCGCTGGATATCCAGTTTGTCTTCACCGCCAACCCCGAGGACTACACCAACCGCGGCAGCATTGTCACCCCGCTCAAGGACCGCATCGACGCGCAGATCATCACGCACTACCCCAAAACGCTGGAAATCGGCAAGCGCATCACCCGCCAAGAGGCCCGCCTCACGGACGCCCAGCGCGGGCTGGTGACCGGCAACGAGGTCATTCACGACCTGGTCGAGCAGGTGGCCATCGAGGCCCGGGGCTCGGAGTACGTCGACGCCAAGTCGGGCGTGTCGGCCCGCCTGACCATCTCGGCCTACGAGCAGGTTATTGCCGCCGCCGAGCGTCGGGCGCTGATCAACGGCGAGACGAGCACCCGCGTGCGCGTGGCCGACTTCATGGCCGCCGTGCCCGCCATCACCGGCAAGGTGGAGCTGGTGTACGAGGGCGAGCAGGAGGGCGCGGGCATCGTGGCCGAGAAGCTGATGGGCAAGGCCCTGCGCACCCAGTTTCTGCACTACTTCCCCGACCCCGAAAAGGCCAAGAAGCAGAAGGACAAGCCCAACCCCTACAAGCCGGTGCAGGATTGGTTTGGCGCCCACACCGTCGACATCCTGCACGACGCGCCGGCGGCTGACTACCAAAAGGCCATCGAAGCGGTGCCGGGCCTGAAAGACCTGGTGACGCAGAGCATCCCGGCCGACATGTTTGCCGAAGACCCGCTGTTCTGGCAGGAATTTGCCCTGCACGGCATGGCCGAAATGAGCCTCTTGTCCCGCAACCGCCTCACCGGCGGCACCCAGTTCAAGGACCTTTTCTCCTCCATGTTCACCATGCCGAACTTCGGCGGCGACGACGACGATGACGACGAGGACTACCTCTCGTCGAAGAAGCGCAAGCGGCGGTAGGTGCCGCTGCCACCCGGACCACAAAAAAGCCGCCTGCAAATGCAGGCGGCTTTTTTGTGGTCTGACCATTGCAAATCGAATGGAAGATGCTCCTAAATTCCGGGGATGTGCTGCTGGAAGTATTGGTCCAGAATGGCGTGAACCTTGGCCTCGGTCAGCGGCTTGTCGACGACGGTGGTGACGGGCAGCTGCTGCACCTGCTGCATGTCGCGCGCGTGCAGGGACGTGGTCAGCACCACCACCACAGTGCCCTGGCGGCGGGCCACGGGCAGCTGCTGCCAGGCCTGCAGAAACTCGATGCCGTTCATCACGGGCATGTTCACGTCGAGCAGAATCAGGGAGGGGGCGGGGCTGCCCAGGGCCTGGGGCGGCGGCGCCAGCAGGCGGAGCGCCTCGGCGCCGTTTTCCGCTACCAATAGCTCATCGGCAACGGCCATGCGGCGCAATAGGTGCTGATTTAGAAAATTAGTGGTCGAGTCATCGTCGACCAGCAGAATACTGGATAGGTGCGGCATGCGGAAAACGGCCCGGGGGAGGCCAGAGCGGAGCTTGCCGCCTTATACGCAACTCAGGCCGGCAGGTCGATAATAAAGGTGCTGCCTTGGCCCAGCTCGCTCTGCACCCGGATGCTGCCGCCGGCATTTTCCACGATTTTCTTCACCATGTAGAGCCCGATGCCCGAGCCTTCGACGTGGGTGTGCAGGCGCTGAAACATGCCAAAAATGCGGCCCTTCTGCGCTTCGTCGAGGCCCAGGCCGTTGTCCTGCACCTGCAGGTGCAGGCGGCCGTCGAGGTGCTGGCAGCTCAGGCGCACGTCGGGCACGCGCGCGGGGTGGTGGTACTTGAGGGCGTTGCTGAGCAGGTTGTAAATGATGCTGCGCAGGTTTTTGGGCGAAAACAGGATAGTAGGGCAGGCGGCCACGTCCACGCTGAGCCGGGCGCCGGTATTGCGCAGCAGCGGCAGCAGGTCCTGGCGCACGTCCTCGATCAGGGCGGTCAGATCCACCGGCTCGGTGGGCTGGGCGTGCTCCTGTTGCAGTTTGCTCACGTCGGTGAGGTTGTCCAGGGTACGCTTGAAGCGGTCCACCGCGCCGTGCATGCGCGCCAGAATGGGCTCCACCAGGTCCTGCTGCAGCACCTCGGTCGGGAGCTGCTCGGAGAGGGCGTGCAGCAGGCCCTCGATGTTGGTGATGGGCGCTTTGAGGTCGTGGGAGGCGGTGTAGATGAAGTTGTCCAGGTCCACGTTGGTGCGCCGCAGCTGCTGGTTGAGTGCGTCGAGGTCGGCGTTGGTGCCGCGCAGCTGCTCGTTGGCGGTGGCCACCTGCTGCCGGGCCTCCACCTGCTCGGTCACGTCGCTGACGAGGGCATAGAAACCCAACACCTGTCCCTCGCGCCAGTCGGGAATGTAGTCGACGTGGATGTAGCGGACGAAGTCCTCGCGGTAGGGCATACGCGCCTCAAACTCCAGCCGCTCACCGGCAAATACCCGCTCCATGTACTGCTTGACGTTGCGGTACGCCGCTTCGCCCACCACGTCGCGCACCAGCTGGCCCATCAGGTCGCTCGGGCGCTGGTTGAACCAAGCCTCGTAGGCGCGGTTGGCAAATTGGTACCGCTCGTCGCGGTCGACGTAACTGATGAGCACCGGCAGCGCGTCGGTGAGCAGCTGCAGCCGCTGGGCACTGGCTTCGCTGGCCTGGCGGGCGCGCACCTGCTCCGTCACCTCGAAGGCAAACACCATCACCCCGTCGATGCGGCCCTGCTCGTCGAAGCGGGCCTGCTGGATGTAGTTGAAGTAGCGGTTTTCCAGCACTCCGTCGCCGGGGCGGGCCAGCGGAATGAGCATGCCCAGCTCCTGTTGGGTGTGGCCCGTCGCGTACACTTCCCGGAACGCTTGGTACACGATGTGGTTACCGAGCTCCGGCAGTGCTTCGAGCAGGGGGCGGCCCAGCAACTGCCGGTCGGGAAACAGCTGCTGGTAGCCGGGGTTGACCAACTCGAACACCAGCTCCGGGCCGCGCAGAATGCAGATGGCGGCCGGGGCCTGCATAAACAGGCGCTCCAGCAGGGCGCGCTGCCGCTCGGCTTCGGCCCGGGCGGCCTGCGCCTCGCGGGTGCGCAGCTCCACGCGGGCTTCCAGGGCCTGGGCCAGCTCCTGCAGCTGCGCCTGGGCGTGCCGCAGCTCAGTGTTGGTCCTCAGCAGTTCCGCGTTGATGGCGGCCAGCTCCTCGTTGAGGGCCTGCACCTGCTGGCGGGTCTGCACCTGCGGCGTCACGTCGTAGGCAAAGACGAAGATGCCGTCGATGGTGCCGGCCAGGTTGTAGCGGGGCTGGTAGATAAAGTTGTAGTAGCGCTTTTCCAGCTCCCGCCGGCCCTCGTTGTGGTGGTCGAGCTGCACCAGCATTTCGGTGGCGTGAAAGGTGCGCCCGGTGTGGTACACCTCGTCGAGCAGCCCGAAAATGGACTGGCCGGCCAGCTCGGGCATGGCCTCGCGGATGGGGCGGCCCACCAACGGCCGCTCGCCCACCAGCGCCTGGTACTGCGGGTTGACAAACTGGAAGGCGTGCGCCGGCCCGTCGAATATGCAGATCATGGCTGGGGCCTGCTGAAACACGCTGCGCAGCTGCTGGCGCTGCAGCTCGGCCTCGGCCCGGGCTGCCCGCTCCCGGGCCTGGCTGGCGCGCAGCGCCTCCTCCACGGCCGTGCGCGCGTGGTCGGCGGTGTCGGTAAAGCTCACCACCAGCAGGGCGCCGCTGCGCTGGGCCTGCAGGTGGAAGTAGTTGTCGAGCCCGTCGAACTGGTAGTTGACGTCGTAGCGCCGGGTTTCGCCGCCGGCCAGGAAGGCGGCGCAGTAGAAGTCGAAGACGCCCGTTTCGGGGGCCTGGGCGTGGGGGTAGAGCGTGAGGAAGGTGTCGTTGGGGCGCTCGGGCAGGCGCAGCATGCGCTGGGCCGCCGGGTTCAGGTGCACGTAGGCCAGATCGACGATGGTAGCCTCGTCATCGGCGGCGTACACGGGCTGGAACAGGATAACGCCGGTCAGCGACACGCTCAACAGCGCCTGCAGCAGGTCACCGGCCGGGGCCGAAGCCAGGGTGGCGGGGGGAAAGTCGGGCATAGCGGCAGCGCCGGGCGGTGAAGGCGAAGGGTGGGACGGGCCCGATTATCAGGCCGGCAAGTTCGCGGAAAAGCCCATACCGGCAACGGCGCAACCGCCGAACGGGTTGCCGGCCGGGCTCAGCCAGCGAGGCGCGCCGTTCGCACAGCCGTTTTCCCCATTCGGCGAAACTCCCGGCGGGCAGGGGGCGGGCCGCCGCACCTTTGTCATGTCGAACGGGCACAACGGCCCGCTCCACGCTCCCGAAACGCCCTTTTTGCCCGAACTTATGAAAGCCACCGTCCTCGCCCGCCTCGCCTCGTTCTTCCTGGTTGTTGCCCTGCTGCTGCCCTCGCTGGACGCCGCCGCGGCCCGCCCCGGCAACTTCGGCCGCCGTGGCAAGACCAGCATGCACCGGCCGGTATACAAGAAATACCAGCCCGGCTGCCGGTGGATTTTCCAGAAATACTAGTTGCCCGGACCGCGGATGCGGGGTCAGCAGAAGGGAATGGCTGCTGCTCCCGATTGCCCTTCCGCCGGTCTGCGACTAGCGTTGCCCTCTTCGTCGGTACCGGCCGGCGGGAGGGCATTTTTTTTGAGCTGCCGGTGCCGCCATCGGTCGTAAAAAAAGCCCGCCGCCGAATACGGCCGCGGGCTTTTTGCTGCGTGGCAGAAGGGCCGGCGCTAGGCCTGGTCGTCCTGCACCACGATTTTCTCGATGGTGTCGTTGGGGCGGATCTGGTCGATGACGTCCAGGCCCTCTACCACCTTGCCGAAGCAGGTGTGGTTGCGGTCGAGGTGGGCGGTGTTGTCGCGCGAGTGGCAGATGAAGAACTGCGAGCCGCCGGTGTTGCGGCCGGCGTGGGCCATAGAGAGCACGCCGCGGTCGTGGTACTGGTTGCCGCCGGTCAGCTCGCAGGGAATCTTGTAGCCGGGGCCGCCGGTGCCGGGCGTGCCCTTGGCGCCGTCGCGCGAGTTGGGGCAGCCGCCCTGAATCACGAAGTTCGGCAGCACGCGGTGAAACTTCAGCCCGTCGTAGAAGCCCTTCTGGGCCAGGTCGGTGAAGTTCTTCACGGTGCCGGGAGCATCCTGCTCGTAGAACTCAACTTTCATCACACCCTTGCTGGTGTGGATTTCGGCAGTTTTCATGGAATGAGGGACTGTGGGGAAACGGGTACCCGAACCGGCCCGCGGGCCGGAGCGGCTGCAAAAGTAGCTGTTTACGGCGGGTCGCAAATCCGGGGTGCCCTCGGGCTTCGTAAGGTGCTGACCGCGGGCCGTTGACATACGGCCACCCGCGGTGCCATCCTTCTTTCCAAACCCTCATTCCGCTCGATGAAAAAGACCCTGACCACCGCTGCCCTGGCCCTGCTGACCGTGGCGGCCCCGCTGGCCCTCAGCAGCTGCGGCGACAACAAAACGGCCGAAACCACCACGACCACCGAAACGGCCACCGTCACGGAGGCGCCCATGGACTCGGCCACCGCGGCCCCGGCCGGCGAAGGCGTGCTGGTGGGCGGCGCCATGATGACGCCCGATAAGGACATCGTCGACAACGCCGTGAATTCCAAGGACCACACCACTTTGGTAGCCGCCGTGAAGGCCGCCGGCCTGGTGGAGACACTGAAAGGCGCCGGCCCGTTCACGGTCTTCGCGCCCACCAACGCGGCTTTTGAAGCCCTGCCCGCCGGCACCGTGGACGGCCTGCTGAAGCCCGAGAGCAAGGCCAAGCTCACCAAAGTGCTGACCTACCACGTGGTGCCCGGCGCCCTGAAGGCCGCCGACCTGACCGATGGCCAGGAACTGACCACCGTGGAAGGCGAGAAGCTGAAAGTGAGCGTGAAAGACGGCAAGGTGATGGTCGGCGGCGCCACCGTCACCATTCCCGACGTGGTGTCGAGCAACGGCGTGACCCACGTGGTCGACAAAGTGCTGCTGCCGGCCAAGCTCTAAGCCCGGCGCGGTCTGGCGAATACCGGCCCGGTCTGCTCCACGCAGGCCGGGCTTTTTCTTGCCGGGCGTCGTCGTGGCGGCCCGCAGAAAGGGGAGAAGCCGCCGCCGGGCCAACCTTGCCGGCCGCTCTTGCGTCTGCTAGCTTTACGCTCCCAATTTGACTTCTATGCGCATCCGCTTTACGCCCCTGCTGGCTTTGCTGCCGCTGCTGGCCGCCTGCAACTCCCAGCCCGAAACCACCAACCCCGAAGGCACCGACGCTGCCGTCACCGACTCCACCGCCTACGACCCCAACGCCAGCTCCGATTCCCTGCGCATGGGCAAAACCGGCGGCGTGGAAGTGGGCGGCTCGGCCCTCACCCCCGACAAAACCCTGGCCCAGAACCTGGCCGCATCGCCCGAGCTAAGCCAGCTGCTGGCCGCCGCCCAGAAAACCGACCTGGCCGCCAAGCTGGCCGGTGACGGGCCCTACACCGTATTTGCCCCGAGCAACGCCGCCTTCAAGGGCCTGCCCTACGGCGCCATGGCCGGCCTGCTCAAGCCCGAAAGCAAGGACAACCTGACCGGCCTGCTGGGCTACCACATCATCCAGAGCCGCCTGCTGGCCCTCGACCTGCGCGACGGGCAGGAGCTGACTACCATGGAAGGCCACAAGCTGAAAATCAGCGTGCAGGGCGACAACATCACCGTCAACGGCGCCAAAGTCACCACGCCCGACGTGGTGTCGAAAAACGGCATCATCCACGTCATCGACAAAGTGCTGCTGCCGCCCAGCGAGTAGTTGAGAATGGGAAAAGGCGTGTCATCCTGAGGCGTAGCCGAACCGAAGGTCGACGGAGTCAAGGACCTTGCTCACACCTTGCACCAACGCCGAAGCGCAGCTACCAAGGCCCCGTCGTTCGGGCTAGGTAGCTGCGCTTCGGTGTTAATGACATCACAAAGAAAGCTTCAGCACTTCATGGGCAGCGGCGGAGCGAGGGACGCGCAATGTTCTTGGCTACGTCTTCCTGCGGTTTGCGCTGCTCAGGATGACCGAGCAGATTATTTCACCGAATCAAACCCGCGCTTTCGGAAATGCGCCGGGCGAAGGACGTCCAGTCTTCATCGGCGGAGGAGTGGCGGGTGACGGTGGCGGTCAGATGGTCAAGGATGATGTTGGCCACGGGCATGGGCACCTGGTGGGCGCGGGCCTCCGCCAGCGTAAGCTTCAGGTCTTTCTCCAGCAGGGACGGTGCCGTGCCAGCGGGCTGGTAGTCTTCCTCGGCCACCATACGGCCGTAGGTGCGGTAGGCGGGGCTGTTGAACAGCGCCGTGGTCAGAAATTCAAACACCACCATGCGGTCTAGCCCGCTCTTTTCGGCCAGGGTAAAGGCTTCGGCCATGGCCTCGATGGCGGCGCCCAGCATGAAGTTGCCGCAGAGCTTGAGCACGTTGGCCGCGCCCGGGTCTTCGCCTAGGTCGAAGTTGCCCTGGCTGAAGGAAGGCAGCAGCGGCAGCAGGCGCGACTTGGCCTTGTTCGGGCCGGCCAGGCACACCCACAACTGCCCGTTGGCCGCCACGATGGGCCGCCCGAACACCGGCGCCGCCACCAGCCAGGAGCCGTGCTCCCGGTGCATCATGGCCAGCTCCTGATTGGTGGCGGGGGCCACGGTGCTGCAGGAGGCGTGCACGGCGTCGGGGGGCAGGCCGGCCAGGATGCCGTCGTCGCCAGTGGTCAGCTCGCGCAGCACCTCGTCGTCGGTCACCATCGTGAAGACGACTTCGGCCTCGCGCACCGCGTCGGCGGGCGTGTCGGCTACGCTGGCGCCGCGGGCCCGCATGGCCTCCGCTTTGTCCGGCGAGCGGTTGTAGACGGTGAGGGTGTGGCCGGCCAGCAGCAGGTTGGTCGCCATGGCCTGGCCCATGCGGCCCAGGCCAATGAAGGCAATGTGATGCTTCATGGAATACGTCCGCGCCCAAGGAGGCCCGTACTGGTGTATTCGCAGCGAACGGGGCGCAGGTTGTTGCCGAGCCGAATCAGCGAGTTGTGGGAGCCGGCAACGATAGTGGTAGCACGACCTGAAAGTCGTGCTGTCCCAGCGGTTTAGTGGCGGTTGTCCTCGTCGGCGAGCATGCTGAGGTAGCTGTCGTAGCGGGGCAGGGCAATGCGGCCCTTTTTCACGCCCTCGCGCACGGCGCAGCCGGGTTCTTCCACGTGGCGGCAGTTGTGGTAGCGGCACTGGCCGAGCAGGGCGCGCATTTCGGGGAAGTAGTGCGCCAGCTCAGTCTTCTTCATATCCACCAGCCCCAGCTCCTTGATGCCGGGCGTGTCGATGAGGTAGGTGCCGGGGCGCACTTCCAGCATTTCGGCGAAGGTGGTCGTGTGCTTGCCCTTGTCGGAGTACTCGCTGATTTCGGCCGTTTTCAGGTCCAGGTCGGGCACCAGCGCGTTGATGAGCGTGCTCTTGCCCACGCCCGAATGGCCCGAGAGCAGGGTAGTTTTGCCCTCCAGCAGCGCCGCAATCTGAGCGACGCCTTCACCGCTGTGCGCCGAGCTGCGCAGGGTGGGGTAGCCGGTGCGCTGGTACATATTCTCGATCTGCCCGAGGTAGTCCAGCAGCTCTTCCTCGTAGATGTCTACCTTGTTGAACACCAGCGTGGCCGGAATCTGGTAGGCCTCGGCCGTCACCAGAAACCGGTCGATGAAACCGAACGAGGTGGCCGGCGAGGCCAGCGTCACCACCAGCAGGGCCTGGTCGATATTGGCCGCCACAATGTGCGCGTGCTCGGTCTTGTGCACCGAGCGGCGGATGATGTAGTTGCGCCGTGGCTCGATGTGGTCGATGACGCCGGTGCCCGCGTCGCCGTCGAGGTCGGTGTCAAACCGCACCACGTCGCCCACGGCCAGCGGGTTGCTCACCTTCAGGCCCTTGTGCTTGAAGCGCCCGCGCAGGCGGCAGCGGTGCAGCTGCAGGGTGGCATGGTCGCGCACCACGTACCACGAGCCGGTGGATTTGACGACGGTTCCGGTCATGCGGTGAATGAGTGATTGGTGAATGAGGGAAGTAGCAAGCGGGTAGACGAATGTGAGGTGGTTGAAATAGAACGATAATCACTCATTTGCTCATTCGCTCATTCACCGCGCGCAGAATGCGCGCCGTGGCCCCGGCTTCGTGCTGTACGTAGGCGCGGGCCCGCTGGCCCAGGTCGGTGCGCCGGGCGGCATCCGTCAGCAGCGGCGCTAAGCGGGCCTCGGCTTCGGCGGCCGTGGTTACCACGAAGGCGCTGCCCCCGGCCACCAGGTCGCGGGCTTCGCGAAACTTCTCGTAGCGCGGGCCGAAGAGCAGGGGCAGGCCGAAGGCGGCGGCTTCCAGGGTGTTGTGCAGGCCCTTGCCGAAAGCCCCGCCCACGTAGGCCAGGTCGCCGGCGCGGTACAGCTCGCGCAGCAGCCCGATGTTGTCGATGAGCAGCACGCGGGCCTGGGCCACGGTAGCGGCGTCGGCGCGGGAGTAGCGCACCACCCGGCCGGGCAGGGCAGCTTCCACCTGCTGGAGGTGCGCCTCGCTGATTTCGTGCGGGGCCACGATGACGCGCAGCTCGTCGGCGTGGCGCTGCAGGCTGGGCGTGAGCACGTCCACGTCGGGCGGCCACACCGAGCCAGCCACCAGCACCGGGGCCGCATCGGCCGTGAAAGCCGCCACGATGGGCAACTCCCGCGCCGGGGCGGCCGCTGTAGCCACCACCGTATCGAAGCGGGTGTCGCCGGCCACCGTCACCTGCGAAATGCCGATGCCGCGCAGCAGCCGGGCCGAGGCCTCGTCCTGGGTGAAGATGTGCGTCAGCTGGCGCAGCACCCGGCGGAAAAAGCCGCCCCAGGGCTTGAAAAACGCCTGTTCGGATCGGAAGATGGCCGATACGCACACGGTCGGCACCTGCTGGCGCTTCAGCTCGGCCAGGTAATGGTACCAGAACTCGTACTTGACAAAAATGGCCAGCTCGGGCCGCACCGCCGCCACGAAGGCGCGGGCGTTGGCGGCCGTGTCGAGCGGGAGGTAGAACACGTAGTCGGCGCCGGGCCAGTCCTTGCGCACCTCGTAGCCCGAGGGCGAGAAGAACGTCAGCACCAGCCGGTGGCCGGGGTACTGCCGGCGCAGGGCTTCCAGCAGCGGCCGGCCCTGCTCAAACTCGCCCAGCGAGGCGCAGTGCAGCCAGATGCGCGGGGCAGCATCGTTGGCCAGGCGGGCCTGCAGGCCCGGCAACCAATTGCGGCGGCCGTCCACCCACTGCCGGGCTTTGGGCACAAAGGGCGCCACGAGCCGCAGCAGCAGACCGTAGAAGTGAAGGGCGAGAGAATAAAGGAAAACCAACTTTTAGTGCTTGGTGCGTAGGTGCTTGGTGCGTAGGGGCATCAAGCGGCGGAAAGCCGGCGTTCAAAGGCAGCCGACCGATCAATCAGGCTGCAAAATTAACCGGTAGCCGCTGGTAATACTGCCGGTAGCCCCAAAAACGAAAAAGCTCCGGCCGCAACGACCGGAGCTTTTCAACGTGCATTAGCTTATTACTAAGCGTGCTTGGCCAGGTAGCTGGCTACGCCTTCGCGGGTGGCCGACATGGCTTCCTTGCCTTCTTCCCAGTTGGCGGGGCACACTTCGCCGTTTTTCTCGAAGTACTGCAGGGCATCCACTAGGCGCATGGCCTCGTCGATGCTGCGGCCCAGCGGACCGTCGTTCACCAGCTGGTGGCGCACGATGCCGTCCTTGTCGATCAGGAACAGGCCGCGGTAGGCTACGGGCGAGCCCACGAAGGTCATTTCGCCGGCTTCGTTGTAGTCGTAGTGGCCGCCGAGCACGTCGTAGTTGGCCGCAATGGTTTTGGTCGCGTCGGCTACCAGCGGGTAGGTCACGCCTTCGATGCCGCCCTTGTCGCGCGGGGTGCTCAGCCAGGCGAAGTGCGAGAAATGCGAGTCGGTGGAGCAGCCCACGACGGCTACGCCTTTAGCCTCAAACTCGGCCAAACGGTCTTCAAACGCAATGATTTCGGTGGGGCAAACGAACGTGAAGTCGGCCGGGTAGAAGTAGAAGATAACGTGCTTCTTGCCCAGGTAACGGTCGAGCGAGAAATCCTCTTCGAATTCGCCGTCGATAACGGCGGTAGCTTTGAACGAGGGGGCACGCTTGCCTACGAGAACTGCCATGATTATGGGGTTGAGTGAAAAAGGGTTGTTTGCGGTTGGTTGGTGGGACAGTTATTAGGTGCGGTCGGTTGCGGGGGTATACGCAGCAGCCCGCGCGCCGGCCGTGCCGATGGGACGCGCCAACTGGGTTGCGGTCAGCGGGGGGTTACTTGCGCACACCGGTGATGTGCAGCGAGAAGGAGTGGGGCTGGAAATGCTCGAAGCCCCGGCTGGCGAAAAATTCCTGCAGCAGCTGGTCCAGCTTCGGGTCGCAATAATCGATGATTTCCTGCGTGTCCTGGCAGACGAGGTGGTGGTGGTTGGTGCAGTCCGTGTCGTAGCGGCGGCGGGTGCCGTCGGCGTCAGCCACGCGCTTGAGCAGGCCGGCGGCCACAAACGAGTCCAGCGCCTTGTACACCGTGCCCAGCGAAATGGTAGGGTTGGCCGGCCGCACCGAGCGAAACACCTGCTCGGCCGTGGGGTGGCCCGGCAGGGTCAGCAGGGCTTCCAGAATGCCCAGGCGCTGTTGCGTGGCCCGCAGCCCGGCCTTGGTCAGGCGCTGGTACAGCTGGTCACGGTCGGGAACGGACAAATTCAAAGGCGTACTCACAGATAGGAATGATTCTCCGCAGCAAAAGTACGCCTATAAGCCGAACCGGGCCAAAAAGGTTTGATGTTGGGGGGCAAGTAACCGGTGGCACGTAAAAAGTTCATGTTTGCGGCCTGTCACCCGTCACTTGTCAGCTGAAGCTCGCGCCACGAACTGAAACGTCTGCCGGGTGCGCTGCTCCAGCAGCAGCTCGCGCCCCTGCGTCAGCTGGCTGATGGCCTCGGGCGTGTAGTTCTTGATGGTGTAGAGCTCCAGGCCGGTGTTGTAGTAGATGGTGAACTGCTCGCGCAGCTGCTCCAGCAGCTTGCGCAGGCGGTACTCGTGCCAGTCGGTACACACCGAAAACGAAATGGCCGAGTTCTGCATCAGGTTGATTTTCAGCCGCACTTGGGCCAGCGTGCCGAAAATAACCTCCAGGTTCTCCTCCGAAATGAACGTCAGGTCTTTCGATTCAAAGGAAATCAGGCATTGATCCGTCTTGCGAATCAGCGCCGGGGCCAGCAGCCCGTGCTTGCAGTCGTGAATCTTGGTGCCCTCGGCCGCGGGGTCCACAAACGACTTCACGTACAGCGGAATGCGCCGCACGGCCAGGGGCTTGATGGTCTTGGGGTGAATCACCGAGGCCCCGTAGTAGGCCATTTCGATGGTTTCCTGGTAGCTGATTTCGGGGTAGCGCACCGTATCGGGGAAGATTTTCGGGTCGGCATTCAGCAGCCCCGCCACGTCCTTCCAAATGGTCACCGACTCGGCCCCGAGGCAGTAGGCCAGGATGGCGGCCGTGTAGTCGCTGCCCTCGCGGCCCAGCGTGGTCGTCTGCCCGCTGGCCGTGCCGCCCAGGAAGCCCTGCGTGAGCACCACCCCGCGCTGCAGCATGGGCAGCACCTGCTCGCGCAGGTTACGCTCGGTGGTGGCCCAGTCCACGCGGCCCTCGCGCCAGCTGTGGTCGGTGCGAATGAGTGGGCGCACGTCCAGCCATTGGGCGCCCACGGCCGCCGCCACCACGCAGGTGGCCAGCAGTTCGCCGAAGCTCACCACCTGGTCGTACTGCCGGTCGTACTCGCCCTTCGTCAGCGTGGCCAGCCGGTCGCCTAATTCCTGCAGCAGGTGGTGCAGGGCGCCGCTGCCTTCCCCGCAGGCGGGCACGCCGTCGGGGTTCAGCTGGGCGTCGGGCAGCAGGGCTTGGGCTACCTCCAGGTGAAAGCGGCGCAGCTCGGCCAGCGGGGCGGAATAGTCCTCGCCCGAGTGCGCCAGATGGAATATGTGCTCCAGCGCGTTGGTGGTTTTGCCCATGGCCGAAACCACCACCAGAAGCGGTTGGCCGTCAGGATTCTGCCCCAGGATATGTTGCAGATTTTTTATCGCGGCGGCGTCCTTGACGGAGGCGCCACCGAACTTATACACGCGGAGCGGGTGCGAAGATTGCATGCGTCAAAAGTAGAAAGCGGGTCGAAAAGGCGTAGTTTTGTTACCCCCTGTTCCCGCTTTTTTCTCACTTTCCCACTGCTATGGATCATAATCAGGACCGCCTCGCGCTGCCGGTCGGCACCACCCTCGACCGGTTTATCATGCGCAAGCAGGAGGACTTCCCCTACGCTACCGGCGAGCTGTCCCAGCTGCTGCGCGACATTGCGCTGGCGGCCAAAATCGTCAACCGCGAAATCAACCGCTCCGGCCTGATCGACATCACCGGCGCCTACGGCCAGCAAAACGTGCAGGGCGAAGAGCAGCAGAAGCTCGACGTCATTGCCAACATCCGCTTCATCCGCGCCCTGCGCAACGGCGGCGAAGTCTGCACGGTCATTTCCGAGGAAGACGAGGACATGATCCAGACCGGCAAAAACCAGGGCAAGTACGTGGTGGCCATCGACCCCTTGGACGGCTCCTCGAATATCGACGTGAACGTGAGCATCGGCACCATCTTCTCGATTTACCGCCGCCAGTCGGCCATCGGGCAGGAGGGCACCCAGGAAGACTGCCTGCAGAAGGGCGTGCACCAGGTAGCCGCTGGCTACGTGATTTACGGCTCGAGCACCATGCTGGTGTACACCACCGGCAACGGCGTCAACGGCTTCACCTACGAAGCTTCGCTGGGCGAATTTTTCCTTTCGCACCCCAACATCACCACGCCGCCGTCGGGCAACATCTACTCCATCAACGAAGGCAGTGCCAACTCCTTCCCCGAGGGCGTGAAGCAGTTCGTGCAGTACTGCAAGGACGAGTCGTTTTCGGCCCGCTACATCGGCTCCCTGGTGGCCGATTTCCACCGCAACCTGCTCAAGGGCGGCATCTACATCTACCCGGCCACGGCCAAAAACGCCAACGGCAAGCTGCGCCTGATGTACGAATGCAACGCCCTGGCCTTCATCGTGGAGCAGGCCGGCGGCAAGGCCAGCAACGGCCAGAAGCGCCTGATGGAAATCGAGCCGACCTCGCTGCACCAGCGCTGCCCGCTCTACATCGGCTCGACGGAGCTGGTCGACAAAGCCGAGTCCTTCCTCTCGCCCGAGCCCGCCGAAGCCGTAGCCGCCCGCGAGGCGTAGGCCGGCAACAGCGCGATAAGCCCGTCGTGCCTCGGCTGCGCCCGACCTGATGGGTCATCATGAAACACAATAAAAAAGCCCCGCTGAGCAATCAGCGGGGCTTTTTTGTGCGAGTCAGGCCTGATTACTCTGCCTTCTTGCTCTTGCGCTTGGGCTTATCTTCCGTGGCGGCTTCGGGGCTGCCGGCCGCGTCATCGGCCTCCGTCGACTGGGTGGGCACGGCGCCGCCGGTGCTCAGCTCATCCGTCGAGCCAGCGTCTTCGGCGGCCGCTTCCTGGTAGGGCAGGCGGCTGCTCACGGCCGCGTACCACGATACCAGTTTCTTGATATCGGAGAGGTACACGCGCTGGCGGTCGAAGTCGGGAATGATGTCGCCCAGGAAGCCGGTCAGCTCCTTGTCGGTCGACTTGTTGGTCACGGGCAGCTGTTGGCCGTGCTTCTGGTAGATGCGGTCAAACACCTCCGTCAGCGGCACGGTGTAGTCCGGGTCTTCGGTGTAGATGCTGATTTCGTGCAGCAGCGAAACTTTGTTGCGGGCCGAAGCTACGGAGCGGCGGGCCTGCGGGTCCAGGGTTTCCACCAGCACACCGTTGTTGGCGGGGCGCACGAGGCGGTAGAGGCCGGGCATACCGCTGATGGCGGCAATTTCCCTCAGGTCGTAGGGCATAAAGAGCGGGGAATGGGATGTGAGAAAAAAGCGGGGTTATTCGGCGGTCGTGTTGGCGCCGGCAGCGCCCAGCTTGAAGCTGATGGGCAGGCTGGTCAGAATGGGGTATTCGGGCTTCTTGAATTGCAGCAGCTTCACCAGGCGCAGCGCTTCTTCGCCCGTGCCGCCGCCGACCTGCTTCACGAGCTTCACGCCGCTCATGGTGCCGTCCGGGGTCAGGGTAAAGCTCACGATGCAGGT
This sequence comes from Hymenobacter jeollabukensis, assembly GCF_005771675.1. Lineage (GTDB taxonomy): Bacteria > Bacteroidota > Bacteroidia > Cytophagales > Hymenobacteraceae > Solirubrum > Solirubrum jeollabukense. Next base: position 310,970 of record NZ_VAJM01000001.1, on the reverse strand, counting down.
GCCCTGAATGCGGTTGCGACGGGCCATCAGCGGGTACTTCAGCTCCTTGTAGATGAAGTCGTACATGGCCTGCTGCCCGCCTTCGTAGTACTCGGCGACGGGAATGGATTTCGGAGCGGCCGTGGCAATTTTGGTAACCGGGTCCTGCGCGGGGGCTACTTCCGGAGCCGGCGCGGTGCCTTCGGTTTTCACTTTCACTTTCTGCTGAGCCAGGGCGGGCAGCGCAACCAGCGCCGACAGGGCCAGGGCCAGCGTGAAGGTGGTCTTTTTCATGGTGAGGAGGGGTGGAAAAGAGAAGGAAACAAAACGAGTGCGCAGCGCGCGTTCCGGCTTGGCAATTACGCTGCCAATCTACGCATTCCCTTCCGTTTCGCGCATCTGCCCGTTCACCTCCTCGATGAAGGCCAGCACCGCGTCGCGCCCCTCCCGGGCCGAGGCCGAAGTGATAAACCAGCGCGGCAATTCGTCCCAGGTTTCGCTCATCTTGGCCAGGAACACGTCCACGTTCTGCTGGGTTTTGCCGGTCGACTGCTTATCGGCCTTGGTGAAGGCCAGCACGAACGGCACGCCCCGCTCGCCCAATTCGCTAATAAACTCCAGGTCAACGGGCTGCGGGGGCAGGCGCGAGTCGATGAGCACAAATACGCAGGTCAGATTTTCGCGCTTCGACAAATACGCCCAAATCATTTTGCGCCATTTGGCGCGCGACTCCTTGCTCACGCGGGCGTAGCCGTAGCCCGGCAAATCGACTAGGTACCACTGCTCGTTAATTATAAAATGGTTGATCAGCTGGGTTTTGCCCGGCAACGATGACGTTTTGGCCAGCCCGGTGCGGGCAGTCAGCATATTGATCAGCGAGGATTTGCCCACGTTGGAGCGTCCGATAAAGGCATATTCGGGCAGCGTGGCCGGCGGGCACTTGGCTACTTCGGTGTTGCTGGTCAGAAAACGGGCGTCACGAATGTGCATATTTACCGGGCCTTGAATTAGGTGAATTACGCCCGCAAAAGTACGGGGCCGCGGATTAGGGATTAGAAGTCCTATTTTTTCTGGGTTCGTATTAAATTTTTGGCTGGCCCCCTTGCTATTATTATTGTGCGTCTATATTTGTGCGGCTCCAAGTGGGTTTTTCACACTTTTTTGCAAGCGGCAAAATCACGAAACTCTTGGGTGTCAGCTTGCCAGCGGATTGGATACGGCGAAGGTCGTATTATAAAATTTTTATCTTTGCCCGTGGTAAACCCGTTTTCGGGTGTCTCCGCGGGGGTTAGAAGGAAGCCGACTTTCGACAGAAGAGCCGGCTTCTCCGCAAAATTACCCGACGGCAAACTAACCTTAAGGCAGCTTTTGAGTATATAGGGACGCTTTTGCTAACCCTAGCCCCGTTTTTCGGGAGTACGCAAAGCACCGCACAACCCTTCTCTGCAACTCCATATTCCAAACTCCCCTTCCAATGGACAACTTCGTCAGAAGGTTACTACAGGCTTCGGTGGCCATGGCCCTGACTGCTGCGGTGGCTCAGCCTTCGATGGCCCAAGGCACCCGAAAGCAACTCAAGACCGCCAATAAGTTCTTTGACCAGGAGAACTACCGCGCCGCCATTCCCTACTACGAGCAAGTACTGGCCAAAGACCCCAACAACGCCCTGGCGCTGTTCCGGGCCGGCATCTCGTACATGTCGTTCGACAAGGAGAAGGCCAGCGACTACATCTACAAGGCGCAGAAACTGAAGCCGAAAGTCTCGAAAGACGTTGAGTACTGGCTCGGCCGCGTCGACCACCTGAACTATAACTTTGACGAGGCCATTGCCCACTTCCAAGCGTACAACGCCACGCTGAAGAAGAAGGACACCCGCAAAGCCCAGCTGGCCCAGCTGATTCAGCACGCCAAAAACGCTAAGATTCAGTTCAACTCGCCCAAGGACATCTTCGTGAAGAACCTCGGGCCGACGGTGAATACCTCGTACTCGGAGCACAGCCCGGTTATTTCGGCCGACGACAAAGTGCTGTTGTTCACCTCGCGCTCGGGCGAAGCCCGCGGTGCCGACCCAAACAACGCCACCCCGAGCGGCAAGCAGAAAGTAGCCGCCGACGGCGAGTACTACGAAGATATCTACGAGTCGAAGCGCCTGGGCGAAGACGAGTGGGAGAAGCCCCGCTCGCTGTCGGGTGCGCTCAACGGCAAGGGTCACGACGCCTCGATTCAGGTGTTCGATAATGACACCAAGCTGCTGATGTACCGCAACGACGAGAACGGCGACATCTTCTACTCGGAGAAGACGGGTGCTGACTGGTCGGAGCCGAAGAAGCTGAACGGTAACATCAACTCGAAAGCCTTCGAGTCGGATGCTTACATCACCCCGGACGGGCTGACCATCTACTTCTCGACCAGCAAGTACTCCGAGGACAACACCCTCGACATATACTACGCCACCCGCCAGCCCGGCGGCGACTGGGGCCCGGCCAAGAGCATCGGCAACCAGATCAACACCAAGTTCGACGACGACAGCCCCTACCTGAGCCGCGACGGCAAGACGATGTACTTCGCCTCGCGTGGTCACAACACCATGGGCGGCTACGACATCTTCAAGTCGAGCTGGGACGAGGCGGCCCGCGCCTGGGGCCGCCCCGAAAACATGGGCTACCCGGTGAACACGCCGGACGATGACACCTACTACCGCCTTTCGCCCGACGGCTCGTACGCCTACCTGTCGTCGTACCGCATCGGCGGCTACGGGGAAAAGGACATCTACACCATCAACTACATCAAGAACGTCAACATCAAGGGCAAGGTCTTCTCCTCCCGCGACTCGACGACGGTCATTCCGGGGGTAGAGCTGGTGTTCAACGGGCAGACGGCTTCGAAAGAGGTTATCAGCTTCCGCGACGTGACCAAGCCCGACTCGGGCAACTACCAGGTGAACGTGCTGTCGGGCCGTTCGTACCAGGTGGCGCTGTCGAAAGACGGTAAGAACATCACGACAGAGGAGTTTGCCGTACCGGTGGTAACGAACGATTCGACCACCATCACCAAGAACTTCTACATCCCGTACGTGGACACGACCTCCCTGGCGGGCGTGAACATGAAGCCGATTTACTTCGATACGGACAAGTACAACCTGCGTCCTGAATCGGTGAAGCAGCTGAACAACGTGGCCGGCATCATGAAGTCGAACCCCGGGCTGAACATCTCCATCGAGGGCCACTGCGACTCGCGTAACACCGACGAGTACAACATGGTGCTTGGGCAGAACCGCGCCAACTCGGCCTTCAACTTCCTGAAGAAGAATGGCGTGACGGATACCCGCATGGTAACGGTTAGCTACGGCGAGCGTCGCCCGGCTGCCCCGAACGATTCGCCGGAGAACATGCAGCTCAACCGCCGTGTGGAATTCAAGCCGATTCTGAAGGAAGGCCAGACCATCAACGACGTAATGACGACCCCCGGCGGCGGTGCCACCACCACCACTACTGGTACGACTACTACGACCACTGGCACGTCGAGCCGCACCACGGCCCCGCTGCAGCCCGGCAAAACCAAGGCTAAAACGGCCGACGGCACCAAGGTGAAAACCAAGGTGGACGAGGACAGCGACAAAGTGAAGGTGAAAACCAAAGGCGCCGACGACTCCAAGACCAAGACCACGACCAAAAACGGGGAACTGGACGGCAAAGCCAAGGACGCCACCGGCGACAAAACCAAAGTGAAAACCAAAACCGAATAGCCTAGCCGGTTTTGGCAGCCCGAAAAGCGGGTCGGACCAGTGGTCCGACCCGCTTTTTTTTAACATTATGCGGGCGGCTCCGTTGTTATTGGGCAATTTGCGGCCCCTTTGGCCGTTTGTACGCCCACCGCACCATGACCGTAGTACCCTACAAAGACGACCCCACCGGCAAGAAGACGCAGGTCGCGCAGATGTTCAACAGCATCGCGGGCAAGTATGACTTCCTGAACCACTTCCTGAGCGCCGGCACCGATATCTACTGGCGCCGCAAGGCCGTGGGCGAGCTGAAAGCCCTGCACCCGAGCCGTATTCTGGACATTGCCACCGGCACCGGCGACTTCGCCTTCGAAACCCTGAAGCTGGGCGAGCAGGCCCACGTGACGGGCGTCGACATTTCGGAGGGCATGCTGGAGGTGGGGCGCCGCAAGGTGCGCGACCGGGGCCTGGGCCACCGCGTGGAGCTGCAGCTGGGCGACTCGGAGAACCTACCCTTCGAGGACAACACCTTCGACGCGGTGACGGCTTCCTTCGGGGTGCGTAACTTTGAAAACCTGCGGCAGGGCCTGGCCGAAATGCAGCGCGTGCTGCGACCGGGCGGTAAAGTGGTGATTCTGGAGTTTTCCAAGCCCCGCAAGTTTCCCTTCAAGCAGGCCTACAACTTCTACTTCCGGCACGTGCTGCCGGTATTCGGCAAATTGATTTCCAAGGACCGCGCGGCCTACACCTACCTGCCCGAATCGGTGCAGGCCTTCCCCGACGGTCCGGATTTTCTGACCATCCTGCGCGAGGTCGGATTTACTTCTCCCCAATGGCAACCGCTCACCTTCGGCATCAGCTCCATCTACACCGCCACCAAGTAACGCTGCGCCTGTTGGCGCTGCTACTGCTGGGCCTGCCCACGGCGGCCCTGGCCCAGAATAAAAGCTACACCAAAGCTAAGCGCGGCAAGAACGGGCAGGTGAAATCGGTGACGGTGAACAACCTGCCGGGCTACGACGAGCGGTGGTACCGCCCGGGCTTCAACATTGGCCTGAACATGTCGCGCTACCGGCTGGAGCACTCGCAGTACTACGTGGACCGCATCAAGGGCGGCACCGGTATTGCGGCCAACGCCAAGGTGGCCCCCGGCTTCGCGGTGGGCTTCGTCAACGACGTGCGCCTGGCCGACCACTGGAACCTGCGCTTTATTCCCGGCGTGTCGTTTCTGACGCGGCAGGTGGAGTTCGAGAAAGTGGGCAACGCAACGGAGGAAATCAACAACCAGGAAATCGGCTCGACGCAGCTGGATGTGCCGCTGCTGATCAAGTTTAAGTCGGACCGGCGGCGCAACACCCGCATGTACCTGGTGGGCGGCGTGCGGCAGAGCTTTAACATCGGCAACCGCCGCCGCGACCCGGAGCGCAACCAGATGCAGGTGGGCACCTCGGACTTCGCCATCGAGTACGGGGTGGGGCTGGACCTGTTCTACCCGTTCTTCAAGTTTGCGCCCGAACTGCGCTTCTCGCACGGGCTGACCAACTTGGCCCAGCCGGGTGCCCCCGACGTGTACTCGCGCAGCTTTCAGCGCATCCGCAGCAACACGGTGACGCTGTACTTCACGTTTGAATAAGTTTTGACTGTCAAATGGCTGAATGGATAAATGGCTGGTCGTTCTGGTAACAGAACAATCAACCGTTTGACCATTCAGCCATTTAACCATTTCGCAAGATGAAAACAGCACTTGTAACCGGCGCTTCGTCGGGTATCGGGCGGGCTACGGCGGTGGCGCTGGCGCAGGTCGGCTTCCAGCTGGTCGTGACGGGGCGGCGGCGGGAGCGGCTGGAGGAGCTGGCCGCCGCGCTGGGCCCCGCGCCGGTCCATATTCTGACTTTCGACGTGCGCGACCGGGCCGCTACCATCGCGGCCGTCGACAGCCTGCCGGTAGCTTTTCGGCAGATTGACGTGCTCGTCAACAATGCCGGCAACGCCCACGGCCTGGCGCCGATTCAGGACGGCGACCCGAACGACTGGGACCTGATGCTCGACAGCAACGTGCGCGGGCTGCTGAACGTGACCCACGCGGTGCTGCCGGTGATGCAGGAACGACGCAGCGGCTTTATCGTCAACATCGGCTCCATTGCCGGACACGAGGCCTACGCCAACGGTAACGTGTACTGCGCCTCCAAGGCGGCCGTGGCCTCGCTCAGCAAGGGCATGCGGCTGGATTTGATCAGCCTGGGCATCCGGGTGGCGGAGGTAAACCCCGGCGCCGTGGAAACGGAGTTTTCGGCGGTGCGCTTCAAGGGCGACGCGGAGCGGGCGGCCAAGGTGTACCAGGGCTTCGAGCCGCTCAAGCCCGAGGACGTGGCCGAAGTCATCCAGTTCATTGTAACGCGCCCGCCGCACGTGACCATTTCGGAAGTCACCATCCTGGCCGGGGCCCAGGCCGCCGCTACGACCATCGTCAAGCAGCCGGGGTAGCCCTCATTTCATTAGCGCCACAAGACGAACGGCCCGCTACTCAGCGGGCCGTTTGCTTTTGCCTGAATTAGTGCTGCGCCAGCCGGCGTAGGATGGGCGGCTTCATCTCGTGGTTGCCTTCAAACCAAATCATGTCTGGCTGGGCGCCCAATCCGCGCAGCAGGGCCAGCTGCTCGTTGACGCGCTCCTCGGGCAAATAGCTGTCCGAGTCGCCGCAGACGACGGTGAGGCGGGGCACGCGGGTGAGCAGGGCGGTGGCTGCGGTGGGGTCGACGTCGGCGGGGAAGGTGCCGGCCCAGAGGACCAGGTGCGCGGGCGTGAAGCCGCTGCGCAGCAGCCAGCGGCTGACGGTGGTGGCACCCTGCGAAAAGCCGAGCACCGTCACCGCGACATCGGCGGGTGCGGCGGCCAGCAGCTGCTGAAGCAGGGTGTCAAGGTAGGCCGAGAAGTCCTCGATTTCGGTGAGGCGGTCCTCGCTCGTCATCCAGGTGGCGCCCACGCGGCCGCTGTTGCCCTGCAGGTAGAACCTGGAGAGGCCTTCGGGCGCTACCACGACCGTGCCGGGCACGGTGTCGACGGCCAGGCGAAAGTGGCGGATGAAATACGCCGCCAGCTGTCCGTAGCCGTGGCAAACCACGAAGAGCTGGCGGGCGGTGGCCAGCTCGCCGAGCTGGTAGTAGCGGGCGGTGCGGGGCACCTGCAGGCGGTGTTCGTGGGCTTCCATAGCGGGCAACTGAGCGGGCGGGCGAATAACCACCGCCCGCCCGTTTGGTTAGCCGCGGGCCGGCAGCACGTCCGACATAAACTGGAAGGGGAGCAGGTCGGCCAGGCTGTGGAAGCGCCAGATGGTGCCGTTGGGGCCGGGCAGCAGCAGCGGAATCGACTCGGCCTGCCGGCTTTCGGACTCGGCCATCACCTGGCGGCAGGCGCCGCAGGAGGTGACGGCCACGAACTCGCCGTTTTGGGGGCGGGCGGCCACGGCCATCAGCTTGACGGTGCGGCCGGGCTGGCCGTTCAGGCCGAAGAGCACGGTGCGCTCGGCGCAGAGGCCGGAGGGATAGGCAGCGTTTTCCTGGTTGGTGTTCCAGGTGATGCTGCCGTCATCAAGCAGCAGGGCGGCGCCGACGTGGAAGTGGGAGTAAGGCGCGTACGCGTGGTCGGTGGCGGCCTGGGCGGCCTGCCAGCAGCGGGCTTCGTCGGCGGAGAGTTCCGCCGGCGTCAGCACGTCGGCGGTAATGGTAAGGTTCAGGGTTTGGGCCATCAGAAGGCTCAAAAACGGCGGGAAAAGAAGGGAATGCAGCCACCTGAACGGTGGCCCCGTTGGGCCACGGGGGACGAAAATAGTACATTTCGGGCAGGAATCAGTTGTCAGTTGCGAGTTGTGGGTTGTCAGTCATTGAAAAATTGGCAGCACCAGCCCCCTGACAACCGACAACTCGCAACAGATAACTCACTTTCCCACCTGCATGACCCGCATCCTCCTGCTCGGCGCTGGCCGCTCGGCTTCGTCCCTGATTCAGTACCTGCTTCGCCACCTCGCCACCGAAGACTGGCAGCTCACCATTGCCGACGTGAACCCCGAGCCGCTGGGCCCGGTGGTGGCCGCGCACGGCGAGCGGGCCCGGGCCGTAGCCTTCGAAATCGGGCAGACGGAGCGGCTGCACGAGCTGGTGGCCGCGCACGAAGTGGCCATTTCGATGCTGCCGGCGCTGTTTCACCCGCTGGTGGCCCAGGCCTGCCTGCACCACGGCCGGCACCTGGCCACGGCCTCGTACGCCACCGAGGAAATTCGCGGCTTCGATGCCCAGGCCAAGGCGCAGGGGCTGACGTTTCTGATGGAATGCGGGCTCGACCCGGGGCTGGACCACATGTCGGCGCTGCCCGTCATCGAGGAAATCCGGGCCCAGGGCGGGCGGCTGACGTCGTTTAAGTCGTACTGCGGCGGGCTGATGGCGCCCGACTCGGAGGGCGACAATCCGTGGCGCTACAAGTTCACCTGGAACCCGCGCAACGTGGTGGTGGCCGGGCAGGGCACGGCCCGCTACATCGAGGGCGGGCACCCGCGCTTCATCCCGTACCAGCAGCTGTTTCGGCGCACCGAGCGGCTAAGCGTGCCGGGCTACGGCGAGTTTGAGGGCTACGCCAACCGCGACTCCCTGAGCTACCGCCCGCTCTACGGCCTCGACGACATTCCGACCATGCTGCGCGGCACCCTGCGCCGTCCCGGCTACTGCGCCGCCTGGGCCGCCCTGGTCGCGCTGGGCCTCACTGACGACTCCTATCACCTCGGCAACGCCGCCGAGCTGCCCTGGGCCAGCCTGATCGAGTCGTTCCTGCCGCCGGCCGCCGAATTGGCGCTGCCCGCGCGCGTGGCCGCCTACCTCGGCCTCGACCCCGCCGGCGAAGAAATGCAGCGCCTCGCCTGGGCCGGGCTGTTCGGCCCCGCGCCCGTGGGCCTGCCCGACGCCACGCCCGCGCAGCTGCTGGAGCGCCTGCTGACCGCCAAATGGCAGCTGCAACCCCACGACCACGACATGATTGTGATGCAGCACCTGTTTGAGTACGAGCCGGCCGAGGGTGGCCCCGCGCAGCAGCGCACTTCCTCGCTGGTGGTTACCGGCGACGACGCGGTGCACACGGCCATGGCCAAGACCGTGGGTTTGCCGCTGGGCATGGCCGTGCGCCGTCTGGCCCGGGGCGAGGTGGCCCACCAGGGCGTGGTGGTGCCCGTGCACGCCGACCTATACCGGCCCATTCTGCGGGAGCTGGAAATCGACTACAACATTCGGTTTGTGGAATCGGAACACGCGCTGGCCTAGCCCCGCCGCGTTATCGGCCCGATGAAAGACTACCTGCTTCTGCGCCTGCGCACCCAAACGCGCCAATGGGCCGAGCTGGGCTGGTGGCGCGCGGCCTTGCTGTTGGTGCTGCTGGCGGCGGCCGGGCGGCAGCTGTGGCTGGTGCTGGCCACCCAGCCCGCCGCGCAATGGGCCGTGCCGCCGCTGCTGGCCCTGGCCGTCGTGGGGGGCCACCGCCAGCGCGCTGACCTGACGTTTCTGCAGCTCACAGCGCCGCAGTACCGCCGCTGGCTGATGGGGGAGTACGTGGTGCTTGGGCTGTTAGGGGCCGCTTGGCTGTTGCCCTTCGGCTACTGGTGGAGTGCCCTGCTCACCGTGCTGCTGCCGCCGCTGGCCGTCCTGCTGCCCCCTGCGGCCGAGCGCACCGCCCGCACCCGCCGCAGCCTGGTGCGGGCCGAGGCCTTCGAATGGGTGAGCGGGCTGCGCCGCCGGACCGGCTGGCTGCTGTGGCTGGTGCTGCTGGCCGTAGCCGTGTGGCAGCGCGAGCAAAGCGCTGCGCCCGCGCTGTGCCTGGTCGCGTGGCTACTGCTCGTCACCAGCTTCTACGACGTGCCCGAACCCGTGGAGATGCTGCTGAGCGCGGCCCGCAGCCCCGGGCAGTGGCTGCGCGGCCGCCTGGGCTGGGCCGTCCTGTACTTCGGGCTGACGGCCGCGCCGTTTCTGGTCCTGCTGGGGCTGGGCGCCGCGAGCTGGGGTGGGGCCGCCGCGCTGCTGCTCTGGTGCCTGACGGTGCTGACCCTGGTGATATTGGCTAAATACACGTTCTACCCGCACGTCACCATCATGCGCTACGCCCAGGGCGCGGTGGTGGCGCTGGGCTTCCTCATTCTGGTCCATTCGGTGTACGCGGCCCTGCTGGCCGCCGCGCTGGTGGGCCTCGTCTGGCGCAGCCGCTACCGCCTCCGCACCTACCGCTATGATTAACATCCGCGACCTGCACTACCGCTACGGCCGCCACGAGGTGCTGCGCGGCGTGAGCCTGACACTGCGGCCCGGCAGCATTCATGGGCTGGTGGGCGCCAACGGGGCCGGCAAAACCACCCTGCTGAGCTGCCTCTACGGACTGCTGGCCGATTACCAGGGCGAGGTGCGCGAAGCCAGCGGCCAGGCCATCCGCGAATGCGCCGGCCTGCTGCCCTACGAGCCGTTTTTCTACCCGCGCCTGACTGGCCGCGAGTACGTCACCTTCTGTCTGCAGGCCCGTCGCCAGCCCGTGCGCGGCCTCGATGCCTGGAACGAGCTGCTGGAGCTGCCCCTCGATCAGTACGCCGAAACCTACTCGGCCGGCATGAAAAAGAAGCTGGCGCTGCTGCCGCTGCTGGTGCAGCCCTTCCGCTACCTCATCCTCGACGAGCCCTTCAACGGCCTTGACCTGGGCGCCAACCTGCTGCTGATGGAAATGCTGCGCCGCCTGCGCCGGCAGGGCACCGGCCTGCTGCTGACCTCGCACCTGCTGGGCTCCCTCACCGAGCTCTGCGACGAAATAACCGTGCTGGCCGACGGCCGGGTGCTGCGCCACTACGCCCAAACGGAGTTCGGGGCCCTTTCCGCCGACCTGCTCGATACCCTGCACCAGCACAAGCTCCAACGGCTGCAGACCTTGCTGCCGGAGCGGTAGGAAAGTAGATTTTCCGTCACCCTGCGCCCAGCCGAGCTGAAGGTTAAGGACCCTTCTCGCACCCTGCACCGCCGCCAGCCTTCTGGAACGCTAAAGCGCAGCCGCTTCGCCCTGACAATTGGGCGTTGGTGGCTGCACTTTACAGTTGGTACAGGGTAGGAGGAAGGTCTTTTGCTGCGCTCAGAATGGCCAGCCTTTTACCGGCGCCGGAAGCCCGTTACGAATCTTCCAGAATCTGCTCCACCTCCAGTAGCAGCTTGGAACTGGTTAGCAAATCGTTCAGCCACATCAGCTCATTGAGGCTGAACAGCAGCGTGAGGTTGTCGACGGGACTGCGCAGGCTGATGCGGCGCATATCGGGCTCCTGGGCCGATTCCAGGGCGTAGCCGTTGTACAGATTATGGACGGTATCGAGCCAGGGAGCCAGCTCGTGGGGCTTCAGAGCCAGGGCTACGTTGCCGAAATAGACGTGCAGGCAGCAGCCACCCGGGCAGCGCAGGGCACAGCCGAACTCGTTGGAATGAAGGCACCGGTGCATGGTTGTGGAGTTTTGGTGGTTGTCAGTTGCGAGTTGGTAGGGCAAGTGTCAGCCCGGTACTGGTCAGGCAGCGTATTTTCTGACAACTGACAACTGACAACCGCATGAAATGGCAGCGGCGGGGGGGGGCTGCCGCCGGTCCTTCCGGCCCGTGGCAGCCGCACCGCTGTTCCCGCAGCGCTGTTTAGATAATTTCTAAACAGTGGTAAAAGTAATTCTGGAATCTTGTCCTGCAAGAATTATTTAGAATAATTTTAAATAAACTCGCTTTTTCTCACCAATCAACCCTAGCTTCGCCACCATAACCCTTATTTCGTCCTGGATTCGCGGTTGATGAAGCGCGCGTCAGCTCGTTCCCGTGGGGACATGTGAAAGCACAGCGGTATGCGGCCCCAGGACGCGGGCTTGGGCTGCTGAAGATTACGACCCAGGCGCCTTGCCCCGGCAAGGCAAAAGCCTCGCCTTCTTCCTCATCAGTTCCGCCAAAATTTCCGACGTCCTGCGTCGCCGGCCTGCTGGTCTACGGTGCGGTCCTACATGTTTCAGGCCCACCCCTGCACCTTCAGCCCCGGTGTGCCCACCGCCCGTCTGCACGACCATGCATGCACTGCTGGCCCTGGTCGATACGTTGCGCATTGGCCACGCCGGGCAGCGCAAAACCGTCTGCGACTTGCTACTGGTGCGACCGGGGCGTGGTTGAGGCTCCCGCGGGCTTATCAGTACCGTCGCGCCGCCAGGGCATCAGAAGGCCAGGTAAAAGTCTCGCAGCAAGGTGCGGAATTCGGCAGAATACGACTCGTCGGCGGCGTGAATGGTCAGCGGCGACTCTACTGGTGTCGGCTGCGGACCAGCGGCCAAGCCGAACGTTGTCACGTGCCGCAGCGGCTTGCTGCCGGGGCGGTGCCGCAGAATCAGGTGACTGATGGGGGAGAGGGCAGCGCGGGCGGCTTCCTGCTCAAACTCGCGCATCTCGGGCGGGGGCAGCAGCACCGTGAGGCGGCCGGCGGGCGTGAGGTGTGCGGCGGCAAAGGCGGCCAGCTCGGCGAAGCTCAGCGTATCAGCGGCGGCGTGGCGGGCGGTGGTGCGCTGCGCGTCGGGGGAGCGGAGGGAGTGGCGGAAAAACGGCGGATTGCTCAGGATGTGGTCGAACGGCCCGGGCGCGGTAGCCGCGTAATCGGCCAGGCTTAGGGCGTGAACCCGAATCCGGGCGGCCCAGGGCGAGGCGGCCACGTTGCGCGCCGCCTGGGCCGCCGCCGCCGCGTCGATTTCCACGGCTTCAATCCGCGCCGTAGGATTGCGCTGGGCGGCCATCAGGGCCAGCAGGCCGGTGCCGGAGCCCACGTCCAGGATGCGCGCGGCACCGGCTACCCCGGCTGCCGCGCCCAGCACGCAGGCGTCGGTACTGACCTTCATGGCGCAGGCGGCCTGCTCGATGCGGAAATGCTTGAACTGAAAGTAGTCGTTGGGCACGGCGCGGGAGAAAAGGCAGCCGGACTAAGCCCGCCGGGCCTCGATCAGCTCGTAGCCCTCGTCGACCAACAAGCGGCCCTGGGTGGCGCTGCCCACGGCCAGCTGGTCGCACCGCTCGTTTTCGGCGTGGCCGTTGTGGCCGCGTACCCACTTGAACTGCACCTTGCGCTGGCGGTACACCTTCAAGAAGCGGCGCCAAAGGTCCTCGTTGGCCTTTTTGCCGAAGTCAGGCTTCTTTTCCCAGCCGAATACCCAACGTTTCTCCACCGCGTCGACCACGTACTTGGAGTCCGTTACGACGGTGATGGGTAGCTCGGGGCGGGTAATGGCTTCCAGGCCAATGATGACGGCCAGCAGCTCCATGCGGTTGTTGGTGGTCAGGCGGAAGCCCTGGGTAAGTTCTTTTTCGTGCGGCCCGAAGCGCAGAATGGCGCCGTAGCCGCCGGGCCCGGGGTTGCCGCGCGACGAGCCGTCGGTGAACAGGTGAATCAAGGGGCAAAAGGAGAAATTAGAACGTCATTCCGAGCGAAGTCGAGGAATCTCGCGTGCTGATGGCAGGTAGTACATTCTTTTTTTAGAGAAAATTACTATCCAGCTAAACACGCGAGATTCCTCGGCTTCGCTCGGAATGACGTTCTGAAAATTAAAAATTCTGTTTGAAGAGCTTGATGGCAATGGCCAGCAGGATGACGCCGAACACGCGGCGCAGAATGTCTTCGCCGGCCTGCCCGAGCTTGCGCTCAATCCAGTGGCTGCTTTTGAGCACCAGGTACACGAATACCAGGTTCACCACGATGCCCACCAGCACGTTGGGCAGCGAGTAGATGGCCCGCAGCGACAGCAGCGTGGTCATGGTGCCGGCCCCCACGATGAGCGGGAAGGCCAGCGGCACGATGGAGCCGGTGCCGCTGGTGGTGGGGTTGTGGCGGAAAATCTGCACCCCCAGCACCATTTCCAGCGCGATGAAGAAGATGATGAGCGAGCCGGCCAGGGCAAACGAGGCCAGGTCGACGCTGAACAGGGCCAGGATGCTCTGGCCTAGGAACAGGAACACCACCATCAGCACGCCCGCCACCAGGGTGGCCACTTCGGAGTTGATGCGGCCCTCGCGCTGGCGGATCTGGATGATGATTGGAATGGAGCCCAGGATGTCGATGATGGCAAACAACGTCAGCGTCACCGACGAAATCTGCTTCAGCGAGAACAGGGTGGCAAAGTCAGGCATGAGCGTAATATACTCCAGCCCGTCATGCAGAGGCGAAGCATTTCGCGTGCTGACTCCTGGTAGTATCTTCTTCGTTGAGCCACAAAGGTACTAGCAGGAGTCAGCACGCGAGATGTCTCGACTACGCTCGACATGACGGCCCATGGTGGCCGTGAAGGAAGACCGTTAAGCCGCCGGCACCGCGCTCAGCACCTGCAGCAGCTGGTCGAAGGCCACGTCGGGCAGGGCGGGGAAGTTGGCAATGCGGAAGGTGCTCTTGGCCCAGTTGCCGTAGCCGCTGCCCAGGGTGAGGCCGGCGGCGGCGGCGCGCTTCTTCACCTCGTCGATGAGGGCCGGAGCGGCCTGCACGGCAATGACGGTGGTGGAGCGCGTCTCGGGGTTCTGCACCAGGGGCTGAAACTGCGGGTGCTCCTCCAGGAACTGGTACAGCCGTTGGGCCCGCTCGCGCAGGTGCTGGTCGATGGCCTTGATGGGGGCGCGGTCGAGCAGTACGCGGCAGAGCAGGTAGATGGCCAGCACGTTGGGCGTGTGGGTGGTCTGGTGGTTGAGCATCTTCTCGTACATGCTCACCAGCGAGTTGTAGTGGCCCTTCTCACCGATTTCGCGGGCGCGGGCAATGGCCCGGGGCGAGCAGATGAGCAGGCCCAGGCCGGCCGGCATACCGAAGCACTTCTGCACCGAGCCGTACCACACATCGGCCTTGATGTGCTTGAGCTGAATGCCCGCCAGCGAGGAGGTGACGTCGACGCAGAGCAGGGCGCCGGTCTGCTGGCAGCGGTTGAAGAGGTTGAGCACGGCCCCGTCGCGCAGCTGGGTGGCGGTGCTGGTTTCGTTCTGGGTGATGCAGACCAGGTCGGCGTCGGCGGGAATGAGGCTGGCGTCGGGCACTTCCTCCAGGCCGAACTGGTGGCCCGAGCTGGCCGGGTGAATGGCCTGGGCGTAGTCCAGCCACTTCTCGCCGAACGAGCCGTTGTAGAGGTGAAAGCTGCGCTGCTTGGTCAGGCTCTGGGCCAGGATTTCCCAGCACTCGGTGGCCGAGCTGGTGAAGAACACGAAGTAGTCCTGCGGGATGTTGAGCTTGGTTTTCAGCTCGGCCACCGTCTGGCGGACCAGGGCCGTAAACCGCTCCCCGCGGTGCGGGGCCGAGAGCCAGCCCTCGTCGAAAGCGGCCGTGAGGTACTGCCGAATGGCCGGGTATACCTGCGACGGGCCGGGATTGAATGTATACATAGGTGCGAAAGGCTAGGAGAGGAGCGGCAAAGGTAGATCGGGGAGTTGAACGGATAGCTAACGGATAACAGGAACGGATTCGTGCCGCCGGTAATCCATGCCGCCGGTGCGGGTGGCGTCATTGCGAGCGAAGCGCGGCAATCTTTCCTCCAGCAGCAGCAACGGTACGACCGGCAGAAACCAAAAACGGCACCGCCCGAAACCCGTCGCTGTGCGGATTCGGGCGGGGGCGCTTTCGGTCAGTGGGCATGTTATCGGCGGTGCTACTGGAGGAACGATTGCCGCGCTTCGCTCGCAATGACTGCGGGTGCTGCCGTCAGCCTGCTCAATTCCCCGATTTAAACCCCACTCGCCGGGGGCGCAGGTTCTGGAAGTACTGCAGGGCCAGGCGGTAGCTTTCCAGCTTGAAGCCGCTGATGCTCCCCACGCAGTGCCGCCCGATCAGGCTGCGCTGACGGAACTCCTCGCGGGCGGCGAGGTTGGAGAGGTGCACTTCGACCACGGGCGTGTTGATGTCGGCAATGGCGTCGGCCAGGGCCACGCTGGTGTGGGTGTAGCCGCCCGCGTTCAGCACGATGCCGTGGTAGGCGAAGCCCACTTCGTGCAGCTTGTCGATGAGCGCGCCCTCGTGGTTGCTCTGAAAATGCTCGATGGCGAAGTCGGGAAAGGCCTCCTGCAGCTCGGGCAGGTAGTCCTCGAAGGAGCGCGTGCCGTAGATGCCCGGCTCGCGGCGGCCGAGCAGGTTCAGGTTGGGGCCGTTGATGATCAGGATTTGCATGGGGCGAAGATGCAGCGCGGGCGGCGGTTTCGCTAACCCGCCGGACCAACCCGGCGCTTGCAGAAGAAAGGCAGGCTTCAGGTCTAAGCCCGACCGGCGCCAAAACTGCGTTGGGGACGCTGCCAGGCCCGATTTGTTTACGGGCCGGGCACCCGGAAGCGGGCGTTGTAAAGTCAGGCCACCCGAAGATGTGATTTGGGCCCGGTGCCGGCCGTCCTACCTTTGAGGCCATGAATCTGCCCGCCCCGCGCCTGCGCCGTACGCTCCTTCTGCCCCTGCTCACGCTGGCCCTGCTGGGGGGCAGCGGCTGCAAGAAAGTCGCCGATGCCATCAAGCCCAAGCTGCCCGCCGAAACCCAGGAGGGCAAGGGCACCTTCGGCTGCCTGCTCGACGACAAGGTGTGGCTGCCGCGCTCCGACCACGCGCTGCTGCCCCCGCTGCACCCCGACTACAACCCCGGCAGCTTCACCCTGCGCGCCTCCGACGACCACGACGACGCCCCCGGCTGGGAGGAATTCAACCTCGCCGTCAGCGCCCCCGACATCGTGCCGGGCACCTACGCGCTGGGCAGCGGCTTCACGGCCAGCTACTGGCGCCGCGACAACGACGGGGCCAACATGGAAACCTTCACCGCCGGGCCCGCCGACCAGGGCCAGCTCATCATCACCAAGGTGGAGCACCGCACCCGCACCGGCTCGCTCACCGGGCAGGTGGTGCCCTACACCATCGTGTCAGGTACCTTCGCCTTCACGGCCACCTCGACCAGCGGCGGCAAAATCCGGGTGGAGTCGGGCCGCTTCGACGTGGACCCGGCCGATTAGGTTGGTCGGCTGGCGCCGGTTTAGCAACGGAGTTGCGTAACCGGTGCCCAACATCAGTCAGGCTTTCAGCCTGCGGGCAGCACCTGCGCAATTCGGCTGCTCCGATCCGACAACGTTCCACGCAGGTTGAAAACCTGCTTTATGCCGGGCACCGGTTACACGCGCTTCGCTCGCTAAACCGGCGCCAGCGCGTTTTCAGGCTAACTTTACGGGTATGGCGCTTACCTGGAACCTTGCCCTGAAACAGTTTGAAGGCTACCTGCGGCTGGAAAAGTCCTTGTCGGGCCACTCCATCGAGGCCTACGTGCGCGACGTGGACAAGCTGCGCCAGTACCTGGAAATCCGCAAGCTGCCCGCCCGGCCCGAGCAGGTGACCAGCGGCATCGTGCGCGACTTTCTGGCCTGGCTCAGCGAGCTGGAGCTGACGGCCAACTCCCAGGCCCGCACCCTCTCGGGCCTGCGGGCCTTCTACAAGTTTCTGCTCATCGAAGACCTGGCCCAGCAGGACCCCACCGACACGGTGGAGTCGCCGAAGCTGGGGCGCAAGCTGCCCGACACGCTCAGCTACGAGGAAATCGAGCGGCTGCTCTCGGCCATCGACCTGAGCACCAACGAGGGCACCCGCAACCGCGCCATGCTGGAGGTGCTCTACTCCTCGGGCCTGCGCGTGTCGGAGCTGGTGGGGCTGCGCCTCTCGAATATGTACGTCGACCAGGGCTTCGTGCGCGTCATGGGCAAGGGCTCGAAGGAGCGCCTGGTGCCCATCGGCCGCGACGCGCTCAAGCACGTGGGCCTGTACCTGGAAGGCGTGCGCTGCCACCTAGAGGTGCAGCGCGGCTCCGAGGACATCATTTTCCTGAACCGCCGGGGCGGCGCCCTCTCGCGGGTGATGGTGTTCAACATCATCAAGGACACCGCCGTGAAGGCCGGCATCGACAAGGTCATCAGCCCGCACACCTTCCGCCACTCCTTCGCCACCCACCTCATCGAGGGCGGGGCCGACTTGCGCGCCGTGCAGGAAATGCTCGGTCACGAAAGCATCACCACCACCGAAATCTACACCCACCTCGACCGCGACTACCTGCGGCAGGTCATCACGGCGTTTCACCCGCGCAGCTAGGGCCGAAACCAGGGCTAACGGACCCGTCGGCAGGCGTGTCCGAGGCATTGTCGACCCTGTCGGCCGCATCTCCAGCCCTGACCGCCAGATTTCCCCGCCTAACCGCCGTATTTCCAGCTGTGGCCGGCGCATTTCCGGGGGTAACGGCGGCGTTTCCAGCCATGCGCGGGACGTTTCCACCCGTGCGGCTCAGGTTTCCATCCATGCGCGGCGGTTTTCCAGGGGCAACCGAGCATCATCACGCCCAACCGACTTTCGCCACGGTCAACCGAGCTTCACCACGCCCAACCGATTGGTGTCACGCTCAACTGAATGTCGACACCCGATTTGCTTGCGTATCGATACGAGGCTCAATAGACGGCCGGCTGCAGATCCATTTCCGATGTCCTTCGGCGCAATTACCCGCCCCGGCTGCGACCTTTGCGCCGCATGAGTGCCCCGAATCCGCCCGTTTTCCGCCGTCCCGTCGTCTGGGCGCTGCTGGCCCTGCTGCTGCTGTGGCTGCCCGTCCTGCTGCGCGGCCCCGATAGCTACGTCATCCTCGACGACAACCTCGACGCCGAAGTGAGCGTGCCGGTGCTGCTGCACCGCTTCGGCGTGGCCCTGGACTACCGCCCCGAGGCCACCATTCCGGCCATCATGAACGGGCTGCCGCGCAGCGCCCAGCGCCCGGGCCTGAACGTGACCGTGGGCCTCTTCGGCCTGCTGCCCCCGCTGGCCGCCTACTGGACCAACGACCTGCTGGTGCGCGCCGCCGCCCTGCTGGGCCTGTACCTGCTGCTGCGCCGCTACGCCCTGCGCCGCCCCACTGACCGCCCGCTGGCCGCCGCCGTGGCCCTGGCCTGGGCGGTGCTGCCCATGCACTCGATGTACGGCCTCTCGGCGCTGGGCACGCCCTGGCCCGCGCTGGCCCTGCTGAACCTGCGTGCCGGCCGCGGCCGGTGGTACGACTGGCTGACGCTGGCCCTGTTCCCGCTCTGGTCGATGCTGGTGCTGGCGGGCTTCTTCCTGCTGGCCGCCTTTGGCCTGCTGCTGCTGGCCGACCTGCTGCTGAAGCGCCGCCTGCCGCTGGCCGCCTGGGGTGGGGTAGGAGTGCTGGCCCTGGGCTACGTGGTGGTGGAGTGGCCGCTGCTCAGCAGCACCCTGCTGCACCCGCAGTATGTGCCGCACCGGGTGGAATTCCGGCTGGCCGAGCTGACGCCCAAGGGCCTGAAAGCGGGCATCCTGAGCTCCTGGCAGTACTTTATGTGGGGCCAGTACCACGCCAGCCGCTTTTTCCGCGGCGTCATCCTGCTCACCCTGCCCGTGGCCGCGTGGTGGCGCTGGCGCCGCGGCGAAACCGACCGGGGCTGGGAAGCCGGCACCATGAGCGCCCTGGCCGGCCTGCTGCTGCTGGCCGTGTTCTGCGGCTTCTACCCCCAGCTGATGGGGCCGGTGCAGCGCCTGGCGCCTTCACTCGGGGCTTTCAACCTCAGCCGCTTCCACTTTCTCACGCCGCTGCTCTGGTTCGGCCTCTGGGTGCTGGCGCTGCGCGAGTTGCCCGCCGGCCCGCTGCGCACCGGCCTGGTGGCGTTGCAGCTGCTGCTAGGCCTGGGCCAGAACCCCGAGTGGAGCCAGAACCTGCGCCGCTGGGCCGGTCGGGCCGATGCGCACGAGCCCAGCTGGCAGCAGTTCCTAGCCCCAGAGCTGCTGACGCGGGTGCGGCAGCGCCTGGAGCAGCGCAGCGGGCAGCCCGCCCGCGCGTGGCGCGTGGCCTGCCTGGGCCTGCCGCCCGCCGTGGCCCAGCTCAGCGGCTTCTACACCCTCGACAGCTACCAGAGCACCTACCCGCTCAGCTACAAGCACCAGTTCCGCCCGCTGATTGCCGGCGAACTGGCCAAGAGCCCCGAGCTGCGGCGCTACTTCGACGACTGGGGCAGCCGCTGCTACCTCTTCTCAGCCGAGCTGGGCCGCAACTTCCGCGTGTCCCGCCACGACAGCCTCACGGTGCAGCACTGGCGCTTCGATGCCCGGGCGTTCCGGCGGCTGGGCGGGCGCTACGTGCTGTCGGCGGTGCGGCTGGCGCGGCCGGAAGGGGCGGGGCTGCGGCCGGTGGGCTACTTCACCGCGCCCGTGGCGTACTGGGGCTTGTATATTTATGAAATGATGGAGTGAATGCCGGAATAGTGGGGTGGGGCAGACAAGACCCGAGGTGGCAATAACGTTGCTGAAGCAGCCGTTACGGCTGCCGGCGCTAAAAACCTTAGCTTCGCAAGTGTCTGACTATCCGCGTCCGGATGATCATTCCGTCACGCAACAACTCAATCATTGCCTCCCAAACCCGTAATTTCGGCCCTTTAGTGCGTCTGAATGGCAAAGAATACCTACAAACCCGCCAGCGGCCCGGCTCCCCGCGCCACGAACGAACCCCGCCCGGCGCGCAATCAACCGAGGGCTGAAGCCGCCCCGGCGCCGGCGCCCGGCCGGGAGCCGCGCCGTCCGGCCGCGCCCGCCGCGCCCAAAGCCCCGCGCAAGCCCCTGAAGCTGCCCAACTTCGGCGGTGCCCTGAGCTTTCTGCAGGACCGCCGCTTTCAGCTGTTTGCCGGCTTCGGCTTCCTGATCTTCTCGCTGTTTCTCACCATTGCCTTCTTCTCCTACCTCTTCACCGGCCACGCCGACCAGAGCGTGGTGGAGGGCATGGGCCAGACCACGGTGAAGGAAGCCGGCCAGGAAACCGGCAACTGGCTGGGCCTGATGGGCGCTTGGCTGTCCCACAAGCTGATTCAGCAGGGCTTCGGCATTGCCGCTTTTGCCCTGATTCCGGTGGCCTTTGCCGCCGGCTACAAAATCGTGTTCCGGCGCCAGGAAGTCTCGCTGAGCTTCGTCTCGGCCGTGTGCCTCTTCGCTATGCTCTGGCTGAGCATGCTGCTGGGCTACCTGGTGCTGACGCTGCAAACGCCCGGCACCGACCCGCGCGCCGCCCACAGCCTCGACTTCCTCTGCGGCCGCGTGGGCTACGAGGCCGCCCTGTGGCTCGACAGCCTCATCGGCTGGGGTACGGTGCTGCTGCTGGCCTTCCTGCTGATTTCCTTCGTGGTCGGCTTCTTCAACGTCACCACCATCAACCTGCCCCGCCGCAACGCCGGCCTGGACGATGAAGACGAGCTGGAGCCGGCCACGGCCACCCAGACGGGCGCCAACCGCTCGACCAAAGCCGCTGCCGTAGCGGCGGAGGATGAGGCCGAGGGAGAAGAGGATGCCGAAAGCGACCTGGGCTTCACGGTGCGCAACATCGGGCCGGTAGCGGAAGTACCGAAGCCGGCGGCTCCGGCTCCGGCCGAAACCAAGCCCGCCGCCGGCACCAAAACCGCTCCCGCCCGCCCCAGCGTCGCCCTGACGGTGGAAGGCGACGACGACGGCACCCCGCCCTGGGAAGTCAGCCCGGCCGCCAGCACCGGCAGCGTGGCTACCGCCGCCGCTTCCTTGGCCATGGGCGGACTGGGCACCGCTGCCAGCGCCGCTACGGCCCCGGCCGTTGCTGCTGCTACCACGGCTGCCGCGGCCCTTAGCGCCGGCCCCAGCTTCTCCATCGAAGCCCCGACGACCGAGCCGGTAGCAGCCCCGACGCCGCGCGTGTCCTCGGTGCCCACGCCGCTGTCGTTGGCTGATCTGGCCGATAACGACGCGCCGCTGCCCGCCCCTACCGCTCCGGCTGTGCCCGCTAAAGGGCCCTCGTTCGAGGTGGAAGTGGCACCTGAACCGGAGCTACGCATCGAAACGACCAAGCCGGGCGAGCTGGACCCCGCCGCCGGCGCCGACATGGCCGTCATTTCGGAGGAAGACGAGGATGCCGAGCAGATGCCCAACGTGAACTACGACCCCACGCTGGACCTCTCGCGCTACCAGTACCCCACGCTGGAGCTGCTCAACGACTACGGCGTGCCCAAGGCCCAGGTGAGCAAGGAGGAGCTGGAAGCCAACAAGGACCGCATCGTGGAGACGCTGGGCCACTATGGCATCAACATCGCCTCCATCAAAGCCACCATCGGCCCCACCGTCACGCTCTACGAAATCGTGCCCGACGCCGGGGTGCGCATCTCGAAAATCAAGAGCCTGGAAGACGACATTGCGCTGAGCCTGGCGGCCCTCGGCATCCGCATCATCGCCCCGATTCCGGGCAAGGGCACCATCGGCATCGAGGTGCCGAACACCAAGAAGGAAATGGTGTCGATTCGCTCGGTGTTTGCCACCGAGAAGTTCGCCAATACCGAAATGGACCTGCCCATCGCCTTCGGCCGCACCATCACCAACGAGGTGTTCGTGGTCGATCTGGCGAAGATGCCCCACTTGCTGATGGCCGGCGCCACGGGCCAGGGTAAGTCGGTGGGCCTGAACGTGATTCTGGCTTCGCTGCTCTACAAGCGCCACCCCGCCCACCTGAAGTTTGTGCTGGTCGACCCCAAGAAGGTGGAGCTGAGCATCTTCAACAAGATCGAGCGGCACTTCCTGGCCAAGCTGCCCGACACCGAGGAGCCCATCATCACCGATACCAAGAAGGTGGTGCACACGCTCAACTCCCTGTGCATGGAAATGGACCGGCGCTACGACCTGCTCAAGGATGCTGGCTGCCGCAACCTCAAGGAATACAACCGCAAATTCATCGAGCGGCGGCTAAACCCTAAGAAGGGCCACCGCTTCATGCCCTTCATCGTGCTGGTCATCGACGAGCTGGCCGACCTGATGATGACGGCCGGCAAGGAAGTCGAGACGCCCATTGCCCGCTTGGCCCAGCTGGCCCGCGCCATCGGGATTCACCTCATCGTGGCCACCCAGCGGCCCTCGGTGAACGTGATTACCGGCATCATCAAGGCCAACTTCCCCTGCCGCATCAGCTTCAAGGTTACCAGCAAAATCGACTCGCGCACCATCCTCGACGCCGGCGGCGCCGACCAGCTGGTGGGCCAAGGCGATATGCTTATCTCCCAGGGCTCCGACATCATCCGCGTGCAGTGCGCCTTCATCGACACGCCGGAGGTGGACCGCCTCTGCGACTTTGTGGGCGAGCAGCAGGGCTACCCCGACGCCTACCTGCTACCCGAAGTAGCCGGCGCCGATGGCGACAACAGCAGCGCCGACTCCGATTTCGACCCCACGGACCGCGACTCCATGTTCGAGGAAGCTGCCCGCGTTATCGTGCTGCACCAGCAGGGCAGCACCTCGCTGATTCAGCGCAAGCTCAAGCTGGGCTACAACCGCGCCGGCCGCCTCATCGACCAGCTGGAGCACGCCGGCATTGTGGGGCCCTTCGAGGGCAGCAAAGCGCGGGAGGTACTTATTCCGGACGAATACGCTTTGGAACAGTTGTTGAATACGCTCCCCAAGTAAGCCGCCTGCGGCCTGCGAAATGACAAAATGAAGATTTGGGGAGCGTTTTTAAACAATCCCGCGTTTTGTACGTCTCATAGGCGCAGTTCCTTTCCGAACTCCCTCCAATTCTCCCATGAAAAAAATCATTGCCCTGCTGGCCCTGGCCGCCTCGTTTGTACAGCCGGCCGCCGCGCAGCAGGACCCCAAAGCCGGCAAGATTCTGGATCAGATGAGCGCCAAGTATCAGGCCATGAAGGCGTTCAAGGCCTCGTTCACCCAGACGCTGGAAAACCAGACGGCCAAGGTGAAGGAAAACATGAGCGGCGACATTCTGGTGAGCGGTACCAAATTTCGCCTCAAGGTCAACGGTCAGGAAGTCATCAACGACGGCAAGACCATGTGGACCTACATGAAGGCCGAAAACGAGGTGAACATTTCGGAGTACGACCCGTCGGACGACCAGGAAATTAACCCCTCGCAGATCTACACGCTCTACAAAAAGGGCTACAAGTATACCTACGCCGGCACCACCAAGGAAGGCGGCGTCACCTGCGACGTGATTGAGCTGGCCCCCGACGACCACAACAACCAGGTGTACAAAGTGCGCCTGAACGTGAGCCAGGCCGACAAATCTGTGAAGAGCTGGAAGATGTTCAAGAAGAATGGCAACCGTTACACCTTTGCCATCAAGAAGTTCGAGCCCAACGCGCTGGTGGATGCCTCGACGTTCACCTTCGACAAAGCCAAGTACAAGGGCGTGAAGGTTATCGACCTGCGCTAAGCCTGGATTACTACAATTTGCGGCCCGCTTCTGCCACTCTGGCGGAGGCGGGCCGTGGTGTTTTGTCGTGAATCCTAGAATTCCTCACCGAGCAGTTTGGCCAGGCGTAACATAGCCCACTGGTGCTGATGGGCGGCGGCTTTTTCAAGCCAGAACCGGGCATCGGCTTGGTTGCCGGCGCCGTCCCATTGCTCTTCTGCCCACCGTCCCAGCAGGTACATGGCATGGGCTTCCCCAGCTTCGGCAGCCAACTCCAGGTGGTAGCGTGCCCGCTGCCAGTCTTGGCAGTCCGCGTGAATGTATTCGAGGCCCAGGCCCACGTGTGCCCGGGTACAGCCAGCCGCCAGGGCAGCCTGAAACCAGCGCACAGCTTTGCCATGGTGGCGCGGGCCACCCCGGCCGCGCTGGTAGCAGTAAGCCAGCTCGCACATGGCTTCGGCCTGACCGTGCCGGGCGCTGCGACGGTACCAGCGGCGGGCCCGGGCATAATTCTGCGTTACTCCCTCACCGCGGGCGTAAAAGCTGCCCACCGCCTGCATGGCTTCGGTGTCGCCCAGCCGGGCGGCCCGGCGGTAATAGCGGAATGCCTGGGCGTAGCTCTTCCCAACCCCGTAGCCATTGTCGTAGCACAGGCCCAGGTTGTAGCACGCCAGGCGGTGTCCGGCCGAAGCGGCCACTTGTAGCCAATGGACAGCCTGCGCGTAGTCTTCTGCTACGCCCCAATATCCACCGTAGGCGGTTCCCAGCAGACCGGCGGCGCTGATATTACCGGCTTCGGCGGCTTGGTGCAGCATTTCGAGGGCCCGGCGGGCGTAACGAGAGCTGTAGTTGCAGGCGAAGCGGGCCCGAAACAGGAATAGCAGCGCCCGGCGGGTCGGCTCGGCCGCAACATGCGAATCAAAAGGCGCGCGCAATAAAAATCACTGAGCAGTTGGGAAGGCCAAGTTACCGGTTGAGGTCTATATTTAGCCTCATAGTTTAGTCCTCATCCTTAGTTCGTTGATCATGCAGGAAGATTTTCTCCACTACGTCTGGCAGCACCAGTATTTCGACAAAGCCAGCCTGTGCACCGAGCAGGGCGAGCCTATCGTGGTGCTCAAGCCCGGTTTCCGCAACGCCGACGCCGGCCCCGACTTCCTCGGCGCCCGCCTGATGATCGGCGAAGTAGAGTGGAACGGCGCGGTGGAAATCCACCTGCGCGCCTCCGACTGGTACCGCCACCAGCACCAGACCGACCGCAAGTACGACCAGGTAATCCTGCACGTGGTGCACGTAGCCGACCAGCCCGTGCGCCGCACCAATGGCAGCGAGGTGCCCGCCCTGACCCTGCAGCCGCGCCTGGTGCCCAGCCTGCTTTACGCCTACGAAGCCCTGATGGCGGCCGACAACCCGCAGCTGCTGCCCTGCGCGGGCGCCCTCTCCACCGTGCCCGAGGTGACGCGGCTGATGATGGTGGAGCGGGTGCTGCTGGAGCGCGTGGAGCAGAAAGCCGCCGCCGTACAGGAGGTGCACGAGCGTTCCGGGCACGACTGGGAAACCACGGCCTGGCAGGTGCTGGCGGCCGGCTTCGGCTTCAAGAAGAACTCGGAGCCGCTGACCCGCCTGGCGCAGGCCCTGACGCTGGCCGTGCTGCGCCGCCACCGCCACGAGGCGCGCCCGACCGAAGCCCTGCTGTTCGGGCAGGCCGGGCTGCTGCCGGCGGCGGCCGAGGCGCCGGATGCCTACTGCGCCGAGCTGCGCCGCGAGTACGACTTTCTGGCGCACAAGTACAACCTGACTAGCTCGGCTATGGCCGCGCACGAGTGGAATTTCCTGCGCCTCAGGCCCGCCAACTTCCCCACGGTGCGGCTGGCCCAGCTGGCCGCCTTGGTGCACGCCCAGCCGCGCCTGTTTCAGCCCCTGCTCGATGCGCCCGACGTGCCCACGCTGGAGCGCATGCTACTGGCGCCGGTGGGAAAGTACTGGCAGCGGCACTACCGGCCCGGCGTGGCCGCCGCGGCCCCGGTGCCGGCGCTGGGGCGCAGCAGTGCCCACCTGCTCATCATCAACGCCGTGGTGCCCCTGCGCGTGGCCCACGCCCTCAGCCTCGGCAACCGGGAAGGCGTGGAGGCGGCCGTGGAACTGCTCACCCAGCTGCCGCGCGAGCGAAACAGCGTGCTGGCGCCCTACGAAGCCCTGCGCTTCCAGCACCGCAGCGCGGCCGACTCGCAGGGGCTGCTAGCTTTGCAGCGCGGCTACTGCCAGCCGCGCCGCTGCCTGCAATGCGCCATCGGCAGCCGCATCCTCCAACGCAACGTGCCCCCGTCCGCTTCGTGAAGCTTCTGCTCCTGCTCGTTGCCAATGCTGCCGTGCTCGGGGGGCTGTACCGCTGGCTGCGGGCCCAGCGTCGCGTGGCGGGCCTGGGCTACTTGGTGGTGCCTACGCTGGCGCTGCGGCTGCTGGCCGGCGCGGTCAGCACCATCCGCCCCACCGACGACGCGTGGTACTACCATCTCTGGTCGGGGCAAATGGCGGCGCAATTGTGGGCAGCGCCGGGCCAGTGGCTGCAGATGCTGACCACCGACGAGTTTCATTTCGGCGAGCGGCACTTGGTCTTTCACGGTTATTCCAACACCTTCTTCTTCATGAAGCTGCTCTCGGCCTTTGGCTGGCTGACGGGCGACTCGCTGCTGCTGCAGGCGCTGTACCTCTCGCTGGCGGCCTTCGGGGCGTGCTGGACGCTGGTGCGCGTGCTGAGTCAGCTATTTCCGGGCACCCGCGGCGCGGCCGTGGTGAGTCTGCTGCTCTGGCCCTCGGCGCTGTACTGGTCGAGCGGGGTGACCAAGGAAAGCCTGCTGCTGGCGGGCAGTGCCCTGCTGCTGGCTTCGGTGCTCATGCTGTTGTATGGCCCGGCCGGTACGCGGCGCTGGCTGTGGGCTGCGGGGGCGCTGCTGGGCACCTGGCTGAGTTTTAAGATGCGCTTTTTCTTCGGTGGGGCGCTGCTGGCCGTGCTGCTGGCTCTGGCGACGGTACACGTCGTGAGTCAGCTGGGCGGGCCGCTGCGGCGGCGCCGCTGGCAGGCGCTGCTGCTGATTGGGCTGCTGGGTGCGGGGGCTTGGGGGGCGGGCGAAGTCAGCCCGGTTTTTCGCTTCAACAAGTTCGCCAGCCAGCTGACGCGCACCTATTCAGCCCTGCGGCAAAAGTCGCTGGGGCGGCCGCACGTGGCGCTGCCCGAGCTGGCGCCCACGGCCGAGAGCATCCTGCGCCACACGCCCAAGGCCATTGCCAGCACCTTGTTCCGCCCCTTCGCCTGGGAAGGCGACACCGTGTTTTACGGCTTTGCGGCCCTCGAAAACCTGGGCCTGCTGCTGCTGGCAGCCCTGGCGGCCTGGGACTGGGCGCACCGCCGCCGGGCCCCGCTGCCCTTCCTGGTGGCGCTGGGGCTGCTGCTGTACTGCCTGCTGATGGCCGCGCTGGTGGGCCTGAGCACTCCGAACCTCGGCACGCTCAGCCGCTACCGGGCGCCGTGGCTGCCGCTGCTGGTGTACCTGCTGCTGGCCCAGCCCACCGCCGCCGGGCTGCTGCGCCGCCTGCGCATCCTCACGCCTGCTTAGGCCCGGACGACATTTTTCCGCCCCCGGTGCCGTATCTTTACGGCTTAGTGCGCCCCGCCGCGGGCGCCGTTTCCCGATAGATTCGCGCATGGAAAATCCCGTAATCATCCTTGGTGCCCAGACCGTCGGCACCGCCGCCCTCGACGCCTTCACCAGCAACGACGTGGTGGTATACTGCCTGCTCGACGACAACCCCAAGCTCAAGGACACCGACCTGCACGACGTGCCCATCATGGGCGCCACCGACGACGAGGAAATGCTCAAGCTGCTCGGCAAGAAGTGCGAGGTGTTCGTGGCTACCGAAGACACCGCCTCGCGCAAGGCCCTGACCAGTATGCTGCGCCAGGAATACGAGCAGGTGCCCGTCAACGCCATCCACAAGGCCGCCAGCGTCTCAGAGCACGCCTGGCTGGGCCACGGCAACCTGATTTCGGCCGGCGCCGTCGTCGCCTCCGATGCCAAGGTGGGCAACGGCTGCCTGCTCGGCGTACGCTCCGTGGTGGACGTGCGCGCCCAGCTGGCCGACTACGTGGTGGTGGGTGCCGGCGCCATCATCAACGGCGACGCTGAAATCGGGGAGCAGGCCTTCATCGGCTCGGGCGCCGTGGTGGTGTCGGGCGTCAAAATTGGGGCCAAGGCCCGCGTGGGTGCCGGCGCCGTGGTGGTGGCCGACGTGCCCGCGAACCAAACGGTATTCGGCAACCCGGCGACGAAGGTTTAAGACCTAGTTCTGGATTTTGAATTATGAATGCTGAATTATTTCAG
This sequence comes from Hymenobacter jeollabukensis, assembly GCF_005771675.1. Classification (GTDB taxonomy): domain Bacteria; phylum Bacteroidota; class Bacteroidia; order Cytophagales; family Hymenobacteraceae; genus Solirubrum; species Solirubrum jeollabukense. Next base: position 282,643 of record NZ_VAJM01000001.1, on the reverse strand, counting down.
CTCCAGCAGGGGCGTAAAACGACTGCCCGAATGGCCAATTCATAATTCAGAATTCATCATTCAGAATTAAAAAAGAATGGATTTCCGCGTCCTGCTTTACTACTGCTACACGCACCTGCAAGACCCCGAGGCCTTCCGCGAGGAGCACCACCGTCTGTGCCTTAGCCTGAACCTGCGCGGCCGCATCATCGTGGCCGAAGAGGGGCTGAACGGCACCGTGTCGGGCACCGTGGCCGACTGCGCGGCCTACATGCAGGCGGTGAAGGCCGATCCGCGCTTCGCGGCCTTGGAGTTTAAGGTGGAGGAGGCGCCGGCGCATACGTTCCAGAAGCTGCACGTGCGCGTCAAGCCCGAAATCGTGCACGTGGGCCTGCCCGCCATCAAGCCCTACGAGCGGACCGGCGTACACCTCTCGCCCGAGGAGTTTCGGCAGATGAAGGACCAGGACGACGTCATCGTGCTCGACGTGCGCTCCGACTACGAGCACCACCTCGGCCGCTTCAAAAACGCCGTGACGCTCGACATCGGCAACTTCCGCGAGTTTCCGGACAAGGTGGAGGAGCTGCGCCAGTACCAGGACAAGAAAATCCTGACCTACTGCACCGGCGGTATCAAGTGCGAAAAAGCCTCGGCCTTCCTGCTGGAGCAGGGCTTCGAAAACGTGTACCAGCTGCACGGCGGCATCATCAAGTATGGCCTCGAAGCCGGCGGCGAGGATTTTGAGGGCAAGTGCTACGTCTTCGACGGGCGCGTGGCCGTCGACGTCAACACCGTAAATCCCACCGTGGTGGCCCAGTGCATCAGCTGCGGCCGGCCCGATGAGCGTATGGTCAACTGCGCCAACCCGCACTGCAACGCCCACGTGGTGCTCTGCCAGACCTGCGCCGAGCAGCGCGCAGGCGCCTGCTCCGACGCCTGTCAGCAGCACCCCGACAAGCGTCCCTACGATGGCACTGGCAACTACCCCAAGCTCAGCAACCACTACAACCCGGAGCAGGGCCTCTCGTCGTACCGCGCGCCGGTGCGCTCCTAAGCGCCTCGCGGCGAAGCTTGTTACCGGAATGTTGCCAAAAAGCCCGGCCGCGGCCGGGCTTTTTTCGTTTTTTAGCCGACGTTTGCAGGCCTATGGACGCATTGGACGGTTATGAGTTGGAAAAGTGGCTTTGGACGGAAGCCGACTTCGAAACCATGGGCTGGCACGACGCTTCGGTGTATGCATGGCGCCTGCAGGGCTCGGAACTACTGATGGATATCGACTACATATTCCAGTGGAATCAGCCCGAAGTAGAAGGCACCAGCTTTACATTCTGGGTAGCACCAGCTACACTCGTCTTTCACGAGGTGCAGAACGTGGAATTTGACTTCGATTTCATCGGGACGGAGCCATTTAAAGCAGCTGCTCTCGAAATAGATAGCCTTGAATTGGAAACGCCGAACGAGTGGACCATTCAGTTTCACAACGGATACCTTGGCTTCACGGCGACGGGCTTCTCCCAGTACATTCGCAAAGCGCCTTCTTTTGAATTTGGCCAGCAGGTATCGTATCCAAACCGCGCTGGAAACTCGTTTGAAAGAGTCACCGGTGAAGTGCAGGCCGATGCCTTCAACTTTGCGGAGTTCCGTAAAACAAACATTTGGCGCTTATACCAGCTGATGCTGGACCAGGCACGAGTCCGCCAGCAGCTCGAGCAGTTGTTAGACGAACGAGCTGCCGGAAAGCTGGCCTTGAAAGACTTTCTAATGCGGAAGCGCGACCTGCAGGACCGTATCAATTACCTCGGAATCGAGTTGCGCGGTACGCGCTTCGCCCGAACATAATCACTGCCCTTTTCCCACTTTTTCTCTCACCCGAACCCCTACTGCCATGCCGATACCTTCGTCGGAGCTCATCCTGAACCGCGACGGCAGCATCTACCACCTGAACCTGCTGCCCGACCACATTTCCGACACCATCATCACCGTCGGCGACCCGGACCGCGTGGCGCTGGTCAGCCAGCACTTCGATTCCATCGAGACGCAGGTCAGCAAGCGCGAATTCGTGACCCACGTGGGCTACTACCGCGGCAAGCGCCTCACCGTGGTGTCCACCGGCATCGGCACCGACAACCTCGACATCGTGCTCAACGAGCTGGACGCGCTGGTCAACGTGGACTTCGTAACTCGCGAAGTGTGCCCCATCGAGGAGCGCATCAACCTGCGCATCATCCGCGTGGGCACCAGCGGCGCGCTGCAGGCCGATATTCCCGTGGGCTCGCACCTGGTATCGGAGCACGCCGTGGGCCTGGAGTCCCTGATGCAATTCTACCCGCTGGTGGAAACCGGTGCCGAAGTGGAGTTTGCCACTGCCGTGCAGAAAGCCGTGGGCCTCGACTACCGCCCGTACTGCGTGCTTGGCTCCGACCTGTTGCGCGAGCAGCTGGGCGAAGGCATGATTACGGGCAACACCGTCACCTGCCCCGGCTTTTACGGCCCCCAGGGCCGCGCCCTGCGCCTGCAGCCCCGCTTCCCCGACCTCATTGAGCGCCTGGGCCAGGTGCAGTACAGCAACGCTGAGGGCACTTTCCGCCTGACCAACTTCGAGATGGAAACCGCCGGCTACTACGCCCTGGGCCGCATGTTGGGCCACGAAGTCGTGTCGCTGAACGCCATTGTGGCCAACCGCGTCACCGGCGAATTCGCCGACAATGCCGACCAGGTCGTCAACGACCTGATTGCCAAAACGCTGGAACGGCTGTAGAAGCGGTAGTACCAGCCGTCATTGCGAAGCGCAGCCGAAGCAATCGGTCCTGGCCAACGTGCCGCCGCTACAATCGCACAAACCGTAAAAACAGCCCCGCCCGAAACCACAGATACTGGTTTCGGGCGGGGCTGTTTTCGGCTTCTGCCAGTTGTGGCGGCGGTGCTGCTAGAGGAAGGATTGCTGCGCTTCGCTCGCAATGACGGCTGGCACTACCGCCGTCACCTAATAGAAGTCGAACCCGATGATGGCGTGAATCGGGAGGGTGATGCCGGCTTTGAGCGTGAGGTAGCTTTCGTGCACGCCCCAGACGGTGGTTTGCACGCGCTTGGCGGAGCCGTCGGCAGTTTTGAAGTAGATGTCGAGCTTGCCGTGCTCGTTGTTGCCGAGGGCGCAGGCGCGGTCGGCATCGAAGCGGCGCAGCTTACGCTCTTCGGGGGTGGAGAGGACGTCTTCCTGAGGGAAGTGGAGGGTCGGAATCGTTTCCTTGGCAACGGTTTCGGCCGATTCAGTGACGACTAGCATGAGGGTCAGATCGGAAGGTTCGGTAAACGGAGAACAAACAACCGTGCCAAAAACGGCGCGGCCGGTGAAGGCCGCGTGAACGTCGGAAAACGACGGGTGCGGCTGAGCTTTCTACGGCAATGACGCCAAAAAGGCCATGGTATCCACGCCGTCGGCGTATTCGTTCACGCCCGGCTGCTGGGCCTGCCCGGCGGGCACCGAGCCAGGGTACCAGCCGTTCACCGACACGACCACCTGCGTTTTGTCGGCCACGTCGGCCAGCTGCTGGCGCAGGTCCTGCTCGTCCTGGTACTCGCTGAAGTGCAGCACCGAAATGGGGGAGACCAGCTGCATGCTCTCGGTCAGCAGCAGGAAGCCGTTGTCGAGGTGGGGCACGCGGTTCACCAGCAGCAGGCTCTTCTGGTAGTCGTAGTTGTTGTGGTAGCGGTTGTGGTTGTCCACCGCTTCCCAGCTCTGCATCGAATCGAGAAAGGGCGTAAAGTCGTAGCCAACGGGCACCAGCAGCTTGGCCACGTTGCGGCAGCCCAGGCCGTAGTAGCGGAATACATCGGGCCCGAACTGCGCCAGCTCCTCACGCGGCTCCAGCCCGGCCAGCACGCCGATGCTCGAGCGGTTGCGGCGGATCAGGTGGGGCTTCTTGCTGAAGTAGTATTCGAAGTAGCGGGCGGTGTTGTCGGAGCCGGTGGCAATGAAGGCATCGGCCTCGCGCAGCATGTCCACGAACCGCAGCTGCGCCTCGAAGCGCGGCTCGATGTCGAGCAGCTGCTGGCCCACCCAGCGCAGCAGGATGTTGTCGTCCGAGGAGAGCTTGGCCAGCAGGATGTGGCCGCTGAGCAGCACGCAGAGCATATCGTGAAAGCCCACCAGCGGGATATTGCCGGCCATGACCACGCCCACGCGGCGCGGTTCGGCCTGGGGCTCGGGCGGGTACTGGGCGGCCCAGGCAGTCAGCAGCTCGGCGTCGAGCAGGTGGGCTACGCCCAGGAAGGCGGCGCGCACATTGGCTTCGTCGAACCAGGGGTTGTGGTTGCGGGCGCGGGCGGCCAGCGAGTACAGCTCGTCGTCGGAGAGGGTGCGCAGGCGCTGGCCCAGGCGGATGAAGGCGGCGAGTCGTTCGGCGTGAGTCATAAGAGGGGAAAAGCGGGAAAGCGGGAAAGCGGGCCGAAAGTTCGCAAGAAAGCGCCGCCGGTACTACTTTTGCCCGGCTATACGCACGCCAGCGGCGTCGGCCGCCGCCGATTTAAGTTAACCTGCGGCCCCCGCCCCTGCGTATCAGGCTACACACGACCTCTCAACTGACGACCTACGGCCATGGCCATCATGATTACCGACGAGTGCATCAACTGCGGTGCCTGTGAACCGGAATGCCCCAATAACGCCATTTACGAAGGCGGTGCCAACTGGCGCTGGGCCGACGGCACCACCCTGAAAGGCACCGTCGACGTCGACGGCGGCAAGCAGGTGGACGCCACCGCGCCCCAGACGCCTGTGTCGGACGAGTACTACTACATCGTGTCGGACAAGTGCACCGAGTGCGTAGGCTTCCACGAAGAGCCCCAGTGCGCCGCCGTCTGCCCCGTCGACTGCTGCGTGGACGACCCCGACTACCGCGAAACCCAGGAGCGCCTGCTGCAGAAGAAAGACTGGCTGCACGTAGCCTAAGCACGGCGGTTGACCTAGCCGTCATTGCGAGCGAAGCGCGGCAATCGTTCCTCTCGCGGCACGACGGCTCAACCAGCAGAAGCCCAAGAACGCCACCGCCCGAAACCAGATTCACTTGGTTTCGGGCGGTGGCTTTTTGAGTTAGTATGTCTGGTACCTTTGTGCCGCGAGAGGAACGATTGCCGCGCTTCGCTCGCAATGACAGCGGAGTGTTACCGTCTTATGTACCGCAGTTGAAGTACTTGTCGTAGGCCGACTCGGGGAGCAGGCGCAGCTTGCTGGCCAGCTTGATGGGGTAGCGCAGCAGGCGAATCAGCGAGTAGTTGTTGGGGTAGTCGCGGAAGGTCTTCACCGGCGCGTTGACAATCTGCTCAAACTCCTCCCGGGTCAGGCCCAGGCGCTTGATGCAGAGGCTGATGACCTTCTCGTCCTCGATGGCGTTGACGTGCTGGCAGCGTTCCAGGGCCTCTTCGCGCGTCATCTGGCCCGAGCGCACCAGGGCGGAGTAGTTGAACAGGCGCCGGTCGATGTTGAACTTAACGCGGTTCAGGTAGTAGATGACGCTCTGGTACAGGTCGTCGAAATAGTGCGCGCCGGGATTCACCCAGTCCAGCTCGCGTTCCAGCAGCGGGTCGACTTCGGCCCGCACGTAGGGCAGGTGGTAGAGCAGCGTGACGGTCTTGATGCCGCGCAGCACCGTGTAGTAGAACATTTCCTTCACGTCCAGGTGAAAGCCCGGGTCGTTGGGCGTCCACTTGCGCAGCGGCACCGTGCCGAACTGCTTGTGCACCGCCTTCAGGTACTTGCCGTCGAGGAAGTTCCACGACAGGGGCGCAATGCCCTCGGTGCGGAACGACTGCCCGATGATGATGCGCTGCACGCCTTCCTTGGCCGCCACCCCGTACAGGGCCGTGGCAATACCGATGTCGGTGCCTTCCTCGATGTCGGGCGTGGAAGCTTTCAGAAAGGCAATCTTGAGGTCTTTGGACTCGCGCCAGTCCGAGGTGATGGTGCGCAGCTCCACCCCGAGCTTGCGGCAGGCCTTCACCATGTTTTCGCCGGCCACGGGGTTGCCGAAGCCGTCGTTGAAATGCACGGCCAGGGGGCGCAGGCCCAGCTGCACCACGCAGTACCAAAGCGTGTAGCTGCTGTCGCGCCCGCCGCTCACACCCAGCACGCAGTCGTACTTCTTACCGCGACCGAGGCGCTTCATCTCCTCGGCGGCGCCGCGCACGTAGGCCAGGCCCGCCGGGCCCAGCGGGTTGTCGTGGTCCAGCTTGTCGTGCAGCTCGCAGAAGTTACACTCCCCGGTGTGGGGGTGAAAGCGGATGCCGGGCACGGTGGTATCCATTATGCACCGCGTACAGCACTGGTAGCCCGGGTGGGGGGCCGGCTGGTCGATGGGTGAGTCGACGGTGGCGTTAACGGGGGAAGAGGGCATTGAGTACTGCTGTGGCAATAGGCGAGGGGTGAGGGGCGGCGGTGGGTGGAAAAGAAAGTTAGGCAGGATTGGGCAGCTCGTCAAACCGGTAGCCGAGGCGCTGCAGCCGGGCCGTAATGGCCGTGCCGCGCTCGGGGCGCTGGGGCCGGGGCAAATCGGCCACGATCAGCTCGCCGGCAAACTCATTGAATTTGCCCTGGGCCTTGATGCCGTCGGCCGCCACGGCCAGCGAGCAGCCCACGCTTTTCTTGCCTTCGTAGGGCCCGCCCACGATGTAGCCCACCGAAGTGGTGCCCACGACGACCACGTTGTAGTAAGACGCCAGAATCTGGTAGGGCTTGATCCACTTCTCGCGGTAGGGGTCGTCTTCCTCCGTGATGGAGTAGTCCACCGTCCACGACGAGGGCGAGAGGATGATTTCGGCGCCCATGCGGGCCAGGGTGTGCCCGATGGGCAGCCCGTCGATGTAGTTGTCGGCGCAGATGTTCAGGCCCAGCCGGCCCAGCGGGGTGTCGATGACGTTGAGCGTGGTGCCGACTTCGTAGAACGGCTGCTCCACCGTGAGCAGGTTGATTTTGTGGTACTTGAGCAGGATGTCGCCTTCCGGGCTGATGAGCACCGCCGCGTTGTAGATGCGCCCGTCGGCGGCGCGCTCGGTCAGGCCGGCACACACGTAGATACCGTGGCGGGCGGCTTCCTGGCAGAGCAGGTCGGAAAAGCGGCCCGGAATGGGCTGGGCTTCGGTGAGGGCGCTGGGGTGCGTCCAGGCGAAGTCCAGGGTTTCGGGCAGCAGCACCAGGTCGCAGCCCTGCTCGGCGGCTTCGCCAATCATGCGGGCGGCGCGCTCCAGGTTGCGCAGCGGCTCGCCGCCTTCCACCAACAGCTGCCCCATGCCGACGCGGATGGTGCCAGCGTGCGCGGCGTTGGTCGGGGTGGGGGTGGAAAAGGCACGCTCGGGAACTGCGGTAGTGGCAGCCGGCGCCTCATCAGTTTTCTTCCAGCGGCTGAACAAAGAAGGCATCAGGTAACGGGCGGAAGTTGGCGAAAGGGCAAGTTTTGCTACCTAAAAGTACGCCACTGGTGTCAAATCTAATTCAGCTTTGAGTGGGGCAGGTTGGCAAAACTACTATTCTTAGTAGCGTTCAATATTAAAGCTGGATTAAATGCAAGTTGGTTGCACGTGATTAACGTCAGGAGTTCCGGCACCGGGCCGAAATAGCTACTTTTGCCGATTCCGAACTGATTTCCCCTGACTATGTCCATTCCAAAGACCTACCAGCCCGCCGAGGTAGAAGACAAGTGGTACCAACGCTGGCAGGAACAAGGCTTTTTCACCTCGAAGCCCAACCCGCGCAAACCGGCCTACTCGGTGGTCATTCCGCCCCCGAACGTGACCGGGGTGCTGCACATGGGCCACATGCTGAACAACACCATTCAGGACGTGCTGGTGCGCCGCGCGCGCATGCAGGGCAAGGAAGCCTGCTGGGTGCCCGGCACCGACCACGCCTCCATTGCCACCGAGGCCAAGGTGGTGCAGATGCTCAAGGAGCGCGGCATCGAGAAGAAGGATATCAGCCGCGAGGAGTTCCTGAAGTACGCCTGGGAGTGGAAGGAGAAGTACGGCGGCATCATCCTGGAGCAGCTCAAGAAGCTGGGCGCCAGCTGCGACTGGTCGCGCACGCGCTTCACGATGGAGCCGGACCTGACCGAGGCCGTGCTGCGCGTGTTCGTGGATCTGTACCGCAAGGGCCTGATTTACCGCGGCATCCGCATGGTGAACTGGGACCCGCTGGGCCGCACCGCCATTTCCGATGAGGAAGTAATTCCCAAGGACACCATGGCCAAGATGTACCACCTGCGCTACCCGATTGTAGGCCGCGACGGGGAGTTCATCACCGTGGCTACCTCCCGCCCCGAAACCATCATGGCCGACGTGGCCGTGGCTGTGAACCCGAATGACGAGCGGTACCAGCACCTGCACGGCGCCAAGGTGAGCATCCCGCTGCTGGGCCGCGAAATCCCGGTGATTCTGGACGAGTACGTGACCATCGAGTTCGGGACGGGTGCGCTGAAGGTGACGCCGGCGCACGACCTGAACGACTACGAGCTGGGCGTCAAACACAACCTGCCGGTTATCGACATCCTCGACGACGCGGGCTTCCTCAACGAGAAGGCCGTGCTCTACGTGGGCCAGGACCGCTTTGCCGCCCGCCGCACCATCGTGAAGGACCTCGACGAAGCCGGGCTGCTGGCCAAGGTGGAGGAGTACGCCAGCATCGTGCAGACCTCGGAGCGTACCGGCGCCGTCATCGAGCCGCGCCTGTCCTTGCAGTGGTTCCTGAAAATGGCCGACATGGCCGGCCCCGCCCTGGAAGTGGTGGAGGACGACCGCGTGAAGCTGCACCCGCCCAAGTTCAAGAACATGTACCGCTCGTGGATGGAGAACGTGCGCGACTGGTGCATCTCCCGGCAGCTGTGGTGGGGGCAGCGCATCCCCGCCTACTACCTGCCCGACGGCACCTTCGTGGTGGCGCTCAGCGACGAGGAAGCGCTTCAACTGGCGCGTGAGCAGAGCGGCAACAGCGCGTTGCAGCTGAGTGACTTGCGTCAGGATGAAGACGTGCTCGATACCTGGTTCTCGTCGTGGCTGTGGCCGATTTCGGTGTTCGATGGCTTCAAGGACCCGGACAACGCCGACGTCAACTATTACTACCCCACCGACGACCTCGTAACGGCCCCGGAAATCCTGTTCTTCTGGGTGGCGCGCATGATCATGGCCGGCCTGGAGTACCGCAAGGACGTGCCCTTCCGCAACGTGTACCTGACCGGCATCGTGCGCGACGCCCAGGGCCGCAAGATGAGCAAGAGCCTCGGCAACTCGCCCGATCCGCTCGACCTCATTGCCGAGTACGGGGCCGACGCGGTGCGCACCGGCATGCTGTTTTCCTCGCCCGCCGGCAACGACCTGCTGTTCGACATCAAGCTTGTGGAGCAGGGCCGGGGCTTCACCACCAAGCTCTGGAACGCCTACCGCCTGGTGAAAGGCTGGCCCGTGGATGACACCCTGCCTTTCGCCAATGAGCAGGCCACTGAGTGGTTCCAGGCGCGGCTGCAGGCCACCCTGGCCGAGCTGGACGAGCACTTCGCCAAGTTCCGCATGTCGGACGCGCTGATGACCGTCTACAAGTTCGTGTACGACGACTTCTGCGGGCTGTACTTGGAGATGATCAAGCCTGCGTACCAGCACCCCATCGACGCGGAGACGCTGCGCCGCACCAACGGCTTTTTCGAGCAGGTGCTGAAGCTGCTGCACCCGTTTATGCCCTTCATCACGGAGGAGTTCTGGCACGGGCTGGCCGAGCGCGGGCCCAAGGACTACCTCTGCGTGGCGCCCTGGCCCAAGCAGCAGCCCGTAGCCAATGGCGCGGAGCTGATGAGCCGCATGGGCAAGGCGCTGGATATCGTGGGCGGCGTGCGCACCATCCGCAACCAGAAGGGCCTCAGCCCGAACAAGCCGCTGACCCTGGCCGCCAAAACCGACGACGCCCAGCTGCTGCAGGACTACGAGGGTATCCTGCGCAAGCTGGCCGGGCTGACGGAAATTAGCGTGGTGGACGCCGCCCCGGCCGCCGCGGTGGGCTTCGTGTCCGGCGGCGCCGAATTCTTCGTGCCCATGGAAGGCCAGATTGACCTCGGGGCCGAGAAGGAGCGCCTGAGCAAGGAGCTGGAATACGCCCAGGGCTTCCGCGAGTCGGTGCTGAAAAAGCTGGCCAACGAGAAGTTCGTGCAGAACGCCAAGCCCGAGCTGGTGGACAAGGAGCGGCAGAAGCTGGCCGACGCCGAAGCCAAGATTTCGGCCCTGGAGCAAAGCCTGGCCGCGCTGTAGCCCCCGGTTTGTCAATACTGAAACCGGCTGCCTTCCTTGCGGAGGGCAGCCGGTTTTGCTTTTGTGGGCGTGTTCCGCAATACGGTTTCGTCTACAGCCGCAGCGCGGCACCATATTGGTAGCAAGGCCAACGCCCGCACGGAATGAGCTGCAGCGCAGCGCCATTGCCTTGCTGACGATGCTGAGGTTCGCGCGGCGCAGAACAGTGCCGCTGCACCGCAGCTTCAAAACGCTCTTCCGATTCAGCAACTACCAGGATGGCGCCGCGCTGCGGCTGAGCTGGAACCGTAGTGCAAAACCCGTTTTTGGACCGTAGCGGAACGCTACTGTTTTGCCACGCTTTGAGTACGCCGGATAAGGCTGACCGTCGCGTTCTGCTACTCCTGTTCGCCCGGCACGGGCTGCCCGGCCGCCGCGGCCTTGTCGCGGGCCTGGGCCGTCAGCTGATTTTGCAGCTGAAACGTCACCTGCTCGCAGTCGGCTACGTGGCGCTGGGCCTGGGCCAGCTCCCGCTCGGCGGCGGAGAGGCGCACGTAGAGGTACACAATCAGGGCCAGCGAAATGACCAGGGCCCCGAGGGTGATGAAATTTTTCATAACCAGAAGGAAGTCAAAAAGAAAAGCCCGCCGAGGTGACGGGCTTCTTCAACCAGGGAAAGTCGTTGCTTAGATGCTGGTGTTCGGGTCGAACTGCTCCAGGTAGTCGGCCACGCGGCGGACGAACTGGCCCCCGAGCGAGCCGTCGACCACGCGGTGGTCGTAGCTATGCGAGAGGAACATGAAGTGGCGGATACCGATCAGGTCACCCTGCGGCGTCTCGATGACGGCGGGCTTCTTCTTGATGGCACCCACGGCCATGATGGCCACCTGCGGCTGCATGATGATTGGCGTGCCCATCACGTTGCCGAAGGAGCCTACGTTCGAGAGCGTGTAGGTGCCGCCTTCCAGGTCCTCGGGCTTGAGCTTGTTGGCCCGGGCGCGGGCGGCCAGGTCGTTCACGCGCTTGGTCAGGCCATTCAGGTTCAGCTGGTCGGCGCCGTGAATCACCGGCACGATGAGGTTGCCCGAGGGCAGGGCCACGGCCACGCCGATGTTGATGTCGCGCTTCTTGATGATGTAGTCCCCGTCCACCGACACGTTGATGTTCGGGAAGTCCTGGATGGCGCGGGCCACGGCCTGCACGAAGATGGGCGTGAAGGTGAGGTTTTCGCCCTCGCGCTTCTTGTAGGCGTCCTTGTGCTTGTTGCGCCAGTTCACGATTTCGGTCACGTCGGCCTCCACGAAGCTGGTCACGTGCGGCGAAATGCGCTTGGAGTCGACCATGCGCTGGGCAATCATCTTGCGCATGCGGTCCATTTCGATCAGCTCCTGGCCGCCCGAAACCGAGGGCGCGGGCTTGCTGGCCTGCACAGCCGGAGCCGCAGCGGGCTTGGAAGCGGGAGCGGTGGGAGCGGTAGCTGCCGGAGCCGCTTGCTGCGGTGCGGGAGCAGCCTGCGGCGCCGCTGCGGCGGCCGGAGCCGGCTGCTGGCCCCGATTAGCCACGAAATCGAGAATGTCCTTCTTGGTCACGCGGCCCTGCTGCCCGGTGCCGGGCAGGCGCTCCAGGTCGCTCATCGAAATGCCTTCCTCGCGGGCGATGTTGAGCACCAGCGGGGAGTAGAAGCGGCCGGGCTGGGCCTCGCCGAGCTGCGCGCCACCGGCGTTGGCCGCGGCTGCGGCATTCGGGACGAAGGGCACGGCTTCGGCCGCCTGGGCTTCTTCGGCAGGGGCCGGAGCTGCGGCAGCGGGGGCCTGGCCGTTGGAAGCCGCGGCCGCATCGGTTTCGACGATGGCAATGGGGGCGCCCACGGCTACCACCTGGCCTTCTTCCACCAGAATCTGCTGCAGCACGCCGGCGTGAATGGCGGGTACCTCGGTGTCCACTTTATCGGTGGCCACTTCCAGCACCGATTCGTCCTGCTCAATGGTGTCGCCCACCTGTTTGAGCCATTTCAGGACGGTGCCTTCCATGATACTTTCGCCCATTTTGGGCATTACCATTTCCACTCGTGCCATGCGGAGGTTGCTTTGAAGAATTCGGGGGTGGGAAAGGAAGCTTGGTCTGTTCGGGGTCGACTAGCGGCTGGGGAGGCCGAAATCGGGGCCAAAGGTAGCGGATTTGCCAATTGCGGCGTAATCGAATCCGAACACTTGTTAGGCTAGAGCAGAAAATCTGCCCTGCCGGACGCCCGGAGCTGCTTGCCGCCGCTATTCCGCTGCCGGCAGATGGCGCCGCACCATGTCCAGCGCCACGGTGCTGATGTAGCTGATATTCAGCTCCCGCCCGCGGTTCATGCTCACCTTGCGCGCCACCGTCTGGTGCCGGTCGGCGTAGGCCAGCCAGAACGTGCCCACGGGCTTTTCGTCGGTGCCGCCGCCGGGCCCGGCAATGCCGCTGGTGGCTATTGCTACATCCACGTCGAGCTGGCGGCGCAGGCCCTCCGCCATTTCGCGCACCGTCTGCTCGCTCACCGCCCCGAACTGCTCCAGTGTGTCGGGGCTGACGCCGAGCTGGTTGACTTTGACCTGGTTCGAATAAGCCACCACCGAGCCCAGAAAGTACCCGGACGAGCCCGCCACGCTGGTCAGCCGCTGGGCAATGGTGCCGCCGGTGCAGCTTTCGGCCGTGCCGATGGTCAGGCCGCGCTCCTTCAGCAGCTGGCCTAGGGCGGCTTCCAGGGTGACTTCGCCCTCGGCGTAGAGGTAGGGGCCGATGAGGGCGCGCACGGCCGGCAGCTGGGCTTCCAGGCGGCCGCGCAGGTCGGGCTGGCCGTCGTCGGTGGCGGTGAGGCGCAGGCGCACGGCCCCAAACGACGGGAGGTAGGCCAGCTTCATGTTCGGGGGCAGCTGGTTTTCCCAGTCGGCAATCTGCTGGGCCAGAAACGACTCGCCCTGGCCCACGGTCTGCAGCACGGCGTGCTCGATGGGCGGCACTTGGAACTGCTCTTTCAGCTTGGGCAGCACGTGCGTCGTCATCAGGTGCTTCATTTCGAAGGGCACGCCGGGCATCGAGACGAATACCACGCCGTCCTGGCCGTCGAACCACATGCCGGGCGCCGTGCCCACGGTGTTGCGCAGCGGGGTGCAGGCCGCGGGCAAATAGGCCTGCTGGCGGTTTACTTCCAGCATGGGCCGGTTGAAGCGGGCGAAAATGGCTTCCACGTCGCGCAGGCTGGGCTCATACAGGGCTAGCTCGGAGTTGAAGTATTGCGCCAGCACGTGCTTGGTCAAGTCGTCCTTGGTGGGGCCGAGGCCGCCGGTCATCAGCACCACCTGGGCGCGCCCTCGGGCCTCGTCGAGGGCGCGCACGATTTCCGCGGCCTGATCCGACACGGAGCTGATCTGGCGGATGCGCAGGCCGATTTTGCCCAGCTCCTGACCCATCCAGGCCGAGTTGGTGTCGACGACCTGCCCGTAAAGCAGTTCGTCGCCGATGGTGATGATTTCGACGGCTGGGGTATGGGGCATGGCGAAAGAAAGTGGGAGAGACGGGAATTCGGCGCAATTTGCGCACGGCGTTTGTAAGACCACGCCGCGCGGCTTTGGTTTGTCAATTCCCATTCCTTTCCCGCCGCCCTCACTCGTCTTTTCTAAACTTCCCCGCATGAACGCACCCCGTCTTTCCACCTTCCTGCTGGCCCTGGGCCTGCTCACCGCCGCTTCGACCGCCGCCGAGGCCCAGACCACCAAGAAAACTACGACCACCACGGCTAAGAAGACCACGACGGCGAAGAAAACCACGCCCGTCAAAAAGACCACGACCACCAAGCCGGCCACCAAAACCACCACCACGACCACCAAAGTCACGACGCCGGTAGTGGCCACGCCGCCCCCGCTGACGGCCGACGAAGCCACCGCCGCCGTGAAGGAAGCGCTGAGCCTGAGCATCACCCGCGCCCTGGAAGCCGGGGCCGCCGCCGACGGCTTCAACGGCAACTCCGACATCCGCATTGCGTTTCCGCCCGAGGCCGAGCTGGTCAACACCACCCTGCGCGGCCTGCGCATGGGCGCCGTTATCGACAAGTTCGAAGTGCAGATGAACCGCGCCGCCGAAGCCGTAGCGGCCAATCCGCAGGCCCAGACCATTCTGGCCGGCGCCGCCCAGCGCTACGCCATTGCCGACGGCCTGGCGCTAGTCAACACCCGCGAGAGCCGCCTGATTGCCACCCAGTTCAAGACCCAGCAGCTGGCCCAGGTGCAGCAGGAGCTGCGCCCCCTGGTGGATGCCGCCCTGGAGCAGACCGGCGCCAAGCAGGCCTACGGGGAGCTGATGCTGCGCTACAAGAAAGTGCCGCTGATGACCCCCATCACCACCAACCTCACCGACTACACCACCGGCAAAGTGGCCGAAGGCCTCTTCACGCTCGTGGCCGACGAGGAAAGCCGCATCCGCCTGAACACCTCGGCCCGCAGCACCGACACCCTCAAGCGGGCCTTCGGCCAGCAGTAGGCGGGGAATCCGCGCCGTTGGTCGATTTTTTGGTCCGGTTTCTGCCTTCGGCCGAACCGAAACCGTGTTTTGGGTTTTACTACTGCTATGAAGAACTTTCGCTCCGTTGCCCTGCTCACCGCCGCGCTGGCCCTGGCCGCCGTCTCGGCCCAAGCCCAGATCAAGCTGCCCGGCCTGGGCACCATCAAGCTGCCCTCGACCACTAAGACTACCACTGGCGGCTCGGTGACGCAGCAGGAGGCCGCCATGGGCCTGAAGGAAGCCCTGACCCAGGGCATCAGCAAGGGCGCCGACCAGGCCTCCAAGCAGGACGGCTTCTACCTCAACAGCCTGATCCGCATTCCCTTCCCGCCCGATGCGCAGCGCGTGGCCACCACCCTGCGCAGCATCGGCCTGGGGTCGGAGGTCGATAAGTTTGAGCTGGCGCTGAACCGCGGCGCCGAGCAGGCCGCCATCAAGGCCAAGCCCATCTTCATTTCGGCCATCAAGAGCCTGAGCTTCTCCGACGTGTGGAACATCCTCACCGGGCAGAAGGACGCGGCCACGCAGTACCTGAAGCGCACCACCACCACGCAGCTGGTTACGGCGTTTTCGCCCATCATGCAGCAGGCCCTCGACCAGACCAGCGCTACCAAGTACTACACCGGCCTGGTGACGCGCTACAACCAGATTCCGCTGGTGAAAAAGGCCAACCCCAACCTGAACGAGTACGCCACCGGCAAGGCCGTCGACGGCTTGTTCACGCTCATCGCGCAGGAAGAAGCCAACATCCGCGAAAACCCGGTGGCCCGCACCACCGAGCTGCTCAAGAAAGTGTTTGGCAGCAAGAAAAGCTGATTTTAGTGCCTGGTGCTTAGATCTGGCAACGAAAAAGGCCCGCTGGAATAGTCCAGCGGGCCTTTTGCTTTTGGATGCTACTCGAAGCCTAAGCACGAGGCACTACGCTCCAAGTACTAAATCCTAGAAGTCGTCATCGTCGTCGCGGCCACCGCGGCGGCTGCGGCGCTGGGCTTCGTAGCTGTCCTCGTCGTCCAGGCCCAGGTCGTCATCGTCGTCGTCCAGGGCGCCGTAGCGGTTGGAGCCCTCGGGGTCTTCCTGGGCTTCGGCGGCCGAGAATTCGTCTTCGGTCAGGTTGGCCAGGTCCAGCGCCTCGTCGTGCGAGGAGCCGGTGTCGCGCCACATCAGGTAATCGGCGTACTTGGCGCCCAGGGAGTCTTCCGAGGAAGCACCCTTGCGGCTGCCGCTGCGAGCCGACTTGGCGCCGGCCGGGGGAGTATCCAGCTCGTCGTCGTCATCGAGCAGGTCGTCGTCGTCGAAGTCGTCGTAGCTTCTCATGTGAGGGGGTAAGGTAAGAAGTTAAAGCGGTGGCAAAAGTAGGCGTTGGAACCGAATCAAGGCCGAATTAAGCCCGCAAACGCAGGCAGGATGAGCGGGGTTACAAGGATTTTTGGGCCAAGATCATGGAATGATTTTTGGGCCGCAGCCGTGCTCAATTGTTCAGACGGAGCCGTTGAACCTTCTCGAATCTAAGCAGGAATCAGCAATGCTGCCCCTAGCGTCGCGGGGCAAAATCCGTCACCGTCAGGCGCTCCTGGCAGAAGGCATATTCTTCCTCCACGTTGCTCGATACGAGCACCAGCCGCCCCGCCACGGTGGCCGCCACGTGCTCGTGGTACCAGGCCACGCCGGCGCGGTCAAGGTTGGTGGTGGGCTCGTCGAGCAGCAGCAGCGGCGCCTCGGCGTACAGGGCCAGCCCGAGCTTGACGCGCTGCTTCATGCCCGAGGAAAAGTCGCGCAGCAGCTTGTGGCGCGCGTGCGGCAGCTGCAGCAACTCGATGAACTGCGCGGCCGAAAGACCGGCCCGCAACGGGCGGAAACGGGTGTGAAAGTGCACCAGCTCGGCGAGGCTCAGCTCCTCAATCAGCTCCAGCGCGGGCGCGCACAGGGCCAGGTGCCGGGCCACGTCGTCGGGACGCACGGCCGTGCCGCCGAGCGTGTAGTGCAGCTCCCCGGCCGAGGGCAGGGTGTAGGCCGCCAGCGTCTGCAACAGGGTGCTTTTGCCCGAGCCGTTCGGGCCCAGCAGGGCCGTGGCCGTGCCGGGGCGGAACGTATGCGTCAGGTCCCGGAAAATCCAGTCGCGGCCGAAGCGTTTGCCCAGCCCCCGGGCCTCAATCTGCACCGTTGCCGTTGCGCGAGTAGCCCTTCACGATGCCGCGCGAGGAATTGCGCACGAAGTTGACCACCTCGTCGCGCTCGGGCGAGGGCGGCAGCTCCAGCTCGATCTTGTCGAGGGCGTCGCTGGTGTTCAGCCCGCTCATGAACAAGAGGCGGAAGCACTGCTGAATCTGCAAAATGGCGGATTCGGAGAAGCCCCGGCGACGCAAACCCACCGAGTTGACGCCGGCGTAGGTCAGCGGCTCGCGGCCCACTTTGATGAACGGCGGCACGTCCTTGCGCACCAGGGAGCCGCCGCCCACGAAGGCGTGCTGCCCGATGTTGACGAACTGGTGCACGGCCGAAGTGCCGCCCAGAATGGCCCAGTCGCCGATGACCACGTGGCCGGCCAGCTGGGTGGTGTTCGACAGAATGCAGTTGTCGCCCACCACGCAGTCGTGCGCGATGTGCACGTAGGCCTGCAGCAGGCAGTTGGCGCCCACCACGGTCTTCATGCGGTCCACGGTGCCGCGGTTAATCGTCACGCACTCCCGGATGACGGTGTTGTCGCCGATGTGGGCGGTGGTTTTCTCCCCGGCGAACTTGAGGTCCTGCGGAATGGCGCTAATCACCGCGCCGGGGAAAATCTTGACGTTTTTGCCGATTCGGGCCCCCGCCATGATGGTGACGTTGGGGCCAATCCAGGTGCCTTCCCCGATTTCGACATCGTGCGCAATGGTGCTGAAGGGCTCCACCACGACGTTCTGGGCAATGCGGGCTTCGGGGTGAATGTAGGCGAGGGGCTGGGTCATTGAAGCAATGAACAATTAACAATGAGCAATGAGCAATGAACCAAGGATCAGACCACAACAGCCTGAGTAACCGGTTATTGATAATTGTTCATTGTTCATTGATAATTGAAAATTAAGCGTCTTTCCGGACGATGCTGGCCGACATTTCGGCTTCCATCACCACTTTGCCGTTGACGAAGGCTTGGCCGCGCATCTTGGCAATGCCGCGCTTGATGGGCGAAATCAGCTGGCACTTGAAAATGATGGTGTCACCGGGCTTCACCATGCGGCGGAAGCGGCAGTTTTCGATGCCGAGGAAATAGGTCCAGTAGTTCTCGGGGTCGGGTACGGTGTGCAGCACCAGGATGCCGCCGGTCTGGGCCATGGCCTCGATCTGCAGCACCCCGGGCATCACCGGGTTGCCGGGGAAATGGCCGGGGAAGAAAGGCTCGTTCATCGTCACGTTTTTCACGCCCGTCACCGTGGTGGCGTCGAGGTGAATAATCTTGTCGATGAGCAGGAAGGGGTAGCGGTGCGGCAGCGTGGCGGCTATCTGGTTGATATCCAGTACCGGCGGGCGCGAGGGGTCGTAGTGCGGCACCGGGGAGGAGTCCACCTCCAGCATCTTCTTCTTGATCTTCTTGGCGAAGGCCACGTTGGCCGCGTGCCCGGGGCGGGCCGCCAGAATCTGGCCTTTCAGCGGACGACCCACCAGGGCTAGGTCACCCACCACGTCGAGCAGCTTGTGGCGGGCCGGCTCGTTTTTGTGGCGCAAGTCCACGTTGTTCAGGATGCCTTCCTTTTTCACGGCCACCTTGGGCTTGCCCAGCATGGTCGCCAGCTCGCCCAACTCCTCCTCGCTCACCACCCGGTCGACCACCACAATGGCGTTCGACAGGTCGCCGCCCTTGATCAGGTTCGACTTGTAGAGGGCCTCCAGCTCGTGCAGAAAGCAGAAGGTGCGCGAGGCGGCAATTTCTTCCTGAAACTGGGTGATGTTGGTCAGTGAGGCGTGCTGTGAGCCGAGGACCGGCGAATTGTAGTCCACCATTACCGTCACGCGGTAGTCGTTGAGCGGCAGGGCGGCCAGCTCCACGCCGCGCGAGTGGTCGACGAAGCGGATTTCGTTGGGAATTTCGAAGTAGTTGCGCAGCGCGTTCTGCTCCTCCAGGCCCACGGTCTGCAGCGCCTCAATGAAGGGCAGCGAGGAGCCGTCCATGATGGGCGGCTCGGGGCCGTCGAGCTGAATCAGCACGTTGTCGATCTGCAAGCCCACCAGGGCCGCCAGCGTGTGCTCCACGGTATTGACGCGCGCGCCGTTCTGCTCAATCGTCGTGCCGCGGGAGAGGTCCACCACGTTGTCCACGTCGGCGTCGACGGTGGGCTGGCCATCCAGGTCGATGCGCTGAAACTTGAAGCCGTGGCCCACCGGGGCCGGGCAGAAGGTCATGGTGGCCTGGACGCCCGTGTGCAAGCCCACGCCGCTCACGGTGACCGGGGCCTTAATCGTATGCTGTTTGTCGAACATTAGTAGGAGCTAGGAGTCAGGAGCTGGAAGCTAGGAGAGGGGAAGCCGCTCCGAATCGAACCAAGCCCGATTCCAGCTCCTAGCTTCTAACTCCTCGCTTCTGATTCCCGAAGTCGCCTGCAAAGCTATGACTTTTCCGCCGCGTCTGGCTTCTCCTGGGCGCGTTCCAGCTTCAGCAGGCGCCGTTCCAGCTCCGGCAAATGACGGAATACCGCGTTGGCCCGCAGCGAGTCGCGCAGGTTGAAGGCGGGCGCGCCCTGCAGGAAGGTGCCTTCTTCCTTTACCGATTTGCCCACGCCCGACTGCGCCGTGACGGTGGTACGGTCGGCCAGGGTGAGGTGCCCGGCCAGGCCCACCTGGCCCGCCAGCACGCAGAAGTTGCCCACTTTCGTCGAGCCCGAAATGCCCGACTGCGAGGCCACCACCGTGTGCCGGCCGATTTCCACGTTGTGGGCAATCTGCACCAGGTTGTCGATTTTCGAGCCCTCCCGGATGATGGTCGAGCCCATGGTGGCGCAGTCGATGGTGGCGTTGGCGCCGATGCTCACGTTGTCTTCCAGCACCACGTTGCCGATCTGCGGAATGGGCCGGTAGGAGCCATCCGGCTGCGGGGCGAAGCCAAACCCGTCGGAGCCGATGACCGCGCCGGCGTGCACCACGCAGCGCGCCCCGATAACGGTGTCGGCGTAGATTTTGGCCCCGGCGTAGATGATGGTGCCCTCGCCGATGCGGCACCGGTCGCCGATGCTGGCGTGGGGGAAGATGAGCACCCCGCGCCCGATCTGGCAGTTGTCGCCCACGTAGCTGAAGGCCCCGCGGTAGCCCTCGTCGCCGATGTCGGAGCCCGGGCCCACGAAGCTGGGCTGCTCCACGCCGCGCTTGCCGGCGCGGGTGAATTGCTGGTAGAACTCCAGCAGGGCGGTGAAGCCCAGGTACGGATCATCCACCCGAATCAGCGCCGCCGACACGGGCTGCTTCAGCTCCAGCGTCTTGCTCACGATAACGGCCGAAGCACCCGTACTGTACAGGTGCGGCTCGTACTTGGGGTTCGACAAAAACGCCACGGCGCCCTCGCGGGCTTCTTCGATTTTGGCGAGCCGGTCGACGCGCAGGGAGGCGTCGCCCTCCACCGTGCCGTTCAAAACGCCCGCAATCTGGCCTACCGTAAATTCCATAGGCGGCAAAAGTATCGGGTTTTTGGTTGTGGGTGGCTGATGTGGGGTTTCCCGCGGTAAACTGATGGGGCAAGTGGGGCGGGTGACACCGGCCGTCATTGCGAGCGAAGCGCGGCAATCCTTTCTCTAGTAGCACCGCCGATGCAATGCTTACCAACCGAGCAACCGCCAGAACGCAAGCTGGGGTTTCGTCTGATGCTGTTACGGCGGGTAGCGCGGGTTGTCCCCTTGTGCCGCGAGGGGAAAGATTGCCGCGCTTCGCTCGCAATGACTGCCAGTGCTACCGTCATTCTTCCTCGCAACAGCGGCCAGAATGGTTGCTGCTACAACCCGGTAATTTCCTTGGGGTAGCAGACGTAGTATTTCTCCACGCGCGTGCTCAGGGAGCTAATATTCGGCAAGTCAGATGCCTGGGCGACGTCGATGACGTGGCCGCGCTTGGTGAGCACGTTGATGGTGTCGTCGCCCGAGGTATCGTAGGCGTGGTTGCTGATGCGGCCGGCAATCATGAGCGTGGCGGCTTCCTCCAGGGGCAGCTTGAAGTGCTCGGCTATCAATTCGATGATGCCCAGTTTAAAATCCTCGTCGATGGGGGCGTTGTCGAGGGTGATTTTGAACAGGCGGCGCTCTAGCAGGCTGTGGGCCAGGAACGACAGCACGAAGTCCGGGTGCGCGGCCCAGCTTTTCACCGCCGACCAGATATCGGTATCGTCGAGCCGCACGAAGCGCTGAATAATGGCCGGGTCGTCCTCGAAGTCGAGCATGCGCACCGGGTTGGTTAGAAAGTAGCTCAGCTCGGGCGAGGCCGGGACCAGCACGCCGGCGCGGGCCAGGTCGCGGGCCCGCTCCATGAGGCGGATGACCATCTGCTCGGCCGAGGTGACGGCCTTGTGCATGTACACCTGCCAGTACATCACGCGCCGGCTCACCAGGAAGTTCTCGATGCTGTACACCGCCTTTTCCTCCAGCACCAGCCGCTCGTCGTCCGAGATGGTGAGCATCTTGATGAGGCGGTCGGCGCCGGGCTGGCCCTCCTTTACGCCCGAGTAAAACGAGTCGCGGTTGAGGTAGTCGAGCCGGTCCATGTCGAGCTGACTCGACACGAGCTGGTGGAAGAACGGCCGCGGGTAGCTGCCCTGGAAAATATCGATGGACAGCTGCAGCCGGCCGCCGAACTCCTGGTTGAGCAGCTCCATTAGGTGCAGGGAAATCCGCTCATGGGGCACGTCCTCGAACAGGGCGTGCTCCAGGGCGTGGGAGAGCGGGCCGTGGCCGATGTCGTGCAGCAGGATGGCAATCTGGGCCGCCTCGCCTTCCTGGGCCGTGATGCGCACGCCCTTGTCCTTGAGCGTGCGCAGGGCCAGCGACATCAGGTGCATGGCGCCCAGCGCGTGGTGAAAGCGCGTATGCAGGGCGCCGGGGTAGACGAAATCCGTCAGGCCGAGCTGCTTGATGCGCCGCAGCCGCTGAAAATAGCGGTGCTCGATGAGGTCAAATATCAGCTCGGTCGGGACGCTGACGAACCCGTAAACCGGGTCGTTCAGGATTTTTCGCTTGTTCAAGGGGCGCGGAAGGTGGTTTGGGGGCCGAAAAGTAGTCGGATTCAGTGGTACGGAAAGCACGGGCGCCGGGTCGGGGCGAAAAAAGCCGGCCGGCGCCACAGCGGCCGGCATCGGCGAGAAAAGCCGGGCGTTGGTCGATGCTTCGGGTACATAGCGCGGGCCGAATGCAACCCTGGGGCCCGGTTTGGGGTTACCCTAGCTTGAAGCTCACTCGCCTTTTCGATTGGGGCCGCATCATAAATCGGCTTTGATACGTTAGGTTGCGCACCGCAAAACCGGCGGGGCGCCGTGTTTCAAGCGCCGCAAGTGGCCTTTGCCCGCCACGCATCCTCTCAACCCGAACTACACTGCATGCAACGTTACAGCATCCTCTGGGCCGACGACGAAATTGACCTGCTCAAGCCGCACATCCTGTTCCTGAAGGAGCGGGGCTACGACGTGACGGGCGTCAACTCCGGCGCCGACGCCATCGACGAGGTCCAGGAGAAAAACTACGACCTCGTGTTCCTCGACGAGAACATGCCCGGCATCACCGGCCTGCAGGCTTTGTCCGAAATCAAGGCCGCCAAGCCCACGCTCCCGGTCATCATGATTACCAAGAGCGAGGAGGAGCACATCATGGAGGAAGCCATAGGCTCCAAGATTGCCGACTACCTCATCAAGCCCGTCAACCCCAACCAGATTCTGCTGTCGGTGAAGAAGGTGCTCGACAACAAGCGCCTCGTCTCGGAGAAAACCAACAGCAGCTACCAGCGCGACTTCCGGCAGCTGGGCATGCAGCTGTCGGACCGGCTGAGCCCCGCCGAGTGGGCCGACGTGTACAAGAAGCTGACTTACTGGGAGCTGGAAATCAACGAGACGGAGGGCAAGAGCATGGCCGACGTCTTCAACATGCAGAAGGACGAGGCCAACACCTACTTCGGCCGCTTCATCACCGAGAACTACGAGGACTGGGTGAACGGCGAGGACAAGGACGCCCCGCTCATGTCGCACCAGCTGTTCAAAGAGCGGGTGTTCCCCTTGATGAAGCAGACTGGTGATACCCCGGTGTACTTCGTGCTCATCGACAACCTGCGCTACGACCAGTGGAAGGTGCTGGAGCCCATCATTGCCGAAATGTTCACGGTGGACACGGAGGAAATGTACTACTCCATCCTGCCCACCACCACGGCCTACGCCCGCAACGCCATCTTCTCGGGCATGATGCCCGGCGAGATTCAGAAGAAGTACCCCAACCTGTGGGTGTGGGACGACGACGACGAGGGCAAAAACCTGCACGAGGCCGAGTTCATGGAAATCAACTTCCAGAAAAACAACCAGAAGCAGAAGTTCAGCTACAACAAGGTCACGAACCTGCAGGCCGGCAAGGACCTGCTGGGCAAAATGCCCAACCTGCACAACAACTACAAGCTGAACGTCATCGTCTACAACTTCGTAGACATGCTCAGCCACGCCCGCACCGACATGGCCATGATCCGGGAGCTGGCGGCCGACGAATCGGCGTACCGCAGCATCACCCGCTCGTGGTTCCTCCACTCGCCGCTCTACGAGATGCTGCAGGTCATTGCCGACAAGAAGGGCAAGCTTATCATCACCACCGACCACGGCACCATCCGCTGCAAGCGGCCCTACAAAATCGTGGGCGACCGGAACACCAACACCAACCTGCGCTACAAGCACGGCAAAAACCTGGGCTTCGACGAGTCGCGCGACGTGTACGTGGTGCGCAAGCCGGAGCGGGTGTTTCTGCCGCGTGAGAACGTGTCGACGGCTTACGTCTTCACCGTGGGCGACTATTTCTTCGCCTACCCCAACAACTACAACTACTACGTGAACTTCTACAAGGACACCTTCCAGCACGGCGGGATTTCCCTGGAGGAGTGCATCATCCCCTACATCACGCTCAGCCCGAAAGGAGCGTAAGCGGCAGTGTAGAAGCGAAAAAGCCGGTCGAAAGACCGGATTTTTTCGTGGTGGGCTATTGCAAGTAGTGGCGGGACAAACGAAAAAAGCAGCGCCTCTACTTCGTCAGCGCCGCATTAGGCAGCTGCTGCGTGGGTTGCTGCTGCCGCTGCTTGAACAGCGCGGCCTGTTGCTTACGCCGCGGCCTGGAGGTGATGAGCACCGCCCCGTTGAGAGCCTGGCTGCTGTAGAGCGCCGTGCCTTGCTTAGCGGAAAGGACCTCAATCTTCTGAATGTTCTCAGGATTCAGACTGGCAAATTGCTCCGTTGTGGCAGGTCTGCCGTCGATGAGATAAAGCGGCTTGTTGCCGGGCGGAGGGCTCATGCGACAACGGACTACAACCGGACGCGCCGCCGGAGGTTCCTGGGCCAGGGTGGCTTGCTGGGTGGCCTGGGCGGGCGCCTGGGCCCGGGCCGACAATGCCAGCAGGCTGAGAATAGCGGATGCGAGTAAGTGCTGGTGAAACGGAGGCATAGCAAACAGCTGAAGATGGAGGATGATACGACTTAGATGCTGCAGGCAGCTAATTCCACACGGCCTATGTGCGTTTTGTTGGGTAAGCCCGCCGATTCCGCGTGAATTTGGCAGCCGGGTTTGCTCTGTTAGGCTAGTGGTCGAACCGTTCGCGCCAGGATAATCGGCCGGCAGCCAGCAGCCGGTGAGCCTGCTTCTACGGGCGTTTGAGCCAACGATTCCGTTTGGCTGTTTCGATCAGCAGCGCGCCGCGGCTGGCCCGCTGGCCGTAGCGCCTCACCGCTTCCCCCGGCTCCAGCTCCCGCAGGCCGATAATATCGTCGGGGAGCGGCAGGTCAGCAGAGTCGGGCAGCGCGTGGCCATCGACGACCAGCAGCGGGCCGCGGCGGGGCTGGTGCAGCGGCGTGGTAAGGCCCCAGACCGCATCAGCCGGCACGCGCCGCACGTCGACCGGAAATACCTCCGGCGCCTCCGCGGGCAGCCGGGTGAACTGGGCGAAGCCGGGAACGGCCGCCAGCAGCAGCCCGAGTAGCAACAGTCGTTTCATGGCCTGAAGCGCGACGCCGGGAATCGGAGCGGCCGTCGGTAAGTAATAGACACCGTAGATATAGCGTAGGGTTGCAGATCGAGGCACACGGCTGTAAGCGAAGCTGTTAAGGGCCAGACGCCCACGCGGTACCCTCGTGCCGGGGTGCTGCGTGGGCGTCTGGTCGATTAGGAGCCGGATTAGCGCCTCACCGCGGGCTTCGCGGCGGCTTTTTTCGGGCGAAGGGCCGGCCGGGGCGTCGGCTGGGAGGCGGGCTGGGGCTGCAGCTGGTACAGTACCACGGTGTTGCGGTTGTACTGCACCTGCTCCACCTTGCGGCCCAGCGTACCGAAGTAGCCTTGCAGCAAGCCCGGCGGACTGAAGTCTTCCCGGTGGTACCAGGCGGGCAGGGTCACGTAGTCGCCGATGGCGTTGCGGTTCTGGTTGTCGTAGAGCAGCCAGACGCGGCGGGCACCTTTGAGCTGGTCGAAGTCGGGCTGCAGGCGGCGCAGGTAATCGGCCGGGCTGCTGGCCTCGTTCTTCACGAAGCTGCCCGTCACGGCCCGGAACTTCAGCGGGTAGGCCAGCTGGTAGTACTCGTAGCTCTGGTTCATGTTCCAGAACACGTACACCGCGTCGCCGGGGCGGTAGTGCGCATTCACGTACATGAGGGCCTCGCGGCTGTACTCGGTGTGCATGGCCAGGCGCGGGTCGGCGGCTTCGCGGGCCGAGGTAATGACCGTGGGGGCGAAGAATAACGCCAGCAGCAGCCCAAACCAGGCCGGGCGGCCGCTCAGGCGCCGCTGCAGGTACTCCACGCCCAGGCTGATGAGGATGATGAGCGCCGGCAGCAGAAACAGCGTGAACCGCTCGTGGAAGGGGTAGACCTTCACGGCGGAGGCGGCTACCGCCAGCAGCATGGGCAGCAGCAGCACGGCGAAGTTCAGCCGGTCTTTGCGGGCGAAATACACCGCGCCCACGGCCAAGCAGATCAGGTGCAGCCAGCCCATCTTGAAGACGTAGCGCAGCGGGTGGTGATTGAGCGCGTCAAGGTTGCCGTCGAGGTCCAGCATGAGGCTCAGCGGATGCAGCAGGGTCAGGTACACCTTGTGCGCCAGCCACTTCGCGCTAGCCAGGGAGGGCGGCATGGGCATGAAGGCCTGATCCATCCGGTCGAAGTAGTCAATCAGCCAGCCCGACTCGTGGTACTTGCTGGTAATGAGCAGGTACTGCGCCCCGAAGCTAATCACCCACAGCCCGAAGGGAATGGCGTACAAGAACAGCGTGCGCCACTGCCGGCGCGCCACCGCGTGCACGCTCAGCCCCAGCCCGATGCCGGCCAGCACGAAAATCAGCGAAAACGAAAACCACAGCAGCGCACTGCCCAGCAGCCCCCAGATTAGCAGGGAGCCCACGTCGGTGCGGGCCCGGTAGCGGGTGTAGAGCCACACGGCCACCACGGCCGCGAATAGCTCGGTGGCGTACTGCTTGGCCTCGATGGAATGAAACACGCAGGCCGAGGAAAATGCCATAATGGCCACGGCCACCACCACCGTGCTGGGCTTCAGGAAGTAGCGCGCCACGGGCACCAGCACCAGCAGGGAGCCGATACCGGCCAGCAGCGACACCAGCCGCAGGGACTTTTCGCCGTAGCCGAAGACCAGCGCCACCGTCTTCACCGCCCACAGGTAGCCGATGGGCGCCTTCTGCTGGTAGGCAAACGGCTCGGTCACCAGCGCCCAGTAGCCCTTGCGGATCAGGTTGACGCCGAGGTACAGCTCATCGGTGACGAAGGAGCGGCTGTAGAAGAAATGCACCAGCCGCAGCGCAATGCCCAGGGCCAGCACGAGGTACAGCAAGCGGTGCCAGGACACGCGGCCGGTCCGCGCCGGCCCGGAATCCGCCACCGGGGTGACGGGCCGGGGCCGGGCGGGCGCGCTGACCGCGAAGGACAGAACAGACATAGCGGGAAGGGCAGGAGGTGGAGGATGCGGCGGCCCCGCGGGCTAGCGGCCCAGGTTGTAGTGGTCCTGCAGCAGGTTGTGCAGTGGCGGAATGTTGATGAACATCAGGCCCGTCAGCAGCAGGCAGAAGAGCACCACGTAGGTCATAAACCAGTAGCGGGTGTACAGCTTCTCGGAGCCCTGCACCGGCGAATCCTTGAGTAGGCCGATGCGCAGATACCACGAAAACAGCAAGGCGAAGAAGGGGAAGCTCACCAGCAGCTCCACGCGGTTCTTGATCAGGAAGATGCCCAGGAAAAACGCGCAGGTGAGGGCGTAGAAGAACATCGAGATGAGCAGGCTGTGCTCGGTGTAGAACTTAAACGAGCGGCGGTACAGCCCGGCGCGCTCCGGGTCGCCGATGAGGCGGTACTCGGCGAAGCGCTTGGTGGCCATCAGGAAGGCCCCGCCCATCCAGTAGGCCACGATGATGCTGCTCGGCGGGAAACTGTTCAGCAGCTGAAACGAGTCCAGGTCGGCCAGGGCTACCACCGGCGCCACCGTAAACCAGCCCAGCGCGAAGCGGATGGGGTTGTTCACCGATTCCGACAGCACGTCGATGTAGGCCCGCTCCTTGGTGCGGAAGGGGCGCACGTTGTACATCACGCCCATGAACAGCAAAAA
This sequence comes from Hymenobacter jeollabukensis, assembly GCF_005771675.1. Taxonomy (GTDB): domain Bacteria; phylum Bacteroidota; class Bacteroidia; order Cytophagales; family Hymenobacteraceae; genus Solirubrum; species Solirubrum jeollabukense. Next base: position 255,104 of record NZ_VAJM01000001.1, on the reverse strand, counting down.
CATCGACACCAGCAGAAACTGCATGCTGATCTGGTAGGCAATGGCGAAGCCCAGCAGCGCGAGGCCCAGCCACTCGGCGTACACCAGGGCCGGCTTCACCACCCGCACCACCGAAGTGCGCTTCTTCTTGAGCGGGTGAAACTTGTCGAATTCCGCGTCGAGGTACTCGTTGATGACGTAGTTGGCCGAGGCCACCAGGCAGGTGCTCACGATGCCCAGCACCACCTTCACCAGCAGCGCCGCGTCGATGGCAGGGTTGAACACGATGAGGGCGAAGAGCACCCCGGGCATCATAAACACGTTTTTCACCCAGTTGTCGGGGCGGGCAATGGCCACGTAGTCCTTGAGGCCGGCCGGAATAATGGCCTGTGGCGTCTCTTCAGCGTTGGAGAGTACAGGTGTCTGGTTCATGGGAAGTGGTGGTTTGGGTGGCCCGGAGCTGGCGCGTGAGGCCGTGGTAGAAGTCGAATTCCGGCAGGGGTTTCTGCTCGACCAGCAGGAAGGGCATATGTGCGCGGCGGGCACACTCCCCATCCAGTTCGGGCCGGTCGCCGATGAACAGGCATTCCTCGGGCCTCAAACCCAGCTCTTCGGCCAGCAGCAGCAGGCCGCGCGGGTTGGGTTTCAGGCGGTTGACGGCCGCGTCGGTGGAGCTGATGACCACGTCAGCCTCCAGCCCCATGGCTGCCAGCTTGGCGTGGGCGGGGTAGTCGGAGTAGATGCCGATGGGAATGCGGCGGGCCCGCAGCGCGGCGAAAAATGCGTCGATGCCGGGGTACATGCAGCCGGCCAGGTAGCGGTTGGGGTGCTCAAACATCCAGCGGCCCACCACCTCGCGGATGGCCGGAATGGCCGCCGGCTGGTTGTCGGCGCACCAGGCGTACTGGTCCACTTCCAAGTTGGGGCCGGCGTAGGTCAGGTTTTTCTCCCGCTCGTGCCGAAAGCGGCGCAGAATCAGCATGTCGCGCAGGCGCCAGGGCCGCAGCGCGTAGTGACTCAGCAGCGCCACCAGCATCTTCCGGCGGAGTTTGCCCTGCGTGTACAGCGTCCCGTCAACATCGAAGATAACGGCCTTGATATGTTGCCATTCCATGTTGATGTATTAATTGTCCGATGTAATGTTATAGAATTTATTCGAATTGTTAAATAAAAAACTGGAAAAAATATATTCCGCTTTTGGGACGGTTATAGGCTCCATTCAGGCTGAAATGAAGTACTGATCAAGATCTGGCAAGCGCCTGGTAGGTCAGCTCGGCTCCGTGGTCAGGCTCAGCACCGGGCAGCCGGCCCCGGGCCGGCTGGTCGCCGGCTGCCCTGGCAGGCCCGCCCGGTACCCTGCTAACAGCCTGATGTGGACTACTGCAGGCAACTGCCAGTCGACGTATCCTTGCGGTACAGCCGAAGCCCGATCAGGGCTTGGGGCTCGATGCGGCAGCCGGCCGGGGCATTTCGTAGAGGCTGGCGGTGTGCGGGCCCAGCTGGAAGAAATCGATGCGGCGGCCGTGCTGCGCGAAGTAGTCTTCCAGCGGTTGGGTGGGCTTGAATGCGTCCTCGTGGTACCAGGCCGGCTGGTTGGCGTAGTCCCCGATGGGGTCCCGGTTCACATAGTCGTACACGAACCAGACCCGGCGGGCGCCCTGCAGCCGGGCCAAATCCGGCTGCAGCTTCTGCATGAACTCCGTCGCATTGTGCGACTCGTTTTTCACGTTGCTGCCCTTCACGGGCGTAAAGCGCAGGCCGTAGGCGCCCTGATAGTACTCGTACACGTGGCGCATGTTCCAGAACAGGTACACCACGTCGCCCGGCTGGTAGTGGGCGTTGACGTACATGATGACCTCCCGGTTGTATTCGCGGTTTTTGAAGCGGCTCGGGTTCAGGGCCTGGGCCGTAGTGTTGTAAAACGGCGGGGCGAAGAAGACGAGCAGCACCAGCGGCGCGGCCCGGAAGCGGGGCGTAGCGGCGTAGAGGAAGCGGTCGAGTCCGTAGGCCGCCATCAGCATCAGGGCCGGGGCCAGAAACTGCGTAAACCGCTCGAAAACCGGGTACACGCCTAGTCCCGAGGCCACCAGCATCAGGGCTATGGGCAGGGTGAGCACGAAGAACTTCAGCCGGTCGGCGCGCAGCAACAGGGCGGCGCCGGCCAGCAGAAAGCCCAGGTGCAGCCAGCCCAGCTTCACCACGTAGCGCCAGGGCGAGAACAGCAGGAACTCGGAGTCTTCCTTGTGCGGCATCAGCCCCAACGGGTGCTGGGTGAGCATGTAGGTTTTGTGCGCCAGCCAGGGCAGCAGCGCCGTCGGCGACCAGGGCATGAAGGCGTCGTACTGCTGGTCGAAGAAGTCCATCAGCCAGGCCGACTGCGGAAACTTGCTGATGTAGAGCGCGTACTGCAGCCCGAAGCTCAGCAGCCAGCAGCTGAAGGGCAGCACGTAGGCCCGCACCTGCCGCCAGTCGCGGCGCAGCAGGGCGGCCATGCCCAGGGCCCCGGCCATGCCGGCCAGCACGAATATCACCGGGAAGGAAAACCACACCAGCAACGCGCCGAACAACCCCCACTGCAGCTGCCCGCGCAGGCTGGGCACCGGTTGGTAGCGGATGTAGAGCCACAGGGCCAGCAGCGTGGCCAGCAGCTCCACGGCGTACTGTTTGGCCTCCAGGGCGTGATAGATGCAGGAATCGGAGGCGGCCAGCATGGCCACGGCGGCCACCACGCCCCAGGGCCGCAGGAAGTGCCGGGCCACCGGCACCAGCACTAGCAAGGCGGCCAGGCTGCTGAGCAGCGAAAACAGGCGCAGCGCCTGCTGCCCCGGTCCAAACAGCACGGCGAATAGCTTTACCGTCCAGAGGTAGCCCAGGGGGGCTTTCTGCTCGTAGAGCAGCGGCTCGGTGGCCAGCTGCCAGAAGCTGCGGCCCACGAAGTTGACGTTCAGGTAGATTTCGTCGATGAAGAAAGACCGGTCGTAGGCGAAGTGGTACACCCTGACCAGCATGCCCAGGCTCAGCACCGCCAGCAGCGCCGGGCCGGAGTAGGGGAGCAGTGCCGCCGCAGCCGAGCGAGGCCGGGACGCGCGTGCGGGAGCCACCTGCGTCGGAGCAGTGGCGTTGAACAGCAACGGCATGGCAAAGAGGATTATCGGCGGCCAAAGAGCCGCGCAAATGGTGGACGAACGGCTGATAAAGCAGAATCTACGCGTATTCCAGAGGCTGGCAACCTGTGGTGCGCGGCGGTTGTTTTAGTCAAATAAAACAAATAATTCTTGAATAAGGTAATAAATTGATTCCAAATTGGATGATCTGCCAACTCTCATGGTCGGTGAAGGAACGGAAGCAGAGCTGATTTTGGCGTCGGAAAGAGCAGGGGCGCGTATTTTGCCGAAAAGCCGAACCCTGCGGCTCGTTGTTTTCCATGAAAGACGTCTTTCCCGACCCCGCCACCTTCCGCGTCAACGGCCGCCTCTGGATCGAAGGCCCCGCGGACCGATTCCTCGGCATCGGGCGGCTGGAGCTGCTGCAGCACATTCAGCTGCTGGGCTCCATTTCCAAGGCCGCGCAGGCCATGAACATGTCCTACAAGCGGGCCTGGGAGCTGGTCAGCTCGATGAACACCCAGGCGCGGGTGCCGCTGGTGAGCACCCAAACCGGCGGGCAGCGCGGCGGCGGGGCGCACCTGACGGATGCCGGCGCGCAGGCCGTAGCCGATTTCGAGGCGCTGCAGCTTCGCTTTCAGGCCTTTGTGGAAGCCGAAACCGCCCGCCTGCACGGCTAGCGTAACCCAGCGGGTGAAGTGTCGTTATGTTTGACCGGGAATAACGCATCGTTGCGGTTGCAAACGAAGCGCCCTTTCCCGGCATAGCGGGTGGCTGAGCCGCCCCGCCGACGACTTCACTGGGGTTACTACATGAGCGAATTGCTACGCTGGTTGCGGCCCGCCGCCGCGCTTTCCTGCCTGACGGCCTGGCCACTCGGCGCGGCTACGGCCCAAACCGTGCCGACGACTAGTGCTGCCACGCCGGCCGATACCGCCCGCCGGGCGCCCATTGCCCTGGGCGAGGTGGTAGTGGCGGCCTCGCGGGTCGAGGAAAGCATCCTTCAGTCGCCGGTGACGGTGGAGAAGCTAAGCGCCCGGGCTCTGCGCCTGACGCCGGCGCCCTCGTTTTTCGAGGCCATTGAGGGGGTGAAGGGCGTGCAGGTGATTACGCCCAGCCTGGGCTTCAAGGTCATCAACGCCCGCGGTTTCGCCAATACCACCAACGTACGCTTTGCCCAGCTGGTCGACGGCATCGACAACCAGGCGCCGCACATCGGCGGGCCCATCGGCAATGCCCTCGGGCCGAGTGACCTGGATATTGCGGCGGTGGAAATCGTGCCGGGCACGGCGGCGGCGCTCTACGGGCTGAACGCCATCAACGGGCTGGCCAACTTCACGACCCGCAGCCCGTTCAGCTCCGAGGGGCTGAGCGGGCTGCAAAAAACCGGCGTCAACCACCTGAACGACCCCAACAGCGCCGCCCGGCTCTTCAGCGAAACCAGCCTGCGCTACGCCCGGGTGCTGAGTTCGAAGTGGGCGTTCAAAGTCAACGGTACTTACACCCGCGGCTACGACTGGGTCGCAGGCGACCTGACGGACCTTTACCCGCAGGGCAATGCCTCGGCCGGGCTGCCCGGCGGCCCCTCGAACCCGGCCTACGACCCGGTGAGCGGCTACGGCAACGAGTCGTCGAACCGCTCCACGTTCACTTTGGGCGGCAAGGACTACACCGTGGCCCGCACCGGCTACCGCGAGCTGGACGTGGTGGACTACCGCCTGCGCAACCTCAAGGCCGACGCGGCCCTGCACTTCCGCCCCGCGGCCCGCACCGAGCTGGCCTACACCTACCGCGTGGCCGGCCTCGACAACGTGTACCAACGCTCCAACCGCTTTCGGCTGGCGGGCTACACCTTGCAGCAGCACGCCCTGGCGCTGACCACACCGCTGGTGCAGGCCCGGGCCTACTTCACCCACGAAAACACCGGCCGCAGCTACAACCTGCGCTCCGCCGCCGAAAACCTGGACCGCAGCTTCAAGTCGGACGCGCAGTGGAAAACCGACTACACCGCCGCCTGGAACGCCGCCGTGCAGGCCGGGCAGTCGGTCGGGCAGGCCCACGCTGCCGCCCGCCTGGCCGCCGATGCCGGCCGCCTGCAGCCCGGCACGCCGGCCTTCGAGGCCAAACTGCGGGAGCTGGCCGACATCAACAACTGGGACCAGGGCGCCGCGCTGCGGGTGCGGGCCGACCTCATCCACGCCGAAACCCAGGTGGATGTGGCCCAGGCCCTGCGCGGCGGCCCCTGGGCCGCCCTGCCCGCCCGCTACGACCTGCGCGCCGGCCTCGACCACCGCACCTACGTCATCGTGCCCGACGGCAATTACTTTATCAACCCCGAGCCGGGCAAGGACCAGTTCAGCCCGCTCACCTACGGCAAGACCGGCGGCTTCGTGCAGGCCGGCGCCCGGCTCTGGCGCGAGCGGCTGCGCCTCACGGCCACCCTGCGCGCCGACAAAAACGACTACTTCGCGGTCCGCCTGAACCCGCGGCTGACGGCCGTCCTGTCGCCCACCGCGCGGCACCACTTCCGGTTGAGCTACCAGAGCGGCTACCGGTTTCCGAGCCTGTTCGAGGGCTTTTCGAACGTGAACAGCGGGCAGGTGAAGCGCATCGGCGGGCTGCGGGTGATGTCCGATGGCGTGTTCGAAAACAGCTACCTGCGCAGCAGCATCGACCAGTTCAACGCCGCCGTGACGGCCGAAGTCAACGCCAATACCAGCGGCGCCCCGGCGGCGGACAAGCGCCGCCTCGCCATCGGGCACAACCAGGGCCTGCTGCGCAAGAACCCTTACACTTACCTGCGGCCCGAGCACATCCGCTCCCTGGAGCTAGGCTACAAGGCGGCCCTGCTGCCGGGCGGCCGGCTGCTGCTCGACGTGGACTTCTACTACAACCGCTACCAGGACTTCATTGCCCAGGTGGAAGCCTACGTGCCGCTTGATGCCGCCGGCCAGCCCCTTAGCCCCGCCGCCGACCCCAATGCCGTGGCCACCGCCCTGAATGCCCGCGCCACCCAGGCCCGCTACCGTCTCTGGACCAACTCCCAGAGCCGCGTGAGCAACTACGGCGGCTCCCTGGGCCTGCGCTACGAGCTGCCCGGCGGCCTGCTGGCCGGGGCCAACGCCACCTACGCCCGCCTGCGCCGCACCGAGTCGGGCGACGGGCTGGAAGACGGCTTCAACACCCCGCGCTGGATCTACAACCTCAGCCTGGGCCACGAGCACGCCTTCTGCGGCCTGGGTTTCGGGCTGAACTACCGCTGGCAGCAGCGCTACTACTCGCAGACCTTCCTGGTCACCGGCTACGTGCCGGCCTACGGCACCCTCGATGCGCAGCTAAGCTACACCGTGCCCAAGCCCGACCTGCGCTTCAAGCTCGGCGCCACCAACGTGCTGAACGACTACTATGTGTCCTTTCTCGGCGGCCCGAGCGTGGGCGGGCTGTACTACCTTTCGGTAACGTACGGGCTGAACTGAACACGAAATGAAATATGTAGCTCTGATTCTAATCTTGTTACTGGTGAACTGTCGGACGACTCAGCCGACTCAGTCGACCCAGCCTGTGGATGACTGGGAAATAATATCACCATCCCGTGACCTAGACACCATGGCTGTCCTTTCATACGACAAAACCGATGAGTACTTCTATCGGGATAGCCGCAAGGAATTATTCGGCGGCGCCACCAATCTGGAGTTAACTCCACGTGAATTGGTACTAACAGATTCGTTATTGCAGCAGAGCGTAGCGGCTTGGAACCGGTACCAGCGTCAGCACGGCTACACTGGCCCTTTACTGAATTCAAAAGGATACAAACGCCAGTTGATTGCCGTCATCGATACTGCTGGTGAAAAGCGGGTCTGGATTAACGGATTTTGTGGGGCGGATGGCTCCGGCTGGAAAAAGAGAATTATCCAAGTGTGGGATGGCGGGATATGTTATTTTAACGTCAAGCTTAACCTCAGCCGCAAAACCTGGGAAGAATTGGACGTGAACAATGAATAACGCCCCGACGAAGCATTGCCACCGCGAGGTGCGGGCTTCTCAATTCACTCACCCACGCAAGGGCTGCGCTGCGGTGACAATGCTTCTGGTCGGGCGCGGGGCGGCTTAGCCGTTGCTGCCGCCGCCCTGCTTCTGGTCGTCGTTCTGAATGCTCTTCTTCGGGCGGCTCTGGTTGTCCATCTTGCCGAAGCGGTAGAAGAAGCTCACCCGGATCTGCCGGTTGTAGAAGTAGGAGTTGTTTTCGTAGTCGAAGCTGGGCGTGGCCAGGTCGTTGCGGAAGGCCAGGCGGGCGTTGAAGGGGTTGATGACGGCCACCACCACGTTGGCTTTCTTGTCCCAGAACTCCTTTTTGGCCCCCAGGCTGTAGATGCGGTAGCCCGAGTTGCGGCCCTGCAAGGTGACCTGCCGCGAGTTGGCGAAGGCGAAGAACTGCGCGCTCCAGCCCTTCTCGAATTGCCAGGAGGAGTTCAGGTTCAGGTTGAACATGCCCCCGCTGTTCGAGAGGCCCAGGGCCGGGCTGCTCACCTGCCGCCAGTAGAAGTTCATGTTGCCGCTCAGGCTCCACTTCTCCGTCAGCTTGGTCGAGCCGAAGGCCGAGAGGCCGTAATTCGAGTTGCGGGCCAGGTTGCGGAAGGTCGTGTAGAGGATGCGCGTCGTGTCGGCGGTGGCCAGCAGCTCCGAGCCGGGCACCAGCCGCGCCACGCTCTCGATGGCGTTGTTGGTTTGTCGCCAGTAGCCCGAAAACGTCACCGAGCTTTTCTTGATGAAGGTGGTGTAAGTCAGCTCGTAGGCGTCGGTCAGCTCCGCGCGCAGGTCCGGGTTGCCCGACGACACGTTGCGCCGGTCCGCGGTGTTGATGTAGGGGTTCAGGTACCAGATGCCCGGCCGCTGAATGCGCCGCGAGTAGCTCAGCTTCAGGGTGTGGTCGGGCGTGAGGGCCCAGGCCGCCATCAGGTTGGGCGCCAGGTTGGTGTAGTGGGTGCGCAGCGTGGTGCCCGTGCTCCGAAACTCCCCGGCAATGCGCGTGTGCTCCAGCCGCCCCCCGGCCTTGAAGGTCCATTTCTTGCCCAGGCCGAAGCCGTAGGAAGCGTAGCCGGCGTACACGTTCTGGTCGTAGCCAAACTCGTTGGAGCGGGCCGGCACCGGCCGGTAACCGCGCCCGTCGAGGCTGTCCGCGTCGATGCGGTAGTCGCTGTCGACGTGGCGCAGGATGGTTTTGGCGCCGGTTTCCAGGGTCTGCGTGCTGTCGAGGGGCTGCACGTAGTCGGCCTGCAGGGTGATTTCGCGGTTGCGCGAGTCGTTGCGGCTCCGCTCCAGGTAGTCCGTCCGCTCCCCGCGCTGTTGGTCCAGCTCATAGCGCGTGCGGCCCAGATTCACGCTGTAGAGACCCAGCAGGCTCAGCTCCTGCTTGGGCTTGGTAAATTGCTTGGTGTAGCCCAGGTTCACGTCCACGTTGCCGTTGGCGTCGCGCGTGTCGATGTCGCGGTTGTAGGCGTCCACGAACGGGTCTTGGCCCGGGCGGAACAGCCGGTAGTCGGTGTACTGCTGCCGGTCGTTCAGAAAGCCACGGTAGTTGCCCTGCACGCCCAGGCTGAGCACGTCCTTGGGCGTCAGGTCGTAGTCCAGGCCCAGGTTGCCCCACAGGCCCCAGCCCGAGTTGCGGAAGCGCCCGGTTTGCAGCAGCTGGCTCTGGCCGTTGTCGCCGAGGTAGTCGGTGCGGCGCGCCATGCTTTTGGCGAGGTTGAAAAAGGGGTTGGTGCCCAGGCCCGTGTTCAGGCCCAGCTTGCCGCGACGCTGGTTGAAATTACCGTTTACGTAGGCGTTGCGGTTGCTCGCGCCCGCCCCGATGTTGCCGCTCTTGCCCTCCAGGTTGTTTTTCTTCAGAATGATGTTGACCACGCCCGCCGTGCCCTCCGCGTCGTACTTGGCCGAGGGCGAGGTAATGACTTCCACCGACTTGATCTGGTCGGCCGGAATCTGCTTGAGCGCCTCCGCCAGGTTGGTCGCCAGCAGGGTGGAGGGCTTGCCGTTCACCAGCACCCGGATGTTCGAGGAGCCGCGCAGCTGCAGGTTGCCGTCGAGGTCCACGGTGAGTAGCGGGGCCTTCTGCAGCACGTCGGCCGCAGTGCCCCCGCTGTTGGTCAGGTCCTTATCGGCGTTGTACACGATGCGGTCCACCTTGCTTTCCACCAGGGCCCGCTCGCCCGTCACCTTCACCTCGCTGAGCTGCGTAGCCGTGGCCGCCAGCAGCACCGGCGGCAGCTCCAGCACCAGGCGCTCGGCCGTCACCACCACCGGCACCCGCTGCGGCTGGTAGCCCACGAAGCTCACCGCCAGCGTGTACTCGCCCACCGGCACGTTGCCGAGCACGAAGGCGCCTTTCTCGTCGCAGGCGCCGGCCAGCACCGCTTTTTCGCTGCCCGTCGCCAGCAGGGCCACCGTGGCAAACTCCACCGGCTGCTTGCTGGCCGCATTCTGCACCACCCCGCTGATGCGGCCGGTGACTTTCGCGGCCGTGCTGCCGGCCGCGGGGGCGGTTTGGGCGGCCACCGGGACCGTGGCACTCAGCAGCAGGCCCAGCGCCAGCCCAGCCGCGCAGGTAGTCGACAGGTTCGGCCGGAGCGCCACTGGCCGGGAGAGGAGAGTAGCTTTTTTCATAGCAAGGCAGGCAAGGTTTGTACGAATGTTTTCGTATAATTTGGTCGGCGGGTCGCCCGTGGACACTGTCCACCAGCGAAAAGGTTACTGGGAAAGGGGAGGGAAAATGAGCTGCGCGTACTGGCTGCGCGAAAGGGCTAACGGCTCAAGTTGTAGCAAAGACCGATCAGTATTACCGCCGTTGCATATTATCAACGAAAAATTTCGTATTAACTGTAAGTTTCTGATTTATAGTAAGTAAAAATATAAATAGGTATTCGTATGAACGTTATCCTGAGCGTAGTGAAGGACCTTCCTCGCACCCTGCACCGCCGCTGCCTACGAAGTGCCGACGCTTTTTTGGTAAAAAAGAAGCGCAGCCACCAAGCCCAGACGATTAGGCAATAGTGGCTGCGCATTATGGTTGATGCAGGGTTCGAGAAAGGTTCTTCGCTCTGCTCAGGAAGCCAGACCAATGGATGCTAGTTGCCCCCGGCGCGGCGTTTCTCATCCTCGGCCCCGCCGCCGCGGCGCTTGCTCGGCGCCACCTTGTCGTTGCCGAAGCGGTAGTTCAACGACAGCGTCACCACCCGCGACTCGTAGCGCTGGAAGAACCGCTCCCCGTAGTTGTCGAAGGCCACCGTCGAGCGGGTTTTGTTGGTGAAGAAAATGTCCGTGGCGTTCAGCTTCACCGTGGCCTTGTTGTGCCACACCGATTTCTGCACCCCCAACGATACCTGACCCTGCCCCCGGCCCACGAAGAAGGCGTAGCGGTTGGGCGAGTCGTAGTTGGCGTTCAAATCGGCTTTCCAGTCGTGGCCCAACGTGAAGGTGCTGTTGCTGCTCAGGTTGTAGGCCGGGCGGCCGGCGTTGAGCGTGGTGCCGGCCAGCTTGCCCTGGAAGCGGCTGTAGTAGAGCACCGCGTTGTTGTACACGCTCCACCACTTCGTTATTTCCACCGGCGCGGTCAGCGTCAGGGCGTAGTTGAACTGCCGGTCCAGGTTTTCGGTGGTCGAAACCACGGTGCGGCCGCCTTCCGGGGCGGGCTGCACCGTGCCCACGATGGGGTTGTTGGTCACGGCGTAGCTCAGGCCCACGCTGTACTTCTGGCGGAAGGTGTGGGTCAGCTCCAGGTTGTAGCTGGTCTGCGGGCGCAGGTTCTGGTTGCCCGCCCCGTAGGTGGTCGGGTTGATGTAGCTCTTGAAAGGGTTCAGCTGCCCGTAGGAAGGCCGGTCGATGCGGCGGCTCAGCGAGAGGCTGGTTTCGTTCTTGTCGGAGAAGGTGTGCTTCACGGCCGCCGAGGGAAACAGCTGGAAATAGTGCCGGTCGAAGCGGCCCGAGTCGGCTTCCGGCCGGCCGATGGCGTTGGTCTGCTCCCCGCGCAGGCCGGCCTGCAGCGTCCACTGGGGCAGGGTCTGGCTCATGCTCACGTAGCCAGCCAGGATGTTCTCGTCGTAGCGGAAGCGGTTGGAGCGGCGCGGGTCGCGCACCAGCTCGTCGACGGCGCCGGCCCGGGCGGGCACTTTGAACAGCAAGTCATTGTCCGACAGCACCCAGCTGACTTTGCTGCCCGCCTCCAGTCGGCTGGTCTTGCTCAGCGGCCGGGTGTAGTCGGCCTTCACCGACTGAATGGTCAGATCGTTGCGCTGGTCGCTGGTCAGGCGGTCCAGGGTTTCGGCGGGCAGGGTGTAGCGCGTGTCGAGCCGCTGGCCGCGGCGCGAGTCGTAGCGGGCGTAGTCGGCATCGGCCGTCAGCTCGTGCTGGCCCAGAGAGTCCTGGAAGGTGTGGCGGAAGTTGGCGTTCAGCGAGTAGTTGGGCAGGTCGCCGTCGCGCAGGTTCACCGACGTGTACTGCTCGTTCAAGCTGCCATCCGAAGCGTAGGATTTGACGTCGTTGCTGCCGCGGCTGTCGGTTTGCAGGGCCAGCCCGTTGGCCACCACGCCCAGCACGGTGCGCTCGGAGAGGTAGTAGTCGAAGCCGGCTTTCCAGTTGTGGGAGCGGCCGTGGCCCACGCCCTCGTTGTCCAGAAACGAGCGGCCCGTCAGCGTCCGCACCCCATCCTGATTCACAAAAAAGTCGCGGTTGATGGTCAGCGCGTTCCAGTTGCGGCGGTCGGCGAAGGTGTAGGTGCCGAACACGTTCAGGTTCTTGCGGCGGTGGTTCAGCGACAGGCCCGAGGTAAACTTGCCGTAGCGCCCGTAGCCGTAGCTGAGGTTGGCGGAGCCGTTGGTGCCCAGCTTCTGGTCCTTTTTCAGGTTGATGGCAATGATGCCCGCGCCGCCCTGGGCGTCGTACTTGGCCGGCGGGTTGGTTATCAGCTCGATGTTTTTCACCTGGTCGGCCGGCAGGTTGCGCAGGTAGTCGGCCAGCTCGGTGCCCGTCATGGGCTGGCGCTTGCCGTCGATGAGCACCAGCAGCCCCTGCCGCCCGCGCAGCGCCAGGTTGTCGCTGCCATCGACGGTGACGCCCGGGGAGCGGCGCAGCACGTCCAGCGAGGTATTGCCGGCCGACAGCGGCGAGTTTTCCACGTTCACCACCGTGCGGTCGGCCAGGCGCTCAAACTGCGGCCGCGTGCCCGTCACCTTCACCTCCTTGAGCTGGGTGGCCGCGCTGGCCGCCAGGGTCAGGGCCGGCACCGCCACTTTCTCGCCGCCCACGTCAAACGGCCGCGACCATTGCCGCTCAAAGCCCACCTGCGAAGCCGACACGAGGTACTGGCCCGCCGGCGCCTGCTCGAAGGCAAACAGCCCCTTGTCGTCGCTGAACTCGGTTTTGACCACGGTCGAGTCCTTGGCCCGGTGCAGCGTCACGGTGGCGTAGTCGATGGCGGCGCCGGCCGAGGAGCGCACGGCGCCGCTTACGGTGGCCGCGGTCTGGGCGTAGCTCACCTGCGCCAGTCCGAGGCCGGAGAGCAGCAGCAGCGTGGCGCGGGGGGAGGAGTAGGAGGTTTTCATAGCAAAGAAAGGCTGGAACAAGAGTGGCAGGAGTGAGGAGGGCAACGGCGGCGGGTAAAAGGTGAATCTGTATTACGAACGACTTCGTAGTAAACGTACGAATGATTTCGTATTATCAAAAAAACGCGTCAGAATCAGGAGCAAGGCCGGGCACTAGGAAGTGGGCGCGCAGTTCAGGGCAATGCGGTCGAGCAGGGGGCGCATCAGGGCCAACTCCTCCTCGGAAATGCCGGCCAGGGCTTTGGCGCGGTTCTGCAGGATGATGGGCTGCACCGCTTCCAGGATGCGGTGGCCCGCCTCGGTCACGCGCAGCTGGGTGCGGCGGCCGTCGTGGGGCAGGGGAATGGCCGAGAGCAGGCCGCGGCGGGTGAGCAAAGCCAGGATGCGGGCCACCGAGGCCTGGTCCTTGAATACGCGCTCGGCAATGTCGTGCTGGGTCAGGTCGTCGTGCTCCAGCAGCACCCGCAGCACCAGCCACTGGTCGACGGTGATGTCGAGGCCGGCGCGGTCGATGTTGGCCTGGGCCATGCGCCGGTAGCTGCGGATGGCTTTGTCGAGGGCGTAAAAAACGATGGAAGAGAGCATGCGGAGCGAGGTTGGCGCAAAGACTATGATATATCATAAAGGTTGCAAAAAGTATTTCGGTTGGTGGTTGGCGAATGGGGAAGTGAATGAGTGTCCGGTTTTGATGAATACCGGTAGCCTTCGCTATGGATATAGCCAATGACAATGCCATGATTATAATATTCTATAAATCAATTTGTTAACTTGTAATTGGGGTGGATAAGCCGTTGTAAATATGTCCATTCATGGACAGGCTGTTCGGTTATGATCCTATCAGGCGCCAATTAGGCGCTGTGGGCAGCAACCACAGAATGAGTTTTGTTGCTATTTGGCCGTCATGCTTCGCGGGGCTCAGCATGATGGTCTTTCGGCTTGCTATCCACGCCGCCTGGCACCAGGCATTTCATCTCCAGAAGCAGCAGTAACCGGTAAGCAGCGGGCGCGGCTTACTTTTGCGCTGCTCAACTACCTGCTGCCATGCCCGCCCACCCCGACGAAGCCCGCGACGAAAACGGCTACCTCATCCGCGAACTGCACGGCGTCAAGCTGGCGCAGATTCTCGACTACCTCGTGCAGCACTACGGCTGGCAGGAGCTGGACCGCCTGATTCGCATCAACTGCTTCGCCAACAACCCCACCATTAAGAGCAGCCTGAACTTTCTGCGTCGCATGCCCTGGGCCCGCGAAAAGGTCGAGCAGCTCTACATCGACACCCGCACCGACGAGGTGCTTCGCCAGCAGCGCGACGCCGAAAAAAAAGCCGCCGACTCCGGGGGAGCCAGCGGCCAGTAGTGCTTTTTTGAGCGTCAGGCTACTCAATACGTCATGCCGAGCACAGCCGAGACATCTCGCTGGATAGTAATTTCCTGTCGCCAGGTTACTATCCGAAGTCAGCACGCGAGATGTCTCGGCTGCGCTCGACATGACGTTCTTTTCAGAGGCGTCTGGGGCTATTTAGGCTCTTACTTGAGCGCGTCGAGCGCGGCCTTCAGGCGGGGCAGCGCGGCCTGAATCGACTCCAGAGAAGCGCCGCCAACTGAAGCCCGGAACCACGGCGCGGTGGGTGCCGTGCCGAACGCGCTGAACGGCACCAGGGCCAGGCGGGCGGCGCTGATAAGGTAAGACGTCAGCTCCTGCGTGGTGCTGAGCACCTGCCCGGCGGGCGTGGTTTTGCCCAGTACGTCGAGCTTGATGGTGAGGTAGATGGCGCCCATCGGCTCGACGGCCTGCACCGGGTAGCCCTGCTGCTGCAGCTCCTGCAGGCCGTGGTAGAGCGCGTCGAGGCTGGCCTGGATTTTATCCCGGAAGCCGTCGACGAAGCCGTCGACTTCGGTGGTGCGGGGCAGGTAGTGGGCGGTGGCCACCTGCTCGGCCTTGGGCGCCCAGGCGCCGATGTGACCCAGAATGGCCTTCATCTTGTCGATGATCAGGCTGGGGCCGAAGGCGTAGCCCACGCGCACGCCGGTGGCGGCCAGAGCCTTCGAAATGCCGTCGATGTAGATGACGTACTCGCGCAGCTCGGGGCGCAGGTTCACCGGGTCGAAGTGCTTGGTGTCACCGAAAGTCAGCAGCCAGTAAATCTGGTCGTACATGATGTACAACGGCTTTTCGTCGGGGCCGCGGCGCTGGTTTTCGGCAATGACCAGGTCGCAGATTTCTTCCAGGTCGGCCCGGGAGAAGACGGTGCCGGTGGGATTGAGCGGCGAGCAAAGGGCCAGCAAGGTGGCGCCCGCGAGGTGCGGGGCTACCTCGGCGGCGGTGGGCATGAAGTTGTTTTCGGGCCGCGTTTCCACCAGGCCCTGCTCGGCGCCGCTGAGGTGGCAGTAGTGGTTGTTGTTCCAGGAGGGCACCGGGAAAACCACCTTGTCGCCCGGGTCAATCAGGGCCATGTAGGTGGCGTAGATGAGGGGGCGGGAGCCGCCGGCCACCAGGATGTCGTTGGGCGAGTACTTGAGGCCCAGGCGCGTTTCCAGGAACTGGCTGACCGCCTGGCGCAGGTCGAGCACGCCGTTGGCGGGCGGGTAGTTGGTGTTGCCGGCTTGGTAAGCGGCGGTGATTTCGGCTTCCAACTCGCTGGGAATCGGGAAAATGCCGGAGTCGAAGTCGCCGATGGTGAGGTTGCAGATCTGCTCCCCCTTGCGGATCATGTCGTTGACCTCGTTGCCGATTTTGATGATTTCGGAGCCGATGAGGCTGCCGGCCATTTTGGAAACTTGCATGAAAAATGGTGCTGGTACGCGTGGCAAACGCGGCGGCCCCGGCCGGGCCACGGCGCCGCAAGTTAGACGCTCAAACGGTTTTCGGCCGGAAAAGTCACGTCAGGAGCGGATTCGGCACCAGCGGCGTTTCCCTGATACCTTTGCGCCCATGCTTGCCGATATCGACATTCCGACGCTGGCCGCCCTGCCCGCCGCCGCCCAAGAGCTCAAAGCCATCCTTGCCGCCGCCGGCTGCCCGGTGGTGCTGCTGGAAGGGGAGATGGGCGCGGGCAAAACCACCCTCATCAAGGCCCTGTGCGCCGTGCTGGGCGTGCAGGACGACGTGAGCAGCCCCACCTTCTCGCTCGTCAACGAGTACCGCGACGCCCTGGGCCGGCCCATTTACCACTTCGATTTCTACCGCATCGACTCCGTGGACGAGGCCCTGCGCATCGGGGCGCAGGAGTACTTCGATTCCGGTTATCTTTGCCTGATCGAATGGCCCAGCCGCGTCGGGCCGCTGCTTCCGCCGGATCGGCTGCTCGTCACCGTGGACGTCACGGGGCCGGAGTCGCGCCGGGTCCGGGTGCAGCGCGAGGCGGACTGACCCCGACCGTTACGCCCGCCCATTTTCGCTTCGACCACCCCCTCCACAATGCCCGACCAGCTCCCCCCCGGCTTCTCCTCGCTGACCGCGCCCGGCCGGGCCTACGTGCCCCAGGAATCCATGCTGGCCGTCGAGACGCGCAAGCGCCGGCTGTTCATCGGGCTGCCCCGCGAAACTTCGCTGCAGGAAAACCGCGTGGGCCTCACGCCCGAGGCGGTGAAGCACCTCGTCAACGAGGGCCACGAGGTGGTACTGGAAAGCGGGGCGGGGGAGCCCAGCAAGTACTCCGACCACGACTACTCCGAGGCCGGGGCCAGCATCGTGTACACGCCCAAGGAAGTGTACGAGGCCGACCTCATCCTCAAGATTGCCCCGCCCACGCTGGAGGAAATGGAGCACCTGCACGCGGGCCAGACCTTGATTTCGGCCCTGCAGCTCGGCTCCCTCTCGGTGGAATACCTGCTGGCTTTGCAGCGCAAGAAGGTCAACGCCATTGCGTTTGAGCTGATCAAGGACCCTTCGGGCGCCAAGCCGGTGGTGCGGGCCATGTCGGAAATTGCCGGCTCCACGGTGATGCTGGTGGCGGCCGAGTACCTGGCCCTGGGCAACGAGGGCAAGGGCATCATTCTGGGCGGCATTACCGGGGTGCCACCCTCGCAGGTGGTCATTCTGGGGGCCGGCACGGTGGCCGAGTACGCCGCCCGCGCCGCCATCGGCCTGGGCGCCGACGTGAAGGTGTTCGACAACCACCTCTACAAGCTGCGCCGCCTCAAGCAGAACCTGGGCGCCCCGCAGCTGTTCACCAGCACCTTCGACTCGTTCACGCTCAGCCAGCAGGTCCGCCGCGCCGACGTGGTTATCGGGGCGCTGAACGCCGAGGAGGGCCGCATTCCGTTTATGGTATCCGAGGACGTGGTCAGCACCATGTCGCCGGGCTCGGTGATTATCGACGTGAGCATCGACCAGGGCGGTTGCTTCATGACCAGCGAAATGACCTCGCACGCCCGGCCGGTGTACCGCAAGTACGACGTGATTCACTACTGCGTGCCCAACATTGCCTCGCGGGTGCCGCGCACGGCCTCCAACGCGCTCAGCAACATCTTCACGCCCATTCTGCAGGAAATCAGCCAGCAGGGCGGCATCAACGAGGCCCTGTTCGCCGACGAGCATTTCCGCTCGGGCGTGTACCTCTACAAAGGCTCCCTGACCAACGCCATGATTGCGCGCAAGTACAACCTGCGCTACAAGGAGCTGGGCCTGATGATTGCCGTGCGCAACTAAGGAGCCACGGACCACGGATTCGACGGATTTTTGGCTACGCCGACCGTCGGTTCGGATTGTACGGATTTTGTGGACGATTTGAGCCCGCGCTTTGGTGCGGGCT
This sequence comes from Hymenobacter jeollabukensis, assembly GCF_005771675.1. Lineage (GTDB taxonomy): Bacteria > Bacteroidota > Bacteroidia > Cytophagales > Hymenobacteraceae > Solirubrum > Solirubrum jeollabukense. The sequence goes on along the minus strand of NZ_VAJM01000001.1, from coordinate 237,675 downwards.
TTTTCGTGCGCTTGCCTTTCGGCTGCCTGTACAGGCACTGGCTTCAAGCGCAGCATTTGCGCAACTTGCCGCCATGACTTTCTCCGCCGACCGTCTTACTTCCCGAACCCTATTGGAGTGTTCCGCCGCCGAGCAGGCTGCGGCCATGAACTGCTCCTTCGAGCAGTACATCGTGCCCCTGCGCTTCGACGTGGCCAGCTTTCAGCGCCGCTTCCGCGGGGAGCACCTCGACGCCGAAGCCAGCCGCCTCTGGTACTGCGACGGGGAATTAGTGGGCGTGGTCTACATCAGCCGGCGGGGCTGGACGAGCCGCGTGGCCGCCATGGGCCTGGTGGTGGAGGCGCGGGGGCGGGGCCTGGGCAAGCCGATGCTGCAAACGGCCATCGACGAAGCCCGGCAGCGCGGCGACCGGCGCATCATGCTCGAAGTGTTTACCAACAACCCGGCCGCCATCCGGCTGTACGAGCGGCTGGGCTTTGGCATCACCCGCACCCTGAGCGGCTTCGGTGCCCCCGCCGGCCCTGCATCGGGCGCGGCCCCGACTCACGAGCTGACAGAAGCCGACCCGGCTGAGGTGGCGCGGCAGATCAGCCGGCACAGCGACGCGGACCTGCCGTGGATGCTGGCCGGCGAGACGCTGGCCGCCACCACCGCGCCCTTCGTGCAGGCCTGGCAGCTGGGCGAGCAGGCCTACGCCCTGGTGCGCCCCGAGGCCGACAAAACCGTGCTGCTGAGCCTGGTGGTACCCACAGCGCACCGCCGGCAGGGCTGGGGCACGCGCCTGTTGCGCGCCCTCGAAGCGCGCTACGCCGGCAAGCCGCTGCTGATGCCCTGCCTGCTGCCGCCCGGCCCGGGGCAGGCCCTGCTACGGAGCTGCGGCTGGACGCAGACCGCCCTGGAGCTGTACGAAATGGAACGGCCGCTGTAAACCGCGCCTGTGGGCCGCTGAGGCAGGCACCGGAGAATTTGATGTATACTGCCGGCTCAACTTCTCACCGCCTCCGCGCTTTGCCAATGAATCCAACCTGGTCCGCCATTATCCGCCGCGGCAGCGGCCTGCTGCTTGCCGGACTGAGCGCGTGCCAAGCGGCCCCCTCAGCCGCCGAGCTGGCCCGGTACCAGTCGCTGGAACAGACGCTGACGCTGCTCAACCAGCAGAGCCGCCACCAGGCTCGGAGCACCCTGGCTAACCTGACGGAGCAGGTGAAACGCAACGGCTGGCAGCCCCGGGACGTGGCCGTGCTGCGCGAGGCCGAAGCCATTCGCACGCGCACCGACAGCCTGGCGGGCTACCTCGGGCAGCTGCGGCAGCAGTTGCCGTCCGACCCGGTGTCCTCCCTGCCCGAGTCAGCGGGCCTACCGGGTGCCAGCGCCGACACGCTGCAGCAACGCTTGAACGCCTATGCCCGCTACATCCGCCGGTTCGTGCCGGATGCCGCCCCGCTCGCGCTGGATGGGGCCGACGATGTCCGCATCAGCCCGGCGCTGAAGGCGTTGCGGGCGTGGCGCTACGGCGAAGTCGCATTCAAAGGAGCCACCGTGACGGCCGCGCGGACCACTCTGCTGCGGCAGGAAGCCGAAGTGCGCCGGCTGGAACGGGCCGCCCTGCAGCTGCCGAGCCAGAAGGTTGGCGGCCCAGTTATCGTATTCGATAAAATAGCACCCATGGCCGTGCCCCTGGCGGATGAAGTCGGGGCCGGCGAAACCTACCGGGCCTCGTTGTTTTTGACCACTAGCGCCCCCACAAGGCGCCTGACCATGCAGGCCGATAGCCGGCCGGTGCCGGTCGGGCCCGATGGGCGGGGGCAGGTGGCGTTTGTCGTGCCCGCCGCCACCGCCCCCGGCCCGGCTGCCTGGGAGGGGCGCATTCAGGGGGGCTTTCGCGGCCAGGATACCACCTTTACCCTGCGCGTACCCTACACGATTCTGCCGAAATGAGCCGCTCAATGAAGACTATGTTGTGGAAGCAGCGCGTGCCGGGGCGCCGCCCGTTGCGGCAGGTAGTGCTGGGAGGCGTACTGCTGGCCGTAGCCTCCTGCCAGCCGGCCGGGCGTTCGGCCGAGCTGTTGCGCCTGGAGTACATCAATGACGCGCTCCTGGCCACCAATGCCGAGCTGTGGCGAACCAACGAGCATACCCTGCGGGCCATTCACGCTCAGGTCGACCGCAACCAGCGCCAGCCGTCCGACACGCTGGCGCTTCGGCGGGCCGAGGCCGTGCATGACAGCACACGCCACCTGCTGGGCTACCTGCAGAGCCTGCGCGAACGGCTGCTGCGCGCCACGGGCAACGCCGCCCGTTTCGAGCACCTGGATGCCCACCGCGAAGTAGCCGACCTGCTGGGAGCCGCCGTGGTCGACAGCCTGCAGATCCAGCTGCGCCGCCACGACGCCCTGCTGCGGCAGCCATTACCGCCCGCGGCCGGCACCAACCTGGCTTCCGGGGCGACGCTGGCGCCGGAGCCCGCCGCCTTCGACTTCACCGACGCGCCGCTGGTGGCGGTGCTGGCCGCGCTGGCCGAGCGCGAATCCCGCGCCCTGCTGGACGAGGAGACCGTGCTGGCCGCGCTACGGGCGCGGACGGAAGCCGGCGTGCTCAAACCCACGCCGCGCCCCCTGGCCATTGCCGTCAACGCCACGGTGGCGCCGGGCGCGACGTACCGGGCGACCCTGCTGCTGACGACGGCCCTGAATGCCAACCGGACGCTGAAAATGACCTGCAACGGGCAGCCCATTTCGGTGGACGCGGCCGGGTATGGGCAGGTCGCGTTTGTGGTGCCGGCTCTTCCCTCCGGCCTCACGCGTCGCCGGGCCGAGTGGACGGGCACTATCACGCACCGCTACTTGGGCCGCGACACTACTTTCCACGTCCGCGTGCCCTACACCATCGTGCGGGGCCGCTAGCTTACTCGGCCAGCAGCAGCACTTTCCAGGCGTCGAGCAGGCGGCCTTCTTCCAGCAGCTGCTGGCCCAGCCGGTGCAGATGACGGCGCAGCTCCGGGGCGTTGTCGGCGTATTTGTTCAGCGTGAAGGCCACCAGCGGCTCGTCGCGGTAGGCCTGCGCGTCGGCGGCCGTGGGCAGGGCTTCGCGCTCGATGTTGCCCAGGCGGCCCAGGTTGTTGCCCGTCAGCACCTCCGAGTGGCGGATGTGGACCGGCAGCTCATCAATGCCGATGCCCTTGTGGCGGTTGGGCTTGGGCACTTCGAACAGGCTTTCGGGAATGACGCGGCTGTACCAGTCGCCGCCGAGGCGGGCTACCGCGTCGAACTTGTGCGGGTCGATGCCGGCCCCGTTGGCGAGCAGAATGTCTTCGCGGAAGTGGCTCTGCACCACCCGGCAGATGACCAGGTTGCCGCCGCCGTGCTGGTCGCCGATGGCAATGACCTGCTCCACCACGCACTCAAACGAGACCGGGCACTCGGCCACGCGGGGCGGGCGCACCTTGTCGGCGGCCAGCTCGGTGAGGCCCGCCTTGCGGAATTCGTTGACCTCGCGGCCGTACTCGGTCGAGGCCAGCGACATTTGCTCCACCAGCGGGTAGTCGCAGATGTTGATGACGCACTCGGGCACCTCGTCGCGCACGTTGTAAAGGGTGTGCTTCTGGGTGTTGTCGCGCACGCGGTTGGCCGGCGAGAAGATGAGCGTGGCGGGGTTGGAGCTGAACACGTTGAAAAACGAGAACGGGCTCAGGTTCACGTTGCCGGCCCGGTCGATGGTGCTGACGAAGGCAATGGGCCGCGGGGCCACGGCGCCGAGCATGAACTGGTGCCACTCGGGGCCGGGCAGGGTGCCGGGCGTGATGGTGCGAAACGCGGAAGCGGTGGGGGCGGGCAGGGGCATACGAATGGGCTGATTCGGGGCCGAAGTTCTGGTTTTTGGCCGGAATCAGTCGTCGGAATGCCAGCGGCCGCCGGGGCCGTGGTAAAACGACTGCACCATCAGGCCCTCGTCGTACCCCAGCTGGTAGCCGCCGGCCCGCGACGTATCGGCTGCATCGGAGTGGTAGTAGAAGGTGTACTGCCCCAGGGCGTAAGCCGTGTGCGGCTCGGCCGGCAGATACGTCGGCACCAGCTGCGCCAAGGAATCGGGGTAGTGGCCCTGCCGGGTGCGGTATTGCTCCAAGGACTGAATCAGCGTGGCGGCGCGGCGGCGGGAAACGTCGGCTTGCCAACCGGCCAGCACGAACGGCAACACCACCGCCAGGGCCAGCGCGGCCGTGGTGGCCCGCAGGTAGGCCCGCAGCGGCTGCCGGGTGTAGATAAATGTCAGCGGGGCCAGCAAGACTGCGCCGAGCAGCAGGACGGCCGAGCTAATGACGAACTGGACGCCGAGAAACAGTTGCAGCTGCAGCACCAACAGGCCCAGCAGCAGCAAGAAGCCGGAGAGCAGCGGAAACACAAAGGATTTGCCGGGGCGACGCACGAATGATAGAAGGTAAGGTGGACAACAAGTGCTAAAGTACACTCCCCGCCAACATGCTGACGGCCACCGTAGCCGCCTTATCGCGCCAGGCTCAGCGTGCTGGTACCGTCCCCGCCGTGCTTACCGGCGCGGGCGTGGCGCTTTTCCTTGAAGTACGCCTCGGCGTCGGTAGCCATTTCGGAGTAGGGCTCGGCCTGGGCCTTCACCAGCGCGAAGTAGCGCGTAGCGGCCGACCAGTCCTGCTGCTGCTGGGCCAGCTTGGCCAGGTTCCAATGGGCGTTCAGGTAATAGCCGCCGCGGGTGTCGCCGGTGGTTTCGGCGAAGACCAGGCAGCGCTGGTACAGCTCCCGGGCCTGGGCCGGGTTCTTGTAGCGGTACTGCTGCAGATAGGCCAGAAAGTAGCTGGCGTAGCGCCCGCTCACGGCCTCGTAGCCCGCCTGCCCGTGGCCCAGCTTGTCGAGGATTTCCAGGCTGACCCGCTCACACTCGCGGATCTGGCCCTGGCTGAAGCACAGCTGGGCGTAGGTGCGCTGGAAGTAGGGGTTGTCGGGGTATCTGGCGGCCAGCGTGCGGGCCAGGGGCAGGGCCTCGTGGGGGCGGTGCTCCTCGTACTGCAGAATCTGCAGCAGGAAATACTGCGTTTCGGGCGCGGTGTAGAAGCCGTTGGCGGCCACGTGGCGCAGCTGCTGCAGGCCCAGCTGCCGGTTGCCCTTGGGGAAAAACAGCAGCACCGGCTTCAGCAGCGGGTAGTTGTCCGAAATCCACGGCGCGTAGTAGTTCAGCAGGCCCTGGCCGAAGAGAAACTCCGGGCTGAGGTTATTGGCTTCCTGGCTTTTGGCGAGGTAGTCGAGGGCGTGCTTGCTGCTGACGGTAGCGCGGCGCCAGTTGTGGCGCAGCGCGTTCAGGCGGGCATCGAAGCCGTAGGCGGCCGAGAGGAAAAAGCAGGCCTCGTAGTTGTGCGCGTCCTGCGCGTACAGCGCCTCGGCCTTGGTAATGGCCGTGTCCATGTACGCCAGGAAGGGCCGGTCGTAGCTGGTGGTCTGCAGCTGCGAGGGTACCATCTGCCACCACTGCGCCAGGCCCATCAGGAAGTAGGGCATGGGGTGCTGAGGGTAGCGGCGGCGCAGGGAGCGAAACTGCCGCTGGGCCTTGTCGTGCTTGAAGTTGTATAGGTTGTCGACGGCCCCCTCCAGCTCCAGCCGGATGTCGGGGTTGACGAGCAGCCAGCCCTGCACCGCTTCGGGGTTCACGTCCACGTTGGCCAGCCGCACCACGCGCAGCGTATCGGCGGCCGACTGGCCCTGGGCCACCGGGGCGGCCAGCAACAGCCCCAACGCGGCCAGCAGGCCGGCGGCGGAGCGGCGCAGCCGCGGCGTAAGCAGGAAGAAGCAGAAGTAGAGTTTACCCATGCAACAACGGCTGGCAAGCTGAAGGCAACCCGTAACCTGGCTGCCGGCTAATAGTACTTATTCGATGCGGGTTCGGTTGGCAGTGAGGCTGAGCTGGCGAAAAAATCTAATTGCTGAGTCAGTTCTGCCTGAGCCCGTTGAACCCATTGCAAATCTAAGAAGCTTGCTGCCTTGTTGATACACGCTGCTTTTACTTTGTCGTGCGAAAATTCAAAATAGGAGAAGCTTGTTTAAGTGAATATTGTGATTGTGCAAATAACCTGCTAATGAGCTGAGCCAAGGCCTGATTTGTAAAATTCGCATAGTCTAATATTGATCCGGCCAAAATGTACTGGCGTCTTCCGCGGGTCGTTGTCTGCTTACACGTATGCGTCTACCCCTGATAATCGTCTGCCTGGGCCTGCTGATTGCCCACAGCCGCCCGGCCGCCGCCACCGCAGCGGCCTCTGCCGACTCTGCCCGCCTGCGCCGACACCTTACCTACCTCGTCTCGACCCCGCAGCCGCGTAACCACCAGTACGTCGCCGTGCTCGACTCGGTAGCCGCCTACCTCGGCCGGCAGCTGAGCCGCAGCGGCGGCCGCGTTTCGGAGCAGCCCTACCAGGCCGGCGGCCAGACCTACCGCAACGTCATTGCCAGCTTCGGGCCCGCAACCGGCCCGCGCCTCATTGTGGGGGCGCACTACGACGTGTGCGGGGAGCAGCCCGGCGCCGACGACAATGGCTCGGGCGTGGCCGCGCTGCTGGAGCTGGCCCGCCTGCTCGGGCAGCAAGCCAACCTGAAGCAGCGCATCGACCTGGTGGCCTACACCCTGGAAGAGCCGCCCTACTTCCGCACCCGGCAGATGGGCAGCTACGTGCACGCCAAGAGCCTGCACGACGAACAGGCGGCCGTAACGGGCATGGTGGCCCTGGAAATGCTCGGCTACTACGACGACCGGCCCGGCTCCCAGCACTACCCCTTCGGCCCGTTGCGGCTGCTCTACGGCGGGCGCGGCAACTACGTCACGGCCGTGCGCAAGCTGGGCGGCGGCCGTTTCGCCCGGCGCTTCAGCCGCCACTACGACCACGGCGCCCAGCTGCCCGTCAAGCGCTTCATCGGGCCCGCCTGTCTGCCCGGCGTCGACTTCTCCGACCACCTCAACTACTGGCAGTTCGGCTACTCGGCCCTGCTGCTCACCGACACCGCCTTTTACCGCAACCGCAACTACCACCACGCCACCGACTCGCTGGAAAAACTGGACCTGCGCCGCCTGGCCCTGGCCACCGATGCCGTGCTGGCTGCCCTGCTGCGGATGTAGCGCTTCGTCGACCTCCGGTTCGCCGCGCGCAGGATGACGTGACCAGCCACGCAACCGTTTTCGGATAGGTTTTGGCGGCCGGAATAGGAGGGTACAGGCAGGTTTGGGCCCGGGGGCGTGTACATTGGCCGCCACGTCCTTTCCACCACCAGCCGATTCCCATGCCTTCCCAGCTCCCGCACCGCGCCCCGGCCACCGAAACCCGGGCCGCGGGCGCCGCCGCCACCCCGGCGGCCCACGACAACAACGACGTGCCCGTCGGCAAAATCTGGCAGGTCATTTCGGCCTCCTCGGTGGGCACCGTCATCGAGTGGTACGACTTCTACATCTTCGGCTCGTTGGCGGCCATCATCGGGCCGGTGCTGTTCGGCTCGCAGGGCAAGCCCGAGGACACCCTGCTCGGAGCGCTGGCCGTGTTCGGCGCGGGCTTCGTGGTGCGTCCCTTCGGGGCGGTGTTCTTCGGCCGCATCGGCGACATGATCGGGCGCAAGTACACCTTCCTGCTCACCCTACTCATCATGGGCGGCGCCACGGTGGTTACGGGCCTGATTCCGAGCTACGACCGCATCGGGCTGGCGGCCCCGCTCATCGTGCTGGTGCTGCGGCTGCTGCAGGGGCTGGCCCTGGGCGGGGAGTACGGCGGCGCGGCTACGTACGTGGCCGAATACTCGCCCGATAAGAAGCGCGGCTACTTCACCAGCTACATCCAGATTACGGCCACCGCCGGCCTGATTCTGAGCATCCTGGTGATTGTGCTGACCAAGAAGTCCATGTCCGACGCGGCTTTTAAAGACTGGGGCTGGCGGGTGCCCTTCCTGCTCTCCTCGGCCCTGATTGTGGCCTCGTACTACATCCGCCGCCGCCTGCACGAGTCGCCGCTTTTTGCCAAAGCCAAGGCCGAGGGGCGCACCAGCCAGCACCCGCTGCGCGAGTCGTTTCTGAACCCGGTGAACCGCCGCCTGGTGCTCATTGCCCTGTTCGGCGCCACCATGGGGCAGGGCGTGGTGTTCTACACCTCGCAGTTCTACGCCTACTCCTTCATGCAGAACACGCTGAAGCTCGACCTCATCGACGCTAGTATCGTGCTGGTGGTGGCCATGGTGCTGGCCACCCCGCTGTTCGTGTACTTCGGCGCCCTCTCGGACCGCATCGGCCGCAAGCGCATCATCATGACCGGGATGCTCTGCGCGGCCCTCTTCACCGTGCCCCTGTTCTACGGCCTGCAGGCCTACGCCGGCCCGCTGACGGAAGTCACGCCCGCCACCGTCGACGCGGCCGGCAAAACCGTGGCCGCCGTGCAGAAGGCCCTCACGCCCAACCTGCCGATGATGACAGCGCTGACCTTCTGCCTGGTGTTGTTCGTCACGATGGTCTACGGCCCCATTGCCGCCTACCTGGTGGAGCTGTTCCCCACGAAAGTGCGCTACACCTCCCTCTCCGTGCCCTACCACATCGGCAACGGCGTGTTCGGCGGCTTCGTGCCGCTCGTAGCCACCTGGATTGCGGTGTGGGCCAAGGCCCAGCCCGAAGGCTCGTTTTTCCAGCAGCACGCCTCCTTGTCGGGCCTGCTCTACCCGGTCATCATCGCGCTGGCCTGCTGGATTATCGGCACCGCGCTCATGAAGGACGTGCGGGGCGTGAAGCTGATCCAGGAATAAACATCGGGCCGATGTAGAGACGCATCCTTGCGTCTCGGCGTCCGCGCCGCGTGGACCTCGCCGTGGCAGCGAAAATTGTTCAACGACGAGACGCAAGGATGCGTCTCTACACCGGCCTGCTAGCTTTCTTGATGCCCGTGAGTAGCTTCTACGCCGATTCAAACCGCGCAAATCAGCGTAGAAACACCGGAAACGGACGTAGAAGCAGCGGAAACCTTCTTAGAAACACCGCGACGAACGGAGAAGCACCGGAAACGGACGTAGAAGCGACCGAAACCAACGTAGAAGCGCCCGCAACGGATAAAGAAGCACCTCCAACGAATAAAGAAGCGCCCCCAACGGATAAAGAGGCGCCCCCAACGGATAAAGAGGCGCCCGCAACCAACAAAGAAGCCGTTTAACGGACGAAGAAACGGCCGAAACCAACGCAAAGGCTGTTCGACGCACAAAGAAGCACGCGCACCGGACGTAGTGGCGCGCAGTACCGACGCAGAAGCCGTTCAGCGAACAACGGAGCGCCCCGAACCACCTGAGCAGCAAGCTGGCAGCGAAAGGGGTAGGGGATATGGCGCGGACGTTCCGGGCGCGTCGCGCAGCACGACTTCCGGCCAGGCGCCAGCAGCGCGACGCGCCCGGAACGTTCGCGCTACATCCCGCTCTGCGACTCCAGCGCCACATTCTGCGACAATCCGACAACGCGGGCGCAGCCGCTTTTTCGTAAACTGCCGCTCCTACCTACCAGTCACCTCCTCATGCCTCAGCACCCCCGCATTCGTTCCGTTGAAGAGTACCAGCAGGCCTACCAGCGCAGCGTCCAGGACCCCGACGCGTTCTGGGCCGAGGTGGCCGAGCCCTTTACCTGGCGCCGCAAGTGGACCTCGGTGCGCGGCGGCGCGTTTTCGCCCGAAGGCCGCAGCACCTGGTTCGACGGGGCCCGCCTCAACATCACCGAGAACTGCCTCGACCGCCACCTGGCCCAGCGCGGCAACAAGCTGGCCCTGATCTGGGAGCCCAACGACCCCAAGCAGCGCCACCTGCGCCTGACCTACCGCGAGCTGCACCAGGAAGTGTGCCGCTTCGCCAACGTGCTCCACAACCTCGGCGTGGAGAAGGGCGACCGGGTGTGCCTCTACATGCCCATGATTCCGCAGCTGGCCATTGCCGTGCTGGCCTGCGCCCGCGTCGGAGCCATTCACTCGGTCATCTTCGCCGGCTTCAGCAGCACCGCCATTGCCGACCGCGTCAACGACGCCGAAGCCGCCTTCGTCATCACCGCCGATGGGCTGAACCGCGGCCCCAAGCAGATTCCGGTGAAGCGCGTGGTGGATGAGGCCCTGGCCCATTGCCCCTCGGTGCGCAAGGTGCTGGTGGTGGAGCACCTGGGCTGGCCCGTGCACATGCACGAAGGCCGCGACGTGTGGTACCACGAGGAAGCCGAGGGCGTGGCCAAAACCTGCCCGGCCGAGGAAATGGAGGCCGAAGACCCGCTGTTCATCCTCTACACCTCCGGCTCGACGGGCAAGCCCAAGGGCGTGGTGCACAGCACCGCCGGCTACATGGTGTGGGCCGATTACACCTTCCGCAACGTGTTTCAGGTGGAGGAAAACGACGTGTACTGGTGCACCGCCGACGTGGGCTGGGTCACCGGCCACTCGTACCTGCTCTACGGCCCGCTGCTGGCCGGCAGCACCTCGCTCATGTTTGAGGGCGTGCCGACCTACCCCGACGCCGGCCGCTTCTGGGAAGTCATCGACAAGCACTCGGTGAGCATCTTCTACACCGCGCCCACCGCCATCCGCAGCCTGATGGCCGCGCCCCTCGACAACGTGCTTAGCTACTCGCTCGACTCGCTGCGGGTGCTCGGCTCGGTGGGGGAGCCCATCAACGAGGAAGCCTGGTACTGGTACCACACCCACGTGGGCAAGGAGCGCTGCCCCATCGTGGATACCTGGTGGCAGACGGAAACCGGCGGCATCATGCTCTCGGCCCTGGCCGGCATCACGCCCTCGAAGCCCGCCCACGCCGGCCTGCCCATACCCGGCGTGCAGCCGGTGCTGCTGACGCAGGAAGGCCAGGAAATCGAGGGCAACGACCAGGAAGGCTACCTGGCCATCAAGGCCTCGTGGCCGGCCGTCATCCGCACCACCTGGGGCGACCATGAGCGCGCCGAGCAGACCTACTTCCGGCCGTACCCCGGCTACTACTTCACCGGCGACGGCGCCCGCCGCGACGAAAACGGCCTCTACCGCATCATCGGCCGCGTCGACGACGTCATCAACGTGTCGGGCCACCGCTTCGGCACGGCCGAAATCGAAAACGCCATCAACCAAAACCCCCACGTGGTGGAGTCGGCCGTGGTGGGCTTCCCGCACGACGTGAAGGGGCAGGGCATCTACGCCTACGTTATCTGCCGGCCGGGCGAGGGGCAGAAGGAAACCGACCTGCTCCACCTCGAAGCCAGCATCATCGAAACCGTGGTGGCCGAAATCGGCAAAATTGCCCGCCCCGACAAGATCCAAATCGTGTCGGGCCTGCCCAAAACGCGCTCCGGCAAAATCATGCGCCGCATCCTGCGCAAAGTAGCCGAAGGCGAAACCAGCAACCTCGGCGACACCACCACCCTGCTCGACCCGGCCGTGGTGGACGAAATCATCGGCGGGCGGAAGTAAGCGGTAGTACAAGCAGTCATTGCGAGGCGTAGCCGAAGCAATCCTTCCTCTAGTAGCACCGCCGCTACAATTCCTGCGAACCGAAAACGGCACTGCCCGAAACTAGAGTTACTTGGTTTCGGGCAGTGCCGTTTTCGTTTTCTACCAGTGGGGCCGTCGTGCCGCGAGCGGAAGGATTGGCTACGCCTTCCTGCGGTTGCTTCGCGTTGCTCGCAATGACTGCCAGCTGAACCGCTTGCGGTTAGTGCGTCACCACTACGCGCTGCTGGTAGAGGCCGGCTGCGCCCACGACCTGTACCAGGTACAGTCCGGCGGGCACTGCCGTCAGATTCAGGTTGGCTTCCGCCTGGCGGGCGGGCAGGCGGCGCTGCTGCACCAGGCGGCCCTGCAAATCGAGCAGGCGCAGCTGCTCGGCGCCGGCGGGCAGCTGCACCGTTACTTGCTGCTGGGCCGGGTTGGGGTAGAGCGTGAGCGGCTGGGGCAGCTTGCCGGCCGGCTGGGTGGCCAGGGTGGTATTGGTGAGGCGGGCCAGGCCGATGCGCGTCTGGCCGGCCACGTAGCGGAACGAGCCGTAGAGGATCAGCTTACCGTCGGTGGGCTGCTGGGTCACGCCCGTCAGCACGTCGTCGCCGGTGAAAATGCTGCTCGGCACGGCCACGGCCGCGTAGCCGTTGTCGCGCGAACCATCGGCGTTCAGGCGCACCAGCTGGCTGCCGGCGTTGCTCAACGCGTTGCTGCCGGTAGTGGCTACGATTTTGCCGTCGGCCTGCACGTAGCGCGGCGTGTAGTACTCCGTCAGGCCGGAAAACGTGGCGTCTACCGCGCCGGTGGTGGTCAGGCGCGTCAGGCCGTAGGGCGCCGACTGCCCGCTGAAGCTGGTGAAGGCCGTATTCCAGACGAGCAGCTTGCCATCGGACTGGGGCAGCACGGCGAAGGTGGGCAGCGCGCCGCTGGCGTTGGCCGGTCCCGTGCCGATGGCAAAGGTGTTATCCACGCTGCCGTCGGCGTTGAGGCGGGTTAAGAACTGCTGAAGCGAGCCTTGGTAAGCAGCCCATTGGTACAGGATCTTGCCCCCGGGCAGCACCCACACCGCCGTCACGCGGCGGAATTCGTTGGGATTGACTGGCAGGCTGGTGCTAGCCGGCGGGACAAACGAAGCATCGAGTGAGCCGTCGGCCAGCAGGCGCACCAAGCTGCTGCGCGGCACCCCGTCGTAGGAAGAGAAGACGCCGTAGAGCAGCACCTTGCCATCGGGCTGGAGAGCAGCGCCCGACAGGGAGGCGCCGAGGTTGCCGGTGCCGGTGCCGTAGCGGCTGGCGAGGGTGCGCGTTGCAAACCCGTTGTCGAGGGTGCCACCGGGCAGCAGGCGCCGTACGGTAACAGCGGCGGTATTATCGAGCACGTAGCTGCCGCCGCCCGGCAGCGCGGCCAGCACCGAGCCGCTGACGGCCGGCGCGTAGCTCGCGTCCAGGGAGCCGTCGGCGTTGAAGCGGCGCGGCAGGGTGTTTGCCCCCGTCAGGGTAGTGCCGTTGATGGCGCTGAGGTTGCCGCCCACCAGCAGCTGGCCGTTGCTCAGCGGAAACGCCTGCTGCACCGTGCCGCGGGCTTCGATGAGGGGCGAGAAGCCCACGTCGAGCGAGCCGCTGTTGCTGAGCCGGGCCAGGGCCGTCTGGTCGGTCGCGTTGTACTGGCTGAAGATGCCGCCGATCAGCACCTGCCCGGTGCTGGTGGTAGCCAGGGCCAGCACGCTGCTGTTGGCACCGGTGTTGGGGGCAAACGCAGCATCCAGCACGCCATCGGGCGAAATGCGGGCCAGGCGGCCCCGGGCCACGCCGTCGTACTGCGCAAACGAGCCGCCCAGCAGCACCGCGCCCGAGCTGAGTTCCTTCATGCTGATGACCAAGCCGTTAGGCCCGGTGCCGGGCGTAAAGGTGTTGTCGGGGCTGCCGTCGGGCAGCAGCCGCAACAGGCGCAAGCTCGCGTTGTTCGTAAAAAACGAGCCGGCCACCAGCAACTTGCCACTGGCCTGGCGCAGCACGGCCTGCGTCGAGCCGTTGAGCAACTGATTGCTGGCCGCAAACGTCGCGTCGACCGAGCCGTTGGCGTTCAGGCGCACGAGGCTGTTGGCCGTCTGGCCGTTGAAGGTCGAAAACGAGCCGCCAGCCAGGATCTTGCCGTCGGGCTGCAGCGTCAGGGTCCGTACGAAGCCCCCATCGGCCCCGGTGCCGGGGTTGAAGCCCGTGTCCTTGGTGCCGTTGGCGTTCAGCCGCACCACCGAGGGGCTGCTGAGGCCGGCTAGGTCGGTGGAAATGCCGCCCACCAGCAGCTTGCCGTCGGGCTGCAGCGCCAGGCTCATCGGCTGCCGCGGCACGCCGGCGCCGATGCTGGAGAAGGTGGCGTCGAGCGAGCCGTTGGCGTTCAGGCGCACCAGGTTGGCATCCACGGCGCCATTGAAGGTATTGAAGCCGCCCGCCACCAGGATTTTACCGTCGGGCTGCACGGCCACGGCCGAAATAAAGCCGTTGGCGCCGGTGCCGGCGTTGAAGGTGGCATCCACCGTGCCGTCGGTGTTGAAGCGCTGCAGCTTGCCGGTGAGCGTGCCGCCCACGAAATCGAAGCCGCCGGCCGCCAGGATTTTGCCGTCGGCCTGCACGGCCAGCGTGTTCACGCCCGATTGCAGCGTCGATACCATGGGTGCTTTCAGCACCGTCGGCAGAAAGTCCGGGTCGAGGCTCTGCGCCCGTAGCGCGGTACCGGACTGAAGCAGAAGCCCCCCGCACAATGCCAGGACTAGCGTAAAATTTTTCCGCATAAAACGAGAAATGGGAGAATAACAGAATGCTCCACGGAGCCGCCGCGCCACCGCGCGAACGGGTAAAATTATCACGTTGCGCAGCCATTTCCAGTGACAATAGCTGGGAAAAAACACAAAAAGTCCGGCTGGCAGGTGCCAACCGGACTTCGGAAGAAAGGCATGTGCGTTCGGGCCTATTCCTCGGGGTATGCCCCGCGGTAGTGCTTCGGCTTCTTCGGCTCTTTGTCGCCGGAGCTGAGCAGCACGACGGCGCCCGCAGCTACGGCGGCCACGGCCGAGAGTTTCAGGATCAGGCTGGTGCGGTTGTGCTTCCACTCCACGTCGTAGCCCTTCTCGGCCCAGATGTTGGGCAGCTTGCCGTGGGCCAGGTCTTCGATGATGCCCTCCACCACGTTTACGCGGTCGGCCAGCACCAGCGGCAGCCAGTGGCGGTAGCGGTTTTCGCTGTAGTGAAAGGCCGCCCGCCGGATCATGCCGCTCAGGCCGCTGGGCGGCTCGGGCGTGCCGAACACGGCCGACACGTTGGGCCGCTCAATGGAGCGCAGCACTTCGGTATCGACGGGCTGCAGCGACTGGGGGCGGTGCTTGCTGTCCGGGTCCTGGCCCACGTTCATGCGCTGGCGCATGGGGTAGGTCGGGTCGTTCTTAGGGTCGGCGTCGATGCCCCAGCCGGGAATCTGCTTGGGGTCGATGGGCGTGTTTATCACGTTGGTTTCCATGAGTCGGGCGGCGCTAGTTGCTGGCGGTAGGGGGCAGCAGCACGGTTTTGATGCAGTTGTCGAGCTTGGCGGAGAACATGCGGTAGCCGTCGGCCACTTCCTCCAGCGGCAGGCGGTGCGTAATCAGCCCTTTGGGGTTGAGCACGCCGCTCTGCACGTGCTGAATTAGGCGCGGCAGCAGGCGCTTCACCGAAGCTTGGTTGGCCCGGATGGTCAGGCCCTTGTTGAGCACGTTGCCAATGGGCACCAAGTTGTCGGTCGGCCCGTACACGCCCACGATGCTCACCACGCCGCCCTTCTTCACCGAGTTGATGGCCCAGTGCAGGGCCGTGGCCGAGCCCGCCTGCAGCAGCAGCTTGCGCCCGGTAATGGTCTGCATGGTGTTGCCGGCCGCTTCCGCGCCCACGGCGTCGATGACTACGTCGGCCCCGATCCAGTCGGTGATTTTCTTAATGAACACGACCGGGTCGTCCATTTCCTTGAAGTTGTAGGCCTCGCAGTAGGAGTAGTTGCGGGCAAAATCGAGGCGGTAGTCTTCCTGGTCGATGATGATGACGCGGCCGGCGCCGAACAGCCAGGCGCAGCGGGCAGCCATGATGCCGATGGGCCCGGCCCCAAAGACCACCACCGTGTCGCCGGTCTGAATGCCGGCCATTTCGGCGGCCTGGTAGCCGGTGGGCACCACGTCGGTGAGCAGCACGGCGTCGTCCAGGTCCATGCCCTCGGGCACGATGACCGGGCCGACGTTGGCGTAGGGCACGCGGCAGTACTCGGCCTGCCCGCCGTTGAAGCCGCCGGCGGTGTGCGAGTAGCCGAAAATGGCGCCCACGGCCGTGGCCTCGGTGTTCGATTCGTGGCAGTTGCCGAACATGCCCTGGCGGCAGAAGTGACACTCGCCGCAGGCAATGTTGAAGGGCACGATGACCCGGTCGCCGACTTTCACCTTGGTGACTTCCGCGCCGACTTCCACCACTTCGCCCACGAACTCGTGGCCGAAGGTGGAGCCCACGCGGGTGTCGGGCACGTTGCCGTTGTAGAGGTGCAGGTCGGAGCCGCAGATGCAGGTGCGCAGCACCTTCACGATGGCATCCTGCGGGTGCTTGATTTCCGGCATGGGTTTTTGCACGGCGCGGACCCGTTTGGGGCCCCGGTAATCCATAGCAAGCATAGGCTTAGGCGTTTTGGCGGTTGATGGGCGGGAAATACAGCAGAACTACCCGGCCGGCGCGGCCAATGGCGCGCGCCGACCAGGTAGCTGTGGAACTAGTACGCCGGCCGGAGCCGAATCGGCGCTTTGCGGGCGGATTTACGTGTTAACCTCCGGGTATCTGCGTTAAATCCGTAGACCTGCCCGAAGCCCGCCCGGGCTTCGCAGCGCGCGGCGCTTTGGCCAACCACACAAGCCGTTAGGGTCGCAGCCGGCTTTTGGCTAGTATTGCAATTCTCCGCTTTCTGCCTTCCCTCCCCATGATTCATCCTGACACCGAACTGCGCTTCATCTCCCCCGAAATCGGCTACGGCGTGGTGGCCACCCGCTTCATTCCCAAAGGCACCATCTGCTGGATTTTCGACGCCTTCGACCAGACGTTCAGCCCCGAGCGGGTGCGCGGGCTCGACCAGATGCACAAGGACATTCTCAACAAGTACAGCTACCGCGACGCCCAGGGCGACTTCGTGCTCTGCTGGGACAACTCCCGCTTCGTCAACCACTCCTTCAACAGCTCCCTGGTGTCGACGGCCTACAACTTCGAGCTGGCCGTGCGCGACATTCACCCCGGCGAGGAGTTGACCGACGACTACGGCTACCTGAACGTGTGGGAGCCCTTCGACTGCCTGCCCGAGCCCGGCAGCGCCCGCACCCAGGTGCTGCCCGACGACCTGCTGAACTTCCACCCCGAGTGGGATGCCAAGCTCACGGAAGCCTTCCGCCACTTCAACCAGGTGGACCAGCCCCTCAAGCCCCTGCTCGAAGCCCGCTACCAGGCCAAAGTGGAAGCCGTAGCCGCCGGCCGCGAGCCGATGGACTCCATCCTGAACTGCTACTACCGCGGTGAGGTGGTGAAATTGTGAAGTGGTGAGTTGACGTTCAACGGGCCCATTTCAGAACATCAACTCACCAGTTCACCACCTCACCACCTCACCCCATGTCCCGTCGCCGGCGCCCGGCGTCTTACCGCGCCATCCTCGACATTGCGGCGCCCATTATGCTGGGCAGCCTGGCGCAGAGCGTCATTTACCTGACCGATTCGGTGTTTGTGGGGCGACTGGGCGAGGTGCCGCTGGCAGCCGTAGGCCTGGGCGGGCTGCTGTTCTACCTGCTCACCACCGTGGGCGCGGGCCTGGCCGTGGCCCTGCAGATTCTCACCGCTCGCCGCATCGGGCAGGGCCGCCGCCGCGCCGTCGGCCGCCTGTTCGACAACACCCTGTACCTGAGCCTGACCCTGGCCGCCGCGCTGGCCGCTTTGGGCTACGCGCTGGCGCCCGGGCTGGCCGCCCGCCTCGTGGACGATGCGGCGGTGGGGGGGCAGATGCAGCTGTACCTGCGCGCCGTGGTGTGGGCCCTGCCGGCCAGCTTCCTGTGGCACTGCCTCGCGGGCTTTTTCACCGGCATTGCCCGCACGCGCGTCATCAGCCTGAGCACCCTGCTGATGACCTTGGCCAACGTGGCGCTGAACTACGGCTGGGTGTGGGGCGGACTGGGACTGCCGAAGCTGGGCATTGCCGGCTCGGCCTGGGCCTCGGTGGTATCGGAGGGGGCGGGGGCGGCGGTGCTGCTGCTGGCGCTGCGGCGGCCCGGGCTGCGGTACCGCTACGCCCTGCTGCGCCACCCCCCGATGCGGCTGCCGCTGCGGCGCCTGCTGCTGGTCGGGGCGCCCATCGTGGGCAAGCAGCTGGTCGAAACGGCCGGCTGGTTCGGGTTTTTCGTGCTGGTAGGCGCGATGGGGCGGCAGGAGCTGGCCGTGTCCAATATCGTGCGCAGCGTGTACACGGTGGTCAGCCTGCCCTCCCTGGCGCTGGCCTCGGCCATCTACACGCTCACCAGCCGCTACCTGGGCCAGCGCCGCCCTGATTTGCTGGCCCCCGTCATTGCCCGCACCATCGCGCTGAGCCTGTTGGCCACGGTGCCGGTGGGTCTGCTCATCAGCCTGCTGCCGGTGCACGTGGGCGGGCTGTTCACCTCCGAGCCGGCCCTGAACGCCGCCCTGGTGCCCCTGGCCCCGGTGCTGACCCTGATTCTCACGCTCTTCGCCGCCAGCAATATTCTCTACAACAGCATTATCGGCCTGGGCGGGGCCGGGCGGGCGTTTCAGATCGAAGTCGTCGCCATCGGGGCCTACCTGCTGACGGCTTATGCGGCCGTGCATTGGTGGCGGCTGCCGCTGCCCGGCGTGTGGGCCACCGAGCTGGTGTACTGGCTGGTGCTGGGCGGGCTGGCCAGTAGCTTCCTGTTGCTGCGCCGCTGGCGTCGGCTGCGGACCGAGCGGCTCTACGGGTAAACCAACGGGCTGTACTGCGCCGGCGCTTGGCAATAAGTGGAGCGGGGCCGCGTTTGCTACCTCGGTTATTCTGCTGCTTATGCTATTACTTCGACTCCTGTTGCTGTTTCTGGTGTGCTTTCCTGTCCTGGCCTGGGCGCAAGGCAATGCCGTGGTCTGCTACGATCTGCGCACCGGGCGCAACCACGTACTGCCAGCGGTGCCGCTACCGGCCACCGGGCCGCTGCGCACCGCGCACTCTTTCGGGGCGCTGGCCAACCGGGTGACCCTGGCCCAAACGCCCCCGAGCACCGACGCGCTGCCTGGCACCCAGTTCAGTCCGCGCCGCCGCGCTGCGGCTTCGTTCAACGTGCTCGATTACCCCGTTCGCACCACCGTTGCGCTGTTTGCCTACCAGGGCGGTCAGCGGCTGCAGATGTGTACGGGCACGCTGGTCGGGGAGCGGTTTGTGCTGACGGCCGCTCACTGCGTGTCCAACTATATCACGCGCCGGCTGACATATGGTGCCGACAGCATCCTGGTGGTGCCGGCCTACGACAACGGCCGCGACCCGGTGCTACCGAGCGCGTTTGCCTACCGGTTTTACCTGTTTCAGAGCTGGACCACCGGCGCGGAATTCGACGACCTGGCGTTGCTGGAGTTGGCCCGCCCCATCGGCCAGACCACCGGCTGGGTGAGCCTGGGCAGCTACCGCAACCCAGCCGATTACGAGGTTCCCGTCTGGCATAAGTTCAGCTACCCGGCCGGCGACGACCTCGTGCAGCCGCCCCGCTACAACGGCGATACGCTCTACTACGAATTCGGCGCCGGCAGCAAGGCCGATACGGTCTGGCAGTATGTAATTCCCCTGCAGGACGGGGCCCCCGGAATGAGCGGTAGTTCTTTGATTGCCACCGATAACCAGACGTACTGGGAAGCCCACGGCGTGTTTGTGTATCCGGCCAACTTCCAGCACCGGCGGCTGCGGCCCCGGCAGCTGGCGGCCTTCGCGCAGGTTCTGGCGCAGCCCGGGCTGGTACAGCCTGTGGGCAAGTGCCTGAGCCAGGTGCAGGTGTTCCCCAACCCCGTGGCCGACCAGCTGACGGTGCTGCCGCAGGCCAACAGCTGCCTGCCCTTTGCCATCCGCATCTCCGACGCGCTGGGCCGCGTGCTGCTCACCCGCACCCGCCAGCAGGTCGACGCGCTGACCATCGACCTGGGGTTGCTGCACCCCGGCGTCTACTGGCTGCAGCTCGAAGCCGAGGGGCAGCGGGAGGTACGCCGGCTGGTGAAGTTGGCGCGGTAGAGGCTGCTGCCCGTTCGCCACGGTTGTCGGCCCGCTACTCTTTCACCGTGGCGTACAGGGCCACCGCCGGCCGGCGGCCCAGCAGCGGGCCGTTGCTCGTCACGGTGGGCTTTATCCACTGGCCCTGGCTGGCGAGGCGCACAAACAGCTGCCCGCCCAGCTCGAGGGCGCCCCCGAAGCTGATCTGCTTTGTCAGGTCGAGTGGGGTGGGGGAGGCGGGTACTTGCACCAGTTCCAGACCCATCAGAAAGTCTTCGTCCAGCACCACCTTTTCGGCCGCGAGGTCCACGGTGAGCACGCCGGCTTGGGGAGTTGCCGTCAGCAGCACGTCGTGGCTCAGCAGCTTGGCGGCGGTGGGGAAGCCCCACGCGTCGAGGCGGTAGAGGTTCAGGCGGAAGGTGAGGGGGCCGGCGTCGTTTTTAGCTACCACCACGTTTAGGCTCTGGAGCAGCGCCGGGCGTTTCGGCAGGTGCACCAGGGCCCCAAGCTCCGTGCCCAGCTGGTTGGAAGTCATGTGTACCACGAAGCCCCGGGCCGACTTGGCCAGGCCCACGGTGCGCAGGTCGCGGTAGGCGCCGGGGGCCGCCACGGCTACCTCGCCGAGCTCCACCGCCTGGGGCTGCAGCTCCAGGTTGGGCTGAGCCAGCAGAGTGCGTAGCGGCAGCAGCAGCGGCTCATATCCCAGGCTGGATACGCGTACGGTATCGGTCGCGTACTCGGGGCGGGCCGCCAGCTGGTAGCGCCCCTGCTCGTCGGCCACGGTGCCGAGGTTGCGCTTGGGCAGTCCCAGGTTGACGAAGGGCACCGGCTCGTGGGTACGGCCGTTGCGGATGGTGCCACTAATGGCTTGGGCCTGGCTGGCTGCACTGCCAATGGTGGCCGCCGTCAGCGCGACCAAACAGGAAAACACGAAATGCATGCAAAACAATCGAATAGCTAACAGGTAGTGCGGCTCCGGACCGATAAGGTTGGCCCGAGGTGAATGTGCGAATGAGTGAAGTATCAGAACGACAATCACTCATTCGCTCATTCACTCATTCACCATGCGCCGGCAGCACCGTGCCGCGCACCTCGCCGAAGCCGATGCGCACTTCGCCGCGCTGGCAGAAACCGCGCATCACCACCGTGTCGCCGTCCAGGATGAACTTGCGCTGTGAGCCGTCGGCCAGCGTCAGCGGCTTGGTGCCGCGCCAGGTCAGCTCCAGCATCGAGCCGTAGGCGTCGGGCGTGGCGCCGCTGATGGTGCCCGAGGCGTACAGGTCGCCGACTTCCAGCGGGCAGCCGTTCGAGGCGTGGTGGGTCAGCTGCTGGGCCATGCTCCAGTACATGTCCTTGTAGTTGGTGCGGCTGATGACGGTTTCGGGGCCGCCCTGCGGGGCCAGGCTCACCTCCAGCTGAATGTCGAAGTTGTGGGCGCCGGTTTGCTGCAGGTAGGGCAGCGGCTCGGGCTCCTGCACCGGGCCGGCCACCCGGAAGGGCTCCAGCGCGTCCAGCGTCACCACCCAGGGCGAGACGCTGCTGCCGAAGTTCTTGCCCAGAAACGGCCCCAGCGGCACGTACTCCCAGCTCTGCAGGTCCCTGGCCGACCAGTCGTTGAACAAAATCAGCCCAAACACGTGGTCTTCGGCCTCGGCCAGCGGCACCGTCTGGCCCATCTCGGTGCCTTGCCCCACCACCATCGACACCTCCAGCTCGAAATCCAGCTGCTGCGAGGGGCCGAACGTGGGCACCTGCGCGTCCGGCGCCTTGCGCTGCCCGTTGGGCCGGCGGATATCGGTGCCGCTGACCACGATGCTGCTGGTGCGGCCGTGGTAGCCGATGGGAATCCACTTCCAGTTGGGCAGCAGGGCGTTACTGGGGTCGCGGAACATGGTGCCCACGTTCGTAGCGTGCTCGATGCTGCTGTAGAAATCGGTGTAGTTCTGGGGCTTCACCGGGCGCAGCATCCGCACGTCGCGCTGGCGCAGCAGGCACTCGCGCATGGCTTCCTCCTGGTCGCGCAGCTCGCCGTTGTCGTGGCGCAGAATCTCGCTCACGCGCTGGCGCACGGCCCGCCACGCCGGCCGGCCCAACTTAATAAACGCGTTCAGGGAGCGGCGGCGGAACACCTTGGGCTCGGTGGGCAAATCCAGCCCGCGGAAGTAGCCAAACTGGCTGGCCGCATACAAATCCAGCACATACTCGCCAATGGCCACGCCCACGCGGGTGCCCCGGTCCTCGGTATAGAACACGCCGAAGGGCAGGTTCTGGATGGGAAAGTCGCTGTGGGGCGGAATGTCAATCCAGGAGTGCAGGGCGGGGTCGTTGGGGTTGGCCATGTTCGGAATCAGCAGGGTGGTACGGAATGGGGCAAAGGTAGAACCGTGGCGCTAAATGAAGAACACGGCCGTATTCGTGTTTCGCCGATACTGGTCCCACAGCCAAATTTTGAATTCTTGGCTGTTTTTATGGAAAAAGAAGACTAGAGCAATCTATTCGATGTGTCATGCCACAAAAACTAACCTAATGATTCGAGCATTCCTGCTACTGTTACTGACTTGTTACTGCTCTGTGTGCCGCGGACAAGTGAATATCGCGGCACTTGATTCTGTACTAAAACATCCTCACAACCGGTGGTCAACGATAGGCTTAAATTATGATGTTGTTAATCAGTTTGGTGGCGTGTCTTTGAGTAATGGATTAGATGAAGAACCGGTTATGCACTTTGAAGACTTGCCTGCTTCCATACTTTATAAGATTCAGGGGATGACTGATTTTAAAAACAGCTACTCCTTTGATGGTAAATTGGCATATACTTCCTTGCGCTGGGTTTCATTAGCTTCTATTGAATATTCTCAGCTGAGTTTTAGCGGCAACAGATTACTTTATCGGAATGCTAATCTATCAGCAGAACGTGGGCTTGGCTTCATCAACTGTGGAGTAGTTACTAAAATAGGATGGCAGGAATTGAATAACGCGAAAGGCTTCGGTGCGAAAATAGGGCTTCAGAAAAGTTATACTAGAAACTTTGATAAGAAATCTTTGAGCGCAATGTATCTGGGTGTTGATTTTGGATATTATTTTCATTACACCACTTACTCTGTGTATACTCAGGGGTTCATCTTGAGAAACACCAGTCTTCGTTTGAATTACGGTAGGATTGATTACTTTAATTTTTTCAGTATTGGTTTGCAGTACACTTTCAATCGTTGAGTGCCAAGCTTGACGTGACTTCGAATAAATAATCACTAAAAAACCGCGCCCCGCCTCCGCCGAAACCGGCAGGAGCGGGGCGCTGCTATTCTGGCCTCCGAGAAACGGAAAACCAACAACGAAAAACGAACTCTACCGAACCTGTCCGGCCGGCTGCGGCGCGGTGGCGCCATTCACAGCCTCCACGGCGCGGATTTCGGGCACGGCGCGCTTCACCGATTCCTCCACGCCGGCTTTCAGCGTCATCGGCGACATGGGGCAGGTGCCACAGGCGCCGAGCAGCTCCAGGCGCAGGACCATGTCGTCGGTAATGTCGAGCACGCGGACGTTGCCGCCGTCGGCTTCCAGGTAGGGGCGGATGCCGTCGAGGGCCTGCTCGATGCGCGGTAGCAGGGGATGTTCCAGAACAGAGGCAGTTGCAGACATAGACACAAGACACTGGGCGGGGCCGTGAAGTTCGCACTTTCGCGGCACTCGCGCCGGGTTTACTTCATTTCGACCACCTGCGTGCGCGGGGCCACGTTGTTGCGGATGGACACGGCCCGGGCCACCGACTCGGCCAGCTGCTCGAAGATGGGGGCCACGGCCGAGGTGGTCTGGAGCACGGCTGGGATGCCCTGGTCGCCGTTTTCGCGGATGCCCTGCACCAGCGGAATCTCGCCCAACAGCGGTACTTCGTGCTTGGCAGCCAGCGCGGCGCCGCCACCCTGGCCGAAGATGTAGTACTTGTTGTCGGGCAACTCCTCGGGTGTAAACCAGGCCATGTTCTCGATGATGCCGAGCACCGGCACGTTGATCTGCGGCTGCCGGAACATCTGCAAACCCTTCTGCGCGTCGGCCAGGGCCACTTTCTGCGGCGTGGTCACGATAACGGCGCCCGTCACGGGCAGCGTCTGCACCAGCGTTAGGTGAATATCGGAGGTGCCGGGGGGCATGTCGAGCAGCAGGTAGTCCAGCTCGCCCCAGTCCACTTCGGTGATGAACTGCTTGAGCGCCGACGAGGCCATAGGGCCGCGCCACACGATGGCCGACTCGGCGGGGGCCAGGAAGCCAATGCTCATGATTTTGACCCCGAACCGTTCGATGGGCTCGATCAGGTTGCGGCCGTCTTCGCTCTGGAACACGTGCGGGCGGGCGTCCTCCACGCCGAACATCACCGGCATCGAGGGGCCCGAAATGTCGGCGTCGATGAGGCCAACTTTGGCCCCGGAGCGGGCCAGGGCCACGGCCAGGTTGGCCGTGACGGTGCTTTTGCCCACGCCGCCCTTGCCCGAGGCAATGGCAATGATGTTCTTCACGCCGGGCAGCACGTCGCGGTTCTGGCGCATGCTGGTCACCCGCGAAGTCAGGTTCACCGTCACCTCGGCGTCCTTGTCGACCATCGTGTGAATGGCGCGCACGCAGGCGTTGTGAATCAGCTCCTTGAGCGGGCAGGCGGGGGTGGTCAGCACGACGGTGAAGGCGACCTTCTGCCCGTCGATCTGCACGTCCTCAATCATGTTGAGCGTGACGAGGTCCTTGCCCAGATCGGGCTCCTCAACGTAGCTCAGGGCTTTCAGGACGGCTTCTTTGGTAATCGTGGCCATGTATGGTAGGAGGGAAGAGACGAAAGGAAGGCGCAAAGATAACCAGCAAACGGGGCCAAGGTTGGGCCAAAGTTGGGGCAAGGCGGCCGTGGCCGGTGCCGGCCCGGCTAAATACCGCGCCGGGGCAACCAACCCGCACCGGCCGGCATCTTCCGGCCAGCTCCCGATAGGGGCGCGGCGCTATCTTCGGCCCGCAGTATTGATGCTTTTCAAGGACGATTGACATGATTCATAAGTTCAGCGCGGTGGTTTCGGGGGGCAGATTTTGGCGGAAGCAGGTATGGCTGGGGGCACTAAGTGCTCTGCTGCTCAGCGGCACGGCCGCGGCCCAGGCGCCGGCCGCCGCGCCAGCGGATACGGCCTTCGTGCGGCTGATGCGCAAAAACCAGACGGCGCTGACGGCCGCGGGCACCCAATTCAGCGGGCCGGGCTGGGACAAGCTGCAGCAGGATATCCGCAAAAGCGCGCTGGTGCTGGTGGGCGAAGACCACGGCATGGCCGAAATTCCGGCCTTCACCCAGGCCCTGGCCCAGGTGCTGCAGCCCAAGGTGTACGTGGCCGAAATCGACCGGTACCAGGCCCGCGACCTGACGCGCCTGGTGGCCCAGCCCGGTCCGCCGACGGCGTTTCTACAGCAGTACCCCATGAATCTGTCGTTTTACAGCTGGGCCGAGGAGTTTGAGCTGGCCCGAGCGCTGCGGGCCCGGGGCACGGCCTTGGTGGGCGTGGAGCAGGTGGGCTTTGCCACGCCCGGTCGCCTGCTGGGGCTGATGGCCGACGAAACCAAGAGCAAGCCGGCCCGCCTCTACCTGCGCCAGCAAGCCGCCGCCCTGCAGGCCCACGACCGCGCCGCCCTGGTGGCCGGCAACTACGGCGCCATCAGCATCAACGCGCTGCGCCCCGGCCTGCTCGACAGCCTGCGCACCCTCACCCGGCAGGACGGGCCCGCCGTGCAGCAGATGCTGCGCGACCTGGAAGCCAGCGGGGCCATTTTCAAGACCAACGCCGCCGGCAAGCCCGGCGGCCACCAGGCCCGCATCAACCTGATGAAGCGCAACCTGCTGGCGGAGCTGCAGCCCTACCAGGTGCCCGGGCAGCCGCTGCCGCCCATGCTCTTCAAGTTCGGGGCCAACCACCTGGGCCGGGGCCGCAGCATCTGGGGCGACATCTACGACGTGGGCAACCTGGCCGTGAACCTGGCCGACGCTCACGACCAGAAAACCCTGCACATCTTCATTATCGGCAAGCAGGGCCGCAAGGTGACGGGCCAGAACCCGGCGGACTTCAGCAAGAACAGCAGCGCCTACTCCATGGCCGACGAAGCCATGCTGCGCCCCTTTATGGCCGCTACGCCCGCCGGCGCGGCCTGGCAGGTGTTCGATGTGCGCCCCCTGCGCCGGGCCATGCTCTACCAGGGCCTGCCCGTGCCCGACCAGGAGCTGCAGGCCACCCTGCTCGGCTACGATTACGTGGTCATCATCCCCGAAACGGCCGCCAGCCGCAATTTGTAGGCGGCTGGCGCCGGTTTAGCGAGCGAAGCGAGAGTAATCGGTGCCGAAAATAAGGCAGGCTTTCAGCCTGCGTCGACCGTTGTTAGTCGACTGTTGTTAAAGGAGCTGGACTGCTCGTTTGGGCGCCGCCCGCAGGTTGAAAACCTGCTTTATGGTCGGCACCGGTTACGCCGCTGCGCGGCTAAACCGGCGCCAGCCGGCTCCCCGGCAACCGCCCCGGCCGCCCCGTTCGTACCTTCGCGGTCCGTTTAGCTTTTGTGCCGTGGCCCTCATCCCCAAAGAAACCATTGACCAAGTCCTCCACTACGCCGATATCGTGGAGGTGGTGGGCGACTTTGTGTCGCTGAAGAAGAAGGGCCAGAACCTGTGGGCCTGCTGTCCTTTTCACCACGAAAAGTCGCCCTCCTTCTCGGTGGCGCCGGCCAAGGGCATCTACAAGTGCTTCGGCTGCGGCAAGGCCGGCGACGTGGTACGCTTCGTGATGGACATCGAGTCGGTGAGCTACCCGGAGGCCATCAAGTGGCTGGCCAAGAAGTACGGCGTCGAAATCAAGGAAGAGGAACGCACCCCCGAGCAGCAACTGGCCCAGAACGAGCGGGATTCGCAGTACATCGTGTCCGATTGGGCCAAAAACCGCTACAAGACCCTGCTGCGCGACTCGGAGGAGGGCGAGAGTATCGGCTGGGCCTACCTCAAGGAGCGCGGGCTGAACCAGCAGACCATCGACACCTTCGAGCTGGGCTACTCGCTGGACAAGTGGGACGACGTACTCAACCACGCCCAGCAGGCCGGCTTCGACGGGAAGTACCTGGAGAAAACCGGCCTGGTCATCCGGCGCGAGGAGGACGGCCGGCGCTACGACCGGTTCCGCGGCCGGGTGATGTTCCCGATTCACAACATTTCGGGCCGGGTCGTGGGCTTCGGGGCCCGCACGCTGCGGCGGGATGAAAAAGCCGGCGCCAAATACCTGAACTCGCCCGAGTCGGAGATTTATCATAAATCCGACGTGCTTTACGGCCTTTTTCAGGCCAAGCAGGCCATTCGGCAGGAGGAGCTGTGCTATTTGGTGGAGGGCTACCTCGACGTTATCAGCCTGCACCAGGGCGGGGTGAAGAACGTGGTGGCCTCGTCGGGTACTTCGCTCACCGAGGGCCAGATCCGCCTGATTGCCCGCTACACCGACAACGTGACGGTGCTCTACGACGGCGACGCGGCCGGCATCCGGGCGGCCTTGCGCGGGCTCGACATCATCCTGGAAAACGGCCTGAACGTGCGCGTGGTGCTGTTTCCCGACGGCGACGACCCCGACAGCTACATCCGCAAAGTCGGGGACCAGCGGTTCCGGCAGTTCGTGGAAGAGAACAGCCAGGACTTCATCAGCTTCAAGACCCGGCTGGTGGCCAAGGAGGCGGCCAACGACCCGGTGAAGAAGGCCGAGGCAATCCGGGAGGTCCTGCAGAGCATTGCCAAAGTGCCCGACCCGCTGAAGCGCCAGGTGTTTCTGCAGCAGACGTCGGCTACCTTCCACATCGACGAGCAGGTGCTCATCGACGCCTACAACAAGCAGGTGAAGCAGGCCGCGCCCGGTCCGCGCCCCGGCGGCGGTAACGCAGGCCCCGCCACCGGCGGCACGCGCAACAGCGGCAACGGTGCCGCCCCGCGCCCGGCCAGCAGCGGCGCGGCCGTGCAGCCCGGCGGCCAGCTCACCGGCCTGACGCAGCCGTCGGCCCCCCGGCCCGCCACCAGCCCCGGCTACGACGACTCCATGCCCGACGAGGCCTACGGCTTCATGGGCGACGAGGAGCCCGGCGAAGGCGACGCCCTCGACCTGGAGCCGGTGCCCGACGTGCAGCAGAGCTGCGAGCGGGAGGTTATCCGGCTGATTTTGAACTACCCCGCCCAGGCTCTGGCCGACGGCGTGTCCGTGGCTGAGTACCTGGTGAGCCAGGTGGACGAGACGCCCTTCCGCACGCCCATCTACGCCGATCTGCTGCACCTCTGCACCCAGGCCGTGCAGGCCGGCCGCTTCCCCGATGCCCGGGAGCTGGTGCGCCACGAGCGCGGCGACATCCGCGCCGCCATTACCGATATGGTGTCGGAGATGCACGAGCTGAGCCCGAACTGGATTACCCACCAGATTTACGTGCCCCGGGAGCTGGACCAGCTGCAGCAGGCCTGCGAAAACGCCATTCTGCGTCTGAACAAGTGCAACGTGGAGCGGGAGCTGACCGAGTGCCTGAACACAATGAACTCCTTGAATCCCAGCAACGTGGAGGAGTACCTGGCGCAGATGGCCATCTTCAAAAGCCTCAAGCAGCTGGATATGCAACTGGCGGGGTTGTTAGGGACGATTATTTCGCGGTAAGGGCGGCCAGCTGTACTGTCGTTTCTCTTCGCAATTAGCCCTACCGTCCACTACCTTCGCCTCCACTCGCAGCTATGTGGAAACGCACCACGGTCAGAGCTGGGTCTACACTTCAGATTGGTCAAAGAGACATGCCTAAGCGCGGGCTCCTGTTAATGGTCCTGTCGGGATTAGCGCTAAGCAGCGGCTGCGCCCAACGGCCGGTGAATCGGCAGCCGGTACGCTTGGATATTACCCGCATGGTCCGGTTTACAGGCGCAGATTACCGGGTAGACTCCAGCAGCTTTGCGGCGTTGGATACGCTAATTCAGCAGCTGAATCAGCGGAGCTTGCGGCGCATGAGACTCCAACTAGGCTATGGAGGTTCCGGAGTGGCTGGTTCGCGTCCAGTAAAGGATGCGTATTTAGCCGCATACCAGGTAAAACGGTGTCTGGTGAACAGAGGCTTGCGAAATATGAAGCAGGAAACTCTGGTTGAATTCGAAGGAACAGATAAGACGCCGGTTTCTGGAATAGTAACGAGGATAGAGCTGCAACTGCGCTGACCGGCCCTTTGGGCCAGCCTCTTAAGGCCACTGAGCCCGATTGCGGCGCGGTAAGGGCGGAGCGCAGAATACCTGACGTTGCCGGCGGTTAAGTCCTTGCTCAGTGCGGATCTGAGTGGGCCGCAACTCTGGCAATAGCATTAGCTATGCCTCCCCAGGGGACACTTTTCCGTCATGGAAGGGAAAAGGTGAGTGGAACAAACACGGTATCTGCCCGGGGGGCGGATGCAAACCGTAAACGAGCTAATACCCGTTGGCCTTCTGCCTCAATTGCGGCCAGGGCGGCGGGTTCGTATGCTGGTTCGGCTATTGTGAAGGAGCGGCGTACCAGCACCGCGGGTTGCACTACACCATCAGGCCCAACCACCAACCGGAACGTAAACTTCCCTTCGGCCTGGGCACGCAAAGCTGGTGCCGGATACTGCATCTTCCCTTGCAAGGACCGCCAAAAAAGAAGGCGTTGTTCGTGCCGCTGTATGCTGTCGATTGGGAGCCAGAAGCGGGGCACTTCCACCAGCGGTAAAGGTGGTTGAGGGGCCTTATCAGGCACGTACGGCGGCGGCAGCCCGCGCTGCACCCGCAGCGCCTTGCCCGGTGCCGTGTGCACACCGCCCGACTGCTGAGCTAGCACGAGGTGGGCCGGAAGTGCCACAAGTAGTAAAAAGGCAAGCTTGAAACGCATGGCGGTAGCCTTGTGTCGACCCATATGCTCACAACGCCCGCTTCCGCCCCTGATTATCCACCACCGACAACTTTCCGCCCTCAATCCACAGGGCCTGCATAAAGCCTTGGCCGGTATTCTCCTGGTGCGGCAAATCGATGGCCACGACCTGCCCGCCGTAGAGCGCGGTAATCTGCTCCACGGGCGTGTGGGCAATGACCAGGCGGGTGGCCCCGTACTGCCGCAGCACCGCCGCTACGTGGGCCGCCGGGGCTTCTTCCTGGGCCAGGCCGCGGTACCAGTCGGGGCTGAGTTTGGGGTTGCGCGCCAGCTTTTCGGCGGGCGGCAGGCCGGTGGTATCGGGCGCGTCGAGGCTGCGGCGGGTGAGGTCGTTCAGAGCCGACAGGGGCAGGCGCAGGGCGGCTACTTCGGGGCTGATACCGCCGTGCACGAACAACGTAGGGCCGAGGCGCTCCACCACGTTTTTGCTGCGCAGCCAGCGGCCCAGCTCGGTGTCGGGGGCGTACCAGCGGGCGTAGTCGACGCCGAGCGAGTCAGCGTTCTTGCGGTATTTGCGGCGCAGGTACTTGTAGTGGCCGGTCAGGTTCATCACCTCGTGGTTGCCCAGGATGAAATGCACCTGGCCGCCGGCCTGCGCGGCTTCGTGCTCCAGCTTGTAGAGCAGCCACAGGCACTCGGTCACCTGCAGGCCGCGGTCGAACATGTCGCCGACGAACACCAGGTGGCCCCGGCCAAAGGTCCAGCGGGCCCGCGCGTCCGTCACGCCGGCGCCCTGCAGCAGCAGCAGCAGCCCCTTAAAGTTGCCTTCGATGTCGGACACCACCAGCATCTTTTCGGGCGCGGGGTACTCGGCGGGTTCTGCAGCGGGAAAGGCGTGGCGCGGAAAGCGGAACGTAAGACCGGTTTCCTGCACGAAGCAGGTCAGCGAATCGGTGGCGCGGGCCAGCCTATCGAGCTGCACCGCCGCGCCCGCCCGGCCCGGCACGATGCGCCGGCTCAGGGCCGGGCCGGCAGGCTGGTACTGCACCAGCGGGCCGTCGGGCGAAAAGCCGGATTGGTCGGCGTGGGGGCGCTTGATGGAGTAGTAGGGGAAGAAATAGACCCGGTCAACGAGCCCGAAGTAGGCCAGACCAATACCCGCGGCCAGGTACAGGAAGTAGAGGCCGACCACGGTCAGCAGGAGGCGTTTCAGCATGAAACGATAAAAGAACGGCGGAATAAACGCTGCGAGATACGCAATGCTGCTGGCACGCACAACAAAGCCCCGCCGCCCGCTACCTTCGCCTGCTCGCAGCAATATGTGGAAACGCGCCAACCTTAGCCGGCTCATGCTGGCCATCATCCTCTCGATGCTCAGCATGGGCATCGGCATGGCCGGCTTCATGCTCATCGAGGGCTACACCTGGTTGCAGGCCTTCTACATGACGGTCATTACCATCAGCACCACCGGGTTTGAGGAAGTCAAGCCCCTGTCGGAGCGCGGGGAGCTGTTCGTCTCGCTCTACATCATGTACAACCTGGTGGTGGTGGCCTACCTCGTGTCGGTGCTCACCCAGTACCTCTTCGACGGGGAGCTGCGCAACCTCTTCAAGATGTTTATGACCGATCAGGAAATCCGCCACATCCACGGCCACGTCATCGTCTGCGGTTTCGGGCGCAACGGCAGCAAGGCCTACCACGAGCTGCGCGCCAACGGGGCCAAAGTCGTCATCATCGAGCAGAGCCAGGAGCTGATGCGCGCCAACGCCGAAGCCCTGGGCAACAGCGCCGTGCCGGTGGTCTTCGGCGACGCCACGGCCGACGAGACGCTCAAGCAAGCCGGCATCGAGCGGGCCAGCGCCCTGATTTCGGCCCTGCCCAAGGACGCCGACAACGTGTTCGTGACCCTGACGGCCCGCGAGCTGAACCCCCGGCTGAAAATCATTGCCCGCGCCTCCCTCAAGACTTCCGAGAGCAAGCTGCTGCGCGCCGGCGCCGACTCGGTGGTGATGCCCGACGAGATCGGCGGCTCGCACATGGCCAACCTGGTGATGCGCCCCGAAGTCATCCGCTTTCTGGAAATGATCAGCGGCCTGGGCCCCAACCGCCTGCGCCTGGAAGAGCTGGCCTACCAGGACCTGCGCCCCGACCTGCGCGGCCGCTCCATCCGCGAACTGGACGTCCGCTCGCGCACCGGCGCCACCGTCATCGGCCTCAAGGACAGCGCCGGCCGCTTCGAAGTCAGCCCCGCCGCCGATTTCCGCCCCGCCCCCGGCGACATCCTGCTGCTGCTCGGCACCGACGAGCAGATCCTGCGCGTGGTGCAGGAGCTGAGAAGGTGAGTGGGAGAGTGGCAAGAAGAACGTCATTCAGAGCGTAGCGAAGAATCTCGCGTGTTTGGTCAGATAGTAACCTTGGTGGAGAAATTACTATCGGGAGTCAGCAAGCGAGATTCTTCGCTGCGCTCTGAATGACGTTCAACCCCCGTTCCCTAATATCTTTGTAGTCCACCCGTCCAGCCGTTTCGGTCCGTGAACGTTCTACAGCTCTGTCCCCGCGTCCCGTTTCCGCCCACCGATGGCGGCGCCATTGCCATGTACGACGTGGCCGCCGGCCTGGTGCGCGCCGGGCATACCGTCACGCTGCTGGCCGCCAACACGCCCAAGCACCAGCAGGCGGCTGATGCGTTGGCCCACCTCGGCCCCGGCCTGCGCCTGGTGACCGTGGACGTGGACACCAGCCTCTCGCCGCTCAAGGCCCTGCGCAACCTGCTCTTCAGCCCGCACCCCTACAACGTGGAACGCTTCATGTCCGGGGCGCTGGCCGCCAAGCTGACCGAGCTGCTCACCACCGAGCACTTCGACGTGGTGCAGATGGAAGGCACCTTCGTGGCCTGGTACGTGGACGTGGTGCAGCGCGTGGCGCCCGGCGTGCCCACCGTGCTTCGGGCCCACAACGTGGAGCACGAAATCTGGGACCAGCTGGCCCGCAACGAGCGGCAGGGGCTGAAAGCCGGCTACCTGCGCCACCTGGCCCGCCGCCTCAAGCGCTTCGAGGCCCGCTACCTGCCGCGCTTCTCGGCCGTGGCCGCCATCACCGAGCCCGACCAGCGCCGCCTGCGCCAGCTGGGCTGCCCCGAGCCGGTGGTGTTCATCCCCGCCGGCGTCGACCTGACGCGGGTGCAGCCCGACCCGGCCATCAAAGCCCAGCCCAAGACGCTGTTTTTCCTCGGCTCCCTCGACTGGCGCCCCAACGTGGAGGGCCTGGAGTGGTTTCTGGAAAAAGTGTGGCCCGAAGCCCGCAAAAACCACCCCGAGCTGGAGCTGCAGGTGGCCGGCAAGAACATGCCGGCCCACATCCGCGACCTGCGCGTGCCCGGCGTGCACGTGCACGGCTTCGTGGCCTCGGCGCCGGTGTTCATGCAGGAGTACGAGGTGATGATAGTGCCCCTGCTATCGGGCGGCGGCATGCGGGTCAAAATCATCGAGGGCATGGCCCTGGGCAAGTGCATCATCAGCACCGGCCTGGGCTCCGAGGGCATTGCCGTGCGGCACCTGCACGACATCCTGGTGTGCGACGACCCGCAGCAGTGGATTGAGGTGCTGCGCCAGTACTGCCACGGCGAGTTTTGCTACAAGGGCGTGGGCGAGCAGGCCCAGCGCACCGCCCAGCTGCTCTACGACAACGACAAGGTGGTGCAGCGTTTTGTCGAGCTGTACCGGCGCGTGGGTGCGGGCCAGGCCGTAGCTTTGCCGCCCCGATGAAGCTTCTCGTCCTGCTGTCCCGCTTTCCGTATCCGCTCGACAAGGGCGACAAACTCCGCGCCTTTCACCAGCTGCGCTACCTGGCCCGTCACTTCGAGGTCTGCCTCTTCGCCCTCTCGGACGAGGACGTGACGCCCGCGTCGCACGCGGCCGTGGCCCCGCTCTGCCGGGGCGGCGTGCACGTGCACCGGCTGCAGAAGCCCGGCATTGCTGCCAACATGGCCCTGGCCGCCGTGCAGGGCCAGCCCTTCCAGGTCGGCTACTTCCACGACGCGGCGGCCCAGCGCCGGCTGGCCGACGTGGTGCGGGAGTTCCGGCCCGAACGCGGCTACTGCCAGCTGATTCGTATGGCCGAGTACGCCCGGCGCCACGCCACGGCCGTCCCGTTCACGCTCGATTACATGGACGTGTTTTCGACCGGCATGCAGCGCTGGGCCGGCAAGGCCCCGCTGTGGCAGCGCCCCGTCATGGCCCTCGAAGCCCGCCGCCTGCAGCAGTACGAGGCCCGCGCCTTCGACTGGTTCCGTCACCACACCATCATTTCCGACCAGGACCGGCAGCTCATCGACCACGAGCAGCGGCAGCGCATTCAGGTGGTGCCCAACGGCATCGACACCGAATTTTTCCGCCCCGGTGCCGTAGCCGCCGACGAGCCGTTTGAGCTGGTGTTCTGCGGCAACATGGCCTACCACCCCAACGTGGAAGCGGCCGAGTGGCTGGCCGAGGGCATTCTGCCCGCCGTGCGGCGCCGCCACCCCGCCGCCCGGCTGCTGCTGGCCGGCACCACGCCCGCGGCCCGGGTGCTGGCCCTGCAGTCGGAAGCCGTCAAAGTCAGCGGCTGGCTGCCCGATATCCGCACCGCTTACGCCTCGGCGCGGGTGTTCGTGGCGCCCATGCGCACCGGCACCGGCCTGCAAAACAAGCTGCTCGAAGCCATGGCCATGGCCCGCCCCTCGGTGACCACCCCGCTGGCCAACAACGCCCTCGGCGGCACGCCCGGCCAGCACCTGCTCGTCGGGGCCGATACCGACGGGCTGGCCGAGAGCATCTGCCAGCTGCTGGAGCACCCCGAGGAAGCTGCCGGTTTGGCTGCGCAGGGTAGGGAGTTCGTGCGCGAGCGGTACACCTGGGATGGCACCACCGAGCGGCTGGCGCGGCTGCTGGCGGAGTAGGCCGGCTGGTTCAGCAACTGGAACACTTCAGGGAGAAATAATAGAAAGTGTTCCAATGGTTGGAACACTGCTGAGAAAAAGATCGGGGAGTGTTCCAGGTATTGGAACACTCCTTTATTATTTTAGCAAAAGCGTTCCACCGCTTGAACCGAGCATTCGTCCCTGTATATGCGGTATCGGCAGTCGTATTCACATGAGCTGTGCGCCCAGGTGCGGACGCATTTTGCGCTTAGCCAGACCGAGCTGGCCGATTTTCTGGGCATTAGCCGGGCGCTGCTGGCCAATGTGGAAGCCGGCCGCCGCACCCTGCCGTATTCCGCCCTGCAGCGCCTGTTCGTGTTGCTGCGCTGGATGCCCGCCCCGGGCGGCGAGGGGCCGGCCGCGCCCGAGTTTACCGCCGAGCCCACTGCGGCCCCTGATCTGCCCGACCGGGACGAGCTGAGCTACCGGCGCTTGTATGTGCAGGCCGCTATTGCCAAAATCAAATTGGAACTGATGGGGCGGGGGCGGCGGCAGCAAACCTATGCCCGCCGCCACTGGGCGTTGCAGGTACTGCGCACGGGCCTGGCCACCACCACCGCGCCCACCGCGCCGGCGCTGCTGAAGATGTGGCAGATTGCCGCGCCCCATCCCGAGGAGGATATGTTGTGGCTGCGGCTATTAGCCAAAGATGCTGCCGACGCACCGGAGCCGCTCACCGCCACCGAACGGGCCCTGCGCACGGCCCGCCTGCGCGGTCTGGAAGCCGAGCGGACGGCGTTGGATGAGCTGTTGGGGGCCGCTCCAGCGCCTGCCTAACAACTGTTCGGCAACTACCGCCAACGATTCCGAACGGGCCGTTAACTTTGTAGGGCCGCTGGCGGTTGTCAGCCCAACACCCAACCCGCGGCCCGCTACCCCTGGCCGGCCGCCCTTTCTGAAGCAAGCCATGCTTGACCCCATCGAAGACGCCATTGCCGACATCCGCGCCGGCAAAGTGGTGGTAGTAGTGGACGACGAAGACCGCGAAAACGAGGGCGACTTTATCTGCGCCGCCCGCTGCGCCACCCCCGAAGTCATCAACTTCATGGCCACCCACGGCCGCGGCCTGGTGTGCGCCCCGCTCATCGAGGACCGCTGCGAGGCGCTGGGCCTGGAGCTGATGGTGGGCCGCAACACCGCCCTGCACGCCACGCCCTTCACCGTGTCCATCGACCTGCTGAAGAACGGCGTGACCACCGGCATTTCGGCCTCCGACCGCTCGAAGACAATCCTGGCCCTCATCGACCCCGACACCAAGCCCGAGGAGTTGGGCAAGCCCGGCCACATCTTCCCGCTCAAGGCCCGCAAGGAAGGCGTGTTGCGCCGCGCCGGCCACACCGAAGCCGCCATCGACCTGGCCCGCCTGGCCGGGTTCGAGCCCGCCGGGGTGCTGGTCGAGATTCTGAAGGAAGACGGCGAAATGGCCCGTCTGCCCGAGCTGCGCCAGATTGCCGACAAGTGGAATCTGAAGCTGATTTCGGTGCAGGACCTGATCAAGTACCGCCTCAAGCAGGAAAGCCTCATCGACCGCGAAATTGCGGTGCAGCTGCCCACCCAGTGGGGCGACTTTGAGCTGATTGCCTACACCCAGCGCAGCACCGGCGCCCAGCACTTGGCCCTGGTGAAAGGCGGCATCAGCGGCGACGAGCCGGTGCTGGTGCGCGTGCACAGCAGCTGCGTGACGGGCGACATCTTCGGCTCCTGCCGCTGCGACTGCGGCCCCCAGCTGCACCACGCCATGCAGCAGATCGAGCGCGAGGGCAAGGGCGTGCTGGTGTACATGAACCAGGAAGGCCGCGGCATCGGCCTGCTGAATAAGCTGCGCGCCTACAAGCTGCAGGAGCAGGGCCGCGACACGGTGGAAGCCAACCTGGAGCTGGGCTTCGGCATGGACGAGCGCGACTACGGCGTGGGCGCCCAGATCCTGCGCGACCTGGGCCTGACCAAGATGCGCCTGCTCACCAACAACCCCCGCAAGCGCACCGGCCTGATCGGCTACGGCCTCGAAATCGTGGACACGGTGCCCATCGAGGTGACGCCCAACGAGCACAACGAGCGGTACCTGGCCACCAAGCGCGACAAGCTGGGCCACACCATCCTCACGAAGGACCGCGGCCCGCACCCGGCCCAGGCCGCGGCCGAGCTGCTGTCGTCGCAGTAGCCGACGCGGGCTGCTGCCGCTGTTGTCCGGCCTGGGCTTTTTGGTTGCTTTGGGTATATTTTGGCCTGCTTTTAGCGAGCAGTAGTTTGAGTAAACCCGTAGCAACATGAAACAGCTTTTATTATCAGGCTTGCTAACCTTCGGACTAGTACCAGCGTGGGCCCAGCAGGAGGTCGGGCGCCATTTTGCCAGCAGCACCGTGCTGCTGACTAACGGTGATACGCTGCGGGGCGAATTGACGCTGTATACGGAACAGAATCTGCTGATCGTCAAGACCGCCGATGGAACGCAGAGCACCCAGACGCCCTTTACCGTAAAAGCTTTTGCTGCCAAAGGCCAGCTAACCCAGCAGCTCTACACCACGCTGTTGTTTGATAACACCCGAATTGAAAACCTGGGCAGTGGCAACGTGCGTGCGCAGGATCAAGCGGTAACAGTGTTTGACACTACGATGCACGCCTTTGTGAGCTATCGGAATGTGATGCGCACGAGGCTGACTGCCGAAGCCGAGCCTGGCTTTTATGAGGTGCTGAGCATAGGCAATATCTGTCTGTGGCAACGCACTACGTTGTGGGCGCGCCCTCTGGGATATCAGCCGCAGCGGAAATCCGGCTCGGCCAATAATTCATTTGTGCCGGTCTCGTTCAATACGGATGCGCGCAATTTGCTGGCGCATAAAGTAATACCTGCGCCAACGCAAAGTCAGTCGGCGGCGAGAAACCGGCCCTACGACGTGCATTCTGTTACCCGGCTGTACTACGTCACGTCAGCGGATTCCGTCTTACTAGTGCGGCAACCAAAGACAGAGCTACTGTCCTATTTCCAAGAGTCAGCACCGCGCATTAAGACCTATGCGCGTTACCATAAGCTGAGTTACACGAAGCCAGATGAACTGGCCGTCATTGTTGACTATGCCAATGGGCTCCAACGGGCAACTCGTTAATCTAAGTGGCTGGCCTAGCTGAATAAGCTGGCCGCAGCACCTTGATTACTTCTTGGCGCAGCCGCAGCTCCAGTTTTGGGTGCCGGTGCCGGTGCGCAGCTCAATATCGAGCTGCCCCGCTTTGTCGGCAATGGAGAATGTGGTCTTGGCGGGCGCGTGCTCGGCAAAATAGCCGGTGAGCCAGGTGATTTGGCGTGTCGCGGCGTCGTAGGTGTAGCGCCCGGTGGTGTTGCCGTCGAGGTAGCGGTAGGTGCCGTTGTTGTTGAGTTGAATAACGCCTCTCGGGATAAACTGCATGCGCTTGGTGGCATCGAGCGCGTTTTGAATGCAGCTGTAGTCGCCGTAGATGAGTTGGGCCGAGGCCATGGGCGCGGTCATGCGCGGGCCGCCGGTTTTGGCGGCGGCCTCGGCTTCGGAGCGAGCCTGCAGAGCCGCAGCGGCGCGGGCCCGCACGGCGGCGGCTTCGGCCTGAGCCCGTTCCTGGGGCGTCTGGGCCGGGGCAAGGGTGGGCGTAATAGTTTGGGCGGCAGCCGCCCCCGACAGCGCCAGGAGGACGCCGGTAAGCAAAGTAGTAGTCAGACGCATGAGCATCGGGCGACGGCGGAAAAGCCGCCGTCAGGAAGTAAAGGTAGCGGCTACAGGTCGCGGGTGCGCAATAGGCCGGCGCTCAGCAGCCAAAACACCGCCGCCCAGGCCAGGGCCACCGGCACGGCCTCGCCGGGCAGCAGCGCCCCGCTCGGGCCCAGCACGGTGTCGAGCGTCTGCGCGAAGGGCGAGGGCGTGAGAATATCCAGCGCTTTGATGGGCAGAAACCGGTCGATGCTATCGGGCAGGAAATAGCGGATCAGGCGCTCCACCACCCACACGTAGAGCAGCAGCGCCACGATGGCCGGGGTGCTTTTGCGGATGAGCACGGCCAGCAGCGCCGCCAGCGAGAGGTAGCCCAGCAGCTGGGCCGCGTAGAGCAGCAGCGGACGCGGGGCGGCGGCCAGCACCGCGGGCAGCGTGGCATTGGCCGCCCGCGTCAGCCCGAAATACGCGCCCACCAGCAGCACCGACAGCACCGCCCAGCCCACCAGTAGCGCGGTTACCAGCAGCTTGTCGAGCACCAGCTGCTCGCGCGAAGCCCCGTCGATAATCTGCTGGCGCAGGGTGCGGTACTGAAACTCATCGGTGATGAGCATGATCAGCAGAAAGGCTGGTAGCAACGAGAAGTAGCTGGCCAGATACGTCAGGTTGGTCCACAGCCCCGGCAGCGCGTACAGCGCCTGCCCCAGCTGCTGCCCGTTGACGTTGACGCCGCCCGCCCCGGCCACGGTGGCGGCCAGCAGGCCGGTAAACAGCAGCAGAATCACCCAGGCCGTGCGGTAGGGCAGCAGCTTGCGAAGCTCGGTACGAAGCATAATGTGGAGTGCTGAATGCGGAATTAGGAGTTCTGAATCAGCTGCAGGAACTGATTTTCCAGGCTGCGCTGCTCGGTGCTGAGGTGGGCCAGCGCGAGGCCCTGGGCGAAGAGGGCGCGGTTGAGGTCGGCGGGGGAGTGGCCGGGGGCCAGGGCGAGCGAGCAGGCTCCGCCGGGCGCGGGCTGCACGTCCTGGGCGAAGGGCACGGCGGCCAGGGCCCGCAGCAGGGTTTGCGGGTCGGCGTCGGGCGCCAGGCGCAGGTGCACGCGGTCGGTGGCGGCCAGGATCTGGCCGACCGGGCCGGCGGCGCGCAGCTGGCCCTGGTGGAGCACGGCGGCGTGGGTGCACACCTTCTGCACTTCGTCGAGCAGGTGGCTGGCCAGGATGATGGTGCGGCCCTCGGCGCTCAGGCGCTGAATCAGGCGGCGCACGTCGGCAATGCCCTGGGGGTCGAGGCCGTTGGTGGGCTCGTCGAGTACCAGCACCTCGGGCTGCCCGAGCAGGGCGGCGGCCAGGGCCAAGCGCTGCTTCATGCCCAGCGAAAAGCCGCGCACCGGCTCGTGCTGCCGCCCGGCCAGCTCCACCGTTTCCAGCGCCGCGTCGATGGTGGCGGGGGCGGCGCGCTTGGTGTCGGCGCTGATCTGCAGGTTCTGGCGGGCCGTGAGGTAGGGGAAGAAGTTGGGCGTTTCGAGCAGGGCGCCCACCCGGCGGCGGGCCTCGGCCGTGGGCGCCGCCCCGAACCAGCGCACCGCGCCGCTGCTGGCGTGCAGCACGCCCAGGGCAATGCCGAGGGTAGTGGTTTTGCCCGAGCCGTTGGGGCCCAGCAAGCCAAACACGCTGCCGGCGGGCACGCTCAGCGAAAGGTCCTGCACGGCGGTGGTGCGGGCGTAGCGCTTGGTCAGGTGCTCAATATCGAGGATGGCAGACATGGGGTGGAAAAAGTTGCAGAACCAGTGTAGGATTAGCGGCTCGGTTGTTTATCAACTACCACGACGTCGCGAATGGCAAAAACTGTGTCGGTTGCCTTGCCATTGCCTTTGTAGTCAATATGAAACATGCATTGCCACGTAATGGCCGCCGGGTGCCCGGGCACTTTCGAAGGGTCGATTGTTACGTAGCAGGTATCCCCGGCCCAGGTATGGTCTAGGGTAATACCGGGCTGATCAGGTAGAAAGGTTCTCGCTACCACGGAGTAAGGATAATTTGACGTAGCAGCCAGTTGCCGCAACGCCCCGTTGTTGAGAAAGACTTTACGTTGGTAGAGCTGGCCGGGGTAGATGGTGTCACGGGCCGCGGCAATTCGCCGCGGACTTTCAAGGGAAAGGCGAGGAAGCCGGGGCGCTTTCGCAGTAGACGGGTTGCCCTCGGTTCCAGAAGAGCATGCGCCGAGCAGTGAGGCTGTGCCGCCGGCTAAGCAGATAAAGGCGTTGCGCATCATTGATGAGTTGACAAGCGTTACTCCACTTTCAATTGCTCCTGACCCATGAGCCGCAGCACCGGGTAGCGGCAGTAGCCCGGCTCCGCGTACTCCGAGCGGCGGTACACCCAGTCGAGCTGGGCGGCGGCGTCCTTGGCGAAGGCCGCGTCGGCTTTTTTCTTTTCTTCCAGCTGCTGGCGCAGCTCCGGTTGCCGGCGCAGCACCTCGGCGGCCAGGTCTTCGAACACGTAGTCGGAGAAGTGCTCCTTGCTCTGCAGGATGCTGTCGAAGAAGCCCCAGGCGAAAAACGAGTCGACGGCCTGCGGCTCCAGCGTTTCCACCAAGTAGCGGGCGGCGGGCTGGTCGAGGCGGGCTACGTAGTCGCCGCGGCGCAGCTGCTGGGTTTGGAGCACCGGGCGCAGCTCCACTTTCGAGTGCACGTAGTGGCCTTCGAAGGGGCGCGGCGTGGTCTGGAAATCTTCGATGTAGCGGGCTTCTACCTCCACGGTGGCATCCTGGGTGAGGCGCTGCAGCTGCACGCCGTTGCGCCGCAGCCGCTCGATGATGGTTTCCCAGGCCTGCGGAATCAGGTAAGCGGCCGGCTTCGGCACCGACACGCCCGGGCGGTAGGTGTTGTAGTACTTCACCGGGCGGGTGTAGGGCGCGGCGCGGTCGTAGTACAGCCGGGGCAGGCCGCTCACCTCGCTGGGCTTGGTGCGGCCCTCGTAGCCCCGGAACTGCAGCTCCTCCACCTGGGCCTTGTCCAGCTGCCAGGTCAGCGGAAACAGCGTCTGGGTGAGCAGCTGCCGGTCGGCCTCGGCGCGGGCCTTGCCCAGCTCCTCCGCGTCGCGGTGCACGAAGTGGATGACCTCGTCGAGCAGGGCGTAGGTGGATTCGACGCGCGGCCGGAAGGCTTTCAGCATGTGCGTCTCGGGCATGAAGCCGATGCAGTTAAACAGGGCCGCGTAACCGGTGGAGTAGCGCGGCGAGTCGGAAAAGCCGATCAGGCCGCTTTCGGGCGTCTGGCCGTCGAAGTCCACGTAGGGCGTCATCGGCCACTGGCGCTTCTCCATGCCACCGTAGAGGGCGGGCAGCAGGCGCTGCTGCAGATACTGGCCGAGTACCGGGTGCAGTTTGTCCTTCTGCGAGGCAATCAGCGTCATGGTGTACTGGTAGTCGGCGCCGTTGGAAGTGTGCGTCTCCACGAACACCTCGGGCCGCCAGCCCTGAAACAGCGCGGCAAACGAGCGGGCGTTGCGCGACTCCTGCTTGATGTAGTCGCGGTTCAGGTCGTAGTGCCGGCCGTTGCCGCGGAAGCCGTACTGCTCGGGCCCGTTCTGGTTGGCGCGGGTGTGGCTGTTGCGGTTCAGCATCCCGTCCACGTTGTAGACGGGCACCACCACCAGCGTCAGGTTTTCCAGCTGCTGCCGGAGCTTTTTGTCCTGCAGGTAGTCGCGCACCAGCATCATCGAGGCGTCGATGCCTTCCGGCTCGCCGGGGTGAATGCCGTTCTGAATAAAGACCACGCGCCGGTTTTTGCGCCGCACCGAGGCCGGGTCCGCGTCGCCGTCGAGGGAAATGACGACTTCGTGCAGGGGCTCCCCGCTGTCGGTGGGCCCGGCTTCGCGCAGGGTTACTTCGGCATAGGCCGCGTCGAGGCGCCGGTAATAGTCGATGCACTCGGCGTAGGTGGCGGTGGTGTTGCCGTTGCCCTTCTCAAAGGGCGTTTGCCAGTCGGGTTTGTCGGCGGCGGGCGTGGCGTGCAGGGCGGCGGCTAGCATAAGGGTCGCAAGCATGGGGAAACGTTCGGGGCGGCAAGATGCCACAGATGCGGCGGAAAAGGCGCGACGGTGGAGCGGAAGATTACTTTTGCCGGCGTCAACCGGTTCATCTTTGCTTGTGTCCCTAGCCCTTGATCAATGACCGCCATACAAGCCTGCTGGCGCTTTTTAGCCGATTACTTTCCCGGCCTGAGCCTGCGTGCTCCCTTGTTTTACAATTGGCGGAAGGCGTTGCGCTTCGATCTGCAAACGGATAACGGCACCGACACGGCCGCCTATTTCCAGGAAGTGCACAGGCGGGCTACGGCGTTATGGGAGGCCGTATTTGCGCCCACGGATACCGTACTCCTTGTGCTCATGGAGCGTCGGTACCGCCGGGGCAAGATTCGCTTTGGCAACTATGGCTTTCGGCAAATTGCGGACCTGCGGCGGCCGGAGGTGAGTTACGCCAAAGCGTATCAGCGGTACGAGCGTGACCGGTTCGACGTGTGGAACACTGCGGCGAGCAGAATAGCGGTGAGTCGCCTCAACTACCAGAACCTGCTGCAAACCATTGCCAACACCGATTTTCCGCCTTACCAGCCGCGACTCAGGCAAAAAGGCGTGCTGAACGCTACGGAAATCTACCTACTCAACATCGACCGGAAAATGATTTTTCACATGTACGATGACCGGGGGCTCGATATCCTGGCTACCGAAATCGTAGCGCTGAAACCAATCTATCAGCGGTTCAACGATTGGATTTTGGAATACGACCGTGAAGAGATAGATCTGCGCATGAGCGGCAGTCCAGCGCAGTAGCCGGGTTTTGGGCGAGTTGAATGCCGCTTCCGACTGGGCCGAAGCGGCCACCCCATACCCCGGAGCAGGCTTCAACTCGGCCCCGCGCCCTGACGTACGCATCCGACCCGGACTTCAGCGGCAAAGCGCCTTATCAAACCCATTTTTCTGCCCAACGCCATGAGCATCCTGCGCCTCAACCCCGCCGACCTCTTCCAGAGCCCCGCCTTTTCCCAGGCCATCGTGACGCAGGGACCGGGCCGCACCATCTACGTCGGCGGGCAGAACGCGGTGGATGCGCAGGGCCAGCTCGTCGGTTCCGGCGACCTGACGGCCCAGACGCGGCAGGCGCTGCTGAACGTGCAAACGGCCCTGGAAGCCGCCGGCGCCGGTTGGGCTGAGGTGGTGCGCCTGGGCGTTTACCTGGTGCAGGGCCAGGACGTGCAGGCAGGCTTCAAAGCCGCGCAGGAGGTCATGGGCCCGAATGCCGCCCCGCCCACCATCACGGTGCTGTTCGTGGCGGCGCTGGGGCGCCCGGAGTATTTGGTGGAAATCGAAGCCACGGCCTTCGTCGA
This sequence comes from Hymenobacter jeollabukensis, assembly GCF_005771675.1. Classification (GTDB taxonomy): domain Bacteria; phylum Bacteroidota; class Bacteroidia; order Cytophagales; family Hymenobacteraceae; genus Solirubrum; species Solirubrum jeollabukense. Next base: position 194,024 of record NZ_VAJM01000001.1, on the reverse strand, counting down.
AGGCTGAAGACTGGCCAGATGCTCAGTACCGCTTCCGGCTGGGCGGAAACACCTGCTGATCCACGCTGTATTTGCCCGGGCCGATGAGCAGCAGGCCAAGAAATACGATGCCGTTTTCCAGCGCGTGCGAGTAGTCCCCGAACCCTTCGCCCACGGCCAGATGCGACACGGCCGCCACCAGCATGGTGATGAGCAGCGCCCCGCAGGCCCAGCGAAACAGCAGGCCCAGCGCCAGCAGCTGCCCGCCGATGGTTTCGGCAATGGCGGCGGCCAGGCCCCAGGCGGCGGGAGCGAAGTTGATGCCGAGGTGGCGCATTTCCCCGCCCAGCGCCGTCCATTTCTCCGGCCCGCCCATCAGCTTGGGGTAGCCGTGAACGACCATCATCACGCCCAGGCCCAGGCGCAGCAGCAGCAGCCCGAGGTCGGCGTAGCGGTAACGGTTTTCGAGCAGGGGCATGGCGGCAGGCTAGGTGTGGGGTGAGAGCGGCCGGCCCGGGAGGCGGATAACGAACGAAGTGGCGGGCCTGCGCCGCCAAAGTACACAAACGTCGGCTGATTCGCACCGCCAAAAGCCAAGTTCTACTGGTAAAGTATAATGCCGGTGATGCGCGTGGCGGGCGGCACGTCGTCCTTGCGTAACGTGCGGTTCAGGTTCAGACCGGCTTTGTCGAGCACCCAGGTCATGCCCACGCGCTCCGACACGGCCACCAGCCGCCCTTCGGCCCGCTCGATGGTCTGCACACCGTAGGCCCGGCGGGCCTCGCCGTAGGTGCTGCCCACCCCAATGCCCTCGGCCGTGCGGTAGCGCGCGTCCTGCAGCTGCACGCGCCAGAGGCGGTTGCCGCCGTCTTCCACCGCGCCCACCATTTCCAGCAGCAGCGGGGGCGAGCCGGCTGGCGCGTCGTCGGGACGGTACTCATACACCGGGTATTCGATGCCTTCGAGGCTGCGGGTGGTTTTGGTGAGCGTGCTCGGCGGCAGCAAAGTCAGCAGGTCGGCTTCTTTCATGTTGAGCCGCAACGGCCCCACGTAGCCGGGCTGGAGCAGCAGGTGCTCGTCCTTGGCCGTCGGAATAAGAGTGGTAGGCGCCGCCGAATCCGGGGTTGCCGGCGGCGTGGTGGCGGCTGGGGCCGCAGCCGGGGCGGCGGTGGGGTTGGCGGCGGGCCGTTCGGTGGGGCCGCAGGCAGCCAGCAGCAGGGCCAGCCCGGCGGCGGGCAGGGTAGAGGAGAGGCGAAGCATGGCCCAAACCTACGATACTTGGCTGCCAACCGTTGAGCCGCGGCCCGCTGTTTGGCAGCCGTTTGTATTCGTTAATTATCCGTTTTCCATCCCCGCTCTACCTTTGCCGCCGTATCTACTGCCGACCAACCCGTTTTTGCCGTGAGCCTCGACACCCCCAAGCAGCCGCTGATTCTGATTTCCAACGACGACAGCATTGCCGCCCCCGGCATTGCGGTGCTCGTGCGCGTGATGCGCCGCCTGGGCGAAGTGGTGGTGGTGGCGCCCGCCGCCCCGCAGTCGGGCATGGGCCACGCCATTACGCTCAGCGAGCCGCTGCGCCTCGACCGCAGCCAGCTGTTCGAGGGCATCGAGGCCTACACCTGCTCGGGCACCCCGGCCGACTGCGTCAAGATTGCCAAGCACCTGGTGCTGAAGGGCCGCCGGCCCGACCTGGTGGTGTCGGGCGTCAACCACGGCTCCAACGCTTCGGTGAACGTGATTTACTCGGGCACCATGTCGGCGGCGCTGGAAGCGGCCATCGAGGGGCTGCCCGCTATCGGCTTCTCGCTCTGCGACTTTTCGCACCAGGCCGATTTCTCGCACGCCGAGCCGTGGATTGAGCACGTGGCCCGTGAGGCGCTTAGCAAGGGTGTGCCCGCCGGCACGGCCCTGAACGTGAATATTCCCAAGAAATCCGACGACCCCATCGTGGGGGCCAAGGTGTGCCGGCAGGCCCGGGCCAAGTGGCAGGAGGAATTTGACACCCGCCAGGACCCGTACCGCCGGCCGTACTACTGGGTGCTCGGCAACTTCCTCAACGAGGAAATCCACGCCGAGGACACCGACGAATGGGCCCTGGCCCACAACTACGTGAGCATCGTGCCCTGCCAGTTCGACTTCACCCACCACGCCGGCCTGCGCGAGCTGCACGGCGCCTGGACGCTGCAGCTGCCCGGCCGCCCCACGCCCGCCGAGCCCGAGCAGCCCACCCCCGTCAGCCCCGGCGACTACGGCCCGGCCAACCCGCAGGGTTAGAATAACATCGGTCTGAAAATACCCCGAAACACGACGCGCCCCGGCTCTTGTGGACCGGGGCGCGTCGTGTTTCGGGCAAGCGGCAAGCGTTACTGCTTCACCGTTGCCTTAGTGGCCGTGCTCGACGTCTGGGTCTTGGTGATGCCGCTGGGCGTGGTGTGCGTCATCGTCTGGTGGTGCTGCGACGAGGACTTGTACTGGCCCGAGGTCTTGGTCTGGCCGCTGGGCGTGGTCATGGTCTTGGTCCGCGTCGAGGTCGTGCCCGACTGGGTCGTGGTGGTCGTCTTCGTGGGCGTGGTCTGGGCCGAGGCGGCGGTGCTGAGCAGGGCGCCGGCGGCGAGTAGCAGGAGGTGCTTTTTCATGACGAGTGTGGGGAAAGTGGAAGGTTAGAGCTTGAACGCGCAACGGCCCCGCCGGGATGCAGCCGGGCCGGGCGCCCTGCTTACATCTTGTCGGTGGTGGTCGTGGTGGTGGTTTTCTGCATGTCGCCTTTCTTCATCATCTTCTTGGTGTCCTTGGCGTCCCTTTTCGGCGCACCGGCGTCTTTGGCGTCTTTTTTCATCACTTTGCCGGCTTTCTTCCCGGTTTGCGTGGTCGTGGTGGTCGTGGTGGTGCCCGGGGTGGTTTGGGCCGAGGCGGCGGCGGCGCTGAGGCAAACGGCGACGAGGAGCAGCAGGTACTTTTTCATGGGAGAAATGGGAGTTAAGGTGATGGTTGTGGCCGAAACCTAGGCCGCCGAGGTGAAGCTGAAATGAGGAAGCCGACCCGGGCCGCGTATCTTGCCCGCCCTGCTTTCTTTGCTCCACTTTCTATTGAGTTCCTGCTGATGCCTTTCCTGCTTCGTTTGCTTTGCCTGCTGCCGCTGCTCGGCACCGCCGCTTTCATCGCCCCCGAGGCGGCCAAGCCCAAGGCCGTGACCGTGTACCTGGTGCGCCACGCCGAAAAAGGCCCGCTGGCCGACCCGCAGAAACCCGCCGAGCAGCCCCTCAGCGCCGCCGGCGCCCTGCGCGCCCAGGCCCTGCGCGACGTGCTGCGCAAGGAGCCCATCGTGGCCATCTACAGCACCGACACCAAGCGCACCCGCGACACGGCCGCGCCCTTGGCCGAAGCGCGCAAAATCAGCCCCGAGTCGTACGTAGCCGACCCGCCCGGCCTGGCTGCCCTGGCCACCCGCATTCGGCAGGTCACGCCGGCCGGCAAAGCGGCGCTGGTGGTGGGCCACTCCAACACCGTGCTCGAAACCATTGAGGCCCTGGGAGCCCCGCGGCCCATCAAAGCCATTGGCGACGACGAGTTCAGCTACCTGTTCGTGGTGACGCTGCCGGCCAGCGGCGGCCCGGCCACGGCCACCGTGCGCCGCTACGGGGCGGGCAAGTAGGCCCGCCGCCACATTACGTCCGAAGCTGCCTACAGCGGAAAAAGCCTGCTGGGAGCGAGGCTGATGAACATTAGTCCATGTAACTGACGAGCGTCATGCCCGCCGCCGCGGGGGTGGAGCACCTTTACGCCGTACTCCAACCCGCTCCTTTGCATGGACACCCTCGTCGTACTCACCAACCTTTCGCCGGCGGCCGAGCGCGCCCGCCGCTACGCCGCCCAGCTGGGGCCCCCTGGGCGCCCGCGTGGTGCTGCTGCACGTATATCAGCCGCCCATCGTGCCCGCCGAATCGAGCCTGGCCGTGGGCAACGTCATGTACTACGACCGGCAGCAGATAACCGAGGCGCTGGAAGGTATTGCGGCCGACATGCTGGTGCCCACCGTGGTAGAAGTCGTCGATGGTACATTCGGCGACGCGCTGGCGGCTGCCGTGGCCCGCTACCAGCCCCTGCTGCTGGTGCTGGGCCTGACGAGCACCGAGCGGTACTTCGACGCCTTGCTGGCCAACCGCGCCCTGCCGCTGCTGCGCCACAGCCCGTACCCGGCGCTGCTGGTGCCCGAAACCGCCGCCCTGCTGCCCCCGCGCCGCGTGGTCGTGGGCATCGATGGGGAGCCGTTTGCCGTGCCGACGGCCGCTGCGGGCATCCTGCGGGAGCTGCTGAGCACCTGGCAAGCCGCCCCGACGCTGGCTTACACGACCACGCCCGAAAGCAGCCTGAGTCGCAACGAGGTGCTGCGCAGCGTCCAGCGCAGCGGCCTGCTGCCCGGCGAGGCCGAAATCGACTTCTGCCAGCCCCTGGCCCCCACGCCCGAAGACGGCCTGCTGAGCAGCGCTACGGCCCGCGGGGCCAACCTGCTGGTGCTGCTGGCCCGGCGCCGCAGCTTCCTGGGCCAGCTGTTTCACCGCAGCGTGACGGCCCGCGTGCTGCGCCGTGCCACCCTGCCCGTGCTGCTGCTGCCCGTGGCCGAGCCCGTGACCGTAGCCACCCCGCCCGCCGAGGCCCCGGCTACGACTGCCACGGCCTAAGTCTTCGGTAGTAACCCCCCAGCCACCATGCCCGCCGCGAGCCTGACCGCTCGCGGCGTTTTTGTTATGCCAGCTGCGCGACGAGGACGCCCGAAGCTGATATCGGGAGCGGCTTCAGTAGGCGCCCACTGGGCCTTTGGTTTGGCCGGCTACGAGCGGCGCTGTTTCTTTGGGGCCGCCGCTTCGACCGAAGCGGCGGCCTGCAACTTCCGGCCCGCGGGCGGCGTCTCTGACTGCCGCGCCCTACTGGGCCGCCACTTTCTTCCGCCTTCATGCTCCACCATTTCCGCTCCGCTGCGGCCGGCCTGCTGCTTTCCGCCGCGCTGACCATTCCCGCCCAGGCCCAGACCACTGCCAAAACCGACTCGCTGAACCTGCGCAAAATCTACGACGAGGCCTTGCTGCGCGGGCAGAGCTACGACAACCTGCGCTACCTCTGCCAAAACATCGGCGCCCGCCTGAGCGGCTCGCCCCAGGCCGAGCAGGCCGTGCAATGGGGCAAGCAGACCATGGAAAAGCTGGGCTTCGACCGGGTGTATTTGCAGGAGGTGATGGTGCCGCACTGGGTGCGCGGGGCCAAGGAAAAAGCCTCGTTCAAAGCCGGCAAGGGCAAAAACCAGGACGTGGCCGTGTGCGCGCTGGGTGGCTCCGTCGGCACGGGCGGTAAGCTGAAAGCCAAGGTGGTGGAGGTGCGCAGCTGGGACGAGCTGGCCAAGCTGCCCGACGACCAGGTGAAGGGCCGGTTCGTGTTCTTCAACCGCCCCTTCGACGACAAGCTCATCGAGCCGGGGCAGGCCTACGGCGGGGCCGTGGACCAGCGCGGCCGTGGTCCGGTGGAAGCCGCCAAACGCGGGGCCGTGGGGGCTTTGGTGCGCTCCATGACCTCGGCCAAGGACGACTTCCCGCACACCGGCACCACCCGCTACGACGACAAAGTGACCAAGGTGCCCGCCGCCGCCCTCAGCACCCTGGCCGCCGACCGCCTCAGCGCCGCGCTCAAGCAGGACGCCGGCCTGGAATTCGAGCTGGAAATGGCCTGCCAGTCCCTGCCCGAGGTGAAATCCTACAACGTGGTGGGCGAAATCAAGGGCTCGAAGCACCCCGACGAAATCATCACCGTGGGCGGCCACCTCGACAGCTGGGACCTGGCCCAGGGTGCCCACGACGACGGCACCGGCTGCGTGCAGAGCATGGAGGCCCTGCGCCTGCTGCTGGCCGCCGGCCTGCGCCCCGAGCGCACCGTGCGCGCCGTGCTCTTCATGAACGAGGAAAACGGCAACCGCGGTGGCACCAAGTACGCCGAGCTGGCCAAGGCCGCCGGCGAAAAGCACCTCGCCGCCATCGAGTCCGACGGCGGCGGCTTCACCCCGCGCGGCTTCGGGGTGGAGGGCAGCCCCGCCGTGGTGGCCAAGCTGCAGCAGTGGCGCCCCCTGCTGGCGCCCTACCACGCCGGCGACATTGCCGCCGGCCACGGCGGCACCGACATCGGCCCGCTCAAAGGCCAGGCCCAGGCCCTCATCGGCTACGACTGCGACTCCCAGCGCTACTTCGACATTCACCACACGGCAGCCGACACCTTCGACAAGGTGCACCGCCGCGAGCTGGAGCTGGGCGGCGCCGGCATGGCCTCGCTGATTTATTTGCTGAGCAAGTACGGACTGTAACTCAGTCCCACAGTCGCGCTCCTGACGGCCCCGCCACCATCTGGCGGGGCTTTTTGTGACTAAATGATACCAGCGTGAACATGAGTGGAGCTACTCCGGGCCGGCAGCAGTGGCGCGCATTGCTGGAAACCGTTGTCGAATCGGTAGAAGAATTTGGCCCGCAGGAGTTGCAGGAGTTGAAGCGTCGCTGGCATCAGTTGTTTGGCGGCGGCCAGCAGCCATTTCTGTGGCATTGCTTCAGCTTTCGACTGCATCCGCACCTTACGGGTGCGCCGGCTGTGGCCGACTACGAAGCGCAGCCAGTTAGGGCCTTCCTGGTGTTCTTTGAGCAGGCTGCCTGGGGCTTTCGGTGTCGGGGCGTGCGGCTGCCACCCTGGCCGCTGCTGCGTGAGCTGTCCAGTCAGGGGCCACCTGAAGGCCGCGACGTGTACGTGACGCAGCCCACTCTGAATTGGGTTTTCTGCCAGACCCATGAGGCTGGTTTTGGACCGTATTTTGCCCGCGCCGATCCGGCCTCAACGGCGGGAATGGCTTGACGTAAGAATCCGGATGGAGCCACTATCTGCCGCCCCGCCACCCGCCCGCTACCTGCTGGCCACGCTGCCGCCCGAACCCGTCTTCTCCGAGGTCTGGGCCCTAAAGCAGGAAGTCCACCGCCTGACCGGTTCGCGCAACGCCGTGCGCCTGCCCCCGCACATCACGCTCATTCCGCCATTTCGCCTGCCGCCGACCGAGTTCGAGCCCCGCGCCCAGGCCGTGCTGGCCGATTTTGCGGCCGCGCAGCCGTCCGTTGCAGTCAGCCTACAGGATTTTGCCTGGTTCGCGAATCGGACGCTGTTCGTCCGCGTGGTGCAGGCCGAGGCGTTGCAGCGGCTGCACGCGGCTTTGCTGGCCCGCTGCCGCACCGACTTGCCCGCGGTACCGCTGGAAACGCGCCCGTTCACCCCGCACATGACCCTGGCCACCCGCGACCTGCCGCCGGCCCAGGTGCCGGCCCTTAAGGTTGATTTTGCTGCCCGCCGCTATACTGCCACGTTCCAGGTCACGGCGCTGACGCTGTTCCGGCACGACGGGCGGCAGTGGCAGCCGGTCGGGGAGTTCAGGCTTGAGTGGTAATGCCAGCTGGCCCGGTAGCACTGCCTTCGACGCGGCCCCGACGGACAGTAGCCGCCTGTGCGGAGCCACCTAAGCCAGCTAGCGGGGAAAGTAGACCCGGAAAGTAGCACCCTGGTTGAGCGTACTCTCCACTTCTATTCGCCCACCCGCGTTTTCGACGATTTTTTTGACCATGTACAAGCCCACGCCGGAGCCTTCCACGTGCGGATGCAGGCGCTGAAACATGCCAAAAATCTTTTCCCGGTCCTGGGCCACGTCCAGCCCCAGGCCCTCGTCCTGCACCGCCAGTACGTGATAGGCCTCCAGCAGGGTGTAGGTGATGGACACCTGCGGCACCTGGTTGGGACGGTGGTACTTGAGGGCGTTGCTGAGCAGGTTGTACACGACGGAGCGCAGGTTTTTTTCCGAGAAGTTCAGGGTAACGTCCGCCGGAATGCGAGCCTCCACCCGGGCCCCGGTCCGCGCCACCAGCGGGGCCAGATCAAGTTCGACCTCGTGTACCACTTGGGCCAGCAAGACGTGCGAAGCGGGCTGGTTGTGCTCCTGCTGCAGGCGCGAAATTTCCGTCAGGTGGCCGATAGTGCGGCCAAAACGCTCAATGGCGGCCTGCATCAGCTCCAGCATGTGCGGTACTTCCCCAACCCGGCACTGCGGGGGCAACTCGTGCTGCACGGCGTGCAGCAGGCCCTCGATATTGGCAATCGGCTGCTTCAGGTCGTGGGAGGCCGTGTAAATGAAGTTGTCCAAGTCCACGTTGGTGCGCCGCAGCTGCTCGTTGGCCTGCTTCAGCTCGGTGATGTCGATGGCCGAGCCCACGTAGCCGTACAGCTCCCCGTTGGCATAAAAGCTGGGCGCGCCCTGGGCCAGCAGCCAGCGGTACTGCCCGTCGTGGCGGCGCATGCGGTGCTCCAGCACGTACAGCGTGCGGGTGCGAATGGCTGTTTCCAGCGTGGCCTGGGCCAGCTCCAGCTCCTCGGCCGGCAGGTAGGCCGACCAGCCCGTGGCCACGTACTGCTCCAGGCTCACCCCCACAAAGTCTAGGAAAGCCTGGTTGGCGTAGCGGATGGTGGAATCCGGATTGACGGCCCACACCTGGTTGGGCGCCGCGTCGGCCATGATGCGGAAGCGGGATTCGCTTTCCTGCAGGGCGGCCGTGCGCTCCTGCACCCGCGTTTCCAGCTCCTGATTCAGCTGCTCGACCTGCTGGCGGGCCCGCACAGCGCTGCTCACGTCGTAGGAGAAGTTGAGCACCCCCGTGACCTGCCCCTGGGCGTCGCGCAGGGCCAGGAAAAAGAAGTCGTAATACACCTGCTCCAGCTGCCCGGTGCGCGTGAAATCGGCCTGAACCGGCATGCCGGCCGCGCTGAACGTTTCGCCGGTCTGGTACACGCGTTCGAGGATATCGAGGATGCCGTGGCCGGCCAGCTCGGGCCAGACCGTGCGAATCGGCTGCCCCAGCAGGTCGCGCCCGTTGGCAATGCGCTGGTAGCCAGGGTTGACGAACGTGAATACCTGCTCGGGCCCCTCGTGCACGGCCACGTGGGCGGGCAGCTGCATCAGCACCTCGTAGAAGCGCTGGCGCTGGATTTCGGCTTCGGCGCGGGCGGCCTTTTCGCGGGCCTGACTTTCGCGTAGCGCCACTTCCACGGGCGAGCGGGGCTGGTCGGCCGTGTCGGTGAAGCTCACCCACAGCCCGTCGCCGGAGCGGCGGGCGGCCAGGCGGTAGTAGTTGTCGTAGCCGTCGGCCTGGTAGTTAATGTTGTACTCGCGGGGCTCCCCGCTCACGTAGGCATCGACGTGAAACGCGAAAGTGCCGTGGGCGATGCTGTGGGGCCACTGCTCGTTGTGCGTCACGGTAGGCACCTCGGGCATGCTCATCATGCGCTGCGCCGTGGGGTTGAGGTACTCGAAGCGAAAGTCCACAATCTCGCCCGAGCCGGCCGGGTCGTAGATGGGTGTGTAGTAAATGACGCCGGTCATCGATACCGCCAGCAGGTCGCCCAGCAGGTCGTCGGCGGGCAGGGCTCTAAGCGGGAGAGGGACGGACGTGGCAGGCATGGTACAAGTGGCGGGAATACACGGAGCAGCGCGGAAGCAAAGATGATAAATCTACGTGCAGGTGGCGGATACTCCTGAGCGGGCAGGGCCTGACCAGCAGCAGACGCTGGCGCACACAGGCCCGCCGGGAAATGAACCAGCCCACCGGTGAGCTGGCTCGCCGGTGGGCTGGTTCGTTTTCCACAGTTGGTTTGCCTGGGGCCACAGCAAAAGAGAAGCCCCTGCTAACTATCAAGCCCGGGGCGTCCAGGGGCGTCGCCTACGGACGGATGGCTGCGCTGCCTGGTCTATGGTGGTGCTCAAGCAGTAAACCGGCCCTAACAGGCAGCTGGACGGCCTGTTCGCCGCTGGCCCACAACTCTTAGTTCTGCTCCAGCAGCTGAAACAGCTCGTCGAGCTTGGGCGTGAGGATGATTTCGGTGCGGCGGTTCAGGGCCTTGTTCTGCGGCGAATCGTTCTGGGCCACCGGCACGTACTCCGCGCGGCCCGAGGGCGTCACCTGCCCGGGCGCCATACCGGCCTCGGTGAGCAGGCGGGTAATTTCGGTGGCGCGCAGCACCGACAGGTCCCAGTTGTCGCGCATGCCGGCGGTGCCCTTGGTGATGGGCACGTTGTCGGTGTGGCCTTCCACCAGCACGTTCACGTCCTGATTGCCCTTGAGGGCGGTGGCCAGCTTGCGCAGCGCGTCCTGCCCGCGCGGGTCCACCTTGGTCGAGCCCGACTTGAACAGCAGCTGCTCCGACAGGGACACGTACACCTTGCCATTCTTTAGGTTCACCTGCAGGTCCTGGGCGTTGAAGCCCAGTAGGGCGTCGGCCACGCGCTTGCGCAGGTTCTGCACGGCGGCGTCTTTCTCGGCCAGCTTCTTCTGCAGATCGGCCAGGCGCTGCTCCCGGTCCTTGAGGTCGGCCGAGAGCTGGGTGTTCTGCGCTTCGGCCCCGCTCAGGTTTTGGTTGAGCTGGTTGACCTGCTGGCTGCGCGAAGCCAGGCGCTGGCGCAGCTCTTCTTCGGTGCGGGCCTTGTCCTGCTGCAGGGCGGTTTTCTCCACCTGCAGCTGGTCGCGCGACTTGGTTAGCTCGCTGTTCTGACTTTGCAGGGCGGTATATTTTTTCTGCGACACGCAGCCGGGGGCCACCAGGGCCACGGCCAGCAGCGAAGCGGCCGCCAGGCGGCGCGAAACGGGAAATTGCATCATGGTGTGGGAGTAGGAAAGGGGAGGAGCGGGGCCCGCGGCGGGGCGTCGCCTGGGGCGGGTTACGCAGCCGCTGAGGCGGAAGTTTTGGCCCGGGGCGGCCAGCGGTTAGCAGCGCGGCTATTTCCCCCGTATTTTCGGCCCCGTTTCTCTTTTCCCCCACCCGGTGCTCTTTCGCCTGATTTTCGCTGGTTTACTGGCCCTGGCCGCCCAGCCGCTGCGCCCGGCCGCCGCCCCGCGGGCGGCGTGCCCGCCCGGCGCGCCGTCCCCGGCCGCGTCATCAGCGAAGTACTGGGTGTTTCTGCGCGACAAGCACGGCGTCCACTTCGAGCCGGCGGCTTACTTCAGCCCGCAGGCCCGGGCCCGCCGTCGCCGCCAGCACCTGCCCGCCGCCGATACTTCCGACTTCCCGCTGCGCCCCGATTACCTGGGCCAGGTGCGGGCCGCCGTCGATTCGGTGACTGGGACCAGCCGCTGGTTCAACGCCGTGGCCTGCCGGGCCACGCCCGCTCAGGTTGCTATTCTGCGCCAGCTGCCCGGCGTGCGCGCCGTGGAGGCCATGCCCGCGCGCCCGCTGCAGCCTGCCCGCCATGGCGCGGCGCGCTCCGGGCAATCGGCTGATTTCGCCCGGGCCGCCTTACGCCGCGCCGCCGCGCCCGACAGCACCCCGCACCTGACCTCCCAGGAACGCCAGCTGGCCCAGCGCCAGACGCGCACCCTCGGCGGCGAGCTGCTGCGCCGCCAGGGCCTCGACGGCCGCGGCCTGCGCATTGCCGTGCTCGACGTGGGCTTCAGCGGGGCCGATGAGCACCCGGCCCTGAGGCACCTGTGGCGCGAGAAGCGCATCGTGGCCACCCAGGACTTTATGCGCCACCGCCCCGATGCGCTGCACGGCGGCTCGCACGGCACCGAGGTGCTGGCCTGCCTAGCCGGCCGGCTTTCCGAGGGTATTCCGCTGGGCCTGGCCCCGCAGGCCGAATACCTGCTGGCCCGCACCGAGGCATTGCGCCGCGAATCCTTCGCCGAGGAGGAAGCCTGGCTGGCCGCTGCCGAGTGGGCCGACCGCCTCGGGGCCGACATCATCAACTCCTCGCTGGGCTACACCGATACGCGCTACTTCCGCGAGCAGATGAACGGGCGCACCAGCCTGGTGGCCCGCGCCGCCAACCTGGCCGCCCGCAAGGGCATGCTGGTGGTATGCGCCGCCGGCAACGACGGCGACGACGACCGGTGGCGCCTCATCGGCACGCCCGCCGACGCCGACTCGGTGCTGGCCGTGGGCGCCCTCGACCCCGACACCTGGCTCACCACCGACTTCAGCTCCTGCGGCCCCGCCGTGGGTGGCCGCCTGAAGCCCAACGTCACGGCCTTCGGGGTGGTGATGACGGCCGCGCCCGGCGGCGACGTGCAGGAGCTGGAAGGCACGTCCTTCGCCTCGCCGCTGGTAGCCGGGCTGGCCGCCTGCGTGTGGCAGCAGCGCCGCGAGCTGAAGGCCATGGAGCTGTTTCACCTGCTGGAGCACTCGGCCACGCTCTACCCGTATTTCGACTACGCCCACGGCTACGGCCTGCCCCAGGCCAGCCGCTGCCTGCGCCCCGCCACGCCCGCCCCGGCCGTGCCCACGCTCGACATCGTGGTGGCGGCCAATGCGGTGCAGGTCGTCATCCGGCCCGAAGCCACGCTGGCCCTGCAGCCGCTGCCGCTGTTCACCGACTCGGTGGCGGCGGTGGGTGCCCTGGCCGAAAGCAGCCGTAATGCCCCCCAGGTGCCCCGCGCCGGCCGCGAGCGAAGCTCCCCGGTGCGGCCCACGCCCTCGCCGGCGCCTGGCCTGCCGCTCCCGCTGCCGTACCCCGATTACTGCTACTGGCACCTGGCCGATGCCCGCGGCCGCCTGCGCCGCTACGAAGTGCTGGAGGTGTCGCAGCGGGCGGTGCTGCGCCTGCCCGCCGGCAGCTGGCAGCCCGGCGACGTGCTGCGGGTGCATTACCGGGGCTACACGGCCGAAAAACCCTTGCCCTAGCGTGGTATGCAGTATTTGGTAATCAGTAGCCCGTATTGGGTAGTCAGTAGTCGGAAGCCAATGACGGCAACGGCGGGCAGTGCAACGGCCTTGGAAACGCGCCCGGTAAATCCTGGCCGGACGGAGGGCGGGCGCTACGGGCTGCCCAGCCTGGTGCTGGCCTCGACGCTGGCCGCGCTGCTGCTGGCGGCCACGCCGGCCCGGGCCCAGCGCGCCCTGCTCAGCACCGACGTGGCCGCCGACACGGCCCGGCAGACCTACGGCCCGCACCGGCGCCACTTTCGCCACCTCTACCTGGCCTACATGCCCGTGCTGGGCCAGCCCGCCGGCCCCGGGGCCGACCTACGGCCCTGGTCCTCGGCCGAAATGGTGCTGGGCCTGCGCGAAAAGCTGCGCCTGACGCCGGTGCTGGCCATCGGGGCGGATGCGCGCTACGTGTACCTGCGCTACGCCCTGGCCCAGCACGCCGATAAAGTGCTGCCCGATGCCGCGCTGCACCACCGCGAGGCCCTGGCCCTGCACCGCGGCGACCTGGAAGGCTGGGCCCGGCTGCGCTTCGGCCGGCAGGGCAATACCGTGGGGCGCTACCTCGACGTGAGCGGCTGGGGCGGCTGGGTAGCGGCTACCGCCCATCACACTGAGGACGAGCCCAACAGCGCCCGCGCCAAACGCGTGAAAACCACCGAAACAGGCCTGCCTTACCTGCGTCGCTGGGCCTACGGTGCCGGCGCCCGCCTGGGCAGTCAGCGCCTGGTCCTCACCGCCCGCTACCGCCTCAGCGACACGTTCCGGGGCCCGGCGGCCGGCCTCTACCCCGAGCTGCCGCGCTGGACGGTGGGCCTGGAAATCGGCGTGCTCTGAGCCGGCGCGACGCAACCACGACAATATCCTTGCGTACCGGGCAAAACAACATCCTCCAGCTGCAATATTCGCAGTTCATTGCCCGTCGCCGCTGCCGCCTGCGTATACGGCGTACTTCCCCTGACTTCACCATTCCAATGAAACACCTATTGCTCCCCGCTGCGCTGCTGCTTCTGCTGGCCCAGTCGTCGTGCGTGACGACCGACCGCGAAGTAGGCACGTCGAGTAACCCCGAACGCGTGTACACGCCCAAGCCCGAGGCCGAGCGCAGCCGCCTCACCAGCCGCACCGTGCTGCGCACCGTGCAAACCCAGCACGCGTTTTCCGACCGCGGTAGCAAGGACAAGTTCGTGCTGCTGCTGCAAGGCCCGAAAATCATCGACGCCAACGCCCGTTTCCTGATCATCTCCGCCAAAGGCGACACCCTGCGCAACGAGGTCATTCCGGCCAAGGCCCTCATCGATGAACGCGCCATGCAGGACGACCCGCAGGCTTCCTCGGTGCGCAGCCGCGAGCTGGCCATTCTGCAAGGCATGAATAGCTTCTTCGCCGACGACAAATTCACTTCGCCCGCTATTCCGCGCACCGCCACCACCGCCCCCGAGGGTGCCGACCCCGAAGGCTGGAGTGCCGTACAAGCCGAAGGCCGCGCCGTAGGCTTTGATTACGTCGATGCTTCGGGCCGCGAAAAGCGCATTGCCTACGCCAAAAAGCTCAACAAAGCCGTCATCGTAGCGGACTAGGTGGTGAAATTGTGAGATGGTGAAATGGTGATTGTCGTTCTGACGGCCCCTTTCACTACCCGGCTACCTACTTGCATCGATAAAAGGGCCTTTCCTGCGCAGGAAAGGCCCTTTTATTGTAACCCAGGAGCAGATTAGCAGTACGCCATTTTACCATTTTACCATTTTACCCAATCCGCAGCCAGCCCACGCGGCCGGTGGCGTTGCGTACCAGCTGGTAGCCGCTCCACTCGCCCAGCACGGCCACGCGGCTGTTGGCCGGCAACGTATCCAGCGGGGCGGCGGTGGCGGCGGGCAGGCTGAGCAGGTCGGCGGGGGCGGGCAGGGACTGGCGGCGCAGAGCCTCGGTGGCTACGGCTTTGGCGGGCACGTAGCCCAGGCGGCCAGCAGGCGTTTGCACGCGCAGCCAGTCGGCGGTGGCGCCCATCACCAGCAGCGGGGCGTTTTTGGGCAGGGCGGCGGCTTTGGTTTTCAGCGCCACCGGGGCGGACTGCAGGGCCGTACGGCTGCCGGTTAGGCGCACCCACTGGCCCAGGCGTTCGGCCGGGGTGCGCGGGGCGGCCGGCTCCTTATCGGCGCGGCGCACGAAGGGGTAGGGGGCGACGGGGCCGCGGCCGCCGCGGTAGATGCCGAAGTGCAGGTGCGGCGGGGTGGTGCGGGCGTTGCCGGTGTTGCCCACCAGGCCCAGCGTGTCGCCCACTTTCACCAACTGCCCGGGCTGCACCAGCTGCCGCGAGAGGTGCGCGTAGTACAAATGCTGCCCCTGGGTATCGGCCAGCCACACTACCAGCCCGCCCCGGGGCGTGTCGCCCACGCGCGTGACCATGCCGGGCGCGGCGGCCACCACGGGCGTGCCCTTCGCGGCAAAGATGTCGATGCCCTCGTGGCGGCGGGTGCCGTTGTCGCGGTCGGCGCCCCAGAAGGAGCCGGCGGCCGCGTCGCTCTTGCCCTGCACCGGGAAGGCCAGCGAGGGGGCGCGCTGAATGCGGATGGTGAAGCGGCCGGGGCGCAGCAGCTCGGGCTGCACCCGCAGCAGGTGCTGCCGGTCGTCGGGGGCCACGTAGCTGAACGTGCGGGCGGCGGTATCGGCCGAGGCCAGGGCGCGCAGCCGACTATTGGCCGGGTCCAGCTCGAAGGCATCAACGAACACGCGCACGTCGGCCGAGGCCGGCTCCACGGTCAGGGTGATGTTGATTTTCTCGCCCGCGCGCACGGGATAGCGGTAAGAGGCGGCAAAGGCGGCATCGGCCCGGAAGAGGCCGGTTTCGCGGAAGGGCAGCGTCACCACCAGCGAGTCCCGCAAGGCACGGTCAGCGGCGGCCAGCCAGTCGCGACCCAGCGCGGTCTGGTCGAGGCCGGCCTGATGCAGCTGGCGGGCGTAGGCCTCGTGCGGAGTGCGCGGCTGGCTAAAGATGCCCTGCAGCGTCTGCTGCTTGCCGCAGCCAATCAGGAAGAAGGATAACAGAAAGCAGGGGAGAAGCCAGCCCAGCGGCCGGCGCGTCGTCATCGGTTGGTGCATAGGTAGGGGCAGAACACCATACGGCCGGGCTTCGTTCGGACCGTTGATAGCGGGGTTAAGTCGCCGGTGGCGCGGATTCAGCGGCTTCGTTTGGTGCGCTGCGGCCCTTCGATACACTCCCGCATCCTTTTGCCGCGTCCTCGCGTCCGTTCAACAGTTGCCCGGGCGCATCCGACACGTTCCCGGGCCCTTTCGACATTTCCCCGCGAGCTTCTGACACGTTCCCAATTGCTTCCGATACGTTTCCGTGAGCAACTAACAGACTACCGGGAGCGGTAGGAAGCGCACCAGGTTCACTAGGAATCATGCCAAGTCCGGTAGGAACCGTCTCAAGTCTGGTAGGAACGTTCCCAAGAGCAATGGACTGGCCGGCGGCGGGGCGCAGCCGCGGGCAAATCGGCCGGGCCGAAAACCGGGCGGAAGCGGTAATATTGGCGCTTTGCTTCGCGTGCTACCCGTATGTTTTCCGCCGACCGTATTCTGACTATCCGTAAAAGCCGGGGCTTGTCCCAGGAAATGCTGGCCGAGCAATCGGGCGTGAGCCTGCGCACCATTCAGCGGGTGGAGCAGGGCGACACCGTGCCGCGGGGCCACACCCTGCAGGCCCTGGCCGCCGCCCTGGGCGTGACGCTGGAGGCGTTTCGGGACGCGCCCGCCGCAATGCCCGCGGCCCCGGAAGTCCCGGCCGCCGGGGCCGCCGCGCTGCCCGAAGCCGAACCGTCGCAGCAGTTCATTGAAGCGCCAACCCTGGCCCCGCTGCCCGCGCGGCGGCCCGCTGTGGAGGGCGAGGTGACCCATCCGCAGCCCCTGCCGTACCCGGCGGCGCCCACTCCGGTCCTGCGCCCCGACCCGCAGTTTCTGCAGCTGCTCAACCTGAGCGCGCTAAGCTTTCTGCTGCTGCCCTTGCTCAACATCGTGCTCCCGCTACGGCTCTGGCGGGCCCGGCGCCACGAGGTGGAGCACGCGGCGGAGGTCGGGCGGCGGGTGCTCGGCTTTCAGATTTTGTGGCAGGTCAGTACTACCCTGACCTACCTGCTGCTGGTGCTGGCGCACTGGGTGGCGGCCAGGTATTTTCAGGCCAAGCTGCCGGGCACGTTTCTGGGTGTATTCATCGTGTCGTACGTGCTCAACGTGCTGGTGGTGGGCTACGAGGCGCTGCGGCTGCGACGTGGTCGGCTGGATATTTATCCAATTCGGCTATAGTTAATCGAATACCGGTCAAATGGTTAGCTGAAATGGCGGTAAAATGACGGGTAAATGACGCAGGGCCGGGCGCGGCAGACGGGTAGGTTTGACCCAGTCTTCCAGCCCAACTCCCGGCCCCATGAAAACCCTCGCCACAATCCTGCTGTCCGTCCTGCTGCTGCTCGTGCTGGGCGGCGTCGGCGGCTACTTCTACATGCAGCGCAAGTTTGCCCCGCCGGCCAATCAGCTCCGCGTTGCCGGGCTGCCGGCCAGTGGCCGCTTCGCGTGGCAGGCTGATAGCAGCGCCCGACCGGCGGTGGCCCATGCCCACCAGCTGGTGCCCGTACGGGTGCCCGGCTGCGCCCGCACCTGCTACCTGCAGTTCGATACCGGCGCGCCGTATACCGTGTTCTACGCCCACCCGCTGGCGGCATTGCGCGCCCAATATCCCGCCGCCGGCCCGGCCCTGGTACCGCAGGCCGATACCGTCCACGACGTGCAATTCAGCCTGGGCGGGGCCGAGCTGCGGGTGCGCCGCGCCCCGGTGCTGAACTACGGCGCCCACGCGCTGCCGGCTGATACCGCCGCGCCCTTCGTCATCGGCACGCTCGGCGCCGACGTGCTGGAGGGCCGCGTGCTCGTCATCGACTACCCCCGCCAGCGCTTCAGCCTCTACGCCGCCACGCCCGACAGCCTGGCCCGCCGGGCCGACTTCGTGCCCCTGGAGCTGAAGGGCCGCCGCGTGATGCTCAGCGCCGAGCTGCCCGGCCAGTCAGGCCCGCTGATGTTCGACAGCGGCAGCAGCGCCTTTGCCCTGCTCACCAGCCAAAGCCGCTGGCAGGAGCTGATCCGGCCCGCCGCGCCCGTGCGCACCAAGGCGGTGAATTCCTGGGGCAAAATGCTCACCACTTACACTGCCCCCACCGCGGCGGCCCTGCGCCTGGGCGCCACCGAGCTGCCGCTGGGCACGGTGAGCTACATGACGGGCATGACCCTGATGCAGGAAATGCTGACGCGCGTATCGGGTCTGGCCGGTATGCTTGGCAACGAGCCCTTCGCCGGCCGCACCATCATTCTCGACGCGCCGGGCGGGCGTTTCGGGGTGGTACGCTAAGCCTGCGGCGGCCCGGCGCCAACCGCGGGCGGGGCCGAGCGGTTGTCGGTGGGGCCGCTACCTTTACGGCCCATTCCCACCAGCTGCTCCCCGCCCATGAAACTCATCGAGTGCCCCCGCGACGCCATGCAAGGCTGGCCGGACTTCATCCCCACCGCCACCAAAACCGCCTACCTCAACCAACTGCTGCGGGTGGGTTTCGACACGCTGGACTTCGGCTCGTTCGTCTCGCCCAAGGCCATTCCGCAGCTGCGCGACACGGCCGAGGTGCTGGCCGGGCTGAATCTGAGCCAGACCAAAACCAAACTGCTGGCCATCGTGGCCAACCTGCGCGGGGCCGAAACGGCCGCGGGCTACCCCGAAATCCAGTACCTGGGCTTCCCGCTGTCGGTGTCGGAGACGTTTCAGCAGCGCAACACCAACAAGAGCATAGCTGAAGCCTTGGCCGAAGTGGCCCAGATGCAGAACCTCTGTGAGCAGCGCGGCAAGGAGCTGGTCGTGTACCTCTCGATGGGCTTCGGCAACCCCTACGGCGACCCGTGGAACCCCGAAGTGCTCGGCCAGTTCACCCAGAAGCTCGACGCGCTGGGCATCCGCATCGTGGCGTTGTCCGACACCATCGGCGCCTCCACCCCCGAAACCATCATTCCGCCCTTCCGGGAGCTGACGGCCGCCTTTCCCCACATCGAGTTCGGCGCCCACCTGCACACCACCCCGCAGAGCTGGCGCGAGAAGGTGGAAGCCGCCTACAGCGCCGGCTGCCGCCGCTTCGACGGCGCCCTGGGCGGCATTGGAGGCTGCCCCATGGCGGCCGATGAGCTGACCGGCAACATGGCCACCGAAAACCTGGTGCAGTACCTGCAGGAGCAGGGCGTGCCGACGGGTCTGGATCTGGCCGCGCTGCGCGAGGCGCAGCGCATGAGCGCGGCGGTGTTTGCCGGGCACTGATATTCGTCAACCATGCACCAATCCGGCCGTTTGTTTGCGGTAGGCCTACTGATTCCGCTGCTGCTGGCCCTGGCGGGGCTGCTGGGGTATCGGGGCAGCCGGACACTAGGCCAACTGACGCAGGCTACCGGGCCGGTGGAGCATCTGACGCTGCAGCCCACCGCCTCCGGCAGTCGGGCCTCCTTGCTCCTTTACTTGCAGCTACGCTCCACCGCCGAGCCGTTGCGCTACAATTTTGGTCGTAATTCGCGAGCTACGCAGGTGAAAGCCCAGGCCCTTGTTGAGCAGCTGCAGCGGGCGACACGGATTACCGCCTATTTCGATTCCGCAGATGTTCACCCATTCTTGTACCAACTGGAAGCCGACGGGCAGATCCTGATCAGTGCCCGGGCGCAGCTTATCTTGCACCGGCTGGGCTGTGCGGCAATGCTGACATTGGCGCTTCTGAGCACCTGGGCGCTGCGCCGAGGTCTGACCGCTCGCCGCGCTCTGCTTCCCCATTCCTGACTTCCTCATTCATGCCCGCCGCCCTCGTTGACCTTTTCATTCCCTGTTTCGTCGATCAGCTCTTCCCCGACACCGCCATGAACATGGTAAAGGTGCTGGAGGCCGTCGGCTGCCAGGTGAACTACAACCCCGCCCAGACCTGCTGCGGGCAGCCCGCCTACAACGCCGGCTACCGCCAGGAAAGCCAGCAGGTAGCCGAGAAATTCCTCACCGACTTTGCCGGCCCGGCCGAGCGGTACGTGGTGGGGCCCTCGGCCTCCTGCGTGGGCATGGTGCGCAACCACTACGGCGAGCTGCTGGAAGACTCCCCGCGCTGCGCGGAGTTTCCGGCCATTCAGCGCCGGGTATTTGAGTTTACCGAGTTTCTGGTGGGCGTGCTGGGCGTGACGGAAATCCCGGGGGCCAGGCTCGCGGGCAAGTACACCTACCACGACTCCTGCTCGGCCCTGCGCGAGTGTCAGATCCGCGAGGAGCCGCGCCAGCTGCTCGACTCCGTAGCCGGCCTGGAGCGCCTGGAAATGGCCGAAACCGAAACCTGCTGCGGCTTCGGCGGCACTTTCGCCGTGAAGTTCGAGCCGATTTCGGTGGCCATGGCCCAGCAGAAAGTGGAGCACGCCCTGGCCACCGGCGCCGAGTACCTCGTCAGCACCGACACCAGCTGCCTGATGCACCTGGACGCCTACATCCGCAAGGAAAAGCTGCCGTTGCGCACTCTGCACGTAGCAGATGTGCTGGCGAGTGGGTGGTAAGGGCAGCGGCGGCATTCACGGTCATTGCGAGGAGGCACGACGAAGCAATCCTTCCTCCAGTAGCACCGTCGTCACAACTGGCAGAAACCGAAAACAGGAGCGCCCGAAACTGCAGATGCAGTTTCGGGCGCTCCTGTTTTTATTCAGTCGACTTTCGGTCAGCAGGGATTGTCGCGGCGGTACGTTGGCCAGGACCGATTGCTGCGCTTCGCTCGCAATGACGGCCATTTGTGCCGTCGCTCACGAGGCAGCACCAGGCTACAGCAGCGCCTTGATGCGTGCCGTCAGCCCTTCCGACGCCTCCAGCAGGGGCAGGCGTACGACGCCGGGAATCACGCCCAGCAGCTCCAGCGCGGCCTTTACGCCCACGGGGTTGGCCTCCTCGTACATCAGCGGGTTCAGCGGCAGCAGCTCAAACAGCAGTTTGGACGCTGCGGTGTAGTCGCCCGAGAGGGCGTGGCGGGTCATGTCGGAGAACTTGCGCGGGAAGGCGTTGGCCAGCACCGAGATGATGCCCACGCCGCCGAAGCTGATGAGCGGGGTGGTGAGCATGTCGTCGCCCGAGATGAGCAGGAAGTTCGCGGGCTTGCCGGCAGCTATTTGCAGGCACTGCTCCACGTTGCCGCTGGCTTCCTTGATGCCGATAATGTTCGGGTGCTGGGCCAGCGTGAGGGTGGTTTCGGCGGTGATGTTGGAGGCGGTGCGGCCGGGCACGTTGTAGAGGATTACCGGCACCGGGGCCGCGTCGGCCAGGCGCTGGTAGTGGGCCACGATGCCGCGCTGGGTGGGCTTGTTGTAGTAAGGTGAGGCGGAGAGAATGGCCGTAACGCCGTTGAGGTCGGTTTCCCGGATGGTGCGCTCCACGGCCACCGTGTCGTTGCCGCCGATGCCGTAGACCAGCGGTACGCGGCCGGCCACGTGCTCCTTGGCCACGCGCAGGATTTCGGCCTTTTCCGCCGTGGTGGTGGTCGGCGACTCGGCCGTGGTGCCGTTGATGACGATATATTCCACCCCGCCGTCGATGACAAAATCGAGCAAACGGCGCAGGGCGGGGTAATCGACGGCGAAATCGGTGGGGGAGAAGGGCGTAACCAACGCCACGCCGGTGCCGTGCAGCGCGGGAAGACGGGAATCAAGTTTGTGCATGAGGGGCCGAATCCGTTAGTTTTGTGGGAACAACCGGCCGCGCGAAGGTACGAAGGCGTACGTTGAACGTCATTCCGAGCGAAGCCGAGGAATCTCGCGTGCTGACGCCAGGTAGTAAGCTCAACGATTAGAATTACTATCAAGCGAGATGTCTCGACAAGCTCGACATGACGTTCGACTGATGTTTGGCCGGTCTCTACATCCCGAAATACTCCCTCAGGCCGCGCTGGCCGCCCCTTTCCCCCGCATGTCCCAACGCTTCACCTCTCTTCTGCTGGGCACCGCCGCCCTGGCTGCCGGCCTCGCCGTGTCGTCCTGCAACACCGAAAAAGCTTCGGCTTCCGAAGGTGAAAACCCCGCCGCTGCCGCCGAAGCCATGTCGGGCGCGGCCGTGACGGCCGCCGAGGAAAAAGCCGCCACCCCGGCCGATGCCACCACCTCGGCCCCCGACCCGAGCACCATCCCGGCTTCGGCCGTGGGCAATGCCGCCGCCATCCTAGCCCGTCCGCAGGTGCCCATCCTGTGCTACCACCAGATCCGCGACTGGCGCGCCAAGGACTCGAAAGGCGCCAAGGACTACATCGTGCCGGTGGAGCAGTTCAAGGCCCAGATCAAGATGCTGGCCGACTCGGGCTACCACACCATCCTGCCGGATCAGCTTTACGCCTACCTCACGACCGGCGCCAAACTGCCCAGCAAGCCGGTGATGCTCACCTTCGACGACACCGACCTCGACCAGTTCACGGTGGCCCGCCCCACACTGGAGAAATACGGTTACAAGGCCGTGTACTTCGTAATGACCGTGTCGCTGGGGCGCCCCAACTACATGAGCAAAGCCCAGGTGAAGCAGCTGTCGGATGAGGGCAACGTCATCGGCTCGCACACCTGGGACCACCACAACGTGAAGAAATACCAGGGCCAGGACTGGGTGACGCAGATTGAGAAGCCCACCAAGACCCTGGAGGAAATTACCGGCAAGGACATCAAGTACTTTGCCTACCCCTTCGGCCTGTGGAACCCCGAGGCCATTCCGCAGCTCAAGCAGCGCGGCATGGTGGCCGCCTTCGTGCTGGCCGAGAAGCGCGACCAGCAGGACCCGCTGTTCACCATCCGCCGCATCATCGCCTCGGGCTACTGGAGCCCTAAGACTCTGCACAACAGCATCGTCAACAGCTTCGACGGCAAGTAAACAGAGTGCAAGCGGCGGTTCACCCCGCTGTCATTGCGAGCAACGCGAACCAATCGGTCCTGGCCATCGTGCCGCCGCGACAATACCTTCGGACCGAAAGTTGACTGAGTAAAAACAGCCCCGTCCGAAACCACAGTTGCTGGTTTCGGGCGGGGCTGTTTTCGGTTGCTGCCAAGTGGGCCGTTTGTGCTACTAGAGGAAGGATTGGCTACGCCTTCCTGCGGTTGCTTCGCTTCGCTCGCAATGACGGCTAGTGCTACCGGAGCTTTGGCGCTTGGCATCTGCGGGCTGTCAGGTTAGGAAGAAATCGGCGGGCAGGGCTTGCAGCTGAGTCAGCACCAGGTCACGCACCGGTTCGTGCTCGAAGGCCAGGGACATGCCCCAGTTATCAAGAAACAGCGTGCCTTCGGAGCCGTTTAGGCAGAAATCGGCCGCGTAGCCGTCGAGCATGGGGCAGGTGACGGGCACCTCAAATCCATAGGTGGTAGCCAAGTACTGTAGTAGTGGCAAAAACACTTGGTAGTGGTGCTCAGCAGGGTCGATTTCAATGCTGGCCCACTGGTTGCCGGTCCAGCGGTCGGGAGTGAAAACCAGGGCCACGTGGCTGGTACTTACTCCGCCGCCAGCCCGCCGGCCTTCAGGGCCTCGAAGCCGCCGGCGTTGACCACGTTCCGGAAGCCGTTCTGCAACATCAGCGTACCGGCCTGGGTGGCGCGGTTGCCCGATTTGCAGTAGAGCACGTAGGTCGCGTTCGGGTCGAGCTTGGCTACTTGGTCGGCAAAGTCGGTGGAGAGGAAATTCACGTTGCGGGCGCCGCGCAGGTGGCCGGCGGCAAACTCGGCCGGCGTGCGCACGTCGAGCAGGATGACGCCGGACTTGGCCAGCTGCTGCTGGACCTGCGGGGGCGTCACGGTGGGGGCCGTCTGAGCCTGGGCTGAAGTGGCAGCCAGGGCCAGTACCAGGGCCAGGCAGTAGGGTAGAAGCTGTTTCATAGCGAGAATGAAAAAAAGCGGACGCGCTGCCAAAGTAAACAACGCGTCCGCCGCATAACGTGCCGAAGTTGATTAAATTTTCCTACAGCCCGCCGTCCGTCACCATGGCCAGCAAATCCGTTTCGCCGATGATGGGGACGTTCAGGGCCGTGGCTTTTTCGCGCTTGGCCGGGCCCATTTTGTCGCCGGCCACCAGGTAGCTGAGCTTCTTGCTGATGGAGCCCGTCACCTTGCCGCCGTTGCGCACGATGACCTGCTCCAGCTCCTCGCGCGAGTGCTGCTCAAACACGCCCGACAACACGAACGTGAGCCCGTTGAGCCGGTCGCTGAGGGGCTGCGGAGCCTCGCCGGTCAGCTGCATTTGCACCCCGGCGGCCTTCAGGCGCTCCACCAGCTCGCGGTTGGCGGCGTCCTGCGCCCAGGCAGTCACGCTTTCGGCAATGACGCCGCCCACCTCGGGCACGGCGGCCAGCTCCTCCACCGAAGCGTTCAGAATCGGGTCGATGCTGCGGTAGTGGGCGGCCAGCTTTTCGGCCACCGTTTCGCCCACGTAGCGGATGCCCAGGCCGAACAGCACCCGGTCGAAGGGCACTTCCTTGCTGGCGTCGAGGCCGGCGAACATGCGCTGCACCGATTTTTCGCCCAGGCGCTCCAGGTTCACCAGCTCGTCGCGGCGCCGGGGCAGGTCGTAGAGGTCGGCCGCGTCGCGCACCAGGCCCAGGTCGAAGAAGCGGCCCACGGTTTCGGCGCCGAGGCCGTCGATGTTCAGGGCCTTGCGCGACACGTAGTGCTCCAGCTTGCTCTTGAGCTGGGGCGCGCAGCCCCGCTCGTTGGGGCAGCGGAAATGGGCTTCACCTTCGGGCCGCACCAGCGGGGTGCCGCAGGCCGGGCAGGCGGTGGGGTACACGATGGGCACCGCGTCGGCCGGGCGGGCCGAGAGGTCGACGCCGGTGATTTTCGGAATGATTTCGCCGCCTTTCTCCACGAACACCAGGTCGCCCAGGCGCAGGTCGAGGGCGGCAATCTGGTTGGCGTTGTGCACCGAGGCGCGCTTCACCACGGTGCCGGCCAGCGGCACCGGGTCGAGCAGGGCCACGGGCGTGACGGCTCCGGTGCGGCCTACCTGGTAGATAATTTCGTTGAGGCGGGTGCGGCCGGCTTCGGCGGGGTACTTGTAGGCAATAGCCCAGCGCGGGCTCTTGGCCGTGTAGCCCAGCAGCTCCTGCTGCCGCAAATCGTCGATTTTGATGACGATGCCGTCGGTAGCCACCGGCAGCTCGAAGCGCTTCTTGTCCCACTCGTGGATGAAGGCCAGCACCTCATCGATGGTTCCGCACAGGCGCCAGGTGTCCGACACGGGCAGCCCCCAGCGCTTCAGGGCCTGCAGGGCGGCGCTGTGGGTGGGGAAGTGGCGCCCGGTGCTCAGGAAGCTGTAGGCGTAGAAGCGCAGGCGGCGGGCGGCCACCTGGGCCGAGTCCTGCAGCTTCAGGGTGCCGGAGGCGGCGTTGCGTGGGTTGGCCAGCAGGGCCTCGCCGTTCTGCTCCCGCTCCGCGTTCAGGTCGTTGAATACATTCAGCGGCATGAAAATCTCGCCGCGCACCTCGAAGTCGGCCGGGGCGGCCCGCTCGGCGTCCTCGCGCAGGTGCAGGGGCAGGGTCTTGATGGTGCGCACGTTGCTCGTGACCACGTCGCCGCGGGTACCGTCGCCGCGCGTGACGCCCTGGGTGAGCTGGCCGTGCTCGTAGCGCAGGCTCATGGCCACACCGTCGAACTTCAGCTCGCACACGTACTGGTACTCGGCGCCTTCAAGGCCCTTCTGCACCCGCTCGTCGAACTCGCGCAGGTCGGTTTCGGAGTAGGTATTGGCCAGGCTGAGCATCGGGAAGCGGTGCTCCTGGGTGGGGAACTGCTTGGTGATGGTGCCGCCTACGCGCTGGGTGGGCGAGTTGGGCAGGGCGTACTCAGGGTATTGCTTTTCCAGCGCCTGCAGCTCGCGCAGCAGCTGGTCGAACTCCTGGTCCGTCACCTCCGACACGTCGTTCTGGTAGTACTGGTGGTTGAGGTAGTGCAGGCGCTCGGTGAGGGTGCGGATGTTGTCCTGAGCGTCACGCTGGGCGTCGTGGGTGGCAAATAGGTCGAGCATGGAAGGCAAAGCAAGGGGCGAAACCGGGTTCGGCGGGGTAAAAATACCCCGAACCGGCCGGCTAAAAATAATAGCCCCGGTACTTTTAGTGCGGTGGTCCTTTGCAGATTGAAAGCCAGCTGTTTAGTGCTGGATCGGCCGTTTGGCTCGATGCGGCGGGCATTTTCGCGCTGATACCGCCTGAGTGAAAACAATAGTGCCACGACTTTGGGAGTCGTGGCACCACGCAGTTTTGAATCGTCCACGAAATCCGTGTAATCCGAAAAATCCGTCTAAATCCGTGGTCAGTTTTTAATCAGCACGCCATCGGCCATAAAGGTCAGCTGCTGTTGGGGCTTGGTGATGGCAGCTACTTCCTTGTCTGACTTGCCGGCGTCCTTGGCGTAGTGCTGCTGGTCGGCCACCGAAATTTCCTCGCGGTGGGCCCAGCCGTCGATGACCACGGTCTTGCCCTTGGAGTCCTTGGGCACGAAGAAGGCGTAATCCTTGAAGCGCACGCGCATCGGCTTGCCGTCGGCGGTCTGCAGCGTCATCCAGCAGCCCTTGGCCTGGCACACGTCGGTGGCCTCACCGATGAGCTTCACCTTGGCCGAATCCTGCTGGCCGAGCACGGCGGGCAGGGCCGACATGGGCTGGGCGCCTTCCTCGGTTACCTCCGCGCCGTAGATTTTGCCGGCGGCCGTGGTTTTGGCCTGCGGGCCTTCCGAATGGGCTTCGGCCTCCGCTTCGGCGTTGGATTCGGTGGCGGAGGCTTTGTCGGCGGCGGCGGTGTCGGCCGGCTGCTGCTGCTGGCAGGCGGTGAAGAGGGCCGTGGCGGCCGCAAGGGCGAGTAGCGTGCGTTTCATGCGGGAAATGGAGTAGGACAAACCGCCCCAAACTTACGCATTCAGCGGCAGTTAGCGCGCGGTGCCGGCCGTGCGTTTCAGCAGCACGGCCACGTGGTCGGGCTCCCGGTCGGCGTCGCGCATTTCGGAGCGCACCATGCCCACGCCCGGCGCGTAATAATCAATGACGCGCTTGACGGAGCGGCGGGCCATGTCGGCGCGGGCCTGGGTCACGTACTCGTAACGCGCCTCCACTTTGTAGCACTGAAACGTGCCGGCCGGCGTGGTCACGCTCTCGGGCCCGCTGATTTTGCGCTCCGTGACGTTGGTCACCACCTGCGCAATGTCGACACTGGGGCTGCTGACCTGCACCGTGAGCTTGCCGCCAGGCAGGGCGCCGGTGGTGGGCTGGTTGGGCCAGGCCAGGTGTACCGGCTCGAAGGCGAAGCGCCGGTCGCGGAAGGAGCGGAGCATGGCCGGATCGAGCAGCAGGCGGCCGTCGGTGAGCACCGTGTCGCGGCGGCAGAGGTATACGTACTCGTCGTTGCGCTGCAGGCGATTGTTGGCGTCGTAGAGGCTGCTTTTGAGCAACACTTCGGTGTAGGCTGGCGCCTTTTTCGCCGCTTCGTGGGGTGTGATGCGGGCTACTTTCAGCACCTGCAGGCCCTCGGGCTTGTTTTTCTCGTTGAGCAGCTGGTAGGTCAGCTCGGTGCCGTCGTTGAGGCCGAAGGGATGCTCGCAGCTGAGGCTGGTGCTGCTGGTGCTGGCCGGAGCTGGGGCCGGCGCGGAAGCCGTTGCCTCGACGGGCGGGGTGCCGGCGGGAGC
Source organism: Hymenobacter jeollabukensis (assembly GCF_005771675.1). Lineage (GTDB taxonomy): Bacteria > Bacteroidota > Bacteroidia > Cytophagales > Hymenobacteraceae > Solirubrum > Solirubrum jeollabukense. The sequence continues at coordinate 166,568 of NZ_VAJM01000001.1, read as the reverse complement.
AGCCGTCGTAGGGGCCTGCGGGGAATCGGAGGAACGGGCGCAGGCGAAGGCCGCGAAGGCCAGGGTGGCAAGCAGCGTGGGGAGGCGAAAGGGGAGGTGCGGCATAGTAGGAGAGGTGGCTCGGCAACTAGTAGGCAGCGGGGCTGCCGGCCTTGCATACGCAAAAGCCCGGCGCGGGGTATGTACCGCCCGCGCCGGGCTTGCGTATGGAGGAATGCGGCCGCGGTGCTTTCTTGCGCCCGGTTTGCGCCTTCGCAACCCTTTTTTCGCCGCTACTTTATGGCTGATTCCACCCAATCCTCCGCCAACTGGGCCGATATGGCCGCTTCCCTGCTCTCCAAACTCTCGGGCGGCGTGGAGCTGGCCTGCACCTTCGAGCAGATGGAGCTGCAGATGCCCAACCCGCAAAACCCCGCCGGCTCGCCCACTACCTGGCGGCTGAACGGCTCCCTGCGCATTCGCACCCGGGGCGAAAACCCGCCTTCCGGCCAGCTGCCCGCGCCCACCACCCCCAACCCCGGCCTCGGTGGCTAGCGGCCTCGACCTGGAGGCCCGCCTCGTCATCAGCTGGAACGGCCACGACATTCAGCTGGCGGCCTCCGGCACCTACGTTATCCTGAACCTGCCCAGCGCCCAGGTGCTCGACGAGCTGACCGGGGCCGGCAAGCCCAAGGACCCCAGCAAGCCCAAAGGACCCAAGGGCCCCGACCCGCTGCAGCAGCTCAACGACTTGATGCGCCGCCTCGGGCTGGTGCTCGATCTGCGGGTGGCCGGCAAAACCTGGGTGACTTTCGGGGCCGGGCGCGGGCCGAAAATCACGCTAAACGCGGTGCTGGGTAAGATTGGTTCGTTTTTCCGGGGGTGAAAATTTCCGGGCGGAAAAAGCGCGGGTGGCGCTGGCTACCCGCGCCCTTTTTGCGTACCTTGGAGGGAAGCACCACCTTGCTTGGCCGGCCAACTATTTGGATTGCGCGCGGTTATCTGGCACGGTGGCATCCCCACCGTCGGCCATGAATTCGGATAAGGAACGCAAGGACAAAGTAGGCGCCGGCCGCCCCACCCCCACCTCCGCCTACCGGGCCCGGCTACCCTTGCTCGAGCTGGTGCTTTACCTCACCCTGGCCGGCGTCACGATGATGTTTGCCGCCCTGGTGACGCTGTATCTCTACACCCGCACCCACGAGGGCGACGTGGGCAGCCCGCACCCGTTCCCGCGCTGGTTTTCGCTGAGCACGGTGGTGCTCCTGATCAGCAGCTACGTGCTGGCCCAGGCCCCGCGCCTCTACCGCACCGACGAGGTGCCCGCGCTGGCACGCTGCCTCGGGGCCACGTTGCTGCTCGGCTGCATCTTCGCCGGGCTGCAGGTGCTGGGCTGGCGCGAGCTGCAGGATCAGGGCGTGTTTTTCACCCGCGAACCGTCCGGCACCTACGTCTATCTGATTTCCGCCCTGCACGTGCTGCACCTGCTCGGGGGCATGATCTTTCTGGGCGTGCTGCTGGGCCACGCCCTGCGCGCCTCCCGCGACGGAATCCGCACCCTAGTATTCATCCGCAACCCTTACTGGCGCGTCCGACTGCGCCTACTCGGCATCTTCTGGCACTTCGTCGATGCGCTGTGGGTGGTGCTGTTCACGATTTTCCTGTTCCTGTTCTGACCGCCGCTTCAGCCAGTCAGAACCGACTCTCACAACGCACTCGGGCCCGGCAGCAATACCGGGCCCGAGTGGCTTTTTCAGGAAGTTGCGCTTAACGTCAACTGCTTTTACCACAAGTCAGTAGACCAACTGACAACTGACAACTGACAACTGACAACTGACAACTGACAACTGACAACTGACCTACGGCATCACCGTCACGGTGCCCTTGAAACGGCGGCCGTCGGTGTATTCCACTAGGTAGTAGTACACGCCCTCGGCCACGCCGCGGCCGTCCCAGCGGAAGTTGCGGTCGGGCGACTGATATACCTTATTGCCCCAGCGCGAGAAAATGATGACGGATGCAAACCGTTGCTCGCAGAAGTCGGGCGGCAGGGTGGGCAGAGCGAAGTAGTCGTTACGCTGGTCGTTGTTGGGCGTGATGATGTTGGCCGGGATAAACTCCGGGGCCTCCGGCCGCTCCACCTCGAAGCGCGCCACCTGCTGGCGCGGGGCCGGTACGCAGGTGTTGTCGGTCAGCGAAAACGTGACGGTCATCGGCTCCAGCTTGGCCGCCTCGCAGCTGGGTACCCACTGAAACGAGCCGGAAGCCGACCCCGCCGTGCCATTGGCGCTGAAGCTCATGCCCGCCGCCGCCAAGCTGAAGCCGCTGGGCGTGGCCGTCATGGTGAGGTTGTCGCGGTCAGCGTCATTGCCCGAAAGGGTAGCGGTGAAAGTGTCGCCCAGCCGGCGCTTGATGACGATGGTGTCCGGCGGAATCGGGGTGCTGATGAAGTTTGAGGTCAAGACCGGTGGCGTGTTGGCGTACTGCACCTGAATCGGGATGAGCGCGACGGGGCTGGTTTGCCGGTCGAGGCAGGGTGAGGCCGCGGCCACCACCTCAAACTCGTGCAGTCCCCGCGTGATGGCCCTACAATCGACGCGCCAGCGCAGGCGGGCCACCGTGCGGCCGGGCACCGCACTCACCGCCACCAGCTGCGCCCCTACCGAGGCCGGCGTGAAACCCCGCCCGTTCAGCTCCAGGCTCACCGCGTCCAGGTCGATATCGACGCCTTCCACGTCCAACTCTATCAAGTCGCCCACGCGGGCGGTGATGGGGAATTGGGTGGGCGGCGACACCAGGGCCACCGAAGGCGGCTGGTTGGGCGGGCCTTCGGCCGTGAAAGCCACGCGCACTGTATCGCGGCGGGGCAGCGAGCAGCCGTTGTCGGCCACGATGACGTCGAGCAAAAACACCCGGCCGTGCGAGTTGAAGCACTCCGGGAAGCACACCGTCGAGGTCAGCGTGTCGGGCATACCGGGGGCGTGCACGGTACCCTGCGTGAGGGTGGGCGCGGGCACCATGGCCTGCGGGAAATTCACCGCCCGCAGCTCCACCCGCAGCTGCGAGGTGGGGTCGGGGTCGGTGAAGCGCAGGCGCAGGCAGCGGTCCTGGCCCGGCCGCAGGTGCAGGGTATCGCGGCCGGGGCGGTAGGGCTGGGTGCCGGTGCCGGGGGCGCGCACCACCATCTGGGGCGTCTGATTGGCCTGGCAGGCCACCACCAGCAGCTGAAAGTCGCGGCGCGTTTCCCCAATCTTGGTGCCCCGACGGTATTCTGAGCAGCGCACCCCAAACACGTAGAGGCCCAGGGTTGAGGGACGCACCGTCAGGCGGCCCGAGCGCGAATCGATGCCCAGGGTGGGCGTGCCGGGCATCTGGTTGGTGCGGCTCAGGCCCGAGGTCCAGGAAACTTCAGAATACGGAGCAGAACTGGCCTGGGCGGGCCGGGGCTGGTTGGTGCTGGCGTGGCCGTTGAGCGGCGTCACCATGTCGTAAACGAGGGAGTCCCCGTCGGCATCCTGCCCGCCAAAATCAAAGTAAAACAGCTCGCCCACGCAGGCGTAGTCGCTCAGCGGCGGGAAGATGCGCGGCGTGGAGTTGCGAAAGGCCTGTCCGTTGCGCACCACGGCCGGAAACTCCAGGTAGTAGGTCTGCCCGGCGTTGCCCGGGTTCACGATATTGTTGATGACTCCGTTGCGGCAGCAGCGCTCCACGGCCACGTAGTAGCCGTTGGGGCTGTTGTAAGTGCCCTCCGGCAGGGTCAGCAGGGCCGAATACACCAGCTTGCGGGTGCTGAGCGTGCCGATGGCGCAAACGGGGTTGGTGTAGGGCACGAAGCTGTTGCCGGCCGCGTTCAGGGTTACGTCCTGGATGCGGCGGTTGGTGCCCTTCTCAAAAATGCCGGCCGTCGCATCGATGTCGATGGCGCCGGTGCTGCCGTTGATGGCGTCGAAGTAGAGGTTCAGCGTGAGCCGGTACACGCTGCCATTCTGGTACTGCAGGTCCAGCTCGCCGCCCACGATGTGCGTGGCGCGGGCCGGGCGCAGCAGGCCCAGCAGCAAGGCCAGCAGGGGCAGCAATCGACGTAGGTAAAGGTGTAAGCGCATGGGCATAAGGGAAAAATAGCCCGTCGGCGGGCCGCTCGCGCAGGAGATTGGCGCCTACGACGTAGCTTGCAAATTACAACCGAATCAGGCTGATCAAGCCAGCCGGCGGCGTTTTCCTGATCGGTTTTGGCGCCGGCTGCGCCCGCGCTTCTTTGATTCTTCGCAGAACCATTTTCCACGCTTTTCATGCGACTTTTTTACCAGTTTACCGCGGGCCTGTTGTTTGTAGCCGGCGTGGCCCGGGCCCAGCAGCTGGCTGCTCCGCGCCTGAGCCCGGCCGAGCTGACCCTGGGCGGCGAGAAATGCGCCCAGGCCCACATTCGGGCGGCGGCCCGCACGGCCACTTCCTCGGTGCGGCACCGCCAGAAGATGGACCGCTACGACGTGCTCTGGTACAAGCTGGACCTGAACCTGGAAAACACCTCGCGCAACGTCAGCGGCTCGGGGCTGATCCGGGCCCGCAACGTGTCGGGCCAGCCGCTCGATTCGCTGGCCTTCGAGCTGTTCAACCGCGACGCCGTCAACAACTGGGGCTACTTCATCGACTCGGTGGTGGTGGACCGCCGCCGCAGCGGCGGCTGGCGCCGCGCCGGCCACGACGTGACGGCCGCCCTGCCGCAAGCCGTGGCTGCCGGCGCCACTTTCGAGGCGCGCATCTACTACCGCGGCACGGCCCCGCACGGCGGCACGGCCGCCATCGGCAACGCCCTCGACACCGACTCCGACTACGGCGTGAACGTGACCTGGAGCCTCTCCGAGCCCTTCAGCGCCCACGAGTGGTTCCCCGTCAAGCAAGTGCTGACCGACAAGGCCGACTCCTCGGCCGTGTGGGTGACGACCACCAACCCCAACAAGGCGGGCTCCAACGGCGTGCTGCGCCGCGTGACGCCGCTCAGCGGCAACCGCAGCCGCTACGAGTGGCACTCCCGCAAACCTATTGACTACTATCTGATTTCGGTGGCCGTGGCGCCCTACGTGGAGTACGTGAACTACGCCAACCCCGTGGGCGGCCCGCGCATTCCCATCGTCAACTACGTCTACAACCAAGCGGCGCTCAACGACTTTCTCCCCGAAATCAACCGTACGCCGGGCTTCATCGAAAACTACTCCAGCCTGGTGGGGCTGTACCCCTTCGCCAGCGAGAAGTACGGCCATTGCACCGCGCCCATCGGCGGGGGCATGGAGCACCAGACGATGACCACGCAGGACGGCTTCAGCTTCACCCTGACGGCCCACGAGCTGTTTCACCAGTGGTTCGGCGACAACGTGACCTGCGCTTCCTGGGAGGACATCTGGCTGAACGAGGGCTTCGCGTCCTACGGCGAATACCTCTCGCTGGTGCAGTTCGGTGGCACCGCAGCACCCCGGCAGTGGCTGGATCTGACGTTTATGCAGGCCCAGAACAACTATAACTTCAACACTAACACCTACGACCAGTTTCAGCCCGGCGGCTCGGTGCGCGTGCCCGATACCACCAACGTGGGCCGCATTTTCAGCTCCCGCCTGACCTATAAGAAGGGCGCGGCCGTCATCCACATGCTGCGCTACCTGCTCAACGACGACACCAAGTTCTTCAACGCCCTGCGCACCTACCAGAGCACCTACAGCGGCCGCACGGCTCGCACCCGCCAGCTGCAGCAGGTGTTTGAGCAGCAGGCCGGCCGTTCGCTGCAGTATTTCTTCGATCAGTGGTACAGCGGGCAGGGCTACCCCACGTTTGCCGTGCGCTGGAACCAGGTGGGCACCAACCTCTACCTGCGCGTAAACGAAACCGTGTCGATGCCCACCGTCACGCCGTTTTTCCTGACCGATGTGACCTACCGCGTGCGCTACACCAACGGGCAGTCGACCCTGCTGCGCGCCACGCAAAGTCAGGCCAGCACCGACGTCATCAGCACCGTGCCCGCCGGCCTCACCGTCGCCGGCATCGACGTGGACCCCGACCAGTGGGTGCTCGACTACAGCAGCACGGCCGCCCGCGACAACACCCTGATTCTGGCCGCCCGCGCCCCGCAGGCCGTGGCCGCCCTGCCCGCATACCCCAACCCCTGCCACGACGTGCTGCAACTGCCCGAACTGCCGCCGCGCGCCGCCACCGCCGAAGTCACCGACCTGACCGGCCGCGTGGTGCTGCGTCAGCCGCTGCAAGGTGCTGCCACCCAGCTGCGCGTGCAGACGTTGGCGCCCGGCCTCTACCACCTAAGCCTGCGCCAGGCCGATGGCACCCTGGCCGGCCGGACGTGTTTCGTGAAGGAGTAGCGCCGCCTCGTGCCTATAACGCTGCAAGCCCCGGCTGCCACAAGGCAGCCGGGGCTTGATGTTTTCGAAGGCTGAGGACTGATTAGCTGGCAGACGTCTGCGGCACCTGGTTAAAAAGCGCATCCATCAGCTGATCGAAGGAGTAGGCCTCGCAGAACATACTGTCGGCAATGGGGTTGCAGGCCACGCGGATAAAGCCCGGACGGCCGTTCAGGCTGATCAAATCGATGGTGACGGTGCCGAAGCGCTGCTGGCAGCGGCCGGTGTCGGGGCAGTCGGAAGGGCTGGGCTTGAGGAAGTGCTTGGCAATGGTTTCGGTGCACTGCGGCAGGCGGCGGGTGCGCACGTCCGAAGCGGCCAGGTGGTAGCCCAGCGGCAGCATCCGGTCGCGCAGCAGGTCGAAGAGGTGCTGGAAGTTGGCGGCGCCGATGCCGGGGTCGAAAAACAGCAGGGCGCCGGGCTGCCCGCAGGCTTCGAGGCGCTGCACGCGGGGGCCGCCGTGGCAGGGCGGCAGGCCCGCCTTGCAGTAGTGATAGGCCTTGAAATAGGCGCCGAGCCAGGGACGGTATTCGGCTTGTTGCTTCCACTGCTCATACGCCCGCAGCTCGGCCGCTGAACGGTGCAGCGGCTGCCAGTCGGCGTCGGGCCCCGGGCCCTTAAGCAAGCGGCGAAGAAACTGTAGCAAGGTGGGAAACGTGCGCGGAATGAGCTGAAAACACGCATTTCCCGAAATAGTTTCGGCCCTATGGCCGCCAGGGCCTCAGCGCACCCGCTTCCACACCTGCGCCCGCCCCACCAGAGCAAAACCGATGTAGCCTTTCACTTCGAGCAGATCGGGGGCCACCGTGCGCACGTAGCAGGAGTAGGTGCGGCCGTTATCCGGGTCGTAAATCTGCCCGCCGTCCCAGCGGTTTTCGTCGCGGTTGTAGTGCAGGTCCTGGATAATGGTCAGGCCCACGTGCGGCTGGTTGCGGCGCCTGGGGTCGGGGTTGTGCACGTCGAGGCGGGGCTTGCCCTCGGCATCGGTGGCGTGCAGCAGCTGCACGATGCGCCCGCACAGCTGCTCGCCGCAGCGGTAAAACTCCACCTGGGTTTCGCCGGGCTCGTCGGTCCACACGCCCAGGGGCATGGCTGCGGGCGTGGCCGTTTGGCCCCACAGCGCCGGGGAGGCGGTCAGCAGCACGGTCAGAAGCAGAAAACGGAGGAAACGCACGGCGGGAGGCATTAGGCAGGAGGCCCAAGGTACGCAACGCCCCGCACAACCGCTTACCCGGAAACGAACAGCCGCCGACCCCGCAAAACGGAGCCGGCGGCTGAGCCGGATATTAGCAGGCGGGGCGCTTATTTCACCCGCGTCCAGGTCTGCGAGCGGCCAATCAGCGAAAAACCGATGTAGCCCTTCACTTCCATGGTGTTGGCGTTGAGCATCTTCATGTAGCAGGAGTAGGTCTTGCCGCTTTCCGGGTCGTAGATTTTCCCGTCGTCCCACTTGTTGGCCTCGTCGTACTCGAAGTCCTGCATAAACACCAGGCCCAGGCGCGGACGGCTGCGCAGCTTGGGGTCGGGGTTCTGCGAGTCGGTTTTGGGCTTGCCGGTGGCCGGGTCGTTGGGCACCGTCAACGACACGATTTTGCCGCAGAGCTTGTTGCCGCACTTGTAAATCTCGAAGGTGGCTTTCTTCTCGCCGTTGGTCCACACGCCCAGCGGCGTGAGATTTTGGGCGGAGGCCACGCCGAGCGCACCTAGCAGAAACACCAGGCACAGGAGGAGCTTTTTCATGGGCTGAAAAGGGAAGGAAATGAGGTTGGTGGGGAAAATATACAAAACCAGCTTGAAGACGCAACAAGACCGTTTACGCACGGTTGGCAAGTAGTGTACCAAGCCCGCTGCCGGAGCGCCAAAACCATTGGCGCGGCTAAAAAAAATAGCGCTGATAATCAGGAATATGCTGCTGAATCAGCGCTAAGCCCGAAAAAAAGCATCTTTTTGTTTTGAACCATTCGATAGGCGTATAACTTTAGTCATCGTAGCGAGTGCTACAGCCCCGGCCAGCGGACCTAAGTTGTTGGTAGCGCCCCCGACGGTTATGTTTCACCAAAAAGAAAGGAGGTACAAAATGTCTGATAGTCCCAAATCCATCCTGCCAAGCCTGAGTAATGTCGTTCGCTTCACCGCCGAACGCGCGTAACACTCAAGTGTCGCGGGGGGGCGTATGTTTCCCTGCATTACGGCAGGTCTGAACTGAGATGGCCGCACCGGTATCCCCGGTGGCCGGTCGCTTGGTAAGATGGCCCCAGGATTAGAGGCCCGGCTACCTGTGAAGGCAGCCGGGCCTCGCTGTTTTTATATGAATTGCTAAATGGCTGGATGGTTAAATGGTTGACTGTTCAACGTCAGAACGACCAGCCATTTGCCCATTTACAACAGCACGCGCCGGATGCCCAAAAAGCGCCGCTCGTAGTCGGTGCCATCGACCTGGCTGATTTTCACGCCCGGGTCGCGCCGCGACGAGGAGGAATGGACGAAGCGCAGGGGCTGGCCGGGCTCGGAGATGACGATGCCGGCGTGGCCGGGCGTGGTGGCGTCCTGGGCCGTGCCGGTGAAGATGATCAGGTCTCCCTTGCGGGCCTCGGCGCGGGGGACGGCGGTGCCGGTTTTGTACTGCAGGGCCGAGGAGTGGGGCACGTCGACGCCGAACTGCCCGTAGACGTAGGTGAGGAAACCGGAGCAGTCGAAGCCGCCTTCGGGGGTGGTGCCGGCGTAGCAGTAGGCCTTGCCGAGCTGGCGCAGGGCGAAGCTCACGAGCTGGTCGGCGCGGTCGGCGGAGGCGTGGCGGCGGGGGGCGGTGGCGGCGCGGTACACCACGGCGCGCACGGGCGGCAGGTCGCCGCTGGCGGGCACGGGGGCATCGGGGCGCAGCTGCTGCCAGCCCAGTACGCCCAACAGCAAAGTCATCAGGGCTCCAAACATGAGCCAAACGGTACGCATAATTCGGGCCAGCCCGGGCGCGGTGTGGAACGCCGGGCGGCTGCTGGGACTAACGTAGCCGGGCCGGCGGGCGTTACGCGGGGAACGGAAACGGGCTTTTTCGGGCTTACCTTGCAGCCCCGCGCCGGCGCGGCCGTCAGTGGCGGCACGCCGCCCGCGCGGTTTTCACTCACTCCACCGTTTTTCATGCTGACTACTACCTGGCGCCGCCTTGGCGCTACGGCGGCCCTGGCCCTGCTAGGCGCGGCCCCGGCGCTGGCCGCCCCCACGCTGCGCTACGTGCTGTCGATGCCGGCCCCGCAAACGCACTACTTCGAAGTTGAAATGCAGCTCAGCGGCTTCTCCGGCCGCAGCACCGACGTGAAGATGCCGGTGTGGGCACCGGGCTCCTACCTGGTGCGGGAGTTTGCCAAGAACGTAGAGGGTTTCACGGCCCAGGCCGGCGGCAAGGAGCTGGCCGTCGACAAGCTCAACAAGAACACCTGGCGCATCACCCACGCGGGCCAGAAGGACTTCACGGTGCGCTACCGGGTGTACGCCAACGAGCTGAGCGTGCGCACCAGCTTCGTGGATGCCTCGCACGGCTACCTCAACGGCACCAGCGTGTTTATGTACCCCGAGGGCCAGAAGCAGCTGCCGGCGCAGGTGGAAGTGCGGCCTTTCGAGGGCTGGAAGGAAGTATCGACCAGCCTGAAGCCGGCCGCGCAGGCCGGGCCGTCGTTTACGTTTCTCTCCTCGAACTACGACGAGCTGGCCGACTCGCCCATTGAAATCGGCAACCACAAGGTGCTCAGCTTCGACGTAAACGGCACGCCGCACCGCATTGCCATGTACGGGCAAGCCAACGTCGATGAGCAGCGCCTCACGGCCGACTTCAAACGCGTGTGCGAATCGGCGCAGAAAGTGGTGGGGCAGAATCCGCTGGACCGTTACCTGTTCATCATCCACAACCTGGAGCGCGGCGGCGGGGGCCTGGAGCACCTGTTTTCAACCACCCTGGAAATTTCGCGCAACGCCTACAACACGCCGGTGGGCTACGAGGGCATCCTTGGGCTGGCCGCGCACGAGTATTTCCACCTCTGGAACGTGAAGCGCATCCGCCCCATCGCGCTGGGGCCCTTCGACTACGACCGGGAAAACTACACCCACATGCTCTGGCTGAGCGAGGGCGGCACCGAATACTTCTCCAACCTCATCGTGCAGCGCGCCGGCTTCCAGAAGCCCCAGCAGTACCTCGACCAGCTGGCCACCGGCATCACGCGCGTCGAAAACACGCCCGGCAACAAGGTGCAGTCGGCCGCCGAGGCCAGCTGGGACGCGTGGATCAAGTACTACCGCCCCAACGAAAACTCGCCGAACGCGACTATCAGCTACTACGACAAGGGCGAGGTTATCGGGGCGGTGCTGGATCTGATGGTGATTAACGCCACCAAGGGCCAGAAAAGCCTGGACGACGTGATGCGCTACCTCTACGACCAGTACTACAAAAAGGCAGGCCGGGGCTTCACCGACGAGGAATACCAGGACGCCGTGGCCAAAGTCGCCGGCCGCCGCTTTGATGAGTTCTTCCGCCAGTCGGTGTACGGCACCAAGCGCCTCGACTACGAAGGGGCGCTGGGCTACGCCGGTCTGCGCCTGGTTACGGCCGCCGGGCAGGACGCTTCGCTCGGTGCTACCGTCAGCACCACCTCGGGTAAGCCCGTGGTGAGCAGCGTACTGCGCGACGGCAGCGCCTGGCAGGGCGGCCTGAACGTGAGCGACGAAATCCTGGCCGTCGACGGGCTGCGCCCCCCCACCGACATTGCCCAGAGCCTGGCCGCCCGCCCGGTGGGCAGCCCGGTGCGCCTGCTGGTGCTGCGCGACGGGCAGACGCGGGAGCTGACCGTGCCGTTGCTGGCCGGCACCGCCGCCCGCTACCGCATCGAAATGACGCCGGACGCCTCGCCAGAGCAGCTGACCGTGCGCCGCAAGTGGCTACAGCTGGCGCAGTAATATCCAGAGTTGTTTAGTGCAAAAAGCCCCGCTGAAACCATTCAGCGGGGCTTTTTTGTGACTGGCGCCGGTTTAGCGAGCAAAGCGAGTGTAACCGGTGCCTGGTTTCGGGCAGGCTTTCAGCCTGCGTGCAGCGCCCGGCCAAGCTGCCGGACCGATACCGCAACGTTCAACGCAGGCTGAAAGCCTGCTTTATTTTCGGCACCGGTTACGCTTCACTTCGTGTCGCTAAACCGGCGCCAGTCGGGCCAGCCGGGCCAGCCGGACCTACTGTACCAGCGCCCCCACTGCGCGGGCCAGGTTCACGCGGCCGTAGCCAAAGTTCGGGTCGCGGTTGGTGGCGTTGGAGCTGGCGGCCACGAGGCGGGCTTTGATCTGCTCCCGCGTTTCGGTGGGGTACTTGCTCCAGACCACGGCGGCCATAGCGGCCATGGAGGCGGTGCTGACCGAGGAGCCGCCGACGGTGCTGGGCGCGTCGCCGCTCATGGCCAGGGAGAGGGGGCGCAGATTGTTGCTGCTGCGCTGCATCACCACCGTAAATTCCACGTCCGAGCCGACGTGGCACTCGTCGCAGCGGGTGGTGAGGTTGTCCTTCACGCCCGTCACGGCCACGGCTTCGGCCATGCTGGCGGGGAAGATGACGCCCACCCAGCCGGCCGACCAGTCGAAGGACGTGCCGGCGGCGCAGAAGATGAGCTTGCCGCGGCCGTAGGCGTAGCGGATGGCATCGGCCAGCTGCGAGGAGCTGGTGACGCGGCCCATGCTCATGGAGATGATGCGCACGTCGGCGCGGTTGGCGGCCAGGGTGTAGGCGTCGGAAATGCCCTGCACCTCGCGGGAAGCATCGATGAACACGTCCTCAGCGGCGCGGATGGTAATCAGGTTGGCGCCGTAGGCAATGCCCACGGAGGCGCCGTCGGTGCCGCGGGGCGCGGCGGCGGCGCCGGCCATGCTGGTGCCGTGCCCGCAGCCGTCGTTGGGCGTTTCGGCCGCGCCGTAGGGAATGCCGAATATGCTGTTGCGCGGCAGCGTGACGAGCCGCTCCACGGTGCGGCCGGTGCTCAGGCCCTGGTTGAAGGCCGAGCCGAGGTTTTCCTGGGTGTCCGACGAGCCGGTGTCGATGATGACCAGCTTGACGCCCGCGCCGGTGCTCTGCGACCAGGCCGCCCGGATGCCGTGGTAGGTGTCAGCCTGGTTCCACGACGACTTGCTGCCGCCCGTGAGCACGGTGTAGTCGGAGCCGGCCACCAGGCCGGCGGTGGCGGTGTTGTTGCCGCAGCCGCTGCTGCTCAGGCTGGCGGTGGTGCGGCTGGCCGAGCCGTCGGGGTGGTAGGGCTCGTAGCCCATGGGCTCGGCGTAGCGCACCAGGCCAGAGCGGCGCAGGGCCCGTACGGTAGCCAGCTCGCGCACCCGCACCGTGAGCACAGGCAAGGTCGACTGCTGGAAGATGATGAGGTTGTCGGCCGTCACTTCGGGGTGCGCGGCGCGCTCCGAGGCCAGGATGAGGTCGAGCACCTGCTGGCGGGCCTGCTGGTAGGCCGGGTCGGTGCGGGCGTCATCGGGCAGGGCGGCATTCTGGCCGCAGCGGCCGGCGGGGGCGTAGCCCACGCTCAGCACCTGGTCGGAGCGCTGCAGGGCGCTCCACACGACGTGGTCGGTGGCTTGGCGCCAGTCGTAGCTGCCGGACTGGCGCACGCGGGTCCAGATCTGCTCATCGAGCTGAGCGGCGGTGAGGGCTTCGCCGGCCAGCTCCGGTTCGGGCTGCAGCTGACTCAGCTCCTTGTCGGCCGATTGGCAGGCGCCCAGCCACAGCAAGGCTGCGGCCGCGGCGTAGCGGGTAAAATGGGGCATAAAGTGGTGCTTTGGGGTGAGAATGAGAACATTCCGACAAGGCACGAAAAATCGGCGAGTATTGCAACATGCATAACAAATTTCCCCGTGGGTTCCAGCGGGTTCCGGCTTGGAGCTGGATTATCCCGGCCAGATTCGACGGGTGAAACCCGTCCATTCGGGCGGGCCGCGCGTAGGAGGTAGCGCCGCCGGCGGACCTTGCGCTTGGCCCGCCGCCCGTTTTTGCCGATGAATCCTCTCTTGCGAATTGTGCTGCTGGCCGGTGGGCTGGCAGCGGCCACTGCCACCCGGGGCCAGAACCGCCCGGCCATTGTCGTCAACGGCGCCCCGTTTCAGGACTGCCAGCTGCTGCGGGAGCTGCGCACCCTGGCGCTGCCCGTCGGCCGCCCCGACACGCTGATGGTGGAGTTTATCGTGGTGCGTGGCTACCGGCCCATCGGGGTGCGGCAGTTTCCGTCGGTGGCTGCGTTCAATGAGTTCGACGTGCTGAGCTGGCTGAACACGCCCGGCGTGGCCCCGCCCTCGGCCGCGCAGGTGCCGCGCCGCTATGAGCTGCCCATGCGCTCGAAGGTGCAGGGCGGCGACCAGCTGGTGGTGACCGTAGGCCGGCTGGCCAAGGGCCGGCGCATCATGGACGACCGGCAGCTGATCGACCAGACCTACCACATCCTGCTCTGCGACGAGCAATAAGCCCCAAAAAATGCGCCGGCCCGCCGCCCTTTCGGGTGGCGGGCCGGCGGCCATAACGAGCAAGAGCAATTCGGGGCTAGTACACCCGCTTCAGGGACACGTTGCGCGTGGGCGTGATGATGAGCGGCACCTTCTCGATTTTCACCGACGAAGTATCCAGCCCGAAGTACTTGTCCTCCGAGGCAATGAACTGCTTGATGTAGAAGTAGGCCTGCATCACCAGGTTTTCGACGAAGGGCAGCTCGTTTTCCACCGAGAGGAATTTCTCCAGCACCACGAAGCGGAAGTCGCCGGTGACGTGCTGCTTGCTCAGCGACTCGTAGCGCGAGGTGATGTCCACCTCCTTGTTGCGCACCAGGTCTTCCACCACTTTGCGGAAGTAGAGGTTGATGCGCTGCTCGACGCGGAAACCCAGGCGGAAGGTCACCCGGAACGCGTCGTTCTGGGCCAGCTCGGTCACCTTGTACTCCATCGTGTACGGCTCGTCGGTGGTGTCCACGTGCACGAACCAGTAGATGTCGGCGCGCTTGGGGCGCTTCTGGAAGATGCTGTAGATGATTTTTGACTCGATTTCGGACTGCCGCTCGGCCGAGGACATGAACACCAGGTGGGTGGCGTACTTGGGCACGGTTTCGTCGTTGCTGAGCTCCTTCAGGGCGTCCATGTACGGCTCGATTTTCACGAATTCCGTCAGGCGGCGCTTGATGAAGTAGGCCCGCAGCCAGATGTACATCACCGAAATCAGGCAGAGGCTGATGGCCACCGACACCCAGCCGCCGTGGGGGAACTTGATGAGGTTGGCCACCAGGAAGGAGCCCTCGATGCCGCCGTACACCAGCACGAACAGGGCAATCAGCGGCAGCGCCACGCGCTTGGCCCGCAGCCACATCGAGAGCAGCAGCGTGGTCATGAGCATGGTGATGGTAATGGCCAGGCCGTAGGCGGCTTCCATGTGCTCGGAGCGCTGAAAGTAGAGCACCACCGCAATGCAGCCCAGCAGCAGCAGGCGGTTCATGGAGGGCACGTAGAGCTGGCCCTTCACGTCGGTGGGGTAGTTCAGGCGCACTTTGGGCCACATGTTCAGGCGGATGGCCTCGGCCACCAGCGTAAACGAGCCCGTAATCAGCGCCTGCGAGGCAATGATGGCGGCAATGGTGGCAATGCCGATGCCGATGAGCAGAAACCACTCGGGCATCAGGGCGAAGAAGGGGTTGCGGCCGTTGAGCTGCTCGCCCGCGTGGGCCACCAGCCAGCCGCCCTGCCCGAAGTAGTTGAGCACCAGGCAGGCCTTGACGAACACCCAGCTGATGCGGATGTTGCCCTTGCCGCAGTGGCCCAGGTCGGAGTACAAGGCCTCGGCCCCGGTGGTGCAGAGGAACACGGCGCCCAGCAGCCAGAAGCCGCCCGGCGTGTTCACCAGCATGTTGTAGGCGTAGTAGGGGTTGAGGGCCTTCAGGATTTCGGGGTGCTGCACGATGCCGTGCACGCCGAGCACCGCCAGCATGGTGAACCAGAGGAACATAATCGGCCCGAAGGCCTTGCCCACAATCTGGGTGCCGAAGCTCTGCAGCAGAAACAGCCCGCACAGAATGGCAATGACGATGTACATCGTCGGAATGCCGGGGTACACCGCCTCCAGCCCTTCAATGGCCGAGGACACCGAAATGGGCGGGGTGATGACGCCGTCGGCCAGCAGGGCCGCGCCGCCGATGATGGCCACCGCCGACAGCCAGGCGCCGCGGCGGCGCACCAGGGCGTACAGCGAGAAAATGCCGCCTTCGCCGTTGTTGTCCGCGTTCAGCGTGAGCAGCACGTACTTGATGGTGGTCTGCAGCGTGAGCGTCCAGAGCACGGCCGAGATGCCGCCGTACACCAGGTCCTGGGTGATGACCTCGGGCACGATGGCCTTCATCACGTACAGCGGCGAGGTGCCGATGTCGCCGTAGATGATGCCCAGGGCAATAAGCAGGCCCGCCGTGGAAATGGCGGTGTGAGCGTGGGGCGCGGTGGCAGTAGCCTTGCCGTCGACCAGGGTTTTGGTGTCACTCATAAGGGCGCGACAACGAAGAATAAGTGGGCCTCTGAAAATGAGGCGCGCAAAGGTAAGGATGCAGCCCGAACCGGACCGCGCCAGCCGGGCCGGCGCTACAATTCGTCGGGCGCGGGAGCCGACTCATCCGTCGGGCCGTAGCCGAACTCCGCGGCACGCAGCGCCGCGGCCTGGGCCGCTTCGGCTTCCTGGGCGGCCAGCAGGGCCAGGGCCTCCTGAGCGGCGCGCTGGTGGCGCAGGTGAATGCGGATGTTGGTTTCGGCGCCCAGCTGCTGCCAGCCGGTCAGCTCGCCGGGCAGGGCGTGGTGCTGGTCGTCGAGGCCGAGGCGGGCAAGGCGGACGCGGTTGGCCCCGCGCTGGCCCCAGGCCAGCATCAGCGCCCCCGCCACCATGCCCAGCATGGCCGAAGGGGTGCGCAGCCAGTTTTGCAGAAAAGCCAGCGCTACGCCGCCGAGCGTGAAGGCACCCAGCAAAATCCACAGCAGCCAGCGCACATGCTGCACCGTCACGCGCTCCAGCTCCAGCAGGCTGTAGTGCCGCCCGTCGAGAATCAGCTCGTCGTCGGTGAGGCGCCAGCGGCCGTCGGCGCTCTGCACGGGCGGGCGGGGCGGCGGCAGCGGCGGGGGCGCGAAGCTGTAGTAGGGCTGTTCCATGACCGTCGGGTAAAACGTAACAGGTGACAGGTAACACGTCGGGAGGCCGCCGGTTTGAGCGGCCGGGCCGGGGCAGGGGGCACACCCGCTGCCATCGACCTGTTACGTGTCACCTGTCACCTGTTACCTATATCACCTACCCGTTGACTTTCAGCAGCTCCACGTCGAAGACCAGGGCCGAGTTCGGGCCGATGTCGCGGCCGGCGCCGCGGGGGCCGTAGGCCAGGTTCGACGGGATGTAGAGGCGCCACTTCGAGCCCTCGGGCATCAGCTGCAGGGCCTCTGTCCAGCCGGCAATAACCTGGTTGACGCCGAAGGTGGCCGGCTCGCCGCGCTGGTAGCTGCTGTCGAACACTTTGCCGTCGGTGAGCGTGCCGTGGTAGTGGGTCGTCACCGAGCTGCGCGGGCCGGGCTTGGGGCCCGAGCCTTCCTGCAGCACTTCGTATTGCAGGCCGCTGGGCAGGGTGGTCACGCCGGGCTTCTTGCCGTTTTCGGCCAGGAAGGCTTCGCCGGCGGCTTTGTTGTCGTTGCCGGCGCCGGGGGCGGCGTCGTCTTCCTCTTCTTCGGCGCCGCCCATCTGCTGCTGAAACTGCTGCATGGCCTGCTGCATCTGCTCGGGCGAGAGTTGGCTGGGCTTGCCGCTGAGGGCTTCTTTGAGGCTGGTGGCCAGCACGTCCACGTCGAGGTCGAGGCCCTGCTGGGCGAAATTACGGGCCAGGTCGCGGCCGATGATGTAGCTGATTTGCTGCTTGAGCGAGGTCAGTTCCATGGGGTTGGGGTTGGATTGAAAAGGACAGCCGCAGCCGTCAGACGGACGGTTATACGACGGCGGGCGCGAAGGTGCGGAAAAAACCCGGGCCGCTGCGGCCGGGCCAGCCGCTGGCAGTTTCCGCGCCAGCCTGCCGGGTGCGTCACATTGGCATGATGCGCCCCGCCGCGCCACCGGCTACTTGCCGAATATCCGTTGCAGAAACGCCACTGTGTATTGCAGGGTGGGCTCAAACCAGGGATTGAACAGCGGGAAGGGGTGGGGCGCCTCCGGGAAGCTCTGCACCTCGCTGTAGATGCCCCGCGCGTCGAGCTGCCGGCGCATATCGTCGCGGCCGGCGTGCATGCGCGCCACGCCGCTGTTGATGAAGAGAATGGGCGGCGTCTGGGCCGAGACGTGGTTGAGCGGGGCGGCCTGCTGCCAGAGGTCGGGCCGCTCGGTTTTCGAGGCCCCAAACCACAGCGTGGCCGCCGAGGGGCCCTTCCGGTCGTCGCCCTCGCCCGATTCGGGGTGAATGAAAGCCAAGGTGCCGTCGGCATCGATGATGGCCTGCACCCGGCTGCTGCGGCTGCGGTAGCAGGAACCGGCCTCGAAGAGCGGGTCGTCGGCGGTGGTGCCGACGAGCGTGGCCAACTGCCCGCCCGCCGAGAAGCCCCAAATGGCTACTTTGCTTGTGTCCACCTGGTAGGTGTGGGCGTTGGCGCGCAGCCAGCGCAGGGCGGTTTTCAGGTCCTGCACCGCCGCCGGGTAGGGCGCTTCGGTGCTCAGCCGGTACTCGGCCGTGACGGCCACGTAGCCGCGCGCGGCCAGCTGCTGGGCCAGTGGCACGTGCTGGCTTCGGTCGCCGCTGCGCCAGCCGCCGCCGTGCACGATGAGCACGGCCGGAAACTGCTGTTTGCGCCGGGCTTTGGGGTAAAACACGTCGAGGCGCAGGGCCCGGCCGCCGTCGAGCGTGCAGTAAGTCAGGTTCGGGGCCGTGCGGATGGTTTTCGGCACGGCCGGCCGGGCCACGGTAATGTTCGGATTCTGCTTTTTGGCCTTCACGTAGGCGCTGTGCGTGGTGAAGGAGGTGTCGCGCGGGGTGGGGGCGGGCTGCTGGGCCAGCGCCGGGCTAGCCAGCAGGCCAACGAGGCTGCCCACGAGCCAGCCGCGCCGGCCGGGAAACAGGGCGAAAAAGCGCATGGGCGGGCGGGGTAAATCAAACACGGGCCAAAGCTACGCGCCCGGGCTGGAACCCGCCGGGCCCGGCCGCTTATCACCCATTTATGTGATTGCGCCGTGTTGCCAGGCTGCAGTTATTGACCGAAAATCCTAACTCCCTCAGTCGCATGGAACTACGCATACAGAATCTTTCCAAAACCTATCCCAACGGCGTGCGGGCCCTGCGCGACGTGACGCTGACCATTCCCAACGGTATGTTCGGCCTACTCGGGCCCAACGGCGCGGGTAAATCGACGCTGATGCGCACCATTGCCACCCTGCAGGAGCCCGACAGCGGCAGCATCCAACTGGGCGACATCGACGTGCTGCGCGAGAAAGAGCGGGTGCGCCGGGTGCTGGGCTACCTGCCCCAGGAATTCGGGCTGTATCCCAGCGTGTCGGCCGAGGCCCTGCTCGATTACTTCGCCGGGCTCAAGGGCATCCGGGACGGGGCTGAGCGCAAGGCCGCCGTGGAAAGCCTGCTGCAGCAAACCAACCTCTGGGACGCCCGCAAGAAAGCCGTGGGCGGCTACTCCGGCGGCATGCGCCAGCGCTTCGGCATTGCCGTGGCCCTGCTCGGCAGCCCCCAGCTCATCATTGTGGACGAGCCCACCGCCGGCCTCGACCCGACGGAGCGCAACCGTTTCCTCGACCTGCTCAGCGAAATCGGCGAAAACGTGGTGGTGATTCTGAGCACACATATTGTCGAAGATGTCACCGAGCTGTGCCCCCACATGGCCATCATTGCTCAGGGCGAAGTGGTAGCCACCGGCTCCCCCAACGACGTCATCGGCGAAATCCGGGGCAAGGTGTACCGCACCAAGACCGAAAAGGCGGCCCTGGCCCAGCTGCGCGAGCAGCACGAGGTCATCAGCTCCAAGCTGGTGGCCGGGCAGCCGGTGGTGCGCGTGTTCAGCGAGACGCCTATCAACGGCATCTTCCAGCCCGCCGAAGCCACCCTGGAAGATGTGTACTTCCACCGGCTGGCGCGGAAGGCGAAAGGAGTTGAGGCTTAAATCCTGAACGTCATGTCGAGCGAAGTCGAGACATCTCGCGTGCTGATGACAGATAGCAACTGCTGCTCAAGGAGGAAATTGCTATCCGGCGAGATGTCTCGACTTCGCTCGACATGACGGCCTATTCTAATCTGGACTGCCATGTTTGGTCATATTTTCAAGTTCGAGCTGCGCTTTCGGTTTACGCAGCCGAGCACCTACCTGTACTTCGGCGTCTTCGCGCTGTTCGGCTTTTTGTCGCAGACCGTCGACGACTTCGGCTTCGGCTCGGCCAAGATTCACGTCAACTCGCCCGACGCGCTGGCCACGTTGCACACCATTGCCTCCATCCTGGGCATGTTCGTGACGGCCGCCATCCTGGGCACGCCCATCTACCGCGACGACAAGGACGGCATGACCGGGCTGCTCTACACCACGCCGCTGGGCAAAACGGGCTACCTGGCCGGGCGCTTCCTGGGCTCCTTGCTGGCCATCTGGTTGATCATGACGGGCATTTCCGTGGGGGCCCTGCTGGGCATGCTCATGCCCTGGGTGGAGGCCTCCAAGCTGGGGCCGGTGCAGCCACTGGCCCTGCTGGTGCCGCTGGTAGGCGCGGCCTGGACCAATGCCTGGTTTGCCGGCTGCATCTTTTTCGCCGCCTACCTCGTGTTCCGCTCCCCGCTGGTGGTGTACCTGGGCGGGGTGGTGCTGTTCGTGCTCTACCAGGTATCGTTCGTCTTTATCGATAAAATCAGCTCCGACCACCTGTTTTCCCTGCTCGACCCCTTCGGCCTCACCGCCAAGGCTACCGACACCAAGTACTGGACCATTGCCGAGCGCAACACCCGCCTGTTCAACTACCTCGGCGGGGAGCTGATCCAGAACCGCCTGCTCTGGAGCGGGGTAGGGCTGGGGCTGCTGCTGGCCGGCTGCGCCTACTTCCGGCTGGGCCTGCCCCGCGTCCGGCAGAAAAAGCAGGCAGCCGAAGCCGCCCCGCTGGCCGTGGCGGCCGGCGCCGGGCTGCGCCGTTCCCCCCAGGACTTCGGCGGCGGGCTGGGCTGGTGGCAGCTGCGGCGCCTCACGCGGGTGCAGCTGCTGAACGTCATCAACGCCTGGCCGTTCCGGGCGCTGGCCTTGCTGGGCGTGATTTATATTCTCTTCAACGCCTACTACACCTACCAGGACCCGCGCGGCATCCAGATGCCGGTAACCTACCTGATCCTGAACCTGGTCAACGACAACTTCACGCTCTTCTTCCTGATCATCACCACCATCTACGCCGGCGAGCTGGTGTGGCGCGAGCGGGACGTGCGCCTGCAACTGGTGTTCGATGCCTTGCCCTACGCCACCTGGTTGCCCTTCGTGAGCAAGGTCCTGGCCTTGCTGGGCGTGCAGCTGCTGCTGAGTCTGGTGCTGAGCCTGGTGGGTCTGGGCATTCAGCTCTACCGCGCCCCCGAGCTGGTGGAGCCGCTCTTGTACCTCAAGAACTTCCTGCTGCAAGCCGCCAACCTTGCCGTGCTCTGCACCCTGGCCGTGGTGGTGCAGACGGTAGTCAACCAGAAGTACGTGGGCCACGCGCTGATGATGGTGTACTACGGCGTGGTCTTCCTGCTGGCCGACGCGCTGGGGCTGCACCACGTGCTGCTCAAGTTCGGCGCGGGCATCACCTACACGTATTCCGACATGAACGGCTACGGGCATATGGTGGCCCCGCTGCTGGCCCTGAATCTGTACTACCTGGCCGGCATCCTGCTGCTGGCGTTGCTGGCCGCCCTGCTCTGGGTGCGCGGCAACGACACCAGCCTGCCGAGCCGCGCCCGGCTGTTCGGGCAGCGCCTGCGCACCCCCGGCGTGCGGCCCGCCCTGGCCCTGGCCCTGCTGGTGCTGCTGACGGCCGGCGGCTGGGTGTTCTACAACACCAACGTGCTCAACGAGTACGTGACGCCCAAAGACCTCGAAGCCCGGCAGGCCGACACCGAGCGGCAGTACAAGCGCTACGCCCGCCTGCTGCAGCCTAAAATCGTGGCCATCGATATGGCGGCCGACCTGTACCCCACGGCCAGCCCCCGCGGCTACCGGATGCGCGGCACCTTCACCCTGCGCAACAAGGAAGCCCGCCCCATCGACACGCTGCTCATCAACTACGACCCCAGCCGCAGCGTGACCAGTAAGCTCAGCCTGAGCCGCCCCGCCCAAGTGCTGCGCGACGACCCGACCAGCGGCGTGCGGCTTTATCGGTTGAATCAGCCGCTGGCGCCGAATGACTCGCTGGATTTGCGCTTCGACGTGGGCTACCGGGCCGCGGGCTTCACCTCCCGCCTGAAAGGCTCCGGCGTGTTCGACTGGGCCAACATCTCGCCCGAAGACCGACTCACCGCCAACGGCACCTTCCTCAGCGACGCCGGCCTGCGCATCGGCTACCAGGTGGGCGGCGAGCTGGAGGATGACAACGTGCGCCAGCGCAACGGCCTCAAGCCCAAGGACCGCGCCCTGGCCCTGAACGACCCGCGCGGCCGCCGCATCGCCGATTTCGGCCCCGACGCCGACTACATCCGCTACCAGGCCACCATCAGCACCGACCCGGACCAGATTGCCGTGACGCCGGGCTACCTGCAGCGGGAGTGGACCCAGGATGGCCGCCGCTACTTCCAGTACCGGATGGACCAGCCCATGATGCCCATGACCGGCATCCTCTCGGCCCGCTACCAGGTGCACCGCGAAACCTGGCAGCCCCAGGAAGGCGGTCAGCCCGTGGCCATCGAAATCTACTACGACCCGCACCACCCCTACAACGTGCGTCGCATGGCCCAGGCCCTGCGCGACGCGCTGCCGTATTACTCGGCCGCCTTCGGGCCCTACCAGTACCGGCAGATCCGCATCCTGGAGTTTCCGCGCTACAAGAGTTTCGCCCAGAGTCAGCCCAACACGGTGCCCTTCTCCGAGGCCGCCGGCTTTATCGACGACCCGCGGGATACGAACGCGCCCGACTACACCTACTTCATCACCAACCACGAGTTGGGCCACCAGTGGTGGGGCCACCAAGTGTGCGGGGCCAACGTGCAGGGCAGCAGCATGCTCATCGAGTCATTGGCCGAATACTCGGCCCTGATGACCTGCAAGCACCGCTTCACGCCCACCCAGATGCAGCAGGTGATGCGCCGGGAGCTGGACCAGTACCTGCGCGGCCGCCGGCAGGAGAGGAAGAAGGAAATGCCGCTGATGCTGGTCGAAAGCCAGCCCTACATCCACTACTACAAGGGCGGCATGGTGTTTTACGCCCTGCAGGACTTCATCGGGGAGCAGAAGCTGAACAAGGCCCTCGGCGACTTTGCCGCCGCTAACCGCTACAAAACCGACCCGTACCCCAACTCGGCCGACCTGATGGCCTACATCCGCCGCGAAACGCCCGACTCCCTGCAGTACCTGATCCGGGACATGTTCGAGACCATCACGCTTTACAAGAACGAGCTGAAAACCGCCACCTACACCCCCCGCCCCGACGGCCGGTTCGATGTGAGCCTGACCATCAAAGCCGAAAAACTCCGCGCCGACAGTCTGGGCAACGAAGCCCCCACGCCCCTGGTCGGCGACTACGTGGACGTGGGCGTGTTCGGCCCCGATAAGTCGGCCGGTGAGGCCTGGGACGTGCGCGGCAAGGCCCTGGTGCTGCGCAAGGTGAAGCTCACCCAGCCCGAAACCACCCTGCACTTCGTAGTGGCCGAAAAGCCCGCCAAAGCCGGCGTCGACCCCTTTCAGAAGCTCATCGACCGGTATTACTACGACAACGTGAAGCCTCTGCAGGAGGAAAAGCCGGCCGCCAAGCCGGTGGCCGTGCGCTAAACTGCCCGGCCTGCCCTTATGCTGCCCAACCTCCCAACTTCGGAAGATCTTCCGCCATGACTATTACCCGTTTCCTCCGCGCGCTGCTGCTCGGCGCACTGCTGCTGGCCGCGCCCGTCCACAGCCAAGCCCAGACGGCCGCTCCGGCCGGGCCCTTCGCCGGCCTGGTGGCCCAGAAAACCGCCCGCCTGACCGTCTATGCCACGCCCGGCCACGAGGCCCGCGCCCGGCAGATGGCCGAGCTTTGCACCCGGGCCATTGGATACCTCGAGCAGCCCGCGCTGCTAGGCTTCGCCCCGCGCGTGACGCTGCTGGTGCTCGGCCCGGCCGACTGGAAAAAGTACGCCCGCATCCAGGCCTACGGCATGCCCCACACCGTGGGCGACACCATACTCGTAGTAGCGGCCGAAGACAACGCCATGTGGCGCGGCAGCGTACCCCCGGCCAAGCAACTGTCGCCGGCCCAGGCCCGGCAGGTGCAGCAGGTATACCGCACCGCCGACGGGTCGGTATCCATGATGAAGTTTTTCGACCTGACGGCCGTGCACGAGCTGGGGCACGCCTTTTACCGGCAAGCCCGGCTAGGGCGGCCGCGCTACTGGCTGGAGGAGCTGTTTGCCAACATGTTGCTGCACACCTTCGTGGCTACGCAGGAGCCCGCGCTGCTGCCCGCCCTGG
Source organism: Hymenobacter jeollabukensis (assembly GCF_005771675.1). Classification (GTDB taxonomy): domain Bacteria; phylum Bacteroidota; class Bacteroidia; order Cytophagales; family Hymenobacteraceae; genus Solirubrum; species Solirubrum jeollabukense. The sequence continues at coordinate 142,521 of NZ_VAJM01000001.1, read as the reverse complement.
AGCTGTTTCCGCAGGTGGTCGTCGATGGCACCGACCTTAAAACCCTGGGCTACACCTCCCTAGCCGACTTCGAGCAGCAGTACGAAAGCATGCCCAGCACCAAGCCGTTGAACTACGGCTGGTACCAATGCCGGCTGCACCGCGCGGCGGCCCGCATTTACGGCCAGCAGGGCGCCACGGCCTTGCCGGCCCTCTGGCGGGCCTTGCGCCAGAACACCGCCACCTACGACGATGCGCAGCTGGCCGCGTTTCTGCAGACGCGGGTGGGGGCGGAAGTAGCGCGGGTCCAAACCGGCTGGTAGGCCCCGCGCACGAAAAAGCCGGCCCCACGGGAGTGGGGCCGGCTTTTTTACGGAATTGCCGGAACAGGCGCCGCGGCTTAGCCGCAGTAGTCGCTGTACTCTTCGTCGAGCGAGTCGATGCGCAGGGAGAAGTTCAGCGTGCGGGCGGCCCAGAGGCCCAGGCTTCCCAGGCCACCCAGTAGCAACAGCGTCGAAACGGCGGTGGTCTTTTTCATTGTCTATGTTGTATGTTGGTGAATGTCATGTTCTTGCTGCAAAGATACTACGCAAATGTTACATAATTGTTAGGCATGCATCATTGTTTGCCTTTGAACGATGGGAAAGGGAGGTCATGTCGAGCTGGTCGAGACGTCCCGCGTGCTGACGCCGGATAGTAAAATCCTCGTTCAACGAGAAGAATTATTTGGGCCGTCAGCCCGCGGGATTGGTTGACGCCGTCCGTCAGGGCCTTGGGAAGCTCGACCTGACGTTGTTAATGGGCGCTCCGGTTGCTATCAAAACAGCGCTATCTGCTGGCCCGGCGTGGGCTGTCGGTGCCGCTGCTCCAGCTCCAGCAGGCGCTGCTTGCGCCAGAGGCCGCCGGCGTAGCCCGTCAGCTTGCCGTCGGCGCCGATGACGCGGTGGCAGGGAATGACGATGGCAATGCGGTTCTGCCCGTTGGCGGCGGCCACGGCGCGCACGGCTTCGGGCTTTTTCAGGGCCAGGGCCTGCTGTCCGTAGCTGCGGGTGTGACCATACGGAATCTGCCGCAGCACCTGCCACACCTGCTGCTGAAACGCCGAGCCGGGCGTGATGAGCGGCACCGAAAACTCCTGCCGGGCGCCGGCAAAGTATTCGGTGAGCTGGGCGCGCAGCTGCCGCAGGTGGGCATTGTCGCGCTCCACCACGCGGGCGTTGAAGCGCTGGGCGAGGTCCTGTAGCTCCGTTTGCAGCTCCCGCCGCTCAAAAAACTCCAGCAGGCACACGCCCTCGGCGGTGGCGCCGGCCATCATCGGGCCCAGCGGCGTTTCCAGCCGAATCAGCTCCAGCACGTGCGGCGCGTGGTCGGCGGCAGCGGTACCGGGCAGGGGCCAGGGCCAGTCCGACGCGGGGCTGGCGGGCTCGGCGGGGCGGTCGAAGCGAAGTTCGAACTGGCTGGGGGCGGGCTGGGAGTGGGGCATGGGTGAGAGGCAAGGTTGCGGAGCAGGAAGATAGGGGCGTTGCCCGCAATTACGGCTCCGGGCTACTGCCGGCTGTCACCGCGACCTTTGCCGCAACGGAAGCCGGGTTACCGGCTCGGTTTCCCCGGCGCTGCCCCAGCCTGCTGGGCCTTCACGCTTTCGGCCACTTCCACCAGTGGGGCCACCCAGATGTCCCGCTCGTGGGCCTTGAGGTAGCGCAGCAGCTGGCGGTGGGCGTTGGCGTCGACGTTGAGCGAATGGCCGCCGCCCACGCCGTGAAACAGAAACACCAGCAGCGTGTGCGTCTGCTGGGCCTGCCGGACCAGGTCCAGCATGTACTCGGCCGACTGCCCGTTGATGGAGTAGCAGGCCACGTTCGTGAGGTCGACCTGGGCGGCGGTGGGCAGCCCCTTGGTCACGCCGCGGGCGGCCACGAAGTCGCCCCGCAGCGGCTCGTAGAAATCGACGCCGCCGATGGTTCGGTCGCCGCAGGGGTAGGCGAAGGTGCGGCGCGTGCGGCCGTCGATGGCGCTGAGCAGCGTGTTGGTCGCCCGGATTTCGCTGACGGCCCGCGCCACGGTGTACTTGCTCAGGTCGGTTTCAGGCGTGACGAACGAGCGGCCGGGCAGCGTGCCGTCGCAGGGGTGCATGAGGGCGTGGTTGCCCAGCTCGTGGCCTTTTTGAGCCGCCCGGCGCCATTCCGGCAGGCGCTTGGCCACCACCGGCGACGAGCCGATGAGGTAGAACGTGCCGCGCAGCTTCAGCGAGTCCAAGGCCGGAACGACGCGGTCCAGGTCGGCGTCGATGGCGTCGTCGTAGGTCAGCACCACGGCGCACTGCTTACCCTGCCAAGCGGTGGTTTGGGCGCAGACAGCGGCCGGGGCGGCGAGGAGTAGGGCCAGGAATAATCTGATCATAGCAGAAACGTGGGCGGCAGGGCGTGGGGCGCTGCGGCGGGTGGGTGGAAGGTCCAAGTTACGCTGCCTCGGCTACGAGCGGAAGTCGGCAGAAAGCGGAAACGACCGATAGGGTTTTCGGCCTGCCCGGCTCAGGCGGCCAGCAAAACTACCTTGGGCGAGTACAAAAACGACTCGTTTGCTGATACCTTTAGCTCATTATCTTACCGCTTCACTTTATGCCGGCTTTACCTCTCGCGCTGTGGCTGTCCCTGCTTGGCGGCCTGCTGGCCGGTTGCCACCGTCCGCCCGCGGCTCAGCATCAGTTTACGGCTTCCACGTTGGCAGGGCCCGCCGCCACGGCCCGGCCCGAAATGGTGTTTTTGTCCTTCAAGGCCACGGCCGTTGCCAACGGACCGGCCACAATTACCCTGCTCAAGAGCACCGTGGCCGCCGGAGCCCCGAAGGCGGCCCCCGCGGGCGCCAGCGAAATGCCGGATTACCTGACCATAGCCCAGCTCGGGGCTAGCCGGGAAGTGCTCAGCTCAACCGCGGTGGAGCACCCGCTGCGCCGGGCCGTGGAAACCGCCGGGGCCGAGGGCCAGTTGCGGCGCCAGGAAGTGAGCCTGCCCGAAGCCGAGTTTTTTGTGCGCATGACGTTGGCCGCAACGACCAAAACCGTGCGCGTGGAGGAATTTGTCAACCGCCGGTCGGTGAAAACCACTGACTTCACTTTACCAGCTCGCCCATGAAAACACGCTACTCCCTTTTCGTGCTCTTTTGCCTGCTGCTCAGCCGGGCAGCCTTCGGCCAGACCTTCCCGGTGGATACGCTGGTGAAAACCGGCCCGCTCAACCAGCGCATCAACCTAGTTTTCCTCAGCGACGGGTACCAGACGGCCCAGCTGCCGCAGTTCCTCAGCGACGTGCGCGGGGTGGTAACGGGCATGTTTGCCCAGTCGCCCTTCCGCGAGTACCAGGGCTACTTCAACGTGTTTGCCGTGCAGGTGCCCTCGGTGGATGCCGGGGCCAAGCACCCGCGCACGGCCGCCGACTGCAGCGCCCTGCCGCTGGCCACGCCCAACAACTACTTCGGCAGCAGCTTCGACCAGGGCGGCATTCACCGGCTGCTGGTGCCCACGCGCAGCAGTGCCGTGGCCAGCGTGCTGGCGGCCAACTTCCCGCTCTACGACCAGGCCTTCGTGCTCGTCAACTCCACCGAGTACGGGGGCTCGGGCGGGGCGCTGGCTACCTCGTCGGTCAACGTCAGCGCCCGCGAAATCAGCATCCACGAAATCGGGCACTCGTTTGCTTCGCTGATCGACGAGTACTGGGCCGGGGCCAGCTACGCCCGCGAAGGCCTGAACATGACCGCCCAGACCAACCCCACGCTGGTGCGCTGGGCGCCCTGGGTGGGCACCAACGGCGTGGGCGTGTATCCGCACGCCGAAAGCCCGACCTGGCAGCGTCCGCACCAGAACTGCAAGATGCGCTTCCTGGGCGTAGCGTTCTGCGACGTGTGCCGTCAGGCTTTCGTGGAGCGCATTCACACGCTGGTGAGGCCGGTGCAGGGCTTCAGCCCGGCCGCCGCCACCATCAGCAACCCCACGGCCGCCGTGCCCTTCGCCCTGACGCTGCTGGCGCCCGCCCCGAACACCCTGCGCGTAACCTGGCAGCGCGACGGGGCCCTGCTGGCCCGTAATACCAGCCAGGTGACGGTGCCGCTGACGGCCTTGAACACCGGCACGCACACCATCCGGGCCGAGGTGACGGACACCACCGCCATGACGCGCGCCAGCACCCACCTCAGCCAGCACACCTACGTGACGCAGTGGACCGTGACCAACACCGCCACCGGTACCCACCTGCAGGCCAGTACCTTTGAGTACCAGCTCGAAACTTACCCCAACCCGGTAACCGACGCGCTGAACCTGAGCTACAAGCTCAGCCGCCCGGCCCCGGTGACGGTAACCGTGCTCGACGAAACCGGCCGCCGTCTGCGCACCCTGGTGCAGGAGCCGGCTGCCGCTGCGGGCACGCACCAGTGGCGCTTTACGGCCGCCGAGCTGGGCCTGCGCCGCCCCGGCAGCTACCGACTGCTGCTCGACATCGACGGGGCCCGCATCAGCCGGCAGCTCGTGAAAGAGTAACGGACACCGGTCCGCTAAGCAAACGGCCCGCCCCGGTAGTTCCGGGGCGGGCCGTTTGCCGTTTCTTACTTCACCTCGGACACCTCCACGCGGCGGTTGCGGGCGTCGGGCGAGGGGTAGAGGGGGCGAGCGTCGCCGTAGCCGATGGTGCTTAGGCGCGTGGCGTCGATGCCGGCCTTGATCAAGTACGCCTTCACGGCTTCGGCGCGCTGCTCACTCAGCACCAGGTTTTTCTGCGGCTCGCCCACGCGGTCGGTGTGGCCGGCAATCTGCAGGCGCAGCGCGGGCCGCTGGTGCAGCTCGGCGGCCAGCTGGTTCAGGGCCGGCAGGCCGTCGGCCAGCAGCTCGGCGGTGCCCAGCTTGAAGAGTACCGTGGGCAGGGCCACGGGCTGCTCCGTGACTATGGGCGGCGCGGGCGTGGGAGCCGGGGTGGGCCTGCGGTGGGCAGTATCGAGCGGAGGCAGGGGCGGCTGGGCCGTGGGGCGGGTGGCGGCTACCGGGGGCGCGGTGGGTTTGGGGGCGGCTGGTTTCGGGGCGGGCGCAGTGCCGCCGACTTTCACCGTGATGGGCACCACGGCGCTTTCGCGGGTGGGGTAGTAGCCCTGGGTGATGTAGAAAGTGGTGGTTTTGCTGAGCCTGGTGCGGTACTCGTTGCCGCTGGCCAGGGGCTGCTTCAGCTCGGCATCGGCGTACCAGCGCACCGCGCGGCCCGATACGCGAAGGGTGGTGGCGGTAGCGGCCGGCACCGTGGCGGCCGATTTCAGCTTGACGCGGTAGAGCGTGAAGTTACCGTGGTTGCAGGTGCCGACGGGGTCGTAGGTGGCGCGGCCGGTCAGCTTCTCCTCCTGCGCGTCGTAGCTGAAGGTGATGAGGCCCTCGCACCAGTAGCTGCCGGGGGTGCGGCCGGTTTCGTTGAGCTTGCGCACCTGGTCGAGGCGCAGGCCGGTAGCGGTGCGGGAGGCCAGCACCTGAAACGTGACGGTGACGCCCGGCCGGCCGCCGGCCTCCTGGTAGAGCACCCCGAACAGACTGCTGCCCTTCCCGCTCTGGATGCGCATCAGGGCCGGCCAGGTGGAGCCCGGCTCGTCGGTGTCCGTTTCGACGCCCTGCCAGATGCCGGCCAGGGACGGGGCTTGCTGCGCCTGGGCCGGCGCGGCCAGCAGCAGGGCGGCCAGACTCGCAAAGCCGCCGAAATAACGCAGGGATGGGGAAAGCCGGGTAGGTTTCATAGACTAGCTGCCCCAACGTCGGCGGCGGGCCCAAAGTGCGCGCGCAGCTACTGGGACACCGAAATATCGGCGGCAAACGGCCTGGGCGCAAGTCGGCCCCGCGGCTAGTGGCCGGCGCGGCTTTCTTCGTCGGCGCTGCCGCGGGTGCGGCTGTTGTGGGTGCGGCCGCTGCCGAGCTTGCAGGTGAAGGTGAGCGAGAGGCGCCGGCTTTCCCACTGGTTGTTCCAGCTCATGCGGATGTTGTTGTAATCCATGGTGCTGCGGAAGCGGCTGGTGCCGAATACGTCGCTCAGGCGCAGGCCCAGCGTGACCCGCTCGTGCCAGAGCTGCTTTTTGGCGCCCAGCGTGAGGTTGGCGTAGCTGCGGGTGTAGAACAGCCCCTGCACGCTGGGCGAGCCGTAGCTGCCGCTCACCAGCACCTGGTAGCCGCGCGGCAGCCGGATGGTGTGGTTCGATGAGGCCGACAGGGAAAACCGCCGCAGCTGCACGGGGCTGCCTTCCAGGCGTGAGGTGACGGCGTTGTAGCTGCCTTCCAGCTCGTTGTCCATGCCCCAGGCCGGGCTCACGTCGGTGTGTCCGCCCGAGGTGAGCGTGAGTGTCAGGGCCCGGTCCAGGTTCTGGCGCACGGTGGTCGTGACCTTGGTCTGGTCGTTCTGGTAGGCTACCTGGCTGACCACGTTGGTTTCGAGCAGGTAGCTCAAACTCAGCACCTGAAAGTTGCGGTGGGTGTAATTCAGCACCAGGGAGCGGGCCAGCGACGGAGCCAGAAACGGATTGCCCTGCAGGGCGGTGTAGGCGTCGGTGTAGGTCACGAAGGGGTTCAGGCTCTGGTACGAAGGCCGGCTAATGCGCCGCCCGCCCGACAAACCCAGCTGGTCGTTGTCACCGAGCTTGTAGCTGGCAAACACCGTGGGGAAGAGCTGGAAGTAGTTGCGCGCCACGCGCTGGCCGGTGCTGGCCGAAGCGCCCACCGCGTGCGTATGCTCGCCGCGCAGACCGGCTTTCAGCTCCAGGCCGCCCCAGGTGGTGCTCAGCGTGGCGTAGCCGGCCGTAATGGTTTCGTCGTAGCGGAACCGGTCGGTGCGCTGCGGGTCCCGGCGCCACTGTTCGTCCAGCAGCTGCTCGAAGTCGAGGAAGCTGCGGGTGGTGACCCAGCTGGCCTTGGCGCCGGCTTCGGCCCGCCAGCTGCTGCCGGCCACGGGGTGTACGTAGTCGGTTTTGAGGGCCCGGATGACGACGTCGGCGCCCTGGTCGCTGCGCTGCTGCCCGCTGAGCGCGCCCTCGGTGGCGGGCGTGCTGCTCGTTACCTGGTAGCTCTGGTCCATGCGGCTGCGGTACTGAATCAGGTCGGCGTCGGCGGTCAGCTCGCGGCCGGCGCTGTCGAGGGCGAGGCGATAGTTCAGGTTCAGGGCCCGGTCGCGGCTGCGGCTGGTGGAAGGGTTGTGGAGCGACACGGTGCCGGCCACCCGGCCGTCGGGCGCCGTGGCCACCGAGCTGCCCGTCGACAGCGCCGTGGTGTGGTCGAGGGCGCCGCGCACCTGCCCGCCCAGCGTTTGGCGCGGGCTCAGCGGCACCTCGGCCCCGGCGGCGTAGTTCAGGCCGTTGTAGACCGGGTGCCAGTACTTCTGCTGGGCAAAAACGGTGTCGCGGATCTGGCGGCGGATATCGAGGTTGTTGAAGGAGTTGGAGTGCGTCAGATCAACCCGCCCGAAGGTGCGCACCCGGCCCGCGTTGTAGGCCAGGTTCACGCCGCCCGAGCCTTTTTCGTAGCGCCCGTAGCCGCCGCTGGCGGTGGCCGTGCCCGTGAGGCCCGGCCGCGGGCTGCGCTGGGTGCGCAGGTTGATGACGCCCGCCGTACCGGCCGCGTCGAGCGAGGCGGGCGGGTTGGGCAGCAGCTCGATCTGGCTGATGGCTGAGGCGGGCAGGGACTTGAGGTAGTTGCTGAGCGCGGCTCCGCTCATGTAGGTCTGCTTGCCGTCGATGAGCACCAGTACGCTGCCGCTGCCGCGGTACTGCACCTGGTCGTCCTTGTCGAGGGTCACGCCGGGAGCCCGGCGTAGCAGCTCCAGGGCGTTGTCGCCGGCGGAGTTGAGGCGGTCCACGTTCACCACGGTGCGGTCGGCGTGCTGCTCCAGCACCGGCGGGCGGCCTTCCACCACCACTTCGCTCAGGGCCGTGGTGGCGCTGGGCAGGCGCAGGGCGGGCAGGGCGAGCGGCTGCGTGCTTACCGAAAAGCCGTAGCGCTGCGGCCGGTAGCCCAGCAGCAGGGCCTTCAGGCAGTAGGGCCCGGCCGTCACCCGCTCGAAGGTGAAAGCGCCCCGCGCGTCGGCCGTCTGTACGCTGCTTACGGCCGAGTCGGGCAGGTGCAGTAGCACGGCGGTGGCGAAGGGCAGGGGCTGGCCGGCGGCATCCTGCAAGGCGCCGCGCACCGGCACCTGGGCCCGCGCGGCCGAACTCAGCACCGCGCTCAGGGCCAGGGCAGTGAGGGAAAGAAGGCTAAGCCGGAGAACGAGTAGGCGTTGGCACATGACGGAACGGGGCTGGTGCGGTTGGACGGCTCAAAAGTCCCCGGCCCGGCGCCGCGCCGAAAAAAGATTATCCCACCGGCCCCGAACGAGGGGTAACTCCGCCGGCCGGAGTTTGACCCCGTTGACCCGCCCGCTCGGCCCACTGCCCCGGCCAAATCGGCCACTGGCGTAAAAAATGCCGTGGATTTCGGCCCGGCCGGTAGCTTTGGGCTTCGCCGTTTTGCTGCGCCATGCCCCCGTTCACCCCCAAATCTGCCCTGCGCTGGCACGTGCTGCTGTGGCTGGCCTACGTCGGCTACGTGCTGCTCGGCGACTGGCTGCTGTTCGAGCCCAAGCCGGGCGGCAGCACCCTGACCACCAAGCTGTGGCTGCAAGCGTCTTTCCTGACTGCGCGCATGGTGGCCTTTTATTGCTGCTACCTGCTGGTGTACCCACGCTGGCTGCACCCGGGGCGCCTGCCCCGGCTGGCGCTGGGTTTGCTCGGGGCCGTGCTGCTGTTTGCCGGCACCCGGGCGCTGCTCGAAGAAGCCCTGTACCCGGCCGTGCTCGGTTTTCGCAACTACGGCGCCGAAACCACCGCCTGGTTTTACCTGCTCGACAACACCTACTACGCGGTGCTGCCGCTGGCGCTGAGTGCCATGGCGTGGACAACTGAAACCACCCTGCGCCGCGAGCGGGAAACCCGCCAGCTCACCGCGGAAAAGCGCGCCGCCGAGGCCGCCTTCCTCAAAACGCAGATCAACCCGCACTTCCTCTACAACACGCTCAACATGCTCTTCGGCCGGGCCTACGCGGCGGACAAAGAGCTGGCTGGCGCCCTGCTGAAGCTGTCGGAGCTGATGCGCTACATGCTGCGCGACACGCCCGACGGCCGCGTGGACCTGCAGGAGGAAATCGACTACCTGGAAAACTTCCTGGCCCTGCACCGCCTGCGCTTTTCGGGCCGCCTCAACGCCGAGCTGAGCGTGGAGGGCGACCCGGCGGGCCACCGCGTGGCTCCGCTGCTGCTGATTCCTTTCGTCGAAAACGCCTTTAAGCACGGCGTGCTCGACGACCCCGCCGCGCCCGTACGCCTGCACCTGCGCCTGCAGCCCGGCCGGGTGGAATTCACCGCCACCAACCGCCGCCACGACTACCAAACCGACGCCACCAGCGGCATCGGTCTGGGTAACCTGCGCCGCCGCCTGCAGCTGCTTTATGCTGGCCGCCACGAGCTGCAGGCCGGGCCCGACGGTGCGGAATTTCGGGCGCACCTGCTCCTGCACGACGAAGCTGCCCGGGTTACGCCGGTGCCCGCCGCGCTGGCGGCAGCCCACCCACTGGCGCCGGCGTCCGTCAGCGCGTAGCTTTACCGCCCTATGATTCGCTGCGTAGTTATCGACGACGAGCCGCCGGCCCTGGCCATCCTGGCCGACTACATCGGGCAGGTGCCGTTTCTGGCCCTGGCCGGCACCACCACCGACCCCATTGAGGGGCTGACCTGGGTGCAGCAGGGCCGCGCCGACCTCGTCTTCCTCGACATCCAGATGCCGCGCCTGACCGGCCTGCAGTTTCTGCGCCTGGCCGGGCCGCGCTGCCGCGTGGTGCTCACCACCGCTTACCCCGAGTACGCCCTCGACGGCTTCGAAAACGACGTGGTGGACTATCTGCTCAAGCCCATCAGCTTCGAGCGGTTTCTGAAAGCGGCCCAGAAAGCCCTGGCCTTATTGGCCCCGGTGTCCGCGACGGCCCCGGAGCCGCCGCCAGTTCCGGCCGCCGGGGCGGCCACGTCCGCAGCCAACTACCTGTTCGTGAAGGGCGACGCCAAAAACAAGTTCGTGCGGGTCGATTACGCCGATATCCGCTACGTGGAGGGGCTCAACAACTACGTGCTGCTCCACCTGCCCGCGGAGCGCATCATCACCTACCAGACGCTCAAGGAACTGGCCGATACGCTGCCGCAGCCGCCGTTTCTGCGCGTGCACAAGTCCTTTATCGTGTCACTGGACCACGTGCAGGCCATCGACGGCAACACGCTCTACGTGCACGACAAGTTGATTCCCGTCAGCGACACTTACCGCGACGCGCTCTACCAGCTTGTGCGCGGCGGGCGGGGCGGGCGGTAGTTCGGGTGGGCCCGCCTCCGTAGCCGCCAGATACCTGGGGCGTGCTGCTAGCCCAGGTAGGCCATGTCCTCGGCGCTGAGCCGGATTTCGGCGGCGGCCAGGTTTTCGCGCAGGTGGGCCAATGACGAGGTACCCGGGATGGGCAGCAGCCAGGGCGAATGGTGCAGCAGCCAGGCAATGTTGATCTGGGCGGGCGTGGCCTCGTGCCGGCGCGCCACTTCGGCTACCCGGTCGAGCTGCTTGGGCAGGGCGTGCAGCAGCGAGAAGAACGGTATCAGCGGCAGCTGGTGCTGCTCGCAGAGGTGGAGCACTTCCTCGCCGCCGGGGTTGGCGCCGTGGGGCAGCTGCACGGTGGTGCGCTGGGCGTAGCTGAACATGTTCTCGACGGTGGCAATGGGGCCAAGCTTCAGCCCGGCCTCCAGTTCCTCAGGCGTCACGTTGCTCAGGCCCACGTGCAGGATTTTGCCCTGCTGCTGCAGCTCAAACATGGCGCCGAGCTGCTCGTCGAGCGGCACCGGGCCGTGGCCAATCAGGCGCAGATGCACCAGCTGCACCTGCTCCTGGCCGAGGGTGCGCAGGTTGTTGTCGATGCTCTGGCGCAGCTGCTCGGGGCGGTTGAAAGGTATCCAGCTTTTGTCGGGGCGGCGGGTGGCGCCCACTTTGGTGCAGATAACCAGGTCGTCGCGGTAGGGGTAGAGGGCTTCGCGGATGAGGCGGTTCGTCACGTCCTCGCCGTAGTAGTCGGCCGTGTCGAGGAAGTTGACGCCCGCTTCCACGGCGGTGCGCAGGATCTGCAGGGCTTCGGCGCGGTTGGTGGGCTCCCCCCAGATGTCGGGGCCGGTGAGGCGCATGGTGCCGTAGCCGAGGCGTGACACGGTGAGCGGCTGGGCCGAATTGGGGGCGATGGTGATGGTTGCGGGCATGGGCGGCTGATAAAGCAGATGGGAGCTAATACCAACTACGCGCCTTTTTGTTCGCGCAGCACCTGCTCTAAAAACGCTTGGGGGTTGGTGAGGAAGCGTACCGCGCTGGACTCCTTGATCGACGGATAAACCGCGGCCAGATTGGGCTGCATCAACTGGCCGCGGGTGTCGAGCACCAGCAGGTCGTATTGCTCGCAAATTCCGAGCATGGGCAGGAGGAAGGCGGCCGCTGTATTGATGTCGCGCAGATCGGTTCGGAACTGAAATTTATCTATCGTCTGCGCGTTTGGCCGAACGGAAATCCAGCAGTCATGGTCCTGTTGGTTTTCTTCCTTGCCTTTCCAGGACCAGTTCTCCTGGCTCGACCAAGCAGCCCGCTGGATCAACTGGTCGATCCGGGCGGCAATAGGTGCGACGGCCACGCCGAGGCCCTCCCACCAGTCGGTGGTGTACGCATCGTCAATGACGGGTTTGGGCGGCGAGTCAGCCGAGGGTAGCGCGTTCCAATACTGTTTCCAGCCCTCGTGGTCGATGAAGAGCTGGGAGGGGACGTGGCCGCAGCGGCGCCGGATTCCGGCGGCGGGAAGGGCCGTTAAGCGGTATTGCCAGATAGCCATAGGGACACGCAAGACAGGCGGCGGGCCCGAAGGAGCGGCAGCTTGCTACTCGCCCCGGGCCTGGCGCTGGATGCGCTTTTCCCAGCGTTTGCGCTTGGGCGCGATGGAGCCGCGCAGGTACTTCTCCATCACCAGCACGGCGCAGGGGGCGGCAGCTTCGGCCCCGAAGCCGGCGTTTTCGAGGTACACGGCCACGGCAATTCGGGGCTTGTCGGCCGGGGCGAAGCCGACGAAGGCGGCGTGGTCGTCGCCCTCGTCGTTTTGCACGGTGCCGGTTTTGCCCGCCACGCTGATGCCCACGTCGGCGAGGCTGGACGAGGCGGCGGTGCCGCTGCGCATCACGGCCTGCATGCCCGGCACGAGGGCGGCGAAGTGCACGCTGTCGACCAGGGTATGGTGCTTCTGCAGAAAGCGGGGCAGCGGGCCGCCGGTGCCGATGCCGCGCACGAGGTGGGGGGCATAGTACCAGCCGCGGTTGGCAATGATGGCGGCGAGGTTGGCCATCTGCAGGCCGGTGAGGTTGATTTCGCCCTGGCCCAGGCTCAGGGAGTAGATGGAGCGGTAAGTCCAGGCGCGGGTGCGGCGGGCCTTGTCGTAATAAGCGGGCGTGGGCAGGAAGCCGGGGGCTTCGCGGGGCAGGTCGACGCCCAATTGCGCGTCGAGGCCGAAGGAGCGGGCGTAGCGGCGCCACTGGGCTAGGGTGGCGTGGCGGGCGGCCACGGTGTCGCCCGCCAGGGTGTCGGGCACGCAGTCGATGAGGCTCTGCATCACCCGGTAGAAGTAGGGGTTGCAGCTGTACTTGAGGCCGGCGGTGAGGTTGTGGGCCGGGCGGTGGGGGTGCACGCAGCTCACCAGGGACTGGTCGCAGGGAAAGGCGCTGGCGGGGGTAATGGCTTCGAGCTGCAGGGCAATGGCGGCGTTGATCAGCTTGAACACCGAGCCGGGTGGGTTGGCCAGCATGCCGGGGCGGTTGAGCAGGGGCATGTCCTCGCTTTCCAGCAGCTCAGCGCGCAGCCCGGCCTTGTCGGGGGCGGTGATGGTGGCGGCCGGGTACACCGGCGCCGACACGTAGGCCAGGATTTCGCCGGTCTTGGGGTCGAGGGCCACGAGGTAGCCGCGGCGGTTGCCGAGCAGCTTTTCGGCGTAGGTCTGCAGCTTCGCGTCGATGGTCAGGTGCAGGTCCTGGCCTTGCTGGAAGAGGGTGTCCTTGGCCCAGCTGCCGTGCTGGCGGCCTTGCTGGTCGAGCAGGGGGTGCTGGTAGCCGCGGTGGCCGCTGAGCAGGCCGTTGTAGTAGCTTTCCACGCCGCCGTTGCGCAGGCGGTAGAAGCGCCCGCGCTGGGTGCGCCGGGTCTGGCCGAGGAAGGGCTGAGCTTCGGCGTACAGGTAGCCGAGCAGCGGCGCGCCGGCGGGGGTGGTGTAGGCGCGACGCGGGCGCTCGGTGAGGGTGAGCCTGGGCACGGTGCGGCTGCTGTCCTGGCGCACCCGCTCGGCTTCGCTCTTGGTCAGGCTGAGCTGCACGGGGTAGGCGGAGCCGCGGCGGTCGGCGGGTACGGCTTCCTGCAGGCGCTGGCGCACGGTGGTGGAGTCCCAGCCGAGCAGCGCGCCGAGCTTGAGGGTATCGAGCAGGCGCGGGAGCTTCAGCAGGTATTGGGGGCGGGTGACTACCAGCACCGAGTCGTAGCGGTCGAGGATGCGGCCGCGCTGGGGCAGCTCGGGCAGCACCACGCGGCGGGCGGTGTAGCGCACGCGCACGTCGCCGAGGCCGGCGCTGGGGGCACCGCTGGGCTGGTCGGGGGAGGAGCAGGCAGCGAGACCTAGAAATAGTGCCAACAGGCCCTGTTTACAACGATTGGTAGCCGTGCGCATACCGGCAAAGCTAGGCAATTGGCGGACGGCGGGGGCGGGCGGTTCGGTGAACGGGGCGGGATTGTCGCTGAACCTCATGCCCGGGCCGTGGTGGCCCGCAGCAGGCTGGTTGTCGGGGAGCGGATGGGTATGCATTGGGCGGGCGGGCGGGCGGGCCTGCACCGCCCAGGCGGCGACCGGGCGGCGACCGGGCGGCCGGCTTGGGGCCGGCTGCCCGGTGCAGAACCCGGGCGGTATCGGGCGGCTTCTACTCGGTAGGGGCCACTCGGCGGGTGCCTAGCTGGGCCAGCAAGCCCAGCACCGGCCCCAGGGCCAGCACCAGGAACAGGTTGTGCGTGGGTACGCGGTCCGCCAGCCAGCTGGTGAGCTGAATGCTGGCCACGGTGAGGGCGAAGCCCAGGCAGTTGACGATGGTCAGGGCGGTGGCGCGGGCGGTGGCCGGGGCGTGCTGGGCCACCAGGCTGGAAAACATGGGCGAATCGGCCACCACCACCAGGCCCCAGCCCCACAGAAACGCCAGCAGCCCCGGCGCCGGCGCCCCGCGCAGCACCAGCGGCGACACCAGGCAGCACAGCCCCGACAGGGCCAGGGCCGTGAGGGCCAGCGTGCGGGGTGCTACCACCCGCGAGAGCAGCCCGCTGCCTACGCAGGCCACGGCGCCCGAACCGATCAGCAGAAACGACCAGCCCGCCACGGCCAGCGGGGCGCCGGGATGGGCGCGGTTGTAGGTGGTTAGTATCAGCGGAACGAAGGTCCAGAAGGTGTACAGCTCCCACATGTGGCCGAAGTAGCCGAAGGCCGCCGCCCGGAAGCCGGGCCGCCGGAAGCTGCTCAGAAACGCCGTGGGCCGCAGGCGCTGCCCGGGGCGGCGGTAGGGGCCGTCGGGCACCAGCCGCTGCATGGCCAGGCCGCCCAGTACCGCCAGCGCCGAGGTGGCCCAGGGCACGAGTCGCCACGGCAGCTGCAGCGCGCCGCTCTTCAGCAGGTGTGGGAAAGCGGTGCCGAGCACCAGTGCCCCCACCAGGAAGCCCAGCCACTTGCCCAGCCCGGCGGGGGCGTAGTCGGCGGCTATTTTCATGCCCACGGGGTAGATGCCGGCCAGGAAAAAGCCCGTCAGGAAGCGGCAGGCGAGCAGGCCGCCCGCGTCGAGGCCGGGCAGGAGCAGGCCGAGGTTGCAGGCGGCCGCGGCCAGGGCGCTGAGGCAGAACACCCGGGAGGGCGAAAACCGGTCGGCCACCGCCAGCAGGGCAAAGGTGAGCGTGCCGCTGATGAAGCCCAGCTGCACGGCGCTGGTCAGGTGGGCCACGAAGGCGGCGGGCTGGTGGAGCATGGCCGCCAGATCGGCCGCAATGGCGTTGCCGGCAAACCAGAGGGAGGTGCAGAAAAACTGGGCCAGCACGATGACGGGCAAGGTGCGGGGCGCGGGGGAAGGGGTGGCCCGGGGCATGGGTGGGAGCGGGGAGAGGTCGGGCCGCGAAGATGCACGGGCTGGCGGGATTGTGCGGGCGCCATGGGCGAATTCACCTGCTACCTCAAGCTGCGGAGCAAGGCTAGAGCCGGTGCCCCCCTCCGCTGAGAAGGGTGGGTCTAGCCGTTAGGCTTACTGCTTCCGCAATGCGCGCCGGCTCAGAATCCGAAGGCCAGCGCCCCGCCGTCGACGCTGAAGTCCTGGCCGGTGATGTAGCTGGCGCCCGGCCCGGCCAGGAAGCACACCAGGGCCGACAGCTCCTCGGGGCGGCCGAAGCGGTGCAGGGGCATGCGCCGCAGGATTTTCTGGCGGCGGTCCGCGTCCATCACCTGCTGGCTCATCTCCGACGGGAACCAGCCCGGCGACACGGCATTGACCAGCACGTTATCGGCGCTCCACTCCACGGCCAGGCCCCGGGTGATGCCCAGCACCGCCGACTTGCTGGAGCTGTAGGGCACCACTTCGGCAAAGCCCAGGTAGGAGGCCATCGAGGCCACGTTGATGATGCGGCCGATGTGGGGGGACTGGCGCAGGTAGGGGAAGGCGGCGCGGCAGCAGCGGAACACGCTGGTCACGTTCACCGCGTGAATGGCTTCCCACTCGGCCGTGGTCAGCGCTTCGGCCCGCTTGCGCTGGGTGATGCCGGCATTGTTCACCAGCACGTCGATGCCCCCGCCGGCGCCGATATCGTCGAACACGCGCTGCACGGCGGCTTCGTCGGTTACGTCGAGGGGTAGGAAGGTGACATTCGAGGGCACCGGGCCGGGGTGCTCCACCTTGATGCGGCCGGAGCGGCTCAGGGCGAAGACCTCGGCGCCGCACTCGGCCAGCGTCAGGGCCTGATCGAGGCCCAGGCCGCTGGAGGCGCCGGTGACGATGACGCGCTTGCCGGCCAGGGAAAACAGCGCGCGGAGCTTGTGGTCGGGGTTGGGCTGCATGGGGCGGGGCTAGATTTCGGTGAGCACGGCGTCCTTGAAGCCGAAGCCCCAGCCCGGCCGGTCGTGGGGGCGGGCCAGGCCGTTGACGATCTGCAGGGGGTGGTCGATGAGCGGGTCAATCCAGTCGAACGACTCGGCGCCGGCCCCGTTCGGGATGGTGCAGAGCAGCGGAATGTCGTAGTCCTTGTAGTAGTGGGGCAGCACCGGGATGTTGAAGGCGCCGGCCAGAGCGGCGCTGTTGCGCCAGGCTTCCACCCCGCCGAGGCGCAGGATGTCGGGCTGCCAGATGTCGATGGCGTTGCGCAGCAGCAGCTCGCGCAGGGGCAGGGTGGAGTATTCCCGCTCGCCCATGGCCAGCGAGATGCCGGCCTGGTTGCGCAAGAGCGCGTAGCCCTGGAAGTCGTCGTGCGGGATGGGCTCCTCGAACCACTGGATGTGCAGCTCGCGGGCGGCGCGGGCCAGGGCCAGGGCGTTGGGCACGGTCATGCCCTGGTTGGCGTCCATCATGATGCCGATGTCATTGCCCACGGCCTCGCGCACCAGCCGCAGCCGCTCCAGGTCCTCGCGCCAGTCGGGCTTGCCGACTTTGATCTTGACGGCCCGGAAGCCCCGGGCCTTGTAGCCGCTGACTTCGGCAATGAGCTCCTCCACGGAGTAGGAAATCCAGCCGCCGCTGCCGTAGATGGGCACTTCGGTGCGGGAGGTGCCGAGGATTCGCCAGATGGGCTGGCCCAGAATTTTGCCCCAGGCGTCCCACATGGCCATGTTGTAGGCGGCCTGGGCCCAGCGGTTGATGCCTTCCTGGCCGAAGTACTCGTTGGCGTGGTTGAGCCGCTCGAACACCGCCACCGTCTCCGATACCTCGGCCCCGCGCACCAGCTCGCCCACGTCCTGCAGGGCCCCGGCAATGGCGCGGGGGCTGTACTGGAAGCTGAGCAGATAAGACTCGCCCACCACGCCGGTTTCGGTGGTGATACGCAGCACCAGGAAGGATATTTCCGTCAGGGTGTGGGTGGCGTCGGCAATGGGCTGGGCCAGCTGGGCCTTGGCGGTATACACGCCGTAGCTCTGGATGCGGTTCATGCAGGGGAGGTAGGGTGGAAGCGGAGCCGCTGGTAGGCGGGCGGCCGCGTGGTGAATGGCGGCGGCAAAGTAGCGGCGGCCGGCGGCCGGGGTGTCCTGTAGTGTCGGGTGGATAGCTACCTTGGCTGGATACGGGATGCGCGGTACCGACTTGCCGCTGGCAGCGGCAGGCAAGGCCGGATGCGCACCTCCCGTAGCAGTACCCTGAGGTACGCCCAAACCTTACTTTCGCGGTTCTTCCTTTCTTGCTGCTAGTATGATATTCGCTCCCCCATTTGTTGAATGGCACATGCGCCGGGTTTTGTTTACGGTGTATGATGAGTTGGATAGGCACATGGAGATGCCGTGGTCTCAGCCATACGGCGTCTTAAAGAAGAAGCAGCTGGCCGCCTTTCAGGCCGAGGGCATCCCGGAAGTGGTGCTGTTGTACGGCCGCTATGTAAACGGGCTACGGGCCGACTGGCAGGCGCGCGGAGGCGTGCGGCTGGAGGGCAGCATCAACCTGCTGCCGGTGGAGCGGATCTACGGCCCGCTGGACCCGGACGAGTTTCTGGTGCTGCCCGAAGACGCGCCTGAGCTCCATCACTTCCGGCCGGTGGACATGTTCAAGCCCGACGCCTGCGTGGGCCTGCTCCACGACGAGCGGCGCAGCCCGCAGCTGTACTACTACGATGAGAGTGACCGGGACCTGGAGCCGCTGGACCTGGACCTGCAGGGCTACATCTCGCTGCTGCAGTTCACCTGGGGCTTTCTGAACTGGCAGCTGCTGCTGCTCGAGCTGGCCAGCCCCGCTGGGCAGGCCCGCCCCTTCCGCCTGCAGCCCGACTCGCTGGCCAGCAATACCATTGCATGGAAACTGCCGCTGCTGGCCCAGCAGATTCCCGACTGGGACCTGGACGCCTTCGTGGCCCACTACGACCTGGTCAAGCTCTCGGCCCAGCCCCAAAAGCCCCAGTAAGGTCAGCGGCAGCCGGTAGCCGGGGCATCTGGCAGTGGCGGGTGGGGCGGGGCTGGGAAACCGGGCGGCTGGCTGGCTTTCGGTGGCGCGGGGCCTACTGCGTTTGTGCCGGTTTGCGCATCTTTAATGCCCCAATACAGCTACGTCTTTTCTCTGCGCGCTTCCTACCCCGAGCAGTTCCAGACCCTGACTCAGAGCCTCGCCCACAACCCCAGGTGCGCTTGCTACGGCAGCACATGACCTATCGTGTAAAAAAGACGAGTATGTTAAAGAGTACCAAGAGGCATTCATTGACCGTATAGGCTTCGACGCCGGGTTCGAGGTGTACAAGCTGTTTCTGGCCACGCAATCCACGGACGTGTGCTGGACCACGGGCCCGGACGCGGCCCTGCCCGACGGCGGGCCCGAGCTGATGGGCTGCATCAGCCTGCTGAGTTTGAGCAAGAGCCTGGGCGACTCGGCCTACCGGCTGGAGGAGCTGAACCCGTCGGCGGAGTTTGCCCACGCCTCGTTTTTCGAGACGGGCGGGGCCGAGGACACGGGCCTGCGCACGTTGCTGCGCTACGACCGCGCCAAGCGGGAGCTGCTGGGCCTAGCCGTCTTCGACCGCCCCGACGTGCGGCCGCTGACCCTCGGCATCAGCGCGTACGTGCAGGCGGCGCTGGACTGGCGCGGGGCCTACGGCTGGCAGCTGCTGTACCTGCCGCTGGCGGAGTTTCAAGCCCTGCCCCTGCCCACTCGCCGCCACGCCTACCGGCTGGCCCGGCTGCTGCCCGCCCTCTTCCCCGATGCAGATTGGGACGTCATCCACACCAAGCAGGCCTACTTCGATACCGAACGGACGCTTCCAGGAGAGGCCTGAGCCGCTGCGCGGGCAGTTGGTGGCCACGGTTGCCCGCCGCCGGGGCCTCCGGGCGTGTCGGGTGGGGTGGCGGCCTGCAACGGGCGCGGCTTCGTTCGCGCCGGGTTGCGCATCTTTCATCCACCAACGTAGCCCCTTCGCTGATGACGCATCCCCTGGTTCCGCCCTACGACTTCCCGCCGCCAATGCGCCGCCTGCTGGAGCAGGCCGGCTGGTACCCCGGCCGCGTGGCTGACCCGCCCGTAAAGCTGCCCGCCAGCCTGAGCTACCCGCCCGAGGTGCTGGCGCTGCTACGGGAGCTGGGCGGCCTACGCGTGGGGTACCCCGATTACAAAGGCATTACGTTCGAGCCTACGCACGCCGACGATGACAAACTAGAGGCGTACTCGGAAGAGTTGGGCCGCACGCTTTACCCGATTGGCGTTACGGCTGAGTGGTGGGATGTCTGCGTGGACATGCACGGCAGCGTGTACAAGCTCGGCAACTGGTTTGCCCTGGCGGGCAAGACCTTCGTGGCAGGCCTCAGCCACGCCCTGTTTGAGTCAACGCCCGGTTTGCAGCTCAACGAGGACGACCACACCTGGGGCCCGGACCGGCTCGTCATTACCTGGCCCGAGCTGCCGTCGTCTACCTGAGCCGTTAGGCCGTGGGCGCGTGGGCCGCGCCGCCTACTACCGCCAGCAGAAACGCAGCTGCGTACTTTGGGCTAATCGGTTATTCCCTCATTCCCTTGCCGTCATGGCCCTGAACTATTTTCTGACCCTGCGCGAAATCTGTGTTGCCTGTGGCGATTATTTCGAGTCTGAGCCGCCCGAAACCTACCAGAAGCCGACCAAGAAGGAGCTGGCCGCGCTGGACCACCCGGAGTGGATACCGGCGTCCATCACGGAGTGCTGCAAGATTTACAACGGCACACTTCTACCCTGGCGGGCCACGGATGAGCAGCTGGAGGCGCACCCGGAGTGCACGGGGCGCATCGCGCTGGAGCGGCTGCAGGACATCTACGGCTCGTGGGAAGGGGTGGTGTACTTCGAGAAGACGCTGCGGCCGGGCCAGCAGCGGCTGCGCTGCTTCAAGGTGGTAGACCTGAACGCGGAGGAGGCGGCCGTGGGCCTCTACCACGACGCGGCCCAGGAGCGGGAGCTGTACTACCACGCCTTCGGCGAAGGCACCATGCCCCAGCCGCTGGGCGTGGACTTCGACGGCTACCTGCAACTGCTGACCCTCGCGCTGGGCTACACCTACTGGCCCACGCTGCTGGTGGAGCTGAACGCGCACTTCACCCACCGGCCCGCCCAGCCCTTCGCCGGCCCGCAGGACCCGAACGCGCAGGACTTCGTGCGCGACATGACGGCCCTGTTCCCACCCTTCTCCCTCGACGCCTTCGTGCAGCTCTACGACCAGGTGCGCCTGCGCCGCCAGATATCCTCCTGACTCCTTGCTTCCCCGATGCACGACTACGTCACCGCCATCAATCAATTCCTGGCGCCGGGTGTGGCTGGCCGGAGGAGGTATTTTCGGTGGCGGACGATGGGTTGCGGCCTTCGGCGGTGGGTGTTTTTGGTGGGGAGAGGGTGTTTGGTCGTTGGGAAGAAGGGTTTTGGAAGGGGGAGGGGGTGTTGCGTGACGCGGAGGGGGTGTTTTCGTTCCCGGAGGAGGTGTTTTGTCGGGCGGAAGGGGTGTTTTCGTTCCCGGAGGGGGTGTTGCGGGATGCGGAGGGGGGGGGCTGCTGCCCGGAGGTAGTGTTTCGCCGCGGGGAGAAGGTGTTTTGCTTCCCGGAGTCAGGGTTTTGCCAAGCCGAGGATGGGTATCGGGAAGGTAAAAACGGGTGTTTTTACGGGGTTGCTATTGTTGGGCTGGCCGGATACTTTGGGCGTGGTAGGCAGGGGCTTACCACGCGTGGCGGAGCGGTTTCGCCGGCTAACTCATCATCGATAGGTGAAACAAGTACAGGAAGACCAATTAATGATGTGCGGGCAATTGGTGGCGTATCTGAACGACCATCAGGCCGACATTGCGGTCAGCGAAGTAGCCGCCAAAAACGCCGCCGACGTGGTGGCGCAGTACGCGCTGATCGAAAAGGCGCGGGGCGGCACGGCACGGCGCACCGCCACGCTCACCGGCGACGCCAAAGCGGCCCGCCAAACGCTGCTGGACCTGCTGCCTGCGCTGCTCGGGCCGCTGCGTAGCGTAGCCACCCGCCTCGGCGACAACGACCTGCTGGCCCTGGCTACGCTCACCAGCAAGCAGCTGCGCAAGCTGCGGCCCCTGGCCTTCATCGGGGTGGCGGAGTCGATTCTGAACAGCGCCGCCCGCCCCGATGTGGTGCCGGAGCTGGCCAAGCAGGGCCTGACGGCCGCCGCGCTCAAGCCCCTGCACGACGCGCTGAAAACCTACAAAACCGCCCAGCCGGCCACGCGCCAGACCATCAACGAGCGGGTGCTGGCCGGTGCCGCCCTGGAAGACCTGCTCACCGCCCTGCTGGTGGAAGTGCGGCAGCTCGACGAGGACATGAAAGCCTTCAAGCTGCTGAACCGGGCCTTGTTCGACGGCTACCAGCAGGCCCGCAAGCTGGTGTCGAGCGGGGGCGGGGGCAGCAAGGGCGGCGGGGTGCAGCCGAAGCAATAGCCGCAGGGTGGAAATGGAACCGGCCCGCGCCTCGGAAGGGAGGGGCGGGCCGGTTTTGCGTTTGGGCCGGTAAGCGGGCACGCGTCTCGACGCGCGCCGGCGGGGTAGCCGATTCGATCTGCTGGATGCTAGTCCATCGGGAGCAATTGTTGACTAAGTTCGTGCTGATTTTGTCGAAGCACCCTATGAAAAAACACGTTACCTCCTCTCTCTTTACCGGCATGTTGTTGCTGGCTGCGGCTACCAGCCAAGCCCAGACTTCCTTCCGCATTGGACCCCGGGTGGGCTTCAATCAATCTTTTGGCGGTTTCGAATACCCCGGCGACAATTACCTGAAGGTCACCAACTCCTCGCGCAGCGGCGCGGAAGTAGGCGTGGCGGCTCAGATCGGCCTGGGTACCCACTGGGCCGTACAGCCGGCGCTGCTTTACTCGCAGAAGGGCTTCGCCTTTGAGGAAGATGCCTACGACGCGCCCTACAATTACACCTATCACGGCGAGTACAGCTTCCGCTTCAACTACCTGACCGTGCCCCTCAACCTGCTCTACAGCACGGGGGAGGGGGGCCAGGGCTTCCAGGTGTTTGCCGGCCCGTACGTGGGTTTGCTACTGGGGGGCAAGTACACGTCTTCCCAAAGCGGCCGGTACGGGAGCGGGGCCTCCAGCGGCCGGTCTGGCAAGGGCGATGTGGAAGCCGGCGACACCTACGACAACACGCCCGACGGCCCCTACGTCTCGAAGGGGCTGGATGCGGGCCTGCAAGGAGGGATAGGGTACGGTTTCGCGGGCGGGTTCCAGGTGCAGGCCGGCTACAGCCAGGGCCTGCGCGACCTGGGAGCCAAGTACGCGCCCGGTGTCACCACCAGAACCCCACCTACCTACCGAAATCATGCTTTCCAATTCTCGGTAGCTTATTTGTTCGGCCCCAAGAGCTAATGCCTGCGGGGACGTGCTGAGCTGCGGACCTCTGCGGGAAGCTACTGAACCGCTCAACTCTTCCTGAATGCAAACGGGTGCCGCCTTGTGAGAGGTGGCACCCGTTTGCATTCAGCCCAGGCGGCTCCTGCCTACTCGTTCCACTGCCGCGTCGGCCTGGGCCCGGCCGACTCCCGAGCGGCGCGGTACCGGCTGGCCGCTGGGGCGGCTGGGGCTTCTTATGGGGCCTCAGCAGCAATTACACTACTCTGGGGGTTGCTTCAGTTGAGCCTAGTAGATGAGTAGTTATACACTTTAGTGCTTCTGCGACTGGGTCTTCAAACCAGTTACCGATTTCGGTTTGTATGTCATCATTTCACAGGCAGATAACCTCAATGTCAGGGTCAAGCTGAATAGCAAATGCTTTTTCAGAAGTTTCGTAAGTAGCGTATATATCTGCTGTTTGATACGTCACCGAACGAAAGAATCTTAGGCGGTTGAATACACTAGGTAACTGGTCATCGATTTGCGAAAACAGCCCAATGCCGAAGCCCGAATATCTATTTAGTAAGTCCTTGTAGTCCTCTTCTACAAAGGTTGAATCAGCAGGCAGCAGAGGCATATGTGTGGGGTAAAGCAATGCTTTTGATGACTGCGCCGCCCGGCCGACGCCGAGCGGCGCGGTACCGGCTGGCCGCTGGGGCGGCGAAGGGAGGCTTAGGGCTTCTGCGTTAAGGCTGGTCACGCGGTGACACGGTGCTACACGCGGGCCTGAGGGACATATCCCTTAAATTGAACCCGCACTAGTTGTAGTACTCTTGCGACACTGCTACTCAACGTTCAATAAGAAATGACCGACCGTGACTACGTGAGTCTGATGATTAGCTGCACGCGGCGTAGTGATACTTTATTTAAGATTACAGAGCACGAGGTAGCGGGCAGTGCCAGTGAGAAAAGTCTATTGCGGCTTCCGCATCCGGAATGGATACCAGAACAATTCCGGCTTTGCGCCCGCCAGAATGATGGTTATACTCTGAAATGGCATAGTCGTTCTGACTGTCCTGAATTGCCGCCGTGTGAAGGCTGTATTCAGTTGCTGCCCCTGCGCACCACGCTGCGTAACTGGAAAGAGCACATCTACTTTGGCTGGCCCGAAGAGCCCAGGCGCCGGCGCGCCTTCAAAGTGGTGGACTTCTTTACGCCCGAAGCCTGCGTAGGCTTTTACCATGATGCCCAACTCGATCCGGGCCTCTACTTTTTCGAGCTTGGTGAGGGTGGGGAGCCTTACCCGTTGTACGTAGACTTGAAAGGTTACCTCACGTTGCTGAGCTATACGCTGGGCTACAAGTACTGGCAACTAGCCTTACTTCAATTATTACCCCCTGATGAGCGTAATCCTGGTTTTCAGAGCAACTTGACCTTTACGGATAAATTCCGCCGTGACTTAAGCGCCTGGGTTCCTGAGTTTGATTACAACAAGTTTGTGACCATTTACCAGCAAGTCAAACTCCGGAATTATATCCCCTCCGCGCTTTAGGTTGGCCCAGGCTGCCCCGAAACGCCCCGCGCCGCCCGGACGACTCCAAGCGGCGCGGTACCGGCTGACCGCTGCGGCGGCTAGGGGAGGCTTATGCTTCTGGCAAGCTTTCCGACTCAGAACCCGCTTCTTCGCTCTGCTCTGTTTCTCGAATCCACACTGGAAGGGTATTCCTGAGTAATAAATGAAGCTTTCTAAGGTTTCTTCTTTTGTATTTTTTGTCAGTGTGCAAAATGCAAAAGAAGATGAACCCTTCAAAATCTATATATCCAGCCATTTCTAATGTGGAATATTCTTTTGCCTTGGTAATTCTGATCTTTGATTCAAATCCAACTGCATTTTCTGAAGCAATAAGTTCATTTGATTCAATAGTTGCTGAGTTGGCTATGTACTCTGATTGCTGTACATATAGTTCTTCAATAGTTTTTGGTTCGTCTGTTGTCAACCAGAAATTTATATAGGCAAATTCACGGCTGCTTATAGCATCCTCTAAAGTCATGCCTCGCCTGTATAAAAAGCAAAGAGCGCCTGGCCGACGCGTTGCATCTACAATCCAGCTGAATGGAGCAAGAATAAGGGCTCCATTACTTCCAGAATAAGGAACGGCTCCTTCTCCTTGTAAAAGGTTAGTAATTTCGTCGAAGTTGTATATATCTAGCTCAATGCCTTTGGGATTATTAAAGGCTCTGTTAAAAGCGCTTTTGGTAAAGCCTAGCTCAGAAATCATTATTCCATAGTCTGCGCCGACATCATCTATCATGCTGATAAATGATTCTACAGTCTTTACATCTATTTTCTTGTTGTAATTCTTTGAATCGACAATTGTAATATAATTTGATCCATTAATTTTTTGTTCAATATAAATATCTATTTGCCTAGACCTATTCGAGTATCTTCCTTTGATTTTGTGGTTCTTTATTATTGTATCATTTATGTAATGAGCAGACAATGCGTCAAAAACCTCTTCTTCGTACTTCTTCCAATCCATAATTAAAGGTGTCAACAAAAAACGGGTACTACCTCGCACAAGGTAGCACCCGTTTCCGGTCAGCCCAAGCAGCCGCAGCGGCTTACATATTCCGCCGGTACTGGCCGCCTACTTCGAACAGGGCGTTGGTAATCTGGCCGAGGGAGCAGGACTTCACCGTTTCCATCAGCTCCTCGAAGAGGTTGCCGTTTTGCACGGCCACCTGCTGCAGGCGCTTCAGGGCGTCTTCGGACCGGTCGCGGTTGCGGGCGTGCAGGGCCTGCAGCATGGTGATTTGGTACTGCTTTTCGTCCTCGGTGGCGCGGATAACCTCGGCGGGCTGCACCGTGGGCGAGCCTTTGGAGGAGAGGAAGGTATTCACCCCGATGATGGGCAGCTCGCCGGTGTGCTTCTGCATCTCGTAGTACAGGCTTTCCTCCTGGATTTTGCCGCGCTGGTACATGGTTTCCATGGCGCCCAGCACGCCGCCGCGCTCGGTGATGCGGTCAAACTCCAGCATCACCGCTTCTTCCACCAGGTCGGTCATTTCCTCGATGATGAAGGAGCCCTGGATGGGGTTTTCGTTTTTGGCCTGGCCCAGCTCCCGGTTGATGATGAGCTGAATGGCCATGGCCCGGCGCACCGATTCCTCGGTGGGCGTGGTAATGGCCTCGTCGTAGGCGTTGGTATGCAGCGAGTTGCAGTTGTCGTAGATGGCGTACAGCGCCTGCAGCGTGGTGCGGATGTCGTTGAAGTCGATTTCCTGGGCGTGCAGGCTGCGGCCGGAGGTCTGGATGTGGTACTTCAACATCTGCGAGCGGGCGTTGGCGCCGTACTTCAGCTTCATGGCCTTGGCCCAGATGCGGCGCGCCACGCGGCCCATCACGGCGTACTCGGGGTCCATGCCGTTGGAGAAGAAGAAGGAGAGGTTGGGCGCGAAGTCGTTCACGTCCATGCCCCGGCTCACGTAATACTCCACGAAGGTGAAGCCGTTCGAAAGAGTCAAGGCCAGCTGGGTGATGGGGTTGGCGCCGGCCTCGGCAATGTGGTAGCCCGAGATGGAGACGGAGTAGAAGTTGCGGACCTTCTCCTTGATGAAGTACTCCTGCACGTCGCCCATGAGGCGCAGGGCAAACTCGGTGCTGAAGATGCAGGTGTTCTGGGCCTGGTCTTCCTTCAGGATGTCGGCCTGCACGGTGCCGCGCACCTGGCTGAGCGTGCGCGCCTTGATGGGCTGGTACACCTCGGCGGGCAGCACCTGGTCGCCGGTCACGCCGAGCAGCCGCAGGCCCAGGCCGTCGTTGCCGGCGGGCAGGGCGCCCTGGTAGCGCGGGCGCTCCTGGCCGCGCTCCTGGTAGATGGCGTCGATTTTCTGGTCGATTTCGGCTTCGAGGCCCTGCTCCCGGATGTACAGCTCGCACTGCTGGTCGATGGCCGCGTTCATGAAGAAGGCGGCCAGGGTGGCGGCGGGGCCGTTGATGGTCATCGACACCGACGTGACCGGGTCGGCGAGGTTGAAGCCGGAGTAGAGCTTCTTGGCGTCGTCGAGGCAGCAGATGCTCACCCCGGCGTTGCCGATTTTGCCGTAGATGTCGGGGCGGTGGTCGGGGTCTTCGCCGTAGAGCGTGACCGAGTCAAACGCCGTGCTCAGGCGCTTGGCGGGCAGCCCGGCCGACACGTAGTGGAAGCGGCGGTTGGTGCGCTCGGGGCCGCCTTCGCCCGCGAACATGCGGGTGGGGTCTTCGCCCTCGCGCTTGAAGGGGAACACGCCGGCGGTGTAGGGAAACTCGCCGGGCACGTTTTCCTGCAGCTGCCAGCGCAGCAAATCACCCCAGGCCGAGTAGCGCGGGGTGGCCACCTTCGGAATCTGCAGGTGGGAGAGGGTTTCGGAGTGCGTCTGGATGCGGATTTCCTTGTCGCGCACCTTGAACACGAACTCCGGGGCTTTGTAGGCGGCTACCTTTTGCGGCCAGGTTTCCAGGAGTTTCCAGTTCTGCCCGTCCAGCCGGAGCTTGATTTCCTGGAAGGCTTGCGCCAGGCCGGCTGCGAGCTGATCGGGCTGGAATCCGTCGCGGCTGCTCCCCCCGGTTCCGTGGGCGGCGCCAAGGCTCCGGACGGCGTCAAGGCTTTGCTGGATTCCGTAGAGCTGCTGAGCGGTTTCGGCTTGTTTATCGACCCACTGGTCATATTGGCGGATGGTTTCGGTGATTTCGGAGAGGTAGCGCGTGCGGTGGGGCGGAATGATGTAGACCTTCTCGCTGGCGTCTTCCGAAGTTTCGAGGTGGGAATGAAACGGGGTACCGGTTTTGCGTTCGATGGTGCTGAGCACGGCCCGGTACAGGCGGTTCATGCCCGGGTCGTTGAACTGCGAGGCGATGGTGCCGAACACGGGCAGCTCGTCGAGCTTGGTTTCCCAGAGCTGGTGGTTGCGCTGGTACTGCTTGCGTACGTCGCGCAGCGCGTCGAGGGCACCGCGCTTGTCGAATTTGTTGAGGGCAATGACGTCGGCGAAGTCGAGCATGTCGATTTTCTCCAGCTGGGTGGCCGCGCCGTACTCGGGCGTCATCACGTACAGGCTGGCGTCGGAGTGCTCGATGATTTCGGTGTCCGACTGCCCGATGCCGGAGGTTTCGAGGATGATCAGGTCGAAGTCGGCGGCGCGCACCACGTCCACCGCGTCCTGCACGTAGCGGCTCAGGGCGAGGTTGCTCTGGCGGGTGGCCAGGCTGCGCATGTACACCCGCGGGTTGTTGATGGCGTTCATCCGGATCCGGTCCCCGAGCAGGGCGCCGCCCGTCTTGCGCTTGGAGGGGTCGACCGAAATGATGGCAATGGTCTTGTCGGGGAAGTCGAGCAGGAAGCGGCGCACCAGCTCGTCCACCAGGCTCGACTTGCCCGCGCCGCCGGTGCCGGTGATGCCCAGAATCGGGGCTTTCCTGGGCGACGACGAAGCCGCGTTGATGCGCTGGTCGCTGCCGAACTCGGCCTTCTGGAAATCGGAAATCAGCTGGCCTTTCACGCGCTCGAACTCGGCGGGGAAGTTTTCGGCGGCGGAGATGAGGCGACCCAGCGAGCGGGCGTCCTTTTCCTTGACGTGGCCGGCTTCGCCGTTCAGGTTCTGGCCGGTGGGGAAGTCGGCGCGTTCGAGCAAATCGTTGATCATGCCCTGCAGGCCCATGGCGCGGCCATCGTCGGGGGAGTAGATGCGGGTGATGCCGTAGCCCTGCAGCTCCTCGATTTCGGAGGGCAGGATGACGCCGCCGCCGCCGCCGAAGATTTTGATGTGACCCGCGCCGCGCTCGTGCAGCAGGTCGTGCATGTACTTGAAGAACTCGTTGTGGCCGCCCTGGTAGGAGGTAATGGCAATGGCCTGGGCGTCTTCCTGGATGGCGCAGTCCACGATTTCCTGCACCGAGCGGTTGTGGCCGAGGTGAATGACCTCCGCGCCGCTGCTCTGGATGATGCGGCGCATGATGTTGATGGCCGCGTCGTGACCGTCGAACAAGGCCGCCGCGGTGACGATGCGGACGTGGTTCTGGGGTTTATAGGGAGCTACGGGAGCTGGGTGCATGGCAGAATCCGGACGAGTGGGAAATGGGCGGCTAAAGTACGAAAAAGCCCCGGTGGGGGTGACGCGCGGGGCTAACGGGTGTTAGGAATTGCTATATTGTTGCGACTATAATTGCCTGACAACACCGCTATGGATAGGAAGCCAACGACGACCATAATCATCGAGTGGGAAGGACCTTACTCGCTTGAAGAGTTGAAGCGAGTCGAAAAAGGCAATGGCTTGTATCTGCTGACTGGCAGGGAGGACGGAAAACGAGGGAGGGAAGACGAGTTACAATACTGCGGAATAACGGAAAAGCAATTTTGTGAGCGAGTCAAGCATTCACATCATAAAGTGAAGCTCATACGTAAGGACAGCCTCCAGATATGGATTGGCTGCTTGATATACCCGCACGAATGCGTCAGGCAACACCTAGAAGATGCGGAACGAGCCTTTGTATCTTTTTGGGATATTCAAATGAATGACAAAAAGAAACGCTACTATCCAGATTCTCCGATCTGTATTGTTACGCGTTGGTTTAGACCGAACGGTGAGCCGTATCAACGATTCCCAGCATCACTGCAATTCATTAAGCAATTGGACGATGTACTTTGGTGGGATACCGATGATTGGCGAGTTGGAAACCTTAGGATTCAAAAGTTTGAAGACGAGGATTAACCACTGATTATCACCGCAGCTCAGAGAGCCGCAGCCGAAAGCCCCGCAGCACCGTTTCGCCGGACAGCTCGTTATCGAAGCCTTGCACGGTTTCGGGCTCGGGCTGGCCGGGGCGGTAGAGGTAGGCCGTTTCGGTCTCGGGGTCGAGCAGCCACGCCAGCTGGGCGCCGTTGCGCAGCCAGTCGTGCATTTTGGCTTGCAGGGCCTTGAGCGAATCGGTATTGGATTTCAGCTCTACTACTAACTCCGGGCACAGGGGCGCAAACTTGTCCTGCTGCTCCGGCGTGAGGGCGTTCCATTTGGCGGCGGATACCCAGGAGGCATCCGGCGAGAGAATGGAGCTGTCGGGCAGCCGGAAGCCGGTATTGGAGTCGAAATATTCACCCAGCGCCGGGTGTTGCTCGCACCATTTGCCGAGTTGGAAGATGAGGCGGGCGTTTCGTTTGCCGGAGCGGCTGCCGGTGGGCGACATAAGCAGAATTTCGTGGTTGGCCGTGCGCTCAATGCGCAGCTCGGGGTGCTGCTGACAGAAGTCGAAAAACTCGTCATCGGTCATGCGCTCCAGGTAGGAGCCGCCCAACAGGATGCCACCAGAATCAAAGGAATTACGCATAGGCTAAAGATACGCGGAAAAGCCAGGCCCGGGCTGGGCAAAAAGGCAGCCGCCCGGGTAGGGGGCGGCTGTGTGGAAGAATCGGGAAGGAGGCGGGCGTATTTAGCCGCGCGGGCTCACCGCCGTCACGTACAAACTCAGACTGGCGCGCAGGCTGCGCCACTGGTCGGCTGATTTGTCGCGGTAGACCATGCGGTGCAGCGGGTTCAGCGGGGCGGGCATCAGCAGCACCTGCCAGTCGCGGCTGGGGTCGGGGGTGCCGTCGAGCCACTCCAGGGTCACGGCCACGTGCTCGTGCTGCCCCGTCTGCACGTGGTAGGGGCGCAGGTCAAGGTGCTGCCAGCCTTTGGCGCCGTCGGGCAGCTGGTAGTGAATGTCCTGGGTGAGCAGCGAGGCGGCGGGCTGGTCGTCGGCGTCGAGGGCGCGCACGTTCAGGCGCAGCCGCACGCCGCGGAAGGAGTTATTGCCGACGAAGAAGTGCACGTCTTCCAGCTCGCTGCCGGGGCGCAGGGCCAAGATGGTGCCGACTTCGCGGCCCAGCTTACGGGCGGGGTCGGCGTCGCCGTTGAGGTGGAAGTTGTACTGGGTGAAGCTGAACGAGCCCTCGTGCCCGACGCGCCGCCGCTGCCAGGCCCCGGGCCGCACCGTCACCGCCGAAAGGGTATTGGTTTGGGGGAGCAGGCGCACCGGCTGGCCCTCGGTCAGGGTGCTGGCCAGCAGCTTGCGCGGCGCGTAGCCCACGCAGCTCACCACCACCGTATCGGCAGGCTGGGCGCCGGCCAGGGCCTGGGGGGCGAAGTAGCCGGCGGCATCGGCCACGGTGCCCAGGGGCTTGAGCTGGACGCCGACCGAGGCGTAGGGCACGGGCTGGCCCGTGGCCGCGTCGAGCACCTGCGCCCGCGGCTGCTGCGGCGGGCAGGACGAAAAAAACAGCAAGGCCAAAGGGGCGGATACAGGGGCAAACAGCATTAGCGCACGAGCAGAATGGTATGCTGGCAGGAGGCCACGCCGCGGCTGGCGGTTGCAGCGGGCCTTGCCAACACCCGCCGGCTGGCCCGAAGCCGCTGAGTGTTAGCCCAGAATAATGCGCGGTTCGGGCACCCGCCCGGCTTCATGGCCCGGCCACTCGGTCCCCAGGTCCAGCAGCCAGCGCGGCGGCGCGGCCTCCAGGGCCAGGGCGGCCAGGTTGAGCCAGCTGCCGGCGCGGTCGAGCACCACTGAGTCGGAAGTCACAACGATGTCGGTGGCGGCGGCCAGCACATGGTCAGGGTTCATCACCACTTCGGCCGTCCAGGGCAGGCCCAGCTCCGGGCCCAGGTCGCGCAGGCGGGCGGCGAGGCGGCCGCTGTTGGATACCGGCTGATCGAGCAGCCAGCGGACGGGGCCAGGATTGAGGTGCCGCAGCGCGGCGGCCAGGCGGATGGCGCGGTCGGTTTCCTGCACGGCCCGGTAGGTGCCGTGAATGCTCGACAGGTCGCGCAGGGCCGAGTCGCGGCCGCGCAGCACGACGCCGCCGCTCAGGGCCGTTTCCAGCGTGATGAGCAGGTTGAAGCCGTCAATCGACACAGGGCGGCCGCCGAGGTCGGCGGCGGGCAGCTGCTTGGCGGTGCGGAGGTGGTACTGCTCATCGGGGCAGGCGGCGCGGCCCACGGCCCAGCGCTGCCGCTCGGTGAGGGCGTACCGGTCGCCCACCAGCTTGAGGGTGCCGCCGGGCGGATAGCCGCGCGTCAGCAGCCAGGACATTTCCGCCACAGCCCGGCGCAGCACCGGTACCCACTGGGGCGCGAATAGCTCAGTATCGGCGGGGTGAGGGCCGCGGTGGCGGGTGTCGGCAGGGCGCATGGGCGGTTGGGGTGATGAAGCGCGGGGGGGTAGGGCCGACGGGTATTAAGGGGCGAGGCGCACCGGCACTATGCTGGCGGCGACCGGTCGGCCGGCTTTGGGCCGGCTGACCGGGGCGGTAAGCTACTCCGTCAGCAGCGAGAAGTACAGGCTGGGCTGCAGCGGATGAATGGTCCAGAGGGCCTGGCTGTTTTCGCGCTCCACCATCGTCTGCTTGGCCTCGCGCTTCACCGGGATGCTGAAATACTTGTTTTCGGGCTTGCTGGTCTCGCTCTGCAGCCACTGAATAGTGGCCACTACGGGCTGGGCGGCCAGCGCAATGTTGTAGGGGCGCAGGTCGAGCGTCACCCAGCCTTTTTGCCAGCGCACCACCTTCAGCTGCACGTCCTGGCTGAGCAGCGGCTTGCCCGGGCGGCCGTTTTCCAGCGCGTAAAGGTTGAGGCGGAAGCGCAGGTGGTCGTAGGTGTTGTCGAAGAGGAAGAGGTGGAATTCTTCCAGCAGGGCCGGCCGCTCGGGCGTGAGCACGGCGCCCAGCTCCCAGCCCCACTCGTCGTCGACGGTTTCCTTGCCCGAAGAACCGGCCATCCAGCGCACGTCGCCCTTTTCCTGGGTGCGGCCCAGGGTGGCGGGGCGCACGGGGCGGTGGGCAATCTGCACGGTTTGCAGGGTGGTTTGCTCGGGCCGGAGCTTAAACTCGCGTTGCCCGGCGGCCAGGGCGGCGGGCAGCACCACCTCGCGCGAAAAGCCTACGCTGGTCACGATGAGCGTATCGGCCAATGACGGCAGGCGCAGCACGTAGCGGCCCTGCTCGTCGGCCACGGTGCCCAGGCCGCGGCGGGGCACGCCGAGGGTGGCAAAGGGCACAGGCAGGCCGGTTTGGGCGTTGAGCACCTGGCCGGTGAGGGGTGGGGCTTGGGCCGGAGCCAGGAGCGGGAGCAGCGCGAAGGGGAAGCTGGCCAGAAGCCGTCGAAACATGCCGGAGCGGGATAAGGAAGGAGGATAAGCGGCAGGTGGGGCCGAGGGAGGCACGAGTGTGCGCGGCGCAAACTACGGCATCCGGCTGCAAACGGATGCGCAGCAGACGGGCAAATAGGCCGGTCGGTGCGTCACGGGGCGAGAA
This sequence comes from Hymenobacter jeollabukensis, assembly GCF_005771675.1. Classification (GTDB taxonomy): domain Bacteria; phylum Bacteroidota; class Bacteroidia; order Cytophagales; family Hymenobacteraceae; genus Solirubrum; species Solirubrum jeollabukense. The sequence goes on along the minus strand of NZ_VAJM01000001.1, from coordinate 109,588 downwards.
AGACGCTTATGCGCTCGGGTTCATGCCTCCGTACTTCGCCGAGACCGGTCCATCCGCCGGAACGAAGAAAAAACGCCCGTCGACCCAGGGGCCGACGGGCGGAGCAAGCTACTTGGCGGCCCGTTTTTCCAAGGCCTGTTCCAGCTCGTCGGCAGCCTTCTCGATGTCGTGGTAGCCCTGCTGGGCGGCGCGCTCCTTGGCGGCCAGCAGCCCGTCGCGGTGTACGGCCTTGAAGTCGCCGAAGGGGAATTTGTAGCGGCCCTTGGTATCCTCGCCCAGGCTGGTATCGAGGCCCAGGTGCCACCGGGCGTACTCCTCGATTTCGTGCTTGGCGAGGTACTTGTTTTCGGCCGCAGTGTCGGGGTTGTGCTCCCGCCAGTGGCCGGAGTCGTTCTTGAATTTGCCGTCCTTGATCAGCTGCCGGGCGTAGCGGACGGCGTCGGGATTGAGTTTTACGGACATAGCTCCTGTGGTTGTTGGTGCAGTCGGGCAGTACGCGGTCCGGCAGCCGGCCGTTAAGGTCGAGCTGCGGGCGGCACATGGGGCGAAATGCAGCAGAAGTCTCGGCCGCAGTAGCCGCCCCTAGCCAAAGTGCAGGCCGTGGCCCAGCACCACCCGGACCAGCACCAGCACCAGCACCACCAGCACCAGCAAGCCGCTGGCTACCCGCGTTTTCTGCGGCATATCCACCGTAAACTCGAACAGCTCGTTGCTGCTGCCCACGGCCAGCGGCACCAGGGCCACAACCAGCGTGGCCAGGTGCAGCCACTCGCTGGTGCTCATGTCGGGGTACTTGGCCAAGCCGATCAGCGCTGAGCCCAGCAGCCAGGGCGCAAACAGCGTGGCCCCCAGCAGGCGGCGGCGCTGGCCGTAGCGCATGAGGGTGCGCGAGTCGTGGCTCTGCAGAAACAGCGGGGCCGTTAGGTAGCCCAGCGCCAGCAGAGCCAGCCCGCTGAGCACGGCCACGGCCACGTTGACGGCATTACCGGCCAGAAATACCCAGCTCGGCACGTACCAGAAGCCCGACTGCGTAATCGTATCGGCCACCATGGCCCCGAAAAAAAGGTTGAGGCAGTGCAGCACCAGCCACAGCAGGTACTGCTTCAGCAGGCCGCGCCGCAGCCGGGCCCGCTGCCAGAACCACAGCGCCGCCACGACGCCTAACACCAGGCACACCAGCGGCCCCACGCTGTAAACAGCCACCACCGCCTGCCGCCACCAGCTCGAATCGGCAATCAGAAACTTCACCCGACTCAATTCCCACACGCCCGGAATGTGCAGCTGCCGGGCCATGAGCACGGTGGCCAGCCGGTACGCGGTATCGGCCGTGAGGTAGGCCAATATGAAGAGCAGGGTGGCGTTGAAGCCGGCAATCAGCGTCTTCTGGCCGATATCGGTGGAAGAAGACTGCAGGGACGTATCGGTAACGGACATGGCGGGGGGAACTAGCGCTAAAATAAGCGGGTTGCCCTCGTACCACCAAGGCAGCGCCGGGGCCGCCGGTAGTTTTTGCGGCCCGAAAACGCTACCTTCGCGGTTGCAACACGCCTTTATTACCGCTGAGTGAAGAACATCCGCAACTTCTGCATCATCGCCCACATCGACCACGGCAAAAGCACGCTGGCCGACCGCCTGCTGGAATTTACCAGCACCGTAGCCAAGCGCGATATGCAGGCCCAATTGCTCGATAACATGGATCTGGAGCGCGAGCGGGGCATCACCATCAAGAGCCACGCCATCCAGATGCAGTTCCCCTACAAGGGGGAAATGTACACGCTCAACCTCATTGATACCCCCGGCCACGTCGACTTCAGCTACGAAGTGTCGCGCTCCATTGCCGCCTGCGAAGGCGCTCTGCTGATCGTCGATTCCTCGCAGGGCATCGAAGCGCAGACGATTTCCAACCTGTACCTGGCCATTGGGGCCGACCTGGAAATCATCCCGGTGCTCAACAAAATCGACCTGCCCCACGCCATGCCCGAGGAAGTCTCGGACGAAATAGTGGATTTGATCGGCTGCAAGCACGAGGATATTATCCATGCCTCCGGCAAGGCCGGCATCGGCATCGAGGAAATCCTGAACGCCATCGTGGAGCGCGTCCCCGCGCCCTCCGGCGACCCGGAAGCCCCCCTGCAGGCCCTGATTTTCGACTCTGTCTTCAACTCCTACCGCGGCATCGAAGTGCTGTTCCGCATCAAGAACGGCACCATGCGCAAGGGCGACAAGCTGCGCTTCCTGGCCACCGGCAAGGAGTACGGCGCCGACGAAATCGGGGTGCTCAAACTCAACCAGGAGGCCCGCGGCGAAATGTCGGCCGGCAACGTGGGCTACCTGATTTCGGGCATCAAGGAAGCCCGCGAAGTGAAGGTGGGCGACACCATCACCCACGTGGCGCGGCCCACCACCGAGGCCATCGTGGGCTTCGAGGACGTGAAGCCGATGGTATTCGCCGGCATTTACCCCGTCGATACCACCGAATACGAAGAGCTGCGCTCCTGCATGGAAAAGCTGCAGCTCAATGACGCCTCACTGGTGTGGGAGCCGGAAACCTCGGCCGCGCTGGGCTTCGGCTTCCGCTGCGGCTTCCTGGGCATGCTGCACATGGAAATTGTGCAGGAGCGCCTGGAGCGCGAGTTCAACATGACCGTGATTACCACCGTGCCCTCGGTGCAGTTCAAGGTCATCTCGAACCGCGACGAGCTGAAAATGGTATCGGCCCCGAGCGAAATGCCCGAGCCGAACCTGATCAAGCACATCGAGGAGCCCTTCATCAAGGCCCAAATCATCACGGCCGCCGAATTCGTCGGCCCGATCATCACGCTCTGCATGGAGAAGCGCGGCCTGATCAAGGGGCAGTCGTACCTGACCTCGGAGCGGGTGGAGCTGTCGTTTGAGCTGCCCTTGTCCGAAATTGTGTTCGACTTCTTCGACAAGCTCAAGACCATTTCGCGCGGCTACGCTTCCTTGGACTACGAGCTGATCGGCTTCCGGCAGTCGGACATGGTGAAGCTGGACGTGATGCTCAACGGCGAGAAGGTGGATGCCCTGTCGGCCATCGTGCACCGCTCCAAGAGCTACGACTGGGGCAAGCGCCTCTGCGAAAAGCTCAAGGAGCTGCTGCCGCGCCAGATGTTCGAAATTGCCATTCAGGCCGCTATCGGGCAGAAAATCGTGGCCCGCGAAACGGTGAAAGCCCTGCGCAAAAACGTAATTGCCAAGTGCTACGGCGGCGACATCAGCCGTAAGCGCAAGCTGCTCGAAAAGCAGAAGGAAGGCAAAAAGCGGATGCGCCAGGTCGGGTCCGTTGAGATTCCGCAAGAGGCCTTTCTGGCCGTCCTTAAAATTGATTAATGCAAAAACGCGGTTCCGATCGGGCCGCGTTTTTTGTTTCCTTTCACTTCATGCAATTCTTGCAAAAGCGCTGTGTGACTAACCCCAACCCCATGAACGACGCGCTGACCAAGAACTGCACGAGCGAAGCCCAACTCGAAAAAATCCGCCGCGGCCAGGAGCTGCGCTTCCGCTGGCGCGACGATTGGCCGGTGATGGAGCAGGCCATCCTGAAAGCCGGCCGCGAAGCCATTGCCCGCAACACCGAAACGGCTGCCAGCGAGAAGTAACCCCAAGCCGGCCGTCGCCGCGAAGTGCCAATGACGCAACAAACCTTTCTGAGCACCGAGGACCTGCGCGCTTTCGTGACGCAGCTGGTTGGTACCCGGCCATGGCGCAGCCGCGCCGGCAATGGCACCGGCTCCATCTTCACGCTGGAGTTCGGTGAGCCGCTGCCCACGGATGCGAATCAAGGAGCGTTTTCCCTGATGGTGTATTGCGCCTGGCGAATCGTGCGCGAAGACCAAGTGCTGCTTAGCTGGCACGACGACTCCGATGCTTTCCTGGCCCCAGGGCTGAAGGCGCTGGAAGGCCTGACGGTTGCTGCCGTGGAGCTGTCGGCCTGGCGGGACCTGACCATCCGGTTTGCCGATGGGCAAGCCTTGCACATCCTGAACGAACTCTCGCCCCACCGGGACTGGGACTGCAGCTGGTTTGTTATCCACCAAAACCGCCAGATCTACGGCGTGCAGCCCGATAACGCCATCGTACTGGAGCCAGTCGGGCGTAACAGCTGACCGGCCGGCCGGCCGCTAATTCCGAACACCAACCCTTCTCTCACATATGACCACTGCTCCCGACGCCACGACCTACCGCCTCATCGACGGCAAGCAGACCGCCGAGAACATCAAGCAGGAAATTGCCGCCGAAGTAGCCGCCCGCAAAGCCGCCGGCCAGAAGCAGCCCCATTTGGCCGCCATCCTGGTGGGCCACGACGGCGGCTCCGAAACCTACGTGCGCAATAAGGTGCTGGCCTGCGAGGCCGTGGGCTTCGGCTCCACGCTGCTGCGCTTCGAGGACGACATCACCGAGGCCGAGCTGCTGCGCCAGGTCGACGCGCTGAACAACGACCCGGAAATCGACGGCTTTATCGTGCAACTGCCCCTGCCCAAGCACATCGACCCGAACAAGGTCATCGAGGCCATCCGGCCTGAGAAGGACGTGGATGGCTTCCACCCCATGAACATCGGGCGTATGGTGGCCGGGCTGCCCGCGCTGCTGCCCGCCACGCCCTCGGGCATCGTGGAGCTGCTGCGCCGCTACGAGCTGCCTACCGACGGCAAGCACTGCGTGGTAATCGGGCGTTCCAACATTGTGGGTACGCCGGTTAGTATATTGCTGGCTAAGAACTTGGAGCCAGGTAACTGCACCGTTACTTTATGTCACTCGCGCACCCAGGACCTGGGCAGCATCACCCGCACCGCTGACATTCTGGTAGCCGCCCTGGGCCGGCCCGGCTTTGTGACGGCCGACATGGTGAAGCCCGGCGCGGTGGTTATTGACGTGGGCACCACGCGGGTGGAGGATGCCTCGAAAAAGTCGGGCTGGGCCCTGCGCGGCGACGTGGACTTTGCCGGCGTGGCCCCGCTGTGCTCCTACATCACCCCGGTGCCGGGCGGGGTGGGGCCGATGACCATTGCCATGCTGCTGCTAAACACGCTGCGGGCCGCCAAGGGCGAGGTGTATCCGCGCTAGCGGCGGGCAAATGTCCCGCTGAAATTGCCAAATTCACCGGGGAATTGTATTTTTAAGGTCGGGCCGCTGGGTGGCCGGAGGAACCCCAACCGGGGGGAGCTTCGTTTACCAAGCGGCCCGACCTTGTTTTCTGCCCTACTGTTTCGCTTTGCTTTACCCTCTGCCCACCCTTGCCTTGTCTGATGCGTCGACCACTCCCGCGGCCCTGCCCGTGATGGAGCAGTTTTACACGATTCAGGGCGAAGGAGCCAACGCCGGTCGGGCCGCCTACTTCATCCGCCTCGGCGGCTGCGACGTGGGCTGCCACTGGTGCGACGTGAAAGAATCCTGGGATGCCGACCTGCACCCGCGTCTGAGCATCGAAAGCCTAGTCGCTGAAGCCTCGGCGCATTCCGGCCGCAACGTGGTCATCACCGGCGGCGAGCCGCTGATGCACGACCTGGGCCCGCTCACCCGCGCCCTGCACGAGGCCGGCCTGCAAACCTGGATGGAAACCTCCGGGGCTCACCCGCTCTCGGGCGAGTGGGACTGGATTTGCCTCTCGCCCAAGAAATTCAAGGCCCCGCTGCCCGAAGTGCTTCGCAATGCCCACGAGCTGAAAGTCGTTGTGTTCAACAAGAGCGACTTTGCCTGGGCCGAGGAGCACGCCGCGCAAGTCGGGCCCGACTGCCGCCTGTTCCTGCAGCCCGAGTGGGGCAAGGCCGCCCAGGTCACGCCGCTCATCATCGATTACGTCAAGCAGCACCCGCAGTGGCAGGTGTCCTTGCAGACGCACAAATACCTCGACATTCCCTAGCGCCCCGTTTATGCGTCGCGTGTTGCTGCCCCTGCTGGTTGTGGCTGCCGGCGGTCTGCTGCCTTTGCAGCCGGCCCTTGCGCAAGTCAAAGTGCCCATCACCAATTCCAAAGCCAAAAGCCTGTGGGAAAAAGCGCAGCAGCAAGTCAAGGACCGCGAGTTCAACAAAGCCATTGAAACGCTGAGCACGCTCAACCAGAAATTTCCCTCGATGGGGGAGCCGTTTCTGCTAAAAGGCCAGCTCTACAAGGCCATGGGCGACACCCGCTCGGCCTTCGAAGCATACCGGGAAGGCGTTGAGAAGACGGCCTTTGACCCCGGCCGCATGAACGACTACTTCACCCTGGGCGAGCTGGCCATGAGCTTCGGCGAGTACCAGCCGGCGCTGGATGCCTACCAGAAGTACCTGAAGGTGGCGCCCAAGGGCCAGCGCTACATCCCGAAGGCGCAGCAGCAGGTGGCCAACTGCGAATTTGCCCTGAAAGCCCTGCAGAACCCGGTGGGCAAGGCCCCCGAACGACTGGGCGCCCCGCTCAACACCTTCCGCTTCCAGTATTTCCCGGCCGTTACGGCCGACAACCGTTTCCTCGTCTACACCGCCCGCAAAACCGGGGAGTCGGACGAGGATATTGTCATCAGCCGCATTGAGAAGGACGGCTCGTTTGGTGACCCGCAGCTGATTTCCTCGGCCATCAACTCGCAGTTCAACGAAGGCGCCGGCTCGATTTCCGGGGACGGCAAAACGCTGGTCTTCGCCTCCTGCGACCGGCCCGGCGCCGTGGGTAACTGCGACTTATACATTTCGCGGCGCACCGGCAACTCGTGGAGCAAGCCGCGCAACCTGGGCCGCAACGTCAACTCCGTGGCCTGGGACTCGCAGCCCACGCTTTCGGCCGACGGGCGCACGCTCTACTTCACCTCCGACCGCCGCGGCGGCGTGGGGCTGGAAGACATCTACGTGACGACCCTGCAGGAAGACGGTACGTGGGCGGTGGCGCGCAACCTGGGGGCGCCGGTGAATACCGCGGGCAAGGACATGGCCCCGTTCATCCACGCCAGCGGCAGCACGCTCTACTATGTTTCCGATGGGATGGTAGGCATGGGCGGCCTCGACGTGTACAAGGCCAATATCAGCGCGGGCAAGTTCGGCAACCCCGAAAACCTGGGCTACCCGCTCAATACCTTCGAAAACGAAGCCTCGCTGTTCATCAGCTCCGATAACCGCCGCGGCTTCTGCGCCCGCACCCGGCCCGCCGAGGCCGCCGTGGCCGAGCGCGACCGGCCGGTGGAGCTGTTCGGCTTCGAGGTGCCCGCCGCCGTGCGCTCCAGTGAGCAAAGCACCTACACCCAGGGCCGCGTATTCGACGCCGTGACCAAGAAGCCCCTGCAGGCCGACGTGCAGCTCTACGACCTGAAAACCGACGAAATGGTGCAGGCCGTGATGAGCGACCCGGAAAGCGGCGACTACACCGTGGTGCTCAACGAAGGCCACCAGTACGGCATGTACGCCGTGGCCGATAAGTACCTGATGCGCAGCCTGAACTTCGACTACTCCGACAAGCGCAGCTTCGACCCGCTTACCCTCGACATTTACCTGGAGCCCGTGCGCGCCGGCCGCGCCATCGTGCTCAACAACCTCTTCTTCGATTCCAAGGAGTACGCCCTTAAGCCCAACTCCCGCACCGAACTGAACCGCCTCATCAAGTTCATGAGTCAGTACCCGGACGTGCAGGTGGAAATTTCGGGCCATACCGACGACGTGGGCACCGACGACGACAACATGGTTTTGTCGAAGAACCGGGCCAAATCGGTGTATACCTACCTGGTGGAGCACAAAGTGAAGGCCGAGCGCCTGCGCTTCCGTGGCTACGGCGAATCGAAGCCGCTGGCCCCGAACGATTCGGACGAGCACCGCCAGCAGAACCGCCGCATCGAGCTGCGCATCCTGTAGCCGTTTCCGCTTTTTCCAGCCAGTCAAACGGCCGGTTTTGCCCCGCAAAACCGGCCGTTTGACTTTTTTTTGTGCTATATCTGGGCTTTTCTGTGCTTGGTTTAATGTGTTGAAAATGAGGGTTAATTGTTGTTTTGATAAAAGCTTGTGGATAGAATAGTTACAAAATTTCTTTTTGCTATTTCATTTTTATCCCCACACATTTGGTCGAACCCAATGCAGTTACCGGGCCGCCGTTTTGGCCTGGATACTGGGTTTCGCTCTTTGTCACTTCACTTAAACCCGTTTTCACCATTGTCCAATCTCCACACTCCCGTCCCATGAAAAAGCTCCTCCTGCTGGCTGGCCTGGCCTTTGGGTTCCTGACCGCTGCCAACGCAGCTACGGACCCCGAGGGTGACAACCCGCTCAACCAACGCGCCACCGTGCTGACGCGGGCCATGGCCAGCAAAATGCAGCTCGACGAAGGCCAGTACCTGAAGCTAAAGCAGCTGAACCTGCGCATGCTCAGCACCATGGAAGATCTGAAGGACCGTTTCGCCGCCGACCCCGAAATCCGGGACATCCGGATGGCCGAATCCCAAACCAGCTACCACATGGAACTGGCCCTGATGCTGCGCCCGACCCAACTCACGGCCTACAAGCAAAGCCAGGCCAGCATGACCGCCCTGGGGCTCCCCAGCGGCCGCTAATGCACCTGACAACGTCCCTGCCGAGCTCACACGGCGGGGACGTAGCTTGGGCCGGGTTGATTGCCGCATTGCCAAGCCACAACACAATCCACCGCTCATGAACAAACTGTTTTTTCTTCCCTCGCTGGGCCTGTGCCTGGTACTAGCCCAGGGGGCTACGGCCGGCCAGGAGCCCACGCTCAACGACCGGGCCACCACGCTCACCCAGCAGATTGCCCAGAAAGTACCGCTCAACGAAGCCCAATTCGTGAAGGTGCGTCGCCTCAACCTGCAGTTCCTCACGACCACGCAGGACCTGAAAACGCGTCTGGCCGACAATCCGGCCACCCTCGACCAGCAGCTGGCCGAGCTGCAGGACCGCTTCGACTGGGAAATGGCCGCCATCCTCTGGCCCCGCCAGATGACCGCCTACCGCCAGACGCGCACCAACATGACCGCCCTGGGCTCTTCATCGGAGCGCTAAGCCCCTTGCCGGCAACCACTCACTCGCTTTCACTCACCACGTTTCACTCACACACTCACTCAGTTCTTTGCTTAGCCGGGTGGGCTGTTGCAGCAGCCCGCCCACACGCAAAAACGCCAGCCTTTCTGGGGCTGGCGTTTTTTTATGCGGTACGGGGAAGTGGCTGACTAGCCGCGCTCGTTGATCGGCACGTAGTTGCGCTCCTTCTCGCCCACGTAGATCTGGCGCGGGCGGCCGATGGGCTCCTTGTTCTCGCGCATCTCCTTCCACTGGGCAATCCAGCCGGGGAGGCGGCCCAGGGCGAACATCACCGTGAACATCTCCGTGGGGATGCCCAGGGCTTTGTAGATGATGCCCGAGTAGAAGTCCACGTTCGGGTACAGCTTCCGCTCGATGAAGTACTGGTCCGTCAGGGCGGCTTGCTCCAGCTCCTTCGCGATTTTCAGCAGCGGGCTGTCCTGCAGGCCCAGGGCCGTCAGCACCTCGTCGGCGGCCTTCTTGATGATGGTGGCGCGCGGGTCGAAGTTCTTGTACACGCGGTGGCCGAAGCCCATCAGGCGGAAGGAGTCGTTCTTGTCCTTGGCCTTGGCGATGAACTTGCTGGTGTCGCCGCCGTCGCGCTCAATGGCTTCGAGCATCTCGATAACCTCCTGGTTGGCACCGCCGTGCAGCGGGCCCCACAGGGCGTTGATGCCGGCCGAAACCGAGCCGTAGAGCGAGGCGTTGGCCGAGCCCACCAGGCGCACCGTCGAGGTGGAGCAGTTCTGCTCGTGGTCGGCGTGCAGGATGAGCAGCTTGTTGAGGGCGCTGACGACCACCGGGTTCAGCTCGTACTTCTCGGTGGGGAAGCTGAACATCATGTGCAGGAAGTTGGACGCGTAGTCCATGTCGTTCCGCGGGTAGTTCAGCGGGTGGCCCATCTGGTTTTTGTAGGTCCAGGCCGCAATGGTGGGCAGCTTGGCCATCAGACGGATGACGTTCAGGTCGATTTCCTCCTTGCTCAGGTCCGGCGACACGCTTTCGGGGTAGAAAGCCGTCAGCGCGCAGATCAGCGAGGAGAGGATGGCCATCGGGTGGGCCGCCGACGGGAAGCCGTCGAAAATCTTGCGCACGTCCTCGTGCACGAGGGTGTGCTTGGTAATCTGGCCCGAGAAGTCCTTCAGCTCGGCTTCGGTCGGCAGCGTGCCGTAGATCAGCAGGTAAGCCACTTCCAGGAAGCTGGACTTTTCGGCCAGCTGCTCGATGGGGTAGCCGCGGTAGCGCAGGATGCCCTCTTCGCCGTCGAGGAAGGTGATGGCGCTTTTGGTGGCGCCGGTGTTTTTGTAGCCCGAATCCAGCGTCACGTAACCGGTCTGGTCGCGGAGCTTGTTGATATCGATAGCCTTTTCGTTCTCAGTACCCTCGAACACCGGCATCGGGTACGATTTGCCGTCGAGGATGATTTCAGCGGTTTCTGCCATTACAAACTGATTAGTGGACAGGGAGAGTGGGTGGCGTGCGGGGGCGAAGTACGGCATTAGCACTTTGCCCTGCAACCCGGCGGCGAGTTTGCCACGGGCCAGGTGTAGTACAAATGAAGCTGAGCGGTTGTTTGGCCTTGACTGCCAATTAAAACCACTAGCGGCTTCTGACTGAGGTTAAAGAAAATTAAGGTGGCGAATTTGGTGGTCCGTGCACTTTTCGACGGGGCCGCCAGCCGGTTTCGCAACCGAGTTGGCCACTGGCCGAAACGGGTCGGCGGCAACTTTTCGCGGCGTAGCGGCTTATTCAGGGGTACTATCCTGCTGCGCATGAAGCTCCATCCCCTCGGCACCTCCGATTTGCGCGTCAGCGCCGTCAGCTTCGGCTGCATGTCGCTCGGCGACGACCACGCGGCCAACGCCCGCCTGCTGCACCAGGCCCTCGACGCGGGCATCAACCTGTTCGACACCGCCGATTTATACCAAAAAGGCGACAACGAAGCCAGCGTCGGCAAAGCGTTCAGAGAGCGGCGCGCCGAAGTGGTGCTGGCCACCAAAGTCGGCAATCAGTGGCGCCCCGACGGCAGCGGCTGGGACTGGAACCCCACGAAGGACTACATCCTGCGGGCCGTGGAAGGCAGCCTGCGCCGCCTGCAGACCGACTACATCGACCTCTACCAGCTGCACGGCGGCACTATTGAGGATCCAATCGACGAGACCATCGAAGCGTTTGAGCTGCTGCGGGAGCAGGGCAAAATCCGGGCGTACGGCATTTCCTCCATTCGGCCCAACGTCATCCGCGCGTACGTGCAGCGCGCCAACCTGGCCAGCGTGATGATGCAGTATAGCCTGCTGGACCGCCGGCCCGAGGAAAGCTGCCTGGATTTGCTACACGAGCACCACATCGGCGTGCTGGCGCGGGGCAGCTACGCCCAGGGCCTGCTGCTGGGCAAGCCCGCCAAGCCCTACCTGAACTACTCGGCCGAGGAAGTAACCCGCGCCGCCGAAGCCGTGCAGACGGCCGCTCAGCCGCCGCGTCCGGCAGCGGAAACGGCCGTGCAGTTCACGCTGGCCCACCCGGCCGTGACGTCGGCGGTACTCGGCATCCGCACCGCCGAACAGCTGCAAGCGGCCCTGGAAGCGGGGCAGGCCCCGCCGCTGACGGAAAGCGAATTGGCCACGCTCCGGCACGCGGTGAAGCCCAACACTTACGAGCAACATCGGTAACAGCAGCCGGCGGCTAGTCCCGGCCGCTTCGCCGGCTACTTGCCGATGCAGAAGCGGGTGAAGATGCTGCCCAGCAAATCGTCGGAACTGATGTCGCCGGTAATTTCGCCGAGGGCGCGAAGGGCACGGCGCAGATCGGAAGCTACCAGCTCAGTGCCCAGGCCGTGCTGCAGGCCGTGCTGCACGGCCGACAGGGCTTCGGCGGCCACTTCCAGGCTGCGGGCGTGGCGCAGGTTGGTCACGATGGTGGCCGCGCCGGCGTCGAGGCCTTCCCGGCGCACGGTGGCCAGCAGGTGCTGGCGCAGCTCCTCCAGGCCCGCGTGGCTGGCAGCCGAGAGCAGCAGCATGTCGGGGTAAGCGGCCTGCAGCTCCGCCACGGCCGCGGCGGGGGCTTCGTCCAGCTTGTTGCCGACGAGCAGCAGGGCCGCGCCGGCCGGCAGGGGCAGATCCGCCACATCGGCCGCAACTTCGGCGGGCGTGGCCGTGGCCAGGTCGAAGAGGTAGACCACCACGGCGGCCTGCTGCACGCGCTGCCGGGTGCGCTCCACGCCCATGGCCTCGACCACGTCGGTGGTATTGCGCAGCCCGGCCGTATCGACGAAGCGGAACTTGATGCCTTCGAGGCTGACTTCGTCCTCGATAAAGTCGCGGGTGGTGCCCGGAATGGCCGAGACGATGGCGCGCTCCTCGTTGAGCAGGGCGTTGAGCAGGGTGCTTTTGCCCGCGTTGGGCCGGCCGGCAATGACGGTGGTGACGCCGTTCTTGATGACGTTGCCCAGCTCGAAGGAGCGCAGCAGCCGCTGCACCAGGGTTTTGACCTCCGTCAGCAGGCGCAGCAGGCCGGTGCGGTCGGCAAACTCCACGTCTTCCTCCCCGAAATCCAGCTCCAGCTCCAACAGGGCGGCGAAGTCGATGAGGCGCTGACGCAAATCGGCCAGCTCGCGCGAGAAGCCGCCGCGCATCTGGTTCAGGGCCACGCGGTGCTGCAGGGCCGAGTCGGCGGCAATCAAATCGGCCACGGCCTCGGCCTGGGCCAGATCGAAGGCGCCGTGCAGGAAGGCCCGCTTGGTAAACTCGCCCGGCTCGGCCAGCCGCGCCCCGCGCCGCACCAGCAGCGCCAGCAGCTCCCGCACGATGTAGTCGGAGCCGTGGGTGCTGATTTCCACCACGTCCTCGCGGGTGTAGGAGTGCGGCCCGCGAAACAGGCTGACCACCACCTCATCGAGGATATTTTCCCCGTCGCGGATGGTGCCGTAGTGCAGGGTGTGACCGGGCTGCGTGGTCAAATCCTTGCCGCGGAATACCTCGTTGGTCAGGCTGATAGCGGCCGGCCCCGAGAGGCGCACGACGGCAATGGCCCCGGCGCCGGGCGGGGTAGAAAGGGCAACGATGGTATCGGACAGGGCGAGGGGCAGCATGTGGAGAGGTGGTGAGATGGTGAAATGGTGAGTTGCTGTTCGGGAGTGCAGAACCGCGCAGCTGGGGCAAGCGGAACGACACTCACTACTTCACCAGTTCACCACCTCGCCCTTTAGGAAGTGACGAACAGATTGCGGCTAACTTCGGCGGATATTTGGGTTTTGGGGGCGCTGTTGATGCTTATTTCTAGTGAGTTGTCGAATAAAATCTTATCTAGTACTTTAATGTCGCAGCCCAGCACGATGCCTACTTTGTTGAGGTACTGCAGGAAAGGCTGGGAGGTGTTCTTGACGGCCACCAGCAGCCCCTGCTGCCCCGGTTTCAGCTCCGACAGCAGCCGGTGCTGCGGGCGCAGCATGGCCCCGTCCTCGCGCGGAATCGGGTCACCGTGCGGGTCGACTTCGGGAAAGCCCAGGAACTCGTCGAGGCGGCGCACCAGCACCGGGGAGCTGATGTGCTCCATTTCCTCGGCCACCTCGTGCACCTCGTCCCAGGCAAAGCCCAGCTTCTGCACCAGGAACACTTCCCAGAGGCGGTGCTTGCGGATGGTGAGCAGGGCTACCCGCCGGCCTTCCGCGGTGAGCAGCACGCCGCGGTAGCGCTGGTAGCTCAGCAGGCCCTTTTCACCCAGGCGGCGCAGCATGTCCGTCACCGAGGCGGGCCGGGTCTGCAGCGCCTCGGCAATGCTGTTGGTGCTGACTTCGGCGCCGGGCTCCGCTTCGGAAAGCTTGTAAATGGCCTTCAGGTAGTTTTCCTCGGTGTGGCTGGGCAAGGGAATGCTGAATTAGGAATTATGAATGCTGAATTGGCTCCAGGATTCAGGGCAAAGGTCCCAAAAAAAAGTGAGGCCGACGCACCGCGCCGGCCTCACCCGCAAAACGTGCAGAACAAGTAATTCAACATTCAGCATCCATAATTCAGAATTCGCGCAGCGCCTACCACTTGATCAGCGCCGAGGCCCAGGTGAAGCCCGAGCCAAAGGCGGCCAGGCACACCAGGTCGCCGGATTTCACGCGGCCTTCCTGCACGGCTTCGCTCAGGGCCAGCGGCACCGAGGCGGCGGTGGTGTTGCCGTACTTCTGGATGTTGCTGAACACCTTGTCGGGGCTCAGGCCCATTTTCTGGCCCACGTACTGGGTGATGCGCAGGTTGGCCTGGTGCGGCACCAGCAGGTCGATGTCGCTGGCCTGGTAGCCGTTGGCCTGCAGGGCTTCGTTGATGACCTCCGGGAAGCGCGTGACGGCGTGCTTGAACACCTGCTGCCCGTTCATGTAGGGATACATCGATTCCGGATCGTCGAGCACGACCTGCACCCGGTTTTCGCGGTTGGAGCCCGGCTCCTTGGTAATCAGCTCCTCGGCGTACTCGCCCTGGGCGTGCAGGTGGGTGCTGAGGATGCCGTGGCCCTCGCGGGTGCTGCGGCGCAGCACGGCCGCCCCGGCGCCATCCCCGAAAATCACCGACACGGCCCGGCCGCGGGTGCTCTTGTCGAGGCCCGAGGAGTGAATTTCGGAGCCCACGACCAAGGCCGTTTCGTACATGCCAGTCTTGATGAACTGGTCGGCCAGCGAGAGGGCGTAGATGAAGCCCGAGCACTGGTTGCGCACGTCGAAAGCCGGAATGGGCGCCTTGATGCCCAGCTCGCGCTGCAGCAGCACGCCCGAGCCGGGGAAGAGGTAGTCGGGCGAGAGCGTGGCGAAGACGATGAGCTGCACGTCGTCGGGGGTGAGGCCGGCCTGCTCCAGGGCCATGCGGGCGGCGCGGGCGCCCATGTTGGCGGTGGTGTCTTCGCCTTCGTTGAACCAGCGGCGCTGCTGGATGCCGGTGCGCTCCTGAATCCACGCGTCGGTGGTTTCCATGATGCCTTCGAGGTCGGCGTTGGTGACCACGCGGGAGGGAACGTAGTGGCCCATGCCGGCAATTTCGGCGGTATACAATTGGGACATGATGATGGGGTGTGGGGAAGAGGCGGAGCGGTGAATTGCGGGGAAAAAGGGGCCAAAGATAAACCCGTTGGCCTAACTTAAACGGCGGCCGGCCACGGGGCAATCCAAAGGCCGATAAGTGCCGGGGCCGGCGCGCGGGGACGCGCCGGCCGGACTTCCGAGGCTACAACGGCGGGCCGGGGCGGGCGGTTTCGGCCGGTAGGGCGGCCCGCACGGCGGCCCGCACGGCGGCCAGCAACCGGGGCGCCTCCGAATCCCAGCGGGCCGCCGCCACCGGGCCCTGCGGGTAGAAACGCCGCCCGCTCAGCTGTCGGGCCAGGGCCGGCGCGTCCAGCTGCGGCTGACGGAAATCAACGACCAGCCCGGCCTCGTGGCGCTGCACCTCGGCCGCCCAGAGCGGGTTCGGCGGGATGAGCACCGGCAGACCGCTGGCCAAGTACTCGTAGAGCTTGGTGGGCAGGCAGCGCCAGGAGCTCGGATGCTCCCGGTACGGCAGCAGCCCCAGGTGGTGCCACCCGATTTCGGCTACGATAGCGGCGTGCGGTACCGGCTCGGCCCCGCCGATCAGCCGGAGCCAGGCGCTGTGCTCCGCAGCCAGCTGCCGTAGCTGCGCCAGCTCGGCCGGCTGCTGGCAGTAGCCGATGACAGTCAGGGTGAGCCCCGGCCAGACGGCGCGCAGTTGCCGGGCCAGTTCGATGGCGTCGAACACCCCGTTCAGGGCCGAGATGGTGCCGGAATAAAGCAGCCGCAGGGGCTCGGCGGTAGTTGACAGGTTGAGCGGGGCGCGGGAATAGGAGTGAGGTTGTTCGGCGGAAGGCGGGGCGTACTTGTTTTCCAGTACCACAGTACGGCCCGCGGGCAGCCAGGGCAGCTCGTCGGCGTAGCTGCGCTCGGCCAGCAGCACGGCGGCGGCGCGGCGGGCGGCGCGTGCTTCCACCCAGGTCACGGCGCGGGCCAGCAGACGTTTGATGCCGCCCTGGTACACCTGCTGGGTGCGAATGTTCAGGGCGTAGTTTTCGCGCACGTCGTACAGGAAGGGGCGCCCGGTGCGGCGGTGCCAGAGCAGCGTGAGGGGCAGCAGCTCGGGGGCGTGCACGATGACCAGCTCGGGCTTCATCTTTCGCAAAAGCCGCCAGTACTCCCACTGGGCCAGCAGACGGGAAAAGCCCAGGCGGTGGCCGTGGAATAGCTCCACCTGTATGATGCCCTCGGCCGTAACGATTGGTGTGGGGCCTGCCCCGCGGCCCGCTATGATGGGCAGGTAGCCCGCCGCGGCCAGGGTGCGGCCGAACTTCTCGTACATGCGCGTATCGTCCGTGGGCTTCAGCACGGAAGCCAGCAGGATGAATGGCGTAGGGCGGGAGGGTGGCAGCACAAGGCCAAACCTACTACTTTCGCGCCTCTGACGGCCACCGCCGCCCGTACAACCGTTTTCGACATCTGACTTTATGACCGACATTCAGCCTCTCATCGAAGCCGCCTGGGCCGACCGCAGCAAGCTGCAGGACGCCGCCACCCAGGACGCCATCCGCCTCGTCATCGACCACCTCGACCGCGGCCTGCTGCGCGTGGCCGAGCCCAGCGCCAGCGAAGACGGCGGCTGGCAGGTCAACGACTGGGTGAAAAAAGCCGTCATCCTCTACTTCCCGCTGCAGCAGATGAAAACCGAGGAAGTGGGCATCTTCGAGTTTCACGACAAGATGCAGCTCAAGACCGACTACGCCCGGCAGCAGGTGCGCGTGGTGCCCCCGGCCGTAGCCCGCTACGGCGCCTACCTCGCGCCCGGCGTCATCATGATGCCCTCGTACGTGAACATTGGTGCCTACGTGGGCGAGGGCACGATGGTGGACACCTGGGCCACCGTGGGTTCCTGCGCGCAGGTGGGCAAGCATGTGCACCTCTCGGGCGGCGTGGGCCTGGGCGGCGTGCTCGAGCCGGTGCAGGCCTCCCCGGTCATCGTGGAAGACGGCGCCTTCATCGGCTCGCGCTGCATCCTGGTCGAAGGCTGCCACATCGGCAAGGAGGCCGTTATCGGGGCAGGCGTCACCATCACCGGCAGCACCCGTATCATCGACGTGAGCACGCCCGAGGGCCAGGAGTACCGCGGCTACGTGCCGCCCCGCTCGGTGGTCATTCCCGGCTCTTTGCCCAAGCAATTCCCGGCCGGCGAGTTTCACGTGCCCTGCGCCCTCATCATCGGCCAGCGCAAGCCCTCGACGGACCTTAAAACCTCGCTCAACGAAGCCCTGCGCGAGCATAACGTGGCGGTGTAATCAGCGAATCCGGCCTGAATATCATGAAGCAAAGCCCTGCCAATCGGCGGGGCTTTTGCGTTGAAAAGCGGCTCGTCGTCTGCTTCCACCTCGGCCGTTCGGCCGGGGGGCTGTTTGGAAAAACCTGGTTAGATGCTGGGCCAACTGAAAGCCAACATCGTAAGGTCAGCAAACGCCACCAGAACGTTTGCCCGCCAGGTGGATCATCTCCCGTGCGGTTCTAAATCCACACCCAACTGATCGATGGCCTACCGTATCTTTCAAACGGAAAGTAGCAGCCGTGGGACAGGGTTAGTGCTTAAGCAGGCGAGTCCGTAAACTCGGGGTGTATGCTGAGCACCGTAAGTAACGGGCGGGCGTTGGGTTGCCCGGTTAGTGCTTGTCGGCCCTGAACAGGCCCTCGGGCAACCCAGCCACAGCTACTTCTCCCCGTTTTTTGCGCCGCCGGCTTCCGTTCTGACCACCGCGCCGTTGGCATCGAAAATCACGTCCATTTTCTTGCCGGGCCGGCGTAGCTCGGCTTCGTAAGTGGTGGCGCCGGTAGCGGCCGTCACGATTCGGGCGGCTTCCGTCACCTGGTAGCCCGCGTAGGCCCGAACCAATTTGCTGCGCACGGCGGCCGGCAGCTGCGCCGTCCGGATTTCCGTCTCGGTTTCCAGCAGCTGGCCCGCCGGCGTTATCACCACCGACAGCCGGTCGGCGCCCTGCTGGAATTCGGCTTCGTAGTTGCCGTCCTCTTTCTCCCATTTGATTGACTTGGCGGCGGGGTACGCTTTCTTAAGGCTCGCCACCGCCGCCGGGGGCACTTGCTTGGCGGTAATTTCTTGCGCCTTGGCGGCGCCGGCCAGGCCCGTGGCCAGGGCCAGCAACAGGTACGTTTTCATGGGAGCGGGAATGAATGGTTGACGCCGTAATCCTACGCGCGCTTTCTGTGGTTTTTCTGGCGGCGGCTCACGGCACCACGTCCAACGACACGACGCGGCCCCGGTCGTTCAGGTACAGCTCGTAGTAATGGTGGTTGAGCTGCCACACTTCCTCGATCTTGATAATGGGCCGTCCCTGCTGCAGGCGGTGCATCGCGGCTTGTACCGATGGGGGCAGCTGCGCCAGCGCCACGGGCTGCTCGATGGCGGGGCTCTCGTCGATTTCCAGCTCCAGCGTGAGGCTGCGGCTGCGCCACCAGCCGGTCACCTCCAGCTCGTCGCCGAGCAGGGCGGTGCTGGCGCGCAGGTTGTCGGTGGTGCGCAGCTCGGTGGCGGCCGCGGTGAGCATGAAGCCCCCGCTGAGCACCATGGCCGCGTAGCCGAGGCGCCGGAACGAGGCTTCGGGCAGGTAATGCACGATGCGCTTGGTGGCCGCCGTGGCCAGCACGGCGGCCACCGCCACCACGGCCCCGGCCTGCCACGCGGGGCCGGTGAGCAGGCCCAGCGAGAGGTACAGCGCCAGCTTAATGAGGTGCAGCAGCAGTTCGTTGGCCGCGCGGGTGGCAATGACCTGGTCGCGGCTTAGCCCGTACTGGAAGTAAAACTTGTTGAACACCAGCCCCACGGCGCCGGTCAGGCCCGACAGAAAGCCCGCCAGCAACCCGATGCTGCTCAGCTTCAGCCAGCCGACGGGCGCGGGCTCCACCACCGTCGCCGGGGCCGAGCGGCGCAGCATGGTTAGGTTCGAGAGCAGAAACAGGCCGATGAACACCTCCAGGTACAGCGGGTTGAGGTATTTCAGCAGGTAGGCCCCCAGCAGCACGCCCGGCACCGCGCCCGGAACGAAGCGCCGCGTGACGGCCCAGTTGACGTGGTGCCGGAACAGGGCCAGCTTCGAGACGGTGCTGGTGGCCGTGCCCACCGTGAGAGCCGCCGGCACCGCCGCGGTGGGCAGTACCCGCGCCAGTACCGGCAGCAGCAGCAGGCCCGCGCCACCCCCGCTGACGGTGCTCAGCCCGAACGCCAGCACGGCCGCCACAAACACGACGATTAATTCCATAGCAACGCCTGTCGAGAGTGAGCTAGCAACGCGCTACAGCACTACTACCACGGTAGCCCCGGCGGCGCCGTTCAGGTAGCTCGGCACGACCACGGCCCGGTCGCCGAGGCCTTTCAGCAGCTGCCGGTGCAGCCAGGGATACGCCCAATAGGCCAGCTCGGTGGACACGATGCCCACCGCCGCGCCGGCCATTACGTCGGACAGCCAGTGGTTGTCCTTGGCAATGCGCAGGCCGCCGGTGGCCGTGGCGGCGGTGTAGCCGCCCACGCTGTACCAGAGGCTGCGCCCACCGTACTCCTTGTGCAGCAGCGTAGCCGCCGAAAACGCGGCGCTGGTGTGCTGGCTCGGGAACGAGTCGAAGCTGTTGCCCAGGGGGCGCTCCACGCGGGTCAGGTGCTTGAGGCGGCTGGTCAGGGCGTTGTTGATGGTGTAGCTCAGGCCGAACAGCAGGGCCTGATTCAGCGTGTTGTGCCGGCCCCGTACGCCCGCCAGGCTGAGGCCCAGGCTGGCATAGGCGGGTACGTGCCGCAGCTGGTCGTCCAGGTTGGTGCGGATGCGCAGGTGCTCGTGGACTTCCGCGCGCAGCTCTTCGTCGGTTTCGAATACATCCACCTTTTCGGTGCCGAGCACGGCCAGCGTGAGCAGCGCGGCCGGCACCACCGCGCGGCGAAACGCGGGCCGGGCCAGCAAGTGCCGGACGGGCGGACCAGCCGACGGCCGCAGGGTATCGGCGACAGGCAGCTGTACGACGACATGGCGGGGTGCTGGGATGGTCAGCGAATCGGGCCGCGTTTGGGCGGCCAGGCCGGACGGCCGCAGCGCCCACAGCAGGAGCAATACGCTGCCCCAGCGGGTCAGCAACGAGGTTATTGGGGTCGGCATGCGGCCAGCAGTGGGGGCAATGAGCGGGGCCGCGTGGTTTCCGCCGGCACCCAAAGGCCCGCAGTTTAGCCGGCAACTCTGAAGAACATCTGAAGCGCAGCCACTTGCCGGCGGTGCCCTCAGAACCCCACGCGCAGGGTGTGCCAGGCTCCGACCGGGTTGAACGTGTACGTCAGCTGCCCGCCGTAGTGGGCGCAGATCTGCTGGGCAATGCTCAGGCCCAGGCCCGGCGAGTCGGAGGCGGCGTTGTGCTTGCGGAAGCGGCCGAGCAGTTGCATCGGCTCCCCGGCCAGCGGACGGCCGGTATTGCGGATTTCCAGCGTACGCGCGTCGATCTGCACGTGCAGCTGGCCGCCGGGTAGGTTGTGCTTCACCGCGTTCTGCAGCAGGTTGCTCACCAGCGAATCGGCCAGCAGCGGGTGCATGGTCACCGAGAGCGGGGCCGCCACCTGCAGCACGGGCTCGATGCGCTGGGCGTCGAGAAAGTCCTGCAGCTGCCCGAGCTTGTCGCGCACCAGCGCGTCGAGGCGCACGGGCTGGGCATCAGTAAACTGGCGGTTTTCAATCTTGCTGAGCAGCGTGAGGGCCTGGTGCAGCCGCGAGAGACGCAGCGTGGCGCGGTACAGCTCGCGCACGGGCGAGGCGGCGGCCGCGGGCAGGTCGGGCAGCTGCATGAGCTGCTCCAGCTGGGCCTGCATGATGGCCAGCGGCGTCTGGGTTTCGTGGGCCGCGTTTTCGGTGAATTCCTTCAGGGCCCGGTAATCGGCCGTGACGCGCTGGGTGAGCTGGGCCAGGGCCTGGTTCAGCTCGCTGAACTCGTCGATAGGCGTGGCGGGCAGCTCCAGGGCCTGGGGCTGCTGCAGGCGGTAGCGGCGCAGGGAGGCCAGCGTGCGGTGAAACGGCGCCCACAGCCAGCGCGACAACCAGCGGTTCAGCAGCACCAGGCTCCCGAACAGCAGCCCCATCACCGTGAACATCACGCCCAGCACCACCCCAAGCACCTCGCTGGTTTCGATGAGCGACTTGCGCAGCGTGAGCCAGTAGCGTTGCCCGCGCACCTGCACCGAAAACGACAGCTCCCGGAAGGGCACCTGGCTACGCTCCGTCGGGTCGTAAATCAGCGTGTCGCTCAGCCCGGCCGGGCGCGGGTGGCGGCTGATGGTCAGCTCGCTGGGGCTGGTGACGGGCGGCAGCGCGCCGGTTTCGCGGATGCGCTGCCGCAGAAAGCCGTGGTGCAGCTCGAGTTGCTCGTCGACTTCCTCGATCAGGGCGTGTTGAATGCCGATGTAGAGCGCGCCGGTGCCCACGGCAAAGAGCACCGTGACCAGGGCCAGGTAATAACGGTTGGTGGTGGTAAGCAGCTTCACGCGGGTCGTTTGTCGTGGCGGGTTTATCGTTAATCGTCCCTGCTCCGCTGCCTGTCAGCGCGGTGGCCCGTAGCCCACGAAAAACCAATAACGAATAACGAAAAACGCGGCTTATTCTTCCGCCATCAGCTTGTAGCCCAGGCCGTAGATGGTGCGAATGTAGTTATCGGCGCCGGCGTCCTGCAGCTTCTTGCGCAGGTTCTTCAGGTGGGTGTAGATGAAGTCGAAGGAGTCGGCCATGTCGGCCGCATCGCCCCAGATGTGCTCGGCAATGGCTTCCTTGGTGAGTACGCGGTTGGGGTTGGTCAGGAAGAACAGCAGCAGGTCGTATTCCTTGCGGGTGAGCGTGACGGGCTGCTCCTGCACCAGCACCAGCGCCTGCTCGGGCCACACCATCAGGTCGCGGAAGGCGAGGTGGCGCTGCCCCTGAAACTGCCGCCGCCGCAAGATGGCGCGCAGGCGGGCGTTGAGTTCGGCCAGGTGAAAGGGCTTGGCCAGGTAGTCGTCGGCGCCCAGCTCCAGGCCCTGAATCTTGTCGTCGAGCCCGTCGCGGGCGGAGAGGATGAGCACCCCGGCGGGGGAGTTATCAGCTTTGAGCGTGCGCACCAAGTCCAGGCCGTTGCCGTCGGGCAAGGTCAGGTCCACCAGCACGCAGTCGTATTGGTAGAGCTTGATCTTTTCGTGCGCCTGCTGGTAGTTCGCGGCCGTTTCGCACACGTAGCCGTCGTGCCGCAGGTAGTCGAGCAGGCTCAGGCGCAGCGGCGTTTCGTCTTCGACAATCAGGACTTTCACGGGAGTAACTACGAAAGCGGCAGGAATCAGCGGAGCAACGGGACAAACACGGCTTCGAATCTGAAGACTTCCTGTAGCCCCGCCGGCCCGGCTTCAGAGTTTACTCAGAATCGTGGGGCAAGTTGGCATTTCTCCGCGTCTCCCGTTTGGCCGAAAAGGCGGTGTCAGGCTGGTTTCCTGCGCTGCTTTGGCTGACGGCGCGGCGTTGTAACACCCATACCACCCTGTTTCCTCGTTGTTCCATGCCCGTTTCGCACTACGAGCGGCTGCGCATGACGCACCGCACCTTGCTCAAAGCCCCGCTTTCCCGCGCCGAGCTGCGCGAGCTGCTGACTGACCTGCCCGAAGTGCTGACCATCATCGGGGAAAGCCGCCCGGCCCTGGTCCCGGAAATTGAGTTCAGCCGCCGGCAGCTAGCCCAACTGGAAGCCGACCTGGCGCACCCGCTGGCGCCGGACGGGGCCGCGCCGGCCTGGTCGGCCCGCCTGCATCGGGTACTGGCCGGGCTGTTTGGGCCGTAGGCGCGGTTAGTGGGTCGGGCGCCAGGTCAGGCCCAGGCCGGCGCCGCCGGGGTACACCGTGGGCGTAAACGTGGTGCCGTCCAACAGGCGCGGCTTGCGCCCCCACCGGTTGCGGTGCGAGAGGTAGGCCAAGTGGGCCGACAGAATGCCGAAGCCCGCCCCGGCCACCACGTCCGACTGCCAGTGCTTGGTATTGATCATGCGCAGCGCGCCCACGCCGGTGGCAATGGTGTAGGCCCCGATGCCGTACCACTGGCTTTTGTCGCGAAACTCGGTGTGCACGATGCTGGCCGCCAGAAACGCCTGCGCCGTGTGGCCCGAGGGAAACGAGAGGTTGTCGGAGCCGTCGGGACGGGTTTCGCGCGTGAGGTTCTTGACGGCGAATACCGACGCCAGCATGATCAGCTCCGACTTGCCGACGACCAGCAGCGTGTTCAGCCGGTCGTTGCGCGACTCCACCCCGGCCAGCGCCACCAGCCCCAGCTCGGCGTAGGGCGCAAAAATCAAGATGTTGTCGACATGGGTGCGGTAAGTGGGAAACAGCCGGTGAATGTCGCGGTTGGCCTGCTGGTTGGTGTAGAAGCCGCCCCCGTTGAACGTGTAAGCGCCGTAGCCGATCAGCGCGGCCGGCACAACCACCGCCTTCACCAGCTTGCCGCGGTACCAGGGCTTCTTCACAGCTGCCGGCACACCGCCGGGGTTTTCAAATTTGTGAGTCGTATCGGGCACCGCCACGGGCGGCACTATCTGCCCCAGGGCCGACGTGCCGGCACTCAGGCCGCCGGCAACCGCCAGTGCAAAGCGAAAAGAACGCAACATCGTTATCATCAATAATGGTCACCAAACTGCCGTCGAGGCCGGGGGGCGGCCGCCGGGTGAGCGGGGTGTACGGGACGATTCTGGAGGAATTCTGTGGGAGCGGCAGCACGAGCCGGGCCGCGGCGACGCGGCTTCCGCGCTCAGGCCTCCCGTCGGCTCAGCGCCGCGCACTGCGGGCAGCGCACGCGGGTTTCCTCGACGGTGCGCGGCTCGTAGTATTGCCACTCCCCGCTGCGCTTGACTTCCTGTCCCACGGGGCAGGCGTCGTTGTCGTGAAACGGGTAGCGCTCCGGTTCGGGCGCGGGGGCCTTGGCGCCCGTCATGTGCGGCGTGTGCCGGAAAAAAGGAGGCGTAAAAGCCATAGCGGGGCAGAACGGGGCTGATTGGCCGGCAAGCTCGGCGTCGATTCTGAAGATATTCGGTAGCAGCGCCGCCGCCTCGGGCTCAGGCCCGGGTAGCCGCCCACAGCTGCTCCAGCCGGTGCAAGGCGGGCGAGAAGAGCAGGTACACGCCCGTCACCCAGCCCACGGCCGCAATCCAGCCGGCCACCACGTCGGAAGGGTAATGCACGCCCAGGTAAATGCGCGAACAGCCCACACCCAGCGCGAAGAGAGGACCAAGCGTCCACAGCAGCCAGCGCCAGCGAGAATGCGCCAGCAGCAGGCCTATTGCGAGCATGACGGCGGCCGAGCCCATGGCGTGGCCGCTGGGGAAGCTGGGCGTCGTTTCGGGCGCCAGCGACACCCACAGGGCCGGGCGGGCGCGCCCCAGTAGTACTTTGGCCGCAACGTTGAGCGCGGCCGCGCCGCCCACGGCCACGCCAAAAAACCAGGCGTGCCGGCGTTGGCGCTGCTGCACCAGCAGCCCCGTCATCGTGGCACTCACCAGCAGCATCACTGGTGGGCCGCCCAGGCGGGTGAGCAGCAGAAACACCCGATCCAGCGCGGGCGTGGCGTGGGCGTGCGCCAGGCGCAGCAGGTACTGGTCGCCGGGAAATCCTTCGCCCTCGCGGATTTCGGTAGCGGCTTTCAAAAACACGCTCCACGGCAGCACCAGCCCGATCAGCAGCAGGAGCAGCAACCGCCGCTGCCGGCGCAGCAGAAGCCGCAAAAAGGTCAGAATTCGCGTCGAAAGCATCTGGCAAACTGTGCTTGAATCACTGAAGACACTTCACTAAACCGTCGACCAGCCGCCGCGGCACGGCGGGGTCAAACTGCGCGGGGCAGCGTCTCACCGCTTGGCCTGAAACCGCCAGTTCACCGACAGGTTGACGACGCGGCCCTCCACCGGCGCCCACAGGGGCCTGAACAGCGGGTTGTCCAGGGGCGGGAGCACCACAGCTTCGCGGCGGGTTTGGCGGTAATCCAGCAGGTTTTCCCCGTTGAGCACCACCGTCCAGGGGCCGGTGCGGTAGCGTACCAGGGCCGCCACCAGCGGGTAGCCCGGCGTGGTTTCGCCGGTGTCGAGGTACTGGCGCCCGGTGTAGCTGGCCTCAATGCCCGCCCCCCAGTGCTCCGAAAACTCGCGTACCAGCACGGTGGCCAGCTTGTGGCGGGCGGCCAGCTCTACGTGCGGGTTCACCGCGTCGTAATGGCGGCGGGCGTCGGTGAGCACGTAGCCCAGGTACAGCTCGGTTTCGTCGGCTTCCAGGCGTAGGTAGGTTTCCAGACCCTGGCTCACCACGGGCCGGGCCTGGCTGCGCCAGCGCAGTAGCGTCAGCGGATTCGTGGCATCCGGCTCCAGCGTGGAGGGGTGGTTGAGGCGGGTGTAAAAGAAGCCCTGGTTGAGCGTCAGGTGCAGGCCGGAGGCAAAGCCGTGCGACCAGTTCACGTCGCCGTTTACGCCCACGGACCGCTCCGCTTTCTGGTCGGTGAGCGGCAGCACGCGGGGGTAGTCCCGCTCGTCGAGCTCGTTCACGTAGGGCACCGGGGCGCGGTAGCCGGCCCCGCCGTTGAGCCGGAAGGTCAGCGCCGGCTTGGCCTTGTAGAGCAAGGCCAGACGGGGCAGCAGGAAGTTGCCGTAGCGGTTGTGGTGGTCGAGGCGCAGGCCCGCCTGCAGGCTGAGGGGCGTGAGTACCTGCCAGTCGTCCTGCGCAAAAGCGCCCAGCGTGGCGTAGCTGTAGCGGCCGAGCAAAGGCGTGAAGCTGGCCGCATCGGGCCGCAGCTGCTCCCCGCTCAGGCTCAGGCCGCTCACCAGCGTGTGGTGCGCGCCCAGCCGGCGCAGGTAGTTGGCCTCGCCGAAGTACGAAAGCTGCCGCGCGTCGAAGGCCACCGTGTTGGTGCGTACCCGCCGGCTGAAGGTGCTGGCCGTGCCCTTCACCGTGAGGCTGCCGCCGGCCAGGCTGTCCTGCGTGTAAATGGCGTCGAAGGAGTGGCGCTGCAGCAGGTTGGTGACGAAGTACTGGTGGTCGAGGCCGGCGGCCGCACCACGCTGGAGCCGCTGCGCGTCGCCGCCGCGGCGGCTTTCCTCGGTGCCGGTGTAGCCCACGACCAGCTGGCTGTGGGCGCCGGGGTACCAGAACAGGCGCGGGTGCACCGTCAGGTTGCGCAGGCGCGGCACGTCCACGAACCCGTCGCCGTCCACGTCCACAGCCTGCTGCCGGGTAAAGCCGCCGTAGAGGGTGTAGCCCAGGCGCCGGTTGCGGGCCGCCGCAAAGCCGTTCACGTTGCTTTCGCGCAGGGTGCTCTGGTTGAGCGTCACGGCGTACTGCGGCGTGCCCCGCGTGGGCGACTTGCTGACCAGGTTGACCAGCCCGGCAATGGCCCCGCCCCCGTACAGGGTGCTCGACGAGCCCTTGATCAGCTCAATCTGGCGCAAATCGAGCGGAGGAATCTGCAGGATGCCGAAGCCGCCGGCGTAGCCGCCCAGCAGCGGCAGCCCGTCGCGCAGAATCTGCGAGTAGCGGCCCTGCAGGCCCTGAATGCGCAGGTCGGCGTTGCCGGTGGTCGGTGAGGTGGGCTGAATCTGGGTGCCGGCAATGTCGCCGAGCAGGGAGGCGATATTGCCGGGCTTGATGCCGTTTTCCTCGCGCATTTCCTCTTCGCCCAGCACTTCCACCCGCGTAGGAGCATCCTCCAGCCGCGAATTGGTGCGCGTGGCCGTCACCACCACTTCCGCAATCTGCTCGGCTGCCGGTGCCAGCAGTACAGCCACCGTGCCCGCGCCCGACAGCCGCAGCTGCTGCGTCCGGTAGCCCAGGGCCATCACGGTGAGCACGCTGCCGGGCGGGGGAGGCGGCGTGAGCG
Source organism: Hymenobacter jeollabukensis (assembly GCF_005771675.1). Lineage (GTDB taxonomy): Bacteria > Bacteroidota > Bacteroidia > Cytophagales > Hymenobacteraceae > Solirubrum > Solirubrum jeollabukense. Next base: position 82,667 of record NZ_VAJM01000001.1, on the reverse strand, counting down.
TAACGGTGCCGCTGGCGTCGGTCTGGCCGCCGGTGCTGCTACCCGGAATGCCCACACTGGCCCCCACCAGCGGTTCGCGGGTCAGGCTGTCGCGCACGCTGACGCGCACGGCGGCGGTCTGGGCATGAACCGCGCCGGCGGTCAGCAGCAGGCCGGCCCCGGTAAACCAGCCCCGCGCAGCTGGACCCGTGAGGAAGTGTCGGACGAGAGGTGGGCGAAACAGCATAGCATGCACGAAAGGGTATCGGTGCAAGACTACCAGGCAATTCTGAAGTAAATCCGTAGCAAAGCGAAGGGCCGTGGCTGGCGCTGATGGTGTGGGGGGCATCAACCCACCCGCCGCTCAGGCCTGCTGCCGCTCTCGTGTAAACTTCTGAGCTAGGCGTTGAGCCCAAGCCTCACAACAAAGCAGCGCTTTGTGCAGATCCGCAGCTTGTGGCCGCCAAGGCACCTGCAACGATGTTTGTTCACTCGACGCGTGCCCCCTTTTCGCGGGTAACCTCCGGTAGGACATTGCCTGTTTGCAAAAAAAACGGGCCGTGCGTCGCGTAGGCGCGATGTTCTCGCATCGGCCGATTTGCCGGAGTTTGAGACACGCCCGCATCGGCTGGGTAAAGCGCTCAGATTCCCGCATGGATACGCCGGTTCGCGTGCTCACCCGAGCAAATTCTCCATCCCCAGCCGAACTGACATCAGGTGCAAACGCGGCATATCAGCAGCTGCCTGTTCCGTAAATCATGCTTGCGGAGCCGATAGAAGCAGAGCGGTTGTCCCCAAAAAAATGCCACTCCACTGGAGCGGCATTTGTAGAAGGACCTGGGAAAGGTCAGGCCAGGTCGGCCGTCAGGCTTCAGTTATTGTTGGTCGTTGCCGGATGGCTGGGCTAGTCAGCCGATACCTGCGGCTTCAGCTTCTCCCCGAACAGCGCTTTCACCTTGTCTACCTTAGGCTTGGCCACGAACTGGCAGTAGGGCTGCGAGCTGTTCAGGTTGTAGTAGTTCTGGTGGTAGGCCTCAGCCTTGTAGAACGGGCCGGCGGGCAGGATTTCCGTCACCACCGGCTGGTCGAAGGCGTGGGCTTCGTTGAGCTTCTGCTTGTAGCCCTCGGCCAGGCGCTTCTGCTCGTCGTTGTGGTAGTAGATGCCCGAGCGGTACTGGGTGCCCACATCGTTGCCCTGGCGGTTCAGGGTCGTTGGGTCGTGGGTTTTCCAGAAGATTTCGAGCAGCTCCTCGAAGCTGATGACCTGCGGATCGAAGGTGAGTTGGATGACCTCGTTGTGGCCGGTCAGGCCCGAGCAGACTTCCTTGTAAGTGGGGTTGGCAATGCGGCCGCCGGTGTAGCCCGATTCGACTTTCTCGACGCCTTTCAGATTCTGAAACACGGCTTCGACGCACCAGAAGCAGCCGGCCCCGAAGGTTGCTAATTCCATGAAGGGAGGGAAATAAGGTGTGGAATGATGGTTAAGCGTAATTCAGCCGGGAAGGTTGCAGCGGCTTCGCCAAAGCCCTTTCCGGCCGGCACACTCTGCCATTAGCCATACAAATACCAGGCCCCGACACCACGCGGGCATCGGGGCCTGACAGACCCGCCAGAATGGCGGTAAGGGGCAGCGAATCAGACTACTTGCGGAAGCGCGGGGCCACCACCAGCTCCTTGGAGCCCGGCGTCCAGCTGTAGAAGCCTTCCCCGGACTTGGCGCCCAGGCGGCCGGCCGTCACCATGTTCACCAGCAGCGGGCAGGCGGCGTACTTCTGGTTGCCCAGCCCGTCGTAGAGCACGTTCAAGATGGCCAGGCACACGTCCAGGCCAATGAAGTCGGCCAGCTGCAGCGGACCCATGGGGTGGGCCATGCCCAGCTTCATCACCGTGTCGATTTCCTCCACGCCGGCCACGCCCTCGTGCAGCGTAATGATGGCCTCGTTGATCATCGGCATCAGGATGCGGTTGGCCACGAAGCCGGGGTAGTCATTGACCTCCGTGGGCACCTTCTCCAGCTGCCGCGACAGGTCCATCACCTGCTTGGTCACTTCGTCGGAAGTGGCGTAGCCGCGGATAACTTCCACCAGCTTCATCACCGGCACCGGGTTCATGAAGTGCATGCCGATGATTTTGTCGGGGCGCTTGGTGGCGGCGGCAATGCGGGTGATGCTGATGGAGCTGGTGTTGGTGGCCAGAATGCAGCTGTCCTTGGTCAGCTCGTCGAGCTGGCGGAACAGGTCCAGCTTGATGCTGACGTTTTCGGTGGCGGCTTCCACCACCAGGTCGGCGTTGCGCACGCCGTCGGCCAGGGAGGTGCTGCGCTGCAGGCGGTTCAGGGTGGCGTTTTTGTCGTCTTCGCTCAGGCCGCCCTTGGCCACCTGCCGGTCCAGGTTCTTGCCGATGGTGGTCCAGGCCTTGTCGAGGGCGGTCTGGTTGAGGTCGATGAGGGTGACGGGGAAACCGTGCTGGGCAAACACGTGGGCAATGCCATTGCCCATGGTGCCCGAGCCAATGACGGCGACGTTCAGCATGTGTGGGAAGGGGAGGGAATTGGGCAAACAAACGGCGCCCGGCGGCTCCGGGCGGCGACAAAGCTAACCCAAACCCCGGCTATGCCCAAGCCGCCGCACCCTGCCCCGGAAAAGCACAACCCCGCCTAACCGAAAAATTTCAGAATTGTTTGGGCACAGATAACCAAGTTGCTAGCATAGCCGGGCAACTATGTGCCGAAATATTTTTTACCCGCGGATATCCTTTTGTACAACCCCGCGTACAAACCCGCAGAACGCCCCGCCAATGGCCTTCCTGACTAGGATGCTACCGGGGCGCCGAACACCCGTTCACCACCTCTCTCAACCAACCTTTCACCTTAAAACCTTCCCCAACGTCATGGGCAACCTACTGTACATCATCGCCGTCATCCTGGTCATCATCTGGCTGCTCGGCTTCCTGGGCTTCAACAGCTTCGGCATGGGCAACCTGATTCACGTTCTGCTGGTCATTGCCATCATCGCCGTGGTGCTGCGCCTGATACGCGGCAGCGCGGTGTAGGTACCGCACCTTAGTCTGAAAAACACGCAACGGGCGGCTTCCCACTGGGGAGGCCGCCCGTTGCGTGTTTGAGGCGTCCGGAATTGCTACTTGCCGCCCAGGTTATACACCAGGCTCAGGCGCTGAATCAGAATGCCGTAGTAATTCAAATCCGAGTTCGTGTTGTAGAGCAAGGCGCCGTCCACGGCAAACCGGTCGCCGAGGCGCTGGCGGTAGCCCACGCCCACCAGCAGGGCCTGGGTGTTGCCCTGGGTTCGGAAGGACTCGTACTGGCGGCGGGGCACCAACTCGTTCACCACGCAGTCCTGCGAGCGGGTTGATTCGTACTCGGCCTGCAGGAAGATGTTCTTGTACACCGTGAACTGCGCCAAGCCGCGTACACCTACATCCTTGAACTTGTACCCGCCGGCGGGCAGGCCCAGGCTGGTGGCGTCGGGCCCGAAATCGACGCTGTGGTACACGAACACCGGCCCTGCCGCCACCGACAGCTTGTCGGTAATGCGGTAGCCCAGGGCGGGCGCGAAGCCGGCCGAGAAGTCCACGCCGCTGAAGAAGTTGCTGCTCAGGCCGAAGCGCAGCAGGCTGCCGTACAAAAACAGCTTGCCCGGCTGGTACTCCGATTGCAGCGTGGCGCCGGGCACCGTGCCGTTTTGCGGCAGCGTCTGCGCCGGCCGGCCGTCGTCATCGATGCCCCCGCCGGGTCGCTGGGGTGTGGCAGGCGCCGCAGGCTGGGCCGGGCGGCTGCCGGGCAGTGGCTGGGCCGAGCGGCCGTCGTCGTCGATGCCGCCGCTGGGACGCACCGGCTGCGTGGGCTGGGGCTGCGCGGGTTGCTGCGGCTGCGTGTAAACGGGGCGCGTGGGCTGAGCGGGCGCGGGCGGCGGCACGGCGGGCGGGCCGGTGGGCAGCTGCGGCTTCACGTAGGTGGTATCGGTGCGCTGGGCCAGCGCATCGGTGGTAGCGAACAGTCCGGCGAAGCCAAGGGCAGCGGCCAGTAACAAACGCTTCATAGCAGTGAGGAGCAAAGGGTCGTTCGAATAGTAAGTAACGAAAAGGCCGCGGATGGTTGTATCCGCGGCCTTCCCGATGTCAAGCGTTAGGCGCCAACCGTCTGGTACATGCGCTGGCGCTGGGCCTTAATGTTCTCGTCGGCAAGGTATTCCTCATACGACATGCGCTTGTCAATAATTCCCTCCGGCGTCAATTCGATGATGCGGTTGGCAATGGTATCGATGAACTGCAAGTCGTGCGAGGCGAAGAGCATGGAGCCCGGGAAGTCGCGCAGCGAGTTGTTCAGGGCCGTGATGCTTTCCAGGTCCAGGTGATTGGTCGGGTCGTCGAGCACGAGCACGTTGCCGGATTCCATCATCATCTTGGAGAGCATGCAGCGCACTTTCTCACCCCCGCTCAGCACGTTCGACTTTTTCTGCGACTCCTCGCCCGAAAACAGCATGCGGCCCAGGAAGCCGCGGATAAACGACTCGTCCTTCTCCGTCGAGTACTGGCGCAGCCAGTCCACCAGGTTCAGGTCGGTGTTGAAGAAGTCGGTGTTTTCCTTCGGGAAGTAGCTGGGCGTGATGGTGGTGCCCCATTTGAAGGTGCCCTTGTCAGCCTTGCGCTGCTCGAACAGGATGTCGAACAGGAGCGAGGCGGCGCGGTCGTCACGGCTCACGATGGCCACTTTGTCCTTCTTGTCGAGGGTGAAGTGCACGTCGCGGAAAATCACCTCCCCGTCGACCGCGGCCGAGAGGTTTTCCACCGTCAGCAGCTGGTTGCCGGCCTCGCGCTCCGCTTTGAAGGCGATGTAGGGGTACTTGCGCGACGACGGCTTAATCTCCTCCAGGGTAAGTTTTTGCAGCAGCTTCTGGCGCGAGGTAGCCTGCTTGGATTTCGAGGCGTTGGCCGAGAAGCGGCGCACGAATTCTTCCAGCTCCTTGCGCTTGTCCTCGGTCTTCTTGTTCACCTCCTGGCGCTGGCGCAAAGCCAGCTGCGACGACTCGTACCAGAACGAGTAGTTGCCGGGGTACATGGTGATTTTTGAGAAGTCCAGGTCGGCCATGTAGTTACACACCGCGTCGAGGAAGTGACGGTCGTGGCTCACCACGATAACCGTGTTCTGGAAGGAATCGAGGAAATTCTCCAGCCAGAGCACCGTCTCGGCGTCGAGGCCGTTGGTGGGTTCGTCGAGCAGCAGTACGTCGGGGTTGCCGAACAGGGCCTGGGCCAGCAGCACGCGCACCTTGTCGGAGGTGCCCAGGTCGCCCATTAGGGTGTAGTGCTTGTCCTCGCCAATGCCGAGGCCCGAGAGCAGCTCGGCGGCTTCGTAGTCGGCGTTCCAGCCTTCGAGGTCGGCAAACTCGCCTTCCAGCACGGCGGCCCGCTCGCCGTCGGCGTCCGAGAAGTCCGGCTTGGCGTAGATGGCGTCCTTTTCCTCCATCACCTTCCAAAGGCGCTGGTGGCCCATAATCACCGTTTGCAGCACCGGGTACTGGTCATGGGCAAACTGGTCCTGTTTCAGCACCGAGAGGCGCGCGCCCTTGGGCATGTCCACCGAGCCGGTATTGGCCTCGATTTCGCCCGAGAGAATCTTCAGGAAGGTCGACTTGCCCGCGCCGTTGGCCCCGATGAGGCCGTACACGTTGCCGGGCATGAATTTGATGGTGACGTCTTCAAACAACACGCGCTTGCCGTAGCGCAGGCTGACATTGGTAGTGCTGATCATGCAGAAAGGAAAAGCGGAATAAGGGCGGACCGCAACGCGAAAAAACCGCGCAAAGGTAGGCAAAAAATGCCCGTTGTGGGTGCCCGGGTCAGGGCTTTAACAGCAAGTCCCCCCGAAAAAATCCCGGATGCTGAAAGTTCACTGTCAGGTCGTTGGCCCAAATAAACCGGCGAAAAAGCGCGAAACCCGGCAACCGGCGGCCACGAATCACAGTATTAAGTGAGAAACCGCTGAGTACCAGGGCCGCTACCACCGCCCAAAATCAGTGGAACCCGGTTCTTCTCTCCAACACCTTCCCAAAACTCCTCCCGCCTCATGGCTGATCAACACATTTCCCCCGAGCGCAACGGCGTGCGTTACGGCCTGTTTACGGCCGTCGGCATGGCCATCTACTTCATCGTCGCCAGCCTGCTGGGCGTGGCCGACAACATCATGTACAGCTACGGCAACATCGTGATTCTGGGCATTGGGGCCTGCGCCGCCATTTCGCATTACAAGCGCGTGCGCCACGACCGGATGCCTTACCTGCAAGGCTTTGGCACCGGCATTATCACCACGGCCGTAGCCAGCGTCGCTTTTGCTCTGTTCTTCGTGCTTTACACGGTAATCAGCCCGAGTCTGATGGAGCAGCTGCGCGCCTCCGACCTGTTTGGCTTCGAACTGTCGGTTACCATTGCCTTTCTGGCCATTCTGCTGCAGGGCGTGATGTCCGGCGTGATTATCTCGCTCATCGCCATGCAATATTTCAAAAGCCCCGACCACAATCCGTTGCAACAACACGTGGAGTAACAGGATTCTGACCAGCAACAAAAAGGCCTCGCAGCACGCTGCGGGGCCTTTTTGTTGCTGGTCGTCGGCTGGTTTCCCATAATGAACAATGTTCCCGAAATGGGAACATTTTACCATGGAATGAATGTTTATCAACATGACTTGTTTTGAAACTTTAATAATATATATTTGGATGAAAAGCAGATAAAAGCCAAGTTTTTACTGCTTTAGTCTCAATATCAACTTTCAACTTTTCCACCATGACGAAGGCACTTACCCTCGCCCTGATTTTGTGCGGCATGAGCGCAGCTGCTTCGGCCCAGATGAAAGACCGGATAGCGGCCATGCCCGGCGGCCAGCCCCAGCCCGTCACGTCGGCGGCAGAACTGACCCGCCAGATGGCCAGCCGGCTGAAGCTCAACGAAGCGCAATACATTCGCCTGCGCGCCATCAACCAGGTGAAGCTGGCTCGGATGGACGAAATCCAATGGCAGCACCAACAGGACCCCGCCGAACGACAACGGCTGTTGACGGAGCTGGAGGCGCAGTACGAGCAGGAATGCCAGCGCATCCTCACCCCGTCGCAGATTAGCCTGATGCGTGATGAGCTGAAGCGCGACGCCGTGCCTACGCCGACTACGCCGGCCGGCAACGGGCTGGGCTAAACCCAGGGCGTTGACTTTTACCGCCCGCGGGTGGCTTTCTTCGGAAGGCCACCCGTTTTTTATTGCACGCCGGCGGGAGCCGTGTACAATACCTCCGTCACGGTGCCGAGGGAGCCGAAGCGCACCGACAGGCGGCGGGTGGCCGCGGCCGGGTGGCCGGGGGCGCACTGCGGGCCGGGCGCCACGTAGTAGTAATACACGCGCTGGGTCTGTTCCTGCAGCTCCTCTTCGTCGGGGCGGCCGAGCAGGTCGGCCACGGCGTCGACGTGGACGTTGTAGAGTTCTTCGCGGTGCTGGTCCAGGGCCGCAAGCTGGGCCTGGCGCTGGCCGGCGCAGCCGCGTACGTCGCGGCGCCAGGCGGCGGCATCGAAGCCCGGTAAGGACAGCCGGGAGTGGCCGCAGCTGCCGAGCAGGAGCAGGGCACACGAAAGAAGAAAAGCCGGGCGTTGTAACATCGGGGGAACCAGCAAAGCCGACGGGCGGTTAGGAGGCCTGCGGTTGGACAAAACTACTATTTTTGTCTTTGCGCCGGGTTGCCGCCCGCTAGTACCTTCTGCTCCACCACTCTATGACGCTTTTTCGCTCTTGCCTGGCCGGGCTGCTACTGCTCACCGCGGGTCTGCGGCCCGCCCTTGCCGCCGCTCCGACTCAGGTGCCAACCGCTGCCCAAACCGTGGCCGTGGCCGCGTTCGAGCAGTTTCTGGCGCGAACCTATACCGGCGCCAAGCTGGCCCAGACGGGCATGAGCGTGCAGGTACTGCGCAACGCCCTGATCGGGTATTTCAACCTGCGCGGCCGGGGCCTGGCCCGGCGCCCGGTGCTGACGGTCATTGACTTCAGCCGCCCGAGCCGGCAAAACCGCCTGTGGGTTATCGACCTGAGTCACACCCGGCTGCTCTACCACACGCTGGTGGCCCACGGCAAAAACTCGGGCGGCGACCTGGCGCAGACGTTTTCCAACCGGGAGGGTTCGGAAATGAGCAGCCTGGGCTTTTACCTCACCGGCGACACTTATCAGGGCAAGCACGGCCTCTCGCTGAAGCTGCAGGGGCTGGATGCGCGCTACAACTCCCACGCGGCCGAGCGCGCCGTGGTGGTGCACGCGGCCGACTACGTGTGCGAGGATTTCATCCGGCAGAATGGCCGCCTGGGCCGCAGCCAGGGCTGTCCGGCACTGCCGCCCGCTCAGTCGGCCGGCATTATCAAAACCATCAAAAGCGGCTCGGTGCTCTACGTGCAGGGGCCCAGCAGCGCAGATTATGCCTCGGACTGGCTGAACCTGAATGCGGCGCTGCCGGTCTTTATGCGCACGATGGACGTAGCCAGCAGCACCGGGCAATAAGCACCCGCTGTGGGCGTTTTCAGCCCCAACACAAGCGGCCCGCTTCCGATGCTTCGGAGGCGGGCCGTTGTGCTTATTGAGTGATGACTGTGTTTGAAAAAGCGTTAGGCCCGGTCGCCGGTGGCGCGGACCAGGCTGATGCCGGCAAAGAAGAAAATCAGGCCGACGCCGAGCGGGACAAAGGAGTTGACTTTGCTCAGGGCCACCATGCCGAGCAGGCCCATGGCGCCGTAGATGATGCCCGCAATGCCGAGCAGGGTAAGCAGAGAGCCGAAGGTGCGTTTCTGATTCATGAGTCGGGGAAAGTAGTGGAGAAGCAGCCGGGCCAGCCCCAGGGGCGGCGGCTTTTGTGCCTGATACGCAAGCCCGACAGATTTGGCTGTTTCGGGGCGTACAACCCTGCCGCGCAGGTCGCGTTAGACTCCTTGCCGCGGTCCTAAGGCGGCTTTCCTTCCCCACACCCCGACCTTTTTCATCCCATGAGAGGCAACCTGCGTTACATCATAGCCCTGCTGGTTGCAGGGTTTTCGTTCCTCACCTACTACTGCAACCGGCAGACCAATCCCGTGACGGGCGAGGTGCAGCACGTGAGCATGACCGCCGAGCAGGAAATAGCGCTGGGCCTGCGGGCCGCCCCCGAAATGGCCCAGCAATACGGCGGCCTGCACCCCGATCAGCGGGCCCAGGCCGAAGTGGACCGCGTCGGGCAGCAGCTGGTGCAGTCGTCGGGCGCCACCAAGTCGCCCTACAAGTTCGACTTTCACCTGCTGGCCGATGAAAACACCATCAACGCCTTTGCGCTGCCGGGCGGGCAGGTGTTCATCACCGCCGGCCTGCTCAAGAATCTGAAAACCGAAGGGCAGCTGGCCGGTGTGCTGGGCCACGAAATCGGCCACGTCATCGGGCGGCACTCGGCCGAGCAGCTGGCTAAGTCGCAGCTGACGCAGGGCCTGGCCGGCGCGGCCGGCATTGCCGCCTACGACCCCGACCGCCCGGGTGGCTCGATAGCCAATGCCGCCATTGCCGCCGCCATTGCCAAGGTCGTGACCCTGCGCTTCGGCCGCGAGGATGAGCTGGAGGCCGACCGCGACGCGGTGCAGTACACCGCCGAAGCCGGCTACGACCCGCGCGCCATGATTCAGGTGATGCAGATCCTGCAGCAGGCCGGGGGCCGCAGCGGCGGGCCCGAATTTCTGAGTACCCACCCCGACCCGGGCAACCGCATCGGGGTGCTGGAGCGCGAAATCAAGGAGGAATTTCCCAACGGGGTGCCCAGCAACCTGAAACCGTAAGCGCGGGCCCGGCCAAGTGCCAACTCCGTATGCGACCTGCTCAAAAACGGCCGAAGCAAAGAGCTTCGGCCGTTTTGGCGTCCGGTGCGTTATTGTCCTTATTTTCCTCCCGGGGCGGAATTGCCGCCGCCCTTGCGCCTCTTATGCCCACTACCACTCCCATCCTGCGCCGGCTGCTGTTCGTGATGAACCCGATTTCGGGCGACATCGACAAAGCCAGCGTGCAGCAGCTCATTGAAACCGTTTGCACGGAACGCGGCCGCACGGCCCAGTTCTACGAAACCAGCGGCGAGGACGACCTCAACCGGCTGCGCAGCTACCTGCACCAGCACCCCCAGGACGCCGTGTTTGCCGCCGGCGGCGACGGCACCGTAAACCTGGTGGCCCAGGCCCTGAGCGGCACCGAGCTGCCGTTGGGCATCGTGCCGCTGGGCTCGGGCAACGGCCTGTCGAAAGACCTGGGCATTCCGCAGAACGTGGAAGAGGCCCTGCAGCTGATCTGGCGGCACGAGGTGCAGCGCGTCGACACCCTGATGGTCAGCGGCCATTTCACGGCGCACCTGGCCGATCTGGGTTTCAACGCGCTGATCGTAGAGCGGTTTGCCGAAGGTGAAACCCGCGGGCCCGGCGCCTACGTGCGTATCGCCCTGCAGGAGTACATGCGCTACCAGCCCGCCCGCTACCGCGTGGTGACGGATACCGAAACCTGGGAGGGCGAGGCGTTTATGCTCACGGTGGCCAACGCCCGCACCTTCGGCAGCAACGTGGTCATCAACCCCGCCAGCCGCATGGATGACGGCCGCTTCGAGGTGTGCCTTATCGAGCCGTTTCCGGCCACGGCGGCGCCCGGTATCCTCTACCAGCTCTACACCGAAGGCTTCGACGAGTCGGCGTACACGCGGCGGCTGCAGTGCCACTGGGCGCGCATCGAGGTGCCGGGCGAAACGGCGGTGCGCGTACAGGTCGACGGGGAGCCGCTGCAGCTATCCACGCCGGTGGAAGCCACGATTAACCCGCAGAATCTGCGGGTGCTGGTGCCGCCGGCGGAGTAGGGGCCGGGGCCGGTACCGGGGTGAGGGGCCAGCGGAACGAGGTGGGCGCGGGCGTGCCCTGCTGGTCGGCGGGCTCCCAGGTTTGCAGCCACAGCTGGCCGTCGGGGTAGTAATCGAGGCTGAAAAAGCCTTTCCGCTCGTGCACGAAGGTGGCTTTGCCGCCCGCCGCCACGTAGGCCGTTTTGCTGCCCGAGCCGCTGACGAGGTAGTGCACGCCGCGGCGCAGGAAATACTGCAGGTTGTGGTCGTGGCCGGCGGCGTATACGGTGCCCGGAAACTCGCGCAGCACTTGTAGCAAGCGGCGGCGCATGCGCCGGTAGCGCGGGTGGGCCATGTCTTCGGCGGCGCCCAGCAGGCGGCGGTAGGCCGGAAACAGGGAGCCGAGAATGGGCAGGGGCAGGTAAGCGCGCTTGTGGGCGGCCGTCAGCGGAAACACGTGCTGCTTAACGGTGAACTTGCCGCCGTGCATGGCATTGGAGTAGAGCGGGTGGTGGCCGGCTACCAGCATCTGCTGCCCGGGGTACTGGCGCAGCAGCTCCCGCAGCTGGGCGAAGGGCTGGCGGGCATCATCGGCGCTGCAGCCGTGGGCGCGGCCCAGGGGGCGGGGGCCCCGCTGCACCCACCACTGGGTGTTCAGCACCAGCAGCATCAGGCCCTCGGCCAGGGGCAGGGCCACGGGGCCGGGGCAGCCGTTTTCGGGCAGATACAGGGCGCTAGGCAGGTGCTGGCGCACGTAGGCTTCCTGGGCCTGTAGGTAGGCGTAGCCGTCGGGGCGGCCCTTGTTCCAGTCGTGGTTGCCGCTGAGAAACACGACCTGCCCCGCAAACTCGCGCAGCAGGCTGAGCTGCACGTCGAGGCGGCGCTCGGCGGCGGGGCGCAGCGGGTGGCCGACGGGCGGCAGGCCCACGGGGTACACGTTGTCGCCGAGCATGACCACCGTGCCCTCGGCGCCGGCTTCCTGCATCCAGCGGCGCAGCAGGTTCAGCACCGGGTCGCGGCCATCGGTAGCCACCGCGCCCAGGTCGCCGACGAGGCAGACCCGGTGCCGGGGTGCCTCGGCGGGCGGCGTAAGGCCCGCCCAGTGGCGGGCAGCGGCCGATACGAACGGGCGGCGGCGGTGGCGGCGCTCCAGCGCGAAGCGGTAGGCCAGCCAGCAGATGAGCACAAGCGCCGCGGCAGCCAGCGGCCAGAAGAGGTAAGTTGTCACGCTCTACTGTACGGGCAGCGGGGCGGGTGGGTAGGCTACGGAGCCCGAGGCGGCGTTCTTTTTTCGCTTCAAGCTTAAAAATTCGGGGGCGTGAGGTGCTTGAAATGGCCGTTCTGGCGCACGCGCTCCTTAAGCCGCTCGGTTTCCAGCACCACCGGCAGGATGTGCTCCAGGTGCCGCAGCACGTACTGCTGCCGCTCGGGCTCGGTGGGCAGCTGCAGCAGCTCAAACTCCTGCTCGGTGGAAAGGCCCAGGTGGTGCGCCACGTCGAAGGTGCAGTAGTCGGGCGGCAGCTCGATAAAGAGCTTCTGCAGGCTCAGCGCGCCGTAGAGCTGCTCCACCTGCCGGCTGATGCGCAGCTTCAGCTCCGCGTCCTCGGGCGTGTCGTCGGGGAAGTCTTCCACCTGGCCGGCGGCGTAGAGCTTGCCCGGCGCCTCGCGCAGCATGTCGACGATGCGGAAGCGGCCCACGGCCTGGGTACGAATGTCGGACTCGCCGCCGGGGTAGCTGCGCTCCACTTTCAGCAGGCGCATCTCGGTGCCGATGAGCTGCACATGGTCGTTCAGAAACGGCGGAATGCCGAAGGTCTGGCCGGTTTCGAGGCAGTCGGTTACCAGCTGGCGGTAGCGCGGTTCGAAGATGTGCAGGTTGAGCTTTTCGCCGGGGAAGACGACGAGGTTCAGCGGGAAGAGCGGAAGGAGGCGCATGGGTGCGGGAAAGAGCGTGGGCGGCGGTGCTGCACCGCGGGCAAGGGGCGTCCGGGGTTTGATAGGTCGCTGAAATTGCACTTTAAAATAGGACTTCTGCATCGGCATCACCAAATGAGCTACCCAGGCGCAGGGGGGGCGGCCGAACATGTGCCTGCCTGGCCGGTAAGGCGGTCGGCCGCCGCCGGGCATGACATAAATCATTTTCGGGGGTGCTTTTCGTCATGCCGCTTACGGGGCCAATCCGCCATTTTCATAACGTAGGTATGGCCGACCCGGCCGGCGCCTGCTGGTTGTACGCTGACGAATGAACGGTTATGGAAACGCTGGAAACCACGCTGAAACCGGAGTCGGCCCTGGCCGACCGCGACATCACCGCCGCCGTGGAGCGCCTGTTTGCCCGCAAGAAGGGCGTGGCCACGCACCTGGTTGACGTGAGCACCCGGCAGGGCATCGTCACGCTCTGCGGCTACGTCGACAACCTGCTGGCCCGGGAGCGGGCCGAGGAAATTGCCAAAGCCGTGCGCGGGGTGCGCGGCGTCATCAACGAAATCGGGGTGCGGGCCATCGACCTGCCCGACGCCACGCTGCGCCGCGACGTGGAAGAAGCCCTGCTGCAGGACGCCGTCACCAGCGAATACGAAATCTGCTGCACCGCCCGCGAGGGCACGGTGATGCTGCTGGGTGAGGTGCCCTCGTGGCCGGAAAAGGAGCTGGTGCTGCGCGTGGCCAAGGGCGTGCGGGGCGTGTGCGCCGTCGACGACCACCTGCGCTACCGCCTCGTAGACCAGCGCCCGCCCAAGTCGGCGGCGGAAATCAGCGCCGAGCTGGACGAGCTGCTGGGCTGGGACGTGCGCATCAACCACGCCCTCATCGAGGTGCGGGCCGATGGGCAGGGCCGCGTGGTGCTCGGCGGCACGGTGGCCAGCGCGGCCGAGCGCAGCCACGCCATCACGGCGGCCTGGCGCGCGGGCGCCAGCAGCGTCGACGCCGCTGAGCTGCGGGTGGCGCCCGACGCGCACGGCCACGAGCTGCGCGGCGACAAATACCGCGCCCGCACCGACGCGGAAATCCGCCAGGCCATCGAGGATAGCCTGCTGACCGACCCGCGGGTGCGCGCCAACGCGGCCGAAATCGAGGTGGAGCAGGGGCAGGTGACGCTGCGCGGCTCCGTGAGCAACCTGCGCGCCTGTCGCGCCGCCGAGCAGGACGCGCTGGGCATCGTGGGCGTGGCGGCGGTGAGTAACTACCTGCGCGTGCGGCCCGTCCGGCCCACGGCCGACGCCGAGATTCAGCGCCGCACGCGGGCCGCCCTGCTGCGCGACGCCTACCTGCACCGGGGTGCGGTGGAGGTGGTCGTTGGCAACGGCAAGGTGAGCCTCTACGGCACGGTGGATTCGCAGTTTGAAAAGCAGCACGCCGAGCAGGTGGCCGCCGGCATCAGCGGCGTCATTGCCGTCGACAACCGGCTGGTGGTGCCGGCCTGGGCCACCACCCCGGACGGCGAATATTTTGCCTGCAACGTGGCCTACAGCCAGCCGCTGCCCGGCCAGCCGCCCACCGATGAGGCCATCGAGCAGGCCATCCGGCAGCAGCTGGACTGGACGCCGGGCCTGAGCCAGCAGGACATCCGGGTGGGCGTGGCCAAAGGCCGGGCCACCCTGACCGGCACCGTGGACACGCGCCAGGAGCAGCAGCTGGCCACGCTCTGCGCCTACGACGGCGGCGCCCACGCCGTGGCCAACCAGCTGCACGTGCGCCACGGCGCCGCGCGATGAGCGGCGCCCGGGCCCGCGGTTATTTCCCCCGAACCTCTTCCGTTTTGTGCGATGAAACCGACGTTTGTGGTCCTGACTGATCTGTCGCCCAGCGCTGAGCGGGCGGCGCACCTGGCGGCCCTGCTGGCCGAATCGGCCGGGGCGGAGCTGGTGTTGCTGCACCTGGAAGCCGAGGCGGTGGTGGAGCCTGAATTCGGCCTGCTGCCGCTGCCGGCCCACTACCTTGACCGGCAGGAGCGCGACACCGTGGCGGCCCTGGCCGCGCTGGGACGCCAGCTGGCCGCCCCGGTGCGCGTGCAGCCCAACCGCGGCGGCCTGCACGACACCCTGCAGACCGTTATCCGTCATCAGGCGCCGTTGCTGCTGGTGCTGGGCCTCGCGCCCGAATCCGACCTGATCGACCAGCTGCTCTACAATTACGCCCTGCCGGTGCTGCGCGAAACCCATCTGCCGCTGCTGCTGGTGCCTGTCGCCGCCCACGAGCCCGCGCTGCCCCGGCAGGTGGCCCTGGCCATCGATGGGGAGCCGTTTCAGCTCAGCCCGGCTTCCTGCAAAGTGGCGGCGCTGGTGGAAAGCTGGCAGGCCGAGTACACCGTGGTGCACGTGGTGCCGCCCGACGGCCCCACCCTGAACATGCACGACGTGGTGACCACCGCCCACGACAGCGGGCTGCTTTCGGCGCGGGTCATCAGCAGCTCCACTTATCAGCTGCGCCACGCCGTGTGCGGCGCGGGGCTGGTGCAGGCCGTCGGCGATACGCAGGCCGAGCTGCTGGTGCTGGTGGCCCGGCCGCGCAGCTTCCTCGACGAGCTGTTTCACCGCAGCGCCACGGCCGAAGTGCTGCCGCGCAGCCCCGTGCCGGTGCTGGTGCTGCCCGCCGCGGCCGTAGCGGCGCCCTCGGCCACGCACCTAGCCGTAGATGGGCTGCTGTATTGACTACCAGCAGGCTAGTCCTTCACCTAGTAGCTCGTTTCTGTCCCAGTTTTAACCCTTACTTATCGTGCTCGAACAGCCCATTTTGACCGAAGCCGGCGGCATGGCCCATTTCGCCGGACGTTTCTTCCGCGAGGGGTTTCGCCCGCGCTACGAGGTGGGCGAGTGGCTGTACCAGTGCTACGTCATTGGCTACCAGTCCTTGCCGCTGGTGGGCGTGACGGGCTTCATCATGGGCATGGTGCTGACCCTGCAGAGCCGGCCGACCATGGCCCAGTTCGGGGCCGAGTCGTGGATTCCGGCCATGGTGGGGCTGACCATCATCCGCGAGATGGGGCCGATTATCACGGCGCTGATTTTCGCCGGCAAAATCGGCTCCAGCATCGGGGCCGAGCTGGGCTCGATGCGCGTGACGGAGCAGATCGACGCCATGGAGGTGTCGGGTACCAACCCGTTTAAGTACCTGGTGGTGACGCGGGTGCTGGCCACCACCCTCATGCTGCCGGTGCTTACGCTGCTGGCCGACGCCATTGCCCTGTTTGCCTCCTTCGTGGGCCTGAACATGCGCGGGGTGACCACGCTGGCGCTGTACACCAACAACGTCCTCTCGCGCCTGGCCTTCGGCGACGTGCTGCCGGCCTTTATCAAAACCTTCTTTTTCGGCTTCGCGGTGGGCCTGATCGGCTGCTACAAGGGCTACTACTCCGACAAGGGCACCGAGGGCGTGGGCCAGGCCGCCAACTCGGCCGTGGTGGTGTCGTCGCTGGTCATTTTCGTGCTCGACCTGCTGGCCGTGCAAATCACCGGCCTGCTGGGCCTCAACTAGCCGCGCCATGCTGCCCGAACCCGAAACGCTGGCCGCCGCGCCGCCCGCCCCAGCCGAAATGGCCACTCCGGAAACGGTGCTGGCGGTGGAGCACGTGGTGAAGTCCTTCGGCGACAACCACGTGCTGCAGGACTTTTCGCTGGCGCTGCACCGGGGCGAAAACGTGGTGGTGCTCGGCAAGTCGGGCTCGGGCAAGTCGGTGCTGATCAAGTGCGTCATCGGCCTGCTGGTGCCCGATGCCGGTAGCATCACGGTGCTGGGCCAGGACGTGACCCAGCTCGACCACGCGGCCATGGACCAGCTGCGCGCCCGCGTGGGCTTCCTGTTCCAGAGCAACGCCCTCTACGACTCGATGACCGTGCGCGACAACCTGCTGTTTCCGCTGCGCCGCCACTGGCTGGCCCACCGCCGGGCCGAGGAAGATACGCTGGTGCAGCAGGCGCTGGAAGACGTAGGCCTGGGCCACACCGCCGACATGATGCCCGCCGAGCTGTCGGGGGGCATGCGCAAGCGCGTGGCCCTGGCCCGCACCCTCATCCTGCGCCCCGACATCCTGCTCTACGACGAGCCCACCACCGGCCTCGACCCGGTGACCTCGCGCGAAATCAGCCACCTCATCCGCGAGGTGCAGCAAAAGTACGGCACCGCCGCCCTCATCATCTCGCACGACATGAGCTGCGTGCGCCTCACCGCCGACCGCGTGGCCCTGCTCGTCGACGGCCGCTGCTACGCCGAGGGCACCTACGCGCAGCTGCAGGCCCTCCCGGACCCGCGCATCCACGAATTCTTCGCCTAACCCCTGACCACCATGGCCCAACGCACTGCCAGTAACCATGCGCGCCTCGGCCTGTTCGTGCTGGCGGGCCTGAGCTGCCTGATTGTGACCCTGTTCATGCTCGGCCGCCAGCAGAACCTGTTCAGCCGCAGCCTGCTCGTCGAGGCTGACTTCCGCAACGTGTCGGGCCTGCTGACGGGCAACAACGTGCGCCTGGGCGGCATTCCGGTGGGCACCGTGCGCAAGATTCAGATCATCAACGACACCACCATCCGGGTGACGCTGAGTTTGAGCCGCGACGCGCAGCCCTACGTGCGCCGCAACGCCGTGGCCACCATCGGCACCGACGGGCTGGTGGGCAACACCATCATCAACCTGAACGCCCAGCCCGCGCCGGCCCCGCCGGTGCAGGCCGGCGACCGGCTGCCCACCCGCACCCAGCCCGGCATCGACGACATGCTCAGCACCCTGAACGTGTCGAACCGCAACCTGGTCGGCGTGACCCAGGACATGCGCGAAATCACCCGCAAGCTCAACGGCAGCGACGCACTCTGGCAGCTGCTCCACGACCAGCAGCTGGCTCAGAACGTGCGCGGCACCCTGCGCAACGCCGCCACCGCCACCGGGCAGCTGCAGGTAGCCGCCCACGACGTACAGCTGATGACCCGCGGCATCCGGCGCGGTGAAGGCCTGGCCGGCTACCTGCTCACCGATACCGTCCTGGCCGGCCGTCTGGGCCACGCCACCCGGCAGCTCGCCGGCACTTCCGACACCTTGGCTGCCACCATGGCCGGGCTGAAGCGGCAGGTGCAGACGGGCGCCGGCCCGCTGAACACCCTGCTGGTCGACACCACCTTCAGCCGGCAGATGCGCCAGAGCATGCAGCACGTGGAGCAGGGTACGGCGGGCTTCAGCCGCAGCATGGAGGCGCTGCAGCACAACTTCATGCTGCGCGGCTACTTCAAGCGTCAGCAGAAAAAGCAGGCCCGGGCCGCTTACCAGGCCAGCCAGAGCGCCCGGCCGTGAACCACGTCCCTGATGCCCTGGCTCCGTTTCAGGCTTCCGCGGCGGGCAGCACCAGCACGGGCACGGGGCTGCGCGCCAGCAGGGCATCGGTTACGCTGCTATGAAACAGCTCGCCCAGGGTGCCGTGCCGGCGGGCCAGCATCAGCAGCCAGTTGGCGCCGGTGGCCGCCAGGGCCTGCAACAACCCCTCCGTCGGGTGCTGGGCGTAGAATCCTTCGACTTGCGGGCTGGGCGTGGCCGCTGGCAGCAGTCCGCTCCGGCGCACGTGCTCCAGGGCTTCGGCGCAGCTCTCGTCGGCCTGGGTGGGCGCCACGGTTACCACGGTGGCGCGGGCCGGGGGCAGCTGCCGCAGCAGCTGCCGCAGCAGCTGCCGGGCCGGGGCGGCGCCGGCGTCGAGGGCGAAGGGCCCGGTGTCGGCGGCTATGGCCAGGTGCTGCGGCGCGGCTGGGCCCGGGTATACTTCGGGCACCAGCAGCAGTGGTATTCGGGCGTCGCGCAGCACCTCCAGCACCGCCGCGCCGGCGTCGAAATCGGCGCGGTCGTCGGCGGGACGGCCGAGCACGAACAGGGCCGGGTAGTACTCGTTTATCAGCGCCTCCAGTGCCTCGGGCAGCTGGTCGTTGATCAGGGCCAGGTCGGTGGGCACGGGCTGCTGGTCGGCCAGTTCCTGCAGGGCCTCGTGCAGCTGCCGGGCGGCTTCGGGCGAATCCGGGCCGGGCACTTCCACGTTGAGCAGGGCCAGCTGATCGAGGTGAACCAGCACCAGGCGGGCGCCGAGCGGCTGGGCCAGCTCGACGGCCAGCCGCAGAGCCCGGCGGCTTTCGGGGAAGAAACTGGTGAGAACCAGCAGCGCCAGGGGCTGCTCGGCCGCTACCGGCGCCGGCTGGGTGGGCAAGGTTGACATGGGACTGGCGAGGCTTGACGGTGAATCGGCAAATGCGGCTGCGGGCAAGGTGGCGCGCTGCGCGGATTAGGCCGGCAACTCGGCTGTCAGCCTGGCCAAGGCCGTATTCGCGGGCAATAAGCGGCGGTCGGCGCCACGCTCCCAACGAGCAGTTATCACCCGTTGAAGCGGGTCACCCCGCCTTACTCCAGGGACGGCAGCAGCAGCAAGGGAATCGGGCTTTGGGCGATGAGCTGGGCCGTGACGCTGTGGTGAAACAACCCGCTGAGCAAGTGATGCGGCCGGGCCACCAGCACCAGCAGATCGGCCTTGGCTTCGGCGGCTCCCTGCAGAATGCCATCGACCGGGCTGGCGTGATAAATCAGCAGAGGGCGGGTATCGGCGGCCAGCGTGGCCACGCCGCTGCGTTGCACTTCGCGCAGCACCTTCTGCGTCGTTTCAGCCTTCGGTTCCGCCTCGGCCGCCGGGGCCGGCTCGCATACGACGTGGACGATGCTGAACGTGGCGTCCAGCGCGCCGAGCAGCTCCGGCACGAGGTGCTGGTCTTCGTAAAGCGAAAACGGCTGCCCATCGACGGCCAGCGCCAGCCGCCGGGGCGGAAAGGTGTCCCAGCCCAGATAGGGCACCAGCAGCAGCGGGCAGGGCGCGTAGCGCAGCACGTCGAGCGCCGCCCCGACGACCACCTCGGTGGGCGTGGTGGCGGCATCGGGGCGGCCCAGCACCACCAGGCGGGGCCGGTGATGACGCACGGCCTCGGCCACCGCCACCGGCAGGTAGCCCTCCTCGATGTCGACCTGCGTGGGCACCGGCTGCTCGTCGGCCAGGGCGCTGAGGGCCTGCCGGGTGCGCTGCGGCGAAGCGGCGTCGCCGGCCCGGTGCTCGGGCGAGAGCAGCTCGTCGTGGCGCACGTGCAGCAGCACCAGGTGGGCCTGCAGGGGCACGGCCAGCCCCGCCGCGTAGGAGAGGGCGCGGTTGGTGACGGCGTAAAAATCCGTCAGGACGACAAGGGAGGGGGAGGTCATGGCAAAGAGGAATAAGGCGAAATAGGTGCAGGAGGTGGAGCGGCGGCCCGGCTTAGCCCCAGCTGGCCAGCCGCAGGTGGTTGTTGACGTCGCGGGCGCCGCAGGCCCGGGCGTGCTGGGCGGCCACGCGCCGCTGCCAGTGGGTGTCGACGGTGCCCAGGAGCGTCACGCGGCCCTCGTGCACCCGGATATCCACGTCCTGGTCGTGGAGCAGGGCCGACCAGTAGTAGTGGCTGCGCAGGCGCTGCTCCAGGGCGTAGTCGGGCTCGGGGTGGCCGTCGGCCGGGGCGCTGATCGGGTCGGCGGAGGCAGCCGCGGGGCCGGCCTGCACATGGTTGTCGAGGGTGACCACGCCCGTGACGCCGGCGGCCACGTCGGCGGCGCGCTCCTGCTCGAAATGGGCGTTGACAGTACCGTAGAGCTGCACCTTGCCGTTGCTCACGTTTACCGTGAAGGTGTAGGGCCCCACGTACGCGTCGCAGGCCAGGGCGGCCTTGATGTGCTGCTGGGTGGCGGCGTCGGGGGCGGGGTAGTGGGTTTCCACCTGCAGCAGGTTGTGCACCTCGCGCACGCCCACGATGTTTTCGGCGTCGCGCTCGGCCGCCTGCTGCGCCAGCAGGTTGCTCACGGCCCCGGCCAGCGTGGCCACCCCGTCGCGCACCCGCACGGTGGGCCCGAAGGCGCGGACCCGCGGATCGAGGCGCAGCGCGTCGCGCACGGCTTGGGCCACGTCTTCGTCGGCCCGCAGCACGAATTTCTCCCGGCGCAGGGCCTTGTCGAGGGCCCAGCGCGCCACGAACAGGTCGCGGGCGTTGACGTGGGTGGCCCCGGCCTGATAGGCCGTTGCCACCACGAAGTCGCGCTCGGCGGGCGTGCCCACGGTGCCGGCCAGGTGCACCACCCCGTGCGCCGTGCGGATGCTCACCAGCTCGCTCTGTACGCGGATGTCCCAGTCCAGCAGCTCCCGGATCTGAATGGTAATTTCCGCGTCGGTGTTGGTGATTTCGCCCCGGTGCACGTCGAGCCGGTTGCGAATGGCCGTCACGCCGCGCACGCCGCGCAGGGCCTGCAGCACCAGCTGCTGCTCGGCCCAGGACTGCACGGCGCCTTCCACCGTCACCTCGCCGCTGCTGGCGTGGCAGCGCACGTTGTAGCCGGTGGTGGCCGGGTCGCGGCTCAGGGCGGCTTCCACGGCGCTGAGCAGGGCCGCATCGGGCACGTCAGTGGCGCGCACCACCACCTCGTTGATGACCCCGCGCACCCCGCGCACCGCCTGGGCCAGGGCCGTGGCCCGTTCGCGCTCCAGCAGGGTGCCGGCAAAGCCCGTCAGCTCCACGATGCCGTCGTGGGTGGCCACGTCGATCAGCGGCGTTGTCATGCCTTTCTTGGTGAAAATGAATCGTTCAACGGCCGCCGTGATGTCGTCATCGGCCAGGCGCTCCGTGGGCGCCGTGAGGGAAGCGTGGAGAGGCATGCCAGAAGCAGGAAAAGGTGGGGAACAAGCAGGAGTGAAAATCCGGCAGCGCGGGCAGCTGGGTTATCCGCCACCGCCCAGCGCCAGGCCGCAGGCCCGTGGAAGGCCCGTTCCGTGCGTTGCCGATTCGGGGTGGAAAGCCGCGCGGGCGCTGCCGACCGTCAGGTCAGGCGGCCGGTTGGGCTGAGCGGGTCAGGTGCCAGGTAGCGGCGGTGAGGACCAGCAGCAGCAGCGAAAACCAAAGCGTGGGCGTGACCATGGCAGTAGGTGGCTTGGGGAATTGACAAGCGCGGGCCGGGGCGCCGGCCGGGGTTGTCAAAGATGTTGGTTGCTCACGGTCAATGCGTTGACAATCGTCGTCAAATCAGGTGACAGAAGTCATCTTTTTCGCGGGGGCAGCGCTCCAACTTGTGGGAGGCTCCGTCACCTGGCCGGCGCCTTACCTGCTTGCCTATGGTTTCGTCATCCGCCGCCCCGCTGCCCGCCGGACTGGCCCCCGCCGAAGTGACGGCGCGGCGGCGGCAGTTCGGTCGCAACACCCTCGTGCGGGCCGACCGCGGCAGCCGCTGGCTGCTCGTGCGGCGGCTGCTCACCGAGCCCATGTTTGTGCTCTTGCTGCTCACGGCCGGGCTGTACCTGCTCATGGGCAGCCGCGCCGAAGCGCTGACGGTGCTCAGCGCCACCGTGCTGGTGGTCGGCATTTCGCTCTACCAGGAAGTGCGCAGCGACAAAGCCCTGCAGGCCCTGCAAACGCTCACCCAGCCCCGGGCCCGGGTGCGGCGGGCGGGCGAATGGGCCGAAGTAGCTGCCGACGAAGTGGTAGTCGGCGACGTGCTGACGGTGACCGAGGGCGAGCAGGTGGTAGCCGACGGCACCTTGCTGGAGGCCCACGACCTGCTGCTCGACGAGTCGTTTCTGACCGGCGAGTCGCTGCCGGTGGCCAAGGCGGCCGGCGGCGGCGAGGCGCTGTACGCCGGTTCGGCCGTGGTGCGCGGCGGGGCGGTGGTGGAGGTGACGGCCGTGGGGGAGCACACCCGCCTGGGCCGCATCGGCGGGCTGATCCGACAGGTGGAGGCGCCGCCCACGCCGCTGCAGCGGCAGGTGGCCGGCTTCGTGCGCCGCATGGCGCTGGTAGGGGGGCTGGCCTTTGTGCTGGTGTGGGCCTACCACTGGTGGGACTCGGGCAGCCTCAGCCACGGCCTGCTGCACGGCCTGACCCTGGCCATGGCCATTCTGCCCGAGGAAATTCCGGCCGCGCTGGCCGCATTCATGGCCCTGGGCGCTTGGCGGCTGATGCGGCGGGGCCTGCTCGTCAAGCAGCCCCAGACCGTCGAAACCCTGGGCTCGGCCACCATCATCTGCGTCGACAAAACCGGCACGCTCACCCAGAACCAGATGGCCCTCACCCAGCTCTACTGCCCCGGCGACGCCGGCCCACAGCCGCTGGCCGAGGTGCCCGCCCCGGCCCAGCGCGAGCTGCTCAGCTACGCCATGTGGGCCAGCGAGCCGCAGCCCTTCGACCCGATGGAGCAGGCCCTGCACCGCGCCTACGCCGCCGCGGCCGAGGTCGACCTGCGCCCCGCGTTTCAGCTCGTGCACGAATACCCGCTGGGTGGGCAGCCGCCCCTGATGACCCGCGTTTTCGCCGGTGCGGCCGGCCAGCGCGTGGTGGCGGCCAAGGGGGCTCCGGAGGGCATTCTGGCCCGCTGTGCGCTGGCCCCAGTCGATTTAGTCGCGGCCCAGGCGGCTTTGCAGGCCATGGCTGCTGCCGGACTGCGCGTGCTCGGCGTGGCCCGCAGCCAGTGCCCGCCCGCCGACTACCCCGCCACGCAGGAAGGCTTTGCCTGGGAATTCGTGGGCCTGGTGGGCTTCAGTGACCCGCCCAAGGCCAGCACGGCCGCGGTGCTGCGGGCCTTCTACGGGGCCGGCATCGAGGTGAAGATGATAACCGGCGACAACGCCCTCACGGCGCTCAGCATTGCCCGGCAGGTGGGCATGCGCCGCCCCGAGCCGCTGCTCACCGGCTCCGAAGTGCTGGCCCTCGACGAGGCCACACTGCGCCGGCGGGTGCGGGAGGTGAACCTCTACGCCCGCATGGTGCCCGAGGCCAAGCTGCGCGTCATCGAGGCCCTGAAAGCCGACGGCGAGGTGGTGGCCATGACCGGCGACGGGGTGAACGACGCGCCGGCGCTCAAGGCCGCCCACATCGGCGTGGCCATGGGGCGGCGCGGCACCGAGCTGGCCCGGCAGGCCGCCGCCCTGGTGCTGCTCGACGCCGAGCTGACCGGCATGGTAACCGCCGTGGAGCTGGGCCGGCGCATCTACCAGAACCTGCAGAAGGCCGTGCTCTACATCG
Organism: Hymenobacter jeollabukensis; assembly: GCF_005771675.1. Classification (GTDB taxonomy): domain Bacteria; phylum Bacteroidota; class Bacteroidia; order Cytophagales; family Hymenobacteraceae; genus Solirubrum; species Solirubrum jeollabukense. The sequence goes on along the minus strand of NZ_VAJM01000001.1, from coordinate 58,791 downwards.
TAGCCATTCACGTGCCGCTGGTGCTGGCCGTGCTGGTACCCTCGCTGCTGGCCGGCCGCTTTCCGGTGCTGCTCGGGCCGGTGCACGTCATTTTCCTGGAGCTGCTGATGGGCCCGACCTGCTCCATCGTGTTCGAAAACGAGCCTACCGAGGCCGGCACTTTGCAGGAGCCGCCGCGCCCCCTGAATCAGCCGTTTCTGGCCTGGGCGCAGCTGGGCGAGGGCGTGGGGCAGGGCCTGGTGGTGGCCGTGGGCGTGCTGGGGCTGGCTTATTACGCGCTGCACGCCGGCCTGGGCGAGGGGCTGGCCCGCACGCTGCTGTTCGTCACCCTGGTGCTGGCCAACGTGCTGCTGACGCTGGTCAGCCGCTCGCGCCGCCACTCCCTGCGCAGCACCTGGCGCTACGCCAATGCGCTGCTGCCCGTGGCGCTGGGCCTCGGCCTGCTGCTGCTGGCGGCCTGCCTGCTCTGGCCCACAGGGCGGCAGCTTTTTCAGCTCGTGCCGCTCAATGGCCCGCAGCTGGCCCTCTGCGCCGCCGTAGCCGTTGGTACCACTGTCTGGTTCGAAGCTTACAAACTTTGGCGCAACGTCCGGTGTCGCGCCCGGCAACTTGCATTGGCCCCAGCTCATTCGGCCTGAAAATGCCCTCCGGCGGTGTCGCCTGGCAACCAAGCGGGCCTTACAAGTCGGACATCGAGGTGATGACCAGGTCCGGGTTCAGCTCGTAGACGCGGATGCCCCCGGTGGGAATTTCCAGTGCCTCCACCTGGGCCACCGTCAGGCCTTCCAGCTGCATGCGCAGGGCCCGCAGGGTATTGCCGTGCGACACCACCAGCAGGCGCTGCCCCGCCCGCAGGGCCGGCGCCAGCACCTCGTTGTAGTAGGCCACCACGCGGTCGAGGGTGTGGTGCAGGGTTTCGCCCTCGGGCGGGGCGTCTTCGTAGCTGCGGCGCCAGCGCGTGACCTGCTCCAGGCCGTAGCGGGCAATGGTTTCGGCTTTGTTGAGACCCTGCAGCGCGCCGTACATCCGCTCGCGCAGGGCGTCGGCGGCGTGAATTTCCAGGCTGGACTCATCCAGCTCGGCCAGAATCAGCTCCAGGGTGCGGCGCGAGCGAACCAGCGTGGAGCAGTAGGCCGCGTCGAAGTGAAAATCGTGGAGGCGGCGGCCGGCTTCCCGGGCTTCGGCCTCGCCTTGGGGCGTCAGCGGTACGTCGAGCCAGCCGGTGAAGACGCCTGCCAGGTTGGCCTCTGATTGGCCGTGGCGGACCAGAACGAGTTGGGACATAGAGAAAGGGTAGCGTCAGGAGTAAGCCGGGGACGAAGCACGGCCCGGCGGGTGGATTTCGCGTGAAGGCGCGGGAGCAATGCCGCGCCGCGTTGCGTCGCCGCCCGGCGCAACGCGGCGCGCCGTGCTTATTCAAACGGGGAGCGGGTGGCGGTGTTGGCGGGGCGGTGGGCCGCACGAAAGCAGCGGCGTCGGCACACCAGTTTCGAGGCCGCGCCATTGGCGAAAAACCGGCCGCGCGGCTGTATTCCGCCGGGCAGATGCACCACCGGGCGGCGGCCGTTAGTAATTTCGCCGCGGGCCGCCCATTGCCGGGCGGCCGGTTTTTCCTGAATTCATCCTGCGCATGGCAGAGTTTGCAACCCAGCTGCGGCTGGCGCGGCGCGTGGCGCTGCAAGTTTTGGCTTCGTTGTTTCTGGTGTCGCTGGCCTGGGTGCTGGTGTACCGCTGGGTGACGCCACCGGCCACCTGGCTGATGCTGGAGCGCCGCAGCCACCGTCCCGAGGCCGCCTACGGCGGCCTGCTGCCCGAAGACGCCTCGCGCAAGATTCACTACCGCTTCGTCACGCTCCGCGAGGTGTCGCCGCAGCTGCCGCTGGCCCTGGTGGCGGCCGAAGACCAGCGCTTCCTCATGCACCACGGCTTCGATACCGACGCCATCATCAAGGCCGCTAGGCACAACTTCGGGGAGAAGGGCGGCGGTATCCGCGGGGGCAGCACCATCTCGCAGCAGGTGGCCAAAAACGTGTTTCTCTGGCAGGGCCGCAGCTACGTGCGCAAGGCCGCCGAAGCCTACTTTACGGTGCTCATCGAGCTGCTCTGGGGCAAGGAGCGCATTCTGGAAGTGTACCTGAACATTGCCGAAATGGGCGACTGCGTGTTCGGGGCCGAAGCCGCCGCGCAGAAGCACTTTGGTCGCTCGGCCCGGAGCCTGACGCCGGCCCAGGCCGCGCTGCTGGCCGCCGTATTGCCCAACCCGCTGAAGTTTCAGGCCGGGCACCCGGGCCCGCAGGCCCGCACCAAGCAGCAGCGGGTGCTTCGCAACATGCGCCGGCTCGGCGGCACCAAATTCATTGGCAAAATCCTGAACTAAGCCATGCGCACTGCTCACTACCTGCCCAGCCTGGCCCTGGCCGCCCTGCTGCTTTCGTCCTGCTCCCCCGATTCAACGACCAAGCCCGCCGACACCGCCGCAACGGCCGTAGCCGCCCCGGCCTTTACCGCCGCCGACGCGCAGCAAATCCGCACCGTGCTCAGCACCCAGGCCGCCGCCTGGAACCGCGGCGACCTGCCCGCCTACATGCAGGGCTACTGGCAGAGCGACTCGCTGCTGTTCATCGGCAAAAGCGGCCCCCAACACGGCTGGCAGCGCACCCTCACGAACTACCAGCGCAGCTACCCCGATGCCGCCGCCATGGGCCAGCTCGACTTCTCGCAGTTGCGCATCAACCCCATCGACGCCGAAGCCGCCCACGTAGTCGGCCGCTGGCACCTGGCCCGCCCGCAGAAAGGCGACCTGCAGGGCTGGTTCACCTTGCTCTTCCGCAAAATCGACGGCCGCTGGGTAATAGTAGCGGATCATTCGAGCTAAGTGGTTGTCAGTTGCGAGTTGGCAGTTGTCAGTACACAGTCCAAGAAAAAAGGTCTTTCCTGTCGCAGGAAAGACCTTTTTTGAATCTGTTCAGAGGGAATGAAGTACACCCTGACAACTGACAACTGACAACTGACAACTGACAACTGACAACTGACAACTGACAACTGACAACTGACAACTGACAACTCATTTCTTGCCCTCTTCCTCCGCCACGTCGCCGGGGTCTTCGGGCGTGGCTTCGTCCTTCTGCTTTTCGGCTTCCACGGCGGGCACAGCCTCCACGTACACCAGGCCGGTGGCGGCGGCGTGCTCGGCGGCGTGCACGGTGTCTTTCACCAGCAGCATTTCCACCTTGTCGTTGCGCAGTTCCTCAGCCACGCGCTGCACCATCACGGTGCGCTCGGGCAGGTTCACGTCGCGGATGTAGATGGCCAGCACGCGGCCCGGGTGGCGGCGCACCACCTCGCGGTAAATGTTGGCGTCTTCCTGACCCGAGTCGCCGATGAGCACGAAGGGCAGCTGCGGGTAGGTAAGCAGCAGGTTGTCGATTTCCTTGAGTTTGTGGCCGTGGTGCTCGGAGGCGTCGCCGGAGGATTTGCGCTTCAGGGCCATGTCGCGCAGCAGCAGCGGACCGGGCGGAATTTCGTTTAGGGCCAGGAAGTCTTCGAGCAGGTCGTAGAGGTTCCAGGGCGACGACGACACGTAGAAGAAGGGGTTGTTGCGCTTGCCGTTGCGGCCCAGCTGCAGCTGCCGGTAAAACTCGGCCACGCCCTTGAAGGGCATGCGCGAGCGGGCATTGCGCAGCAGCACGGTGCGGGCCATGCGCAGCAGGTCGGTAGCCGAGGTCTGGATGACGGTGTCGTCGAGGTCGGAGATGATGCCGTACTCGGCGTCGGCGGGCGGCACCAGCACGGGCGCCTGCACGGCGCGCTGCAGGGGCAGCGGCCCCGGGGCGTGCAGCAGCTCTACTTCCACCGGGTGCCAGAGAAAATCCACCGCCGGGCTGAGCTGCCGGGGCTCGATGTTGAGGGTAAAATAACCTTCCTCGTCGCTCACCACGGGGTGCTCGGTGCCGTCGCCGGGGCGGATGACGAGCTGGGCGCCGGGCATTTCCTGCGAGTCGAAGCGGCGGTACATGTTCAGCAGGTTGTGCCAGCGCGAGTCGCCGGGGTCGGGCTCGCCGATGCCTTTGTCGGTGAGCACGCGGCCTTTCACGTAGAGGCGCTCGGGCGTGCCGTAGCTGCGGTAGGGGAGCACCTGCACCTGGTGCAGCAGCCCGAGGCGGGCACGGGCGCGGCGCAGCAGGTCGTCGGCGTTTTCGGCCAGGTCGCTGAGGCGGTCGAGGAAGGACATAAGCGGAGGTCGGAATAAAGAGGGGCGAAGCTAGCCAAGCCCGCGCAATGAGGCGGCGGCCCCTGGCGAAGCAGCGGCCATTGACATAACGCAGACCTCCGCGTTGCGTTTCGGGGCGTATGGTTGGGCTATGACTACCAGTTTGTTTGCTTACGGCCGCGCGGCGCCGTAGCCAGCCGCCCGACTACCATCACGGTGCTGCGCAAACAATAAGGCCAGCCGCCCGAAAGCAGCTGGCCTTATCAATGGAAGCTATGCGGGCGCTTAGAGCAGCCCTTGCAGCTCGCGCAGGCCGCTGCTGCTCACCTGGCGGTTGCGGCAGTTCAGCTCGTCGGCCTTGGCCTGAATGGACTGAATGCGGTTGGCCGGGCTGGGGTGGGTGCTCAAAAACTCCGGCGGGCTGCTCTGGCCCTCGTTCTGAGCCTTGATGAAGAAGCCCGCCGCGCCGTCGCAGGCGTAGTAGCCGGGGCCGTTCAGGTAAATAACCGAGTACTGGTCGGCCTCGGTTTCGAAGTCGCGGCTGAACTTGAGCTGGCCGAGGCCGGCGGCAATCTGGGCCAGCTGGCCGGGGTTTTCGCCCAGGGCCACGCTCAGCAGCAGGTTGATGCCATACTCGTTCTGCAGCTGGCGCGAGGTGTGGCGGCGGTCGGCGTGGGCAATTTCGTGGGCCAGCACCCCGGCCAGCTGGCTCTCGTCGTCGAGGTACTTAATCAGGCCCGTAAACACGTAAATGTGGCCGCCGGGCGTGGCAAAGGCGTTCTGGGTCGAGTCTTCCTTGATAATTTTTACGTCCCAGGCGAAGTCGTTGCGGTGCTGCAGGTCGGAAGAGCTGAGCACGCGGTTCACCACCCCGTCGAGCAGCTGGTAGGCGCGGGCGTGGCTGCCGCGCTCCAGCAGCTTGCCTTGGGCACGGTAGGTCGAGTCGGTTTGCTGGGCCACCTGGTTGCCCAGGTTGATGTCGTCTTCGAGGCTGAAGAGAAGTGGGTTGCCGTCTTTGTCGGTGCAGGAAGAAGCGGCGAAGCCCAGCGGCAGGGCCAGGGCGGCCAGCAGGCCAAAGCGGGAGAAAATGCGTCGAAACATGCGTGCTGAGTGGAAAAAGTCGGTGGGGAAAAGCGCGGCTGAGCGGCCCAAAGAAAAAACGGTGCCAAACCCGCTTGGCCCCCGATACGCAGCCGGCTAACGCTCGGTTCGGGCCCACAGGCATATTTCGGGCACCGTACGGGCGTTTTTAGCGTCGTTTTCAGGCCGATAATTTTTGCCGCCCGGTGGAAGCAGGCCGTTTGTGCGCACCGCCGGGCAGCCGCCGCGCCCGCGCCTGCGTACACGCCTGGGCCCGGCTTCGGGCCGCTTGAATTTCCGCCCATGCCCACCACTACCGGCGCCGCCACCCCGCGCCTCAAAGTCCGCAAGAAAAGACTCGTGCCCGTGGAGGCCGACGTGCACGAGCTCTACAAAGACCCCGCCCGCCAGGCCGAGCTGGCCGGCCTGCGCTACTTCCCCGACACCAAGCCCGGCCTGACCCGCAAGCTGGGCCGCAACGCTCACTTTCAGTACCTCGACGCCAAGGGCGAGAAAATCACCGACGAAAAGGTGCTGGCCCGCATCCAGGGCTTCGTCATCCCGCCGGCCTGGACCGACGTGTGGATTGCGCCCTCGCCCAATGCCCACCTGCAGGTGACCGGCCGCGACGCCAAGGGCCGCAAGCAGTACATCTACCACCCGCTCTGGGACCAGGCCCGCTCACTCACCAAGTTCAGCCGCCTGCGCGCCTTCGGCGAAAAGCTGGCGACGCTGCGCCAGCAGCTGCAAAAGGACCTGAAACGCCCCGGCCTCGACAAGCCGAAAGTGGTGGCCCTGGTGCTGACGCTGATGGACCAGTCGTTTATCCGCGTCGGCAACCGCGAGTATGCCAAAAAGAACAAGAGCTACGGCTTGACGACGCTGCGCGACCGGCACGTGCAGGTCGACGGGGCCGACGTGCGCTTTGCCTTCGTAGGCAAGAAGGGCGTGGCCCACGACGTGACCCTGCACGACCGGAAACTGGCCCGGCTGGTGCAGAAGTGTAAGGAAATTCCCGGGCAGCACCTGTTTCAGTACTACAACGCCGAGGGCCAGCGCCAGGAGCTGGAGTCGGGCGACGTGAACGACTACCTGCGCGAGGCCACCGGTTTGCTGCTTTCGGCCAAGGACTTCCGCACCTGGGGCGGCACCGTGCGCATGGTGCAGTGTCTGGAGCAGGTGCTGCGGGCCGAGCCCGAGCTGCCCAAGGACAAAGTGCTGAAGAAAGCGGTGAAAGACGTGGCCAAGGACCTCGGCAACACGCCCACCGTGTGCTCCAAGTACTACATCCACCCGCAGGTGGTAGAGCTGTTCCAATCCGACAAGCTCATCGACTACCTGCGCCGCCACGACGCCGACCCAGGCGACCAGGACCAACTCAATCCGACCGAGCACCTCGTGCTGGACATGTTGTCTGCGACGGTGAAATAGTGAGATGGTGAACTGGTGAGTTTGACGTTCTGGCGGCGCAAACTGCGCGGTTCTGGCCTCCCCAACATCAAACTCACCATCTCACCACATGCTACCGTCCCGAGCCGTCCCGGTCGAAGGCGTGGGTGGCTACGCCGCTTTCGGTTTTGATTTTCAGCTCCGGCGCGGGCTCCACCTGGTTGTTGCGCTTGGTGTCGTAGAAGCGCGTCATCCTGCGCGGGCCAGCCACGCGGGAGCTGTCGGCCACGGTATCCTCGCCGGGGCCGCCGTAGATGTCGATGCGGGGCGAGCGGCGCACCTGCCCGCTGAGCACGAACTCGTCCTTGCCGCCGAGGCCGTGCAGCAGCACTAGTTTGGTTTCGGCGGGGCGGAAGCCGCGGCGGTAAAGCAGCGTGGCCGCCTTGTCGCGGCTGAAGACGGAAACCACCGTGAGCGTGTCGCTCTGGCGCTCCACCACGAACCGCTCGGCCTCGTCGGTGCCGGGCACCACCACTTCTTCGGCGTGGCGGCGGTAAAACTCGGCGGCGGCCTGGGGCAGCGCGGCCCGACGGGCTTGCAGGGCGGCCACCAGGCGCGGGCCTTCCAGCCGGTACACTTCCGGCGGCAGCCGCCGCGCCGCCTGCTCAATCACCTCATCCGTCAGGGCCTGCTGCAGAACGGCGGCGGTGGCCGCGTACTGCTGGCGCGTCATTTCATTGAGGGCCCGCGAGTCGATGAAGCGGGCGTTGCGGGTGTAGCCGCCGATGCTCTGATAGGCGGGTCCGAAGGTGCGGAACTTGCGCACGGCCTTGCTCACCAGCCAGGAAATCAGCCCGTCATCGAAGCGGAAAAACACCTGGTCCCGGTCGACGGGAATGGGGCGGTAGAGGGTGCGTTGGTTCTGCTCCACGGCCACCCAGTCCCACTGGCCCTCGTGCCGGTCCCAGTCGCCCAGCCAGAGGTCGAGCAGGCGGGCGCGCAAAAAGGCGGGCTGGTCGAAGCGGTGGCGGCCGTCGCGGTAAATCTGCTCCAGCGCGTCGTCGCTTTCCATCAAATCCTGGGCGTCGGGGCCGAACTCGAGCGTGAGGTTTTCCTTGCTCTCGTACTTTTCTTCCAGCAGCACCACCTTGCCCCGAAACCGCTCCGAGGCCTTGCCCAGGCCGGTTTCATCGGCCCGGATGTAGTAGGGGCGGGGGCGGGTATGCAGCACGCCTGCCGCCTGGGCCAGCGGCGGCACCACGAAGGCCCCGTAGGGCGTGCCGGCCGAGGTGGCATCGCGCACCACGTTCAGCGCGAAGGTGTGGCGCAGAAACTTCGACAGTGTCTTGTATGGGTCTTTGTCGAGGCTGCGCAGGGCGTAGGTGCGGCCATTGGGGCCGTTCAGCGTCATGCTGGTGGTCTGAAAGCCGCCGCCCATCTTGCCGGGCTGCAGCCCGCCGGGCGCGGCGCGGCGCAAATCGAGCACCGGCAAGGTGACGGGCTGGGCCCAGGTGGTGCGGTAGTGCTGGCCAAACCACAGCCGGCCCGACCAGCCGCGGCGGTAGTGGCGGCCGGCCGTCACGCGGGCGCTGTCGGGGCCCACGGCGGCTTGGGCGGCAGCATCGGGAATGCGGGCGTCGGGCTGGAAGAAGTGCTGCCGGGCGCAGCCCGCCGTGAGCAGGCCGAGCAGCAGCACGGCGCCGGAAGAACAGCGCGTCATGCGGTCGGAGTAGGGCAGAGGTAGGGCATAGAATCTAGGGCTCCTTACGCAAGCGTGCCGGAAATGGCCGAACCGGCCCGCCGCAGGCAACCGCCCCGCCGCCGCTGCGGTATAAGAGGCTGCCTTTCGGGTCGGGGCCGCCGCTGGCCCCACTACCGTTGCCGCTTTGCTGACCTTGCTACCCACGTACCGCTTGCTGCTGTTGGCGCTGAGCCTGCCGGCCGCTTCTCCCCGCGCCCAGGCGCAGGCTCCGCCGTCCGTTATTCCCGCCGATTCGCTGGTGCACGTAGCCGCCGGCCCGCAATACAACCGTGGCTGGCTGCACCAGCTTATGTGGGGCTTTCACTACCGCAAGGAGTGGGCCGAGCCCGTCACCGCGCCGGTATTCAACCTGCGCACGGCCGTGCCCGGCGGGCTGAAGCCGGTGAAGGAAGGCGGCAGCTTCCAGACGCGCAACCTGCGCCTGGTGGCCCCCGACGGCCGCCAGTACGTGCTGCGCAGCGTCGACAAGGACGCCACGGCCGCGCTGCCCGAAGACCTGCGCAACGGCTGGATCGGGCGCCTGATGAAGGACCAGACCAGCGTCATTCACCCCTACGGCGCCTACATCGTGCCCCGGCTGGCCCAGGCCGCCGGGGTGTACCACACCAACCCGCGCCTGTATTTCCTGCCTGACGACCCCGCCCTGGGCGAGTTCCGGCAGGCTTTTGCCAACGCGCTCTACCTCTTCGAAGAGCGGCCCGAGGGCGACCAGCGCATGGTCAGCAGCTTCGGCGCCTCCAACCAGGTCGTCAGCTCCAAGCACGCCTTCACCCAGTTGGTGGCCACGCCCCGGGTGCACGTCGACGCCCGCCACTACCTGCGCAGCCGCCTCTTCGATATGTGGCTGGGCGACTGGAGCCGGCGCGAGGACCAGTGGCGCTGGGCCGCCTTTCGGGGCCCCGACAGCACCACCGTGCTCCGCGCCATTCCCCGCGACCGGGACCACGCCTTTTTCAAGTTCGACGACGGCGTGCTCACGCGCATCGTGAGCTTCGTGAAGACCAACTACCAGACCTTTACCCGCGACATCAAGCTGCACGACGTGGAGGGCCTCAACCGCGCCGCCCGGCCCATGGACAAGTCTCTGCTGGTGTACCTCACCGCGCAGGACTTCCACCAGGTGGCCGACTCCATGCGCCTGGCCCTCACCGATAAAGTTATTGCCGAGGCCCTGCAGGTGTGGCCCAAGGAGGTGTACGCGCTGTCGGGCGAGGAATTTCAGCAGAAGCTGCAGAGCCGCCGTGAGCAGCTGCCCCGCGTGGCCGAGGAGTTTTACCGCCAGCTGGCCCGCGACGTGGAAATTCCGGGCACCGACCAGCCCGAGCGGTTTGTGGTGGAGGCCGCCGGCCCCTGGCAGGCCTGGGTGCGCGTGTACGCCCTGCGCCCCGACGGCAACAACGGCCGCCTGATCGGCCAGCGCCTGTTCGACGCTCGCCAGACCGGCAGCGTGAGCCTCTTCGGCCTCGGCGGCAACGACGAGTTTCAGCTCGTCGGCCAGCCCGACCGCCGCCTGCGCATCCGCATCTACGACGGCCAGGGCCAGGACTTGGTGCAGCAGCTGCAAGTGCCGCCCCGCGCCCTCAAAACCCGCGTGACCATCTACGATTCCGGCGACGGCAACCTGCTGAAAGTCGACAAAAAGCAGGTCGACATCGAAGCCTACCAGCCCAAGGCCAACGAGTACGACGGCCCCGGCTGGCTGCTGCGCCACCGGCTGTATTGATGCTCTAACCCTAAAGCATAAAAAAAGCGCCAGACTACCTCAGTCTGGCGCTTTTTTAATCTAACAGAACTCAACCGCTACCCGCAGCCCGCGTTCTACCTTGACAACTGACAACTGACAACTGACAACTGACAACTGACAACTGACAACTGACAACTGACAACTGACAACTCAGTTGCCGTGGATGTGGTCGATGCGGAACATGCCGGCGGCCAGATTATCCGCCAGCTGTGCCGAAGCTGACTCGCCCGAAGCTGAGCTCATCTGCGCGAAGCGCACCGGCTGCGGGCCGTCGAACAGCTTCAGCACGTTGGCCTTCAGGTGCATTTCGGGCGAGGCGCCTTCCTTAATGTGCAGCGCGGTGGTGCCCGTCGGCAGCGGCAAGGTCAGCGTGCGGATGTTGTTGTACGGGTCGCGGAAGCCGGCCACGTCGAAGAACAGGCCGCCGTTGCCGGGCGCCTTCGACGAGCTGCCGTTGAGCCGTAGGAAGATGTAGCCGTCCGTCCAGTTCCAGATCATCTGGTGCGCGGGGTCCAGCGCCCCGGTTTGGGCCCCGGCGGTGTTGCGCGCCACATCCACGCCGATAGTAATGCGCACGGCTGAGTAGTCGCCCGCCGGCACATCCTCGATGGTCAGGTGCTGCGAGTCGGCTTTGGCCTGGTCGATGAGGTAGTAGCTTTCCGGCTCGGCCCACACCGAGCCGTCGGCGCGCACCAGCTGCACGTTGGTGAGGTAGTAGCGCAGCTCCGTCACCTTAAAATCGTCGCCGGCGGCCGTGGTGTAGGCGGTGTTGTAAGCCAGCGTGCTGCTGCCCACCACGTTTTCTACGTGCATTTCCAATTCACCCAGTTCTTCCTTGGGCTTTACGTGCTTGTTTTCGCAGGCGCTGAGGGCCAGCAAGCCTGCCAGGGCTGGGTAGAGAATCCGTTTCATAGGCAACTGGGCAGTGGGCTGAGCGAAACCACCGCGTCAGCCCCAGACTCGTAAGCCGGGCCCCGCAGGGTTGCCCGAAAGGTAAGATAGTGAGGTGGTGAAATAGTGAGTTGTCGTTCGGTCGGCGCCAACGGCGCACAAAGCTGCGGAAAAACGCAACCGCCCGGCCCCGGTCGGACTACCCTATCTCACCATTTCACCATTTCACCACTCAGGCAAACACCTTCACCTTGTCCTTGTGCTTGGTGCGCATGTACTGGCGGATGATCTGCTGCACGTCCTTGTTGTCGACCTGCGCCTTGATGACGTCCTTGAACGCCTCCAGCCGCCGCGCCGTGAACGTCTCGTCGATGTAGCCGAAGCCCAGGTAGCGGCCATGCTCCACCACCACCACCGACCGCTCGCCCGCCCGGCGCCCCTCGCCGATGATGACGAACGACTGGTGCTCGTAGGTGATGCTCTCGATGGCTTCCTCCACGCGCTGGTTGTACTCCTCGGCCGGCTCCAGCCCGATGCAGGCGCCCTTGCAGCGGTGCACCTGGTAGTCGAAGCACGAGCTGCTGCTTTTGTACAGGTCGCAGAGCTTCTGGCAGAGGTTGTACTTGGCTACCTTGTGGTACAGAAAGCCCTTGGCCTTGAACTGATTGCCCAGCGCGATGATGGGAATTTCCTGGTTGTTGGCATCGGCGCGGCCGTAGTAGAGGCGCTTGTACCCGTTCTCGTCCACGCGCATGTAAATACCGGCCGGAAACACCGAGCGGCGCTGCTGCCGGTTGTAGTGCGGCTTCAGTCGCTTAATCTCCGATGACTCGTGCAGCAGGGCCACCAGCTCCGAGCCCGTCAGCTCCCAGGTGATGTCGGCAATGGAATTCTTGAAATCCAACGACTTGCGCGACTTGTAATCCACCGCGAAGTGCTGCTGAATGCGCTTGTAGATGTTGATGCTCTTGCCCACGTAGATAACGTCGCCGTCCTCGTTGTGGAAGTAGTACACGCCCGCCTCCTGGGGCAGCGCCGCCACTTGCTCGGGCGTCATCAGTGGCGGCAACAGGGCGGTTTTGATGGCCTGCTGCACGGCCGCCACCTTGCGGGCCGTGGGCTTCTTCAGCGCTGCGCGGTTTCCCTCCGGCGCCGCCGCGTCCACGGCCATCAGCTTGGCGGCCGGGGCGGCTTCGTAGCCCGGGGCCTCCGCTTCCTGACTGATCTTGAGCAGGCGGTCGAACAGAATGGCCGTGGCCTCGGCGTCGCCGGCGGCGCGGTGACGGTTGTTGAGCGGAATGCCGATGTTCTGGCACAGCTTGCCCAGCGAGTAGCTCGGTTGCCCCGGAATCAGGGAGCGGCTCAGGCGCACGGTGCACAGCGTCTTGCGCGAGTAGGTGTAGCCCAGATCGGCAAACTCTTTCTTCAGAAACGAGTAGTCGAAGCGCACGTTGTGGGCCACGAACACGCAGCCCTCCGTCATCTGCACCACCTTCTTGGCCACTTCGTGGAAGCGCGGCGCCTCCTTCACCATCTCGTCGGTAATGCCGGTGAGCTGCTGAATGTAGAAGGGGATGGGCCGGCCGGGGTTGAGCAGCGTCGCGTAGGAATCCACCACCTGGTCGCCATCGTGAATGTAGATGGCAATTTCGGTGATGCGGTCCTGCGTGGGCTGGCCCCCGGTGGTTTCAAGGTCGATGATGGCGTACAAATCGGCAGCAGCTAAAAGGCTTTCGGCGTCTAGTGACAATGGATAACAAAGTTAGCCGCCGAAAAGGTGCCGGTGGCTTGCTTGCGGATGATTTGCTAAAAAAATTAGTAATTTTGATCCGGCTAGTTGATCCGTAGCTATGGCATTGGCTATCTTCGTGCTATTCGCACGGTTGTCACCCCGCCAACGCGTCGTCTTGATAAAGACGAAGCCCCGGCAGTTGGCGCTACCGGGGCTTCAAGAAGTGGGTGTTGGTCGCACCCTTCTTCTTGCTCAAGATGAAAAAGGGACGTGCGAAAAAGAAGTCGTTGCTACGCGGCTTCTTTCAAAAAACCGAGAAACTGTGGCTTCAGTTCTTCGGGGCGGCAGTGCGGGTCGGGTTGGAATACCTGATTAAGCATCTGCTGTAGTAGCAGGCGGCAGTTCGTGTTTGCGGACTGCCGCTTTTTACGTGAGGCTCTACGCAAATATAAAGCGTCCGATTTGATTTCGTATTGCAGAAATCAAAATCCAACCGGACAAATCAGCGAAACAAAACTGGGGGCAGTCAATGATGCCCCAACTGTGGCCAAAAAAGAACGGCCCGCCTTTCGACGGACCGTCCCTTCTCTCAACAGCCAGGTTAACCCTAGCGGTTGGATGCTATTTGCGGCGTAGCCTGGAATGGCCAGACTTGCGCCGCGTCAGTGGTAGACAACCGAAGTCATCGGCGGTGTTTTGGTTATTGGGGCCGAAACCGAAGCGCGGCGGTAAAGAAGGGCGCTTGCAGTTTCTAGAGGCTTATACTACCGGCCGAGCTGGCGGGTTACGTCCTCGGGTGGAATTTCTTGCGCCGGCTACTTCCCGATCATGTGCCACAGGCGCCGGTACCACGGCCGGATTTCCGCCTCCGCTTCCTTTTTGCTGGTCTGGTTATCCTCCCCATCCGCCACGTCGCCGAGCAGGAAGCCAAAGGGCTCCAGGGGTTTATAGGCGTCGAAGACGACCTTCAGAATGGCCGTTAGCGGAATGCTCAGAATCATGCCCGGCGTGCCCCACAGCGCCCCACCCAGAATCAAGGCCAAGATAGCCGCCAGCGGATTAATGCTCACCTGCGAGCCGGTAATCATGGGCGTGATGAAGTTGCCCTCCAGGAACTGCACCACCACGAACACGCCGATAACGGCCAGGGCCTGTAGCGGGGAGCCGGTTTCGACTAGGGTGATAATGGCCGGCACAGTGGCCCCGATCATGATGCCGATGTAGGGAATGACGGCCAGCACCGAGGCGAAAATGGCGAAGAACACCGCGAACTTGACGCCCAGGGCCAGCAGCCCGATGGCGTTCAGAATGCTCACGATAACGATGACCTTCAGCAGCCCCGAAATATAGGCCTGCACCACCGTCTGAATGCTGTCGACGGTGTTGAGCACCATCGTGCGCTTGTCGGGGGCCACGAAGCGGAACATGAACTGCCGCAGATGGTCGCGGTAGTACAAAAAGCAGAAGATGTAGATGAGCACCTGCGCCAGGTTGCTGAGCACGTCGGTGGTGGTGCTCAGGGTGGTGCCCAGGTAGGTCGTGCCCGACTTCTTGAGGCTTTTTATCGTCGAATCCTTCACCTCCGCAATGCTCATCGGCTCGTAGCCGAACCGGTCGTGGGCCCAGGCCTGGGCCTGGTTGAAGATTTCCATCATCTTGGCCTGCAGCTTGGGAATCTCGTCGCGGAACTGCGTGAGCTGGGAGCCGAAGCCCAGGATGATGCCCGCGAACAGCAGCAGCACCAGCAGCAGGCAGATGATGATGGCCAGCACCCGGGGCAGCCCGCGCAGCTCCAGCCAGCGGCTGATGGGCAGCAGCAGCAGCGTGAACACCGCCGAAAACGCAATGGGCAGCAGAATTTCGTCGAGCTTGTGGAGCACGAACACCAGCAGCGTGAGCCCGATGAGCACGAACGTATAATGAATCACCGGCGCCTGCCGCACTTCCGGCGTCTGGTGCGGGTGCTGCGGGCGGTTAAAATTGTTGGGAGGAGGAAGCATTTGCTAAAATTGTTGGGAGAAAGGTGTGGTCAAAGCGTGTTGATTTGCGGGCTTTTTCGGAAATTTGAATGAACCTACTCCGAGCAGCGGCGGTTAGGGTACGGTTCGATTTGCCAATGAGAATAGCAAACGAGCCAAACGTGGCAAAGGTGGAAACCCTGCCTTTTCTGCGTTATTTTACCGCTTAAACGTACTGAAGGATATTACCGAATGGCTGAGCAGCAACTGCCCTTAGAAAGCGCGCCAAGCGCCCCCGCCGACCACGGCTACAACGAGGATTCCATCCGTTCGTTGGATTGGCGGGAGCATATCCGCCTGCGCCCGGGCATGTACATCGGCAAGCTGGGCGACGGATCCTCGCCCGACGACGGCATTTACATCCTCGTCAAGGAGGTCATCGACAACTCCATCGACGAGCACATGATGGGCTACGGCCGCACCATCGAGGTCAAAATCACCGAGCAGCGCGTGTCGGTGCGCGACTACGGCCGCGGCATTCCGCTGGGCAAGGTGGTCGACGTGGTGAGCAAAATCAACACCGGCGGCAAGTACGACAGCAAGGTCTTCCAGAAGTCGGTGGGCCTGAACGGGGTGGGTACCAAGGCTGTGAATGCGCTGAGCACCAACTTCGTGGTGCAGAGCGTGCGCGAGGGCATGATGAAGTCGGCCGAGTTTCAGGGCGGCAAGCTCATCAGCGACCCGAAACCCATCAAGACCTCCCAGCGCAACGGGACCATGATGGCCTTCGAGCCGGACCCGACCATCTTCCGCAACTTCCGCTTTATCCCGGACTTCCTGGAAAGCCAGTTCTGGAACTACGCCTATCTGAACGCGGGCCTGACCATCAACTTCAACGGGCAGAAGTTTCACTCCGAAAACGGGCTGCGCGACCTGCTGGAGCGCAAAACCGACCCGGAGGCCATCCGCTACCCGGTCATTCACCTCAAGGGCACGGACATCGAAATGGCCCTGACCCACGGCAACGACTACGGCGAGGAGTACTACTCCTTCGTCAACGGGCAGTACACCACCCAGGGCGGCACCCACCTGGCGGCCTTCCGGGAGGGCATCGTGAAGACCCTGCGCGAGTTTTACAAGAAGGACTACGACGCCACCGACATCCGCGCCAGCATCGTGGGGGCCATTGCCATCCGGGTGCAGGAGCCCGTGTTCGAGTCGCAGACCAAGACCAAGCTGGGCTCGATTACGATGGAGCCCGAGGGCGCCGTGACCGTGCGCAACTTCGTGGTCGACTTCGTGAAGGAGCACCTCGACAACTACCTGCACAAAAATCCCGAGGCGGCCGAAGGCCTCAAGCGCCGCATCGAGCAGAGCGAGCGGGAGCGGAAGGACATGGCGGGCGTGAAGAAGCTGGCCAACCAGCGCGCCAAGAAAGCCAGCCTGCACAACCGCAAGCTGCGCGACTGCCGCTTCCACTTCGGCGAGGGCAAGACGCTGGACAAGGAAGGCCTGACGACGCTATTTATCACCGAGGGCGACTCCGCGTCGGGCTCCATCACCAAGAGCCGCAACGTGGAGCTGGAGGCCGTGTTCAGCCTGCGCGGCAAGCCGCTGAACTGCTTCGGGATGAAAAAGAAAATCGTCTACGAAAACGAGGAGCTGAACCTGCTGCAGCACGCGCTGAACATCGAGGAAGGCCTGGAAGGGCTGCGCTACAACCGCGTGGTCATTGCCACCGACGCCGACGTGGACGGCATGCACATTCGCCTCTTGCTGCTCACCTTCTTCCTGCAGTTCTTCCCCGACCTGGTGCGCAACGGCCACGTCTACATCCTGGAAACCCCGCTGTTCCGGGTGCGCAACAAGAAGCAGACGATTTACTGCTACGACGAGCGCGAAAAGCAGGCCGCCATCAAGAAGCTGGGCCGCAACCCGGAAATCACCCGCTTCAAGGGCCTCGGCGAAATCAGCCCCGACGAGTTCGGCAAGTTCATCGGCGACAACATCCGCCTGGAGCCGGTGATTCTGCAGTCGGACCGCTCCATCCAGAAGCTGCTGACCTACTACATGGGCAAGAACACCCCCGCCCGCCAGGAATTCATCATCGACCACCTGCGCATCGAGAAGGACCTGGTGACTTCCGACACGCTGCCCGCCAGCGAAACCATCGTGCCCGCCGCTGAGGCCGAGCTGGTGTAGCAACCCCCGCCCGTGTCATCCTGAGCAGAGCGAAGGACCTTCCTCACACCCTGCACCAGCTAAGAAGCGCAGCCACCAACGCCCATCGTCTGGGCATGGTGGCTGCGCTTCTGCATTTCGCGCACAGCGGTAAAGCGAGGGTGCTTTGCTTGTAGCGGCGCTGCAGGGTGTGAGGAAGGTCCTTCGCTTTGCTCAGGATGACGTTCTGTTTGAGCGCGACAACTAACCGCCTCAGAAATCCAAATCGTCCGGTTCACCCAGCGCCCGGCGGCCTTCCCGGATGAGGGGTTCGTCGGCCTCAAAATGGCTGCATTTGCGGTGGCGCCGCTTTTCGCGTGGGGGTGCGAGGCTAATACCCAGGCTGATTCGCTGACAGTAGTCTTCGTAGACGCGGGGCAGCGCGGCGCGCAACTGATCCAGGTAATACCGGTTGCCCGCCTGAATGACAGCCTGGCGCCAGTCCGTGTGCGCCTCGATGGGGATGACCACCTGGCCTGCCTCCTGCAGCCGCTCCAGCGCTACCTCCAGGTCGCCGTTGATATCCGAGGCTTCGTAGGCGAGTAGTTCCTGTTTGGTTTCGAACTGCCGCAGCTTCACTGCCGGCTCGAAACGGCGCAGCAGCTCCCGCACCAGGGTATCAAACTCCGGCCCGAAGTTCGGCGCGTGCGGCCGTGGGTCGGGCGGAGTAGCTACTGCTTCGGGCTGTTGCCGACGCCGCTCGGCGTACGCGGCCTGCTCGTAGTGGCTTTCCAGCTCGCCGCGCCGGTCGGGCAGGGTGCGCAGGTAGGCGGTGCCCCGGCGCATGTCCCAGAAGTCGGTCCAGGGCGTGAGCGTCAGGTCGGCGTCGTCGTCCTCGTGCAGGGCCAGGTACTGGCGGTACCGCCAAAAGTCGTGGCAGAGGTCATCCGGCTCCAGGTCGTCCGGGTCGGTCAGCTGGGCCAGGAACGCGTCGAACAGGGCCAGCTCTTCCGGGCTGATGGGCGCAATGACGGCACACGCCGCAATGGCCTCGTGCCAGTCCTCGAAGTCGGCCGTCAGGCGGGCGCCAGGCACCGCCACCAGCCCGGCCCGCCACTGGCACTCCAGGTCGAACAGCTTCTGGTGCTGAATGGCCCAGAGCTGCCGGTAGGCCTCTTGGTCGTGCTGGCGCAGCAGGTATTCCAGGCTGGCTTCGTACTGTTCGCCCTGGTAGTGCAGGTCGCTCAGTACGCGGGCGTAGCTTTTCAGAAACGAGTCCTGGGACCAGGGCTGATAGCCCGCCAGCAGCTCCCGCAGGCGCGGATCAGCCAGCACGTCGGCTTCGGTGGGTGGTTGGGCAGGAGTTGGGGCAGACTCTTCGGCAGCGTTGTCGGACATGGGCGGGCCAGAAACGGGAAAACAAAGGGATAGGGCAGAAGCAAGGGTAAGCTGGCGGCCGGTAACAAGCCGCCCCGGCAGGTTGCTGCCGGGGCGACCCAAATCGGAACGCGGGACGCCGGGCCGGGCGGCTTAGCCGTTGACGGCGGCCTTGGGCGCGGGCTTGCCCGCCGGTGGCGCGGCCGGGGCCGGCGCGTCGTACAGCACGTAATCGGCGTGCTTCACGGCGTCCGTCTGCACGAAGGCCGCCTTGCCGGCCTCGCAGAGCTGCACCAGCTCGTCGTAAAGGGCGTTGCCGGCCGTCAGGCGCTGCTGGGTGGCCGTGGCGGCCCTGGATTCGGCGTCGTGCTGTTCGCCCACTTGCTTGAGCAGGACCTTGTTCTCGTTTTCGAGCTGGTCGAGCAGCCCGGCCGTGAGGCCCTTCACGGCGTAGGTGTCCAGGCCTGCGCGGCCCACGCGCACGCAGCGCACCAGGCCCAGGTACAGGTCGCCGTCGGAGGCCGATTGAAGTCCGCTGGTGCCGAAGGCTTTGTACTGCGGCGTCCGGTCGTGGTGCAGCAGGCCCACCTTGCCCATGATGGTTTGCATGGTGCCCAGCGCGGCGGCGCGGGCGCCCAGCTTGGCCTGGGTAGTGGCGGCCGTGGCCTGCACGCCCTCGTCCTCGGTGGGCAGGGCCACGAAGTCGGTGGTCAGGCGCTGCAGCCCATCGAGGCGGGCGGCCGACACGTCGTAGCTGGCCAGGTCGGCCAGGTCGCGGCGCAGGTACAGCAGCTTTTCGTGGGCCGCCGCCACCAGGTCGGGCTGCGACATGTTGTAGTGAGGGCGTTCAGCCTTCTTTTTCATGGTACTAGAAGAATGGGAGTGGAAAGGATGGCGCGGTATCGATACCCGGTGTGTAATAGGGTCGACGGTAGTAGCCTCAAGCTGTACAATAATTCTCCCAATTGCAACGGTCCCGAGGGCTTTTGCTAACGGCCCCTGAGCCATGGATATCGTCTCAGCGGCTTCCGCTTAGGCGTCGCGAGGCTCCGACAGCTTTCCAAGTGCTGTTGATACGTTCCCAACAGCTTTTGATACCTCCCCAAGTGCTTTTGATACGTTCCCAAGAGCAATGTTTGAGACGTAAAAGGCCCCTGGGAGCGAGTAGGAGGGGGTTGGGCGGAACCAGGGGCCGTGGGCAGCCGCCCCAGTCTATTGTTGCCGACTCCCTACCTTGCAGCTATGAACCTGGAGCTATTCACGGCCCGTCTGCGGCAGGTGATACCGAGGACCGAACGCCTGGCCGCCGGCTTCGACTTCGAGCGGGGCGACTACGGCCGCGTATTCCGGCAGACCAATCCGCTCATCGACGGGCAGCCGCTGTACCGGCTGGAGCCGGCCGACGACTGGTACGAGGGTACGTGCGCCAGCATGGATGGCCGGTGCTTCAGCGCGGCCGGCTATCAGGAAGTCTTGCGCGCCGCGCTAGCCCACCGGGAGGAGCCTCGGGCGCGGCTGGGCGGGGCCGGGCTACTGGATCGGGGCCGCATTCTGGGCTTTGAAACGCAGCTGAGCACGTACGACGGGGCGCCAATTGTGGAAAGCCGGGGTTTGGTGGACGAGGAGGACGCGCCGCCCATCGATACCTGGTTTTATTTGCGGGAGCACGTGCCCGGGCATCAGTTCCCCGTCCTGTATTGCTGGATACCGAAGCCGTTTGAGCCGGTAATGCAGCAGACCATCGACGTGGAAATCATGGGCAGCTACCACTGGCTCGACGAAGCCGACCCGGAGCTGTACGACCAAGTTCTCGCCCGGCTGTAAAAGCGCCACCGTGCCGATAAAACCGTACCTTGCCCGTCTGACTGCTGCTGAAACCGGCCCTTTAGCCGGTAGTGAAGCCGTAGAGTTGCCGCTTACGTTGCCGTTACCGCACACCGCCTTATGACCGCTGCCCCCGCGCTGCCCCAGTTACCCAAAGCCCCCACGGGCATCGATGGCCTCGATGAAATAACCAACGGCGGGCTGCCCCAGGGCCGGCCCACGCTGCTCTGCGGCTCGGCCGGCTGCGGCAAGACGCTGATGAGCGTGGAGTTCCTGGTGCGCGGCATCGAGGAGTTCGACGAGCCGGGCGTGCTGATGGCCTTCGAGGAAACCGCCGACGAGCTGGCCGCCAACGTCACCTCCCTGGGCTTCGACCTCAAGCAGCTGGTGGCCGACAAGAAGCTGCGCCTCGACCACGTGCACGTCGACCGCTCCGAAATTGAGGAAACCGGCGAGTACGACCTGGAGGGCCTGTTTATCCGCCTGGGCTACGCCATCGACTCGATCGGGGCCAAGCGCGTGGTGCTCGATACCATTGAGTCCCTGTTTTCGGGCTTCAGCAACCAGGCCGTGCTGCGTTCCGAAATCCGCCGGCTGTTTCGCTGGCTGAAGGACAAGGGCGTTACCACCATCATCACCGCCGAGCGGGGGGACGGTTCGCTCACGCGCCAGGGCCTGGAGGAGTACGTATCGGACTGCGTGATTCTGCTCGACAACCGGGTCATCAACCAGATTACCACCCGCCGCCTGCGCATCGTGAAGTACCGCGGCAGCACCCACGGCACCAACGAGTACCCCTACCTGATTACCGAGGACGGCATTTCGGTGCTGCCCGTCACCAGCCTGAAGCTGGAGCACGAGGTATCCAACGAGGTGGTATCGACGGGGGTGCCGGGGCTGGACGAAATGTTTACCCGCGGCGGCCTGTACCGCGGCAGCAGCACCCTCATTACCGGCACGGCCGGCACGGCCAAGACCACGCTGGCCGCTGCCTTCGCCGCCGAAGCCTGCCGCCGCGGCGAGCGGTGCCTCTACTTCGCCTTCGAGGAGTCGCCGCAGCAGCTGATGCGCAACATGCGCTCCGTCGGGCTGGACCTGCAGCCCTTCGTGGAGCAGGGGCTGCTGCACATCGAAGCCTCCCGGCCTACGCTCAACGGGCTGGAACAGCACCTGGTGACCCTGCACAAGCTCATCGGCCAGTTCCGGCCCCAGGCCGTGGTCATCGACCCGATCAGCAACCTCGTGTCGGTGGGCAGCATCACGGAAGTACGCGGCATGCTCACCCGCCTCATCGACTACCTGAAGGTGCAGGGCATTACGGCCCTGTTTACGGCCCTGGTGAGCGGGCGCAGCGCCAACCAGGAAATGACCGAGGAAGGTGTCTCGTCGCTGGTCGATACCTGGATTCACGTGCGCGACCTGGAAGGCATCGGCGAGCGAAACCGCGGCGTGAGCATCCTCAAGGCCCGCGGCATGGCCCACTCCAACCAGGTGCGCGAGTTCGTGGTGACCCACGAGGGCATCCGCCTGCTCGACGTGGTCATCGGCCCCGGCGGCATCGTGACGGGGGCTTCGCGCCAGACGCAGTTTCTGCAGGAGCAGGCCGTGGCCGTGGCCGCCCAGCAGGAAATCGAGCGGCGGGAGCGGGAGCTGGAACGCAAGCGCCGGGTGCTCGAAGCTACCATTGCCAACCTGCGCACCGAGTTTGAGTCGGTGGAGGAGGAGCTGCGCCGCTCGAACCAGGAAGAAGAGCAGCGCCACCAGGAACTCTCCCAGGCCCGTCAGCAGATTGCGGCCGGCCACAACGCCCGCCCGGGCAATCATTCGGCCGCTGCGCCCGCAAATTCGTAACAGTCCGGTATGCAGACGACACTGGCCCCTACGCAATCAACTATGGACGAGGAAACCTGGGAACTGCGCCTATATGTGGCCGGGCAGACGGTGAAATCCGTCACCGCCCTGGCCAACCTCAAAAAGTACTGCGAAGAGCACCTGCACGGGCGTTACCGCCTGGAAGTCATCGACCTGATGCAGCACCCCCAGTTGGCCGAGGGGGACCAGATCCTGGCCATTCCCACGTTGGTGCGCAAGGTGCCCTCGCCCATTCGCAAGATCATCGGCGACCTGTCGAACCAGGAGCGGGTGTTGGTGGGCCTCGATATCCGGCCGGGACTGCACAAGTAAGCCAGGCTGTATGGAACCAGAGCAAGCCCCGGATTCGGCCGGGCCCGAATACGTGCTGCACCTCTTCATTACTGGCGCCACGCCCAACTCCACCCAGGCCGTGCGCAACCTGCAGGACATCTGCGAGCGGTACCTGCCGGGGCGCTGCGAGCTGCAGATCGTCGACATCTACCAGCAGCCCGAACTGGCCAGGGCGGAGCGTATCGTGGCCGCGCCCACGCTCATCAAGAAGCAACCGGGGCTGGTGCGCTTCCTGGTCGGCGACCTGTCGGACCGCCGCCGTGTGCTGTCCTTGCTCGGCCTCGTGCCTGACCCCAACGACCCGTACCTCCATGACTGACCGCGGGCCGCTCACTGCCGCTGAGCTGGCGCAGGAAAACGAGGCGCTGCGCCACCGGCTGCAGGAAGCTGAAGACCTCATAACGGCCATCCGCACCGGCACCATCGATGCGCTGGCCGTGCAGGCACCCGAGGGGCCGCGCATCTTCACCCTCGAAGGCGCCGACCAGAGCTACCGCACCCTCATCGAGCAGATGAGCGAGGGCGCGCTGCTGCTCAGCCAGAACGGCACCGTGCTCTACTGCAACGCCTGCCTGGCCGGTATGGTCAAGGCCCCGCTGGAGAGCATGATGGGCGTCGCGTTTCACGACTTCGTGCCCACCGATTGCCAAGCCTACTGGGAAGACCTGCTGGCCAAGGCCTGGCGGGGCAAAAGCAAGGGCGAAATGCCCCTACAGGCTACCAACGGCCAGCAGCGCCCCGTGGCCCTGGCCCTGAACGTGCTGGTGTTCAATCAGACGCCGGTACTGGCCGTCATCGTTACGGATGTGTCGGAGCAGCGCGAAATCAGCGCCATCCGGGCCCGGGTGACCGAGCAGAACACCCTGCTGGAACGCCAGCAGGAAACGCTGCGCACCCAGGCCCAGGCCCAGCAGGCCGCCGAGCAGACCGCTGCCGAAACCAGCCGCATCCTGGAGGGCATGCCGCACATTGCTTGGACGGCCAACTCTGCCGGCCGCAACACCTACCTTAACCGCCGCTGGTTCGAGTACACCGGCCACAACGCGCAGATCGACCCCGCGCACAGCTTCAGCGCCCTTATTCACCCCGACGACCTACCGGGCGCGGTGCAGCGCTGGCGCGAGGCCATCGAGAGCGGGGAAGCGCTGGAAATCGAGTGCCGCATCCGCAGCGCTACGGGCGAGTTTCGCTGGATGCTGGGCCGGGCGCTGCCCTCGCGCAACGAACAGGGCGAGATTATTCAGTGGATCGGGGCCTACACTGACATCCACGAGCACAAAGTCACCCAGGCCCGCGTGGCCGAAGCTCAGGAACTGCTCCGCGCCAGCAACGAGCAGCTGCTGCGCATCAACCGCGACCTGGACAATTTCATTTACACCGCCTCGCACGACCTCAAGGCCCCGATCAACAATATCGAAGGGCTGCTGGCGGCCCTGTTGGGCGAGCTGCCCGCCGAGCTGGTGGCCGGACCTGCCGTCGAGCCGCTGGTGCGCATGATGCAGGGGTCGGTGGACCGCTTCAAGCGCACCATTGAGCACCTGACCGAAGTGACGCGCCTGCAGAAGGAGCACGAGCAGCCCCAGGGGCTGATCGAGCTGGCGCCGGTGGTGCGCGCCGTGATGTTGGACCTGGTGCCCCTGATGGAAGCCTCCGGCGCCCAACTGGACGTGGACGTGCAGCATTGCGCGCCGGTGCCGTTTTCGGAGAAAAACCTGCGCTCGGTGATTTATAACCTGCTCAGTAACGCCCTCAAGTACCGCCACCCCGACCGCACACCCCGGGTGCAGGTGCGCTGCCACGCCACCGCCGAGCACCAGGTGCTGACCGTGCAGGACAACGGTCTGGGCCTGAAGGTGGCCGGCAATGCCAAGCTGTTTGCCATGTTCCAGCGCTTCCACGACCACGTCGAAGGCTCGGGCATCGGGCTCTACATGGTCAAGCGCATCATGGAAAACGCGGGCGGCCACGTCGAGGTCCAAAGCACGGTGGGCGTCGGTTCGACGTTTTCCGTGTACTTCCGCCGCTGAATTCCGTAAGCGTCCCTGCGCGGGCCCCGGCGCCCGCGGCACACCCCCTTTTTGCCGCTGCAATGCCCCTCCCTTCCTGTATTCTGCTCGTTGACGACGACCAAACCACCAATTACCTGAACCGGCTGCTGCTGAAGCGCTTGGCCGTAGCCGACGAACTACTGGTTGCCCAAAATGGCCTGGAAGCCATGGACGCGCTGCAAGCCCGCCGCCCGGGCCCGAAGCCGAGTGAGCCGGTACTGGTGTTTCTGGACGTGAAAATGCCCGTGATGGATGGATTTGAGTTTCTACAGGCTTACGAGCACCTGCCCGCGGCCAATAAACCCGAAACGGTTATCGTGATGCTGACCACCTCCCTGCACCCACAGGACGTGGAGCGGATGCAACAGCTGAAAATTGCCGGCTTTCTGAACAAGCCGCTGACCAAGGAAAAAATTGACGACGTGCTGCTGCAGCACTTCCAGTACGTGCCAGCCGAGTAAGCTCCCCGGTTTATCCGCAACGGCCCGCCAGTGCACAGTGTAGTGCGCCGGCGGGCCGTTGCGTTTCGCGGCAATCAACTAATCCAGAACTTCTGAAGCCGCTTCAAGCTGTAGGCTATGCACCATCTCATGGCGCACAGCGCATAGTAGCATCGTAGGGGAATTTATTTGCTAATAATATTGGCTGAATCAGGCCTCTGTTTCCCGCTTTTGCGGTGTGATTTGTTTGAAAGGTTGGGTTATGACTAATTTTTTTAGGAACTTTATGTGCGCCGATGAGCTTGCAGGGTGTTGTGCTCTGCCCGGCAAACGGTACTTTTGAAGGCCATTGGTATGGCCCGATCAGCCTCACCGCTGCGCGGGCTTTGCCGGGTTTCCCTGGTTTTGATGTTTCCCCCGATGAGTTAACCCTTACGTTTGCGGCCTGCGCACCAATTCCGCAGCAGGCGTGTTTTAAGGAGCCTTTGGCGGTTCGGCGCCGCCAAGGAGAGGTACAAGAACAATAACCGTGGCCCAAGCCACCCCCGCGCGTGTCAAACGACAACCACACCCCCGACGAGCAGAACCTGAACGGCCAGGACCCCGAGTTGTTCGGCGTCGGGGATACCATCGATTTTGGGGCCGCACCCGCCGCGGCCGATAATGACGAAACCGCCGCCCCGGAAACTGCCCACGGCCCCGACGGGGAGCCGCTGGCCGAAGCCGACGAGCTGAGCGCCGAGGAAGCCGACGGCAGCGACGACGCGGCCGAAGAGCTGGCCCTGGCCGTGCAGGCCGAGGAAGGCGACTTCAAGCCGGGCGAAACCATCCACGACATCAGCAGCATCGGCGGCATGTACCAGAACTGGTTTCTGGAATATGCCTCCTACGTGATTCTGGAGCGGGCCGTGCCCGCCATCGAGGATGGCCTCAAGCCCGTGCAGCGCCGCATCCTGCACGCGATGAAGGAAATGGACGACGGCCGCTTCAACAAGGTGGCCAACGTCATCGGGCAGACCATGCAGTACCATCCGCATGGCGACGCCAGCATCGGCGACGCCATCGTGAACCTGGGCCAGAAGGACCTGCTGATCGAAACCCAGGGCAACTGGGGCGACGTGCGCACCGGCGACGGCGCCGCCGCTCCGCGTTACATCGAGGCCCGCCTCTCGAAGTTTGCCCTCGACGTGGTCTTCAACCCCGACACCACCGAGTGGCAGGCCAGCTACGACGGCCGCAAGCGCGAGCCGGTGACCCTGCCGGTGAAATTCCCGCTGCTGCTCGCCCAGGGCATCGAAGGTATTGCCGTGGGTCTGTCGACCAAGATCATGCCCCACAACTTCCGCGAGTTGTGCAAGGCCTCGATTGACGTGCTCAAGGGCCGCGACATCATCCTGTACCCGGACTTTCCCACCGGCGGCCTCTGCGACATCTCGAATTACAATAATGGCGTGCGCGGCGGCAAGCTGCGCCTGCGCGCCACCATCGAGAAGGTCGACAAAACCATGCTCATCATCCGCGACGTGCCCTACGGCACGACGACCACCGGCGTGATGGAAAGCATCGTGAAGGCCTCGGAAGCCAACAAAATCAAGATCAAGAAGGTGGTGGACAACACCGCCGCCGTGGTGGAAATCCAGGTGCACCTGCCCGCGGGCGTGTCGCCGGACCTGACCATGGACGCGCTGTACGCCTTCACCGACTGCGAAATCAGCATCTCGCCCAACACCTGCGTCATCATCGACGAGAAGCCGCGCTTCGTGGCGGTGGAGGACATGCTGCGGCTGAGCACCAGCAAGACGCTGCGCCTGCTGGAGCGGGAGCTGCAGATCCGGCAGGACGAGCTGCAGGAGCGCTGGCATTCGGCCTCGCTGGAGAAAATCTTCATCGAAAACCGCATCTACCGCAAGATCGAGGAGTGCGAAACCTGGGAGCAGATCCTGGAAACCATCGACGCCGGGCTGAAAAAGTACGTGCGCATCGACGGGGAGCGGGAAAAGGCCAATGACACGCGCATCGTGCTGCGCCGCGCCATTACGGAGGATGATTTGACCCGCCTGACGGAAATCCGCATCAAGCGTATCTCGAAGTACGACGGCTTCAAGGCCGACGAGTACATCCAGAAGCTGGAAGCCGAGCTGGAAGAGGTGGCCGACAACCTGGCCAACCTCACGCGCTACGCCATCCGCTACTTCGAGGGCCTGCTGAAGAAGTACGGCGACGCGAAGGAGCGCAAAACCGAGCTGCGCACCTTCGACGTGGTGACGGCCCAGAAAGTGGCCGTGGCCAACCAGAAGCTGTACGTGAACCGCCAGGACGGCTTCGTGGGCCACGGGCTGAAGAAGGACGAGTTCGTGTGTGACTGCTCCGACCTGGACGACATCATTGCCATCCGCCGCGACGGCTCCTTCGTGGTGACCCGGATTGCGGAGAAGACCTTCGTCGGCAAGGACCTGCTGCACGTGGGCGTCTACAACAAGAACGACGACCGGCTGGTGTACAACATGGTGTACCAGGATGGCCCGTCGGGTATCAGCTACGCCAAACGTTTCCTGGTCACGGGCATCACGCGTGATAAGTCCTACGATCTGACCAAAGGCGGCAAGAACTCCAAGGTGCTGTACTTGACGGCCAACCCTAACTCGGAGTCGGAAATCCTGTCGGTGGAGCTGTCGGACAAGGCCCCGGCGCGGGTGAAGAAGTTCGACTTCGACTTTGCCGAGCTGGCCATCAAGGGCAAGGGCTCGATGGGCAACATCGTGACCAAGCAGCCGGTGAAGAAGATTACCCAGAAGTCCAAGGGCGACTCCACGCTCGGCGGGCGCGAGGTGTTCTTCGACGAAGTGGTGGGCCGCCTGAACACCGGCGGGCACGGCCGCTTCCTGGGCACCTTCGATACCGAGGACGCGGTGCTGGCCATCTACAAGGACGGCTCGTACGAACTGACTGCGCCCGACCCGGCCATTCACTTCGTGATGCGCGACCTGGTGCTGCTGCGCAAATTCGAGCCCGACACGGTCATCAACGCGGTGTACCTGGAAGGCGAAACCAAGACGCACTACGTCAAACGGTTCCGCATCGAGACGAGCACCCTGGCCAAGAAATTCGTCTTCATCCCCGAAACCAAGGGCACGCACCTGCTGGTGGCCACCTGCGGCGTGGCGCCCGAAATCGAGGTGAAAGTGCAGAAGGAAAAGAAGGGGGAGAAGCTCTCGGAGCGCCTGCACCTGCACGAGTTCATCGACGTGAAGGGCTGGAAGGCCATGGGCAACAAGCTCAACTATTTCAAGGTGCTCGGCGTGGAGCTGCTCACCGACGAAGGCCCCGAGCCGGAGCGCAAGGCCCAGGCCAAGCGCAAGGGCCCGGCCACCATTCCGCGCCCCGCCTCGGCCACCACGCCCGAGGACGGCCCGCTGCCCGAGCACGACGGCCCGGTGGAAATTTCGGCCGAGGAAGTGGCCCAGGCGCAGGCCCTGTTGCAACGCAAGCCCAAGTCGCAGATGACGCTGTTCTAGGGTACTGCGTCGTTGGTAGTCGGGCAAAAGCTGTGCTACCTGACTACAGGACACCGACCACTGAATTAAACCGCGGCCCGGTTTTGTTGTCTAGCCAAACGGCGGGCGGCAAGGCCGGGCCGCTCTGCGTTTGCAGCCTTTTGGCCGCGGAACCGTATCTTACCCTTGCCGAACCACCCGCCGGCGCTCCTGCTTTACCGTTATGCTCACCGCCCGCCTGCGTTTGTTAGTGCCGCGCCGCCTGCTGCTGGGCCTGGCGTGCTGCTGCCTGCCGAGTCTGGCCGCGCGCGCCGACGACCCCAAGGACGCGCCCAACTCGGTGGACGTGTCGGCGCTGCTGCGCGAGGCCAAAGCCCTGCAGCTGCAGTATCGCGAATCGGCCGCCTTGGCCCGCTACGAGCAGATTCTGGGCGCTTTCCCGCGCAACTACGAAGCGCTGTGGCAGGCCGCCGTGCTCAGCGTCAACATCGGCACCCGCTACACCGACGAAAGCCGCCGGGGGGCCTACTACACCTCCGCCCGGCAGTTTGCCGACCGCGCTTACGCCGTCAACCCTAAGGGCGGGGAAGCCAACTACGCCGTGGCCCTGACCCTGGCCCAGCAGGCCACCATCCGCAGCGCCCGCGACCGGCTCAGCCTCTACAAAAGCATGAAGCCCTACGTGCTGCGCGCCGTGGAATACAGCCCCACGCTGCCCGAGGCCTGGCAGGTGCTCGGCCGCTGGAACTACCGCGTGGCGCACCTGAACTTGGTGGAGCGCGCCTACTGCCGCTTGTTTCTGGGCGGGCCGCCCACCGGCGCCTCCAACACCAAGGCCATGGAAGCCCTGCGCAAAGCCCACAACCTGGACCCCTGCCGCATTCAGTACTACTACGACCTGGCCCGGGTGTACCAGAATCAGCGCCTGCAGCAGTCGGCCCGCGAGGTGCTGAAGGAGGCCGCCGAGTTGCAGCCTATGACCGGCGAGGAGCTGGAAATCAGCCGCCGCTGCCGTAAGATGCTGGAGCAGATGGGCGGTAGCTGAGCAGCGCCTATACCAAAATCAGTCCTGCCGGACGGCCTGCCAGCCGTCCGGCTTTTATTTGATGGCAGACGGTTCGTTTCCCCCTGAATTGGGTTAACTTATTAGCCGGTACAGCCGGCTACTTCCCGGTTGGGCCGCGGCATCATGAGCCAATCGGTAGGAGAGAAGCTGCGCGCAGGCCTCGGAATATTGGTCTGTCTTGGGCTGAGCACACCCGCCGCGGCCCAATCGGACGCTGACGTAGCCGCCCGGTTGCGCCAGCAGCTGACGGCGCTGCCAGCTGGCCAGGCCGAACCAACCGAGCAGGTGCAGCGCTTCTATGGCCAGGCGAATTTCCAGCCGGTCTGGACGACGGCCACGGGTGCCCGGGCCGCCGCCCGGGCCGGCGCCCGGCTGTTGCGGCAGGCCCCCGAGTACGGGCTGCGCCCCGACGAGGCGGCCAACCAGGCCTTGGCCCAAACCCTCGATTCGCTGGCGCTGCCAGGCGCCGGTCTGGATGAGCAGCTCGCTCGCCGCGTGCGGGCGGAGTTGCTGCTGACGACCCGGCTGCTGCAGCTGACCAGCCAGCTGCGCCGTGGCCAGCTGCGCCCCGAAAGCCTGCAGCCTACCTCCTGTGCCGCCGATTCCGTGTTCGACCCGGTGTTCTGGCTGCTCGCGGCCCGGCAGTGCCCCGATTTCAGCCAGCAGGTGCTGGCCGCGCAGCCCCGCAGCCGCAGCTACGTGCGCCTGCTCGGGGCCTGGCAGCGCCTGCTGCGCACCGATTCGGCCGCGGCCCGCCGGCAGCAGTGGCTGGTGGCCGCCAATCTGCAGCGCCTGCGCTGGGAGCCGGTAGCCGACTCGATTTACTGCGTGGTGAACATTCCGGCCTACAGCCTGCAGGTGGTGCGCCGCGCCAAGGTGCTGCGCACGTTCCGGGTGGTAGTAGGCGCACCCGCCACGCCCACCCCCGAGCTGTGCAGCCGCATCCGCTTTTTCGAAACCTCGCCGCGCTGGAACGTGCCGCGCAGCATTGCCACCCGCGAAATGCTACCCCAGTTGCGCCGCAACCCCGGCTTCCTCGACGCCAATAACTACATTCTCTACGACCAGCAGGGCCGCGTACCTAACCCGCGCCGCATCAATTGGAAAGAAGTGTCGGCCGAGTCGTTTCCCTACGTCATTCGGCAGGCCGCCACCAGCGACAATGCCCTGGGCAACGTGGTATTCCGTTTTCCCAACCCGCACGACATTTTTCTGCACGATACGCCGGCCCGGCGGGTGTTCGGCCAACCCCGGCGCGCCCTCAGCCACGGCTGCATCCGCCTGCAGAACCCGCTGCAGCTGGCCGTGTTCCTGCTGCGCCACGACCTGGCCGCCCAGCCCGAGCGGGCCCAGCGCAACGTCGAGCGGATGTGGGACAGCGTCTACGGCGGCTACAGCAAGTATTTCCCGCTGCGCTACCCCATGCCCGTGTACGTGCGCTACCTCACCTGCCACGCCGACGACGGCCCCGCGCTGCGCCAGCTGCCCGACATCTACGGCCGCGACGCCGAGCTGATGGCGGCCTTGCGCGGGGATGCGGCCCCGACCGTCGTGGCCGGGGAGTAGCAGCCGGTAGCGGGCGTTGGAGCCGGGTGCGTACCTTTGCCGCCTCTGCCTTACTTCCGAAAACCGTGTTTCGACCCGTTTGCCGTTTGCTGCCGTTGGTGCTGGCCCCGTTGGTGCTGGCCTGCGGCAGCGCCACGCCCGAGGCGGAACAGCCCGACACCATGGTCGACCTCGGTACGGTGCGCAGCGGGCCCGAAATCCAGGCCAACGAGCTGAACGGGGCCATTGCCCGCCAGCCGCGCAACCCCGTTCTGTACGCCCGCCGGGCCGATTTTCGCGTGAAGGACGGCCAGCTCGACGCCGCGCTGCGGGACATCAACCAGGCCATTGAACTGGACGAAGACGCGCCCGGGGAGTTTTTTCTGACCAAAGCCCGCGTACTGCGCGCCCAGGGCAAGCTGGAAGCCGCCATCGACGCCACGGCCCAGGCCCAGCAGCGCGGCTACAACCCGCCCGAGCTGCACTTGCTGCTCGGCGAAACCAATTTGGCCGCCCGCCGCTACACCACCGCCCTCGACTACCTCGACCGCGTGCTGCGCGAAGACGCCGACAACGCCGCCGCGCTGTTCTACAAGGGCCTCGTGTACGCCAACCTGCGCGACACCGTGCAGGCCCTCGACTACTTGCGCGCCAGCGCCTTGCGCGCCCCGCGCCAGGCCGAAGTACTGCACCAGACGGCCTACCTGCTCAACGCCAACCGTCAGCCCCTGGCCGCCGCGCCCTACATCGAAAGCGGTCTGCGCGCCGACCGCAGCTACGCCGCCCTCTGGTACGACCGGGGCCGCGTGTTCGACTTCGCCGGCCAGCCCGACAGCGCCGCCCGCCAGTACGCCCGCGCCGTCCGCCTCGATACCACGCTCTACCGCGCCGATTACCGCCTCGGCCTCTACCACTACAAGGGCAAGCGCTACGCCCAGGCCATTCGTCCGCTCAGCCGCGCCCGTCGCCGCAGCCAGTACCTGCCCGACGTGGGCCTGATGCTGGCCGAAAGCTACGAGTCGGTGGGCCAGACGCAGTCGGCCTGGATTGCCTACCGGGCCCTGGTGAAGCAGATTCCCGGCAACCGGCACTACACTTACAAAGTCTGGAAAGTCGGTCAGCGGCTACCCAACCGCCAGCTCGATTCATTGAAGCTGGTGTATGGGGCGCCGCCCTTGCCCCAGCCGCGCCGTGTGCCCACCACCGTCCCGACCACCATCGAGCCGCTGGAAGTGAAGCCGCCCACGCTGCTCACGCCCTCCAACTAGCGGCGGTGAATTAATGCGCCCATCGTGGCGTTATCAGCCCGGTAATGCCCAATTCTCCGCTTCCGACGTGGTTTCTGCGTTTGAAGCTGCTAACTTGCGGGCTACCGCAATTTTTTGCACGTTTCATCTAATGATTAACATCACGCTCCCCGACGGCTCCGTGCGTCAGTTCGAAGCGGGTGTGAGCGGCTACGACGTAGCCGCCAGCATCAGCGAAGGCCTGGCCCGTAACGCCTTGGCCGTGCGCGTCAACGGCGAAGTCCGCGACCTGCACCGCCCCATCCAAGACTCCGCCAACCTGGAGATTCTCACATGGAACGACGAGGCGGGGAAGAATACCTTCTGGCACTCCTCGGCCCACTTGCTGGCCGAGGCGCTGGAAGCTTTGTACCCGGGCATTAAGTTCGGCATCGGTCCGCCCATCGAAAACGGCTTCTACTACGACGTGGACCTGGGCGAAGGCCGCAGCATCGGCCCCGACGACTTCGCCAAGATCGAGCAGAAAATGCTGGAACTGGCCAAGAACAAGAGCCGCTACGAGCGCCGCGAGGTGTCGAAAGCCGACGCCATTGCCTACTTCACCGAGAAGGGCGACCCGTACAAGCTGGACCTGCTGGAAGGCCTCGAAGACGGCAGCATCACTTTCTACGAGCAGGGCAACTTCACCGACCTCTGCCGCGGCCCGCATATTCCGGATACCTCCGGCATCAAGGCGGCCAAGCTGCTGAACGTGGCTGGCGCCTACTGGCGCGGCAACGAGAAGAACAAGCAGCTCACCCGCATCTACGCCATTACCTTCCCCAAGGACAAGGAGCTGAAGGAGTACCTGCACAAGCTGGAGGAAGCGCGCAAGCGCGACCACCGCAAGCTGGGCAAGGAGCTGGAGCTGTTCGCGTTTTCGGAGCGGGTAGGAGCGGGGCTGCCGCTGTGGCTGCCCAAGGGCACCGCCCTACGGGAGCGTTTGGAGCAATTCATGCGCCGCGCGCAGGTGAAGGCCGGCTACCAGCCCGTCGTCACGCCGCACATCGGGGCCAAGGAACTGTACGTGACGTCGGGCCACTACGAGAAGTACGGCGCCGACTCGTTCCAGCCCATCAAGACGCCGAACCCGGGCGAGGAGTTCTTCCTCAAGCCCATGAACTGCCCGCACCACTGCGAGATATACAAAACCAAGCCGCGCTCCTACCGCGACCTGCCCCTGCGCCTGGCCGAATTCGGCACGGTGTACCGCTACGAGCAGTCGGGCGAGCTGCACGGCCTGACCCGCGTGCGCGGCTTTACGCAGGACGACGCCCACATCTTCTGCCGCCAGGACCAGGTGAAGGAGGAGTTCCTGAAGGTGATTGATTTGGTGCTGTACACCTTCAAAGCCCTGGGCTTCGAAGACTACACCGCCCAGATTTCGCTGCGCGACCCGGAGAACAAGCAGAAGTACATCGGCAGCGACGAGAACTGGGCCGCCGCCGAATCGGCTATCCAGGAAGCGGCGCTGGAGCGCGGCCTGCGCACCGTCACGGAGCTGGGCGAGGCGGCCTTCTACGGCCCCAAGCTCGACTTCATGGTACGCGACGCCCTCGGCCGCAAGTGGCAGCTGGGCACCATTCAGGTCGACTACAACCTGCCCGAGCGGTTCGAGCTGGAGTACGTGGCCCCGGACAACTCGCGCCAGCGCCCGGTGATGCTGCACCGCGCCCCGTTTGGCTCGCTGGAGCGGTTTGTGGCCGTGCTCATCGAGCACTGCGCCGGCAACTTCCCCTTGTGGCTGGCCCCGGAGCAGTTCATCATCCTGCCGATTTCGGAGAAGTACCACGACTACGCCCAGCAGGTGCTGGCCCAGCTGCAGCAGGCCGACCTGCGCGGCAGCACGGATGAGCGCGACGAGCGAATCGGCCGCAAAATCCGCGACGCCGAGATGCAGAAGATTCCCTACCTGCTGGTGGTGGGCGAGAAGGAAGCTGAAAACGGCATCGTCTCGGTCCGCCGCCACGGCGAAGGCGACCTGGGCTCCATGCCCATCGAGCTGTTCATCCGCAACTTCCAGGCGCAGGTCGAGGAAATGATGAGCGGCCGTGCCGTAACGGCTCATTCGTAAGAGCGAGGCCTCCCGAACGTCATTCCGAGTGAAGTCGAGGAATCTTGCGTGTTTGGTCTGCTAGTAACCTCAACGAGAAGGATGCTATCAGGAGTCAGCACGCGAGATTCCTCGACTTCGCTCGGAACGACGTTCTATTTTAATCGTTCTTCTTTTCCTTACGGCTGTGGAATAGAACTAATCCGCCGCTCCAACCGTTAAAACCCTTGCAGCCCGCCGGAAACACGGTTTTCGGCGGGCTGTATTTTGTCATTCGGGAAAATTGCCGGATATTCGCCCGCTCAAATGGTTGGCGGCGCTGATTTACAGCTGCTTTCCGGCCTTTGACCCGACCACGTTTCACCTAAACTCTGAAGTCTTATCAGAACCCCTAACCGCCGCCTCCCTCCGCGCCAAGTGGAGGAGCCGTTCAAAATCAATGGCAAGATTACGGCCCGCGAAGTCCGCCTGGTAGGCGACAACGTGGAGCAGGGCATTTACCCTACTGAGCAAGCCCGCCGCATGGCGGAAGCGCAGAGCCTGGACCTCGTGGAGATTTCTCCCACGGCCGTCCCGCCGGTATGCCGCGTTATCGACTACTCGAAATTCAAGTACGAGCAGAAGAAGCGCACCCGCGAGATGAAGGCCAAGCAGACGAAGGTGGTGGTCAAAGAAATCCGTTTCGGCCCCAACACCGACGACCACGACTTCGCGTTCAAGCTCAAGCACGCCCAGGAATTCCTGCGTGAAGGCGCCAAAATCAAGGCTTACGTGCATTTCGTGGGCCGTTCCATCGTCTTCAAGGAGCGCGGCGAAATCCTGCTGCTCAAGTTTGCCCAGGCCCTTGAGGATCTGGCCAAAGTAGAGCAGCTGCCCAAGCTCGAAGGCAAGCGCATGTTCCTCTACCTCGCGCCCAAAGCCGTGGTAGTGAAGCCTGCCGGCTCGCCGGCGCCGAAGCCCGCCACGGAAGGCAAGGCTCCGAAAGCTGCTGCTTCCAACGAAGCGGCCGAATAAGTTACTCCAGCGCGGCGTGAGCCGCTCCGTTGTTCAGGCGAGCCGGCCCTAGGCAGCCGGCCGCCGATGTTTTACCCTTCAACCTTTCTCACAATGCCGAAAATGAAAACCAAGTCCGGCGCCAAGAAGCGTTTCTCGCTGACCGGCACGGGCAAAGTAAAGCGCAAGCACGCGTACAAGTCGCACATTCTGACCAAGAAGAGCACGAAGCGTAAGCGCGCCCTGACCCATGTCACCCTGGTTAGCTCCGCTGACATGAACCGGGTGAAGGACATGCTGGTCCTCTAAGCGGCGGCCCGAAGCTCCCGCTGAACATTTTTTCAACCCGGCGTCCGGTTATTCGCCAAGCCCCTTCAGAATGAGGGAGGCACCGGCCGCCAAAAACAAGTAGGTTATGCCAAGAAGCGTCAATAACGTGGCCTCGCGCCACCGTCGCAAAAAGGTAATGCGTCTGGCCAAAGGTTACTTCGGCCGCCGCAAGAATGTCTGGACCGTTGCCAAAAACGCGGTTGAGAAAGGTCTGCTCTACGCTTACCGTGACCGGAAAGCCAAAAAGCGCGACTTTCGTGCCCTGTGGATCCAGCGTATCAACGCCGGTGCCCGCATCCACGGCCTGTCGTACTCGCAGTTCATGGGCGGCCTGAAGAAGGCTGGCATCGACCTGAACCGTAAGGTGCTGGCCGACCTCGCCCTGAACCACCCCGAGGCCTTCAAAGGCATCGTGGAGAAAGTGAAAGCGTAGTTGCTGATAATAGTAGCTTAGCACGAAGAAGCCCGGCCATTTGGTCGGGCTTTTTTATCTTCAAATCCGCGGCGACAGAATCGCCGAAAGCCGTTACGCGCTCAGCGGGCGGCTTTTTTCATTAGTTCAATAATGGTTTGCCGGTCCTCGGCCAACTGCCGGTAAGTTTCAGCCTTTTCCTTCCAAGCGGTCAACTCCTTCTGACATTCTGCCAAGGCCGCTTGTGGACTGGTTTTGTCAGTCAGTTCAGGTTTGCCGAGCAATTTGATATCCGGTTCGCTGGCGCCTGGGACAGGCTGGGCGGGTAGAGAATAAGCAGTTGCAGCTTTTAGCGGCTGGCCTTTACCCATTACCAGCCATTCCAGATCTACTTGGGGGTACTGCGCTTTAATTTTCTCCAATGTATCAAAGCTTGGCTTGGACATACGTCCTCCGAGCATATTGGCCAGTACGGTGCTTCTGACCCCAATAGATACAGCGAATGCACTGACTGATTTGGCGCCTACAATCCTGATTAGCTCCTGAAGCCGTTCGGCAGTGGAATCCATGGCTGAAGAAATATTCCATATCATGAGATGTTGCACATGTGGGGTGTACAACACATCGTCAATGGCTTTTCGCCACAAAAAAACGAAATCTGGCGGGAATTAGGCATTGCTTCAAAAGCATCGTCAGGATTCCGTTTTTCTGGGCACGTAGTGGCAAAAGGGCTTGTGACCACATGCGTATACACTTGGTGCAGTGGCGTAAGCGGGCCAGGTAGTGGCGCAGTAAACGGTTGCAGCTTTCCACGGAGGTGGTTTCAGCCCTGTACGGCTGGGCCACATCGGGTACAGTATAATTGATTAA
The DNA here is from genome assembly GCF_005771675.1 of Hymenobacter jeollabukensis. Lineage (GTDB taxonomy): Bacteria > Bacteroidota > Bacteroidia > Cytophagales > Hymenobacteraceae > Solirubrum > Solirubrum jeollabukense. The sequence goes on along the minus strand of NZ_VAJM01000001.1, from coordinate 21,922 downwards.
CTATCAGGTGCATGCAAATAGAAAAAGCCGAGTGCCAGGTTAAAGGCACTCGGCTTTTTTGCTATGTAGCGGGGACGAGAGTTGAACTCGTGACCTCAGGGTTATGAATCCTGTGCTCTAACCAACTGAGCTACCCCGCCCTGTTTGGTGGTGCAAAGGTAAAGCGAAGATTTAACCCTACGCAAGCTTTGACGGAAAAAAAAGCCGTGTATCTTGCCGCTAGTACCCAATCTGGCTGATTGCCAGCCAGACAAATTTTTCGCTTCTCTCGCTTCCCTATGCCTCTTTCTGCTACTCGCTCCAAGCACCGGTTCGTGCAGGAATACCCCGTCAACGCCTCGGCTAAGATTCTTTATCCCTACCTCGCTTCGGCCTCCGGGCTGCGCCAATGGTTCTGCCAGGACGTGCAGATGGTGAATCCGCACATCTTCAACTTCGTGTGGGACAACCAGCCCCACCTCGCCGAAATCACCTCGCAGCGCACCAACCGCTCGGTACGCTTCGTGTTCCTGGGGCCGGAGCGCCGGCACATGCCCGATGCCAACTACCTCGACTTTACCATTGAGTCGTCGGAGCTGACGCAGGAGGTCTTTCTGAAGGTCGTGGACTACTCGGAGGAAACCGACGACGTGGAACTGACCGAAATGTGGGACAACCTCGTCCAGAACCTGCGTGAACAGGTAGGCGGCTAAGTCACTTTTCTCAGCACCTTTATGTTCCAATAGGAGCGGCGCCTGCCCGGTATCGGGGCAGGGCTGCTCCTTTTTTATTAGCCAACCGTTTCCCGGCGTCGGGGCATGTACCTTTGCGGCCGTTTTCGGCGTTAAGGAGCCAACTGCTGCGGCTTACTGCTGGTATGAAGAAAATCGATAAACTAATCCTGCAGGCCTTTTTCGGGCCATTTCTGCTCACGTTTGCGGTGGTGGAGTTCGTCTTCCTCACCCAGACGATGATGAAGTACCTCGACGACCTCGTTGGCAAGGACCTGGGGACGGGCGTAATCCTGCAGCTACTGATGTATTTCAGCGTGCTCATCGTGCCCATCTCGCTGCCGCTGGCGGTGCTGCTCTCTTCGCTGATGACCTACGGCAATCTGGGTGAGCACCACGAGCTGACGGCCATCAAGACCTCAGGCGTGTCGCTGACGCGGATTCTACGGCCGGTGATGCTGTTCAGCGCCCTGCTGGCCGGCTTCGCTTTCTGGTTCAACAACACCATCGTGCCCAAGGCCAACCTGAAAGCCTACAGCCTGCTCTGGGACGTGCGCCAGCAGAAGCTGGCGCTGGACATCCGGCCGGGCGTGTTTTATAATGGTATTCCGGGCTACACCATCAAAGTCAACAGCAAAGCCGGCGAGAATGGCGAGAAGCTGTACGGCGTGATGATTTACGACCACAGCGGCAACAGCGGCAACGTGGCCATGGTACTGGCCGACTCGGGCCGCATGGCCACCCGTTACGACGGGCAGTACCTCGCGCTGGAGCTGTTCAACGGCCGCAAGTACGTGGAGCAGCCCACCGCCCGCGACCGGTCCGGCGCCGGTTTCGTGCAGCAGAAGTTTGACCGCACCGACATCATCTTTTCGTTGGCGTCCTTTAGCCTCGACCGTACCAAGGAAGATCTTTTCAAGGAAAACAAGATTATGCTGACGCTGCCGCAGCTTCGCGGCTTCGTCGACTCCATGCAGGTGGTGCTGAACAAGGAGCGGAAGCAAGCCAGCACGCAGTTGAATCCGTATTTTCTCTACCAGCGCTTCGATACCACGGGGCAGGTATTCGACCAGCGCACCGCCGCCTGGCAGGTACCGGCCACGAAAATGCCGGCGTCGTCGGCCATGGTGCTGGAAGCGGCGGCCAACCGGGCCCGCAACATGCAGTCCTACATGACCACGTATTCGGAGCGCCTAAACAGCACCGCCCGCGAAATGGGCAACTACCGCATCGAGATTTTTCGCAAGTATACCCAGTCAGTGGCCATTCTGGTGATGTTTCTGATCGGCGCGCCATTGGGCGCCATCATCAAGAAAGGCGGCCTGGGCGTGCCGGTACTCGTGTCGATCCTGTTCTTTATCATCTTCTACGTCGTGTCCATCATCGGCGAGAAGTACGGGCGCGAGGCGGTGATGCCGGTAGGCGTGGGCATGTGGATGTCCAACTTCGTGCTGCTGCCCGCCGGCCTGTTCTTCCTCTACCAGGCCCGCCGCGACTCCAGCCTCTTCGAAGTCGACTTCTGGCTGCGCCTCTCACGCAAGCTGCCGAAGTGGTTCGTGCGCAAGCCCGCGCCGGTGACGACGGCAGGGTAGAGGCCCCTCCATCTTTCTTGAAATGAAAGCGTTTGCCCAGACCGCAAGTCCGGGCAAACGCTTTTTTAATGCCCGCTGACTGAAGGACGCCGGCTACATTCAATCCGTATTCCGTCCAACGGACCGAATATTTTCTTACCTTTGCGCCACGCCTAGCTATGTTGCCGGCGTATACCCTTTTTCACACCCTTTAATCCAAGACGGGGCTTCCTCCCTATCTGCCGATGAAACTCACTACCGAAGCCAAGCAGGCTATCTTCGAACAGCACGGCGTTGCTAAGACCAAAACCGACACCGGTTCGGCCGAATCGCAAATCGCGCTGTTTACCACGCGTATCTCGCACCTGACGGAGCACCTGAAAGTCAACAAAAAAGACTTCTCGACCCGTCTGGGCCTGCTCAAGCTGGTAGGTAAGCGCCGTCGTCTGCTGAACTACCTGCAGCAGCGCGACATCACCCGCTACCGCGCCATCATCAAGGAGCTGGGCATCCGTAAGTAACCCACTCCAGAAAGCAGGGAGCCCGCCGGCCGGGTTCCCTGCTTTTTTTGCGTTGCCCGGCACACCTCCGTCTGCCGGGCACGTTGTTTTAATCCCGAGCCGGATTCGCTGGCCCGCTTGCCCAAGTCGGAGCCCAGCTTCGCTGCCAAAAACGCTGTTCCAACCCCAAGCTACCCCTGAAGGAATGCCTCCTTACAACGCGGTTACCAAACACATTACCCTGCCCGACGGTCGGCAGATTTCCCTCGAAACCGGCAAGCTGGCCAAGTTCGCCGACGGCGCCGTCGTCGTGCGCCTCGGCGACGCGATGCTGCTGGCCACGGTCGTGTCGCAGCCCTCGCAGCGCGAAGGCGTGGACTTCCTGCCGCTGTCGGTGGATTACCAGGAGAAATTCGGCGGTGCCGGCAAGATTCCCGGCTCGTTCCAGCGCCGCGAAGGCCGCCTGTCGGACTACGAAATCCTGGTATGCCGCCTCGTTGACCGTATCCTGCGCCCGATGTTCCCCAAGGACTATCACTACGAGGTGCAGGTGATGATTTCGCTGATTTCGGCCGATAAGGACGTACAGCCCGATGCCCTGGCCGCCCTGGCCGCGTCGGCTGCCCTGGCTATTTCCGATATTCCCTTCGCCGGCCCCATCTCGGAAGTGCGTGTGGCCCGTATCGACGGCAAGCTGCAGATCAACCCCAAAACCGCCGACATTGCCCGCGCCGACATCGACCTGATCGTGGGCGCCACGGCCGACTCGGTGGCCATGGTGGAAGGCGAGATGAACGAAGTGAGCGAGGAGGAAATGGTGGAAGCCATTGCCTACGCCCACGAGGCCATCAAGGAGCAGGTGCGCGTGCAGCAGGAGCTGGCCCAGGCCATCGAAAAGTCGCACGTGAAGCGCGAGTACCCCAAGTACGACGAGAACGAGGAGCTGAAGAAGCAGATTAACGAAGCCGTGTATCAGGCTGCGTATGAGGTAGCTAAGTCGGGCAACCCGAGCAAGGCCGGCCGCAAGGAAGGCTTCTCGGCCATCAAGAAACCGCTGCTGGAAAAGCTGCTGGCTGAGCAGCCGGAACTGGACCAGAAAATGTTCTCGCGCTACTACGGCTCGGCCGAGAAGAAGGCCATCCGCGACATGATGATCAAGGAGCGCACCCGCCTCGACGGTCGTCAGTTGACGGAAATCCGCCCGATCTGGTCGGAGGTGAACTACCTGCCCGGGGCCCACGGCTCGGCGCTGTTTACCCGCGGTGAAACCCAGTCGCTGACCACGGTGGCCCTGGGCACCAAGCTCGACGAGCAGATTGTGGACTCGGCCATGGTGTCGGGCTACAACAAGTTCCTGCTGCACTACAACTTCCCGGCTTTCTCGACCGGCGAGGTGAAGCCCAACCGCGGCCCCGGCCGCCGGGAAATCGGCCACGGCAACCTGGCCATGCGCTCCATCAAGAAAGTGCTGCCCGCCGAGGACGAAAACCCCTACACCATCCGCGTGGTGTCGGACATCCTGGAGTCGAACGGCTCGTCGTCGATGGCTACCGTGTGTGCCTCGTCGATGGCGCTGATGGACGCCGGCATCAAGCTCAAGGCCGCCGTTTCGGGCATTGCCATGGGCCTCGTGCAGGACAAGGAAACCGGTGAGTACGCCGTGCTGTCGGACATTCTGGGAGACGAGGACCACCTCGGCGACATGGACTTCAAGGTGACCGGCACGGAGAAGGGCATCGTGGCTTGCCAGATGGACATCAAAATCCAGGGTCTGTCGAGCGAAATCATGACCGCCGCGCTGAACCAGGCCCGCGAAGGCCGCCTGCACATCCTGGGCGAAATGGCCAAGACCATCAGCGAAACTGCTGCTGACCTGAAGCCCCACACCCCGCGTTCGACCAAGATTCTGGTGGACAAGGAGTACATCGGCGCCATCATCGGCCCCGGCGGCAAAGTGGTGCAGCAGATCCAGAAGGACACCAACGCCACCATCACCATCGAGGAGAAGGACGAGAAGGGCCACGTGTACATCTACACTTCCAACGCCGACGACATGGCCGCCGCTGTGGGCCGCATCCGCGGTATTGCTGCGACACCGGAAGTAGGCGAGACGTACAGCGGCACGGTGCGCTCCATCCAGGCCTACGGCGCGTTCGTGGAGTTCATGCCCGGCAAGGACGGCCTGCTGCACATTTCCGAAGTGAGCTACGACCGTCTGCCTTCGCTGGAAGGCGTGCTGACGGTAGGCCAGGAAGTGAAGGTGCAACTGGTCGAGGTGGACAAGAAGACCGGCAAATTCCGTTTGTCGATGAAGAGCCTCATGCCGAAGCCGGAAGGCTACGTGGAGCCGTCGGAGCGCCCCGAGCGGGGTGACCGTCCGGAGCGCGGCGACCGGCCCGACCGTGGCCCGCGCCCCGACCGGGGTCCGCGTCCGGAGCGCTTCACCCGCTAGTTTCGCAGGAAGGCCGCTGTATTGCACTGGCGCGAACTTTCGGTCAGGAGGCGCTGTTAGCACCTTCTGACCGAGGTTCCGCAGCCGGGAAACTCTCAATAAGACCAACCTGCACCTTTTTACCCTTCGCGCCCGTCTACAATGAGACAGTTAAAAATCAGCAAGCAGATTACCAACCGCGAAAGTCAGTCGCTGGATAAGTACCTCCAGGAGATTGGCAAGGTAGATCTGCTCACTCCCGACGAGGAGGTAACGCTGGCGCAACGCATCAAGGAAGGCGACCAGCAGGCGCTGGAAAAGCTCACCAAGGCCAACCTCCGTTTCGTGGTATCGGTGGCCAAACAATACCAGAACCAAGGTCTGTCGCTGGGCGATTTGATCAACGAGGGCAACCTCGGCCTGATCAAAGCTGCCAAGCGCTTCGACGAAACCCGCGGCTTTAAGTTCATCTCCTACGCCGTGTGGTGGATTCGCCAGTCGATTCTGCAGGCCCTGGCCGAACAGTCGCGCATCGTGCGTCTGCCCCTGAACCGCGTCGGCTCGCTGAACAAGATCAGCAAGTCCTTCTCGGAATTGGAGCAGAAATTCGAGCGGGAGCCTTCGCCGGAGGAAATTGCCGAAGTGCTGGAGCTGACCACCTCGGAAGTGGTGGATACGCTCAAGATTTCGGGCCGCCACGTATCGGTGGATGCGCCGTTCGTGCAGGGCGAAGAAAACCGCCTGCTCGACGTGCTCGAAAACGAGGACGAGGAGTCGCCCGACATGGGCCTAATGAACGACTCGCTGCGCAAGGAAGTGCAGCGCGCCCTCTCCACGCTGACCAAGCGCGAGGCGGACGTGATTACGCTGTATTTTGGCCTCAACGGCGAGCATTCGCTCACGCTGGAGGAAATCGGCGAGAAGTTCAACCTGACCCGCGAGCGGGTGCGCCAGATCAAGGAAAAGGCTATCCGTCGCCTGCGCCACACCTCGCGCAGCAAGGCGCTGAAGCCGTACCTGGGCTAACAACCTTCCTGGTTTTTGCCAGTGATGAAAACCCCGGCCCTACGGTCGGGGTTTTTGTTTGGCTATTCAGGTCCCCAGAACGTCATGTCGAGCTTGTCGAGACATCTCGCTTGATAGTAATTCCAATCATCAGGTTGCTATCTGGCATCAGCACGCGAGATGTCTCGACAAGCTCGACATGACGTTCTGGGGACTTCACGAACAGCTGCACGCTACAGTCGTGCTACGACGCTTACCTTTGCCGCTCCTTACGGAATTCGCATTTTCAACTCATGGAGAATACTGCTGCAGAACACGTCAAGTGTCTGATTATTGGCTCGGGGCCGGCCGGTTACACGGCCGCCATCTACGCCGCCCGCGCCAACATGGCGCCCGTTATGTACCAGGGCCTGCAGCCCGGCGGGCAGCTGACCATCACCAACGACGTGGAGAACTTCCCCGGCTACCCGGATGGTATCATGGGGCCGGAAATGATGGAAGACCTGAAAAAGCAGGCCGCCCGCTTCGGTACCGATATTCGCTACGGCATTGCCACCTCGGTCGACTTCTCCGGCCACCCGCACCGCGTGACCATCGACGAGAAGCACACGCTGACGGCTGACGCCGTTATCATTGCCACCGGGGCATCGGCCAAGTGGTTGGGGCTGGAGTCGGAGGCGCGGCTGAACGGCTCGGGCGTGTCGGCCTGCGCCGTGTGTGACGGGTTCTTCTACCGCGGCAAGGACGTGGCCATCGTGGGCGCGGGGGATACGGCGGCCGAGGAAGCTACCTACCTGGCCAACCTGTGCAACAAGGTGTACATGCTGGTGCGGAAAGGGGAGATGCGCGCCTCGAAGATCATGCAGAAGCGCGTGCTCGACAATCCCAAGATTGAGGTGCTGTTCGACTCGGCTACCGACGAAATCCTGGGGGAGCACGCCGTGGAAGCCGTGCGGGTGAAGAACCTGCTGACCCACGAGACGCGCGAAATTCCCATCCACGGCTTTTTCGTGGCCATCGGGCACGAGCCGAACTCGGGCATATTCCGCGAGTATTTGCACCACGACGAGCAGGGCTACCTGAAGACGATTCCGGGCACGAGCAAGACCAACGTCGACGGCGTGTTTGCCTGTGGCGACGTGCAGGACTTCGTGTACCGGCAGGCCGTGACGGCCGCCGGCACCGGCTGCATGGCCGCGCTGGACGCCGAGCGGTACCTGGCGGCGCTGGGCGTGCACTAGGCCGCTCCGAGACGCTTTGGCATGTCATATCGAGCTTATCGAGACATCTGGCCCGATAGTATTCTTCTTGTTGAACGAGAAAATTACTTGTGAACGTCAGCACGCAAGATGTCTCGACAAGCTCGACATGACGTTCAGGTGGTGCGGAGGTACCCCGGCAGAATACTAAAAATTGGATTTGGCCGTTGCAACGGGCCGGCTTGCCTTTGGGGCGAGGCGGCCCGTTTTGCTTGGCTTCCGTACCTTTGCGGGCTCCCGAGGGCTGCGCCGGTGAGCGTGGCCCGCGGGGACGTCCACCCAGTCCTATTGCACTTGTCAACCGCATTCAAATTCTGGCTGCTCGGCCTGCTGGCTCTACTGCTGAGCTTCGCCCCCGAGGCGGCCCAGGCGCAACGGCGCCGCACGCCCCGGCCCAAGGCCAAAGCGGGCACTCCCAAGGATTTCTTTAAGATCCGGGCTCCGAAAATCCGCTACGTGCGCCCCGATACGTCGGTGGTCGTCGAGACGGAGGAGCTGCCCGATGACAACTCGGAGGCGGCCAAATCGGTGTTCAAGCCGGCTAAGCCGCTGAGCATCGTCAGCGAGGATACCAGCACGCTCAACTTGGGCGAGCAGAGCATCGTGGAAATGTCGGAGGAAGTGCTCATCGACTCGTCCTGGATCAAGGTGGCGGGCTATTATTCCATCTGGGATACGCGCTACGTGAACCCCTACCGCCGCGACCCGAGCCGCTACCGCGACACGCTCACGCTGCACCTGACCGACCCCGCCCGCCAGCGCCTGGCCCGCATGCCGCTGACCACCACGCCCGTCACCTCGGGCTTCCGCTTCCGCGGCTACCGCTGGCACTACGGCGTGGACCTGGACCTGGAAACCGGCGACTCGGTAAAGGCCGCTTTCGACGGCGTGGTGCGCGTGGTGAACTGGGACGGCGGTGGCTACGGCAACTACATCGTGGTGCGCCACTACAACGGCCTGGAGACGGTGTACGGCCACCTGAGCAAGCAGCTGGTGCGCCCCGGCACCTTCGTGAAGGCTGGCGACCTGATCGGCAAGGGCGGCAGCACCGGGCGCAGCACCGGCTCGCACCTGCACTATGAGGTGCGCTACGAGGGCAACCCCATCAACCCCGAGGAGATTTACAACTTCCCGGAGTACCAGCTGAAGAAGGAAAACCTGGCCATTACGGCCGCCCTGTTTAACTATGCCGGGCAGGCCGCCCGCATGCGCGCCGCGGTGCAGGCCCGCAGCGGCAGCGCCCACCGGCCCACGGCCGCCCGCCGCACCGTGTCGTACCGCGTGCGCTCGGGGGATACGCTGTCGGAAATTGCCGATAAGCACGGCGTCTCCCAGGCTCAGATTCGCCGTTTGAACGACATCACCGGCAAAACCACCCTGCGCGTCGGCCGTACGCTGCGGATCAAGTAAAGAGTTGCCAGTTGCCGGTTGCGAGTTGTCAGTTCGTTCTGAAAGCCTCACGTCCTGACAACTGACAACTCGCAACGGACAACTACTGCATGAAACTCGACATTCTGGTTTTGGCTTCGCACCCCGACGACGCGGAGCTGTGCGCCGGCGGCACCATTGCCGCCGCTATTGCCCAAGGCAAAAAAGTAGGCGTGGTGGACCTCACCCGCGGGGAGCTGGGCAGCCGCGGCACGCCCGAAACCCGCGCCCGGGAGGCCCAGGCCGCCTCCGAGCTGCTGGGCCTGAGCGTGCGCGTCAACCTGGGCCTGTCCGACGGTTTCTTCCGCAACGACCGGGAGCATCAGCTGCCCATCATCCAGGCCGTGCGCCGCTACCAGCCCGACATCGTGCTCTGCAACGCCATCCACGACCGGCACCCCGACCACGGCCGCGGCTCCCAGCTGGCCTCCGAAGCCTGCTTCCTCTCGGGCCTGAAGATGATTGAGACGCTTGGCGAAGACGGACAGCCCCAGGCCGCCTGGCGCCCGGCCCGGGTGTACCACTTCATCCAGGACCGTTACCTCAAGCCCGACTTCGTGGTGGACATTTCGGCTCACTGGGAAACCAAGCGCGCCTCGGTGGCCGCCTACGGCTCGCAGTTCAACGTGGCCGCCGACGGGCAGCCGCACACCCACATTTCCTCGCCGGAGTTCTGGCACTTCGTGGAAGCCCGGGCCCGGGAGTTCGGCCACGCCATCGGGGTGGAGTTCGGGGAAGGCTTCACCGTGGAGCGCCCGATTGGGGTGCGGGATTTGGCGGGGTGGTTTTAATAATACCTTTGAATTAGATAACGAAAATACATTGACTATGAAATACTCCGCAATTCTATTCTTTTTGCTGTCAACGTCCTATTCATGCTCGCCGGACTTTTCAGCTAAAGAATCAGATAGAATGTATATGAAATATATCAAGACAGCTAATGGTAGTATCGATTGGTTTACCTACTCAGCTGCTTACTCTAATTCACCGGATTACATTCTTATAAAGTCGGATACAAGAGTAGATACTGTTTGTGTTGTTGATAATATTTTAGATGTCAAAATAGATAAGGACAAGATGCTGATTCATTGCAATGGGCAGCCTAGCTTATACACCAAAGAAGTTGCTCTCCCTAAAGAAATGGCTGGCTATTTTGTCGAATTGGACACTGATAGAGTAGCGTTTTCTGCAAAGGGAAGAAAATATTTTAAGCTCACAGACGTGCCAGCAGGTGCCAAGGAATACGACGCCCAAATGGGCAGATAGAAAGGTATTTCAGATTCAAGTTCTAGGTAGAAAACAGAACCGCCCAGCTGAATACCAGCCGGGCGGTTCTGTTTTACAGTCTATCAGCCGAACCCTACCGAGCCAACCGATTCTTCTTCCAGTTCGACACCGGCACGGCCGCGCCGCCCGCAGCCGCGCCATTCGAGGCCGTAGCGGCGCCGGCGCCTTTCTGCTCACCGAGCAGAAAGGCGGCCAGCTGGGCCAGCTCGGGGCTGGGCGTGGGCTGCAGCACGCTAGGCTGGAAATGGTTGCGCACGAAGTTCGTATCGAAGTCGTCGGAGGGGAAGGCAGGGTGGTAAAGCACATAGCGGCCGAAGCCCAACCGGACACTTCCAGCCGTGGAGCTTGCGCACATTCTGTGGTGGTGCTCGGCGCGCTACCTTGGCCCCATGATTGACCTGCGCTACAACTACCCGGTGCTGCCGGCCCACCATGAGCTATTCCGGCAAGCCCTGGCGGCGCTGCCGCCCGACGAAGCCTACCTGCTGATGGAGCCGCCCGGCCACTACGCCGCCGACCGGGCCGTGGCCGCCGCCTGGCTGGCGCGCCCCGGTTTCTCCATCGACCCGGATACGGTGCACCTGGGCTGCGGCGGGCACCACGCGCTGGTGGCCATTTTGCTGGCCGCGCAGCTGGCCGGCCGCACCGTGGTGGTCGACGCGGTGGCCTACAACGGCTTTCTGCTGCTGGCCCGGCGCTTCGGGGTGCAGCTGGTGGCCTGCCCGCTCGATGCCGACGGGATGGAGCCGGCGGCGCTGGAACGCCTGTGCCGGCAGCACCGCGCCGCGGCCGTGTACCTGACGCCCACCGTGCACAACCCGCTGGGCCTGGTGATGCCCCTGGCGCGGCGCCGGGAGCTGGTAGAAGTGGCCCGCCGCGCCGACGTGCTGCTCATCGACGACGACGCCTACGGCTTTCTGCAGCCCGAGGCGCCCCCGAGCTTTGCCCAGCTGGCGCCCGAGCGCAGCTTCTACATCTTCAGCCTGGCCAAGGCCGTGGCCCCGGGCGCCAAGCTGTCCTACATCGTCGCGCCGCCGCAGTGGCGGGAGGAGCTGATCAACGCCATCCGCACGCTTACCGGCGGCTCGGTGATGCTGCTCACGCGCCTGCTGGGCACCTGGGCGCAGAACGGCCAGCTGGCCCAGCTCATTGCCGACAAGCAGCGGGAAGCCCGCCGCCGCCAGGCTTTGGCCGCGGCCGCGCTGCGGGGGCTGCCGTACCAGGCTCAGCCTACCAGCTTCCACCTCTGGCTCCCTCTGCCCGCCACCGCCGACGTGCCCGCCCTGGAACGGCAGCTGCTGGCCCGCGGCGTCGAAGTGGTGACCAGCGCGGCTTACCAGCTCAGCTCTAACCCGGCCCACAACGGCCTGCGGCTGGCCTTGGGCAACATCGCCGACGACGCGCTGCTGACCCGCGGCCTGAGCCTCGTGGCCGACACGGTGCTGGGGTGAGAATGGATAGTCCAGCGCCCTTGCATTGCATATTCCACAAAATAGCCCCGCCCGACCGGTACCGGTCGGGCGGGGCTATTTTAGGTGAGACGATTCAGCTTAGCGTCCTGCCAGCCGATTCTTCTTCCAGTTCGATACCGGCACGGCCGCGCCGCCCGCAGGTGCGCCATTCGAGGCTGCGGCGCCGACGCCTTTCTGCTCGGTGAGCAGCTTGGCGGCCAGCACGGCGGCCAGCTGGGCCAGCTCGGGGCTGGGCTGCTGTTGCAGCACGCTGGGCTGGAAATGGTCGCGCACGAAGTTCGTGTCGAAGTCGCCGGAGGTGAAGGCGGGGTGCTGCAGCACGTAGCGGCCGAAGCCCAGGGTGGTTTCGATGCCGGTAATCTGGTACTCCTCGATGGCGCGCAGCATGCGGGCAATGGCTTCCTGGCGGGTGGCGCCGTAGGTGACCAGCTTGGCAATCATCGGGTCGTAGTAGATGGGAATGTCCATGCCCTGCTCGAAGCCGTCGTCGACGCGCACGCCCGGGCCCTGGGGGCGCACGTAGGTTTGCAGGCGGCCGATGTCGGGCAGGAAGTTGTTCTGCGGGTCTTCGGCGTACACCCGCAGCTCCAGGGCGTGGCCGGTGATGCTGAGGTCTTCCTGCCGGAAGGCCAGCGGCTCGCCCTGGGCCACCTTGATCTGCTCCTTCACCAGGTCGAGGCCCGTAATCATTTCCGTAACCGGGTGCTCCACCTGCAGGCGGGTGTTCATTTCCAGGAAGTAAAAGTTGCGCTGATCATCCAGCAGAAACTCCACCGTGCCGGCCCCGGTGTAGTTGCAGGCCCGGGCCACGTCGACGGCGCAGCGGCCCATTTCGGCCCGCAGCTCGGGCGTGAGCACCGCCGAGGGCGCTTCCTCAATCACCTTCTGGTGGCGGCGCTGAATGGAGCATTCCCGCTCAAACAAATGCACGATGTTACCGTGCTCGTCGCCCAAGACCTGGATTTCGATGTGGCGCGGCCCGGTCACGAACTTCTCGATGAACACCGACCCATCCCCGAAAGCCGAGGTGGCTTCGTTGACGGCCAGCTGCATCTGCTCCTCGAACTCCGCGGCGGCGTGCACCAGGCGCATGCCCTTGCCGCCGCCGCCGGCCGAGGCCTTGATGAGCACCGGGAAGCCCACCTGCTCGGCCACGCGCTTGGCCTCCTGCACGTCGCTGATGGCCTCGTCGAGGCCGGGCACCAGCGGGATGTTATAAGCCTTTACGGCCTGCTTGGCCGAGAGCTTGTCGCCCATGATGTTCATGGCCTCGGGCGAGGGGCCCACGAACGTAATGCCGGCGGCCTTCACCATGCGGGCGAATTCGGCGTTTTCGGAGAGGAAGCCGTAGCCGGGGTGAATGGCGTCGACGCCCAGCGCTTGGCAGACTTCGATGATTTTGTCGCCGCGCAGGTAGCTGTCCTTGGAGGCGGGCGGCCCCACGCACACGGCCTCGTCGGCGTAGCGCACGTGCAGGGCGTTGCGGTCGGCTTCGGAGTAGATGGCCACGGTCTGCAGGCCCATTTCGCGGGCCGAGCGCAGCACGCGCAGGGCAATTTCGCCACGGTTGGCGACGAGGAGCTTGGTGATTTTTGTCATGCCGTAGAGGGGCAGGGGGAGGGAAGGGAGTGGCGAAAGTAATAGATAGGGGCAGAAGGCGTAATTTGAACGATAACAGAAGAACGTCATTCCGAGCGCAGCCGAGGAATCTCGCGTGCTGACGCCGGATAGCAACCCGTTCGTTGAACGAGGCTTTTACTATCCGACGTCAGCACGCGAGCTGTCTCGACAAGCTTGACATGACGTTCTTTTGTTCTTCGGGTGAGGTGCTGGTTTACGGTGTCGCTCTATTCGCCATGCCGAATATCGCGGCGCCTAACGCTCGTTGCCTGAGCGCGGTTTCGTAACTTGCGCCACATTTGGCCTGCGCCCTGAATGGCGTGGGCCAAACGGTTTTTTCCGCTTACTCACCCAAAAAGCATCCCCGCGTGGACATTTTTGAGAGAATTGCCGCCAACCGCGGCCCGCTCGGCAGCCATTCGCACTACGCTCACGGCTACTTCACGTTCCCCAAGCTCGAAGGCGAAATCAAGCCGCGCATGATTTTCCGCGGCAAAGAGGTTCTGACCTGGAGCCTGAACAACTACCTGGGCTTGGCCAACCACCCCGAGGTGCGCAAGGCCGACGCTGACGCCGCCGCCGAGTTCGGCATGGCGTTGCCAATGGGCGCCCGCATCATGAGCGGCAACTCCAACTACCACGAGCAGCTGGAGAAAGAGCTGGCCGAGTTCATTCAGAAGGACGACGTGCTGCTGCTCAACTTCGGCTACCAGGGCGTGGTGAGCATCATCGACTCGCTCGTCTCGCGCCACGACGTGATTGTGTACGACGCCGAGTCGCACGCCTGCATCATCGACGGGGTGCGCCTGCACGCGGGCAAGCGCTTCGTGTTTCCGCATAACGATATGGCCAGCCTCGAGAAGCAGCTGGAGCGCGCCAAGCGCATCGTCGACGAGACGGGCGGCGGCATCCTGGTGATTACCGAGGGCGCGTTCGGCATGTCGGGCAACCAGGGCAACCTGAAGGACATCGTGGCCCTGAAGGAGCGGTGGAACTTCCGCCTGTTCGTGGATGATGCCCACGGCTTCGGCACGATGGGCGCTACGGGCGCCGGAACGGGCGAAGAACAGGGCGTGCAGGACGGCATCGACCTTTATTTTTCGACGTTTGCCAAGAGCATGGCCAGCATCGGCGCTTTCGTCGGTGGCCCCGAGCCGGTAATTGAATATTTGCGCTACAACATGCGTAGCCAGATCTTCGCCAAATCCCTGCCCATGCCGCTGGTAGTGGGTGCTTTGAAGCGTTTGGAGCTGCTGCGCAGCCAGCCGGAATTGAAAGAAAACCTGTGGACCATCGTGCGGGCCCTGCAGTCGGGCTTGCGCGAGAAGGGCTTCAACATCGGCACCACCACCACCCCGGTGACGCCGGTGCTGCTCAACGGCGAAATTCCCGACGCGACGGCGCTAACCTTCGATCTGCGTGAGAATTACGGCATTTTCTGCTCCATCGTGGTGTACCCGGTGGTGCCCAAAGGCGTGATTATGCTGCGCCTGATTCCGACGGCCGTGCACACGCTGGCCGACGTCGACCAGACCATTGCCGCCTTCGAAGCCATTGCCAGCAAGCTCGACAAGGGCCTGTACTCAAAACAGCCCGCAACGGCCTAAAACGCGCTTTTGGCCCGAAAAACAAAGCCACCCGTTGCTAAGGCAGCGGGTGGCTTTGTTTTTGTACTTATCGAATAGAATCGGTGGAGGGTGGAAAAGCTAAAATGCGGATTTTGGGTGGTGAAATTGCCCCATACGGGCTGCAATCGGCCTTGAAAAATTTTTTCGAAAATTAGCTTTGATTTGAAATGCCCGTATATTAGCCACGGTCAAACCCTTGTTTCACACCACTAACCCCCCCTCTCTTTCTCATGGCTAACAATTTTGGCAAACTCCGGGACCTCGTTCACTCGCTGGAAGCTGACTTCGAGAAGTTCTACGACAAGAGCAACTCGGCTGCCGGCACCCGTGTGCGCAAAGGCATGCAGGAGCTGAAGAACATGGCTCAGGAAATCCGCGCTGAGGTGCAGAACACCAAGAACAGCGCCACCGACAAGGCTGCCGCTCCGGCCGCTAAAGCCGCTCCGGCCAAGAAAGCCGCTGCTGCTCCGGCCGCTAAGAAAGCCGCTCCGGCCAAGAAGAAGTAAGGACCACGGGCGGCCCGGTCACGCCGCCCGTTGCTTCTCGTCTAACGTTGAAAGGGCTCCTGGTTTGCACCAGGAGCCCTTTCTGCATTTTGCCGAAATCGACTACTCCGTCAATGTGATGAGAAAGTAGTCCTGCTTGCCCTTTTGGGCTACAATGTATTTGCCATGTAGCGGTTCAACATCGGCAGCCTGTTGCTCAACGTCGACTTTCCGGCGGTTGATTTTTACGCCGTTCTGCTGAATCATTTTGCGGGCCGCCCCTTTGGAGGGAAAGATGACGCCGTTGGTGGCTTCGCTCAGGAGGCTAATGACATTCAACTCAGCTAATGACGCACGGGGTACTTCGGCCTGGGGGTTGCCGGCGAATACGGCGAGTAAGGTTTCCTCGTCGAGACTAGCCAGGTCGCCACCACCAAACTGGATTTCCGAGGCGGAAACGGCCGCTTCGTAGGCCGCTTGGCCGTGCACGCGAATGGTCACGTCTTTGGCCAGCGCCTTCTGCAGAATGCGCCGGTTAGGCACTGGCTCGTGTTCAGCTTCCAGGGCCTCAATTTCTTCCTGGCTCAGCAGCGTAAACACGCGAATCAAACGCGGGGCATCGGCATCCTCGGCGCGCAGGAAGAACTGGTAGAACTCGTAGGGGGAGGTCATCGAGGCGTCGAGCCACACGGTGCCCGTCTCCGACTTGCCGTACTTGGTGCCGTCGGCCTTGGTGATAAGCTGGCCGGTGAGGGCATAGGCTTTGCCCTCGCCGCCGGTGAGGCGGCGGATCAGCTCGGTGCCGGTGGTGATGTTACCCCACTGGTCGGAGGCGCCCATTTGCAGGGTGCAGCCCAGGGTTTTGTAGAGGTGGTAGAAGTCGTAGCCCTGCAGCAGCTGGTAGCTGAACTCAGTGTAGCTGATGCCCTCGGCGCCGGTGTCCTCGTTGCCGCCGATGCGGCGCTTCACCGAGTCCTTGGCCATCATATAGTTCACAGTCAGGTGCTTGCCTACTTCGCGCAGGAACTGCAGGAAGCCAAACTCCTTGAACCAGTCGTAGTTGTTGACAACCACCGCGCCGGTAGGCGAGTCGTCGAAGGTCAGGAACTTCTCCAGTTGGGCCTTGATGCCGGCCTGATTGGCGCGCAGGGTGGTTTCGTCGAGCAGGTTGCGCTCGGCCGATTTGCCCGACGGGTCCCCGATCATGCCGGTGGCGCCGCCCACCAGGGCCACGGGGCGGTGGCCGGCGCGCTGCAGGTGCACCAGCAGCATGATGGTGGCCAGGTTGCCGATGTGCAGGGAGGCGGCGGTGGGGTCGAAGCCAATGTAGCCGGAGACGGGCGCGTGGTTGTTCAGTTGCTCGTCGGTGCCGGGCATCATGTCGTGAAACATGCCGCGCCAGCGCAGTTCGTCGATAAGGGACATAAGGAGTTGTCAGTTGCGAGTTGTCAGTTGTCAGGGCAGGAGTGCCAGAACAGCCTGACAACTCGCAACTGACAACAGACAACTTTTTGCCAAAGGTAAGCGCCCGGGGCACTGCCGCGCGCATGGGTTTTACTCGAAGCCTTCCTGCGCCTCCTTGATGCGTTTGGCCACGAAGGGCCGCAGGTCGCCGCGGGGGTGGCGAAACAGCAGCACCTCGCTGCCCCGCACGCGGGCGTAGGGGCTCTGCACCCGCCCGACGACTTCCACGGTTTCGAAGGCCCGCTTGAGGTCTTCGGGCCCGTCGCCCTCGTTGGCGTAGATGAAGGCGCTGACCGAGTCGGGCTGGGGCATCCAGTAGGCGTTGGAGCCGTTCAGGGTGTAGGCGCGGGGCAGGCCCAGGGCGGGCCCGAACCAGTTCAGCGCCCCGGCCTGCCCGTAATTGTCGCCGTAGACGATGCAGTGGGCGCGCTCCTGGGGCGGCAGCTGGTCCAGGGCCCGCTGCACCAGCGGGGCGTACTCGTCCCAGCCGTGCATGTCGGCCACGTCCTGGGGTAGGGCGTGCTGCCGGCCGTCTTCCCAGCGCGTGAGGGCGTCGACGGGCAGCTTTTTGACGTAGCGGGCCAGCTGCTCGACGGACAACACCGGCAGCAGGGCGGGCACCACGGGCAGGGTCAGCAAGACGCCCAGGGCCAGGGCGCCGAACAGGGCCGGGCGGCTGCGGCGGTCGAGGTAGGCGGCGCCCAGAGCTATCAGGGGCGGGTACACGGCGGCGGCGTAGTAGTTTTTGCCCCGGCTCAGCAGCAGCAGGCCGATGACGAAGAAGTAGGCCAGCACCAGCGGGCGGTAGGGCCGGCCGGCGCGGGTGAGGCCGAACCAGAGCCCGGCCAGCCACAGCGGCGCCCCGGCCAGGGTCATGGGCAGCTGCTCGACGAGGAAATTGACGGGCGACACGTTGGTGAGTTGGGTTTCCTGCAGCTTGTGCATGTGGCCGAGCACCGGCCAGTGGTGGGTGGCCTGCCAGACGAGGTTGGGCAGAAAGATGAGAAAAGCCAGGCCCACGCCGCCCCAAAACCAGCGCGTCAGCAGCCAGGGCCGCTCGGCGGGCGTGAGCAGCAAGGCCAGCACCAGGGCCAGCACGTAGAACGCAGTGGTGTACTTGGCCAGCAGCCCCAGCCCGATGCTCAGGCCCAGCCACAGCAGCAGGCGCGGCTCGTGGGTGTGCACGAAGCGCAGCACCAGCCAGCCGTAGAGCGTCCAGAAAAACACGTCGAGGAAATTGGGCTGCAGCAGGCCCTGCATGGCCAGATACACCGGCGCCACCGCCACCGCGAAGCCCGCCGCCAGCTGGGCCCCGCGGCCCCCGCCGGCCTCCCGCGCAATGAGCCCGGTGAGCAGCACGGTGAGGCCCCCGAACAAGGCCGGGAAGAACTTCACCCCGATGACGCTGTGCCCGAACGCGGCCTGCGCCAGCCAGGCCAGCGGCGCCAGCAGCGGCGGAATTTCCTTGTAGCCCCAGGCCAGGTGGTGGGCCATGTCGAGGTAGAGGTACTCGTCGCGGTGCAGGCCGTAGCGGCCCGAAAGCAGCAGCTGCATAAGAAACTTCGCGGCGGCCAGCACCAGCAGCCAGGTATCGAGGCGCACCGGGCGGGCCATCGGGGCAGGAGCGGAAACGGGCATATCTTTGCAGGTGGTGAACTTATGAGATGGTGAAATAGTGAGTTGACGTGCAACTTACCTAGCGCCAGCCCAGCAAACTCACCAGTTCACCACTTCACCACCTCACCGATGCCCGCCCTTTCCGCCGACCAGATCATGCCGCAGCTCCAGAAGGGGCAGTACCAGCCGGTGTACTTTCTGCAAGGGGAGGAGCCGTACTACATCGACCTGGTGTCCGACTTCATCGAGAAAAACGTGCTGAGCGAGATGGACAAGGGCTTCAACCAGGTGGTGCTCTACGGCAAGGACACCGACATTCCGACGGTGCTGGGGCAGGCGCGGCGCTTCCCGATGATGGCCGAACGCACCGTCGTCATCGTGAAGGAGGCCCAGAACCTGCCGGGCCTGGAAGGCGACGCCGGCCAGACCATGCTCGAAGCCTACCTCAAGAACCCGCTGCCGAGCACGGTGCTGGTCTTTGCCCACAAGCACAAAACCCTGGACGGCCGCAAAAAGCTGGGCAAGGCCGTAACCGAGCACGCCGTGCTGATGACCTCCGACAAGCTGCGCGACTACCAGGTGCCCCAGTGGCTGCAGGCCACCATGCGCCAGCGCCAGCGCCCCATTCACGACGAGGCGGTGCAGCTGCTGAGCGAGTACATCGGCCCCGACCTGGCCCGCCTGCTGGGCGAAATCCAGAAGATGGAGCTGAACCTGCAGCCCGGCCAGCCCATCGACGCGGCCACGGTGCAGCGCATGGTGGGCATCAGCAAGGACTACAACATCTTCGAGCTGCAAAAGGCGCTGATCATGCGCGACATCCTAAAGGCCAACCGCATCATCCAGCACTTCGCGCTCAACCCCAAGGACAACCCGCTCATTCCGAACCTGACCATCCTCTTCAACTTCTTCCTGCGCCTGCTGCAGCTGCACACGCTGCCCAACCCCTCGCCGGCCGACTGGAAGAAAATCGGCGTCAACAACAGCTACGCCCAGAAGGAGTACCAGCAGGCCCTGAAAGTCTTCCCGTACCCGCGCACCCGCGACATCATCCGCCTGATCCGCCGGGCCGATCTGCAGAGCAAGGGCGTGGAAGCCGGCTCCATGTCGGAGGCCGATATCCTGCAGGAGCTGGTGTTTATGGTGCTGCACCCGCAGGTGCCGGTGGCGGCCGTGCTGGGCTAGCCCCGACCCGGCGCGGCCTGCCTGCGCGTAGCGGGGGAGGTCGGAATAGATTATATATAGGATTTTTGCGCTATATACTCTGTGTGAAAAACAGGCCGTAATTTTGCCTTGCCGCCAACTGCTCCATTAAAGAAGCTGTTTAACACGTAAGCAGCGCCGCGTACGCCCGGCAGAACGCTGCCGGTACCGGCTTCAGCACCGAGGATGCACTACCCACACCGCACTATGGCCTTACCCGCTACCCATCCGCTGCCGCTCGACGAAGCGGCCCGCCTGCAGGCGTTGCGCCCGTACCAGCTGCTCAATACCATGCAGGACGAAACCTTTGCCGAGCTGGCCCGCCTCACGGCCCAGCTGTTTCGGGTGCCCATCTGCATCATTGCCCTGGTGGAGGAGGAAGTGGTGCGCTTTGGGCTGAACCACGGCCTGCCGCCCGACATGGACCGCGTGAACCGCTGGGAAACGCTGTGCTCGGTGGCCTTGCTGGGCGAGGGCGTGACGGTGTTCGAAAACCTGCACGCCGAGCCCTGCGCCCTGATCAACCCCGGGCTGGTGCAGAACCTGCACCTGGGCTTCTACGCCGGCCACACCCTGCGCACCGCCGACGGGCAGCCCATCGGGGTGCTCTGCGTGATTGACAACCAACCCCGCGCGTTCAGTTCCGCCGAGGCCGCCCTGCTGGAGCGGCTGACGGGCGTGGTGATGAACCTGCTGGATTTGCGCGTGGCCCTGGTGCAGCAGCCGCGCTGGAACCAGGAGCTGTGGGCCGCCATCTACGCCCGCATCGAGGACTCGGTGCAGCGGCTGGAAACCCTGGCCGCGCTGGCCGGCTGGGAAGAAGCCCCCGACAGCTCCAATGCCCTGGCCTACCAGGATTCCGCCCGGCAGGAGATGCTGCGCGTCATCGAGGTGCTGGGCCAGCAGATTCAGGCCGCCCGGCTCTAACCTGGGCGGCTGGGGCTGAGCCAGCGGCCACCCGGGCCCCGGCGTTTTGTGTACGAAAAGCCTCGATTTGTATAGCCGGGGCGGGGGCGGGCCGGCGGACTTTTGCAGGGACGATTATTCACCCGTTTTTCCTGCTACACCGCATGAGCACCCTCCAACGCGTAGCCCTGGGCAGCCAGGGCCTGCAAGTTCCCGCCGAAGGGCTGGGCTGCATGGGCATGAGCCCCATCAACGGCGCCGCCATCTACGGCGCGGCCGACAAGGCCGAAAGCATTGCCACCATTCACCGCGCCCTGGAGCTGGGCGTGAACCTGCTCGACACGGCCGATCTGTACGGCCCGCTGCTCAATGAGCAGCTGGTCGGCCGGGCCATTGCGGGCCGCCGCCCGGACGTTATCCTGGCCACCAAGTTCGGCTTCGAGGTCGACGACCAGCGGCAGGAGTGGACCGGTCGGCTCAACGGCCGCCCCGAGTACCTGCGCCACTGCATCGACCGCAGCCTGCGCAACCTCGGCACCGACTACATCGACCTGTACTACCTGCACCGCATCGACCCGCAGGTGCCGGTGGAGGAAACCGTGGGCGCCATGAGCCGGCTGGTAGACGAAGGCAAGGTGCGCTACCTGGGCCTCTCCGAAGCCCCCGCCGACGCGCTGCGCCGGGCCCACGCCGTGCACCCCATCACGGCCCTGCAGACGGAATACTCGCTGTTCGACCGCACGGTGGAAGAGGCCGGCATCCTGGCCGCGGCCCGCGAGCTGGGCATCGGTTTCGTGGCCTACTCGCCCCTGGGCCGCGGCTTCCTCTCGGGCGACATCAAAACGCCCGACGACTTCGCCGCCGACGACTTCCGCCGCCACTTCCCGCGCTACCAGGGCGAAAACTTCTACAAAAACCTGGAGCTGGTGCGGAAGCTGGAAGCCCTGGCCGCCGACAAGGGCGTCACTGCCGCCCAGCTGGCCTTGGCCTGGGTGCTGACGCAGGGCGTGGTAGCCATTCCGGGCACCAAGCGGCGCAAGTACCTGGAGCAGAACGTGGCCGCCGCCGGCATTGCCCTGTCGGCGCCAGAGCTGGCCGAGCTCGACGCTATCATGCCGGTGGGCAGCGCCGCCGGCGCCGCTTATCCCACCGGGATGTAAGTTGCGTTGTCAGGTAGTATAGAACGTCATGCAGAGGCGTAACCAGCACGTCATGTCGAGCTTGTCGAGACATCTCGCGTGCTTCGTCGAACGACAACCCTAGCTGTATAGTCCCAGGGTGTCGTGGTGTACCTTTTGACGCTACTTACCGCACGGCCCTATGGGACAAATACTCC